>OZ246887.1:0-130000 GCA_965231765.1 Binatia bacterium
CCAGCTATAGTAGCTAGCAAATTATGGCACTGAAACTATCAACACTTCTCCTGGTTAAAATTGAAATAGCTAATCATACACAAATGCATATAGCTAGCTAGTAGCTAAATGTTAATGCAGTTGCTAAATGGAGCAATTTATACACACTAAGTTATGTGAAGAAGTGAATAGGCAGTGGAAAAATGATTTCTTCATTTTTTGTTCCTCCAAAAAGTGTTGTGGAAATTCCACCAGATGACCTTTAATTTGATGTACCATTTCATAAGCCTTACTAATATCAGTGGTAGATACTAATCCTTCATGTTTCTATCATGATACACAAACACAACATATAGCTATATAATTAGAATAGCTAGCTATATATACACATAATACGTATTAAAATTAGCTATGTTGAATAATTATTAGGGATCGATCTTTTATACTACAAAAAGAATCTTTTATATAACTGCTACAAAAGTAAGGAAGCATGCATGCAAGGAGCACTCGTGATTCTGACATTGAGAAAATCATAGGATCATGTAATGTTCTGTGCATGTGGAAGGGTCAGAGAGAAATCCAGTGCTACAAATGTGATGTTGCATATGTAACACAGGTACTCATACTTTGCCTGCTATGTCTACACTTGTCCGTCCTTGAGCACTGCTGCAGCAGCACTGGTCCTCGGACTCATGCGTACATATCAGAAAAGCACTCTTGCATGCCTGTGTTACAACTGCTATACATGTACTTACTGATACGTACATACCCTAAACTCTTCAAGGTCATGGAAGGTTCTAGCAGAATTAGTTGGAACACATTTCCCTCCAAAGACTGATTCAAACAAACTATAGTGTTTCTCTTAGCAGTGTTCATCCACACATCCTACAAAAGCAGAGGATTCTTTTATATATAGCTACACAGCACCAAAAGCCACCCAGCTGCATGGCAGTGATCTAATCGTATCACAACTAGCTACTCTAGTTGTTTGTGCAGTTACTTGTGATGTAACAACCTTGTAAAATGATTCTACAATAGGATCTTCAACTACTTTGTCTCCATTGGAGGTATCAAGCAATCCCAAATTTTCCCTATCAATGTAAGTTCATGACAAGTCTGAGATAGCTACATATTATGATTTCATACTTGAATATATGTGCTTCCTTAGAGAATGAGAGAATTTTCCAACTTTCACTGGCTGTCCATCAAAACAAACATCCTATAATTGTGATTAATATGCAGTATAATATAAGAACCAGCCAGCTATAATAGCAGTATAGAGTAATATCACTGGAAAATTTCAAGGGTTTAAATTTTCAAGGTTTTAAATTCTTGATGTTGATGAATTGAACTTCATTAATTTATTATATTATTAGATATTGCATGAACTGTTCAAGACCCTTGAAGAACCCAAGTATTATATAGAACCCTCAAATTTCTGGTTATACAGTATAGCTAGCTAGTTACACTAAGTATGCATATAACAAGGCACCATACCAGCAATTCTTCATCCTCTAATAGCTATAACTCCTATTTCACTATCACGTCCACCCATTAGACTTCGGTCATTCAAGTTTGCTATATATGTTACATAATAGTGACTAAAATCATTATGAATCAGTAGTAAAATTATAACAAATTAATTATTGTGAATCAGTATTAAAATTAAAACTAAAATCAAAATGAATTGTAAATCAGTATTAAAATTAAATTGTGAATCAGCATTTAGCTAAAACTATAAAACTAATTAGAAAACTAAATTTAAAATCAAAATTATTGAGCATTAAAATTGAGAGGCCTTATCAAACCAACACTATTACAGTAAATAGCTAGCTATTATAGCTATATAATTTATGTTACAATAACAATACTACGTATTACTCTATGGCCCAATAATAGCGATCTTATCATCAACAATCATTAGTTTACTGTGAATGTAAATGAGCTCTGTGACCTACGTATGTAATAGCATAAATTATGCCAGCAAATGATACTAAATTTTAGTTACACAGCTATTTAAACACCATTGACAATAAACTTAATCACTGCTTAGTTATTGCTAATTATTTAACACACTGACAAATGACCAGGAACTAAACATGTAAGCATATTCAGTTATGTAGCTAGTTATGTAGCTACTTACCAACTTATTATCCAAGTATCCATAATTTCTGAGCGAATTGACTGAAACATACTTCCATATTAATATTTTCATCTTTTGGAACTAGACATAAACATTTGTACTAATACACACATAATTTGTAGTAGCTATCACTATGAGTATCAAAATGATAGTTGCAGGGTAGCAGATGCATTGCTACTATATCACTTAATTATGTACTTTCATCCTCATTCACTAGTTTGTCAATCAGTGATCCCTCTTTGAAAAGGCTGTTCAGTTCCCAGTTCAACATAACTTCCAAGATGCCACCATCTCCCAAAGTATCTGTACATGAAGTAGAAATTGATCTATTATATATAGACAGTAGATATATTACGTATTAATATGTAGCTTAGATTGAACATATATAGCAATTAATTTTGACATTGTGTGATGCATCTCCATATAACACTGACAATCAATATATACTACAGCTATACTGTTAGTTTAATTTCTTGGGTGATACTGAGGTATCAAAATTCTTTGCATTATTCTGCCCAATAGTAAGAATTAGCATGCAGATTGTTCAAAAAATTTCTTGCAAGAATCGGACCTTTCGTGCAAGGTCTTGCAAGTTTCTTACAAGACTAATGAAGTAGCTGTGCATAATCGTCCAAGACAAATGTGTCACAAGATTCTTGCACATTTCTTGCAATACTCATCTTGTCTTACACCAAGAATTGCATGAAAAGGTCTACCTGCGGCCTTTTTGCAAGTTCTACAAGAAATTTTCTTGCAAGTCCTGCACAATCTTGCAAATTCTTACAAGATGGAAGTTAATACATTAATGTGTATTGTCACAATCACTTTTTCTATCAAATGCCGCATACGTAAGTGCATCTGGCATAATTGTAATTGCCACAGGCAAGCTAGCTCAGGTTATGTTGCATGTATAAATTAAAATCACATCAGAGAGGCATATGGAACTATAGGCTATACCTTCATATTCAGGAAGTAATGGAATGTAAATGATGACACGAAATGTTTTGCCACTTTTGCGAGCTTGTGAAATCTTAGCACGAATAGATTCTACCACTGTATTGAAAACTCCTTGGTCTGGCAGTGATGACATAATAAACTGATTCTGTTTGAAAAATAAATCATTCTTACATGCTGTATATGTGATTATTATTCAGCTACCTCAATGTAAATGAAGTGTTTAGCATTGTGAATAGCATCGAGGTAAGCAGCAAGAATAGAAGCTTCTGTGCGACTACATTTAAAACCACCTGACCAATCACCAAGCGAACGAATCATCTACATTGCCCAAAGATATCTAATATTGTAGACAATGCCAGACACAGTATGGTAATCGTCTAGCTAATATCAGTATTAATGTTCAAACTTATTTGTACTGCATATGCACATATTGACACAATAATAATAGTGGAAGTGTTTGATATACGTAGTCTAAAATTTTGTAGATATATAATACGACTATATATATTTCTGCATATCCCATACACACTGTTGTCATTTTATACATAGCTAGCTACATGCTTTGGGCCTTATTAAAATTGCATGGCTACCTGACAAGATGCTTTGTCAGTCATTGGAACTGGTTTTGCTAAATATAATGCTTTGTCAGATTCATCATCAGTAAATTCTTTCCTCGGTAGAAGATATGAAGCTTGTGGGTGGTCTTTCTTCTCATTGGACTGAAAATAGACATAACATTATTGTATATTTATATATATATGTGAATAAAATATCAAGTATAGACATCAACATAGTCTGTCAACATACAAAGTAATAGTTGTGTTGTTGAATGAAATGGTGAGCAGCATCGCGGGCCGGCTGTCCATACACACACACTCCAATATCATGCCATGGTATACGAGGATGATCATAGCGGTTAATAGCTATGTGCTATAAAATAGTATTATTCCATACAGCAGCAGTTTATAATAATAGTCAACGTTCAAAAGGCTTATCAGGGTCTGTCAAACTGTTAACAAAAGTATTCATGTAGTCCTTTCCAATATGATACTGATATTCCTCTTTGCTCTGGAAAATAACATGATTTGTAATAAGTTAATAAAATGATAAACAAAAATTTTATATAGTTAATGCTACACTGACATAACACATCGTAAAATTTTAGGGTTTGAGATTTCAAACGACATAGATTTGCATGACAAAAATAGCTTATAATTGTTAGAAGCTTAGATATATAATATATGATGCACTCACATCTATGTAGGTTGGTAGTCCATCACTCCCAATTCCCGCTGGTCCTATATCCACTAAACGGTGAGCATGTGTATCCCAACGACCAAAGTATAAATCAATTCCTGTAATATAAAGAATCTAAAGCATAAACTCGGCTTATTAGCAATAACTTGTAGCTACCTCCAAAAAATGCCACAGTCTGATCCACAATGACCAGTTTTTCATGATGAGACTAAATCCAGCTTTTATCCACAATGTGATCATCCAGATCAGGATGACGTATCACCTACACAGATCAGTGGTGCATTAACATCTATACAAGTATTTAACCCTTTGTGAATGAATAAAAGCCATAGGAAAAGATGGGCTACTCCATGCAAAGTGCATGGTTAGTCTGTAGCTATAATATTGTTCTATTAACAAGGGTGCTGAAATAAGGCATGCACTATTATAGTGAGAATGCATGCATAGTCATGGAACTACGTATCCACATTAAGTAGCCTTGCTTGAAATATTTAGCTAGCACATAGCTATGTAGCTATAGACAAGTAACAGGTAGCCACTTACTGAAATATTTACATGAAGAGCTTCAAGTGTTTTTTCTGTAAAGTCAGCTCCAAGTTCAGTTGCCTTTTCAATTGCATTATAAAGTGTTACATGAATCTTTACACCTTCTTCCTATAATGGGATTAAAGTATGTTGAGCAAAAATATCTGCCACCAAAGACAGTATAGCAAAGCCATTTAGCTAGCTAGTGAATTTTCACTCCTATACGTATATGCATGAAATATACATTCACAATTACTATACTACACTCACTGCATGCTTTTCGTTTTAGAATCTGGTCCAAGCGCCATTTGAGATCTCCATAAATTGGTCTTTTTAAGAATATGAATGGATTAAGCCTGTTGATATAGTGGTTTAATACATAATTAGAATAAATTCACGTAATTATACTTACGCCCAATCAGCAATAAAGATCTCATCTCTAGCAGATTCCAGTGCATCAGCAACAGCTGACATGTAACCTTCTCCATCAACAAACCTAATACCACCATTATTTTTACATTATAGCTAGCTATAGGGATATTTTATAGCTGATAAACATTTATTAAACATCAATCATTATTATAAGTAACACATTAACACTTATATAACTGACCATGTTGCAGAACAATTCTTTCTTTCAGGAGCAAAAGAATTAAATCTTTTCTTTTGTGTCCATATTTTCCCAGGACCTTCCATTGCTTTGCATATTGCACTGCTCCACAATCTTTTTAAAAATACAATAGCTAGCTGTAAGTGCAGGTATAAAATCACATAACTTACTCTACATCATCTTTCCCAGGAAATTTGAATTCCAAGGTCCTAGTAAAGCATACTCACATATGCAATACACACCAACAGGTATGCAACATACATCAATGCATGATACTATATTGATTACCAGACTCACTTTTGTTTGTACAAAGGAAGTTACGTATTATACACTAAATTCATTCTTTTTTTAGCTATGTTCTTATTTTAAACATTATTTTTTGTGTGCAAGCTACATGTAGGGGTGGCTAAAGCTGATAGGGCACCTGTGTATTTATGTAAAATTGTAAAAATTAATCCATTGTTGCTAGACTGTTCAATTAGAGTATTTTATGGATTCATAGTAACGTGATTACTGTACCTCCAATTGGGATCTATAAAATGCGATGGGGCTCTGGCCCTACCGGCCCCACTTTCTGAGCTGCCCCTGATGCATTATGAATAGCTACACTAAAAGTTAAATGACCTTATGACTATAACCAAGAGTTAATATTCTCCTCCCTATTATTAACTCTTGCTATCACTAAGTACAAAGTGTTTAATTTTATGTGACATTCACACCTGTCTTGAATTGTGCTGACAATTAATGTTCATTCCATATTTCTTGTCAATGACTCCTTCACCGATGAACACTTGCAAAGACTCATCAAACAGCAGCACATCTGTAACTTCTTTACTGTGTGTGCTAATAAACAACAACAATAACATACTGTATAGCGCAAAAGTTTGATGGTGAAAAACTTTGACGAATTTGACAAATGGCAAGCAATTTATCAACCCTGCTAATCATTTCCTCTTAATGTTTCTCCTATGAAGCCTACAATCAATTCGTTAAAGTTTTGCTCATCAAAGTTTCATGCATGCTCCATTTGTCAAAGTTTTTCCCGTCAAAGTTTTGCACTATACAGCAACTACTTAAGTGCATTACTGTAATTAGCTTACTCGCACGTTACTTGCTTGCTTACTACTCACACTTGCTGCCAACAATGTCGAGTCTTAAACTCAAAGTTGCTCTACACTTACGAATACTTTTGTAAAGGAACACTATTTCACTTAAAAGCTTTGTGTTAAAGCCTTGCATCGTATTAATATTACATCCACTCGTGCCCGAGCATGTATCTTGCTCCTTCATGTTACCCTATTGGTCTACATCATATGCCAAAGATTGAAAATATCTTTTTTCCCTTAAAGATTTTATGGAGATTTGCCTGTGCCATGTCCTATAATGGTCTACAGTGCAGCGTAAGGCTCGCCCCCACAATGCTGCTAGCATCTGTCTAGTTTTGTGAATTATAATTTACAACTGGTCATGATCACATTTTTGTAATCATGATATATTTCAGTTGACCATGAACTGTGTTCATTCTGTGATTGTATGTCTTACTTTACAATTGTGATGAAGTTAAGTGTCAGCCATCTGTGAAAATTAAATTATGATGAGCGATATGTATCTGTGCTAAGTAAACTGATGACTTGATCATACCTGTCTTTCCATTCACCAAACTTCAACTTCAGCCCATCCAATATTTGGCAGAAGTGACCAAAGACAGAATGTCTCAGTTCTTCCATCAAATTAACTTTAGTTCTTACAAACCCCTCTCTATGATTGTAATGCATAATGAGCCATTCATTGTAGCTACAAGACTAACTTCATTTTATTTCCAAGATCTTCTATAAATGATAAAGAACTGATTTCAAAGATATCAAGCTATAGGAAAATGAATAAATTAACACATTACTATATATATGCAAGTTTGTAGCATCTGGGGGCCTAGTTTTTATAGCTTCTTGTGTAGCTAGCATGCAGCAATTATAGATACCAATTTTGTTTGTCATTTAACAACTGACACACACAGAGGTAAACACAATGGGATTTAACTGTAGAGATGTGATGCCATAAAATTAATACAGATTCAAGCTTGAAACCGAGTTGGGTAATCTGAATGATTCAGTAAATATCCCAGGATATCCAAGATTAGCAGTTATAAAATAGAGTGAAAACCAGCCTAGTTCACACTTCCAAATTTGTCGTTTCAGTAGCTACTTTATAACTTTTATAAGTAGTCTACACTGAGTCAAAATTTGTGTCATTTAACCAGGCAAAATTGAAGCTGTGAACTAGGCTGGATCACTGACTGCTATATTAGAGAGTATCGATAAAATTTACAGGCGGCTTTAAAAACTAAAGCTTCAATATGTTGAATCACTGGTTGCAATGGGTCAGTGGGTCAACTGGATCAACACCTTTGACCTAGTTTCAATGTTGGTTTAAAACTTAAAAAGTTATGGCTACTGGGTTATTTATTTTTTATGTATCAAGAGTTTGCCGTAGTATTTTGTGCATCAGGGAATTTCAAGGATTAAACATTGTTGCACAAAAAAGAAAACATCTTCTCATTTATTTAATTAATACGTTTCTGTATGTAATTTTGTGTGCGTGTGCGTGTGTGCATGTGAGCTAGACATGCAGCAATATAGTTATTACCATAATCACGATACATTGAATATTGTGATATATCAATGTACAGTGGAACCTGTTAATCAGGACCCTTGAAAATGTGGATACCTGCATAATCCAGACACCTAGCTGTGGTCCCAAATGATACATTATCATGTAAACTGACCTGGAAAATCAGGACACCTTGATAATCTGGACACTTTTGGCTGGTCCCAAGGTGTCCATAATACACAAGTTCCACTGTATTGACATTGAAACTATATACTTATATGTCTGTACAGTATTTATGACTGATACTGTAGTTGCATATTGTGGTTGCCACTCCAACTAGTTATTTAGTGTTTGCACTGTATCGTACAATATTCCGCTACAATATTTCGTTATACAAGAGCGGCAATATATCAATACATCTAAATAGGTTAAATTACAATTATTCTTTCAGGCTATTTCTTTACCTATTATTCTCAAAATTATTCTCTTAGGTATATGCAATTTAGCATGTATTTTCTGTTTCAAATTGCTATAATAGACTAACAAGTACTATACTCTTATACTCAATATATACTCTAATAGAGCAGTCATCTATACCACGGTTGGGTTACCTTGTTAGAGTCATTATTGAAACTCCGTGTATAGAGTGAATTATCCTGCTAGTATCACTACTGTCCAACAACCTCATTTTTATTTCCAGAAAATTTGAATTATTCTTTATGCTTTAATTGAGGTTCTTATTATTTCAGCACCATGTGCTCATCTTTACACTTAGCTAAATGGTATATCATTGCACCTCTAGTGTGCACATGCATATGTGTGTATGAGTGTATATAGGTGTGTGATTGATTGTGTTCTTGGTGTTTATTTTCTTCAGGTGGGTGGCCAGAAATAATGACAGGAATTCACGGATATATAGATTAGACAAAATAACAGCATGTAATAATTTTCCAGGCGCATATATAAACTGGGAACAAATGCAAGCCTTCTATTACAGCTAATGCAAAAATACAGAGCTACATAGAAGAGGCCATCGTGTTTACAAGGCTGAAAGTTGGATGCTGTAACATGGCCTTGAGATGCACTGGCACGTAGCAGACAAACTTATTGACTGTATACTTATTTTTGCTTGCCCTTCTGTTAACCTCTACATGTAAAAGGGTTAACACAATGTAGGTAATTCTAATAGTACTACTGTGATCTCACTTGGAAAACACAGGTAGTAGCTAATAGTAGCCAAGGGCAATGTACTAGTCAATTAATTATGCATCAGAGACAGAAAGACTGTTAAGTCCTTATAGGAATACTTACTATCTCCTGATGATTTTGCAATTCAGGATCCTTTAAAACATTATCCAAAAACTTCATCAGACTATGTTTACTCTGTACACAAAATAAATACATAAAAGTTGCACAAATTGTTCAAACAATATTACATTTTCATGGCTGATTTGATCTTATGGCGTAAGCTCATTGGAAATGCTGTAATTAACAATTATTAGTTATACAATGTAGCAATGTAATTAGCCAAATTAATAGCTCACTCTTTAATATCATTCCTTTTTGCAATAGCTTTTTGCAAAGATACAAACATATCCTGAGTCAAATCTAGCTTCCATGTAAAGGGATCATGTTTTAGAGTAGCAGAGTAGCTAACTGTATTGTATATATGAAACAATAAATCCTATCATATATGAAATACGTATACATGAACATTCATTGAATCTTAACAGAGCTCTAGCATGAAACAGATTGCGTGCACTTCTCCACTGATTTCTTCAGGGGATTGACTTTAAATGGGCTGTAGTCCCGCACATATTATGCTTTTAATTATTCTTATGGCCTATTATTCCTGAAATTATTCCAGCATAATGAGTGCGTCCCTAATAAGCTGTTGAACTACCCATCGTCTTAAACAATTTTCTTGACATCACACATAGGGTTAAGCCATAGAGTGCATGGTATGTCTCTTGCTATGCAGAGTACTGTTCTTAATTGACCAGTTATAAATCACTAGGCAGTCTTATGATTTAGCTACTTCTTTGTAATTTGTATATAGCAACCAATGCCGGAGCATATTTTTGCTCTAACAAAACATACACATAGTTTATTTGAACACGAGAAGCATAGTTTTATGATAACATTTTATAGAGTATGAGTGTACCTGCAATCCCACACAGAGGGTCTGATAACTTCAACGGTTTCAACAGTTAGTGGTACTTGAGGAAGAAGTGACTTGGAGGATATAATATGATGATATAGTGAACTTAATTTAATCTTCGCAGCTGTAAAAGTGATTCGGATAAAATAATTTGTTCTTAACAATGTATGTATAGTTACACACACACATGCATGTACACATACACACACACACATGCACACATACACACACACACATGCACACATACACACACACACTCATATACGTATATATAGAAGTTTTAATTGTGCCAATGGATGAAGCTATGGACTAGGAGTCAAATCTGTAGCTATTAATTTTCATGTTGAGACTTCATGCATGTATATGTAAATTAAATTCTAGCTATTATTAAACAAGACTATAGTTAGTGCTTGTTGAATTGCAAAAATTTGAGCTACCATGCAGTATGGGGCCTTCAAATTCTCTCCTGAATACTAATTTATTACTGATCTCTTAGTACAAACCATATTTTCACACATAACTAGCTACCATTTTCTAAATCTTTGTGCAACGTGGTATTGATATATCAGGAATGTTTTGCTATTAGATCCGCCTGTACAATTTGGCTACTCATCATAACAGTTAGCTACTAGCTATGCTTATAAATTATGTACCATAAAGTTGGCTAATAATATTATCGTATATTGTGATATTAATTAGCTATGCATCACGATAATCAGTAGCTACCAAAGAGAAATATTAATATAGTTACCCGCAGCACAATATTATTATTATCAAATTGTCAATATGTGATTCAAATATTTCATCACAATTTTTATGCACATTGGTTGTCATGGTGATTACTCTCATGATCTATTGTGACATGATATAATGTTTGTTATCGCTGCACTATACCTGCAGTACAGCTATTGTTTCAGTCATGCATACAGGGCAGATCTTGAGAAGGGGGAGAGTATAAACAGCACAGTAGATCACTGAGCTCTACAGCAGGGGCTGGGGAGAACCATAGCTAAATGCCAAGATTTAGAGTTCACCGCATTTTTAATTCTAACAGTTTTGTTAGGGCCCTGGGTATGGTAGAGTGTGGTGGCCCAGGATGCATAGAAGTTATGTAGCTACTTGTGCATAGAAATATTGAACATTGCTATAGAATTAACTCCTCAGTTATGCTAGGGGAGGGGGTACATGTATACAGCCGGCTCCCTTAGCCTCCCCCCTAAGCTCGCTTTTCAGCCGGGTTGTGGCGTTTACTATAGCTATATAGTATGAACGTACCTCGGATAACCCGAGTGCCATTTACCATCCCGAGACTCGGATATCGAACTTCAGTAAGCGGCTTATCTGAGGGCTTGTCGGATTGTTGCTGCTGCATCAGAATACAGCAAGTATCAATTTCATGATCAGCCATGATAAGTGGACCAACATAAACTTTAGGCTTTACCGGCTGAAGAACGGTCAAGACTTGGCGGTGTATTTTTATAGTTACAGCCTAGACTGCATACGTGACCGAAATGATTGTTGGCCGCACCTTTGAACTATATACTTTACCCTACTTAAGTGTACTGCGCATGTGATTGGTCGAAACTTCAAAGTACAAGGTTCGTATCATGTGCTGCACGCGGCCTTTACAGTTCACTGGTAACTTAGTCTCGTGTATCCAGACCCTGTTTTTCGCGCAGGGGCGTTATCGCTAACGTCCCTGCGCGAAAAACAGGGTCTGGCTATTTATGAATATTAGCTAGCAAGCTAGTTATATGCATTTTCAGGTAAATATGGTGACTAGCCATGCAGATGATGGAGCCAATTGCCACATACCATGCATGCATGCATGCAGAAAGTCAGCTACTCCCTTCATACTAGGTATAGCAGCCTTTGGTAACTCAGGCCTGCAGCCATGCAGAACTTCGCAACTTGGGTGGTTCTTTTGTACACTAATTGTGGACCTTTTTAACAAAATACTGGACTTCTTAGCAAAATTGTGGATCTTTTCAACAAAGTACATATAGTGGACTTTTTAACAAGTTTGTGGTTTTTTCAAACAAAATTGTAGACCTTTTATTTGAGAGGGGGTTCTTCCGCACCTATACATAAACGGCCCCTGGCTACAGGCCTGTAACTTGTACACAATGCCACACATGCACCTGGCTATATCTGAATAGTGAAAACTATGGCAGCACAGTGTAACTATGTTCACTGTTATTTTCACTAAGACATTTACTACTTTCAGTGACATTCACTAACACTTCCAGTGAATGTCACTGAAAGTAGTAAATGTCTTAGTGATGTTCACTGAAAATAATAGTGCATGTGTTGCCACAGTTTTCACTACTCCGGCAGTTTTTCAGCTAGTTAGCTATACACATGCATGTATAGTGAATCATAAACTACCGAAACTATTTAGGCACGTTATAAATTATTTATACGAATCAATAATTATCACATTAATTTGCTCATTTCAAAGTAGCTAGTTAATTTAGCTACAACCATGCATAGCCTCACGACTAACTTGTTGATGTGCAAAAACCAGGATCTAGTATTAAGTCTAATACATGTAACATGGCCTATTCACTAACTGAAAATATACAGTATTAAATTATTGTTGTGATGACAGTAGCTACCTCTAACCTACGCTGGTATGAAAATAGTGTTAATGTCTATTAATGGAAAAAGGATGGTGGAAGAGGAAACACTGTTTGCTTTAACTCTTCATCTTTCAAAAATTGAGAAGGGAACTCCACCAGGTGACCCTTTATTTTGGCGACAGCTATAGTGGCTTCTCCAATATCAGTTACAGCTAATCCTTCTCGTTTCTAAATAACAAATAATAAAGCAAGCATTGCCAAGTGAAGTAAATAATGATAATGTCATACAGTTATAAAAGAGATAACTTAAAAATTGAGTGTTTTTACAGCAGCTGTAGCACTATAGCTACAGTGTGCTTTAGATCATGCATATTTAACAGTGAACTTTATAGAAGTTGTGAGTTTCACTTGTTTTTGTGGTCATCAAACAGAACTTTGGGCCCCCTGTATTCCACCACTGGTAATAGGGAGGACAGTATCCAACTTTCAATATCCTCCCTGAAATGGCAATTTCTTTGAGCTCTAGGTGTGTATGATAAATTTCAATATCGCAGGTGTGACGTGGCGAGATTATGTACGTATGTTTGTCTCCCATAAAAGACCAGGATGAATGAGTTTGAACATGTGAACAATGAGGCAAATGAATGGTGTAAGTGATACGTATATGCAGTGGTAAAAATCAATAGCAAGATAGTGTTGTTAGCACAGTTGTCTTGTGCAAGGATCGTTCAATTAACAAGGTATGTATTTCTTTCACATACATTAACAATCATAGCATTTTTGGTTGGAGCATTTTTGTAATAGCTATGTAGATCATTTACACATGCAGTGCCCTCTTTGGGTCGGCTGGTAGAACAGTACGTGTAGGGCTGTAACTCATCTTGGTAACATACTTCAGTTAAAATACCAAATACCGTATAGCGTGAAACGTTGGCGGTGGAAAATTCCACTGAAGACTACATTGGTAAAAAATATTGGCCAATGTGTAGCTGCAGTATTTAAATCGATATCGAACTTCCTCGCGAATTTCTCCTATGTTTATGGAATCATGACGCTTTAATTCGAATCACGTGAGAGAACTATATGGATGGTAAAACTTTGAAGGGTAAAATGTTGATTGATTCGCCAAATTCGCCAACGTTTTCCACCGCCAATATTTCATGCTATACGGTAGAGGTATTTAACAAACAAAACATTTGTAATATAGCGCTCTGGCATTCACAAAAAATGCAAAAAAGTTTTCTTCACGTGAATGATACTACAGTATCAATAGTTGGATACTGTATAGGTTATTATTCAAATCCAAGGTTCTTAGTTCAACCTGATTTAACATTCTGAAGATGTGTAGAGAATTGAGCTACAGTGGAACCTGTGTATTATGGACACCTTGGGACCAGCCAAAAGTGTTCAGATTATCAAGGTGTCCTGATTTTCCAGGTCAGTTTACACGATAATGTATCATTTGGGACCACAGCTAGGTGTGTGGATTATGCAGGTGCCCACATTTTCAAGTGTCCTGATAAAACACCATGCAAAATAAATGTGAATACCATAACTTAAAATGTTAATAGTCAAATACAGTAATAGCTAGTGTGTGTGGATACCCTGAACTCCTGGAGTTCTGCAAAAGTTTTTGCAGAATTAGTTGGGATGCACTTGCTTCCAAACGCCTGTTCAAACAATTCCGCATTCTTCTTGGCAGTCTGTACCCAAACATCCTGTAAGTTAAAGAGCACTATATATCATAATTGTGTCAGATATAATTAATTACTGATCATTGCAACATGAAAGAATGATTGATACATACAAGGATGTCTAGCATGCATCTGAGGACAGTTGAATGCTCGTGCCTCAAATTTGTTCTTTCATAACATGAAAGTTATAGCCAGTGGCATTTAGCCAGTGAGATAAGATAATTTATGTTGTGTTACATTCATGATTGTTACAATTAGCTAGCTATAATTGGTGTTAGATGATTTTACACATATCCTATAGCTATTGTGTTAATGCATAAGTAGTTCTGTCCTTTTACGTACGTGAGTTTACATAATCCTAATATAGTTAACCAACTATATACGTACCTTATAAAATGATTCAATTATAGGATCTTCAACAATTTTGTCACCATCAGCAGTCTTTAGTAATCCCAAACATTCTCTGTATAATGTGAATAATGTATTACTTATAGGAGGTGAATGTAGTTACTATCTATAACCACCTAAAGATCTGTTTTCTCAGAGAATGAGAAAATTTCCCAACCTTTACTGGTTTTCCATCAAAGTTAGCATTGATCTGTGTATAATATAATTATGTTGAGTCATGGCACGCACTCACTGTATTAGTATATATGTACATATTATGTTATACTTTTAGACACCCGTTACTTGTTTGTATTACACACAAGCCAGCTGGAGTATGGACTGGTAGCTAGTCAGTTTATATGCAGTTGATTATCAATGAAGCGATCACTTAATAGCAAATGAGATTGATTGAACTAACCAGACAGAAATATTTAGCTAAGGTACGTAGGGTCAAGAGTGTACAGATAATGGTGGTAGCTACAAGTGATATTCTGCTAAATTATTATCTTCTACATAGCTAAACATTAAAACAATTGCCTTTAAGTCATTAGATAGGTGGCCATGCATGACTATGCACAGCTATGCTACACTGGACATTTATATTACAACATATCCAATGTACGTATGTATGGATGTACCAATTCTTTATCTTCCAGTATAATGCAGACTTCTGAGTCACGGTCTCCAACCAGACTTCGATCATTCAAATTGGCTATACAAAATACCATCATTATTCATTAAATGTACAGCTACAACAGCAAGCCTCATTTGTACATCCAATTTGCATACATCCAGTTAACATTTCACGATTTTTGTATTATTTATATACTTGTATCAATTGACATACATTTATGTGTCATGGATGTGCATTGTCTTACAAGACCAGTTTTCACAAATCCAGTCAAACTGATAATGTATTACTCTAACCTGAGCCAATAATGGTGATCTTGTCATCAACTATCAACAGCTTACTGTGTATGTAAATGAGTTCTGTCACCTGTGATGTGTGAAAAATATGAGTTTACAACATAAAGTATAAATGTTACGCATGATGTTGACCATGGTATGCTCAATTGTAAAAACACTTGCTACAAACTCTGTCATTTTATACAGTTTACAAATCATGTATGAAATATTAATCCATAAATACTGGATGATTAAAGAAACCCATGCAGTAACAAATTTATGTTAAAACTAGTATCATCCCAGGTGGACAGATGCTACTAAGCAAAAACACTGTCTGGGATAATATTAGTCGATTTTCTAGAATCTGGAAGTTAAAATCTAAATCTAGTTAATCAAGTTTAAAAAGTTACACAATTCACAATGGTTAATGAGTCACTTTGGAAAACCTTTCTCTTGCATATGGTTGGCCAGCCAAACTCATGGCTTTTTGAATTGTCATCTCACCAGATGACATTTGTGCTATTAGCGCGGGCTCATCTGGGGATAAGATTAAAGGCTTGTCCACAGGATAAAAATAATGTGCGAATTGATTCACATTAATTGCGTCCACATGGAACTTCCATTGAGCCAATTCAAAATGAAAGCAAATTCAGGCAAACCATGATACGTAGGTCATACTATTGGATATAGAATGAGATAGGTTCACTCCCATGCAGTCATTCTTGCTGAGCATGTGCTGATACACTGTTAATCATATGACTAGCCACATGTCTTGCTGGGGTGATGGAAATGCTTCAGACAATGCTTTCTTAGTACAACATGCTCAATGGCACCAAATCACTGTAATGTGAGTGCTTGCATCTAAATGCTTGTGTCAGTTATCTAGACTCTGGGTATTTGTACTGCAAGTCTCGATAAGGCCCCAGATCAGGTCAATCGGATGTGGTTACTCAAGACCACTATAAGCATGTGTGACCCAGTGTTATGATAACACTTGGGCCATGTTGGCACAAAGTGGGCCAATATTACCAATGCTAGTAGCACTATTGGATGTTGGCAGCTAGAATTTTATTGAAAATTACATGCGGCCACAATCACAGCATACTACAGTTACATCATGTTAATAACCTAGCATACTATCTAAAGCAGCAGATAAATAAATATCTTGCACATAAAACGCAGTTTGATGTATTGAGAGACTGAGTTGCACATGCTTGATCAGGCATTATTACAACACTGCTATTTTCGGTGGTTATTTATTTTAGTTTAACACTACAATTGGAAGTATTCTGCAATTGAAAGTTTTGCCATAATAATTTATGTATGATTGATTACACACAAGCATATATAATATTTAATAAAACATGCTTTACAATGACAAGTGTAAGTTTTACCAATTAGCAATGTACATAGCAATTGTTTTTTAAGGCCTGAGAATGTTCCCATTATCATTAGTTTTACAAAACACTGATTGATATACTTCCCGTAACATCATTCCATAAACCACCGGGTGGCAGCCCAAGTTGCCACATTAAACAACAGTCTATAAAAATTGTTGTTTAGGAAATCACCTTCAGTAGCCAGCACGCTAGATACTACTCGCAAGATCCTCAGAAGCCCATCAACAGCAATGATCAGTAGTAAGGTAACACTTAAACGCACAAAAGACTTGTATTTCTTCATTCTGACCCTTAAATCTTTTGTTGTAGAGCTAGACTCTCTAGTGGAAACTTCAACCAAGCATTTCAACTTCTGCCTAGTTTTGAACAGTCTCCAGTAGAGGTAAATATTACAGCCAATAATCGCAATAGCCATGGTAAACCTCACTATAGGCAACACTAAGAAAGCTCCGATGTTGTAGGGACATAAAGCCAGGTTATCAACTTCAACATCCAGGTCAGAGCTGGCAATCAGTGGGAGTGTTCAATCGCTACCATCATGATTGCTTTGGTCTTGGTCATTAGGTCTTCATATTTTAAGGGATATGTAATTGCCAGGACTGCATCTATGGCCAAATTAAGTACCATGAACCCACTGCTAATAGGAGCAATGAAGAGGAAGGCAAACACGTAACCGCAGTGTACCGATGCTTTGGCAGTGGAAAATAACTTGATCGAATACAGCACCATGTAAAATGGGTTAATTACAAGTGCTGTAATGATGTTGCAAATCATCAAGTTGATGACAAACCAATAATGATACTTGTGGAGTTCTTTCTTGCGAATAATCACGGCAATGACCATAACAGCGGGTATGGTGATGGCAGCAATAATTATCAAACGTATAATGCTCTCTGTTACCATAAAGGTATTCTGGTCTAAATCACCGGCCATTTCTGTCTCAGAGTTTACAATCGAACTATGGAGATGACTATGTTAGAGCACTGACAGAGTTTGGCTAGCATATGAATATATAAAAGGATTCTTGTTATCCACAACTTTTTTGCAAAATATTGTCAACAAGCACTTTTTGTCTTGAAACGATAACGTTAATGTGCTTATTTGCACCATTTGAAAACAAGCACATACCAAGTTTTTTGTCTGGGAAGTCAGTGTGTGTGTGTGCATGTGTGTGTGTGTGTGTGTGTGTGTGTGTGTGTGTGTGTGTGTGTGTGTGTGTGTGTGTGTGTGTGTGTGCATGTGTGTGTGTGTGTGTGTGTGTGTGTGTGTGTGTGTGCATGTGTGTGTGTGTGTGTGTGTGCATGTGTGTGTGTGTGTGTGTGCGTGTGTGTGTGCATGCGTGTGTGTGTATCCACTACAGAACCAATCAGATGAGTCCTACTGCTTTTCAGTATACTTATTATTAATATTATTGATGGGTGTGGTCTTACTACAAAGTATGTTGTAAACTCTTGCCAAAGAAGAGCAAGAAATGCTGGTAAAAGATGACTAAACAGTTGTACATTACTAACAAGACAGAGTACTTACATTACTAGCTAAGTTAAGCACTTCAATTTTAAAAGTATGTGTATTGAGTGGTACCGAGGTGTATAAAAGGATAGTGGCTTACAGTAATAATTAAAGCTCTGGTATATAAAACTGGTTAGATAATAAAACATCAACATATTTACAAAACATGTGCTACCTGGAACATGGAAGTAATCATGCATCTATACACAGTTACATAGATACTGTAATTATATGATTTGTGTTACATATATAGTAATAACAATACAGAAGCTTATGCTAATGAACCTTATCCGAAAGGACATCATTCCACTATGCTAGTGGGGGACTTTATTATTTTCAAGTATTGCCATGTATGGGAGTACTTTTTGCTTTGTTTTTTCAATTCCACATCTAAAGTAAACACACAGGTAGCTATGGCAATAAAATACGTAACCAAATAAACTTAAGCGTTTTGGTAAACTTCTGCCAAATAAAATATAAAGTCTACTTTTACCATGTAAGATATAGCCACAGCCTACCATATTGGTGTTTGGCGAGCAGTACTCATTTAATCACTAACAACAGCTATTAACTTCAAGCCTCCAATAAAGTTCCCCACTAATAACACTATCTTTTACGTAATTTCGGATAATGCTTATACCAGTTTATCGTGAAGATTTCCATGATTCCGAAAACCATTAACTGAAATGTAATTCCAGACTTCATCTTCAGGAACTAATAACAAAACAATTACTTGATCACATGATATACGTAGCTACATACTGATGTATAATTATTGAGAATTTTTGAGGTAAAAATTTGTTGTTTTCACGGATTGGCTCACAACCTCGAAAACTTAATTACTAGAAAATAAATGAACATCCTCAAAAATGTATTCACAAAATGCAGTATCCTGATCCAATATATGGTAGCTATGTAATTACTGAAACAAATATGTATGAAGTAAAATTTTTTCTACATTTAAACTGATTTTGGTGCATTTAACAAGTACGTACGTAGGCTGACAGACCTACCAACAAAGGAGATCTCAAAAGTGACAGTTAGCAAAACTAGTGCATAACTAGCACACAAGTAGTTTAGTGCATGTAGTATATTAAAATAGAGTGTGCAAAGTGACATCGCCATGTATGTAAATCACCTTTGTCTTCATTAATCAATTTATCAATCAATGATCCTTTCCTAAAAAGACTAGCAAGCTCCCAGTATAAGATGACCTCAAGATTATTACCACTGTCTTCACCCAGAATACCTGTAAAACATCATTATTATGAAGGTGATTATAACTGAATCACAATTAATGTATCTCCTGCATTAGACTCTATTTGAGGCACGCACGCCAGGACATAAATCTCATATATCCTCCCGCCTGCGCTACTTATGTCCCTTGCTCTCGGGTACAAAGAAACATAAATGCGAGAAATAAAATATTATCTTATTTTTCACCAAGTTACACGATGTACTTCATTAGTTTGTCACACTCACTGATATAATCGCTTCGCCATGGTCATAACTTGCATAGAAAAACAAGGCAAAGTGGATAGACCCGTAACTACGTAGGAACACGCGCAGGTACTTAAGTAGTTGCTATGGTGTTCGAAATTTGAGCATTTGGCTATATCACTGTATCGATAAAGCAACCAGGGAATAGCAAAAGTAAGGATGTGTTTAGTAAATAGAGTCTAAAACAGTTATATGCATACACCACAGAGTCTACAAAATTTATAAACCCTCAGGCCCTTAGTAGCGCCCTCGCTGTGCTCATGTGCTACAGCCTTGGGCGTTTGAGTTTATAAATTTTGTAGACTCCTGGTGCATGCATATAAATACATTAAAGGGCACAAATCTTACAGTGTTTGAGCTTTATTTTCTGGCCAATAACACTTGACTAACCAACAGCCAAATAATTATTATGGTCAAACAAATTACGTAACTTCTGTTTTACTTCTACTATTTGCTCTCAATAAACTTTTCTAATACGATATTTGATATCCATATTTATACAATAAACTTTCTTTTGTTTCCAAAGAAAATCAGCCATCATCTTTTGTTGTATAGTACTGAGGGGACCAACATTAGTTGATCTTGTATTCCCTTGTCAGAAATCAATGGCTAGAAATCAGACCACAAACTACCGTACAGCAGTGTTCAGATGATTGTTTGGAATGAAATCAGTTGGATACCAAAATTTTTTAAAAATCTTGTATACAATTTTAGCTAGCATCAGACTCAACCACAGTATCAACTACATTGTTTTTATGCAAGTTATATACACATGAGTTATGTATAAACCCCCAGTGTAGCCACATGGCATGTTACTTGCACTGCTAAATACAACTGTTACGTATATCGCATTGTTATAAATAATGGACTAAAATGCCTAGTCTTAAAGTACATAGAGATTCTATACATTGCAATAGTACATGATAAACACACATGGGCTACAATGTATGTACCTTCAAATTCAGGAAGTAACGGGATACAGATAATCACTCGGAAGGTTTTCTTATTCTTATGAGCATTAGCTATTTTTGCACGAACATGATCGATCACGGTGTTCTTTACTCCTTGATCAACCAGTGATGAGATAAAAAACTGATTCTGTTGAAAGAAAAAGTTATCAACCACAGGCAAATTTGAGGGGGTAAGGGGAAATTGCCCCCCTAACCTACTCTTGCCCCCTACAACATAGGTACAACGTTTTGCTTTATATTAAAGAAAGCTATTATACATACTATTTAATCTGTTTATCATAAAACACTCTATAGCCTCTGTTCTCCCAAACTCGAGCTCCCTCCCTTGCCTTAGTGTTCTACTGTTAAGTTTCCCCCACCCTCTCCAACTTATAGGACCCACATAGATCTGCCTATGACATCAACTGACTAGATCTCTAAGCAATAAAAACTGTATAGCTACATACGTAGCACTATACTGATGATATCTTGTGGGACACAAGTTACATAAGCTGTGTAATTTTTATGGTAATACATGTACAGGCATTGCTACACACAAAATGTGTTCATTACTTACAACACCCTGTAAACTTTGTGGTTATGAAATCTGTTATAATATGATGAATCATAAAGAGTATTTACGTATATTAATCAAAATCACCTAAACATACATATAGCATTTATATGCACGTAGCTGATGTATGAACTTCACATGCAGACTACATAATGTACTTTTAATGGTATAAATTTTTGCTGTATAACAAACCTCAATATAGATGAAGTGTTCAGCTTTGTCCATGGCATAGATGTAGGCATCAAGTATAGAATGTTCAGTTTGAGACAGGCCTCCAGACCAGTCAGCAAGTGAACGCAGTATCTACACATACACAGACATGTTTGAAGGTACAACATTTAAATTAGCACCATCAAGGTGAATAAAAATGCATTAGTTCTCCTGACAAAGTCACTGCATCATGATTCTGCAAAGTTGCAAGGTGTCAATACATTGTTGGGTTTCTGCTTATTACACAAAATTAAAGTAAGGTCTGAAATTATACTCTGTTGCATGGATAATAATCTACACAACAGCAAAGAAATGCTGTGCTTATAAATTGATACCCACTTGCCATATGATGACATTTAAATGTACAGAAACCTATAGAATGCAATTTTTTGCAACATTGATGCCAAATTTTTTTTACGGTAGCCCCTCCCAGGGGGTCTCCATACCTGTGCCACTCTTTTGGGAGAGAGGTCACCAAATTCATTGTGGCACAGGTGAGCAATTGGAGTAAAGTTCCTTGCTCAAGGAAACAACAACAACCAAATTTCTTAATTATAAGAACTAATTGAGCCGCTGATATGTGAAAGTGATGATGCACTACTGGAAATTTGTCTGTGTACGTGTAAATCTCTTTCAGATGCAACAAGCCAGATGGTCTTATTCAAGAGACTCCATCCAGTGCTCTAATATCACAAATCAAGGATTACCAACTTACCATTATAGTTTACCATAATGCAACATGAATATTCTTTTTACGATTAAAGTTAATCAACTACTCCTAATCCTAAAGACATATTTACTTCAAGGCATTCATTTATTGGCAAAATGTGCATGTTATAAAGTATAATTTATGCCAGCTTACGTACTTGACAAGATGCATTGGTAGTGGCTGGAACAGGTTTTGCTAAATACTCAGTCTCGGCAATTTCATCAGTGCTGAACTCTTTTCTTGGCAGCAGGTTCATTCTACAAGACTCATTCTCGTTTTCAGCTGTGTTAGGCTAAACATATGCAAATTAAGGGTTTAATAATCCACTGAATTCAAAAGGTAATGATAGACTGGCTCCACAAAAATCCCTGAATTTTACATACCTTCACACAAGTAACTGTAAAATATTGAAAGTTGCTTCAATTTTTAATTACTTGATATCAAAATGTAGCTGTATTATTTGTCAACCAATATGAAAATTTCTACAACCTTATAAGGAACATTTAGAGAGTTATGACATTTTGAATTTAAAAAAAACAAGCATGAGAACATGTCGAGGGTCTTTGCAGAGTCAGTGGCATGTTTTATGGTGACATACAGAGTAGTAGTTATGTTGCTGAATGAAATGACGGGCAAGATCACGCGCTGGTTGTCCAAATGCACATACTGTGATATCATGCCAAGGCATACGTGGATAGGTGTTCCTATCAATAACCTCTGCAGATTAAAATAAAATAATAATTATATGACATTTCAAAGACAATCTTTATGCATTGTTTATGCTATACAATAAAATCTTATCCAATACAATGACAGCCTTTTGGTTATACTAACCTTCAAAGGGTTTGTCAGGATCTGGTGCCCCTTTTATGAAAGTATTACCATAATCCTTACCAACATGCTTTTGGTAAGCATCTGGAGAATCAACTTGATCTTCCTATAAAGTATAATTATGTTAACAAATAAAGTGAAACACTAGTATAGATACATACATAGGTAATAGGCAAACCGTCAGGGGGTCCAACTCCAGGCCGTCCAACATCTGTCAGTTGGTGATAATTGGTATCCCAGCGACCAAAATAGAGGTCAATTCCTGTTTTAATAAACAGAATGTGATTTACTTGTTTATAACACACATCAAGTTACATACCACCAAATAATGCCAGTGTTTGATCTATGATCACCATTTTCTCATGATGACTCCACACTATAATACCTTCAGCAATATGATCACGAATGTACGGATGACGTAGCACCTGCCATAACAATGTGCACTCAGTGCTGTTATACGAATACACAAACTAAAGATTAGAATGACATAATCGAGTAATTGAGTGTTTATTATCCACATATACAAGTTGATGTTCTGCCATCAAAAACCAGGCATTATGTATGCATTAAGTTAAACCATTGTTGTTCTTAAAAATGTTTACACAGGGGCGTAGGAGCAAAACTGGAAGTGGTAAGGCAAAATTTTAGCCTCTTAGCAATTTTGTGATCACAACTGGAGCTTCTTACTACAGTTGCCAAAGGCAACTCAGCTACCAAAGGCAGCTCATGCTAGGGGGGTCTGGGGGCATGCCCCCCCAGGAAAATTTTGAGTTTTTGTTCATCTGAGATGGCATTCTAGGCCATTTTGGGCAAAGTTAACTACTAACATTGATCCAGCTATGATTATGCATATAACTATATTCTAACTGTATAAATTTGCTATTTTTAAACAATTTCACTATGTGCATAGCTATAGATTATAAATCCTTGATCGCGCCGGCCCCTCTATAGCTAAAATCTATGGTTTGATCACTGTCTTCTCACTGTTAAAAGTAGCTAGCTAGTTGGTTGATAAGCTTTTCTCCAATGGAATAGACCACTCCACAGTTCCGCGGGTGCATCGATCGACATCGTCGGTTTTAACATGTCCGACAGCACGTGCACAAAGCCATATCTTTTTTCATACCTTTCAATAGCATTAAACATGTGTTTTCTTGGCCTGCCTCGTGTTGCCTAGCGTGTATGACGATCACGCTCGAGTCTTGTTTATTGATAAATAAGCATTCCGCTATACTAATAACACGGTTTCCGATTATTTTCACCTGAAGTCTGATTTACTTTTTGAAGAGACAAAAAGTGGTAAGGCTCTTGCCTCACTTGTCGCACCGTCTCCTACGCCCTTGTTACACTCATGATTTTTGTATCAAATAGGAAAGCATTGGCTGGTAATACAATTGCAGACATATACATAATACTTACTGAGATATTAGGGTGAAGAGCTGTCAACACTTGCATAGCATAGTCGGAATCAAGGTCAACAGCTCTTTCAATGACATTGTATATCAGCACATACACTCTGACTCCACTTTCCTGTAACATAAAACAGAAACAAGTTGATGTTTTACTATCTAAAAACCAAGTTAAATCTCTGTTCTGCTATTTATTAGTGATTAATCAGTAAGTCATGTGCAGAGACTTGTTGCTAAGGAACACATGGCAACACATACAAATGTAATTTTTCTTTTTAAACTGTCCAATACTTTAGTGATAAAAACTTTTTAAAAGTAGCACAATTCATACTATAGCATTATAAGCCAGTTTTTAGGATTAAAGTGCTCCATTTTGTTGCCTCAATTTACCCCCTCTGGGGGTCCTCCAATATAAAATTTCATACAGGTTTTTGTTTGTAAAGCAGAAAACAGCCTTATCATACGTAAGTACATAACATGACAATGAATATAAACCTACAGCTTTTCGCTTAAGAATCTGATCAAGACGCCATGTAAGATCACCAGTAATTGGCCTCTTCAAAAACACTTTTGGAGATACCTAAACAAGTAGATGACATAAGTGAAAAGTAACCTCACTCCATGAACATGCAAATTATTATGATCTTTTCATGGCCCACTGGACTATAGTGGTAATTTACAGTAACATGCTCTAAAATCAATCAGTTTTGATCAAATGGCCACAGCACAGTATGTGATCAAAAGTCAACATTGGGTTGTAACACTAAGAAGGAAAACCTATAACATTTCTTATCATGTGATTTGCAGTTTATATACAGTATTGACAAAACAATTATATGTATTTTGTACTAAGCAGTACTATTCTTAGGCTTGGTATACTTAAGTTTAGCTTATAGGACTGTAGTAACATGTTCACAGTTATTCTCTTGGTCTATATACCTCTCAGACTTAAGAGATACCATTTTAAAATTACTATATCCAAGTACATTAACTTATTCAGTGGTGTAGCTAGGCTTGTTCCATTGGGCGTGCACTACTCCAATACTTCATTTCATTGTTCTTATATCACAAAATGACTGTTCTATTACAGTATATCAATTGTGTCTGCCCAGACCAACCCTTGGCTATGCCACTGAATTCTTTCTTACGCCCAGTCAGTGATAAAAATTTCATCTCTAGCAGATTCCATTGCATCAGCAACAGCTGACATGTAACCTTCTCCATCAACAAACCTACACAGTAAAGACTCCACTATAAACACACATGTACAACAATGTGTACTGTATATGATCTGAGGTCTCATAGTCACATATTGTATAACGCAAGAGTTTGACAGTGGAAAGCTTTGACAAATGGCTAGTGATTTGTCAAATTTCCCCTGCTAACCTTTTCCTCTTTCTATGGAGCTTACAATTGATTCATCAAAGTTTTTGCTTGTCAAAGTTTTGTGTGTCCCCATTAGTCAAAATTCTACCTCGTCAAACTTTGCACTATATGGTACATACTGTAACCAAACATCTTAGTGACAACAAGTGTATACTAAATAATTATGTAGATGTATATACCACTGACCAGGAAGCGGTGCAATGGTTCCGTTCAGGAGCAAAAGAATTAAATCTTTTGTTTTCGGTCCATATTTTTCCAGGACCTTCCATTGTTGCTTTTATTGCATCAGACCAAATCCTGAGTATGCTATATGCATACACACACTAACACACAATGCATGACATACCTCAAGTCATCTGATCTCTGGCACCGATAGCGTAATTCCCTACAAAAATGTGTGTACATAAGCTATTAATCTCATACTTTTAATAGAGCAGTCATCTAGAAAACAGAATGGTTCTAAAAGAACACACACCTAGCTTCATGAGTTGATACACGATCATTCAACTACAAGCTGATGTTAGATATTTAAGAGGTTGGTTTACAGTAAGACTGGCTTAATGCTTTCATCATATAATATGTAAAGCTAAAATAAATATTTGAATAGTTTAGTCAGTTATGCCAGTATTTGAATTGTGATATACAATGAATGACTTTCCAAAAAGCTCCTACCTCATAGATGTTTACGTACATACGATGAACTGTTTATACTTAAAATGATATTCCAGTTACCTATTTTGAATGTCACTGACAATTTTGATACCATTTGGCTCCCCAGTTGCCATTGTACCAGTCATCACTTGAAATGTATTGTCAAACAGTAGCACCTCTGTAACAGCCTTGCAGTCTTCACTAAATATATTACACAGAAAGTATGAATAAGTATGCCTGTACACAATGCTTACTTGATAGCTGAAATGCTGTTTTCTTTTAGTATCAACCACCTAAGAAAGACGTGCATCGTGTAAAGTTCACTAAATATATATATATATACAATGTTATATTTTAAAGCACCACAAAATTTTCTGGGGGCCCAGACCTGGAGATCCCCTTGGGCCCACCAGATGCTCTGGTTAGCATTGACTGCTACGTAGATATACCACTGCACACATGACACAGATACACACACGCATGTGCGTGCGCACACACACGTACACACACACACATGCACAAGCACGCACGCACGCACGCATGCACGCACACACACACACACACACACACACACACACACACACACACACACACATGCATACACACGTACAACACATATCACACTACAGGATATGGTATAGAAAACTTCTTTACCTTCTTTGCCAGCTGCCACTAGAGAAAAAGAATCCACTGATGTAAGCAAAGAAATAACCAAGCCAGGAACTCTGTTGGTCAATCAAATCAACATTCTCTTCAACCACACCCTCTCTATACAAGGTGAAAAGACCAATAAACAGTATGAAGAATCATATGCCTGATCTTTTTACAACAAAATATTTTACAGAAAAACTCACTTCAGCTTCATCCCATAATCTTGCACAAAAGAGAGTGGACTGATATCCAAGACATCAAGCTAGTAAAATATCAAGGATACATTACTCTACTACCATACTGGAAATACAATGTACGCTACACAAAACTTACTTACGTATGTACATACATACCTTAAGTTAACCTAATATAACAAATGTGTTAAAATACATATAGGAAAACTAAACTACTAAAAAGGCGGGTACGTAGCTATGTATCTGTGTATGTGATTTTCAAAATTAATAATCCTAAGATATACACGTACGAACATTCAGAATATTTGTTTCACAAGCAAGTTGGCTAGCAGCACATGCAATGTACATGCTTAGTAAATAATCATGTATACTAACTTAATATTGGTACTAATGTAACTGGCAATTCGAAAACAGCCTATTTGAATGCTCAGAATCAAATAGGTCTACAAAACAAACTTTGACATTAGTACATATAGTTAGCCTATTGGTAAGCTATAAAACACATTATTATTATCATCATAATGCACAGTGAAGGATTACTAACAACAGTTGGATGGTTCTTGAGATCAGGATCAGTGAATATGGCATTGAGGAACTTGGGGAGATTCTCTTTGTACTAAAAATCAGAAAGTGGTCAACACACAATCAACATGTCAAGCAGCTCACATTTGTGGGATTCATCTCGTTTTCTGTTAATTTCAAGTCATCTGAAATGCTAAATTTTAAACAAATAATTAACTGCCTAGTACTACCGGTTGTGGTTGTTGCTTACTCAGTCTTGTCCACTTTGATGTCGCCAATCAACTCTTGTAAAGTAACAAATTCATTATGCCCAATCACATGCTCCCATTCAAATGGACCATGCTTTAACATTACCTTGTAACTATAAAAAATTTAAATATTTATTACCATGCTATAGTATTAGCATAGATATGGGCTCTTTCCACTATCTATAATTACACATACTGCCTATGATGTTTTTAATTGACCATGCATGCAGACAAAAGGATAATAGCAGTGCTCCTGATAAGGATTCAGTAATATCCTGACATAATGTCAGGTCACTATGAGAATTGATCTGACATTTCAAAAATTTGTCAGGACATACAAAATCATTCCGAAATGCAAACATTTGCACTATAGGAATTTTGACATTTGATGTTTTACCCAGATGCTATATATATAGTTGCTATTGTCAATGATGTCATGAGGAATGTACATCATGTATTGTACATTGTATCACGTGATCGTAATAATAATGATGGTACTAGCATTGTTGTTGTCCACTTCTACACTGGCAACGAGGATGGCCAAGTCCATAGCACGTTTCGTATCATATAAAAAAGAAAAAATACTTTTAACACAGGTGAAACTTTTCTTTGAAGTGCACCAAATCTCACTGAGGAAAGAAAGTTAGTGCTCTCCATCTTATTAGTAATGTACAGCTGGTTAAACATGTAAATTGAACAGCAATCACAATGCCATATGTTAATAGCTAAGGCCATATCCATCACATATAGCTATGGATAGCAAGTTTCAGATATAAAAACTGAAAAACACTAGAAGTTGTTTGATTGGTTAATTTTATTAACAGAAGGAATAAATCCTTGTGGACTGTCTTCAACCTGGACGATTTTTCCAGACACATGCATATTTCTCCAGAAATCTTCAGAAAATTTCCTATGTCCAAATGTTAGCGGGAGCACTGAATGGACAATTTCTTATATGTAAAGTTTTGATAATTCATTTAATAACCAATACACAATATAAATGAGCCAGTTACAGAATGCATAGGAGTAGACTCTAACTGATTGATACATTCTGTGGTACTTGTATAGGCATATACATGTAGGAAGAGGCATCCACTGACTATATTATTACACAACATAATGACAGTCAATACATACGTACTTGCGGTATTGCATAAAACGCTTGTCAGTACTAATAGCTTCAGCTACCAATGGTACTCCAGGGATGAGTGATTTATCTGATATTAATCGATCTTTCACTGATGCAATCGTAATCTTTGGTGCTGAATAAAAAGTATAAAACAACAAACTCAACTCATGTATATAATGGCAAATTTCATAATTAAAGCAGTAACTTATAATGGAGAGTAAGACTGCTATGCTATGCCTAAGATCACAAGAATGCATAGATCCGTAGCTACTGTGTAACTAGATGCTTTTGAAATGTCTATTTGAGCATTACATGCCTTTGCGCTTAACTTTCGGTTACAATAATCAGGGCCGTGAACACTTATAATTTTACACTAAAAGAGTGTGAACCTCTCAAGGAATTCACATAATAATATTATGCTATAACTTTTGTAAAGCTCTTGTAAATATATGTGACACATATTCCAGGAAAATAGGTGTACTGTTGTGTCAAACTATTGGTTCCAGTGATAGCAAGATTAAGAAGCCATTGTAGGAGAACAAGTTACCTTTCACTCTTGGCACACAAAGCAGGGTGGACAGCAGAACCCTCAATGCTCAGGCATAATCAGTAACAGTTAAGGCCATTGGTGAAAAATATTGTGCCAAAAACAGCAAGTAGGAAATTAGGATCTTTAGCTTTGTGCTGCCACACCATTGGATTAGATTGTGCGTATTTATCCACATACAAGGGTCTGTTGCTATGAGACTAGGAGCAGTGTTCGGGTAATGAGAAGGCATGGGTAGCTTAACAGGCACAACAGACTCCATGTGACTTCAGAGTCTGGTATGAAGTATTGGCAATTTTACATGTGCAATTTAATTTCTATAATAAGCGCTAACTTCTTAATCTACAAAATTACCACTAATAGTTTGACAACACAGTAAATGTCACAGCATTTATGATTTGTAGATACTATACTTGATTTCTGCTACAAATAGTTCATAGAAATTGATGTCAATCCAGCATTTTTTTATTTTCTATATTAGCATCAAGTCCAATACTAGTCAACCTTTTTACATGCTCACAATTATTTGGCAGCGGTCACTGTAAAAGGGTGTGGTCACAGAAGTTGTGTGAGCCAGTACCAATTAAATTGCAGCATTTCATGTGTGACATATTTTTCTGTTCGTTAATTTGATGGAGAGGACAGAGCAACTAACATATTGTACTTGGTTCGCCATTTTGTCTACTGCACAACCAACTAAAGATCTATTAAGAACAATCAATGTGAAGCATAATAACCCACGAGATTCTAACATTCCAGCTGCACAACTTCAGTTTACGAATGTGACTAGACCCATTTTACAGCAAGCACTGCGAAATAATGCCACACTAGTCCAATACATGGGGCAAATTTGCTAGCTAGCTAATTCTCAAAAGTCGATTTTTTGCATTGGTAATTACCCCTATGTATACCAAGTCTTGTGCAGGGTACCTATCACTTGCAGTATAGTTCCTGAGCTGAAGTTTAAATCTTGAAGCCATGGATCTCAAAGGGTTATATGGCTTCAGTGACATAAGCTGGGTGTGCACAAACTGGAATAAGATCTTTTTTTGGTGTAGAAGTGAATAGCATTTTGGGCAACTAGGTACACAGGAGCAAGTTATCGATGCTATAGGGCCAAGATTGATTAATCGATTCACTGACTGATTTTTAATTAAAACTCACACTTGGTTAAAGGAGCAACACACATAGCTATGCAATACATACAATATGCACATAAGTAACCAGCTATATAGCTACATAATTATATAAACAATACAGATACAACCATTGATCGACTACACGCGCGCCCGCGCAGTTAAAGCTGCGCGGGCGGGCGCGATCTATTTCGGGTCTAGCGACGCCAGACTACGTGCGTATAGACTATAGTTACTAGCAACCGTACTAAACTACTAAATGGAACATAAATACCAAGTCTAGCAGGTGTGAATTCCACCACTACAGCCGGCTGATACTTGAACAAAGCCTCGAACAAAGCACGCACTGTCGGTCACCGCCCACGCAATTACTATACGAATACGCTCAAGGTTCTGGATTTCATTATAGGATTCACCGAACCACAAATATCCACTAGCAATGCTTGTAGCGTGTATCGATCCGAGTACTTGCATGAGCCAGACCCTAGCCAGGTGCACCCCCAGATTTCTCCGCTGAAGAGGCGGCAGGAGATCGTGACTAGCTAGTTCCAATCTAATGACGTACACTCCACCGACGTCCTTACAACTGGTAATGAAAACGTAGAAACCCAAAAGGGATCGTTCGGACACGCTCGGTGCCTCCGCTCTGAGACTCTATGCCTGCCCGTAACATACGATTGTGGATCAGAGACACGGCTAGATAAAAAGTCACCGTACGCGTCCCTATACGTAGGCTACTTCATACCTGAAGTTGCCATGTTTCTGCTTTGTCTGTTCTACCGACTCGCGATCGCCACTTCTACAGCACTCGTTCCAAGACTCACGGATTGGTTTAGTTATTACATAAGTGGTGATCACATCAATTAAAGATAAAAATGAATTAGAGCGGTTTTTATTTGACACTTTCGTTTCCAGGGTGATGCACCCTCGTGGAATCAAGTGACAATTAATTAGCTGGCTAGCTACTACATTGTAGCTATGTATCCAGCATGTACATAGTACATATGGCATTAGCTTAACCATCATTACATGCTTAGTCAATATGGTCATGGGAAGTATAGCTGCTGCTCCTGTACTACGGTAATCTTCATACCACTACATTTTCATAAAGTTCACAAATTATTTTGAATTCATGAAATTTTCGTGACTCTTATCTTGCCAGCAGCTAGTAATTCCTCTTGCAACTAGTAATTCCTATTGCAGCTTGTCAAAATATGAATATTCAACTGTAAACCTATTCGTGAAAATATCATGGCATGAAAATTACCACATGTATGCAGTATCTATGGAATGCACACACTACTGTATACTTATCCTTATCAATGACAATGGACTATACGTCGCAAATAAAAATATCAGTAAAGCTATGCATTTAAGTATAGTACACTAAAAATACACTACACTAAAAATAATAACCAAGAATGGATTCTGTTGTAGATCAGTAGATATAAATATTGTTAGCTGATCATTCTGTTGTTAATTCTTTCTTGAGTTCATTTAATGCAGCTTGGTATCGTGGTATCATACTATCAGTATCAACCATTCTTTGTTTAGTTGGCCTTTTCCTTCCAGCTTGTTTGAACATCTTATTGAAATGAAACACCTGTACGTAATAATTTTAAAATTATAATTATGGTTAAAATTATAATTATGGAATAAATTTAGCAAATTAATAATTATGCAAATGCACATAATTTAAATATTTTAAATATAAAATTAGCATTCGGATAATAGCTATGCAATGTAATTAATTAGTGTGCTCTTCAATGGCTTGCTGGCTGATATCGGCATTTTAGATAGTTGTTTTACCAATACCACAAGTGATTACATATGCCCAAGAAAGCAGCCTCAGGAAAAGCTGACTGATGAACTGTTGGCAGCCATACACACATGCGGCGGATTGCATGGTTTATTCATTAATAGTGCAGTGTACTTCGTAAACTTCTGGACATTTCCGTATATTATACAAAATATACAAGAGTGCTAGTCAGCTAGTCAGATACATATTTGTTAATTTTGATCACATGTGTACGTAGACTTAATATGAGTTTTCACTGTATGCACTTTATGCAATAAAATTTTTATCACAAAATTAGGCAAACTATGAAAATTTAGTCCAGCTATATCTTGTTTGGTTCTTGTTGAGGATACCATATTCAAAAATCCCAATATTTCTTCTGAGAGCAAGAAGTTGTTTGATTTGTAATTTTTCTTGTAATAAATTGTCTTTGTACTCTTTTCCTTTACCTCTCTACAAAGTCATTCTACCCTCAAACATGTTGAAAACAAATAGGATTTATCTACAAGCATATAAAATGCCACTTGGCATAGCCACTGCACTTTATAGATACTATTATTTAATTGTTAATTACAAGGTCTAATTATTAAATAATGGTTAGACCAGAAACCTAAATGTAGTAATCACCCTGATAGTAAAATGGCCTCTTCATATACTTTGTATATATACTAAGAGTTCATAACGTACTAGACAGATGCTATAGCATTGTGGGGCGAGCTATGCATAGGAATTTGTACTACATGTAACAAACACTCAAACTAACATGCATGCGCAGCTATCTCGGCAGCTATTAATCACTTGAGTATAATTAAATATATATTATTATATACATATATTATATAGTTTATTAGAAGTCTTGGGATAACATAAATTGATATTGACTTGTCACAGTCTGAAATCAACATCTCAGGCATGTAGCTAATTCCCAATGTATGACAAACTTTCAAAATTGAACTACCTGAAGTACATTAATCAGGTGCACATGTACCATATTAAAATGTTTACATACGAGGGATTTCAGGTAAACGTTAGTTTCATTTTGCTTGATTCTTGCTAGCCACTGCGAAAAAAATTTTCTACTACAAAAACTTTCCCACAAGTGCTCATTAAATACACCAAAACTCCACAAATAAGCACACCTTCAATAGAAAAATAAGTAGTTTAATTCTAAGAAGGTTGCTAGCTAACAATATCAATTTTTAATGAGCACATAAAAACTATGGTATTTCGAAGGAGAATCTCTCAGATAGTGCAAAGATGGAACCATAATTCCATAACTTTGTAGCAAAAATATTTTTACAAAGCCGGTTCAATTTGTTTTACATGAATAGATACAGGGTGGAGATACAGGGTGGAGATACAGGGTGGAGATACGGAATGAGCACACGTGCTATGGATGCAAATTTAATGTGTGCTGGCTTTTGATGAGTGCACACTCATTTAAAATGAATTTTTATATTTAAGTTATAAATCAATACCAAAAACGCATGTGACAAATTAACTACCTCTTGTGGCCTAAGAACTGTATAAGCAACACCATGTTCTCCAGCACGGGCTGTTCTGCCCACCCTGTGGAGATAAGTCTTCATGTACACTGGAACATCATAGTTAATAACACAGGATACCTAAAATGACAGGTATGGATAAGATTAAGATCATCACAAAACACATTACATTATCTCATGTTAATTTCAAAAGTGCTGGAAAGAAGCCTTTGAGGGTTTAATTAAAGAGTATCACAATGCACTCATAATAGTGAGAGTGAATACTTTCTTTATTGTGGCAATTGTGGCAGCCTATATTTCCTTTATACATCTTGTATGCTCAATGCTTGTGCCACCCTCATTTTAAAAAACAAGTTGATGTTCTACCATCTAAAAACCAGGCGCTGTGTGATTTAATTACAATGTATTATATAATTATATCAATTATTGGGTATATCATGTGAGTGAAGACTCATCACTAAGGAACACATAGTAACGAATACAAATTTAATTATTTTGTTTAAATCGCCTTTATACTCCACTACTTTTGTAATATAGCTTTTACTAGTAGTATAAAGTGGTTTTAACCTGAAATTCCTAACGTAACACTATAGGCCAGTCTTCTTTTATAAGCTTCGGAAACCCGCACGTCACACCCACTTTTAAAACTGAAACGCTCCGTCTTGTTAGTAATGTACAGCTGGTTAAACGGCTATTTACTGCGAAAAGAAAGGTTAATGGAGCATTACCTTGCTCTTTTTCAACAGTAACTAACAACGCGCTTCATTACTAAGGCCACGCCCATCGGTTGTATCGATAGCAAGTGCCATATAAAGAGACTGAAAAGCAGTAAGACTTGTTTGATTGGTTATTCAGACTTCATATCACGCCACTAGTTATTCATGGCCTCGGGGCGGACACACACACACACAAACACGCATACTGACGTCCGCACCAAAGTGATTTCAAGAAACCAGGCGCACGCCGGCCGCATGCATGCATGCATGTATGTATGTATGTATTAGAGATAGGACGATACTGTGATGCATTGGTGTATCGGAATACATAGTGTTTCAATACGCGTATCAATACTGCAAACTGAGTATCGATGCATCGATATATCGATATATCAACGAATCGCAATGCATCAACCAATATAAAAATAACTTTAAAATGACATATTTTGCTAAAAATGATGAGAAAAAGCCTGATACACTGTGGGAATATTTTGGTTCTATACTTGAGAGATTATATCATTGCATTTGGATAAATGCTCAGGTGTAGTGATGTATCGTGGTATTGTGATATTTTTGATGTGATGCATCAATACTCCTGTACCCTGTATCGTCCCATCTCTAGTATGTATATATGTAAAAAAGGTAGAAGAGGCAGATCAAAGGTAAATTAGTGGCAAAATCCAATAGAAGGCATTAATTAAAACACATTGGCGGGAGAACTTTTGGGGATTGATGACAAAGTCTTCTTTTTTGTTTGACCATGATTTTGTACAAGCATTAAAGTGTGCATGAGTCAATATTAATAAAAATAGCTTCATGTGTAGTAGCTATAATACCCTCAGATTACACTGCTAATAAAACTAATATACAATTTTACGAAGTAGCTACTAGGAAAATAGTTTCACACTCTAAATTTCATGATAGACCAGCTATTTTTACATAATTATAAGAAAATCACAAAGTTTTACTGAAACACTATACATTTGATCAATCCCTACCAACTGATCCACCAAATTAAAGTTTTCAACTGCCACAAGTTTTGTGCTATAGAGTATTATTCAATTTGATTTGATTAACGTAAATCGGTTACTACGCATGCTACATATGTTTTAGGGGAGTTTGAACAATAATTTATCACCATAGTTATTTAAATAGGCATATTTGTGATAACTTTTGTGATTAAATAAAAACCATAAAAGAGTTATACAGTATGAGAGTAATTATATCACAATAATATACTACTATACAAAGCCACAGAGGGCCATAATTGAAAGCTTAGTAATAATGCCATAGTTTTGATTATTGTGATCATTTCAGATTATTCATTAAGAGGCATAGGCAGCCAAAATGATATTATTGAGGACCACACAGATTATACTTATGCATTAACTATGATATGTGTAAACAATCTACCTTATCAACATCCATTCCTCTTGACATTGCATCAGAACACACAAGCATATTGACATTTCCACATGAGAATTCTGATAATACAAATCTCCTTTTATTCTGAGGTAGCCCGGCTGAATATTCTGCCACTCCGGATATACCATAGTGCTTCAGCAGCAAATACAATCTGTGGGTAGAATCCTTGGATGACGTGAAGCACAAAATCCTGTTTATTTTCTCATTCTCAATCAAGTGTATTACAGCCAGTGGCTTATACTTAGCTGGACACACGATGGAGTATTCTTTTAAAGTCGATGGCAATGCAAAACGGCCAGTGTAATTGTTTACATCATCAGTTCTCCCATCCTGTATTACACCAGTTGTGAACAGTTTAGGGCTGTAAAGCTTGAGTAATGCCAACTTTTCAGGATTCTGTGGTATGGTAGCAGAGAAGAGTAGCTTTTGGACGTTACAGTGAGCAGCAGTTGTAGTGTGGAATGAGGATGGAGAATGTGGTACAGGAATGAGAATATCAAACTTTGAATCAGAAATTTGATGGGGAAACATATCATTGGCAGTTAAACAAGAGTAAAGACTTAATGTTTTTGGATGTTTCTCATCTTTACCAATAAAATCAAATAGTTTAGTAATCCAATCTTGAAACGACTGGTCTAACAATCTGTCAACTTCATCGATAACCAGAAAACGAAGATGCGTCAAACAAAAATACCTTGTTAGGCTCATGTGATCCACCAAACGTCCCGGGGTAGCCACAACAATGTCTGCTCCACTGGATATGGGTATGCTGTTCTGATCGACTAGTTCACTTTGTTCCTTTTCCATGGGAGACTGCCCAGTAATGGTTACAATTTTTAAACCAGTTCCTTTGGCAACATCGAGTAGAACTGCTCTAACTTGAAGAGCCAAATCTCTTGAAGGAACTACAATAAGTCCCCTCACATAACAAACCACGCGATTTATAAGTGCTGTTACTATAGGAATGGCATAGGCCAAAGTTTTACCACTCCCTGTTGGGGCATTAACACAAATATCTTGCGGACGTTCACCACTAGGATTACCAAGTAAAGGCCCATGCACTGCAGAAAGAATACCTGGCATTACGTGATATTGTACAGGAAATAATTTGGTAATACACATTCTTTGTAAGTTTCTTTGTATCACATTTGGAAGAGTAACTGCAAGTTCATCCACAGGTATTGCATTTTCCTTAATGTCCACTTCCACTAGTGTTGGATTTTCCATCCACGCAGGTAGTTTTCTTAACACAACTGGTTTCTCATAATGCTTAGCCTTACCACCAAGCACAGGAAAATATTCAGTATCAGATTGTTGCTCCTCATTGTCCACTGAACCTTGTGGGCTATCAGTTGACTCACTAGCACTATCATCATAATCAACTGGATTCTGCAGGTTATCAACAAGATCATGTGAGTCATCCGTTGGATCACATGAGTTATCAACAGTATCATGTGAGCTATCAACAGTATCATGTGATTCAACCGACTTGGAATATACAGTCTCTTTAATTGTTAAGTTCTCTAAGCTACTGTCCAGTGTATCAGACAGTTCCTTATCTTTAATCATATCATCCTTATTTCTCTTAATTTTTGCTTTCTTCTTCTTCTTACTAGATGTTTTCGCTGCATCAGTACACTGCTCGGTGTTATCCTGTTCAGAAGTTTGTTGCAACACTTCATCATCGTCAATTTTGCGTTTTCTGGCTTTTGCATGTAAAAGCAACTCGTCCAGTCTCTGAGATTTAACATCCTCTGAGATTTTGCTACTAAAAGAGTCTTGTTCATCACCAAAATAACGATTAATAGTAAAAAGTGCCATTAGAGCTGCAGAGTCTTCTGTACACGTGGCAACACTAAACCCACAATCAGACCGAGTTGATAGACAGATAGTTATCACGTGAGTTGTCGCGTGATGTTTAATGATCTTAAGATTGTTTTGTTTACATAATATATAGGTCGTGGAGATACTAGGTCACGGATTAACCTTTTATTTATTCACCTTACCTGTCCGACAGTTCTGTGCTGCATCCTCATTTGAAAGAAACCGAGAGGAATGAAGCACTTATTTTAAGCTTTGATCTTTCAACTGCTACTTGTGTTTAGTCATTACGTGGTGGAGGATGGACAAGAAGCACACGCGGTCGTTATCTGGTGGTAGAGGGAGTACAAGTAGTCAGAGCAATGAGGAATTGACCATTGCATCGCCTGCTGAGTTCGTTCAACGTTTTGGCGGCAACAGAGTGATAGAAAAGGTAAAGGTACACGATTTCAGGCATTCATAATTTGTGAATTGGTGTGCATTTCGAATAATTTTTGATGTATTGCTTTAGATCTTGATAGCCAACAATGGCATTGCTGCAGTAAAGTGCATACGCTCGATAAGACGATGGGCATATGAAGTGTTTGGTAATGAACGAGCTATCAAATTTATTGTGATGGTCACACCCGAAGATCTCCAGGTATGGTATGCATTTAGGATATGTAATAATATAGCAATTATTTTTTATTGGATTAATCAGTTACAAAACCTCGATTGTCAAATACATTATAATGTTACTCAATCTGGTTACTGTATATTATATTGTTTTATACAGATGTTGTGGTTTTTAATACCACCTGTAATACTTTTTATTGGTAGCACACAAGCAGCAGGCATTAGCAGCAATATGCATATATACATAACAATGTAATGTCCAGAGTCTAGACCAGTGTATATACGTAGTATGCATAAAGGACCTTGCCACAAGTTACTATGTGCATACCCACTGTACTTGGTAGTGCATGTACATGTGGGTATGAAATATTCTGTGTTATTTATAGTATTGTATTGTGTTTGTGGTTGTGTTTGTTTGCTGATTAGGCTAATGCAGAATTTATCAAGTTAGCAGATAACTACAAACTAGTCCCTGGAGGCTCCAACAATCACAACTACGCTAATGTTGATCTTATCGTGGAGATGGCCATTCAAATACCAGTACAAGTGAGATGATTAAACTATGAATGATAGGATAAGGGCTACCGAGTTTAATCAACATTCTTTTTTAACCACTGTGCTACTAAAGGCTTAATTCTATTCTATTGTTTGTCAGGCGGTATGGGCGGGGTGGGGACATGCCAGTGAGAACCCCAAGCTACCTGAGCGACTTGCCAAGTGTGGCATCACCTTCATGGGGCCCCCTGCAAAGGCCATGCGATCACTGGGGGACAAGATTGCTTCCAGCATTGTAGCGCAGAGTACTGGTGTCCCTACACTGGAGTGGAATGGCACAGGTTAGTAATGTGTTATGTATTTTCATGTTAAATGTATGGTCCTCCCCACACAGGATTGACTATTCCAAACTGTTCGCAGACTGATGTTGCTCGAGGCAAGATTGTACAAGTACCACCAGATGTGTATGATAAAGGTTGTGTACATAATCAGGAGGAAGCTATCAAGGTATGAGGATTATAGTGTTAATGTTCCATATGTTATGCCACACTGTATGGGTCTTTAATGTGGTCATTTGAGAATCATGTGCAATAACTTTGAGTTTGGTGACAACATACTGGACACCCCACTCTCTTAAGTAAACTTTTAACAACCACGATACATAAACAATCTTTTTAATATAGTCACTTGGGACTTGGAATAAAGTTTCACTTTGCATTGGACAAGCAATAGTTTTTGTCTATCATCTTTACCAAACTACAGGAACCCTGTGTGCTCTAGACATAAAATCCTGTGGCAATTGAAAATGCAAGAGTTTTGTGATTTTATGAGCTCTTGTGGAAATACACAGTGAATAAAAGCCTTTCCCAGTGGTATAGTAGCACACTAAGATGATAGTTTTGTGAACTGGCCTCTTAAAAGACTCTGGGAAATTTTTGTAGCAGCTGTGGAAATGTTGATGGATCTTGTAGTATTTTACCATCAAAGGCATTGCTAAGGTATTGGATGCCACATGCTATTGCATTGTCAAATAACTTGGACAGTTGTTATACCTTGCATTCTGTTACAGTACCGTATAGTGCAAAATTTTGGTAGGATTAATTTTTGGTGGTTAGTTGCTAGACATGCAATTGGCAGGGAAAAATTTGCCAAATCCAGCACAACTGGTTTGTCACGTATTGTATACATAGTCACGTTTAAAAATTTGGCTGGGAAAATTTTGGCTGGCTTAGATAAATCTGCCAAAATTTTCCACCACCAAAATTTTGCGCTATACGATATATCGTTCATAACTTTGATATTATTCCTTACGGATGACTGAATCTTGTCAAAACTTGTGATCCTGATTGAATACCATTAAACCTCCAAAATGTCTTTAGAAGTAGAGGAATTTTGTCTTCTAGAAGCAGAACAGCCTGTACATACATTGTTTGTCTTGATCTGCAGGCTAATACTGCTTAATTACACGATGCAGCTGTGTTGTAAATTAAATAAACCGACGTATTCCCCAAACTTTTTTAGAGCTTGGTTCGTGAGACTATTGAATTGAGTGGTTGTAATGATGCGCTTGTTTCTATATGCAGTTGTTCCCAAATACTGATAATGTGCAGTAAAGGAGCTATGAAATTTGGGAAAAAACTTATTATATTCTTCTCCTTGTTTGACAATAAACAGCTCAATTTGTAAAAAGGTCACCAAAATATTTGTATGCAGTGCTGCTATTAATTTAGTTTCCTCACTTTATGTATGTATGTGATATGTACTTGTAATAGGCTGCAGAAAAGATTGGTTATCCAGTCATGATCAAGGCGTCTGAGGGAGGTGGTGGTAAAGGAATCAGAAAAGCTCTAAACTCCGAAGAGTTGCCTGCTCTGTATCGTCAAGTACTAGCAGAGGTACCGGGCTCTCCTGTCTTCATCATGAAACTTGCTAAAAAGTTATTTAAACAATAATTATTGCAACTTATATTATTACACAATTTCTTGTCTCTAGTGCTCGTCATTTGGAAGTACAAATCATTGCAGACGAACACAGGAATGCCATTTCCTTATTTGGTCGTGATTGTTCAGTACAAAGGCGTCACCAGAAGATCATTGAAGAGGCACCAGTTACTGTCGCCAATAGTACTATATTCACTGAAATGGAACAGGTTAACCACATGTAATGACTGTACTATATAAATATATAATGTGTATGATAAACAGGCCGCTGTGAGGTTGGCAAAGCTGGTTGGATACGTCAGTGCTGGGACGGTTGAGTATTTATATCATGACGGAAGATTTCATTTCTTAGAGCTCAATCCAAGACTACAAGTATGTCATTGTTACAATAATGTTTACATGTATGCATTGGTAAATTTTACTCTACCATAGGTGGAACACCCTTGTACAGAGATGGTTGCTGATGTTAACATGCCCTCACTACAGCTACAGGTAGCAATGGGACTTCCCCTGCACAGGATCAAAGACATACGTACACTCTATGGGAAGGATCCATGGGGCAACTGTGCTATTGATTTTAACAAGTAAGTACATCACTGTTGCCATTGTGTGCACTATATTGGATTATAAAGCATATTTTCACAAGTATGATTGGCTTTGTGGCCAAGTGACAAAGCCAATCATACTTGTGAAAATGTGCTATAAACTATTGTATGTCTCATTCAAGGAGTTGAAAATAGTTTTGGTAAAATAAAGTAACTTCTTGGCCTCGGCTGATATCAGAGTTTTTGGTCGCACATGCCTGTTAATAATGTTGCTTCTGATTGACCTCGCACTTTTTTACACCCAAGGTGTTTTTGTTTTACTTTTTGTAAACAAATATTACTACTTTGTGGAAGCATATAGGCAGATGCTACTTTGAAGCTTAGTTTTGAAAAACTCAAGCCCACGATTTTTTTAACTTTCAGTACAGAGTGATATATCAATATTGATTGTGTATCTAAAAGCTTATGCAAATCATTTGCCGGGGGTCCAAGTTATGGCAACTATCAGCCTGCAGTGTAATAGCCTATAAACAAGTGAATGCACAAAAAGAGAAGCTCTCGGGGGTTCACGCAAGCTCCCGCAAGCCCACAAGAAAAGTGTGCGATGAAAATGAAAGTACAATTAGAAAAAAACGACGTGCGCGTAAAAATGTTATTGATGGGAGGGGAGAGATTATAAGGCGCCTGTGGAAAGGTCATGTCATGGATATCAACAAGCCTCAGGTGAACGATTTTTGATACATTGAAAGGTACTATTTGTTTAGTAAACGGGTGAATGGTTTTTCGAGCGTGGGCACACGAATGGATGCCATTAGGCTCGCAATGGCTGGTACTCAGGATTGGTGGTGCCGATTTCCTCCATTGTTGGGTTACTGATTCTATATAGTTAGAACTTATTTAGAGCGTTAACAAATTTCATAGCGGTGCTACCTGTAAATAACACACTCATTCGTTGCGTACGGCCTGCTTCTTCTTGGCCTCGCGATAGTCTCACTGTCGTGAGTCTTGATTAGAGAAAGATGGTTGAAGAATTTATATCATAGTTTTTGATAAATAACTAACAGTTTTGTGTTCTTGTGTATAAGAAGTGTTGTGTTGTTGTGTAGTCCTTATCCTGTACCATCTCCTCATGGTCATGTGATTGCTTGTCGTATCACATCAGAGAACCCCGATGAGGTATCAACCCATTTTGTACGCTGTACAAGTTTCGTCATGTATGTGTTGTATATATACTTTCTGTGCATGTGTGTGCGTCTCGGTGTGTATCACTTTGTATCAGTGTATGTGTTAAGCACTGTTTACATATGCTTACACGTGTGTATGCACACATGCATATTTTTGTATGTGTACGTACATGCATACATATTACTGTATTATTACACATTCAGTTTTTGATACTTCATCTTATGAGAACATATTAACATGTGCAGGGTTTCAAGCCTAGCGGTGGCTCAGTGACGGAGCTGAATTTTAGGTCCAGCAAAAATGTGTGGGGATACTTCAGTGTTGCAGCTGCAGGTGGTCTACATGAGTTTGCTGACTCACAGTTTGGCCATTGTTTTGCTTGGGGTGATTGTAGACAAGAGGCTAGAATGTAAGCTTATTGCATTCTGTGTGTGCATGAATACATTAGAGTATGTATGTATGACCTAATTAATGAATTTTGTGGAATGAACTTGCAGAGTGGACTCGTATGCGTGGACGTTTTGAATGTTTTAACCACGGGCAAGCAAAATTTACTTGTAATACGAAGTCCCTTTACGTCACCTTTACGTCATTAAAGAAGAGATTTATGGAGGGATGACTAGCTATTGGAGTCATGGAGGTTTTGATTCATTTTTATAATGCCACAATGCCACCCCTTTTAGCTGCATTACTGAGTTTCTTCTCCAACTGTCAACTAGCTTTTTTGTTTTGCTTCAGGCTTGTAAATTTATGAGCTCACACTAAGAGGTATGGTCAGAACCTTGGTCATGTCATAACCAGACCGCTTTTCGCACAGAGTATTTATCAGAGGAACAGCAATATAAGCACACTCACCTATATACTACTAATGATCTCAAGTGCACTGAAAAAGAAGTTTGGCCACTGTGACATGGGACTACCGTATGGGTAGTAATTTTCGAGGGGCTAAAATTTCGTGTTATTTTGAATATGCTATAATTAGAATTTTGTGGGTATTAATATTCATGGATATGTTTTCGTACTTTAAATGCTACCTTCGATTGTTAGCACACTAAGCACAGATCGGTGGTTGATTGTTGGCGATCAGGATTCGATGATGGTGAACGACAATGGCGAGTAAGTGACTTCACTAGATTGGTGAGATTTGCTACTTCTGAACGGAGTTGTTCCATTTCAGTGAAGTGTGGAGGAACATGGGTTACGGCAGAAACTGAAGGTGTGGCTACTTCCACGATCTCATCAGCCATTTGAGCCAGCTCTGCTAAGGTATTATCACACTTGACGGACGTCAGGACCATTTTAATATTGGAAGGGAGTTTCTGGAGAAAAGGTTCACGGACGAAGGCATCATTTGGGGGGCAGTCTCCAAATAGTTGTTGCATCCGTCGTAGTAATTGTGTTGGCTTCTGGTCACCAAGCTCTTTGGTACTGACAGTCTATGCTGTTCTGAAGCAGTTGTTCGCTTAACCAATTGCTCTTTGAGTACATTGTAAGGGTTCCCGTCAGGCAAACGTAGAAGTAAATTGCGGACTTCTGTTGTGTATTCTGGCGAGAGTGAGGCTATAACGTACTCGAATTTGATCTTTTGAACAGTAATGTCATGTGGAAAACTTGAGTGAACCATAACTGCGGGTCTGCAGGCCAGAATGGTGAGAGCTTGATCGAAAGTGTTGCGACTTGTGTTGGCGGTGTGTTCTTGGGATCGGTCATGATCGTCAGGGTCACCAAATGTTGTTGCTGTGCAGTTAGCTACACAGACTACCACTCAGATCGTACAACTGGTACAACATAACAAAGGACAGATATGGTTAGCTAATTAGATTACAGCTATAAGATATAATTATATGAAGTCATTACTAGTTAGTCTTGTGATCTGCTACACACTCATATGAGTCCAGGAGCGAATCCAATCCACAAAATACATTAGGCCATATGCAAGTATTGCAGCTGCGCAATTTTTAGATAAATAGATTACCATATCTAATTTTATTATCGAGATAATAGTAAATTTCAGGATACTACTGTAAACTACATAAAACAAATTAAGCCCGCAATTTTTTACAAAGTGATATGTCAATAAATAGATTATGTGTATTTGAAAGATGCAAGTCACCTTTCTGAAATACTGCATGGCAAACAAGTGAATGTACAAAAAGAGAGTTTGAAGAGCAACTTAGTAAGGAGTTCAAGCAAGCTCCTGCAAGCCCATGAAAAGTGCAATGAAAACTTGAAACAAACAAGCGTGGGTGCACAAATGGATGGCATAAAACTTGCAATGGCTGGTACTTAGGATTAGTGGTGCCATTGTTGGGTTACTGATTATATATAGTTAGAACATGCTGAGTGTGCATATTGTGTTGGATATAGGAACATGGTGTTGGCCTTGAAGGAGTTGTCGATCAAAGGAGATTTCCGTACCACTGTGGAATACCTTGTCACACTACTGGAGACTGATGACTTCAACAACAACACTATTGACACCGGATGGCTGGACCAAATGATTAGGAGGGAAGTGAAGGTGTGTGATTTTATTAGAATACAACCGTCTTATCAAGGAACGATGTCCTGCACACATATAGCATTGATATATTCAAAGTTGTACGTAACATCTATTCACAGACTGAACGTCCTGATATAATATTGGGCTTGGTGTGTGGTGCTCTGTGCATTGCTAATGAAGCCATATTGAAACGTTTTGCCGATTACAAAATTCTCCTGGAAAGGTGAGAGATATTAGAATGTTATGTTCAATTTCAATTGTTATTGCAAAAGTTTTACACTATGTTTACATTATTATGAAATTGACATTTCAGAGGTCAGGTGATGAATGCTGAAATGCTTAGTAACACAGTAGATGTGGAGATGATTTGTGATCATGTGAAATATTCTCTCACCGTGTCAAGAGCCAGTCCACACACATACGCTCTCTTCATGAACAACTCTTGTCTGGAGGTGGACCTTCACAGGTATAATATTAACATATAATATACTACTCAAGTGTTCACAGAAGAACACATTATAATTATTTGTACATTGCTATTGTACAGATTACGTGATGGTAGTTTACTGTTATCATTGGATGGCTCCAGTCATTCTACTTACATGAGAGAAGAAGTTGGCAAGTTAGTTAATAGAATATAATAATGAGTTGTGCTTAATTGGTATGGATAATAATACGTAATTGGGCCAATACATCTGTTTATCACATGTTATGTACACACGTGTTATGTACATACACAGCTAACTTCAAAGTGTTAACATAAACTTAGCATATATTACGTGGTATGTTTTATACAGATACCATATTGTTGTTGATGGTAAGACGTGTGTGTTTGAAAAAGAGAATGACCCAAGAGTTCTCCGGTATGTACAATGTGAATGGTATTATGCAAACTATAATTGTATTGATTGGATTTAGTGCCACATCGCCTGGCAAGCTATTGCAGTATTTAGTAGAGGACGGGCATCATATTGATGCCAAACAACCTTATGCCGAGATAGAGGTTTGTATCATGTATAAATAGTTGTTTTAAATGTAAGGTAAAAGGTAAATACGGGCATGTACTAATGTGGTGCTTGTATTGTACAAGACACAATATATAGACATTTGAACGATCACATCATTATCTATAGTTATACAATAATGACTGAAGTAGCATATATACTATACAAGTGTTTCTTGTATCACATGATCCTTTGTGTAATGTTTCAGTCAAATATCTTCACCTCCATGGTGACAATGGGTAAGGCGTAGCTGCTTATGGCTGGCCATTTGGCATAATAATTACTGGTGCTTGAAGAAGAGTAGGCATCTCCGTTTAGCTTCCCTGAAGAACAGCTGCTGCCCTTGTACCACCATCCTCCCCGATATGAGCTAGCACAGTTGGTATAACTGTATCCATCATTATCTTCATCATAAGTGCTGAACTTAGCATAATTACTGTATGATAAAGAGTCACCAGCATCTCCAGTGTAATTCCCAATGTATAGTGTATACTCAGTGTCTTCACTGCCAACCATAAACTCCTTATAATGTGCGTAATAATAATTGTAACTTGTATCTGTAACAGTGATGAGCAGTTGTGCGGTGTTGTTTATAGTGAGGCGGTGTATTTTCTCAAGTCCCAGCCATCCATCTTGGGTAAAATATCCAAACCCTTCTCTGTAAGTAGCCCAGTCTCGTCGGAAGCTGATTCTTGATGAAGACCTTCGTTGGATTTTCATCCATCCTCCTCCGTAGTGTTCATTATTACAGTAAACCCGAAATGGTTCTCCATCATCAGGTTTTATCAGTGTTACTCCACTAGTAACTGGCTTGCTTAACCTTTGATAATCATTACAATGCCTTGGGTATGTATGAGCTGCGTGGAGGGAAAAATGAGATACAAATGCTTACTATAGGCAACGACAAGAAGTGTCCAATGAAATTGCTGTAGTATTTATGCCTACCTAGCTTCTCTGTGAGGTCTTGATAAGCAATGGCAGCAACTGTACTCCCTATGTTGTTCATATCCAAGCGTGTTTTAGCCTCAGATGCAGTATAGTTGACTAAATATTTGATAGCTTGCTGAAGAAGATCAGGACTACTTGGAGAATTAGCAGCATCATGGCTACTGACCAGGACGAACAACACTAAGGCAAACAGGAGTTTTACTTCCATCCCAGCAGCAGTAGCAGTGCAAATATTCGGCTAATACAAGTTGTGGCTATTTATGTGTGTATGTGTGTGTCAGCGAATGCTTCACCTACTTTGATCACAGATGCTGAAGTATATACACGTAAACATGTAGAATAACAAGTGATAAGCAAATCACATTGTCCTGTATGAACAGGCTTTAGTAGAACAGTTAATATGTCGAGTGACAATTTTGTTGTGATGTGCCTAGTTAAATGTTGTATACTCTGTAACTGGTTGTTAGATAAAATAGGACAGATTGTGTTTACTTTCTTCATAATGCATAGTATAATTTGCACTACAACTCACACAATCTCCTACCTTCATGGTTGTTAGGGGCGATGTGCATCAATGCATATTAGAAAGTTGTTCCGTTTGTTACTGTCAACCATACTGCTGTTTGAATGTTCACATTTTGTCTGTGCTGTTATGGTTACTGAAAACAGTAGCTTTTCATGTCTTTCCCAAATGGACACGTTTGACTGCCACATACATAACACACAAAGCGATTTTTGCTTTAATGGATAAAGTTGGATATTACATACATATGTGTATCTAGAAGTACAGAAGGATTAAAGCTCTTCCAAATCTCATTGTAACAGCTTCACCTCAAGTATCTATAGACTTGTTCCTTAGTTATTCCAAATGCACATGCACACATGCACATGTGCATCCAGCCGTTGATGCCCCCTCATAAGAACAGCTGGGTCATGAGACCATCATGTATATACACAGCTACGTACATCCTCTGTGTATATCCTCTCTGACTGTACAGAACACAGTTCTCACTTGAGCAGAGATGGTTGGTTGTTTTTTTATAGCTCCATCAGAACATGTTCACATAATTTTATTCTATTTCACTATATAAACTAAATGTTCCAGCTTCCCTTTTTAATTATAGAGGTGCTATTTTATAAAGTAAACTTCTTAAAACACTACAGTCTGTTTAATTTCTCATGTTTTGAACTATAGCAAACCATAGCATATGATATTATTACATGTGTCATGCAATTTCAATTTAGAGCCATGTTTATATACGTATACAACTTCATTTGCCAGTATTTATAAATACACAGCTCGTAAATATTACATTTGATAATTGTTGTATAGATGCGTATTTTTACAAGTGTTTGTACATAATCATTGAACACATTGTGATACACTGTAACATATTAATGTGTGTCTTGACATTTGTTGTGTGAATCTCTAAATATTAGTTTATGGCTTCAGTCTATCTTAATCTCCATGGTAACCGAGTATAATGCAGTACTACTAACTCCCGGCCACATGGTGTAGTATTTAGAGCTTGAAGTGGAATAAGAACTTGAAGAAGAGTAGGCATCTCCGTTTAGCTTCCCTTGAAAACAGTTGCTGCCTTTGTACCACCATCCTCCCCGATATGAACTAGCACAGTTGATGGAACTCATTAAATCATTATCTTCATCATAAGTGCTGAACTTAGCATGATTACTGTATGATAAAGAGTCACCAGCATCTCCAGTGTAATTTCCAATGTATAGTGTATACTCAGTGTCTTCACTGCCAACCATAAATTTCCTGTATTGTGCGTAATAATAATTGTAGCTTGTGTCTCTAACAGTGATGAGCAGTTGTGCGGTGTTGTTTTTAGTGAGGCGATGTATTTTCTCAAGTCCCAGCCATCCATCTTGGGTAAAATATCCAAATCCCCTTTTGTAAGCATTCCAGTTTCGTCTGAAGCCAATCCTTGACGAGGACCTTCGCTGAATTCTAATCCACCCTCCTCCGTAGTGTTCGTTATTACAGTAAACCCGAAATGGTTCTCCATCATCAGGTTTTATCAGTGTTACTCCACTAGTAACTGGGTTGCTTAACCTTTGATAATCATTACAATGCCTTGGGTATGTATGAGCTACAAGAAATAAACATAATCTAACATGTGGTGCTTTCAACTACATCATACATGCTAGTGTAGTGTTTTAGTTACATATACGTATGCTTACTGAGCTTTTCTGTGAGCTTTTCATATGCAATTGCAGCAACTGTGCTCCCTAAATTGTACATGTCCATGTGTGCTCTAGCTTCAGCAGCAGTGTAGTTGACTAAATATCTTATGGCTTGCTGAAGGAGACTGGATCCCGTGTGAGAGGGAGCAGCAACATCTTGGCTACTTGCCAAGCCCAATGTTATTGAACACAACACTAGTGTAAAGGAGAACTTTGTTTCCATCTTGTCAGTTACAATGCTAGTGAGTTGTTGGCTTTTATGCATGTAACTTTATGCCTATGGTATGTAACACGTTACCACCTGTCCTGTCACAGCTTTGATCACAGACACTAGAGTATAAACATGTGAAATAACAACTGATAAACATATTGTAGTTATAAATTCTTCTTTAATCTGAACTATTAAACAACAGCTAGTGTGTGTGTGTGTGTGTGTGTGTGTGTGTGTGTGTGTGTGTGTGTGTGTGTGTGTGTGTGTGTGTGTGTGTGTGTGTGTGTGTGTGTGTGTGTGTGTGTGTGTGTGTGTGTGTGTGTGTGTGTGTGTGTGTGTGTGTGTGTGTGTGTGTGTGTGTGTGTGTGTGTGTGTGTGTGTGTGTGTGTGTGTGTGTGTGTGTGTGTGTGTGTGTGTGTGTGTGTGTGTGTGTGTGTGTGTGTGTGTGTGTGTGTGTGTGTGTGTGTGTGTGTGTGTGTGTGTGTGTGTGTGTGTGTGTGTGTGTGTGTGTGTGTGTGTGTGTGTGTGTGTGTGTGTGTGTGTGTGTGTGTGTGTGTGTGTGTGTGTGTGTGTGTGTGTGTGTGTGTGTGTGTGTGTGTGTGTGTGTGTGTGTGTGTGTGTGTGTGTGTGTGTGTGTGTGTCGTTGCAATGAAACTCTTGTTCAGCAGGTTTTGGAGGCTGACTTGAAGGTCTTGGAATTGTTGGATACAATTCTGAGTGAGAATCCAAATATTCACTTATGTAGGAATAGACTTTGCTGAATCACACTGTACATTAACATTCCAAAGGATAACTTCAAGCAGTGAAGTGATCTGTTTGTACAATTGTTGTATCACCAGAGCATAAGATTCGCAGCAAGATGAAGGCCTGAATCTACAGTAGGGTTAGGGGTGGTGAGAGGTGGTGAGGCTGTTTATATGGTTGACCTTCAGATTCACAACAGATGATTTGTAGGACTTGACCGATGAATGATCTGCTGAAACTTGAGTTTCTTTCACACCATTATGTAATGCTTCTTACCTGAGCATCTCTGACAATCAGTATAGTGATGTTGTTTACACAGGAGTATACTTTGCATTGTAAGGAATATCAGCATTACTTATTCTCCCTGTACCTCCACACTCCCTTATCAAGGAAAAAGGTGAACTGCCTTTTAGATGCCTAGAAGTTTAATCCTTTTTTGTCCAGCTCAAGCTATTTCAAGTCTTGTTAACTTCTCAGTATCTGGATCCTTCAACTTGGCCCTGCAGGTTTAGTTACTCTAAGCATCCTCTGTTGGCTCACAACACATCCAAGCAATTTGCACGTGAGGTTAATGCTTGAGCAAGCTTTCAGTCAGTTTATCTTTCTTCTACAAAATGGTGAGGTCTCTCAGTTGGATTAATTGTGGTCACGTAAATGTTAAGATTTAGTTTGGATATTGCTCGTATCTTTTTATGTTAAACTGACAAGGTCTTGCACATACAACAACTCACAATTACATATGTACACGTGATACATACGTACAATAACAACTCTGCTTACTTCCTAATTCATCACTTGTTCTTTAGGTGATGAAGATGGTTACTTACCTTTGTACACAAGAGAGTGGAACGTGAGCATATTATATGAAAGACTTAATGTATCGTCGTCATTTAGTTTACATCACATCAAATGTCCTGGAGCCATTTTACATCCTGGTACATTAGTGGCTCGGTTGGACCTGGATGACCCATCGTCAGTGTGTCAGGCTACGCTCTACACTGAACCACTGCCTGTTTGTAAGACTGACAAAACACAAGCTGGGAGTAAAGTACATCAGGTACTCAACAATGTATTGTAATATTACATATAACATGTGTATTGTTTTTATTTAGATGTTTAAGGAATCGTTGGACACTCTTAGATGCATCATGGCTGGCTTTGTTGTCAAAGAACCATTCTTCACTGAAAAGGTATAATCACAAACACTTAATAGTTTCTTGTAAAGGACCTCACTGTTCTAGATGAATATAACAGTAAAGAGTTTGTTAAATGCATTGAAGGATCCAAGTCTACCTCTGCTAGAAACACAGGTATTGTTTACTGGATACATTAACTGTGAAGGGGTCCTTTAGTGAGTGGAAGTATTACAAGTTTGTGTATTGTACATGTGTAATGCAACTATGTATGTAATATATGCTATGTATGGTGTTAACGTTGTTCTTATAGGATCTGATGTCCAGTGTTAGTGGGCGTATCCCTGTTAATGTGGAGAATGCAATTCAGAAATGTCTCTCCAAGTACAAGAGCAACATGACCTCAGTGTTGTGCCAGTTTCCTAGTCAACAGGTTTGAATGCTCATTAAGATACATACATCTCTAGCATGCATTCATGTAGGATGTATGTATGTATACATTGTGTATATGTATGGTACGTGTGTATCTGTGTGTATGTGTATGTTTGCATTTGCTTATCCGTGTGCATGTGCATGCGTACCCATGTGTGTGTGTGTGTGTGTGTGTGTGTATGTGTGTGTGTTAAAGGTCATACATATACGTATATTCAGTATTCACGTACTTATCAACTATACAGATTATTGCCATTATTGATCAACAAGCTGCTACACTGCACAGGAGAGCTGATCACGATGCATTTGTTATGAACACTAGTCCACTATCACAACTAGTACAAAAGTTAGCGTGTGTGGTTGTATTTATAATCCATTACTATATCCTCAACCAGATATCGTGGTGGGCTACGAGGAAGACAGAAAGCTGTTGTTATTGAACTATTACAGGATTATTATCAAGTAGAATCAGTATTCCAAGGTACTAATACTTCACACTACTGGTACACACACTTAACTGACACGCTCAGGTGCTTATCATGACGGAGTGAGGTCACTACAGGAAAGACACAACGATGACATGAGCAAAGTTGCAGATGATATATTTTCTCATCATTACATCATCGGCAAAAACTCTCTAGCCATTCAGTTAATTGTAAGTGCATCCGTTTGTGAATTATGAAGTGGAATGTGTACCTGTTGTAAGTATGTACCTGGTTTGTTGGGACATTTTAGCATTTTAAAGTTATTTTTGTAATGTATTACATGGCTAATAGAATATAATGATCTTTTGTTATAGGATGCGTTGGGAGAATTAGAGTCGTACAACTTATCTGCTGAGATACAGAATATTTTGAGTAAAATAGCATCACTGAATAACCATAAGAACTCTAAAGTGGCCCTCAGAGCCAGACAAGTTTTAATTACTGCCCACCAGCCACCGTATGAACGTCGTTACAACCAAGTGGAGAACATTTTCCTGAATGCCATTCAGGGAGATAGTTTCTTACCAGAAGAGATGGAGGTACATTTGCTCAATTATTTTTTTTATTCATTAGTTGTTGATTTTATAGCAAGTTATTTTATCGGAGACTGCAATATTTGATGTGCTGCCCATTTTCTTCTATCACAAGAACCCACTAGTGAGGGTGGCCGCTCTAGAGGTTTATGTGCGTCGTTCGTACACTGCTTATGATGTGATGAGTGTTCAACATCATCAGGTGACCTTTCCTTTGTTTATTGTCTGTACGTGCATGTGTGTGTACGCTACAATTTGTGTACGTGTACTACATAAACTATTGTCTTGTGTTTCAGTGAAAGTGGAGCAAATCCAGTCACGGTTATAATTGTACAAATATCATCTGTAGTAAAAGTGTATTAGTACATGATTATTTTTGTTTACATATGTTGTACTGTAGTTTGGGAAGGACGCTGCATTTGTTGACTGGCAATTCCTTTTACCAGTATCACATCCCAACAGGTAATTATGTAGCAACAGGAAAATTCAAATCCCAGTTTCGTGTATGTTCACATTAATTTTATTCCTTCATTTATTCACTTATAGGACAGTGTTATATAGGAGAGCTTCCACTAGTATGCCTAAGGTAATAAATGTTGTATGCACATGTTATGTGCTGTAATAGTACATAATAGTCCTGATGTGTATGTGTGTTTTCTTTTTGTGCTGGTGTGTGTGAATTCTCTGTGTGCATGCGTGCGTGCGTGCGTGCGTGCGTGCGTGCGTGATGTATAAACATGCTCAATGCTGAAACACTGTTGATACTGCATATATTATGCATATACTCAACGACAGATTGTGGGTATATGAACATACTGTATTTGAAGCTGAAATATTATACAACAGGTGTTCAGCCTTAGTGAGGATTTAGCAGGTATGGGTAAGGTGGATCCAGAGCCTCCTCAGCGTACTGGTATCATTCTGGCCTTCAATGATATGAACGAGTTTGAAAAGTATGTACCTTGTGTATTATGCAATACTATCCAGTACTGTGAGATCATGATGGTATCGATAGGTATTGACTGTGTAATCCAACCAGTTGCTTAATATTAAAACTGACAAAATAGTACTATAGAAGCTAAGAGTTGCTTTATGTGGATTGAGAAATTTTACTGAGATGATAGAGTGTGTTAATTAAAATGTAAACTTATAACCTCCACTGTCAAAACCTAAACAGTATCTAGGATACACAAATTTAAGGTGGTATTGCATATCCATCACTAAATATTCTTTCATAGAAGATTAGTGCATTCATCTCTCTATTTATTGTTACTCTAACATTTGTAGTTCATTTGTTTCGCTAATGGATTGCTTCAATCTGGAGGAAGATGAGGGACTGTCATTTTCTGTTGGGGCTGATGAGAATATGAACAATCATGACCAACTGGACACCGTCTTTGAAGAAGAAACACAAAAAATTAATAGCACTGATAGCAGAATTGTTAGCATTGTGTGTGTGTTCGTGTGTATGTGTCTGTGTCGTGTGTCTATGTCTCTGTCTGTGTCTGTGCCTGTCTGTGTGTCTGTGTGTCTCTGTTTGTAACATGTTATTTTGATCTTCAGTTTAGTATCATTTGTTGTTACAGAAATATATGCCAGAAGAGGAGCCAATTCATATTATCAATGTTGCACTGAAGACACAGTTGGAGAGTGACGAGGTGTTGGTAACAAAGCTCAATGAATTTGTATCAAAAAAGGTCAGCAACTAGCAGTGTATATGTAATGAAATCTGTCTATTTTGCAATGGGAGGGCTACTTTGTCTCCTTGAAAATAGCAATGATAAAGTTGCATTTCAGTGCACTCAACAGTCAGTTAAAGTCTTGCTCGGCTATGTTTTTGAAAACCTCTATTTGCCCCCAGAATTTATTTCTAGAAAATCCCAACAGGAGCATACATTAGTGTTGGTTGCCTAATAAAGCCAAATGCATTGGATTATATTGCTGACATAATTATAGCTGAATCGTGTGTTTGTTAAATGATTTATTCTTGATAATAGAAAAATATCTTGGTGGAGAAAGGAATACGAAGGATTACCTTCATGTTGATAAAAGAGGTAGTTACAATACTAGGTGGAATTATCTATGTATGTCATATAACCTCTCAATAGAAATGTTTTCCAAAGTTTTTTACATTCCGTGAAAGAAACAATGTGAGTATGCGAGTGATGTGTGGTCTATCTTATGTATGTACATATTTAGTTTATAGAGGATACCATTTATCGACATTTAGAGCCAGCCTTGGCATTTCAACTGGAGATCAACCGACTGAGCAACTTTGATATTACTGCTATTCCATGTCAAAATCACCGAATGCATTTATACTTGGGATCTGCTAAGGTAAGGACAAAGAATGGATACAATGGTGGATGCTTATATGTTGAGCTGTAATCACCAGTTATATTATAGTTGTATGCAAGAGTTAATAATCACTATTATTAACTCTTGCTAAAAGTAATTTGTATATAATATAAACATATTACTTTAGGTGGCAGCTGGGCTGGAGGTGACAGATCATCGTTATTTCATTAGAACTATCATAAGACATTCGGACTTTGTCACTAAGGAAGCGTCCTTTGAATATTTGGAGAAGGAAGGAGAACGGATGTTTCTGGAGGCCATAGATCAATTAGAAGTGGCTTTTAATAATCCCGATGTATGTGCTCATGTGTGTGTGTTGTGTGTCTGTGTCTGTGTGTGTTGTGTGTGTTGTGTGTCTGTGAGTATGTCTGAACATGAGCTGTTTATTGTAGTCAAAAAGAACTGACTGTAATCACATTTTCCTGAATTTTGTTCCGCCGATAATCTTGGATCCTAAAAAGGTATGAAATATAATAACATAATGTGTAATGTTGTAATGTATGTGTGTATATTGTAGATAGAAGAGAAGATGTTTAAGCTGGTAACACAGTATGGAATCAGGCTTTGGAAGCTACGAGTGACGGAGGCAGAGATCAAGGCCACCATAAGGTAATGATGATATTACAACTCACCCATTACTCTATTGTCTCATTCATAGGCTACAGCCTGATGATCCTAAACAACAAGTGAGGATCTTCATGACCGGTGATGCCGGTTTACAAGTTCATGCTCATTCCTATTTTGAAGTAGAAGATAAAAAAACTGGAGAGGTACATATGTAATACCTTTTTAAGTAGTCAGAAATTATACCTATGTAAATATATAAGGGCTGGGCAGGCTTTAAATAGAATTTGATGTGTCATTTCCTTGTATTCTCCACTCCTCCACTGGTACAGGTTATATTGCAGACATACGGTAACAAGATAGGACCACTGCATGGCCTGAAGGTTAACACACCTTATGTCACAAAAGATCATCTACAACAGAAGAGGTTTACTGCTCAACAACATGGCACAACTTATGTATACGACTACCCTGAAGTGTTTTGTCAGGTAAATACTCACATACGTATGTACAACTATTTACATGTCTGACTTATGCACTGATTGGCTTTTAGATAGTTGAGTATTGTATTCACTAATGTTTACATTTGCATAATATTATTCTTCAAGACATACGTACCTTATTCAAACATCATGAATTGTTAACGTTTACACACACACAGGCATTAGTTAAACAATGGAAGAAACACAGTGAATTGTACAAGTTATCTGATGTGCCTAGTAAGGACAAAATGGTAAGTACGGATAGTAGGTACGTAATCTGTTAGTAATAATTATACTTATACACACAAAGATATACTAGTACGTATGTGATATAACATTCCAATGATGCTACAGCTTAAGGTGACTGAACTAGGCTTGGATGATAGCAGTCAGTTACAGCAGATCAATAGAGTAGCTGGAGAGAATGATGTAAGATGTACATATGTCGTGTGTCTCCGTATATGCTATAGATTTCCAATTCTATTTGCATGTCAAGGGTTTTATTTGTTGACAGAATGGGATGGTGGCATGGAGGATGACGTTGAACACTCCACAGTACCCTGATGGTCGTGATGTCATACTAATCAGCAATGACATCACTTACCAGATCGGCTCATTTGGACCCAATGAAGATATTCTGTTCCAGGTTACAAAAATGAGTATTACACACGTCTATTTGTGTGTTACATCGTGTGTGCCTGTGTAGAAAGCATCACAGATGGCCCGTGAGGAGGGGTTGCCACGTATATACATTGCTGTTAACAGTGGTGCGAGAATTGGTCTGGCCAATGAAGTGAAAAGCTTGTTCAAGATAGCATGGGTTGATCCCAGTACCCCTGACAAGGTGTGTAACAGGCCTCGTAATTATACAGTATATTACTGTATGTACTTTTGGCATTAGGGATTCAAATATCTCTATTTGACACCAGTAGATTTTAAAAAGGTACGTATATTTAGCATCATTTCCATGATACTAGGGGCCTAGGGCTGAAACAGACAGGAATTTGGTTATTGAATATTTCGAAACATTCTTTAGTACCAAAAATTGTTCAGAAAATCGACAAGGATGGCATACGTGCATATTTGATGTTATATAAATCACTTATTCATTAGGGAGAAACAATGACACAGAAATTACAAAATAACCAATTTGAATGTATAGTATAGTGTAATTGAAATTTTGACAAATTGATACCGTAAACAGGGAAAGTTTCACTGGGCTAAACTTTTGCGGTTTTCACGGTTTTTTAGAGGACCGCGAAAGTTTTCCCATGAATATTTTGCTTTAAGTATTAAAAACAAGTGCCCTGGCCTTGTACCGCGAAAGTATAACCGTGAAAGTCCTTATAATGGGGATACTGCGAAAGTTTAGCCCAGCGAAACTTTCCTCGTTTACGGTAAATTTCAAAGGTTTATAAAATTATAGCAAATGAACTTAATTCCTTGTATGTTGCTCTCATCAAACATTATGCTAGTAAGCACTGCAACATGAACTGATATATGGTAAAATTGAATTTTGATAGTGAATGAATATCTGAGCATTTGTCCCTTTTACGTACATACGTACCACATGTTGTGTTTATACAAATAATATGATGTATGTAGTTGAACAGTGAGGACAAGACTATAGTACACACGGAGCTGATTGATGAGGATGGGGAATCACGTTACAAGATCACCGATATCATAGGTAACTTGGTACCAACATACACAGCCCATCATTAGTACACGCTGTACAGGAATGAAGCATGGACTCGGAGTAGAGAACCTATCAGGTTCGGGTATGATAGCAGGCGAGACTTCACAAGCTTACCAAGACACCTTCACCATTAGCTTGGTATGTTGTCATCACATGATCATCTTGTAGTAATCATCTTCCCCTTAAGGTCTCATGTAGAGCCATTGGGATAGGTGCTTATTTGGTGAGGCTGGGTCAGAGGGTGATACAGTTGGAGGATTCACACATCATCCTGACTGGAGCGGGTGCTCTTAATAAAGTGTTGGGACGTGAAGTGTACACGTCCAATGCTCAGTTGGGCGGGACACAAATCATGTACAATAATGGTAAGTTTATGCATTAAGCTTATTGGCTAAATTTGTGCAATAGCATGTCGATCACATGCAGATGTATTATAAGCCCCCATATGACATGGCTGGGTGACAAAAACAATCTGATCCATGAGACGAATTGATCCCTAGATTCATTGAATCATGCACCTGGACCCTGGCCAATCCATGTGTGTAGAGCTTCATGCTCCTCGGTCATGCGAACACATGTAGTTACCATGGTTACACCATTTACTTTCAAGAAGTTTTATTACTAGAGCACTGAAGTTCCTGTGTCCATTGCTACTGTACGTACATTGCAATTTTTTCGAAGTGGGTAAGTTTTGCGGATGAATGAAGAGATTCTCATTCGCTGGAAAACTTTTGCGGATTTTAAAATGGTTGGCAGGGTGCCTTGCAGGCTTGTACTGGTTATTTAAGCTTTACTTCATGTGAGTAGTCTTCAAGGCAGACACACAGTTAGACTTCCCGGACAAAAGCAAAGAAACCATACAGGCTTGCAAGGCATCCTGCCAGCCATTTTAAAAGTTATATCAGAATGAAAAATGTTTCACTAGAAAACTTTGTCTAATCAATCTGTGAAAACTTGAAAAGTTTTCCACCTCGAAATAATTGCTATATCAGTGATAGAAATAAAGGTCAGAAATTGGTCGGCCGTTTTTTGAAAATAGGAGATTTTTGTAGGGTTATTGATTGCTGTCCCATTGACAATGTGCAGTAAATTTGGCCAATCAAAATGGATTTTGGTCGGCCAAATGTTGAAATTGGTCGGAAAATGGCCAATGGCCAGCTGCTATTTTTAGCACTGCATTACCGTATAGGGGGTTAGTTTCGCTGGGTGAAACTTTCGTGGTAGAGACTTCCAAGCATATTTGCGGTAAAACTTTCGTGCCCAGTAGAAAGGTATTTATGGTTTATAGTAGCTAAATATCCTTAAAGCGCTTGTTTAGCAGCAAAACTTTCGTGCTTGTGCTTGAAACCGCAAAAACCACGAAAGTTTCACCCATTGAAACTTACCCCGTATATGGTATGTGTCCCTTAGTGATGAACCTTTGTGCATGTATAATTTAACAATAGCAGTAGATTAACAGAACACAGTATGCCAGGTTGTTTTAAATACTAAACATCAACTTGTGCATAACAATAGACTGTACTACTGCAGGTGTGTCACATTTAACTGTACCTGATGACTTGGCTGGGGCAATGGCTATTCTGGACTGGCTAGCATTTGTGCCTAAGGTCAGTAGTTGACTGTAATGTTTAGATGTAAAGTATGTTAGATATTTACTAGCATGAAATGTAGCGAGTCACTAGTAGCGACTAGGTTACAAATAAACTTGTTATTTATAAGATTTCAATTTTGTACATATTTGTTTACCGCCAACAAAGTAATACAATTGTGAGATAGTGTAGAAGGATATTTTATTGATATATTGAGCGGTAAGTACGTATGTAGTGTTAGTAAACAGTGTTGTTCCTACAGCAAAGAGATGCCCCACTCCCTATCATGCCTGCTTGTGACTCAGTAGACCGGACCATACAGTACACACCCACTAAAGCTCCATATGATCCTCGATGGATGCTGGCTGGAAGAAACAATGGTCAGTGTAGAATACAAGTAATGTCTTGTAATCACTGTATCATGTATAGGAGATTCTTGGGAGTCTGGTTTTTTTGATCAGGGAAGTTTCATTGAGACACTAGGAAACTGGGCTCAGACTGTGGTATGTGGAAGAGCACGGTAAGCGCTATGTGTGTGTGTGTGTGTGTGCATGCGTGTGTCGTCGTATTGTGTGGTATGTGTGTCGTTATATTGTGTGATATGTGTGTGTGTGTGTTGTATGTGTTGTGCTGTGTTGTGCTGTGTATCAGTGTGTGTGAGTGTAATTGTTGTTCAGGGTATGTGTGAATATTGTTGTTTGTTTCTAGTCTGGGAGGAATTCCAGTTGGTGTGATTGCTGTTGAAACTCGCAGTGTCGACGTATCAATACCAGCTGATCCTGCTAACACTGATTCAGAGGCCAAGGTGTGTACATACATTGCTGACAGCACATCCACTCTATGTACAACATGTCACACACACAGGTAATATCACAAGCAGGCCAAGTGTGGTATCCTGACTCAGCTTACAAGACAGCACAAGCGATTAGAGATTTCGGTTTGGAGCAGTTGCCACTTTTTATCTTTGCCAACTGGCGAGGCTTTTCAGGAGGCATGAGGGGTGAGTTTCAATACTTACGAGTATTGCAATCAACATTTACATATCAAGATCATTAATGTAAGAGTCGGATGGAAATGTATGTGTGTAATCATTGCAGATATGTATGAAGAAGTACTGAAGTATGGTTCAATGATAGTCGATGCACTGAGGGAATACAAACAAGTCATTTATGTCTACCTCCCACCCAATGGGGAACTACGAGGCGGGGCCTGGGTGGTGCTGGATCCCACCATTAACCCTGAACACATGCAGATGTATGCTGACCGTGAATCCAGGTATTCACCATTAATGTGTTAAGTGTTGTTGTAATGATGATGTTGACATAGGGGTGGTGTGCTGGAGGCTGAAGGAACTGTCGAGATAAAGTTTCGTCACAGGGATATAGTAACAACCATGGCCAGAACTGATACTGTGTATATGGAACTGCAGGAGAAGCTTAAACAAAAAGGCAAGTGAATTATGAATTTGGGTGTACATATCAGGTAGAACACTCGTGCCCGTGTTACAACTATTAAATGTCTTTCAGAGACCTAAATAATAGTTAGACGCCGAGACCAAGGTAACTAAGCGATTTAGAAACCCAAGGGCCCGAGGCTGTAGCGTCCTGAGCGTAGCGAGGGCGCTACTAAGGGCCTGAGGGTTTCTAAATCGCTTAGTTACCACTGGTCAAGGCGTCTAACTGATTTAGAATTCAATCACATTATCTTATTTAAAGTACCTTGGCTAAGTATAGAAGCACTACTTGTCCAGTTTCTGTCGCTCGAAAAAGCGCTTTAGAGTCTTGGTTCCTATGGTACCCACGAGAATAATTATGCCGATAGCGCTAACAGTTGTGACAAATTAGACACGCTTATCGGTAAGCACATCTAATTCGTAACGTATATTATTTTCGTGATGCCATAGTAACAAAACTCTAGTGGAGAAAGAAGCTTTTTACTTAGAACTTCGACAAATGGCTCTACCATTCTTATCAAAGGTACTTTAAAATCGTTACCATGTGATTTACATTCAGTTTAAGCAAGTTAGACGTCGTGACCAATGGGAACTAAGCGATTTAATAACCCCCAGGCCCTTAGTAGCGAAATTATTTAATTATTTAATCCAATGAAATTAATTTATAGCAGGTGAATAAGCTGTTTATAGCAGGTGACTAAGTTGACAATTTGTTAACTTAGTCACCTACTTTTAGGTAACTAAGTAATTTAGAAAGCGCGAAAATAGATTCTAAGGAATGTTATATAATCGCCTTGGGCTGCACTGCACCTTGGTGATTATGAAGCATTACACAAATTTGAACATTTAACTTGATACAACATGTAGAAATATGTGTATCTTGGTACATTTACTGTACTGTGCCTTCTTGTAGGACTTTCCAAAGATGAACAGCATGCACTACAAAAACAGCTTCAAGCTCGTGTAGATCAACTGGCCCCTATTTATCATCAGGTACAGTAATTATTGTTTGAGCTGTGGTGTTCATAATGCATTGTTGTTAATAATAGGTTGCAGTGCAGTTTGCTGATCTACATGATACTCCAGGTAGAATGTTTGAGAAGGGAGTCATTCAAGTAAGAAGTCATCATGTCTCAATTAGCGTGTGTATACATTACATGTGTTTTAACAGTTAATGTACTGGTAATAAATAACTTCATTTTAAACTAAGTGCATGCCTTGGTCTATAGAAAATATATGTCTTTGTTATGTGCAGAGCTTGAAATAAGTCGGCCATTGGCCATTTTCCGACCAATATTGCCATTTTGGCCAAGCAAAATCTAATTGCTAGGACAAATTTACTGTATATTTCCTATGGGGAAGCCATTGATAGTCTATAATAATGTTCCTATTTTCAATTAATGGCCGACCAATTTCTAATCCTTATTTCAAGCTCTGTATGTGTATCCTTCAATAAACTATAGCATGTGAAAATATAGCAGTTAAGGTTACGGTCTACCGGAAGTCATTAAAATTTTGCTATAATGTACACTTAGCAAAAGCGACTTGTTACAAGTGCGCTTTGGGATACAGTTAATGATTACCCAATAGAGCAACAGTAACACTATGTGTAAATCGATTTATGTGTTCATATCTTCTTTAGTAAAAGAACTATATGGCCGTGAACTTGCTATACTATAAAACCACTTCGCGTCAACTTTCTTCCATAGCAGTGAATATTGCAATGAAACAACTGGCCTAACATGACTACTACACAAGTATCTAGTAACAGATAGCAATAAGGGACTAAATACTATTCGCGAAGGAGATTTTTTTATTAGCAAGTTCACTTCTTGTGCATCAATGGAAAAAGCTCATTTGAAAGGAACGCCAAGAATCCAGAAGCCACTTAATTTCAACACCTGTTACTACGCCCACTCTTAATCTATCATCTGATGGCATAAACAGCTGCCAAATATACGGGACTTTACAGGAGAAAACTGACGCCAAAGTATACTTTGCTACAGTGAAATGCCAAAGAAACCACAATATATCGTGACGTCATTTAAGCACACAAAGTGAATATAAAAACATCTTATTCCAGTGTCTTTTAGTACTATTAATGCTTCGTTTTAATCTCCAATTACACTGATGACAATTCAACATGCACTAACCTTAAGCACAGTTGCAAGGTGCGAAATCAACAACGCGCTTTTGTGCTTATAGAACGATCTATCGAATAAGCAACTCTTTAAAAGTAGGTTTAAACATATTTTCACCTATTTCAACACTAAAGTACACTAAAAATAGAGCTTAAAGACGAGCCTTTACCTTGAACGCCATTTAACACTTATCAATTATTACGTAACGCATGCTCATAATTGAATCAAAAATAATTTTTTGCGGGTCACGCAATGGCTTCCAACCTCCGGTAGACCGTAACCTTAAGCAGTCATGTGACACTTGCTTTTGATATATTGATGAGTCCTTAGGAACAAATCACATTGTGAATTAGTTTTACATTACTAACAAGACACAGTGTACTTCAGTTTTAATTGAATGGTAATAAAAGAAGACTGGGTTACAATGTATTTATATTACTAAGTTAAAATTTAATGTGTTCCTTAGTGACGAATCTTTATTCACACAATTTACTCACGATGTCATTACATATTCCAGTGGTTACAATTCTGTAACTCATTGGTAAAAGATCAACTTGTTTTACTAGGAAATTTTAGATTGGAAGACATCAAGGACATTCTTTTACTGGAGATTACGACGCAACCTTTTAGAAGATGAAGCAATGAAGAAAATAAGATCAGCAAATGGATCGACGCTGCTGGGACCAGCAGCACTGGCTATGTTGAGACGATGGTTCGTGGAGGACAAGGGAACAGTAAACGTCAGTTATAAAAATGCTTCTGTATTCCCTACCTTGTGTACTGTATTCCCTACCTTGTGTAATGTATTCCCTACCTTGTGTAACGCTCACTTGTAGACGTTACAATGGCATAACGATGAAGCCGTTGTACAATGGCTGTCACAACAATTTGATGAGAAAAACAAACACAAATCAACCATTGAAAATAATGTGAACCTCCTTACTCGTGAATTAGCACTCCAACATGTTAACAGGTAGGAAAAAGTTACAGTTTGTAATACAGAGAATTATAGTGTTTAAATGTTAAAATTTTATTAGTATTGTGGATGGACATCCTGAGATATTGATGGAATCAGTAATGGCCTTAACACAGAGGATGAGCGCAGCACAGAGAACTGAACTGGCTAATGTGCTCGCTTCACTAGACAAGATGTGATGGCAGTGACTACTAGATTTGTTTAGTAATAGAAATTATCCTTTTTTATCTAAACACATTTTTAATGACAATATTTATCAGATTATGTGTAATCACTCATGGATACAATATACAAATTTTTGTATTACCTTACTGTGTAAGGTGTATATATAAATGTTTTCTTGTGTGTATTATTAAAGTAACTTGCAATTGGTTGTGATACTGTATTTTTCAAGTTGTTAAAATCTGCTAACTATAATGTGATGATGCACTAGGTAAAAATTCTTACCTTTAAATCGTGTGTTTATATGGTATGCCACAAGTACAGTACATCAATTGATTTTAAAGCTGTGTACATTAATTTTTATCACTTCACAATAATTATATAATAATGGAATATGTACACATAATCGGGTTACACACAGTACACTGTGGGTAAGTTATGCTAATACAGCATTGAAGAACTCCCTGTAGTTGATGAAGCCGGACAAGTCTTTGTCCAGCGACTCCATCACTTGGAACAGTTGCTCGGAGTCCAGGATCACTCCACTGGAGGTTAGTGCAGAAGAGAACTGATCAACTGGCACATACCCACTACCATCCCAATCTGTACTACGCAATTGTCTCCTGATCTGCTTCCAATTACGAACAATCTGAACAAAATTGATAAAGCTTATATATCACCACAAAAATAATCAATTGTATAATAGTAGTGCCATAGTAAGAGTCACATTGAAAATTGTCCCTAATTGCACATTTTGAGCTGATAGTATAATTATTATAGCCACGCTAGCTAGACTTGCACCAGAAGGTAGACTAGTCCTATAGCTGTAGTAGCATGCATATGAGTGCTGTGTACAATTTCAGCAACCTTAAGACCTTAAGATTAGCAGCTGTTTGCTCAATAGTGGATAGAAACAGTTGCAGTGGTCCTAGACCATAGTAAGTATCAAAGTGGATGTTGGGGGCAGTTTGGTACCTCATGCCACCTTATTAATGCCCCACAGGTTCTGTTGCATTGATGGTTGTGACTCTTCATGACTAAACATCTGATCTCATATACCTCTGTACTGGTGGCTATAAAATTCCAGTTGCTGTGCGATTTTGGACAGTGTCAAAACATCGACAAAATTAAGCAGGGGAGTATATAGGAAGATGAAAAGTTGTGAGCAAGTGAGACTGTTTTATTAGAATATAGTCACCAGTCAACAATGACAATAAAAATAGTGACTGTTCTATTAGAGTATACGGATCTTTTGGCAATTACCTAATTGTATTGGACTGACAGACTTGTAAGGCTTAGAATTTATTTACCGCTGTCTGCTGTAAGGTAGAGCTCCCCTGATCCTATGCCCATTACCAAGAGCTCATAATAGAGAGAGAGAGGGGTATATTGTGTACTTAAGCCTTTCTCATACCTGGTCACACATCACAATATATAGCTATATACTTCAGATATTGATACTTGTGTAGTAGTAGTGCATGGATAATCACCTGTGCCTTCAATTCAGCTGTGAATCCTGGTATTCCTTCAGTGGGTGCTGTAGCATAAGGTTGCGGTAACTGTAGGGGATTATTAACATGATTGTTGTTAGAATGTTTCAAAACATTAATGCTATATATAATAGTAGAGTAGTAGAGTAGAATGCAGTGAAGAGATTGCTGTATTATGGACATTTTAGTCCCTAATGGCTGGTGACTGCACTATTAGAGTGTTTTACCAACACTTCTAGCTTAAGGCTACACAATCAGTTTATATTGTAACTAATATGGATGGGAACATCATATGGAACATAGCCATTAGCTCACCAGATATAATTGGAAACTGGGAAGGACATTCTTACAGCTATTGTAAAGATAAGAGATCAGATTCAAAAGTAGCCACAGTATACTACATCTTTTCAAGGTATGTAAAATTTGTAGATTTCACTGTAAGCCTGTAAGCCTTGTGTTAAACTGCAAAATAAACCATAAAAATCCCTTCAGATAGACTAGCCTTCCACAAAACATCAATCCCTCATGTATACAATAAGTATATTTATGTGGCTACCTTAGTCTCTTCAATCACATCAACATTCTTGTGAGTCAATATTTCATTGAGGTGGTTCCCATCTCTGTACACAGGTCTGTTAGCTGCTAATGGCGCCATGAAGGATTCATAATTTATGCTACACAAATTGATACAGTAAAGATTAATGCTAAGAACTATAACTTACTTTCCATCTTCATCTTGAAATCTGCTGCAAATGCTGTTTATTTCTACTTCAGATAAGTCTTGACATAAATCCTTAATTACATCCTAATTATGCAATTATTGAATTACATCCAGTAACAGTGTGTTCTTTACCTTAAAATAACTACTGTGTATCACTCCAGTATTATTGGCATCATGAGACTTGAAATGTCGCAATAGACTTGTAGAGTACAACCACAACTTAATAGTAGAATAATAATAATAATAATAATTAATACAGTAATGCTAGTATTTGTGTTGTTACTGTACCTTTGACCGAAGGGCATCTTCTACCATGTCTTCATCGCGGTGAAGTTTGCGTGATCTCATGAAGAAGTGGTCCTCGGTTCTCTTACGCTGCCCTGGCATAGCAGCTACAGTAACAAATAATTATTAATACAGTAGTCCAATCCACTGAAAGTTAGTTTCTATAATAATTCACTGGTGTACAAAAACATGTACATTCTTAATCACCATACATTTGATGGATAATCTTGGTGCTCCAAAGTGACGAATGAATTCATGGTAGGAGACAGTACCCTCACGATTCTTAAGAATTTTCCCCCAGACAGCTTGCAGCGATGCAGTAGAGTGATGTATACCAAACCTTAAAAATAACATATACATACATACTATATATCATAAGTTAAACTGTGTAAGAATCAGTTGTCTTTGATGTAGTACTAGCACAATCCATGTTGCTAGTGGCAGCAGATAACAGAGTATGGCAGAGCAAAAACACTGTAATATAACAGTCACTATCCTAATGAAACAGTCAACTGGGCAACTAATTTTTAATAATCCAGTAGTCCCAACTTTATCAGGTTCACTGTGTATTTGTGTGACACATAATATACAGAAATAACCTGTGCAGTAATTCTTTAAACATTTCTTCAGTGATTCTTCCAGTATTGCATGTATCCAACTCTTCAAACAGCTGAGAAATAATTGTATATAAAAGCCACCTTAATATTTTTGTTACTGTACCTGCTGGATTAAACTTAACTTGCTCACGATAATCTCACTAAGGGATTTCTTTATCTGGATTACAATGTCAGATATTAACTGATCACTAAGGATAAAATTTAATATTACCTTCTCAATTTCAGTATCATTAACTTTGATGTTCCCAGAATTAATCCTTTCTGAAGGAGCAGAGGGTTTATGAGTAGCATTGTTTTCAAACATGACCAAAAATTTTGGATAAGGCACCCAAACGTCCTCCCAGAGTCCAATCTTTTCAACTAATTTCTCAAAGTCTCGTGTTGAAATAATGCAACCTAGAGTGTCTTCAAGCAAAGATCGGAAGTCGTTCTTTCTGACATAACCCTGTCCTCTAGAGTCCAAGTACCTGAATGTGTAAATAATTTAATATTACTAAGTAATTTGAAATATTACTAAACTAACGTAATTACAAAAGTAATAAAATATCATATACTGGTATTACCTAAATCGAGCCAATAATTCCAGAAACTTTTCTTGCAGTAATGATACAATCTGTAGTTCAGCTTCAGGAACAGTTACACACACAACATTCTTACGACCATCCTTGGCAACACTGCATAATGACATGAAATGATGTAAGGACAGCTACAGCAAATTGACTATCAAGACAAAGAAAATGGAAAGTTTGCTGTTCCATTACTAACTGACTGAAATGCAATAGAATTCACTACCTACCACATTATACATTAATTTTAATGATTATTCTAAATAATAACACACAGTACAGTACCTTTTATTTTTGTCAGTCATCACTTGGTGAGTTATGCTGTGCCGGGATCTGTCCCAAAAATACCGAAGCACATCACGATATGGTAGCATCTTGTTACCAGGGTAACCAAGTCGTTCCAGTAACTCTTGAAGGCTCATCAATGTCACAATAATACCATGATTGGATAACACTTCCCTTAACACTTCACATGTCACCTAAAGCAATTAAACATCAAACATTGATCACTTATAGCTAAATTGAGGTGCTTATAAAGTAAACTTGCAAGTTGTTTAAGTAGGGAGAGACCCATCACACAGCAATGTCAATTTTAGCTTTGTATATCAATAGCAATGTACACAGTATCTTTTAGATTACTGATGCAAAGAAATTTGAGTTAAATCTTTCAGTTATGTTATAGTAGCTATGTATGTATGTTGGTGTATAAATAACGTTTGATCTATAATACAGTAATGTATATATACACGTGTATATATAGCTCCTTGGAAGTAAAGTGATATAGGTTTCCCTTAATCTTTGTAACTGATCCTCTATCTCCTTCATGTTCACACATCCCATTGTTAATTGAATATATTGATTATGATAATTCACCATCAGTAGATCTTTCTTGAAAACGTATTCTATTTAATTTTAGTTTCATGTTATATGTAAATTATAGCTAGGTCAGAAATGACATAATTTCTGCTAATTTTTGGGATGAATTTCCAACTACACTATCCCACTAGCAGCTACTAACACTAGGGACCTGTGAAGAAGGCTAGGTCTGTTAAAGCAGAGAGTTACAATCTTCACAATAACCTAAACTAAATGAACGCAGAAAAAATCCCAGCCCAGCGGTGACTTGAACCCCAGGCAACATGCAGTCTAGGCATGTGCTACAGGAGCCACACTCGAATTGGGATGGAATTTTCATTTGCATCCATACTTAAACATCAGTAACTTCTCGTGGTTTATTTTCCAACTACACTATCCTACTAGAACTCATTGAAGACATTACTGTTTTGACAGGGCTAGCTGAGGGAAATACAAAATTATAATAGTGCCAAGTTTTTCTCGATGAGTTGACGGTAATTCATAACTTAGTTGTGATGGTACCAACTCATTATCAACCACTCACAGAGAGATTCCTTTCTGCATACTATCAAATAGCTAAGGCATTCGTGTACAATTATTTCTTAACAGCCAAAATCTTATTCATCCATTTCTCATAACCTGTGGCTAATCTGTAACAGCGCCAGGCAGCATCAGGCAGCATATATAAAGGTGCGTTATACACTGGAGCTTATTACATTTTCACTACTATATATATATTTTATGTTCCTGGATTTTGGTGATTTCAAGCATAAGTACGTATATTTGCTGTACAAATCAAACATATTTTTGACTTCTTCTGAGTTTCTGGGAAAACAGAAAAGTAATATGAAGAGAAACACTATGGCACAGAGAATGAACCTTCACTGGAACAACAATTTTTATAAGTTGGTGTGATTAAGTTTGTTGTGAAAAACTGGATCCATCCATCCATACACTTAGTGGTTTTACTGCAGGCATACTGACTGGCAGTCAAAATACTAAAAATTCTCTACAGATTAAACTACATTCTGTATTTTACCCGCCAGCACTATCAATGTACTTCAGTTGCTTTAAGTGCAACAAATCTAGAAGTTGTCATATCAATCCTTCAGTATCAGTATACTAGTATATATTCAAGGAATGTGGATGCAATTACACATGTAAGCTTGTAGGATATGAAATAATTACTGAATGGAAGTAAGCTTGTAGGATATGAAATAATTACTGAATGGAAGTACCACTTTGTATGATGCATATCCCTTGAAATATTAATATTCGATTAGCTAATTAATATGCACTTCAGCTGCATGTGTTTCTGTACATATCATAATTATTTGACAGTAAAAGAAAGGGTTAGTGTTATAAGTCACAGTGATGTAGCACATGTTACTCAGTTAATTGCCCATTGATAATGCCTAACACCCATTGTTGCTGATGCAGGCCTTATCAAGCCTCATTTACTACAGTTGCCTGCCTGTCTACTCAGTTGTGTCATGCCCACAGCTCTAAGGATCTGTTGCTTTAAAACCACTGTGCCCTTTGTTCTTTCTTAAAATTTTCCTTTAGTTATTTGTGACCAGATTTGTGAAAAGAGCTATATACTGTATGCACCTGATTTTGCAACTCTGATGAGTCATCACTTAGCTAGTTTGCTATACTTTTGATTAGCTACAACAAAATTTTCACCCATATTAGTTTAATCATATGAAAGTCTTCTGCTACAAACTGAGTTACATTTCATGGATGTGTGTAGCTATAAGATCCCCTTTTTGCAAATCCAGTCACATTTTAGCTAGCTACATATGTCATCATCCTTTTACACAGTGTGTTTCAAGTTCAACATTCTCCTCTTTACTCTTGCTAAAATACATTTGACTTTAGAGGCTATGGCCTCTTAAACTTCAACTGGTATTACACTATATTTACTTCATGGAATTATCATCAACTATTTGTAGTCAGAAATCCACACCAGAAGGTTAAAATTAAATACCTCCTGCTATACCTACAAAACTTTATTGTGTTGTATTACTAGTGATCTCCTATGAACTAGTATAAAAGCAAACTTAGTTGAGGTTATAGCAGAAAATATTTAACAGTGATAAAGCATAATTAGCTTGCAGATACTGATCAGAAATTATAAGATGTCTTTAACTATTCAACTTATAACCATTTCATTGGTTGTTTTCATGGTACAAGGTATTCCAGTAAATCAGCAAAATGACACTTGTGAATCACAGCAAACTGAGATAATGAAGGAGGCAAAGAAAAGGAACGAGTTTCAAAACCAAATGGTCCACTTGTATTGTGTTGCTAATTCCCTCCATAATACAGTCGGATGCCACAGTGAGTCACTTCAACCTATACAACTTCCTAAGATCTCCATAAACAAGACAAAATTGAGTGAAATATTTGATCTTCTTTCTTATGAATGTAAAAGCTACACTAATGCTTTGTCATTGAAGCAACAGTTGCTACAATACTTGTTCAATCAAACTACTGAAGTTTCTAAGGATGTTATTAGCCCTCTTTATTCAATATTGGTTTATCTACAGACAATGGCTAGCATCTGGGATGATATTGAGTTTAACAATCACGGTAGAAGGTGCGTAAGCCTATCAGAAACTGAATATAAGATGATGCACTATGTACAATACGATGACGATGATTCATTGTTCAACTCATTATTCACATCAGCACGAGCATGGTTTGATAATAAATACTATAACGAAAATCTGGAGAGTGATTCTGGAATAGTAATATGTACCTGTGATATACTGTATTCATCATTGTAATGAAAATATTCATAAGATGTAATTTGCAATTTGTAAATGAGTACATTTATTTTTGTGTAAATATATACCTCCTTTTTATAAAAATTAATAATGAATTTATCATTAAGCAAAAAACTTAGTTAAAATATTGAAACCTTCTGGAAATCATTCATAGAAGAAAAGTTTCACAAATATATTCAGCCAGTCTCAGAAAATTCTTTAATTACACTTTGCAGTAGCTATTATATAATTGTCTCCGAAAATGTGACAGTTGATTATGCGAAGTGATGTCCTCCAATGAAGTTATGATGTGCCAAAGAGGGATGAGTACACACTGTACACTCATTGCTTATATGGGAGGCTATAAGTGCTTACAACTAATAGAAAATTACACTCCACAGGCTCCTGTTAATTAACAACATAAGATCTAGTTGCAGGTCACACCACTAGAGTGTAAATAATATCACTTCTATAATTACGAACAACTAGAGCCATCACTATTAAGAACATTTCAGTGAACTACATAGGAGCACGAAGGATTTAATGAATTCTATAACGAAGGTGGATCAAAGAGCCAAGGTCTGCTGCATGGAGGAGAAGGTATTTATTAGACCTTAGCCAAGAATTCCATATGCATGTTCTTTTATTGTTCAATGGTGAAGAAAAGATCAGTAAGCTACTGCCGATTTGGATTTGGTAGGCTGTCCTTTCTCTTGAAGTATCAATCCAAAGTAACTCGTAAAAACAAAAAAATTTCATATAAATTCATTCACAAACAGGTATGATGAAATACTTTCTGTGCCAAACTATTTCCGGAACACAGTAATGGATATAAATACATAATTGCATGGGTTGTATAATATTGTGTCATTAGTAGCTGTGCTCAAGTTTTAATAGCCTAGGGGATAATATATTATTCAGTAAAATTAATATTATTCAATAATTGCATGCTACAATAGCAAATCAAAATTTGCTGTACAGGAAGCTGTTTAAGTGCAACAAACAATGATGCAATAATCAGCAAATGAAATTGTGTAGCACTGGAGATTCATAGTAACCAACTTACATGGCACACAAAGTAACGGGTACAAGTGGAATGAGTATGCTCCATTATCTGGAGAAGGATTTTTCAATGCAATGCACCACTACTATATAAACAAACGATGCGGAAGGAATAAAATTTGCGACCATGCCTCAAATTGGAATGAGCAGCGTGCCTCAGGTCAGAGTGGGCATCGCAGGTCATGCAATGCAATTAGTAGGCAATCACACATATTTCCGTGCAATTCAAGAATAATTGTACATGTAACTGCACTCTCCTTTACTCCGTGCAATTACTTGACTGTTACTATTGTTCTCGAATTGCACTCAAATGTGTGTGATTACTCATACAAATATATACAGCACTGCTTTAGAAAACTGTTAGCAATGGTTTTAGAAACCTCATTGGCTTGCATAGATCAAAGCATATTATACATACCATATTGAATAATGAATTTATGACTTTGATATGCCCACACAATTTAAATCCTATAATTATTTATTGCTTATTGTATATACATACCAATCCACTGTGTAAAGGATCAGCTCTTTTCAATTCAGCTAGTAGTTCATTATATTTGACAGACAACACTTTGGTAACATCATTAATAATGTTATCCTCCTCAGCAGTCATAGTTACTGCAACATCTGATGCTTTAGAATCATTTTTAGCTGATTCAGTGTTAATGGCAGGTAGAGTCTTTACTGAACTACTGCGTATTGTTGAGGAAACCTTCCTTTGCTTAGAGCTACTAGGTAGGGCAGACAACACAGTCCTTCCAATAGGCGTACGCTGATCTTCTATAGATACTCCTAGTGAAGTTAGGATATCAACTGTTTTTAAAATCCCAACTCCATCACGATCAAACCTATAGAATAATATATAACAAAGCCCAAGCATCTTAATGATACATAAAATGCCAACTTTTGACACGTCAGGGGAAATAAATTATTTATTGATGGATTTGGCACTATCAATTTGTCAAGTTTTCCTTTCATATAGTATAACTAATAGCTATAGGTGGCCTAAGATGCTATCCATCAATAATTTCAAATTTCAAAATATTGCACTACACAATAATAATACTTCTTCCACAGTTTATCAAACTCTTCCTCAGACATGCTGAGTTGTAAAGACGTCAGCATATTATGCAGTTCTGGCTTCACTACAGTCTTTGGGGGACCTCTGGTAGCAGCTGAGGGAAAGATGTCTGAAAGCGTAAGTATCCTGCAACAGACATTTGTCATCCTGTTTAAAAGTTGTACAAATTATTTACACATATTATGTAGCTAATAAATCTGTAATTAATTTTGAGGATCTAATAGACTATCAATTTAGCTACCATATTTCCTTGATTAATACCTCTGGGGTACTATTATTTTGCTACTATGTATTAAAATAAACACTTGGTGTATGCATTTTGTGAGGAATTCATTTTCAAAACAGCAGTATATAGGTTAACCTGTGAAAACAGGAAAATTTATTGCTATCAAAATTTCCCGCTAGCTAGCTATATTGGCATTTAAATAATTTACTGACACCTGTATATAGCTACAGGTATAAGCCTTATCCAAAATTATTCACAAAATAAAAGATGGCGGCATTATTGAGGGGACTATAATAATATTTAAATGTATGGGAGTAAATTTGTGCTTTTGATTTTTCGATTCCAGAAAGAGTATCTAAATTAGACACTCAGGTATGCATAACCAAATAAATATAAGCATTTTGGAAACTAGTCCGCCAAATAAAATATAAACTCTACCTTCTCACCATATCTGGTTTTTAGCGAGCAATACTCATTCAGTGGCAACACTCGAAATATTAAAGTCCCTGACACCATTTTTATTTCATGACGTAATTTCGGATAAGGCTTATTGTTGTCAAGAAAGGTAAAATTCCATTATTCAATGTAAATACCTTTGGAGGCAGGCATGTAGCTAACACATGTGTACATGTAGACACATTTCACAGGTAAAAAATTTAATGACCCATTTGAAAGCCAGTCTAATTGTTGTTAAGTGGCTGATTTAACAATTGCACATGTACATACCTTTTCTTGGCTCTTTCCTTCAACACTTGATAGACCTGCTGTGCAGTCATTAGTCTCCTTCCATGTCTTGTTACTGGATCAAGCCACTTAGTCACTGGCTAATATATTATCCATAACAGTCATCATTCTATGAAGATTTATTATTAGTTACCTCAGTTTGTCTAAATTTTGCAAAAAACTCATCAAACGATATCACCTTCTTATTGTTCAAATTCAACCTGCAAGATGTCATTCACCATCTAAACATGATATAGCTACTAGCCAACCATTATTAAAATACCCTAAATTTTTGACATGTAGCTAATACCATCTGAAATTTCTCCTGCTAATGACTAACTACATATTCTAAATATGGGGAACATAGAAAGATACTCGTCGCCATAAAACACAACAGTACATATTAAATTTTGTGAAAAATTAAGTGATTGCAATTTGTCTTATGTCAGCAATGAGATATGCTGAATTAAGTTGATGGGGGAACGTTTGGTGGTAAATTTACATATTCTTATGAGTGTTTGATCTGGCAAGGAAAATTTTAGTCAGCAGGATTCAGCCAGAAGTTCATAATTGTATAGGATGCATGGACTTTAAAGTCTTTCCTCCCATCAAATTTTCCTGCAATACACTATGCACGTGCAGTTATATGGACATATATACATTATGTTTCAAATTTACAAATATTGAAACCTTACGTAGCTACAAAAGTCTTATCTTATTATGCCTACAATAATGACCTGTGCAACCTCGCATACAACTGATAAAACACCTACGTACTAGACAGATGCTAGCAGCATCATGGGGTGAGCCTGACGCTGCACTGTAGACCATTACACAGTAGCACAGAACCTGCAAAAGGTTATAGCCAGGTAGTTATACCCTTCAAAAGCCTTAAGAAAAGCCGCACAGTTTGTGGAGATGTCGTCGATAAGCGGTGAGAAAGACTATGTGTGGGCTTCCTTCCTCATTGTTGGTAGAGGTAAAGATGCACATCCATAGCTACAGTGTAATGGAGTGCTTAAATTGGAAGTTTATGTGAGAGTGAGTATGAGAGGTCAAGGCTGCATCAGATGTGGAACCATCTCCTCTTCACTTTCTCAATATTTTCTTACTTTATACTGTTCTCTTTGTCTTCTAAGTCTTTCTTCACTCTCCATTCCTATCACGTGGCAGGTAACCTACGCTGAATTGCCAGTAATCTATACTGTGCATTGTCCGTATCATGGTTCACCCTATGAACCATATTTAGCGAATTAGTAATCTATGCTGTGATTCTTCCGTGGTTTTGTTGGTATTTCAATCGACAATTGTTTTTATCCATTTTTTGTCGTGCATGGTTCACCCTATTAAATCTCTCACTAGTGTGGGGCTTGTCCCAATTAAAAATAATTGATCACTTTAGTCTCTTTTTGAACATACTGTTATTAAGGTCACACCCACCATAGCAATAGAGTGTGAGTGATGGCAGCATGCCTTTGAGATTCCCTCGTGTGCAATAATGCAAGTATGAAACTATGAATACAACAACTGAATTATAATGAATTAGTAATTCTTCAATGCCAGATGCGCACACGTAAACACATGCACACGCACGCACATACATATACACACACACATACACACATGCACACATACACACACAAAGGAATGTGCACAGGCTATCGTATATATAGGCAGCTGCATGGTATAGCTATATGCATACTTATGGTAATATGATCTAAAAATTTGTGCAAACATGCATAGCTACTATACAACAACTCGAACATACCTCTGTAACAGCACAACAAACTTCTGGTGGGACAGGTAACCAAGGAAGTTAAACAAAATCCTATACAATGCTTCTTTGGTGACTGTCCCATTTCCTTGAGGGTCAAATGCCCGAAATCCATGTCTCAAGGCGAAGAAACTTCCTGTGGACACTTTCTCTCTCAGTGTATCAACCAACTATAGAGCAGAGATTTTAACATGTAGTAACACATGTGCAGATACACATGCAGCAATGAGAACATATATATATATGATCATTACTGACCTCATCCACTGAGGGCTCAATTTCACTTGCATGCGGCGAGCTGGGTCGTTGTACTACCTGCGCCTGTCCGATTGGTGGTGCTCCAGAAGGAACTGCAAATGTTTTGATACAACTAAAACATTAGCTAGCTACCCAACACAAGCGGCGGCCTTACCCGTCTGATGTCTCGCGGTAGTCTTTCGCTTCAACTTCCCCGCAACATCTTTTACTACCAGCGCACTGTCCGAGTGCGCCTTGTTCCTCTTCCCACTCGTATAGTCACCACGAGATATCCCCCTTACGCTTAGCTCCTTCGAGTCTCTTCGTTTCGCTAGGGGATGGAGCACAGGAAATTTGAGAGCCCCTCCGTCGTGACCTGGATTAGTCGCTGTCAGCATAGCCGCCCGCCTAGTATCATCAGTAATTGACTACTTAATAATGCTAACTAACCTTTGTCGACTTCAAACAAGATCAAAGTAAAGGAAGACTCTTTGAAATGGCTCCGACGGCAACTTGATGAAAGGCAAAGTGTGAAAATATGTGGTGGTCCCGATACGATTCGCGCTAATCGCTATAACTAAGTGATTGTTACTCCACGCCCTTTTAACAAGCATGGCGTTAAGTAAATAGTTAGTGTGAAAAATATACCAGCGCATTGTCGCAAACATGCTGACATGTATACGTACTAGCTATATATATCTGCAAAAATGTATTACAAATTTTTGTAGCTATATCACGTGAACAACAGCATGTACAAAAGCATCACGTGTATGAATGCAAAATATGCAAAGAAAATGAGCTGTGTTTGTGGAGTAGCTCTGTACAGCCTCTTCACCACAATACTACAAAAAGAAAGAAATCATTGAAATATAGATAACGATATAGCTATATATGTTGAAATGTGCACTTAATGTGTTTAGGCATAGATAATATATGCCCTATGGATTGGAAACATATCACGTGCGCCCATATAATTTAATGGAAGTCTGCTGTCACTATCCGCATTTCGCGCCTGTAAACTACAAATAAATATTTTTCCTATTAAAACTGTCGCTATCTTCAATTTGTGGAACATGGTCTGTTCTGGACGTTACTCTCTGAATTGTTCGATACCTTTTGCACGTAAAGTTACAAGTTAACGGGTAGTTACCATTTTTACCTGTAACGACATATTCTCTGTGTAGGAATATCCTAACGTCTTCTTAGTAGGTCTATATAATTTACTACACCATTTATGGTGTACTGGTAAGCAACAAAAGTTTCATCAATGCTATTCTAAAGTGTTCGAGCACTTTTTTGGATAAAAACTGTGACGACATAATCTTCGTAATGACATATAGTAGCTTTATAAAACTTAAATGGTATTTTAAGAGGGTCGTGCAAAATGTAGTGGCGCTAATAAAGTTAGCTAAACAAGTTTCCTTGGTATGCTTTTCGTGGGCTTTATATAGGGTGGCTCGGGTCATGCACGCTGGTAGCCTCTCAATACCTATCTTTACTTCTTTAAAACACTTGTTTCTTTCACTTCTACGGTGGCCATTGATTTTTAGTTACTCTGAATCCCATAAATCATGAAGGATAGTTATGTAATCCGCAAAACCACTAGCCATTCAGCACGGGGGCGTGAAATGCGGATGGAGACAGTGGCGCTTATTAGTTTCCAATCCATAGGGCGTATATTATCTATGGTTTAGGCATGCATGATGGGCATGCATCAAAACTCTCTTAGTGTAGCTAGCTACTTGAATTATGCTGAAAAACTGCTGCATAATTGATAGTGCATAACTTCTACGATTTACTAGTGCCAGCTACTACAAATTATCATGTGAGTACAGAATAGAACCTTCTTTCCCATCCTCCACCTGTATGCTCTGAGCTGGCTGCAATTTTTGTATTATTTACTGTAAATTCTAGGAATTCATAGATTTCATCAATATTGGCACTCATTTTTAGCTGAAAAATAATACTATATAATACCTATCCGTCTCCATGGATGTTTTTGGCTGCAATGGTAGGACGGGAATGGCCTAATTTATTATAGCTACATCTATAGACATATAAAACTTTATATGTGATAAGGTGTGGTCGATTTTGAGGGCAGTGAATAACTACATGAGGAAAGGTGTTAAACTGGCAGAGTAGATGTAACTAGCTGCTTGTACAGCATAACAATTGTCTTTGGAATATATAATAGCTAATTTTGCCTTTTGACCACACCTTATTTTGCACATGGTCTGTATAACTATAACTATACTTTGGATTCTTGATCAATCTCTGTATCCAATCAATGACTGATGATGTGGCTAGAGGGGAGTGTGAACACAGTGAGAATGCGACATTTGTATACAACAAAACAACAACAACAACAGCAACTAGAATAAACGATTACTTGCTATGTCATCTGGTGAAGAATTACTATCCTCCATTTTAATGACTGTCTCATGTGATCCAAATTCGAGCTCACGTGATTTCAGATCACTTAAAGAACTCTCGGCAGCCAACCTCTTCTGATATTCCTCAGATAATGATGCCTATCATTAAAGTATTGTATTCATAAAAGACAGTAGCTATCCTAGACAATTGCACACAAATACAGACAGATGGATGGAGACGGACGGACAGACAGACAGACAGACAGACAGACAGACAGACAGACAGACAGACAGACAGACAGACAGACAGACAGACAGACAGTTACTCACTCTAACAGATTCTAACTCAATTTGGTAGGACTTGGCTTGTTCTTCCAACCTGTAGGGTAACATAAAATGAATTGGAATTGTTACGTTCGTAAACCAAAAATTATTAGTTACCGTACAATATAATAATCATGCGGAAATTTGAGGGATGGATTTTGTTGCAAGCTAACTGACCATGAAACTTAAGGAAATAACTTGATAATCAGCAAAAACTATAAAAATCTGCTTTCACAAGTCTCTGCATGTAGCTATGGTACCAAGAGAAAACTCTTGATGATACCATAAACGTACCAGGAATTCACTACAAGAAAAAATCAAACCATTTTACTCTCAGAAGGAATACAGTATTTGCAATTGTTATTCATGACAAGAAGACTAATGGATCCAAAAAGTGTGCTAGCTTTAATTTATGATAATGCATCCCAGATCATAAAATTTACAATAAATTCTGCTATACCGTATTTATATACGTACGTAATGTAATACTTTCACATCTCAGATCAGAGGTAATTTTATCTGATGTAACACAGTTATCTACTCTTGTGGAATGCAAACAAGTTGTCAGCACACTATCCCACTGCCAAGTATTTATTGTAAGTAGAATGGTATCAGCAGTTATCAGAAGTTTTCAATGATCGATATTTTGACACATATGTACAACATGGTATATTGTGGTAGTGTGAAGACAGGAGGGGCTGTTGGTGATAACTTGTTAACATTATAAACGCTCAGGGTGAGGCTTTGCAGGATGCATTTCGCCATAGACAAGGTTAATTAAGTAATTTTGTGATTCGCTCTGTCGTGCAGTAAACATTTGCGTTTTATGGTCACAGACATGTACAACATGTGCATATGATAGATACATACACACAGACAGACATACGTACAGATGTACACACATCACACATTATTAAATTACAGCTCACTTATATTGTAACTCCTCCAGTTTCACCTGCAGCTGATCATCCTTAGTAATATCACTTTCTACTTGAGCCTGTTGTAATTCTACTTCTGTTGCTGTTTGCTTCATTGCCAGTTGAAGATCAGCTAGTTGATTGGCCATCTCCACACTACAGCAGTACATCAATTTTTATGTAGATCGACGTCAACACACAATATAAGATTTCTTATTATTATTAAAAAAGTACTCCAATAAAACATACGTACAAGGTGCATGCACAATACATACATACATACATACATATATACATACATACATATATACATACATACAACACACACACACACACACACACACACACACACACACACACACACACACACACACACACACACACACACACACACACACACACACACACACTGCACTGAACTAGCTACTCATTGCAATAATAATATTATGCCTTCCTCCCTCACTGAAGACATGGGCTGGTCATTAACAACAACACCTACACCTGCTCCTGCAAGCCAAAACATGTCAGTACTACTTTAACACACAAAGACATCCTTGTAATACAAATCACATGACATATGCTCATAATACCTTATTACTGCAATAAGACCACACATAATAAATAAATATCAGTTCATGAGCACAGTTGTACTGATTGAAGTTAACAATATTCGAATTTCAGATAAGCGAATACCATTACTACAATATAATATATATTATACATTAAAGTTTCAATCTGATAATCGGTACAACTCCACCGATGAGTTGGCCACTTTTGTGCATGGATATGTAATAAAATGTAGTAAAGTTTGACAAGTTATTGCAGGATACTGTTAGGATACTAAGCGGATTTATTCTACATAATCATTACAAAAGTATAAGGCTGTAAGATTGCAAAAAGTATTAAAATTTAAGCCCATAAAAAGTGAATGGAATTGTCAACGCATCATACGTATGTACATTTATTCTAGTGTTCCATAAAAATCCGTTCACAGACATTTAAATACACACATAGACACAGATTACTATTGACACACACACTACAGACAGATGCATACTACCATTTATTGTCCATACTGGTACACTGTTCCTTCAATTGATTTTTCTCCTGAAGTAAGACCTAACACAAAAGCATGCAGTGTAAATATAACAAGCAAGCTTTAGATACGTGTACTTGTTTTTCAGTTTCACAATGTCGAGACTTGTCTAGTAGTTTCTCATAAGCTTGTTGCTTTTCATCAAATTGCTTTGATATCTGCCTGAGTTTTGCCTCCATGTTTTCTCGTTCATGTGCCATCACTGTAATCTGATTGGTTAGTTCGAGAGAGCGGGTTTCATGCTGATGTTGTCCAAGCATCAACAATTGATGATCAGAAGTGATTGTGTCTTTCTCAGCCTTCAGGGAGTTGACTGCATGCTCTAAGCTAGCCACTGTCGATCTGAAACAATACATCAATAAACAAGGTTATTATTTATATGTGAGAAAACAGGTCTTATCTACAATACACCTGTTCATATTATGATATCTATCTCTTTTTCTGTTTGAGCTATTCAAAATCTGTTAGTTTTATTGAGTTCCATAGGAATTTATGCATATAGGGTGAAATTTGTATTAAAATGCCATATTAGGAAAAGTTATTGAATTGGAAAGACTGAAAATTAGGTCAAGCTTTACATGTAGATAAGATGTTTTCCCAAGCCTGGTCACATATATATATATCTACTATATAAAGCTGAAATGACGTCTGTCCGTCCGTCTGTCTGTCTGACCATCATGTCGATAGCTCAGTGGTTTCTGCATGGATCGACGTGAGACTTGGTTTATGTAGAGCTGTGGTATCTGGCATGTGAATGCATGTTTTATAAAGTTTCTAACAGTCCTCTGCTGGGCACACGAACGCTTCAAAGACACTGCTGTTGTTATTTTTGCTATCATTTTCAGTCGCGTAAAGTTTTAAAAACTGTGTACACTCGATTGAATGTTAGCCACGGAAACGTGCTATAGCTCAAACCATTCGCCATTCAATGAAGAGCAAAATAATCTAAACTGGGAGCCAGTAGCCAACATGGTCGCCGAGTTATGATTGTTTTTCTACAGATATGCGTGACGACCACGTGATAACTTGTAATTGTATACTGGCACTGGCAGGAAGCGCCATTAGGCTACTCAGGGCCATGCAGTGCATGTAGGTATTGCCTACAGCTCTAAATAACCATGCAGATAAACACTTACTTGATTTAAAGCCTGGGTAAAGCCAGAGTTGCAGGCCAAGCCAAGCATTGCCAATCGATAAGTGGGCGTATCTGTCGATCAAAATTGTTGAAATGCAGCTGGCTACTTCAGCATGAGTAGGAATACAATTAGCTACATGCAAGCCTAGGTTAGATCGTCTACAACAGCGCTAACTACATTGGCTATTCAGTAGGTATAGGCACAGGGTTGGCAGGCATAGGAGTGTATATATAAGCAGGTATAAGGGACTAGGAGTCTAGGTAGGCATAGGAGACTAGGTGACATAGAAGACTATAGGTAGGCCTTGGAAACTATGTAGACATAGGAGTCTAGGTAGGTAGGCATATGTAAGAGACTTAAGCATTGACAAGGTTAGGGGACATCATGCATTTAGCTATGCGGCCTACACCCTGCACGACAGGGCAGGTGCACTTGCTAGTATATAAATATAAATACTTTGAGATGCCATTTTGAGATACGTGCTGACTATTCATTTTGTTCTTGTCCACAAATCTACGTATGATAATTCAATGGATGTTGGCTCGCTAGCAAAATTACCTGCAATTTTAGATAGTTCTGGTCGCATATGAAAATCCTTTCCCTATAGGATCATATGCAACTTAAGGTGTGGTCTTTCATTATGTTATAAGTGTGACACAAACTTGCCATTTTTGAGTACAATAAAAGGAAATACGTATGCAAGGGAAATGATATTAAAAATTTGAACAAACAAAGCAAGCAGAGCAATGAACTGATTTTAACATATCTTCTATAGGTAACAAATACATATGCAAGGTACACAATTTTCATGATGGAACACTCAATGTGTTTGCGTGTGTGCAACTGTGCATGCATGTGTGTGTGTGTGTGTGCATGTGTGTGTGGTGTGTGTGTGTGTGTGTGTGTGTGTGTGTGTGTATGTGTGAACGTGTCATACGCATGGATCAAAAGAGCATAATATAACATACTTTAATTCTGCCTCTCTGCTAGCTAAAGTATCACGTTCTTCCTCAACTGATGATACCCTTGCCTTCAATTGCTCCAGATCTCCTTGACAACTAGTTAACTGATAAGAGAGGTCACCACTATGTTGAGTCTCCTTTAACAGTTTAGTCTTTACCGATGACAACTCTCCCTCCAATTGTGATATCTAAACAACAGTTACAGATAAGATGGCATTTGATGCAATCATGATACCTGATCATTAACATTCTTTAGGTGTGCCTCACGGTCTTGTAACTTCCTCTCCTTCAGCTTGACCGCTGATTCAAATTGTGACTTCAACTGCATGCTCTCAGCCTGGCTCAACTCAACCTTCTTCTGTAACTCAACATTTGTCTGCTCCCATTGTTGTAATTTTGACTGCAGTTCACTAACATGTGTCTCTGACTGTACAGCAGCTCTTTGCATCCCTGTACATATTATGCATTGAAATTTAGTGATTTACTACAATGATAGTTTATAGTATGTGTGTACAGAACTTACCCTGTATTTGCTCCTCAGAGTTAGAGAGTTTTGTTTCCAAACTGCTAATACTGCTCTTCAGTTGTTGTATTGATGATTCCTTATTCCTTGATACCTCTGCTGCTTGTCCCCTCAGCGTTTCATGTTCAAGCTTTGATGTCTCTAATTCCATACGAAATTCTGTTACGCTTTTCTGCATCGCTGCTAAATTCTCACGACTTGTCTCTGCTTCTTCCTTTAGCCTCCTTATTTCATTATCCTTGGCTGAGGAATCTTCCTGTAGTGAATTCTGCAGTGATAAAATTGTTTGTTGCATTTCCTCAATGACAACGTCCTTATGCTCCAGTTGTCCCTTCACTGTGTTCAGCTCCTCTTCCTTAGATGATAACATTAACTGGTGTTGCTCACATGACTCTTGTAGTGACTTAAGCTCTTGTTCGACCAACAGTTTACTCTCTATATCTTGCTGCAGTTTCTTTAATTCATCCTCCTTGGCAAGCATGGTAAGTTGATTCTGTGCAGAAGTTTCCCTCAAGCCATTCAACTCCTGTTCCAGTTGAACAATGCGAGTATTGCTGTTATTTAGTTCTTCCTTTGCTTTTTCAAACTCATCATTCCTACTGGAACTAGTGCTGTGGGCTTGCTCCAGAGCTTCCTGTAACACTGAGAGATCCTTCTCTAGTTTTTGTCTTATGGTGTTTTGTTCTTCAAGTTGTTCCTGCAATATCACGATTTGTTCTTTAGCATGTTCAAACTTTGAGTGACAGTTAGTCAATTCTTCCTGTTTCTCTTCCTGTAGCTTTGTAAATTCTGTATCCTTTTCCTCGAGGCTTAAATGTGTAGTGTTTAACTCTTCCCTACAACTGTCCAATTCATTTTGCAGCTGTGACTTGGTCTTTTCCAGCTCATGCAATTGTTCCTTAGTGTTTTGTTCCACTTCCTGTAGCCGGGTACTGTATTCTTCATCTTTCTCAGCAAGTTGTGACTTTAATACAGCCAATTGCTTGGTCATCTCTGCATGCTTTTTAGACAAGTCGACGGTGTAAGCTTCTGGTTTATCTGATGCTTGTAATGCAGATTCGATTACAGAGGTAGACAAAATATCATACTCCTCCTGTGCATGTTATGACCATCACATAATATACAGTGTAGTTAGTGTATACATGCATGCATACATACGTACATACATACATACATACATACATACATACACACATACATACATACATACATACATACATACATACATACATACATACATACATACATATATACATACATACATACATACATACATACATACATACGTACGTACGTACGTACGTACATACATACATACATACATATATACATACATACATACATACATATACATACATACATACATACATACATACATACATACATACATACATACATACATACATACATACATACATAATTAATATTGTCACCTTCATATCACCACCTGGGGATTTCTGATCAGGTGATGCCTCATTTGATCCTGGAATATGAAAGAGTACATTACTACCAGCAGTACTATCCTCTCCACTAGCAGTAGCACCATGATAATCCCTTGTTGTGTCTTCTCCATTACTACCATTGCTACTGATCACCTATTGTATACATGTATGAATAAATTATAATATTGTTACAGTGTACGTATGTTCTATGAGACTGGATCTGTGAAAAGGGTCTTATACTACTTGTATCCAACTTTTCTACTTTGAAGAGATGTAACTCCACTTGCGATCAGCCATAGCTCTGAAATTTCAGGAAGGCTGTTCCTATCATTGAACTTGTAAGAGAGAAATTTTTGATTAGTTACATAGCGAAATCACAAAAGAAGTTATACCTCTACAAATTAAAGTCACAAAATTGGATGAAAGTACAAGACCCAAATCCAGTCACATATATACACAGTGTACCTGGATGTCAGAGGATCCAAAGCTGAAATTGGATGGAATGATTTCAGGGCTGGTACTACCGTCATTTTCATCCTTGCTTTCACTGATCTGTGTTTTTAGCTCCATCAGTTGCTGTTCAAGTGTCTCTTTCTGTGCGACAGCGTTCTTTAATTCATCTGCAGTTGCTTCTTTTTTATTATTCAACTCCTCCAGTTGTAGTTTCAGACTTTGCTCCTGCTGTAACAATTGTTGATAGTTTGTTTCTTGATCCACAAGCTGCTGCTTCAGCTGTACCTAAATATAAATTAGTATAATAATATGCATGTATATACAGATACACGTACTTCCATGTTTTCTTTATCAGATGTCACTTGGTCTATTTTACTTTTCAGTTCACTCTCCGTTTTCTCAGCTTCTTCTTGTAACTTGGCAAGTGATGACTGAAATTGCTCTTCCAGACTAGATTGTTGCTCTTTTAACTTAGCCTCAAATGCTTGCTGACTTGCATTCATTTCTTGTTGAATTGATTCAGTTGTTTGCTTTTGCGACAACAGTTCTCCTTTGATCACATCAAGCTCCGAGTGAGCCTGAGTCAATTGTGATTGATTCACTTCTAATTGTTGTTTAGTCTTAGTAAGTTCATCAGTAATGGTTGAGTGATCTTTATGACCCTGTACAGCATCTTCTTTGAGGCGAATTGTTTGTTCCTCTAACTCAGTCACCTGAGATACTAAGACCTCCTAAAACAGGACATAAAATATAAACCAAACGTTTGATAAACATACATACATACATACATACATACATACATACATACATACATACATACATACATACATACATACATACATACATACATACATACATACATACATACATACATACATACATACATACATACATACATACATACATACATACATACATACATACATACATATAGACATACATACATTTAGAGCTTATTCAGGGGGCATGTCCCTATCAATTACACTAGGATATTGTATTATGAGTGGATAAGGTATCAAGCGTTATACAGTGATCTTAAAGAATAAACAACCTATTGCTTTGACACTTATATATGTTAAAACAGATGATAGGACCATTTTAACCAGCTAGTATTTGTAGTGATACTATTCTCGAAATGCTAGAAAAACAAGTTGAGGATGTATTGTGGGTATTGGTAATTATACACTCAAAATGGCTGATATTGATAATTATCTGAGAATTATCGATGATAATCAGGAAATGACATACCCCCTGAATAAGGTCTACATACATACATACATACATACATACATACATACATACATACATACATACATACATACATACATACATACATACATACATACGTACATGTACATACATACGTACGTACGTACGTACGTACGTACGTACGTACGTACGTACGTACATACATACATACATACATACATACATACATACATACATACATACATACATACATACATACATATATACATACATACATACATACATACATACATATGTACATGTACATACATACATACATACATACATACATACATACATACATACATACATACATACATACATACATACATACATACATACATATGTACATGTACATACATACATACATACATAAATACATACATACATACATACATACATACAGTATGGTTTGTTATTACCTTTTCCTGCTGTAGCTCTTTTATGGCTTGCTGTAAGGTGGATTCACTATCACCAGTGCCGTCTGTTAAACTGGTCAGCGACTCGTTTAAACTCTACAGGATAAATAATAACACTAGCAAACATATAAAGAATATGTATATTAACAATACATCCATAAACACTTGTGTATCTATCTGCCTTGTACATACTAAATTCATCTTTTCAGTTGCAGATTGATCCATCTTAAACTTATCCAGCTCAGCTTGTAAGTTGGCTATTTTGCTTTTAGCTTGAGTCCGGAGTTTGTTAAACTTTGACTCTGCCTTCATATTAAGTTCCTAAGAAAATTATATATGATGTTACGCGTGTCATGTACGTATTGTAGAGCAAGTACAGTAATGTATGTATTACTGATAATATGGATACCTCTATGCTCTTGTCTTTTGCACTAAGCTGCTCCTGAAGTTGAGTCACCATGGCTTTTAATTCAATCATTTCTTCAGTATCAGTGGATAATTCTAGAAGTATACAGGCTTCTACTAGCTGCTGTGGTATCCATACTATCATACTTACCAGATGACCCAGCAGTACTCATTTGAGTTTTCAGTACTTCTATTTCGCTCTACAAAATTCAAAAACAATTTTGAATGCTAAAATTCCTAAATATATGAAGCTTAGGTGTTAAAAGTGTACAAATTTACGCTAGTTGTATTAAATACATATCCACATTAGCATGATCATGTGATTAAGTCTTAAGGTTTCATAGTCAACATTTACTAGGGACCACACGTACATCTTTTTCTGCCAGTAATTTACGATACTCTTGGTTAATGATCATATTCTGCTTCTCAGCTTCTTCCAATGACTCTCTTAGTTGAACGATAGTCCTCTAGACATCAAAATATTAATGTAATCATTAATACTAGTACAGAGAATTACATATTATTTACATATTTCAATTACTTAATTATTATGTATTTCAATTATGTATTTGACCTCTTCATTATCGTCGGCTCCTTCTGCTACTGGAGGGAGGGGCTGAGAAATGTCAGTCTTTTCGGCATTAGTATTCTCTGATTGGCTGGTGTCTTGTGTCTCAATCACGTTATCCAATCTGTCCTGCACTGCTTGCAGTCCACTAGAGATGGCATTCCACATGTTCAGTTCCTATAGCGATAATGGTTATTATTATTAATATTATACATGATGCACAGCTTTATTATTACAAATGTTACTATTTTCTGGGGGGTCCGCAACTATTCTGAATCATGTCGATGGCTCTAGGAATCTCTAGGAATCACTGTTGGAATCAACGAATTACATTGAGATTCTTGGTTCAGGAATCATAACAGCTAAACAAATTTAGTAATTCTCCGTATATTATTAATTACATGATATAAATTCCTTTATTTGGTAAACAGGAATCACAAGAATCAATTCTGGAACCTTGGAATCAAGCCAAGATTTCAAAAGATTCCGAATCACGTCGACAAAAATTCAGAGTTGCGGACCCCTCGCTAGTTTCAAACATTGATACGCACTTAACTGACTCAAGTAGCTATAGGTGAGTAACATGAGTTATGTGTTAAGGCAATTACGTGTATATCTGAAATATAGGTCGGTCAGTTACATCACAAGGATAAACATTGCAAATAAAACACTATGGATATAATTTATTAATTCATAACAGAACTCTTATTGTGAGAAATCACAACAAAACACAAAATAAAACAAATTCCTACCTTTTCATTTAGTGCTCATAGAGTACACTATACATACCAAATATTGAGACTCGTGTCTTAAGACACATGGTACCACTGTGTAATATAGTTAGCCTTTGGTAGGTATTTGACAAAGAGTTATTATCATTGTACAAGATATTACAGAACCTGTAATATCATAGATTATATATACACTATGGTAATATCGTGCAACTCGGTGCAATTGTACAACCATTGCATTCAATTAGTACATATAAGCACAGCATAGTACACGAGTATGTAAAATACACAAATCCTACCTGGTTTGATATCGATTGATCATAATCTAGGTGGCATTATTTAGAAATAGATTGTTGCGCCACAATTTTCAACTGAAGTTGTGAAGATGTCTAAGGAGGAAAAGAAGAAACAAGGACTTTTACGTAGCAAGAAGAAAGCAGAAGGTAATGCGTGTGTCCAACTTTATGTGCAAAAGCTTCTTGGATATCACTGTCTTGTCTGTTTACGCGTGGTTGTTGTATGGAATGTAAGTAATGTAACAATTCATCATATTATTTGCAGTGCGTGTATACTGTAGTGGAGCTTGATTAGGTGACTGGAAGAGCTATTGTATATGGTGGCTACATTGTAAAATGACCTAGGCTGCTAGGCTTATGCACACAAACCCTCTAGCTAATATCTATGACAAAACCATAGTATCAATGACAGACAGACACTGAGTCATAATTATCATAGCATGACTATAAGATGTAAAACATCTTCCTACATAACTGCATACATGGTGTATTTATATGTTCACATAAGCCCAGTTTTTCGGTTTACTCAATCTATCTAGTTTATTAGTATTGTATAAGCAGAAAAATATACATGTGATAGAATTGTAATTGTAATTTGTAATTGCCAAACCAATTATGTAGAAGTCCAAGCTGTTTTAATAGGAGATAGCTAATACTTATACTGTATAGCTAAAAATTTTTAATGGAAAAATTTTTGAAGATCCCATGATCCTTTTGAAAATTAAAATTCCAAAAAATGTTATACAAATGGCACTTTATACGTTGGCATAGATTAGAAGGACATGGTTTTTTGAATATATAATCTTCGAAATGCATAAATGAAGCTGATATGTATTAGAAATTTTCACTCGAAAATTTCCAGGTATACAGTATTGCTGCTATTGATCTTTACCACTGAAAGTAACCGGGAATTAAGATTTTAATACACTTGAGATGTACATTTTTACCCGTATGTACTAATAGGGTAGTTAAAAACATACCACCATCAATAAAACTTTCATATACTACATTGTAGTCAAGTGACCACAGGTGATGGTATATCTGTACTGTAGCTGCTAGGTTGGATTTAGAGGGTGCTCAAGCTATTCAGACAGAGGAGTTGATAGTTGAGGAAGACGTTGACTACGTGTTGAGTATCGATGAAGAAAGGATTGCACTACAACCAAAGACCCTTCAAGATAAGCCCGTCAAAGAATTAATATCAGTAAGGAAGTTAATTATTCTGTCTCCTAGCACTTGCAACACTATTTATAATGGAATGCACGTAACAGTATAGTATATGTAATTAGCCGTATATATGGTTCTACGTACAAGGCATTATTGGAGTGGATTAATGACCTCCTGGAAGATCGTCGCATTCTAGTGAGGCACATCCAAGAGGATATTTATGATGGTCAAGTATTGGCTGAAATGTTGGGTCAGTCTTAATATTATTATCAATACATTTCATTTGTGATGTATACCTGTTATACTAGAGTTGTGTGGTATTGCCACTTTTCAATATGTATGATATTGCAGATTTGCAGTACCACATACTATATAATGAACTGAATATTATATTTAAATACTGTTTAGGGCAGTAGAACAAATTACAATGCATTTGTCAAAGTTTTTGCCAATGAATGTACGTACCAGAGCATACATGTGAAACTAGGAATGTATGCAGCAAGGCATTAGGTTTTGAATGATGACTTGTACGTATATGCAACACTGGATGTTCATCAACATGTGTACGTATGGCAAAATAATAATAAACTTTTATGCGCTTGTGTATGGCATTTATTATAGGTTCTTATCCCGTTTGCCTGTTATAGTGGTAATAGTTATTAGTGAACTAAGAGATTTACTATTTCACATTCAGTAAAAGGTCTTGCGTTGGATCAACAGTTAAATGTTTTACTCTCAAATCTTGAGTGCTCAATATAGTCTAAGAGTTCAGGGTGCTAAAATAAAATATGCAGACAGCCTTGAATTCGCCTAAGTTTTTTGCCAATGTTGAATTTGGAGCACACTTGCCAAATTTTATAGTCGTTTTTCTGGCTTGTATAAGGTGTGGGTTCCTAATTAGGGGTGTCACAATAATTGTGACATACGACATGTCGGGGTATAAAATTCCTCTATATATGACATAGGTTGCTTTATGTTGTGTCATAGATACCGTATACGACAAAACATTCGAGGGGGAAACTTTTGCAGTTTTTATAGAACTTCACCCACCCAACCGTGAATGTTTTACGATGAATAGTTAACTAGCCATAGGCATTCATTATTAAAAGAAGCTGCTACTGTGAACGTTTTCCCGTGAACGGTCATGTTCTACTCCAACTGTGAAAGTTTTCCCTCTCGAATGTTTTGCCGTATATGGTAACTCGTAAAAAGCACAATTTTATATGGATTATGATGCAAAAATCATGAACGTTGTTATTATTTATGTTATTGTCATTATAAAAAGTTGTGAAGCAAAATGTAGTATATGTCGTGACATAATTCTTCACAGCATGTACGTGACATACTTAAATAATTTTATATCGTGGCATCCCTATATACTTCCTATATTTATTACTTACTAACATTGGTATACTAGTGCTCAACTCTACTTGCTTGTACAACATGTGTGTAGTATGGATAAAATATTATGTGCTACGTGTGTGTGTGTGTAGAGGTACTGACTGGGGAGCCATTAGAAGTAACTTCAATGACTGCTGCTCCAACATTACAAGTCAGTTGTTAATACTATATGTGATTGGATTTGCAATAATACATACAATTATAAATGTTTAGAAATATCGACTTGAAATATTAAATGCTTTTGTCCAATAAGTTGGTATGTGTGTTTGTGTGTGTCCACCCTGGGATATTAAATGCCATACATATGCCCAGATAATCAATCAAATAAGTCCTACTGCTTTCCAGTTTCTTTATATAACACTTGCTATTGATTAACTGATGGGTGTGGCCTTGTAGCAAGACTTGTGTAGTTTGCTTAGTATGTATATATCAATAGAATCGATTTTTCATACTGGAGACAATGGTTCAAGTCCAAACTCCATAATTTGTACTCTATAGTAGGACATTTGCCAGGCGAAATAGCATGTTTGTCAGACAATAATGAGGTATGGTCTGAGTCCGTTTGACAGATCGTCAGATCAAATGGAGCCTAAGGTATGTATGTTGGTAGACTATGAGAGTGGCCATGAATGTCAGATCACTTTTGTGTATGGTCTGACATAACAGAAGATCAATAACAAAATGTTATAGTTATCTTTGGACTACGTAGGTGCCCAGGTGGCCATTAGGGGCTATAGTCTCAACTTGCTATGCAAGTATGTCACTCTAACACAAATAAATCAATGTTGCTAGCAATAATTTAAAAGGAGAGTAGAGTCTATGAGAGACAATTAATCACTTGTTATGTAACACTGACTGTTATATCTACTATGGCTACCACCCCAACCGATCGTGTATATACAAATAGGGATTACATCTTGTCTAGCATTTGTGTTTGTATGCATATCTTCTACCAAGAGATATTGGGGTGAGCCTGAACGAGCCCCACCATATGACTTGGCGATTAGAAATGGTTCCATGGTCCATGCGCGAAACCGACACGATCAGAAATGGAGACGATCGTCACAAGTGCTGCCCGCTATAACTTGTGAAATATGGTTCCATGGTTCATAATCAAATAAACACGAATGGAATCAGTAATAACCATCTCACGTGCTGACCTCCCTACAGTTTTGCTGGAGAATGGTTCCATGGTTCGTAATTAAACAAACGGAAACAGTAATGCTGATCTCACATACCGAGAATGGTTCCATGGTTCATAATCAAATAAACACAAACGGAAACGGTAACGCTCATCTCACGTGCTGAACCCCATGGTTCATAATCAAACAAACATGGATAGAAACAGAAACTATTGGTGACCTTTATAGAGAATGCAAAACGTGAAACAATGCTTAAGGCAATGGTATAATACGAGAGAAATAGACCCGCACACAGCGTGCCTAAAGGCTACAATGAGAAAATATACTATTCATGGATAGTCCACCTACGTGCGTGCAAAAAGAGCATTCTGGCGAAGGTTGACTAGCAAGGTCATCTCGTGAGATTAAAGAGAAGGCGCTAACGCCCAGAAGAGAACACAAAGGAATCCAAGACTAAGTGCTACTTATATTAGTTTCACTTAGTTATAAGAATATTCATAATATGGGTATATACCATAGGTAATTAGCTTCCATGCCCTCGACCACATAACTATCCATGCCTGCACAAGTTGGTTCACCCCTCGATGCTATAACATCTGTCTAGTATGGTACACTGCAAAATGGTAACAACCTGTTCACGGACATAATCTCTAGTTGCAAGGCAAAGATTCACTAACTGGTCATAGGTTAGATGTTTACATATTCAATTAACACCAGCGCTAATTGATTTGTTAGTACTGGTTACAGGTGCAACAGTGGCTCGGTAAAGAGGTACTTGAAAGGTTGCTAATAGCATTACTAATTAATGGTGTTTGCATAAGTGGTCAAATGCATGGCTTCATGAACTACAACAATTGTGTGAGGGTTTGCGAATCTATCCTGGTAAGTACATTCACTACCTTTTCTTAGAGGAGAGTTCGCTGTCCATATACCTCTGTAGAAACGTGTGGCGTAAAGTTGTGGCGTAAAGTTATGACGTAACATTACCAAAATAATCTGGTAAGGGTTTTTCCTATAAAATGAGTAATATCAGGAACTGAACATAGTATGGTTAAAGGCTCGATAGTTTCACACTGAATTTGAGCTTTAACACTATTAGGCTTATTTTTTATGGTTTGCACTACGAGTACTTACTTGAAAGAGAAACACCGTTAAGTCTTCAGATTGCCTCACGTAGTTGGATTTTTTTGTCTTGTTACTATGACGTTGCATGCGCCAACTTGTTGTTGCTGCTGACATTCTTGGAGCTTCACCAACGTTACAACGACATACGTATATATCTTGCTACTACTTATAATCATAACCCAATGTTGTAAGTACGTACGCTGAGGGATGGAATTTTCATGAAGACCTTCAGAACAGGATTTTCTATTTACCAGATGGACACTTTACAAGGTATTGTATGTAAGTATATTGCAGTTTTGATTTGCAAAATTTCAAGCATATGTTTTAAAGAGAGTAGCTGTTCAACATAATGCATAAAGGTTGAGCAAAAGTAGTTTAAATTTGCAAGGAATACCAGTATAAAATTTACACAAAGATAGACAATGTATGTAGCTACATAGCTATATGTTTAATTACAATTTATACAAGTTGACAAAAATGTTCATTAGAATTGATCTAATGATGAATACAGTATATCACAGGTACATATTACTATTCCAGAATCACTCTCCAGATTCTCGTTATAGTATTTGTTATCGAACCATGCTTGTGCTGATGTAAATAATGAGTTGAACAATGAATCATCGTCATCGTATTGTACATAGTGCATCATCTTATATTCAGTTTCTGATAGGCTTACACACCTTCTACCGTGATTGTTAAACTCAATATCATCCCAGATGCTAGCCATTGTCTGTAGATAAACCAATATTGAATAAAGAGGGCTAATAACGTCCTTAGAAACATCAGTAGTTTGATTGAACAAGTATTGTTGCAACTGTTGCTTTAATGATAAAGAAGTAGTATAGCTTTTGCATTCGTAAGAAAGAAGATTAAATATTTCACTCAACTTTGTCTTGTTTATGGAGATCTTAGGAAGCTGTATAGGTTGAAGTGACTCACTGTGGCATCCGACTGTATTATGGAGGGAATTAGCAACACAATACAGGTGGACCATTTGGTTTTGAGACTTGTTCCTTTTCTTTGCCTCCTTCATTATCTCAGTTCGCTGTGATTCACAAGTGTCATTTTGCTGATTTACTGGAACACCTTGTACCATGAAAACAACCAATGAAATGGTTATAAGTTGAATAGTTAAAGACATATTTCAAAACTTTTGAATTCATGCAATTATGTTTAAATAATCACTTCAACGTAAGTTTGCTTTTATATATAGTAGCTAGTTTCTGATCAATAGGTAATGTAATAGAACACTGCAAATGTTTATATGCACAACAGGAGGTATTTAATTACTCCATATCTAAGCCCCTTACCATATAGATTTTTGTGCTCAGATGTTTTGTTGTATATGATAAAGATGGTACAAAAGCTAGCATTTAGTGACAGAACCAATTGTGAAATACCTTAAAGCGGTAGACATAAAGGATGGAATAATAAGAGAACAAGAGGGTATAAGAAATGGATTATGGAAAAGGAGGGAAAACAAATGAAATCATCGACAGCAGTAGAATAAAGATTATAGCTACTTAAGCAACTACAGGAACATTTAAAATTGCCAAATATATTCCACAAAATAGGAAGCTAAGTATCGTGATTTGAAAGTGTGATTGAAAGCTTGAATGTATGAGGTTGTGATGTGTGGTTATAATAATTTATTTGCATTTGCTGACTACTGGAGGGTACAAATTAAATCACTATTTGCAAATGCTATTGCTGCTATAACAGCTATCACTTAGTTATTACAGACCTACCAGGCATTGTGAGTTTCTTTGTGGAACTCCACTAAATGAATCACTGTTTCCTTCCTGATTCACTTGTTACTCTAGCATTTGTACCTTTTTTATGTACGTAGCTAGAACCCAAATCAATATGGTGCTCTACAGACTTTATAAGGTTTTTTGTCCAGACAACATAGCTATCTGTTTAAACAAAAACAGCCTGGCCATAAGAAGCTAAATGCCAGACCATTCAGAAGCAGCATTGTAAAAATAGTTGCTATATAACAGGTTTATTTTGAAGGAGTTTATTTTTGAAGAGCACGACTTCCACTAGCACTACTAGCTACAAAATTATTGTACGCGAGAGTATGTACTTAAATAAATAAATTAAACTACTGAGCCTTATTTTATATCAAGGCATTTGGGTTACATTTAACTATTTACAATGCTGCTACTGACATACTTTTTAACAGCTAGGGTGTTATTATTATTATTATCAACTTTACCAGTTAGACACCGGAGGGTTTCCTGTAAGCTGTGTCACCCAAAGCCAAAGGGAACCTATTGGCACCAAACAAGGTAGGACGCTATTAAATTTTAAACTGGAGCCACTTGAAGGTGGGACTGAACCTGCAGGCCATCCGGATTCCGGCTAGGTGCCACACTCAGTGGGCTGTTTTGTTCACCATACAACAATAACTTGAATGTGCTGTGTAGCTAGTTGAGGTTTTGTATTAGATCAATATTGAAAGCAAGACAACTACACTTGTTGATGGGTTGAAACTTGGAAATGAAACTTTTGTACAAAATTGGGAAGTTATTTTGATAACCCACAGTTACAAAATTGTGATATTATAAAAGCATATGGCGCATTTGGCTGTTTATAAAATGTGCATTGAATTTTTAAGTACTATTAAGGTGATCCATTATAATGAGATTACATTATTGATTATGCAAATAATGGGAATGTAGATGGAATGTCCTTTTTGTTACGTAATACTAAGGTATAGAGTGCTGTTGACAAGAATCATGATACCATCTAAACCACTATAGGTTGTAAGATATCTAAAGAAGTATACTGTGTTGCACAAAATATGATATACCATAATTGTTGACACAAGGGCTAGCTGGTATTTTTGATAATTGATAACCCAAATTATGTAAGAAATCATAGCTGCTGATCTACACAGCAAAAATGGCTGCAAATACAGGCCCATAAGGTCTGCCTTTTCCACATATAATATCTGTCTTTTAGTCTGCTACCTCTGTATATAGGTTGCTATATGGAGGTAATGGACTAAAATACGGAAAATATAGCTACAGGGAAAAGATGGACACAGTAGGTCCGTATTTGCAGCCATTTCTGCTTTCGAAATTTGGTAGATAATATTCGAATACTAAAAACCACTATTCGTTTGAGCCCTAGCCCTTATCATTATACATAGTCACTTTTCACTTATTTCAGTACGTTAACTGTCAACTCTATATTGTTTACAAATGTCATAGTGCACTGTGGCCTATTTTAAAGGATGTATGTACTGTATATGGGAGAGTGTTGAATAAATATAGCTAGAGCTTGTATAATTAGCCTCGTACAATATCAATATGCATGCATGCGCTGAGTATAGCTAAACTCTCAATTTTTGCATGGGAACCGATTTTGGCAAGCATACGTATATGTCGCCAAATTTGGTTTCCTTGGGGACTGTTTTTGGCAAGGGGGACTGATTTTGGCAGCCAAAATTGGTCCGGGGGACCAGTTTTGGCAACTTTTTTGCCAAAATTGGTCCAGGGGACCAATTTTTGGGGGGACCGATTTTGGTGTGCAGGCTAAACAAAAATTAAACTACTATTATAGAGAGTTATGTGTGCAAAGAGAGAACAATGATGAAGAGAAGGTAGTCTCATGCCGAAATGTACATAGTCTCACTAGATAAAAGAGAAGGTGGCTAACGAGAATTACTAATTTGTTTAATAAAACTAGCTTCCGGCCATGCCCTCGACCATATACTATCCAAGTACCTACTTGGAATGAATGTACTTAAAAGCAATACACTAACTGGAATGTAGGAAATGAATAGTCAGTATACATCATACATACAGTAGAATGCCCTTATGCTACACCAATTATTTACCTAAAGGAAGTAGTTATTTGATTATTGCTTGCATCATGTAATAATATTTAATATCTTATTTTGTGCTTGGTGTGAGGTAGGACAATGCTTCCTTCCTTCATCTTTCCTTCCTTCTCCATACTTGAACCTAGCTACTGCAAACCTGTATAGTTGACCTTTATTCATAATCAGTATGACTGAACACACACATTGAAAGTCACACTAAGCTTGTAAAAGTTGCCTTGAACACCATCAAATAGTGCACCTGATTATGTGTACATTCTATTAGGAATTATTGTGCCAGTAGACAAAGGCAGCTGAGCCTTGTGTTCAGTAGGCGACAGAAACAGCCACAGTGGGTGTCCATCCCCACCAATACCCATTAGTGGCCTAACTGGCTCTGTTGTGGTCATTATTGGTAGGCAAAAAGCAGGCATATCTATATTGACACTACGACTAGAATAGTAGCTACTTGATGTTGCTATAACATAAAATGGACTTCAGTCATTGACATTACAGGTGGTTTTACAAATCCAGTCATAAATGTGTTATCTCGTATTTGCTATTGTTAGTACCAAGAGCTTCTTTATGTAAAACTAATTTCTTGTAACTTAGTAGACGTACTAGCTGCGTAATGAAGCCATATGATGGACATGTGATATATCATTTCTAAGCAGAATTGTAGCTCAGGAGTTCAAAATGCATCTAAGATACAGATTTGTGGTACTGGTAGTTTAGCTGAAAAGCAGTTTCCTACTGGTGAGGGTTTATTCAACGTATTTTTGCAGGTACTGCTACTAACACAAACATAATTATATTGATACTTGTTCCCTTTATCCCTTCCCTTAGATTAAGTGCATATGGACAACTTGGCACCTTTAGATGTCACAAGGGAAGCCCTTTAACTTTGTGCAATCATTCTTTACACCCTTATATGGCATTATGCACTCGCTTCTTATATGATTGACGTATATATACTTTTAAAGAAGAGTACCAAAAACTGCTGATGACACTTCAATTACCTATGTAACTAGCTACTATAAATAGATATTGGCCAAGTTGAAGCCACAGAAGCCTTACTTTTCCTTACCGTTAGAGAACTCATAAACTGTTCAATTTTATCACATTATGTGTAGTACTCAAAATGGTATGTATTGTTTGTTGTATTTACTTGTTGCCATGAGAGCACCAGTGCAGGATAAAATCGGCACCTAACTCCTCTGCTAATGATCATATACGTATTCACCAGTAATAACTACCGTTGATCACCCCATTCAAGAAATCATCAACAGTTTATATTGTTATGTGCTCTTGGAATTGTTGATTAATATGATTGTATATGTCTTTCTTGCACATGGGAATAATTCAACAAGTAACTACCAATGTGTCTGCATCAATTTGTGTATCAAGTACTATCAACATGATCAGGTCATTGTGTAATAACGTATAATTTCGAGCAAATTAGTCGTTAGCTAACCTGACTGCCTACTAAAAAGGCTTGGTTAAACAGGTTCTGCTATAACAAATCTAGCTAATCTATTATCTTGTTAGCTACTAGCTGATTGGATTTTGAGCCTTATGGGATAGTTTTTAAATATAATTGTTCATGTGATCTAAGCCATGCACTTATGGCTACATACTTCTATTCAGCATACCTGTGCTCTGATTTGTATACTACCCCCACCCCACTATACCCATCCTAAACACCCTTCCTTCCCACTCCAGAATCCTACCTCCCATCCTACCTCTCTTTGTATGTGTTAGTTATGAAATCAGTATCCACAGTTGAAAGGTATATTGTTGTATTCTGTCCAGTGTAAGTGTAGACGAGAAATGGATTTCCGTTTTTCAAACTGCACTCAGGGCTGGCCATGCAGAGGTCTTTGGGAGCCTGAGGCAATAGAAGATTCTGAAGTCTGTGTTAAATATATTTATGGGCCATTTTTGCCCCCACCCCTCTCTCTTGGCTCCGCTGAATAAGTTAAGCATGTTTACGTTTAATAGTTTTCTCTTTTGTTACAAAAGCACATATGCTACGTAGTGCAGATAGTTCTGTTGAGACTAGAAAAGTGTCTCCTTAAATAGTAAGATCTCCATATTGTGTCCTAAATTGGATAGTCTTGATCCTATAAGTGAAACCCACTAAACAGTTATGACAGAAGTGTGGCCAGTTGTTTAAGGAAGTTATTTGTAAAGTTTACACATGCTCTCATTTTGTCTATAAGTTACCAGTGTAAATTTGCAACTGTTGGCATACATATACACATGTGTCATGTTGTGTGTACAGTATCATCTTTCTAATGTTCTTTGAACTATTGTCAAGTCATTGTAATCTGTCCATAACACTAGCTAGTAGCTATGTTAGAACCGCTTTGTAAGAATGGCTAAAAATTAATTCACATGATTTTAACAACCTTGAAAGTCGATTTCTAAATGAATTCCAGATTCTTTGTTTCTTATTCTCAATAAGTAATAGTTATGTAACAAAGGTCATTGAGTAGTTCTTTTTACCCTTGCATGCATATGTTACCGTATAGCGGGATTTTATTGCGAGTCTTTTAATTTTGCGAATTTTGCGAATTCTGAGCTGTTAGCAAAAATAAAAATCCGCACAAAAAACGTATATGCTATGTTATTGGGATATTTCCACGCTATGTACCGGCATTCGTAAATATAAAAACCGTAGATATTTCTTCTGTGGCCTAAATGGATCATTCGCAAAAATTTCTTCTCACAATAAAATCCCGCTATACGGTACTTAAATGTTATCATCCGTATCTTGTTTAGAAACATCGTTTGTCTGTCGTACTGAAAGTGGTCCACACACATTTGGGGATTCCTCAAGATGCCGAAACCAAGTGGTCTGTGGATGGTAAGCAATTTTACACACAATTTGCCTGGAGACATATTGTATTCTGTACATGCATACATACAGTACGTACGTATGCGCATACTCACATGTATGCATATCTAACACGTGTGTGGACATAATCTAGTGAGTGTAATAGGTATGTGTGTGTATGTGTGTGTGTGGTGTTATAGTATACAATGTTACATTACATCATCATTATTGACAGCTTTTAACACAGCTTCAATTATATGCAAGATCTTTAAATAGAAGCCTGGCCAGTAAAAATGTACATTTCACTTGGCTTCAGTTTTTTAGTCTGCATGATGAAGAAGAAAGTTTTCAAATATGACCATTAAAATTGCCATATTAAGAATTCAGTTATCTTGTATCAATACATCTATAAATATTGATGTATACCATTGAAACAAATTGTAGTCTTGTACATAGCTATGTAATCATAGTCAGTCTCCTAGCTGTGTGGTACCTTTGTAGTTAAATTTCAAACATGAGTGCTGTTAATTATCAGCCACGTACCACAGACTCTCATCCTACAGAATCTGCAGATACTATATAGAGAAAATGTTATTATGGCTTAAACGTTGAAATTGTTTTGTTACCATGTAAGGAAAATTATTTTGTATAGCCTACACATGCACAATTGATAACAAATTGTATGTTTACTAAATGGAACACTTTGATAAATACTGTTAGAACTTAAATCACACTGACAGCTATTGCAGCTTATTAAACCCACAGAGATGATTTTATAGTCTGATTACATTACAGAAATTCCCTTATGTACATACCTGTACAGCCTACTATTAAGTTTGAAGTACCTTATCAATATGCATAGTATGGTATTGAGGAAATAAGGAAGGAAAGTGGTAACTCGAGCAAATAAGCACCTTTTCTTCAATCAACGTCCATATAGTTCCATAGTTTACAACAAACACTGCATGTTGGTTGAATAGATAGAATGAGGAACCTAACAAAGGTAACCAGACAGGAACCATTATGTTTTCATTGTTTCTACTCTTTTACAGTTTCATTTTACCGCATTTATATAGCTATATAATTAGGGATTGAAGTTTTATAAATTATCTTACTGAAAGACTCATTTTATAAATCTTTTAGTTTCTAGTTTGTTCACTTTTTATAGCATGTACGTACAAGCTGTGTGGTATCAATTAGTGACACAATATGATACGAATTTTGCAAATAACTGATATTGCTTTTCCGGATACTGATCGACAGCCAGTATAGCTACATGGAAAAGTAGTAGGGCTGCAACAATTTCTAATTTACCGATACTTCCAATACCAAGTACTGCTGTTAAATGTATTCACAAGTACAAGTACCTATATTATTACATGGAAACACTCTACAATATGTGCAAGTCATTAACTTGTGAAATTCGCACAAACGACAGAATTGGTGATTGATTCCAGTACCATCAAAAATGCCCGATACCAATACAGATACCAGAATTGGTGCAGTCCTACAAAACACTGAAAACAGCAACCCCTCTGATATTTACCGTAAATGGATTTTGTAAATTTGAATAGCCAATTGCATGCTAAAAATAGTGAAGTGAAATTCACAATATGGGAAGATGTTTAAGTGAACAAACAAACAATGATGACAAATAAAATCTGGAGATTCATAGTAACTGGCTTGCATGACAACAAAGTAACGGGTACAGGCGGAATGAGTACCCCATCGTCTGTAGAAGAATTTCTCAATGCTAACCTTTTAAAATGGATTTCGTGCAATCATGAATGCACCACTGCAAAAGCAAGTGATGCGGAAGGAACAATATTTGCTACCATGCCTCAGGTTAGAGTGGGTATGCTATTTGATTAGTAAGCAATCACATGCACTTTCATGCAATTCAAGAATAATTGTACACACAACAGTCAAATTGACCTCATGCAATTACTTGACTGTTACTGATATATGATTAATTTTGAATTACACTCAAACGTGAAATTTTACCCTCAGAAATTTTAGCCTATAGTATTTATCCAAGTGTATGTCATGTGTGCAAGTGGCTGTTTTGTGTGACATGATAAGGAAAAGATATGATACGACGAAGCTGCAGCAACCTATTGGGACCTTATTTTATGAGTTTCTTGCCTGATTTAAGGAATATATAAAAGGGAAAATATCACCATCAACTCTATGTGGTGTGTGTGTGTGTTCAGTTTTTGCAGAGATACAAAACTTTATACAAATCTTATTTGACACAGTGTGTTTATACATGCAGGCTAGCTATGTTGAGAACTGGACATTTTCACACTTGTATTACATATAGCTATTATTTACATGCATTTTCTATGAGTACTGCATGTGTATGCTTTTACAGCCATCTTTTCAAAGGATGTGGTAGCCATTTTACATTTGTTAGTAGCGATGGCACGACATTTTGGTTGTCGTCATGAACTACCTCAAAATGTCTCTGTCAGACGAATCTACTTTAAACAGTTGGAGAAGAAATTGGAAACTAAACTGTATGAAGAATCAATTACTGGAGATGATACTGGCCCTACGTAAGTAGCTATATAGCTAAAGGTTTATTGTATGGTATCATGAAATGGCCAGTTATCAAACTAAAATAGAAGCTTTATTTTTGTTGAGATTTGTCTCTTTCACCATAAGTGTAAATTAGTTCATTGTTTATGTCCGTCCGCCTTAAGTATAGATGCAGTATCATGTTTTCACATGATAGAATTTTGTGGCCTCACTTTGCTGCATGCGTATTACACATCCTGGGCTGTCTTTTTGTTTTGGTCATTATTAAGGATTTCCGGTGGCATACCTGAGGATGTTTGTTCATGTGATGTAACTTGTGAGATAATCTCTTTAAAACAGGCAAATTTGGCGAATTGCCAAATTTTCCTCATCAATATATATAAATACAGTGGAATAACTGATAGATTGCCAGCACATTCGCCACAAATTTTTCCTCTCCAATTCTCTCCAATTGCTTCATCACCAAAAATTTCCCTCTCCAAAATTTTCCCGTGTGCAGTATGCTTTGTAGCTTTGTGGTGGTGGAGATGTATGTGGGGCTTTGTAAATGTTAACTTGCAGGTTTTTGGTATTTGGAATAGTTGGTTACCATTCAAGACAGCAATAAAAAGTTAGCTACATATGTGTAGGAAACTATGCATTTAGTGTAAATATGTTCTTGAAATATTCACCTTTTTTTACGGTAACCTCTCCGGGGGGTCTCTCTGAATCCTGTACTGCTCCTTCGGGAAAGGTCACCGAGGTCCTTGCAGTACTGGTGGGAGAGATGTACCCATTTATACAGCTGGGTGGACTGGAGCAATGAGAGTAAAGTTCCTTGCTCAAGGAAACAACAATAACAGCAACTGACACAACTGGGCATTGAACCTGGGATCTTGCGATTGCCAGGCCAATGTCCCAACCGCAGAGCTGCTCACAGCTAAAGCTGGTAGCAAATAAGTAGCACTCTTGAGGTATTAGCTACAAACTGAAATAGAAAGTGTTAATCTGCTATACAAAAATTCCTACTCATCTCAAAACAGCGTGTATATAGTTACAAGGTGCAGACATACACAACACAAAAATATGCATGTTTACGCATGTGCCTCCATTGCTTAGAATAATCAATCTTAATGGTATTTGATATCAAAGAACTAATAAAATAACAATACTTGGTAGCTGTTAGATACGGGTACATGCATGGGAAGCATTTGAGAAGGAAAGTTTTAGTCATGGTTCAACAGCTAGAGAATCAGTTTCATTTTTGATAACCGCAACCTCATTTTCTCCTTAAGATAGTTTGGGGCATCCATTTACATAGATAGTTTTTATGTTGCAAATACCATAGGGAGGCTTATGCTTGTTTGTAGTATCATCTCTTCAAGTCTGAAGAGCACTGACCATTTAATCAAAGAAGAGGGATCTCGGCTGTATTTAGTTGCCACCTAGTATAATATTATGTGGTGGCCTGCAGCTATTAGTTGCCACTTAAGATCTTCCATTACACACATGCAGTTAGTATATATTATATAGCTACGTAAATAACCTTAAATTTACAGATCGCCGATGCTCCATCCCTCTGCGATGGCGGAGAAGGATGTATTTGATAAGCTATTTGATCAGGCACCTCAAAAGTTGGAAACTGTTAAACAAGTAAACAACATGATGGCACAGTAAATAACATATTCATATGTTACACTAAGACTGTGGGATGTGAGTACAGATGCCTATACTATGATTCTATGATTTCCAGCTATCATAATACATACGTACATACATAGCAAAAGTCGAAACTAACACTGTTGATTGTTACTATTCCCAGTAAAAATGGTGATGTTCATTTATTAGATAGATATAGAGTTTATATCATGTGTCGTATTACAATGAAGGTGGGTTGAAACTGAGGAATTAAGAAAGTTTGCTATCACATAATACAAAATATTGACAATTGAAAAGTTTAAGTGAAGGCACTGGAGCTATGCGTTGCTGTGTGTGTGTTCTTTGGTGATTAGTCTTTTGCTCACATGATTTCCCACTGATATGTAGAAGTACATAATGTGATCTACATATACTTTACTCTGTATTGTACAGGTATTGTTGCAGTGTGTATAGTAGTTATGCAACCTACATGTGAATGGCTAAAGGGGAATGTGTGGTGTTGGTTTAGTTACTTAGTAAAACAATGATGTTGAATTTTATATGATTGCTATTTAGCTAACTACTATATATATATATATATATATGTAGCTAGTAGAGATGGGACGATATATTGATGCATCGCTGTATCGTGATACTTTAAGACCGTGATACATATCGATACAAATTAAAGTTGGATCGATATATCGAGTATTGTGATATATCGGTGTATCGTTTCAAATTGAGTCAATATCGTGTATACAATTACTATTTAGTGACTGATTAATGAAATTTTTATATTTCAAGAGGGCTATATTCATGGGCCAAAACCAACTAATACAAATTGTACTGTATCACAATGTATCGCTGTATCGTGATATTTAGGAAGCAATATATCGATACATGTAAATCATGTATCGTCCCATCTCTAGTAGCTAGCTATTTGTGCAGTACATTATGTGGATGTTTATTTTTAGTCATTGTGTGTATTTGTCAACAAGCATCTCCATCATGTTGGAATTGAGATAAAAGATTTTGAAACTCAGGTTGGTGCATTAACTATACGTACATTGGATTATGCAATGTTTGGTATCTGAAGCATACAAACTGCTATACTATAGTGTGTGTTATGCAGACACTGCTAGTGTATCATGAATGACTTGTGTATAACATACATCCATTGTGTAGCTAGCTGTTTGGTAAGTGCTTCATAGTAATCTGTATACATCACAGTTTTATGATGGAGTGGTTCTCATCCAACTGATGGGACTGCTCGATAACTACTACATCCCCCTGTCAGAATACTACACTTCCCCTCATGGATTTGATCAACAAGTCAGTTGAATGCCTATAGCTATTCTATTGACTACCTAATATCCTATTGTTGTCATTTGTCATGCATGTGTGCACACAATTACACAGGCACCTAGGTGAATAGGTAATAGTTGTATGCTTTGACCTTTCTACTCTTATTACATCATCATACATAGTGAAGTAAATCCTGTTGAGTCATGATGGTCAGCCAACCATGAGGATACAGCTATCCATACATAATTACATATAGCTATTGAATATTGTTGGGAGTCGGTAGCCATCCCATACTACATGTAGTGTTTACTAAATAATTTGGCATCTGATCACTACATTGATTTGATACCAAGCCATATATATAGGGTTTATTATGCAAGAGTATCACAGAAGAGTGGGTTCACTATAACACTCTATAGACTATACCAATTAAATGTTATCCCATTAAGAGAGTTTTCGTAAAGACTTGGTAAACTTATTATGTTTTAGCAGTTGTGTAAATTCCCCAGTTATTGTTTTCATATACCGAGACTGATTGTGTGTGTTATTACAGATCCATAACATGAGACTGGCCTTTCAGCTAATGGATGAAGCTAATATTAAACCATCCAGGACTACACCAGAAGGCATGTGATTGTATTAATAGCTTATGTAATGAGTGATGTCTAATGTAATATTTGTTTATAGTTTTTCATTACATAAATGTTTGTTGTGTTGCCAGAAATAGCCTATTTCCTTTTACAGATGTAGTGCAAGCTGATCTCAAGAGTACCATGAGAGTGTTGTATGCATTGTTTAACAAGTACAAATCAACTGTGACAAGTCAGTCAGAACCAGCCCCCGAGAAAAAGTAGTGAACTTTCCAAACCACACACAAAATGTATATTAGCAAGTGATCTAGCTAACCAGATAGTTACAGTATGTAGAGTGATTAATAGTATAGCTTTTTCTTGTAGCAGTTTATGATGTTTAAAGTTTAAGTATTATTATTATGTCATTTTGTACCTTCAATGACATTGCTGCATTGCCAACATTTATGGCATTAATTTTGTGCTAGCTGTGTGGGAGTGTAATTCTATGATTATGCTGATTGCAGTAATCACAAGTCTTCTTTGCTACATGTTTGTCTAAAGTTTATATATTCAGCTGTGTATACATTATTCTACATGCACATGCAGTTGTACAAGATGCAACAGTTTTGTAACCACTGAAGACTGTATAACACCACTGACACCTCTTGATAGCAAGGCCGACAAGGAATAGGATTGGCTAAAGTATATACTGAGCTGCAGTTGTTGTATATAGCCATGAATATATTGTCTTACTATTCTGTAGCTCAAAATGTGACGAGTCCCTTTGATTCTCTGATCATAATATTGCACAATATTTTACACAGCTACGTGTGCAGAGATTAAATAATGGAATTTTTATAGTTGCCAATTATATAGCAATATATAATAGTGGACAGTGATACGATGTGATTTGATAGCCTTTAAGTTGGGGGTTTGTGTCACAGCTGTCGTGTAGAAGTAGCACATGTGTACTGGGTAGTTACCTGTAGTGTCAACAGCCATGTGATACATGTCATGTTTGTGTGTGGGGTGGACTGAAAATGAAGATCATTGATTTGCATGCGCAGTGATCATGTTTGTTGCCACATGATATGTAGCTTCATCTGTTAATTTGTCATATAGATACATATTTTTTAGTTATATACTGCAAGGATATAGCTAGCTACATTTAAAAAGTTAATGATTCTGTGCATGGCTAGCTTATAATTATACCGTATATGCGGAACATTTGGCGGTGACTTTAATTTGGCGGTTTGGCGACTTTGACTAAAGTCGTCAAATTAAAATCACCGCCAACCTCGCTGCCAGCCTATTTGTAGTTAGCTGTATATCTAACTACTGAGCTGATTCGCCAAACTAAATGTCAGCCAACTTGTGTTTGCTCCCAAATCGCCAAACTTAATGTCTGCCAAATGTAGCTACCACGCATACGGTAATGTGGTATATTAGCATATGTATGTTATATGCAGGACTTCAATATCATATCAACACTATTATGGGCTAATATGCTATATTTGTTAATTCCTTCTCAAAATTTTGACCCACTAGTACTATATTATTCTTAGCTTATCCTTATTGTATGTATCAGTAATAACATTTATAACAATGTCCCCAATACACACATTGTGACTAAATATTATACTTTGACAGTGGAAAAGTTTGACGAATGGCGAGTGATTCATCAAAGTTTTCCCTTCCAATCTTTTCCCTGTTAATACTTTTCCTATGAAGGCTATAGCTACAATCAATTCGTCAAACTTTCTGACATGCTTGATTCATCACAGTTCATCAGACTTCCATCGTCAAAGTTTTGCGCTATACAGTAGCTACAGTATACATGAAATGTGACTGCCTCATGTATAACACAGTTAACATCCAATTATATTGTTCCTGTAGGCATACATATGTATAGGTATTTTTGTATATGTGATAACATCTTATAATCATAATTATATTGCACACTGCTATACCTATACAGCTCATTACTTATATTAATATGTAGCTAAACCCATACAAATTGCTAACATCCTTGTTATCTTTTCTATAAATAGTGACTATTGTGAAGGCGAAAAGAAGCCAATTAAATTAGGCCAGATAAGAATGCGTGGTTGTGTGTGCTATGTTGTATTCATTACATCAAAACATGTGCCATTATTTAATTAGTCATGCATGTAGCTATAATCATCAGTTTAATTTGTTACAAAAATACATGTAATAAACTGTTATATTGTGTATATAGGTCTTAGACTATTTGATATTCATTTTGATTTGTTGATGGTGTCCTCTACATGATGGGAGCTAACATACGTTGTTTTATGCATGATTTAATTGTGATCACAATTTTGTTGATGATACAACTAAAACTTATATATAATATCCTCATGATATCATTACTGATAAATTAGTACACTTTTTCTTCTATATATAGCTAGCTACACTCCAACAATAAAAAAGTTTCCTCAAATCTTGCGAAGGCACACATGCACTTGCAATATTTCAAATAAGAGCTGCCTATAAGGTAGGTTTACACTGCATAGCATGTGTACATATTTCTATACGTATACGTTAACATGATAAACGCATGTAAATCGTGCCTGTGGTGTTGTGCAAGATTCACACAAACCATGTGGTGTATAAAAACTACCATATATGCATATGCATGTACAGACATTAAATCCCGACAGATAATAAAACATAGACTAGTAGCTATTGTTGTTCATTAAAAGTTTCTGATTTAGCTACCTACCATCGGTCATAGATATCACATGGACCATCTGTCGACTGCAGCTGTAAATTAGACAGTGGGTCTTAACCACAAACTCTAAACTGTTAACTATCATAAACTAAATGTATACGATACGCTCAACTAGTCACCAGACATTGTTTACATAACACACATGCAACACAAATGATCACAATCTATGAAATGCAATTGTACATATTTGTCATGCTGTACCGGTGTGTTGGAGTGAGTGTACTCTCAAGGGTGGCTTTGCATTCAATATGCGTTTACAATTTAATTTATATTGTTTATTATTTAATCAAGTAGAGATTATTTTTTATAGATCTTGTGCGATAGGAATGGAAAGAAAGTGGGGGAGAACGTATATTCAACTTAAGAATTATAGGCATAGAAACATTATACCCTTAATAACAACATTAAGTTTGTTGACGAGTTAACTTAGAAAGCTATCCCATATATTCAAGGATTAAAGAAGCAGTGTTAGTTAACATAGCTTACTGTTGTTACCATATAGTAAGTGGCATCAACTGACACCTGTATCGTAGTCCATACAAGTGCTAGCCTTTGCATACTTGAAGAAGCCACACCAAAGTTACAGGATGAGAATCTGGGTATATAAGTGAGGTTCATTTCAGCCTTTTCAGCCTTCTGAGTGAGTTCACTATTCACTGATAGCTACCTACTTAACTGCAACCTTTTTGCTGCTACTGCTGCCAACATTGTTACTTCATCAACTGTACTGATTCTTACAAGTGAGCTACCTGATTTGATTATGTTACTAGTATGGGCGAACCGCTGCTTCAGTTCACAGTTCTGACAGCATTAGCTAGCTAGAAGCAACAACATATAATATGCAATAGTTGTAGTACTCTAAAATCATGGTCAGTAGCTATTTATGTAGCAGTTGCTTCATCATCTAGTTCTATTGTAGCTATACAACAAGCTAATATATAGTTACGTGATCTGCAACTATTAGTTACCCACTGCATTACGCAACTATAACATTGTTATAGTTATGTGGTTTTCAATACTAAATAGCTCTAGTCCCTATCTGTATTTCATTGTCATCTTTCCCTATAGGCATTAATCAAGATGATGAGATCCCTTCACAGCATAGTGTGTTTACTGATTACTGGATTGCCAATCATTTGTGCAAATCACCGTAAGCAAATACACGTCTACTTTCATTCAAAATTTTTATTCAAATGTTGTTATTGTGCAGATATTTCACTAACTGCAAGTGAGATACAGTTTGTATCTGTCAACGATTCAGTTACACTGTGGTGCAATTTAAGCCACAAGCACCATCTACCTGAGAATGCCAAAATAGAATGGTTTGATGGTCCACTACCAATCAAAACAGCTTTGAATGGCATTACCATCACGTATACCAAAACTAATGCTAAGCTGGAATCTCAGATGATCATTGACACAGTTGAGAACTTTCATTTTGGACAATACACCTGCCAGTCTACTGGTAACAAAGGACAACTACTGGCAGCAAATACTTTCCTATTGCCAACAGGTTAGCATAGTACATCTGTTGTAGCTTTCACTGACATCTAAAAAGCCAGACAATTTCTGAGTACATTTGTAATTTATTTCTTCTAATTACAGGAACAAATGATGATGGAAAGAACCTAATCACAAATATCAACCTGACACATGCTGGACAAGTCCCATTGAAATGCAATAACATTCCTCCAGGGAACAATGTTTCATGGAAAAAAGTTCAGTTTAATCAAACAGTAGTCTCGTTAGATGTAAAAGCCAATAGCTTCAATGCCAGTATTTCATCCCTATCAGAAACTGGAAAGTTTATATGCTACGATAACAATGCAGTCTTTCACATATCCTATGTCTATCCCCAAGGTAAATTTTGTAATACATCAAACCGATCAATTTTAATTTAACATGTGCATTTTTGCTTTACAGATTATCATTCACTGAGCTTCACAGAGAATTTACCAGACAATGTATCATTGGTTTTCAACAACACAAACAGTATATTGCTAACTTGCACGGTACCGTCCTTCACAAAACACACAGAACTATACTGGGTATTCAATAATGAAACGCTGGAAAGTGATGTGGTGAAGAGAGTTCACATACCCCCAGTCATACAAACAGACTCAGGATATCAACTACAACTAATGATCACTTCACCTATACCAAAAAAGGATGCTGGTATTTACACTTGTATTGCTGAAAATGAATGGGAGAAAATCGAACGACACTTTAACATTAATTTTAATATTAAAACTGGTAAGCACTAAAGCAAAATAGTAATATAACGGAGTTACATTGATGTTGCAGATGATCCGTTTACCATAACTTCATTCAGCAGTCAAGAATGTATGATTGATGGTGCAGAATTCACGGCTTCTTGTGTGATCACATTGAACAAAGGAACCACACCACCAACAGTGTTCATGTTTTATTCTAATGCCTTATCTAGTGATCCCACACCACTGATGGAAGATACAAACACACATTTACAGCTCACGGTTGACACAACAAATCATTTAGTGACGAAAACTATAACCATCAAAAGTGCATCAGTGAAAAACAATGGAACATATTATTGTATAGCTCTTCTCAACTTTGATAGTGACCCTATAGTGCAAAAAATGACAACACAGTTTATAAAACGTGAGTTGTGTATGACTGTTAAAGTGATTCCATAATACTTGCTTATCACACAGGACCAGTAGAAATTGTCAAATACTACAAGGACCCAATTGAGAAGCACAGCATCACATGCATGGCGCATGTACTCGCCAACCTATTCATGAACTCCACTACCATTAAGTTCACTCATACTACTCATGGACACAACGTTATGTACAATCCAACCACCATCGCTATCAACACAACCGACAAGAGCATCACAGCCCACCTCGACCTGAACAGTGTACATGATCACCACAGATATCATGGTGTATATATATGTACCACACATGCCATTTTACTGGACAAGCCAGATAGGATCTATAGTGACTCCAGAGATCTAACAGTGGAACACACAAATACTAAAAAGCATACAGGTAACTTGTAACTTGCTAAATACACTCACCCCCTTCATTATTCAAATATTTTAAAATTTTTCTAGCATCAGTTATGGAATTCTCGGTGCAAAGTACAGAAACTGATCAGAGTTCGAATCACACGCCTACAACAGAAACTGTATATATTGTTGTTGGGGTAACAGTTGTTGTGGTGGCAACAGCTGTGCTGGTATTTGTTGTGGTTCACCAGAGACTTAGAAGATCAAAACATAGTTTATTAAATCAACCACAGTACATATAAATGATTATTAATAAGTGTACCATTTCATCACAGCTATCTCTCTTTATTGTAACATGATAATAATGTATTATGTTTGTATGTCCTTGTACTCACTAACTACAATGTATTGTTTTATAATTATTGAACTTGACAATGTATTGTTTTATATTGAACTTGATAAAACAAATTACTAAAATATGTACATTCAAACAACACTTCATGTGGAGAACATATTCTTTTGTGTTTTGTTTTTTTCCTTTGGCAAGGTAGCGTATACCAGTTTTATAGCATAAGAATTTTCCAGCACCATTACTATATCTACATATATATTGTGCTAGTGTCATTGAGCACCGTTATCTGCTCATACAGAGGTTACAGTAACATTTTTCACAACCATATTTATTCAAGGAACAGCAATAATAATTATCATACAACCACTGATGATAGTGTCATAGTCTATTTAGAACTGGATCATCTGTCCCTGTAGACAAAAGACAAACAGGCTAAATAAATACAATATCCTTAACTATACAAATAAAATAAGACAATATCAGAACCCTTTTAATTTCACATGAATAATCATACAATCATGTTTGTACACCCACTGGTTGTTAACCCACTGGGAATCTGTTTATCCTAAGGCTACAGTCATGCTTGTACAATAAGAGACAGAAAATAAAGGACTCATATATAGAACACACAAGCCCCATAATCTTAATGCTGCGTGGGTGTGAGTATGCTCAAATGCAGCCCCAGTGACTCTACACTTGCTAGATACATCAAAACAAACAATGTACCTTAGCCCTATGTACAGTCTTAGGTACAATTACATTATATTCGTGAAGGTAAGGGGAAATAAAAAACTTTTTGGTCAGACAATTATTAACTAATCATTTTACCAACTGACAATAAATATATTGCAAGGCACAGAATGCTGATACAAGAAAGAAAATAACACACAACATTAATCTAATAACTATCCAATCACTATGAAATGATAACAGTTAACATCTGGTATAGTATTCATATGGTCGATGCAGTAAGTGAGAGGGGAACCTCAACTTTAAAACATAGTGAATTACCTACGGCAATACACCCACTCACACAACACATGACCGCAATGAACCTCACATGACCACGATGAACCTCTTAGGCTCCTCTGTGAAGAAGTCTATTGCACTCTGACTGAAAGTATGTGGTATTGGATGTGAAAAAATAAACATCAACTGAGTACACATGTGGCAAGCTATAAAATATCAGAATTCTCATGAACAAAAGAAATGTGCTTTTTCACTAGAAAATATCGCATACAACAATTTTTTGAGGGGAAATTTTGCAGTTTTTACTTGACTGCAAATGTTTTATATCAAATAGACATTCATTCATTATTACAAAAGCTGCTAGGACAAAGGATTTCCTATTCTAACCGCAACAATTTTCCTTTGAATGTTTTGCTACATACAGTAATTCCTTTTCTAATGGCCGACACTATAAAGTTATGGAAAATCACTATTATCGAATCAACTATAAATTTAGAGAGAGCCAAACTGAGCAGACAAAAGTCTAACCAAATTAGTAAAAATATATAAACATTAGCTACCTGCACCTATATATGGTGGCATCTTATTGATTATGAATAGACCAGTTCCATGCAAGTTAAAATATTTAGGAACATTAATGAACCTCAATTAACAAAGGTTGTGCAATGGTTAAGGTGGCGGTATACTGGAAGTTGTGGTGTTAGAAGCCGTTTAAGAAAGAAGCCTTACGTTGGCCACAAATCCAATCACATTACATAAGAACCCATTGATCTATTAGTAAGGTAAACTACACGCTATGAATTTATCGCTTACTATGTATTGGCATAGTGGAGCACTGTACGGAAACTATCGTCTGCGTCAGTTTTTTATAGTATACTAGCGAGCACAAAGTGCTCCGTGACGTCCACGAGTTAAGTGATAGTGGGCGGAGGGCCCAATGTCGAGCAAAATTTTTTAACATAACGGGTTTTCAATGTTTACGCAGTTTTCTGTCAGTGGGCCAACAGCGCAAGATTAATAACTGAAATAACAGGCTTTCTTCGTGTTGTATGTATAAAAAAGAGTTATCTGGCTCTGCATGACATCTAATAGAGAAGTTAGGAATTAATCTCGAGTGATGTAGCGGCTGGGGTTTTGTATAACTTGATGCACGAGGTAATTTATATATTGTATTTATTTGGCGCTATATCTTTGCGTATAAAAGTTGTATCGCTATGAAATTTGCTGTGGTGATAGTGTAAGACTTGCTCTACAATACAAGACAGAAAAACTGCGCATGCCGAGTTCGATGTGTGCAACTAAGTTAAACAAACCACATATGGTTTTTTGCAATTTGCGGGTGACCACCACCTTAAGTGTCCTGCTGGCCCCAGAGACTAGCCATTTATTTGTTCTCTCCTTATTCTATAATACATCTGATGGCCCTTCAGAACGACCAGTATGCATCTTAAAGGATTCTGATATCATCAAGCACATCCATAGAGCAGTAACTATTTACGTACATTAACAATGATAGAGAAAACTGATGGAGAACATGATAAGCAAATTGCATAGCGCTGATATAAATGCCAGAGTTTATCTTTGTTGCAGTCCTATCAATATGTACATCTACAATATTATGATTGCCTTGTTGTTTAAACAATGGTATCCAACTAGGCTTGGCTTCATAGAACAGCTTGACGACCAGCCTTAACAACAGCTTGACGACCAGCCTTAACAACAGCTTGATAGAGTGGTGAAACAATTCAAGATTATCTTTGATCTGGTTATGAGATCATACTAACCTTATAGATTTCTATCTTTTGCACATACACCGATACCATATCAATATCGTCCACATATTGTATACATGTTTTTACTTAGCAAGTCAGCTTGCTGGAATTCAAACTTGGTGATGTAATAAAACATTAAAGAGATGATATACAAAATACCTGTGAACTGCCAAAACAAAATCCATACTTTTAATCATGTAAGATATGAGCACAATAAAAACAGAGTATTGAGTGGGTACTAATGGTACCGGGCACATTGTTATATGTACTTTTTAACTCTACAACTACCTACATACTATAGGACTAAATTTACTGGTGCTTGAAGGTGCTAGCAGCCTGAGATGTTAGGATCATTAAGAGATTCAGATGTTGGGGACTGGTAAATTCTGAGATGAGCTGTAAACAGACTAAACACTGCACGCAGACTAAGAAGTGCATTTAAATGTAAAAATGAGCATCAGTTACTTCAAAGCCTATCTATGAAAACATGTGCCCACGCTGTAAACACTCTTAAGAAGACAATATGGAAGCCAGCGAGGAATTCACCAAGTCATTAGGCAACAATAGATGGTAATCACTTTGAATATTTGTTCATTAATACCATAGCATATGCCATCAAAGTAATTAATGATAAGGTATCATCTTCAATCTTATTAACAATTAACAAGCTTTGTCATCTTCACCATGTGCTAAAAATAAATGATACTACAAGGTTACAGGTAATCAAGACATAGTGTTGTGGCGAATAAACCTTAGATGTGCAAGCTGGTGATCAAGATATAAAGCATAAAGTAAGCCATCAGTTATCAGGACATCCAATCAATTGCCGATCAAACAAATTTAAACAAGTGTATATGTTGAACACATAAAAACTTCCATGCTAACAGCAAGAGTAAATAATGGAACTAACAGTGATACAGGTTATTTAGATTTAAACTACTATAAAAACATTAATAAAAAGATGCAAGATACGATAAATCAGTTCACAAAAAATTTAAGGTGATTATTATATATACTACTGTCAGTACATATTGTATTGAAGCCATTGTGTGTTAGCTGCTGAAAATATAGTATTGCTTTTCTGCCAGTTAGTTGGTAACTTATTCTGGTTTATACACTAGTATACACAATATTAGAAAAGGTACAATTTAGGTGGTTAGCAACATCTGAACTAGATGATATTGTAACAGAATCAGTATTGCAATTACATCATAATGGACTCTGTTTGGGGCACGTGGGCCAGGATATAAATCTCATATATCCCAGTTCGCACAACTTATGTCCCTAGCTCTCGGGCACAAAGAAACATAAATGCAAGAAATAAAATATCACCTTATTTTTCACCATGTTACACGATATGCTGCCTTAGTTTGTCACACTCACTAATAATATCACTTCGCCATTGCCATAACTTGCATATCAAAATGGATAGACCCATAACTAGGAATATGCGCAGGTGCTTAAGTAGTTGCTATGGCATTCGAAATTTGAGCATTTTCAAGGCTATATCACCGTATCGACAAAGGAACCAGGGAATAGCAAAAGTAAGGATGTGTCTTAGTAAATAGAGTCTACTTAGCATTTAGACTATATTTAAAATAAGAACATAAAGTACACTGCATAAAGTTAGATGCTTCCATGAATTGCAAAATTTTTGTTCACAGCTGTACAGGGAGAGTATAATTAGCCTTATATGGTATACAAACATTGAACAGTAACTGCTCTTAATACATGCATGGGATAAAAAGCCATTTCAAAGCTGTACAGCTGAATAATTGCATCATTCCTCACTACAGATTAATAAATAGCAATGAATATGTGACAATAGAGTGGTAGTATGTGACATCATGGATTCTTTGCCAAATATTAGAGACAATAAAGGGCAGCTCCTTGACCCGACCATTACTTCTTATCAGCAATCACTTCCAGCATAGATCCATCTATGCATCCAGTATTCATAGAAGTAGTTAATTACACTAATACCTGCATCCATTGCATTCATGCTGCTAGCTCGGTTGCTTAGATATGGCATAAAATATTTGAATACAAAAATTAAGCATTTTGTTTTAAAAATGAGGAGTACATGTATCATCAGCTATTGTGGTTTACAAAACAATTAATAGAAACTGTTGTTAAATGTTCCACATATCAATACATATCACGTCTCATCTATCACATCTCCTTGCTAAAATATGCACACACCTTAGCTTTGATGACCTTAGGTGGAACACCGATGGGTCGATCATCTTTATCAGTCAATATCTCATTGAACCTTATCATATTAAACACTGTATTACTTGATCTCTAGATCATGCAATTCCTGTTTTCACATTTGCTTCTTCGTTATTGATATTTGCACATTATGGGTTAGCTCACACTCGCATTGTACTATTGCCATGAAATAAGGTGTGCATTATTTGTATATTCATCCACATACCAACATCTTTGAAATCATCTTGTCACTTCTCCCACATCTACAACTTCCTTACTAAAACACTAAGTGGCTAAGGATGAGATGGCCAGCACTCTTCTTGGTAGCATCATTGTGACTGTTACGTGGAGGATTAAAAAATCTATTGTGCTACGAGAAGCGCGTTTGCTTTATTATGAGATTATTCAACTTATTAAAATTTTTTCAATGCAATTACTACATACTCCCATGCAGCACTGGGAATATAATAACTGAATTAACAACCATACTGCCAATATCTGGCATCGACACCCGGCCATTACAGCAAATAGAATGTAGTAATTTTCCATACATTAAACTCGGAAGCGTCAATTGTAATGCCTTAGCCACGTGCAATCATTTGGCAAAAACACAAGCAAAATCTGTGATGGACAGGGAATCTTCGAAAATAAAATCGTGAAAATCTTTAATTTGTGCCATCCATGAAATATTTAAATACCTAATTTTGTACACACGGTAGTACCGTATAACAAATATTTTAATTTGGTGGTTTGATTAAACTTCATTATTGTTGCCAAACTAAAATTACGTCAATTAATAATTAAATGGCCATAGATAGTATATTCTCCGGAGAATATATACTATCTATATATGGGCCAGCTTACTAAAGTATTTTACTAAAAATCCAACCAATTCCAACTAGTCTGGCGTAGCTATGCGCGCTCGGGTTTGGCTATGCCAGACTAGTTCCAACTGTTTACTGAAGTTGAAGAAGTTAACAAGCAGTAGCTAAGGTTCAAAACAGTATTGTCTCTGAATAATATCACAGAATTAATACCGTATAACTGAAATATTTGGCGAAAGGAAAATTGGCGAATAGGGTAAATTTACCTATTGGTGATAACTTAAATTGGGGGGAAAGCATGGATGGATAATGTGAGGATTTCACGATGGATATGCAGGAGGCAAACCCCGCCCCCAAACAGATTTTTAAGAATCAGTTTTACTTTCCTCACGATGCAATGAAGATTTTAGTGAAACGACATTATCGCAGTATTGACCCAAACCATTGGATTTCATAGTTTACAAAATGAAGACCATGACATCCTAGTTACTTCATCTCTTGTAGATTCTGAAGATAACCAGTCACTATCATCGAGAAACCAATGAAGCCAGGCTAATCTCATGTCTCCCGACCCTTGGATTAGCGCTGCATGATCATTGTGAAATAGGTACTGGCAGCGCTCAACTAGAAGCCAGGCCATGAATGAAGGATTGAGTTAAGCAAAGATCTTAAAATAGAGCTGAGATGTGTTAGAGCCAGATGACAATAACTCTGTACAAGTGAAATCATAAAATAAAATGCTGAAAATTAACAGTGCCAAATTGTTATATAGATTTCATAGAATTTAACAATATTCACAGCTAAATATAGTTAGGTAGGTAGGGTAAACAGAAAACATAATGTACAAAACACTGTCCTGGCTATGTAGCTATGACGCAGCCAAAGTCATGCACAAAAGCTAATTGGTGGAGTAGATTTGATGAAAAGTATATACACATGATACTACAATATTTTCATGATATGAAATTTTCAATATCACTCGTACCCATGAGAGCTAATAACAATCAACTGCTAGACCTGTTGCAATAGCTTTTTCCACAGTAAACTGAATGAATTGTCACTAAGCCACTGATTGTCTAACCACAAGGGGTGTACAGGGGTGTTAAGTAACACTTCCTACATCCAATTCTTAAATTAATTATAAAGCCTTTATATTGATCACACAGCTGCTAAAGTCACAACTTGTCTTTTTCATCTTTAACTTTACCGCCCATTATCATGATTTGGTACAGGCATTGTACTAGTCTACTGACCACTCAATGGGTACGTACTTTACAACACCTACTGTGATTAACAAACAGTTAGTCATGCCAGATGGTAAATCCTTCCATGACACAAAATGTAAAAAGTTTACAGTATCACCGTAGATACAATACCATATTCCTTTATGTATGACGGACAGGATGTAATAGAAATCTTTGGTTTCTGTTCTGTTATTGACACTGAATATGAAGATGTTTAGATCCATTGTATTAATGCTATTAATTTCTCAGGAAATGGTGTTTGCTGTTAGCCATTGCTTTTTAGAATTAATGACAGCTTCCACAACCATTTGACACCTTAAAGGTTTGCTCAATGGCTTGCTGCTGGAGCATGTTGCTTAAATCCCTTTAGACAGAAATCCAACCTTTCATTTTGCAATAGTGAAAACTCTGAAACCTTACTGATGCTTATCACTACAGGTTCATGAATACCATCAAAAATCGGATCACTACCTTACTTTTTAGTTGTACAAATGAGTGTAAGCTGAACTTCTTTCTTTATAACTACAGGCTAGTCTACTCTTAACCGCTCCACTATACATACACCACGCCTTCCTTTCATTCTGATGACTGTAATTTGTTACTAATTTATAAAAAGCCAGAATGAAATGAGCAAATTAATATACATAATTTTGGAGGCATTCATGACATGTTTCATTACTGTTCATTATTGCACAATTCTCTTTGTATGCAATTATGAAAGTCTCATGTAAATGTTCTTGGGATGTTACAAATAACAGTAATCCAACACTTGTCTCCTAGAGACTTGGTTTTGAAACACTAAATTATCAAAGATATTCATTAAAATCTGCACTTCCTAACTATAAACTACCAGCAAAAAATAATGTAGAAGTGAACAATTTCTTTGTAATTATTCAATATAGTACGCGGTTCATTGCTGAATTCACCAAAAAATTGAACGTGCAGACTCACCTGGCAGAAATTTTTCAATACCATGGTGATAGATACCACATCGGTTCTTGCAACACAAGAATTCATACATATGTTGATTTGTCGAGGTTGAGTGCATGTGTGGCAGATAATCTTCTTGATAGTGAAATCGAATAGCAGTGAATGTCTTTAATGTGTGCATTGTTTGGTCTCACCAGTCAAAGGCTTACAACTCTTGACGGTAATCATGAATTTACCCTACACAGGTGTGTGCCTCACTACAATACCTCAACTCACATATTACCATATATGCACAAGCTCATGATGGCTGCTACTACTGGATAACATAACCATTATGTTATAACAGCTACGATTAGTGACAAGGCATGTAGGAGAGCTGTAACTCTAGCCTCTGATGCACAACTATTGTACAAAATGTGCATATTCACAACAAATTGATTTTCAATCATAAAATTCCCATTTCTTGAAATACTTGGAAACAATTTGCAACTTTGTAAGACCACTTAATTAAAACATTACATTTGAAGTACATGCTGGTAAATTGCATTTACTAGACAGCTACATAGTAAATTGTTGCATACATTATGAAACTGGAATAGCCCTTGTACTATTGAGTAGCTATACCAGTGCTAAAATTTTACTACAACCATCTTGTTCACCAACAAAACCATCCTATGTAAAGAATCCTCTTTGACTGATCTGTAGGAAATCAACTTTTACTCCTCCCCAGGCACTCTGACATTACCAGCACTAGCATGTTGGAAATTTTTCTTATTTCCATGAATAAATCTACCCTTATTAGCAAGATGCATCATTAATCCTATAGTATTTGTGTGTGTGTACTATGTTAGAGCCACAGTTATCCTCTGGTCATAATTAAGGTACCATGACAATATATTATCTAGCTGGGCCTCAAGATCTTTTCCATCTTTGTGTTATTTTGGTGTCTTGCATTTAAGTACGTTATGATTCCTTTAGTATGATATGAAACAATGACTTAGGGCTTCAGACGCAATGTCATTGAATGAGAGATGCAAACATTATCTACAATGTTATAGAGAACATACCTTTCCACCAAATATATACTTTCCAGAAAGCAGTATGGAAGAGTTTTCAACACAGCTTTTGTTCTTTTCTACACACACGTATACCACACCTTCCCTTATTAACACATACTTCACCTTAAACATCCTCTTAACAGACAACATTACACTGTAGGACACATATTATGCAAGGAACTATTAACCAGATAAAATACTCCCTCGAGATGAATTACGTAGCACATATGGAATTATGGGTAACACAAAAGACCTTGAATTCTATGATAGCGAGTCAAAATCACATTATCAATATACCCTACCCAGTTTCATAGGGGGTAATTGAGATTACACAAACTAAGAAATGCCATGGCAATCCTTTGATTCTTTCGTTCATCACTTAAACACAAGCCATGCAAAATTTTTTGTAACAAGCATGGGAAAACTACGCCCAGGCCATCCCGATACAGACACAAAATTATGAACAACATTGATTTCCAAGAATTTCTCATGTCATTTAGAACTCATAAAATTCAAAGCTGTGGTGGCAGCTACGTAGCAAGTAAAAGCTGAAGTGGAAATTACACTTGATTGTAATCTTGCATATCAACACGCCCAAGACACGGCAGACAATTTCTCACTATACTCTTAGATGACACTTGGTCTCCAAAACGAACAAATATCGATTAATCTGTTTCCAAATACCATGTGTTAATATACTAAAATAACTGACTGCAAAACACATTATTAGCAAAATCATGGTTAAATGCAGCTAAAAAGTGTAACATACGTGTCTTCAATATCAACCAAAATCCAAAATCTTTAGTTTAATTACGTAATAGAAAACAAATAAACAAACCGCTAAAGTGGTTAAATGTGAGGCTTTAAAAAGAAAAACGAATATTCCATTGCTCTTAAAGCATTCCAATATCACCATTGGAAACAAAGTCAGAATATCCAATTATTCCAAATACAACATAGCGAAGGCATAAATCCAACCATTGTGTTTTATTTTTTTGTATTTGATTTGCAAAAGTCAAAAAATGAAGATAGATTCTATGCATATTACCATATTTTGTATTCAAGCATTTTGTATGTAACTGTTTGGCTTATATCTTTAGTGACCACAAAACTATTTAGTGGTGAAGTAAATCTTCAATGAATGATCACCTCCTCTTAGGCTGAATAATAATTATCTCTTCAACTCAAATGAAACTCTTTAAAATTGAAACCATATGATAAGCTAAGCTTAGTGCATGCAATAAGCTATGATGATACATTAAATAAAGCAATAGATTGTGGCTTATTTCTTGCACGCATTGAAGTTTTCTAGAGAACGCCAGTTAAAGGTTTCTCTAATTATACCAGTCCACTAATATCCCTTTAGCACTGCATGACCAGATTCACAGAAATTATATAAGCATAACATCCTTCCTCCTGTCAGTTACTCAGTCAGCCTACACTGTGTGGGTGAGTGGAACAGAAAACAAAATTACATGATTTTAGTTGACAATTGTCATTGAAACTTCTTGTTTCTCACTTATCTTATTCAACTACCAAGTACATGTTACTTTTTAGAATTGTCTTGCAACATGCACAAATGGAAACCTGCACGATTTTCATACTTTTATGCATGACCTATTAAGCATCCCCTCCCATCTCTTTCTCTGTCATAGCAACCAAACCATATTTTGCTTCGGTAAACCTATGGCACTACCCACCAATAAATTCCATGTTGGAGCTGTAAAAGTTCCTACTCCCTCGACATATTTCACATGATTAGAACTGCACTTATGAGCATTCCATACTAACAACCGAGCATTAAATTTCTGAAAACTAAATATGCGTAAGCCATATAGGTTACCATAATCCCTTAACTGTCAAATTTTGTGATGCAAATGCACAAAGGTGGATTATATAAATCGATTGTTCCACACACACATATAAAATAATACACTGAGTGAAGCCTTGATAACATGCACTTTACCAGCACTAGAGAACAGAAGATGGGAATCCAGTAAAGGAGCTGAAATGTAATGACTTATTGGATGTAGTACAAGAAATTCTCTTTTCTTCTGTAATCTTGGATGCAATGATTTAAACATTTTATTCTTCATAGTACAAATACCAATACCCCCATCCTTATTCTAATATTTTAGCTGAGGCACTTACTCATGTCTCAATAATAAAAATTATTATCTTTATCACAATAGTGGGGTTATAATCACGATAATCTATTTATCTAAAAAGTCGCAGAGCTCTAGCGGAGTGGGTATTTTATCAGCCAATATTAATAGAGTATATTTTAATACTCTATTAATAATAATAGAGTATATTAAGTTATGCATATTTTTCTGGTTTTTTAATTGTTCTGTACACTAATGTACCTGAGAGGTATGCCAGTATCCATCTGTGAAGCTGTCACAAAAAAAATACTTATTGTAAGGTGTACGACTATGAATTCACCTGTAAGCTGTTTTCTAATATAACCTGACAATTCCTATATACTTGCTTGGAACTACATAGCAAAAAATTATCAGACCACAAACTATAGGATTGCTAAGCAACTTTTAATACTATTATCCCTATCAATAACAACAAAATACCCACATGGTGACAAATCCGTAAAGGAAAAAACCCATACACTAGCCAAGGTTACAAAATGTTATTAGCCTTAGCAACACTATGTGATGGTTTGAGAATCATCATATGTGCAGTAAACGGTAGCTTGCAATCACTATTGACTTCTCTCAAGCACATGAATATCAGATTACAAAAAATTCTATATCAGCATACTAAGTCTTCCAGAAATTTAACAACCAATCTCTACCATGAATAACCATTCTAATTATGTTATATATAAATTGATTATGAACAAAGCCACTTGCTAGCATTTTTGACCAAACAACACTACCACACGTGTGTATACACACATGACTGGCTATGCTATTGTCTACAAAATCACTATAATTATGTGACCGGATTTACATATATATCTCCATGCACAATTATAAATATTTAGAAATACTTGGTGGTACAATTGGTGAAGTGTGGCATTTCAGTGTATGTTGAAGTATAAGGATATTTGAAATACTGAAATTACTTCAGAATTGCCAATTGTGATAATTATAAATACCTGGGATGTCGTGGTCGTCCTGTGCACCTGTTATGTTCCCCATTGGTTAACTGGGACCGAGCTTAAGTTTCCACGAGCATTCTGTATATCTAATGATGTTACAGATTTGGACAGTGGCCCATCTGGATCTTGGAGCCCACCAGACAGTGCATAGCGACATCCACAAAGTAAAACGGCATGTTGACATGAAATCGTACTTAGTATTCACGTGGGTAAATATGGAGTGTGGGAATTAAATTTTGCAAGTACAGTAGATGGTTTCTCGGAACAAAGAAGACGTTTTCTTTCAAAAAAAAAATCCAAAAACCCATCAAATATTACCTGCCATATGGTTGTTCCTTCACAACCAATAACAATGGCTTTGAAGCTACTTATAATATAATATTTGAAACAGATGTCAGGATATCCACTATCTGAAACCAGATCCAGAATCCCAGCCAATTGCGTTTTGCATAACAAAGTAACTTTATGGTTACCAAGAGCAGTACTGTAAAAACATGATAAAATACTATATTAACTACCTGTGGTTGTGCATTCAGATAAATAGTGTCAAAATACAAGTTGACTATTTGTAGGATATCCGCAAAGCATTAGAATCAGGATGTTTGGATAAATTCACTATCTGTTTCAGTTCCATAATCTTGAACAAGGAACAAGTAGATGTTTTACCATCTAAAAACCTAGTACAATTTAAACCACTGCCAATCTACTGCCATTCAATGTATTGCAATAGTAATTAATGAGCAAAGACTCATCACTAAGGAATGCATAGCAACGCATACAAATTTAATTATTCCGACCTTTATACTCCAGTACTTTAGAGTGATATACGTAGCTTTTTATAAGTAGTTACTGTAATACTATAGGCCAGTCTTTTTTATAAGCTTCACAACCCACATGGTAGGCCCATTTTTAAAACCGAATGCTCCATTTTGTTAGTAATGTACAGCTGGTTAAACGGCTTTTACTCCAAAATGAACAAATACAACATTATTTTGTTCTTCTTTGATAGTATAACTCAGGCTACACTCATCTTTGATTACTTTATTTCACACCAATGGTTTTTCGTAGCCTGGGGGCGGACACACATACATACCAACTTCTCAGACAAAAGCAATTTCAAGAAACCAGGCTCGTGCCGGCCTGCATACCTGGTTTAAAAACCCTAGAAAATTTAGAATGCAAAAATTTCAAAAATTGTTAAGCCCTTTTACAAAATTTCATATCATGCTACTGATGCTAGTCCTTTATTTTCGTTCAAGATGCTTTTCATAAATGTCATACAAAAATTCCTACTTACACAGTATGCAAAAACCTGTGGTCCTTAATTCAAGGGATAATTAATTTTTAAAACCCTTCAAGTACTGCAAGTATGCAGTATAATATTTGTGTAACAGTACACAATACCAATTCAAATTGTCGTGGAGAAGGTGCTCATACAAGGTCATTTCTGTACCTTTCTCTTCTTATCTCCACCCAATTCAAAATGTTTACAGCGTTTAATAGACAACTGTTTCTTCTTGTGACACTGTGAACACTCCATTCTTAACACTATCTTCTTTGTGGTTTTGGCCTAGATTAGAAAACAACAATAAGTAAAAGGAGCAACATTAGGTTGATAGTGAGGTACACAGTAGTGTAATATACATGTTGATATACAGTACAGCAGAAAACAATACCAGCTTTTGCTCATGCTAGGCTGTGTTTGTTTAGCAGAAGTGGACTTAGTAATCTATTGAATAAAATACAGTTTACCTTTGAAGCTGTTCCTTGCTTGATTTTAGATGATTTTTAGAAGGTGTGCATCAATTTTAGCCCAGTGTACAAGGGGATGGGTGGGTGGGAGGGGGAAAAACGACCCCAGGTGAAGACATGAGGTCACAAGTTGCCAACAGATGGCCCTGACCACGCCAACTAGGCTGAAGGGACATCATTCTGGTCAAGGTTGTAAATCCTCCCCCAGACCACTTGAGTCGGGCCAAAGGAGACATATATAGTATGTGGATAGCTATTGAGCATAGTAAGCTACACCAAAAATGAAGTTGTAAGTCTGAGGAGAAGCCGAGGACAAGATGTTAAATAACTAAAACAAACAATTAGTGTATAGGGGTATAATTGGTTCATATCCTGGTAGACTTTAGATTACCACTCTTTAGCCTAGATACTCATTGACAATTTTATAATACTTGTTATATTTTGCTCCTATTTTCAATTAAGCTTTATTCATGTATCTTTTACTCGTGTTATATGTGACCAATGACAATAGGTGGTACTCTGTAAGCTAGGGGATAACTAATTTGATCTGACTGCGCCTGGATATAAGATATGAGTATTACATACATCCTGTATATTTATACATCCCACATGCCAACAGAGCCTCAGCTAATAAACTAAGTTATAAACCGCACTGCTATGCTAAGAAATTGATTTCTACCCACTTAATGTCCTCTATAAGCACTACTGCACCTGCAGTAGTGGGTTAACTGGTATATTTTATCATTACTAGCAGACAAGTTTTGTCTAAACCAACACTATCAGTGACACTGTATATGGTTCATAAATTATGATTTCAAATTCAATGCTTGGACAGTCACATATATGGTATATTAATTACACATATCATTGGGAACAGAGTGTAATTTGAGAATGAAGTAATTGTACCTTTCTAATCCATGATTTCATACTAAACCCACGTTCTGGACTTTCAATGTTATACTACTAGATAATTATTATCTTATTTCAAGGACAATATCACGTAAACAATGTATGTGTCTGGTCTCTAAATGCTTATTGTCTGTGGTGTGTGTGTGTGTGTGTGTGTGTGTGTGTGTGTGTGTGTGTGTGTGCATGCATGCATACGTATATGACCGTATGGCATGCCCATACCGTGTGTGTGTGTGTGCATGCATGCATACGTATATGACCGTATGGCATGCCCATACCCATGTAGTTTTAATAGCTGGTATGTTTAAACAGATATTTCTCCTCACTGTATACAGTTAAATTACTCTTTATCTACATTTGTTTCCAGCTGAAAATTCAAGCTGACACTGTGAATCAGTAAATATTACATGCACGCACGCACGCACGCACGCACGCACGCACGCACGCACGCACGCACGCACGCACGCACGCACGCACGCACGCACACACACACACACACACACACACACACAAGCAAAGCATTTAAAAGGGACTAATTTACAATATCACAGCAAGAATATTACATGCACGCACGCACGCACGCACGCACGCACGCACGCACGCACGCACGCACGCACGCACGCACACACACACACACACACACACACAAGCAAAGCATTTAAAAGGGACTAATTTACAATATCACAAGCTGACACTGTGAATCAGTAAATATTACATGCACGCACGCACGCACGCACGCACGCACGCACGCACGCACGCACGCACGCACACACACACACACACACACACACAAGCAAAGCATTTAAAAGGGACTAATTTACAATATCACAGCAAGAATTTCAACTTTACACTGAGGCCAATCAGAAGCAGCGTGCAAGCACGCAGATGCGACCAAAAGCTTTGATATCAGCTGAGGCCAAGAAATCTACTTTAATATTAAATCTACTTTAATATTACTAATAAATGTTCTATTAGAGATTATCAATCTATTATTGCTACAACATTTTGTAGATTGCGTGGGTCATGGAGTCATGTGGGTTACCAAGTCTAAACCAATGGGTCAGCGATCATCGGGTCAATGATTAATGTCTTTGACCCATTTTCAACACTGATTTTGGCAGCTTACATACATAGCATTTAGTTTACACCATTTTGTACTCCAGTACTGGAATAAACCATACACTTTTTATACCCAAGGTGTTTTTGCTTAGCACATCATAACTACTTTGTGCACGG
>OZ246887.1:135000-252500 GCA_965231765.1 Binatia bacterium
AAGCTCCTGGTTATGTACAAGCACACTGTAGGAGAATAATGCTATGCATTTGGAGACTGAATATCGCCGACGTTTATCAGATATGTATTCTGCTGTGAAGAGAAGATTGGTTAGTGCAGATCAATATTATTTTACTTGTTATTAAACTCATCACCTAGGACTATCATGTTGAAGTAGAGGAACTTCAGAAGAGATTTGAGAAAGAGCAAATAGTTGACTGGTTGGAAGCTGAAGTTAGAAAGGGCATTGTTGGCAAAGAAGTATGTGCATTTGTTGGCATGTGTATTTATTGCATTAGGGGTGGAATGACACCAGTTTAAGTATTTAAGTATCGCGGTAACAGTACTATCGTTATAAGTGTGATACAATGTATGTTTACGTTACATGAGTTAACTGGATAAGTGGATATAACCAAAAGACAAACATCTCTTCACTATCACTAGGCAACAATACCAGCATTGTCTAGTGAGTATTGCCTTTTAACAATAATATTGAATATTGTCATATCCCTATATCATTTGTATCGATCATCATACTATTGATATACACAATGATGAGACAATACTCAATATTATTGTTGAAAGGCAATACTCATCTAGACAATACTGTTTTTGATTATCTACGTACTTATTCAGTTAACTAAACAATATTTCTTATGTTGTGTCACACTTAATGATAGTTGCGATCGTGATGTCCATTATTATTTACTTGTAAAAGCAACTACTAAGTTATGTGAGGAAAAACGTAATTTGGATCTTTTAGTCACAGCAAGATACGTAGTCAAAAATAGAGCTGCAACAAATATTCAATTCGTTTGGATATTTATTAGAACTTTGGTATTTGGATTTGATTCATTTGCATTTGGTATTCGTTTACATGGAATTTTGGTAAAAATTATCTACTGTGATACAGACTAATGTTATGATATAAACAATGATTCATGTCTACTACACCTAAATATAGTAATTTTTAGCAAGCTTTGTTGAATTCAGTTATCCGTTCGTTAAGGCATCCAAATATCCGGATACTAAAAACTGGCATTTGTTGCAGCCCTAATTAAAAATGCAAACTGTTAATAAATTATGCTGATTTTGGATGACAATAATCGATGTCAAAATTCACATGCCTATTGGGGAAGGTAAACAAATTTCTTTGCCTACTCCTGGCCGTACCACAATAAAATTTCATGTTCAAGTTAGTGCAGTAATATGTAGCAAATGTAAAATTACTTGATCCTAGAATGTCAAATTCTCACAAGCTTGCAAACTATAACTGATATTTACATAGTAATATCACTGCATGTGTTACTATATTAGAAATGATGTGTATTATTGTTACACACAGGATGAGAGCATCACTCAGTGTATAGCCAATCTGAAAACTATGGCACATTAATAGACAATGACTGTAGTGTTTTTGACTCTTCTATTTAATGCTACATATTGTTGATACATTATATTACTAGCTCATTGAAATGTATGGTGAAAAGGTCAAAGCATCCAAACTGAATTATGAAATTACATTGTATGTTGACTGTATGTGTTCCTCAGATTTTTCTAGGGGGAGCAAAGGGGGGATTTGTCCCTCCTGAAAATGGCTTTGCCCCCCTGAGTTATCCTCAATGATAATACACACTTGCAGCTTGATTCAAAGTTCTGCCCCCCTCTATGTTTGAAAATCTCAATTTGCCCCTCCTGAACTTATTTTCTAGAAAATCCCTGGTTTCTTGTATGGGTTGTGACGATGGCATGTGAAGTGATAACTTGTTAAATACCAAAATGACTGGCCTTATGCGAAACTTTAGCAGCGATGTTTGATTGGTCGCTAAGTGAGAGCTTTCATTATCATAGAAATATAATATTATGATTATTGCTGCATAGCACACAATAGGACGCACTGTTACAATATGGTACATACATACATGCATACAGTATGGTACGTACATACATCACACAATGGTACATTACAAATAAAGGCTAAACATGTACAGCTGGTCAATCATGTAGTAATAAGTGATGTACTAGGGTTGTTTTTTATCAGTTAGACTGACCAATATAATAAGTTACAATAGCGAGTTAAACTCTTCAAAATTAAATGTTGCAATATATAGTATTAACTATGTATGCTTTTTGGAGTGAGGAGATTTACTTGGTTGTATTTTACTACTGCTAACGCTGGAAGGACGCAGTTTATTTGGTGTTGGTTTTTTTACTACTGATGTATCTGATGATCTGCGGGGGTTCTTGGTCGCTGCTAATGGCCTGTGCATCTTCGACTTCGACTGACTGGAGCCTGTTTCACCGCTACTGCCAGGTGACTGTGGCTTTTCAAGAATTTTGTTATTGGATTCTTGAATTGTAGTCAGTCCATTAGGCATATCAGTAGTGGTAGTTGTTAGATCAGTGTTGGATGACTCTCCATAACTGAGATCTTGCATTAACTTCAACACATCAATTCTACCACCTTTACCAGGGTTACCCTGCATGTGCAGTTGACTGGCAATGAGTAACATTTGAACTTATCATTTACCATCAGCCAGGGGTCATCCTTGACTTGTCTAGCTGTTATCCTTGCTGCTGGGTCCACCTGCATCATGTCTCGAATTAGCTGCTTTCCTATGTATGAATTATAGAAGAGATTTTGAAGCTAATATGGAAGTCAAATAATGACATAAACATAATTATTGCATATGAAATATAGCAAGCCATAGTCTCTACGCTTATAGCCTGGTGCCTTAGTGATAAAATTACATTTTTGTTTTGTCACAAGTATTATTTAGGTATATCTATAATGTCCAACCAACATACTGCTGGAAATTTTTTAGTACGAGAATCAGCTTCACTTATCCATTTTGATGGTAATATTTTTGAAAAGACCAACCATGCAATAATTCAAGTTGGTAATGATCAACATTTTATTTTCAAAAGTAGCCAGGATTTTTAGAAAATTACATCCATCAAAAATTTCCAGCTGTACTGTATTATATGACCTAACCTGCTTCATGCACATCCAGCCATAATGGATTAGAAAACTTCAGTTCACCCTCACAAATCAAGTTCTCCAATGTGTTTGGGTTATCATCATGAAATGGTACATGGCCACTCAACCTTGATGTTAAAATCATATAATTTTTTATGCAAATAAATATTTCATGATGTCATAACAAATCTATTTACGTGTGCTAATTAAACTGACGACAAAATAATATAATGGTCTCGCTTGGCCAGACCTCTAATTTTTACAGGGCATTATCACTTGCAGTATAAGTGCCCATAAAATAGGGTCTGGTGTTGTTCCTAATGGGAAGTCATTCAGACACCTCCGAGCCAACCGGAGGTGTTGATTGTTGTTGGTTACTTTGAAGCACCTCTATAATAACAAAACTCACGTAACATGCATTTCTGCTACCAGTTGGTGATGGCTGACCTGTGTGGGTTGCATCAGCTGGCTTTTAAATTGTCCTTCAACTCGAAGGAAACTTTAATCTTACCCAATTACTCTTACCTGCCATTCTCTTACCTTTTCGTGTTGGTTTCAGTTGTTCTGACCCCATAGTAGTTAACAGGCAGTCTTAAAATCCATAGTAGTAGTTCTTTTGTAAGCACTTTGACAACAATTAACACCTCCAGTTGGCTCGGAGGTGTCTGAATGACTTGCCATTAGGAACGACACCAGACCCTATTTTTTATGGGCACTTATACTGCAAGCGATAATGCCCTGTAAAAAATAGAGGTCTGGCTATGTGAGACTAAAAATATACTTGCTCGCTTCAACGAACTAGTGAGGACAAAAGCATTTAACATAGTTTAGCCAGAGAAATTTTTAAAAGCACTGCCTTGCTTGTGCTATAGGAGTATAGGTATATGTGAAATAATGCACTTGGCCACGTGTATTTATTTCACATATACACTGTAAGCTATATTATAGCACTCGCACAATGCTAAAACTAATACATAAACAGTATGTACATCAACCACATAATTATAGTGAGGTTACATTTAAAATGTCACTCACCATTTATTTTAATAAATGACTCGTACACTACACACATACACTCACATAGTATACATGATAACTCCAATGCTCCAGATATCACAGAGCTTACTGTATTCCGATTTGTTCTTCAACACCTCAGGAGCTGTGAAAACATTACATAAAGATACACATAATAGTACTGGATTCATTACCCATATAAAATAAAGTTCCACACCGACTGTCCATCATTTGCTCATCACACCCGGCAATTCCTTTCATGTTAGAGAGACCAAAATCAGTAACCTTTATGCTAAAGTCTGGCCCAAAGTCTGCAGTTGTTAGTAAAATATTCTCAAGTTTCAGATCACGATGCACCATATCTGGATAATAAGTAAGTAACACTTAAGTACGGACATATGTACATTGATGTTAACCTTTATCATGCATGTACACTACGGCTTCTATTAACTGCTGCATCACTTGACGGGTTTGCTAAATTGAGACAGAAATAATGTACATCTCTGAACACTGCCACACTAGATGTATGTGTGAAGGTGAACTGTAAACTCTTAACCCACTAAATACATATGTACATATTCTCAGGTATGATGTAGGTTATTAATCTTACACATACATGAAGTATTTCACATGGTAGATAGTGCAATGTATAAATACGGAAAAACGTGTCACATACCTTAAACTTGTACCCTACTTTATCACTTATTTCATACCAAAGGAAATTACCTATATATTGAGGGCACTGCAGACAAAAGGATTTGCTGGTGGGCCGGGTTATATGTACAATTTTCAAGGTATGTAATTTTCACATATGGAGCAAATTGAAGATTTTCGAGGATCCTTGTCCATCAGAAATTTCACGGATTCCGCTTGTATTTTTGCCATATGATTGTGCATGGCTAAGGCATACAAACAACTTCATTGAGATGAATCGCTGCATTCTACCGGCTATAATGGCCAGGTGTTGGAAGCCAGAAATTGTAAAGCATGGTGAGCACCAGTGAGCCTGAGTGAGGTTGCAACCATTTCAGTACTGAAGGTGAAAGTTTGCCATTGTCGCTTGCAAAGTTCTGTAGGTTTGATATGGTAATTTCAATGTTTTCTCTGTCTGCCCAGGTCTTATGTACTTATACAGTAGAGTGATTAATTTCAAAAGGGATTAGTGTGAGAAGCTGGTTCAAGATATAATATAAAATGTTCACAGAATAATGTACGAGCTATGCATATGTTGTAACATCACCAAACCGGTGACACATCATCTGGAAATATCAAGACATGAGTGACTGTAAAATCCAGAATGCCGGATCAACCCAGAACAGCTGGATCTAATGTGTCATGTGAATATAATTTAAACATTAACTGTTAGGAGCCTTGTCAGTTATGTTGTGCACTTAAACACTCCAAGAATTGTATAAATTCATGTGACAAATTGCTTAATCTGGCTGATTCAGTATTCTGGGTTTTCCAGTCACCTTTAAGACACATGTCTTATTGTCATACAGTATACAAAACATGAATTTTAATTAATTTATTGACACATACAGACATACAGACATACAGACGATTGACTAATTGTACCTCCTCTGTGAAGTGACCTTTAGTTTTCAACAAAGCCAATAACTCCCCTCCCTTGCAAAGTTCCAGTACTAAAAACATTCTCTGTGGAAAGAGATATAAACACATGAGCATCCGTCACACATTATTAACTTCTTAATTTATGCTAAATAATCACCCAATAACCACCAATTAACACAAATCAAAATAACTATAATATGTATTCAGGTTTCCTCTTCACCTATATATTGCTGGACATATTGGTGAGATACACAATACTACGCTTGCAGCCAGTGGTATAACGTCATCGATCACGAAACAAATAAACAGTTCCTTTGGTGTCTGTGAGAGATAATCAAAAACACAGACTCCCAGAATTCCAGAAGCATGGTATAATTTACTGCAGCATGGAAATGTTATAATACTAAACAGAAAGTTTATTGTTGGTAAAATGATGTGTTGCCATACGTGTACTGCCAAATATACAATAGCGCTTTACTAGATTGCAGAGGTACAAAGCCATAGTGTAACATGCAACTATTTATTTAATATAATATAACCAATTCTCACCTTTGGTGAATCAAAAACTTCTACCAGCTGAATAATGTGAGGATGATGAAGGTGCTTCAGTATCTCTACTTCTCTTTCCAACAGCATAATGGCGACACTTCCAGGCTACATAAACAAACAGCATGGGGTGCTAATTTTCACAGGGATTTACACCGGTGTCTTCAAGAAAACTTGTTGCACTTGTGTAACAATAATAAAACTAAAGGAAATCTATAAGAATCTACATAAAATGTGTGTACGTTCTTTTACTTTGACACTTTATCTTGCATGCTCACTCGTTGCTAACTATATGCGTATACAACAATTTACGAGGTGAGAAAACCTGTTGTTTGTAAACAAATTTTCTACACATTTCTACGTTTTAATAGGTACAGAAATCAGAAAATATCATTACCTTTTCTTTATTGATAATTTTTATGGCGAACTTCTTTCCTGTTTCTTTCTGCACGGCTTCACGTACTACACCAAAACTTCCTTGGCCCAGTATTTCACCAGAAATGTAGCTTTCTTCAATTTGATGTTCGTCTTCGACTCTTGTATGGCGAACGCTCCGCTCGTTAGGAGAAAGAGGCGGTCGAGACATCCTTTCGGTCGCCATATCTCCACTGACATTTCCGTAAACTACACGGTTATTTAAATGTTACCATAGTAACGTTTACATAACAAATTCAAACTGTTTATATAGCACATGTACAACTGACGAGGTGATGATAATCATTCGTTGTCCCAGGAAGCTGCAGGAATAAGTACGCGCTACTGTAAATTGTAATTTCAAGATTTCAGAATTAATTTTGTCGTCAAGGCCTTAGGCCAGACCAGTACTGAATCTTGTTCTCCGGATAGCCTCAAGTCGGTTGCTATATCGTGGTGGTGGTGGTGGTATAGGCGGGGTCCAGATTCCAGACAGGTGAAGCTAATAGAGTGAACCGCCATAAAATTTGTGATTATTGAGAGATACGTTATAGCTGGAGAGTCTATAAAGTCGGTCAACATCACTTGTTGATCTTTGAGCTATATTGACAGCTACGCCGGTATATTCCCATGCATTTTCCAGGATTGTTTGTATGCAATAGCAGAGGTAATACACAAAAGTTAAGCCCATGATTAGCACTGCATGCAGGTGTCTCTGTATCCCTATATCATTATAGTAGATAAATAGTTTGTATGGTAGATGCTAAACAAAAACACCGTGGGTGTAAAAAAAGTGCGAGGCCAAGAAGAAGCTGCATTGTGAATGAATCAGCGACTAAAAGTTCTGATATCATCTAAGGCCAAGAAGTTTAGCTGATTGTTTATGAAAAATCCGACACACAATAGTTCACAGGGTATTTTCACAACCATGATTGGCTTTGTCACTTGGCCACCTTTTAGATGATGATAGTACAAAAAGGTGGCCAAGTGACAAAGCCAATCATGGTTGTGAAAATACCCTGTGAACTATTGTGTGTCATTAAAGTAAAAGAATTTTTCATAAACAATCAGCTAAACTTCTTGGCCTTAGATGATATCAGAGCTTTTAGTCGCTGATTCATTCACAACAGAAACTTCTTGGCCTTATATAATTAGTTGATATCAAAGCTTTTAATCGCTGATTCATTCACAACAGATACTTCTTGGCCTTAGTCGCTGATTCATTCACAATGCTGCTTCTTCTTGGCCTCGCACTTTTTTACACCCAAGGTGTTTTTGTTTAGCATATCACTACTTTTTATATAAAAATAATCATTCAGCATACCCAATAAGTAGCTAAGGTACCACACATATAATTTATAGTTGTGTATCTGAGAATCATTTGTTTGGTTGGGGTCCACATGGTTATAAGAATAATCAACCAACAGTGCATGTAGAAGCTTCCCTTCAATGCTTGCTTTTTGGCTGAAAGTTGATTCACAGGTAGAGCATACATAGGAGAATTACTGATGCAAAATTGATTGAAATCCATCAAGAAATAAGTGAGTTATCAGACAAGCAAGTGTATGTACAAATAGAGTATTTGTCTAGGGTACATAATAAAGGTAATTTTGAAAAAGTTTCAGGTCACAATTTCTTTAAACTTTCTCTGATGATTCATATATCAATATAGTGTGCGTATCTGAGATTTTATACAAATCATTTGTTTGGGGTCCATGTTATGAGAATAATCAATCAACAATGTAAAAGCTTCTCTTACTTTTGGCTGCAAGTTGTTTCACTGGTAGAGCATACATAGGAGAATTACTGATGCAAATTTGATTGAAATTGGTTAAGAAATGAGTGAGTTATCAGACAAACAAGTGTACATGTACAAACAAAAATATTTGTCCCAGGGTTCACGCAATCCCCCGAAAGTCTGAAATGGAGAAGGAGGAGGAGGAGAAGATAACGATGTGACTTAAGAATAATTTTATTGACAGGAAGAACCGGCTTTATAAGGCAATATCAGAGAAACGGCTGGATAGATCTCAGTGAAATTCAGGACGATAATTATAGATTCTCTACACATTGAAGGTACTGATACTTTAGTAAAGGGCGGTTTAGGCTGGAAGGGATGGTTTATCAAGGCATGGGCGTACAAACGAACGCCATTAAATTTGCATTGGCTGGTACTTAAGAACTGTGGCACCGATTTACACAATTGTTGGTTTGTTGATTCTATATACAAAGAACGTACTAGGTCTATAATAACTAAACGATAGCGCTTATGACGGGAGCTTGTTTACAACACAGACAGTGACACTCTTTTCTGTTTCAGAAGTGCAGAAGTCTAGAGATTTCCAATTCCAACCAGGTGGTTGTCAAGTGCTACCAGAGCCATTAAACTTTTAAAGACCACTTGAGCACACATGCATTTGTGGATACCTTGAATGAACCAAAAACAAACCACAGGAAAAGCAGACTGAAATTTACTGAATTACTTTTGATTCACAAACTGTTATTAATTGAAATACCATATAAAGTAGCTATTACGTGCATTTCAGAAATAAAAATATTCAGTTAATGTTTGAGTCAATAAATGTGACTCCAAGCAAAAACTAGTCCAGTTCACACCTTCGATTTTGCCTGGTTAATGACCTGTAAAACCTTTTTGGAATGTGTTGCATATACATATTATCATAGTTGCTTGTGCATAAGAAAGATTGTGGTAATCTTCTAATTAAAATCGTCAATTTGCTCTTTTCTTGCTGGCTATACTAGCTCAACCAGATTGCTGTAATTACATTTCTGTCGTCATGTAACTGTTGTACAAAGCTTAAATTTTTGGCAATGATAAGTGATGTCTCATTTACTAATGCTGCAATTTCGACTCAGTAGACCTTAAGACCTTTTCACTGAAGTGGCAAATTGGAAGTGTGAACTAGGCTGTTTTTGCTGGGACATGCAGTCACAAATGGCACTGCAACAGTGTAATTCATGGTCATATGCATCATGTATAAATTATTGATGTATGGTAGACACCATGCATGTTCTTGATGTGGAACAAGAAGTATATAATGTTGAAGACTAAATTTGCTGTTACGTAGCACACTGAAACCATGCATATGCATGCAGGTATGTATGTACTATCATAGGTCACATTTTCTGAAAGTTTCATGCATACGCCTGACGTAGTTTCAACATCAATTCATGAAGTTAGCGGTCACAGAAAACACTGACTTATTGTACATACACATACGTACATAGCTATAGTTTTAGTACCAAGATAAGATAAAGATACACACAAAGTATAGAGAAGAATAGAAGATATTAATAGCTTATCTACAGTGTTTACAAATTTCTGAGCAGTGCTATACATGTAAATAACTCACTCATTCATTGATATGGCCAGCTTCTTCTTGGCCTTGTGACTCATGCACTATTGTGAGTTTTGTACTCAATTCTAGACTGTTAACTTATATGTTTATGGAGAATCTGGCTTTACAGTTACCCCATCACATTTTGGTAAGCTTGGCTTACCCATGCACTGTAGCTAGATGATGATTATATTTCAGAGATCCAGATTACCATTCCAACCTAATATATATCTAGAGATTTTACAATATGGCAGTTGAAAGAATGGCCAGAAACATCTAAATTTGTTTTGGAAAGTAAGGTGAGAGTATAATTAGTCTCAGAAACTATTTTTCACAAAGGTTCTAAGTAAAGATACCCATATTGTACTCGTAAAGGGCTAATTAGGAAAATTCAGTATTAATGGTATAGATATACATAGCTCTCAAGTTGGCAACCTTGCCAGGAGTGAGACCTACGTATTACCAACAAACGGAATTGACTCTAGCTCAAGACACTAGCAAACAACTACCTCAAGCAATTAGCATGCGCACACATAAATTGTGCCCTTAGGCTGTATATATAGCTATGTACACTAATGAATAACATGCAGACATGGTGTGTGCATCTAGGTACCTATCAACACTGCTGTTTATCATTACGGTATGTAATAATTATGACATATATTTATATGTTTTGTAGAGATCCCAGCTACCAGAGACACCTGTCGTAAGAGTTGAATCGCCTGAGTCTACTGCCCATGCTGCCAGACTGCTGCCAATCTGCTAGCTATATCCAGAAAACTTCCATGTTAAATTCCATCTCTCAGACTGAACTGCCATATCTTAACTATTTTTTTTCTTGTCAAGTCTGTGTTTTACTAGCTAGTACCTAGCTATACAACCTAAACCTAACAATTCCCATGCAGCAATCACAATTCAAATTGATATTTATGCCCCAAATTTCGAGTTGTTTATAACTGTACTATCAGCTGAGACGTGAGAACTTATGTTTTGGGCGTGAGAGCCGGTGTGAGATTGGAGGTGAAAACGGTGTGTAAATCACACCGTATAGGTGTAACAGTTGAGAGCAATGTAGATGGTGAGAGTAGACGTGTGAAATTTCTTCTTCCGGCCTAGTTACACTGTGATATCAAGGGCTATCAATTTCTAGTATGAAGGCATCTGTAGTTCAGTGTTCAAGACTGATAATAGTGATAAAAATAAGAGAAAGGCATATGTAGTTGCTCAAGAGATATATTATATTTCTACTATATAAAGTTGAAAAGCCGTCTGTCTGTCTGTCTGTCTGTCCGCACTTTTTTGGCCATCTGGATCTCGGCCGTGGCTGCATGGATCGACGTCAGACTTGCTCGACGTGATAGCTATGTCTTCTGGCATGACGAAGTTTATTTTTATAAGTTTCTAAGGGCCTTAGTTTTTCGACACGAGTGCACAATAGACACCTGTGTCGATCCAGACAGCCATTGACCACAGCAATCCAGTGCGCAGTTGGTAACGCATGGACTTCGACACCTTAGGTCGGTGGTCGGGGATTTAGTCACTGCATGTTTTTTATTAGTTCATAAACTTTTTACGCGAGTGCGCTCAATGCGTTTAACTGCTGCCAAAGGCCCATCATGCAACACCTGCACATCTGCTGCAGTTGAAAAGTAACTTACTATAGCTTTGCAACCTCAGTATAGCACAGGCCTGTACAGGGCAGTTAGACGAAGCGAATCGATAAGTGGGCGTGTCCGTCGATCGAAATTTTGAGATGCAGCAGGCTACTTCTGCAGTACATGCAGGCCTAGGTATATGTTAGATCGTCTACAACAGCGCTAACTACATTGGCTATTCAGTAGACTATAAAGCTGGTACAGCCTACAAGGTGTTAAATAAACAATGAAACCCCTAGGCATGCAGACATAGTTTTATGGCTGCTAACTCTGGTACAGCCTACTACAAGGTGTTAAATGTAAACAATGAAGCTTTATAAGAGACTATAGGCAGGCATAAGGCAAGCATAGGAGTCTAGGTAGGCATAGAAGACTATACTGGTGTAAGTATATAGGCAAAGGGAACTAGGAAACTATAGGCATGCATATAAGAGTGTACACTCTAAAAAATGTGGTGTGCATAGCACACCAAGTAGCTGTCACACCATATGGTGTGTATCACACCAACAAAGTTTTGGTGTGCTATGCACACCTTCATGTGGTGTGACTGGATTTTGGTGTGCATAGCACACCAACTGTAGCATGCTATGCACACCAATTGTCACAACTTAATGTTGTAGTACAGTGTATATAGTCATGCATCACCATGCAATGGCATGCATGCAGTCTTATTTAGGGCTATAAATAGCGACGTATTTACAAATAGTTAAGCGAACTACGGCATACATATATAGGCACGTCAATAATGAATATTAAATACGTAGTTTACATATATGTAACAATTAACAGTTTAGTCTATACACTGTACATACACCTCCTTCTCAACAAAGCTTGTCCCTATGGTCCAGTAGTCTTATCCTTCTGAGTTGTAATGGTGAATGAGCTGCCGGTTAGCAACCGGAAAGGTTGGCCTAAGAAATAGCTAGTGTCTGCTTTGTTTCAATGTATAAACTACAGTACAACCAGACATTCCTTCTGTAATATGTTCCTGAGCTTTCTTAAGAGATCTACTAGCATATGTGATGACTTCTGGCACCCACCCACAGCTGAAATTATGGATACGTTAAAGGCAGATACATACACTGGAGGTGGTTTATTTTGTTACACAAAATCATGAAGAACCCATGCATAGTTTCCTTGCTTCTCTCAAGCCTGTAGGCTGTGATTATAAGTGCAGCTAAGGCAGTAAGCTGCTGTTGTTGCAGTTGTTTAATGTCTTGTTGGTTTGGTGGACAGCAGCAGTCATTGGCTGTGATGGTCAATTGCCATTCCACACTCCGCGATTTGGTCAACTGCTTCAATTAGTGTGTTGGTGGCACCAGTTCAGAGTCATTCTGTAGTAAATATGCCAGAAATTGCATAAAGTCCCTTTACTGTAATAGCTATCAATTTGTGAATGTAAACACATGCACAGCATGGTCGCAACTTCAGTCTAGACATGCATAGATATGTACACATGGCAATGCAGAGAGGACACTTGGTAATCAGTAGATTGAAGCAATACATTTTATTCAAGCCCAGTAATTTATTCTATTTAAAGCCGCACAATAAGCAAATTTATTACTAAACAAACTCAACCTTTAGCCTTTAGCCATTCTTTAGGAATCAATACTTACCAGCATTATATATACATAATCATGTGTAAACGCACTATATGCACTACTTACAGTTACAGTTACCATTTTCGCGATCATTCTATTTAACGCCCATCGAAGTTATGACGTAAAGCGCCTAGTAACCGCTCTAGTAACTAAGCGACATAACTACTGTACGACTGTCAAGAAGAGTTTTAACGACTGAAGAAGACAAAATTTATAATTCAAAACATTCGGTTGGAGCCTGGCCAAGGTTGGAGACTTCAGTGGAGCCTATCGTTCGTTCCATGGGCTGTGCACGTGGGAGGCTTGATAGTAAGGCTACAGGGAACAATGAAAGGCTCTTGCAAAGTACTGTTGCAGTAAAATTATGATAAGATGACGGTTCTTTGGAAGTGTAGGTAGTCAGTGCAGTGGCTAAAGTGCTGAACATGGTAAGTTCAATAGTGTAAAGTTGTTGCTACTACTATATGTGTATCTTATCCAGTGTTGGCTGGAACAAACGTGGCTGTCGGCTCGGCTATCGGTATGCAGTTTCAAGTACATAAATTGCTGGCGAAGAAGATGCCCGTGCTCTGTAAGTCCGTCGTCATTACAGTTCAGTTGCCATTATTTGTCTTACAGTATGATGGCAAGTAAAGTTCATACGCCACTTGCTATAATTAAGGTAATTTCAAATATTACTTCTTAATTGCAATTTGAAACAATGTCTGCAATTGCGAGTCAATAGTTACCCTGTGTTATTGCCATTTTATTTTATATACAGGGTATATGTGCACTGCACAATATTAATCTGGATTGAAATGACAAGACATTTAAGGTACGTAGTATGATTTTCTGTGAGGTTGTTGTAACAAGTACTTTTTGTGTGTTTCAGGAATACTTATGAAGTGATAACCTTGAATAGCGGCCATCAAGGCATGTGACTGGACAAACGGTATATAGAACTACAAATTTGATACCTGTGCTCTGTAAGTCCATCGTCACTACAGTTGCCATTTGTTAATTGTCTTACAGTATGGTGGCAAGTAAAGTTTGTACGTGGCTAGCCATAATTAAGGTATAATAGATTTAAAATGATTCTGATTATGTACTTCTTAATTCCAGTTTGAAAACAATGTCTGCAATTGCAACCCTCACTTAAGGTATGGTGATGTAGTTACCCTGTGTATAACTTACTGCCATTTTATTTATATATAGGGTATATATGCTCTGCACCTTCTGGATTGAAATGACAAGACATTTAAGGTACGTAGTGTACTTTTCTGTGAGGTTGTTGTAACAAGTACTCTTATATGTGTTTCAGGAGTACATATGAAGTGATAACCTTGAATAGCAGCCGTCGCAGCATGTAGACTGGACAAACAGTATATAGAACTACGAATTTTATGTATCCTATTATGAATTACATGTTTATACAATAGATTGGACGGAATAAAGCATTATAGTATAATCCACTAGTGTGCTGTACACACCAAATATGGAGTGCATAGCACACCAATGTGGTGTGCATAGCACACGAATTTAAGTGTGCTCTGCACACCAAAAAATGGTGTGCTGTGCACACTCTATATGGTGTGCCAGTTTGGACGATGCTGGCACACCAAATTTGGTGTGCATAGCACACCAAATTTTTTAGAGTGTATAGGCATAAGAGTCTAGGTCATAGGAGACTAGGTGACATAGAAGACTATAGGTATAAGCCTAGGAAACTAGGTAAGCATAGGAGACTAGGTAGGCATAAGAGCATTGACAATCTTAGGGGACATCACTGATGCATATATAGGCATAGGGCATAGGAGTCTAGGTAGGCATAGGAGACTAGGTGACATAGGAGACTATATAGGTAGGCACAGGGAACTAGGAAACTATAGGTAGGCATACGCGTATATAGAGGTATAAGAGACTAGGAGTCTAGGTGGGCATAGGAGACTATAGGTAACATAGGAAACTATGACAATCGTAACATAGGAGACTATATAGGTAGGCTTAGGAAACTATAGGTTGACTTAGGAGTCTATATAGGTAGGTATAGGACATCATGCATTTAGCAATGCGGCCTACACCCTGCACGACAGGGCAGGTACACTTGCTAGTATATTAATATAGCTAGCTACAATTGCTTGAAGGACATGCAATGGGATGCCTATCTTATTTTGCCGGTTTAGTTATCTCCTGCATGGGAGTATGTTATAGTTATATCACAAGCACGAGTGTGATATCAGTGTTATTACACGAGACCGAGGGCGCAGCCCGAGGTCGAGCACCCGCTTCGCATAAAATATACGGGATATATACCGTAGTACAGTATATCAAGACTCACGATAGTGAGTCGCGAGGCCAAGAAGAAGCAGGCCATACGCGACGAATGAGTGTGTTATTTACAGGTAGCACCGCTGTGAAATTTGTTAACGCTCTAAGTAAGCCGCCATTAAAGCTATCGCTTAGTTATCCACGACTCAGCACGTTCTAACTATATAGAATCAGTAACCCAACAATGGAGGAAATCGGCACCACCAATCCTGAGTATCAGCCATTGCGAGTTTTATGGCGCCGTTCGTGCGCCCACGCTCGAAAAAAACCATCCCCTTGGCACCTATTCATTCGTTTACTAAACAAATAATACCTTCAATGTATCAAGAATCGATGAGCTGGAGTCGTTTGATATCCATTACACGAGTGTTCCGCAATCACCTTATAAACACCCCCCTTCCATCAAAAATATTTTAGGCGCCCGTCGTTTTTTTTCTTCTTTGTTTCATTTTCATCGCACACTTTTTCGTGGGCTTGTGGGAGCTTGCGCGAACCCCGGAAGTTTTTCTCTTTTTGTGCATTCACTTGTTTGTCAAATAACTCACTCATTTCTTAATAGATTTCAGCCAAACTTGTATCAACACCTCTCCCATGTATGCTCTACCTGTCGTACTATTTTTAGCCTGAAGTAAGCACTTGAATGCATTTGAGAAAGGCCATTACATTGAAGGCTGATAGTTCCCATAACTTGGACCCCCGGCAAATGATTTGCATAAGCTTTTAGATGCACAATCGATATTGATATATAACTATGTACTGAAAGTTAAAGAAAAATCGCGGGCTTGAGTTTTTCAAAATTAAGCTTCAAAGTAGCATCTGCACAATTTTATATGCTTCCACAAAGTAGTAGTATTCAGTGTTTATTCTAGGATAGCAATTTTGGGGGGTGATTAAAATTTTGGAGGGTGAAATATGTGCATTTCAGGTATAATTTATCACATGTCTCAGCATTTTAGGGGGGGAATCTGAGACTTTTGGGGAATTTCACCCCTAACAGCTCTGAAATAAACACTGGTAGTATTTGTTTCCAAAAAGTAGTGATATGCTAAACAAAAACACCTGGGGTGTAAAAAAGTGCGAGGCCAATCAGAAGCAACGTTGCTAACAGGCATGTGCGACCAAAAACTCTGATATCAGCTGGGGCCAAGAAGTTACTTTACCAATTTTCAAACTCCTTGAATGACATACAATAGTTTATAGAATTTTTGCCATAAAGTACAGTTGAGGTGTGAAGTGTACTTTATTTGGCCAGACAGTACTTTATGAAACTTCAAAGCTTAATAAAGTACAGTTATGCATGGAACTGTGTAAACAACCCCACCTGGAAGGTGTCAACATTCCGGGCCAGCGCACTGATTCTGTAAACAACACAATGCGGCTAGCCTTTTCCACAAACCATCAATACGTGCCTTGTGTAACAAACACCATGCAATACAAAACGAGAGAGAACGGGCTATCTACGTGTTTTCTTAATGCGAACAAGAGGGATCACGCCCGAACTACAGCTGCAATTAAGCCTTGCTAAAATGCGCGCCGATGCATACACGTGGCAATAGATATTCGTGCATGTATGAATTAAACTTACTCGAGCTACCACCAGTTAAGCCGTTTATATCTAAGCGTTTCACTAGGAAATTCTATAAATCATTTAAAGCATTGCCTTGCTCGTGCTATACGCGAAATAAAGCACTCGGCGCGCGGCCTCGATGCTAATAAAGCACTAGGCTTCGCCTCGCGCTTTATTAGCATCTCGGCCGCGCGCCTCGTGCTTTATTTCACGTATAGCACTCGCATATTTTCACAAGTATGATTGGCTTTGTCACTTGGCCACCTTTTTTCGTACCTAAATGTTATATTACAATATTAAATAATACGTGCGCAATACATTAGAGGCACACTCTTGTGCGACACTGAATCAGCTATTTCACCTATATAGCACATGTCACGTGAATTGTGGCATCAAAATTTCCGGTATGCGTGGACGATGCGTGGAGGATACGCCGTGACCAATACTTGTAAAGAAGCAGAGAAGTCCGCTGCATAGCTTCCTAGATACAGGCATACGCTGAGCTATTTACAGATAGATTTTTAAGGCGATTAAGGTCACTAAGCAGTGACTAAGAGGCCCGCCGGGGGATGATCGAGACAATAAGCGATATGAGTGACGCGACTGAGTGTTTGACAGGAGCGAGGACAGGAGTAATAATGTACATGATGTTTATGATTAGTAAGTAGCACCTTCCTTGTTTATATCATACGGACCGTAGGATATAGTATCTACTATGTTTATATATAGCTCTAGCTCAGTACGGCACCCCACGGGTGTTAGTCGATTTGATTTGATTTATAATTTACCCTCCAGTAGTCGGCAAATGCCGTTCTTCCCTACTGGAGCAAAATGAATGGTACAATACAATACATACATACATACATACTTACACACAAAACGTACATACATACAATAATAAACAGCTAATTAATTATATACAATAACAAACAACAACTATTACAACAACATAAAAATATAACTACACCGTAATACACACACAAAACATACATACATACAATAATAAACAGCTAATTAATTATATACAATAACAAACAACAACTATTACAACAACATAAAAATATAACTACACCGTAATACGCACACAAAAAACGACTAAGACAATCATCCAAATAAAATTTCCTTACTACATTGATAAAGTTTACATTGTTATCATATATATATATGCGTGGGTAAAGAATTCCACCAGGTGCTGGCTGCAAAACGAAAATGTCTCATAGTACTGGTGAGGCAACACATTGCAACACTCGCAAAGTTCTCTCTGCAGCGTGTTTGATAGGAGTGCTGCCTACCGAATTGGATGGGTGGATCCAACAGTAAACACCCTATATCCTGACAATAATAACGAAGCACAGCATGTATGCTTCTGAACTTGATTTGATGAGAAATAGGTAACCAGTTCAGGTTATTACGGTATCTGGAAATGTGGTCATACTTTCGCAGAGATTTAGTCACACGAATGGCTCTATTTTGCAAGCGTTGGAGACGAGTGGCGGCTGTTCTCCGCACATATATCACTAAAGCAATAATTGGCTACAAGTTAGTTAACTAGGTAACGGTTCCGTACAGAGCAGACATTGGTGATTGGTGCATGGATTTTCCAGGCTAAAGATGGGAGATGGGCTCTGGTGCTGGTCACGTGATTAGCCTTTAACTCACATAGCCTATTTCTAAAACTGTCCCTGCTTTAATTTTAATTTTCCACCTGATTGCAGGGATACACATGCTATTTTAGCTAACCTTTTGATAAGGTCAGCAGTTAATCCCTGCAATGGTTAGCACTCCCATCTCCCATTTTCCACATAAGCAAAAGTCTTTGGCTTTTGCATTTAGATAACTACATACAATGTATATCTTAGAAATAGGCTTCCCTTTGTGAGATTCTAATAGACATCCTTGTAATGAATCGGCTGGTGAAATTCCAATCTCCATCCATCATATTACAATAGCTATTGAGTGTTTGATTCTAATATACTATATATAGATGCCAGTATGAGAACTGCATGTAAGCTTTCTGCAGTCAGGAAATATAGTTGAGTTGGCAAAAATTGGCTTTAGGCCCACAGTTTAATGGATTAATCTGTGTAAAATCTGGGCAATGCCGGCAATCCATTTAAAATCACATATGATTTTTCCAAATATTTGGCAATTACTGCGCGGGCATAGTGGCTAATTTTTTTTAACCCAGGGTAGGGCTGTGCGATAATGAAAATTCTTATATCACAATAATGCAACTCAATATCACGATTATCACGATAACTGTTTTGCATAAGATTCATCTAATGCTGGAATAAGTATTTTTTTAAATTAATATATAAGCTGCCATATTCTCTCACCATTACATTCAACAGTCATCCCAAGATACATAACAGATGATTATTAGTAGGGTTGGCACTTGTCTCAAAAGTTTAAGTGTTAACCTCTCTGTTTGCATAAGGTATGGCTTCCTGACCACCACTAAGCTTCTTAAGAATGTCATTTAAAACAGTACCCACGCTTGTGGCAGTACCCGCAGTGCATATATAGCATACAGTATAAAGCGGCGGCAGTACCCACGCTTGTGGCAGTACCCGCAGTGCATAGCATACAGTATAAAGCGGCGGCAGTACCCACGCTTGTGGCAGTACCCGCAGTGCATAGCATACAGTATAAAGCGGCGGCAGTACCCACGCTTGTGGCAGTACCCGCAGTGCATAGCATACAGTATAAAGCGGCGGCAGTACCCACACTTGTGGCAGTACCCGCAGTGCATAGCATACAGTATAAAGCGGCGGCAGTACCCACGCATGTGGGAGTACCCGCAGTGCAGTATAAAGTGGAGGCAGTAGCCACGCATGTGGTGGTACCCGCAGTGCATACACAGCCTACAGAATAAAGCGGCAGCCATACCCATGCATGTGGCAGTACCCACAGTGCATAGCATACAGTATAAAGCGGCAGCAGTACCCACATCTGTGGCAGTACCCACAGTGCAGAGTGGCGGCAATGCCCACAGGGAGTTGACAAAGCTTGCTATAACACACAGCACATTAATAATATTATATGCTGCAAGCATGCAGTGGCCTGTAGTACAACAAATACAGCAGCATATACTTATTCATGTATTTATAATCCATACGAATGCCATAAAGGCAGATCAGAACTTCAGTAGACAGGACATCTCAATCATCTATAGGTTGTCAGAGGTTAGAAAAGATTCCTACTTGCTAGTTGCAAAAATCGCTGGACTTGTATAGAAGGTACATGGATCAGTGGAGTTGAGACAAGGGGTCTGCAACAAATAAATTGAAATCCCATAGAAATCCTGAGGTCTCAATGAAATCTTGAAATTCTGGGCACCATTTATTTGCTTTGTTGCTAACCCCTCGAGTTGAGAGGCTCGTGAATGTTGTCTACAGAGATGGAGGTGTGTCTCACATGAAATAGGCGACAGATTATATGAGTATGTAGACCAAACGGGTTGGAGGCCTTGATGAAATGGTCACAACGATGATAGCAAAAAAAACCAGGCTCAAATGAATGACTATATACACGAATGTGGCTAATTAAGTGGGCGGCAAGTCTGTCAAACCGATGGAACAGAGAAACAGCAGCGACGATCTAAGGCCGGTGTTCATCAACTTCAAGCACAATCATCCTTCAAGTACAGGGCATTTAAACCATTAACTTCAGCATAGGCTGTAGAGGCGTGTAGCGAAGTCTCAACCATCTATGGTTTCAGTGAAATTTCAAACCATGAAGTTCCATTGCTGTTTGTCGAAGGCGAAGCAGCAAGACCAGGAGGAAGACCTCGGCACGAGGCCAGTAAACAGCTCACTAAAATTGAGATCCCTGCTGATATAACCTCCGATAATCCTTCATAGAGATGGCGAATCAATGATCCATTATCGATATTGCACTACTTGAATTAATGGCGGAGCACACTACTGATAAACACGACTACAAAAAGCACTTCTGCGCAATAAACATAGACTTCTGCAGCAACTACTGACTGGTGAGAGGCAATAAACATAGACTGGCAAAACAATGCACGTGCATATCTTCATATAATGTGCTTCTGCTGTGTACTGTGTACTGTGTACACGGTTACATATATTGCATACCTGTTGTGCCACCTGCTGTGCATACCTGTTATCACTTGCCCACCTTGAAGCATGTCTGTCTGTTAACTTTTATTTACCAAAGGTAAATATCATTTTAAAACAGTGGTTTTATGGTAAACACATTACTTCACCATTATCGCGATAATGTGATAAGTCATTATTGTTATCGCGATAGTATTTTAATTTGCGATAATCGATTTATCATTATTATCGCACAGCACTAACCCAGGGTAACCAGCACCCCCTGCCACCACCCCTAGCACAGAATGTTAAAAGTGCTAGACAAAGAAGGACTGAAGATGCACCTAAGTAGCATGATCACACACTTGACCCTCAATCAAAGCCAGGTCAAGTGCTCCGTAGTTGGCCGGACAACCACGGTGGGATTGTGCTCCCTGTAAACAGGCAATTGCAGATCGCAAGAGCGAGAAACTCAAGCGACAGCGGAGCCAAGCCATCACATTACCATATTCCAATTTCTTCTTCAAAGAAAGCAGATAAGAGATAAGCCAACCTTTTATAAAAGACATTGCCTGCATAGTGGCTAATAGTAATGGCATTAATTGGTGCATGCTATGTAATGGATTTCTGTTGATTAGCAATGGTTCAGATAATTGGCATTTGCTTTCAGAAGGTCTTTTACTGATAACTGGAGACAGGGGTGGGGTAAAGACTTGAAACTTGGTAAGCTATTTGCCAACACCATGGGAAATATTTGTACCAAAACTTAGGCGCATGGTGCTAACTGTGTGTGTAGCGGGCACCCTGGTAATAAATTAACTGTTCAATTATGCTATAAAGTTACTGTTATCAACAAAGACTGATATCAGATTTGACCAACTAGCAGGTATTCTCTTGCATGCATGTCTATGCGTGCTATAGCTCGACTCAGCTATAGTTATAGTTACACTATAGCTGTACTGACACTGATGCATGTGTCTAGTTCATTTGCCAATTTTATAAATATACATATACTTTATCAGAAACATAACTATAGTATATAGCTAGTTAGCTCATGCCAGTGCATGATGGTCTGGCTGCTCAGTAGCTGCTGTGCATGACTGAATGGATCTGCATCGTCTCATTAGTTGCCAGAAAAGAATCAGAAATCATTCTGAGTGTATGATGAAACAAATTAAAAACATGCAAGACAGTAGGAAAAACATTTAGCCACATGCAGCCAGTAGGACTGAAAATGCCAAGCCGGGAAAATGCTCTAAGACGGGAAAATGCTCTAAGACATTGCCTGGCCATGCAGGCAGACAAAAATTTTTGGATAAATTAATCTGCAAAATATAAAATTTTCTGAAAATTTTTTCCTAGGACAATGGATGAGAAATTTTTCTGAAATTTTTGTCCCCACATGTTTTCCAAAAATGTTTGTCCTACAAATATTTTTGGAAAATTTTTGTCTCAGGACATGTCCATGGACAAAAATTTTTATCCCATATCGGTCAATGCTTAAACTTTGTTCCATGACTTCGGTTAGACTTAATGGATCCCTTAGATATTTTTGCAGAATACTAAGGATATTGTGCCAAGTAAGTCATGTGGTTTTGGTGTTATTGTCTGTTTCCATTGTCACGTTATAACGACGCAGGCATTTTTATTTTGAGAAACCTCAAAAGTAGCAGCTTAACACTGTTCACAAAGAAGTGCTAGCACCTAAGGGTGACAAGGTTAGATCTTAAATACCGCAAATGATTGTACGCGATTAAGACAAAATTAATAAGTGATCATGAGAGTGATTTAAAGGTGTGATGACGTGAACATTTTATTAGAGTGTAGTCATATCTGTAGATTACTTACTGATAGTGATTGACCAACTCCCTTTACTAGGCTGTGCAACTCACTATACCATGAGTCTGGATGTGCATGCCTGCGAGATATTTAGAAACTCTAGCTAGCACTACATGTATATGCATCATCAGATAAGCTACTTTTTTATTTACTGCTTACTGAGTACGTACGTATGTGTTGTAATTTGTAGTAGTTGCTTATGCTCAGGATGGCAGCAATTCTACAATGTACGTAAGTTATACTCTATTTGACTTTCATGTAGTCAGTGTATATGTTTCATGCATGTGTGTTATGTGTATGCTATATATATACTTTTAGTGTTCTATTCTTTTGAATGTTTTAGTAACATCATAGTATTATTATACGTAAGTGTGATAGAGCTTGAGAGTATGCTAATATAATATAATGATATATAAGCCTCTCGAGCTCAATGTATGTATGTGTAGTATAAATAGTGTATGTATCTAAAACCTGACTGAATCTACAAAGTCCTCCAATTTTGTACAAAACTGTAGTAATTTTATTGCAGCACAAGATCATATAGCTGCACTCAAGAAATATCCATGCACAGTGTCGCTATACTGCATGTCCACTGTGAGCTGGTCTGAGAGCCCTATGATATTATGATCAAAAGAATAGTACCTGTGGAGGGTGCCAAATTGAGTGACCATGACCTGGAATTGTGTGTTCCTATATGCCTCCCAGGCCTTGTAGTGTGGTATGGGTACCTGCTGGCTATTTTTGTGCTTTAAACAACTAGTTTAGTTTTTAAGTCACCTCCCCTCCATCCCACCTCCTCACTACTCTCAGAAAAAAATTGTCTCGGATGCCCTGAAATCCAGTCATGTAGCTACTATTCACAAGGTTAGCTACTATATGATTATTAAATAATAGATTATACCATGTTTATTGGTGCTAAACAAGACAGCCAGCTAGCTACAGGAAGTATATTGTTTAAATTAGCTGAAATGGTATATAGTATCTTGAAATATTACCAGGGTTTCCCAGAGATATGTGACTACGTACGTAGGTGTAACACTGTCCGGTTTCCATGCACGGTTTTAAATATTTGCAAATACTGGCTATCTCGAGAAGGTAAGGAGCTGCGTGTATGCAATTCACCACAATTCTGAAGTTATTTATAGTCTTTCAGTAGACAGACTCTTCATTTGATAGCTAGTTGAATTGCCCACCATTTTTATCAGGCCCAGTAAATATTACACTATAACTACGTTTAAGAAATCATGTCATCACAAGTGCTATCCTGTTGGGGAACCCATAAGGAGAGCTTTCGCCTGTTAAACAGGGACATGCTTGGATGCTGTGTATTGTAAAATCAGACAGTGTTATATATGCAGCATTTAATTAATGCTGTGAATAAAATATATGATGTATACAAATAGTACTGGAAATTTGTGTGGTGTTTTTGAAGTGAATTGTACTGCACCTACTAGTAGTGAGTTACAGTGAAAATTATTTCAGTTTTTTGGCAAATACATAGATGCTTTTGAAAATTAACACTACGTGCCAATAACAATTGTATGGTAGATAATAAACTGTAATCAATACCTACGTATTTGATTTCTATACACAAGGCCTATAGATATCCAGTGAAGATTGAGCATTTATGCTGTAATCAAGGCTTATAGTCTATTACTTACATAGTTGAATGTGTAGACAAGTAGCTACCTTGTCTTTTTATCACCAAAACAATACTGAAATAATACATTTTCAATGTTTACGTGGCCATAATTCACCACTATAGTCTCATGCCATTTACTTTACAATGAGGATGGCAGGTTTAAATTTCTTCAATTAAACTTGCCAGACAATACATATTATATAATTCATTCATGACAATTATTTAATCATCAGATTCTCATTGGTTGTAGTATACGTACATTATTTTTATGGTCACACTAGCTTCATCTTCAGATATCCAGCCATATAGACATGTCTGGATTTACCTGTATAGTTCCTGTACCCATCCACAGGCTATTACCATAAACCATTTTCCATAGAATACAATACCGCAGTATTATGCATCACAGTTGAATTGTGGTGTACAACCCTTAGCATCCAGTAATATGCATGAAATAACTACAATTGAAAATACTTAAGTATTTTGTACACTATTTCCATTCAAAACACTTACAGAAAATTAGCTATAATTTGTAATGACCACACATTTACAATTAAATTTTCTACTGTGTTAGCTAGCTAGCTATAGTGCAGTGTGTGTAGGTAATTCTATGTAGTTTTTTAAATGTATTATAATTTACAGGTGTGTTCCTTTCCCACATTATAATTTGCACTGTGGTCAATACATTGATGCTAGCACAATGGTCTATATTGATCCCAATGTCTTTAATTACACTGAAGCGAATAATAGGATTACAGAAATAGACAATAAGGAAAGAGTATTTACTACTGGCAGAGATACTTCATGTCGATGGATAATAATGTATACAGTTTGTCTATCAATATATCCACGTTGCAATATCATCACACAATCACTGGTACCTCCATGTATAGATGACTGTTTGGAGTATATTAATGCTACATGTAGAAGAGATTTAATAGGTTTTACTACATTTATTAGGATTAGTGACAGTTCACTTGATGAAACATTTACATTTAATTGTTCTGCTCCATTCAGAGCATTTGGTTCAGTCAGCATTGACACAGAAAACTGCTATAACTTTAATTGTAAGTTAATACTTAAAATGAGCATTGCTACAAAGGAGTAGCTATATAGCCAAAGAAAGTATATGGAAACATATCCCATGCATCAATACAATGTACGATTGTGACTTGGGGATATGCATGAGTGCATGAGGTACCAATGAAACTTTATCACTTCATAACTTTTAATATACCGTAAAATTTTGGTGTCCTTAAACTTTGACAAATACATGAAATAAACTTCAATGAATAATTATGAAGACTTGTAAATACAGGCACTTATTGTAGCTACATTAAATTGATATAAGGATGTAATGACTAACCATAAGTTTTAGTTTTACTCTTGCACTTATCTAGAATTAAGTACGTAGATACATATGGTAAATAGAGCTCACATGTACTTTAGAGTTGCTAATTGAGTGAAATACGTAGTCATTTTTGATAGGCGTTAAGTCATTCATGTTACACATACTACATGTATCTAATTCTGTTGATACTGATAACTGATAAATGTATTTCACAGTATTTCATGGTACGTACATTCCCTACATGGTATAAAAAGTGAATGTAAAAGGGTGGGAGTCACAACAAAAAGCTAGTAGGGAAACAAGTAGCTACTAGTAGCTGCTACTATATCACACACCAGTCAGCATTTGCTCAACTAGCTACCTACATAATTATGGAGGCAGCAAAAGAAACAGATTTTCTAGCACATCAAGATTTAATCCTTTCTTTGGTGGGCATAATCATAAGTGATATTATATTGTGAGATGCATACAAAGTATGGCTTAGATATATTGTCACCCTGTCTGAATAAATAGTAAGTTGTTCTATGATTAGTGTTTTTGTGAATCATGTATGTCTTATCTTCCATTGTTTCACACAGTCTCTCCTATGTTTGTAAACTCTACTGATTCTATTATTGAAAGCAATAATGATACCAGGCTTATAGTCCTCTCTGATCAGAATTCATCTACTGAATATTGTTCTGAACTACAAGGGAGAAATATTTCTGTAGCATGTAGAGCTGTTGGTATTCCTGAGCCACAAGTTGATATTCTGGTGAATGGTAATATTGTTGAACCATTTCAACAAAGAGAAAATGAAGTAGTGATAAGAATTGCACCAATTTCATTTGGAGAGGTAGCAATGTTTGAATGTCAAGCCTCCACTATGACAAACACAACAAAGATCATACTCAACGTAACTTATACGTGTAAGTAGCTATGTATAATTACCATACAGAGCATGCATTTGCGGCCTACACCTTGCACGACAGGGCAGGTGCACTTGCTATAGTTCTATATAATTGTAATACGTATGTACTCTTGCTCTCAACTATCATATTGAATTACCGTGTTACTTTATTAAGTAGCTGTATAGCCAAGTCTCCTATAGCTGCCAAATTATGTAGCTAAATGCATACTACACCCATACCTAGTCTCCTATGCCTAAATCTGCTATGTCTATATAATACCTAGTCCTATACTATATAATAGTCTCGGCTTTGCCTACCTAGTCTCCCTACGTACATGCATGGTCTATATGCCAACCTATAGTGTTCTTTGCCTATAGCCGGTTGCCTATATAGTCTCCTATGCCTACTATGGTGTCCATGCAGTGTCTCTGGTTTTACTTAGCATGGTCTACACACAGCTATACTTGAGCTTCCTAGCGCTTACCTATAGCTAGCACTATTATTTACACTGAGGCTTCTTTGTTCACTTAACACCTAGCCTAGTATGCTGTACTGCTTAATCTATTGATTAGTTAGTTGAGTAATATGGTGTATTATGCTGTATCTCTCACGTGTAGTTGAACTTAACTCTCTGCTTCTATATAGTTGATTTAATCTATACCTAGCTCTGTAATTAGCTGCTCTGTAATTAGCTGCACTTCTACAATTTTGATGGATGGTTATGCCTCATTATTCATTGCTCAGAGGTATTGTTTTCATATATGATCAAGACTTAGGCTAGCTACTTGTGCAGGACACTAGTTACTAAAAACATTAATTTTTCTTTAGCAAACAACATTGGTCTCAACATATACTGTATTGTATCAATCTTGAGATCAATCTGCATAATTATAAAACTCAAATACCTGATTGCAATGAATAGGTGACTGTTTTATTAGGGTATTTCGATTGTTTGCCCTGGTTGTGAGGTCTGACAGGCCCTAGCTACCAACTACCCTAGTGAAGTGAGCCAATTGCAACAATAGCTATACTGTACAATAAGTACCCATGCAAAGCCATTTTGTTTTATTTCATTTCCATTTCCATTAACTTGCCCCTAATTGCGGTTCCTGCCAGTCAATTAGCATTGTCATGTGGTTGTCACGCATACCTATAGAAAAGCAAGGAATCATGTTGGCTACTGACTCCAAATTTAGATCATTTTGCTCTTTATTGAATAGAGATTTGTTTGAGCTGTAGCATATATCCGTGGCGAATGTTCAAGCAAGTCTACACAGATTATAAAACTTTAAAGTGATGGCAAAAGAACGACAGCAGCATCTTTGAAGCAATTGTGTGCCCAGCAGAGGGCTCTTAGATGCTTATTTAAACATGCATTCACATTACGGAGAACACAGCTCAACATAAACCAAGTCCCATGTCAATCCATGCAGAGATGACTGAGTTGCTAGTGTGGTAGCCGACAGACAGGTGGACAGACATCATTTCAGCTTTATATATAGTAGACTAGCAAGTGTACCTTCCCTGTCGTGCAGGGTGCATGGTAGTCCCCTGTAAGCCTAAGTGTCATACGTATATGGAAAGCTATATGCCTACCTATAGTCTCCTATGCCTACCTAATAAGTCAAGTGCTATAGCTACATACCTAATCCTGTATAGCTAAATGTACGCTATGCATATTACTATTACTTTTACGCATTGTGTGATTTTCACGACTATCAGCTGTTTAAAACAGTCACTTCTACAGAATTACAGTAGTGACTATACAATGAAAATAAGCTCTTTATAGTAATATCCAGGCGTTATATATACCAAGTGTCCCATTGAATTTGAAACCAATGTGTTTTATGCCAGGCACCACATGCGTACAGCACCTGAACCCTGAAACACATCAAATGTCAATTCTACTGCACTATTTCCCAGTGAATAATTCAGCACAGTTAGTCTGATCTAATTGCACTATTCAGTCTGATGTGGTGATGTTGTTTCTTGACTGTACTTAAAAGTGCCAATGTACATATGCCTTAAGAATTATTTATGTGCTGCCAGGACGGATGACCATAGTACATACATGCATACCATCAGTAGCTAATTCATTTAAAGCTTTTTCAGGTGCAAGATTTTGTATAGCAGTCAGCCATCAGCCATTTTTCAGGACTTGGCTGACCAAAAGTAATATTCTAGGACAAATTTAATTTCCAATGAGGAGTCTAATGATATGTTCAAACCAATAATGCGCCAAGCACTGGATTGCAATCCCATAACTGATAACAGCAGACGATCATTGTCAGATAACTATTATTATTATTATTACTAAACTGGTTTGTGCACTATTTTAGTGTTAATACTGTTGCATTATTTGTGACTGGATTTGAGAAAACCCGGCTTAGTGGAATATTTTATATTTCGAGAAATACCATTTTGAAATATTCAAGCCACTCTGGCTCGTTGATGCCCAACTGTAGAGACGCCAGATTCACAGCATAAGTATAGAGTAGTCTTATAGCTAAAGTTTTATAACTAATTCAGTCACATAGCTAACACTGCTGGTTTTTGTGATAGTTTTTTACGACTCCTGCAATATCATGGATGAAGTTTATAGGGAGTGGGTGGGTGGGAGGGGAGTGGGGTGGGTGTTGGGGGTGGGTGGGAAGCCGAAGGCGGGTAATACCATCCACAAGGAGAGAAACAGCAGTGTTGTGTGTTCTGTTTGTATGTTCCATACTTTTGGTAACTGTCTTCTACCATCACGTGGAATACTGTAATTAGCTGAATCATCTTTATCATCATGTTCGCAATGTGGCGACGGTGACTTTATCATGTGATCACCAATGCTGGGTCTGTCACTTTCCATTGAGTCAGTTTCTACAGTCTCAAAATCAGTTTCCTTCCTCGATGACATGCCGGATTGCAGCCTTTTTAGTTCACTAACACTTTCAGACTTAAAACTGTCTTTACTGCTATCAGCCTTATCAATATTCTGTACGCTATCAACTGGGAAGTCCTCGTTTACAACTACTATCTCTGGTATATCAATGTTGTTGGCTTTGGGGCTCTTAATATGAGAAACATTATTCAATTGGGGAGAGTGTTGCAACTTCACTGCACTATTTTCTACTGCATTTTCTTGTATTTCATCAGTATTGCACAGAAACAGCCACAGTCAACCTGATAGGCCGAGACGGTCATCAGCAGCAGTTTGACACCCCAAACACAGCCCTATTAGTGCCCATCAGTGGCCCCATAGACCCTGTAGTGGACCGTAGTGGTTTTACAGGGTCGTCAAAAGACCGCCTGTGAAAGCAGACCTGGCCATCCAAAGCCCCATCATTGGTACATGTGGATAGTGCTAGAGTGTGGCTTTCATGTTAAGCTATAAATTGGATTTCAGTTCTTGTGTGTGTAAGCCGGGTTTTGTCAAATCCAGTCACATTTTTACATCAATATACGTAATCATAAAAATAATGCATGGTGACTCCATGGGCCTGAAAATAGAGCACAATAAGCTTATAATTAAGTACATACGTAGCTATTATAACTATAAATGATAAATACTCTGTGACATCAAACAATAGTTAACAAGGTACATATTTTCACATAGTTAAATGATTGGCTTGGCCACCTTTCTGTATCGTTTAAAGTTAAAAAATCAATATATCAAGATGTAATTACTACTGGATAAAAATTTGTATCTGTATCCGTGGTTACTATTTTGATAGCTACTGCTCTTGAGTTTTTGTACGTACGTAACTCAGTAGTAAATCTAAACTTGTTAATGCATTTAGTAGCTACATACATATGTAGTAAGTATAGATGTTTTATTTGTCCCCCATGAGTCAAAACAGTCTGATAACAGTGCTATATTTATTTCTACATCCTTATTAAATTTAAAATGACAAATGTTTTAAGTATGTTTATCAATTATCATCATGGTCAGGTTGTATGGATGATATTGGGGCACAGCATTCAATTGGAGAAACATTTGTGACTACAGATTGTCGTCAATTCTTCTGTGGTAATGGTGGGAGTATTTCCTGTGATCAGTCACAATGTGAATCCAGTAATAGTGGTAAGTTGAATGTCCTTACTCCACTAGTCTATATAACCACTAAAATGTAATTATGGAAAAAATGTTCACTATTGTTGAGAATTCTCCTACCAAAAGATATCTAGACCTCATTGTTGTTGCTGGTTGTTCCATATTTATTTTACCTTATCTCCTTTTCCTTAAGGTTGGAATGTCTTTGGTTGGGTCATACAGTTTAATACATGTGCTTTATAAGTTGATGCCTCCTTACAAGGTGGTCACATCCTGACACATTTGTTCCTTTAATATTTGTGAAAAGGCATGATTGAAGAAGAACATTCAGTCATAAATGGCACAAATTTTCAAGCAGTTAATAGTGAAAAAGGTCAAAGGTGTTATGTATGGGTTACTTACGTAATTATTGACAAGTGCATATGTTGTTTGTTTGGTACAATATATGTACAATATACATATATACGTACATAGCTTGGAAACTACAAAGGCTAAACACAGACCAAGCCTTGTTGTAACTTTTCTTCGAAATTCTATACTTTCAATTTGTGGTGGCCATATGACTAGCAATCTATTCATTGTTTTTCTATTGTAAAGCTACAGTATCACCATGATAGATATACTAAGGGTATAGAATCATTCTTAATACTTTCCTTAACAATAAAAACATAATAGCTAGCTAGCTATAGTGTACATACATACGTATATGCATTATATTTATTCTTAGGTATTTCAACTGGCGTTATTATAGTGATCATATTAGTAGTGGCCTTGGTGATTGGTGTGATTGTAATAGTAGTCACAGGATATTATATATGGTGGTCAATCAAAAGAACAAAGAAAAAGATGCCTGAAATTAGGTAATATATTAATACAAAGCTACAGTGACTATGTATACTTAAGTACCATGATACATACGTACAGGTGTATTGGTATATATTATACCATAATGTATGTATGTACATTCACAACCTCTTGCTCGCAGTATTGCTATTACCATTCAATGTACAAATATATTATATTATTAGCATATATCATCTATCATCACTATGCAAACCTCTCTTAATAGACACTCCAAATAAAGGACACCTCTCTATATAGGACAAGTTCTGTGATCCCTATAGGATCATGGCAGTATAATTTTACCTCTTAAAAGGACAATCTCCCTATAACAGCAACACCTATTTCAATCCTTCCAGAGGTAAAAAATTGGCTTATAGGATCTAGCTGTAGTAGTCAAATACACAACTTATCCAAGTTGTCCAACTCAGCTAGCTATACCAGAGCACATCTACATCTAGATCTACAGTAGCTTGAATAGTATATTGCATCATGTATACATATTAAAACCATGTACATTGTTAAAGTGGCTGCCAGCGATAAATTATTTTCCTACAGTGTAAAATATCCAAATTCAGAGCCTGAGGATAATCATAACACTAATGCTGAGTCAGCTGAGACAATTCAATATACGTCAGGTACGTACATAAGTACATAATGTATATATCCTTTATATTTGTGTGTGTTAACCATTAATTATTAATTATTAATTATTACTGATTTACTTATACATCTTCTATGTTTAATTAGTCTGGACATACATGCATGCATGCATGCAGCCACAGCCTAGTAAACTAATTTTATGAAAGTGCAAGCTGATATCAGAATGCAAAGTGCCATTATCTACCAAAACACCGCAGCCAAATGATAAAGTTACAAAACCAAGAGCTATCTATGTATAGTAATGATATTAAATCCATTAACTTTTTTTATCCATGCTGCAAAATATTAAAAAATAGTTTGTGGCTTTGATAATCAATATCAATGGAATCTACAGCATTCCTGTACACACAGGGTATTATGTATAGTTATCTCACAAGCTGGTATAGGCTGACCAGCAAAAATACTGATTTTAAATGTATCAGTGTACGTAGCTACGTACATAGCTAGCTAGCTAGCCGTAGCTACTGTACACAATTAGCTATGCGTACATTAAAATACCTTGGTAGTTTATATGACGAGAGTTTATGAGTGCACTACATGTGTTGCTTTCACAGCTGTGAACTGAATTCGACATATCTTTGTAAATTAATTGCTAGTGAATAACACATGTTAATGGTACATATTCATTATTCTAATTGTTTCATGCACAAACTTAATAGTTCCCCTTGGCAACCTGAGTGCATCATACCATCAGTAGGTATGCAAGTCTACAATGTTCTTTAAAAATTTCAAAGAGGTGGCATATAGAGATGCAACAATATATCGATATATCGCCATATCATGATACATTAGGCAGTGATACTGTATCAATACACATTTAGGTCGTATCGATATAACGAATATCGTGATATATCGATGTATCGCCATCAAAATGTATACTTATACATACAACTGATGCTGTAGTTGTACATTACGCTTGTGAATTTTACAGTTCTGTAACCATTTATCACTTGTAATTTCAGTATATACTGAAAATCAGGAAATGATTTTAAAAGCATCATAACTCATGATGAAGATATGCAATCTCTTTGAAATTTTAAAGGACTATTGTAGACTTGCAAACCTACTGATGGTATGATGCTCAGGTTGCCAGGGCAACTATTAAGTTTGTGCATGAAACAATTAGAATAATGAATATGTGCCATTGCACATGTGTGCCCAGTGACTGCCCACATACATTTCATGCATGGTTATCATGCATGTTCCACTCACGTTCGAATTCCACATGCGGCTGTTACATGGATGACACATAACACATGATAGATTACACGAGATGTGTATGTTCCATGTTACAAGGAAATGTGGTCTATACAAAACACGTAATGAGATTTTCTATAGTTGTATTGTGTTGCCATGCATGTCCACATGTGTACAAATCAAGTTATAATTGAGTGGCAGTATACGTATGTACTTGAACTCTTAGCTATCCAATTAGTGCCCTTAATAGCCATCGTGTAATTATTTTATTTCTATCTGTCGTTTAACTCATGTAAATGCCATAACTCATCTCGTGGAAATGCCACGTCTTGTCTTGTGGAAATAATGATTTCCACTGGAAACTTTGGCATTTTACACACGAAATACTGTGTACGTGTTATCACACTGTTATAATTGAGTGTTACCATAATGGCTTAGATTTCTACTATACTTGACCTAGCTTGTATAGTGTGATACAGGCACTTGTGGATACCTTTGGTGACCTCACTCCCCACCTCACCACTCACTCTCCTTCCAGTCTGCATATGTTGGTCTAAAATTAATTCCCACCCAAAGGCATTTCTAAAATCCAACTTCTGATCTATCCATTTAGGTACAAGGTTACTACATGAAAACTACTATGTATGGGAAATCTTTAGAGCTAATTAGAACTTTTGCACTTGTGTAAAGACAACCATTTGTTGCAAAGCATTTGTTCATACTTAGCTACATTGATGCAGGCTTAGTAAAAATATTTATTAGCTACCCACTGTATTGCTCTAAGAGTTTGCCATTTGGTTGAGATGGCTGCAAACAAGTTTATTACCAACAGCATGATTCCAGGCTAGCTATCATGCCTTTCAAACTACTTTGGATACATCATTAGCAAACATTTAGAGTGTGTGCAAGTAAACGGAAAAGTGGGAGACATGACACATATAATGCGTAGCTAAGACACACAAATTGGGCTGCCAGCTAGTTTTACTCCAAGTGAAATGAAAATTGGGCAGAAGACCTCTAGCTGTGATAAGGCAGATCTGCATGGTACCCAAAGGCTTCAATGTTGCCTGACATTAGCAGGAGACCTCTACTAGCTGTTATACTACATGGCTAAGACAAAATTAGCAGCAGCAGCAGCGGCGGCGGCAATACCTTAAGACCGTGATGTCTGCCCATCCAACCAAAGGATACTGAGTAACCAATTACTGAATCTATGCCAGCTAGGTGACAGAATCCCCAGAAGGGCAGGTGAACCACTGACAATAGAAGTGACCTGAGTCAAATAACCCATTCCCGTTGCAAGCACCGCTCTTTTCTGTACTCATGATGTGTATGCATGATCTATCCTCATTGTTAGCTTGCAAGGCCAAATCGAGGGACCCTGATCCCATGTACCTGGTCTCCACCACACGGTCAGGGTCAGGGGATGTTGTCATTGGCTACATCACAAGACAACACGCACATACCTACATGCATCTATGTATCAAATTCTTGTTAAGTACTTACAACAAACTATACAGAATACAGTAAGTAACTAGCAATTACTCATATATAGTTATTTATGTAACAGTAGTTATTTATATAGCAATAGTTAACTACATAGCTATATGGAGTAGCTAGTACTTTACTTAATTTGCAGGAAACAATTCAACTAGTAATACAGATTTTAATAACTTACATGCAACTAATGTGACATCAAATGAACTGAAGCCAAGTGATTCTGCTAGCCCATATTTGACTGCTGCATCTTCATTACCTAATCTTGCTGAGGTGCTAACCAGTAAAGAACCTGAAGAATTCAAGCCAACAAAAGACTTAGTTATTACTGCAATAAATGATCATTTATTGGAGGATTTTATTGTATCACATGATCATTTAAAAATTCTTGAAACACTTGGAGAAGGTAATATTTCCAGCAATTGTATAGCAATTAAACTGTATAGTTTGTGATTGTGATGTTTACTATAGTGATTATACAATAGACAAACCACACCTATTATCTATGTACAAGTACACTATAAACAGTGGAATTGATACAGTAATAACTACATAATAGTGAAACCTGTCTAATATGGTCACCAGTTAAAACCAGCCAATTGTATAGTTAGGTCTATATACCAGGAGCTAGCTATAGGAGCTAGCTTAGTTGGCTGCTTCATTGATTTATTCTATCTTCTTACTAAGGTATGTATTTTAAATTCATTGTTAGGTGCTTTTGGAAAAGTATTTCATGGATTCCTTACAAAAGAAAGTGACCAAACAATAGAGGAGGTTGCAGTAAAAACAATTAAAGGTATCAAATTGTACATATGTTATAACTTATACAAAACTTTTATTGCCAACAAAATTTTACAGGGTAGCTATAGTACGTAATCTGTAAAAGATTTCATATACCTACGTAGGTACATTTAGTTAATTGTACCACTAAGACCAAACATATGTATATCATCATCTACTATAAATGTTTGTCAATTGTCACACCATTTAGCTACAGACTGTAATTATAGAGCTCTATGTAGCATGGTTACTGTAAGCCAAGTACTATTCATTAGTTTGATCCATTAAACATTGAAACAAAAATGAACAACTTGTAAATTATAAATATCCGGTATCCCACAGATGTACTCAATTGAGAGAATATAGCTATTCATGTAATCTGCCTTTCTAAAATTTGCTTCTCAAGGATGTTAGCAATTATCAGCAAATATGCATCAAACATTCTATTTGATCAATCACATCTGTACTGTATATATCTGTATAGAGCAAAAGTTTGACAGGGAAAATCTTTGACGAATTGATTGTAGGCTTCATAGGAGAAACATTAAAAGGAAAGGTTAGCAGGGAAAACTTTGACAAATTGTTAGCCATTTGTCAAATTTGTCGAGTTTTCCACTGTCAAACTTTTGCTCTATACAGTTTGTACTGTATACGTAAATAATCTCAGTAAATTACGTATGTGTTTGTCTAGAATATAATAGCTTGGATGAACTAAATTCGTTTATCTCTGAAACTGTGATCATGAAGAATTTTAAGCACAGAAATGTTCTTGGTTTAATTGGAGTATCTGTTGGAGTAGAAAATGATATAGCAGCTCCTTACATTATCTTACCTTATATGACTAATGGAGATTTGAAAGGATATTTACAGCACAAAAGAAATGAAGCACAGGATAGTCCAGAATCATTATTAAAAGTACTTAACATAATTAGTCGATGTCTATCTATTGTAAAGAAATAAGTAAAAGATTTATTTTTACGTATAAAGGGAGTAGAGTCACAATAACAGCAATATAGTCAGCTATCACTAATCTACCAGTCATCATCTACTGCATGTGTTTGCTTAAATACAGTTGCAGCTGGGTAGTTATATACGTAACTATAGCTACCTAAATACACAAAACACATTCTCTTTAGCTATATGTGCAAAATTTAATCCCTATATTTTAAGTGTACATTGTATTGCTTATACTTGTATATGCCCACCAAAGTTGAATGGTAATATGGCAATGGGAAACTTTCATGGTTTTTGAAGTTTTTACTCATCGCAAAAGTTTACCAAGAATATTTACATGTTATGAAGGTAGCCTAAATTGTAAAGTCTCGTGGCACCCAACCCAAAAAAGAGTACAGAGCAAATTAATTATTTATTGGGTTGACACTGCAAGCACTAGCTGCTTGAAATCTGTTCATTACTCCACCTCTTCCTAGCCTTCATCCCTAAAATATAACTACAGATTTTTGGCCATACATACTGTAGATACGCACCAATGGCTTATCAATATTCTGATTATAAGTACATTCATCAATTATAGGAATTAAATTCTGTCAACCAAGAACAAAATTATATGTACAAAGTAGATATATGGCTCTTTAGCATTACTCACGGGTATTACACGTATAAGCACCTGCATGTGCAAAGTGAAAATATATACACATGGTTTCCACTCAATTGTTTATAAAAGCTGCTACTGTGAAAGAAGCTTTTCACCGCAAAAGTTTTCTTGCAAATATTGATTTCAAACTGCAAAAGTTTTGCCACTCATAAATTTGCTGTATACGGTGGCACCATACAATAAGTTATGATAGGTGCATGGTGATATTCTGTGTAATGGTGACCACGTGTGTGTAATGTGCACGCATATTATTAATGTTAAAATCCATCTATCATTACTAAAGTTATATATGCCGTGTTAAATTATTTACCATGTATGTATGGGTTACAGGATATCAACTATTTGACACTGGTGAAGATGTGCTGTGACATCTGTCATGGAATGGAATACCTTGCTACAATAAAATATGTTCATCGAGATTTAGCAGCAAGGAACTGCATGTAAGCAGTTTTCACACTCCATTAGCTATTTATGTACGTACGTAGCTAAGATTGTGTTGCATGATCTAGCTCAAACCTTAAGTATAAACATACTAGTTGTTCAGGCTTTCCCCATGATGCTGCATGTTACAAGTTGGTGGGAATTGTGGGATGGAATCAATAAAAAAGTATTTCAGTTTGTCTATTATGATTAGTCTCCTCCAGGGGTGTAGAGAGCTCTCCACAACTGAGGGGGAGGGAAGATAACTTATCAGTACACACATTTGTGTGTGAAGAAGAATTACTAAATTGACAGTAAAAATGGGGGGAACATACCTCTAGTTCCAGCATGTTTCTTCTTACGTTGTTGCCCATAAAGCTGCCTCCTACGGCTACATTGTAATTTCTCTCCACAGTTCATTCCAGATCAACATGCACATGTACACATAACCACAGGTTGAATAGTATGTAGTCACTCACTGTATGTAGCCTACGTATATTTACTTACCATGACATAGACAGTAAAACAAAACTAAATGATAATTATGGTGGCACTGTAATCTATGCCGTTTACCTTTTGCTTTTGAAAAACAACATATATATACTGTAATATCACATATATTAGGGTAGGTGAAGATCTGGTAGTCAAGGTAGCAGATTTTGAAGGCTTTCCAGAGACATCTATTCAGATGAGTATTACAGACTGACACATAATGCTCCATTACCAATCAAATGGATGCCACTTGAGAGTATATATGATAGATATTTCAATCAAATGACTGATGTGGTATGAAAACTATGTATCTGAATTATTACTCATACAGTTTACTGTCATTTTGTTTATTCAGTGGGCATTTGGAGTGTGTTGCTGGGAAGTATTCAGTTTAGGAAAAGCACCCTATGCTGGAATGGAAATACATCATATAATCAAGTATGTTCAATCAGGAAAGAGATTATCCAAAACAGCATTATGTGGAGCTGAAATGTAAGTGAAATGTTTTAAATTTGTAAGTATGTATGTACATATGGCACAAAAATTTTACATGGAATTAAATTTTATGGTTTTATGGTTAGTGGCATAATCAGCCAGGGCTCTGTAAAATTAAAATTCATTAACTTTCTTTCCCTGCACAATATAGCCAAACTGTGAAACTTTATTACTGTAAAATTTTTCATGCCATACAGTACAGCTATATACGTAGTAGTAGGCATAAAATTATAAGCATTTCTTGGAGTAAAATTTGTCAAATTTCATTCTGGAATTATCACCCATTAGCTAGTCAATACAAGAAGAGTTTTTGTATTACTGAAATAATATGTGACTGAATCTATGAAAAGCCTCCTTCCACACACAAAAATTTAATTCAATTTTATTGCACAAGAAGATAGCTACACTCAACACCTATCCATGCACAGGGGGCACTTTGCCCAACTGAAAAAATCGCTTCAAAAGCCCTGAAATCTTGCACCAGCCATTAACAAGGTTAGCTATGTGAAAGTTACGTAGTAGATTACTGTGTTTATTACTGCCAATACCAAATGGCTAACCACAGCCAGCAGCTTGTTTTAATCGGCAGAATATTTGAAATGGTATTTCTTGAAATATTACCAAGTGCATAGAAGATGGATTTTGTCACATATGAGGAAGTTGTGCGGAGCAGCAAGTCTGACTACCACAAGTACATAGCTAGCCTATGGCACATCCTGACCATGGCCAGGACTTGGCACATGGCATGGCTAACCTGGAAATAGCCTTACCTAATCCTACATCACCATTAATGTACTTCTGGGTGGTGTACAACTTTGTGACTGCTTGCAGGTCCTGGCCATTTAATTGGTGCCCTTTGTGGGCACCATTGTCTTAATTGTAACTTTACATGGTTGGCATTCAGGGCCGGGCTAGTCGAAACTACATAGACACATGGATGATTTGTTTGCACATAAAGACTCTTGCAGGTTTGGTAGAAGTAGATTTTAAATTCAATCGTTAAACACCAAACACATTTAACATTTCAGACATGGCCAACTAATGCTGAATATCATTACCATATATGGGGAATTATTGGAGGGAGAAAACTTTCCTTAAAGCATATCATTTCTTTGTATAAATTAGTAGCCAGGCACTGACAGCTCTCTAGCTACTAGCTTTTGTGCATGATAAATGACATGCACGTATATTATAGGTCCCGTGTAACCTAATATTTTGAAGGGTGAAACTTTTGTGGATTTGTGAATTTAGCAGCTTCCTGAATAATTTTTGAAGTGCTGCACTGAATTGCAAATTTACAATGAAAGACAAAAAATTCAAGGCTAAAATTCGTGGTTATTCATAAATCTGTGAAATCAGCAAAAGATTTTACCCTCAAAATAATTAGGCTATATACGGTCTTTCAGGGATGCAAGACCCCTTCTTGCAAATCTGATCATAGTTGAAGTGGTCACAAGTAGACCTTACATTGGACAGGAGAGGCACTATGCTTGGATAGTTCTTGAGTGTAGCAACTGTAGCTATCGTCTTGTGCAATAAATAAAATGGAATTAAGTGTATAGAAGGAGGGTTTTCCCAACTCAAGTCACAATTAATCATCATCAGATGATAATCATTTGTCTTTCTCTGCAGGTATCAGATTATGCTAGGCTGTTGGCAGTTGAAGAATAGTGATAGACCAACATTTTCTACTCTAGCAGGACAACTTGAACAACACTATTCTAATGTGCTCGAGTCTGATCCATCCAACCCTTCCTCACCTTATTATAACTTGTTTAATGAATCTGCTTATGTAAACTGGAAAGCTGAATAATTAAGTTGTATAATAAGTTCTAGCTTATACTAGCTCTTATGGTATAGCTAGCCTACTTCTGTTGTTTTATATGAGTGAATGTTAGTGTGATCACTTAGTTTAAGTTGTAGGGATATCATTCACAAGTTACTTATATACACAAGACCTATAGCTATCCATTGTAGCAACACTGGCTCTTGTACATATTATTCTTGTGTGAAGAAGGTAGTTGTATTGATAACCCCTCTGGTTATATCGCACTCCTTGAAGAGTACACAGCATTGTGGAAGGCAGCCGTGAGACAACTGTCACAACAGAACACCTCCTTGCTAGGCCAGTGCTTTGCCATGTGGGGATCATCATATTCTAGGCACGACAATGGAAGTATCTTCAAACCCCAATCCATTTCTGCATACTGGTAATATGAATACATTATAGACACTACAATAAAAGTCGCTGGTAGGGTGTAACATACTTGTTATGAGTCAGAACAGGTAAGACAGGTAAGGTGAACTAGGGCTGCACCAATTCTGGTACCTGTATTGGTATCGGCCCAATACCAGCATTTTTGATGGTATTGGAATCGGTCATGTATGTTGTTTGTGCATTTTATCTACTATTGAGATGAATTTCTGTGCACCAATTGAAATGATTTGAAATAATCAACTGACAAATTAATTATTACTGCATACTGCAGAGTGCTTCCATGTATTGGTACTTGTACTAGTACATTTAACAGCAGTAGTACCGTACAGCGGGTTTTTTACGCGAGGATTCTAATCACGCGAATGGGCTAATTCGCGAGATTAAAATTCGTGTAGTTTTTAATACGTTGCATTTGTGACCTGATTTAGCAAAACCGACCGAATTGTCACATTTTGTATTTCGAGAATTACCAATTTGAAATATTCAAGCCACTGTGGTTCGTTTTTGCTAGAGGGTAGCTACATTAGATTCACAGAATAAGTAGAGTAGTTTTATAGCTAATGTTTTATAACTATTTCAGTCACCTAGTTAACACTGCTGGTTTTTGTGATGGTTTTTTACAACTCCTGCAATATCATGGATGAATTATATAGGGGGTGGGCGTTGGGGGTGGGTGGGAAGCCGAAGGCGGGCAATACCATCCACAAGGAGACAAACAGCAGTGCTGTGTCTTCAGTAGGGCACAGAAACTGCCACAGTCAACTTGGCAGGCACAGACGGTCGTCAGCAGTAGTTTGACACCCCAAACAGCCTTATTAGTGCCCATCACTGGCCCCATAGACCCTGTAGTGGACCGTCGTGGTTTTACAGGGTCGGAAAAAGACCGCCTGTGAAAGCAGACCTGGCCATCTATAGCCTTGTTGTTGGCATGTCTGGACTGTGGGTGAATGTAGCTACAATGTTAAACAATAAACTGGATTTCTACTGTTGTGACAATTCAGTCGGTTTTTGCAAATCCGGTCACATTCAGTTGTATCTCGTTTGCAATAATGCAGCATGCATAAAACTAGTGAAATTGCAACTGCATATACGTACATATCTAGTCTGGTACAGCCATCCCAGACTCAATTTGGTAAGCATTAACTTTTATGCACGATGCAATCGATCGACAAATTGGGCGTGTCTATACAGCAATCATATATACATAGATAAACAGTAACTAAAGGCTACAATGACAGTTTTATGCATTACTTATCTATTTTGAAGGTATTTGAAGCCTTCTACTATGGTAACAAGCCAAACTATTTTGGATTTGAAGTGGGCGTGGCAAACGAGCGTTGATCGCGATCACACAAGGAAGCGTACAGGGTGCAAAAGAATATTAATCCTGCGTGTTTTTCATAATTGAGTGTGTGATATGAGTGCATTACGAAGATTTGAATAATAGTAAGTTTGCTCTTCATTTTTTCATGCGAGAATTTAATCTCGCGAATAGGCTAGCTCGCGAGATTAAGTGTCGTTAGATTTTTATTTCGCGACTATTTGTGTCCGCATTAAAAACCCGCTGTACGGTATTTGTTATTTGAAGTATGTATTGGTAAAATCTGGAATAGGTGTAGCCCTAAGGTGAACACTGTTAATCTGCAATGTTATGAGTATAATATGCATATGAACACACATTCTAATAGGTTCCCTTTGGCTTTGGGTGACACACCTTACAGGCTCTGCCTTCTTGTTGTGCTGGAATAATAGGAACCTCATAGCATAAAGAATAATTCCAGAATATTTGGGGAATTTCTGGGAATAAACATAATAAATTAAGAGTTGGACAGTATTGATGTTAATAAATAGCAAGACATTTCACTCTGAGATGATAAAAATGACACACACGGTAGCTTTAAACATCTCAACTTGTAAAATTCAACTAGATCTATAGCTATATCTACAGCTACGTCTTAAGCTTAGCTACTAGAAAAATACTATACAGCTGTACTAAGTGCTATAGCTTAGCTAAATACTTGAATGATCATTGTACATGCATATGCATGAAAACTGACCAGCTTTAATTAATATGGGAGGATTACTGATGAATCTTAGTTATTGTACTACGTATATGAAAGGAAGTGACTTAGCCACATAAGATGCATGCCCGTTTATAGCAAAAAATGGAGTTACATAGCTATATAGGACTTCATATAGTTAATCGGTAGGAAGCAATGTGATATAGCTACTAGCATAAGGAAATATATATAGAAAGGAATTCGAATTGACACAAAGAAGCCAAAGTGGTGTTTCCTTAAGGTCATAACAAGAATATTTGGTAACCATGAATTCACAGTTCCCTGATAAACACATGATAGCTAGCTAATAAAGGATGTGAGAGTATAGCTATGATGTAAAAGCATATGTATAGCTATATTGAGTTTACATATTATATAATATATATATATATATATATATATATATATATATATCTTAATTTGCTCTGATGATGAATGCTGTCATTCTCAAATAGCTAGAAGAAAACATTTCATTAATGCTGTTCATAGCTACAAATCTACTGTTTATTTCTATAATGCAACATTGCAACATAAAACACATTCACTTTCATGTTCTTATGCAGCAGTTGTGTTTTCATCATAGTGATACACACTTGTGACTCTTCTGTGTCTCTTCTCCCTGTATGAAGTTCTCTTCCCATCCTATAGGATTTTTGCTACAAGTCTTAATTGTCTCCTGAAGTATTGCTTCCCAAGCATCTTGAATATACTGCAAATCTGAGAGTAGATTTTTAATTAACAATGTTTCCTCATTAAGAGTATAATATTTGACATGCAGCATTGCTGCAACCAATTTATCAGCAGGATATTCAACATTTATGCACATCATTAGTATTTTGAAGTAATTTAAACCAGCCATTAAAACATACAAAAGTTTTCATCCGGTTTATCAAGGAGTCTACTTCACTGCTAACATCAGCAGGCAAATCTAACTTCTCTTGTAGCTAGTTTAATCATTGGTTTAATTTGATTGCATCAATTCTTGCACTCCAGCGAGTATCTGACAACCTATGCAATGAAACACTGGCAGTAGCTAGGAGAATTTTCCACTTAGCCAAACTTGTTATTATATTACCCAAAACGTTTAACAGCATGCACCCTGCAGAGGTTTAGACTGTGTGTACTACGGGGAGAATAAACTGCACAAGGATTGCTTTGTAATATAATTGTTTAAACTCCTTTGTAATTAAATGCCATAACATATTACTACCTCCATTATCATATCCCTGTCCTTTAGCTACAATTTTTTGTTTTCTTCAAGCACTTGACAAATCAATTCAGCAATATCACATCTTTTCTTTTTTCCACATGATACTGTAAGAAACATTCTTCAATTTTCTAACTGTGATCAACACAATGAATATATCCCAAAATGAAAGTTATTTGCTCAGTGTGAGAAGCATGCATATCAACTTGAAAATTTAATATTCATGTCATGAATGTTTGACAGAATATCAGTATCGCTCAGCTCTAAACTATAGGAGATCCTGATCAAAGGACCTTTTTGTGTACCAAGTGATTGTAGCTATGCGTTGTTGTGTGAAGCACCATGCTAATGGCATGTGTATGAGCACGTCATCATATTCATTGTGAACATACTTTTAACTGTTATATAGAGATTACAAAATTTCCAAGGTGGGCAAGCCAAAGCCAAAGGAGAGCGAATGCTCCCTCACGCTCCAGAAGAAACTCTGCTGAATTTACATTACTGATTTTTATGCCCATTGGTATTTATGAACTAGTCTAGTAGACATACAGCTCTCTGCTTATACTAAGGAAAGGTTGCTAGTATACTAGAAGATAATTGGATTAGTGGATTTATAGGAGCACAGAATAATGCAACAAAACAGAAATGATAGCTAATGTAGATGTAGCTATCTGACAATGAACAAAAATTCAACAATCCCAATTTAAATTTCCCACCAAGCATAATTTTGAGCATATTATTGGAGCAGTGCTCAAAAGAAAAAATGGCATTTTAAAATTATAATTATTTGAATCGATAACATAGAATCCATACCATAATATTAGGCCAGTCTACAAGGCAAAATTAATCTTGATTACAGCCATTTTAAAAACAAAAATGGTGAGGAATGATACGACTATGAGTTCATCAATTTGTTTAAAGTGCGTGAAGATGGAGGCCTAGGGTTTAGAACATGTTTTGCCTATATAATTATAGCTAGCTATTGACATCAAGATTAGTTTACAATGTATATAATTGTGTATAAGCAGTATCATGAAGTGTTTTACGTGTACATGAAGCACGTATATAAGCTATAGCCTTATTGTTTCAGGAAAGTAGCATGATAATAAACTATATATATATACACGCAAGAGCAGTGGTACGTTATTTACATACATACATACATAATTATGTACTTAGCTACTACTTGAATGCATATGTACAAATTCTGGAATAAAAAGCGTATTATAAATGAAATTATTCAGGCTTATAATTTACATAGGTCACTTCAGCCACTGAATTAGACTCCGGTACATCAGAATAGAGTTGTTCAAGTTGTTCTGCTAGTATGGAAAATGTTGGTCTATCACTATTCTTCAACTGCCAACAGCTTAGCATAATCTGATACCTTTAAAACAATAAATTGTAGTGACATCAAATTTCAGAGCTACGTATCTACTGTAAATAAAAGTTTGTATGCATAGTAGCTAGACATTAACTTATCTATATATGAATAAAGCATAATAGGGACATGCCTAGTAATAATCAAATACATAGTAGTCGGCCATCAGCCAAAATTAGAGATGGCTGATCAGTTCAGGGAACATTCAGCCATCTAGTCGATCAATTAACACATCAGGAATTAGAAATTTTGCTATGAAGAAAATGAATGTGAGGAGGAATCTGTAACTGATAGTTCAATGTTATCTTCAGTAGCCGATCATTTTTACCTATGTATGTATATGGTCTGACAAATGTTGGAGAAGTATTAAAGTATTATAATCACTTCTGTAAATAAGATGAAAATAATGAATCATTGTGCGCAAAGAATAGCATAAAACTTCCAATAGCCAGCTAGTTCTCAGGAATGGTAAAACTGATTTCCTCCATTCTATGACAGTGCATGTAGCTAAGCTAAGCAATAGCTCTTACGATAGCCTATGCTTCAGAATTCAAGGGCAAATATAACTATATAATACATATACAAAGTAACTAAGCTGTCTTTGCCTTGATTTTTACGATACTCCAACTAGCTAGGTTCTAAACTATAATATTTTAAACTTTGCTCTGGTAAATACAGCTCTTGCTCACCCGACTGGACCCTGACATATAAGCTAGGTTTATAGCTACTATGCATATTACCATGTGAATCTTAATAACTCAAGGTGATTGATGGATATTAGCTACTTGGGGAATACATATAAGTGAAAGGTTCAACGTTAACCTGTAAGTGAAACCTCAGGACTTACTTCAAAAGTTTTTATCCAAATTTACCATATATTGGGAATCATCTGCAGAAGAAAAGTTTTGTGAATCACTTCTGGCATAGTTCGCAAGAAAACATTTGCGATTCACCTTATCCGTGGAAAATTCTACCTGAGAGTTGCTTGCCTTTTTGCACAGTGTGTTAGTATGTAAGGCATTTATATTAAGCGATAATACCATACACGAAATTAACCACGTGACTAGGATTTGCTACAACTGTTACTTAAAACAAAAGTTGTTGACAGTCTCCTATACTTCTTTGTTTGCTTCTTCTAATTTACACAGAGGTATGGTCTTACTTGGCGAGAGTATTTTCGTGCAAGGGCATTATCGCTAGTATAAGCGCCTCGAGTATTTAATTACACCCCTGTGTGAACATAATTATAATCCACAAATATTTTCTTCTGCAGATGATTCCCGATATACAGTATATGATTCCACAAAATAATACTTGTTTTTCATTTTGTATAGTATTATTACAATAATTAAGCTATTATGTATAGCTACATACGTAGCTAGGTAGGTGCTAAAGGTATGGTATTAAAACAGAACAATCATATCAGCTATTAGCTTACATTTTATCTCCACATAATGCTGTTTTAGATAACCGTTTCCCTGATTCAATGTATTTAAGAATATCTCTGAATTCAACTCCAGCATAGGGTGCTATTCCTAAACTGAATACTTCCCAGCAACACACTCCAAATGCCCACTGAATTAATAAACAATTAGCATAGCACATAGCTACTATAGCTAACTAGAATTATGTCAACAGATCATCATGACATAAACTTATGATACATATTTCAAATTTGCATACCACATCAGTCATTTCATTGAAATATCCATCATAGAGACTCTCAGGTGGCATCCATTTGATTGGTACCGCAGCTTTATGTCTTAATCTGTAATACTCATCTGAATAAATGTCTCTTGAAAGTCCAAAGTCTGCCACTTTGACTACGAGATCTTTACCTACTCTATAGAAATAAATGCATGTAAGCTACATATGTCACTGGTTTTTGCAGGCCCCAGTCATAAGCTTTACTTTAATAGTACATTCACCATGTTTTGTATGTATAATATACTCAAAAAATAAATATACTCAAATACGAGCATAATAGAAGGCTGGTCCCTAGTAGTTATGCTTGTACATAGCTATATGCTAAACAAAACACCTTGGGTGTAAAAAAGTGCGAGGCCAATCAGAAGCAGCATGCAAGCAGACAGATGCGACCAAAAGCTTTGATATCAGCTGAGGCCAAGAAGTTACTTCATCAAAAATACTTTTAACTCCTAGAATGACATACAATAGTTTATAGTATATTTTCATGATTGGCTTTATCACTTGGCTACCTGTACAGGTGGTCAAGTGACAAATTAAGTCAATTGTGAAAATATGCAGCCTTCATCAAATACATTCAAGTGTTTACTTCAAGCTGAAAATACCAAGACAGGTAGAGCATACATGGGAGAAGTGCTCTGATACAAGTTTGGCTGAAATACATTACAAATGAGTGAGTTATTAGACAAACAAGTGAATGCACATACTTCTGGGATTTACACGAGCTCCCGCAAGCCCACGAAAAAGTGCACGATGAAAATGAAAGTAGAAACAAAGAAAGAAAACATCGGGTGCCTAAAATATTTTTGTTGGGAGGAGTTTATAAGGCACATGCGAAAAGCTCGTGTAATGGATATCAAACGACTTTAAGTCAATGATTCTTGATACATTGAAGGTACTATTTGTTTAGTAAACGAGTGAATGGGTGCCAAGGGGATGGTTTTTGAGCGTGGGCACATGAACAGGGCCATAAAACTTGCAATGGCCGGTACTTAGGATTGGTGGCGATGATTTCCTCCATTATCGGATTACTGATTCTATACAGTAAGAACGTGCCGAGTCCTTGATAACTAAGCAATAGCTTTAATAGCGGCTTATTTAGAGTGTTAACAAATTTCACTGCAGCGCTACGTGTAAACAACACACTCATTCATCGCATACGGCCTGTTTGTTCATGGCCTTGTGACTCACTATCATGAGTCTTGATGTAGCTAATTAAGTACATAATATTATAATGTTATAAAAATTGTATTGCAAAATTGACTTCCTATAAAGGTTTGAGTATTGATGTTCTCATATACAGATCTAGTGAAATATGCAGCTATGTTCACAGCGAAAACATGGCTATGTACGTCAATATACAGTTCCCCGTATAAATATTCACTTACGGATATCTACGGGAACGGTACCGTATTTGTATGCAGGTGTGAAGAGCTGACACTAACGAAGCATAAACGGAACCGCGGAATCATAGAGCTGCTGAGCACGACATGGACAGCACGTTTAAAAGCCACCAGAAAATTATAATAGTTTGTAGATGAAACGGCGCAAACCCGAAGAAAGAAATGCCGATCGTGAAGGTCGTTTTCTTCTTTTATACCGGGTCGGATCAGGCGGTGATGAGGTTCCTTGTAGGTCGTTGCCACCTATTACTACAGACCCCCAACCAATCGTCGCCTACCTCCAACTGGGTAGGGTGCGTGCTGTCAGTAATGTATTGTGTTAATCTGTATTGTATTAAAGGTACAATAATAATTATTATTGTTACAGGAAGTTAGAAAATGGAATAATGCTGACCTGTAACCTGGGTATCTATCCTAAGCATGGCAATGATCATTAGAAGTGTAACTGTATGTATTTAATTATTGTTTTGATGGTATACATTACACTCCTTTGTTTTACAGCTGCCCCTGCACAGCAAAACGCTAATGAAATTTAGACTACTACCGTGTCATCAGTTTCGTCCGGTACGATTCTCATAAATACCCCATCAGATAATTTAGGTCAGCCTTTACGCGGTATCAGATCTAGAGAAGGGTGGAAACACTGCAACAGAACAGTGCTCAGCTTCATACCAGTTCTGACTAAAGGTAAAAACAGAAACTACTCTATTTAATGCCTGCAGATGGTAGTAGTTTTCTATCACACACTGAAGCAGTGTGTGTGTGTGTGTGTGTGTGTGTGTGTGTGTGTGTGTGTGTGTGTGCGTGTGCGTGTGCATGTGCGTGTGTATTATATTATAGTGTATTGTGCTTGTGTTTAGTGCATAGGTTTTATTGTCATTGTACAATCATACATTCATTTTATGATGTCTCCTTGAAGTGGCCGAATAGTAAAGTGGCTGATGAGACTTATGGAAAGAGAATCAAGGTCAAAACCAGATCATGTCAACTGAGAAGTACGTGTGTAGTGTGTGTGTTTCTCTTTATAGTGACCATACTTTTGTGCAGGTCATCTTGACTGAGAAGTACGTGTGTGGTCCATGTACATGGGTGAGTGTGTGTGTAATACTGTGTATGTCTGTGTGCATGTGTGTGCGTGCATGTGTATGTAATACTGTGTATGTCTGTGTGCATGTGTGTGCGTGCATGTATCTGCGTGTGTGTGTGTTGTGTGTGTGTGTGTGTGTGTGTGAGTGTGTGTGTGTGTGAGTGTGTGTGTGTGTGTGAGTGTGTGTGTATGTGTGTGTGTATGTGTGTGCGTGGGGGTGCGTGTGTGTGTATGTGTGTAAGCATGCCAATTTCTCTAATTGATGCCTTGGAAGCGGTTCTGAGCATGTACAGAAAATGTAATTAAAGAAGAGGCACAATGAATAAGTTTCATTGGTGATTAGGTTTGTAAATGATTAAACTCCTTATGTATAATCCATGCTCTCAGGCTAGCCATGTAATTTTACTTTCAGACCTATGGTGCATGCATTTTATAATGTTAGTTTGGACGTACACTACAATTGTCATTAGTGTTTATGCTATCTCCTTGTTTTAAGGACTTATGAGTTGCGTGTTTGTGATATTCTAATTTATCAACCTTAAGCTTATTGGAAATTATTATATTTGTATGCATTTTTAAGAGCTACTCTATTTAATGCCACAACATCCTGCAGCCGGTGTGATAGTGTGTTTGTTGGCATAGTGTGCTGTGAGCATGTGTGTGTGTATGCAATGTGTTCATGTATTGTAGTGTATTGTGTTTGTGTATTATTATCATTGTATAGTCATACATTCATAGAATCTTTTTCTTTCAATAGTTTATGACGTCTCCTTGAAGTGGGCTAAATATGTTTCAAGCAGTGAAGTGGCTGATGAAAATGCACCTTATGGAATTATGTCCTCGTAATGGTGAACGTTCTGTTTTGCTCACGTCAACTGAGAACTGTGAGTGCACATATGTATGTATATACATAGTGTGTGTGTGTGTATATACATAGCTATAGCCATTACTTCGAATATTTCCAGATCTATGGTACATACATTTTAAAATATTAGACACTATAATTGTCATTAGTGCTTGTTTTTTGGACTTATGGGTTGTGTTGGTAATTTATCAACCTTATTTTCACTTGTTCCCTTTCATATAGAGATGCATGTACAACTCCATCTGATACAGTGGCACCACAAAGGTAAGTATAATACTGCTATAATGTTTGTTTACACTTCAGTAAATTGTTTTTGTCAGAACCCACCGAGACAGTTATTGATCCATACAGTGCAAGCAGGGATCCTTATAGAAGGTATTCATTTAATTGCTCTAGTATTCACTCATGTTGTGCATATGTGTGTGTGTTATAGAGAGTGCAGTGGGCACTAAATAGGTCACTACTTTTCCTACAATACAAGTGAGTAGATTATTTTCTATTTTTCTCAGATTATATTGAAGGCTTGCTGCTGTTCATATTTAGATATGCCAGATAGCTCCTAAGCAAAGTGCGGAACCTATAGATTCACTTAAGGTACTTGCAATTGCTTTATGTACTGCAATAATTTTATTTTATGGTTTACAGGGAGATTTTATGGATGACGAAGAAAGAGACGGTATTATAAACTCCAGTTCCCAATCAATGAGAGTCTCAAGTGGTATTTGCATAATTATATGCTTAGGAGATTAAATTTGTGAGTACACGTGCGTGTTTGTTAGTCAGACCTTTTTTCTGATATATTCGTATAGGGAAAATAAGCACTATCCACACAAAAAACAATCCCCAAAATCTAAGGATTTAGTAGAACGAATAAGGTACCAGAGTTACACTAGATCCTTTTTCCCATCCAAATATATTTAAAAAGGGATCTGGTTCATGAGACTACACTGCTAGATGCCTCCATCTCGGGCAGTGTATTGTCAAGATACTCCCATCTTGACAATTTAATATTCTTGTTAATTCTGTTGTGTGTTGTACATTTGTGTGTGTGTGCTTTGCACATGCATGGGTATGTACATTCAATAGAGTTTACACATCTTTTTGAATTTCAGGGAATGTCAGGTAGTCCCCTTGTGCATCGATAATAATGCAAAATGAGGTATAATATAGCTGGCCATGAATTTGTAAATGTTATGGCTTTTATATTTGTAGGAGAGAAAGCATGTGGATGATGCTACGACTACTCAAGAGGGGAGAAGCAGTGGAAGGTTAGTTCTTAGTTTTAAATATTGGCTACACTGTTCATTTTCAGCAGAACGAGTCCTTGAAGAGTACTTGTACATTTGGCAGTGATTAATCCTGACCCATGGGTACACCAGCACAATCGAGGGCATAATTATTAGAGTTTATACCATCACGTGAGTGCATATGGCGAGCCATGAGTTTGCAGCTGCAATGTATCCGGCGTATATTGTAGACACAAATCGAGTTTGTTGGCTACAACTTCTCGAACATAAGTAAGTAAATTATTTTGTATATTAAGTAGGTCATTTTTATGTTTATTTGTTTACCTGCTGTGGTATTTTTCAGGATAACACATCACTATTTACTGAGATACAGGTGTGTTATGTTTATTTGTGTACCTGCTGTCGTATTTTCAGGTTTTGTTCATGGTATTTCTGAGATAAAGTGAATCTGTACTTTCACTATGTAACTTTTCCTACAATAAATGTGAGTAGATTTCTATTTTATCTATTACTCTATAGACTATTATATTGAAGGCTTGCTGCTGTTCATATTTGGAATTGCCAGATAGTGCCTAAGCAAAGTGCGGAACCTGGAGATTCACTTAAGGTACTTGCATGTGCTTTACGTACTGCAATGATTTCATTATTTTTATGGTTTACAGGGTTTTGTGGCTTCAAAGAACACAATGATATTATTATGTCAAGTTCAACCTCAGGATCACTGTGGAAAACAATAGTGTGGAAGGATTGTGAATCTCTTTCTGTATTAAACTTATTGAATAAAATTATTAATTAAACACGCTGATTTGCGAGTAGGCGGGGGGGAGGCCAGGGGAGTGTCCCTAGCGATAGCGAAAATAAACGGAAACTCCAAGCTATTACAGTATTTTAATGCTCCGTGGATAGGATCTACACGTTGTGTAACGACGAACCGTATGTTAAAAATTGGTCCATCAACGGTCTATACGTAGGTAAGACGCTGCAGTATAAGTACACCGTAGTACACAGTATATACTTTATCCGCGGCCTAGAAGACGGCTTACCACGTGGCCGCGGATAAATATTGTTCGCGCTGTGGTTGTAGCTTCATTGTACATAGCAAAAAGTGAGTTATTACAGAAACAAGCACAATGGGCAGAACAAAATTTTGGAAATAAGAAGTGCAGTGAAAAACAAGAAAACAATTGATTTTTAAGAGGCTACGTATATCAAGAGAACTGGCTGAATCAACTTTGATGAACAGCTGGTTACTGATCATTTAGCTACGTACATACATACATAAAAAGTGATGAATGAATCAGACAGATTACAATCATTTGTTGGGAATAGTCACATTTTATGCATGGCAGATAATAATTAGCTAGCTAGCTATACTTACATGCAATTCCTTGCTGCTAGATCCCGGTGAACGTATCTATTTAAAGCAAGGTATTCCATTCCATGACAAATGTCACAGCATATCTTCACCAGTGTTGAATAGCTAATTACCTGTAAGTCACAGAATAATTCTGTAGCTGCACTAATATTAGCTAACGTGTTACTAGGTAGCTAAGTAGTAACTTGACAATATAATAGTGGTACAAAATTGGATATTATGTGACTGAGCCTGCAAAAATCAACCATCTGGTCGCATTTATTTTTTCAACTTTGCCCTTTCATAACTACTGATGCATTAGAAATAACAACACAAATTTTTTACCACACATACAGAATTTAATGGAGAATCTCTTGCAGAGTGCTGATATTCTATTTAGAACTAGAGATATTCATTGTTATGTAAATAGGTGTAATTTGCACTCAGATAGTTGCTTTTGCAGTTACATAGTGCCAATTTTTAATTGATATCAAGACTCACGATAGTGAGTTGTGAGGCCAAGAAGAAGCTGGCTGTAACACTTAGTTATCAGGGAATCAGCATGTTATAACCAGGGATTCATCCAGAAATTTTGCCAAGAGGGGGCAAAATCAGATATAATGGAAAGCTGGGGGGGCACGTCCTATGTACACTGGATTTGATCAAATATACGTACTAGCACAGTATTAACATATGTTATGACCTCATTAACTGTCACTCAATGTACTATGCACCTATATATCAAAGTTGAATTTGTACACATTATTTGACATTCAGGAGTACTACTACGTATGTAACATTACATATCTGCATTGTAGCTTCAAGCAGTGAAAGGGTTTTGAATATACTATAAACATAGATCTGTGAAGCAGGGGGTCTGGGGGGCACAGCCCCCCAGTAGGGTGTTCAATTTTTATAACACCAAAATCAATGGAATATGGGGTATGGTGGGTACAATCCTTTGGTTGTAAAGCACTGTAATAATTGGGGCGAGCCTGAGCGAGCCCCACCAAATGTTACAGCGATTTCAAATTAACGCATTCCAACATCGGCGTACCGACCGGTCGTCACTCCAATGTAAGCGCTATGGGAAATGGAATTTAAGCGTATACTATGTACAATGCATGCACTTTGCTTTGCCAGTTTACCACTAATGGCGCTACAAATAGCTAGGCGGTATGGAGCGCTACACACATTTTAGCTATATGTAATACGTATATACCACTGATCGATAGTTTAATCCGCCGTAGCTATAGCTATATCCCGGCTATATATCTAATCGAACTAGCCGGCTGGCTGCAACGGCGATCTGAAAGAAACCGATATCAGAGAAATGATATTAAGATAGCAGGAGAGCGAAGAAAAACGACAGCAAAGGCTGCTCAAAAGAAGAGAAACTGAAAGACGCCATGTATCGACGGCCAACAAACTGAAAAACAACTGAAGAGCTGAACGATAAAGGAGGAGAGAGAACAGCCGAAATCGTCGGCAACTGGTGAACGATGAACAGCGTGACGAACGAAGAAGTAGAAGAAGCAGACAGCTAAATGAAACACTACAGCAAATACAAGAAGATTACCAAAGGCAGACTAATTGCACTAATTTAATACAAGCATCAATAGCCAGCTAACGTAATTATGCAAGCTAATTATAGCTACGTAATGTGACTGATGTCACCTATACTTGATTTTGCCACTGGCTAAAACCACTTAACCCTTTAATCACCTTAGATAAATTTCTGAAGAACAAACTTGGCATGCATGGATTTCGAATTCGCTATAATTCGTTGAAGGCTCGCCCCCACGATGTTGTAACATCTGTCTAGTACATACATTGGCCATTTTGATTCCTAAGACTACAAAAATCCATCTCAGAGAAAGTAACCGACAAGGTTTTGAAAATATTTTGGACTTCAAGAGCTACGACTTAACTCACTCAAGCATTTAAACATTGAGCCATTTAAATTGATTACAAGTGAATGAAATTCTAAAGGGGGGGCAAGCCAAAGCCAAGAGGGGGCAAATGCCCCCCGCCCCCCTAAATGAAACCCTGGTTATAACTATACAGAATCAATGGAGGAAATCAGCACAACCAATCCTAAGTACCAGCTATTGCGAGTTTTATGGCGTCGTTCGTGTGCCCACGCTCGAAAAACCATCTCTTTGGCACCTATTCACTCATTTACTAAACAAATAGTACCTTCAATGTGTCAAGAATCGTTGACCTGAAGTCGTTTGATATCCATGACACGAATTTTCTGCACGCGCCTTATAAACCCCTTCCATCCATCAAAATAATTAGTTTTTTCTTTGCTTCTTTCTACTTCTTTCATTTTCATCGCACACTTACTCGTGGGCTTGCGGGAGCTTACCTGAACCCCAAAAGTTTGTTCAAACTCTCTTATTGTGCATTCAGTTCTTTGTTAAATAACTCATTCATTTCTTAGCGGATTTCAGCCAAACTTGTGTCAGCACTTCTCCCATGCATGCTCTACCTGTCATAGCTAATATTTCAGCCTGAAGTAAACACTTGAATGCATTTGAGAAAGGCTTTACTCTAATTGCCATAACTTGGACCCCCTTCAAATGATTTGGATAAGCTTTCAGATATACAATCTATATTGATGTATCACTCTGTAGTTAAAGTTAAAAAATTCACAGTCTTGAGTTTTTCAAGCTTGAAAGTAGTATCTGCCAGCGAGGAGGAGACCGACTGGATCGAGATCATGGGCGCGGGGATGGTCGACCCGGCGTCGCGAACTGGATGTCAAGCACCGCAAGCGACCGCAGTGAATTGGCGACGAGCTGCTTTCCACAAAATGATGATATTTGTTTACAAAAAGTAGTGATATATATGCTAAACAAAAACACCTTGGGTGTAAAAAAAGTGCGAGGCCAATCAGAAGCAGCATGCAAGCAGGCATGCACGACCAAAAACTCTGTGAGGCTAAGAAGTTACTTTACCAAAACTATTTTCAACTCCTTGAATGACATACAATAGTTTATAGCATATATTCGCAAGTATGATTGGCTTTGTCACTTGGCTACCTTTTTTCGTACCTAAATGTTATAAAGGTGGCCAAATGACAAAGCCAATCGTACTTGTGAAAATATGCTATAAACTATTGTATGTCATTCAAGGAGTTGAAAATAGTTTTGGTAAAGTAATTTCTTGGCCTCAGCTGATATCAGAGTTTTTGGTCGCCCTTGCCTGCTTGCATGCTTTCTGATTGGCATTGCACTTTTTACACCCAAGGTGTTTTTATTTAGCATACTCACTAACAAACAAACCCTTAGTACAAACCAGGTACAAGTGTATGTGCATGTACTTTAAACAGTGATTCAGGATCATCCACTGTCGTGTTATTTCGTTGATATTGCAAGTATCCTTTTAAGTCTCCATTAGCCATAAATGGTAGGATAATGTAAGGTGCTGCTATTCCGTCTATTACTCCAACAGATATTCCAATCAAACCAAGAACATTTCTGTGTTTGAAATTCTTCATGATGACACTTTCAGAAATAAACAGGTTTATTTCGTCCATACTTTTACAATCTAAAGAAGTAGGACAGAAGAATCAATCATATTATAAGAATAATCAGTAGCTACAAACGTAGTATAATTATATAGCATAAACAAAGTTTGATACTGGCCAAGACTTTGCTATAGCCACATAATTAATATATAGTTATGTATTGATATTATTTAGTTACTATTAAAGAGCTATAATCAAAAGTTACTATAATTTTGTTCTTTCTGCTGTCATTTCATGTAGGGCTAAGCTAAATAGCTACGATTTGCTGGTAGAAACAATTCCAGCTCTATGCCACCTTCTATTGGTATCATAATGTAATCATTGCCTCAATTATAACTTGCAAATTCAATATCATTAAGTACAGTAGTAATTAAGAATTTTTAAACAGGTGTTTCTCTAATTACTACGTAGCTATATACCAGGTGCAAACATCGCAGAGATGGTCACATATAGTAGCTAATGGGTACTCATTGTGACTAGTAATATTATAGCTAGCTATGATTGTTAGAGTGTAACTATGCATAGTCTATAAGTAATAAAACATGATTAGCTTTTAGTGATAATTTGCATTCATAATATAGCCAATTATAAACATTAAACAATACAACACCTTTAACTGTTTTTATTGCAACCTCTTCAACAGTTTGGTCACTTCCATTTGTAAGGAATCCATGAAATACTTTTCCAAAAGCACCTGAAAATCCATATATAAAGCATGAAATTCATTAGAAAATTAAATGCCAGACTATCTAGGTTAAGGCAGCTAGCTATTGGCAGATCGAGAAAACCAGTAAACTTGAAGGAGTCTTTGCTGTATTTGATTAAGGGATAGTGCTAGTTGGCAGTACGTACCAGTACACTACAGGGCAAAACAATTATAAACACTACCGGTATACCCTCAAATGATTCCTATATTATTGTGCTTGAAGTATTATAAATAATAGCCCACCACAACTCCATGTTTTTCTTAGCACAAACCTTGTACATATGCACTGCGGATGTATTAATATTAGTGCATGCTGAGTGCTTATTTTATTCGAAAAATTGGTACAGTCCTATAGATTTATGGGATTTTCAAAACAAATCTTTCAGGTGTTCAGATGGGTTATTTATCAGATGCATTCGTTTACCAATGATACATTTTATAGAATTACATCAATTAAGACTTACGATGGTGAGTTGCGAGGCCAAGCTGTATGCGATGAACGAGTGAATTATTTACATGTAGCACCATTCTGAAATTTGTAAATGCTCTAAATAAGCCATAAGATTCAGTAGCTAGCTATAGTATTAGTGTTTGAATGATCAAGTATCACCTTTAATTTGTGTAGGCTTGTTGTAGCATATATGCCAGTACTGCCACTTATACAAATGTTACCTTCTCCAAGTGATTCGCGAATTGTTAAGTGGTTATGCGGTACAATGAAATCCTCTAATAAATAATCATTAAGTGCAGTAATAACTAAATCTTCCGTTGGCTTGAATTCTTCTGGTCCTGAACTACTTAGCACCTCGGTTAAATTTATTTTTGGAGTACAGTAAGAAGTAGCAGTTAAGTAAGGTTCTCCAGGCAAATCTGTCCCATGCTCTTCTGGTGATGAAATAGTTGAATGTGGATGATTAACACTTGGATAACCAGTTGAATTCATTCCTGTGTGATTAAAGTGTATGTTATATAATTAATAATTATTACATGTAATAACTACGCTATAAATAAATTTTATATATAAACTGTAAGCATAGAGCAATTTATAAAATTTAATGTGACGAGTCTTTGCTCACATGACTTACTTAAGCATAATGCACCTGATTTTTAAGTAGATAGCTATAAATATCAGCTGTTACTTTTATGATATTTATATCCTTATACTTTGGTGAAAAGTTTTTCAGCCATATACTACTTTGCAATATAGTAAACATTTTGTTCCTTATTAATACTGTTATGTATGCCATCCTTTAGCTATAACTGCTGCATGCTGCATGTAATCCAAAATATACATGATAATAATTGTGACTGGATTTGTAAAAACTATCCCTAATGGCACAAGAATTGAAATCCAATTCATAGCTTAGCATGAAAGCTAAACTCTAGTATTATACAGATACACCACTCACAGGGACATAGATGGCCAGGTCTGCTTTTACAAACGGTCTTTTGCCAATCCTGTAGAACCACGACGGTCCACTACAAGGTGTATGGAGCCACTGAGGGGCACTAATAAGGCTACATGGTGTGCCAAACTGCTGCCAACGACCGTCTCGGCCTACCAGGTTGACTGTGGCTGTTTATGTGCCCTACTGAGAACACATTGCTGCTGTCTATCTCTTTGTGGATGGTTTAACCCGCCTTCGGCTTCCCACCCACCCCCAACGCCCTCCCACCCCCTATAAACTCTATCCGTGATATTACAGCAGTTGAAAAAAACCATCTAAAAATCCAGAAGTGCCAGCTAGGTGGTAGAATTAGTTATGAAACAATAGCTATATAAGATAATTCTACTTTACTTGGCCACACTTTTTGACAACTAAAATGTTTGCATGATCTACTTTTCAAATAAACCCTTACTATTACTTATGTACGTACCTGGCATAAGCCCTCCATCAACAACGGGGTTTTGAGCAGCTCCTGCATTTTCAGTTAGTTGAGGCTCATCTGTTCTGAAATGAAAGAATCATAATTATTAACATCACATGTGACACAACTATGAATCATGTTTGTATCTATAATGATAAACTATACCTAACACAAGCAGTACTAGTGACTGTTCTATTAGAATGTATTGAGTTATTAATTGTACAATAAAATGGATCATTGAGTCTAAGGCAATGGGTCAGTGGATCATCAGTTTCAACTCTGAATTGAAGTGATCTGTACATATCGCATAGTGCATTTTTGAACCGGGGGGTGGACTTCAGCAATGATGGCAAAATATTGAATATTGATGGACAGCACATCTTTAACCTTAAAATACCTTCCTAACCTAACACGTTTATGTATAGTTGGACAATTTCGTATTTTCATTTCATTTTGATCTGCATCAGTTGCTTATGGACTACCAGAAGCTGTGCCTCTATTTGTATCTGATAAAAATTTGCACGTAACTCTCCAGTAATATAATTATACAGCTGCTAGCTAAAATTACCCAAGTTGTACTATAAACAGCTAGATAAAGGATCATTAACGTTTCTTTGATTTTAAATACTATAGCTGTCCACTGAAGATCAATTCCTGGCCAATATTTGTGACATCAATTTAATTGACAGAGATTGGAGCCATTTGCAGGTGCATGAAGACGATACTGTGATGACCTCATCAAAGTAATCATGTAAGCATAACCGTTGTCAGTAGTATTATAAAATGTAAAACACGAGACTAAGGAGCATTAGCAAGCTTCTGTACATCATGCTTCTTTGTGCACATTTAATTTTGCATGGATTTATATCGGCTTCTATATGATATGCTGTATCTATTACTAATGTTATAGTATACCAGCAGCCAACCAATCCGGTTGTTGGTACACCTATATATAAAAGCTACCTTCCTAACGCTCCACTGCAAAGTCAAATACGTAATTTCAAATGAAATTTACTGGAGTAAAACTATAGTAATGTACTTAGGAAATGTCACGTGTCTGGTGTACGTGTATTTACTTCCTGACATATAAGGAAATTCCATGTTTCATGCACGTACATTTTGCACCTTTTTTCACTGATGAAAGTGCATCTTGCAATTGTGTGCATGTAATGTATGTATGGTCACTGCATTTTTACATGAAGTGTTTGTCGCTCGAGATTTAATCTCTAAATATTTCTTGATCTCTAAGTATTTCAAATTTAGTTAGAAATCACTTAATGTGTGGGATTTGCTAACCAATTATGAGCTTGCATTTCAAAGGTAAGTACATACTGGGTTGTAAGTCAATTACCCAAAATTAAGAAGCCATTCAAGTTTTCTGTGTTATCTATGCATTATATATCAAGATTCACAAAAGCCAAGAAGCAGGCCGTACGCAACTAGCAAGTGAGTTATTTACAGGTAGCACTGCTCTGAAACTAGTAAACCCTCTAAATAAGCTGCCATGAAAACTATAGTTTAGTTATCAAGGACTCAGCAAGTTCCAACTATACTGAATAACTAACCCAACATTGGAGGAAATCAATGTCTAAGTACCAGCCATTGTGAGTTTAATGGCAGCATCCGTTTGTGTGCCCATGGTTGAAAAACTGTCCCCTTTGCATCCATTCACCTCTTTACTAAACAAATGGTACCTTCATTGTGTCTAGAATTGCTTGTCTAACCACCTATTTTGTATGCACCCTATAAAGCGCTTCCTTCCATCAAAAACATTTTTACATGTGTGCCGTTTTTCTTCTTTGCTTCATTTTCATTGCACACTTTTTGTGGGCTTGAGGGAGCTTGCATGAACTCTGGAAGTTTTTCAAACTCTCTTTTTGTGCATTCACATCTTTGTCAAATAACTCACTCATTTCTTATGTCAGCACCTCCCCCATATATGATCAATCCATTATACTAATTTCAGCCTAAACACTTGAATGTATTTGAGAAAGGCTAATTACACTGCAGGCTAGTAGTTGCCATAACTTGGACCCCAGGCCCGTAGCCAGGGGGTTCTCTAGGTGCGGAAGAACCCCCCTCTCAAATAAAAAGTCCACAATTTTACTAAAAAGGTCCACAAATTCGTCAAAAGGTCCACCATTTTGTTTGAAAAAGCCATGAATTTGTTAAAAGTCCACTATTTGGTTGAAAAGGTCCACAATTTTGCTAAAAGGTCCACTATTTTGTTTAAAAGGTCCACTATTTTGTACAAAAGAACCACCCAGTTGAAGTTTCTGGCTACGGGCCTGGACCCCTTCATATGATTTGCATAAGCCTTAAGATACACAATCTATATTGATGTATCACTCTGCAGTGAAAGCTAAAAATAATTACGGTTCAAATTAAGCTTGCTTCAAAGTAGCATCTGCTTATATGTTTCCACAAAGTAGCGATATTTGTTTACAAAAGTAGTGATATGCTAAACAAAAACACCTTGGTTGCAAAAAAGTGTGAGGCCAATCAGAAGCAGTATGCAAGCAGGCAGGTGTGACCAAAAGCTTTGATATCAGCTGAGGCCAAGAAGTTACTTTATCAAAAATACTTCTAACTCCTTAATTAAATGACATTTAAGTTTATAGCATATTTTTCACAATTGGCTTTGTCACTTTGCTGCCTTTTTGTACAATTATTATTAAGGTAATCAAGTTGTGAATAATATGTTCCTGATTGTATGTCATTCAAGGAGTTAAAAGTATTTTTGATAAAGTAACTTCTTGGCCTTAGCTGATGTTTTGCAGTGTAACATGCTGTCATGATAACTTTGTTAGGTAATTTATAGCTTATAAGTATGTTATATTTAATATGGAATGAAGCTAGCTACCAGCCTTTTGAGTTTTGAAGGAAGTCTTTATGATTTAGTATTACAAGTATGTAGTCATGGTATAACCCCCTCACAAACTTCACTGTGCTGTAAAGTAAAACACACATATATGCTTCAGCTACAAATCAATAGTGATATTTATAGCTGAGATACAGCTTACCTCTTCAATAGGGATGGGAAATTAACTGGTTTTGCCTATTAATCGCGATATTTTGTTTGTCAATAATCCCATTGATTTTATGATTTCAGGCAAGGGCATATGAGATTACAGTTATTGATATTTATACATAATTACTGATCAGTTACCTAACCATTGTCTTCATACTATATCTCCCCTTCACTGACCACCATATACACCCTATAACTACTGCAATTGTAACAATCACCAAAACCACTCCCAGGATGATTATTACAGTAATGCCACCTGAAATACCTAGAATGATAGCAAAGTTTATACATACATACATATATACATACATACATATGTACATGTAATTAGTGATTAAAAGTGTGCCTGACCATTAATATTGTGTAGATATATGTAGATGACTTTTATAAAACTAAACACAATAAGTAGCTATATATGAAAATAGACGTGTAATCAATAAGGCAATAATAAACTGATTAGATACATAGTGCTACATAATAAAATTATTTCAGGAATTTCTACATAGCTACATATATCAAGACTCACGATAGTGAGTCGCGAGGCCAAGAAGAAGCAGGCCGTACGCGACGAATGAGTGTGTTATTTACAGGTAACACCGCTATGAAATTTGTTAACGCTCTAAATAAGCCGCCATGAAAGCTATCGCTTAGTTATCAACGACTCAGCACCTTCTAACCATATAGAATTAGCAACCCAACAATGGAGGAAATCGGCGCCACCAATCCTGAGTAACAGCCATAGCGAGTTTAATGGCGCCCGTTCGTGTGCCCACGCTCGAAAAACCATCCCCTTGGCACACATTCACCCGTTTACTAAACAAATGGTACCTTCATTGTGTCCATAATCGTTGACCCGAATCTTGTCTCAATCCTTTTCACCTGTTTTTTGTAAGCGCCCTATATAGTGCTTCCTTCCATCAATAACATTTTTACGCGCACGTCATTTTTTTCTTATTGTTTCTTTGTTTGTTTCTTTCATTTTCATCGCACACTTTTTCGTGGGCTTGCGCGGGGAGCTTGCGTGAACCCCTGAAGTTTTTTCAAACTCTCTTTTTGTGCATTCACTTCTTTGTCAAATAACTCACCCATTTCTTAATGAATTTCAGCCAAACTTGTGTCAGCACTTCCTCCATGTATGCCATCTGCACATCAGAGATGGTTCTAAACTATCACACAAATAAAGTGAAAGTTGTGTTATTGTGCACAATCAGCATGCGTAGCATGCAATACTAGGGGGTCTGGGGGCATGCCCCCCCAGGAAAATTTTGAAAAATATGCTCTGAGATGGCATTTGGGGGCATTTCTGATGCTAGCTAAACTATGTACATTTAATTCAAGAGTGAAATAAAATTTATGGTGTAATGGCAGCACTGGCAGTGGACTCCTCAGGATCTGAATGATCTGATGCATCATCTTCTCTATCATTCTCAGGCTCTGTCCTGTTGCACAAATAAATCAAACTACCTGTTAACTAGTCTACATTGTTATATTATTTTGGAAATAATCAAACTGAGTAAACAAATTAACAAGCTATGGGCATAATTAGAGTAACGAACGAAACTATTGTGAAACTTCCACCATTTTATAGGATTCCAAGCTTCAAATGTTCATTCTTTGTATAAGGTATGATCTATAAGATAGTGGTTAAGGTAGTAATTGAGGTACTACTAGTTTGCTGTCAAGGTGTGATACTTTGAGATAGTGAATTTCAGGATGTACGTGCCCCATGTGCCCCCCTCTGGATCCGCCCCTGGTATGCTCTATCTGTCATACTATTTTCAGCCTGAAGTAAACACTATAATGTATTTAAGAAAGGCCATTACACTGCAGGCTGATAATTGCCATAACTTGGACCCCTTTCATATGATTTGCATAAGCTGTCAGATAAACAATCTATATTGATGTATCACTCTGTAGTGAAAGTTAAAAAAAAATCGCGGTCTTGAGTTTTTCAAAATTAAGTTTTAAAGTAGCATCTGCTTATATGCTTCCACAAAGTAGTGATATTTGTTTACAAAAAGTAGTGATATGCTAAACAAAAACACCTTGGGTGTAAAAAAGTGCGAGGCCAATCAGAAGCAACATGCAAGCAGGCAGGTGCGACCAAAAGCTTTGATATCAGCTGAGGCCAAGAAGTTAGCTACTTTATCAAAAAACTTTTAACTCCTTGAATGACATACAATAGTTTATAGTATATTTTTCACGATTGGCTTTGTCACTTGGCCACCTTTTATACATTATTATAAAGGTGGCCAAGTGACAAAGCCAATCGTGAAAAATATACTATAACTACTATTGTATGTCATTCAAGGAGTTAAAAGTTTTTTGATAAAGTAGCTAACTTCTTGGCCTCAGCTGATATCAAAGCTTTTGGTCGCACCTGCCTGCTTGCATGTTGCTTCTGATTGGCCTCGCACCTTTTTACACCCAAGGTTTTTTTGTTTAGCATAGTTTTAACAAGTTTCTCTCATGATTGTTACTGGGTTAACTTACTGCTAGTATTGGAATTACACTGTGACTGATCACAGGAGATCCTTCCACCATTGCCACAGAAACATTGTAAACAATTTGTAGACACAAATTCTTGTCCAATTGAATATCGTGTCCCTCTATCATCCATACAACCTGATTAAACAAAGCCTTTCACAGTTTTACTGTATATTACATACGTACATATATATGTAGATGATTATGTATCAAATTTATAGGCTCATGATCATAGTACACGGGTTGCAATGCCAAGATAAAGACATTGTTCAAAAGTTTACAAAAGGTGTAGCTAAATCACAATAAAAGCTAGTTTACTACACAGAATCAATAACGTGATTGTGGAGGCAATCAGCATCACCATCCAGCCATTGTCCACATTATGGCACTCATTTGTGTACAATCATCATTATCCATCCAATTCTCTCTTAAGAATTCATATCTTCTATGTACGTATGTAACATCAGTAGCCCAAATTCTGATATAGCTAAACGCTGTCATTAAAAATTGTGACTGTCCAAGCAAAAACCAGTGTAGTTCACACACCACTTCAGTGCTTTATCACTTTTGTTGGAAAAGTCTACTGAGTCAAAAATTTGCTATAGCTATGTACATATTAGTAAGTGTGACATCACTTTATAATTGCAGAAAATTTCAGTTTTGTACAACAGTCAAAAAGGTTTTTGTACAGGTCAGTAACCAGGCAAAATCAAAGGTGTGAACTAAATACAATTTCTAAATGTAGCCATTTTGTTCTACGTATTTTGATTCCATCAAACACATTATGAACACTGAATTTATTTACTTTCAGATTGTTATTTGTAGATGCATCTTACTTGTTTGTCTAATCATTCATTCATTTTCTACATAAACATTCCAGAAATCGAGGCTAAAATTGCAATGTCTGTACACTTTAATCCTAAAGTGTTATTCCATAGTGAAGATGCAATCATGCGTAGTTGTGTGACATAGACTTAAAAACCTATAAATCTAGAGGTACGAATTTTCCACTACTCTTAGCAGAACCTTTTGCAATTTAGATATTCACAACCTTGAACTCATATAGCCCACACAAATATACAGAGGAAACTCAAGCTACTAAACACTCAACCATACATACTTACACGTATATGATAAATTGACTGTAATATTTGTTGTCGTTGTCATAGTGGAGGCTTGACATTCAAACATCACTACCTCTCCAAATGAGATCGGTGCAAGTCTTATCACTACTTCATTTTCTCTTTGCTGAAATGGTTCAATAATATTACCATTCACAAAAATGTCAACACGTGGTTCAGGAACACCAACAGCTCTACATGCTACGGAAATATTATTGCTTTGTAGTTCAGAACAATATTCAGTAGATGAATTCTGATCAGAGAGGACTATAAGCCTGGTATCATTACTGCTTTCAATGATAGACTTAGTAGACTGCACAAATATAGGAGAAACTGTTCAAAACAAAACAAAACAGAGTTAACTACATACAGATACACACATATCTACGTAAGTGTACCATACATACATAATTTAGTTATTAATCACAACATTAGACTAAATAATGTTTATGACAGTTGTGTACTACTGTATGGCCAAGATTTTCAATGGACAGAATTTTGCAAAATCTTAATCTGCAAGTTGTTAAATGGTAGTAAGGATTAATACAAGTCCATGCAGGCCTCAATCTCAAAATTTATTTGTAAAACTTTTTTATCGTCTCTAGTTTTGTGTGGATTTTAGATAATGGCTATCTTAGAATAACCACTGATATTACACCTGATAGATTTGATAGATTTACTTTTACAATTGGTATACACATAAAGGAGTGGGTAGGTGGGAGCATGAGTGGAATTCTGGAGGTAAGAGGATCAATAAATAAATTTGGCCAAGCCAAATGTCACAATGTATATACAAGGAACCCGCATGAACCACAGGAAACAAAAATCTCTCTACCCATATATTATATAGGACAACTTGTGAACTATTCTCGGTATTCTGTACTACAGAATAACAGCAGTGCCTCTGCTGGAGCAAGATTGCAGGGATGTAGCAACGTATAGTAGAATTTCCTTAAACACTTTCACATTGAAGATATTCTATTAATTCATTGCCTAACCACTTATAATTTGCTTTCTGCTACCCTAAGTATGTCACCCTTATCAACATATGTTGTTATTGCATATTACATAATTATATTGTGTTAATACTGTAACAGGAGATCAAAAGCAAAGTATTGTATATTATATACTAACTTACAATTAAAGTTATAGCAGTTTTCTGTGTCAATGTCAATGTTGACTGAACCAAATGCTCTGAATGGAGCAGAACAGTTTAAAAGAAATAACTCTACCAGTGGATCATCAGGAAACATAATAGCAGTAGCAAGTATTATAAAATTATCTCTACATGATCTGTTAGTATACTCCAAGCAGTCATCAATACATGGAGACATCAATTTTTGTGTGTCAGTGTTGCAGTGTGGGTATATGGATAGACAGGCTGTATATATTAATATCCATCGACAAGAATTCACTTCGCCCAGGCTAAATGCTAAACCATCTTCCAATTTTATAATTTTACTATTTGCTTCAGTATAATTGAAGGCATTGGGATCAATATAGACCATTGTGCTAGCATCAATGTACTGACCACATAACAAGTGAGAATGTGGAAAAGGAACACACCTGTAAATTATAATACATGCAAAATGGAATTTCATGTACAAGTAACATAATAGCTAGTTGTAGCTAACACATGCATGAGTACATCCAAAAAACACAATTCTCTGTGTTACAACTAATAATTACATATAAACACTTAATTAAATCCCATAAATGATTAGTATATAGCTATACACACACTATCAATTATTATATGTGTAGGTAGGGGCATTCAACTCCACCTCCTTCCTCATGTAGCATAAATCCTCAATTATGGGGACCTAAAATTCATCAGCTAATTCAATTATGATAATAATCATATCAACAGCCTTGTGTACATTTCAGCTTGACAAACCAAACTGCCAATCAGGTATATTTGAAGGAAAGTTATATGCAAAATAAACAAAGTGCGCCAAATCGATTATGGAACATGAATATGTATTATGGAACAACAAAATTCATAGATTTATAATTCTGTGTATAACATTCCTAGAAAATATAATTTGCTTCCATTTGTACCATACAAGGGTATAATTATACCATATACTGCTGAATGGTGTACAGGAAATTCATTACAGAATGGTGATTTTGTCAGTGATTTTAATGGCACATGACTTCCTTATACAACAAATTGATTAACCATAATTGTAGTGCCCATGATTGAGAGTTTATGCTAGCTGTCTGTTGTTGTCACTAAGGCCTCTATTTGGTGATTGTTAGTTTCTCATCCATTAAAATTTTATTTTGGCAATGCGAGCGGGCGACATTATCATTATTCCATTATGATTATATGAAACAAATGATACAAAATAATCACAATAATTATAATCACGTCACTTTAGTTAAGTCCCTTATACACGTTTTTGACCACGGGCCTGTCTTGACATAATCTACACTGTGGATAGCTTCCAACTTCCTTAGTAGTCAAGTCTACTTTTGTGCAACAGTAATAACAAATTTATCAAACGTGACATCTCCGTGACTCGTGCCTTTAATGTGCATTTGTACACATGTGCAAGCCATAGTGTAAACTGTTAATTATGGGCACCTAAAATTAATCAGCTAATTCCATAAAGAATGATAAAAAATTAAAGGTAAGTAGCTAGGGATTGAGTTTAATAGTGCTACAAAAAGTAAGGAAACAAGGAATAGGATTTTGGGACGAGAGAACATTCTGGCATGAGATGATTTATAAAAGTTTAATCCCTACTTTTGACAAACCTATATATACTGAAGTGAGCCAAAAGTAGGGATTAAACGTTTATCATGCCAGAATGTTCTGTCGTCCCAAAATCCTATTCCTTGTTTTTTTGTAGCACTATTAAACTCAATCCCCTACTTACCTTTTGAATTTTTAATTTTTTATCATTCTTGTTTGCCAGTTTGCTAAAGCATTTATAATCTTTTCAGCAGGTGCACAAAGTGTGATATCAAATAACACTTGAAAAACAGCAAAAGCTATTTGTCCAAGGCTATATATAATCTCAAAGTTCACGATGTAATAAAGTGCATGTGAAAACATCGTTAACAACGTGCTTACATGGCAAAGCAGCTGTGTGATAGCAAATAATACTTGAAAAACAGCAAAAGCTACGTATTTGTCCAAGGCTAAAATCTCGAAGTTCACGATGCATGGAAAACAGCGTGCCACTGTAACTCTAATTATATCACGTGCAAGCAAAGTTTCGTGTGTGACGTAATATGCAGAAGCTGTAACAGGCTATCATCACCTTCGAAGGTGAGATTCACACCTTGCTAAAGGAATATAGAAGAACAAGGAAGGGAATGGAGGATCATTAAGTACGATAGTACTTAATAGTAGGGATTGGTACGAAATCATATGGCTTCCAGAATTTTCGCACTTTAAAAATCAACCTTGCAATAGGTTTTATCCGAAAAAACCAGCTTGAATGCATTGGTAAGGCTGTAATGATGCTGTACCTTGGTTAAACGAAGCGACAAGTTGAATATTTCGACCTACAGCCAATTTTGAAAATTTCGAAATTCACCTGTATTTCGTCGGCCTGCCTGCCAGCCTGCCGTAAGACCCGGTTGCGCTAGGTGTAGGGCTCCAGAAATTTCACACAATAATGGTAATGGCGGCGGATTTACGAAAATGTTGTTCCGAAGACGATTTACCCACTGCGCCATGGCGATTCCTTTTATCCTTCATTCCCTTCCTTGTTCTTCTATATTCCTTTAGCAAGGTGTGAATCTCACCGAAGGTGACGATAGCCTCTAACGGCTTCTACTTATTACGTCACACAAAAGCTGACTTGCACGTGATATAATTAGTAACAGTGGCACGATGTTTTCGCGTGTACTTTATTACATCGTGAACTTCGAGATTATAGCCTTTGGACAAATAGCTTTTGCTGTTTTTCGAGCGTTATTTGTTATCAAACTTTTTAAAGCTTTGCCACCTAAGCTCGTTGTTAACAAGCGCCTGTAAACAAGAACAATTATTACGTAAGCGCCTGTAACATTTTGTGGCACGATGTTTTCGCATATACTTTATTACATCGTGAACTTCGAGATTATAGCCTTGAACAAATAGCATTTGCTGTTTTTCGAGCGTTATTTGCTATCACACAGCTGCTTTGCCATGTAAGCGCGTTGTTAACATGCGCCTGTAAACAAGCATAATTATTACTAAGCGCCTGTAACATTTTGTGCGCCTGCTGAAAGATTATTATGAATGCTTAGCATGAATAAAAAGCAAACAAACTAGAATGATTTAAAAAATTAAAAATTCAAAAGGTAAGTAGGGATTGAGTTTAATAGTGCTACAAAAAGTAAGGAAACAAGGAATAAGATTTTGGGACGAGAGAACATTCTGGCATGAGATGATTTATAAAAGTTTAATCCCTACTTTTGGCTCACTTCAGTATATAGGTTTGCCAAAAGTAGGGATTAAACTTTTATAAATCATCTCATGCCAGAATGTTCTCTCGTCCCAAAATCTTATTCCTTGTTTCCTTACTTTTTGTAGCACTATTAAACTCAATCCCTACTTACCTTTTGAATTATGCGTGTTTGTGTGTGTGTGTGTGTGTGTTCGCCCCCGAGGCCATGAATAACTAGTGGCGTGATGTGAAGCCTGAATAACCAATCAAACAAGTCTTACTGCTTTTCAGTTTCTTTATATGGCACTTGCTATCGGTATAACCGATGGGCGTGGCCTTAGTAATGAAGCGTGTTGTTAGTAACTATTGAAAAAGAGCAAGGTAATGCTCCATTAACCTTTCTTTTCGCAGTAAATAGCCGTTAACTAGCTGTACATTACTAACAAGAGGGAGCGTTTCAGTTTTAAAAGTGGGCATGGTGTGCGGGTTTCGAAGCTTATATAAGAAGACTGGCTTATAGTGTTAGGGTAGGAATTTCAGCTTAAAACCACTTTATAAAAGTTTAAAAAGCTATATTGCAAAAGTACTAGAGTATAAAGGCTATTTAAACAAAACAATTAAATTTGCACGCATTGCTATGTGTTCCTTAGTGATGAGTTTCACTCACGTGACTTACCCATTAATAATATTTAATAATATTAATTTTATTATAACACATTGTAGATTAAATCACACAGTGCCTGGTTTTTAGATGGTAGAACATCAACTTGTTTAAAGTGCGAAAATTCAGAAAGCATATGATTGCTTACCAATCCCTACTATTAAGTACTACCTGTACTTAATAATGAATTATGTTATATTAATTATATCAACAACCTTGGGTACATTTCAGCTTGACAAACCAAACTGCCAATCAGGTATATTTGAAGGAAAGTTAGCTATGTGCAAAATAAAAAAGTGTACCAAATTGATTATAGAACACCAATATGTATTATGGAACAACAAAATTCATTGCTTTATAATTCCTGTATATAACATTCCTAGAAAATGTACATAATTTGCTTCCACTTGTACCATACAAGGACACATACCATATACTGTTAAATGGAATCCATACAAGTTGTACAACAGAAGTTATTAGCAGTTATATTTTTATTGCAGGAAATCAGTTATGGACTGGTGATTTTATCACCTGATTTTACTGGTAGTTGAAATCACCACTTAGTGGTGCAACACTTGAATGGCTTGAAGTGCATTCAGTTGATGGGAGTTTTTGAACATCAAAAAATGTAGGATTCACTTGTATGGCTACATGTCTTCCTATCAAAACAAATTGATTACCATAGTTGTACACAGGAAAATATGAACGAAAATTCGGGAATTTTCATTGTTTGTGTTTCTCACTTGAACGGCGAGTTATTCATCGCTCAATCGGAGTAACACTCAACTGGAAGGTATCCGATTAATTGACGTTTTTTGTGTAACGGTTATCCATCGGTAAATCGATATAATTATTCATTCCGATTACTGCATGTACCTGATCATTCAATTGTGGTTTTCTGTTTTTGTGCGTGTTATAAGGAATAAGTGTCCAGTGAAGACACGTGTACATTGTTATCCTTGTGGTGCGCTATCACCAGCATTACTATGTTAGTGCCAGCGAGCTTCTATGGTTCCCTTATTGTCGGGTGATGCGAGGAGTGGTAATACCGTCCGGAGGATTTTACTGATGATGCCCCATAACTTAGTACACATGATGGCGGAACGACATTTTGGTTCGGGTTGACGATCGTGATACATTAATAGGTATCAGCAGGAGTTAATTTCTGGAGAATAAAACATCCATTTGGGAGCCACTGTATGTATTCATACTATTGTGGCATTTTAACATATAAAATTTGTACAGGCAGCAGTAAAAAGGTTAGTACATGACAGTGCAGAAAGTCAGTTTGAAGCCAACAAGCTGTAAGATTTATGGTAGTGTGCACCAGGTAAAACATTAACTTGTTTGTTTAGGTATGGTGATAGTAATAATGTTTAAGTGGTGAAAAGTTCAGCTAATGGAGGAGCATAATTCAGAATTAACAGAAGCTGGTGGTTTATTAAGAGTGAGTAACTCATGAAAAGTTATCTATATTGTAAGGTAGTCTACACAATGTGCTGTAGGAGTAGTTTTTCACTTCGAATCACTAAATACTAAACATATAATCGCTGTAATATATATAGGGATCACGTGATTTGAATGTGCTATAAATAGATTGTTGATATATATGTCCTCGTGTTAGTGTTGTTTAAGAACCGGAACCCGCGAGATATTACAGTGGCGACGAGGATGGCTACAAACACTGCTATAGGTCGTCTGGACGAGTTACAAATTGGAACGGAAGATATTGACTGTTACATTGAACGCATGGAGCAATACTTTATCGTCAACGACATACCAGACAGTAAGAAAGTAGCCGCTTTTCTGTCAGCAATGGGAGCGAAAGCATATGAACTAGTACGTAACTTAGTAGCTCCGGAAGCACCCAAAGACAAGAGATTCAATGATTTAGTGAAAATATTGCGCGCGCACCTGAAGCCAAAACCACTTGTGATCGCAGAAAGATTCAAGTTTCATAAACGAACGCAACTTCAAGAGGAAAGTGTAGCAGAATACATTGTAACGTTGAAAGGATTGTCGACACATTGCGAGTTTGGCACATTTCTAAATGATGCACTCCGCGACCAATTCGTCTGTGGGCTTCGCCAAGAATCCATACAGAAGAGGCTATTGGCAGAAGACAAACTCACTTTCAAAAAGGCAAGTGAGATAGCCCAAGCAATGGAGTTGGCTGAACGTAACACAATTGAGCTGAAAGCAGCAGAAGAGACAGAGGTCCAAGCAGTAAGTGATAACCCTAAAGTCCATACGAAACAAAAACAAGGTGCTTCAAATCGACCTTTAGTAGGAGAGACCAACAAAAGTTGCTATCGCTGTGGAGGACACCACAGAGCAGAAGCTTGCAGATTTAGAACAGCAAAGTGCCATAAATGTGGCAAGATAGGCCACTTAGCAAAAAAATGTCGTTCCAGAGAAGGCATGCATCAAATTGAAGAGCCTGACGATGTTCTAAATCTAAATGGTATTTATGCAGTGACCAAATCTAACAAAGCGGAATACACTGTAGACATAGAAATAGAGGGTCACAAGGTGAACATGCAGCTAGACACAGGTGCTGCGGTATCTATTATCCCTGAAACACTGTACAACAAAATTCTAACAAAACGGCATCTCACCAGAACAAGGCCACTTAGAAGTTATTCAGGTGATAAACTTGACCTACTAGGAGAGTCACAAGTTTCTGTTAAGTATGGGGCACAAACAATGACTCTACCATTGGTAGTAGTGAAAGGCAGCAAGGTTCCACTGTTAGGAAGAAACTGGCTGGAACACATTAAACTGAACTGGTCAGAGGTATTTACAGTACAGGAAACGGATCCGGTGAAAAGGCTAACAGACAAATATTCCAAGTTATTTGATGAAAACAATGGCAAGATCATCAACATGAAAGCGCACATTACTTTACAGGAGCAGGCTAAGCCAGTCTATCGGAAAGCTAGACCAGTGCCATATGCACTCAAGAAACCTCTGGAAACAAAGTTGGATTCCCTTGAACAACAAGGAATTTTAGAAAAGGTTGAACACAGCAGTTGGGCCACACCAGTAGTACTTGTTCCAAAACCAGACAAAACGATCAGATTGTGTGGCGATTACAAAGTTACTATCAACCCATGGGTCAAACAAGAAGGATACCCATTACCAACAGTACAAGACCTATTTTCTACACTCGCTGGTGGAAAGTTGTTCACAAAACTAGACCTAAAACAAGCATACCAGCAATTGCAAGTTGATGAAGGCTCACAAGAATACCTCACAATCAATACACACAAAGGCCTTTATAGGTACACAAGACTTCCTTTTGGTGTTTCAAGTGCACCATCTATTTTTCAGGCTACTATGGATCAAATACTGCAAGGGGTGAACAACACTATTTGCTACTTGGATGACATATTGGTCACTGGCAAGAATGAGACAGAACACATCGAAACATTAGAAGAAGTCTTACAACGCCTACAACACCATGGAGTAAAGATCCGCTTGGATAAATGTCAGTTCCTGCAGAAGAGTGTGGAGTACTTGGGGCATAGAATCGATGCATCTGGACTCCACCCCACTGAGGCAAAGGTCAAAGCGATAGTAGATGCCCCCACACCCAAGAATCTGAGTGAGTTAAAATCTTACTTAGGGTTGTTAAACTATTATGGTCGCTTTTTACCAAATCTTTCGTCTATGATACAACCACTAAATCAGTTACAGAGTAAAGGTCAAAAGTGGGAATGGTCTCAGGCATGCCAACAGGCTTTTGAAAAAAGCAAACAAGCTTTAGTTGATAGTCCAGCATTAGCACATTACGATGCAACAAAACCGCTACAGTTAGCTTGTGATGCCTCACCGTACGGTGTAGGTGCGGTATTGTCACAGCATGATAAAAATGGAAATGAACGACCAGTGGCATTTGCATCAAGAACGTTGAGTTCAGCAGAGAAAAACTATGCACAAATAGAGCGAGAAGCTTTATCCTTAATATTCGGGGTGCGCAAATTCCATCAATACCTATATGGTCGAGTATTCACCCTATTCACAGACCACAAGCCCCTAACGTCAATACTCAATCCTAAAGCTGGCATACCAACCCTTGCCGCAGCACGTATGCAACGGTGGGCCTTGATATTAGCTGGGTATCAATACAATATTGTATACCGCAAAGCTGAAGAGAATGCTAATGCCGATGCAATGTCGAGATTACCAGCAAACCCGAGTGAATCAGACACTGAAAATGAAGATGGTATATTTCAAACAACATACCTTGATGAATTACCCATATGGTCAGAAGATATAGAGCGAGAGACAAGGCATGATACACTATTATCAAAAGTTTTACAATTTACCTCGCAAGGGTGGCCAAACAAAATAAATCACTTACCAGAAGCTGAAGACCTTAAGCCATACTATACCAGGAAGGATCAGCTCACAGTCGAAAAAGGTTGTATTCTATGGGGTGTTCGTGTGGTAATTCCTGAAAAATTCAGAGAGCGACTATTGAACCAAATACACGAAGAACATCCTGGCATTTGTAAGATGAAATCATTAGCCAGGTGTTACCTGTGGTGGCCCACATTAGACAAAGAAATCGAGGCCAAAGTGAAATCATGTGGAATATGTGCTGCAGTAAGAAACATGCCACCAACCGCCCCACTGCACACATGGGAATGGCCAACACGAATTTGGCAAAGACTTCACATTGACTTTGCACAAAAAGGAAATCACACATTTCTGGTTGTCATAGACAGTCATTCTAAATGGTTAGAGGTCTTCAACTTAAATAGTACAACAGCTGAAAAGACATGCGAAATACTACGAACATTGTTTGCATCATACGGCCTACCTGAAGAAATAGTCACAGACAATGGGCCCCAGTTTATTTCTTCAGCTTTCAAAAGTTTTTTAAAGAGAAACGGAGTGAGGCACACCTTGGTGCCACCATACCACCCAGCTTCAAACGGGGCAGCAGAGAGATCAGTTCAAATCCTAAAACGAAATCTAGAGAAACAGGTTTTACAAAAAGGAGCCTTCTTACCAATGGCCCACCGTTTAGCAAACTTTCTGTATGCTTACAGGAACACACCGCACACAGTTACAGGAGTAACACCGGCATCATTATTTCTGAAACGTTCTCCAAGAACAAAGCTATCCTTAATCCATCCAAACTTAGCTGAAACAATAGAACATCAACAACGGCAGCAAAAGAAATCTCATGACTCTCCCAATGCAAAAAGACGTGAATTCAACACTGGTGACAGAGTTCAAGTAAAAGAGTTTAATTCAAAGAACGTAAAATGGAATGATGGCATCATTGAAAACAGATTAGGATCACTGACGTACCAAGTAAACGTACAAGGGAAAACTAAAAAGATTCACGTTGACCACCTTTTGCCATCATATCCATAATGAATCTCCGGCCAATTGAGACTGATGCACACAGGTACCATACATACATACACACACACACACACAATAGAAAACATGTAAAATTTTTTGTAAACGTGCAAATGGTTGTGTATACATGTTAAGTTTTGTAGAAGCCATAGGATGTCTCTCATTAGGAGGGAGGATTGTAATATATATAGGGATCACGTGATTTGAATGTGCTATAAATAGATTGTTGATATATATGTCCTCGTGTTAGTGTTGTTTAAGAACCGGAACCCGCGAGATATCACAATCGCTAAGAAGCATATATGAAGGAGGATAAAATTCGGAACAGGTGGCAACTGGTAAGCCTTGATCAGATGAATACTTACGTTTGATTGGCTATTCTATTTCCTGTACAGTACTTGGTCTTTGCTCTGTAGTACCTGACTGTGAAGCATTTAATTAAATTGAAATATCATGCCTGTAACATTGACTACAACAATGGAACCGAGGAGAAGAAGACTACTATGGAAGACACCGGCAGAAGTAGCGTTAGAGTCCAGCATTAACAGCCTCACCAGCTTGGAGGACTAACGTGAAGAAAGGAGGGCAACCATTGAATTGACAACAGCAACGTACATCATGTGAGGAGAGGTCAACGGCTGACTCAGCAGCAACAACAACAATGACAACAACGACAAGAGGATTCAGGATTGTCATCACCCACCCAACACAAACGACATTTACCTCTCCAGTGTGTGGCGTCTCTTATCATCTATACTCCAGTCTACAAAGGCACATGAGGGACCATCAAGGTGATGTGGGTGTATTACGTCTGTGCAGACTGTGGGGAGGAATTTCAGGATAAGAAAAAGGCGAGTACCCATGTGAATCGCGTGCACACAGGCAAGGTGATGAAGAAGGACATCAAACGTGGAGCCTTTCTGTGTGACTACTGAGAGGAGATATTCCAGTCGTCCAGGAGAAGATCCATGTGCATCAGAAACAAACACGTGGCCGTCCACTCAGCCCGTCTGGTGGAGGAGAGCTCACTGAAGACGTCCGTGGACTCACAACCATGGCACTGGGACGGCGAGACGGAACAGGAGTTCATCAGGGCCATGTTCATCGTGGGGACCGATTCAAATGTGGAGATTGCCAGACAGTTGAAGAGCAAGAAGACCGCCCACAACACGAAGGGACCCAAACTGAGATTCCTAAAGGAGCACCCAAACTGGAGAACCAAGTTTAGTCATCTCGACCCCAGCGTCGTACCACCTTCCGACTCAGAGGAAGAGGAAGAAGAGACGGAGACCATCACGATAGAGGAGACGAACGATACCAACATACGACCGGCAGAAGTAGTTACTGTGGAGATGGGGACACCTCAGAAAAGGAGAGTACCGTGGAGACAGAGACCCCGGCATAGAAGAAGGTCATCGTGGATACGAGACCCCAGCAGAGGAGATCATCACAGAGATGGCAACCCCTGCGGAAGAGTAGCCCATCGTCGTGGTGGAGGCCACCGTGGGGACAGAGGAGACATCCACCACATCAACAACAGTAGCAGAAGAACCACCAACCACCGTGGAGGTGGAGCCTACAGTGCCACATGTTCACGAAGGAATGGGTGAGCCCCTACCTGTTATAACCATCGCGTACCCCTTGCAGAATTCCCTGTATTGCCCACACTGTTCGACGAATTTCCCGGGAGACATCCGCGAGGATGCAGCAGGGTTCTCTTCCTTATTGAAGGCCCTCCATTCAGAGCAGCGGCAGCTTCGCTGATGGGAATGGTGTCTTTCCTGTGACCAGCACTCCTGCCAGTCATCAGAACTCAATAAAACTGGGTGATACGTTTGCAAAATGTGAGCAGTCACTTTTGTCTGTTCTTTTGTTAGTAATTACATTGATAGATATGAACACTGTATGAAGTACTTTGAAAAAGAAACTGGGTGATATGATGGCAAAATGTAAGCATGTCATTTTTGTCTGTTCTTTTGTAATTATTTTGATAGATATGAACACTGGATAAAGTACTTTGAAAAAGAAATTGGGTGATACGATGGCATGTCATTTTTGTCTGTTCTTTTTTGTTGGTAATTATTTTGATAGATATAAACACTGGATGAAGTATTTTGAAAAAGAAACTGGGTGATATGATGGCAAAATGTACACAGTCACCTTTGTCTGTTTTTTTGTTAGTAATTATTTTGATAGATATGAACACTGGATGAAGTACATACTGCGAAAACAAAATGGGTGATATGATTACAAGATGTAAGTGATTAGTTTTCTTTGTTCTTTTGTTGATTATTTTTGTTAATGGCCATAGGATGAAATTAGTGCTTCAAAAGAGAAACTTGTTGGATGGCAAAATGTGAGCAATATTTTAAGTTTTTATTGTTATTGTTAGTACTTTTGATAGTGTTGCTTATGGAAAAGGAAGGCTGCTGACATGGATAAGAGCTGTAGAACACTTGAAACTAAACTAACCATTTTCATTTGTACTGTTTAAAATCTTTTTGTAGTGCACTTTAAATGTAATCGTTAAATTTAGTAATCGCCAAAATACACTATAGGTGAACGATGAAGCTGTCACGCCGTGTTTGATAATCGGATACTGAGCAAAACGTACCAAAATCGGAGTATTTGTATGGCAAAGACGAACAAATACAGTCACTGAATCGGGTAAGTCCGAATTCATCTGTCCCACATCGGAGTTATTTTACATGGTCTGTATGTGCCTGAATCGAGCGAAAAATCGGGGTTAAAACAATAGTATATCGGGTCCAAAATTTCGTTAGCAATTTCCTGTGGTAGTGCCCATAATTAAGAGTTTATTTAGGCACTTACTCTGAAAAGGATGCAGGTAGTGAAAGAGGCATGCAGGCAGCGGATGAGAAACTAACATTCACCAAATAGGGGCCTAATTGAAGACATAGCACTACTGCCTGTGTCCTAATGGAACATATAGCTGCACCACCCTCCCTCTTACATATATATATATATATATATATATATATATATATATATATACCAGCAAAATGTACCTGCCCTGTCGTGTAGGCTGAGGCATGTCAACATTGTATGCAACATATGGCGCATACAATCGCGCCATATGTTGGTACACACGTTACAAATAGTTTATAAACCGAGAAAAAAATTCCGCTCGCAGGACTCCAACCTGGGATCCTGAGCTTAACAGTCAGTTGCACTACCAGCTGAGCAAAATCCGTTAGCGATTAATGGCTGTTTTAGCTTACATCTGTGCCTTTAGCACACTCGTGTGGACGAACATTAGCACTTGAAGACTCATACAAACATACTACATGATTCCAAAAGACGTGCAGATACAGCTGAGATATCGGTGGGACGATCAGACAGACAGACAGACAGACAGACAGATGGCTTTTCAGCTTTATATATATATACTAGCAAGTGTACCTGCCCTGTCGTGCAGGGTGTAGGCCACATTGCTAAATGTATGATGTCCCCTAACCTTGTCAATGCTTAAAATAAAATATAATAATATAAGTCTCTATAGTCTCTTACGTATGCCTACCTACCTAGTCTCCTATGTCTACCTAGACTCCTAGTCTCCTGTACCTGCCTATATATTATACACTCCTATGCATGCCTACCTAGTTTCCTAGTTTCATGTGCCTATAGATACCTATAGTCTCCTATGTCTACCTAAACTCCTAGTCTCTTATGCCTGCCCCTATGCATATCTACCTAGTTTCCTAGTTCCCTGTGCCTATACCTATAGTCTTATAGTCTCCTACTACCTAGACTCCTATGCCCTATGCCTACCTATAGTCTCTTATAAAGCTTCATTGTTTACATTTAACACCTTGTAGTATAGGCTGTACCAGAAAATTAGCAGCCATAAAACGGCTCTGCATGCCTAGGGGGTTTTATTGTTTATTTAACAGCCTTGTAGGCTGTACCAGCTTTATAGTCTACTGAATAGCCAATGTATAACGCTATAGCGCTGTTGTATAGACGATCTAATCTATACTATAGGCTTGCATGTAGCTAATTGTATTCCTGCTGAAGTAGCCTGCTGCATCTTAACATTTTCGATCGACGGACACGCCCACTTATCGATTGGCAACGCTTGGCTTGGCTTGGTTTACTGCAACTCTAGGCTTTGCCCAGGCTTTAAATCAAGTAAGTATTTACCTGCATACCTGCATTTAGAGCTGTAGGCAATAGGCTGCATGGCCCTGAGTAGCCTACAGCTATAAATGGAGCTTCCTTGCAGTGCTAAATTAACGTTATCACGCGGTCGTCACGCATACCTGTAGAAAAACAACCATAACTCGGCGACCACGTTGGCTACTGGCTCCCAGTTTAGATTTTTTTGCTCTTCATTGAATGGCGAATCGTTAGAGCCATAGCATGTTTCCGTGGCTAAGGTTGAAGCGAGGCTACACAGATTTTAAAACATTATGCGCGACCGAAAATGATGGCAAAATTGAACTTACAGCGGTGGTCTATTGAAGCGCTCGTGAGGCCCAACTGAGGGCTGTTAGAAACTTATTTGAAACGTGTACTTGGACATGCCAGAGGACCACAGCTGTACGGGTAAACCAAGTCTCCACGTGGATCCATGCAGAAACCACTGAGCTATCGACGTGACGGTCAGACAGACAGACAGACAGACAGACGTCATTTCAGCTTTATATAGCTAGACTAGCAAGTTTACCTGCCCTATCGTGCAGGTTCATGGGCGTAGCTAAGCAGATAAACCTTAAGCCATCTTTTGCTTGAGACACTGTCGTGATCAGTTTACACTAAGTGCCTATATAGCTAGCATGTGTGCACATGTTGCTAAACAAATATAAAGCATTAAGCTAGTCAATTGCTATACAATGGTGGACCATTATGATCTCCCATGCATATAGTTTGTACCATGCCTGCATTGGCTACCTATAGAGCCCCCAAGCCTACCTATGGCTACCTTACTGTCCCTACACATCCATTTACTGCATGTAGCTTACAGCCTTTCATTGTTTGAAACACTTCAGTGTTAGTTTACACTAAGTGCCTATAGCATCCTATACTGACCTATGTATATCTAATAGCATGACAACTATAGCTATACTGCGTGCATGACTTACCAATGCATGCCTACTGCTATCAGGTTGTCATGCATATGCCAACTGCTCTTATGAGCCATGTACACTAATATTTATATTGACTATTTAACACCTTCTAAAACACTATACATATCACCTTATGTGGTTCACTGTTTATTTAACACCTTGCATAGTATGCAGGCAGTGCCAGCTGACAGCTTGATCTAGCTATATTGATTAGCAAAATGCATGATGTCCCTAAGATTGTGAAAACTTAACTATGTAGCTTAAGTCTCTAGATCTAGTCTCTTATGCCTATACCTAGACTCCTATGGCCTACCTATAGTTTCCTAGGCCTACTTATAGTCTCCTATTTCACCTATGCCTATACCCTACCTATATAGTTTCCTAGTTCCCTGTGCCTACCTAGTCTCCTATAGATGCCTGCCCTACCTATATAGTCTCATATAAAGCTTCATTGTTTACATTTAACACCTTGTAGTAGGCTGTACCAGAATTAGCACCCATAAAACCTTGTCTGCATGCCTAGGGGGTTTCATTGTTTATTCAACACCTTGTAGGCTGTACCAGTTTTATAGTCTACTAAATAGCCAATGTAGTTAGCGCTGTTGTAGACGATCTAACCTATACCTAGGCTTGCATGTAGCTAATTGTATTCCTGGTCCTGCTGAAGTAACCTGCTGCATCCGGCTAACAATTTCGATCGACGGACACGCCCACTTATCGATGGCAACGTTTGGCTTGGCCTGCTGCAACTCAGGCTTTACCCAGGCTTTAACCAAGTAAGTGTTTACCTGCATGGTTATTTAGTGCTGTAGGCAATACACTGCATGGCGCTGAGTAGCCTAATGGCTCAGTCTCTCTGCCAGTGTTATCACGCGGTCGTCACGCATACCTATAGAAAAACAACCATAACTCGGAAACCACGTAGGCTACTGGCTCCCAGTTTAGATTATGTTGTTGTTCATTAAATAGCGATTCGTTTGAGCTATAGTATGTTTCCGTGGTTAATGTTCAAGCGAGGCTACAGATATTTTAAAACTTTACGCGACCTAAAATGATGGCGAAATTGCTTACCATTTGGCCTATTTAACATTGGGGAGGGCAAACTATAGCGCTTAGAAACCTTTTGAAACAAACTTGCATATGCCAGAGGACATAGCTATCGGTTAGTGTAAGCCTCACATCGATCCATGTAGACACAGCTGAGATATGGACGGGACGGTCAGACAGACAGACGGACAGACGTCATTTCAGCTTTATATAGTAGACTAGCAAGTGTACCTGCCCTGTCGTGCAGGGTGTAGGCCGCTTTGCTAAATGCATGATGTCCCCTAAGCTTGTCAATGCTTAACGTAGTTTAGTTTAAGTCTCTATAGTCTCTTATGTATGCCTGCCTACCTAGACTCCTATGCCTACCTATGGTCCTATAGTCTTCTATGTTACCTAGTTTCCTATGCCTACCGAGACTCTAAGTCTCTTATGCATATACACTCCTATACAGCAGAGGCCTCTTAGAAACTTATTGAAACGTGCATTCACATGCCAGATATCACAGCTGTGCACAAACCAAGTCCCACGTTGATCCATGCAGAAACCACTGAGCTATCGACGTGACGGCCGACAGACAGACGGACAGACGTCATTTCAGCTTTATATAGTAGATAGATAGATAGCAAGTTTACCTGCCCTATCGTGCAGGTACATGGGCGTAGCTAAGCAGATAAACCTTACGCCATCTTTTGCTTGAAACACTGTCATGATCAGTTTACACTAAGTGCCTATAGCATGTGTGTGCATGTTGCTAAATAAATAAGCTAGTCAATTGCTATACAATGGCGGGCCATTACGATCTCCTATGCCTATAGTCTATACCATGCCTGCATTGGCTATCTATAGAGCCCCCATGCCTGTATATGTGTATCCTGTGGCTACCTTACTGTCCTTAGTTCACCTACACATCCAATCACTGCATGCATATGTAGCTTATAGCCTTTCATTGCTTGAAACACTTGTTATAGTTTACACTAAGTGCTTATAGCATCCTACTGACCTGTATCTAATAGCATGGCAACCTATATAGCCTAAAGGTACCTGCATCCATGCTTTATAGACTTTCCAATGCATGCCTACTGCTATCATGTATAGTCATGCATATGCCCACTGCTCTCAGTTATGAGCCACACTAATATTTTATTGACAATTTAACACCTTCTTAAACACTATGCACATCACCTTATGTGCATGGTTCCACTGTTTATTTTGTAACACCTTGCATAGTAGGCAGGCAGTGCCAGCTGACAGCATATGCCCATAGCTAAATGCATGATGTCCCTAAGATTATCAATGCTTAAGTCTCTGGATCTAGTCTAGCTATGCTTACCTATAGTTTCCTATGCCTATTTAGATACCTACAGTCTTCTACATATGTCACTATATGTCTACGTAGACTCCTATAGCTTCCTAGTTCCCTGTGCCCACCTTCTCCCATGCCTACCTAGACTCCTATATATGCCCTATGCCTACCTATAGTCTCTTATAAAGCTTCATGCGTTGTTTACATTTAACACCTTGTAGTAGGCTGTACCAGAATTAGCAGCCATAAAACCTCTGCATGCCTAGGGGGTTTTATTGTTTATTTAACAGCCTGCCAGCTTTATAGTGTACTGAATAGCCAATGTATAATTATCGCTATATCGCTGTTGTATAGACGATCTAATCTACACCTATAGGTCTGTAATTGTACTGCTGAAGTAGCCTGCTGCATCTTAAATTTTCGATCGACGGACACGCCCACTTATCGATTGGCAACGCTTGGCTTGGCCCGTCGCAACTTAGGCTTTGCCCAGGCTTTAAACCAAGTAAGTGTTTACCTGCATGATTATTTAGAGCTGTAGGCAATAGGCTGCATGGCCCTGAGTAGTCTAATGGAGCTTCCTGCCAGTGCTAAATTAACGTTATCACGCGGTCGTCACGCTTACCTGTAGAAAAACAACCATAACTCGGCGACCACGTTGGCTACTGGCTCCCAGTTTAGATTTTTTGCTCTTCATTGAATGGCGAATCGTTTGAGCCATAGCATGTTTTCGTGGCTAAGGTTGAAGCGAGGCTACACAGATTTTAAAACCTTACGCGACCGAAAATGATGGCAAAAAGAACGACAGCAGTGTCTTTGAAGCGATCGTGTGCCCAACTGAGGGCTGTTAGAAACTTATTTAAACGTGCATTCACATGCCAGAGACCACAGCTGTACACAAACCAAGTCCCACGTCGATCGACGCAGAAACCACTGAGCTATCGACGTGACGGTCAGACAGACAGACAGACAGACAGACGGACGGACAGACGTCATTTCAGCTTTATATAGTAGATTACAATTACACATTAAATACGTACATGTAATACATTAATATATATGTACTGCAAGAGCTACGTATTAATTTTATCTAGCTACATATGTATGCATATATGTATGTAAAATGTACCTCAAAAATGTTATTTTCCTTCATCATTACATTTGCTCTTTTACTAGATAAGCCATCACCAACCACCCCTCCTATTAATATTAAATTATAAGTAATTTCTTTATGTATGTACACATAATTACGTATGTAGCTGTACAATTGAGATCAGAAATGTTAAAATCCACTCAAGAAGCGTGTTTACTATGTATTATATTTCTGTAGGTAGATTGGACTTAGACCAAAATTTTAAACTTTGTCAACACAGGGAAATGACACTTGCAAATAATTGCACTTGCACTCACCACATCCATCAATGATTTATAGCAGGGGCGGCTCAGAAGGTGGGGTGGTAGGCCCATAGTCCCGCCGCATTTTACAGATCCCAATTGGAGGTACGGTAATCATGTTACTATAAATCTATAAATATACTCTAGTAGATCTAGAGCTGTCTAATAATCAAAATACTCTAATAGAACAGTTTAGCAATAGTGGATTAATTTTCATAAATACAAGTGCCCTCAAATACAAGTGTCATCATCATATGTTCATGCTTAAGCACTAGATCGATCATTGAGGCTTCAATACATGTGAATGGAAATTTGATATTTATGTGCTGGTTAAAAATAATGCACATGTGCAAATACTATAACTTACTGCTTGACGTCACATTGTAGGCTACTTTAGTCTTTCCATGAACATTCTCAATCCTTGTAAATTCCATCATAATAATCTCATCTGATCTCTATTAGGGTAATGATAATAAGTACATTAATATTATTTATAGAATTTTGCGTGGGAGGATCAAAGGGCAAAAGTGTACTTTATTTGCCATAAAGTACAGTTGAGGTGTGAAGTGTACTTTATTTGGCCAGACAGTACTTTATGAAACTTCAAAGCTTAATAAAGTACAGTTATGCATGGAACTGTGTAAACAACCCCACCTGGAAGGTGTTAACATTCCAGCGCACTGATTCGTAGAGAGACTGTAAACAACACAATGCGGCTAGCCTTCCATCAATACGTGTCTTGTGTAACCCGTTGTGTAATAAACACCAATACAAAACGAGAGAGAACGCGCTATCTACGTGTTTTCTTAAACACTAATGCGAACAAGAGGATCACGCCTGAAATAGAGCTGCAAGCCTTGCTAAAAATGCGCGCCGATGCGTACACGTGGCAATATCCGTGTATAAATTAAACTTACTTGAGCTACCACCAGTTAAGCCATATAATGAGCCAGCTAGCACGAAGCGTTTCGCTAGGAAATTCTATAAATCATTTAAAGCATTGCCTTGCTCGTGCTGTACGCGAAATAAAACACTTGGCGCGCGGCCTCGATGCTAATAAAGCACTCGGCTTCGCCTCGTGCTTTATTAGCATCTCGGCCGCGCGCCTCGTGCTTTATTTCACGTATAGCACTCGCGGCAATGCTTTAACCTATACTTAATGTATGAAGCCATCTAAGACCAAAGTAAAAGGTGTACTTTATATTCCATAATGTGCACGGTATGCTTGTACATTAAGCCAGTTAAAGCGCCGCGTGCGCTCATACATTACGCAAAATATAGCACTCGGATGTGGTCTTGAGGCTAATATGGTACTCGGCTGTGCCTTGTGCTCTCGACCACGCCCTCGTGCTATATTTCATGTAATGCACCCACCACGGTGCTTTAACTAGTATACATAGTTAATAATTATGTACCTATGAAAATTTAATCATGTCACAAACTACATATAATTTTAGTACAATAATTTTTTTTTAAATTAGTATATTTTATGTATGCACATGTGTATGTAGTAGCTACATATGTTTTTGAGAAAAGTTTCTTAATTAATCCTTAACACCAATAAGTTGACTTCCCAAGCTCCCTTAGTTTGTACACAGATATCAATATTTAACTTGATATACATACGTACGTACGTAGCTACATCTGCATGTACGTACATAAATCAAAATTTTGCAGTGTATATGGTAGCTACATCTGTGAAACCTCTCCATGTTAGCATGCAAATTTTGACCCATTTTTAGAAGTATAACTCTGGCACTGTATCTTGTCAGTAGCTAACACCATAAAAATTGTACAAATCATCAATGCAAAGCAATTAAAAGTTGATGCAAGTATCAGGAGTTTGTAGCTATTTTTGTAATGGCATGTAAAATATATGTACGTACAAACATGGAGGGTTTTTGCAGAGCCGGTCGGTCACATACGTATATCCAATAATAATGAGATCCCAATCAGAAGCACCTGATGGTTATAAGTGACCCAAAAACTTTGAGGTCTGACAGGCCTCAGAAAGCAGCCTCAACAAAAGCAGACTTATAGTATCCATACACACATGCACTATAATAGAAATCTGTATATTGAAATGGTGCACGCACGAGTTGTGCGTAATATGTACGTACATACATACAGTGTATGAAAGTGTATGAGATTTTCCAAAAGAGGTCTACGTATAAAGTTCTTGGCTTCTTGCTATCCCACTAAATCCTAACATACGTACAGTACATATATAAGCTATGTATGTTACCAGCTACATAACAAGACTCATGATGATTGAGGGATATACGTACAGTTATTCTTGGAGAAATACAAGGAAAAATATTTTTAGACATGTCTTAGACAAAAACATTTTGGCTGTAAAATGTGTGAGGCCAATCAAAAAAGCAATGGTTATACATAACTTTGATATCAACATACATACATACGTAGTAGCTAAAGCCAAGGGGAAGCTATTGAAATTTTTTATCCAAGCGAAAGGATTTTTCATCTTGACGTCCATGAGTGCCTAGTTGTGTTTCATTGGCTATGCTGGCTGCCATTGAAGAGCTACCTGTAGCTGGCTGTATATCACTACATAACTGGTTGTTGATGTTACCTATTGATTTGGATGCTTTTGATGGTACATAGTACATAGATAGGTATAACATGAATGAAATGTTGTGATTTTAATGTGAGTTAAGAATAACACTAGCTACTTATTTAGATGAAATATTTACTGCTTAAGAATGCATGATGCCTCCTCTACAAATCTGAAGTTATATATGCACAAAATTATTCAGTGGACGTATGTACTCTTCAACTACATACATAGCTGAAATGTAATTGTACATAGGTATATAGTGTTTTAAAAGCATACACACGTACATGTTATGATTAGATGCACCATTTATAAGACTTACGTACATTAATACATATGGTATCATTTAGTGACTGATCAAAATCAAACAATTGAGTAGTCAGTAGTAACATCAGCAGGTTGTTGATGATCAGAACTGTAACCACCAAAACAGAAAATAAATCACCAAATTAGTATAGTTACACATCATAACAAAATCAATGCAACTATTATTCCGTAGCTCTATGTATAAGTGCTAAAATCAAAAAATGGATGTTTATACGTACACGAAGGCTATTGTAAATTTTGATAAAGAGTTTGGAATGCATTAACATAGTTAATACATTGTCTAATTGATCACACAGGCTTTAATTCACATTAATAATGAAGCTTATTAGCTTGTTCAGAGGTGGACACACACACACACGCACGCACGCACGCACATGCATACACACACACACACACACACACACACACACACACAAACCTACATACATATTTCCTATATAGACTATATATATACAGACAAAGGGAAAACTAAATTGTGGTGATCAGAAGTGCATACTATGGTGCTCTCCCTAACCCATGTAAGGCTTGTAATGAATCTTCTATCTAAAAATTAGTTATTAGATCAAAGTAAACAACAGGATGCAGTTACATACTCCTCCACATGATCTAAATATTTGTGTATGCATAAGGACTCCAGCTTTGACTGAAAAAATCCCCCATGCTCACAAATAGAAATAGTAGCTTACTACGTACATACCTACTTGGATCACAACTCCTCATTTTTAACAGGCATTTGCTAACTAACATGCAAATTTTTACAACATTATTTATGTATAAATTAATTTGTATGCAAACATGGTGTTTGTATCAATACATTTAATTTTATCCACAATGCATGAAATACATACTTAGGATTTCTATCAAGATGACATACATACATCACTATACACACTATGTGTACGCCTCATCAGCTACGTAGGTCAAGGAAAGTGTAACAGCGATATCTTATTTTATGAAGATATCTGAGCACACATATGTATGTAGCTATACACAATAATGAAACTGCCATGCGTATGTGACTCGGCCTGAGAAAATAGGGTTTATCACACAGAGACCATCGCTCGCTGTATGTATATACGTAGTTATTCTGACAAGCTGGTAGAGCTGCAGTATATTGATGCTAATAATTATATATATATGGGTGGTATTAAAGCCATGCTGGTATGGGACAAGTTTCTGGCCAAATAGGAAATGCATATATGGGTAATTTGAAATATCAACCCTAGTCACGTGCCAACAATTAACAATCACTAGCTACTTAGTCGGTGGTGTGTAGGAGATCCCAGTCACGCCTGTGACTTGTTTCGGCACAGGTATACTTATTATCTAGTAAGCGAAAAGAGGTCTGGCCACACGATACTATGCAAAAGGCAGCTTTAATGCAGTTTGTGAGGTTTTCCAAATGTATATGTGAACAGACTAGAAAAAACAGGTCTTGAATAAATTCATTATTATGACTGCTGGCTGCATACTTGAGATTCTTTGCATGAAAACTTGACCTAATTTTCAGTCTCTATAGTTTCAGATTAGCTCTCCTAACGTAATAATTATTATAGAAATTCCAACAGATCTTGAATAGCGCACACAGAAAAGGGACGGTTGAACATAACAGTTTTGTAGCCCTGAGGCCCAGTATGGCTGTTCGGCATTATTACGTTAGTTGTGTAAACGCAGACTAGTTACACCATCTCGTTGGAAGTTGTAGGGATGCTTATGCATAATTTTATCTACAGTTGCCTTCGCCTGGGCTTCTCTGTTGCCTGTAAGGTGGCTCGAACAGTAGTCTAACCGCCCGTGGCACCCTGTTCCTACGCCCCTCAGTATTCTTGATTAGCTATGCTTATAGATGACTAGCAACTTACTAATAAAATATAACCAGAACTTCATTTCAGTCTCTGCACGCCGGTTCGCTAAGCAGATCTGTCGTAGCCAGTAGTTCGATCCCGTGGAGTATCAGTCTACGTATGGTTGCATCACGCAATTTCCTTAAGTGGAATTCCCTCAGTTGGATAATTGGAAATGATTTACTGCAGAGCTACGTTGCAACTCCGCTGCACGTGGAAACTTTCTACCTTAAACAAATTGTTTTGGAGTTAGCTATTAGTGCCCAGGTGCTCCTGTTTGCCTTTCACAAACAAGCGTGGTGGGTGCCTCACGTGAGTTTATTACTTTACATCTATTGTACAATAATTACGTATGCACCTATCAATGGTAAGCCCAAGCCCACGCCCACTTGGGACATAGCTAATCGACATGTGCATGCCTGATTTGTCAAACAAAACTAAAACCACTCCAAATAAATTCCCTGTTTCCTGTCCAAATAAATTCCCTGTTTCCTGTCCAGCTATTGCAACTCACCGTCTTCAGTAAGCATTCCTTGGATTATTATTACCTGAGACAGCCCTATGCATGAGGTTGCAGCACAGAATGAACTGGGGGCAGTCGACAGGAATAGGGAATTAGGGAAATTCAGTTGTTTTACAAAGTTTCTATCCAATAAATTAAATGAAATAGTGCTGGTAAATGTACCACCTGCCTGCATGCTACTTGTCAATGAGTGGATACCGTAGCTATATCAGGAAACTTTGATGTTGTTAAAGTTTGGCAAATTCCAACTCGCAACAATTGTCAAAACAAAAGTTTGACGAATTGCTTGACATTGTCCATGTAAAGGCTTTGTATAAAGGTGCTTATTTGGAGTTAAATTTTGATGAATTCACTCTGATTCGTCAAATTCATCAAACATTCCCTTCGCCAAAGCTTCCTGACGGAAACAGAAAATTTATTAATTGTGACCAGATTTGCAGAAACCTTCCACACACTGTTCTTTTGAGCATAACTGCTTGATAATTCATGATTTTTATAGTTTTACTGAACTGAGTGATTTTTGGAAATTCACTGAGTTGTAAGACGATGTAAGTCAATTGATTTTAGGTACGTGCAACTTTTTAACAGTAGTACACATACTGAATAGACGTAAATAAAAATCCTCTAATAAACACATACTTTGTTTCCGAAGATGAAATGATTGTGTGTTATTATTTCAGAGTTTTGGTTTAGAGCAAAGTTTCAAAGCTTTATACTGGCTACGTACGTATGACAAAGAGGCTTTGTTTGACATTAGCTACTGTTAAGCCTGAACCTATTATGCTTTTAAATTTTAAATTACCTATTATTCTTTCCAGAATTTCTCAAAAATGTTACCTATTATTCTCCAAAAGTATCAGCCTATAATTCTTAAAATTTCTGATGTTTTAAGTACTGTTACAGTACTTATTCTTAAAATTCTAGCTAGTGTAGCTATATACGTAGCTAAGCATAGCAACATATGTTGCACTGATATCATAAAGTGTAGGAACTGACTGTTAATATCCAAAGAACAAAGAACCTTTGTGAATTGACATTATGTAGCTACGTAGCTTGGTGGTTATTGTGATCTTTTCTTCCATAATGCTGATAGAATCCTATATAATTCCAAAATTATGCTAAGTAAACGAAGATCCTATAATTCTAGAATAATTCTCATCAAGATTATTCTCAAAATTATGCTGGCATATTTGGCTCACCCTTAGCTACTGTCTAGCTAGCTACTGAGTCTGCATGCCATGTGTGCTGTGCACATATTTCTTTTTTAGCTTTGAATGCCACCAAAAAGGTTAGCATAGCTACCCATCAGTATTCTAAGTTTCTAGCTACCTTTATTCCTTGAGTATAATATTTAGCTAATTATCACTATTAGCAATGTGCCTAATTATAAGGCCTCCGATCAAGGCCAGCATTCGCTATGTAGGAGTCAGTGGTTTAGATATGTCAAACTAGATTTGCTAATATTATAATTTCTCAAACATTAGCTAGGTAGCTAAATGCCTTATTATTATTGACCAGTATAATTCTGCTTATTGTTCCGATTATCCTCGTACACTGGGGCTTGTTTATTGCTGAATGCATTAATAAACCACCAAAGAAACAGTTTTAGTGTGTTCAGTAAACAGCGAGTGTGTTTGTAGTCCACTGGTTGTGACAATGGTAATATTACTACTTCCCTTGGAGGGGAAAAGACTCACCAGGAATAAATAAATCCTGTACTACAACAATGGCATTATTTCCTTGTATGCATGTGGATGGCTCAGTTGTGCACTAGCTATATGTACGTATATAATGTGTATCTTAACAACGGAGGTGGTCGATTCTGATAAATGTAGCTATGTGTGCTCGATAATAAGTGTCAGGAAACAATTTTGCCTTCATAATTAGGCTTGAGTATATTATGCTTTAAAATTCCCAAACATTCTTTCCAGCAATTCTTTTATTTTTCACCCATTATTCCCAAACTGTTCAACTGTTCTTGATAAAAATCAGCCTTTACCTTAGATTACTCCAATAATCACACATAAACTCACAAACATAGCATTTCTTAGCCCTTTTCACTGCCTTCAACATGTGATGTTGTCATAGACATCTGTCAGCTTGCAAATTAGGGCTTAGGACATCTTTAAAGATTTGTGCAGTAGTGTTTTCAATCAGAGGATACTAGAAAGTTTTAAGGTAACATTTTTAGCAAAAGACAGCTTGGTTTATATTAAATTGTAGCACAAATTCAATTCGTCCTATTATTCCAGCATTGTTCTTGATTCTATTATTCCCATAATTATTCCGGCATATGTAACTACAATAATATTATAATCATGTACTCTTGTGGATAGTAAGGTAACTAAACTTTCTATCTGATTATTATTCATTTGTAACTGGATTTGCAAAACCGGTCCAGCGATCTGCATCATGTGACAAGTACAACATGAGCCTTAGCTACTGTAACAGTTGTTGCAGTACAGCTGTTTTGCCTTGTTGCTAGCTAAGCACATTTTAAAAGTGCCTGTGGCATAGGCAGCAGAAATAAGGGGGCCATGGCCCCTCTTAAATTTTAAGGCTCTCCATAGGAATTATTTTTTTGCAATAGAAAATTACTTGAGTGTAGCTACGTAAGTGGCCCCCTTAACTTTCAGTAGGTTCCTCCTCCACTGGGACCCTGTAGACATGCAATAATTAGGTAAACGCTTGCAATGAAAAATATTTTAAAGATGAGTAGAGATTAGTCTCTCACTACTACAAAATGTAAGGAAAAATGATTAAAAAGACTTGGCATGGGTGAACAATAATGATTCAGGCTAGTCTCGTGGGCCAGTCCTTTTTTCAGACGCAGGGCCTTATCGCTTTCAGTATCAGGCACGGGCACTTATACTGAAAGCGATAAGGCCCTGTGCCTGAAATGGTCTGGTCCGCGAGACTAGATCAAGTTCAGGCATGAGTTAGCTAATATGCAGCTATGTCAGCTCGATAGACTGCAAGATTATTATTATTATCCCACATCAGACTCTTAAGTGTTCGCTCTGTCATGCTAAATATTTTTATTCCTTGCTTCCTTAGCTACATTTTGTAGCACTAGCTGAGAGATCAATCTTAACTTTTATGTTACGTAGTTCGTTTTTATATAACATAGCTACATATTTGTACATGGAAATTTCCAGACAAAAACATGAAGTCAGCAAATATGTAGCTAGTAGCTTTATATTTACTAATTAAATGGCTGACACAAGATATTTGAAAATGGTAGTCATAAGGCACAAATATATATCATGTATACACGTATGCTGGCAGCATGAGGTGTTGCATCATTAGAGCCTAAGATGCTAAGAGAAATGCACTGGGCCTATATTGAATTTCCTGATATTAGTGTGTATAGGGTGCAGGATTTCCTTGCAATAAAGGAAATATAAAGGGGAATTCTATATACATATACTGAAGAATTGCTGTATCAGGGTATTCCAATATAATTGGTCCATTGATGAGATAATTATATGTTGATGAAACTTTAAGCTATGTATATGCCTTGACTCAGTTGACTGTGGAAACCGCTATTTAGTTTAACATGCATGGTAATGATGGTATTTAAGTTTGTATATACGTAGTACTAGCTACGTATGTGTATCCATGTCCAGGGAAACTGTTAGTATGCTTAATGAAATTTGTAAGGGTAGCAACAGTAGCTAGCTATAACTGTGAAGTCACCAGCATCTTGTAATTATAGTCATGCCAAAACGAGTTATCTATTCACTGATTAAACTGAAATGTGCTGTGCATGTCAACTCTGAATTAGAGATTATCATTAACACTTGTGTTTGTGCCTCACAAGCACATGTGCGTGTGTTAGCTACCATTGATAGTAGTAAAGAGTGTGAGAGGCATGAAATGATGTATGGTAGCTTAGCTATGCCATCTAATTACAATAGGTAAGCAATAGCTATAGCCTATAGGTGCAAAATAATGAACTATGAATGCCACATTAATTTGATTTAAAATGCAACACTGCAAAGATGTAATCCCCACATACTTATGTAAGTAGGTACCAGATTCTTTGCAGTATCATGTGAAAGTTGATTAAATTAATTTTGTTTATGGAACCATCTAGCTAGCTGCTACTAGTAATGAGCCTATTTACCTATTTTTCTTTCCAGCAATTCTTTTAAAAATTACGTGCCTATTATTCCTAAAATTTTGCTCAAGAAATTTAAATATTTTACTTTAAATCTCTGTACTCATAATTATAAAAATTAGATCTAGTTTAAGTTATTGGTCACAAAAAAGCAACTACTAGCTAGCTATATATCGGCCAGGACGCCCAAGAGTGTTTCATTTGAAAGGGAATTCCATTCTTTAGAAAATAACTATATAGCTAAGGCCACTTATTGTTAATTATATGTTTCAGATCCACTGTCCGCATTACTATTCTTCACTGCCTAAATTTGATCATTATGATGATGTCATGCCATTATTACATCATATTATGTAATATTTTCATGTAAGTAATTAAGTGTTTTTAGTAAATTGAAGATTGGATTCAAGGCGAGTTGTGAAACAATTAATAGCGATTGTCAGTGTTATTGTTCATTGTCGAACAACTAGTACGTACTACTTTGTTGCCATGGCAGATAGTCAACTTTTATGCTATTAATAGTATAGGTTGCAATAATGAATAATGAATATACTTGTTGGATAATTATGCATGTACAACTGAGGTACGTAGATAAATTTAATTATCATAATTATTGACAGGTCACACAAAAACTACATTGCTAGCTACATGTACGTATGTAGCATGTGTGCAGACATTGGTAACTCAAACATTTAACACATTGCACCATGCATATAGATAGGCACCAGCCTATTATGCTTATTTTTCCACCTATTATGCTATGCTGCAGTGCTCAAAATTTTGACCTATTATGCTCAATATTATGCTCATGTAAAGATGATTTGTGCTTAAAATCTGACTGTTCTATTAGAGTATACTCACTTGTATCAAAAATTATTTCATATGTTGAGTGCTGTATTAGAGTATATTAAGTTCTACACATAGGAATAATAAGTATGGTGAGTGTTTTATTAGAGTATTAACAAGTATGGTGAGTGTTCTATTAGAGTATATCGATCTTTATTAATATTTTTAGCCAAACACTTCCTATTATGCTGGCATTATGCTTGATGCTTTTAGGTACCTATTATGCTCAAAATTATGCCAGCATAATCGGCGGGTGCCTACATATAGACATTAACAAACAGCTGTGTGGCTATAAGAAAAATATTTGCTGGACAATTATGCATGTACAATTGAGGTAGATTTTAATTATCATAATTATTGTCAGGTCATATATGACAGGTACACTGGTATGTATGTAGTTTTTGTGTGACCTGTTGATAATTAAATTCATCTACCTCAGTTGTACATGCATAAGTACCCAGCAGGCCAGCACATATTTTTCTAAGTCTATTATTAAATTTTTTTCCTTATGCCATAATCTATTTTTCCTTATGTCTTAATTATTTTCCTCTATTTTTCCTTATTATATGTTGACACACAAACTAATGATCATGTGAGAAGCTATACCCGGGTAGTTATTTCCCAAAAACTATCAAAGAGTTACGTAGTGCGTATATGCAAGTGTGGCACACAACTCAAATATTTAACACATGCACTATTATATATATATATAATTATCTGCATGGCTAGATACAAAGTAATGAACTACTATGCATGCTTGCCACATTAATTTGGTTTAAAATGCAACACTGCAAAGATGCAATACCCACAGACTTATGTAGGTACCAGATTCTTTGCAGTGTCATGTGCAAAGGTCAATTAAATTTTAATGGAACCATAGCTGCTACTAGCAATGAACCCATTTTGCTATTAAAATCACCTTTTTCTTTCCAGCCGTTCTTTTAAAAGTTAACATTTTGCTCAAGATAATGAGGGTTGACAGTGGGTCACATCACCTGGATTGTATGGGTCATTTTTGTTTGGGTCACTTTTTCTCCAGGTCATAGCTATGGGTTACTAAAATATATGTACGTATCTGAACAAAGGCTTTTGATAATACTCTCTATTATAGCAGTCATGAATAATATTAGTGTCTGCTCTACTAAAATTGGAAGTGAGAACTAGGCTGGTTTTTGTCTGACACTTATATACATACCAATTTGACCTACGTAATTCAATCTTTCAAATAATACGTAACTCATTTCACACAAATTTTATCATATGTCCTATGGAATTCAATAAGCTACGTATACGTCCGTACCTATAGCTACATATGTATGTACATAGCTACCCTTTCCTTTAAAAGTCTTTGATTTCAGAAATTATTGTTAATCACAATGGTATTTTATATTTGCAATCAGAAAGCTGACATTTACAGTTGAGCTGAAACAAATACCTGTTTTACAGGTTCATGCCTTCCTATGTAGCTAGCTAGTGGGGTATTTAAGTAGAAGTCCCAGCTGCATGCATGCATGTGGCTCCTTTATTTGGCTCGGCTTGCCATTTAAAATCACCTATCCAAATTTGAATCCAACGATATGACATGCAGATAGGTATTTTTATCAACCTAATTAACCATATTAAGCGCTATATTATGATTTAACCTATACAACAGCTAGTTATAGTTACGTACATACATACGTACGTATATAATAATAATATTATAACATATGTGCGCATGGTATTCAGCAACAGATTAATTGATACTTGTTCGTTTTGGAGGCAATAGTAGCTAAAAGTTGCCATTCATTTCAGCACTAGCTAGTAGCTGTGTATGCATGTACGTATGTATATACGTACGTAAAGGTAAAGTATATAAGTACATACGTAACAACATAACAATGGAGCTTTAAATAAAATGTACATAATAATGTGTAAAACTGTAAGTGACATGTATACACACTGTAAATATGTAGATTATTGCCCTATCTACTTACACACATAGTTAATACTCAGCTATTACGCACACACTCAGCAGAAGTTAATTATATAATCGCAAATATGAAGAAGTAAGTTCTTTGTAATGTTGATGCTCTATCACTTGAATTTGCTGGCTAACGTTTTCCACTAGCAGCGTAAAGTTTGGTCTGTCTTCTGGTTTAAAAATCCAACAACTCTTCATTATATTGTAACTACATGAAAGGAGCATACAGCACTAACATGCATATATAGCTAGTAAGTTAGTAATTAATAACATGTAGAAACAGACAAGGAATGGTATCCAATTACAGTAACTACGTAATACAGATAATACAGATTAGGGAATTGATCTTGCATATGTACAGTACGTGCCATAAAAAGTTAACATTTTGTACCTTACTTTATCTGTTGACCTTAATATGATCGTATATTATAAGTAAGGTAATTGTAGTACGATTGTACTATGATCATAGTATCATCATACTACGTACTACACTCACTAGTACAATCTATACGATCTTTGCATACCTACATACTGATACATGTGACAACAATATTAATGTACATAGTAATTACAATACCATTATTATGTATATTATTGTACTTTGTGTGGGCGCGATCAAAGGGAAAAGTGTACTTTATTTCCATATTGTACACTTGAAAGGCTGCTTGCCGTATGTTGTATTTACCCAAGTGTGTTGTATTTGCCGGATTTCCGGCTAATACAGCACGATTGGGCAAATACAACACACTTGGCAATAGACAAGTCACTGCAAACATAGATTATTCACCTCTTCCGCACTATCATTCGCTTCCATTACCGTTGCTGAGCTCAAGACACTCTACATGCATTATACCGAGTCGAAGGCGAAGGCGCGCTGCCATTAGCTGTATACCATTGCTACCGTCACTACCATATGCTGCCATTAACAACTGGTTTCGCCGTAACTTTTGCGTATCCAGACTATTTTTCAGCTGGCTATGCGAAACTATAGCAAGTTATACTACCATTCACTCAGGCTGCCCGATTACCATTGCACTTCACAGATGCACCTTCATAATAAACTATACTTACACCAGCACAATAAACCAGTTAAAGCACCGCTTCGCAAATGGTAATATGGAAAAATAATACGAGGGTGCGGTCGAGAGACTAATATAGCACAAGGTGTAGCTGAGTGCTATATTAGTCTCTCGACCGCGCTTTCTTGCTATTTTTTCCATATTGCACTCGCGGCGGTGCTTTAACTAATATATAAAAGCACTATAGCATACGTACGCATGGTATGTAGAATATCCTTGAATTGTATGCTTTATTATGTAGGTGAAACTGAAAGTAAAAGAAAGCCAGAACCCGAAGAACAGCTGTAATTGGCTCTAAGCATATATTTAATCATTCTATTATGATTAAACAACCGTTCCGCATCTATTGTATATAGAACGATTATCAACAAACCTTGTTTACTGAGGTTTTCAAGAAACAGTGGTGTCACGCATGCATATTAACACATGTGAGTTGTCATTCTATTGTTAAAAAATCAGCTAGTGATCACCTTTAAGGTTACGGTATAGCTAGTCCTCAAATATTTTTATTGGCTCAAATATTCATTGTCTTTAAAGTGGCCTTGTCACAGCCTTGAAATTACTGCATAAAGAGTCTATAGACACGGTCGATGGGCCATCAATCAAGCCCTATACCAAGCAATGTGGTGACAATAACATCACAACCTCGCCGCCATTTATAGTGATGATGGTCAAGGTAAGGACCATTTCTAGAGTTTCTCTTTAATAAGAGAGATATTATCAAGGGCTTGATATAATTAAACTTACAATTCATCTGAGCATAGGGACGGCTTTTCAAGCAATCTACGACTCTTCAAATAGTCACTTATTTCATGTGGGTCAACAGATGGATAAGGTTGCAATCCAAGAGAAAATATTTCCCAACAAGTTATTCCAAATGCCCACTAGAGTAAAACAATTTATGTATACGTACGTAATTAACTAGCAAAAAGATAATACTAGCAACTATTATGCAGTAGTATTTATTTAAATTTATGTGGCTATGTCTAAATATACAGTTAATAATTAGCTATTCATGTAAAATAGAGTAGAAAACTGCTAAACGTGCTAGCTACACAATAACCATCAGGGGCGGATCTAGGATTTCTCAAAGGGGGTCTCAAGGCTATGCATGGTTATGTATCAACTATATATTCACATTATTAAAGTGCATTGTAGTCTACTGAAAGCTATAGGTGCATGAATCTATTCGCTACTGTTCCTGCAGCTTAGCAATTGTATAGATGGCTATAAGCTAATAGTATTTGTGACAGGATTTGGGAAAATGTGCATAATTCATACATCCAATTTTTCTTGCTCAAGGACTCATAAAATCTGGAAAGAACAATACATAGATCTAAAATTTGCAGGAATGATAGAGGGATGGTAGTTCTATAATCCCTGAAAGTTTCAAGTTCATCTATCTTCCCTAATAGATTCTGTGGATCTTCAAAGTTGAAAAATTGAATGTTTGAACTACATATGCACATTTTCGCAAATCTGGTCACATTTACGTGGCCAGTTATTTATACTAAAACTGTGCAGTAAACATGACAATTCATCACGTGAGCACTTGCGTGAGTAAAAATTCAAATCACTGAGACTGGGCAGTGTATTCTTGAAACAGCTTATTATTACTCACAATTTATCTTTTCATCCACTAGTACCTTAAAAAATTTATTAGTTGTCCTACCCTGCTTGATTCTAATAGGTCCCCCCATGGCTTTAGGTAATCACATCCTACAGGCTTAACTGCTTTCTGTGAGTGCCAAACTGGTAAAAGTGATAATAATAATAATAATAATAATAATACCCTTTAGTTTGAACTCAAGTGTGTGTTATTCTGCCTTATCATCAGTTTAAAACAAGTAACTGGCAAGCCGCATGTTCAAATTCCTGTGAGAAAAGGCACACAACCTCCTCATGACATCCCTCTGTACATCATTTATATTGGCTCCTCATCCGCCATATTATGGTAGCCAGTGCTTGCGTGAAAATAATTATTGAATATATTTTAGCGGTGCTTGTATTGGGTGTCCATCACAGTAGCCAGGTCAGCAATTTAACTAACCTTTTAGTTATAAATAATGCTCTATGAGCTAGTGCATTGTTACTTATACAAATCCCCAAACAATCGAACCTGTTCTGGTGCTTTAAAGTACAACAAATTAATAATTATTTTAGTGCCTATTAGAATAATTATTTGAAGTGCTTGTTTTAAAATAAGCACAGTTTGGAAGGGGGTCATCTGACCCTGATCCGCCCTTGACCATAAACAATAATGCATGTATATTTTACAGCATGCCATATGTTGACAGAACAAATAGTTTGCCCCTTGACAAACAGATGTCAATGTTTATACGGTTGCTTTGCCACAAGCATAGCCATGTAAATAACCTGGAAGACAAGGACAGATTGATTCATATTATTATAATACTCATGCACAAAACTTTAACAGTTAAAAAATTTGGTAGATCAGTGCCCAAAACTTAGCTATTTAGTGCAAATAACATTGGCAAATTAGTTATTTAAATTTGCCATAACAATGTGAAGGCATAAAGGTCAATCAGTGTATGTATTATTAGAAAGTTTCAGTAGAACTACTCTTTGACTTTAAAATTGTGAATGTGAGACCATCTTACCAATTACGTAAGTGCTTTATGTAGTACTGTTATGTAGCTTGTTAGCAACTAGAGCACTACACATGAAGTGATTTCATTAAATACTTATTTGCAATAGCTGGCAGTGGTACAGAATCATATTGAAACAAGGCTATCAACTACAAAGTTTCTTCTTGCACAAATTTTGTGTAGTGCACTTAAGCAGGTACATTAACATGCCGTTACAGTATGAAATAAATAATTCCATAATCCATAATGAAAAACTTACAACATCTGTTTTCTCAGAGAAAACTTTATCCAAAAGTGCTTCAGGTGCAAGCCACTTTACCGGCAATGGAACTTTTTGACTCATTACATAGTAATTGGTCATGTATATATCACGTGACAGTCCAAAGTCTGCTACTTTCACACCCATATTCTCGTCCAGCCTGCATCAATTACAATAGTGCACATTCAAAATGCATAAATAATGCTTGTAATAACTCTTACTAAGGGGTTTACATTAATACGTAGTCCATTATGTTTTGGGAGGATCTCTATTTAAGCCACAAGATTCACAATAGTGAGTAACAAGACAAAGAAGAAGCAGGCTGTACGTGACAAATGAGTGAGTTATTTACAGGTAGTACTGCTCCAAAACTTGTAAACACTCTAGATAAGCTGCCATGAAAGCTATTGCTTAGTACGTAGCTAGTTATCAAGGACTCAACACATTCTAACTATAAAGAATCAGTAACCTGCAATGGAGGAAACTGGTGCCACCATCCTATGTACCAGCCATTGGGATTTTTATAGGTTGCCATTCATGTATCCACACTGGAATAACCATCCCCTTGACACTCATTTACTTATTTACTAAACAAATGGTACCTTCATTGTATCAAGGATTGTTGTCATTCGGTTCTTCGTATTACTAATCAATCCTAACACTTTTCTGTATGTGCCTTAAAAACTGCTTCCTTCCATCAAAAACCTTTTTACATACATGTTGTTTTCTTGTGTTTGTTTGTTTGTTTGTTTGCTTGTTTGTTTGTTTGTTTCTTTCTTTCTTTCATTTTCATCCACACTTTTCATGGGCTTGTGGGAGCTTGCGTGAGCTCCTTTTTGTACATTCACTTAGGTATTTGTCAAATAACTCACTCATTTTGTAATGGATTTCAGCCAAACTTGTGTCAGCACCTCTCCTATGCATGCTATACGTACATACCTGTCATACTAATTTCAGCCTGAAGTAAACACTTGAATGCATTTGAGAAAGCTAGGCTATTACACTGCAGGTTGTTAGTTACTTGAATGACATACGTACATTGCTTTGTCACTTGGCCACCTTTGATTATTATAAAGGTGGCCAAGTGACAAAGCCAATCCTTGTGAAAATATGCTACAAACTGCATACGTATTGTATATCATTGAAGTAGTTTAAAATATCTTTGATAGGTGACTTCTTGGGCTCAGCTGATATCAAAAATTTTGGTTGCACATAGGTAGGGCTGCTTCTTATTGGCCTCGCACTTTTTACACCAAGGGTGTTTTGTTTAGCATTGTAATCACATTAATAATCTAATAATAACAAACTATAGCAAGTAGCTAGCTATAGCATAACTTCTATAAATCTTTAAATTACTGTTCTCTTTTGCCAGACTACTATTTGTAGTACTAAGAGATCGATCCCTACTCATCATATATTTAGTTGTTGTTTATACACAAGTACCTACGTTAATGTATCCATACATATGTACGTACATGCAGTTTCTAGCTGCTAAATCTCTGTGTACAAAATGTTTAGAAGAGAGGTACTCCATTCCTTTGGCTATTTCCAGACACATATTCATTAGTAAGTCAAAACGGACACCCTAAAAGCATAATAATTACATATGTAGATGTACATTACAATCATATAATATTAAGTACGTATACATAAGCAAACAATTCACTTTGGAACTTCTATTTGTACCCAATCTTAAGTGCACTATGCATATGTAAGTACGTACGTATATGTGACCAGGTCTGTGAAAATCAACCATGTCCGTGCAAATTACATCTAGTTAGATATTCATCAATATCTTCTGTTCTAAAGGAGATAATTTCATTCTGTAAGCTTTAGAAGATTCTCCATGAATTTCTGCACATGGGGGTAATTTTCATCTTGTTAGCAAAGCTAAAGTGTAAGTTACAGCAACACAAAGTTGAAAAAATGTGGCGATTTTTGTGCGCGGACATGGTTGTAATGATTTACCCAGACCTGGTCACATATGTACGTATGTACGTATGTATTAGCAATTCATTTAAAGTATTTGAGATTCTTAAATGCTGTAGACTGCATGCAGTTATGTAGCTACTACAGCAGTTTATCAGTGTATTTTACTTACATTTTACTTAGTAGTAATACCCTAATATGTATTGAGTACTGCCATATGTACATTATGTAGTTAAAATTGAATAACCTATGCAAGTATGTAAATACGTACATACGTAGCTACATACATACATAAGTACAAATATTAAGATAAAGGTCCTATTACCCTGTTATGGCAGCTGGTATGACTGCCCTATCAGATTTTTGCACACGTGGTCTACGGCAGATATACAGCTAACAGCTTTTAAACTATACATATAAGGCTTATGTACGCATAGAGCAGTAGCCTTGTCTTTTTAGTCACCAAAGCAATACTGAAGCTAATGTTCATATACAAGATTGCTATGCGTCATGAGTATTACTAATACGTACATTTGTGATTATACGTACCTCAGGAAAATTATCAAATTCTATTACACTTCCTCTCTTAGCTCTAAGATATGACCTTATATCACCATGAACCATAAATGGCATCACCATGTGTATTATACCATCTTCAACATTGATACATACACCAATGAGGCTTAAAACATTGGGATGATCAAACTGGCTTGTTATTATGCATTCCTTGATAAACTGTGTTGCATTGGTTGATGAAACATCTACAAAGTAAATATCCTCACATGCATACATACGCATGTCAGTAGTAATACATACATACGTACATATGCAAACATTTGACAGGGCATGAGAAAACTGCACTTATGTACACAAAATACACCTACCGTATAGCCAGAAAATTTCGAGGGTTGAAATTTTCGAGGTTGAGCAAATTTTGCTTTAAATGAAAATTTTTGTGATAAAATTTTCAAGATTCACATATCAGTTGAGCTACTAGCTATAGCTAGGAGCCAAAAATTTCAAGGATAAAATTTTGAGGTTAACAAAAAATCCTTGAAATCCTTGAAAATTGGAGCCCTCGAAATACCGTATAGCGGGTTATTTTTGAGGGGGAAAATTTTCATGAATTTCGTGGGTTGACCTCTATTCGCAAATATTTCCCCTTGAAAATATATAGGTGCATGGTTATTTATTAACTCCTTATTAACCATCCGCAAAAATTTTACCCTCGAATTGTCACCGCATTGTGCATTTGCGAAAATTTTCCCCCTCAAAAATAACCTGCTATACGGTATTCTGGCTACATATTGTACATAATTATAAGATACTTGCAAGGACATAAAAAAGCAAAGCTTGCAACTGCAGTTTGTGTGCCCGTGCACCAAACGGACACTCCAGAGTTGTTGCAGAGCAAATCATCTAGTAACATCCCTCGAGAGGGCTCCACATGCCCAATGTGGTGACCCAAGTGTCACTACACTTTAAATCACATCAATATTCTCAACGTATGTATGTACGTACATAGTTCAATGCTTGGAAATATTTATATAGTTTTAAGGATCTGACAGAATGCTACTTCACTTTTCACCTTAACAGTCTGCTCTACTCCTCAATTTAAAACAATCTACATACGTATATATAGTGACAGAAGTTGGGAAGATGTTGGTAAAGTTGATGAGGTGAAAGTTTGGTGAATAGATATCTAGCCAGAAGTGAATAATTTCTGCCACTAGTCAAGTTCTCATCACATGCATGGTGTCAGCAAGTTTTGAAATTTATTATATAGCATTTCACAAATCTGTAGTTCTGTTAAGGAGATTTTAAGGGCCTGTGAGGAGATGCATAGAGTGCTACGCATACTTCCAAGTACTCACAAGTGTGCTCATGCAACATAGCTACATATGCACAATAGCAATCATTCAAAAATGGGGGGCACATAAGTGACTACTTAGCCTGCACACAGGGATAGCATCTTGCCTAATTATGTGCTAGTGAATAATTATGTTTTGTTTATACGCAGTAGCTATATAGAAAAGAATTTACTATGTGCAATTACGTATGATAGAACACACCATTTAATGTCTTAACAGCAACCCTAACTTGCATGTTTTCCTTGCCATACCAACCCTTGTGTACAACACCGAAATTTCCTACATTGAGAATAAGAAAATACTATGCACACACATACGTATACTTAAAAACAATTTACACATTCCTATCATACCACAGTACTTAATAGTAATAGTAGGGATCAACACGAAAAACATGGCATCCCACTTTTTCATGTGCAAAAAACCTACCAAAATGCATTGGTTATGCTACGTATGATAATACTGTTCCTTTGTCAAATGCTGTAATCAGTAGAGAATTATAATAAATTTGAATCTACCAGTATTTCGTCTAACTGCCTGCCTACTTACCGCCCAGCCTGCCTGCAGTAACACTAGGGTTATGGTTCCAGATTTTCACACAAGAAAGGTAATTGTGTCCAATTTACATAACTGTTGTTTCGATTAAAGATTTATCCACTGTGTCATGGCTTTTCTTTTTATCCTTTACCATCTTTCTTGTTCTTTCTTTATCCATTAACTATGTGAGAAAATCTCAAAGAAGGTGTTGATCAAGATGTTGTACTTTCAGCTTATATATTACGTATGTATGTCACACAAACAGCCACTTGTGTACACATATACATCCACTATTTATTACTATATTAACAGATGTGATGTTTTTTGCATGCATTTCATTACATCTTTATAATACGCGCCAATATATGTATGTAGCTATGTATATCTTGAACAAATAGATTTTCAAATGTATTCATATTGATATGGTTGCTTTGCCATTTTAATACTCTTGTTAACAAGTGCCTGTAAAAAACAAATAAATAGGTACCTACGTATAATATTTTAAGCGACCTGGAAAGCAAGAACAGAATATACATACTTACGTACGCAAGTATGCTATTAAAAGCAAATAAACTAGAACAAATATAAATTTACGTACCCTATTAAAAGGAAATAAACTAGAACAATTAAAAAAGTGAGTAGGAATCGGATCTATTACACTATCACAAAAGGTAAGGAAACAAGGACACTGAAGATTCTGACAGTGAGATAATTTTAATCCCTGAGATCGGCTAAATAATGAATGTTTTCTTGTTACTAACTCTGCCAAAGTATGTAATTTGCAAAACCTTTTCCCTAATAGCTACATGTTAACTTAACAACAAAGCTTAGTTACTGAAACAGTTCTCAATTGTATAATAACTTAACCTTTTGCTATTTTTTCTTCAATAAACAATTTGCCATTATCAATCAAACATGATTCACGTTGCTTCTTCAATTCTTCAAATAAGTCTGTAAACAAGGATGTTACAAAATTGTAATACAGATCATTTGTATTATAGCTATAGCTGCTAAGTATGTATGTAGCAATAGAAATTAAAGATTACATATTGATTGTACGTACATGTATGTATGGCCATAATTTTAAACTATAGCCCATAACTTAACTGACAGCTGGTTGAAATCAAATTAAACTTTGAATGTACATACATACATAGCTACGTATGTATGCATGTAGGTACATACATGGCTAGCTAAAAGCTATAAAGCATATATTCTACTACGTAGCACTGAATAACTGAAGGTGCAAATAGTAATCATTGTCTATCAACATGAAGCCACATGACTAGGGTGATATTTAAAATATAATACGTGTAGTTCGTGATTGCACATGGGGAACTTGTCCATGTGAGTGACAAGCATGCACACATGATTTTACGTTATAGCTGTATAGTAATTACGTATATAAATGTACGTAGCAGGAACTTACAAATTGATGATTCTCTTCTTGAATTCCTTCTTTCACTTTCATTGTTAGGATCCGTAATAACACAAATTGATGATTTTGAGAAATACACTCTATCATTCCAAATTTGTTTCTTTTTCTTTTTGTTAGCATGTTTTACACAGCACAATATGATCAGTACAACAAGGAATACTATTAATACAGTTCCTCCTAAACCTCCACCTACAACTGCAGCAGTGATACTTGAGGCCTTTTCACCTACAGTAGTATACATAATATAGCAATAGTTTAAAACATACATATACGTACGTAGCTATGCATGTATGTATGTATGTAAGTAGTTAATTTGAACAATTTTTCAATCCTACATATTATTGTTACGATAATAATGTACATAATTACTTACGTATGCATGTGTATACACATAATTGTAAATGTGACCGTCTTTGCAAAAACTGACCACGTTCGCACCTGGTACGTAGTAATTTGAGAAACACATGTTTAAAATTATTATCAGCTTTTGCTCATGCTAGGCCGCTTTTGTTTAGCAGAACTGGACTTAGTAATCTATTGAATAAAATACAGTTTGCCTTTGAAGTTGTTCCTTGCTTGATCTTAAGCCTTTTCAAATGATTTTTTAGAAGGTGTGTATCAATTAGCCCAGCATTACAAGGGATGGGTGGGTGGGAGGAGGGGAGGGGCGGTGGAGTGGGGATGGGGAGGAGGAAAAAACCCTTAAGTGAAGGCATGAGGTCACAAGTTTCCCACAGATGATCCTGACCACGCAACTACGTAGGCTGAAGGGACATCATTCTGGTCAAGGGTAGAATTCCAGGATGATAGGTCTCATGTGTCGGTCATGATTTTACAAGGTTGTAAATCCTCCCCTCAGAAAAGCAGACCACTTGAGTCTGGCCACAGGAGACATGGTGTGTGGATAGCTAATGAGTATACGTAGCTATAAGCTGGGACAAAAATATGAATTTATAATTTTTGGCGAACACGGCTGGTTTTTGCAGAGAAAGTCACGAATAATAGATACACATATACAGTACATACACCTGTAACTAAAAAAAGGCCTGGATAAAAAAGAAGTGAAATCAAAATGGGCGGCCAAGGCCTGTGTAGTGTTACTGCTGATCAAAATAAAATTTTAATAATCACAAGTCAGGCCGCAAAACATTAAGTTATCAACTTGTTATGTTTTGCGGCCTGACTTGTGATTATTAAAATTTTCTTTTTTATCCAGGCCTTGGCCGCCCATTTTTTTAGTTCTTCCAGGCCTTTTTTTAGTTCTTGGCCGCTCCTTTTTTTACACCAAGGGTGTTTTTGGTTAGGATTTCACTTCTTTTTTTAGAAATAACAGGTCATTTATTAGTTACATACGTAGCAAAATCCAGTCTAGTTTGCACCTCAAATTGCCACTTCAACCCTTTATAATTTTTGTTGGAAATGTTCTGAGTCAAAATTTACAGCTTAGTAGATGAGACATCACTTTATCATGCTGAATTTTGTGCTTTGTGTATATATAATTCTAAAATTGTTTACAGGTCATTAATCAGGCAGAATCAGACGTGTGAACTAGGCTGGTTTTCACTTGGACTGTCACATACCGTAAACAACAAAAGTTCCGCAGTACAAAACTTTCGCGTTTTTCGTGGATTTTCAATAAAACGCGAAAGTTTTCCCTACTAATTTTGGGTTATGGCAATTCTTGAATACTTTCGTAAGAAGGAAGCGCCACAAAGGAAGAAGGACGCGAAAGTTTTCCCTACATTTTGATAAAATCCAGTAAACCGTGAAAGTTTTGTACCGCGGAACTTTTGTTGTTTACGGTATGTGGCCAGATCTGGGAAAACCTGCCTTCTACACACCTTGGTAATATTTTGAGAAATTCCATTTTAAAATCAAATTCAAACACGCTGCTGGTTGTAGCTGGCCGTCTTGTATTGGCAGCAATAAACATACATACGTAGTAATTTACTAACTGCTAATCTTGTTAATGGTTGATGGACAATTTTCAGGGCAATTTTTTCAGGTGGACATTAATATAAGGCCAGCAGAGCAAGGGTGTGTGCGGGATGATAGGTGGTGGAGATAAACCTCCATACAGACACTTTGGAGTATATAGCTGTGGCCATCTGGGGTAGCTTGATATCGTGATATTTACAATAATTATAATATTTCAGCTGACAATATTTTCAATATATCGTCCATTCCTGTCGTGTGGTCACTTTGCCCCTGCTGCATTGGATTGTGTGCAAGCTTTGAACATATGGATTTATTATAATCTCCCTGGGATAAAGCCAGCCCTTGGTTATTTCCTTGGCTATAGCTGGAGCCCCTTTGACTTCCTTAAAACAAAAGCTACTGTTGTTGGAGAAGTTCTTCATTGCTTGACTAGTAGCATTTGTTGCTCTGTTGTAAGATCTCAACTTTAATACCAATCCTGCTTTATGCAATTAGATGTGCATATATGCCTATAAAAATGAAACTGGTCTGTGTTTCTAGAAAGGGTAAAGCTTGCTATTTGGATGGACCCAGTAGTGTTTGTCCTCCTAAAAATAAACTTAAGAGGAAAATTCTTCTCCATGCATGCAGGTGTCTAACAATATGAGCCTTTAGGACCACTTTGGCCCTTGATCAGATTCTTCATTTCCTGGAATTTTGTTCGATGCTCAGGCTCACCCCCACATGCAATATATTGTATTATGACTAGTGTATTTTGTTCGTGTTTTACAAACATGATTTAATCATGCAAATATATTTTGTATCTTTCAGGTATAGAAAGGGGGATAGCGTGATTCATGGCCATCATATTTATGAAGATACGTATATGGACTCCCTTTTATGGGAGAAATTCATTGTGTGCAGCAAAAAGCAGACAAAGCAGAAGGTCATGTCACAGTGGCCATACGAGTACAGCTCAAACTTCCTGCAGTTGTCCACAATACCATCGAGTGACTTAAGTTTCGCCTCGTGTTTGGGGTCCTGTGTTTATCATCCATGGTTAGGAACAATTGTTATGCATGCGCTTAACAATTAATATATGCTTAATACCCATATGCACTTAACAACGGTACATCATGCACTATTTTTGATTCCTTGGTATACATATGGTTGAGAAGAATGATCTCAAAAGACCCCTGGATTTGTTCCATGAAAATAATTGAATCTAGAGTCTAGAATCAGTGGAATGGAGTCTGGAATGGAACACTGTACGTGTAATACAATGCTAGAATCAATCTTTTATATTAAGCCATTACTGTTTAATGTTATTTATGTAATTGTACGTAGATATGCCATGTACGTACTTAGGTAATAATTATCAACATGCATGCATTATAGATCCTAGCCATAAGTTTGTATACCACTCCAAAAAGTTGTTTCGAATTTATCCACAGCTAGCTAACAGTTACAACAGTTCACCAAACACTAGTTATGTACATAGCTATACAATGATCATTGCCTACATGCAGGCTAGGTAACAAGAGCATGAACTTTCCTGTCAAAAATGAATTGTGATTAATCAATGTTATAAAATTGTATTGTTTGTGTGGGATGATGTGATAGTTAAGTATGAAAATGTTTTATGGTCCTAAGGAAAACAGGCAATAGTTCTAAGGAAGACATGTACAGGTAGTTCAAATTAAACAGGATTCAAACATGCCAAAGTTGCTCATTCATCCCTGGAGAATTTCAACTTCATCATATACTATTTTAAATTAGAAAAATTGTCAACATAATCAGTAATACTGAACCAATGATTTGTTAGCTACATGCTTATTTTTCATTCAGGTTTCATATCACCCTGTACATACCACTACTACATTTCCTCTAGGCTATCTATATAGAACCAGTGGAATGGAATGGTGGAATGGAACACCGGAATGGAATACTGGAATGGCCTAATTTGTGTTTAAAAGTCATGGGGTTTAACTATAACTTATAGATAGCCAACCAACACATTCCTTAAGACATGGAATTTTGGAAGTACTCCTTAGTCTGGTCCTGGTTATGCTACCAGAGCAAACTGGCTAGATTGCTTGCTTTCCTCAACATCACCATGTCCTCACCACATTGTATACTAGAGCTTTGTGAAAGCAAAATTCCAAATGGCCGTAATCAGTTGTGAAACATGCTACCACAAGTATCTTTATAATTACCAAAGGCCCAGGCAGTGAAGTGGAATGGAACTGAGGTGTAATAACAAAGATATCCTATGAGTGCAGGTGGGTTTTAACTGGCTTCTACCCCAAAGCTTTGGTTTACCATGTTTTTATCAAAACAATGTGTTAAAAATCTATTGGAATGCATGTAAGTATGTTTTGAGTAAACAACCTAAATTGTGGAATGTCTACTAGGAACTCCCATTATACTAACTTTGATCCACCCACGCACTGGAGTAGCATTCCGGGTTGAAAACGTGTAGGGTTAATCCGTATATCTGGTTCAAGTAAGAATCCGCATTTATACGTAGCTAATACTCTCTTATATAGCAGTCATGATAATATTAGTGACTGTTCTATTAGAGAGTATCGATCTATTGTTGCTACAATTACGGGTCACCAGGCCTAAACCAATGGCTCAGGCGTGTCGTCCCACCGTATATACTTATAAAATGGCTTATTTCAACCATGATGATATAAGCGCCTCTTTTTAAAAAAATCGTAAAAATTACACCTACTTGCTTTCGTGATCATAAAATCAGCTGTGCTGCTCCGATTTACAAATCCATCAAAACGGTCCACTTTTAATGTTAGATTAGTGCCTCATAAAAATTTCAGAACGATAGCCCCAACAGTTTTTGCGGTAGGTGTGTCAACAAATTGATTAAAATTTTATCGACTATCGCTCATATTTTCCTCAATTTTACTGCAAATCGTACCAAATTTTGTGGACATATAGTTTTTAGGTAGTGCTACTCGTGTACCAAATTTCGTTGAAATCGGTGAACAAGAACATAGTTTATGCGCGACTTTGTTGTTTGGTGCGAAGAAGAAGAAGAAGAAGAAGAAGAAGAAGAAAAATACGAATAAAATCCGACAAGTTTCAGGGGCTCGTATCTCAGGAACTGCTGGGGCTATTCCTCTCAAATTTGGTATGTAAGGTGCTGTATATGGTGACATTAAAATATGTAGAATTGGTAGAAATAGGCGCCATAGTTTTTGAGTTATGATAGGCTGAAATCGGCTACTTGACCGGTCGCGTAAATAACACAGGTAGTGTGCCCGCGCGTATTTTAATTTTTTCGCGTTTTCTTGGCCGCTGACACACTACCGTGTGTCTTGATTATTAAAACACATACAACATAACTCAATAATTGATAAAGTAATAATATCAAGTGTCAATGAGTTGTACATGATTATCAGATCAGTAATCAGATCAGTAGCTGCAGCTCACAATCATGGAGCATTGATAGATTTGGCAAAAATTATTTAGGAACTTGGTGCTTGTAATTAGAGCAAATAATTGTAATTAGAGCAAATAATTGTAATTAGAGTAAATAATCGTAATTAGAGCAAATAATTGTAATTAGAGCAAATAATTGTAATTAACTATAGCTACTCCACTGAAGGTGTGTATGGTACGGTACAGTACAATGGTCAAAATCTAAGTTGCTAGGATACCAGGGGCGGATCCAGGGGGCCAGTGGCCCCTTCAAACAAATTCTTTATTACATGTTACCATTGCATGAAAATTATGTTCAATGATTATTCTTTCACAATCACCCATAAACTTTATGTTAAACAAAAACACCTTGGGTATACAAAAAGTGCGAGGCCAATCAGAAGCAACATCAGAAGCAACAACAGAAGCAGGCAGGAGCGACCAAAAGCTTTGATATCAAGAAATTACTTCATCAAAAAACTTTTAACTCCTTGAATGACATACAATAGTTTATAGCATATTTTCACAATTGGCTTTGTCACTTGGCCACCTTTATAATGTACAAAAAGGTGGCCAAATGACAAAGCCAATTGTGAAAAATATGCTATAAACTATTGTATGTCATTCAATGAGTTAAAAGTTTTTTATCGAAGCTTTTGGTCACAACTGCCTGCTTGCATGTTGCTTCTGATTGGCCTCGTACTTTTTTACACCCCAGGTGTTTTTGTTTAGCATATCACTACTTTTTGTAAACTAATATCACTACTTTGTGGAAGCATATAAGCAGCTACTTTCAGGCTTAATTTTGAAAACTCAAGCCCACAATTTTTTTGAACTTTCACTACAGAGTGATACATCAATATAGATTTGCCAGGGGTCCAAGTTATGGCAACTATCAGTCTGCAGTGTAATAACCTTTCTCAAGTGTTTACTTCAGGCTGAAAAATAGTATGACAGGTAGAGCACACATGGGAGAAGTGCTGACACAAGTTTGGGTGAAATCCATTAATAAATGAGTGAGTTATTTGACAAAGAAGTGAATGTGCAAAAAGAGAAACATTTCAGGGGTTCATGCAAGCTCCCGCAAGCCCACGAAAAGTGTGCAATGAAAATGAAAGAAAGAAAGAAGAAAAAATGACGTGCGCGTAAAAATGTTATTGATGGAAGGAAGCCCTTTATAAGGCGCACACAAAGAACTGGGGGAAACGATCTCAACAAGTGAGTCAGCAATTCTGGACACAGTGAAGGTACCATTTGTTTACTAAACGGGTGAATGGATGCCAGGGGATGGTATTTTGAGTGTGGGCGCACAAATGGGCGGTACTCAGGATTGGTGGTGCCAATTTCCTCCATTGTTGGGTTATTGATTCTATATAGTTAGAACGTGCTGAGTCCTTAATAACTAAGCAATAGGTTTCATGGCGGCTTATTTAGAGTGTTCACTAATTCCAGAATGGTGCTACGTGTAAATAACTCACTTGTTCGTCGTGTGCGGCCTGCATCTTCTTGGCCTCACGACTCACTATCGTGAGTTTTGATCTAATATCATATTGTAATACAATCCTATGGCTTGCCTCCATAATAATAATGTTTGAATCCCACAATCAAAACTAACAGATTTTACATTGCATATATAGCACTATAACCTTATGGCATAATAATAATAATCATGTATGATATTTTGTATAGCTACTTCAATTCATAGTGCAGTAATGCTATTCATATGATAACTGGGCTATTATTGACCATATAGCAAAGTACATACCATATAATACAAAATGTTACCAGTAGCTAACAATATAATACATCCATGCATAAGGTGTTGTTAGCAATTTATTGTGCTAACTACACCCTCTGTGTGTGTGTGTGCATGTCCAGTAGATACTGTCATACGGATACCATAGTTAAGAACACGTGACCTGGAATGTGCATTAAAATATTAAAATACGAAGCCTTACATAGGTTTTTTCTTTTCTTCAGGTTTATTCAAATCTTTACCGGCCATGTCAGCTTTGATAAAGCGCTCCTTCATGTTAGGAATCAGCCGCAAGCACACGTGATAGGAAAGCGACGACATCAATGCATTTATTAACAAAGAGATCCACATCTTGCCCGGATACCTAGCAAACACTATCCGTAAATGACTATTCCAAATAGAGCTCAGTGAACAATGGTAAGGATATGATAAGGTAGAGATGTAATGTATGAGATGATAATGTTCACAGGTACTATTAGCTGCTGCGTTGTGTACTAAGGATGGTAAACGTGAGTTACTGGTCGATCATACGTAACACGTGATACACTTACCTATCAATAGTATTGCATGATTGTATCGTATTATATGTACAAGTGACATAATGTTTAGTTGTAAATATAATCTACTCTTGAACAATGATGCCAGCTTGTCAACTGAATAATAGTGTAGAGGTGATCATTGTATATAACAATTATAACTTACTATATGCCACGAAACATAAATTTTGCAGGGGGTCCTTCACTATCTCAAATGTTAGTCTGGCATAGCCAGACCTGAGCGGGAAGTGCAAAGGATCTGGTGACAATTACAGGTAGCACTTGTGTCACTGCAACTACAGTCACAGCACCAATCAGATCGCAGTATTACGATGGCGTGGGGAAATTGTGCGGCTTCTTGTTGTAATGTCAGTGTTCAGGCATACTTCCAGGTGGTAAACTAGTGAAATTACAGGCAGATTTTTATGGCAATGAAAATACGAACTCTTCACTAGCCTTAGTAAGATAGACCAGTCCAGATATCACCATAGCAAAGTTCACGCTTAAGATAACCTTTCCATGATGTAACCATAAGTGACGTGAGGACCAAATTTATGACATAATTTAATGATGTAATACCAGACCCTCACACTATGCCAGACTACTCAAATTTACAAAGAGATTTTCTTTGGAAATAGAAATTTTCAAAATGTGAAATATCCGGAATGTTTGATTATATTTGTAAACTCGTGATAGTATGATTTGAAATTCAGGTGAAATTTGAACTAGGAAATTGACCCTAAACCTTCCGATATCACAAGGAGTGAAGGACCCCTCAAAATTTGTGCTTCTGCAGCAAATTGTTGATCCTATGAAACATTTGCTGCTCTGGATCATTCTCCTTTATCAGATGAAAAATTAAGCATGAAATTTTTGCAGTAGCAGGAAAATCTGTGAAATCTGCAAAAGTTTCCTGCCACAAAAGTTCATGTTATACGACACACAAATCAGATTTACATTAGTGAAGCTATTGACATTATCACATCAACATCTTTCTCATATATTAAGAATGATTGCATAAGTAACAGTAACGCCCAAGGTGATAGGGTGATAGTTAATTTAAAATTGCTTGTGTTCTGCATGTCAGCATAAATATTTAGGGAGATGGAGGAAGCTCAGGACATTATTACCAAATACAAGTCACTTGAAATGTCATGAAAACTCAATTCACATTTTGTACATTTGCAAGATGATTGTACAGTTATAACAAAACATTGTATCCATGGTGATTATGTGATGTCTGTTACCATAGCGCTGGTGTCACGGCAGTTTGTAGAGATGACGAGGTCCAGAGTAGAGGGGTTGCTAGCAGCATTCCCTAAACTAATGGGATCATCTAAACAACACACTTTTGTTGAGACGGAATCTGTACGATATGTTTACCAGCCACTGGAGAGGCTCTACATGTTACTCATAACAACCAAGGCTTCTAATATTTTGGAGGATTTGGAAACCTTACGTCTCTTCTCACGAGTGGTAAGTACTGTTGCTAGGGTGAGTGAATATATATCAGTGGTTGCTAAGGTACCAGAATATTGTCGATCATTGGATGAAAATGATGTGATGGAACACTCCTTTGAGTTGATATTTGCTTTTGATGAGATTGTTGCCCTTGGTTACCGTGAGAATGTCAACCTTGCTCAAATTCGTACATTCACTGAAATGGACAGTCATGATGAGAAGGTTCATAATGCCATGAGATTGGTAAGGATCATGTGACATTAGTAAATTATTGTTACACTATTAGTATACTATTGACACCATCAGAGTCAAGAGAAAGAAGCTGCTGCAGAAGCAAAGGCTAAAGCTCGTGAACTAACACAGGCCAGGAAGGAAGCAGCCAAACATGGGAGGGTTGGATTTCCTGGAGGAATAGCTGGGGGTGGGGCCAGTTCCCGTGACTACCATAGTACTTCTATTGAAGTGTCACACGAATCTTCAAAGCTTTCAAGCAGTCAGTAAGTTAACCAATCAAATGATGCCTGTATATTACTATGGTAACAGGAGATCTAGTGGGCAAGGTAAAGGTATGAAGCTGGGTAGGAAGGGTAAAGATGTTGACTCCTTTGTGGATCAGATCAGAGCTGAAGGTGGTAAAGGTTAGTAAGTAGTGGTTGAAGTGGTTGTCATAGCAACAATCATTTTACACAGATGTGCCACCAAGTGGAGCAATGAGGACTAATAAGGCTGCTATGGCAACAACAACATCACCACAGCAACAACAACAAAGGTATAAAGTAGATAATTATGATTGGGGAAAGCCTCACCAAATGTTACAGCAATTTCAAATTAATTCCAACATCACATGTAGTACATTCTTCACTCTAATCTAAACACTATAAGTGCCTCTAATCTCCTATGAGTGTATAACTAAATCATGTTATTGTAATGGCAATGACATTGTTGTCAACAACAGTAGAAATTATGGAAACACAAACAAAATATCAGCAGCGACAAAAAGGTAAGAAGAACAATCAGAAGAGGAACTATGGAGTAAACTGAAATACCGATGGAGCATGCGTGTTGTTTTTGAGAAGTGTTGATG
>OZ246887.1:257500-3480000 GCA_965231765.1 Binatia bacterium
TTGTCCTCTAACTATACAAGATGCTGCAATCGATACTTTTTGGCGATGAAAAATTTAATGAATTGTTACCAATTTATCAAAATTTTCATGAATTAAAGATTTTCTCTTGAAGTAGCTACCTTACATGAGTAAAGAGTTTTACACGTGAACATCTCAAGATATTCTACTACAATTCAGTTACTATGCCTGATGCTTAGTACATGTATAGATAAAATACTGTATAGGCACAAATTTTAAGTTGGGCAATTTTTATATAAGTTCACCAACTTTAAGTAACGCCATAATCAAGTGATAAAGGACGATAATTAGCTATACCACCAACTGCAATCAGCTATTTTGTTTACAAAATAACAAATATTTGGTCCAGTAAAATTTGTACTAATGTGATAAACTATAGGAGCATGTACCGTATAGAGGGAAATTTTGGCGAATTGCTGGATAAAATGCATTTGGCGGAATAAACTTTGGCGAATTCGTGCACATGTACTAAATAAAATACGGTGTTAATAGTAATTTCGTAAACCTGGAGTGTACGACGTACTTGCGTCCGATACGAGAAGAATTACGTATTCTTTATTGCGGCAAACCTTGCTCGATCAATAAACTAGTGCCACGCCCACTTTTAAACCAACACAAATCGGCTTGCTACTATATATAGCAGAAGGCCAAAAATCATGCATGAACAACGCTATTTTATCCTTTAGTTGCCGTTTAGCCATGCATGAGTGCAATACGGACACGCCCATTTATCGATCGTTCGATTGCGTCGTCCTGAACTGCTGGTAAAAGTTTACCGAATAGCTACTTAGTAAAACGAAAACTTATTCCAGAATAAAAGTTGGCGGATTAAACTTTGGCGAACTTATGGTCATCCGCCAAATTCGCCAAAGTTTCCCCCCGCCAATGTTTCCCTCTATACGGTAATAACACTTAGTTACACAAAATGATACAGTGGAAATCACATATAGTAGACCCACAACTTCACTTGACATTCATGTGTTACTCTCTTCTTGTTAACTTCTTCTACTAGTGATCTAATCTTCATGTTAACATCATCAGAGTAATCATAGTTAAGCCATAGTTTATGTAATGTGTTGTTGTACTGGAGTACTTGAACAATGAGTTGTGCATATTCTCCACTAATTTGGTTGTTGTCCATGGTCAGTTCAACCAAAGAAGTGTTCTTCTTCATTGCCATAATAATGGCATCACAAGCTTCATCAGTGATGTCATTGTTGTTAATCCCTAGTACCCTCAGCTTCTTGGCCTCACTCAGTGCAGTAAACAGTCTAATTGCTCCACTGGATGATAAGTTGGCATCAGTCATCCACAGCTCCTCTACCATAGAGGAGTCATCAGTTATTATTCTGTATAATCTGTCATCTTCACCAACAGTCTTGTGATGACCAATCCACAATATCTTCACTCTACAGCTGATGGTGAGGTCACTGATGGCAGAGGATGATACTGCAGTGAGATCATTGTCAGACAACACCAGCGCTGTAATAGTGACATCACTGCTTCTTAGTCCACGCTGCAATATCTGTAAACCATGATCCTGGATATGGCAGTTGAACAAGTTAAGCTCCTTCCATTCCTTGTGAGATGAGCAAGTAAGGAAGATTGTTAGACACTCTAGATCACTAGGTGATAACCCTGTGTTACTAAGATCAATTTGTTGTTTATCTAACTTTGTTGCATCTTCAATAGATTTACACATTGTCACATCACCAGCTTCTTGAAAACCACGATACATTCTAAGACATTTTATCTTGTCGTTCAGTAACTGTTTGGAAACACCAACAGAATCTTCCCTACCAGTAAAAAGCTTTTTAAACTTTTCCATTAAAGATGGTTGCTGAAGAAATCGTTTAAATGAAGGTCGCTGTCCATTGGTGAGTGCTACATAAATATCAAACATGTTGAAGTATACTGGATTGTTCCAGAAATTCTTTTGGAGGATAGAGAGCTCTTTGCTTGGTGGAAGAGTAGTAACATGATGAGCTGCTAGAAACTCCTGTATGGAAAGGTGGATGAAATTGAAGGAAAGAGATTTGCTCGTTCTTCCAGCATACTCTACAACCTGAAGGAGACCAAAGCCATTAATGGCTTTATCAATGTCTGGACACTCCTTCTTGATTTCAGCCAAGGTAAACACTAGCTGGTTATTGCCTAAAGCTTTGAAAGCAAATCTTGACAACTGGTTGATGATATCACTGTAGGGTTGTGGAAACTTGTTGAGGTGTTCGACCTCTTCATCTAGAGTAACTTTACACTTGACACGAAGATGCCTACAGATGGTAAGACAAATGAACAAGTTGTACAAACCAGTAGAGTTAGTAGGAAGAGGTCTTTCCTCTTTATCCTTATACAGGAACAGAAGGATGGTCATGTTGAAGGGGATGAAGCAGAGATTACTAATGGTGGAGTGACATTTAAGGTATTGCTTGAGCTCTGATATTTTGTGTGGTTGATCTTTTAGTGAGTGTTCTATGAAATGTTGTTGATCTTCTTCAGAGAAGCCTAGTATCTCTACCTGACAGCTGATGTTGTCACGGAGATGAGTTGAAGCATGTGGACGGGATGAGACGACTATGGAACAAGCTGGTAAGACTTTGCGTTGCAGTAAGTCAGCAATAAAGCTGTTTTGTCGTAGATTTACAGGTAATTCGTCGTAGCCATCCAAGAGAATTGTGACTGATTTTCCACCATCTTGAGCTACACAAGATGTTACTAGTGAAGCTTGTTTGTCATAGTGATAGAAATGGCGGACAAGATCGTCGAGAGAATGCATTTGTTGTACAGAAGGATCTCGGAGGTGAAGCAGAAACAGAAAGTCGGTGTTAGTCAACAGTTTACCTTGTGCCCACAGGTATGCAATGTGCTTCAACAACACAGACTTACCAACACCGGGTGAGCCTTCTAGTAATATACTGCGTTGGTGTTGGCCGTCTGATGGCTGTTCTAACTGGGAGAAAACCTCTTGTAGATCTTTTGTTGTCTTGCTGGTAGTGGTTGAAAGGTATTCCTCAATGCCACCTTTACTAGTAGCTGCAGCCATAACTTCTGTCTCCTTCTTAGACCGTCGTCCTTCTTGACGGATCAGCACAACTGGTGTAAAGTGCTTTGGTTGTTCCGGTGGCCAACTTTCCTCCTCAGTAGTGAACCTGGTAGCTTTGTAGTAAGTCTTTAAATGATCACTGTCTATAGTAGTGACATTGTGTGTATTAATGTTTCTAATATTTTAGTACACCGTACCTTTGTGACCAGTAGACACTGGAGCAATTGTCAATGATTTGATGACATCATCCAGTTTACCCCATGTTGGTGAGGAGATTTCTTGTAACCATTTCTCTAATACTGTTCTACAACAGGTTTCCACTCGTCCTGAAGGAAGGCTGGCATGGTTTTTAGCAATGTTAGCAAGTTGATAATCCTGTAATCCCAGCTTTCGTCCAAGCTCTTCCCAATGGACTGCATATTGTTCAACTATATTTGTTAACAGTTCACACAACTGTGGTGTATCATCCCCTGTGATGATGAAGCCATTAATGTTTATCATTAAATAATTATATCATTAAATTAAATAACATATTTATGGTTACAAGAGATCGAGGGGCCGACACTAACTGGAATCCTACACAAATCATTTGGAATCCCAATAGGAATCTGAAATCTTGAGCAAAATGGAATCCTCAAAAATCGATTTACACTCCAATTATCTCTGCATATTTTCATATTACTCCATATACTAAAGCCATATAACTGATAAATATTCTGATTAATGTTAAAATCAATACACTGGAATCTTGGTTTGAAGTCTGGAATCTTCCTAAACAAGCCGTGGGATTTAAAATCTTACACGATTTTTGTTGGTGTTGGACCCGACCTAGTGTAATAATGGGATTACTTACAAGTTTGGATATATTTAATGAAGGTAATAAATGTTGCAATTACAATTCTTATCGGGTGTATATTGTATTGCAGCAATACTAAGATCTCGACTGAGCAAGTTTAATATTATCAATTACCCCACACAAGGAGAGCTCCCCGAATAAATTAAGAGATACATACATTGATATTCATCACGTGACTTACTATATTTTCCATTAGGGATAATATAGCTAGAGTAATTATCCATAACCTACAGCCAGTGTGCACGTGGTAACTGTTATAATGGATCCTCTGCCCGATCAGTACCTGATGTTGCCAAGAGATGACGTCGAAATTAATCTAATTTCCCCTATAAGCCACTCGCATTACTCTAATTATACCCTACTGATGCACGTGATATTAGTGATAATGGTAAGTGGGAGCGCGTTGGTAAGGGAGGCAAGCCTACCAACAAGTGTACAGGACAACAGAAGAGTCACAAGCTTAAGATAGTGATAAACCATTGGATGGGCCGGGTCACTACTGACTGGTATGGTTATTCTTATAGTTTCATGCAGTATAAACTTATAAACCTGACTCATATTTGATTACTATGGCAGGGATAATGGTTCTCAGTGCACAGAAGCTTTCTGAATCCTTTAATTCCTGTATGTGTAGCTACTAAACCATCAGCATATGCATGAATGAAATGGTTTCTAGCCATTTTCAGGAGACCCGAAAACTCTGAAACATTCATTGACATGATTCAAAAGGAATTTCCAGAATCAATTCTTGTGATCCCTGTTAACCAAATATCCACATCACGATTTATAATATTGTAGAAGATTCTGCATCTTGACGTGATTTGTTGATTCCAACAGTGATTCCTATCCTAGCACCATCAACATGTGGAATAGTTGCGGAGTGCTCAGCCATTTACACAAGCACTACACTGTATCCACAATTACATTATGTATGTATTTGTACTAAGGTATCGTGAAACATTATTACACAATTATTAAATAATTGTTATACACTTGTGACTGTTTTGGTCATTGTACTGTACTATACAAATAACTGGATCATGTGAGCCATTGATGATGTCATTTCCTGTTAAGAATAAGGACTATAATAAAGATCACAATCAATGATTGGATACCTCTTTCGTCCAAATAGTTTAAATTTTGATTTCTTCTCAGCAGTTGGTTTTTTGTTACTCTCACTGTTTGTGATGCTCTTAGCAACCTCACCCCATAACGACTCCTCTAACACACGGTAACAAAACTCATACTGATCACATGACTCCACCATCCCCGGCCGATTATTGCGTAACCCACGGATCACCTGATCACAATTAATGAAACAATAATGTTATATTAGTTGAATGTGTTACATTTATACCTGATCCAATATATTAGAGTCATTATCAAAAGCATCGATGATAGATTCTTTAGCAAGTTCCATCATATCCATGGCGATGGCAACTGCACAGAAGCAGCCAGTACGTCCCACTCCTAGTGACCCATGCACCAGTATTGGCTGTACGTGTGCAGGTGTAAACAATGTGATGTACTCTAACTAATGCTCACCCCAGCATTGGTCACACTGCCATGGTAACGCTTAGCAGTCAACACTAAACTAGCAACTTCTGCAACACTATCAGCAACACCTGAGCATCAACAATATCAACATCTCATCAGTTGGACAATATTTCAATAGTGCAAAATTTTGACATAGTCTAATGCAAATATTAAACTTTTAATAAAATTTAGACGAGCAATTTTTGTCTAAAAAATTACACTATGCAATAATAGGGTTTGCAATATCAATAGCACAAATGTTCTTACTTGTCAGTAACATTGCACATACAGAATATTACTACACGTATTGCAGACATGAAGTGGCCTAGTGACACACTACTCTGGTTAAGAAAATGGCCATTGGCTACCGTAAAGCAGGACTAGCTGTTTAGTGAATTCTCTTATCAGTGACAAATAAATAGATTAGCTGGTAATGATTTCTGTATATCACAAAAACCGATGAATTTGATAAATGGCTAATGATTCGTTAAATTTTTCCTACCAAACTTGTTTCCTTTGAATCTGACAATCAATTTGTCAACAATTTGCTCATCAAAGTTTTGTGGATGGTCTATCTGTCAAAGCTTTCCTTGTCACACACTATGGTATAAGTGTGGTTACAGTTTGTGCACCATACGTCAGTTGCCTAGTGTCCCCATCATACAGTACACTCACCATTGATGGGCCATCCTGTATAGTGAAATTGCTTAACAGTTCTCTGCTCTTGTTCAATGGTGCTCGATAAATGGAATGTTCTTACCACACAGTTGCCAATGTTACAGGGATTTTCGCTCGTCATGGTAACGGTAAAGCCTTCATTGATCCATGATCCAGAGAGAACTAGTCCATACTCCTCTGCTTCATTCAGTTCCCATGGCCAATAGCGAGCACACTCCTCTGCAGTATTGTTGCTAAGGGCAACGACAACATGGACACTATGCTCCCATATCATCCTCCAGAAGTCACTGACAGTTGAGTCTGTAGGAGCTTGACATGCTATGTAACCATGAGAGTTACCAGGACGACCAACATAACTAAAATCAGTAATATGTGTTAATAACTGTTACGATTGGCAGCCACACCCACTTTGCATTAATATAATCTGATCCAATCAAATCAAACATCAAAAGTAGTTTAACACGTGAATGCCCAGGGGGCAATGGAGCACCATCACGATTCTTTGATTGGTTGATCATCAACCTGTGTTTGTTACTAAACCTCATGTCACTATGACAACCAGTAAACCTCACGTGGCGGCAGTGTAATCAAAGGTGTCACTAGGGGGCATGTCCTCGATAGCCTGGAAACAGCTGTGAAGGAAGCCACCCATGCGCAGCACACCAATTCTTTGAGCCAATGAGAGTACCCACTGGTCCCTCAGTGGACGTGTTGAACTGCCATCCTTGTTGGTCATTGAGGACAATACAGGATCCTGTATGGTGATGTGTATCCATCAGTAACTGCAAGCTTGTAGCCAGAAACTTCTATTGGGGGTTCTTTTGTACTTTGTAACAAAATTGTGGACTTTCTAAACAAAAGGGTGGACCTTTTTAGCAAAATTGTGGACCTTTTATTTGAGAGGGATTCTTCCATGTGCACATCTACCAAACCCCCTGGCTACAGGCCTGGCATAGATGCTATAGGCTATCCATATATATATGCTATAGTATCTATGCTGTATGTTACTGTGTGTTACTGTGTGTTACTGTATGTTACTGTATGTTACTGTGTGTACAGTACATCTTACCCAGTTACACACCTATCAGTCATAACTACCCTTGTGAGTTAGTTTACAATATAACACTTGCATCAGTCCTGTGCTTAGTCTGTCTTGTGGTAAACTTGTATACCTATAGTTTACTGAGTTATGTGTCTCCAAAGTCGTAAGACTGAATGCATAAGTAAAACCAGTTTCCTGGTAACATATTAGAGCCATGAAACTGGCCAGCAAACCATAACTGGTTACTGAACAAAAATAACTGCCGGTTAACCGGTTAACTGAAGGAGCATGAATTTGCTGGAAAATGTAAAATTTACATCTTACTTAAAATATATATAATATTTATACATACAGTGCATGAAACCACTGTTAAAAACTTGTGTGTCAAATAATATTAGCCATATTGTTTCATCTGTGGTTATTTCATAATATCAATGTGTTGTTAACACACAAAATAGAAACATGTACCATTCATTTTTGCATTAAAATATTAGAAACTGGTTATCCGGTTATTGGGAAAAATAACTGGTAACCAAAACTTAAAAAATAACCGGTTGATTAAGCGGTTAAGTTTCACAGCTCTATAATATATGGTAAGATGGCTTGGAAGGAGAACAAGTTGTTATCTGCCAATCTTTCATTGGCAGATATTTCATTTCACCAAACTCCCCTCCCGCTATACGGACACACTATAATGTGCCCTGGATATTTTGTAACGGTGGTCATTAATATATACACCCTAATATATTGCACTTAGTAGATGTACAAATATACCTCGCTGTTTTCAATTGGCTTGCTTGTTGCTAGGATACGTGTCATTCCTGGTGGCAATTTCTCTCTACCATGACAACATGTTTATTGTGATAAACACAATGATTGGTTACCTTGGTGACTGTAAATCTTCTTGATTGTCCTCTGATCTAAGATGCACTAAATAATTAGAGTTACAATGAGGGGTGATGTCATACCCAGTGGACAACATAACATCACTCCATATTGATGTCTTACTATCCTCACTACGTTGTGAAGAGTTACGCAATGGCTTACGTCGCTGAGTTGGACGTACTCGGTCCTTAGTGAAGCTTCCTAAACTGTCTTGATGAGGTACCTGTATAAGCAATTCTGTAATTCCCAAATGCATTAGTGTGAGGCAAATAAGTGTGTTCTATTGGGCCCTTTGTGTCTGCAATGGAAATCCTGGCCACAGAAATAGTGTCATTACTGAATCTATTACTTGTATAGTCCTGTTTACTTTGATAATTGAATTGTATAGCCTATAGGTGAGGTAGCAAGGAGGCCATACTTTATGTAAACACTAGCTCAGTGCAGTGTATGAAGAGGATGATCCAGGGGCCTAAACTGAAGCCATGCAGTCTATATACTTACACTACTTTACATGCAGCTATGAAATGTATAGGATTGTCATAGCATTGCATTAGGTTGTGTATAAGTTATAGCTACAATTCAGCGGGCAAGCTTTACAGTAGAATGCTACGTTCACAACACCACTGAACAACAAAGAGAGTTAAGAAGACAACAAGATCGTGAACAAAGAAGGATTGGTAGTTCATATTATATTTTATTAGCCTATACTTAGCTATAATAGTGTCTGATGTACAATACAACTTTTCACAGGGAGTTTCTATTTCACTACGATGAGCATTAATAAGGGTCTGCGTGAGACACATGTGCATGTGTATCACCTAGTTATTCAGTACTGTAATTATGAATCCTTAGTGAAGCCTCAGAGGTAATTATAATCACAATTGTAATTATAACTGTAATTGAAATACTACAGTAGGTATGGACCAATATAACTACCCCCTCCTACATTAACAACAACTCACATTAAAGGTTGACACTCTGTTACTACTGGTGCCATCGGACATTAAGCTATCCCGTAAACTGTTTCTATTTAATGCCTCCTCATCATCGCTATGAGTCATTAACACGTGTTTATCTTGATTGTCCAGTAATGTGGGCGTGTCTAGAATCACATGATCACCCCACTGTGTGGTATGGTCTAGTGAAGATGAATATTGAGTCTCCTGTTCTAATGGCAACTGTTCAATTGTCTCATCCTCTTCAACTAGTGTCTGTAACTCCATCGCTTCACCTGTCAGTGGCTAATGGAGCAGATAAATTAGTTACAATTGTCCCCTACAACTTTTCATACCCTACAACACATTTTTTGACAAGGAAAATATTGACGGACAGTATCTTAGGCCACCTGTATTAGCTATACTACTGGAAACTGTTAGCTTAGTGCTAAATCCATCAATACCGCATAGCTGGAAATTTTCGATGGAAATAATTTCGAAAATCCCATGACCCTTTTGTAGATAATAAATTATTTTTAAAAAACCACTCCTTCTAATATCTATGAAGATAATAAACAAAGCTGATTTTCAAAATTTTCACATTTGAAAATTTCCAGCTATACAGTAGTTTCTGCCATCAATAAATTGGTAGTGAATTCTGCCCTTGTAATTGTAGGACATCATATGGTATTATTATGACATCATATGGTATTATTATGACATCATGGTATTACCGTATAAGCGGAAATATTGACAGTGATTTTTATTTTTCAATCGTCAAATTAAAATTCGCCATTGCCTATAATTTACCATTAGCTATATAGGCGCTAAAGGGTTGATTGCCAATTTAATCTTTCGCCAATCCTGTTTTTACCTTCATTCGCCAAATATAATGTTCACCAAATATTCTGCTTATACGGTATTATGTTACAAATGCAATACATACAACGCACATGGCGAGTATTACCTTCTTTATCTTAGACCAGCTGCTCCCCGCTGCAGCTGTTGCTATTGGCGACACATCATATGAGCTACTATCAATTTCCTCTGATAACATGTTCAATGGTTGACTGGCAGGACTACTAGAGGCTACTTTACTTGATGATGCTATATTACATCATATTACATCATAATGACAACGTCACCAATAATGATATTACTAACCTTTACGACTAAACAGACGTTGTCTACTACTTGATCGTGATAATCTACGGAACAAATCGGTCATCGATCCTTTCCTCTTGCTCATTTCCTTCTTCCCCACTTCAATGACTAACATTTGTGCGGTCTGCTCTGGAGCAGGTAGAGAAGTCAGTGTTTTCAGTGCTGGTTGAGCTGATCGTAAACGCTGTGACATGTAACCTGTAGTCTGTTGTTGTTATTGTTATTAATGCTCACCTTCCCCTTCAGTGGTTGCTGTGGAAACACGTAGTTAACTGGAGTGTCATCAGTATATGTAGCATCAGTTGCTAAGCAATTAACCACACCCACTTCACTCATGCTGTCAACAAGCTACAACAACAATAACAACAACAACAATAATAATAATAATAACAACAACTAATAATAACAACAACAATAATAATAATAATAACAACTAATAATAACAACAACAATTATGATAGTAACACAAAAGCAGGCAAGGCATAGTCAGGGGCAACGAGTAATTTTCAAATGACTTAATTTACAAAAATCATGAACTATGTATGTGAGCTGTTTTGCTTTCAAAGCATTTTATACGAGTTGATTCTTCCTTCAAAATGGCAATTACAATCACATTATTTTCATAAATTTAATCATTTGAACATTACATGTTATACAGTACCTCTATAAGTGCTACAAAAACAACTTACTGATTGAGCAGCTGGTCGAGACAATCTTGTGTTCCTGATATCCAGTGTGGTTAATGTGTTGTTGTGTCGTCCGATCACTTCATTACATCTCACACTAAATGAGTCACCAAATGTGTTCCCAGCAAGATACAGTCCCTTCAGTGAGCTGTTCTGTGACAAGGCTGCTACCAGCTGGCCTGCACCAACGTCACGTATGTGATTATTTGACAATATCAGCTTCTCCAGTGTGTCATTGTGTCGTACTAGCTCTGACAAGCTTTGTGCTCCCTCGTCCCCAATCCTGTTGTCAGCTAATCCAAGACTACACAATCCTGTGGAATTATTATTACAGTGTGTGTTCATATGTATCTGCTGCATGTGGCTTACATTATGGTCTATACATGTATCATATGTAAGGCATGGTAACCAGGAGACACAACAATTTATATTATAAAACACTGTGACTTAAATCATGAGACATAACAATTCACATTATAAGACACAGTGATTTATATCATGAGGTGTTGTAAATAAAATTTTAAGACATGGTGACTTACAAGAGACATATTATAAGACACAGTGACTTGCATCATGAGACATAATAATTCACATTATAAGACACGGTCACTTACGTTGGTTATGCATTAAAGCAAGAGCCAGGGTGGTAGCTCCGATGTCACCAATATCATTACCCCCCAACCCCAGTGACTCTATTCCACAACACACTTTATCTTCTGGTGCCGTCCCCGTAGAAACACCAGCAGCTGCAGAAGCTGGATGTAGTTGATCATGTGATCCAGGTACATAATCATGTGATCCAGGTACATAATCATGTGATCCAGGCACAGAGGAGCTATATATCAAGTTACCCATACCAACAGTAACATCAGGAGCTGATCCAGTGGGGAAGGAGAAATCAGAGTCTGAACTGGCTGCTAGACTGTGGGAACTGCCCAGAGCAGCAGAGGCTACTAAACTAGCTGTAATCTTGTTACTATGGAACAGTGCCGGTGTGTGGGGCACTTGTATGGCTGCTATCAGGTTTGGGATAGCAGTTGGAGACCTTGGCTCCAGCATGGTGGCGAGATATCGAGCACCTTGATCAGTGATTTTGTTCCCTCCCAGTCCTAACCAATGAAGTGTTGATAGTCGAATGTTCTTCATCAGTGATACAGCAATAGCTTTTGCCCCAGTATCACCAATAGAGTTACAGCCAAGCTGTAAGGTAATTATCACATAATACACAATGTATTATGTGATTATTACTGTATGTATACAGCTAGTGAGCTTAATTTTACGTCACTTGGCAGTTGTGGTTTTGACAAAACCACTAATTTTTCACCAATCACTGAGTGTGTTGGTACTCCATAATTATTATAAGCTCCACCAAATGACCGCATTTTCCAATCCACTACATCAAATCATCTACAACACAAGGTAACTTTGTTGTTGTGAGCGGTCAGGTAATCGGCCTGAGTATCCTGATTGCAGGAAATTATAATATTTGTATGTGTACATATTACAGCTGGTAATTATTGGGGACAAGTGTCCTGATTATTGAGGTGTGAGTATTTATGTAAGATCAACAACGGTTGCCATGGACAACTCACCCCTAGCCATTGTAGAGTGGTGTTGACCTCTAGACCACTGGCAATGTGTTCTGCTCCAGTGTGGAAGATGTTGTTCTTCCATAGCAACAATCCCTGTAGTATATTATTGTGCTGTAGGGCATGACCAAACTGTTCAGCTGCTCCATCACTAATCTGATTATGACTGCATGGGCATTAAATAGAGATCAATATGACCATGGTGCCAACTATACTGCCAAAATTGTACTTATTATAATTTGGCAATTGATGGGGAAAACTTATGGATAATAGTATATGCTTACACAATAACAACATGTTTATGTTTAATAATGGGGGAAAGGAAACTTTTTAAATTGACAACATTTTAAGTTTGTTTAAATGACAGTCCTATGTACTTAAATGAAGTAAGGTGATTACCTTAGGTCCAGTGTGATCATGTGATCATTGTCTATCAGTGCATCAGCAATTGCAGCCCCACCCACCTCTCCTATCTCACAACTAGCAGCCTTGACATGCTGCAGGTGAGGTGATGAACCGATGATCTAGTGTGTATGCATACAAGCAGTTATAACCACGTATGTAGACCTTGTACATATAGCAGTGCTAGAAATAGCAGTTGACCATTTTCAGACCAATTTCAACATTTGGCTGACCGAATTCCATTTTGGTTGGCCGAATTTACTGTTGGGACAGCAATCAATAACCAACAATAATGGCCTACCTTCAGCAAATGGCCTACCTTCAGCAAATGCCCAACCAATTTTTTGACCCTTATTTCTGTCACTGCACACAGTACATGAATGCATGGATAGGAAATTTTGCAAGTTTGTCGGTTTCACTATGTTACTGACTGGATTCATCCAATCAGTTGACCAGTTGGCAATTCACTAACAAAATATCTCCCATACACAGTATATGCATATTGTTGATATTACTACACTCCATAGTAACCATCTGGCCAGCTCAGTTGGTAGAGTATGAGGCTCTTAACAAGGTGATGGGCCTGAGCCACATTTTAGTGTAACATGCTAAGCTGGTGTTTGTGCTCACTAATAGCATTAGTCTTAACTTAATATTTACCTGTGCTAGTATTCTCGCCCCTTCATCCTTGAGGGGATTTCCCACTGGTGGACTGGACTGTGTACTCTGGTAAGGTGTAAACACAATAATTCATATTAACACATTATATACAATAACACACACATACCAGGTCTAATCTCTTAATGCGACAATATCCACTACATAAAGGACGTGCCAGATGTTGTAACGATTGTACAGATAGCGCGCATGCGCCCAATGATAGTTGCTTGACTTTCAAATTAACGGCGAGCGCATTGGACAACTTGAGACAGTCCTTCTCACTTAGTTCACTGTAATCCAGTCGCAGTTTAGCGTATCCTCGCTCATTACGCCGTAGAGCCTCTAGTAATTCCTTGTACTCTCGCGAGTTTGCCACACCCATTGTTTACCAACAAACTTAGCTTGTCTCTTAGCAACACGTAGTCATTTATAACCAATACCATTAACCTCCTTGTAACAAAAATATATCTCAATTACTGTGTAACATTGTTCTGCTCTCCAGTATTATACAACCATAGATGATCACATAAGCGCTTCAAAAAGTATTTCCACATTCAGACGCTATAAAATATTATTTTATGTTAAGTTAAAAGTGATAAAATTAAACAAATGCTCTGCACTGTCTCATGTGATATACAATTATTAGCAATGTGTAAAAAAATACAGCTATATAGAAAATAAAGCATTTAATAGAAAGAGGTTGCTCATGTGACATCAGGTGATGCTCTTAGATGAAGTGACTTGTCTATACCAAACAGCAATATCCACTGACAATTGATCATAGTGTCTTACAAATTCTGTATCCTGTAATGACAATCAGAAATAGAGTGAGATTTATTAATTTAATATTATTGCAAGATTTACTTTGTGAATTTAGCTGTCTGGAATGAGGTTGCAAAAATGACAATTTTGAATCCATGATAATATCTTTCTATGTATTTTGATACAATATTCAAAATCCAAGATTTGATATTATAGCAAAATCATTTGATTTGTATTCTTGCAATAAATTTTCACTGTAACAGTAGCTCCTACCAACTAAAGTTGGTTCGTGTTCACCGTGCGGTCTCCTTTTCTTTAATAACTTCTGGTAGAAACACGCCAGAATAAAAAATTATATTGTCATGAAGCCCGTCAAATGCCGGAGATGATTAAACAAGAAGCACTTCAGCTGGAGCCAATGCTGGAGAGTTTTGAAGCTTGCAAGTTTTCCCATACATTTCCTGTGGAGAAGCCATTTAACCACAGTCCTTTGAAGTTACCATGTTTGTGACATATTAGTAGTGAAGTAGTTACTGGTGAAATGTTTGCTCAAAGATACCTCTAAAGGTACAGTAAATATAGCACCATACATAGAGCAGCTTACCATTTTGTTATAATATTTATGGTTCATACCAAAACTTCTTTAATCTCGCCAATATTTGTTTAAGGATATATATTTCATTGAACACATACTTATTATCACTCCAGGAGCGCTTTCTTTCCTTAAAATAGATAATACACGGGTCTTGTGAAGATGCAATTTAGAAAACGTGAGCTGTTGTGCGCGCATATTATGCATAATTAAAATAGTGACATAGGAAACATATGTTAACAATGCTTTGATCTTAAATGGCTTCATTTCAGCCGGCTCAACCGCACGGTGAATGCGAACCAACTATAAACTATTGCATATGTGCACACACTACACACACACACATACACACACACACGTACACACACATGCACGCAAGCACATGTGGACCACACACATACACACAAAACAGAACACACACACACACACACACACACACACACACACACACACATGTACACACACACACACACACACACACACACACACACACACACACACGTACGCCCACATGCACATATGCACGCAAGCACATGTGGACCACACACATACACACAAAACAGAACACACACACACACACACACGCATACATATACACACAATATAACACACATGCAATAATGAACAAACACACACATAGACTGGTTGTACTATTAGAGTTATCAAGACTGAGTCGCGAGACCAAGAAGAAGCAAGTCGTACACGACGAACGAGTGAGTTATTTACAGGTAGCATCACTCTGAAATTAGTAAATGCTCTAAATAAGTCACCATTAAAGCTATCACTAAGTTATCAAGGACTCAGCACGTTCTAACTATATAGAATCAGTAACCCAACAATGGAGGAAATCAGCACCACCAATCCTGAGTACCAGCCATTGTGAGTTATGTGGCACCCTTTCATGCGCCCACGCTTGAAAAACCATCCCCTTGGCACCTATTCATCATTGACTTGAAGCTTGTTGAAATTGTTTTACCCGGTTATTTGTGTGTGCCTTATAAAGGGCTTCCTTCCATCAATAATATTTTTATGTGCACGTTGTTTTTCTTTGTTTCTTTCATTTTCATCGCACACTTTTTCGTGGGCTTGCGTAAACCCTGGAAGTTTTTTCAAACCCTCTTTTTGTGCATTCACTTCTTACGCTCTATCTAGTATAATACTAATTTCAGCCTGAAGTAAACATTTGGATGAGGCTATTACACACTGCAGTTGCCATAACTTGGACCCCCTTCAAATGATTTGCATAAGCTTTCAGATACATGATGTATCACTCTGTAGTGAAAGTTTTTAAAAAATCGTGGTCTTGAATTTTTCAAAATTAAGCCTCAAAGTAGCATCTGCTTATATGCTTCCACAAAGTAGTAATATTTGTTTACAAAAAGTAGTAAACAAAAACACCTGGGGTGTAAAGAAAGTACGAGGCCAACATGGAAGCAGGCAGGTGCAACCAAAAGCTTTGATATGTAAAGGTGGCCAAGTGACAAAGCCAATCATGAAAAATATGCTATAAACTATTGTAGAGTCATTCAAGGAGTTAAAAGTTTTTTGATAAAGTAACTTCTTGGCGGGCCTCAGCTGATATCAAAGCTTTTGGTTGCACCTGCCTGCTTGCATGTTGCTTCTGATTGGCCTCGCACTTTTTTACACATGAAGTGTTTTTGTTTAGCTCATAATGTACTCACACAACACAAACTTGAAATGTTATTACTCACCAATAAATTCTTAAATGACGGTCTCTTCTCATGATCCTTAGTTAGACTGTAATGCATATATCACCATAGTAACTAATCCCAAATAATGCTCACCATAATGATATAAAATTCACTAGCTCTGGTGATAGGTCGGTATCCTTGGGAACAGGAGGCTCGTCATTAACAATGGAAGCTAATACTTGAAAGTCCCCACTAAATTTAGAATATGGAAATTCTGCTGTGCTTAGCTCCACCTGTGGTGAGCAATAATTAGAGTATACTGGTAGGCAATGATCACTCACTAATGATATTCCAAGGCTCCAGACATCAGCTCTGATGTCATAGCCTGTCTCAATATTTGTTACTTTAATTCTCTCCGGCTAAAGGTGGACAAAATACAACTAAAATACAACTGAAATACAACTGAAAATCAGACACAAAGCAATAATAAGTTGGATGAACTTGTAATGGTGATTCAAACTAATCATTTTTGCTAGACCTATCCAAAACTATAAGGTCAAATTTAGCCACTAATGTGGATTCAAATAGTGAAATGTGATTATGTGAAACAGATATTTGTTTATTCACTGTGATCTACAGCAATGCCACCATTTTATTTTGTTATCCACTAAACTATCACATGTACAAACATATGCATGTTAGTACAGACAGCAATAAAACACGAATGCTTATCCTACAATATTTTAGCCAATCAGATCACTCACAGCCATATAGCCGACACAGCCAGCATCTCTGGTGTGAGCTTTAGAGTCGACCAGTCGACCACTGATACCAAAATCACACAGTTTAACACGACCAGCACTATCCATCAATATGTTACTTGGCTTGACATCTGTAGAGGATGGAGATTTAACGGTAACAACTCACATGTACAACAGATTGTCCTAACAAAACTGATACTGATCAGACATGTAACATGTCATGGTGTTGAGGACACATGAGTTAAGTTTTATAGGTACATATACGGACAGACAGACAGACAGACAACATGTACCAGTAAACACACACCTCGATGGATGACAGCAAACTCAGTCTTAAGATAGTGCAAAGCTTTCACTACTGCTACAACAATTTTCCCGATAACCTCCTCAGGAAATGGATTAGGTTTCATCTTCTTCAATAACTTCCCCAAGCACGTGTCCATCAGCTCCATGAACACCCACACCTATACCATAGCAACAGTACATACAGTACCATAGTAACAGGTAACACTTTGCAAAGAGCTCCACCCACACAAGGATCTACAACATCAACAAGCTACAGCCCCACCCACCCAGTGAGCCACAGACCTAAGCTACAGCCTCATCTACAATAGCCACACCCACACAATGATCTACAGCCACACCCACCTCTTTTTGGATAATCTGTGAGCCATAATACTGGACAATGTGTGGTGAACGATGTTTTACCATCACATCAAGATCCCTGATCACCCTCTCCCTCTCTCCTGCACTGTCTGTCCATAACATACACTGCATAGAATATATCTTGTATTGGTACATGTAACAATATATACATAAGAATACACTACACACACGCATACATACATACATGCATACACAAATGCATGCACGCATACACACATGCATGCACATACGCACGCACGCATGCACACACACACATATGCTCGCACACATGCACGCACACATGCACACACACACTACACACACACACATACACACACACATACACACACATACACACACACACACATACACACACACACACACATATATATACACACATACGCACGCACACATGCACACACTACACACACACACACACACATACACACACACACACACATACACACACACACACATACACACACACACACATAAACAGACATATATACACAATACACATTATGTAGACATTACCTTAGCAGCCATCCATTTGCCTGATGCATCTTTCAACTTGTAAACATGTCCTGACACTCCTTGGCCAATTTTCTCCTTGCTCGCTATCTCTGGCCCATTAAATGACAGATCACTCATCTTCCCCACTATCTCCTGTAACTTCTCCTCTTGCTTCACACTACAAGAAGGTATTAAAGGGTGCTTATAGTATTAGGGGGTGCTTATATCTGAAATATCCTATATTGTGAAACAGTAAACTTTAAGTGTTAAACTTTGGTGAATCCTGCTTCTAGACGAAAACTTTTCCAAGGCTGTAAAGCATTCTTATCAACAGTGAGAATTGCTAACAGCTTTATATCGAGTGGTTACAGTTGGCAATTTGGTGGCATTCCAAAAACTATACTGTATATGGCAAAACATTCAAGGGAGAAACCGTCATGGTTTTTATGATTCTTTACTCTACGGAGAATGTTTTACAACAAATAGTTAGCTAGCCATAGGCATTCATTATATTTAAAGAAGCTGAGATCACCATAGTTCTTCCCTCGAATGTTTTGCCATATATGGTACAAGCTAGTGAATATCACTATTATAAAAACTACCTTTTATTCACCACTGGTTGGGCTGGGGGCATTTTAAACGGTAACTTGAAGGTACCTGAGATGGTAACAGTAACAGATTGTTGTTATGGCAACCATGGCATGACTTACTTCTCTTATCACTAGGTGACGGACAAGGTCCCTTGCCTCCTCCATGTAACCCTAATGGCTTGAGAGGGATAGATGATCGTCGTGATTCACTTGGCCTGGCTGTAGCAGCTGCATCTTCTGATGACCTACGCCTACAACAGTTACCATAGTTACCATGATATCATAGCAGATTAGCTTATAGAACTGTTTATGATAACTGTTGTGAACATTAGCTTTCCTCTATTATTGTACAGTAAATTGTCTAGTTAAACTTTCACTGGTCAAACTTTGCCTTGACTGATCAAATTTTGGCTTGACTGGTCAAATTTTGGCTTGACTGGTCAAACTTTGCCTTGACTGGTCAAATTTTGGCTTGACTGGTCAAGCTTTGCCTTGACTGGTCAAATTTTGGCTTGACTGGTCAAACTTTGCCTTGACTGGTCAAACTTTGGCTTGACTGGTCAATTTTGGCTTGACTGGTCAAACTTTGGCTTGACTGGTCAAATCTTGACTGGAAATTGTCTGACAACTGTCTATTATCATAAGCTCTGTTATATAATTAAGGTATTTTCACAGTAATTATGGAAATACAGAAATACTAAATGTAATTATTTTAAACATATGTAATTCTCACTGTGTGGGTGGTGTGGCGGAGTTGTCAGGTATCACTGACGTGCTTACAGATTGTGACAGAGGTAGATGAGGACGTGTGTGATGCAGCTGAGGGGAGGGGCTGAGCCGTGGGGAAATCCCATGTGATGGGGGAGAGTCCACTGAACAGGTACAATAACAAAACATGACTCATAAAAATATTTTTAGATAAAATATTTTAATTAAAGGTGCATGTAAAAATATTTTGACAATATTTTGATAACATTAAATAGAGAGACATTGAAGAGTCAGCAGTATCTGAGAATGATAACATATAGGGTTACAAAATGACCACTACATAGTGAACCATTGAACTATAAACTACACTGATTAATGTTTATGTGACATTAATCTCTCAAATGATTATGGTAGCATCATGTGAGCATGTCATGTCAGCATAACATACTGTTGCTAATAGCAACATGGTACACATAGCATATATAGACAGCCTTAATATGACTTGTAATATCTTTTTTGATGGGGAATATTGATGGACAACATCTTAGGCCACCTGTATTAGTTATACTACTGGAAACTACTTATGTAGTGTAAAATCTACCAACAGTCCCTAAAACATTACACTACAGTAAGTAACCATGCCAAAAGGCAACCATCAAACTAACTGGTAGATGTAACACAAGGCATTATCCCAACAAGTATCACCAAAATAATCATCACTGTACGACTGTGATCATTAGCGCTTGTAGTGATGGACTAACACCATTTCTATACAAGCCAGTGATGATCAACACTACAAGCTGTTGATGGTTGAGTCACCAGACAACATGAGCAACTAGTGACACAAGCTCCTGTATAGTTAGGAAGTGCTCAGGAACATTTCATAAACTGTCCTGACATTCATTAATCTGACATTGTTGTAGTGTCACATTTTGACTCAGACATTAATCAGATAAAACATGTACAGGGGTCATGATGTCCAACTGTTTCATGCTCTGACAGGTCATTAATGACCACTGAGTTTATGTGTATACATACTAATCACTCCCATACAGCATAGTGTAACCACGTTACCATGGTGTAACAAGTGACACAAGCAACTCTTACCTATCAGTGATGGAGGCTGAGGGTAACCATCTATGCTCAGTTGTGATAACGTAGCTGTAATGGTGGGCAGTAATCAGAATGACACGATGTACATTAACAAACGTTTTGGAGGAGTGGATGGTGATGAGTAGTTTGCTGCTGTTGAACCGCCAGTACCAAGTTTTGGAGGGTAAGTATCAATCTTGGATATCTGCAGTAACCCCATACCTATAGAAAGATGTACTATATTACAATGTATCCTATAACAGAGAGCTACTAATACAGAATACAAGGTTCATAATGTGACCTTGACTCCCAGATGAGTGGGACCTTCGATGACCTTTAAACTCAATTGATGCTTTACTGCAGTCCATCAAATTACCAATTACCTTTTCTTCTAATAAATTAAGAGAAGCATTACTACCTCTTTTGCCTGACATCACGTGATCTGTAGATAGTAATAACAATAAATTATGATATAGCTTATTCACAGTGTTACCATATTAGTATAACACATGACTATACTTGCCTTAATGTGATCAGCCCATAATAGCCTGTATTAGTCATGTACCAGTATACAACTACTCCCAATGGCCTATACCCTGAGGCTATTACACTGTTATCCTATAATGGTACATGGGCCCCTGGTCCCCCTTTAAAACAACTCACGTGACTGTATATTAAAGTGTCCCACACACGTACAGAGTAACTTTATACTGAGCACTCACACACTCTACACACTACATTACTAACAACAATACTAGCCAGTGATAAATTGTTACGTGTATCTATACCACACGCGGTAAACACGTGCACTGGGTCAGCTAGTGGACTGGGGCGGTTTAGAGAAACAACAAACACTTATGATAATGATGTTATATCAGTTACTAACCTTATAAATATGAAGTGATCGTACCGTTGCTACAATAAACACACACACTACTTCAGCAGAGGGTCTAGTATCGGTAAACTCCCTGACAAACTAATATTCCTAATTAATACGCGCACATGGAAAAAATTATCAGTTACCAGGAAAGGAATGAGCGCGCTTTCACTAGTGGTGTTGTGTGCAGTGTTTGTATTATTAGTTGTTCTGTATTTAGTGTTAGTACGAGTGAACTCGTGGAGACTTTCAGATGCTTCGCGAAGGGCGACCGTTACCAAATGGTTACAGCAGGGTGGGAAAGACCAGTCGCCCCCCAGCTGTGAGAGAATAATTGAACTGCTGAACAAACATTTCCAGAATTGTGTGCGGACCAGAAGGACGACAACCAGCGATGTTTTAGTGAGTGTGTGAAGCTTATGTGCTGTAAATAATAATGAGCGCCATCTAAAACATTTAATTTACAATTCACTATAACTATGGTGATAATGATTGTACAATGGAGGGGATGCCTTACATTATCATGTTGCTATAGCAATTGACTAGTCTACTGTCTCACTGTTACTATGGTTACTGTATGCACCTCCTACTTTGTCTAACATGTCAGTTACTATACTGTGGAAGTGTGGATCATTGTCCATATTTGTAAATCATGTGAGATCAGGTGATTTAGATACCACAAAACATTTACCAAATATGCTAATACCGAATACTGATGCAGAAAAGCTTTATATAATGTTAGTTACATTCAATGTCCTCATTGAGGTGGTGGAAAATTTCATCGTTGTTTCAAAGACTTGTCTATTTACGGTAAAACTTTTGTGGTTCCAGTCCATTGTACATTCCAAGCTATGGGAAAATCTTCTCGTCAATAAAACTGCACAAGTTTGTCCATCTAATGATAATGTAATGTAAAGCACGTGTAGTTTTATTTGTCATTTAAAACTTCTGCTCTTCATGTACAAGTGATACAGTGACTTTCATGGCTTGTTGAGATCATGTGATCTCTGTATTATAATTATAGTGGGGAAATTTACTCTTACAAAACTTTTGGTAAGTATAATTTGGACAAGTTGATAGATCAAGCTACTGAAGCTAGTAGTAATATTCTATTCACTGAACTTTTTATGACAATTCATTATATTACCCAACTGCTATGGCATTAGGTTATTGAATGCTCTAGGGTAAATGGGAGCAAACAATAAACAGAAGTTGAACAATAAAAACTTGTTATTTCATCTTAGAATATTTATTAGCAGTTGTTGAGTTATGATTTACTTTATGGCACAATTGTGATCAAGCCTGAGAAAACAGGTCTTATCTACACGTAAAATTTGACCTAATTTTCAGTCTTTCAAATGTAATATCTCAACTTGGCAATACAAATTTCATCATATATACACAAAATCCTAAGGAATTCAATACAACTTACAGAAATTGGATAGCGTACACAGGAAAAGATATATGCACCATAATATGAATAGGTTTATTTTGTGTAGATAAGACAGTATTGGTGGGTTAATATGGGGAGGGATCAGATCAGACTACTATTTTTGTTTTCTATGAGGATTTGTGCAGTGGGCACTTCTAGTGGTGAAAATTCTTGTATGTTCAGCAATCCTTACTGCTCACTTGACCCCAGGGATTTTTCTAGGGGGGGCAAAGGGGGCATTTTGCCCCTCCTGAACTTAGTCAATGGCTTGACTCAAAGTTCTGCCCCCCTCTATGTTTGAAAATCTCAATTTGCCCCTCCTGAACTTATTTTCTAGAAAAATCCCTGCTTGACCCTATTATCCAAATATCTATATAAGTGATAGCTTAAATACATTTTACATTCATGATCTATAGGGATTGGAAACTATTACATTGGAGCAGTTGGAGTTACCAGTTGATCAGTTGTATCATGTGATCTCCATTAATAATGATGACAATAATAAATTGGTTAGTATCTTAATAATATCCTGATATCCTGCCTAACCATTTAGATGTATGTACTATTGGAATAATTTACAATGCTTTGTTGCACACAATATCTCCTTAGTACAAAAAAAGGTGGCCAAGTGACAAAGCCAATCATACTTGTGAAAATATGCTATAAACTATTGTATGTCATTCAAGGAGTTGAAAATAGTTTTGGTAAAGTAACTTCTTGGCCTCAGCTGATATCAGAGTTTTTGGTCGCACATGCCTGTTAACAATGTTGCTTCTGATTGGCCTCGCACTTTTTTACACCCCAGGTGTTTTTGTTTACCGTATAGCGGGTTATTTTCCCGAGGTGCAAATTTTCCCTAATGGTGAAATTTAGCTTCAGCAGAAATTTTCCTGATTTAGAAATTCACGATCACAAGAGCCGACTGAAACTCTCACATGAGATACCTTGCAATTGAACAAGAGCGACAGAATATTTACGATCCGTTTGCAGTAGTAGAGGGAAGCTTAATGGGCCCCTGGGGTCCGGCAAATGATCTATTAGAGAAATAATCTAAGTTTGATCTAGACATGATTGTCTTACACTCGCGCCAAAATTTCAAATGTCTTCAATTCCATAAATCTAACCTTTTAAAGCAGTCAGCAGTCCAGAATAAAATTTCCCGAGTGGCGAGTCCATTCGGGAAAATTTACACCTCGGGAAAATAACCCGCTATACGGTAGCACATCACTACTTTTTGTAAACTACTTTGTGGAGGCATATAGGCAGATGCTACTTTGAGGCTTAATTTTGAAAAACTTAAGCCCGTGATTTTTTAACTTTCAGTGAGGGATACATCAATATAGATTATATATGTAAAAGCTTATGCAAATCATTTGCCGGGGGTCCAAGTTATGGCAACTATCAGCCTGCAGTGTAATGGCCCTTCTCAAACACATTCCAGTGTTTACTTCAAGCTGAAAATACTAAGACTGGTAGAGCATACATTGGAGAAGTGGTGATACAAGTTTGGCTGAAACCTGTTAAGAAATGAGTCAGTTATTTGACAAACAAGTGAATGCACAAAAAGAGAAATGCTTCCGGGGTTCACGCAAGCTCCCGCAAGCCCACGAAAAAGTGTGCGATGAAAATGAAAGTAGAAGTATTAGAAAAAGAGACGTGCGCGTAATAATGTTATTGATGGGAGGGGAGACTTTATAAGGCGCCTGTGGTAAGGTCATGTCATGGATATCACCGAGTCTCAGGTGAACGATTCTTGATACAATGAAGGTACTATTTGTTTAGTAAACGGGTGAATGGGTGCCAAGGAGATGGTTTTTCGAGTGTGGGCGCACAAACGGGTGCCATTAGACTTGCATTGGCTGGTACTCAGGATTGGTGGCACCGATTTCCTCCATTGTTGGGTTACTGATTCTATATAGTTAGAACGTGCTGAGTCCTTGATAACTAAGCGATAGCTTTAATGGCGGCTTATTTAGAGCGTTTACTAATTTCAGAGCGGTGTTACCTGTAAATAACACACTCCTTTGTCATGTACGGCCTGCTTCTTCTTGGCCTCGCGACTCACTATCGTGAGTCTTGATACAACACTTAAACCAACTTATACCATTAAATGAACGACTAACACAGCATTACCTTAGCCTCCTTTAGTGATGTATTTTGTTACTAAGGCCAGGCCTACTGACTCCATCAATAGCAGGTGCTATGAAACCCGAAAGCAGTATAACTTGTATAGCCAGTTATTTAGGCTTCATCTCATGTGAATTGTTTCTTATAGCCTGGGGCAGACACCCACACATCCACACACATGTATACTGACTTTCTGGACAGAAGCAATTTCAAGAAACCAGGCGTGCACCTGGTTTAAATATTTCATGTTAAAATATTTCATCTTCTTGGGTAAAATATTTCCCTATTTATTCAATGCAAAAAATATTTCATGTGTTAAATTTTCATCCTATATAGCAGGCTGTAGATAAAAAAAATTTTATCAGCAAACTTTTCCCGGTAAATGTCATTTGAGTACAGTAGTTGTGGTGTTTAAATAGTATTCATGAAAGTGCAAGTATCAAAGTGTATACATATCAGTTTTCATATAGTCATGGAGCATATAGAAATGTTTACACTGGATACTAAGAGTGTTTACATAGTTAATCCTGTGTGGTTTAAGTTATATTATACTTATGTAGTACAGAGACAAATATAACTGATTTGAAGTAATTGATAGCATTAACCATACTAAAATGATGTATATGTATTCTCAACAAATACAGGAGTTAGTTGTACTAGGACATTTTGGTTGACCATTTTAAGACATTGGTGTTTTATTTGTCTCTTACTACAATTATGAACTGTTCATACCTAACACATTACAAGCTACACGTACATATGCTAGTGTACATGGTGTGTGTTTGTGTACGTGCATGTGTGCGAACATGTGTATGTGTGTCTGTGTGCGTGTGTGCCCCCAAGGATAGTGATAACTACTCATGTAAAATGAAAAGCTTTAATAACTCACTTTATTATATCATCGGTATGTAGGTAACACTGGTGGGTGTATCACTACATAACACCAATACAGAATGGATAATCACAACTACCAAATATGGTACTGTCTCCTGTAATGTATTCTTTCACTACTATGACACTAGGGTGAGATCATGTGAGCTATTAATATCAATGTCATGTATACATTTCAGGTTACCATGGAGTTTAACAAAGTACAAGACAACTTTATATCATTTGGTGTGCATCAATTAGAGCCAGTAAATGTTGATTTGTCAGTTACTGTAACATCACCAGCAATGAAGGTGATGGTATTGATAATGATCACTAAGTCATTGTATATGATAATTTATTAGGACCCTGTTAGTGTTGGTAATCAGGTTGCCATGGTGATACAAGATTACCTTTGTTGTGTAAACTGGTCCGATGAAAGTGTTGTTGCTAGGGCAACACCTAGTTGTTGGGAATCATTCACTCCTAAGCAATTGATTGCTAAGGAAACATTTTTCATTGACGACAGTAGCCCAGCAGATGTTTCCATGGATACTGCCATAACCAATGTGGACTCTAAAGAAGCTAGTGTAATTCAAGATACCACATGGGTTGCCATGGGAACACCATCACCAGCAGAATCGAACAAAGAAATTACAGGCAGTGTTGTGAAGGAGGATGTTCCTGTTGTTACTAAGGACACTCCTACAGTTTTTAACCAATCACAAGTAAGTTATATGATTACATGATGTCATTGTAGATGTGTTCCAGTGTGCAGATAAAGAGCCTCATTCCATCCCATCATTTTTATTATCATCACATGATCCCCAAAGTATGATTTAAAGTTTTTGCCTAGTGATGTTACCATGACAACTGTAGGTGTGAATACATTATTAGAATCACCAGCTAATGATGATGGTGACCATGGCAGTAGTGATCACCATGGTAACAGTGATCAACATCCAACAAGTATAACGTTAAATGATAAATCACATGAGCTTGATACTATCACCATGGAAACACTTAATGATCACACAGGCAGTTTTAGTGTACCAGTTACACCGATGAAGCCATATCAATCATCTAGTAAAAACAGTGACTATCATCAACATCGTCCTCTGTTTCCACGGCGATCACATTCTTATGAACATCTTGAGGAATTGGGTCTTTCTCCACTAGCCTCATCCCCTCCCATCCATTCTGCCAGCCAATCAAGTAGTGGACCATTTCGTTTTCGTGGAAACATATTAGCCAGTGTTGGTAGCAGCAGTGATGTGTTAGGTGAGCAATATTATATGTATTGCTGTAACAATAGGGATTATATTTTGAGGCATAGTCAAGTTAGTGTATAGGACAAATTTTATTTTGCACAAAAATATTGATGGACAATGTCTTATGCCACCTGTAGCTATTAGCTATACTATTGAAAGAGAAAATAACAGCTTAGTGTATCCATCAATATTTCAGTGAGCAGTAGTACCAATGACGGTGGTTATTCCTAATGGCCAAAAACCCTCTCTGTATGAGGACTGGTTTTCAAACAATTGGACAAATGTTACTTTTGAAGCTTCTTTTCTTGCAACTTATTGTTGTCATATACGTATATATATTCATGAAAGTGATGCCACTAATCTAGGGCCTGTCCACAGGAATGCGATTTAAAATGCACAATCAAAGCGAGTCCAGCAAATTCGCATTCAATTCGGTCCACACGCAATGCACTTTGCAATTGCTCTGTTGATTACACTACGTAGTATACGAAAATGAAATGAATAATTGACTGTCAATTGCACGAGAACAATGTGAAAATGGCCGCGCTGCTGTGTTTAATATCATTGTGGTAAGCTGGGTTTTGCAAACTAGTTTTGTTGTTTCAGTTAGCTGGAACGAGAAAGACACCAGAATAAAGCATATGAAGGGAGCTCTACCGAATTGAAATTCAGCTGGCACTGCTGCCACGTTAGCTACCCAATGTCAGCTCTGACATGATCGCTATGTAGTTTGTACAGTTACCTGTGGACATTCTCCTAGCCCCAATTGGCGATTATTGCTTTCGTTTTTCTACCTGCCGTCGAGATTTGCTTAGAATTAGCTAGATTGAGGAGTGTTTTAGTGAAGCAACGCCTCGAGTCTGGCCCGCGAGACTAGCCTCACAGGCTTTACGTGCAAAATGATGAAATGATAGCATTTGTTTTCCAATCCACTTGCAATTCGCAGTCAAACCACCTCTGAAGGTGATTTGACTGAATTCGAATTCAATTCGGATTGGCTCAATGCGAATTCCGTGTGGACACAATTAATGTGAATCAATTCGCATTCAATGCACATTATTTTTGTCGTGTGGACTGGCCTCTAGAGCCTTGTCAATACATTAAACTACAAGCACTTTGTTATTGTCAACCTCAACGCAGCATTTAATATTATCCTCCTATTGCTAACTGAGTTTTGACCTTTGTGTCATATACGTACATGATAATTGGATCATGTGATATCAGTAGTGAGGGTAGAGTAGTGACATTACAGTGATCATTATATAGAATAATTATTGTACACAGAGGACATGTCAGATGTAGCAAACAACAGATCAGAGGTGGCAAGTTATGTCAGTGCTAACTCTACCAGCTCCACATCTCAGCCAACTCTGTTAGTGTTTGAGTTCCAGGAGAGTGGCATCACCAGACACATCGCCGTGGATACCACCCTTGATAAGGTGCCTCGATTTCGTAATGCCACCAAACTCCATATATGGAATGATCATGTGTTTGTTGCAAGTCATCTTAAGAGGTGAGAAGCCATAGCAGTGTGACGTAAACATTTATGCCTTGATTATAAGCACTCTGTGGCCTTTATTGGGTGGTTAATGGGCAATAATTGTAGTCATTACAATCTCAAGACTAGCCTATTATTTATAGTGACAATAGGAACACATCATGAGCACTACAAGTTATGATGAGGCCATGAAGATATCGTAGTTTGTGTTGATTTTGTGTTAAAAAGTGTCGTGAGAGTAATATTCAATGTGTTTTAATTTCGTAAAGTTAAGCAGCATGGAATATGTTTACAATGGAATAATGTTGGTGTGTTTAACCCTTTGTCAACGAAAATCCTATATATAGGCTTTGTAGCTTATAAACGGAATTAATTTTTGTCTAAAACGCGTTTGCAACCGTTACTCCAACCGTTCCATAAAATATCACATAATTTAAAAATACAACACACTATCATAAAAAACTATATATAATCTTGAAGTACATTAAACAAGGAATATAATGATCCCAACAGATAGGACATACGACGTCATACGTCCCATTGCCAAAAGGTACAAAAAATATTTGCACTAATAAATACAAAGCACAAGCTTTGAACAAAGCTAGTACAGTTTTAAGACTAAAAATAAGGTTCTTTAAACTGTTCTTACTGTTCCTTGGGTTGTGTAGAGTGATAATCTTCAAAAACTTTTCCAATTTGTCGAAGGAGAATCCCTTCCTCTGGCCGGTTTCTTTCTTTGTTCTTCCGCAAGTCATTATAAAGAAACTCGCATTTTAAATCTGTATCGCTTCCTACAGGCCAACGGCTTATCGCAAACCAATAAACCTGGTATCCATTTTCTTCAGAATCACGTGCTTTATAAGTTGAACTTTGTTTCACGAAGATACACTAAAGTATGCGGAAGATATGGTAGAGCAAGCGAAACTAGAACGTTCGAAAAATACCACCCTGGAGTAAACGCTTCTATCTTCTAGAAGACTTAGAGGTACTATAAAAACCTATATATGCTTTTGTTGCCCATGGAGAGGCGAATCGATTGGAAGTGGTCCCAGGTCCGTACATTAAAGTATGCGGAACTTACATTACGTAACGCAAAACGAATGTTTGCGTGATCACGCCTCGACGGCAAGGCTTGTATTTCGCGATGCTTCTATAGTATTTCCATAAGTTTTAGATGTATTTGAACAGAATTTCACGTAGAATTGAATGGTCTTTACCCCAGGTTTGTAGCACAAAGTATGAACGAGTAGTAATTTAATGTTAATAGGCTTGCGCAAAAGCCTATATATAGGCTTTTCGTGTTTTAAGAGCACACGTTTTTTTAATAATTCGTGGTCAGAGGGTTAAATTTTGTAAGGAAAGGTCTATAATTTTAACGATGAAATTTTCCTAATCTACAGTACCTCAGAATAGTACCCTGAGGCACTTGTAGTCCTAATTACAACATATGCTACAACAATAGCATCAATAGTGTTGTACTTGACCTGAGCATGGTGGGAAGTGTGTTTCACTCTTTCTGTTGAAGATATAGACAACATGAGGTGACACTGTGAAGTCGTACATTAAAACATTAACTAAGTTTGTTAAGGTGATTGCTTTGTTAGAGTATTTAAGCAACCTTCAAGCTTCAAATGAATGTTTATACACTTACTTTTGAAGATATTCATTGTTAGTGTATTAAAGTTACTATTTTCATTTAATAGTCTCGTGTAGTTGACAATTATAAATTTGTGTTTTAACTGCTCACATGAGAGACAAGGAGTGCACAAATTACTAACAACTCTATTATGTAGTGAGGTGTAATCATTTCGAATGTTACGTTCAACATTTACATTTGAAGGATTGTTTGAGTCCATTACACACTAGTGCAATAATGTTGTTTCACTGATCTCATATTCACTAGTTTAAAGGGGTAGTTCGTAGCTATACCGAAGCCGTTTAATTACACTACAACGTCACACGCTCACCCAACTGGTTGTGTTGGCAACGAGCGATACCCAGTAACTTTAACATCCTTTCACGACTACAATTCGCTAAAACTTGCGTTAAACTAACCTGGCAACTATCTCTATACGTAGGTAAGACACTACGTGGCTTCACTTCAATGTCAGCCATGTTCGAGGCCATGTTTATAAATCGGTGCGCGTTTATACAATGTGACGTTACGCAATTGCAATATACGTAAGAATACGTAATTTATTGGGCTAATAAATTATTTGCGTGAACCAGTACGAACTACCCCTTTAAACAATATCTGGTGTAAAGGGTCCACTACATTAGTGATATACAGTAATCATTATTGTATCTTATCTATCTTTATACAGTACTGTTCTTTGTGAGGTGTGCAATAAAAAGATTCATCGTATTTTGGGCAAACGGAATGTTTATGTGTGTCGAGGTTTGTGTAACAATTACCCTACCATGGTGGGGAGATGTTATGCAATTTTTTGTTAATAGATTGTAAAATGTGCACTCACAAGCATTGCCATGGAAACGTGAAAGAAGCTTGTCCCAATTCCTCCTACCATCACATGACAATGTAAGTGTTACCAATATATTGATCATATCATATCTGATTATCTCTCTCTGTTACCATAGTAACTATGCTGAATCCAGCAACACTAACTGATTAATAATACTGTATTCTATTTGTTTTGTACAGTAAGCTATTTTTGTAACTGGTATCGTTATCACAATTTATTTACTGTAAATGGTAGACATTTTTATTCCAATTTATTAATGCACATGTTACTATTAACATGTATATCAACTGGAGCCCAGCTCATAAGGGTATGTGATTGTGAGATTTTGAGGCATCACAATTCCATAGTCTAACTTGTCTATCACAATTATCATTTAGCTATCATTTAGCAATGGTGGTTAGTTACATCACTGGTAATGTGATATTCTTCACTGTGAATACAATAATACCACCATACTGTTGTATGCTTTAAAATGACCTAACATTTGAAGTTTTCTATTATCAATAACCACACTATGTTGCTGAAATTGTAAGTTCATTAAACATTAAGTACACAACACAGTATAAAGGTAGCAATTTCAAATTCCAAATTAAGTCACTACCATAATGTACCGTGATACCAGCTGGGTGTGGTCTATGATATGATAATCAATTTATAACTGATCACAGTGAGTACTGTCATAGCTCAGTGAAATAATGTAATGAAACTATGTACATACAGTGGAGATTTTAATCCAATATGCCGAACTTAATTTTTAGTGTCACTAGACATCTGCGAGATTCTCTTTTCTTGTTAACTTCTTTTTCTAGTGATCTAATCTTCATCTTAACATCATTAGGGTAATCATTATTAAGGCTTAGTTCTTGTAATGTGTTGTTGTGCTGGAGTGCTTGAACAATGAGTTGTGCACATTCTCCACTAATTGGGTTGTTGTGCATGTTCAGTGTAACCAAAGAAGTGTTCTTCTTCATTGCCATAATAATGGCATCACAAGCTTCATCAGTGATGTTATTGTTGTCAATATCTAGTCTCCTCAGCTTCAGTGCAGTAAACAGTTTAATTGCTCCACTGGATGATAAGTTGACATAGGTCATGAACAGCTGTTCTACCATAGAGGAGTCATCAGTTATTATTCTGTATAATCTGTCATCTTCACCAACAGTCTTGTTATAACCAATCCACAATATCTTCACTCTACAGCTGATGGTGAGGTCACTGATGGCAGAGGATGATACTGCAGTGAGATCATTTTTAGTCAACACCAGCTGTGTAATAGTGACATCACTGCTTCTTAGTCCACGCTGTAATATCTGTAAACCATGATCCTGGATATGGCAGCCCCACAAGTCAAGCTTCTTCCATTCCTTGTGAGATGAGCAGGTGAGGAAGATTGTTAGACACTCTAGATCACTGGGTGATAACCTTGTGCCACAAAGATCAATTTGTTGTTTATCTAACTGTGTTGCATCTTCAATAGATTTACACATTGTCACATCACCAGCTTCTTGAAAATAACGATACATTCGAAGACCTTTTGTCTTGTTTTCGAGTACAACTTTTGAAATATCAACAGAATCATCTCTGCCAGTAAAGAATGTTATAGCCCTTTCCTTTAAAGATGGTTGTTGAAGAAATCGTTTAAATGAAGGTCGCTGTGCGTTGGTGAGTGCTACATAAATATCAAACATGTTGAAGTATACTGGATTGTTCCAGAAATTCTTTTGGAGGATAGAGAGCTCTTTGCTTGGTGGAAGAGTAGTAACATGATGAGCTGCTAGAAACTCCTGTATGGAAAGGTGGATGAAATTGAAGGAAAGACATTTGCTCGTTCTTCCAGCATACTCTACAACCTGAAGGAGACCAAAGCCATTAAAGTCTTTATCAATGTCTGGACACTCCTTCTTGATTTCAGCCAAGGTAAACACTAGCTGGTTATTGCCTAAAGCTTTGAAAGCAAATCTTGACAACTGGTTGATGATATCGCTGTAGGATTTTGGAAACTTGTTGAGGTGTTCCACCTCTTCAGCTAGAGTAACTTTACACTTGACACGAAGATGCCTACAGATGGTAAGACAAATGAACAAGTTGTACAAACCAGTAGAGTTAGTAGGAAGAGGTCTTTCCTCTTTATCCTTATACAGGAACAGAAGGATGGTCATGTTGAAGGGGATGAAGCAGAGATTACTAATGGTGGAGTGACGTTTAAGGAATTGCTTGAGCTCTGATATTTTGTGTGGTTGATCTTTTAGTGAGTGTTCTATGAAATGTTGTTGATCTTTTTCAGAGAAGCCTAGTATCTCTACCTGACAGTTGATGTTGTCACGAAGATGTGTTGAAGCATGTGGACGGGATGAGACCACTATGGAACAAGCTGGTAAGACTCTGCGTTGCAGTAAGTCAGCAATAAAGCTGTTTTGTTGTAGATTTACAGGTAATTCGTCGTAGCCATCCAAGAGAATTGTGACAGATTTTCCACCATCTTGAGCTACACAAGATGTTACTAGTGAAGCTTGTTTGTCATAGTGATAGAAATGGCGGACAAGATCGTCGAGAGAATGCATTTGTTGTACAGAAGGATCTCGGAGGTGAAGCAGAAACAGAAAGTCAGTGTTTGTCAACAGTTCACCTTGTGCCCACAGGTATGCAATGTGCTTCAACAACACAGACTTACCAACACCGGGTGAGCCTTCTACTAATATACTGCGTTGGTGTTGGCCGTCTGATGGCTGTTCTAACTGGGAGAAAACCTCTTGTAGATCTTTTGTTGTCTTGCTGGCAGTGGTTGAAAGGTATTCCTCAATGCCACCTTTACTAGTAGCTGCAGCCATAACTTCTGTCTCCTTCTTAGACCGTCGTCCCTCTTGACGAATCAGCACGACTGGTGTAAAGTGCTTTGGTTGTTCCGGTGGCCAACTTTCCTCCCAAGTGGTAAACCTGGTATCCTTGTAGTAAGTCTTTAAATGATCACTGTCTATAGTAGTGACATTGTGTGTATTAATGCTTCTAATATTTTAGTACACTGTACCTTTGTGACCAGTAGACACTGGAGCAATTGTCAATGACTTGATGACATCATCCAGTTTACCCCATGTTGGTGAGGGATCAATTTGTAACCATTTCTCTAACACTCTCTTACAACAGATTTCCACTCGTCTGTTATCACGGTTGACATTATTTTCAGCAATGTTAACAAGTTGATAATCCTTTAATCCCAGCTTTCGTCCGAGCTCTTCCCAATGGACTGCATATTGTTCAACTATATTTGTTAACAGTTCACCCAACTGTGGTGTATCATCCCCTGTGATGATGAAGTGTTTAATTATGACGTCATTATATATCACGTGACTTACTAGATTTTCCATTATGGATAATAGTAGAGTAATTATCCATGAAGTAATGTTAACCTACAGCCAGTGTGGTAACTGTATCAATAATTATAATAGCGGACAGGTAATGTAATCTCTTACCGTAACGTGTTGATATGAAGTGTAATAATCACAACGCGTAATAAGCTATTAACTGTACACGGGCACTTTATCAGAGGTAATAACAATGTCAATCTCAAATTTGTGTGCCTACGGAAAATCAACGCCCTATGAGCCACGCCCTCCTCCTTATATCCGTATACTATCGCTTCCGGTTTGTTCTCCGATTACTCTAATTATATCCCACTGATTGACGTGTTGTAATGGCGAGTGGTAAGTGGGAGTGCGTTGGTAAAGGAGGCAAGCCCGCCAACAAGTGTACAGGACAACAGAAGAGTCACAAGAATACTAAGGATAGTGATAAACCATTGGATGGGTCACAACTGACTGGTATGATTATTCTTATAGTTTCATGCAGTATACTGTTACCATTAATGTAGCAATGTGAGACTAGTGTCATTGCATGATTGTTATTGTAACATGTGTTAGTATCTCATGGTTCATAACTCAAGCAAATTGATCATAATACAATATTGTGTGGTTGGGCCTTAGCTAAGAGTGGTATGTACAATTATTGTAATCTGATAGAGATACAATCATAGATAGTATATACTCCCTCAACTCACAATGGTGAAATCAACTGAGCTATATGACATTGTATAATCCATATATGGTTATTATCTTTTTTACCTTGTACTACTGAACTGTTTCTTTTGTGATCACGCCATCTTGTGTTTTAATTTCTGGAAATATGCAACAAATTTCCTTTATTAAAGTATAGCACGAAGTGAATTTGTTAACTGATGTTGATAGAACTGGACGCCAATCCTGAGTACGTATGTACTATGTAGCAATTGCAATCAGATTAATTTAAGCTTCTTCCATTCTGTAGCTGCATTAACTGGTGTGAATATTAACTGTTACATACTACTGTCGATTGGTTTATTTTCGTGTCATAAAATATTTGTAAAAAATATTTTCGTGTGAAAATATTTTCGTATCCTATAGTGTATACAAAAATATTTTTGTTGTTTTAACTTTATCGCTGAGGACGCCATACATATGTCCCAGTCGCATAACTTACCCATAAATATCTTTGCGGACTCACTACAACTTTCACTGCGCATTAGCAGCCACTGCAGAAAGCTCACGCCTCTATTGGCCGGCTACTAGGATAACCGGAACCTCCGCGGACTATTGCACGTGTGTTATGTAAACACGCATGAAAATCCTTGTGTCCAAGGCCAAAGTCGTAGCGATAGTTAGGTTTGTTTAGTGTTGTATATATGTTTCAGTAAGGAAACAGACTTGAAAGTTGGTTGTTTTGTTGATTTCGTTTACGCATGCGCATCGGTGCAGTATGAAACTATTAAACAAAACAGGTTTGTGAACAATTATTGAATATAGAAAAACAAATAACTGCAGTAGGTCGGTTTATAGTACGTAGTGTGCTCTTTTTAGTGTTTTGTTTAATTGGCTCGAGGTTTTGTACGCCACTGTTAACAAAGATGGGACAAGGGATTCCTATAGCCGTGTAACTACACCTTATCATTATATTTTGGCTATACAATGAATTTGATGTCAAATATAAATTTTCATATAAATAAATTATTTTCGTATCTGCCCAGGGATCTGAAAAATTTTTTACTATGAAAATAAACCAATCTACGGTAATTATATATTTCACACATGTACAGCTATTGAATATTGAAGTGCATTTATCAATGTAATGATATAAACACCATATAGTAATATGTCGTCACCAATAGCACAAAAATGAATCTTCATGGCTTGTTTACCAATCAGTTGTTAGATACTACAAATTCCATGGCACACTAACAGGTGCTCTAACTGATAAGGTAGCTCTTAACTTGCTCCTTAGTATAAGAACCTGTTTGTACATGTTGTTTGTCATTGTCACTACATGTTTGTTGAACATTGGTGTACAAAGCAGTGGACAAAACAGCAATCAAGTACCTCATAAAGTAGTACTGCTCTTGTAGATTTTCGTGTCGTGAACATGCAGAAAGACAGTCAAAATTCACATACTTCACGCATACATGGGGCACGCTCTGGATTGCCCCAATAAAATACACGTGGCTTGTATTCAGGCATGTGATGCAGACGCATAATATTTGAGTCCAAATTTTTTTAAACCTCAAAGAATCATCCTCAGTAATAAAGTTTGCTATTTTAATATTTGTATTTGCGAATGATATACTTGAAATGTCAAAAGCTACAGAAATAGACGAAAGCGTAAGAGTTATCTTAGCTTATCACAACACTGTCAGTCGAAATATTTGTTAATGTTTGGGCCTCACAGGCTTGCATACAAAACCCATTGTACAGTGTCCATCCTTATAAAGTACTGCACAAACATAATAAGCACATGGAAATCCATTAAGAAATTTTAACAAAACAAGTGAATGTACAAAAAGAGAGTTTGAAGAAAAACTTGCGGGGTCCATGATAAAGTGTGCAATTCAAACGAACAAAAAAATACGAGCATGTAAGAGTGTTATTGATGGAAGGAAGCCCTTTCTAAGGTGTATATGAAAAACTGGTGAAAGCAATTTTAAAGAACTTCGGTACAGTATACCCATAATGTTGTAGTGTCAGTAAGTGACCAATTCTGAGCAACATATTTGGAATTCTATTGTAATTGTAATGTTCAATAATTTGATCAGGTAATTGGAAATATAATCACTAAAAATGTTAATTACAACTAGTTGCTAAGCAATAGTAATCAACATCTGCAAATGTAATATACATAGTGAATTGTTTGACATGTTGTCTTGGCAACAGGCTCATGTGATGCTGCAATCATGTATCAGTCGTCCACAAGAATCATTCCCTCTTCTTCGTCCAATCCTATTGGATAATTTTCAACAGCAACATAAAACTAAATATGGCATTAAAGGTATTGTTGATTTGGTGGGTGTGTCAGTGAAGATCACATGATCTATACTGCATGGTATAAGGTATTGTTGCCATTGATAAGAAATAATGACAATGTTCCTCGACAACTGATCACTTTTGCTGTCAACTATTCCTACGAGTAATTTGCTGCTGGATTACACCACCCACCTGCCCTGCCCCTCACTGCTGCTGAATTTGTTTCCCTACTGCAAACAGCCACACCCACCCAGGTAAACTTGTAAATGATCCTCTGAGAGAGTTGGAAAATGTTTATTGTGATTTTGATGTGTTAGCTTTTGATGTGTGCAATGTTTATTGTTAGGTAGCAGGAGATCAGGTGATGGTAAAGAAGTTCTCCCAATTAATGCTCCACATCAGTGTTAGTCACAATACAATGACATATTGTATAATATTGTGTATGATATAGAGGTGTGTTGTAGCATTGAATAGCAACAAGCCATCTCAGTGTTTTGAACGGTTGCTATGGACACTGGAGAAACATAATGAACCACGCCCACCTCAAGTACGTTAACTGCTTAATTTGTATATCTCATTGTTGTGTTTCCATAGCAACTGCTACAGTCAACCATGTTGTGTGTATCACATGATACCCAGTGTCAGAATTTGTGGAGAAATCATCGTCATAGCAACCAAGCTAATAGGTATGTCAATGTTTGATCTGATCAGAGGTAGTGAACGTAACACATCAAATCCCTGCAACCAAATTATGTAAATTTTTGTTCACAAACATTAGCCACTTAGTTTGTTAACATGTTGAGCTGTATAGGTGAATGAGTAGTCGCAATTACACTTTTGCAAAGATTGTTTTCACAAAATTTATAGAATTTACAAAGTTTTGAATTAGTCAATGTCCTAGTATTGTTAGTCATTTTAACAAAATACATGTTATCCCATTGTAATGATAATCACTTGCTATTGTATGTAAATACTACTAGTACAATATTGTATGTTAAACTGTCTACAGTCAGTATAGGGGGAGTGTGGGGTATGTGTTGTTCACAATAATAGAACAGTGTCTTACTAGTTTATTGTGCCCTCACACTTCTGAGTAAGTTCAGCTGAGCCAGTGTAGTATACATGATGTAGATATTGTACACACACTGAGTAAGTTCAGCTGAGCCAGTGTAGTATACATGATGTAGATATTGTACATACACTGAGTAAGTTCAGTTGAGCCAGTGTAGTATACATGATGTAGATATTGTACACACACTGAGTAAGTTCAGCTGAGCCAGTGTAGTATACATGATGTAGATATTGTACATACACTGAGTAAGTTCAGCTGAGCCAGTGTAGTATACATGATGTAGATATTGTACACACACACTGAGTAAGTTCAGTTGAGCCAGTGTAGTATACATGATGTAGATATTGTACACACACTGAGTAAGTTCAGCTGAGCCAGTGTAGTATACATGATGTAGATATTGTACACACTACTGAGTAAGTTCAGCTGAGCCAGTGTAGTATACATGATGTAAATATTGTACACACACTGAGTAAGTTCAGCTGAGCCAGTGTAGTATACATGATGTAGATATTGTACATACACTGAGTAAGTTCAGCTGAGCCAGTGTAGTATACATGATGTAGATATTGTACATACACTGGGTAAGTTCAGCTGAGCCAGTGTAGTATACATGATGTAGATATTGTACATACACTGAGTAAGTTCAGCTGAGCCAGTGTAGTATACATGATGTAGATATTGTACACATACTGAGTAAGTTCAGCTGAGCCAGTGTAGTATACATGATGTAGATATTGTACATACACTGGGTAAGTTCAGCTGAGCCAGTGTAGTATACATGATGTAGATATTGTACACATACTGAGTAAGTTCAGCTGAGCCAGTGTAGTATACATGATGTAGATATTGTACATACACTGAGTAAGTTCAGCTGAGCCAGTGTAGTATACATGATGTAGATATTGTACACACACACTGAGTAAGTTCAGTTGAGCCAGTGTAGTATACATGATGTAGATATTGTACATACACTGAGTAAGTTCAGCTGAGCCAGTGTAGTATACATGATGTAGATATTGTACATACACTGAGTAAGTTCAGCTGAGCCAGTGTAGTATACATGATGTAGATATTGTACACACACTGAGTGAGTTCAGCTGAGCCAGTGTAGTATACATGATGTAGATATTGTACATACACTGGGTAAGTTCAGCTGAGCCAGTGTAGTATACATGATGTAGATATTGTACATACACTGAGTAAGTTCAGCTGAGCCAGTGTAGTATACATGATGTAGATATTGTACACACACTGGGTGTATACACACATTAAAGTGTCCCACACACGTACAGAGTAACTTTATACTGAGCACTCACACACTCTACACACTACATTACTAACAATACTAGCCAGTGATAAATTGTTACGTGTATCTATACCACACGTGGTAAACACGTGCACTGAGTCAGCTAGTGGACTGGGGCGGTTTAGAGAAACAACAAACACTTATGATAGTAATGTTATATCAGTTACTAACCTTATAAATATGAAGTGATCGTACTGTTGCTACAATAAACACACACACTACTTCAGCAGAGGGTCTAGTATCGGTAAACTCCCTGACAAACTAATATTCCTAATTAATACGCGCACATGGAAAAAATTATCTGTTACCAGGAAAGGAATGAGCGCGCTTTCACTAGTGGTGTTGTGTGCAGTGTTTATATTATTGGTTGTTCTGTATTTAGTGTTAGTACGAGTGAACTCGTGGAGACTTTCAGATGCTTCACGAAGGGCGACCGTTACCAAATGGTTACAGCAGGGTGGGAAAGATCAGTCGCCCCCCAGCTGTGAGAGAATAATAGAACTGCTGAACAAACATTTCCAGAATTGTGTGCGGACCAGAAGGACGACAACCAGCGATGTTTTAGTGAGTGTGTGAAGCTTATGTACTGTAAATAATAATGAGCGCCATCTAAAACATTTAATTTACATTCTACAAAATCACTATAACTATGGTGATAATGATTGTACAATGGAGGGGATGCCTTACATTATCATGTTGCTATAGTAATTGACTAATCTACTGTCTCACTGTTACTATGGTTACTGTACGCAGCTCTTACTCTGTCTAATACGTCAGTTACTATACTGTGGAAGTGTGGATCATTGGCCATATTTGTAAATCATGTGAGATCAGGTGATTTAGGTACCACAAAACATTTACCAAATATGCTAACACCGAACACTGATACAGAAAACCTTTATAAAATGTTAGTTACATTCAATGTCCTCATTGATGTGGTTGAAAATTTCATTGTTGTTTCAAAGACTCATTTATTGACGGTAAAACTTTTGTGGTTCCAGTCCATTGTACATTCCAAGCTGTGGGAAAACCTTCTCGTCAATAAAACTGCACAAGTTTGTCCATCTAATGATAATGTAATGTAAAGCACGTGCAGTTTTATTTGCCATTTAAAACTTCTGCTCTTCATGTACAAGTGATACAGTGACTATCATGGCTTGTTGAGATCATGTGATCTCTGTATTATAATTATAGTGGGGAAATTTACTCTTACAAAACTTTTGGTAAGTATAATTTGGACAAGTTGATAGATCAATCTACTGAAGCTAGTAGTAATAGTCTATTGACTGAACTTTTTATGACAATTCATTATATTACCCAACTGCTATGCCATTAGGTTATTGAATGCTCTAGGGTAAATGGGAGCAAACAATAAACAGAAGTTGAACAATAAAAACTTGTTATTTCATCTTATAATATTTATTAGCAGTTGTTGAGTTATGATTTACTTTATGGCACAATTGTGATCGGGCCTGAGAAAACAGGTCTTATCTACACGTAAAATTTGACCTAATTTTCAGTCTTTCAAATGTAATATCTCAACTTGGCAATATAGTATTTTAACACAAATTTCATCATATATACACAAAATCCTAAGGAATTCAATACAACTTACAGAAATTGGATAGCGTACACAGGAAAAGAGATATGCACCATAATATGAATAGGTGTATTTTGTGTAGATAAGACAGTATTGGTAGGTTAATATGGGGAGGGATCAGATCAGACTACTATTTTTCTTTTCTATGAGGATTTGTGCAGTGGACACTTCTAGTGGTGAAAATTCTTGTGTGTTCACTAATCCTTACTGCTCACTTGACCCCAGGGATTTTTCTAGGGGGGCAAAGGGGGCATTTTGCCCCTCCTGAAAATGGTTTTGTCCCCCCTTAGTTATCCTCAATGATAAAATATTCAGTTTGAATTTACACACTTGCACTTAGTCAACAGCTTGACTCAAAGTTCTGCCCCCCTCTATGTTTGAAAATCTCAATTTGCCCCTCCTGAACTTATTTTCTAGCATTCTTGACCCTATTATCCTAATATCTATATAAGTGATAGCTTAAATACATTTTACATTGATGATCTACGTATAGGGATTGGAAACTATTACATTGGAGCAGTTGGAGTTACCAGTTGATCAGTTGTATCATGTGATCTCCATTAATAATGATGATAATAATAAATTGGTTAGTATCCTAATAATATCCTGATATCCTGCCTAACCATTTAGATGTATGTACTATTGGAATAATTTACAATGCTTTGTTGCACGCAATATCTCCTTAGTACAAAAAAGGTGGCCAAGTGACAAAGCCAATCATACTTGTGAAAATATGCTATAAACTATTGGAATAATTTACAATGCTTTGTTGCACACAATATCTCCTGTTAACAATGTTGCTTCTAGGCCTCGCACTTTTTTATAAAAACTAATAATCCCTTGGGCTGCTTGCTAAGATCTTTAGGAAAGTAACTCAGTAATCAACAACCTTATTATTCAGTGTATACCGTAGTTTGCACAGTTGAAATTTTCCATGTGAAACAAGTTGACAGCACTTTAAAAGTTGTTTTAGGTCAAAATTATTACTGTAACATTGTATCCCGAGTGGCGAGTCCATTCGGGAAATTCGGGAAAATTTACACCTCGGGAAAATAACCCGCTATACGGTAGCACATCACTACTTTTTTTATTAACTTTGTGGAGGCATATAGGCAGATGCTCTTTGAGGCTTAATTTTGAACAAGTTGACGTTCTACCATCGAAAAACCAGGCGCTATGTCAGCTAAACTACTGTAAAGTAATAGTTGACTGTCACGGTAAGTGTTAAAATACTGTTAGTTAAATAATTACATTAGGAAATCACGTGAGAAGAGATTCATCACTAAGGAACACATAGCAACGCATACACATTTAAATTTTAAGTTTAAACCGGCTTCATATTCAAGCACATTAGTAATAACACTTTTTAACAGCAGTACAAAGTTGTTTTAAGCTGAAATTATTACTGTAATACAGGAAACCAATAACACGCTTCGTCACCCGTACGGCACGCCCACTTTTAAAGCTGAAGAGCTCCATCTTGTTAGTAATGTACAACAGCTAAAACGCATTTTACCATGTTATGAATGGCTAATACAGCGTTACCTTAGTCTTCTTTGGCTGTAACTAACGGCGCGTTTCGTTGTTAAGGCCACGCCCATCACTATATCGATGGCAAGTGACGTATAACGAAGTCTAAAAGCACTAGAACTTGTTTAGCCAATCACACACGGTGCAAATATCACGCCACTAGTTATTCATGGCCTGGGGGACGGACACACACACACACACACGCACGCATACATCCGCACAGAAGTGATTTCTATAAACCAGGCGCGCGCCTGGTTTTTAAATTTTTTACTTTCATGATACATCATTATAATGTAAAAGCTTATGCAAATCATTTGCCGGGGGTCCAAGTTATGGCAACTATCAGTAGTGTAATATTCTCCACATTAGTGTTTACTTCAAGCTGCTAAGACTGGTAGAGCATACATGGAGAAGTGTTTACAAGTTTGGCTGTGTTAAGAAATAAGTTATTTGACAAACAAGTGAATGCACAAAAAGAGAAATGCTTCCGGGGTTCACGCAAGCTCCCGCAAGCACGAAAAAGTGTGCGATGAAAATGAAAGTAGAAGTATTAGAAAAAGAGACGTACGCGTAATAATGTTATTGATGGGAGGAAGACTTCATCGCCGGTAAATGTCATGGATTCAACGAGTACAGTGAAGATTCTTGATACAATGAAGGTACTATTTGTTTAGTAATACGGGTGAATTGGATGCCAAAGATGGTTTTTCAAGTGGGCGATCAAATTCTGTATACATAGAACGTGCTGAGTCCTTGATAACTAAGCGATAGCTTTCATGGAGCTTATATAGAAATGTTTCACAGCGGTGTTACCTGTAAATAACACACTCCTTTGTCAGTAGCCTGCTTCTTCTTTCGCGACTCACTATCGTGAGTCTTTATCCTGTGTGGTTTAAGTTATATTATACTTATGACTAGTACAGAGACAAATATAACTGATTTGAAGTGATTGATAACATTAACCATACTAAAATGATGTATATGTATTCTCAACAAATACAGGAGTTAGTTGTACTAGGACATTTTGGTTGACCATGTCATTTAAGACATTGGTGTTTTATTTGTCTCTTACTACAATTATGAACTGTTCATACCTACCACATTACAAGCTACAACGTACATATGCTAGTGTACATGGTGTGTGTTTGTGTACGTGCATATGTGCGAACGAGTGTGTGTGTGTGGTGTGTGTGTGTGTGTGTATGTGTGTGTGTCTATCTGTGTGTGCCCCCAAGGGCAGTGATAACTATTGATGTAAAAGCCTTAATAACTCACTTTATTATATCATTGGTATGTAGGTAACACTGGTGGGTGTGTCACTACATAACACCAATACAGAATGGATAATCACAACTACCAAATATGGTACTGTCTCCTGTAATGTATTCTTTCACTACTATGACACTAGGGTGAGATCATGTGAGCTAATTAATATCAATGTTGTCATGTATACATTTCAGGTTACCATGGAGTTTAACAAAGTACAAGACAACTTTATATCATTTGGTGTGCATCAATTAGAGCCAGTAAATGTTGATTTGTCAGTCACTGTAACATCACCAGCAATGAAGGTGATGGTATTGATAATGATCACTAAGTCATTGTATGTGATAATTTATTAGGACCCTGTTAGTGTTGGTAATCAGGTTGCCATGGTGATACAACATTACCTTTGTTGTGTAAACTGGTCCGATGAAAGTGTTGTTGCTAGGGCAACACCTAGTTGTTGGGAATCATTCACTCCTAAGCAATTGGTTGCTAAGGAAACATTTTTCACTGACGACAGTAGTCCAGCAGATGTTTCCATGCATACTGCCATAACCAATGTGGACTCTAAAGAAGCTCAAGATACCACATGGGTTGCCATGGGAACACCATCACCAGCAGAGTCGAACAAAGAAATTACAGGCAGTGTTGTGAAGGAGGATGTTCCTGTTGTTACTAAGGACACTCCTACAGTTTTTAACCAATCACAAGTAAGTTATATGATTACATGATGTCATCGTAGATGTGTTCCAGTGTGCAGATAAAGAGCCTCATTCCATCCCATCATTTTTATTATCATCACATGATCCCCAAAGTATGATTTAAAGTTTTTGCCTAGTGATGTTACCATGACAACTGTAGGTGTGAATACATTATTAGAATCACCAGCTAATGATGATGGTGACCATGGCAGTAGTGATCACCATGGTAACAGTGATCAACATCCAACAAGTATAACGTTAAATGATAAATCACATGAGCTTGATACTATCACCATGGAAACACTTAATGATCACACAGGCAGTTGTAGTGTACCGGTTACACCGATGAAGCCATATCAATCATCTAGTAATAACAGTGACTATCATCAACATCGTCCTCTGTTTCCACGGCGATCACATTCTTATGAACATCTTGAGGAATTGGGTCTTTCTCCACTGGCCTCATCCCCTCCCAACCATTCTGCCAGCCAATCAAGTAGTGGACCATTTCGTTTTCGTGGAAACATATTAGCCAGTGTTGGTAGCAGCAGTGATGTGTTAGGTGAGCAATATTATATGTATTGCTGTAACAATAGGGATTATATTTTGAGACATAGTCAAGTTATTGTATAGGACAAATTTTATTTTGCACAAAAATATTGATGGACAATGTCTTATGCCACTTGTATTAGCTATACTATTGAAAGAGAAAATAACAGCTTAGTGTATCCATCAATATTTCAGTGAGCAGTAGTACCAATGACGGTGGTTATTCCTAATGGCCAAAAACCCTCTCTGTATGAGGACTGGTTTTCAAACAATTGGACAAATGTTACTTTTGAAGATTCTTTTCTTGCAACTTATTGTTGTCATATACGTATATATATTCATGAAAGTGATGCCACTAATCTAGGGCCTGTCCACAGGAATGCGGTTTAAAATGCACAATCAAAGCGAGTCCAGCAAATTCACATTCAATTCGAATCGAGCGTGTCCACACGCAATGCACTTTGCAATTGCTCTGTTGATTACACTACGTATGTGAAAATGGCCGCGCTGCTGTGTTTAATATCATTGTGGTAAGCTGGGTTTTGCAAACTAGTTTCGTTGTTTCGTTAGCTGGAACGAGAAAGACACCGGAATAAAGCATATGAAGGGAGCTCTACCGAATTGAAAGTCAGCTGGCACTGCTGCCACGTTAGCTACCCAATGTCAGCTCTGACATGATCGCTATGTAGTTTGTACAGTTACCTGTGGACATTCTCCTAGCCCCAATTGGCGATTATTGCTTTCGTTTTTCTACCTGCCGTCGAGATTTGCTTAGAATTAGCTAGATTGAGGAGTGTTTTAGTGAAGCAACGCCTCGAGTCTGGCCCGCGAGACTAGCCTCACAGGCTTTACGTGCAAAATGATGAAATGATAGCATTTGTTTTCCAATCCACTTGCAATTCGCAGTCAAACCACCTCTGAAGGTGGTTTGACTGAATTCGAATTCAATTCGGATTGGCTCAATGCGAATTCCGTGTGGACACAATTAATGTGAATCAATTCGCATTCAATGCACATTATTTTTGTAGTGTGGACTGGCCTCTAGAGCCTTGTCAATACATTAAACTACAAGCACTTTGTTATTGTCAACCTCAACGCAGCATTTAATATTATCCTCCTATTGCTAACTGAGTTTTGACCTTTGTGTCATATGCATGATAATTGGATCATGTGATATCAGTAGTGAGGGTAGAGTAGTGACATTACAGTGATCATTATATAGAATAATTATTGTTCACAGAGGACATGTCAGATGTAGCAAACAACAGATCAGCTCTCTGTTACCATAGTAACTATGCTGAATCCAGCAACACTAACTGATTAATAATACTGTATTCTATTTGTTTTGTACAGTAAGCTATTTTTGTAACTGGTATCGTTATCACAATTTATTTACTGTAAATGGTAGACATTTTTATTCCAATTTATTAATGTACATGTTACTATTAACATGTATATCAACTGGAGCCCAGCTCATAAGGGTATGTGATTGTGAGATTTTGAGGCATCACAATTCCATAGTCTAACTTGTCTATCACAATTATCATTTAGCTACCATTTAGCAATGGTGGTTAGTTACATCACTGATGATGTGATATTCTTCACTGTGAATACAATAATACCACCATACTGTTGTATGCTTTAAAATGACCTAACATTTGAATTTTTCTATTATCAGTAACTACAATATGTTGCCGAAATTGTAACAACGTAACAATTTCCCATTTAATATATGTAAAAGTCACTGTACCACAATATACCGTAATACCCGGGGTGCTTTAGTGAATGTATAATATGTCTGAGTACTGAGCTATCGAGTAGCTGTCATCTATATATGATAATGATGAAATTATATAACTTAAGTGTCAGCTCAGTAAAATAATGTAATAAAATTATAGAAACGTAAACTAACAGTTTATTAACTGAATTGTTAATTTCACATGAAATTCATTAACTGAATATTATTAATTTCACTTGAAATCCATGAGTTATTCTCTTCTTGTTAACTTCTTCTTTAAGTGTTCTAATCTTCTCCTTAACATCATAAGGGTACTCACGATTAAGCCATAGTTGATGTAATGTGTTGTTGTACTGGAGTGCTTGAACAATGAGTTGTGCACATTCTCCACTAATTGGGTTGTTGAGCATGTCCAGTGTAACCAAAGAAGTGTTCTTCTTCATTGCCATAATAATGGCATCACAAGCTTCATCAGTGATGTCATTGTTGTAAATCCATAGTACCCTCAGCTTCTTGGCCTCACTCAGTGCAGTAAACAGTTTAATTGCTCCACTGGATGATAACTTGACATTGTACATGAACAGCTCCTCTATCATAGAGGAGTCATCAGTTATTATTCTGTATAATCTGTCATCTTCACCAACAGTCTTGTTACGACTAATCCACAACATCTTCACTCTACAGCTGATGGTGAGGTCACTGATGGCAGAGGATGATACTGCAGTGAGATCATTGTAATCCAAACACAGCTCTGTAATAGTGACATTACTGCTTCTTAGTCCACGCTGCAATATCTGTAAACCATGATCCTGGATATAGCACCATGACAAGTTAAGCCTCTTCCATTCCTTGTGAGATGAGCAGGTGAGGAAGATTGTTAGACACTCTAGATCACTGGGTGATAACCTTGTGTTACTAAGATCAATTTTTTGTTTATCTAACTGTGTTGCATCTTCAATAGATTTACACATTGTCACATCACCGGCTTCTTGAAAACCACGATACATTCTAAGACATTTTATCTTGTCATTGAGTAATTGTTGTGGAATACCAACTGAATCTTCCCTACCAGTAAAAAGCTTTTTAAACCTACCCATTAAAGATGGTTGTTTATCATGAAGAAAATGTTTAAATGAAGGTTGCTGTCCATTGGTGAGTGCTACATAAATATCAAACATGTTGAAGTATACTGGATTGTTCCAGAAATTCTTTTGGAGGATAGAGAGCTCTTTGCTTGGTGGAAGAGTAGTAACATGATGAGCTGCTAGAAACTCCTGTATGGAAAGGTGGATGAAATTGAAGGAAAGAGATTTGCTCATTCTTCCAGCATACTCTACAACCTGAAGGAGACCAAAGCCATTAATGGCTTTATCAATGTCTGGACACTCCTTCTTGATTTCAGCCAAGGTAAACACTAGCTGGTTATTGCCTAAAGCTTTGAAAGCAAATGTTGACAACTGGTTGATGATATCACTGTAGGGTTTTGGAAGCTTGTTGAGGTGTTCGATCTCTTCATCTAGAGTAACTTTACACTTGACACGAAGATGCCTACAGATGGTAAGACAAATGAACAAGTTGTACAAACCAGTAGAGTTAGTAGGAAGAGGTCTTTCCTCTTTATCCTTATACAGGAACAGAAGGATGGTCATGTTGAAGGGGATGAAGCAGAGATTACTAATGGTGGAGTGATGTTTAAGGTATTGCTTGAGCTCTGATATTTTGTGTGGTTGATCTTTTAGTGAGTGTTCTATGAAATGTTGTTGATCTTTTTCAGAGAAGCCTAGTATCTCTACCTGACAGCTGATGTTGTCACGGAGATGTGTTGAAGCATGTGGACGGGATGAGACCACTATGGAACAAGCTGGTAAGACTCTGCGTTGCAGTAAGTCAGCAATAAAGCTGTTTTGTCGTAGATTTACAGGTAATTCGTCGTAGCCATCCAAGAGAATTGTGACAGATTTTCCACCATCTTGAGCTACACAAGATGTTACTAGTGAAGCTTGTTTGTCATAGTGATAGAAATGGCGGACAAGAGCATCGAGAGAATGCATTTGTTGTACGGAAGGATCTCGGAGGTGCAGCAGAAACAGAAAGTCGGTGTTTGTCAACAGTTCACCTTGTGCCCACAGGTATGCAATGTGCTTCAACAACACAGACTTACCAACACCGGGTGAGCCTTCTACTAATATACTGCGTTGGTGTTGGCCGTCTGATGGCTGTTCTAACTGGGAGAAAACCTCTTGTAGATCTTTTGTTGTCTTGCTGGTAGTGGTTGAAAGGTATTCCTCAATGCCACCTTTACTAGTAGCTGCAGCCATAACTTCTGTCTCCTTCTTAGACCGTCGTCCCTCTTGACGGATCAGCACAACTGGTGTAAAGTGCTTTGGTTGTTCCGGTGGCCAACTTTCCTCCCCAGTAGTAAACCTGGTGGCCTTGTAGTAAGTCTTTAAATGATCACTGTCTATAGTAGTGACATTGTGTGTATTAATGTTTCTAATATTTTAGTACACCGTACCTTTGTGACCAGTAGACACTGGAGCAATTGTCAATGATTTGATGACATCATCCAGTTTACCCCATGTTGGTGAGGAGATTTCTTGTAACCATTTCTCTAATACTGTTCTACAACAGGTAACTGATCGATCAGGATTATGAGCGTTGTCTTTAGAGATGTAAGCAATATCATGTTGTTGTAATCCAAGCCCTAGTCCAAGTTGTTCCCACTGAGCAGCATATTGATATACTACATTACTGTACAAGTCTCCCAATGATGGCTTATCATCTCCTGTAATGACAATGAATGACGTCATCTTATTTGTGATCACGTGACTTACTAGATTTTCCATTAGGGATAATAGTAGAGTAATTATCCATGAAGTAATGTTAACCTACAGCCAGTGTGGTAACTGTATCAATAATTATAATAGCGGACAGGTAATGTAATCTCTTACCGTAACGTGTTGATATGAAGTGTAATAATCACAACACGTAATAAGCTATTAATTAACTCATTAGATTATATATATATAATCTATGATTAACTGTACTGACAATGGCACGGTAATAAAAATGTCAATCTCAAATCTTTGCGCCTAAGGAAAATCAACACCCTATGAGCCACGCCCTTCTGCTTATATCCGTATATTATCGTTTCGGATTTGCTCTCCGATTACTCTAATTATATCCCACCGATTCACGTGTTGTAATGGCGAGTGGTAAGTGGGAGCGCGTTGGTAAGGGAGGCAAGCCCGCCAACAAGTGTACAGGACAACAGAAGAGTCACAAGAATACTAAGGATAGTGATAAACCATTGGATGGGTCACAACTGACTGGTATGATTATTCTTATAGTTTCATGCAGTAGACTGTTTAGCCATTAATGTTATCATAGATTATAATATACCCTTACCTGGGATTGTGTACCGAGCGTTTTCATAGTTATTTCTTCGTGACGACTGTGTTGAACTAATTAACACCTTTTCTTTGTGTCGTCGTGTTTGTGATTCTGAAGAAGGTCAGTAGAAGGCTATTTTACCAGTTTTTATTCCACTTGAAGGGCTGGTTATGTTCTGTGATAACGGTGAAAGCCAATCATACTTGTGAAAATAATCTTGTATGTTATTCAAGGAGTTTTTAACTTTTTGGCCTCAACTGATATCAAAATTTTTGGTTGCACCTGCTTGTTTGCCATGTTGCTTCTGATTGGCCTTGCAGTTTTTTACACCCAGGGTGCTTTTATTTAGCATATCACTACTTTTTTTGAAAGTATTGTGTATGTATCACTTGCAATGGCCTTAGCACACAATAATTATTGTAATGTAAAAGTTTATTTTGAAAAGCTCAAGCCCACAACTTTTCACTACAGAGTGATACATCAATATAGATTGTGTATCTGAAAGCTTATGCAAATCATTTGCCAGGGGTCCAAGTTATGGCAACTATCAACCTGCAGTGTAATAGCCTTTCTCAAATACATTCAAGTGTTTACTTCAGGCTGAAATTAGTATGACAGGTAGAGCATACATGGGGGAATTGCTGACCCAAGTTTGACTGAAATCCATTAAGAAATGAGTGAGTTATTTGATAAACAAGTGAATGTACAGAAAGAGAGTTTGAAGAAACTTGCTGGGTTCACAAGCCCATGAAAAAGTGTGCAATGAAAATGAAAGAAAAAATGATGGGCATGTCAAAATGTTATTGATGGAAGGAACCGTTTTTTAAGGTGCATACCAAAGGAGTGAAAATGTTATTTACCGTAAAATGTTATCCATTTTTACCGTATACGTACAAATTTTCAAGGGATGTAAATTTCGCGGATGACTCATTTTTGCGATTTTATTTTCGTGGATCAGTTGTTATCACAGCTTGTGTTTCAAGTGTATTACAATTGTTTGATGAAATTTCAAGGATTTAAATTTCATGGATGACAAGTTGACCGCGAAAACAGCAAAATTTACGTACTCGAAAATTTGTACGTATACGGTAAGTCATTGATAACAAATAGTTCACTTGTTTGTCACATACAGCCTGCTTCTTTTTAGCCTGAGTCTGAGCCTGCTTCTTTTTACTCATTATCATGAGTCTTGATAATGCTTGGGGTGAGCCTGAGCGAACCCCACATAAATGTGAAGTTGGTCTGTCTGTCGTTCTGTCCGTACGTTCATGACATGAAAATATACAAGAGTAGTGCTAATTTATGGGTACCTTTAGTTGTTGATTGCAGCGTTTAAGGTGGGTTTGGTGCACTGGTTTGTACACCAACATTCAACAAACATGTAGTGACAAACAACTTGAACAAACAGGTTCTTATACTAAGAAGCAAGTTTATCAATCGCTAATGAATAATAACTTTACGTAGCGCTATCATAAGTATCATAAGGTGCGCATAAACACGTTTCATGCACTTGTCATGAATTGAACCTTCGAGCTTTGTAGTTACCTTACAAATCACAGTTGCTAGATACTACAAATTCCATGCCACTCTAACAGGTGCTCCATGTTTCGATAACGCAGGCTCACTCCCACAATACATTGTATTTTGACTAGTGTTAGATAATGATGTGTTGTTAGATATAGTAAAGGTCAATCAGATGATGTGTTATGATAATGATGTGTTGTTAGATATAGTAAAGGTCAATCAGATGATGTGTTATGATAATGATGTGTTGTTAGATATAGTAAAGGTCAATCAGATGATGTATTATGATAATGATGTGTTGTTAGATATAGTAAAGGTCAATCAGATGATGTGTTATGATAATGATGTGTTGTTAGATATAGTAAAGGTCAATCAGACAAAGTTTAGTAGCTTCAATGATGATCATACTGAGCCATCAGCCCCGCCCACTAGTACACCAGCAGCAGCAGTAGCTAGTAATAGGAGTAGTAGAGTGGAGGGGAAGAAACAATCAGTAGAGAAGAAGAAAGCACAAAGTAATAATAAGGAGCCTCGCCCACCTACTATTAGCTTAAAGGATGCTATGGATCAGGTGAGCTGTAACAAGATCACATGATCACAGTAAAAATTACATGATCACACTAGAGATCACATGAGCAATTGTATTGTAACATGAGTGTCTTGACAATATGCTAGCCAACTTTTCTGCTGTCAATTCAAAGGCAGCTGTATTTATACCTTATTCCACAATTAAAATAAAAATGTCCTCAGTTTTCCATCTGATTACAAATACAATTATTGTATAAGAACTTTTTGGTAGTCAAAAGTTTTGACAAATTGTTGCCAGTTTTATCATCCTGTCAATCTTAAAATTGTTCATCAATTTTTATCCATCCATTTCAATTCATCATTTTCACTGCTAAATTCTCACCTTAAATTATCAGTTGTTATGTTAGTGTTTTATCCTACGCCATTATCTCTATATATTGCCCACCACAGCTGGATGCTGATGATATAAAGGATTTCATTGAACAAGCACAAGAACAATATCCTGATGATTCATTGGTTAGTTTGTACAGCTTGTTAGCCACACCCATTACATTGTGTACATGTTGCAGGCATGGTTCAAGGAATTGATTGGTTATTTTAGACAACGTCTTCCCAGTGATCATGTGTTTAAGGAGAGTGAAAATATTGTGAGCATGGTTCCCATGGAGACCAGGAAGGTTTTGATTGGTTGTTTTAAAGCATTAAGAGAGAAGACATTGGAGCTGTTGTTCATTCATACACTAAATGACATCACTACATTATCACATAAAGGTTACTATGGTTACTGTACAATAATATTATGTGTTGCCGCCGGTCCTCAGGTGCTAATATAGTAGGTGTCCAGTTATTAGTTGAACTACTGAAATTGTCTCATCCATCAATTGTTGATCAGTGTACTGAAATGGTGGGTTGTAATTAGAAACTAGTTGTCATGGTGATGAACTTCCTGTGGATATATACTGTATAGCATAAAATGTTTTTGGATGAATTTGACAAAAATTACTCATTCATCATATTTTATGCATCAAAGGAAATGTTTAATAGTAAAGGTGCTAGGTGGATCCTCGTTGGTAATCTACTATTTTCAAATGAACATATATATGGTCCTTTTGTATCACTACAATACTATTATATTATTAGTACACAAATGTTTATTGATTTTGGACTAAACATGCACTTCTGGTACTTTAGATTGTAGAAAGTGAGGCTTGAAACAACTCTTTTGTCAATACACTTTTGTCAAATGTAAAAATCTGATAATCAGTCAAAACTTTATGCTATTCAATAGTCAGTCATTTTACTATGTTTACTGAAGTTATAAAATGCTATGATAGTAATTCTTTGATGTGCAAGTGTCTTATTTACTAAGACACTTGTTGACACTTTTTGGCTGACCACAAGTAATCATCAAAGCATTTTATAACATTTTTTGACTACTAAAAGCTAGCAGTTCTTAGCCATGCATAAATGATCTCTGAGTCATTATAGTAAGTGTGTGATGTACGATAGCCACTGTGGATGATTCCCATGGGCACGTCTTTCACTAAGTGGCGCTAAGTTAATAATCAGCTTACAATGACCTAGTATCGAATTGCATGGCCAACCATAGATACATAGTATAACCTACGTCCGTAGGTTATTCTATGTATGGGCCAACTGAGCTTCTGTTCAATCCCAATATGCTAAGTCAATGTACCACTTCTGTCAGCAACCTTACATTTGGCAAGTCAAAGAACGAATCTACTAGTATACGAAGGCTAACGAATAAGCACCATTTTCTAATACGCTAAAGCTAGCAACTTCGTAGCATAAACATCCTCAGAGTCAGTATTAGAATGACGCAACAGAAAGCTCGGCTCCGCCTCGGTTTCTATTACTACCTCCTCTTCAGACGTTTATGCTACACTAGCTATTAGTGTCTCACCTTTACTAATTGTCTGAGTGCTAATCTCCTAGACTCCTACTGAGGTGTTTATTGGGGCGAGCCTGAATGTGAAGTTTGTGTGGTCTATCTGTCTGTCTGTCTGTCTGTCTGTCTATCTGTCTGTCTATCTGTCTGTCTGTCTGTACGTTCATGACACGAAAATATACAAGAGTAATATTAATTTACAGGTACCTTCAGTTGTTGATTGCAGCGTTTAAGGCGGGTTTGGTGCACTGGTTTGTACACCAACATTCAACAAACATGTAGTGACAAACAACTTGAACAAACAGGTTCTTATACTAAGAAGCAAGTTTATCAATCGCTAATGAATAATAATTTTATCTAGCGCTATCTTATGTTATTGAAACATGGAGCGCCTGTTAATGTGGCGTGGAATTTGTATTATGTAGCACGTGTGATTCGTAAACAAGCTAACTGCAAGCTTGAAGGTTCGATTCATGACACGTGCATGAAACGTGTTTATGTGCAATTTATATATACATGATGTGACGTTTCATATATGATGCTCAGGCTTGCCCCCACAATACATTGTATTTTGACTTATAGTATGTGAATAACACGGCAGATGTGGAGGTGAATGTAGTGACTGTTATATTAGAGTAGTTTGGTGATACAAGTAATTTTCACTGCTTTTGTAAACTGAAAATTCAGCTGAGGTGTTATGGCTTAATAGTTCATAGTTTACAACACCTTATGATTCTGGGAACACCCATACAGATAATTGAAAACTTGTACTGCTTTCGCTCAACCAACTACAAGCTTTATCGTGTATCCGAGCTGCTCTTTTAGTAGATTAACAACTATTCTCCAACATAGCATTTCATTTTTTACCACTAGTGACCTTTCGTATGCTCCAGTAAGTGACTACATTAGGCTATAGCTTAGCTGCTTGTACACGTTGTCTCTATTGTCAAGCTACACAACCCTGTGGATTTAAAATAGAAATAGCAATACAATCTTTTAAGACACAAGAAAAATGGTGAAGTGCCAAAGCAAACCATCAGAAAAAAATATGATATTTTCATAAAATCGATCCACAGTGACCTGGGCATATTCATACTGTAAACGTGTGACAAGTTTCACAGCTCTGTACCAAACTGTTGCTTAGCTGGACGTACCCAGGCTCACTACTATCACAGTTATTTTGTTTGTGCACGTATTCATTGCACTCAGCACTTGGCAACGAATCCCTCTAACTTCGTTCCAGTGATATTGGTGTATTCAAAAGCGCCTTACTATCAATATCATTACTATTCACTATCAACTAGTTTAAATTATACGTCTACTTGACTTTCTTCATATAAATGCAGTACACATTTAATTGATATATTTTCAGTATCCCGTCACCTTAATATTTATCATGAACCATGTGTGCAGGGAGGCTTCACTCTGTACAGTATACCCATAATGTTGTAGTGTCAGTAAGTGACCAATTCTCAGCCACATATTTGGAATTCTATTGTAATTGAATAATGTTCAGTAATTTGATCAGGTACTTGGAAATATATTCACTAAATATGTTAATTACAACTGGTTGCTAAGCAACAGTAATCAACATCTGCAAATGTAATATATATATATTAGGGCTGAAACAATTATACATTTTGTGTAATCGAGTACTCTATAAACTTAACGATCGAGTACTCACAAATATTTATTACTGATTTATAGGTTATATTTAGCTAATTGCTTTATAGCTATTGATTAAGATCCTTGAGAAAGCTTCTTTTAATTGCATAATTGTTCACTTAAGTGACATTTTTATTACCTTTAAGTAGTATTCCTGTAATATATTTGCTTTTAATATCCGTACATACGTACTTTTTATGCAAGCATGGCCCACAGAATTACATAACGAGTATTTGTCACTAAATTAATATTCACGAATGCTCCCTAAATGATCGAGTACTCACGAATATTAATATTTGTTTTGGCCCTAATATACATAGTGAATTGCTTGACATGTTGTCTTGGCAACAGGCTCATGTGATGCTGCAATCATGTATCAGTCGTCCACGAGAGTCAGTCCCTCTTCTTCGTGCGATCCTATTGGATAATTTTCAACAGCAACATAACACTAAATATGGCATTAAAGGTATTGTTGATTTGATGGGTGTGTCAGTGAAGATCACATGATCCGTACAGCATGGTGTAAGGTATTGTTGCCATTGATGAGAAATAGTGACAATGTTCCTCGACAACTGATCACTTTTGCTATCAACTATTCCTACGACTTATTTGCTGCTGGATTATGCCACCCACTTGCCCTACCCCTCACTGCTGCAGAATTTGTTTCTCTACTGCAAACAGCCACACCCACCCAGGTAAACAATCCTCTGAGAGAGCTGGCAATAATTGGAAATGTTTATTGTGATTTTGATGTGTTAGCTTTTGATGTGTGCAATGTTTATTGTTAGGTAGCAGGAGATCATGTGATGATAAAGAAGTTCTCCCAATTAATGCTCCACATCAGTGTTAGTCACAATACAATGACATATTGTATAATATTGTGTATGATATAGAGGTGTGTTGTAGCATTGAATAACAACAAGCCATCTCAGTGTTTTGAACGGTTGCTATGGACACTGGAGAAACATAATGAACCACGCCCACCTCAAGTACATTTAACTGCTTAATTTGTATATCTCATTGTTGTGTTTCCATAGCAACTGCTACGGTCAACCATGTTGTGTGTATCACATGATACCCAGTGTCAGAATTTGTGGAGAAATCATCGTCATAGCAACCAAGCTAATAGGTATGTCAATGTTTGATCTGATCAGAGGTAGTGAACGTAACATCAAATCCTACAAACAAATTTTTTGTTCACTTTATTTCACATGAGAATTATATACTATCATGCTGGGGAAATTTTGCAGTTAGTACGAAGTGCTCACCTTTTTAATTCACTAAAACACTTCATATGGTTAAACAATGGATGGATGTTATGGATGCTTAATACAACTTCGTGTTCACAACACTGAATGCTTTGTTTACTAAGGTCACGCCCATCAACATCAGCTCTACATAATGAAAGCAAAGTGAATAACTGTAGAAGTTGGTTAACCAATCACGGAGGGTTCAATTTCACTACAAGAAACATACAAACCATCAAATCACTCCTTACATCCTTCATTACACGCCTTCAAATGAATTCTTATTTCTGATTACGCACCTCCAAAAGTATTTATAATTTTCATTCGCCAATATTTTATCCCTCCAAAATTTCCCATATATGGTATTTGACAACAGTAATTGAGATGTACAATTTTATTAACAACCCTCAAAGTACATGCCTTAAATATTTCATCCTTCATTAAAACAAAGGGACATGGACAAATCACCCAATTACCCAAGTGCTAGACCATTTTATGGATCATCTTATACAAACATTAGCCTGATAACCAGGAATTTTTAGACAGCAGTAATTTTCAAGAATCCAGCCAACTTTCAAAAATAGCTTTCTTTCATCCAGTCATTTTTGAACTTACTATGATGTTATCATGGATCATGTGATCCCACAGATTACTGATACAGTATATTGCACAGCACTGGGATGAGGCAGAGAAGTTTGCAGTTCAAAATAAGGTATGGGTTACCTTGGTGATGTAGTGTATCATGTGATCTTTCCAGTGTCTGGATGGGCTGCTGGCTGTACTGCGGTCACCAAACATGGTCGCCATGACTACAATAGTAAGTTATTGCATCATGCCTATTATAATGGTAACATGATATTATATGCTTCAGTGTGTGTGGCATGTAAGCAGTAACAGATACAGCTTTGACTCTTTCCTTTGTGTATAATCCTTACTAGTGAGTATTGTTAAACTACCAGCTACAGAGACCTTACAAGTGTCCACCTGATTGTGTTGCTTCACCATTATTGTTCTTGACCTGTGTCACACACAACTACTACTTTCATTTTGTCAACACCAATTATTACCCCCCATCATGTGGTAACCAAATCTTGTTTACAGGTTACAAAGTATTTTCTACTTGCTTTGTGTTCCCTCATCTGTATGGTGGCAATAGAGCTTATGTGCAAACCACATTTTTGGATTTCAAACTTAAATAATTAACATAGGAGTGTGATGAAATAATTAATCATAGGAGTGTGATAATGTACACAAAATATATCTATTCATATACAGTATGTATCTGTTTAAGATTTCAGAAATCTGTAAGCTACATGAGATTCCCTGCATAAATGGTGTACCGTAAAACCGGAAACTTTGGCGAAGGAAAACTTTGACGAATCCTCACTGCAACAGCATTGATGAAATAAACTTTGGCAAATTGCTTGACATCTTCATAGAAAAGATACTTATTTGGGTATATTGATTGGTTAAACTTTGGCGAATTCATTCAGATTCGCCAAATTCGTCAAAGTTTCCACTCGCCAAAGTTTCCAGCTTTATGGTAACTCCTATGAGTAATTATTTCATTACACTCCCAGTGTTCTCATGGTGGGTCACATGTGATAATGAAGATAGTCAAGTTGATGAAATGATCTTTACATGTAAACTGATCAGTCACAGACTTAGACTCTAATTTATGCATAGGCGGATTTGAGGGGGCAAAGGGGGGCATTGCCCCCCTGCCATAAAGTACAACAATATCCTTTACAGAAAGTTTAATTATAATTTTATTGTTTTTATGCTTTGCAGCATAAAATTACCCTATAACTTCAGGGTCAAAACCCCCTTGCCCCCCCCCCCCCCACTCAGGGGGTCCTAGATCTGCCTATGAATTTATGTATAGACCGAGTAAATTTTTTGATGAAATTGTTATTAATGCATTATAGCTGAAGAATTGGAGACTCCTCAACTACTAATGGTCTGCCATGCTTGCAGCCTGCCCTGCCCTAAGTGAAATATCTAAATGTGCAAAAGGACATAAATATTCTATAGGCCCTCATGCACACCACATGTATGCAGTCTTCCATCACACAATTTGTTCTGTCATACATTTACAGTGTATTGTTAATGATAGGGTAATGCTCCATGGAATGGGCCAACCAGAAGAGCCCATAATGTATCCTCGACCTCATCACGTGTTGTTAGTAACGTGATGATACTTGTCGTCTTTCTTGTTGTCCTACTGTTGCTCGGCAACTACCTCTGTCAACGTAATAATGACAATATATTGTGTGTTTATATTGAGAATGTTATGGTGAGCATTAAATGGATGTACTCTCATCTTGTTTCCATAGCTACATCAGTGCAAAGGTAAGAACATCACTATAATATTATGAACATGTAGTATCAATTATTGTCTTTTATACATGCAGTTGGTTGCTAAGCAATATTCCTTATTGGGACTGCATATCATCAGTTGGTTACCAGGTACTGTGAGGATCACATGATCACTTGTTAACATGTTACCACTGTAGCTCATCATGGCCATTGTTACAGTTTATACTACAGCTGGGGAGATGTTGTTAGCGCTATGGCAAGTATTCCTGAACTGCTGGGAACACATACATGTCACAACGATACTAACCAAATCATGATATTATGTGCATACCTCGTGTATTCTGTGTAGTTGCAATGTAAACTTAAAATTAAAGCCGGATTGTACACCGGTCCATAACGGTAGTTTACTGACAAACACGGAGTATAAATGCTGTGACGTCACGTTTTATTACAGCTAGAGCGTGAAGGCTGGTAGCTACTGTGTTCCTTAGCTTGTAATAGTAGTTCAAGATAGTAATAATGGCGGCGTGTATCGGTGTACTGTTATTGACGGCAGCTGTGTTAGTTGGCGCGCAGGACATCGACGATGGGTAAGCTGCTGGGCGAGGAGAACATGGTATTACTGATTTGCGTTCACAGGCCAATCATCTCGACAGAGAACGGTGATTTGAAGTTCTCAACTACTGGAGATCTCGTGTTCGAAGCCGGTTCCTCCAACATCAGATTTCAGAGCACTGATGGCTTGCCCATGCAGCCACCCCAGGGATTCAAAGGCGAGAAGGTGAACCACCTTCAGAATTATTGGCTAGTTAGTGTGTGTTAAGTGTAAAGCGTTCTCAATGCACCTCACTAGCCTCTCACCTTGTGATGTGGATCTTTATAGCTGCCCTGATCAACCCACTGGCCATAGCTAGTTGAATGTTATCATGAGTATTGACACAGTTACAGCTCAAGCCATTACAATAGTAGCTACTGCTGTAGTTGTCACACACAACACCTGCACATGTTGACATATATGGCTATACGTACACACATAGCTATACAAACACGACAATTTAATCTTTCATTGTCGGTCTTGATTACACAGCGTGCACGCACACATATACACACACACACTAGTGCACATAATTTAATCCATTTATGGCTCAAGTGAGCACAACTATCAACAAAGAGCTCACTGCATATATGTACAGTAGCTAGTGTTAGTATATTCATCATATTGTATGGTGGTTGGTTGTGTTGTATGACAATGTAATTGAATTGAGTTATGGTGAAGCCATATGAAGGACTGACTACTACTCCACCCTTGTAATAAATGTTATAAGTACCAGTTTATATATGTATGCATGTATGTGTTACTATATGTTATGGCTCACATGACCAGCAATGCTACATGTATACATTATGGTATCTGCATGACTATATCATTGGGGATATGATGCAAGGAGCAAGGGATGCTACAAGTGGTCATGTGAGCCATAACATATATAGTATACTCATGATACTGCCTACCACTTTATTATTATGTGGCCACAGCGTAATCTGATTGGATGAATTATTAGAATACATGTAGTGCTGAAGCAGCTGAGGACTATACCTTAATGGACTATATGCAGTGTAGTTATTTGTAGTTGCTGTAATAAGAATGTGCTTTGATGTATTGCAGCTGGTTATATTATAACATGCTGACAAATCTGCAGATAGTAGTCTTAGCTGTTGAGTGATGTTGATAAAGATAGATAGCTAATGCTTTGATTGGTAGGATTTAGCCAATCATGCAATTCTGCTAGGTCTTCAGATTAATTATTGACTTTATGGGTTTTGTGGCTCATGTTCAGGTGCATGAATGATGAGGCCATAACGTGTTAATGTACTTATTGCTGATCATGCATCATGGATTAATATTGCATCATTAAATGAATAAGTTATTATTAAACTAGATTAACCAAATATGGTATTACTAGATCTCTGTGTGTGATCTTATAGGGCGAGACAGGAGCAGTTGGCAATGCAGGTAATCACATTATACCAATAACTATATTATAACTGTATTACTGTAGGCCTCTGGTTAGTTAACTGTTGATTAGTGTGATCATTAACAGTTAAGGCCTGTGGTATATCCTCTACCCATCATTTAGTATCTAATATAATATTAGCATATTCAGGATGCTTTTGAACTGCCATCTTCCTTGTGAGCCTGTTGAGAATGAGATAGAGGATTTCATGCTGGATATTAAAATCATCCGCGATCAACCAGACTTCGTGAAAACACAGCTGGCAAAAGTTGATTTCCCAGCCGCAGATATTGATGCGCTGCTGGAATGTGATCGCAAGCGCCGCGCGGCTATCCAAGAAACAGAGTCGCTGCGTGCCCAGCGGAGTCGCCGTTCCAAAGAGATTCGCAAAATTGCCGATCTCCAAGAACGCGAGCAGGCGATTAGTGAAATGCGTGCGGTCGGTGATCGGGTGAACCAATTGGAAAAAGATGTCAGCGGGCTCGAAGACGAATTTCAAACCCGTTTGCTCGAAATTCCAAATTTGCCACATCCTGATGTTCCAGTTGGCAAAGATGATCAAGAGAATATTATCACCCGCACGGTTGGCGAATTGCGCGAATTTGCCTTTACGCCTCAGCCGCATTGGGAATTAGGTGAGCAACTTGGTATTATCGATTTTGAACGCGGAGTTAAAATTTCAGGTACGCGCTTTTATCTGCTGAAAGGTATGGGCGCGCGTCTGCAGCGAGCGCTTATTAGCTGGATGCTTGATCTGCACGTAGACGAACATGGTTATACTGAAGTGTACCCGCCTGTCATGGTCAAACAGGAGTGTCTCGTCGGCACCGGCAACTTGCCCAAATTTGGGGAGCATTTGTATCGGGACATTGAAGAAGACTTCTGGTTCATCCCAACGGCTGAGGTGCCAGTCACAAATATGTACCGGGATGAAGTCATTGAGGCTGATCAGCTGCCTATCTATCATGTTGCCTATACGCCCTGTTTTCGTCGGGAAAAAATGTCTGCTGGTCGCGACGTACGTGGCATCAAACGCGGCCATCAATTTGATAAGGTCGAGATGGTAAAATTTGTCCCACCTGAGACCTCTGATACTGAACTCGGTGCTTTAGTCGACAATGCTGAGGATGTGTGCCGCAAGCTCGATATTCCGCACCGGGTTGTCCAGATGTGTACCGGTGACCTGAGCTTTGTGGCAGCTATGAAATACGATGTTGAAATGTGGGCACCTGGCTGCCAAGAGTGGCTAGAGGTCAGCTCGTGCTCTAATTTTCGTGATTATCAAGCTCGGCGGGCCAGGATTCGGCACCGTCCGACGCGTGGAGCGAAGCCTGAGTTTGTACATACTTTGAATGGCTCTGGGCTGGCTCTGCCACGGGTTGTCATTGCCGTCTTGGAAAATTATCAGCAGGCAGACGGCAGCGTCGAAATTCCACAAGTCCTGCGTCCGTATATGGGCGGACTCCAACGGATGAGCCCGCCTGAAGCGTAATAGTGAGCCGAAATAATTCTTGCGCAGGCTGGCCAAAATCTTTAAGATTAGTGCGCCAAAACTACATTATAAAGATGCCTAATTCTCGGACTTGTCCCCTGTTTTAGGGGGCTTGACGGGCTGGCAAGGGGCAGATACTTATCGGCCGGAAATAGTATGACTGTAGCACCTGAATCGGAAAAAGAAGAGCCTAGTCAGGAGCTTGAAGATAAAATTGAGAGCCTGACCAAAGAGCTCTCCGGCCTCATAAACGAGGCGGGAACACATGGGCGAGAAGAGCTGCGTGATTACGCAGTGAGTCTCATCCAAGGTGAGACTGAGACGACACTTATTGAAGATCCGTCTCAGGAGGACGAGTCCAGCGAGCAGGAGCCAGCATTCAACCCTTTAGCCTTGAGTATTCCATTTGTACTTATGGGTTTCATCCTGCTTCTCCTCTTCCCCCCTGTTGGGCTCTTTATGCTCTTTTTTGCGGTGGTGATGGCTGTGGGCGGCTGGTTATATATGTTGTTTAAGCGCAAATAGATCGCACTGTCCTTACACGCCTTTCGATTAAGGAGGTTGCTGTATGGCGAGAAAACCGCTGACAGAAGAAGAAACACGAGAAATTGAAGCGCGTCGACGTGTCGAGCAAATAGCAGAGCGAAAAAAACGGGTCTCCGAGCGTATTGAGCGCGGCGGGCTGTGGTCACGACGTGATTTCTTTGGCCGTTTGAGTTGGGGCGGCTTCGGTTTGGTCTCTCTGATTGGTCTACTGGCTTTTGTTCGTTCAGCTTTTCCTCGGGTGTTGTTCTTGCCGCCCACGAAATTCAAAGCAGGATTTCCGAGTGCCTACCCGGTCGGTGAGGTGAGCGAAAAATACACCCAAGAATTCCGGGTGTGGATTGTACGCGAACCCGTTGGGCTGTACGCCATCTTTGCCAAATGTACCCACCTCGGCTGCACCCCACGCTGGTCCGGGTCTGAGAACAAGTACAAATGCCCGTGTCACGGCAGCGGCTATTTTAAGACTGGTTATAACTTCGAAGGGCCTGCACCACGACCAATGGACCGTTTTCAGCTCTCGCTTGACGAAGAAGGTCAGTTGGAAGTTGATATGAGCAAGGTCTTCACCATGCAGCCTGGGGTTGATCCAAACAAACAACATCCAGACAGTATTCTTAAGGTATAATCCTCTTAGTCCCAGGTACGAAGGAAAACAGGTATGAGTCAGTGGGATGAATTTAAGCGACAGGTAATGGAATCGCAGACGTGGCAGTCAATCTTCCGCCACGGCTACGAGGACACTCCACGTAACCGTATCCTCATGGTGTCGGGCAACGTGTGGCTCCATCTCCATCCTTCCAAAGTCCGCAAGCATGCGACGCGCCTGCGGTTTACCTGGTGTATGGGTGGCATTACCTTCTTAATGTTTCTTGTCACGACGATAACCGGCGTCTATCTGATGTTCTACTACCGACCGGTCGCAGAATATGCGTACGCAGACATCAAATATCTTGAGTTCGATATGCCGTTTGGCATGTTGATGCGCAACATGCATCGCTGGGCAGCACACGGCATGGTCATTGCCGTGTGGTTGCATATGTTCCGCGTCTTCATGACCGGCTCATATAAACCGCCGCGTGAATTCAACTGGGTGGTTGGTGTCATCCTACTCGTGCTGACTCTCTTGCTGTCCTTTACCGGCTATCTCTTGCCATGGGATCAGCTGTCGATTTGGGCGGTGTCGGTCGGATCGAATATGGGCCGTGCCACGCCGTTGCTAGGCCATGAAGGGCCAGGCTATGAGCTCCTCGGCGTCAACGCGGTCTACGATGCGCGGGCGTTCTTATTTGGCGGTGGAGAAATTGGTGCGCATACCTTGCTGCGCTTCTACATCTTGCACTGTATCTTCATCCCACTCGTCACAAGCTTGTTCCTGGCCGTCCATTTTTGGCGAATTCGACGGGATGGGTTCTCTGGACCCGCACTGTAGAGGAGGTATTCCATGCATGTGCTTGTCGTGCCATTCTTGATGGCCGTTGTCGTGTGGGGCTTATATATCATGGCGAAACCTCCAGCTAAAAAGGATTCCTAAAAAACTACGGAGAGGTATATGGCTGAAGTCACAGCTCCGACCCCACGTGTTGAAGTCTCGCTCAAGAAAGCTGGCAAGCCGAGTGATGACAAGGTCCATACCTGGCCTTTCCTCGTGCGCAGTGAATTCCTGTGTACCCTCTTTGTCATGCTCTTTCTCATATTCTGGTCGCTCCTTGTTGACGCGCCGCTTGAAGAACCGGCTAATCCCGGCCGTACGCCAAATCCGTCAAAAGCTCCGTGGTATTTCCTGGGTTTGCAGGAAATTTTGGTCTTCTTTGACCCGTGGCACGCTGGTGTCGTCGCACCGACCTTTATTATCATGGGTCTGATGGTCATTCCGTATATTGATATCAATACAAAAGGGAATGGTTACTATACGTTCAAAGAACGCAAATATGAAATTATGACCTTCATGTTTGGCTTCCATGTCCTGTGGGTGTCAACCGTCATCATTGGGACGTTCTTGCGCGGACCTGGTTGGAACTGGTTCTGGCCGTGGGAGCCCTGGGACGCGCACAAAGTTGAAGCGATGACAAACCAAGACTTGCCGTATTTGCTGGGGCTGCGCGATTACTGGGCCTCAGCAGCCTTAGGCGGCGGGGTGACCATCCTGTACTTTGTTGTCGGGACAGTGCTGATGTACTGGTGGGTCGTGTGGCTGAAGGGCCGCGACTTCATGCAGCGTTGGGGAATGGCCCGTTTTGGACTCACGTCTTTCCTATTTCTCAATATGATTGCCATCGTGGTGAAGATGGTGCTCCGGAGTGCTTTTAATATTAAGTATATTATGGTCACCCCGTGGCTGAATATTTGAGGCCGTGTGTGTGTTGAATGTGGCGAAATTTTTACAAGCGCTTGCTCTTGCTGTTGTTGGCTATGCGCTGATGGTTGGTCTGACGGAAGAGAAAAGCATGGGCAAGGAGTTATACCTCCTTGGGGCAGGCGTTGTTGTTTTTTATCTCGGCCGCGTACTGGAAGAGCGGGCGACAGCTTGAGTTGAGACGTATGGCACGAAGAGAGATCGAGGACGATAAAAAATCGTATAGTGGACTATTCCTCTTTGCCGTGGGCTTATTGCTCTTGGGAACAGTCTGGACAGTGTGGGACGACTCTGTCTCGCGTCGCCCGTGGAAAAAATACCAAGCCGCTTTCGCTCGTATCTCCTACGATAAGCTGACCGCTGACCTCCAGAAAGAGGATGAACGTCTAGCAAATGATCCTGCCTACCAAGAGGCTACGTCGCAGCTTGCAGAAGCCGAAGCCCAGATCAGTGGCGGCGAGGGCGCCGAACGCTTGGCCAAGCTTGAGAGTGACCTTGCAGTTGCAGAAGTGACGGCCAGTGATGCAGAAAATGCATTGCGCCTCGTCCGTAGCGAGATTGAAGTTGCCTGGTATGAGTACGATCATGCCATTATTACTGGGCAGCCGACCAAAGAACCCAAGGAACATTTGGATGGGCTCGAGGCTGAAGCAGCAGTCTTGGATGCAGACTTCCAAGCCAAAACAGCCCAGCGGGACCAGATCCAGAACGAAATCGACGAAATAAACCTGGCTATTGTCGAGTCAAAAAATAAGATCCGTAGGCTGGCCTCTGACCGGGAACGGCTCAAGCAGCGTCTGGATGATACAGTCCTGTTTGCTTCAAACGGGTTTATGATCCCGTATTTTCCCTCCATTGAGCAAGTTGTCTTACCCGAGTTTGATCGGAGTAACTTTGATACGCCACTCCAACGGGTAGACCGGTGCATTTCTTGCCATGTCGGGATTGACCGGGCCGGATTTGAAGACCAACCCAACCCGTATAAAACTCACCCGCATCGCAAGGTATTGCTGGGCAATCATCTCGGCTGCACGCCGTGTCATGATGGCCAAGGGGTTGCCACTAATAGTATTGAGCAGGCTCACGGGAACGTGCAATTCTGGGAGCATCCTCTTCTGGAAGGCGAAAAGCTGCAGGCGAACTGCATTAAGTGCCATGCCAATGCCCAAGATGTGCAATTTGCCGAGAATATCGCCCAGGGGGAAAAACTGTTTATGCAGGTTGGCTGCACCGGCTGCCACCTTGTTGAAGGATATGGTGAGACACGAAAAATCGCTCCATATCTGAGGCGCGTCGCTGCCAAAGCCGATCCGTCATGGCTGGTGGAGTGGGTGACAAACCCGCACGAATTTCGGCCCCAAACCCGCATGCCCCAATTTTTCTTCAACGAGGATCAGGGCAAAGCGATTGCCGCATATCTCTTGAAAGTCAGTAAAGAAGAAGGCAGTGAGTGGCTGGCTTCTCGCCCCCAACCAGACGGCATTGATCCGAGTAATGCTGAGCAGGTCGAAAAAGGTAAAGCATTGGTCGATAGCGTTGGCTGCCGCGGGTGTCACATCGTTGAACAGGGACAAACGGCAACCCTTATTGGCTCTGAGAAAACGTATGCCCCGATTCTTGCCCGCGTCGCGGAAAAGACCAATCCACGCTGGTTGTACTACTGGATTAAGAACCCGCGTGAATACTCGCCACATACCGCCATGCCAAGTCTCCGCCTGACTGATGATGAAGCAAAATCCATTGTCTCGTACCTCATGACCCTCGGCGAAAAACCAGCCCAATTTACTGCCCGACCTGACCTAGAAGATGCAGATCTCATCAACCAAGGCGAAGGACTCGTTCGTCAATATGGCTGCCACGGCTGCCATGAAATCCCTGGTATGGAAAAAGAAGGCCGTATCGGTGTCGAACTGTCCGCCTTTGGCTCAAAGACGCTTGAGGAGCTTTTCTTTGGCAACCGTACAGACGTGCCGCATAGCTGGGACGGGTGGACTGATTACAAAATAAAAGAGCCACGTGGCTACGCAACCGAGCGGATTGAGCAGATCATGCCGTGGTTTAATTTACCAGACGAGGACATCAAACTGATTCGTGTTTTTCTGTCGAGTCGGACGGAAGGCGAATTTGGAGAAGCCTATCAGGCCCACAATGAGTGGACTCACAATCTGGTTGAAGGTCAGCGTATGGTCCAGTACTACAACTGCACTGGCTGCCACATCATTGAAAACAAAGGTGGTGACATCCGTACTCTATATCAAGAAAGTCCAACTCTTGCCCCCCCGATTTTAAATGGGCAGGGAGAGAAAGTGCAGCCCGCATGGTTTTACGAATTTCTGAAAGGCCCGATACCGATTCGGCCCTGGCTCGAGATTCGTATGCCGACCTTCCATTTTGACGATACTGATGCCCGGACGGCCGTTGACTACTTTATCGCCCAGGCCCAGCTCGAAAACCCATATTCGTATGTCAATCCAGCTGAGCTCTCACCCGACATGCTGCATGCTGGTGAAGTATTGATGTCAAACGACTACTTCGCCTGCTTCTCGTGTCATCAGCAAGGCGACCAAAAGCCGGAAGGTCCGCCTGAAGGCTGGGCACCCGATTTAGAGCTGGCAAAGGACCGCCTCAATCCCGAATGGGTCGTCAAGTGGATTGAAGACCCACAGAATATGATGCCTGGGACACGTATGCCGAGTTTCTACCCTGGTGGACCGGACGATATCTTAGACGCCAATGAGCCGCTCCAGATGGAAGCCATGCGGGACTATATTTGGACACTGGGGCAGCCACAGATGGCGAAACTGGCACAGCCTGAGGCTTCTCCTTCTCCTGAATCAGCTTCTGGGGGCGTTGAGACACCTGTCGAGAGTCTACAGCCAGCACCTACCGAAACACCACTCGAAGCTCAGTCTGAAGAAACGGCTGCGATAGAGAGTGGAAAAGCCAAACCTTCTGCATAAAAGCATAACTAATAACGATAAGCTGTGTTCATTAGGATCAGAAAGCTTAACCTGTCTAAGGAGGAGAAATGCGTAGACAAAGTCTCAAACGATTGGCCCAGATTGTTGCCGTGAGCCTACCGGCTCTGCTCGTTTCAACGTCCTGGGGATATGAAGCCGGTGCTGTTGCCAATGGAGGAAAGATCACTGGAACGGTGAAGTTTGCTGGAGAAGCACCAGCAATGCCAAAGATTGAAGTCACAAAAGACGCGGCAGTGTGCGCGAAGACGGACAAGTTTGACGAAGCGCTGGCTGTTGGAGAAGGCAGTGGGTTGAAGAATGTTGTTGTTTCGATCACCAACATTGAAAAAGGGAAAGCGCAAGTTGCTGAAGGCGCAACCCTTGATCAAAAAGAGTGTATTTACACCCCCCGAGTTATTCTCTCCTCAGCAGGTGCTGAGCTGAATATCCTGAATAATGATGGTATTCTGCACAATATTCACACCTATAGTGAAGCGAACCCATCAATCAATAAAGCTCAGCCTAAATTCCGTAAAAAGATGAAGCAGAAATTCGAAAAGCCAGAGACCGTACGGCTTGAGTGCGATGCGCATAGCTGGATGAAGGGCTGGCTCGTGGTGACCGATCATCCGTATTATGCTGTGACAGATGGCAGCGGTGCTTTTGAGTTAGGGGATGTGCCAGCAGGCTCGTACACCTTGAAATTCTGGCATGAAACGTTGGGTGAAGCGACTCAAGACGTTACCGTTGAAGCTGGTGGTGACGCCTCTGTGTCTGTTGAAATGGCCCAAAAGTAAAATCGGCCGGAGTGGACCGGGGTGCTGCTGGGGCTAACGTCCTGCCGCTGCAACAACCCCATGTCGGCATAAATCCTAGTTAGTGCCCCGATCCCTCTATCCTGGTAAAAGCCTGATTAAGATTCAGGAAACGGCACGGCAGGCAGGAGAGTCAAAGTTCATCAAGAGCGATTCGTGCCAGCGGCAAGACAACCCTGATTTGTCATGAGTCCTGTCCCGAGGTAGACGATTCTTCGCTATCGGCCCCCGATCTTCGCTGATTCTTTCGGATATAGTTACACAAAAGCATCTAAGGCAGTCGGGAGATTATGACTGCCTTGCTTTCTTAAATAGGGGCTCCCCACTCTGCCAATGTTGGGCAAGATCGGGAATATCCATATCGAGGGCTTGTGACAGAGCATCGGACAGCTCATAGGTCGCACCATCGAGACCAGCTTTGCTCAGGCTATCACACAATCCGTTGAGCACTGAGTTACCCATCACATAGGCATAAGTGTCGATAGGGACTTGAGGAGAGGTCTTGCCATATCCATACGCCTGCTCACAGTCTTCAAGACTGAGAGAGTTCCAGCCCCGGCATTTCAATGGCCGGGCTTCATAGGCCATACAGCGATTGTCTTGTAGGAGTGGGCAGGCAACCGGGGCTGTTGTTTGCACTGTTTGGGTTTGCAAGCGTTGGGCTATTCGGTTTTTGACTGCTTTCAGCTCTTCCGCGGTACAATGGTCCTGTAGCCAATTGGCGAGGTGAACAGCTTCGGCGGCCGTTACCAAGACAGCTGGTAGGTAACAGCAGAAGGCGCACCCAGCCCGGCAGGCGCGCTGATCTTTTTGAGTGGACTGCTCAATTGTTAAATCTGCCCAATGATGGGCATTGTCGACGATCCGAGCGACAACGCTGTCTTTTTCTTTTGCCTGAAGAAAAGTCGTAGCATCATGGAATTCGGCGGCATAGACATGCAGTTCTTCTCCTGCGGCTGGCGGCAGCCCTTGGGCAATCAGCCCTTGGATGACATGATGGACATCCTCTGGTGACGTCGCCTGCTGCAGTTCTGACTTAACGCGACGAATGAATTTGTGGGGTGGCGGTGTTGATTGATGAAGGGCTGCGGGGGAGCGGTGTTGTTTGGCTTGTCTTCGTCGCTCGGCGCGGTTCATGTTCGTCTCCTGCATCCTTTTTATGAGGCATGCCTGCTTTGTGTCAAGCTGAGGTATGAAGCAGAGCGGGTCCCCCGAGGGTTGTGCTCGAAGGGGCTTGCATACTGGCGATTTGCCTGCTTACAATACCTAGCTGATTTATGAAGGGAGGGAGAAACATGGCCAACGTGACTCAAGTATTTGACCCGCTGGATTCTTCACTGATTCAGACGGACAAAGTGGATTGGATTGATAGCGGAGGAGGAAATCTCTTTAAAGTATTACGCATTAGCAAAGAGACGGGCGCGTGGAGTGCACTGATCAAGGCGCCAAAAGGCCAGGTCAATCCACCCCACACACATCTGGGCGCGGCTGATTTTTACGTTATCTCGGGCGGTTTTGATTATCGGGGCGGTTCTGCGCGGGAAGGGGACTGGGTCTATGAAGCAGCTGGGGCGGTCCATGAAGCGACCTCACATCCTGTAGACACCGTATATCTTGCGAATGTGTACGGACCAGTTGGCTTCCATGACGAGGACGGCAATATTGCGCAGGTGTTGGACTGGCGGGCTATTCAGCTCATGGTCGATGGAGCGAAGAAAAAGAAGCCCAAAGCGGCAGCCAAACGGGCTGCGAAAAAAACGGTGAGTGCCCGTACGAGAAAAAGAGCGGCCTAGGGTATAAAGGTTTTCCATACTGGCGGGACCTGCGAGATCAGGGTCTGCCAGTGTGCTTCGTTTTGTTTAGCTATGTCCTGAAACATCAGGGTGTCGACTGGCCTAGTAGGGACTCCATGCCGGGTTCAATCTGTGGAAATAGGAAGCCTCCTTTCTAAAATACAAAATTGACTATAGTCAATTTTGTATTTTCCGCTAATAAGCGATTCCCGAGACCAGATTAGCTGAATTGTAAAGGATCAAAGACTGGTCTCGGGAATCGCTTAAAGGGGAGGGCTCTAAGATGGAACGGGTAAAAAGTAGCATGTGTTGCCGGGCTTGTTTGGTAGCCTCTCTTTGCAGTTCTGTGCTTATACAAAAAGTCCGAGTTCAGGCCATATGGCTGTCTGTTAGATCAGAGATATAGAGTGTAATAAAAATACATTTTGACTATAGTCAAAATGTATTTTCCAATTTTTAAATAACTTTTTCTTCGGAATTTAGATGCAAAAATGAATGTTTTTAAAGGTTTTACTGCTTGGAATAAATATTTTTGACTATAGTCTATATTTGATTTTGGGACGAAGTGTTCGGAAATCTGTTCAAAACGCCTTGTTCCACGAAGATGCAGAGCATGCTTATACCTTTACTTTAGGCGCGGCTGATTTTTACGTTATCTCGGCAGGTGTTGGACTGGCGGGCTATTCAGCTCATGGTCGATGGAGCGAAGAAGAAGGAGTCCAAAGCGGCAGCCAATCAACGGCTCCGATCGTACGCGGAGTGTTATTGAATGTGATGACCCCGCTGGCTGGCATGCGGCACCGATCAGCACCGCGAGGGCGCGGATGATTTTGGTCATTGGGGATTCCTTGTTGTTGCGGATCGTGTGGGGCGTTCTCGAGGGCGTTATTGCAATGAGGAATGCTCCGAAGGCTAGACCATCTTCCATCAGAGGTTTGATCTATTTTAAAGTTGACATAATATATATTATCAGACATAAAATATGGAGGAGGCTTACCCCCTTTCTAATCGACCTTCTGCTCGACAATCTCCTTCAATGGCGAATTCACTCCAGAGTCTAGAAACTTTTGATAATATGATTTCGCTCCTTCTGCATCATCAGCCTGTTCCAATATTTTTGCAGTCGCCAGGAACGCCTCGGATTGACCAGGCCCTTCAATCTCAGCAGCTTTTGCATATCTGGTACGCGCGACTTCAGTCTCGCCACTTTCCTCAGCTGTCTTACCGAGCTTCAGTAAGGCAAGTTGCACAAGATAATGCCCTTCTTCGTCGCCTTCGCCTCCGAGCACAGCCTCATACGCCCGCAGCGCTTTGTCCGGCTGATCTGTTTTCTCGTAGGCTTCTCCAAGCTTGAGGAGGGCTAGCTGACGAGCACGGCCCTCTAACTGCTCTGCAGCCAACGCAAAGTGAGTGATGGCACTCTCCGTTTGGTCGTTGGTCATTTCCACAAGACCGCTTCGAATCGCCTCCAAACCACGGGCTCTCTCGGAACTCCAATACAGGGATAAGCCAGTCCCAACAATGATGACGCCAAGAATACAAGCTGCACCCCAGCCGACAAGCCTGAGATGTTCTTCAAGCCAACTCCCAATCTTGCTGAACCAGTTGGCAACATACTCAATGGGCTGCTGTGATAGACTCGCTTTTCTCTGCTGATTCATGAAATTCTCGGCTCATAGTAAGAATAGTCGTGCGAGGGAAAGCGGAGAAAGCATCCTCTCCGCTCAAGGAACCGGATTACATTTTATATTTAAAGTCGTCAGGAGACATCTTTTCCAAAATCTCAGCCCATTTATCTCGGGAAACACTCGACAGATTTGTTTCTTCTTGTGTGTCCTCAAGTTGCTGCAAGACATTTGATGCCTCAAGCACTTGCTTAGCCACAAATATCGGACTCTTCGTACGCAAGGCAAGAGAAATTGCATCACTCGGACGCGAGTCAATGCTGAGTTTCTTATCTCCTACCTGCAGGCAGATTGTTGCGTAGTACGTATTGTCTCGCAGCTCTGTCACTTCGATGGATTCAATCTCTCCCCCCAGCTGGCTGATCAGATCACGCAACAGATCGTGCGTCATCGGTCGGGCCATCTTGATCCCCTCTAGCTCTGTAGCCATGGCAGTCGCTTCCATCAACCCGATCCATATCGGGAGAGTCAACTTGTTTTCTGCGTCTTTGAGAATAACGATCGGCGTTTTTGTCACTGGGTCAAGGGTTAACCCGCCAATGCGCATCTCAATAAAATTCTCTCGGGCCATATTTTCCCCCTTGTTCCCCCATTATAAAACATCGTACCAATTCCACGTTGGGAGTCCAATTCAATTATGAGGTGACCAATCGGTCGATAACGCGGTATAGTTGGTTGAGGTTGCGGCACTCTTCAACCATGCTGCAATACGGCGCGTAACGATCCATTTCACTGTCACCAAACCCCCAGGTCAACTTGCTCTCCGGGTTGAGCCAGATAACCTGCTTAGACCGCTGCTGGAGTTCTCGAATCACCCACTCATGCGGAAGGTTATAGTTGTTGCGAGCATCTCCTAACACAAGCACCGTCGTCCGCTTGTTGATGACCGAAAAATGGTCACGGTGGAACGTCTTAAAAGCTCTACCAAAGTCCGAATGGGCATAGATGTTAATAATATTGCCCCGCAGTGACAGATCAATCGCGGAGTGAATGTCATTGTCCTCAAACAAGCGCGTGACTTCACCCAAATCCGCAACAAAAATAAAACTCCGCACCCGTGAGTAGAGATCTTGGATGGAGTACACGAACTGCAGCATGAAGCGTGAGACGTTCCGAACGGAGTCAGACACATCGCACAAAACCACGATCTGCGGTTTTTCCTTCTTCTTCGCATCGAGGATAATCTTAAATGGTACACCGCCATATTGCAGGTTTTTGCGGAGCGTTTGTTGCAGATCAAAGCGCCCTTTTTTGGCGTGCTTGCGCCGCAGGGCAATCACATGCTTCAGGCGTTGAGCCAGCTTGCTGACCGCTTCTTGCATCTTCCGAATCTCGTCTTCGGTGAGGTAGTAGAAACTTTTATCTTCTAAGCTCCGCATTTTTTGCTGATCGCGGACCTGCGAATCCTGCTTTTCTAACTCCGCCCGCACATAACTGCGGATCATATGAGCCAGGTCCTGCAAACGTTGGTCCATATAGGCCATCATCTGCTCAATTTGCTCAGGTGACAGACCGGCTTGTTGCAGCGCTTCCTTCAGGTTGGCCAGCTCCTGGGTCAGCTGACCAAAGCCAAGCTGTTGGGCCACGGCATTAGCAAATTGACCTTCTTGGAACGAACGCTGGATGTCTTGCAGGTTCGCCTGTTCAGCCGCTTCCCGCAACATCTTTTCTAACTGACCGGTATTGTTCTCAAGCAGCGCCTTAGCCAGATCCGACAGCTCAGAGTCCATATTCTTGAGCGCCTCTTCAAGCTGCTCTAAGAATTCCTGGAACTCCTGCTCCGACATCTCCATAGCCGCCATAGTCGATGCCCCAGCCTCTTTGATGATCTCCCCCAAGCCAGTGAAGAACATATCAAACAGCTCGTCGTAGACTGGGATATCAACCACCCGTTTGACCAGTGTCGAGCGCAACATATTTTTGACCATATCGCGCTCTCCGAGCCCTAAGAGGCCGAGGGCAGCGAAGGTATCCATATTCTCAGCCGCCGACACCTTGAGTCCGTTCTGGCGCAGGAGGTTCGTAAATTCAATAATCTTTTCGTCCATGGTGTATCTGCCTCACGAATACAGCTCCAAGCAAACCTACGGGATCGACTCTGTCAGGATCAAAAATTGATCCAAGGGATCAACCCGGACTAATGCAGCAAGTCTTTTTCATCCTGTTCGCCGCCCTCTTCTGCTTTGGTCTTTTGCTTTTGCAGATAATCCTTGAGCTCGGCTTCGGCTTTGCGAACGTCACCTTCATACTTAAGGATCGTATTCAGGGTTTCATTCACCACGCCTTCTTCCAAACGATTCACATTGAGCAAGGTCAAGGCTTTGGCCCAATCTAGCGTCTCACTGATACTTGGAATCTTTTTGAGATCAAGCTTCCGGATGTTCTGCACAATCTCAACAACTTCGTCGGCGAGCTTCTCAGCAACCCCGGGCACTTTGAGCTTAACAATATTGAGTTCCTGTTCGCGATCTGGGAAATCAATATACAAATGCAGACACCGACGCTTCAACGCGTCTGACATCTCACGGGCATTATTACTGGTCAGCACGACAATGGGGACCTGTTTGGCCTCGATTGTTCCCAGTTCTGGTACGCTGACCTGGAAGTCACTCAGCACTTCAAGCAAAAACGCTTCGAACTCACTGTCAGACTTATCAATCTCGTCAATGAGCAACACCATTTGCTCCTCAGCCGAGATAGCTTGCAGTAATGGCCTGGGGAGAATGAATCGCTCTGAGAAAAAGACACTGTCTTGATCCGAGATCCGGTCCACCGCATCTTTCAGTGTCACTGTTCCTTCGAGTGTTTCGCTGATTTTATCTTTGAGAATCTGGGTATACAGCAGCTGCTTCGCGTATTCCCATTCATAGAGAGCTTTGGCTTCGTCCAGCCCTTCGTAGCACTGAAGTCGGATCATTTTGCACCCAAGCGATGACGCCATGACTTTGGCCAGCTCGGTCTTACCTACCCCCGCCGGACCTTCTACTAAAATTGGTTTGCGCAAATGACTCGCTAGGTACACGATTGTGGCAATACGTCGGTCGCAGATGTACTGCTCAACAGCAAATTTACTGATAACACTTTCAATAGACTCGAACATCCTTCCTCCCAGGCCTGATAATTTTGCCCACCCTAGCATAGGGGTGTAGTAAAGACAACGCGTGCCATAAGCCCTATCCGGCCGCTTGCATAAGCCCTTCCCCACCTCTATAATTCGCCTCCGCTATGTGTACCTTGGTTCTCTATTTTCGGCAGTTTACGGACTACCCTATCGTTGCTGCAGCCAACCGAGATGAGCTGCTGGAACGGCCTTCCGATCCACCCGTTCAGCTCGGAACGCAGCCCTGGATTTGGGGCGGACGTGACCGCATTGCCGGCGGGACCTGGCTTGGCGTGAACGAATATGGGGTCATGGCCGGCATTCTCAACCGCCAATCTCCCTATCCGCCTGACCCGCGTCGGCGCTCCCGCGGACAGCTGTGTCTCGATGCCCTACGCTATTCCCGTGCCCAAGAAGCGGCGGAACATCTCGCAACCTCAGCGCCCGAAGAGTATAACCCTTTTAGCCTCGTCATCGCGGATGCCGAACACGCTTTTGTTGTCAACACCGCGACCCCAAGCCTTCAACTCCACCATCTCAAACCGGGTCTGTATCTCTTTACCAATCGTGACTTTAATGACCCAACGTGTCCGCGTATTGCACGCCTGACTCCTCAATTTCGCTACCTGAGCGAGTCCGTCACCTCGCCCCCTACTCCGCTCACAACAATCTTCAGCCAGCTGCATACGCTGATGGCCGATCATGATCCGTATAATTCAAGCTCCGCAGGCCCGAGCGGCTCAGACCCACGTAACAGCCTGTGCCTACATGGTGACGGTTACGGCACGTGTTCCTCTTCTCTTCTGGCCTATCAGGCAACGCACCAGCGCTATCAGTATCGGTTTGCTCCAGGCGCGCCGTGTCAGCATATTTATAAAGAGGTCTCACTCCCACCTGGGCCGCGCGAGAGACAACCACCATCAACAACATAGTTTGCCCCCGTTATAAAATCTCCGTGTTCGATAAGGAAACGAACCGCTCGGACAACATCCTGTGGGCTGCCTATACGACCCAGCGGGGTCTCCTCTTCGAGACGCTGTAGGGCGTGTGTATCGTACTCGCTCGGAGGTAAAACTGGACCAAGCGCAACCGTATTGACCTGCACCTCAGGCGCGAAGACTTTGGCTAAAGCAATACTGAGCGCATGCACGCCTCCCTTCGACACACAGTACGCTAAATAATGGAGCGACGGGCGCAGTCCACTCCAATCTCCGAGCTGGATAATTTTGCCCGCGCCGTGCTGACGCATCGCCCGACCGAAGAAAAGCCCCAGAGAAAAAGCGCTCGTCAGGTTGGTCCGGAGAAGATCTTGCCACGCAGCGCTCGTCAAAGTCTCAATTGGAGTCGGATAGAAAGCCGCCGCATTATTGACCAAAATGTCGACCCTCCCCCGAATCTGCAGCGCCTGCTCACACAACTGTTTGATCTCGGCTGAACAGCTCAAATCGGCCCGCAGTACGGTCGCTCGACCGCCACGTTGACGGACTTCTTGAGCCACGAATTCGCCTGACGATGTATGCACATGCAGGACAAGCTCAGCTCCACCATCAGCTAACGCCAGCGCTATTGCCCGGCCCAGTCGTCGAGCTGCTCCAGTCACCACCGCCACACGCCCTTCTAGTTCCATCTCCCTCCCCTTGTGCCGTTGCTCTCATTTGTCCGGTTGCCCTCATTTGTCTCTTGCAAGCGGGACTGTCAGAATAAACGTCGCCCCCCGATCAAGGTTATTGACGGCTCTCAGTGTCCCCCCATGCAGCTCAACAATCTTCCGCGCAAATGGCAGTCCAAGCCCTGAGCCAGTCTCCTTAGTTGAAAAAAAAGGCGAGAAAACACGGTCAAGATCGGCTTCAACAATGCCACAGCCCTGATCTCTTATCGTCACCTGCACAGTTGCGTCATAGCGCTGCAGGCAGATCTCAACCTGTTCACCAACGGGAGACGCTTCGATAGCGTTTGTCAGTACATTGAGCAGCGCCTGTTTCAATTTAATCCGATCGAGCGGAAACGTTTCGTCACCTCCTTCACGCAGATAGACCAGCTCCACCTCCTGCGCTGTGGCAGCTGATTGCAGCTCTTGGAGAATCTCCCCCAGCAGCATATCTAGCGAATACGGTTCCACCTGAACGGCCACATCTCGTGAAAAAATAAGTAAATCAGACAGCGTCGCATTTAAATCGTTGATAGACACATCAAGCCTGGCAGACTGCTCCTGGCCTTCGCTCAGTCGCTGTGCGACCGGGATACTTTTATCCCTCAGACTATCTCCCAGAACGTCACATTGGAGCCCTAACAGGCCAACTTTTTGCAAAATTTGATGAGAAATGGTTGAAGACATCTGCCCAATCGCCACCATCCGCTCATTCCGTAACAGGTCTTGGGTCATCTCTTGGAGTTGCACATTTTGCCGCTCAATCTCGGCTCGGCGTAAGGTCAGTGTCCGCATGAAGACATGGACTGCACCAACAGGTAAACAGGCCAAGTAGAGCCCGGTAATGCCGACCGTATTTAAGCCCAGCGTCATAATCACGACGTGGGGGGAGACGAGGAACAAACCCGTCACCAGCAACGAAGACAGACTCGCCGCAAAATCGAGCCCAGGCGTGTACAACACTCCATAGCGTAATCGATGCTGTAGCCCGTACCCGAGTGCAAAGACGACCCAGCCGCCAATCTCACTGACAACAAAACGGGCTAACGATCCAAATTCACCAATCTGCAGCGGGATTTGCCCCCCCCACGACCGATACAGGGTATAGCGAGCAAACAAGGCGATCAGCAAAATGGCTAAGAGCTCAAGCACCCGCCAGCCTGGATGCGCATCGTGGCGGATAGTCCGAGGGGGCCTCGCCAGCCCCAAGCGTTGCAAGATCACAAATATGGGCGCAACGATTACCAGGCTCACCGCCACAACAGGCAGGGCAAATAGGCCCACCACATACACCAGCGTACTAGTTGAGGCCAAGAGCATGAGCGACACAAAGAAGTCTTCTCCAACTTCGATATACAGCACCGCCCCAAGTCCTAACAAAGGCACAAAAGCCCAGTACAGACTGATATAGCCAAAATTAAAGGCAAAGATCCCAGCCAAGGCGAACAGGATACCCGTTCCGCCTATGGCACGGGTGCCCCAGAGAGGCACAGCATAAGAGGACACGCGAAGAGCAGAAGCCACAATTAATCTCGGCCCGTCAGAAACCAGTCAAGCCATGGAAAACGTCGAAAGAGGAGGAAATCGTAGCCGGGATTTGCCGCATCAAAGTCTATATCGCCAAGCGATACGTTTAAGCGCAACTGGTGGAACGCATGCCCCTCAACTAGGCGGTCGTTCCAGTCAAACAGCTGCAATCTGATTGGCACCCGCCGCGCGATATCCCAGTGCTCCACTATGCGGTAATATGGATAGACTCGCCAGCGGCTATTCGGAAACACAAACTCGAAGACGTAGCACGACTGACCAGTATACGTCTGGACCCCTAGAAAACGGGCTTCGAGCTCGTCTTGGAGCCATCCCTCTAGGAGCTGAGTCTGGGTCCGTTCCACCAATTGGTTGAGCCCGAACGCTGTGATTGGATACTGTAACTCGCGGCGCGCCAAATATCCTTCAGGCTCTAGATCGCCGATAACCGGCAGGCCAGCCATTGTCGTCCGGACGCGCACGCGATCAGCATTCCAGCCCCGCCGGTATAAGGCCTCCGTTGCAGCATCCCATTCCAGGTAGACATCAAAGGGTTTGCGAAACTTAAAGGCGGCTTGTCCCAGCGAGACGACCTTCCGCTCTTGTTCCAAGGTCAGGATCCACACCCCAGTATAATCGGAAATTTCTGCATAGCGTTGTCGCCAGTGCTGCGTAAAACCGCGAATATCAACGGAGGCTTTTGCCTGCGGCAGACTGAGCACTTCCTCTGAGCGTGGCACCGGCTCGAAAGTATTCAGGCTGACACCAACATTGACTTGTAAGTCCGTATAGCTCAGTCTCTGACGAATTTCTCCACGCGGGCCGCGTAAGGTCAGGGCAACCGGAATACCGGTGCCACGTTCAATCGTAAATTCGTATACCGCCACGGCATTATCCCGGAAAGGGATGAGAAAGGCCGGTACGGACAGCAGCGTTTGCCCTTCCGTTAATTGAGGGTCTGTTGTCCGCGCTTGAACGAGTTGCAAACTCCGATCTGAGGCTGGCCGACGCGATAAGGCGACCAGCGCAGTCAGCCATTCGCGCACATCTTTTAGGCTCGGCCCAAAAGGCTCGCCAATGTCAATCAGCGGCATACTGACCCGAACGTAATCGAACCAATTGCCCAGAGTCAGTACAAAATTCCCTTGATTCCAACCAGGTCGGGTGAGGAGCGTGGTGCCGGCATGCCGGCCTGATTTCCACTCTAAAAAGAGGAACCCCGGCTTGCGGAAGACGACTTCGATATCCTCCTGATACGGCTCCTGGCCGGGCGTCCACGCCGCGGTCAGGGATTCTCGGTGGAGCCGACCCCGATAGTCGATCATCCGAAAGTAGGCTGCTCGACATTCGGTCAGAATTTTTTGGACGGTGTTAGTGGATGGAGCAGCGAGGACTGGTCGCTCAAGCAGAAGCTGGCTATACACAAGGCAGCTGAACAGGAGCATGACTCGACGCGTCATGTTCATACGCGTCCTAGCCCGGCTTTTAAGGCCAGAATGGCCGCTTTTGTGCGGTCGTTGACTTGGAGCTTCCGAAATATGCGGGCGAGATGCATTTTGACGGTGAGTTCGCTGATAAATAGTTGACTGCTGATCTCCCGGTTTGTGGCACCCGTGGCGACAAACCGTAGGACTTCGTCTTCTCGCGGGGTGAGTGTCTGCACGAGTCTGCGCAATTCCCCACCTTCTTGGTCTCGCTGAAATTCTTGTAGAAATTTTCCCGCCAAGTCCGGGCTGAGGAAGACTTCTCCTGCCGCAACTTTGCGCAATGTTGCCAGGATGTCTTTGGCGCGGGTATTTTTGAGCAGATACCCTACCGCACCGATCTTGAGCGCTCGGAAGATCAGGTCGGGGTTATCATAGCCGGTCAGAATAACCACTTTCGTACTCGGTGCGTGCTTGCGGACAATAGCTGTTGCATCCAAGCCGTCGACCTCAGGCATCTCAATGTCCATGAGGATGACTGTCGGTTGAATATCTTTGAGGAGGGTTTCGAGCTCGGCTACGTTTTCGGCTTCACCAACCACTTCGAAATCGTGCTGACGCTTGAAAATCTGCTGAACCCCAGCGAGGAAAAGGGGGTGATCATCTACGACGATGACAGAAATTTTATCCATATCTACACTTCACGGCAAAGACAGCATGCCCCTGTGTCCAGATACGAGTTAGCATATGAGGTTGGAGCGGGAGGGTCAAGGAAGCGGACCAGGGCTGGGGAGAGGGTTGATTTTTGAGAGTTTACCCTTATTGCCCACCTTTTGCTGTTCTGACTAGGTGCGGAGAGCAAGAGCGAACGAAGGGGAGCTGTTCGCGGGCGCCAGGGGCGTAAAGCGAACAGCTCCCTTGAGAGAAACCTTAAGATTACCAGAAAGACAAAAATCAAAAGAGCCAAATTAGAAATTTCAGGTAATATTTTTGATTTAGAAATAAAAATAAAATATAAAAGGAATTATTCCAAATAAAAAGTAATTAATTTTTATATTTAAGAGTAAAAAAAGGAAACAAAAATGAATATACGCTCAGTGCAAAAAAATTATTTTGTTTACAGAGAGGTAATAAAGGTGATTACTCAGGGATTTATGGCGTGAAAATTTGACTCAAAGAAAAGTCGATATTAAAAACAGAAAAAAATTAAGCAATTTTAGGTAGTTAAACGAGAAAAAGGGGTTCTGTCTAGTAAAGAAGAAAAAGAGGGCTGGGGAGTAATTCAGGAGGAGAGGTAATTTTTCATGATTATTACTTGCATTTTATGGCTAAAGTAATAAATAATGGCTTTATTCACAGCCCTGGAAATAAGGTGGGTAAGTTTTCAACACGAAGGTGAGCAAAAATGGAACTCGGAAGTCCAGTGAGACAAGGAGTGCGGCCAAAAAGCCCGAATGCTCCTGCGTATAGCATCCAGGAGTGCTTGGAAGATATCCGAAAAATATTTCGGGCGGAACATCAGGTCCCTATTAGCCGCGAGTCTATCGCCGAACATCTGACCTTGGCCGCGCAGTCTGGTCCGTTTAATCGGAAATTGAGCAGTCTGCGCCAGTTTGGCTTGCTAGAGCCAATTGGCAAGGATTTACGCGTGAGTGACCTGTTTCTTCGTATTGACCATGCTGCTGAAGACAGTGATCGCTCGCATGCTCTTCGGGATGCTTTAGGGAGACCGACAATCTTCCAAGGACTACTCGGCCAGTATGAAAATAGTGGCATTCCCTCTGATTTGAATCTAACCAACCAGCTAATTATAAAATATCGTTTCACTAAGAAAAACGCGGAGACTGTTGCGAGGGCTTTTCTTGAGTCTTATCGATTTGCAGGCTTGGGTTCCGGACGTCCGTTATTCCCGCCTCCGCTTCCCTTTTCACCTCCGCTTCAGCCAGCTCAAGAGCCGCCCTCCCCTCCGCCTGCGCTTATTGTTGAGAGAGAGTCACCCCGCAATTATGAACGGCTTGAGCAAATGCCACAGCCTGTTCCACAAACTATTCAACAGCCTGCTCAACAGTCGCAGTGCCGACAAGAAATCCCGCTGGGTACCAGACGCCGGGCTGTGATAGAATTGCCCGATGATGTCAGCCCTGAGGAGCTGGCAAAAATTATTCGCGTGCTCAAAGCTCTTGTCGACGTGGATACGGATGTGTAATGCCGCACCAAGAAAAACAGCCCTCTGAGCAGGCCGCGCTATCTTCTGGGCGCTGGAAATTGCTGTTTCGGAATTTCTTCTTTTTTCTGCTTGTGGTAATGAGTCTCGCTCAGTGGCTCGTTCCGGTCTGGATTTGGAGTGTTATTGGCGCAGCGCCAGTGTCTGTCCCTCCGCTTCTGCACGTCTTGATACCTTTCGTCTTGTTTGCATTAAACATGACTCTTCTGCGTTCAATGCGGCATGCCATATCCTTACCCGCTCCTGTTCGGATTTCATTTCGTGTCTATCTCGCGTACGGCTTCACAGCGGTTTTTTGTTTTGTCTTTCTGCTTTTGTCTAGTAGTTTGTGGGCGATTGGCTGGACGATCAGCCAGGCAGTAGGCATCACTACCGCAGCCCCCCACGAAACCTTAGTGTTGATCCAGACTCCCTTATGGCAGGCGCTCCGATGGCTGAGTGGCCTTGGGCTGGGGGGAATCATTATTGCATTTGTCTATGGCTACACGTGGGGACAATGGACCGTGCGTGTCTCACATCTTTCCTTCTCTCTCAAGGACTGGCCATGGGAGTGGCATGGTCTGAAAATTGTGCACCTCAGCGATCTTCATATTGGCCCCAACCTGACCAAGGACGAACTGCAGTCATACGTCCGTACGGTCAACTCACTTCAACCCGATCTCATTCTCTTGACGGGCGACATACTCGATTCTGATCCGATTTACGTCCCTGAGTTTTTTCCAATCCTAGCTGAGCTGAAGGCTGATCTCGGCATGTATGCCTGTCTTGGCAATCATGACCATTATGCTGGGGCTCAGGCTGTGGTAGACGGTCTGCGCCAATATACTCAGATCCGGCTGCTGCGCGACCAGATTACTTCCCTCGTCAAACACAGCTGTCACCTTCATATCATTGGCCTTGATGATCGGGGCCAAGATTGGGCCCGTGGGCTCAATGAGTTGCCACTCCTGAGAGATTTACACGCTCGCATTCCAGACCACGAGCCGTGTATCCTCCTGTCTCATCGGCCCGACCTTTTTCCACAGGCTGCCCGCCAGGACATTCCTCTCACCTTGTCAGGCCATACACACGGCGGCCAGTTCGCGCTCCCCGGCTGGCAGGGGCGTTTTAATCTGGCCCGTTTTATTACGCATTTTTCCCGTGGTGTGTATGAGTCGGCAGGCAGTTTTTTGTACGTGAATCGTGGACTTGGCGTGACAGGTCAACGTATCCGTGTTTTTACACCACGAGAAATCGCCGTGCTCGTATGCGAGTCTACGACTGCCTAGCACCTTTCTTGCCATGTCTGCTCCATCAATGTCCGCTCCGCAATATTATGTCAACTTTCGGTATATATTCGCCTTCTGTCCGTATACTGCAATTCCCGTGAGGACTTCCCTCTTGACCCCGTATAGGCTTTTCTGCATGGTGGCCTTCATTAGGAAACACAGATACGTTCAGGGGGGAGCATGCACTACTTGACCCGTTTGGTCGAATTTGAGGCTTCGCACCGCTATTGGAACCCGTCCTTTTCAGTTGAAAAAAATAATCGGACTTTCGGCAAATGTGTCAGCCCATATGGACATGGCCACAACTATCGGCTCCGGGTGACACTCGCGGGTCAGGTCGATCCGCGTACCGGTATGGTCATCAATATTCAACAGCTCGACCGTATTCTCAAAGATCTGATCAGCGAATTCGATCACAAGTTCATCAACCTCGATCATCCCGCTTTTCAGGATCGAATCCCAACCACGGAAAACTTGGCATCATATATGCGCGATCAGATTGAAGACCGACTCAGACACCAAGCCCAAGAGAGCAAAGGCCACTGCCACTTGTCTTTGGTCCGACTGTACGAAGAGCCAACGCTATGGTCTGATGTCGTCGCCGCTGAAGGGAGGACTATGGCATCCTTGACAAAAACCTTTGGATTTAGTGCGGCCCACCGCTTACATAGCCCAGAGCTTACTGACGAAGAAAACTTGGCTATCTTTGGGAAATGCAATAATCCACACGGCCATGGCCATAACTATGAACTCGAAGTCACAGTCAGCGGCAGCATTGAGCCGCAAACAGGCATGGTCATGGATCTCGGAGAACTCATGCAGATTGTACAAGATGAGATTCTTGATCGCTTTGATCACAAACACCTCAATGCAGATACATCAGAATTTCAGGCCTTGAACCCGACCGGGGAAAATATCATTCGTGTCATCTGGGATCTGCTCAAACCAAAGCTGAGCGACCATCTCACTCGGGTCGGGCTGTGGGAGACTCCCAAAAACTTCTTCGAGTATCATGGGGAATGATATGGCCAAACAAGATCTTGATGGACAGGTTGCGATTATCACAGGAGCCGGGTCGGGGATTGGTCAGGCGACTGCTGAGGCGCTTGCCCAGGCTGGCGTGCGTGTTGCTCTCGCCGCACGGACACAAACAGCGCTCGACGCAGTCGCCGACACCATACACACGGCTGGTGGAACGACTCTTGTCGTCCCCACAGACGTTAGCGACGAGGCACAGATTGAACAACTCGTCACCAGAACCCATGCCGAGTGGGGTCGGCTCGATATTCTCATTACCAGTGCCGGCAGGGCCAGTTTTGGCCCCTTAGTTGAGTCGAATACGGCAGACTGGGACAACATGATGAATACTAACCTGCGGGCAACTTACCTGTGTGCTAAACACGTCCTCAAGATCATGCTCCCTCAAGGCTCTGGCCACATATTGAATGTTTTATCGATGGCCAGCCACACCGCCCTTCCCGGCTCAGCGGCCTATACCGCCTCCAAGTTTGGCGCGCTCGGATTGACCAAAGTTATGGCAGCAGAAGTGAGAAGCCAAGGAGTCAAAGTCACCGCGGTCATGCCGGGTTCAGTGAATACTCCCCTGTGGGATAAGAGCGGTGGCGATCTGGACCGGAATAAAATGCTGTCTGCGACTGATATCGCTTCAGCCATGCTAGATATTATCGCTCAGCCGCCGGGCATCTATACTGACGAGATCAGGCTCATGCCGCCTCTAGGCATTTTGTAATCCTCACACACAGAAAGCCCTCAGATATACTGTTCATGCACCTCCTTCAAGGCTAGTACTGTAGACGACAAATTTCCAAAGATAAAAAAAAGGTACAGCTCTCGAACTGAAGATTCTTCGGCCCGCCAGTCCGCGATTAGTTCAGATCAGCATGAAAACAGCCCCAAATGGTTCCAGAACACGGCAGGTAATCTGATATTGTGTCAACTTGAGGCACTGGGATGATCACAAGCTTACGCTTCAGGCCATGCTCCGCTCCAGCCGCTCTTTGCGTGTCGGCCAGTCAGGCAATACCCGGTCCAGCAGGGCGAAGAAGGCCGGCCCGTGATGGGGCTCTGCGATATGGCAAAGCTCATGGGTGATGACGTAGTCGATCGCATCGACTGGTGCTTCGATCAGGCGGCGGTTGAGCAGTAGACGGGATGTCGGCGACATTGATCCCCAGCGCCGGCGCAACTGTCGGACGATCAGTCCCCGTGGCCGGAAAAATTCCGGGTCCGGGAACCGCGCCAGGTTCACCTCAAGCCGTTCTGCAAACTTTATACGCGCCCGGTCGCGGTACCAGCCTTCAACAAGCTCACGCGTGACCTCCGCCCGGTCGGGTTCACGGCCCTGAACAAGGATAAAGCCGCGGGTCAGCTTGACCACCGCTTGCGCGTGGGGAACCACTTTCAGGCGGTACTGCCGTCCGAGATAGCGATGGGTTTCCCCAGCCACGAAACGCCGCTCGGGTGTCTGTGGCAAATACTGGGCGAAGAAGCGCTGCTGCCGACGCACCCAAGCCGCGCGCTTGCGCACCTTCTCGGCGATAGCCTCCGGTGAGGCGTCGACGGGCGCGACAACAACGACGCTGGTGTCCGGCTCCACGCCGATCTCCAGGGTCGTTCGCTTGCGACGCACGACAGCGAACTCAATCGTATGCGCGCCGTAGCGGACGCGATGCCGCTCCGCCGTCATCCGGGAAACCTCGCCTTGGCCAGGTTCATGATCTTGGACTCCAGGTCATCCATGACTTGGTTAGAAAGCTCGATGCCTTTCTCGTCACGGAGAACATCGAAGCAGTAGTCGTCGATGGCGTTGCGCAGGCTGTTCTGGGCGATGTCGTTGGACCACATGTCAACGATGTGGTGGGTCTTGACGATGTCAATGATGGCAAGTGCGATATTGGCCGCTTCGACTGTGCCGAGCGGCTTGCCGTCTGCGCCCACGAGCGTTCCGTCAAGAATGCCGAAGAACGCCTGACCGTCGTCGTTGCCTTTGATCGGGTCGGGCACCTCGCGGCCGCGATCCTTGCCGGCGACCTTGGTGGCCAGGTCGAGCAGGCTGTTGAGATAGTCGCGCTCGGAGATCCGTCTGGCACGGTAATCGCGGATCGTCTCCTCCAGCAACTCCGAGAATCGCCGGTAAAACGTCGGGTCTTCGTCCAGCTTCTCGGTGATGGTCCGCCGGGTGGCGCTGGCGATACGGTCGGCCTTGGAAGCGTCGGAAATGCCTGTCTCCCCAACGATCGCCTTCAGAGCCTCGGGGTCGTTGATATTGACGAGTTCGATGAGGGTCTCCGCCGGTCTGGCGCTCACCTGGTCATCGAGCAGCCGCTGTATCTTGGGCTCAAACTCCTTGACATCGACCGTCTCCTGATAGCGCAGGCGGACCGAGTGGCGGAGTTCGGAGAACTGCTTCCAGTCGCGCTTCAGCGCGTCAATCCTCGCCTGGTCGAACACGTCAAGAATTTTGTGCGACGAGAGCGAGATATGCAGGCAGCGGCCAAAGGCGCGCAGCCGCTCGTAAAACTCCTGGCGGACGGCCTCGTCGGCCAGAAACTGCTCGAACTGCTCCATGTCCCGCTTGTTCTTGACCGGCCGAAAAAGCTCCCACAACTGGTCGTGGAGTTGGGAGAGCTTGCGGATCTGTTCCCGCACGTCGTGTACCGTACCGGCAAGATCCGAGGCGTCAAAACCCTGAAAGGCGGTATAGGTGGTCAGCGCCTTATCAAGCTCGCCGAGCAGCCCCTCGTAGTCGATGATGAAGCCGAACTGCTTCTCAACCCCGTCCGTCTCATACAGCCGATTCACCCGCGCGATGGCCTGCAGAAGGTTGTGTTCGCGTAGCGACTTGCACACGTACAAGACCGCGTTCCGAGGCGCGTCGAAACCGGTCAGGAGCTTAGACACGACGATGAGGATTTCCGGATCGCCCGCCCGCTTAAAGGCGTCGATGATCCGGCGGTTGTACTCGCCCTCCGTCCGGTAACGTGCCATCATCCTTTCCCAGAACGCGCGGACGAGGTCTTTTGACTCCGTGTCGATCTCCTCGTTCCCCTCGCTGGCGTCGGGCGGGGAAATAACGATCTCGCTGGTCACGTGGCCTATCTCGTCGAGTGCCTCCTTGAAGCGAACTGCGGCGGCCTTCGACGGGGCGACGAGTTGAGCCTTGAAGCCGCTGGCCTGCCAATGCCGTCGGAAGTGCTCGGAGATATCGAAGGCTTTGGCGCGGATGGCCTGACTGGTCTTGGCCAGGGCGTCCATGCGCGAGAACTTCCGCTTCAGGTCGGCCCGCTGCTGTTCGGTCAGCCCCTCGCTGAGCTTGTCGAACCAGCGGTCGATCATGTCTGCGGTGATGTGCTGTTCGACAATCCGGCCCTCATACAGCAGCGGCACCACAGCGCCGTCGGCAACGGCCTGGTCTATCGCGTAGGTGTGGATAAGCCCGCCGAAGGTGGACAGGGTGTTCTTCTCCTTTTGCAGCAGCGGCGTGCCGGTGAAACCGAGATAGCAGGCGTTCGGCAGAATACGCCGCATCTTCATGGCGAACTCGCCGTGTCCGCCATACTGGCCGGTCTGGCTACGGTGGCTCTCGTCCACCAGCACGAAGATATTCGGGTCCGGGTCGGTTGCTGCGCCGCTGCGCGAGGCCGTGTCGAATTTGTTGATGATGGTGGTAATCAGCGCCGTTCTGTTGCGGATCAGCTTGAGCAGATGCGCGCCGCTGGTCGCCCGGACGGGTTCCAGCTCGCACGACCTGAAGGTGTCCTTGATCTGCCGGTCAAGGTCGTCGCGGTCGGTGACGATCACGATACGCGGATTCGCGATGTCCTTGTCGAGCGCCAAGGCACGCCCCAGCATGACCATGGTCAGCGACTTACCGGAACCCTGGGTGTGCCAGACAACGCCGCCCTTACGGCAGCCGTTCGTGTCAAACTGCCTGACCCGCTCGACGGCGCTCCGGACACCGAAGAACTGCTGGTGGCGGGCGATCTTGCGCACGCCGCCGTCGAAGACCGTGAAGCGCCGCACCAGGTCGAGCAGGCGCTCGGGCCGACACAGCGCAAAGATAGTACGGTCCTGAGGTGTGATAGCGCGTTCGCCCTCGGCTACGAGATCATCGAAATGCGCCCGCGCGCCCGCGAACGCGCCCGCATAGACGGCCTGGGCTTCGGCCACCGCCAGCGGCCGGTCAATCAAGCCCTGAAGTCGAACCGCCGGTCGCTCGGCCGGCGGTGTGTCGTCCTCAAGCGCCCCGACAAGGGCCACACGTTCGGCCGCGTTCGGCTCGCGTGCGGCAAGCGAGGCCAGCCGGTCGTCGGCGTCCTCCTCGCGCCAAGCCTGCCAGAACTTGCCCGGCGTCCCAACCGTTGCGTAGCGCGCCTCGCGCCGGTTCAGGCTCAGCAGCAGCTGGGCGAAGTGGAAGAGCTGCGAAATGTTGTCCTCGTGCTGGTAGCCGATCAGCTGGCTATCGGCCTTTTTCAGGCTTTCGGTCGGCCGTTTGTTCTCGATGACAACAAAGGGAATGCCGTTGACGAACGCAACAATGTCGCAGCGGCGGGTCTGGCTACTGCCCGTTCGCTCTACCGCCATCTCGGCGGTCACGTGATAGGCGTTGTTGTCCGGCTTGTCCCAATCGACGTAGCGGAACGAGTACGACTTCGAGTCCCCGTCAATGGTCTTGGTGATGGTCGTGCCGAGCACGAGCGTGTCGTAAATGTCCTGATTGGTGCCGCGCAGGCCCTTGAGCCGGTCGGGCGTGGGCTTCAGCCGGCGTATCGCCTCATGGGCGTCTTCGAGATCGAAGGGATAATCGCGGCCACGGTGGGTGAAACGGTTGAGCTTCAGCAACTGGTCGGTCAGCACCTCATTGAGGATGACGTTACGCAGCCGCCCGCCGCGCAGGGCCAACGCCTCGGCCCCGGAGAGCGGCTTAAAGCCCAGCGCCACGAGCAGTTGCAGCGCCGGGATTTGGGACTGGTATTTTTCGGTGGCGTCAAAGCTCATAAACGTACCGGAGATAAAGCGAGGTGCGTCACGCGGTCAAACGCTGTTAGGAGGTGGTAGTGCCTCACATTTTGAGGATAAAAAATGCTGTCAATACGAACAAAATCTCAATGCCGTAAAAGATGTTCAGCGTTACGGACAACACGGCAGCCTGCCAGCTACACCCCGGCCTGTTTGTATACTTCATCACGTTCATGCCGAAATCCGTGGTTTCCTGCGTCCTGACCTCATCGTAGACCTGCCGGAACAGGCGCTCTTGCCACAGAAAATAGCCATCCAGAATCCAGAACCCAACGACCGGGACGAGGAAAGCCAGCGCCAGCCACCCGGAGTGAACCTCATTCCTTGCAACGAAGATAATACCGGCGGTCAATATCGCCATGCTCCAGCCTTTGACCAGAAAGGAGTCACGACCCAGGCGGTTGATAACCCTTTGAATCATTTCCAGGTGCTTGATGACGCTCTCTTTGTCAGTCATGTTTTGTCTCCTGGGGTCGAATACGGTTGCCCACCCAATTCAGTAAGATGGGTCTCTGATTCATCGTCTGGGGACACTAGAGCGGGTAGCAAGAATCAGCTCTCTAACCTGAGAGAGAACCAAGGGTTCGATGTCATGTTTGCTTGTTAGCATGGGTTAGGCTTTTCCTGCGTGGGTGGATACGTCATTCCCGTAGGAAATCGTAAAGCTGCTCCAGCCTCTTTAGCAATTCGTCGAAAGTGACGATTTCAACATCCTTGGAATTTCCACGAAAAAGCTCTAATGACTTCAACCGATCTTCGTCCGACGGCATACTCCCGATGATCAGACAGCAATGAACGGAGTACGACTCGATATTGTAAATTCGGCTGTTGTTCTTTATCTGCGCGATTTCTCCCTGGAACTTATACTTCTGATCGAGCGCTTGGTTGATCGACCCGGATAAATCAGCTGACGGCGTGTAGACCCCTTCACGGTACGGACTCTCGTTGAATAGTTTCGTGCGCGGGGTCTTGATTTCGATGATCGCCGTGTTGTTGGTCAAGCTATTTTTGACTAGGAAATCAGCAATTTTCTCGCCTGAACCGGAAAGCTTACGGCCACCGATTGAGGCCTGATCCTGGACTTTGATGACTGGATAGCCAAAGGCCAAATTCAGAATAAACTGGTTCTCGTTGAAAAAGGTCTGCCATTGATCTTCATTGAGCCTCTGGCGGAGCATTTCTCTATAGCGCTCGATCAGGCGTTCGAGCGTCACCAACTCAATATTGCTTTGCAGCTTGGCAAGCTTATCTGGATGCTTCTCTGCGATATCCTTGGCGTGGTCGCTCATGGCGCGAAGCACCGCATTCTGGGCGTCTTCTGAAAGAGGTTCTTTATCTTCCGCTACGGCCGTAAGGAATTTACGGTAAGGATGTCTCCCGGTCTTAGCAGTCTTGGTGGGTAATCCGATACGCTTCGCCAGAATGTTGTAAGCGGCCACTTCCTTGACCGAGCGCGCAGCGTTTCGGGTGTGCTGGTCGATCTTATTCAACTCCAACCTCAGCCCCTCAAAATCCTCTTCGGCGATATTGAAGACCATGCCTCTGGACGTTATCCCGGTCTCATGCTCGCCTGAAATCACGATCTCGGTGCAGTCGGAGAGTGCTTCCACAGCGTCAATGATGGAGCGGTAAGGCTTGGCTAGGCCAAGGCCGTAGGCATAATCCTTGGTGAAGGTCGGAGGGAGTTCCTCCAACATTACTTGAACCTCTTCGGGGGTGCTGGGTACGGTTTGGTCGAAATCCAGATAAGGGATACCCGGATACTCAAGCGTGATGCGCTTAACCTTGCTGTATTTTGGTTTCAAGAATCTGTCGTGAAGGCTGAGAGTGTCGAGTGTTGTGATGGGGTAGATCGTGAGATATCTCTCCTCACCGTTGATGAGCAACAACTTGGTCTGATGCTCGCCCACCTCGTCCGAGTCCAGGCGGGCATGCTCTGGAGGGACGAAATATACCCTCGCGATATTGGGGCGAATCTTCTTCACTCTCAGAAAGCCATCACGCTTGGGATCATGGGGCATCTGGATCCGGGGCATCAGTTTTCCTCCACTTTTACCCGCCATTCGCCCGTAAGCAGTTTCTGCATCAGACCGCGTTTTTGGCGTTCAATCAAGGTTTTCTGCCTAAAGAGAGTTCGGATCTCCGCTTCCATAGCGTTAAAAATTCTTGAGAAGCGGACCTGTTCTTCTCGATTATCGGGGACCAAAATTTTGGTCATTAAGAACGTATCAATTTTGACCGCCATCCGCTCAACTAATGTCCCTTCAACCTTCGTAGCAAAACGACGAATTTGATAAGGGCAAGTTAATGCATGGTTTAGGTAGTCAAGGTCGATCTTGTTGGAGTTGATCCCAAGAACTTCATAGATCGGCGACACTACGACAGGATGGCATACGTATGATCGTGCAATTGCACCCCATCGCAGATTTGCCGGATTGAACACGATATCGCCTGGATACACTATCTTGTAAGTTTTGGCACCTCTATCCTTTACTAAGAAGTCTCTGTTGTAGCGTTCGGTCTTGGGCGTAATGCCGTCTTCGATGGTCAATGAATAGAGAGGCATTTCCGTACTAGGTAGAGCTTTCTCTGCACGGGGATTGACAAAATCACCGATCCGACGTTCTGGCCAACCGGAATTGGCTGACGAACCCGGATGAAAAATTGTCGCATATTTGTAATTCAGAAGCCGCGCCTTGGCCGCTCGCAGCGCCTCAAGCTTCTCAATCGCCTCATCCCAGGTCCGCAGGATTGCGGCAATCTTGCGCTGTTCGGGGAGTGGAGGAAACGGAAGCTCAAGTTCGGCGAAGCGAGAGACGCCAAGGTGAGCGATCGAATTGGTTCTTACCGAAATTCTGGAAAAGACCCCGATTAATTGGCAGTATCGGAATAGCTGAAGCGCGTACTCGGCATCAGTTTCGACCCCTGCCCGGTATCGGATCAAGGTATTTTGATAGCAGCAATCATCAGGGCCGGCGATGTACATGGCAGATCGGCCAACCAGTTCAACGCTTTGCCCTTCATTCAAAAGGATATCTCCTTTACGCAAACGGAATTTTTCGATTTCGCTGGGACGGAACGCCATTCTATTAAGGTCAGAAAAGTCTATGTATCCATCAAATACATTGGCCACGCGCAAATAGGGCACAACACGCCCTTGGGTCATATGTGGCGACCGTTGGCGACCACCTTGAACCTCGCCTGTAGCCGACACTTTCTTGAAAGTGGGACGTTTATGCACCGTTTCTCCTTCTCTTCCACTCCTTATCGAGAATAAGCCAGAATTTAACCCCTATCTGACCCCTATCTGACCCCTCAGGCTCATATGGGTCTCATGCCTCCCTATTGACCTCGTCCCCGTTTCCACCGCGCGGCTGGACCGGAGCGTGTAGACGCCACCAGCCCACGGTTCCTCAACCATCGCCGCCCCCTTTCTTCTGTCTCCAATTATGGCGCGAACCAGTTCTCTACTCTCAGGTCGGCAAAATGGACGAAGTCGCTCGTGTTGCGGGTAACAAGGGTCAAGTCGTTGATCTTTGCAATAGCAGCGATCTGGCCATCGACGTAGGAAGGCGTGCGTCCTTGAGCGGTCAACCGTGCGCGCTCCTCGGCGTGCCAGAGCGCGGCTTTGCCGTCATACGGTAGGACCGTCAGCGGGAGCAACACCTGCCCCAGATAGCGGAGCAGTTGCCGCTTGCGCGCCCCGTCCGACATCCGGGCCACCCCGTAACGCAGTTCGTGGAGGGTCGGGGCCGCCGTGCATATCTCGTGGCGATACGCTTGCAGGCGTGACCGGACTTCACCGTCAGGGTGCCGCCGGGTAGGTTCGGAAAGGATGTTGCTGTCAAGCAGGTAATTCAATCCGGCCATGAGAACTCCGGCGCCGGGCACCGGTCCCGCCACCCGTCCACTTCGTCAGGCGTCAACTCCAGCCAGTCGAAGCCGGCTTGCGCGCGCCAGTCCTCAACCACTTGCCAGAAATCCTTAGCAATGGATATTTCCGGCATGACTTTCACCTCCTAGCCATGAATATGGCCATATTCATGCTCAATCGGCGACGGAGTGGCGCAGTTTGTCCGCAATCCATTGATTGAGGCTCTTGCCGTCCGCGGTCGCAGCAGCGGCAATGGCCGCGTGTAATTCCGGCGAGATGCGCACGTTGAATTTTCCAGAATACTGCTTTCCAGGGTCAACGCCGTCCTCTCGACACATATCGAGAAATACCTTGAGGGACGCCTCGCCCTCGGCTTTCAGCCCGGCGATATCCCGGGCGTAGAAATCCGCGCCGCCGTTCAAACCGACAAATTCACCCCGGAACATGTCGATGTCGGGGTCGAATTGAATGAGCGCCTGGTATCCATTGATCTCCATCATGTTTTTCATGGTTGTACTCCATTGCGCCTCAGCCATTCGCGAATATGAGAATACGCCGTAATCTGACCCCTATTAGACCCCTATAAGACCCCTAAGGCACCCAGGGGTCTTATTCAGCTCTCCCCGCCTCGGGTACGTCTCAGACCTCAAGCCCCAGCTCCTTCAGATAGCCCCTCATGCGGCCACGCACCTCGGCCAGCTCGGCCTCAATCTGGTCGATTTCCTGTTGCAGGGCGGCAACGTCAATCTCTTCCTCGGGCTCGAAGGTATCGACGTAGCGGGGAATGTTGAGATTGAAGTCGTTTTCGGCAATCTCCTCCGGGCTCGCCCGGCGCGAGTATTTCTCGACAGTCGCGTGCGTCCTGAAGGTCTCCACCACCTTGGCGATGTGCGCCTCGTCCAGCAGGTTCTGCGTCTTGCCCGGTGTGAACTCCCGGCTGGCGTCGATAAAGAGCACGTCCTTGCGCGCCGCATGCTGGCCGCCCTCCTCGCGTGAGCGGTCGAAGACCAGAACGGCGACGGGAATGCCGGTCGTGGTGAACAGATTGGCGGGCAGGCCGATCACGGCGTCGAGCAGGTTTTCTTCAATGAGCGCCCGCCGGATGCGCCCCTCGGCGCCGCCCCGAAACAGCACGCCGTGGGGGACGATCACCGCCACCCGCCCGCTGTGTCGCTTGGCGATCTCGATCATGTGGGTGATGAAACCGTAATCGCCCTTGGACTTGGGAGGCACACCGCGCCAGAAGCGCTCGTACTGGTCCTTGGGTGCGTCTTCCGCCCCCCACTTGTCCAGCGAAAAGGGCGGGTTGGCGACCACGATGTCGAACCTCATCAGGTGATCGCCCTCAATCAGCGCCGGGCTGTTCAGGGTGTCGCACCACTCGATGCGGGCGGCGTCCTTGGCGTGCAGAAACATGTTCATGCGCGCGAGCGCCCAAGTCGCGCCGTTCACCTCCTGGCCGTACAGGGCGAAGTTGTCCGAGCCGACCTGCTCGGCGGCACGGATCAGCAGCGAGCCGGAACCGCAGGCCGGGTCGCAGATGGTGTCACCGGGTTGCGGTGCGGCCAGCCCGGCCAGCAGCCGGGAGACCGCGGCGGGCGTGTAGAACTCCCCGGCCTTCTTGCCGGCGTCCGAGGCAAAGCGCGAAATGAGATAGATGTAACACTCGCCGATAATGTCCTCGGTCACCCGCGACGGGCGCAGATCGAGGGACGGCTTGGCGAAGTCTTCCAGCAGATTCTTGAGGCGGCGGTTGCGGTCCTTGACCCGGCCGAGATTGGCCTCCGAGTTGAAGTCGATGTTGCGGAACACGCCTTCGAGCTTGGCGCGGTTCGCGTCCTCAATCTCTTCAAGAGCGACGTTGATGAGTTCACCGATATTAGCCTCGGTGCGTTGCTCATGCAGCTCGTAGAAGCTCGCCCCCTCGGGCAGGATGAAGCGCTCGCGCTCCAGCCGGCGGCGGATGCGCGCCTCGTCGTCGCCGTACCGTGCGCGATAGGTTTCGAGGTGGTCGTTCCACAGGTCCGAAATATACCTGAGGAACAACATCACCAGGATGTAGTCCTTGTATTGACCGGCATCAACGACGCCCCGGAAGGTGTCACAGGCGGCCCAGGCGGTCTGGTTGATCTGCTGCTGGGTGAGTTGGTCGGTCACTTCGTTCTCCTTTCCTGCCCAGTGCCAGGGCGGGCATGCTTCACGTGATTGCCCAGGATCAGGCTTATCAGTTGCCTACGCTTGTCAGCCGCCAGGACTGACAAGGCTCGTTCGCGCTCAGCCAGGGCGTCGATAGTCACGATTTTGCGTTGCGTCTCAAGGTCGGGCAGGTCGATATCGAGGGTGTCAAGACTTGAGCGCGGCACCATCCGTAGGCCCGTACCACGGGCGAAGCTGTCGAAATGGCGCTGGGCGGGCGGCTGATTCATCGCCCAGGCCAGATATTCAGGCAGAACGATGTCCACCTTCGAACGCAGCACGAAGAGCGGCAGCAAGGCCAGGGCCGGCTCCTTGAACTGGGCGTCAAGGGCGAAGGCTGTATTCCGTTCGCCACGGGAGCGGAATACTACATCACCGGCGCGCACGAAATATTTGTCTGGCAGGTCGCCAAGACGCACGCGTGTTAGCTGGTCCAGCTTGATACTCCCGTCCGGCGAGATGTCCCTGAGTTGGACGGAGAGCACCCCCCCGCGTTCCGCGGTCTCCAGGCGGCTACGGACGGTGTAACCGGTACGGATGGTGCTGATGTCTGGAAGACGCACTTCGTATCTCCTCTATACCGAGGCTGTATACAAGAGTGCGAGCTCGAAGTCAAAAAAATTATCTGTAGATTAACCTACTGCAATTTTTATACCAAATTGCACGTCCCCAAGGCCACCTCGGTGTGCAACCGTCTTCTGGGCTGGCGGTGTCCGTCCTGTTTTTCGCTTCGCACCAAGCCGGTCCGGCAGGCCAAACCGATGCCCTATCGATGTTTGAAGTGCCGCAAACACTTTAGTGTGCGCATCGGGACGGTCATGCAATCGAGCCGCCTGTCGCTGCGCAAGTGGGTGGTCGGGCTCTCTCTTCTGTCTACGAGTCCCCAAGGCGTGTCGTCACGGCAGCTCCACCGCGCCCTCGACATCGCGCAGAGTAACGCATGGTCGCTAGAGCGGCGGATTCGGACCGCCTGGAAAGATTATACAGAGCTGGTTGACGGTCCTGTTGTGAGCACGGACAAGAAACCGGTGGTGCCCACCCTACCCGGCGATCCGCATACCTTAGCGCGGGCCGTGTTCTGGCGGCATGACCAGAAACGGTTTGCGTGACGGTAGGGCTCAGAGTGGTGATTCCCCGCTGTGGTAAGGTGTTATCTGTTAAACTTGCTCGGGCTGCGGAATAGATGGACGTTAACTTTTTCCTTCACTCCTTCAGGTGCAAGCGGTAAAGCTTGAGGAGCATATCCCGTGAAGACAGGACGTGGGATGTCTCAGAAAGTCCGAGATGTTCCCCTCTATGCCAAATCGATATAATGGGAAAAATAGGGGAAGGATATATAAGAATTTCAAATACTCTATAGATTTAAGGTACTTATAGCCAACAAAAAGCGGAGGGAGTGGGATTCGAACCCACGAGAGCCCGTTAAGACTCTGCCGGTTTTCAAGACCGGTGCATTCAACCGCTCTGCCATCCCTCCAGAGAATGAGATCAGGCACTTAACATGCTCCCGTGTCATCGTCTAGAGCCGTTCCGTTCTTTTGCTCCCATCTGACAAACCTCCTTCCTTGCGCCCTCAGACACAGCCCTTCTCACCCTTCCCCACCTTCTCTTTGCCCAATCCCAATAAAAGTCCTACACTAAAAACTGAGAATCTTCGTACATCACAGCATCATGCACACAAAAGATGCATTCGCCCTTGCAGTTCTGGCCTTCATCGTCTGCAAACTTACCTTTGCTGTACTGAGCTGGTTTGTGGATGAAAAAAAGGAGCCCTTCCACTGGAAGCAAACACAGCAACCTTACCAGCGCCTGCTGCATCGTTTTGTCCAACGTATCAAAGAGAGTTTCTTCTTCCACTCGTCTACCCTTCCGACACTCATCGGCGCCAGCTTGGTCTGCCACATCCTCTCCTTTTTTCCGGCTATTGAACTCCTTGCGTTTTTGGAGTCCATCCTCTTCGAGATCCCGTACGATGCGGGAGATGGACTGTGGCAATTCATCTATCTGGACCCGCATCATCGTCTCTGGCCCTGGTCGCTGTACGCGATTACTTCTGTGTGTGGAGTCGGCTTTGACATTCTCTCGGCACGAGTCACCTGGGCTCTACTCAAAAAAGCCAATCGTGCAAAATCTCTTCCACGCATGTTCGGCTTCCTCCTTGTTGATGGCTTGCTACTGTTCGGTATCTTCGCTGGAGCTACGCTCTTTTTGTCGACCGTAGTGTCAGCCATACTCTCCAGAGAAATCGACTACACGGATTCCGTATTGATCCTCACCCAAGTCATAAGCGTCAGTGTCCCTACCTTGAGCTATTGCAGCATTGGTCTTGCCATTTTGGCCATCCGCTGGCTTCCACATCGGTTTCGCACCTGGCTCTTTACTCCATTTGGGAAACAGACCTCAGTCAATCAACCTATTCTCCCAAGACTTGGAACAGCAGTTGGAATAATGAGTGCGGTGCTCATTGCTGTTCTCAAAATTCTTCTGTAAGCAAGGCGAACATATTATGGAACGCAGCATTCTAGGTTTTCACTGTGATGAAGAAGACTATTGGGTGGCCGACTTGGACTGTGGGCATAGCCAGCATGTTCGCCATAATCCTCCATTTGAGAATCGGCCTTGGACAACGACTGAAGAGGGGCGCAACTCAAAACGGGGCCAACAGCTGCTATGTCCAAACTGTGATCGTTTTGAGCTACCGGAAAGCTTTCAAGCGTATAAACGTACGTCAGAATTTGATGCAGCGTCTATTCCGGACGGTTTGCGCAAAGCCCATTCCACAAAATCTGGGGTGTGGGCAAAAGTGCACGTTTTGGAAGGACAACTGCGATACACCGTCCACGCACCTCTTGATCAGGAGTTCATTCTCGATCCTGGGCATGAGGGTGTTATTGTCCCCGAGCTGCTCCATCATGTTGAACCGCTGGGTCCAGTCCGGTTCTATATTGAATTTTATAAACACCCTCCCGCATAGTCGAAGTGTGTCCCGTAATGATGCAGCCCTTGATGCTTATCCGATATAAAAGGTCTGATAATGTCCGTACAACAAAAACCCAAACTGTACCTCGCTGGACCAGAAGTTTTTTTGCCAGATGCCGCAGAGATGGCGGAAAAGCAGCGCCAACTGTGTGAAAAATATGGATTTATTGGCCTGCATCCGATGGATAACAACATCAACCTTAGCGATCAGTCGATGCAGACAGCCGTGCAGATTTATCGAAGCGATGTTTCACAAATCCGGGAATGCAACATCGTCGTGGCCAACTGTAACGCCTTTCGCGGCCTGCTGATGGACGACGGCACGGCGTATGAAATCGGCTTCGGCAACGCACTCGGCAAACCGGCCTACGGCTATATTGCCAGCCTGAATTCGCTTGCCGAGCGCACCCGCAGCCAGTATCCGTGCCGGCAGTTAGCGGACGGCACGACAATCGATCAGGACGGCTATCTGGTCACCGACGATTTCGGCACCTCAATCAACCTGATGATGCAGTGCGGCATGCTGGACACCGGCGGACGCCTGGTTGAGGGTGACTTTGAAGCTTGCTTACAAGCGATACGTGAGGATATGGAGAGCGGCAGGCTTAGTCTCGCTCTTGCAACCAACGGTTGAAACCCTCAGGAGAGTTACCGTACGGCAGGCCACCCGCATAATACTCTTTGAGCAAACACATATCGCTCTCGTTGAAGTTCAAGAAACCCTTTGTATTTCGCTCTTTTTGCTCTTCTTCTTGCCAGGCTTTTTCAATCATTCTCCGGATTTCGCGATCGCGTGTGCTCATAACACTCACCTATTCTGTAGGGATCGGCGCAGTCGGGTCGATCAGTTCAGCATGTTTCAACTCTGCCCAAAAGTCAGCCGGAATCTTTTGCTCGAAATAACCGATATTGTCACGTAGTTCTTGAACAGAACGTGCACCAGGAATAATCGAAGCGACAGCTGGATGGCCAAACGGGAACTGTAGCGCAGCGGCTTGAAGAGCTACCTGATGTCGAGCACACACCGCTTCAATTTTGCGGACACGGTCTAAGATGTCCGGCGGTGCGGCTTGGTAGTTGTAATACGCCCCTTCTACGGCTCCACTGGCCAAGATTCCTGAGTTGAACGGCCCGCCAATAATGATGCTGATCTGCTTTTGTTCACACAACGGTAAAAATGATTTCAGTGACTTCTGTTCCAGCAGTGTATAACGTCCGGCTAACAGAAAGCAGTCAAAATCACCTGCCCGTGCAAAGTCCTCCAACATTTGCCACTGGTTCATACCAGCCCCAATCGCCTTGATCACGCCTTGGCTGCGCAAATCATCAAGAATCGGGTACGCCTCTGCCATGGCTTGGTCAAAGTGGCTGACCGCATACGGATCAAGCCCTTTGATGCTGCTGGCTTCATCGGGATCATGCATCAGGACGATATCGATCCGATCCATGTCCAAGCGCTTGAGACTCTCTTCGAGTGAGCGTTTAATCGCGTCAGCCGAATAGTTCGCCACTCCTCGGTACGGTAGCGGTTTGTCAAAAATATCAATGTTTGCCTCTTCGCCCGGTGGCCGGGGCTCAAGCGCCCAACCAACTTTGCTGGAAATCACGACAGCACCGCGTGTGTAACGGGCGACGCCTTTCCCAAGTCGAATTTCGCTCAGGCCGCCGCCGTACAGCGGAGCAGTATCAAAGTAACGCACCCCAGCCTGATAGGCGGCGTCAATCGTATCAAGCGCGGCTTGTTCTTCGACGGCGGTGTAGATATTGCCGAGTGCAGTTCCACCCAGTCCATACTGGGTGACGGACAGAGCAGTTTTACCGATTTGCTTGAGTTGGCGTGCTTTCATTGTTTTTCCTCATGCTTCCTCACACGCCGCAAAGCGCTCCAGATGATGCTCAGCATCGCCAAAAGTCTGGCTGATTGTCGTCAGTCGCCGGAAGGTATGGCTGACTTTCAGTTCTTCGGTCATGCCCATACCGCCGTACAGCTGGACGGCCTCTTGGCTGATATGCCGGCACGAGTCGGAAATCTTGATCTTGGCGGCGGCAATCACGCGTTTGCGTTCGGCTGCGTCGGCGCTGTCGACCTTCACGCAGGCTAAACAGGCCATGGACTTGGCTTGTTCGTAGGTGATCATCATATCGACCATGCGATGCTGCAAGGCTTGGAATGAACCGATGGGTACGCCAAACTGTTTGCGAGTTTTGAGATAATCAAGCGTTGCATCGTTGGCAAACTTAATGGCACCCACCGTCTCTGCACACAGTAAGGCGATGGCATAATCAGTGACTTCTTCGATGAGCGCTAAGGCGTGACCTTCAGCGCCAATCAGTGCATCAGCAGAGACAGCCGTGCTTGAGAATTTTACGTCAGCTGCGCGCAGGTTATCAATCGTTTTGTATGAGTTGAGGCTGACGCCAGGTGCGTTGCGATCAACCACGAACAGGCTGATGCCGGTTGGGTCGGTCTCATGACCCGCCGTCCGTGCTGAAACAATAATCTTGTCTGCGCATGGCGCATGAATCACCACACATTTTTCGCCATCAAGGACATATCCATTACCAGACTTCTGTGCCTGGCAGCCGACATGATTCAGATCATACCGCGCGCCCCGCTCTGTTTGGGCAAAGGCGAGCTTACACTTGCCTTCGATCAGCGTCGGTAGGATTTCGTTCTTCTGCGCGTCTGTACCACCTCGGGCGATGAACTGCCCGCCCAGGCCAACGGTGGCCAGATACGGCTCAACAATCAGTCCTTCGCCGATCGCTTCCATGATCGGCATCAGGTCAACTGCGCCACCGTCAAAGCCACCGACCTCACTGGGAAACGGCATACCCAGCAGGCCCATTTGAGCTAGGCTAGACCAGACCTGGTCGCTATACCCAACGTCGGATTCAATAATCGTTTGGCGGGCTTCGAAAGTATATTCCTTGGCAATAAACTGTTGGACACTGTTTGCCAGCAGTTGTTGTTCTTCTGTGTAGTCAAAATTCACGTCATACTCTCCTGAGAAATTTCTACAAACCGAGGGACATTTTGGAAATGATGTTGCGCTGGATTTCGTTAGAACCCGCGTATATTGAAGTCTTGCGATAGTTGCAGTAGCGCGGTGAGATCCGCGCGGTAATATTGTCAAAATCAGTCGCCTCAACTGGTCGAAACGGTTGGGCAAACGGGCCGACAGCATCCATCATGAGCTCAGTTAATGTCTGCTGAATCTCCGTGCCACGAATCTTCAGTAACGAGACATCCGCGCCAGGGTCACGTCCGCCTCGCAACTGGTCGAGAAAACGTAGATTCGTAATTTCCAGGGCCATGAGTTCTACTTCGACTCGCGCCAGTCGGTCACTAAAACGTGGATCTTCAAGCAGCGGCTTCCCATTTTTCATTTGTTTGGCAGCGATATCTTTGAGGTGGGCAAGCTCTCGCTTTGAGGTACCGACACTCCCCGTGTTGAGGCGTTCGTGACCAAGCAAATATTTTGCGACTGTCCAGCCATCACCTTCTTTATGGACCAGATTTTCGGCGGGTACGCGCACATCGTCGAAGAAGACTTCATTCACTTCATGACTCCCGTCCATCAGGATCAGCGGCCGAACGGTGATACCGGGAGTCTTCATGTCGATGAGCAGGAACGAGATGCCGTGCTGTTTCCGCTCGGTATTGAAGTCCGTCCGGACGAGACAGAAGATCCAGTCGGCATGCTGGGCCAGGGTCGTCCAGATCTTTTGCCCATTGATGATATACTCATCACCTTGACGGACGGCACTGGTCTTGAGCGAGGCTAGGTCAGAGCCCGACTCAGGTTCGGAGTAGCCCTGGCACCAGAAATCATCGCCATTATAGATACGTGGCAGATACTTCTTCTTTTGTTCGTCACTCCCAAACCGAAAGAGTACCGGCGCGCACATCGACAGCCCAAACGGCATACGGCCAGGGCAGCCAGCTGCGCCCGTTTCTTCTTCAAAGATATAGCGCTGGACAATCGTCCAATCTTTACCGCCCCACTCTTCTGGCCACTCTGGCGCAACCCAGCCTTTTTGGGCCAGCATTTTATGCCAGCGCATATAGTCGTCTTTCTTCAACTCTTGATAGTTGACAACTTTGTCGCGGATGTCGCTTGGCAGATTCGCATCGAGCCACGAGCGGACTTCGTCACGAAAGGCAGTCTCTTCAGGTGAATAATTGAGGTCCATTATGTACTCCTCCAATAGAACGCTAATGTCATTCAGGCTTAAAAAGAATCCACCAGCCGCCATTTCCCTCAGATCCGCCAAGACTTCGAGAGCAAGGTCCGACGTCCTGCATAATAGTCGCCGCGGCATGGCTGTGAGGAGACGCAGGGCGTGGTGTTGTCAGCAATTCCCCGTCAATAATCTCGGCAATAAACCGATCCGGGACTCGCAACAGGTCTTCATATGTCGCGCAGCGTTGGGCTGTGTTCATACCGCCGAATCTAGCATAGTCAGGCAAAGAGAAACAGCGTGAGGGAACCGGACACCCTCAGCAATAACGTAGGAAGGATTTCCGCCCGGCTGATCTAATACAGCTCATACTTTGCCAAGCGTCCGTCTAGTCCTCCATTGACGAGCGGTTTTTTCCACGTGGGTTTGAGGCCAATATTCTTCAGGTACTGACGTTCTCCACAATAAATAAAAGCGGTAGAGCCTTGGCAGCGTTGTTTCAGGAAATCGCCCAGGCGTGTATAGAAGTCACTCAGATTGGCTTTTTTGTTGAGTCTCACCCCGTAGGGCGGATTACACACAATCACCCCGCCTTGTATCCGCTCGATCTGAAAGGCATCCCGTTTTTGGATGCTGATGGTGTCCCCCGTCTCTAACACAGCGCAGTTCTGGGCTGTTGCCTGAACGGCTTCGCGATCGATATCACTGCCGAAGATGAGCCCCTGAGGAAGCGCGCGCATCCCTTCCTGCCCTTCACGCTGTACATGTTCCCACAGCGCAGGGTTGAAATCAGGCAAACGTTGAAAACCAAACTTGCTGCGGAACCGGGCTGCTGGCGTATGCGAGGCGCGCATATACGCCTCGCACAGCAGCGTCCCTGAGCCACAGAACGGATCGTATAACGGGCGCTTGCCATCCCATTCAGCATGGTGAATAATAGCGGCGGCTAAGATCTCGGCCATAGGTGCCTGGACACTTTTCCGACGGTAGCCACGTCGATGCAGAGAGCCTCCAGATGTATCCAGGCTAATCGTAGCCTCATTATTGTGGATGTACAGGTTGATCCAGACATCGGGATCTCTCGTGTCTATGGATGGACGCACTCCAGTCGCAGCCCGGAAGGAGTCAACCACCGCGTCTTTCAGACGCAGGGCGGCGAACTGTGAGTGTCGAATCGCACTGTTGGCCACGGTTGCAAAAACGGCAAAGGTTTGTGACGGATCAAGAAACTCTTGCCAGTCGATCTCTGCCGCCTTTCTGTACAGATACCGATCCGAGTGACAGGCAAATGACGTGAGGGGAGCGAGTATGCGGTTAATAAATCGCGTGTGAAAGTTGACAGCGTACAGAACTTGAGGGGACGCATTGAAATAGATCCCCCGGTACGCCGGACTGGTCTCTTGGGCTCCGAGCGTTTGGAGTTCCTGTTCTGCAATGTCTTTGATGTCGTCCGCTACTTGAGCAAAGTAGCGCTGTGTTTCTTGGTAGCGGTACATAATCGATCAGCCGTCCTCCGCCAACTGTTCCAGGGGCGCTTTCACGTCCTTGAGGCCAATCGAGTTTGGCAAGAAAGCAGAGAGCGAAAGCCACGCTAGGCGGATGAGAGAAATCTTGGGCAAGACTGACTGCGTTGCACATTTCATGATACTGGCGCAAGAGGACTGCCGGGGGGGGTGATCGGACTTGGAGCGGTTCAGCACTTCGAGTACCGCTCCAGTCGATGAGTGGCCACCAGAATCAATTATGCCACAGCCCATTTCTCGCGTAAAAACTCGCCAACCCGTACGATGCCATCCCGCCCTTCGGGCAGCATCGGATGGAAGGCGTGCCAGACATGAATCATATCTTCCCAGATCTCCAAGGTACTATCCACTCCGTCAGCTTTGGCTTTGGCGTCGAGTTTAATCGAATCGTCGAGCAAGACTTCATCACCGCCGACATGAATCAGCAGTGGTGGGAGCGAACGCAGGTCTGCAAAATTGGGCGAGGCATATGGGCCTGTGGCGTCTTTGCCTCCGAGATACAGTCCAGCGGTTTTAGCGATACCTGTTTGCGCGATCATTGGATCAGCTTCTGCCCGTGTTTGATACGATTCGTTTGAACATGTTAGGTCGGACCAGGGACTGATGCAAACCGCGGCGGCGGGCATGGCAATGCCTTGATCACGAGCGGAGACCAAGGTCGCCGCGGCAAGCCCACCACCGGCTGAGTCACCAGCAATCCCCAGATTTTTCGGTGCAAAGCCTTGATCTAACAGCCACTGCAATGCGGCCACGCCATCTTCAACTGCGGCTGGGAATGGCTCTTCGGGTCCCATACGGTAGTCAAGCATGAGGACAGCGGCTTGGGAGGCACGCGAGACTTCTCCACCAAGTGAACGGTGCGTATTGGGCGAGCCCATGACATAGCCACCACCGTGGAGATATAAGATAGCCCGCTCAGCCAGCGCTCCAGGAGCCCGGAGCCACTCGGCCGGGCGGCCGGCGACGCTCACCGTTTCAACGCCAATATCCTCCGCAACCTTAAAGGCAACTTTTTCCATACCTTTGCGGCTCTGCTCTAGGGTCACGGGAGCGCCAGATGAGCCAGCACCTTTTTCTCGTAGAATACGTTTCAGTTTCATGATCTCTGGTCCGGCCATAAGTACGTCCCTCCTTTGTTAGCGATCATGTTGATTGTCATACTATGTTCTGAGTAGATCGGGAACCTCTAAAAATCCGCGAAAATCAGACTGACGCCTCTATTCCTTCGTCCAGCGGCGTTCCAGCCCAGTCCTTGCCAATCGCTGTCTCAACGTCGATTGGCACTGCGTCGGCCACAATCTCTTGCATGGCTCGCGTCATATGGTGTTGCAACCAGGCAGCCGCCTGATTGGCATCTGCGAGCGGGGCCTCTACCACAATTTCGTCATGCACGCAGGCTACAGGAAAGGCACCCGGTGCTTCGTGTCGATGTTCAAAGAGTCGGGCCAAGGCGAGTTTGAGGCCGTCGCCTCCAGTGCCTTGGACGGGGATATTGAGCAGGACATTAAAATGGCGAACGCCGAGAAACCGTCTGCCAGTCAGCGTACGAGTTTCAATGCTGTGCTCCGTGCGTCGGGCATGTTCGACCTGGTGTTTGGCCTGTTGGTGCCAGCGATGCAGGCCCTGATAGGTCTGAAAGAATGCACCATGATAACGGGCAGCTTCGCCATCTGTCATGCCAACGCCATATTTGGCTTCTGCATCAAGCTTCAGCCCCTGGATACCCATACCGTACAAGAGGCCAAAATTCAGACTTTTGGCGAGTTGGCGGTGCTGTTTTTGGACCTGCTCAAGCGGCAGTTGAAGAATCCGAGAAGCAGTCAACGCATGCAGATCAGTATGGTCACGGAAGGCTTGCAGCATCGTCGTATCATTGGCCAAGGCAGCGGCAATACGCAGCTCCACTTGTGAATAGTCAGCTTTGATCAGCGCCGCCCCCTCAGCTGCTCGGAAGCACGCCCGAAAGGCACGCCCTTTTGGAATCTGCTGAATATTTGGTCCGCCGCAGCTCATCCGTCCTGTCGCAGCGCCGTTTTGAAAATAGATGGGATACACCCGGCCCGTCTCAGCATCGCAGTAGGAATCGATAACCGCTCTCCCGTAAGTGCTGACCCGTTTGGCGCTCTCCTTGTAGGCGACTAATAGACGCGCAACTGGATGGTCAATCTTTTTCAGGGTATTGGACCTGGCATTTGGGAGCGTAATTCCAAATGAATGAAACAGTGTCTTGACTTGTTGATGTGACAACCAGTTCATGCCAAAGTCTTGGCCAATGACAGCGGCGTCCAATTGTGAGCGCAAGTCTTCCAAACGCGCCTCGTCTTCTAGAGTCCGGACCAGCCAGCCTTCCGCATCAAAAGCTATTCCAGACAGTTCAATCCAGGCCAGCGCATTAATACACCGAAACTCAATATCCGCCGCCCGTTCTAAACCTGCTTCGTGTAACGCAGCTTGAAAGCGTTCGTATAGCGACCATAAGACAGCCGCGTCACGGGCAGCATAGCTCAACTGCTCACCGGACAGTTCACCTGTCCAGTCGCTTTTGCGCACGTCTTTAGGCAGACTCACACCGAGTTCTCGCCCAACGACATGCTCCAGGCTATGCCCTGTTCGGAGTCCCGCCGTCAGCAGCTGGCTGGCGAGCATAGTGTCAAAGATGCGAGGTGGCCACGGCAGGCCAGCACAGACCAAGAATTTCACATCAAACTTGGCATTATGGAAAATCCACAGCCGATCAGTGTCGAAGAGCGGAGCTAAGGTTTCAAGCGGAATACAGTCTGGGTCAAACATATACGTATGGCCGGGGGTCGCTATTTGGACCAGTCGAATCACCCCTTTTCGGGGATCGAGACTTGTTGTTTCTGTATCGCAGGCCAGGACAGGCGCGGCGAGAAGAATAGGGAGAACTGCAACACACTGGCTGAGGGTTGTGACAAGGGTGTAGGGCGGCGTAGGAAAGCCAGGATAGGCAGGATAGGTCTGTTGGGCCGCCTCTCCGTCGGCACCTTGCGCCAGATCGGCAAATTCCTCGGGAAAGAGGAGTCCTTGCTGCAGAAAAGAGTCTGCTGTCATCAGATGCGGCTTTGTCTCCCCTCTCTCCGCCGAACCGGAGAGAGAATGGTAGAGTACGCTCTTTGAAAAGAGCACGTCGTGGTATTTATGCTGTCGAGACTTCACCCCGGAGGCTATCACGTTCTCCCTGAAAAAAAGCGGTCAGACATTCAAAGGCACGTGGATCTTGGAGAAAATACAAATGCCCACCTTCGAACAGTTCCATCTGAGCGGAGGCAATCTGTTGCAGCATAGCCCGCTTATTGCGTGGCTCAGCGATGCCATCATAGCGCCCGCCAGCGATAAAGACAGGCATGCTCAGGGTAGACAAACGATCGTAGGTATCGTGCCATTTGCGCGCCTCAACTTGGCGGCGAGCGCCCATGGCATGTCCTGGCTCATCAGCGCCGAGTTTCAGCCCAGCCAAGGTTTCCGCAACGATAGCTTGAAATTCCCCGGGATTAGCCGCTTGCCAGGCTGCATCACGGCGTAGGTCGCTGAGTTCAATCACCCGACGGGTCCAGTCTTCCAAAGATAAATTGGCCAGTTCATGTAACGGGTAAGATGCCCCACCTGCCCCGCCACTGCTGGTACACGACAAGATCAAACGCTCGACACGCTGCGGATACCGAATCGCAAACTCTTGGCCGACCATGCCCCCAAAAGAAACACCAATCACCTGACACGCGTCCCAACCGACTGCTTCAAGCAGAGCATTTGCATCGTCGGCATAGTCGGCCATAGTGTACGCTACGTCGGGTTTGTCTGTCCGTCCCAGACCACGCTGATCGTAGGCCAAGACCTCAAAATGTTGGGCGAGCGGGAAGTCAAACGCGTTGGGCGAGCGGCGTAAGTCTCCCCCGGTGCCGTTGATGAACAATACGCGTGGCCCCGCGCCACGGATCTCGTAATACATCTGCAAATCACGGACTGGAATGAATGGCATGGCTTGTCCCTCCTGTGTGTGTACTACCATGGCCGTGTTCTTTCCCTCAAGCGGTCTCGAAAAGCCTTTGCAGTCTCACGGCCCAACTGCTAAGGAAGGGGAAAGGAGGGGTTGTTCATGCTGCGTCCTAAAAAAGTCGGCCATGTGGTGTTAAAAGCGCGCGATCTGGAGATCCTCGAAGAGTTCTATACCCAAGTCTTGGGCTTCGAGGTCGTCACCCGGCTCAAACGACCCAAAGGGGTATTCTTCAGCCTGGGCGAGCAGCACCACGATTTAGCGGTGTTAGAAGTCCCGCCCGAGGCCACACCGGTGCACGACGACCAGGTCGGCCTGCACCACGTCGCCCTCCAGGTCGAAGACTTTGACGCGCTCAAAGCCTTTTATCACAACCTGAAACAGCGTCAGGCCGAGATAACCGGCACCATCGACCACGGCATCACCAAGAGTGTGTATTTTCGTGATCCGGAGGGCAATCAGTTTGAGCTGTACTGTGACGAGGGTGAGGATGGGCTGGAGCGTCTCAAACGGGGCGAGGCAGACGCGTTTACGCCGCTCGACCTGGAAGCCTAAAAGGTCTGGTAGCGCACAAAAATCGAGGCGGCCTGCTCGGCAAAAAACACCAGGCGGACGTCCTTGAGAGACGTATCTGCGGCCAAAAAATCGGCAATCGCCCGCGCGGCAACGCCTGCGGCCTCCTCACGCGGATAGCCGTACACGCCGGTTGAGATGGCCGGAAACGCGATTGAGCTGAGGCCGTGTTGGACGGCCAGGGACAGCGAGTTTCGGTAACACGCCGCCAACAGCCCGGCCGCCCGGCCGCCCTCGGCACTCTTGACCGGTCCCACGGTATGAATCACAAAGCGCGCCGCTAGGCGTCCGCCGCCTGTGATGACGGCCTGCCCGGTCGGCAGTCCGTGCGGGTAGGAAAGTCGCCGAATCTCTTGGCAGGCGGCCAGAATGTCGGGTCCTCCAGCCCGGTGGATGGCGCCGTCCACCCCGCCTCCGCCCAGCAGTGTCGAATTGGCAGCGTTGACAATCGCATCGACCCGCTGCTGGGTGATATCGCCAACCAGCACCTGAACCCGACCCGTCAGAAATGTCTGTTCGTCCATAGCTGTCCCCTCTCGCCTCCGTTGTACGCCTTCGGGCTCCAGGATCAAGCCGCATTTCCTGCTTGACAGCTCTTTTGCTGTGCCCGCCAAGCTGGTATCACTTTGAAGCCGAGGCGCACGACACGCCGCGTGATAAGGAGGGACAGCCATGCAGCATCAAGGATTCCGCACCAGCATTACGACCCAAGGACGACGCATGGCCGGTGCTCGTTCCCTGTGGCGAGCCGGGCATGCAGGGGATGCTGTACCCCACCTCCTACATCAAATCCAAACATCTGGGCACCAAATGTGCGCTGTTGACGGACGGCCGGTTCAGCGGCGGCACAGCGGCCACATCTCTCCGGAAGCAGCCGAAGGCGGCGCTATCGCCCTGCTTGAGGAGGGCGACATCATTCGGATTGATATTCCCGAGCGTTCGATCAACGTCCTGCTGTCGGACGACGAGTTGGCCGTCCGACGCAAGAAGATGGAAGCGCGCGGCAGGGACGCCTACACGCCGACCAAGCGCAAGCGCAAGGTCTCGGCCGCCCTGCAAGCACGGGCGCGTCAGCTTACGCTTTCGGCAAGCGAGGAAGTGAGAATCGTAGAGGCAAGCAGATGAGCAGTACTCAAGAACCGATAACTAACCTGGCAGCCTACATCACAGGAATAAACGAGATTGCTGTTCCTAAAGAGGATAGCCGCTACATTTATCGCGGACAAAAGAATGAACACTGGCACATACAAAGCGGGGCTCTCCGTCGCTTACAAAAGGAACCATTGGAACATTCTGAGCTATTGCCGTATCTTTTCAAGGGATACATCCACCAGATTATTGACGAAGTTCAACTCCGCTACTCCAGCGTCTATAATAATCTGACGGCGTTGGAGTGCATGGCGCATTTGCAGCACAACAGAGTAGCCACAGGGCTGATAGATTTTACCTACAATCCGCTGGTTGCCCTCTGGTTTGCGTGCGAAACTGATGGGGGAGCAGACGGTAAAGTATTTGTGGTCCCTGTCCAACCCGACAAGATCAGAGAAATCAAAACTAAAGGAGCCTTGGATCAAGAACTCAAGACGTTTTTTGAGGAAGACGGCCAATGGCATCTCTGGCAACCGTCCATAGACAATTCCGCCGTCGATACCCAACGCATTACCATGCAGCAATCTGTCTTCCTGTTCGGGTTGCCTGAAGTCGAATCAAACATGATTGAGCAGGAAATTCTCATTCCCAAGGATCACAAAGAAACATTGCTGCGAGAGTTGGAGACGATGGGCATTTCAGAAAAAACCCTCTTTTCAGACCTGGCAGGTTTTTTTGAAAGAAATACCGCCGAATCGACTTACAACAGGGACCTCGCAGAGGATTACTACACCGAAGAAATCAGAAAAGCGGAGGCCCAGGGCAATGAATAAAGCAGCACTCGGCGAGAACTATTTTCAAAGGGCCAATGTCAGATTTGCATTAGGCAAATACGAGAAAGCCATTGCGGACTACGACGAGGCGCTACGCCTCGAGCCGCAGTATGCCAAAGCCTACAACAACAGAGGGCTCGCCAAGCAGCACCTCGAGCGGTATGAGGGCGCGATTGCGGACTATGACAAGGCTATACAGCTCAATCCACAATTTGCCAGAGCTTACAACAACAGGGGAGACGCCAAAGAACACATTAGGGAAGACACCGAGGAGCGCCTTGAGCGGTATGAGGACGCGATTGCGGACTATGACAAGGCTATACAGCTCGATTCGCAGGAGGCCGCTGCCTACCTCAATAGAGGTCACGCCAAGGCCAATCTTGAGCAGCGCGAGGACGCGCGTGCGGATTTGCAACACGCCTTAGAGCTGGCAACAGAACAAGGCGATGCAGAGCTGGTGCAACTTGCCCAAGAACTGCTGAGCAATTTACCATACAGGCACTTGAAAGAGGTCAAGAGGTCCGAAGAATGAACGCGTACGAATTTATTGGGTTCTGACGGGCTCCTCATCGTTGCAGGAATGATTATCTACATCGTCTGGCAGGTCGTTAGAGATGCCGGACGATCTTCCTCGTAGAGACCGCGACCACATCAATTCCCAGGCACCTCCGCCTGGACAAACTCTTCCTCTTCGCTAAACACAATCCGCCCGGCCGCATTCTGAGCCCGGATGCGGGCTTCCAGACTGGCCGGCAGCTGGAAGCTACGCGTCTCGGGAAATTTGTCTTTGTATAGATACGGCCGCAGAAAAAACTCGTCGGGCGAGCTGATCGCGGCCTGCGTTTTGAGCGGTTCGGGGAACCAGCCGCGACGCATAAAGTCGGGACTGAAAAACACGTCGAGGTCTTCTTGAGACCAAGTTTTCACACTCATCGCGTCATGGACGCTGTAGCCGTAGAAATCCTCTCGGACGTCCCACCACACTGCTATCAGGTTGTGATAGCCCCGGTCACCCAAGTCCGGATTCATGATCGTGGCGACCCGCTCATCAATGAAGAGCAGTTCACCGTCGGGGCTGTAGACCTCGGTACGCAGAGGATAAAACAGGTGCTGATCCAGCCAGTAGATGACCTTGCCGGCGTAATAGTCGGGCAACCAGTCAGCCTTGGGCCGGGCTTCAATCACATAGGTCGGGACGCTGCCGTCAGGATTATAGTGGGCATAGTCCTCGCCCATGAGTTTGAGATCTTTTGCCGCCACATCGGTAAACACGCCGCCCGGGGACGCCAGGGTGATGGTCTGACGGGTGACCGGAAAGCGTATGGTTTCGTGCAGGACATCGGTGCCCAGCAGCCGCCAGGTAAACTCCCAGGCGTCGCGTCCGACCGAGTCATCATAGGTCAGCGGCCAGCCGATCATTCTTTCCTGGCGCAACGGCTGGGGAAAACGCCGGACGCGGCGCAGGGTCGGAGAATAGCCGAACAGGTCGGCCTTTTTGCGTTTCTCCTTATCGGTCCGGTAGCTGATAAACAGCAGCTGGTTACCATAGTTTTCCGGCGGCATCAGATCTTGGGTCAGCCAGCGGGAGAAGAGTTCGCCCGGCGGGGCGGTCAGATGCCCGAGTAAGCCGGCCGGCTCACGATAATGGACCAGCACGATGACTTTGAGATTGGACAGATAGCCAGTCGGGGTCAGCACCCCGCCGTCTTCAATCTGGACACAGTTCCAGCGCGGCATGTGCGGAAACTCCATCGACCGGAATCCCATTTCCTCAGCGGTGTAGGGAGATTGAAACGGATAGGCTTCGGCCGGCAAATACGGAATGCTTGCATCCCGGGGGGTGTCAGTCGAGAAATCAATAGGCACCAGTTCCTCGGCAGACAGCTCTGAGACAGAGCGCCAGGTTCTTTGTCGGCTGTTTTGCCCTTCATTCGGTGAGGATTCGGCAGACGCCCAGGAGCTGCCGATGAGGAGCCCAACTGCGACCAGTATGACCAGGCGGCACCGCACAAACCGAGGGCGAGCGATGGTGTGAACACGACCGTGCAACATTGCGTCTCCTCTGCTGGGGACTATTCGGACAGCCCACTGTATAGCGTCGGGGCTTAGGCCACAAGCGGCGACCTAACCACGTTTAATCGCCAGATCTGGAACGATCTCTGCTCCCAGTTTAGTGAACACCGCCGGGCGGATCTTTATTTTGGTATCCCGACCGCCACCGCCGAGCACAACCCACTCGAGCTGCATGACCCGTTCATCCACATACAGCGGCCACTCGGCGGGCAGCGAAAACGGCGTGACACCTCCAACTTGCATGCCAGTCGTTGCTTGCATCTCTTCCGCTGTGGCAAATGAGGCTTTTGACACACCCATCAGTTTGCGGACGCGTTTGTTGACATCGAGCTGCGTCGGGGCCAGCACCACACACGCAGCAAACTGTTTGGGCTCTTTCTTGGACGCGACAACGATGGTGTTGCCAGACTCTTCGAGCTGATAGCCATACTTCTCACAGAAAACGACTGTATCTGCGTCAGCCGGGTCTATAGCAATCAGCTCGTAGGCGACCCCAAGTCGTTCAACAGCATCAATCACATCTTGATTTGGCATAGACTCCCACTCCTGCTCGCGTCACTAAACCGCTGCATATATCAGTATTCCAAGCGACAGGATAATGGCCAGGTTGACCATATTTGAGGCTACTAGAGCATCTCGCGCTTCAGGAACTGGAGCGATATACAGACGGGAAGCCTGATATATCTGAATAGTGTTAGCTATAGCGACGCGTGAGCAGCCTTAATCAGTGCAATCCCACGTTTATCGCCGGCCACATCCCGACTCATGAAATTCATCGTATAGCCAATGCCAAGCCGCGTCTGCGTATCGGCACAACCAAACGAGCCACCATAGCCGCTATGGCCAAAGGCGTTGGGGTTGGGTCCATAGATTCTGCCGCTACCACTCAGGATAAACCCGAGTGCCCAGCTCATGTCGAGCTTGAGCACTGCATCTTTTCCAGCGCATTGTTGTTCGATGGCCTGGGCCAACGTCTTTTGGCTGAGCAGTTGTTTGCCGTCAAGGACACAGTCATGGGCCAAAGCACCGTAGACACGAGCGAGTCCGCGCGCTGTGCCGTGCCCATTTGCCGCTGGTATTTCAGCCGCTCGCCAGTCAGCAGTGTTGGCTAATTGGGCAGAGACTGCGGGATTGGCCAACGCACTCGCAGCCATAGATTTGGGTTTACCGGCTAAAGCGGCCAGCGGGTCTTGTGTCCCAGCTGGAAGCGGCGGCGGAGGAATCAGCTCGGCAATTCTCGGATCAAACTCTTCAGAGACGCCGATATGAAAATCTAGGCCAAACGGTTCAGTGAGTTCTTGACCCAGGAAGGCACCCGGAGTCAGACCTGTGATGCGTGTGATGAGCTCACCTACCAAGTATCCGTAGGTGATGGCGTGGTAACCATGCTGAGTACCAGGTTCCCACCACGGTTCTTGTGACGCTAGTGCAGCTGTCACAGTCTGCCAGTTGTACAGATCCTGAGCGGTGAGTTTCTGTCGTGCGCCAGCCATTCCAGCTTGATGACTGAGTAGATAGCGGACAGGGATGGTGTCCTTACCAGCTTGGGCAAATTCAGGCCAATAGCGTGCGACAGGAGCATCCAGGTCGAGTTGTCCCCGGTCAACGAGCATATGCGCGCACAGAGCAATAATACCCTTCGTCGTCGAGAAGACATTCACCAAGGTGTCTGGCTGCCATGCTCGGATGCGAGCTGCATCGGCGTAGCCGGCCCATAGGTCAACGACCAGCTGCCCTGCATGGGCGACAGACACTGCCGCGCCGACTTCTCCGCGCTCGGCAAAGTTTTCAGCAAAAGCGTGGCGCACCTGCTCAAAGCGCGGATCGCAAGTGCCTTGGATATCAATTGTTGTGCTCATAGTGTTTCCTTTTTGAGTGTGTAGGGTGCATGTACACCGACCGGGCATTCAGGTGCACGTCAGTCCGCCACCGCAGCCTGCTCCGTTGCCTGTCCCAATTGTCGCGATTGCCGCACTTGCGTGGTTTTCTCCCAGTTCACACGCAGCGGATCGGTATCGATAATAACGCCATACTGCTCGCGCGCCCCAGCAATCGAAACTTTCTCATCCTCCACATCGGCACAGACCCTTTCTGGATTTCGTGCCCAGGGCTCACCATGGCCTCCTGAGCCGCTGACCACATGGTGCAAGCGATCGCCAGGCTGGACATCAAGATGCATATGAGTTTGGCGGGGCAGTTGCTTATCTTCCGTGTCCGGATTCCACACATTTTCAGACAAGCCACCCGGCTGTCCGCCAGCCAGGCCCTCCGAAGGACGGCTCAGACGGTTGGTGCGGATCATAATTTTTCCCGGCTGTAAAAACCGCCAGTACCGATAGACTGACAGAGAGCCCCGATATTTGCCTGCTCCCCCGGTGTCGGGCTTATAGCCAAAGCCTTCCACGACAAGCGGATACTCACGTTCCAGCAGCTCAGCCGGTGTCGTGCCATACGAACCAAACGTCATCGGCGTGACACCATCAATGCCGTCTTTCATCGGCCGACCACCCCAGCCGCCAAAAAATCCATCCAGCATGGCAAACGGAGTGCCATCGGCTTTTGTTCCGGCAAAGTGCAGAATATCTCCGCCCTCGCCCGCAATCGGCACCCGATCAGGCAAGGCTTTTGCCAAGGCACGAAAGACAACATCAAACAGACTAAACGACAGCGGCGCCCGCCCGCCAACTGCTGCCGGATACTGCGGATTGATCAAGCTGCCGACTGGTGCGACAATCTCAATCGGACGAGCAAAACCGACATTGAGTAAAACATCAGGATGGACCATCACTTTGAGTGCAGCATACACCATAGATTTGGTCATGCTGAGCGGCAGGTTGATTGCGCCCTGGGCTTGCGGGGCTGTTCCGGTGAAGTCCGCCGTGAGCGTATCGCCTGCGACTCGCAGGGCAATCTTCAGCCGGAGCGCAACGCCTTCGGTACCAAAGCCATCGTCTTCAAAAAAGTCCTCATGTTCATACAGACCATCGGGAATGGCGTGGAGTGCTAGCCGCATCTCACGCTCGGCATAGTCCATCAGATATTCACAGCTCGAAGCGAAGGTCTCGACCCCATATTTTTCGAGCATACGCAAGATTTCTTGCTCGCCACGCCAGCAGCCAGCAATCTTCGCCTCAGCGTCGCCGATCCATTCTTCTGGGGTACGGACATTCGCTAAGATAGTATCCAGCAGTCCCTCATTGCGCTGTCCTTCGGAGTACAGCTTGACGATGGGCAAGCGCAAACCTTCTTCAAACGTTTCCGTACATTGACTGCTAAAGCCACCAGCAAAACGGCCACCGATGTCGGTATGGTGGGAGTAGGCCAGATTGAAAGCGACCACTTCGTCTTTCCAGAACACCGGAGCAACGATGGCGACGTCGGGCAAATGCCCCATCCCTGCGTATGGATCATTAACGAGTAAGATATCGCCGGGCTTGAGCTGGCCGCCCCATTTTTCGACAACAGACGCCATGACTTCCATGAAGATGGCCAGCTGAAACGGTGCAGCATAACCTGGGCCAATCAACCGGCCCTGACAATCACAGATCGCCGCGGCAAAATCGCCAATTTTGACCATGGCTGAACGGCCGGTTTTACTGACGGCGATGGCCATTTCTTCGGCCACAGCAGCCAGTTCATGTTTCATGACCTCAACAAGAATGGGATCAAACGTCCGTTCCATACAGCCTCCCGTATTCCGCGGCGACATCGCTCAACACGGCAGGAGTATAGAAGGAAACGGTGAGAAGAGCAAAGAGAGTCTTTTTTCTCCCTCTCCCTCAGGGAGAGGGCTGGGGTGAGGGTATTTTGCGGGCGGGCTAGAGGAGCCAGCCCACCCTACGAATATCCCTACGCTCCCTGCTCATAACTGCGCAGCATCTTGCCGGGCAATGCCCCAGTACACTTCTGGCCCTCAAACGTAATGCCACCATTCACGATGGTATAGTGGTAGCCGTCCGCTTTTTGGATCCGCCGCCAATCATCATTCGGCAAGTCAGTCACTGTCTCCATTGGCAACACTTCAAGTTTTTCCAGATCGTAGACCACGATGTCAGCCGGCATACCTTCACGCAGCCAGCCCCGATCACGGATGCCAATCGCCCAGCCTAGCATGGTCGACAACCGCCAGTGGGCTTCTTCCAAGGTCATGAGTCCTTTGTCACGCACCCATTTAGCGAGGAAGTGGGTCGGATAACGTCCAGAGGTCAGGAACTTGGTATGCGCGCCACCATCTGATGCGCCGATTAGAGTCAGCGGATGTTTGATAATCTCGCCGACGGCTTCGTCATCATCATTCAGCAGGCTTGGCATCGAAAACTCGGTCTTGAAGTCTTCTGCGATTGCCAAGTCGAGCATCGCATCGACAGGATGTTTGTCCTGCTCTTTGGCAATGTCTGTGATCGTCCGGCCTTGCAGATGTTTATTGGTCTCTAGATGAACATCATCAACAAACGTCTGGTCCCACTGGAACATCGATATCTGGGCGGCCTCGCCGTCATCGGTGTCACGGCGGCGTGGCCGACCCATCACTCCACCTTCCATGTCTTTCTTGAGAGCGGGGCGTCGGGCGGGGTCTGCGAGTTTTGCTTTGCGCTCTTCCAGCGTACCGACGGTCGCTTCGTTCCAAGCCGGAAGTTGATCAAACAGGCCCATCGTTTCGAGCGTAAACTCAAACTCAACTGGCAGACAGATATCAACCGGCAAGACCACCGCTTCGCGATACGCTTTTTCAGTCCAGTCGAGCTGCCGGCGCCAGTTGGTTGGGTTGGTCGGATCATACACGATAGCATTCCAGTTGAGCGGGCGGCCACTTGTCTTGGCAAGTTCGATCAAGAAGTCGAGCTTCAAGCCTTGCAATGCTTTGCCCATCGTCCACTCGATCGAACCACGGTTATAGCCGCGCAGCACCTTGGCCATTTCCAGATATTCTTCGCGCGGTGCAACCTGGGTTGGCAAATAGCCACCATCATAGTCGCGGTTGGCCATGCTAAACGTTGCCGAGAAGCCAAAGCCGCCGGCTTCCAGAGCTTCGCGCAACAGGTGCTTCATCTGGGCGATTTCTTCAGGTTTGGCTTGATACTTGGGATCACGGGCAGCTTCGTTGCCCATCACCCAGGCCCGCAGTGGCGAGTAGGGAACGAGCGAGGCCGCATTCACCCCAAGCCCGTGTGTATCCAAGCTGTCCAAAAACTCAGGAAAGGTGACCCAATCCCAGCGCATCCCCGTCTGCATAATCGACAGGGGGATAGTTTCCGTCCGCTCCATACGCAACATCGCTCGTTCACGATCTTCTGGACGAACAGGCGCAAAGCCAAAGCCGCAGTTGCCGATAGCCACAGTGGTCACGCCATGCCAACCAGACAGTGTCGCATACGGGTCCCAGCCGCTCAGCGCAGCATCGTAGTGGGTGTGAATATCCATGAAGCCAGGCGCAACGATTAAACCGGTGGCATCGATCACACGGCTTGCACTGCCCTGGATATTACCCATAGCGGCGATCTTACCATTCCGGATACCAATGTCTCCCCGGTGCGCTGGCACACGTAAACCATCCACGATCGTGCCGTTTTTAATCAACAGATCATACTCAGCCATGACAGCCCTCCTTTTTGCTCATATGAACAGGCTAGTGGTGAACATCAATATCCCCAGGTCCACCCGGTTGAGAAGCGAAGTATCGAAATGATCCAGATAGGCAGGAGTATAGAGGGAAAGCGGAAGAGGAGTAAAGAGAGCAAACAAGGCGATACAGCCACCTGTTCGTTCATCACCGTATCTCCGGCCGATAAGATATCTTTCCACTCGGCACTTCCTCCCTATCATAGTTGTCACTGAGCGTTTGATTGAGCGGCCAACCGGTTTGCTCAGACGCCTAGTTCCTCTATGCCGAGACCGGTTTCACCGAGTAGCCAAAGCGCGGGAAGTGAACACTCACCAGTCCGGTACGTGGGTTGCTGTGTTGGAGGGCCATATGCTGGGCGTCGATGGAGACCAGGCTGCCGACACTCGGATTGGCTCGGCCGTAGTCGGTTGGTGTAATCGACACGGTGTTACCGAGCTGAGGATCTCCTGCGAATCTTTCGCTGGGCAGGGGCGGCCGCGGCTCAGACGCGGCCGCAACGTCTATGGCTTCACTCGCTGTCATAGGTATCAACGTGCCATGTCCGCGTGCAGCAATCCGGTCCATCCAGCTCCGGATTCGGTCAGGAATGAAGCCCACCCGCTCGCCAGCCAGCTGATCCATCACCCACAGTGGATGGTACATCACACAATCGGCGAGAGACATCGCCTCGCCCAACACATACGTCCGTCCATCGCTGAGCATATCACTGATCCAGCTGAGCTGAGGTCGTAGCTGGACCAAGTTTTTTGCCGCCGCAGCTTGTCTGTGAGCCAGGCCAGGTTCTGACTTGCCGAGCAATGCAGCCCGATCAGCCAAAAATTCTGGGGTAAAGCGGTCAGACTCGATATGCAAGCACGAAATGTAATTGATGGTGTTGCGAGTCAGGACAGCATCGGTCCAGCGGGTTAGGCCAGCAATACAGCCGCGCTGAGCGGCGGCATCCGGTCCGGGATAGATCGACGGCTCGGGAAAACAACGCTCCAATTCATCGATAATGCGCAGCGTGTCGCAGAACACATCGGCTCCCATCTGGAGCGCCGGCGCGCGGCGGTAGCCACCAGTCAGCGGCAGATAATCAGGCTTGGGCAGCGTTGAGGGAATTTCAACTGAGTGCCAGGCCAAGCCCTTGAGGCCCAAGACGAGACGGACCTTCTCGGAATAATTTGAGAAATCGTAGTGATGCAGAATGATAGCGGAAGCCATCTCCCCTCCCCTCGCTGCTCTTCTGAAACGCTTGGATAGGCCCTCACTTCTTGACATACCGCTCTCAGGATAACAAGCAGGTCGAATAAGATCGAATATTGATGAAGCCATAAATCTATGGCATAAAATCCGCCTGCAGCCCTCATGGACCAGGTTGACGCTGGTCTCAAAGCGACCCTGTCTTTGTTCTAGGCAGACGGCTTGGTAGCGGCTAGGATAAGCAACATGCAAAAATACGCAATCGCCGGTTTAGGCGTGACTCCGCAAGGAGTGATACCAGGAACGAGTGCAGAGAAACTTGCCTGGGACGCGGTTGAGCTGGCGTTGGCCGATTCTGGTCTCGAACGCAGTCAGGTGAACGGCTATATCTATCAGCCCGGATTCGGTGAGAACACGTCTGGGATGGCGGCCAGCCGAGCGAGCCTGGGAGTCAACGCGACGCTCCAGATCAACTCGAGTGGCGCGACAGGCATTCTCGCCCTTGTCTCGGCAATCGGCTTGATCGAAGCAAGGACAGCTGAGTATGTTGTGTGTGTGCATGCGACCAATGCCCGTTCACAAACCGTCACAGTCGGCCAGGGTGAAAAAGACCATAATGCAGTTTTCGGTCTCTTCTCACCTGGTGCTCAGATGGCTTTGATGGCGCAGAGCTATTTTCACACCTATGGCACTTCCTCAGTCGACATGGCAGAGATTGCCGTTGCCCTGCGCTCGAATGCCGTTCCGCGTCGAGATGCGTACAGATATGATCGCCCAATTACCGTCGATGACCATCAGGACTCCCGGTTCATTGTCAGGCCACTCCACCTCTTCGATTACTGTCTGGTCACCGATGGAGCGATTGCCTTTATCGTGACTACGGCCGAGCGGGCACGTGATCTGCAAGCCACCCCGGTCGAGCTGCTTGGCTTTGGCACCTGCCACGAGGTTGGCCAAGGCTATACACGTGGATCAGATATGATCCTGGGGCAATCGGCTATGAATGTTGAGCCGGCGCGTAGCAGGGCCCTCGGGACAGCTGGCCTCGGCATCGAAGACATAGACGTCTTTCAATTTTACGACGCGTTTACCATTGTTGTCGCCCTGCAGCTTGAAGCCTATGGGCTATGCGGTCCAGGTGAAGCGGGCGACTGGGTCCGGGCTGGAAACTTCCGCTGGGATTCTCAGCGACCGTGCAATACATCCGGCACACTCCATTCATGGGGCTACGTGCAAGGCTTCACCCATATTGCCGAAGGGGTGCGCCAGCTGCGTGGTGAGAGTGGCCCAACCCAAGTGCCCAACGTGCGGACAGGCTTGGTCACGAATGTTGGCATCACTGGCGCAGGCCATGCGCAGTCAGTAGCGATCATGGGCGTCGGTTGAGACCAAGTAGGGAGAGACGCAGGAGAGACAATGAGCGAAACACAACTTCAGATTCCCCCTTCCCCACCCAGGCGTGTTGCCGCTGTCGAAGACCAGCCATTCTGGAACGCTATTGATGCAGGAACCTTTGTCTTGGCCCGCTGCACCTGCGGCACCTACTACGCTCGCTTGCAGGCGTGCCTCCAGTGCGGCGCAGATGCAAACGCAGTGACCTGGGTCCCTGCTTCAGGCCGGGGAAGCGTGCGGACCTTTGTGGTCTTTGATAAGCCGTATCATCCGTATTTCGAGGAGCGACTTCCCTACGTCGTCGCAGTCGTCACCTTAGAAGAAGGTCCGGAAATCACGACCAATATTGTTGATAGCGACGTTTCTGCTATTACGATCGGCATGCCAGTCCACATAGTCATCAGCGATCGTAGCGGGCAGAAGATTCATCAGGCATCGGCTCGTGTTTGAGAGCTGTCTCTGAGGTGGGCCTGAACAAAATTCAGCAGTGAACCGAATCATAAAAACAGGAGGAATGTATGGCTGATGCACACACCATCACTCAGGCAATCGAGGCAGCATATACACATTACATTGAGGTCTTCAATCGCGAAGACGCAGCAGGCTTTGTCGACTGTTACGAGCATCCGCATGTCATGCTGAGCGGTCAGCAGGGCATAACCCCAGTCCAAACCGAGGCAGATCATCATCAGGTCTATCAAACTATTATGCAGGGTCTGCGTGAGAGCCAGTGGGGCCGCAGCGGAATCGATCGGATGCAAGTCTTGCCCTATTCTGAGTCGCTGGTGCAAATTGTTGCCGACGTCACCCGTTACAAAAAAGACGAATCCGTTTTGGAAAAACTCCGCGCAACCTACATGTACCGTCAGGCTGGCGGAACCTGGCGGATTGTATCGCTTGCCCTCATCGAAGCGCCATTCTCGGGTCCAGGTGAAAGCCGTTAAGTCAAGCGACATCTTTGCGCCACTTCATGAAACCAGTCTTACGAAATAGAGGGGAGTCACAATGAGTCAGCCCAAACATGTGCTGGATGGTTACAAGGTACTGGACTTCTCACAGATTGTAGCAGGCCCGACGTGTACCTTAATGTTAGCAGAGATGGGGGCCGAGGTGATTAAGGTGGAACTCGCGCCAGCCGGAGATGGGGCACGCCTCGGTCCAGTCGAAATCGATGGTCGCAGCGGCTATTTTGTCCAACACAATCGGGGCAAGAAAGACTTGTGTCTTGATGCTAAGACACCTGAGGGACTGAAGATCCTCACAGGACTGGTTGAGAAAGTCGATGTATTAGTTGAGAACTACGCCCCAGGCGTGATCGGACGATTGGGGCTCGGCTACGATGTGGTGAGTAAGATCAATTCACGTCTGGTCATGTGTTCAATTTCTGCCTTTGGACAGACCGGCCCACTGGCCCATGAGCCCGGCTTCGATTGGGTCGGAGCCGCGTACTCAGGCATCACTTCGATGGGCGGCGAGAAAGGCGGGTCGCCTGTCTTTCCAATGGTCGCACTGGGCGACGTCTCCACTGGAGCGCATGCGATGGGTGCAGTCTGTGCGGCGTTGTTGTACCGCGAACGCACCGGGCGCGGTCAACATTTGGATCTATCACTCCTCGACACGTATGCCCATTACCATGAAGCCAGCTTTCAAATGCACAGCCTGAGCAAAGGCAAGATCAAGCCGACCCGATCTGGAGCGCACTCCTGGTACGCATCTCCAGCTGGTGTATTCAAGGGACGTGAGCGGTACATGATTCTCATCGCGCCCTTGGAGCAGCATTGGTCGAAGCTGTGTGAGGCGATGGGCAAGCCAGAAATAACGCGAGACCCACGTTTTACCGACAACGCGTCGCGGATGAACAACCTGGATGAACTCGTAGCGCTTATCGAAGGCTGGATTCGTTCGCAGTCGAGCGATGACGCAGCGATTGAGACACTGAAGGCTCATCACGTACCGGTCGCACCCATTCTGTCCGTGCCCGAGGCGCTCCAACATCCCCACCTGCGCCAGCGTGGAACGGTCCGGACGGTTCATGATCGGATATTGGGCGACCTCGACGTGCCGGGATTTGCGCTACGGTTTTCAGAATTTCCAGATACCCTCGATCTGCAAGCGCCGCTGCTGGGCGAGCATAACGCGGAGATCCTGACACAGTGGCTCGACTACACGCCGGACGAGGTGCAGGAGTTGGAGAACAAAGGGATTCTGCGTAGCGGGCCAGCTTGAGACCAACGCGAGTGATACTGAACGGACAGTTCGTGAGTATCCTTCTTGGTGCTGCTACGACTGACTACGCCCCAGACAGATAAGACTGACGGCTCCCAGTCTCGGCAGCCGTCTGGATCGCCTCGATCATTCGGTGACGAACGACGGCAGCGTCGAAGCTTAGGCTCAAACTGGTTCCCTTCTGTATATCGCTAGCCAGCTGTATGTAGAGCTGAGCAACGTTGAAAGGGAAGCCGGTTGGCGTTTCAGCTGGTACCCAACGATATTCATCAGGAATGGTAAGAGGCGCGAGGGCGGTATCCTTACCTTGGCCGCCGCGCAGCGTCAGCTCCAGCATCTGGACATGGCCGCCAGCTCCCGTGACCAACAGATCCCCTGCAGTACCATTAATCTCCCATAACAGGTTCGTCCCCCGCGACTGGCCGCCTCGGAAATGCAACGAAGCGAGCGCACCGCCTTGCAAGGTGCCACTCACCGCTACTTGATCGGGGGACGTAGCGGCCAGGCTCTTGTTCGTCTGGGCGACTTTGACCTCTGGCCTGCGCGTGGCGAGTGTTGCGTCCAACTCCTCTAACTCGCCCAGACAGTAACACATTGCGTCCATAAAATGCCCGGTCGCGATCGTCAGCAAATTTGCGCCATTTGCTTTGTCAATGAGATAGGCGTTACCAGGCTCGACAAATTCGCCATAAGCAAGTCCTGAGCCCACCACACTGGTGGACAGCACTTGCCCAACATAACCTTGGGCGACGAGATCACGGATGCGATTGATCACCGGGGCGCAGCGTGCTTGAAGCCCAACAGCAGTACAGACCTTCTTCTGCCGAGCGAGATCAGCCATTTCCACGGCTTCGTCCAGTCCATTGCCCAACGGCCATTCGCAAAAGACTGCCTTACCGGCTTCAAGCGCGGCAAGAACAAGTTCGCGATGAAAGGGAACTTTCACCGACACGACTACCAAATCCACATCAGGATGGGCGACCAGTTCCTCATGATTGTCGAACGCAAGCGGGGCCTTGAATTTTTCTGCTGCCGCGTCGGCCGATTCCTGGCGGCTCGTGCTTACCGCCTGGAGCGTGTACTCGGGCAGAGACGCTAGCGCCGGAATATGCGCCCGCACGGCCCAACTTCGACCCGGACTCGCCCCAATAATTCCTACCCGTATTGTGTTGGCCATAGTGATGCCTTTCTGTGAGTTGGTCTCACACACGCAGGATTTTGCTTACAGACCACTATCCGTCGGCTGGGATATGATCGTCAATAGCTAACAGAATCTGAAGGTGGTTGATATTAGACTGGGGATTCATTGTGTCCAAGGAGACAATCCGCATCTGATTGGGACAGAGATTGTCGGCTGGTATGCGCTATTGCAAGACTGTGGCGTGCGTAGTAGGTTTTCTCGTCGCTTCTCATACGCTGTACCACATGGGGGCGGACCATTGACACGAACCCATAACATGGAGGGATCCACAATGAGCGTCGTCGTACTCCTCGAAATCCAGGTCAAGCCTGAGGCCGTGAACGAGGTGAAGGCCTTTATGAAAGAAAATTTACCCGATACGCGGGGTTACGCGGGGTGCCAAGGACTCGATGTCTATGACAACCTCGACGAGACCGGGAACATCGTGGTGTATGAGCGCTGGGACTCGCGCCCACATTATGAAAAATACCTGGCTTGGCGCACGGAAACCGGGACCATGGATCGTATGGGGACTATGTTGAAAGCCCCGCCCAGCATTCGCTATTTTGAACGGGTTGATGCCTAAATCCCTCATCTGGCTCACGGCAGGGCGCTGTCGGGTAGGAAGCTGAGGAATCCCTTATAATGGAATCTGTCTTTCGGAGCATCATTCGTTTCCGCTGGTTGACTATCGTCCTCGTCCTGGGCTGTACGGTCGTGGCCTGGCTGCAGATCAGCAAGCTACGCTTTGAGACTGACCTGGAGGCCATGATCCCGCTCGACGATCCGGTGCAGGCGTATAGTGACGTGGTCGAAGACCGTTTTGGCATCCGCGACCTGATCATCATTGGCGTCCTCAACAACAACCCGGACGAAAATGGCGTTTTTAATCCACGCACGCTCGGTATTGTCAAAGAGTTGTCTGAAAAGATCGCCTTGATCCCGGGTATTCAAGCCGTCCGCGATGAAGATGTGGCCAGTGTGGCGACCATGGATAACATCACCGGCACGGCGGATGGCATGGCCGTTGACCCGTTTATGGAAGACGTGCCGCACGCCGCTGAGGCTCTGGCGACGCTCAAAACCAATCTGTTTGCAAACTCGATGTTTGTCAATTGGCTGGTGTCACCGGACGGCACCGGGCTGCTCATTTCGGCCAAGATGGAAGGCTCCGGCGGCACGCTTGAGGGCGTGACTCGCCGCGCGGCCGTCTATAACGCCATCAGAGACATGGTCCAGGCCAAACGAGGTGCAGGTGGACCTGAGAAATTTTATATTGCTGGCCGAGGCGCCCTCGAGGTGACGATCGGGGAATATGGCAATCAAGACATGGCCCGCTTCATGCCGCTCGTCTTATTGGTGATCCTGGGCACGCTGTACTTGACCTACCGCAGTATACGTGGGGTGTTGCTGCCTGTGGCAGTCGTCATCGGGTCAGTGATCTGGACCATAGGCCTCATGGCCGCCGCGGAAGTCCCGATGATGCATATTACGTCGATCATGCCGGTTGTCCTGATGGCGGTTGGGGTGGCAGATGGGATTCATATTCTGAGTTGCTATTACGACGGAATCTTGGCGCAGCCGGATCAATCCGAGATCTCGTCGACAGAGGTGGTAGTAGCCGCGATGGTTGAAATGTGGAAGCCGGTGGTGCTGACCTCACTGACAACGGCCGCAGGCTTCTTGTCGTTTCTGACCGCTCCGATGCCGCCGGTCCAACACTTTGGACTGTTTAGCTCCTTCGGGGTGTTGGCAGCGATGGTGTTTTCGTTAACCCTCTTTCCGGCTGTGCTGTCCATGCTGCCAGCCAAAATGAGCAAACTGAGCAGGCTGAGCAAGACGAGTCGCGGCGCCGCCCGCCAGACAGGCAGCCGCCAGAGTGACAATCTGGCGGCGACTGGCTGGGCAGCTCGGACGCTCGCGGTCATTGGCAGTAGTGTGGCCCGGCATCCCCAGCTGGTATTGCTAGTCGCGTTGGTGATCACCGGTGTGTGTCTGGTCGGCACTCGCTATATGCGGGTCAATGAAGCACCCATTACCCATTTTCACACCGACGCTCCAGTCCGCATTGCGGATCGGATCTTGCGTGAGACCTTTCAAGGCACGATGCCGGTATATATTGCGATTGAGGGGCATACCCCAGATCTGCTGAAAGATCCCGGTCTGCTGGCCAAACTGGACCAGATGCAGGCCACAGTCGAACAAGACCCCATAGTCGGCGGCTCGGTGTCACTCGCGGAGTACCTGAAGCGCATGAATCGGATCATGAACGAGGACCGGCCGGAGATGGAGGTCGTCCCGACAGACCGTGACTTGGTTGCTCAATACTTGCTGCTGTATTCGTTCTCGGGCGACCCGGATGACTTCGATGAGGTCGTGGATTACGATTACCAACACGCCAATGTGGCGTTTTTTCTGCGCTCTGATAGCACCGACGATGTGTCTCGTGTAGTCCAGCGGGTGCAAGACTTTGCGGTCGAGCAGTTTGGACGGGCCGAATCGGCTGAAGAGAGAGAAGAGCTGTGGTCCTTACGTCTGGGACGTTGGCTGACCGGCGCCCAACCGACGATCGCCAACTGGGAAACCCAGAGTGGCTTCCGGATTGGCTTTGCCGGCAATGGATATTTTATCAACCGACTGACTGAATTAGTCGTCAGTGGTCAGGCCACCAGCCTGGTGACGTCACTCGGGGCAGTATTTCTTCTCACCGCGATCATGTTCCGGTCCGTCACCGCGGGATTGATTAATATCATTCCGATTAGCCTGGTCATCATCTTCAGCTTCGGCATTCAGGGACTGATCCAGAGTCCGTTGGATTTGGGGAAATCGCTCACCGCCTCAATGGTGATTGGAGTCGGGATCGATTATACGATTCACTTTCTGAACAAGTATAGCAGCATCGTCCGCGAGGGCTTGACCGACCCAGAAAAAATTACCCTGGCAACTATGGCCACCTCGGGCAAAGCCATCTTTTTTAGTGCCATCGTGGTGATTGGTGGCTTCCTGGTATTTCTGGCTTCGAAGTTTCTACCCAACTATGAACTCGGAGTGATGATGGCGTTGAACATGGGGGCGTGTCTGGTTGCCTCAATGACCGTCCTGCCAGCAGTTCTGAATACGTTTAAACCCCGTTTTGTGTATGGCGACAAAGAAGCGCCACGTATCGCAGCCCAAGAACCTGCGGCCTAATGTCAATTCACTAACCCAGACGAGATGCGAAAGATCTCGTAATCGAAGCTAGGAGGAGACAAGCAATGTCCTTGCCCTATGTTGACATCAATCAAGCCATCAACGCGAATGGCCTACGTCTTATTGTAGTTCAAGGTATGCCCAGTGCCTGGGGCATCGCGGTGAGAGGGATGATCGAGTACAAGTCATTGGACTATACGCTCGGACCGCAAAAACCGATGGGGGAAAACCCGGAGCTGCTGGCGTGGTCGGGGACCAACAGCGGACCGGTGGTTGCCTGGAACGACGAAAAACCCATCAACCGTTGGGATGATATTTTGGTTTTGCTCGAACGACTCGCGCCGGACAAGCCGCTCGTGCCGGAAGACGCGGCTGAGCGCATGCAATTGTTCGGCATCGGTCACGAGATTTGTGGCGAGCTTGGTCTCGGCTGGAACCGACGGCTCGACATGATGCGTCCGGCTGATGACGCAAGCCGGCCATCCGCATTCGGGGTGAAATATGGCTACCGCGACGCGGACGCGAAACGTGCCAATCCGCGCGTCATCGCCTTCATGACAGAACTCGCCGCGACACTCAAAGCGCAAAAAGCCCGCGGCAGCGATTACATTATCGGACAATCCGTGACGGCCGCCGATTTTTACTGGGCCACGTTTAGTAACTTTGTTGTCCTTCAATCGCCCGAAGACATTTTGCTCGACCTGTCCATTCGGCCCATGTTCGAGAACACGCCTGCCGAGATCACCGCCGCAGTCGATCCCATATTGTTGGAACACCGCGACCGGGTCATGCGCACCTACTTCAAAGCTCCCTTGGAGCTGTAACCAGAAACGAGCCACACTGAAAGGGCAATGGCAGTAAGTGAGCGAAAGTTTTGGAAACTCACGCCCTTCGACTTCCCCTTCGACAAGCTCAGGGTACGCTCTGAGCGAACGGGGGGACTCGTCCCTGCTCGTCCGATCGTCCTGAGCGTAGCGGAGCGAAGTCGAAGGGCACGCAAACTCAGTTTCCACATCTCAAAAAGGATTCCTATATAATGGCCTTCATACTGCTTCTTCCTCTTCTGGCGTAGGAACAAGCCGACCGGCCGTTTGTGGTGGCGCAACAGGCGCCAGTTTTTCGCCATACACAAAACGCGGCCGAAACCGATTCAGGATCGCTGGCAGAACCGTCATCGACACAATCAAGCAAGCCCCCATACTGAGTGACAGCATGACACCCAGGTAAAAGAGGGACTCGAAGTTCGAGGTGAGAAAAATCAGGAAGCCGCCGATAACCACGACCGCATTAAAAAAGATGGCCTTGCCGGAGGTAGCCATAGTGGCCGCTGTAATCTGCGCGGGGTCTATTTGACCGTCTTGGAGCCCCTCTTGGACTTTGACCCTATACTTGCTCAGAAAGTGAATCGTATAATCGATGCCAATACCGATGGTCATCGAGGCAGTCAGCGATTTCCCAATCTCCAGCGGGATATTCAGCAGCCCCAGCAGCCCAAAGCTAAACATCATCACCAGGCTAATCGGCAGGACATTAATCAGCCCGGCGACGAACGAGCGAAACATGAACGTGGTGAGCAGAAAGACCGCGCCGAGCGAGGTCACCAAGCTCGCCAGTTGCCCGGACACAATCAGTTCGCTCAGGCGGTTCAAGAGGTAGCCATTGCCCGCAATCCCGATCCGAAAGCCGCTGTTTGTCTCCCACCCCGCCACCGTGGGCTCAATGCCGGCCAGCCAGCGGCCCAAGCGGAGTCCCAGCGGATCATGGGTGGCAGCGTCGGTGGCTCCATTCTGGCCAAATTCCTCGACCGCAAAGTCGCGGATAATCTGCACGACACGTTCGACGTCTCGGGTCCTATCGGACCGCAGATAGACCGCTACGTTGGCATGTTGGTAGTCATAGTCCACGACATCGTCGAAATCGTCTGAATCACCAGAGAATGAGTACAACAGCAGATACTGAGCGACTAGGTCACGAGACGTGGGGATGACTTCCATTTCGGGACGATCTTCATTCATGACCCGGTTCATGCGTTTGATGTATTCCGCTAATGACAAGGAGCCACCCACATCAGGGTCTTGCTCCACCCGCGTTTGCAGGCGGTCGAGTTGATCGAGCAGGACCGGATCTTTGAGCCGATCAGCCTCATGCCCCTCGATCGCCACATAGATAGGTACGGTGCCTTGAAATGTATCGCGCAGGACCGTATCGCTCACGCGTAGCTCGTGAGACGGGTGAAACATCCCGACCATGGTCGAGTTCACCACAATCCGCTGCGTGCCGAACACGCACAGTGCAACAACGAGTGCGGCCGGCACCCACACTGCCAGTGGACGGCGGGCCACACCGCGACCGAGGCGCGCCAAGAAGCTGGCTGCCCAGCCGGCGGCTGTCAGGTCTCCACTCCGGCTCATCTGCTTGCGCAGGCCCCGGCTGACGGTCGGCGGCAGCAGGCTCAACATGGCCGGGAAAAAGGTCAGCGAGAAGAGCATCGCGGCCAAGATTCCCACTCCACTAAACACCCCAAAATAGCGGATAGGGATAACGGTCGCAGTCAGAAAGGATAAGAACCCCGCTGCGGTGGTCAGCGAGGTTAAAACGACGGGCTGCCACATCTCTCGCATAGTCACAATCACGGCGTCAGCTGGGGAGATATCCGGATGCTCCAACAGCTCTTCGTAATAGCGACTCAGAATATGAATGCCATCCGCCACGCCGATGGCCATGAGAACGACCGGCATTATGGAGGTGACAAAGTACATTGGAATACCGAGCGCGGCCATAATCCCGAGGGTCCAGATCACCGACACGACAACGACTGCCAGCGGCAGGAGGACGCCGCGCAGGCTTCGATACGTACAATATAAGATTCCCAGAAGCACGACCAAGGTCAGGGGTAAGAAGGTTTCCATGTCGCGGGCTTCCTCTTCCGACAAAGTGACTTCGATCGCTCCACGCCCGGCAATATGAAATTCTTCCGGCACGCCCGTCGCCTTTTTAGCCTCGACCATGTCTCGGATCGAGGTATACACAGTCATCCGTCGCGCCGTGCCTGCCTGTGTGCTTTCGGCTGGCTCCATCTTGGCCATGATGAGCAGTCCCGTGCCGTCTTGCGAGACGACCCAATTGACGAACATGTGATTGGCGAAGATGGCCTGTTTAAGATCTGCCAGCGCATTGGCTGCGTCGGGAACGGCTTCCATAAACGGATCAACGTTTATACCGTCGACGGTGCCAGTGATATTATCCAGCGTGGCGATACTGGCCACATCTTCGTCCCGGATGGCTTTGATTCCGGGTTGCAGAGCAAGGCGTTCCGAGAACTCTTTGACAATGCCTAAGGTCCGTGGATTAAAGACGCCATTCTCGTCGGCGTTGTCGTTCAGTACCCCAATCATAATGAGATCACGGATGCCGAATCGTTCTTCAACCACTCTGCTATAGGTGAGGATCGGATCATCGAAGGGGAACATGGCTTCAACATCGTTATCAAAGCGTAATGTTTGAATTGGAAGGGCGATGAGCACAGTACTACCGAGGAACAGGCCAATGACCAGCCAGCGGAAACGGATGACGGCTCGAAAGAATGCTTCCATAAGGGGCTACTCCTGAGGCGATTTCTTGAAAAGAATGTCCCTTATACACTGGACTCGCTCGCAGTCTAAGTCCCCGCCCAGAATTTATTGTGCTTTTTCCCTCGCCCTGGCCAGGGCGAGGGAGCAAGAAATGGGTTTAAGCTCTCCGAGAAGCCACCTGAGTCTCTTATCAGGCCGCTGCTTCTGGCTGCGAAGCAGTGCTCATGGACGCGGCTTTTCCTTCGCCATACACAAACCGTGGCCGAAACCGATTCAGGATCGCCGGCAGGACTGTCATCGACACGACCAGACACGCCGCCATATTGAGCGACAGCATCGCGCCCAAGTAGAAGTTCACCCGGAAGTTGGAGGACAGCAGGACCAGGAAGCCGGCGATGACCACCACGGCATTAAAAAAGATCGCTTTGCCCGAGGTCGCCAGCGTGGTCGCCGTAATCTGGGCCGGGTCTATCTGACCGTTTTGCAGCCCCTCCTGGACTTTGAACCGGTACTTGCTCAGAAAGTGAATCGTGTAGTCGATGCCAATGCCAATGACCATGCCGGCGGTGAGTGATTTGCCTAGCTCCAACGGGATACCCAGCAGCCCCAGGATGCCAAAACTAAAGATCATCACCAGGCTGATAGGAATGATATTAATCAGGCCGGCGACCCAGGAGCGAAACATCAGCGTCGTCAACAGGAAGACCGCACCTAACGACGTCACCAACGTCGATATCTGCCCAGCCACCACCAATTCGCTCAAGTGTTTGAACTTGTAACCATTGCCCCCAATCCCGATCCGAAAGCCACTGTTCGTCTCCCAGCCGGTCACCGTCGGCTCAATGCCGGTCAGCCAGCGGCCCAAGCGGAGGCTAAACGGATCATCGGCCGGGGTGTTGGCGTCGCTATAGCCAAACTCACGGATAGCGAAGTCGCGGATAATGTTGACCACCCGTGTCACATCCTGGGTGTGATCAGTGCGCAGAAACACCGCCACGTTGGCATGTTGGTAGTCGTAGTCCACGATTTCGTCGAAATCATCCGGATCACCGGAGAACGAGTACAGCAGCAGGTACTGGGCCACGAGATCCTTGGAGGTCGGGATGATTTCCATTTCTGGGCGATCTTCATTCATGATCCGGTTCATGCGTTTGATATATTCCGCTAGCGACAAGGAGCCTCCGACGACAGGGTCTTGCTCAACCGTTGCTTGCAGGCGATCAAGTTGATCGAGCAGGACCGGATCTTTGAGCAGATCCGGCTCATGGCCCTCGATCGCGACATAGATGGGGACCGTGCCCTGAAATTTTTCGCGCAAGATCGTATCGCTCATGCGCAACGCGTTGTGCTCGTCCAATATCTCGATCCACGTCGAGTCGACAAAAAGCCGCTGCGCCCCGAACAGGCACAGACTCATCACGATTGCCGTCGGCACCCAGACCGTGAGGGGGCGGCGTGCCACGCCACGGCCGACGCGCGCTAATACAGTGGCGGCCCAGCCGACGGCTGCCCCGTCACCACTCTGCGCTCGCTGCCGGCGCAAGCCCTGGCTGACGGTGGGGGACAGCAGGCTCAGCATGGCCGGGAAAAAGGTGAGCGAGAAGACCATCGCGACCAAGACGCCTACGGCGGTAAACACCCCGAATTGCCAAATCGGGACAATGGCACACGTCAGAAAGGAGAGGAACCCAGCGGCGGTGGTCAGCGAGGTTAAAATGACCGGTTGCCACATCTCCCGCATGGTCACGAGCACAGCGTCAGACGAGGAGCTATCCGGATGCTCCAGCACTTCATCGTAATATCGACTCAGAATATGAATGCCATCCGCCACGCCGATCGCCATGAGCACGACCGGCATCATGGAGGTGATGAAGAACATCGGGGTACCGAGCGATGCCATAATGCCGAGCGTCCAGATGACCGACACGACAACGACGGCCAGCGGCAGCAGGACGCCACGCAGGCTGCGGTAGGTACAATACAAGGTCACCACAATCACGATCAGGACCAGGGGCAAGAAGGTTGCGGTGTCGCGCGCGCCTTCTTCCTCGAAGGTGACCTCAATCGCGCCACGCCCGGCAAGCTGGAATGCTTCCGGCACGCCCGTGGCTTTTTTGGCCTCGATCATGTCGTGGATGGCGGTGTAGACTGCCATCCGTCGCAGCGAGCCTTCCTGCGTGCCGTCTGCCTGCTCCATCTTGGCCATGATGAGCAGTCCGGTCCCGTCCTGAGAGACGACCCAATTCACGAACATATGGTTGGCGAACAGGGCCTGTTTGAGGCTGGCCAGGGCAGCTTCGGCCTCGGGTACGGTTTCCATGAACGGATCGACCGCCATCCCATCGATCGTACCGGTGATATTATCCATGGTGGCGACACTGGCCACATCTTCGTCGCGAATGGCTTTAATGCCTGGCATGAGGGCAATCTGTTCTGAGAACTCTTTGACAATGCCAAGTGTTCGCGGGTTAAAGACGCCATTCTCGTCGGCGTTGTCGTTCGTCACCCCGACCATAATGAGGTCGCGGATGCCAAAGCGTTCTTCGACCACTTCATTATAGTTGATGATCGGGTCATCGTCCGGGAAAACGGCGTCCACATCGCCTTCCAGGCGTAAGGTTTGAATCGGCAGCGCGATGAGCACGGTACTCCCGAGGACCAGCGCGATGACTAGCCAGCGGAAGCGGACGACAGTCCGAAAGAATGTTTCCATCAGATGCATTAAGGGCTACTCCTTGGCTTCTTACTTGGGTTGTTTACTTGGATTTCTTGCTTGGCGAACGTTTCTTGCCGCGGCAAACGGGAACACGTGGCCTGGGCGTGTCGGTCCGCAACAGCGCCACGATCAGATCTGCCAGCCCCTCAAACAGGTAGGCACCAGACAAATCCGGGCTCATGTCCTCTGCGAGCTTATGGTGGTGCATGGTTTGTTCGAGGAGCCCGATAATGGCAAAAGACATGAGGGGCGGCGGCAGCGGTTTGAAAAGTCCTTCCTGGACGCCTTCGGCGGTGATGGTGTGAAAGGCGGTGAAGGCGCGCGAATACCAGCGCTGGGCTAGGGCTTGCGCGGCGGGGCTATGTTCATCAACCGCTCGCTGGACCAGCTGAAAACTTTGCGGATGAGCCTGGAAGTGGGCGAGATACAACTGGACAATCTGGCGGATTTTTTCGTCTGGGGTGTCCGTGCTGGCGGCAATGTTCTCGACTTGCGCAACGACCCCACTGACGGCCGCTTCTAGCAGCGACAGATACAGCGCTTCTTTGTTGGGAAAATAGTGGTACAGCAGGCCCGAGTTCACACCCGTCTGATCCGCAATCTCGCGGATGGTCGTGCTGCCAAACCCGCGCTCGGCGAACAAGGTCTGGGCAACCGCACAGATTTTAGCTCGGTAGTCAGGTGATGTCGCTGTTTTGATGGGGCGTGCCATACCGATGTCTTCACGGATCAAAAGCGTTCCATAACTAATCAGATGATTAATTTTTGACAGAATGAATCAAATGATTAGTTAAGTCAAGGCGAGTTTTTCCTCTTTTGGCTTTTTCCCAACGGTTGTTGAATGTTCACAAAGTTGCTACGTAATTTGCGCGAACGATAACGAGATTGCAACGCTGAAAACAATGAAGGAGAAGAACCATGCCAGGGCGCGTAACCAGCGACTTTATGCTTGTCGGTAGCCTACCCTCAGCAAGCACCGAGGAGGCTTTTCGCACGTGTGGGCCCTTGTTCGGAGATTGCTGTTTTGCCTTACCCGACGGTGAGACCGGCAATCGGGCGCTGTGGATTTGCCAGGAAGCGAATTGGCTTTTTCGCCCGCACCCGGAGATCGAAACCTTGCAAATGCCCAAAGACACTCCGCCGGGTTTTGACGACTGGGTGCCGGGTCACCAATGGGATATGCAGGAATTTCGCGTTCAGCCTGGTGTTTCCTCGCTCCAGCTCGATAGCTGGTTACGGATAGACGACGCAATCGAGTCCTATCAAATTTTCTCTGCGCTGCGCGAGGAAGGAGTCATACCGGCGGGCGTCCGTTTTCAGATTGGTCTGCCCTACCCGAACAGCGCGATCGGCATGTGGTTTAGAGAAGATTTCGCCCACGATTACCCCATCGTGGCGGCGGCCTACGAGGCCCTTGCAGAAAAACAACTCGACCGCTTGTTCCAGGCGGTGCCGGCCGCTGACATCGCGATTCAGTGGGACATCGCTGTGGAGGTGCTCGACATTGAGGGGATCTTGCAATGGATGACCAAAGACGAGTCGTGGGAGCGGTATGCCGATCCGCTCCCGCGGCTGGCGCGAATCGTCCCGGAGCAGGCGCTGCTCGGTTATCATTTTTGCTACGGCACTTTTCCCGCCTGGCCGATGTTCGAGACGAAAGACATGGGGCTGGTGGTACGTATGGCGAATGAAGCCGTGGCATCGGCGGGGCGTACCGTCGACTTCCTCCATCTCGCCGGGTCTAAAACGAGCCGTAGCGACGACGATTCCTTCTATGCGCCGCTGACCGATCTTGATGTCGGTGATGCCCGGGTGTTTCTGGGACTGGCGATGAATGTCGATGGCGCGGTCGGCCTCAAACTGCGCGAGACGACCGCGCGCCGCTACCTGGAGGATTTCGGGGTTGCCAACTATTGCGGTTTCGGGCGCCAACCCGGCGTCGATCCGCTCGAGACGATGCGCGCCCACCGGCGCCTGGTCGATGCGTTTCGGTCTTAGCGCCGGGCGGCTTTTCAATCGGTCGCGAACTTTCCAGGGGAGAGCTTGGACGACGACAGCATCACGGACGTATTCAGCAATGCATTGAGTTGGAATCTCGACTCGAAGCGGCGACGAGGACTGCAAGAGGGACGCTTTGCCCCACCGCCATCTCGGAACCTCATGTTCACTCATGCCTCAACACTCTGCACATCCGCACCAGTCATCAGCTTGCCGTAGGTAAAACCGACGATCAGGGAATAGAGGCCGAAGACAAAGGCAATCGTAACAGCTGGGGTGCCTGGAAAGTTGGTACCGACGATGAGAAAAGCCAGTGCCACATTCCGAATCGCCGTGGAGATGGACAGCGACCGGCGTATTGCAGCCGCTTCGCCTCTCATCATCACATCCCCGATAAGCAGACACACCAGAATGGAGACAAGTGCTGCCAGATGAGGGAGGACGCCGAGGCCAACAATCTGTTGAGCTTGCGTGGCAGTGATCAGCCGAAGGTCTCCACGCTGCTCCGAGGCAAACTCCGGGAATTTTCGACCGATCGTCTCTTTCGTTTTCTCAATGCACTTGACCAAGATGTAGAGATCGTGGTTAAGCATAAACCCCGCTCCCGGCGATAAGCGAGGGTAAATGTCGTCGCAGCGGAGCCAACAAAAAGCTAGGGAATGTTAACAGTTGCTGACGCGACATCCCAAGCCGCTGGGCCGCTTCACTGACCGCTAGTCCTAACGTCGGGAGAATATCATCTGGGAGCGCGTTGAGAAACATCACGCGAAAGGAGACTGGATATGAAGCTGATGAAAATTGCTCAGGTCTGTGTATGCTGCCTCGCTCTGGCATGGAGCTCCGGAACGTGGGCCCAGGAGCCCACTCTCTCGGATGTCACGCCCAAAGAGCGTGGCATCAATGTAAAGAACACCCCAGTCAGTGCGGCAAAAACATGGAATGCTAAGGTCATTGAGGAGTTTCGGGCGAATACCGGCAAGGTCGGCGGCACGTTCGCGAATGCGAACTTACTCCTGCTGAATACCACTGGTGCAAAAAGTGGCCTCCCACGTGTTGTTCCGCTGGCATACCTGGCTGACGGCGAACGGCTTGTTGTGATTGCCTCCAAGGGGGGAGCCCCAAGCAATCCGGCTTGGTATTACAACCTCGTCGCCAACCCGGACGTCCGGGTGGAAGTCGGCACTGAACAGTTTGAGGCCCAGGCGACCGTTGCTCAGGAACCCGAGCGCACCGCGTTGTATGAAAAAATGGAAGCGGTGAGCCCCGGCTTTTCCACATATAAACAAAAGGCGGCGCCACGTGTCATCCCCGTCGTCATCTTAACGCGCAAGCCGTAAATTGGAGGAGTCACTCAATGCAATTGAACTTTGGCGTCGATGAGGCGAAGGCGCGATTTGGGCATGACGGCGTCATCTGTCTCCCCAATGTGCTCAGCGCGGAAGTGCTCGCCCTTGCGCAAGAGTGTTGCGAGTGGACGTTAGCGCATCCCGGACCTAGTGCAGGCTCGGTACGCCCGGCACTTTTTACCAGGATCAAGCCAATCCCGCGGCATTTGAGAGTTAAGGAGACCGATTAACGAAGCTCGCTCACCGGCGGCGGAACGCTATCAAGGTGGAGCGGAGAGTGAGGCGCCGAGGTGCAACAGCCTCGGCTGAGGCTTGGTGTTTAGCGATCAACTCGCGAATCGCAGGCTCCAAAGTAGTGGGGACCTCCATGACCGTTTGATTTGGCTCCTCATAGGCTGCCTCCTCTTCAGCGACTGCCTCCTCTTCAGATTGCTCTTCCTAATGCGCAAGGAGGGTTTTCACGCGTTCTTCATCCCACCCAGGCGGAAATTTGTTTTGACGTCTCCTAGTATTTCCCCGGTTAAGTGACTTGTTAGGCACCGGCTCTTCTGCAACACAACTAACCCCGAAATACCTGGACTCGTCAAATATTCTTTTCCATGTACCACTCGTCGTTTTCATCGCAGTCTGCAAGATGTCGAAAGCCTTGTTTTTGATAGAAACGCTTGCCGATTTCATTGGCTCGATGCACAAAGCAAAAATAGGAGCCCCATCCCTGCTCAAGCAGAAATGTTTCCCCGCGCCGAAGCAGCTCACCACCAATGCCTTGGCCAATACACTCCGGCAACAAATAGATACGAAAGAGTTCCATGCCTTGCCTGCTGGGACCGATGTGACAAAAACCACTAACACGTGAGCGGCATTCCAGCACATCAAAGGATAACGTGCCTACGGCCGCGCCACCAGCAAACCCTTTCAGCTGTTCGGGCGCATAATTCACGTTCACGAAGTTGGTGATGTATTCAATAGGGTAGATGTCGCAATAGGTAAAGCGCCACGCCTCACACGCCACATCGTGAACTTGCTGCGCATCGGCTTCAGAAAAAGCCCGCAGATTAAAGTTGGCTTCACGCATTACCACTGACCTCACAGATTTGCTGACGCCGAATGTAGAAACGAATCTTCATCGTGCTTAGCCCGTCTCTTCCCTTTCCAGAATAACATACGTTCTCTTTGCAACTTGCCGAAAGCCAAGCTTTTCGGCAACCCTGAGAGACGCCTTATTCTTGGCTCCACAGCTCCATACCGGAATTCTTCCAGTGGCCAGAGTGCGAGAGATAACCAGGGATGCAGCCGCTGTACTCAGACCCCGGCCTCTTTGCCCAGCTTGAGCTATCGCGGCCAGGACGTCAGCCTTAGAGGGATTGAGCAGCCGAATGTGCAGATCATCTAAGCGCGGTCTGTCAGGCTCGGGTTCGAGAAAGTGGGTATAAAGGAAGTCGATGTCGGCGGTCGTATAACGCAGGTCAGCGGCCATCCGGGTGCGCGCGAAGCGACCTTCTGCTTCGAGGACGGGCGAGAACTCTGGACCGCTAGCAGACACGTAAATAAAAGCTTCCCAACGGCGATGCTTGAATCCAACAGGCAAAGATATCTCCTTCAGTTAGCTGGTGCCCCCGCTTGAATCGCTCTAACGCGAAAGCTCAGCCGTTGCGGACTGCGTAGCAGGACGCAATCGGCTGGAGTGAGAAGTTAGGCCCTGACTTCTCTTGGTATGACGGCCTGTAATTTTTCAGTTAACCAACGATTGACCAGGGTCTCGGGGGAAATTCCGCGCATGCGGGCCTCAGCTGCAAGTTGGTTATACAGGTCAGGGTCAAGGGTAATACGCCGCCGGCGCTGGGCGCGCAGTTCGAAGGCGACCTCAGGTGTCTCGTCGGCATAATCGGTGAGACTGTGGGAATCCCAAAACTCCCCGATCTCTTCCGGGGTACTGGCTTTGGAGATGCTCGTCCGTCCCTTTTGATCATTTTCGTTCATGACGTCTCCGTTCCTTTCCATCCATATCGCGTGCGCTTAGGATCAAGGCCATGTTATTCTCTTTTCGGATGAACACAACGATCACGTAGCGCCCCGCATCAGTCTGCCCGGTTGCAGCATACACATCCTCTCCAGGACGGTGACCCCGCTCAACAAACCAGTACCGGGGGTGATTGAAGAATACCTCTTCCGCTTCATCCTGATCCATATGATGCTTCTGCGCGAGCTTGTCGATGATATCAGCAGTCCAGACAGACGTGGACCAGGTCGGCGCACATCCGCGGCTCGGAAAATTCAGCTACGAATTGCGCGGTGTTGCGTTTCGTCGACAGACTCTCACCGGCGCACTGTACTATTTTCAGCGTGTGCAAGATGTTATTGCAGACCTGGACCGAGACGGTCGGTCTGCGTTTAATGACATCGTGGATAGGACTGGCGGCCAGGAATTCATGTCAGCCACACTGACGCGCCGTATCAAAAGTGAACACTATCGATACGCATCGGTGTAGCCGACATCCGCAAATCCGGTAGTCCGGTAGTGAATCCCGTCCGAGATAACAAAATCAAGGAGACAATTATGAGTGAAACAATGCGACAACTGGTATCGACGCTCACCAGTGAGGGGAAGCTTGAACTATCGGTCAGGACGGTCGATAAGCCGGAACCGAGGGACGACGAGGTACTCATCCGGGTGGAAGCCTCTCCCATCAACCCGTCCGATCTGGGGGCTATGTTCGGCCCTGCTGATATGACGACGGCGGAAACGGCTGGTAGCTCGGACAATCCGATGGTGATCGCCACGGTGCCGGTGCAGCTGATGCAAGCGGCCGCAGCCAGAGTAGGCAAGTCCGTGCCGCTTGGCATTGAGGGAGCCGGCATCGTGGAAAAGGCTGGTACAAGCGCAGCCGCCCAGGCTTTGATAGGCAAGACCGTGGCGCTCATGGGTGGGGCGATGTATGCCGAGTACCGGACTGCGAAGGCCGATCAATGCTTGCTTATGCCGGACGGGACAACGTCGGCTGAGGCAGCATCCTGTTTCGTAAATCCGCTAACTGTACTGGGTATGGTCGAAACCATGCGCATGGAAGGCCATACGGCCCTCGTGCACACCGCTGCCGCATCCAACCTGGGACAGATGCTTGTCAAACTCTGCCTCAATGAAGGCGTCGAGCTGGTCAATATCGTCAGGCGCCGCGAACACGTCGATTTGCTGAAATCTCTCGGTGCCAAGTACGTATGCGATTCGAGCCAGGATGCTTTCGCTGATGAGCTGATTGAGGCACTCATGGCAACAAACGCGACGCTTGCCTTCGACGCGCTTGGTGGCAGTACTCTTGCGGGGCAGATCATTGCAGCCATGGAGACTGCCCAGGCGCGTTCCGGCAGTGCCGTCGGACCGTATGGCTCGACGACCCATAAGCAGGTCTACATCTATGGTGGCCTAGATCGCTCGCCGACGCAAATCGATCGGAATTTTGGTTTGGCGTGGAGCATCGGAGGATGGCTGATGCCCTGGTTTATGGCGAAGATTGGTCCTGAAGCTGCGCAAAAACTACGTGCAAAAGTTGCGGCCGAGATCACCACGACGTTCGCCAGTGTGTATTCAAACGAGGTCTCTCTCAGTGAGGTCTTGGATCCTGCTGCGATTGCCGCGTTCGGTAAAAAGGCGACTGGCGACAAATACCTGATCTGCCCCCAGAAGTTGTAAAAATGACGCTTCCATATCCTTAAAACAGTACTCATAACCTCGAGACAATCGTCCAGGCTAGTGTGGTTTGCTGCCTCAGAACAGGGAGAAGGGAAAAAACTATGGAATTTTTTGACGTTGAAACGACGAAGAACAGTCCCTCGTGGTGCACTGGGACTTTATCTACCCCGAGTATCTGGTGCTGCCGATGGAGCTGTCAGGCAGGCAGAGGACACACACAATGAAGCTGAGTATCAACATCCGCAATTGGGGTCCGTATTCCACCCGCGACATATTACTCGAATGTGCCCGGGCGGCTGACGAATCTGGCCTCGATACCGTCTGGATTAACGAACGGTTGACCTCGTCACTCGACGCCCCCACACACATGCCGGAAGTCGTGACCCCAGGCCGCACTTTAGAGCCGCTGGCCATGCTGGCGTTTCTGGCGGCGGCAACGCACCGCATTGGGCTGGGCAGTGGGGTGATTAATGTGCCTTTCCGCCCTGCCCTGCCAACCGTCAAGTTGGTCGCCACGATCCAGGAACTGTCCGGTGGACGCTTGCGGCTGGGGGTCGGAACGGGCTGGATGGCGGCCGAGTTTCGCGCCCTCGGGCTGGATCCCAAGCGCAAAGGCAAAATGACGGACGACACCCTGGCCTTTCTGCACCGGTGCTTTGCCACCGATATCGTTGAATCACACGGCCAAAACATCCTCTTCCAACCCCGGCCTGCCCGTCCCCCGATTTACGTGGGCGGCGCCCCCCCGCATGCCCTGCGGCGCACCGTGCGGTTTGGCGATGGCTGGATTCCCGCTGGCGTTGAGCCGCCGGACCTGAAACCCGGGATTGAGCAGTTACACCAGCTATGTGCCGAAGCAGGCCGCCCGCCCCTCGAAGTCATCGCGATGAAGACGCTCCCCATCGAGGATCCGCCCAAAGCCGTGGCGTACGCCCGCCAGTTTCTCGATATTGGTGTGAGCCATATCGTGCACACCCAGGGGTATGAGAGCGTGGCAGAATACCGCCGTAATATAGAGGTTCTTGAGGAGAAGATTCGGCCAGCGTTGCAGGACTGACCCACCAACTACAGCATGGCACGGTGCAGACCATTCGGAGTCGCCGAGTTCCTCATAACGTGCAAAACTTTCAATCCGAAGCCGCAGTGTGGGTCGTCATGGTGCTGGTGTCCGGCTTCTTTGAGAAATATCCCAAACTCAATGTCCGGACCGACCCTGAAGAGTTATGGGAAGAAGGAAAGGGACAGCGATGCTGAAAGACACACAAGCAACCCGAAAAGAAAGCGACCAGACTATCCCTTTGAGTGAATCAGAAAAACTCATGATGTCTATCCTGACCGCCTTAGGAGCTGATGCGTATGCGGCCACAATCCGGCAGGCAATGGAGAAACGCACGGGCAGGTCGGTGTCCTTAGGGACGATATATTTGATTCTCGATAAACTGGAAGCCAAGGGCTGTGTCCGCTCCTTTTGGAAGCCTGATACCTCAGCGGGTGGCGGACTTGCGAAGCGGCATTTCACAATCCAGGACCCGGATGGTTCGTAAAGAGGTCGGCTATGAAATGTATGTGGGTGACGACCATATGTCTGGTGGGTCTACTCATAGGCGATGTCCGCGCTCAACCCACATCCGACGGACCTTCTCTTCGCTTTGGCATTATGCCGACAAGTCAGTCGTCATGGGGGGAAATTCAGTCGCTGTGGCAAGAAATTGAGGAGCTGGGATTTGACAGCGCGTGGGTGCATGACCATCTCTTAAGATCTGATGACGAGGCGACACCCATACTTGAAGCGTGGACCCTGCTCGCGGCCCTGGCCGAAAAAACCTTGCGGCTGATTGCAGCTGGGGATCTTCTATCGGTACAGCGGTCATTCCGGTGACTCCTCTTTGCATCATTCGCGGATACTCTATCCTTTTCTCCCTTGTGCAGGAAGCTAATCAGTAATCGCAGGCAAAATACACCTATTCAGCAGCACCCAACGATCGCGCGGTCTGCTGGCCGGTTTTGATGCGATGGCTACGACGAGGTCTTTTCCCGGAACGCAGAAGATATGATTGCCGCCAGAGCCTGATGCTGCGTAGGCTGCCTCCTGTAACCACCACTGATAGCCGTATCCATGAGCATTCGGCGCTGTTGATGCATTCACCCATGTCTCTGAAACGATCTGTTTGTTGTCCCACATACCACGGTTTACATACAGGAACCCGAAACGGGCCATATCCCTGGGAGTGATGCACAGTCCCCATCCCCCGGTGCTGTTGCCCTGCGGGTCTTTGATCCATCCGGTTACATTTTTTCCAAAAACATTATCGAGTGAGAACGATTTCATGTCATGATCCGGTATGTGTCTCATTCCGAGAGGACGGAACAGGCGATCATTGGCAAACGCACGGGCACACATGTCTGTGGTACGCGTTATGATGGCTGACAGCAGATGAGAAGCTGCGCTGCTATACTGAAATCTTCCAAACTGTCCGTTTCGACCTAACAGGGTAAGGATAAACATGACCCAGTCCCGTTGTCTGCGGAGTCTGTCCAGCGGTTCGTACCCCTTTGCGCCTGTTTTCCAGGCAATTGGCGCTGTCATAGTAAGCAGGTGTCGTATGCGTATTGTACGTTTGTGTAGCTCACCTGCACCGGGACTATATTCCGGGAAAAAATCCAATACTTTCTGCTCGACATCCTTGATGTAGCCTGCATCAATGGCAATGCCGATCAGGGCAGATGTAAAACTTTTTGTCACTGAGGCAACAGTGTGGGTATCACCAGGACCAAAGCCGTTGTTATATCTTTCAAAGACAGTATACCCATTCCTTACGACTACCATCCCATTGATGCTTCTATACTGGGAGCGTAATGCCTTATCCAGCTCAAGAAGCTTGTCCGGACGCATGCCCACGGATTCCGGCTCCGCAGTCTGCCATTCCTGGGTGGGCCAGGAGTCTCTTTGCATTACAGATATCTACCTGTTACCGATCTCGGATCGCGTTTCAGTGCCTGGGGAGAACCCTCCGCAATGATCCTGCCTCCGTCTGTCCCGGCACCCGGGCCGAGTTCAATGATCCAGTCACAGGATGATAAAACTATTGGATCATGCTCGATGACAATGACCGAATTACCCCGTGCAACAAGCTCGTCCAAGAGTTGAATGAGCTGAGCGGTGTCGTAGCGGCTGAGGCCCGTCGTGGGTTCGTCCAATACGTACAGAATATTGCCTTTGCGCCGTCTGCCTATCTCTTTGGCGAGTTTGATTCGCTGCGCCTCGCCTCCACTCAGGCTGGGAGCTGGTTGGCCAAGCCCAATGTAGCCCATCCCGATACGTTCTATGACCTTGAGATTAGCAATAATTCCTGAATGATCCTCAAAAAAATTGACAGCCTCCGATACCCGCATTGCAAGGACATCAGCAATATTCTTGCCTTTGTATGTGATGGAAAGCGCTTCAGCATGATAGCGTTTCCCGTGACACTCCTTGCAGGTATTGTGGACAAAGAAATTTCCACCAAGCCAGAGACTCTCTTGTCCGCTCCCTTTACAGACTTTACAGGCACCCTTTGAATTAAAGGAGAAAAATCCTGGTGTATATCCTTTCTGAACAGCTTCCGGCTGTTTGGCAAAAATTCTGCGGATTTTATCCCAGATGCCTGTATAGGATGCTGGGTTAGAGTTCTGGTGCCTGCCGATTGGTGCCTGGGAAACCTCAGCGTAACCTGATATATGTTCCATACCTTCCAGCTTATCAGCTACTGTCTCACCCACGGCTAATTCGACATCATCGTTATTAGCGTCATTTTCTGTAATATCCGTTTCCCCGTTTTCTCCATTTTGCCCGTCTTCTCCATTTTGCCATTGCTCATGAAAATATGCTTTCAGCAGGGGGATGAGTGTATCCGAAACAAGTGAGCTCTTGCCGCTTCCTGAGACTCCGGCAATCCCGACAAGCACTCCCAGAGGAAAGGATACCGTCACATCCTGTAGATTGTTGGTTCTTGCATGACGGAGTGTCAAAGGGGGGGTAAGACTGTCGATGACTGTCTTTCGATCCGCTGTCCTGACAGGCGTGGCCATACTATCAGTGAGATATTGACCAGTTATGGATTCCTGGCATTGCAGCAGACCAGGCAAATCACCCTGATAGACAATTTGGCCGCCTTGTATGCCGGCTTTTGGCCCTATGTCAATGATATGTTCAGCCATTTCAATCGTGTTTCTGTCATGTTCCACGACGATGACCGTATTGCCCAATTCCTTCAGATCGCGGATCGATTTCAAAAGCTCGGTTTTTTCTGACTCATGCAGCCCTACCGTGGGTTCATCGAGTATATAGATGAGAGAGTCCATGCCTGAGTCCAGGTGGGAAGTCAGAAAGAGCCGTTGTATCTCGCCGCCGGAGAGTGTTGGCATTTCTCTGTACAGGGTCAGATGACCCAAGCGGATCTGTATCAAGTGACGGGTCTTACGCAGGATTTCGCTAAGCAGGTTTTTCCCGAATGCTGTGACCTTTTTTTGCTTCAGCAGAACTTCAAGGAAAGACTGCATTTCAGCTATCGTCATCCTGCCGAGTTCCCCAATATTCTTTCCGTTTAAAAGGACACGCCGGCCTTCCTCTCCGATGCGTAGTCCATGGCAATCCGAGCACGCGATTATGGCGGCAAGACCAGCAGTATCTGTGCCGCTGAAAACACGGCCTTGCAGGATTCTTGCTATGCTCAGGCTGCGCCTTTTATATTTATTATTAACAGGATGGCCATAGAGTATTTCTTCTTTCACTTCATCGGATATTTGTGAAAACGGAATATTTATATAATCAGCAAACTTTCTATAAAAATAGGGCATGATATCGACGCTGTCAAAAATCTGTTGAAGAGTAATGCGGTCATCCGGAATCAGCTTTTTCAGGTTCATCTCAAAGTATGCCCCGCGCCCGGAGCATTTCAGGCACATCCCATTCGGCGCATTAAAGGAAAAATAACTGGCGCCGAATCGCTCTTCCGTATGTCCGCATTGCCCGCAAATCAGATTGTCGCCCACCGGAGTCCCACACGCGGAGCAGGCACTGATGCCGTCGCTCGCGTACAGCACGCCAAGCATAGCTAGTATGTTGGTCTTTGTGCCCACAGTTGAACGCGGGTTGCTCTGGCGGATGATGTTCTGCTGTACAGCGACCGTCGGGCCTATACCTGATATGGCGTCGAATCTGTCCTCGTCCGCTATCCCTGAAAACATGCCTAAAGACTGTAGGTATTGCCTACGGCCCTCCTCGAATACGATGTCGAACATAAGGCTGGATTTGCCTGATCCGCTCACGCCTGTTGCCACAATAAGCGTATTCTTGGGGATGGATATGTCTATCCCCTTGAGGTTATGTACGCGTGCGCCCTTTATTGTTATGTCTTTCATGACTTGACCTTGGGCCGATTGTACCGAAACCTTATGGAGTATTGAACACAGCCGGTACGGACGAGCAACGACAGGGAGGTGTGTATGCCAAACGAGCACGAGAAGCTGTGGGACTATGACGCAGTGGCTATCGGTCAGACCGGAACCCAGACCACGGTCACCATCACCCTGGACACGCTTCGTGAGTACGCCCGTGCCACCCAGCATGCCCGTGGGGCGGAACTGGGGCAGGCAAACGATGCGACACACCCAGTCGAAAATCCAGTTGAAAACTTGGCCGAAAAATCGGCCGAAAACTCAGCCAAAGTCCTGGCCATGCCAAGCATGGTGTTGGCCTATGCGCCGCTGCTGCGCTACGACCTGGCGGAGAACAACGGTTGTGTGGCGCTCGAAGACTCCAAGACCGCACGCCGCCAGACACCGTTTGCCAAGTGCGACATTCGGTGGCATGCGCCGGTCGTGGTTGGCGATTGCATCACCGCCACACGCCGGGTCCTGGACAAGTATGAACGACGCGGCAACAAGTTTGTGACCTTTCACGTAGAAGCGGTCAACCAGCGCGGGGTCATGGTCGCCGAATACGATTACACCTGCATCTTCGCCTATGCCCAGGGGCAGAAGACCGTGCCCGACTCGGGTGGGTCCGAGCCAGGGGGCATTACGGTCAAGCCCGGGCACCCCGTGGCCGCGCCGCATCGGATGCTGACGGCCGAACATGCCACGCTGGGCACTCGGCTGCCGGCGCTCCAGGTCACGGAGAGTCAGGACACGATTCTGGGTTATAACAATGTCCAGTTGGCGGGCCGGCTCATGACGAGCAATATCCATACGGATGAGGAGTTTGCGCGCCGAAACATTTTTGGCGGGGCCGTCAACGCTGGGCCAGCCACCATGTCCTATGTGGAGCAGATGCTCACCCTGTCGTTTCCGCTGTCCGCGTTTTACTCCGGCGGCCGCTTGCTCATGCGCGCCATCGAGCCGTTTCGGGCCGGGCATGTGGTGACTCTGCAGGGCGAGGTGACCGCGGCACAAGCCATAGGAGACCACCATCAGGTCGGCTGTACCGTGCGCGGCACCAATCAACTCGGCTCGCTCGTGTGCCTGGCCGAGGCGACCTTGAACCTCCCCCCTACGGGGGAGTAAAGGTAGCCCGCAGATCGGGATGGGACGTGCTGTCAAGTTATTGAGTTTCGTCGGATGGGTTGAGGCGCGAAGCCCACCTATTCAGATGCAAGATCAGCCAGAAACTCTTCCAGGCTCTTGCGGCTCCCGTCGGCATGATGCGAGTCACAGCAACGAACCCATTCGATATAGTCTTGGGCTTCGTCCAGCCTGTTCAGATCCGCCCATTTCCCATATTTCTCCACCAACAGGCGACCGAGAGTATTCACCAGCTTCGAAAGATCCTGTGGAGGGAGAGCTTCCGCCTGGGTTAAAAGAGTCTCATAGGATGGTTGCTCTTCCATTTTGCGTTCCTTTTTTCTGCAATCCTTTCCTTCTCTCTTAGCATGGCTGGTTCGAGACAATTCAGTCATTGCCTATTTCGTGAACGGTAATGGTGTCCACAGCAACCGTGAATGCGGTGTCTCTCACTCAAGCCGTGCTTAGGCCAGAGCGGAAGCATTCGTGTAGAAACCTGCTGTTTCAAAAGTGCTAACTCCCCCGCTAACAGGGCACTATTTTCTAGGGTTTTTGAGGGTGGCTGGAGCCCGTCGAAAAAGCCCAATGAAATCAAGCCGGAGAGTTGACATAATACAGAATTATCAGACGCAATCACGCGGGGCAGGCACGCGGCGGGTCCCCCGCCAGAGCCTTGACGCCGGCCGCCGCGTTGATAGAGTTATGCCTCATCAAGACCGCCTTTTGGCTCTTCTCCTAGGGAGCCCAGAAGGAAGAAAAGCCGCTGCCGTAAGATCCCAGCGGCTTTTTTGCGGTTTGATCTCCGTCTTATCGGTCAGAAGCGGATTTCTGAGGACCCTTTCCGGCGGCGCGGGGGAGGGAGAGCCGCAGCACGATCAGCGGGACGAGCTCGCAGCCGCCGGGCTCAGGATTGCAGATCAGGGGGCGGCGGCCCGCTCAGCTTCGTGTGCGGCGTGCGCAGCTTTGTGTGCGGCTTTGCGTTCGGCCCGTAAGGCTTTGAATTGCTCGAGCTGCGGGGCGGTCAAGAGCTGGGCTAACGCCTCGTGCAGCGCCGCCCGTTGTTTTTTGCGGGTGGCCCGCGCCTGGTCAAAAAGCTGCCGCACCGCTTCGGTTTGCTCAGCCGAGAGGCCGAGCCGCTCTTGCAGCCGCTCGATTCGGCGGTCGGCGTGACCAGCTTTGCCTTCGGCGTGACCCCCGTGCTGCGCGGCCAGAGCGGGCGCGGCGAGCAGCAACACCCCACACACGGCGGCCCCGCCCCTGAGGACTTTCAGTCGCTTCATCTCTACCTCCTTACTCGGGCGATTTTCTCAGCTTGACTCTTTAGACACCGAGAGCGGGCGGGGGGGGTACCAGCGGGATACAGCCTCAGCCCCGCGCGCGCTCACTACTGCGCCGCTGGACATAATAGCACATTATCAGACGCAATCACGCGGGCGGGGGAAGGCCGGGCCGCTGCCGTGCCCCCCCCTCCGGTGGATGATGTTACGGACGCCGCTCAGGCCGCGCCGCCTCCCGCTCCAGCCACCGATCACGCCGCGCCCGCTGCTGCTCCCGATGCCGCGCCAAGGCCACCCCCTGAGCGACGCGCACCGCCGCCAACTCGGCGTGCAGCACGGCCTCTAAGCGTAGCCCCCCCGGCCCGCTGGTGCTGCGCCGCCGGCCTCCAGCTCGCCGGCGGAAATAGGCGTGGCATCCGAGGTAGGCCGGCACGGTATACGAGCGACCGAGGCACGGTATACGAGGTACGCACCCCGTGCCGATATTCCTCAAAAATCCAGCCCAGCCTAGCACTTAGAAAATCGGCCAAAATCCGCTAATCGTTTTTTAATCGTATTTAATCCGCGCGCGCGAGTACGCTCCGCGTATGCGGCCCTTTTTGGGCGCTCCGCTCGCCCAAAAACCCCCGCCCCCCCCACTACAAAGGCCCCTCCGGGGGACACTCTACCCGCCTTATCCACCGCCTGAACCAGCAAACACGCCAGAACGCCTTCGGCAACCTGTCATGTTTGACACCGTGAGGGCGGAGCTATGCCCGCAATATGCCTTCCGCTTCGCTCCAGGGGCTTACGCCTCCTTTTTTCTTCCTGTTCCAGGTCCGAGTGAGAGCAGGAAGAAAAAATGGGTGGGGGGGTCTAGGAATTGCATCGCAATGCAGCTTAAATCACGGCCAGCCAGCCAGATCGGAGGGGATATGTTCACCGTTGAAAAGATCGAGAACGTCCCGGACCCCGCTATCCCACAGTGGCGGGTGTACGACCAGGAGCGGGCTTTGACGATTTCGGGCCGCATCCTGAAGAGCAATAATCGGTCCTGGCTCCTGTACGCGGAGCGGTGGGGCGGCGGGAAGTGGACGCTGATCGAGCGGATAGGCGAGACCAGCAGCCAGGCCCTGGCGTACTGTGACGCCGGCGCCTTCATTGAGCGGATGTAGCAAAACACCGGTGCCCAGGGCGCTGCGTAAAGGCCGCCGGCGCATAGTAGGAGGAAAGAGAAATGAACATACCAACACAAATCGCAACGGTGCTCCTGGGCTTACTGGCGGGCGCTCTGCTCCTTCTCGCTATGGGATTGGTGCCTTACTGGCAGGCGCTTGAACCGGCATCTTTTGTTTCGATTTTTCGCGATAACTCAGGTCACATCGCAAGCTTTATGATGCCGCTCGGTTTTAGTGCAACGGGTATCACATGGTTAGCTTTGGGGCTGGCAATCTGGAAGAAGATGCCGAGTAAAAACTGGCTCATCGCGGCATCTATTTGCGCGCTTTGCATGCTCGCAACGTTTCCCATCTACTTCAGTGGAGCAAATGCAGCATTGGCTGAAGGTGCCGTACCGGCAACGGAGCTAGCGAATGCGCTTAGCCAATGGCAATTGGTGCATTGGGTTAGAACACTAGCAGCCACCGCAGGTTGTATCTGTGCCCTCAAAGCGGTTCAGGCGAGCGCCGACTAAAGGGACGTTTGCTGACACACCAGCCGCGGCCGCCGAGCGGCGGCCGGACAGGGGCAAATGTGTGCTTTTTACTCGTCCCGGTATTCTGTGTCCGGGATACGCGATACCCCCGTCACAAAATGGGACCGGGCGGGGGAACCGGGCGGCAGCTTGTTGCTATTCAGGCGGCGGGGTTCCAGATCGAGGAGCCAGGCGGGGCGCGGGATCTCCCTCAAGGCAACACACACAGTGCACATAATACCCGATTATCAGACGCAACCCGCCCAGGTCCGGCGGGCGGCGGGTCCCCAGCCGGAGGCTTGCAAGCGGGCCGCCGCGTTGATAGGATTATCCCTCGTCCAATGTCCGTTCCTGGTTCCTCTCCCGAGGGAGACCAGCATGCAGAAAAGCCGCTGACTGAGAACTCCAGCGGCTTTTTTGCGTGTCGATGACGGACATAATACCCAATTATCAGCCGCAGCGGTCTGGGCGGTCTGCAGCCGCCTAGAACGGGCCTCACTGGACGGCGCGCCTGGCCGCGGCCTTCTCCGCTATGAGGGACTCGAAATACTGCGCCGTGTCGCCGTGGCCGCGGCCTTGGGAGTACTCCCGGCCGAGCAGGATGAGATCCCCCGGCCCAATCCCGAAGTGGGCGAGAAAGCCACCCGTTTTACCGCCTCGCAGAGCCTCCACTTTCTTCATCCACGCGTAGTACCGACAACACGGGCCATATCCGACGGCATGGAAGTCCGGATCGTTTTTGAAGGTCAGGAATTCGGCGTAGAGGTGCTGAAGCTGCTGAACGGCCGCAGCGGGGGCGGCGTGCGGCCGTCCGCCGTTCAGCAGGAGGGCGACGAGAAGGACCGCGAGGGGGAGAGTCCAGGAGGGCGTGCGGCGCATCGTGTCTTCTCCTTAGCCTGAAATTGAGGAGGTGTCCTCCTCTTGCCTACTTTGTGAGGGGGTGGGGGGCGATATAATACACATTTATCAGACGTAATCACGCGGGTCAGGCGAGCGGCGCGGGCTATTCAAGGAAGGGGGCTTTTTTTGGATTTAATTCAAGGCCGCGAGGCGGCCGGATTTGGGCGATATTTTGACGGGGGGCAAGCCGTGATATCGCAGGCCAGCGACCAGCCGAAGATACAAAATTGACGGTTTTTTGCTTCCCCAGCTGATCTTGAGCCCTAAATTCATCACCACGGCTGCATTTTCTCCTCTTTTCCGGACCGTTTCCACCCCCTTCCCCCCCTGAAGCCTAGTGTTGAGCTGGCCACTCGGCAAGCCTCGCAGCCCGCCCGCGACAGGGGGTTTTCGGCTGTTTCAGTTTTGCTCTAGGTTTTGACAGCCTAACGGGTCCCGTTCCATCCCCGCGCCAGCTGCAAGCCGGTGGCCCGTGTGAGATCCGCCCCAGACAGGTCCGCGTCTGGGAGGTGCGCTCGGGTCAGGTCCGCGCCTACGAGGATAGCCCCAGACAGGTCCGTGCCGGACAGGTCCGTGTCTATGAGGATAGCCCCAGACAGGTTCGCCCCTGTGAGGATAGCCGCTGTCAGGTTCGCACGGGTCAGGTTCGCCCCGCTCAGGTTCGCCTTTGTGAGATCCGCCCAGGTCAAGGTGGCCCCTCGGAGGTGCGCGCTGCTCAGATCCGCCCCGGTGAGGTTCGCGTTGCTCAGATTGGCCCCCCACCCGTTGGCCCCAGACAGGTCCGCCCCGGTGAGTTTCGCTCGGGTCAGGGTGGCCGCTATGAGGATAGCCCCAGACAGGCTCGCCCCCTCCAGCTTCGCCCAGGTCAGGGTGGCCGCTGTCAGGATAGCCCCGCTCAGGTCCGCGCCGAACAGCTTAGCCGCTCGGAGGTGCGCCTTGCTCAGATCCGCCCCCCGAAAAACCCGCTCCCCGGCCTTATACACTAGTATGAGTTCTTCGCTTGTCATATCCGCCCCGCCCGGCTCCTAGATCTAGATCCCGCCCGATTGAATAGAAACAAGATGCCCCGCCCTTCCAGATTGTGAGTCATAACAGCGTTTATGATGGGTGGGCAAGCGGGCCGCTCGCCGCCGACCAGGGTCACCGACCCGCGCTCATCGGCGTGTCTGCCGATAGCCGCTTGTAGCTCTCCTGAAAGATTCAGGAAGCCGAAGAACCTTTCTTCGATGCTCTTGCCTCGATTCGCTCCTCGATCCGCTCAATGATATCCGCCGCGACCTCCCGTACCTCCTCAGGCGCGCGCTCCGCTTCGCCAGTATGATACTCGCGGAGGGCAACGATGAGGGGTAGTAACGTATCGGATTTGACCTTGTCGCTCGACAGAATCTCGACAAGGTCAGGCGCCGAGGCGCCCATTGCGACCAAATCGGGCACAAAGTGGAGCATCTCGCTCATCATTTTGTCAGGTACGAACACATCATACACAGAGCGGAACGCCTCCATAGCCGCCCAGGAGTTTTCTTGAACCAATAACGCCTTCGTCCGCAGACACCTTACCTGCCACTCACACTCAGTTTTCTCACCGTCAGGCAAGGAGTCGAGTTTTCGTTCGAGTTCTTCGCATGTGTGCAGAGCTTCTTCCGTGTGGCCGCGCTCGGTTTGCACATCGCCCTTTCTGCTCAGTGCCCAGGCCACCAGCACCTGAACCCGTGGGCTATCACTGGTACCAAAACGGGCGACTACCTCGTCATAGGCTGTTATCGCCGCCGCCACCTCTCCCCGCTCTCTTTCTACCTCGCCCTTTCCGCTCAGCGCCCAGGCCACCAGCACCTGAACCCGTGGGCTATCACTGGTACCAAAACGGGCGACTACCTCGTCATAGGCCGTTATCGCCGCCGCCACCTCTCCCCGCTCTCTTTCTGCATCGCCCTTTCCGCTCAGCGCCCAGGCCACCAGCACCTGAACCCGTGGGCTATCACTGGCACCAAAACGGGTGACCACCTCGTCATAGGCCGCTATCTCCGCCAGGGAATCGTCCAGTTCCTTATACGCCATCGCTTTTATAAGAAATGCCCGAGCAATCAATAACTCTGGTACGTGAGACAAATTTGCGCTCCGAGCAGTGAACGCCTGGTCCACGGTCTCGATAACCTTCTCGAACTCCCCCTCCTCGAACGTCGCTAAGATCTCTTGCAAGCGTTGTTCCGCTGAAGAGAAGATGCGGTCGAGTTCCGGCAGTTCGGCGACCGCTCGCTCAATGCCTTCGCGAATCGCCCGCGACTGCGCCGCCTCCGCAACGAATGCGCCAGACATTTCAGCCAGTTCGGATTCGCTGTAGAACGCCACCATGAAGTGAATCAGGTTTTGTACGACAGCCGCCTCATCATGTTCGCGCCGGAGCTTGTAGTAGATGCTGTAAAGACGTTCGGCAGCGACGTACTGCTGTTTCTTGCCGCTCCCCTTCGGTATGACCGCACCTCGGTTGACGAGTCGGCCGAGCAGGGCCGATACGGCACGAACATCCATGCGCGCCCGCGCCGCAATCTCGCCAGTGGTTGACGGTTGCCAGAGGTCGATCACCGCGATATACACGCGCCGTTCGGTCTTCGCCAAGACTTCCATATTACTCCGAAAATACTCGGTATGTTCGTCAATCAACGTCACCAGCTCTTCCATCAACTGGAGCAAGGACCGGTGCTGCCCAAACCCGGCAACAATGACCAGGAGGCGGGGGCTCCCGCCGGTCAGGATCTCAAGCGGCCGCATCTCGCGTTTGCTCACCGTGTCGCCGCTAATTACTTGCCACAGGTCTCGACACTCTTCCGTAGACAACGGTTCCAGCCCAACGATGCGGAACAGCTCGAAGAATGGCTGCTGCGCATCGTCCAGCCCCTCGAAACGACTGGTGGCGGTGGCGATCAGCATGATCTGGGGTTCCGACTGCAGGACCCCACGAAGCTTCCAGCCAAAGGCGGCGTCCACGTTTTCGCAGAGTGTCTGCAGGTTCTCGACCATGAGCACCAGCTTATTCCCCAGCCGGTTTGTCGCTTCCAGAACAGCAGCGCGGGCCTGCTCTTCTAGCGTCTGCTCGCGCCAGCGACCGGTCAGGGCGGCGTGCGTCTCGCGTAACTCCTGCGCGAACGCGGGATTGCGCGCCTCGCTCTCCCTGGCGAGGTGGAACAGCGTTTCGAGCCAGAAGTCGGCCAGCGTAAAAATCTCTTGGCTCTCTTCCATGAACCGCACCGGCAACAGGCCCTCGGAGAGTTCCGGGTTAGCGCGTAGCTCCGCGGCGACGCGGGCCAGCAGCATGGTTTTTCCGCGACCACGCGGGGCGACCACCAGAACATGCTGGCACGATGGCACATCAATGTTCCCGCGCAGGACCTCAAGCACGATGTCGAGTTCGTGTTGGCGGACGACGAACTGTTCTCTCACCTCGTCGTCGGGTTGGAGCGTCCCTGGATTGAACTTGCGAATTTTGCGTACGGCATTCATTGTATATCCCCTAGTAATCAGTCGTCAGTACGGCGGCGTTCGAGGGGGATGTGGTGGTCGCGAAAGCGCGCCGCCCACCAGTCCTTCAGCAAGCGCGAGGGGAAGCGATAGCCATCAAGGCTGGCTTCCAGATACCCGTCGTGTACCAGGATATCGAGGGCGTCCATAATGCGCCCGGCAGCAGCATCAACCACCACCGAGTACAACCGTTCGAGGCAGCGCTGTGCGCCCGGCGTGAACACCTCCTGGGTAGCCGCCTCAGCGAGAATCTCCATGACGATAGAGTAACTCTTCTCTTCCACCCCCTCCTTGAGGCGCGTCTCGTAGTGTATGAGATCACTCTGCCCCGAAGGTCCAAGAAGCGCGGTGCGATAGATCGTGTTGACATCCTCCAGCGTCACGCGGTCCCGGCCCTGCATGATGGTGTGGTCTCGCAATCGGGCGAAGAAGGACTGTACATGGTGGGGAATCCCGATGCCGAGCGCGTCGTACACTGCGTTTGCTACCCCGTCCTCGACCTGTAATCCGTAACTCTCAGCAAGCTGCTCGAAACATGTGACGCTGGTCTTACGGTCCCACGGCCCTAGACGAAAGGGAGAGAGATGGTTGATGCGGTCGGGGATGCCGAGCCGCTTGACGAGCGGTTCGAGCCCGATGCTGCCGGATACGATGAGGACCAGAGAGCCATCCCCGATACTTTGCAACACCCCGCGCAACCAGCTCAGGAATTCATCAACCCGTCGTGCGCCGTCATCACCGTGCAGTATTCGCTTGAGGAATATCGGCAACTCGTCAATGACGAGCAGCACCGGCTTGTCCTGCGCGACGCAATCGCGCAGCAGTTGCTCCCCATAATGCCGCCAGCTTCCGGCATTCAGCCCGACGCGGATCTTGAGGCGAAATTCGGCCGCACTGACCTCCTCGACCTTGTCGCTGAACCAGCGCCGCATCGTGGTAGCAAAGCGTGACGCAATCGGGCGAACGGGATGCACGGCCGCTGCGACAGACGCAATCGCGTCCTCCGCACAGGTCGCGCCCTCAACATCAGTAGAAAGAAAGATCCACCCTTTGGCCTCAAGGCGGCGTCCGAGTTCCTGGACGATACTGGTCTTTCCCATGCGCCGCTGTCCGGTCAGCAACACATGGTTGCGGTCTTGGACCCGCGTTTCCAGTATCTGCAACTCGCGCTCGCGATCGAAAAAGTTGTCGCCGCTGACCCAGCGGCCAGTAGATGATTTCATGGATATCCTCTTACTCAACAATTTTGTTGTATTATAATATTCAACAAAATTGTTGTCAACCATTTTGTTGAAAGAATAGTCCAGCTATGATGGACTAGCAGGGGCATCCGTGCAAAAACCTACGTTTGCGATACTGCTTGAGGGGAGGAGATCATACGGAAGCGGCCGCCCAGCCGCTCCGTCTGATAAGGTACAATGTGTCAAGCTTGGGCGCGGGCGCGAGAGCTTTCACTTTCCACGCTCCTTGGAGCTTTTCCACTTGCAGCGTGTAGGTCCCGTGCGCGACCTCTACGCCAGTCACCGCGCCGCCGGATTGTTTGACATGGGCAGCATTGAGATAGGCGGTCAAGGTTCCAGTCTTGGTCCCGGTCTTGCCGCTGACTTCGACCAGGAAGTTACTCAGCGTGTGTTGGGTAGCGGCTAGCCCGATGACGGCGGCACAAGCCATAGGAGACCACCATCAGGTCGGCTGTACCGTGCGCGGCACTAATCAACTCGGCTCGCTCGTGTGCCTGGCCGAGGCCACCTTTACAATAGGACGACTGGTTTAATCTCGCGGAACGCGTGCATGGCTTCCATGGCTTCATTGATCTGGTCCAGACGATAGCGGTTTGACAGCATGTCTTCAAAGCGAAAACGTTCACGATTGAGCTGCAGAAACTGGAGAGCTTTGTAGTAATGGTCCGTATCGCCAGACAAGACGCCAATTACCGTCAGATGCTTCTCAACAAAAAAGCGCGGCGCAAAACTGACCTCTTGCGCTCCCAACTGACCGATGATGACGTACCGTCCTCCGCGCCGGATCATGGCGACGCCTTCTGGAAACGCCGTTGTCCCACCTGAGGCTTCAATCACGATATCTGCCCCGCGCTTGTCGGTCAGTGACGTCACCAGCTGCTGGCGCTCCTGGGCGTCAGGGATGTCGTCAATATTGATGGTCTGCGACACACCCCAGGCTGTGGCGACTGCCAAACGCTGAGCAGGGGCACCGATCACAATGACTTGAGCCGCCCCGGCCCGGAGTGCCATCGCGGTCGAGTATAGACCCAGCGGTCCCGCTCCCTGGACCACAACAGTTTCGTGGTTTTCAATCCGTCCCAAACGGTCAAACGCGTGGACCACCGAGCGCAGGGCACAACTGGCGGCTGAGGCTAGCTCGCTCGACACCCCGTCCGGGACTTTCACCCGTCCAGCGGTCGGCACGACATAGCAATATTCCGAGAAGCCACCCATCAGATACGGCGGCTTCTCACAGTTGGTAAACATGTAGAGACGCCGCTTAGTGCACAAAGTCGGCTGATTGGCGACTGTACACATGTAGCAGCTACTGCACGAGGCGTGCGTCCAGATAATCCGGTCGCCCTCGGCCAGGGCTTGTCCAGCTGTATCCGTTTGCACCCCAGGCCCCATACGAACCACCCGCCCCATCATTTCATGCCCCAGAATCACCGGGAGTTGGAGGCGCGAGGTATCAGCGAGCGCCCCCTGCCATAGATGCACATCCGAGCCACAGATAGAGGCGACTTCGTTCTTGACCAAGATCGCTCCCGGTTCAATCTCATCTGGAATGGGCACCTCACGAATTTCGAGTGGTATTTTGAAGCCGGTCATACATGCGGCTCGGCTGGTTTTGGGAATAGTATTCATCGCTGCTCCTCATTATTGCGCGCTTCATAACACGCTTCAGACTAGGGGGCAAAGGGCGTGGGGGGATTGGTTGGAGGACCAGAAAAAGGCGTGCCCGGAAACCAGACCGAAAAGGACGCGTCGTCCGTGAAACACTGGGCGTAGCTGGCCGCCCCCTCCCCTTTGGGATCGGCACGAGTCGAATCTCCAATCGCATCGGTGCCGGTCCCGTAGCACAGCATAAGATCGATGCTGTCCGCCTTACTTTGCAGCTCCAGGGCAAACACCCGACTCGGCCCCAGAGTTAGTTGGATCAGCACGACAAGGACGACGACGCCAGACAGCAATGGGCGGTACAAGTCTCTATGCTCGGTCATATGCGTGTTCCTCCTTACCAGGAGGTCTGATTGTCAGGAAAAGTGCTTTTCAGAAACTCAAGATACGCGGCGAAGTGCTCGTTAATAAGTTCGGGAGTCAACTGATAGTCCACCTGGTCATATGTGAAAGCGCCGAATTTGTGGATGGGATTCGCTGCCTCCCAGTTCAGGATGTTTTGGAAGGTCTCATCCCGCACGGGCATGCCGCAGAAATTATATATCTTTGTGGCTAGGTCATCACTGGAGCCGGTGACTTCATCATAGTGAATGTCCAGAATCTTCAGGTTTGGCAGGCGTTGCCTGATCTTCAGATGTTCCTCCAATCCCATCGCCAGACCCATTCTTATCGTTTCATATTCCGGCTTCTTGTCTGAAAAAGGGGCGTGAAAGGTATCCAATAAACGGCACATGCTCGGGACGGTCCGGTGCGGAGTACGATGGGTCATGAGCAGCCGGGCATCCGGAAAGACATCCAAAATAAACGGTTCAAGTCCACACCACAGAGGACTTTTTAAGACCCAGGGTTTGTTTTCACCCGATTGCCATTGCAGGTACTTCAGCATATCGCGCAGGTATTCTAAGGTAAGGGTCGGGTTCTGGGTGGCAAACCATTGCATATAACTGCTCAGAGTACTAAACGCGATAAAAACACCGCTTATCAAGCAGTGTTCCAGTAATATACTTTCCTCCTCCGGTTCAAATGTGCTGAAAGGATGCCCTAACTTGGCATCCGGTGACATCCTATCGAACCAGCGGATAAATGCTTCCGCTTCATCAATACGGGCTTGCGGGGACTCAGTCAGTGACCCGGTTAGCAGCGACGGGTTATGCGTCTTCCAAAAGGGCAGATAGTGAAAATCTCCTGATGCCGCCAGGAGCTTCTGGACCTTGGTTGTGCCGCTTCTCAGCAGGCCATAGACAAAGACCGGACTTTTAATCTGAATCTCTGCAATTTCCGGGTGCTGGGCAAAATCCCGTTGCATCCGCAACCGGTTACACAGCAGGCGCACTAATTTTTTTTCAATGGCAAGCGCGCCCTGTTCATGCAGGCAGGCATCGGTGTTATACGAGGCATGTAAGATCCGGAACGGTTCAACGGCCGCTTCATCGATGATATCGATGCCAGTCATCTCTCGTGCTCGGGACATCATTTGATCAGCGGACATCTGCAACAGAAATGGGTTTTTTTCTTGATTCATAACATTTCTCTATACGTCTTTGTCTAGTTATATTAAAGCGGTAAACCTCAGCATATAAAATGCGAAGCCCGGTGAACACGTCCGCCATCTATATGCTGAGTCTAGTACAATCGCGGCCCGATGAAGATGCCGTCCACGAAATGTTTCGTTTTGGTCGCTGCATTATGCGGCAACGCCAGCAATTCCTGGGTCAGCTCGCGGACCACGGGAGGCAGTTCGCCGTCCTTCACCACCCGATAGATCATCCCCACGTTATACAGGTCACGCGCCGTGAAATGGTGGCACAGGATCATCGCCTCTTTCGCCCGCCAGGGTCCCAGCCGCGCCGCCATGATCTGCGCTGGTCCCCCCAGGAACGCGGCTCCTAATTCGACCTCTGGAGCCCAGAACTCGGCCTGCTCGACCGCCACGATAAAATCGAAGGCGACGGCAAGCGCCCATCCGCCTCCCACCGCATAGCCATTCACGGCAGCAATCGTCATGCAGTCCAGGCGTGTGATCTGATCGAAAAGGCGCCCGACTGCGCGGCCGACCGCGCGCGCCTCGCGGCCGACCGCGCCAGCCGCGCCGCTTCTGGCCGAGAACACGCGTGCCCGTTCCTCCCTACCGAGACCCTTCACCGCCGAGGTGTCTGCACCTGCCGAAAACGCTGCGCCGACTCCGGTGACAATGAGGACACGTACCTCGGGATCGTTACGCACGTTGCGTAAGAGACCTTCGAGCTCGTTCATGACCTCCTGGTTGAGGCAGTTACGCCGCTCCGGGCGATTAAAGGTTATGGTCGTCACCGCACCGTCCTTCTCGTACAGAAAATGATCAGCCATACGAACTGCGACTCCTCTTTCTAGTACAACACCTGCTGTGCTCTCAGCTGGGCAATGTCTTCGGCCGTATACTGCAACACGTCACGTAACACTTCATCCGTGTGTTGACCGAGCAGCGGGGCAGGAGAGCGGACCCCCTGCGGTGCATTGGCCAAAATCCACGGAATCCCGGTGTGTGTCTGGGTGCCCACCTGCGGATGCGGCAGACGCGCAAAAAATCCACGCTCATTCAGGTGCGCATCTTCCACCAAATCTTTGCTGCTCATTGACGGAAAGGCCGCCACACCTGCGGCCTGCAATGTGTGGGTGATCTCCCAGCGGTCATGCTGCGTTGTCCAGGCGGTGATATTCTGCTCCAATTCATTCTCATACGTCTTGCGATCCTGAGCAGTGCGGAAACGTGGGTCATCCGCAAACTGCGGCTGCCCCATCGCTCGGCACAGTGCTCGCCACTCTTCTTCGGAGCCGCACGCGATCGCTACCCATGCGTCTTCCCCATGACAGCGGAAACAGTTGTGCGGTGCCATCCAGACATCACGGTTGCCCCGTCTCGGCGGTTCCGTGCCGTTCATGGCATACTCCATCCATCCCTCCACGGCTAACACCGTCCCGGCGCTCCATAACGCCACGTCGATATATTGCCCGCGTCCTGTGCGTTTGCGCGCGGCGAGGGCGGCACAGATGGCGGCTGCCGCCGTGATGCCGGCATTGGGATCGCCAATAGACACGCCAAGCTCTTGCGGTGGACCATCTTGATAGCCTGTCAAGGCTGACAATCCTGTCAGCGGCGGAATGGCCGGACCGTAGCCCATATACTCTTTGAGCGGACCAGTATGACCGTAGCCGGAGATTGAGACCACGATCAGATCAGGCTTCAGCTTCTTCAACTCCTCGTAGCTGAGCCCCATGTCCTCCATGACCCCTGTGGCAAAGTTATCAATGACTACATCGCTGTGCTGAATCAGTTTCTTCGCCAGTGCAAGACCTGCCGCCTTTCTCAAGTTGAGCTGGACGCTTTTTTTGCTCTGGTTCCATTGGCTAAATGGACCAGACGCATCATACCCAGGCTTCACTCCTTTTGGCGCAATCGGTAGGCGTCGCATCAGATCCAGATGAGCGTGCGATTCGATCTTGACGACCTCCGCACCGAGATAGGCCAGCTGCATGGTACAGTACGGTCCCGCCCACACCCAGGAAAAGTCCGCGACCCGAAGACCGGCCAGCGGTAAACTGGGCAAACTCGGCAGACTGGAACGCAGGTCTGCGGATGATGAAGCAGGTGACTCCAGCGATTCTTGGGCTAAGTTTGCAACTTCAGCGTTATGTTCCCCCAGCAACGGCGCGGCGCGGCGTATCCGCCAACACGGTTCGTGCAACTGGTATGGCGCGCCAAAATGCGTCAACGTGCCGGCGCGAGGATGCGTGACGTCGATAAAGAAGTTCTGGGTGCGCAATTGCTCTTGTTGCGCTAAGCCTGCCATCGTCAACACTGGCGCGAAGCACAGCCGCCGCGCTTGTCCGGCATGGAACAAGTCTTCCACCTTCCATTGGCGCGTCCATTCTTCCACATACACCCTGAGCGCATCCTGATTCTTAATGCGATTGGTGCGTCCGGAAAAAATATCCCAGCTGGTCCACTCGGGATTGCCCATGAGCTCCACCAAGCGTTCCCACTGGTCCTCTTCTGCACAGACCAGGAAGATGAGCCCATCCTGGCACTCGTACATGCCCCATGGATACATGTAGCGCTGCCCCAAACGCGAGGCGACTCGCCCCAGGTAGCTATAATAGACAATCGCCTGCTCCAGGAACGAGGCAATAAATGCTTGTACGGAGAGATCAATATGCTCGCCTCTTCCAGCCGACAGTGCCTGCGTGTACGCAGCAAGAGTAGCAGTCGCGGCGGCTAATCCGCCTTGAAAATCACATTGCTGGCCGAAGGCTTTGAGTGGCGGGAGATCTGGGCGATCGGACGCGCCGGGACTTAACCACGCCCAGCCACCGGCATGTGCCAAGGTTAACTCATAGGCATGGTAATCCTTGTGTGGCCCGGTCAAGCCAAAAGGTGTGATGGAGCACATCACGAGGCGCGGGTTCAGCTCACGAAATGTATCGTATGCGATCCCGCGGGTGGCCATCTCACCTGGCGGATAGTTGTGCACCAGGATATCCGCCCAACGTACGAGCCGGTGCAGTTCATCCTTTTGGTGGCTCAGGTCGAGTGTCGCACCTCTTTTGTTGGTATTCAGGGACAAGAAGAGGCCGCTTTGTTCCGGGTCGATCACCCCACCTGGGAACGGGCCGCGTTGGCGCCCGGGATCGCCGCCAGGCTCTTCGACTTTGATGACATCCGCGCCGAGGTCGGCCATTAATTTCGTGGCGTAGGCAGCAGACACCATCGCCCCCAACTCCAGTACTTTCACGCCTTCAAGTCCATGCATAGGAATTGTCCTGATATATCAATTGGCACCCTGCGCCACGATCTCTTGGCGGTGTCCACTCTGAGCCCTGCGGCGCAGTGCAGCCTGAGCGGCGCGCAGAAATCGTGGGTGTCTACCCGAATGCCCTCGCCCGTCCTGTAAGAGCCCCCTGGGAATCTAAAAAACCAACCGAAGTGGGAAAGTTAGAACCGCCAGTTCTATAACGTGACAAGTGCCAGAGCACGACTTTGGATCGAGCAGTAAAGCCCATATCGCGCTCGGGTCCAGGGCTCACTAGCTCAGATCGAAGCCTTCGTACCCCTTAGCCGCAACGTCAGCAAAGATCTCGCGGTAGAGTGGAACGCCACCGGCAAACAAGAGGAAGCGGCCGCGCACGTTCTCAGGATTCGTACTGCCAAAGAACCACGAATCTTGCATGTCATTGATGAGCAGCCCTTGGGCCGATTCATAGCAGCGCTTGGTCCAGGCGTCTTCAGCCTCGGCGATCGCGGTCATGGTCTCGAAACCGTTCTCGCGCATATAGCGGATACACTCGACGATCCATTCGACGTTGCTCTCGACGCAGCGTGTGATATTGCAAAACAGCGCTAGGTTGTGCGGCCCCATGATGGCCCATAGGTTCGGGAAGCCCGAGAACTGAACGCCCAGGTTTGTTCGCGGCCCGTCGGACCAATGCTCTTGCAGGGTACGACCGTGTTGACCGCGAATATCCATACGCATGAGCTCGCCGGTAACGCTATGAAAGCCGGTGGCATAAATAATAACGTCGAGTTCATGCACCTCGTTGTCGGTTTCGATCCCGGTTGGGGTGATCTTCGTAATCGGTGTTGCCCGCAAATCAACCAATCCGACATTGTCGCGATTGAAAGTCTCGTAGTAGTTCTTCTCGCCAGGACAACGCTTCGTACCGAACGTGTGCTTCGGTATCAGTTTCTCGGCCATCACCGGATCGGTGACGCGCTCACGGATCTTGCTGGCGAGGAATTCGGCAACTTCATCAGCAGCTTCCTGTGATATAAATGAGTCACTGTAATTCCCAAGCCACAGCGCGAAACCGCCGCGCTCGTACAACTCCTGATAGCGAGTCCAGCGTTCCTCTTTCGGCACGTCCATCGCGGCGCGCGGGTCCGGCTCGTGAATAAAGCCGGCCCAGGTGCGTTTGCATAGCGCAAAAATCTCATGCGCTTTTTCTTTGAGCGCCCGTTGTTCCCCCGCGCTAATCGGGCGGTTGCGGAGCGGGGTACACCAATTCGCAGTGCGCTGAAAAACGGTCAGCTGTGCACAGTCGGGGGCAATGGACTGAATGATCTGGACGCCAGTCGGACCGCTGCCGATGATGCCAACACGCTTGCCCGTGAAATCAACCGGTTCTTTCGACCAGCGTGCACTGTGCAGCGACAGGCCTGCAAAGTCTTCAACCCCTGCATAATCCGGAAACTGGTGCGCCGAAAGCAGCCCGGTAGCGCAGATCACGTAGCGCGCCCGAGCGCGCAATCCGTTCTGAGTCTCAATCTCCCACCGCTTGTCGGCTTTGTTGTACATTACGCTAGCGACACGGGCGCGGCACTCGATGTAGGGCTTGAGATCGAATTTATCCGCAACAAAATGCAAATACCGCTCGATTTCTGGCTGGCCCGAGAAATGCTCGCTCCACTCCCATTCGTCTATCAATTCCTGCGAGAAGGAGTATTGGTAGGAATAGCTCTCAGAGTCGAACCGGGCTCCGGGGTAGCGATTCCAGTACCAGGTGCCGCTGATATCGGTGCCAGCCTCGAAAACCCGCGCCGAGAGGCCGAGTTGGCGGAGTTTATAGAGAGCATACAGGCCGGACACGCCGGCACCGATGACGATAGCATCATATTGCTGGGTCACGCTCATAGTCTCCTGTGGTTAGCGATCAGTTTGCATTTCAGCCGGCGACTCTAGCACGACAGCTCCGAGCTGGTCTAGGGTGAAGAGGCGCTTCTTTTGGCCCGCCCTCTGTGGCGTTCGGCAAACCAAACGGGCAGCGCGGACCAAGCCTGCTGAAGGCTGTGTTGACACCCATGCTATTGCCCGATCACAAGTGAGAGCAGGCCATGCTTACCCCTTGCCAATCGAATGAGAAGCTGAGATTTGAAATAATCTTTCCCGCAAGGATAACACCCCATGAGGAGACGCGTTTTGATTATCATTGCTGTGTTGGCTGGGATTGCGGCTTTTATCACCGTGTACAATCCTCTCGTTTCGACTATTCTCCAATCCGATCAACACACGCTGCTGAGTGCCCGCACCATGCTCATCACGATGGAGAACCGGGAGACTTCGAAGATGAAAACGTTTCCGGTGAACTACCTGCGCGAGGAGGATACGATCTATATCGGAAGCGATTTTGGCTGGGAGAAGCATCTGGATGGCGGCGCGGAAGTCCGCATGCTGATTCAGGGAACTGAGTTTGTCGGCTGGGCGGTGCCCGTCTCTGATGACCCTGCCCGGAGCAGTGCAGGCTTCAAGAAACTCCGTCCATGGACTTATAAGGGAGCGGAATGGACCGGAGCCGTTTTTGTGGAAGTGAAAATTCAAGACGAAGGCCGCTAAGCACTCAGGGAAGAAGCAGCAGAAAGGAAAAACGGCTAAGCTGGGCATGCTGGAATTTCATCTCGGTCAATCTCTCCAGCAGCGCATCCTTCGAATCAAAACACGAACCAAAATGAAGCGTCACTAAGCCCCGGTTGTAGCCTGCGCGTTCACCGATTGCTTCACAACTCCCAAGTCTATATGCTCTGGGCCAAATCTGAGCACGAGACCGTGAATAAGGAGGAGATATGGCAGAAAACAGCACATACACACCGCCAAAAGTCTGGCAGTGGGACAAAGAAAGTGGTGGTCGTTTTGCAAATATCAACAGGCCTGTCGCAGGTGCGACGCACGAAAAAGAACTTCCAGTCGGCGAACACGCCCTACAGCTGTATTCTCTGGGCACGCCCAATGGCGTCAAGGTCACCGTCCTGCTGGAGGAACTCCTTGAACTTGGCATCAAGGAGGCCGAATACGATGCCTACCTGATCAACATTGGCGAGGGTGATCAATTCGGCAGTGGGTTTGTGGCCATCAACCCCAATTCCAAAATCCCAGCGCTGCTTGACCGGAGCACTAACCCACCGACTCGAGTCTTTGAGTCCGGCGCCATGCTCGTCTATCTGGCGGAAAAATTTGGCGCTTTCCTGCCGACAGAGCCTTCAGCCCGTGCAGAATGTCTGTCGTGGTTGTTCTTTCAGATGGGCAGCGCCCCCTACATCGGTGGCGGGTTCGGGCATTTTTATGCCTACGCACCGGAAAAGTTCGAATACCCGATCAATCGTTTCGCCATGGAGGTGAAACGTCTCTTGGATGTGTTGGATCGCCATCTCAGCGACCATCAGTATTTGTGTGGTGACGAGTACACCATCGCAGACATGGCCAACTACGGCTGGTATGGCGCGTTAGTGGGACAAAATATCTATGAGGCTGCCGAGTTTCTTGACGTCGCATCGTATAAGAACGTGATCCGTTGGGCGAAAGACATTGAAGCCCGCCCCGCCGTGCAACGCGGCCGCCGGGTGAACAAGTCCTGGGGACCAGAGGAAGAGCGGGTCGTCGAGCGACACAGTGCAAGCGACTTTGATGCGCCGGCCAGCTAAGAAGACACCCTCCCCCTCTTCCTGAGGGAGAGGGAACCCGGAGCAGCCCTCAAGTCAGCGCCCCCAGAAAATCGGCCGTGCGCTCGAAGGCATCGTCATCGGCCAGAAAGGCATAAGCACACAAATCTGTCACGCCGAGGTCTTCGAGCCGCTTGATTTCTCCTGACACCGTTGCGGCATCGCCGATCAGCGCCACTTCCGTCGGCATGCCCACACGCATTGTCATGCCCCTCCTTGTGTATCTCATCCAGTTGGTCCCCGCCTTATCAGGTTGCCGGACGGGAGAGAAAGGGTCACTCACGGACAGCAAATGACACTCTTCTCGGTTTTACCCCTATCTGCTAGAATTTTGTGCGTTTGCAAGACGTTCCGAGCAACAAAAGGAGGGGAGACGCATGAGTACGAATACTGACGAACGACCGAACGCACGCGAGAGGGAACAACGCCTGGGCTTCGTGAGCCGGCCACGCTTCGAGGACTATCGCGAGAAATACGCCACATACTTTAATATGGAGCGTCGCAACGGCATCCTCCAGGTCCACATGCACACCGATGGAGGGCCCGTCATGTACGGCCTGCCGATTCACAACGCCTGGTCCCAGCTGTGGATGGACGTTGGCAACGACCCGGACAACGAGGTGCTGATCTTCAGCGGCACTGGAGATAAGTGGATCGCCGGGTTTGACCCAGAGATGTCCTCACAGCCCTTGCATGAGTTGCCGGCCGATGCGTTCTACGATCAAATCTACTCGGACGCAACTAAGCTGCTGGAAGCGTTCATCTTCAATATCGACATTCCTACGATTGCCTGCATCAACGGCTCGGGTTTGCACACGGAATTCGCCCTGTTATGCGACATCACGCTGTGCGCGGAGCAGGCCGAGCTGTTCGATCCGCACTTCAAGTTTGGCCTCGTGCCTGGCGACGGCCAGGGGCTGACGTTCCAGGAGTTAATGGGACCCAAGCGCGCCGCGTACTATCTGTACACCAGTGACATGATCAACGCAGAGATGGCCAAGGAACTGGGCCTGGTCAACGAGGTGCTGCCGCTTGACGGGCTGCTGCCACGGGCGTGGGAGATTGCCGAAAAGATTATGCAGAAGCCGCGGGCTATCCGGCGCATGACGAGTGCCGTGCTGCGGCGACAGTGGAAGCAGCGGCTGGTGCAGGACCTGGGCTTTCATATCGCACATGAGTTGCTCGGCATGCACCTCAACAAGTCGGAGTGACCCACCCAACTCAGGTCCTCATGGTCAAAAGCGAGGAGCTACATGATTCCCCCACTGACTGCTGATGAGGCCAACTTGGTCGAGATCGCACGGACGTTTGCGGCTGAACACATTACGCCCTATGCAGCGGACTGGGAACTCAATCGAACGGTCCCCGTCAAGACCTTTCGGGAGGCTGCGGCAGTCGGACTCACCGGCGTTCTCGTGCCCAAGGAACTGGGCGGCCACGGGGCCAGCCATATTGCCGCCGTCAAGGTGCTTGAAGAATTGGCCGGTGCGTGTTTCGCCTTTACCTTCGGTTTGTGGGTCCACAACAATTTGCTGAACGCCATCGCCCGAAACGGCACTCCGGAACAGATCGCTCGCTACGTTCCGGTGATGCTTGCCGGCGAACGCATTGGCGCTTTTTGCCTGACAGAGCCGGGTGCCGGCAGCGACGCTGCCGCCATTACGACGCGTGCGAAAGAATCGGCCCACGGCTGGCGTCTCAGCGGAGAGAAAGCCTGGGTGACCAACGGCACACACGCTGATGTGTTCGGTGTGTATGCCCAGACCAACCCCGCCCAGGGATGGCGAGGCATTGCCAGCTTTTTGCTGAGTGGAGACACGCCGGGCCTTGTCCGGGAAGCGCCATATACGTTGCTCGGCGGGCATGCCATGGGCGTCACGGGATTGCGCTTGACCGACTGTCCTGTCCCAGAGGCGGACCTGTTGTTCGGCCCTGGAGACGGATTTAAGGCCGCCATGCGCGGCATCACGATGGCGAGAACCTTTGTTGGCGCCAGCTGCTGTGGTATCCTCACTTCCAGTTTGAAAACTGCCTTGACGTATGGCGCCAAGCGACAGGCGTTCGGCAAGCCGCTGCTGACCTTCCAAGGTCTGCAGTGGGAACTGGCTGACGTGGCGACCGATCTTGAGGCCGCTCGCCTACTGACCTATCAGGCTGCGGCAGCCCTGGATCAAGGCGAAGCAGCGATTGCGGAAGCGGCGCATGCCAAGAAGTTTGCCAGCCGAGTCGCGCTGACAGGAGTGTCGCAATGTATGCAGGTGATGGGGGCGATGGGCTTGCGGACCGACACCCCACTCGGCCGCCATTTTGCCACGGCCAAGATAACGCACTATTTGGATGGGGCGACAGAGATTCAGAACATGGTGATAAGCCGCACGCTGCTCAAGGATTATGGAATTGAGGTGTGATGTCGAGCGAATCCCGTACTTCACGTATTCTTCCCCCAACAGTCCGCCTGGACGAAATTTTGCCTGACCGTTAGCTATGCAACCCCATGTTGTCCGGTATCACTATGCCGTGAAAAGGAGGGTGGGTCATGACCGCATCAGATGACGACAAGACACGCGCGGCTGACTGAGCGGTTGAGCCGCGCCGCTCGCAAACAGCACGGGTATGCGATATATCTGAGCAACCTGAGAACGAACGGTAAGGAGGGAACACTATGGCAAATACGCAAGAGCAAACATCGGCAAACAGTGCTGGAGCGGTCGAGCAGTATGACGCAATCGTTATCGGCGCCGGGGTGTCGGGATTGTATCAGTTGTACCGGCTACGGGAGATGGGGCTTTCGGTGCGCGTCTTTGAGGACGCTGAGGGTGTGGGTGGCACCTGGTATTGGAACCGCTATCCAGGCTGCCGCTTCGATTCCGAGAGTGAAACCTACGGGTATTCGTGGTCGGAGGAATTACTCCAGGAATGGGACTGGAAGGAGCACTTTTCCGGCCAGCCGGAAAATGAGCGCTACCTCAATTTTGTTGCCGACAAGTTTAACCTGCGCCCACACATCCAGTTCAATTCTCGCGTCAGCTCGGCAGTCTACGACGAGAACGCGCACCGCTGGGAGGTCCAGGTCGAGAATGGCCAGCGCGCCCAGGCGCAGTTTCTGATCGGCGCGGTCGGTGTCCTGTCTGCAAAGTATATGCCCCCATTTGAAGGCATTGACAGCTTTGAAGGTGAGTCGTTTCACACCTCCAACTGGCCACAGGAAAAAGTAGACTTTACAGGCAAACGGGTCGGCGTCATCGGCACGGGCGCAACGGCCGTCCAACTCATCCCCATCGTGGCCAAGGAAGCCGGTCAGCTGACCGTCTTTCAGCGCACCCCAAACTATTGCGCGCCGTGCAGGAATTCGGAAGTCAACCCGGAGACCCAGGCCGTATGGAAGGCCAACTACCCGGAAATCCACAAACAGTGCCGTGAATCCTCGGCCGGCTTTCAGCATGAATTCGATCCGCGCTCGGCTCTGGAAGTCTCAGAGGAAGAGCGGCTGGAACTGTACGAGAAGTTATGGGCGCAGCCCGGGTTCACCAAATGGCTGGGGAATTTCCATGACATTATGATCAACCGGGAGGCCAATGAGACCTTTGCCGAGTTCGTTCGCAACAAGATCCGCGAGCGCGTCCATGATCCTGAGGTGGCCGAAATGCTGGCGCCCAAGGATCATCCGTTCGGTTCCAAGCGGATTCCCTTGGAGACGCACTATTACGAGGCCTACAACCAGGACAATGTGAAGTTGGTTGACGTTCGTCAGGCCCCGATCGAACGCATCTCGCCTCAGGGTGTGAAAACTCAGGACGCCGAATACGAACTCGACGTCATCATCTATGCGACCGGTTTTGACGCGGTGTCCGGGCCGCTGACCCGGATCGATATTCGCGGCGAAGGCGGACAGACCTTCAAGGACAAATGGGCCAACGGTCCACGTACCTACTTGGGGATTCAGACTGCCGGCTTCCCGAATTTCTTCATTGCCGCCAGCACGGCATTCTGCAACTACACAGTCTGCGCCGAGATGATTGTGGAGTGGATTGCCGATTGTATCGGCCATGTGCGTGAGAGGAATGTGTCGAGCATTGCGCCCACCCCGGAGGCGGAAGAGGCCTGGGTGGAGCACTCCAACGAGCTGGCCGCTCATACGCTGTTGACCGATACCAACTCCTGGTTTATGGGAGCGAATATTCCCGGCAAAGCCCGTGCCCTTCTCCTGTATGCCAACACCGTCCCGGAATATCGTAAGAAATGTCAGGAAGCCGCGGCCAATGGCTATCAGGATTTTGTACTGCACTAAAACAGAATCCATCTCACTCAGGCGATAGACACACGCTTCCCCACTCCCTGGAAGGGAGTGGGGAAGCTTTCAGCAGAACGCCGAACAGCCCGCTGGGCACCCGACTCATGACGATCGCAGGTGGTGCAGAGAGCGGCCGCTTGAGCCGAGGAATGAGGGCTGGGATTTGTACGGTCCTCAGACGTTCTTCTGTTCTTTGTAGGCGCTGACAAAATCCTCCAGGCTGAGCGTCACGTTGAGGTTGAGGTCCTCATCAAGCCCTTCGAATAAAACGCCGTCCTTTCCACGGACGCTGTAAAAGACGACGCCGCCGCCGTCCCCCGCTCCTTCCCGATGCGGATCGCCTGGCGGGCTGGAGGTATAGCTACCCACCGGACGAATCTCCTTCAATGAACCATCAGGCTCATACAGCCGGTGCTCACCTTGGACGACAAGCGTGTTCGTGAGCGCCAGGTGTCTATGCAGAAATATCTGCTCGTGGGGTGGGAATTTGAGAATGAAGTCGACGAGGAGGTTTTCGATATCAACATCGAGCATGGCAAAAACAAAATGCTCAAAATCTCCTAATTTGTACCACCCCATATTGCGGTCATCGAAGGTATACAGGGGTGTCTCAGCAGCGCGAGCGGTTGTCATGGCTGGTGCCCTCTCTTTCGGTTTGTTGAGGAACGTGCAAAAAATTTGAATACTGGTGACTATATCACGCCAACGGCCTTCTGAAAGGGGACAAGATTCCAGTAGTCAGTGATGTGGAGGATCTGGGCGAGAAAGGAGGACCAGTATGCAGCGCGGACAAAGAAGCCTCACGGCGGAATTTTCAGCCGTCTTACGTGCCATCCATATGGTGCTCGATCCGAAACCGAGTATATTCGTCGATCGTGTTGCCGAGCCGCTGCTGAATCTCAATCGGCAAATGTTAGAGACGGCTCTTCTGGAGCAGCAGGCAACAGCGGCAAAATATGGCGACCCGCAGTACGCTGTGCAGGTTTCTGCAAGCCTGCGCATGTTCACCGTGCTGCGCTCGCGCTTCGCGCGAGATACGTTTTTCGAGAGCGGCAGTGGCCTCGAACAGCTGGTGCTGCTCGGAGCCGGCTTGGACCTGTCACTCGCCGCCGAGACACACGTTCCAGTCTTTGCCGTGGATCATCCAGACACGTCGAGATGGACCCGCAGCCTGTTTGCCGATACTGGCGTACCAATTGTCAACACTCTACACTTCATTGAGATGGACTTTAGGGCGGGACCGGAGGTGCTGTTGCCCACGCTGGCGGAGCATGGGTTTCAGCCGGAAAAACCGGCTTTCTTTGTCTGGCTTGGCGTCCAGCCGTACCTTGCCATTGAACACATCCTGGAGACAGCGCGCGTCGTGGCGAGCTGTCCGTCTGGGACACAACTCGTCTCCGACTTTATGACACCGGATACGAGCTGGAGTGGAATCGGTGAGCGCGCAGGGAAACTCTTGCTGGCCTCGCCGCACCGCGAGCTGGAACCGTTCAAAAGCTATTCGAATCCAACAGAACTTGAGAAACAGATGTTGGCATGTGGCTTTACAACAGCACGAAGCATCGTGGCAGAAGAGGCAAACGCGCTTTACTGTGATGAACGGACCGACACACTGCGTTACCCAAATTGCGCAGCCATGATTGTTGCTGAAGTGTAATACTCGGCTTCACGTCTGGGAAATCCAGCTCGGTTCAATGACTGGAGCGACACGAAGTTCGGGTGGGATATTCTCGATCCCGATTATCTCGTCAACAGATTGATGCCAGTGATACAGCCGGGCTTCTTGGTAGTTGAGCGGGACACCACCAAACGCGTAGGACTCGACTCCCTTCTGAATGCCGTTCCCAAACTGGGTGTCTTCGGCGACAATCATATTAAAATAGTCGATGTAGGTGGCCCAGGTGCTCGGCTCAGGTGCGTCGCCCCAATCCTCTCCGAACCATGACAGCTCAAGCGTTGTGGTGTTGATGCTGGTCGGCCAGAAGGCAAAAATCGGCAGGCCTTTTTCGTTCATGGGCGAAACAAGATTAGGCACGATACTAAAAGACACCACACAGGTCCGGGGGATCTCACCAACGGTTTTAATGTCCGGCCGATCATCCGCAATCTCGGCAGTCTCCGTATGGTTCTGGACTTTGAGTGGCGCAATCATGCGACTGTACCCTCCAGGATAGAGCGTATTCACGTTGCCACGATGATCCAGCATCGGTGACACGGTCTGCGGATGAATTGATCGGACATGATAGACCTCCATGTTAGATTCCATGGCGATCTTCCAGTTACAATTCAGGGTGAAAGCGTCTTTGCGGACGAAACGCAAGCGGTCAAATTGGAACTGCTCCCACTGCGGGAGCAGCGGTGCAAACTCTTGTGCGAGAGGACGGGCGTCTGGGTCAAAGTTGGCGAACAGAAACTTCCCCATGCGTTCGAGACGGACTGGATACAGCGACCGGCAAGAAAAATCGAGATCTACAAAATCACGCTTATCGCGGAGACTAATCAGTTCACCGTCATGATTATAGGTCCAGCCGTGATACCCACAGGTGAAGCGCTCGGCTTTGCCTGTGGCCTCGCGGACGAGCGGTGCACCTCGGTGCCGGCAGGTATTGTAATACGCCCGGACCTCTCCAGTGCGGGTATGGAGAATGACAACCGGCTGCCCGGCTGTATCCCATAGCTTAAAACACCCTGGCTCTGGAATCTCATCCATATGCCCCGCAAACAGCCACGATTTGCGCCACAGCTGCTGCTTTTCCAGATCGTAGAAACGTTGATCGGTATAACGTTTACCGGGCAGGTCTGGGAATTGCGGAAAGCCCTCGGGTGGCCCTTTGCGGTCGGTTTCGTAACTGATCTGAGCGCGGATTGATTGGGTGTCTTCCATATCGCCTCTCTTGGGATACTATTCCTATCAAGCATCTCCTTCGTATATAGGCCCTAGACGCGCTGTTCGAGTTTGTAGCACGTGAACAGCGTACCTGAACATCCCATGCCAGCCGACTGCTGTGTCAATATACAATCACGCTGCGAGCCACTTCGCCTTTTTCCAGCCAGTCAAACGCGGCGTTGATCTCTTCCAGTGTGATCCGACGTGACACCAGCTCGTCAAGTTTGAGCCGCTTGTTCATATACAGATCGAGCAATCGAGGCATGTCAACGCTTGGCCGAGCGGAGCCGTAAAAGGAGCCCTTTAAGGTTTTCTCTTGCAAGAGAGAGATCGTGGGAATCGTCATCGTATCGTCAGGTTTGGCGGCACCGACCACGACTGCGGTGCCGCCTGGCCGGATGGAAGGATAGGCTTGCACCGCAGTGTCTGAGCGGCCAATGACTTCAAATGCGTAGTCTGCGCCAAGTCCATCGGTCAGCCCCAGCACCTGGCTGACTGGATCGCCCTCTTGCGGGTTGACACACTGCTTCAAGCCATCACCAACAGCTCCTCGCTGCTTATATCCGTTATCCTGTCCTAACCTGGGCGAAAACTACGGGATCGGAGACAAGAACCCTTGCTTGACGGCGGCTTTCAGTATAGCGAGAGGAAGGGAAAAAACACAGGTCAGACACCAAGAAGCAACACCCCAAGGAGGATATATGTCAGAAATGAATGAATACAACCAAAAGGTGATCACAGAATTCCGAGCCAACCAAGGCAAGGTCGGCGGACGAATGGAAAATATGCCAGTGCTGCTGCTGACCATGACCGGTGCCAAGAGTGGCAAATCCATCACCAAGCCGCTGGTATATTCCAAAGATGGGGATCGGATTGTCGTCATCGCCTCTTTCGCCGGAGCGCCCAAGCACCCTGCTTGGTACCTCAACCTCGTCGCCCATCCCGAGGTGACAGTCGAAGTTGGCACCGAAAAATTTCAGGCTAAAGTAGAAGAAACGTCCGGCGAAGAACGCCAGCGGCTGTTCGACGCCCAAGCCGCGCAGATGTCGATTTTTAACGACTACCAGAAGAAGACCACTCGACAGATTCCAGTCCTTACGCTTACACGTATTGGCTAAGGGGGGCTCTCACTCACGTATGATGAAATGACAGTTTCCCAAGGAAAAACTCAGCTCAGTTTGTAGAACTGGAGGGCGCTTTCGGCCAGGACCTGGCGCCTCATGTTCTCAGGAAGTTTCTCGGCAATCTGAGCCGGGGCACCGGGGAAGAATCCATCAGGATGGGGATAGTCGGTCGCCCACAGAATCTTGTGTGGCCCAAGATACTCCGCGAGATAGGCAAGACTGCCTTCGACCGGCTCAAAGGAAACCCAGCATTGACGCTGAAAATACTCGCTTGGTTTCAGCCGCAGCCCGGAGTCATCAAACACGTCGCCGTCTTGGAAGTGGCGGTCCATACGGTCCAACCACCCGGCCATCCAACCCCCGCCTGATTCAAGAAAGGCAATCCGGACCTTGGGAAAACGCTCGCACACGCCTCCCCAGATCACACTCACGCAGCCGAGCATCATTTCCATAGTGTGCGAAACGATATGCTTCGCACCATGACTCGTGACCCGATCGACGCCCATGGCTGGTGTCGCCCCAGGCCCTTCATGCACCCCGGTCCCCTCATGCAGGCCAATCGCAAAGTCGAGGTCCTGTGCCTCAGCCCAGAACGGTTCGTAGTCCACATGGTCAAGCGAACGACCGTGATACGGATCGGGACGGACAAAGCCGCTCCGCATGCCGAGTTCCTTGCGGGCATAACGCATCTCAGCGATCGCCAGCTCGACCGACTGCAACGGCAACATCGCCGCGCCAAAGAGGCGATCTGGATACGGCTTGCAGTAATCCGCAAGCCAGCGGTTATAGGCACGACACAGTGCCGCCGCCAACGACGGATCACTCGCTGCCCCGCAGAACAGACCCAGCGTCGGATACAGAACCACGGCATCAATGCCATCCAGATCCATGTCCGGGATACGCGCGTGGGGATCGAAGCCGCCCTTCCTACCCTCAACGTACCTGATATTCGTCGGGGCTGCTCCCTGCCGAGCGCCAATGGCCCCGGCAAAGCCGAGCCCCTTAGGTCCCCCCAGCACTTTACCTTCGATACGTAACCGCTCTTGCCCATCGGTATCGACGAAGAGCTGGGGCGCCCGATCGCGGTAGGCTGGATCCATATAGTCCTGCCAAAAGTCGGGCGGCTCTAACACGTGACCGTCGGCGTCGATAATGTTGTATGTGCGGCTCATCGAAGTCCTCCTTTTGTATGAGTTCCCCAATGACATATTCTAGTGACACTTTCTACTGTGACCGTCGAAATCCGTTGCAAAGTCCGCTGCGTAGGAGTCACAGCCTATTCGTATATGTATGAATATCGGCTGGCTCAGGAACAAGCTGGAGCCAGCCTGGAAATTACCCTCACTATCTCCGATCAATAAACACCCGCTCTTTGGCGACCCACATTGCTGAACGCGAGAAATCAATGAAGTGCGATTCATCCTCAACGGCGATTTCCCCTGCTCGTTGTCCTTCTGGGGTGCGTCCTATTGCCATGAACTCAGCACGATCGAACCACGCTTCAGCATGACCGATATAGGAATCAACTATAGTTCCTCGGCTGGCCCGGAGCTGCTGTTCGATATCATCTGCGTAGCGATGAACTTGGAAGTAGCGTTGCATCCGCATGCTCGGCGCTACACCACGAATAAGCGGGCCGTGATTGGTACGCCAGTACAGCTGCGCCTCGTCCATACTCAGATTCGACGGATGCCTCAGACAAAAGAACAGCTTCAACAAACTGCTATTCTCCCGCGCCACCATCTCTTCTGGAGTCGGGTTGACCTGTGGATATTCATAATTGAACCAGAGCGGCGACTGAGGCAGATCAATGAACCGGGCTTCATCTTCGACAAGCTCTTTGCCTGCCGCTTTACCTGCCTCAGTGTCAGACGCGGCAAGCAGTGCAGCGCGTGTGGTCCACCATAGTTCAGCCACACCATCATACACGGGTTCCATTCCGCCACGTGCGTCAGCCAGCTGGTCGTTGATCGGGTCATCTAAAGTATGGACTTGGACATAGCGGTGGATACCAAGGTCGGTGGCATGCGAAGCCACCAACGGGCCATGCACTTCGCGCCAGTATTGCTGGAATTCAGCCCGTGCCATGCCGGGTTTACGGCGTAAGACAAATGTTAAACGAATCATGAGAGCCCTCCTTGTAGGCGTCGTGTGTGTGCTGCCGTCGAGTCTTCTCCGGCTCTATTATACGCGGGCTCCCTGTCCTCCCACCCCAGCCGACTCCAGATCAGAGAGCGTGTGTCAACTCCTCTAGCGGCTCGATAGAAGGTTTTTGCCTGCGCCAGCGTCTCCTTTTCTGCGTCCGTGGTTTACGTTCCATTCGATAAAAGACGGCATACAATACCGGCAAGACAATCAGTGTCAGCAACGTAGCAAACCCCAAACCAAAGATAATGGTCACCGCCATGCTCTCAAAAAAGGCATTGAAGACAAGCGGAATCATGCCCAACATCGTCGTCAGAGCAGCCATGGTAACGGGACGCATACGACTCACCGACGCATCAAAAATGGCGTCGTACTGGGCCTTGTCGCCAGACTCAGCTTCGAGCTTGATTTGCTCAACTAAGATAATCCCGTTTTTGACCACCATACCGATCAGACTCAAAATGCCGAGTAGAGCAAAGAAGCCGAACGGGGCTCCCATGATGAGCAGTCCACAGCCGACTCCAATCAGGGCAAATGGGACAGTGAGCCATATCACAATCGCTTGACGGACTGAGTTAAACAAAAATACGGTGACCAGAAACATTGCTAAAATAGCCACAGGCAGCGGTCCAAAGATGCCATCCGCGGCTTGGTTGGATGATTCGTATAAACCGCCCCAATCCATGCTATAGCCAGGCGGTAGCTCGATCGCCTCAGCATCAGCGCGAACCCGTTTCAGCACGCTGTCGGCCGTTTCGTCCGAGAGTAGCAACGGCTCAGCGTACACTGCGATCATCCGCTTCCGGTCGCGGCGCAGGATAAGCGGATCTTCCTCAGTTATCGCAAAATCCGAGACGACTTGCGTAATCGGGACATAGGTCGCGTATTCCGCACTCCAAATCTGTAGCTCGTGCAAGCTGTTGGCACTCAAGCGCTCATCGGCAGGAGCGCGGACAACGATGGGAATGAGATCCGTGCCATCTCGATACACCCCAACCGGGCGACCGCTGAAATTAATCTGCAAGGCGTCATCTAACGTAGCCTTCGTAATGCCAGCTCTACGGCCAATGTCTTCAAGGAACTGGGGCCGGACAACTTTTACCCGGTTACGCCAGCTTGTTCTGACGGCCTGGCTGATCTCAACGCCATTGACGATGCGGTAGGCTTGGCTGGCCAGACGTCTGAGCACGACCGGGTCTTCGCCATAAAAGCGGGCCTCAATAGCCGCTTTGGTCGGTGGACCGTTCTGCAATTTTTGCAGCCGAAATTCGGCTTCAGGATGATTATCCCGCAACAGCTGAGTCGCTTTGATCAACAGCGGTTCGACATCTTCGAGGGTCCGCGTTCCGACAATAAACTGGGCATAGCTGGCATACGCCTCTTCTGGATTGTACGACAGCATAAACCGCTGGGCACCGCCGCCGATCACCGTCGTGACCTGCGCAACACCGTCTAGCTCCAACAACTCCTTGTCGATAATCTGACTCGCCGCATCCGTCGCGTAGATGTCTGTACCTTCAGGCAACCAGCAATCAACGAGAAACAGCGGAGTTGTAGACGCAGGAAAGAAACTCTGTTTCACCTGAGAGAAGGCGAATACTCCACCCCCAAGACACGCCAAAGCCAGGCTGATCGTGGCCAGCCGATGGACCAAACAGAACCGCAGCAGTGCTTTGTATACGGTGAAGACAATGCCTTGATACGGGTCCTCAGCTTCGACAGCCGAGTCTTGCTTTTCAACACCCGCAAAAAACATATCAAAAAAGAACGGGGTCAAGGTCACAGCCGTAACCCAGCTGATAGATAAAGAAATCAACAAGACATAAAACAGCGATTGGGCAAATTCACCCGTCATCGTCGGCGACAGGCCGATAGGGGCAAAAGCAATAATGGTAATGAGCGTCGCTCCAAGCAGCGGCCACTGACTCTGGGACACCACGTTTTTGGCCGCTTCCACACGCGACAGCCCGCGTTTGAGCCCGATCATCATGCCTTCAGTGACAACAATTGCGTTATCGACGAGCATGCCAAGCGCAATGATCAGAGCTCCGAGCGAGATGTTTTGGAGATTGATCCCATACTGGGCCATGACAATAAACGTGCCCAGGATAGTGAGAAGCAACACCAGACTCATCAGGAGCCCGCTGCGCAGCCCCATAGCAATAAGCAGGACAGCAAAGACAATGCCCACCGCCTCCAGCAGATTGATCATAAAGTCATTGATCGCGTCATTAACAATTTGGGCTTGGTCATATACGGTGTGGATTTCAATACCGATTGGTCGCTCACCTTCCAGCTCAGCAATGCGGCGTTGGACCGCTTGACCGACGTCCACCACATTCGCTCCAGGTTTGAACGACACTCCCAAGGAGAGTGCAGTCATGCCATTCGAATGGTACAACTTCCTGGGTTTTCGCACGTAATCGCGGCTAACCGTCGCGATGTCGCCTAAATAGACCAACTGGGCGCTACCTGGGCTGCTGACAATGAGACGCTCCATCTCAGATACATGCTGAAATTCACCCGTCGGATGAATCCGAATCGACTCACCTTCAATGAGCAGATCGCCGGCATTCGACACCACGTTTTGACTCCGGAGCAGGCCAAGAATACGCTCCTGGCTGATCCCCAGCGCCGTCATCTTCTCGCGCGACATCTCCACAAACACCCGCTCTGGAATCGCCCCGTCGATATTGGCCTTCTTCACACCGGGGACAAGCACGAGCTCGCGGCGTAGCAGTTTGGCATAGTTGTGAAGGTCGGCTGGAGTATAGCCCTCGCCAACAATTGAGACCAAGATGCCAAACACATCACCAAAGTCGTCAAAGATGAACGACGGCCCAGCGCCCGGGGGCAAGGCACGCTGCGCGTCGTTGATCCTGCGGCGCATCTCATCCCAATACTGGGCAAAGGTCTCAGCGGAACCTTCCTTCATTTCAATAGTGATTTGTGACAGTCCAGCGCTTGTAATTGAGGTCACGTGGTCAAGAAAGGTCAGCTGCTGAGCTGCATTTTCAAGCTGGGCAGTGACCTCCTCCTCGACCTGTTGGGGGGAGGCACCCGGGTACGGGGTGATAATACGCGCCTGGTCAATCGTAAATTCTGGAAACTCCAAACGTCCCAGCCGGGTGAACGAAAACGCGCCCCCAATGCCAAGCAGGAGCACGAACATCCAACTAATAACTTTCTTTTGGATGGCCAGCTCGCCCAGATTCATACCAGCCATCTTAGAGTCCTCGCTCCTTGATCCACGGCTTGACTTGCTGGTTTTCTGCTAGTTGCTGATGTCCAGCCGAGACAATTTGGTCACCGGCTTGCAATCCCCCCAGCACCGCGACACCGGCATCGGATATCGTGCCAACTACCACTTCCACGCTGTGCACTGTCTGCGACTCAGGGGCAAATCGCCATACCCGCGGATTCTGACCGTTTGTGTGATCCGGAAAGACAACTGCTCTGGCTGGAATCATCACACTGGCGTCTTTGGTACTGGCCGTACTGATGACTGCGAAGTCAACCGTGACCGTGGCTGCCATACCGGGTAACAGGTTGATCTTGCCTGGTCTGGGCATAGTTAAAATCACCGTGTAGGTCTGGCTGCCACGCGTGACCTGTGAAGAGTTTTCTTTGTAGCCGGCGCGGTAGACGGTGTCCGGGTCGGACGAGAATCTGATTTCGGGTTTATAGTTCATCTGTGGTGCGTCGTCACGCACGTTGACGATCAGCTGTTCTGGTACCTCGAAGCTAATGTCGATATTGGTGCGACTTTCAATCGACATGACCGTTTGGCGGACCTGAGCAAATTGGTAGTTCTCTAGCCAGACTTTAGAAATGATGCCGCTAAATGGAGCTTTCAGGACGGTGTACTGCACATTATCTCGGGCCAGGGCGAGGGCTGCTCGCGTGCCTTGCAGATCAGCCAAGCTTTTGTCATACGAGGCTTGGGCTAACACCCCTTCTGCAAGCAAACTTTTTTTGCGCTTTTCATCTGCGACTGCCAAGTCAAAAGCCGCCTGACGCTCGGCCAGTTGATTTTTAGCATCACGATCGTCAGGCTCATCGTCTGCTTTCTTGTCCCTTCTTGTCCCTTCTTGCCCCAGCCACCTCGCCTGCCGTGCCGAAGGGCGCAGGCCGAACTGTGGTTGTGCTTTCATGTCCACACATAATTGCGAGCCGATTCAGCCCAGATTAGCTGCACAGACAAGATCAGGGAAGGCCACTCCTGCGTGGCTTCTCTGAAGTGAGGCGGGAAAAGGGCCAAAAGCGGGTGGAGAAGTCTTGCGTGGGGGGCAGCTCCGCAAACCGCGAGAACTCAGTGGCTATTTTGAAGTCAATGGAGTAACATCCCTGGAAACCTCGAGAAAGGACAAGAGACAATGAGAAGTATGAATTGGACGAGTATTAATTTGGTGGGTGTCTTGCTGAGCCTGCTAGTCGTGAGTTGTTCATCACCGCCACCAGCCGCCCTCAGCGAAGAGGAATTGCTTGAAGGGCTGGCGGGGATGAAGCACGGTCCGTTCCAGTTTAAAGACAAGACCTGGCCACTCCTGGTGAATAAGACCGTTACCTACTGTGGCACGATTGCTGAGGCGGAAGGCACGGATGCCGACTCCAGTGTGACCCTCAACGTGGAAAAGACACATGCAGGAGAAACTCTCGACTGGTCTTTGCAGGGCAAGAGCGACTCTGCGGAGCTGGCTCGCGAATACAAAGTCGGCGACGCCATCTGTATGACGGGAATTTTTGAGGGCTATGTCATCGTCCAGTACTATAAACCGCCCTATCGGGGGACGATGAAACTGACGTCCTGGGAAAAACCGACAGCATCGTAAAAAGGGTGAGTCTGATACCGGGACACAGTCTGCGGAGGAGAGACTCCCCTCTGGAGCGTCTCTCCTCCGCTTGGCCCCATGAGTTTATTCCTTGCAGAATGGCGCCCCCCAGGCGTCGGCAAACGCCAATTCCTCAACTCGGCGACGCGAGATTGGGCCGTGGCCACGTAGGACAGGATACCCGATCGGAACGACGGCGGCTGTCCCCCACGGCTGAGGGATGCCCAGCAATTCGCGTACTTCCGGCTCACCCATGCACATCAGCGTAGTCAGCACACACCCCAGCCCCTCGGCACGGCAGGCCAGGAGGAGGTTCTGCACCGCTGGGTAAATCGATCCACCCCCGACCACAGACAAACGGTCGAGCTTCGCGTCAGTGACCGCCAGCCCTTCGGGATTAAAACAGAAGACCAGCAGTGCGGGGGACTCACCAAAGTGCTCAGACAGGTAATTACTGGCCCGGATGGTACGCTCGGCTTTTGTACGCTCTTCCTCGGGGGCATTCTCAAATTGATCCATATACGATTTGGTATAAGGGAGTGTAATCTGCTTATACAACTCACCCAGGCGCTGTTTGCGGGCCGGGTCCTTCACGACAATGACCCGCCAGGCTTGGCGGTTGCCACCAGACGGCGCCCAGGTCGCAGCTTCTAATACTCGATACAACACGTCGTCTGGAATCGGATCCGGACGGAGTCGCCGCACCGCGCGTAAGGTCCGCATTGCGTCGTAAAGGTTAATCTGATTCGTCTCATTCGTTGCCATCATGTTCTCCTTTCCATACCCGGCCTTTTGATATACGAGAGGTACAGAAGGAGAAACAGATGTCAACATTAAGACGCGTTGTCACCGGTCACCGGGCAGATGGAAAGTCAATCATTGCGAGCGATGAGCAAGTACAGGGCATTGATATGCCGGGCAGCCCCGGTACCAACTTGAACGCCGTGTGGGGAACAAATGAAACACTGACCTATCCGGACGATGGGAGTGAGCCCCGCCATAACGAATGGTTTCCACCAGTCGGCGGGTTTCGTTTCGTCGAATTTGTCCTGGCTCCGGATAGCACCCGACCTGCGGACGTTGACCCAGAGGAGGCAGCCGCCGAAGTCAACCGTCTGTTTCCGGGCTTGCTGTCAACCATGCAAGCAGACGATCCGGGCATGCATCGCTCGGCAACGATCGATACGCTGTATGTGGTGTCTGGGCGCTGTGTGCTCGAACTTGACGACGGCTCCAGAACCGAGCTTGGCGTTGGCGATGTCGTCGTGCAGAGCGGCACTATGCACCGCTGGCACAACCCCTGGGAAGAACCCTGCCGGATTGTCGGTGCGCTAGTCGGTGCACATTTGAAATAGCGTCGCAAGGATTCCTTTTCAGGCGGACTGCTCGATCACTATGCGGCCCAGCGCCGTGTGATCGGGCTCGAAGATGCCGTTAAAAAATCAATGCTTGTTGTGCCCAGTTGAAGAGGCGTTCTTCTATTGTGCACCCTTTGACAAAACGGCATTGACGAAGGACAATCACGACCTATCGTCAGGGAAGGTTGGCATTCAGGAGGAACAAAATGAGTGAATTTGAGAGCATCGAATATGAAGTCGAGCGAGGTCGCGCACTTATCACGCTCAACCGCCCGGAGAAGCTGAACGCCTTATCGCTGAAGCTCCAGTCCGAGCTGAACGAAGCGCTGTGGGAGGCTGACAATAATAAGGCAGTCCACTGCGTCATTCTGCGCGGTGAGGGACGCGCGTTCTCCGCAGGCTACGATCTGTCTGGAGCTGACAACACGGTGCCGCTCTCGCGGGTAGAATCGAGCGACAATCGTTATCGCGGCTCCCGCGGCATCGACGATGACGCCTGGCAGCTCGAACGTGCCCAGCGCTACCGTATGGCCATCTTTGATATGCATAAGCCGACCATCGCCCAGGTGCATGGCTACTGTCTGGCCGGCGGCACGGATATCGCGCTGCTGTGCGATATGGTTATCGCCGCCGAGGATGCAACCTTTGGCTTTCCGCCTGCTCGTGACCTCGGTGCGCTGCCAACGAACTTCTGGCTGTATCATGTCGGTCCACAGTGGGCCAAACGGCTGATGCTGACGGGCGACTCAATCACCGGAGCAGAGGCGCAAGAAATCGGTCTCGTTTTGAAGGCCGTGCCTGCTGAGCATTTGGAAGCGGAGGTCGAGCAGCTGGCGGATCGCCTGGCTCTGATCGACCCCGATCTGCTGAGTGCCAACAAGCGCATTATCAATGTCGGACTGGAACTCATGGGCGCCCGCACCCTCCAGCGTATGGCCGCTGAAAATGATGTCCGGGGTCACAACACCAAGGCTGCCCGAGAATACATGCAGTCGGTCAAAGATAAAGGCTTACGTGAAACACTACGCGCCCGCGACGCCAAGTTTGGCGACGGCCGGGCTCGGGTGCGTGGTCCTGAGATTCGGGACGAGAAAGGTCGCTTGGTGGATTCGTAAGCCGCCGAATCCGACGAATTGAAAGCGTCTCCATTGTGCACCTGATAGTGTCACACAGTGCAAATACTGCTGCCAGAAGCAGCCCCCGCCTGGCGCTGAAGCACCAGGCTCATCAAACGAAGAGAGCTCTCGCCCCCTAAAAAGCAGGGTTGGAAGCCCGTTTACAGGCGTGGCTCGTTGAGCCTGACGCTTGAGCGCCGGGTGGACTTTCTCAAAAAGTAGGACCCCGTCTTCATCTCTTGCGTTTTCATTGAGTACGGGAACGACCGTACTCACAATGACATTGCCAGCTCAGTGATCTTCGCCCGTTCCGTATCGTAAAACGTTTTGAGTTGCTGGCCATCGGGAACGTACACGCAGTCTGCACACCGCATAAAGCCGACGATCCAGGTCGCGCAACAATTTCCTTGGCGCTTGGAGTTTGCTTCTGGATTGAACCCGCGCCCATTGGCGGCGAGAAGTTTGCGGATTAAGTCCTGCAAAAACATGCGGCCAAACAGATTACCGTTGACGTGCATTGACTCATAATGAGCCGGCAGTTTGAAACCATAGGTTTCAGCTGAAGCAGCCACAAATGCGGCCAGAGATGGGTACTTTTCAGCTGCGAGATACTCCGCCCCGGTAATTGGCTTCATTCCACACGCTCCTTCGGTCCGTACCCCTACCCGAGAATCGTCAGTCTGGCTTGATCCGTAGTGGCGGCCTGGATCTTTCGCGCCATGTCCGCCAATATTTCACGCTCGGCGTCCGTCTTCGCAGCGATGGAGAATTCAATGTTCGTAACGACAGGACTGAAGCGGTCAATCAGCTTGTCGGCAATCTCATCATAGGTCCCGATTGTCACAAACTGGTGCAAAACTTCATCCGTAATATGCGCCGGAAGCTCTTCCCAGCGCTGCTCGCGGGACAGCACTTTACAGGTGTTGCTGAGATCGGCCAGGCCCAGATGATCGAAGGCAGCGATATAGCTCGGCGTCGAAGCGTAGAAAGCAATCCTCGCCCGCGCGTCGCGGACCTTTGGTACGAGTTCTTCGTGTGTGGCAGCAGTGGCAACCAAAGGCTTCATACACACCCGAAAGTCGCTCAGCGACCGTCCAGTTCTGGTAGTGCCAACCCGGACTTCAGGCAACATAACGTTCTTGATGTAGGAAGGCGTACAAACCGGATGGGGGCGGATACCATCGGCAACCTCACCAGAAACTCGGCACATGACCTTGTTCACAGCAGCCAGATGAATCGGAATGTTCGGGTGCTCAATCGGACCAGGATTGAACAGCGGCACCATCAAGTTGATATTGTAGTGCTCGCCCTGAATGTTGAGCGGTGCGTCGTTCTGCCAGTGATCCCAGATCGCCCGGACGGCGGCAACGTATTCACGCATCCACGCTGCCGGCGCAGACCACTGCATGCCAAAACGACGTTGAATATGGCCTTTGACCTGCGTTCCCAGGCCAAGTGCAAAGCGGCCTTTCGACAGCTTTTGCAACGTCCAGGCACTCATCGCTGTCACTGTTGGACTGCGCGGAAAGGCGAGCACGACTGCCGTTCCCAGATGGAGCGTTTTTGTTGCCTGGGCTGCCAACGCCATGATGACGAAGGGATCATCTTTGGTCTCTTCGACCACTAAGCCGCTATAGCCGAGCCGCTCCAGCAGCTGCGCGTTGTCAGCCACGGTTGCCATATCGAGCGGGGTGTCGGGCGTGCGTAAACCCGGATCAACTTTTCCGAGTGGTAAAAGTGTTTCAAGCTGCATAGCGGTTTCCTATCTGTATTACGCACGACCTGCAAGGTCAAAAGTGAGCGACATCCTACGGGGAAAGCAGCGGATTATAAGAGGAGAATGAAGCAGGCAATCCATCGGGTCCGGCCGTTCGAGAAGCTTTCCCCCTATACCCTACGGATTCGCTTCGATAACGATTTGGCATGGCCTAGCGATTTTCTCCCCCTTCTTGTGGGTGAACTCTTGTGTGTTTACTGATATGGCTCCGAGCAGGTAGTATACGCCTGGGAGGCGAACTATGGACACACAAACGGCATCGGCTGCAATTCATGAGCGTCTTAAACATCCTGTGATTGACGCGGACGGACATTGGATTGAATTTGAACCAACGCTGCTCGACTACCTCAAACAGGTTGGCGGCCCAAGCCTCGTCGCTCGCTTTCGCCGCGAGGACTATTTGGCTGGCTTACGCAGCTGGACTCAGATGACACCGGAGGAGCGAGGTGCTCGCCGTCCCACCCAACCCGCCTGGTGGGGTTTTCCAGCCAAGAACTCGCGAGATCGGGCAACCGCCATGCTGCCCCGACTGCTGTACGAACGCCTGCCAGAGATCGGGCTCGACTTTGCAGTCATGTACCCAACCCTGGCTCTCTTTTTTGCAACGATAAAAGATCCTGAGGTGCAGACGGCTGCCTACCGAGCGCACAATCTGATGGCAGCCGACCTCTTCCGTGGTCTGGACGATCGCCTCACTCCAGCCGCGTGTATCCCCATGCACACGCCCCAGACAGCTCTCGAAGAACTTGATGTGGCTGTCAATCAGCTGGGTTTAAAATCAATGATGTTCACCAGCCTGATGCGTCGGCCCATTGCTGCGGCGCAAACGCAGGATACGCCAAACCGCTATGCAACGTGGCCGGATACCTTGGGGCTGGAGAGCGCCTACGATTACGATCCAGTCTGGGCGAAATGTGTCGAACTTCAAGTTGTTCCAACCTTCCACAGTGCGACGCAAGGCGTCGGCACCCGCGTGTCGCATTCCAATTTTGTCTACAACCATATCGGCCACTTTGCAGCCGCTGGTGAGGCGGTGTGCAAATCACTGTTCATGAATGGTGTGACGCGCCGCTTCCCAACCCTCAAGTTCGCCTTCCTCGAAGGCGGCGTGGGCTGGGCTTGTATGCTGTACAGCGACTTGTTCGGCCATTGGAAGAAACGCAATCTTGAAGCGCTCGAGCATACAAATCCGGCCAACCTGAATCTGGATATGCTTGCCGAATGTTTCCAGCAGTATGGTCCTGAGTCGCTCACCGCTCACATCGACAAACTTGAATCACTGCATCATTTCCTCGGCGATGTTGAGGCGGTAGACGACTTTGCCCGCTGTGATATTCAGCATCTTGCGGATATCCGCGATCTCTTTGTCCCAAACTTCTACTTCGGCTGTGAGGCTGACGATCCGGTCAATGCCTGGGCCTTTCACTCCCAGGCTAATCCCTTCAAGGTCAAGCTGCATGCTATCATGGGATCGGATATCGGCCATTTTGATGTGATTGATACAACTCAAGTCCTGGCCGAAGCGCATGAACTCGTCGACGCCGGTTTATTGACTGAGGACGATTTTCGCGACTTTGTCTTTGGCAATGCAGTCCGTTTGTGGGCTGGGACAAATCCGGATTTTTTCACCGGAACAGCGATCGAACAACAAGCCGCAGAGTGCCTATCAGGGGGCGAGTAGGACCAACGCGGCTGGGGCAGAAGGAGGGCGATATGCCTGAGGCGCCGTTACGGGATCTGACACAAGAAGAGATCAATACCTGCTGGACGGATGGCGCGGTCTGTGCTCGTCACAGTATGCCTCGTTCGTGGATCGAATCAGTGCTGCTCCCGGTCCATTTGGGCAACAGCTGTCGAGCCAGGCTCAAGGCTTCACTCATGATGCGTATATGCTCTAGCACGTAAAGTGTAGCTTCAGTCCTGGCCGTGGCCAGTCCATAGCAACGAGTTTGCCTAGGCTCGTCAAGGTGATATAAGCCGTTCTCAGGTCCGGTCCACCAAAGCAGACATTTGTTGTGAGAGGATCGGGGGTGGGGATATGTTCGACCGATGCACCATCCGGAGAGATGACACTAATACCACCATTCATCAAGGTCGCGACGCAGACGTTCCCGGCACTATCGACCGCCATGGAGTCAAGGAGTTGGTAGCCAGGAAGTCCAGTTAACAATTGCCCACCGCCAGGCCCGGTCAACATGTGTCCATCTCCACCGCCTGTATGCGCAAATTCTCCTGGCCCGGACAGATCCCATTGCCAAACGCGACCTTCGAAGGTCTGAGGCACATAGAGTTTCGTATCATCAGCGGAGAGGCCAATGCCGTTCGGTCCGTCAATAGGGTACACCATCTCTTTGATCAGCGAGCCATCCGCCTTGGCGTAATACACACCACCGCGGTCTTTCTGGCGCTCCTCTACCTTACCAAAGTCCGTGAACCAAAACCCACCTGTCACATCAAAAACAAGATCATTCGGACCACGCAGTTGGTGACCATTGCATTCGGTATACAGTGTCTCGACTTTGCCGGTCGTGATATCAACCCGTTGAACACAGCCGCCGGTATAGTCATCAGGCAGTCCCTCTCCCGGGGTCAGGTTGCCCTCGACTTCAATCAGTTTGAGGCCGCCATTATTACACACGTACATCATGCCATCCGGACCGACTGCCGCCCCATTTGCCGAACCGCCTAACTCTGCGACAACGGCTTTTGCCCCGTCCGGCTGCACTCGGACCAGCCTGCCAGTCTGGAGCTCAGTAACGATCACGCTGCCATCATCCATACCAACCGGACCTTCTGGATAGAGTAGCCCCGAAGTAATTTCTCGTATTTCTGGCATGACGTATTCTCCTTCTGTGTTATCTGCTGCGTCTCGTAGCTCAAAGCCGCTGTAGACACAAGTATTCCAAAGCCTGAATATTCTCCTGCGCGTTCCGCCTGCGATCCTGCCCTGGCATTATAACTTTTATCGTCTCCGCCCTCCCCTGTCTTCTCCATATCAGATATTCTTGTCATATGGCCAAACGTCACCCTAGCCTCGTTCCGCTCTCACGCGAGCATCATCTCGCATTGCTGCTCGCCTTTCGCTTGCGCCACGGCTTGCCTCGTACCCAGAAACAGACAGACAGTCCTCAAGAACAGGCCGGGGATACGGTCCGTTTCTTTCATAGCAAGCTCGCTACTCACTTTCGCGCCGAGGAAGAAGCTCTCTTTCCGCTTATACACAAGACACTCCCTCAAGCCGAGTCTCTTCTCAACACACTCATTGCCGAACATGCTGAAATGCGCACGCAGGCGCAAGCTCTTGAGCAAACCGCATCAGATACAGCAGGACTCACAACTCAGCTCAAAGCATTTGGCGATCTGCTCGAACGGCATGTCCGCAGCGAAGAACGTGAGCTGTTTCCCCTGTTTGAGGCCAATCTACCAGAAGACGAAGCGGAACAGCTGAAAGATACCATCGCTCAGCTCATCGGTGAAGGACGCTAAAGCTCAGCCGCCTTCCTTTCTTGCTTGACAGCCCTGCCTCAGACCAGGTAGGAAAACCCTGCCGGCACGAAGGAGGGAGCAGGCCTGTTGCGTGATCCGCGTGAACTTCGTAGGCTGATAATGGTGTGCCAGAGTGGGGTCATGCATGATCCGCATACCCTGCTAGCGGCAGCACCAAAACAAACCGTGCAACACGCTCATTAAGATTAAGAAGGAGGAATAGCATGCAACTTTTGCACACCATGATTCGGGTCAATAATATGGATGAGTCGATCAAGTTCTACACCGACGGGCTGGGGATGAAACTCCTGCGCAAGCAAGACTATCCTGGCGGAAAGTTTACCCTGGCCTTTGTTGGTTATGGTGATGAAAAGGACAGTGCGGTAGTTGAGCTGACCCACAATTGGGAGACGTCGAGCTACGATCAGGGCACCGCCTTTGGTCACCTGGCAATCGGCGTCAACGATATTTACAAGAAGTGCGAAGAACTGAAGGAAAAAGGCGCAAACGTCGTACGGGAAGCCGGTCCAATGATGCACGGCGGCGCGGTTATCGCCTTTGTTGAAGATCCAAACGGCTACAAAATTGAGCTGATCGACCTCAGCGGCGCACGCGGATAATAAGGAGATTGTATGCCACTCAATCCAGCGAAAGATTCGGTTGATTTTGGTATGGTTGTGAGCGACATCACCAAAAGCCTGGCCTTTTATCAGGGCCTGCTTGGACTTGAAAAAACAGAGGAATTACCTACCCCGTTTGGCACTCTGCACCGACTGCACTTCGGGAAAAGCGATATTAAGCTGATTGACCCCAAGGAAGTCCCCCCCGCTGGGACTATTGGCTTAGAGAAGCAGCTAGGAATTCGCTATATGACCTTTGTCATTCATGACATCGGCACTATCTGTGCCGAACTCAGAGACAAGGGCGTGGAATTTGCCATCCCCGAGACAGAGTTTCGCCCCGGCGTGCGTATCGCCATGGTCAAAGACCCGGACGGCAATATTGTTGAGTTGGTTCAGCGGGGTTAAAAGTCTCGTGCTCTCTCCCCCGTGGCGCACTGATCCGTTGACCAGACAGAGCATAGTAATGCTAGCCGTTGTCGAATTCATCCTTCCAGTGAACGTAGTCGAGCATCGTCCGCTCGTTATGGCCGGCTGCTCCCCGATGGCCTGGTCGGAGACGACGGCCTGCTTTAAAACAGCATTTCGAGCGAGTCATCATCGGCAACGGCTATAAGGAGATTGATTTCCATGTTCATCTATGCAGAAGAATGATCGGATTCCGTCAGGTTTGTAACCAGACTTGTCTGCGCTTCACGCTTTAGTCAAACGGTTGGAAATGAAACGACGTGGAGATGCATCACGCGCGTAAACGCGCTGCTTCGCTTGGCTAAGCGAACTCTCGTTTATCTGCATTAGCAAGTTCTGTGGGCGTCGCTGCCTGATGATACTTGCGACTCGATCAGTCTTGGTTGCCATAAACGCCTTCCATGGACCGATGGGCAAAGCAACAATCAAGTCGGGATCGTCAATGCCCGTCGTGAAAATACAGGGCCGATCCGCGAGTAACAAATGGTTTCTTTGCCCACTGAAATCCCATAACCACCACTTCATGCGAAGTATCTTCTGTATGCGTTCTTGATCGCAGACCAATTTGCCTAAAGACATGATTCCGAAATTTTCGGTGTATCCTCGAAAGTTCTTATCAAAGAAGTCTCCAAGCGTAGGTGGGTCACAAGTTTCGGCTATCGAATCGTACTCTTCCGGCCGTTCATTCAGCGAGGCTTTCAAAATATTGGGGGCCTCAGCGCGGAGCCAGGAAACGGCATCTGGAGTGCGAAACAAAAGCGATTCTATGAAGTATGCCCAAACACCTATGTCCTGGGGCTTCAGGTCCGCAAGGCCCGTAGTGTACAGCTTGCGCAGCACCCTTGCACCCTCACTATCAATGTGCTGTAGAAAGTCTGTCTCGACGGCTTGTTGCTTCACACCTGTCACTACGGGTTCGGTCAAGGTGTAAAGGTTGTTTTCGTACCCAGTATATTCGGGCGTCCTCCGCGATGATGGAAGATGTGGTAGGTCAAGTCGAAAGACCTCAACCTTTGTGTCCTCCGCTGTATCGGCCCAGGCTTTTAACAGGAATTTGGGTATGAAGTGATGCTTCACGTCACATATTCTCAGTTTGCGGAACTTAGTAGTTTTTCGTGGCTTGTAACGTCGCTCCCACTCGTCGGGCAGTATTCGCAAGTTGACGGGGGAGAGGGCGGAGCCTCATGTCTGCACAATAAATTCTCCAGTTTCAGGATAATCAGGTGCTCACGCCAATTCGGTTTTGCGCTTGGTCAGTAGAAACGCGGCTCCGCCTGAAATTCCGATCGCGACGATGGAGTAGACAATTCCAAAAATGATGCCGCCGCTGTCGTCTTGTCGATCATTGCCCCAAAACAGGAACAAATTCAGGACGACATACAACGCATAGGCATGCGCCATGCCAACCACAAAGCGCCGCATGTTCCAAATACCCAGCGCATAGATAAGCAAATACACGCCAAAGACCGGTCCCCAAATCATATTGCTTGTGCCGGTCAGACGCTCGCCGAACAAGACAAAACCAGTCTGCTCGCCGCCAAACTGAAAAGGTTTCAAAAAATTTGAAATCGCGATCAGGAAAAAACACACCGCAAAAAAGGTAAAAATCATATCTCGCTTTGACTCAGCCGATTCAGCCATAGTTGATCTCCTTGTCTCTTCTTATCTCTGAGTGTCACCTCGATTCCTATTGTCGAGGTTTCAGCTGGAACTCTACCACTGCTCCTCCGGCTCCATACAGCGGCCCATACGCATGCACGGTCGCTCCCGTGAATTTTCCGCCCACGGCACCAAGGACCCAGGCGTAGTGCTTAAAACCCATTTCAGCCTTGCCGTCAGTGGCAAAATCAGGAATGGCCGCCGCTAGTCCTTTCACATCTCCTTGTGCCATGAAGGCTAAGACCTTCTTATTCCAACTATCGTATTTGGGAGCGGCAAGTGTGTCTTTGCGGATGTCAATCTTCCCTCGAAAAAATGCGCCCGACAGATTGCCGACTCCGATCACGGCGACACGTTTCTTCTGGCTACGGGCTTGAGCCGCTGCTATCCGTCCCAGTTTCTGCGTCAGCGCAAAATCGTGGTAGAGGTTGTTCGAAGCGATCAGCATCGGGATTCTACCGCCCGGATTCAAAAAATTGGCAGCAACAATCGTCCCGGTATCAATTGGAAAGCCGTCGTAATTGACCGCTTTGGATTTCACGCCAGCCTTGGTTGCCGCGCTGACACACGCCTGGGCTAATTTTGTATCAATCTTGACGTCGTACGGCAGGTCAGCATACTCGTGCCAGTTTTCATCAACATGCACGCCAGTTATCCGTGGCCGGGCTTGCCAGAGCTGGTCTAGGACAGCGACCCACTGGGTTGAGTAGACGAGCAGCACATCGGGTTTTGAGGCGACGAGGGCCTGCCCAGCGGCTTCGTAGCCTGCCGCGATCTTTCCCCACGACGGATTATCACGTTTGACATATGGCAGTGGCGAGCCTGGCACCAGAAAGGCTGAGACAATTGGCATGGGCGTGCTCCGGGTGTGTATTCACGCAGCTTTCTTGAGCTTTCTTCCAGCCTTCGAGCCAGCTAAACCAGCTCTCACCAAGTTCCATTCCATGACCGCATTGCCAGTGCCAATCACTGTTCCATAGCCGTGGAGTTCACCCGGAATTTCCGGATAGCCCATAGCGGCAAACATCCAGCTGAAAGCTCCCGACTTGACCTCGGCAAATGCTTCATCAATAAACTGCGGCAGCAGCTGAAACACTTCTTTGGTTTTTCCCTGACGCAGTAGATCGATGATTTTCATATCCCACTTATAACCGCTGAAGCTCTGGGGATGCTCCTGAGACATATCTTCAGGTATGGCTGGCTCTTCATGGAAATGCCAGTGACACAAGGTGTTCGAAGCCAACAGCACTGCACGACGGCCCGTCTTTTCAATCGCTTTGCGGGTGGCTTTTCCCAAGCGGTCCATTTCTTCGAGGCCCTCTTGAGTTGACAGATAATACGGTGAGTTATTGGCTGATAGACCGACAACAGGAATGTCCCACTGCGGACGAATCATATGCAGGGTCGTAATCGTCCCATAGTCTACCCGAAAGTTGGGATTGCGCATCATTTTGGTATACAGCCCCAGCTTTGCCCCTTCGTTGCAACACGCCTCGGCTAATGCAACATCAACGTCGAGTTCGAACTGGTAACGAAAGATATTCGGAAAAATAGGGTCAACCGATTTACCGCTCAGGTGTGGGACGCCCAGAAAGTGATGGCCCTGCTGGGTCATCCAGTGCGGCGAGTGGACGAGTAAGACATCAGGTTTGAGCTTTTCGATACTCTTCCTCGCGCGTTCATACGCCCAGCGCAGCTGCTCCCAGCCGCCTTCAGCTGTTGGTTCATTCTGGGACGGATTCTCGCCGTAGACTAAATGCGGAGGATGCGGCGCTAAAAAACCAGCCACGATCTGACCGTTCTTGTTTGTCTTGCTGTTCTTGCGCTGCGTAGCCATAACGTCCTCCCCAGGAAACCCTCTTTCTCCTCGATAAAAAGGGCTCTCGCAGGCACACATACCAGCTACTCGACGGGAATGCCAGGTTGAGCGTTCGTAAAGGTTGGCTGAGCTGAACATTATAGCCGGTTCTCTCAATCCTGTCGCTCCTGCCTTCCCATGCAGGAGGACCAGTGGCATCATAATCTTGGACACACAAAGAGGATAATGCTGATGGAACTCCAGGCGCCAGATTATGTCATTTTGATTGTTGATGATCTCGACCGTACCCTCGACTTCTATACCCGAGTGCTAGGACTGCGCCTCGGGCACCGCTCAGGCGAGTATGCCCAGTTGGATACAGGCACAACCCGGCTCGGCTTTTATACGCGGAATGCCATGACTCAGGCGGTCGGCTTTTCTCTGACAAAGCCCGCTCCAGACGCCGCAGGCTTCGAAATTGGCTTTAAAGTCGCAGATGTAGATGCTGCCTATGAGGAATTAATCGAAAAGGGTGCCTCAAAAGTTACTCCACCGACAACTCGTCCGTGGGGACAGCGCACGGCGTACGTGCATGATCCGGATGGTCATTTGATAGAACTGGCTCAGGACATGGGCAAAAAAGACTAAGTGGTATTGGCAGCTGATTGAAATCGGCAGTGGGGCTATCCGACGCAGTTGGCTCAAAACCATTCGGCGCCGGGTGCAGCAAGACGCACGCGAAAGAGTCCGTCAGTCTTTACTGGCCGCCGTATTTCTTCTCAATAAAGTCGTGGATCTCGTCTGGTGGGGTACCCATCATGAACAAAGAGTGCGCATCCAGCGCCTCGCTCACGCAATGCGGTCAACCAGCGGCATGCCCATCGGTAAAGCAGTGCAGCAAGTTTGCGTGGCCTTGGGACCGTTTGCAGCCACAATGACAGTTCAGCTCATTCAGGACCTCCGGAATTTCAGTCGCCACTTGGTAGGCCTGACGAGCTATCCCAGTGAACATGTGTGGAGGAAGCGTCGCCGGTAAGGCAACGGTTTGTGTTGCGAGTTGGGTCTCCGGTTTAGCTGGAGGAGATTTTTGTCCTCCAGATTCTGCATGTCCCAGAGCGGCACTGCTGAGGGTAAAGAGGCAGACCGCAATGAGTAGTTTCCACATAGGGGTTCTCCTGAAAAATAAAACGCGAAACGTGACGCGTAAAAAGAGGCATTTTGTTTCCTGCTAGGCTAGCATACGCATACCGCCTTGCCCAACTCCCCTCTTTCACTATTTCTTACCACTCGGAACTCAGGACCCAGCATTCAGAACTGTCAGAGCACTTCCACATTCATCGGTCGGCCGTGGCTGAAGGTATATAAAGTCGCTGGCCGATGCGCCCCATGTCGCGTTTTTGCTAACGGTTTGAGCAGACCCAAGGCGAGAATCTTGCGCCGGAAATTGCGCCGATCCAACTTTTGGTCGAGGATGATTTCGTAGATCTCTTGAATTTCACTTAAAGTGAATTCCTGTGGCAGCAGGCTGTAGACAATATTTGTATAGCCTAACTTGGTTTGCAATCGTTTGAGCGCATAGGCGGCGATCGCATTGTGCTCGTAGGCTAAGCGGGGCAGACCGTGCACCGGAAACCAATCGATGTCGGCATATTTCTCGCCATGTTTCAGACCTTGGTCAAAATGCGGGACTAAGGCAAAATAGGCCACCGCTACCGTATGTGAGGTCGGATCACGCTGGGCATCACCAAACGTGAATAACTGCTCAAGATACAGATCGTGCACCCCGGTCTTCTCGTAGAGCTCCCGGTAGGCGGCTTCATCCAGCGACTCGCCCAGTTCGACTAAGCCGCCGGGAAAGGCCCAACGACCAACAAACGGCCCCTTTTTGATATTGACCAGGAGAGCTTGGAGCTTAGCGTCGGTTATGGTGAACAAGACCGCATCAACCGCCACGCGGGGGTAGCTCTTCCCGCCCGATCGGTTTTGTGTCGTCCGCACTCCCCCTCCCCCAACAACTTCTAAGCGCTCAGCTCTAACATGCGGTCAATCGAACGCTCAGCCGCAATACGAATATCCTCGGGCAGGGTGATCTCGTAGCGCTGCTCTCGGAGTGAGTCGCGCACACCGTCAAGCGTGATCATCTTCATGTAGTGGCACAGCTGGCAGCTCTTGTAGAACTTCTTTTCGGGAATTTCGAGCAGCAAGCGATCAGACAAGCCACACTCAGTGACAATCAAAAACTCTTGGGCCGGGCTCTCTTTGGCATAGCGGACCATGGCGCTGGTCGACAAGACCGCATCGGCCAAATTAATCACATCTTCTCGACATTCTGGGTGAACAAGGACTTTGACATTGGGCAGATTTTTACGAACAGAAAGAATGTGCTCGGGAGTGATCTGGTGGTGCACGTAACAGTTACCATCCCAGGACAGGATGGTTTTACTCGTTTGGGTTTGCACGTAGCGGGCCAAATTTTCATCAGGCACAAACAGCACATGCTCAGTATCGAGAGACTCCACAATCTGAACGGCATTTGACGAGGTACAACACGCGTCGCATTCGGCCTTGACGTCTGCTGTTGTATTGACGTAACAAATAGTTTGTAGGTCCGGGTATGCCTTGCGCAGCTCTTCTTTCCGCTCAGCTAAGGCTTCGCCAGTGATGCTCTCGGCCAAAGAGCAGCCCGCACGCAGGTCAGGCAAGAGGATCTTGCGGCCCGGATTCACAATCTTGGCCGTCTCCGCCATAAAGTGTACGCCGCAGAACACGACTTGATCAGACTCGACTTCTTTGGCTTTTCTGGCCAGTTCCAGGGAATCCCCTACAAAATCGGCGACTTCAAAGATTTCAGGTCGCTGGTAGTTATGGGCCAAGATCACGGCGTTATGTTGCTGCTTGAGTGTCTTAATATCTTGGATCCAGTCGGCAAAATCGGTGCACGCCTCAAGCGTGTATTCACTGTCAAGCTGTGAGAGATGGTCGTGTAATTCTTGTGGAGTTTTTCCCCCACCATAGACAGAGCCCATACGCCCTCCTCAGGAGTTTGTGTGATTTTGACGCATACTACCAACGGCGACACGTGTGTCAAGGGGAAAGCAGAAAGAAAAACAGATCGCAAGCGGCGAGCAAGGTTTCAGACAGACGGGAGCGGCGCAGCGCCGCTACGCTTCTCGTTTCCCGATCCCGAATTGCTGGCAGATGAACGCTGCCACTTCGTCGGGCGCGTTGAGCCCTAGTACCGGCAATGTCCCAGCCGTTAGTCCGTCTGAGACGATCGCAATAGGCGCGACTGGCGGCTCCCAGTCTTTCCGAATTGGGCCATCTACTCGCTCAACAATGATCGTCGGCTCCCCCGAAGTTCGGAAGCCTTCAGCAATGACAACATCCACATCCGATAAGAACTGTTCGGCAAGTTCTCGCACCCTGCGCGGCTGCTCAGCGGTATCAAACACAGCGAGCTGATTATTGGCAGCCAGGATCGTGCGGACGGCTCCGGCTTCGCGCAGACGCCAGCTGTCCTTCCCCGGCCGGTCGAGCTCGACGTTGTGGGCATCGTGTTTAATCGCTCCAATTCGTAACCCGCGCGCGACCAGACATCCGATGACCCGCTCGATGAGTGTTGTTTTTCCTGTCCCTGATGGTGCAACAAAACAGATGATGGGGAGACGCTCCATGCCCGCTCGTGCCTATCCTATCCGCTGTGATGAAACAAGAGTCGCTGGAAGAGATGGTCTGACACCAGAACAGGGCCGGCAAGAGGAATGCGCTGCCGGATTACCGCCCGGGGCCTGCACCCCGTGGTCTCCGCCGCCTATCGGTTCGCGAGTCTCTATCTGTATGGGGCCGTGGAACCGACGACAGGCCAGAGCTTCTTTCTAGAGTTGCCCGCGCTCACCAGCTCCCTCTTTTTATCGGCCTTGCTGACCACGCGCCTCCAGCACTACTCCCCCGCCCGAGTGCGATCCTTGACGGGCGTCCCCGACCTCCTCGCTAATGGATACTCCTCATAAAACAGCCATATTACAGAGCAAAATGAGCCGGTCCCCGTCCTTGCTATTGGCAGTATGGGCAGTATTGGCAGTATACTCAGCGCATGCTACTCTTCCGCAATTCGCCAGTGAGGAAGACACAATGATGAAGCTGGTGCGGCGTTTGGCTTCTCGCTTGATACCCTCCCTTATGATGATTGCAGGGTTACTGCTGGCGACCTTCGGCATGGCCTGTCTGGACGGGCAGGATGCCCCCGAGCCAAATGACGGCGGAAGGGGAATGAATACGCCGCACCCGGCAACGGCGCAGGAAGAAGGCCACGAGGCCCCCGGGGTTTCCGACGACCACGTCCTTTTTGGTCAATCCGCCGCGTTCACCGGGCCTGCCCAGGAATTGGGCAAGGCGATGCGCCTGGGAGTTGAGGCGGCATTCCACGAGGCCAATCAGGAAGGAGGCGTCCATGGCCGCGCACTGAAGCTCAAGGCGTTGGATGACGGCTATGAAACTGACTTTGCCGCTTCCAACACGCAACAGTTGATTGAGAATGAAGGGGTATTCGCGCTGATCGGAGCGGTGGGCACACCCACGTCCCGCGCTGCATCACCGCTGGCCCAGGCTGCCGGGGTGCCCTTCCTCGCTCCCTTCACGGGGGCCGAGTTCTTGCGCGACCGGGAGTTGGACAACGTGCTCAACGTCCGGGCATCGTACTACCAGGAAACCGAGGAGATGGTGGCGCGGCTCACCGAGGATCTGGGGATCACCCGCGTTGCCGTCCTCTATCAGGATGATTCCTTCGGCTTGAACGGGCTGGAGGGCACGCGATTGGCACTGGGGCGCCGGGACCTGGAGCCGGTAGCGGCCGCGCACTACCCACGCAATACCCGCGCTGTGAAGGGAGCCGCCCTCAAGATCACCGCGGCCAATCCGGAAGCGGTGATCCTGATTGGCTCCTACAGGCCGGTGGTCAGGACCATCGAGTTGGTGCGGCGGGAGCTGGACCCGGTATTCATGACGGTCTCCTTCGTGGGGAGCAACGCTTTGGCGAACGAGTTGGGGCCCGCCGGGGCCGGCGTGTACGTTACGCAAGTCGTTCCTCTCCCCGATGACAAAAACATCCCCGTGGTGGCTCGATACCACAGCGCCCTCTTCGAGTACGACCCCCAAGCGGAACCCGGGTTCGTTTCGTTGGAAGGCTATCTGGCCGGACGCCTGGCCGTGGCCGGTCTCCAAGCCTGCGGCCCCGCTCTGAGTCGAGAGGGCCTTCTCCACGCGCTGCGAGATGCCGGCGCCATGGAAATTGACGGCATGCAGTTCGAATACGGGCCGGACGATAACCAGGGATCCGACGCCGTGTTCTTGACCGTGATTGGTACGGACGGCAAGTACCACGGGGTCGAAAAACTGAGAGGCCCGTACTAAAGACCTCCCAAACGGCACCCAACGGAGAACCCCAAGATGTCCATGGACTTCTCGCTCCAAGCGATAGTGGATCTGTTCAGATTCGCTGAGCACACGCATGAACTACACCAATCTCTGTTGACTCTCGGGATGCTCATCATCGTTGCCAAGTTGGCCGAGGGCGTTTTTCGCAGGCTGCGGTTGAACTCCATCATCGCCTATGCGGCGACCGGTATGTTTCTTGGGCCGGTCATGGAACTGACCGGCGTCTGGTGGATTGAGTCTTCGCTGCACCTCGAGTTGGTCTTGGCCCTGGGTGTGTTCATTTTTTTCTTCCTGATCGGCCTGGACGAAGTGGATATTTCCAGTTTCATGTCGTCCCTCAAAGGCCATTACTTCCTCGCAGCCGTACTGTCCGTGACCGTGTCACTAAGCATTTCGATGCTGGTCACCACCGACTTGGTCTTCGATTTCGGACTGGATCTGAATTTCACCGAGTCGCTGGCGTTGGCCGGCGTGCTGTCCATGACCAGTCTGGGCATCGTGGCCAAAGTACTGACGGACGGCGGATACCTGAAACAGCCGGTTGGACTCCAAATCTTCACGGTGGTGATCATCGCCGAGTTGATTGCCCTGCTGCTGATCGGCTTCAGCATCGGCGAACACGCCCACCAAGTTTCGCCTGTGGGCATACTGGTTCTGCTGGGCAAAGTGGCCGGTTTCTCGGTGCTGACCTGGGTATTGTCGTCGCGGGTGCTGCCGCCGTTGGTGGCGCTGTTGCAGCGGGTGATCCAGGTGCCGCAACTCTCCTTGGGTTTGTTGCTTGGCATGCTCTTCCTGATAGTGTACGGCGCGGAAGCAGTGGGACTCCACGGCTCACTGGGTGCTTTACTGTTCGGGGCGTCGCTGTCGGGCCTTCCCTACCAGGTGCAGCGGGAGATCATCCCAGGGATTCGCAGCGTGGCCGAGGGGTTTTTCGTACCCCTCTTCTTTGCTTCCGCTGGATTGAGCTTCAGCTTTACCTTCGCAACCTTGCCGCTGGGGGCCATGGCGGGGTTGGCACTGATCCCATTGCTCGGCAACTTCACCGGCGCTTTCATCGGCGCTTACGTGTCCCGCCTCTCCGTTCCCTACGCCGTGGCCACCGGCCTCATGGGTAAGGGAGTGGCTGAAATCGCGCTGCTGCTGGTTATGTGGAAATCTGGAATCATTGACGAGGTGGTTTTCTCATTCTTGGTGCTGGTCATGTTCTGCTACATCCTGTTCATGCCGGCGGTGATCAGCTTCGCAGTGAGCCGGGCCAGCCGCAGGACCGACCTGCCAGCGCAACTTGACGACATTCCGTTGGGAATAGCCCCCTTCGCGCTGGAAGACATCAGGATTGGTGACATTCTGGACCGCTCGCAGCGGCATCCTGCGTCTTCGGTCACAGTGCGTGATTTCACGGAGCAGTGGATCGTTCCGCACCAGCCTCACTACGTCGTGGCAGATAAGGAAGCGCTGGTCGGGATCGTGTCCCTGGAGATGCTCCGCTACCTGCCCAAGGACGCTTGGGGCCAGACCCAGCTCGACGCTGTGGTACGCCGCGAAACCCCATTGGCCCGGCCTGATGAGCAAGTCGAAGACGTGCTGCAGCGTATGTCAGAGAGTTCTCTTTCCGTCATGCCCGTCGTGGAGAGGGATTCGGAAAGGTTTCTGGGCGCGGTCACCAGCAACGACATCATCCAGCTCATGACCATGGAGACTATGGGCGAAAGCAGAGCGCCGCGCCGGCCGACCGAGACCTCGACGCGGTCTCGACAGAATCATTAAGGCGGTGGGGAGAAGATGGTGGTGGTGTATGGCAAGGAAAGTCTTGAGGTGTTTCAATCGGGCTGCGGGGATACGAGAGGCCCGGTGCTTGCAGCGTTACAGCAGCTTCGCCCTGGCCGTCCTGCTGACCGTGCTGTGTTCGGCCGGCTGTGCCCGGTATGTTGATCGTCCGATGATCGTCACCGCCTATTCGTCCGACAAGATCAGCACCAACTGGCGACGGGGGCGGATCCTGTTCTGGCGCGCCTATGTCGCCAGCGGCCCCAATAAGGGCAAGCGCAAATATGTGGGGATCACCTCAAGCGGCACCAAAGCCCGCAAGGGTACGATTGCGGCGGATACGCGCTACTATCCGTACGGCACGGTCATGAAGATCCCCGGCTACGGAAAGGGCGTGGTCGAAGATACCGGCAGCGCGATAAAAGGCCCGAATCGTCTCGACGTCTGCTTTTCGACTCGCAAAAAAGCGCTCAAGTCGGGACGCCAGAAACTCCCCGTCAGTGTCCGGCAGGATGACTGAGCAGCCCGGCCCGCTCTCGCGCCGGTTCGCGTCCCGGACAAATCCTCCTCAGTTCCTCTTTTTCAAGGTGAGCGCGGGCAACTCTAGAAAGAAGCTCTGGCCTGTCGGTTGCACGGCCCCATACAGATAGAGACTCGCGTAGAGACTCGCGAACCGATAGGCGGTGGGGACCACGGGGTGCAGGCCCCGGGCGGTAATCCGGCGGCGCTGGCGGTCGAGGCCCAAGGAGCGAGGCATGATCGTCTGGAAACTCCTCGAGACCATGTCGAAATCCAGTCGCAGGTACGACCGCATCAAACGCCTGTTCGGTCTTATCAGAAAAACATACTCCTTGTTTCGTGAACCGTTCAACCCGTCCTGTGATAATACGAATATCACCCTTTTTAATGTGATCTGCCGTACCCATATCTGAAACAGGCACCCGCCAGTTCAATAACAATTCAGTCCCAAAGCCGCTCTCGGGACGCGGAATCCCATACGGCCGCATATCGAGAATCAGCCAACCCATAGCCGCGTCAATACGTTTGACTTCTTTCACAAATTGTGGAGTCCCAAACGTAATCGGCTGCACTCTCTCCAGAGCTGACCTCAGACTGCCTAGAACCTCTCTCAGGCTATATTCATACTTATCTGCCTGCCTATCTCAACCCGTTCCTGAACAGTCCATCTGTGCATCGGTTTCGCTTGCTGCTCAACGGCCTCAATGAGTGGCCGTAATCCACGGCGATTGGCCAGCTGAATTAACAGCCCTGGCCGTGCATTGAGCTCTAAGACGCATGGTCCGCTCTCTGCATCGAGCACAATATCAACACCGATATATTTGAGCCCAGTCGCGTCAGCACAATGTGTCGCGATAGACAGCAGCTCTTCCCATTCGGGAAGCTGCACTCCGGCCAGTGGGATTTCCGTGTCAGGATGAACACTCAGCCAGCGTCTTCTGGCAATAGCCCCGGTTGTCATACCCGTGACCAGATCCACCCCAACGCCCAAGCCGCCCGCATCAAGATTGGCCCGGCCTTTGGCTACGCGGGTTGCCAAACGGAGCATGGCCATGAGCGGAATCCCCCGAAACACAATGACGCGGATATCCGGCAGGCCCTGATGGCTCAATCTCGCCAGAGTCGGATGCGCCCGCAGACGACGTTCGACAAATGCTTCGTCATAGCGATGGTTGAGCGAAAAAACGCCGTTTAGCATATCAGACAGATGGCTTTCCAGGACACGAGCGCTGACCACTCCCTCACCGAGTGTCATAAAACCCTGCTCCTGGCGGCCGGTTACGACAATCACCCCGCTGCCGCCCGTGCCTTGAGCTGGCTTAATCACAAACTCGTCCCACGCTTCGGCCTGAGTGGCAAACTGTTTGAGATCAGGCTGGAAATGATACACACCAAAGGTTTCCGCAACTGGAATACCAATCGCTCGCAGCAGCTCCTTCGTCTGGAGTTTATGAATCGTGGCGTGCACCAGCTGGCGCGGATTGTAGCGGGCGACCAGATCGCGGTCCCGGCGGTTGAGACCCAGGAAATCCTGGGACACAGTGCGCAACAGCTGCAGCATACGTGTCCCTACGACATGCGCTGCGCCTCGGCCTGGCGCAAGACGCGGGCAAAACGAATATATTCGACGAGCCGCATGCCCCGCCAACAGCCGATGAGCAGCTCAAGACCAACCACAACTGCAAGCAGTTCGGGAAAAGCCAACACCAACGGTCTGAGGTCAGTATTCTCGATAAAAAGATAGGACACCAGCGCCACCAAAAGGGTATTCAGCGTTAAGCGCAATGCCTCACGTGTCCCTCGCTCCAGCTGTGTATTCGTAAAATTTTCAATCATATTCGCCAAAATAACCATCGGAAAAATACCAACGTGCAACAGCGCGCCAATACCGAACTGGGCACCAATCACGGTCAGTCCAGCCATGCTGACGGCCACCACCGCAATCAGGATAGCCACCCGCGCGACTAAATGGAGCCGCAGTCGCTGCAGGACGAGGCGCAAGCCCCCGCCAATACCAATAACGATGCCGAAGATCAGCAGCCCCCAGCCCAGGCCAGTCGTGAGAAATGCAAGTGCCAGCAGCAGCGGGGCAAAGAACCCAAACGTCTCTAAGCCAATGACATTACGCATAATGACCAGGAAGAAGGCGATCAACGGCAAGACTAAAATTGCGTTCAAAGCGGCTACAGAGACCTGTGACTCAATCGCTTGCACCCAGACTGCAATAACACCTCTGCGCCACCAATTGCCCTCAGCCAGCGTGGCAGGATCGACCACGCTACTCGGGATAGCAAGAGTGCTGGCACTCTCGGTCAGAGAGTGATCGTTGTGCAGGCTCTGAGAGACGAGCTGCCACAGTTGAGCAGAATCAGGCTGGTACGGAAGCAACACAATAGAGCTCGGCCCTAGAATGTGGAAGAGCACGGCCGCAAAAACGCTGCTGACCGGCCGAGCTACTCCACTCGCCAGCACGAACTGGACACCGTTCCACTTGTGCCAATTGTCTGCAAATCCCTGGTGTCTCAGCAACGCGTATAGACCAGCTGCATCTCGAGTATTCAACACGACGATGTTTGCTTGTTGCAGCAGCACGGTGTTCTTTTCAAGCACGGTCCGGATCTGGGTTTCCCGTTGCGGGCGTGAGCCTCCTGCAATGCTGAACAGCCCGACATTGACACGTTGTGCCTGGGCTTGGGCCAAAATCTGATCAACTGTATTCTGCGTCTCCTGTACCAGACTCCCCTCAGAGATGAGCAAAACAGAAGCCTGCGGCCGATCGACATAAGCGGCATGCAGTTGACGGGCCTGCTCAGCGGGAGCAGCCGTCCCATTTTGGGTCGAATTGCGCCCTGGCTCAGCTTGTCGATCTGTTGAAAAAGCCGCACCGCGGGTCATCGGCCGAATCACAAAAGCATAACTCACAGACACGTGCTGGGTATGCACCAGCAAGGGCAGATCGTTTCGATAGAGGGCCAAGTACGTATTCGGCAACCAACCAAAATAGCCGCCAGACGGATCCATCGGCACCCAGACATTGCCCAGAAAGGCTTCTGCCCAGTAGAGCGTGGTCTGGGTGTGTCTGGCATCGCCAAGCCGAATACCACCCACAACCCGAGCGGGGATCCTGACCGCTCGCAGCAGCGCGACCAAGGCACGTGTTTTTCCCGATCGGCCGCCTTGCTCGGCAATCAAAACGGACAATGCATCATTATGGACAGTGTTGCCACCAGGAGAGACAAACCCGCCAATTGCCTGATGGAGAGCAAAGGCCGCCTGATCGAGTCGCGTTTCCCCCTTAACAATCCGCCACGCACGCTGTTGGACTTGTGGCATATCGCTTTGAATCATCTCCGAGGCGGCTAAATACGGGATGGCCTCGGGATCAATATTTTGGAATGGAAACGGATGCTGTGGCACAGGCGTCGAGGCATCCGTCATTTGGACCGTGTACGCATAGCGTATCTGGTCTGGGACGGGCGCGGTCTCCATCACCCGCCAATGCCCCCACAGATTCGGCGTGTCGGCTTCTTCCCAGTAACGTACACCTTCGACCTGCGTCCGACGGGCCACAACGCTTTGGCGTCCATCTGACAGGGGCAGGAGCATTTTGATGTGCGTTCCAGGTGTGACAGAAGTCAGGGTAAGTTGCGCGCTGACATTCCAGTAGGCAGTGGCCGGATGGTTTGGAGCCTGGCGGTCTTGTGGCTTTGCTGGGGGGAGAGAAAGATCGTCTTCTTCAACTGCTTCATCTTCTTCCTGGCTAAAAATCGGTGTTTCATTCGTTTCGTATTCGGCCAAACACACACGAGCAGCGAACAGCACCAAGAACAGGAGAGGACACAGTTGGCGCATAGCTAGAAAGAACAAGCGAGAATCCTTACGGTTCCGTTATCCCACGGATATAGGCTGAGAGGAAAGAGGCTGCTGCCCTTCCCTGCGTTCATCAGCAGCACGCCGAAAGGCCAAAAACTGCCCAAGCAGATTATGGTACTGGTCCACGCTGCTGAGTTCCTTCATTGCCAATCGCAATGGCTTACACGGTCCAAAAGACCGTGCGTAATAATCAATGACTTTGCGAAACTGGAGACAGGCCAGTTTTTCGCCCCGCATATCCACACTGCGCAAAAAGTGTCGGGTCATGAAGGCGACGCGCTCTTCAAGGCTGGGCGGCGGTAATGGAGGGGCGTTGTTCAGACCAGCCTGGATCTCGTGAAAGACCCACGGATTGGCCACCGCGGCGCGTCCAATGACCAGCCCAGTACAGCCGGTTTCGTCAAACATCTGCTTGGCCGACACCGCATCACAAATATCGCCATTCCCAAACACCGGCATCGAGTGGACGGACTCAACCACAGCCCGGATACCAGCCAAATCAGCCGAACCCCCAAACGCTTCCGCCCGCGTTCGACCGTGAATCGTCAGCCCAGCAACGCCTACGTCTTCGAGAATAGGCGCAACAATGGGTGCATCTAAACGCGTTGCATCCCACCCGAGTCGAGTTTTGACAGTGACTGGAATCTTGACTGCTTTGGTGACCATCTCAACATACTTCCCAGTCCGCTTTGGGTCCTTGAGCATGGCTGCCCCAGCCCCGATTTTGACAACCTTCTCAACCGGGCAGCCCATATTGATATCGATCAACTCAGCCCCCTGCTCTTCCAGATAGAGAGCAGCATCACGAACTTCTTCAGCAACCGGGCCAAACAGCTGGATACTCAGGGGAGAATCTTCAGGACAGGTTTCCGCCAGCTCGAATGCCTTGCGTTGCTTCTCTAGAAGTGAACGGGCATGCACGAGCTCTGTTGTGGCCAAACCAAAGCCACCTATTTCGTGCATACACAGGCGAAAGGGGAGGTTTGTGTAGCCAGCCAGCGGGGCGAGGAAAAGGTTGGTGCTGAGAGGGACGGTTCCGATTTGCATGGCATAATGAGAACTACGGGTGGTGAGTCTGTATTATTGGGAGCCAGGCAGCTGAGACAAATCTCCAGGTTCTTGAATCATATGGACGGCATCAACGAGGTTTTCCCGAGCTTCCTCTCAGGTCTCTCCTTGTGTCAAAGCGCCAGGAACATTCTCGGTCCAAGCTAGCCCTCAGTCCTCATCCTTCATACAAGTCGCTTTCATCTTCATCGTGCTATCCTAGCGCCGATCAAACTGCCCTTCCAGGTGCTTCACCGGCAGCCGCACCATCGTTGGTCTCCCATGCGGACAGACAAATGGCGACTGACAAGCAAGCAATGATTTCACCAAGGCTTTCATCGGCTCAGGAGTTAACGTTTGGCCAGCTTTGACAGACTTGACCTTACATGCCACACGAGCAGCCAGATCTTCTTGTTGAGCTGCAATCGAATTCTCGGACCGGCCATCGGCCCGCGCTTGAGCTAGCTCAACGATGAGCTCAGGTGTGTCGGCTGGACGAAAATATGGCGGCGCAGCTTGGACTTGATACGTCTTGCCGCCAAAAGGCCGAATATCAAAGCCGAGGGCTGTCAAATAGTCTTGCAGCTCATCCAGCGCTGTCCGAGCGGAAGCCTCAAGATCAAACGTCACGGGCAGGAGCAAGGCTTGCGACTCCCCTTTGCCAGTGCGTAAAGACACCAGCACTTGTTCATACATCACCCGCTCATGGGCGGCGTGCTGATCGATCACCCACAGCTCGCCTTCGACTTCAACCAAGATAAACAGCTCATGACTCTGGCCAACTACCCGAAAAGCCGTGCCCTCCGGACGGAGCAAGAATGCAGGCTGCTCCGGCTCAAGAGCTTGTGCTGGAGGATTGGGCTGGGCAGACGGCGTGGCGGGAGGCCAACCTGGAGCGGGAGTAGACTCCTGGACCCGGGGCTGAGACACCATCCGCAAGACAGGTTCACCTGGTGAATGGGAGGGCGCAGCCGGTGTCGCAGCCGGATACGACCTGCTCCGGATGGGATAATCACGCGGGTTGGGTATGGGTATATCGTCGCTCAACACCACAGACGTCGAGGTCAGAAACGGTCGTGTCGGACCCGTAGAACCTATCCCGTCTGCAGAAGGAGCTGCGGCGGGCAGTTCCAGCGTCTTAAACAGATTGACCTGGTCGAGCCCGCGGCGGACATGTTGGACAATCGTCCGCAGCACGGTCTGTTCGTCTTGGAATTTGACCTCGCGCTTGGTCGGATGGACGTTGGCGTCCACTTCTTGGGGTGGGACGGTCAGAAACAACACACACACCGGAAAACGTTTGGCCGGCAGCAGTTCGCCATAGCCACGACTCAGGGCGTACGACAGCGGCTGGCTCTTGACCTGGCGGCCATTCACAAAAAAGTATTGACCGGTGCGGGTATGCTTATTGTGATCAGGTGGCCCGACGATGCCGTGGAGCTGAACACTGTCGTTATCCATCAGACCGTCACCAGACAACTCTACGCTCGCTCCCCAGATTTTCCCCAAGACGTCACTCGCTCTCAGACGTGGCGCGTCCGGTCCGGATTGGGCTCGTGCGTCAAAGCTGAGCTTCTGATCGCGCCTGAAAACAAACCGCAACTCGGGCCGAGACAAAGCCAGCCCGGTCAGGACATCCTCAATATAATTCCCTTCGGCGACTGGCGACTTGAGGAAGGCTTTACGTGGCGGGGTATTAAAAAAGAGCTGCCGGACACGTATCGTTGTGCCCTGGCTGGCGGCAGTAGGAGCGGACTCAGCAGGCTCGCTGCCGGCGACACTGATCCGCACGCCCTCGAGCGCGTCTGATACGCGCGAGACAATTTCCAAATGAGAAATGGCTGAAATACTGGCCAAGGCTTCGCCCCGAAACCCCAGCGTAGACAGCGCAAATAGATCGCTACTTTTCCGAATTTTACTCGTGGTGTGGCGCTGGACAGCGAGTAAGGCATCTTCGGGCAGCATGCCTTGGCCGTCATCTTGGACCCTGATCTCGCGAATACCGCCTTCAGCAATGCTAACGGTGATCGTCTGCGCACCAGCGTCAATCGCGTTTTCGACCAATTCTTTGACGACTGAGCCAGGCCGTTCAATGACTTCACCGGCTCGGATCTGCTCAACCGTCTGCGGGTCAAGGAGCTGAATACGGTTCATGACTCCGAGGTCCGTTCGCTACCGAACAGGCCCAGCTGGCCTGAGTTTTTTTCTGCCACACTTGGCTTGGATGAGCGCGGACGTTTACGCGGCCGGACAAGTTGCACGCCACGGGCTTCAAGATCATCTAACACCTCTTGGGCACGGGTAATCACTGAGCGAGGCAGTCCTGCCAACTGAGCCACATGAATTCCGTACGACTGATCAGCTGCCCCAGGAATGACCTTATACAAGAAGACCACTTCGCCTTCCCATTCCCGCACCGCAAACGTATAGTTATCCACACCAGGCAAAAGCTGGTGCAAATCAGTCAGCTCATGAAAATGCGTCGCAAACAGCGTCCGAGGCCGGGGACCAGCCGGATCAACCAAAAATTCAATAATCGCCCGAGCAATCGATAGACCATCTGAGGTCGAAGTCCCCCGACCAATCTCATCCAGCAATAACAGGCTGCGGTGGGTGGCATAGTTCAAAATCTGGGCCGCTTCGATCATTTCTACGGCAAACGTACTCTCGCCAAGCGACAGATTATCCGACGCTCCAATCCGAGTAAAAATCCGGTCAACAATCCCAATCCGGGCTGCTGTGGCTGGCACAAACGAGCCAATCTGAGCCAGTAAAACAATCAGCGCAGATTGACGCAGATACACCGACTTGCCGCTCATGTTCGGAGCGGTGAGGAGTAACAGCTGCTGCTTAGTCCGATCGACAAAGACGTCATTTTCGATAAACTTTTTGTGTCCCAGCAAGGTTTCAACAACGGGATGGCGACCGCCCGTAATCGACAAGACCGCCTCGTCACACATCTCTGGGCGCACATACTGCTGGCGCAGCGCTACCCAAGCAAAACAGGCCAGGACATCAACTTGGGCCAGGGCGCTCGCCACGGCTTGAATCAAGCGCAGATGGTCGAGGACCAAGATACACAGCTGGGTAAAAAGTTCTTGTTCAAGCGTGACTGCCCGTTCTTCGGCGTTCAGGATTTGGTCTTCATACTCTTTCAGTTCAGGCGTGACAAAACGTTCGGCATTGGCCAAGGTCTGCTTGCGGGTATAATCTTCCGGCACCTTCGACTGCTGACTCTTGGCCACCTCAAGAAAATAGCCAAAGACCCGGTTATAGCCGATCTTGAGATTTGCGATCCCGGTGCGTTTACTTTCACGCTCTTGGAGGGCAGCCAGCCACTGTTTGGCATCGGCCGACAACAAACGCAGCCGATCCAGTTCCTCATGATAGCCCCCAGCAAATACGCCACCATCGCGCAAATGCACTGGCGGGATATCGACCAGAGCCCGATCCAAGGTCGAGCGCAAGCGTGTCAGATCGACCCCTAATTGATCCCGCTGAGCAATCAATAATCCAGACTCCGCTGTAGCCAAAGTCTGAACCAACTCAGGCACATGGGCCAGCGAGTCCCGCAGCGCCGCGGCATCTTTGGGCGTGGCCACCCGAGCGCTACACCGAGCAAGCAGGCGTTCGAGGTCGCGGACTGGGGCGAGGGCTTCGCGTACAGAGTCGAGCAGCGTTGGCTGCTCGACCAACTCCTCAACAGCCTGATGCCGCGTCTGGATCTCTTCAACAGACAGCAGCGGACTGCGCACCCAGCTGCGCAGGAGTCGTTTGCCCATCGGCGTCAAGGCTTGATCCAGGACGTCAATCAGCGTCTTGCCACGGGCATCTGGATGAGCTGGCTGAAACAGCTCTAAACTGCGCTCAACGACCGAACCGAGGTGCATGCTGGTGCCGTGCTGGAGACGTTTAGGCAGGGTCACATGCGGCAAGGCAACCTGCATATGACCCTGTAGAAAACGGAGCACCAAGGCCACCGCACTGCTTGTCGCCGGATTTATCTCCAAGGCCCGCAACGAGTCCAGACCAAAGAACGTCCGGATAGTGGTGAGGCTCTCTTCCTCTAAGGCTTGCCAATCATCGAGACGGGTGACGACAATCTCAGGCCGCTGGGCACAGCTTGCGGTTAATAACGGCGAAGCAGCCACACTCTTCGTCGTCACAATCTCGCTGGGTGCAACCCGATCAAGCACATCAGTCAGCGTATCCGCCGGCTCCTCCCAAAACTGGAACAGCCCAGTTGCTGGCTCAAGCAGAGCGAGTCCCCACACTTTGCCAGTCCAGGCTAGTCCCAGCAAACTCGGGCTGGTCGGGTCGGTTTCATTCTCGACATAGGTCGAAGGCGTCACGACCCGGGTGACCCCGCGCTTGACTAATCCCTTGGCCGTTTTCGGATCTTCAAGCTGATCGCAGATAGCAACCTTTCGTCCAGCTTTGATCAGACGCGCGATATAGCCCTGCACGGCATGATACGGCACCCCGCACATCGGAATCTTGTCTTCACTGCTCCCGCGCGCGGTGAGCGTCAGGTCAAGCAGAGCCGCCGCTTCTTCCGCATCTTCGAAAAAGATCTCGTAGAAATCCCCCAGCCGCAACAAGACGATTGCGTCAGGATATTCCTGCTTGGTATCGCGGTACTGCTGCATAGTCGGGCTTAAGGCCATTTTTAGCACTCAGCTTTCGGTCGGCTTTTTTTATCAGGGACTGACCGCTGATGGCTGACAGCTGTTTATTATCCGCTTTCCTGACTTCTGACCAGGGGCTGACTCCCTCCTTGATCTCATGGCCCAAAGTGTGGTGAAGTATCCAGGCTTTCAGCACACTGACAACAGGCACGCAAAGCAGGAAGGGAACATCAATGGCAAGTATGGCGACACCAAACGAAGAAGATCAACAGATTGTGTCCACCATCCGTCGTTTTGTCGAACGCGAGGTCAAACCCGTCGCCAGCGAGATGGAGCATCGGGATGAATACCCGCATGGCCTCGTCGAAAAAATGAAGGAGCTGGGGCTGTTTGGGGCCATCATCCCCACCCACTACGGTGGTCTGGGTTTGTCCTTTACCACCTACGCCATGATTATTGAAGAAATCTGTCGGGGTTGGATGAGCCTGACCGGTATTCTGAACTCCCACCTGCTGTTTGCACATATGATCGCTCAGTTCGGCACCGACGAACAGAAACAGCGCTGGTTGCCTGCCATGGCAACTGGTGAAAAACGCGGGGGGTTGGCCTTAACCGAGCCCCACGCTGGGAGTGACGTCCAGCGCATTAAGTCAACCGCCAAGAAACAGGGCGATAATTATCTGATTAATGGCTCGAAAATGTTCATTACCAATGGCCGGTACGGCAATATCTTAGCTGTTGCGGCCAAGACTGATCCTACGGCTGAGCCTGCCTATACCGGCATCAGCATGTTCGCCGTAGAAAAAGGCGCACAAGATACGCCTGGGCTGACCGTCAGCCGGGACATTAAAAAACTGGGCTATAAAGGGCTTGATACGTGTGAATTAGCATTTGAAGATTTGCCCACTCCAGTGGCGAGCTTGGTTGGCGGTAAAGAGGGCGCAGGCTTTAAACAGGTCATGGGCGGTCTTGAAGTCGGCCGGATTAACGTCGCAGCACGAGCAGTCGGCGTGGCCCAGGCAGCTTTTGAAGAAGCCATTCGTTACTCCCAGCAACGCGAGACATTTGGCAAGCCCATCTGTGAGCACCAGGCTATCCAGCTCAAGCTAGCCGAAATGGCGACGAAGATTGAGGCATCACGCTTATTAGTCCGTCAAGCTTCGACCAAGAAGGACCATGGCGAGCGGTGCGATTTGGAAGCCGGCATGGCCAAACTGTTTGCCTCAGAGTCGTGTCAAGAAGTGGCCTTGGATGCAATGCGAGTGTTAGGCGGTTACGGCTATACCCAGGAATTCCCAGTCGAACGCTTTTATCGGGATGCGCCATTGATGATTATTGGTGAAGGGACAAGTGAGATTCAAAAACTGGTCATCGCCCGGAATTTGTTGAAAGACTACAAAATTTAGTTCTATCGTGGGCTAAGCTTGCGCCCCTCTCAGGCTGCCCACACAATACTCTTGCCCTGGCCTCTGTGACTCGGCTCAGGGCAGGCCTGCCCCTTCAGCGAAAGGGAGAAGATCCGGAAATTTCCCTATTTTGTCACCCAGGTGTCACCTTCTCTGCATTCGCCCTATTGGATAGGCTCGTTTTTTTGTGTACTTTCAAGGCAAGTAGTCTAAGAATGGTTCGCCGATAGAGCCGGGTGGAGCAATGCTCTAGGCACAGTATCCCCCCTCATAACCAAGCATCTCCTTTTCACACGCTTGTTTTTATTTGGGACCTCACACGGAGAGGCATATGTCTACGTCTTTAGAGAATATTCGGAATATCGGAATTGTTGCACACGTCGATAGTGGAAAAACAACGGTGAGCGAACGGGTCCTGTATTATACAGGCTTGTCGCATAAGATTGGCGAGGTCCACGACGGCACAGCCGTCACCGACTGGATGCCTCAGGAACGTGAGCGGGGGATCACCATTACGGCTGCCGCTATTACATCGGAGTGGCAGAATCACCAGATCAATATTATTGATACGCCCGGCCATGTTGATTTCACAACCGAAGTCGAGCGTAGCCTGCGTGTGCTGGATGGAGCGGTTGTGGTGTTCTGCTCGGTCGGGGGCGTCGAGCCGCAGTCCGAAACAGTCTGGCGTCAAGCCGATAAGTACCGGGTCCCACGCATCGTCTTTATTAATAAGCTCGACCGGATTGGAGCCGATTTTTTAGGCGTTGTCGAGCAAATTACCAACCGGCTTGGAGCAAAACCCCTCATCTTGCAACTCCCGATTGGCAGCGAGGACAACTTTCGAGGTGTGGTGGATATCCTCCGCCAGAAGGCCATTGTCTGGGAAGAAGATACGTTGGGCGCACGCTTTCATGAAGAAGAAGTGCCAGCTGATATGGTTGCTGAAGCCGCCCGCCAGCGCGAGATTCTGATCGAGACAGTCGCAGATGCCGACGATGTCTTACTTGAGCAATATCTGGCCGGAGAAACGATGAGCGAGGATGCCATTGCCGCAGCTATTGCGACAAAAACCCGAGCCATCGACTTGGTTCCCGTCCTGTGCGGCAGCGCCTTACGTAATAAGGGCATCCAGCCACTGCTTGACGCAGTCGTCTCGTATCTCCCGCCGCCGACTCGGCCGGTGCAAGGCATAACGGCCGACGGAGAAAAACGTGAGTGGCAAGTGGCTGACGATATTCGGGCCGCGCTTGCTTTTAAAACCATGCACGACCCCTTCTCAGGCCAATTAACTTTTATCCGTCTGTACAGTGGCACGCTCAAAACCGGCGATCACGTCTATAACCCGCGGACCAGCCGAACAGAGCGGATCGGCCGCCTGGTCCGCATGCATGCCAACAAGAAGGAAGACATTGAAAGCGCTGATCCCGGCGGGATTTTTGCTGCTATCGGCCTCAAGAATTTTACGACTGGGGATACCATTTCTGACCGTAATCAACCGGTTCTGCTGGAAACCATCACATTCAGAGACCCAGTCATCTCACTGGCGATTGAACCAAAAACAAAAGCGGATTTGGAAAAACTTGGCTTAGCTTTGGATCGGCTCTCCTCTGAGGACCCGACGTTAGTCATCCAAAGCAATCCCGAAACAGGACAGACCATCCTGTCGGGTATGGGTGAGTTACACCTCGAAATCATTCTCGATCGGCTCGTCCGCGAGTTCAAAGTTGACGTCAGTACGGGCGCCCCACAGGTTGCCTATCGAGAAACTATTTCCCGTCCAGCTGAGGCTGAAGGCAGGTACATCCGTCAGTCTGGTGGGCGCGGACAGTTTGGTCATGTGTATCTCAATATTGAACCGAACAAAAACGAGGGGCTTGTCTTTGTGAATGCCATCAAGGGCGGAGCCATTCCCAAAGAATACGCCAATGCAGTTGAAAAAGGCGTGCGCGAGGCGGCTGAAAACGGGGTCACGTATGGCTACCAACTCCTGAATACAACGGTGACCTTATACGATGGGAACTACCATGAAGTTGACTCCTCAGAGATGTCTTTCCATTTCGCCGGTTCGCTAGGTCTCAAAGAAGCCGTGCAAAAAGCCAAACCCATCCTGCTTGAACCACTGATGAAGGTCGAGGTGGTGATGCCTGACGAGTATCTGGGGACGGTCATGGGTGATCTGCAATCTCGTCGCGGCAAGGTGGTCGAGCTGGGGGAGCGGGGTGGCAAACAGCGGACGATCATCGCCCATGTGCCACTCGCAAACATGTTTGGTTATGCCACGGTCGTCCGTTCTATCAGCCAAGGCCGGGCCACCCATAGTATGGAGTTTGATCACTATGCTCCTGTGCCTGAGCACATGATTGATGAAACCTTGGGGAGAAAAAAAGAAGCCTCCTAAACACCATTTTCCTGTCATGAGACAGCGTGTACACACTCCGCTTGCCTCTTCTCAACCACTCACGTGCGCATACTCTGCTGGGGGTACGCAGGCAGTATATGTGATTAGCTTTTCTTGTGGTTGTGTACAACACTGATCGGGACATTCGACCAGAACGGTCAAAGCGCACCCTTCATTGCAGCGACCGGTGTAAAGTGAGGCTGCGTAAGAGGCGTGTTTACGATTCATCTGCCCAGGATTCAATCTCTACCAACGCATGCGCAATGCGATGTCGTAGCGCCTCTGCAGACTCTGGGGTCCACGTATAAAATCCCTTGCCGGTTTTCACACCAAGTTCGCCACGTGCGACTTGCTCGGTCAAAACCGATGAGACTTCAGTCGCATTTGACAAATGTGGATACACACCTGCCATCGCAGCCGACAGTAAATCCCAGCCCGCCAGTTCAAACACCTCAAAGATCCCTGCCACCGCCCAACGTCGTCCAATACTATTTTTGAGCGCGGTATCAATATCTTGTGGACTCGCGATACCTTGTTCGACCATCGATAATGCCTCGCGCAGGAGCGCGCCTTGAAGCCGGTTCAAAATAAACCCTGGGACTTCCTTTTGAACGATAACCGGCCGTTTGCCGACTTGGGTCAGCAGCGCCGCCATAGTCTCCACGGTCTCATCCGAGGTTATTGCGCCCCGGACAAGTTCGACGATCGGGATGAGATACGGGGGGTTGGCGTAGTGTGAGATGAGGACCTTATCCGGACGCTGCGTATCTGTTGCAAACTGGCTCAGCATCAAGGACGAGGTATTGCTGGCTAAGATTGCATGCGCAGGACACAGGCTATCCAGTTCCTGAAAGATGCGCTTCTTCAGGACCGCCTCTTCATACACCGATTCAATGACGACATCCGCTTCCCTGACCGCAGTTTTAAGATCAGGACTGGGGTGAATCCGCTTTGGAACGGCTGCAGCTTGTGGTGGAGAAATAACGCCGAGCCGAATCAGGCGATCAAGATTGGTAGAGATATTATTCAGCGCAGCGTCGAGGCTCTTTTCAGTTCGCGAGTGCAACGAGACCTGATAGCCGGCAAGCGCAAACTCCTGAGCGATGCCATGTCCCATGAGGCCAGCGCCGACTATGGCAATGCGTTGGATATCGTCAACAAGCATTCGGACCTCTCCTCTCGGACCTAACTGTCAGAAAATGACAGGAATTTCCAGGCACTCTCAGCATGGGCTTGGTCTCCGCAGGATTACTCACCAGCGAACCGTAGCAGGTTTCATTCAATGATTCTGCATCGTTCAAGACACAGGCATTCCAGAAGAGAAGCCGACGGATACGCTCTGGGACCTGTGACAAGTCCTTTCATTGGCTCTCCTTGCTCGATCTAGCCGACACGCTTCACCCCGACGACCACACCCTGTTCGCGCAGGGTGTGGATATCATCACGACTATAGCCGAGTTCCACTAATACCTCTGCTGAGTGTTGACCAAGCGTGGGGGCCTTGGCATCGGTTAAGGGCGGATACTCAGAAAACCGCGCCGCCCCGCGCGGCTGACGTACACGTCCAAGCCCAGGATGATCGTATTCGTACAGCAACTCGTTGACCTTGATCTGCTCTTGTTCAATCACCTGTGGCCGGGTTAATACCGGCGCACAGGGCACCGAGTTTTCATCAAGGCGCTTGAGCCATTCCGCACTCGAACGAGTCGTCAACACTTCACCCATAGCGGCGATACGCACCTTCGCATACTTCACCCGAGCTCCGGCGGTATTGAAGCGCTCGTCTTCAAGCCAGCCTGGTTGTTCCAGCGCGCGACACATGCCTACCCATTCAGAATCCGAAACAGCACCTGTAGTGATGTAGCCGTCAGTAGTTTTGAAAATCAGATCTTGGGCGAGTTGACCCGTCCGGACGTTGGCTTCATTGCCAACCAGCGTCAATCCGTTCATGCCTTCGGGCCACAGGTAGGCCAGCATAACATCGAGCATGGCCAGACGAATATGTTGCCCCTTGCCGGTGCGTTCTCGTGCAAACAGCGCGGCGCATACCGCTTGGGCGGCGGTGAGTGCAGTGGTTTTATCGGGTATGACCGTGCGCACCATACGCGGCCGTCCCTCGTCCGTATCTGCCTGAATATCGGTGATACCGCTCAACGCCTGAATGATGGGATCGTAGACCCGTTTATGTGAATACGGCCCTCGCTCACCAAAGCCGCTGATAGAGACATAGATAATATCTGGCTTGATCGCGCTGACCGCCTCATACCCGAAGCCCATCCGTTCGATGGCGCCGGGCCTAAAGTTCTGCACAAATACGTCTGCGGTTTTGCACAAGCGGCGAACAATTTCACAGCCGGCTTCGCTTTTGAGATCGACCGCAACCGATCGTTTGCCCCGGTTTGCACTGAGAAACGCCGACGTCAATCCATCCCTGCCCGGCCCCATCATGCGTACGATATCACCATCGAGCGGCTCAACCTTGACCACATCCGCCCCCTGGTCGGCGAGCATCCGGGTTGCTGCTGGCCCGGATAACACCGCACTCAAATCAATGACGCGCACCCCTTCTAATGGTCCGTTCATGAAAATCTCCTTCTGCTAGCCGATACAAAATCGCGGAAAAGACTCGCCGTGTTCAGTCACAATGACCCCAAACCTGCCGACAATGTAGGTGCTTCTCCTGGACAGGATTGTAGAAGGGCTTGAGCAGAAAGGAAACCCGCCGCAGGAACGATTCCAGGACTGATTCTTTAAACGTTTGCACGCTGCGCTTGGATTTGGTGCAAAACACGCTCAAAACGCGTGAGGCTCAGATCACCCAGCACGCTGCTGCGGCCTCGTCGCCGCCTGCTTCCCCCACAGTCCCTCCCCAGTCCCTCTCGAATTTCCTCGGCAAAAGTGGTAGCGTCAGCCGCGTTTCGGTCAGTACCATTTCTGATTATTTTGTCGAGAAGGAGGGGAAACTATGGAGACACGTCCACTCGGTTCATCAGGACTCAATGCCAGCGTTGTGGGTCTTGGGTGTAATAATTTTGGCATGCGGATTCAGCTTGAGGAAACTCGGGCGGTCATTGATGCCGCACTCGACGCAGGGATTAATTTCTTCGACACCGCCGACCTATATGGATTCGGTGTATCTGAAGACATGATCGGCCAAATTCTTGGTTCTCGGCGCAAAGATATCGTGCTAGCCACAAAGTTTGGGGGTGTCGCCAAGGTCAAAAAGACCGGAGAAAAATGGGGATCGCGCGCCTATATTATGGACTGTGTTGAAGCCAGCCTGAAACGGCTCCAGACGGATTGGATCGATGTTTACCAGATGCATTATCCGGATAACACGACTCCCATAGACGAAACCTTAGAAACTTTGGACGAACTCGTGCGTCAAGGCAAAATCCGGGCAATCGGCCATTCCAACTTTACGAGCGCAATGATTGATGAGTCAGAAGATAAATCTACGGCCCGCAAGCTCGCCCGCTTTGACACCGCTCAAAATGAATGGAGTCTGCTCAAACGTGAGGTCGAAGACGATGCCATCCCAGCCTGCGATAAGTATGAGATCGGCCAACTGCCCTATTTTCCGCTAGCCAATGGTCTGCTGACCGGAAAATATAAACGCGGCGAGGCCTTTGATCCTGATACCCGTTTAGGCGCGCTCGCAATGTTCCAAGGCTGGGCAACGGATGAAAACTTTGCCAAGGTTGAGGCACTGCAAACCTTTGTCGAAGACCGTGGCCATACCTTGCTTGAGTTAGCCTTCTCCTGGCTGGCCGCCCAACCGTGTGTTGCCTCAGTCATTGCTGGTGCCACAAAACCGGCCCAGGTGCACGCCAACGCCGTGGCGGCGGACTGGAAGCTGTCAGCACAAGAGCTCAAAGAGGTCGATGGGCTCGTCCCACGCGGCTAAGTCCATTCTCTTGAGAAGTCTTGGGCAGGGCGGCAGTCCGTCGTCCTGCCCTTTGAAGCTGTTCCCAGATCCCAGATCCTTGAGCCAGATCGTTGAGCCAGATTATTGAGATAGGAGAGATGGCATGAGAGCAGCGTTTCATCTGCTTATTGGTCTGTGTACGAGTATTGGCTTTGCCCTACCCGCTCTCAGCGCCGAGCAGGCTCCGATCACCATTATTGAAGGCGCGAGCCTGATTGATGGCACTGGCGCAGATTTTCTCCCCCAAGCTGTGCTCGTCATTGAAGGCGACACCATTAAGACCATTGCTCAGCAGGACACAATAGACAAGACTGCCTACCCACAAAACGCCACAATCATCGACGTCTCCGGCAAATTTATCATCCCTGGCCTTATCGATATGCACGTCCATTATGACGACTGGATGCCAGAGCTCTTTCTCAACCATGGGGTGACCTCGATTGTTGATCTGGCCTCACATGACTGGGTGTTTGCCCAAAAAGAAGGCGTTGAAAAGGGAAAGATTCTAGGCCCACGCCTGTTTGTCAGCAGTTTTGCTCTCGACGGACGATTGTTTTGGGATGTCCCGTTTTTTCCTCTCGATGGACCTGAAGCAGCCAGCCAAGCCGCCCAGCAGTATGCTCACCAGGGTGTCAATCTGCTCAAAACCTATACCGAGATTGCTCCTGAAGAATTGAAAGCTGTCGTTGAAGTAGCCCATACAGCCGGCCTGCCAGTCATGGGGCATCTGGGTTCGATTGATGCCCGACAGGCGGCTGAATTAGGCATAGACGGACTCGCCCATGCAAGTGGTATCGCCTTGGCCACGATCGCTGACCCAGCCAAAGTCAAAGAAATGCAAGCGTTTGAAACAATTGGGATTAGCGTTGATTATCCCCACTATCTGCTCTACCACGCCTTTATGGATGAGCAAAAAGCTGAGGTATTAATTCAGCTTCTGATTCAAGAAGACGTCGCTTTGGAGCCGGACCTGATTAATACGTCTGCCAGATGGGCGGCCCAGCGCCGGGACGCGTATCGCGCAGCCGATGCGCAACTCCTCCAAGATCTGAATCTGGCCTACATCCCCAAGAACATTGTTGAGCGCATTCTGTATAACCAGCAAACCCACAGCCTCACGCCCCAAGAGCAGGAGCTGCTGAAACAGGGCTATGCCAATCTGCAACGTTTCCTGCATCGCTTTGTTGAAGCGGGTGGAAAACTCTTAGCCGGGTCCGATACTGCGTCTTTTGTCTTACCTGGGATTAGTTTACACCGAGAGATGGAGTTGTTTGTCGAGGCCGGTCTGTCCCCTATGCAGGCTCTTCAGACTGCGACCCGAAATAATGCAGAGTTCTTACGCCAAGACCATGTCGGCACGCTTGCTGTTGGCAAGCAAGCTGATCTGCTGATTATCAACGGCAATCCGCTCCAAGATATCCGCCACACCCAAGCCATTCACATGGTCATGAAGGGCGGGAAGATCGTGGAGCTTGGCTATCATCACGACTTTCAGAACCCAATCCCCAGCCCACCTCCCCCGTGGGGCTATATCGCTCACCCACGTCCAGCCATTACATCCATCTCACCGATGATAGCCAGCGCTGGAGCCCAGGACGTTACCATCACGATTAGCGGAGAAAACTTCTTGGCCAATGCCCAAGTCACGTTTGGCGCAAGCACCGTCCCAGCCCAAGCAATTGAAGCCTCACAACTAGCCAGCTCTGCGTACTTACGCCACTATACCCAGCTCCGGCTCAGCCTGCCGGCCCAGGTACTGACTGAGGCCGGGACATTTCCCATCATTGTCAGCAACCCCCCGCCCGAAGGCGGCAGCTCAAACGCGGCGCATTTTATCGTGAAGTTTCCCTAATGTAGGTCCGTTAACGGAGGTCATATGGAATACCGCACACTTGGCGGCAGCGGAATCAAAGTCAGCCATTTCTGTCTCGGCGCGATGATGTTTGGGCCGATGGGCAATACCGATCATGACGAATGTGTCCGTATAACCCATGCGGCACTCGACGCGGGAGTGAATTTCATCGATACATCGGATGCCTACTCCAGTGGAGAATCCGAACGCGTCCTGGCCAAAGCACTCAAGGGCCGACGCGCCGAGGTCGTACTGGCGACAAAGTGTTTCTTCCCCATAGAACACGTCGGCCAATTTGCGAAAAAAGGCAAAGACGTCAACATTGGTGGTGGCTCGCGGCGCTGGATTGTTCAGGCGGTTGAGAATAGCTTGCAACGGCTAGAGACGGATTATATCGATGTCTACCAGCTGCATCGGCGTGACTGGGATACGGATCTCGAAGAATCACTGGCTGCGATGACCGACCTCCAGCGGGCCGGAAAGATACGGGTAATCGGCACTTCAGCCACACCCGCAGAATGGATTGTCGAAGCCCAGCATCTTGCCGAGCAGCGTAATCTGGCCCGAGTCCGTAGCGAGCAGTGTATTTACTCAATACTCAGCCGGGGCACCGAAATCGGCGTCTTTCCCACTTGTCAACGACATGGAGTCGGCACGATGACGTATGCCCCCTTAGCCGGAGGCTGGCTGACAGGTAAGTACAAACGCGATGAACCATTGCCGGAGGGCAGCCGGGCAGCCGGTCGGCTGGGACGCATGGGCACCTGGAATGCGGAACGCCAAGAGGTTCAGAAAAAATACGATTTGGTACACGCACTATCACAGCTTGCTCAAGAGGCTGGGCACTCCCTGACCCATATGGCGCTCGCATTTGCAGCCGAGCATCCTAGTGTCAGCTCGGTGATCATTGGTCCCAAGACCTTTGCCCAGGTCGAGGATAATTTGGCTGCTTCAGAACTGCGATTGTCAGCAGACGTGCTTGATCGGATTGACGAGATCGTTCCGCCAGGGACCAGAATCGATTCCAAGGAGTCGATGATTCCGAATCCGTGGCTTGATGATCCGAAACGTCGGCGGCGGTCAAGATAGACCTTGTGCATCTCACCAGATGATAGAAAATCGAGCAATCTGGGAGCGCTATCATCTTGGCCGCTTTCCAAGGCGAGCGAGACACCCGCGCTCCCAGGACTCAGCAGAGAAAAATTCAGTAACCAGGTTCGTGCTGCACGGGCGCTGGTTGCGCTGAGCAATGCTGACATGCTAGCCGAACGCCTAGCGGCCAACACCAAGGCCGTTAGGCTGAAAGAAGAGGAAAAAGACCAGAACTGAGTTCAAATCCTGTCCCTACTCGGGCCGTTTTTCGTGGGCCTGTTGCAGTGTGGGCTGATTGGGTGGGGCATCTGGGAGATGCGGGGCAGCCACAAAAGCCGAGACGCCAGCATAAAAGCATTAGCCGACATCGGGGCAGGCATTCAGGAGCTGCTCACCCACAAGGAAGGAGGGGCTGAAACGGTCTGAAATTTCAATTTTTCAGCCCTTAGCTGCTCTTCCTTAGTCTTGTGAGCGGATGGGCGTCCGCCACTTCACGCCGCTCCACGGTTCGCCCGCCCAAGCTTGACACTTTGTGCGTTATTGGCCGTGACTGGAAGATCGTGTGGCTGGACCTGCGCCGCCCAGGCCGCCCGGGGCTCGCGTCCTGGCCCGGGCGCAGGCGCCGCGTGCTGGATGGAACTGGCCAGCCAGGCCGCCTGCTACGTCTGGAATGGCCATCTTGAGCCGGACGCGACCGTGACGTGGAGCGGCGTGTATGCCGAGGGCTTCGCGCAGGGCGCGGGGTCGCTGACCTAGGTCTGGGGGGCGGACAAGAGTGTGCGAACGAGCACCGGACTTCTGCAGGACGGCAAGCCGCACGGCCCTTGGGTCATCCGCTCTGCGGATGGAACCGTCGCGGAAGGGCCGTATGTAGACGGCAAGAGGCACGGTCGCTGGGTCCTGCGCGAGGCGAACGGGACCGTCCAGGAACTGTCGTACGTGCACGGCGAGCTCCAAATAAGAGGCTGGGCGGGCGGAACCGCCCGCCCGAGGTGGACACTTTGCCTGTTATCAGACGTAGCGGTCTGATCGGGCAAGTGGCGACGTAGGAAAAACAGGGACTTACGGCGCTAAAGGTGCTATGCTCGGCTGAGTAATTTTAGGGAAAAGGGCAGCGCAGCCGAAAAATCTTCAGCTCAGAGAGAATTTCATGACGTACTTCCTACCGGCCAAAGTGCCAGGATACCTCCAGCTGTTGCATATCCAGTATTCCCAGGACGGCGAGGACTCGCTCCGCGACTTAATTGCGGCATCCCGGAGTCATGTGACCGAGGACACAGACGGCAGCGGTGGCCACGACGTTCAACTCTTAATACCCCTCGAAAAGCTGTCAAAGATCAATATCAAAGATCGGGAGACCTTTGCAGAGAGTATCCGCGAAGACCTGAACACGCTGGGTCGAAGCATGCTGTACGAGTTTTTCAGAGCCGTTCATCTCGACGTTGATGAAGACGATCCGGCCTTTCAGCTCGCGAAGCCAGTCTTGTCTGGGCCGGTACCTGGGCCAACATACGATCCCGATTCCCTTTCCATCTGGAAACCTGGAATGGTTCGATTGTTCATCAGCCATCGCGACGCACATAAAAGCAAGGCGACCGAGCTGGCCCGCGCTCTTGAATCTTACGGCATATCCTCCTTCGTAGCCCATGACAGGATTGAGCCCATGACCCAATGGCGGGCAGAAATTCGCAAAGGCTTGGAAACGATGGACATCATGCTTGCCTTTGTGACCGATGATTTTCATAAGAGCGTTTGGACAAACCAAGAAATCGGCTTCGCCCTCGCTCGCAAGATCCCTGTCATATCGCTGAAGCTTGAGAAGCGCGACCCTGAAGGCTTTATTGATGAACAACAGGCACTGAAAGGGCGTTTGGATGCTCCCGCAGCATCTGTTCAAGACATACACAACACACTGGCCAAAAGACTGGGGAACAGGGAGCGTTTGCAAAGCGGATTGATTAGCGCCTTTGTGGCGTCCCAGAGTTTCTCTGAAACAGTAAGACTCTTCAGGTGTATGGCCGAAGTTGTCAATCGTCTTTCTGACGATGAAGTAAAACGGATCAGCGACGGATTTGCTGCAAACGATCAACTCCATAAATGCAGCTATTTAACCGGCTCCCAACGTCTGTGTGATTTTTTGAAGAGGACAACGAAAAGCGAGTCCTTTTCGATTGAAGGAAACAAGATCATTGAAATACCGTTTTGAGTCAAAGGAGCTGACCTGGGTCAAGCACTCGGCTGGAGGCTGCCCGTAACGTGTGATCTGGTGACCTTTCGCCAGCAAGACAAAAGCCCCGACGGTGATAGGTGAGAGAGAAATTTTGGTGTGGGTGTGTGGCAGGATGTGCAATGTGTGGTCCGTTGCTGTTTGCCCGGCTTTTACCGCCCGGCTGTCGCCGGAAATGAAAGCAAAAAAGAGATGCCGCCCTGCGCCCGTCCTGTGCTCCCTGCCCTCTCGTCCCCTGGCCATTCCCTTCCCGCCGCTGTCTCGTAAAACCCCCGTTTCGCAAGACACAGGGCAGGACCTGCGTCTGCGCGGTGTCGAGGCAGAGCGGCCGGCGGCGCCCGCCGCAGACACCTGGTCGCCTCAGTCGCTCACGCTCCCGCCCTGGTGTACTGGAAGGACGCCAGCCCCGGATGCTCCACTGCGCCCACGGGCGGGTCTTCGGGGGCATCCTCGAGAGCGGGCGCACACTCCGCAGGCGGGCTGGGCCTGGAGCCCTCACGGTTTGGGCAGAAAGTGCGCTATCGAGTTGGCGTAGTAGCGCAGCAGGTCGTGCTCGGCCTCGCGCGCGCGGTACAGCCCGTCCGATTCCTGTACCAAGTGCCGCAGGACCAGCATCCGCAAGCCCACTGTGGTCGCATAGTCGTGGTCTGCCCGCGGGATATGAACATAGGCCCCGTGCTGTTCGAGGTCGTTGATCAGTGCCTGGGCGTGCGCCTTGATCTCGAGTTCACTCAGGGCGGTGTGGGGATGGTGGAGAAACACGGTCGCGATGAGCGGAACCGGCAAGGCCGGAATGGCCGCGGCAATAGCGTCGAACAATTCACTGCCCAGCCGCTCTATGGCCGCAAAACGAGGCGCTGAGTCCAAACGGCGAAAATCGGTCTTGATGCGCTCGGTATATGAGCGCATGGAAATCGGCGTTCCAAAGTTGACGCAGGCATACCCGAAGCGATACCAGCGCCACTCCAGCAGCAGTTTCACATTGTGGCCGAGAAATCTGAGAAAGGTGACGACCGTGGACGTCCTGCTGCGTGGCATGGCCTCCGGATCGAGTTCGCCAACCAGGGTGCGATCTTCCAGCACCCGGTCGTAATTGATACCCACCGGGATGAACACCAGGTCTCGCTCCCCCTGGGGGTCGAACGCCGAGATCATGTAGCTGAGGAGGCCGAGCCTGGGCGTGCGGAGATGCCCGTCGCGGGTAAAGCGGCCCTCGGGGTAGAACGCCTGCACAACACCGCCGTCTGTCGCCATCTGCACGTAGCGCGCCAACACGCGGCGGTAGAGCGGATTATCTGATTCCCGACGCACGAAGAAACCGCCGAGCGATTTAATCAAGGACTGCAGGGGCCAGGTCCGCGCCCATTCGCCCACCGCATAGCTCAAGGCAGCGCGATTCGCGGCCATGTAGGCGACGATGATGTAGTCCGCATTGCTGCGGTGATTCATCACAAACACGACGCTCGCGTTGGGCTCGATTCTGGCCAGCGCTGCGTCGTCGGCATAGCCGAGGCGGACGCGATAGAGCAATTGCAGCAGGCGCCGGGCGAGGGAATAGCCAATCCGGAAATAGACGTAGACGTTGAACGACGGGACAATCTCACGCGCATAGCGCTCGACCTCGCGCATCAGGACTGCTCGCGGCCTCCCAGACTGCTGCGCCTCGGTCTCGACCGCCTCCATCACCTCGGGGTCGTCCGTCAGTCTATCGATCAGCACCTGGCGTTTTGTCCGCTGGAAAAGAGGTATTTGCAGGGGCAGGCGGGTATTGAGCTCGTCGATCACACGACTGGCCCGCCGGCGGAAAAGCCAGCGTGTGCTGGGCACAATCAGGCGGTCGAGAACCGCCCACAGTACAAGGGCACTGGCAACCGCCACGACCCAGGTTGGAAGGGAGATCGTCTCTGTCATTTGCACACCAGGCAGGCCGTCGTCAACGCGCCCATAGGTTTCGATTTCACGTGTCAATCAGCCGATTATCCCGGCTGGAGGTTGTGCAGCGTCTATCAGGATCAGGAGTCAGACTTACCACAGTTTTGTGTTGTGAGGAACTGTTGGGCATAGTAGCTCCGTTCGAGGGGAAGACCACCGACCGCTCGCCGGCCCGGCGTCCCGGCTCCGCCTCAGCACACCAGCCTATGCTTTCCTCCTCCGGCTTGCTATGCTGCCGACCACTCGTAGGGATCTTGCACTAAGGAGGAACGCATGCGCGAAAAAGGAAAACGTCAACAGCCCGTCCCGCAGCTGGTATGTCTCTTGGCCGCTCTCATCCTGGTGGGGAGTTGGGTTACGCCTGCCCCCGCCCGCGCCGCCGAGGGGCAGAGCTATCAAGCCGTGGTGGATTGGCTCGAACAATATCGGGACACCCCGCCGACGTTTGCCCCCGGCCAAACCCTGGGCTTGCCAGACCGCCAGGCGCTCGAGCCGTTCATTCCCCAGTCGGTCTGGGCGTACTATTTCTTTGATGACATGGAGATGGAAATTGCCTCGACGGGTGAGTATCCGCCGCCGCCCGAGTGGGGCCAAAATGTCCCGTCCGGCTACGCGCTGGATGAGCAAGGCGTGCTGGTCGATTTCAAGGGCGGCGGCTTTCCATTTCCGACGATCGCTCCCGAGGACCCGCAGGCGGCGGTCAAGGTCATCTGGAATATGCTGTGGCGACCCGGGCAGGATGATTATATGATGCCCATGGTGGCATGGTCGCGTAGCGAACACGGCCAACTGGATCGGGAATACGAGTTTACGGGGGTCAGTGCCGAATATGCGCGCGGCGCGAACTGCCTGGTGCCGGGGTATGAAGAGGTCCGCCGCAAGATGTTGATGGAGTTCCGGTCCCCCCGGGATATGACCGGGGCCAAGAACCTGTCCATCACCTACGTCGATCACTACAGAGAAGACAGCGGCTGGATGTATCTGCCCGCCCAGCGCAAACCCCGCCGGACCCTGGCCTCAGAGCGCACCAGCGAGATGATGGGGATGGATTTCACCCCAGAAGACATGATGGGCTTTGGCGGCAAGGTCTATGAGCAGAACTGGACCTATCTGGGGCGTAAGAAGGTACTGGCGACCATCAACGTGGCCACCAACCCGGCGGCCGGCGGGCCTCACTTATGGGTGCCGAACAAGACGCGCTGGGAGGTCCGCGACACCCACGTGCTGCTCATCGACCCCAAGAGCGCAGATCATCCCTACAGCCACAAGATCGTCTTCATCGATACGGAAACCTATTGGACGCTGTGGATGGTGGCCTTTGATCGGCAAGACGACCAGCTGCTGCGGTTGAGTCAACACTTTCTGAAGTACTCGGAGAGTTATGCCCACGAGCCCGCCATGCAGGCGCCTTACCTCAAGCAGGACTTCTCCAACAATGTCGGCCACCATGTCTTCATTCATGTCGGCGAGACCGACATCAATGCCAAGAAGCCACACGCAACCTACATGCACTGTTATGTGATGAAGCGCCTCTTCTCGGCGGGGCGGGCCAAACAGTTTTACTCGCTACGCAACATGGTCAGTGGCCGGCGCTGAGGGGGTCGCCCGCCTCGGCCCGACGGACGCCCCGCCTCCTGCCCGGGGGGCCCGGCTGTGGCCCGTTTTCCTGGCCCGCAAGCGGGATATCGGCGCGCTGAAATAGGGCGTTTTTACGGCTGATAATGCTCTATTGTGTGAAGGTTGGAAGCGGGAGAGCGAGGGCGGGCCGGGCTCGGCGGGTGGATGGACGGTGTACCCCGTGGCCGCGCGCTGGTGGCTTTTGAGCTGTCCCCACGTTAGGCTCTCATGCTGGTCACGTTGGCGTGACCAGCATGGAGGACATCGATACATGCACAGGCTCTGCATCCGTGCTCTCTTGGTCCTAGGCCTTGCGGCGGGCTGTGAGCCGCCGCCCACTGTCGAGTCGTTGCTCAACGGAAACTGGATGGCCCAGGCGACATTAGCCGAGGTCCAAGCGCTGCTCGCCCACGGGGCCAAGGTCAACGTACGGACTAAGCATGGCGCGACGCCTTTGCACGGAGCGGCGCGTAAGGCCGACCCGGCCGTGCTTGCTCTCCTGCTCGCCCACGGGGCCAAGGTCAACGTGCAGGACGAAGACGGCTATACGCCTTTGCACAGGGCGGCGTCCAACGCCGACCCGGCCGTGCTGGCCCTCCTGCTTGACCACGGGACCGATGCAAAACTCCGCGACAAAGACGGCAAGCTGCCCGTCGATCTTGCTGAACAGAACAGGCTCCTCAATGGCACAGATGCGTACCGGCGGCTCCATGACGCCTCGTTTTGAGGCCGCCTAAGGCTGAGACATGGCGCGTTTCTCCCTGGGGGCCGCTATGTCCGATAAAAGCCTATTATGTCAACTCTCCGGCTTGAAATCATTGCGCTTTTTCGTCACTGCTCCACCCACCCCCAAAAACCCCAGGAAATTGTGCACTGTTAGCAAGGCAGTTAGCGCTATGAGACTGTACCTACCTGTGTTGGGAAATCCCTTCTGTTGCAAAGGCGAATCTTGTATTCGCCCTGCCCTTATCCATCCAACCCATACAGCTTCGCCGCGTTGCCGACCACCATCTGGTATACCTCATCCTCTGGAATACCAGCAAAATCTCTTGCAATCTGCTCCTGCGAGCGAGGAAACGTGCCTTCCGTATGTGGATAGTCCGCGCCCCACATGAGACGATCCACGCCCAGCATTTCACGGGTCAGAATCCCTGCTCGGTCGTCCTCAAACGTCGCCCAAAACTGGCTCCGAAAATAGAAACTCGGCGCTTCATCAAGTCGCGGCTCCATCCATTTGCGGTGATCGGTCCACCAGTGGTCCATATAGGTCAGTACCGATGCAATCCAGCCAATACCCCCTTCGGCAAGGACAAAGCGCAACTTCGGATAGCGTTGCGGAATGGCACTCCAAATCAGATCAGCCATGGCCCGCATAGTCATACCAACCTTGCCATCGACGAGCCCGACACCAAAACCAATGCGATCAAACTTCACCAACAGCTCTTCTCCCGTGCCTGTCCCCGCATGGGTCGAAACCGGCAAACCCAGATCCTGTAGGGTGGCCCACAAAGGCTTATAGTCCGTATGAGAATAGGGACGCTCCTCAACCTCGCCTGGAATCGATACCGCGCGTAAGCCGAGTTTTGCGACGCGCTCTGCCTCTTCACACGCCCACTCAATCGGGCCGCGTACGGGCAAAAACGCCGTCCCCATGAGTCGATCAGGTGCGGCTGCACAGAACTCACTGAGCCAGTCGTTATACACCCGCATGACTTCGCGTTGGTACGCGGCGTCTCGAATGTAGAAAAAATGCAAACCCAACATACCGGGATAAATTACCTCAGCCCGCAGATGGTCCAGATCCTGATCGGCCAAACGCGCCTGTGGGTCCCAGGCACCAGGCCGCGTATCGGCATGGCGGTGTCCCAGTGAAGAGCTAATCTCACCGGCTATCTTGTCTTCGATCATCACGCCTTCGAGTCCGACTGGTAACGGAGCGAGTCCATCAACCATGTAATAATCTGCTTCAGGTCGTGACTCGACGTGGGGCGCCCGAGCGCGAAAGCGCTTGTCCATCCGCGTCGTCCACAGATCAGCCGGCTCCACGACATGGCCGTCGGCCGAGACATAGCCATCCGTTATTCTCGCTGGCATGAAAAATCCCTCCTCGGAAGTCGGGCATACGCGGGCTTGCAAGCGATGTCAAGTGAGACACGATTGATAGACGAGCATCACTTTCGAAGGGAGCCGGTAGATGAGGCAATGCTTTGGACAGGCTCTTCAAGTTGCTGCTAAAGTTCTCCAGACGGGGCGTGATACGCGGTCACGTATTCCTTCTCAAAGCCCTTTAATTCCAACTGCTCGTCCAATAGCTGGAAATAGTGGGCTAAGGTCGGAGCCTCTTGCTGCAAGCGCTCAACAACGACTTGGGTGGCAATAATTCCACTTGGGGGAATGTGTTTGAGCAAGCGCGAGGCAAGATTAATGCTTGGTCCTATCAAAGCGACCGAACGGCGTAGCGCAACTCCAATCACCCCAATAATAATGCTCCCAACATTCAAACTGAACCGCGCCTGAAGCGGCGGGTGTCCATTCGCTGGCAGCTGGGCTAATGCCTGTCGAATTGCCAGCGCGGCTTGAGTGGCTTCAGTGACCGACTCAAAGTACAGCAGTGCGCCATCGCCTTCGTAGTCTTTGACATCGCCACAATATTCCAGCGTGATTTCCGTGACGACTCCCATAAAGCGTTGCACCAAATCCAGGGCAACTTCTGGAGGCTGGTTGACAATCGTATCCGTAGAATTGGCAATATCCACAAAGAGGACCGTCAATTCTTTGCTAATCGGTGTGCTGTCGTCAGTCAGATAACTGCGCGCCAAGCCAGGCAAAAACGTGTCGGCATGGGCTGTGGTCTGGGCAAGTCTCGCGCTCGATATAGCAAGAGAGTCACCCGAGACAGATTTTTCCGAGCCAGGATATTGTTCCAAACTGGCTGCAACCGTTGGATAACCAGCCTGTTTCCAGGCCTCCAGACCATTTTCTAAGACAAAGACAGAATCAAATCCCTCAGCTTGTAACCACAGCGCCGCCCGGGCACTGCTCGCATCAGCGGGTCAAGTTCAATACGTAGCAATGGTTGCATTGCGTGGCAGGCTAGCCGCCTGCTCCACAACCTCAGCCAACGGAAGCCAGCGTGAACCGGGAATCTGATCCGGCTGGAAGCTTATGGCCGCCGCCGTGCGTACATCAAGCGCTATCACGGGCTCGCCTTTCCTCATGCGAGTATACAACTGTTCAGCACTCATACGCGGAACGTCTTGGCTTGGCATAGGATTTCCTCCATCTGTCCCCACTGTGCGCTCTCCATGACACACTCACAAGTACTGTTTGTAGCCATACAGCTTCTCACTCCAGCCCCGCTTTACGCAGCGCAGCCAGTGGTTGCTGGTTTAATTTTCTATGTGCTATTCCGTAGCGAGAGGTTCCACATACAGGAGGACAACAGAATGGAATATCGGGTCATTGATGCAGACGGTCATATCCTCGAACCAGCGGACTTATGGGAACAGTATATCGAGCCGCAATACCGTGAGGTGTGCCCCAAGCTCATTACCACGGAAGACAGCGAAATCTTTCGTATCGAAGAGGACGACGCCGTTGACTTAGGGCGGGGCAAGAAGCGAGTGAAGTTTGGCGCATTGGGCACGATTGGAGCGCGGTCCGACCGTGGAGTCAAATCGCACCGGATACCCTACGCCGAAGGCCGTAAAGGCGGATTTGATCCGCATGCCCGCATTCAAGACATGAACACGGATGGGATTGATGCGGCGTTCCTATATCCCAGCCTGGGACTATTCTTGGGAGCAATCAAAGACCCGGACTTCTCGGCTGCGGCCTGTCGAGCCTACAACCGTTGGCTGGCCGAATATTGTCAGCCCTACCCTGAGCGCTTGTTCGGAGCAGCAATGCTGCCGATGCAGTCGATCGAGGGCGCAGTACAGGAACTGCGCTATGCGGCTGAAGAACTCGGCTTTCGGTGTGGATTCATCCGCCCGAATCCATACAATGGTCGGGTGCTGCACGACCCGGCGTATGATGCGCTGTGGAGCGTAGCGCAGGAGCTCGGCCTTTCCATCGGTATCCACGGTGGGTCCGAAAGCGGGCAGCCCACGCTGGCCATGGAGCGCTTCACCGAAGGGCTGGCCGTCCGCCATTGCGTAGCCCACACGTTTGAGATGATGGCGGCGGCTACCAGCCTGATCATGTGTGGCGTGTGCGACCGCTTCCCGCGGCTGAAAGTCGCCTTCTTGGAGTCGGGGGGGGGCTGGATGGCCGGCTGGTTGGACCGTATGGATCGACATTTCGACGATGTTGGGATGAATGACACGAAGCTGAGCATGCGACCCAGCGAGATCTTCCGTCGTCAGTGCTTCATCTCGTTCGAGCCGGTGGAAGGAACGCTCAAGTATCTGGCCGACTATCTCGGCTCGGACAACATCTTGTGGGCAACGGATTACCCACACGCGGACGGTTTTCCGGACGCGGCCAATATGATCAAAGACATGGGCCTGCCACCCCAGACACTGGCTAATGTGCTGGCTGGTGGGGCTAAACGCTACTACAACTTACAGTGATATAATTTTTCCAGATGAGCCTGGGGGCCGTCTGCTCAGGCGGCTCGACACTTTTCTCTTGATAGGACAGTTCCAGTCATCCAACTCTTCATACACGAAAAAGAGAAACTCAGGATTTCTTCCCTGCCAAATCTACCCCCGACCGCTGCACGATATCATGCACGATAGCCATAATATCATCTTGTCCATGACCCGCATCTCTGAAACGGGTCAGTGCCTCTTCAACGAGTGGACCTACTTCAGCAGGGACATCGCATTCCTGGGCTAATTCGACAGCGAGATGCACATCTTTGGTCGCCAAAGCTGTCGCGAAACCAAGCCCTGTTTCACCTTTGAGGAAAGCAGGCATCGCAAATTCATTGATCACACTATTTCCAGATCCAGTCTTAATGGCATTGACGAGAAGTTGAGGATCAACTCCAGCCTTTGCCCCAATAGCCAACCCTTCGGCGGCGCCCATGAAATTCACAAAGGCCATCATATTGTTGACCAGCTTGGTCACATTACCACAGCCGATATCGCCCATGTGGAAGACGTTGCTCCCAATGGCGCTGAGAAGCGGCTTGAACTGATCAAATTCGTCTTGCTGTCCGCCGACAAAGACAGTCAGCGTCGCATTTTGGGCACGAGGAACACCACCTGTGACTGGGGCGTCAAGGACATGGAATCCTCGTGCGATTCCCGTCTCAGCAAGCTTGCGGACGACGGTCGGTGAGTTGGTACTCATATCAATATAGGCTGCACCAGTGGCTAAGCCGGCAAAGATACCGTTGTCACCTAAGACCGCTTCTTCAACTTCAGGCGGGCCAGGCAGCGATGACAACACCACTTCAGATTGGGCGGCAACTGCTTGGGGACTGTCAGCCCACACGGCTCCGGCGTCTTCGAGGTTACGCGCGACCTCACGACGTAGATCATAAATTGTGAGATCATGGCCAGCTTTACGAACGCTGGTGGCCATCGGGTTACCCATGTTTCCAAGACCAATGAATCCGACTTTCATGTTTGCCTCCTTTTCTTCCTTACTTGCGAGAGTGCGTAAACCGCTGGAGACCCCCTCACCTCTTCGACACGCCTGTCTTGAGCGTCAAGGCTCAGGACAGGCCTAGCCCTCTCCCCGCAGGAGAGGGAATTTTCGGAATGGTTAGATATCGGGCGGCTACGCTAATTCTTGGCGGAGTGCTGGTAGCACTTCTTTACCCGTCAGCTCAATACTGCGCATGGTTAGGTCATGCGGCAGCCCGCCGTACTGGGCCTCAAAGATCAGGTGCCCAATGCCGAGGCGTTGAATGATCTCTTTGAGCCGCTGGGTGACTTGTTGGGGCGTGCCGACAACAAAACCACCGGCTTCTTGCAGATCGTCAATCGACATTTCAAAAACAGGTTTGTGTTTCTTTGGGCCTGAGCCTGCAGACAGAATCGAAGTCGTTCCGCGCGACGACATACCAACTGGCATATAATAATGTATAGGTCCCTTGAGTGAAGTCTGAGTCCGCCACAGATAGTGCTCGTACGACTTGCGCGCGTCTTCTTCAGTATCTGCGACAAACAGGCCGGTCATATAGCCCAGGTTAGCGGGTGTGGCGGTATAGCCGCTCTGCTCAGCCGTTTCGCGATACAGATCAAACCACTGCCCGGCCATATCCATCGGAGCTAAGAAAGAGACGTACGGATAGCCATTCTTGGCCGCCCACTTAATTGACTCTTTGCTGCCAATGCCAGGCACCCAAATCGGCGGATGGGGTTCTTGCAGCGGGAAGCACCACGGGTTCACATACCGAAACTGAAAGTGCTTGCCTTCCCATCGGAATGGACCAGGCTCCGTCCAGATTTTCTTAATCAAATCGTGTGACTCTTGGTAGCGTTCACGATTCAGCCCAGGGTCGATATTCATCGAAAATTGCTCAATCCCGATGCCTCGAACAAAACCAGAAATCACTCGGCCACCTGACATCAGGTCAAGCATGGCGACTTCTTCCGCTAAGCGGACCGGGTTATCCCACAAGGCAATCACATTGCCGAGCAAGAGAATCTTGCACTCCTGGGTGCGTTGGATGAGGGCCGCGGCGCTGATATTGGCCGAGTAATGCATACACGTTGGCGTGTTGTGATGCTCGTTGACCATCAGGCCATCAAAGCCGACTGTCTCGGCATACGCGTATTCATCGATATAACGCTTGAGCAGCTGCGCGCCTTTTTTGCGGTCAAAATATTTGTTGGGATAGGTCAGACGAATGGATGGATATTGATCCAGCTCGGGCGTGTCTGGATACGGCATTTCGCTAAAATAATAAAAATCTACCATGCAGCTCGCCTCCTTTACGCGCGCGCTAAAAACCCTTCCAACAAAGTCACAAATTCGGCTGGCCGCTCAAATTGTGGCGAGTGGCCACAGTGATCAATCACTTTGAGTTCGGACCCGACAATAGCCTGATGATATGCCTCGCCGTGAGCGAGCGGGACAAGGCCGTCTTGCTTGCCCCACACGACCAGCGTCGGCGACTTCACCCGCCGCAGGCGGTGAACCAGCTTGGGATTGTGCATATATGGCTTCCAGCCGACGAGCTGGGCCATGATTTGGCTGTTATCACGCAGCCCAATCTGTTCTGGGGTCGGATTTGCAGGGAAAAGGGTGTCACGTTCAGCCACTTGTTCGAGATCATGAAAGGCTAACTCCAACAGTTCCTGCGGCGTCAACAAAAAGATATCGGCGATATCAGCCCCTTCAACTTTGAGCCCGACGGCATTGACCAGGGTCAGGCAAGAGATACGCTCAGGGGAGCTGGCAGCTAATTCAGCCGCCAGCCAGCCGCCCATGGAGAAGCCGACAACAGGCACCTGTTTCAAATCGTAATGATCGAGAAAATCACAGTAGAAATCGACCAGATCAGGCATCGAATCGCACCATGTCGGACGGGTCGAACAGCCAAAACCGGGATGGGTCGGCACGTACAAGTCATAATGCTGCGCCAACATAGCGTGGTACTGAAGCCAGCCGGGGTTGCCCCCAGCTCCATGCAACAGCAAGAGCGGGTTCCCCTGCCCGCCTCGCAAGACCTGGACGTGTGCCCCGATCAGGTCAATAAATTCCTCGCGCTGCTCTGCCATATCTGTCCTCCCTTTTTCGCTGAAAACTCTACAAATACTGCTCGTACCAGGCTTTGATGTGTGGCAGGCTTTGCTCCAAGCCAGCTCCAGCCAAGATATCGCTGTGGCCCAAGCCAGGAAGAATCACGATCTCTTTAGGTTCGCTGGCTTTGGCGTACATGGACTGCGATTCTTCCATGGAGACACGTTCGTCCGCGTCGCCGTGCAGCCATAGTATCGCTCGTGGAGAGATATTCGAGACAACGGATTCTGGGCGGTAATCAATCATCGGTAAGCCGGAAGACAGGGTGATTTCTCGACTCCACTGTGGATATTGATCCAGAATCTGGCCAAACAGTTTGGTCGTACTTTCGGGCTCGGGCACAATCTCGTTGGCTTGTACGTATTCCAGTTCTCCAGTGAGTATACGCCGCTCCTGATCGTCCTTGAGACGCTGCAATAATGCGCGCCATTCCCAGAAGTGGCACGCGTCTCGAATCCAGCGTCCACAATCGCCAATACCGCACACACTGACTGTCGCTTTGACGCGCTCTTCGACCCCAGCCGCATAGCTGACATTGGCTCCGCCCAAGCTCACCCCAAACAAGCCGAGCCGCTCAGGGTTGACCTCGGGCTGACTTTGCAAAAAGGTCACGGCATTGCGGATATCCTCGATCTGGCGCATGGGGATAATCTGGCGGCGTGGCTCCCCACCACTGGCGCCGAGGAAACGATAGTCAAAGGTCAGGACAACATAGCCCAATTGAGCCAGGCGCTGCGCAATCTCGGGCAGAATGACTTCTTTGACGGCGGTAAAGCCGTGGCACATGACGATGCCCGGCCGAGTCTCACCGACAGTCAGATTATCGGGCACGCATAGAACACCCGCCATGTCGATATTTTCGCTGTAGAATTGTACTGGCTTTTGCATAACAAATCCTTGGGGCTAAAATGTAACGGGCGAGACGTGAAACGTGGGAAGACAAGAGAGTGCCTTCTTCCTTTTATGTTTCACACATCTCCTGCTCCAGCAGCTTCACTCTCTTGAGCTGCGCCTTCTTCATCTCCTGCTTCCGGTGCATCTTCAGCCGGCTCTTCAGGTGTAACAGTTGCCGCGCCTGTTGCGGCTCCCTGCTCTCCCTGCTCAACGACGCTCCACTCTTCATTCGTATCGCGGATGCGGGTCGATGCAGGCGCCAGCTGGTAGACCGCTTCTATGAGGTCCATGACGTGACGCGTATTGGCTCCGAGATCGCCCTTGCCAACTCGGGAAGAAGACCGGACGTATAGCGCACTGCCGCTCGGCTCCACCGGATCAGCACGAATCAAGACATCATCTTTGAATCGAATCAGTTTGGTCGTAACCACCGCTTTAATCGTGTGGTTCTCGGTATCCTGCTCCCCAATCTCCCAATGTAAGGCTTCGGCAGCGCGCCGGGCGATATCAATCAACAAGTTAGGTGGGGCTTGATAGCGGCGCAGACGCAGCTCTGGAAACGCGGAATCCCGAGTCGTCTCGGCAACATTTGTATTGAGGTAGGTCAAAATGCGCCGCCCCAGCCCGGGCGCATCAGTCATGGGAAGATTATTGCTAATGATCGCCGCGGCGGCTAAACCCGCCCCGATGAACGCGGCAAAAAAGATGAATTGTAATAGGCCTTTTACGAATTCCACTGCGCTTCCCTCCTGCGTTGGTTCTCTGTTCTCCCGACCTTCTTGTCCGGAGTGACTTAGCCCATCGCCGACCCGCTTAACAATTCCTTCAACTCTCCCCACTCTGTCATTGGTAGCGAACACGTAAAATTGTGACACACATACATGGTGAATTTTCCATCAACTTGCGTCTTCCCAGCCAATACTGCCGGTCCCTTTCCAGCAGCAAGGGTTTGCGGATCAAGACACACCAGCGTCTTATTTGGGAGATACATCGTATTGATCCGGCCCAATATCTCTTGCGCCTGCGGGGCGTTCACATCTCCGACCAGCACAATCTCCTGAGGACGGTTGAGGTAGAAATCAAGTGCGCCCAACATGTGACTCAAGCCGAACGGATTCTGCTCCATGGCATCGTAGAAGAGGCGGAGGATCTGCTCGGCTTTGTCCATATAGTCTTGCTTCTCGGTCAAATAAAAAAGACGCAGCAGTGCAAAGGCAGCCATCGAGTTACCAGATGGGATAGAACCATCAAAGGCAGATTTGGAACGGCTGATTAACTCCTCGTGATCGTCACTGGTGAAGAAAAATCCGCCCTCTTGGGCATCCCAAAAACGGTCGAGTAAGACCTCGGCAAAGGAAACGGATTGCTCAAGATATTGCCGGTCCGAGGTCGCTTCGTACAGGTCGAGTAATGCCGTGGCGAAGGACGCGTAATCGTCCAGGTAGGCGTTAAATTTGGCTTGTCCGTCTTTATAGCTGCGCAGCAGGCGTCCATTCTCACACAGTTTGCTGAGAATAAATGCAGCATTGTGTTGGGCGATTTCCAGATAGCGCGGATTCCCCAAGACACGGTACGCTTCAGCAAATCCCGATAGCATAAGGCCATTCCAGCTGGTCAAGATTTTCTCGTCTCGGCCAGGCTTGATACGGCCTTCGCGGATGTCGAAGAGCTTCTGTTTGGCAGCTTGTATAATGCCGCTGATGTTGTCAATATCGCGCTGAAAGAGTCGGGCTAATTGCTCCATCTCAAGAGTGGGATGGAGGATCGTATGGCCTTCAAAATTGCCCACATCCGTCACATCGTAGTAGCGACAAAAGATCTCACCTACATCGTCGCCAAGTAGCTCCATGATCTGTTCGTGGTCCCAGACAAAAAATTTCCCTTCAACGCCCTCAGAGTCGGCATCCTGGGTCGAGTAAAACCCACCCTCGGGGCTGATCATTTCGCGTTCAACATAAGCCAGAATTTCTTCGACCACGGTCCGGAAGAACGGATCTTGGGTGGCTTGGTAGGCTTCGAGATAGAGTTTGGTCAGCAGCGCATTGTCGTACAGCATCTTTTCAAAATGCGGCACGAGCCAGCGCTCATCGACCGAGTAGCGATGAAACCCACCACCAAGATGATCGTAGACTCCACCCGCAGCCATTTTGCGGAGGGTGTGGGTCGTCATCTGCAAATAGTGGGCATTTTGATCAGTGTGCGGTTGGCGCAGGAACAGGCTAAAGACAGATGAGTTCGGGAATTTCGGCGCGCTCCCCAATCCGCCGTGGGTCTGGTCAACATTTTCAGCCAGGCGTGCTGCGGCGTTCCGGACAGTCTCAATTTGGAGCGGCCGGGTTGTCTCTTCACGGTGGGACATCTTCTCCAGATTATCCAGAATTTGCTGCGTCGCTGTGTTCACGTCTCCAGGTTTACTACGATATGCCTGGGCTATGCCTTGCAGCACACGCGGAAAGGCCGGCAGATTGTGACGATCGACTGGTGGAAAGTACGTGCCCCCATAAAACGGTTTGCCATCCGGGGTCAGAAACATGGTCATTGGCCAGCCGCCGTGGCCGGTCAACATTTGGACTGCGTGCATGTAGATTTCGTCAACGTCCGGCCGTTCCTCTCGATCGACTTTAATATTGACAAACAAGTTGTTCATCAGCCCAGCGATCTGTTCATCTTCAAACGACTCGTGCGCCATGACGTGGCACCAATGGCAGGCCGAATAGCCAACGCTGAGCAGAATCGGTTTGTTCTCAGCCTTGGCCTTGCTAAACGCCTCTTTCCCCCACGGATACCAATCCACCGGATTGTGGGCGTGTTGCAATAAATACGGGCTCGTCTCCTGAGACAAACGATTGGTGAATTTATGATCCATGCATCACGCCCTTTCACTTGCGCCTTCCGGGTGTTTGTTCAAACACGGCCTTCAGTCTTTCAAACCATTGGACTAAAAGACTGAGGAACTGAAAGCTCTACAAGAAATAGATCCGCTTCGCCTCCTTGCGGAGTTCTTCTTTAAACTCCGGATGACAGATCTCCACAAGAGCGGCCGCGCGTTGTTTGAGGGTTTTGCCTCGCAGTTCGGCTATCCCATACTCGGTTACAACATAATCGACAAAGGCCCGCTGGGCGGTAACGACACTGCCTGGCTCCAGCGTGGGAACAATGCGGGAGATACGACGGCCGTGTACAATCGAAGAGGCTGGCGTAACGATCACCGACTTGCCAGGATTAGAGAATGCAGCCGTAATCGTGAACGTCGTCTGGCCGCCTGTTCCAGTGTACATAAACGGCCCAAAAGACTCAGAGCAGGCCTGCCCGCCGAGGTCTACGGCTAGGGCGTTGTTGACCGCAACATAATTCTTCTGGTTGACCAGCAACCGCAGATCGTCGGTATACGTGAAATCGTAGAATTCAAAATTGGGATTGCCATCAATCATTGGCAGCTCATCCGGAAATAAGCCAATACCTGCGCTGGCCACAACTTTCCCCGGATTGACGGTTTTGTATTTGCCGGTAATGACACCTTCTTTGACTAAACGCGCAATGCCACCAGGGATGACCTCAGTATGAATGCCCAGATCGTTTTTGTCACCGAGATACATCGCAATCGGTGACGACACACTACCCAGACCAATTTGCAGGGTATCACCATCGTGTACCAATTCATTGGCAACCAGGGTACAAATAATTTCCGTCGCGGTGACTTCTTCTTCATTGCGCTGGGTTGCCGGCAGCTGGGCAGCGGGTTGATTGGGTTCGACAAAATAGTCGATCTCGGACACATGGATATAATTTTCCCCACCAGTCCGAATGAAGTCTTCATGGACTTCAGCCACCACAGTCCGCGCCGCGCTGGCCATTGTTTTTGACATGAACAGGCCATGCCCAAAACTACAATAGCCATGCTTATCGGGAGCAGACACCGGAGTCATATACACGTCGCACACAATACCTGGAGGCAGCTCGCCACGTCGAAAGTACATGACCGGAATAAAGTCCATCCGCCCTTCGTTCATGAGCGGACGCGTGGTTGTGCCAAGATAGGTGGCTTCGATACTAAACGCCTCGTCTGCACCAGGCTGGTCCCAATTAAACATGGGCCCTATCGTGCCGACTTTGACATCCCGCATCTCTTCCCTGCGGTCCATCAGCGCTTGGCTGAGGGTCAGCGGCGTGGCGTGCAACCAGTTGAATTGCACCGAGTCTCCATTGCGGACGCCTCTCTTGATTGCCTCTTGGGGAGAGACAAGTTTATCACCACAGTGTTCACGCCAGTCCATATGTCCCCTCCTTCCGGATCATTCCGGATACGGTAAAATGCGATAAGATACTCGCCGGAGCATAAACCACGAGGCGCCAGAAAGCAAAGCCAGGCAGCGGGTTTTCGTTGAGTCTCAAGAGGCAGTGTGCTAGTGGGGGGAGGAAGATTGTGACGACCGAAAGGAGACACCTATGGACATTCGGATTGAGTATTGCGCCGCTTGAGGCTACGAGCCTGAAGCCGTCAGTCTGACGGAACAATTGCTGACCGATTACAAACAGCGCCTGAGCGGATTGACCCTAGTGCCATGTGATGACGGGCGCTTTGAGGTCATTGTTGATGGCCAGAAGATTTATTCGAAGTTAGAGACGCATCGGTTTCCGGAATATGCAGATGTGAGAGCCGCGCTGGAGAAGCAGGCAGCGTGAAGCGCAACGCGTGAAGCGCAACGCGTGAAACGTAAAACGTCAGAAGACGAGAGCCGGCCCATTACGTTTTACGTTTCACACCTCTTCACAGCATATCCGCATGCCCCCACAAGATGTTCAGCGAAGTCGCGCCGTTCTTGGTCGTCACGGTATGTGTACAGCCGTTCGGCCGATAACTCATGTTGCCAGTTGCGACTTCTCCAGCCTCATCTGCGTTCGACCCTTCAATCAGAAAAATCAGCTCGTCGCCAATATGGCGGTGCAGCGGGAGCACCGCACCTGGCTCAAAACGAGCCAGGCTGGCACGTCGTTCGGCATTCGGGTCCTGCCAAACATTCTTCAGCTGTACGCCAGGCCGGGCTTCAGTCCACGCTAACTCACTGAGCGTAAAGACTTGCGACGGCGGGGCATCACCGCGTGTCTCTGTCGGCGCGATCCCTCCGGTGATAACCGCAACGACCGTCGCTCCCTTGGGACTCGAAACAGTATGGACACACCCATCTGGCCGGTAGCCAACATTGCCAGCTGTGACCGTGCCAAATTCGTCCCCCAGCGTGCCCTCAAGGACAAAGATTAACTCATCGCCATCGTGGCGGTGCATGGGGAGCGCGGCTCCGGGCTCGATACGGGTCATGATCGCTCGGCGTTTGGTCGCCTCATCACTCCACAGATTCTTGGCCCGAATCCCTGGACGCAACTCCTCCCATTCCATGTCGCCAATCTTGATCACACGTGAAAGTGGACTGTCGTGTGGTGTTGTCATAGTGTCCCTCCCTCTGTCTGGTAGATCTCAGTGGCTAGCTTAAGCATAGGACGGTCTGAGAAGGCAAGAGCAGCCCTGGGACTTGCCTTGCGTACTCAGCTCGTCCACAACGAGAACATGCTCAAAACATGGCATATGAAGTTCCTGGAGACATTGTCCTCAGTCAGGGGCCTGATGTGCAGAAAATGTTGGAGACGCTGCATAGCGACAGCGCAGACGGCGAGTGCACCAGAACGGGTCTTGCCTTCTGCGGTCGGCATGTCCAAAGTATTGTTCGCGTGTTCATGAGTTCATGTTTCAAGATTTGGAGGTTTGCCATGCCGTATCATGTACTCTTCTCAGCCCTCGTTATGGGCTGTGTTCTCTCCATGATTTCAGCCACATCTGAAGCTTTCTCCATCACGCCTGGCAAATGGCAGTTTGACTACCGCAGCCACTCGTCTTTTAGCCAACAACCGCAAGAAAAAACGGAGACACCGTGTGTCAAGGAGACAGACTGGGACCCGGCCAAATCGATATCTGACAGCGGGAATTGTCAGATCAGTGATATCAAGCACGACAGCACTTCATTCAAAGGAGAGGTGAGCTGCTCCCGAGGCGAGGGGGTACCGCCTATGACCGGTAGTATGGAGTACACCTCAACAGGCTCGACGATGACAGGACGGACGGTTTTTAAGGGTGAGGGGTACTCAATGGAGATGCATACAACGGGCAAACATCTTGGTGAGTGTGAGTAATCCAGCCCCCTCCCCGCCCTCGCCGCGTTAGTCAACCGGAGACCCTGGCGCACGAATCTCCACAGCCCCGCACTCAGATAGTGCGTGCAGGTTCCATGACTTCCTGTTTGAAACGCCGCATTTGCTCAATGTAGACATTGACATCCGGGTTACCTATGGGCGCGAGTAAGATCGAAGCACCGTGCTGCCGATAAGTCCGAATACCCTCCAGGTTAAAAAAGGATCGATTGGCTGGAAACGCACAGATTGTCAGCTCGGCAAAGTCTCGGCTGTGCGCAGTACACAGCTGCTGCAACTCGGCAGATTTGGTCGCAAAATCCTCAGGAGAAATAAATGCCGGAAACCAGCCATCTCCGTATTCGACCACACGTTTGAGGGCCGGACGGCTTTCGCCACCGAACCAGATTGGTGGATACGGTTTTTGGACGGGTTTGGGTGCAAAGCCAACTTCCACTAATTGGCCGTGCATGTCGGTCACCTGAGGTCGATCTTGGGTCCACAAGGCTTTCATCTCATCAAGAGCGGCACGGGTTGAACGGGCGCGTTCTTTGAAGGACACACCTAAGAGTTCCATCTCTTCAACAAACCAGCCTACTCCAGCCCCAAAAATGAAGCGCCCGCCACTGACAATGTCCAGGGTTGTGATCGCCTTGGCAGTCAGGACAGGAGGACGGTAGGGAATCACCGCCACACTCGTCCCCAAACGGATTGTGGTTGTCTGGGCAGCAATCGAGGCTAACAAGACAAAAGGGTCATAAAACGTGTCATCTGGCGTGAACGACGGCTGGCCATCGGCCGAGTATGGATAGGACGACGTGTGGTGGGTTGGAATTATGACATGATCATTTATCCAGACTGACTGATAGCCAAGCTCTTCAGCAGCCTGGGCAGCTTGGACCAAATCAGCAAAGACGGCCTGCCGACCTAAGCCAATTAAATGCACGCCAAATTCCATAACTTGGCTCCTTTCCAGCCCTGATCTTTTTTGCCTACCTCTTGACCGGATCGCAGATCGAGTGGTACGGGAGCGGACGATAGCACTGAGATGAAAGGAAGGCAAACCACATGGACATTGGCCTGTACGCAACCACTCATGGCTTAGGCTATCGGGACAATACCAACTTTCTGGCCCGTTCCTTACCGGCCGAGCATATGCAGCCGGTGGAAACTGCTCAGCTGGCTGATCGGCTGGGGTACCACTCCATGTGGTTTCCCGACCACGTCTGCATGCCGCTGGAATCGGCCAGTGCACATGTCGCTAATGCATCGGGCACACGCGCCTACGAATCCAGACATACGATGCTTGACGCTGCCGTAACGATGGGTGCGGTCGCCCTGATGACCAATCAGCTCAAGCTCGGCACTAGTGTCCTGATTGCGCCGTATCGAAACCCCCTCAGTGATGCGCGTCAGTTTGCGACCATCGATCATTTGTCACAGGGACGCCTCCTGTTTGGGATTGGTGCCGGCTGGATGCAGGAAGAGTTTGCGGCCATGGGCATTGCGTATGCCAACCGAGCAGCTCAGACGGAGGAATGCATTGAGGTCTATAAACGGGCCTGGACACACGAGGAAGTCAGCTTTGATGGCAAATTTTACAACTTTTCAGCCTTGTCGATGGATCCCAAACCTGCCCAGCACCCACGACCACCTATTATTTACGGCGGAGTGACGCTTGCCGGTGCACGCCGCGCCGCTCGGATATGTGATGGGTTTTACCCCATTTTTTTGGATACTTATGCTGAGCCGTCACGCTATGCCACACACCAAGACCTCATTCGGAAGGAACTCGATACACAGGGCCGTGACCCAGCTGAGTTCTCCATGATTGGGGTCACCTCGGCGCGGCTGACAAGCGCCGATAATCCACACACCCACGCCAACCCACGCCGCATTTGTACCGGGACGCCAGAGCAAGTGCTGAGCGACCTCGCCCGTTTTGCCAATGCCGGCTATGCGTTAATGGTTTGCTTTTTTGACTGCCCATCCGGCCAGCGGCGAGAGCTGACTGATCAGATCCAGCAATTTGCTGAGGACGTTCTTCCGCATGCCAGAAGTCTGACGGCGCAAGGCGGCTGGAATCCGACTCCCTAAGCACGCGGGCACATGCAGTCGAGATAAGTCAAGGAGTACACAATGAGCGATGTCGCATTTGGAGTTTTTGATCATCTGGAACGCTTGGATCAATCCCTAGGACAATTTTATGCCGATAGAATCGACCTGATCAAAATGGCCGATACGGCTGGTTTCTACGCCTATCACCCGGCTGAGCATCATGCCACTCCGCTCGGCATGGCCCCGTCACCAAATGTTTTTCTGGCCGCGGCGGCGCAACACACCCAGCGCATCCGTCTTGCCCCCTTGCTGTATTTGCTGCCGCTGTATAATCCGCTACGCCTGATTGAAGAGATCTGCATGCTCGACCACCTCAGCAATGGGCGCCTTGAGGTGGGAGTCGGGCGCGGGGTCTCGCCGTATGAACTGGCCTATTTCGAAGTCCCCTTTCTGGAATCCCAAGCCATGTTCACGGAAGCCCTGGATGTCCTGGTCGCGGGTTTACGTGGCGAGCGTCTGTCGCATAGCGGCAAGTACTATCAGTGCACCGATATGCCGCTCGAATTACACCCTCAGCAGACTCCTAACCCACCCTTCTGGCATGGCGTCACCAGCCCGCGTAGCCTTGAGTTTGCCGCCACCCGAGGCATGCATATGGTAGGCGGTGGGCCGATTGCAGGCTTGAAAGAAGTCACGGCCACCTATCGGGCACTGTGGGCGCAGCATCGGGACAGTCCAGGCAATCTCAATCCGCATATTGAGCAGACTAAAATTGGCGCTCTGCGCCATATATTTGTTGCGGAAACTGATCAAGAAGCCGAGGCTATTGCGCGGCCGGCATACCGGAAGTTTTATGAGAATATCATGAAACTGTGGATCGATTTCGGGACGACACATGTCTTTTTTACCCCCGACCTGGATATTGCCCGCAAAGGCGATGTAGCTATTGTTGGTTCGCCAAGTTCAGTCCAAGATCAAATCGCCCGGCTGCTGGAAGAAGGCGGCTGTAATTATCCGGTCCTGGCCTTTGCCTGGGGTGATTTGAGCGCTGCCCAGGCCCAGAAATCACTGGATCTGTTTGCCTCAAAAGTGATGCCGGCGTTTGGGTGAAGAAAACGTCTCCAGGGGCGTCGAAGATTGTCAGCCCAGGATTGTTAGCCCAGGATTGTCAGCGACTAGGCAATACCGTACAAGAGGAGGAAGTTGGCTATGTTACATGCGGTGTTCTTTGGCATTGCTGTTGTGGTAGGTCTGATTGTCAGCCCCTCAGCTTCGGCTGAGCAGATCATTCGCTGTCGCAGCAATGACTATCAGTACAACCATTGCCCAACCCGAGAACATGGGCCGATCCGCCTCACCCAGCAGATATCAAAAAGCGCCTGTATCGAAGGCCGGACCTGGGGCTACGATCGACGTGGAGTGTGGGTCGATCAGGGCTGCGATGCGAAGTTCCGAGTGGTGGCACGCCGCCGTGACCGGGATGATCGGGGCCGCCGGGGCAACCGACATGGCAAGCACCTCGTGTGCCGGAGCGATGGCTTCGCCTACAACCACTGTCGAGCTAATGCCATTGGCAGGGGGAGCAAAGTCCGGCTCGCCAAACAGATTTCAAAAGCTCGCTGTATCCAGAATGAAACCTGGGGCACCGACAAGCGCGGTATCTGGGTCGATCAGGGCTGTGAGGCTGAGTTTGAGATTCTGCCTCGGCGCAACGACCGCGTCGCAGGTAGAAAAGACACCCTGCGTTGCTCAAGTAAGAACTACTCTTATGGGCACTGCCGGGCTGATACACGCAACGGAGTCCGTTTGCTCAAGAAACTCTCGAAGGTCCGCTGTGTTGAGAATGAAACCTGGGGCACCGATCAGCGTGGAGTCTGGGTGGACCAAGGCTGCTCGGCCGAATTTCAGCTGGGTCATGCGGCGAGGAATCCAGTCGGGAATGCGCTCGGACAGGCGCTTGGCAACCTCTTGGCGCCGCCCAGGTAATGGCGACCCCCCTGATGCGCACGTAGGGGCAGTTCGTGAACCGCCCCTACGCCTCTTTATCCATGACGCAAAACCGTCCTCTGACACTCCGCGATCCGTTCCATCGTCGCCGCTGGTAGCGGACCAGCCTCAGCTGCGGCGATAGCCTCAGCCAGTTCGGTGCGATTTTTGGCGCCGGTCACAACCGTACTCACTCCGGGCAAGCTCAGCGCATAGCGCATGGCAGCCTGGGCCAGCGATCCTGAGCTACGTAAAAAGCCAAGATGTTGCTGGGCTCGGACAAAGTCGGTTGCTACGGGATGGTCTGCTGGCAGCGAACGATCGATCGCATCAGTCAGTGAGCCGGCAGCAAACGGGCGAATACCGAATACGCCGATTTGCCGCGCGTGTGCGAAGCCGATCATTGCTAAGTGATTCCGATACGGCGCATCGCTCGCCGCACCCATTTCTCCTTCAGAATCGAGCATATTGGTGACCAGCTGTACGGTCTCGAGTCTGTTATCAGAAAAGAGATCACGAATGACATCGTGTCGGGCAATGCCAGTAAAGCCGATGGCACGGGTGAGGCCCTCCTCCTTGAGTTTTTGTAGCGTGTCCAGGACGCCATCGGCTCCCAGCATTTCTTGTGTGGTCAGTCTGAGTGCAGCGGCTGGGTCTTGAGGCTCTATCTGATTATGCAGTTGGAAAATATCAACCTGATCAAGTCCCATACGGCTGAGGCTCGCCTCCAAGGAGCGGCGTATCGTACCAGCAAGATCAGTCCGATCCTTAGGCCGCACAAAGACCTTCGTGGCAATGAGTGGTTTCGGTACGAGTTCAGGCCAGGCTTTGCCGACAATCTCTTCGGCTTTGCCATTGCCATACATGGGAGCAACATCAAGAACATTGATCCCAGCGGCAACCGCCTGCTTAACCGTCTCAATGCACTCCTCCTCGGTCGTCTCACCCCAGACCATACCAATGCCACCACCACCGAGGGTAATCTCTGAGACCTGCAATCCGGTTCTCCCGAGTGTCCGTTGTTGCATAGTTTTGCCCTTCTCAGCTTACTTCTTAGCTGGCCTTTTTCTCGCCTTTGGCTTTTAGTGCTTTCGCCGTATCGGGCGGTAAGCCAGTCGGATCAATCAGCATGCCGTGCACGTGCAGATTATGGGTGTGGGCCAATTGATGTAGGGCGAAAGAGGTCTGCATAGCGTTCACCCGCCCCTGGGCATCTTCCGCTGCGTTGACTGCCTCTTTGGTCAGTTTGAGGGCAAACAGCGGTTTACGTGTAATCTTTGCTGCCATTGCTAATGATGCCTCTTCAAGCTGAGCGCGCGGCACAACTTGATTGACCATGCCGATGCTTCGGGCTTCGCTGGCAGCCAGCCAGTCTGAGGTAAACAGAAACTCTTTAGCCTTGCGTGGTCCCAGTTCCCAAGGATGGGCAAAATACTCAACCCCATCGACCCCAAAGCTCACCGTCGGATCGACAAACTGAGCATCCTCACTGGCAATGATAATATCGCACGGCCAGATCAGCATCAGCCCACCAGCAATGCATTTGCCCTGGACAGCCGCAATCGTCGGTTTTGGAATATTCCGCCAGCGTTCGCAGAACCCCAGGTAGACTTCCTTCTCGCGCGCCATCTGCGACTCAGCCCCAGCGCAAGTAAAACCACACCAGGTTCCAACCGTGTCATACTCCAGCATAGTTTGTTGGGCATTCGGCTCACGTAAGTCATGGCCGGATGAAAAATGGGGACCATTCGCCGCCAGGATGATGACTTTCACCTCATCATCACGAGCGGCCTGATTAAAAGCCTCATTCAACTCGTACAGGAGCTTGGTGTCTTGGGCGTTACGTGTGTCAGGGCGATTGAGCACGATCCGGACAACATACGGGGCCGGGTTTTCATACACGAGATTGCTGAACTCTGTCATATGCCCTCCTTTCACATGCTGCTGTCATACCAACATGTTGAGGCGGGCGCTAGCGTTCAGAAGCTTCGGTTCTTGTCCTTTGGCGTGTTGTCTGCGATGATCGCCTGACCTTAATTTAAGGCAACAACCCTAAAGGAGGAGCGTATGATCGTGATCTCAGGGACGATCCCCGTCAAGGCCGAAACTCGTGAGGAAGCACGCCAACTGGCTCTGGAGATGGCCAAGGCCACCCAAGCTGAAGCCGGCTGTCTGTTTTATAACTTCTATGCGGACCTGGCCGATCCCAATCTCTTTCGTATTTTTGAGGAATGGGAGTCCGAAGAATCGCTGGGCAAGCATTTTCAGACAGACCATATGGCAAAATTTATCAAGGAAATTCCTCGCCTCGTTGCCGGCCCGATTGATGCCAAAAAATACACTGTCAGCGCAGCGGAACCGCTAAGTGTATAAGACGATCGCTTGCAGCGTTCATCCGTAGGGTGGTTCGCGAACCGCCCTTACCGTTTCTCCACGTTACCAAGTCAGCACTCGGGATGTGTCATACCGGGATTGTTTGATATGGTCCGCGTCTCTCCCTCGGCGTTTTTTTCTTTCCCTGCTCCCCTCGCCTAGCGCGCACTCCTAATCAAATAGTTCGTACTATATACGTCGGGTGTATTCTGCTTCGCGTCTGTGTTGAAATACCATTCCGTCTTCCAACCAAAGGGTTCCATCTTGCCTGAAGGTGCATCAAAGGTCGTGGCACGTTCCTCTTGTAGATCGATCATGAGTCCATTCGGAATGAACGGCCACTCTTCTTGTGCCCGATGGGTCGCACCTTCGACAGGCCAGATCGGGTATCCCCAATACGGACTCTTGGTGGCAAAGAAGCACAAATGCAAAGCCTTCCACAGCTCGCCCTGCTGATCATACATTTCTTGAATAAGCGGGGCGTAGAAGTCTTGATCAATATACAGAATGCGTTTGGAGTAAGCGTACGGGCGGGGATAGCCAGTCGGCGTGGCTTCTATCACCCATACCCGACGTTTCTCCCACAAGACACATGGCAATGCACCGAGAAACCCATGCTGACCATCCCGAGGCGCGCACCAGACGGAACGATCGCCATACTTGCCACTGTGAACGACTGCCAGAATATCCTTCTCGGTAATGACCCGGAAGCTCCAGTAGCTGAGTTTGGCGGCAAATCCCCAGAAGGAATCGACATCAACATCGGTTCCCCACACGGCCTCGCCTCGATTGGCAATACCGATCCGACGGACGCGGCGCAGCTGAGGCCTATATAGATACGTATCATCGGGAGTGTTGGCGGCAACGTAGGACAGGGTCAGTACCGATGTGCCTTTATCCTGGGCTGGAAACGTCATGGGTCCGAGCAGGGTCGTATGGCGTAGAGCCGGATTATACGGCACGATGGGCTTGGGATCGAGATACAGTCGGCCCGTCCAAGCCATACGCCGCCAGTGACTGGCAAACAGCTTCTCGACCATACCATGTCGATTCACTAACTCACTGCTGAAGTCAGTTCCAGCGTTATCGGTGATATACGGGTTCTGGGACGTATTCCACATGATCTTATACCCAGCCAAGGGATCGTTGAGATCAATAAAGGGAAAGGGCGCGCCAGCTACATAGTCAAGGAGTTCTCGTCCATCATCAGACAGCTTGACCCATGGCGCAAACTGAGCTGTCGCGTCAACATACGCCTGGGGCCACTCGACTTTTTGGGTTTCTTGGACAGTGATCGGCATGCCCCGTTCAACCATCCAACGGGTTGATGGGGTGAGCAAGCTTTCGGCTTGGTCCATATTGTCGCGGGCAATGCGAGTCATCTGTAGCTCGCGGGGAGTGTCCGGGAGCGGAGGGCTATCAGCTTGGAAGCCTTGGGCTTGGACAGATTTGGTATATCGCCGAGAGGCAGCCTCTTGTTGTTCGTCAATCTGTTGTCGGACCACGCTATCGGATTTGTGCTCTAACTGCTCATGCGTTTGCTCACGAGACGCGACTGCTGGCAGATCAAGGACCTGGACCTGAGACGGACCACGGGGTTGTATCTCTGAACGGGCTGGAGTTGGCAAATCGGGAGGAGCGGGAGGAGCGGCCGGAGGATCAAGAGGCTGCTCCATATGCGCGACCACCGGCTGAGCATCCACATCAACAACCGGTCCGACTGTTATCGCGATTCGATCAGGGTTGTGTAACAGCTCAACGTGGCACGATTGGGCGGAGACCAGATCCAGCACGACGCGGGCAGTGTGTGGATCAAATTGGCCAGTCCGAACACGCTGGACATATTTGGCGATTGGGTCAGCAGTTGCCTTGAGCTGAGAATGCACCCGCCGGCTCAGGGCAGCAGAGAAGATATCAACATAACAGCGGTCAGGGCGTTTGTTTTTGGGGTCATCGGCAAGAGCAGCTTGCTGAAACGTCGCTGGCGCTGACAGTAAAATCTCAACGGTTTCAGGTGTGACCGTCACAGCTTGGACGATAGACATTGAGGCAGCAAATGACAGCCCCGGCCAGACCAGAGCGGAGCAAAAAAGTGTCCAGAACAGTGCCCAGTGGATAGGCCTCAAGCATTGATGGAGCGGAGTACGAGGGAAAACGGTATTCATGTTTACTTCACTTCGACTACGAGTCATGGCGTTGATCCGATCGGTTGAGGCCGGACAGAAGGGAGAGGCATTCATCCGAGGGACGGAACACTGCCGGGGAAGACTTTTGTATCGAAACTATCGCCCTGATTGTAGAACTGCTAGCCCATACCAATATTTCGCTCGCTTCGTCAATGCCGACTTCCGCCATTCATCAGCTTTTCAACAGTGTACTCGTGCTCCTATCCGTGGTAGACAGAAAAAAAGATGCAAACCCAAGGAGGTCTAGGCTATGTCAGCGCAACACGCAGCACGGATTCAGACACCGGCAGCTGACGAAAGACACGCTCAAACGGCCAAAGGGGAAATCAAGTATGTCCGCTTTTTAGCCATCTGTGCCAGCCTCGGACTCCTTGTCCAGCTGCTGATTCGGTTATGGCAGGAAGCCTGGTGGTTCCCGATTGGTATGGATGCAACGACTCCCGAATTTGCGACATATTGGATGGGGCTGCTGTATACGGAATTTGGCATTCTCACCCTTGTCGGCCTTCTCGGTTGGCTGGCCTATCGCAACCCCTGCCGAGTCTGTGAAGCCCAACGTCATGAACACGGCCGCATCCTGGCTCAGCATGAAATTGGCCATATTGGCAAACTGTGGGCGACGGTTGCCGTCGCTGCGATGTTCGGCTTTGGGGTGAGCTATTTTGCCGAACAGGACGCCTCGTGGCATCAGATTGTAGTCCGTGACACGGCTTTTACGCCAAGCCACATCCCATTGTTTTTCTTCACCTTCCCGATGCTCATTATTCTGACAGGTCTCAGTTCGTGGTACGCCTATAAACGCCTCCATTACTTGTATGTCGGCGAGGATGGAACCGGGATTCCCCTCTCGTATTTGCTGTTTCCAGCTGGTGCGTGGTTGCTGGTCGCCAACGTCGCTTTTAATGAACTCGGACATTCGAGCTGGATCACCGAAGAGCTATTTGTCCAGCCATTCCATTTTCCGTTTGCCTGGGCAACGTATTTCTTTTTTGCTGGGTTTTCCTTGTTGTTTGCGACGGTGCCGCATATTTTCAAGAATCTCAAAGTCATAGCGGAAGAGACGAGCGATACAAAACTGTCAGAGGAAACTTCTGCACGAGCCTAAACGGACGTAACGCGGCAGTCAGATCGAATAACAGGCTATGAGAGCGCAAGAAATCGCTGCTCTGGGGAGGATGAAAGAGGCGAGGATTTTCGACGCCATGTTGATCCTGGCCCTGATCGGCTTCTTTACCGTCATCCCACATGTCAGCCGGATGTTATACTTCGGTGACTGGGACTTCTGGGTTGATTGGAAAGACAAGCTGTGGTGGCCAATTGTTGGGCCGGCGTCGGCTCTGCTCGTGACTTCAGTCGGACACTATTTGGCTTGGCATTATTTACGGCTGCCCTTGGGTGCGACCTTTGCTGCCATATTTGTCCTGATTGGAGCCTGGCTGAGTCGGATTTTCAGCTTTTACGGGCTGGAATATTATCCGCTCAATTTTGTGTGGCCGTCTACAACAGTTCCGTTGGCCATGATCCTCGACCTGACCTTGTTTTGGAGTCGCAGCTATCTGGTCACCAGCCTGATTGGCGGCTTCCTATGGGGATTTCTCTTCTATGCCGTGAATTGGTTGATGTTGATGCCGTTCCTGCAACCCCTCACCCTGTTTGGCAAGACATTCACCGTAGCCGATTTGATGGGCTATTACTTCGTCCGGCCGCAAACGCCTGAGTACCTGCGCCGGATTGATGTTGGGACCTTGCAGGCATTTCTCGGTCAGCGGATCTGGATCAGCGTGTTTATGGCGGGTGTCACCTGTACTCTGGTGTACTGGGCGGGTATTGGGATCGGCCACCTCTTAGGGGTGATGCCGACCAAGAAAATCCTCAAAAAAATATAATCCGTCCCGCATAAAAGAACACACAACAACGCACAATATGGGCCGATTCGCACAAATCTTGACGGGCACCTTGTTTGTCTTCTGCCTGCTCGGCAGCACTACAGCGCGAGTGTATGCCCATGGTGAGCATAACTTAGAGCCGTTTGTTCGTATGCGTGGTCTGGCGTTTTTCAACGTCAGCTTCTCGCACAGCACCCTCAAGGTCAATGAAACGATGACCGTCACCGGCAAATTCCGGATGATGGAGTCCTGGCCACGCATGCTACCCGAGCCAGAGTTGAGCTGGATTGGCATTCTTGTACCGGGTCCGAAACTTGCCACCAAGGAACGCTGGATCAATGGCCAGTTCATGCAGAATGCGTTCCACATTGAAATCGGACGATTGTACGATTTTAAGCTCGTTCTCCAAGCCCGCCAGCCGGGACGTTACCACATCCACCCGCTGGTCAATCTGTCAGGCACTGGCGGCTTAGTCGGTCCAGCCAAATGGATTGAGGTCGTGCCTGGTGATGGCCCGCCCTCATACGAGGTGCAACTGTCAGCAACTGACGAGACGATTGATCTGGAACACTTCGGCTTTAGCAGAATCGTCAGTTGGCATCTTGTGTTTGGCCTGATGGGAATCGCCTGGCTGGGGTATTGGGCCTCAAAGCCACTCTTGGTTCGACACATGCTCTTACTCGAAGGGGTTGATGACGAACAGTTCAGCGGACGGGATCGAAAAGTTGCTGGTGTTTTCAGTGCCGTGCTTGGGCTGGTCTTAGTCGGTGGTTTATGGCTCACCAATGCCAATATGCCGCCCACTATTCCGCATCAGACACCCAGAACCTGGAACCTGCCAGACACTGAGCCGTTACCCGAGACAGTCCAAACAGACATCAAAGAGATGCGTTACCACCCAACGACACGTGCGCTGAGCATGCAAGTTGAGGTCAGCAATCCAGGTGAATCGCCGGTTCTGCTGCGGAAATTTGTGACCAGCTATCTGTCTTTTATTAATAAAGACAGCTTCACCGCCTACCCAGACCCCGAAGGCAGGGCGATGATTATGGACGTGCAGCCCAGCGGTCTCATCCAACCAGGTGAAACACAGACACTGACTTTGACGATGCAAGACACCGTCTGGGATCGCGATCGTTTTATCGCCTTTGATCAGCCTCAGCTCAGCGCGGCTGGCACGCTGGTGTTTGTTGACCCACAGCCACCGTCGGGTCAGGCTCTGTCCCTGATCATGGTCAGTAACGACCGAGAGGCACCGGGAGTACCCTGGGACTTGGTACGGAGTGTGAATGAAGTGTATGCAAATCTGCAGGTGGATTTTGGGCGGTAGCTGTCTCCCTACGGATTCTCGACAGAAACGATTCCCATCAAGAGAACAAAGATAGCTGACTCGACGCATACGGATTCCGGAACGCTTCCGTTGAGAGCTTTGGAATAGCAGCATTCAATCCAACTTTGCGACGAGCAGCAGCAAACAAGGTATGAATCGACTCGGCAAACACCCCCTCGCCTTTCATCCGACTCTTATAACGCGGGTCATTGAGCTTTCCCTGTCGCATAGATCGAATCCGGTTTAAGACTTTGTTTTTCCGATCTGGGAAGTGATCGTCCAACCACTGGGTGAAGAGGTCGCTCACACTGTACGGCAAACGCACGATCGTATGGCCAGCGAACTGTGCCCCAGCTCGGGCGGCGGCTTCAAGAATAGCTGGTATTTCATGATCGGTGAGACCCGGAATGATCGGAGCGACCATCACACCAACGGGAATACCTGCTTCGCTCAAGGCTGACAGAGCAGCCAAACGACGGGCTGGAGTAGAAGCGCGGGGTTCAAGGCGGCGAGCCAGTTCAGCATCCAACGTCGTAACCGACAAAAAGACAATGACAGCCTGATCTGCGGCGAGTTGGGCGAGTATGTCACAGTCGCGCTTCACAAGGGCATTCTTGGTCACAATACAGACAGGGTTATGATATTTCGCCATTACGCTCAGGCAGCCACGGGTCAATGCAAGCTGGCGCTCAATGGGTTGGTAGCAATCGGTTATGCCGCTAAAAAAAATCCCCTGCGGTTTCCAGGAACGAGAGGCTAAGGCTTTATCCAACAGCTCAGGCGCATCTTCTTTCACCAGAATATTCGTTTCAAAGTCTAGCCCGGAAGAAAAACCGAGCCATTCGTGACTTGGCCGGGCATAGCAATAGATGCAGCCATGCTCACAGCCGCGATACGGATTAACACTCACGTGAAAGCCAACGTCAGGGCTCGTATTGTAACTCAAGATGGTCCGCGCGGGGTCGCGTAACAGGTGTGTTTTAGGAGCAGGAACGTCTTCGTCTGAATCTAGAAAATTAAGATCGGGGCTATACGATACGGTCTCAAAGCGATTTGTTGGCTTATCAGTTGTGCCACGCCCTTTGAGCGGAATTGTGCGGTTTTGCATTGCTTCTTCCTGAATTGGGAGAGCATAACACTTTCGCCTTATTTTCGCTATCCTATTTTCATACAAACTATCCCCCTTCTCTTCCACTGCGGCTGTCGTAGAAAAACAGCGACTCACATCAGCGTCTTATAGATCAGACGCAGAGCCGCAACGGCAGCGCTGGTGTATAAGACGCCCATAAAAGGCTGCTCAGGAATACGTTTATGCAACCATGCCCCAAAAACAGTTCCAATCGGAATACACGGCAGAAAAGTCAGCGACTGGATCAGTGTTGCCGAATTGATGAGTCCAAGTCCGATATACGTCACCAGCTTGGCCAGATTCACCCCAACAAAGACTAACAGACGGGTTGCAACAATTTGTTGTTTGTCCAGTCGTTGTTCGAGTAAATATAAACTCAGTAGCGGTCCAGCTGCGTGCGCCAATGTCGAGGCAAAAGCAGCCAATAGCCCAACCGCTCCACCCACAGCGGGATGTTCAGGGAAGCGCGGAACATGTCCTCCCATCAGTCGATACACCTGGACACTGACAAATCCGAGACAAATCCCACCAGCCGTGAGATCGAGAATGGGAATAAAATCTGGGCTCTGCTGTAAGAGTGCAAGTAATACCGCGCCTAAACAGAACCCCACGGCTGAGCCTATCCCCACCCAACGCACGTGGGTGTTTGACTGCCTCCCCCAATGATGTGGAATACTGAAGACGTCACCGGCAATCAGTAACGGCAAAAGCACACCTAGAACAGTACTGGTGGGCAGGACAATGGCCAATAGCGGGACAGCAATAATGCCGACGCCACCACCAAAACCAGCCTTGCCTATACCAATAATAAGCGTCGCCAGAGCCCCGATCGCATAATACAGCCACACAGCAACGTCGGGAGGGGTATCAAGCGACATCGGCTGGGTCGTGTCATCCCTGTCCTACTGCGTCAAGACAAAGATCTGAGTGCCCTTGGATGATCAAACACGGAAAGCGGCAAAAAGCGCATCAAACAGGATATCAGGCTCCTTGCAGACTGCCTACAATAGGAACCAGCGCACCGCTAGGACTGCCCCTATCACGCCTGCCACATCAGCAATCAATCCAGCCGCCAGGGCGTGACGCACTCGCGTCACGCCGACGGCGCCAAAGTATACGGCCAAGACGTAGAAGGTCGTCTCGGTACTGCCTTGAAGGGTAGACACCAGATAGCCAACTGGGCTATCTGGCCCTTCCGCTTGCATAATCTCAGCCATCACTCCATACGCACCCGACCCAGACAGCGGCCGTAGGATGGCCATGGGTAAGGCTTCAGCCGGAAAGCCGATGGCACTGAGAAACGGGCCTATCAGCACAATAATTCCATCCAGCAAGCCAGATGCGCGAAACATTCCGGCGGCAACGATAATTGCAACCAAAAAGGGAATAATCCGGATTGCGACCTGAAAGCCCTCTTGCGCTCCAGCGATCATGGCATCATATACCGCAACCTGTTTTGCCATGCCATACAGCAGCATCGACACAATCAGAACCGGCAGCAGCCAGCTCGACGCAACGTCTCGCAGTATGTCTCCGAGTGACAGGTCTGCCGCGAGACCGTTCTGGAGATACAGGACAAAGCCAGCCCCTAATGCTACGACAGTCAGCACGGCTCCAGCGCAGCCAGCTGGAGAAGTCGTTCGGTCCGCACCAAGAGTTTCTTCGTCTGGAAGGTCAACCTTGGGCCGATCCGGTGCCTGTTCAGAAGGGCTGACTGCTTTCCCGATTGGCACCACTCGCTGCAGAATCTTTGCGGCAGTAATACCAACGAGCGTTGAAAACGAGGTAGCAAGCAGTGTGGTCAGCCAAATACCAGCTGCGTCGGTAGAGCCCATGGAAGCGCGGAGGGCAATCACACCGAGCGGAGCCAGGGCGATGTTGGACGTGTTAATAGCCAGAAAAAGAGCCATCGCATCTGTGGCCACTCCAGGTTGGGGGTTGAGCCGGTCAAGCTCCTGCATCGCCTTAATGCCAAACGGCGTAGCGGCATTACCTAAGCCCAGCATGTTTGAGGCCATGTTCATGATCATGGCGCTCATGGCAGGATGGTCAGGGGGAACATCGGGAAACAAGCGCAGCATGATAGGCCGCAACAGGCGCGCCAAGGAGTGCAGCAGGCCGCCCTCTTGGACAATTCGCATCAATCCCAACCAGAACGCCATCACCCCAACCAGGCCCAGCGCCAGAGTGACTGCCGATTTGGCGGAATCTATCGATGCCTGTGTAACAGCTGCCATTGTGCCGCTAAAGGCAGCTGTTACAACGGAGAGGACAACAAGTCCGAGCCAGATCCAGTTCATTGAATGAGAGAGTAGCCTAGATTCAGAGTAGCAACAGACTAGAGGAAGATCTGAGACAATACTAGCGGCGGCGTTTTCATGCTGGACACGACAATCTCTTTTTCGATTCGTCACTGAGCTGAAACCGCCAGGCGGTTTCAGCTCAGTGATCAGCCGTCTGTGGAGGTCCCACGTTACCACGGCCGAGCGTACGAGCGTAACCTGCCCCATGTTTCCGCGTTATTTCAAGCACGCTAGAATAGACACCTATGAAGAAAACCACATGGATTGCAGCCAGTGTCATAACCACCTTAATTGCTCTCGTCGTATATTCAAGTTTCCAGGTTGGAGGTACCCGGTGTGAAGTGTGTATCCAATTCCTGGGTGCTCAAGATTGCCGAACCGTTGATGGGGCCACTGAAAAGGAAGCCCTGAGGGCAGCCATCACGAATGCCTGCGCCCAGCTCTCTTCCGGAGTCACAGATTCGCTTGCTTGCGAACGCACGCGGCCGACGAAAGCGACCTGCTCGAGACTCTAAAAGGGAGCAGTGGCGACGGGAGTAGGCCGGATGAAGAAAAACAAAAAGTCAAAGGGCAAAAGTAAGGAGTCTGGCTACACGGTGGCGAGAAAATCCTCGACCAGCTGAGCGTATTCGACCTGATTACGATAGAAAATATCGTTATGCCCGCCCTGCTCAAAAATCTTGAGCTGTTTTGGCTCCTGGACGGCAGCGTACAACATTTCGGCATGCTGTGCGTCTATGAGCTCATCATGACGCGCGTGTAGGACTAAGGTCTTGCCCTGAAAGCCGCTAAGCTTCTTCTTCGCATCAAAATGTTTGTGTAATTCCTCAAGGAGCTGTGTTTCTGACACCCCGAGTTCTTCGGGCAATACCCGCTGAAAAAAACGTTGACTCAGATCGGCCACCCCACTCTCAATAATCAGACCGCCGAGTTGTGGGCGTTGAGCTACTCCATGCACGGCATACAACGATCCAAGCGAGCGGCCAAAGAGAATGGTTTTTTCATCGGGAATCTGCAGACTATCAAGGAGTGGCTCCACATCGTCCAGCATACCAGCCAGAGCCGGCGTGCCCGCTGACATGCCGTAGCCACGATATTCAGCCAACAGCAGATTATAGCCCATACCGTTGAACCAATTGGCGAAGCTCGGCAGATAGTTGGTAACGACTTCGCCGTTGCCGTGGAAGTAGACCACCGTCTTGGCATCATCGGGCTGCACTGCTCGATAGCTACACGCCAGCCGACTCCCATCAGCTGCCTCAACCCAGTACGGCTCTGCAAACGCCACCGATTGTGGGTAAAAATAACGGCTCGAAATAATGGGATGGTCAAGTATTGAGACGGAGTCAGCCATGGCAGTCTATACTCATGCGGAACACAGACCGTCTTTTTAGAATCCTTGGGGTCGCGGACACCCACCCGTAAGAGCCAGGAGTTGCTTGGCCACATCAAGCGTCGTCCGGTCCTCCAGATACGGCCCAACAACCTGGATTCCGATCGGTAAGCCATTGTCAAGGCAACCAACGGGCACAACGGTTGCAGGCAGGTAACACGCGCCTGCTGGTGCCATCCAGGTGATCAGATCCCAATACGGATAGTCCTGTCCGTTGACCTTTGCAGTCCGGCCGGCTTGCGGTTCAGACTGGTCATGCAAAATGGCGGCACAGGGCATGACCGGGAGCAGGATGACATCCCAATCTTGAAAGAATTCTTCCCAACGCTTGCGCATTTGCTGCCGACGCTCATTGTAGCTGAGCCATTCCCGGTGACGCAGAGCCATAAAGCGTCGGGTGCGATCAACACTCGAGTCGCTGCTTGCAGTCGCATAGCGTTCGATTTTGTCACGGGTGACGCCGCCTGATAACGCGACTTGCAAGAGCGCTTGAAATGTATGAGCCACTTTTTCCAAAGAAAAGTCTGGACGGGCATCCGCATCAACCCGAGCACCTTCGTCAGACAGTTTGCCTGCCGCTTTTTCCAGAAGGGCTCTCACCTCTGGTTCAACCCGACAGCGTGGATCGTCAAGCCAGGCAGCAACTCGATATTCCTTGAGCGATTGCCGACGAGCCGGCGGTAATGCAAGTCGCCAGGCAGGCTTTTCCCAACGATTGGGACCAGCCATGATATCGAGGCCAAGCTCAAGGTCCTCAACACTCCGGGCCATTGGTCCGGCAACGGCGAGATCAGCCAACGTTAATGTCCCTGGCGGGCCAGGAATCTGCCCATGGGCAGGCACGATACCATAACTTGGTTTATGCCCAACAACACCTGACATATGGGCTGGCAAACGAATGGAGCCACCGATATCACTGCCCAACTCCAGTGGAGTAAAACCACACGCCAGTGCGGCAGCCGAACCGCCAGACGAGCCGCCCGGGGTACGCAAGGGATCGTGAGGATTGTTCGTTGTACCAAAAATATCGTTATAGCTTTGTAAATCCCCCGCGTAGATAGGCAGATTTGTCTTGCCAAAGATGATCGACCCTGCTTCGCGGAGTCGGGCGACTGGCCAGGCATCTTCTTGGGGAATAAAGTCCGACAGCTCAGGAGCACCCGATGTTGTGCGCATAGACGCCGTCTGGAAGGAGTCTTTGATTGTGAGCGGCACGCCATGCAACGGCCCACGTACCTCTCCGCGGGCGAGCGCCGCATCTGCCTCGTCAGCTTCTGACCGCGCCCGCTCGGCATCAATAGTGACAACGCTATTGATCGGCTTGTCGAGCCTCGCTACCCGCTCAAGGAAATAGTCAAGCGCTTCCCGACTCGACACCTCCCGCTGTTGAATTTTTTGGGCGAGTTCTCTGGCAGTGGCATACGCGAGTTCAGACATAGTGCGCTCCTTAGATTGCTCAAACGCGGTCGTCCGCAGCGTTTTTCTCACAAAGCAAGGCAGAGAAACACGTCTGGCTCTCCCCGCCTCTCCCCGTGTTTAGCGAAAATCTGCGTTACACGTCACCTGACAACCCGAAAGATCCCCCATAGCGCTGTTTTTACATGCCAACCAGGGGCTGTTTAAAGAAGTTTTATCCACCGTCTCTTCCTCTGTCAGCTTTGCCTGACAGTCTGTTTCCGCTTTCGTGGCTGTCTCTTGGCAGGCATTCACACAGTCCTCCAAAGTCCCTTTGTTTTCGACTGCGTCTCCTTTGGTGGCGTCGTCCTGTGCGTCTTCCAGATCTCCTGGACAGGCAGCCAAGAACAGCACCCCGCCTAACATCATTCCCATCGAAATCGCTCTCCAAAGTTTCATAACCCTTCCTTTCTTTCTCCTTCATATTCGTACGAACTTTCCCGTGACAGGCATGGTCAAGGAAGTTCCGCCGAAGAATTATAGGGGACAAAAGCAAGAAACACCAGCTGCCCCGTCCAAGAAATTGACACTCCCTCTACGTTTTCCCCTTACTACACCTAAAGAGGGAGTTTTACCGTATGTCAAGACATGCGAAGGTGCAGCCTCATAGCCCTTAGGATCACAGGCAAGAGTGTGTAAGGAGAATGCTGATAAAAGAACGTAATTTTCAAATGACACACAGTGATATAGACAAAAAGCTATCAAGTATCCTCAAGAAATGCCAAGACAGTTTCTCTGAAAAATTAGTGGAGCTTTGCAGGCACCCATGCGCAGACTGTGGCGGTGCTCTTAAATTCGGTAGTGATGAGCCTTGTGACCTCGTTCTTGGCTCTGATGCGATTGACATGAAATATAGAGTCGGTTCTGGTGATTCTGGAACCCTAAAGAAGTTCCAACAATATGCTACCCTTCTCAAACAAAACGGTTACAGACCAGTCTTTCTATTCTTGCGTGAAGACAATCTGCCTGCTGCTATGACTGCATGTCAAGCAGCAGGATGGTGTATGTACACTGGAAAAGCAACCTTTTACTATTTACAAGAGAAGACTGGATTCGACCTATACAGTGGGCTTCGTCGTCGCACAGAAAAGGGAACGTTTTTTGTCGATAGGAGCGAATCATGAATTACATAAATGAAATAATCCAAGGAGATTGCATTTCTGTTATGTCTGATATACCGCACGATTCCATTGCAGCATGCATAACAGACCCTCCATACAATTATGAATTTATTGGACGCAAATGGGATGGCAAGGAGATCAGTAGAAGATTAGAGAGAATAAAAGAGAGCAAGACCTTAGTAAAGAACATTCCTTACGGAAGCGGGCTGGCTGGGGGAGTGCGCAATGCTAGGTGGTATGAACGAAATCAAGAAAATGTCATCGAATATATGAACTGGTGTAAAGAGTGGGGGCGCAAGTTGTTCAAGACGTGCAAGCATGGAGCACCTGTTGCCGTTTTTAGCAGCACTAGGACAGCAGCACACATCCAAGTTGCGTTAGAAGAAGCTGGTTTCTACACTCGGGATATATTGGTTTATCGGAGACATTCTGGCATCCCAAAAGGGCTAAATATTAAGCGAAAACTTGAGAAAATGAATCATCCCGAGGCTGAAAAGTGGAATGGTTGGCACACCTGTTTCAGAAATGAATGGGAGTCAATCGTATTAGTCCAGAAGCCGTTACTCAACAATTACTGGGAGACACTTCAGGAAACAGGTGTTGGTTTATTTAAGACAATCAACGAAGACGGTTCTTTCCAGTCAAATATCTTTGAAGGTTACTATAATAAATCCGAAAAGAAATTTTCTCACTGCACCGTCAAGCCTTTAAAGTTGATAAAGAAACTCATTCTCGTCTTAGTTCCAAAATCTGTAAATAATATAGTTTTTGATCCATTTTCGGGAAGTGGAACAACATTAGTTGCCGCTCAACAACTTGGCTACAATTTTACAGGTATAGAAATAGAACCAGAATATGTTGATATTATTAAATGTCGTTTGTCTGGAGGAAACCGGACCGAGCGTCTGTAACCCTGACCACTGTTGCAGATTTATTACCGTAGTCATAGGCTCTTCCATATTTCTATTGCCCATTCAAAACTGACTGCACAGGGACAGATCTCAGTACCGGTAGAGGTTCGACGTTCCATCAAAAGCCGTTATACGCGTCGTTGACACAAATATTTTGGTGAGACTTGTCACACCGGATAATTCCAGACAAATCGTGGCGGCAGAGGCTTTCATTGACAAGAGGGCTGGGGGCTCGTATTGGGTGCTAACCGAGTCGATGTGGGCCTTAGCCTCCGTATGCGATCTTAGGGCCGGCAGATATTGCGACTACAGTTGAGGTGCTGTTCAGCCATAAGAATCTGACAGTGCAGGACGCTGATATGGTCACAGCAGACCTCCTGCATTTTCGAAAACGGCTAACGCTTGGTTTTTCTGAGACTTGGGCGAGCTCGATGGGGCAATAAAGCTCCGAGCCTGATTTAAGAGCCTTGGCGATTATCGTGAGAGTGAGAAGGACGAGAAGAAAGGCTGACGGGCTTGAGTACACACGAGCCATTCAGGTATGTATCCTATACTGATCCAACAAAAGGAGGAGTGATATGAGGACAGAGACGCTTGAATATAAAGATGGGGACGTGACCTTAAAAGGGTTTTTGGCGTGCGATGATCAAAGTGATGAGAAACGACCAGGTATCTTAGTCATGCCGGAAGCGTTTGGGCTCGGTGTCCATGCCAGGGAACGGGTTCAGCGGCTCGCCGCGCTAGGGTTTGTTGCCTTGGCTGCTGATCCGTATGGCGACGGGCTTGAAGTCGATAATCTCCCAGATGCAATCGCACAGATGACTGCTATTCGTGCAACTCCGGAAAAGTTCCGCCAGCGGGCACAGGTAGCGCTCGATACGCTATCCGCCCTGCCCCAGGTTGATTCGGACCGCTTGGCCATGATCGGCTTTTGCATGGGCGGTTCTTCTTCTCTCGAAATGGCACGAGATGGTGCCCCGCTACGCGGTGTGGTGTCTTTTCACGGTGGGCTCGAAACTGAGAAACCAGCCGAAGCGGGCAAGATCGCAGCAAAAGTGCTGGTGTGTCATGGCGTAGATGACCCGTTTGTCCCGCCCGATCAGGTCATCGCTTTTCAGGAAGAAATGACCAAGTCCGGTGCAAACTGGCAGCTGATTAGCTATGGCAACACCGTCCATAGCTTCACCAATCCGTATGCTGACGCTGCTGGTATAGACGGTATTGCATATAACCAGCAAGCCGATGAGCGCTCGTGGAAGTCAATGCGCGATTTCTTTGCCGAGATTTTCTAAAGATCTTCTAGGCGACACGAGTCTGCACCTCTGATCAAGAGACTGCCCTCTCTCACTCTGGGAGAGGGCATTTTTTATGTGCCTTATGCTGCGAACCTTTGTCTTAAGTCTTGGACTCTTCCTCTCGTCCGGGTGTTTCAGCGCTCCGGTGTATACCGGCCCACAATCTCCCCATTTTAACGGGGACTATTTTTTCAATCGTGTATCTGCTGATAAATCAGCCTGGGACATGGTAAGAGTCTCGACCGGTTTATTATTCATCGCCGAAGAATGGCCGGAGTGGATCGAGCATCAGCCCCAGCGTGTCCCTGAAGAGCGCGTTCAGGGCGACCGTATAGCCGTCACCTTCATCAATCATGCGACTGTCCTAATCCAGGTCGATGGAGTCAATATTTTGACCGACCCGATCTATTCTCTGCGCGCCAGCCCCGTGCAATGGGCCGGGCCGAAGCGTGTGCGTCGCCCCGGCGTGCGACTCGAAGATTTACCTCCCATCGATGTGATCCTGATTAGCCACAATCACTACGATCACCTCGACCTTGATACCTTGCAAAAACTTCAAGACCTCCAGCTGAAAGAGCCTGATTCGTCTGGATCGTCAGGCCCGATGATTCTCGCTGGCTTAGGCAACGCCCAGCTCTTTCAGCAACACGGACTTCAGCATTTTCAGGATCTGGATTGGGGCCAGCGTGTGTCCCTGCACGACGTTGAGTTTATCTTTAGCGAAGGCCAGCATCGGTCTGGCAGAGGACTGACCGATCAGATGAAAACACTGTGGGGTGGGTTTGTCATTCGCACCTGCCACGGCAATATCTACTTTGCGGGTGATACGGGCTACGGTCCACAGTTTCGAGAAGCGCGCGAACAATACGGTCCTTTTGCTCTCAGTTTGTTACCCATCGGTGCGTATGAACCGCGCTGGTTTATGAAGCCTCTTCATATGAATCCCCGCGATGCCGTGCAAGCCCACATCGATCTGGGCAGTCAACAAAGTGTCGGCATTCATTGGGGAACATTCCAGCTGACCTATGAAAGCGTTGAGCAGCCTGTTCACGATCTCGAACAGGCTGTGCAAGAGATGCAGATTCCACATGATCAGTTTTGGGCGCTGGAATTTGGAGAAACGCGGACAGTCAGTACACAAACCGAGTAAAGCACTCCCGGCAGTTTTCCTTACACAGCAAAGTTTTGCACCGCGACCCCTTCATGCTGAAGCAGCCATTGCTTACGTTCGAGCCCCCCAGCGTAGCCGGTCAAAGCGCCGTTCGAGCCAACCAGGCGGTGACACGGAACAACAATGGCAATGGGATTTTGCCCATTTGCCATACCAACTGCACGAGCTGCCTGAGGCCGCCCTAATTGTGTCGCGAGTGTCGCATACGTACAGGTTGTGCCAGGCGGAATAGCCCGCAAAGCAGTCCACACCTGTTGCTGAAAAGGTGTTCCTCCCGTATCAACTCGAATGGCATTGAGACAATCCAGGTCTCCGGCCAGATAGGCTTGAAGCTGACGACTCAGTCCGTGTGGATTAACGGCATCCCGCAACTGGAATGCCCCGTAATGACGCCGTAGCAGGGCGAGCATACGATCTTCATAGTCGGCATAGTCAAGCGCACCCAACCGCTCGCCATCGGCCACGAGGAGGATCTCTCCAATGGCAGACTTGATGCGATCGATACATAGCTCGATCATACTTGATCTCTCCATTCCTGTGGACGCTCTGGCCCAAGGAAAGCCACAGTCACGGCTTTGGTTTGCCGTCTCGTTCCAAGATATCGCGTAATTCCTCCGGATCAACCGCGATATGCACGCCAGCTCGCTCTTGCTGCAAAAGCATGCCAGCTCGCGAATCGCGCTCACCCCAACCCCGGTTGAGCGCAGCTGTCAGTTCATCCCAAGCGAGGTTTGCCATCGGCATCGGCACCTGAAGTTCACGGCCAAGCTCAGTCGCGAGCGTCACGTCCTTATGAGCCAGCCTGAGCGCAAAATCCGGTGGATCGTAGCTGTCGAGCAGAAAGTGGCGCGCAAGGCCGTCGAAAGTCCGCATTCGTCCTAGTGCGCCCTGGCGAACCGACTCCCATAGGATTGCAGGCTCGACACCTGCTTTGACCCCCATCGTAAAGACTTCAGACAGGGCACGGTTCAGCATATAGCCTGCACAATTATGGACAAGCTTGGCAATCGTTGCCGTACCGATCTCCCCAACATAACGAGCCTGATCTCCTATGACATCGAGCAGCGGCTTATGTTGATCAAAAATGCTCTTCTCACCACCCACCCAGATAGCCAGCTTTCCTGTTTCAGCTCCACGTGGCCCACCACTGACGGGCGCGTCTAACATATGCACACCATGTTCAGCACATGCCGCATGAATCCGACGCACAACATCCGGAGCGTTGGTCGATAAATCGAAATACGCACTGCCGGATCGCATCCCAACGAGCAGACCGTCCTCACCAAGTGCGATGTGCTCGACCTCAGGAGGACCGGGCAAGGAAGTGAATACCACGTCTGCCATCTCAGCGACGTGCCGCGGAGTGTCAGCCCAAACTGCGCCAGCGCTCATATGGGATGCCGCGGCCTCACGGCGCAGGTCATGGACAACGAGTTGAAAGCCTGCATTCTGCAAGCTGCTCGCCATCTTTGCCCCCATCGTCCCCAGTCCAATGAAACCGACCTGCATGCTGACCTCCGCGTGAAAAAAATAAACAGCGCCCTACTCTCGCGATTCAAAAACCTCGTTGGCAATCGTCGCCGCTGTCATGGCAGTCGGCCAGCCCGAGTAAAACGCCAAGTGGGTGATCAGCTCACCAATTTCTTCTTGCGTGACGCCATTGTCTAAGGCCCGCTGCAAATGCAGACGCAACTGCTCAGGACGATACATGGACATCAACGAGGCAACGGTAATCAAGCTGCGGTCACGTTTTGATAACTCAGCCCGTTCCCAGACATCGCCGTAGACAACTTTTTCACTCAGATCAATCAGCTTTGGGGCAACTTTGCGGGCCTTTTCTCGGGCGGTTTTTACTACTTCTGTTGTGCTGGCCATGGTTTTCTCCTCTTTCGATGCAGTATTACCGGCATACATACACGATGCTGGCCTGATCCTCAATTCCAAGTTCAGCGCTATTCAGTTCCACTCGGCGCCCCATTCGGTGCTCTTTGTCCCATTACATTCTTGACGCCAAAACTGAGCCTCTGCTAGAAGCAGCAAAAGGCGAACAGGCAGAGCAAGAACTTGGAGGAAGACGAATATGTCAGCAACATTCCAAGCGGAATCTCCCAACAATGCATGGCGCAAACAGACTCCCGGCCATGACGGCTGGGCGCAAACCGTCCATGCTGATGATCCGAACAAGTACTACATGGCTTCGGTCGATACGCATGCCATTGAGCCAAACGATTATCTCGCCACCCGCATTGATAAACAATACCTCGACCGGATTCCACGCATGGAAATTGACGAGGACGGTGCGCAGTGGACGATCTGCGAGGGCATGAAGCCGATGCTGGTGAAACCCGGCCGGACGATCGACAAATATATCCCGAGGCTTGAGTCGTTTGAAGACCTGGATATGTTTCAGCCGTATTCTAAGCGCTGGGAAGAGGCTGACCTCGAGCGGAATCAAGCCGGTCTTGATAATGCCCAGCGAGTCAAAGATGCTCAGGCTGACGGGGTTGATGCTGAGATCATCTTTCCGAATAAAGGATTGCTGGCTTTTGGTACCCCTGATCCAGTGTTTCAGGGCGCGATGTTCCGTGCCTGGAACCGCTGGGCGCAGGAAACCTATGCCAATCACTGGGAGCGTTTTATGCCCATGGCAATGATTGCTGCGGGTGACTTGCTCGGGGCGATGTCGGAAGTCACATGGGCGGCCGAACAAGGCTTCAAAGGTTTGACCCTGCCAAACAAACCCATCTTTGGACCGCTGCAAGACGGTGAGCTACAGTATAATGACAAGTCGTTTGAGCCGCTGTGGTCGCTTATCGAAGAGGTGGACCTGCCCATGACCTTCCATGTGTCCACCGGCCGTGATCCACGCGCAGTCGGCGGCAACGGCGGTGCCTTAATCAATTATGTCAGTCACTCTATGTCAACCGTTATGGATCCGCTTGTTCAGTTGATTTCGTGTGGCGTCTTCGAGCATCATCCCAAGCTGCAAGCAGGCTCAATTGAAGGTGGCATTGGCTGGGTGCCGTGGATGATCGAAGCCTTGGATCATGCCCATCAATCGCACCACATGTGGGTCCGGCCGGTTTTGCCGCAGCTGCCAAGCTTCTACTACCGGCGCAACTGTTTCTCGGCTTTTATGAACGATCGGGCAGCCTTGCTGGTGGCTGAAGAAGTTGACTTGGTTGATAATTTCATGTGGTCCAATGACTATCCACATCACGAAGGCAGCTGGCCTTACTCCGCCGCGAGTGTTGAGCGCCAGATGGATACACTGTCAGAAGATAGTCGTAAGAAGATCCTGGGCTTGAATGCTGCGCGGGTGTTTAAATTGGCTGTTCCGGGGAAATAAGGAAGTGATGGGAGGGGCGATAAGCGTAGCCCATCCCTCTCTTGAAAGCTACACAAAACGCGGCCTGGTATACACCGGCAAACCAAACGCCTGGCGCCCCAGCAGTGCCTTGCCTTCCATGCCTGCAAACGGCTGGTGAATCACAGCTGCCCGTACATCGCGATACATCTGCTCCATCGGATTCTTTTTGAACAGCGCTGCGCCGCCAACCATGCGCATGGCTTTGTCAACGACTTGTACACAGTTCTCCATGACAAACTGGAAACTAGAGATCAGGTTGACAAGATCATCTGTCGTCCGCTGCTCTATATCGTCGTGTGAGGCAACTGATTGTTGCAACATCGCCCGTGCGGACCGCAGTCCGATCTCCATCTCAGCGGCCAAGAGCTGATTACCGGGATAGTGCGTCATCGGTTGATCAAACGGTTCCTGAGTACGTCCAGATACCCAGTCCATCGCAAAATCTCGCGCGGCTTGGGCCAGGCCGATGTAGCATGCCGGACCTGAGCAAACCCACCACGAGGCAGTCATATTCGCAACCGCGTCCCAGTTCTGAGCCGGGCGCAGTACCATAGCATCGTCTGAAAAAAACACATTATCCCAGACGACATCATTGCTCTGTGACGAGCGGATACTCATTGTATCCCAGTTGTCTTGGATCTTAACGCCTTCGGCTGAAGAGGGGAAGAAACACAATACACATTGCGGTCCGTTATCCGGGTCGTCATACCGCGCTGTGGTTAAGAGATAATCCGCACCCGCAGACATCGTGCCAAAGCCACTCTTACCATTGAGTCGGTAGCCACCGTCAACCTTGGTTGCTTGGCGGGTGGTATCGTTGATTCCAGCAAAGCCAACGGAACTATTCATCTTCGGATCACTGACCGGTCCACCAAAAATAAGCTTGTCATTCAGTGTCGCTTTGAGCAGTGGTTCAAGAGCGGGCAGGTTCGGTCCTTTGCCCTGCTGATCCAGTCGCCACAAGTCGGCCACGATACCAACAACGATGTGATGCATATTCACCGCAATCGCCATCGGCAAGTCGCCTTGGGCCAAACGCTCTTGAGCGAGGCAAATCTCCAGCGGCGTCGCCCCTGCTCCGCCGAGCTCTTCGGGGACAATCAGGGCGGTATACCCTGACGCTTTCATCGCCTCGACGTTTTCGTGCGGAAAACTACTCTCCTGGTCGTGCTCAGCCACACGAGTTTTAAAGTCCTCGGCATGGGTGGCTGCCATATCAATGAAACGCTGCTGCCGCTCAGTTCTGGGTGCTTGCATGAATCGTACTCCTTACCTTGGTTGGATGGGTGGCTCGCATTATGGTCATCCCCTCCCCCGTCGGCAAGGACATGCGCAGTCCGGTCCTCCTTGCGGCCGAGACTGGGGTGTGATTTGAGAACGGGTGACTATAAAGAAGGAGAACTCACTATGGCGAAAGTACAAACAGTCCTCGGAGATAAGACGACGGACGATATGGGCTTCACCCTAGTCCACGAGCATTTAACGGTCGGCTTCCCCGGCTACGAATGGGACAATTGGCGCTTTGATCGCAAAGAAGAGGTCGCCGGAGCGGTCGAAAAACTCAAAGAAATTAAAGCTCTCGGCGTCACAACGTTTGTTGATCCGTGCCCAATGGAACTCGGCCGTGACCCTGAATTTGCCGCCGAATGCGCGGATAAGTCTGGCCTGAATGTCATCATGGCGACCGGTCTGTATAACGAAGCGCTCGGCATCCCGCCTCACTTTCGGACCTTACCCGCCGATGATATCGCCGAAGTGTATGTTCGTGAGATCACTGAAGGGATGGATAAGACGGGCATCAAAGCCGGCCTGATCAAAACGGCAACCGGTGGTATTCCAGGCCTGACTGAGACCGCGACATCGATTGGCAAACACGAAGAAAACTGCCTGCGGGCGGCAGCTCGGGCGCAAAAAGCGACGGGCGTTCCGATCCTGTGTCACAATGACGAGCTAGGTCCGTTTGGCCGTGAGACCTTGGATATCTTTGAGGATGAAGGGGTCGATTTTAACCGCGTACTCATCGGGCATGCCTGTGGTGTCGGCGATATGCGCTATTACTTCGATATTTTAGAGCGCGGCGCCTGGTTGGGTTTTGATCGTTTCGGGATCGACGTGATTGCTCCCGATAAAATGCGCTTGGCCTCACTGATCGGTCTCTTAGCCGTCGGCCATGATCGGATTATGCTGTCACACGATGCCGTGCACTGTTTAATGGGCCGACCAAGCAAAGGCTGGGATGATTTTGTGGCGGCCTGTCCAAATAATAATTACGCCCATCTGCTGAAAAATATTATTCCAACGCTTAGTAAAGCCGGAATCAGCGAAGGCACGATTCAGACCATGACGGTCAAGAATCCACAGAGCTATTTTGGTGGGTAAGAGTTTTCGACTCACAGAGCCGAACCAACGCTGCACGTGGGAGCGGTATTCTGCCCCCACGTATTCACAAAAGCAGTTCTACTCTCTCCGCGCCGCAGCAATCCGCCCGATATCATAACCATCAACTACCTGCGGCTGACCAAACTGTTCAACCGCAGGCGCAACTTCGGCCAAAGATAAGGTCAGCAGGAACAGCCGTTGGGCATCTGGCGGCAGATCGTCCAACGGGAATTGGTCGATATACGACAGCGCTTCGTCCGTCCGGGCTAACATGGCATCATAGAAATCTTTCAGCTCCTCTATGGTGCTCGCCTGTCGTTTGTCACTGCGCTCTTTTTCCGTTTCCAGCGCCCAGGCCGACCATTGCTCCAAGTCGCGAAACGCTTCCGGCAAGCTTGCATCAGGCATGTACGGCCTCTTTTCCGTTTGGTGTCACATCGATGCTGACCGACCGACCGTTAATCATTCGCTCGACAACATCATGGCTATGCCGCACTAAGATTTCTTCATCTTGCAGATAGAATTCTTTTTTGGCACCTGAACTCAGCATCGCTTGCGTCTCTTCTAATGTCCGGCCATCCTCTAAAATAATATCCCGAAACAGGACATGTCCGTACTCTTGGGCAAAACGCTGGCCCGCAGTCTTGGCCTTAGGAAAATACTGGGTCGAATGCCAAATCGTGCGGTCCACCGCAATCGGCCAAAAGTTATGGGTAAAATACGAGCCTTCCGACACGTCCACAAAAAAGCACGGGAAGATCACATTGAGATCAAGCGTCCACTCTTCGTGCCGGAGTGGATTCACTCCAGCCGGCAGTCCGCTCATGTCGAAGTCTTTACGGATCAGAAAGCTGCTGTGCTTAAATGCCTGTGTGGCAACCGGACTCGGCTCAAGATACTGATTGCCAAACACAGAGGCACTGCCATGCCGGGCAAAGAGTCTGAAGTCGAGGGCATGGGCGTACGGATTTTCCTTGCTGGTGAAGGAGTCCGGCGCAGAACGACGGTGCAAAAAACCAACGTGATAAATTTCTTGAAATGCGTCTTTGACCGCTTTCCAGTTGGCTTTGACCTCAGTCGTCCACGAGCCGCAGGTCGCCGAAATCTCATCAAACGGATAGCCGTCCAGACTTGTGCCCAATTCACCCAGGTATTCTTGTAGAGTTTCTTGCGGATTGGGGTCTACATGAATGAAAATAAAACCTTGCCACACATCGCAAGCGACTTGTGTCATACCAAGGGTATCTTTTTTCAGATCAAAAAAATTCTCTTCATCAGGCACATGCCGGAGCGAACCATCCAAGCCATATGACCAGCCGTGAAATTTACAGGTGAACATCTGACACGTGCCCTGATTGTCCCAGGCAATTTTATTGCCCCGGTGGGAACACATATTATGGAAAGCATTGATCTGGCCGTCTTTGCCCCGCACGACCAGGATCGAAGTCTGACACATGGCGATGTCTTTGACAAAATAATCACCTGGATTTGGCAGCTGCTCAACCCGGCCAACGTTTAGCCAGACTTTCTTGAAGATATGTTCCCGCTCAAGCTCAAACTGTTCTTCCGAGGTGAAGACATCAGCCCGCACCGGTCCCCGATCCAGGTGCGGATAACGGTCGTGCCAAGTCAGACCGATTGAACCGTTGGCCTTACCATTTCCATTTGTCGTCCCGTTCGTTGCACTCGCAGTCATCGTGTTCCCTCCTTTAGGAAGCGCGATAGCGCTCCCAAGTGCCCAGTTTCATAGCATATTGACAGTGGATTGTCCTCTCTATAAACCGAGCGACATCTTAGCCATAATATTCCGCTGGATCTCATTCGAACCCGCATAAATCGAGGCTTTGCGGTAGTTACAATAGCGCTGGGCCAAGTTTGCCGTTTCAGTATCGAAGTCCGTGTCTTGCGTCGGATACGCTGGAGCGGCCAACGGACCCGCCACGTCCAGCATCAGCTCGGTCAGGGCTTGCTGAATCTCGGTTCCCCGGACCTTGAGCAACGACACCTCTGCCCCGATTTCACGACCACGTTGGATTTGATCCAGAAAGCGCAGATTTGTCACTTCAAGTGCCATGAGTTCAATTTCAACGCGTGATACCCTGTCTTGAAAGCGCGGATCGTCACTAAGCGGTTTGCCGTTTTTGCAGCGGGTGGCAGCCAGCTCCTTGAGCCTGGCCAGATCACGTTTGGATGCACCGATTTCACCGGTATTGAGGCGTTCATAACCCAACAGAAACTTGGCGACGGTCCAGCCGTCTCCTTCTTTATGGACCAAGTTTTCGGCTGGTACTTTCACATTTTCAAAAAAGACTTCATTCAGATCATGTGTCTCACTCATCAACAGCAGCGGGCGGACCGTGATACCGGGGGTTTTCATATCAATCAGGATAAACGAGATACCCAGCTGTTTTTTTGGCGCCTGGGGGTCCGTCCGCACCAAACAAAAAATCCAGTCGGCATAATGCGCAAAGGACGTCCAAATCTTCTGGCCGTTGAGGATATAGTGATCGCCCTCCCGAACAGCGCTCATCTTGAGCGCAGCCAAATCAGAGCCCGCTTCCGGTTCGGAGTAGCCCTGGCACCACACTTCATCACCATTGTAAATTTTAGGCAGGAAGCGCTTTTTCTGCTTTTCAGTACCAAACCGAAGCAACACTGGGCCACACATCGGCACGCCAGTCGGTAGCGGTATCGGACAGCCAGCCGCCGTGCACTCTTCCTCAAGGATATAGCGCTGCACCGCCGTCCAATTCAGACCACCCCATTCCTCGTCCCAATGCGGAGCAATCCAGCCCTTGGCGGCCAAGATACGGTGCCAGCGTTGAAAATCTTCCCGTTCAAGCTGAGAGTAGTTCATCACTTTGTCCCGCAGATCGTCTGGGAGATTGGCCCGAATCCAGGTCCGGACTTCATCCCGAAAGGCGAGATCTTCAGCTGAGTAGTTTAAGTCCATACCGTCTCCTTACCCTCTTCTTCACCTGCGACGCATTGTGCCTGAGACCATATCCGGCTGCCAAGCCCTGTGTTGCGCTCTTGCTCTGTGCCTCCCCATCATGATTAACCAGCATGTGGCCGATAAAATAAGGAGGATGACATGGACATTGGCTTATTATTCCCGTTTCGCAACCCGCCGCAATGGCGCAAACCCTGGCCCCAGTTTTATGCTGAACAGCTCAAACAAACGCAGATATCAGAAGAACTGGGCTATGACACCGTTTGGCTGACTGAGCATCACTTTGCCGAAGATGGGTACTCCCCTTCCCTGCTGCCGATTGCCAGTGCTGTGGCAACCATGACCAACCGCGTCCGAATTGGCACGTTTCTGTTGCTGTTACCTTTGCACAATGCGGTACGGGTTGGAGAAGATGCGGCAACGGTTGATATCATCTCCAACGGCCGTTTCGATATGGGCTTTGGGCAGGGCTATTCCCCATCAGAGTTCGAAGGTTATGGCATTCCCCGCAAAGAGCGGGCTTCCCTTCTAGAGGAAGGTATTGAAGTCATCCGGGGCATGTGGACCCAAGATCCTTTCTCGTATGAAGGCAAGCACTACAATTTAAAAAACATCAGCTTAGTCCCTAAACCCGCTCAAACTCCACATCCACCAGTGTGGATTGGAGCCGGACAGCCAAAAGCCGTCGAGCGGGCTGCTCGGATGGGCTGTCATTTCCTGGGAGCAAGTGACGCCTTTGCCCAGGAGACCTATGATAATGCACTCCGTGCTCATGGACGTGATCCCAAAAACTTCCACGCTGCGCAGCTGCGCTGGGCACACGTCGCCCCAACGCGAGAGGAAGCCTGGAACAATGTCCAAGAGCATCTGCACTACATGTTAAGCTGGTACGGCCGCTGGTTGGCCGAAGCCAAGGATTTTGTTGGAGCAGAAAAATTCGCTCAGCTACCACCAGCGGCAGAACTGCGCAATGTGACGGATCAACTCATTGGTGCTCCGATGGTCGGCACGCCTGACGAAGTTGGCCGTGAGATTGAAGCCATGACAAGCAAAATACGGACGACCCATCTGGTCATGGGCATGCATCTGCCTGGTTTAGATCCAGCCAAGAGTCAAAAGTCGATGGAACTGTTTGCCAAGGAGATTATGCCGGGTCTGCACTAATCAAGCCCCCGCAACGGGAGCTACTGACATCGGAGCGGATGAGCGAGGGAGACCCCCATGCGCCGGACCTCCTCAGCAAAAAAGTCCAGTTCTTCCAAAGCCAGCTGCAAGGCACGGCTATCAGGATGCTCCTCAACTCTCCACACGCACCCTCGACGCGCTCTCCGTCGAGGGCAAGGAAATCATGAGAAAAGCAATCTTGTACGTTCTCGCGGGGCTTGGGCTGACACTGTCGCTTCTCATCGGCGTCGGCGCGTGGATCGATGTCAGATCGTTCGACCGCACCCAGGGTGGATACGAGCCGCCCTATACCGGCTACACCGGCGAGCCCACTGATTGGGCTGAAACCGACGTGACGGAAACCGGCATGGTCCGCCGCGGTCTTGTGCTAGACACCCTGTTCGATTGCGCGACCAGCATGATCGAAATCGAACTCTATGGGCAGCGAATCCCGTTCCGCAAAGTGTCGGAGCGTGGAATACAGGTCCACAAACCCCGCGAAGCCTGCGCCGAGAGGGGCTTCAAGACGGGGTTTTGATGGGTGGCGCCGCAGAGTGCGGGCTTCCCGAATTTCTTTATTGCTACGCATACAGTGTTATGCAATTACGCCGTTGCGTGAGCAGAAATGGGTGTGTATTGCGCCGACCCTGGAGGCGGAGTTGGAGTCTGAAACCTCCACTCAGTGGCCTTTGGTCTCAATCCGGTGTTGGGGGGGTAACGATAAGAGGCACCTCAGAGGCAAGAGACGCCCAGGCGCGTGAAAACAATAGAAATTTTTAGTTCAATCAGTGAGACGAATGCGCATACCACGGACGCGAGGGTGTCCCCCATATTGTTCAGGATCGACAGTTATCCTTGTCGGAGAACTTGGCCATATCGAGCCCCTTCGTTAGGCATCAAGATCTATTTCTTGCGGAAAGCTGGGGGAAGTTTTGCAGCTCTGGCCGGTCGCAGACTTCTTGCCAATTCATCTCAAGCCCCTTCACTGACCTCGGAACGGATGAGCGAGGTAGACCCCCATGCGCCGAACCTCCTCAGCAAAAAAGTCCAGTTCTTCCAAAGCCAGCTGCAATGCACGGCTATCAGGATGTCCCTCAATTTCACAATAGAATTGTCCAACCTGAAAGCCTGGTACGATATAGCTCTCGAGCTTGGTCATATTAAGGCCATTGGTCGCAAACCCGCCAAGCGCCTTATACAACGCAGCCGGAATATGACGGATACGGAAGATAAGACTGGTCAGGAAAACTTCGTCTTCTGTATACGCTGGAATCACTTCTTGCCGAGACAGAATCAGAAACCGAGTCGTATTATGGTCAGCATCTTGGACATCCTCTTCCAACACATCCAGGCCGTAGATTCCAGCTGCGAGCGGGGAAGCAATGGCGGCATGCGCACGGTCGCCACGTTGGGCGATCTCTTCTGCGGCTCCTGCTGTATCGGCGTGCACATGGGCTTGCAGCTGTAAGCGCCGGATCATTTCGCGACATTGAGGAATGGCGTGCACGTGGCTGTGGACATGTTTGAGTTCACTGATTTGGCTTCCTTTGACCCCAAGCAGCGCATGTCGAATCGGTTGAAAATGCTCGCCGATAATGTACAGCCCGCCTTCAGGCAGCAAGTGATGCACGTCAGCCACCCGGCCGGCCAGCGTATTATCCACAGGAATCATGGCCAGTTCAGCCTCGCGACTCTGCACAGCCCGGAACGCGTCTTCAAAAGAGTTGCACGGCAAGGGTTCTCTTTCCGGGTAGGCACTCCGGCAAGCGAGATCAGAATAGGCTCCGGCAAAGCCTTGAAAAGCAATTTTAGTCGATTCTTTTGGCATAGCCCCCTTTATATGACGGATACACGGATTGCTGGCTACTCCCTGCTGTCTAGTGAAAGTGAGACGAAACGACTGTGACAGGCAGAGTCGTCAGTGATGCAACGGCGGGCTTGATATCCCGTAGGCCAGGCCCGGAGTCGAATAAGATTGCGCGGCTTTGGCCGAGAGCGTGGCTCACCAATCGCAATCGTCTGGGAATCGATGGACTCAAGAGTGAAGTAATCATCGAACCAGGTTACCGACTCTGATTAAGGATGCGTGAGAACGTAATCCGCTTCATTACACGTTTCAGGGCTGCAATTTCGTCAGAGTTTCGTCAACGATAATAATTCAGACGGCTTCATCTTCAATGCTTAGGCAATCAGGATCAGGTTCATCAAGGATAGGTAAACGAGCCACTCTTAAGCAGCATAACGAATCACTTCTAGCTCGGCGGTTTCATCTACTCGTTCCAGCATAGTGTCAATGCGCATCATTACAGCATCCTCAATCAGATACTCACGACATGCCCCACATTGTAAGACTGGCAGCTGCTTCAAGATGACAATGTGTTCCTCTGACAGCTTAAACGGCAGGTTAGTAAGAATCGGCTCCATGCCAGCACCACAAACAGTACACTTCATGAGGAATTCCTCCGGGTTTTTAGATCCTCTTCCCATTCATCTGGGCTGGGGTAGTAGGCTGTTACAATCCGCACGTTCTGTCCATCCACGTCAGCACCAAACAATACATGGAACGCTTCTCCATGCCATCGCCCAAGGAGTAGATAGCTCGGAAAATATTTGTCTTGAGGATTCTCTTCTATGACCTCATAGCTCTCGACGGCTGCAATAATCACCCCACGGGTAATGAACCTCTGCCGCAAGCGCATGTTCACATGGTAAGTCCAAAGCATCCGGCCACCATGAAGGCAGTCACGAATAAACAAGAGAGGGCTCCCAGGAATCTTTCGTTCAGCCATTGCCCATCCTACCCGAACTTGTAAGCGGTCTCGGAGCCCGCACGGATCAGGAACAAAGCGGTGGCTCTGCAGGAATGTGTGGCAGCGGACATTCACCTTCAATAGAGGGAAACAGAAAAAAGCCCCTGAAAGCCTAATCCGGCTCATCAGGGGCTCTTCATCATCTTGCAACTAGTTGAAGCCTACGCAGCCATCAACTCTGCCAACGCCTGCGGGTCACTGACCGGAGCAGGTTCGCTGCCATTCAGCGGGACTGAGCCTGGTGTCCGCTCGTACGGGCTGACGAGGCCGAGTTCCTTACCATGGTCGCGCATGGCTGGAATAACATGCTCGTCGAGCAATTCCAGGCAACGCTTACGGTCTTTGGCCGGGACTGGACCGTCGAGCCAGAAGGAGAAGATACCAGGGCGGAGAATGTCCTGAATCTTCTTGAGCTTCGGAATAACGGTGTCTGGCGTACCGGCGATCATGACCATGTCTTTTAAGACATCAGGATAGCCATCGTAGATTATGTTTTTGACGCCTTCGACTTCTTCATCTGTCTTTTCAAAGCCCTCACCGTATAGCGGCTTGGCAGACGCATTCACCCCGAAATTGCTTTGGGCGAGACGTTTGGTCGCAGCTTTTGAATTATAGCCCGGAGGGAACATCCATTCTGGACGGGCAAAGTGGGCGAAGGCACCACCGTACAGAATACGTTTACCCATCTCCTGAGCCTTCTCTTCGGTATCAGCGACCATCACCGGTTGCAAATATCCAAAGTTCTCTGGCCCGGCTTGATAGCCTTCACGGGCTGCTGCTTTGGAATAAAAGTCCCACAGCTCCAAGGTCGGCTCCAGACGCGTTGCCAAGGCAACATACGGATAGCGTCGTCGCGCGCACCAGTGGGCGGTCTCAGGGCTGATCAGGCCAGGAATCCACATCTGCGGATGCGGCTGCTGATAGGGCAACACCCATGGATTGACATGCCGGAAGTGGAAGTGTTTACCTTCATGCCGGAACGGACCGGGGGTCGTCCAGGCTTTGATGATAAAATCCACGCCTTCTTCAAAAAACTCACGATTGAGGGCAGGGTTAGCATTATTGGCCAACTGTTCGGAACCAGCACCACGTACCCAGCCGGTGACCATACGGCCCTCTGAAATAAGGTCGATCATGGCCAGCTCTTCGGCCAGACGCAGCGCGTTTGCCACAGTTGGGACAGGATTCCCAAGCAACGCAATTTTTATCCGCTCGGTTGCCTTGGCCAAAACAGACGCCTCAACATCCATGACGGCGCCTAGACAAAACGGCGTGGCATGATGTTCGTTCAACATCACACCATCAAAATTGAGCAATTTTTGGTCTGTGTAAATCTTCTCGTCTAGGTACTGATTCAGCAACCGAGCGCCGTGTTTGCGGTCAAACAGACGATTCGGGGCACCAAAAAAGCTCCGTCGACGAACGATGTCGGTTTCGAGTTCATTATACTTGGCCAGATCTTCTTCCGGATCATAGTGATAGGCCCGTTCGGTAAACCACATAAAATGCATACACTGTCCTCCTTATCTGCACCCTCTTCTTTGCCGTAGCAGTTTTCTGCTGGCACCGGTAAACCTTTCCTTCTTACCCCGCAGCCTGTTGGAAGGAAAGAGGGCAAGAGAAGGATTTCCGCCGGCCTGCCCTACCCATTCCCGGCTTTCACCTTGCCCGCCCACTCTTCCAGCGTGATAATTCCACCAGCCTTCTCCGCTCGCCCCTGGTCTTTGGGCGGTAAGACATCTTGTATGCCGTCAATACGCTTCCATTCCGCCAGCGGTGTTTCGCATGCTTCTCGAGGCACGTAACGTGACGGATCGACCTTTTTGTAATGATGCACGTAGCGGGGACAGTTGACCCAGATTTCCGATACTTCAACGCGGACAATGAGCTCGGCTTCCTTGTAATCAGTCAGCAGTGGATCATCCGCCAAAACAGAAGCCGTACCTTGTAGGCGCAAACGATGCGGCGTCTCAAAATCAATGAACAACATGCCAATCTGGGCATTGCCAGCAATATTGCCCATGGAAAAGAACATGCCGTTGCCGTCATAGCTCGGAAAGACAACCGTGTGTTCATCCACTACCTTCACAAAGCCAGGGTCGCCGCCTTTGTATGAAACCGTTGGTCGGCCTTGATGGTCAATGCTTGAGAGAAAAAACATATCGCGTGCCTCAATAAAGGCTTTATCCCCGCCCGTGACCGCCGTCTTCATCGCCACCTGTTCCACCCGATCGGCCATCTTACGGGTGTCAAACTGATCCTGCAGGACACGATGCTGCTCACCATAGAGTCGCGTCATTTTCTTCTCCTTCTGAATACTTCAATACTTCTTGGCCGCTTTAGCCGCTGAACAGGGCCTCACAACCCGTGCCAGCAATAACAGCATTCACGACCTCGCGATCGGCCGCTGCAAGTCCCGCATACTGTTCACCCAGCCACTGCAAACACTTGCCTTGGTATGGAAACGGCTGCTGTGTCCATGCTTTGCCATCAATCGTCGTCGTGACTTCGTGTGCGCCGCGCATGAGTGCATCGGCGTTGGCTAACATAGCTGGCGCATATACCAGGCCGACCTCGGACAGGATATCTCCAATTTGGGCTTTAAGATCATCGCGTGAAAGCCAGTCTTCTTCATTCACATCAAGGCCGCTCAAGTCGTCTACGATATCTATCCAGGCAAACACACGTGGCGTCTCTCGGAGCGTAAAAGCCATAGGTGTCGGATCAAATCCGGCCAGCTGCGTCAGTTGGCCATACATCCCGAAGTCAGACGCCCCAGGCCGGTTGCCTAACAAAAAAGGGCGCTGTTCGAGCATCCCTCTCAATATATTCACAAAGCGCTGGTAGCTGGCCTCAATCACAGGTGCAGTGGTGTCATTTGAACCAACCACATACAGGCGGGAGATTTGCCGCTGGCTGAACGCTTTGCCCAGTTTCTGCACCTCGTCCTCTGGCTCTGATATGGCTGTCCAACGCGGCAGAATATCAGCAGATTTTTTGATGTCGGACTCATAATACCAGCGATAATGAAACATCGCCTTGGTCAGCCACTCATCGGCATAATCCTCAAGCAAATAGTCAAAAAAGGCGACAACAGGATCAGATGGAATCACTGAGCGGCCGCTGAATTCGGCCTCAAAGCGGCGGATCAACGGTGTTGAGTCCACAACCGCTTCCAACTCACCGGCCGTATTCGGTAAATAGAATGTCGGCAACAGATACACCTTGGGCTGTGGTAAATCAGTCGAACTTTGCTGAGAGCCGATCAGAAAACGATACGGGATGTGTCGGTAGCGCAGCAAGGCCAACATTTTGCGGGTATATGGTGAACCGGGCACGCCCCGCAATAATACGGGAGTTGGAAGTGCCATCTCAAGCGTCTCCTTGTGTTCTTATGGACCTCTCTCACAGATCTGCTTATACTGGCTACCTGTCAGTTTTTGTACTGAAAAGGGGGACTCTATGATTAAATTATTGGCAGCCGTTGTCCGTCGGGAGCATATCTCGCATGCTGAGCTGGTCAAGGTGTGGGAAGAGGTGCATGCCCCGCATGTCGCCAAAATCGTTAAACCTGAGCGCTATCGGATCACGTTTTTTGATCCACAAGAGACGTCTGACGACCCTGGCTGTGACGGCATGGCCGAATTGTGGTTTCGGGATAAGGACCATTTCAATAACGGCATCGGACGTAATGCTCCGCCCGAAGTCATGGACGACCGCTTTAGCGATTACGCCGACCTCACCAAAGGCGTGTGGCTACCGGTCACTGAGCATATCAATGTAGACGGTCCCATAACGCGCGACACCACAAAGCTGGTGTCTTTTGTGAAACGGCGCCCCAGCACCGAGCGGTCCCATTTAGACACCTACTGGATCGACACGCACGTGCCTCACGTCGTTTCAGCTATTGAGCGCATGCCCCAAGCCAAGCGGTATACGGTCGATCTCGTCGATCAGTCCAACCCTGCCAAAGAGCAACCCTACGACGGTATTTCCCAGATTTGCATGGACGGCCCAAACCCAGGCTTTGCAGACATGAAGGATTATGAGCCAGATGGCTTTGGCGATCTGGTCGAGCCGATCCTCATCGCCCGAGGTCATGAAGTCCGTATTGTTGGCTGATTCACTGAGAGAGACCTGCTTTCCCCCTCGCCCTGGAGGGAGAGGGAACCTGAAAGAGAGAAACACATAGGCTGCTCTCAACTCCCCTTGTTACACCATCACGACCCGCTATGATCTGCCATGAAAGGGACCCAAAATGGAATATAAAACAGTTGCTGAAGCCAAAGATCTGCCGGGCCTGCGCCTGGCCCTCACGACGGGTGCACCGGCTCCGTGGAGCCAGTCTGCCAAGAGTATTGTACATGTCAAAAATATCCCCTATATCCCCGTTGCCCAGCAGGGTGGTGGAGCCAATGAAGAACTGGTTGCCTGGACTGGCCACCGGAATGCACCGGTGGCGATGTTTGAAGATGAACCAGCCCGGACTGGATGGTACGAAATCTTACTGCTGGCAGAACGCCTCGCTCCAACTCCGTCTCTGTTGCCGGCAAACGTCGCGGACCGAGCCCTCATGATTGGCCTGTGCAACGAGATTTGCGGCGAGGAGAGGTTCACCTGGCAGGCTCGTCACCTCATGTTTGAAGCCGTGCTCAAAGCGCAAGGCGAGGGGTTTAAAAAATCCCCCATGTTTGTGGCCTATGGATACTCAGAAGAAAATGTCAAAGCCGCTCCGTCAAAGATTACGCCGATTTTGGAAGCACTGACTGCCCAGTTGCAGAGTCAGCAAAAGGCCGGGAGTCAATACTTTGTCGGCGATCAGCTCACAGCTTTAGATCTGTACTGGGCCAATATGTCCCAGATTATAGCCCCCTACCCGCCCGAGCAGAACCCAATGCCAGACTCTCTGCGCCAGATGTGGCTGGCAGTCCGCGCTCAGGTCGAATCGGCCATTGATCCGATTCTCGTTGCGCAGCGCGATTTTATATTCGAGAAGCACTTGACGCTTCCACTTGATTTCTGACACCAGGCCAGCTGACCACAGCCACTCCCGATAGAGAAAGGATCATTCATGGCTGACCACTACCGCATCTTCGGCGCGGAACTCTCCCCGTACTCGGTCAAAGTCCGTTCCTATTGCCGTTATAAGGGCATTCCGCACCAGTGGCAGCTGCGCAATGCAGCCGCCCAGCCTGAATATGAAAAGTACGCAAAAATTCCGATTATTCCCCTTGTGGTGACGCCTGAAGACACAGGACTTCAGGACTCCACCCCGATCATTGAGCATCTGGAAGCCCTGTACCCTGAACCATCTATTCACCCCTCCGATCCAGTCAGCGGCTTTGTCTCGGCATTACTCGAAGAGTTTGGTGATGAGTGGGGCAATAAGTGGATGTTCCACTATCGCTGGGCACGCGAGGTCGATCAACTGAGTTCGGCCGGGCGCATCGCCCGGATGATGATGCCGGAGGCAGACGACAAGCAGCACGCTGGCATGGTCAACCAGATACGGGAGCGCATGGTCAATCGAGTCTGGTTTGTTGGCTCAAATGAAAAGACGGCTCCACAGATTGAGCAGTCCTTTCAAGAAGGACTAGAGCAGCTTGAGGCCCATTTGGCTAATCGGCCGTATCTGTTTGGTTCACGACCTTCATTCGGAGATCTCGGCCTATGGGGTCAGGTGTATAACGCCTGGACTGATCCAACCCCGTGTGCCTTGGTTGAGGGCCGGACGCCGAATGTGCTCGCTTGGATTCAGCGTATGCTCTGGCCACGTGCAGAAGGCGATTTCGAATCGTGGTCGAGTCTAGAGTCAACCCTCATGCCATTTCTGGAACGCCAAGTTGGGGCACGCTTTATGCCCTGGAGCTTAGCCAATGCGGCGGCTATTTCGGGCGATATGGAAGAGTTCAGTGTCGAACTCAGCGGTCAGACCTGGACCCAGAAACCGCAGAAATATCACGCTAAGTCATTGCAAGTTTTACGTGATAAATATACGGCGGTCACGGACAAAAACGCGCTTGATGACGTGCTTGAGCGGGCCGGATGTTTGGCCGGTTTACGCGACTAACATTGTGTCAGTTTATGATGGAAACTCAGCATGATTGACCTGTATACAGCTTCAACGCCAAATGGCCACAAAGCCTCAGTTACCCTAGAAGAGCTGGAACTCCCCTATAATGTCCACGCTGTGAATCTCGGCGAGAATGAGCAGAAACAAGAATGGTTCCTCAAGCTGAATCCGAATGGCCGGATTCCGGTTCTTGTTGACCGCGCAGCACAAGACGGGCAGGACCAGGACATTGTCGTCTTTGAAACCGGTGCGATTATGATCTACTTGGCTGAAAAGATCGGCCGTCTGTTACCAACGGACCCAAAAGACCGGGCAGAGGTCATTCGACTTTGCTCAGGGCAGGCCTCTCCCTGAGGGAGAGGGAGAAAAAGAAGACCCTACAAATCCATCGGCAGCTTTAAGTGATCCTGATAGATCCGATCCCGATGCTCCAACAATTTCGGAGACAATGCCTCGGCGATCACCGGGTCGGTATTCACAAATGACGCCCGTAAATTCTCATCAATAGGACACAGATCAGCCGGAAGCGGCTGAACGAGCACAGCAAACGTTGACCAATAGATATCCAAGGCGGACAGTGCATCGCCGAGGAGAAACTGGCTGCCTCTTGCCTGCTGCTGCTCTAAACGCGCCCCCAGACCCCGCAGAACCTGGGCCACTCGCTGAGGTGCGGCTCCGGCCTCAGCCTGACCGTAGCCATACTTTCCACCCATATACGCCGCAGCCGTCTTGGCGGGCTCTGGGGCGTGTGGATTCGACAACAGACGGTGGAGGACCATCAGCCGCCGTGACCAGCCAAAACCTGTCTCGCCACACAACTCGTTACACAGCCCAAACATCAGGATACGATCTTCAGCATTGTCCGGAATGAGCGACGGCTGCGGGACAAGACGCTCGACCAAATACACTTGCTCATTCCAGCTACTGCGCGGACGTTCATCATTCCAGATCGCCACGGGTGCACTGCTCTGACTCGTCCATTCTTGCAATGCCGCATCATGGCCTGGGGCCTTGCCGACCAGCACGAACGGGATGTTCTTCACATGACACATCCCTTTCAGTCCCTCAGCCCAGGGATTTGGACGGCCAGGGGGAGCAATAATCCGCATTCCTTCCCTCGTTTTTGCCTGTTCGATGTCGATATATTCTGCCATGCTGTGTTCCTCCTGCTTGCCTTTAAATCGAGAGTTTTATAGGTGTACAAAAGTATACTGAGAATGTACACAGCGGAGGAGCACATGGATGAATATCAACAAATCTTAGATCTGATCCAGACCAAGAATAGTGCTTCGGTTACCCTCGACCCACGACGGACGGCACTCATTGTCGTTGACATGGAACGCTACTACACTGAGCCTACCTCTGCTCTGATCGCACTGTTCAACGTGTTGTCTCCAGGGGCAGCAGACGGCTACCTGCAACGGGTGAGTGACACCGTCATTCCCAATAACCAAAAAATGCTGGCATGCTTCCGAGCGCTCCATTCGCCGATTATTTTTACCGCGATTGGGACGGAGACAGGGAATGGTGACGACCTACCCGGTTGGTTGCGTTCTTTTGATGAACTTGGCCAGGCCACTTTGGGACGCTCGATCATTCCGTCGGTCACAGACCCGAGCTGGGAGATTGATCCGGCGCTGGCTCCACAACCCGGAGAGCAAATCGTCAACAAACTGTCGGCCGGAACGTTTGCAACATCAGGGCTCGAACAACGCCTGCGCCATCAGGGCATTGAATCAGTCGTTGTGACAGGCGTGACGAGTGACGTGTGTGTCACGACGACAGCTCGGGAAGCGGCGGATCGCGGGTTTCAGACCGTCCTTGTGAGTGATGCGTGTACCACTTGGAGTGACCAGATGCACACAGCCAGTCTGGAAACCTTCAATCTGGCGCTGGGTTGGGTGCGGACAACACAGCAAGTTATTGACCTGCTGCAAGCCATACCTCGGGCGGCGTAGTGCACGAATCGAGAGCCACTATTTTCCCAGCCGCAGGAGCTCCATAAGGTCAAAACGGCGCGGCGAATCCGGCCCGTTGAGTTGTGCCGCTCCAGCCGTAAACAGCGTCGCATCGTCCTGCTTCACATTGACCCACGTTATGCCAAGCGGAATAGGCATCCGCAGCCCTTGTGCGCCAGGCACATCGTCCGGGTGACCATGCACGTTGAGGGTGAGGCGAACGAATTCTCCCTGTGCATCATAGCTAAGGACGGCCAAGAGTGCATAGGTCTGCGCGTCCAGATAAAAAATCCGTTTTCCATACGGATGTGCTCCCTTTGGCCGGGACTCAACTGCAATGACACGCCGCAGCTCCCACGACGCATCCGGATACCAGTTATTTTTGCCACTAAAACTCACCTCACTCGCCTGCAGAAAGCCAGGTAAGAGCAGGATACGTTCTTCGAGATAGGTCCAATCGTACTCATGCAGATACCCGATAAAATACAGCGGAGGTTGCTCTTCCATTAAGAGACCATAACGCCCACCGCCCATACGAGCCAACAGGTTTGAGTGACCTTTCCGAATACGTCGGTTCTGCGGATTATAGCTCATGATCTCTTGCGGTCGGCTATCATCATCAAAGACCGTCATGATACGCATTCGCCCCTCTTGATCAGAAGGTTCTAGGAGTCGAAAGGTGGCCTTCATATAGACCCCTTTTTCCTGCCACTGCGTATCATCCTGTTCTTCCCCAACGCGGTGCATGCCATAGCGTATGCGCATCCGGCCAACATTGTAACGATCAATTGTTCCAGCGCTGTTGATACCGCGTACGTATGCCCGACTCTCGAACGTTTGGGGAAGATCCCGATACCGAAAATTCCATAACGTTTTGAGACCAGCCTGTGGATCAGCTGCATCAAGCACTGGGAAAGGACGCCCAGCTTGGTAGTGCTCTAGCTGTCCGGTCTCAGTCAGGACAGCATGCTCCGCATGCGCAAGGCTTGCTTCCAGATACGGTGCCCGAACGGGGAGATCGGTCGTCTCCTGTATCTGGATACGAAAGTCACCAGCTTGTATCAGCCTGAGGATCTCAGGCAGGAGTACCGGCTCAGCGGCCTGCCAATTGCTCTGATCAATCACCATGCCCGGCGAGATGCCTGGCTGTTGCGGCTGACCGTCCTGGTACGGGAAAAAGACCGCCCGCATTGACTCGGAAGAGGCCGCTCCAGCATCCGGAGCAAATATCAGAACAAGGGAAATATAGCCAAAGAGTAATCCAGCTCCAACCCATCTCAGCATGACACGTGTATCCCTTTCTCAGACAGAAAATCCTCCTATTTCTAAAGCATTGAGACAGCTTGGCAACCCCCAGTGATAGTGCAGAGCATGGGAAGCAGCAGACCTCAGGTCACATGTGCGCCAAAGGGGTTTGTCTTGAACTGGCGGTATTATCTGATACAAGGAGCCCTTGCAGGTTTGCGTGAGGAGTCCAGACAGGAGGAGCACCCGATGAGTAGCGCAGTTGCCGAAACCTTAGAAACAGGTCTTGTTGATGATACGGACAGTGGTGCGGAGATTCCGGTCCTTGATGTGAGTGACTATCTGGCCGATGTCTCTGGCGCACGCGAGCAACTTGCCCCCGTCTTGCACCAGGCATTAACCGAAGTCGGCTTCTTCTACTTGGTCGGCCATGATGTGCCACGCGAGCTGATCGACACAGTCTTTCAGGAATCCGAACGCTTCCATGCCTTACCCCTAGCTCGCAAGGAGGAAATTAAACTGAACGACGTCTTTGTTGGCTATATGGGTGATCGGGAACAGCTTGGCCGAACCTCAGAGTTCTACACAGGCCACACCAAGCCCGATCGAGGGGAAGCTTTCTTCATGCAACGTGACCGCGCACCGTTTGCGCTCCCGTTTCCGAACCAATGGCTGGCTGACCTAGCGGGCTTTCGCGAAACCGTGGTCGAATATTTTGAAAAGCTTGAAGATCTGTCGCTGAAACTCATGCCCTTGTTTGCGACGGCACTTGACCTGCCAGCGGAGTATTTCACCCCATTCTTTCCCAAATATGAGACCATCGCTTTCCAGCGCTTGTCTCATTATCCATCAGACCCTTTAGAAGATGGCCAGTACAATTCCTCTCCGCATACGGACGGCTCGTTTTTGACGCTGCTCGCGACAACGGACGTGCCAGGATTGGAAATCAAACCCAAAGAAAAAGACTGGATTCGTGCCCCATCCTGGCCTGGTGCTTTTCTCGTTAATTCTGGTGATGTCTTGACCCGTTGGTCAAATGGTCGGGTGCTGTCAACGCCACACCGGGTGCGTAATTTATCTGGTCGCGACCGCTACTCCATTCCGTTTTTCCTGCTGCCAAGTCCTGACACCGTGCTGGAATGTTTGCCGACCTGTCAGAGTCCCGACAATCCGCCTCGTGAAGAACCGCTTACTACTGAGGCCTATCTGCGCTGGTATTTAGAGCAAAATTTTACCCAATACGGCAAATTTGAACATGACTGAGCACGATTGAGAAATAAGACGATCTCCAGAGATAGATGATACCTATCGATTCCGCTTCTGTCTGGAAAGATTCAGGCTCGGCTCCAAGCCGCCTACACTTTTCTCCCCTGGTTCTTTTTTGCGAGGCCCCACAGCTCTGCCCCTTGCTGTCAAGAGTGACTCCTGATATCCCTCTCCTTTCGCTGAGCAAGATTTGCTGAGCAAGATTCGAGAAAAAAGGAATATTATTGTGTTATCGTCCCGCTGTATTGTCACCAGTCTGTTCGTCGCCGTCCTTATTTCGTGGGCTCCTGCTGTGCAGGCAGAGCCCCACATCATGAATATCGACCATCCCTCCAAGTTACCCTTAACAGGTTTTGCCTCGGCTTTTGATGTGCTGGGTGATGTCGACGCTGATGGCATCCCAGATTATCTGATCGGAGCGTATCAACAGCGTGTCAACAGTAATAATCGCCAAGGACGTGTCTTTGTGTACAGCGGGCGTACGGGTCGTCTCATCCATACGATTGAGAATCCCTCTCCTCAGCCAGACTCAGCTTTTGGTTTTGCCGTTGCGGCAACCGCTGATCTCAACACCGATGGGGTGCCCGATTTCCTCGTTGGCGCGTTTGGTCATGGAGAAGCCGGAAGTGCCTTGTCGCTGACCCTGACTGCCCAAGAAATCCAACTCAAAGAGGGTTTAGACATCAAAAAAGTGGGCAGTGGCGCGGTATTTGCGTTTAGCGGTAAAGACGGCCAGCTGCTGTACACCCTACAAGCTCCAGAGCAGGATGCCGGAGCTGGGTTTGGCTTTTCCACTGCGGCACTGGGCGACCTGACTGGTGATGGTGTGCCAGAACTCCTGATTGGTGCGCCAGCCCAGGACAGCTCAGGACGTGCCTACATCTTTAATGGCCAGGATGCCAGCCTGCTGCGTGTCTTATCCCCTCCATCCCCATCCGGCCGAGACGCTTTTGGCTGGTCTGTGGCTGGTGCTGGAGATCTCAATACAGATGGCATCCCAGATCTCCTGATCGGTGCGCCGTACACAAATGTCGGCGAACATACAATATTGGGGCGAGTGTATGCCATGAGCGGCAGTGATCAGGCCCTGCTCTACCCTATTGAACCTCCCAACCCCAAAGCTGGGTCAGCCTTTGGTTGGGATATCTCATCAGGCGGAGACCTGAATAAAGATGGCGTCACTGATACCCTGGTGGGTGCTCCGTATAAAGACGTCGAATCCAACAGTGAACAGGGCGAAGCCTATGCCTTCAATGGCGTAGATGGCAGCCTGCTGCTGTCCTTACATGACCCAGGCCAGGAAAATGCCTATGCTGGATTTGGCTACCGGGTTTCCTGGACAGACGATATCAATGAGGACGGTGCATCTGAAATACTGGTCAGTGCTCCACACCAAACGGTGGACGATTTTCAGATTCAGGGATCAGTCTTTGTTTTTAATGGCTGGGACGGCCGGCATCTGATCTCATTCGATAATCCGAATCCCCACCAGGGCTCAAAGTTTGGTTACACGATGGCTTCCCCTGGGGATCTGAATGACGACGGCATTCCCGAATTTGCCATTGGCGCATCAGGCCAAACCATTGGTGCTAACGTGGCGGCGGGACGTCTATTTGTCTTTCAGTCACAGTAGGGATTTATCCATCAGGATAACACTGGGATGTTCTTTGATTGAGGCAAATGGTCGTCTGCCCTGATAGCGAAACGTCTGATAGGGAATCTCATACCGCGCCACAAAGCCATGGGTTTCCCGAAAGATGTACTGAGACGCCAGGCCCGTCGCTTCGGTTACTGCAATGCGATAGCCTTTTTGTCTCCCGTTTTCTAGACACAACCGGACGACATTTTGGGCAACCGCCCGGCCAGTATGCTGCTGGGCGACTGCTAACAAATTGAGGTGTAAGTAGTGTCCTCGGCGGATTGTCTTCATCCGGGTATATTGCCGGTCTAGTGTATTCAGGATCGCATTAATCGGATCTTCTCCCGCGTCTGACAGCATATCCAGCATGTCGACAAAGTCGCGGGTGATCAGCGCCCCGACGACTCTCTCCGTTTTGATATCCAGGGCAACCACGGCGAGTTCTTCTTGGGCTAATACTTGTCCGAGTGATCTGAGATAATCTGCCATACGGTTGACCGGAATATTTTGCGACACCATCATCGGTTCGTATCCAGCAAACGCCTCAGCCACCACGGCAGCCACGGCGTCACAAACCTGAAGGTTGAACAGTTCGTAGCGTATGCCCTCATGTTCTTGAGGCTGTGTCATATCCGATCCTTACGGATTAATTGCCGTATTACTACGCTCAACAATAAACGTACCGCGACGCTCGACAAAGTCACGCACGGCCTCATACAGCGCTTGGGGTCGTTCGGTTTCAATATCGTGACCCGCGTCATACATCAGCGCGTAATAACAGTCGGGCAGTTGCTCGACATACATCCGGCCTGTTTCCGGCGGGATGGCTGTGTCGTTTGTTCCGAACAGGGCCAGGGTCGCGGTTTGAACCTCTCTTAAGCAGCCGATTAATGTAGCATCAGGAGTGACAGCGTTTGTCTCGGGATGCCCTTTAGGTAACAGCACAGTTGGTGATATCAGAACAAGCCCATCAATGTGGTCTGGTCCATCAATGGCTTGCCACAGCGCAAGAGACGCGCTGTCGGCACTGCCGATCAACACGTAGTGATCCAGCCCGATCGAAGTAGCAGCCTGGTTCAGTGTGTCAGCAACCTGACGTGGCTCTTGGGTTGGTAATTCAGGAATCTCCAAGACAACCAGCCGGAATTGCTGAGCGAGCAGCGTTTGTAATGGAGATGCCGTGTGTCCTTCGGATTCCTCGGCACTCCGGAGTATAACCACAAGACTGCCCTGCCCGGCTTCCCTATAGCGAATCTGCGTCCCATTTACCTGAATGGAGCGTTCAGCAGTGGTATTGCTCATGTTGTTCCCCTGACTCCTGCCATGGTACTACGCCCCGACCGCAGCCGCTGTCTCGGTCTGCGCGGTCACATTGACACCAAGGTGACGGATGCGAGGTAAGACTTCCGTGGCAAACAGTCGCATCGACTTCTCGCCTTCCTCCAAGGTGATGCCAGCTCCGCCAAAGGCGATATCAAGCGCGCCTATTCCAGTCGCTTCATAGAAGTCCGTAATCTGCTGAACAACGGTGTCTGGGCCACCGCAGAAACGCAGCTCGCCCAGCCCAAAACCGGCCTGGGTTTGGGTGGGGGGTGGAATGGCTGCACCACGTCCCCGGAACAAGTTACCAGTGCCATCCCCACTAAAAAATCGGGACTCAAGTTCGGCGGCTTCCTTGTCATCTTCTCCCACAGCGCTAAAAGAACGATACAACAGCTGCTCAGGAGCTGGTTCCCAGCCGTGCTTGGCACACTCTTGTTTGTAATGGCTCGTCATTTGGGCGGCGATATGAGTGGGATAAAATGACACACCGAGTCCCATTTTCTGAGCTGCGGCAAAAGAGGCTGATTCAAGACTGTTGCCCGAATAGTACAACGGTGGATGGGGTTGCTGGACCGACCCTGGCCAGACTGAAATAGTCCGAAAGCGGTAATAGCGCCCTTCCCAGCCAAATGGCTGCGGTTCGGTCAACGCTCGGGTGATCAGAATGCTGGCCTCCTGGGTACGTGCGCGCGTTTCGTCTGGGTTGGTCCCATAGGCGAGAAACTCATTGGGCGTCCCCCGTAGAAACAGCACAACAAGTCGGCCGCCGCTGAGCTGATCAAGCATGGCCAGCTCTTCGGCAATCCGGACTGGGTTATTCATTGACACTAATGGTCCCAATATAGCAATCTTTGCTCGACGGACGACTTGGCTCAGGGCAGCCGCAAACACAGCCGCGTTTGGTGTTTGCAATAAGGGCGTATAGTGATGTTCGGAACAGCTGACCCAATCAAAACCTAATTCATCTGCCAGCTTGGCTTGCGCCATCGCAACCTCAAGCGATTGCTGTCCGACCTCCGACCGATACAACGCCGGAGGAGTCGGCCAGCCCTGGTGTTTGAACGCTTCTGCTGAAAGATAGCTGTTTGTGCAAAAAAATGATGCTTGCATTGGTACTTCCTCCCCGTGCTGCCATGGACTTGTATGCTGTGAGTATTGTCAACTTGTCGAGCGCCTTGTCAAGCTGAGGAGCGAACAGGAGAGGTAGAATATTCAGCCAAGTTGTGTGATGTGTGTGCTGCCTTAGGAGAGAAACCATGAATCCCCATCCCGTTGTGACTGCTGCTATTGAACTGCAGCCCCTCATCCGAGAACACCTTGTGACAGGAGAAAAAAGAGCCCGGCTGGCAGCCGAAGTTGTGAGTGCGGTCGGTCAAGCTGGCCTGTTCCATTTATTCGCTCCGCAGGAAGTTGGCGGCCTTGAAGTTTCTCCACCCATCGCGTTGGCTGCAATCGAAGCGGTGAGTGCTGCCGACCCAGCTGTGGGCTGGTGTATCGGCAATTCTCAACCGATCTGTCATGCTGCAGGTTGGCTGGCGGAAAAAGAGCGGACAGTAATCTTTGCTGAGTCACATCGCAACTTTGGCTTCTCAGCAGCACCAAGTGGACGGGCAGTCCCAGAAAACGACGGCTATCGTGTCAGTGGTCAGTGGCCGGTTGTGACTGGCTGCGAGGATGCCGGATGGTGCGCCCTGGCAGGTATCGTCATGGATGGTGACGTGCCACGTCAAATAAACGGCCTGCCCGATGGACGGCTGTTTCTCGTTCCGACAACGGACATCAAAATCTCTCCAACGTGGCAAGACGCTGCCGCTATGCGTGGCACAGGCAGTAATGCAGTGAGTGTTCACGACGTGTTTGTAGCAGAAAGCTTTGCCCATACTCCCATAAAGCCGCTCACAATTGATCGGCCACTCTATCGTCTGCCGCTGCCGCTCCTATTTGCACCAGCTGGTGTTGCGGTTGCACTCGGCGCTTTGGACACGGCCGTGGCAAGTACACTGGAGTCGTTAGGAGCGAAGGTCTCGTCCTTTAGTGGTCAGACGATTCGTGATCAGACGCCGATTCAGGAACTGATTACACACAGTAGTGCCGCGCTACGAGCAGCTCGCGCTGGGCTACAGATTGCGACAGACGCCGTCTGGGATATCGCTAGTGCTGGAGACAGTGTACCCCAAAAACTCCGAGCAGAGTTGTACGCGTCTACCTTCTACGTTTTAGAAGTTGCCCGAGAGACTATCAGCCGCTTATACGCGCGAGGCACGCGCGAAGCGTTTCTGCAGGGTAATCCAGTCGAACGAGCGCTCAGAAATCTGCATGCCATCGCCTTTGGCTATGAGTCATCGCGGGGTATTCAACATTCTGCTGGGCGAGTTTTGCTTGGTGGCGAGCCGCTTGACCCCCTGTTTTAATGCTGGAGTAATGAACCTGATGTTAACCTGCCAACCCCCGCTCTGGAGCCCCAGGACCAGTTCTGCGGTGAACGTTCAGGAACCGTGCGCGATCCTTTCGGACACCGGTGGAATATTGGGCACAGCCTCGAAGAGCTGTCTCCGGATGAAATGCAAAAGCGGTATACGAAGATGATGACGGATGTGTGATCGTGACGGACTGCAATCCCCCTTTGCCCTCCTTTTCCAAAGCGGAGGACCGGACTCACTCTCGCCAGGCGCGGTTCACTAACTCGGTGTCCCAGTACGTCGTGCCGCGAACGATTGTGCCGTCGATGACTTTCAGTACATAGCAATACTGATTGTTATACGGTATACCGGTTTTGGTCGTTGCCCTGCCCTCCCACTGGATCACGACCCAATCGTCCTCAGCCAATACGGCGTGCACCTCTGCGACGGGTGGACCAGTCAGATGTTCGCGCTGGGGCTTCAAGGCTTTTTCAATAAAGTCGTGCTTGCTGGTATAGGTGCCAGAAATCGGACTGCTGCCGGTAATCGTCCACTCGACTTGGTCGGCAATTAGGTTGAATACGGCCATGCCGTCACCCTTGGACCAAGCCATGAAGGCAGTCTCAACGATCTTTTTATTTTCGGCTGAGCTCATGTCTAGGCTATAGACAAAAACGTCTGGGCTGAGAACCCTCAAACAGGGCGGCTGTGTAACAAAAAAGGGCAGCCACACAGGGCTGCCTCTACATTTTACTCGGCAAGATTCTTCTACGCCGTACGCGCTTGGAAGAATGCTCCGATTTCGTCAATCGCTTGCCGCGCTTCCGGCAGAATCGGGGCAAACAGGTGCCACACATGCGGCATCTCGTCCCAGACTTTAAGCGTCACATCCACACCAGCCTTGCGCGCCCGTTCCGCGATCCGATTTGAGTCGTCAAGCAACGTCTCGTGATCACCAACCTGAATCAACAGCGGTGGCAGACCAGCTAGATTGCCGTGCAGGGGTGCGGCGAGTGGATTTTTCGGGTCGGCGTCGCCCAGATACATCTTGGCCATACCCAGCAGGCCTTCTTTTTGGACAACCGGATCAACCGCAGCTCGGGTTGTCATCGATTCACCCGTCCCCTCCATATCGACCCACGGAGAGATACCAATACCCGCACCAGGTAGCGGATGACCAGCATCACGGATAGCCAAGATCGCGCCAAAAGCGAGTCCACCACCGGCAGAATCTCCGGCGATAGCAATGTTTGCAGGCTTGATGCCTTGGTCCAGCAGCCACTTATACGCTGCGACCGTATCATCAACGGCAGCAGGAAACAGATGCTCAGGTGCCATACGATAGTTCAGCGACAGCACGCGTGCGCCAGCAGCCTTTGATAAGCGGCTTGTCATATCACGATGGGAACCAGCCGAGCCCATCACATATCCACCACCGTGGACGTACACAATTACTTTGTCGTCCGCCGCGCCAGCAGCGACGTGCCATTCAGCCGACACACCTCCGGCTTCGACCGGAGTACACGTCACCCCTTCTGGAGCTGGGGATTCGATCATGACGGCGCGCATTTCGTTGATATCTTTTGCTGCGCCCATCCTCTCGCCCATCACTTTAAACATACCGAGTACCTGTTGTAATTCTGGACTTGCCATACTGAACCTCCTTGTGTAGTGCCGTACTTTGTCTCGCCTTTCACCTATTACTCAGGCGCGCCCTTGTCAACTCAAAACATCGGGCTCCTCCTCTACTCGGCTTCTTTCTTTCGCCTCTCGCATTGAATTGATAAGATGGTTTCCTCTGAAAGAATGAAAGAAGGAGGAAAAAGTATGGGTTTTACACACGGCCACAAAGGGGCAACATGGCAACACAGCGAGCAAGCACGACTGCTGTTCAGGTTCGCAGCAGGGCTTGGAGTGATATCTCTGAGCTTTGCCCCTGTTCCCGTCCACAGCCAGGCGTCTCCCCAAGCGGTTCAACAGTCTGCGCCGTTAGACCTGAGTGTGGTCGATCACGTCATGACGACAACACGTAGTGTGCGAAGACGGCTTGACCTCACTCGACCAGTTGAGCCAGAGGTCATTGAGCAGGCTATCGACATAGCCCTGCAAGCTCCAACGGGGAGCAATCAGCAGACCTGGCGCTTCATGGTCGTCACTGATCCGGCGAAGAAGAAAGCGATCGCTGATCTCTATCGCCAGAGTTTCGAGCGCTATGCTGGAGCGCGTCCAACCCAAAAACCTGCGACACCCAGTGAACGTATTTCCGCCTCAGCTTGGCATTTGACAGACCATATGCACGCAGTCCCCGTTCTTGTGATCGCCTGCATTGAAGGGCGCTCAACAAACCCAAGCCCCGCTGCCCAAGCTGGCTTGTATGGCTCAATTTTACCCTCGGCCTGGTCGTTTATGCTTGCCTTGCGCGCCCGGGGATTAGGATCGGCCTGGACCACCCTGCATCTGACCCAGGAAAAAGAAGTCGCCCAGCTCCTGGGTATCCCCGATTCCGTCACTCAAGCCGTTCTGCTGCCAGTCGCCTACTATACCGGTCAGGATTTTAAACCGGCCCCGCGCCGCCCTGGCCGCGAATTAACGTATTGGAACACTTGGGGCGAGAATCGCTAAAGAAGCTATCCAGCGTATCGGATCGGTTTCTCTTGAGGCTCGCCAGCCTACAGCTTATCTGCTCCGGCCTGGGCACAGTCCTCATCCTCCTGGCCGGTACCACCGCCGACACCGCACGCGCCCTCAAGGGCGCCATCGCGGAAAATAGGCACCCCACCCTGCCCGGCTATCATATGCTCGCCCTCGGCAGCGACAATACCACGGATGGTAGGATGATCTGCTATTTTTTGGAGTGCGCTGCTGGGTCGAGCAAAACCAGCTGAAGCAACAGCCTTTCCTTGGGACCCGTAGACACCAGCCCATAAGGCACCATTCATACGGTTGAAAGCGACCAGGCGTCCACCTTCGTCACACACGGCCACGCTGATCTTAATGTTGAGTTCTTGGGCTTTGGCAATGGCTCCTGCAACGATGCGGTTTGCTTCCTCGAGTGTGAGTGCCATATGATTTCCCTCCTTTGATCTGTTCCCTACATGAGCGTCCAATTTCAGTTTGCTAGCCGTCGGCAGAAATAAAGGTCACCACTTCGATTCGGTTCCCCTCCGGGTCACGAATGAAAGCTGCATAATAGCTCTCGCTGTATTCAGATCGCAAGCCAGGCGTGCCATCTGCTGTTGCTCCAGCTTGCAGTGCCACGTCGTAAAAGCGCTCAACCAACTCTCGGCCTTTTGTTCGTAAAGCGATATGCACGCCACTCTCGGCTTCAACCTGAGCCATCTGGGGACGGTGATTGAGCCAGAACTCCGGGTATTTTTTGCCGAAACCAACCGTTCCTTCGCGTTCCGCAAGCGTCTCGAATCCTATGGTTGCAAGCACGGCTTTGTAAAAGGCAGTGCTCTTTGCGAGATCACTGACACTGAGCGAGATATGATCAATCATGGTGTCCTCCTCATAACCGTCTCCAAAGATAGTCCCAGGGACAGTCTGTTGTATAGCTCTTGCGCTACGCCTACTGAATAGGGCTAAATGGGCCGGGAACAACAACAGAGAGGAGCGTGCATGTCAACACACAGTCCATTCCCGTATACCGGTGCAATCGATGCCGACGGCCACATCCTTGAGCCACCTGATATGTGGGAGAAGTATATTGACCCTCAGTATCGAGACAGAGCGATTCGCTTCCGGGTGAATGACAAGGGGTTAGAATACCTGGAGATCGACGGCCGGCCTTTCAAATATATGCCTCCCGGTGTCGTCTCGGCGTTTGGTGCAATGGGCAAAAAGCCCCCAGACCGTGCCAATCCAGACCCGCGTATGACCTACGTGAGCGAAGCTCCGTTTGGTTCGATGGACGCCCAAGAACGCGTCCAACGCTTGGACCAAGAAGGGCTGGAGAAAGCCATCCTCTACCCTAGCCTTGGCCTGATATGGGAAACTGAGGAAGTCGGTGACATCGCATACGAGGCTGCGCTGACCGTTGCGTATAATCGCTGGATTACAGAATTTTGTTCCGGCACCAATGGGCGCTTGGTTCCAATCGCGCATATTCTGATGGGTGATCCACACAAAGCCGCCAAGGAACTCGAGCGTTCAGTCAAAGCTGGGGCGAAGGGCGCATTTGTTGCGCCGTTCACTCCGACCAATAAATCACACGCCCATCCGGATTATGATCCGTTCTGGGCCAAAGCGCAGGAGTTAGATGTCCCAATTGGTATTCATCCGACGAACGAACCCCCGTCGAAACGGGTCCACCAACGTTTCAAGGACATGCAGAAGTGGGCCATGTGGCACTTCAATGTGCACGGCGGCCAAGGTCCGCTGCAGGCGTTTACGGCCCTCTTTCAATACGGCCTGTTTGATCGCTTCCCTACAGTTAAGGTGATTGTTCTGGAATCCGGTGCAGGCTGGGCAGGTTATTTGCTGAATCGCATGGACGCGGTATATGACAGTCCGCTCGGTGAAACCGTTCCACTCAAGGAAAAGCCGAGTTACTACTTTCAGCGCCAGTGCTGGATTTCCGGTGATCCGGACGAAAAAGCGTTTGGCAATGTCGTTGAGTTTGTCGGCGCGGATAAATTCTTCTGGGCTTCAGATTTCCCGCATCCAGACCACCCAGATAATTATATGGAAGAGTTGAGTGAGCTGGTCGCCCCGATGTCAGAATCGACCCGGCAGAAGATCTTGGGCGAAAACGTCACGCGGGTGTATGGGCTGTAACTCGAAATTGACCAAGACTGTTCGTCTCAACTCGCAGCTTCCGCTTCCCTCGCCCTGGAGGGAGAAAAAGGAACAGGTCCAAAGGAAAAACTATGCAAATCAAAGCCGCCCTATTTCGTGAAGCACACAAACCGCTGAGTATCGAGACTGTAGAAATCGACGCCCCTGGTCCGCATGAAGTTTTAATCCAGACCGTCGCCAGTGGCGTGTGCCACAGCGACCTCCATGCCTTACACGGCAACCTACCGGTGCGTTTACCTGCCGTGCTCGGCCATGAACCAGCCGGTATTATCGAGGCCATTGGCAGTGAAGTCAGAGCCGTGCAAGCAGGTGATCATGTGGTGGCGTGTACGTCAATGTATTGCGGAACGTGTACGCAGTGTTTGTCAGGCTATCTGCATCTGTGTAGCAACCGCTCAGCGTGCCTGCGGCCAAAGGGCTCACAGCCACGCCTCACACAAAAAGGCGACCCAGTTGCCCAGTTTGCGGATCTGGCATCTTTTGCCGAGAAAATGCTGTTACACGAACGCTCAGTGGTGAAAGTCGCGGATGATATTCCGCTGGATCGTGCGGCTTTGCTGGGCTGTGCCGTTACCACAGGTACCGGGGCAGCCTTAAACACTGCGCACGTTACGCCAGGCTCTTCGGTAGCAGTCTTTGGTGCAGGAGGAGTTGGTATTTCAGTGATCCAGGGCGCACGGATTGCGGGCGCCCGCCAGATCATTGCTATCGATTTGCTTGACCAGAAACTAGAGACAGCCAAACATTTTGGGGCGACGGATACAATTAATGGCTCTAGCGGCGATCCGGTCAGAGAGATCAAACGGCTCAGCAGTGGTGGCGTGGATTTTTCCTTTGACGCGGTTGGCAACAAGCTGCTCGCTGAGCAGTGTTTATACTGTCTAGCACCACGCGGACTGGCAACCATAGTTGGGGCGATTCCCCCGGGTCAAAAGCTTGAACTCACAGCTGGTCACTTTTTTGTGGAAAAGCGTATTCAGGGCTGCTACATGGGCTCCAATCGTTTTCAACTCGATACCCCGAAATACATCGAGTTCTATCGCCAAGGGCGTTTGAACCTCGACGATATGATTAGTCGCCGAGCGCGTTTAGAGGACGTCAACGACGCCTTTCGCGCTATGGAAGCCGGAGAAGTGACGCGGACGGTGTTGATGTTTGACTAGTCGTAGCGGGAAAAACACACAGTCCAGCCTTGTGGCGCGGGCTTCCAGCCCGTGACCTCTCAAAGGCAAGATGCCCAGCCAAAGCCCTTTTAGAAAAATTGTCAAAGAATTACCAGAGAAGACGGTCGAGCTATTCAATCAATCCCTCAACTTGCTAAGCAAACTCTACCAGTACTTCCCCAATATCAGAAAAATTCGCCCGGTACGTTCCCGGCTGCGTAATCGCATAGTGACAAAATGAGCCGGTAATGACTGGTTGTCCAGGTTCTAAACCTCGACCATATTTGTGCAGCAGCCGACACAAACGTGACAGTGACAGATACGGGTCATCCATGGTTTCGCCGGGCGTCTTGGTTTCAACCACCTGCCCGTCGCAGGAAAACTCGACTGTGGTGTGAATCAGTCCGTCGCGGACTGACGCTTCGGGTCCGACGACGATCCCCCAGTTCGCCAGGCCATCGGCTAAGAGTGGTGCTGAGCCTTTGTCAGGGCCGACCCGAACCTCATTAATCTCAAACGCTGGGGCAACCGCTCGGACTGCGGCTTTGGCTGCGGCAGCACCAACATTATCTCCGGACAGCGCGGAGCCCATAATCAGACACAGTTCAGGTTCGATACGACAGTTGAGGATATGCGCGCGTTGGACGGCTGCTCCAGAATCTAAAATGCGGCTGCGCAAGACATACCCAAACGGCCGAAAGCCTTCGCCCATACGGTCGCGAGCTTTTCCAGATGTGAGTCCGACCTTCCAGCCACCAAGTGGCTCACCTGCGGCAGTAAAACGATCGAGGACCGCCAATTGCATTTCCAGCGCATCTTCTAATCCGAATTGGACACTATCGATCCCGGACGGTTCGGCACTATTCCGTCGTCCAGTGTATAAAACGTCGATAAGTGCGGCCTGCTCTTCAGTCATGGGAACTCCTTCTCTGCAAAGTATGAGTGTAAAAGCTAAGAGAGCGATGAGATCTGATAGAAGCGCATCGCATTCTCACCTAAGACTTTACGCTGATCTGCCTCGGGAAGTGGTGCGAGACGCTCTTTCATTTCCTTGACCACGCCAAACGAGGCATCGACATGCGGGTAGTCCGATGCCCAGAGAAAATAGTCGGCACCCATGTGCTGGACAATTTGTGCGGTCATGCTCTCGTCAGGATCGGCCGAGACTAAACACTGGCGGTAAAAATACTCGCTGGGTTTGAGCGTGTTGGGAGACATGAACTGGGTGACTTCACTTTTGTAATCCATGCGGTCGAGCCAGGCTCCTATCCAGCTTGCTCCAGCTTCAAGGACCGCGCATTTCAAGCGCGGGTATTTTTCGAACATGCCAAGGGTCAGCATCGAGGTGAAAGCAGTCATAACGTCAATGCCAAGAAACGAGTGCCCAAACAGTCCCAGTGGCCCTGGCCTGCCATCTAAACGGCGCGTCCACTCGTGAAACGTTTGCTCCTCACGTACCACCACATGGAAGGCAATTGGCATCTGAAGGTCCTGAACTGTTTCCCAAAAACGCTCGAAAGACGGATCGTCCAGGCGTTTATCCCGACGGGCAGCAAGATCTGGGGAGAGATACACACCGATGCAGCCCTCTTTGCGCGCTCGGAGGGTTTCTTCGATTGCTCCCTCAGGGTCGAGTAGCGAGATATGCGCAATAGGGTACAGGCGTTTAGGATTCTCCTGACAAAACTCTACGATCCAACGGTTGTAGGCGCGGGTATAGGCAGTCGCGAGTTGGGCGTCCTGGACGGCACCTTCCCAAAAAATGCCGAGCGTCGGGTACAGCAGCGCAATGTCGATGCCCTCTTCATCCATGACTTTGAGGCGTGCTTTTGGGTTATACCCGCCGAGCGGAGAGCCTTCGGCATAGGTTACAGCCCCGCGTTTATATAAAAGTTTGGGGTCCATGCCGATGCCACCGATTGCCCCGAGGTTCCCCCGCATAGTGGTGCTTTGGTACGGCTTGTTATCAATGATCAGATTTTCGTGACCCTTCTCATCACAGGCGATGCGTAGCGCGCGATCCCGGAACCGCGGGTCAATATACGTGGTATACATATCGGCCGGTTCCAGGACATGACCGTCGGCGTCAATAACTGGACTCGAGACCGGACTGGATTGAATTGTTGTCACCCTAGACCTCCTACGCCTCGCCACAGAGTCTCTCCTTGCGGTCAAACGGAAATCAGATTATGGAGAGTGAATTATGGTCAAAGGCATTTATCATATCAACGTGAATGTTACCAACTTTGAACGCTCCTTAGCATTCTATCAACTGCTGGGATTTCAGGTTGTACGAGATCTGGGCGAAGTGGGTAACAAATTTTTAGCGCGCGGCTTAAAGATTTCTCGGCCGCTTGGCCGCGCGGCACTGCTCCAAATCGGCGACGACAAACACGCCACCCGACTGGATCTGCTTGAATGGAAAAGTCCCAAAACGGAAGGGAAACCGCCGCCTCATTTATACCAGGCTGGCCTGGCCCGGATTGCGCTGGTGACGGATCATTTGCAAGAAGTGTGTGACACGGTGAAAGCCGCAAAGATCGAAGGCGTTGAATTTTTCTCAGAACCGCAGTGGATGCCTCGGCTCAGTTCTGCACGGGCTGGAGATTCTGATGCGTTTGTATGTTTCACCGATCCAGACGGAACGGTCATCGAATTGATTCAATTCGGGAACGCGTAAGCGGTACTGTGGCACGGGCTTCCAGCCCGTGGTCTATCAGGGGCAAGATGCCCCTGCCACCCGGGGAACAGATAAAGGGCTCCGCGACTGCATCAGCATCTACAGACCGTAACAGCGGGCCGCATTCTCACTCATAATATTCCGCTGCGCACTTGCGGGCAGCGGCTCACAGTATTCTTTGAGCTCGTCTACGACACCAGGAAAAACACAGTCAAAATGTGGGTAGTCGGATGCCCACATCAATACCTTGTCAGTACCGAGTACCCCAGCGGTTTTGAGGGCGACATCGTCAGGCTCGCACGATAGGAAACACTGCCGATGAAAATATTCGCTGGGTTTGAGCGTCAGCGGTGGCAGCATGTGGCCAATCTTTTCGGCGAACTCATCGAGCCGGGCCAGCCAATAGGCTAGCCAGCCGCCGCCTGATTCAAGGATAGCGATACGCAGCTTGGGGTATTTCTCCAATACCCCACCACAGGTGAGGTCCATACAAGCCATCTGTTGTTCAAACGGATGGGCGATAATCATACGCTGGAAGAAGTTCGGATAGCGATCAAATCCAGCAGTCGGGAGTTCACCGATGACCGCACTGTGAACAGCCACAGTACAGTCTAATTCTTGGGCTTCGGCCCAAAATAGATCATAGGCGGGGTCGTTGAGTCGGCGGTCATTATACGGGTTGGGACGGATGGTCACCGCCTTCACACCGTGTTCTTTGACAACTCGGCGCATCTCTTGTATGGCTGCCGCAACGTCGATCATCGGGACCGGTGCCATGTGAAAGAGTCGATCCGGATAGGGTCGGCAAAAATCAGCCATCCAGTTGTTGTAGGCGCGGCAGGACGCAGCAGCGAGCTGTGGGTCGGGCAAACCGCCGTAGGCCAGGCCGAGCGAGGGATACAGAATCGAGACATCAATGCCATCGAGATCCATGTCTTTGATGCGCGCGTGTGGCTCAAAGCTGCCGGGGCGGAGGTCTTCCCACGATAACTGGCGGGCCTGTTCAGGGTTGCTCAGGCCACCCGGGATACACATGGCTGCAATCATCATCGGGCTGCGAGGCAGGATCTGGCCTTCAACCTTCATCCGGTCCACGCCTTCATCATCTTTGACGACTTGGGGAATACGGTCGCGAAAAGCCAACTCAATATACTCTTGCCACACAACCGGTGGCTCGACGATGTGTCCATCGGCGTCGATGATTTTATGGGTTGCAGTCATTTTTCCCCCCGCTTGAACGTCTTGAGCTTAGGTCGAGTACGCAGAATTAAAATGTACGTAGCCGGTTGAAAGATCCGAGGTGACAACATGCGCCGTGCCTTTGCCGCCACGCAGATCAACGGTGATAGAAAACTCAGGCTGCTTCATGACAGCCGCCGCCCGTTTTTCATTCTGAGCTCCCGTGCTCATACCGTCGCGACCGATCAATATATCACCTACAGTTATATTTAATTTATCCTGATCGAGTGGCACCCCGGCATAGCCGACGGCGCAGGCAATCCTACCCCAGTTCGGATCGCCACCAAAAAAGGCTGTCTTCACCAGTGGTGAATAGGCCACCGTCCGGGCGATCTTCTGCGCGTCCGTATCATTTTTTGCGCCCCGGACGTAGATATCAACGACGCGGGTGGCGCCCTCCCCGTCTTTCACACACAGGCGGGCAAGTTCACACAAAATTTCTCCGACTGCTGTTCTCAATGTCTGCACGTCTTTGCCCGAGCCTTGGACCAGTCGATTGCCCGCCACACCATTGGCCATGAGGACAATCGTATCACTCGTGCTGGTATCGCCATCAACACTGATCGCATTAAAAGAATCGCCAAGAGTCATATCAAGCGTTTGACGTAACGTTGGTGTTGCTACGGCTGCGTCAGTCACCACATAGCACAGCATGGTCGCCATATTGGGATTGATCATGCCCGCGCCTTTAGCCATGCCAGCGATAGTGACTTCCTTTCCGCCGACTTTCACCGTACGGACGGAGGCTTTGGGGAAAGCGTCGGTAGTCATGATACCAGCCATCGCATCCCAAAATCCCTTTGGTGAGAGATTCTCACACACCTCAAGAATGCCTGGACGCATTTTTTCCCAGGGCGGTAAGACACCAATTTTTCCCGTCGAGGATGGCAGGACGAGTGCATCGTCAATGTCGAGAGTGCGTCCAACCAGGCTGCACGAATGATGGGCCAAGCGAATGCCAGACTCTCCCGTCGAGACATTAGCGATGCCACTATTGATGACAATCGCCTGTAGTTTTCCGGCCCGCATGCGCTCTTGGCCAACCAGAACAGGCGCGCCTTTCACCTGGTTCGTGGTAAAGGCTGCCGTGGCGGTAGCTGGAACGTCCGAGACGATCAGCGATAAGTCCTTTTTTTTACTCGGCTTAATGCCGCACGATACCCCGGCAAAACGGAAGCCTGGCACAACAATCGGCTTTTTCTCGACCTTCACCCGCATTGTTTCCTCCGGAAAGAGCTAAGAGCTTAGGCTCCATGGCACTTTTTATATTTCCGCCTGCTGCCACACGGGCACGGATCATTCCGTCCAACTTTTGGCTCTTCGCGTTTTACCTGGGCGGGTTGTGCTACCTGCGCCTGTCCAGCAGGGTCAGCGTGGTTGACTGTGACTTTTCGTCGCGCCTCTGCCCGACGGGCTTCCATCTGTTGTACGTCTTCTTGGCGGGCGATCTGGACCGTGAAGAGTTTCTCTACTACATCAATCCGCATGCGGTCATGGAGTTGCTCGAACAGGGCAAAACCTTCTTTTTGGTATTCTTGCAGCGGATTCTTTTGGGCATAGCCACGCAACCCAACGGCTTCCTTGAGGTGATCCATGGACAACAAATGATCTTTCCATAAGGCATCCATTGCTTGCAATAGAATCACTTTTTCAAGATGGCGCAGCACCGTAGGGGTAAAATTCTCCTCGCGCTCCGTATAAATCTGACGGACTTTCTCTTCAATGCGGTCGCTCAGCTCATCCACACCATAGGCGAGTTTCTCTTCCTCACTGATCTGGAGCCGGAAATTGAACTGGCGAAACAGCGCATCGTCTAGGCCTTTCCAATTCCATTCCTCGTTTGGGGTGTCTGCAAAAATATACGGACTGACCGTTTCTTCAGTCGTTTGCTCAAGCATTTCGAGGACTTCACTAGACAGATTCTCGCTCGTCAAAAAGCTACGCCTTTGATCGTAAATCACCTCGCGTTGCTTGTTCATGACATCATCGTATTCAAGGAGATGTTTGCGCACATCAAAGTTGCGCCCCTCAACTCGGCCCTGCGCATTTTCGATAGCTTTGCTCACCAGACCGTGTTCAATCGGCTCGCCCTCTTCCATGCCAAGCCGATCCATGATGCCTTGAATCCGATCCGCGCCAAAAATGCGCAGTAGGTCATCTTCTAAAGACAGAAAAAAGCGCGAAGCACCCGGGTCTCCCTGGCGTCCAGCTCGGCCACGCAGCTGGTTGTCAATACGACGTGACTCATGCCGTTCAGTTCCCAGGATATACATCCCACCGGCGGCCACGACCTTTTCTCGTTCTTCAGCACACGTCGCCTGATATTTGCCGAGAACCTCATTATAGGCCAGCTCATAGGCATCCGGATCTCTTTCAAACTGTGCGCGGACACCCTCGACAACCTTGACCCGTTCGCGACGCTGTTCTTCATAGCGCTGCTCTGCTTCAGCAACAACCTGCTCATACGGTTTATGCTTTTCGTCGTATTGTTTGTCGGCTTCCTCATATGCGTGCTGGGCTTCCTGATACGCTTGGCGAAATTCTTCAAACTGGTGCGTGGCTTCTCCATTATCGCTCAGGGAGACTTCAGCTACGCGGGCAATTTCCCGACTGTACTCTTCAAGCTTATCTTCGTAGCGGTTCCGCACGACACTCAGCCGCTCAGCCGCTTCGCTTGAGACACCCTCTTCCAACATACTCGCGTAGTCAGATTGAGTGGTCTGATACGCCTCAAGTTGGTCCTCTGTTAACACTGGACCAACGACGTTATCGTATTCATGCAAAGCTTGTTCGTAGCTTATCCGGGCTTGGCCGTATTTTTCGAGCAGGCCGGCATCAAGGCCACCATTGGAAAAGTCTAGCTGTGTCGTTATCTGTTGATAATCTGCGCGTGTCTTTTGCCACGAGGCACGCAAGAATGGCCGGTAGGTTTCAGACATGCGGCTTAAGGCGGCATTACGTGTCTCCTCAAACGGCTTCCAGCTCGGCTCAAATTCCTGGCTTGCCTTGGCCAGCGCTTCATTGTAGGCGTCGCGGAGCTCTTCTAAGCTCTCTTCGTAACTTTTGGATTTGGTTGGGGTGGCTTTGTTCAACCAGGTTTTTTCAATCTCTGCCCGAGCCAGGAACTCGGGATTGCCGCCGAGTAAGATATCCGTGCCGCGACCAGCCATATTGGTCGCAATCGTAACGGTTCCAAAGCGGCCAGCCTGGGCAATGATATTCGCTTCGGCTTCGTGATTGACCGCGTTGAGCACGTTATGTTTGATGTTTCTGCGTTTGAGCAGTTTACTCAGGCGTTCAGACTTTTCGACCGACACCGTGCCGACGAGCACCGGCTGGCCTTTTTCGTGACATTCGGCAATGTCGTCAGCAACAGCATTAAACTTCTCGCGCTCAGTCTTATACACCATGTCGGGATGGTCGATGCGCGTCATGCCTTTGTTCGGCGGGATAACGACAACGTCGAGATTATAAATTTTCTTGAATTCAACCGCTTCGGTATCGGCTGTACCGGTCATACCGGCCAGCTTGTCGTACATGCGGAAGTAGTTCTGAATGGTGACCGTGGCCAGGGTTTGGTTTTCTTCGCGAATACGCACGCCCTCTTTAGCCTCAACCGCTTGATGGAGTCCGTCTGACCAGCGTCGGCCAGGCATCAGGCGGCCGGTGAATTCATCAACAATGATCACTTCCCCGTCTTTGATCACGTAATCAACATCGCGCTTAAAAAGAGCGTGGCCACGCAAGGCCTGATTGACGTGGTGGAGCGTCCCGATTTCAGCTGGGTCATACAGGTTTTTGACGCCTAAGATACGTTCGACCTTGGAGATGCCCTCTTCAGTCAAAGTCGCATTGCGTTGTTTTTCATCAATACTGTAATCAAGCTCGTTTTGCAGACGCGGAATCACCTTATTTAGAGAATAATATTTTTCGGTTGACTCTTCGGCTGGTCCAGAAATAATCAGCGGCGTCCGCGCCTCGTCAATCAAGATATTGTCAACCTCATCGACGATAGCAAAGTGCAACTCACGTTGCGCAAAGTCGTCGATGCTGAACTTCATATTATCCCGCAGGTAGTCAAAGCCGAATTCGTTATTCGTCCCGTAGGTAATGTCGGCTTGATACGCTTCTTTGCGCTCGACTGGCCGTAGGTTGAGAAAACGGTAGTCTTTGACCACATAGTCGGGATCAAACATGAAACTGGTGTCGTGCACAATCGAACCAACAGACAAACCCAATGTATGAAAAATAGGCCCCATCCATTGCACATCTCGCCGGGCCAGATAGTCATTGACCGTCACCAGATGCGCCCCTCGGCCGAGCAACGCATTCAGGTATAAGGGCAAAGTCGCAACCAAAGTTTTCCCCTCACCGGTCTTCATCTCGGCAATCGTACCGCGATGCAGGACAATTCCACCAATCAGCTGGCAGTCAAAGTGACGCATGCCAGTGACGCGGCGTGAGGTTTCTCTGACCGCGGCAAATGCCTGGGGCAGAAGGTCATCAAGGGCTTCTGCCTCAGCCTGGCGGAGCTCTTTTTCCGTTTTGTCGTACTCTTCCTTGATGTACTCTCGCTCCTCAGCGTCTTCTTGTGTGTCCATGCGGGCTTGGGCATCCTCAAGCTGGGAGCGCACAGCCTGAGTCGCCGTCTGAATATGGGCTCGAAATTCGTCTGTTTTGGCTCGTAGGCCATCAAGGCTGAGCGCCTCAAGTTCAGATTCAAGGGCGTTGATCTCTTCAATCAACGGTCGCATTCTTTTTAACTCACGATCGTTTTTGCTCCCAACGATCCTACGCAACAAAGTTTTCCACTCCATCGTCATCCCCTACGCATTCTGATTATGAGCACGAAACGTGCTGTTTACTTTTCTGCATCATACCATATTTTACTAGAAGAAGGAGGCGGTTTCCGACAAGAATAGAGACTAGAAAAAATTGCTGGCAAGATCAGCGAGACCGGAAAGGCAAGCAAAACCAACAAGATGACCGGACTCATAGAAATTCGACTCCCCCCACATGCTGCGGTTGCAAGCGCTTCATTGTTCCCGATAATATTTGCCAGTGATAGCCCATACTCCAAAGATACGAGAGATACGAGCGATACGAGAAAGTCGACCACTTTGGGCCTGTTGGCTCCTGATGCTGATGTTCAGCTGTGCCGCGCCCCCTCGACCTCAACCACTTCCTAAACCACAGCCCCGTCCAGCAGCTGTGCCGCCGCAGCGCATAGACAACGAAAGCACCTTAGCCTGGGCAATTGAGGAGGAGGTGTTCATCATCGTAGATAAAGGCTGCCAATTGCTACATGTGTATCAGCATGGCCATTTGGCGCGCAGCTACCCTATGGTCTTTTCCCGCCGAGACGGGCGCAAGCTGTACGAAGGCGATAAACGCACTCCAGTGGGGCTGTATATGATTATTGGCAAACGCCACCATCCACGCTGGTCACGCTTTATGCTGCTGGATTATCCAACCCCGGCTGATGTGCACCGCTATCAGCGGCACGAAGAAAAAGGCCAGGTTCCACTTCACAAAGGCACAGCGCCAGGCCCGGGTGACGCGATTGGCATTCATGGTACTAATCACAAAGCACTGAATGAAGCGCAGGTAAATTGGACGATGGGCTGTATTTCGCTCTTTAATCCACACATCCGAGAATTATACGCCCGTGTCCCACCGGGAACCCTCGTTTACATAAAAGAATAAGCAAAATCTCATTCTGCATGTTGAGGTTAGATCCTTGATATAACAGGCTATTCCATACAGAGCTGTAAGTAAAACTTGAGGACATAAATCTTCAGGTGACAGATGAGCTGTTTCCCGTGAAACACTGCTAAACAGGAGAAAACAACGGTATTCAGAGCAGCAAACACACAGCGAGTGCCTCTCGAACAGTGCGTGAGTGCGAATACATTGCATGTCCCAGAGGTGCTCCTGTCCCCCCTCAGACCTACTGCCCGAACGTCTCGACGATAAGACGGGAATTTTCTATCACGCGATTAGAAGACACTCCGTCGGTTTGACAAATTCATTGATGTATTTACGGCTATACAGCGGATGGCCAGCAAGACCTTCAGCCACCTCGCCCGTCGTTTGCAATATGCTTTTTTGCACCGCGGCGAGATACACAAGAATACGATCTTGATCCGCCCGAGGCCGAGCAAAAGCCGGAATATTGAGACGGTGAAATTCGCCCTCAAAGTGCAGCCCGCCACCTTTTATGAGATGCCCAAATCTGACGGACCAAGGCGACATACTCTTTCATCCGGATTGACAGGACAAAAATTATCAGACGTTTTTTTCTGGCCCAGCCGGCTCTCATTCCTGTGCAGGCAGGGATCTATCTACTGCCTCTCATTCCATCACTTGCCCGCCACATACCAGTAGATATTCGCCAGTGACAAAACTGCCCAGATCAGAGGCAAAAAACAGGGCTGCGTTGGCCGTATCTTCGACCGTTCCTGATCGACGCAGAGGCACCTGTTTCTCGTGTTTCTCTCGGGCCTCTGGCGTGAGCATGGCTTTGACCTCTTCAGTCAGAGTCAGTCCGGGAGAAACAATATTGACCGTAATATTGTATTGGCCAACCTCGACCGCCAAGTTTCGGGTAAAACCCAACATCGCCGTCTTTGCCGAAGTGTAACCGTGATAATGCGGCCCAGGCTGATGGATACCGATAGTATTCACACTGATGATCCGGCCCCAACGACGCGATTTCATACCTGGGAGGGCAGCTTGAGAACACAAGAATGCAGCCTTTAGCGTTGTATCGATTTGCTCTTGCCACTCAGACCAAGCTGTTTCTTCAAAAGATTTGCGAGGAATTCCAGCAGCATAATTGCTGACCAGAATATCAACCTTACCGAAAGCTTGCTCTGCCTTAGCCAGCATTTCACGAACCTCATTCTCGTCCGTAATGTTAGCCTTAATGAAGACAGCTTTTCCGCCAGCAGATTCAATTTCTTCGAGTGTTTTCTGGGGATCACCTTCATCTCGGACCTGGTTCAGAACGATGCGTGCTCCTGCCTGAGCAAATATACGAGCAATACCAGCTCCGGTTCCGCGCACAGATCCGGTTATCAGAGCGACCTTTCCTTCCAGTAACATAGAAACCTTTCTTAAAGAAACACTTTAAATATAAAACATCTACTTCAACAGGCATTCCATACCCTAGCGACCAGACTGCAAGCCAAGACCTCGAATGGCAATAATGTTACGCAAAACATTACTCGTTCCGCCTTGAATCGTATACGCCGGAGCGTACAAGTACTCGCGAGCTGCCCGACCTGACAAGCGCGCCGCAGGCGAGTCTGGCATGAGTACCGCGTAATCCCCAAGCAAACTGCTGACTGTCTCAGCGATGCGTTGTTCGACTTCCGTACAGTAACACTTGGCCATTGCAGATTCGTAATTAGGGACACCACCTTGAGTCAACATCCAGGCGACGCGATACACCATTGAGCGGCCGAGTTCGAGCTCAATCTGCATTTGGGCAAGTTTATTGCGCACAATCGGATCTTTGGTTTGGCCAGTCTCACGAGCGTACTGAAGCGCGTCTCTGAACAACGGATAGTTGCTCAGCACTCGCTCAATCCCACTGCGTTCATAGTCGAGCTGGGCAGCAATTTGGTACCAGCCACGGTCCTTTTCGCCAATCATCCACTCTTTGGGAACTTTCACATTATCGAAAAATACCTCATTAAAATGATGTTCTCCAACGATATCGACGAGGGGGCGAACATCGATACCGGACGTTTTCATATCGACCATAAATTCGCTGATGCCTTTGTGTTTGGGAGCATCCGGGTCTGTTCGTACCACCATATAGGCGTAGTCAGCAACATGGGCAAAACTGGTCCAGATCTTTTGGCCGGTGAGCGAAAAGTTATCGCCTTCATCAACCGCTTTCATTCTCAGTGAGGCTAAATCTGACCCTGAGCCGGGCTCACTCATACCGATGCAAAAGACAATCTCGCCTTTCGTCACTTTGGGGAGTATCTGAGATCTTTGTTCGTCACTCCCATACGCCAAGAGTGCTGGTCCGACCTGCCGGTCACCGAGCCAATGGGCAGCCACCGGCGCTCCCGCTCGCAGTAACTCTTCGGTAAGAATCAAGCGATCAAGATACGTTTTTTCTTGGCCCCCATATTGTTTTGGCCACGTCAAGCCAATCCAACCTCGGGAACCAAGTTTTTGTGAGAATTCACGTGAGAAACCAGTAATCCAGCCATCCTCCACAGGAGACCGGGTTGCCATCTCCTCAGAGAGAAAATCGCGGATCTCTGTCCGGAAGGCATCTTGTTCAGGCGTAAATGCAAAATCCATGCTGGTCTCCTCTCACGCTCCTGAAGCAATGAGCTCTTCGTTGTCACGCGAACAGCACAAATGCAAATCGAGTTGACTCTCATCATCAAAACTTTGAGCTAAGATCCACGTTTGCTCGATTTCATTACTCATATGAGGCAGAACTTCAAGGGTTTTCTGGGTACGTTTGGTGTCAAAAAATGCAAATGGTTCATCAAGAATGATGAATTCATCCCCACCGACGCTCGAGGTAATAACAGCTTGTGAAAGTGCTAAACGAATTGCCAGCATAAGCTGAAAATACGTGCCGCCCGAGACTTCACTTAAGCTTACGAAATCGCCCTTTTCTTTGGACAAGGCTTGGATCTCTAAGTCTTCGCCAACCCGAAGATTTTCGTAGCGATCCTCAGTCAAGAGCGGCACGATATTGCGAACAACTTGCTGCAATTCGATATTAAAGCGTCCATACAGACGTGGATGTGTTCCTTTAAGGAGCTGTTGAGCTGCCCGCCGAACTGAAATCTGCTGCAAGTGCTCACTACGCTCTTTTTCAAAACCGCTTATTTGTTCCTTCAGCTGGTCGGCAATATCACGTCGGGCTTGCTCATTCGCAATCTTTTGGTCGAGTTGTTGGGCTTGTTTGTTGTGGCTATCAATCTGAATCATACCGTGATCTATTTCGGCTTCTAAGCGTTCTTGGACTCTCTGGACTCCTTTTCCACTTTCTTCAAGGGTTTTGCGCAGTTCCCTGACCTTTGAAGATAATTTATCAGCATCCAGCAGTTCGGCTCCGTCCCCTGCCGCAAAACTTGTCACTGAGGCCGAGAGGTCCTCATCATCAATACCTTGGAGCATGGCAACATGATCGGACAGCGATAGCTCTTGTACTGTATCAAGCATCTGAATTTCGTTCCGAACAGTCTCAATCTCGTGGCCGACCTGTTCCAACTCTTGACGACACTCCAGTACATCTGCGGCACGAAATGTCACAAGGACAAAGAAAATAAAGGCAAGGACCCCCAAGCCAATTGCAAGAGACGCCTGGGCCATGACCCAGGCAGCAAGCACTGCAACTAAAGAAGCCAGACCCAAGCCAATCATGAGTGAACGGCGAGATGTTGCTGCTGCCAGCTGGTCACTCAGTGCAGATTGCTGTTCAGGGAGAGGTTTACGTTCACTCGTCTCGGCACTTGGACGCTCGCCTTCTCCAATGAGCCAAACTTGACGCTCACGCCGTGCTGCGACCTTCTCCTGGACCGGAGCAAAAGCTGCGACCTGATTCTTGAGACCACTGACCCAAGTGTTCAATCCCGCCTGGGGACTAACGTCGTCTTGTACGTTCTTGCACGCCTCAGCCAGACTTGCCAGTGCTTCATCCAATTGTTGAGCGTTGTCCTGCCACTGAGCGAGTGAAGTATCCGAGCCAGCTGCGCCCAGCTGTTCAACTTGTTCAACTTGTTCAGCTACATGCGTCGCAGCCGTCTGAAGCGAGGCTGAAGCAGACCTTCGCTGGGCAATATCAGCTTCGGCTTGAGTCGCGCCGTCGAGCTCGGATTGCCTTTGGGCTTGGAGTTGAGACAGCGTATCTTCTTGGATATTCAGTTCAGCCAGCTGTTTCTGGACTGCACTAATCTTGGGTTCAAGCGGAATGATGGCATCTTGGGACGTCCGAATATCAGATTCGCATTCGGCGTCGATATTATCCAAGGTCTGGACCCCGGACAATACTTTCACAGTTTCTTTCAAAACCTCGGGAGCAACCATATTGCGCTGGGCCAAGTAGAACGAATCAACAAAATGCTGGTAGGTAAAACCACCCAGCTGGACAACCGCCTCATTGACCGCCTCTCTCCCACGGGCCATGGGCGTTGTAGACCCGCTCTGCATGAGCTGGGCGGTCTGGGTCCCATCCCGATCAAATTGGCGCGTGACCGTGTAACAATTCTTATCCCGAGCAACAAATTCGAGTGAAATAGAACCGCTAAACTGTCCCCATTTTACAACTTTCGTCAACTCCCGACCTGCAACCGTGGATGTCCGCCCAAACAGTGCCAGACAGATGATCTCAACAGTCGAAGTTTTGCCGGACTCGTTCGGTCCGCTGATACCGATCACTCCAACAGTCGGCAGATTGGTCAACCCAACCTTTGTATAGCGCAGAATATTTTCGGCCCGGATCTGCTTAATAATCATCTGATATCCCTCGGATCCCGTTGCTTGAGCTTACGCAAAACCAATTCAACAGCGTGTTGGTACAAGGTTTCGTCAAAGTCAGGCTGCGTGCTGCGCAGGCGTTCTATCTCGGCTCTACTCTGATCAGTAAACTCTTCTACCAGGTCACTAAGACGGAATTCTTGTATGACGGATTGTTTGTTAGCTGCTGTCACCCTTTCCTCCCCTCACATGGAGTCTTGCTCAACCTCGCGAAATCATATTTTGATCTCCACCAACTTAAGCAAAAATTTTGTAGAAATTCTGCAGGTATCCTGTTAGAGACATTTTAACATGTCCGCAAGAGGAGCACCCGTAGCTGTCTCTTTCCAGACAGAGGCCCGGCTGTGACAAGTGTCATGAGGATTCCTCCTCACTGCCTGCCCTTCCCTACAAGAGCAGACTCGTGGGACACTGAATCTATGTACGTCTGATAATATTCATCCTGCCAAGATTGAGGAGCGATATCCTCTTACCCTTCACGTTTTATCTTTTCCCTCCACATGTCCACCAAACTGAAACCGCATTGCTGATAGTATTTTCTCGGCAAAGGTATGGGCTTGACGAGAACGAAAACGGGTTGACAATGCAGCGGAGAGTACCTCAGCTGGAACAGCTTCTTCAATCGCTGTCATCATGGTCCAACGCCCCTCCCCTGAATCTTCAACAACGCCCGAATAATCGGCCAGCTCTGGACTCGCGGCTAACGCCTTTGCCGTAAGATCGAGTAGCCAGGAAGACACGACACTCCCCCGACGCCAGACTTCAGCAATGTCAGCCAGGTTAAAATTATAGTGGTATTCCTCAGAGACGCCTGTCACATTCGCATTGCGGAGAATATCAAAACCTTCCGCGTATGCCTGCATCAGACCATATTCAATACCGTTATGAATCATTTTGACAAAATGTCCGGTCCCACTGGGACCACAATGGAGATAGCCTTGCTCGGCCGTACTGGCCTGCGAGGCTCGGCCTGGCGTCTCAGAGATCTGTCCACGTCCTGGAGCAAGCGTTTGAAAAATTGGCGCTAGGTATTGGACAATCATATCCGGCCCGCCAATCATCAAACAGTAACCACGTTCCAAGCCCCAAACCCCACCGCTGGTGCCTACATCAAGATAGTGAATGCCTTTTGCTTGGAGGGCTTTTGCCCGACGGATATCATCTTTGAAATATGAGTTTCCTCCGTCGACAATGATATCCTCAGTCTCTAAGCGATCAGCCAAGTCTGCCAGTACCTGTTCTGTTGCCGCACCAGCAGGCAGCATGATCCAAACGACACGAGGCGGGGAAAGAAGGTCGCCAAATGCGTCGAGAGAAATTGCTTCACGAGCTCCCTCTTGAACGAGCTCGTGTCTTCTTTCAGCTTCAAGATCATACACCACACACTCATGCCCGCCCCGCATCATCCGTCGGGTAAGATTTGCTCCCATACGTCCTAGACCGATCATCCCGATTTGCATTGTCCCCCCACAGCACTGATCCAAACGATAAGCATCTCATACTGTTTGCTCGTGCGTATCTGGTTTTTCTGTATAGTCCAAGCATCGAAAATAAAAGCCCTACCGCATACCAGCATGCTGTCTTCCGTTTGGTGTCCAAAACAGTTCATAATAGGGAGTAGAGATGAGCTATGACAGGAGAGCATCTAAAAAGTGGACCGTTTTGGTTACACCTGTTTCTGTGACAACAAACCAGACAGAAAAAGGGAACAACCAACAAGTTGGATACGCTGATCTAACATGGCTCTCAGCATCACAATTCCCGGCGCTTCGACAAACTGCACTCCTGACAGATCAAGCGTCAGCGTACGTCCCTGGGTGAGACAGCTCATACATTCGTGTCTGAGTTCATCAATCCAGACTCCACCAATGCGTCCCTCAAGTTGTAAGGTGACACACCCAGCGGACTCATAGACGCGGGTAATTTTTAACATGGGTCTCTCCCTTGGAAGAAGTGTGAGGAGGGCGGGGGAGAGACGCCCCCCTCACTAGCCTGAACTGGAAAAAGGAGGGAAAACCAGTTCAGGCTAATTTGTTACACGGCATATTCGCAAATATTATGCCACATAAGTGGCTGGAGTATCATCTTCGAGACACTTACGACTGCGTCTCGTTGTGGATCTCTATCTTGAACCTCTTCAATGTCATACAGGTGAAAGGTTCGGGTACTCTTGAGTAGCCCAGTCAGCTGGATTTCCTGAAACCGATTCTCGTCTGCTGTCAGCTTTTCAAACAAGGCGTGGGAAGACCTCACAAAGAGATTTGCTTGTCCAACAATAGAACGCCAGCGGTGCTCTTCGTTCAGCCCAGTCACTTCAATCACGACTTGTCCATCACTATGACTCAGCTGGTACAATTTTGCTGCGCTATTGGGCTGAGTTTTACGAACCTCATCAATGCGGCAATTCGTACATACCACTTTTGCTTTGACCTGGGTCATTTGTCGAAGTTCTCCGCCAAAGGGCCCAAGACCACCCAAAGCGTAGGCATTTGAAGACAGACCACCGGCCAGCAACAGAGCTGCAAAACTGGTACGAATAGATTTTTCGAAAGTTGCCATACATATTCTCCTTTCTCCTACGATGTCTCTGTACAAGTGAAACGGCAAGAGCTGTGCCACATACTCAAAAACAGTAAAAAAACCTGCTTTATCAACTGCTTAGAGCAAGAACAAAGAGAAAACAGCGGTCGGCTGACAAGAAAGTAGGCGGGAGACAAGAATAAACCTGCCATATTTGGGAGGTTCTACTGTATATCGTGGTTGTGCAGATAGTCATCACGCCTAATACCCAGCTTCCGCATCCGACCGCGTAAGGTATTTGGATGCAGCTCCAGGATCAGGGCTGCGCCTTTTGGCCCTTCAACGACCCAGTGCGTGTGCTTGAGGGTTTTGAGAATATGCTGACGCTCAACGTCTTCTAAACTGAGCGGTCCGGTCTGTTGCCCTGCTTCATCAGCAGCTGGAGCAGACGGTAAAAAGCTGTCTTCTATTGAAAGCACAGGCCCCTCAGACATAATGATTGCCCGCTCCACCACATGTTCGAGTTCCCGGACATTCCCTGGCCAGCGGTAAGCGCTCAGTTTGCGCAGAGTCGTGGGTGCGATTTGCTCAATCTGTTTGCCCAGCTTGTGCATGTGCTTATTCACAAAGTACTGAGCCAGGAGAGCAATATCACCATTGCGCTCGCGCAGCGGCGGGATGGTGATGGGGAAGACGTTTAAGCGATAATACAGGTCAGCCCGAAACTTGCCTTCTTCAACCGCTTTGTGTAAGTCCCGATTGGTAGCCGTAGTCACCCGGACATCAACGCGAATTGTCTGAGAACTCCCGACTCGTTCAAATTCCTGCTCTTGCAGCACCCGTAGCAACTTGACTTGTAAGTCTAACGGCAGGTCCCCAATTTCATCCAGAAAAACTGTGCCGCCATGGGCGAGTTCAAAGCGACCAATTTTGCGGGCGATCGCACCAGTAAAAGCACCTTTCTCATGGCCAAAGAATTCACTTTCAATCAAGCCAGCTGGCAGTGCGGCGCAATTGACTTTGATGAGTGGCTTTTCGTGGCGTTGACTCAGATTGTGCAGAGCACGAGCAAACAGCTCTTTACCCGTGCCGGTCTCACCCACTATTAAGACGGTCGCGTCAGTCCCAGCAACTTGTTCGACCTGACGCAAAACTTTTGCCATGGCCGGAGAAGAACCGATGATCTCTTCAAAATTATGAGCCGTTTTAATTTCTTCCTGAAGATACGAGTTTTCGTTCTGCAAGACGTACAGTTGGGTAATGTCGATCGCCATGCCACCAACACATGGCTGGCCTGCTTCATCAGTCATCGGGAACTTGAACGACAACCATTGATGCTGACCATCCGCTTGGGGAGCAATTTCAGTGTTTTGGGTCGTCTTATTTTCGGATAAGACTGTGTGATCATTCTCGCGCACCTGGCGAGCAGTTTCCTCTGGCCAGATATCAAAATCGGTCTTGCCCTGTGATTCCGCAAACGTCTTTCCAAACAGCTGCTCGCAGGCTTTATTCAGATACACATAACGTCCATCTGCGTCCTTGATAAAGGCCACAGTTGGACTATTGTCCATGAAATTATGAAATCGCTGCTGGCTGGTCGCCAGGGCTTCCTCAGCTCGTTGGCATTCCTGTGTGAGTTGCTGGAATTGCGCCTGCAAAGAGGCAAGCTCTTCCTGGAGTTGGGTGCAAGTTTTATTTTCAGCATCAGGCATGACATTCACCTGACTGCGCCCTATAGCCTGGGAAGCCTAGGGCTGTCAACGAAGCGTGCCGATCCTGCTGGTTCTTCGCCTGCGGTTGCCTCCTCCTCTTTACTCAGCATCTCAGCAGACTAAAATGCGGGATCGAGATATACACTTACCTCAGGAGAGCAGGCATGCCCAAATTGCAATGGATGAAATGGACGATCTGGCTTATCATCATGTGTATCGTGTTCGGTGTCAGCGGAAACGCCGGACTGGCGACTGGCCAGGAAGACCAGAGAACACTCGATCAATTTCTGGCAGAGAAGCGTAATGCCACAATGGCGACCATTCGCGCCAACGGCAGCTCGCAGCTGACCCCAGTCTGGTTCAACTGGGATGGCGAACAGTTCACGATTTCTATCACTACGGACCGCGCAAAATACAAAAATCTGGTTCGTGACTCCAGAATGAGCCTGTGCATCGATGATGTGACAGGTTATGCGTATGTGACAGCAGAAGGACAGGCCGAGATTCGGGCTACCGATATTTGGGAGGAGACGGGCAAGATTCTGGCTAAATACCGTGGAGAAGAAGGCGGCGGCGCGTATTTAGAACAGCTGAAGAAACAACCCCGCGTACTCATCGTCTTAAAACCCAGCCGGATGGAACTGCGAGGTCTGGTCAAGTAGGGAGAGAGTAGCAGGTGGTGGGTGGATCGCTGGCCCACCCACGCTACCCGTTTCAATAATAATTCCGTGTCATTGTTAGCTGATCGCGTCCAAGCCAGCTTGGGCACAGGCAATATCCTGCTCCACACTGCCACCACTCACCCCAATTGCACCAACAACGGCGTCCCCAACGCGGATCGGTAGCCCTCCCCCAAAGGTCACGATACGCGGAATGTGTGGAACACCAGCCGCCAAGGCCGGATCGTCCTTAATAGAATTGAAAAAATCCTGGGAAGGCATGCCGAACAGCGCAGTATAGGCTTTATTTTGTGATACCTCGATACTGACCAATGGGGTGCCATCCATACGGCAAAATGCCTTGAGTAGTCCACTCTCGTCGATGACTGCAGCCACTTGACCAACGCCAAGCTCTTCGGCTTTTGCAATTGCTGCCGCAACCATCTTCTGAGCCATGGCTGCGCTAATGCTCTGCTTCGTAAATGTATCTGCCATACTGCCTCCTTTTTAAGGTCCAAAGTTTAAGATCCAAAGTTCAAGGTCACACGCTCTCTTTTCGATCAGAATGCCCGAGATATTTTTCTGGCGCGATGTGGTCTCGTACACGTTGCTTGAGCTCTTTGAGCTCTGGAAAACCGTTTTGTTCTTTACGCGACCAAATGAGTTCGTCCTCCACTCGCACCTCAAACACTCCGCTTCCCCCCGGCACTAACGCAACCTCCCCCAATTCAGTCGAAAAAGTCGTTAGGAGCTCTTGGGCCATCCAGCCTGCCCGCAACAGCCAGCGACACTGGGTGCAATAGACAATTTCGATGCGAGGTTGATGGTTCATCATTGTCAGTCTGCCTAAAAAATCGCGATCGGCTGACAAGGCGAGCCTGTACTACCAGCAATACGTAGCGGCATGGCCGAGAACAGAAATTCAGAGCGCTGTTCCTCAGTACAAGCCGTCCCCAAAGCATTCAGGGCAGCATTATCAATCAAGCACAGTCCCAGTAGCGGAATGCTCAAATGCACACCAAAGACAAAGCCTTCATAACCGACTGGACGTTCATCCATCAGATCCCACACTAAGGCTGATACGTCATGCGCACGCAGCCATTCCAGGCAGGCAATATGCAAACCCGGCCGGGTTGTCACGCTAGCGAATCCTTGCGGCGAGATTTTTGGGATCGCGTCTGGCACGGCCGCTTCATAGGCGTCGCGACCACTTCGAATGACCACCACATCACCGGCTTCGACCTTTACCCCTGCCCGTTCAGCAGCCGCATCAAGATCAAGCGGTGTCACTGGTTTCCCCACAGCAACGTAGCCCTCCTCGCGGGCCGACGCGATATCGAGCAAAACACCACGCGACACTATGCCATCGAACCACACATCCAATGCGCCCCACGTCGCTCCGGCGTGACCGACATGCTCCTGAAAGCTGCGGCCGTTATACAGCTTGCCCTGGTACTCAACATGACACAGCGCATCCATATGGGTCATCGTATGGCCATGATAGATCATGCCAAAATAATCGACGGCCGCCTGCGACGCACCACGCTGAATAGGATACAGCATGTGATAGTCAAGAGCCGGTTGGGGAGTGATGTCACGGGAGAGGGAAACCACCCGACCCGTGCGGGCTAAACTGACAGCAGCGGCGCGATTGTGCGACGTGATCAGATTCAGCGTGCCGCGCTGGTCATCATCCCCCCAGCGGCCCCAATTATTGAGGCGGGCAAAATAGTCTTCGACCTCGGTCTGTGATGGTGGTGTCCAATCTGACATAGGCTGCTCTCCGTATACTCAAAACCGTCTTACTTCTCCATACCTCGAATCGCGTCTTCGGTACTCCCGCCATAACTCTTTGACGCATCTTGATCGAAGGTCAACACGATCAAGGTCGCGCCTTCAGGTCCGCAGCTGAGCGGTCGAGCGTTTTCAGCCGCGTCAACAAAGCGTAAGCCTTTTGGCCCAAGTTGTTTCCCGTCAGCACTCGCAGATCCGGACAGAATGACCTCGTAGCGTCCATAGTGAGGCGCTCCAGCCGTAAACTCCATGTTCGGCGGACACTCAACGATTTCAGCCGAGGGTCCACAGCTCTCTGGAATCAAGACTTTACGCCGTGCATCGGGATAGCCTGGCATTGGCTCCCAGTCCACCTCATGAGCACACCGGGAGAGTTCTCGGCCACGGGTATTGGCTTGATAGCGGCGCTTTTTATCTCGCATCATCACCACGCCGCCAGGTTTGGTGTGGAGCACTAGCATATCATGCCGACTGACCTTGAACGGCCCATACGGCACATTGTGTTCGGTGTAATGGATCGCGGGTGCATCTAGACGGAAAATCGGAAATTCCATCGATCCTTCTAGCAAGAGCTGAAATTGCGCCGCCAAATGAAAGTGCGGCTCAACTTCGTAGCCTTCTGAGATCTGAGCCCGGATTGCTTCAGGTCCCCCATCCTTGCCCTTGAGGTACATCTGCAACTGGGTCTCCCCTCCCCCATCTAGCCCCAAGGTTTTCCATGGCACTTCAGCGGGCTCAATAGCAAAACGATGTGTATCCATTCCATCCCTCCTTACTCAGAGACGACGCAGAGCGTCGATAAGACCGTCCCCACGCAGCGCATGGGGACGAGAAGAAGTGCTCGACCAAACGACCTACTGTTCAATTTCAATCCGATACAGCTTGCAGGCATTCTCGTAGATGATCTTCTGGGTCACGTCTTCTGGTACCCCGGCAAAGTCCTTCTTAATCACCTGGAGCGAATCCGGCCACGTCGAGTCGGCATGCGGGAAGTCTGAGGCCCACATATAATTATCCGTACCAAAGAACTTGTAGTTCGCCGGCCCAACGGGATCGTCCTGGAACGTTGCCCAGACCTGGCGTTTGACATACTCACTGGGTTTCTGAGGGAGCGGTTCTTTCATCATCGTACCAAATTTTTCGTAGATATGGTCAAGGCGGTACATGTAGTGGGGAAACCAGCCAGTGTCATTCTCGGCTGATACAATCGGTAACTCAGGAAAGCGTTCCAGCACGCCACCAAAAATGAGTGTTGTCAGCGATCGCTGAACCTCGTGCAACACGTTCATGCCTTGTACTGCAATTTGACTAAAATTAATTTTGCTCTCTTTGCTCTTGCCGGTAATGACATGCAGTGACAGCGGCATATGCAGCTCAGCCGCGGCTTGCCAAAACGGGTCATACACGTGGTCATCGTACGGCTTATCTTCTGGTGGTGAGCCCCAAATCATGGCTCCCCGCAAACCCTCTTTGGCGCAGCGCTCTAATTCCCTGACTCCCTCGCCAATATCTTCTAGTGAAACCAGAGCGATACCGTACAAACGTTTGGGGTCGTGCGAGCAAAACTCCGACAGCCAATTGTTGTACACTTCAAAACAGGCTCGCTGTAGGTCTGCGTCGTCCATCTGAAACAGCGGCATACCAAGCGTCGTGTACAGCACTTCAGCTTGCACCCCGTCGATCTCCTGATCTTTGAGTCGCTCGACCGGGTCCCAGCCACTCGGCCGTGCCGCTTCATAGCCCTTCGACATATGGTCTTTGAGCTCTTGGCCACTCCGCCCGCTGGCAAAGCCACCCGCAACAGGAAACGGGTTAATCCCCGGGGCAATAAACGAATAGCCCGGTCTGCCTTCATTTTTGACCACATGCGGAGCTCGGTCTCTGAACTTCTTATCGAGCCGCTCGGTCCACAGATCTGCCGGCTCCGTCATGTGCGAGTCTGCCGAAACAACACGTTGCGCTGCCATAATCCCTCCTTGTTGACCTCATAGTCCGGCTGCTTTTCCGTCCCCTCGGACGTGTCATGCATACAAATGGCTTACTGTATGTGCAAGTTGATCGTCAAGAGAGACATTGAAAGTCAAGGAGTCCTACCTTTTGTAGTCAGGTCGAGAATGTGTCACAATCCGGGCTCGGCAATCAGGATTGAGGGGAGATCGCATGCACGCACTTCGTAGTCTGTTATATTTGGTCCGGGACAGTCGCAAAAAAATGGGACTGGCAATCGCCTGCGGTTTGCTATTCGCCGCGACCGGTCTTATTCCGCCGCTGCTCATCCGGCGTTTGATTCAATGGACCACAGACGGGGGCGGGACGTTCCAAGCCCTGACCACCATCACCATCATCCTGCTGCTGGTGTATCTCGTTCGTGGCCTGTGTCGTTATGGCTATGGTCGGTTCTCGCATGAGGTGTCGTTTAACGTCCTGCATAATTTGATGGTCCGGGTCTACACCCACTTGCAGAGCTTGCCACACCGCTTCTTTCATAACCAACGGACCGGATCGTTAATTGCCCGGTCGATCAATGATATTGAAGCCATCGAAGACTTTATCGCCCATGGCATTCCGGAAATGACGATTGCCTGTGTCCTGCCGACGGCGATGATCAGCGTCCTCTTTTATCTCAACTGGCAACTTGCCTTGGTTGCTTTGCTGCCATTACCGATCGCCAGCTGGCTGGTGTACCGCGCCGTCTCTAAAGTCCGCACAGAGTGGCGACCGGTGCGGGAGCGGCTGGAAGAGCTGACCGCCCAGGTCCAAGACAATTTGTCTGGGGTGAGCGTCATTAAGTCATTTGTTCAGGAGCGTACACAAGCCAATGAGATCGAAACGCGCAGCCGCCGTTTGCATAACGACATGCTCCGGGCCAGCACTTTATCGTTTGTGCCTGTTGGCGTAATTGAGGTCACCAGTGGAGTCGGCGTTGTCCTGATTGTCCTGGTAGGTGGAATAATGGCAATTGGCGGTACGGTCAGCGCCGCTGATTTGTTTGTCTTCATTGTCTACCTGACCCAGATCTACCAGCCCTTTTTGCAGTTGGCGAATACCAACGACACGCTCCAAAAAGCGACGGTCAGCTCAGAGCGGGTTTTTGAGTTGCTCGACATCCAGCCTGATATCGTGAGTCCGCCAGGCGCCGTACGGCCGACTGAAATGCACTGGGACATTGTCTTGCAAGATGTGGAGTTCACCTACCAGCCGGACCGGCCGGTTTTGTCTGATGTGAATATTCAGATCCCGGAAGGTGCTATGGTCGCCTTGGTCGGCGCAACTGGCGCGGGTAAATCTACTGTGACCAATCTGATCCCCCGCTTTTACGATCCACAGCAAGGCACAATCCAAGTCGGCGGTCATGACGTCCGCAGCTTGGATCTCGAATTCTTACGCAGTCACATTGCGATCGTCCTGCAAGACGTCTTTTTATTCCATGGCACAGTCCGTCAAAACTTGTTGTTTGGTCGCCCAGACGCGACACACGAGCAAGTCCAAGCTGCGGCACAAGCAGCCAATGCCGAAGAGTTTATTCTGACCTTACCAGATGGTTATGAAACCCTGATTGGAGAACGCGGAGTGAAGCTATCGGCAGGCCAAAAGCAACGCCTGTCGATTGCCCGCGCTTTGTTAAAAGACGCTCCCATCTTGATTCTCGATGAAGCGACCTCTTCTGTTGACACCGAAACCGAGCACCTGATCCAACAAGCCGTCTCACGCCTCACCGCGCAGCGGACCACCGTCGCGATTGCCCATCGTCTGAGCACAATTCGCAATGCAGATCTCATTGTTGTCCTTGACAAAGGCCGCATTGTCGAGCAAGGCACCCACGACAGCCTGTTAGTCCACAATGGCCATTACGCACGTATGGTCCGTGCCCAAGATTTGTCGCGTGAGTGGCAGATTGGAGAAAGACCGGAACTTTCTCTGGCTGCGGATTGAGTTGGTGTGCAGAGACCAACCAACGTCATCGGCTGGAGTTGCAGCGGAGCTTGCTTGCCCTGAAGAGCAGGCCATCCTTTCCATTGCGGAAACAAGACGCTTTTGAGAACATCATATTTACAGAAAATTTAATGTTCTATGAGGCACCTATGATCCAGCTCACTGATATTCATTCCTTGTCCGACTTTCAGCGGAACGCCAAGAATCATCTCAAGCAGATGAAAAAAACCGGCCGGCCTCGCGTCTTGACCATTGACGGCAAGGCCGAGCTGATTGTTCAGGATGCCAAGTCCTACCAAAAACTGCTTGCTGCTGTCGAACGGCTCGAAACGATTCAGTGCATCAAGCGCGGATTGGAATCGCTGCAGCGTGGGGAAGGCCGCCCTGTTGAGGGTGCGTTGGAAGACCTGCGCAAGAAATACGAGATTCCTTTAGCATGGCCTATCGGGTCCAGGTCCCAGTAGGTGCGCACATCGAGTGCCGGCTTTCTCTGACGCGGCACTTTGCCTTGCGGAGGAGCAATATCAAGCTGGGTGCGATTAAATTCGATCAAATGCCCACCGTCGGAAAGAATCTCAACCCGCAGCGGACTGCCATCGAGTCCTTTGTTCACAATGAAATGGCTATCAATATCAATGATGTGCATGGGCGCCCCCCTTTTTGCTCCTTTGCATGAGGACACTCGCCTGCTTTCCCAGCACGAGGCAAGAGAAAAGAGCGGCAAAAAGTGTCTGATCCTCACACAGCAGACCCCCACAATTCCTGCCACTGTCTTTTGTTGCACGCGATCGGACGGGAATTGCAGCGCTCGACTATCTGGTGTACCTATCGGCCTCACACTTGACTGCCACACACACTCGAAACAGCAAACCGAAGGAGCAATCACATGCACGACGTTAAGTTTGGCATATTCTTACCCACTGGCAACTTTGCCGCTGCAAAGGCAGCTGCACTACGGGCTGAAAGTGAAGGCTTTTATTCCGTCTCGATTAACGATCACTTTTTTACACCAATGGGCGCACCGGATGTGCCTCAGTTGGAATGCTTCACGACCCTGACTGCTATTGCAGCTGTGACAAATAAGATTCGCCTGACTCCGTCTGTCACTGCTGCTTCGTTTCGGCCTCCGCCGATGCTGGCCAAGATTACTTCAACGCTCGACCAAGTCAGCAATGGGCGCTTGACCCTTGGCTTGGGAGCCGGCTGGAAACAGGACGAATATGAAGCCCACGGTTATCCGTATCCCTCAAATGCAGAACGCTTGGCCCAAATGGACGAAGCGATTCAGGTCCTCAAGGCGATGTGGACACACAAAGAGCCCACGTTTAGCGGCAAGTATTTCTCGATCAACAAGGCATACAACAACCCCCGGCCGGTACAACAACCCCGCCCTCCCCTGATGCTTGGCGGCTCAGGTAGTGGCCTGCTCAAAATCGCAGCCCGGGAAGCCGACATCCTGAATATTATCCCGCCCATCTTTAACGGCAGAGACTTTGTCAACGACCCAGTCATGACGGTGAAATTCGACACGGCCGAGCTGACGCGGCGCATTGGCATGTTCCACGGCTTCGTCAAAGAGGCCGGTCGTGACCCACAGCAGGTCGAGCTGAGTGGTCTGATCTTAGTCCACCTCACCCGCGACCCGACTGACCCGGCACTGGCCAAGACAGCCTCCAACCTGGGCTTTCCGGATCTCGATACTGCGCTCCGCTCGCCTTTATTGTTGATGGGGACACCCGACAAGGTCAAGCGTGATCTTGACATCCGCATCAAAGATATAGGCATCACCTACAATATTTTTATTCCAGCATCAGCACAGACCCATGAATTATTTGTGAAGGAGATCATGCCCGAGTTTGTGTCCTAACAAGACAGCTGAGTATCCTCCTGTCATCTGTGGCATCGAAAAATGACGCTACGGTTCTTACCGGGCAGCCATGCTGCCCGGGCCACAGGAGACAGATTATGGATATTACCTTTCGACTGGCTGAACTAAGCGATGTCCCTCAGCTCTTGAAATTTACCCAGGCTTACTACGCCTTCGACGGGCTCGACTACGTCGAAGAGACCGCCGCTAAAGCTTTACGCCAGCTGATCTGCTTCGAGCAACTCGGTCGAATCTGGCTGATGCTCCTGTGTGGAACAGCTGTCGGCTATGCTGCTTTGACCTTCGGCTTCAGTGTGGAAGTGGGTGGTCGGGATGCGTTTATTGACGAACTGTTCCTCATCGAAGCGGCTCGGGGAAAAGGTAGGTATACGCGTGATGGATTTTCTCAGAGCGGAAGCCCACAGATTAGGTATACGGGCACTCCATTTAGAGGTTGGCCGGAATAATGAGCGAGCACAAAAATTGTATAAGGCAGTCGGTTTCCAAGTCCACCAGAATTTTTTCCTGAGGACCTGCCAAACCGCACCTACCCCATAAGGAAGTTGTTGTAAAACCTGCTACGCCTGCTATTGAGCAGCAATCGCCGACACTTGACAAGCCCCTGAATAACTTCAAAATACGGCTAAGAGGTCTGCATGAAAATATTTCTTATTTATGTCCGGGACGAGGATTTCTACCAACTATTACCTCCTGAACTTGGCGGTACACCTTCTGACGATGGACGGGTGAAGGTCATGGCCTTCCCTCCGATTGGGATCGAGACCCTGGCTCCAGTCGTGCGCGAGCATGGCCATGAGGTGCGGATGTTCGACACCTGCCATCCGCAGATGAAAGCCGAACATATCGCGGCAGCGGTAGTCGAAGAGCAGCCAGACGTGATCGCGCTCTCGTTTCTGTCGACGACCTCTTATCCTGCCACTCACGAGATGGCACGTCACCTCAAGCAGACCGCCCCTAGCACGCCGATCATCCTCGGCGGAGTGTTTGCCACAATGAACGCCAGACAGATCCTTGAGGACTGTCCCTACGCCGACTGTGTTGGCAGAGGCGAAGGCGAAGAGCTGCTGCCTGACTATCTGGCCCACCTGAGCGATCTCGGGGCAGTCGAAGGCTTGGTCTGGCGCTCGGGAGATAAGATCGTCGAGAATGCCCCACGCCCGATTATTAAAGACCTTGATAAGTTTCCCTACCCCGATCGCAAGAGTTTGCCACTCGACTATATTGAGTCGATGCCGCTCGACGTGCCAGCGGTCCTCTCCTTAGACCGCTTTTGCACCATGCAGACTTCACGCGGCTGCCCGTACCCGTGTGTGTACTGTGACATCCCGGCCCTCGCCGATGGAAAGTGGCGCCATCGCTCCCCCGAACATGTGCTGGGCGAGATGCAGCAGCTCAACGACGAGGGCTACCGCTCTATCTATCTCACCGACGACCATTTCCTGCTAAAGCGCAAGCGCATAGAAGAAGTGTGTCAGGGCATCATCGACCGCAAATTGGAATTCCGTTGGGGCTGCGAAGGCCGAGTCGATTCAGTCGCCGTGGACCAATTCCCCATCATGGCTAAGGCCAACTGCGGCTTTCTCGCCTTCGGTGTCGAAGCCGGTACTCAGAAAGTGCTTGACCGGCTCAAAAAGATGCAGACGCTGGACCAGATTGCGCAGGCGGTCACTGAGGCCAAGCGCCACGGCATCGCCACCGCGCATGGTTTTTTTCTGGTTGGCTCGCCAGGCGAGACTGTGGCAGACATCTTAGAGAGTTTCCGTTTCGCCGCCCGTCTCAAGCTGGACACGTTCGGCTTTAATCGGCTGTGTGCCTACCGAGGCACGCCGCTGTGGCACGAGTACGTTGAGCGCGGGATTATTGAGGACAGGCGCGACTGGTACAAATGGTTCAAGTGTTCGGACATCGACCCAACCGTGCTCCCGAGCGAGGTGGTAAACCGAGCGCGGCAGAAGGGATATATACTGCTCTTTGCCCATCGGCTCTTCTTCCGCCCAATCCAGACCTTTAGGCTGCTGCGCAAGTTAGGGCGGCACATGAAGACGGCAGACATTCTGAAGCTCCTGTGGAGTCCCTTCCGCAAGCGGACACTCACCCGCCGCCCCGAGCTACCAGAGCAGATGATCGAGCAGGATCTGACCGCCCCCATTCGAACAGCCATGCCTCCGGCGTAAGGACTGTTGACGCTAGCCGAAATTGCGCGCCAGTGAGGATCCTATGACGCTCGCCATCCTCAGACTGTTCACTGTCAGCGCTTTTTTTCTGGGCCTAGGCTTGTTTGCGGAGGTGGGGGTCGGCTGGGCGGAACAAGGCGTCCAGCACCCAGGCAAGACCTGGAAGTCCCTGTCGGAGTTGTCCGAGGAAGAACGGGCTCAGATTGATCTGTCCACGGATACTCCCCGGCACGCCGAAATTCCCTATCTGCCTGCAGAGCCCTACCCTTTCACGCCACCGTACACAGCTGAAGAGATGGGCTTTCGATCAAGCGAGTTCTCCCACTCACCACGCTGGTCGTGTGTTCACGCTGATGTTATCGCTTCGATTAATGCCTGGGGACACTTGCTGGAGCAGAGCAATGTGGTGGTATTGGTGACCCACACCAGCCCCGAAGGGCTGGTTGGCGAGATGTACCATACCAAACCCGGCGAACACTTTGTGACATCCCTGGGTCAGTACTCCGGGCCAGCTCGGCGGTATGGCAGCCAGAACCTGTCGATACGCTACCGGGTTGATAAAACCTTCACCAAGAAGCTCGACATGTTTATCTACACCCCCTCACTGCGTCGCGTGCGTCGTCAGCCCCAACCCCGCCGGGGCGACCGCTTTCCAAATATGGCGTTTACCTTTGATGATGGCTTTGGACGAGATGCCTGGGAGTGGTCGTGGCGTATCCTTGGCACCGACGTGCTGTTCGAAACAATCCGTTTCCCGCCTACGCGTGAGACTATCACCCTGGCAGACGAAACCAACAATTTTCGTGAGATCCCAACCGCACAGCTCAAAATGATGGGTGACCACTATCCATTCTACACCTCAGACGGTGGAATAGAATGCTACGTGGTCGAAGCACGGGCGCGTAGGGGATGGCTTTCGGATTATTACGCTCCAAAGATCCTATACTGGCTCGACAAGCATTTCTTCTATCCGCTCCGGATTGAGGAGTATGACCCAGACGGCAAGCTGATCTTTATCGAAACCCGGATTGCCGATTTGCTCAATCCAGCCCTTGGTGAACAGGGCTACGGTATGCTGCTTGACGTGTATTGGGACATGACTACGGATCTCATGACCTACTCGGCTCACGATGGCCATCGGGTCAAAAAGTGGACTGAGGAAGACCGCAAGACCTATTTCAACCCAGATTTTCTGCGCCGGGTGTGGTTCATTGATGAGGTTAAAAGCCAAGCTGGGATCAAGACCCCGGACCAGTTTTGCCTGCGTCCGTCACTTGCTGTGGGCAAGTTCCCGACCGAACGCACGATTGAACTCTCAACAGACCTACAAGCCAGAATTGAAGCCCAGGAAGCGGCTGGGCGTTTAGTCTTTAGTACTGCGGAGGACGCGGCCGAATAATCCCACAGTGAGTGACGCGCCAGACGCCACCTGCTTCTGAAAGACACAATACACCGTCGGTCATTCCTTGACTTTGCCCGGGCGAGCTGCCATGAGGGGCGCTGAATCCCACGCCATGAAGGAGGTAAGAGTATGAAGCTCGGTATTGAAATGTTTGCGACAGATTATGCGGTCCGCCCGGACGAGTTGGCTATAGCTTGTGAAGAGCGTGGCTTTGAATCGGTCTGGTTTCCGGAGCATACCCATATCCCAGCCAGCCGGAAAACTCCTTTTCCTGGCGGTGGGGAGCTTCCCCAAGAGTACTCCCACACGCATGACCTGTTTGTTGCACTCGCGGCGGCAGCGGCAGTGACCAAGAATATCAAAATTGGCAGCGGTATCTGCCTGGCGATGGAACGTGACCCGATTACGATGGCCAAAGAAGTTGCCTCGGTCGATCAACTTTCGAACGGCCGCTTAATCCTGGGTATTGGTGGTGGTTGGAACGCTGAAGAAATGGAAAATCACGGCACGCCGTTTAAGAAACGTTGGAAGATCTTGCGCGAAAAGATCGAAGCCATGAAGGAAATCTGGACTAAGGAAACGGCCGAGTATCACGGTGAGTTTGTTGATTTCGATCCAATCTGGAGCTATCCCAAACCTGCGCAAACACCGCATCCGCCCATCGTACTCGGCTCCCACACTTCAAATGGGCTCGATCGAGTCGTGCAGTACTGCGACGGCTGGATTCCGAATGCCCGTCGCTGTAAAGACATGCCGGGTATTTTTGCCGACTTGCGCGAGAGAGCCCAAAAGGCCGGACGCAAGCCTGAAACGATTTCAATTTCACTCCTGGGCGCTCCAAACGAAGAGGATAAACTCAAGGAGTATCGCGACATGGGAGCTGAACGGGCTATCTTTTTTGTCCCGTCGGTCGAGAAGGATGAGATCTTGCCGATCTTGGACGAGCACGCCGCTTTGATTTCAAAGGTAGCATAAGTGATTTTAGCGGGAAGCTGTTGAGGGTGCAGACATCACAGCTTGGCCGAAAAACACCCTCGCCTCCCGGCAATACGCGTAGGCATAATCCCATTTTTGCGACGCAGATCTCATTATAATTCTGCTTATCAAGATACACCGTACCCCCTTCGGTCCCGCCCTGCCTTGAACTGTCGGAAAGAAGCCCTTTACAATGGACGGCGACGCACGAGCGAAAAGATTCTAATTTCTTGAATAAGGACTGAACAGATTATGCATACGCGTGTTTCTTTGGCGACAAAAGTGTTCCTTTTGGTATGCTGTATGTGTCTTATGAGTACGGGACTCGCACCGGCTCGGCCAACCTTAGACCCCCAGCCTCCTCTAGGAGCTACGTGGAATATGTCCCTTCAACAGGTTCAGAACTTGGCCAAATTAGATCGGAACGCGGACGGCAGCTTACAGCACTCCCATTTGGTACACGCCAATAGCCAGAAAGAGCTGGTGACCCGCTGGCAGGATCAAATCGTGACCTTTTTATTTGCCGAAAATTTTGGACTGTATGCGGTTGGCATTGAGACAATCCCTTGGACGGTCCAGCATACGCTCAAAGAAACGGACATTGAGATCCGCGACATGAAATACAGTGCCCCCGTCCGGGTTGCGGTGGCAGAAAAATACGGCACTCCAGATGCAGTCGGCGTCTTGTGGTCAGCTGAAGAGCTGACCCCCTTAGCAGAAAACCGGATCAGCACAACGCCCTATGGCAAAGCGAGTCTTATTGATTGGGAATATGGACGCAGCTGGCTGATTTGGCAGGGACACACCACACGGCTGGCCCTCGGCGACCAATCGGTATGGTACGCTAGCCAAGATGGCCTCACCTATCGAGCCAAGGTGGAACGCGCCGTTGAGCAAGAGCCCTTGGACGAACAGGCCAAAGATGCAGAAAAAGATGCGGAAAGGGAGCAGCAGCTCCAACGCGCCCGCCAGCGGATCACTTCACAGGCCAAGAATTTAGCGCCTCTGTTTTAAGCGCAGTAGGGTGGCTGCGCTACGCTTATCCACCCTACTGTTTCTACCCAAGACGGAGCAGGCCTCACACTGCTCCGATATTATGCGGCTGGGCGGGTATCTGGCAACACTTTGCGTTCTTTAAACAGCCATTGGCCGTCGACTTTCTCAATCACATCCTCATAGCGCCCAGAGATGACCAGCTCAGTTTTGCCTTCCGCGGCGTGGGTCATAAGCAGATAACACTCACCCGTCGCCCGCGTGCCATCAACCGAGATGAGGACATTCATCACGCAGTGACGCGGTTGATACGCACCAGTCCACTCGCGATATTTTTGGGTGAACTGGCCAAGCTTCTCTTTGCCCTGCCAACGGCCCAGAATAGGGCTGTCAAAGACACCATCCTCCGTAAAACATTTCACCCAGTCTTCATATCGACCCGAGTCTATATACAAACAATACTTAGTGAACAAATCCCGGATGTCTTCTTTGTCTTCTAAAACGCTTGTCATCATTGCTCCTGTCCTCGCTCTCTTGTGCGGTATCGTGCCCAGAATTTACTCCAAGGCAAGCGGGAAAGAAATCCCTAGGGCTTTCCCGTTACGCTGAATCTGCATGGCCACTGTCTGTCCAGGTTGGCCAGCCTGACCGCCCATTTTATCTTGAAATTCTTCGATATTGTGAATCGTTTGGCCAGCCACGGTCAGGATGATATCTCCGCGTTGCAACTGTTCCGGAACAGTTCTGGGCTGGCCAATTTGGCCAACCTGACCTGGCTGAACAACCTGACCTGCCGCATCAACATCAGCGACCAACACCCCGCTCGTATCATCGAGCTGAAAATAGACCGCCAGATCAGCGCTGATGTTTTGGACCGTCACGCCAGCAAGGTGCACACTCGCCGGTCCGTTGCGAACCTGCTGACTTTCTGTCTCAACGGAAAAAGTGGACTCAAGCAAATTTTTTGCCACAAAAATCGGCCGTTCAAACCGGAGTGCTAACGCAATTGCATCACTCGGGCGGCTATCAATTTGAAGCGGAGCACTGGCCGTGGAGAGGTGAATCCAGGCATAATAGGTGCTGTCCTTTAGTTCGCTGACGACAACTTTTTCAAACTTCACCCCAACCTGGACTAAAATATTTTTCAGCAGATCATGGGTCAGCGGCCGCGGGGCGGGTTCTCCACGCAGCTCCAACTCAATCGCTCGGGCTTCAGATTGACCAACCCAGATTGGCATCACCCTGGTTCGAGCTTCATCCAACAAAAGGATAACTGGCGAGCGAGACACCGGATCAAAGCCCACCCGCTGGACCTTGACCTGAACCACCTCAAGCAGTGGGGCATCCGCATGACAGGCAGACACCAGAAGTCCCAGGAGCATGACAAATTGGAGACTGGCAGCACACACTGGCCTGACACGTTGGGAATAAAACCAGCGGTGATATAGATGTGTACCCATACAGGCATCCTCTCTCGGACAGCGGTTAGACGGCACGACAGACAAGACGCAGGCGGACGTGATTCCCTTCCCCTCTTCTTGCTAGTATAATTGAGACATATGAGCAAGACACGTTCTCAGCAGCAGCAAACGCGACAACAGCCCCTAGGCCGGCCGCTTAGCCACAATCAGCTCCATTCCTTTTTTTTGGAATGTACCCATAAAAGCTTCCGAGAGCTGGGCATGGGGGATCAGGCCGTTATTGAATATGTTGCAGACGTACTGACGACTTTTGCCCGGACGGATCAACTGTATCGCGTCCGTCCATCTACAGGTCAGCGTCTCAGTAGCGTGGTTGAAGTCCTCACAGAACAGATGGAGCAGGCGGAACAAATGAATTCTGCCAAATCCGCCCGGCAGGCAGAGCAAGCTGGCGCGACCTCACTCTGGCGCGAGCGAGAGGCACGCAAACACGTTGGGGACTATACCCTGTTCATGAGCGGCTTGTTTCGCGCCTACGTCGAGAAACTTGGTGTCATGGACTATTATCTTCAAGAGGGGCGCCAATCGTATGCCCAGGTCTCTGAGCTTGATGTCAGACTGTATCAAACAGGCTTTATACTGTTCCAAGAACTGTCAAACAACTTTGAATACTACTCCGGAGCGCTTGATTATATGCGTAAAGCCCACTTTGGCCCTAGCCCGGGCGACAACCCATTTGGCCAGTTTCTCAGCCAAATAGAGGGCTGGGTGAAAACCCATCTCTCGGAGAACTGAGTATCGAAATCGAACCACACGGCAAGTGGATCGTTTCCCCAGCCGAAAACGGCAGCCGTCTCGATCACTTTCTGCGCAGCCATCTGCCGTCTCTCTCTCGACGTGCCATTCTCGGCTTGATCACAGCAGGCCAAGTGTGGTTGAACGCTCACCCCTGCAAAAAGAGCCGCCTTGTCCACACCGGGGATCAGGTACATGCCCAGGTTCAGCTGCAACTGAGTCCCAACCCAAACCTCCCTATTCGTGTCGTGTATGAAAGCCTGAGCGTACTCGGCCTTGACAAGCCGCCCAACGTTCCCAGTATCGCCCTACACTTCACGGACACTCACAGCGTCCCCAATTTTCTGCTCGCTCACTACCCAGAGACAGCGACAGCCAGCCCCTCCAGACTCGAAACTGGCGTTGTCCATCGGCTTGATACACCGACATCCGGACTGCTGCTCGCCACGCGAACGGCAGATGCCTACACAGCCTTACGGGCCCAATTCTCAAATCGGCAGGTCAAGAAAGATTATCTGGCTGTAGCATGCGGAACGCTACGCCTGAATGGTCGAATGCGCTTCTTTTTAGCCCCTGAGGGAAAACGCGGCCAACAGATGCGGCTGCTCTCGGCTGAGCAGCCGCACAAAGGGCAAGAAGCCCAATCAACCTATACCTGTCTTGAGACCAGCTCTCAGGCGACCTTGCTACGCATTCGGATACATACCGGCGTACGCCATCAGATACGGGCTCACCTGGCGGCACTCGGTCATCCGCTGGTCGGCGATGTACGCTACGGCGCGCCAGCCGGGGCAAAGCGGCTCGCCCTACATGCCGAGGCGCTCCAGTTCCTGCACCCAGAGACAGGCGAGAGCATCCAGCTCAGCAGTCCAGTCACAGATGAATTTTTTGCACAATGAATTAAGACGAGTTGACAGTGAGGAAGAGGTTCAGCAGTCTAGGCAGCAGCTTGACCCTTTTTGCCACCCTTCCCTCGGCCTTTGGCACACACAGCGCACAGATTCATTACATTATTGGGATCTTCAACTAAGCCTTCGTCAAGATTATGACAGATCTTCTTACAATCGAGGCAGATGAAATAAATCCCTTCAATTGTCTTGTTGATGCGCTCCCGGTTGAGGACACGTCCTTTGAGTTTCTGGATACGAATCCCGAGCAACTCATCATAGCGTTGTTTAATCTTGAGCCGTCCAGCCTCATCTTTTGGCAACTCCTCCTCGGAGCCATCCTCTGAGCGTTCATCGTCATCAAAGAGAGTAAGTCTTTTTTTTGTTTTATCTTTTTTACTCGCTCGGGGCATATATTCTACTCCTCATACAGCCGCTGTCAGTATCCAAAAACTTCGCATAAACGGGAAGATAGAGAACAGCACCCATCTCTCCCCAGGGTATGGCATGATAGCTAGAGCTGTCAAGGACAATTTCAACACGTCCAAGGATTGCTGTCGTGAAACTGCTGCCGCGCTTGTCGAGTCTCGGAGGGCATGGTAGGTTCCGCAGATGCGGGTTACTCTCCTTCCACAAAACCGCACAATAACATTTCCAAAACGTATGAGTGTGGCTTCCTTATTGAATAAGCTTGATCTGTTACCCGGTACGGTCATGGTTATTCGTGATGCCGCCCTGCTCACCGACGATGAGGTGATTCAGCTGGACGATGAGATTGAGGTTCGCTCGGTTATTTCGGGGGGATTATGAAGTGCAAACGCTGCCGGGCTCGGGCCGAAATACAGCTCCGCTCTCATAATGCGGGATTCTGCCGTCCGTGTTTTGTGATGTACTTCCAGCGTCAGGTTGAGCGGACGATTCACAAACACAAAATGTTTACAAGCGACGAGCCGATTCTGGTCGCGGTCTCAGGTGGCAAAGACAGCTTAGCCCTGTGGGATGTCCTCATCGCTCTTGGGTATCAAACGGAAGGCTTGTACCTGGCGCTTGGCATAGGCGAATATTCGAGCGACTCCCAATGCAAAACCGAAGCGTTTGCCGACAGTCATGACATACCGCTCAGGATTGTCCAGCTTGCTGAAGAAGCCGTAACCGTCCCCATCGCCGCTCAATTTACCAATCGCGTTCCGTGTGCTGCGTGTGGCATGATGAAACGCCACTTCTTCGATCAAGCCGCGATAGACGCCGGATTTACTGTCCTTGCGACTGGTCATAATCTCGATGACGAAGCCGCCCGCTTGCTAGGCAATGTACTGCATTGGCAAACAGAGTATTTGGCCAGAGAAAAGCCAGTGCTTGAGCCAAGCCACCCCCAATTTGTGCGTAAAGTCCGTCCCCTATATCGCCTCAGTGAGCTAGAATCAGCTGCGTATGCTTTTTTTCGGGGCATCGACTATGTGATTGAAGAATGTCCGAATAGTGTTGGGGCAACCCAGCTGATCTATAAAGAGATGCTGAATCGGCTTGAAGTCAATATGCCAGGCACAAAACTCACATTTGTCCAGGATTTCCTACGCTCCGCCCAACCCGCTTTTGCTGGCCCGGACAAAAGCCCACCCCAAACCTGCTCCGAGTGTGGTATGCCGTCCTTTGCCACAGTCTGCTCATTCTGTCGTTTGCAACAGGAAGTAGAGCGCAAGCGCGGGAGAATGCCCGCCAGTCAGTCATGATTATGTATTCGACTCTTCCGTTCAGCATTCATAATCCATCATTACTACTCATATGCCATCCAATCGTGCCCTACTCCAAGCCGGTGAGAGCGTCCTTTTTACTGACCGCAAAGACCGCGAATACCTCCGAACGCTCAAACCTGGAGGCCGGATCTCCCTGCGCGGCGGCGAGCTCCAGGCCGATGATATTATCGGACAGCCAGAAGGCCTGCGGGTTCGGACTCCCAGAAACGAAGCGTATTGGATTTTCCGCCCGACGTACGCCCACCTGATTCCCAATCTGCCCCGACGCGCCCAAGTGATTTATCCAAAAGACGTTGGACCGCTGCTATTGTGGGGCGATATTTTTCCCGGGGCATCTGTTCTTGAAGTCGGTGTTGGTCCAGGCGCAATGACGATTGCTCTGCTACGGGCGATTGGACCGAATGGCACGCTGACGACCATAGAAGCGCGGGAAGATTTTGCCGAGATGGCCCGCGAGAACGTCAGCCGCTTTTTTGGCGAAGCCCCGAATTGGACCTTGACCCAAGGCAATGCCTACGAACAGTTCGAGGCTCCAGAGATTGACCGGGTTGTCATCGACGTTCCAGAGCCGTGGCGAGTGATTCCCCATGCAGCCCGGGTGCTCCGCCCAGGCGGTGTTCTCATCGGATATAGCCCAACGACTGTACAGGTCAAAACTTTGGTCGATGATCTGCGCGCCCATCCGTGCTTTACCTGTATTGAGGTTATGGAAAACTTGCTGCGCTTCTGGCATGTTGAAGGTCTGTCGGTTCGTCCCGAGCATCGTATGGTCGCCCATACCGGGTTCATTATGATTGCCCGCCGCACTGCCGAAGCTGTTCCAGATACCCCACATGCTTCAGACGTCCCAGCTGCTCCAGAGATTTCAACTACTCCAGACATACCAGAGACTCTAGAGGAATCCTGAATCCCAAAAGATTCTCTTCAGAGACAGCAGCAGATGGTGGCTGCGCTTATCCACCCTACGGTTTCTTCTTAGAACGAAACAGTATATCAAGCGCGACTAAAAAGTCAGACGCTCTCTTCAAAGTCCATCTTCGCTTGCTTCTCTCCTGGAGATCTCGCTTCGCCCCGGCGTGCTTTCTCGCCATTCTTGACTTATTGACGAGCCCAAAACAATCTGGCTAGTAAGGGGGAAAAGTCCTGAGTTCCAAGTCCTGAGTGCTGAGTCTCAAGGCAAGGAGAGAAGAAGCCCGGAATCACAAAGGGGGAGTTATGGAAAAGGTCCTGTTTGAAAAAAAAGGGGCAATTGCCTACGTCACGATTAACCGCCCAGAGCGATTGAATGCGTGCGATTTTGAGACGTATGCGCAACTCGCCAATATCTGGGAAGAAGTCCGCGATGATGCGGCCTTACGGGTTGGTATTCTTACCGGCACTGGAGCGCGCGCCTTTTGTGCTGGAAGCGATATCAAGGCCAATTATGTTGATCGGCCCGAGGGCGAGCCACCGAATCGCCTGTTTCCAATCTTATTGGAACTCAAAAAACCGATTATTGCGGCCATCAATGGTCACGCCAATGGCGGCGGCTTGGAACAAGCCTTAGCCTGCGATATTCGGGTCGCTGCTGAACACGCCCAATTTGGTCTGGGCGAAGTACGCCTGGGCTGGCTGCCTGGCGGCGGCGGAACTCAGCGGCTGCCGCGTCTGATTCCTTTTGGACGGGCACTTGAGATGTTGTACACCGGCAACCGGATCAATGCACCGGAAGCTCTGCGCCTCGGCCTAGTCGATCATGTCGTGCCAATGGATCAATTACTGACAAAATGCGAAGCAATTGCAACTGAAATCTGCAAGAGCGCCCCGCTCGCCGTACAGAAAATCAAGCAGGCCGCACTGCAAGGACTTGATCTGCCGCTGGCAGATGGCCTCAAGCTCGAACGCGAGTTATTCGACTGGCTGATGGAGACAGATGATTCGCATGAAGGCGCTCGGGCTTTTGCCGAGAAGCGTGATCCAGACTGGAAGGGGAAGTAGGGCGAATGATGAACGATGAATGCGGAGGAAAATACCTCGTAGCTTTCCTCTTCTTTACGTTTCACGCCTTCCTAAGGAGCCCCTATGTCAGAAGAAAACACCGTCTCAGACGAGGCGCTTAATCAGACCGCTCGTCTCCTCCTTTCAGCCAATTATGTGATGGCCATGACCGGGGCTGGCATCTCTGTCGAGAGTGGTATTCCGCCCTTTCGTGGCCCGGGTGGACTGTGGACAAAGTATGGTGAACCACCCATGAACGGTTATGAACGTTTTCTTGAGAACCCCAAGAAAGCGTGGCAAGAGCGTTTATCGTCGTCTGGGCCAACAAAAGAAATGTGGACAACACTCGGGACGGCAGAGCCAAATCCTGGCCATCGTGCTTTTGTTGACTTAGAGAATATGGGCGTTTTGCGCGCAATGATCAGTCAGAATGTCGACAATCTACACCGCCGGGCTGGTAGCCAAAATCTCATTGAAATTCACGGCAATTATACTTTGATCCGCTGCATCGAGTGTAATACCCGCTTTCCAGCCTCCGAAGTTCCTCTGCATCAACTCCCGCCTGAGTGTCCAGGCTGTCACGGCATCCTCAAAAGCGATACCGTTTCGTTTGGCGAGCCAATTCCGCAGGATGCCCTGGAACGGTGTTATAGCGAGACCCAACTATGTGACTGCATGATTGTGGCCGGTACCTCAGCAACCGTCTATCCCGCCGCCGCTTTTCCTCTTGCCGTCCGAGACAAAGGCGGCAGCTTGATTGAAGTCAATCTATACGAAAGTGATCTCAGTCCGCTGGCCACGGTCAGTCTGCGTGGTCCGTCAGCCGATGTCCTAAGCCGGCTGGTAGACAAGGTCAAGGCACTTCGCGTATAACGCAGTCTGCCATACAGAAGGGTAGGAAAGCGAAAGAAATAGCACAGCGCAAAGAACGCAAGGAGACAGTCATGCAAGTAGGATTTGTTGGTCTGGGTAATATGGGAAACAATATGGCTATGAACCTGGTCAAAGCGGGCCATAGCGTCCAGGTAACCGACTTACGCCGAGAGGCCGCCAGCAATCTTGAGGAAGCTGGCGCCCGTTGGGTAGATAGCCCCCAAGCCGCCGCACAGGGAGCCGCGTTTACCTTCCTCTCCTTGCCCAAACCCAAAGATGTCGAGCTAGTCGTTTTGGCAGATAATGGGGTCTTAGCTGGCTCTGAGAGCAGCAGCGTGATCGTTGACATGAGTACAAACGCCCCCACAACAGTCAAGGACTTAGCTGAGAAAACACAAGCCAAAGGAGTTGCCTTTTTAGATGCCCCAGTCAGTGGCGGTGTCCGTGGCGCCCGGAATGGCAGCCTGGCTATCATGGTTGGCGGAGACAAAAGCGTGTATGACAGCTGCGAGCCACTCCTCAAAGTCATGGGTGCAAATATCTTCTACGTTGGTGATATTGGTGCTGGCAATGTCGCCAAACTGGTCAATAATATGTTGGCTTTTATCCATATGATGGGAGCAGCCGAAGCGCTGACGCTGGGAGCCAAAGCTGGGGTTGACCTCAACATCTTGTGGGAAATTGTCAAAGCCAGTAGCGGCGGAAGTTTTGTATGGAATGCCGGTACCCGGGCGATCCTGAGAGATCGTTTGGCCCCGACCTTTACGGTTGATTTGGCTTGCAAAGATATTGGTCTGGCGACGGACTTGGGTGACGAGTTGGGCGTGCCGCTGCAAATGGGCAAGATGGCACAGAGCCTCATTGAGAATTATCAAAAAACGGGCTATGCCCAGGAAGATATCTTGGCCACCATTAAAGAGTTGGAAAAGCAGACGGGCGCAACGGTACGCGGAACATGGCGTGATCCAGCTTAAATCAGTGGAGAGAGAAAGAGGATAGCGATGCAGAATCAGCCACTATACGAAAGGCTACACACTGAATCCCGGCAGCTATCACCGATACACGAGCCGGCTGCTATGCCACGTTTCCATGCCTATACTGAATCGCACCTTGAGCAAATTCCGCACCTTGAGCGGCTCTCGGCAGCATCCCGCTTTGATATGCGGGTGGTTGCCAACGTGCTGCCGTTTCGGATCAATCAATACGTGCTAGATCAACTCATTGACTGGGACAATATTCCAGCAGACCCGATATTCCAACTGACGTTTCCGCAAGTTGGGATGCTTGAATCTAAAGATTTCAACCGTATTGCAGACTTGCTCAAGCAAGGGGCTGAGCGCAAGCTCGTCAGAGCTGCAGCGGATGACATTCGCCGCAAGCTCAACCCTCATCCTGCTGGCCAGCAATCCCTCAATGTTCCAGCTTTGGATGGCAAGCCAGTTTCGGGCATACAGCACAAATATCGCGAGACCGTCCTCTTTTTCCCAACCCAAGGACAGACCTGTCACGCGTATTGCACGTTCTGTTTTCGATGGGCGCAGTTCGTCGGCATCCAAGACCTCAAGTTTGCCTCAACAGATGCCAACCAGCTACACGGCTATCTGACCGCTCATCCGCAGGTGAGTGACATTTTATTCACTGGTGGAGATCCTTTAGTCATGAAAGCCCGCCATTTGGCTAACTATCTCTTACCGTTGCTGCAGGACGAGTACGCCCACATCCAGACGATTCGGATTGGCAGCAAGGCGCTGAGCTATTGGCCGTACCGTTTTACCAGCGACCCGGATGCTGGAGCGCTCTTACAACTGTTTGAACATTTGGTGCAAAGCGGCAAACATGTTGCCCTTATGGCCCACTATAATCACTGGCGGGAACTGGAAACCCCAAGCGCCCGTGAAGCCATTCAGCGTGTCCGCGACACTGGGGTAGTCATTCGAGGCCAGGGACCTTTGATTGCGCATATCAACGATGATGCAGATGTGTGGACACGTTTGTGGCGGACACAGGTCAAATTAGGTATCGTCCCCTACTATATGTTTGTCGAACGTGACACTGGTGCGCAGCGTTATTTCGAGGTGCCGCTCGCCCGGGCCTGGCAGATTTATCGTCAGGCCATGAGTCAGGTGTCTGGCCTGGCCCGGACTGCGCGCGGCCCGTCAATGAGTGCCGCGCCGGGTAAGATTGAAATACAAGGAGTGACACACATCAAAGGCAAAAAGGTTTTTGTGTTGCGTTTTATCCAGGGACGTAATGCCGACTGGATTCAGCAACCGTTTTTTGCCCGTTTTGACCCGCACGCAACCTGGCTCAATCATCTACAACCTGCCTTTGGAGAAGAGCGTTTCTTCTTTGAGGACGAGTATCAGGCGATGTGTGCAGGCCACATGTCTCAGCAAGTATCCCAGTAATAGAAGAATGCTAGCGTGCGGGAGACGATTTCCCTCCACGTCTTTTTGGTCTGTTTGCACGCTCACCCTTCGCCTGTTATGACCTGTCACTCTTTCAATCAGATGCCAGCCGCGCCAACCGTGCCGACGCCAATTTCAGTACCAACTTGGGCTGAAATATTCGGTAATCCCAATCCAGTTGAAGTGGAAATTGGACCGGGTAAGGGATCGTTCCTGATGGACCTTGCCCAGGCAACTCCAGAACACAATTTTTTTGGCGTCGAATTTGCGGCGCGGCGCGCATTTCGTGTTGCCCGGCTGATTGAGCGTGACGGTCCAGATAATGTTATTGTCATCCGGGCGGACTTCACTTGTTTAGTGCGAACCCATATCCAGCCCGAATCGGTTGTCGTCTACCATCTGTATTTTCCAGATCCGTGGTGGAAAACCCGCCACTTTCGTCGGCGTATTTTTCAAGCTGATTTTGCGACACTCTTAGCCCGGACGCTTGTTCCAGGCGGGACAATTTTTTTTGTTTCGGACGTGCAGCCATATTTTGAAAAAATTGTTCAGCAATTGACGGGCGTGTCTGAACTACAGCAGTTCGCCTGGCAACGCGATCAGGTCACGCCCAAAGGCAGGCTTATTCTGACCGACTTTGAACAAAAATATCGCAAGGAAGGACGGCCGATTTATTACGCGGGGTTTCGAAAACGGGGATAGGGATCCACAAGGCTACGTTCATAGACGATGAGAAAGAACGAAACCCGACCGCATATTCAGCGGCTTCTAGAAGAAGCGCTCGGGCAAGAGTGATTCCTACCCCACAAGACTCTTCACCTTTTCGACAATTCGCCGTGCGCTGATACCAAACACATCCAAGAGCTCAGTCGGTTTTCCAGACCGAGGTACTTCAGTCACGGCAAGCTTATGGATTTGCACCCCGTGGATTGCTACCGCGTTTAACACTGCATCCCCGAGGCCACCGTCGTAGTAGTGATCTTCAACCACCACAAGCGTATTATTGGTCTCCCGCGCAGCGTGCAAAATGCCTTCAGCATCAAGCGGTTTCACTGAATAGGCATCAATGACACGGACATGCACGTCCTCGGTTTGCAAGATTTCATGGGCAGATAACGCTTCGTGAAGTGTGACTCCAGCCGCAATAATTGTGACGCTATCCTGTGCACTTGAGCGAACCAGCTTACTACCGCCGACCGGGAACTCCTCAGTATTAGCATATAACACTGGCGTCGCCGGTCGTGAGGTCCGAATATACGTTGTACCGCTGAGTCCAGCCGCGGTTGCCACAAGATGCTCAGCCGAGACAGCATCAGACGGATACAAGACAGTTGAATTTGGAATAGCCCGCATCATCGCGATATCTTCCAAACCCATCTGTGAAGGCCCGTCTTCGCCAATTGACACACCACAATGAGAGCCAACATATTTGATGGTCACGCCCGAGATGGCAGCCATCCGAATATGATCAAAGGCGCGAGCCAGAAAAGCCGCAAAGGTCGAAACAAACGGAATTTTCTCGCACGAGGCGAATCCAACCGCCGCCCCAACCATATTTTGCTCAGCAATATAACTCTCAAAATAACGCTCAGGGTGGGCAGCGAGGAACTTGTCGGCGAAGGTTGAGTTCTTGGTATCACCATCAAGCGCCACAACATGAGGATTGGCTGAACCGAGTTTCGCCAATGCGGTTCCATACGCAGTACGGGTGGCGATCTTCTCGCCCAGTTCATAGCCTGGAAGCGGAACCGGTGTGACCGCAAGATCAGCAAGATCAGCTCCAGCTGGTTTGGCATCAGACGGACGGGCAACGCTGGGACTTGTGCCATTGCCATTGGTTGAGACTTCCTGAATGGCTTGCTCAAGTTGCTCGCCTTTCTTGAGCGGTTTGCCGTGCCAGCCATCCTTATCCTCTAAGAACGAAACGCCTTTGCCCTTCAAGGTCTTTGCCACCAGCATGGCTGGTTTATCTTTCACCGCTTGAGCTTGGTCTAATACCGCCAAAATGTCTGCAATGTTATGCCCATCAACAACATAGGTCTGCCAGCCGAATGCTGAGAAACGTTGTTTATAGGCATCCGCATCAAACTCAAACATCGTCCGCTGGCTCTGGCCAATACCATTCACGTCCACAATCCCAATCAGATTGTCGAGACGATAATGCGCGGCCATAGCTGCGGCTTCCCACACCCCGCCTTCAGCGATTTCGCCGTCGCCCATCATGACATAGACACGATAGTCAAGCTGATCGACATACTTGCCGTTGAGTGCCATACCGACTCCAACCGACAAACCTTGCCCGAGTGAACCTGTCGCCGCCCCAACAGACGGAATGCGGGGTGTGGGGTGGCCTTCCAAAATGCTCGATATTTTGCGCAAGTCGAGCAGCTGCTCAACCGGTAAAACACCGGCTTCTGCAAGCGCTGCATATAAGACTGGAGCAGCATGGCCTTTAGACAGAACAAAACGATCATTACACAGATTGTCTGGGTCGGTCGGATCAAAGCGCATTGCGTGAAAGAAGATCGCAGACATCAGATCAGCCGCCGATAAACACGAAGTCGGATGGCCTGAGCCTGCTTCTGCGGTCGAACGCAAGGAATGGATACGCAATTTCTGCGCAACGGATTGGAGCGCGGCAAGGTCTTGGGTCACAGTGGGTTTCTCCTCAGAGATAGAGAGATATGGAGGGGCGCAAATGCCCGGGCTGGGGTATTGCACTTAGCATCTTGACCACCGGCTAGCAGTGGGAAGAGGCCAACATAGCGACGAATTCGTGCCTATTTGCCCGTTATGCCGCATTGGCAGTGCGCAGACCACAGAATTCCTCATAGTCGATCAACTCTGTGATTTTGGGATTTTCACTGCACACCAAGCAATTTGGGTCTTTTCGTAGCTTGAGCACCCGAATCTCCGTGCTCAGCGTATCAAAATGCATCATTCGCCCAATGAGTGGCGTGCCAGCTCCTAAAATCACTTTCATCGCTTCGAGTGCCTGTACGCAGCCGACGAGACCAGGCAAAACGCCGAGTACTCCGGCTTCGGCGCAGCTCGGCGCCATGCCTGGAGGCGGTGGTTCAGGAAACAGACATCGATAGCACGGCCCCTCGTCTGGGGAAAAGACTGTGGCTTGGCCTTCGAACTGAAAGATTGAGCCATCAACGAGCGTCTTCTTGGCCATCACACACGCATCATTAATCAGATACCGCGTCGGGAAATTATCGCAGCCGTTAATCACGATGTCATAATCTTCGATGATCTGCATGACGTTCTCTGACGACAAGCGTTCATTGATTGGAATGATGTTCACATCAGGATTCAAAGCGCTTAAGGTCATCTTAGCCGATTCCACTTTTGGCATGCCAACTCGATCGTTGGTATGCAGAATCTGGCGCTGCAGATTGCTCATGTCTACGGTGTCGTGGTCGATGATGCCAATGGTCCCCACTCCAGCCGCCGTCAAGTAATAGGCCACTGGCGAGCCTAAGCCACCAGCGCCGACACACAGCACCTTGGCATCCATAAGTTTGGCTTGGCCCTGCTCGCCGACATCAGGCAGAGTAAAATGGCGTGCGTAACGGGTGATCTGCTCCTGGGAGAATTGCCGATCGGCAACCCATTTATAGCCGGCATTTTTCCAGGCTGTATACCCGCCCGACATTGAGCTAACGTTCTCATAACCCAGCTCTTTCATCGTCCGAGCAGCAATCAGCGAACGGACGCCACCAGCGCAGTAGGCAATAACTGGCGCGCTTTTATCTGGCACCGTCTCCTCAACCCGCATCTCTAAAAATCCACGTGGAATCGGAATCGAATTTTCTAGATGGCCCTCGCGATACTCTTCCCGCTCACGGACATCCAGCAGCGTCCACTGTTCCTTCCGCTCCAACCGGTCTTTGACCTCGTCGATCGTAACCTCGGGAACGATCTGGCGGGCTTCATCCATCAACTCTTTATATGTCTTGGCCATAAGTCCCTTCTTCTCTGACTGAGTCAGCACACGTCCAATTCTTTTTGGTCTTCCCAGTCGGGTTACCGTGTTACTAGGACATCTGCTTTTCTGCTTCCTTGTAACTCTCAAGCATTTGAACCATCAGGGAATCGCGGCCGCCTTCGGCAAGGGTATGCGAGCGGCCCATTAAGACCTCTTTACTTTCAACAAAATCCTGGCGTTCATAGCCCCAGATACGCGGGTGGACATAGGTGTCCATACGAATTGCATCACACGGGCAGGCTTCTACGCACATACCACAGTAAATACACCGCAACGTATCAATCTCGTAGCGGAGCGGAAATTTTTCCACGTCCGGATCAGGATGTTCGCCCGCCTCGATATGGATGCAGCTGGCCGGACAGGCAGTTGCACACAGAAAACACGAGGTACAGCGGACAGACCCGTCTTCTTTGAGCGTCAGGCGGTGACTACCGCGATAGACATCAGGATAACGTCTGCGCTCTTCGGGGTATTGCACGGTATATGCGGCGCGTTTGTCTTTCGCCATCCCAAAAGCGTGTAAGGTATGCAGGAAGAGGTTCCGCCAGAAGTGGGATGTCGTTACGATAAGTCCACGAAAGATCTCAGGGAGGTATAAACGCTCCCCCCATGTCATTTCTTCTTTACGTTTCATATACCCGTCGTTCAGTATGTATGGTCCCTAACAGATTTTGCATACTTTACATATCTTGCTGGTGACTCAGCCGCCGCGCCGAGTATGCGCCGTGTCTGTGTTTCACTCTGGGCCTCACTATTAAGGCGTCACCGGCCTTTGTCAAGACAGTTTTATGGTTTTGAGAATCCTATTTCAGAAACAACTGGACAGCCCGTGTTAAGAACGCTCTTTACTAGCAGGGCAAGCTGTTGCTGGCCCTGATGTTTGTGGTGTTTGGCGCGATGTCCGGATTGATAAATCGCAACAAGACAATCACGTCAAATCAATTCAATGCAAACGTGATTTATCGCTCGGGCTCTTACTCAGGTTTGTTTCGGTGAGTTTAAAGTCGAGGATCTCACGTAAACACGTCGCTCGCTCGGGCAGTGTTGCTGCTTCGAGCAAACTTTGTTTCTCAAGCGGTAAGAGGTCGAGGTGGAAGGAAAAGAAATTGACAAAGAAGGCATCATCAATAGCAGGGTCAGTCAGAAACTTTTCAACATTCTCATTCTGCGGCAAGTAGCGTTCAAGCAAGCCTCTGAGTTCCTGCTGTTGTCCCTCAGGCAACACAGTTTTGTGGGCTGGTCGCCATGTCACCCGTGCCTGACGGTACGACTCCGTCAAAATTTCGTCTTGGATCTCAAATTCTCGCAAGCCCTTGAGGAGAATATTTGAACGACCGTCGGGCATCGGTACCATACGGGCCATCTCGCCTACACAGCCGATGGGATAAACCGCCGGGTTGCCTTCGTATTCGTCCTGCCAGCTATCTCCGCGTAATAGGACCATACCGATCAGAGGCGGAGTGTTGCCGCTAGCATCCCGGACCATCGCCCGGTAACGTTGTTCAAAGATATGCAGCGGCAATTGGACGTTTGGGAATAACACTACATTCGGTAATGGAAAAACGGGAATCACGTCCGGCAAATCTGACCTATCCGACATACAAGCCTCCCCTGGCTATCTAGCTATCCTGGCTATGACGAAGCCAACTCGTGTTGCAATTTCTGAACGGTCGGGCGTTGCTTGAGACGCTCTAGCCAGGCCTGGACATTCTTGAGTGTTTCTGGGACTTCTACGCCGAGATACGGCAAGGCTAACAAACGTGGCACAAAAGCAGCGTCCGCCAGAGAGAACTCCTGGACCAGGAATTCTTTATCTTCGAGATGACGTTCTAGAAATTCGAGCACACGCACAAGGTCGGCCCGAGAGCGCTGGACTCGCTCGTGATCAATCTGATCGCCCGGCTTGCTGAGTTCAGCGGCTAAGACGTTACTCTGCGGGGTAAAGGAGTTATCCGCAAAGTCTTCGAACATGCGCGCTCGGGCGCGCTCATCCGACTCTGTCGGCATTAGGGGCGGATGTGGATATTCATCATCCAGGTACTCGTTGATAATCGTCGAATCGTAGATCACCTCATCTTCATCAATCAAAATTGGAACTTTTCCATACGGGTTCAAACGCAGAAAGCCTGGACTGCGCTGTGCATCTTTCATCAGATCAACAAAAATCGTCTCATACGAGAGTTCTTTTTCAGCCAATACCAGACGGACTTTCTGACAATTCGGGCTCTGCGGAAAATCGTAGAGCTTCATCATGCCTATTCTCCTCTCTACTCGCATGGTAGTGTAGAAGAAAATACGGGGGCTGGCAATTGAAGAGGCACACAATCTACTCTTTTTTTGTGCGCAAATCTCTGCTACTGTCCCGCCTTTTCATATGACGAACAGACAACTTTGTATGTTTCAGCTCGCCGGTGTTCCCATTGGCGATACCGCCCCAGTCCGTGTAATGGGGGTTCTCAACGTCAGTCCAGAATCCTTCTACGGTGGATCGGTCCACACCAACCTTGACCGATTGGTCGAAGCCGCCGAGACACAGGTAAGCGAGGGAGCTGATATCATCGACCTTGGGGCAATGTCCACTGCCCCCTACCTCAAAACACATATTTCTGAGGCCGAAGAAATTGACCGCCTCGCTCAAGCAATTGAGACTATTGCGGCCAGAATACCAACACCAATCTCCGCCGATACCAAACGCGCAGCAGTCGCCCGAGCTGCATTGGCGGCCGGAGCTCAGATTATCAATGACGTCAGTGGCCTTAAAAATGATACGGCTATGGCCGACCTGGTTGCGCAGTCCGCTGCTGGGGTCATCATTATGGCCAGCGAGTTTTCTCCAGGTACGGGCGCTCCTCTTGTCCGGATTACGGAAGCCTTGTCACACAGCGTACAGATTGCCAACCAAGCCGGTATTCTCCAGGAGAAAATTGTTCTCGATCCGGGCATTGGATTTTTTCGGCAACCAGAGGTTTCCTGGCATGAATGGGATTGTGCGATACTGCGTGAGCTCGGCCATTTTCGGGCATTCGGATTGCCGATTCTGGTTGGTGCGTCACGAAAATCTTTTATCGGCAAAATCACCAACGAGCCCGATACTGCCAACCGCTTAGCCGGTTCGCTCGCCTGTGCAGCAATTGCGGTGAATAATGGCGCACATATTATTCGGGCGCATGATGTGAAAGAGACGAGACAAGCCGTCAGAATAGCCGAGCGCTTACGGCCTCTTAGTCCAGAATCACCGCCACCAACTCCTCAGCCGAATCAACCATAAACTCCGGGGTATGCTGAGACAGCCCCGCCGGGCCAAATCCCCAGCGTACCCCACAGGTCGAAATACCAGCACGCTGCCCTGTCTCCATATCGATCGATGAATCACCAATCAGCAGCGTTTCGGCCAGAGACACCTCAGTCAGGCGCTGCAAGTACACGACCCCATGTGGATTTGGTTTCTTCGTCGGCAGTGTATCCCCTCCAACGAGCCTCCCAAAAAATGGCATGAGACCGAGGCCAGACAGAATGCCTCGACTCGGCGTTTCGGGTTTATTGGTAAGGACCGATAAAACCATCCCCTGAGCCTGGGCAGCCGTCAGGACCTGATCAATCCCAGGGTAGACAACAGACTGATCCACCAGATGCTCAGCATAGTACTGCATGAAGAGGTCAAATCCATACGCAGTCTGGTGCGCATGCTCAGGCCCCAAGACCTGCTCAACAAGGATGCGGGCGCCGTGACCGATATAACTGCCGACTTGTTCTACCGACTGCCGCGGCAAATCGAGCTGCTCCAGCATACAATTCGCCGCGGCAGCCAGATCAGCCTGGGTATCGACCAAGGTTCCATCCAGGTCAAAAATGAGATGACGAAAGCGTGGCATACATAAAAAAGGGCATGGAAACAATTCCCATACCCTCGGAGTAGTCAGCGCTACAGAACCGATACGCTTAGCCGTTGTCTGCGCCGTTCGCGTCGTTCGCCACGTCAGCGTCATTCGCGTCAACGGCAAAAGACGTTCCACATCCGCAGGTCCGAACCGCGTTTGGGTTGACAAACCGGAAGCCCGCGCCACTCAGCCCATCTTGATAATCAAGCATCGTGCCATGCACGTATTGCTGACTAATAGGATCAACAAGCAGCTTCACACCGTCCAGTTCAACAACGGTATCATCCTCACGCGCACTTTTGTCGAGGTTCAGGCTATACGAAAAGCCTGAACAACCACCGCCGACAATAGACATACGTAGCCCACCTTCAGTCATGCCTTCTTTTTGCATGGCCTCTTTAATTTTTTGCGCAGCAAGTTCAGTCATTGAAAGAGCTGGCCCATCAGACAGATCAGGCAGCTGATCATTAGCGCGCGGTAAGACGTTATCCATACAGTCCTCCAAACTCGTTCAAGTGCAAACAAATTCTAAACAGTCCGCTCATCCGAGAGGATAAGTATTCATACGCACCGAGTCAATCCGTTATCTGCCTCCTCTTCAGTCCCCTCTTCGCCCATGGTACACCAAACCATGCATATGGAAAACCAGATTCGGACCAAAGCCGCCGCTCTGGGCTTTTCCTGGTGTGGGTTCACGCGGCTGGCCCCCCTCCCCCGCGAAGAATTCTTTCACAATTGGCTCGCCCAGGGACATGCTGGTGAAATGCACTATTTGGCCCGCGAGCCTGAACGGCGCATTACCCCAACCATTCCGTTTCCGCAGGCGAAGAGTGTGATCAGTCTGGGCTATCCATATGCTCCACCTGCCCTCCCCGACCAGCTGGGGCATATGGATTGGCGCACAGAACTCAGAGGCCGGATTGCCGCCTATGCAGCCGGTCCCGACTATCATGCCGTCATAAAAGCCAAGCTCCGCGAGTTGATTGCCTGGCTCCAAAATATCCAAAAAGACCTCCAAAAAGATCTTCGATCAGACTTGCCAGATATATGGACTCGCCCGTATGTCGATACTGGACCACTCCTCGAACGCGAATGGGCTTACCGCAGTGGCCTCGGCTGGTTTGGCAAAAACACTATGCTCCTGCGCAAACAGGTTGGTTCGTGGTTCTTTTTAGCCGAAGTACTGGTCGATGTGGAACTAGAAGGAGAAGGGATTCCGCAGGAACACTGCGGTCGGTGTACGCAGTGCCTGAACGATTGTCCGACGAATGCGCTCGAAGAAGGCTATATCCTCAAATCTCCGTTATGCATTTCATACCTGACCATTGAGCATCGTGGACCAATTCCGTACGATTTGCGTCCCAAGTTTGGCAATTGGATTTTTGGTTGTGATATTTGCCAAGAAGTCTGCCCGTGGAACAAAAAGTTTGGCCCGCGACAAGAAGAACAGGCAGAGCAGGAAAAGATTGTTGCAACTCTGTTCCCGTCATTGACGGAACTGATAGCACTTGACGATGACGGATTCCGGAACCGCTTTCGTAAGACCGCCCTGTGGCGAACAAAACGGCGCGGCTTACTGCGGAACGTCGCGATTGCGTTAGGCAACAGCGGCAATCCGGAAGCAGTTGCCCCACTCAGAACAGCTCTCCAGGACTCTGAACCGCTGATTCGCGGTCATGCTGCGTGGGCACTTGGGCAGCTCGACGAGAAACAGGCGAAGCGTGCTCTCCAGCAATGCATCGCGACAGAAGACGATCCGCAAGTCGAGGCTGAGATTCAAGTTGCGCTGGGCGAAGAGTCTGAGGCTATTCTTATGAACGCCTGGCGATGAAAACCGCTCCCCTTCCCTACTCCTGGATGCCTGAAAGAGCACAAAAGGAAAAGAGACAGGAAGTTGAAAGACTCATGCTATGCACATAATATTAGGAGATGAGATCTTCACCTCTCCCCCAAATTATCGGAAGAGAGAGTTCGCCACTTTTTCGAGGCAATTTCTCAGCCGAGCTTTAATTTATTGCCCTCGTTCCCGCTCCCATCAGTGGCCTGGGCAGCCATTTTTGATCCTTCCTCGTAGTAGCGTTTATGCCAAATACCAGAGTATGCCTCATCTTCCCCAGGCATGCGCCAAGTTGTGACCTGAGCTTTTTCTAGTGCAATGCCAATGAGTGCCCGAGGTTGGTCGATGGTCTCAGAGATGTAATAGTCGGCTGACTGATCATCCACATAGCGGCACGAAATACGCCGGTACTGATCGCGCCATTCATCATCATATCCCAAGGGATACAAAATCTCTGCCGTTCCCTCGACCAAGACCTTCCGATAGTGTCCGGCCTCTTCGTCAATCGTAATCGCGACACGCGGGTCGCGTTGGATATTGGCATAAAAAGCAGAGTATTTTCGTGGAGTGATAATAACTTTTCCCTCTTCGCAAATGAACCACACTGGTACCACACTCGGGCTCCCATCGTCTTTGATCGTGGCGATGCGAGCCAGGTGACCACGTTCTTGTAAGAAAGATTGGACTTCGTCATTTGTCAGCTTTGGCATTAAGGTTTGTCTCCTTTCGGTCGCCCAGCATAGCGGCAGGCAACTGGGAAAGACAAGCGCTGTCAATACGACAAGGGTAGACCTACAGGCCAAAAATAGTGCGCGTAAGAAATCAGCCGCCGCAAGAAGTCGGTGGGGGAAGAAAGCTTCCCCAAAAGGCGCTATACACTCGGTATGGCGCGCGCGAAAACCAAACCGTCGCAAGACATCGACTCCCCTGAACAACGCAATCAACTCCCTGTGATTGCGATCGTAGGGCGACCCAATTCGGGCAAATCAACCTTCTTCAACCGTCTCAGCCATCAACGCAAAGCTGTCGTGAATAACACCCCTGGTGTGACCCGTGATCGCAACTTTATTCGGGCAAAGTGGGGTCAGCGGTACTTTGTGCTAGTCGATACAGGCGGCATAGATCCGAGTGAAACCGAAGGTGTTGTGGGTCAAGTGCAAGCCCAAACGCAGCTGGCTATTGAAGAAGCCGACGTTATTATTTTCCTGTTTGACGGTAAGGAGGGCCTGAATCCGGCGGATACTCAGGCCGTGGACTTGTTGCGCCGGAGTGAAAAGCCAGTCTTTTTTGCAGTCAATAAAATCGATGTTGAAAAACACGAGGCAAAGATCACCGACTTCTTCTCTCTCGGTATTGAGCCACTCTTCCCCATGTCTGCCGCCCATGGCCGAGGAGTTCCCGACCTATTGGACGCGGTTCTTGATAGCGTAAAGGCAGAAGCAGACAGTGTTTTCGAAACTGAGGCGTTTGAGCCACAGCCTGACCAAGAATCTGCTCAAGAATCTGAACCACAGTCTGATGCTCAGTCTGAGCCACAGTCTCGTCCGCTGCTGCCAGTTGCCATTATTGGGCGACCCAACGTTGGGAAGTCTTCCTTGCTCAATCGCTTGGTTGGCTTTGAGCGCTCAATCGTCGATTCCACTCCAGGGACGACCCGCGATGCGATCGACAGTCTGATTGAATGGCAAGGCCAGACCTTTCGCTTGGTGGATACGGCTGGCGTGCGGCGGCGGCCTCGGGTGCATGAACAGGTCGAACAAGCCAGTGTGTTCATTGCCCTTAAAGCGGTTGAGCGAGCAGAGGTGTGTCTGCTCGTTATTGACGGGTTTGAGGGTATGACCGACCAAGAGGCGCGTTTGATTCACTATGCGTGGGAACGTGGACGGGCCGTCCTGTTAGTCGTGAATAAGTGGGACGCGGTGCCGTCCGAAGGCAAAAACATGGCCCGCTATGAAGAAATATTGCGTCAACAGTTTGCCGTGACCTTGCCACTGCCAATGGTGTTTTTGTCGGCCTTGACTGGGGCCAAAGTTAAAAACCTGTTCCCCATGATTCAGCAGGTTGCCCAAGCCCATGCGGCAAAATTGCCCACCGTCCAGCTCAACCGCTACCTCAAAGAGTGGACCGAGCGCACGCCGCCCCCCAGCTATAAAGGCCGGACACCCCGTTTTTTCTATATGACTCAGGTTTCCAGCAAACCACCAGTGGTTGCGGTCTACACCAGCGCCCCACAGGGCCTGACTAAAGGCTATGCCAGATATCTGGAGAATCGGCTGCGGGAGAAGTTTGATTTGTTGGGCACTCCGCTACGGCTCAGCTTTCGTTCACGCCGGAAGGATCCCAAAACGAAAAAGTGAACTAAAAAATGAAAAAATCCTACTCGATCACAATTCGATCATTCTCGGGGAAATAGCACTCTTCTTCAATAAACAGTCCCCCGCGCAGTCGGCAATTGTTCTGATCAAAATCAGCGTAGCTGGACTCGTAACATTTCCCCCCATGAGATAAGCCACCTTGTTTTTCGCACCTGCCACCTTCGGTCAGAGGTGCCTCGATAGACTGTCTAATATATTTTTTATAATTGTCCCAGCGCTGCTGGGGATAGCTGCACCCCCCCACGCTGACCACCATCAAGATGAGACCAACAATCAAGCGCCCTACAGTCTTTTGCCCGCACGTACGTACCACGGTCCCTCTCTCCTCAGGGCTATGCATCTCCACTCACGACTTCACGTTCAGACAAAATACGCGTCACTAAAGCAAGATCAGCAGGATTATCAACATCAATCGCACATTCGACAAATGGCATCTGGACAACTGCAATACGCGCGCCGATCACTTTCTCTGCCCGTTTTCGGGCAGCTTCCGCATCTAGCCTACGCAAGAACAGTAACAGGAAAGTGCGGAGTCCAAACGTACTGAGCAGGCGCCACGGCCGCTTGCGGAATTGTCCGGCATGATGCCAGAAAGCGACAGCCGCTTCAGCCCTCGATCCCCCGCGTAGAGCAAAAAGGTTGGTGCCACAAAATCGCTCGCCTCGGAGTGGGATAAAGCTCCGCTTTGAATCTGGATAGTGAGTCTGAAAAAGCGACTCGGCCATCACCCCAACAATCACGTCAGCCTCACTCGCATGCGCCGCATCACAAAAATGTTCGAGCATTTCTGTGGTGAGGAGTGGATGATCTGCCGTTGTGACCAGCAGCAACTCTCCGGCAGCGATTTCCTTGAGGTAGCTGAGTGCACTGGCACTCGGCGAGTTACCAACAGCCGCAAAGTGTAGCAAACCAGCCGCAGCCAGCAAACCGATTTCAGGGATGCTGTCCAGACTTGTCGGCTCATCCGTACTCATCACAAACTGCTTCACCCCACGCAGTCCCCGAAGACTGCGCAGAACCCGAGAGAGCATAGGAATCCCACGGATTGGGATGAGCGCTTTATGACTGCACCCTTCCGCCTGAGCAAGCGGTTCATGTGGCCCTCGCCGGCCTGCCAGCACAAGGACACTCAAGTCAGCGTGAACGCTCTCTCTTTCAGATACCTGATCAGGCATGCGGCTATTGTAATCACTCGTCCAAATTGGGCCAGTCCCCCGCGTCTGCTCCCCACGTAGCAGACGCAACAGGCGCAGCTTGCCCCTGACCAATCACGGGCTGGAAGCCAGCACCCCTCAGAACAGAGCTGAGGCCCCCATCTCATAAAACCACTCGACCATTTGAGCGCGGCAGCAGGCTGTATGAGGCGCGCAAGCCTGTCCCTCAAGGCGGTCTATATGAATGTGGGAGCTGTGGGCGACCACAAGCCTATGCCGCCGGTGGCAGAAACAGCACAAGCGAGCAGAAGCTCGTCAACTTTTGGATCAGACTTAGCATTTCATTGGTGTACAGAAGGCTTTGAACTCGCGGACTTGAAAGAAGCAAAAGCGCGACAGGACGAGTTGGCCTGACCGTCGAATCAGATACGAGGATGCCGGATAACACAAAGAAAAAGACATTCCTGCTATCGAAAAATATCCAGAAACCAATCTGGCCATTCGGACAGCCCTGGTTGAACTCACTTGACCCTTAGCCACTAGCCCCATACAGTCTGGCGCGATAGCTGTCAGGGGTCGAAGGAAAATTTGAGGCACAACGTGCGTATTTTTATTGATGCCACAGATCCATATAGTCAACTGCACGTGTTCGGGATGACACTCGTTGAACGCCAGCTCCAAGCGATCAACGAGGCCCAGCTGGCTCCGACCGAGGTGTGTATTGCTGTACCTCAAGATGCGGCTCCCCTACCCCTTCCACAGTCGCTTGTCGAGCATCTGTCTCTTCGCTGGGAGCAGACACCCGGCTCTGTTCAAGACCGACTCACTCACGCAGTCACCGAAGCCAAAGGCGAAACGCTTATCGCGACGGAAGGACAGGCTATTATTGATGCGCGCTTATTACGCTATGTGGCAGATCACCCAGGCTCGTACGCTGCCATGGGAGGTGAGGAAGACGCGTGCACCGCCCTGCTCCGATTCGACAACACGGCCCTGACTGGCCACATAGAAAATGCGCAACTGCCAGCCCTGGCTCAGCAGCATATTATTCGCGGCCAGATCCAAGAGCTATCCCTCGCAGACGTCCCCTCGTATATCACCAAGCTGCGTCGGGATCTGCCGATTTACCTCTTTCGGATCACTGACACACGCAGTCGAGATGAAGCCGAGCGCTTTCTCTTTTGGTCCAATTATAAGGGCTCGACTGATCTGTTTACCAAATACGTCTATCCGCCGCTGGTGTGGTTGATGGTCCGTCCCCTCGCCCGCTGGCGGGTGCATCCAAACGTTGTCACGGCGGTGAGTATCGTCCTCACATTTCTCGCCGTTCCCCTGTTTGCCAAAGCGTATTGGATCAGCGGATTCGTGTGTGCCTTCGGCATGAGTGTTCTTGACTCAGTTGACGGGAAGCTCGCTCGCCTCACCTTTCGTTCTTCACGGCTCGGGAACTGGCTCGATCACGGGCTTGATATTGTCCACCCCCCGCTGTGGTACGCCGCCTGGGCGTGGGCATTAGGACAGGGGAATACCGACTCGCTGATATTTCACGCTACCATCTGGATGACCGTCGTGTATATTCTTGATCGCATTGTCGCAGCCTTGTTTAAATGGAGACACGGGCGTTCGATCCATGGTTATACTCACCTTGATGAACGTATGCGGACCTTTATTTCACGCCGAAATATTAATACACCGCTGTTTCTCGTCGGTTTACTCGCCGGGGTTGCCATCCCCGTTTTTTATATCATTGTTCTGTGGCAGGTAGTCTCTTTCCTCTTTCATGCTGAACGGCTGGTCCAATTCTGGAACGACTATCGAGCCCTCAGCACCGCGGGCTAGACATTACTCAAGACATCGACACGAACAAGTTCAGTCTGATACGACGACTCCCATGCATCTGCTGCTCGTCTTTGCCCGTGCCTATCCGTACCGAAGCACCATCGTCCTTGCCTGCTTGCTGCTTGCGGCGGTCTTTGAAGGGATTGGCTTCTCCAGCTTAGTCCCGCTACTGGGTATTGCCGTCAGAATCGAGGCGAGCCCTGTCCCAAATACTTTGGATACTTCGGCCGCTTCAGATGCGTCTGGGCTTGAACAGATCGTCGTGGCTGCGCTCGCAGCAGTTGGCCTGCAGCCGACTATCGGTACCCTCTGTCTGCTCGTTGTGTGTGGCATGGTGCTGAAAGCCGTGTTTGTACTCTTAGCCCAGCGACAAGTCGGCTATACCGTTGCCCATGTGGCAACCGATCTGCGCTTGTCGTTACTGCGTTCTCTGCTGGCCGCACGTTGGGAGTATTATACCCATCAACCGGTCGGTGGCTTTGCCAATGCGTTCGCTACTGAGGCTACGCGGGCAGCTGAGGCCTACTTGTTCGGCACAATGATCCTGTCTCTGGGGATTCAATCCGCATTGTATCTCTCTCTCGCCTGTGCCGTCTCCTGGCAAGCTACTCTTGGAGCGGCAGGCTTCGGCATGATCATCATATTTGGCCTCAACCGCTTGGTTCATATCTCGCGCCGGGCGGGCAATCGCCAGACACAGCTCCTCAAGACGATGCTGGGAAGACTGACCGACGTCCTCTACGCTGTCAAACCTTTGAAGGCGATGGCACGTGAGACGTTAATTGCTCCCTTGCTCGAAAAAGAAACTCAACGTCTCAATAAGGCGCTGCGCCGTGAAGTCCTGAGTCGGGAGATTTTACGCGCGATCCAGGACCCATTAGTCATGATCGTTCTGGCCGCTGGGCTGTATCTTGCCCTCACCCACTGGTCACTCTCCCTGGAGACAGTCGTTGCCCTTGCTCTGCTTTTTGAACGGACGCTCAAAAGCCTCAATAAAGTCCAACGCCAGTATCAACGCATGGCTGCCCGAGAAAGTGCCTACTGGTCACTCCAAGACACGATCAGTAAGTCTGAACACGAACGTGAAACGCTGACCGGTCGTCACATCCCGCATCTGTCGCAGGCGATTCGCTTTCAGCAGGTCAGCTTTGGCTATGGAGAACAGCCCATCCTTCAGGACGCTTCTTTTCAGATCCCGGCTCACCAGCTGACCACGATTATTGGGCCGTCAGGATCGGGCAAAACCTCAACAGTCGATCTTATCGTTGGCCTTATCCAGCTACACAGCGGGTCGATCTGGATTGATGATGTCCCGTTCGATCAGATAGACATTCAAGCCTGGCGCTGGACAATCGGGTATGTTCCGCAGGAAATGCTGCTGCTGCACGACAGCGTGTTTATCAACGTGACTCTTGGCGATCCTCGCGTGACGCAAGCTGGCGCCCAAGCCGCCTTACGCGCGGCTGGCGCCTGGGAGTTTGTCACACGCTTACCAGACGGCATGAATACCCTCGTCGGTGAACGTGGCAGCCGTTTCTCTGGCGGTCAGCGGCAGCGCATCGCTATTGCACGGGCCTTGGTCCATAACCCGCAGTTGCTGATTCTTGATGAGGCCACGACGTCGCTCGATCCAGACAGTGAAGCCAGTATCTGTGCCACTGTTCGACAGTTATGTAACAGCATGACCGTCTTGGCGATTTCTCACCAGCCTGCTTTATTGAATGTGGCTGACCGGGTCTATCATCTGGAGGGCGGGCGGATGAGATTAGTTGAGCAATACACACGAGAGGCCAAGATGGAGGTGGCCAGCTCCTGAGTGCTACTATTTTCGCCCAAAGGAAGATGGGGAGCGTTCTTGAATTCGTTGCCGACTCTTGTTTTCCTGCCCGTGTTCCTACATAGTGGAGACTGAATACTCGTTCAGGTTCTATTTATGGCAACAAAAAAATGGCCATCCTGCAAGCTTTGCAACCAGGGCATGCTACTTCCACTCTCGGATTATGGACCGAATGGAAGCGACATCGAGTTCAAAGTCTGGGTGTGTCATAATCCGGACTGTGGCTTTACCATGCGTATCGACAAAGGCCAGGTCAGTACCGGGCGCGTGGGTCAGCCTTCCCCTACGGTCCATCGAATCCCGAGACAATAAGGGTCTCTCTCGACTTCCTCTCTCTGCACTCTTTGTACTTGGAGTGATCCGCTGGGTTGAGACATGCGGCATCTCTCCATACCCAAGAAGAGATCATGGCCTTCTGGACCGACGGCACGATCTGTGCTCAGTAGGCCATCCCTCACGCCTGGGTTGGGCGGGCATTTGCCTCGCGTTGGGTCGGTGACGATGTAGTCTTTACCAATTCGCCAGCGGAACGGCTATTTCCCGGTGAGTAAGCTAGCGCCTAGTGCCCGCGTGGATGGTGCCATGTTCCCAGTGGTGTGGCGAGAAGAGTTTGGGACTCCGGCTGATGTCGGAGCGAACCAGTGGACGGGATCAGGAAATCGTTGAGACCTCGCCATCAGCGTGGTCTCAACGATTCGGCTATTCGGGGAGTGCGACACCGGAACCGCCCATTTCGGCCGGAACATCCTTCTGTTTGACAATCCCGTCATGGATGCGCAGCACGGTTTCTCCGTAGAAAACGTGCACCGCAGGCTCAAACGGAAGGTCAGGAATGACTGCCGCATAGACATCAGTCAGCCCCATGGCTGGATGCTCGGTAAACACATGCCCACCACAGGTTTTGCACCACTTGCGGTGACTATTGTCCGTCTTGGCATAGCTGCCCAAGTTGTCGGCGCCCTGGGTAACCGCAACGGAACTCGGCTGCCACAGAGTAAAGGCATTGACCGGCCCAGCCGACCAGTGACGGCACGACTCACAATGGCAATAGCCCATGGCGGCCGGTGCTCCTGTTACGGTTAATTTGACTGCGCCACAAAAGCAGCTGCCGGTATACGTGTTGTCGCTCATGCTATCTCTCCTCTACAAAAATTCCCTCATCACGTCTCCTCTTCAGACACACGCTGCATGCCAATAGGGTCTGCCCCGCATACTGAAGGGACCGAGAGTGCCTCCTTCTAACTCTGCGGGTTCCACTTCGCAACCCCGCATTCCAGTCCTGCCTGTCATGCATCCTTCTCGTTGTACAGCACGATTCCTGCACAAAAAGTGTTCCGCGCAGAATTTGTCCGCAAACACACCTCGGCCCTTCTTCGAGTACGCGTACTGCCATAACTGCGCTGGCAAAACCACTGATCAGGGCGAGGACATAGCATCAGCCCTTCCTGCACTCCCCGTTGACAGCTGCATCCAAACGGATAGAAGCGTTGGTGCCAGGCTACCAGAAGTCTTTGTTGGGGACACGAGCTGCACAAAAAATTGGGATTGGTACTATCCGTGCAGAGTGCCCTCATTTTCGGAGCTGGTTGGAGGACCTAGAGTCCTGGCCGGAGTCTGAAAGAAGCTGATATCTAGGCAAGTACCTGACAGGAGACACACATGACTGGCCAACGAGTATTTACACCACGCGACGACCGCTTGCACTCCAAAGAGATGGGCAGCGACTGGTGGGGGACTGAGACCTCATGGTTCTCTTTCCACCATCCAGAACGCCGCCTAGGCGGCTGGTTCTACACAATGGTGCGGCCCAACATTGGCACGGTAGCGGGTGGCGTTTGGATCTGGGACGATTCGGCCCATTTGCCATGGGAAGTGCCGTATTCGGCCAACTACACGGCTCTGGAGCTACCACGTGATCAAGATCTCGACAATATCACCTTACCAACTGGCGTCTCTATACGCGTCATCGAACCGTGCATGTCTTATGCACTAGGGTACGATGATGGCTCGCGTCTTCAAGCGTCGCTTCGTTTTGATGGTGTGATGCCACCAGAACCCCTGACCAGCACCGGCTCGACTTTTGGTCACTCGCATCATTTTGATCAGATTGGACGGGTGAGCGGAGAGCTTGTCTTACACGGAGAGACTATCCCAATTGATTGTCTGGCAGTACGAGATCGCACCTGGGGGCGTCGCCGTGAAGATCGCCCGCGTCAGGCAGCGTATGTGACGGGCGTGGCGAGTGCTGAGCACGGATTTCTGGCGGTCAGCAACGTCGAGGAAGAGCGTAACCCAGTGTCCTACGGCTTCTTACGACGCGATGGATGCACGCTATCGCTCGCTCAGGGCGAGCGCCGTCTTGAACGAGACAGCGCAAACGGCTGGATCACCCGTGTTGAGATCCAAGCTCAGGATACTGAAGGCCGTGAGCTCCTGGCGGTTGGCGAACCAGTGAGTCGGATCGTCATTAATCGGCACACGTTTATCGATATCAATAGCCTGATGCGCTGGGATATCAACGGCGAGATCAGCTGGGGCGAGGATCAAGATATGTGGCCGGTGCACCGCTGGTCTCGCATGCGTCGCAATGCTCGCGAGGGAAACGCCTAATCTCCAGCCTCAGTCCGCGCAGCCTCCCAGAGAAATCAGAAGTCTTTGAGCCGCGTCGTTGTTTCTGGGTCAAGGAAGCCCGCAACTGTGGCCTCGGTTTCGAGCCGTAGGGCAGTCATGATGTCTCGCGCTGCCGCTTGGTTGAGGACACGTTTCATAGCCCGCACGGCAAGAGGCGGCAGCCCGCTCAGTTTTTCAGCTACAGTTTGCGCCTCTACCATTAGGCGTTCATCGGGGACGACCCGCCAGGCAACGCCGAGTTCCAGGAGTGCTTGCGCGTCATACTGCTCGCCCAAAAACAGCATTTCCCGCGCCTTGTTCAGCCCGACTAAGGCTGGCAACAATGAGGTGACCGCACCAGTGACGAACGCGTTAAGCGACACCTCCGGGAAAAATCCCTTCGCACTGACCGCCCAAATAGGAAAATCGCAATTGATTGCCAACTCAAATCCGCCCCCAACCGCCCAGCCGTTGATGGCGCCGACAACCGGCTTATCACCAAAGACAATCTCTTGGGTGGCGCGCTGAATAGCATCAACAAGCTCCCGCGCCTGGGCGGCGTTTTCCGGTTGGACATGAGCCTTGCGGTCATCACCCGCGCAGAAGGCCCGTCCGGCGCCGGTAAAGATAATCGCCTGAGTGTCCGGGTCGGCATTCGCTTCGGCAAAGGCGCGAGCGATATCATCCATCAGACTTCGGTTCATAGCGTTGAGGCGCTCTGGCCGGTTCAGTGCAATTGTGCGCACTCCGCTGTGACCTATCGTGCTCAGAACAGTGTCATACTGGAAAGTGTTCATGACCATCTCCCCCCGCTCTGCGCGCTCAGAATCCGAGCGCCTTGGCCGCCATATCTAGCACGACTGGAACGGAGTAAGCAGTCCGAGCTAGGCGCAGGTCTTTATTCTTGCCTTCGGCAAACAGCCCCGAGGCACTTAACCAGAATGCCGTGCTGCGCATCGCATACAACATGTCGTAGTAGCGGCACGCATCGAGGTCGACAGTCAGGCCAGTTAATTCCTGGTAATAGTCAATAAAAAAATCGCGCTCGACCACACACGACAGGAGCGGCGAGCCCACCCGGTTCAGGTCGGATAGGACGTAGGCGACATCATACATGGGATCGCCAATGACTTGCAGCTCCCAGTCGATCACGGCTGAGATCTCATCGTCTTTAATGAGCAAGTTTCCTGTCCGGTAGGCGCCATGCACAAACGCTAAGCGTTGTGTTTCCGGCGCATTGGCTTTGAGCCACATGAGGAGTTCGGTCAGGACTGGCTCAGGTTTTCGGAGCGATTGAGTAATGAGCAATTCCCATTTGGCAACTTCGCGGAGAGCAAAGTCTTTGCCCGGTCCCGGCACGCCAATGAAGTCCAAACCTGCCGCACGCCAATCCATGTTATGCAGAGAAGCCAATGCTTCGGTGAAGCTTTTTGGGAGTTTGCCCCGCTCAGCTGCCTCGGCATAGACCTGCTTACCCGCTCGCGACCATGGGTTGGGCACCTCGCCTGCGACCTTTTCCATCACAAAAAATGGGCCGCCCAACAGATCAGAGCTGGCTTCATACCAATACACTTGGGGTGTCGGTGTCGGCGTCGGTTCGAGAGCTTGAATGACCCGATATTGCTCTTCTAAGTCGGAAAACTCGCGCAGCAGCCCTACCCCAGGGTCCTTACGCAAGCATAAGGGGCGCTGGACTGGCTGACCGTTTTCTTGCCAGTGAGCGTTAAACAGATAGATCTCATGCGACCAGCCTCCGGCGGTATGGACAAGGTCGCTCAGCCTCATATTTTCCGCAGCTGGCATTTTGGTCTGCAAATAGCCGCAAATCTTGTCTGCTATCGATACCGTATCTGCCATATTCAGTCCTTTGGCTTAGCGACCTTCAGCTCTTCATCAAGCAGCTGACGTAAGGTCTGTCGTACGCGTGTATTGGCGGCGGTAAAAATCTCTTCGCCCAGCTGGCTGCGGTGGACATAGAGCTGTTCAATCACCCGACACAAACGCGATTCTTGGTCTTCTTTGTCATCACCTTCGAGGCTTTGACCGCTGAGCAATTTGGGCAAATCCCCGAACAACTCGCCTAGGGCCTGCTCTTTACCCTGGGCAATATCGCTGCGCTCTTCGACCTGGCGGGAAACAAATTCCAACAGCACCGCTGCCATCGCTGCTTGGGCTTTAGGATAGGGGTCAGCAATGGCGGGCACAATTACGGTGCGGAGCGATGTGATCACTTCTTCAAGAAAATGGTGTGCAGATGGCATGACGTTTCCTTATCAGCTAGAGCCGTCGCGCAACTGGAGAGGTATCAAGAAATGGCTTGCGTTCGTCCAGAACAAGGTCTTTCAAAGACGTTTGATCCAGCCCGCCTTTTTCCGCACCAACATAGTTGGCTGGTATCAACAGATCAACGCCGTAAGGAATGTCACCCAGCTGTCCATCAATCCATTGCAGATCAATCTCCAGTCGCTCAGCAGTATGCAGCGCTGCCCCAAGCACCCCAAGGCCGCCCGCCTTACTCACCGCAACAACAACGTCGCAGCAATGCGTAAAGGCAAAAAGCGGATATGCGATGTCAAACAGTTCGGTGACGTTTGTCGCCATTTTTTCTTTCTCGTTCTCTTATTCGCGAGTCGTATTCTTACTCTTGAAACGGTTCGATCAATTCAAGAAATGTACCGTCCGGGTCTTTGAAACAACAAAACTTGCTGCCAGCGCCGTTGGGAAAATGCAACAGAACTGGCTCTGATACAAACTCCACGCCCTCGTCTTTGAGGCGCTCGTACTCCTCGTCGAGCCCTTTGGTGAATAGGGCGATGCGGGCTGCCCCAGTGTGGTACAGGTGTGGATACGGCTCCCCCTCAGTCTGGGGCTGCTTCCACTCGATCAGGTCAAGGCGGGTTGCCCGGGGGTCGTCACCGAGCGTTAACAGCGCTGCACGCATAACACTATTAGGAAGATTCAAACCCTTGTCGTTGGCCGTGTTGGGTCCCTCGCCGAGATCCAGCACGACATTAAAACCGACTATTTGGTAAAACGCCAGCGATCGATCGAAATCCGTGACGTTGACATTAATGTGAAAAATAGACTTAATCATATTACTGCCTCCTATGCGTTAAAGAACCGTTCTGTCACTTTGTGATGGTGGCGGATGAGCAGCTCCTCATCGCCTAACATGACTTCCTTCTTTGCTCCAGAGGCCAACATGGATTGGGTTTTTTCAGGGGCAGGGTAGATCGGAAAGAAGACGGTCGAACAGTCTGGGGACGTGGAGTGGAACGCTCAGTCATAAGAACGTCCTCAGTTTTGCCCTTTGTACGCATAGAATGGCGTTCAAGATCGTTTTGTTGTCGCCTTTCTGAGGTCAAACTCTGCGATAATAGGAAGATGGTCGCTCAATGATCCGCCGAAGATTTGATCCGAACTGCCGACCCAGCATCTCTCCAGACAGGAGAACAGTTTCTTTCCCACAAACATATGATCTATCTGGTGCTTCACCTTACCCCCGCGTGGATTACGAAATGTCGGAGTCAACTTTCCTTCAGATTCCCGCAACGCCTCGGAAAGACCGAGAGAGTCCATCCGTTCGAGGAACTCTTTATTTCCCCGTGGCCCGCCACGCCACATGTAGTCGAAAGTCTCAGATGAATTGAAGTCACCGGCAACAATCCAGTCTTTCCCAGTCAAGTCCTGCGCTCGGAGCATCGCCCAAATCAATTCGGTTCCCCAGACATTTGGATTCTGAGTCAGTTTAAGCTCTGCTACATCCACGTTCTTAAGGCGATCCTTGTTAATAGGCCAAGCCGGGCTGTGTATTGACATCACGTGGAGTTGTGCGCCAAGCGGCAAGTCAATAGAAGCAGTGATGAAGTATCCCTTGAAATAACAGTGGAGTTCCTTATTCACCCACTCCCATTTCGTAGAGCAGTCCATTTCTTTTAGTATAGCCCCCTTCTTCACGAGAACCGCCGTACCGAATGGTTGGAGGCGACCAGCTCTGCTAATCGCTTTACGATAGAGACTATCGTAGTCCGCCTTTATTTTGTCCGGGAACGAGTTAACCTCCTGTAGGAACATAAGGTCGCAGTCCAAATCAGAAAGATAGTCCCAAACCTGTATTTTCTTCCGAGTGGCACGACGTATATTCCAGGTAACTACTCTCATAATGCCCTGCCGTTTCTCCTGGAAGGCCGCTATGGCCTCCTGCCTGTCTTCGCTAGCAGAGGCAGCCAGCCCCAACTGCGCATCGGCGCAGGTGATATCCCCAGATCGGTCCGTGCTCAAGGTGGCGAAGAACTCCTTCGTGCGTCGTAACGCCCTGGAATGAGAAAGGTCTCATACGGTATGAACGTCCTCAGCCTGGAGTTTGCGCACCTGCGATTCCACAACCGTACCTTTGAAGAAATCTGGGTTGAGGCTGGCCCACAGCTTGACAGCATTGCCACAGGTGAAGGCGTGGAAATCTTCTTCCGACATGCCTTTGTCTTCGACCAGCTCCCAGGCTTCTTCTAAGACTTCGGTCATGTCTGGCACATCGAAATGGCTAATGTCAGAACTCAGCACGGCACCCAGTTTAGCTTCAAAAGGATTCACCTGGGAGGCAAATGCATAGTTCAGGGTTGGGTCATCAGACTCACAGCCAAAGAAAAAGTTCGGTACGAACAGATCGCGCAAGTCCTCTTTCTTTTCAATCTTGCACGCCGCAAAGTCGTCGAGTTCTTCAGGCACGGCGCCGCCCGCGCTCTTGGCTAGCCGCGCTTCAAACTCGGGCCAGCGGCTATACATTTTCTCTCCGCCAAACTGTTTGACCAGTTCCACCAGCTTGGCCCGATCGAGCCTGTCGGGGTTGAGGTCTTGAATAACATTGCCATTGCGCTTTTCCCAATGCGAAATGAGATCGGCAAACACGCTACAGCCCCACGCCACGCCACCTTCGAGAAAGGCAAACCGCATACGCGGAAAACGGCGCGTGACGCCACCCAGGAACAGAGCCTTACACACCGCGTTCCCGGCCTCACCAAAATGACCAATGTGATTGTAGACAAAATTGGTCGTTGAGTTGCGCAGCCCGTAGTTCTCGGCCGCTGAATGAAACGTGGCCGGATAGCCGAGTTCTTCACACGTGTGCCAGACTGGGTCATAGTCATAGTCACTGTCGATACCGAGCACATCCAGCCAGCAGGCATAGCGCCGACTGACGCCTTGGCGTTCCATGACTGGGATAGAGCGACGGACCAAACTGCCCAATGCTACCGCTTTGATACCGAGCGACTTGCAGTGCTCCAGCTCAGCAATGGCTTCTTGCGGGGTGTGCATCGGAATCACCCCGATAGGCGTCACCCGATCAGAGAATTCCGCCCAGGTCTCAGCCGCGTACTGGTTAAAAGCCCGACAGCCGGCTTGGCGTAGTTCTTCATCACCCAAATACGGCGCAAACAGTTGTGAGCTAGAAGGATAGAGAATGGCAAAATCCAGTCCCATATCGTCGAGTCGGTCGTACATCAGGCGCGGAATAAAGGAGGTCGCTGTATCGAGCGTATTTGGACTGGCTAAGGCCCACCACGGCGGCTGCCCGGCCCGCTTGTCGCGCTTCTCTTGGCTGGTCATCTTGGCAAACGAGCCCTGGCCTAAAGCCCGAGTACGCGAGGTCCATTTCTCGACCACCTTGGGTCCAGCTACCTCCTTGAGATAATCCATAGCCAACGGTTCAAATTCTCGCCAGTGCCCGTCCGAGTCGATGACTGGATGATTCAAGCGCGCCCGAATTTCCTTTGATTTCAATTTTCCATTCGCTGACATGTGCGCCCCTCCTTCAGCAGAGTTTCTTAACCTGATACTGGAATCTGCTTGTGTTGCCTAGGACACAGAGATTGTGCGTCTCATGCAAAGCTGCTTTGAGGTCACCAATTCCGGACTCAGCAAAGCCATCCGAGGCATGGCGCGCCCCCGCTCGCCCCAATCCAGATTCCGGGAGACCTCCCCTGAGTTCGACTTTGTCCGCTTAGGTTGCGAACCGAAGAGAGGCTGAGTAGTATCGCAGGTGGATATCCCAAGACGATTCTGAGACAGTCCAGGAAGGTGATGGAAGCGTTATGCTATATGGTCTCCCCCCCTTACTTTTAGTCCTCAGTGTCCTCCTGACGTCAGTGGTTTGGGCTGAATCACCTGAGAACCGAAAGACCTGGCGGCTGGTTAGCGAGCTGACGGCAGATGAACGTGCGCTGTTCGACCCGCGGACGGAGACGCCACGTGACGCCGAGCTGCCGTATATGCCGGCCGAGCGCTATCCCTTCCAGCCGCCGTATACGGCGGAAGAGATGGGCTACCGGGCTATGGAGTTCAGCCATTCTCCACGCTGGTCGTGCAACTTTGTGGATGTGAGTGGGGCGCTGACGGCACACGGGTATCTGACAACAGAAAAAATGCACAGCCCTATCTTTTATGTGCCAAATGCAAAAGGCGCACAGGGGCTGGAGGGGGAATTGTACAGTACCAAACCGGGCGAGCCGACACGCAAGATCGTCGGACAAAACTTTTTCCCACCAGAAAATCTCGGGAATCAGATGTTCATGACTCAATACCGGGCCGGGCAAGAGCCGCTCACCCGGTGGGATCTTTTTGTGTATTCCCCAGCCTTGCGGCGGGTCCGTCGCCAGCCCCAGCCCCGTCGGGGGGATAAGTTGGCCCAAGGCGCAGAGAGTTTTGACGACATCTTTGGGCGTGACCCGTGGGAGTTTTCCTGGAGACTGATTGGTGTTGATACGCTCAAACAGACGGTCCGTTTTCCTAATACCCGCCCCGTCGTGACCCTCGGAAAATCTGATGGTACCCTCCACGACGTGCCGACTGATCAGATTAAAATGATGGGGGATGACTACCCTTTTTATACGAAAGACGGAGGGGTTGATTGTTGGGTCGTTGAAGCTCTGGTCAAAGACGAATGGCTCCCGGAGTATTACGCGCCAAAGATTCTCTACTGGTTGGATAAGCACTATTTCTATCCGTTGCGGATCGAGCAATATAATCCGGACGGCAATCTGATTTTCATCGAAACTCGCATCTCGACCTATCGGAACCCGAATATGGGCGATAAAGGATACGGTCTGTTGTTTGATCATTACTGGGATGTTGGGCTCGATTATATGCGCTATAGCGTTCACGATACGCATCATCTCAAAGAATGGTCAGCCGAGGATCAACAAGTTTTTTTTAGCTCAGGCGTCCTGCCTCGCGTGTGGTATTTCGCGCCACGGAAAAGCCAGTCTGAAGTCCGGACTCCCGAGCAATATTTTCTACGGCCAACACTGGATCGAGATAAATTTCCCGAGCACCGCACAATTACGCTCTCAAGCGATATTGAAGAAAAAATACGGGCTCAGGAGGAGGCTGGGCATTTGGTGTTTATCGAGTAAGCAGAACAAAATGTTTCGGCCAGCGCTTCCCCGTAGCGAGCGCCTGTAGAGTTTGCTCAAGTACGCTTCATGATGCTCAGTCATGCTCGAATTTGCCGAGGAGCTGCGCCCAGTGCCCGCTACGCCTGCAGTCGTGGATGCTGCCACGACTGCAGGCAGGGCAGACGAACACCGAATCTTTCTTAAGGGAGACCTGTCCTTTCTCGACAAGGGTCCCCCTGGGCGTCTCTGAACCGGTGGAGTGAGGTCATTCTCGCAGTCAACCGCTACCTCGCTCCTCTCAGAGCTAGCGGGTCCAGCGCTGCCCCCTGCTCAACCAGGTCCAGATTACGGAGGGTTCCCACTCGGCCAGAGAAAAGGTCACCGAGCGGTGGCCCTCCAATGTGTACACCTCAGGCGGCAGTGTATTGCCGCGCGTCGAACTCTTCGGGGTCCTTGAGCGGCTCGGTCTGCCACTTCTTCACCTCAGGCAAGACGCTCTTGGCAAACAGCTTCAAATTTCGCTCCGCCTCATCAAATGGCATGCCGGCGTAGCTGAAGTTCAGCATGAAACCATTGGCGTCGATTGTGTCACGAACCGTCGCCAGCTTTTCGAGCACTTGGTCCGGTGTGCCCCAAGGCATCAGTTTCGCAAAATCTAGCGCCGCCGCGTCCATCCCATGCTTGCCGATAAACTTCGTGATCTGGCTGTAAAACTCATAGTTCTTATGCGTACCGAACTTCTCTGAGGTCATTTCATAGTGTGTGATGACGGTCTTGTATTGGGCAGCCAGCCATTTCATCGCCTGTTCCTCGGCGCGATCTTTGTTTTCATCGACAAAAACGAACCCACCGCTGAGCGGTTTCGGGGCTGGCGTGTCGCCATGATGCTGCCGCCACGCGTCGTGATACACCTCAAAATCCTTTTTCACCGCTTCCCACGGCTTTTGCGGAATGACCAACAAGCCAACCCCGAGCTTAGCCATGATGGGGGACGAATCCGGTGAGACTGCGGCCGCGTACGAGCGACCTCGAAAGGACTTGAACGGAAACGGCCGGATCTCCCGCCGGGGCTGTTTGGTGTGTAGCCCACCCTCCATATAGCCTTTCTCTAAACCTTCGAGGATCAACTCAGCATACTCAACAAATCGGCCGCGGCCTTCGTTTTGATCGATGCGAAACCCTTCGTACTCGATGCGAGCCAGTCCGCGTCCTATGCCGAGGATGAAACGTCCATTGGACACATGGTCGAGCATCGAGATCTGCTCCGCAACGCGAACCGGGTCATGCCACGGCAGCACGATCACCATCGAGCCAAGCTTAACGTGCTTCGTCCTGCCAGCCATATAGGTGAGGAACTGGACTGGGTCAGGACACATCGTATAATCATCAAAATGATGCTCGATCGCCCAGACCGAATCGAACCCGAGGGGTTCGGCCATCTCCGCCAGACGAATCTCATTCAGCCAGACCTCACGATCAGTGAGCGCATTGTTGGGATTTTGAAAAACTGATCCGTAACCTACGTGCATAACATCCTCCTTTTTTGCCGCCAGCGGCACTGCTGGCGGCCATGCGTTATCGTTCAGTGTAGAAAAGCTGATAATTCAGCCCTCCTGCCGCCTTGGCCTACCGTGAAGGTTCTTGTGGCTGTGGGTAGCGACCCGTCAAATCTTTATACCCGTGCATATTCGTCGGCGTGATATGCACGAGGATCTCCCCCGAGCCACTGTTAATTTTTCCATAGGTCTCAGCCAACGCCTGGCCCATATAGCGCCCTCCAATCTGTGTCGCCCAATAGCAGTTGGTCTGCATCGTCAGACATGACAACCGTGCCTTCGAGTGCAACATACACAAACGGCGTCACCTCGTCATCTACACACAGACTGACCCGGGGATCGCGGCGCATGTTCTTTGCCTTCAGAGAGTCCCGCCCAGTCATAAAAACGATCGTCTCTCCCTCAAGGTCATACCACACTGGCACAACAAGCGGCTGTCCATCTTTGCGTACCGTAGCCAGTTTACCGGTCCGCACTGGACTGCGTAAGAAACTCCAGCATTCTTCAGGAGTCATTCGTTCCATTCCTGCTCCTCCCTCCTCACAACAGGGGATTGGCTTAGTCAACTTTGCCATGGTACGTTTTTGATATCAACATCACTAAACAGGAGGGAATCATATGGTCTATTTATTCGCCAGCATAAAACTGCGGCCGGGGACAGTTGGAAAATTTACCGAGCTCATCCAAAACGTTGAACCCGTGCTGAACCGCCTCGGCGGCTGGAAGCTACTCGGCAGCTATTTTAACTCGGTTGGCCGGATGAACACCGCGATTGATGTCTGGGAACTGCCTGACGCAAATGCTGTTCAATCCACCCTCGATAAAGCTGCTCACGATCCAGAGTGGCAGAAGTGGGTTCCCGTCATCGAAGAAATCGTTGAGGATGAGGTTCTCCAGATTACGACCAAGTTGCCGGTCTAGCCAGGAGTCTCCTTTCCCGTCCACCAATCCGCCAATATTCGCAATATGCGGCGCTCAAACGAGCGCCAGTCTATCTTGCTTCTTGCCTAGGAAAAAACAATGAATGAATCCCATACACAGCAAACTGAGCACACGTCTTCAGATCCCTGGTCCTGGCGGACTGAAACCCCAGGCGCAAATGGCTGGCCTCGCACCGCCCGTGTCGAGGATCCTCAAAAGTACTTTATGGTATCGGCCGATTGCCACGCCAACGAACCGTCAACCTTGTGGCACGAGCGTATGGACAAGACATATATCGAACGCCTGCCCCGTATAGAGAAGAAGCCCGACGGCACGACTGTTCAGGTCAGCGACGGCTTCCGCCCCGTGCGGATTGGCCACATTGTCTTTGAAGGCGAAGACCAGGAACGCAATCGAGCTGGCCGGACACCTGAGGAGCGGCTGCGCGACCACGCGCGCGACGGCATTGACGCTGAGATCATCTTCCCCAATAAAGGGCTTTCGATGTGGGCCACATCCGATCCGCTCTTCGCCGACGCCAGGTGCCGGGCGTGGAACGATTGGGCCTGGGATACCTTTGGCCCTTACAAAGAGCAGTTGGCGCCGCTGGGCTGTATTGCCACAGCAAATATTGAAGTGGCGATCTCTGAGATCCAGCGTGTGGCCAAACTCGGCTTCCGGGGGCTAACGCTTCCTTGTAAACCGATGTGGGGCCCGCCCGATCACGAACAGGCCAACTACAACCTGCCCGAATACGACCCATTGTGGGCAGCTATCCAAGACGTTGACCTGCCCATCACCTTCCATATTGCAACGGGTCGCGACCCACGTACGTCGCGGGGCAACGGAGGCGCAGTCATTAACTATGCGGTCCACGCGCTGCCACAAGCCATCGAACCGGTAGCAAACTTGTGTTCTTCTGGAGTGCTCGAACGTTTTCCAAAATTATGCTTCGGAACGATCGAAGCCGGGATTGGCTGGCTGCCGTGGACGCTCGACGCCATGGATGAAGCGTACAAAAAGCATCATATGTTCGCTCGGCCAAAGCTCAAAAACTTGCCCAGCGAGTACTTCCGCGCCCATGGTTTCGCGACCTTTGGTGAAGACCCGGCAGGACTCGCTTTGGCACGTGAACACCGGCTGGTTGATAACTTCATGTGGGCGAACGACTACCCCCACCACGAAGGGACCTGGCCGCACTCGGCCGAAGCGATCGAACGGACCATGGGTATGCTCGATGACACCGAACGCGCCAAGGTCCTCGGCTTGAACGCCGCCCGGATCTTTGGCTTTGAAATTACCTCCGGGAGATGAATGCTCCGATCATTCTCATTGCCCCCTCGTCCGCTTGGCGGTAAATTTGCCGGCGACGAGGAGGGTGTTTGAAAACCTATCCATACAAATCACAACGGAGGTTTTATGACCCAGGCTTGGCGTTGGGGTCTTGATCATTCCGCAGAAGCCCTGGGACGTACATATCCAGGATCTAAAGAATTACGAGCAGATTTTCCTCCAGAACGCTGTGCCAGCATCAATGCTTTCAAGTTTGGCGGCATGCCCTCTGATGACGCGCAGGCCAGTATGCGCCTTTTCGCCAAAGAGGTCATGCCGGAACTACGCAAGCTCGGCGCTGATCCTGTGTTCGATACCGATGCACCAGCCCCACCGGCATTTCAGGCGGCGTGAGTTACAGTCTACTTCAGTCGCGCGAGAAACGTCGGGTGGATCCAGACCCACCCGACAAAAAACTCAAAAGATGGGGCGGGGAGCCCGGCTTCTGGGCTCGGTTCGCTGAGCCCGAGGCTCTAGCCTCGGGTGGACGTGGGAAAAGATGTTTTGCGCCACTGTCATTTACGCTGCGGCTTTCTCTCCGTTCAACATCTGGCAGGCTCCTATCAGCCAGTTACCGCTGGACATCTCATCCTGCACCAGCGAGCGGAGCAATTCTTTGCTGTGCTGATCGTCCTGAATTTGATCGATCACATCGGTAATAAACCCGAGCGCCTTGGTGAGGTCTGGAAACTGGCTGGTGACGTATTCAAGCTTTTGAGCATCGTTCTTGTCTGTCGAGGCATACAGGGCCATATCCTTCTCACGTTGCTCGGTCGGCACGCTGCACTGCGGGCTGCCGCCTAACTCACGCAGCCGAGCCTCCAGCAACTGGGCATGGAAGGCTTCCCGCTGCTGAATCGCGAGTAAACCGCCTTTGACACAGGCTTGATCACTGACCTCACTCCAGCAGTTAAAATAGTCCGCCGCGTAGTTCTCGGCACAGCGATACTCATCCAGAAAAGCGACCAGCATTTCGTGTTCGGTGTCGTACGATTTGCCACCAAAAACATACCTACCTGCGCCATTACCATTCCCGAGTTCGCCCATCTGCTCTTCGAACAGAGAATCCGAGATGAGCCCTTTACGGTAGGCTTTGAGTAGTTGGCGTACTTCGAAGTCTTGATTTGTCTGTTGCGTTGCCATGAGAATCTCCTCTTTTCATTAGGTTTCTTGCGTTGTGTATTCTATCTTGACCCGTATCGCTTCTCGTCGTCTGTTTGCCTTTCCACCTCCTTTTTCTTTTCCCAGGAAGAAGTATGCCTGGAATACATCTGCCAAAAAAATTGCTCCTCAGATTTTCATGAGCAGCTCGATTAACTGTTTGCACTCCTTGGGCGATAGTCGGACATTGTGTCCCAAGATTTTTTCGTCTGCCTGGTGATGCAATTGCCGTCCTTTTTCCGTCAGCGAGACGTATACGATGCGCTGATCATCTGATTGTCGCTCCTTGTGCACCAGCCCCTTCTCTACCATCTTATTCAGGATACGAGAAACATTCGGACTGTCATCAATCAGGGTCTCGCGCAGCTCATTCACTGTCATATTCTCTTGTTCAGCGCAATCCAAGAAATGCAAGATACCCAACTGCGCGCGGCTGAGGGCAAACTCCTGGAGCCTCCTTTCCGCAAAATTGGCAATCTCTTGCGCAGTGCAGCCAATCAGCACGGCGGCTTTATCGCGGATCGGAAAGTCAGACTCGTATACTTTTTGCTTATTTGCCACGCTGCCGTCGAAATTTCGCTACACTAGATTTTATCTTCCCTGGATTAATTTTCCGGGGATATAAGTGCCCGGATAGAAATATTATGTCAAGCCCTGATCGGCAGAACAAGAAAAAACAGACTGATCTCAAGAGTAACGATGCGCACATATGCTCAAGAAGAAACAGCTGAGGACTCCTTTTGACAAGGAAATGGACATTTACTACAGTCCGAAAGTAAATGATTATTCACTTGAAGGTGTTGGGAGAGAATGCTGTGCGTTTTTACGGTCTGTCGGTATAACACCAACTGCGGCCTGCCGCATGCTAACCGATCACTGGAGAGAGAATATGGATTTTGAGATTCCGGCAGAAATCACCGCCTATCTGGCTGAACTCGACACGTTCATCGAACGCGAGATCAAGCCGCTTGAACAGGAAAATGACAACATCCGCTTCTTTGACCATCGCCGTGAATGGGCGCGGACCGATTTTGAAAACGGCGGCTTGCCACGTACGGAATGGGAAGACTTGCTGACGGAGATGCGCCACCGGGCCGATCGGGCCGGCCACTACCGGTTTGGCCTGCCCAGAGAATATGGCGGCCAGGACGGCTCAAATCTGGCGATGACAGTCATCCGCGAGCATCTGGCCAGCAAAGGACTGGGACTCCACAACGATCTCCAGAACGAAAGCTCGATTGTCGGCAATCAGCCCATCGTACTGATGCTGCGCGATTTTGGCACTGCGGAACAGCAGCAGACCTTGATTCCTGGTATTTTGGACGGCTCCATCAGCATGGGGTTCGGTTTGACTGAACCAGAGCATGGCTCTGATGCAACGTGGATGGAGACCCGTGGCGTGCGTGAGGGCGATAGGTGGTCCATCTCCGGGACAAAGATGTGGAACACCGGGCTGCATGTGGCCACACACGATCTGGTCTTCGCCCGCACGAGCGGCAAAGACGGCGACCCGCGCGGGATCACCTGCTTTATCGTACCGACCAAGAGCGACGGTTTTGTCATCGAAGAATATCTGTGGACCTTCAATATGCCGACCGACCATCCACGGATTTCGCTCCACCACGTGTTTGTCCCCGCAGATGCAATTTTGGGCGATCCACACAATGGGCTTGCTGTCGCCCAGCACTTCGTGCATGAGAATCGTATTCGCCAAGCGGCCTCATCGCTAGGGGCGGCCCAATACTGCATCAACGAGGCCGTTCAGTATGCTAACGAGCGCAAGCCTTTTGGCAAGCCCCTCGCGGTCAACCAAGCCATCCAGTGGCCGCTGGTTGAACTGCACACCGAAGCGACCCTGCTGCGAACACTCATTTATAAGACGGCGTGGGAGATGGATCGGATGTCCAAGCCCGAAGTCGCGCGTCAGCTCTCAGATAAGGTCGCCATGTGTAACTACCGGTCCAATCGTCTGGTGTGTGAAGCGGCTGACCGGGCGATGCAGGTGCATGGTGGCATAGGCTATTCGCGTCACAAACCGTTTGAACATATATACCGGCATCACCGCCGCTATCGTATCACGGAAGGTGCAGAAGAGATTCAGATGCGTCGCGTCGGACAGATTTTGTTCGGTTTCGGACGGCGCGCACAGTCGAAGAAATAAATTGGAAATGCGCGCCTGCACAGCAATGCCGGCCGGCGGAGGCGAGCACGAGGACGCGACACTCCGCCTCGTCATCGAGACGCTCAAACGCGGTAGCGAGGGCACGCAGCAGATCTATATCAAGCAGGTTGTGGGGAGGCCGTTGGATCTCCACGGTCGCCACAAAACGCTCATAAAATACGAGGTTCCCGGTCGCGTCGAGGTCGCCGTACGATCCCGCATCAGCGTCGAGCGGCTGATGCGCTACATGCGCAGGCTCGATTACGATGTCACGATTCGTTTCGAGCCCAAACCCGCATCTCGCGAAGAGTCTACTAGCACTCCCATCGCTTTTTTGGCAGCGCTCATGTCACGGATTGTCCGGTACACCGCCGGAAGCGGATGCTGCCGCGAAAAAAGGATTCCATGCTTGAAGAGTCTCCTCACTTTAGGCGTGAAGATCTTCAATCATACGCTTGATCCCAGCATCGTTCTGGCCCGGCTTGTACGGAAAGTAGAGGCTGACCCGATCGAGCAGCCCGTCGTATCGCGCCCGCAGCTTCTTGCCGATCTCATCCACTGGACCACTCAGGCAGAATTCGTCCAACATTTCGTCGGTTACTTCTTTGGCCATGCCCCCCCAGTCTCCAGCAGCGACGCATGGGTACGGGTCGAGGCGTAGAAGCCAATCTGACATAAACAATGATAGATTCACAGCCTTGTCAAAATCTCAAACTTTTCGAGCTCACCATAGCCTAACACAGGGCGACGCAAGAGCGTCCCTAGTTTTCTGTCCTTCGGCAAGGGCAGGTCCTCGTGCCTACCTAGCCTCAAAGCAACCATAGAGGGTTACATCGTAGGAAAAACTCAGGAAAAATTTCTTCCGATCAGATCTAACTCTATTTGCAAGAGGCAATAGGCATGTCCGCTGATGAAGTTGGCTGAAACTGTTTTATCCAACACTCTTCATAGAAGGAACAATAGCATATCTCGATATTAACTCGATTAACGGCTTCTTCCAACCGAGAAAATTTTTCCTTTGAGTATTCGCTCTGCTCGGCTCCAAGCATAATTTCCACGAAACCATGTTGCCAATATTCTCCTTCATAAGGATAAAAGAAATCAACCCAAGGTTCGTCTATTCCTAGGATACCCAGAGCGTTCTCCCACATCTCCCCCCCTCTCCCCTTCACCGCGACATTGTCAACGTGCACCTGAAAGCGGTCTACTCGGGCAGGTCCTACCCCTTGATTCATAACCTTAATGCCTATTGATTTAGCACCACGCCAGAAATTCTTCTCAAATCCGATTCGTGGGAGAACGCTTAGCTTCTGATGTTGTATTGTCTCACAGGATTGGAAGAGTGAGACAAACAAGGCACAGCTGGCAACCACAACTGCGGATATGCTTACGATGCGGTCAGATCGATTCGAGTTAGTGATTCTTACTGGAATGGGGGCCGTCATAGAGGAACCTCCTTATTTTTATCCTTTCAACATATGGCTTGAAACCCATAAAATAATAATGTATATCCCCATTCTATATGTGCGGAAGGAGGAAGAAAATGTTGGAGCACCTTGTGATGTCCGTCGCGATCTCATTAACTATTGTAGGATCGTACGATCTCCACTCCTTTGTCAATATCTCTGAAGGAATGGATAGTCAAATCCTTATCGCGGACCGAGGTCCAGCTGGAGGAAAAGCGTCTGGCGGTAGCAGCAGTAGCGGTAGCAGCAGTAGCGGGGGTGGCAGTAGCGGTAGCAGCAGTAGCGGGGGTGGCAGTAGCGGGGGTGGCAGTAGCGGGGGTGGCAGTAGCGGGGGTGGCAGTAGCGGGGGTGGCAGTAGCGGGGGTGGCAGTAGCGGGGGTGGCAGTAGCGGGGGTGGCAGTAGCGGGGGTGGCAGTAGCGGGGGTGGCAGTAGCGGGGGTGGCAGTAGCGGGGGTGATAGATAATTAGAAATGACAATGTAAACTCGACAAGAAGCCGCTCTTCTTGTCGAGGGCGCTCCCGACCCTACCTGACACCAGGATCGTCAGGCGTGAAGATCTTCAATCATACGCTTGATCCCAGCATCGTTCTGGCCCGGCTTGTACGGAAAGTAGAGGCTGACCCGATCGAGCAGCCCGTCGTATCGCGCCCGCAGCTTCTTGCCGATCTCATCCACTGGACCACTCAGGCAGAATTCGTCCAGCATTTCGTCGGTTACTTCTTTGGCCATGCCCCCCCAGTCTCCAGCAGCGGCTTTGGCGTTGAGCTTGCCACTCACCTCAGCCCAGCCGTGGGTTTCCAACACTGGAGCATAGGTACGAGTCGAGGCGTAGAAGCCAACCTGACGCCGAATTTCTTCACGCTGTTCAGCGATAGCTTGTGTACTGTCACCAGTCGCGACCAAGGCTTGGGTTGACAGGGTGACATCTGCAAGAGAACGTCCCGCCCGCCGCGCCCCAGTTTCAATCGACGGGATAAGCGATTCACGCAAGAAACGCGGCGAGTTCAGGGGGTGGACATGAAAGCCATCACACACTTCGCCGACCATCTCAGCAATCAAGCGATTCACCCCAGCGACATAGATCGGAATCTTCGGCAGCTCGGTTTTTGGCGGACTGAAAAACGGCGTCATCATCGTCAGACGATAAAACTCGCCTTCAAACCGCAGGGGCGTGCCGTTTTGCCAACAGTCCCACACCGCCCGCATAGCCAGAATCATCTCTTTGAGCTTCTTGACAGGCGCGACATACGGAACGCCGAAGCGCCGCTCGTTATGGCCTTTCACCTGCGTGCCTAAGCCAAGAATAAAACGACCATTGGAGTTGGTTTGCAGATCCCAACAGGTATGCGCCAGCACGGTTGGATTACGCGGAAAAGCAACGGCGATAGCCGTGCCCATATTGACCCGCTGGGTGACGGTACTCGTGACTGCCAGCGGCATAAACGGTTCGTGGGCCGTCTCAATCGACCACAAACCATCATAACCGATCTCTTCAGCCCACTGGGCAAAGTCGCGGATGCCAATAAAATCGTCGGCAGCAATGACGGTATCAAACTTCATGAGCGACTCCCTCTCTGTCTGTCAGCATGTCTCTTGCCTTCAACACATATGTCCTACAGCATCCCTCGTAAAGGGAGCAGCAACGTCATGCGGCAGAAGGCAGAAAACACGAGGAGAAGGCTTTCTCAGGGAGCAGTCGGCTCACTGATTCCTCCTACTCCGATTCAGGGACCTCCCAATGTTTCGACCTGGCATTTGTCCTCGTTGATGGCGGGAAAGCCTTTTATGCACTTTACTTGTGTGCGAGGTTCAGCTTTTCAATCGCTCAACTCAGAAATAATCTTGGTGCTAAACAATTCCATTTGTTCCTTCATCTCATCGCGGGGCAGAAAACCTTGATCAGACAGGATCAAAAACCAATCCGGATTGAGCTTTTCTTTGACCGCTTCCATCTGGCGCTTCACATCATCAATCGTACCGACAAAGGCGATGCCAGCATCGATGAATGGCTCGATCGTGGTCGGGATTTCTGGCGCAAATTTGGCGTGAAACCGGCTGAACAAAAAGATTGATCCGTCGTGGGCGCGCCGCATTGCTTCTTCACGCGTTTTGCCGCTGTCCATCAGTCGCGCCAACCCAGAAGTATCTGATCACCAGGGCAGCAAAGATAGGGATAAGCAAGAGGTTGATCGTCGTCCAGGAGGTATTGAAAATAATGAAACCGGCACTCGACGCAGCCAGGAATTGCAGACTGAAGACACTAAAATCATTAAACGCCTGGACTTTAAAACTCTCTGCAGGACGATAACTCTGGGCCAATAACGTCGTCCCGCCAATAAATAGGAAATTCCAGCCGACTCCCAGCAGAACGAGTGCTGTCCAATAGTGTAGAAAACTGTGGTCCCATATGCCAATCAGGCTGCACCCGATGAGGATGGTGATGCCTGCGGCTAATACGCGGTACACCCCAAAGCGCTGGATCAGACTACCGGTAAAGAAGGATGGCACAAACATGCCCAACACATGACCTTGAATGACCCGGGTGGTGTCATCCAGTGAGAAGTGATCCACCACATGCATACTGAGTGGCGTGGCGGTCATGAGCAAGGTCATCGAACTATAGGCAATCGTCGCACTCATGAAAGCCGTGATAAAGACCGGCTGAGCGATTATTTCCCACAGCGAGCGTTCAGGTTGTGTATCGTCAGATTTCGATGCGGTGGGAGGAGCTTGTGTATACAACAACAAAATCAGCACCACCGCCACATAGACGCATCCCACAACGATGAACGAACCGGCATACTCCTGAAAACCAAACCAATCTTTGGCCAGTTTACCAATTTCAGGTCCCAGTAGGCCGGCGACAATGCCGCCCAGTAACACCCGCGAGACCGCCTGGCCGGCTTGATCAGGGGCGACACTTTCAATCGCGGCAAAACGGTACTGCTGGATAAAGGCCATGTTGACGCCTAAAAACAGCATCGACACACAAAACAAAACAAAGCTTTCGGTGTGGATGAAATACGCCGTTGAAAAAGCACCGCCGCCTGCGATAGCAGCGGCCAAGCAAAACCCGGCCTGACGGCCAATTCGTTTCATGAGCAAAGCGGCCGGGATGGCAGAGACAGCTCCACCAACGATGAGCAGAGCATTTGGCAAGGTCGCCCAGCTCGGATCGGGTGCCAATCGCGCCCCAATAATGCCAGCGACGAGCAGTGACATCGTAACGCCTGACATGCCCAACGCTTGGGCCAATGCCAGGACTAATACATTGCGATTCAACATCGGGAGAACATAGCGGAAGATACTGGTAAAGTCTTGTCTATCCGGTGACACAAGGCTTGAAGGTCTCCAACAAGAGCTGCTACTGTCCGATAGATTTATGAATAAGAAAGACCTGAGCGAACGCGATATCTGCACGAAGTTCATCACTCCTGCCATCCAGCAGGCTGGATGGCAACAGCACCAGTTTCGCGAAGAGGTGAAACTAACCGACGGTCGGGTTTTTGTGCGAGGAAAAATGGCCACCCGGATGCAGAGACCAGGTGCCAAGGGTGGGCCGAAACGTGCCTACTATGTTCTTTATGCGAAACCGAACGTCCCCATTGCAGTCGTTGAGGCAAAGCGAAACATCTACCCAGTCGGCCATGGGATGCAACAGGCTCTCGATTACGCTGAGATGCTCGATGCTCCCTTTGTACTCAGCTCCAACGGCGACAGTTTCCTGCTGCACGATCGTACTGGGATCACCCAGCCCGTAGAAAGAGAGCTATCCCTGGATCAGTTTCCTTCCTACGACAACCTCTGGACGCTGTACCAGCAATGGAAAGGACTCCATACACCAGAAGATCACAAGCTCATCGCGCAGCCCTATCACACGGACGGAAGCGGCAAAGAAGCACGCTACTACCAAAAGGTTGCGATCAACCGCACGCTTGAAGCTATTGCCAAAGGCCAGCAGCGCATCCTACTGGTCATGGCCACGGGTACCGGGAAAACGTACACTGCCTTCCAAATCATTTGGCGGTTATGGAAGGCAAAAAAGAAAAAACGCATCCTCTTTCTTGCCGACCGTAACATCCTGGCTGATCAGACCATCCAGCAAGACTTCTCTCCCTTCGGGGAAGTCATGCACAAGATCACCAAACACGAGGTTAAAAAGAATTACGAGATCTACCTGTGTCTGTACCAAGCTGTTACTGGTAAAGAAGAATGGAAACAAATCTACCGCCGGTTTCCGGCTGATTTTTTTGATCTTGTAGTCATTGATGAGTGCCACCGAGGTAGCGCAGCTGATGATTCTGCATGGCGTGAGGTGCTCGATTACTTCACCGAAGCGACACACCTTGGCATGACTGCTACCCCAACAGAAACGAAAGATGTGTCGAATACAAAATACTTCGGAGAACCCATCTACACCTACTCGCTCAAACAGGGCATTGAAGATGGCTTCCTTGCCCCTTACAAAGTCATTCGTATCGTTACCGACGTTGATGCCCTGGGCTATGCTCCAGAAAAAGGGAAAACCGACAAGTACGGCGAATTGGTCGAGCAACGCCAATACAACACCGCAGATTTTGATCGTCATCTCATCCTGGAGAAACGCACCGAACTCGTGGCCGGAAGAGTCTGGGAATACCTCCAGGGCACCGACCCAATGGCCAAGACAATTGTTTTCTGTGATGATCAATCGCATGCCGAGCGCATGCGCCAAGCATTGGTCAACCTCATTCCCGAAGCCGCCAACAATCGACGGTACGTTGTGCGCATTACTGGCGATGACCCCGAAGGCAAAGCCCAGCTGTCGTATTTCATTGACAATGATGAGCCCTACCCGGTCATCGCAACGACTTCGAAGCTCCTGTCCACTGGGGTAGACGCAAAAACGTGTAAGCTCATTGTCTTGGATCAGACCATCAATTCGATGACTGATTTTAAACAGATCATCGGCCGAGGCACCCGGATTCGTGAGGACTACAACAAACTCTACTTCACGATCATGGATTTTAAAGGCGCAACGCGTCTCTTTGCCGATGAAAAATTCGATGGCGAGACGGTCATGATATATGAGCCCAAACCTGACGAGCCGGTTATTCCTCCAGAAGACGAGCTCAGCTCTGAAACAGGTGCGATTAGCGAAGCACCGATCGGCCGTGTCAAAGAAGGCGACGCAGGAGAAGACAACGAAGAGGAGGACGCCCACAGTGGCCGTACCAGATATGTCATCGACGATGTAGACGTTTACACCGCCATTGAGCGATCTCAATACCTCAGCGCAGACGGCAAGCTGATCACCGAAGACTACCGCGTCTTTCTCAAAGGCGAGATCAAAAAAACGCTACTCCGCCAATATGGCACCCTTGACGATTTCCTGCGGCGCTGGAGCGAAACTGAACGCAAGCAAGTCATTATCGATGAACTAAAAGATCAAGGTATCCCGCTAGAAGTTCTCTGCACAGCAGTTCCCAACGGGCAGCAAATAGACGCCTTTGATCTGGTCGCTCATATTGCTTTCGATCAACCCCCTCTTACTCGGAAAGAGCGTGCCAACAATGTCAAAAAGCGCAACTATTTCGGCAAATACGGAGAGCAAGCCCGAGCTGTCCTTGAAGCCCTGCTTGAAAAATGCACCGACCATGGTATCGCCGACATCGAAGACTCTAAGATTCTCGAACTTCCACCGTTTAATGAGTTGGGTACCAAGACCCAGATCCGACGCGGCATTTTCGGAAGTAACGAGAGTTACTCGCAAGCCCTGACTGAATTAGAACACGCCCTCTATGAACGCTTGAGCGCCTAGCGCGGCACCGAAGGAATAAGACGCAATGAATCTCAGCAGTACGATCAAATCCATCCAAGACATCATGCGCAAAGATGACGGTGTCGATGGCGACGCTCAGCGCATCGGCCAGCTTACTTGGATGCTGTTTCTGAAAATTTTTGATCAACGGGAAGAAGAATGGGAAGACGACGCCAATGATCGTGGCGAGCCCTATTCTTCTCCACTCCCTGAAGAATGCCGTTGGTGCAACTGGGCGGCCTACAAAGACGGCAAACCACAGATCGCCGCGAATGAGTTAATCGAATACGTCAATACTAAGGTCTTTCAAACGATCAAAGAACTGAATGTCGAAAACGATGAGAAGGCCAAAGTCGTTCGTGACGTTTTTGCCGATGCCAATAACTATATGAAGTCCGGCACCCTTATGCTGGAAGTCATAGAGAAGCTCGACGAAGCCATCAACTTTCACGATTTCACAACTCGTCAGCACCTCGGTGATATTTACGAGCAGATCCTCAACGACTTGCGCAGCGCTGGAAACGCGGGCGAGTTTTACACGCCGCGTGCCATTACCAAGTTTATGGTACAGATGGTGAATCCACGCCTCAAGAAGCGTGAGACTGTGCTCGATCCTGCCTGCGGAACTGGCAGTTTCTTAACAGCAACCATTGATCACTTCGACAGCCAGATTAGCAAAAAATCCGGCTCGGAGGACAAGAAAGCCATCGAGCAGTGCATCCGGGGCATCGAGAGGAAACAGCTCCCGCACCTGCTGTGTACGACGAACATGCTGCTGCATGGAATCGACGTGCCCAGCCAAATCGAACACCGTAATACCTTGGCGAAGGGCTGGAACGACTGGCAACTTACCGAGCGGGTCAACTGTGTGATCACCAACCCTCCGTTTGGAGGGATGGAAGACGAAGGTGTTGGCGCCGATTACCCACAGGATCTGCGCACCCGCGAAACCGCCGATATGTTCCTCGTTCTCATCGTCAAAAAGCTCTTGAAAGACAATGGTGGACGCGGCGCGATTGTCCTCCCCGACGGCACCTTGTTTGGTGAGGGTGTGAAGGCGAAAATCAAAGAGCTTTTACTCCGAGAATGCAACCTACACACCATCATCCGTTTGCCTAACGGCGTTTTTAATCCCTACACCGGGATCAAGACCAACCTTCTCTTCTTCACCAAAGGAAAACCGACAGGGACGATCTGGTTTTATGAGCATCCTTATCCGCCAGGCTACAAGAGCTACTCCAAGACCAAGCCTCTCCGCCTGGAAGAATTTGACGCTGAAAAAACTTGGTGGGGCAAAGAGTCCAACAACTTCGCCGATCGCGTAGAGACCGAGCAAGCCTGGAAGATCGATTTCAAAGCCATCAAACAGGAGGCTGAAGCCGAAGCCCAACCCCGCTGGGACAAAGCCGAATCGCTCAAAAACGACGCCTCTGCTCTGGGGACTCAGATCAAAGACCTGCGTGAATCCATCAAAGGAGAAAAGCAGGTCACCGTTCGTGAAAAGGTTGAAACAAAAATCGGAGAACTCAGCGGACAGATCGAGCTGCTGAACCAGCAGGCCAAGGATGAACAAGCCGCTGGTGATCGCCACTACTGGCCAATTTATAATCTCGACATCAGGAACCCCAATGCGCCGGAAGAAGAAAGCCACGATCCGGACAAGCTTCTGGAACAGTATAAGGAGCTGCTGGCTGAAATTGAGGAAACACAAAGCCAGCTCAAATATGAGCTGTCTGCTGCGCTGTTGCATTACTTCGACGCTGAAGAGTCTGCCCAATGAACGCGCAAAAGTTTTTGGACAATTTTGGTATATCGCCAATGCACCGCAGGGCGTGCAGAGATTGAGGGAGATGATTTATAATCTCGCGATTACCGGAGATCTCAGTCAGCAAAGGCCTGAGGATAGGGATGGGCAGTCTCTGCTGGAGCAAATTACCGAAACAAGACGGCAACTCATTGAGAGGAAGTCGTTTAAGCGTTCCCCCAAACTCAAAAATTTTCTAGATACTTTCGCAACAGAATTACCGAATATTCCTGGCTCGTGGGTTTGGACACGCCTCGTTGACATTGGTGAGATAAATCCTAAGAACCAGGTCGAGGATGATATGCTAGCCTCTTTCGCTTCTATGAGCGCCATCCCTGAAACGTATTCGGAAGAAATGAATCCAGACGGTAAACCCTGGGGAACGATAAAAAAAGGCTTTACTCATTTTGCTGACGGTGATGTGGTTCTGGCAAAAATCACACCTTGTTTCGAGAATGGGAAATCTGCTGTGATTGAGCAGCTTTCGAATGGAGTGGGAGCAGGAACTACCGAGCTTCATGTCATCCGCCCTATCACTCCCTTTGTTAATCCACGTTTCATCTACATCCTCTTACGCTCCCCCTATTTCAAGACAGTAGGGGAAACGCATATGACCGGAACCGCTGGGCAGAGACGTCTGCCCACAGAATATTTTGCGACGCGCCCCTTCCCATTGCCACCTTTGGAAGAACAAAAACGTATTGTTGCCAAAGTGGCTAAATTAATGGCACTGTGTGAGGAGCTGGAAACCTCACAACAAAAACGCGAGGAACTTTGTCAACTCACCCAAATTACAACTTTAGATGCATTAGCCTCATCACGAAGCCCTTACTCCTTGGTGAAAGCTTGGATCAGGGTGACAGAAAATTTTGACGCCTTCCTTGATAGCCCTCAGAGTCTGAATTCATTTTGCAACCTTGCTCGACATCTAGGTGCCAGAGGATTTCTCACATCTCGATTCGGAGATAACGATCAAACCCAAGACGGCCAACTGTATCCGCTTCCATCAGGCTGGGAGTGGACCACTATTGGCAATCTGGCAGACTATGTGACAAGCGGATCTCGAGGCTGGAAACAGTATATCGCTGCTCGGGGAGATATTTTTATTCGGTCTCAGGATATTAAGCATGACGCACTGATCTTTGAAGATACAGCATTTGTATATCTTCCTGAGAAAGTCGAGGGCAAGCGAACGTTGGTTCGTGAAGGCGACCTTCTCATCACCATCACGGGAGCGAACGTAGGAAAATGTGCAGTTGTTCCTCAGATGGCGAATGAAGGCTATGTTAGCCAACATGTAGCCCTCATTCGCCTGAAGAATCGGAAACATGCTCCTTTTCTTCACCTTTGGATAACAAACAGTTTTGGAGGAAGGCGCTTGTTGCTGAGCGAGTCATATGGGGACAAGCCTGGATTAAATCTAAAGCAAATTACTGGCCTAAGAGTCCCCCTCCCACCGCTGGAGGAACAGATTGAAATAGTCAACCAGGTCGAACAATTAGTTAATATTTTCGATACTCTCGGAGACATTAAGAGCAAGGAAAGAGCTCAGGCAGCTCACCTCGCTAAGGTTGTTGTCGCGACACTGGCCGGCACCCAAATCAAGGAAGAAGAAAAAATGAAAGCTCCGAAAACCGAATTGATATCCAAACTGAAAATCGGAGCCAGCCCAAAAACAAAAACCCAAGCTCCACTCACTTCCCTGCTGGAAAAGAATCAGGGGGAACTTTCTGCAAAAGCTCTCTGGAATTTTTCCGGGCTGAAAATTGACACTTTCTATCAACAACTCAAAACCGAAATGGCCAACGGCTGGATCATCGAACCCGAGAAAGCCCTCATGAAGGAGGTCGAGACAAACTGATGCGGTTGGAACGCCTTAAGATTCAGGACTTCCGCAATTTGCGAGATTTTGAGATCACGTTCACACGCTCCGCACTTGATGCGGATGGCCATGAACTCGAGTTCAAAAGCCATGCTGTCATCGGTCCAAACGGCTCGGGTAAGTCCAATATGATAGAAGCCGTCGTCACGATTTTCCGTGATCTCGACCTGAACGAATTTGCTAGCCTAGACTATGAACTGGACTATAAAATCCGCGGCTATCAGATCAACATCACTGCCGTTGCAGGTAATGAACCCCGGGTTACGATCGACGGTGAGGCCCATGAAGCGTGGGAATTAAGTGACACCTACAGAGAAGGAGACGACCCAGAGGAACCACAACGAGGGTACGCAAGGCGATACCTCCCTTCGAATATCTTCACCTACTATTCAGGAAAGAACGAGCGATTAGAGGCTCTCTTTCAAAGCCATCAAGAGCGCTACATTGAAAACATCAACGAGTATGAAAAGCGACAGGACTCCGATTCGATCATCAGACGCTTGTTCTACTGCCGTAATCCACACTCTCGCCTTGTTCTGCTCGTATGCCTCCTCGCTCCTGAACAGAATCTAAAACAAATTTTAAATGATCTGAACATTGTAGAGACCGATTCGGCCCTGTTCGTGTTAAAAAAACCCTACCGGCTCGATACTGATTTTTCAAAAGAGGAAATAGATAATGGCGATCAACGTTTCTGGTATGACAGCACCAGATTCACCGTTGATTTTCTTGATAAGTTATGGGAATTGGCGACGGCCCCAATTGATTTCACCGAAAAAAAAACCATCGATTTCAGAGGACGGAAGGAAGAACAGGAGTTACTGTATCTCTTTCTAAAAGACAAAAAAGCTCTCATGGATCTCAAATCCAGGATTGGCGATTCCTATCGTTTCTTCCGATACATTGAGGGTAGCTATGTCGCAGATTTGATCGATGATGTAAGGATCTTTGTCAAACACCAAAACACGAATGATTTGGTTTCCTTCGAACAGCTTTCAGAAGGTGAACTTCAGCTTCTAACGATTCTTGGCCTCATGCGCATCACAAGTCAAGATCATTGCTTATTCCTCCTTGACGAACCAGGTACGCACCTCAATCCTATCTGGAAACTTCGCTACTTCGACGAAATAGAGAGGGCTCTCCAGAAAGACGAAAACGACGTCTTCAGAGGCGACTCCCAAATCATTATTACCACTCACGACCCCATTATGATCGGGAGTTTGCGCAAAGAGCAGGTGCGAATCCTCAAAAGCGAAAACGGCAGAACTGAAGTCCATACCCCTGACGAACATCCCCAAGGCATGGGCGTAGCTGGGCTATTGAAAAGCGAGCTGTTCGGCTTGCGCTCCACAGTCGATTTAGAAACACGACGACGTCTTGACCACCGAAATTATCTTTTCGCCCTTGGCGATGCCCCAACGGCTGCCCAGAATACAGAGCTTACCAAACTCAGCAGAGAGCTGTCCGACCTCGGTTTCGCCAACGATTTCAAAGACCCGTATTTTGAAATATTTGTAAAGAAAATGGCCCTGCATACCAAATTTCATAAAGACACTCTTACGCCTGAAGAACAGAAGGAACAAGACGAGATAGCCGACTTTATTATCGACGAAATCCCATCCGGGGAGGACGATGCGTGAGGTGGATCAATTTCGAGAATAAAAAACCAACCGACACCGACATTCCCGGCTGGGAGCCCTGGACAGATGAGGAATGGACAGCCTGGCTCACGACCTCAGAGAAGTACCTACAGGACCTACAAAGGCTTCATGAAGCAGGCAATCTGGAAGGGCGTAATCAATTCATCGATGCCAAGAGTGGCCACTGGGGAAAGTTGAAGCCGTGGCTCTTTTCCCTTTCTCATGGCAAGTGCTGGTTCACAGAAGGTCGGGATATTTGCTCTCATAAAGACGTCGAACACTTTCGCCCTAAAAAAGAAGCGAAGGATATAGATGGAACAATCCGTGATGGCTATTGGTGGCTCGCCTTTGACTACAGCAACTTCAGAGCTTGCGGCAATGTTCCCAATCGGAAAAAAGGAGGCTGGTTCCCGCTCCACGCAACCTCCCCCTACTCTTCCTTCGACTGCCCATGTGAAGAATCAGAAATCCGTTACCTTCTTGATCCGACCGATCCCGAGGATGTCAATCTGATAGCCTTTAACGAGGAAGGAAATGCCGTACCCGCTCCCGGAATTTCGAAATGGGAGACCCTACGCGTTGATGAATCGATTAAAAGACTCAAGTTGAACGACCACGACGAATTACCCAAAGAACGTCGAAAGGTATGGCAAGAAGTCTCGAAGGCTATTGAACTCTACCTAAAATTTAAAGGCCGTATAGGTTCGGGAGGCAACATTGGCGCCGACGACCGCTTACGCGAGCAAATCCGTATCATTAAATCACGCACCGAAGAAAAAGCGGAACTCTCTTCAGTAGCCAAATGGTGCCTGCTGTTTAGAAACGACCCTCGACTCAATAGACTTGTGACATGAACGCCAACGTCATGAGAGCCAAATGGAGCAGCAATCACAAACACCGACTATCCCCCCTTTTCGCCCTGATGGCTATCTGCCCGTTGGGATTCACCGTTGTTCCCAGGCCGATGTCATCTTTCGCTTCGGTTCTTCAAACCGGCGACGACGGAGATTGGTACTCCGGCTGCGTCGATGGATTACACTCGGACAACAAGTCGGGGCTCAGCGATTGTTAGTGGATGGAAGCTTCGTCACCGCCAAAGAAGACCCTCAGGACGTTGATACCGTTATCTGGCTTCCAGAAAACTTCCATCACCAGCTTGAGCAAGAATACGAACCGGCCTTAGAATTGGAGGACATGCTGTTGACGCGGCGACCAGAAGAACTTTTTGCGGCAGAAGATGAAACGGATTGGCAAGCCTGGATATCGTTTTTTAGCCGGACCCGCGAAGCAGATGGACGTCGCAAAGGATTGGTGGAGATACAACTATGATTGCGAACGACGAGCAATACCAAAAGGCCCAAGAGGAACTCACGGAGTTGGAAGAACGCCTCCACAGTTTACAGCAAACCCATCCTCTCGGAGCAAAAGGATTCACAAAGGCGGGCGTGAGAAAACTCATTGCCCGCCTGCATGAAGAGCTTGCCGTATATGAAGGAAGCCAAGAAGGCCGTCAGGCCCATTAGCCATAAAAGATGCAGCATAGTACGCCAAACCAAAAAAGCCGGAGTGATGACAATGCAACCACTCCGGCTCTTTTACGATCTTAATGCTAAACTGCGTTAGCTCAGGCTAAACCCTTCATACGAATTCTCGACCACTTTTTCACACTTTTCCACGTAGTCTACCCAATCAACATACGGCATGAACACACGGGGTTTGCCCGGGATATTGGGACCTTGGTACCAGTTGTCACACACATTCCACAGCGTCTGATTGGCCAGTTCCTGGATCTGCAGATGCCATGGGCCTTCCGCTTCGACAGTGGCTTCGATGGCTTTGTGGCCATTTTTACGCATGTAGTCGAGACACTCACCAATCCAATTCACATGCTGTTCGATGCCTGGAACCATGTTGGCTAAGACCGACGGACTGCCGGGACCCGTAATCGTACACATGTTCGGAAAACTAGCCGACGACAGCCCTAGAAAGCTAGGTTATTTGGCTTGGTTCTGTTCGTCGAGCGCAGCTTTGAAGTCTGCGGTGTGGAGTGTTGCCTCGACATTCCCGTCATCGTCCAGCACATCGAACAGCGCATCAGATTCACCACGTACAGTGTAGTGCAGAATACATCCAATGGCACCGCCGCCTTCATGATGCGCATCTCCCGCCGGGCTGGAAGTGTAACGGCCAACAGGCCGGACCTCTCGCACCTCTTTGGTTCCCTGTTCATAGATAATGTGCTCACCGTCGAGAACGAGGGTGTTGGTTTGCGCCAGGTGACGATGCAGAAAGATCATTTTTTCGGGTTCGAATTTCACGATAAAATCGGCGATATTGTTCTTCTCATCGACCGCCAGGATGGTCGCGGTGATGTGTTCGAAGTCGCCTAAAGGCCGCCAGTCAATATTGCGATCATCAAAGCGGGCGGTCTCGGTTGGGGATGCGACAGCTGCCATGTCTATTCTCCTTTATACCTTTGGGTTATTTCTGTTGTTTTTTCAAATGTATACGTCAATCGCTCATTGCCGCAAGGCTAGGCATAAGGGGGAGCGATCCCAAGGCTTGCGTTTCATTTGGTCCTGTGTTTCCTTTTTTTCAAGTATGAGAATGAAGAAAAACCTGTACGAGAGATATGGGGCTATAATCCAACAATTGGCAACCAATCAATTGAATGGAGAGGAGTTATGAAATTCGGCGTCCTGTATGATTTTCGCAATCCGCCCAAGAACGAGTGGTTCACCCCGTGGCCGGAGTTTTACGCCAGCACCCTTGACCACATGCAGGAGATAGAACGGCTGGGTTTTGATTCGATCAGCCTGTGTGAGCATCATGGCGATCCTGACGGCTATAACCCGGGCCTGCCAGTGACAATGACCGCTGCCGCTATGCGTACGCAACGGGTACGTATTTGTTCGAACATTATTCAGCTGCCGCTCTACCACCCTGTCCTACTGGCCGAACAGCTCGCCGTCCTCGACATCCTGTCCAACGGTCGCTTAGACGTCGGTATCGGCCAAGGCGGGCAAACGTTCAACATGGAGTTCGCCATGCTCGGGCTGAACCCCCGGCATCGACCGAGCCGTCTTGAAGAAGGCCTGGAAATCCTGCTGCGCAGCTGGACTGAAGATCAGCCGTTTGATTTCCATGGCAAACATTGGGATCTCGAAGGAGTCTGGCTGAATCCCAAGCCAGTCCAGCAACCGCGCCCACCGACTTTTGTTGTAGCAGCGTTTTCGGCTAAGGCGATGGATCGTGTGGCACGTCTTGGCCTCGATGTCGGCGCCAGAGGCGGTTTCTTTACTGGGCTCACGGGAGGTGAAGCGTGGCAGCAGTGGCTCCACGACTGGCAGGCAGCCTGCGGGCGAAATGGTCGAAGTCCCACGTCTGCCAAGATCAATACGTTCGGCAGCTGTTTTATCACCGACGACCCAGAGAAAGCGTGGGCGGAGCATCGCGAGGGGGCGTTCGCCAGCTTCCACTACGAGCGCCAGGGCGTCCACCCGTATACCACGCTGATGATGGACACGGTTCCCGAGAAACCGGAAGACCTGCCCAACTGGCAGCGGCTGTTCATGACCCCCGATCAGGCGATTGCAGAGCTGCGTGAAGTCTTCGCCGACGGCGCGCCTGACGAGCTGCACTTGATGGCCAAGCGGGCGGGGATGAGCTGGGAGCAGTCGGCAGAATATCTGCGAAACTTTGCAGAAAAAGTGATCCCGGCAGTGAGGGAGTTGTAGCCTTACAGCGGAGGGGAGAGACGTTGCTGAGAGGAGTCGATATGCAAGCGGATCAGCAGGTAGATCCGCAATCGTGGCTTGGAGGAGCAGTCGACGGCTTTTAATCCAGGATTTGTCGCAGCCCGCCTGACAACCGTCCGACCGCCTCGGTCGCCATCTCTTCACTCAGCGCCCCGTACGCCACACGCAGGTAACATCCGTCGGTGAGGCCAAAGGCAGTACTGGGAATGACCGCGACCTTATGCTCTTGAATAAGCCGCTCGGTCAACCTCATCGGGTCGATATCGGTCTGTACCTTTAACAAAAAATAAAACGCGCCATCTGACTGAGGGACGGTAATCAGATCGCTTAAATCACGCACTACGCTTTGCACAACCTGGCGCGTGGCAGTCATCGCGTGCAATTTCTCTCGACAATAGTCTACCCCGACTTGCATTGCCGCTGCTGCTGCATGTTGCGACACGACCGGTGGGCAGATCAAGAACGTATCCTGGGCCTTTTTGATCGCCGTCTGCAAGTGTTCCGGCGCGACCATCCAACCAATACGCCAGCTGGCGAAGCCGTAGGCTTTGGACAGTGAGTACAGCGAGATGGTGTACTCGTTGCTGCTCGCAATTGATCCCGGCGAGAAATGCGTCGCGCCGTCGTAGGTGAAATACTCATACGCTTCGTCGCTGATATGGTAGATACCAGCCTCACGACACAGCGCGTTTACGGCACGGAGATCGGATTCGTCATATACGACACCAGCAGGATTGTTGGGCGATACGGTTACGATGGCACGGGTCCGGTCAGTGACCGCATTGCTGATCGCGTCGAGTTGGAGCTGGTAGTGCTCATCGGTCGGTACGCACACGGCCTCGCAATTGACCATGCCGATTGCCATCTCATGGTTGAAATAGTACGGCAGCTGCAAAATGATCTGATCACCTGGATCTGCGATCGCCATCAGGGCATTCATGAATGCGAGATTGCCACCGGCTGTTACGACGAGGCAGTGTGAATCATTGAGCACGATGCCGTTCTCTTCCTGGAGCTTTTGAGCAATCACTTCCAGCAGCGGATCAATGCCCTGGACGAGTTTATATTTATGATTCTCGGGATCAGTTTCGAACTGGCGGACAGCTTCCAGTGCCTCAGGCGGCGGACCGTAGTAGGCCACACCTTGGCCCAGAGAGACCGTACCAGGATTGGCACGGATCAGCTCGGCAACGACCGGAATAATCGGCGCTTGAATTGCCTGCATGCGCCGACTTTCCCGTAGCTTTTGCGTGTTGTGCATCCCGCGCATCATAACCGCTTGCAGAGGGAGAGCAAGAGAGGACTGCTTTGGATCTAAAGAAGAAACCAAAGCGAATGCCAGAAACCTCTTTCCCTACCAGAACGAGCTGATATGGTGACGCAAATGAAAGTCTGACACACACAATCGTGACACCCCGGTTGATCGGAAGAGAGAACGATCGCCGCTTAAGGAGGTTTTGTATGAGCAAGAATGGACACGCGACAACATCGAAGGTCCGCGCACAGTTGAGCCATCCGGTGATCGACGCAGATGGGCATTGGCTAGAGTTTGGTCCATTGGTACGGGAAGAGCTCCGCAAAATCGGCGGGAACAAAGCCGTCGATGGATTCTCCTTCTTCCCCAAACAGGTTCAGCAACAACTGACCATGTCACCGGAGGAACGCCACAACAAACGGATAGGGCATCCGGGCTTTTGGGCACTGCCAACTAAGAATACCCGCGATCGGGCAACCTCCGTCATGCCCAAACTGCTGTACGAACGCCTGGATGAATTTGGCCTAGACTTTACCATTCTGTATCCCTCGGCTGGTCTCGGCCTGCCGCTCGCTCCCGACGCGGAGCAGCGCACAGCGGCCTGTCGCGCGTTTAATACGTTTAGCGCTGACTATTTCTCAGCGTATGCTGATCGGATGACGCCTGCCGCTGTGATTCCGATGCACACGCCGGAAGAGGCGATTGCCGAGCTTGAGTATGCCGTCACGCAGCTCGGATTGAAAGTTGTCATGCTGGGCAGCCTAGCGACACGGCCTACCCCTGCCCCAGACACTGCCAGTGTTGGCATATGGCGGGATGTGATGGCGCTGGACAGTGATCAAGACTATGACCCGGTCTGGGCTAAATGTGTGGAACTCAAAGTTGCCCCATCCTTCCATTCTGGCGGGCGTGGCTTTGCCATGCGCCTGTCGCCGAATAACTTTACCTATAATCATATCGGCCACTTTGCTGCGGCCAACGAAGCCGTATGTAAGGCGCTGTTCTTAGGCGGTGTGACACGCCGGTTTCCCCAACTCAAATTTGCTTTTCTGGAAGGTGGCGTTGGCTGGGCCTGTCAGCTGTATGTGGATCTGATTGAGCACTGGGAAAAACGTAATATCAATGCGCTTGAAGAGGTGAAGCCGGCCAACCTCGACAACACTCTATTCCGCGAGCTGGCCGAGACCTACGGCAATCCAATCATCGCCGAGGTGTTGCGCAAGAGAGAAGCGAAACAGAATACAGCTTCCTCACTAAAAGTCGCAAACGATACAGGTGGCCTTGCAAACTTAGACGACTACTCAGCGTGTGGGATTAGTAAGGCCGAGGACATTAAAGCGCTGTTTAACAATAATTTCTACTTTGGCTGCGAGGCGGATGACCGGATGAATGCCTGGGCGTTTAACCGCCACACCAATCCGTTTGGCGCACAGATCAACGCGCTGTTCGGCTCAGACATTGGCCACTTTGATGTACCGAACATGGCTGATGTGCTGCCGGAGGCGTATGAGTTTGTTGAAGACGGCCTGATGACAGCCGACAACTTCCGCGACTTTGTGTATACCAATCCGGTCCGATTTTGGGGCGAGGCTAATCCCGACTTCTTTAAAGGGACGAGCGTGGAAGAGGCGGCAGCAGCCGTGCTGGCAGAGGGCAGCGTTGAGATTAGCGTGGACGCCCAGGCCATGAGCTAGTTGTCCAAGTGAACTCCCTCCACCCAATCGCGATGCGATATGGAGGGAGTTTCTTTCGCGTTCTCACAGCCAATTCATCCATTTTCAGACCTGAAAGGAGCGATCTATGGACACCATCAACACCGTCACCGGCACCTGCACACCGCAAGAGCTCGGCGCAACGCTCGTTCATGAGCATTTGCTGATTGCCTGGTCGGGCTGGGAAGCGGATAGCATCACGATAAAAGGCTTCAAGCGGGATGAGACGCTCAAGTTTTGTATTGACCGTCTGCAAGAACTTAAATCCCTCGGCGTTGGGACGTATATTGACCCGTGTCCATCGGATCTCGGCCGAGATGTCGATTTCATGGCTGAGGCTTCAGCCAAGTCTGGCATGCGCGTGATCTGCGCGACCGGCTTGTATAAGGAAGATCTGGGCGGCGCGTATTTCAAATTCTATATGCCTTTTGGGGTCGATGCGAATGCGATTGCCGAGGTATACGAAAAAGAAATCACCGACGGGATTGGTGATACGGGAATCAAAGCCGGTATTATCAAGTGCGCTACCGGCGTTCTCAAAAACGAAGCCGGTCGGCCACATATCACGCCCTACGAAGAAACCTGTTTACGAGCAGCTGCCCGTGCTCACAAGGCGACAGGGGCGCCGATCACCACTCATACAGATGAAGCTATGTTGGGGATCGAACAGCTGGAAATCTTCAAAAGCGAGGGAGCTGATCCGACCCGTGTGATCATTGGCCACTCTGGCGATACGGCCAACCTCCAGTACCATGCCTCCATCATGGACCAGGGCGCGTATCTGGGCTGCGATCGCTTTGGGCTGGAGTTTATCTTGCCGGATAAACTCCGCCTGGCATCCGTCATCGGCCTGTGTGGCATTGGCTATGCTGACCAGATCGTCTTATCCCATGATTCTGTTGGCTGCTTCAAAGGCCGGGCGATGACGCTGCCGCCTGACCAGCAACATCTGCTGGCCAATTGGGAACCTGGTCACCTGTTTAAACATTTGCTGCCACTCATGCGGGAAGCCGGCGTGAGCGAAGAGAAGATTCAAGCCATGCTGGTGGATAACCCCTGCCGCTGGTTTGCTGGTAGTGCAGCCTAGCCAAGGAGAACGCTATGCCCGAAGCACCATTACGGAACCTCACCCCAGAAGAAATCATAGCCTTCTGGACTGACGGCGCAGTCTGCGCCCGGCAGGTCATGCCAAGTGCCTGGATTGATCGAATGGCAACTGCTGTCGAGCAGATCCTCGTCTCACCTGGTCCGGCTGGACAACAATGGAAGCGAGACCGTGGCTTCGCCCATGACCTCTATATGTATACCTTTCATAAAGACTTCCGGGATTTTGTTTTTGAGTCGCCAGCGGTCCTGCTCATCAACCAGATCCTGAAGGCAACAACGGTCCGCTTCTTCTATGACCAGTTGTTTGTGAAGGAACCCGGCTCAACAGTGCGAACAGAGTGGCACCACGACATCACATTCTGGCCGGTTGCTGGCGAGCAGGTCTGCTCGATGTGGCTGCCGCTTGATCCGGTCGACCGTGCATCGAGCGGATTAGAGTATATCCGTGGCTCGCACCGATGGCCGAATCGCTTTCAAGCGATCGCAATCAATTTCGACGGAGAGCCGTTTGAGATCTTTCCACGGGCTGAGCTGGAAGAGGTCCCAAATATCAACGCGGACCGAGACCAGTATGACATCATCAGCTGGGATTTTGAGCTGGGTGATGTCCTCTTGTTTCATCCAGCGACCGTGCATGGCTCAGGTGCAAACATTTCACAGACGCAACGGCGGCGTGCTTTTGCCTCCCGCTGGGTCGGCGATGATGTCGTCTTCACGAATTCGCCGGCGGAATGGCTCTTCCCCGGTACACATGAACTCAAGCGCAATGCCCCCGTGGACGGCCCCATGTTTCCAGTCGTGTGGCAAGAGGAGAGAGAGGCGTAGGAGCAGTTCTTGAAGAAGTGCAGCTGAGCGTTTTTTAGCTGGCCAAAACTGGAAGATCGATACACGATGGTCGTTCCTCACTATGGTGCACCACATTGGTCGCGATCTGGATGTCGGCCTCGGTATCGTTGGCCAGCACGGCGTTGCCGCTATTCGTGTTGCGGGCCCGACGGGGGAAGTTACTGCTGGTGATATCCACTTGCAAACGGCTCCCGGCCTGAAAGGTGTGATGGATATCGGCCAAGTGAATCCTCACCTCGTACACCTGATCAGACGCTAAGTGCTGCGGGCCAGCCGCCGGATTGCGATACATCGCCCGCACGACCCCGTCCATCAGCAGCATAGTGTTTCCATCCGGTTGCCGCTCAATCAGCTTCGCCACAAAGTCAGTATCACGACAGTTCGATTGGACATGCAGTGTGACATAGACCGCTCCCGCGATGGTCAGATCTTCGTCTAAGACCTCGCCCTGATAGATCAATCCATAGTTCGGCAATGCCTGCACCGGGCGTTGATCACGCGGTCCGGCCTCTATCAGCATATTCCGACCACCGAGTGTTGGAATCGGACGCTTGGGATCGTACTCGTAGCTTCCCGCGTCACCGTTCGGACCGTCAGCACTTAAACGTCCGTCGCCAGTGAGATACAGCCGCTGCGGAACGGTCCCAGACGGCGGCCATTGCTCGGCATGGCACCAATCAGTGGCGACGTAGTTCTTCTGATCTGCGATCCATGACTGGGGCGCATAGAAAACCGCTGGCTCATCGACAATCTGAGTCGGCTCCCCTTTGAGCCAATGGTCAAACCACTCAAAGTACGGATCACGCGGCCAGAAATTATTTTCATACACGAAATAATGAGCGTTTGGTCCGATCCACAACCATTGGTTGCCAACCCGGGCTTGAATATCGGCAAAAGCGGCCAATACGCTGGTCTGAAAAATATCAAACCAAGTTGTGACATGGAAGCCGGGGACATTGATTGTTTGACGAAAGTTGTGCCGCGCCCGAAATTCATCAGGCGCAGGATGGCTAATAATTTCGTCCAAATACGGCTGCCACACCGAGAAGTCTGGATACCCAATCATCGGCAAACGCATCCAGTCCTCTGAATCAATGAAAGGCGGATTTGCCTGCCGGGCGGCATCCAGGGCCGTATATCGTGCGTTGGCCGAATCGGCGCTGGCGTCCAAAGCCTCTGCACTCAGTCCGTGCCGCTGCATGACCGCTTCGCGGTGGGAAGCCGACAAACCCGGAATATTTCGTGCGACCCATAGCCATAAGCGCTCCATCTGGATCGATTGGCCCTCATAGACAACGTCGTCATAGATACTTGATCCACCGACTTGGGTAAAAAACGCACGTACACTGGGGTGGCACAGGGAGGCCGCAGCCAGTGCCGTCGTTGCTCCGGCTGACGAGCCTGATAGCCCGACGTACTGATTTGACCAGGATTCACCTGCGATCCATTCAAGCGTATCAAATCCGTCCGTCGCATCGTCTCCATAGACATGGTCTTCGCCTTCAGAGCCGTAGCGCCCCCGTGTATCTTGGTAGACTGCGGCATAACCACGGCTCACAATTTCGCGCCAACCACGCAAGAGAGAGCCACGCAGTGGGGCCTTGGAATCCGGCAACCAGCCCTTGGTACAGTCGGTGACGTTCTGGCCTTCGGGTGCAGTAATACCGTAGGGGGTGCGCTGCATAATGACCGGATAGCGCGGCCCGCCACTTTCCGGCAGGAATACAAACGTATTGAGCCGGATGCCATCCCGCACCGGTACCATAGCCTGGAAACACCGCGCTCCATCAATAATCTGCATAAGAGCTCTTTTCTTCAGTGGGTAATCGGGACCAACTGTGTCTAGCAGCTCAGTCTTGTCGCCGGGCGCCGACATAATGTTGATTTGCAGTATTTGATTGGCACCGGCATGTGTGGGGTCGGGGCAGCCCTTTTCTCTCTCTCCCCCAGGGAGAGGGAGAAAAGGGGGAAGGCTCGCTAAGCTGAGGAGTCCCGTCGAGTGGATAAGCGCAGCGCCTCCACCACAAACGTTAGTTCAAATTATAGAACTGCATCGCCCCCTCAGCCAACACTGTCCGTCTCTGAGCCTCCGGCAGCTTTTCGGCAATTTGCTCTGGAGCGCCAGGGAAGAAGCCGTCAGGATGCGGATAATCGGTCGCCCACAGAATTTTGTGCGGGCCAACGTAATCCACCAAATGGGTCAGATTCCCTTCAACCGGTTCATACGAAATCCAGCACTGACGCTTGAAATACTCGCTTGGCAGCATGGTCAGTGGGGAATCATTGAACAGCGCCTTGTCCTCATAATGGCGGTCCATACGGTCGAGCCACGGGGCCATCCAGCCACCGCCTGACTCCAGAAAACCAATCCTGACTTTGGGGAAACGCTCACACACTCCGTCCCAGATGACCGATAAGGCAGCCAGCATCATTTCCATAGTGTGCGACACCATATGCCGCGCACCAAAACTCTTGAAGCGATCCACTCCAACAGCTGGCATGCCACCCGTCCCCTCGTGAACCCCGACCGAAAAGTCGAGATCCTGGGCTTCGGCCCAAAACACGTCATAATCCCGATGGCCTAACATTTTGTCGTTATACGGATTCGGACGGAGAAAACCGGCCCGCATGCCCAGCTCATTCCGGGCATAACGCATCTCTTCAACCGCCAGCTCAATCGACTGCATCGGCAGCATAGCTACGCCAAATAGCCGATCTGGGTACGGTTGACAGTAATCGGCCAGCCAGCGGTTGTACGCTCGGCTGGCAGCCGCGGCAAGCGCCGGGTCTTGGATCGCGCCAGCAAACAGGCCAAGGCTCGGATACAGAAAGGCTGCATCAATGCCATCCTGGTCCATATCCGGAATCCGGGCGTGCGGATCAAAACCGCCCTTGCGTCCCTGAGTATATTCCATGTCAATCGGCACCTTTGCTGCGTGGAGCCACTTGCCATCAACTTTCTCACGCACCCCAATCGCCCCGATCAGCCCCAGTCCTGCTGGCGGGCCGAGCAATTTGCCTTCTATCTGCAGGCGATCTTTGCCATCCGTGTCAATGATAAGCTCAGGAGCCCGATCACGGTACTGTGGATCGATATACTCCCGCCAAAAATTACGCGGTTCTAAGACATGAGCATCGGAATCAATCACATTATACGTACGTCCCATGGCTTCCCTCCTCTAGGATTTCTATAGCAGATTGTTGCCGCACATCAATCCGAACAAAACGTCTTGCTGAACAACACATCTTGCCGACGCCTCCTGATTTCTTGTCACCTGCGTGACTGAATCGTCTGATGCGAAGTCAAAAATGAGCAGGTCTGTCACCTGGGTGACAGACCTTGTCTTGCCGCGCTGAGTGGGAAAGGCGTAGAGATGGGGGCAGACGGTTTAGCAACCGGCACGCTGCACCAAAGGGAACTCCCCATCCTTCGGTCAGTCACACACTGCGAGAGAGAGTCTCCTCCGCAGTTTGCCAGGAAGAGAAGCCGGCCACAGGTTCACCCTCCTTTTTCCTGCGGCCGGCTTCTCTTCGGTTTTCCTGAAACGCTGTAAATGCAAATGGAGAAAGAAAAAATAATGCCACAAGAAACCAAGATGACCTCAACGATGACCTCGATGACCGCAGCTGCTGAACCCCATCCACATGGAACCCAGGCCCTCGTTGATTATCTAATCCATCATCCGTGTGACCTCCGCGATATCTGCCAGCTGATGCGCCGGTTTCAACTCTCTGCCGAATCTTGCACCCGCGCTCTCGAATTGTGGGAAGAGCAAACCCTCGCTCCTGAGACACCCCACGCCTAAGACACGATACCGTTTGCCCAAGTCCTCCTCGCCTTTTCCTTATTCTCGCCATAATCCATCAATAGACGGACGTCTCTTTTCACTTTTACTCTCCTAGTAAACCCCTGTCACGCAGAAAAAAGACAGGTAAGGAAATGTGGAAGAGTGCATCTGGGCAGCGGTGACTCCTCTGCCCAGACTACGAAGATGACTGACAGAAGAAGCCCCCGACCAATACCGCCGTCAGCAGCTTCCCCTGCCTATCACATCAATGGCAGTCTATTACGCGGCGAGCGCCGTCTCGCGCTTGGCCTCGTCCTGAGCCGTGGGCTCTTCCACTTTGTACAGTTTCTGGCCGTTCTCCCACAGGATCTTGTTCCGTACTGACTCTTCGCAGTCGGACAGCCCACCCTTGATCCGCTCGTGGACCTCGTCCCCATACAGCGAGGTCGGATGCGGAAAGTCGGTTTCGAACAGAATGTTATCAGCCCCGACCTTATCGATCAGCCGCCGTGGCGCAACCTGCTCAAACCAGTAGCAGGCGTATACGTTGCGGGCGAAGTATTCCGAAGGCAGCAGATCAAATTCCGGATGTTCCTTGGAGACCCCGTTACCCTGGAACTGATAATCGAGCGCTTCGAGGGCAAACGGAATCCAACCAATCCCACTCTCAACCGAGATGAACTTAATATCCGGATGGCGCGCCAGCACCCCAGACATGATCAAGTCATTCAGCTGCATACCGTTTCTCAAGAAGATATCAACCGACAGTTCGGTAAAAGCGGCCATCTTGCCGTAGGAACTGATTTTCTCTTGCAGCAGGCCCATTTCCATGTTGCCCGAGCCAATGTGAAAGCTGAGCGGCAAGTCCAATTCGACCGCAACTTCCCATACCGGACTCCACTGCGCGTCGCCCAAAAACGGCTGACCCAGGGATTGCGGATCGCCCGTAAAGAGGATGCCCTTGTGGCCCATAGCCGCACACCGGCGGATTTCCTTGACAGCAGCGTCGACATCCCAAAACGGCAGTGAGGTGATCGGCAGCAAGCGCCGCGAGTCAGCCGACGCCCACTCCGTCTGCCAATCGTTGTAGATCTGCACGCAGGTGAGCATCAGCTCAGGATCATTCAACTTCAAGAACTCCTGCGCACCGAAACCACCAACGTTGGGATACATGACCATGGCCCAGATGCCCATCTTGTCCATGTATTTGAGCCGTTCATTGGCATCGTATGCTCCAGGGTGCATCTCCTCGTAGTTTTTGGGCGGGTTGCTGAAATCTCCCACTCCAGCGGTCGCGGTCAAACCAGGGCTGGCCAGCATCGGCGCACCTCCCACGATCCACGCCAGGCTGCCATCATTCTTCGTTTCGATACGTGGGACAAGGTCTTTCATCGAAGCCGGTGCTCGGCTCGTCCACAGATCCGGACTTTCGGTGACGTGCGTGTCAACGTCGATAATTGTGTAACCATTCATAGTATCCCTCCTTCTTCGTTATCAGCGGATCGCTGCAAATTTCGACTCATCTTGGGCCAGCCTTTCACACTCCCAAGGCAGATTGCAAGGCTCACAGACACCCCCGCCGTGTGGTCTCACCTTGCGCTGCCAGCTAACTCCCAGCCGTGCAATTATACACACGCCGAACATTCTCGCCTAAGACTTGGAGCCGCGCCTGCGCGGGCATCTTTGCCGTGAGTTGCTCAAGCTCTGTAATATAATTTCCAGTATGATCGGGGTGAGGAAAGTCAGATGCCCAGAAGAAACGATCTGCCCCTAGCAGGTCAACCATAGCTGGCAACGATTTTTCGTCCGGATCGGCGGAGATCCACACATTGCGTTTGAAGTATTCACTCGGGCGCTCTTTGATCGGCAGTGAGCGTCCAATAATGCTGTCGTACACTGCATCCATTCTATCCAGCCAATAACTTGCCCAGCCCGCACCAACCTCAAGAATCACGAGTTTGAGTTTCGGGAATTTCTCAAACGTGCCGTACTGCATGAAGCTCACCAGGGCATGCCGTATAGAATCGGAAGCAGTCACGTTGAGAAAGAAACTCTGCTTGCGGACATACTCCAGATCGTAGCGACCAGGCAACGCCCATTGGGGTTCGAGTGACGGATGGATGCCGAGCGGCACATTAAGCTCCTGGGCTTTCGCAAACAAGACGTCATGGTCCGGATGCGCGTGCGGTTTGCGGGTCATAACAAACTGAACAACCCAGCCGCCTTTGCAGCCCGCTTTGACTGCCCGTTCTAACTCTTCGGCCGCGGCGTGTGGATCGCCCAGGGAAAGATGCGCAACAGGGATCAAGCGACCGCCCGTGTCCGAGCACCAGTCTACGATCCAGCGGTTGTAGGCCCGACACATGGCCTGAGCATAGTCCACGTCTTCACATTCTGTTTCCCACGAAAGGTCGACACTGGGGTACACAATTGCAGCGTCGAGTCCCTCTAAATCGAGGCGTTGCATGCGCTGCTTGGCGTCCCTCGCGCCGAGCAGAAACTCCTCGCCATAGTGCTGGCGCGGGTCGAACTCACCCTTCTCGCGGGTCACCTGCCCCATCGAACCGATACCGGAGAACACGCCCTTGCGACTGACCCGTGAGGGCTTGCCACAGATCTCCAAATAATCCAGGCCTTGATCGTCAACCTTGATACGGACCGCCGTTGATCGGTACTTGGATTCACAATGCGTCTCCCACAGGTCGGCGGCCTCAAGAATATGGCCGTCAGCGTCTACAGCTCCCTTAAATTTAAGTTTGTCGATATTCTCTTCGATGATACGCGACATTACGTCCTCCTTATTTCATTTTTGATTTGATGGATCTGTCAATATATTCTGCGATATATCTCGTCTGCGTATGTCTCGCGACTAAGGACAAGGAGCGGCTGCTGAGCCGCTGCACATCAGGTCCGATGAGTATCCCAGTTGGTGCCGTGATAGAGGATCTTACGCCGCTCTTCTGCCGAGGTTTCGTGGAAGGCAACCGACACCGGGTCGAAGTCGTATCGCGGCTCTGGCTCAATCTCAAAGAAGCCGTGTGTGTCGCTGCCCCGCACCAGCGCTGCGCTGTCGTGATCAGAGCGAACTTGGCGGGCATCAGGCGGGATATAGCGTATGGCAAGACCAATGCGCCGATCTTCAGTCGTGTTTGGATGCGATGCATGCGCGATGCGAAACGCAAAAATTTTGGCCGCGCCAGTATCGACCTCCAGGCTGACCGCTCGGTCCTCGTCGATTCCGCTGATCTCTTGGCCGCGTGTCAGCATATTGTCTTCATGATAGGTCTCGACATGGGCGAGATCAGGTCCGGTATGGCTGCCGGGCAGTACCCGCATGCAACCGCTTTCAATTGTTGACGGTGACAGCGCAATCCACACGGTGACCAGTTTGCTGGTATCGAGTCCCCAATACTGGCTGTCCTGATGCCAAGACACAAACTGGGGCGAGCACGCCTCCTTGATCCACCAGTCCGTCGACCAGACCAGGAGATTTGGCCCAATCAAGTCTTCGACGGCATCCAGAATATTGGGAGCGCGGATCAGGTCAGATAACCATTTGAACAACAGATGGCCTTTGTACCGAGGCGCGCCATGCAGTGGCCCGCCGGTGCTTGCCTCGTACGCCTCTAACTGGCGACGCAGCTCGCCCGCTTCTTCTTTTGATATAGCTTGGATCGGCAGATAATAGCCATCTTGGTGGAACTGTTCGATGGCCTGGGTGCTGAGTGCTTTTGGCATTGACTGCGACTCCATTACTCTATTACCCCTTGTACCTCATGACTCTTTCATTCGTGGAGAGGTCAGTGGTGGATGCGCTCCGCTTATCCATCCTACGTTCTTCCCACACATAAAATTAAGTGTCACAAGGTATGAGGACTCGACACAATACAGATTGATAAATTCTATATATATGTTCTGCTTACGTCTGGCGCGGCTCCACAACGAAGTCGGCTAAATCCGCCTCACGCGTCATATCAAAGTAGGTGGTATTGAGATACGGAGAGTTCACCACCACCCTGCCCCGCGTGTTCCGGTAGTAGGTCTCCATCCCCGGGTGGGTCCACACCATTTTTTCGTGCGCCTGATCGAGACGCTCATTGTAAGCGTCGTGCACGTCTTGGCGACACTCAACAGCCCCGAGCCCCTGGCTCAACATCTTCTTCAGCATGTCCATGATGTAGCGGACCTGCATTTCGGCGATAAACATGAAACTTCCGCCATGGCCTGGCTGGAGGTTGGGACCATACAGACAAAAGAAGTTGGGGAAATCCGGGATGCTGAGGCCGAGATAGGCCCGCGCGTCATCATCATTCCAGACTTCACGCAGACTCCGACCTGAGCGCCCGCGCGCTTCAAAAGACGTCAGGAAGCGTAACACGTCGAAACCGGTGGCGATAATGAGCACGTCGGCTTCATGTTCAGTGCCGTCTTCCGTGATGACGCGATCGGGACCAATTTCAACGATGGCGTCGGAGACCAGCTCTACCCGCTCGTTGTGCAGCATGCGGTACCAGCCGTTATCCATCAGCATGCGCTTGCCAAACGGTGGGTAAGTGGGAACAACTTTATCAAGCAGCTCGGTCTTGTCACCAATTTCCGATTCAATGTACTGGGTGAAGTACCCGCGATGCGAGTCGTTGGCCTTGTTCAGTGACCGGTCGGCATACGGCCAGTCAGGGTCTTTCTGTAAGGTCGCATGGACGCGGTCGCCAAATGTCCAGCCGAGACGCAAGCGGTACCACAGCCGATACAACGGCACCTCGCGGAGCAGGAAACGCATCGCCTCTGGGATTGGCTTACGGAACAGCTCATTGGGCGCGATCCAATGCGCCGATTTCTGGAAGACGGTGAGTGACTCCACCGTATGCTGAATCTCGGGACCGACTTGCAGTGCACTTGCGCCGTTGCCGATCATGGCAACACGTTTGCCGGTCAGGTCGAGATCCTCTGGCCATTCGGCAGTGTGGAAAGAGGGACCTGCAAAGCTATCCAGCCCGTTGATATTCGGCAGCTTAATCGGATTAAAAATGCCTACCGCACTGATGAGGACGTTTGACTCGAGCGTCTGACGCGAGCCATCAGCCTGCTTGACTGCAACCATCCACTGCTGGGTCTCGTTATTATAGTCCGCTGACTCGACTTCCATCTCAAAGCGGATGTGGGGTCGCAGGTTGAACTTATCAGCAATATGCTCAAGATAGGCTTTGAGTTCGTCCCGCAAGGCAAAATACATCGACCAATCGTAGGGCGCAAATGAGAATGAGTAGAGATGGTTCGGGGTATCAACACCCGCACCGGGATAGCGGTTGTCCCGCCACGTTCCGCCCAAGTTGACGCTCTTCTCCAAGATAGTAAAAGGGATTCCGGCTCGCTGCAGATCAATCGCCGTACACATACCGGACACGCCAGCCCCAATAATCAAGACTTCGAACCCGTCGGGTACGGACAGCTGCGGTTCGCCATTACTGTTTTGGCTGCTGACCTCGTCCAACTCCGGAAACAGCTCTGCTTCAATGATCGGGTCATATTCAGCCGGGACGTGCTCAGCCATCGCCCAACTCAGCATCTTGAGCCGTAGTTCCGAAGATGGCTCAGGAATGGCCACCGGCTTACCGGCTCGCCAGGCTAAGATGGCCTCAAGTGCGGCCTGACGAACCTCAGCCTGGATCTCATCAGGCAACCCGCCTGTTTCATTGTCATCCATCCCTCGGGCACGGTTCGGACGGTATGGCAGTTCCAGCCAGCGCAGTTCTCCGGTCAGCTGGACTAAGACCATCAGTAGCGTCGGGATGTTGGCGGTTGTGATCGCTTCGGCAAAGTCCTGGGCTTCGGCTTGACTCTTCGGCGTCGTTTGTTCACTCATCGTTTTCCTCCATCTCATTTTTGCTTTCTCAAGGCAGGCACCGCTACGCTGTCGGTTATCGTCTTCTGCTCCTTTTAGTCTTGTTGTTCGTAGACAATTTCGTCTGCTATGCCTGTCTCCTCTTTTCCTTCCCCTCTCTTCGTCTTTTAACAGACACAGAAGAAAGTTTCGAGGAGCAGGTTTTCTGAGACAGTGATATACCCCGGTAATACTGCTTATCTCCAAGCGCCTGACTCATTAGACTGGTAGCCAAGCGAACGGTAGACGGCATCCACCAAGCTCTGTCCACGCTCGTTGAGGGAGAGGCCTGGACCCATGCGATTCATGGTGTACCCAAAGGACATTCTATCTTTCGGGTCGGCAAATCCAAACGAGCCACCAGCCCCAACATGGCCGAAGGCATCCTCTGAGATGAGGACACTGTCCTGTACACCAGCTGGCTCATTGCGATTATCCATGGTCTTCATAAAGCCCAGCCCAAACCGGGTTGGCATGATCAGCACCACATCTTTTCCGGTCGCCGACGACACGCGGCCCATACGCTCCAGCGTCTCCGTATTCACCAGTTCGATGTTCCCTTTTTTCCCACCAAGCGCGAGTGGTTCATACAGGCCTGCCAATCCGCGTGCGTTGGTAATGCCTCCCGCGCCACCGATTTCTGCTGCATGCGCCTCACGCGAGTCAAACATGGGAGGGGGACCCATATAGCCACCCATATTGCCAAAAGCTAAGGCCTGAATCGAGCCTGGTTTGGCAATCTCTTGAAATAATGGCCGTTCCGGATCTGGCTTGGCTGGAATCATAGGCGCAACCCGTGACTCTTTGTCTTCGGGGAGACCGATCCAGAAGTCTAAGCCGAGCGGATCTGCAATTTCTTCCTTAAAAAAGGTCCCCAGCGACTTTCCGGACACACGTCGCACCACCTCGCCGACCAGCCAGCCAAACGTGATGGCATGATACCCATTCCGCGTGCCGGGCTCCCAAAACGGTTCTTCTTTGGCCAAGGCATTGACCACTAGGTCCCAGTCGGCGTAGGCGCCTTGCGGCAAGGTCTCGCGGACAGCCGGGAGTCCGGCCTGATGATTCAGTAACATTTTGACGGGAATATTTTCCTTGCCCGACTGCGCAAACTCGGGCCAGTACTTGGCGACAGGTGCATCAAGGTCGAGTTCGCCACGCGACGCGAGCATATGTGCGCAGATGGCTGTTGCGCCTTTTGTCGAGGAAAAGACAATGCTGACCGTCTCCTCCGTCCAAGGTGTGTCTGTTCTATTGTTCGCCAGCCCACCCCACAAATCGACAACCGTTTCTCCACCAACCGTCACACACACCGACGCACCAACTTCACCTCGCTCCTGAAAATTACGCTCAAACTCCTGGCGAACTTCTTGGAACTTCGCCTCACATGTTCCTTGAATAGCCATAGTACCCCTCCCTTTGTATTCAGACTCTACGCTACAGCAGCCTTTGCTGTATCAAACCGCAGCGGAAAAGTCTGGGGGCCTCTGACGATGAGCGACGCGATATGAGCGATCTGTTCAGTAGCGAGCGAGAATGGTGGACAGTCGAACAGGAGCGCCTCCAGCGCAGTCCGCCCTTCGAGACGACCCAGCGGTGCGCCTAAGCAGTAGTGGATGCCATAGCCAAAGGCGACGTGATCCTGTGGATTGCGATCGATGTTAAAACGGTCAGGATCCGAAAATTTTCGCTCATCACGGTTAGCTGATCCCAGCAACAAGAATACATTCTGTCCAGCCGGAATCTTCCCGCCTTCCAACTCTACGTCTTGCACCGTCCGCCGAAAGATCACCTGAACGGGCGATGCATAGCGCAGCACTTCTTCGACAAGTGCCGGCACGAGGGAACGATCGGCCCGGACTTTGGTCAACTCTTCTGGATGGTCGAGCAAGTTGAGTACGGCGTTACCGATCAAATTCGTTGTCGTCTCGTTGCCGGCTAATAGGAGCAACACGGCCAAGGCCAGGATCTCTTTTAGCGTAGAGCGTTTCACGCGTTGTCATATCTTAGACTTCCAGTTTATTGAGGTTTTGAACCATCATGTAGACAGAATCACTTTGGGTGATAAATCCATCCTTGTTGTATCAAATCTCGTCAATCCGACCTCTCCTTTCGTTATGCCTCTATCTCGATATCACTGCTTCAACGAGGCATAGGTTGCCTGGATAATCCCGGCCGATCGTTGGTCGCCGAGCGTGCTTTCGCCCATGCGGTTCATCACATAGGCGATCGAGGTACGGGTATCGGGGTCGACCACAGCAATTGATCCGCCCCAGCCACCCCAGTAGAAGGCACCTGGGCTCGGCGTAAACGGATTGCGTGGGTTCATCAATCCAAAACCCATGCCGAAAAGCATCCACACACCCAGCACAAGATCCTTGCCATTGGTCTGCTGTTGCTGTGCCATTGCGACTGTCTCGGGCGCCAGCAACCTGACGCCGTCAAGAGCGCCGCCCGCAGCGAGCGCTCCATGCACCCGTGCGACAGCTCGAGCGTTACCGATCCCTCCCGCGGCCGGAATTTCCGCCGCGCGCCACGCTCGCGTTTGCGGCTCCCGGCCCGTTAAAACAGCCGACCGAAACGTCCTGGTCGCGACCGAATCCGGATCGCCAGAAATTTGATCCATCGTCGCCGTGGGGGGAACCATCTCGCCAACCCGATCGTCGTGTTGGGTAGCGAGACCAATGTGAAAATCGACGTTGAGTGGGATAGCGATCTCTTCGCGGAAAAACGTACCGAGACTACGACCGTCGACTCGACGCAGGATTTCTCCCTGTAGGTAGCCTTGCGTGATGGCATGGTACCCCGAGGCAGTCCCAGGCTCCCACCATGGGGCTTGGCGGGCCAACCTGGTGCAGATGTCATCCCAGTTATAGAGTTCCTCGATCTCTACGCGTGAGTCGAAACCAGCCAATCCTGCTGAGTGGCTCATCACATGGCGAACCAGGACGCCTTCCTTGCCGTTCTGGGCGAACTCAGGCCAGTAGCGTGCAACCGGAGCGTCGAAGTCGACCAGACCCCGGTCGGCGAGCATCAACATGCAGACGGCGGCCATGGTTTTCGTGGTGGAGTATACGTTGACAATGGTGTCCTTCTGCCAAGGCTCACCACTCGGTGCCGAGTGACCGCCCCAAAGATCAACAACAACCTTTCCGTCGTGTACGACACAAACGCTAGCGCCAAGCTCATCGCCCATTGCGAAATTCTCCTGAAATGCATCGCGGACGGCCTCAAATTCATCGACACAATATCCCTGAGATTCCATCATAGTTTTCCTTTCATTGGCCTTGAATTTTGACAATAAAGCCTTCGGGCGTTCAGAAAGAGCTGTAGGGTCGGGGCTGCTGTCAAGTCCTCGGCCGTGCGCTCAGTTCTTGGCATATTCCCCTTACCGGGACAAGGGCAAAGCGGTTCGCACGACAGCCAGACAAACTGCTGTGTCACACAGCGTCTGGCATTCACCTCTTATCTTTTTTGACGTTCGATTTTAGTGGTGCGTCGCTTCCTCCACCCGCTTACGCCAATTGCCCAGCGCCGCACGTTGGGAGACGTGCTCGGCGAAGTCCGGCGTCCCCCCGCCCGTCCAGCCGGTGGCGAATTGGCCGTAGATCGCCAAATCCGCCACACTGGGCCGATCCGCGTAGAAGCAGGGCTGCTTCCCGAGCAGGGGCACTAGATCATCGAGCCGATTCCCCAACTCCGCGGTCAACCGGGCGTAGGGCAAGCGGCCCATTCCCTGCGCCTTGACCAGGTGCCCGACCAACCGTCGCAGGCGGGGCTTTGCGAACAGGCGGACCGGAGCCGGCACGAACCGAGAATTCTGCGCAATCGTGCGGGGCTCGTTCTTCGGATGCCAGCGGAACGCCCTCATGGACCACTAGAGCGACTCGTCGCTCCAGTCTTCGAGCATCTGCTGCCGCGCGGCGATATTGGCGTCGTCGGACAAGAGGGCTGGAGAGGGGGGCTCGTGGTCGAAGCGGCGCAGAATCACCGTCGAGTCGTAGCCCGCCGCTCCATCGAAAAGGACGATCGGCCCCTTCCTGGTCGCCGGATTGTACTTCTTCAGCTCCCGTATACTCCCCTGCTCCGTGTGTGTACGCGAGCCGTTTGTAGCCGGCGGCGGCCAGAATCTTGCCGACGAACGGGGACACCGTGGGACCAATAATCTCGATCATGACGAGGGGAGCCTCCTAGGCGCGGGCGGGGCCGATCGCCCGCAGAGTTGTCTCCTTACGCTTTCTCCTGCAACAAACGTAGCCACTCCCCACCCGCGAAATTTACGGAATCCGTTTTATATGGAAACACCGGCTCGGAAGGCCAGAGCACCCGTTTCTCCAGCGCCGCCGCGGCGAGCGGATTGAGGGCTGGGTCCTTCTCCGAGCGAAACCTCTCGTAGGCATGGCGACGGCTTGGGTACCGAGCAAGTAGCACCGCATCCCAATCTCCGATATCGCCTTGGATCTGCTCTTTCAGCTCGCCCCCATAGACCAGCTCGATACCGCTGTCACCGCACTCTTTCATAACGCGATTCACATAGTCCAAATACGTACCCAGCGATTCTCCGCTCTTGAACTTCAGCAGGTTGAGAATTACTACCGGTCCGCCATCTATATCTTCCGGCTGGACTTCGTCTAATGTGGCCACGGGCATGGCCCAGCTCTTGGCAGCCACCAAGTTGAAGCCTGGCAGCTTCTACAACGCATTTTCCGGCAAGAAGGCGCTGTTTATTCGCTCATTGGAGCACTATAACGCTGAAATCGTAGGGAATCGCATCGCTACTCATCTCAATGCACCGGAGCCCCTGAGTGCGATTGAGGACTGCTTTATGTCAGGTTTCGAGTCAGTGCCTAAATCACAAATCATCGGCTGTTTAGTAACGAATACGGCGACGGAGATCGGAAAGTTGGACGCTGAGATCAACGACGTGGTGTGGGCCGGTCTCCAGCAGATCGAGTCGGCATTCAAACGCCGACTCATCGAAGCTCGCGAAGACGGCCTTGTTCCTCCTGAATTGGACCCTGCGGCCACGGCGCTGCACCTGCTATCGTGCTACCAGGGCATGATTGTGATTGGCCGATTGACCCAGGATAAGGCCAGATTGCGCAGCATCGCACGCTCTGCGCTCCAAGTCCTTCAAGAACTCACAGGGGCGATGGCCGCGAAAGCCTACTGATTGGGTTGCGGCTGACGTTGAACTCCCCCAACGCCTAACGGGGTGGCTTTCCGTATCGAGAATGCGACTAGGGCGTGTTCACGCTATCGGAGGGCGTCCACGATAAGCGCGAAGTGGATGAAGCCGAGGAAGAGTACGTCGAGCTTGTCAAACCGGGTGAAGATGCGCCGGAAGGCTTTCAAGCGGCGGAACAACCGCTCCACTTCATTACGTTTCCGGTACAGCTGCCGGTCATAGGTCCAGGGAGCAACGCGGTGGCGCTTCGGGGGGACCACGGGCGTGAACCCTAACTCCCGAGCCAGCTGGCGGGTGGCGTCTCCCTCGTAGGCCCGGTCCATGAGCAGCGGTAGCCCCGCTGGCTCCGGCTTCAGCCGGCGGAGCAGCCGACGCCCCTCGGGGGCGTCAGGCGCCTGTCCCGGAGATAACGCCAGCGTCAGGGCCGTCCGGGCATCCGCGGCAACCAGATGAAGTTTGGTCGTCCAGCCCCCGCGGGATTTGCCGATGGCCTGGGGACCGGTTTTTTCATGGCTCCGGTGCCGTCCGGATGTACCTTCACGCTGGTACTGTCTAACAAGACGGCTTCCAGGGTGATGCGCACGAGTTGCTTCTGTTGCAACTCCGCAAAGACCCGCTCCAAGACCCCGCTCTTGGCCCAGCGGTTCATGCGGGTGTAGACGGTATGCCACTTGCCGAACTGGGGCGGCAAGCCCCGCCACTTACAGCCGTGCTCAGCCACATACAGAATGGCGTTCAGGACCTGCCGGTTGGAGAGACTGACGTTGCCCCGCTGGACTGGCAAACAGTGGGCGATGCGCTGGTATTGGGCTTCGCTAATCTCCATCCCGCAACCATAGCACACGGGACCCCTTTAGTGTGAACACGCCCTAGTTGGCACGGCTGGCCGTGGGCCGGCTGTCAGCCAGGACCCGGGTGGCGCTCTTGAAGATCTCCGCGTCCGAATCGATGCGCGAGACTAGGTTTAGACCCTGGAACAGCGCTACGTAGAAGCGTGCCAGGTCGCGCGGACGCACCGCCGGGTCAAGTTGGCCCCGCTCCTGCGAGCGGACGAAGACCGCGTAGAAAGCGTCTTCCATCACCGCCACGTGTTGTCGGATGAGCACGACCAGCTCCGTGTCGTCGCGGGGGACCTGGGCCATCGCGACCCCCAGGAAACATCCACGCCCTCCGGAGCGTTCGTGCGTGTGCTGCAGCGTCTGCAGCATCGAGGGGACGACATCCAGCGTTGCCTCGATGGCGTCCAGATTACCGTACAGTGCATGCACGAAGGTGGCCGTGTAGTGGTCGAGCGTCTGGATGAACAGGGCTCGCTTGTTCCCAAACGTGTTGTAGAGGCTGCGCGCGCCGATGCCCATCCGTTTCTGCAGTTCCTCCATGCTGGTCGCCGCATATCCCTTCTCCCAGAATACGGTCATGGCACGGTTCAGCACCGTCTCGATTTCGAACTGTTTCGCCGGCCCAGGTGACACGGGCACCTCCTCGCTCACATGTGTTTGCTCGCTCGCTTGGGGGATTTTTGCATAAAACCGCCTGTTGCGAGGCTTTAACATATAATATACGTTCTCAGTTGTAAATTTCTAGGCCGACAACTGGCCCGACGCATACACAAACCCGCTCATCGCAAGCGAGAAGGAGTCCAGACATGAAGCGCGACGTCGAAGTATCGATCCTGAAAGAGCTGCTGCGGCAGATTGACGAGAAACAGAATGTCGATGCCGGAGTCATGTATCGAAATTCCACGGAGGTCTACACGTGTCCAGACATCGCAAAACGCGAGCGTCAGACCTTCTTCCGTGATCACCCCCAGCTCATCGCCCTTTCCGGCTCCCTGCCCAAGCCGGGCTCATACCTGACGAACGACGATTTGGGCGTGCCCGTCCTTGCAACGCGCGACGCTGACGGGCGCTTTCGGGCCTTCGTCAACGCCTGCCGTCATCGCGGCGCACGCGTAGCCGAGGGGAGCGGCGAAGCATCCAATTTTATGTGTCCATTCCACAACTGGACCTACGCAAACAGTGGCAAGCTCATGGGCATTCCGATGGCGAACCACTTCGGACAGGTCGACAAATCGTGCAACGGTCTCATCGAACTACCGGCGGTCGAGCAGTACGGCTTACTCTGGGTGCACCCGCGGGCGGACGGCCAGATCGATGTCGAGACGCTCATGGGTGAGCTCGGACCCGAGCTCGCGTCCTGGGGTCTCGGCGAGCTCGTTGCGACGGGCGAGATCGTGCTCGAGAAACGGCTCAACTGGAAACTCGCGAACGATACGTTCGGCGAGACCTATCACTTCTCGCGTCTTCACAAGAACACCCTCTGACCCCATCTTCCACGGCGACGCGCTCGCGTATGAGGAGTTCGGCCGCAATCACCGTTTTGTGTTCGCGACTCGGGCCATTGATGGCTTCCGCACTAAGAGCGAGGCCGAGTGGAACATTCTCGAGGCGACGGCCTCCATCTACTACCTCTTCCCCAACATCCAGCTCGCCCTTACGAGTGGGAATGTAAGCCTCGTCCAGATGTATCCCGACCCCGCCCATCCCGATGATCCTTCCCGCTCCCGGACACGCATCCTCCACTACTTCAGTCAGGAGATGATCGACCAGGCGAGTGCGGAGAGGGGCGAAAGCGTGGTGGTAACCGCGGAAAACACCTATGAGAATTTCGCCGATCCAGGGGCCACCATTACACCGTCCGCCGTCGCCGAAATCTTCAACAGTACGGTCGATCAGGAAGACTTTGTCATGGGCGAACACCAGCAACGCTCGGCCGAAAGCGGCCAGGTCGAGTCACTGATGTTCGGGCGAAACGAACCTGCCCTGCACCACTACCACACTCATTTCCGGGAGGCGCTGGGACTCGCCCCGCTCGAACGCATCGAGGGCTGAATACGCACAAACCCAGTGCTATGGTTGCGATCCGGTAATCGGCCTGACGCATAAACAAGAAGGAGATGACGATGCCATCAGAAGATCGATCGAGGGAGTACACAGACGAGTTCGGTATCACCGGCCCCCTGCCCGTGACCGCCGGTGTGCGGGCTATCCCGGACGAAGGATTCCCATCGGGCCCGGAAGTTGGAGAGCGCTTACCCGACATCGTGTTGCAGAGCTCCACGGGCGGGCGGCTTGACGTGCACCACGATCGCCACGGCTCGAAGGCCTGTGTTGTCTTCTTTCGCTCCGCCGTCTGGTGACCCCCGTGCATGACGCAGCTGGTCGAGCTGCAAGAAGCCCTCCCGAAGTTTCAGGCGGCGAGGATTCAGTTATATGCCGTCTCGTACGATGAACCCGACGCGCTAGCAGAGTTCGCAGAGCATCACGGCATTACGTTCCCGTTGCTCTCTGACGTGGGGTCCGTGGTGATCCGCCGCTTTGGCATCCTCAATGATCTGATTTCGAAAGATCAGGTGCCCGGCTATGGAATCCCCTTCCCCGGTGCCTACGTCCTCGATGAAGACGGTGTGGTGGTGGAGAAGTTCTTCAACCGGCACTGGGACGCGCGATCGAGTGCGGAGTCCATGATCGACGGCGCCCTCGGTGAAATCCTCCTCAGCGAGGCGGAGCCCAACGCCCGCGGCGGAATGCCTGACATCACGATCTCGGCAACCTATCACGGCGGCGGTGGTAAAATGAAACTGGCGGCCGTTCGCCATCTCGTGGTCCGTTTTGAACTGGCGCCGGGGCTCCATATCTACGATGCGCCGGTCCCGGATGGCATGGTGGCGACGCGGATCGCGATCTCGGGGCCTCCGGGGCTCCACATCGAGCCGGTCGTGAAGCCGCCAACCTCCCCGCTCGTTCTCCCCGGCCTGGGTACCGCACTTCAGGTGTGGGAAGGGACAGTGGATTTTGCAGTTCCGCTCTGGGCCGACGATCAGATCGTCAGCTTCATTCGGGAGAAAAGCGCCGACCACCACAGCCTCGACGGCGCCATCGACTACCAAGCCTGCGACGACACGGCCTGCAGAATTCCGCAGAGAGAGACGCTCAGCGTGCGTATCCCCATCGCAGGCCACGTTGGGCCCAAGTTATCGGGAATGCCGCTCGAGATGGCGGGGTCGATCCCAACGGCAATGAATACGACGAAGTATATGGCCCGGATGACTGCCCGCGGGCTCAGACGAAGCCCGATCAAGGGCGCTCGGAACGTGATCGCCGAGTTCGCCCAGGCGCTCCGTGGGCCGGGTAGGAAGAAACGAAGCTGAACCAGCGGGCGCGAGTTGTGAGTCCCGCGTGAGCCCCTGCCTGTTCCGGAGATAACCAAAAGTGAGGAACACGACTATGGCGACAACGGATACCACAGCATTTGTCACATCAACACTGAATTACACGCTGGATAATGGTACTCCGCCAGACTATTACTTTTATGAGCCTGACCCAGCGCTCACCTTGAACCCACCTGGGACAGACACGCGGACAGTCAAAATATTTGACGCTTGGCCCCACGCGGAAGAGTTTTCGGTCGACCGTGAAGGCTTCGAAATCCTGCCGTATCGTGGTGCTTTTGATCAATTCGACCAATTTGATGATGACGCTGCCATCCGCCAGCTCTTGTATCCGCACATCACACAGTTCGTTATACACCACACTGGGGCGCAGAGGGTAGAAGTGTTCGACCATACGATTCGCAAACGCCTCCCGGCAGATCTGAAGCAGCAAACCGAGGTCCAGCGTCCGGCGGTGACGTTGGTACACAGTGACTACACGCCTGTGTCCGGGCCACAACGGGTACGTGACATTCTCGCTGATGAAGCCGAACCGTTATTGCAGGGACGCGTCGCATTTTTCAACGTATGGAAACCACTCTACCGTACCGTCCAGGAATTACCGCTGGCGATGTGTGACGCCACGTCTGCAGCGGCGGACGACATGTTGGTCATGCAACTCAAATATCGTGATCGCACGGGAGAGATTTTTGTCATGCGCCACTCCCCGTCGCACCGCTGGTTTTACTTTCCGCACATAACACCTGATCAGACCCTGCTGTTGAAGACCTACGATAGCGAAACCGACGGCCGGGCACGTTTCATGGGCCATAGTGCGTTCGAGGACCCGAACACTCCAGCCAACGCGCTCCGACGTGAGAGTATTGAAGTCCGTACGATGGCGTTTTTCTGAACGCAGTCGCCACCAAGCTGACCGGCATCAGCCCTAGTCAGTCTGGTCAGATACTGATATCCAGACCAGCAGAGAGGAACTTGCCATGAAACTCGCACTGTATCTTCCAAATCTCCGCGATAAGATTACCGTCAGCGAAATCGTTGATCTGGCCTGCGAAGCGGAAGCGCTCGAATTCGACTCGGTGTGGTCGCTCGACCGCATCGTGGTGCCCGAAGCTTCGGACCGACAGGAACTCGAGAAGTCTTTTGGCTTCATGAAAGAATTTCCGAAGGCGTTGCCAGTGAGCGCGCGTGGGGAGTTTCTGCATGGCTTGCCGCTCATTCCGTACCTGGCCGCCATTACCAAGCGGGTTCGGTTGGGGGTCAGCATCATTGTCACGCCCTATCGCGCGCCCGGTGTGCTAGCCGCCGAAATCGCTACCTGGGATCACCTCTCGGGCGGGCGTATCAATGTGGGGGTAGGCTCAGGCTGGATGCCGGAAGAATTTGCTGCGTCAAGCGCCTCCCATATCTACAAGAAACGCAATAAGCATGTCAGAGAAACGATCGAGGTGATGCAGGGGATCTGGACCAACGAGGTGTTCGAGTACCACGGGGAATTTGCCGACTTTCCACCCTGTGGTTTTGGGGTAAAGCCAGTTCAGAAACCACGCCCCCCCATGTTTTTCGGAGGCTTGGGCGACCCGAAGATCGCGGCATCACGGGTCTCCAAATATGGGCTCGAAGGCTGGATCGGGATCATGGACACACCGGACGCGATCGCCACCTGGCGGGCAGCCATCAAGGACGAGTTAGAAAAGCTAGACAGCAAGCAGACCATCGACGACATCGAAATTTCGAGCATGCTACCGTTTGAGATCACGCGCGAAAAAACAGATCAGACACCGCGCGGCAAGCTCACGCCAACGTTGGTCGGTACTGCCGAACAAATCACCGACAATCTCAAACGGTATCAGGACGCAGGCATGACGCTGCCCTTGCTGTGGCCGCCGTTCAGCGGGACTCCAACCGCAAAGACCATTACGGACATGCGGCGGCTCGTGCACGATATTCTGCCCAAAATCTAAAATTCGCTCGTAGAACCAGCTTCGTGATGCAACTATACTTTTTTCATTTGGGCCTACATGTGAGCGGGCGTCGTCAGGATGAGGCGGGAATCTTCCAACCCGTCATTCCGATAATGGACAATGGCCCGATAGTCGGGGTTCTGCATGAAAGCCAGCAATGCGGCTGCATTCGGATACTCGGCGAGAATCACCAGATCCCATTGCTCTGGCCCAATGACACTCACCTGGCCCGCCCCGGCATACATAAAACGCATCCCGACTTTCTCCCCTATGGGACGGGCGTGTTCCAGATAGGTCTCAAAGGACGCCCGCCCGGCTTCCCCTTTGAAGCGTGAGAGATTCAGGAAGACGACGGGGCCTTCGTCCGGCAAGTTTGCGACCTCTTCAAATGCAGCTTCAGAGAATTCGATATACGACATAGTGCTCCCTCTTTCCTCGGTCTCGCTATCAGATTGGGGCAGCCGAGATGACTGGAGGTCTTACACGATGCACCGCCTTATCCGAGTGTATTCACCGCAGATGGGAACGTGTTGATCCCCAGCGATTCCCGAAAATCCGTGGTGGGTTTCACGATCATCGGATCGACGCTGATTCCAATAGCATTGGCGATGCGGTCCAGCATGCTGAAGTGGGCACCGATGATCGATGCCGTCGTTACCGCACCGGGCCCTAATCGCTCGGCGACGTATATTTCATTGGTGTACCTCCGAGTTACTAACTGTGAACAAATTCGGGCTTATACGTCGTGGGCTGTGTGTCCGTCTGCTTCACGCCAGCAGCAACCGATAGTGCTCGGACTGAATACGGCGCTCGATTTTGGTCAACATCAGTTCACTGCCGCCGGTACGCGCTATGAGGGCGTCAAAGCTCGCCCGACCGCCGTCATCAAGTGCGGCGATGACATCGAGCACCCGCTGAAAATGGTAGACAACATTACCGAATGCCTGAGTCCTGATGGTTGTTCCGCGTAGATTAAATTCGAACGCGCCAAGTTGCGGATGTGCGCCTCCGGAGACTTCCGGATCAGTAGCCTGCACCAGTGTGCCGGCGGCCGGCCGCGGCTCGCGGGTTGCCCACGCGTTGAACGTCTCAACCATACCCCGGACCTGGGGGCCGCAATCACGAAACAAATATTCAATGAACGGAATCAAGGTTTCAGGAATGCTGTCATCGGCGGAGAAATCGCTTGGCACATCGCTAAATTCGCCATCCGTCAGACCGGCCTCGAACATGCGCTCTGTCCAGCGGTAGACGTTTGGGGCAATGTTCTTCATCAAACTCGCGGGCACCGGGTCGCGTCCAAGATGTGCGTAAAGCGGGCCAATCAGGCCGAAATCCGCGATGCTGGGATGACCACCCAGAACATAAGAGTGGTGCAGAAAATGGGCATTCAGCAACTCGAGGCATTCGATGTGTGAGCTTTCGATCGCAGGAATCGTTGCTGGCGTAACGCCCATCAGTTCGGGGAACCCGGAAAAAGCTGCCTAGATGGGTGCAATATCAGCCTGCCACCTTTCCGGGTCTTTATGCGGCGAAAGCCCACGTGCAAACTCGGCGTCAAGATGTGCCCGGTGTTCCGAAAAATTCCAGCGGTAGTGCATCGCAGGAATAAAAAATAAGTCGCACCCAAAGAACTCGATCAGCCAGGCCACGGCCCGTTGGACGGGTGAGCGCGGAATCATCGGCCTTTCGGGATAGCGCTGTTCCAGGTATTCCATCGTATCGGTGCCATCCTGGATCAACGTGCCGTCCGCAACCTCAGTCACCGGTACCACGAAATAGCCGATTTGCGGCAAGATTTCCTGCTTGTATCTCGGGTTCGCGGGGTAGATTTCCTGATACTCGATACCCTTCTTGATCAGATACGCCCGAACGCGCCCAGACCATAAGGATACCGGCGCCCCCCATAACAAAATCCTGTCGTGTTGCTGACCTGAGTTGCGGTACATACGGATAATTCCTTTCTCATGGCAATATTTTGTTGATGTCTGATATTTGTCTGCGTTGAGCCATACGTTCGAAATGTTTCATGCCATTCATGCTTCGGACGAGTTCACCGTTCCCGCCGAGCGTGAGTGACTTGCTTTCAGGCTTCACGACTGTACGTGCCACGATCTGAGGGTCTTCATCGAGCACGAGCTCAACCGGCACGTTCCCAACCGGCGCGGGAGCGGCATACAAATGACCTTTGATTCCGGATCTGACAGCATCGTGTAGGTAATCCCGTAGGCGTCTCGAAAATCCAGGGTGGTCACCACACCGCTGAGCACTGAAATATGAAAATGGCCGGCCGGCCCTGACTTCATACAGATCGAACGAATTTCCGAATGAATCGACACACTGCACGTTAGGCATTAGGCTGCCAAGCTCAGGGCCGGTGGGGAATTCACCCTGCGGGTTGCTACGCGGCCCGATGCCGGGGCGGAACGGGCTGATAAAACCGTCTGTATCTTTCCAACCGTGCTCGGTTTGTTCCGCTTGGGAGTCTGCCTCAAGCTTCATTTTCTCACTCCCGCATCGTACTCCCTACCATCATGACAATCTCCGGAGTAGGCTTGATCGGTTGTTCAGCGTAGGCTTGCTGTTTAAACCAGTTGGTACAGATTAACGTAAGCAATTTATACCACTTGGTCAATACCCTCTTTTGCCATCCACCCTCCGCGTCACCGCGTCACCTGGTCCGACTCAGTCTTGAGCATTGAACGACCGGTCTACAAACGCTATAGTCTGTATGCATACAGCAATAAAAAGGTCCGAAAACTTATGCCGTGGGAAAAATCTTTCGATCTTGATAACGCCCTTGCTCGCGCCGCCAAGGTGTTTTGGGCGAAAGGCTATGCGGCCACATCCATGGCCGATCTGGTCGACGCAATGGAGATCAACAAGGGCAGCCTCTACAATGCCTTCGGGAGCAAAAAGGCACTCTTCACGCGCGCATTGCTTCAGTATGACCGGGACCATCGGCAATCGATGTTGGCGCAGCTTGAGGCGCTTGATAATCCGATCCTTGCGATCGCCAGGCTCTTTGACGCATTGATCGCTGAGAGCATAGCGGACACCGAAAAAAAGGGCTGCCTGCTGGTCAACACGGCGCTGGAACTCCCCAATCAGACCGCTGATGTCCGGGAGATAATTAGTGCGGTAATCGCCGACTTCGAAGCGTTCTTTAAGCGCCAGATCAAGCTCGGGCAGAATCGCGGTGTCATATCAAAAAAGGTCAAGGCCAATGACACGGCGAAGTCTCTCTTCTCCCTCCTGATTGGGCTGCGCGTTCTCGCCCGCGGGGACTTCGATGCTTCAGGACTGCGGGCCATCAAGAGAGATGCTCTGCGGCTGATTTCAGGAGGGAGTTAATCAAGGCCAGCTACAACCACAGAGGAGGGGGAAACTGAACATGAGCACGACCTTGCGTTATCTACACCATCCCGCGTCACAGCCATGCCGCGCGGCGCAGCAATTCATGCTGGAGAACAACATTCCCTTTGAAGCCGAGTTTGTCGATATCACCACCGATATCAACGAGCGGCCCGAGTTCCGGGAAAAGTACAACCCGACGGGGCAGGTGCCGATTCTCCTTGATGGCGACTTCGTCATCTGGGAGAGCGCAGCCATTGCGTCCTACTTGAACGAGAAGTTTCAATGTCCCGCCCACTGGTTCGGGCGCGACCCGCAGCAACGAGCACATATTCAGCAGTTTCTGCAATGGTACGCCTACACGCTCCGCCTCGGCGGAGGCGCGTTCCACTGGACCATCTTCGCCCCCATGATCTACGGGTACGATAAGGACTTTTCCGCGGAGATAAAGAAGGGGCGCTATCTGCTGTACGAGGCCCTTGACCTGCTCGAGACCTACTGGCTCAAAGACCGGGAGTATCTGTGCGGCGACAAGATCAGCTATGCGGATCTGGCCGCGTACCAAGATCTTGTGTCCCATGACGCCGGGAAGATCATTCCGGATGGGATCTGGCAGAAGCACCCTAAGGTCAAGGCATGGTTCGAGAAAATGGCCGCACATCCTCACGCGAAGACGGTGAATACCTGGCAGTATGAGAACGTGGGAAAAATCTTGAATGACGGCGTGAAGTTTGAATTTAAGCGGAAGACAGCAGTGTTAAAAGGCTCGGAGGTTCACAGCGGCCACAATCACGGCATTATTTACGCTGGCGAGGACGACAGCTACTTAAAGTAGGGCGTCGTCCCGGTTCTCAAAATCGGCGAGGCGTGAGTGCAGGATTCTCGCGAAAATTGTTTGCGGCTGGATGAGCTGTATCCCGAGCCGCCTTTCGCCGGAAAGACGAATGAGCAGGAGAAAGCGTAAGGAGACAACTCTGCGGGCGATCGGCCCCGCCCGCGCCTAGGAGGCTCCCCTCGTCATGATCGAGATTATTGGTCCCACGGTGTCCCCGTTCGTCGGCAAGATTCTGGCCGCCGCCGGCTACAAACGGCTCGCGTACACACACGGAGCAGGGGAGTATACGGGAGCTGAAGAAGTACAATCCGGCGACCAGGAAGGGGCCGATCGTCCTTTTCGATGGAGCGGCGGGCTACGACTCGACGGTGATTCTGCGCCGCTTCGACCACGAGCCCCCCTCTCCAGCCCTCTTGTCCGACGACGCCAATATCGCCGCGCGGCAGCAGATGCTCGAAGACTGGAGCGACGAGTCGCTCTAGTGGTCCATGAGGGCGTTCCGCTGGCATCCGAAGAACGAGCCCCGCACGATTGCGCAGAATTCTCGGTTCGTGCCGGCTCCGGTCCGCCTGTTCGCAAAGCCCCGCCTGCGACGGACGGAGCAGCGGCCGAAATTTATTTGTACTCGACCAGGACCTCCCGATACGGCGTTGTACCGCCGTTGCGTGCCTTATGACGTGCCGGGACGCGCATCCCCTTTCCCGGTTCCGACAAAACCTCGAGTTCGCTGTTGTCCAATTTCAGCGAAAAGGTTGCGCCCGTCGGCACGTCGAGGGTGCCCAAGTCGTTGTCGTTCTCGTCGAAAACCTGCAAGGGCGCGCCTGAGATCGCGTACCACATATAGCTGTGCTCGTGCGTGTGTACAGGTGTTTCCTCGCCCGGGGCGAGCTCAAAGTTCCAAACGATTACCTTGTCGTTCTCGAAGACTTTTTCAGACCCTACATCTGCCATTGCATGACCTCCCAAATCAAACGATTTTCTTACCCGAGCACGGAAATTTCCGCACGTCAAGCGAGAGTCATGGGCGATGAATGCTCATGCCATAACAATGCATATTGAAAGCGCAAAATAGCCCGCTTTCCCGCTCATCGTTGCCGCTGCCCTCATTGGCTCGCTTAAACTTCATGTTATGCGTCTGCCGTGTGACTACTAGACCGGCCCGTTATCTGGTCTTAGTACGTACCTCACTTCAAACACCTCCCTACGAACGTCTTTTGTCTCGTAGGCTTCAGGACCGGCGGCAAGATGCCTTTATAGCCCGCGGAAGATCCACGAAATTTGATAACAGCCGCCAGCGAGAAGCCATGGTTCCGACCTAAGCAAATCGATCCAGGTCGGGAAATTTGCGCTCATTACCAGAACGTTATCACTCAAGCGGTTTTTCCGTTCCGTTGATCATCTGGTCTTCTGAGCTTCTGATTTCGGCTACAATATTGCGAGAAAACATGTTAGTGTGCGCGGTACAGGAGGGCCAGCCAACGGATGGAGGCGGATAGAGTTGGAGAGAATCCATCGCTGGCTGGTAAATCAACATGGCCAAAGCACGAGCGGTCGTCCAGGTCGGCGACAAAAAATTCGAGATGCAGCAGTTTGACGTACCACGGATCGGTCCCGACGATGCGTTGATGCGGGTCGAAGCTAACGGCATCTGTGGCAGCGATGTTGACCAGTATGACGGCAAACTCGACGGACTGCTGAGCTTGCCAATGATCCCCGGGCATGAACCGGTCGGCATCATCGAAGAAATTGGCGACGAGGCCGCCCGGCGCTGGGGCATCCAGGCTGGCGATCGTGTCGCAGTCGAACCAACGCGCGGCTGCGGTCATTGTCGTGCGTGCAAGCGCGGCGATTCGCGCAACTGCCGCACTGGTCGTGAGGGCGCGAAGATTTCCGTGTGCGGATTCATCCCGACTACGATTCCGCCCGCCTTGTGGGGCGGGATGGCGGAGTTCATGTACCTCGATCCCGAGGTAGCGCTGCACAAGATCGCCCCCGAGGTACCAGCGGAACTGGCCGCACTGTATCAGCCGGTCGCGGCTGGTGTGAGCTGGGCGCATCGTGTTCCAGGGACCAAGATTGGCGACACGGTGGTGATCTTTGGCGCAGGCCAGCGCGGTATCGCCTGCGCGCTCGCCGCGCGCGAGGCGGGCGCGGCGCATGTTGCAGTCATTGCCCGGCGACAAAGCGCTCACCGTCTCAAACTCGCTGAGGAGTTCGGCGCCGATGCCACTATCTTTGCGGACGAAGACGTTGCTGGCCGGGTACGCGAATTAACCCGCGGAGAAGGTGCAGATGTAGTTATCGATGTGACCGCTCAGACCATGGCGCCGATTGGACAAGCATGCGAGCTGGTGCGGCCGGGCGGAACGATTATCCTCGCTGGCGTGAAAGGCCCCACGGCGGCGATTCCAGACCTGAAGAACGATCTCATATTTTCCAAAGAATTAACGATCAGGGGCGTCAAAAACGCCGACTTCGACTCGTTCGCGATCGCAGTGAAACTCATCGAATCGGGCAAGTATCCGTTTGAGAAGATGCATACACACAGCTTCGGGCTGAGCGATCTTGAGCGCGCAATCCAGACCTTGGCCGGGCGTGTGGATGGTGAGCAGGCGGTGTGCGTCTCGCTGGATCCTTCACTATGAGTCCTGGCGAATCTTGCCTGGCAAGAGTGTCGTAGACTTCTTCGGTGAGGGTGGAAGGAGCATAAACAGAGCGGGAGAAGCGTCAAATCGACGCTTCTCCCGCTTGCTCTTTTAGACATCCAGCCGATACTCATCGCCATCGCGCACCAGCTTCCCTGCGGTCGGGCCGGCAAAATGGGTTCCAATAATCAGTGTGGGTGTATCCGCGTATTCCTTGAATACTCGACGACGAGTCGCGATAGCTTGGGCGTTGTCCGTATCAACAGAAATGGATAATTCCGGATCGTTGAATTGGATGGGATGGTGGATGAAATCGCCCGTGATCAAGGCACTCTCCCCTTTGGATTCAATGACAACCGAGCAATGACCCGGCGTATGACCTGGAGTCGGAATGAGGCGTACGCCGTCACAGACTTCCGCCGGTCCCTCGACTGGTTTCGCCAGGCCAGCGTCAAACACCGGCTGGACCGAGTCCGCAAACGTCACACGTTGCATTTGCATGAAATCGTCCGCTGTCTTTTCGTCGACAGTGCTGTACAAGTCGATATCCTTCTTGTCCATGAGATACGCCGCCTGGGGAAACGTGGGCACCCACTTGCCATCGACCAAGTGCGTATTCCAGCCGACATGATCCACATGCAAATGCGTACAAATAACGTAATTCACGCTTTCAGGCGGATGGCCCGCCGCTGTCATGTCTTCCAGGTACGACGTTGAGAGGTTGCTCATGATTGTAATCGGATCTCGATTGCGTCCATTGCCAATGCAGGTGTCTACGACCAGCTTTGCTCCGGGCGTCTCGACAACGAGAGAATGAATGCTCACGCTGAGCTTGCCCTCTGGTGTCACAAAATGTGGAAAGAGCCACGGGACTTGTTTCACCACTTCCGGCGTGGCAGCCGGTAGCAGGTCAGGGAAATCAGGGTAGTCGATTTCCGTGATTTTTGTAATCGTTATGTCGCCGACTTTCCATTTGAGATTCATATTGACCTCCTCCTTTTGATTCCATCACCGATATAGAGCGCGTTTGAGGGCATTATCACGCTCAGCCTTAAACTGTTTCGACACCGCCGCTGATGGGGCGAAAACGTCAAAGCCATGAAACGCCCCCGGATACACGTGCAGCTCGGTCGACACACCGGCCTGAATGAGACGCTGTGCGTACTCGAGATTCTCGTCAATAAACAGATCGAGGGTGCCGACGGGAATGTATGCGGGTGGCAAGTTTGTCAGATCGGTGGCCCGAGAAGCTGCTGCGTAAGGCGACACTCCATCCCCGCCGCCCTCACGGCCCAGGTAGGCTTTCCACCCTAAGCGGTTGCTGTCGCGATGCCACACGCGCGGGTCGGTAATCGCATAGCTGGCAGGCGTAGCGTTACGATCATCGATCATGGGATAGATGAGCAGTTGGAAAGAGATCTGTACTTCTCCCCGGTCGCGGGCCAGCAGAGCCAATCCGGCCGCGAGCCCGCCTCCGGCGCTAGCGCCGCCAATAGCGATGCGAGACGGATCAACACCGAGGTCACTGGCATGGGTAAACAGCCAATTCAGCCCGGCATAACAATCCTCAACCGGCGCGGGAAACGGATGTTCCGGCGGCAAGCGGTAGCCGACCGACACCGCCACGCAGCCGATGCGCTTGACCAGTTGCTTCATGAGACGATCGTCTTGTTCGATATCGCCCATGACGTAGCCGCCACCATGAACCCACAACAGAGCGGGGAGGAGGTTCGGCCGATCGTGTGGCTGATAAATGCGGACCCGCACAGCCGGGTCGCCATGCGGGCCAGGCACCGATTGATCCTGACTGGTCACGCCCTCAATCGGAGGCAGTGTCGCTTGCATAGTGCTGAACAGCTTTTTCATCTTGGCCCGGGCTGCCGGAATGTCGTTCAAGTCTACCGCCTTTTCAGTTGGGAACGCCTCCAGCACGACTCTCAGCTCAGGGTCTAATTGATCCATGAAGTTCATCGTCTATTTCCTTCTATCTCCCTCTTGGTTTCTCCACACGCCAGCTACGCTCTCAAGCAATAGTGAATCCCATGGCCAAAAGCTAGATGCTCCAGGCAAGTGGCCGTCTCCGAAGCAATATGGGGCAATGAACCAGAGGTGTCGAGTGCACCTTGTGTGTCCGCTGGTCCAGAACGTGCAGCTGGCCAGAACACTTCCCGCCGGTCTTTTCTTTTGTTTTCTTCTGGCACAAGCCTTGCGGTTTGTCATTTATTTTTATAGCTCATATGGCAAAGAAATGCCTTGTTATTAAGAACTCTGCGAAGTAACGGGGACGCTTACGCAGGACATCTTTAACCTAGAGAAGGAGGACAGACACGATGAGCGAAACTGTACAACAAGAACAAGCGATGAGAGTACCAACTCCTGCAGAGCTTGGCTTTGACCCCGAGGCCCTGCGTGAGAAGTATGCGGCCGAACGGGGCAAGCGACTGCGGGCAGACGGCAATGATCAGTATCAGGAAATTACTGATCAGTTTGCGCACTACAATGTAGACCCGTATGTGGAACCGGGTTTCACCCGCCCTGCCCTGCACGAAGAAGTCGAGGTGCTGATTATTGGTGGTGGCTTTGGCGGTCTTTTGGCCGCAGCCCGGCTGCAAGAAGCGGGCATTACCAACATCCGCATTATCGAGAAAGCCGGAGATTTTGGCGGCACCTGGTACTGGAATCGCTATCCTGGAGCCCAGTGTGACGTAGAATCCTATGTCTATTTGCCCCTTTTAGAAGAGACCGGTTATATGCCGAAGGAAAAGTACTCCTTCCAGCCGGAGATATTTGAACATGCCAAGCGGATCGGGCGGCATTTTAAGCTCTACGATCGCACGTGCTTTCAGACCCAAATCACACAGGCGAGCTGGAACGAAGACACCGGCCGTTGGACGATCACAACCGATCGTGATGACGTATTCCAGGCCCGTTTCATGATTACGTGCAGCGGCCCACTGAACCGTCCAAAATTGCCAGGCATTCCAGGAGTTGAACAGTTCACAGGCCATACCTTTCACACCAGTCGGTGGGATTACGACTATACCGGAGGAGATAGCACCGGGGGCTTAGACAAACTCCACGACAAACGGGTCGGCGTTATTGGCACCGGAGCCACTGCCATCCAATGTGTGTCCCATCTTGGCTGCCATGCTCAGCAGCTGTATGTGTTCCAGCGCACGCCCTCGTCTGTGGATCAGCGGGGCAATATGCCGACCGATCCTGAGTGGGTCAAGACGCTCACGCCAGGCTGGCAAGCCCATCGGAATGACAACTTTTGCACGCTTATGGCGGGCAGACCCGTCGAAGAAGATCTCGTGAATGATGGCTGGACCAGTCTCTTCAAGAAGCTGACGCGCCTGTTTTCGCGCAGAAATAACGCTGACCTCACCGAAGAAGAACGTGCACTGCTGGCGGAGATTGCGGATTTCCAGCAGATGAACGAGGTTCGCGATCGCGTGTCTACGACCGTCACCGACTCGCAAACCGCTGAGGCGCTTAAACCGTGGTATGGACAGTGGTGTAAACGCCCCACGTTCAATGATGACTATCTTCCGACCTTCAACCGCCCGAATGTCACGCTCGTAGACACGAAAGGCCAAGGGGTTGACCGGGTGACTGCGCATGGCGTCGTGATGGCTGGCATTGAATACGAAGTGGACTGCCTGATCTTCGCAACCGGCTTTGAGGTGGGGACGGCGTACACGCGGCGCGCCGAGTTGGCGGTGTATGGCCGGGGCGGCGTGTCGCTGGCGGACTACTGGGCACGGGGCATGCGGACCTACCATGGATTCCTGAGTCACGGCTTCCCGAACTGTTTCCATATGGGCTTGACCCAAACGGGCTTAGCCCCGAACTTCACCTACCTGACAGAAGGCCAGGCGCAGCACATTGCGCAGCTCATCGCCGAGGTCAATACGCGCCAGGCAACATCGATCGAGCCGACACAAGAGGCGGAGGCGGAGTGGGTTGAGTTAATGACAAAACCGAATGCCTTGACCGAGTACCAAAATGCCTGCACGCCAGGCTACTACAATGGAGAGGGGCAAAACACGGGCATAGGTTTTGTGGGAACGCAGTATCCTCAGGGCGCGCCGTCTTTCTTCAAAATGCTTGCCCGCTGGCGCGAGCAAGGCGATTTGCAAGGACTTATCGTGAAGTAGACTGAAGGGATAGCTCCAATGACAAAACAACAGGCGATCGATACCGTGAAGAGGTTTATGGGGCTCCTCCTCACCGACTTCCCCGAGTGCGTGAAATTGATGACAGACGATTTTGCATGGGAGAATTTTCTGCCGCCCCATGTACCGTTTGGCGGTCGCTACGAGGGCGCCGCGGGGTTGCAACAATATGTAGCGCAACTGTCAGAGTCGTGGGTGATCGGCGAACTCGTCTTCCACGATTTTATTTTCGACCCGGAGACGCGCATTCTGGCGGCGCCGGGGGTCGAAAAAAACGGCAAATCGGTCGCAACGGGCCGCGCCTGCGACATGCCGTTCGTTTGGGAATTTCGATTCGCGCCGGATGGGAAACTCACGTACCTGCGCGAATACAACGACACTGCTTCTATTGGGGGGACATTCAATAGCTAGCAGTGCCCTTTCATGAGTTCATTTCGGGCGATTGGGGATATCTGTTTCGCTAAACCCGATCGTCATCCCAAAGGCTTGATTGCGGTCGAGCACGAGCGAGTCGCCCTCCTCGGTAAAGCGTTGGCCCTTCGCGAGGAGATGCTCTGCCGCACGCTGTAATTTCCGCGTCTTGAACGTTATCGAGTAAATCCCTTCGCCCGCCTGCGCCAAGTCAAGGCCTTCAGGACTGGTCGGGGATAACGGCTGCGCGGCTTCGATGATGGTGTCTTCACCGACGGCGTAGTACAGGCTTCGCTTCCGCCCGGGCACTTCGGCTTCATGGATCAGGGTGCCGCCCAGCGCGTGCTGATAGACGCCGGGGGCTTCGGTCAGGTCGCGGAACAGCACCGTCAAATGCGAAGCCTGCTCAATACCAAGCGGATGCTGATCGCGGGAGTAGTCAATTGACCAGCCCGGTTGCAGGCGCGGATCGATGAAGAATTTGGGCACGGCGGCAAACTCGAACGCCGCGTGGGTGTCCTGCGGGTGGGTCCAGATGGCGCCGTCCTTGGACGACGGCGCGGTTACGGCATTCCCGACCATGTCGAACAGGCGGATCTTGCTCTCGGTCAGACGCGCGCAGGTTTCGGCCAGGTCGTCCACATACCAGGCCATTGAATGAAAATGCTGCCCAGAGCGGGAATAGAATCGGCCCAGCGCTGATTTCTCCCACCCCGGCATGTGGCGTAGTGGCTGAGCCGGTTCCATCACAAAGTCGGCGATCAGGACGAGAGACGCCTTGCGCATCGCCGCTTTCATCGAATTGCGGACAAATCTGCGCACGCCAAAGACGTCGTCATACCAGCCGTCAGCCGCGTCCAGGTCCTCGACGACATGTAGCAGATGAAATGCTTTGCCAATTTTGAACATCAGTATCCTCCTGAGCTTTGCACCTGCTGCCGTACTTAACACCTTCTCCCTGATTTGCAACTTCCGCATTGGGGAGTACGGCACATCCACCGTGCCTTGATAACTTGGCAGTGCCCAGGCTTTGGCGTTGGGCTCCTATCTTTTTTGCCATGCGCTTTGTAAAGTGGACGGCTCTCAAGACAGGTAAGACAGAGAGGTAACCAATGAGTAGTACGACGCGACCTATTATCTATGGCGTACCGTTTTCACAACCGGTGCGTGCGGTCATGTGGCTGATGCTGTATAAGCGGACGCCGTTTGAAATGGTCCTGATCAACCCCGGCTCAAAAGGGGAAACCGGGAGCCGCAATCCGGCCTATCTGGCCAAAAATCCCGGCGGGACGATTCCGACCATCGAAGAGCCCGACACCGGTTTTATGCTCAGCGAGGCGCACGCCATCATGTGTTATTTGAGCAATACGCATGGCTGGGAAGACGTGTACCCGACCGACCATCAGCAACGCGCCAAGGTCGACTGGTATTTGCACTACCACCATCGCAATGTCCGCGACGCCTCCATCGGCTTGGTCGCACCGAAGATCCGTAAGGATCTGGATATTCCGGATGTCATTCAACAGGCCGCACAGGCAACACTGACGACTGCCCTGCGCTCGTTGGAGTCAGGTTGGCTCGCGAAATCCCGCTATTTAACGGGCGAGCAGCTCAGCCTGGCCGACTTCGCTGCGTATGTAGAGATCGGGCAGCTGCAACCGGGTTTTACCAATGTCTTCGATTTCGCGCCCTACCCCAACGTGCAACGTTGGCTAGGCGAAATGAAACACATTGACGGACACGACGACGTGCACGTCGTGTTGGCTGAGCTCGGCGATATCAGTGTCGAGCCGCCGACGATGGAGGCGATCAGGAACGCGAACAAAAGTGCGCTCAGGGCCTTGAAAAGGAAACTGGCAGAATTGACGCAGTGACGGACATTCAGTGTACGAGAAAGCTATGGCCTCAGTATAGGGAGCCTCGTCACACGAATAACGCCTTCAGCGTCAGGCAGCGAGCGGTCCTCATCAAACCGTTGCCGTGAGACCTTATTCGAACGAAATAGCAGGGCCCGCCGGAACGACCCGCGTATGTTGTTCACGGTCATTTCGCCAAGCAGCACAAAGATCCCGCATTGTTCAAGCTGTAGAAGCGTGATCTCTTTGCTGACCTCCGCAGGGAGCGGGCCATGCACAAGAAACGGTTCGCTGTCTGATCTGCAGGTACGCCCCCGACGGCCAGCTGTTCGACATCCTCGATAAGGACGAGAACGTGACCGCTCCCGTGTCGACCGAGGACATTATGAAACAACACCTCGCGCGCTAGCCACGGGAGGAAAGGAGCACGGCGATGAGTGCAATTGGGGAGAAGATTTCGGACTACACGGGCAAGGTCACATCAGCGACGATGACGGCGGCAGGCTCCGTTATCAATGCCGAGGGGGACGCCGGGTCGTTCGGCACGTACGTGTATACGGTAACGTTCGGCCCGGCGGTGGATGTGGCGGGTGAGACGGGCCCACTGACGGGCCGGGTCCAAGATTTTCGCCCAGATGGCAGCATGGTGCCCCAAGTCGTCACAGGGGTGTGGCGCAAGAGTGGGCACCATCAGTGGGAAGTGAAGGCGATTAACATGGCCGTAAACGGGAATCGCTTTTTCTTCGTAGAAACGTGGGATTTGGCGACACGGTCGCTCGCGGGCACGATCTACGCCTTGGAGGAGGAGACAGAAAGAAGCAAAGCGACGAGTGTGATAGGCGAGAAGATTACGGACTATACTGGGAAGGTGACGACGACGACGGTGGCGGAGGCGGGAGTAGTGCCCAATGTGGAGGCGGACGTCGGACCGTTTGGCACGGTGCACTATACGGAGACGTTTGGGCCGGCAGGGGATGCGGCAGGGGAGACGGGACCCGTGACGCTGCGTGGGCAATGTTTTCTTGCGGATGGGGGGACGTTGCCGTTCACCGGCGCGGGCACATGGCGCAAGAGCGGACACCACCAGTGGCGGGTGAAGAATATTAACCTCGCGGCCGACGGGCAACGCGTTTTTGTGGTGGAAGAATGGGATCTCGCGACGCGGTCCACACAGGGGACGGTCTACGCCTTGGACTAGGCGGCCTCACTTCCGATCCGTTCCGTACAATTTCTCCGAGTCGCATTTTGCAGTCCTCTTCTTGATTGGGGCAGCGCTCGTTCATCCAGGCCGGTGTCACTTATCGAAACGAGGCCGTCGAACGCCACCCCTCGTTCCGGCTCGTCGATATGGTTCGTCACCAGGACCGAGGCTTTCGGGTCACGGCGAAGGCGGTGAACCTTTGGCGTATCCTTGCCGGCGAACATCCGCACGACCTCACCGTTCCAGTCGAACCAGACCGGAATCCCCATTGGCGTCCCCTCTTGGCGATTAGCCAGCAGGACAGCCAGCCTGGGCGTGGCGAGCAACTGGTCTCTGCTCTCTTCGTTCTCGAATCAGGCAGACCCTGCTGCCGGCTTAGCTATTCGCTGCCGGCGAGTCGGAGATCCCTCGCTGAGTCGCGCCTCGCCTGTCGGGATAAAGGCGCCACCGATCTTACCGAGGAGAATCTGCGCGTTCATTTCCGTGCCCTCCTTCCCGGCCGCTTTAATAGCACGGAACTGGGCCAGCAGGATGTCGGCGGCGCCTTGGTAGACGTATGACGGGTCGCCGCGCCAAGCCGGGAGCGCGGCGAGCTGCTCCGCGCTGAGGTCCTTTAAGAAATGCCGCGCTTGCAGGGGCATCAGCTCCGCCTTGGTCAAGCCCTCGAACTCCTGGTAATTCATGACCTGCGTCACCACTAATTGCTTGGCGTAGCCGGGATGGTCGGCGAACAACACACTCCAACAGTCCGTGCAATAAAAGCGCGTGGTGTCGGCGTTTTCGAAATTCAGAAAGGCTCCCAGCTTCTCCTCGCCCGTCACGATCTTGAACTCATTGGGGAACCAACTGCTATCCAAACACTGATGGATCGGAGGGGCAGGCCCCCCGCGCTCGTGCGCGTACCACAAGGCCGCCGTGCAATCGTGGCAGCAGCACTCCAGCCGGAACAAATCGTTTGTTGTGAAGAACTCTATTTGCACGCTTGTGCACTTGCAAGTAATCGTCGCCATAGGTCCGTGTCCGGTGCGCAAGATGGTTGGCCGCAAGACTACTCGCCCCAAAGAGGAAGTCAAGTTCAGGGAGTGACTGAAAAAAGGGGAAGCCTTCTTCGTCCTCACACGACATGAGTTTCGCGCTCTGTTTCAATAACTTGACAAAGCAATTAGCAGTTCCTCAGGCTTGCGACGGTTTCTTTGAGAATGGTGGGCACGTCCCGGAGTGGTACCCCTAAGCTGTCTCGCCTCGTGAAATCAAAGCCCGTCGGCGGCAGCGGCGGCTCGATTAATGGTTCTGGCATGGCCGCTTCGGGCATGAGTTTTTTAAGCTCTGCATAGATGTCCTTATAGTGCCAACTGTCGTAGACCCCAAAGTAACGGCCACGCGCTTCCGGGTTCTCATAGGCCGCTAAGAACAACAAAGCCAAGTCTTGCACGTGAATCATGGAAGAGGAGTCGTTGGGAATCTTAGCGTGACGAGGCGGTCCTCCCTGCAGCATTTGTCGCAGCATGCCTTGGAATCCCCGTTCCGCATGCTCAGGGAGGACCGCGGGACCCAACATAAGGGTTGGCAGGAAAATGGATAACCGGATGTTGTGCTGGTCCGCAAAGCCCATGGCGGTCGCTTCCATCACCGTCTTTGCCGCAGACGTATACTTCTTTTGCGCGTACTGATGCGCTCGGTCGGACCAATGGTCGATTTCGTTTTTCTTGGCGACCGGATTTTTCGGGTTGGTACTGCTGGTGCTACTACAGATGGTGACGTCTGTGATGCCCGCCTCATGAGCCGATCGCAGAATATTCAGACAGCCGTCGACCGTGGGCATGACAATTTCTTTCTCCCCTTGGTCGTCGTCCATTTCGCGGGCAGGTGTTCCAGTTGGTCCAAAATAGGTGGGAATGAGACACGCAATGAACACCGCGTCCGCGTTGGACAGCGCTGCGTCGAACGCGCCGGGGTGTGACATCTCCGCGCTCAACAGCTCCAGCCGTTCGGATGCGCTAGGTAAGGCATACAGGTGCAGGGTTTTCTCGGTATCGGCACTGTCCTGGAGGGTGCCGCGCACCCGGTAGCCCCGTTCCAAGGCGGCTTTGGTGAGATTGGCCCCAACCAGGCCGCTGGCTCCAGCAATACAAATCGTTTTGGGTTCAGTCATCCGATCTCCGTTTGTCTCCGTTTGTTGCGTCATCCTTCTTGGTGAGCGAGGTATTGTCAAGTTATTGGCGCCTTGTGGAAGGGGGGCTGGTCGCCCGCGCCCAGGCAGTTTAGAAGATCACCATGGACTGTATCAGTAGTGCTGAGGCCGGAGCATGACATTGACATGGCTTGAAGAGCGAATCGCTCGAGCGCATGAACGCCGGGGGGTCTACACCAGCATCATTGTGTTGCGCATGCTGATCGGTTTTGCCTTCATTCCTGCAGGGCTCAAGAAGCTGCTGGGACAGCCGTTTACCGATCCAGCGAACACGGGAGTTTTTCACGAGTTCCTGCATGCCTTTCATGCCACCGGCCTGTTCTATCAATTTGTGGGGGCACTGCAGCTCACGGCCGCCGTGTTTCTTATCACGCAGCGCCACGCGACTTTGGGTGCGGCGCTTGCCGCTCCCATTCTTGCAGCCATTTTCGTGCTTTGCTGGAGCACAGGAGTGGTACCCACCGCTATCGTCGTCACCTTGATGAGTGTGGGCCTGCTCGTGTTAATCGTCTGGGATACTCAGAGATGGAAGGCGCTATTCGGCATGACAACTCCGCCGCCGCCGGCCGCCCACCCGGTGGTCAACATGCGGCTCTGGAGCCGTTGCGGCTGGCTCATTCTGTTGCTCTATTTTGGCAATACGGCGATAACCGGCCAGGTCTATCGGCCCATGGGCGCAGAGTGGTCCAACCCCTCGTTTCTTGTGCTATTGATTATCGCCATTTTACCTATGGTGACCTTCGCTCTGGATTCATCACCAGCCAGAGATTGAGTGTTTGCTGGGGGAAGGTTGTCGGATGCGCTCTTTGGAACCTGTATCAGCTCGAGCGGGCCAGTCTCTTTCGGATTCCCAAGGCCTTATTTAACCGAGCGCTCCCCCCCAGTCAGTTTACGGTCATGCCCCTCATGCTGCACGGTACATAGGGGTGCGGTTGAAAAAATAGCGCCGTTCCTCCCCTCATTTCTTAGTTTTGGTATGATAGGAACACGACGGTCCGCTTCCCCACAGCGCCCCTTGCTCCTTGACATTGGTAGTGTGTCATTTTATGGCAAGGGTTCCGCCACACACGTGGGAATCTCTATCTGAACGAAAGTATCTTTATCAGACGTTTTTCTGATACAAGGGAGTTGGGGGAGCACAAGGGCAGCGTTCTCGGCGCCCATGAGACCCGAAAATTTTTTGTTGAACACCATGATCTTGCGGAGAAGTCCCTCACAGATTACGAATCCGACGCAAAGGAGGCATGAATGCGAGGAAAAGTAGGGCAATGGCAGACCCGTACACAAGGCACGAGATTAGGCTCGGTGTCGTGCGCTTTCCTTCTACTCGCACTGTGGGGGGCGCTTGGCGCGGCGAGAGCCGCTGAAGACAAGAGCTACGAAGCGCTCCGACAGTGGCTTGACCAGTATCGAGAAGCCCCGCCAGCGTTTGAGCCGGGCCAGACACTGACGCTGAAAGATCGGAACGCCCTGGAGCCGTTCTTCCCCCAATCCGTCTGGCCATATTACTTTTTTGACGAGATGGAAATGGAGATTACGGAGACGGGTCAGTACCCATTTCCGTCGGAGTGGGGCCAGCAGGTCCCGACTGACTATCACCTGGATACAGCCGGGGTCTTGGTAAATTTTAAAGGTGGGGGCTTTCCGTTTCCCTCTATTGCTCCAGATGATCCGCAAGCAGCGGTCAAGGTCATTTGGAATATGATGTGGGAGCCGGGGACGAACGATCATTCGATGGAGATGCAGACCTGGTCACGGAGTGAACATGGGCAGCTCGACCGGAGGTTTGAATTCGTCTCGACCCAGGCCGAGTATGCGCTCGGCGACGAGAGCCTTGTGCCCGGCTATGAAGAAGTGCGCAGCAAGATGTCCATGGAATTCATCTCGCCGCGAGATTTGGCCGGTGCCAAGCAGTTAACCATCATCTACCTTGATCATTATAAAGAGAACAGTGGCTGGATGTATTCGCCAGTGCAGCGCAAACCTCGTCGGGTCCTCGCCTCAGAGCGAACCAGCGAAATGATGGGCATGGATTTTACCATGGAAGATATGATGGGGTTTGGTGGGAAAGTCCATGAACAAGATTGGACCTACTTGGGGCGTAAAAAGATCTTAGCCACCATGAACCTCAAGACGAACCCTCCGGCGGGCGGGCCGCATCTGTGGGTGCCGCACCAGGTTCGGTGGGAGCTTCGTGATACGCACGTGGTGCTGATCGATCCGAAAAAAGACAGCCATCCGTATAGCCATAAGGTGGTTTTTGTTGACGCGGAAACGTATGTGACCCACTGGATGGTCGCCTTTGACCGCCAAGATGATCAGCTCTTGCGTTTGCAGCAGCACTTCCGGAAATATACGGAGGACTATACGGAGGAACCCGCCACGCAAGCGCCTCATATGAGAATGGACCTCTCGCACAACCACGGTCATCGCGTGTTCCTCCATCTCGGCGAGACCGATATCAATGTCAAGAAGCCGCATGCGACGTTTATGCACTGCTACGCTGTCAAGAAAAAATATTCACCCGGCCGGGCGAAGCAGGCGTTCTCGCTGCGGAATATGGCCAGTGGCCGCCGCTAATCCGCCAAGACCTATCGGTCAGACTCGATTTTTTGCTTTCGGATCGGACGGCATTTGATGAAGGCGGTCCACGATTATTTAGGGATCAAACATGTACGACATGGCGGGAGGTAACTACAGGGCTGGAAACAGCGTAGCGAAAGTCTTCATCGGATCTCACACCACGTGAGCTTCGTACTTTGCTTCGACAACTTGACAGTACCGATTCTCTGCCTACAACCCTTACGTCGAACTCAGGTTTCTTTATCGGCCAAGCTGCCACTCATTGTCTGGGTCATCGCAAGCAACTGTCGTCCGAAAGAGAATTCTTGGCTCATCAGTGGGCCATGGACGACCGCGATGCAGAAAGAAGTGGCACCTCAATAGAGAGGAAGGGTCCAACTCGCGCGTGTTCTCCTCAGCCGATAAGACAAGTCCCCCCTACCCAAAGATCCGCTCCAGGTAGTAGTTGATCACATGGTGGACGGCAATCTCGTACTTGGACATCGGGCCCGGCTGGTAGGCGCGAGACTTGAAGCTTTTCTGCAGAGATTGCACCATCTCCCGGTCTTCTTCCAACACAAGCGTGACAAAATCCTCATAGACTTTCACCCGCTGTCGAAAGTCGGGCAAGCTAAAGTGCTGTTTAGGCAGCAGCATATGGAAGGTGATCATGCTGCGCTCGACCCCTAGCGGCCAGGTTGTGGTAAAATTGATATTGTCTTGGCGTAAGCCAAAATTCATATTCGGCCGCTGATGGCTCGTGTAGCCGTACTCCAGGGCCTTGCCCGAAAGCCACGGCATGTTGCCAAAGCGCGACGTGCCGTCTGGTGTCAGCGGGCTGTTGCCCTTAAAAATACCGTTATAGCCTCCCCGTGTCAGGTGAAACTCGTACGCTTCGAGCGGCTGGTGGGGACCCAAGGAAGCGCCGTGCAGCGCGGCAAGATGATAGATATCAACCAGATTTTCAGCCGTGGCTTTCCAGTTACAGTCATATTCCAGGACAAACTTCGTCGCCAGTTGCAACTCTTCGGGGCGGTAGGGGGCGACGGTCTCGGTGAAGTCGCCTAAAAATTCCAGCAAGCCGCAGCTCTCAGGGTCAAAATTGACGAAAATGAACCCACCCCAGGTGTCTACTTTCAGGGGCGCTAAGCCGTACTCGGACAGCGTAAAATTCTCGATTTCTTTTGTAAAAGGAGCGCCTTTCAAGCGGCCTTTGAGGTCGTACGTCCACGCGTGATAGGGACATTGGAAACTTTTGGTGTTCCCCTGCCCGATGGCCACCTCTGTCCCCCGGTGACGGCAGACGTTGTAGAAGGCATTGATTGCTCGCTCTTCATCTCGGCACACGATAATCGGTTCATCTCCGACTCGCAGCGTGAGATAGTCCCCGGCCTGCGCGACCTCCTCCACCCGGCCAACACACAGCCAGTCGGCCTGAAAGATGCGCTCCTGTTCCAACTGATACGTGGTCGGGGAAGTGTAAAAATCCCCCGGCAGATGGCGCGCTTGCAGTAAGGGAGCCCGCGTCTGAGCAAGGGCAGTGGCGAACACGGCCTCGGTGTTGTGTGGGGTATTTGATGATGCCATGTTCATTTTTTTCCTTTCACAAGGAACGTACTCCCAGGTGGGTTTGAGAGTCAAGGATTTGATATGGTGCGCTCTTTTCCCAAACCCCTCCAGCAACCGCAGCTGGTTCCCATGCTTTTCTGGTGGCGCAATATCTTGGCTCAGCCAGCGGGAGAAGACTTCCCCACCTATAAAACGTTTCGTCGACTGGGGGATAAAGCTCAGTTAGCAGAACGAGTTGTCCAATACTGCCGCGCTCAGAGCGGATTTGGTGATGTCATCGGAACATGTGAACCATTAGCAGACAAGGCAGAATCCCACCCAATAGGAAAAGAGACCGAGCAAGCTCCCCCTGAAGAGTTCGGCTCCGTCTACCTGATCAAAGCTGGTCCGTATTACAAAATTGGTAGAAGCAACGCTATTGGGAGGAGAGAGCGTGAGATTGCGCTCCAACTCCCAGATAAGCCTGAAATCCTGCATGTCATTTCGACAGACGACCCCGTGGGAATCGAAGCATATTGGCATAAGCGATTTGCCGAGAAGAGAAAAAATGGGGAGTGGTTCCAACTCAGTCAGGCAGATGTGAAAGCCTTTCGGCGTCGGAAGTTCATGTAGCCGCGACAGAAAATCTCCGTACAATTACAGAGAACGAACGTCGAAAGTTGGCAGGACGTCCTCTATCAGACGAAACATGAGGGTGCCGAGCGCAATCCACATGGACAGGTCAGCGGCGGTCTACTAGGATGCCTCGCCATGCCCTCCCCGACCAAGCTGTACGCCTATGTCGATGAATCCGGTCAAGAAACAGAAGGCCGCTTGTTTGTTGTCGGTGTTGTAGTGACCGGCACGGAACGGGATACATTGCTTGGGCAACTGGAAGCCTTAGAGACCCAGAGCAGCAAACGCAAAGCCAAATGGCAGCGCTCCCGGCCACTCTACCGGCAAGCCTATATCACCGGCTTAACGCAGATAGCCTTGCTCAAAGGGAGTCTCTTTCATACCCGCTTTACCCAAGGTGGAGCCTATACCGATCTCACTGCCGAAGCGACCGCGCGAGCGATTCAGGCGAAAGCCCAAGGGACCTACCGGGTCACGATCTCTGTAGATGGATTGAACCGTGTCGAGGGCCGGATCTTTGCCAAACGCCTTCGGAGCCTTGGGATCGGCCCGCGCAAAATACGCGGAGTTCGTAACGAAAAAAGTGATGCCGGTATTCGGCTCGCAGATGCATTGTGTGGCCTGGTCCGGGATGCAGAAGAAGGACAGGATTGGGCGCGCGAGGCTTTGGGGCGGCTGCAGAGAATCGGGTATATGACGGAAGTCTGAAGGCAAAAAAAACCCCCATGGTTAGGGGGAACAGCCTAGGCTACCAGAACGGTAACGCACCCGCCGTACGGTCGGTGTTCAGCTGCCTTTTATCAGACTATACCAAAAACCTTGCCGGACTGTCAAAAGAATTTTTAAGTCCAAGACCGCACACCGTTTTGGGCAAGTCTGTTGCATGGATCTCTTTGCTATGCGTTGAGTCAGGGTATCCTAGTCACTGCCATTTGAAGATCCTATAGGAACGGCATGTCAAGATGCAGACCCCGCGCTCGTCTGATACACACTCCGTGGGGCTGTTGAGAGGGAGGAATCGGCATCTTGGTGGGACATGCCTATAGACTCAGCAGACAAAATCTAGTGTATGTGCGGCGCGATGTGCGAGGTAAACAGATCGAACGATCTTTGGCTGTCCTCCGGACGCAAGGAGCCCCAGGCGAACGAACCGACGAAATAATTGATCCCACTCTCTGAGACCAAGCGCTGGATTTGATCGCGGACTGTGTCGATCGATCCGATCAGTATCGTTTCTCCCGCGAGGCAGGGTTCCCAGGCGAAAAAATCGTCGTAGGCGTGATCATTGTTCTGATGCCACAGCTGCGTGATTGAGTTGTACCAGTCACCGTACGCCGGCCTCGCCACCGCAAGCGCTTGTTCGTCGGTTTCCGCCACATAGATTTGACGCATGGCGCCCAGTTTCAGCGTATCGGTGCCGCCGCCGATGTCAGCGGCGCGTTCTCGATAGCGAGCCATGAGGTTCGTGATGAGCGACGGTGGGCCGAGGCTCATGAAGTGCATGCCTTCACGCGCGGCAAATTCAGCCCCGGATTCACTGAACGAGGGATACCAGAGCGGCGGATACGGGTCCTGGACCGGTTTGATCGTCATTGGCACATCTCGAAATTCGAAATGTTTCCCGGCGTAATTCAGGACATCGTCGCACATACCCGTACGGAATATCTCGAGGACTTCGGTGAAGATTTCCCGGGTCTTTTCCGGATCGACACTGAAGGTGGCGATTTCGTACGGTGACACGCCGCGGCTGACGCCGAGTTCCATGCGCCCGTTCGAAAGGTGGTCCAGCATGCAGACTTCCTCTATGAGGCGCAACGGGTGATACATCGGTAGCAAATACGCCATGGGGCTGAAGCGAATCTGCTTGGTCCTCTGCGCGAGCGCCGCGAAGAACACCGATGGAGAGGGCGCCATACCGAGCGGGGTCGAATGGTGTTCCGCCAGATGGTACCCGTAGAAACCGGCCTTGTCCGCCGATTCGATCAGTTTGAGACGCGACTCGTACAGATCGCCTACTGAATTTGGGCCGCGATCAACCCAGTCGAACATCCCGAATTCGATTTTTGCTGACATCACGGTGTCCTCGCACGCCGACACGGCATTAGGCGGACTGCTGCTGGGCGTCCCACACCGCTTTGAAGTCCGTGGTGTGTAAGGTCGCCGTCACGTTCAGGTCGGCGTCGAGCATCTCGAACAAGGCGTTGCTCTCGCCGCGCACGCTGTAGTACAAAACGCAGCCGTTGGGGCCGCCGCCTTCATCATGACAATCCCGCCCCGTACCGAAGGTATACTGGCCCACCGGACGTACCTCTCGGACGCTCCCGTCGGGTTCATAAATCACATGATCCCCCTCGACGACAAAGGTATTCGTATCGGCCAGATGCCGATGTAATAACACCTTTTCATTCGGGTCAAATTTGATCAGCAAGTCGACGCGGTTGCGGGCTTCATCGATAAAGAAGATCGAAACCATTAGGTGTTTGAAGCCCTCGAGTTCACTCCACTGAATGTTCTGGTCGTCGAACTGACGGGGGGTCATTGGGGATGCAACGGCTGCCATAGTGTATGCTCCTTCCATCTTAATTGCTTAATTGACGTTTTACTGACCTGAGCTGGACACAGCAAACTCGACTAACACCCGACACTCAATCGATTCGCGCGCGGGTGTGGAAGCATCTGCGTCGGCGAGGCGAAAAGAGGTATGAGCGGTATGTGGCGGACATTGCTGCGCTGTACACGCCCCGAGTTCGGACGAAGAGTCGAACACTTTAAAAATTAACGCCTCGTTATGGCGCATTTCGCTATAGTAGATCCAACGATGTTCGGGATTTCTTACAACACTGACAACTTCCCCCACTCGATCGGGATAAATATACAGACTGCCCAAGAAATCCTCGGGACGGGCAGATTGGGCATCGAGTACCGCGAGTGGGTAATCCAATACTGGGGAGTCCGTGCGGAAATGCCGCCAGACATTAAATATTCCAAACCGTCCAGACACGATTTTTTCAGCCTCTTGCTCCGTTAATGGCGGGTGGGGCAAGGTCAAACTCCCGCCTGCCTCTTTTGCTTGAGACAATAAGCGCACCCGATTTTTCGCCGAATCACTCGTGTTGTCGTTGTGCGCCGTACTCGCATAGCCGCCGACGTTCTCGCCGTTGGTCTCTTTTTCTGCGTTAGCTTTTCGGACCCGTGAGCGAATCGTGTGGTCGAACACAATCGCGCGTTTCACAGCATCGGCACCGCCAAGCGCTTCAGTGACGAGGCGACTCATTTCAGGGTAATACGTATGAATGATCTTCTCAGAATCCAAGCCATCGTTCTGTAAATCGAGTGCTGTGTCGAAATCCCTGGCCAGGCAATAGCCATTTCTCACTAACGATGGGGGCTTTGACAACGTCCGGCCGTCGTGCACCTCAACGGTAAACGGCTTCGATTCAGCATTCTTGCGCCGCGTCACCCCAGCGGGCAGTTGTTGAAAACTGTTGTCATACGTGTAGCGCTGGCTGCCATCCGCGTTCGGGATTGCGTAATGAATCTGTGCTGTTGTTATCATTGCACGCCTCAAAATTTATTCTTACCAAGAAATTATTACGCAACTATAGGCCACCTGCTTGCCGGCGGCGATTTTTTGATGAGGCATTGTTTCTTGCCTGTGAAAGATATTGTCAAGTTGCTGGCTCTTTGTGAAGGGGAGTGGTGAAGAACACCAAATCATGGCATGTCCTCACCTACCATAAGTCAGTACAAGAATCAGCTGCATCACCGCTTCAGCCTCAGCTTATGCCAGCGCTTCCAATAACGCCTTCGCCTTTCAACTTGTGACACGCCCGCCAACCTGCTAAGGCCGTGGGCAAAAGGAGGATTCTATTATGCCGGTTTCAACTCCCTTTACGGGTGGGTGCGCGTGTGGCGCGATTCGGTATGAATGTTCGGCCGAGCCTATGATGTCTCTCAATTGTCACTGTCGTGACTGCCAACGCGCCACGGGCAGCGCATGCAATACCGTCGTTGGTGTTCCTGCCGCCAAGGTGCAGTTCACCCAAGGGAGTCCCCAATACTATGAGACGACTGGGGAGCGCGGGACCTCGGTCCGCCATGGCTTCTGTCCGACGTGTGGCTCTCCTTTGGTCGCCCTCCCGTCGGCGTATCCCGTTATGATGTCCATTCATGCCAGTAGCTTGGATGATCCTAGTTGGGTTCGGCCTGCCGCCGACATTTGGGCGGCCAGCGCCCAACCGTGGGATACGATGAATCCCGCGATTCCGAAGTTTGAGAACCAGCCAACAGAGGAGGAATTTCAGGCCATCCTAGCCACACGGAGCTGATCACTGCCCATGCATCGTGTCGATCTTGTCAAGTTATCGTGCTCCTTGCAAACCAGTCGCCAGATCAATCAAATGGTGCGGCTGTCTTACGTAGGCACCGTTTTATGAAAAGCCCATCACATCGTGGTAGTAATTCCAATAGCCATGAAGAGCCGTCTCAGTTAAGAGGTTTTCTTGGTCCTCTGTACCCCATAGCATACCTCTCAGTTAAAGATGCCTGATCGCGGCACGCAGGGCTTGTCTTGGCAAGGGTAGCGTCACGTTGTCGAGGTTTCGAGTCAGGCGCGCGATGGATCGCTGCTTGGACCGCGACCTGGAGCTTCTCGATCTGCCGCCCCAGCCTGCCAAAGAGCAGCCCTACTCAACTACACGGGGCCGCCCCCGTTGAGGGGCACGTCCACCTTGCACAGAATGCGCCCATACGATCGCAACCGGGCGCGGAAGGACAGGCGCAGGGACGCGGGCGCGGCCGGGTGCAGCAGAAAGGACGCACTGCTGACGGGCGGATAGTAGCTGAGTCTGTCCGTCCAGGGACCGGAGCGACGAGAGCCTTGCAGGACGGCCAGCCAGCGGTGTTCGCGCGAGTCCGTGCAAACCTCATAGACCAGCCACCGTGAATCGCTTGGCTGACGAAAGCGGACGGCACGGGCTTCAGCATCCGGACCAGTGAGTTTCAGGGCGCGCTGCAACGGCTCGGTCCGAATGTCCGGCCGGCCATGGCGTGCCCAGAAGCGTTCCAGCCCGATCCACAGGCCAAAGGCGCTAAGGGCGAGAGCGATAAGCCCGATGAGCACAGGAAATTCCATCCGTTCCTCTCTTGCAAAAACCTACAGATCTTTCCGGTACTGTCAACTTAACAAAGGACTTGCCGACGGAGTTTCAAGATCAAGCTTTTACGGCCTGGCGAGAGGTAACGGTGGGCCTGTCCACAGCCTAAGGAGAAGCTCCATCCGAGCTCACACGACGGAAGTTCGCATTCTGCCCCAATAGCTTGACAGTACCTGTTGACGCTCTCCGTCTCGGCCAGGAACGCCGGTGGGCTAGTGGAACCCCAGCTCGGGTAGCGGGCTGCGATCCACGACGGGCGCACGCTTGGCCCCGGCCCCCAAGGGAACCGAGCCGGGCTGGCGCTCAAACGGGTCGGCTATACCGATCGCCCGCGCGTGGTCCTTCAGCGCCGGTATCACCTCTTCCGCGAATAAGCGCATGCTGGTGCGCCGCTCGTCATCACTGTGCGGTCCCTGCAGGTGCAGGATGATGAAAACCCCGACCCGCAGGACGCTCATGATCGCCTTGATTTTGGGGATCACTGTCGTAGGCGTGCCGACAATCACCTGCATATTTTTCTGCCCGCGCTCGAGCGCCCCCTGCAGCTTACCTCGGATAGCCGCATAATCGATTTCTTCGTCCGCGGCGCCCTGCTGCTGCTCTTTCAGCTTCTGGCCGCTGATCCCAAGCCACGCGCTGGTCTGGGTCTTGGCCAAGGTGCGAATGGCCGCTTTCGAGTTGTAGCCCGGCGGCATCATGAATTCGGTCGCCGAGAAGGCATTTTGCCCTCCCCCATAGACAAATCCTGCGGCGGCCTGCTGCGCTTTCTCCTCCGTCTCGCCCACGGCCGTCGCCACCATATAGCCGAAATTCTCCGGCCCGGCTTGATAGCCATGCTTGGCCGCTTCATCGGCGTAGAAGTCCCACAGATCGCACGTAGCCGGCAGCGGGGTGCCAAGCCCGATATACGGATACCGATGCGCCGCGCACCACTCGACGGTCTCGGGGCTCAGCGTGCCGGGAACCCACATCGGTGGATAGGGTTTTTGGTAGGGTAGCGCCCACGGATTGACATGCCGATAATGAAAATGTTTGCCCTCGTACCGCCACGGTCCCGGCTTCGTCCAGGCCTGGACGATAAAGTCGTGCGCTTCGTTGAACATCTCACGGTTGTAGGCCGGATTGGCATTGTTGAAGAACTGCTCGCTGCCCGCGCCGCGCACCCAGCCCGTCACTAGACGGCCGCGTGAGATCAAATCGATCTCGGCCAGCTCTTCGGCCATCCGCAGCGGATGTTTGATGACCGGCAAAGGGTTCCCGACCAGAACAATCTTGGCTTTTTTGGTAATCCGAGCCAGGATAGAGGCTTCTACATTCATGACCGACCCCATGCAGATCGGGTTGCCATGATGCTCATTGAGGGCCAGGGCGTCGAATCCTAGGTCCTCGGCGTAGCAATATTCGTCGAGGTAGTAATTATAGTCATCGGCCGCCTTTTCGCGGTCGAAATGCTCGTTCGAGATAGCAAAAAACGCGCGGTTTTTCAAAATGAGTTCTTCCGGCAGCCAACGATACGGCCGTTCGGTGAAATATCCGATTTGCATCTGGGGGGTCCTCTATGGTTTGTGATCCGCGCAGGCCTTCGGGTCCGGCCCGCACCAACTCCTCCTCACGCTCGTCCTCAAGGGGATGCCTCGCACTGTCGAGCGTTATTCCCTGCGCCCTGCGGAGCGTCTTCGGGCAAACGCGGCTCTATTCGCCTGGTCCGACCTGCTCGCAGGAGTTCTAGACTCATAGCATCGCTACCGCCCAACCGAAAGGCCGGTGCGGACGGGAGTTCTGCCCGTCGCTCTTCGGCAGGGGGTCGGCTGTTCGTTTCGTCGTCCGGCCATTATTCTGCTCGACGATCGACTCGGTGCAGACCGTTGAATTGAGATAATTGCAGTCCCAGTCCTAATGCATGAACCACGGCCAAGAGCCTGCCATTGCCTCGGCGACATGCGGAATATTGTCGTCGAGGTCGGGCACCTTGTCGGGATCTCCCATGTAAGCCCAGATCACATGATGTCTTTCCAACGCCGGATAGGCGCGTGTTCTTGTCTTGCGCGGTAACAGGCTGTCCGGACCTTCCGCGAGCGTCGCCACGCATTGGCCGGTGCCGTCGAACGTCCAACCGTGGTACGGACAACTTACTGTGCCGGGTGAATGCAGGTTGACCCAACCTCGCGACAAGCGCGCCAATCGATGCGGGCAGACATCGCTTAAAGCGCGTGGCTCTCTCCGCAGGTGAGTCTCATGCTTGATCTCTCGCGGGCAGGGGCCGGCGGCATCCGTCAACGCTGGACCGCCCGAGGATTGCTTGATCTGAGTGTCGATATCGACCTTCAGCGATTGCGAGGAGTGGGCCGGAGCGCCCCTTTTTGCTACCCCATGGCCTCGTCCCCCTGGAAAATCCAGCTTTCTAGGCTACCGTGGCTTCTCTTCCTGGGCTGCCTTGAAACGCGGCCCCCTTATTTTTGTCTCTTTGCTACACTTCACAAAGCGGGTCAGCGGCCCCGAAACGACAGAGAAAATGTCTCATCTGTCCATCTCAAAAAGCAGCGTCTTGCCAACTAGGCTCTCGGGGAGCAGCAAACCAGGGGGTTTTGAGATGCCTCGTCAATGCCTATACAACAAGGAGTAATGACCTGAGCGACCCAAATTATTCCAACGCCATCGGAAAGCCGGTGGGGGCAATACACACGGATGAGCAGCACTGCGTATCGCCCCTGTTGCTGTGTCTCCCCCCACCTTAATTTAACAATACCTCACGTAGTGTGTTTCGGATTGGCCGCCACCTCATGAAGGCGGCTCGCATCCGACAACCTTCCCCCAGCAAACACTCAATCTCTGGCTGGTGATGAATCCAGAGCGAAGGTCACCATAGGTAAAATGGCGATAATCAATAGCACAAGAAACGAGGGGTTGGACCACTCTGCGCCCATGGGCCGATAGACCTGGCCGGTTATCGCCGTATTGCCAAAATAGAGCAACAGAATGAGCCAGCCGCAACGGCTCCAGAGCCGCATGTTGACCACCGGGTGGGCGGCCGGCGGCGGCGGAGTTGTCATGCCGAATAGCGCCTTCCATCTCTGAGTATCCCAGACGATTAACACGAGCAGGCCCACACTCATCAAGGTGACGACGATAGCGGTGGGTACCACTCCTGTGCTCCAGCAAAGCACGAAAATGGCTGCAAGAATGGGAGCGGCAAGCGCCGCACCCAAAGTCGCGTGGCGCTGCGTGATAAGAAACACGGCGGCCGTGAGCTGCAGTGCCCCCACAAATTGATAGAACAGGCCGGTGGCATGAAAGGCATGCAGGAACTCGTGAAAAACTCCCGTGTTCGCTGGATCGGTAAACGGCTGTCCCAGCAGCTTCTTGAGCCCTGCAGGAATGAAGGCAAAACCGATCAGCATGCGCAACACAATGATGCTGGTGTAGACCCCCCGGCGTTCATGCGCTCGAGCGATTCGCTCTTCAAGCCATGTCAATGTCATGCTCCGGCCTCAGCACTACTGATACAGTCCATGGTGATCTTCTAAACTGCCTGGGCGCGGGCGACCAGCCCCCCTTCCACAAGGCGCCAATAACTTGACAATACCTCGCTCACCAAGAAGGATGACGCAACAAACGGAGACAAACGGAGATCGGATGACTGAACCCAAAACGATTTGTATTGCTGGAGCCAGCGGCCTGGTTGGGGCCAATCTCACCAAAGCCGCCTTGGAACGGGGCTACCGGGTGCGCGGCACCCTCCAGGACAGTGCCGATACCGAGAAAACCCTGCACCTGTATGCCTTACCTAGCGCATCCGAACGGCTGGAGCTGTTGAGCGCGGAGATGTCACACCCCGGCGCGTTCGACGCAGCGCTGTCCAACGCGGACGCGGTGTTCATTGCGTGTCTCATTCCCACCTATTTTGGACCAACTGGAACACCTGCCCGCGAAATGGACGACGACCAAGGGGAGAAAGAAATTGTCATGCCCACGGTCGACGGCTGTCTGAATATTCTGCGATCGGCTCATGAGGCGGGCATCACAGACGTCACCATCTGTAGTAGCACCAGCAGTACCAACCCGAAAAATCCGGTCGCCAAGAAAAACGAAATCGACCATTGGTCCGACCGAGCGCATCAGTACGCGCAAAAGAAGTATACGTCTGCGGCAAAGACGGTGATGGAAGCGACCGCCATGGGCTTTGCGGACCAGCACAACATCCGGTTATCCATTTTCCTGCCAACCCTTATGTTGGGTCCCGCGGTCCTCCCTGAGCATGCGGAACGGGGATTCCAAGGCATGCTGCGACAAATGCTGCAGGGAGGACCGCCTCGTCACGCTAAGATTCCCAACGACTCCTCTTCCATGATTCACGTGCAAGACTTGGCTTTGTTGTTCTTAGCGGCCTATGAGAACCCGGAAGCGCGTGGCCGTTACTTTGGGGTCTACGACAGTTGGCACTATAAGGACATCTATGCAGAGCTTAAAAAACTCATGCCCGAAGCGGCCATGCCAGAACCATTAATCGAGCCGCCGCTGCCGCCGACGGGCTTTGATTTCACGAGGCGAGACAGCTTAGGGGTACCACTCCGGGACGTGCCCACCATTCTCAAAGAAACCGTCGCAAGCCTGAGGAACTGCTAATTGCTTTGTCAAGTTATTGAAACAGAGCGCGAAACTCATGTCGTGTGAGGACGAAGAAGGCTTCCCCTTACGCGACTGTGGCAGGGGCAGGGGAAGAGGAAAGCGGCACGAGAATTATTGGCCCCGGTCTACGACTGGTTCACAGAAGGGTTTGAGACGGCGGACTTGCAGGACGCCAAAACCCTATTAGGTGAGTTAGGGTAACTCTGCTAAGACCCGAGGGGAAGGAGAAAGACGATGCAGGAGCGCAATTTCCAGACGATCGAAACCAATGGTGTCCGGCGGCGGACGGTTGTGGAGGGCAGCGGGCCGCTGGTTATTCTTTTGCACGGGTTTCCACAGTGCTGGTATTTGTGGCGGCATCAGATCGATCCCCTGGTGGCAGCCGGTTTCCAGGCCGCGGTGCCGGATCAGCGCGGGTATGGCGGCAGCGACTGCCCGCCAGAGGTTGAAGCCTACATGCGATCAACCTGACAAACGATGTTACAGGCATTGCTGACGCAGATTCCGGCCCACGATTTGGCGATTCAATGGGATGTGTGCTGGGAAGTGTTAGAGCTTGAAGGCGTCTTTCCTTGGGCGCTGTCGGAAGATCCATGGCAGCGTTATGTAGACAAAATCGAGGCAATGAGAAACTGGGCCTGGGCGCGCTGGCCACTCTCCAATTGGATGTCCCAGCGATTGGCCTGTTCGTCGGAGACGGCTGAGGTCACATGCGCATTGAATTGGATGTCTCTCCGCAGGTCGAATTTATCGGCGACGTAGTTCAGGTATTTTTCGTTGTCCGGCTGCCCGGAGTAATGCTCTTTCCAGTCCCATTCTTGCAGCAGTTCTTCCGACCACGAATAGCCGTAGGTCTCGCTCTCGGAATCGAAGCGGCAGCCGGGGTAGCGATTCCAATACCAGGTGCCGCCCACGCCGCTGCCATCCTCGTAGCACCGGACCGAGAGTCCGAGCTCACGCAACCGGTACAGTTGATATAAGCCGGATACCCCGGCGCCGATCACAATTGCGTCAAAGTGCTCGACTATGCCTGTGTCTGCCACCTTCGATGTATATGGTTGAGCATTCGCCATAGCCTTCCTCCTTTTGAAATGAGCCGTCAATAACTGCTGTCATTTGGACGAGAACCCTCAGAAGAAGCGGTTCGGTGGGCGCGGCAAGCCGAGATTTTCGCGCAATGTCGCCCCTTCGTATTCGCGCCGAAAGATTTCGCGCCGCTGCAGTTCCGGCACAACCCGATCGACGAAGTCGTCGAGCCCGGCTGGCAGATAGGGAAACGTGATATTGAAGCCGTCGCACGCATCGGTCAGCAGCCACTCCTCCATTTGATCGGCTATCATGGACGGCGTACCAACAAACGCCAAACCGCTATAGCCGCCAAGGCGCTGCGCCAATTGCCGCACGCTCAGATGCTCCCGCTGGGCGAGTGCCACGACCCGCTCCCGTGCACTCTTGCTCGCATTGCTTTCTGGGATCTCGGGCAGTAACCCATCTGGATCGAAACCTGATGCATCATGGCCGAGAGCGATCGACAAGGAGGCAATCGCGCTGTCGTAGTGCACCAGACTGTCAAGCCGCGCTCGCTTCTCAAGGGCTTCGCTAGCGGTCTCACCAACGACGACAAACGCGGCGGGCAACACCTTTAGGTGGTCACGCGAACGACCGATCTTCTCCATACGTCCTTTGACATCCGCGTAGAAAGCACGAGCGGCGTCGATGTTGTTGCCGGCCGCAAAAATGGCCTCAGCAGTCTCTGCCGCGAGTTGACGACCAGCTTCCGAAGCGCCAGCTTGGACAATGACCGGCCAGCCCTGAATAGGTCGTCCGATGTTCAGTGGTCCACGCACTTTGAGGAACTCGCCCTGATGATTTAACACGTGGAGCTTGTCTGGATCAAAATAGACTCCTGTCTCCACATCCCGAATGAACGCATCGTCCGCCCAGCTGTCCCACAGACCCGTCACAACGTCAAAGAACTCCCGCGCCCGGCGATACCGGGTGGCATGCTCAACATGTTCCTCACGACCGAAATTCATAGCCTCATGCGGATTGCCCGAGGTCACTACGTTCCAGCCTGCGCGTCCGCCGCTGATGTGATCCAGCGAGGCAAATTTGCGCGCGATATGATACGGATCGTTGTAGGTCGTAGAGGCGGTGGCGATAAGTCCCAAATGCTCAGTCACGACAGCGAGTGCGGGCAGCAGCGTTAAGGGGTCAAAGGAGGTGACGGTTGCGCTACGCTTGAGTCCCTCCATCGGCATATTGAGCACGGCGAGATGATCCGCCATGAAAAAAGCGTCGAACCGGCCGCGCTCCAGCGTCTGAGCGAAGTATTTTAGGTATTGGAAATTGAAATTGGCATCCGGCCACGCGTCTGGATAGCGCCAAGCGGCGGTATGGAGACTGACAGGCCGCATGAACGCGCCCAGTCGCAATGTTCGTGAGTGAGTCATACAAGCTCCCTCCCTTTTCTCTATTCAGAACCCATGGCACCCGCACCGATCACCACACAATCTGCTTCCAGTTTCCTGTCGGCCATGCTCGAATTCCTCTCGCTGAGACGACTGTCCGCACACGATCTCCCCATGACGATACCAGACCCCAGCGGTTTAGAAAGAGGCGCAGGTATCGAAGGAGTGAGAATGTTCTGACGTGTTCTTGCTGGGAGCGCGGGCGTCTCACCCGCTTCGAGGAACGACCAAAATGGTCGTGCACCTAGGGCTCAGCCCCAGGTGCATACGCGGCTCTAACTATGCAGTATCCGCTTCAACGCCTTATCTCGATCAGCAGCAAAGCGCTGGGCGATCTCTGCCCCAGGCGCCATACCATCAAAGCCGTGAAAGCCGCCGGGATATACATGCAGTTCGGTCGGCACTCCTGCTGCCAGCAGACGCCGGGCATAGTCGATATTTTCACCCAGGAATAAGTCGAGGTCGCCCACCGGAATATACGCAGGCGGCAGTCCCGACAAATCAGTCGACCGCGCAGCCGCTGCATACGGCGACACATCTGCTCCGCCGGGCTCACGCCCCAGGTACGCACGCCAGCCCATCAGATTGTTTTCCCGCGTCCAGACGTAGGTATCTGGGGCGGTCTCACTTGCCTGCTCGATATTTCGGTCATCGAGCATCGGATAGATGAGAAGCTGATACGCTAACTCGATTTCCCCCCGGTCACGGGTTAACAGCGCCAGACCAGCTGCCAGCCCAGCGCCTGCGCTTGCTCCGCCGATGGCAATGCGTGAGGTATCCACCCCAAATTCGTCCGCATGAGCTGCGAACCACTTGAGCGCGGCATAACAATCCTCGACCGGTGCGGGATGCGGATGCTCCGGAGCAAGTCGATACTCGACCGACGCGATCACACAGTTGACGGCTTTGGACCAGTGCTTGGCCAAGAGATCATCTTGCTCGACCGTCCCCACGACATATCCGCCACCATGAATCCACACCAGGGCTGGTAATTTGGCAGGTCGATCCGTTGGCTGATAGATACGCACAAAGACATCGGGGTCACCCTGAGGGCCTGGCACGTGTCGATCTTCAGCAGTGACTCCCTCGATAATAGGAGCCTTGGCCATCTGCGCCGCCGCCAGTTCATTCCTCCTCTTCCGGGCGGCTGGAATATCATGCAGGTTAAGCCCGCCGCCCGTCAGACTGAGGAAGGTCTCGAGTGGCCCCGCCAGTTCTGGATCAAGCCGACTATTCATCGCCATTGTGTTCCTCCTGTAGCGGGCAACCTCGCCTAATTCTTTCGGACCTCCCGGAACGGGCCGGTGTCGAAGCGGGGCTCCTTCGGCAGGCCGAGGACGCGCTCAGAGATGATGTTGCGCTGAATCTCGTCCGTACCTCCGGCAATGGAAATAGCCGGCACCGACACTAAAATCTCGGCAATGGTCCCATCACGCGGACTCTCGGTTCCGGTCAGCAAAGCATCCGCTCCAGTCATCACTGTGTGTACGTGGGCAGCCGCTCGGGCAACATTGCTGGCCGCGAGCTTGCCGAGCGAACCTTCTGGCCCTTGCGGACGTCCCTGTCGCTGGGCAGCGCGGGCACGGCGCGCGGTCCATTCGGCCGATTTGGCCATGATCATCAGCTTGGCGATCTCTTGGCGCGTGTGTGGATCGGCGTTTGCACCGGTTTCCTTAGCCCGGTCGAGAACGAGATCAACGCGGCCGGCGCGCTGTGGATACCATGTATAGGGCTGATTAGCCGTTTCCAGTTCTTTTTGCTCTTCAGCGTGAATCCGTCCCGTGCGGATCCCACCCTTCTTCGATGGTGGTCGCAGTCCATCCGCCCCACGACGCTCGTGGGCGAGCGTGGTCACCGCCACCTTCCAGCCATCGCCGACACGCCCGACCAGGTTCTCAGCTGGCACTTGTGCGTCAGTGAAAAACACCTGGTTAAACGACGCGTGGCCATTCATCTGTTTGAGCGGCTGGACCTCCACACCCGGCTGCTTTATATCGGCCACAAAACACGATAGGCCCTCATGCTTGGGCACATCCCAATCCGTACGGGCAACCAAGAGGCCGTGATCGGCATGATGAGCACTCGTTGACCAGACCTTTTCACCGTTGATGAGCCAATAGTCGCCGTGCAAATCCGCCCGGGTAGTGGCACCGGCAAGATCTGAGCCGCTGCCTGGCTCGCTGAAGAGCTGGCACCAGGTGGCCTCACCGGTCAAAATACGGCGCAGAAACTTCTCTTTCTGTTGATCTGTTCCGTGCTCAAGGAGTGTTGCCGCCACCAGCAGTCGCACGCCGGATCTCGCCACCCCAACAGCACCGACATTCGCAAATTCCTCTTCCACCACGCGTACCAGGCCCAGCGGTAACCCCCGGCCGTGCCACGCTTCAGGCCATTGCGGCATACCCCAGCCCGAGTCGACGAGCTTATTGCGCCACGCCACCAAGGACATCTCCGAGTTCCAGTTGTCGGCGAGCCACGTTCGGACCTCTGCTCGCACGTCAGCTTCGTTAATCGTACTCATCGCTCACACTCCCCAGCGCTGCACTAAGAGTTCTCGGTGGTAATCCGGCTGGCCAAGAAAGACTTCTGAGCTTTTGGCGCGCTTGAACCACAGATGCGTGTCGTTCTCCCAGGTAAACCCGATACCACCGTGGATCTGAATCGTTTCGGCTGCAATATGCAGGTACGTTTCCGACGCCGAGGCTTTGGCCAAACACGCCAGCGCCGGCCACTCGGGGTCGTCAGTCGCGGCCGCTTGTGCTGCATAGTAGGCAGCCGACTTGGCCAGTTCCAGCTCGAGCAACAAGTCGGCGCACTTGTGCTTGATCGCCTGAAACGAGCCGATCGTGCGCCCGAACTGCACCCGCAGCTTGGCATACTCTACGGCTGAGTCGAACAACGCCTGGGCACCGCCGACCATTTCGTTGGCCAGCGCAATGGCCGCTTGGTCCAGCGTACGATCGAGGGCTGTTGCGCCATCCTCCCCGTTGCCAAGGCGCTGCGCCTGCACGCCGTCGAAATCAATGCGCGCGAGCTTGCGGGTGGGGTCCATGGATGGCAGCAGGCTCCGGGTCACGCCAGCGGTATCGGCGCTTACCGTAAACAGCGCCAGATCATTATGATCATCGCGTCCCGCAGTCCCAGCGACACGGCCAGCGACGACCAGCAGGTCTGCCACATGACCATCCACGACGTAACTTTTCGCTCCATCCAGAGTATAACCTTCCGCACTGGAAGTCGCGACGAGTTCCATCGACTGCGGCTCCCACTGGCCGCTGGGCTCAGTGACGGCCAGCGCGGCAAGGCGCGCGCCGCTGGCAAGATCGGGCAGCAAGCTCGATTGCTGGGCTTCGGTCCCGGCGTTCAATATGGCGTTCGTTGCGAGCACCGCCGTGGAGAAATAGGGCGCGCACAGCAAGACCCGGCCCATCTCCTCCGTAACGATGCACAGCTCGACCATGCCGAACCCCGCGCCGCCGTATTGCTCCGGGATGTGGACCCCGGGCAGCGCGAGTTGTTCGCTCAGCTGGCGCCAGATTTCAGGATCGTAGCCCTCGGTGGTGTCCATAAGCCGCCGGACCTCGGTTGAGGGCGATTTCTCCTGCAAAAATCGCCGAATCGCCTCGCGGAATTGTTCTTGCTCATCCGTGAACGCGAACTGGATACGGCGCGCGGGCTCGCCTTGGGATGTGTCTGATACGCTCATTGCTTTTGACATGTTCTCCGCCACAATTTCTGAGAATGACCGGATGATGCCATGAATTCGTGAGCGCAGCAATGAGCCGAAAAGCCGGGCGACAGGTATCTCAGGCAGGAAGCGAGCAGTGTCAACACTACTCGCTCAAGACGAGCCTGCAACAGCGGCCCTCAGGACCCATCTGATCTCCATCCCGGCTTCCGATTCACGAGTCTACTTCACAATGAGACCATCAAAGTCTCCCTTTGCGCGCCACTCGGCGAGCATATCGTAAAAGGCCAGCGCGCCGTGAGGGTATACGGTCTGGAGGAAGCCCTGCCCCTCGTTCGTTCCCTCGCCGTTATAGTAGCCCGGTGTGCAGGCGTTTTGGTACTTTGTCATCATGTTCGGCCCGGTGACGATCTTTACCCACTCCGCCTCAGCCTCGGGGGTCGGCTCGATTGATTTCGCGTTGCGGCGATTGACCTGCGTGATGAGGGCGGCGACATGCTGGGCCTGATTATCGAGCATGTAGGTGAAGTTCGCCGTGAGGCCGGTCTGGGTGAGCCCCATGTGAAAACAGTTCGGAAACCCATGGCTCAGGAAACCGTGCAAGGTGCGCATCCCGTTTGCCCAGGCGTCGGACAGAGACTCACCATCACGGCCGTACATCCCGAACTCACCCCGCCGCGTGTAGGCCGTGCCCACCTCGAAGCCTGTGGCGAAGATCAGGCAGTCGACTTCGTACTCAACTCCATCTACAACGACGCCGTGCTCGGTCACGCGATCAACGCCCTTCCCTTGCGTATCGACTAACTTCACATTGGGTCGGTTGAAGGTCGGCAGGTACTCGTCATTGAAGGTCGGACGCTTACACCATTGTCCAAACCATGGCTTGAGCGCTTCCGCCGTCTCGGGGTCGCTCACCGTCGAAGATACGCGCTCGCGGATCTCATTCATCTTCTGAAAGTCGGCAATCTCTGCCAAGACCGCCTTGTCTCGGCCCGAGAGATCCCCATCCTTCTGGCTGTTGATCAGGTCGCTGAGCTTCTTGAGCGGGCTGGTCCACTTGTCACGGACCTCATCTCCCTCAAGCTGCACGCCGTCCAAGAGGGCGGTGAAATTGCGGTTCCGATACGTCTGCCAGCCGGGCTTAAGCGTCTTCGCCCATTCCGGGTTCGTCGGCGTGTTGTTGCGTTCGTCCACGGAGGACGGCGTGCGCTGAAAGACATAGAACTGCTTGGCATGCTCGCCCACATGCGGGATGCACTGAATCGCGGTGGCACCTGTGCCAATGATACCGACGCGTTTGTCATGGAGTTTGTGCAAGCCTCCGGTGGTATCACCCCCCGTGTACTCGTAGTCCCACCGACTGGTATGGAAGGTATGCCCTTTGAAATTCTCGATCCCAGGAACGCCCGGCAACTTGGGTTTGTTCAGCGGCCCACTCGACATGATCACAAAGCATGTCTTGAGCACATCATCACGATCGGTGGTGACAGTCCAGCGTCCTGTTTCTTCGTCCCAGCGCGCTTCCTTGACTTTGGTCTGGAAGCAGGTGCGTTCATACAGATTGTAGTGTTTGCCAATCCGTTGCGCGTGGGCAAAGATCTCCGGGGCGAAGGAGTAGCGCTCCTTTGGGATGTAACTCATCTCTTCGAGCAGCGGCAGATAGAGATAGCCTTCGATGTCACACTGCGCGCCAGGATAGCGGTTCCAGTACCAAGTACCGCCAAAATCCCCAGCTTTCTCGACGATACGAAAGTTTGTGATTCCAGCCTCTTGCAGCCGGACTGCGGCTAACATGCCGCCAAAGCCTCCGCCGACGATCAAGACATCAATGTCTTCTTGCAGCGCGGGACGGGTGAAGCCCTGCTCCACATAGTGGTCTTCATTGTAATGCTCGAACTGGTCGGTGATTTCCTGGTATTGCTCGTTGGCGTCCGTGCGCAGACGTTTGGCGCGCTCGGCAGCATACCTCTCGCGCAGAGCGCCGGGATCGAAGCCCAGCTCTTCGGCATTCGGGATTTGGATCGGTTGAGATTCGGATACGGTTTGACTCATCGTGTCGGTCCTCCTTAAAAAGTAAACGGTCCTCTTTTGCTGGCTGATTGTGAATGCCGTGAGAATAACATAACCTTGACCACGGTTTCATTCTCATCGTATTATCCATCCAGCATTATTGTTATAGACTTTTTCAGGGAGCACAAAAAGATGCCCGGCCGTGTGAGTATATGACGAAAGGCTATCAGATTCTGATGCAAAGCCTCGTGGGTCACGGGGTCAACTGTATTTTCGGCAACCCAGGTACGACTGAGAATCCATTCCTCGAAGGGTTGATCGACACACAAGAGATCACCTACTACACGGCCTTACATGAGGGCATTGCCGTCACCGCCGCCAGTTTCTACGCCCAAGCGTCAGGCAAGACCGGTGTCGTCAATCTCCACGTCGCGCCCGGCCTCGGCAACGGGTTGGGCGCACTCTACGGAGCGCTGAAGGCAAACTCACCGCTGCTCATCACGGCGGGTCAACAGGATACCCGGATGCGGCTGCGGACGCCGCTGCTGTCTCACGACCTCGTTGCTATGGCTTCGCCCCTCACCAAGTGGAGCGCCGAAGCACAGCACGCCGACGAGATCGCTCCGCTCTTGCGCCGCGCCTTCAAGATCGCCCACGAAGCACCGATGGGCCCGGTGTTCTTGGCGCTGCCGGTCGATGTGATGTCGCAGGAGACTGAAACGGTTGCCTCATATACGGGCGACCTACGGACGACGGTGCGCCCGGACCCGGACGGCGTCACCGCGCTTGCGCAGATGATCTTAGCAAGTGAACGACCGATGATTCTCGCTGGCGACGACGTCGCACGTGACGGAGCGTTTGAGACGCTCATCACGCTGGCTGAGCAGATCGGCGCCGCCGTGCGGGACGAGGGGCTGCGGGCTCAGCTCTCCTTCCCCAACCAACATCCCAACTACGCGGGACGTCTCGCCTTCGATGCTAGCGGCCTTCACAAGCAACTCTCGCCGTACGACTTGGCCCTGCTGATCGGCCTGCCCTGCTTCGAAGATATCTGGTTCGATCCGATCAATGCCTTTCCAGAAACAACCTCAGTGGTCCAGATCGAGCCCACACCCGAACAGTTAGCTGCCAATTTTCCAGTGCAGCTTGGACTCGCCGGCTCGCTCCGTGTGACTCTCTCCGATCTTGTCGCTGCGCTTGAGGCTATGGCGTCAAGCAGCTACCAAGCTGCAGCAGCCGAGCGAAACAGTACCCTGCGCACGGCCCGGGCAGAAGCCGACGCTCGCCGACGGGCAAATGCCTCGAACGATTCCCCCCTTTCGAGTGGGCAGGCGCTACGCGTGCTGCACGAGGGGCTTGCCGAAAATGTGATCGTCGTTGATGAGTCGATCACCGCGGTCCGAGCAATGGATGCCTTTGACTACCGCTCTCCGGGTGATTACTACAGCGGGCGCGGGGGTGGAATTGGACAGGGTCTCGCCGGCGCTATCGGGGTCTCCGTCGCGCACGCCGACCGACGGGTTGTCGCGGTTTCAGGAGACGGGTCTGCCATGTACAGCGTGCAGGCGCTGTGGACCGCCGCGCACTACGCGCTGCCCATCCTCTTCGTTATCCTGGCCAATCGGCAATACCGCGTGCTGAAGCTCAACATGGATACGTATCGGCGACGCTTCGACGTATCCGTGGATCGGCCTTATCCCCATATGGACTTAGCGGCACCTGACCTTTCCTTCACCGACCTTGCACGGGGTATGGGTGTGCCAGGTATCTCGGTGGACAGCGCCAAGGCGCTGCGTGAGGGTCTGGCGGATGCCTTGAAGACATCCGGGCCTTTCGTCATCGAGATCTCAGTCGAATAACTCCATCCTCATCCTATCTGGAACGATCGTTCTAGATAGGAGCGGCCAGTATCAAAAAAGAGGTACTAGAGCTGCTCGGCCTACCGCAGAACGCGTCTAGTGTTTCTCCGGCGACGTCAACGCGTTGATAGGATCATCGAGCGCTTTGAGCGAAATTTTAAAGCGATCCTGCATGCGCGCATCATTGTCGGTGAACTCTCGTATCAAGCAGCAATACTCTAACGAGATGCCGTTGGGATCTTTGAAGTAGATCGATTTGGCCCAATTGTGATCGACAACATCGCTCACTTCGACACCTTTAGAGCGAAGTTCCTCACATTTCTGTGCCAGGGCAGTTTCATTGCCAGCCTCGAACGCGAAGTGATAAAAGGCGCCTGGCACGCCGAGCCCACTGTTGATGCCGGCGTCATACTCGCGCGGCACGCCGGGAACGTCGCGTGCTTCCATAAAGGCGAGCAGTTGGTGATGGCCGGTATCAAAGAAGATGTGACGGATCTTCCCCCCCTCTTCTATTTCAATGCTGTCGCACACCACCGGTTCGAAACCGAGCAGGTCTTCGTAGAACTCCCGCGTTTTGTCAAGATCGAGCGTCGAAAGGCCAATGTGAGAAAATCCTCTGTGTGACATCTATCTCTCCTCCTTTTTGAATGTTGAACCAAAAATTTAGGACTGGCTAGCCTCTTATACTACACAAAACAGTCTCCAGTTTCGAGCCCAAGGGCCACGCCCCCGGGCCGGACTGGGGGACATTCTTAAATGAGCGGAATAAATCAGTGCGAGAGAGATAGAGAAACCTTGCAGGGAAGAAGATTCAGCAGCCCCCTCTTGCACGCGAGCAGGCAGAGAAAAGTATAGCTCTCTATGCCCCCGCCGCGGCACGAATCTTCAGATAATCCAATAATAAACAGTCCCCAATGAGAACTCGACAGGATGAATATTATCCGACACAAAATGACTGTCCCTCTTCACTCTTGTCGCCCCCTGCCCGACTGCGATACAGTTGGCCCGAATCTATCAACGAAAAGTGAGGGCCTGTTATGCCAAAGAATAAAGTGCTTGTTGCTGGAGCGTCCGGCCTGGTTGGGTATGCTGCTGTGCGACATTTTGCCAGCCTACCGGACTGGGATGTGGTTGCGATTTCTCGTCGTGCGCCTGAGAGTGAGGAAGGCGTGACTTTTCTGTCAGTTGATCTGACTGACCCAATCCGTTGCTCCGAAGTCTTTAGCCAGATGAGCGATGTGACACATGTTGTCTACGCTGCCGTAAAAGAAACACAGGGGCTGATTGAGGGCTGGCGCGATCAGGAACAGATGCAGACCAACCGCAGCATGCTGGTCAATCTGTTTGATCCGCTTGAAAAAGTCGCCAAAGATCTGCAACACGTCTCCGTCCTCCAAGGTACCAAAGCCTACGGAGCACATATTGCCCCCTTCCCGGTCCCGGCACGGGAACGCTGGCCACGCCACCAGCACGATAATTTCTACTGGCTGCATGAAGACTACATCAAAGAAAAACAACACGGCAAAGCCTGGCACTGGTCCATCTGGCGTCCACAGCTCATCTTTGGCGAAGCAATTGGGAGCAATCTGAATGTCATTACCGCCATTGGTGTATATGCCGCTATGCTAAAGGAACAAGGCAAACCCTTGTCCTATCCCGGCGGCGCACCGTACGTTTTTGAAGCTATTGATGTCGATGTGCTGGCCCACGCGTTTGAATGGGCAGCCCACGCAGATACGAGTTCTAACGAAATCTTCAACATCACCAATGGCGATGTCTATGTCTGGCAAAACGTCTGGCCGGTGCTTGCTGAGGCATTTGGCATGGAAGTCGGTCCCTCAGAACCATGCTCAATGGTCGAAGAACTTCCCAAACGACAAGATGAATGGGCAGCCATTGTGAAAAAATATAACCTCACCGCACCGGCAAATGTGCAGGAGTTTGTGAGTGAATCCGCGGCGCTGGCGGACTTCAGCTTAGCTTATGGTAAAAAAGAACCTCCTCCGTCCATGCTGGTCAGCACAATTAAGCTCCGCCAGGCGGGTTTCCATGAGTGCATGGATACCGAGGATATGTTCCGCAAGTGGATTAAGCGCTTTCAGGAGCTGCGTTGGCTGCCACCTGTTGGGGTGTAATGTCGTGACGCGCTCCTTCTCAGTACAATACGGCCACGCTACAGCTTGAGACACACGTTGCGCAGCTCGGTGTAGAACTCCAAAGAGTGTAGCCCACCTTCCCGTCCGATACCTGATTGTTTCGCCCCGCCAAACGGTGTGCGCAGATCACGCAGAAACCAGCAATTCACCCAGGCAATGCCAACATGAACACGCTGCGCAACGCGGTTCGCCCGAGCGGCATTCTGGGTCCAGATCGAGGTTGCCAATCCATATGGTGTATCATTCGCCAGACGGATAGCTTCGTCTTCAGAGTCAAACGGCTGGACATGGCAACACGGGCCAAAGATTTCTTCGCGCACGACAGGTGAAGATTCTGGCAGTCCCGTCCAAATCGTCGGCTCAATCCAAGCCCCTTCGGCATGCGCTCCTGGCATCTCAGGAATGCCACCGCCAGTAACGATTGTGGCCCCTTCTTCTTTGGCTTTGGTGTAATAAGAGAGAACTTTCTGGCGATGCTCAAGACTAATCAGGGGTCCCATCTGCGTAGTCGAATCGTGCGGATTCCCCAACTTGAGAGACTCGGCCTTTTGTTTCAAAGCCGCTATAAAATCCGGAAAAATCGGCCGTTCGACATATACCCGTTCGGTTCCCAGACATACTTGGCCAGTATTGGCAAAACACGCTCGGCCGATGCCTTCAATTGTCCCTTCAAGATCACAGTCGGCAAAGATCAGCGCGGGGTTCTTGCCACCAAGTTCAAACGACACATCCCGCACGCCCACTGCTGCATTTTTCATGATCGCTTCACCGGTCACTGTCTCGCCGGTAAACGTAATCGCATCAACCTCAGGATGACTGACCAAAAACTCACCAGCCGAATTCGGCCCAAAGCCATGCACGACGTTGTAGACACCTTTGGGGACACCAGCCTGGTTCATCACCTCGCCGAGCAGTGTGGCCGTTGAAGGAGTTTCTTCTGACGGTTTGACAACAACAGCATTGCCACAGGCTAAGGCTGGCCCGACCTTCCAGGTCATTAAGAGGAACGGCAGATTCCACGGACAGACAACCGCAATCACTCCTTTTGGAACCCGGACACTGTAGTTGATCGCTCCCGTCCCATCTGGTGTCGGTGTCTCAAAATACTCTCCAGCTACATTCTTCACCGCATCCGCAAAAATCCGAAAATTTGCCGCGCCGCGCGGAATATCAATATGTGAGGCGATACCGACCGGTTTGCCGGTATCCGCAATTTCAGCTTCTAAGAATTCATCAAAACGTTTTTCAATACCATCAGCGACAGCACACAGAAGGGCGGTGCGCTGGGCGAGAGTCAGTCCGCCCCATTCACCCGACAACGCTTCCCGAGCGGCACAGACCGCTGCGTCAACCTCATCTTTTCCAGCTTCATAGACCAAGCTGATCAGAGAATGATCGGTGGGGCGACGGTTCTCAAAAGTGCGGCCACTCTGGCCAGATGTGTATGCGCCATTAATAAAATGTTGAACGTCTGTGTCCGTCATCTGTGGATTTCCGTTCCTTCTATTTTTTGCTCCCCGAAGCTAGCAGAGCACCATTGAGAAAGGAACCAGCTGCGGCGTAGACTGCCCCGCAGACCGAAGACAACATTCTGGAGAAGGTATGACAGTTGAGATACGACCGACCGAGTCCAAACTGGTATGGCAGGCCGAAGGGTGAGAGATTGATCTCTTACCCCTCCAAGGGCTATAGACCGAAGAACACTATCTCCGACTCACAGATCAAACGAACCGATTCATCGAGTTCACCGAGGGATATGTCGAACAGGGTACTTTTCACCGTGAAGGCGTAGCCACCTCTGCTCTATTGCCGGACTTTACGAGAAGTGTTGATGAAGTGTGGGAGGCGGATTGAGGTGCAGAATTTCCCCTCCCGAATTCTCATTCAGACCACGCGAGTTTTCCTTGCCGACGTTGCCACCCACTCGGCAATGCGCTCTGTTGCCTCAAGAACGTCGCCACACCATAGCTGAAAAAAATCGTGGGGTAAGGATTGATCGAGCGGAATCGTCTCGCTGGCTGACAGAGCCTTGGCTCCATCAAAACCCACATAGGCGAAGCGAGCCGTCAGTTCTTCCACCGGTCGCTGAAACGACGCACCAGGCAGCACCGCAACGCCAGTATCTTCCAGTAAGCGTTCACAAAACGTGTTGCTGTCCCGGATAGCGCGTTTTGCCAATTGCTCTTGAAACGGCGAAAAATCAGGAAACAAATAAAAGGCCCCAACCGGCTCCTGTACCTGCACTCCAGCTTGTTTCAAAATATCCGTGCAGCGCTGCCCCAAGCCAGCTAAAATCCGCCTCGTATGCCACAGGTAACGCTCAATGCTCAGACCATCTTTAAACGCGCGCACGGCAGCAAACTGAATCGGCGCGCTGACCGAGGTATAGGTTTCACTCGCAACCACGGCCATGGCCTCCATGAGCCAGGCCAAATCGGGTGGAAAAGTAAAGGTTCCGAGTCGCCAGCCGCCTGCTCCACACCATTTGGATAAGCCTGAGCTGATAATTGTCCCTTCGGGGTAGAAGCGCGCAACGGAGACATGCGCGCCCTTATGATGCAGTTGCCCGTAGATTTCGTCAGATAGTAGAATGACGCCAAACTCGCGGGCGACGGCGGAAATCTCTTCAAGCTCGTCTGCGGTGTAGCTACCGCCATCAGGATTGCCCGGATAATTGAGCACGAGCAGACGTGGCCGGTCCGCGTCTTCTTGGCAGATGGTAGTCAGCTGCTGAGGCGTGACGCGCCAGTTGTCAGCAAAACGTGTTGGGACAACCCGGACATGGCGTCCAATGATTTGTGCTTGCGGCACGTATGACACCCAGGATGGGGAGGGGACGAGCAGCTCGCCGTAAAAGGTCAGCTGCAAGAGAAACATCAGCTCCTTGGAGCCCGGTCCGATCAGCACATACTCGGCGTACGCCTCGACCCGGTCTTTTTGACGGTGGAATTCGGCAACTGCTTCACGCAAATCAGGCAATCCCATCACAGGGAGATAGTCTTTTTCATGGGCATGCAGCGTCAGGGCATCAACCACCTCAGTCGGTACGGGAAAAGGCGACTGGCCGAGACCCATTTTATAAATACGGCGTCCTTCTTTGCGCAACGTATTGCTACGTTCGTTGATGGCGAGAGTGGCAGACTGTTTCAAGCCACGAATATTCAGGTTCAAACTTACCGGTCGTCCGTTATAGGTATCCTTCACGTCCTTCCCCCCCCATTGGACCAGATTCTGTGTCCACCTCTTCACCCCTGCCCCCCTTCTTCGATGCTGAACAGCTCAAGAAGTGTCAGCAGGACGGTTCCTATACCAGTGATTACCTGTCTACATACAGACTACCAGAATCGGTTACAGAAAGGAACTCAACAGCGCGGATGACACACCGGGACAGGTGCAAAAGCTTGTCTCGTCTGCTATGTGCTCTGTGCCGCTGCTTCAAGACAAACACCGATAAATAAAGGAGGATTCGCGTATGGCTTGGGATTTTGAAACAGAACCCGAATTTCAAAAAGAGTTGGACTGGATGGAGACCTTTGTGCGTGAGGAAGTGGAGCCTTTAGACCACGTGCTTGGCAACCAGTATGATATCCAGAACCCACGCCACCGCAAGATTGTGCCGACATTGCAGGCAGAGGTGAAACAGCGGGGTTTGTGGGCCTGCCATCTCGGCCCGGAGCTAGGTGGCAAAGGCTATGGTCAACTCAAGCTCGGGCTGATGAATGAGATTCTGGGACGCTCGCGCTTTGCCTCGATTGTCTTTGGCTGCCAAGCTCCGGACACCGGGAATGGGGAGATTCTGGCCCATTACGGCAGTCCAGAACATAAAGAGACATACCTCAAACCACTGCTTGATGGCGACATTGTGTCGTGCTTTTCGATGACTGAACCGCACGCGGGAGCCGATCCCAAGATGTTCACCTGTAAGGCTGAGCGAGATGGTGACTTCTGGGTTATTAACGGGGAGAAATGGTTTTCGTCCAACGCTCGCTATGCCACGTTTCTCATCGTCATGGTCGTGACTGACCCGGATGCAGCCCCCTACCAGCGCATGTCGATGTTTATTGTTCCGGCGGATACGCCTGGCATCAATATCAAACGCAATGTCGGCCTTGCCGATGAAGCTGAGGAAGACGGCGATCACGCGTATATTCATTACGATGATGTCCGCGTCCCAGCAGAGAATATGCTGGGTGGCCCTGGGCAGGGATTTGAGGTGGCCCAAACACGCTTGGGTGGCGGGCGTATTCACCATGCGATGCGGACGATTGGTCAGATCAAGAAATCGTTCGATATGATGTGTGAACGCGTATTATCGCGTGAAACCCAGGGCGAAGTCTTAGCCAACAAACAAATGGTACAAGAGAAAATTGCTGACTCGTGGATGGAAATCGAACAGTTCCGACTGTTTGTGCTACGAACTGCCTGGCGGATTGATAAATACAAGGACTACCGCAAAGTTCGCAAAGATATTGCTGCGATCAAAGCGGTTATGCCAAAAGTCTTTCATGATGTGGCCTATCGGGCACTGCATCTGCATGGCTCACTCGGGGTTTCGAATGAAATGCCTTTCTCGAAGCAGATTACGGAATCGTTTGTGATGGGTCTGGCTGATGGTCCGACTGAAGTCCATAAGATCACCGTTGCCCGTCAGATACTGCGGGAGTATCAAGCCACAGACGGCCTTTTCCCGACTGGCCATTTACCTGCCCTGCGGGAAAAGGCGATTCAGAAGTATGGACAGTTGTTAGAGTTGGAAGTCGGGAATTTGTGAGTCCGGGCGGTTGAAGGAACCGGAGCGGGGATGTCGGGTTACGCCTTCGGCTAACCCGACTTACAGCTTAGACCGACCACTTTCCTGGCGAAGTAAGGTGGCAGTTCTATCCGGTAACAGAAATGAGTGAAAGCAATCTTGGAGAGGAAGAGCGTCGGCTCCTTCCAAACTTCCGAACTGTTGCGAGAAGCTATGCCGCTCTATTTCGAGCGCAGCGGGATCATATCCGCAAATTTCTAGGTAGGAGCCAAAACTATTCGAGCGGAGTTTTCCGCGAAAGCCTAATCCGCAACTTCCTCACTACGGTGTTACCTCAGTCCATTTCCGTAGATTCCGGTTTTGTTTACGGATTCGACCAAGTTGATAACAGCAGACAGATTGATATTCTTGTGTGGGATTCAGGTCGGCACGCCGCGGTATATCGAACTCGTGAATTTGTCATTGTGCCCCCTGAAGCAGTGATAGCCGCGATTTCCGTAAAGACTACCCTGAACAAGAAGGATCTAGACGAATCTTTGGAGAACCTACTGAGCCTTACGCCTTTGGAACTTGCCTATCGAGTTAGGTTGGACCCAACCTCGGAGACTCCCCTGTTTCAGCCAATCACAAAGATTGTCGTCTCGTACAAGGGACCATCAAGACTTAACAGGACTCTGACTTATGTAAGCGAATTTTTTCAGGAACGGTTTGCCAACGATCAGACGCTAGCTGCCGAGATGATTGCCGCTTTTCGAAACTTTGACCCGATCCATCCTGCTCAGACACAGATTCATCAGGTTGAACGTGTGATCCCAAAACTAATAGCAGCGATCGAGACTGACGACGCCAGCATGATTCAGGGTTGGGGACCGCCGAACGATCGGCATGGAGAAACAACTTATGGACCGGGTCTTCGGCGTCTTCCTTATATGTATGCACAAAAGAACGAGCTCACGACTCCTCTTGAGAAGGTTGCTTATCAAGTGTTGAAATCTGTTTATCTAACGCTTGGAACGCCCGGACTCTCGATCGTCTCAGCGTGGGGTGAGTTTAATCCTACCACGGGGAGTCGTAGCGGTGATGCCTGGGAAATCGATGAGGAACGCGGTATTCGGCTTCTCAATCCCAACAGACTTGCGCTAGGGAGCGACAGCGAAGATACACAAGCCTAATATAAGCTTGAACATATTAACGATAGCCGTTCGGCCTGTTCGTTATACTGCTCGGTTAGTCGGGCTTTGTTCAATGGAGGATGCAGTGCCAGAACGACTCTATCATTACACCGACGCCACAGGGTACAAGGCGATCATCGAGAATTCAAAAATGGATAATGATGGGAGAGTTACCGCGTTGATCTACCCTTCCAAACAAGCTCTTTCAGGGGATGCTCACTATGGGGATGGCTGGTATCTGACGGATATTCCGCCGTTCGGTGGGGATCGTCTCAAAATTGCACGTGCTCTGTGGGACGGCTCTTTTGAGAAAAATTACGCCAAGACAGAATATTTCCTAGCTCTCCAGGTTCATGGTAATACCAAAATTACTAAATGCAGACCAAACGTCTTCCTCATCCCTCATGGGTCGAAGTATAGGCCCACCTTGCATAGTCATGGTCCGGTACCCCGGCCCGAGAAACTGCCCTATGCCCCTATGCCTTATATCGCTCCGCAAAAGCGGGAGACAGACATCGTTATGGAGCAGAAGCGCGAAACATCTGAACACGGGTCACTACTTCAACGACTTAAACGATGGCTAGGATTCTAGATTTACTGTTAAATAGGTGAAGAATCGCCTTCTAGCGATCCTCATGAGCTGTTCGTCCGATCTTGTATCCAGCAGTTCTCCGAACGTCAAGCTGTGCAGCGGATGTCGGGTTACGCCTTCGGCTAACCCGACCTACGGGGAGTCGAAAGGGAAACTATCGTCCCTTCATGGGACAATTACGAGCGTCATGATCATACCCGTTGCAGATACTGCATCTTCTGACCTCTGGGCAAGTTTGGATATTATGACCAGGCTTTCCACACCCAGAACAACGAGGAACATTGGGGCAATTCCGTATATCGTGATCTCCTGCCCCACAGTGTGAACACGCCATATCTTTCTCCTTCCGCTCCCATGCGTGAGTTCCTTGCAAATAATACATAAAAAAGCTGCGCTGCAAGAGGGAGACTCAGGCTCCTATCGCCCCCCGTCCTGAAGACGCCCTACACATTCTCCAAACTCAGCTCTGTATCCAGCTCAGCATCAAGCTGTACGCCTAAAGTATTCAGCGCCATTGAGACCAGATTGTATTGGCCAATGGCAAACACAATATCCATCATTTGCTGGGTATTGTAATATTTGCTGAGCCCCTTCCAGGTGTCATCACTCATAAAGGCGTCGGCATGCAGTTCATCTGTGGCTTTCATTAGCAGCCGATCTTGCTCGCCCCACTCCGGTGCGTCCGGGCCTTTTGCTATGCGCCGCACCTCGTCCTTGGTCATCCCCACATCAAGTCCGATTTTCACATGCTGGGTCCATTCGTAGTTGGCCTGGCACAGATAGCCGATGCGTAGGATCACCAGCTCGCGCTCGCGCGCTCCAACAGTCGATTTAAACAAAACATGGTTGGCAAACACTAACCAACGCCGGAACAGTTCTGGATGGTGGGCCATGGTTTTAAAGATATTAAAGACGGTCCCTGATCCAATCATAGGTTTAAAAATCTTTTGGACTTCTTCGTCCCAGTCTTCTTTTTCCAGCGGTTCCACACGGGGCGTGCTCAGTCGTGTACTCATTGTGTGCTCCTTTTTCTTGTGTCTCTCTTATATGCGAGGGGTGCCTTCGGGTTCAGCAATCACTTGGTTTTCAATCTCACCAATCTTATCTATTGCAATCTTGACCGTATCGCCCGGCTTTAAATATTGCGGCGGCTTCATCGCAAACCCAACCCCACTCGGCGTCCCAGTCGAAATGACATCCCCCGGCTCCAAGGTAAAAGCGGTTGTCAGATGCTCGACCAACTCGAAACAGTTGAACAACAGTTCATGGGTATTGGAATTTTGACGCAGCTCACCGTTCACCCAGGTTTTGATGGACAGTCCGTGTGGATCGCCAATCTCATCAGATGTCACAATGCACGGGCCAAGCGGACAATGAGTATCCCACGATTTGCCCATCGTGAACGTCGGTACACGCAGTTGCCAATCGCGCACGCTGACATCGTTGGCAATCGTGTAGCCGACAATCACCTCTTGCGCCCGATTCTTGGGAACATGCCGACACCGTCGCCCAATCACGACCCCGAGCTCACATTCGTAATCAACCTGGTCTGAGGCACGCGGAATATGAATCACGTCAGTTGGACCAGTAACGGAAGTCGATTGCTTGTTGAAGATCATCGGGAATTCGGGCGTCTTCATGCCTGATTCCGCAATGTGATCTTTGTAGTTCAGCCCAACCGCTAGAATCTTTGGTGGCCGCAGAATAGGCGCTTCAATTTTGACATCGTTGAGATTCAGCCGGCTAGAGCCATGACCTGCTGCTTGTTTAGCGGTAGCGAGGGCATCATTGCCCGCTCCTAGAAACGCACACATTTCACGCGGCAAGTCCGGGGCTGCAGCAGCCAGGTCTACTACACCACCATTGTCTAAGACACCAATCCGGGTCAATCCAGCTTGGGTAAAAGTCACAAGTTTCATACATTCTCCTCCTTTGGCCGTAGGTCGTATCTGATCTGATCGCCTGATCGTGGGTCTTATCAGATTCCGGGTCATTGGGGTATAAGCACGCAGTGTGGGACTTTGCGGGTCGGAGTGCGGAGTATATGCGCATCAATTGGTCAGGACCAGGCCGAAGCTAGAGGATTATCCATATACGCCTGTATGAACATCCAGAATCGGACAATAGCCGCAAAATCCGCTTACTGCTGTCTTTCCTCGGGCTAGAGTACGAATCTGTAGTCGTTGATCTGATGACTGATGAGCAGCACCAAGAGCCCTTTCTCCCAATCAATCCGCGCAGCGTGGTCCCAGCCCGCAAATTCCCACGTCTCAGCTCCTGTTGCGGCTGCGCTGGGTGTCTGGTCTGACATCTTTTTGTGTGTTTTTCCTGTCACAACAGGACGGATGGAGTGTCGCGTATCGTCTCTTCTGCTCAATACTCACAGGGCAGCAAGCGTAGCCTGATCTTTCAATCTCGGATACACTTCACGGGCAAACAGCGTCATACCTTTGACTGTTTCGTCGTGCTCCAAGTAACCAGCCTGACCCATTAAGAGCAGATGCCCAAAACCGCCAACATGCTCGTAGAACTTCATGATTTGGCGGTACACACTGTCCGGGCTACCGGCAAACACGAGTCCGTTTTGCATGAACTTCTCTAGGCTCGGATTTTGGAACATCTTGAAAATATCTGAGGTCCCTCGCCAGGCTCCAACGGCTGCCGCAGTCGCTTGATAGCCAGGTGGATTAATAAACTGGGGCGGGACTTTATTCGACTCGACATACCACATCAGCTTCCGCGCTCCAGCCAAGCCTTCCTCGTCCGTCTCTCCGGTATAGACCAGAGCCGCGTAGGCAAGCCGGTCCAAGCCGGCTGGCGACAGCCCCAGCTCCGTCCGCTGAGTACGATATGTATCAAATATCGTCTTCGTGCCATCAAAGCCGGTCAAAAAGCAGGCTGCCACATGACCGTGTTCACTCGCAACCTTGGCCGTACGTGGACTCAGTGCTGTGATCCAAACTGGAGGATGGGGCTGCTGGTATGGGCGCGGCCAGATGTTCACCTGCCGATGATGAAAATGCTTGCCTTCCCAGTTAAACGGTCCGTCGTGGCTAGTCCAGGCTTTGAGAATGAGGTCATGCGCTTCCCAAAAGCGCTCGTGCATGTTGGCTGGAGAATGATTGCCAGCCGATATTTCGTATGGCACTCCGCGGACAAAGCCGACTTCCAGACGCCCACGCGAATACACATCAACCATGGCCATTTCTTCGGCCACACGTACGGGCTCACGCCGGTTGGCAATCGGATTGCCGAGAATCAACAGACGTGCCTGCTGTGTCTCGCGGGCCAAAATCCCCATGATAATAGGGCCAGCCGGGTTCAGGTTGGTCGCAGTTTGGTGATGTTCATTGACCATCACTTCTAATCCCAGCTCATCAGCAATCTTCCACTCATCAATAAAACGATGATACAGATCAGCCCCGATCTTGGGATCATAATACCGATTGGGTAAGCTCACCCGAATCGAGTCATACTCTTCGGCAGCAGGCAAGAGGTGGTAGGCGTTTTCACTGAAGTGCCAGGCTCGCATGCCGGTATCTCCTTACGGTCTGTCCACAAATAATCGGACCTGTTCACATATTGTATCTGGCTGCTCCAGATGCGGCCAGTGTCCAGCCTGTTCAATCATGCTGAGCGTGGCCCCAGGAATGGCATCCCGGTATGCTCCGCCATAATAGTCTGGCATCAGAAAACGGTCGCTCACGCCCCAGACCAACAAAGTGGGGAGCGTGATGCGGTGCAAACGTTGGCGTAACTTTGGATTATGACAATACGGCTCCCAGACATATAAGGCCGTGGCTTCTCGATTGCGGGCGATAGCCGTCAACGCTTCGTCCGATAGGCTGGCATAATCTATCGCCGCCCGGGTTGGGTCATGGTATTGCAAGTCCACCACTTCGTCAGGGTGCAAGGCAAAGATATCTGGGATATCTCGTGTCTCTCGATCGCCAACTTTAATACCGCTGGGAGCGACTAAAATGAGCTTAGACAGACGCTCGGTGCATTTGGTCGCCATCTCCGCGGCAATCCAGCCACCGAGGGAACAGCCGACCAGAATCACATCGTGCAGATCAAAATGGGCCAAGAGGTCAAGATACAGGTACGCCAAGTCATCCACCGTATCAATATCGATGCCGTCCACATCTGGGGCATGTCCAAAGCCGGGATGAAAAGGGGCAATCACCCGACCGAACTTGGACAATCCGGACAAAAAGGGAGTGTCTAGCTCAAGACCGACTTCACCGTGCAAGACAACAATCGGTCGGCCGTGTCCTTGCTCAACAACAGCCAATGGCACTCCGTGGACGGAAATCTGGTTTGGCTTTACCTGCTCTTGTGTCATGGTCGTCTTTAGCTAGCATGCTTGGTCTGAATGGTCAGCCCCTCAGAAAGTTCTCAACGTGGCAGCGCCAACAGGCTTTTGGCTTCTTGTATATCCGGGGTCTCAAAACCCTCAGTGAACCAACTATAAATAGGATCTAAGAGCTGCCGCGCCTCCTCAGTCTTGCCTTGCTGCTGCCACAGACGACTGAGACTTGCCGATGCCCGCAATTCCCACGATTTGGCGCTTTGGCGCCGGGCGATTTTGATCGCTAACAAGAGGCAGTCTTCGGCCTCTGAAGAGGCGGCAGCTGTAGACTGCTGTGCTACTGCCTGACTCCTCTTATCCCGCGCTAGGAGCAGTTCCCCGCGCAGTCGATACAGTTCAGCTTCACAAAACCGCTCATCTGTTTTCCGCACCAGGCCAAGCGCTTCAACAAGAACGCCTAATCCCTCTTCGATCTGGCCATCTCTCTCATACGCTCCGGCTAAGAGGGCCAGGAAATACGGACGGCCCCAGCTGGCTCCAGTCTCCTGAGCAGCCGTAATGCCTCGGCGAATTTGGGTTATCGCCTGCTCTGTCTGGCCTTGCTGGCACAGCGTCCAGCCCTGTAGCACACCGCCAACTGCGGCCAGAAAAGGCAGCCTATGCCCAGTCGCTAACGCCACCCCAGCTGCGGCATATTCCTCAACCTGAGACACCTCCTGACAGTGATGATGCAGCCAGGCCGAGCGTATGAACGTCCACGTCAGGTCAACGGGAGAGGCTAAGTCTTGGGCGAAGTGAAGCGCCTCATCACTGGCTTTGCGCGCTTGTTCAGGATAGCCCAAATACCACAAGGTCCAGGCAACAAGAGCGCCGCCAGCCGTTTTGAGATTTTCCCCATACTGGACAGACAGCGGTCGGTGTGTATTGGGATTGTAGAGCGTATTCAGCTGCTCTAAATGCTCAAGCGCCGTCGCATATTCGCCAAGCCATAAAGACGTTGAGCCCAATGCCGCATGCACCCCAAGCCGAGCTAATGCATCCCCCCCTCGCTCAGCGAACTGTTGATACTGCTCAGCAATCTCCCGAGCAGCATGATACTCCGCTCGGAGCGCATAAAACCGCTGGAGCGTGAAATACAGCGGCGAGAGGTGTGGCCCGGCCGGAATCTGTTGGCACAGCTCGCGTGCCCGGGCGTAAGCGCACTCGACTTCGGCAGCTCCACAGCCTTTGGTCACCGACTGGACAAGGCCCGTCGAGACATGGAGTGCAAATTCGTGCGGCAAACGTTCCCCAGAGTCGGGCAACAGCAGCAGCAGCGCGCGCCCCTTGTCGAGCTGCTGGATTGCCTCGGCATTAGCAAAGTGGGCAATCGAACACACGCCTGCCTGCTGCCAATATGACACGGCTTGGGTGAGGTTGTCCGCCGCCGCAGCATGATAGGCCAGCAGCTCTGGATAGAGATCCCCGAACTGAGGCGATTGTCCTTCATAGAAACGGATCACCCGTTGATGGAGCCGTTGGCGGTCTGTTTCTGATATAGCGTGGTACACTGTCTCCCGGAGGAGCGTATGTTTAAACGTATAGACTGATCGTAGACGCTCGTGTTGATGGAAGATTCCAGCTTGAACTAATGCGGCCAATGCCTTCTGCAAGGCTTGGGTGGCTGTCCCCGTGACTACTTTGAGCATCTCATAACTACATTCGTTCCCAAAAACCGCCCCGGCCTGGGCCACGTCATGTCCATCAGGCACCCGATCGAGCCGCGCCAAAAAGGCTTCTTGCCAAGTCGTTGGGAGGAAAACCTCAACTCCGGGGCTAGACAATGCATACTGTCCATTTACGTGTGTCAGCGTTTCAGACTCAAGCAATGCGATTGTGAGCTCTTCGGTCAAAAGCGGTACACCGTCTCCTTTGTCTACCACACAATCAACAAGCTCGTTCGGCAGGCTCCCCCCAGCCAGCTGTGTCATCAGGGCCTGTGTTTCAACCTGTTCTAGACCTTCAAGCGCAATAGGGGTCAGATGAGAGCCTGTCGCCCACGGTGGATCAAATGGAGGCCGAAACGTCAAAACGTGTAAGGCTTGGACATTGGATGCCTGATCAATGACGATTTCCAACATCTCTAACGTCGATGGATCAGCCCAGTGCAGGTCTGCCCAGCTCACAAGGACGGGCGTCTCCGTCGTCTCGGCGGCAAGCCAGGCTAGGAGCATGTCTCGCGTACGCTGGCGCTGCTGCTGAGCAGACAAGCCGAGGGATGGATACTGATCTTCAGACACGGGAATGGACAGTAATGAAGCGAGCAATGGAACGGTTTCTTCAAGCGGCAAATGCCAGCTGCGTACGAGCTCTTCCAAGTGGTGTATCTGTTCCTGCAATGGCTGAGATGGGGACGCTTGGAGTGCTGTGGCGTATGCGCCTTGGACTCTTTGGCGCAGATAAGTAATCAGCGGATACCAAGTCGTCGTTTGATATTCAGGCAGACAGTGAAAAGCCAGGCACCGAGCTCCTTCTTGGATCACTTCAGCTGCGAGCACTGCAACCAGACGGGATTTCCCCATGCCAGCGGCTCCACCGATCAGCACCACTTGCCCAAAACCCTCGCGACTCTGCTCCCAGCGTAGCTGTAGGAGGCCGACTTCAACATCGCGTCCAACCAGAACACGAGTTGGTGGCGGGGCAAATCTTTTCGCTTCTTGTGCAAGTTTTTGCTCACGTGCTCGTTCAGGTTCTCGAAGGTCTTGTTGCACAATAGACTCGGGCTGTTCGTCATCAAACAGCTCAGTCACAGCTGGCTGCGAGCCAGAAGCGGGTTTGGGTTCGGAAGCACTTTCTGAGCCTGAAATCAGTGAATTGGCTTCTAGTGAGAGACTTGTGCGCCCTGATTGCTCAACAGCAGGAGTCCGTGGCTGTTCGAAAGACGATGCTGGAGGCGGCTCTGAAGATCCGTCAGACCCCTCAGGTCCACCTTGTCCCAGAGCGGTTAGCCAGGGAGGCGACAGGGACGGTTGTGGTACATCGTCGCTACCTATCCAGACCAGACCTTTTCCGTCTTCATCGATTGCCAGCTTCTTGAACAGCAATTCTTCGCGCAGATCATCAAAAAACGCATCATCACAGTCTAGCTTCCGTCGGAGCGCCCGGTACGTCACTCGCCCTTCGCGTTGAAGCAACGCGGTTACCTCTGTGAGCACTTCCCAAAGGTCTGTCGTGTCAAATCCACACCGTGCGCACCGCATACTGTTCCTCTCTGGCCTCCTACCGCTCTCAGGGAAGAAGCACGAGTGATGTACAAGGATCTGGTCTTAGGATCAAGCAGCCTCATTTTGTCGCGCTGCAATCGTCCTCTCTCCCCTCGTGCTCAGCGAGCAAAGATGGTACCGTTCGGCCCTAGAGAAGATAAAGAAAGGTGCGCCCAATGACTCCTGAGCAAATCCTGACATTTTGGTTTGCCGACGCCGTTCATGACGTACAGGCGGTACAAAAGCGCTACAAATTCTGGTTCGAAGCAACGCCTGAAACGGATCAACAGATTCACGACCAATTCTTGGATGTGTATTACCAAGCCCGATCTGGAGCACTGGAAACTTGGCAAGCCGCTCCACGCTCGTGCTTGGCCCTGCTCATTACTCTCGACCAGTTTCCACGCAACCTGTTTCGGGGCACGTCTGAAGCATTTGCTACAGATTCGCAAGCTCAGCAAATGTGTCAGCACGGGCTTCGTCAGAACTATCTCGCCGAGCTCAATTGCGCTGAGCAGCTCTTCTTTCTCATGCCGCTGCAACATGCAGAAGATGTTGCGCGCCAAGAAGAGTCCCTACGGCTGTCTGAAGCAACCCTTGCCCAGGCCCCACCCGACTGGCACGAGTTTCTCAGCTCGTTTCTTGGTTCTACCCGGAAACATCTGGAAATTATTCAGCGTTTTGGTCGCTTTCCGCATCGGAATGTTGTTCTCGGACGAGAGTCTACACCAGAAGAGCAGGCGTTTCTAGACTCAGGGGGTGGGTCGTTTGGACAGGCTCCGGCGGCGAGGTCCGGTAAGTAAGTTTGAGGGTGCGGCTGCATCAAGGTTCGGCTAAACATATCATCAAGCAACTGAGCAATCCTACTGATTAAGAGGGATTGACGAGAGGAAGAAAACGATGACTCTGGATCAGTCAGCCGAGAATCCGCCCAATTTCGGGTACTTCATGACACGAGCCCAGGAGCTCACCGCGCTCGTCAGCGCCGAGGCCGGCGAAGCTGAGCGACTCCACCACATGACCGATAAGGTTGTCCACGCCTTTCAAGAGGCTGGCCTCTACCGAATGTTGCTGCCGCGCGAGCTCGACGGCGCCGAGTTGTCCTTGTCCGAGGCCATGCAGGTAGTTGAGACCATCGCACGGGCGGACGGCTCCACGGGCTGGTGTCTGATGGTCGGCAACATCGAGAGCGGCACTGGCGGCGCCTATCTCTCCGATCTTGGTGTTGAGCGCGTCTTTGCACAGGGCTCTGACATTGTGATTGCCGGTCAGGGGATTCCCCGTGGTGTCGCCCGTTCGGTCGAGGGCGGCTATCAGATTCAGGGCGATTGGTCCTACGCTAGCGGTATCTATCATGCCGCCTTTATTCACACCGGCTGCGTGCTAATGCAGGACGATAAGCCCGTGCTCAACGACGCCGGTGTCCCCGAGGTACTCATCTGTCACGTGCCACGGGAGGAGATCGATATCAAGGAGAACTGGGACGTGATCGGCCTGTGCGGGACCGGCAGCTTCGACTACTCAATCACCGACCTTTTTGTTCCCGAGGAGATGACACACTCTATGGGGATCAGCGAGCCGCAACGCGGGGGCAATCAGTACACGATTGGCCTCACCGGTTTTACTGCCTGGGGGCATACCACGTTTGCTTTGGGAGTTGGACGCCACGCTTTAGACGAGGTGGCCGTGCTTGCTCGCAGCAAGAAGAACGTCTTCGGTCGCATGTGCGAAGGGCCAAGTTTCCAGGAGCGCTACGCACGGGCTGAAGCCATGTACCGATCCGTACGCGCGTTCTGTTACTCCGCCTGGGATGACCTGTCGGAAACGCTGGCGAGCGGTGGACAGGCAAGCCTTGAGCAGATTGCGCTCGTTCGTTTGGCGATGCGGTATCTGCATGAAGTTGTTTCCGACGTCTGCACCTTCGCCCATAAGGCGGGCGGTGGTGTCTCGCTTCGCGGAGGGGCACTTCAGCGTTGTTATCGCGACATCCATGCGGCGACCCAGCACATTTTGCTCTCCGATCAGATTGTGCAAGACTGCGGCAAGGTGCTGATGGGTGCAGCGGAAGAGAACGCCAAATGGACTATCCTCGGGCTGCGCTGATAACAGAAGAGACCTAAGCATCGAATTGCGTTGCGGCAGCGCGACAGCCCTGGGGGCCCGGTCACTAGCAGTTTCATGGCCCAGAGGAGATGCACGGGTATGAAAGTATTCCCCTTTTCCAAGCGAGCCCCGCTCATTCTCTTCGACATTGTTTAGGAGCGCAGGGTCCGATAAGATGCAGCCACGACAGGCCGAGAAGACAACCCTTCATTGGGCCGGCTTGATGACAACTGCTATAGCTGCTGGGCTCGCACCACATTGCGCTCGGCGTACGGAGGAAATTGTATGGAACGACCGTTACGTTTTGGTATCTTCATGGCGCCTTTTCATCCTGCCGGGCAGAACCCGACCCTGGCCTTGGAGCGCGACCTCGAATTGATCGAGCGTCTCGATGAGCTGGGCTACAATGAGGCCTGGATTGGTGAACATCACTCAGCCGGTCTCGAAATTATTGCGTCGCCCGAAGTGATGATTGCCGCCGCCGCCCAGCGCACCGAGCATATTCGTCTCGGAACAGGTGTCAGCTCCCTCCCCTACCATCATCCTCTCATGCTAGCCGATCGCATGGTCCAACTCGATCATATGACACGCGGACGGGTGATGTTCGGTGTCGGTCCTGGAGCCTTGCCTTCCGACGCCCGGATGATGGGTATTGATCCGACTAAACAACGCGAACGCATGGAAGAGTCACTCGGGGCTATCATACAGCTGCTGACCTCGGAAGAGCCGGTCACGATCAAAACGGACTGGTTTACGCTAGACGAGGCACGCATCCAGCTGCGCCCATACACCTATCCCCATTTTGAAATCGCGGTTGCCGCCACGGTTTCCCCAGCCGGCCCACGTACTGCTGGTCATTATGGCGCGGGTCTCCTGTCTCTGGGAGCAACGAGCCAGGGCGGTTTTGGCGTACTCGGCGACCATTGGAAAATCTGGAACGACCACGCCAAGGAACATGGCCATAGCGTGGATCGCTCAAGCTGGCGCTTGGTCGGCCCAATGCATGTTGCGCCGAGCCGCAAACAGGCGCTTGAGGAAGTTGAGTACGGCATTCACGAATGGGTTGATTACTTCCAGAATGTTGTTGCTTTGCCGCTGGCCCCAGCAGAGACTGATCCAGCTAAATGGGTCCAAGCCTTGATTGATTCCGGGACAGCCATTATTGGTACGCCAGACGATGCTGCCGCCCAGATCGAGCGTCTGAAAAAGCAGTCAGGTGGCTTTGGCTGTTTCTTGATCATGGCCAATGATTGGGTTGAGCGCACCGCCTCACTGGCATCCTATGAACTGCTGGCCAAAGAAGTTTTCCCCCGCTTCCAAAACTCGGGCGACTGGTCAGTCCGCTCACGCGAATGGTGCCGGACCGATCACGATAGCTTGATCGGCGGGGCGATGAATGCCGTGGCCCAAGAGATTGACAAGTACGAAAAGAAGACAGGCTATCGTGTGTCAGTCGCTGGACCGGCTGAAGAGAAAAGCGCAAAATAGGAAGACGAAAAAGGAGATTCCAATGGCAGCATACATGATCGTGCAAGCAGAAATTACTAATCCAGAAAAATTCCCCGAGTATCAGAAGCTGGCTGGTCCAGCAGTACAAAAATACAATGGTAAAATCCTTGGACGCGGGACGCCTCCAGAGACTGTTGAAGGCCAATGGGGCGCCCCAGTCGTGTTGATCATCGAGTTTGAGTCGGCTGAAACAGCCAAAGCCTTCTTTAACTCTCCAGAGTACACAGCCGCTCGTGAAGCTCGTGCGGATACGGCAAAGTTTACGATGTCGATTGTGCCAGGGATGTGACAGAGAAGGCTCAATCCGGACTCTGGTGCCCATCAGAGTCCTCAAAAGGAACGTAAAAGGAATGATGAATGCAGAACGGCAGGCCTTTTCAGCCTTTTTTTGTTCATCGTTCATAATTCTGAATTCATCATTTACGACAACCCCAGCTCTCTCAGCATCCCGACCTTATTTGTCCAATCTTTAGAAACTTTCACAAAAAGTTCTAAAAAGACCCGACAGCCAAAAAACGCTTCCATACGCAGCCTCGCGCCTTTCCCAATCTGCTTGAGTCGCGCCCCACGCTCGCCAATGACAATAATTTTCTGAGACTGTCGCTCAACGTAAATAACGGCTTTGATGACCAGCAACGACTTTTCAGGCTTTTCAGCAAATTCTTCGATCATGGCTGCGGTCGAATACGGAACTTCTCGCTGGGTGTGGAAAAACAACTGCTCACGAATCATCTCTTGGGCCAAGACCCGTTCACTCTGATCCGTCAATTCATCTGTCGGGTACAGGGCAGGCCCCACGGGCAAAGGCTGGATAAGTGTCGACAGCAAGTCTTCCATATTATCGCCCTTCAAGGCACTGACTGGAACAATCTCTGTATCCGGCAGGAGGGCTGAAATTTGGGCAAGCAATGGCAGGACGGCAGGTCGGGGCAGCAGGTCAATTTTGTTTAAGACTCCGATGACCGGGCTGTTGAGTGTGTTCAGTCGCTCAGCAATCTTTTCATCCCCAGGTGAAATGCCACGTTGGGCATCGATTAGGAACAATGCCATATCTGTCTCTTGCAATGCCCCGAGGGCTGCATCAACCATATGCTGGTTGAGTAAGGATCCAGTGTGATTGTGGATGCCTGGCGTATCCACAAAGATGAGTTGTGCGTTTGGAACGGTTTTGACGCCTATGAGACGGGTGCGGGTAGTTTGGGGCTTTGGTGACACAATAGCCACTTTCTCCCCAACAAGAGCATTCAGTAAGGTCGATTTACCGACATTCGGGCGGCCAACAAGGGAGATAAAACCGCACTGGTATGCGTGTGAATCTGATGGAGTAGAAAACTGCGCCATAATATCACGAAGAAAAAATAACCCTCATAATCCGCCGCCGGCCGACCTGGACCACTTTTTCGCCTTGCGCCCGAATCTTGAGATCGGCATTTTCAATCCGCTCAGTATCCACCCGCACAGCTCCTTGCTGAACCATCCGGCGCGCTTCACTAGTCGATTTTGTGAGACCAGCCTCACGCAGGAGGTGACAGATCCACACCTCGGGCTCATGTCCAGCCCACGCAAATTCCTGCATATCACTCGGGAGTTCGCGACGCTGGAAGCGCTGGGCAAAATCGGCGGCAGCGCTTTCTGCTGCTACTGCATCATGAAAACGAGTGATCAACTCAGTCGCCAGTTGCTTTTTGGCGTCCATCGGATGCACTTCGCCCTGCTGGATAGCCTGGAGCTGAGCGGAATCACGCGTACTTAAGAGTTCATAATACTTGTTCATCAGCGTGTCGGAGATAGACATGATCTTGCCGTATGTTTCGTTTGGATGATCTGCAATCCCAATCGCATTGCCCAGCGATTTACTCATTTTTTGTCCCCCGTCCGTCCCTTCAAGCAACGGGAGCGTCACAATGACTTGGGGCTCTTGGCCGTGGGCACGTTGCAATTCGCGCCCAACAAGCAGATTAAATCGTTGATCTGTTCCACCAACTTCGACATCGGCTTTCAGAGCAACCGAATCATACCCTTGGACTAAAGGATACAAGAGTTCATGCACGTGAATGGGAACGCCTTCTTTATACCGCTTGGAGAAATCATCCCGCTCCAGCAGCCGGGCAACCGTGTACTGACCACACAAACGGATAAAGTCGGGCGGAGTGAAGGCATCCATCCACTCGGAATTAAAGCGGACTTCGGTCTTTTCACGATCCAGGATCTTAAAGACTTGTTTGGTGTAGGATTCCGCGTTTTCGAGCACTTGCTCGCGGCTGAGGGCTTTGCGGGTCTCAGATCGACCAGTCGGGTCTCCAATCATGCCAGTGAAATCTCCAATCAGGAAAATCACCACATGCCCGAGCTCCTGGAACTGGCGCAGCTTGTTGACCACAACGGTATGTCCCAAGTGCAAATCTGGAGAGGTCGGGTCGACACCGAGCTTAATGCGTAGCGGGCGGCCAGTCGCCAGCTTGCGCCGCAGCTCTTCCATTGGGATGATGTCAACCACTCCCCGCTGGATTTCACCTAACTGATCTGTAACAGACAGCGCCATGCCTTAGCCTTCCTTGCTTTCCCTACTTTCCTTGCTTTCTGGACGAGACTAGCGGGCAAACTCAGTCGCCCGGATCTCACGAATCACGGTGACCTTAATCTGACCTGGATAGGTCATCTCACCTTCGATCCTCTGAGCAACCTCACGGGCCAAGATCGAGGCTTCCCCATCCGTCACTGAACCTGGACTGACGATGACGCGGACTTCTCGTCCGGCTTGGACCGCAAACGATTTTTCCACTCCGGTGAAGGAGCTGCCAATCCGTTCCAGGTCTTCCAGGCGACGGACATAACTTTCGAGCACTTCACGCCGGGCCCCCGGTCGCGCCCCAGACAAGGCATCCGCAGCGTCGACGAGCGGGGCCAGCACAGTTTCCGCCTTGACCTCTTCATGGTGGGCTGCAATGGCGTTGACGATTTTGGCTGATTCGCCATATTTGCGAGCAACATCACCACCAATGATCGCGTGCGAGCCCTCAATTTCATGCGAGACGGCTTTGCCAATATCGTGCAGGAGAGCAGCCCGTCGGGCTTGCTTTTCGTTCAAGCCCAATTCAGCTGCCATAATGCCACAGACATACGCTGTTTCAATTGAGTGCATCAACACATTTTGTCCGTAGCTATAACGATATTTGAGCATCCCAATCAGCTTAATAATTTCGGGGTGAACACCGTGCACACCGAGTTCTAAGATGGCTCGTTGGCCAGCCTCCCGGACGGACTCTTCGACCTCTTGCTCGGCTTTTTTTATGACTTCTTCCACCCGGCCAGGATGAATGCGGCCATCAGAAATGAGCCGGCCTAAACCGACTCGGGCAATCTCTCGACGGATCGGGCTATGGCTCGAAATCAAGACGGCTTCTGGCGTGTCATCAACAATAAGATCTACACCTGTTGCCGCCTCAATCGCCCGGATATTGCGCCCTTCTCGACCAATAATCCGGCCTTTCATATCGTCGCTGGGCAGATGGATAACCGCAGTCGTGCGTTCAGAGATAAACTCTCCGGCCAAGCGTTCAACGGCAACACTGATGATCTTTTTTGCCCGCCGCTCAGCCTCGTCGCGCGCCTCTTCTTCAATCGTTATGATGCGCCGCGCTGCCTCGCTGCGGGCGTCGCTCATCATTTTTTCGAGTAGCTTCTTCCTCGCCTCTTCACGGTTCATTTCCGCCATCCGCTCAAGCTGTTGACACGTCTCCTCAATCAGACCCTCGTACTTCTCTTCCTTTTGCTGAAGAGACTCTTCTTTCGCCTTAAAACCCTGCTGGCGGCGAGACAGGTCGGCTTCTCGATTGTCCAAACTCACTGCCCGCTTCTCAATCATTTCTTCTTTACTATGCAAACGTCGTTCTATTTGTTGAGCCTCTTTTCTGCGTTCTCGCTGCTCTTTTTCCAGTTCAGACTTTGACCGCAGGATCACATCTTTAGCTTGTACTTCAGCTTCCTTTTTTGTAACAACCGCTTCTTTTTTTGCTTCAGCAAGAATAAGCTTGGCCGCTTCTTCTGCCCCGACGAGCGTCTCTTGTTGCCGACGTTGACGAAAGAACAACAATGTCCAGACACCCAGGGCTCCAACCACCACGCCGATGAACCAGTAGAGTAATGAACTCATGATCACTGACCTCCTTCCATCACCACGGTCGGAGAGCCTTTACAACCGCATGTGTAAAACCACCTCCCAAAGCGTTATCCCCTGATCCGTACAAGGGCCACCCCACACACTACACCAGATTGCTCCATAGGAGAATCTCCTATGGAGCCCATACAGGTCAAAGGGAAAAGGAAGCGGAATGGATCGGACAGGCGGGGACGGCATATATCTCATACTGGCACAGGAGCCAGACAACAAGACCATACAGCGTCCGATGACGAACTATACACGCAGCGTATTACGAGACTACACGACTATTATCCCCTGCCGCTCGCTCTGCTCAATGCGGTCAAGCAGAACTGCAGAGAGGCGTTCTGTTTCCTCCTGAATGTCTTGTTCTCGCTGACTTGCCTTATACCACTCATCTGCAATGCTCAGAGCTGCCATGATTGCGACTCGCAGGGGCACGATGGTTTTTGTATTCCCGGCGATCTGACGCATACGTTGGTCGACATACGAGGCAAGCTCTTTGACGTACTGGGCCTGCTCTTCGCTATTGACCGTGAAGGTCTGGCCAAAAATATCAACCTCAACCAATATTTTCATCCCCTCAGCCATCATCACTCCCGAGTTCAATCCCTAGCTCATCAAAATGATTGAGAATCCGTTCCAGTCTTGTCCGAATTTCCTCTCGTTCCTGTTCATACTGCTGGAGCTTTTGGCACAGGCGGCCGTTTGCACGCTCTTGTTCGCCAAGACGTTTGGCAAGAGCAGCTTTCTCGTGGCGGATCTGCTCCTGGCGCTCCAGAACCCCATCGAGCTTTTCCTCCAGAAGTTTGAGGCTTTTTGGAACCATATCATCTGAACGTAAAGGAAAAGTTCAGGCTGAGTGTATTGTCCCTAGCGCTCTGAGTCAAGGGAAAGTTCCGAACTTGCAGAAGAAAACAACGCCTCGATAAAATCAGTCGGTGCAAAATCATGCAAGTCTTCTGCCTGTTCGCCTAACCCAATACAACGAATGGGGACCCCAAGTTTCTCCGTAATTGACAACACCATCCCGCCTTTTCCAGATCCATCCATTTTTGTTAGAATCACCCCGCTGAGCGGAAATGCGTCCTGAAATGCCTGAGCCTGGTTCAGGGCATTTTGCCCCGTTGCCGCGTCCAGGACCAACAGCACTTCATGCGGGGCGCCGGGTAACTCTTTGGACACGACCCGGTGCACTTTCTTCAGCTCTTCCATCAGTGGCGTACGCGTATGTAATCGGCCAGCCGTATCAATAAGGACAACATCAACATTGCGAGCCAGCCCAGCCCGGACTCCATCAAATGCCACGGCAGCCGGCGACGCCCCACTTTGGTGCTTGATCAGCTCTATTCCGAGCCGCTTGGCCCAGACTTCAAGCTGTTCACTCGCAGCGGCCCGAAAGGTGTCAGCAGCAACGAGTAAAACCTTCTTATTCTCCTGACTGAAGCGCGACGCCAGTTTCGCGACCGTTGTTGTTTTTCCGACGCCATTGACACCAACCATGAGAATGACCCAAGGCCGTTCTTCGCCGACGAGCGGTGGACTTGGTACCTGCTGCAAGAGTGCCAGCATTTCCTCCTTGAGATAGCTTCGGAGAACCTCAGCATCAGTTGGACGCTCCTCGCGACAGCGTTCTCTCAGGCGCTCGATGAGGGTGAGGGACTCCTGTACGCCAACATCAGCCCCAAGCAACACCTCTTCCAGATCGGTGAACACGTCCTCATCTATTGCCCGGCCATGCAAGACTCGATCAAGCGGGGCACGGAATGCTTGGCGTAGGCGGGACAAGCCACGCCGCCACGCATTTTTTTTCTGGTATGGCACATCTTTTTGGTCTTCTGCTTGGCCCTGGCCGTTTTGGGCAAGAGACGAGATACGATCGTGCTCCTCCGCTTGGAGCAGAGTCTCCGCTTGCACCTCTTGTTCAGCAGGCGGAGCATCGGCCTGTTTTTTTCGCCGCCACAACCAATCAGCCATTAGGACATACTCACCGAGACCACAGTTGACACACCCGGTTCTTGCATGGTGACGCCATACAAGGTCGAGGCAGCTTCCATGGTGCGTTTATTATGGGTAATCAAAACCACTTGGGTCGAAGCACTCATTTCTCTGACCAGCTGATTAAAGCGGCCGACATTCGCATCATCAAGAGGCGCATCAACCTCATCCAAGACACAGAATGGACTGGGGCGAATCAGAAATAAAGCAAAAGTAAAGCTGAGCGCAGCCAGCGCCTTCTCTCCACCAGATAACAGCTGGAGTGAACGGAGACGCTTACCTGGCGGCTGGATAGAGATCTCAACTCCGCTATTCGTCAGGTCATTTTCGTCTGTCAGGGTGATCTCGGCTTTGCCCTCTTCGACCAAACGCTCATAGACTGCACGGAACTTTTCATCGACCAAGGCAAATGTTTCTTTGAATCGATCGCGCGACTCACGGTTGAGTTTTGTAATCGTGCTTTGCAAATCAGTGATCGACGTGTCCAGATCTGACTCCTGAGACTTGAGGAAGGTATGCCGCTCTTCAATCTCTAACAATTCGCTGGCTGCCCCAGGATTGACTTCGCCCAGCCGAGCCAGTTTGTTGCGCAGGTCCTGGCGGCGTTGTTCGCCGTCTTCGATCTCTATGTCGCCCTCGACATATTGGGACAGGACCTGGCGAATAGAGACCTCGTAGCGCTCCTGGACTGTCGTACCCAGATGCTCGCCACTCACCCGCTTTTCTGCAATACCGACCTCAAGACGCGTTTTTTCTTCTTGGAACTCAGCCTGAGCGGCTCGGCCCTGCTCAATCTGTTCCTCGTATTCGCGACATGTCGTACGGAGCTGGGCACAAGATTCCCGCCGAGTCTCTTGCTCATGCGCTGCGGCAGAAAGATCTTCCGCCTGTTGAACGAGACGATCGGCCAGTTCAGCCAGGGCAGTCCGGATCTTTTCGCCTTCTCCTTGAGCCGCATCTCGCTCGGCGCGACGGCTCGCCAGCCGCTCAGCCAGCTCACGCTGTTGCTCTTGGAGACGCACCTGCTGAGCCCGCATCCCTTCATGCCGCTCGCGGCGTTCAGCGACCCGAATCCGTAAGTTATCACACACACTCCGCTGCTGCTCAAGCGCGACCTTTGCCTGAGCGACCTCGGCTTGCTTTTCAGCCAATTGTATTTCTTGCTCTTGGCGCTGCGTCCCAATCTCGGCCGCACGTGCACTCAGCGTCTCAATCTCTGTGCCGAGCGTGTGTTGTTCTTCGTCTAACGTTTGGCGTTCGTAGCTGGTGCTTTCCTTTTTATCAAGTAAACGCCGTTGCTCCCCTTCAAGCTGGCCTGCTTCACGCTGCGAGGTTTCACTTTCTTCGCCTAAGGCACGCGCTTCAGCCTCAAGTCGGGCTAACTCCCCTTCAAGCTCCTGCTGCCTGAGTTTGGCTTCTTGGCGGCGACCAACCAAGCCTGACACGACGTGTTCATGTTCCTCAACCTGTTGGTGCAAATCGCGAATTTCCCGGCGACGCTCTAACAGCCCTTCCTCAGCGAAGCCTTCACTCCCTCCACTCACCACTCCTTCAGCCGAGAGGACTTCGCCTTCAAGCGTCACAAAGGTTGTGGGTCCGTCGGTATGGCCATTATTCTCATGCTCGGTATGCCCATTATGTCCACTGTTCCATAGTCGTAGACCAGTCTGGAGATCGGGCACGAGGACAGTATCTTCGAGGAGGGTCTCAATGACGTCACGATACTCGAGCTCGATAGACAGGAAACTGAGGAGTGGAGTGCCCTGCGACTCTTCTGCTAGAGGCGCAGATATCGCGACTGCAGAGCCCTGACCGACCGTCAGACTCTGGCTATTTTGTGGGGCCAAGCCCTGTCCTCGGTCTGTTTTCCGGGGCTGGCGTGGAATAAAACTGCCATGGCCAGCCTCGGCAGTCCGTAAATACTCGACCGCAGCCAGGCCGTCTCCAACATCAGCAACAACGACGTATTCCAATTTCTCGCGCAGCACGGCAGCCACCGCCCGTTCATACGTGTGGGGTACTGCAAGCATTTGGGCAACAACTCCTAAGACTTGGGCTGACGTTCCGTTGTGACTCTTCTTGGCCCCATCGGCCATGTCGGCCATAATAGATTGCACACCTGGGGCATAACGTTCGTAGCCCTGCTCCATCTCTTCGAGAGTTGACAGACGTGTGCGCAGCTCGGCCTGCTTAGCCCAGGCAGCTGCCAGCTCTTGTTCGAGCTGTTCGCCAACGCTGACAACTTCACGCAAACCATCCGTCTTCTCAACCCGTTGTCGCTGTCCGATCAGCAGACGTTCCCGCAGTTGAGCCGCCTGGCTTTGGGTTGAGGACAGGCGTTGCTCAATCTCAGCCAGTACGCCTGAGATTCTCTCTGCTTCACCGGACAGAACGTGCAGCCGCTGCTCGACCTCAGCCGCCCGGCGACGAGAGTAAGCAAGTGAATTTTGGACTTGGGCTTCCTGGGTCAGCAGATCGACGATCCCGGTTTTATACTCTTCGGTTGCGGCCTCAGACTGCAAGAGCGCTTGTTGCAGACCCGCACTTTCCTGCTCCTGGGCTTGTAAGACGCTCTCTTCTTCGTGCAACGCTTGCTGGCTTTGGCTGGCCTGCCGAGACAGACTTTCTATGTCATTATGCACCAGCGCCTGGCGCTCCTCTAAGCTCGACAGCTCTGTTTCGGTTGCGATTGCCCGGTCGGCGGCGCGCTGTTCCTGCTGCACAAAGAATTGCTTGCGTTGCTCTCCCTGTTGAAGGCTGCTCTCTAAGATATGACAGCGCTCCTCGCTGGCACGAAGAGTCCTCTCTTCTTCTTCCAAGACCGTCAGCGCTTGTGCTCGTTCGGCTTGGAGCTGCTGCGCTTCGTGACTCAGGCGTTGGTCTTCTTGGACAACTTCGTTGCGCCGGGCATTGAGCGTTTCCAGCTCGTCGCGCAGCGTTTGATAGGCTTTACACAGGAGCGTCAAATCAACCACTTTGAGCTCTTCTTGGAGCGTTTGATACTGATCAGCCTTTTTTGCTTGTCGTCGTAAAGAACCTAACTGACGTTCCATTTCATGCAGCAGGTCGGCCACCCGGGCAAGATTATCCTGGGTGCGTTCGAGTTTGCGTTCCGCTGCCAAACGCCGACTCCGGTATAAACTGACTCCGGCAGCTTCTTCTATCAAAACCCGTATTTCGTCGGGCTTAGCGTTAATGAGATGATCAACCCGTCCTTGTTCAATAATTGCATACGCTTTGGTACCCGCTCCTGTGCCGAGAAAAAATTCGACAATATCCCGCAAGCGGCACGGAATTTTGTTGAGTAAGTACTCAGACTCACCTGAGCGGAAATAGCGGCGCGAGACCATCATCTCAGTCCAGTTACCGAGTGAGATTCCATTCCCCCCATCTCCCTCATCTCCACTGAGCGCCGGGATATTTTCCCCCGGGTTTTCCTCGATTTTTTCCCCGCCGCCATTTGCTCCGTTGATATGCGCACCATTCGAGCCATTAGTATGAACTTCAGGCACGGAGATTTGGGGGCCAGTATTCTCGAGCAGTAAATTGACCTCAGCCATCCCGAGTGGCGTGTTGCCTGCGGTCCCTGCAAACACCACGTCGCCCATCTCGTGACCGCGCAAGTGACGGACACTCTGCTCGCCTAGCACCCAGCGCAAGGCGTCAACAACATTCGACTTTCCACAGCCATTGGGGCCGACAATGGCTGTGATCCCGGCTGGAAACGAAAACACCGTCTTATCTTTGAAGGATTTGAACCCGAGCAGTTCGATCTGTTTGATCCGCACACCCCACCTCCTCAGTCCCATCCTACCCTGCACTAGCTAAACTAGGCTACGTCAAAATATCCGCAAGGGAAAGGGTTAAAGGATTCGTTGAATAACTATATCTTGTAGAATGAAAAAATCTAGCGCTTCTCATCCACCCGCCCCAGACAGGCCTCCGTAGGTGCGTTTTTTCCACGTACCCCTAGCCTCTGGGGGTGGTACACCATATATTTGCCTTTTCTTACCTCATTTCCAGGACGCCGAGTCCCCAAATTACCAGAGGATCGGAGGAACCGTGCAAAAATCCGTGCCATTTTTTCGTTTTCAGCGTAACAAACGTATCGTCCGTATCGCCGGTTGTATCGGAGTGCTCACTTTTCTGCTCCTGGTGCATCTTCCAGCAGTTGCTGCTCAACCAGATTGGGACGCGATTGAGCAGGAAGCTGCCCAACTGCTGAGCCGTTATATCCAGGTTGATACAATAAATCCTCCCGGCAACGAGACCGCAGCTGCCCACTTCTGGAAAGAATATCTGGCCAAAGAAGGGCTTGAGGCGCAGATCTACGAGTCTCAGCCCGGCCGTGGCATTGTGTATGCCCGGCTCACAGGCAATGGCGAAAAAAAGCCGATTATCTTGCTCCACCATATGGACGTTGTCCCGGCCCAGGCTGACAACTGGGACTTTCCGCCTTTTGCCGGCACTATCCAAGATGGGCAGGTCCACGGCCGTGGAGCGATTGACTGCAAGGGCACGGCAGTCATTCAGTTTCTGGCTATGGCTTTGCTCAAACGGCACGGCATCAGCCTCAAACGCGACATTATTTTTCTGGGCACTGGTGATGAGGAAACTGGCGGCCAGCAGGGAGCGGGATGGTTTATTGAGAATCATTTTGACTTGATTCAAGATGCAGAATTTCTGCTGACAGAGGGTGGCGGGATTCGTCGCTCCGAAGGAAAAATTTCGTACAGCATCAGCGTGGCCGAAAAATCGCCGTGCTGGATTCAGCTAGATGCCAAAGGCAAACCAGGCCATGGCTCAGTCCCACGACCAAATAGTGCTGTGAATCGCCTCCTGCGTGCCCTCGGCAAAATTCAACATTACACAGCTCCCGTTAAAGTCGTTCCGGCTGTGCAAGCCTATTTTTCTGCCCTGGCTGAGCGTGAAGATGAGCAGAAAGCCGAGCAATACAGAAATCTTGAACACGCCCTGGCTGATCCAGATTTTCGGCGAGCGTTTACCTCTGAGCCACGCAACAATGCATTGATTCGGAATACGATTTCTCCGACTGTTCTTAAAGGCAGTGAAAAAACAAACGTTGTTCCAGGCCAGGCCAAAGCAGAACTTGATTGTCGTTTGCTGCCAGGTGAAGATCCACAACAATTTGTGGCAACGCTCACGGAAGTCATTGATGATCCGCAGGTTGAGTTGTCCGTGCTACTGAACTTTCGACCAGTCGCTTCCAAAGCAGAAACGTCTTTATTTGAAGCCATCGCGTCCGTTGCCAAGCGCCAGCATCCCGATGCGCTTATCCTGCCGGGCATGCTAAGCGGTTTTACCGATAGCCACTATTTTCGTGAAAAAGGTATCGTCAGCTACGGTTTTTCGGGCCTTGCCCTTAACGAAGGGGAAAGCTACGGCGTCCACGGTCCGAATGAACGCGTTCCCCTGGCCAGTCTTCGGGATGCAACCCAGATTTTGTTTGCTATACTGCAGGAGCTGGACGGTGAATAAAGACACACGAGAAAGGGGATACAGCTTATGACTCGTCGAAATTTTCTCACGAGCCTCGCGTCAAGTAGCGCGCTTGTCTCAATGCCCCAATTTTTGAAAGACAGTGGGGTAGGAGCAGCCCACGCTCTGATGCAGCCACTCCCAGCATCCCCTTTTCTGGAATGGTTTGGGGTCGATCAGCCCCTGATTGATCAGGTCTTGCAATCACTCGCCGCCAGTGGCGCGGATAACGCAGATCTGTATTTCCAGCATCAGCGGATTAATAGTGTTGGGCTTGAGGACGGTATTATTAGTCGGGCCAGCTCCAGTATTCAGCAAGGTGTTGGCATCCGGATTGTGGTCGGCGATCAGACCGGCTACGCCTTTACCGAAGATATCACCCTCTCGTCCATGCTGGCCGCTGCTCAAACAGCCGCCGCAATCGCCCAGCACGGCAAGACGGCTTCCCCAATAGCTTTCAATTACAAACGCAGCGGTAATCTGTACAATGTTCAGGTCCCGTGGTCAGACGTTGGCATTGACAAAAAACTGCCGCTGCTCCGCACAGTCGAAACGATGGCCAAACAGGCCGACCCGGCTATTGAGAAAATACGTATCTCCTGGGTTGATGCCGACGAGCGGGTCATGATCGCCACCCTAGATGGCAACATCGTCACCGATCATCGGCCTATGACACGCTTCTCAGTGAACCTCACTGCCCGAAAAAACGACGAGGTACAAACTAGCGGAGCTAATATTGCCGCCCGCCAAGAGTTGAGCTGGTATACCGAAGACCGCCTCAAGCATCTGGTGTCAGATGCAGTTGAGCGGACGATGATCCTGTTTGAAGCCACACGTCCCCCAGCCGGTGATATGCCAGTTATTCTGGCTGCTGGGGCTAGCGGCATCCTCCTCCATGAAGCCATTGGCCACGGCATGGAAGCCGATTTCAACCGCAAAGGTGTCAGTATTTATTCTGATATGCTCGGCAAAAAAGTTGCTGAACCATTTGTGACAGTCGTAGACCAAGCCACCCTACCCCACGAACGTGGCTCGCTCAACTACGATGACGAAGGCAGCGCCTGTGGCCGGACCGTACTGGTCGAAAACGGTATTCTACGCTCGTACCTGCATGACTCGATAAGTGCCCGTCACTACAAGCTGAAGACAACCGGCTCAGGACGACGCCAGTCGTATAAACATGCTCCCATGCCACGTATGACGTGCACGTTTATGGAGGGCGGCCCGCACACACGCGACGAAATCATTGCTGCGGTCAAGAACGGCATTATTGCCGAGACCTACACCAACGGCCAGGTCCAGATCGGTGCCGGTGATTTTACCTTTTACATCAAGAATGGCTGGTTAGTGGAAAACGGCAAAATCACCGCCCCGATTAAAGACTGCAATATTATTGGCAACGGTCCCGACGCTCTGACAAAAATCAGCATGGTCGCAAACGATGGCCACCTAGATACTGGCGGGTGGACGTGTGGTAAAGACGGCCAAAGTGTCCCCGTGTCTCAGGGCATGCCAACAGTTCTGGTGTCCAACCTGACAGTCGGAGGCGTGAATGCCTGACATCCTGCTCGATCTGCTCGATCGTGCCCAACACACCGTCGCCATCTGCAAAAAGGCAGGCGCCGACGAAGTCTTTGCCGCTATCAGCCGCAGCCGTTCGGTTGACTTCACCTGGCGTGATGGAAAGCTCGAAAAGGTCAAAGACAACACCTCACGGAGTCTGGTGGTCCGTCTGTTTGTCAATGATCGGTATTCTTCTCACTCCACCACTGATCTTGACCCGACCCGGCTGACATCTTTCCTGACCGAAGCGATTGCTCTCACCCGGGCGCTCGAGCCGGACACATTCCGCAAGATCACCCCACCAGAGCTGTATGCCGGCCGCCCCCAGACACAGCTCGAACTCGCCGATCCCCAAGTGCAATCACTCAACCGCGAGCAACGCCTGGCCTGGTGCCAAGCCATGGATAGTGTGGCCCACAATCACCCCAAGATCATCTCCGCCGCGGCTGAAGTTTCGGATGGCCTAAGCCAGTCGGCAGGTGCCAGTTCAAACGGCTTTCGTGGAGAATCTTCCAGTAGCTTCTGTTGGCTTGGGACTGAAGTGACCCTGCGTGATCAGGGCAACCGGCGGGCGGAAGGCAGCTTTTATGCCGGCAGTCGGTATGTCGCCGACCTGCCCGAGGCACAAGGCGTTGCCGCCCGTGCTCTCGAGCGAACCGTCAGACGCTTGGGCACCCAGAAAGGCCCGACGCAGCGCGCGCTTATGGTCGTTGACCCGCCCGCCGCAACGTCTCTCATCTCTCGGCTCTTGAGCGCGGCTAATGCCCCGAGTATTCAACAGGGACAATCCTTCTGGGCTGATTTACTGGGCAAAAAAAGCTTCAACGAAAAACTCAGTATTGTCGATAATCCGCTCCGCGTCCGTGGACTGTCTTCACGCTATTATGATGGCGAAGGGATCGCCGCAAAGCCGCTCGTGCTGATCGAAAATGGGACCGTGCGGAATATTTATGTAGACACCTATTATGGACGAAAAATAGAAATGCAGCCAACAACCGGCTCACCCTCGAACCGAGAGATCCAGCTTGGCAAGCGAGGATTAGACGAGATTATTGCGGCTGCTGGCAGTGGCGTATACGTCACCTCTTGGTTGGGTGGAAACGCCAATGCCACCACGGGAGATTTCTCCCTCGGACTGCGCGGACACCTGATCGAAAACGGAACAATTGGCCGCCCAGTCGGCGAGATGAATGTCACCGGTAATCTGAAAACGCTCTTTCAGCACATCGCTGAAATTGGTAATGATCCATGGCCGTATTCCTCGATCCGGGCTCCAACGCTCGTCTTTGAGAATGTCCAGTTTAGTGGAGCCTAAAAAGTTGTTGAACTTGAGAAAAGTGTGCATGGCCGTACCTCTCCCGTTGCCGAGCATAGGGTCCGGACAAGAGACTGGGATAGGAAGGTTCAGATCCGCCCATTGCGACCAGTATAATCTTGTGGGAGGGAGCCATTTCGGACCAGAATAGCGTGGATTGCCCCACACGTATTCCGACTAGATAGCCGTCGATATGGCCGGGTGGTGTGACTTATGGTAGACATCTGAATCACTCTACTCGAACTGAGGAGCAGCCATTATGAAGACACGTGCGGCAATTGCCTGGGAAGCAGGCAAACCACTCGAAATTGAAGAAGTTGACCTCGAAGGTCCGAAAAAAGGCGAAGTCTTGGTTCAGCTCAAGGCAACGGGCGTCTGCCATACCGATGCGTTCACGCTGTCCGGCGATGACCCCGAAGGTATTTTTCCAGCCATCCTCGGCCATGAGGGCGGCGGCGTAGTCGTTGACGTCGGCGAAGGAGTCACCAGCGTCAAGCAAGGCGACCATGTTATCCCGCTCTATACGCCTGAAGATCCGAATTGTCCGTTTATCAAGTCTGGCAAGACCAACCTGTGCCAAACGATTCGGGGGACTCAGGGGCGTGGCTTAATGCCTGACGAGACCAGTCGTTTTTCCTACAAGGGCAAGATGATCCATCACTATATGGGCACCAGCACGTTCAGCGAATACACCATCCTGCCCGAAATCGCCACTGCAGTGATTCAAAAAGAAGCGCCGCTCGAAAAAGTCTGTTTGCTGGGGTGCGGAGTCACAACTGGCATAGGCGCAGTCAAAAACACGGCCCGAGTCGAACCCGGCAGTACGATAGCCGTGTTTGGTCTGGGTGGCATTGGACTGGCTGTAGTAGTTGGCTCCGCTATGGCCAAGGCAGAGCGGATTATTGCGGTGGATACCAATCCCGCCAAGTTTGAGCTGGCCAAAAAGTTTGGCGCAACCGACTGTGTCAATCCCAAAGATTACGATGCGCCGATTCAAGATGTTATTGTAGCTATGACAGACGGTGGGGTGGATTATTCGTTTGAGTGCATTGGCAATGTGCATACCATGCGGGCAGCCCTGGAATGTTCTCATAAAGGCTGGGGCGAATCGATCATTATTGGCGTGGCTGGGGCAGGCCAAGAAATCTCGACTCGTCCGTTCATGCTGGTCACCGGTCGAGTGTGGCGTGGGACCGCATTTGGCGGAGTAAAAGGTCGTTCGGAACTTCCCTGGTTTGTAGACAGAGCCATGAGTGGTGAAATCCCGCTCGATGATTTCATCACCCACACTATGCCCTTAACCGACGTCAACAAAGCTTTTGATCTGATGCACGAGGGCAAGAGTATCCGGTCGGTTATCCATTACTAAGCAGTACTAAGCAGAAAAGAGCGGAGAGGAAACTCATGAAAGTTAGAGCACGGCTTCGGCACGACACGACTCAGGACCAGACTCCACTTATCACCAGACGTGAAGCACTGATGGGAGTAACAAGCCTCGGAGTTGCCGCTGTGGCCAGCCCCGTACTTGCAGATAGTCATCAGAGTCATGAACATGTCCATCAGGCTACAATGGCGACTCCAGCAACACAGCATCGTGCCCTCGTCATGACCACGCTCGAATGTGTCGGTGTTGGGGAGATGTGCCTCCAGCACTGTTTTAATCAGTTCGCTGCGGGTGACACCTCCCTCGCCGCCTGCGCCGTGCGCAACCAAGAAATGACTGCCGCGTGCAAAGCCCTAGCATCGCTCGCGGCGGCGAGCTCAGCCCAGCTGACCAGCTTTGCAAAAGTGTGTATTGCCATTTATAAAGCCTGCGAAGCGGAATGCCGTAAACACACACATCACCCCATCTGTATCGAAACGGCAGAAGCGTGTGCGAAGACGATAGCCGAATGTGAAAAGCTTACCGCGTGAGCGCAGCTCAGCATTAGAGCATTGATCTTCTGGTTTTTCCCTCTCTGCGAGGGAGAGGCCCACCCTGAGCCTAGTCGCAGGGGCCAGGGTAAGGGTGTTTTCAAAATCCCTATCCCATGCGCAATACAGCACCTCTGCTACTGATCAACATAGTAGCCCTCTTTCTCCTCTGTAGCTCTCATCTGATTAGCAACGCTCAAGAAGCCTCCCAGCTTCCCCCTCCCCTATCCCTGACTGAATTTCTCGCTTTAGTCGAAGACTCCAATCGCGACAGCTGGCAACAGCCCGATGCAGTCATCGAAGTCCTCGAACTGCAAAAGGGCCAACGCGTGGCCGAAATTGGCGCCTGGAGTGGATATTTCACCGTGCGGCTTGCACAGGCGGTCGGTCCGGCTGGCCACGTCACTGCCCTGGAGTTAGAAGAGGAAGTCCTGGCCTATCTACGCCAACGCGTGGCACGGGACGGTCTGGGCAATGTGACTGCCAAACAGATTGTTATGACCGAGACGCGATTAGAGACAGCTGCTTATGATGTGATCTTTGTGTCCAACTTCTACCACCACTTACGTCATCAGTCTGAACGCGCGGCGTTTTTGCAAATGCTCGGTCACGCGCTCAAGCCAACGGGAAGGCTGATTATCCTCGATTTTTCCAACAAAGCGGGGATGCCAGTTGGGCCAGCAGCCGATATGCGTTTGGACCAAGAAGTCGTGCAGGAGGAACTCCGGACGACTGGGCTTGCTATCGTGCGGATGCTGACCTTCCTCCCCTATCAGTATATTATGATTGCTCAACAGCAGACGGACTCGCCGTCTCAAGCGAGCAAAACAGACAGGGACACTTCCGGCCCCTATCCATAAGGCTTTATGCCAATCTATTCCTCACGCCTGCGGGAGCGGGTTGGATAGATTAAACCGAAACGACACGCCGGTTGCTAGATTCCAGTCTGAAGCGATCTGAATTCCATTCACCCGCTGATATACTGGAAACTGTGCCAAGGTATACAGGTGAATATTTTTGGTTAGCTGATAGCGGACACCTGGACTGAGAAATAACGTTTCTCGGCCAGTATCCTGTTGCTCCACTCCAGGTGCATGGCCGACGGAGACCCGATCCTGGTAGTGAAAATTGATCTGGCCCAGGAATTCAATGTTCCGAAACAGGGGATAGGCGAAGCCCAGATTAAAAAAGAGTTCAGTACCCGGTTCAAAGTTAAATTTTCCGACTGAAACTGGAAACTGACTCAGTACTGTCGCAAATAATGGAGCCAGTGCAGTCTTTCCCCTGAGTGTCCTGAGCGAGAAGCTTTGCAGATACGAAAACCCTAGAATGCCATCCCACGACCCATTTCCCGGTTGCAGAGTGAGCTCAGCCTCTTCGCCGGTGTCGTTTTTCACATCCGTTTTTCCAGTCGGCAGCTTTACTCCAGCAATGAGAGAAAATGACGGCTGGAGTGGGGAAAGGGGCTGGTTGAGCCTATAGCGGGTCGTCACCTGGATATCGCCCAGCCGTCGATAGGTCCAGCGTTCAACCACATCCACAAACTCGGTTTCCACATGCCCCCCGCCACTATTCTCCTCCTCAGCCTCGTGTTCGTCATGGTCACTATGATGGTGGTGTCGCTGCAAAATATGACGGTGGTGTCGCTGCAAAAATGGAATCAAGATACCAACAGACAAACGCGGCGTTATGCCGTAATCGAGTGAGAATTTGGTGGCATGGTTCTGGGTGAAGACTTCATCGTGGTCACGTGGAAACTCTCCTACCCGCGCCTTGCTCGTACCTATCCGAGGCTGATCTGAATCGATGTATTCATGGACGAGGTTAAGAGAAAGATGCCCCGAGAGCAGCGGGCGTTCAGCCAGACTAGAGGTTTCAATCGGGCAGAAAGCTTGCCCACACGAGGCCAACAGCTGAGGCGGGACCAGTAGGAAGCCGCTCAGCAGCATGATTCCTATCAGTATACGATTCATGTTTTGCGATTTCTTTTTCATACTCTTCTCCGTTTCTCTCTTTGACACGTCAGATACGCGTTCAGAGCGTAGCTCTGCCCTTCTCTCCAATGGAGCCAGCGGTCCAACAGAACTTACGAGAGGAGGACGCTCAAAAACTATGTGGGGAATGACGCGAGAAACGGAACAGAAGGGGGGCGCTCAGGAGGAGCCCGAAAGGGTTCAGGAGCGACAGACGGAGGGCTTTCAGGGGTTTGTTTGCACGTCCCCCGAAGGGCCGCTAGTATCACTGGATCAAGCAGAAACTTCGCGATCGAGGTGACTGCTCCCCCTTCAGGATCGATGAAACAGCAGCCCTGAGAACAGACAACAATTTGTTGGACGGATTGCTGGTTATGACAGACAGGACAATCATGGCTTGCGTGCGAGTGCTGCTGCGGCTGATGGGCATGCGACTGATTATGCGAGTGGTGTCCAGAGCCCTGAGACATATGCGGACATGATGCGCCGGGCTGAAGCGTTTCTGGTTCGTCTTCGGCATAGGTCATCGCGCAATGGGCATGCGCCTGCTTTGCCGGCAAAGAGAAGCTCACACCAGCAAGCAGATAGCACAGCAGGCTGACCGCAGCAAAAAGGCGCAACCAAATTTGGGATTTACCCACAAACGACATAACCTTCTACGCCTACGCCTACGCCTCAGCAGCCCCGTGTTCAAGCCCCATAGCAGGAGAGACTCATGCTGCATACAACTGGCCAGGCTGTCTAAAAATTCCCTCAAATTCATCGGTCGACGGGAGGACGTCGACAAAGGTCCGAAAGGCTGAGACGGTCCAGGCCCGAGACTCTTCTTGTTCTCTGCGTTTACTTCCAACTAAGGTTGTGTGGCCCCCCTATCAGAAACTCCAGCCAGGCCCCAATCTTCCGCTTTTACCACGATACAAGCAGTACACCCCACCCTGATTTGGACAGGCGGAACGCCCAACAGTTACGTCGGTGCTATGAAGTACGCTTACCTATAACGCAGTATCATGCCAGGGGATTACCGCAACCAATCGGTGGCAATGCAAACAGGGATATACCTACAGGGTGGAGCATTACACAAGCTGTGCCATAGAAGCCTTTACGTGCTATACTGGGCGCGGCTTAAGGTGACACTTTTACCCGTGTCTAACGCCTTAAAAAACAACATCTCTAGGGATCTCTGGGGTGTCATTTCAGCCCGCGCGCAGTATAGTTGGGTCAGGAGTATGCGTCCTACGCTGCAAGGCCGTGAAGCGGCTCATATTCGCTTGCGGCTTCAGCCACCGACTCAGCATTGGGCATAATGAGTCCCACTGTGCTCAGCTTGTATCTCAGCCACCCGACATCGTCAGGAAACAGCAACGGCCAGTCTTCGAAAGGGGTATCGGAGTTCTGAGTTCTCGCCTTTTGAGTTATTTGCAGCGCTGCGACGAGCATTTCTGGCACTCGTTCTTCTTTCAGTTTGGTACAAATCAGTGTCTCTGCTCCCGGTAAATTGGTCTGGATTGCGCCAAGATATCCTTCATGTACGTCTCCTCCATATGCACTATGAGGTGGAACCCCGAGAAACTCATAGAGGTTCTTCTTAATCCCCTTAGTCACAAAGGGGTAGGAGATAATTGGCTGTCCCTCTTTCGAGACGCGAACATTCCATGCACACAAGAGGGCATTCAGCGTCCGAAAAATATCGAAGTAATTGCTCAGTCCATTCAAGTTCCCGCGCTTGCGATGGCGAGCCAGCTTATGCCTCTGGTGGCGCTCGACAAAGTCCCAAATTGCCTGGCGTAAGTGCTCCTCAGTCTCCCCATCGATACCATCACCCCACAGGTCTGGAGCCTTTCGATTGAATGGATTTCTTGGGCGCCAATTCCCTTTCCCAAGGAAGCCCCGTGCTTGCTCCCCGTCATCAAAGCGAATGCTGCACTGTTGCAAGAAATGGATTGCCTCCGTGATGTCTTCCTGGCTGTCCAGATACTCGACTAATCCTTCCCCTGTCTCTTCGATATGACGGAGGCGATTCGCCAAACTGCCGCTCTCTCCTCGTTCTCGAAACAGCTGGCCAAGTTGTACAAAAGCGACCGGGGGACTCGTTATGAACTGTCCTTCCACGGAGGCCGTTAAGCAACACACGGCGGCTCTGCGAATGAGAGACTTTTGTGACTCTTTAATCTGAACTTTTACAGACTGCTCACCCTGTATCGTTAGCTTATAAGACAGACAGGGCGATGCTTCATCAGTATTGGTAATCAGCAAGGTCACGTCGTGGCATACACGTCCCCGCGGCAACTCGCATTGGACCGTGAGTGTGGAGCGCGGCGAGAGTATAGCCGAGATAAGAGCTAGCCCTTTTTCTCCGAAGCCCGGCTTCACTTCAGGTGCTGCTCGATCACCTGGTACAAAATCCTCAGGCTTGATGCCTTCGACTCTAATTTCGTCGTGCTGGAACAATTCATGGACGCATTCTTCTGTTCGAAACCAGAGACAGGTTTCAAAATTTTTGCCATCTAAGGCCGCCGAGGTGAAATTCGCACTACCGACCAGCCAGCACGTTTCTGCAGCGGTCTCAAATGCGAGCGCCTTAGCGTGCACTGATCGCCCAGGCTTAGGCTGCAAGGCGTGGAATGCCACCTTCAACCCGTTTTCTCTAGCCCAAGCATGGACCGTGGTCGCGGGGAGGTTAGCATATTCTGGTTGCGCATATACAGACACATTCGCTGTAGGCCAGTGATGCCTCAGCCGCGCAAATAAACTAGGATCCCGATCGTAAAACGGAGAGAGAATAGTGATCCGCTGGATTTCTTGCCGACCCAACCGCTGGCAGATCTGCGGCCAGAGCCCGTTATGGAGCGTATGAAGGAGTTCGACTTCCGAGGGAGATCCAATGTGCCTGATCCGCCGATCAAGCCAGGGGAATTCCATTTCAATCGGCTGAAACACCTCCTCTTCCAGAGGTTCTGCCAGCAGGTCGGCATACTGTGTGAAGCTGCGAAAGAGTTCATACCCGGTCTGGATAACATGGCGGACTGTGGCAGCCTGCTCAGGGTCATCTTGGTCAGCCTGCCCTGTGAGCCTCACGACGTTACAAAGTTCCAGGTTGTAGGCGATACCTGGGCTGGTGCAATTTGCGCTCGCTACCATGAACGTAGAATCTTTCTTCCCCAGCAGTAAATACAACTTGGGGTGAAACACGCCTGGTCGCCAGCGAACCGGGATGACAAGATAACGCTGATTGAAACCAGGGGCAGCTGCTAAGCCCCCGCGCAGAAGCTCGGTGTAGCAGCTCGCGTCCATGAAGACGACAATACGCGAGGCAGTCTCAAATCCCCGCAGTACCAGCAGCCTTCGTTCGAAGAACTCCGGGTTGAACTCATAGGTTGCGATGAGGACAGATTGCGCCGCTGCCTTATTGAAACAATCAATGAGATTAAGCTCTTGCATCACTGGCCTCTTCTTCCAGTATACGCTGCAGCCACTTCATCCCGTCTGCTGTGAGGGGTAACAGCCTATCTTCATCGAAATGTGTTTGCATGAGTGCCAAATCTTTTAGGATCTGGACGGCACTTGGCAGTCGGCCATTAGCTACGGACGGATCAACATAATCTGCTTCGGTAGGAATAACCGTATCCCCATCGACACGGAGCAGGGCGGGACTGCCGCCAAATCCACGCTCATAAGACATAATTTCATGCTGTTTGATGACAAACCGCCACAGAACGGCAGCGAAGATCTCTCGATTAGGTTGATGCCCCCATTGGTCACCGAAATTCCTGCGGAGGAAATCCGTAATACCTGGCAGTGAAGCGTCGCTGTAAGGGTCATAGACATTGTCCTTATGCCAGCGGTCGTCAGCGTCACGGACGCTTCGCTGATAACGAGAAAGAAGGACGAAGAGGAGGGTCAAAGCCAAAGCAGGACCTACCGCCTGATTCGCCAATTCGTCATCAAGCAAGGCGATCGATAAAGACCGCTCGCTCAAAGGCGAGGCGATGTCCGGGGCTGTCGTAGACATGCTGTCTGCCGAACTCTCACCCAGGCTGATGCCACCGGCCCGCAGGGTCTGCGTGGGCGTCAAGTCGAGAAACGGCGCAGCGAGCGATACCCCAAGTATTTCGGCAATCTTTGTCTGAATTGTTTGGCTCTCAAATCGGCGCAGTAAAGTGGCTTTAGTGATACCCGCCGGGTGTCCCCGGATCTCGCGAACTACGCTGACGAACAGCGACTGTAACGCAACCGTGAGATAGTAGTGAAAGTAAAATTGACGCCAACGCTCGGCGATAACACGGAGAACAGAGGGGAAAACGACATCTACAAAGGACGCTGGTTCGTCTTCAGTCGGAATTCGATGATAAAACACAGCAGAGTTGAACCGATTTTCTGTGAACGCAAGGCGATCCTCCTCACACCTCTGGACTAACCACAAAATAAGGGTCAATGACAGTCGTCGGTTCCGATGCGCTGGGTCAGCATATAGAAGCGCGTCTGCCGAGAAGAACACCTCACGGAGTGCGGACCGGTCGATACTTTGTCCACAAGAAGCGAGCTCACACAAGCCTGCAGCCGAGCCGAACTCTTTGAGCACGTCAGGCGAACATGTCCGTTTGAGAGACCACCCGTCCCGCATGTATTGCGTATGGGCTACGGACTGGGCAAAGGATTCTGCGAGGTGGTAGGCAAGAGATTGTAGACCGGAAATTTCGTACTGTTGAACGTCTTCGTTTACCTCTTCTCCCGCTGTTTCCATATCACCTTGGACTGGGACTTGATCTTCGTGTGTTTCAAAATAACCCAAATTGATGAGTGACCCCTTATAGGCTTGACCAAAGTTCCCTTCTCGGTTCTTCAGATGATGCCATTTTGCAAGATCAATCTGGTCTAGATCGCCACGCGCAACTAATTCTTCCGCTCTACTTGACCCTCCGAGTCCGCCTCCATCACAGGGGTGACCATCGTGATGCAATACACTCCCGAGGACTAAGGCACGCTCGCGTTGGACGATCGCTTGCGACCATCCTCGGTCTCCAGGCGTTCCTTTCTCATTGTCAAAATAGTCTTGCAGACACCAAGCGTAAAATGAGTAATAGCGTGCCCGTGGGGTGATTGAGGTAATACAATGCAACAGTTTTGTTGCTATGCGTGCAGCCAGCCTGGGTTGAGGCCAAGCGGGTCTTGCACACTACCGGCGGGGAATTCCTTGTTCCAGTGAAGTAATTGCAAGAAAGAGTTTTCTTCGGTCAGATGAATCATAGATCACCTTTTGTCGTCGGAAGGCTCGGTTCCGTCCAATAAAGCCGCTAATCGTGTCTTTGCCGCAGTTTGTCATTGCCGCTGCCATGGTCCTGTAGTTTTGTCTGCTTCGCTTATGCCCTGCCAAGGGAAAACAAGAAACGAGATCCGTAGTTCCAACTCAATCCGTACAAGCGCAATCGTCGTATTCCCGATCGCTTGACCTGTCCTGCCTAGATCCCTGGTCTGGAGTGTCCCGCGCTAACGACTCCGTATGCTCTTCGCTTGCCTCTAGCCAGATTTTTCCGCTGCGGGCTCTATCGTTATGAGGTAGACACCGTCCCGGGCCAGCATCAGGCTAAAATTTACCTCATCACCGGGCTGAATGTCTTTCAGCATAATCGGATGAGGAACCTTGAATGTCATGGCCATGGCCTGCATAAAGTCAGGGATTTCGTCATGGACAATGACAATAGAGCCCTGCTCTGCTTCAACCGCTTCAACAATCCCGTGTGCCTGAAAAGTCTGTGGAGACGGCTCCTTCTCGCAGGCGAGAAGAGAGACCAAAGGGACGAGCAGGAGGAAGATCGTGAAACTATCCGGCATCCTCATACATCCTCCCTACCATTTGGCCTGTAAAAAAGACAGGCACCATAGCTCTGTTCTATCTGCTGTGCTATAAAGACTGACTCTCACCCTTATTCCAGACAATGATGAGGAGACTTTTTCATGTCGAGACTGTGTCCAGTAACTGGGAAACGCCCACAGACAGGGAATAACGTGTCCCACGCTAACAATAAGACAAAACGACGTTTTTTGCCCAACATACAACACCACAAATTCTGGGTACCGAGTGAAAAACGATGGATTCGCCTCCGTTTGAGTACCCGCGGGATCCGTACAATTGATAAGCTCGGGATCGAACGTGTCCTGAAGGATATGCGCCAGCGGGGCATTAAAGCCTAATAAGGAGGGAAGCAGATGCGCGATAAAATTAAACTGGAATCCTCAGCTGGAACGGGCCATTTCTACGTCACGACCAAGAATAAAAAGTTACAGCCAGATAAACTCGAGGTCAAAAAGTTTGACCCCGTCGTCCGCAAGCACGTGATGTACAAAGAAGTCCGACTGAAATAGTCAAATTCCGATCTTCGTAATAAGAAAGGCCGAGAGAGTGCTACTCCCCCGGCCTTTTTCTTTTATGAGTCAAAAATCAAGGCGCTCTAATCGAGCACTTTTCCCGTCCGCCGACTGACACGGACCTTCTTCCCTTCAACAACCTTAAACCCAATCCGGGTCGGACGACCGTCTTCAGGGTCGAGCGGCATAATGTTTGAGATCTGCAAGGCGGCTTCTTTCTCGACGATACCGCCTTGCTGTTGCTGTTGGTTCGGCTTGATGTGGCGTTTGACCATATTGAGGCCACGCACAGTGACCTTGCCTTCCTTGGGGAAAACCTGGAGGACATCGCCAGTTTTGCCTTTATCCTTGCCCGCTATAATCTGGACGGTATCACTTTTTCGTATACGACTTGCCATTAGTTTCGTACTCCTTACGCGATTGTCATGAGACCGGGTATCATACACGAATATACTGACAACGGAAGTTCCCCTATCTGTCCTTTCACTACGTACACCGATCGCATAATCCTTTGAGCTGAACCTCGACTTGCTGGGCACGCACAGAACGTGGGACAGTCGCAGCCGGTTGTATACGGACACTCATCTCGGGCAGGCAGGTAACGTCACCACAGTCGGTGCACATAAAATGCGGATGCTCTGTTTGCTGCTCACCTTGACCAGCCTGGCGCAGTTCAAAACGCCATACGTGGTCCCCAACATCTGTCCGGACCAGTAGGCCAACTTCCGTCAGGTCCACAAGATTGCGATAAATTGTGGCACGATCAAATCCCTGCTCTTCCAGCGCATCGAAGATCTCGGCATGGCTGAGCGGGGTCGTCACGGCTTGCAAATATCTCAGCACAGCAACCCGAGGCATTGTACTACGCAATCCGGTAGAGCGAATACTTGTCCGTGCTTCGCTCATCGGGGGATAAGAGCGCTGAGGTGACTTCATAGACCAACTCCTTGCTTCTCCTGAGTGGACCTTTCCTACTCTATAAGGAGGAGTCTTTTTTTGCAATTGAACAGTGTTAAAGCTCGCCCATGAACTTCACGGCCCAGCAACGGCCCAGCAACGGCCCATCTTGGACAAGCTTGAGACTCATTTTCTTTACTCAACGCCACACTTAGGTTATCTAAGCCCAATAAATACGCGTAGCATCCAAGAATTATTATGGAGGACCGCAGCTATGACTCATCCTCATCCATTCCCTCTCGGACAGACTCCCGATCCCCATCCCAGGCTCTCATCTGAAGAGACCAGCGGTCTGAGACAAAGCGGCGGACGAAGTGCTGGACTAGAGTTGCTTCAAGCATACCTCCAGCGTACCCATGCAAGGAGTGTTGAGCGATGGGCAAGAAGGGTCGAAAAGTGCGTCACCGTGGATCATCTCCGCCAGGTTATGGAGAAGCGTGTCCCACCAATCGTGAGAGAATATTATCGCGGTGGAGCCGACAATGAGATCACTCTCAGAGATAATGTGGAAGCCTTTCAAAGAGAACGTTTTAAGCCGAGATCTGCGATACAGCTGGACACGGTCGAGATGCGGACTGAAATTCTTGGACATCAGATCGGCTTGCCCGTTATCGCCGGTCCAATAGGAAGTCCCAGGATGCTGTGGCCGCGTGGAGAGGCCGTTGCAGCAAAAGCCGTTGGCGATGCGGGAACGATATGCACGCTCTCAACCCTGACCGGAACCGACCTGGAAGAGGTGAGAGCAGCCTCACAAGGACCGTGTTGGTACCAGCTGTATTTAGTCGGTGGCAAAGAAGTGGCGGCACGCGGCATCGAGAGAGCAAAAAACGCGGGTTACTCTGCGCTCGTTCTGACGATTGATACGGCTGTTGCTGGTAATCGCGCCCAGCATGAATGGATGGGCGCCCCACAAGCGATTAACGGCACCCCGCTCCAGAAGCTGCAATTTGGTCCACAGATGCTGCGGCACCTCTCCTGGCTGAAGAGTTTTTACGCGGATGGCGGGATGATGCAATTCCGGAACGTTATACAGAACGACGGACAGCCAATGCCGTACACAGATGTTGGGACTCAACTGCGCACGTCAGTCGTCACCTGGGAGCATCTGCCCTGGATTCGGGAAGTCTGGGGGAAGGATAAGCCAATCATCCTGAAGGGCGTGCAATGCGTTGAAGATGCCCAGCTCGCGGTAGACAATGGCGTGGACGCCATTGTCATATCCAACCATGGTGGACGGCAGATGGATCGCGTCTACCCGACCTTGTACATGCTGAAAGACATTGTGGCCAGACTAAAAGGCTCCGAGATGAAGATCCTGTTAGATGGCGGCATTCGTTCAGGCGGAGATGTGGTCATTGCATTGGCGCATGGAGCTGATGCCGTGCTCGCTGGACGGGCGTATATTTACGGGCTTGGGGCAGGTGGCGAAATAGGTGTTCGCAAGGCTTTTAGCATACTGAAAAAAGAAATTGAGGATACAATGCGACTCCTGGGATGTGCTTCAATCCACGACTTGTGTGCGGAAGATCATCTGCTTCCGTATCCATTTCGCTAGAGGAGTTTGCTCTCTCCTCCTATCAGTTCCCACTATGAGCTCCCCCCTCTCCAATCGAATCCACTTAGGCACCTGTGTTCTTCCTACGTTGGCTAACCTCTCGTAGGGTGCGCCCTGTGCCCTAAAAACCGGTGTGGGGGATGCACTCCACATAAAAGCTCTGATAGACAGTGGGAAAATAGCGTTCTTTTAGAAAAACCTCATATGCCTGCCCAAACTGATCGTACATCTTTTACCCCACTCAAAATTCTTAGAGTCGTATGGTGTGTTTTGTGCGTCACGCTCTTAGGGATGAGTGCCATTATGATATGGCATATCTTCCACGCAGAACCCCAGCCTGGCTCTCCAGATCGTTTACCTGTTCATCAGACGGTCCCAGACTTCCAGCTCGTTGAGCGGAGCGGTCAGCATTTTGCCCGGCAAAGACTTGCCAGTCATATCTGGATTGCAAATTTTGTGTTCACCCGCTGCCCGGGAGTCTGCCCATTGCTGTCGGCTCGGATGTCGAAACTGCAAACAGCGTTGGAGGGCGCCCGCCAGACCTCAGTCCGGCTGCTATCTTTTAGCGTTGATCCGGAATGGGACAGCCCGGAACGGCTCAAGAGCTATGCAGACAAACATAGCGCAGACCCCAATCGTTGGTTTTTTCTCACCGGCGAGCTGAATGCAGTTCAGCACTTGGTCAAAGAGGGATTTCAGTTAGCCATGATGAACAAGAGGAACAAGAGGAACACGAGGAACGAGGTGAACGCGCCGCCAGAAGGATCCCATGGCCCACATACACAACACACCCAGCTCGAACAAATTGTCCACACCGACCGTTTTGTCCTCATTGACCCCGAGTTCCGTATCCGTGCCTACTACCGAGGCAACGAGGCTGGTCTCATTGATCAGGTACTGCGTGACATCGAAATTTTGCAGCATGAGTACGAGAGTGTCTCATAAAGATTTCTTTTGACTTATCCATTTCTTCCTGTCTTTTTCCCTCCTCGTTGCTACTGTTTTTCCTGAACACAGAACGCGCGATAAACAGAACGGCTTGACACGTTTCAAATCATATGTAATTTGATTGCAATAGTAATCATATCGCAAAAAATCACAAGTAGGGAGATAATGATGAGGAGTACATACGCACGAGTATTGTGCCGATGTGTTCGCAGGATTGCTGTTTGTGGGACAATGTTCTTGGCTGCTTCGAACGTTCAGGCTGACGACTCGGCTGAAGTAGAAGTGCTCAGACAACAAGTCCAGGGCCTCCAACAGACGGTCGAGCAGCTGCAAAACTCGATTCTCAAAATGCAGCGCGAGATAACGGATCATGATGAACGCATTCCTCAACAAGTCGAAGTAGGCCGAAAACGACAGGCTGATGCTTTTGCTGAGCGGATTGCCTCACCACTCGACACAGCCCTGCAAGAAAGCGAAGCGGAAGGGAGGCAGCCACTGTCCACGTCACAGCCGGCAGGGCTATGGTCGCGCCCTTTGGGGGGCGGAGCGCAGCTGCGCCTCATTGATATTTCAACTGACCTCTTACTCTATGCAGGTGGTTCGAATGAAAAAGGGGCGGCTCTGTCTACACTCCAAGGCGGAGCGCATGACCCAAACCGACGTGGCTTTACACTGGGACAGGCCGAGTTTTCTTTCAGCGGAGCGATTGATCCATATTTTCGAGGCGAGACGCATCTGTTTGCTGCGATCGACCCAGTCGGAGGAGACACTATTGTCGAGCTAGAAGAAGCCTTTGCGACAACCACCTCCCTGCCCTACAACCTCCAGCTCGAAGTCGGACATTTCTTGACCGAATTTGGTCAAATCAATCCGCAGCATCCGCATCAATGGGATTGGGTCGATCAGCCAGTGATCAACTCGCGCCTGTTTGGTGGTGACGGCATGCGCCAAACCGGCTTTCGGGCCGCGTGGATCGCGCCGACCCCGTGGTTCTCAGAGTTGCACTTTGGCATGCAAAACGCCAACGGAGAGACCATGGCTAGCTTCCGGGGCGAACGGCATAGTCATGGTCATGCCGGTGGCGGAGAAGAAGACGAAGAGGGACATGGGCATGAAGAGGAACATGGGCATGAAGAGGGAGGCGAGGAAGCCGCCTTTGAAGGCTCCCAAATTGGCGGACGGCCAGAGTCTGGAGCTAATGTCATTGAAGGTTTTGGTGACTTTGTGTATCTCACCCGCTGGAATAGCTCGATTGATCTAACGGATGAGATTACCGGAGTATTGGGACTCTCCGGTCTCTACGGCCCGAACGCGACTGGAGACGATGGAGATACCTGGATTTACGGCCTCGATATGAAGTGGCGCTGGAATCCGGCTAGCAACTTTCGTGGCTGGCCATCCCTGACCTGGCAGACAGAAGTCATGAAACGCGCTTTTCATGCAGACCGTTTTATCGGCACAGCAGAGGATGGCGACATCATCACCCTCCCCAGCCGGACGCTCAAAGACTGGGGCCTCTACACACAGTGGCTCTACGGTTTTCGCTTCGGTTGGGAAGCTGGGCTTCGCTATGAGTACGCGGGGGGAAGTGGACAAAGCATTGACGGCCGACGGAACGATGCTCTCCGGGATGATCGTCACCGCTTTTCACCACTCCTCACCTGGTGGCCGACGGAATTTTCTCGTATTCGCTTGCAGTACAACTTCGATCACGCTTCACACCTCCGTGCCAATGCCCATAGTGTGTGGCTCGGCTTCGAGTGGCTGTACGGTGCGCATGCCGCGCATCAGTTCTAGCTGAAAAAATCACCCTCAGGAGATTTCCTATGTTCAGCTTATATCACTATCGAGTTTTCATTTTTAGTCTTGTGTGTAGTCTCTTTTTCACTACTCTCGCTCGCGCTCAGTCTCTCTCAGTGTGTGCCACTATACCCGAGCTTGGTAGTCTGGTGAGCGAAATTGGTGGCGATCAGGTGACCGTCACCGTGTTTGCCAAAGGCACGGAAGATCCGCATTTTGTTGTGCCCAAGCCAAGCTTCATCAAAGCCCTGAACCAATGTGATGCGTACGTCCAAGGTGGCCTAGAGTTAGAAGCTAGCTGGGCGAGCGTCCTGATCAATGGCGCTCGCAATGCGGCCATACTCCCTGGTAGCCAGGGTTATATTGACGCCTCGGTCGCGATCACCCCGCTTGCCGTACCCACGACAAGCGTGGATCGCTCCATGGGTGATGTGCATGCCTCGGGCAACCCACATTTTCTGCTGAATCCAATCAATGGTTTGCGGGTGGCTCTCCTCCTGCGTGATCGCCTCACCGCGCTACGCCCGGGAAATGGTTCGCACTTCAGCGAACGCTACCACGATTTCCGCCAACGGCTCGGTACCGCCCTGGTTGGGGAAGCCCTGTATAACAAATATGACTTTGAAAAACTGGCTATCCTAGCCGAACGTGGACGACTGGACCAATTCCTCACCAGCCAGGACGAAGCGTCTCTGCTGGACGGCTGGTTAGGGATAATGCAACCGTATCACGGAGCAAAACTCGTAGCAGATCACATCCAGTGGCCCTATTTTGCCCGACTGTTTGGCCTCAATCTTATCCAGCACCTCGAACCTCTACCGAGTATTCCGCCGACAACGAGTCACCTGCAGTCCGTTATCGAGCTGATGCGGGCAAATAACGTTAAAGCTGTCTTGGCATCGGCGTATTATGATCCTCGCTATGCCCAGTTTGTTGCCGAGAATACTGGGGCGACTGTCGTCAACATGGCCCATCAAGGAGGAGCTCGGCCTGGCACGGAAAATTATCTCGATATGGTCGATTATAACGTCAAACAGCTGTCTGCGGCTTTGGGAGGAGCAGCATGAGTCAGGAGAGCGTCTCCAGCCCTGTCACCGTCGCCTCCGACCACTGAGCCGTGTGGGGAGATCAGATTGGGACTGGACTGTCTCTCACGTATGCGATCCATTGCATGCGTACTCCGGTTTTAGGAACAGTGGTGCCAATGCTTGGCCTGAGCTTTCTGGCTGACGAAATGACAGAAATGGTCCTGCTAAGCCTTGCGCTAGTCTTGGCGGTGGGGAGGCTATGCTGGGAATTCTGGCAGCATAAAAACACTCAGGTGTTCTTCTCGCTCGGAGCAGCGATCCCGCTGATTGCGGCAGGCAGATTGTTTGACGAAGATACTTCAGAGATTGTCCTGGTGGTTGCTGAACCGACACCTATATTATACCTGTCTGGACTGTGACAGCCCAGAACATCGTGCGCTGGTATAAACTATGGATAAGAGTGAGATTGTCCTGCAAACTCAGGCAGTGTCTCTTGGCTACGGTCGAAAGACTGTCCTTCGCGACGTGGATCTTACTATCGGAGCAGGCGAGTTCTGGTGCTTTCTGGGTCAGAATGGAGTTGGTAAAACGACCTTGCTACGCGCTCTGCTCGGACTGCTTCAGCCCCAGGCAGGACAGCTGATATTTCACCCTGAACTTGGCCGCCGTGAGCGAATGGGTTTTGTCCCCCAGCGCTGTGACTTAAACCCGACCCTACCGATTACAGTGCGCGAGTTTACTCTGCTGGGGCTGGTTGGGATTCGAGCGAGTCGCGCACAACAAGGCGAGCGCCTCGCCTGGGCTCTCGAAAAGACGAGCTTATCAGACATGGCCGATAAGGACTACTGGTCGCTGTCCGGTGGTCAGCGCCAGCGGGCCCTCGTCGCACGTGCATTGGTTCGCCGCCCGACGCTCTTGATCCTCGATGAACCGACCAATAATCTTGACCTCCCCAAGGAAGACGCTTTCCTGCAAACCTTGTCCGTGCTGCACACTGAGGAACGGAATACTATCCTATTTGTCACTCATAATGTGAATATTGCGGCTCGCTATGCGACGCGTATTGGCCTAGTCGCGAGCGGAACACTGCTGACGAATCAAGCCCTCACGGGCGGTACACAGGAAACAGAAACACTTCAGTCTGCGAGCGGGAGCCTGGCGTGATCGAGCATTTTCTCGATTCGTGGCCGCTCTTTCAGCATGCATATCTGTCAGGCTGGTTAATCGGCCTTCTGCTAGCCTTACTTGGCGTCCTGGTTGTTGCCCGTGATCAAATTTTTATTGGCGCAGCCGTCTCTCAAGCATCCATGCTTGGTATTGCCGTTGGAATTTGGATCGGCAGTGCAATCACCCCCGATCCTCACAGTTGGTGGCACTCCGATCTCTTTCATTCAGTCATGGGTGGCCTTTTTGCCGTGCTTGCGGCGCTCCTGACTGCGTCGGGAGACCGAGGCGGAGGCCAAGAAACCCACGAAGCAATCACCGGCTGGCTCTTTATCGTCTCGATCAGCCTGTCCATCCTGCTGATGTCACAGAGTCCTATCGGCATGGAAGAGATCAATCGCTTGTCATCAAGCACGATCATCGGAGCGAGGCAAACAGACGTGTGGATCGTTGCCGTGATGTTCCTTGCCACGGCAACGACATTGTTTTTTTGCTACCGTCAAGCCTTACTCCTGGTTATGGACCCGGAGATGGCTCGTGCGGTCGGACTCCGGGTAGACCTCTGGAATCGCCTGATTTCGATCTGGCTGGGAGTCGCTGTCGGGGGTTCCGTCCATGTCTCTGGCGTGGTATTTGGCTTTGCCAGCTTAGTCTTACCTGCACTTGTTGCCAAAAACGTGTGTCGGGAGATTCGGCACTTGTTTCTGGTCGCTCCAGCGGTCTCGCTAGGGATGGGTGTCGTCGCCTTTGTCCTGGCTAACGAGTATGACTACCCCCCTGGGCAAATGGCTGCGGCGTGTTTATCGTTCCTCATGGTCTTCGCGTGGCTATTTCGGCGGCTTCGTATTGGATGGAACGCAGGCTAACAATTCAGGCGACAAGAACATGCTTGCCTCGCCTGGAGACATCCTGCCTACTCACTTGCAACTCTATCCCAAAAGTGTACTCTCGCCCATTCTAGGACTGCCTTCTGGATTGCGTGTGCGACCTGCGTCATCACACTTTCGGGCGGATTTCTAGCCTTACGTTTTCGGACCTAGCAGGGGGTACTGTTTGCCTTCTGCGCTGGGGCGTTGATGGCTGGCGCCTTCATGGAAATCTTACCCGATGCCTTAGAGCTGTTGGAATCGGCGCACAGTCCTTTCCACCATCATCATCTGCTGTTCGCTTGCGTGCTTGGATTTTTGTGTTTCTACCTGCTTGAATATGCGACCCACCATCGTGAGACGCCTGACGTGCAAGAGTCCCACCACGCACATGCTCCGCATGCCGGAGTCCTCGGCGCAATGGGCATTGTTGTCCACAGTCTGATTGACGGCTTCGCGATCGGCAAAGGGTTCCACATTCATGATCAGGTCGGCTGGGCGATTGCGATTGGGGTGACCCTGCATAAACTCGCTGATGGGGCCAGCGTTGCCGGATTAATGTTGGGCACCCAGCATTCGACCCGAGCAACAACAGCCATGCTGAGCGTGACTGCAATCGCCCCAATCTTCGGGGTCTGGTTGCAAGGCTATGTGGCGCTCGCCACGCCACAGTTGGCCTTACTGCTCGGATGGTTTGCCGGGGTGTTTCTGTATCTCGGTGCGGGCAGTTTGCTGCCTGCCGCACACGATGCCAGCCATTCCCGCTGGCTGCCTTTGGCGACTCTTGCTGGGGTGGTATTTATTTATGCTGCGCAGTTGTTTGCGCACCATTAGATCAGGAGATCAGGGCCTGGCGGGACAGACTTTACCTTGCTTTCATATCTTTTCCAATGTTATGGTCAAGCGTGATGCAGGAGGCTAACGTGTCAATTATTGTCGTCCCTAAGGTGCTGCGCGATAAGCTCGGTGAAGACGGGGCGAATGCCCTAGTTGAGCTTCTGAATGGCTCTGCCCAGCATGCCAGGGGATGATGTCCTGCTCTTTGTCGAGGAGCGGTTTGAGAGGAGATTATCTGAGGAAGCAGCAAAGATCGATGTCAAAATCGTAGAAACAGAAGCCAAACTCAACGCTCGTATCGTAGAAACAGAAGCCAAACTCAACACTCGTATCGTAGAAACAGAAGCCAAGCTCAACACTCGTATCGCACAGACAGAAGCCAAACTTGAGGGCAAGATTGCCGAGGTGAAAGCCTCTATTTCCGAAGCCAAAGCCGACTTAATCCGGTGGATGTTCATTTTCTGGGCAGGCCAACTTGGTGCACTCTTAGGTATTCTGTTTGCCTTCTTTAGAAAATAGCCTCACTCTTCCCTCCCATCATCACCCAGCACAACCGCTCCAGCCGCACTCATCTCTTGAATCTCGGCATCCGAATATCCGACCTCACGCATCAGTTCAGCCGTGTGTTCTCCGAACAGTGGCGAACGCCGGGTAAGGCGAGCAGGCGTCTCTGACATTTTGACGGCCGGACCCAGCACCCGGACTTTTCCACCAACTGGGTGATCCATCTCTTGGACCATGCCACGGGCTTGGATATGCGGGTCGTCAAAGACTTCAGCATAGTTTGAGATGGGTCCGCATGGCACGCCGGCTTCTTCGAGGACAGCCAGCCAGTGAGCGCGGGTCTTGGTACTCGTGACCTCTTCAATGTCCTGGGTTAATAGGTGCCGATTCACGACCCGTTTTCGCTCGTTTTCATACTCTTCCCGCTCAACAAGCTGTGGTCGTTCAATCGCTTGGGCAAAACGCTCCCAAGTACGTTTGTTGGCTGCGCCTAGGTTGATATATCCGTCGGAGCATTTGATGGCTTGATACGGTGCAGACATGCGATGCGCAGAGCCCATTGGTTCTGGGATTTCTCCCCGAGAGAAATACTGGGTCGATTCCCAGACGGATAAAGCCACCCCTGCTTCAAGCAGTGAGGTGTCGATATATTGTCCCTCACCCGTATTTTGGCGATGAATATAGGCAGCAAGAATGGCTTGGGTGGCAAACAGTGCCGCTCCCAGGTCTGCGATTGGTACCCCACATTTGACGGGCGGCATGCCTTCTTCGCCAGTCACTGACATAATGCCCGACATGCCTTGGGCGACCAGGTCAAAACCACCTTTCTTTGCATACGGACCGGTCGAACCAAATCCTGAAACAGAGGCATAGATCAAGCGTGGATTAATCTCTCGTAGCTCTGTATACCCCAAGCCAAAAGCATCCATGACGCCGGGGCGATAGTTCTCTACCCAGATATCCGTCCATGCGGCCAGCTTGCGCGCAACCTCGCGGGATTTTTCTTCTTTAAGATTCAGGACCATACCACGCTTATTGCGGTTGACTGCCCAAAATCCAGTGCTCTCCGTACCCTGCCGTCCGCCCATGCCACGCGTGGTGTCCCCGCTCGGTGGCTCGACTTTGACCACATCGGCTCCAAGGTCGCCCAGCAGCATCGTACAAAACGGTCCTGCCATAACCTGCGTAAAGTCGAGAACGCGTACCCCAGCTAGTGCTTGTTTCACAATATCACCTCACCCAAATGAATCTTGATCTTGTTCTAAAGCACATCTCAGCAGGTCTCTGCTAGTACTTTGGCAAAGAGGAGAAAGGACCGCAACTCAATCAGACGCCGTCGGTTGCAGAAAAGGAGTCGAGCACAAGCAGAATTTCAAACGATTTCAAACAAACAGGGAGGGTCGGATAAGGATACCCTGGAATGGCTGCGAAGAAGCGGCCGAGAACAACTTAGAACTCACGCCGACGTGCGTCGTAGATTTTCAGTCCGTAGACGATCACCCCTTTATCGATCCGGATCGTAAATCCACAGCTGGGATTAATACAGGCCCAGACCTTATATTCGAGAGAGGCCCCGTGTAGGCCAAAGTCTGAGAGAGGTACGAGCACACCTTGGCTACATTTTCGACATTTAGGTAATTCCACACCTACCGCCTCCTCACTCCCAATTTTCTAGAAGCCCTATCTCTTCAGTATGCCAGGGAAAAGAGAGGAAAAACAAGAGGATGGGCTTGCACCAGGCCATTCTTTTACGCTAGGCCAGAGAGCAGCGTCTCAACTGAGGAGAAGGGAAAGAGATATGGACGAACAGAATGCTGTACTGGCAGCCAATAGAGCCTTTTATCAAGCCTTTGAAACCCTCGAGATCAAAGAGATGGAAAAGATGTGGCTGCAAGAGAGTTACATTAAGTGTGTCCATCCGGGTTGGCCGCTGCTGGCCGGTTGGGGGCCAGTGATGGCGAGTTGGGAGCGTATTTTCACCAATACCGAATCGATGCGCTTCACCTTGAGCGATGTGCGGGTCGAAGTATCAGGCTCGCTGAGCTGGGTGGTCCTGATTGAAAACTTGGAGTCAGGCGGTCCTGGTGGAAGCTCACTCTCACAGATCCTGACCACCAACCTGTTTGAGAAGCGAGGGAATGAGTGGTTTATCGTCCACCACCACGGATCACCGATTTTTGCCCCGCCAGCTCCACCAGAAGATCAATTGCATTAGCCCCATTGGCGATATTGACCCGATAAATCGGTGATATTTTTTATCAAATTTCATTCCAGGCGGAGGAAAAAACTATGTTCATGCAAGCAACCCAGATGCGGGTGGGGGCGATCATTCTGTATCAAAACGATCTCTATCGTGTCATGGACCTGATACACATCACCCCCGGCAATAAGCGTGGATTTGTCCAGACCAAAATGCGTAATTTACGCACCGGTCTGCAAACAGAAAATAAATTTCGCTCGGATGACAAAATTGAACGGGCGGTGCTTGATACGCAAGAGATGGAATATTTATACGAGTCCGGTGGTGCCTACCACTTCATGAACTCAGAGAGCTACGAGCAACTCGAATTTTCCAAAGAACTATTGGGCGACGCTATCGACTACTTGGCTCCAAACCTGAAGATCAATGTCGATATGTACGAGGGCCAACCAGTCGGTGTGACACTGCCAAAAACAGTTGATCTCGAAGTCGCTGACACCCCACCGGCTCTCAAGGGCGCGACCGTCAACAATGAGTTGAAACCGGCGACCATGGAAACTGGGCTGGCTGTCCGCGTACCTGGTTTTATTGAGATTGGTGAAACGGTCCGGGTTGATACAGAGACAGGCAATTACTTGTCACGGGCCAAATAGAGGGGCTGCGTGAGCATCAGGTCAGGCATATTATAAGGTGTATGGGGCCAAGTCTTAATCGCTCCCGCCTCATTGTCACTTAGCTGCCTGCCGCTCCATTACCGGAAACCTGATGGCCGTTCTGAGTCTGTTTTTCATTCTCAGCCACAACAACAGTGAAGAGCGATAATGGCGAAGTCTTAAACCGCTTTTCAATCCGAATCGGCACGCCATCGAACGCTTGCTTCAAACGTAGCGAAGCACTCCAGCCCAGACGCCGGGTGAGCGGATCCAGCGCACCGATAATTGGGCCAAGGAAAGGCTTAGTCGTTCGAAAGTGATTAATGATCATGACTTTGCCCTCGGGCTTACACACCCGATGGATCTCGTTCATCATCCGGATTGGGTCAGGCACAACGCTAATGACGTGGAATGAGGTCACATAATCAAACGAATTATCTGGAAAATCGAGATTTAAGGCGTCCATTTCCATCAGCTGAAAATGACGCCAGCCGTTGTCGATGGCCTTTTCTCGCGCGCGCTCCAGCATGTCAGGAGCCAGGTCGACTCCAGTCACCTCACAATGCGGAGGGTAGGCGGCAAGCGATAACCCTGTCCCAACCCCAACTTCAAGTACTTTTGATCCAGGCTTAATATTCAGATCCCGAACAGCGTTCGTAATCCGCTCGGTGAAAAGTCCATTAAAAATCCGATCGTACAAATGAGAGAAATTTGAGTAAAGTTTGCTCTCGTGCGAGTTTGTGATCACCTCTTCTCTGTGTCCAGAAGTCACTACAGCCTCCCTCATCAACGAGCCGTGTACGATGGCTAAGATGCCGGATATACCATACCCACCCACTATGGTCAACGTATATCAACACTTGCGAGCAGACAGGCTGAAGGCGACCGTACGGCTTAATACGCCCGCAAATCTCGCACCCGCAGCTGCAAACTCGCCGAACCATTCCAGACGTTCATCGTTGGCGTATACACGATATCAATCCGAGCCGCGCGGGGCAGGACAATATGGCCCAGACCGAAGCCAATTGCATCAACCGGTCTTCCCCCCTGGGCAGATCGCAACACGAGCTTCAGGTGGCCGACTTTGCCCTGTCTTGCATCTGCACCAACAACCCGTTGAGACACAAGCTGCACTGCCCGGGCCAAAAAGATGGGCTCGGGATTGCCTTGGCCATACGGCTCCAGCTGCCGAATATCGTCAATCGTGTCCGCACTCAACGCAGCCAAATCCAATTCAGCATCGATCTCAATGATCGGTACCAGCTCCGGTGCACCGACCCGCTCTTGAACAATAGTCTCAAACCGGTCTGCAAATGCCGGCACTCGATCGGCCTGGATCGATAACCCTGCGGCTTGACGATGACCACCGTAGCCATTCAGCAACTCAGCACAGGCGGCCAGCCCTTCATATAGGTGAAAAACCTTGGGGCTGCGACCTGAACCTTTGCCCATATTGCCCTCTAAAGCAATCATGATTGCGGGGCGGGAAAACCGCTCCACCAGCCGTGAGGCGACAACGCCAATTACACCAGCATGCCATTCCTCGGAAGCCAGCACTAAGCTCTTGCGCTGAGCCAAATCAGGCAGATTTTCGGCCATGGTAATCGCTTGGTCGAGGATTTCTTGTTCAATACCTTGACGGGCACGATTTTCCTGGTCTAAGTCTGCGGCCAGCATACGGGCGCGGTCCATATCAGTCGTTGTCAGCAACTCGACTGCCTTTTGGGCTTCCGCCAACCGCCCACCAGCATTGATGCGTGGCCCAAGCCGAAATCCGATATAGCTACTCGTTGCCTCGGCTTCGCCGCTGACCTCTTTCAGGGCGCGAATCCCTGGCCGCTGACTGTCTGCAATACGCTTCAGACCATACGTGACTAAAACACGGTTTTCTTCTACCAACGGCACTAAGTCAGCAACCGTGCCTAAGCACACCAGGTCCAGATACTCGCGCAAATCCGGCACTTCCGTCTCACCTTTTTCGCGCAAGTACATGCGGACACCCATCAACAGGTAAAAGACAACTCCAGCACCTGACAGTCCGGTAAAAGAGAACGGGCACTCTTTTTCCATCGGGTTGAGCACAGCATAGGCAGGTGGTCGTTCGTCGGGGACATGATGATGGTCGCAAATGATGACATCCATACCCAGACTTTGGGCCAAAGAAACCTCAGCATGGGCCGAAGCTCCACAATCGGCCGTGACAAGCACCTTGGTCCCGCGCCCAGCAATCACCCGCATGGCTTCGGCGTTCAAACCATACCCTTCACGGGTCCGATGCGGAATATACAGATCAGGCTCCATGCCGAGTTCACGCAGAAAGAGCAAGAGCTGCGAGCTGCCAGTCACTCCATCAACATCATAGTCGCCATAGATACACACCAGTTCGCCCTGCGCCCGGGCGCGTAACAGCCGCTCAGCCGCTCGCTCCATGTCTGGGAATAAAAGCGGCGAGCGCAGTCCAGCCCGCAAGGTCGGTCCTAAAAAGGTCGCAATTTTCTGGGGGGTGGCGAGGCCACGATTAAACAGTAAACGGGCAATCAGTGGAGAGAAAGAAGCACTCCTGGACTGAGATTGAAGCAGCCGAACACGCTCCGGGTCAGCCTGGCGGATTTCCCACCGACGTTCCGGTAAGCCATCCAGCCGAGAGGCGGCTTGAGGAGGTTTCACACCGCCAGAGGATTCAGGCAGTTCAGAGGCTAAGGGTTGGACTGGCTGGGACTCCTGTGGCGGGTTCACCGCCGTCGCCCTCCGGTATCCCACAGCAAGACAATTGGGCTGGCAATGTAGATCGAAGAATAGGTCCCAATAGTGAACCCAACCATCAAGACAAGGGCAAAGCTATTAATGACCGATCCGCCTAGGAGAAACAGGGCTAGAATGACCATCAAGGTCGTACCTGAGGTAATAATCGTTCGGCTCAGCATTTCATTGACGCTACGATTGATAATCGTGGCCATGGTATCCCGGCGCATTTTTCGCATATTTTCCCGAATCCGATCACAGACGACCACAGTATCATTGACCGAATACCCAATAACCGTCAAAAACGCGGCCACAATAGGCAGGTCAAACTCCATATCCATCAACACCATCGCCGTTGCGGTCACCAAAACATCGTGAAAAATAGCAACTGCTGCCCCGAGCCCAAAACGCGGTTCAAATCGAAACGCGATATACGAGCCCATCATGATGGTGGCAAACAGGACGGCCAAAATCCCGTCCCGGCGCAGGCTTTGGCCCACCTTGGGGCCGACCGTTTCCACCCGTTGGATGGGTAACAAACGGTCGCCGAACGTCTCCCGCAGTTTTTTCTCGACCTGTACTGATGGACTGCCTCCAGTCGTTTCATTTCCAGAAATATCGGTTTCAGCCTCTGCCATACGGATCAGAAACTCGTCTCCAGCCAGCCCAAAGTCTTGGACCGACAGATCCGGGATATCCGTTTCTGCTAGCGTTTGGCGCACCTCAACAATACTCGGCGGATCTGCAAATTTGACATGCACGATTGTCCCACCGGCAAAATCAACTCCGTAGTTCAAACCGCCCCGGATAAAAAATGTGCCAATTCCAATCAGGACTATGATCGCTGAGAAAACAGCAGCTATTTTGGAATAGCTTAAAAAATCAATCGTTGTTCCAGCTTTGATGATTTGCATACCCACACATACCCAAAACACTCAATTTGACATTCAGTCAGACGCTCAGCTCCACTAAGCGCCGTTTGGTCAAGAAATAATCATACACAACCCGAGTGACTACAACAGCGGTAAATAAGGTACTCACAATACCAATACACAGGGTCACGGCAAATCCTCGAATCGGCCCCGAGCCGAACTGGAAAAGAATCAGACCTGAGAGAAAGGTCGTGATATTTGAGTCAAAGATGGCTGGTCGGGCATGTTCGTAGCCAGATTCAATAGCCGCTCGGGTACTCTTGCCGAGGCGCAACTCCTCGCGTATGCGTTCATTAATCAACACATTGGCGTCCACGGCCATACCAACGGTCAGAATAATCCCAGCAATACCAGGCAGGGTCAGCGTGGCTTCAAACATAGCCAGGGCAGCCAGCAAATATAGAATATTAAGGCTCACCGCCACATCAGTCAGGATGCCGGCCAGCTTGTAATACAGCGCCATGAAGATGACGACGACAATGCCACCTATGATAAAGGAGCGCACGCCCTGGCGGATCGAGTCACGCCCGAGAGACGGCCCGACAGTGCGTTCCTCCGCAATCGTGACTGGTGCCGGCAGCGCCCCAGCCCGCAAGACAATCGCCAAGTCACGGGCTTCTTTAATATCAAAGCTGCCCGTAATAGATGCCCGCCCGCCTCCGATCCGTTCACGGATATTAGGCGCAGAGTAGACCGTATTATCGAGAATAATCGCCAAGCGACGACCAACATTGTCTCCTGTGACCTTCTCAAATAAGTCGTCACCGGTATTGGTCAGTATCAGCTCCACATACGGGCCTTCGATATCCACACTCGGTCTGACCTTAGCATCGGCCACCATTTCCCCAGTCATCAGAGTAGTTTCTTCCAGCACATATTCGGAACTGATGATCTCACCTGAAATAGGGTCGCGGTCTTGCCCATTCAGTACAATCGTACCCTCGCTGCCTTTTACATCCAGGGAAACCAGCTTGAATTCCAGTACAGCCGTCTGGCCGATGAGTCGTTTAGCGCGTTCTGTATCTTGAATGCCCGGTAGTTGAACGACGATCTCCTGGTCTCCTTGGCGTTGAACAATGGGCTCAGACACCCCGAACTGGTCAATCCGATTGCGTAGCGTCTCCAAGGTTTGATCGACGGCGTAGGCGTGCAAACGGCGAATCTCATCATCATCAAAGATGAGTGTAATCTCTCCCTCGCCAGCCGCCGGCGCTCCGTCTCGAATCAAAAATGGGAACTGCTCGGACAGCAGGGTTTCGGTTTTGTCTTTGGCCTCCTGGCCGCTCGTCTTCAAACGCAGGGCATTGTCTTCACGGGAGACGCTCACTCCAGGCAGTTCGCCTGCACGCAACGCTCGGCGTAGCTCCTCAGCGGTCCGGTCCAGACTATTACTGACCGCAGTATCCAGGTCGATCCCCAGCAGTAAATAGGTGCCACCCCGGAGGTCTAAGCCTAAGCGGATTTTATTATCTGGCAGAAACGTATTCCACCACTTGGGTGGCGTTGTCAGTGATGGCAGGAGATACACGACAGACCCAAGCGTCAGGGCCGCGACCAGTGCAATCCGATACAGTAGCCCCCTGTCCATTACTTGTCCTTTCCTTCCCGTTTCGACTTCCCGTTGACGACTGTCTCAATCCGTGAGCGATCGAGCCGGACACGTACGTTGGAGGCAATCTCCAATTTCAGGTCCGTTTCACCGAGTTCTACAACCTTGCCATACAATCCACCAGCAGTCACAACCTCATCATTTCGCTTCAAATTATTGAGCAGCTCTTTGTGCATTTTGGCTTTCTGCTGTTGGGGACGAATCAACAGAAAATAAAACACTACAAAGACCAGCAGCAGTGGCAAAAACTGGACTAAGGGTCCTGGCCCAGCAGCTCCGGCTCCTCCCTGTGCATAGGCTAAACTTGGCATACTTTTTCCTCTTTATTCAGCAGATTGTTGTACAGGTTGTGACGGTTCAAGAAAGGGCCGGGCAAAGTCTGCAAACCGACCCGCAGCCAGAGCTTCTCGCATTGTACGCATAAGCGACTGATAAAAATAGAGATTATGGATGGTATTGAGTCGCGCCGACAAGATCTCACCGGCCACCGCTAAGTGACGCAAATACGCCCGCGAAAAATGCTGGCACGTATAACACTCACACCGCTCTTCAACCGGACGCTGGTCTGACGCAAATTCCGCGCGCCGAATATTCAGCTTGCCGCTCCAGGTAAACAGACTCCCATTGCGCGCATTCCGGGTCGGCATAACGCAATCAAACATGTCACAGCCCAGCCCAACATACCGGACTAATTGCTCTGGCGTGCCGACTCCCATGATGTAACGCGGACGCGTGGTGGGTAAGAATTGCACGGTGTGGGCAGCAATTCTTCGCGTCACCGCAGGATCTTCGCCGACACTCAGCCCACCAATCGCATACCCGGGAAAATCCAGCTCAACCAGAGCCCGAGCGCTCTGCTCGCGTAGCTCGGGGAAAACCCCACCCTGAACAATCGCAAACACAGCTTGATCATCCCGCGTTTTAGCCTCTCGGGCGCGCTGCGCCCAGCGTATGGTCAGCGTATTGGCTCGCTCGGCTTCATCGTAACTCACCTGGGCAGGCACACACTCATCCAACACCATAGCAATATCAACTCCCAAACGTTCTTGCGCCCTGACAACCGATTCTGGGGTCAGCATATGCGAGGAACCATCCAGATGGGAGCGAAACTGGACGCCCTCTTCGCTGATCTTACACAGACTTTTGAGACTAAAGACTTGGAACCCACCGCTATCGGTCAGGATCGGTCCATCCCATGCCATGAACTGATGCAGCCCACCGGCTTGCTCGATACGCTCGACCCCAGGCCGCAGATACAGATGATAGGCATTCGCCAGGATGATTTCTGCGCCTATTTCCCGCAGTTCGCGCGGCGTCATAGCTTTGACCGTTCCCTGGGTCGCAACCGGCATAAAAGCAGGTGTCTGGACCGGGCCGTGCGCCATCATCATTGAACCCAGCCGCGCCTGGGTCTGAGAATCGGTATGTGTCACACTGAAACGAAACATGAGGCAGGAATATGACGATATTATTCGGCTCGCCGGGCTGTTGTATGCGTTTTTGGACGAGCGTGCAACTGACCTCGGAGGGACACCCTAGGCGGGCGCCTCTTCCTTTTCTTCCTGGCTTACACAATCAACATCGCGTCCCCATAGCTGTAAAAACGATAGCGCTGCACCACTGCTTCAGCATACGCGTTCAAAATACGCTCTCTACCGGCAAGCGCAGATACCAGCATCAACAAAGTTGAACGCGGCAGGTGGAAATTGGTGATCAGGCCGTCGATAAGCTGAAAGCGAAACCCAGGATAAATGAAGAGCTGCGTGTGCTGCTCGCCAGCCTGCAGCTGACCATCTGGGTGGCAGGCAGACTCTAGCGCCCGGGTTGTGGTGGTCCCGACTGCGACAATTTTGCGGCCAGCAGATTTCGCCTGATTGATCTGCCAGGCGGCTTCTTGACTGATGAAAAAAGTCTCTTTCTCCATCCGATGAGTTTCGACTTGATTGACCCGCACCGGTTGAAAGGTGCCGATGCCCACATGCAAGGTCAGAAACACAGTTTCAATGCCTTGCTGGTGCAAGGTCTGCATCAACGCATTGGTAAAATGTAACCCTGCGGTTGGGGCGGCAACCGCTCCCGGACTGCGGGCATATACCGTTTGATAACGTTCGCGGTCTTCTTCTCGTCCGCCAGGCTGACGTTTAATGTATGGTGGCAGCGGCATCTCGCCATACTGCTCAAGCAGTTCACGGAAGTCGCCCTGGGGGAAAAACTCTAGGTTGCCGCGTCCGGCTTCGGGCTTGGTCTGCCATACAGCCTGGAGTTCAGCAGAAAATTCGATTCGGGCTCCAGCTTGGACATGTTGCCCGCCTTTACACAACACTTCCCATACTTCTGCTTTGCCGGGCTCACGGCGGACAAGCAGCACTTCGATCTTTCCCCCAGTCTCTTTGTGGCCCTGCAAGCGGGCTGGCACCACCCGGGTGTCGTTCAAGACCAGAAGGCTCTGAGGTGGCAGGAGAGAAGGCAGGTCAGCAAAACGATGATGGGAGAATTGGTGGGCCTGTTGCTGGGCGTGGCGATCAATCAAGAGCAGACGCGCACTGGTCCGCTCCTGGGCGGGCGCCTGGGCAATCAACTCAGGCGGAAGTTCGTAATCAAAATCGGACAGCGGCATGCGACAGTCGTTCGTCTCCTCAGAATGCTTCGGGCAGACGTATCACCCAAAGCAGAAGACTGTCTAGCGCGGGCTCTCGATAGAGGCAGTCTTCCAAATTCCATGAGAGCCCGGTCCAAGGAACGGTCTCAAAGGAATGTGAAGAGATGTTATCTGATGTCATCTGGGCAGAGCTTAGGTCTCAGATTGCTCTCCACCGATCAAAAACGGCTTCAACAGATCGATTGGAATCGGAAACACAGTCGTCGAGTTATTCTCTGTTGCGATTTCAGACAGAGTTTGCAGATAGCGTAGCTGTAGGGCGAATGGATGTTGTTCAATAATAGCAGAGGCATCCGCCAGCCGTTGAGCTGCTTGAAATTCGCCTTCAGCATTAATGACTTTCGCCCGGCGCTCCCGCTCCGCTTCGGCTTGCTTGGCCAGCGCACGCTGCATCTCTTGGGGCAAGTCGATGTGTTTGACCTCCACCAATGACACCTTGATACCCCACGGGTCGGTTTGGGTATCTACGATTTCCTGTAGATCTGTATTGATCTTATCCCGTTCTGATAACAGATCATCTAACTCAGCTTGACCACACACGCTCCGGAGTGTGGTTTGGGCTAACTGCGAGGTCGCAAACAGATAATTCTCAATTTCCACCAGGGCTTTACTCGGGTCGAGGACCCGGAAATAGAGCACCGCATTAACTTTGACAGAAACATTATCACGCGTAATGACATCTTGGGACGGGACATCAAGGGTCAGCGTTCGCATGTCAATCCGCTGCATTGTCTCAATAAGAGGAATGACAATAACGATTCCCGGCCCTCGGTGAGGCATGAGGCGTCCGAGACGAAAAATGACGGCACGTTCATATTCACGTAGGATCTTCACGGCAGAGAACAGGAACATCACAACCAAGACCACGACTATTCCAGCAGGACCTAAGCCAAACATATACAGCCCTCCATTCCGGCAATGATAACCGATAACTGCGCGCCGCCCTTACCAGCTGGCTCTGTGCACCTTTAGCACCATATGGTTGATCTCAACAACACGCACCGGTTGGCCAGCTTCAATCTCTTCCTCTTCAGTCTCTGCATTCCAATACTCACCGTGCAGCCAAACCTTACCACGCGGAGCCAGCCGCACCCGCACTTCCCCAACTTCCCCAATCAGCCCCTCCTTTCCTGTGACAGCACGCAGCCGGTAGGCTTTCATCGACAGCGTGCCAACAATAAATATAAATAGACCAGCGCAAAGCGCTACAGTGAAAATAATGCCTCGGTCTATGGCAAATTCTGCATCAGACGAATCAAACAGAAACAGCGAGCCCATGACAAAGGCCACAATACCACTGACCCCCAAGATCCCAAAACTGGGCACAAACAATTCTGTCACCAGCAACGCTATCCCAAGCAGGATAAGCAGCAGGCCAGTATAGTTAATCGGCAAGACCTGGAAAGCGGTCAGCGCCATGAGTAAACAGATCGCGCCGGTCAGACCCGGAAACAACAGGCCGGGGTTCGCGAATTCCATGTACAAGCCTAAGATTCCGGCCATCATCAAGAGGTAGGCAACTTGCGGATGGGCTAAAACATTCAGGACCTTGTGCTTGAGACGCATTTCTTGGGTGACGACCCGAAACAATCCCCCTGCCCCCTGCGCTGCGGCAAAGCCAAGTTTTTGCTTTGCGTTGCCGACCTCAACTGTCCGATCTGTGACTTGACGCAATAAATCCTGAACATCAGCAGCAACCAGATCAATCACCTTTTTTTCAAGTGCCTCAGTCTCAGTAATGACGACGCTTTCTCGGACTGCTTTTTCGGCCCACTCAACATTCCGCCCCCGGCGCTGGGCAATTGATTCGCTGAAAGAGGCGGTAAAATTCTCGACCTTCTCCCGCATATCGCCTTCAATGTTCTGCCCGCCCCCAGCCACCGGATGCGCCGCTCCAATCGTAGTTCCCGGTGCCATGGCAGCAATCGCTCCAGCCATAGTAATAAACACACCGGCGGAGATTGCCCCAGATCCACCCGGAGCGACATACACTATCACCGGCAACGGAGCGTCCAGCAGGTCTTTGACAATCGTCTTGGTCGAGGTAAGCAGGCCACCTGGGGTGTCGAACTGAATAATCAACGCTAAGGCGCCATCTTTGAACGCTTGATCGATACTTTCCCGAATAAAATCAGCGACAGCTGGATTAATCGTGGCATCAACGACGATGAGATTAATATGCGCGCTGCCAATCGGTGCTAACGATACTGGAGTGTCTTGCGCATCCGCACTATCGCCCTGGCCCAACCGCAGGACGAACAAGCAGGTCAAGCAGATTAAGGCAGAGAGGTAGACAATATGTCGTGTATGCACGGCTTACAGTTTCCCCATCTCTCTCAGCACGGCTTTAATGTCTTCCCATACCAGGCGTTTATCCTTCGGATTACGCAGCAAATAAGCTGGATGTAGCGTGGGCATGAGTTGTATGCCCCGATAAGTGTGCCACACTCCACGCAGTCGGGAAATCGGGGTTTTTGTTTTTAACAGCGTCTGGCTCGCAAAAGCCCCCAGAGCAACAATAATGCGGGGCTGGATCAGTTCTAGCTGCCTGCGTAAAAACGGCTCACAGGCAGCGATTTCTTCCGGCTCAGGATTACGATTTTGAGGCGGTCTGCACTTGACAACATTCGCAATATAGACCTCTTCACGCCGCATTTTCATGCCTTTGGTAATGATTTCGGTCAGTAGCTGTCCCGCCCGGCCAACAAAAGGTTCGCCTTTGATATCCTCATCATGCCCAGGGCCTTCACCCACAAAGACCAGTTCCGCGTGTGGGTCGCCGACACCAAACACAATCTGGGTTCTTTTCTCGCATAAAGTGCACCGCCGGCAGTCCCCAATTTCTGCCCGGAGTGCATCTAAAGTCTGTACCACCTGCAAAGCGGGTTGTTCCAAGCGAGGTTGTTTATGGACTGGAACGGCTTGGACAAACGATTCCAGAGAAGACTCGGGAGAAGGCTGTACAGAAGCCCCTGATTGATTCGAGCGATCAGACGACATCTGCGACTGCCCTCCCATGTCAGCATATGCCGTGCATGGCAATCCAACCACACCCGCCTCTTTCAAGGATTCGACGTAGAACCGTAACGCGTGTGTGATGTGGCGGACCTGAGCGTATGGGGAGTCGGATTCCATGCCAATCAATACGTAAGAATGGCTCAAGAGTAATGCAAAAGAGTCCTACGCTGTCCGGTCAATCAGCTGGCAGATGAAACATCGCAGACTGTCAACATAGAGAGAGGGGCGCAGATCGGAGACCGAGGCAAGCGCCTGCTGAGCATACGAACGAGCCTGCTGTTTGACTTCCATCAGCACCCCAGACAAACGCACCTGTTCAAGCGCAGCAGCAATGTCCTGCGTGCTGGCCTGCGGATCCTGAAAGACCTGTTTCACTTCAGCATTCAATCCAATGGCGAGGACGAGCGGCAAAGACGGGTTGCCCTCTTTGAGGTCAATTCCAATCGGCTTGCCAGTCAAGTTGCCGTCGCCTTCAATATCGAGCAGGTCGTCTACGATCTGAAACGCCATCCCCACACAGAAACCACACACCGCCAGGCTATCGACAATCTCTGGAGAAGCACGCGCAAAAAAAGCACCTAAGCGGGCACCTTGTGAAAAAAGCGAGGCTGTTTTACGCGAAATAATTTCAAGATAGTCCTCAGCTGTCACCGCAGGGTTGCGTCGGAAGCGGCCCTGCATGACTTCCCCTTCGGTCAGGCTGATGCAGGCGTCGGTCGCCCACGAAATTACTTGCTCCTCAAAACGTCCACACAAGGCAAAAGCACGCCCAAACAGAAAATCGCCCGCGACCAAGGTATCAGCCAAGCCAAACCGCTCAAGTGAAGAACTCTTCCCCCGGCGTGTGCCTCCGCCGTCAATGATGTCATCGTGGAGCAGCGAGGCTGAATGAATCAGTTCCAGGGCGGTCGCAATATCGATGATATCGTGTGGGTTCTGTCCCCCGCAGGCTCGAAAAACGAGCAGTGCCACGCCTGGACGGGCTCGCTTACCTCCAGCGTCGATCAAGTAATGCCCAATCTCAGTCAGCAGCGGTTCCCGCGAGCCCAGGAGTTGGGTCAGGCGTTGTTCGACTTGGGCTAATTCTTCCGCAACAAGAACATGGGGAGCGAGTTGGGGGTCGAATTCAAAGTCTGGAGAGGGTATTTTCAAAGGCACAGAATTACTCAAAAAGGCAACGCTCCTGAAGAAAAAAACTCCGCAGCTTGGTCCCCATAATGCCAAAGGGGGGGAAAAGGTCAAGGAGAGCTAGAAAACAGTCGCTGTGGCCCGATATTCAGACCGCATGCGAGTTGTATCCTTGTGTAACCTGGATCTGACCTTGGATCCGATCTTTACTTGGTTTTCTGCCTATGCTTAGCTTTGTTATGATTTCGCAAAAAAGAAAAAAGATGGGAACAGACTTAATAACGTCCGCAACATCCGACTGAGGGTATGCACTCTTCCCCTTCTCCCTACTATCCTTGGGCGGCACTCGGCATTGTCCTGTACCTCATGTGTGCAGTGAGTCTGAGTATACGCAGTTTTTCTCGCCGAGTGAGTCTTCTGAACCTGCCCCCACAAACACGACGAGAGTTCATTGGCGACTGGATGCGGGCAACTCTGGCCGCGTTTGAACCAACCTTAGAGCGTCTGCATATCACGCCACTGTCCCTCACCTTCGCACAGTTAGGATTCAGCTGGGTGGCCGGACTTGCGTACGCGCTGGGGGGAGTTTTTCTGGGCGGGTGTTTTGTTTTGGGCTGCGGCATCCTTGACCTGCTTGATGGAGGTCTTGCCAGACGAGCACAACAAGCCTCCCGGCGCGGAGCGTTTCTGGATTCTGTCATTGATCGCTATGCCGAGTTTTTCACTTTCCTCGGGCTGGGCGTTTTTTTCGCTCACTCGTGGCTGGTGTGGGTCATTGTGTTTGGACTTTTTGGTTCGCTGATGGTCAGTTACACCCGCGCTCGGGCAGAGGGGCTAGGCACTGAGTGTCGTGGGGGTCTCATGCAACGCGGTGAGCGCTATACGCTGCTCAGCCTGGCCTCATGGCTCAGCGTGGCAGCCAACCACCTCTCGTGTTCCTCTTCGCATTTTGTGTTGATCGCTGGGCTCATTTTCATGGCTGTGTCGACGAATATGACGGCCCTCTCTCGGGTGCGTACGGTTGCAGCAGCATTGAAAGACGAACTGGAGAGGAAGCCTGCGATGCAAACAGTCCAGCCACAGGTTCCAGGCCAGCTGCCTGGTCAGGCCAAGCGTTTATTCGGGAGCCTGGTGCTCACTCTCGGGGCAGGAACCATCCTGGATACCTCTTACCAGTCGGCTGGAATCAGTGTAATGCTGGCCGGGGCTCTCCTCGTCGGACAGGGCTGGATGAATCATTGGCAGTCACAAAAAAGTGGCCCAATAGACTCAAGCATCTGATGAGATGCTAGTTCAGGATAAGCGAAAGGGCTGTTCGTCATGCTACAGGGCAAGCAAGTTGTCTTAGGCGTCACTGGTGGAATCGCTGCCTATAAAGCAGCAGAGATCGTTCGTCTGCTTGTCAAAGCACAGGCAAACGTTCGGGTCATCATGACCAAAAACGCCCAAGAGTTTATTACCCCACTGACGCTCCAAACCCTGTCTGGTAACTCGGTTTCAACCGACACCTTTGATTTGACACAAGAGTCCGAAATCGGCCATATTCGCCTCGCCGATACGGCTGATCTGGTGTTGATTGCTCCGGCCACGGCCAATGTCCTTGCCAAACTCGCCAACGGCTTAGCCGACGACCTGTTAACAACCGTTCTGCTGGCCACAACCGCTCCCGTCCTCATCGCTCCAGCTATGAACGTGCACATGTACGCCCATCCGCTCGTTCAGGAAAACATGCAAAAGCTGGCCCGGATTGGCTATCACATTGTTGAACCCAGCTCTGGAGAGTTGGCCTGCGGGTATCAAGGCACAGGCCGCCTGGCCGATCCGGCTGACATTGTCGAAGAAGTCCAAGCGGTCTTGACCCCAAAAGATCTGAGCACCGAGAGCATCATCGTCACAGCAGGGCCAAACTGTGAGCCGATCGACCCAGTCCGTTTCATCTCCAATCGATCTACAGGAAAAATGGGCTACGCTATGGCACGCGTTGCCCAGCAGCGTGGCGCGCACGTGACCCTCGTCAGTGGGCCGACCTCGCTCGTTCCACCACGCGGGGTTGCTTTCCACAGCATACGCACTGCCTGCGAGATGCAACAAGCCGTGCTCAATGCCTATCCTCAAGCGACCATGGTCGTCTCCGCCGCAGCCATCGCCGATTACCGCCCAGCTGAAGTCGCTCTGCAAAAAATCAAAAAGGGAGACGGAGAATTTATGATTTCCCTTGATCGCAACCCGGATATCCTTGCTGGTCTCGGTCAACAAAAAAACGGACGTCTCCTGGTTGGTTTTGCCACAGAAACCGAAGATATTTTGCAGAACGCAAAACGCAAACTCAAGGGTAAAAATCTGGACATGATCGTTGCGAATGACGTTACCCAAGAAGGGGCCGGTTTTGCCCATGACACCAATATTGTGACGCTCATAGACCGCACTGGACGTGTTGAGCCTTTAACCCAGATGAGCAAGGATGCAGTGGCACATGCCGTCTATGACAGGCTACTCAAGCTGAAATGATGAACGCAACGATTGTCGAATTGCCTGCGGTAAACGGGTGACCTTTCCCTCATCATCTACACACGCGTGTAACGTATGCCCTTCGGCGATAAGCGCATCGTCGGCCTGACGAGCGATTCGATAGCCAAAACGAGCACTCGCCCCTCTGACCTGCTCGACTTGAGTCGTGACGATAAGGACATCATCAAAGCGGGTGGGCACCCAATACCGACAGAACGCTTCACGTACCGGAAAGTGTATGCCTTCAGCCTCAAACTGCTGATACGGCTTTCCCAAACTGCGCAGCAATTCTACCCTGCCCTCTTCGAACCAGAGAAGAAAAGCCGAATGATGGGCCATCCCAGCTTGGTCAGTCTCGGCATAGCGGACGCGCACGGCGTGGGTTGATTCGACCATACAACTCGCCTCCATTAGAGGTTCCATGAGTGGCGCCGAATGGATCGCTCTCGGCATGGCGGCAATTGTCATTACCACGTTCGTGGTCTTTGCCTGGAGTCTCACCAGGCCCTAAAACTGTACAATCGGGTGGGTCACGACCCACCCTACACTTCTGACCAACTTTCTCCCTATTTCCCTTGCCAATTCGGTTTGCGTTTCTCAGCAAACGCTAACGGCCCTTCTTTGACGTCCTCGGAGTGAAACATCTCTTTCAGAGCGGGATAGGAACCGGCTAACGCCTGATCGAGGGGCAATCCCAGCCCCTGCATCGCACACTGCTTGGTCGCCCGAACAGAAATCGGCGCACATTCGAGAATTTCACTCGCCCAACGGTGCGCTGTCGCCATCAGATCTTTGAGCGGCACGACCTCGTTCACAATACCAAGACCGAGTGCCTCTTGAGCCGTCATATGCTTGCCAGTCAGCATATAGCCCATCGCAACTTTGAGCGGCAGCTGACGCGGTAGACGATGCACGCCGCCGGCTGCTGCAGCCAGACCAACCTTCGGCTCAGGCAGGCCAAGACGCGCATGATCAGCAGCCACAATAATGTCACACGATAGCGCCATCTCAAATCCGCCCCCCAGGGCAAATCCATTAACGGCGGCAATCATCGGCTTATCAATGTCTGTTCGATCTGTGAGTCCACCAAAACCACCCTTTGGTGACGGTCCTGTGGGCATGCCCTTTGAAGCGGTATACTTGAGGTCATTGCCCGCCGAGAAGGCTCGCTCTCCAGCCCCAGTCAGAATAACAACCCACACATTGTCATCGGCGATGGCATCATCCCAAATGCCCGACAGCTCAGCCGTGGCAGGCGGGTGGACTGAGTTCATCACTTCCGGTCGGTTCATCGTAATCGTGGCAATATGGTCCTTTTTTTCGTATAGGACATACTCGTAGGCCATAGTTCCTCCTTGAGAATGGTAGCGGTAGATTGTGCACTCTGCGGCGTGCGGCTTGGATACTAGCGTCCGCCCATGCTAAAAGCAACAAAATGGCCGCAGATGCAACTCCACTCGCAGGACGTATTGCCCTCATTACCGGCGCGGGCCGTGGTATCGGTAGAGCGACTGCCCTCCGACTTGCCAAAGCTGGAGCAGCGACTGTTCTTGCCGCTCGGACAGAAAGTCAGTTGCAGGAAACAGCCGAAGCGATACAGGCATGGGGCACCAAGACTCTCATTCTCCCCACCGACGTTACCGACGATAGACAGCTCGAAGCATTAGTGGATCAGTCCCTCTCCCATTTCGGTCACATCGATATTCTGGTCAATAATGCTGGCGGTGGACCGCCTCGTACATCGGTTGTCAAAGCGCGGCCAGTGGACTGGACAGTGACCCTCCGCACCAACTTATGGGCGACGATGCTTGTCTCTAAGCTCGTTTTACCCGCTATGATAGCCCAAGAGTGTGGAGCTATCATAAATATCTGTTCGCAAGCCGGTCTCGCAGGAAGAGCAGGCGAAGCCGCTTACGCGGCGGCAAAGTTTGGCGTCAGAGGCTTTAACCAAGCCCTGCTTGAAGAAGTCCGTGAAAAAGGCGTCAAGGTTTCAACTATCTTTCCAGGTTTTGTAGATACGGTGATGATTCCTCCAAATAAACAGCTCAACCGGAGCAAGATGCTCAGCCCACAGGATGTCGCTGAAGCCGTCTACAATATTACGGTTGCTTCCCCACAGTGCTGCCCAGCCGAAGTCGTATTGCAACCACAGTATAATCCGCTGAAGGTGTAAATGAATCTCAGCGGCAAAATTGCCCTTGTCACCGGCGGCGCAAAGCGGGTGGGCAAATCTATTAGCCAAGCCCTCGCTGCTACAGGCTGTCGCCTCGTCGTGCACTACAACTCGTCTCAAACCGAGGCTGAGACAACTATCCGGCAACTCCACGCTGCTGGCCACGAAGCAATCGCCCTCCAAGCCGACATCACCCAAGAAGCGGAGGTGGATCGAATGATCACAGCTGCCGTCTCACACTTCGGACAGATTGATATCCTGGTCAATAATGCGGCGCTGTTCTACCGTACCCCGGTTGATACGCTTACGATTGAAGACTGGGAGCGGGTCATGGACGTCAATCTGACTGGAACTTTCTTGTGTGCCCATAAAATTGGCTTACGCATGCGTGACTGGGGTTGGGGACATATCATTAATATTGCCGATGTCGCGGGTCTACGACCGTGGGCGGATTATATTCCCTACTCGGTCTCAAAAGCTTGCGTTCTTACTTTTACCCAAGGATTGGCCATGGAGCTTGCACCACACGTCATGGTCAATGCGGTTATTCCAGGTCCGGTCTTGTTCCAAGGAGATACGCCTGACAGCGTCCAGCAACGGGAAATTGACAAGACCTTAGTCAAACGGGCTGGTGCTCCAAAAGATGTTGCCCAAGTCGTCGTCTTTGTCGCCGAGTCGGACTATAGTACTGGGGCAACCTTCCACGTTGATGGGGGCAGGTCGCTCGTCTAAGCAACTTCAGCGATAGGATGAAACACAGCCTCTTCCTCGGCTATGCTCTCAGCCTGTTCGTATATGGGTGCGGCCCCTGTTGGGGTGAGTATCTCAGTATTCAGACACATCCCACTCCCACTTCTCCTGACATATCCCCAACACCGCCTTCCGCTCTGCCCAACGCCGACTATTATTTACACTTGTGTAAACGTGGGCGGCAAGCTTCATCGGCCATAAGGCAAGAAGGCAGCCGAACAGTTGTTTTTGGGAGCTGCCGAAATCAGAACGACCAGATTCATCAGGCTGGACAGACTCAAAATGCCACCCTGTTGTTTCGCTTAGCGTGCACACCGCCGCTCAAGCCCGGCATTGCCGTGCCATATACTGGGGCCAGCTATGAGGTCATTCTCAAAACCTGTGGAGACACCTTATATGGCACTCATGCCGCCGGCCCTCTGCGTGCCTATGCAGAAGCCTACCAACTTGCCTTTACCTGGGAGAACCTGCAAACAGTTCGCAAATTTAGCGTCATTTCCTATCTCGACCATCTGAAGGTCAAACTGTTGTCCACCTCGGGTATTCTGCAACGTATTTGGGGACTCAACTCTCCGCATACACAAAAGCCGCTTGAGGTATTCAAACGCGAGGAAGAACTGGCCCATGCCATCCACGAGATGTACACACTGGCTTTCCGTATCTTGGATGAAAATACTGGCTAAGCAACCTCGGACTTGCACACACCCATCCGCCACGGCTACGCTACGGGGTCCATGCAACTGTATACCAAGATTCTGATCGGCATGGCCGTGGGGGCAATCATTGGCCTGACCCTCGGTCCCAATTCTCCCTGGCTCAGTCACAATCTGTACAAGATCACAGATGCCTCTCAGGCGCATTTCCAACGTGACCGTGCAGATGTAGACTCACTCGTCGCCTTTCCACAGGGGACATCTTTACGCTTCGTGGCTGAGGAAACCATCAGCGCATCCCGCATCGATGCCACCGAGCAGAGCGTTGATGTCCCAGTCTGGGTGAGAGGCTCTTTTTCTTTCAGCCGTGCATTGGCTTTGCATGACCCGTCCGGCGAGGTCCGCGCCAAGCTCGGCTCGCCCCAAATGGGTGGGCGGGTCGAGGGCTGGCTACATCTGTCCCATACCCCACTCGCAAGCGGCGGGTTCGCCATTTCCCCCCAGCCTATTAGTCAGCTTGGCGATACGCTCATCTCTTGGCTGCAACCGATTGGCAAGCTTTTCCTGCGCTTGATCCGCATGGTTATCGTACCGCTTGTTTTTGCCTCGCTGCTTGTCGGTGTGGCGAGTCTCGGCGATGTGCGAAAACTCGGCCGTTGGGGGGGGAAAACACTCGGGCTGTACCTCGCAACTACCGCTATCGCCGTCACCATTGGACTCATATGCGCGAATATCATCCAACCTGGGAATTTTGTGGGCGAGGCTGATCGGATTTCCCTCTTGGCTCAATTTCAATCGGCGGCAGGCAGCAGAGTATCAGCCGCCGCCGAGGCACCGTCTACGACTGATACTATTCTGTCAATTATTCCAACCAATCCAGCCGCATCGATGACAGAAGGTGATATGTTGCAGATCATCTTCTTTGCGCTTGTGTTTGGCGTCGCCCTGACGTTACTGGGTCCAGGCGAAGCAGCCCCGGTGGTGACTTTCTTTGACAAAATCCAACAGGCCATGATTGTTCTCATTCAATTGGTCATGGAATTGGCGCCGTTTGGTGTCGCTGCGCTCGTCGCTGAAGTGATTGGTTTGAGCGGCTTTAGCGTATTGCAGGCGCTGCTGGTGTACGGGCTGACGGTTGTCATTGGTCTGGCTATCCATGCAGTGTTGATCTATGGCGGTCTCGTTCAGGTCCTGGCCAAAGTTTCGTTGCTCACGTTTATGCGGGCGATCCGTCAGGCGCAGCTGATTGCCTTTTCAACATCTTCTTCTTCGGCCACCCTGCCTGTCTCATTGCGGTGCGCCCAAGAGCGACTCGGGATTAGCAGTCCTGTGGCCAGCTTTGTTCTGCCGCTCGGCTCGACCGTAAATATGGACGGAACAGCGATGTATCAAGGCGTAGCTGCCGTTTTTATCGCCCAGGTATTCCAGCTCGACCTGTCACTCCAAGCCCAGCTGAGTATTGTCTTAACCGCAACCATGGCCTCAATTGGAGCAGCAGGCGTACCCGGGGCAGGTATGATTACCCTCGCCCTGGTGCTGACAACGATAGGCGTACCCATGGCCGGCTTAGCTTTAATCCTGGGCATCGATCGTATTCTGGATATGTGTCGGACGGCGGTTAATGTGACGGGCGATCTGGCGGTGACCTCTGTTGTGGCAAAAAGTGAGGGGGAGGAGCTGAATCCTCAGCCGTAGGCGGCAGCACCGGAAGTCGAAGGAGATTGAGCTGGAGGGACGGTTCGCGAACCGCCCTGCGCACGTCAGAGCCAGAGGAATTGGAAGCCTTACCAGTTAAGGCTCGGTCAGGAACTCACCAATAACTCGAAAATACTCGTCCCCACCAACGAGATGCAGATCGGTATGTCCCCCATCGCGTACCGCATGGAAAACCTTGGGCTGATTACCTAGCTCATACAGGTCTTTGCCTTGTTGATACGGAATGGTGCTATCTTGCGTGCCGTGGATCACTAAAAGTGGGCTCTGAAACTGTGAGATCATACGGGCTGTATTCAGATCCTTATCAACCACAAAAGCTAAAGGCGGCAGGATACGCTTTCCCATGGCCCGCAGCGAGTAGAACGGAGCGAGAAGAATAGCTCGATCAGGCGGCTGTTCAATACCGGCAACGACAACAGCTGCACATCCGAGCGACTCCCCGATATACACGAGCTGTTTTCCGTTTGCCCAGCCCTTTTCCTTAACCACGGCAATCGCCGCCCGACTGTCGGCCAAAAAACCGGGAAGAGTTGCCTCGCCCTTGCTCTTCCCATACCCTTGATAATCAAACAGAAAGTGCCCGACCCCAAGCTGGTCAGATAAGAGTCGAGCGTGGTCGAGACGATGACCGATATTTCCAGCGTTGCCATGAAACCACACGAACATTGCCTCTCCAGCCCCAGGCAAATACCAGCCATGCAACAACCGCCCGTCCGGTCCGCCAAACCAGACATCCTCATAGACAAAGCCATAGTCAGCTGGGGAGATATCAACCCGCCGATTGGGGTGAAACACCAGACTATTTTTTAACCACTCGACTGGAGCGCCAAAGAACGACAGGAGCGATGCCCCTATCACCCCAATTGATGTCCAGCCCAGCATTTTGCCCGTCTTGGTCATCTTGCTCGTCTCGGTTGTCATGGCCAACTCAGTCAACTCCCTCTTTTGCTTGACAATTCATCAATCTCCAGTGTCTAATCGAGCGACCGCGGAGAGAGACGGTTAACAAAAGGAGGCAGTGATGTCCACCAACAAAGTCATCATCGAGGTCCGTATTAATGAATACACGATGCGTGATGACAATCCACATGTGCCGTATAGCCCAGAAGAGATTGCCAAGGAGTCACTCGATTGTTGGCGCGAGGGAGCGGCCTTTATCCACTACCACGCCCGCAACCCGCAGACTGGTGCTCCATCCTCTGATCTTGCACTGTACGCCGACACGGTCCGCCGGATCAAAGCCCAAAGTGACTTAATCACCATGCCGACGCTCGGTGCCTGGTGGATGCCGTCTCCCGAAGCACGCATCTCACACATTGTCGAGATGGCCACAGATCCAGCCACCAAGCCTGACTGCGCCCCAATTGATATGTCCACGAGTAACGTCGACACCTTTGATCCTGTTACGAAACAGTACAAGACGGACGAAACCGTCTACATGAACACAACCAAAACCTGGCAATACTTTGCGGACACCATCCGATCTGTTGGTGTCAAACCAGTCCAAGCACTATGGACGGTTAGCTCAGTCCGCAATACCCAAGCCTTTGTTGAAATGGGCGCATTTGAAGAGCCACTGTACACCGAAATTGTCCTGACCGAAGGCGGTATCCTGGCTGGTCATCCGGGTACGATTGCGGGCATGGAAGCCTTTCTTGATTTCATCCCCGAAACTCCCAACTGGCAGTGGGCAGTCATGTCCTACGGTGGGAACCTGTTCCCCGTTGCGGCAGCGGCAATGGAACGTGGCGGGCACGTGTCAATTGGCCTTGGTGACTATCATTATCGTGAAATGGAAATGCCAACCAATGCTCGGATCGTGGCCCGCATTGCCCAGATGGCGCGAGAGATGGGACGCGAAGTCGCAACGCCAGCAGAAGCGCGGGAGATGTTGGGGATAAGAGCCTAAGATATTTTACGTTTCTTCTTATACAACTCATCCCGCCCCTGGCGTAAATCAGCCCACACCAGCCCTTGTTCTGGCTCCACGTGGCCGCCCATGAAACGAGTGCTGGCCTGAACATAAGTGTCTATTTTCTCTTCATCAGCCAGTGCTTGGTCGCTAAGCTCCAAATATTCGCGCATGATGAAGTCTCCGCCACCGGGACGAAAGACGTATCCATCACCTTGCCCACACGCTTTGCTCAACTGTTCCTGAGGCAGCCTCAGGGCCAAGGCAGTCCCAAGGACAAAGGAAAAAGGCTTTTCATCAATGTAGTAACACCGCCCGCCAAACATGGATTTGCTGCTCACTCCATGCACGGCCAAACGGGTCACCGCCTCGTCCAGAGTGAGCTGATGACGCGGGGGAGGCTTGCGCGGCCGTGGAGCTCTGGCCGTCGTCGATTTCGGCTTTCCTTTTGGCATGCCACTTCTCATAACATATCTGAGACTTTGCTGGCATACCTGACGCTCTGCTGGTATGTCCGAGACTTGCTTGCATCTCGCCCGTCGCCTATGCCACTATAGGCAGCCAGAGGAAATGCCGACGAGGCAATAGCTGCGAACCAGCCAATAGCCATATGGCAACCAAGAAAAAATCCACCTTCGCGCTGGGCATCAGCCTGCTCAGCCTAGTCATAAGCGGAATACCCCTGACAGGTCCGGACGTTGTCCAGGCACAAATTTATAAATGGGTGGACGCTGAAGGACGGCTCCATTTTTCGGATTCCCCGATCGGCAAAGCTGAAGCAGTAGATGCAGAGCTTCCCCCTGCTTCCGAGTTTATTTCACCGCGTCCCCCGACTCCGCCAACTCCTCCCCAGCAGACCGAACCTCAAGGCGAGGCACAAGATACCGCACAAGATACCGAAGACGCCACACCTCCCAGCCCACAAACGACAGACCAAGCCCAAGGCGTTGAGGAAGAGGAAGAAATCGGTATCGGCCAATATGGTCCATTTGGGAAAGATGGTCCAAACGGACCAATTGGCCTGGTTGACCCACAAGCTGGAAAAAAATAGTACAAAATACGCTCAAGCGTCCCAAAAGGAGGGATAGTATGCAGGCATTAGATCATATCAAGGTTCTTGACCTCACACAGTTTGAAGCCGGCCCGTCGTGTACCGAGATTTTGGCCTTCCTCGGGGCTGATGTGGTTAAGGTCGAATCTCCGAAAGGCGGCGACCAAGGTCGCTACTTGATCTCGGACAAACCAGGGCTCGACTCACCCTATTTCCTGCTCTTAAACGCCAATAAAAAGAGCGTCTCGCTGAATCTCAAGAGCGACAAAGGAAAAGATCTGCTCAAAAAGCTTATCCCGCATTTTGACGTTCTGGTCGAAAATTATGGACCAGGTGCGCTTCAGGCATTAGGCTTCGGCTACGATGTTGTCTCAGAAATTAATCCTCGTATCGTGTATGCCCAGGTCAAAGGTTTTGGCACCTATGGTCCGTATTCAGGATTCAAAAGCTTTGACATGATCGCCCAGGCAACGGGTGGAGCGATGAGCATTACCGGCACGCCAGACACCCCGCCGCTCAGGCCCGGCCCAACGATTGGCGATACGGGCACCGGTATTCACTGCGCGGTTGGTATTTTGGCTGCCCTCATGCAGCGCGAAAAGACAGGCAAGGGCCAACGCCTTGAGGTCGCCATGCAAGACGCAGTCGTCAATTTGAGCCGGGTCGGCATGATGGGGCATTACTACGGCAGTGTTCCCGCCCCACGCACTGGCAATCGGGTGCCAACGCTGGCCCCAACGGATCTGTATCCCTGCTCGCCAGGTGGTGCAAACGATTATGCGTTTATTATTACCACCACACCCGCAATGTGGGAGATTCTGGTCGAGACTATTGGGCGAGAGGATCTCATAAACGATCCAAGATTTACAGATCAGAAGAGCCGCAATCAACACGGCGACGAACTCATCGAAATCATTTCCGCCTGGACCAAACAGCGCACCAAGCAGGAAGTCATGAAAGCTCTTGGAGAGGCTGGCGTGCCGTGCGGAGCCGTGCTGGATAGCGGCGATATTTTGGAAAACGAACAGCTCAAACAGCGCGGCATGATCACCACGATCGAACATCCGACGCGCGGCACATTCACCATGCCTGGCTGCGCGGTCCAGCTGTCTGACTCGCCAGTTGAAGTGAAACCTGCCCCGCTGCTGGGCGAACACAACGCCGATATCCTCGGCAAGCTATTAGGCCTGACCCAGGCGGATTTGGCCGGACTCAAAGAGGAGAAGGTTGTCTAAAAGACAATACGCGATTCTGGTTTGATTTCGGCCCAAAAAAAGGGAGTTATATGCGGTAATGCCCAAATCCATTCGCTAATCCGATGAAGCAAAGAAGAATGGGGAGATACTTGCTGCGCCAATCGTGAACGACATAACTGCGGGAGCACTCAACTTGTTGGTAAGGCTCAGGGCAGAATGGGATAACGAATGGACAACGGTAGAAGTCTGGATCGCTTCTTCGCCTGACGCTACGCATAAACCACGTATTGGGTTTGAGGGTGGAACCCTACAAGTCCAATTCAAATGGAAAGTCAGCAATGAACATTACACCGCTTGGACTCCCATTCAGCTTGTGACGCCAGAAAAACCCTAGTTAGAGGCAGAATGGAATGTCGTAGCCGGGAGGTATGAAGTTCGCACTCATTGTCATAATGGTGTCGTTGACGGAATTTCGCCACAGACTTAAAGGGCTTGGCGAAGAGGGCTGGGTTGCAATGAAAGGCATATTTGTCGGCAAACGTGGACCAAATGTGAAGATTACAACGGGCACGTCAGGCATTGACTATGAATGCCAAGTACGTCATGTCGCAACAAATGAGAAGGATGTCACATAAGAACAAGAGGCGGAGACGGAAGAGACCGAAGAAAACCCCATTATGTGTAATTCCCCCAAAAAACCGCAAATAGGCACAGGATATCCCTGAAAAGGTAGGGAAATAGGGGGCAACAGTCCGAAAACTCTCCCAGGATTTGCCTGAATTGGGTTAATCCGTAGTGACTCAGGGTCATTCCAAGCTGTTTTGAGTTGTTTTGATCTGTTTTCAGATGGCTCTAGATGCTGCTCGGAAAGCATAGCGCTAAAATGGAAATCAGCAAGGAATTGCTTGATTCTAGTTCCGACAAAAGAGAAGATACGACAATGAAATTGGCTCACATCGTGCTAGGCATCCTGCTCTCAGGCTGTAGCGCTACTACTGCTCCCCCCCCTACTGCTCCCGTCTCCCCACCCCTCCCCATCATAGCCGGCCTCAAGGACGACAGCGTTCAAATTCAGATCGAATGGCCCCCACTACCACCTGCTGGTTTCTCGACGCCCCAAGAGATCTATGCCAGAAACATGGCTGCCATAGACCTGGCAAGTAAGGGCGAACGGGCCTTTCCCCCCGCCGCCAAGGCCGAAGCCAAGGTCAGGGAGGGGTGCGCCCTTCACAATAGGACGCCCTCTACTGAGCTGTCCCGTCGCTGCATCTCAAGCTACTCAGGAGTGCCAGGATACAGCTTCTGCAGGGTCTACCATATCCTCTTTGCCTGCGTGGAGACCAAACAGACAGGCAATCAGACCTCATCGGAAAACTCCACCGACAACGGACAAAAGAGCCTCACAAATTGAGTGTGTATTCAGGCGCAATCTGCATCCGTTAAGTTAGCGCCCATCTATGATTGCTGAACGGCAGAAAAACTGTTGTTTTTCGTTCATCATTGCGATTCTCCTGGCCGCCTGCGCCTCGTCGTCCCCCAAGGTTGTTCTGCACCCACAAACTGGAGACCCCATACACGTTAGCGTAGAAATCGCCAACACCCCTGAAAAACGTCGCTACGGCCTCATGTACCGCAAAGACATGCCGGAAGATCATGGCATGCTGTTTCTCTTTCCCAGAGAGACGCCGCAGTCCTTTTGGATGAAAAACACCGTTCTTTCTTTAGATATCGTATACATCAACGCTGCTCGGACAATCATTCACATTGGCGCTCACACAACCCCATTTTCAGAAGCTCCAATCCCGTCCGGACAGCCTGCCCAGTTTGTCCTTGAAGTCAACGCTGGATTTTGTGAACGGCATGGCATTGCGAGCGGAGATCAGGTAGAGTTTGTCCGCGTACCAGCTCTCCCTGTGCGATAGCTTAGGGTAATCGCAGCTCTTTTCTCGTCCCTTCCTTGATATTTTGTGTCCCCCATATTACAAGATTCGGGACCCACAGCTCTCGAAGGGGGAGAATAGGATCAATCTATGGGCTTGCAGGAAAATTTACACGAACTCACGCGCCGTAACGAAGAAGCGCTTCAGGGCGGCGGTCCGGCACGTATTCAGCGCCACCACGAGCAGGGCAAACTGACGGCTCGTGAACGGATCGAGCTACTTCTTGATACAGGCAGCTTTGTTGAGCTGGACCGTTTCAAAACCCACCGGTGTACCGACTTCGACATGGACAAGCAGAAGACACCGGGCGACGGAGTGGTAACCGGCTACGGCACGGTTGATGGGCGCCAAGTCTTTCTCTTTTCGCAAGACTTCACCGTGTTCGGCGGCAGCCTATCCGGCGCATTTTCGGAAAAAGTTTGCAAAGTCATGGATATAGCAGTCAAAACCGGCTGCCCAATGATCGGTATTAACGACTCGGGGGGCGCCCGCATTCAGGAAGGCGTGGCTAGTCTGGCTGGGTATGCCAATATTTTCCACCGGAATGTGAAATCCTCTGGCGTTGTGCCCCAGATTTCAGCCATTATGGGGCCGTGCGCGGGTGGTGCAGTGTATTCGCCAGCCATGACAGACTTCATCTGCATGGTCGAAGACACCAGCTATATGTTCATCACTGGCCCAGAAGTTGTCCGCACTGTCACCCAAGAAGAAGTCACGATGCAAGAGCTGGGCGGCGCGGCCACTCATGGGATGAAGAGCGGCGTCTCTCACTTTGCCTCGCCGAGTGAACGCGAAAGTTTGCATACCATCCGGGAACTGTTGAGCTTTCTGCCCAGCAATAATATGGAAGATCCGCCGTTTCGGCCGAACAACGATGACCCAAATCGGCGCGATGAAAATCTGAACAGCCTGATTCCAGATAATTCGAACAAACCCTACGATATTAAAGAGATCATCAAAACCGTCGTTGATGAGAACTATTTTCTTGAAGTTCAAAAGGACTATGCCCGTAATATCGTTGTAGGTTTTGTCCGTTTAGCGGGCCGGACAGTTGGCATTGTCGCCAATCAACCCGCGTTTCTGGCCGGGGTGCTCGATATTGACGCCTCAGTCAAAGGCGGTCGTTTTGTGCGCTTTTGCGATGCGTTTAATATTCCCATCGTGACGTTTGTCGATGTGCCAGGCTTCCTGCCCGGCACGTCACAAGAATACGGTGGCATTATTCGTCACGGAGCCAAGCTGCTGTACGCCTACTGCGAAGCCACCGTTCCGCTGGTGTCCATCATCACCCGCAAGGCGTACGGTGGTGCGTATGTGGTGATGTCGAGTAAAGAGATTGGCGGGGATATTAATCTCGCGTATCCGAGTGCCGAGATCGCAGTCATGGGTCCGGATGGCGCAGTGAATATCATCCACCGCAGTGCGATCAGCAAAGCCGAAGAACCCGATGCAGAGCGTGAACGGCTGGTCAACGAGTACCGGCAGACCTTTGCCAACCCGTTTAAAGCCGCAGAACTCGGTTATATCGATGAGATTATCATGCCTGCTGATACGCGCCGCCATCTCATTCAGGCACTCGATATGTTGCGTAACAAGCGGGAGCAAAATCCGCCCCGTAAGCACGGCAATATACCGCTGTAAGAGCGGTCAGCCCTCAGCCTCAAAGGATTTTTTAAAAGCTGCAAACTGAAAACTCTGGAATGACTATGTTCAAACGTATTTTAATCGCCAATCGAGGAGAAATCGCTGTCCGCGTGATTCGGGCGTGCCGGGAATTGGGTGTTGAAACGGTTGCTGTGTATTCGGAGGCTGACCGAACCGCCTTACACGTGCAATACGCGGATTACGCCTATCCTATTGGCCCTTCGCCTTCGGCTGAGAGCTATCTCGTTATGGATAAAATCCTTGCGGTAGCCAAAAAGAGCGGGGCTGAGGGTATTCACCCGGGTTATGGCTTTTTGTCTGAACGAGCACCGTTTGCCAGGGCATGTCAGGACGCTGGAATGACGTTTATCGGTCCCAACCCCGAAGCGATTGAAAAGATGGGCGACAAAGTCACCGCCCGGGGGCTTATGCAACAGGCAAATGTCCCGGTTGTACCCGGCACCGATGTCCTGGGCGACGAAGACGAAGTCATCGCAGCGGCGGAGCAAATTGGTTTTCCGGTCATGTTTAAAGCCTCGGCCGGTGGTGGTGGCAAAGGCATGCGGATGGTTAGTGCGCACGACGAAGTTGTATCAGCGCTACGCGGCGTGCGTTCCGAAGCCAAGTCATCGTTCGGCGATGACCGTATGTACATGGAAAAGTTTATCGAGAAACCGCGCCATGTTGAGGTCCAAGTCTTGGCTGACACCTTTGGCCATACGATCCATCTGTACGAACGCGAGTGCTCGCTGCAACGCCGCCACCAAAAGGTCATTGAGGAATCGCCCTCCATGGCCATTGATCAGAGCGTCCGTGAGCAAATGGGCAAAGTCGCAGTTGATGCCGCTAAAGCCGTCAATTACGTCGGCGCAGGAACAGTCGAGTTCCTAGTTGACGCCCATCAGAACTTTTATTTCCTGGAGATGAACACCCGGATTCAGGTCGAGCATCCGGTCACGGAAATGGTCACCGGCGTTGATCTGGTCAAAGCTCAAATCGAGATTGCAGCGGGCCAGCATCTGACACTCCAGCAAGAAGACATTCAACAGCGTGGCTGGGCAGTTGAGTGCCGTATCTATGCCGAAGATCCAGCCCATGATTTTTTTCCTTCGCCCGGACGTATTCAAGTCTTACGGACACCCGGCGGCAGCGGTGTCCGCGATGATAGCGGCGTGTACGAAGGCTGGGCAGTCCCGATCTTCTATGACCCAATGATTTCCAAACTGTGCACCCACGGTGCCACTCGGGACGAGGCAATCCAGCGTATGCTGCGCGCGCTGCAAGAGTATACCGTTGAAGGAATCATCACCAACATTCCGTTCCACCGCTGGGCGCTCCAGCATCCTCGATTTGTGGCCGGTGATCTTGATACAGGTTTTATTCCCCAGGAATACCACGGGCTGCCGTTTGAAGAAGATAATCTACACCAAGAAGTTTTGCTCTCGGCCGCAGCCCTAGCCGCGTATCATAAAGACCAATCCATTAAACACAGCCTGCCCGAGAGCGACAGTAGCGGCACCGTCTCGGCCTGGCGTTCGATAGGCTGGCGAGAGGGTGTGAGATAACGGAGAGCTTTGAGCTCAAGGACTGAAGACCGAAAGACTGAGTGACTTATTATGGCGTATATTGCAACGCTCGGTGAGCAGACACATAAGATCGAAGTCCATGAACTGGAAGAAGACCACCTGTACCGGATTGTCATAGACGACAACGAGCGCACCGTGGATGGCCGACAGCTGTCAGCCCATATGTATTCGCTGCTGGTGGACGACCAATCGTTTACGATCGACGTCACGTCCAAAGAGGAGGACTACACGGTTTCGTGCGAAGGCAAGACGTTTCAGGTCAAACTGCTTGACGAACGCCGCGCCCTGCGACCAGGTGAAAGCGCTGGGAGTGGCGCAGGCGACACACAAGTCCGGTCTTTTATGCCTGGCAAGGTTGTCGAGGTCCTTGTGGCTGTCGGTGATGCAGTTGAAAAAGACCAGGCCGTCTTGGTCATCGAAGCCATGAAAATGGAAAATGAGGTCCACACGTCTACGGCTGGGACGGTGAAAGGCATTCATGTCGCCCAGGGTCAAGCCGTTGAATCTGGTGAATTATTGATTGAGCTGGAGTGATGAGCGATACCTTTTCGCCTACAGATCAACACAACTTAGCCCCCTTCTTCACCAATCTCACTGATGACATCTTTGGCTTGAAGCTGCCTCAAGAAGTGGCTGGTGCGCTCTTCTCGCGCTACAGCCGCTCCAACAAAAGTCTGCGCCGCATCTTTCGAGACGAATTCTTAGGCGAATTCTTCGACAACACCGATCTCCAAACCGCCGACCTGCCAGGCACGCAGGATCCCGGAACCGGTCAAACAGAGAATTTAGCCAATACAGATAACGCAGACGCACTCCAAAAAGCCCGTGCCTTCTATGATCGCGTTTTAGTTGGCTATGGAGATGATTCTGTTGCTCAGCTCGGCGGAGCGCACATCGCGTGCGAAAATATCTCGAACGTCGCCGCAAAGTTGATCGAAGATGCACGGATCGGTATTGCTCCGTTAGAAAAATCCACCCGTTATGTCCGCTTCGATACCACAGACGACACAGGCGAATTTCTGTTTGCAAAAGAGCCCACAATCATGGCCTCGCCACATCGAGATGCCTATCTCAGCGGCATGCGTCAGCTCTTCGAGGCCTATGCAGCACAGATGGAGCCGATGATCGCCTTTATGCGGCGTAGTCTCCCAATCGAAACCGTCGAGTGGAAACACCCCCAGACTGGCGAGCCATTGACCTATAAAGACACGGAGTCCGATGCCAAGCTCCAGCGCTGGGCCGAAGGCGCGTATCGTTCAACCGTGCGTGCCCAAGCTTGCGATGTCTTGCGTCAGTATCTTCCAGCTGCGACCTTGACCAACGTCGGCATCTTTGGCGTCGGCCAGGCATTTGAGCATCTGCTCAACAAGCTCTACTCACAGCCGCTTGAGGAGGGCCAGACCATTGCCCACGGCATGCACACCGCCCTCAACGCCCTTATTCCATCGTTTGTGAAACGTGCCAAACCTAGCTCGTACTTGAGCGACACATATGCGAGCGTGCGCACGATTGCAGCTGAGCTTTTACAATCATCATCAGTAGAGCCTAGTCAATCAGTCCACCTGATCGATTATGATGACGATGCCGAAGACAAAATCCTCGCGGCCATTCTCTACCCGCATGTCCGCCAGCCACTCCAGCAATTGCGGACAGTCGTCAAAAATCTATCAGCCGCGCCCAGAGCCCAGATCTTCAACGAATATATCGCCCGCCGCGCCCACCGCCGCGAGAAGCCCGGCCGCGCCTTAGAGCAGGCGTATTACACGTTTGATATTGTCGGCAATCTGGGTCTATATCGTGACCTCCAGCGTCACCGTCTTTTGACCCAAGAGCGCCAAGACTTCACCACTTCCCACGGCTACGACATTCCACAAGAAATCGAAGAAGCCGGCTTCAAAGACGCCTTTGCACGCAGCATGGACCAGACGGCAGAGCTATACAAACAGATCTACCGCGACTTCCCTATTCAGGCCCAATACGTCGTACCTTTTGCCTATCGGATCCGGTGGACAATGAAAATGAACCTACGCGAAGCCGTCCACATTGGCGAGCTGCGCACCATGCCCCAAGGCCACCCCGACTATCGCCTGATTGTCCAAGACATGTGGCGCCAGATCCAAGCTGTCCACCCGCTCCTCGCCCAAAGCGCCAAGTTCCTAGACTGGAACACATACCGACTCGGCCGACTCCAGTCTGAGATGCGGACTGAGTATAAGAGGGATAGGACTGAGCGCTGAGGACTGAGTGCTGAGTCTTTGCCTACGGCCCTTCACTCAGTCCCCAGTCCTCGTTACTCAGTCCTTCTTAGCCCCACTTCACCTGATGCTCTTGGGCCACAAAACTGACCGCCAGGTCCAAGTCCAGAAACTTGCCGCCATCCGGCCACGATTCTTCCTGAAATTCGTCTGAGTCCAGCATCGTCTGATACGCTGCGGGGCTATCAAGCCATAACTGGGCAACACCGTCCCAGCGCGGTTCGGCGTACTGATAGGCGGCATCTATCACATGACATTGGACATACCGGCGCAGCCCAGGCAGCCGTTTGACGATCGGTCCGTGCACCTCAACCCAGTATTTTCTGAAGTCGGCCAGCGACATGCCAGGCTTGCGTTTGAGTTGAAAAATACCTTTGGTCAACTGAGGAGTTTGGGGTCCATCCAAAATCACATGATCTTCTGTCACCATCCACTCGACCCGGTTCATATCAATGAAATTCGGCTCATCAAGCAGCGCACCATTTAGATATTCAGGCGTCAATCGAAGAGCGAGAAAGTCGGCTTCATTCTTCAACCAGGATTCAGCTGCCCCATCATACGACGAATTGCTGCCCTCAAACGGGATGCGGTGACTCTGCTCATAGCGAGACAGTTGCTGAATTTTTGCCGCAATTGGCCCATGCGTCTCCCGCCAATAACGATGGAATTCAGTCTCACTCAGCGACGCTTTTCGCGTGATAAAATACAGTACATGAATCATACCAGCCTCCTCTTTTTTCACGTTTTCCGTTCTACGCTTTCCCGTGCCAAAAACAAAGAACTCTGCACTTCGAACCTTGAGCTTTCAACTCTGAACCTTAAATCGCCTAGGGGTCTTTTGCTGCCAAAAACCTCGCTGCTACAATAGTCCCAGACAGTCTGTCTGAAAACACCGAAACGAGAGGCGTGAGGCAAAAAACCAATGAAAATTCTTGTTGCGGAAACTGCGGGGTTTTGTTGGGGGGTGCGACGGGCTTTGGATCAAGCCGTTGATCTGTCTAAAAAAACAGATGGTCCGGTCCAGACCTTTGGGCCGCTCATTCATAATGCGCAGGTCATGGAAGAGCTGACCGAACAGAACATTCACGCCTTTGAGCAGCCGCAAGAGGTCACAGGGGGGACTGTGCTCGTCCGGGCCCATGGCGTACGTCCGGAAGCCTTTGATCAACTCCGCGCGACGGGCGCCGATGTCTACGACGCAACCTGTCCGCTCGTTCGTAAAGTGCAGAAAATCATCGCCAAATATGGCAGGGATAACTACGACATTGTCATTGTCGGTGACGATCATCACGCCGAAGTCATGGGCCTCACAGGCTACACCTCAACGCGCTGTTTTGTGGTAGCGGATGAACATGAAGCCAAAGATCTGCCCGAGTTTGATCGGGTGTGTGTCGTCTCGCAGACCACACAAAATGACGACACGTTTGCGCGCACCGTCACTGTCATCAAACCCAAAGCCAAGGTCATTCGGGCGACCAACACCGTGTGTGAACCCACCCGTGATCACCAAAGCGAGACCATCGATCTCGCCCATCAGGTCGATCTGATGGTTGTGGTCGGTGGACATCACAGCGCAAATACGTGTCGTTTAGCCGATTTAGCCGCCGAAGAAGGCTCTCAAGTCCTGCACATTGAGACCGATGCCGAACTCCAAGACCACGACTTCACGCCGTATGGGGCTGTCGGTGTCACGGCTGGAGCGTCAACACCCGAGTGGATGATTAACCGGGTGGTCGATAAACTGGAGTCCTTCAACGAGGAGCCTGTCAGTCAGTTGAACACCTGGCTGAAGCACCTGGTGGGTGTCCTCGTTGCCAGCAACCTGTATGTGGGTTTAGGCGCGGCCAGCCTGACCATGGCGGCGAGTCTGCTTCTCCACCCCCAGCTCTCCCGTGACATCCTGATACCGCTCATGTCCACAGCCGGCTTTTTCGTCCTGGCCATGCATACCGTCAACCGCTACCAAGAGCGCTCACACTACAGCGGCTGGGGCAGCTTCTCACCGCGTGCGTTTCAGCAGTTTCAACAGGTGATGTTGTGGGTCGCGATTAGTGCCCTGACGGCGGCCTTGGGACTTGCCGCATCATTTGGTGTGGGACAGTTTCTTGCCCTGGCTATCTTTGGCGGTTTGGGAGCCATCTACAGCGTGAAGCTCCTCCCGCTGTCGTGGGCGCGTCACCTCATGGGGATTCGCAGTATCAAAGATTTGCCCGCCTCAAAAGATATTGGCGCAGCCCTCGGCTGGACGGTTGCTTGCGTCGTCGTTCCCTTCATTAGCGTCGGCACGAGCTCGGTCTGGCGGGCGGTGGGAGTGCTTGGCTTTGTCTTTCTGCTCGTGTTCTTACGCGCCGCCCTGATTGGCGTCCGCGATGTCCAGGGCGACAAGATCATGGGCATGGAAACGATCTTCAAGGTTGTCGGCAAACGCCGTACCAAAGCCGTACTGGTAAGCGTTGTAGCAACGCTTAGTGTCTTGCTGTTAGGCCTGACCTTACCCTGGAATAGTCTCCCTCTGGCGGCGTGTTTATTTTTCGTCATTCCGTACAGCTGCGCAGTGAGTTGGGTTTATCACCAACGGTTATTACCTAAAGGTGCGCTGGGAGAGATTTTTGTCGATGGGCAATTTTTATTGGCGGGGGTGATGACGCTGATTTGGCATATGTATCAATAAAAAAGTTCAAAGCTCAAAGTTCAAGAAGGAAAAGTAGGGTATGAGTGCTGCGCAGCCACCCATCAATTGACAGCGTATCATTCCTCTCTCAACTCTGAGACGCAGTATTCCCCCTCGACATTAAAAAATTCAGCGAGCTGAGCAGTCAGGTTTGAGGCTGAGTTGATCCACAACGGCTGTGGCCGCCGCTTCGCCACTCCGGACGCAATCCGCAATGCCAACCCCACGATAGGCGCTGCCAGCTAAGGCCAGTCCAGGATGGGTTGCGACACGTTGCTCAATCTTGGCAACCCGGCCAAGATGGCCAACCAGATATTGCGGCATTGACTGCGGATAGCGGGCAATCCGACTAAACAGCGGAGCGGTCTGTACGCCGAGGAGCGCTGCCAGTTCTTGCCGGACTACTCCTTCCATTTCAGCGTCATCAAGATTACACATCTCGGCTTGCAACGTGCCGCCGACAAACGCGCGCAGTAAGACATGCCCCTCTGGGGCACGGCCAGGATATTTGATGCTGGAGAACGTGCCAGCAATGATCGAACGCTTCTCAATCGCAGGCACGACAAAACCAAAGCCATTCAAGGCGTGCGGAATATCTTCGCGCCGATAGGCCAGACTGACTGTGGCAGCTGAACTGTACGAAATATCCGCAAGTTGATCCGCAAGTTGGGCATCGTACGAGCGCACCAGACGGGTAGTCTGAAACGCAGGCGTAGCCAGCACAACGCTGTCGGCTTGTAGTGAAGAGCCATCCTGACAACCAACATGCCAGTGCTGATCTTGCCCATTGCCGGGCTGAAGCTGGACCGCATTCGCACCACAGTTGAGATGCACCTCGCCCAGCGACAATCGACCAAGCAGTGTATCAACCATGTGTTGCATGCCGTTTCGCAGAGTCACAAATAGACTCCAGCGTGCTCCACTGGCACTTTTTGTGTCCTGGGGTCTTTTGCCTCCGGCTTGCCACAGCGCATAAATCACGCTGCGATGATCGCGCTCCATTTGCAGAAAGCGTGGCATGGTTGCCGCCAAGCTTAAAGAGTCTGGGTCGGCCGTATAAATGCCTCCGATCAGTGGCTGGGCGACACGCTCTAGCACTTCGCAGCCTAAACGGCGGCGGACAAAAGACCCTAAACTCTCATCGTCTTGTTGCTGTGCACGCGGCAAGACTAAATCTAATCCCATACGCAGCTTGCCCGGCCAGGAGAAAATGCGAGAACGGACTAAGGCTCCCAATCGTGTTGGAGCAAGGAGCATGAAGCCTTCGGGTAGAGGCTCCAGCTTACCATTACGGACGACAAAGGTTGTGCGAAACTGATCCTGAGTACCAACCAGTTCTGACTCCAAGCCCATCCGGCGGCATAAGGCCAGTGCCCACGGTTTTTCAGAGAGAAAAGAGTCAGGGCCGTGCTCCAGCAGAAAGCCATCTCGGTGCTCGGTGCCAATCGTTCCTCCCAACCGGCCACTCGCTTCGAGCAAGGTAAAACGTAGCGGGAGTTCGCGCTCTCGGCTGAGTTCCTCAAGATGATGGGCGGCAGCAAGTCCAGCGATACCGCCACCAATGATAACAATGTGGGGAGTACATCCAAATTCCATGTTTTACCCGTGGAAGAAAGGTCTCAATCTTTGCTTTTTAATCTCATATTCAGCAAGAAAATCAGGAGCCCAACACAGATGGCAAACAAAAAAATGAGCAGCTCAATATTATCTGACATCCTCAGTCCTCCCGCCTACCCTGCAACAGCCTTCCGCACCACATCAGCCAGCATCTGAATAAACACTGGATGGTCGTTGACCGTGCCTGCCCGGTGCATATGCACCTCTAACTCGCCTGCAATTTGCCTAGCTTCGGTGTCGAGGTCATACATCACTTCCATATGATCACACACAAAGCCGATTGGCATGACGACAATGTCACGGGAGCCGTCTGCTGCCAACTGCTTGATCACTGCTCCAATATCGGGCTCAAGCCATGGCGTGCGCGAGTCTCCACTCCGACTCTGGTAGGCAACTGACCAGCACGCATGACCAAGACGTTCTGCAACCAACCGAGCGCCTGCCTCGATTTGCTCAACATAGCCAGGCGTTCCTGGCAGAGCTGTTGGGACGCTATGCGCCGTAAAGACCAGCGGCGTTTCAGCGCGGCGGTGTGCCGAAATTGCGGCAAATGCCTGTTGTGTCAAATCAGTCACTGCCTCAATAAACAGCGGATGTCTATGCCAGCCAGGAACGTATTCCACACTCGGCGCACTCGCTCCAAGCTGCTCAAGCTGCTTTTGTGCAGCCGCTACATCTTCCTTATAACGCCCCCAACCCGCCTCGCTCTGCTGGGCAGATAGAATCACTCCGAGAGCGTTGCGCACTCCGTCAGCGGCCATCTGAGCTAGCGTCTCGTGCAGATACGGATGCCAGTTACGCATACCAACATAGACCGGTAAATCGAAACCAGTCTGTGCAAGGGCAGCCTGAAGCGCTGTGGCTTGGCGCAACGTGATTGCGTTTAGCGGTGAGTGGCCATCGAATAACCTATAGTGATCAACCACCGCTTCGAGTCGCTGTGGCGGGACTGGCCGGCCGCGTAAGACATTGGCCAGGAAGGGGTGAACGTCGGCCATTTTTTCCGGGCCACCAAAGGCGATTAACAGAATGGCAGCATGTTTCATGATGACATCTCATGCACCATCTCCACCAACGCTACCACATGCTCCACCGGCGTTTGCGGCAAAATGCCGTGTCCCAGATTAAAGATATGGCCCGGTCGGCGACCGGCAGACTGAAGCACCCGCTGGGTTTGTTTTCGGAGCGTGTCGAGCGGGGCAAACAGGGTGACTGGATCAAGATTGCCCTGCACGGCTCGGTCAAAACCAATCCGGGGCCAAGCAACATCGAGATCAATCCGCCAGTCCACGCCAATCACGTCACCCCCTGCCTCAGCCAGCAACTCCAGCAAGGTGCTTGTATTCGTCCCAAAATGAATGACCGGTATGCCTGGAGTGATGCCCTGAATGAGGGTCTGCATATGGGGCAAAATGAAGCTGCGATAGTCGTCTGGCGAGAGACAACCAATCCATGAGTCAAACAGCTGTACGGCTTGGGCACCAGCCATAATCTGCTCATTCAGGTAGTCAGTTGTGACCCGGACGAGATGGTCCATGAGTGCCCGCCAAGTACCATGGTCACCATACATCAGGCGCTTGGTCTCGACATAATTCCGCGAACCACCGCCTTCGATGAGGTATGAGGCGACAGTAAACGGCGCCCCCGAAAACCCGATCAGGGCGATATCATCGGATAGCGCCGCTCGCGCTCTACGTATAGCTTCAAAAACAAAAGACACCGTTTCTGACGGGGGTTTATCTTCGAGGCGATCCACGTCCGCCCCAGAACGAACCGGCCGATGTATAATCGGCCCATCCCCTTGGGCAAATTCCAGTCCAACCCCCATCGGCTCTAGAATCAACAGAATATCAGCAAAGATAATGGCAGCATCAACGCCGAGACGCTCTACCGCCTCAACTGTGACTTGGGCGGCCAAATCTGGAGTTTTGCATAACTCTAGAAACCGGACTTTATCCCGAACGGCCCGGTACTCGGGCATATAGCGGCCCGCCTGGCGCATCAACCAGACGGGTGTGTATGGGGTCGGCTCCTGGCGACACGCTTGTAGAAAAATAGGCTCTTTCATTGCTAATCATCCTACCATAGGATGCCCTGAGCAGTCAGTGGGGAAATAGGGACAAGGACTGAATCCCGAGTAAACTATATGCAATCAACGTAGACAAGACGAATAAGGAGGGCCATACATGTCTGATCCCTGGACTCATCATACAAAAATGATCAACGGCTTTCGCATGCACTATGTCACTGCGGGCTCTGGCTATCCGCTCGTTTTTGTCCACGGCTGGCCGCAGAGCTGGTACGAATGGCGTAAAATCATCCCCGCTTTGGCTGAGCGGTTTACCATTATTGCGCCTGACCTACGGGGGCTGGGCGATTCTGACCGGCCCTTGACGGGCTATGACAAACGGACCTTGGCTTCTGACGTACATGCCCTAGTCCAATCCCTTGGATATGAAAAAATCGGGCTGACCGGTCACGATTGGGGTGGCGCAGTGTCGTATTATTTTGCCTACGATCATCCCGAAATGGTCGAGCGGCTGATGATTCTTGACATGATCCCTGGCCTCGGCCGGACCGGCGACAAAATGGATCTCCAAGCAGCGCGGCGCTTTTGGCATGTGTTTTTTCATGCCGGCATGCCAGACTTAGCTGAACGGCTGGTCAGCACCAATGTTCGGGCGTATCTGAGCCATTTTTATACTTCACGGGATTACAACTACAGCCCGACCGTCTTTAGTAAAGAAGACATCGACGAATATGTCCGGGTATATTCTGCTCCTGGGGCCTTGAGGGCGGGCTTTCAATATTATGCAACCGCTTTGGATAAGGACCTGGAGAATCTGAAAAGCTGTACCGAGAAATTGAAAATGCCAGTCCTGGCTTGGGGTGGAGACCGTTTCATGTCCAACCTCGTACCAGTCTGGGAAGGCGTTGCCGACAACGTTCAGGGGGGCTCGGTTGAGCAGTGTGGGCATTTTGTCGCGGAAGAGAAGCCGGAATTTGTCATTCAGCAAGCGCTGGAGTTTTTTTCGCCTCTCCGATAAGGGAGTTCCCCGTGGCATGGCTCTTCGTTTTCATCGCCGGCCTTTTTGAAATCGTGTGGGCGATTGCCATGAAATACTCTGACGGCTTCAGCAAATTGTGGCCGAGTGCCATTACTGTCGCGGGGATGCTGATGAGTTTTTTTCTGTTGTCATATGCCTTGAAGACGCTGCCCGTCGGGACAACCTACGCGGTGTGGACGGGTATCGGCGCGGCCGGCACTGCCGTCATGGGTATGCTGCTCTTTGGCGAATCGCGGGAAGCCCTACGACTCTTGTGCATCGGGCTTATTATTGCGGGCATTCTGGGGTTGCCGCTTGTGGATAATCACTAAGGTCTTGTGCTGGTCCCATCTTTCCAATCCCGCCTCGCTCAGTTAGCATTCCCACCGCAACGGAAGGGCAGCGAAGGATAGCGCATGAAATTCGGACTCCATTACCAAATCCCACAATCGCCACACGAATCTGCGGTGACACGCTACCGCAACTCCCTCGACCAAGCCGCGTACGGAGAAACGCTTGGCTTTGAATCCGTCTGGCCGGTTGAGCAACATTTTAATGCCGAATTTTCCATGTTGCCCTCTCCGCTTTTGTGGCTGGCGGCTCTGGCAGAACGGACCCAGACCATACGGCTTGGTATCGGCATCATTTTGCTACCGTTATCACACCCGGTCCGGGTAGCTGAAGAAATTGCGACATTGGATACGCTCAGCAATGGCCGCGTGGAGTTTGGTATTGGCAGAGGTGTTTTTCCGACGCACTTTGCCGGTTTTGGCATTCCTCAGGAAGAGAGCAGAGAGCGGCTTTTAGAGGGCTTGGAACTGATTCTTCGGGCCTGGACACAAGAGCGATTCTCGTACGATGGACATTTTTTCCGGGTCGATGATCTCTCAGTTGTCCCCCGCCCCGTGCAGCAACCACACCCACCTGTGCATGTTGCAGCCAATACGCCGGAGACCTACGAGCTGATGGGCCGCTTGGGCTACTCCATTCTGTCGGCTGCGCAGGTGAATACCTTTCCCAAGCTCCGAGAGATGATTCCTATCTACCGCCAGGCGTACCATGCTGCGGGTCATCAAGGCTCAGACCAGGATACTCTGACCCTCCTGTCGCCCGTCTTTGTTGGCGAGAGTGCGGCACAGATCCGAGCCATCGTAGAGCCGAGTATCATGCGCTTTATTCAATCGGTTATTGACGGCTTTCCAGCGCTCAAGGATGCCGGTTCAGAGAAAAACCGCTTGCTGCAAGAAGCCGCTGATCGCTTACGCAAGACCACCTTTGAGCAGGTATGTGAGGTCATGGCAATCTATGACACCCCCGAAGCTTGTGTTGAACGCCTCAAAGGCTTGGAAGAAGAGTTTGGCATGGGACGCATGCTGTGTTGGTTTAATACTGGTGGCTTGATTGCTCATGAACACGTCAAGCGCAGCATGGAGCTGTTTGCGACAAAAGTTATGCCCCATTTTTCGTAAAAATCATGTATACTCTTCATTGAACTTTCGCTTTAATTTCGCCTATAATTCGCTAGTGGAGGTGGACGTATGAAACAGGCGGCGGTGGCAGAGCGGATTCTCCCGGCAGACCTGGGACAAGAAGCCGAAGAACGATATCTCAATTACGCATTGAGCGTGATCACCTCACGAGCACTGCCTGACGTACGTGATGGCCTCAAACCCGTGCAACGGCGCCTGCTGTACGCCATGTTCCAGAACCTACGTTTGGGTGGTGATGCCAGACCTCGCAAATCAGCCGCCATTGTGGGTGAGGTGCTGGGCAAATATCACCCGCATGGTGACCAAGCGGCGTACGACGCTATGGTCCGCTTGGCGCAGCCGTTTTCTCTGCGCTATCCACTTGTCCACGGCGAGGGCAATTTTGGCTCGATGGATGGCGATAACGCAGCCGCTATGCGCTACACCGAAGCCAAGCTGTCACCACTGGCGGAAGAGCTGTTTCGGGACTTGCGGGGTCAGACGATTCCGTACCGTCCGAACTACGACGCCACAGTTGATGAGCCGGTGGTCTTGCCAGCTGCCGTTCCCCAGCTGTTGCTGAATGGCGCCAGCGGCATCGCCGTCGGCATGGCGACCAATATCCCGCCGCATAACTTTAATGAGGTCGTCAACGCCTTAGTCGCAATGATTGATGATCCGGATATAAGCACGGCAGGTTTGCTGCATTCGATCAGAGGCCCAGATTTCCCCACCGGCGGGGAAATTCTCACCCCTAAACGCGAGCTACGCGAGATCTACGAAACCGGTCAAGGCACGCTCAAACTGCGCGGCGAATGGCGGGTCGAATCGCTGCCACGCGGCAAGCGCCAGGTGGTCATCACCTCTCTGCCCTACACCGTCAACAAAGCCCAGTTAGTCGAAAAAATTGCTGAATTTGTCGTCGAGCGTAAAGTCCCTCAGATCATTGATGTGCGAGATGAATCCACCGATGATGTCCGGATTGTACTGGAACTCAAAGGCGATACGGCGGAAGAGTTAGCCCTGGCCTATCTCTGTAAACACACCCCACTCCAAATCTCGTATTCGCTTAATCTGACCTGCCTGGTTCCAACCAGCAATCCGCTAGTCGGCCAGCCGCTCAAGGCGACGCTCAGAGAGCTGTGCCGCCATTTTCTCGACTTTCGTTTAGACGTGGTGACCAAACGCTTTGAGCACGAGCTGGCAGAGTTAGAAGCGCGTCTGCATATCTTGGCTGGTCTGGCGCTTATTGCTGACCACCTTGATGCAGTCATTCGGCTCATCCGGAATGCGGAGTCACGTAAAGACGCCCGCGAAAAACTCAGGGCCGGCTTTCAGCTTGATGAACAACAGGCCGAGGCGATCCTCGAAATTCGGCTGTATCAACTGGCCCGCCTGGAAGTCGACAAAATCCACAAAGAACAAGCCGAAAAAGAAAAATGCGCCCAGGAACTCCGTACGCTCTTGGCCGATGAGCGTAAACGCTGGGCGATCATTCGGGATGAGTTACGCGAACTCAGCAAACGTTACGGCAATAAACGCCGCACGGCACTCCGCGCGGGTGAAGAGCTGAGCTACGACCCCGAAGCGTATATCGTGCATGAAGAAGCTACAGTTGTTCTCAGTCGAGACGGCTGGATCAAACGGGTGCGTGAACTCAAGGACCCGACGAGTACTCGCTTGCGCGAAGGCGACAGCATTCAGACTATTTTGACCGGCACCACACGTGACCGGCTGGCTTTTTTCACGACAAAGGGTGGGCTGTATGTGCACAAAATTCACGACGTGCCCGCCTCGACTGGTTATGGCGAACCGATCCAGAGCGTGTTTAATTTTCAAGATGGCGAAAAGATTCTTACCGCAAGTTTAGTCAGTGGTGGGTCAACACAAGCCCCTAATACGAATGACGCCAATGGGCATCATTCCGCAAACGGCTCATCAAATGGTTCGCCTGGGCTATTTGATACGCTATTAGACACTGGCACTGAGGCTAATCAGTCGTACTTGCTGGCGACGGCTCGGGGCATGGGTTTTCGCTTTCGTCCTCATCTTGAAGAGACAACAAAAAATGGTCGTAAAATCGCCCGTTTGACTGAGGGAGACGAAGTTGTTTCTATTGAACCGATTCAGCATGCCCGAGCAGTCTGTGCAACAAAAGCTGGCAAAATTCTTGCCTTTCCAGTCGAAGATGTCTCAGAGTTGTCGGGTGCTGGTCGGGGAGTGATCTTAATGCGGCTCGACCCAGACGACCGCTTGATTGGTGCAGTCACCACCGCTCCAGGGGCGGGAGTGACCGTCTTGAATCCAGACGGCAATGAAAGACAGCTGCGCTTAAAAGAGATTCCGCTCGGACAACGGGCTGGGAAAGGCCAACGGGTCGTCAAACGTATGACCCTCGCTACGATCCGTGGGGTGGTTGAGGAAAAAGGGAAACGCAATGGCAGCACAGAATAATTATACAGCGAAAGATATCACCGTTCTGGAAGGATTAGAGCCGGTCCGCAAACGGCCGGGCATGTATATTGGCGGTGTTGATAGTGCGGGACTGCATCACTTGGTGTGGGAGCTGCTTGATAATTCCGTGGATGAAGCCATGAATGGCCATGCCAGCCGGATTGAAGTCACGCTGCACTCAGACGGCTCAACCGTCACTGTCAGCGATAACGGCCGAGGCATCCCGGTTGATATGCATCCCAAGTTCAAAAAATCCGCGCTTGAGCTCATTCTGACCACCTTGCATGCCGGTGGCAAATTTGGAGGCTTAAACTATTCGCATTCAGGTGGTCTGCATGGCGTTGGCGCGTCGGTGGTCACCGCGCTGTCAGACCAGGTCCTCGCCCGCGTCAAACGCGAGGGTACCGAATGGCAGCAAACCTTTTCGCGCGGACTGGCGACAAGCAAGATTAAACAGATTGAGCGGAATGGCCAAAATGGTGAGGTGCGCGGCAGCGGCACAACCATTACCTTTCATCCCGATGCAGATATCTTTCCATCAATTACGCTCAAACCAGAATTGATTGCCGAGCGGCTCGAAACAAAAGCCTACATCCATAAAGGCTTGACGTTGATCTTCCACAATGAAGTCAGCGGCAAAGACACCCGCTATCATTACGCCGAGGGACTCAAAGCATATCTGGCAAAACTGCTCAGCGCAGGCGATAAAAAAGCCATCATCCCTGAAGTTTTTCACCTCGAACGGCCGGACGACCCGCCGTTTGAATGCGTCTTGACCTGGACAGAGTCACCGGACGAGAGACTGCATACCTTTGTGAATGGTATTCCCACTCCGTTTGGCGGCACGCATGAAAACGGCCTCAAAGCCGGTATCGTCAAAGCCGTTCGGAATTATCTAAATGTAAACGATCTGCTGCCCAAAGGGATCAATCTGACTGCTGAAGATACGCGTGAAGGCATCGTCGTAGTCCTGAGTCTGTATTTAAAAGAACCTCAATTCCAGGGCCAGACCAAAGAAAAGCTTGGCAACCCCGAGGTGACGGCGCAAATCGATGGTTTGATTCGTACGGCATTGGAGAATTTTCTGCTCCATAATCGCACCCAAGCCAATACGATTGCCCAGCGGGTCATTCTCGCCGCTCGGGCACGAACGGCCTCACGGGCAGCGCTGGACACCATTCGTAGCAAGGGCTCTGTCTCGCACCGCCTCAATCTGCCTGGCAAGCTGGCCGACTGTTCCTCGACCAATCCAGCTACGAGTGAGTTATTCATTGTTGAGGGCGACTCAGCCGGTGGCTCAGCCAAGCAGGGCCGCGATCGAAAAACGCAAGCAATACTGCCCCTGCGCGGAAAAGTGCTGAATACCGAGCAAGCGGCGCTTCATAAAGTCCTGACCAACAAAGAGTTGAACGATATTGTGTCAGCCTTGGGGTGTGGCGTGGGCAAAGTCTTTGATGTGTCCAAGCTGCGCTATCACAAGGTTTGCCTGCTGATGGATGCCGATTCAGACGGCAACCATATCTGTACCCTGCTGCTGACCTTCTTTTATCGGCATCTGCCAGGGCTGATCGAACACGGGCATATCTATATTGCCCAGCCCCCGTTGTATAAAATCGAAATCGGCAAAGAGACCCTATGGGCTGCTGATGACGCAGAGAAAGAACAACTCCTCGCCCGGCAAAACGGGAATGCCAAGAAAGCTTACGTCCAGCGCTTTAAGGGCTTGGGCGAGATGAACCCGGCAACCCTCAAAGAGACCACACTTGATCCGCGCTCACGCACCTTACTCCAAGTCACGAGTGAAGACGCTGAACGGACAGACGCGGCGATTCAGACCCTGATGGGCAAAGAGGTCCAGCCGCGCTTTGCCTTTATTATGGATCGGGCTCCGAAGGTTGAAGAGGTGGATGTCTAATCGTGTTCCGGGCCGAGGATTAAAAAGCAATCGGCACACAGCAGGCGCGCTCGCTCGGAATTTTTGGTGCCCCGTCGTTTCTCGCTGCTGAAGAACTCTTCTGGGGGAATGATCGACTCGAAGCGGCTTTGGACTGGCTCCAGCGCGAGACAAGGTAGACACAATTTCATCAAAAGAACGCAGCGAAATGAAGCCGCCATGGCTGATGACAAGCACCACAGTCACACAGCGGCACTGTGAGCAGGATAAACAGGATGAACAGGATGAACAGGATGAGCGGAGTGAGATCTCTTAAAAGTCCCCATCCGGCATCGGCGGCTGGGCATTCTTTTCTTCTGGTTTTTCGGCAATGATGGCTTCTGTTGTCAGCAACAATCCAGCCACTGAGGCCGCATTTTGCAGTGCTGTTCTCACGACTTTAGTCGGATCAATAATCCCAGACTTCAGCGGATCATCATAACATTCAGTTAGTCCACCTGTCCATCATTGACCAACTGCCGAGGCTGATTCGGGAGATTTTGGGTTGAACGTCGGGCGTTCGCACCATGCGCCAGCATGTACAGCCGGTACAACATAGTTTTGAGCAGCACGTCTGGAAGATTGTCATCGCCGCTATGACAGTCAAAGGCGACACAGAGACCAGCCGGTACATTTAAGCAGCTGGCTGAGCCAGGCGTCCACTCTCATCTTTCCAGCTTGGCATCAGAGCCAATAGCCACTCTCGCCATGACTGTCCCTCTGACGAGGAACACGCCTCTGATGTCGTCGATGAAGCAGCAGCCTGGGCGGACGCGGCAGCTCGTGCCTGGTATAGCTCCCACGGAGCACTCCACACACCTCGCTCGTCCCGAACCATTTCAATTTCATACTGTGTACGCATGAGTCTGTTCCTCCTGGTCCAGAATGAAACAAACGTAAACACCGCCGGCGGGCTGTCAAGGAACCTGAAGCGGTAATGGCGGGAAGAATAGAGAGGAGCGTTATCAGCGCAGACGTCTCACTCGTGGTTAAAACTGATAGCCAGGGCATCTGCGTCTTCGAATACGTCGAGCAGGTGGGTTTTGAGCTTTTTTTTGATTTGATTTTCAATCTGCCGCACCCGCTCGCGGCTGAGCTCGTATTCGTCGGCAATCTCCTGGAGAGTGCGCGGTTCATCAGCAATCAATCGCTGCTCAAAAATCACCTTGTCACGCCCTGTTAACTGCTCAGCAAAAGCGGCAATCTGTTGTTGTATCAGCTTCTGGTCGTGGGCAGCTTCGACCATACGTTCTGGCGAGGCCGACGAGTCTGCGACCATATCACCAAGAGTCGCACCGTGTTCTGCATTGTTGAGCCGTGTGTCGAGTGATGTTTCCGGAGCTGCCAGGCGCTGCTCCATATCGATCACCTCACCTTCGGACACATCAAGACGATGCGCAATGAGCTTCGGGCTTGGCACAAAACCTTCCGCTTCGATCTTTTCCTTCTCTTTCCGTAGATTATAGAAAAGTTTGCGCTGGGCTCGGGTGGTGCCTATCCTGATCAGTCGAAAGTTCCGCATCAGGAAACGCAGCATATAGGCGCGAATCCACCACGCGGCATACGACGGAAAGCGCACCCCCCGGTACGGATCAAACTTCTGGACTGCCTCCATCAGGCCGGTATTGCCCTCTTGAATCAGTTCCAGCAGTTGCTCGCTAGCGTGTTGGTATTCGCGGGCAAGTTTTACGACGAGCCGCAGATTCCCAGTCACCAGGCGGTACGCAGCCTGAATATCACCGTATTCTTTGTATTGGACAGCAAAGTCATGTTCTTCTTCTGGACTCAGAAGAGGGTAGCGCCGCATAGCGGCAAAATACTGCTGCAAGGGGTCGGACAAGACAAGGTCTTGGCCCGGCTCATCTGGTAGATCGTCGTGTATTTCCAAGACAGTTGGGAGGGCGAGATCCTCAGTTGCAACAGGGATCTCGGGGTCTCGTTTTTCAGCCACATTTTTGCCCTACACTAGGAGCAGACTGTATTCAACGGGGGGAAGCAGTTGCTTCCCCCAGCAGCTTACCTCAGCTCCTCAAAGTCGGCATCAACCACATTGTCTGTATCCCCAGCCGGCTGGGAGGAGTGGGCAGACTCAGCTCCTGATTGAGCGTTGCCCGCACTCGACTGGTTGGCCTGAGACGTGTGGGCATACATGGCTTCGGCCAACGTCTGTGAAGCTTGAGTGAGATGATCGGTCGCCTGTTTGAGTGCGTCCAAATCCCCATTGCGATCTTCAAGCACCTTTTTGGCTTCTTCCAACGCGCCCTCGATCGAGCCTTTTATTGTCGGGTCAAGCGAGCTGGCATGTTCGCCTACTGATTGCTCGACGGAGTAGACCAGACTGTCCAACTGGTTGCGAGCCTCAATGCGTTCTTTCTTGCCTCGATCTTCTTCCGCATGGATCTCTGCATCTTTGACCATACGTTTGATCTCGTCTTCAGTCAGACCGCTCGATGCCGTGATCCGAATGGACTGCTCTTTGCCCGAGCCAAGGTCTCTGGCACTGACTTGGAGAATGCCATTGGCGTCAATATCGAACCCGACCTCGATCTGCGGCTGACCGCGCGGGGCGGGCGGGATGTCCACCAGATTGAATTGTCCGAGCAGCTTATTATCGACAGACATCTCCCGCTCGCCCTGGAAGACCCGAATGGTAACCGCAGGCTGGTTATCCTCGGCCGTCGAGAATGTCTGACTTTTCTTGGCCGGAATCGTCGTATTCTTGTCGATCAGCTTAGTCATCACCCCGCCCAAGGTTTCAATTCCGAGCGACAGTGGCGTCACATCGAGCAGCAACACGTCGTCCACTTCTCCTTTGAGAACACCGCCCTGGATGGCTGCCCCAATGGCGACCACTTCATCAGGATTGACACCTTTGTGAGGATCTCGGTCAAAAATCTTTTTGACCCGCTCCTGGACCGCTGGCATGCGGGTCATGCCGCCGACGAGTACAACTTCATCGATGTCTTGCGCCGACAGCTTGGCATCCTTGAGTGCGGTGCGACACGGTGTGTCGAGCCGGTCGAGCAAATCTGCGCACAGCGACTCAAATTTTGCCCGGCTGAGTTTGATCAAGAGATGTTTAGGTCCAGTCTGGTCAGCCGTGATAAAAGGCAGATTGACCTCGGTTTCCATAGTCGCAGACAGCTCAAGCTTAGCCTTTTCTGCCGCCTCTTTGAGACGCTGGAGGGCCATCCGATCCTGACTCAGATCAATGCCTTGATCCTTCTTGAACTCTTCGACCAGGTAATCGATAATCTGCTGGTCAAAGTCATCACCGCCGAGAAAGGTATCACCATTGGTTGACTTGACTTCAAATACTCCCTCTCCAACCTGGAGAATCGACACATCGAACGTTCCGCCACCCAGATCAAACACCGCAATTTTTTCGTCTTGCTTTTTGTCCAGGCCGTAGGCAAGAGCTGCGGCTGTCGGCTCATTGATAATGCGCTGGACGTTGAGTCCGGCGATCCGCCCAGCATCTGTAGTTGCCTGGCGCTGAGAGTCATTAAAATAGGCCGGGACAGTCACCACCGCATCAGCGACCGGTTCGCCCAAGTATTCCTCGGCCGTTTGTTTCATCTTTTGCAGAATGAACGCTGAAATTTCAGCGGGACTATATTTTTTGTCCCGTACCTCGACCCAGGCATCACCATTGGCGGCCTTGATGACTGTGTACGGCAGCGTCTTCATCGCCTTTTGGACCTCTGGATCGTCACAGCGGTGGCCCATTAAGCGCTTAATTGAGAACAACGTATTTTCCGGGTTAGTCACCTGCTGGCGACGGGCGATCTGTCCAACGAGCCGTTCGCCCTCTTCGGTAAAGGCCACGACAGAAGGAGTTGTCCGGTTGCCTTCGGCATTGACTAATACCGTAGGCTCACCGCCTTCCATGATCGCCACCACCGAGTTGGTCGTGCCTAAATCAATACCAATTGTTTTTGCCATATGAGGTTCCTCCTTCTCAGGGGACTGCACGTCCGTTTACAGGTACGTTTAACTACGTGTGACTACCTGTTGAAAAAAAGGTAACCGCCAAAAGGCGACTGTCAAGAGCAAACTTTTCAGTTGTGACACACTATCTCGGCGGCCAGGAATGACAGGCCGGGGAGCTTCCTCTCAGAAGTCCTTTCGAGAAGGACTTCTGCTATCGTGTACCAGCTATTTGAGCGCCTGGCGTACCCCTTGCCCATAAGCCGGATCAGCCTTATCAAAATGCGCCAGCTGCGTGTCGATGATATCCTGTGGAATCCCTTGCATCGCAGCAGCAATATTACTGAACAAGCGTTGTTGCTGCCCATCATCAAATCGCGCGCAGGCTTCTCACCGCAAGCGACGAGTTCGTAGACCTAGCCCGCAGCCTGACTCAGCCGCTGTCCGGCATCTTACGGCTCGGCGTCATTCCCACCGTCGCACCGTGTGTGGAGGACAAAAAAGGCTTCCCATGCTGCAAGTCCGAATCGATACAGTCACCGTTGCATCACGCCGCCCGTCGGCTTTCGATACGCATTTGCGCGTTTTGCTGTTTCGCCATCAGCGGGACCACTTATTATTCTGCTTCGAGCGCATCGGACAGACGCACGTAAGCATTAAAAAAGTCTTCCTTGAACTCTTGCACTACTGCTCCCGCCGACATCTGCCGATTCATCAGTCCCACCCCCTGCCCAACCCAATAGGTCGCCAATTCTTTAGCGCCCGCATGACCACTCTGGGACAGCTTGTCAACGCGGTTTAAAGCGGGCTCAGTCACAAGGGATTGGAGCGGCATCGTCAGCGGCGCGGGGCTGTCTTCCGCTTCCCAGGCATCTGTCCACGGGGATTTGAGTTGGCGTGAATACTTACCCGTACGGGCTTTAGAGCGAACGGTATCACGCGATGAGGCGTGGAGCATCTTTTCCTTGACGACAGGGTTCGTCTCCGCTTCACTTGTGGTTAACCAGACCGAACCTGTCCACGCCCCGGCTGCCCCCATGGCCATACAGGCAGCCATCTGACGACCAGTCACAATGCCACCTGCGGCTAAAACAGGGACATTGCCATACGACTGAACCGCTTCACAGATTTCGGGGATCAGCACCATAGTCGACACATCCCCACAGTGACCCCCCGCTTCGCCGCCTGCGGCAATGAGCAAGTCAACACCAGCTTCGACTTGGCGGATCGCGTGCTTTTGTGCGCCGACAAGGGCCGCGACCTTCACTCCGTGTTGTTTCCCCATCTCCAGCATAATCTGGGGCGGAACCCCCAGCGCGTTAGCCACGAGCTTGATCGGATGCGAAAAAGCGACCTCTAAAGACTTGGCTGCTCCGCTGGCTTCCATATTCTGGCTCGTCTTGAAGGAGTCGTCGCGAAAGCGATACACCCCTTCTGATGGGATGTCATATTTGGCCAGAATTCCTGCCGCAAACTGAAAATTCTCCTGAGGAATAGCCGCCTCGACCTTCTCCCGAGTCAGTCCCCCAACACTCTCCTTGGCAATCTTATTCGGCACAATCAGATCGATGCCGTACGGCTTACCGTCAATGTGATCGTCAATCCAACCCAATTCTTCTTCCAGACGATCCGGCGGGAGCGATACGGCTCCAAAGACTCCCATACCACCGGCTTTAGACACCGCGACCACAACGTCTCGGCAGTGGGTAAAAGCAAGCAGCGGGAACTCAATACCAAACATGTCGCAAATAGGAGTTTTCATGATTGCCCTCTTTTCATCTCCAGAGATACGCTGCTAGTCAACCAACGCTCTGACCTCAGCCGGACTCGGTCCTCCCGGCTGCAATAGCACCACAGCGTCATCAAAGCCAGCTTCGGCAAAGCGCTGTAAGATCTCCTTCGTCCGTCCGAGGTCATGATCGGCAGTCAGCTGGATAGTGGAAACAATCGCCCTTTTGCCGCCAGCCGCACGGTAACGGCCAAGCGCGTCAACAACTTGGTCAGGCGTACGATAGTGGGCGGAGGCAATCCAGCCATCAAAGTTTTTCGCTGCCCGTTCCACACCCGCACCCCAAGAGCCAAGCAGGAGTGGTGGACCGCCTCTGACGGTCTTCCAGGGAGTCAGAGCGCCTGTCTCATCTTTTCCCTCAGCAAGCAAGGTCTTCAAAGTAGCCAGGGTCGTGTTGAATGCCTTGAAGCGCTGTGCGTAGTCACGTTCAAAGGCGAGAAAGTCAATTTCTGTAGACCCTGCTCCAACGCCAAGCGTCAAGCGATCCCCACAGACCTGCATGAGAGAGAAAACACGATGTGCCAGGTCTGTCGGTTGATACAACGGGAGCTGCAAAACGGCCGTCCCAAGTTCAATGTCTGTGGTTGCTGTGGCAGCCGTCGCCAGCGCGACAAACGGGTCTGGGATCATGAAGCCTCTGCCAATGGCTTGGGCCATCCACAAGCTGTCGAACCCCTCTCCAGCATAATGTTTGGCTTGCTCTGCCAAGGCAGTTGCCTGGGCCTCCGGAGATAAAAAACCAAAGAGTGCACCTAATCTCATCCCGCTCTCCTTACCTGTGTTTGTCCGCCCACTGCGAATTAACACCAATCTCGACCACCGGTCTAGCAGGTGTCCAGAAATGGCCCGTCTTCTTTCCTCCTTCTCTCTTCTTGACGCAAGGAGTATGCTCAAGGACCGTACAGGGTACATAAGGAGTTCAGACGGATGTCACATACAGTCAGCGTCGCTTTTCAGACCGACAAACCACTGACATAATACGGCCCGCTGGCCAAAACAGTCGAAGAGTACGGCTTCTCTGGGGTGAGTGTCTATAATGATATGCTCTACCAGCCGGCGTGGCTGCCGCTGCTCGAAATGGCTCGCTATACCGAACGGGTTCGGATTGGTCCAGCCGCGGTCAATCCGTTTACCTGCCACCCGATAAATATTGCTGGCAATATCGCTCTGATTGATGAAGCTTCAAACGGACGAGCGTATCTGGGTTTGGCCCGGGGCAGTTGGCTCGATTTTGTTGGGCTGGATACGCCCTCCCCGATCACGGCTCTGCGTGAAGCTTTTGGCTGTATTCGCCATCTCCTGACACAATCCACTGAACCGCGTCCAGGCAAATTTTTCTCTCTGGCCGGAGGAGAAGCCCTGCGTTGGTCGATCCTCCGGCCTGACCTCCCTTTTTTGCTCGGGACTTGGGGACCACAGACGTCCTCAGCATGTATGAAAGAAATTTCCGAGATCAAATTGGGAGGAACGGCGAACCCCGCAGCAGTGTCTCGCATGCACACAGCTTTGCAACGCGGTGCGGCTGAAGTGCAGCCGAATACCGACGCAGTTGGCCTGGTGGCAGGAGCAGTCAGTGTAATCGACCGCGATGGCAAAGCCGCTCGTGATTTGGCACGCAAAGAAGCAGCTCTGTATCTGCCGATTATCGCCACCTTGGATCACAGCCTCGGGGTCGAGCCAGAACTTCTTGAGCGGATCAATGCGGCAGCCGCAGTCTATGATTTTGAGCGAGCGGGAAATTATATATCGGACGAGCTATTAGGCCGTTTAGCTTTTGCCGGCACCCCCGACGAGGTGGCAAACCAAGCCGCGGCATTGTTTGAGGCAGGTGCGCAGCGTGTTGAATTTGGCACACCACATGGTCTGACACCGGTTGAAGGACTGCGTTTACTCGGGGAATTCGTTTTGCCAGCCTTACACTCGCTTGGCTATCTCTCTTGAGACAGGCAACATCTGGCGAGCGTATCAGAAGATGATGGGGATGATGGAGAAAGGGAGAAGGTCCAGCGGGCATCAAGAACGATGCCCGCCAAGTCCTATCAAGGAAATAGGACGAATCGACGCTACGCGCTACGAACAATACGGCCCGGTCGGGCACCGGTGTCTTTACCGTTCTCCTGCACAACTTCACCACTCACAAAGGTCTTTTCGTACCCGCGAGCGGTTTGCATCAGACGCGGCATGCCAGCTGGCAGATCATACACCATCTCGGGGTAGCTCACTCCCAGATTAGTATAATCAATCATATTGACGTCGGCTTTGGCGCCGACTTCGAGCGTGCCACGATCACGGATGCCAAACAGCCGCGCGCTGTCGTGGGTCAACTTTTTGACCATGAACTCAACCGGCAAACGCGTCGGATCATCGGCAGCTTTGTCGCGCGTCCAGTGCGTCAGAGCATACGTCGGTACACCGGCGTCAATGATTTGCCGCACGTGAGCACCGGCATCACTGCCACCCATGACGGTAATCGGATCTTTGATCAGATTGTGGATGACTTCCGGGGTGCCATCGGCGTAGCCGGCAGCGGCATACATCAGAAAAGCCCGTCCATCTTTCTCTAGCAACATGTCGTACACGATCTCACGCGGGTTGCGGCCTGCCCGCTTGGCAATCGCGCTAATACTCTGATCATTAGTCGGCTCATAATTGAGCGGCTCGCCCATCGGATAGGTCCGATCCCACACCCGAGGACTCTGATACAGGAGTGACATGCCCGTCGTGTACGGGTCTTCTTCCGTCAGCAGCTTTTGACGCAGCGCCGGGTCATGTAAGGCTGCCATCTTCTCAGCGTGGGACAGCTTTTTGAGCGGCTGGAAGCTTGGCAGGTATTCAAACGGATTCTCACCCTGGAAGCTGAACAAAACACACACTGGACGGGTGAAGACCATTGGTACGATCGGCACGCCGCCTTCAACAGCTGCTGTGCACTTGGCCATAACCTCTTTCCATTGCTCAGGATAGTTATTGCTCTGAGCTAACAGAAAAAGCAACGGGCAACCAGTTGCGCGCGAAACCCGGACCATCATGTCAATTTCAGACAGCAACTCGTCGTTTTCACCAGCGATGCCACGCGGCACCATTTCGAGAATGCCGCGTCCAGTTGAACGCACAGCTGCGGCAATCCCCAGCAGCTCTTTTTCTTCGGCATAGGTGCCCGGCACCGGTTCGCCGTCATTGGCGGTATGGACGAGTGTCCGGGAGCTCGAGAAACCCAGCGCGCCAGCCAGCACGGCTTCTTTCACAATAAAAGCCATTTTAGCAATATCTTCGTCTGTGGCAGGTTCGTTCTTGGCGCCACGCTCACCCATGACAAAAGCGCGGACGGCTCCATGTGTGACCATGCCACCGACATCCAAGGTACGCTTCATCTTGTCCAAAACATTGAGATACTCGGGGAAGGTCTCCCAGCCCCACGGCAAGCCTGCCGCCAGCGCCTTGCTCGGAATATCTTCCACACCTTCCATCAGACCGATCAGCCAATCGTGGCGGTCCGGCGTGCTTGGGGCAAAACCAACGCCGCAGTTGCCCATGACCACAGTCGAAACACCGTGCCACAGCGAGGGTGTCATTTGCTCGTCCCAAGCAACTTGGCCATCATAATGCGTATGCGCATCGACCCACGCTGGGGTCACAAGCAAGCCACCGGCATCAAGCGTTTTTTTGGCACTGCCAAGGTCTTTGCCAACGCCAGAGATACGTCCGTTGGTCAGTGCAACGTCGCCAGTAAATCCGGCTTTCCCGGTACCATCAACAACGTTTCCACCACGAATTAAGACATCATGCATCACTTTTCCTCCTTGTTTCTTGTTCGCTGATCTACAATGCTACACCATCACCGCTTGCGCAAGACTCTCCATATCACGTATCGAAGCGTCCGTATCCGGAGCGGTCAGAAAGGAAATGATCTCCTGCACGCCGAAGGCTTCCAATTCGGCCACCTTTTCAGGCTGCCGTTTCAAGTCTTCGGGATCACCTGTCATCGAGATATACAGCTCAGAAAAATCTCGACCACGCTCGGCCAGGAGCGCTTTGAGTTGGGCAGCCCGCTCTTGGAATACATCTGGAGCGACTGGCCCAGGCAGCCAGCCATCGCCAAGATCAGCAATCCGCTTCATCGCCGCAGGACTCTCGCCACCAAAAAAGACAGGCGGATGCGGTTTTTGCACTGGCTGCGGCACAGCGTAGACGTCTGGATAGGAAAAATACTTGCCGGCAAAGTTCGATACCTCACCCTGCCAGAGTGCTTTCATAATCTGTATATACTCACGTGTTCGGCTCGCTCGTTCTTTGTAAGGCTCACCGAGGGCTTCAAACTCTTCTTCCATCCAGCCGATGCCGGCCCCAAACTGACAGCGTCCATTCGAGATGAAATCGACCGTGGCAACGGCTTTGGCAACCTGCAAAGGGTTGCGGTAAGGAACAATAATGACACTGGTTCCCAGCAGGATCTTTTTGGTCGCTGCGCCCATCCCGGCCAACAGCGCAAACGGGTCAGGCCACGGGGTGCGCCGGTCAAAACCGACTGATCCATCTGGCGTATACGGATAGGCTGCTTCAATCTTTTCGGGCACGACAATATGATCGCCGACCCAGATCGAATTGTAACCGAACTCTTCAGCCTTCTGGGCTAGGCGTATGTAATCGTTGCCAGTCGGGGAAAAACCTACCCCGAGGGACGCATGGATACCAAATTTCATGTTCTCTCTTCTCCTTCTTGGCTATGGGCCACTACCCATCAACCATCACATTCTCTTCGGTAAATAAGATCACAATCTCGCGTGAGCCATTCGTCGCGCTGTTTCTGGCGGCCTGACCTTCCTCAGGAGTAAAAGCAGCGTCCATATCTTCCTTGGTCGCAAACCATGTCTCGGCCATGCCGTCATAGCGCTGATCGTCGGTTGTACACAGATTCACACAGTACCGTTTCACGCCCTTCCACTTCTTGACCTTAGGGGCGTGGACTTCCAGCCACCAGCGCCGAAAGTCTTCCATCTCCATGCCTTCAGGACGCTTCAATAATCCAACCACTTTGTGCATAGTCCCTCCTGTTTATGCGTCACAGTGCAATTGCCGGTCTGTCTGCAAAGTAAGCGGCAGAGCCTGACCTCCCTGCCAACGTTCTTCTTGATCCAGGTCGCTCCGTCCAGGCATATACACGGCGGTATTCGAAGGCAAGTCCGGCTGGTTTACCATTCTCGATGCAAGGAGCTGGCGCTTTCCTTGTGTCGAGAAGTCACGTATCTCATACAGTTAAGGAGCGATACCATGACACCACCCGTACAAGACTATCCGACGCTCTCAGATCGGAGTCGTGGCTGGTTGCGCTATTTGCACCGCAAAGCCACGACGCCAGACAACTGGGACAAAGACGGCCAGCCGCATCCGCATTGGGACGCAAAAACGTGCGAACCGATGCAGTCGTGGCATCGGTTCGATCTGATCGAGTCAAGCTATGCGATGGCGCTGATGGCCGATACGACACCAGCCTGGCGAGAAGTCTACAGCACGATTCTGGATGAATTGGCGAGCCGCTACACCGGCTACTGGGCAGCAAAAGACTGGTTGGATCAGATTGGCGAGGACCCGCAGCGCCGCAACTACCCTGAGGGCTGGTATAAACTCATCCCAGCCCACCTGCGCGGCGAGTATGACGTGCCCGGCTGGACGGCCAACGGTGTGGCACCGTGGGGCGTCCAGATGGACCCGATTGGGGCTGATGGCAACCTGTTCTTCAAAGGCTGGTTCCTGGTCCTCCTGGGTTTATATCGGTATGTGTCCGGCGACGACAAATGGCAGCAACCGTTTGATATCGTGCGCGACGGCAAAAACACGTTTACCTGGGATCACACCAAGATTGCCAACCATCTGACGAATCAATGGGCAGGACGGCCCGCAGGCTGCCATTGAGAGAACACTAAAGTCTGGCCCACTTGAATGGGCGCAGCTGGCCTCGGTCTGAGGCTACACGACATGCTCTACAACACTGACCTACATCGCGTTTTTCGCAATTGGTGGAAAAATGCTGGAGCTGAATATATCCCGTTTCAGGACGGCCGTCCCAACGATAGCCTGACCCTGTATTACGATCCGCTCATTGACTACCACCACCGGGTGGGTCTGGGTGGCGGGCTTGCTTTAGCCTTTCAACTTGCGCCACAGGCACCCGACCAAGCCCGCCTGCTCTTTGAAGCGGCAGCCGAAAAAATGGGTTGGACGGGTTCCGATCCAGTACACGAGGCAACCAGAGATTTCACCAGCGGCGTGCGTACCCCGCAAGGAACGGTCATCGGCCTCGGTCTGGCGCGGGAGTTTGGTAACGACGCGGTGTATACCAAGCTGATGGCTCACGCTGAGTCACACTACGAGCCGACCTGGGACGCCGCTAGGGGCGAATTGACCTGGGGTTTTGGTCTCAACGAGCCCTATCCACGTGGACAGCTGAATGCCGGAATCATGACGGCTGAAGCTAGCAGTGACGGAGCGTGGTGGCGTGTTTTTAATGAACCAAAGTTTCATAAGTTCAACGAGCCAACAGTCCATGGCGTGGATTTTCCGAAGGTGTGTCTGTCCCAGGCCTGGTACGATGCAGACCGGCGACGTCTTGTCATTGCTACTGATGCTGGAATTCCTGCTGCCAGCGGACAAGCGACATCGTTCCGAGTCAGCCAGCTCAATCCGCAAGGCTGCGAGGTGATGATCGATGGACAGTCATCAGATAGCTGGCAGGTAGCGGAAGGGGAATTGGAGATAACAACTACGGTCGGCGAGCATATCGTTGTGGTGACACACAGCTGAAGAATGCTGCCTTCCTTTGGCGTGGCAGGGGCATCTTGCCCATCTTGCCCCTGATCTACATGAGCCGTCCTTTACATTTCATGGACTGGAAGCCCATACCACCATGTACGGGCAGCGACAGGCATTCCCCACCTACGCAAACTTGCGCGCTTTACGCGGCTTACGCCCAAGCACAAACTCTGGCGGCAAGATACCCGCTTCTTCGCCAGCCGGAACGGGCGGCGTATAGTAGCCCAGAGCATAATTCATCATTGTATATCCGAGCAGCTCTTGAAGCCCCGGCGATAAATCTTTAGCCCTCTCCGGCGGACAGGACAAGTACTGGTTCTCTTCTTGACGCAGCCAGCCCAGGGAATACGTAATATTCAGGCCAACCCGATCGGCAGTGCTCTCATTTGTACCGCCCCCATGGATCACCGTTCCTGAATACACCAAGACTGAGCCCTGCGGCATTTCGGCGTACTCGATTTCATCTGCTGTCGCCTCTCGTCCCTTGGGCCACTCGGCACTGCCTGGCACGACCTGGGTTGCCCCATTTTCCTTGGTAAAATCGGTCAGTGCCCACAGGGTGTTGAGTTGCGGCTCGACACCTTGCAGATACTCTCCCCAAGCTAGCCGGTCACGATGCAGAAGCTGTTTTTGCTGTCCCGGCATGATACGGATGACTTGCGCGAGATGAAGCTGATACCGCTTGCAGTTGGGTAGCAAAAACTCATCGCACACACCAAGGATGGTGTCTTGCATGACAAGCTCACAACACGCTGGAGAGCGAGCAATCAGCGCCCCCGTCCGCGTCGTCTGGTGGCCAGAGAACTCATCCCGACCAATCGGAGTCGATTCAATGAAGGGCATCAGTTCAGTCAGAGTGGTCTGAGCTTGCTGCGGACTGATTGCATTGTCAATGATGACTGCGCCGTCGCACCCGATCACAGCAGTCATATCCTGCGGAGATGCAGTCGCCGGTAAGTGAGTCAGTTTTTTCATTGGCATTCCCCCTCTCCTGAGAGCCTTCTATAGGACTCCATTTGCTGACTATTTGCAATCACTCTTATGCTTTTTGCCTCGTCTGTGCCAGTATGTAAGCGGGCACAAGCACAAAAAGAGCAAGACTGACGACATTACCAATTTTATCGATGACATCTGGGTACATGTCGAGGTGATACATATGGTAGGTGAAGTGCGGCACTTGAGAAACAAGCCAACAGACTGCGGCTGTTAAGGCAAGCTCTCGAGTTCCAAAGGATACAGCAACCACAGCCACTGCAGTCAGGGACAGAAAGCTTCCGCCTACATCGCGGATAAGATGCTCGTAAAACGCCTGAGGAGCTGACCAACAACGCCATAGGTAAAATTACCGTCTTTCCGCCTGGCAAATCGCTAAATTGAATGCAGAACCGAAAGCGCGCCGGTCTTCACATACAGTTCGCAACCCTGTGGTGACACCGGCGCATGCGCGGCATGAACCGGTAGCCGCAACCACGAATGCTTTCCATACGACCCGTGTTCGTCCTCAAATGCCCCTTCGAGAACAAACAGTTCAGCACCGCCATCGTAGCTCACAGTTCCAGGAGAGGCATCCGGAGCCCAGCGCTGCAACTGCGTCGTGTCGGCGAAGCCATCAACAGAGTACAAGGACTTACCCTCTATTCCAGGCCGAACGCTAGCCTGCCACGGGAGTTCCTCCGTGCGGGTTGCAACATGGTGGCGCCCTACCCCGCTGTATTGTCGAAGCTTCACAAACAGCAGGCAACCTTCTTTGGAAAAAGGCGCATGTCGGAAGCCTTCTGGATTGAGCAGATACGTCCCGGCAGGCCAGTCTCCGTGTTCGTCAGAAAAAGTCCCTTCGAGCACCAGAATTTCTTCTCCCTCGGGATGGTCATGGGCGGGAAAAGAAGAATGCGGCTCATAACGTACAAGAGAGGTGACTTGTCCGGCTTCCGCGCTACCGACCAAGTGTAGACGTTTGCGCCACACCGTCCCGCTCGGACTGGCTTGCCACTCCATCGTATGTGTATGCATCACTGCGCGTTCGGTTAAGTCACCGTTGAGGGTTTGGGTAGCGGTCATGGTGTCCTCCTGGGCGTACAGCTTCTTTGCCTTTCCCTTGTACCGGAGGTTTGTTCTACGATACATCGCTCTGAAAATATAATCTTGAGTGGAATGGCCGGTTGTCCGCGTCCATCCAGGCTCAAGGAGAAAAACCCTCTTTATCGGCGCCCACACAGCTCAGCTTGTCGGGCAGCCAGTCCCAGAAGGACGCCTTTTGCTCACCGAGCTTCTAGAGCATGCCACGTCACGCCAGTTTGTGTCTCGTCACGTTTGGCGTCCCAGCCATCTTGTGATGTGGGACAATCGGACTGTGTTGCATCGCGGACACCGCTACAATCTTGCTGAGAGGCGCGAGCCAGTGTGATCCTCTCCGAGTTCCTTCCCACCTTTGTCTATTCAGCTCACTCGCGCTATAGTCCACGTCCAAAGGAGACACTGCTATGCGACTCGGATTAGTCACCGGCTACTCAGGCCCAAAGATGAACGAAACAATGGACGTAATCCTCGAAGCTGAACGGCTGGGTTTCGACTCAGTCTGGACAGGTGAGGCATGGGGCTCGGATGTGGTGTCTTTCCTCGCTTTTGTCGGGGCTCGAACATCGACCATCAAACTCGGTGCGGGCATCTTGCAAATGCAAGCCCGGACACCGGCGATGACGGCAATGACGGCAATGACGCTTGATGGACTGACGAGTGGTCGGTTCCTGATTGGACTGGGGCCTTCGAATCCGCAGGTGATCGAAGGCTGGCACGGCGTGCCGTACGGGAAACCGCTTCAGCGCTACCGCGAGTATACTGAGATTATTCGTCAAATTCTTGTGCGCGAGCAGAAGCTCCAGTACGACGGTCAGGAATACCAGATTCCCTACGCTGGGCCTGACGCGTCAAGATTGGGCAAGCCGCTCAAGAGCATTCTCCACGGCCGCCCTGACATGAAGATATATACCGCTTCGATTGGCCCAAAAGGTGTTGCCCTGGCAGCTGAAATCGCCGACGGACTCCTGCCCGTATGGATGAGCCCGGACTGGTGCAAGGATTATTATACGCCCCATCTTGAGGCTGGGTTTGCCAAGGCTGGTGGTGGCAAGAGCATGAAAGAGTTTGATCTGGCACCGTACGTCACCTGTGTGATGGGCGACGATATTGAGAAATGCCGAACGCCAGTCAAGGCGAGCCTCGCTTTGTATATTGGCGGGATGGGTGCGCGTAGCAAGAACTTTTACAACAGCTACATCCGTAACTTTGGTTATGAGGGATTAGCCATACAGCTGCAAGACCTGTACCTGTCGGCCCGCAAAGCCGAGGCAGAAGCAGCCGTGCCCGATGAGCTTGTCGATGCTGTTGCCTTGGTTGGTCCGAAAGGACACATTGCCGATCAACTGGCGCGCTGGCAAGCGTCACCAGTCACAACGATGATCATTGGAACGAATCAAGTCGAAGCATTGCGGACGCTCGCAGAGTTGTGTCTGTAGCACCTCGCAGTTTTTATTCAGGGTGAGAAAGGAAACACATGTCACGCATCCCCTTTGTTGAACCCGAAGATGCCCCACAAGAAGTGCGGGCGATCTACGATCGTTTTCAAGCCGGCGGACTGCCCCTCTTAAACGTCATGAAGATCTTTGGCAACGATGCACGCTTTCTGGCTGGATTGGAGCAGATGAGCCAGTCTTTGTATAGCGACTCAGTACTGTCGCCACGTCATCGTGAACTCGCCTACCTACGGGCGTCGCAGCTCAACTCCTGCCACTATTGAATTCCGACCCATGTGATGCTCGGTCGGAGCGTCGGACTCTCAAACGATGAAATGGCAGCTATGGCAGACGGGGCTACCAGCCCGCTGTTTGATGAAACAGACCGCTTAGTATTGCGCTATGCCGAAGTGCTGACCCGCGAGAATACAGTTGATGATACGCTGTATGCACAGCTAGCGGAACGCTTTCCGCGTGAAGCCCTGGTCAAGCTGTGTTTTACTGTTGGCCTGGCGGCGTTGGTCAATCGGGTCCATGCGACCTTTCGTACCGACGTGGACGTGGACACCACCGCTCAGGTTGGCGAGGTGCCCTTGTGTCCGATTGGTCATTGAGACAGGCAGTTACATCAAGCGCCTCTTTCTTCTCCCCAGCACGTGGCGAGAACCGCCGCGTGACGGCCGCCCCCCTTCTGGGATTACGCTGAGCCCTCAACGCGCACGGTCACAATATCAATGTTGTGGTACTGCTGGTGGCGCACGGACGAGGCGAAATGGCGCAGCAAACGCAGCGAGAGTTCGCGCTCGTTTGGCGTCTCGACATGGTCCCCGAGCAGCCCAATGTGGTCTTCCAGGTTGGCCTCGCCAATCGCCGCCACAAACTCCAACTCTACAGCGTCGCCGTCCTGACGTGCGATCACGCGCAAACGGCGCTGAGCCAGCGGCTGGTTGTCCTCTTGGTCTCCTTGGTCCAGTAGGCTCACCAGCGCCTCCTCGCCGATCAGACACAGGCGTTGGGTCGCCTCCGCGCTCCAGCCCAGGCGTGCGGCAAGGTCGCGCAAGAAAGCCTCAAGCTTGGGCAGGCTCCCGATAGTCAACTCTATATCGAGCCGCCGGCGGCGGGGACCGGTCAGTTCTATGAATATGGTCAATCCCACCACCATAAGGCCCCCGGCGGTGATGCCGTTGCCAAGGAGTATCTCCCACATCCCGCTCAGGTAGTCCGAGAAAATGGCCTGATTCTGGAAGCCGACCCCCACCCAAAACGACACCCCGATTACGAGCGTCTTGCGATAGTCACTCCCGCCTTGGAAGGCGAGTTGCATGCCCTGGACAAATATGGTGCCGACCAGGACCGTGAGATAGGCGGCCGCCACCGGGCTCGGAATGGCGATCAACACGGCCATCACCTTCGGCAGGAATGCCAAGGCGAAGAAGACGATGCCAATGCACACCCCGACACGGCGCGCCGCCACCCCGGTCAGCTCCACAAACGGCGCGCTTGACGGACGGGTCCCGCACGGGATCGTACCAGCCATTCCACACAGCAGATTGCCCAAGCCGACTGCGGCAACCGCGCCCTGTACCGAGCGCAGATCGGTCGCCCGCGGCTGGCGCCACGAGACCCGCTGAACGGCGGCGACATGGCCGAGGGTCCCGGTCGTCCCAATCAGTATCACGAACATGAACGCTGGCAGAAGAGACCAGAATGCGGGGCCAAACGTCAGGTCTATCCCTGGCCAGGCGGTCGAGGAAAAGCCGATCCAGGGCGCTGTCAATATCTGTTCAGCGTCGTACAGGCCAAACGGCGCGGCAACCGCGCAGCCTGCCACAATCCCAATGATCGATGCCCACAGCCGCCACGCTCCCGAGGCCCAAAGCGCGCTTGCCAAGGCCGTGGCCAAGGTGACCGCAGTACTCGTCGGAGCCGCGGCCCACGGCGTCCCCTCCGGCACATCGGTCAGCATCCGAAAGATCGCCGGCATGGCGGAGACGGGAATCAGGGCAAGGATCGTTCCGGTCACAACCGGCGTGATGAAGCGCCGCAGCAACGAGAGACGGGTGGCCAGCGCAAACTGAAACAAAGATGAAATGATAATCAGGGTCGCCAGCAGAGACGGGCCGCCCTCAACGAGCGCAGTGATGCACACCCCAATGAAGGCGCTGCTGCTCCCCATAACGAGCACATACCCAGAGCCAAAGCGCCCGAGGCGGAGAGCCTGTAATGCCGTGATCACTCCATTGACGGCAAGCAGCGCGAAGATAGCCCAGGCCAGGTACGTCTCGTCTTGATTCGCTGCCCGCATCACAATGGTCGGTATGAGCACCATACCGGGCCCGTTTATCATGGCCCTCTGAAGGCTGAGCCCAAAGGCAAGGGCATATGGCGGGCGCTCATCAGGTTCGTAGAGGAGAGAAGACAGCATCTAATGCCATTTGCGGAGATTCAGCGCCGCACCGAGTATCCGTCCATACTAGGCATAGTCACTCATCTGTCCGATTGGTCATTGAGAGACTCTCCTCAGCCTTCAGACATGGTGAGCTCTTCAGTCTGGAAGGACAAACAGTTGACGAGATCTATGAACTTCAGCTCATCAGGCCGGATAATTTCAAGATAGCGCGGTTCATTGAACGCCTGCTGTAACGTCTCGGGGCTGTCAAACCAGAGCTCTCCAACGCCGTCGTAGTCTGGAATCGATCCAATCAGTGGCTCACCAGAGGCAGCCCCTTCGGTGAGGTGACATTGCACGTATTTCCGCACGTGGCGCATGAACTCAGGCACGCTTTTGACGAGTGGGCCGTGATTATTACGCCAGTACGCACTGAACTCTTCACGCGTCAGACCTGGTTTACGCTTCACACATACAATAAGTTTCAGCATGCTATATCCTCCTACTCTTCTCTATTTCCCCACCGATCCCAGTGCAGGACCTCTTCGACGGGTCTGCGCGAAACAGGCCCAAATCGTCCCTCAGGAAATCCAAGCGGCAGCAGTGCGGAGATCTCCATATCTGCCGGAACACCAAGCTTCTGCTTGAGCTCCTCCTCGAAGAAATAATGCACGGTCGTCAACGTTGCGCCAGCGCCTTGAGACGACGCATTGAGCGTGTCGAATACATGATGGCGAAGAGTCCGGGATCTGCCATATGGTACCAATCCTGTTTCGTACAAAGGGCACCATCACTCAGGTTGGTGAGGTGCCCTTCTGCTCAATCGCTTGGCGAGAAACGAGACTAAAACGCTCCGAACACCTGCTCAATCGCATCCCGGACCGGCTGAAACGTCTTACTCAGGTTATTGTTCATGCCATTATGACAAATCGCAACCGCCAGGCGGGCATCTGGGTCGCCCCAGGCGATCGCACCGCCAGCCCCCGGATGAAAGAGCGTGCGCGGATTACGGCCAGGCAGACGGAACGGATCTTTGGGGTTAGAGCTACCGCCTAACCACAACCCAGCAGTTCCCACGCGGACGGGCATACCCAGCACGGAGTCAGGTTTCTCCGTATCGGCGCGTGGCGTGCTGAAGGTATTCACCCGCTCTTCGGAGAGTAAACGCACTCCGTCTAGCTCCCCGCCATTGGCCAGCATGGCGAACAGTCGCACGGAACTGCGAGCGTTCATAATACCGTGCGCGCCGGGAATACATCCGCGCCGCATGTCCGCCCGTCCGAAGACTTCTTCTGTGGCTGCGACTTGTAGTGGCATGGCCTTCAGGACTGGCGCGTCAGCCGGTATTGGCAGTGAAGGCGCATTTCTGAGTCGTGCCACACGCGGTTCGACTTCGTCATCGATGCCGATCCAGATATCGCGAATATTCAGCGGATCTAAGACTTCTTCTCGCACAAAGGTGCTAAACGGCCGTTTTTTAGGGTCGGTCCGTTGCACACACTCGGCAATCACCCAGCCGAAGGTGTAACACATATAGCCATTATCTGTGTCTGGCGCGAAGATCGGTTTCGCCTTTGCCAACTGATCGACCATCCAGTCGTAGTCGCTCATCTGCTCTGGTGTCACTCCTTCAGGCATATACGGAATGCCCAGGCGGTGGCTCAACGCGTCTCGGACGGTTGCTTTGTCTTTGCCGTTAGCGGCAAACTCGGGCCAATATTCGGCGATCGGTTTTTCATACTCAATCAAGCCACGCTCGGCTTGGAGATGCAGCGCGGTTGAGGCTGTCGCCTTGATCACAGAAAAGGATGGAAAGAGTGTATCGCCATCAACTTCCCGGCCTGTTGTTTCGTCGGCAATCCCGCCCCAGACATCGACGACGGGTTTGCCATCTTGATAGACGGCGACTTGCATACCAACTTCGTCATTCTCCCGGATAGTCTTCTCAATCGCTCGTTGAAAAACACTCGCTGCGTCAGGTCTACTTTCTGCTGTTGCGGCCATATTTTGATCCTCCTTTTTTTAGGCGCACTGGGAACCGTTATGCGCTTTTCGCGGAGAGAGAGTCAAGAGTTACTGTGTCTTTTGACCGCTTCTGGGAGAGGTAGGAGTCCTTGCCACACGTACACCGAAGAGTAAACTAGATCCCTGATTGCAGTCCGCTGAACCCGTAGTCCAAAGGAGTGACAGCATGGAATCCCAAACGATCTCAGCCGATTTTCCGTATGCATCCCACTACGTGGACGTGAAGGGGTCACGCATACACTACATCGAAGAAGGATCAGGCGATCCGATTTTGTTTCTGCACGGCAATCCCACCTCGTCATATCTGTGGCGCAATATTATGCCCCATGTGCAAGGCCACGGCCGCTGTATTGCGATGGATCTGATCGGCATGGGCAAGTCGGATAAGCCGGAGATCGGGTACAGCTTTTTTGATCATTCCAAATACGTCGAAGGTTTTATTGAACAGCTCGGGCTGCAGAACATCACCCTGGTCATTCATGACTGGGGCTCGGCCCTCGGCTTTCACTATGCCATGCGAAACGAGCGGAACGTGAAGGGACTCGCCTTTATGGAAGCGATTGTGCTGCCGATTCCGAGTTGGGATGATTTTCCGGCAGAGATGCGGCAGACATTCCAAGCTTTCCGGACACCGGATGTCGGCTGGGATATGATCGTCAATAATCACGTGTTTGTTGAACAGGTGCTGCCAGGCGCCGTGGTCCGCAAACTCACCGAGGTGGAAATGGACCACTACCGAGCTCCGTTTATTGACCCGCCGACGCGCAAACCTGTCTGGCGCTGGCCCAATGAGATTCCGATTGCTGGAGAACCAGCCAATGTCGTTGCCGCCGTCGAGGCGTATAATACAAAGCTTCAGGAGTCAGATTTACCGAAGTTGCTCTTCGCTTCAACGCCTGGGGCACTCATCACAGCTGCTGGGGTAGCGTGGTGCAAAGAGAATCTCAAGAATCTGAAAGTGGTTGATATTGGACCGGGGATTCATTTTGTCCAAGAGGACAATCCGCATCTGATTGGGAAAGAGCTATCGGACTGGTATGCGGGGCTGTGAGACTCTGGAGTAAGACAGCCAGGAGACCAACATGAGTGAGCTTTCCTCCGATGAAATTATACGCCTGACCCGTGAGTATGGTTTATACGAGTGGTCGGCCCAACAGGCAGTCAAGCCACTGAGCGTAGACCGGGCCAAGGGGGTCTACTTCTGGACTGTTGATGGGCAGCGGTTTCTCGACTTTAATTCTCAGCTCATGTGCGTCAATATTGGCCACGGTGATGAGCGGGTCATTAACGCTATTCGGCAGCAAGCCGAGAAGCTCGTGTATGCCATGCCACTTATGGCGACAGAACCACGCGCAAGACTCCATCAAAAGTTGGCGGAGATAAGCCCCGGCGGCTTACAGCGCTCGTTCTTTACCTTGAGCGGTGCGGAGGCTAACGAACACGCGATTAAGATCGCCCGGCTGGCTACCAAGCGACACAAGATCGTTGTCCGCTATCGTTCGTATCATGGCGCAACAGCCGGAGCAGCTACGCTGACGGGAGAGCCACGCCGCTGGGCAACCGAACCCGGCATCCCCGGTGTTGTACGGGTGTTCGATCCATATCGGTATCGCTGCCGCTGGTGTCAGGAGCAAACTGCCTGCAACCTCAACTGTCTCAACCATATCGAAGATGTGATCCAGTTTGAGGGGCCGCATACAATTGCGGCAGTCCTGATTGAGACCGTTACCGGGACAAACGGCATCATCATTCCCCCCGACGGCTACCTACAAGGTTTGCGCACCTTATGTGACAGATACGGCATTCTCCTCATCGCCGATGAAGTCATGAGCGGTTTTGGTCGGACCGGCGAATGGTTTGCCGTTAACCACTGGAATATCGTGCCCGACATCATGACGATAGCGAAGGGCCTGACCAGCGCGTATCTGCCACTCGGCGCGATTGTCGTCAATGATGAGATTGCAGCTCATTTTGAGGACAACGTCTTGTATGCCGGACTGACCTATGGCGCGCATCCCGTCTCCTGCGCAGCAGCGCTGGCCACCATTCAGGTATACCAGGAAGACCACTTGATCGAGAATGCCAGGAAGATAGGCCAGATCCTGACAGCCGAGATGGCACGTTTACAGGACAAACATCCGTCGGTCGGTGAGGTCCGTTCTATCGGTTTGTTTGGAATCTTTGAACTGGTCAAGAACCGTCAGACGCGCGAGCCCATGGCTCCCTTTAATGCTACTCCAGCCGAAATGGGGCAGATGGCCCAGCTTGGCACGTTCTTGCGTGAGCAGGGTCTCTTCACCCTCGTCCGCTGGAATACCTTCTTCGTCAATCCGCCTCTGTGCATCACCGAAGACCAGCTCCGTGAGGGCTTAGCTATTATTGATCAGGCGCTTGAGATTACTGATGCGGCGGCCGTAGCCTAGTGTGTTCGTAAGATGAGCCGAACCGTGCGGCCCATCTCTATTGGCTCAGGAGATTTCTCAACAACTGCTTATGCCGGAACCGGTCGGGCGCGCTGGTTATACAGCATCTTGCGCAGTTTCTCCTTCTCTTCCTGTGACAGCTTCGAGAAGTCGGTCGATAAATCACTGCCGACGGCCATGCCTTTTTTCACCCCGTCTCGCTCTCCCAGCTCGTCGTACCAGCGTTTGAAATACTCGAACTCATTAATGTCCTGGCCTTGGGATTCCCAATTGACTGTCCACGGGTAACAAATCATGTCAGCAATCGTGTAGGTGTCCCCGATCAGATAGCGTTGTTTATACAGTTGGTTATTCAGCACGCCAAACAGGCGATTGACTTCATCAGTAAATCGCCGCGCCGCATACGACTGATCGCCCTGATCGTCGCCTAAACGCCGAAAATGGCCACACTCACCACTTTTGGGGCCTTGGTTGGCCATTTGCCAGATCAGCCACTGATTGACATCATACCGACCACGCACATCTTGCGGATAGAACTTGCCAGCCTTCTCAGCGATGTACATCATCATCGCCCCGGACTCAAAGATGCTGATCGGTTCACCGCCGCCCAGTGGCTCATAGTCGATCAAAGCTGGCATACGGTTGTTGGGACACATCTTCAGAAACTCGTCGGTAAACTGATCTCCCTTGGCAATATTGCACGGGATCATGTTGTACGGCATACCACATTCCTCTAACAGGATTGTGACTTTCTTGCCGTTAGGCGTCGGCCAGTAGTGTAAATCGATCATATACTCTTCCTCCTTGTTGGCATCTTATAAACTGTTGGCATTCTTATAAACTGCGGCATCAGTTCGCCAGCGCAGTCCCCATTTTTATGCCAATGGCTCTGGCGCGTGGGGAATCTCCTGCCACTGGAACGGATCATGACCATAAATAATCGTCGCGCCTTGTTTGTCGCGTAGGTCGCGCAAACGGCCGAGGGACTGGTACATCTCGGACTCATCCACCGCGACCGAGGGCAATAAGTCGAGGTCCATATTGTCTTTGGTGTAACATGCATCGCCGGTCAACACGATTTCCGTGCCTTTGGTCACCCGCACGCGCAAGGACTGGTGGCCTGGGGTATGTCCATGGGTCGGAATTAGCACCAGGCTGCCGTCACCAAAAATATCGTGATCACCGCTGACCGTCTGGTAGTTGAGTGGATGATCATAGTCTTTAGGATCAAACAGAGCCTGTGCACTCAGCTCAGGATCTTTCGAAGCGTCCATCTCATTCTTTTGGACTAAGATCGTCGATTTGGGAAAGAACTCGTTCCCACCAGCGTGGTCGAAGTGAAAGTGTGAGTTAATGACGTAGTGAATATCGTCCGGCACCAGCTTGAATTTGGACAGCTGAGTGACGATCTCCTCGCCTGGCTGGGTCCGCGAGCCGACCATTTTCAACATCTCTTCCCCCAGGCGTCCGACAGGGTCGTCAATCGCCTGGCAGTGGACCCCAGTGTCAAACACCACATTGCCCTGGGGATGGGTAATCAAATAGCACGGCACCGGCACGACTATCGGAGTACCCGGCTCCTGATTTGGAAAGAATATGCTCTTATCGAGCTCCAGAAACCCACACGGCATGGAAAATACTTGTAGCATCTCATTTCCCTCCTGTATTTCTTCCTTGTGGCATATCATCTTCTCCAGGTTCAGAGAATCGGGTTTATCACATTGGCCGCCCGCTCAGCATAGTGCTCTTGCAGCTCTTGTGCGCCCAGTCCGTCAACGCTACAACCAAGGGCGTCCGGAATGATAAGGACAAAACACCGAGAGAAGGACAGCAGCTATGTTTACTCCGCGCAAAACGGTCGGCCACATGGTCGAAGACGCTAAAACCAGGATCGAAAATCTGACTCTAGAGCAGCTCCAAGCTGAACTGCAGAACGGCGAAGTCCAGCTGCTCGATATCCGAGACGTTCGCGAACGCCAGAAACTCGGCTGGTTGCCAGGCTCGCGACATACGCCACGCGGCATGCTGGAGTTCTGGGTAGATCCGACCTCACCGTATTACAAAGACTGGATCGAGCCCGAAAAACGGATGGTCTTGTATTGAGCGGGCGGTGGACGGTCTGCCCTTGCGGCGGACGTGCTTCAGGAGATGGGTTTCCCCAACGTCGCTCATCTTGAGCCGGGTTTTAATGGTTGGGCAGCAGCAGGGCTCCCTGTTGACGGAAAACCAGAAGACTAGAGGCGACATGAGAGTGACCGCGTCAAAGCGCACCTCTCGGGAGAAGCTGCTGATCCTGCACGGCGTACACTGCGGCTACCGGGAGGCAAAGCGTCTGCCGGCTGACAGGGATCGAATTCAAGGAGAAGTACAATCGGTGCTGGATTCTCAAGTGGCACGGATATAGGACACCAATCGAGGCGGGTCGGGCTGCGCTACAGCGCGTTGTGCCGGCGGCCTAATTTAGGTTACCATGGTGTCCGCTCAAGCAGGGACGCTACAGTCAATTGGACACCGATTGCAAAAAATATGCAACGCGTGTTTTGAGATTAACAAAATCAATAGAAAATATTAGGCTAAGCATCGTACCGAATTAAATCAGTAGGACAAGAAATGGCTCTGGACTTTTACGATTTTTACAGTGGCTGCGGCGGCATGAGTCGCGGCATGCAGGATGCGGGAATGACCGTCCGTTTTGGCTTGGATGTCGATCCTGACTCGAAAACGACCTATGAAGCCAATTTCAAAAAAGCGAAATTCGTTTGCAAAGATATTCGCTTCGTATCCACCGACGACGTTGCCCCATACATTAAGAGGCGATACGGTCGTCCTCTCATTTTTGGGGTGTGCGCTCCATGTCAACCGTTTTCAAAGCAAAATCGCACGAAGAACGATGACGATGGAAGACGGAGTTTGTTGGGTGAATTTCATCGATTTGTCGAAGCCTATTTGCCCGAGTACATATTTGTCGAGAATGTTCCCGGACTTCAAGCGGTCGAGAAGGACGACGGGCCATTCGCCGAGTTCATCCTACTGCTAAATACGCTGAAGTATTTTTTCGACTTTAGCATCGTAATGGCGTATCACTATGGGGTACCTCAAAGCCGGCGGAGATTGGTTCTGATTGGTAGCCGACTCGGTCCTATTGGGATTCCGCCGCCCACTTGCGGACCTGGGACCGACCACCCGGACCTCCCCACTGTGCGGGAATGGATTTCACACTTGCCACCCATTGAGGCTGGCGAGACCCACGCCCAGATATCCAATCATCGAGCCGCCAAGCTCTCACCTCTGAACCTGCGTCGCATTGCAGTTACTCCGATCGGGGGAGACCGGAGAGATTGGCCGCAAGAGCTTGGGTTGCCCTGCCATCAAAAACATACGGGGCATACCGACGTGTACGGGAGAATGCCGAAAGATCGGCCATCCGCCGCATTGACGACGCGATGCATCAGTCTCTCGAATGGCCGCTTCGGACACCCTACCCAAAACCGAGCGATCAGTGTGCGCGAAGCGGCGTGCCTTCAGACGTTCCCTATGGATTTCATTTTTCACGGCAATTTGAATTCAATGGCCCGCCAAGTGGGAAACGCCGTTCCTGTTTCTATGGCCAAAGTCTTCGGAGACCAGATCATCCGTCACTATTTGTCCTACAAGACACTCAAGGCAGCTTAGTGATGGCAAAATTCCAGGTCAGAGCCAGAACCGTCGATATGTTGGGCCGCCAACAGATAGCAGGCATACCTACGGCGATCAGCGAACTGTTCAAGAACGCGCACGACGCGTACGCCCGTAATGTCGAAGTCGATTACTTTCGTGACGATGGGCTTTTTGTCCTCCGTGACGACGGACTCGGCATGACACGAAAAGACTTCGAACAGCGTTGGCTGACTCTCGGGACGGAGAGCAAAATCGGTTCGGCGGGTCTGAAACCTCCGCCAAGTGATCCTGGCCAACCGAAACGTCCGATTCTGGGTGAAAAGGGGATCGGACGACTCGCCATCGCCATCATCGGTCCGCAAGTGCTCGTAATGTCCAGGGCCAAAATCAATGGAAAGCCGAGTGAGAAGACAATTGCAGCGTACCTCCACTGGGGACTTTTCGAATTGCCGGGATTGAATCTGGAAGACATAGCCATTCCCATTCGAGAGTTCCAAGGTGGAACTTTGCCTGGCGGAGATGACGTTCAGGAGATGGTTACCGAGGTTGCCTCCACACTGGATCAACTCGCTTCGTTGTCCGACAAAAAGCGAATCAAAGACATCCGAGCTGAAATGGACGCGTTCGGCGCTGACCCTCTTGAATACTCGGAGTACTTGGGCGAGCCCTCACTGAACGGCTCCGGGTGCGGGACACACTTTTATATCGTTCCTGCCGACCCCATTGTTAGTGACGACATTGATGACAGACAAGCTGACAACAAAGCCACTCGGTTTGAGAAGAATCTGATTGGCTTCACTAATACGATGACGCCGGACTACGAGCCTCCGCCGATAATCTGTCGGTTCCGAGATCATAGGGATGAGGGTTCGCCCACAGAACTGATTGGAGATCGAGCATTCTTCACGCCCGATGAATTCAGGAAAGTAGACCACCACTTTTTAGGCCGTTTCGATGAATACGGACAGTTTCGTGGCCAGGTTGGCATATACCAGACGAAACCGGACGAGTACGTTCTCAACTGGAGCGAGTCAGACGGTCAACCGACCGAGTGCGGCCCATTCAGCCTATCATTCGCGTACATGCAAGGCACTGCGCGTGACTCGTTGGTTCCTCCAGAAGAACACGCTCCTCTCAGACGGAAACTCGATCGCCACGGAGGTCTCTACATTTACCGCGACGGTATTCGCGTCCAGCCATATGGAGACTCTGACTATGATTGGCTCGATATCGAGCGAAACAGAACACTCGGAGCAGGCTACTATTTCTATTCATACCGTCGCATGTTCGGAGTCATTGAACTCAGTCAAACCGATAATGGAAAGCTGACCGAAAAAGCGGGGCGTGAGGGTTTTCGAGAAAACATGGCTTATCGTCAACTCAGGTCAATACTCATGAATTTCTTCCTTCAGACGGCGGGCGATTTCTTTCGGGAGGAAGGAAAATATGCAGACGTTCACATCGAGAAGAAAGGTGAATTGAACCGTAACGAAAAAATACGACGCAAAAAGGCAAAGCAGACGCGACAAAGGCGGACCACCCTTCAAAACGCTTTGCAAACAACATTTGCAACTATTGATGAGCGGAGGCCGGAGTTAGAAACTGAAGCGTCTCTGTCAGCAGTGAAACGCGACGTGGATAAAGTCTTGGCACGCAACATTCCCAAACAACAAAAGGCGCTGGAACTCATGAAGAGTGAAACGCGAGCTCGCGAACAACTATACGACTTGCGGAAAAGGCTCACAGTTACCAAGCCGCGAGGGGTCGGACTTTCACGAGCCCTTACAAACGAATGGACCTCCTACTCGGCTCATATGGAGCGTCTGGATTCGGAGGTGTTCGGACCATCCGAAGCGGAAATTGAAACGTATGTTTCTACCGCTGCCAGGAAAGCTAATGTTCCCTTGGACGACATCGCCCGGTTGAACTCGGCAGTATCGAAACGTGGGGATGAAGCGGTGAAAACAGTGCGTCGCCTCCAGGGCGACGTTGATGCGCTGAGCAAGAATATCGCTACGACCGTCAGAGAAGAAGCACGAAACAGCTTTAGAACCGTCAGTCATACTGTCGATGACGTCATGGCAGATTTGGAGCGCATGCAGCGCGTGACCAGGAGGACTGACAGTCTACCGGAGATTCGGGCAAAATTTGTGGAACAGATTATCTCGGTATACGAGCCCGAGCGGGAAAAACTGGAACGTCTGCGCGATCAATTGAATCAAGTGAATAGGCTTTGGGAGCAGGACGGTTACGATAGCGTAGAATTAACCGAAGCTCTGGAAGAAGAACTGGATGAATTGAAGACACGGCGTGACGCTGACCTCGAACTGGCACAGATCGGCATGGCGTTGAACACCATCAGCCATGAGTTTAACAAGACGGTTGGATCGCTTCGTGACGGACTGAGAAAACTGAAGGCATGGTCGGATGCGAACACAGAATTGAGCGACTTGTACCGGGACATACGTATCAGCTTCGATCATTTAGACGAATATTTAACATTGTTCACACCGCTTGACCGCCGTTTGCATCGCACTCGCATCGACATCAGCGGTAAGCAGGTATACGACTTCCTCAGCAAACTCTTTCAGGCGCGTTTGAATAGACACAATGTAGCCCTCACGGCAACGAAGAAATTCCTGAAATCATCGACGTTGTGTTACCCCTCCTCGCTTTATCCACCTTTCGTCAATTTGGTGGATAACGCAATTTTCTGGTTGCAACGAAATCACGACCGGCCACGGGAGATCACTCTGGATGCTGATGGCGATGATTTGCTGGTTCGAGACAATGGACCGGGTGTCAGCGCACGGGACTATGAAAACATATTCGCCATGAATTTTTCAAGAAAGCCGGGAGGACGTGGCATGGGCTTACCTATCTCGCGTGAGACATTGTCCCAGGTCGGCTTACGTTTGACGCTAGACCCCGCCACTAGCTCTGGAGGTACCGTCTTCAGAATTTCACCAGACAACGGCAAGGGCATTACTGAGAAGGCATGATGATGGCTGATGACACCCGTACGTTCAAGAAACTGAGGCATGAGGCAGCACGCGAATTCGCGCAGACCATGATTGTTATTGATGATGAAGCGAGCCAAGGGCTCGAAGCACCAAGTGCCCAACCGGCCGGTACCCTTCGCCGCCCCGACCGTAGAACGCGATCAGCGGCGACCGCCGATACCTCAGTCAAACCTGCCGGAACTGAAAAGTCGGGTTCTCACCGACTGAACGCGAAGTCACTTATCGACAAGGCGATGGAGCTGGGTTTGATATGTTCCGTCTTACGTCCGAAGGAGGAAGAAAACTTTTCGGACCGGGTGGTGAAGGCGGCACAAGTTGCGGATATCGTCTGTCTGGATTGGGAAATTTACAAGGATAGCGGCGAGGCTGCTTCAGGAATCGTTCGCGATATACTCCGAGAGGATGCCAGGCAAAATGGTAGGCTCCGACTCATTGCCATCTATACTGGAGACAGCACAAACAACAAAATTCTGGATAAGATACTCAGGACGATTCCCAAAAAGATGAGAGACGTACACGAATTCCAGAAAGACTCACTGACGATAGAAAGCAAAAAAGGGGTCAGGATAGTGTGTCTCTTTAAGACACATGGAATACAATTACTTCCTCCCAGAAATGTCAATCAAGTTAGTGAAGATCAGTTGCCGGAGCGTTTACAAACCGAGTTTTCCCATCTCTCCGAGGGCCTGCTATCCAATGTTGCGCTCGCGACCATAGCATCTATCCGCAGCTCGACCCACCATGTCCTGTCGAAGTTCTCAGGCCAGATGGACGGTCCGTTTTTCCATCATCGTGCATTGATAGAAAGTCCCGACGACGCAGAAGAGTATGCAGTTGACATCGTTCTGAGTGAACTGAAGGGAGCCATCGACAAACGGCAGGTGGCTGCCCGCCAAGCCGGGACTCAAGCAATTGAGACCAGAATACGCGAGATTGCAGGGAGCGCCGAAACGCTGACGCTTTGTGGCAGTAAAACGGAAGATTCTCACTCCCTTGGTCTGGAGACTATCGTAAAGATCGTCACAGATGGATTAGATTGCGGCTTGAAGCAGGCTCCGAACCCTCCCAAAAAGAATATGGCTAAAGAGAACTTTTCGAGTTTGTTCAGTAAGAGTCAGCAAACCGCACGTGATCTAATGCACCAGTTTGCGGCGATTACCGGTGTGCGCGCACACCCGGGAAGCTATCTGTACCAGTCAGACCAATCGGTTCCGAGGCTCGGGCTCGGAACCATCATTCAGGAGCAGGGCGGGACCTATCTTCTGTGTTTGCAGGCAAGCTGTGATTCAGTGCGAATAGAGGAGAAAGGAAATTTTTTGTTTGTCCCATTAGACGAGGAAGACTCCAAAAAGAAAGACTTCAAACCGGAACACGTCGTGCCGATTTCGTCTGGTGCGAATCAGATCGAGTATGTTGGCCTTAGCACCTCAGAAAAATCTTATCGCGTGGTACGCTCTATAGAATTTTCAGCGTGTCAAGAAACAAAAACCGTCAACGCTAGGAGAATTCGAGACCGATCAAGCTTCCATTTTAAGGATACAGACGGCAAGTCCTACCGCTGGATAGCGGATTTGAAGCGCCGGCGTGCGTTACGCACGGTCCAACGCTTGGGGCAAAACATGGGGCGCTTGGGCTTTGACGAATTTGAGCCGTATCGCCGATAAAGAAGGATAGATTTGAAGTCTCTTCACCTTGTCCTCGCTAACGAAGTGTGTCTGTCCAATCTTTGAAATGGTGCCAACGGGCTAGGGAGACAAGGTTTGGACAGGTATGATACGAAGACGCGCTCGCGGATTATGGCGCGAATTGGGTCAAAGAACACAACAACGGAACTCTTGCTCAGAACTTCCCTTCACAAACTGGGGCTTCGCTATCGACTCCACACTCGTCATTTACCAGGCAGTCCGGACCTCGTTTTCCCTCGCTTCAGAGCGGTAGTTTTTGTTCACGGGTGCTACTGGCACTCTCACGGTTGCTACAGGTCAACTGTTCCTCAGTCCCGTCAGGAATTCTGGAGGGAGAAGTTCCGTGCCAATCGGGAAAGAGATCGAAGGAATGTCACGGAACTTCTCGAACGTGGCTGGCGTGTCCTGATCGTATGGGAATGCGCCCTTAAAGGCAAATTTTCTCGCCCGTCCTCAGTCATTGCCGAATCCGTCAGGACCTGGCTGGAGTCCTCAGAGCCTACAGGATACATTGCAGGTCGTTCTTTCTCCCCATAAATCGAGCCGCTGCGGAAGAGAGTGTTCCTAAGCAGATATTGAGAAGGAGGTCTTGATCTGGAGCGCAACCGGCTGCTGAAGGGGAGATAGTCGGGGTTCTGCCCGAGCATGAGGCCCTCGGCACAGCGTAAGAGCGACCTTCTCCTCCAAAAACAGTCCGCTTCGAGAGTGAGTTTTCCAGTAAAAAGACGAAGGAGGATTCATCATGAAGCGAAAGAGTCGTGCCGAACACTATTGGGAGAGGGTGACGAAACAAGCGGCAAACTCGCGTGAACACAACTCGTCTTAGAACTGGAGTCTAGCTGCCATGGTCTGGTGGGGCATGCCCCACCAGACCAGTAGCCCGGGCGGCTCTGCCCGTGTCTCAGTAACAGCGCTTACGCCATCTGTTTATTAAACGAGTCCAGATCAAAGTAATCACGCCACGAGGCGATCTTGCCATTCTGGATCTCAAACACACCAGCCACGGGCAGTGATATTTTCTTCGGTCCCATCACAAAACTATCGACCCGTTCATTCATGACGACATTGCCAGCCGAAGTTGTGTGCAGAATATCAAACTTGGCCGAATCAGTGTTTTTGAGCATTGGCTCAGCAAAGGCACGAATCGCAGCATGTCCAGTCATCGGCTCCATCGGGATATTGTGATAAAAACAGTCTTCTGCCAGATAGCCGAGAATCTCGTCAACGTTCAGTTTACTCCAGGCATGACAAAAATCCGTCACCAATTTTTCGTTTTCTGCGCTCATACGAATCCTCCTTAATTTTGTCTTACCCGCGATCATACGAGAATGAAGAGGGAATGTCCATTTCCCTAACACGTCACCGGTAAGGCCCTCAGACCGCGTAAGGTGATCATTTCCCGCCATTCCACAGACTCGGACGCCAGCGTGATATCCGGCATCCGGCGCAGCAAGGTATTCACCGCAATCTGGGCTTCGACTCGCGCCAGCGGAGCGCCGAGACAATGGTGGATACCGTGGCTAAAGGTAATATGCGGATTGTCCTGGCGAGTGATATCGAGTTGATCAGGATTAGCAAACTGAGCCGGGTCATGATTAGCAGCCCCAAGCAGGATCAGAGATTGCTGGTTTTTCCGGATCAGCTTGCCACCAATTTCAAGATCCTCTAGTACCACGCGGGCCGTAATCTGGACCGACCCGTCATAGCGCAAAAATTCCTCGACCGCAGTCTGGATGAGGCTTGGCTCGGCTTTGAGTTTGGTCAGCTGGTCTGGGTTGCGAAAGAGCGCCAGCATGCCATTGCCAATCAAATTCATCGTCGTCTCATGACCCGCCGCAAACAGCAAGATGACGTTGGACAGCAACTCATCTTCCGTCAGCCGATCGCCCTCTTCTTCGACGGCGATCAATGCGCTCAACATATCCTCTTGTGGCTGGGCTCGCCGCTTCGCCACCAAACGGACAAAATACTCAACAAGAGAGTCCGTCGCATCGTTAGCCGCCTCGATAATCTCAGGTGTCACGACTGGATCAATTGAGCGGGCTAACGCGCCTGTCCACTCTTTGAACTGATCACGGTCATCGACTGGCACGCCAATCAGCTCCGCAATCACAATAACCGGCAGCGGAAAGGCCAGGTCCCCAATAATGTCAAAGTGGCCCTTGGCCTGGACCTGATCCAGCAGATCATCGACAATATTCTGGATATGCGGCCGCATGCCTTCAACAACCCGGGGTGTAAATGCCTTCGTCACCAATTTCCGTAAGCGGGTGTGATCCGGCGGATTCTTAAGCAGCATCCACTTGCTCTGCATATCATAAGCGGCACCTTCTCCACCGAGGGAAGCGACATAGTCGTTATACCGCTCCCAGTCACGCGGATTGGTGCTGCCATGCGAGTTACGCAGCATCGTCACACAATCGGCATATCGGGAGATCACCCAAAAGCCGAACCCTTCCGCCCAATGGACAGGATCAGCCGCGCGAAGTTCAGTGTAAAAAAGGTAGGGATTGTCACGAAATTCAGGTACAAAGGGGTTAAATTGAATAAGAGCTTCGGTACTGGGTGGGATATTCGGTCTGACCTCAGTTGCTACGTGTGGTGCGTCCGTCATATAGAAGCCCCTTTCCTGAAGAGTACAATTAGAGTGCATATAGAATGGATGAGTGTCAAGATAACAAAACCGGAACAGTCTGAAATAACCCGAACAGCCTTACTCAAGGCGACCCGAGAACTCTTCGCTGAACTAAGGGTTTGCTGATACAGCGACGGAAGAAATCGTCAAACATGCCGACGTGACCCGAGGCGCCTTGTATGATCAGTTTCGAGACAAGGCAGACCTCTTCCGGGCGGTTTTTGAAGAGCTTGATCGTGCCCGCATGAAGCAAATTTCCGAGGCCATGCGAACCGCTCGAGAAGACTTGACTGAGGCGGCCATTTATATTGCTCGGGCGGATGAGATGCACGCCTCACGTGAAAAAATGGGCCAGCGTGTAGAGCGCTTATTGGCTGGGATTCGGGTAGGACATTCTTGACACAGCAAACGGTTCACTACTGATAAAAGGAGAATACAATGGAAAATCACGCGCATGGACAGGTCCTCATCACTGGTGCAGTTGGCGGCTTAGGTACCGCCATGGTCCAACGACTACTGAAAGAAGGCCATACAATTATTGCCTGCGACCGGAATGCAGATGCAGCTGGGGAATGGCTGGAGAAACTGCCCGCTGAACATCAGAATCGAGTCCAGTTTCGTCCACTTGATGTGACCAAAGAAGACCACATCAATGCCTTGGCAAACGAGCTGAAAAGCCAAGGTATTCATATTGCCTACCTGATCAATAACGCCGGTATTTTTGGTGCAGGGACAGAGTCGCGGGTGTGGGAACGGACGCTACGGGTCAATATTCATGGCACGTTCTATATGACACGCGCCTTCAGCCAAGCCATGGTCGCTCAGAACTTTGGACGGATTGTGAATCTGGCGTCATTGTCTGCCTACGCGCCGCCTAGCGAACAAGCCCCCTACTCTGCCGCAAAAGCGGCCGTTGCTGGCTACACCCGCTCAACTGCTCTCGACCTCGCCCCACATGGGGTGACTGTCAATGCGCTGGCTCCAGGCCTGATTCTGCACGACGGTTTGAAAGTCGTGTTTTCCGATGCAGAGCTTGAGAAAATGGCCCGCCCTATTCCGGCGGGACGACCAGGCAAACCTGAGGAAATTGCCGCCACGGTGTCCTTCTTATTGTCTGAGGACGCCGCGTATATCACTGGTCAGACGATTCATGTGAATGGTGGGATGTATTTGCCGGGATGATGTATTTGCCGGGATAAGGAAGAAAATGCTGAATACTGAGCGATGATACGGAGTGAAGAATGGGGACAGATTCTGCCAATGAAAGGCCCACGCATGGCGATTGATGTTAAGGAAGAACTTGCAGCCGTCAATGAGACAAAACTGGCAGCCCTTGATGCTGCTCGGCCTGAAGCTGTGGCGAAGCAGCACGCGCTGGGCAAACTCACTTCCCGTGAACGGCTTGATTTGCTGGTTGATCCAGGCACCTTTTTTGACTACGGCATTCCGCCCAAGAAGCGCGGCGTTATTCCATAATAATTTTGTACCAGCGTTCTATTGTCGGATCTATCGCTTCGTGCTAGCTTGCTTTTCTGGTGATAATTTGGTCTACGAGTGAATGAACGTTCAGATAATTTGTAACGAAAACTGGAAAGACTGACGTAACGGTCCTTACCACTCAACTCGAAGGAGGGAACCTCGAATGGCGGATTATGATCTTCACATTAAAGGCGGCACGGTTGTTGACGGTACACGTGCCCCACGGCGCCAGGCTGACGTCTGGATCAAAGAGGGCAAGATTGCCCAGGTTGGCGGCGACGCACCGGGTTTTGCCAAGGAAACGGTCAATGCCGATGGCTTGATTGTCGCCCCTGGCTTTATCGATCTACATACCCACTATGACGCCCAGATTCGCTGGGACCCGTACTGCACGATTTCAGGCTGGCACGGCGTAACATCAGTGGTGCTCGGCAACTGCGGTTTTGGTTTTGCCCCAGTCAAACCCGACTTCCGCGAGCGCTCGATGCTGACGATGACCCGTACCGAGGCCATCCCGTATGAGTCGATGAAAGCCGGTATGGATTGGGACTGGGAGACGATCCCCCAATACATGGATTCTTTGGATCGCTCGACCAAAGGCGTGAACTGCATTCAGTATATGCCAACAGCCTCACTGATGACCTACGTCATGGGTCTGGAAGCAGCCAAAAATCGAGCGGCGACCGAGACCGAACGCAAAGAGATGAAACGCTTACTGCACGAAGGTATGGAATCCGGTCTGTGCGGTTTCTCCTTCCAGCGTTTAGGCCCAGACTCGACCCAGGCCGATTATGATGGCTCACCGATGGTCACCGACACGATGGCTGACGCAGACATTCTCAACCTGGCTGAAGTGCTGAATGAACGTGGGGATGGTTTCATTCAGACCACCCAAGCCACGGGCAATATCAAAGCAGACCTCACTTTCCTGGAAAAACTGGCAGCCACGGCCAAACGGCCGATTCTGCACAACGCCATCGTGCCGGCCCGCAAAGACCCCAAAGTCCATCGCCGAAGCCTGGATTGGGTAGAACGCTGTCGTGCCCAAGGTCTGCCTATTTATGGTCAAACCGGGACCATCCGGACAGGCTTTGCGTTTACCCTGGAACACTGGAACTTGTACGATGCCAGCCCGGCCTGGCGTGAATTGACGACCGGCACCAAGCAGGAAAAGCTGGAAAAAATCAAAAACCCAGCCCTGCGTGAAGCTGTCAAACGCGAGGCAGAAGAGGCTGACCGGCGGCTCCAGATCATTCAAGCTGGTGTCGGCGGCTCCATCCCAGGCCTGCTCATCCAGAGTGTAAACGACCAGACCGAACTCGAAAAATACGTGGGCAAATCCCTTGGCCAGATTGCCGAAGAGGAAAACAAGACGCCGATTGACGTGATGCTCGACCTGTCGCTGGCTGGCGATCTGAACGTCGAGTTCCTCGGCCCCAACAAAGGCTTCAACGCTGAGTACATGGCCGATATGATCAACGGCTCTGACTACACCTTCCCTGGCGTATCTGATGGTGGTGCGCATACCAAGTTCTTCACCGGCGGTGCTTTCACCACGGACTTCCTACACTGGCTGGTCCGTGACGAACAGCGCATCACGCTGGAAGAAGCGCACTATCGGCTGTCTGCGCTGCCGGCCAAAGCTGCCGGCTTCCGTGATCGGGGGACGCTGAAACCCGGTGCTGCGGCTGATGTCGTCGTGTATGACTTGGACGGTCTTGGCATTGAGCCAGACTGGATTGGCGAAGTGACCTACGACTTCCCAGGTGGCGAATGGCGGCGTATCCAGCGTGCTAAGGGCTACCACGCGATTATCGTCAATGGTCAGACAACTTTCAAAGACGGTAACTGCACTGGTGCAACCCCAGGTCTGCTGCTGCGCAACGGTCAAGGGGCGTAAAGGAGAAAAAGCAATGCAATACGATTTACTGATTCAGAATGGGACTCTCGTTGATGGTTCCGGAATGCCACGCTTCCAGGCTGATGTTGGGATCGTGGCTGGCAAGATTGCGGCAATCGGAAAGATTCGCGACAGCGCCAAGGAAGTCATCGATGCTGAGGGCCATGTTGTTGCCCCTGGTTTTATTGATGGCCATACCCATATGGATGCCCAAGTCTTTTGGGATCCTCTCGGCACCTGTTCGTGCTGGCACGGTATCACCAGCGTGGTGATGGGCAACTGCGGTTTTTCGCTTGCCCCGTGCAGCGAAGAGAACAAACTCATGGTGATGCGCAACCTGGAACGGGCCGAAGATATTTCGCCTGAAGCCATGGAAGCCGGCATTCCCTGGAGCTGGACCACTTTTCCAGAGTATCTCGATTCTGTAGAGCGACTGCCCAAGGGTATTAACTACGCGGCGTACATGGGCCACTCAGCACTCCGCACCCACATCATGGGCGAGCGCGCTTTTACAGACGAAGCCAACGACGATGACCTGAAAGCCATGCGGCGCGAAATCCGTGAGGCCATGCAGGCAGGTGCCATGGGGTTTACCACCTCGCGGACCCGTAACCATCAGACCCCTGATGGTCAACCGGTTGCAAGCCGTCTCGCCACCTGGGAAGAAGTTCGCCAACTGGTCGGCACGATGGGTGAGACTGGCACGGGAATTTTCGAGATTGCTGGTGAAGACACGGGCCTCAATCCGGATCGCATTCAGGATTATCTGAATCGACTCAAAGCGCTGGCAGTCGATACTGGCGTGCCGGTGACCTACGGGATGTTTAGCGCTCCACAAGCACCGGATTACTGGCGGCCATTCTTTGATCTGGCAGATGAGACGGCCGCAGCTGGGGGACGCATCTTCGTTCAGGTCCACAGTCGCGCCATCAGCGTGCTCCAATCATTTGAAACGGTCACCTCGTTCGACAAACTGCCAGTGTGGCGTGACATCCGCAATTTGCCGCTGGCAGATCAGGAAGCCGCGCTGCGCAATCCAGAAATGCGCCAAAAGCTGCTCGAATCTGCCAACAATCCGCAAGATACTGGCCGAGCGGTTGGCGCGGAAGCGCGGAAAGCCAATTTTAAGTGGATGTTTCCGATCATGGACAAAGCGATACCGCCGTACCAGTCGATTCAGGAAATGGCTGACGAACGCCACCAAGACCCTGTCGACGTGTACATCGACCTCGCCTTGGAAAAAGGTCTCAAGCGCTTCTTCATGCAACCGTTGACCAACACGAATAACGATCACGTCCTACAAATGATGAAGCACCCCCATTCGGTCATCACCTTCTCCGACTCCGGAGCTCACGTGTCGCAGATCATGGATTCGTCGCTGCAAACCCATCTGCTGAGCCACTGGGTCCGAGGGCAAGAGGCCATGACCCTGGAAGAAGCCGTTCAGCAGCTGACCTTCGTGCCTGCCTCGCATTGGGGCTTAACCGGACGCGGTATGCTGCGTGAGGGCTGGAACGCTGACGTGGTGGTCTTCGATCCCAAAACGGTCGCCCCGCAAGTTCCGACACTCACCTACGACCTCCCTGGCGGCGCCCGGCGTCTGAAACAGAAAGCCGATGGTTTCCTGGCAACAGTTGTCAACGGCGAAGTGGTCTTGCGCAACAATGAGCACACCGGTGCCCTGCCCGGTCAGTTACTGCGTGGTCCGTTGGCTAATCGTTAATCACTCTTCAATACCCAGAATGAGCAGGCACGCATACACTGCGTGCCTGCCCTGGTGTCTCGCGCAATCAAAATCCCAATCCCGTTTCTCCACATCGCTCTCTGCTCAGAAAAACTCTTCAGTTGACCAGCATAGCGGCATCGTTCTACTGTCATACCTGTCACTTTCGTAAGAGAGACAGGAGGCCAGTATGAGTCGCATTTTCGGCGCGATTCGCCAGAACGGATACGTTGTGCGTGACATTGAGGGCGCCTTGGAACATTGGACCAACGTCCTCGGTGTGGGACCATTTTTCTATATGGAACAGGTCAAGGTTGATGATCTTCGTTACCGTGGCCAACCGACAAATGCGGAGGCAAGCATTGCACTCGCCAACTCCGGGGAGCTCCAGATCGAACTCATCCAACTCCGCAATGATGCTCCGTCTATGTGGCGCGACTTTCTCGATGCTGGCCATGAGGGCTTACAGCATTTTGCGTATTGGATGGAGACTCCGGAAGCCATGGATGCCGCCTTGGAACGCGCTGCGTCATTAGAATACGAGGTTGGTCAGTCCGGCACGGTTGGTCAAAATGGACGGTTTGTATACCTGTGCACCGAGGCGCATCCGGGGACGGTCGTTGAGCTTTCTGAAGCCTGCGGCTGGAAGGCTGAATTCTTCCGTACGGTCGCCAAAGCGGCAGAAAACTGGGATGGGTCTGATCCGATTCGAAGCATTCAGCGTTAGGGCTTGCCGTGACGAAAAGAAGACCGTCAGGGCTTTATGATTTGTCTCGCCCAGTCTCGCAGCCGGCGTGACCAGACCGTGCTTTTCAGCTGTGTACTCGCCTCAAGGAAGTCAGTCGCCACACCGCTGGTCAGCGCTGGAAGCGCCCGGCTTTCCTCTGCTGCTTCATAGTTCTCGCCGGCTAAGACAAAGAAGACCACCCGTGTCCCGTCGTAGCGCCACACTTCAGGAACACCAATGTGGGCATAGACAGGAAACTTGTTCAGCGAAGAGCTGCTAATATCAATTTCAATGATAAGGTCGGGCGGTGGGTCAGTGTCGAGATCAATTTCAGCCTTGCCGCTGATCCGCCCTTCATTCTGGATGTAGAAGCAGGAATCCGGCTCAAATCCCTTGGCCAGATCTTGACGTTTGAAGGTTGTCGAACCGGCACTAATCGTGTCAATCTGTAACTCCTCAGCAATCACGGAAACAAGATGAGCGAGGGTTCGATTGACTGTTTCATGCTTAAAGGACAGGACCATAATCTCGAGTACCCCTCGGTCGTAGGTGAAGTGTGCTGCGTGACTGTCCTGAAAGTCTGACAGCAATTGCTCATAGGTTTCCCAACTGACTCCGTGCAAAATTATCTGCTGTCCCGTTGTCGGAGATAGAACAGACGCATTGGGAGTCTGGACAATCTCGGTTTGCGCGCTCATCCTGTTTTCCCTGTATCGCTCCTCAATCAAGGTCGGCTGTACAGATCACTTCACCATCTTTTGCGGACTCGGCTGGACATGTCCTCGCATTGGGTGCGGCTGGTAGGGTTCTTCCATTGCTGCAACTTGCTCTGATGTCAGCTCAATATCGACAGCGTCAAAGATCTGCTTGAGGTGATGTGTCTTGGTCGCACCAATGATTGGTGCGGTCACACCAGGAGCTTGGAGAATCCACGCGCAGGCAATCTGCGTCGCTGTCACGCCATGTTCTTCGGCGACCTTCTGGGCTGCTTTGGCGACTTCATAATCGTTTTCGTGGAAATACAGATTTTTTGCGACCTTGTCCGTTTGGGCACGCTTGGTGTCTCTGCTGTCCGAATTACGCGCGCGTTCTCCCTCTAATAACCCGCGTGCGAGTGGACTCCACGGTATCAACGCCACCCCTTGATCGATACACAGCGGATTCATCTCGCGCTCTTCCTCGCGATAGATGAGGTTGTAGTGGTTCTGCATCGCTACAAACTTGTGCCAGCCGTACTCTTTGGCGGTGTAAAGCGCCTTGGAGAACTGCCAGGCGGCCATACTGCTGGCACCCAGATAGCGTACCTTGCCCGAGCGTACGAGCGAATCGATTGCTTCCAACGTTTCTTCAATCGGCGTTGCGTAGTCCCAGCGATGGATCTGATACAGGTCAATATAATCCATCTTGAGTCGCCGCAGAGAATTCTCACACGCTTCAATAATATGTTTACGGCTGAGCCCGCGCCGGTTTGGCCCTGGTCCCATAGGACCATTGACCTTGGTAGCCAAAACAATATCGTCACGCGAGGCCATCTCTCCCAGCCAGCGGCCAGTGATTTCCTCGCTCACACCGATTGAGTAGACATCAGCTGTATCAAAAAAATTGACACCTGCTTCCAGTGCCAGTGCAAAGTGCTCGCGCGCTTCGTCTTCACTCAGCGTCCATTCGCGCCATTTGCCATCGCCATAGCTCATACAGCCAAAGCAGATACGTGAGACGGTCATGCCAGTGTCGCCAAGTCTTGTGTATTGCATACGTTCTCCAATCTCGGTTCCGTGCGCCAAGCAGGAACTCCTCGCCAAACAAGAGCATCGATGCCAAACTTGCCTACATCATAGGGCCTGTCAAGATTCCGAAAGAGTGAAGCGCTCTGATGAGTTCAGCATTGCTCTCCCAGACTTCCTTTGTTAGGGGAAAAGCACACGCTATAAGGAGGGACCATGTCACAAACACTACTCACTAACGCCCGCCTCATTGATGGCATCAGCGACCAGCCACAGCAGGGCGTTTCCATTCTCATGAACGGCGACCGCATCAGCCAGGTCGCCAGCGGGGAGATTGCAGTCCCGCCCGACACCCAGGTCATCGACCTCGGTGGAAAAACTGTGCTGCCCGGTTTGATCGATACACACGTCCACTCAACTTTCATGGACAAGGAAAGTCTGCCTCTGTTTCTGGCAGCAGGAGTCACAACAGCCCGCGATGTCGGCGGAAAACTCGAAAAGGTCACACAACTCAAAGAAGATCTCAACAGCGGAACATTGCTCGGTCCTCGGCTATTCATCTGTGGCCCCTTGCTCGACGGGTCAGATTCGAGCTTTGATCCAAATGGCCCATACGCCGAACTGCTCGACAGCATCCCATCCGTCGATGCCGTCCCGGACAAGATCAACAGCCTGTTGAACGCTGGTGTCGACGGAGTCAAGTTGTACTTCACCCTCCCACCAGAAACGGCGAAGGCGGTCATTGAGTTTGTAGACAAGCGGGTGCCCATCACCGGACATCTGGGTTACACCCATTCACTCGACGTGATCAATGCCGGCATCGACGGTTTGGAACATGTTTGGATCTCACCCTATAACGATTTCTGCGCCGCAGATATGCAATTCGGTCCTGGACTGTCGGTGCATTCCATGATGGATCGCCAGTTCGCCCCGCTCACCTTCAAGGGCTGGGAAGAAGCGGATTTACACAGCGACCGAGCCAAGACCTGGTTTGGCGCGATGGTTGACCATCAGGTCAATATGGGAACCACCCTAGATCTCTTATGGATGGCCAAGTCCGGCGTCGCGGCTGCGATGCAGGAGTCTGAACGCCGCTATATCACACCCATGGCGCTCGATCGCCAACGCAAACTGGCCGAACACATCGGTGAGAGACCCGACTGGGATATGTTCCCTGGCTTTGAACCCAGCACGGGAGCGCGAGCCCTCGAAAAGCACCAAGAAGTAACTCGTCTCTTGCACGAGTCAGGTGGCCTTGTTGTTGGCGGCACAGACTGTGGCGGCATCGCCTACCCTCCGCCGGGCTTTGGTTTATTGCGCGAGATTCAGCTTCTGTCTGAAGCGATCGGTGCGATGGCAGCACTCAAGGCGGTGACTTCTGTCGCCGCCCGCTATCTGCGCCAACAAGAGCATATCGGCAGCGTTGTTCCAGGCCGGTACGCGGACTTGCTGATTGTCGATGGCGACCCTTTGCGTGACCCTGAAGAATTACGCAAACTGACAACCGTCTACCGGGCTGGAACAGCCTACCATCCACAACAGTTATTCGCTCAGGTTCCTAACGCAAACACAGGCCACTCCCACTGACAGCTATGGAACATGCCTGATAGAGTGCAGAGATACAGCGCAATTGGAACACACGAGGAGGAAGTATTCATGCCAGCAGTCAATATCATTTCCGCCGACTCGCATATGATGGAACCGGCCGATCTCTGGGAGCAGCGGCTCGATAAAGAATATCGCGATCAAGCACCAAAGGTCATTCAACACCCCCGGAAACCCATCCATATTTTTGTCGCCCCCGACATGCAACCATTTCCGGTTGCGGGTGGCTTTGGGGCTGGACGGAGTGGCCAAGAACTCAAGGACCATTTGAGCCGAGGCTACGAAGCAGCCCGCCCCAGCGGTTGGGACCCCGTCGAGCGCCTCAAAGATCAGGATATCGACGGGGTGCAAGCTGAAGTCCTGTACACGACACTGGGGATGCCCCTGTTCGGTCTCCAAAACTCGGATCTGCAGCGGGCCTGCTTCAGTGTGTATAACGACTGGGTCGCAGAGTATTGTTCCCACAGTCCCACACGGCTGCACGGGATCTCGCTCATCTCACTGGAAAATATCCAAGCAGGCGTAAAGGAACTGGAACGGTGTGCCAAGATCGGTCTCAAAGGGGCAATGATCTGGGGTTCTCCTCCGCCCGACCAGCCGTATAGCGAGAAGGTCTATGACCCCTTTTGGCAAGCCGCCTCTGACCTCCACATGCCGCTGTCCTTGCATGTTATCACCGGCAAGAAAAGAGAAGGCAAAGAGACATTAGGGCCTGAGATTGCCTCGCAGTACATGAACATCATCCACGAAGTCCAACGCTCACTCACCAGCCTGGTGTTCGGTGGTGTACTGGAACGTTTTCCCAACTTGCAGATCGTTTCAGCTGAGAACGATAGTGGCTGGTTCCCGCACTACATGTATCGTCTCGACCATGCCTTTGAGAAGTTCAATGTTATGCTCAAAGAGCCACTGCCGATGAAGCCGAGCGAATACATTCGTCGCCAGATGTGGGCCACCTTCCAGGACGACCCAGTTGGTCCCAAGACGTATGACATCTTCGGGGAAAATAACTATATGTGGGCCTCCGACTTTCCACATACCGATTCCACGTGGCCTGACTCGCTCAAAGTCATTGAACGTGACTTTGCCAACGTGCCCGCCGATGTCACCAAAAAGATTATCTGCGAGAACGCGGCCAAGCTGTATCAGATTGATCTGGACTAGGACTGCTTGGCAGTAGTTTCCCCCCGGTTCCACGTGCTGTCATTCCCGCATACGCGGGAATGACAGGTTGGGAACTTTCTCTATCGGTTTAGGCCGCTTGTGACGTCTTCAACTGAAAATTCTTATCATAACTATTGGTGAAGGTAGGGTGGATAAGCGGAGCGCATCCACCCTCGCGCCCAGAGTTTCGAGACCAAAGCCTCCGCCCGCCGTGGCCGTTTCCCCAGCCGGGCTGTCTCCGGGCTATTGCGAGGGGTTAAACACTTCATGGGCGACGGTGGCGGCTGTCACCGACGCTGGCCACCCGGAGTAAAAGGCCAGGTGGGTGATCAGTTCTCCAATTTCGTCTTGCGTCACTCCGTTGTCTAAGGCCCGCTGCAGATGGCCGCGTAACTGCTCCGGACGGTAGGTGGCCAGCAACACTGCGACCGTGATCAAGCTGCGGTCGCGTTTGGATAAGCCGGGCCGTTCCCAAACGTCGCCGAACAAGACTTGCTCAGTCAGATCCATCAGCTTGGGGGCAACCGCCCGCACTTTTTCTCGGGCCGCTGCTACTGAGGACGATGTATCAGCCATGAGTTCCTCCTTTAGGCTGTGCAGTGAAAAAATCCAAGGGAAAAACCGAGGAGCGAGGCGCTCCAGGTCAGGCTCCCGTGGGCTATATGTCCTGGTGGCCAGCAGTAGCATTTCAAAGGCTTGGAGGCCAGGGAGATTCGAGGGGTCTGTTTTCTGGCTATTCATGACACTGTTGCAGAACGTGAGACGCGTCCCGTCCTCCCCTCGTGCAGTAGTGCCATTCATGTCCGGGCGGAGTATCGAAAGATCACCCATGGTGAAATATCCCAATGTCGCGTGGTTCGATTTAGCCAGCCTTGCTATCGTTATTCTGACAGGTATCATTATGGCCCTTAATAGAAAAATCGAGGCGGCAAGAGAACACAAGGAAACACCATGGCGGCGGTGACACAAGCTGGTGCTGACACGAAATGGCAGAGCCGATTCCCAGGTCTGGGCACGGGGTCTATACCAATCGAGCCTTATATTTCCGATAAGTATGCAGCTTTGGAACGTGAGCACGTTTTTCACAAAGCCTGGTTGGACGTCGGTCGAGTCGAGCAAATTCCTCTTCCCGGCGATTACTGTGTGAAAGAGATAGTCGTTTGCCAGACCTCGGTCATTGTCACTCGTGGCAAAGATGGCCAGCTCCAGGCATTTCATAATATGTGCTCCCATCGAGGCAATAAGGTAGTCTGGGACCGGCACGGAACGGCGCACGGCTTCACCTGTACATTCCACGGTTGGACGTATGGCCTGGATGGCCAGCTCAAATTCGTACCGGACGAAGGCAACTTTTTTGGTCTGCAAAAGGAATGCCTCGGGCTAACCCCAGTCGCTGTCGATGTATGGGCCGGGTTTATTTTTATTCACCTTGAGCCATCTCCCCAGGAAACGCTGAACGACTACTTGGGCCAATTTGGACACGATGTCAGCGGTTATCCGTTTGCCGACCGGGCAGCTACCTGCTGGACGTGGACGACCACCTTACAGGCCAATTGGAAAATCGCTCGGGACGCGTTTCTGGAAACCTACCACGTCGCCTTTCTGCATCGTCGCTCTAACCCAGACACCATTACCAGCCCTGACAACCCGTTATGTCACGCGCTGGATTACCAACTCTACCCGCGTCACTCACGAATCGCCGTCTTCGGTAACGCCGCTCACAAACCCACTCCGGTAGATACCTTTGCCTACCGCTTTGGCAGCTTACTCATTCGAGAGTCGGATACTCAAGACCAGCTACAGGGAGCGAACCATAGCAACGATCCGAGCTGGTTTTTAGACATTAACTTTGTCTTCCCCCACTTCTTTATTGGACTGACCAAAACCGGCTTCTTTACCTATCACATGTGGCCAGTCAGCGTGGACCAGACCTTCTGGGAAGTCCATTTATACGCCCCACAAGCACAGCGCTGGGGTCAACGCTTCAGCCAAGAATACGGCAAAGTCTTGTTCCGCGATGCGATCATGGAAGATGCCAGTACGTTTGAAGCAACCCAATCCGTGCTGGGCTCAGGCGCCAAACAAAAGATCATTCTTCAAGACGAAGAGATCTTGATCCGCCATAGCCATAAAGTCATGCAAAAACACGTGGGAGCGTACTCGGAGATGTGAAGCGGATATGGCACGCATCAGCTCGGCACCATACCTACAGCAGCTCGATGGCCTGACGTCGTTTGAGCGAGCTGCGCGCCAACCTCTTATGCTGGGGCTGTTTATGCCCCACCAACAAGGCGCCTGGACGCCTTCGAAAGCACCTCGGAACACCTCCTGGACCTTTGATTACAACGCCGAACTCGCGGTCCAGGTTGACGAGGCGGGCTTCGATCTGGTGTTCGCCCTTGCTACCTGGCTCGGGAAGGGCGGTTATGGAGGGGACATTCATTTTCGCGAGAACTCGATCGATCCGTTTATCACCAGTGCTGCGCTGGCGCCGCTGACACACAACGTGCTGCTTATATCAACAGTCCACGTGCTGTACGGCTGGCATCCTTTGCATATCGCCAAGTACGGGGCGGTTATCGACCATATCAGTGGGGGCCGCTGGGGTCTGAATGTGGTGACGGGCTATCGGCAGAACGAAACCCGCATGTTCGGTCAGGAAGCATTCCCGCACGACCAGCGCTACGCCATGGCGGATGAATTCACCGCCGTGATGAAGCGGCTGTGGACCGAGGATGAGAACCTCGATTATGCCGGCCGATGGTACAAGACGGAGGGTGCTTTTGTCGCGCCCAAACCCGTCAATGGGTTGCCCGTGCTGGTCAGCGCCGGCTCGTCGCCGACCGGTATGGACTACGCCACCAGTCATGCCGATATCATCTTTGCCACCTCGCCCACCGGAGCTGATCCGGGCAAGGCGTGCGCGTCCTTACCCCAGCGCATTGCCCACATCAAGGCCCAAGCGCGGGCAAAGGGCCGCGAGGTCAAGATCCTGGTCAATCCGCACGTGATCTGTCGACCCACCGAGCAAGAGGCTCAGGCCTGGTACACACGCATTCGGGATGAGCGTGATGAGGAGGCGTTGGCTCACTTCTTCAACGCGTTCATGGGTGGCGACCAGTCTTCGTGGCGTCAGCATAGCGCACTGGATTGGGCGGTTGGCGGCAACCTGCATCTGGTCGGGACACCAGAGATGGTGGTCGAATGGTTCGTGCGCCTGCGCCAGGCTGGTGTTGACGGTGTACAGGTGAATTTCTTCGACTTTGCGCCAGACCTTGACTATTTTATCGAAGCCGTCTTGCCGCTCATGCAGCAAGCCGGATTACGCCGTGCACTCTGAGCCAAAGCGAAGCGGGAATAGCCGAAGGAGGTAGCAGTATGTCTTTGCCCCCAAACCGCGTTGACTACAGCCCGATTATCGACCGCCCCCGCCTGACCTGGCCCAACAATGCCCGTGTTGCGTTTTGGGTCGCGCCCAATATTGAGCACTATGAATATCTGCCCGACTACGATGGGGTGCGCAATCCTTGGCCGCGCGTGCCCTACCCCGATGTGCAGCAATACACCTATCGCGATTACGGCAACCGGGTCGGCTTGTGGCGCATGATAGAGGTATTGGACGCTTACAACATCCGCTGCTGTGTGTCCCTGAATCTGGCCGTGCTGGAGCATTATCCGGAAATTGCCGAGGCGATGGTCCAGCGCAACTGGGATTTTATGAGTCATGGAATCTATAACACCCGCTATCTGACCACCTATACCGAGGCCCAAGAGCGGGAGTTTTACCAAGATTGCATTACAACCCTGAAACGCCACACCGGCAAAGCCTTAAAAGGTATGCTCGGCCCGGCCATCTCCAATACGCTGCGGACACCAGACCTGATGGCCGAGGCTGGCTTGATCTACCATACGGATTGGTTCCACGACGATCAGCCGGTGCCGATTCGGGTCCAAACCGGCAAACTCGTTTCAGTCCCGTACTCGATTGAATTGAACGATGTGCCGGTCTTGGCAACCCACTTTGAGGGGGAGTATTTTGTACAAATTTGCAAGGCCCAGTTCGACCAACTGTATCAAGAGGGAGCGGACAGTGGACGGGTCATGTGCATTGCCCTGCATCCCTATCTGATCGGACAACCCCACCGGATTCGCTATCTCGACCAAATTCTGCGCTACATCATGGCGCATGACGGAGTGTGGCAAACGACGGCCGACGAGATTGCCGAGTATTATATTGCCCACCATTACGATGCCGCTGTCGCCCACGCGGCTCAGCTGAACACCCCAAGTTAGGAGCCAGCATGCCCGCCCAACGACGCCCCGGTATGGATCATGAGCACCATAGCTGGTCACCCATCAGCACCCGCCGCCCCTTACGCTGGCCCGATCAGGCGCGGGTGGCGGTGTGTGTGCTGGTGACGCTCGAACATCGAGAATGGGAACCGCCGCCAGGCCATTTTACGGTGCGGCGGCTGGCCGGTGGATTGGCAGGCCTGCCCGCTCCCGACTACGCCAACCCCACCCATCGTGAGTATGGACATCGGGTTGGCATTTTTCGGGTGCTAGATGTGCTGCAGAAGCATGGCATTCCCCCTCTCGTGGCGATGGACGGCCTGACTGCGGAGCATTATCCGTACCTGGTCCGCCATTGCCAAACGCGCGGCTGCGAGATCATTGGGCATGGCATCTCCGTGAATCGGACGATCACCAGCCAGATGACGGAGCAGGCTGAGCGGGCGTATATCCAAACCTCGCTCGATACGCTGAAACAGGCAACAGGCTCGGCTCCAGTCGGCTGGTTTGGTCCGGAATATGGTGAGTCGTCCCGCACCCCACAGCTGCTGGCACAAGCCGGTATTCGCTATGTTTGCGACTGGGTCAACGATGAACAACCCTACCGCATGTACACGCCTCAGGGCGAGCTTTTTTCCTTGCCGATCATGCTTGAATTGGACGATATTCACGCCCTGTGGGAGCGGCGGATACCGATTGACCGCTACGCGGCGCTCCTGACTGAGAGCTTTGACGTGCTGTACCGCGATGGAGCCCAAAATGGGCGCTTGCTGGTTATCCATCTCCACCCCTGGCTGATAGGCCAGCCGTTTCGCATCGGCGCGCTCGATACCGCGCTTGGCACCATTATGCGCCGCCAGGGCGTGTGGGCGGCGCAGGGCACGTCGATTGTGGACTGGTTCCAACAGTATTCCCAATAATTTGTCGTAGCCATAGGTTCCCCTCAAAACACACTCAGATAAGGAGGGAGAGAGAATGGAGACAGCAACGACCAACACACGCTGGACAACTCAATATCGCGAACTGGGAACAGGCCCGGCATCGATTGAACCCTATATTTCACCGGAATATTTTGAGTTGGAACGTGAGCGGATCTTTCGGCGGGTGTGGCTGAATGTCGGCAGAGTGGAAGAAATTCCGCAGCCGGGAGACTACTTTGTTCAGGACCTGGCCGTGGCCAACACCTCAATTCTTGTTGTTCGCGGACAGGACGGAGTGGTACGGGCTTTCCATAATGTGTGTAAACATCGGGGCAATAAGGTTGTGTGGGGTAGGCAAGGTTCGTGTCAGAAATTGACGTGTAAATTCCACGGCTGGACCTATGCCCCGGACGGACGGCTGATCGGCGTGCCGGAAGAGGAGATGTTCTTTGATTTCAAGAAGACTGAGCACGGTCTGACTCCAGTTACCGCAGACATCTGTGGCGGGTTTATCTTTATCCATCTGGATCCCAACCCGCAGGAAACCTTGGCGGAATATTTGGGCGAGCTAGTGTCAGTCTTGACAGAATTTCCGTTCGCTGAACTACCGGCCTGTTACTCATATACGGCGGAGCTGGAATGTAATTGGAGAGCGGCGCGCGATTCCCAGCTGGAAGCCTATCACGCCAAGAGCCTGCATGCCCGCACAGTCCCGGATTTTTTCACCAATACACAAAATCCTGCTCTTCACACCCTCGACATCAAACTCTATCGACACCATAGTATGCTCTCGGGCTACGGAAATCAGACCCATACGCCAACTCCGGTAGAAGCCCTAGCTTCCCAATTCGGGGCGATGCTCAGTGCTGAAGCAACCGGCTCCTTTCTCGAGCGGCTGTCACCAAGCGTACTCAATCCGACCAGAAGTCCGAATTGGTCTTTCGATCTGTATTATATCTTCCCCAATTTCCACTTCTTGCTGTTTGGTGGCTTCTGCCTCACGCACTATATGTGGCCCATAACGGTCGATCGGTCAATGTGGGAAGCCCGCCTGTATTTACCCCAGGCAGAAAATGCCGCTCAACGGTTTAGCCGTGAATACACCAAATGCGTGACTCGTGATGTGTGGCTCGAAGACGGCAGCACGCTTGAGAATGTGCAGAGAGGTCTCACCTCTGGGGCAATAACTCATACTCCCCTGCAAGATCAGGAGTTATTGATCAGGCATGCGAATAAGGTTGCAGAAGACTTTATCGGCGACGGCGAGAAATAGGGGGGCGGTATGTCTAACGGTTTGTTGCCGAGCCAGTTTACAGACCTCGAGCCTTTTGCCAGTGACTGGTCCCTGGCGGAAGAAAGCGAGGGTGGTTGACGGCTTTGAGTCCATCCGGTTTGTGCCTGGACACGAACCTCCAGATTCAGCTTTTTGGTTCAGTATTTTGGAGCGTAATATTCGTGAGAAAAAGTAAAGGCAAGACACAGGTGTGGTATGGAAAATACCTGGATCGAGAAACTCGCCATCCAAGAACTCGCGGCTGCCTTCGCAGACATCGCCCTCTTCTAAAGAGCAATACGTATGGAGTATATCGTCAGTGTGGACATAGGCGGGACCGCTACCGACTTCGTTGTGACGGACGGCGGGGGCGCATTAACGGTTGGCAAAGCCTTCTCCACGCCACCGACCTTCGTTGCGGGCGTCCTGAATGCGATAGCGGTCGTGGCTAAGAAATTAGGCCTCAGCCGGCCGACCTGGGGGAGGCGAGTATGGTGACCCCTTGGACAGGGAGCCAGACCTCGTCTTACGCGATGTGCGAGAAGGGCTAGTCACCAGCGGGCCGGCACACAATATTTATGGAGTCCTGATTGATTCACACAACCGGGTAGATGAAGAGCGACTTGATAATCTTCCCGAACGCCTTCACGGCGAGCATCGAGATCTTGATTTCCTTGTCCTTTTGCGCGACGAGTAGTGAGGACATATCGGACCTCCAGGTGGTCGTGTCCCTGTGGCTTGCGGCGCTTGGCCAAAAGAAAGGAGAGACACTATGCGCTTTGGCTTTATGGATCATTTACCGTGTGCGGAGTGGCAGTCAGAGGGCCAACGCTACCGCGACATCCTCGCCCAAATCAAGCTTGGGGATAAGCTGGGCTTTGATACTGCGTGGCTGGCCGAGATCCACTTTTTCCCTAATGTCTCCCGTCTCGCCTCCCCGCTGACCGTCCTGGCGGCGGCGGCCCAGCACACCCAGCGCATTCGACTGGGCACGGCCGTCACCCTCTTGCCCTTGCACAACCCACTGAAAATAGCCGAGGAGGCCGCCACGGTGGACATCCTCAGCAACGGCCGCTTGGAGCTGGGAGTGGGCAGAGGCGCAGCCCCGAGCATGTTTGCAGCATATAATGTCCCCGTCGAAGAGACTCGGGAACGGTTTGAGGAGGCCCTTGAGGTCATCCGTCTGGCCTGGACGAGCGAGCGGCTGTCGTACCAGGGCAAGTACTCGCGCGTGCAGGACCTGCAGGTGTTTCCCCGGCCGGTCCAGCAACCGCACCCCCCGATTCGTATCGCCGCCAACAGCCCCGAGACCTATACCATCGCCGGGCGCCTGGGGCTGCCGATTTTTGCCACGCCGCTGATCGCGGGCTCAATGGACACGTTGCGAGAGTACATCAGGACGTACCGCGAGAGCCTCCCAGCCGGGGTCAAACAAGATGTGGCGGTCGCCTTTACCGTCCATGTCTCCGCCAGCCAGGCGCAGGCGCGTCGGGAGTGTGAGGCGAGTCTGATGCATTTCTTCAGCTTCCTGGAGCAGCGGCGGCCAGATATCCAGGCGCTCCCCGAGAGCTATCAGTCCTTGCAGAAGGCGGTGGACAGACTCAAGGGGATTACGTACGAGGAGTTGGGAGACCTGGGGGCAGTCCTTGGCGACCCAGAGTATTGCGTGGAGAGGGTCAAGGCCCTGCAACACGAATTCCAGACGAACGAATTTATCTGCTACTTCAACCAGGGGGGGCTGATTGAGCATGCCACGGTGAAGCGCTCAATGGAGCTGTTTGCTCAGGAAGTGATCCCGCACTGCCGGTAGGGCAGCGCTGTTTTTGTCACTCCGACAATGACTCAGATCACCACACCAGCGCCCACATCCCTACCTGGACGGCGTCCAGACCACCGGACCCGCCAACGTCGCCTTTTCATCCGCCGGACAAAGGTGCCTTAGACCAACCCAAATACCTTGGCGGTGTTGTCGCGCATGACTGCCCGTATCACATCGGGTGATAAATCGGAGAGTCCGTCCAGGTAATCAATCGGTTCCGCGCAGCCCTCAGGATGGGGCCAATCGGAGCCCGCCAGCACATTGTCTGCCCCCAGCAGATTCACCAGAGCTGGGATATTCTCTTCAGGGAATGGCGAGATTTTAACGTGTTGTTTGAAAATCTCACTGGGACGGCCCGGACAGTGTCCATACGTCCAGTCACGCGGGCCGGAGAGGCGCGCGACGCGGTCCATCTCCCGCATCAACGGCGCAACCCAGTCCGCGCCGTTCTCAATGCTGATCACTTGGAGGTTGGGAAACCGGCCAAAGAGGTTATGAAAAACGAGCGCACACAGCGTGTCGGCCGTCGCCCGCTCGGTCGAGGCAATGGCGCGCTGGAACGGGCTCATACGGTGGCTGGGCGGCGTCGGATTTTCACCCCACTGCGCCGAGTACAACTCGGTCAGCCCATCGTTGCCCAGGTGGAACACCACAGGAATACCAGCCTCTTGGCAGCGCGCCCAAAACGGATCGAACAGCGGATCGGCTGGCGAGCGGCCATTGACCGGACCTGGGGTGAGGTTCACACTCCGCGCCCCCTCGGCCAGGACCCGGTCGAGTTCGGCCACGGCCAAGTCGATATCGACGAGCGACAGCATGGGCAGGCCATAGAGGCGGCCTTCAGTGCCAAAGCCCCAGTCTTCTTGCAACCAGCGGTTAAACGCCCGCAGGTTTGCGAACAACGCCGGCGGGTCGTGGCGCAACTCGTGGGCCACCCCGACGCCCAGGGTCGGCAGCATGATCGCCGCTTCTACGCCTTGTGCATCCATCTTTTCCAAGCGAACACTCCGGTCCATGGCTTCTGGAAAGTCATGGGCGGCGACCGTCTCGTTATGGACCAGCGAGTTACCTTCCCCAGCATGGTCCTTCAAGTAGGCTTGCAGCGCTCCCGGCACGCCGGTGTGATCGCCAGGAATAATGCTGAAAAATCGCATGCGCTCGTCGCCGATATAGACCTTCCCGAACGGGCCTTCACCGCGGCGAATGTTTACCGCCCGATCAGCATACGCCGATTCCATGTGGCGCGTAAAGCAATCATCTGGCTCATAGTAATGATGGTCTGCATCAATCATCAAAAAGTCCAACGGGGACATCGGCCGCACCCCTTCCTGCTGTCCAGCGGTTGCTGTCATCGTTTCCTCCTGTGTTTCGGACCATACCAAGTGAGCTGAATTATAGGACACCGAGGTATCTTGCACAACTTAAGATTTGACAGAACGACCACGAATGTAGTTCGGCTCACGATTCTCCCGCATCGCTTGCAGCGCCTCTTTATGATCTTGCGCCGTGAGCGTCACTGCTTCATAGGCTAGGCCAGCATCCATGATCAAGTTGGCCTGCTGTTTCAGCCACTTGTTCACCGCCAGCTTGCTCCAGCGGATCGCCCACCTCGGCCCATCCGCCAGCCGCTGTACGAGTTCGCGAGCCTTCGGCAGCACTTCTGCCTCGGGCACGGCATAGTTGACGAGACCGATTTGAGCCGCATCTACGCCTGTGAGGGAATCGCCAAGCATCAATAACTCCTTGGCCCGGTTGGGACCGATCAGCAGCGGCCAGATCACAGCGCCGCCGTCCCCCGCAACAACACCTATGGAAACGTGCGTATCAGCCAGCTTTGCGGTTTCGGCCGCCACGGTCACATCACACAGCAAGGCAACGTTGGCCGCGAAACCGAGCGCGTCGCCATTGATCGCGGCGACGATCGGTTGTTCGACATCCAGCAGGTTCTCGATCACCCGTCGGCCATCAGCCATCACAATCCCTCTCCCACCTCGGCCCTTGCTCTTGGTCGGCTTGTCGCGGCTGGTCAGGTCACCCCCCACCGAAAACGCTTTGCCCGCCCCCGTCAGCAGGATCGCATTGACGTCGCGATCCTGCGCCAAGTCCAGCCAAATCTGCTCGAACTCGTGGTGCAGCGCAGCATGAACAGCATTGCGCTGGTCGGGCCGGTTAATAGTCACCGTGGCCACCCGATCGGCGACCTCGATCTTCAGATACTCGTACTCGCTGTAGTCCATCATGGGTTCACCCTCCTTTTACTCAACGTACTACCCTCTGTCGCTACGCCACGTTTGCATCAATTTTCTCAAGTCGCATGCCCGCAGTATGGGCCTGAATAATGAGTGCTAAGGTTGTCGGCTGCTCAACCCACAGCCCATATTCATCGTCCGACAGGCCGAGGAATTCTGGCAAGGAACAGGTCGTCTCGCCGTCGTGCCACTGATCAATGAAGTCATCAATGGCCTCACGCTGAACCTCTCCTGCAAGGACTCATTTGAGAAAGGTTTCCATAGGTGAATCCTCTGATAGTCAAACGAGCGCCACACTCTCTGCCCATCTCGCATACCGAAATACTCCATCCGATCCAAAAAGGACAGCTGTGGGATAGGAATACACGCCACGCGTGTTCTCTTTCTTACAATATCTTCTTTATCTCATAGTCAAGGGAACAGATCCAACCTCCTTCCCTCTGAGGGAGTCTTCAACACTCCGAGGCTGGCCCCCGGTGAGCCTTGCCTCTGGACAAGCCTCTGAGCTAGAGTCGGGGGCGGTGGGAGGCCCTCTGACTCACACGTTCTGGATTCAGCACAAACGCTCGCGTTTGCCTCATCAGTTGACGTTTTAGATTGTAAGGAGTGTGTAAATGGATATCGGAATATTTAGTTTCAACACCGAATACACCATGCCAGCTGATGAGCTGGCACGTGAGTGCGAGGATCGTGGGTTTGAGTCTCTGTGGCTGCCGGAGCATACCCATATTCCGGCCAGTCGTGAGACACCCTACCCAGCTGGAGGGGAACTCCCCAAGGAATATATTCATATGTCTGACCCTTTCATCGGCTTAGCAGCTGCGGCAGCTGCGACAAAAACGCTCAAACTGGGGACGGGGATCTCCCTGGTGATTGAGCATGATCCGATCGTACAGGCCAAACAGGTCGCCTCGCTTGATCGCATTTCCAGCGGCCGATTCTTGTTTGGGATTGGAGCGGGCTGGAATAAAGAGGAAATGGCCAACCATGGGACGCCGCCCAACCGGCGCTGGAAGGTGTTGACTGAGAATATCGAAGCCATGAAGCAGATGTGGACCCAGGATGAAGCCTCGTATCACGGGGAGTTTGTCAATTTTGATCGTATCTGGTCCTACCCCAAACCACTGACCAGGCCTCATCCACCGATCCTTCTGGGCAGTCTGAATTCCCCAACTGGCCGCCAACGTGTCGTAGATTTGTGTGACGGCTGGATTCCGGTTGAGTCCATTATTGACGATATGTCAGCAGCAATTGCGGATCTCCACGAGCGCGCGCAGGCAGCCGGCCGGGAGCCAGACTCTATTCCAATTTCCTTTTTCTGTATCGATGGGCCAGATATGGAACGACTTGAGCGATACCGGGCGTTAGGCGGAGTACGAACCGTCGTGCGGGCGCCGACCGAGGGGCGCGAGGTCATTCTGCCCTTCCTCGATGAGTACGCCAAAATTGCTGCGCAGTTGGCTTAGAGTTTCTGGTGGATGCGCTCCGCTTATCCACCCTACGGAACTAAAAAGGAGGCTACGATGAGTCGAGTATTGGGAATTGATGTCGGAGGTACCTTTACCGATTGCATTCTGATTGATGAAGAGGGCGAGATGCAGGTGGCCAAAGTCCCGACGACCCCAGCCGACCTGTCTAATGGCGTCATGGACGGCTGGGCCAAGTTGGGAGTAACAGCCACCGATCTGGGCCGTTTTGTTCACGGCACGACAGCCGCCACCAATGCCCTCATCGAGCGGACCGGAGCCAAGCTGGCCCATATTACCACCATGGGCATGCGGGACATTATCGAGATTGGCCGAGGCGACAGAACAGATATCTACAATTTTCAGTGGGACCCACCTCCCCCGCTGGTGTTGCGTAAGAACATTTTTGAGGTAACGGAGCGGCTGAGGTGGGACGGCAGCGTCCTGACTCCTTTTGATGAGGAGCAGGCCAGACAGGTGGCCCAGATCATCAAAGAGCGGGGCTATGAGGCCGTCAGCATCACCTTCCTCCACTCGTATGTGAAGAGCAGCCATGAGCAGCGGATGAAGGAGATCCTGCAAGAGATTTGCCCGGATATCCTGGTCTCTATTTCGAGTGACATTCTACAGCAGTATCGCGAGTATGAGCGCAGCAGTACCACGATGTGCAATGCCTATCTCATGCCGGTCATGCAGCGCTATCTGGAGAACCTGGAGCGCAAGATTCATGCGGCTGGCTATGAGCGGGACCTGCTGTTGATGCAGTCTTCGTGGGGGCTGATGACGTTTAGCGCCTGCCAGGATTTACCGGCCAGGATTGTTCATTCGGGTCCTGCCGGTGGGGTGGTTGCTGCGGCTCGTATCTGCGAACTCAAGGGCCTTGACGCGATCACGATGGACATGGGCGGTACCAGCACGGATGTGGCTCTGATCCAAGACGGCCAGCCCAAGTGGACCTCACAACTGGAGTGGGAGTGGGGTTTGCCGATCCGATTTCCCTCAGTCGACTTGCTGAGTGTCGGCGCCGGTGGTGGTTCTCTCGCCTGGATAGATGTTGGGGGTTCCTTGAAAGTCGGACCCAAGAGTGCCGGGGCAGTGCCAGGACCAGTCTGCTACGGTCGGGGAGGCACCGAGCCGACGGTCACCGATGCCCTGGTCGTCTTGGGCTGGCTCAACGCGGAGTATCTTCTGGAAGGGGATATGGCGCTACAGCCTGAGGCTGCCCGTGTAGCGATTGAGGACAAGGTCGCCCGTCCTTTGGGGATGGGGCTAGAGGAGGCCGCTCGGGGGATTTTGAGGATTAATCTCGATACCACCATGCATGCCATCAGAAAGATGACGGTGGATCGGGGCCATGATCCCCGTGAGTTTGCGCTCATCGCCTTTGGCGGCTGTGGCGGCATGTTTGCAGCAGAGCTGGCCAGAGAGTTATCTATCGCTCAGATCATTATCCCGTATCGGCCGGGAACCATGTCGGCGGTGGGCCTGGCCTTGGGCGATCAGGTGTATGAGCTGTCCAGGGCGTTTCTGGTCGAACAGGCGAAATTGGACTTTGCGGCTATAGAAAAAGCCTTTTCGGACATGCAGCGCGAGCTGCATACCATGCTAGAGGAAGCCGGAGTCCCCACAGCGAAGCGGACCTTCACCTATCATCTGGACCTGCGCTACTCCGACCAAGCCTATGAGATGTCCGTGCCCTTGAATAGCCGACCTTTTGATCAAGACTCTTTTCAGCAAGCGGCGGAGAGTTTTCATCAGGCGCATGAGCGCGAGCACGGCTATCGGGATGAGAGTATTCCTCTGGAGGTGGTCTTTATCCGAGTGTTTGCCGAAGGGGCGATTGATAAGCCCCGGCTGAAGAAGCATGCGTTGAGTGCCGACGCGGCCCAGGCAACCCAAAGAGCAAAAGACGCCCAAGTCGCGACTAGACAGGTCTGGTTCTTATACAGCCCCACCCCACTCGCAACCGCCATTTATAAGCGAGAGCTGCTCACCGCCGGGGCAATCCTTGAGGGGCCAGCTATAGTCGAGCAGCTGGATGCGACGACCCTGATCCTACCTGGCATGCGGGCTGAGGTGGATGAGCACTTGAACCTCGTTATCACCACCCGGGTGAACGAGGACAGGCTAGAAGTAGATACGTCTCAGATGAGTGGTGAGGACAAGCCAGACCCAATTCTGACTGAGGTGATCCGGAATGCCTTTGAGTCGGTGGCCAACGAGATGTCTTCGACGCTCAAAAGATCAGCCATGTCACTGGTGATTAATGAATACGAGGATTACAGCGGTGTCCTGTCCGATGGCGACGGCAATATTGTCAGACACGGCGACCGCGACCTACCAGTCCATAGCGGCAGCATGCAGTTTTCAGTCCAGAAAATCATCAAAGATATCGGTACGGAAAACTTCAGACCTGGGGATGTGTACATTCTGAATGACCCGTATGAGGGCGGAACCCACAAGCATGACGTGCGAGTCGTCGCCCCAGCCTTCTTTGAGGGAGAAATCGTCGGCTACCTGACGACCAGTGGTCACTGGCCCGACATTGGTGGGGCTGTGCCTGGCAGCTTTTATAATCAAGCCACCGACTATTATCAGGAGGGGCTGATGATCCCGCCTGCCCTGATATATCGCGATGGCAAGTTTAATGAGGACGTCGAACGCATAATCTTGGCCAATCTGCGTCAACCAAAAGTCACCCGAGGTGATCTCAGAGCCATGATTTCAGCCGTCAAATGCGGCGAGAGCCGGCTGATTGAGCTGGTCAAAAAATATGGCAAAGACACCATCCAGCGGATGATGAAGGAATACCAGGAGTATTCTGAAAAGACGTTGCGGGGGATTGTGTCCGGTTTACCAGACGGGCGGTACGAGTGGGAGGATTATATCGATCAAGATCCTGCAACGGAGGAGAAAGAACCCAAGAAGGTCAAACTGGCGCTGATTATACACGGCGATCAGCTGAGCTTTGATCTGACGGGGACCGACCGCGCCATAGGTCCTATTAATGGTTCCTTGTCGGGCACGACCTCGATCATCCTGGCCATGATTAATGGCATCTTCAATGAAGTCCCGTTTAATTATGGGGTGATCAAATCCATCAACGTTACTGCCCCAGAGAATACCCTGGTCAATGCAAAAGCCCCGGCCCCGATAGAAGGCATGAGCATGACCTTTGATATCTTGACGTCGACCATCATGGGCGCGTTCTCACATGTTGTTCCAGACCGCGTTATTGCCTGCATGGGCGGGGTGACGAATATTCTGTGGGGGGCGTGGAACCCGCATCATGAGCCACCGCGCTATTTTGTCGCCTATGTCGCCATTGAGATCGGCTGGGGTGGTCGGGCGACCAAAGATGGCTTGCAAGGCCGGCTACTGTTTATCGGGGGCGGGATCAGAAATATTCCGATTGAGCTGGCAGAAAAGGAGTATTGTGTCGTTGTTGAGCAGGTAGCGGTGCGTCAAGACTCAGAAGGCGCGGGGAAATTTCGGGGCGGCTGTGGCTATCAAAGAATTATGCGGGTCGAAGAAGATGTGGCTCTGTCGAGTATCTCAGATCGGGAGAAATTTGCGCCGTTCGGACTCTTTGACGGAGAGAGTAGTACTGTGGCGACCGTCATCCTCAATCCCGACACACAAGAAGAAAAGGATATTGGGCTTTATTTTAGCAATACCCTCGTTCAGCAGGGCGCCAGAGTCAAAATGATGACCTCAGGCGGGGGTGGCTATGGCCCGCCCCTGGAGCGTAAGCCTGCCTCGGTACTGCAGGATGTCCTGCATGGTTACATCAGCCCCAATCGGGCACAAGAAACGTACGGCGTGGTGCTCAGACAGGTCCAGGAAACCGCTGTGACGCAGACCTACACGATTGATGCTGAAGCCACGCAAACGCTGAGAGGAAAGCTCAGACAATAGGATTGCTTTTGGGATGATGAGCAATATTCGTATCCAATCCGTTCAGGATCTATTTGACGTCCCAGCTGTTGCCTGTCTGGCGGTGACAACGTTGACACGAGCCGAGGCTTCCCAAATCCCCATAGTACGTGCATACTATCGTGGTGAAGCAAAATGCAACACTGGATTCATCGTTCTGGATCAATGCCATCGCTGGAGGCGTAGCGGACTATCTCCTATTATGAAGGGGAAAGAAAATGGCAACCAAGCTCAAGACCGTATCCGTGCGGTTAGATCGTCAGGCAGGCATGTATATCGATAGAGCAGCCAAGCTCTTGCATCAATCACAGGGCGCATTCCTGGCCAGAGTAGGCGAAGAAGCGGCCGAGCAAGTTCTCCTGAAGTGGGCGGTCGGACAGTATCGTGCAGGAACAACCTCACTGTCTGAGCTTGCTGAACAGACTGATATTCCACTCGAAGCGATTGCCCAGCAGGTGGCGGAGAGTCGTGCCCAAGAGGCAACTGAGATCTATCTCGCCGGCTGCCACAAGCTAGCACAGAACCTCAGTCTACCCCAGTTCTACACAACAGCCAAGAAGGCTGTACAACACGCTACCAGTGAGCATATTCGTCGCTAAAAGACGGGCGAAACAGGATGAGAAGCCACGGCACGCTTAAGGTTAGAAGAGCAACGTTCTTGACTCAGTTAGCTTACGGCCCAGGCGGAGCGATAAGGATGACAGCCAATCGCTTGAGGGAGAACGATAGGCAGAGACAGTTAGGTTAATAAGGTTACAACGTCCCTTACATGTGGTGACACAGACCTACACGGTTGATGCTGAAGCAACGCAAACGCTGAGGGGAAAGCTCAGACAGTGAGACTCTTTTATTCTGAGAGGAGGGACGAGCAATGAACCTGGAAGAGCTAGCAAACCGGCTGGAGACCTTAGAGGCGATTGAGGCCATCAAAAAGCTCAAAGCCCGCTATTGTCAGGCGGCTGACGAGCGGGATCCAGAGGCGTATGCCAACCTGTTTGCGGAGGATGCGGTGTTTGATGGCGGGAGCTTTGGGCGGGCGCAGGGACGGAAGGCGATTGCGGACTTCCTACGCAACATCCAGCAACAATCCTTACCCTTTGCCGTGCACTATGTGATGAATCCAAATATTGAAATCGAGGGAGAAAAAGCCACTGGACGGTGGTATCTGTTGGAGCCGTGTACCATGCGGACCGAGGACGAGCAGGCCGTGTGGGGCACAGCGCGGTACGAGGAAGAGTATGTCAAGGTGGGTGGAGAATGGAAATTCAAGACAGTGAAACTCATACCCGTCTTCTGGACCCCCTTTGATCAGGGCTGGGCCAAGCAGCAGTTTGTGAAGGGGTAGCGAGGAACGAGTGAATACGAAGCTTTTCGCTGACCGTAGCGTGTGGAAGATCAGAGGGTCTGCCGGTTGGGCTGTTGCTAACCGGCAGGCATTGTGATCGGGCACCCCACACTTTTTGATGCTCTCCGAATTGGAACGCTACGCCCCAGCCGACCCCCTGCATCAGTAAGGGTGATCGCGGTTAGAATACAGGCGACCACAGGCATCAGAGTTCAGGCACAGCTTAGACGGTTACGAACTCCTTACTGCGGCGTCAATCCGGGCCATGAGTTCGGGATCGATAGGGCTTCCAGCAGCCGCCTCAAGGCTCTCCCTGAGCTCGGACCGGTTCTTCACGCCCAGGACGACAGTGGATACTCCTGCCATCGACAGGGCATACCGGTGGGCCAGGGTCGCTGGCGACTCCCCAATCTCCCTCGCCAGGGCTCGGAAAGGCTCGGCCCGCTGGTAGTCGGCCATGTCCGGGTGGTCTTCCGCTACGGCCCGGTCAAAAGCGTCCGTCAGGGCGCCTGCCTGGACTGCCCGAATACCCATCACCCCTATGCCTCGGCGCTGGGCAGCAGCGATGATGTCCCGTGGCCGGGCAGGCTCGTCATAGAGCCTCATGGCACCCGCAGAATCCAGCAGGTTGGCTACGGCCTGAATGGCTGCGGGTGGCTGGTCATCGGTGAGGGTCTCGATAAGGGTATCGGGCACACCTATGCCAGTCAGGCCCCACGCCCCGACGCGTCCACTAGCAACCAGACGCTCAAAGGCGGGGCGCACTGCCTCAATGAACAGGCTACGCGGCGTTCCTACGTAGCGGCCGGCTTTATCGTCAGGGACTATCGGATTATGCAGGAAGAACAGCTCAACCCTGTCCAGCCTCAGCCGGGCCAGGCTCTCGCTGAGGCTCCTCTCTAGCAGGGGCAGGACCTCGGCAGCTGGCCGGTTGTCCACTCTACACTTGGTAGACACTCGTACTCCCTCCGGCAGCCGCCCATCAAAGGCTTCTCCTATCACCCGCTCTGCTTCTCCGTTGCCGTAGCTGGGTGCCACGTCCAGAAAGGTGATACCAGCTTCTACCGCCTCCCGCACGGTCGCAACCGCTTCCTCGCGGCTTGTCGAACCCCAGACCTGCCCTATACCGCCACCTCCGAGGGTCAGGCAGCTAATCTCCCCTAGTCTCCCGAACGTTCTTTTCTCCATCGATGTCATGCTAGTCTCCAATATAATGCGATCCACCACTAGGTGCAGTTCAGGTAATGCTATTTCACAAAATATTGCACCTGAAAATAGGAATCACTCCTCCGTTGGCACCAGGCGCTTGGGTTCTTCAAACCAGTTGAGGACTACTATCAGTTGAATGTCTTTAAAAGAGCGCCTTCTCACTTGATGGCAAAGCAGTAGAACAAGCCGTCACCGCCCGTACCCCGTAAATTTTCCTGGCTGCAGCCTCTAGAGCCATGCGCCGAGTTCCACGACGAGGGATGCTCACCGCCACCCGTGCGGTCATGATGGCCCACTCGGGCACTGCCTGCACCGCTGCTCGTCCAGTTCTGACAGGTTGTGTCCGCGTCGCCCGAAAACGCGCTGCCGTCTAACTGCGAGCCCGTCAGGATGTCGTGCCGATTGGGACTGTCCCCTCGACCGTTGACCATGTCGCCCTTTTCATTCAGCTGCGTCTCTTTGGTGAGATTGTTGGTGTCTGAATGCAGGTCGGCGACGTTCTGAGCGATCCGAATTCCCTTGGCGTTGTACCACGGCCCATCACCGATGCGGTCGCGGGCGTTGACCGCTGCCTGGCTACCGGAAGCGCTAGTGCTGAGGTAGGCGTGCCAAGTGCGGTTGCCTAGCCCCACGGCTGTGGCCAGCATCTGGCAGTGCCGGTCGGCTCCGGACAGGCCACCCAGATCGGCTCCGTTGCCGGGCCCGGCGCTGGTGAGGAAGAAGCTCATGCGGGAGTCTGCGTTTTGCGCAAGCACCGGCTGCCCGCCGAGTATAGCCAGCATGATTGCGGCAAAAACAAATCGCGTCCTATTCATAGCGGCTCTCCTTCTCGTTGTGGGAGGAAATGGTCTAGCCGACCGTCGGGTAGTGCTATCCATGTAATGCTCTCTCACGATTTCAGGCTACTGTTGGCCAGAAGCAGATACTCGTCAAGGGGAGGTCGAACAGCGGGCCATGCTTGGGGAGCATAGGGGTCAAGTCTTGCAATCATACAACAAGCGAAATTGAGGGACGTTGCATGGTTCTTCAGGTTAGAGGGGAAATATGGGGACGTTCTTGAATTACTGGAATAACTCTGCTGAGGGAGAGAGACGTACGTGGGAAAGGCGTGGAAAAAGGGGGCACATCTTTACTCTTGAGTCAATGGAATATTTCCTAAGCGGCTGGCCCGACTCACACACTTCATACGGCCGTGCCGCAACGCATGAGTGCTCCGTCAGCGGTCACATCACATCGAGCGCCACCTTAATTGCTCGGTTCAACTCCGCGATCTTGCCCGTATCGCATGCACCCATCAGCCGGACCAAACGGGGGCGCGGAACGGTGCGGAACGGTGAGGATATTGTCAAGATTCGCGACGCACTGCATGGGCAATCCCTGCCGGCGGCCGAGCGGCACTTCGGTGGGGAGTTGGCGGACCGTTCGGGTGACCAGGACAACGACGATGCCCCCGATGCTGTGGAGAACGGCATCACGGGTCAGGATTACGACAGGGCGACTGCCGACTGGTGAGGGCAGTTCCGCCCACCAAACCTCACCACGTTTCACACCCCGCCAACCTTCCAATCCGGGATATCCGGTAGTTCCACAAGCAATGCGTCCTGCGTCTCAGCCACTTCGTCTGCGTCGATATCAGTGATAGCTGCGGCTTCGAGATATTGCCGGACGGCTTCCTCTGCCAGCGCCTCTACGTCTCGCCTTTGTCTTGCGGCGAGCGTTCGCAGTTGTTCCTCAATGCCGACGGGAAGTTCGATGCTCATGGCCATAGCCTACCCTCACACCTCTCACACATCAACCATACAAACGCCTTCGCCTGACCGTGGAGAACTATCGAAAAAAGGGAGGCAGATCTTTACTCTTGAGCAAAGATGAACAGAGACTCAGAGCTGGCAGAATTCGCCAGCTGACCAGCAAAACCTTTTCCTCACTATCACCGAGGCATTGCTCCAGACCTTTTGACATATTCCATCCATGTGAGATATTGCTGACCACGCAAAGCTTTTCACTCTACAATGCTGCTCAAGAAATTACCAAAAATGGAGGGGAAATATGCCAAAGCAGGGTGTGGAACCCGATGAATTAACTCGGCCCTTCTGGGACGCTGCCAATGACGGACGGCTGGTCATCCAGAACTGCCAAGCCTGCAATAATCTCCAGCATCCGCCAGTGCGGACGTGCCGTCAGTGTCAGTCAGCGGACACTCTGGAATGGAAGCAGATGAGTGGCCGGGGCACAATCTACAACTACGGAGTGGTGTACGATTGTCCGGTCAGACTGCTTCAGGAGGATCAACCGTTCAACGTCGCGGTGATTATGTTGGACGAGGACCCGGGCATCCAGATGTACTCCCATCTGCCCGGCACTCCGGTGGACCAGGTCCCAGTCGGAGCCAGTGTAGAAGTCATATTCGAAGCGACCGCAAACGGCCAAAAAGTCCCTGAATGGCAGGTCGTGGAAAGGAATGCACAATGACCACCCAGAATCCGCCAGCTTCCATGTATCGAACCACAGAGGGATTGGGCTTATGGGAACACCGAGGCAAGGTCGCGGCCGTCGGTGTCGGACACTCTCCGACTGCTCGGCGCTGGGACGGCACCCCCGAGACGTGTGTGGGTGCTTGGAGCCTCGTAGCGCTCAGGCGAGCGATAGCAGACGCGGGTGTTTCACCAGACCAGATTGATGGTCTAGTTCTCGACCCTGTGACCACTACCGGGGCGTACTGGCCAAAGGGCAGCCCCGTCCCCATGCATGTCGTCAACGCCTTCAATCCCACCGACGATCCCTTGGACGGTATTGCCAAGCTGAGCGCTGAGTGGATCTTGAAGAACATGCCGGAGCTGACAAATATCAAGTTCACCATGAACGGTCCGGTGTGTATGTCGAACGCCATCGTCGTTGCCGCCCAAGCCGTGGGTGATGGCCTCACCAACACCTGCCTGGTGCTCAAGAGTTGGCATAACCTGGAAGGCCGCTACTACCAGGGCGGGTCGAACGCTGGCGGCGCCATTTCTGGAACAAACGCGCTGAGGAATCTGTGGGGTGCACCGGCGTGCTATGGAACGGCCTTGCAATTCGCCGAGTATTGCCGCAAGTACGGCAAAACCCACGACATGATGGCCGCTTTCATTTCGAACTCAAGACGGAACGGTCTGTTATTCCCAGAAGGGTACTGGGCGCAGCACCGGCCTGAACCCTTGACGGCAGAGGACTATCAGGCCGCGCGGTGGATAGCCAAGCCAGCCAACCTGTTCGATAACGACATACCGATCACGGTGTCTGGGGCCTACCTCTTCACCACCGCTGAACGGGCCAAGGACATGACCCAGAAGCCCGTCTACATCCTCAACCATGCGTCGAGCAGGACCACTCCCAGGAGTCTCACCCCAACGCTGGATGAGGTCGAGGAAGACACCGCCCGAACAGCGCGGAAGATCTATGAGGGCGCTGGGATCAGCGCAGCCGACCTGTCCTTCGAAAATATGTATGATGGCTTCACCCAGTTCCACCAGTTCCATCTGGAGGGCCTGGGCTACCGGGGTATTAAATTTGGCGAGGCGCTCGATTTTTACCAGACCGATATCAGCATTGAAGGGCCGAACCCCGTTTTACCCAGCGGCGGCAACATCGGCAGCGGCCGCAGCCGTTTCTGGATGCACACCGACTGCGTCCAACAGTTGCAGGGACGGGCCGGGGCTCGACAGGTCACAGGAGTCAAGCCTGAGATCGCTGTCTCCGGCGGTCCCATGCCGTTGGGTGGTAACTTTACCGTGTGGAGCGCCACTCCTGACTAAGAAATTGAGGAACTTGCGAGGAACCGACTTGGTAATACTGATAAGCTTTGACATCGACGGGACCTTAGAGGTCGGGGATCCTCCTGGAGCCCTGACCATGGATATGGTGAGAAGAGTCCAGGAGAAGGGATTTTTGATTGGCAGTTGTTCTGACCGTCCCATTAGCGCCCAGCGCGCTATCTGGGAAAAGCACGATATCCTGGTAGACTTTGCCGTTGGAAAAATGATGCTCCCCGACGTCAAGGCGAAGTTCGAGGCAGATGTGTATTGTCATATTGGCGATAGAGAAGATCTGGACAAGAGATATGCACTCGACGCAGGCTTCGATTTTCTGTGGCCGGACGAAGCGGTTCTGAAACATTGGTTCCTCTAAGAGTCCCCTTCTAGGGACTCAGTCCGCAGCGGAAGATTCCGCAGGAGGAGAGTTGTTCCAGCGACCATACGGCTCTCCTCAGCCCAAAATCAGTTTGTCACAGTTTTGTTGCGAGTTTGTCCACTGCACTCCTTTTTTCTTGAGCCTCTTCCGGTTACAATCCCCCCAGCAGACAAAAGGAGGGACATCCAATGCCAGCAGAACATTTTTTTGCTCATAACCCTGAGGAAATTGGCCTTGATCCAGCAAAGGTTCAGGCGCTGTTCGAGCGGGCCGAACGTGAGGTCAAAGAAGGTTTACTGCCAGCCACCCAAGTCGCCATTGCCCGCAACGGCAAACTTGGCGCGATGCAGACGTTTGGAAGTGCTGTCCAAGGCGGGACACAGAAGCCAGCGACTAACGACACCCATTTTGGCATCATGTCTTCGACCAAGGCGTTTACCTCAGCCTCGGCTTGGATCATGCTGCAAGAGGGCAGGCTACGCTTAGAGGATAGAATTGTTGATTATATTCCCGAGTTTGGCACAAACGGCAAGGACGCGATAACCGTTGAACACTGCCTCATCCACACCTCGGGCATTCCGTATGCCCCACATTGGCAGAAAGAATGGGCCGATCCCCAGAAGCGCTTAGATCGCTTTGCTCAGTGGCGACTTGACCACGCACCAGGCGAAAAGTTTACGTATCATATTTCTGCCAACTTTTGGCCGATTGCCCATATCATCGAAAAACTGAATGACCACAGCCTGAGCGACTTTGTCCGGACTCGCATTGCTGAGCCTTTGGGTTTACCAGGGCTACGACTCGGGCTGCCGCCTGGGGGCAACGACCAAGTCGCCGATGGCACCTGGGTCAGTCAAGACCTGACCGCCGAAGAGTACGAAAAAATGGGTCTGCAAGGCTTTGGCAAAACGACGAGTGCCATTAGTGAAGAGGGCGTGCTCGAACTCAACGAGCCTGTCACTCGGCAAGCGGGTTCTCCTTCGGCAGGCGGAATAACGACAGCCGGTGATATCGCCCTGTTTTACCAGGCCTTGTTAAACGATGGCCAGGCGTACGATGGGACACAAGTGTGGCAGCCGGAGATGCTCAAAGAAGCCCGTCGCCCCCGTACCGGCGATCTGAAAGATCCATTCCTGGGTCATCGTGCGATGCGAGCCTTGGGCATCGCCATAGCCGGGGGAGACGGGAAAGCCAACCTGCGCGGCTTTGGCAAAACCAATTCAGCCGAAGCTTTTGGACATCCAGGCTTTGGTGGTCAAAGTGGCTGGGCTGATCCTGCCACCGGCATCTCGTTCGGGTATCTCACCAATGGTTTTGACCGCAACCAGTTGCGGGAAGGCCGCCGCCGGGTGGCGTTGTCGAGTCTTGCCGCCTCGTGTGCGGCGTAAGATCCCCCTCACCCTACCCCTCTCCCCCAAGGGGGCGAGGGAATAAAAGAAAGTAAGAAATAGGAGGTCTGTATGGATATTGGAAAAGTTGGGATTTGGTTTTTCCTTGATGGCATGAACGCGCCGGACAGCGCGACATTTGCGCAGTCGGTCGAAAAGGCCGGTTATAAAACGCTCTGGATTCCCGAGGCGGTTGGTCGTGAGCCATTTGCGCACGCGGCATATCTGCTGAACAATACAAAAACTCTGAATATCGCCACTGGCATTGCCAACATTTGGGCGCGTGACGCTTATACTATGGCAACAGCCACAAATACGGTCGCGGAGCTGTCAGGTGGCCGCTTTCTGCTCGGCATTGGTGTGAGCCATAAACCCATCGTCTCAAACCTGCGTGGCCACAGCTACGACAAGCCGTACAGCTATATGAAGGAGTACGTGCCGCATCTCAAGGATGTGTTCTACCAGGCACCCAAGCCCGAGGAACCAGCACCGATCGTGATTGCGGCCTTGCATCCCAAGATGCTGGCCTATTGCGCGGAACAAACCCAAGGCACCCATACCTATTTTGTACCACCCGAACACACTGCTCAGGTCCGGGAACAGATTGGTCCAGATCCATGGATCTGTGCTGCCCAGGCTGTCATTCTCGAAAGTGATGCGACCAAGGCCCGGACTGCTGCTCGTCAATATATGAAGACCTATGTCCCCCGCCTGCCCAATTACACTAAGAATTTGAAAAATTTGGGCTGGAAGGACGAAGAGTTTGAAAATGGCTGTAGCGATGCTCTGGTCGATGCCATCGTGGCCTGGGGTAGCGAGGAAAAGATCCAAGAGCGTGTCGATGCGCACCTGAAAGCCGGTGCGACCCACGTGTGTCTCCTGCCGATTCGGGCCGATAATGAGACACTGCCTGATCCTCGGGTCGTGCAAGCGTTTGCGCCACGCTAAAGCGCACTGCAGGAGATGAGTGTATAAGCCCATGGGCGGGGGAGTATCTCCCTCCGCCGGGTCATGAAGTGACACCGCTATACGCCCATCGCGGTCACTCGCACTCTTGAGCGCATTGCAGCAGGGGAAGATATCGACGAAATAGTCGAGGGGTAGCGGGGCCGAGTCTCTCACTATGCCATTGCAGAAGCAATCCTGAAGGAGGGAACCCAATGCAGGGACTCGAAGGGGTAAAAGTCCTTGAGCTCGGGCACATGGTGTCAGCCGCCTACGCGACCAAGCTGATAGCAGATCTGGGTGCCGACGTTATCAAAGTCGAAGAACCGACTGGGGACCGGGCTCGGCAGCATGGTCCGTTTCCTGGCGGAATCGTCGACCCAGAAAAAAGCGGCCTCTTTCTTGCCCTGAATACCAACAAGCAAAGCAAGACGCTCGACCTTCAGCACGATCAAGATCGTCACACACTGTCAGACCTTGTTGCTTGGGCTGATCTCCTTATCCACAATTATCCGCCTGCGCAGATGACAGCCTTGGGCCTTGACTATGCCTCATGTGAAGTCATCAACCCGCGGCTGGTCATGTGCTCAGTCACTCCATTTGGACTGACTGGGCCATACACGGACTATAAAGTCAACGAACTCACTCTGGCACATGGCGGTGGTTGGGCGTGGCTCAGTCCCGGCGGCTCAGACCGACCAGACTTACCGCCTCTCAGAGCGTCTGGTCAGCAGGCAGATTTTCAAGCTGGCCTGGCGGCAGCTACCGCTTCTTTAGCCGCGTATTACCGCGCATTGCAGACTGGCCAGGGAGAACATATCGACTTGTCTGTCCAAGCCTATACTGCTTCGTTTCTGGAGCACAATTTTCTCTTTTATACCTATCTCGGTTGGAAAACCTCACGTTTAGGCAAACGGCTCCAAGACCCGTGGAAGATTTTTGAGTGCCAAGACGGTCCTATCTTTCTGGCTGTGGCCGAAGAAGACCAATGGCGACGACTGCAAGAATTAATGGGCAATCCAAACTGGAGTCAGCAGGACATTTTCCGCAACGCCGCCAAACGAGCCAAGAATAAAGCCGAACTGTACAAACATCTGAATCCCTGGTTTCAGGAATGGAAAGTCGCCGACCTGTTTCGGGCCGGACAGGAAAAACGTATTTGTTTTGCGCCAGTTTTTACAATGGCCCAGCTAGCTGAACAGGAACAGCTCCGCGCAAGGAATTTCTTTGTCGAAGTCTCCCATCCACAGGCTGGCACCTTAACGCATTTGGGACCACCGTATCAGCTCCACGAACCATGGTGGCAGATCCGCCGCCCTGCCCCACTCCTCGGAGAGCACAATGCAGCACCGCTGAGTACCGACGCGACGCCGCAATCTTCCCAACCCCCAGCCCCTAAACCCCAATCCCCAACTCTCCCACTCGCCGGTATCCGCGTAGCAGATTTTAGCTGGGTGTGGGCAGGTCCCTTCTGTACCGCCCATCTTGCTCACCTTGGAGCCGAAGTCATCAAGATTGAGTCCCAGACGCGGACCGATATGACCAGGCGTCTTCCGATCGGCCCCAAAGGAATGGAAGGCGGCATAAATCGCTCCGCTATTTTTAACCAATGGGCGCAGGGCAAGAAGAGCCTCCAGCTCAACCTCACCAAACCGGAAGGCATTGCCATCGTCAAAGAGCTGATTCAAAAGAGCGACGTTGTTGTTGATAATTTTGCGACTGGCGTAATGGAACACCTGGGTCTTGGGTATGGGGATCTCAAGCAGCTCAAGCCGAATATCATTGTTGCGTCTATTTCCGGTTACGGTCATACCGGCCCGCAGAAACATTACATGGCCTACGGCCCAGCCATTGCACCACTCACTGGGCTGTCTTCCTTAACCGGCTATCCAGGAGGCCCTCCCGCCGAAGTCGGTATCTCCTACGGTGATCCAAACGCCGGCATTAACGCCGCAGCTGCCATCTGTGCTGCCTTGGCAGCCCGGCATCGAACAGGGACAGGCCAATACATTGATATCTCGCTTTGGGAAGCCGTGGCCGCCTTAGTGCCGGAAGGCTGGATGGACTATGCCATGAACGGTAATCAGCCCGCTCGGCAAGGCAACCGTGATCCGTGGCTGGCCCCACACAACTGTTTTCAGTGCGGCGGAGAAGATGAGTGGGTGACAATTGCCTGCGGCACGCAAGAAGAGTGGCACGCCTTATGTACAGTAATGGAACAGCCAGAACTTGCAACCGATCCGCGCTTTCGCACCGCCCCCGACCGCAAGACAAACGAAGATGCGCTGGAACAGATCGTGACGGCCTGGACATCACAACGTAATAAGTGGAATATCACGCAGAGTTTACAAGCCGTTGGAGTCGCCGCATTTCCGTCTATGAAGAGTAGAGATCTCGCCGAAGACCCGCACTTGAATGCCCAGGACTATTTTGTGCGGCTCCCACATCCGGAGGTCGGCAAACAAACACATACCGGAATCCCCTGGCATCTCACCCATTCTCCCAACGGCATACAAGCTCCAGCACCGCTCCTCGGACAGCACACCGATCAGGTGATGGGTGAGATACTAGGCTACTCGGCTCAAGAGATTATACAACTCAAGGAAGAGCAAGTCCTGTATTAAGCCTCGGCAAGAGGTGCTAAGGTTCAGCGCAAGAAAATAGGAGGGAACGATGCAATACGATCTACTCATTCGGAATGGGACGGTTATTGATGGCTCAGGATTACCACGTTTTCGGGCGGACGTAGGCATCGTCCAGGGCAAAATTGCAGCAATTGGCCGCATTCGTGACAGTGCAAAGGAAGTCATTGACGCAGAAGGTCATATCGTTGCACCAGGCTTTGTTGATGGTCATACCCATATGGACGCCCAAGTCTTCTGGGACCCACTCGGGACCTCTTCCTGCTGGCACGGGATCACCAGCGTGGTCATGGGTAACTGCGGCTTCTCGCTTGCACCGTGCGCAGAAAAAGACAAACTCTTAGTGATGCGCAACCTGGAACGGGCCGAAGACATCGCGCCTGAAGCCATGGAAGCTGGCATTCCCTGGAGCTGGACGACCTACCCTGAATACCTCGACGCCGTCGATCGGCTGCCCAAAGGCATCAATTATGCCGCCTATATCGGACACTCGGCCCTACGGACCCATGTCATGGGCGAGCGAGCTTTTACCCAGGAATCAAGCCCGGACGATCTGGAAGCAATGAAGCGCGCAGTACGCAGCGCAATCACAGCTGGTGCCATCGGCTTCACCACCTCGCGCACGAAGAATCATCAGACACCAGATAACCAACCGGTAGCGAGCCGTCTGGCTACCTGGGACGAAGTTCGCCAGCTGGTTGGCGTCATGGGTGACATGAACGCGGGGGTGTTTGAAATTGCCAATGAAGACGCCCGCTTTGACCCAGACCGGGTTGACGAGTACATGGGTCGGCTCAAAGCCCTGGCTGTAGATACGGGCGTGCCGGTTACTTTCGGCATGTTCAGTAGCCGCCAGGCACCAGATATGTGGCAACCATTCTTTCAGTTAGCAGATGACACGGCTGCGGCTGGCGGCCGAATGTTTATCCAGGTCCATAGCCGCCCACTGAATGTGATTTTATCTTTTGAGACGACGACGCCGTTTGATAAATTGCCAGTCTGGCAAGATATCCGAAAATTATCACTGTCTGAGCAGGAAGCTGCACTGCGCAATCCCGAGACACGGGCTCAACTCATTGAAGCAGCGCATCAGACGCCACGCAATGCAGACACAGGTATTGGCGTCGAAGCCCGAGCGGCCAATTTCAAATGGCTGTTTGTTATGGACTCAGCCACCCCTCCGTATCGGTCAGTTGCTGAGATCGCTGACGAGCGTGGCCAAGACCCACTTGAGACTTTTATTGATCTGGCGCTGGAGAAACACCTCAAACGATTTTTCTTGCAACCGCTGGTCAATCATAACCAAGGCCACGTGCTAGAGATGATGCAACACCCCCGGTCGGTGATCACCTTCTCAGACTCAGGCGCACATGTCTCACAGATTATGGACTCGTCTCTACAGTCGCATGTGTTAAGTCACTGGGTGCGTGAGCAAGAAGCCCTGACCTTAGAAGACGCGGTGCGGCAGTTGAGCTTTATTCCCGCTTCGCATTGGGGCTTAACTGGACGTGGGCTCTTACACGAAGGTTGGAATGCCGATGTTATCATCTTTGATCCCAACACCGTAACGCCGCAGTTGCCGGAACTCACTTTTGATCTCCCGGCCGGGGCGCGACGCTTGAAACAAAAGGCCGATGGATTTCTCGCCACAGTTGTCAACGGTGAGGTGGTATTACGCAATAACGAACACACCGGCGCCCTGCCCGGTCAGTTGTTACGGGGACCAGCGACACGTCGATAAGGAAACGCATAGGCCAGATTATGATCTGTTAATCCGTGGAGGCACAATCCACTTTGGCGAACTGAAAGAGGCAGACCTCCTCCCTCCCAGGCCAACAAGAGAGCGGTACAATAACGACTCTCAAGGCAGAAAGGCCGAGGTAGAATACCTCGGCCTTTCTGCCTTATCTGCTCCAGTTGCTTCTGCTTATGCAGGCAACATCAGTCTAGACCCTAGATCCCATACACCTTTGCAGCCGTATCACGCACGATCTTGCGCAGATCATCCTCAGGTAAATTCCCAAGGCGTTTAGCAACGATCTCGCGTGAGCGGGGGAAGGTGGCTGCCGTATGCGGATAGTCGGACGACCACATCGTATTGTCCGGTCCATAGCGATGCAGCGAATCAATAAACACCGGATCGGCAATAAAGGTGGCATACACCTGGCGTTTGATGTAGTCGCTGGCCCGCATGGGCAGGTTCAGGTTGCCAAGAGCCCCCAAACGATGCTGCACGGTATCGAGCCGGTACATGAAATATGGCATCCAGCCAACATCATTTTCAGCCGAGACGATTTTCAAACCAGGAAATTTCTCCAATACGCCACCGTACACCAGCACAGAAATCGAGCGCTCAATTTGATGGTGTAAGTTCGCCAACGACAGCAAGAAGTCGTTGCCACTCGTCGGGTTTGCTCCGGTTCCGCTCCGAGCGGTCAGGATATGCAGCGACAGCGGCATATTGAGGTCCTGCGCCGCAGCCCAGAACGGCTCATACTCAGGGTGACTATACGGGCGGTCATCAGGTGGTTCAGCCCAGATCATGGCACCACGCATACCCTTTTTTGCGGTACGCTCCAGTTCGGCGACCGCCGAAGGAATATCTTCGAGCGTGATTAAACCGAGCGGAATCAGACGCTTCGGATCATGGCTACAATACTCAGTGGCCCAGTCGTTGAACGCGCCGAAACACGAAGAGCGCAGTTCGGCATCATCCAGCCCAAACAGTGGCATGCCCATCGACGTATAGATTACTTCGGCGTCCACACCGTCGTGGTCTTGGTCGGCAATTCGCTGCGAGGGATCCCAGACACTCTTTGGGGCTTGATCAAAACCCTTTTTACTGTGCTCCTTGAGGTCACCCGAGGGGACGCCAGCACCAAAAAACCCAGCAACCGACATCGGAGTGATATTTTCGCAGACAAACCACTCGCCCTCACGACCGTCGAGTCCAGTCACCGTCTTCGGTGCCCGGTCACGAAACTTCTTGTCCATCCGCTCAGCCCACATTGTCGGCGGCTCAACAAAATGCGAATCCGCCGAGATCAAATTGTACTCTGCCATGACAGTTCCTCCTTATAAAAGCATCACATTCGGCCTCTGTTCCTCACTGTTCTACGCTAGATTGGCATTCTTTTCTAGCTCTTTTTTGCTTATGGCTGACCTTGAATCGAGATGACAGCAGTTCCCTTCCCTCCCGGACTTTCCGTGTGGTATAGCATCAGGCAGCATACGATACAGCAGAATTGGGGAGGATATTTTCATGCGCGTTGCAGTTGGTGGCTATCTGGTTGCAGTCAATACCTTTGTCAGTCAACGGATGGGACTGGAGCTGTTCCAGAAGTCTGTCATTGCCGGTGATGCTTTGCTCAAGGCGGGCAGTGGCGACAGTGCAATCTATGGTTTTTTAGAGGGCGCACGGGAACGGAATTGGGACGCAGTTCCGCTCCAGTTTATGTTTCCGGGTGTTGGTGGCAAAGCGACCCAAGATGCACACGAGTGGGCCAAAGAGAGTTTTTTGCAGCAGCTGCGTCAAACTGGTCCAGTCGATGGCGTGTTCATCCAACTCCACGGTACAGGGGCAGCAGATCATCTTGATGATTGCGAAGGCGATCTGCTGGCCGCCATTCGGAATTTAGTCGGTGACAAAGTCCCGATTATGGCGTCTCTCGATGGACACGCGAATGTTACGCCCTTGATGGTCGAACAAACCACCATGTTGATTGGAGTCAAAACAAACCCGCATTATGACTTTGTTCCCGTTGGGCGAAAGGCCGCACAAGTCATGGCCGGCATGGTCGATGGCTCACTCTCTCCGACTGCTTTCCGCGCCCAACCGGCCATGGCACCCGCCCTGCAGAAACTGTACATCGCCCCGGGTTGGCCTATGGAGCACCTCATGCGCCAGGCCCAGAATCTGGCTGCCAACGATCCCCGTATTCTGGATGTCTCACTGCTTGAAGGCTTTTTCTGCTCAGAGATTCCGGAAACAGGCATGAGTGTCGTGGTCACAACTGACGGCGAGCCGAACCTCGCTCAAGATATCGCCGAGCAAGTCAAAGAAGCTTGCTGGACCAAACGGCAGTCTTTTCATACTGACATGGTGTCAGTTGAAGAGGCAGTCCGCGAGGCGATGGACACCGATGTAGGGCCGGTCATATTAGGCGACTTGGCTGACAGTGGTGGCGCTGGCACGCCGGGTGATGGCACGGCGATTCTGGCCGAGTTATTCAAGCAGAATGCCAAAGGCGCTGTCGTCGGTAATATTGCTGATGCAGAGGCAGTTCAACAAACCATCCAAGCCGGCATTGGCAAGAGTGTCACACTCACCGTCGGTGGCAAAGCCGATAGTTTCCATGGAGATCCAGTCGAGATCAGCGGCCGGGTACGGTCTATCCATGAGGGACGATTTACCAGTGGTACGGCGTTTATTTCCATGACGTTTGATCGTGGGCCCACAGTTGTTCTCGATTGCGGCGGGATCGAAGTCGTTTTGACCTCACGACCAGTGTTGGTATTTGAACCCAACCATTTTCGGAGTCTCGGGATCGAGCCGACGCAGCGAAAGATCCTGGCCTGTAAGGCTGAAATGCAACACCGAGCCGGCTTTGCCGGAATCGCTGGAAAGATTATCGATGTTGATGCACCTGGACTGGCAACCCAAATTCTTTCGCGGCTGCCGTATAAAAAGATTCGACGGCCGGTATTTCCGTTGGATGATATCTGATGATATCTAGCGGGCATCATCTTTCTGTTCAGGCTGGGCAGCATGCAAGGCAGCCCAGCCCGTTCATCTTCTTATCTCCTCATCTGCCTATTTTCTTATCCCGACCAGCCAGGCTTCAGAACCCTTTCACCCCTGTATCCAACTGCACCCCAAACGTATTCAAGGCCATCGACACCATGTTGTACTGGCCAACGGTAAGCACCACGTCCATGAGTTGCTGGGTGTTATAGCGTTTGCCCAAGGCTGCCCAGGTGGCATCACTAATCAGCGCGTCGGCATGCAACTCATCGGCGGCGCGCAATAAGTGGGCATCAAACGCGTTCCAGCCTGGATCGTCGGGTCCTTTTTTGATCCGCGCAATCTCTTCCTCAGTCAAACCAGCCTCACGACCGAACAGGACATGCTGGCCCCACTCATATTCGGCCTGACACAGCCATCCAATACGCAAAATGAGCAGCTCGCGCTCGCGGGGGACTAAAGTCTGGGTATCGCCCATGACATGAAAGGCCCAAACGTTAAACTTTTTCGAGGCTTCCCAATGCCGGGCGAGAGTGCCCATGACATTGTACACAATGCCTTCCTTATAGCGTCCCTCTAGGACCTCTCGCTGTTCCGGTGTCCATTCTGCCTCGGTCAACGGTTCGATACGTGCTTTGGACAGTTTCATACATCTTCCTCCTTCGTGCCCCGTTTATAGAAGACATGGTACGGGGAGATCAAGTCTGCTATGGACCGGTGGTCCACTAGCAGCACGCTAAGACGAATCAAAAAAGGAGGACAGCGCAATGCAAACAGGATTTATCGCCGTCGGCATCGGTCTGATGGCCGAACCGGAAGTAATGAGTTTAGCAGCGGAAACGGCAGAAAACGCAGGGTTTCACTCGATATGGGCACCCGAGCATATTGTCCTACTCGACCGCTATGCGTCGAAGTATCCGTACTCAGCGGATGGGAAATTCCCGTCACCCGACATGCAAGTTGAGATACTCGATCCATTCGCCGCATTAACGTTCATCGCGGCCCAAACCAAAACAATCCGGGTTGGAACTGGGATCTGTCTGGTGCCTGAGCGGAATCCGCTCACCACAGCGAAAGAGGTTGCAACGCTCGACAAACTGTCTGGTGGGCGGTTTGACTTTGGAGTTGGGATTGGCTGGCTAGAAGAAGAGTTCACGGCACTTGGCGTTCCCTGGGCGCGTAGAGCGGCACGCACACGTGAATATCTGCATGTGATGAAAAAGTTGTGGACAGAAGAAGAAACCGCTTTTGAAGGAGATTTCTGTAGTTTTCCGAGTGTGCGTTCCTATCCCAAACCGGTCCAAAAACCCCATCCGCCGATTATCTTTGGTGGGGAGAGTGAGCCTGCGCTCAAGCGCGCCGGTGAGATTGGTGACGGCTGGTTTGGCATGAATGTCTCTGTTGCAAACGCCCCGGACAAAATCGCAAAAGTGAAAGACTATGCGCGTGCAGCCGGACGTAATCCCGACACGCTCCAGATCTCGATCTCTCCTGGTATGGGAGCTTCGCTGACGCACGACGATCTCAAACGCGCCCAAGATGCCGGTGTCCATCAGCTGATTGTCGGATCGTTTCCAGCTGATCTCCAGGCAGTCAAAGATGATATCAGCAGACTCGCCGAACAGATTGTTGCGCCAGCGGCAAATTTGTAGTGCGATTTGTGAATCAGGTGACAGGGGCAGCTTGCCCCTGAAGAACGTGAGCCGGCTGGCCGCGTTTCATGGGCTGGAAGCCCATGCCACCAGAAAGAATCAAAACCCCTTCACTCCTGTATCCAACTGTACCCCAAACGTATTCAGCGCCATCGACACCAGATTGTACTGACCAACGGCGAAGACCACGTCCATGAGCTGTTCGGTCGTGTAGCGCTCGCTTAGGGCTGTCCACGTCTCGTCGCTGATAAAGGCGTCAGCATGCAGCTCATCTGCGGCGCGCAGCAATGTGGCATCAAACGCGTCCCAGCCACCAGCATCCGGCCCTGCTTTAATCCGCTCAATCTCAGTATCAGTGAGACCAGCCTCCCGGCCCATAACGGCATGTTGGCCCCACTCGTACTCGGCCTGACACAGCCAGCCAATCCGCAAGATCAGGATTTCTCGCTCACGGGGTAATAACGTCGATGTCTCTCCGAGTACATGATAGCCCCACGCTAATAGTTTCTGAGCCGCCTCCCAATGTCGCGAAACCGTCCCCAGGACGTTATAGACCTCCCCCTCGCGATAGTAAGGGTCTAAGAGCGCACGTTGTTCCGGTGTCCATTCGGCTTCCGTCAGCGGCGGGATACGTGGCTTCGAGAGTTTCATTCTGATTGCTCCTCCAGCAGTGACCGAGCAACGATCGAGTACATCTGTTTGTAGATTCGACTACCGATGCGCCTCATCCAGCAGCGGCTTGAAAAAGTCCGGATGAGCGATCCAGTCGTCTTCACTCGCCATTTCCTTAAAAAAACTGGTATCGATGACCACTTCATCAATCCCCGCTTCTTTGCACTCTTTGAGATGCGGCAGCATGTCGTCCGGCGTACCTGTCCAGTTGGGCTGCATGGCTTGGTCGCCAATCTTTTTCACACTCGGCAATGCGGGTGCAGCAAAGACGCGCTGGACCAGCTTTAGTGGACCACGATTGAATTGCTCTTTCGCGATGTGGTTAATCTGTTGCATGCGCGTCACTGCCATTTCGACAGTATGCCCAGCTGGGTGCCAGGCGTCGCATAATTCGGCCACACGTACAATTCCCGACTCACTCAGAAATCCACCCAGGATTGGAACGGCAGGATTGCCGTGTTCATCTCGCTGGGCAGGTTTGGGCGAGGTTGAACCACGAGGAATAGTATAGAAGCCACCGCTGTATTCAGTTGGATTTGGCTTCCAGGCGGCGCGCAGAGCACGGATGAAGTCACTACACCGAGCGCCCAGTTTTTCAAATGGCGTCTCCATATGGGCATATTCGTCGCGGGCCCAGCCGATGCCGATGCCAAGATCAAAGCGGCCCTCGGACAGCATATCAATAGTCGCAATTTGTTTGGCCAGGGCAACAGGTCGGTGGTAGCCAAAGACGAGAACCGACGTTCCAACTCTGATATTTTTGGTTATGCCTGCCACATAGGCCAATGATTCCAGCGGCGCGAGCAGACTTTCGTACGCCTCCGGCCACTGGCGGATGGGCTCTGGGCCATGGATGAACTGATCGATCGGGTGGCTCTGAATAGGCTGCTGTGGATACAACAAGTGATCTTGGACCCACAAGGAGTCGTACCCCAACTCGTCAGCCCGGACGGCAAATTCATGCACCGCCCGGCGGCTGGCAAACGCGGTCAGCTGCGGCATATTGAAACCAATTTTCATTGTCGCCTCCTTTAGGGTTGGCTTGTTTCGACCAGCTCTAGAATCGTGCCGTCTGGATCTTTGAAACACACGAAACGTGCTGGCGGGGCATCGGGTGGGCTCAGCAAAACAGGCTCGGAGATGAACTCGACTCCGCGTGCTTTCAGCGCTTCGACATCTGCGTCCATATCGGAAGTCAGGAGCGCAATCCGGGCTATCCCGATGTGGTAGAGATGCGGATACGGCGGTGCGGCGTCATGCGGCTCTTTCCATTCCAGCAAATCAATCACTGGAGTCGTGGGTGAGCCTTCTAATTGCAGCAATGCCCCCCGGACGTGATACGGCGGCATGCCGACGGCAGCAGCTATTTCCGGCGTATTCCGCTCCGGTACTTTCCACAGAACCTTGAATCCAAGAAATTCGTAAAACTCGCGCGAGCGTTCATAATCGCTACAGTTGACGTTGACGTGCATCATACCGGTAATGTTCATGGCTGGCCTCCTTCCTCTCCCCTTATACAACCCTGTTCCTCTTGTCGAGAACGAGCACCTCGACTGAAGACAGCGGATAGTGATGGTGATGCGGGCAACCGGGTTGTGAGCGAGATTCGTCAGGCAGGCGAGACAGCCGAATACACCCCTGCCGCCAGTGGCGAGCCCCAGGCAATCGCCACTGGCGCGCTGTTTCTCGCTTCTGACGAAGCCTTATTCGTCTAGCCCAGCCCCCTCCCTGTGGGAGGGGGAGACGGTCAAAGACCAAAGCGGCAACTCTATGTTGAAACCGTATCGCTACTCAGCGGTTCCCGCAAAAACAAGTCTCCCGGCTTTCTCCTGAGCCTGAAAGCGCTCCTTGAGAGGAGACGGGAGCGTCACCTGGCGCTCCTGGGGAAATTTGTCCTGATAGAGAGCTGGTCGCAAAAAGAATTCCTCCGGGACTGGCACGGTCACCTGACTTTTTAAGGGAGCCACAAACCAGGTTCGGCGCATAAAATCCGGATTAAAAAAGACCTCCAAGTCTTTTACTGACCAATCACGGACTTGATGGGCGTCATGCATGTCATAGCTCAAGAGATCCTGCTGGAGATCCCAATACACAAAAATCTGGCCACTATAGCCCTTTTGAGCGAGTTGTGGATTCATCAGCTTGGCAACCCGCTCTTCAATATTGACCAGCGTCCCGCTGGCATCATATTGCTCAATCCGGAGTGGAAAAAATGTATGCCGGTCCAGCCAATAAATCATGCGCGGGATATAGTAGTCCGGAATCCAGTCCTGGCGCGGAGTCGCTTCGACCACATACGTTTCCACGCCTCCTTGTGGGGTATAGTGTGGATAGTCCTGGCCCATGGGCTTCAAGTCCTGGGGAGTTGCCTCGTAAAAAGAGCCGTCCTCAGCGGCAAATGTCACAGAGTCTCTCGTGTGTGGAAACCGGACGGTTTCATGTAATACATCCGTCCCCAAGAATCGCCACTGAAACTCCCAGGCATCCCGGTTCAGAAAATCATCAAAAGCAAACGCAAAACCGGGGAATTTGTCCTGGCGCCGCGGCTGTGGTTGGCGACGCACTCGGCGCAGTTCCGGTCCATACGCAAACAGATCGGCTTTGGTGCTGAACTCTTTGTCTGTCCGATACAGGTTATACACCGATTGATGGCCATACGCCTCAGCTGGATCGGTCGTCTGAAACAGCCAACGGGTATACCACTCGCCCGGCTTGGTCTGCAGCTGGCCTTCGAGTCCCTCGGGCGAACGATAATGGACCAGCCCAATTGCTCTGGACGTCGTTAAATATCCACTTGTCGTGATCGACCCAAACGCCTCAACCAAGGCACAATTCCATCTCGGCATATGGGAGAAGTCCGTTGACAGAAATCCCATCTCCTCGGCCGTATAGGGTGGAGTAAATGGATACGGCTCAGCAGGCAGATACGGAACAGTCACATCCCGAGGCGTGTCTGTACGCAGGTCAATATGTTGGAGATCTTCAGCCGACAGCTCTTGAATGGTTTTCCAGGTTCGTTGCTCCTGTGCTGATGCCAGCGGGGCAGCAGAGAAACACCAGGCAAAAAGACCCAGGACGTAGACCAGACGTTGAGGTTTTGGGCTGATCAGCATATATGACATAAACACGCTCCTGCACTTCTGCAGAGGACATAGCATCTGAGACAGACTTTACAATGGACATGACAAGGAAAAAATCTGTGGACAATCTGATCCCCGTGTACGCTCCTTCTTTTCCTCTTCCTGACACCGGATATAGCCGCACCTTTGAAGCAGAGATCGATTACCTTGAAGACGCGACCATGCGTGTACGGGGAATCCAGACCGACCCTCGTTGTTCGCTCGAATACACCTGGCACGTTCGCCTTCCCGAATACGAAATTATTGATGCCTCAGCCCAGCACCTCGCAGGTGAGCCAGCGATTCTGTCGCCACAATTACTGAGCCGGTGTACGGACATCCAGGGCGCACAGGCAAGCCATGGATTCGCCAAAACGATGCGAGCCGCGCTCGGCGATCTGTCTGGTCATCAGGAGCACTTGGCGCTCGCAATTGAAATGGCACGGGTGAGCCTGCAAGGCTTTCCCGTGCCTAAAAACGATCATGAACGCTTTGCGTCGGCGGCTGCCGCGCTCCCGCCCGGCCCCAGCCGTGCCGCACGCATGGCCTGGGAACGAGACCGGACCGACTGGTCTTGGATTTGTAATTCCTGCTATGCCTACCGCGATGAGTCAGCTCCACTCTTTAAAGAGCGCCAGGTGAAGTGCTTCGATCTTGAACTCGCTTCACCCGAGCCTGGGCAAAAACGGTTCTTTTGGCGCAAGAAGCGTCTCCAGATTGCCGAGCGCCAAGACGGCCCTGGCTTTTCGTGTCACAACGAAATGAATGATACGTTCCATGAGCTCGACGTCTCGTTCGACATAGCAGCCGACGGCACGATCAACGCCGCCGCAAGTCAGTGGCAGCGGCTCGCTTTTGAGGGCATTTGCGAGGATACCCAGACCAGAACACCAGGGCTGATCGGCAAAAAACTGGACAAAAACTACGCCCGGCTGCTGGCCGATCATGTTGGCGGCAAGTCAGGCTGTAGTCATCTGTTTGATCTGTCAGTCGATTGTGTGCGGTTTTTTCAGTGGTAAGACTGATGCTGCACTCTGAGAAGTTGTTGTCAAACCGTCGCGAGCGCCGGAAGACCAAGCTGCGTAATGACGCGAGGGGGGTGACAACCATTTCTTACTTCTCAATCGGCGTATCAGGCAGCCGCCCCCATTCATTCCACGAGCCATCATAGCTGCGCACCTGGGGGTAGCCCAATAATTGGCTCAACACAAACCAGGTATGCGCCGAACGGACGCCCACCGCACAGTACGTGATAGCTTGCTTGTCAGCCGTGATTCCCCGGTCTGCATATAAGGCCGCCAGCTCGTCAGCCGATTTAAAAGTCCCATCTTCATTCAGCGCCGCTTCGTAGTATAGATGGACTGCACCAGGTATATGCCCAGCCCGTTCCGTGTCTTGGGGTGGCTCAAGTAGGAATATCTCACCCCGGTACTCTTCAGGCGTTCGCACGTCGATTAAAACCTGATCGCCTTGGCCAACAGCTGCTTGGGCCTGCTCAAGCAACGCTCGGCGGCTTGGCTCAGGGGCTTGGGCTGTATATGACGTTGGCGAAAAACTTGGCACATCGGTGGTCAGCGGACGTCCCTCAGCTACCCATTTTGTCCGTCCACCATTGAGCACCCGGACATCCTTATGTCCAACTGTCTTCAAGAACCAGAACACCCATGGAGCAACCGCAGTCTGATCGCTATACACAATAACCGTCGTATCGTTAGCAATACCGGATTGCGCAAACAGCTCTTCGACTGCCGCAGTATCAAAATTCACCCGATAATCGGACTGCAGCAGGGTTGTCAGTCCATTCCAAAAAACTGCACCCGGTATGTGGCCGATCTCATACGTTGCCGGATCGATGTGGACATCAAGGAGCCGGACCTGGGAATCATTCAGATGCTCAGCCAGCCATTGGGTCTCAACAAGGACTTCAGGGTTTGCATAGTGTGTCATCGTTCTGCCTTTCACAGTGAGGATTGAATTCTTAACCGTTTGAGGGGGAATTATAAAGAGGGGGAGCATGACCAGCAACCGGTATCAGCCTGCTGGCTCAACGTGCCTGCTGGCGTTTCACTCTTTGCTGTACTATCCTGCTGCGCACGCAGGTGAGATGTCGCACCACAAGGAAGGAATACACATGCAAAATATGACCGAAAACGAAATTACAGCCGAAGTCCTCAAACGGTTCGAAAACACCGAAAACCCACGGGTAAAGCAGATCGTCACGAGCCTTATCTCACATTTGCATGCGTTCGTGCGTGAGGTCGAGTTGACTGAAGAGGAGTGGTTTGAGGCCATTCATTTCCTGACAGAAACCGGCCAGAAATGTACACACACCCGGCAAGAATTTATTCTGTTGTCGGACACCATCGGTGTGTCGATGTTGGTTGATCTGCTCAACCACCGCAAACCAGACGGTGCAACAGAGTCCACGGTCTTTGGCCCGTTCTACACACCTGGAGCTCCTGAAATGGAGTCCGGTGGCAACATCGCCCGCACAGATGATGGACCGGCTTGTGTGGTATCCGGCCGGGTGACGGACCTCGCCGGCACTCCCATCAAGGGCGCGCTGCTCGACGTGTGGCAAACGTCCTCCAACGGCTTCTACGATTCTCAGGACCCGAGCCAGCCTGCGTTCAATATGCGAGGCAAGTTTCGCTCTGATGAAAACGGGCACTACAGTATTCAGACGGCTGTGCCGGTCAGCTATCCTATCCCGGTCGATGGTCCAGTTGGTAAAATGCTGAATCTCACAGGTCGTCACCCCAACCGACCCGCTCATATTCACTTTATTGTTTCGGCCGAAGGCTTTGAGCCGGTGACGACCCACCTGTTTGATGCTACCGACTCGTATATCGACTCGGATGCCGTCTTCGGCGTAAAGAACTCGCTGGTGTGTACATTTGTTCGGCATGAAGCTGAAGAAGAAGCGGCGCAACACAATGTCTCAGCACCGTTTTATACGGTGGATTATGATTTTGCCTTGGTTCCGGTAAAATAAGAAGGAGAAAAAATGAAATTTGGAATATTTCTGCCCACAATTGGTCCATACGCCACAGGTCCAGACGCACTGAATGTGCAAAGGACAGTTGCTCAAAAAGCAGAGGAATTAAGTTTTGACTCGATCTGGGTCCCTGACCATGTCGTCTTCCCTACAACGATCAATTCGACCTACCCGTATAACGATAGCGGCAAAATCGTCACCGCTCCTATCCTGGACCCGCTGGTCGCTCTCGGTTTCTTGGCCGGAGTGACGAAGACTATAAAACTCGGAACCTTTGTTCTCGTCCTGCCGCATCGCAATCCGATTGTCACCGCCAAAATGTGGGCTTCGCTCGATGTCCTGGCTGGTGGTCGCATCATCGTCGGCGCTGGTATTGGTTGGTTGGCAGAGGAAATTGAGCTGCTTGGGGTGCCCTTTCGGAAACGGGGAGCGGTCAGCGATGAATACCTACGAGCGATGAAAGAACTTTGGACCAATCCCAATCCAGAATTTGAGGGAGAGTTTGTCAGCTTTCGCGATATTACATGCGAGCCAAAGCCGCTCCAGCAGCCGCTACCGATCTGGATTGGTGGCCACTCAGCCCGAGCCATGCGCCGGGTGGTCGAGTTTGGCGATGGCTGGTTAGCCGTACCGAAGAGTGTTGAGGCGTTTGAAGAAAGCCTCGGCGCATTAAAAATTGCAGCCGATAAAGCCGGGCGGGCGATGAGTGATATTCCCATCACCATCAGCCCCATGTACGTCGATTCAGTCGATTCTTATGCTGAAGAATGCAAACGCTATAGCGGCATGGGGTATGACTCTTTCTTTGCCATGCTGCCCTTCTGGGTGCAGGGTCTCGACGGCATTCTGAAGACCATGGATGACTTTGCCAAAAAGATGAATATGTAATCTCGCATCAGAAAGAGAACCCACATGTCTCGCATGAATGCTTCCGTATTATTGGTTGGGAGTGTCCCAGGACGGGATGCCCATGAGGTCATGTCCAGCTGCGCCGAGGGCTTGGGCAGCTTGCTCGGCTCGCTGCCCGACGGGGAAACCGGCTTTCGGAAAGGCTGGATTAATTTCCTGGCGGCAAAGACGTATGCCGTGTCTAATCAGATTGAAAGTATCACCCGCCCCTTGCCGGTCGATCCCAACGCGCCCGACGAATGGCGCACCCCGGATATGGACTGGATTCCGCGTGGCTTTCAGGATCACTGGCAGTTCAAGGTCAAAGACCCGAGTCGTCCACTACGTTTTGAGACGCTTGGCTACGCGGCTGATGCCAAGCAGTCGTACCGAACGTTCTGCACCCTGCGCGACCAAGGCGTGATTCCGCAAGGTGTACGTTTCCAGGTGTCCTTGCCTTTGACTGAAAGTGGGACGCGGCTCTTCATTGGCCATTCACCCGAATCGTTTCAGCCAATGTGGGATGCCTACCAAGAGGCGATGAAGCGTGAGCTGGCGCGGCTGACCCAGGAGATTCCGCCGAACGATCTGGCCATCCAATGGGATATTGCGACTGAGGTCCTGTGCATCGAAGGCAATGACCATGATCCAACGCTAGGACTCCCCTGGCATGCCCCAGGCGATCCTTTTGATCGCTATGGGCAAGCGCTGGTCGATCTGTGTCCGCACATTCCGGAGGAAGCCTTCCTCGGTCTTCACCTGTGTTATGGCGATCTTGGTCACAAGCACTTCAAAGAGCCCGAAGACTTAGCTTTAGTCGTGCGTATGGCCAATGCCGGAGTCGCCGCAGTGCGGCGGCGGGTGGACTTCGTACATATGCCGGTGCCGAGAAATCGGAATGACGAGGCCTACTTTGCTCCGCTGGCCGGCCTCTCTGTTGGCGAGACTAAGCTCTTCCTGGGCCTCGTGCATCACACGGATGGCATACAGGGAACCTTGCAACGGCTGGAGACCGCCCAGAAATATGCCAGCGGGTTTGGCCTCGCCACCGAGTGTGGGTTCGGACGCCGCCCGCCTGAAACAATTCCAGAACTGATGCGGATTCACCGCGAGGCGGCGGCGCGGCTGTAACAGCCAGGTTTCTACCTCTTAATTCGCAAACCGCTCCCACGCCTTTGCCGGCTCTGGAACAGGCGGCATTTCTTTTTGCGGCTCTGGCGGCGTGCCCGTCACCGCAAACGGCACCTGTTCGCCAAAGTACAGCACGTGCTGATCATACTCAGCCAGTTTTTCCGCTGTCAGTGTCAACGTGTGAGAATTGAGCAGCGTGTGAGCGTGGGTCTTGGTCCACGCTAAAGCTGGCTCCAATCCACCCGCATGTGGCACGCCAACACCGTGGATGTAGTAGTGGGCCGGAATCACAACTTTTGCGCTAAGTTTTTTCATAATGATATCGGCCCACTTAGGGCTGAGGATATGGCCATCATCACTGACGGCTAAAAACGCCACGTCGATTTTCCCAATCATCTCCCAGATGTGATCGGGTGGGTTTTGACGGTTATCGCCCCAGTGTAAAAAGCGGATGCCACCAGTTTCAATGACGTACAAACTGTTATTCCACTGCATGGTTTCTTCTGGCGGGCACGGGTCTTTATCAATGGCGGCAATGACGGCACTGCGCAGCGGATACTTGCCTTGCGCCTCGCACATGTGCTTTTCGGCAATACCAAGAATTTTGACATCACCAAGTTCAAACTGACCAGCCATGCGGTCCAGAATCATCGTTGCGTCGAGTCGCTCAGTCGCATCATGATCAAAGTGGGCGTGGGTGATCAAGGCAATATCAGCCCGGGTCTTTGGCATGAGCATTTGGTACCATAAGCCGTACATGCCAGTCGGATCGTTGCGCCACGGGTCAATAAAAACTTCCAGTCCACGTGGTGAGGTAATCTTAAACGCCATGTGCCCATAATAGGTCAGCGTGACTTCGCCGGTGCTCTTCCGGGCACCGCCATATTTTTGGGCTGCCATGACCCGGTCATTATTCGAATTTTGTTCATGAGCAATACTGTGCGCGTCGCCCTGCTGTGAGCTCGCAAGACACATCAGACCAACCACCGCTCCAACGATGATCTGTCTTTTCCATTTTGTCCATTTTGTCCGTCTCAACATACAAGCTCCCTCCTTTGCCCCTGTTTCATATGAGAACCCTTCTCTGCTATGCAAGTACCAAGCGGGAGCTTATCATCCGAAGCGTTTGGAGAAAGGAGCAGGGAGAACACAATCTATGGGATTTGTGAATATTGACGGACTCAAGATTCATTATCACACTGCTGGAGACCTCTCCGCACCAAAGGGCCAGCGTGTTCTGTATGTGCATGGCACCGGCTGTGATGGGCGGGTGTGGGCACGCCATATGGCGGCGCTTGCTGACGAACATGCATCTGTCGCGATCGACCTGCCCGGCCATGGCCAGTCAGAAGGGAGCGGTTTTCGGGGTGTGGCAGATCACACCCATTTTGTCGCCCAACTCGCAGCTCATCTTCAGTGGGACCGGTTTGTCATCGCCGGACACTCCTTGGGCGGGGGTATCGCCTTAGCCCTGGCAGTCTACCATGCTGAGCTTCTTGAGGGCATGTTGCTGATCGACACGGGTGCCCGGCTACGTGTCAATCCGACTGTCTTGGAAAACGCCCGCCGGGCGGCCGCAGGCGGCGAGCCGTTACCGATTGATCCACGGATGGGGTATGCCAAGAGCACGCCCCAGTCTGTCATTGATGCTATTGAGGTCATCACGGCTGAGTGTGATCCGCGCGTCACCTACAAGGATTGGATCAGCGACGATAGCTGTGACTTCATGAGCCGGGTGGGCAGCATTCAAGTCCCAAGTCTTGCTATTTGCGGAGACGAGGACGAATTCACCCCAGTCAAGTATCATGAATTCTTGCGGGACCGTATGCCAAACTGTCAGCTTGCGATCATTCCGCAGGCAGGCCATTGGACGTATACTGAGCAGCCGAAAGCGTTTGACCGTATTGTCCGGTCATACTTGGACAATCTTTCGTAGGCTCACGTGAGTTGAAGGATCGAAGACAGTAGCGGACTTGAACACAAGCAAAATTTGGAAGATCTTCAAGCTCTCTAAGGAGTGCAATCATGTCGGAGTACACCACCATATTTGGCTCGCTCGACCACTACGAAAAAGGCCGCTTAGAAATCATTGATGACGATCCGCGTCACTACGCCTTCTCAAATGTTTTTGAGGTGGCGTCTCGGGCGCAGCCGTATGAAAAAATCGCGGTGGCGAAAAACTTGGAATATGTTGTCGAAGTGATCCGCACCGAGGGAACGTCAGACTGGTTTACGTGCGCGCATGATGAGTTTGCAGTCATGCTAGATGGCCAGGTAGAAATTCATTTGGTGAAACTTAATGATCCACGTTCTATCTTGGCAGATGATACACACGGGACAGTCCGCGTCCCTGGCACCCCCGTCGGCCGCAAAATGGGCAGGCTGAAACTGCGTCGCGGTCATCAAGCCCTGCTACCCGCAGGCGCGGCGTATCAATTTGTTGCTGGGCTGCCCGGCGTCATTCTCCTCCAAACCCTCAAAGGCGAGCTCACCAGTGAGAAGTGGGCTGACGTGTGTCAGGCATAAGAGGAGACAAACGATGAGCACAGTTATCGCTTCTGCACCCCACCCGACAACAGGCTATCAAAGTTTTGCACTCGGCAGATTTTCGTTTAGCCGAGACGAATACTTTGTGACTATTCGCTGGCCCGCCCGAGAAGCACAATTGTCGCATACTATGCCAATAGACGCGTTTCTGCGGGCACTGGTGCGAGATGTTGCGTGGGACTTCTTTTATGGCTGGGTCAATTTCGATGACGTACTTGGCACCCGCAACAAGTACGACAGCGTGGAACTCTACGCTGGCCGCTACAACGACAGTTACCATGACGCTGGCCTCGACTATGTCGAGCGTTTTGAAACACCCCAGATTTTGGACACGTTTAAAGCCATGTTAGCCGACTGGACAAATGCCGGTTTTGATCCATTTGCCGCTCCGGCGGAGACCGGTACTGCCGTCTTTGGTAAAAAGAATGGCGACAATATTGCGGCCATCGACCGTCACCGGGAAGTGTGTAAACGCATGCCGGGCTTACCTGGCGATGCGGCCTTGCGCTCAGACGACAATGGTTATCCAGTCAATCGTGCGTTTGCCGATGTGGAGCAAGATGAGCCAGAGATATATGCCGAGCCTGGCTTTGAAAACGAAGTCCATGCCATCAATCTGTTTAAGTACTTGTCACGTTCAGACGTTACCTGGAATCCATCTATTGTGTCAGTTTGCAAGAACAGTCTGTTGTGTCCAACAACCGAAGAACATATTTTACCCGTCATTCATGGCAACGATCGGGTCGAGTGGTTTATCCAGATCAGTGATCAGATTACCTGGCAAGTCGGTGATAAAGAAACCGGGAAACCACGCGCCCGCGTCGTGATGAAACCAGGCGATGTGGCAGCCATGCCGGCTGATATTCGACACCAAGGCTTTTCCCCCAAGCGGGCGATGTTACTCGTCTGGGAAAATGCCACGCCAGGTTTAGCTGAGAAATATGACAGTGGCGAGCTGTCGCCCTACCCGATTGATTTGTAAGTGATGAACGAAGCTCGTTCCTCGTGATGCAGACCCCCTCACCCCTTCGACAAGCTCGGGACAGGCCGAGCCCTCTCCCCCAAAGCGGCGAGGGAACAAAAACGAGAGGAGAGATTCACTGTCTGTTCTTACTTGTGCTGAGCCACGAACCGAAACGGATCAAACGTATCCGGCTCGCGAGGCTGGCCAAAATTCTCGACCGCCGGCGCAATCTCGGCCAAGGACAACGTCAGATACATGAGTCGCGTGGCCGCTTCAGGCATAGCCTCCAGCGCACACTCATTGAGATAGGCAATCACTGCCAGCATGCGAGGGAATATGGCATCATAGAATGCCTGAATCTCTGCCATCTCACTCGTCTGGCGTTTAGACATCCGCTCGGCCTCAGTGGCTAATGCCCAGGCAACAAACGGCTCAAGATCATGAAACGGCTCTGGTAACGCGGCAGTGGCCATAATCGTTGTCCCTCACAGTCTTTTTACGTTTTACGCTTTACGTTTCTGCCTCACCGCCCCCGATAATAGCCCACATAATCCTCGCCCACCTTATACGCATGCCGCACGCAGATCTCCTGATGCTGCAACTGCATATGCGACTTTGCGCCGGAAACAATCACATCCTGTGTGTGTTCCAAGGTCGGACCATCTTCCATCAAGATGTCCCGTAGGAGGACCTTACTGTACTCCTGGCTAAATTTCTGGCCCGCGTTTTCTGGTTGAGGGAAATACGTGTGCGTTTCCCAAATGGTACGATCGTGCGCCATTGGCCAAAACTGATGGGTCAAATACGTGCCATTCGCCGGAAATATGGAAAAATTCGGGAAAATCCAAAAAACATCGATTGACCAATCTGGCCGCCGAGTCGGATTCACGCCAGCTGGCAGATCAGCCATCGACATGCCTCGACTGACGACTGAGGTACCAAACTGATAGGCCAGACTCTCAACTTGAGTCGGCTTGTGATCAAGATTGCCGTACGACGACGTGCGGCGATGGCGCTCATACAAATCCAGACTAATAAAATGACAGTGCGGATTCGTCTCACTGACAAAAGCATCAGGCGTAGACAGCTTGTGGCGGACAGGCAAATGATAGCCCTCTTGGAAGGCATCCTGCGCAATCTTCCAATTGACCGCAATATCTGCCTGCCAACAAAAGCGGGTTGCCGACACCTTGGAGAAGGGATAGTCAGCCAAGGCCGGGCAAACTTCTGCCAGATAGTTACGCAGGGTTTCAGAGGGTTTTGGATTCAGATGGACAAAAATAAACCCTTCCCACACGTCCACCGCAACGGGAGTCAGACCAAGCCTATTTTTGTTCAGATCAAAGAAGTTGCTTTCATCTGGCACAAACTGAAGCTTGCCATCCAGACCATATGACCAGCCGTGGAACTTACAGGTGAAGTGCTGACACGAGCCGCTCCTGTCCCAGGCGATCTTATTACCTCGATGTGAACACATATTGTGAAAGGCATGGATCGCCCCAGCCTGGGCCCGCGCAACAACGATCGAGGTATGACACACCGGAATCTCTTGCACAAAGTAGTCACCCGGATTGGGAATGCGCTCAACGCGCCCGACTTGCAGCCACACGTTTCTGAAAATCCGCTCTCGCTCTAATTCAAAATACTCGCGGGAGATATACGGTTCGATCGGAATCGGTTCCGTTCCCAACTCTGGGTATTTGTCATTCCAGCGGTCATCTATCGGGTCTCCCGAATTATCGAATCCGTTTGTTTGTACAGCTGCCATGCCAATCCTCCTTACAGCCTGATTACATACTCGATCTACCCCACTTGTGCTACGCCGCCTCCCGTGAGCAGGGTGGTCGTCCCTGCCCGCCGTTTCCGCCCAATACGCATAATAAGGAGACGACAATGAATGTTGGAGTTTTTCACTTCGCCACACCAGATACAGCAAAACCGGTTGATGTCGCCCGCAAGGTTGAAGCGCTCGGTTTTGAATCGTTATGGATGGGTGAACATCCCATTATTCCTGTCCATACCAGCACTCCCTATCCGCTGACCGAAGACGGGAAAATTCCGGACTTTTATAGCCGTCTGTGTGATCCATTTATGGGCCTAGCGGCGGCGGCAGCTGTCACGAAAAAGATTAATTTAGGTACGGGTGTGTGCCTCGTTACCGAACGCAACCCGATTCTGTTGGCCAAAGAAATCGCCACGCTCGACCATAACTCCAACGGACGAGTCGTCCTCGGCGTAGGAGCTGGCTGGCTCAAAGAGGAAGTCGAAATCCTGGACGCGAATTTTTCGCGCCGATTTCTCCACCTCCGCGAGCGAGTCGAGGCGATGCGCGAGCTGTGGACTAAAGACGAGGCCGAGTATCATGGCCAAGTCATCGATTTTCCCGCCGTGCGTTGCATTCCCAAGCCAGTCCAAAAGCCATATCCGCCGGTCCTGCTTGGTGCCCATGGGAAAAAAGGCTTGCAACGTGTCGCGCGCTGGGCCGACGGTTGGTGTCCACTCGCTCCACGTCCAAACGAACTGCGAGAGAACTTGAGGACACTCAAGCAGCTCATGGAAGAGGCAGGCCGGGACTTTCAACGGCTGCACATCTCCGTATTTTTGGGCATGCAGGACGGCACCCCAGGTGCGGATCTGATGAAGGAGTACGAAGACGCCGGAGCGCAACGCGTCATTATTATGCTGGGCCACAGATCCGGCAGCCAGGCATTTCGGTATGTGCACTTCTTTGCACCAGATGAAATGGAGGGAATTTTGGAGCGGTTAGCGGAGAATAGTGGACTATAGTAGCCCGCCCTACGCTTTCCGCGAACGCCAACCCGCCGCCCGCAGGCCAATCTTCACCGCACCGCGTAAGATTGGAGCCGCGATGCGCCCAACAGGGCCGAGCTCAGCCTGTCGCCGGGTTTGAAAGTCATTCAGACCCATCTCCTGTCTAAAATCGTCTGACGCCCCGACGATGACCCCATCGAGCGGGATGCCCGTGCCGTCTGCAATCCGGACTTGGCGTTGGAAGTTGCCAATCACGGCCGCCGCCTCTACCAGGATTTCAGAGCTGGCCACCGTCCGCAAAGCGTCACGCGCCTCGGCCAGCTCTGTCACATCGCCACGCACTGCTGCTTCGGCAAAGGCTATTAACTGCTCACCATAAAGGATGCCGGAATCACCAGCTTTGGCCCCTTCAGTCACTGCCCGCAGATTTCCGTCCAATCCGTAGTAATCGACACTCGCCCGGAGCATCACCGAATGGGAGGTTGTTCAATAGAAGCACTCATTAAGCGCAGACACACGGCCCGCTACGAGCTCCATCTGGGGACGATTGATTACGCGGCCAGTCTCAAATCCCATCATCTGCTCGGGAGACAGATACTGGGCGGCGTGTAGGTCCAGTAGCGCACGGACCTCGTCTGGCACCAAACTGAGCGCACGGAGTATATTGGGGGCGTCGCCACCAGGAGCGGTGGCGATCATCTTACGCTCCGTTTTGTCCGCCTGCTTGGGATCAAGCATGGGCACCCATGCGTCTCCCTCAACAGCTCCACGTGGTCGGTACTGACTCGGCTCGCCCGGCTTGGGATCGGGCAGAGGCTCAAAGGCGAGACCCATAGCATGCTGGAACTCGTCAATGCTGACCACGAGGCCAACAACGCCGAGCGCCTCGACATATGCTTCCTCCGAGAGCCCCTCCTCGATAAGCGAGTCATGCCAGGCTTGGGTAAGCCGCGCTGCATCCATGGTCACCCGGTGGACCTCGTCCGCCATGGGTGCAGGTAGGACGCCAGTCTGCTCATGTTCGCCATCCAGCGTAAAGGGTGAGAGGGCCGCTTTTCGCTCAGCGCACAGGGCGCAGCTACGGGCACGACGCGTCTCCTCTGCCACGGCCACGCGTTCAGCTCCGGTCAGCCAAGTACCAGGGGCGGAGATGTGCTCCCAGACACGTCGGTACGCCTCGCTGAGATCCTCACGGACCGGGTCCGCACTGTGCGAATAGTCGAATGCCTTCATGCAGCCCCCGCCTAATATGAATCGTTGGCCTGCTAGGTACACGAGCCTCGTCTACACCGCCTGCGCCCGCTCCACAATTGGCGCCACCCGGTCAATACACCCAATCGGGTTACCCTCAGCGATCTCTTTGGCAAACGCCTGTGAGAAACACACAATCCGGCTCGCCCCAGCATCCCGAAAAGCTTGTAACTCGTCTGCCGACAACGCGCCATCTTTCGGATCAACAAAAGCTGACATCTGCAGCGCGTCCGGGTCACGTCCGGCTTCTTTGGTCAATTGGCGGATCGTCTGGACTTTCTTTTTGTAGTCTTCGGCATCAAAAGCCAGCGGACACCAGCCATCATAGGTCCGAGCCACCCGCTCCAATGCTTTTGGCACATGACCGCCCAGAAAGATCGGCGGCCCAGACTTCTGAACTGGCTTGGGGTCGCAGTACACAGGTGGGAACTGGACCATCTCGCCCTGGTAGCTAGGCTCGTCTTGGGTCCAGCAAATTCGCAGTGCTTCGGTCGTCTCCCGCAAGCGCCGCCAACGCAGCCGAAAGCTGGTGCCCATGACTTCGGTTTCTTCGCGCAGCCAACCCGCGCCGACGCCAATCATCACCCGGCCGTTGGAATACATGTCCAGGCTAGCGATCACTTTGGCCGTAATGAGCGGCTCACGCTCGGGAAACAAGCAGATGCCGGTCGCCAACTTTATCCGAGAGGTCGAGGCGGCTGCCATCGTCAATGCAACAAACGGATCAGCCCAGCGGTTGTAATGCTGCTCCAAGGTTCCCCCTCCCGGCAGCTCTGTTTTAAAGCCAACCGGAATCACGGGGTGTTCGGGAATCCACAACGACTCAAAACCCAGGCTCTCCACACGCTGGGCAATTTCCGTGATGTTCTGTGTATCCGACGTGGCTGGGACCAAAATACCAATATCCATTTTCTATTCCCCCTTTTTTGCTATTCCTATCAGCGGTCAGAAGGCAGGCTGTTGAAATTCAGTTCAGTTTATACGCCTTGGCAACATTTTCACCCAGAATGCCACGGCGGGCCGTTTCGGTCATCGGTGCGACCATCTCTTTTAACTCTTCCAGATAATTGTCGGGATGATCGGGATGCGGATAATCGCTGGCCCAGAAAAACTTGTCTTCACCAACAATGCCGGTCATCGCATTGATCGTTCGCTCTTCTGGATCGGCGGAGATGTAACATTGGCGCTTAAAATAGTACGAGGGTTTCTCTTTGAGTCTGACTGTTGCGCTGAGCGTCGTGCCTTTGAAGATGGCATCCGCTCGATCGAGGAAGTAGCCAATCCAGCCCGCTTGCGACTCTAACACCACAGTACGCAGACGCGGAAAACGCTCAAACACTCCCAGCTGAAAAAGCGTCGCAAAGGCATGTTGCACACCTTGGCCGGCAAACAAGTCATTATACCAGACGGCCCAGCCAAACTTGTCATAGCGATGGTGGATGCCGAATTCAGGTGGTTCAAATGTTGGATGAATGGCAAAAGGCACGTCGAGGGCTTGGGCGGCGGCAAAGACGGCATCGTGACGCGGGTCGCCATGCGGAATACGGGTAGTCGTGAAGGGAGCGACAAACGCACCTTTGCAACCGTCTTTCACAGCTCGCTCAAGCTCCCGAGCGGCTTCAGCAGGGTCACCAAGCGAGATATGGGCAATCGGAATCAGCCGTCCGCCAGAGTCGCGGCAAAAGTCAGCAATCCAACGGTTATAAGCCCGGCAATACGCGGCCGACAGTTCAGCATCAAACAGCTCAGCTTCCCACAGCAGACCAATCGTCGGATACAGAATAGCTTTTTCCATCTTCTCCTGCTTGAGGAGTTCCAGCCGCTCTTTCATATCCATCGTGCCAAACCCAGCACCTTTCAAGTACGTCTGGTCTGGTCTGGCTTGCAGTCCCCGGGCTGCCGCTGGGTCAGCCTCACCCCGCATGGCTTGCTCTCGAATCTGGTGGGCTTCGTCTACCTGCTTACCCATGCCACCTAAGGTCCCCAGCGTACCGGTCTTGACCATTCTGGCTCGCTTTTGGTCGATCTCCAGGTATTCATAGCCATCGTCACCAACCCGGATACGCAACGCTCGGTCACGATACTTGGGATCGAGATACGTTTCCCACAAATCAGGCGGTTCCAGAATATGGCCGTCACAATCGATCACCACAGGTTCTGTTGTCATACGTCTGTCCTCTTGCTCATCTTGCTCATCTTGTGCCTTCTCCTGCATTTTTCTTTGGGCACAGGTCAATCATGCTTGCGGGAGGGCCGTCAAGAGGTCTTGCGACCTTCCGGTAACGCTCTTGAGCAGCAGACAGTTAGAAGTTACTCTGCGAGGCTAAAGGAGCCAGCACTACCATGTCCTACAACTGCTTTCAGGTCACGATCGCTGACCATATCGCTCACGTCCAACTCTCCCGTCCTCAAGAACTGAATAGCATGACCCTCGATTTCTGGCGTGAATTGCCGGAAATCATTGAAAAGATCGACCAGGATGCCTCCGCTCGGGTCATCGTTATCTCCTCAACTGGGCGTCATTTTACCGCCGGCATGGATCTGTCAGTCTTCCAATCCGACTCTCAGCTGTCAGGCTCAGCCCCCGCCACCAATCGCGGTGCGGCGACCTATGACTTGGTCAGAGGTTTTCAGCGAACCTTTAACTGTCTGGAAAACTGCCGTATCCCTGTCCTGGCAGCTATTCAGGGTGGCTGTATCGGCGGCGGGGTAGATTTTGCGACTGCCTGCGATATGCGCTATGCCAGCCAGGACGCCTTTTTCTGTATCCAAGAGATCAATATTGGCATGACCGCTGATGTTGGCACCTTCCCGCGTCTGACAAAGCTTATTCCCGAAGGTATCGCTCGTGAGCTAGCGTATACCGGTCGGCGTATGCCGGCAGCGCGTGCCCAGGAGCTTGGTCTGGTGAATCAGGTGTATGCCGACCAAGAGGCGATGTTGAGCGATGTGATGACGATTGCGAGCGAAATCGCCTCAAAAGCACCCCTCGCCATCTATGGCACTAAGCACATGATCAACTATTCGCGTGATCATAGCACGGCGGATACACTCGACTATATCGGTGTGTGGAACGCCAGTATGCTGGAGCCGCAACAGATGGCCGAGGCGTTTAGCGCCAAGGCAGAGAAGCGCGCGGCCAACTTTCCGGATCTGCCGCCGCGGCGTGGGCGTGCGTGAAACCATCCCCAGCGGCTGAGCAGATGAAGGTTAGCGAGACATAAATGGAACAGATCACACCAAAACTCATGACTAAAAGGTCGGAATTACTTGCTCTTCTCCGGGTCGCGGTGAATGACCAGGACGCCGAGTTCAGGGATGGACAGTGGGAAGCCATTGACGCGCTGGTCAACCGACGCGAGCGCCTGCTGGTAGTTGAGCGAACCGGTTGGGGTAAGAGTGCCGTCTACTTCATTGCCACCAGAGTCCTGCGGAATCGCGGGCGCGGCCTGACGCTCATCGTCTCGCCTCTCCTGGCGCTGATGCGTAACCCAGATCGAAGCTGCCGAGCGTATTGGTATCCGGGCGGTAACCATCAATTCTGCAAATACAGAGAATTGGCCAGTTTTGCAGCGGACCATCCGCAACGATGAGGCCGACGCCCTCCTGATTTCACCGGAGCGACTGGCTAATGACGACTTCGTAGAAGAAGTCCTCTTACCCGTTGCCGACCGCATCGGTCTGTTGGTGGTAGATGAAGCTCACTGCATCTCCGATTGGGGACATGATTTTCGGCCTGATTATCGACGCCTGGTCAACGTCTTGCGGCGGATGCCTGAAAACATACCGATTCTCGGTACGACCGCTACGGCGAATAATCGTGTAGTTCAAGATGTTCGGACGCAACTCGGAGACGTAGGGATTCAGCGTGGCTCGCTAATGCGAAACACGCTGGCCTTGCAGAATATGCAACTGCAGTCACAGGCAGACCGTTTAGCGTGGCTTGCGGAGCATATTGACGACCTTCCGGGAACGGGAATTATCTATACGCTGACAAGGCGAGATGCTGAGCAGGTTGCCAACTGGCTGAGCAACCAAGACGTCACAGCACGGGCCTACTTTAGTGGCGTGACGAGCGATGAGTTTAAAAACTCAGATGCCTATCGCCAACACCTCGAAGATCAGCTTCTTCACAATCGGATTAAAGTCCTGGTTGCGACAAACGCCCTCGGAATGGGTTATGATAAGCCCGATCTCGGCTTTGTCGTCCATTACCAAGCTCCCGGCTCAGTCATCGCCTACTACCAGCAAGTTGGTAGAGCTGGCCGGGCAATCGACCACGCCGTCGGCATCCTGATGTCAGGCCACGAAGACAATGCCATCCATGAGTATTTCCGTCAGAGCGCTTTTCCGAACGAATCGTGGGTGGAGCAGATCCTTGGCGTTCTTGAAGACGGCGACGGGCTGAACATCCGTCAACTGGAAGAAGCCGTGAATCTGAGACACGGGCAGCTTGAGCAGGCGCTTAAGTTTCTGTCGGTTGAAAACCCAGCCCCTATCATCAAGGATGGCTCCCTATGGCAGCGAACCCCTGTCTCTTATCATATGGACCGTGAACGCATCCAGCATTTGACGGAACAGCGCACAATCGAATGGCAGGAGATGCAGAGATATCTTAAAGAAGACGGCTGTCTGATGCAATTTCTCGCGGTGGCCCTTGATGATGAGAATCCACAGCCTTGTGGTAAGTGCGCATCTTGTTTAGGTGAACCCATCGTCGAGCAATCCTTTGACCGCACGCAAGCTGTTTCGGCTGCCCGATTCCTGCGTCAACCGGAAATAGATCTCAAAGGCAAGATACAAGTCCCCGGTGATGCTTTTATTGAATACGACCTCGGAGGGAACCTGGCTCAAGAACTCCGCGCCAAAACCGGCCGTATTCTCTCCCGGTGGGGCGACGCCGGTTGGGGACAGATCGTGGCCGACGACAAGCGCATGGGACATTTTCAAGATGCGTTGATTGAGGCTGTAGTAGAGATGCTACGAGATCGCTGGCAACCGGCCCCACCGCCCGAATGGGTTACCTGCGTTCCGTCCCAAACGCACCCGACTCTGGTTCCCGACTTTGCCCGAAGACTGGCCAAGGCGTTACGACTCCCCTTCATGTCTGTCGTGAGCAAGACTAGGCACAATGAACCGCAGAAGACGCAACAGAACAGATTCCATCAATGCCGAAATCTGGATGGTGTATTCCAAATCGACGGTTCCGTCCCGCAAGGAGCGGTGCTCTTGCTGGATGATATTGTCGATTCCGGGTGGACGATGACCGTCATCGCGGCGTTGCTCAGACAAGCTGGCAGCGGTCCAGTCTGGCCCGTTGCTCTGGCTACGGCAAGCGCAGGAGGCTGAAATGCAGCTAGATAGTCAGGCTCAAGCTGTTTTGCTGTTAACGCTATCGTTCGGGAAATCGGGCAATGCGGGGGCAAAACCTCTCTCGACGAAAGAATGGGCGAGATTTGCAATCTGGCTCAGGGACCATGATCTAAAACCCTCTTCTCTCCTGGAAAGCGCCTTGGACGATTTACTATCTGATTGGATAGACCCAACGATCACACTGTCCCGGCTGGAAAGTTTACTCGATCGGGGCGCTCTGTTGGGCCTTCTCCTTGAGAAATGGCAGCGTGCTGGATTATGGGTTATCGCACGCTCTGATCCTGATTATCCGGACCGACTGAAACGAAGACTCAAGTTTGAAGCGCCTCCCATCCTATTCGGCTGCGGAAACAAGATGCTCTTGAAAAAGGGTGGTATCGCGGTAGTCGGGTCACGAAATGCGGCCGAGGAAGATATCGCTTACACAAGCAACCTTGGCGCTGAAGCCGCTGCTCAGGGCTACTCAATCGTGTCCGGCGGGGCGCGGGGCGTGGACCAGAGTGCAATGCTGGGCGCTCTGGAGCGTGAGGGAATTGCTGTTGGGGTTCCGGCTGACAGTCTCCTGCGATCAGCGACCTCAGCAAAGTATCGCAAATATCTTATGGATGGCAATTTGGCTCTGGTATCACCATTTAATCCCGAGGCAGGGTTCAACGTAGGGAACGCGATGGCTCGCAATCGCCACATTTACTGCCTCGCCGATGCTGCCGTGGTTATAAGCAGTACTCCCAATGAGGGAGGAACGTGGAACGGTGCTATCGAAGACCTGGAAGCGCGGTGGGTGCCGCTCTGGGTCAGACAAAGCGGTGAAGAAAAGTCGGGCAACCCCGAATTGATCGAGCGCGGAGGGAGTCGTCTACCGGAGGATCTTTCCAGCCTGAGTACCCTGTTCGATGATTCTTCGGCAAATGGAACAACGGTTCCGTCCTCCAGCGCTCTTCCGTCGTCAGCCCTTCCCCAAACTGCTGTCGGCACCGAACCATCAGAACTTCCTGGCACTACTGATCAGTTATCTACAATTCCCACCCAACCTCCTGCCATTACCGAACCATTGGGACCCCCGGTAATAGAGGAATCCCCTACTGCCGCGAAGCAACCCACCATTCCGGAGGAGCTGGATTTGTATGGGTTGTTCTTCCACCGTTTTGGCGAGTTGACCTCCAGCAAGGTACTCAGCCCAGCTGAAATAAGCGAGCGCCTCAAGATCGAGAAGCGCCAAACCAAGGCTTGGCTGGACAGGGGCGGCAGAGAAGGGAAGATCGAGAAGTTAAGCGGATACCGATTGCCAAAAGCGCTAGCGGTTGAGGAGTCTTCCGCTTCTGCGCATCACCCCAGCATGCCAGAGGAGTTGGCGCTCTACGAGCTGTTTCTGCGTCTTCTTTGTCAGTTGACGTCTGGTGAGACACTCGGCAAAGATGAAGTAAGCGGGCGACTCAAGATTGAGAAGCCTCAAACCACCGCTTGGCTGAAACGGGGCGGCAGAGAAGGGAAGATCGAGAAGTTAGATGTATACCGCTCACCGAAAGCGCTGGCGGTTGAGGAGTCTCCGGCTTCCGTACATCACCCCATCATTCCGAAGGAACTGGACCTCTACGATTTGTTCCTCCATCGTTTTGGCGACCTGACGTCCGACAAGACGCTCAACTCAACCGAAATAAGCAAGCGACTCAACATCAAGAAGCCTCAAACAGACGCTTGGCTCAAACGGGGCGTGGATGAAGAGAAGATTGAGAAGCTAAATAAGCCGGTTCGCTACCGATTGCAGAACAAGGACCAAAGGCAGCAGTCTTTCTCGTTTGTTCAGGACCAGGCCAAGTGTGTTCTTGCCGGTTCCAGCGGCTCGTAGGCCGCTCACCCACCAGCCCGCTTGGGGATAATGCCTGCCGCGTCCACGTAGACGTCATCGCCCTCGACTTTCACCGGGTAGCACGCCAGCTCGCAGTCTTCTGGATTCACCCCTTTGCCCGTCGTAATATCAAACTCCCACAAATGGGCACTACACGTCAGCACCCGCTTTCCATCAAACTGGCCCTCAGCAAGCGGGAATTGCTGGTGTGGACATTCTTCCTGTATCGCCACAATCTCGCCACCGCTAGGATAGACTAGGACAATCGTTTGCCCACCGACCTTAAATTCGGCGATATCCCCCTCCCGCAAGTCATCCACGCTACACACACGTTCAAATGCCATAGTCTCTCTTCGTTCTTTGCTTAGTCCAATCCGGACAAACCTTTGTTCGAGGCACGAAGCGTCATGCTGGGAAAGCACTTGGCCGCTCTACGCAGCGCCTCTTCACTCCCGTCAAAATCTTGGCCTGTCTATCTCGACCACACCCGTGCAGCAAATGGATTTCGATTGGCGTGCTCGGTAAGGAGTTTCATGCTTTTTTCGACAGGTACCGGCTCGGCGACACAATCAAACTCAAACGATCCGACTTGGACATGCGGGTCGGCATGCATGTTTCGGTACCAATCCGTGCGCCCATCCCAGCCTGTCGGGGCTTTGAATAGGTGTTTGAAGACGGGGCCTGGTCCATCCTGCGACACCAGATACTTCATGATGAGGTATTCTTGAACGATATAAGCATATTCGCCGATGCGAGACAGGCGAGCAAACATATTTCCCTCCAGTCTATACACCAGCTCTTCGAGCCTGGATTTCCTCTTCCACCTCCACCAGTTTGTCTTTACCAAAAAACAACTCGTCTCCAACAAAAAAGCTCGGCGAACCAAACACGCCACGGGTGACTGAGTCTTCGGTGTTTTTGATCAGCTGCTGTTTGATTTCTGGCTGCTGCATGCCAGCCAGAATCGCCTCAGCAGGCAAGCCAGATGCGATCAGTGCTGCGCTAATCACATCCGCTTCATCCATCTTTTTCGGCTCAGCCCACATATGCTGATACACAGCTTCGACATACTGCGTGAAATAATCTTGGGTTTGGGCAAACACGGCTCCCCGCATGAGCTGCAAAGTATTGACCGGAAAATGAGGATTCATTTTGTAGGCGGTGATAGCGTGCTTTTTCAGAAAGCGCTTGGTTTCTAAGGTGTAATATTCCGGCTTGTTCTGAATCCCCTTCAGCGACACAGCTGGTGAGACGTTATGCGTTGCTTTGAATACGCCGCCGAGCAATATCGGCACGTAGCTAAATTTCACCCCAGTCCGGGCTTCAATGGCCGGAATGACCAGATGCGACAAATACGCGTTGGGGCTCCCAAAATCAAAATGAAATTCAACCCGAGGTGTCATGTGTGTCCATCCTCCTTGCAATCCTCAGCGCATTTCGCCGTACGGCTGAGGAGACACTAAGATATTTATTTGCTCAGAGCAACCGGCGGTGTTGATGAAAATCCTGGTCGTTCCGGCAGGCGGGGCGGGCCATACGGGCTATCGGCAAATTCCCGAATGGGTGCCTCTGCCCAGCCCGGAATACTGTCAGGAGCGTCCCCAAACGCAAAGGGGGGATTGATTGGGCTGTTGTCGTATTGGGCCTGTCCATTTGACCCTCCCAATGCTCATGATAGCAAAGAATCACGACCGGTCGAAAAATATCCTTCTCTAGGCTTTTGTGTCCATCATGAAGGTAGTCTATACTGGAGTACCTTTGTGTAGCATGGAAGGGAGTACGATTGTCATGGAATTGACCTCTTTGTCGGCAACAATGATAGCCAGAGCGATTCGAACGAAGCTCTTCTCTTCAGTTGACGTGGTTGATGCCCATCTGTCACGCCTTGAAGAAGTTAACCCACAGCTCAACGCCGTCGTGCAGCTCACTGCTGATACGGCCAGGAAACAGGCCCGTGAGGCTGACCAAGCCGTGACGCGTGGAGACATCCTCGGGCCACTCCACGGCGTCCCGGTCACGCTAAAGGACTCTTTAGATACAGCAGGTATGGTCAGTACTTGGGGGACACAGGGGCGGGCTACTTTTGTCCCCCAGCAAGATGCAACGGCAGTGGCACGGCTGCGGGCAGCTGGAGCAATCTTGCTCGGCAAAACGAATACGCCAGAGTTTACTCTGGCTGGGATCACTGACAATACGGTCTATGGCCAGACGAGCAATCCGTATGATGTTGCGCGATCGCCAGCTGGCAGTAGTGGCGGGGCCGGAGCAATTATCGCGGCGGGTGGCTCTGCACTCGATCTGGGGAGCGATACAGGCGGCAGCATTCGCATGCCTTCCCATTACTGCGGCATTGCCGGAATCAAGCCAACCTCAGGCCGGGTGCCGCGCACTGGTCATGCCATTTCGTTTGATATCGGTGCACTCGATGCCCTTACCCAGATTGGCCCGATGGCCCGGCATGTCGAAGACCTGATCTTGACCCTGCCCATTATTGCCGGCCCGGATGGGCATGATCCAGCCATTGTGCCGGCTCCGCTGGGAGATCCACAAAAAGTGAATGTGAGAGGGCTACGTGTGGCATTCTATACTGATAACGGGATCAAATCCCCGAGCCCAGAAACGGCAGAAACAGTCCGGACAGCTGCCAGTGTCCTATCCAGTCATGGAGTCTCCGTCACGGAAGATAGGCCGAAGAGCGTGAGCGAAGCTGAGTGGCTGTTTCGCAGACTCTTTCTTGCCGATGGTGGAGCCGGCGTCCGCAGGCTCTGCCACGCAGCCGGAACTCAAGCCCTGTCACCAGCCTTGGAGTGGACACAGACGGATGAGACGCTGTCAATTACGGAGTTCACCGAGGAACTCGCCAAGTGGAACATCTACCGCAGCGCCATGCTGGCTTTTATACAGCAGTATGATGCGGTGTTGTGTCCAGTCAGCGCGACCCCAGCAACGCGCCATGATGACCCCGATGGCCCCGACTTTACCTACACCTTAGCGTATAACCTGACTGGCTGGCCGGGAGCAGTTGTTCGCTGTGGGACTTCGCCCGAGGGTTTACCGATAGGCGTACAAATCGTCGCCCACCCGTGGCGTGAGGATGTTGCGTTAGCTGTTGCCCAGTATCTTGAAACCAATCTTGGCGGTTGGCAGCCCCCGCCTCTTTAGCGCCTCATATAGGCACCTGCTCAGACAAGGTTGAAGGATTCAGGTAAATGCGTACTGCGTCATGAAACAACCTCGTCAACGGAGATCTGAGGAGCCCTCATTACCTAACGCGCCAAGGCCGCACGCAGCGCCGCATACGACACAAACCCTAATTGGGCTTCAATCTCCTCCCGCCAGATCACGTCCAATTCGTCAATCATATTTTGGCTTAATTCCTGGGCATGATCGCCAACATTGCCAGTTCTCACTTTTGACGAATCACCGCCGGGCGGCAGTCCGCACGCTTCATCCCGCGCCTCACGTAACAGATTATCGTCGAACTGGTGTGTATGTTCCCGCATAAAATCGACGGAGGATTGGCGCACGACAATGTCGAACAACGCGGCGTCTAGCGCACAGCCAATGAACGCCGCAATGCGTCGAACTGTGCCGGGCAGGTCTTGCTTCATATCCTCATAACACATGAACAATACGTCAGGATCATTACGGTGCGGCCACCACGAACGCAAATGCGACCAATAGCCATGGGGGCCCCGATTGCGCATGAACTCTTCCCAGGCGAACTGGGTTAAAGAGATGGTGCCAGTTTCAAAGTACCAGCCATTCATAAAGTGGTACATGGAGACCACCACATCCTTGGGATCTCGGACCACATTGATGTAGCGTCCGCCTTTAGGGACTTGGTCCCAGCCCAGATGGCTCTTAAAAGCACGCGGCTCTGCTACTTGCGGCTGGTCCAGGTCAATGCCCAAGTCAGAGGCCAGCTCAATCCAGGGAACAACTTGTGTGATTTCACGGAAATCCATCGCGCCTCGAGTGCGTAAGCCATGCACAATTTGTTGTACCCAGGTGGTGCCACTCTTTGAATACGGGGTGACAATCACATCTGTCGGTCGCGGCTGAAAAGCCAGCCCTCGCTCAATACTTTCTTTGGTCACAAAATTCTTCTGACAGGCGTGAAGTTCTGCCAGTGTTGTGGGACGAACAAGGTGTGTAGACACTCAGCACTCCTCCTCTTTGGCATTGCATCATTATGGCTGGATGATACGAACCTCTGTGGCTAACAAACCCCAGATTTTTTTGAGGTCGATAAAATTGCGGACATCCGTGAATTGCTCGACTTGCATTTCCTCGGACTTCCAGCCTTTTTCAAATAAGGCCAGATCCGGCCAGGTAAGTTCAGCCACGCCATCAAACGCCGGCTCGCCATTGGCATACATCTCTGGCACCACATGGCATTGCACGTAGCGGCGCAGCCCTGGTGTTTTTGGCACCAGCGGGGCGTGTTTGTCACGCCAATAGGCATGAAATTCTTCGACACTCAGGCCAGGTTTGCGCTTGGCCAGAACGATAGCTTTGACAGCTTTCACGGCTTGGGTGTCCTTTTCCAACTTGGGACCTGCTACCACAACGTTCTCCTTGGTCAGCACAAACGGCATATTCGGCATCGCAAAATTTGGTTCGTCCAGATACGCTCCTTCGAGGTATTCGGAATTTTTGCCCAGGCTCAGCGCCGTTTGCATATCATCAAACCACACTTCGGCCACACTGTCATACGGAGCGGGCGGGGTGTCCGGCATATTCTGGGGTAAGCGGTGGCTTTGTACGTAGCCTCTGAAACATGAGATTCGCTGCACCAGCGGTGCATGCACCTCACGCCAGTGGCGCAAGTACTGCTCGCGCGTGAGCTCCGGCTTTCTTTGGCCTAAGGCGATGAGTTTAATCATAGTCTGACACCTCTTCAGTGGTTTCTTCCTGAGGTTTGAGTTCGCTCATTTCTCTGGGCATCTCCCTCTCGAATTTCTGTCCAGAAAAGAGTACCTTGCCCTCACAAAAAGAAAAGGGAGGGACTATGTCAGTTGCAAATGCTGAAATCCGTGAACTACTAGACAAACAAGCCTGCCAGGAGGTCTTAACCCGCTACGCTCGCGCTCTGGATTGGGTAGACGAGGAAGCCTTAAAAACCGTTTTTTTCGCGGATGCAGAGATTGACTATGGGTTTTTTAAAGGCAGTGGCGAAGAATTCATTCCGGTCGTGATTGAGCTGGAACGGGGATTCCTGCGCCGCTGGCATAACAACGGGACGCCGATCATCAAGATCACTGGAGATGTAGCGGAGGCGGAAAGCTATGGCGCCGCCGCTGCAGTATCCAAGCGTGACGGCCAGACGGTTACCACCACCTTTGGTGGCCGCTACTTGGATCGCCTTGAGCGCCGCAACGGGCAATGGGGAATTGCCAAACGGCTGTACGTTTTAGACTGGCATCACGCCTTTGAAATGGACGCAAGCAATGAGGCCGTGCCTGGCTTGAATTGGCTTGACGGTGCAAACCCCGCCCACCCGTTGTATCGCCGTCTGTAGGATCAAGCACATGGCGATTTGCCGCGTTGGGGTAGGCGAAATGGCCCCAGAATTATCCCCTGGAACCGAGGGCTGGGAACGTCTGATTCATGACCTCGCACAAATACAGCCGGATCTGCTTGTCCTCAATGAGCTGCCGTTTGGTTCCTGGGTTGCCGCCCGTCCCGAGTATGATCCAGACGTTTGGCACGCGTGTGTCAGAGCCCACGAAAAAGGGCTGGCGGCTCTCCACGAACTCGGCGTTCCGATTGTCCTGGGCAGCCGGGCGGTCGCAGTTGACGGGCGGCGGTGCAACCAAGGTTTTATCTGGCGACAAGACACGGGGCTGCAATCTCTCCATACCAAGCAGCATCTTCCGCGCTCGCCTGGCTATTGGGAGACAAGCTGGACCGAACCGGGTGCACAGCGCTTTCAGATTGCGCAAGTCGGGCCACTCCGCGTGGGCATGCTGATCTGTACCGACATCATGTTCAACGAACATGCCCGTCAGTATGGACGAGACGGAGTCGATCTCATCGTTGTCCCACGGGCTATGCCGCCTCTCGTCTCACATCAGTTCGCGGTCGCCTTACAGATGACAGCGATTGTGTCCGGCTGTTACGTGGCTTCGTCGAATCGCAGAGGGACGGATTCTGCGGGTGAGCTGTTCGAGGGACGTGGCTGCATTATCAACCCGATTGGCCAAACGGTAGCACAGACTTCGTTTTTCAGTCGGGTGGCGGTGCATGCCATTGATACGGATTTTGTTGCGAGTCAGAAGAAACGGTATCCGTGCAATGTCGTGGACTGAGAAGAGGACAGACCATGAAAGATGTAGCATTCCAGTCCGCAGCTCAGCTTGCCTGAGCTATTCGCAACAAAGACATCAGCAGTCGCGAGCTCTTAGACCATTGCCTGGCGCGCATCAATCAGCATAATTCTACACTCAACGCGGTTGTGACGCTCGACATTGAAAGCGCACGGCAGCGCGCCGATGCGGCAGACGCGGCTCTGGCAAAGGGGCAGCTCAGCGGCCCACTGCATGGTCTACCCATGACGGTGAAAGATGCTCTGGAAACCGCTGGCGTTCGCACTACGGCCAGCTTTCCTCCGTTGGCAGAGCATGTTCCAAGCAGTAATGCGACTTCAGTCGAGTGACTGGTACAAGCCGGAGCAGTTATCTTTGGCAAGACGAACACGCCGACCATAGGCGGCCGACTGGCAAAGCTATCATCCGACGTACCTTGCGGTATGGCATTCAACGGCAACGGTATGGACTGTAGGCCAATGAGTTTCGCGAACACATCCGTTGCGCTGGGCAGAATTCTTTCAAGACTATGACGTTCTGCTGTGTCCAATCTCGCCTATGGCAGCCTTCCTACATGATCACAGGGAGCCTGTCCTTGAGCGGACACTGACTATTGACGGCCACACTCGCCCATATGCTGACCAGTGAGCTTGGCCCGGCTTGATTGGCATGGCCCTCCTGCCTGCAACGGTTGCTCCGGTTGGCCGTCTGGCAAATGGTCTGCCGGTTGGTATGCAGATTGTCGGGCCGTATCTAGAGGACCGGACACCGATCGATTTTGCCCGTCATTTGGCGGATGTGGTTGGCGGCTTCGAAGCTCCGACGGATTATGTGGGGTGATGCAATTATTGGCTTGGCGAGACTTGCACTGCAACCATCTTGCCAGCCTCAACCCGTCCAGCCAACGGCATCGCCCAGTACGTCAGCCAAGCCGCCCAGTATTTTCCTTTATAAGCGGCATTAATGCGATCCAGGATAGCCGTATCTGTCACGATCTGTGTTTTGCCTGTGAATGCCGGTCCTGTTTTTTCATCCAGCCAGACCTGAACTGGACTGCCCTTACGGATACGACGGGCTTTATACGACTTTGGTGCAGTAATGAAATAGATTGCCTCACCGTCGTACATGAACCAAATCGGCGCTGCCCTACCCCACTCGCCATTAGCACGCTGGGTTGCAACAGAGATCAGTTTTTGTGTGTTGAGAGCAGTTTTGATTGAATCGTTCAGGTCGTCTGCTGTGTAAGCCATACCAACAACACACACACTTAGCGTGAGGAGAATTCCGAGGAGAATATGCATGGTTATTTTTTCTACAGACTTTGTAGGCGGGATTCTAGGTCAGCGCCGACCACGAGGTATGCAACGCCGTGGGCGTTGAATTCGGCGAATAGATCTCTGAAGTCGCGGTTCATCCCGGTTCGATTCGGCGGTTGAAGGGAGTGCTCATAGGCGTTCTCTTCACGTCCGTAAATACGACGCCCCATTCACATCAATAATACTGCCCGTGGCAAAGTCGGCCTCACCGGATGCGAGGAACGCCACAATCGCCGCAACTTCTTCGGGCTTCCCAACTCGATTCAACGGACTCTGGCCTCGAATTGCATCTCCACGTGGGCTGGCCAGAATAGAAGCCGACATATCGGTCTCAACAAATCCAGGAGCCACAACGTACACAAAGATATTGTCCGGGGCTAAGGCTTGGGCCATGGATTGGCTCATGCTGTTGAGCGCCGCCTTGCTAGAGGAGTACGCAGGTGATTTGGGCGTCCCTCGGAAGGCACCGCGAGATGAGACATTCACGATCTGTCCACCACCGTTGTCCTTCATATACCGCGCCGCCCAGAACATAATGTTAGACGGCCCAACAACATTGGTGTCGAGAGTGCGCTGCCAGACATCGTTCCAGGCGTCATAGTCAACCCGTAGAATGGGTTGCCACTCGTTGATAGCGGCGTTGTTCACCACGATATGCAAGCCGTGCATTTGTGTGGTGATTGCGCTGACCATCTCCTCGACTGCTTTCGGCTCAGCAACATTGGCTTGGAAGAGCTGATGCGGACCACCAGCCAGAGACGCCAGCGTTTCTTCGGCCGCTTCTCGACCTTGATTATAGTGAACCGCGATACGTGCACCTTGCTGGGCCAGCTTCTGGGCGATGGCCCGACCTATACCACGTGATGCGCCGGTAACAAGAGCGGCTTTGTCTGTTACACTCATGTGTCCGTCCTCCCCTCTGCTGTGCTGCCTATGTCACAATGGGAAAGAGTGCAAGCATCTTATTCAGGAATACCTCTCACCCGCGGCCACTTCTCGACATAGCGCTCTTTTCTGCAAGCCTTCTCCCCAACGCTCCAAAGGGGCAATCCTCCCCAGCCCAGGGCTGAGTTACGTCGCCCCTTCAGGGCTGGGAGAATCTCATGACGATCCGGCCTTCCTAAAAACGTTCTCCGCAGCCTGGCATAGCTTCGCTACGTTTTGAATGATATGGCGGGAGCACGAAAAACGTTCGGGAGGTATGTAGAAGATGTATCCATTATGCAAACGGGCGGTCGTGCTGTGCGCTGCCGCAGTTCTTGTCTCTGTTGCTCCATTCGCTCATAGCCAGGAAGCGCAAGAGTCGCAAAATGATGCTGCTCAGACTGGTCAATCTGAGCAGTCTGATATGGCAGCCCTCAAAGCAAACTTTGAAGCTGAATTTGCCAGTCTCAATACCAAGGACCTGACTGGGACCTTGGCTCAGGCTCACGAGGACATTGTCCTGTTTGGCATCTTTTCGCCTTTTCCTTCAAATGGAAAAAAAGAGTTTGAACAGGCCGCCACGTCATACTTTGGCACGTATGAAAAGGCAGATTTTACGCCCGTCTCGCCCCAATTTCGGATTGTTGGCACAACCGCAGTGTCATGGGGCCACTACCAACTAGCCGCCGCGCCCAAAGGCGGGGAGCAGCTGTCTTACTCACATGGTCGGTACATCTTTACCCATGTCAAAGTTGACGGCAAATGGCTTATTCTGAGCATGCACATCTCACCGCTTGAGCCGTATCGTGCTCCGCCGTTCTAGGCACTTGCCATTTGTGGCCTGTCTTTATTTGGCGGCTGGGCTATACGATCACGCTCAGCCACCAATGCCCGTATGCACGGAATGAGTTCTGTGCCAAATTCTTCCACATCGTTAAACGGATCAAAACCACGGATCAACACGCCGCCAATGCCGAGAGCGTAGTAACTCACAATCGCTTCAGCGACTTGTTCTGGGGTACCGACAAGTGCAGTCGTGTTACCACTTGCTCCAGAAACTTTGACTAATCCAGTCCACAACCGCTCGTCGTACACTTCGCCTTCATCCGCAATTTTTGTGAGGCGGCGACTAAACTCGGCTTCGGTTGCTACCGCCAGTTTTTGCGGTGACTCCTCTAATTGGGCCAGGATACCTCGGGCTTTGTCCCAAGCTGCGCTCTCGGTCTGGGCAATAATCGGTCGAAAGGAGATGTTAAAACGTGGCGTGCGGTTGTACTGCGCAGCTTCTGTTGAGATGCGGTCCATCATCGTCTGCACTGCTGCTCGCGGTTCACCAAACAATGCGTACACATCGCTGTGCTTGGCTCCAACACGAATGGCAGCGTCTGACGCGCCACCGAAATAGATTGGTGGGTGGGGTTGTTGGAAAGGTCGAATTTCGGAGAAGGCTTTTTTGACGTTATAGAAACGGCCTTCAAAATTAAACGGCTTGTCTGATGTCCAGGTTTGGCGCAGGATTTCTAGATACTCGTCGGTGCGTGCATAGCGTTCGTCGTGCCCAAGCCAGTCGCCGTCACGGCGCTGCTCGTTGTCCGCCCCACCTGAAATAATATGCAGCCACAGCCGGCCATCGGTCAGATTGTCAAATGTCGTGGCTGTTCGTGCGGCCAGCGTCGGCATGACAAAACCCGGCCGATGAGCAATTAAGAATTTCAGATGCTCGGTATGGGCGGCAGCGTACTGCGCGATCTGAAACCCTTCTGCAGAAGAAGACGTATAGCCGACCAGCACCGCATCAAAGCCCGACGCTTCATGCGCCTGTGAGAAGCGGCACACGTAGTCCCGATCAACCCTACCGCCAATGACATGTACGGTTGCTCCTCCAGCTGGCGGGGCAACGCCGATCATCCCTAAAATATTCATGGGCATTGGTCTTCCTCCAGGCTATGCTACTCCCAGTTTCCTGATCAGAGTCGTTACTAGAGTCGCTACCAGAAATGCAGACGAAAATGAACCGCTTTGAGAAAGTCAACCTTACACGGAGAAATGTGTATGGATCGTCAACCCGTTCTTTTTGTCAGCCACGGTGCACCCCAGCTTGCCGACGCTGTCAGCAAACGCTTAGGCGCGGATGACGTCTGCAAACAGGAACAACGGGGACTCGATCATGGCAGCTCAAACTGGAAGGCGTCCGGGCGGATGGTCAATACCGGGCACGGGGCGGTCCGCACAACTTCCTCAGTCACCCCACCCAGCAACATATGTGCGAGCCCGGTGCGGCCGTGGGTGCCCATGACAATAATGTCGGCCTGCTTTTCCCCCGCCTGCTGAACGATGGCACTCGCAGCCAAGCCAGTGACAGTCCTGCGTTCCCACGGAACCTGCTCCAAGAGCGGCATATCCGAGAGGAACGTCTGCCACTCCGCTTCAAGATCTTCCGCCGTGACCACTGGGGGAGGCATCGCAGGCATGTCTGCCCCAGTAGTGGCTGCATAAAGATGTGACACATCTATCGCGTGCAAGAAGAGCACCCGTGCGCCAAAGCTGGCGGCGAGGGTCAGGGCTTCTTCAGCTGCTTTTCTGGCTCCGGTTGAGAAATCCGTGGGGACCAGAAGCGTTTTGGCCTCGGCCGTAAACGGCACTTTTGCGATCAAGACGGGGACCATAGCTTTGCGCACCACCCGGTCACTCGTCCGCCCCAGTCCGCGCTCTTCACCTTTGGCATTCCCGCCAACCACAATCAGATCAGCATTCCAGGCCCGACGAGCGACGATCAGTTCGACAAAAGGTTTACCAGTGTGGACTTCATACTCAACCTGCAGATGTTCAAGAGAACTCCGTGCGATGATCGCTTCCAGCGCTGTCCCAGCTTGCTGAGCGAGATCTTCCGGTGTGTACGGAGCAGTCAAAGGGTGTGACAGGCGTTGATACAAATGGGGCTGTTCGACGACATGCACCAAGCGCAACGCAGCCCCATAGCGGGCAGCAAAGGCGGCGGCGGATTGCACAGCGATCTCTCCGCCAGTGCTGAAGTCGTGGCCGACAAGAATGCGGTGGAGTTGTTGCATGACATGTCTCCTGTGTTTCTATCCTGGTCTTAGATGGGACTCACTCCAATGTGTTCCATCAGGCTGCCGTTATCGACCTCACTCTGCATCACCAACTATATGTCTCCGCGTCCCTTATATCTCAACTATAGGTGAGAAGCCATAATAAAAAAGTGATATTTCAGTGATATCCGCCTCAGAGTGTCTGTGTTTCTGCTCGGCCGCCAGGAAGAGATTCTTCAAGCCGTGTTGTGGACCCAAGTCCTAAAGAAACCAGCTCCTGGTGTCCCAATTTTGCAACTAGAATATCTTCCGCTGTCCTAAAGGCGAGACATCCCACCTACCAAAAAATGAAAAGGAAGCTGAAAAATCGGCATTTGGGTGCTGTTTTGGGTGTGGCTCTGTTTAGTCCGTCTTTTGGCATCTCCTTTGCTCAGTCCTTTATTCTAAGAGAGGTGAGAGTTAATTTTACGATTCACTGTTTATCAACAAGGGAGGGGGCTATGAAAACAGTAGAAGATATTCTGGATGCTGTGATCCAGCTTATTGATACACGTGAGGACGACGCACTGGAAGAATTGAGGTCCCTCCCAATTTTGGAGATCGCCAAGGACATAGTCAAAAACTGGCCCAACCGCTTCTCGGCATACCTCTAAAGAAAGTGCGTCTGTGTATATCCACTCCGGTCCTTACCACAAGAGGAGGAACGTCTATGAAACAGGTCACCAACCACATTGTGTTCATCCTTGTACTCATTACCGCCACCTTCTGGGCTAGCTCAACGCATGCTCGGTTTTCCTACCCTGATGCGCCTCCATACGTACGTTTGTCTGGTATGCTGCTCCCGTTTGGGGCACACAATGTTAGCGAGCTTCGTACACTCATTGTTTTTGTCCACGACCAGCTATGGCGCTTTCGGCTGGATGCTGTGGAGGAGGTGACAGGTGGGAGTCACGGGCGGGGACATTTGCGCGACCTCAGGAAGTGCTCGGTCCGCCTGTATGGCGCTGATGTCCTGATTACTCGGCTCCAGCAGCCTGAGATTTCCGGGAAACACATTACAATAGAGGGGCATCTCTATACCAAGGAACGCCGGCTGTTGGTAACAGTCGTGGAGGAAACTCCAGCCGTCGCGCGGGCGCATTGAGACGAATTCTGAGGAATTGGGCAGCGAGGAGAAGCCAGCCTCCTATTACGATGCGAGTCTTCGCCGCGCCTTCATACCCCACTCCTATCACATACAGTGAAATCTTTCGCATAAACCCAGATGAAGAAACAATGAGAGGCGAGCGCCAGCCTGGTATGAAAAAAGGCAGCTTTCCCGGGAAAGCCGCCTTTTTTTGCGCTATATGCGCTGAGAGTTCTTGCTTATGTATGTATAAAAGCCCGGCTATTGGCGGCAGGTACAGTGTACCTGTTTTTGTCTCTGGCTGCTCCGGATTCTCCAGGCATCCGTTTTCCCGAGAGCCCTGTTTGTCATGACAGCCGCATTAGCGGTTGAGTACTTTCCGAGCACTCCAGTTGGGCGTGGTCTGAGCAACCCGACAGTGAGCAGGTCATCCACCTTGCAGGGTGGCTGCCGCCCGCCGTCCGCGGGCTAAAGAAGTCAGGGGGACTATCCATCAGCACCTCCTTTATCCACGCTGGAGGTTTGTTTGGACAGGCGCGCTCCGTCCAAATTTTCTGTGCCCAGGATTGGGCACTCGACTTCTCTTTAGCGCACTCCTACCAGCGTTAGATGTCAAGAGAAATTTCTCGATCAATTTGATTTCTTTCCTTTTTATTATAAAAAAATATCACATGATGAGTTATCACGTTCACTGCTCCACGACGGACACACTGGCAAGATCGAGGGTACCAGCAGTAGGCAGATATTCTCGAAGTACGCCTGAGATCACAACTTCTTTCGACCGATTTTTCGGTGCAGACAGCGTCTGAAATACCTGCTCTCCGCCCCGGATCCATAGCCGGTGGTAATCGAGTACGACGGTGTCCGGGTTCGCCTCCATCACGACCTGTCCTTGGCTATGATTCAGTTGATACAGACGAGTTTTGGGAATAGGGAGAAGCTGTTGTTGTTCTTCGAGGGTACAGGCTGCACACAGGACTCGCCCACGGAGCTCGACCCAGTCTGTCCCGAGACGCGAGTTATATCCAGCCCTCGGGCTCATCGCTCCCTGGACGACAGTCCCCAAACCTGCCAACAGCGTGACCAATCCCACACTCAAAACGACAGTTTTTTGAAAGCTCAGCACAACTTCCCCCTTCCTTCCATACAAACTGATTTAGAGATACGAAGCTCGCACATGCTCTTACCTGACTCTTCCTGTAACGCAAGCTGAGCGGTCAGTCATGATAAAAAGGTGACATTTTGGTGATATTGCTGTGATCAGTTCCACTCCGGCTCGATGACCAGCCACGGATTTCCACGCACGATGTCTACCAGCAGGAACCACACAGCACTGGTCGTCGCTTCAAGGAGGCTAGCTCGGCAGTTCGGTCGTGGACGTGCTCGACAGCGCTGGGCTATGGGTAGTATTAACATGTATCGTTGTCGTGACGTTCTCCTTGTATCACTGCCACATGAGATAGTCTTTGAGATGGCGATTCTCGAACTCGACTGCTTCGAGCTGCGCCTTCACCACATCTCCAATAGAAATCATGCCTGCCAGACGCTCGCCGGCGAGAATCGGCAGATGTCGAATCCGGCTGTGGGTCATAATGCCCATGACGTACGCAATCTCATCCTCAGGAACTCCGATAATCGGGTTCGTGCTCATCGCCTCCCGCACAGTCATTTCCTTCATACCGTTGTAATGCACCGCACACTCCCGCAAGAGGTCACGCTCGGTAATGATCCCGACGATAGGCGCGTGTCCCTCGGTAACGACTAAAGATCCAATACGCAGCTTGACCAACAGCTTCATCGCGTCGTGCAGCGTTGCGTCCGCCGCGATTGTTGCCACCGCCGTTCCTTTCCCTTCCAAAAGATCTTTGACCTGCATGGGCTGCCTCCTGAGCATGTCTAGGGTAGGCCGAATCTCGCCACCTCTTACTGTCGGCCCCTCTGCTTGGGTCCTATCAGTTCCGGCGACGGAGCGCCCTGGATCTGATTTATGCCGCCATTCTTGTTCTCGACTCAATCACTTCCACGTCTCGCCATGACTGAGGGATGATAAGCATCCATTCCTCCCTGCCGGTATTTATCGCTTGGATCCGTAGCGTTGATCCTTGCCGAGGTCAGTTGGGCAAAGGCTGCCACCTGGGGCTGGACCAGCCAGGCAAAATCCGCATACCGCATACGGACAGCGTGGCAGTGCGTACCTGCGTTAAAGACAATCTCTTCGTCTTCTGTCAGCGTCCGATCAACCCACACTTCTAAGCCAAACAAGTTCCCAAATGGTGGCTCAGCTCCAGTCTCGCAGTGCGGAAAGAGCATCCGAAACTCTTGCTCACCTTCCAGCCGTACCTGACCACCAAGCTGAGCTTGTAACTGGCTAAAATTTACCCGGTGACTCGCAGGGAGTACCGTCATCACTGACCGATCGTCCTGCTTCACCATAACGACCTTGGCCATGTCTTTACCCGGGATGTGTTGGCAAGCAGCAGTTCTTTGGGTGGAATAGACCCGCTGATGGGTCAACACCTGATACGGAACGCCATACGCGTCAAGCATCTCCTGGAGTTGTTGTAGGATTGCCATGCCTTCCCTCCTTTTCTCACTCCTCATCAGGTATTCAGCAATCTGCGTGCCAGGCTGGGCGCGTCAAAAAACGGTCGCAAAACGCCGCGTTCTGCATCTTCTCACACACCTCTGTCCCAAAAATAGGACAGCCTGCGTTATTACGCGTTGCAAAGCTGGGACACATAGAGATAAGGTATTGCATGCCGCAGGAGCAGGAAAAAAAGACCGCCAGTCGGTCCAAGCGACTGAAGCCAGAACGCTGCGGCGCAGAGGAACGTCTCCAGGAGAGTGAAGAGCGCTTTCGCTCTGCCTTTCACTATGCAGCGATTGGCATGGCCCTGGTTGCTCCTAAGGGCCGTTTTTTAAAAGTCAATCCGTTTCTGAGCCGGATTGTTGGCTACTCCGAGCAAGAGCTTCTCGCCACGACGTTTCAGCGCATTACCCATCCCGACGATCTGCAGCATAACCTGGAGTGTGTCCAACGTCTCCTGGCCGGTAGCGTCCGCTTTTATGAGCTCGAAAAGCGCTACCTGCACAAAGACGGCCATACTGTCTGGGCGCGTGTGAATGCCTCCTTACTGCACAACCGGCATGGTCGTCCCCTGCACCTCATTACCCAGATTCAGGACATTACTGCCCGCAAACACGTCGAAGACGCGCTGCATCAGAAAAACGCTCTTGTCCAACTCCTCCAAGAGGTTGCGGTCGCAGCCAATGAAGCCACCAGCATTGAAGACGCTCTACAACGTACGCTTGATCAGGTCTGCGCCCATACTGGCTGGCAGATCGGCCACGCCTATCTGCCAGCCGACGATGCGCCTGATACCCTTCTGCCGGTAGCCTTGTGGCATCACCAGGACCGCAAACAACTGCACGCGTTCCGCCGTGCGATTGAAAGGATTCCACTCGCTCCTGGCGCTGGCTTGCCGGGCCGCGTGTTTGTCACTGGGCAACCAGCCTGGGTTGCGGATGTGACGACCGATCCCAGTTTTATCCGAGCCAAACAAACCACCGCAGCTGGCCTCAGAGCCGCTCTCGCCTTTCCTGTCTTGGTCGGCAAAGAAGTCGTCGCCGTCATGGAATTCTTTGCCCCTGACGTTGTTGAACCAGACGAGCCCTTTATCAAAGTCATGGCCAATATTGGCACCCAGCTCGGCCGGGTAGTTGAACGCAAACGGGCGGCGCAGCAACTCCGAGAGAGTGAGCGTTCAGCGGCCATGGGCACAACGACGGCCAAACTCGTGCACGAAATCGGCAATCCCCTCAACGGTATGTACACCACCGTCCAGCTCTTGGAACGCGACTTGGCCAAGCGTGCTTGGCCTCAACAGGACCTGCTGCGTTCGACGGTTCACGACCTGTCCAGTGAGATCAATCGTCTGCGCTCCCTCTTCATTGAGTTTCGGTCTCTGGCCCGGCCACACCCGCTCGATCTCCAACCAACGCCGCTGGCACGTTTGATCACGGAACTGCTGGCGGTGGAGACCAGCCAATATGCGGCACAAGGTATTCAGCTTGTAAACGAAATCGTGCCTGATTTGCCACCTGTTATGGCTGATCAAGAGAAACTCAAGCAGGTGTTACTGAATCTGTGCCAGAACGCAGTAGAAGCTATGCCACACGGCGGCACCCTCACTGTGCGAGGAACGTATGCAGATGGTCTTGTCCATGTGGATGTTGCAGATACAGGGAGTGGACTCCCGAAGGGCGTTGATATTTTTGAGCTGTTCACCACCACAAAACCAAACGGGATGGGCTTAGGTTTGGCTGTCGTGCGACAGATTGTCTTAGCCCATGCTTGGACGATGACGTGTACCAGTGAGCCAGGCCAAGGAACAGTCTTCCGGGTCAGCCTGCCAGCCTGCGCTGCAGCACGGAAAAAGCGAACGAGAACACACTCCACAGTAGGGAGCAGGTCGAACAGTAGGAAAAGCTAAGACGTTGCCAAAAGCGCGCAAGCGCTTCCCCGTCTAGCACCCCACTCAGTTGAGCGGAATCCCCAGCTGCTCCATTTTGCGGTAGAGCGAAGAACGGCTGATGCCCAACAGCTGAGCCGCATGGCCCCGGTCGCCTGCTTCGGTCAGCACCTGCTCGATATGGCTTTTTTCATATGCTCTGAGCGCTATCTTCAGGTTATGGCTCACGGCTGGGCGCGTGTCCCACTCGGACGCATCTCCGCCGGGCAGATCTTCTGGGCTAATCCACTCGCCGTTGCCTAGGATTATGGCCCGTTCCAAGACATTCTCCAGCTCACGAATATTGCCTTTCCAGGCTGCTGTCAGCAAGAGCTGCATCGCCTCATAGGTCACACCTTTGCAGTTTTTCTTCATCTCCACATTGTGATGCTGAATCAAGTGCTCGACTAAGGGAGGAATATCACCCCGACGTTCTCGGAGTGGGGGAATACGAATCTCGACCACATTGAGGCGATAGAACAGGTCTTCCCGAAAACGCCCGGCCTCGACTGCTTTGTCAAGATCCCGATTTGTGGCAGCCAGAATACGTACGTCGACCTGTACGGGTGTCGTCGCCCCGACTGGCAGCACTTCTTTATGTTCAATGACACGCAAGAGTTTGGGCTGTAGGGTGAAGGGCAGCTCGCCAATCTCATCCAAAAAAATCGTGCCAGCCTGGGCGTTCCGAAACAGTCCGGCCTGGGCGCTCAACGCACCCGTGAACGCGCCTTTGGTATGACCAAACAGCTGGCTCTCTAAGAGCGTGTCTGGAATGGCGCTACAGTTCACAGGCAGGAACACCTTGTCCTGGCGCGGACTCTCAGCATGAATCGCTCGGGCGACAAGTTCCTTGCCTACCCCACTTTCGCCGGTGATCAGCACAGTGCTGGCTGTTTGCGCGACCTTGTTGACGGTCTTTAGTATCTTTCGCATTGCAGGACTCTGGCCAATCATGCCGCTCGGATCAACATGCCGATTGACCTCGCGCCGGAGCATTTGGTTTTCCCAGGCGAGGCTCTTGTGCTCCATCAGCAGATGGACCTTACGCAGCAGATCCTCAAAGACAATCGGCTTGAGCAGATAGTCTTGTGCGCCAAGCTGTAGCGCCGCAACAGCCGTATCAACAGAAGCATGGGCAGTCATAATCGCCACAAAGGTTTGGGGAGCGACTTCCCGCACGTGCTCAAGGACGGCTAATCCATCCGCACCAGGCATACGCAAGTCGGTCAGGACGAGGTCAAATTCGCGTCCATCGATAGCGACGAGGGCTGCATAACCATCAGTGACTTCGTGCACCCGATAGCCTTCTTCATCCAATACCCGGCAAATGTTTTTTCGGGAAATCGTTTCATCTTCGGCCACGAGAATAGTTCCCGTCATGGCAACACTCCTACCCGTGCGGCATCAAGAAAGCACCTACTGCTGTACATAAACTCGCAATTCATATGCCAACTTACCAGCGGCATAGAAAATAGTCAGTTTCCTTATTGTACACGCTGAGCTCCATATATCCCGTCCCAAAAACGGAACGCTTCTTTTTCTTTTTACACAAATCTGTCTCAGTAAAAAGGAGTGACAAAAGCACCAGAAGCGCCAACATAAACAGGGGCTCTTTCGCCAGCAACGACAGTCGGATAAACAGACCCGAGCTGCTAATCACAATCAGAAGCTGTTGCCCAATCAAAAGCTGTTGAGAGGAACAATGTCCCAAAAGCCCCCCGCCCTGTCACTTCCCCCACGCATTAGTCGATTGAGCGATCTCGCGGCTAACCTCTGGTGGAGCTGGTACCCAGAAGCCTTGACCCTTTTCGCCAGTATTGATCCGTCGCTGTGGCACGCAAGTGTCTCCAATAGTACCCCTAACCCAGTCAAACTCCTCTACGATGTAGACCCACAGCGTCTTCATACTCTGGCTCACGATCCAAGCTTTCTTACCCGCTACGATGCGGTCATTCAAGCCTTTGATACAGCCCTGTCAGGCCACAACAGTTGGGTGTCTCAATATGCTCTAGATCTCACGGAAGCATCGATCGCCTACTTCTCCGCAGAGTTTGGCCTGCATAGCTCCTTGCCGATTTATAGTGGTGGCTTGGGCGTTTTAGCCGGCGATCATTGCAAAGAGGCGAGTGATCTCGGTCTGCCGTTTGTTGGCATTGGGCTGTTGTATCAGCAGGGCCATTTTCACCAACGCATGTCCGCAGACGGACACCAGGAAGCGGTGTACGAGGATCTCGATCGGAGCAAGGCTCCGATCACCCCAGTGCTCACACCTGAAGGGAAACCGCAGCAGGTGAGCGTACAGATCGCTGACCGTGAAGTACACATCACAGTCTGGCAAATACAGGTTGGCCGCATTTCTCTGTACCTCATGGATACCGACGTAGAGGAGAATGCTGCTGAGGATCGTACACTCTCAGCCCGCTTATATGACGGTGATCAAGAGATGCGTCTTCGCCAAGAGATCGTGCTCGGCATTGGTGGGGTGCGCATCCTGCGCGCGTTAGGCATTGCCCCCCGCGTCTGGCACTTAAACGAGGGCCATGCCTCGTTTGTAATGATCGAGCGATTGCGCGAACTCGCGGCTGACGGACTCACCTTTTCCGCTGCACTCAAGCAGGTCCAAAAGAGTAGCGTGTTCACCACTCATACACCTGTCCCAGCCGGACATGATGCTTTTCCTTTTGAGCTTGTTGAGCAATACTTACCCGCTTGCTGGGATGAACTCAGAATCGACCGGGAAGAATTCTTCAACCTCGCCCGCTATGAAGAGCCATGGGGCGAACGATTCCATATGACGGTGCTCGCCTTACGACTGTCTCAGCAGCGGAATGCAGTCAGTCAGATACATGGCGCGGTCTCCCGCCAGATGTGGCAATCCTTATGGCCTGAGACTAGTCAGAGCCAGACCGGCCAGACCAGTCAAACCAGCGTAGACCAGGTACCGATTACAGCAGTCACAAACGGCATTCATGTCCCGACCTGGCTGGCGCCATCCCTGTATCAGCTGTTTTCTGCATATCTTGGCTCAGACTGGCTGGCCACGCACGATAATCCACAACTCTGGCAGCGCGTCGCTGCTATTCCAGATGAGGAACTGTGGGCAGTCCACGTTCAGCTCAGACATGACTTGATCCGTTTTATCGGTGAACGAGCACGCCACCTGTGGCAGAAAGAACACCGAGATAGTGTCCAAATCCTGGCAGCAGGCAGCTTGCTTGACCCAGATGCATTGACTATTGGCTTTGCCCGGCGGTTTGCCACTTACAAGCGGGCAAACCTGCTGCTCAAAAATCTCGCCCGTCTGCAATCGGTCCTCCAAGGTGCTGGACGTCCAGTCCAGATCATTTTTGCAGGTAAGGCCCATCCGGCCGATGAGCCTGGACAAGATCTCATCCGCCAAGTGTATGAGGCAGCCAGCGATTACAAGCTTGGTGGACGTATCGCTTTTATCGAGAACTACGATATGCACCTCGCTCAGTTTCTTGTGCGCGGGGTTGATGTCTGGCTCAATAACCCCATCGCTCCGCAGGAAGCCAGCGGGACAAGTGGCGAAAAGGCTGCACTCAACGGTATTCCAAACCTCAGCATTGCCGATGGCTGGTGGGACGAGGCATACAATGGCAAGAACGGCTGGATTGTGGACCCGGTAGATCCAGAGCTGTCTGAAGAAGAGCGGGATGAGCGTGACGCAGACGCTCTGTATCAACTGTTAGCGGAAGAAATTGTGCCCTTGTTTTATGAACGAGATGCGGACGGTGTGCCCTACGGGTGGCTGCAAGTAATGAAAGAGACCTTAACTTCTATCCCTCACTACTTTTCAACCCGACGTATGGTCAAGGAATATGTAGAAAAACTCTATCTTCCGGCGCTGCGCTCAGCCTGATACAGGAAGATCAGCACTGTCCTTCTTGCGCAAGACGTTGATGAGGCGAAGCACTTCAAACACCTCCGACATCTGACTGAATGTCTCAAACGAATAGCGGGCTTTTCTCCGCCAGTTGTCTTGTTCCTCTCCAGTGCCCGGCATATTCTGCCGCTGAGTCTCAGCCCACACGTCTTCTAGACTCACAAGGACAAGCGGAGCGGAACTGGCGGCCAAATACGACACACACGCCGTATACAAGGTCTGAAGATCAACGACTTGGGCTTGCCCTTGCAACCAGCCCTTCTGTGTCAGCACCGCCAACAGTGCTTGCTCTCGTCTCTCATATTCTTGCTCCAGCTGTCGAACATCAGCGCTATCAAGTAATCCTAATTCGATTCGCTCCTGCTGCTCCAGCCCTTGCCAGAAGGCAGCAAAAGGCGCCATGTCATGGGTATTCACACTGGCAACGCTGTGAGCGGGCACCCGCTGAAGTTGGCGGTCAGGCTGTGTCGGCAAAGCGTATTGCAGCACGTGCATGCGTTGAATCCCATGCCGGACCATTGCCGGTCTGACATAAGATGGGACGATGCCAAGATCCTCGCCAATAATACAGACCTTATTCCGCTGCGACTCGATACTCAAAATGGCATACAGCTCCTCAGCCGGATAGCGAACGTAGACGCCTTGGCTCGTGTCACGTCCTTTTGGAATCCAAAAGAGTCGATGCAATCCCATGACATGATCAATGCGCAAGACGCCCGCTTGCTGCAGGTGCTGGCGTAGATAGGCTCTCACATAGCGATATCCTTGTGCACGGCTCTTCTCAGGCTGTAAGGGTGGGAACCCCCAATCCTGCCCACCGGGAAAAAAACTATCAGGCGGCGCTCCACAGGACACATCCGTCGCAAAAATACCCCTTTCGTGCCAGACGTCGTATCCAAAGCGGTGCACCCCGAGTGGAAGATCCAGGTACAGCCCAGGCCCGTGGCGGCGGGCCTTCTCAGCTACAGCCTGTATCTGCTCGTGAGCAATCCATTGCACGTACAGATGGTAACGTTTCAGATCTTTGGGGACATCATCGTCTGTGAGCAGGCCATCTCGTAGCGGCTGGGGCCACTCAGGCCACGGCGTGTGGAATCGCTCGCCGGCTGCACGAAAACGTGCATAGTCTTCCAGCCTGGGATGTGATTCCACAAAGTCAGCAAAAGCTGTTTGTCGGACTGACGGTTCAGAGAAGAAGTGGTGGGCAAGTGCTTCAAGCACTTGACGCTTCAGCGCTATCTGGCGACGGTAGTCAACAAGAGATGATTTTTGGAGTGCCGCAATTTCAGTCTGTACGTCGGTTGATTTGAGCCGCGTCCGGGCTGTCTGACAAGAAGTGAGCTCTGGAATTCTTGAGACATCAATATAGAATTCATTCCAAAACAAACGGCTCGCTGGGGCATATGGGCTAGGATCAAAAGGCTCATCAGGTGCGCCGAGAAAAGATGCCAAGAGAGGCAGGGTGGCAACAACGCTGCCGCCCTGCTTTGCCGTCCATTCGACGAGCTTGTCTAAATCAGAAAAATCTCCGCCTCCCCAGCTTGTGTGCGAATGTAAGGCATACAGCGGCAAGAACACTCCCCAGCACTTTTGCGGCAAGCCATAGGCTTTTTGAGGGGCAGACAGGAGAAAACTTTCTCTCCCCTCCCCTACTCCTTCCAGGCGAAACGTATGGAACCCAAACGGAAGTCTCTCGGGGAGCTGGAATTGCCTGACAACATATGGCCTCCCTTCCACTGTTTTTTGCTCGACAATAGGGGTCTGCCCGACACGGACGCTCCAGTGCTGCTCCTCTCCATTCTCCAAAACAATGGAGGAGTCGAGGACGTGTTGCGCTTGAAGGTCAGCTGGAAGTCGCAGTTCCAGGCGAGAGACGGCACCATCCCAAACCACACTCACAGGCGAGCAAACCTGTTGCCACAGCTCTTGCTGGCGCTCTCGTAGTGCAGTCGGAACGTCTCGAAGCGTTTCGACTGGAGCTCCTAACGCCTGCAGGACGTGTAACAAAGCCTCTGGCATAGCATGCCGGCGACGGCCCGAAACATCAGAGTAGACCGTCTGGACGTTGTAGAGGCGGGCGAGCTGAAGGAGTTGGAAACGTGAACCGACTTGACCAATGGGGTTTGGCATAGTTTTTACGCGGGGATGAGAATGGCAGAGCTGCGTGGTTTTATTTCCAACATAGGGAGATCTCTATCAATCAGCACCTCCTCATTATTATCCCAGACAGTCTGCCACCGGCCGAAGTGGCCATCAGCCTTAAGGAATGACATATCAACCTGGCGCGCAGCGTCTGCCACGTTGAGCGCGATCATCACGACTTCATCAGCAAGGATTCTTTGGAAGATATACACCCCGTTATCGGTATAGAGCCGGGTAAAGGTACCGTGACGCAGGGCTGCAAAGCGGTGCCTGAGAGCGATGCATTTTGTGACATAGGCAAGCAGATCATGATCCCAGCCAGCAGGCGCCCAAGGAAATGCCTTGCGGCAGGCTGGATCATTCCCGCCGTCCAGACCAATTTCGTCACCATAATACAGACATGGTGCACCCGGCATCGTACACAAAAATAACCAGGCTAAGCGGAATGCACTCTGGTCTCGACCAACACAGGTAAGAAACCGGGCAGTATCATGACTATCGAGAAGATTCAGCTGAGCAGACGTCACTGCTGGATCATACAGGCTGAGAATAGCATCAATCTGATCGGCAAATTCTTGGGCATCGAGGGCACGGATGTGGCGGAAGCCACCTGGCTGACGGACCTGATTCAAATCAAGCTGCTCCCCACCAAAAAACCCAAGACAGGCGCCCGTCAGCGGATAATTCATGACCGCGTCAAACTGATCGCCTTGCAACCAGCGCTGCGATTCGTGCCAAATCTCGCCGACAAGATAGGCTTCAGGGTTAACAGCTTTGACCCGGCGGCGGAACTCTTGCCAAAACGCATCGTCATCGATTTCGGTCGGGACATCCAGGCGCCAACCATCAATCCCAAACTCAACCCAATAGGTTGCCACATGCCATAGAAACTCACGCACGGCGGGTGTGTCAGTGTTAAATTTGGGCAGAGCTGGCAGGTCCCACCAGGCACGATAACCAATAGCTTTCCGACTGCCAACGCCCTGTCGCAGGGCTTGCCGTGCCGCCGGATCGGGATACGCAGCAAAGTGGCGTTTGCCAGTCAGGCGATCTGGATCAAAGTGAAACCAATCCACATAGGGCGAAGCGGCACCATTTTCTAAGGTATGATGAAATTGCCACAAACCCCGACTGGCGTGGTTAAACACGCCGTCAAGGACAATCCGGATATTGCGTGCATGCGCCGCGTCGAGCAGCTCTCGTAAGGCGACATTGCCGCCGAGGAGAGGATCGACGTTGAAATAATCATACGTGTGGTAGCGGTGATTCGCGGCCGAGGAAAAAATTGGGGTGAAATAAATAGCGTTAACACCGAGGCCGGATAGATAGTCGAGATGTTCAGTCACTCCAACAAGGTCTCCACCTTGAAAACCGAATACTGTTGGTGGGCTTCCCCAAGGGTCCAGATTTTGAGGCTTAGCGAGACGATCGCTCCGCGCAAATCGATCTGGAAAAATCTGATAGAAAACTGCATCTTTGACCCAGGCAGGTGTGGAGGTTGGCATACGGCTCCTTCAGAATAAGACATCACCGAGGCCGTGTTTCTCCCCGCTCTAAAACCACCAAACCTGAGGGATCGCGAAAATACCGCCGCTCATCAGCACCCGTCCCCACCCCAACTGCCGTGCCTGCTGGAACGATATTAAACCGATCGACAATAGCCCCCTTGAGTTTCACCCCTGCGCCAATCTCGGCTCGGTCCATAATCACTGACTCCTCAATCTCGGCTCCCTTGCCAATCTGGACTCCACTGCCAATGACAGACCGAATGATGCGGCCACCTTCTAGCTGAGAGCCCTCGCCAATCAACGCATCCTGGACCTCACCACTCGTAAAGCGAGTTGGTGGACCGTCATAGATGGTGCCAAACACGGGCCATTCCGAGTTTCGTAAATCAAAGGACGGCGTTTCTCCTAAGAGATCCATATGTGCCTCCCAATACGCCCGCAGGGTGCCCACGTCACGCCAGTAGCCACGTTCCTCTCCAGGCTTGACTCCAGGAATTTCATTTTCTAGAAAATCGTACGCAAACACCTGTTGGCGGGGGAACAGTTCTGGAATAATCGTCCGCCCAAAGTCATGCTCAGTGCTCCGGCGTGAGTCTTCCAGCAAGGTGCTTACCAACACGTCGGTATTGAACAGATAGTTTCCCATTGAAGAATAGGCGCGGTCGGGATCGTTGGGCATGGACTGCGGGTTGGGCGGTTTCTCATCAAAGCCAATAATGCGCTGTTTCTGATCAACCTTAATGACACCAAAACTACTGGCTTCAGACAGCGGAACAGGCAATGCCGCTACAGTCGCCTCAGCCCCGCGCTCGATATGGAACGCTACCATTTGATTCAAGTCCATGCGGTAAATATGGTCAGCTCCAAAAACAGCGACGAGGTCTGGGCGAAAATCTTGGATCAAATTCAGATTTTGATACACCGCGTCAGCCGTGCCTTGATACCAGCCTTCTCCCCATCGCATCTGCGGCGGCACAACAGTAATAAAGGTCCCGGTCAGCCCGCCGCCAATCCGCCAGCGCCAGGTCGAGCGTAAATGCTCAATCAGTGACTGCGATTTATACTGGACGAGGATATAGACGGAGAAGATGCTCGAATTAATAAAATTGGACAGGACAAAATCCACAATCCGGTGCTTGCCGGCAAAGGGGACCGCCGGTTTACTGCGTGACTTGGTGAGTGGAAACAAGCGCTCGCCCTTGCCGCCAGCCATAATCATGCCGAGAACGCGCAGTCTGCGCATGGCCTGCCTCCTATCGAAATAAAACCTGCTCAAGTCTCGGAAAAAGGAAATTCTGCCGTTCTCGGCCCTCCAAAAATCTCTCCTCTTCGGCTTCCAACTGCCCTCGCTCATGCACAGACCGAGCGATCTGGATCAATCGCTTGAGGTCGCTATAGTGGGCGAGAAAGCGTTGCTCGGCATAGTCACGTGCTGCTTGTGTTGTTATGAGAAAGGGCCAGTCTGAGGACTGCATGAGGAGGAGCTCTCGCCCAGCTTGGCACCGGATACGTCCAAGCGAGACACTTTGCGCTGTGTGTGGGATTTCCTGCATAAGATCCCAAAAGGCAAACTCCGCATCATACAGACGCTCCCAGACCCAGGCCGTTTCGTTATTCAGCCAGGTCCGATGGTCGCCACCTTCCCCCCACGATCCCTCAGGGAGAGTGATAGTCCGGGCAGAGCTTCGACTATCTAACGCGGCACTGCAAGTGGTTGTTCCAATGCCATGTTCACTGAGTTCTGGATACAGAGACTCCAACCACTGCGGTCCCTCGTACCACCAGTGGCCGAACAGTTCCGCATCGTACGCCGCGCACATAAGACCGGAAGAAATTCGTGCCTGACCGTTCCCAGCCAGCATGTCAGCAACAAGCGTGGCGAAGTGACGCGCATCGGTACGCGTTTGCGCCTGGGCACGCTCCGGTACGTAACGCGTTTTGTTCGCTAAGTCTGTCTTGTCCTCGCTCACCCGCCAGAGCTTTAACCCACCCGGAAAGTGCTGCTTGTGAAACTCGAGATACGCCGGGTCACCTGGATATCCGCCATCTCGGCTCCAGACTTGACGGCTGCTCTCTGGGTCGCGGAAAAAAACCGTAGCGGTCCCCGCGCCTCCTCGGGAGGATACGCGGTAGGTTTCATACGGAGACATGCCTGTCTGGACTGGCCACTCTTCACGACTCGCGTCGCGCAGCTCTGTGAGTTGCGGAAAGTAATCCCGATAGGGTGACATGGGACGACCGCCCGCCACCGGCTGGCTATCAGCAAAGAAAAACGTGAGCCCACACGCGGCTAAGTGCTCCTCAAGTCCCCGACGCAGCGAGCGGTACTGTTGACGATTAGTGCCAACTGGCGGAATCCAGTGATAGCGCGGACGATAGCCGCACTCCGGCAGCCACATCCCCTGCGGCCGACGGCCAAAATATGTTTCATGCGTGAAGGTTGCCAGACGCAGCTGCAAGCGGACGCTCTGTTCACTAGCGAGCAGGGGCAGATAGCCATGGGTCGCTGCAGACGTAATCAGCTCGATATGTCCGTCTTCCATCAGGGCCCGAAAGGCGGGCAGGATATTTCCATCCAGGGCCTGCAACTGATCGAGCGTACTGTGGTAAAACCGTTCCCAATAATTCACCAGCGCGGCGGTATCAGCTTGATCCTCTGACTGAAAATGCCGACGGGTGTCAGCACAGGTCTGCAAGCGGGTATCAAGAAAGAATTGGAGTTCCTGTTGTAAGAGTGGACTCGCCAACTGTTCACACAGCACCGGCGAAAAGCTGAGCGTCAACTGCGGCGAAATCCTTCGCGCCACAAGCGAACGGAGCGTTTGCAGGAGTGGCAGATAACATTCCGTGACAGCTTCACACAGCCAGTCACTGCCATGTGGCCAGCGGTTGTGGCCCAGGACAAACGGTTGGTGAGCATGTAGAACCAGCGCCAACGCGCCGCGCGTTTCTGAGGCCATGCGCTCCCCCTGCCTACTCTGATGGAGCGGCCTCTTGTCGGGCTGCCATAGCTTGCTGATACAAATCAATGTACTGACTTGCCGATTGCGTCCAGGAAAAGTCCTGGGCCATGCCATTGCGCATCATCTGCTGCCAGGCAGCCGTATCAGCAAAAGTCGATACCGCGGCACGGACTGCTTCGCTTAGTGCCTCAGGGGTCGCATCCTGAAAGACAAAGCCCGTGCCCTGTCCGGTGCTGGCATCAAAGGGGACCACCGTATCCCGCAGTCCTCCCGTTGCGCGGACTATCGGAATTGTGCCGTAGCGCAGGCTGTAGATTTGATTTAATCCACACGGCTCATAGCGGGATGGCATCAGAAAACAGTCACTCCCTGCCTCAATCTGATGTGATAAGGCTTCATCAAAACCAATGCGTACTCCAATCCGTTCAGGATGGGCTCTGCCCTGCTCGCTCAGGAATTCCTCGTAGCGAGACTCTCCAGAGCCCAGGATCACCAAGCGGCAGTTTAGCTCCAGGAGTGCATTGAGCGCGCCTGCTCCCAGATCCACCCCCTTTTGATCAACCAGACGGGTCACCATCCCGATCACCGGGATATCCAGCTCTTCAGATAAACCGTACTCTTGCAACAGCGCCCGTTTACACGCCGCCTTGCCGCTGAGATCCTCAGCACTATACCGCGCGGCAATCATCGGATCCGTCTCCGGATTCCACACCGAATAATCAGCACCGTTCAGAATGCCGACCAGTGCCGCCTGCCGCGTCCGGATGCTGCCGTCCAGCCCAAAACCTAATTCTGGAGTGCCAATCTCTTCAGCATAGGTCGGACTGACGGTGGTGAGTCGGTCGGCATAGTAGAGTCCTGATTTCATAAAGTTGAGGAAACCGTAATATTCCAGGCCCTCTGGCTGAAACAGAAAAGGAGGCAGACCAGTCAATCCAAAAGCCCAGTTGGGAAAGATTCCCTGATAAGCAAAGTTATGAATCGTAAAAAGACTGGCCGCATTCGCGATGCGAGCATCCAAGCCGGGCAAAAAGCGCAGAAAGGCAGGCACTAGGCCGGTATGCCAATCATGACAATGAAAGACCTGCGGAAACCATTCGAGACGCTCGGCCAATGCCAAGGCAGCCCGAGAAAAAAAAGTGAAACGCATGGCATTGTCTGGATAGTCGCCATCACTGTTCCCATACAGACCCGGCCGGGCAAAAAAGTCATCTTGCTCGATACAATAGACTGGGACCTGCGGCGCAGCTTCGTCTTGATTCGGTAACTGTGTCTGCCACACGCGCCCGGTCCGATTGCCAATCACTAGCGGGACTTGGAGGTCTGGCAGGACTTCCGTCAGAGAAAAATCTCCGTCACGAAGCGTTTGATACAAGGGCATGACAATACGGACATCATGCCCTAAAGCGGCCAAGACTTTGGGTAAGGCCCCATTCACATCACCCAGGCCGCCAGTCCGAGCAAATGGGGAGACTTCTGCGCTAATAAAAAGGATACGGAGAGACGCGTCCACGTGGCATTCCTCGTTTCATTATTTTGCAGTCTTTCAGGACAGCCCCCGACAGTACTCTCTGCTCTACACCGAGGAGATCATCACTGATCCGAGTTCCCGAACGGACGGCCAAGAAAACGGTGCAGAGCGTCAAGAACCGCATGCTTCGCCACCCCCTTGCGCCTCTTCTGCCACACACAAGGAGCGTGTCGAATAACGCCAGTATGATTATGAGCGTCCAATCTGCTTCGGTCCTGTCATCCGGTCACGAAGTTCCGAGGTGGGCATCGCCGGCAAGGTGGTAATACGAACCGTTCCACGAGAACTCAAATCGATTGACAAATGCGCGATAGTTTCATTATCTGGCGCTTCCACAACCGTCACAAAATCATAGGGTCCGAGCGTGGCATACTGGCCGATGACAGTACAGCCAAATTCGGCCATCTCGGAGTTTACCTCTTCCAAGCGCTCAGGGTTGTTATGCAGCGTGAGGCTGCCTTCTGGGGTCAAGGTGCTCAGCAGAATATAGATCGGCATGGACTCCTCCTCATTTGGGCTGACCTAGTGTAGCCAGGAACGGCTGTTATCGAAAGAGCACTCTCTCAGCTCAGCCGTCAGACATATGAGTCACTCGTCTCGTCGTAGGAAGGAATCCGCTGCTACACGGGCAGGGGTAGAGTTTTAGTGGGTACCAACTTCAGACTGAACGAAGACAGTGGTTACGTGATGTCCTTCGGCTCGGTCCAGGTCATGTTCACGTGCAGCACGGAACTCATCGGCTGGAGACTCGCAACGTAGACACTGCCGATAGGCCGATATGTATAGCTCTTGTTCTTCAAGACTGAGTTCATAGCGTCCAGTCAAGTATTCGAGTTCTCGATCGTTCTCAGCCTTCTCGGCTGGTGTCATCGTGTAATGCACCCAGCCACATTTTGGGCAGGTGAGGAAACGTCTGTCGGTTAAGCAAGTGCGCGCACTTTTGCCGCTTTCAGACTCTTCCGCAGCCATATTTTTTATCCCTGCTTATTGGAGACTGGCCCGAAAGTTTTGTCCGTTGTCCGTTATCCAGATTTCAAAATCATCTTCGGGTAAGGGAGAATTTGTCCGTAACAGCTGATAGCGATACTCGACATTCGCGCTACGTGGTCCCCACACTTTGCCGACATATCGACGAGGCAAGGGGACGGTTTGAATCAGCTCATAGATGGCATCATCAGTGATGCCCTCGCCTTCACGGTCGTGGCCTGCTCGGTCTGGCAGTGTTTGCAGGTTCAGCCCTTCGAGTTTTGCTTGGGTCCAGTTGGGCGCGTTCCAGCTGTCTACGCCCCATAAGAGCCGGACTTCGGTGATTCGCCCTTCCTGGTCGAGATATTCGATTTCGCGAGAGACAATTTCTTCGGTAAAAGCATCAGAAATATTCTCCCGCCCATCTTGGACGTACATGAACCGGTGGTGCAGGAGAAACGAATCGTTGTCGTGGAAATAGCGGGGCGGCTCAATGACGGCTTGGCGGACCTTGGGGTTGGTGTTGGGGACGAGCAGCATCACCTCAGTTTCTTCCATGCCGTCCCATTTAGCAGGTTCCCCAAGCGCTGACCATGTGTAGCGGACCTCGACCATCTGGATTCCTGGATCTTGGTCGGTCCAGACCTTGGTAAGTTGAAACATGGGCTCTCCTTAGACGGTCTTCAGACAGTTTTGGCGATCGCCTGATCCGAACGGCTCCGCTTGACCTCATAGGTCTGGACTGTCGGTCGGCCCATAAAGAGCGGCGTAATTTTGGTGAAGAGCTCGCGTGCCACCTCGCCATCAGCGTATGCAGCCAAGTCCTCTTTCGTTTCCCAGGTGCTGATGCCGACGATATCATTGCCCGTTTGCAGCAGTTGTCCCAATAGGCAGCCGGGCAGCGCTTTGGCACGATCAACAAATTCGCTGAGAACTGCGAGCGCCTCGGCTTCCTTACCTGGTTGAAGGCTTCCATAAAAGAGCCGTGTATACATAGCGTTTCCTTATGCAGTTCCGTTATAGGGTATGGGTATTATTGCCCCAGTAGTCTTCCCAGCGCTCAGCCTTATTCGGCGTCCACATCCCACCCACATGCCAGCTCTGGACAACCTGGGCGCCACGTGGCCCACGAATCTTGCCCACAAACCGGCGCGGTAACGGCAGCTCCTTGAGCATCTCAGCCCGCTTCTCCGAAAACGCTTCCATGTCTTGTGCGCCGTAAAACTTGTGCGACCGGTAGTCACTGTCCTCGCCATACTTCTCAATGAACTCAGGGCATTCGGTGGGCTGATACTGCGGGGCATCCCAGTCGTAAATACTCCAATAGATGCACATCCCGCCAGTCACACCTTGCTCGTCAACGAACTCGACTTCTTGGCTCACAATCTCTTCGGTGTACAGCGGGCTCTCCTCGCGCTTGCCATCCCGGAAAATCTCATAGTAGTGATGGAAGGCGTATTCTTCGACATGTTTTTCTTGGCCAGCATCCCAGATGTCAAACGGCAAACGAATCACTTTGCGCCGCACACCGTCATCGGGGATTTCAATCGTTTCGCTTTGGGTTTGCACGGACTCACCGGTTTCATCCAGAGTAGTGCCGCCAAAGCCCCGTACCAACGTTCCCCCGCGTGGCATGGAACGGGTTTCACGGTGGGCTTCCCAGTCCGGCGCTTGACCGATTGGGGTCCACGTGTAGTGAATATTGACCATTTCGATCCCCGGGCCATTATCCACATAGTTCCGCTTGATATAAAACGCCATTATGCTTCCCTCCTTAAGGGTGCCTGATACCTTCTTGAAGTTTTGTTAACTTGATGTGATTGCTGTGAGGGCTCTCTGCTCATTCTTACCATGCCCTTTGTACAGGAACAATCTCTGGGCTGCTCGAATTGTGTAACAAGAATGACCAAAAATTCAGTTTTCTGACTGATCAGTCAGTTTGCTCATCGGCTGGGCAAATTTTCCTGTTAAAAAACCTCCTTATCACAGTTTTGGAGAATAGCGATTTGTGTCGTAATATCGCTCAATATCCACCGTCTTCAGAGTGCCGACTGCCTTTGCTAGTGGTACCAAGGAAAATTGGCAGGCTGGGGCGACACCATGCGCACTCACCATCTTGCCAAAGGCTCCCTGATCTACGGCTTCGACTGCCGCCGTACCAAACAGCCTGCCCATAATGCGATCCACTACAGAGGGAGCCCCTCCACGTTGACTATGGCCAATGACAACCGCCCGTGCCTCAAAAGGCGTCTCTCGACGAATGCGCTCCGCGAGTAAATTGCCGACCCCTCCTAGGCGCTCATGTCCAAAAGCATCTCGGGCGGTATCTATCGTCACCAGGCCCTCATCAATGGCAGTCGCACCTTCCGCAACCACAATGACAGCATACCGGGCGTAACGCCGATCTTGCTCACCACGTTCCAAACGTTTGGTGAGGAGAGCATAGACGTGTTCATACGAAAAAGGATGTTCGGGAATGAGCGCCATCGCCGCTCCACCCGCCATCGTACTCCACAAGGCTAAGTGCCCAGCATGTCGGCCCATGACCTCAACGACTTGAACCCAATGGTGGGAGCCAGCCGGGGTGCGTACCAGTTCGATCACTTCGGCACAGTTCCGCAGAGCTGTATCAAACCCAAGGGTGTAGTCAGTGTAATTCAAATCCTTGTCGATGGTCTTCGGAATACCAACGATCTTTTCACCCTGCTGGTACAGTCTGTTTGCTACCCCCAGCGTGTCTTCTCCGCCCAGGGCAATCACTGCATCGAGCTGTAAGCGCTCAATATTGGCATGCACCTCGTCCGAGCGATCGCTCGGAGTTATCTGGCCCGGGAGTGGGGTCCGAAACGGATTGGTTCGAGACGAGCCAAGATTGGTCCCGCCGTCACGGTCCCAGCGTCGGACCATATAATCTTCCAGCCGTATCCACTCCTGACCGCCTTCGTTCAGTAATCCTTGCCAACCGTCATACAGACCGATCACCTCAATCCCCAGTCCGGTTGCTTTATACACAATGGCTTTCAGCGCAGGATTTAACCCGGGCGCGTCACCGCCTCCGGTCAACACGCCAATTCGTTTAATGTGTTGCGTACCCATGTGGCTCGTATCTGATCTGTCCCGAGATTAGGAGAATTCAGAGCAATTTCTGGACCATTTACCTCTTAAGGAAGGAGTTTCGCAAGAACGCCGCTGTTTTAGCATGAAATTTGGAGTAGAAATGGCAGCAGCCGAAACACATCAGCTGAAACAGCTGTCCTTAGAGGATCTGCACAAGCAGCATCCTTTGCTGCTTTTTTCAGCAACGATGCCCCAAATTGTGCTTATTTTTATCGCCAGGAGTTACAGCGCCTCTTCCTGCTGTACGAGCTGCTCCTCTTTACAGCTGTATGCTCACGTCTCTCGTATACCCTTTTCAGTTTTCCTTTCAGCTTTTCTTTGTGAACGGTATAGCGGAAAACCATTGCCGGACCCGGTCTTTAAGCGACACAGGCGTATTTTGCAAAAAAGGAACCGCGTATCGTATGAGCGCCTCTTTCCCAATGGGATGGTGTCGTCCCTCATGATACGGCATCACCACAGTGCTTTTTTGGACACCACTGGCAAAATGCCGACAGGCTTCCTCAGGCATAACCGGGTCGCCTGCATCGCTAAGGATCAGCAACCGCCGAACCCGGACTAAGCGCTCAGGCTGGAAGGTATTAATCAGCTCAAATTCTGTCTGGAAATCAGACTGTCCAGCAATCGCTTTATGGGCTTGCACTTTTAGCCCACCATTGCCAGCCAGATTGAACATACCGGCGACAACGCCTAAACCAGGAATCAACTGATTGAGATTCATGACTGCATTACACACATCCCCACTACAGGCGAGTAGAATGCTGTGACTGATACGTGGGTCACGCTGGGCTGCCACCACAGAAACGAACCCGCCCAGTGAATCGCCAATCACACCATACTCGTCAGGAGCAAAACTTTTGGCCTGGCCAATAATCGTGTTTGCGGTGTCATGAATCATCAGACACAAGTCGCCAAAGGTCATCGTAGCCAGCCGTGTCGCCAATTCAACCAGGCTGTCATGGTAAGGGACTTCAACCCTGAGGATGGTATAGCCGAGTGGTGCAAAAACTTCTTCGAGCTCTGGCTGTGCTTGCCGGTTGCCACCAAGGCCGTGGGTATAAAAGAGATGCATGACCGCTCTCTTGATACGTTATGACTGGACATTCATCCTTCTGACTGACAAGTCAGTCAGACTTACAGACGGATGAATTCATGCTTGAGAGGCAACACTCCTTGAGGTGATTTTTACGAACTTCACCGCTGCCACGATAAAAGTATCTTCAACTGGACCAATACCACATACATATGTTTGGGTGGAGAGAAGGGCATGTGACTTCACCACGGACAGCGAGTCCGTGGGTTTGCTCGGCGTGTGGCCGGAAGCTGTCGTTTCATCGACGCTGAGAGAAAGTCAGCCTTCACCTCCCTCATCGTAGCTCACCGCTCCAACTACCTGATCAAATCGATCCAGCAGGGCGCGGCCCGTTCTTGCGATATCTTGGACCTCCTCCTCCCCGTCTGGATTGAGTGCGCCGAACTGGCCTTCTTGTAGCCCCTCGGTTAAGGTCAGGCAGCGCATCTGATAATTTTGCAGCTCAGCAAACAGGCCTTGGCGCTCAGCAATGCGGTTATATTCCTCACTCGCCTCACGTATCACAGCCAACAACTCATCAGAGTCCCAGGGTTTAGTCAGATAGCGAAAGACCTGCCCCTTGTTGATGGCGTCAATGACCGCCTTAACGTCAGAGTATCCGGTAAACATGACCCGGATGGCACTCGGGCGTTCTCCTTGGGTCTGGTGCAAGAGTTCCACCCCTGCCATCTCTGGCATGCGCTGATCGCTCAGCACGACATGGATCGGCTGTTGGTGCAGGATCTGAATCGCGTCCGCTCCACTTTGGGCAGTGTGGACATCAAACTCCATACGCAGCAGCCCTTGTAATGAATGCAGAATTTCCTCCTCATCGTCTACCACCAGAATAGATGGCTTGTTCTCTTGTGGCATAAGACTCCTCCTTCCTGCTCAAGCGGCATGCACCTTGGGTTTGTACATCAGCGCTGGAACCCAATACTGATATCTCGGACGCGTAATCTTAGAGGTGTTCTCAGCACCTGACAACTCCCACCTGAGAAGCCGTTGTCACACCTATTGCGCTTGGAATACCGGCGTTACTCGGCCCTCGTGACAGTTTTACAACAACTTCTGAGATCACGCTCCGGGCGGATGTCGAGGGAGCCGGACCTGGAAGGTCGTACCCTGTCCCAGTTCGCTTTTGACCTCAATTGTCCCTCCATGATCACGAATAATTCCATAACTCACAGACAGGCCGAGTCCCGTACCCTGACCGACTGGCTTTGTGGTAAAGAAGGGATCAAAGATGCGTGAAACGTGCTCAGGGCTGATACCGCAGCCGGTATCTGCAACGTCAACCAAAATCAATTCCTCGACCGATTCCTTGGATTGTACGCCAGACGGCTCGATGCGTGTACGGACACTCACAACGCCTCCTGACTCACAGGCTTGTAGCGCGTTGGCAATTAAATTCAGAAACACTTGGTTGAGTTTCCCCGGATGGCACGACACCAGCGGCAGTTCTTGAAAATCGGTCTCTAAACGGACCCCCTTGTTCTTCAACTCATGCTGAATGATTTCTATGGTCGATTGTAGCCCCGCGTTGAGGTCTGCCTCTTTGAATTCGGCCTCGTCTAACCTGGAAAAGTTGCGCAGATTATCGACAATATCACGCACCCGTTGGAGTCCCTGTAGAGATTTAGCAAACTGCCGACCGAGATTAGCCTGAATATAGGTGAGGTCAATTTCCTGCTCAATGCGTGCGGCTTCTGCCGCCAGGCCGGGTTCGCTCCGCTCTAAGCTGGCATGCCCCCTCCGATACGTATAGAGCAGCTGCATGCTGGCGAGGACGTCGCGGCGCAGCACGGCCATATTATTTGTCACGTAGGCAAGCGGATTATTGATTTCATGCGCCACTCCAGCTGCCAGCTGGCCCAGGCTCGCCAGCTTTTCGCTTTGAACTAAGGCAGCCTGGGCTTCACGCAAGGCCCGATTCTGTTCGGTCAAACGCTGCTCAAGCTGAATAATCCGTTCTCCGGCTTGCAGCCGCACCCGCAGCTCATCCCGGTCAAACGGTTTGGGAATAAAATCATCAGCTCCGGCTTGCATACCATGAATGAGATCGTCCTTTTGGGATTTGGTCGTCAGCAGAATGACGAACACATACCCCGGACGCTCATCCGCACGAATGCGCTGCACCAGCTCCAAGCCATCCAACCCTGGCATCATCCAGTCGGTAATGACAAGGGAAAATTTGTCGGAGCAAAAGACCTCCCAGGCTTGGTCACCATCCTGGGCGGCCCCCACGTCATAGCCCCAGCGCTCCAAATAACTCTGGAGCAGACGACGTGAGATATCTTCGTCTTCAGCGATGAGCACCTTCACAGCTGGCTCCTTTGCAGAAAAGCTCAAGAGGACATACACTACACCTTCAACATAGGAAGAAGAAGGCCGAGGTATGACATGAAAGCAGGAATCTTCTCGTTTGGTCCCAGCATCCGCCAAGCTGTTTCACGAGCGCGGCAAAGCAGCCGTCTACTGCTGCGGAGAGCCCCAAGCGCATCACCGCTTCAGACCGATATCAAAAAAGAGATTGCCGACCGTGAACAAGTAGAGGCCGCCCTACTGGCCAGCGAGGCGCGCTTTCATCGTATGGCGGCGAATCTGCCCGGCGGCATGATTTATCAGTTTGTGTTGCGTCAGGACGGCACGGTTGGGCTGCCCTACATCAGTCCCAGCTGTCGTGAGCTGTACGGTTTGGAACCCGAGGAGATTCAACGCAATCCAGCGCTCATTATGGATATGGTCCATCCAGATGACCGGGCTGCCTTCGACGAATCTATCGCGGAGTCTGCACGCACCCTCCGGCTGTGGCAGTGGGAAGGCCGGGTCATCAACAAGCCGGGTAGCCTCAAGTGGTTCCAAGCCGCAGCCCGCCCTGAACAGCAAGCGAATGGGGACCTCCTGTGGGATGGATTCCTGATGGACAGAACGGACCGTAAAAGTGCTGAGGAAGAGCGTGATCAGTTTTTCTCTCTGTCAATCGATATGTTGTGCATCGCTGGATTTGATGGCTCTTTTAAGCACTTGAATCCAGCCTGGGAAAAGACCCTGGGTTTCACTGACGAAGAGCTGCAATCCAAACCCTTTCTCGAATTCGTGCATGCGGACGACCGGCCCTCAACTGCCGCCGTCGCCCAACAACTGGCGACCACCGGGACAGATGTTGTCTCCTTTGAGAATCGCTACCTGTGCAAAGATGGGACCTACAAATGGCTAGCCTGGGACGCTGCCGCCCTCTCCGGACAGAACCAAATTTATGCCGTCGCGCGGGATATCACTCCACACAAGCAAGCTGAGCAAGCACTCCAACAGGCCAAAGAAACGGCTGAAGCCGCAACCCAGATGAAAAGTGAATTCCTGGCCAATATGAGCCATGAAATTCGGACTCCACTGAACGGCCTGATTGGCATGACGGAGCTCACCCTCGATAGCAACCTGACCCAGGAACAACGCGAACACCTTGGCATGGTCAGGGACTCCGCCAATTCCCTGCTGGATCTGCTGAACGATATTCTCGACTTTTCGAAAATTGAGGCCGGCAAGCTTGAGCTCGAAACCGCGCCCTTCAGTTTGCAGACAAGTCTCACGCGTACAATCAAACCGCTGGCTATCCGCGCCTATAGCAAGGGACTCCAGCTGAACTACCATATTTCGCCAACTGTTCCGGATATGCTGCTTGGGGATCAAGGCCGTCTATGTCAGATCATCATTAATTTGCTCGGCAATGCCATCAAGTTTACTCCCCAAGGAAAAGTCGAGGTACGCGTCGAGGCACAGACGCAGCCCAATTCTTCTGCCGCTCCCGCAGACGTCATCGGTCTCCATTTCATTGTCAGCGACACCGGTATAGGCATCTCGCCCGAAAAGCAGCCGTTCATCTTCAAGTCTTTCACCCAGGCCGACAGCTCGACCACACGCCGGTTCGGTGGAACTGGCTTGGGCTTGGCAATATGCTCACAGCTTGTTTCTCTGATGGAGGGGAAAATCTGGGTCGAGAGTGAAGTCGGTCGGGGAAGTACCTTTCACTTTACGGCCTCCTTTGGCCTGCCCAGAGCACGCGCGGCGCAGCCTTATGGTCAACAGCGAGAAATGCAGCACGATAGCCAGGAGGTGCCCTGCCACCGAGACAAGCAGCGCTCTTTCCATCTCCTGCTCGCCGAGGATCATGAGATCAACCAGCAATTAGCAGCCTGGATTCTTAAAAAGCGTGGCCACAGCGTCCGCATTGTCGATACCGGGAAAGCTGTCCTCGACGCCTTGAAACAAGAGTCTTTTGATCTCATCCTCATGGACGTCCAGATGCCGGAGATGGATGGTCTAGAGGCGACCCGTACCATCCGTGCACGAGAAGAATTGGACCGGGGCGTCTCCAGTCTACCGTCCTCCAGTCTTCAGGACTCAGGACTCAGCACTCAGCACTCAGTCCTGTCCCCCCTCCCCCATATCCCGATTGTTGCCATGACCGCGCATGCCCTCGCTGGTGACCGCGAGCGCTGTTTAGCCGCCGGCATGGATGCCTATATTTCCAAACCGCTTGAAGCGCAGCAGCTTCTTGCGATCATTGAGGATCTCATCTCTGCTTCTTCTGCGCCTTCAACTCACCACTCCCTCCAGCAAAAAGAGATGGAATCATCTGACGTCGCGTCTCTGTCCGAACCCGTATTTGACAAACAGTTTATCTTGGATCGGGTAGAAGGGGATCGAGAACTTTTGCAGGATATCCTGGGTCTTTTTTCGGACAGCACCCCAGGCGCCCTCGCCACGATTCGAGAGGCACTCGCTCGCCACGATGGCCCAGCAATAGAGCACGCTGCGCACAAACTGAAGGGGGCGGTCAGCAACTTTGGGGCAACACCGTCCGTTAAGGCAGCACGCAGGCTTGAACAGTTGGGACATGATGGGGATTTTGGTGCGGCCGAAGAGACCTACGCTGACCTCGAACGTGAAATCGCTCGTCTTGATGCAGCCCTGGCAGCATTGAGTCAAGAGCAGACCAGTCTATAAACCGGCATACGAAGGAACGGTGTTCTTTTCCTCACTCAACCGTCGGATGTGTTCCGCAAGTGATACGTCCCACATTTTTTGCCTTTTCAAAACACGTGCAATCGGCTAGCAGAGAGAGAGGCTCAGCTCAGAAAAGGAGGTACTCATGCAGTTTTTAATTACGATCACATGGCGGGCCGGCGCGACGGTAGCCCAAAACCGAGCAGCAGCAGGAGTAGTCCAGCGGCGATTAATGATGCCCAATGAGGGAGTCAGGGTCATTAACACGGTGGCAGATCTTGGCCGCAGAAAACTGTATATCGTGGCAGAGGTCACCGAGGAGGCAGTGAATAATATCCAGGATACGTTGGAACTCACGACCCAGCCAGCGATAGATAACGTTGAGACGACACTGGTAGTGGATGGCAAGAAGGCGATCAACACGTTTCTCACGATGTAGTGATAGGGCCTTTTGGGCCCCATCGCTTCTTGTAATACAGAACGGCCACGCCAGACGGTTTTAAACGGCAGGTCCGAAAATTCGTCGTGTGATGCAAACGCCCGTCAAGGGCCAGGTCTTGAATTTGACCAGGCGGCGCAAAAAAATGTGCCATACGTTCCAGCGAACAGCGCTGAGGATAGTCGCGGTCTTTGTTCAGCAAAATAAGAGCACGTTCTGCTCCGTCCACACTTGACTTGACACAGGCAAAGACGTGTGGGTTCTGCACCCGCACCAGTTTGATGGGACCGTCTTCGTTAAACACCCGGTGTGCCATCTTTATGTGGTTGACTGTCGTAATAAAATCACTCAGATCCCATACCAGCTCTTCCCAATCCTGCGGCCGAGTTTTAACCACGTCGAGCCGACGCCGAATCCCATACTCAAAGCCCATCGGCATCAGCACTCCGCTCGAATACAGTCCAGCAAAAGCGTAGCGTTGCTTGACAGCGGCTTGATCGCCGTGCAGTTCGGTGGCTAAACGTTCGGTATCGTGCGATTCCGGAAAGCTGATTGACGGCGCCCAGGGCGCGGTTTGTCGATAGTCGTTCAGACACCACCGACCAGTCAAATCCCACCATTTCGAGCTATTGAAGAGATAATCAAACCCAGCCTGGGCCAATCCCACCGTCTCCTCAATCGGACAGCCTAATGACTCAGCCACAAACAGGCGGTCAGGATACGTCTGTTTCAACCCTGGGATCAGGAATTGCCACAGCTCGGTTGGAACTTTATATGCCGCGTCACAGCGAAAACCATCAAATCCGAGAGCAGCGTAATGTTCTAACAGGGCGAGCCAGTACTGCCACAGCTGCTCGCGGTCTGGGCTATCAGCATTGTCAATTTCGACCAAATCTCCCCAGACGATCTTCGTGTTGCCATCCTTCGCGCTCGGATGCACATGTTTTCCATCGACGTCGTATTTGTACCAATCCGGATGTTGTGAAACTAAGACCGAGTCAAAGGCCGTATGGTTAATGACCAGATCCATCATCACCTTGAGGCCGAGCCGCTGGGCCGTGCGGAGCATACGTTTCAGTTGGACTTCTGGCTGAGCCGCTTGATCTTCTTCGCCTGGGTTCGGGTCGAGTAAACGCGGATCAACTGTGTAGTAGTCTTTAATCGCATACAGACTGCCCGAGTATCCTGGCGCGTGGAAAGGGTTCATATACACCCAGTTGAACCCCAGCCGCTGAGCACGCTCTAAGTGCGGCTCCCAGCTCGATAAGAGTCCAGCCAGCAGAGGAAACAGGTTATAGATCCGTGGGCCGGACGTCCATTGCCGAGAGGAATCAGACGAGTCAGGAGCAACAGGTACGGTCATGAGCTCGCCCCAAACTCTTTACACTCCTTCGATCGGAACACGTCGGGCAGAAACCCGTTTTGACAGTGGCAACACAACTTCAAGGAAACCAGACTCATACCGCGCCTCTATCCCAGCAGACTTGACTCCATCCGGCAGCTGAATCACTTGCTCTAAACGTCCTGTCTGTGCACTCCCATTGCCCGTGTCCCGAAGGGTGATATGAACAACCAGCTGGTTGCTGACCACTAACATCCCGACATCTTGAGGATCACACTCTGGGAGAGCGAGTTTATACCGCAGCTGCCCGTCCTCAATCTCGCGTTCCACGTACGGACTCCACCCCTGCTGCTGCGGCAATGTCTTGGCAGATGACCCAGCGGCGTGTTCCACGGCTGTTACGGCAGACACTTCCGCTGGCGCCTGCGCCGGTTTAGCCGTCTTTTTCCTACGCGGCGCTGGGTCACGAGCAGGAGGCTTGTCATCGGCAAGCGGCACGCTATCGCGCCATAAGAAAGTCAGCAGATCTTTGAGATGGATACGCCAGTTGGTCCAATTGTGCCCGCCGACCAGCTCTTGAAACATACACGGACATCCCTTGGCTTCAAGCAGTGGCACCAGTTGGTGATGGGTCGGAATAAACTGTGGCTCGTACTTCCCAACATCAAAATAAAACGCAACACTGGCCCGCAGCTTGCTGACTAAGGCTGGCAGGCGCTTGGCCTCAACGCGTTGACTGCGGGGTATGGAAAACCGGCGGCGCATATCAGCTCCCTGATCACCGTCGAGGAGAAACAGGGCACTCGATTGTCCACCGACCTTGGAGAACAGATGCGGATACGCGAGTCCTAAATAGGTTGAGATCAGCCCGCCCATGGAGGCACCCATCGTTCCGCGGGCATCCCGATGATCGATCGTTCGATAATGACTATCAATGTGGGGAATGACTTCTTCCTCCAAGAAACGGGCATAGTCATCATTGGCCCAATACTCACGCAGACGATCAACCGGATCCATCATGACCGCCATGAGAGGCGGAATATCGCCGCTGTGGATCAGATTGTCTAAGACGGTCGTCAAGCGGGCACGGGTGAGGTACTCCCCCCCATCGTGGACATACATGACTGGATACCGGGAGGTTTTGGCCTGCTCGTAGTTGGGCGGCATATAGACGTACACCCGCCGACTATTGTGCAACACCGTACTCTGAAAATCGAACTCCTCGACCTCTCCATGAGAGATGCTCGGGACATGTTCTAGCTCAGGCGGCTCACGCAAATCGCCGATAACAAAGTAGGAATTCTGCTCCCCGACCCCATTGTCAATCGCATTCGGACAGAATGGATCGCAGACCCACTCACCGTCAACGATGAACTTATACTCAACCCGGGCTGGTCCCTGGACGTCGGCCGTCAGATAAAAGAAGCCGGTCTTGCCTAAAGAGGAGAGTGGCATCCCTTTCTGGTCCCATTGGGTCAGTTCACCGGTGAGCGCCACACGTCGTGCGTCCGGATCGTAGTGGACAAAATGGACGGCGTCCTCATCGATCATCGGCGAGCCGACCGCCTTCAGGACCTGCAAAAACCGTTCAACCTCCTCGCCCCGTTGTCCGCTTTTTTCAGCCTCTTCCAAGCGTTTTTTCCAGTTAGGAAAAGAAGGGGCAGCCTCTTCATAGCGATTTTCTCGGTTTTCCATGACAATATGATCTCCTTCACTTGTTCCGGTCCATTTCCGGTCCGCTTTTTGTTTTATCGTTATCTTGTGGGCGAAGAAAGAGGAGTGTTGAGAGTGTTAGCGTCCAAGGGCTGCCATTATTGAGCAACCAATATCCCCCTCGCGGAATGGATTATAGGCACCTTGTTGGTAAAAATGGACGGCATATAGGATGCGAACATCTTTCGTCCCCAGATCCGGGCCTGAAAATTATGTGGGGGAGGTACAGCGGCAATCACCTCCTCTCGCTGAGGACCAGCGGCAAGATCTTTTTCGCTCAGCGCTTAGCCTTTTTCAGCTGGGAGAGAAAGCGGTCGGTCGTTGGTCTGGACTCGACCAGAAGATGCGAGGATCCAAATCCTGAAACAGAGGATGCTGACGCTCCATCTGCTCCAAGACTTGCCAGTCATTTTCAGCAAGTGTTTCGCCTGCTTGGTAGTGCTCAGCCATCCGAACGCAATGCTGAAAATTTGTCCGGTGCAACACAATCCGTCGTTCAGCATGGTCTGGAGTCGCCTGCCTGGTGATCATGAAGGGCCAGTCTGAGGATTGCAGCAAAAGGAGTTCTCGGCCGGCCTGCTGGAGGATACGCCGCTCAAGTGCGTCCATCTTTTTGTCCTTTTTGCCGCGGGCAGCTTCACCGAGTCGCTGCATTGCTGTCTCAGCCTGGTACACATCGCGCCAAAACGCTTGCGTACTGTCTTGCAACCAGACCCGATGATCCCGGCCCTCACCCCACGAAGACTCGATAAGCGGAACCGGACGCTGGGGCGGGTTGTCACGCAGAAAAGCTTCGCAGGTTGTTAGTGTGATGTCATCGTATGCGCTCACCTGGCGGATAAGCTCAGTCAGCCACTGGGGTCCCTCACACCACCAGTGACCAAACAACTCCGTATCAAATGCGGCGACAACAATGCCTTTTTCCTCAGTCTGTTCCCAATGGGTATGCAGACGCTCACGCAGCAGTCCAGCAAAATGGGCTGCATGCGCGCTGACCATACCAAACGCGGCTTCAGGGACGTAGGGCTGCTTCGCGCCCAAATCTGCCTGGCGATCGGTGATCCGCCAGTAGCGGAGCTCCCCCTCGGCGTGCTTTTTATGGAACTCGAGATACCACGGATCGCCAGGATAGCCTCCATCGTGTTGCCAAACCCGCGCGGTGGTCTCGGAATCCCTGGTAAAAATCGCGACCGCTTCAGCTGAGGCCGCATGGTGTTCCGTTCCAATGCGATGGACACGGAGCGGGCTCGGGCGAGCCGAGTCGGGCAAACTCGCCAGACTCGCTATGAGTTGAGGCTGATCGACCATGAAGTATCGGAGGCCAGCTGTAGCAAGCATGTGGTCAATGCCCTGACGCTGTACAGCCTGTTCGCTCAAAGAGGCTGAAACACTGTCAACGAGTGGGGTCCCAAACGGAGAGGTCCACTGACCAGCCGGCCGGTAGCCGCATTCCGGCAGCCAGTAGCCCTGCGCAGCCGTCCCAAAATAGTGTTGATAACACCTAGTACCAATCTCGATTTGAGCCTGCACGTTGGTATCTGTTCCCAGCAAGGGTAGATACGCGTGCGTCGCAGCCGAGGCAAGAATTTCAGCTTGCGCAGCCATTTGCAGTTGGCGGAATCCACCAATGATATCAGACGCTAGCTCGTTCTGAAAAAACCTGGCGGTGTGTCGGTAATACATCTCCCACAGGCCAGCCAAACGAGCCAGAAAAGCCTCGTTGCGAGCCTGAAACGTCCGCTGATCACAGCATGCGGCCTGAGCTTTTCTCTCCACGTACGACACAAAACGGGACGCGAAGCGAGGATCAGCGAGCTGTTCCAATAAGACGGGGGTCAGCCCCAACGTGACCTGGGGCGAGATGTCTTGGAGAATGAGACGGCGAAAGCCATACAGGAGAGGCAGGTATGACTCGGCGACCGCTTCAAACAACCATTCCTCTTCCAGCTGGTTGTGGCCAAGGACGTACGGCATATGGGAATGCAGGACGATCGCAACCGTCCCAAACGATTCAGGCATAGCGTACTATTCTTCGCGCTTTTATTCTTCAAGCATTTTGCGGACTTCTTCGGCATCATTCTCTGCACTGGCCAACGCGCCTTCTAGAAACACGCGTAAGGCGGTATTGCCACTGGCCTCGGCCAGCCTGATGCACTCCGTATACTCCTCGACAGCGGCCTCTTCCAAAGCCAGGCTCTCCTGCAGAATCACTTCAGATTTTGTAGAATGCGTAATCTCTGGCACCTCGGTTGTCGGAATACCACCGAGCGAGACAATCTTATCGGCCAGCTTAAAGGCATCCTGCATCTCCTTTTCGACTTGAGTGCGCAACCAACCTACCATGGTTGGACGCCGCATGCCTTTGACCATATACGAATTCTGCACGTACTGAAAAATGGTCCGATACTCACTCTGCAACGTCTTGTTCAGCTGTGCGAGCAATTGTTCATCCGCCATGCCGGACCTCCTTTTTTGTTACTTTTCTGTGATACGTTCCTTCACCCGCCACTGCCTAAGAGCTTACTGGAACAGCTCGCTCCACAGTATGCAATATTATACCGTCTGACAATCCTTTGTCTTCTTATCACTAATTGACACCTATATACAAAATAGCTCTGTATGAATGAATATCCAGTCAGAAGAGTGACCAGTCAGTCAGCTTCAAAAAAACGCCTGTTTTCCGGGCCAAAAAAAGCAGTCTCAAGCCCTATAGATCTCGGCTTCTTATTATTCGGCTCATATCATTCAAATATCACTTTTTTGACTTGACTCTTGGCCTAGATTTGAGGTAGTAAAAGCTCGAAACAGATTGTTTATTAGCATTCAAGAGAGAGGAGAAGTCATATTGTATAGCGCACTCATGAAAAACAAACCGGACAAGCTGGAGCGTGGAAAAAAACAAAATTATAGCCCCCGTGTATAAGAAAACGGGCTACTCAAAAGAGCGGGAAGAGCGGGAAGAACGGCAGCTCCAACATATCGCCGACACCATTTTTGCTGATTTGTTCTCTCAGGCATCCGCGAGACCCAAGCGCTGCAGAGGCACGCGGCAGAACACTGACCCGTATCGCTCCAAACCTTCTAGTCTGGGACCATCACAGCGTATGAAGCGTTGGTAGGTAGAAAGAATACCTATGGCTGTCCGAATAGTCCGATTCTTCTGCCAAGTCGGTCTGGCGATTCCTGACGCGGAGCGGGAAAGATGCTGAGTTCCTTGTCTGCTCAGCTGAAGCCTGGTATACCAGGCCGCATCGACGCTCGATTCCTATCCGCCTACATGCAAACGAAAGGGACATGGCGCGGCCAGGAGGTAGGTCTCACCGCTTGAGAGGCTCGCATACTCGCATGAAGGAGAGAGAGCTATGATCATTCGATACTTTATCCAACTCCTGCTGATCTTTCTGTGCACTGCACCAATGGTCCAAGGAGATGATCTGGGTGACGTCCAAAACAGCTTTGAAACAACCATCCGAGCCTTTAATACGGGGAACCGGGACGCCTTTATTTCTTCTTCGCATACGGATGTCGTCGTGTATGGCGTCTTGTCGGCGGAGGCGACTCGGGGCAAAGAAGCCTTCCAGCAGCTCATCCGGGACTTTGTCGCCACGCATGGGGCAATCCACTTCACACCCGTCAATCCCGCCTTCCGCGTCGCAGGCACCTCGGCGCTCGCTTGGGGCCATTATATCCAGCGCAGCACCGACCAAACCGGCCTCCAAGAAAACTTCAATGGCCGCTATACCTTCACCTATACCAAGACGGACACAGGCTGGAAGCTCGTTGCCCTCTACTTCTCTCCGCTGCTGTAAACAGCAGTGGAAAAAGATTGTGTCAGATGAGCTATGCTCTGATATCGAACGGTGCAAAGAAGAAAGGAGATATAATAATGAACGCGAAATGGACGGTCAGCACGCTGACAGCGATTGCGTCATTCTGTTTTTTGTCGGTAGCCTATGGCCAAGATGTCGAGGCGTTGCAAGCCAGTTTTACCGCTGAGATTGTAGCGCTCAATGCCAAGAACCTGGATGGTGCGGTCGCAGAGGCACATGATGACATTGTACTCTTTGGCGTTTTCTCTCCGTTTCCTGTCGTGGGGAAAGATGCATTTCGGCAGACTGTGCAGGAGTATTTTAATGAGGTCGGACAACCAACATTTACACCAAGTAAATCCGAATTCAGTATTATAGGGAAGACGGGCGTCGTCTGGGGCAGCTACCAGATGACGATGCAGCAACCGGGTGACTCACCAACCTCTGTGCAGGGCCGCTACATCTTCACGTACGCGCAAGCCGACGGCAAGTGGAAGATCCTGAGCATGCACATTTCACCTCAGCCTAAGTAAGCGCAACCGGAGTATATTCTTCCCTTTGTATAGAGGAGATCATAGTCATGGCAGCAGATGACCCGACAACGAGATATGCTGGTGAAGGCTTGCAGGAGGAAGAACACATCATGGCAGAGCGGTCAGCGCCTGCCCGTCGGCAACTGGATGAAAGCGCGCTGCATGAACCGATCAGCATACTTCCGTATGTTCCACCATTGAATGTCACTCCACAGACCAGTGTTGCAGAGGCTATTCGCCTGATGCAAGAGCAGCGTGTGGGCTGTGTTTTAGTCCAAAAGTCGGGCCGACTAATTGGTATTTTTACCGAACGTGACCTGTTGTACAAACTGCTAGGGAGCGCGTACGACTCGACGCAGACTCCCGTAGAATCGGTCATGACGCCAGACCCGGAAGCCTTACCGATAGACGCCCCAATTGCCTTTGCCCTCAACCGCATGGGCGAGGGTGGCTTCCGGCGGATGCCACTCGTAGACGATGTCTATCGTCCAGTCGGCATGCTATCGGTCAAGCACATCATTTCGTATCTGGCTGAGTTCTTTCCGGAAGCCGTGCTCAATCTTCCTCCCCAGGCAGAGCTGCTTCATCCTGGCGAAATTGATGGAGGGTGATGGCCTGCCGGGCAACAAAGATTTCCCGGCTTTCGCCCTCAAAACGGTCAACCCATTCTGCGACTTTCATATCCGGGGAAAGATAGCGGTCGTTGATCCCAGGCTTAACGCTCTCGCCTTTTGCGGGCGCTTAGCTGGGCCGGAGCCGGGATCAGGAACACACTGGAGACCAGCTGAGAGGCAAACAATAGCATCCAAGCTGTTCGTACCCATCGACAGATCATCACAGTTAGAGATATTACGCTATTCTTCTTCGTCTCCCCTACCCAACTTTCGCACTCTGCCCACCATCAACCGGCAGAATCACACCTGTAATAAATCGGGCTTCATCAGATGCCAGGAACAACGAGGCATTGGCAATATCCCAGCCGGTGCCCATCTTGCCGCCTAAGGGCACTTGGGAATCGCGCTGCTCTCGGAGTTTGTCTTTGGGAATATTGCGCGCAGCGGAAATGCCCTCAATCGCCATCGGGGTATCCATCAGCCCAGGCATAATGGCATTGACTCGAATGCCGTATTTGGCATTGCCGAGGGCCATTTGATGAGTCATAGCATTTATACCAGCCTTTGACGTTTTATAGGCCAACATGCCGACCGAACACACCGCTGCAATCGACGAAATGCTGATAATACTGCCGCTACCCTGCTCACGCATAATTGGCAGGACATGTTTACATGGCATGAAGACGCTCTTCATGTTCACATTCATGATCCGATCCCAAGCCTCTTCTTCTAGATGTGTCGGGCCTGAGTCCTTATCCCCAATGCCAACATTATTGTGCAGAATATCGATACGACCCCATTGTGTCACACACACCTGGGCCATCTTTTGACACGCGTCGGAACGCGTCGCATCTGCGGCAAAAGCGGTCGCTTCGCCGCCCTCCTGCGCGATCATCTCACGTGTTTCTTCCGCTGACTCAAGCCGGCGGTCGACCACCAGTACCCGCGCGCCTTCCCGAGCATAGGTCATCGCTGTAGCCCGGCCGTTGCCTATCGTATCGCCCGGTGTTTGACCCGCACCAACTACAATCGCGACTTTACCTTTGAGTCTGTCTGCCATATGCCGTCCTCCTTTTTAAAAGGGAGACCAGCCCTCCCCTTCATCAAGTCTCTCTCAGAGGACGCTAGCACCGTGATCAACTCAGGACAAGAAAGGTGAACCACAGAAGATTAGCTCTCCTTATCCTGGTTTCTTTTCCATTTCATGAAAGTTGAACAAAAAGCATCTTGACTGAATGAACGTTCATATCATACCTTTATAGCAGGATACAAAAATGAAACACGGGCGGTACTGCGCATATCATAACAGATCGCACCTCAGGAGGCAGAATGACTCACCGAGCTTTCCGGCTCGTACCCATTGTCGCAATTCTCGCATGTGCGGCTCTCACAGTTGGCGCATGGCACGCCTCAGCCGAAGAGACTATACAAAGAACCTGGAAAACACTGTCCGAGCTGTCTGAAGAAGAACTCCAAAGTATCGACCAGTCTACAAACACCCCCCGTCATCCTGAAGTTCCCTACCTGCCAGCTGAAGCCTACCCTTTCAAAGCCCCCTATACAGCGGAAGAAATGGGCTACCGGGCTATGGAGTACAACCCGCGTCAACGTTGGTCAGGAGTTGTAGCAAATACCTGGGGATCGATGGGCGACTCTGGCGTGCTGCTGAATCCCGGCAAATCAATTACATTTGTCAATTATGCACCCAGTATGCCTGGTATCTCAGGCGTGAAAGCCTACCTCGAACTCAAACCAGGCGAAGAAATATATCGCTCGCTGAGCCAGGGGGTCGCGCCACCAGCTGCCGAAGGCTCGCAGTGGATTGCGATTCGCTACCGTACGGATAAAGAGTTCTACAAAAAGGAAGAGCGTTTCCGTTATTCGTCGTCTATTCGCCGTGTGCGCCATCAGGTGCCGGGGCGGCGGCAGAGCCGTTATCCCAACATGGCGATGACCCGAGATGACTCTTTCGGGCGTGACGCCTGGGAATTCAGCTGGCGTATTATTGGGACCGATGTACTCTACCAGGGCGTCCGTTTTCCAAACACGCGGCCGACGGTCATTCTCAGAGACGTCCAGAGTAACGAATTTCGAGAGCATCAAACTCAGGCCCTCAAGCTCATGGGTGAATCCTACGCCCACTATACCGCTCATGGTGGAGTGGAGTGCTACGTCATAGAAGCCGTTTCACGTGAAGATTGGATTCCAGATTATTACGCCCCTCGGATGCTTTTCTGGGTGGACAAACACTCGTTTTTTCCTCTCCGATCCGAACTGTATGATCCAGCAGGCAAACTGATGAATATTGAAGTGCGGATGGGTGATATGTTCAATCCTGGCCTGGCCGAGCGTGGGTATGCCACCCGTTTCCTCGTCCATTGGCATATGCCCGGCGATATCATGTCGTATCTGTCCAACGACAGCCACAAGGTCATTGATTGGGATGACAAAGAAGCCGAGATTTATTTCAATCCAGATTTTATGCGCCGCCAGTGGTATCTTGATACATCGATCAAGACGCAAGCTGAAGTGAAATATCCGGAAGAATTTTTCCTGCGCCCAGCTATTGATGCAGAGAAATTCCCAAACGAGCGGTCGATAGAACTGTCGGCAGCCATGCAAACAAAAGTTGATGCCCAAGAAGCTGCCGGGCGGCTTGTTTTTCAGGGAGACGAACTGCCGGTTCAGGTCGCGACGCAAGAGCAGCCAGTGCCCCTGCCTGAGGCGTCGTCCGACGCTGAAGGTGTACAAACGAAAGACGCGTCTTCAGAGGACACCTCAGAGCAATACGTCCAGAGCCCTGAAACCACCCCGACGACCCTGCGCTAATCCCACTTCTTCTGCAATGGACAGGAAGCCTGGCGCCCTCCTGCGTCTCTCGTCCGTACCCTTCTCCTCCTTCTACATACTATGAGCTCATAAGCCGCTGAGCCCTTGTGCCTCAGAGCTGAGCCGCTTATGCTCGGTGATCAATTTTGATTTTGCTCAATTTTGCCAAACTTTGCCCAACTGGGTTACAGAGTAGAAAGGACGCAGCATGGAGTTCCGGTATGTTTTAGTACAGCAGGCAGAAGGCATTTGTCGTATTACCCTCAATCGCCCAGAGCGGCTCAATGCGCTTAACGTCCGCGTCGGGCTCGAATTATTGCAGGCATTTGAGGACTGTGACCGTGATGATGATATACGAGTGGTCACTCTGACTGGTGCAGGCCGGGCCTTCTGCGCCGGTGATGACTTAAAAGGCATGGCTGAACCTGGCGAGCCATATCGTGTCTACGACGACCCGGTCAAACAATATGTGCAAGGCGAGGGTCGCTGGCCGCTGGTCTTAGCCAAGATGCGCGCCCTATCGAAACCTGTGATCGGCATGATCAACGGGCATGCCCACGGGGCGGGGTTTAATCTGGCATTGGGCTGTGATCTCCGAGTGATGGCAGACACCGCAACCCTGTGTATCCCGTTTGTGAAACGCGGTATTGCCACGGGCACCAGCTTGCTCCAACAATTTGTTGGCATTGGTAAGGCTATGGAATGGGCGTTACGCGCCCCGCAGCTTTCAGCCAAAGAGGCTGAGCGTTGGGGGCTTGTCAACCGAGTTGTTCCCGTAGAGCAACTTGAAGAAGCTACCATGGAGTGGGCACGCGAGTTTGCCCAAGGCCCGACCCTGACCTACAGCTATACCAAGTCTGCCGTTATTCACGGCTGGGAAACAACGGAGCCTGAAAAGGCGTACGAATATCAGGGCCAAGCACTGTATTACGCTCGTCAAACGAAGGACTTTGAAGAGGGCCGCAAAGCTTTCTTAGAAAAGCGGCCGCCCAATTTCACAGGGAAGTAACGGGCAAATAAAAAGAGGGGCGATTAAGATCAGGTAGCCACGACACTCAGAAGCGGGTGGACCGTAAGGCCACCCGTCCTACAAAATCCCTGGCTCTTGAACTACTTGTCCAGATCGCGATTTGGTTTCCAGGCGAGTAGACGCATCACTCCTCGGCCTGTTCTTCTTCCAGTTCTTCTCTATCTTGCCACTCGATGGGTAAGGGTTGAGGGCCTGGGCGAATAGCAGCAATTTCTGGATCTTCTTCACCTGGAAGTCGGGGGCCTGCCGCTTCCTTGCGCTCTTTCGCATCTGCCCGACGAGAAGCCTTTTCTTGCAATTTTTCTTGCTGTTTCTGTTGACGTGCTCTTTCTCGTAAGCGTTTTTGGACGCTTGGGCCGCCTCGATTCGCCATGGACACCTCCTGGGTTATGCATATAGTCGCAAGCCCCATTATGTACCAGCTGAACTCCGGACTCCTGGGGCTCTATGTCGTCTGTAGACTCGGCGTTGTTGGGTGCCGTATAGCGGATGAACGCGGCACCCGTAAGCCTCATCATAAACGTTTTGCTTCACATCCGCATCAGCCTTAAACGATGCAGGATTCCTTTATATCTCTTTTGTCCGCCGCGATGTAACCGCCTCCCCCGTGCTGCCACGGTTGACATGACTATTCCGAGCTTGGGATTCTTGCTTAATCGAGAATCGCCGCCACATATCTGGCCCAAGCGCCGTCAGCCCACCATCAACAACAAGAGCTTCACCGGTGACAAAAGCAGCATCCTCACTCGCTAAAAACACAGCGGCTCCTGCGATATTTTCTCCCTTGCCATGTTCGGGCCAGGGTTGGAAGGTATCGAGCGTCTTTGCAGCCGCGTCCGGGTCGCCTTGGTTGGTCAGCCCAGTCAGAATGCCCCCCGGACAAATAGCATTGACGCGAATGCGATCTTGAGCCAACTGCACGGCAGAAGATTTTGTTAAATTAATCACCGCTGCTTTGGCCGCAGAATAGACCAATGGACCCGAGCCACCACTCAGTCCAGCAGTCGAGGCGGTATTGATGATTGCCCCGCCTTGGCCTTGTTTCTTCATCGCTCGTGCAGCGTGTTTGATGCCTAGAAAAACGCCTTTGGTGAGAACGTCAAACGTATAATCCCACTCGTCCACTTCGATATCCCAGACTGGTCCGACAACACCGCCGACACCAGCATTATTAAAAATAATATCCAGGTGGCCGAATTCTGAAACCGCCAAATCGACCATAGCGATAATATCGGGCTCTTTTGCCACATCGGTGCGGATAAACCGAACGCTGGCAGTATGGCCAGCCTCCCTGGCTAGGGCTAAGGTGTGCTCGCCATTCTCGGCATTGTAATCCGCAATAACAACCCGTGCTCCCTCGTCAAGGAAGCGCATGACCGTTGCTTGGCCCATGCCACTTGCGCCACCGGTGATGATTGCAACTTTGCCTTCCAGTCTCATACAGGATGCCTCCTTAGAACAGCCAGCTCACAGTCCTGCCTCAGAAGTATAGGAGCCAGCAACGATCCGAAGTCTGCGAGACGTAAAGATAAAGAAGAATGGACGGACAAACAAGGGCAGCTTGCGTCTCCGCCCTGCACCCATATCCTCTTCAGCGCTGTCTGTGGCTAAAATCTCATCAGCTGCCTCTTGCATTTCCTTTTCCAGGGGTTGATAAGGCAGAAGACTCTCCACAGGATTTTCACTATGCAGTGTGGCCTTTTCTATCAGCTCCCGTGTGCCCCCGAGCAATCCATGCAGACCCGTTATCGGGAAACCTTGGAGCAAATTGTGTATGCCGATGAACTCGGCTTTGATTCGGTCTGGCTGGCCGAAGCCCATTTTGCGCCGTCGTTTTCTGTTATGCCCAGACCGTTGACTGTTGCCGCAGCCTTGGCGGGTCGGACGAAGCGTATCCGGCTCGGGATTGGTGTCAGTCAGCTGCCCCTCCACCATCCATTACACGTGGCAGAAGAAGCTGCGACGGTCGATATGCTGAGTGATGGCCGCTTGGAGTTTGGAGCTGGACGTGGGACGTGGAATCATAACTTTGAAACGTTTGGCATCCCCTGGGAAGAACGCAGCCAACGCTTTGAGGAAGCGCTTGAGATTATCGAACAAGCCTGGACAAATGAACGTTTCTCCCATCACGGGCGGTATTACGATTTTGACGCGGTTGAAGTTGTGCCTAAACCGATCCAACAACCCCGCCCGCCTATTCATATTGCCGCCAACAGCCCCAGCACGGCGATCTTCACCGGACGACGTGGCTATCAGATGCTCATGGCTGCCCCGATTCATTCCTGGCCAACGGAGTTTATGACTCACTTGAACCTGTATCGCGAAACCTGTGAAGGAGTCCACGGTTCGCGGACAGCCGGTGGCGTCTCCGCCCTCTTCTTTGTCTATCCTGGCAACGACAAAGCTGATGTCCGTGCTCAAGTTGCGAAAAGCCTCGCTCACCATCCCGTCGGAGCTGGTCTCGACTATGCTGTCGCAGAGGAACGCATGGCGATTTATGGCCATCCAGAAGAGTGTATTGCCAAGATCCGTACGATCCAAGAAACGATCCAGTGCGATCAGCTCTTATGCTCATTTAATCCAGGTGGTCTGGTCCCCCATGAAAAAATGCTGGTCGCTATACGTCGGTTCGCCGAGGAGATCATGCCAGCCATACGAGAGCTGTGATTAATGAACGCATCCCTTCAGCAATCAGTGTAATTGAGGCGTTTCCAACGCATCAACCTGTCTGAGCTGCGGAAATATTTTCGCCCACAGCGTCACAATGCCAAGCGTCCCTAACCCGCCAAGGACAACGGCTGGGACGATCCCAAACCAGGCAGCCGTCACCCCGGACTCAAACTCTCCCAGCTCGTTTGATGCGCCGATGAAAACTGACTCGACCGCGCTCACCCGACCGCGCATCTCATCTGGAGTTGCAACCAAGACTAACACGCGCCGGATTACCACGCTGACCATATCAGCCGCGCCCATCAGAAACAGCATGATAAGTGAGACCCACAACGTTTCAGATAATCCAAAGCCGATCGTGGCCGCCCCAAACGCACCAACCGTGGCCAACAAAATCCACCCAGCATGGTGTCGAATCGGCCTTCGGGCAACAATCAGTGCCGTAATCAGTGCTCCAGCCGCAGGCGCACTGCGTAAAATGCCCAATCCGGTCGGTCCGACAAACAGAATATCCCGGGCGTAGACTGGCAGGAGCGCCGTAGCCCCACCCAAAAGAACGGCAAACAGATCAAGCGAGATCGCCCCAAGGACAATTGGATGACTACGGATGAAGCGGATGCCAGCAACAACAGTCGCCCAATCGGGGGCTTTCTTCTCTGTCACAATGCGTTCAACGGAAATTGACACCACCAACAGAGAAGATCCGAGTAACAGGAATCCAGAGATACCGTACACGACCTCTGGCCCGAAGACGTACAACATCCCCCCGACCGCAGGACCGGCGATTGTCGCCGATTGCCATGCCGACGAACTCCAGGCTGCCGCGTTCACATAGTGACGCGCTGGCACCAGGTTTGGCATGAGCGCTACGCCAGCCGGAAAAACAAACGCCCGGGCAATGCCAAACAGGATCAGAACGCCGAAAATGGGAATGACATTGGTATTGCCACTCAGGGTCAGGACAAGCATCAAGACCGAGCAGACGGCTTCCAGCCCGGTACATAAGGCAAGAACTAGGCGCCGATCATAACGATCAACGACATACCCAGCGATAAGGGCGAGCCCCAAGCCAGGTAAAAACTGGGCTAAGCCGACAAACCCCAGGTCTAGCGGCCGATGGGTCAGATCATACACTTGCCAGCCAATCGCAACCGACTGCATTTGGGTCGCAAGCGTTGAGAGCAGCCGGGAGATCCAATAACGCTGAAAAGCAGAATACGAGAACGCGGAGGCAGAAGAATCAGAGGATGTGTGTTCCAATAGTGTCTCGTCTATTCTCTCGTCGCTTCTCTTTTTTCGCCCCAGCTATTTCACGTGTCCAATAACCGTATCGCCAACTTGTTTGACATAATCTGTCAACTCTTGCTCGGTACCGGTGAGTGAGAAGAGTTCTTTATCGGACTGGGTTGGTGGCAGCAGAACCAAGCGATCCACACCGCTATCGGCAAAACGTTTGGCTGTGTCAAGATCAATCCGCCCAATTGGCGTGACGCTGATCTCCAGCTTGCCGAGCGCATTCGGCCGATCATTATTTTTCTGGGCTTCCTGCAAGCCATCGAGACATTTCTTAGTGCCATCAACATCCAGGCCAAAACCATACCAGCCATTCGCATGGGTGACCGAGCGCTGAAACGCGTGAGGAGTCATGCCCCCAAACACCGCCGGCGGATGAGGTTTTTGGACCGGCCGAGGCAACGCTTGCACACCGCTGAAAGAGATAAATTCGCCCTTATACGTCGGTTGGTCTTGGCTCCAGATGGTTTGCATGGCTTCCAGGTATTCGAGAGTACGCGGGCCTTTTTTCGCAAACGGGATACCCAACGCGTCAAACTCAGGCTTGAGATAGCCAATGCCAATGCCAAAAATCAGCCGGCCATTTGACAGGACATCCAGGCTAGCCATTTCTTTGGCCAGTACCAGAGGATTGCGTTGGGGTAAAATGATAATACCGGTGCCCATACGAATCGTCTTGGTCTGGCCGGCCAAATAGGCAAAGGCGATATTAGGGTCCAACATGGGATAGTTTGACGGCAGGGGCGAAGGCGGCTCTTGCGGTTCTGGGAGTACAACGTGTTCTCCCGCCCAGACAGACTCAAAGCCAGCCGCTTCAGCAGCTTGGGCCACCCGTGCAGATGCGTCGGGCGTACTACACGGTCCCATGTTGATGCCGAACAGTCCGAGTTTCATGATCAGCCTCCTTATTTCGGCCAGGAATTTTTCAGCATGTTTGCCAGCATGTCTGCAGGGACTGGATCGCTGGATCATTGCCGAGTACAGCAGCACAGATTGATCGGCAAGAGCCGTTGAGTCAACTCCCGTTTCACACATGCTCGCAACGGGCTCTCGCTGACTGCTTCTTTCTGGTATAGGATGCCAGACCAATCGAACCAAGAAAGACACGACATGAGCTGCGGCTCCGTATGTGTAAGAGGCGGCCAAGGAGGATAGACAAATGGAAGTTGGCGTTTTTTATTTACCGAGTATTGGCAGTAAGGCCGAGATTCAGCAGGGCATGGCTGGCCGACGGACAGACCTGTACCAACGCATGTTACGGCACCTGGCTGAGCAGGCCCAATACCTGGATGCCCACGGCTATTTTGGCATAGGTTTCACCGAACATCATTTTCATGTCGAAGGCGAGGAAGTCTCGACCAATCCGATTATGCTCGACATGTACCTGGGCATGCAGACCGAAAATATCCGGGTTGGGCAGCTCGGCTTGGTCCTACCGTGTCAGAATCCTATCCGCGTAGCCGAAGATATCGCCATTCTCGATCAAGTCACTCAAGGCCGTGCTTTTGCTGGCTTTGCCCGAGGTTATCAGCCTCGCTGGGTCAACACCATCGGCCAGCACTACGATGGTTTGGCTGACAACACCACTGATCCCGAACGCTACGAGGAACTCAAAAAGGAACTGTATCAGGAACACTTTGACATCATTATGAAGGCCTGGACCAATCCGACCTTCGGCCATTCAGGCAAACACTGGCAGATTCCGCCGCCAAATGTGTTCTGGCCAGCCCACGAGGTCACCCGCAAATATGGTCAGGGCGTAGATGCTAAAGGCATGCTGACTGAGATCGGGACTGTGCCTGAGACGTATCAGAAACCGCATCCGCCGCTGTTTCAGCCGTTTAGTTTTTCTGAATCTTCAGTCAGATGGGCAGCCAAAAATAACGTGGTGCCGATCACGATTGTCTGTGATCCCGATATTGCGACAGGTCAGTTCCGAGCCTGCCAAGCTGGTGGTGCAGAAGCCGGACGAGACTTAGCCTTTGGTCAAGGGGTTGGCTTGGTGCGAGAAGTTATTGTTGCCGATAGCGACGCAGAAGCCCTGGCTATCGGGCGCGAGAGCGGCTGCTTTCTGTGGAACAATTTCTTTGAACCGTTTGGTTTTAATGCGGCTATCGCCCGACTCGACGAAGATTACCGAGCCGTGCCAAATAACTTTGAAGCCATGGTCGAGCGTGGCCTCACCATCTGCGGCACGCCTGATACCGTGTCGCGCAAATTTGAGCAACTTTTGAAAATCTTACCGGCCGAGTACCTGTGGCTGTACACGTATAATGAGCTCGTTCCGCACGAGGCTTCGATGCGTAGTTTTGAGCTCCTCACAAAAAAAGTGCTGCCGAATTTTACGGATACGATCTCGTAGAATGTATACATTGTGGTGGGCAGAGATGCCCACCCTCCTCACTCCCAGCCTCCTCGAATAGAATCAGCTCGATTCTTCCACTGCTCCAGAACTGCCCCCTCCTCTCGCTAGCCACACCATTCGGCGCAAAAAAACCGAAGCGTGAGACGTCGTCGTCGCCTCTTGCAGAGCCGTGTTCATAAACTGCTAGAGTTTGTTTTCGTCGAGTGGCATATACGTTCCTCCCGCGCCCAAGCCTGGCCCTACCGGCAATAGGAAATGAGCCCTTCTCCCATTGCTGGACTGAAGTCTTTTTCCTATTGTAGTCAGTGGCACTGACTGATTCTTCATTTGGGGAGATACTGACATGCGATGGAAATGGCTTAGCTCTGGCTTCCTTTTGGGAAGCGTCTTCACAGTACATGCTCAACCCCCTTCGCAAACGCCGCTCGTATTACGAGATGCCACCATCTATACCGTCGCACACGGCACAATTGAAACGGGAACAATCGTTATCCAAGCTGGAAAAATCACAGCCAGTGGACCGACGGATGAGATTGAAATCCCAGCCGACGCGACTGTCGAAGACCTGAGTGGCAAGGTCATCATTCCTGGCCTGGTAGACACCCACTCCCACCTGGGGGTTTCCTCACGCCCGCATGTCCCAGCTCATGCCGATACAAATGAAAAGACGGGTCCGGTGCAAAGCGGTCTGCGCGCCTTGGATGCCATCTCGCCTGCCGACCCTGGTATTCGCATGGCCCAGGCTGGCGGTATCACCACGGCTAATATTATGCCTGGCAGCAGTAACGTAGTCGGGGGACAGACTGCCTATGTCAAGTATCGGGGACAGACCATAGACGACATGCTTATTCATCCGACTGCCCTGGACAGTGTCCAAGGGGGTATGAAAATGGCCAATGGCGAGAATCCAAAACGCGCCTATGGCTCGCAAAAGAAAGCCCCTGCAACCCGCATGGCTGTGGCTGCGCTTCAGCGCCAACTCTTTGTGAAAGCCCAGAACTACCAAAAGAAGTGGGCTGCCTACACGAAGGCGCAACACAAAGAACAGGATGAAAAAGAGGCGCCCGCTCAAGAACCCGAACGAGACCTCACACTTGAGCCGGTGGTCGAAATCTTACGCGGCAAACGCACGGTCCATTTTCATACCCACCGCGCGGATGACATTCTGACGGTGCTGCGCTTGGCCGATGAGTTTGGCTTCAAACTTGTTTTGCAGCATGTGACAGAAGGCTACAAAGTCGCCAAAGAAATCGCCCGACGGCATATCCCGTGCTCAATCATTGTTCTTGACTCGCCGGGTGGCAAACACGAAGCCGCCCAGTTTGCGTTTGCCAATGCCGCTGTGCTTGAAAAAGCCGGGGTCACAGTTGCCATTCACACTGATGATCCGGTTACCGACTCTCGTTTTCTGCTGCGCTCAGCAGCCCTTGCTATCCGAGGTGGGATGAGCGAGGAAGGAGCGCTCAAAGCCTTAACTATACATGGAGCTGAAATGCTCGACCTCCAGGACCGTATTGGCTCGATTGAAGTGGGTAAAGATGCTGATTTGGTCGTGCTGTCCGGTCCTCCATTCAGTGTCTATAGCCAGGTCCTCGCCACCTATGTCGAGGGCACAGTTGTCTTTGACCGCAATCGGCCAGGCGATACATACTACGCGACGGGTGGATTTGCCGTTGCCGGGCGGTATCCGGAATCTGAAGGGCGGGCAGGAAATGCATCTCACCAACCGGGCAGTCGGGAAACTGAAAATAGGGGAGCAGCAGAATGAAACGCAGCCTGATCTATTGTCTATTTTCCCCATTCTTTCTATCCCAACTTGGGTTTGCCTTCGGGCTCGGTACAGTCGCCGTGCCAGCCTGGGCACAAAAAATCGCAGTGGAAGGCCACGTCGTCCATACCCTATCAGCCAGCGGACCGCTTACTGACGGAGTAGTCCTTATTGTAGACGGCAAAATTACCGCTGTCGGGCTCAGCGCAGCAGTCCAGATACCCGACGACTATCAACGCCTGCGCGCAGCCGTGGTGACACCTGGGTTCATTGATGCACACTCGACCGTCGGACTGTCCGGTGTCTATAACGTAGCTGCCGATCAAGACCAAGACGAAGCCACCGACCCGAACCAGGCGGCTCTGCGTGTTATTGATGGCTTTAATCCGGCTGAGCCACTGTTAGATTACTTGCTCCAACACGGAGTGACTGTCATTCAGACCGGGCCGGGCCGCCGCAACCCGATTGCTGGACAAGCTGGCATTTTTAAAACAGCCGGTAAAACCGTCGCGGCAATGACGGTCCGTTTTCCGTCAAGCATGCTCTTTAATTTAGGCGAAATCCCCAAAAAGACCTATGCTGAGAAAAAACAGCTCCCCACGACACGGATGGGAACAGCCGCCCTCATCCGCCAGGCGCTGCTGGCCGCGCACTATTACAATACACAGCAGCAAGACACACCCCCACAAGGAGAAAACGCTCCGCCAGCGGCCCGCGACCTACAAAAAGAAGCGCTGGCCCAGGTCGTGCTCGGCGAGCTGCCAGCGCTTTTCACCGCTCACCGCGCGGATGATATTTTGACCGCCATCCGGGTTGCCAACGAGTTCGGTTTGCAACTCATTCTTGATGCGGCGACGGAGGGCTACCTCATCGCTGAGGCCATTCAAAAAGCCGGCGTGCCAGTGCTTGTCCACCCGACCATGCAGCGTGTCAGTAGTCCGGAGACCTTGAACACGAGTGTGGAGAATGCAGCCATCCTGGCTGACAAAGATATCCTTATCGCCATCCAGTCCGGTTTTGAATCCTATGTACCCAAAACGCGGGTTGTCCTGTTTGAAGCCGCGATTGCTATGGTCAACGGTCTCGGATTTGACCGCGCGCTCCAAGCAATCACGCTGGATGCGGCCAAGATTCTGGGCCTTGCTGACCGAGTGGGTTCACTTGAGCCTGGTAAAGATGCAGACGTTGTCCTGTTCAATGGCGACCCGTTTGAGTATACGTCTCAGGTTGAAGCAGTCGTGCTGAATGGACAGGTCGCCTACCGTAAAGACGCGACATAAAGAGGAGCATACATGTCAGCACAATCCGCTCATACGAATAGTCGTCGGATTGAGACAGGCACAGATCAACTCTTGTGCCGTATCGAAGACGGCGTTGGGGTTGTCACCTTGAACCGCCCGGAAGCTCGGAATGCCCTGTCCGACAGTCTGACCCCGGCCCTGCGCCGCGTGATTCCCGCGCTGGCAGCCATGTCCGAGGTCGGCTGTCTTCTGCTGACCGGTGCGGGCAACGCCTTCTGTGCCGGTGGGGATGTCAAGAGTATGAATGCAGGACCCCCGACCGAACAGACAACCGAACAGAAAATCGCGACCTTACGCCACAAGCAGGCGACGCTGACCGCCATGCTCTACGAGCTGGAAAAACCTGTCATTGCCGCCCTACCCGGTCCGGCTGCTGGAGCAGGCATGTCGATTGCCCTGTCGTGTGATATCCGCATTGCTGCCGAGAGTGCGTTTATCACTAGCGCCTTCCGCAATATTGGTCTGTCCGGCGATTATGGGGGCAGTTGGTTTCTGACCCAATTGGTAGGGACGGCTAAAGCCCGAGAGCTGTACTACACCGCAGAACGAGTCAGTGCTCAGGAATGCGAACGGCTTGGTATCGTCAACCGTGTTGTGCCCGATGACAAACTCCAGGAAGAAGCCATGGCACTCGCCAAACGCATCGCCTCCGGCCCGCCAATCGCGATACGCTATATGAAAGAGAATATGAATCGGGCGGTCACGCAGGATCTGCGTGCCTGCCTCGACATGGAAGCCGACCGCCTCGTGCGGGTCTCGCAAACCGAAGACTTCCGAGAGGCAGTCAAAGCTTTTGTTGAGAAACGGCCGCCGACGTTTCGGGGACGCTAATCCTTCCAGGCAGACACAGGACTATCACAAAAACTTCGGCACAAACTGGGCATATTTATCCAGCTGGGGGAGGACCTTGTCGGCTGTTTGAGGCCGTGCGCCAAAAACAACTCGGTCCACGCCGAGGTCTTCATACTGCCGCAGCAGCTCTTCTTTGCCTGGTGCGCTGAAGATGGTAATCGAGATCTCTCGGGGATCACGACCAGCCTGCTCGGCTCTGCTCCGTAGGTCCTTGATACTCTCGGCCAAATCCTTCATGACCAGACCGATGGGAATCCAGCCGTCGCAATAGCGCACAACACGGTTCATGCCACTTGAGGTATGGGTGCCCAGGACAATCGGTGGATAGGGTTTTTGGACCGGCTTGGGGTGACACCAGATCGGATCAAAATTGACAAACTCACCATGATACTCGGCTGCTTCCTCCGTCCAGATGGCCTTCATCGCTTCGATCTTCTCGCGCAGCACTTTCCAGCGACGCTCGAACGGCGTGCCGTGGTTTTCCATTTCCTCGGCATTCCAGCCACCGCCAATACCAAGAATGAGCCGTCCGTTGGACAGTCGGTCAACTGAAGCAACCTCTTTGGCCAATTTGATCGGGTCGTGTTCAATCACCAGGCAGATGCCACTCCCGACTTTAATTGTTTTGGTTGCCGCGGCCGCGGCCATCATGGCCACAAACAGGTCATGTGCGTGCCAGTATTCTTTGGGCAGCTCGCCACCGATGGGCCACGGACTCTGACGACTGGCTGGAATATGGGTATGTTCGGGGAACCAGACCGATTCAAAGCCACGCTCCTCAGATGCACGGGCAAATTCGTCAGGACGCATGGAATAGTCAGTCGAAAACATCATCATGCCGAGTTTCATAGAGGCCTCCGGAGTGAGGAAAAATTCAGCTTTACGCTGAGTCCAACACCCTCACCCGAGCCCTCTCCCTGAGGGAGAGGGAAGAAGAAAAGACAGGAGAAGAGAGAATCCGGTTAGGAGAACTTGGGCACTGATGCGGCATATTTATCAAGCAGCGGCAGCACCTTGTCTGCGCCTTCGGACGGTGCGCCAAAAACAACCCGCTCGACACCCAGCTCCTGATACTGGCCGAGCTGTGACTCATTATCGCTTGCCATAAACATCGTAATCGAAAGCTCTTCTGGTGAGCGGCCCGCTTTTTCCGCCCGGCCACGCAGGTCAGCCGTCATCTCTTTCACATCCTGCAAACCGCCACCGACGGGGATCCAGCCGTCACAGTAATTCACTACCCGATTCAGACCGCTTGAGGTATGGGTCCCCAACAGAATCGGCGGATGGGGCTTCTGGACGGGCTTGGGGTGGCACCAAATCGGGTCAAAATTCACAAATTCGCCGTGGTATTCAGCGTTTTCTTCCGTCCATATCGCCTTCATTGCCTCGATCTTCTCGCGCAGTATTTTCCAGCGACGATCAAACGGAGTACCGTGGTTTTCCATTTCTTCGGCATTCCAGCCACCGCCAATGCCAAAGAGCAGACGCCCGTTCGACAGCATGTCAACCGACGCGACTTCTTTGGCCAATTTGATCGGATCATGCTCAATAACCAAACAGATACCACTGCCGACCTTAATTGTCTTCGTCGCTGCGGCCGCAGCCATCAGAGACACAAACAGATCATGGGTATGCCAATAATCGGGCGGCAACTCTCCGCCCAACGGCCAGGGACTCTTGCGGCTGGCTGGGATATGCGTGTGCTCCGGGTACCATACCGACTCAAAGCCCCTCTCTTCACATTCCTTGGCAAACTGGTCCGGTGGCACCGCATAATCCGTCGCAAACATTGCAACACCAAGTTTCATACCTTCCTCCTTTTTGGGACGATTCAAATAGCTCTTAGTGCCTTTCATGCCAAGTTGCGGGAGGCAGGTCAACCATAAACCTCTCCCCTGACGACGCCCCCACCCGGATCATCCAGCAAGATAACTTGCAGGGTTCGGAAGGAAAGAGTATGCGGGGAGTGAACAGAAGGAGGCGCTCCATGCTCAAAATCCACCATCATCCGCTGTCTACATTTTCCCGCCGGGTCCGTATTGCGCTCATTGAAAAAGGCTTGGATACACAGACCGAGTTTGTTGAAATCGATATGACGGCTGGGGCTCACAAGCAGCAGCCGTATCTGTCGCTGAATCCGTATGGCCGGGTGCCAACTCTGGAAGAAGACGACGGCTTTGTGCTGTACGAATCCACAGCCATTTTGGAGTATTTGGAAGCAACCCACCCAACACCCCCACTCGTGCCATCTGATACGCGTGAACGTGTCCGCGTATCGCAGCACATGAAGCTGTGCGACCTCCAACTTGCGCGGCAAACCGGCACCATTATCTTTCCTAAACGTTTTCTGCCCAAAGAGAGATGGAACGAAGCCGTCATGGCTCAGGCCAAACAGGACATTGAGAGCCACCTGGAGATTCTTGACCATGAGCTGCTGGGCAAAGACTACGTGGTCGGCAATAGCTACAGCTTAGTTGAAATCTGCTACACCCCGTTTGTTGAATTCTTGCCCCTCATGGAAATTACCCCTCCACCTCACGTCGCGTCTTGGACGGCCCGGATACTCGCTCGACAGAGTGCCCAAGCAACAAAACCAGCTCACTAGACCGTCAAATTCCCAAATCCAGTGACATTCGAGTAGGAGTACAACGTCTATGTCAAAACCTCTTGTGATTGATGCCGATGGGCATATTTTAGAACCACCTGATCTGTGGGAACGCTATCTTGAACCCCAATACCGCGACCGGGCTATGCGTCTTGCGGTAGACGAGCAAGGACTTGAATATCTTGAAATCGACCAGCAAAAGAGCCAGCTTCTCCAAGGCGGGACAATCGGTATTCTGGGGGGCGCGTATCAGGACCCGCGGGAGATCATGACTCCCGGCAAACTGACCTACTGGGAAGTCGCCCAACGCACCCAAGGGGGCATTGATCCTAGCGTCCGCATTCAGGAAATGGACGAACAGGGCATTGATATCGCCATTCTGTACCCGACGATTGGCATCTGCTGGGAGGGCGAGTGTCGCGACCCAGAGCTGTCAGCCGCCTATTGCCGGGCGTATAATAACTATTTGCTCGATTTTTGCTCCGGCCATCCGGACCGCCTGATTCCGATTGCCCAGATTAATCTGCGCGACGTGAACCTGGCCATCGCCGAGATTGAGCGCCTCAAGGACACAGTCAAAGGGCTGTTTTATACCCCCTTCCCGAGCAACGGCATTCCGATTGGCGCCGCGTATTACGATCCGTTCTGGGCGTGTGTCGAGGCATCTGGTCTGCCCATCTCGACCCATGTGCAAGTCCGACCGGACTTTCTGGGTAACGGCTTATACCGGCACACGACCATGCCGACCGCAGAAGAAAATTCCATGTGGTATATCTTCATGCAGATCACCGAGGATTCGCGCTTGGGACTCAACTGCCTGTTTCAAGGCGGCGTGCTGGAGCGCTTTCCAGCCCTACGTTACGTTGTGCTAGAAATCGGTTGTGGCTGGCTGCCTGGTTGGATGGAACGAGCCGATGGTAAATATGAAGCGTTTTCTTTTAGCACGTCGATGAACCAAAAACCGAGCGAGCTGTTTCGTAAGAACTGCTGGATCGCGGCCGATGTTGACGAAGTCATGATTCCCGAAGTGAGCAAATGGATTGGTGCCCAGCGGATGCTGTGGGCCACCGATTACCCTCATCTCGATGCGCATAAGAACCCACTCATTGAGCTGAACAAACAGATGCGTGGTCTGTCACAAACTGACCAAGAATGGATTCTCGGCAAAGCGGCGGCTGAGTTATACCGGCTGTAGGAGCACCGGACAGAAAGGAGGAGGCCCACGCCAGGCACCAACACATTGACACAGGTCGCAATCCCCCCTATCCAAGGGATCTATTTATTACCTTAATCATCGGCAAAAGCGGTAGAGACATAAGGAGGCAGTGTATGAATTTTGGACTGCTCACTCTGTTTGATTATTACCCGGAGGACTGCTCAGCACAGGATTATTACAGCTTTTTACTAGACGAGATTGCATATGCCGAAGAACTTGGCTTCGACATGGTATGGCTCGGCGAACACCATTTCTGCAATTATCTGTGTCCTTCGCCGCAGGTCTTTGCCGCGTCGGTTGCTCAGCGGACAAACCAGATGCGGATTGGCACTGCAGTTGTCCTTCTTCCCCTGCACGACCCAGTCCGCCTCGCTGAAGACTATGCCATGGTTGATGTGTTGAGCGGTGGACGGCTCGACTTTGGTGTCAGCCGAGGGTTCCAGAAAACGAGCTACGACGGTTTTAATCTGCCAATGAACGAGAGCCGCCAGCGCTTTGACGAAGGCATTGAAATTATTGACCAAGCCTGGAGCCAAGACGCCGTGACCTATACGGGCCAGTACCGCCAGGTCAACCAGCTTCCAGTCCTGCCCCGTCCGGTGCAAAACCCACGCCCACCAATTTGGATTGGGGCTGGCATAACGCCAGAATCATACGAGTTTGCCGCTGCGCATGGCTATAACCTGATGTTAGCCTCAATCCTGGCACCGATCGCCCAATTTGCACCGTTCGTGCAGACCTACCGCGCTGGTCTGGAAGCCGCGGGCTATGATCCTAGTCAGGTTTCCGTATCCACTGGCAATCATTGTTATGTCGGCACCTCACGCGCTCAGGCCAAGGAAGTCTGGGAAAAACACTATCTGCGCTATTTGCACTTTGTGGCAACGTTGATCGAAAACAAAGACTACGAAGGCGCAACCCAATTCAAATCCTTCCGGGGCGTGAAGACTTTTCTGGAAAAGGTTGATTTTGAGCAGGCCCGGTCTGCCCTGGCAATCTGTGGCGATACCGAAGAGTGCATTGATCGGGTGGCGGAAGCCAAAGAACTGGTCGGCAATACCCATCACTGGATCTATACTGACCTGGGTGGTTTGCCGCGGGAAGAAGTCTGGGCGTCTTTACGACGTTTTGCTGAGAAGGTGATGCCCAAATTTCGATAGTGTTCGACAGGGTGTGGCAGTGTACTGGTCACACACGAGAGACGCCCCATCCGGGTGTCTCTCCATCTCTGAGGAAGCAGCCAGCATGACAACCACAACAACTGACCTCCTTGAAGCCGCCCGCGCCCTTGCTCCACTGATTCGTTCTCGGATGAGCCAGATGGAGACGGACCGCCGCTTGCCGCCGGAGCTTGCCCAAGCTATGGCTGAGGTCGGTCTCTTCCGCTCAATGCTTCCCACCAGCTTAGGTGGCCTAGAAATGGATCTTATCCCGGCGTTGCACGTCTTTGAAACAGTCGCCCAGGTAGACGGTTCGGCTGGCTGGTGCGCCATGATTGGCGCAACCGGCGGAACAACGAGTGCTTTCTTAACGGAAGAGGTTGCCCGGGAAATCTATGCCAGTGACCCGAATGTCGTCACGGCAGGTGCGATCGCTCCAAATGGCACAGCTCAGCCGACAGATGGCGGTTACCGAGTGACGGGCCGCTGGCCGTTTAACAGCGGCTGCCAGCACAGTCAGTGGCTGATGGGCACGAGTGTCGTGATAGAAAACGACGAGCCCCGCACGCTACCAAACGGCTACCCGGAAACGCGGATGATGATTTTTCCGGCATCTGACGTCGACATTCTCGATACCTGGTCGGTATCTGGTCTACGCGGGAGCGGGAGCCACGATATTGCCGTGCAAGACGTGTTTGTTCCTGAAGAACGTGCTGTGGCCTACGGAGCAGGCAAACGCTACCAGTCAGGGCCACTGTATGCCTTTCCTCTTTTTGGACTGCTGGCTACCAGCGTTGCCAGCGTTGCAACTGGCATGGCCCGGGGAGCTATCGACACCTTTGTCGAGCTGGCACAAACAAAACATTTGACCGGCAGCCGTCGCTTGATTAACCAGCGCTCAGTCGTCCAGCTCCAAGTCGCGCAGGCTGAAGCACTTTTGAGGGCAGGCCGCGCGTTTATGTTTGAGACGGTCCAGGACGTGTGGACCAAGATCAGCGCTGGGGAAAAAACAACCCAGCAGGATAAAGCCTTGCTACGACTGTCCGCCTGCCACGCCACAACAGCATCCGCACAAGCCATTGACCTGATGTATCAAGCAGCCGGAACTGGAGCGATTTGGGACAGCAGTCCGATCCAGCGCTATTTCCGCGATGTACATATGATCACCCAGCATGCCGTAGTCGCCTTGCCGATTTCAGAAGTCGCGGGAAAAGTCTTGCTCGGGCTCGATCCGAAATTTCCAATGCTGTAGTCCACTATGACTGTGCCCGCAGCCCCAGCGTTTCAGCGAGAGTCGAGCGCTGGACTTCATGCTTCCCGCCAGGAATGTGTAGATTGTGCGCAATCTGGAAGAGTGTGTTGATTTCTGAGTTTCTCATGATGCCTGCCCCAGCAGGAATGGGTGAGGTCAAAACCTGTTGGGCAATGCGTTCGCCCATGCTAATAGGATGGAGAGGAGGTTATCAGTATGGCCAGAAAAATCGAAAAAACCGAAGAACAATGGAAAGCGGAACTCACCCCAGCCCAGTTTGCCGTGTGTCGGGGCAAAGGCACCGAACCGGCCTTTACCGGTGAGTATGCCCACTCCAAAGATCCGGGTATTTACCAATGTTCGTGCTGCGGGGCAGACTTGTTTGAAGCAGACACCAAGTTCGAGTCTGGCACAGGCTGGCCCAGCTTTTGGCAGCCGCTGGATGCCGACAGCGTCGAAACCGAGCAGGACCGGAGTTATGGCATGGTGCGCACCGAGGCTATGTGCAGTTCGTGTGGTGCTCATCTCGGTCACGTGTTCGAAGATGGCCCGCAGCCAACTGGTTTACGCTATTGCATGAATTCAGTGTCGCTGAATCTTGTGCCCAAAGAGGGCAAAGAATAGCCTCGGCTGCTGTCTGTCTCTCTCAGACGGGTCTTAAACAGTGGACCTTGATGAACAGAGACGGACAAGGCGACATGTGAGAATCTGTATTCATCGGGGGACACAGGAGATCGGTGGCACCTGCATCGAAATCGAGGCGCGAGGAAAGCGCATTGTACTCGATGTCGGGCTGCCGCTTGACGCGCCTGAGGAGGGGCACGAAGGCCTGCTTCCGCGCGTCCCGGGTTTCCGAGAGACCGACGACAGCTTGCTGGGTGTGATCATCTCGCATCCACATCAGGACCACTACGGTCTGGCACGGAATATCCAGCCGGCCGTCCCGGTGTATACCGGCAAGGCCGCCCACAACATCCTGAAAGCTGCCAGCTCGTACGTTCCAAACAGCCACGCCTTCGCCAGCCCGCGCTTCATTGCTCACAAAAAGCCGGTAGACATTGGGCCGTTCCACATCACGCCCTATCTCGTCGATCACAGCGCGTTCGACGCCTACGCTCTGCTAGTCGAAAGCGACGGCAGACGGGTCTTCTATTCAGGCGACTTCCGCGCGCACGGCCGCAAGGCGGGGCTAGTCGAATCGTTGATCAACTACCCACCGAAGGACATTGATGTTCTCTTGATGGAAGGCACCACGATCGGACGGAGCGGGACGAGCGAAGGCTTCTCCACCGAATCCGCCCTTGAACAGGAATTCGTGCAGGCGTTCCGCAAGACGCGGGGCATCCACTTCATCTGGGCCTCGGCGCAGAACATCGACCGCATGGTGACGATCTTTCGGGCAGCCAAGCAAACGGGCCGGACGCTCATCATTGATCTCTATACCGCTATCGTGCTTGAAGCGACCGGTAGGGACAGTATCCCGCAGTCCAATTGGGAGAGTGTGAGGCTCTACATTCCACACGCCCAGCGGGTGTTCATCAAGACCAACGAGCTGTTCGACGACCTCGAACGACACGGGGCGAAGCGCATATTCCCGCAGCACCTGCCCGACCTGCATAGACGGGCCGTCATGTTGTTTCGGCCCATGACGATGCGGGACTTCGGCGTGCAGGCGGTACTCGACGGGGCCGGGTTCAGCTATTCGATGTGGAAAGGCTACTTGAAAGAGAATGGCGCGCAGAGGGTCATCACATGGCTCAAAGACAACGGCATCCCCTGGCAGGTCATCCACACATCCGGGCATGCCTCGGTGGCTGACCTGAAGCGTTTTGCTGACGCGCTCAAGCCGCGCCGGCTCGTGCCTATCCATTCGTTCGAGACGGACCGATTCGCGGAGTTTTTCAATAACGTCGTCCAGCAAGAGGACGGCGTGTGGTGGGAGGTCTGAAACGGAAAGGAATCGTAATGAATGCATCCAAATCATTCAATCGTGGTCTCAAAGACGAGTTTGTTGAGGCTCTGAACCGCGAGTATGAAAAAGATGGTGGCTGGTGGGAAAAAATCGTTAATGATCGTGAACTTTTCATCGGCATTCGGGAGGATTATCTGAATATTTATTTCCATGGGTCAAGCCTCCTAAAGTTGGAACACACCTGTGGTCATCTGGTCGGCAGGACGCATTTTAAGTACCTTCTTAAAGATCTACGCCGCGATGGACCAAACAATTACATTAAATCCGAGAATGGTCGCTTCGAACATTTCAACAGCACGGGATTTTATAGTGATATTGGGAAAGACCTCAAGAAAATCAAGAAAACGTCCGAGCTGTTTCAAGGCGACGAAAAGAAAGGCGTTCATCAGATCACGATTGACAACGCAAATGTAATCGACACGGAGATCGCTTTTCCAGGGTCAAGAAGACGAGTTGACTTCGCCGCCTTGCGAGAAGAGAAGAACAAGCTGAAACTCGTCTTTTATGAAGCAAAGGTCTTTTCGAGTTCCGAGATTAGAGCGGGAGTTGGCAAACCACAAGTCATTGATCAGCTTGAAAAGTACGAGAAGATATTGTCCGAGCGCGCAGAGGGCATACGGAAGTCGTACAGTCGCGTGGCAACCACTTTTCTTGACTTAGCAGGATGCGGCCGGCGGAGCGCTCTCTTTCAACAGGCCAAAGAAGGCAGCTTCGAGGTTTGTCCGGAAGTTCGTCTCGTTATTTTCAACTTCAACGGCGCGCAAAGGGAAGCAGCAAATGCCTCCGGTGGTCTATTTGCACGTTTGAAGGATATACTCGGCAAAAATCGTGTGCTGACAAAGGGTGATCCGAGGAAATTTGTAGTAGGCATCAGCAAGTAATGACCAATTGGATGACTGGATATCTCAACGACAGAAGCAAAGATGTGCAGGCTTCCACAGGAAACGCCGGACAAGCCCTATGGCCTGGGCTACACCGGCAGCCCGGTTGTCTCAGGCAAACCCAACATGAGGTTCAAACTCTGAATGGCCACACCACAGGCACCTTTGCCCAGATTATCAAGCGTTGCCACCAGCAGGATATGCCCAGACGGATGGGGCAATACGTAAATTTCAAGCCGATTGGTGCCATTACACGCCTGAGGGTTCAGGCTGCGCTCTTCGACTTTGGACAGCCGAGGCATGACGGTGACAAACGGCTCGTGCTGGTAGCGTTTGTGAAACACGTCCCAGATCGCCTCTCCAGTCATTCCTGGCGGGAGCAGCGACACATGCAGTGGCACCTCGACCCGCATCCCACACCGGAAGGGACCTACAGCGGGGATAAACTGGGGCTCGTACTGCAGCTGGCTGTAACACACCATCTCCGGAATATGCTTGTGCCTGGCATCTAAAGCATATGGTGCCTCATACGGCAGTTCTCCCAGCCCGCGCTCAGAATCTTCCCATTTTTCGATCAAAGACCGCCCGCCACCTGAATAACCAGACAATGCATGGATAGAGAGCCCGACCTCTGAGGTGAGAATATGAGTATCAATCAATGGCCGAGTCAGCAAAATAAAAGCTGAGGCATAACAGCCCGGGTTGGCCACCCGTTTAGCGTGGTGGATAGCCTCGCGCTGGCCAGGCTGTAGCTCGGGGAGACCGTACACCCAGCCGTCTGCCACGCGATGTGCCGTGCTTGCATCAATCAGGCGCGTAGCGCTGCTCGCCACCCAGCTGACAGCTTCTTGCGACGCTTCGTTTGGCAAACACAGGACGGCAATGTCAGCGGCAAGCAACTGCTCGCGGCGGGCGGCATCGCTTTTACGCAGATCTTCAGACAAGGTCAAGAGTTCAATGTCTTGTCTGTCCGCCATCCATTCGCGGATGCGCAGGCCGGTCGTGCCAACGTGACCGTCGATATAGACCTTTGGAAGCATCGTCCATCATCCCTTCGCGCCGTGCAGAGTATTCACATCGTAACACCGCTGCTTTTACAGTACAGCACTATCTTACGCAGCAGGCTTGGCGTCCAAACTCTCGAACCAAGGCAACACCACCGTCTCGTTAATCGAGTACGGATAGGCATGCCCCCAGTTGGCGACCTCATGAAAGGTTAAGGGATAGCCTAGGCCGTCGAGCAACTGTCGGGTCTGGCGGGCAAAGTCAATAGAAAAGATGGGGTCCTTTTCGCCATGCACCAACAGGATCGGTAACTCCGTGCCACGGCCACGCCGCAGCATGTTATCGACTGCGGTATGCAGTTGGGAGGCAACCGGTGCAATCCCAGTGAACAGGTCTGGGAAACTCAGCCCTAAAATATGGGTGAAAATCCCGCCGTCTGAGAACCCAGTGGCATACACTCTGCTGCGATCAACGACGTACGTATCCCAGACTTCGTCAAGCATCAGCCGTATGGAGCGCAAGTCAATAACCGGATTCGGTTGCGTCCCAGGCGTGCGGATCGCGGACCAGGTCTCGCGGGAAGATTTGGGCGAGAGCAACAGATAGCCCTTACTCTTAGCGATACGCAGCCAGGTCAGGATATAGTCGTCGTCGCGACTATACCCGCCATGTAGACACACAATCAGCGGCCACGTTTTTTGGGGCGTATAGTTCTCAGGCACATACAGTGAGTAGGCATATCGGGCGTCGGTCGGTTCGTGGCGGATCAGACCAACCGGAACATCAAGGTCTGGAGCCCGGGTTTCCAGGGCCCCGAGCGTGGGCAGAGCATCGGGCAGGACCCAGTACTCCTGCAACAGCGCTAACTCAGCCCGGATTTGGTACAGTAAATGCTTGGCCTGACACAGGATAAAGCGGCCTTTTAAAAACCGGATAGCAAAATCTCGCCCGACCGCACTCGCGAAAGATCCATACGCTTCGGCGCAGTGCTCAACTGCTTTGGAAAAAGTCGTATGGAAATCCTTCAGGTGATCTGGAGGGGTGAGGGCTGCCAGGTCGATCTTGAGTCCATGAAACAGCTCACCAACAGTGTCTCCTAAGTCCTTGCGCTGTTCGGCCAAACGCTCCATATGGAGCTGCTCTTGATAGGTCTCCATCGTCCGCAAAAAGGGCAGCAGTTTTTCTTCGAGTTTGTGAATGCCTGCGGTGTATTGTTCAGCTGTTGTGTCCATTGTGCCCCCCCTTTTGTGGCATGTCCGTATTCCCGTAGCGGCTCCCTCTAAAGTTTGCCCGGTCCGTCTGAGCTAGCCCAGCCTTCGGTCAACGGCACGAAGTAGAACATCTCAACCCTTCGCGAAGAAAACTTCCACTCTTCGTCAACTTTCTCATAGGTGTCATGCAGCCGGCCAGCTCCAATCAGACTTTGGCCTTCTCGGGTCGCCCGATTTTCAAGCGAGCACGTTCCAGTCGCTGTATTGGCCTGGATCTGAATGACGTGATTGGTAAAAAATGGCTTGACCTGGAGCGGCCAAGTCGAGCGGTAAAACTCCTGGAGGGCGTCCCGGCCTTGGATGACCCCCCGCCCCAAGGAGCTGAAATCAACGGAACCATCTGCCGTAAACAAATCAGCCATTTGCTCTTCGTCCTGGGCTTCAATAGCCAGCCCGTAGGCATAGGTCAGCTCTTTTATTTTCTCACGATCCCAGAGTTCCTGGACCATTTCTTCCTGTGTCATTGGCTCCCCCCAATCTCCACGTTATTTCAAAGCAGCGCATGCTCCGCAGTGTACAAACGATGAGCGTTGACAGCAACAGTCACCAAACTGTCATAAGGATGACAAAAAAGGCAACCCTCTCAGTTGCACACCCCGCCGGCTGTCGCCCAGCCGAGCTTGCCACTTGCTTAGGCGGGCTGTGCATTTTAGTGTATTTTTGTTAAAGGAGCGTGTATGCCTGAACAGCACCGTCGTCGTCTCACTTCCCTCGAAGCGTCTTTTCTGTACTGCGAGAAATCGCACGAACCGATGCACATCGGTGGTTGCAGCGTGTACGAAGGGCAGATCTCACGCGCGACTCTGCTACGCCTACTCGAAGAGCGGCTCCATCTGCTGCCACGCTACCGACAGAAAGTTGTCTGTGCGCCGTTCGGGGTTGCCCATCCCAGCTGGGAGGACGACCCTCAGTTTGATCTGTCTCGGCACGTTGAGGAAGTGACGCTGCCTCCGCCTGGCGATGAGCAGACCTTATCCACCTTTGGCGGGCAGCTTTTCGCGCGGCCGCTCGACCGCGCCCAGCCCTTATGGAAACTGATTCTGGTCCATGGCCGACAAGACGCCAATACCGCAATTATTGCCAAAGTCCATTACGCCATGGTTGAGGGAATATCAGGGACTGGCCTGTCCACTGTTCTGCATGATCTCAAGCCCAGAACAGATCCCCCTCCCCCGCCGTCTGAAGACTGGAAACCGACCCCTATGCCAGATTTTCTGGCCCTGTTTCAAGACGCACTACGCGATACGGTTACCAGGACGGTGAGCGTCTGGACTGACGAGAGTTTTCGGCTGGTGCGTTCTTTGCGCGATGGCCGCTCGCCTCAGCAGCAGTTCGGCACCGCCATGCTGTCCAGCCTCCTGCGGCCGGTCCCGTGTGTATCGTTCAATGGCCCGCTCTCAGCTGAGCGACAATTTGCCTGGGCGGAATTTTCGTATCCGGAAATTCGCACGATTCGGTCCATTCTGGGCGGCACGGTGAACGACGTAGTGCTGACGATTATCGCCGGAGGTCTGGGACGTTATCTACACGAGCACGGCAAAAACACCGACAATCTCGAACTCCGGGTTGCCTGTCCGGTTATGTTATGGCGGCATGGCCCGTCTGGCCATGCGACTTCCGAGAGCAGCGAGGCAGCTCTTCCACTCTCGGCCATGTTCCTCCCTTTATACCCTGGAATCGCCGACCCCGTCCTCCGCTTTTCAGCTGAACGCGAGGCCATGGAAGAGATCAGAGCCCATAACCAAGCGCAAACGTTTGCTGGGCTGCAAACCGTCTCACGTCTCTTTCCGCCAGCCCTGCAGGCACTCAGCACTCTGCTCGTTTTTCCGCACCCAGTGACCAATACCGTCTCACTGAATATTCCAGGTCCGCAGATTCCGCTGTATCTGGCCGGGCACAAACGGCTGGCCCTGTACCCGATTGGTCCCCTGACGACCAATATCGGTCTGTTTCATGCGACGGCGAGTTATAATCAGAAGCTGACGATTGGGGTAACGGTTGATCCCCATTTGGTACCCGATGTCTGGCACTACACAGAGTGTCTCCAGACTTCTTTTCATGATCTATACGCTGCCGCCCAACGGGTTAGACAGCAGCCAGCTTCACAACAGACGACGCAGCAGGTGGCATAGCGCGTGTCGAGGCGCTACTTTCAAACAGTATGTTCGCCAAACCCCGCCACATCATACGCCATCACCATCAGGTCGCTGGTGCGGCCGTCTCGATCAATCACAAAATCTGAGAGCAGAGCTTCAGGCTGAAAGCCTAAATGCTCAAAGGTGGCCACAGCAGCTTTTTGATCAGGGGTCATCTGGGCCACGATTCTGCGGAGTCCCATATCATGGGCGATGGCAAAGATCTCCTGGGCGAGTTTGCGGCCAAGTCCATGCGAGCGATATGCAGGCCCAACCAGGATACGGATCTCTCCCAAGTGGCGCTGCCACGTGACTTGGTTGTGGTGCAAAATCGCGTAACCGGCAATCTGCCCACTGACCTCAGCAATCACTGTCAGCGTCGTCTTCTCCTCCAGGTTGCGGACCCATTGCTTGACCACCTCAGGTTTGGTGATATCCATCCGCAAGTGCAACAGATCATTGGCCGGCAAGCTTTGAGCGAAGCTCACAATCCGGCTCGCATCAAAGGCAGTCATGGGTCGGAGTGTCACAACCGAGCCATCCTTGAGCGTGATGAGAGAAGGTGTCTCGCGCGGTATCTTTACCTGTGTTTCTTGCATATCCGACCCTCCCGTCTGTGGTCTGTTTCCGTCCGCTCAGGCAGACTCTTATATCATGCTAACAGCAGTTAGCAAGACAAGCAGGCAGACTGAATATGTCTCCCCCTTCCTCTTCACGCGTTGACCTGTATGAACTATTCACCCCGATCCCGAGCAGACACAAAAAATCGGACTGGATCAGGCAGGACCAAATCACTGGCCATAGAGAGAGACACACAGTGCTTGCAAAATTTCCCACTATTTGCTAGCAATGAAACATGCCTACGAGATGGCAACTGGGCCCTTCTTACTCCGATTATTTTGTGCAACTAAGCAGTTTGCTGCGCGCGCCCGTATACCGAAATCCGCCCAACCAGCTTGGCAACGGTGAACCAATCCTTCTCATTCCAGGCTTTTTGGCCGGTGATTGGACACTCCGGGTCATGGCTGGCTGGCTGGGCCGCTTGGGCTATCGTGCCTACCTGTCCGGTATTGACTGGAATATCGACTGTCCCAACCGGACTGGCGAATTACTGCGCTGGCGGCTGGATCACATTATCAAAGAAACCGGCCAGCCCATCACTGTTATCGGTCACAGCCTGGGCGGAATGCTGGCTCGTTTCCTGGGTGCCCGCTACTCCGGAAAGGTCAACAGTGTTATTTCGGTCGGCTCGCCGATTCACCTGCCAGTCGAAGTCAATCCACTCGTCTTGTTTACCTCGCACGCCTTATATCCATTCAGACGCCTGCGCGGAAACGTTCCACCCGAATGTGGCAGCCTCGAATGCCAATGCCAATTTCAACAGAGCGTCTTTTCTCCGCTTCCCTCACATATTGCGTGTACATCCATCTTTTCCAAGAAAGATGAGGTTGTTGCCTGGCACTCCAGTATTGACCCTGCAAGCCAAAACCTCGAAGTTTCAGGCAAGCATTTAGGCCTGATTGTGAATCGGCAGGTCTACCAGGCCCTGTTAGAGGTCCTGTCAGAGGGCATGAACCAGTCTCAGTCCGCCCCTGCTGAAGTGCATCTCAACGAGAACGGACAGCCCATCCACAAGAAAGAAACGGAAGAGGACACAGAAATCAGCCAAACGGCACCGCCAGCACTCTCAACCCAGAACCCTCAGCATAGCCCGCCCAGCCAGTGATTATTGCCCAGGCGTTTCAAACGTTTTGGCGTCATCGTTTGTGGCAGTCACCTTCTTAGTATAGACATTCACATCCCACGCGCCTTCGTGGCTCCCACTCTCATTCTTATACGTGAACCGCACCCAATAATCGCCATCTGGCCGAAAGACATTAAAATATTGACTCAAGGTTTCGATAATCCGGGCCTTCTGATCAGGCAGACCGGCTTTCCATGGTCCGAGTTCCCAATCCTTTCCCTCCCGGGCATCGTCTTGCGAGCGTTTTTCAATATTCGAAATGACACTAAAAACTCCCCCCTCGGGGATAAATGCCTTGACCATCTGGATCGCCTGCTTTTCCTTAGGCCCCATCTCAGTCGGCTCTCCACACGCAGACAGCAAGCTCAGCCCAAACAGACACAGCCCAAACATCGCAGTCGAGCTCACATTATTTGGAAATTTGGATCGCATCCCCTCTCCCTCCAATACAAAAAGATTCAGCCAGTGTGGTTCGGAAGCCTGAACTTCTCAGACTGCATGCCTGACCTAGTCAAGCGTGCAGTCCATCCGTCTATCTATCCTATCTATCTTGCCATCCTGATCCATCCTGGGCTGTTGGCGAGCGATTGTACAACGAAAGACGCGTCCGGTCCATCAGGACGGACTACCTCTTCGCCTGCTTCTCAGGCTATACTGCTAATATACTGCTAAGAGACTCCCGGAGACTCTTGCTTTTTTGTCACCGAGGTGACAAGAACAGATTCTTCCAGCTGTTTGAGACGAGGATTTCAGTGAATAGTACTGAGGCACTATGACACGTCAGCCTGTTTTAAATGTGATGTCACTCCGTCGTATGAAGACCTTTAGTCGGGCTTCTGACCAGCAATTGAAAGAGATTCTGTCTCAGATTACCTTAGAACGATGTGAACGCCGGACCATCTTGTTCACCGAAGGCTCGACCTCTGACATGCTATACGTCTTAGTCTCAGGCGTCATCAAAATATCCCTGCGTACATCAGAGGGAGAAGATATTCTGGTCAGCCTGATTTCGCCCGGTGAGTTGTTTGGGATCACCTCAATGCTGCCGGGCATGCAGCGCCCCTTTCGGGCTGAGGCATTTAGCGACTGCTGGGTTGGTAAGCTTCCCCCAGAGACCCTGGTGACAGCTCTCCTGGGCGTCCCGTTTGCTGACTTCAGTGCTTTTATGGGAGGAACAGTCAGCCGCTGGTTTGGGCTCTTACATCGCTACGCGCACTTCCAGGGATTGGGATTACGCCAACGCTTATCCCTCGCATTGTTAGAGTTAGCCCATAAGTTTGGCGTGCAAGATGATCGTGGCACGTTGCTGATTCTGCAGCTCACGCACGAAGATCTGGCAGATTTGGTCGGTGCCTCACGTCAAAAAGTCACGGAACATATGCGTGAGTTAGAACGCCAACAGCTGCTCCAGCGAGACGGACGTAAGCTCATCGTCTCAACAGAACGTTTACAGAAGCTGGTGAACGTCGAGCAGCTGTAAGCACCTCCCAAACACAAAAAAGGGGCTCGTGCGGAGCCCCTTTTCATACCAGAGAACAGAGAGTGATCCCTGTTCTCTTTTCTACTTTATCGTTGCGTGTTTATTGGACCGCTTCAGTAGAGGCTTCCTCTGTCGCTTGGGGCTCAATTCTCCACATCTGACGGGCCAGCGTCGTGGAAGAACCAAGCACTTGTCTGGCCAGTGAGCGTTGCGCCTCAAACATTGGTGCGATAGGCGTCTTATTCGCCCAGGCCGTTGTTTTTGCGCTCATCTCAAGGGCTTGATTCGCCCATTGTTCACTGGTGTCAATATAGCGTGCTGCCATCTCTTTCATCGGGGCTAGCAACGGAGAATTGGGAAGATTGGAGAGATTCATTTCGCCGAATGCTTTGGTAAATGGGTTATCAGTCCACATATTGTTTGCCATCAAGGTATCCTCCTTCGTTACAGTGCTGAGAAGCAGTGTTCTTGTACCTGCAATAATGCTAGCTATAATCGCTAATTTTTGCAAGCATTTAACAAGGAAGATCTGTCACTTTAGTGACAAAAAATACATTTTAGGCAGATGTATCCGCTTCGTTTACCTTCCGAAAAGAGCTGTACATATCGATCAGCATTTCTCGTTGCCGGGCGGACAGACTCGGGTCGTGCATGACCGCCTTGACCACATCGCTCTCTTCGGTCTCTTGCGGATCAAGAATACCGGCTTGGGTATATAGGGTTTCTGCCGACAGCTTCAAGCCTTTGGACAGAGATTGCAGAATCACACTACTCGGCATTCGCAGCCCGCGCTCGATCTGGCTGAGATACGGGTTTGAAATCCCGCAGATATCCGCCAGTTGACGGATCGATAGCTGAGACAGTTCTCGCTGACGACGCAGGAATTCTCCAAGACTCACGTACGGATCGGGTTTTTTTGCTGACATGTCTTACGTGCTAGCGCACTTTGCTTGCGCGTGCAAGCAGTCAGTGATTATGCACAGGCGGTTCGCGAACCGCCCCTACGGCTTCTCAATCAGGTCGGACAAGAACTCCAAGGTATACTGGTTCACCAACTCCGGCTGTTCCTGTTGCACCCAGTGGCTACAGTCTGGAATATATTTGATATCAAAGCGATCAGTAAAATACGGCTCCATGTTATAGGTGAGCTCTTTACCAAGCGCTGTATCAGCTTCTCCCCAGATCAGTCGGGTTGGACACGTGATCTGAGCAAATTGGCGCTCTCCGTGTTTGAACCGTTCACGAAATGCCGCACGGTAATAATTAATCGCGGCCGTCAGCATGCCTGGCTTATTCATGGCTTCAACATAGCGCTGCAAATCGTCATCCGGAAACGCCTCTTTGCGAATAGCCATTCCCCGGAACATTTTCTCAACAAACCGAGGTGTATTCAGGCCTGCCAACCACTCCGGCAGCCATGGAATCTGAAAAAAGAATATATACCAACTGCGCCGCAGCTGCCGAAAATTTCCCTTGAGGTTTTTCTGAAAGGCGGCAGGATGCGGACAATTCATGACAACCAGCCGTTCAGTCGCCTGCGGATAGTCAGCCGCAAATGCCCAGGCGATCCCCCCACCCCAATCATGCCCAATGATAATCGCCTGTTCTTGCCCAAACGAACGTATCAAAGCCATCACATCAGCCGTCAAGGCATCGATCTGATACTTGGTCACACCGCGCGGCTTGTCACTCTCGTTATAACCACGCAAGTCCGGCACCACGGCCTTGAAATGCTCCGCCAGAGCTGGAATCTGATGCCGCCACGAGTACCAAAACTCTGGGAAACCGTGCAAAAGAATGAGCAGTTTCCCCTTCCCCTGGGTTACGTAATGCAGACGGATATCATTGACTGTGACAAAATTGTGTTGCCAAGGTTCAGAAGCTTCGGCAGCGAGAGATGCGTCATTCATCGGCGTTCCCAGTCTTCAGTCTTTGACACTCAGTCCTCAGCACTCAGTCCTAAACTTCCATTCCCGCCTTTTTGGCCCGCTCCAACACAATTCGTTCAATATCGGCGATCGGCCCATCAATCATCCGCCCCTGGAACTTGACGGCCCCATTGCCTTCAGCTACAGCGTGTTCAAAAGCTGCGACCAGATCTCGGGCATACGTGACTTCTTCAGCAGTCGGGGTGTAGACAGCATTGACCGGCTCGACTTGGTTGGGATGAATACATGCTTTGCCTTCATAGCCGAGCTGTTTGCCTTGGTGGGTTTCGGCTGCCAAGCCCTCGAGATCAGGAATGTCCAGATAGACATTATCGACTGGCACGATGCCCGCCGATTTGGCAGCCGTCACGACCTGACAACGAGCATGCCACACGATGCCATCGGTCGAAGGCGCAGCTTGGATGCCCATCGACAAGGAAAAATCGCCATGCCCAAACGCCATACCCGCCAAACGTGGCGTAGCTTGGGCTAAAGCAAAGGCGTTCCCAATCGCTTGCGGCTGCTCAATCAGCGGCAACAAGACGACTGAGCCAGGCTCCCGTCCCGCTCGCTGCTCTGCCAGAGACACCAGTTTGTCCACAAACCGAATGCCCTCAACTGTGTTTGTTTTTGGTACCACCAGGCCATCCGCTCCGGCTTCGACCATACAGAGCACATCGTCAAGAAAGTACGGCGTATCGAGATCGTTCACTCTCACTGTCCGCTCAAACCGGGAAAATCCTGAGTCCTGCAGGACTTCTTTGAGGGTCTCGCGTGCATGCGCCTTACGATCAGGCGCCACTGCATCTTCAAGATCAAAAATTAAGGTGTCGGCCTGCGAGGCTTGCGCCTTAGCAAAAAATCGCTCACTACTGGCAGGGACAAACAAAAGACTTCTGCGTAAACGGGACATCTGTTGCTCCTTCTATACAGCCTGTACGGGTCCAAGTAGCGCGGACATCCCTGTCCGCTCCGCCATCAAATAACCCCCTGCTCTTTCAGCTCAGCCAGCCGCTCCTGCGTCAAGCCGAGCTTGCCACAATAAATCTCCTCATTGTGGGTACCCATATGGGTCGGACCAGTCCAACGGATTGTTCCCGGCGTGCGGCTCAGCTTGGGCACCACGTTTTGCATTTTTATTGGCCCGAGTTCAGGATCAGACACGCTGGTAATCGTCTCCCGTGCCTGAAAGTGGGGGTCACTCAGAATGCCTTCGATATCGTACACAGGGACAGCGGCACATTGGTACTCGTCAAACTGCTTGAGTGCTTCTTTAAGTGTCTGTTGAGCGATCCAGCCGCCAACAAGCGCATCCACTTCATCAATATTGGCGACGCGCGCTCGATTATCTTTGAAACGCGGATCATTGATCAAATCGGGCTGACCAATTGCGGCAAACACCCGCCCAGCCAAGGCATGCGCGTTCGCAGACAGGGCCAGCCACTTGTCATCTTTGGTCTTGTAAATATTGCGCGGCGCACCAATAGACGGAACGCGATTCCCAGTACGCTGCTGGACTGTCCCCAGCTGATCATAGCTCAGCGCCTGATCCCCAGTAATGGTAAAAATTGGCTCCATGACGCTGAGGTCAATCATTTGACCTTTGCCGCTCTTGTTATCCCGCTCATATAAGGCAAACATCACCGACCAGGTACCAAACTGGCCAGCCACCGCATCGGCCAAACCAAATCCTGGCAACGTTGGCGGCCCGTCCGGCTGGCCTGTGATATGTGCAAAGCCGCTCATTGCCTCGGCCAAGGTCCCAAAGCCTGGTTTATCTTTATATGGCCCGGTTTGCCCAAAGCCCGACACCCGGGCCACAATGAGTCGCGGGTTGAGCGCATGCAAGACATCCCAGCCGAGTCCCCAGCGCTCCAACGTCCCCGGACGAAAATTCTCAGTCAGCACGTCTGCATCAGCAACAAGCTGCTTCAAGATCTCCTGCCCTTCGGGCTTATTGAGGTCTAATGTTACGCATTTTTTATTCCGGTTGGTGATCTTCCACCACAGCGGGATGCCGTCTTTCGCTGCCCCAAGCGAGCGCAAGCTATCTCCCAGACGTGGGTGCTCAACCTTGATCACCTCAGCCCCGAAGTCGCCCATATTTTGAGAGATCGTTGGTGAGGCAAAAAGGACAGAGATATCAACGACTTTGAGTCCTTCGAGCGGCAGAGTTCCCATGGATAGGCATCCCTTCTGTGCGGTCTTGGTAGCAGTTGTATTAGTGATCGAGACGTCAGTTACGAAGTTGCTGAGGGGAAAATAGAATTTAAAGATACTGACGAGTGGGAATGAGCTTACAGTCGGTTAAAAGAAGAACGTTCAGCTCGCCAACCTTGGCCAAGTAGAGGCAAAAGAGAAGAATATAGGAAATCCAAGGCTAATACCATCCAAGCGATGCCAAAAAGCGGCGCGCCTGCTTAGCGGGGTTAGCCCTGAGAGGCTATTGAAAAACTCCGAAAATGGGGGACGAACAAAAAATAGCGGCCGTTCTCCTAGTCTTTCTCTAGCCACGTATCAGGCGAGGTTTCGACACCGTTTCTGGAGAAAATAGCGCTAATTTCTGCCATATCAGCTTCAGAAATCTCCCAGCCCAATGCGCCGACATTATCTTCGACCTCCGCCTGGTTGCGGCAGCCGACAAGCGCTGTGCTGACTACAGGATTAGACGTTGTCCAGCGCAAAGCAAACTGAGGCAGGCTTTTACCATACTGGGCAGCCATAACTTTGAGTTCTTCAACGGCCTTGATATTGCGCGGGAAGTAGTCTGGGCCAAAGAGGGTTTGGAACAGGTTAATCCCGCCCATCCGGCCTTGGCGCGCCCGCCAGTCATCAGACTCAAAATCCATATCGGCCGAAAAGGTACCGGTCAGCAGCCCATAGGCCAAAGATCCGTAGGCCATGACGCCGACGTTCTGCTCACGGCAATACGGAAAGATCTCTTTATGCATGCGCTGGTCAAACATATTCCAGCAATATTGGGCCACATCCACTCGGCGTGTCTGCATACTGGTCTCAATCTGTGCCCGCCGGAAGTTAGAGATGCCCACAAACCGGACTTTGCCCTGCTGGACGACATCATCTAGCGCCCGCATGGTCTCTTCAAAAGGCGTGTTCACATCCGGCCAGTGGACCATGTACACATCGACATAGTCCGTATTCAGGTTGGTGAGACTCTTTTCAATCGAATCCATCACCCTTTGGCGGCCACTATCACGGAAGTTGGGCGCTTCTTTATAGCCAACGCCAAATTTTGTGACGACAATAGCATCTTTGCGACGATTGCCGAGGGCCTTAGCCAGCGACTTTTCCGAGGCGCCAAAACCGTAGGCTTCGGCGGTATCAAAGCAATTAATACCCAGATCGAGAGCGCGCTGAACCGCGTCAATGAACTGCGTCTCTTCAATACTGCCGTACCCGCCACCAATCTCCCAGCAGCCAATACCAATCGCCGAGACCTCTAAACCCGTCTGTCCAAATGGTCGATATTCCATGCTCCCCTCCTTGCTCTTTAGACTCAGTCCTCAGCACTTTCTTACCTTTCTTACCTTCTCAACTGTCTTGTGTAAACGAATCGCTTCCATCATACTCTCCTCTTTTTGAGCCCTGGTGTTCATGAACCCTCCTGGCCGCCCTCCCCCACCATCCACTCTCCGCCCTCTTTCACCTGATACAGCTCTAGCAGCACGCCATCTGGTGCTTCACACATCACGTAACGAAATGACTCAGCCTCGGTGATTGTTTTGCGGAACGTAACCCCATTCGTCTGCATATGCTTGACAAGGCTATCCAGGTCATCCGTACGAAGACCGAGGTGATTGACCAGACCACGGCCGACACCGCGCGGCTTCTGGTCGTAGACATGCATCGCCACACCCCCAATATCGAGGCGGACGTTACGCTTTCCTATGAGCGGGGTGTCATACACCACCTGCGCGCCGAACATGGTTGCATAGAAAGAAATCGTCTTCTCGACGTTCGACGAGAAAATATGCACATGATCAAGACAAATCACTTGTCGTCCCTTCCCGCTGACTGCTTCTGAAAAACCGATACTAAAGGATTGTCCAACAACGTACGGCACTGCCGTGCAAGCTGCTGCTCTAACATTCCGGCTGAGCCTCGGCTCAGGACGAAGCCGTCAGTAGCTAATACCCGAAACATCTCGTGCAGCGCTCCCTGAAACGTCTCTTCACTCATCGGAATCTCACGGTTAAACATATTCGCCGTATAAATCGTCTGGATCGATTCATCAGCAAGCGCACTGAGATCGCTGATCGTTCCATGATGCAAACGAATCTTTTCCGGCAGTTGCACATCTTCCGCACGCCTTGTGTGTAAAAACTGCGCCGCCTCAACAACCTGGGCGCCGATCCATTCATAACCATGCACGCGATCAAGCTCAAAAACAGTCAGTAAATCATACGGCTCAAGCATATTCGTACCAAAGCCGAGACATAGCCCATAGGCCGGTCGGTTTGCTCGCACGACCTCTAGCAGATCAACCTGAGCCAGTGCTTTCACGAGCCCAATGGCTTGTTGGAGTGCGGGCGCAACATGTCCGCCAATGCTGTCGCGTAGGCCTGGATATTCAAAAATTGTGGCATAGGCAAGATCATTCTGCCAAGGCACTTGGTCGTCGGGATGGATCTCGCCTTCGACAAAGACTTGCCACTCGTGTACCAAGATCCCCCTCACCCTAGAGCCCTTTCCCCCAAGGGGACGAGGGAACAACAGGACAAAAAATTCTGGTCGGGTACTTCATAGCTCATCGCTCTCTTCCCGCCCTTGCAATATCACACTAATTACGCCATTTCCTCCCATATACGTAGGAGGAAAAATTATGGGTGTGATGGAGAAACTCCAGCTGGACGGCAAAATCATCATTATGACGGGAGCCGGGCGCGGCTTGGGTCGAGCAATGGCCCTCGATTTGGCCAAGGCTGGGGCCGACATTGTTGCTGCCGCTCGGACCAAGGAACAGATTGATGAGACGGCTGAGCTGATCCGCGCCACCGGCCGCCGCTGTATAGCCGTGCAGGTCAATATCACCGACTCAAGCTCTGTACAGGCCCTGGTTGATACCACACTTGCCGAGTTTGGTCGGATTGACGTGCTGGTCAATAATGCAGGCGGCGTCACCCGAGGCTGGAATAAACCGCTTGAGGCAATCAGTGATGAGCAGTGGCAGAAGGGCATTGATACGAATCTGACTGGAGCAGTTTTTTGTTGCCGAGCCGTGATTCCCCAGATGCTCCAACAAAGTGGTGGTAAAATCGTCAACATTACCTCTGGCCTTGGTGTCCGAGCCAGTAAGTATAATTTCATGTACTCGGCGGCCAAAGCTGGCTTGATCAATTTCACCCGCTGTATGGCCATGAACTACGCTGATCAAAATATCCAGACCAATCTCATCCTGCCCGGTATCTTCCCCCACGAGGATCCAGCCACGATGAACTTCTGGCAGGGCGGAAAATTCATCCCAGTTGGTCGCGTCGGCAAGGATGAAGAGCTCGGCTATTTGTGCGTCTTCTTGGCCTCAGATGTGTCCAATTATATGAATGGTGAAATGATCAGCACGGAAGGCGGCGGTCTCGCCGGTGGCCACGTCCCAACAGGCTTTGCTCCAGTTGTTCCGTTGCCAGCAGGTACAACTGGAGGTGCCAGATGAGTCTGCCGGCCTTCTCTCTGCAAAATAAAGCGGCGCTTATCATTGGTGCCTCCAATCCTATCGGGCGGGCACTCTCCCTGGCCTTAGCGGAAGCCGGAGCCGATACCGCCATTTCTACTATGCTTCCCTCGCCACAAGAAGTTGCGGCCATTCAATCTTGTGGCAACGCCATTCAAGAAATGGGCGGTAAGGTTTTTGCCCAGACCATCGATATTACGAGCGAAACCGATGTGGATGCACTCGTCCAACGAACGGTTGCTGAGCTGGGCAGTCTCGATATCTTGGTCAACGCCCCAGATTTACCGTTTGCCAAGCCCGTGCCTGAGGTCTCACTGACAGAGTGGAATCGGGTGCTGGAAGTCAACCTAACGGGAGTCTATCTGAGCTGTCGAGCGGCTGCGGGTCCGATGTTACATCAGCAAAAGGGGCGCATCGTCAACGTGGTTTCGATGCTCGGGGAACGGGGCATGGCGAATGGCAGCGCGTATTGTGCCGCTCAAGCCGGTGTGTTGAACTTGACGCGTGCCTTGTCGCAAGAGTGGGCGCGCCAGGGGATCACCGTCAATGCGATTGGGGCTGGCTGGACGGAAGGCATGGGCATGATTGCGGATGAAGCGCTCCAAAAGCAGCTGACTCGTTACGTACCACAAAAACGTTTAGCCCAACCCGAAGATATTGGCGATGCCGTCGTCACCTTTGCGTCAGAGGCATCGGGTTTTATCACCGGTCAGGTCCTGTGGCTTGAAGGCGGAGTGCTGAGCCGCTTGTAACACTGCATGCCTTTTTTCAAAAGAACCCACTCTTGTGCTAGAACTATAGTTGTTCTAGCCTCCCGTTCAGGTTAAAGGAGAGACATGTTACAGGCAGTCAAACGACAACAGCTCAGCGACGACTGGATCTGGCAGACCATTCGGGAAGAAGCTGCTCGGGAAGCGGAACAAGAGCCGGTGCTGGCCAGCTTTCTGCACTCGATTATTCTCAACCACTCGTCTCTTGAAGAAGCGCTCAGCTTTCATCTGGCGGGCAAGCTCACCAACCTCAATCTTCCGTCGATGTCTCTGCGGGACATTATCATGGAAGCCATGACTCAGGATAAAAATATCGGTAAAGCTGTCCGAGCCGATATCAAAGGCGTGCGGGAACGCGACCCAGCCTGTTCCACCTATTTACTCCCGCTGCTGTATTATAAGGGTTTGCATGCCCTCGAAGCGTATCGGACTGCTCACTGGCTGTGGACCCAGGATCGCAAAACCCTGGCCGCCTGCTTTCAGAACCGGATTTCGGAAGTCTTTGGTGTCGATATCCACCCCGCCGCTCGGATTGGCTCGGGCGTTTTTATTGACCATGGCACGAGTCTCGTGATTGGCGAGACCGCAGTCGTGGAAGATGAAGTGTCGATGCTCCAAGAGGTCACCCTGGGTGGAACGGGAAAAGAGAGCGGCGACCGGCATCCCAAGATTCGGACGGGCGTGCTGATCAGCGCTGGGGCAAAAATCCTCGGCAATGTCGAAGTCGGCGCCAACGCTAAAGTTGGGGCGGGCAGCGTCGTGCTAAGCGATGTCGCAGCCGGTTGTACCGTGGTTGGTGTTCCGGCCAAAGTCGTTGGGCGCGGTACCCACAGCCACCCTGCGCTAGAGATGGACCACCAGTTCCCGACCGACGTGAATATTCCAGAATACATCCCGCTTGAAGAGCACTGAGCACCTTCCCTCTGTACGGCTCAAGACATGCTGCGACTGTACGACTATCTTCCGTCCGGCAACGGCTATAAAGTCCGCTTGCTCCTGACCCAGCTTGATACTGCGTTCGAGCGGATCGAACTGGAAGCCTCGGAATGGATTAATACCTATCGTGCCTTTTGGGAGAAACGCCTGGGTCATCTGGAGTATCACCTGCGTCTTCTTGGCACACTAGCGCTTGAATCCACTACACAGAAGCATCTATGATGCGCTCATACCGATTGCCAAAGGAGAGTGCATCTTGGATACCGTCTCTGTGACCAATGAACGGATCGCTCAGCGCATCACAGCCTTGTGTCAACGGCTGGAGCAAGAACAGGTTGATGTCTATCTGGTGCCGTCTGCGGATTCACATCTCAATGAATATGTGTCCGTCCACCAGCAACGCCGGGCCGCGATTAGTAATTTCACTGGCTCTGCGGGAGATGCGTTAATTAGCCGGCAGGGCAGCCATGTCTTTGCAGACTCGCGCTATTATCTGCAAGCTGACCAAGAGGTGGACCCGGCGCTCTTTCACATCCACAAAGTTGGTATGGAAGGCGAGCAGACACTCACCGAATGCCTGCGGGAGCTGGAAAAGGAACGCGGCAGCTTGCGGGTCGGCTATGATCCGTTTGTCGTCGCCATGGACATGCAGGCAACCTATACCAAAAGCTTGAAAGCCGCCGACTCAGCCCTAGTCCCTATTTCTGGCAACTTGGTCGATGCAGTCTGGGAGAATCGCTCGGTGGCTGTCTCTCAGCCGATCTATCTGCTGTCCGATGCGGAAACTGGACGCTCAGTGGCCGACAAACTCAGCGCAGTCCGGAAAGAAATGGACCAGGAAGAGGCAGCAGTCTTAATCCTGACCAAGCTTGATGAAATTGCCTGGTTGACCAATTTGCGGGGCAGCGATGTGTCCTATAACCCAGTGTTTGAGGCGTATATGGTTATCGAGCATGAGCGGGCAACCTGTTTTACCCGTCTGACGCCGGAACCAGAGATACAGGACGCCCTCGTTCCGCATGTCACATTTGCGCCCTATGAGGCGTACACAGAGACCCTGCAACGGATTGGGACCGAAATAAGCGGAGCAAGTGGAAAAATCTGGCTCGACCCGTCCGGCACAACCATGGGCACCCGTTTGCTGCTGCCTGAAGGCCAGCAGATTCACGAAGCCCGCAATCCTGTTGTGCTGATGAAAGCCCTCAAAAATGAAGTTGAGATCACTGCGAGTCGTGATGCGCATAAACGCGCTGCCGCAGCGAAGATTCGCAGTCTGGCCCGCATGGAATGCGCGCGGGCTGAGGGCCAGGTTGTCAGTGAAAAGGCGTATGCTCAGATGCTCAGCGAAGAATATGCCCGCGAAGAGGGCTATCGCGACCTCAGCTTCACAACGATTTCAGCAGTGGGGGCGAATGGCGCGATTGTCCACTATGGTGGTGCCAACGACGAAGTCGCCTTGCGTGATGGCGAGTTATTCCTGGTCGATTCAGGCACCCAGATGGGTGCTGGTACGACGGACGACACACGGACGATTTGCATCGGCACACCGACTGCACGTCAACAACAGCTGTATACCTTAGTCTTACGCTGTCACATCCAGTTGGCCCGTCAAAAGTTTCCAGATGGCACCAGTGGCGTTGCCCTCGACGCGCTCACGCGGGGCCAGATGTGGAACGCTGGGCTTGATTACGGCCACGGCACCGGCCATGGCGTTGGCGCTCTTCTGAATGTCCATGAAGGTCCCCAACGCGTAGCCCCCCGAGGCAGTGATGAGCCCCTGAAGCCAGGCATGATTATCTCGAATGAACCGGGCTATTACGAAGCTGGCTGGGGCGGGATTCGGCTGGAAAATCTCTACGTTGTGACAGTAGATGAAACACTGCCGGAACATCCGAGCGGCAAAAAATGGTACCAGTTGGATACCCTCACCTTGATTCCGTTTGATCACCGTTTGATTGATTGGGAGCAGCTGAGCGAGCCCGACCGGGATTGGTTGGCTGCGTATCACAGGCAGGTCTTGGAGACCATTCAGCCGGTGCTCAGTGACGGAGATCAGGTCTGGCTGCGGGCGGCGTGTGAGCCGTTTTTGTAGAGGCTATGGCTTAGCTCAAGGGTGAGGATGCGCACGTTACGACCTGACCGTAAAACACCCTCAGCCTACACAATATTGGCTCTCTCCCTGAGGGAGAGGGAGAAACTACAGGGGCTCAGGCTACGCAATTTCAACCAGCTCGATATCGAATGTCAGATCTTTTCCGGCTAACTTATGATTGGCGTCAACCGTGAGTTTGGTCCCAGACAAGGCCGTGACTTTCACCACAAGTGGCTGGCCTTCTTTTGGGCGCATTTGGAGCTGTTGGCCGACTCTGACTTCGAGGTTCTCGGGGAGTTGGTTGCGGTCCATCTCCGCCACCATTTCCGGACGGTGGACACCATACCCCTGCTCGGGTGGGATATTGACCGTCACAGATTCGCCAGTCTTCAACCCTTCGACGGCTTTTTCAAAACCAGCAATCAGCTGGCCTTTGCCAATCGTAAACTCAAGCGTGTCCTTACCAGCAGAGGAGTCAAAGACCGTGCCGTCCTCTAATTTTCCAGTGTAGTGAACGCGTACGGTATCGCCTCGTTTTGCTTTTGCCATAATCTCTCTCCTCCAGACTAGCGGGTAGATACAAAAAGGCCCCTGGAACCGTGAGCAGGTTTCCAGGGGCCTTTTCTTTTCTGAACCAACCCAACTTATGCTCAACGAGTATGGGCGTGAGTCTACTTGGTTTCCGGCATCAATACAAGCCGAGCCAGACGGGACAGCCTCTCTCACTGCTCATGAAGCTCGGCTCTCAGCAGCTCCCAGAGCCTGGTCTTCGGATTGATCAGCCAATAATGGAGGTGACTCTGAGGCGTTCAATATCGTCCGAGCTGTAACCCAGTCCCAGCAAAATCTCATCGGTATGCTGACCAAGGGTCGGCGGAGGACTCTGGACCGCGGCTGGGGTATCGGAGAAACGCCACACGGGTCCGATCGTCTCAAAGGTCCCAGCCGTCGGGTGCTCAATTTCGCGGACGACATCCAACTCTTGGATCTGTGGATGCTGAAACAGGCTCATATAGTTGGTAAACGGCACGGCATCGCCTTGAAACTCATGAATGAGATGCACAATTTCATCGTTTGTCTTTGTCGCAAACGCCTTTTCCCAAATCGGCTTGACTTCCGCCACATACCGCCCAACCCCAGTGACTTCACGTCCAAAGCCATCAAAGCGCGGGTCGGCCAAGGACTCTTCCATGCCAAGCGAGATCAGGAGCCGATCCCAGTCTTCACTACTGCCACGCCGCAGACTAAAAAAGACGTAGCCGTCTTTGGTCTTGTAGCCTTCATCAGGCGGCTTGGTATAGCTATCAAGGTGAAATCCGTACCAGTCGTCCGGATCGGTCATCGACGTCCACATAATGCCCCGCATGTGCAGCAGCGTCCCCAACATACTGACTGAGACCCGCTGTCCTCCGCCTTTGCGCAACCGATGGAACAGTCCAGCTGTCACTGCTTGAGAGATAAATACGCCTGTGCTGAGACTGGCAACATCCGTGCCTAAACGCACCGGCGGTTCCCCAATCCGGCCCAGCGAGTTGGTGTAGTCGGCCATCGCTTGAATGACGAGTTCAGCCCCAGGCAGATTGCTCAGCGGACCCTTTTCACCAAAGGCACTGACTGCGCAGTAGATCAGTTTGGGATTGAGAACCTGCAAGTCGGCATACCCCAGCCCGAGCTTCTCAGCCTCCCCCGCGCCAAAGTCTTCCAGCACGACATCTGCCTGTGTCACCAGGCGCCGCACGATTTCCTGGCCTTCAGCCGTGTGTATATCAAGCCCAAGACTCTTCTTATTGCGGTTGAGACTGAGGAAAACTGCGCTCTCATCCCCGATAAACGGTGGTCCCATCGTCCGCGAGGCATCCCCGTCGAGCGGCTCAATCTTCACAATCTCCGCCCCAGCATCGCCAAGACGCATCGAGCCAAACGGGCCGCATAACCCTTGGGTCAAATCAACAATGCGATAGTCGGATAGCGCACCAGGCATAGTCTTCTCGTTTTTCTCTGCTCTCTATGTTTCAATGCCAAACTCGCGCAGGACTTCCTGAGTATGCTCTCCCTTGAGTCCGCCCGGACGAACTGGGCCAGCTGGGGTTTGACTAAATTCCCACGGCACCCCGTCAACGCTGAGCGTGCCCCAATGCGGGCTGTCCATATCAACAATATGTTCGTTCTGCAGCACTTGGGGATGGTAGCGGAGTGCCTCAAAATCCTGGACCCGACTATTCGACACCTGCTCCTTGGTCAGCCGAATCACCCACCAAGCAACCGGTTTGGCCCGAAACCGCTCTTCGAGGAGTGGGATCAGTTCCTGACGATGCTCGACCCGTTTGGGGTTCGTAGCGAAACGCGGATCATCAATCAGCTCCTCCGCTTTGATGGCCCGGCAGAAGCGCGGCCACTGATCTTCACTGACCACTCCAACAGTGATATATTTCTGATCCTCACATAAGAAGGCTTGGTGCGGGACTGTTGTTGTGACTGCACTGCCCATCGGCGCAGGCTGTTCTTGGGTAGCAAAATACTCGGCCAAGCGACTTGTTTGCAGCGACATCGACGCCGCTAACATTTCGATTTCGATATTCTGGCCCTGGCCTGTTTTCTCACGTGCCAACAAGGCTTGCAGGACGGCTTCGACAATCATCGAGCTCGTATTGATATCCAGATGCGCAAAATGACGAAACATCTCACCCTGCGAGCCTGGCTGGCCAGTCGTACTACACCAACCCGAGAAAGCTTGAACAGTCGGATCAACGCCGGCCTCTTTTGCCATTGGCCCGGTTCTTCCGTAGGCCGAAGCTGAGACATACACCATCTTGGGATTCACCTGCGACACAACATCATAGCCAAGCCCCAAGCGTTCAACCGCCCCCGGCCGCATGTTTTGGATAAACACATCACTCTTCTCAAGCATCTTGAGCGCAATAGCGCGGTCAGCCTCTTGCTTAAGATCTAAGACGATATGTCGCTTATTAAAGTTGGCCGAGATATACAATACAGCCGAACCCTTAATCGGCGGAGGAATATAATGTGACAACTCGCCATCCGGAGACTCGACTTTGATGACATCAGCCCCCATCTCACCCAACAGCTTAGAAGCCCACGGGCCAACCGCTGCAATACTCAGATCAAAGACACGAATACCATCAAGAATACCAGGCATGATTCCTCCACTGATCAGGACTGAGGGCTGAGTCAAAATATGACTCTTCGTGATTCCCCCGCTCAGTCCTCATCACTCCGTCCTATTTTTTGGCCGGTTTAAACTTCGCCAGTGTCACTTCATCGGTAATGTCGTCAAAGATGATTTCGACTGGCATACCGATCTGAATATCCGCATCGTCTACCTCGACTAAGTTGGTCAGTAAACGTGGGCCTTCTTCCAGCTCGACCTCGGCAACGTTATACGGGATGTCGTCTTTAAAAGACGAAAAATATGCCTGATGAAACACAACCCAAGAGTTGACTTTACCTCGGCCACTCAGCTTTTGCCACGAAAAATTCCGTGACCAACACTCGGGGCAGAACGGCGCGGGTGGATACCAGAGTTTGCCGCAGTCGTCGCATTTCGGCATCACAACCTGACGTTGCTTGAGACCGTCCCAGTACGGCTGATTGAGCGAGGAGATGGCCGGCATGGGTTTCGTATATTCAGCCATGCTTACCTCCGATAAATCAGCGAATCGCCATAGGCATTTGCCCACTGGGCGACCTCGGCATTTGACACTTGCCGCTCGCCACATTCTCCGCGCAATTGGCGTACCAGCTCGACCTGATGGTTCCAGCCCATGATATGTCCCTCAGACATGAGTCCGCCGTTGGTATTCATCGGTAGCTCTCCACCGACTTCAATGCGGCCGCCTTGGGTAAACGCGGCGGCCTCGCCCTGGCCGCAGAAACCAAACCGCTCTAAAGCTGTCCAGGCCAGAATGGCAAACGCGTCGTAAGAGAACAGCACATCGATGTCTTTGGGCGAGATACCTGCCATTGCGTACACCGGCTGCACTCCCGGTTCGTAGTCAAACACCTCTTGCTGTGAGGTCCCAAAGCCAGGATAGGTCCAGATGAATTCGTGCCGCCCAGCCGGTAAACCTTGCATGCCACTGATATAGACTGGCGGCTTTTTACAATCCTTGGCCCGTTCACTGCTCGTCACCAGCACACAGGCCGCGCCATCATTGATCAGGCAGTAATCCAGCAAGTGCAGAGGCTCGCAGACAAAACGGGAATTTTGGTGGTCATCAACTGTAATCGGCTCCCGCATAATCGCCCCAGGATTCAGCGCAGCATGTTTGCGAAACGCGACGGCAACGGAAGCCAAGTCACGACTCGTCGCCCCAAACCGGTCAAAATATTTCTGGGCCACCAGAGCAGCCCCCGCACCAGGTGAAGTCATGCCAAAGACCGGGTCCTCGCCATGTCCGCCACCGGCCTCGCGGCCGCCCTCTGTGTCGCCTGCCCCACCCATCATTGGTTTCCGAAAACCCGAAAAACTAATCGAGGCGAGACACGCAACAGTCTTCGCCAAGCCAGCGCTGACCATAAGAGCCGCCCATTGCAGACAGCTGGCGGTAAAACGGCCATGCGCCCAGGTTTGATTGTACGCTTGCAGCTTCAGGCCCAAGGCATAGGCCAAGGTGTCGGCGTCCGCCCCGATAGGTGTACCAAAACTGACAATCAGCCCGTCTAAATCGTCACGTCCGAGCCCCGCATCATCCAGCGCATTCCGAATCGCCTCGCCCGCCAGATCAATCTGGCTGCGGTTCAGACGACGGCCATACGGCGAGTGTCCCACACCGCACACAGCGGCTTTGTCCTTCAAATCCCACTCGGGCATCAACGGCCCTCCTTCGGCTGACAGGGTAGGATAGAACAGCGGGAGGTGTCAACAGGAAACACTTACCGAATGATAATGGGATTTGACTCAATCTGATCCAGCATTTGTGGAAACGGCTTGTCACAAAAGTCCAGCCGGATATGGAGTTGCTCGTCCGCTCGAACATCCTGCGGAATAGTCCAGCGCAGTATTTTGTCACGTGGGTCGCGGACGGCCAAACACGCGTCCGGCTCGCCAGTCACGGAAAATTTTTGTAGGACGTTCCCCTCCCGGACAAAAGCAAAGCCGGAGACGACGCCGAACGGATAGTCAGTAATACGGGCCAGCCGCAGCTGGATCGTTTCCCCGGACAGATACCTGTCCTTATCCGTCCGCACCATAATACGCTTATTGTGGTCCGAAACGTTGGTCCGCACTTGGGACGAGGTTCCATCCCAATGCCGTGCGGGTCCGGTATCCACATGCAGGGAGCTGCCGTGGTAATAGCCCACCCCACAGCAGTCGAGGCCTTTGAGAATCTCAAAGGCCTGGGCACCGAGGCGTTTGCCGACCCGGAGGTCAGCAGCCATGCCTTCCATGTGGAGGCTCGTCTTGGCCGCCAGTACGCCCCGTTTTCGCAGCTGGGCGTTGTAGGCTGGGCTACGGTAGCCCGAAATAATACGGATCGGCCGCTGAAAGCGGTCCTCAAAATAGTCGAGAAAGGAAATGAAGCGCAGCGAGATATGCGCGTCCGAGGAAGCCTTGATGCCGAAAATGCGATCGATTTGTTGCCAGGCTTTAGGGGGATACGACCCGTCTGGCAAACGATAGCGCAGCGTTGCCGAGCGGCCGTTCTTGGCGTTCGACAGCTGGATGAGACCATCACCGCTCAGGAAATACCGGTCGGTGGGCTGGCCGGATTGTACGGGCTCTGCCCAGCCAAGATTCCCTCCGCACAACACAAAAAAGCTGACTAAAACCACGCTCCACATACGCATTTCCGCCCCCTGCTGACTCAACTATCCGCCCCGAATCCTAAAAGCCTCTTTTTGTCAGGTCAAGACAACACCCACCTGAGGCCATCAAAAGAGGCCGCGACTTCGAGCAAAGCCCACCCACCCGTTGAACTGACACAGCCGGTATGACATGGATGTAGTGGACAATGTGGTCGTCCCCACCACGGAGAGGAAGGCCGGCCGGACAAAAGGTCGGAACCCAAACGTATGACACTCGTAACTTGGTCGTGGTTCTTCCTGGTCATCTATATCGGCGGCATGCTGACCATCGGGGTGTTGGCCCAGCGGCGCGTCAAGAACGCCGACGATTTTGCCACCGCACGCAGCTCCTACGGCCCGCTATTTCTGGCCCTGGCGTTTTCCGCCACTACGGTCAGCGGGGCAACCTTCCTGGGCATGCCGGGGCTGAGCTACACCTGGGGGCTGACCACCATGTGGGGCGTCTTTCTGACCCCGGTCGGCCTCGGTTTGGGCATGTTGCTCACCATGCGCCTGATCACCAAGTCCGGGCATCGCTTCGGCAACCGCTCCATCCCCGAGTACCTCGGCGACCGCTACCAGTCCGAAGGCATTCGGGTGCTGGTGTCGCTGTTCTCCCTGTTGTTGTGTTTCTATCTGGCCGGGCAGCTCGTGTCGGGCCTCGTCATGTTCGAGATTCTGCTGGGTCTGCCGCCGATCTGGGCTCTGATCATCACCACCACAGTGCTGCTGATTTACGTGGTGCTGGGCGGGGCCCACGCCGACATCATCGCCGATGGGGTCCAGGCCTGCATGATGCTGCTGGTCGCCATAGTCGTCGTGGTCCTGTTTCTGGTCGGCTTTGGCCTGGAGCTGGGCGAATCGGCCAGAAGCGGATTCCTGGGGCTGGTCGATACTCTGGCCGCCCAGGACGAACACCTGGTTGGCGTCCTCAACACCAAAACCCCGCTCTATCACTCCTGGTGGTCGATTGCCTCGCTGGTGATCTCGCTCATTCCGCTGGGCATGCTGCCCCACCTGGGCAATAAGCTGTGGGCCTTGAGAGACAGCGCCGACCAGGGCCGCTTTCTGGCCTTCACGGTCATCTTCATCCTCACCCTGGCCATGCTGGCCCTGGGCGGTCTGCTGGCCCGGGCGCTGATGGGAGACGCCCTGTTTGCCGAGGGAGCGACCTCAAACCACGCCCTACCCCTACTCTTCATCGAACTGTTTCCGACCTGGCTGGCGGCGCTCGTCGGGGTCGGCGTGCTGGCCGCCATCATGTCCACCGCAGACGGGCTGGTGGTGTCCTCGTCGCAGACGATCGCCAACGACCTCTACCGTCTGACCATAGCGCCGAGGTTGAAGCATCCGCCAAGCGAGGCTCAGCTCGACCGACAGGTCTTATACATCAGCCGGGTAGCCACGGTGGTCATTCTCGTCCTGTGTGCGGCCATCGCCTGGGCCTGGGTTGAAACCAACGTCATACTGATTGTCTGGATCGGGACCGGCGGCATCATGTCGGCATTTGCCGGTTCTCTGGTCTTTGGGGCCCTGTGGCGCGGGGTCACCCGGGTCGGGGCGTATGCCGGCCTGGTCAGCGGCTTTGTCAGCTTTCTAGTCCTGCACACCCAGCTGCTCAACCCGGCCTGGTTTCCGGCCGGCACCCTGCACGATGTGGTCGCCTGGCTGTACATTGAGGGCGTCAACCCATTTTCCTGCTCGTCCATTGCCGGTCTGACCTCGGTGGTGTTCACCATCGTTGTCTCCAAAGTGACCCGGCCGCTGCCCGAAACCCACGTCCGGGCGCTTTTTGAGGGTGTTTAAGCCTATGAGAAGTCCCCTCACCTAGCAGCTCTTCCACAGAAAAAATTCAGCTTAATCGCCCACGGCGAGCATTTCGGCAATTTCATCGAGATACTCTTTCAGAGACAATCCGTGGCCTTTTGCCAAAATCGCCAGCGTATCGATCTTTGTCCGCTCTCCCCTTTCGATTCTTCGCACCTGGCGTTCAGAAAGTCCTTGAATCTCGGCTTGCTTGATCCCACGCTGCTTGCGCAATGCGGCAACGGTCGCTCCGAATCGAATGTCATACAGCAGTCTTTCGCGTTCCTTTTTCTCACGCCACGCATCATCTTTCAGGCAGCGAACCGCGTCAAAATCGATATGGACATCGCCCTCAGGCCAGTGCAGATAACTGCCTTCGCTGGAGATGGTAAATGAAGAACGGTGTTGTGCTGGAATGCGCTTCAGGGCGGGCATTTCTTCAAAACCAACTCTGAACAAGCTGTGGTCACAGGCCATGACAAAGAGCTCATCGTGAGTGACCTGGGCAGCGGCAATGAGTTGATCCGGACAGCCAAGACTCCAGGCCATGAGCACACGCTTTGGGACCTCTTTCCCCGAGTGGACAAGAATACGTCGGCTGATTCTGAGTTTTGCCTCATAGAGCATCTGGGGTAAAAACTGAGCGTTGTCGTCTTCTCGGACGAAAAGGGTTCGGAGATGGTTTCGATGACGTACAGCACGGACAAACTCACTGACAGCAGGAAGGTCCGCAACAGAGGTGAGCACGAAAATATCCCGAGCGTTTACCTTTTTCAGATCCAGCTTTCGAAAAACGATGAAAGAAGGCGGAATGATGTCATAGCTAAATGGGTCCTGGGCCCAGACGGTCATTTCAGTAGGCTTTGACATGTTCAGCTCCCTCTCTCTACTTTGGCTTCCCACTCGATATAAATCGCGTCTCTGTGCCGGAGCACCAAGCTTAAAAGTTCCCGCTGTTCTTTGGGGGAAACTTCATGTTGAAAGCTAATTTTCTGCGTTTACACGCACCGAAAAGGACGCGTATCTCCCACTTGTCCGGTTTACGGGCGTGAAAATGAGGTGGTTCGTGATCTGAGGAATTGAACCATAGGTCCACACCGGCCAGTTGAAAACATTCCAACTTTCCCAAAAAGCAGCTCCTCCGCTTTCTCCTAGAGAGCATACTCAAAACCGGACAATAAATCAATTTTGTACATTTGAAAAAATGTCTGGTAACTGATATGCGCCGAGATGCTGTATTCGTGTTGAAACACGTGAGCAAGTCACGCGAACCGTTTGTCATCACCCAACGAGGACAAGCCGCGGCTGTGAAAACTTTACGGCCAAGCTCGCTGGAAAAAAATGAAAGGCTTTGCTACTGTTCGCTCGGTTGATGGCACGGTGCACAGGGCTGAGGTGCACTGGTACGAAGGACATAGGATTGGACGCAAAGAATTCAAAATCAAATTTCCTTTGCTGGATGAGCTATGAATGAGGGGCACGGTAAAAGCACCGTCCTTTGCGGTGTGCATCAACAATGTAGAGTACAAGGCGTCGCTGGAGGTGGGAAAGCTGTATCCGGAGTAAGCAAACCAAAAAGAGGAGCCTGTGAATGCCAGATACGAAGTGGTTGAGTCCGATCATTATGGAACCGGGCAAGCTAAAACGCGAAGCGGTGAAGCGCAGGAAGGCATATCAGGAACTGTCCGTGGAAGAGTCTGGGATACGCGGTCATCTTGATGACGGGTGGGAGATTGACAGAGAGCTAAAAAGAAAAACTCGATTACGAAAGCGGTTGTCTCATGACCAAATACTTGAAAATCGAGTCTGGTACCTCTTCTATCTACTCGGATATCCTGAAATAAGTTCAGGAAGGAATTTCCAAATCACAATCCACCGTAAAAGTGCGGACCCTTATAAGAAGCAAATTGATGTTCTAGCTAAGGATGACGAAACGGTCATTGTCACAGAATGTAAATTATCTGACCATATTTATCGCCGAAGCCTACAAAAAGACGTTGAGGAGTTTTCTAACCTCAAAGGACCTATTTCCAGTGCGATAAAGAAACACTACGGACCTGACTTCAAACCAAAGATAATTTGGCTCTTTGTAACAAACAATATCGTGTGGTCAGATCCTGATAAACAGAGAGCCGCTGGAGCAAAAATTGATGTAGTTACGGAGAGGGAGCTCAGTTACTACTTGCAGATAGCTGACCACCTCCGTTCAGCAGCGCGATTTCAGTTTCTCGCGGAGTTCCTTAAGACTCAGAAAATCCCCGAGATGGAGAATGTACGCGTCCCTGCTGTCAAGGGAAAGTTAGGTGGTAAGGTTTTTTACTCATTCGTCTCAACTCCAAGACAAATGCTGAAAATATCATTTGTGAATCATCGATCTCTCAGCGATCCTAGCGGAGCACCATCTTATCAGCGCCTTGTCAACAGAACGCGACTTCGTTAGATCTCGCAATTTATTTACGATGGCGGTTTCTTCCCTACCAACATCTTGGTGAACTTTTCAGAGAAATGTCGGTTTGACCCTATGGCGAAGGATAGCGACAATAACGTCACTTTTGGAAACCTCCACCTCCCATGCCGATATAGATCAGCTTGGATTATTGATGGACAGCACCGTCTTTATGGTTACGCCCCTTTGTCTGATGAACATCTGAACCAGAACATTATGGTCGTTGCGTTTGAGGAGTTGAAAAAAGAAGAAGAGGCGAATCTCTTTGTTACGATCAATCATGAACAGAAGTCTGTTCCCAAAACATTGCTGGACGACTTGGAGGGTGAGCTTAAATGGGGATCTACTCGTCCGACGGAAAGAATAGGAGCAATCAGTGCGCGTCTCATTGGGCTTCTCAATAACGATGTTGGAGAAGCACTGTACCAACGTGTCACACGGCAAGGTATCCCCCCATCGGAAAAGACATGTCTTACAGTGCCAGCGTTGAAGGACGGACTTCGTCGGTCAGGACTCGTTGGGCAAGCTATTCTCAAAAAGAAGGAGTATGCTCCTGGCCCCCTTTGCGGAACTGGGGATTCGGAGACACTGGATAGAGCACGCGTGGTCCTGAACAGCTATCTTCAGCTCCTTGCAAGCGCAAATCCCAAACAATGGGAAGCAGGCCGGAAGGGATATCTCTGTACGAATACGTCCCTGCAAGCTTACCTGCAATTGCTTGGCGCCACAATCAGCTACATGGAGTCCAACAAAGGGCTCTCGGCTAGGGAACTTGAACCTAGTGAGATCATCGCTGAGATAGAGGAATACATTGATCCTATCCTCAAGTGGTTGGCCAAAGCATCCCCTGTACAAATGGAGAAGGAATTCAAGGTCCAGTTTGGCTCTGGAGGCCCTAGAGAGTACTTCTATCGGCTCTGCCAAATGATCCGCAATGAATTTTCTGACTTCTCACCGGAAGGAATTGACGAGTGGACAGAAGAACAATCAGAAGAGCGCGTTGCAGATGCGGATAAAAAACTCAAGGATCTCAACATCCAAGTGCAAAAGACAATTTTCGACATTTTCAAACAGCAGTATGGTGCGAGCGGTGATTCATACTGGAACAAGGGAGTCCTGGATAAGAAAATTAAAATACATGCGTACGAGAAATCCCAAGATGATGATGACGAAGATCGTCTACCCCTCGAAAACTATCTGGACTTCATCGAATATAAGAAGATCGTAGAAAACAAGACTCATTGGCCCCTATTCAAATCCATTTTCGACATCCCGGACCCAGGCGAGAAGGGTTATACCAAGAACATCCGATGGATGGAACGTGTCAATGAACTTAGGCGGATTCCTGCCCATCCCACAGAGAAACGTCGCTACAAGGCAAGTGACTTTGAATACATTGACTATATCCATGAAAAATTCATCAGTTGTGTCAAGACAGCTAACCTCAGTTCTGTGAAGGTAAACGGTGAGTAACATAGTTCCCGTTCTAAAATGGGCTGGGGGGAAACGCTGGTTTGTGGCACAGTACTCAGCATTGCTACGTCGAGATGCAATCAGGTATTTGGAGCCCTTCCTTGGTAGCGGAGCTATTTTCTTTCATACCAAACCTCAGCGGGCAATACTAAGTGACTTGAACCAGGAACTAATTGCAACCTACGAGTCGCTACGTGACGAGCCGCAAGAGGTATGGAAGTATCTTTGTTTCCACGGACAAAAACATAGTAAGGAGTATTACTATCTTGTTCGGAGTCAGAAACCACGCACCTCAGCTCGGCGGGCAGCAAGATTTATCTATTTGAATAGGACCTGTTTCAACGGACTCTACCGTGTTAATCTCCAAGGCGTGTTCAATGTACCAAAGGGAACAAAAGATACGGTTATTCTCCCTACTGATGACTTTGGGCTTGTCTCCAAGATCTTACAATCATCATCTCTAACATCGCGAGATTTCTCATACACCATTACAGAGGCAACGGAAGGCGACCTGCTATACGTTGACCCGCCGTACACTGTGCGTCATAACAATAACAACTTCCTCAAGTATAATGAGTGTATCTTTTCTTGGCGTGATCAGAGACGCCTAGCCGATTGTCTCCTCCAGGCGGCGAAACGTGGTGCTTGCATACTAATGTCAAATGCAGATCACCCATGCATCCATGACTTGTACAGTGACAGAGTCTGGCAACGCCTTTCTGTTAGCCGATTCAGCCGTCTAGCTTCATCTGCGAAACATCGCAAAGAGACCACGGAACTAGTAATTTCCAATTACTTGAACAAGCATGCTGAACAAGTATATCCACGGTCTTGAAAATACAGGCATTTTTCATTCTTCGCTCCTCGGTGTCAGATATGGAAGAAAGCACAAGGCACAAACATACCTGGAGTAATTCGATTTTACTGAATAGTCATCAGGAAATGCTCTAACAGGGACTCGCAATAATTCGGACTGCTGAAGCTGCCATCAGAGCCAGTATAGAGCGGTTGGATTGGTCACGCAGAGAGGCTGTCGGGTTACGCTCTGCTAATCTGACCTACGGCCGAAAGGGCAGGGCAGGGTGGTAAAGAGTCGCGGCATGCTCCTAGGCGCCCGAGATCGCCTAGTCAAGGCGGGAGACAATTGGTATGGTCTACCCGACAGAGCACACATAAGGAGGCGCAACATGAAGATATCCATGTTTCACCTGATGCCCTACCGGGACCTGCCGGACGATTTTGAACAACGCTACCACTCCGTCTGGGTTGATCCGCCCTGGAACGAACTGGGCGACGCCAAAAAAGTTGGCCAATACTACAACTGGACGCTTGATGAACTCATTTATGCCGCCAAATCCGGCATGGATGGCATCTGTGTCAATGAACACCACCAAAATGCCTACGGCTTTATGCCAAACCCCAACCTAATGGGCTCAGTTTTGGCGCGGGCAACCAACGATATGGACGTGGCTATCGTGCAAATGGGTGCCACCTTGCCAACGACCAACCCGCCGACCCGCGTGGCAGAAGAATACGGCATGCTCGATACGATCAGCGGTGGTCGTTTAGTCGCTGGTATGCCTTTGGGGACAGCCATGGATGCCACGCTGTGTGCCGGCATTACCCCGATTGAACAGCGTGAGCGCTATTACGAAGCGCATGATCTGATCCTCAAAGCCTGGACCGCCGACGACATTTTCGCCTGGAATGGCAAATATTATCAATTGCCAAAGGTCAACGTCTGGCCACGGCCGATCCAGCAACCGCATCCGCCTATCTGGATCCCCGGATTGGGCAGCCTCAGCACTTGGGAATTTGCCGCTCAGCACAGCCACTGCTACTGCTTTCTCAGCTATTATGGTCCCAAGGCGGGTAAAAGCGTCATGGACGGGTTTTGGCAGTTCATCGATAAACGCGGGATCGAACCCAATCCGTACCGAGCCGGCTTTCTGCAACTCGTCGCCGTCGCCGAAACAGACGCCAAAGCCGAAGAGCTGTACGAGAAGCACATCCAGTACTTCTATAACAAATCCTTGCATATCCCGGCTGAATACTTCTTCCCACCGGGACATCAAGACTATCGCAGTTTAGAAAACAACGTTCGTAAGGGCATTTTCAAGAGCTATTTTGATAAACTCGCAGATATCCCCAACTGGAAGTTCAAAGACTTTGTCGATGAGGGTTTTGTCATTGCTGGGAGTCCGTCAACCGTCCGTGACATGCTCACCGATGCAGTCAAAGATCTGCGGATCGGCAACCTGATGACGCTGTTACATATTGGCTCCATGCCGCATGACTTAACGCTCAAGAACATTGATATGTTCACCAGCGAAGTCATGCCTCACATGCACGACATGTGGGACGATAAGTGGGAAAATCATTGGTGGCCAGAAAAGCTTAAAGCCAAACGTGAAACCACGCTTGCCGCGCTGTAAGGAGGCACACGGATGGGGGCCGTACGAGAACAGACCGTCAGTGTGTGGAAAAACCAGGTCAATCCAAAAGTCCAAGTCGCTGGCAGTGGGCCACCCGTGGTGTTTCTGCACGGTGCGTATGGGCTGACCTGGGACCCGTTTCTGGATGCGTTGGCGGAGAAACATACTGTCTATGCACCTGAGCATCCGGGCACAACTCTGGGCGATCCGGATGGCATTAAGCCTTTAGATAATTTGTGGGACCTGGTGCTATATTACGATGAATTGTTCGACCAGCTGGGTCTGCAAAACCCAACAGTGATTGGCCATTCGTTTGGTGGCATGGTCGCGGCAGAAATCGCAGCGAATTATCCGCACCGGGTCGGCAAACTCGTGCTGGTGAGTCCAATTGGTCTGTGGCGGGACGATAGTCCGGTGAAAAACTGGATGATCATGCCAATGGAAGAGGTGGTCAAAGCCGCTTTCTACGACCAAAACGGTCCGCTCGCGCAGCAAATGCTGACCGTTCCAGAGGACGAAAAGGAAGCCCAAGATCTCCAGATTCGAGTGACGTGGTCACTCGCCTGCACCGGTAAATTTATCTGGCCTATCCCAGATAAAGGGCTCAAGAAACGCATCCACCGGATCGCGTCGCCGACCCTGATTGTGTGGGGCACCGAGGACAAGCTGGTCCCACCGGTGTACGCCCAGGAGTTTGGAAATCGGATTGTCGACTCGCGGATCGAAATGGTCGAGCGAGCGGCGCATGTGCCGCAGTTGGAACAGCTTGATCAGGTCTCGGGCTTGGTTCAGGATTTTATCCAGTCTTAACTCAGAGGAAGACCATGGGAAAAGCTTTGAACGGAATTCGTGTTCTGGATATGACCCACGTCCAGATGGGGCCTTCTTCTACCCAGATCCTGGCGTGGCTTGGTGCCGATGTCATCAAGGTCGAATTGCCGGGCCGGGGTGATATCACCCGCCAGCAGCTCCGGGACCTCCCTGACGTCGACAGCCTGTATTTCACCATGCTCAACTGTAACAAGCGCAGCATCACCATCAACACCAAGACCAACACGGGTCAGGCGATCTTCCGCAAGCTTATTGAGGCCTGTGATGTGCTGGTGGAGAATTTTGCGCCTGGCGCCCTAGACCGACAGGGCTTCAGCTGGGACGCCATCCAGAAAATCAATCCTCGCCTGATCTATGCCTCGGGCAAGGGGTTCGGCTCTGGTCCATTCGCGGACTGCAAAGCGTACGAGACCGTCGCCCAGGCCATGGGGGGTGCGATGAGCACGACCGGCTGGGACGATGGCCCGCCGACCAGTACGGGCGCCCAGATCGGGGATTCGGGGACCGGAATTCACCTGGTCGCTGCTATTCTGGCAGCACTCTTTCAGCGGGAGCAAACCGGACGCGGCCAGCGGGTCGAGGTCGCCATGCAGGACGCAGTGCTGAACCTGTGCCGGGTCAAGCTACGCGACCAGCAGCGGCTTGCCCACGGCCCCTTGAAGGAATATCCTCAATACCCGGACAAGACCTTTGGCGAGGCGGTGCCGCGTTCCGGCAACGCATCCGGTGGTGGCCATCCAGGCAGAGCGCTCAAATGTGAGCCCGGCGGTCCCAACGACTACATCTATGTGGTCGTCCAGGCCCAGGTCTGGGAGCCGCTGATGCAGCTCATCGGACGTGCAGAGCTTGTCGGCCATCCAGATTACGCAACGCCGGAGGCCCGTCTTCCACACCTTGATGAGTGTTTCAAAATTGTCGAGGAATGGACGCAGCAACACACCAAGTACGAAGCCATGAAACTCCTCAACGAGGTCAACGTTCCCTGCGGCCCAGTCCTCGACATGAGAGAGTTGATGGAAGATGAGTCGCTTGCCGCACGGGGCATTGTGGTCGAGGTCAAGCATCCGCAGCGCGGTACATTCAAGACCGTCGGCTGCCCGCTGCAGCTCTCCGATTCGCCGGTCAAAGTGAAGACCCCACCACAACTTGGCGAGCATACCGAGGAAATCCTGAGGGAGTTTGTCGGTTACGGAGATAAGGACATCGAGGAGGCGCAGGCCGAAGGCGCGATCTGAAACAGTCCGCCTGGGGCAGCGCCCTGGGGGCCGTCACGATTTAAGACACCCACGGTTCTCCCAAACGTGCAATCGCCGTCTTGGGGGAATACGGGGAAGAGTAAAATCCAACCGTATAGCCTGAGTCCGGCTCAATATCGTCTGGTGTCAACTCAACCAACACCATGTCTTCAGGAACAAAGGTGTCGGCGTTCGGCTTGGTGGCTGTCGTATCCAGAACAGGCGGCTGAGTCGCATAGGTTCGATGCAGGCCAAGATCTAAAGGCCACATCAGCGCGTCTAACGAGGCCTCGTACGCTGGCCGTCCTCCTAAAGCTCTTAGGCGGTTCTCGCGCCGTACAAACCACACTTTTGCCATGAATGATTTCCTCAGATTTTCAAATTCTTCGTATTCGGGTTATAGCACGGGAAGCCCACCTGCTATAGGAGGTCCGCCAAATCTACTGGTCGACTAATCTACTGATCTATTTGGGACACATTGCGACACTGCGGGCAAGATGGTAACACTGAGCGGACGGAGGTTCGTCATGAGAGAGAATATTCATCCAAAAGAGTATAGAGAAGTTGTTTTTCGAGATATGTCGGCAGATTATTCAATTCTGACCCGCTCGTGCGTAGAAACGAAGGATACCATCGAATGGGAAGACGGCAAGACCTATCCATTGTACAAGCTGGATATCTCAAGTGCCTCGCATCCCTTTTATACCGGCAAACAGCGCATCGTTGACACCGCAGGCCGCGTTGAGCGTTTCCGCCGCCGGTATGGCCTCAAACAAGAAGAACAGGCCGAAGACTAGCTGGCCTTATATTTCCTGCCTGATACAGCAGCGAGGACAGCCCTGTTCTCGCGTGTGTTCCCCTCTTGTTCGCACACACAATCCAGTAGTCTAAAATAGAGGCGCTACAATGAGCGAGGCAAGCAACTTACGTGAAAAATTGACCGAGGTTGAAAAGCGCTATCAAGACCTGGAGGGCGAGCTCAGTAAGGCTGGAGTCGTTAGTAATCCTCAGGAATATGCCAAGCTGGCCAAAGAGCACGCCGACATGGGGCGGGTGGTCACCTGTTTTCGAAAATGGCGCAAAACATGCGAAGAGATAGAAGAGAGCGAAATCCTCCTCGATGACAATGATCCAGACGTGCGAGAGATGGCACAAGAAGAGCTCGTCAGCTTGCGTGAGGAGGACACCAGATTAGAGCAAGAGCTGCACCTCTTGCTCCTGCCCAAAGATCCGCTTGACGAAAAAAATGTCCTGTTAGAAATCCGGGCCGGGACTGGGGGTGACGAGGCGAGTTTGTTTGCCGCAGATCTGTTCCGCATGTATACCCGCTACGCGGAACAGCAAAACTGGCGTATGGAAGTGATGAGTTCTAGTCCGACTGGCCTAGGTGGATTTAAAGAAATTGTCACCCTGGTAGAAGGCAATAGAGCCTATAGTCGTCTTAAATTTGAAGGCGGCGTACATCGTGTCCAACGTATCCCGGAAACAGAAACCTCAGGTCGTATTCATACCTCGGCCGTGACGGTAGCAGTCCTGCCGGAAGCTGAGGAGGTTGACGTTCACATCGAGGAGAAGGACCTCCGGATTGACGTGTATCGATCATCCGGACCAGGCGGCCAGAGCGTGAATACCACTGACTCAGCCGTCCGCGTCACCCACATGCCAACCAACTCAGTGGTGATCTGCCAAGATGAAAAATCTCAGCACAAAAACAAAGCCAAAGCGCTGAAGATCCTGCGCTCTCGGCTGCTTGAAAAAGCCCGTGACGAACAGCACCAAGAAATTGCCTCCTCACGCCGCAGTATGGTTGGCTCCGGCGACCGTTCGGAACGTATCCGGACCTATAATTTCCCGCAGTCTCGCCTGACCGACCATCGGATTAATCTCACTCTGCATACCTTGGAACGTGTTCTAGAAGGCGAACTTGATGGAGTTGTAGATGCCTTGATTACGTCCTACCAAGCTGAGGCACTCAAGGCAGCAGCAGTCTAAAGGCTCAGAGCTTTTCCCGTAGGGTGGATAAGCGCAGCGCATCCACCACCTGCTGCCGAGCTCTCTAGAGATACACCCAAGGCGCATCTGATCCCCTTCTTTTTCAAAGGGGGGCTAGGGGGAATTCTGGAATGTCACGCGCAAGAAAAACCCCCTCCTCCGCCCACGTGCTCTCTGAAGCAACTTCTTTCCTCGCCACGCATGGCATTCCAACTCCGCGCCTTGATGCAGAAGTGCTGCTTAGCCATATCTTAGGCATGAGCAAGACTGCGCTGTACACTCATCTACACACCCCGCTCGGCACTCCCGACGACAACGCCTTCTGGCACAAGATCGTGCGACGCGCAAAACGTGAGCCACTCCAGTACATCACTGGTGTCCAGGAATTTTGGTCGCTCGATTTTTTAGTTGACCCCCGCGTGCTCATTCCTCGCCCAGAGACTGAGCTCGTGCTTGAAGTTGGTCTCGAATTGCTCGGAGATCCCGCGGCGGTATCAGCACAGTCTACGAAACAGTCTTGGCAACAGCCCATACAGATACTCGACCTCGGGACAGGCAGTGGTTGCATTGCTATTGCACTAGCCACACAATTGCCACAGACGCAGTTCTGGGCGTGCGATGTCTCCTGCGACGCTCTCACCGTTGCTAGAGAAAATGCACGCCGTCATAAAGTCGATGATCGCATCACTTTTATGCACGCTGATATGACTGATATGCATGACGGCCTGGAAAACAGGCTGTCTAATTTTGATCTGATCGTGACCAATCCGCCCTATATTACTCAGTCGGATCTGACGACTTTGCAGCCCGAAGTTCGCGACTGGGAGCCTCGCCTCGCTCTGGATGGCGGCCAGGACGGGCTAGATTTTTACCGTCGCTTGCTGCAAAACTGTCCCATGCTCTTGCGTCCTGGGGGCTGGCTGGTCATGGAGACTGGGCACGATCAAAGCGAGTCAATCAGACGTATGGCTGAGGCGCAACCGACGCTCACAGACTGCTCTGTCAGGCATGACTACGCTGGACTGCCACGAGTCGTGAGTGTGCAGCGGAAATAGGTGGTAATGGGTCAGCACAAGAAAAGTTGAGCTGGGGATACGGATGGCGTATCTCGGAGGTGGTAGGCAATATGGATACGATAGTCATACGCGGGGGTCGGCCGCTGCACGGAGAGGTGTGCGTCGGTGGTGCCAAGAATGCAGCGCTGCCATTACTCTTTGCCTCCTTGCTGACGGAAGACGAGTGTCGGCTCAGTCGCATGCCAGGAGTGGTTGATATTCGGACCGCCCTGCGCCTGTTGAATGAGCTCGGCGTCAGCGCCGATTGGCTGAGCGACAGTACGGTCACACTCACAGCACGTACCATCCGGCATTTGGAAGCTCCGTACGATTTAGTCAAGACGATGCGCGCCTCCTTTTTAGTCTTGGGGCCGCTGCTGGCTCGCTTTGGGAAAGCACGCGTTTCAACTCCTGGCGGATGCGCGATCGGGACCCGACCAGTCGATATCCACCTCGAAGGCTTCAAACAGCTGGGAGCATCGATTCGCATCCAACACGGCTATGTGGAGGCAACGGCCACGCGTCTGCATGGTGCCGATATTGTTCTAGAGTTCCCGTCTGTCGGAGCAACAGAAAATCTGATGATGGCTGCCACTCTGGCACAGGGCACCACGCGTCTCGAAAACGTTGCCCGTGAGCCAGAAATTGCGGACCTGGCCAAGCTGTTGAACGCGATGGGCGCGCGGGTCAGCGGAGCCGGTAGCAATATCATCACAATTGAAGGTGTGTCTCACCTCCACGGGGCTGGACACGAAGTTATCCCGGATCGCGTCGAGGCTGGGACTTTTCTGATTGCCGGAGCCATCACTTCAGGTCACGTTTTTGTGCGGAATGCCCAGGCACAGCACTTGGAGGCGTTTCTGCAAAAGCTCCGCGCAACGGGGATTCAGATTCGCGTCGAGCAGGATGGTATTTGGGTCAAGGGCGAAGGACGGCCGTCGAATGTCGATGTGATTACCTGGCCCTATCCGGGCTTTCCAACAGATCTTCAGGCGCAGATGATGGCCCTCTTAACCATCGGCCAGGGGCGCAGCTTGATTACCGAAACAGTCTTTGAAAATCGCTTTATGCACGCTCAGGAACTCGCCCGCTTGGGAGCCAATATTCATATTCGGGGCAATACCGCGGCAGTGAATGGGGCTGCTTTCTTGAGTGGTGCTCCGGTCATGGCGACTGACCTGCGGGCCAGTGTATCCCTCATTCTGGCCGGTTTAGCCGCTCAGGGGAAAACTGAAATCTCGCGCGTGTATCACCTCGACCGGGGTTATGAAAAAATTGAGCAGAAGCTCTCGAAACTAGGGGCGGATATTCAGAGAATACCAGCAGAAAAATCCGAATCCAGAACAGCTCTAGAACGAGAGAGATCAGAAACGGTATGATCATTCCCCTGCTCAAGACATCAGACCCGGCATGCCAACGCCGCCTAGACAAGCTCTTTGCCCGTGGCGACAGTGCCAGTAGTCAGGTTGAAGCCGCCGTCCGTGCTCTTCTGCGAGATGTCAAAAGCAAAGGCGACCGGGCACTGATTGCGGCGACCCATAAGTTTGATCGGGTGCGTTTGACTCCCGAGAGATTAGAAGTCACAACGGAGGAGTTGGACCAGGCACGTGCTGCCATGCCGAAAGCTGAGCGAACGGCGTTGCAATCTGCGGCCAAACGTATTCGTGCCTTTCACCGCCAACAAGGTCAATCATCATGGCAGTATCAGGACGAACTGGGAGTCACCTTAGGCCAAAAAATTACCCCTTTGGAGCGTGTGGGAGTCTATGTGCCAGGCGGGAAAGCCGCCTACCCGTCTTCTGTGCTGATGAATATTATCCCAGCCAAAGTCGCCGGAGTGGAAGAAATCATCGTTGTTTCTCCGCCTTCAGCTGACGGTGATCAGTATGGCATGCAGCCAGGCGTGCTTGCCGCAGCCCGTTTGGCTGGAGCAGATCGCGTCTTTCGGGTTGGCGGTGCTCAAGCTGTAGCCGCACTGGCGTATGGGACTCAGACAATTCCACGCGTTGATAAGATCGTGGGACCGGGCAATATCTATGTCGCAACAGCAAAACGCCTGGTCTTTGGCCAAGTCGCGATTGATAGCATAGCCGGTCCGAGCGAAGTATTGGTGATTGCCGATGAGACCGCCTCGCCAGCCTATGTGGCTGCCGATATGCTGTCTCAGGCGGAACATGATGAAATGGCCGCCCCGTTATGCTTGACGACCTCAGAGCCGCTGGCCAAGGCTATTGTAGACGCCTTGACACACCAGCTTGCCAAACTCAGTCGACGCACCATTGCGACCGCATCGCTGAAACAATATGGAGCGGTCCTCATCGCCCGCGACCAGGCTGAGGTCGTACAACTAGCCAATGCGCTTGCCCCAGAACACGTTGAGTTGTTAGTCAAAAATCCGCGCTCGTGGCTCAAAGACATTCGGCATGCCGGTGCAATATTCTTGGGGAGCTTATCAACCGAACCCTTTGGCGACTACATGGCTGGACCGAACCATATTCTGCCGACTGGCGGAACCGCCCGGTTTTCCTCACCGCTGGGTGTGTATGATTTTCTGAAGCGGACAAGCATTATTGAGGCATCAGCCCTGGCGATCCGCAAGCTTGGTCCGCAAATTATGCGCCTGGCCGCAATGGAAGGACTCGATGCGCATGCTCGGGCAGTAGCGTATCGTCTCAATGGAGACCACAATGACAAATCTGGCAAAAGTAGAAAGACCAGAAACACCACAGCGCACGGCAAACCTGCATCGTAAAACAAAAGAAACTGACATTCAGCTCACTCTGAATGTTGATGGCAGCGGTCAGTACCAGATTGCGACTGGCGTGCCCTTTCTCAACCATATGTTGGAGCTATTCACCCGGCATGGCTTTTTTGACCTGACCGTCCACGCCACGGGCGACATCGAGATTGACGATCATCATACTGTTGAAGATGTCGGTCTCGCCCTGGGCGAAACCTTTCGCACCGCCCTGGGAGAGAAGCACGGTATTCGTCGCTTTGGTGAAGCCAGCGTACCACTTGATGAAGCTCTGGTGAACTGCGTGGTTGACCTCAGCGGGCGGCCTTTTCTGGCCTATAATTTAACGATCCAACAAGAACAGGTCGGCGCCTTCGCCACCGAGTTAATCCACGACTTTTTCCTGGCTTTCACCAATCAATTAGGCATGAATTTGCATTTTAATATGAGCCAAGGTCGCAATCCTCACCATATTATTGAAGCCGGTTTCAAAGCCTTTGCCCGCGCGCTGGGCAGTGCGGTTGAATATGATCCACGGGTAAAGGGCGTCTTATCGACAAAGGGAGTGCTGTGAAATGGAGGCTATGAGGAGGCACCAGACGTGAGCCCTGAGCCCCTATAAGCCGTGACCTTATTGGTTGAAGCCCTGAACACTCCCACCTAGCCGACATTGCATGGGCCGACATCGCCCTTGTGGTAGGCGGAGCGCAATGTGGTTTGATCTATGTCAGGCTGCGAAAAATGGTGCGTTCGTCCGAAGAGCGGAACCGACGACTCGACGCGAGGGAAGCCCGGCAAGCCGAACAGAGCCAAGCGCTTACAGAAATCCTAACCGAACTGGCCGTGCTTAGGCGGGCCGCCCAAGACTGAGCCACACCGCTGGGCCTCATGTGAGAGAGTGGTCAGTCTGATTAAAGACTGACCACTCTGGTGACTGAGATCGGAGACAGTAACAATGCAGCAAGTCGAAGAAAACGCTTTCCCGTTGGTTAGTCTATACTTCAAGCGAAGAGAAGGCCTACTCGCGGAGCTAGATCAGTGTAGCGAGCCAGCCGAAATAGCTAAACGCGTGAACAGCTTCGTCCGCGAGCTTGAACGCCCATATACAGACTTAGTAAACGTTACCGACCAACAAGCTCGTCTTGTTCATCACACGCTCGGTATAATCGCTACCGCTGTCGGGGCGCTTTCCGCCGTTTCTGCTGCTGCCTCATTACCTACCATAAGAGATGGTGACTCGTTAACGAAAATGAACAACGGCTTAATAAAACGATTCCTGCTAAAAGTATTTCCGGCGGTACGTCACTGGATAGAATCGTCCCCGGCGGTGCGTTATCTGCTGCTTATCGCGGCCGCTTGCGTTGCGTCGGTTGTCCTCGTGTTGCTTAGCAGCCCCTCAATAACCGCGTTAATTTTGCTGTTTGCTATTGGGGCGATGGCAGTCGCATTGGCTTCATCTGTCCGATACGAAGACGCTCTCGCTTCACATTCCCCCTCCCCGCAAGAACCACAGGTTACGTTCGCTTTTGCTCTGAATAGCATTGATGGGACACTTTCACGCGCCCTGCGCGCGGCAGATGACCTTCTCGCCGTCGCCGCCCATGAGTCGAGTCAGAATGCAGGCGCTCCGGCGCTTAATCCAGACCGAATGCTTGAGCTGCTTCAAGACCTCGGCTCTCATAAGATTACCAGGAGCCCCGATAAGACGATAGACGACTTCGCTAAAGATAGCGTCCGGCTCCTGTACGCTGCTGGAATTACGCTTGTCGATTACAGTCCCGACCAAGCCCAATTTTTTGAAAAGCAGCCAGCAGGCATTTCTGAGCAGCGTACCCTGCTACCCGCTCTTGTCAGTGAAGACGGGAAGCTAGTGCGCCCAGGCACTATCCTCGTACCTGTCGCCACACGTCCCAACTAACATAGTCAACGCATGACAAGAAGGAGGAACCTGGTGGCCATCTCTGAAACTTTGCAGCAATTACAATATCCTCAGCTTTTGCCGGAGACAAAAGACATCATCGGGTTTGATCTTGGTCATGGTGACACTTCGGTGAGTCGCGTTTCGGCGACCGGGGGAGATAGCCAGAAATTAGAGGTCGTCACAGGCTACAAAGTTATCCCGAGCGTTGTAGGAACTGAAAACGAAACGCCCATCGTTGGGAAACGTGCTCTTACTGATCCCGAAGTTATACAGCCCCGACAACAATTCAAGAGTCCAGATATTAGCAAACCAGAAGTTGGAGGTCCGCTCCGCTCATTTGTTTCTGGCGTCATGAAAAGTCTGAGAAGCAACAACAGCACAGTCCTTTTCGACTCCACTACCCTCATTGTGTTCGGTCATCCTTCGGCCTGGTCCAACGAACAGAGGCTGAGCTATGGGAGACTGCTTAAAGGACAGATCTCAGGGCCGCAGTTTATGCTCGTTCCTGAGTCCCGAGCTGCCTTTTTGACCATGCGGGAAGAAAAGGAGCTGAACCAAAACGATATCCACGAACCAATCCTCATTGTAGATTTTGGCTCCTCCACCACCGATTTCACGTTTGTTCACGATCTCCGTCCAGGAGAATTACCCATTGGCAAGCAATATCCACTGGGAGCCTCTCGCATTGAGCAGCAATTGGTTCAGCATGCCCTCTCTACCTCTCCGCATCGTGCAAAGATCGAGGCGTGGTGGAAGCAGGCTCCCAGCGACTACCATCGAACCGTTTTTAAATTTCGGGAAGCCAAAGAGGATTTCTTCAAAGAAGAAGCCATATGGCGTAAAGGCCGCCCAATGGAAGTGATAGGTCCCAGCTACCGCATTAGTGACACATCGAAGATTAGGCTTGAGATAGATCTAACCGCTGAAGATTTTGACGCCGCTATCACTACTCCGTTGAGTGAGTTGGGCGACCCTCCAATATCGTGGCGTGACCGGCTTTGCACGGACTTAGGGGAAGCCTCACGAACGCTTCATGGAAAGTATGGAATCCAACCTAAGATTGTAATCCTCACTGGAGGCGCTGCCCGTATGAACTTCGTCCAGGAAGTCGCTAGAGAGGTATTCAGCCAATCTGCGGTACGTAAGGCTCCCGAACCTGAGTACGCGATCTCTGTAGGATTAGCCCATGCCGGATCTATTCGCTACCGCGCCTCGGCACTTCTCGACGAAATCAAAACGCTCATTAACTCCGGTGAGGTCCGAGATGTAATCGGCAAACAAATGGATGAATTCGCCAAGGCCATTGCTCGCGCGGTTGCTGATAGATTCACAGAACGGTTCGTTATTCCCGAAGTTATGGCCTGGAGAAACTCCGGCCATGGGACATTACAGGATGTCACTATCCGTATCTCGACGCGTCTTGAGAGCTGGCTAAAATCAGAAGATGGACGTCGAAAGATTTTTACTGCTCTTAATCCATGGTACCAGCAGATCGAATTGATGCTTCATGGTATTACCGCTCCGATATGTCTCAAATACAAACTTGATGCGGACTCTCTCGATATCCCGAAATCAGACTATGACCTAAAGAGACTTGATATTGATCCAAGCGAATTGACCGGGCTCTCTGGATTAATGAGCGCGATGCTAGCAACAATTAGTTTTGTGATGGGAACTATTCTGTTTGGAACTGGTACGGCAATATTACTCCCAACTGGTCCCTTGGCGCCGATTATAGCCGGGGCACTTTTGTGGATTCTTGGGGAGAGTGTGAAAGAGGAGTTAATGCGGTGGATTCCGGCCTCCATATTAGAAAACAGATTGCGGAAGAAAGCGGATGAGAATGAGGAAGAACTCCGTAAAGAGGTCTATCTTAGCATTATCGGTGGTTACGAGGACTACGACGAAGAAGATGCGGCTAGCAAGGAGAGGTTGGCGAGGCAGAATCGAGAGGAGATTATAGAAGGGATAACTAGCGGATTCGAATCCGCCTTGAGGCAGCGGGCGGAGGACGCCAGCGTGCTCATTAGGTGAGACCTTTGTTTTCTGACAGGAGCAATCAGCATGGAAAGAGCTGAATTTCAACAGGCAAAATCGTTCATCTACCGCGACATCGAACGCGACATCCAACTCGCCGTAGTCTCTGAGAATGACAATAACGCGAGCCGACTTCGTGAATTTGGCATTCATTCTGGCGGTGGCAACTTTCTCGCCGCGTTGGGACTGCTCTGCTACACCGAATTCGCAGGCAAACTCAAATACAATCACCTTCATGCTTCGCAGAATTTCAATCGCTTCTTCGACGAACTAGGACAACTATATTCCGATTTTCGCCAAGAGAACGACGTTTACGATATCTTTCGATGTGGCTTAGCCCACGAATATTACGTCAAGCAAACCTGTACCATTGCAATGTTTGGCGGTTCTGGTCAGGCTGGAATCGGGAGCAATGACGTTGGGCGTTACTATTTCATTGTAGAGCGCTACTTTCGCGACTTCCAACTTGCGTTCGATAAACTTGAACAAGACTTATTTCCTTCCATATGAGGGCCATAACCATGGGACTTGTACACGCGACTATCCAGCTATCGAATCCTCGTGAACTAGCTCTCCAAGCGCTTGAAGTGGATGCGCTCGTTGATACCGGCGCAGTGACGCTGTGTATTCCCGAACATGTTTCCGTCCAACTCAAACTCTCTGCTATTGAACAACGCGAGGTGATAACAGCGGACGGGAGAGCCCATCTTGTTCCCTATGTTGGTCCCATTCAGGTGAAGTTTGAGAATCGGACGTGTTTTACCGGCGTGCTTGTTCTGGGGGATAGTATCTTGATGGGAGCCGTCCCACTGGAGGATATGGATCTTGTGATTCATCCGCGGGAGCGAAAACTGACGGTTAATCCACTCAGTCCTAACATTCCCTCTGCAATTGTGAAGCCTGTTTCGGTCCTCCACTCTCGTTTCTCACACTATCCTGAAAAGCAAACGTGGGAGGCCGGGACGAAACCGACCCCCCACGTGTAAGGTCTGCAAAAGAGACGATGTTCTCCGAACCCCTTAATCCGGAAAATTCGGCATGACCTCTTCCATCAGCAGGCGTTGAGAGTTTTCCCAGCCTTCTTTGTTCTCCAACTGATCGAACGTCAAGACGAGCAAACAGCCAAAACCACCAGTGTCGTCCACCATGGCACCTAGCTTGTCCGTCACAGCCTGTGGTGATCCGACGAGCCAGACATACTCAGCCAGGTATTCCATAGTCACATCAGAATCCGGCACTTCGGGGTGATGTTTAAACAAACTGACCATACCAAACGACTTAAACAGTGGCAGCAAATACTCAGCATAGACACGGCCGAGCATACCGTTGACGGCTTTGTCTTTGGCCTCTTTATCAGTTTCGGCCACATACACTTCACGTGAGACGTGCCACTCACTACGGGACGGTTCACGCCCGGCAGATTCCGCTCCCTCGACGATGGCATCCCAGTGAGTTTTGAGATAGCCATTACTCAGGGCAATACTCATTGGCATGAAGCCTTTGGCCCCACACATCTTGAGCGTATCCGAGCCTGGCGTCAGACCAGCAATGCCAATAGGCGGATGCGGATTCTGAAATGGTTTGATGTGGAACTTGAGCGTGTCCAGCATCGTGTCGATACGGTTGACCGACCAGTAGTCGCCTTTAAATTCAAACGGCTCTTCGCTCTCCCACAGCTTCAGAATAATATCGAGAGCCTCCATAGTCATGCGGCGGTTCTCACCCCCTGCCCCATCCACGTTAAAAAGTTTCCAGTCACTGGGCAGCCCGCTGGTCCCCACCCCGAACATAAAACGTCCTTGGGCCATGTGATCCAGAAAAGCAACACGGTGGGCTAATTCAACAGGGTGATGATATGGAAGCAGATGTGCACCGGGGCACAGTTTGATATTCTTTGTGCGTTGTAAACCCTGCGCAATGAGCAGGTCTGGTGCTGGGTTGGGCTCCCACGGGGCGGTAAAATGCTCCCCCATCCAGGCTTCATGAAAGCCTAATTTGTCAACGAGTTCCAAATGATCAAGGTCCCACTGGTGCCCATCGTATAAACTTCTTTCGGGTGGATGCGACGGCATCATAAACACGCCAGCTTTCATATCTCCTCCTTATACAGGTTCCATTTGGCTCGTCTTTTGTACCATTCCTACTCGTATCGGGCAAGGAAAGGGCTACTCAGAAGCTAACGAGCGGGACGGCACTTCCAGTAGTAATGGTGCATAGTCGGGCCTTCTTTGCGGCGGCGCAAAGTGAGAACCACCGTGTCTCCGACCCGGACGTCTTCAGGATCAACGTCTGTCATTTGGATGTACACACGACCGCCTTCATCCAGATCAACCACACTCATAATAGTTGGTGAGTCAGCCGCGACATATAAGTGATCTCGGGTAAAGGTGAAGACTTCGCCGACGTGGGCCAGCGGAACTTCTTGCAGCGAGTCATGATTGTGGCACGCAATACAAATCCGGGTGATGGGATACTGTTTGGTGCCACACCGTGGACATTGCGAGCCGTACAACCGTACGTTTTGCTTCTCTTCTTTGGCCAGAAACACATTCGACAGCTCGGGGCCGTCCTCATGTTCAGCCGCGTACGTCCGCATTTTTTTGAAGATCTGATACGAGGGATACAACCGCTTCTCGCTCAAATGATCAGACACCGACTGGACAAGGGAACGCGCACGGATCTCTTCCGTGACCTGCAAAAGACAAGCATCAGTGCCTTCTCCATAACCTAGCAGCAGCAGCAAATCTCCGGGATTTGCGGTCTCTAAGGCAGCCGCAAGTAGCACAAACGGGGCGGCGCTGCCACATGCTCCTATTTCAGAGTAGAGAGGATTTTGCACCTGCGCGTCTTGAAAGCCAAGCTTCTTTGCCGCTCCGAGGTGGGCACGCCCGTCTGGCGAGGGCAGAATGACCTTGGCACAGTCTTGGGGCTGAAGCCCGTGTTTGTGTAATAACGCCGTGCCAACGGCGACAACGCTGGCTTGATACCCCCGCTCGGAACTAAAACGAGACGCCTGAGTTTGGATAAAACTGTCTGTATCGCGCCGCCATTCATCCAGAAAACCATCTGAGCGTGAAGCCAGGCCAAGAATCTCGGCAATCACACCTTCGCGGCCAAGCGTCACTGCACTGCCTGCATCACCAAACCACTCCTCCTCGCCCTCTCCAGGCTGTCCATCGCGTACCTCTCCAGATGCGATCAGCACCTGTGACAAGCGCCCACTGCTGACGGCGTCCATAGCCGCCCGGAGCGCCGTTGTGGCTGAACGAAGACTCCCAGCAAAATCTGCGGTTTCACACGCAGCAGGTACGTCGCAAGCCGCAGCCATAAAGCTGGCACAGGAGCGTTGCCAAAACGGTGCTGAGGTTGAGGCAAAATATAGGCCATCAATACTTGTCCTGCCTTTTTCCTCAAGACAACGCTGCGCAGCCTCCAGGCCAAGTGTCAGCGCATCCTCATCAAAATAGATAGCTGCCCGCTCGCCCCTGCCTGGGCGTCTGGCCCAGGCCTGCCCAATTTTTTCTCGTTCCAAACGATAAAATGGAATGTGATAGCCGCAGCTGATAATGCCAATCACAGGTCATATCTCCTAGACTCTCAAGCATTCCTACTTGCCACGTTTGTCGTGTTTCAAATTCTCTACCCGCCATACAATACCAATGCGTTTTCAAGACGCAGCCGTAGAGATGTCGGGATTTCTTCTTTGCGGATCAGATCAACTGAGGAATCTGCCGGCAAGCCTAAAGACTCTGGAAGCATTTTTTCATTCGCTCCGGGAACCAAATGGACAGCGCGTCGTAATCGAGCCATGCGATTCTCCTTGTATTTCTGTCCAGATGCTTACGACACGGCCGCCTCTTTTTTCCGTAACATGCCTGCCCGCTTACAGTGCATGACGACTTCCCCGCGCTGATTTTTGGCCCGGTGCTCAAACATCACAATGCCCCATTGCGGACGAGACTTGGACTCCCGCTTTTCGATGACCTCAGTCTCGGCATATATCGTATCACCAATGAAAACAGGTTTTGGGAACTTGACCTCTTCAAAGCCGAGATTACCAACCGTTGTCCCTAAGGTGGTATCACCAACAGACAGCCCAACTGCTAATCCAAGGGTAAACAGACTGTTGACCAGACGTTGTCCAAACTCAGCCTTTTTGGAAAATTCCTCATCCAAGTGCAAGGGCTGAGGGTTCATGGTCATTGTAGTGAAGAGCAAATTATCCGTCTCGGTAACGGTCCGCCCTGGCTGGTGGTGAAACACATCTCCAACATTTAATTCCTCAAAATGTTTCCCGGCCATGTTGTCCTCCTTTAGGCTATATTCAGAATGCTCGTGGAGGCTTCCTTAGCATGCAATTGACTTTACTTCACCGGCATATCTTACCATTTTTGATACCAAATCCGCCCATCTTTAATGGTCAGCTGATTCACCAGGCGCTGACTACCGATCATATGATTCTGGTCCGTATCCACAAAATCAAACTCACCTTCTTCTAAGCTGAAGACAGCAACATCCGCGATAGCGCCAGGTTTGAGCGTGCCAAGATTCCCCGCCTCACCAATCACGTAGGCAGGATTGGTCGTCGCGCGTAACATGACGTCTTCGAGGCTCATACCTAAATTCAACAGCTTCGACATCGTCGTCGGCAGGTCAAAGACGGGGCCTTTGATGGCACTGCCCAAGCTCAGGTCGGTGGCAATTGTATCGGGGTAAAATCCTGCGTCCAGGATCTGCTTCACAAAAGGAAAGGGAAAATGCATCCGGCCATGCGCACAGTCAAAGATAATACCCTCTTTTTGCGCATCCCAGACTTCTCTCAGAATCGCTTTTTTGTCCGGCCCCATAATACCGTGGGTATAGCGGTGAAAGCAGTGGGTGACGACATCGCCTGGTTTTAGAAATGAGAGGATCTGCGGAATCGGTAGCAGGGCGTCGGTGATGTGAACCATCAGTGGCACCTCAGCCATATCTGCCGCTTGCCTGGCAAGACGGAGCGGCTCAGTGCCTGCCGAGTCAGGGACGACATCGTTGCTGAAACGCAGCTTGACTCCAATCGCGAGGTCCCGATTGGCACGAATCGTCCGCGCGCAGCCTTCCGGATCGGCGTACGCCATATGCATGAGTTCGCCGACCTGCAAATGAATCAGCCCTAAAGCCGACAGATGCACAAAACAACGCAGCCGTACCTCACTTCGATCTGCGACGGACTGACGCAGCCCAGGAAACGTCGCTGAACCAGCACTGCCCGCATCAATAATTGTGGTCACGCCACTTGCCGAGCAGCGCTGATCGGTCTGGCTGCCCATATCATGGGCGTTAATAAACACATGGGCATGCAAATCAATCAGGCCGGGACACACCAACTTGCCTGAAACGTCTCGGACACGCACCGCTTCCGATTCGGGAATGTCTGGCTGGACTGCTGCAATCTTGCCCTTGTGAATCGCCACGTCGGCTTTGCCTCGGAACGGCCAGCCTGGATCAATAACTTCACCGCCTTTGAGTACCAAATCATAAGCCGTCATCGATGTTCTCGTTCTTTCTCGTTTGCGGTGCCATAGGAAGAGCTTATTTTGGCTCCCATTTGTCTCTATGCACAAGTTTCTGGAGCCGGATTTTTTTAGTGTGCGGTTTGCTGGGCCGTTCGGCAGGATAACCAATCGTGATCAGACCAACGGGCCGAACATGCTCGGGCAGGCCCAAAATTTTTGCGACTTCAACGGGATTGTACGCTCCAACAAAGCACGCGCCTAAACCCTGCTCGATAACTCCCAGCAAAATCAGTAGCGAGGCAAACGAGGTATCGACTAAGCTATAAAAACTGCCTCGGGTGCCATATTTTTTTCCCATCCGTTGAATATCAGCACACGTCGCAATAATCACCGGAGCCGTTGCGACGGAGGTCTGCTCAAAAGCTGCTGTGGCTAATTGAGATCGTACGTCGGGATCTTGTACAACAATGAACTCCCAGGGCTGGAGGTTCCCCGCACTTGGCGCTTGGACCGCATACTCCAGCAGGCGCTGAATAAGCTCTTCTGGGACTGCATCATTTTTATACGCCCGAATCATCGCCCGGCGTTTGACAACAGAGGCAAAGGAGAATGACTCAGCCGCCGCATTATTGGGCTCATTTGCTTCAGCCAGCATTTCAGCTTGGGCCAAAAGAAAAGCTGCTCCAGTGCTTTGGAGCAGCTTCCGACGAGAGACTTTGGATCTCACTTATTTTTCCTTAGTGGGGCAACACGGCCAGAGATGGCCGGGCCACTGTTAGAAACGCTAACGCTGCACAAACCGCAGCACATTTCCTCCGCCAGTCTGCGTAGCACCAAGCTCGACTTTTGTGATGAGTTCTAAGGTCTCCGCATCAAAAACAGCCACGTCATGCCAGTTGCTGCCACAGTACACCTTTTTCCCTTCGGGATGGATAAATGGCATAAAATACGTATTGGGCAGCGGTGTGCTCTTTTCAATATGGCGGGTTTGAGGGTCAACCTTCCACAACGTGTTATACGCAAAATAGGCTTTCTTCGTCGTCGGGGACAGTGCGCCAGTCAGCACGTAGAATTCTGGAGCGAAAGGCTGTATTTCAACGACTTCGATTTCTGGCTCAGCTTGCTTGAGATCCAAAGAAGCCATACCTAACGTGACCTGGCCGGTAATCGTATCCGTCACAAACGCCCCGAATGAGACGAAGTAGTCATGTTCCTGATACGGGTTGCCTAGTGGTAAGCCGTCGGTTCGGCCAACCCCAGTAATATTCCGATTCAGCAGCGGTAGGGTATCAAGATGCTCGCCAGTTTCTGTATCGTACACAAAGATATCCTGACCAACACTGAAGATATACAACCGTTTGCCATCTTTCGACGAGGCCAGCGACATGACCTGACGCGGTGCCGCAAACGTACGCAGCGTCTCCTGGGTATCTAAATTAATAATGCGGACACGGTTCTCGACCGCCTCATACCTCCCCTGCCCTTTTTTGACCGGCATTTCGTGAATGAACAGCCGGTTGCCCTGGGCATTGACATCGATAGCCATTGTGCGGACCAGCTCGTTGTCATTTGAGAGTGGAAAGCTTTTGACTTGTTTGCCTTCATCCAGGTCAATCATAGCCACACTTTGTGACAAGTTGTTGACCACATAGGCATACTGCGGATGGGCAGGATCGGGAGCGATATTGAGGGCCGGGCCGCGCCCTTCCAGCCCAATATTTTTCACCACGGTATCGGTTTCGGTATCAATGACAACCAAGTTGTTTGGATGGACTGAAGCGAGGAGATACCATTTTGCCCAAGCTGCCTGGGGGAAGCCAATCAGGACAAGACACAGGAATAGAGCGTGGTAGAAGCGCATCTGATTCTGTTTCCGTTTAATCGATTTTTGGGAAAACAACTTCGAGGTTTTTCCAATCTTCCTGGGTTGTGCCTGAGCACGCTTTGGCCCACTCCGGCGTATTCTGGAGACTATCCGGCACTTGTGCTGGCCACCAGCATACGTTTGCACAGCTCAGCAGGTCGGCCTCAACGGGAGCGCACATGCTGCTTGTGCCCCCCCACGGGTTCGCCTCCCAGCCAGGGTTAAAGATTGTCGTGCAGCCAACAGGTTGAGCCATACCCATGACATCATCCTGATCCTGTTGGTCAGCGTGGAAAGCCTCGACCCGTTCAGCCTTTTGATTGAGTGGTTTCAGGTGTTTCATGTTAACTCCTTCGGTGCATCTCCCCGCGCACGTAGGACGTACTGTTCGACAAAGCCGGGATTTTTGCGTTGCAATTCCATATAGACCCCAATGCCGTACTCTGTCCAGGCTCTGAGAAAGTCACAGTAGTGCAGGTTGGGGTGTAAGGCGTCACCAAACTGGGTCATGGCTTCATGATAACAACCGCCTCCGCACAGCCCGCGTACCCAGCAGGTCTGACAGACTGTCTTTTTGCCCAAATGGGCGTTATTGATGAACGCATTCAAGCGATCATATTCGAGACCGTCTTTGACGTTGCCGTATTTATGCTCCTCAGTTCCAGGAAAACGATGGCACAGGTACACGTCGCCATTGCCATCCACATCCAGCAAACCCAATCCTGCCCCGCACGGAAAAAATTTATTGGTCCCAACATGGATGTCCGTCAGCAAGGTACTCAGGTTTGAAAAACCGGTGTAGCGATTCTGCGCCGCTCGCTCGGCGTACAGACTCCCCAGCTCCCGAAAACCGGCTAGGACCTGGTGCAAATCTGCCGGCTCTAGGCCATATTCTTCCCCGTTTTTGGCCGTAACAGGGGAGAACCCGACTTCAAAAAATCCAAGTCCGCTCAGATGTTCGTAGGTGCGGACAATGTCGATAGCGTCTTTGGTGACGGTCACTCGGGCCACAACTGGCCGGGCAGTATACCGCTCAAAGAGGCGCTCCAGACGAGGCTGGATCACCTCATACGAACCTTTTCGAGTGCCATTACTGGTCAGAAACGAACGCCGCTTGTCATGCAGCTCTTTGGGACCGTCCATACTAATAGTGATACCAAAACGATGCTGCTGGAAAAAATCAATGACCGTATCGGTCAGCAGCGTTCCATTGGTTGTGATAGAGAAATCGACCTTCTTTTTTTCCGCGTGGCCTTTCTCTTCGGCATAGGCCACAATCCGACGCATCAGCTTAAAGTTCAGCAGTGCTTCACCACCAAAAAAGATCAGATTGACCTCTGGATTATTGCCAGCCTTTTGGAACAAGAAATCAACGCTGGTTTGCGCGGTGTCCCAGTCCATCTCGACCGGAGCAGCCCCATATTTTGCCTCCTCCGGCTCATAACAATACGTGCAGTGGAGATTGCATTTATTGGCCACATTGACCACGACAGAGCTGACCGGAAAGTGTTCAACGTCAAGCTCCGGTACTGCCGCTGGGGCGGAAGACTGTGAGGACTGTTCGGTTTCGAAAATCTGTAAACGAACAAACTCCTCAACCGTTTCGCTCACCTCTACGGCAGAAAACCGATCAGCCAGGGCCCGCGTAATGTGTTCAAGTGTACAGGCCGGACGGACCTGAGCGTATTGCAGGATCGCCTCAGAGACAGCATCCATCTCGAACAGCGACATGCTCTTGGCTGCAACCAGAATAGGACCCGAGTCAGCCCCGACCGGGTAGGCGTTCTCTGGATGGAATCGTAAGTGCATAATATCCGTCCTTATTCAATCCGTGGAAAGAGAAACCGAGGCGGCATGACCAGCAAATGTGCTCGTGCGCCCATCGGTCGTTTGGCTCCCTCAGGCTGATACCAGGCTTCGACCCACACGTCGCCGACGTTGCCTTCGAGCATATGCCGCTGTGGGTTGGGACCGTCCAAGGCTGGGGTGAAGAGCCCGGCGTCATCGAGCGTGCCGACGAACTTGATATCATCGTCGTTCGTCCGCTTCACATATTCTTTTACATTCCACTTGACTGGTGTGACTCGACCGAGATTAACATCGTCAGCTGTGCCTTTTTTACCGTCCGCTCCGTTTGTATAGCCAGACACCTCAAACTGCTGGAAAATCTTCGGCGCGCGCCCTCCGCCCGGACGGGCAAAACCATGTTCCGGAGACAGCCGAATATACTCTATCGTCTGGTAAATAGCCAGCGAGAGTTTACTGCTGACTCCTGGAATGGTAACGGCTCGAACCCCAGGTTCGGCCGCAGCGTCAATTGCCACTTCGACAACAATAGCATCATTACCCTGCTGAGTGACTGATTGGATTGAGACACCTGCACCCAAAGACAGCGATTCAGCACTCAGCCCTGGGGGCAAATTGATGCCAAACAACTTCACCGTCTGGCGTGTTCCAGCTTTGAGCGCAGCCGGTATACTCTTCAACAGCCGGGCAGGTCCAAGGCTCCGATACCAGGTCTCTTGCATGGCCAGGTCACCATAGTCAGTCACCAGGCGGCGGCCCTGGATTTGTGTGCCGTCCTCGCTCGCAAAAAAGATCTCTTTCTGTTTTTTCTCGGCCTCTCCCTCACCAACTTGGGCGATCCCCCGCCACTGAAAACCAGCGTAGACAACTCCAGTCGTTTTGCCAGAGAGTGCGAAACCATTGGAGAATTCGTAGCTCAATGTTCCAGTATAGTGATCACCTTCCACCGCGGTGAGAGTCAGCCGGCCAACATAGTCGCCACCTCTCCCGACATCATGCCCGACGACTTTCCACTCACCTGCGTAGTCAACTCTAGGCCGGGATTGCCACGTCGTCCACGCATCCGTATTAAACGGCAGGGCTTGCGCCAAATGGGGAACGGCCTGCTGTTTGGCATAATCGAACCAAAACGTCTGAATCATACCCGCCGAAACGGTTTCATTTTCAACATTCGGCATCAGAGCCAGTTTGGCATCAATGAGTCGATCCCACTGTTCTGCAGTCCGCCGCTGCAGCGCAATCCGCGCGTATGAGTGGCACTGGATACAGCCGCCCTGCAATGCTTCAGGCACCTGCTGCGTCGTGACGGTATGATCACGGGCCAAAATAGGCTGAAAAGGTGCGACCTCCGCCGGAGCCAAGCCGTACTGATCGCTCAGGTATTTGACCAAGGTGCGCGCTTCACCGGGTTGGAGCTCTACGTTATGCGTCAACACCATACGCGAGATGGTCATCTCCCAGCCTTCTGGAGTCTTGCGCTGAAACTCAATCGCATCAAATTTGGCGTCGGATTCGTGCGGCGCATGACAGCCCGAACAGCGATTTTCCAAAACTGTGCGAGCGGCGTCTTCAGCGCTCCAGGCGTTGTGTGGAATCAGTATGAGGCTGCTTAGGGACAGCCAGACAGAAATGTACAAAGTGTATGCCACGTTCCGGGTCTCTCCCCTCAAGACCATACGGCTTCTCCTGACCTTTGCTGTGTTGTTGAGATCTTACACCCCTGCCTCTCGGAGTCAAATGCATTCTGCGTTGACCGACAAGTCGCCATATGCTCTTCTTTCTGAAAATAGCCTCTATGAACCAGAAACCTGATTTGAAGAATTTGACTGGAGCAGGCGTACGCATTGCGCTCATCGACAGTGGCATAAATGCAGAACACTCGCATGTCGAGTCGGTTGCTGGTGGGATTGGCTTTTCTTTGGCGGACGATGGCACTATCCAAGACAGTCAGGACTACAGCGACCAACTTGGTCACGGGACTGCCCTCGCGGGTATTCTGCGGGCCAAAGCACCTCAGGCTGAACTGTACGCGGTGAAGATTTTTGCTGATCGGCTCGGCGGTCCGATTGCCGTTTTGGAAGCTGGCCTGCGGTGGACGATCGAGCACCACATACAGATTATCAATCTCAGCTTAGGAACAAACAAGCCAGAGCACCGAGAGCGGCTTGCTACACTTGTTGACCAAGCCTGCACTGAAGGATTAATTCTTGTCGCCTCCTCACCACCGGGCCTGACCGAGATGTTCCCGGCTGCGTTGCCTGGGGTTATTGGCGTGGCTGGAGATGATCAGTGTGGCTGGGAAGCGTACCGCTATATCCCAAACGATCCTATTCCGTTTCGTGCCCATTCCCAGCCACGCCCCCTGCCGGGCTTGCCGCAGGAACGCAATTTCCGTGGGCATAGTTTTGCTTCAACACACGTTTCGGCTTTACTCGCGCGACACGTCCAACAGCACCCCAGGCTCACAGTCGAAGAGGCAAAAGCCTTCCTCATGACCTACCCAGACTAAATGTTCGGTATAGGGTCTAAGCTTTCACCGCCCCCTTCTGACCCTCGTCTTGTAATACTGCCTGTACCCCGCTCGGTAAAACGGTTTCGTCTCCATACAGTCCTTGCCAGGCGATGCGACCGTCATCAAAGATAAGAATGGGATCACCCACGTGCAGAGATGAAAGGCGATGGGTCACAACAATGACCGTCCCGTCCTGCATAAACGTCTCTAACGCCTCACGGATCTCGGCTTCACTCGTCACATCAAGCCCAGACAGTGCCTCATCCAGTATCAACACAGTTGGACGTTTGAGGACTGCGCGGGCCAGAGCAATACGCTGCTTCTGTCCGGCAGAGAGCCGTGCCCCGCGCTCACCAACCAGCGTGTGGTAACCGTGTGGCAGAGACACAATAAAATCATGCAGTCCGACAGTTTTTGAGGCGGCTCTAACAGCATCCTCAGACACCTCAGGATCAGTATACCGAATATTCTCAAGCACCGAGGCATGGAAGAGCACCGGCTCATGTCCAACCAGTACAATTGAGCTGCGCAGCCAGTGAATCTCACACTCGGAGAGAGGCTGTCCGTCAAGAAGGATAGTACCAACTTGGGGTTCGTATATACGTACTAATAAATCCGCGAGCGTCGATTTCCCAGTGCCACTCGGGCCGAGGATCGTCAGCCGCCCGCCGGCAGGAATAGAAAAACTCACATCCCGCAAAATTGCTTCGTCCGGATTGTAGGCAAAAGATACGTTGCGGAATTCGATATCTCCCCGGAAGTCAACAATCTGTTTGCCGTGTCCAAGTCGTTCAACGTGCTGCTGACCAAGGTCGAGGAATTCAAAAATGCGATCGACGGACACCCCTGCGCGTTCAATCCGCAGATACAGATCCATCAAGACTTGGAGCGGACTGAAGGCTCGTGACTGATAGGCCGAGAAGGCAACCAGCCCACCAATACTCATCTGGCCTTCAATGACCAGATAGCCGCCATACAGAGTGGTCAACGCTCCACCCAGGAACGTGGTCGCCGTCGAGGCCGTGCTGGCGAAATAGCCGAGCATTTCAAAACGTGTCACAATCTTCACGAACTGTTCACCTAAGACTCCTAACCGCCCCAGCTGCACCTGCTCGGCTCCGAACAGTTTGATAAAACGCACCGAGGATAAGGATTCAATCAAGAAAGAAGAGATCTCGGCATTCAGTTCGCGCACCCGCCGCGTCTCATCGACCATCAACGGCCGGACCTTCTGGACGCCGTACAGCTGCAGCGGCAACACAATCAGACTGACCAGAAAAAGCTGCCAGTTCAGCCAGACGAGGAAGGCCACGGTCGCGATCAATACAAAGATATTTGTGACAAAGGTAAAGGCGGCATCGGTGAGGACAGACTGGACCTCAGCGATATCTGTATTAAGACGTGAGAGCAAATCGCCAACTCTGTTTTGCGTGTGAAAACGCACAGACAAAGCCTGCAGATGGCCAAACAAGTGCTGGCGCAGGGAGAACAGAATACGCGCCGTGATCTGGGTGTAATAATAGCGGTTGAACGCACCGATGACATACCCAGCCGCAGTCACCCCAACCATGACCCCGCTCAGCACAAACAGCAAATGTAGGTTTTTGGCCAACAGGACATCGTCGATCAATATTTTGGTGAAAATCGGCCACAACAGCCCCAACAGTGTCCCAAACAGAGACAGTCCAAAGACAAGAATCAAGCGCCGAACAAAGGGCCTGACAAAAGGCAGCAGGCGGCGGAAACGGGAGAGAGAGGAAGCGAAAGAGGGCATCATAAAGTGATCCAGTGGGGAATATTCACACCATCCAGGCTTTGCTAAGGTTTGATCTCGTTCCTCTGGCTTTTCATAGCCGATCACACCTGAACCCGCCAGAGGAACGAGATCCCCAAGGGAGCAGGCCAGATAGCATGCCTCAGACAGCAGCGCAGCCAATCCCAACCAGCGCAGATATAGTCGTGGCCGGAGGCGGACCAGCCGGGGCAACGATTGCCCGCCTGTTAGCCGACTACGGTTTCCACGTCGTACTCATCGAAAAACGCCGATTTCCTCGGTACCAGATTGGCGAATCGCTCACCCCACGTATTCTTCCCCTATTTGACTTTCTCGGTATCCGTTCCCGCATTGAAGCAGCCGGTTTTCTCCCGATTACTGGTCACACCGTGTGCTGGGGAAGTCCACAGCCTCGGACGGCTTATTACAGCCCGGATCGGATGCGACATGGATTCCAGGTCTGGCGCCCTGACTTCGACAGTCTGCTCCTCGAACATGCTCGGCAGAGCGATGTTCAAATTGTTGAGGGGCAAGCTGTGACTGGGATGCGTTTTCACGCTGGAGATAGGGTCACGCTCCAGACCACGTCTCAGCAGCGGATCACGGCTTCGTTCTTTATCGATGCGACGGGCCATTCCGGCCTGCTTGCCGGTCAAGGCTGGCGGCAGCGTGACCCTATTTTTCAAACGCTGGCGATTACGGCGTACTGGCATGGGGTCCAAGAAGAGGACGGCGTCGATCGCGGCAATACCCTGATAGAAGCCTACCCAAACGGCATGCTGTGGTCCCTGCCCCTGCATACCGGGCTGCGCAACGTGACTGTGCTGCTTGACTGGTCGGCTGGTCAGCAGATCCGTGAGACCAGCCTGGCCGAGTTCTACACATCCGAACTTGGCCAGGCCGCCTACACAAGCTCCCTCTTGCATGGAGCGCAGATCAGGATCTCGCCTCGTGCGTGTGACGCCTCGCTGTATACAGCCACGACATTTGCGACCGAGCGGGCGCTTTTAGTTGGCGATGCGGGGCTCTTTATCGATCCGCTGTCATCAGAAGGAGTCCACAAAGCAATGGCCTCTGCCATAACTGGCGCAGTCGTGGTGAATACGATTTTGCGGCGGCCGTGGATGCGTTCTCAGGCCATAGCCTTCTACCACGAGCGCCAACAACAGACGTATGACTCACACTATCAGCAATCCGTTGCCTATTATCGCGAAGAACGCCGCTGGTCCGAGCAGGTGTTCTGGCAACGCCGGGCCGGGGCAATGCTGCAAGCCCAGCCCCAAGCGCCGCCTCTCTTATCCCAGCCCCAAACGCTGTCCCACTTACAGTGGTCTTCGACGGTCAGTATCGAACAACGCCCAACGATCGAAGGAGTCTATATCGAGCTTCGAGAAGCGGCCATCACTCCTCGTTATCCAAATGGGGTACGCTATCTTGATCGCGTCTGTGTCCCGACGCTGCTCAGGGTCGTAAAACGCAATCCTGCAATTGGTGCGATTATTCCGGCCTACCTGGGTCACCCTGATGGAAAAGACTGTCCACCAGAGGCAGTCAGGCAAGTCTTAGCGCGTTGCTATCAAGAAGGGCTGCTGGTCAAGGTGCCAGCATATGCTTAGTGTTTCAGGTGGCTGGGCTCCGCTTATCCACCTGACGGGGACGATACGGGACGAGAGGCAATTATGGAGAATCCAGAGAACCAGTGGCATTCACCAGTCGATAATCCTGGGCTAAATCGTCCAAGAGCGATCCCAGCGCAGCTTCTACGCTGTGGACAAAGCTGGTTCGCAAGGTCAGGGTCAATTGTCCTGCGGCCCATGTGGGAGCGAGCATTGTGACTTGCTCAGTCCGCGTCAAATGCACGATTTGACGGACTTCCACGTCGAGACAATAAGCCAACACACTGCTCGGATGCTCAGTCGTGTGGAGTGACAGGACTAATACGGTCGGAAAATCGCCAACCGGAATAGAAGTCCGGCGTAAGCGCTCACGAGCGGCAATCTTGAGCCGTACGCTGTCCACACCGAGCGAACGAGCAGCTCGACTCAGCGTCCCAACCTCAATCCGGAAGCCTTTGACGCCATCCAAGGTTATCGCGTCAGCGCCAGCGCTGAATGCCTGACTGGGGCATGAGAAGAGGAGCACTATGCTGAGGATCGCCCAGCGGCACAACCGGCACAACCGGCACAACCGGCATAACAAGGATCGCTGCGCTAAGGACTGAGTGAAGAGAGAGTCTGTGGCCATTTTTTCCTGCTCAGTTCTGGTTACTCAGTCCTCTTATCCCTCGTCTCCTTCTCATATTGAAGCTCGACTGCCTTCTCAATCAGGCCAAACAAACGCGTCTGTTTTTCATGCGGGAGTGATTGGAGCGCTTTTTGGATCAATTCGGTACTTTCAGACAGTTCGCGAGCTGATGCGTCGGCGCCTTTTTGGGCGACTGAGACAAACGACTCACGTTCCCGAGGCGACAGCCCTTGGAGTGCCTCGGCATATAGCTTGTCCATTTCCTTCCGCTCTTCGGCAGCCAGGAGTTTTTTCCCTTCGCGTGACATCTCTAGGCCTCGCCTGGCTGCCGGAATGCCTGCTTGCTCCATGATATCCCGCCAGCCTTCTCGGGGAACTGGCCGGTACGTATACACCAGCGCAATCAGGACCGCAAAGACGACGAGGGCACTCATGACCAGCCAGCTGCCGCGCTTTGATGGAGGAGATGTTAGAGCAGATTCTGAAGCGGATTCATGTGTCGCCATGCGTGTTCATTAAAGGACTTTCAACCGAGCGACAAGAGTGGCTCTTTTCTTGCCGAGCCGCTATGGTATATCCGCATGACAGGCCAGCGGCACGAATCACAGCCGACTATTCGGTTCCCCGAAATCGTAGGACGAGTGGGCGTTGTGGGTGGAACACCACAAGACACAACGCAGCTGTGTGTCGGGCTCGCCCTTCGTCAGGCCCAACAACGCGGTCTCGTCCTGTGCCTGGACGCGCGAAGAGATACGCAGACAGAAATCCAGTTCCGTCTTTTGCTACGAGAGAATGCCCGCTATATTCCGCTGCCGCCCTCGGGAAGGTTGCCGAAAGAGATTCCGCACGAAGTCCTGAATATCGTGGCTCAAGGACTCCAATCCGGGCAAATCCAGCCGACTCAGCCCACGCACCAGGCGGCAGCCCCACCTCCCCTCCTTTTAGTTGATAATGTAAATGCCGGAGCAACCTGGGAACGGACGCTCTCCTTCGTTCTCAAGGCTGGGGCAACAGTGGTTTCGTTTTTAGGCTCAGCCGCTGAGGTGGCTTTTGGACGCTACGATACGCTGCTCGTGCTGCGAGCAGCGGTAGAGGCAGCGGATGAAATCAGTCGCGCCGTGGGGCGCAAAGTGAGCCCGGAGGAGATTATGAGTCTGCCTGTAGGACAAGGCTGGCTCATTCACTTCACCACAGTCCATCGGGTCAAACTCCTCGACGCGGGCTAAAGCTGCTCAGCCTTCAGCTTGTCCAGCGCTCCGTGCTTCTTGATAATCATAGACCAGGTCAGCACGCAGGAAGACACACCAACAAGCGAGTCGTTTTATGTGCCTACAGGTTCTTCTCCTTGCTCCTCTTACCGGGACCGGAGCAAACCAGCCTTAGAGTTGACAAGCGCGACACGAGCACGGAATAATCCGGGCCAACAAAACGGCCAAAAAGACGGAAATTGAAGAAACGGTCGGGTATGTATATCGAGAAGGGCAACGACTCGGCATCCCCGTCCCTTACACCGAGTTCGCCTATCAAACGCTCAAAGCCATTGAAGACAACTTTGACGGCCGAGTCAGCGAAGTCCGCTAAACCGAGCCCGGAATACGCAGCACCTCGCCAATCTGGAAATGTGAACTATCCAGGCGGTTTGCCCGCACCAATGCCTGTACGGAAATGCCATGGCGAGGCGCAATTGGCTCAGGACTTGCGGATAGTCTGCGCCCACGGGCGCGAGGTATGACCCCAAAGCTCGTCACAACATATCAGCCCACTATTGAGAAGCTCCGATGTTTTCCCTATGCTATTGGCCAATTCGTTGCGCCCTCAGAAGAATCAGCGCGAAGCGAATCTGAGAGTCAATTTGAGAATAGGGAGGCATCAGGGATCATGGACAGGAGTCAAGGACAAGGCCCAGCTTGGATGGTATTTTTGGTGTGGATACTTCTTCCACTCCTCCTCTTTTTCCTCATCATCACATTCACTGGCTGATAAGGAGATTATGGAATGAGAATGCGCTCAGCGTCCGGTAGTATTGGAATTGCCGGAGCTATTGCCGGTATGCTGCTGAGTTTACCGACAGTATTGTCCGCCCAAGAAACCCAAGAAACCCCAGCAGCACGAGAAATATTGGCAACAGTCGACGGACAGGCCATCACGGCAGCCGAGATTGAAAGGAGCATCAAAGGCCAGATGCTCCGCATCAATAATCAGGTCTATTCGGTCAAAAAAAAAGCCGTTGATGCCCTGATTGCTGACCGCTTGCTGAGCCGGGAAGCCACCAAACGGAACATCTCTCGGGCGGAGCTGCTCAAGCAAGAAGTGGCGGATAAAATCGAAGCTGTCACTGATAAAGAAGTTGAAGAATTTTACAACAAAAACAAAGCCCGCATGGGCAATAAACCCTTAGAGGAGATGAAAGCTCGCGTCACCCAACATCTCCAGAGCACCAAGAAGACACAACGCCAGAAAGCCTTCACTGCTGGGCTGCGTAAAACAGCAAATGTCCAGATGAATCTGCTGCCACCAATTGTGGAGGTCGCGGTTGATGGGGCTCCCTCCAAAGGGCCAGCCGAGGCTCCTGTGACGCTGGTCGAATTTTCGGACTATCAATGACCGTACTGTGCACGAGTTCAGGCTGAACTCAAAAAAGTCCAAGAAGCCTATAAAGACCAAGTCAAAATCGTTTTTAAAGATTTCCCCTTATCGCATATCCACCCGCAGGCGCAGAAGGCAGCCGAAGCCGCCCGGTGCGCTGGCGAACAAGGGAAGTACTGGGATTATCACGATGTCTTATTCCACAACCCCAAAGCCCTACAGATCGATAAACTGAAAAAGTACGCAGTAGACCTCACGCTCGACCCCGCAACGTTTGACACCTGCCTCGACAGTGGCAAACATGCAGCTGCCGTCCGCAAAGATGTGGCCCAAGGTTCACAACTCGGGGTGAGTGGTACGCCAGCCTTCTTTGTCAACGGCCGTTTTATCTCTGGAGCGCAGAAGTTCCCGGCTTTTCAAGAGCTGATTGATAGTGTTTTAGCCGCTCAGTAAAGGAGTAGGCGGGCAGAGATTTGCCCTCTCTCGTGCGGGAGAGAGGGCAAGATCGGAGAAAACCCTCACCCCGGCCCTCTCCCTAGAGGGAGAGGGAGCAAAGAAAAAGAGCCGGACTATAAATCCCGCACCGCTGGTACGACCTCTTCAGCAAACCGTCGCATGCTTTCCAAGACCTGGGCTTGGGGAATTAAGCCGCCCGGATTAAACCAACAAATGATCTGATTCATACCGCACTGTTGGTGGGCGTTGCGGATCTTTGCAATGCATTGGTCTGGCCGACCGTAGAGTGCCATCGTCTCATCAATCATCTCCCAGGTAACGGCATTCATGCGTTCTCGGACTTCTTTCAGATACGCATACGATGCGGTTTGATCTCGCTCGCCGAGACGCGCCTGGGCGCTGACCGTGCGAAAGTAGTGCATAATGCTCGGCTCGACCTGCTGGCGTATCTTGGCATCTGTGTCTGCGACGTACAGCGGAAAGAGGACTGCTGTGTCGGCCGTATCCTGATGCCCAGCCTGTTGAAAGGCCTGATGATAGCCAGCCAGATGACTGGGCAACTTTGGCAGTGGATTGATCGGCGACGCCACAAATATGGGATAGCCACGCTGTCCGGCAAACGTTGCCGTCTCTGGACTATTCGCCGCAATCCGCACGGGTGGATGCGGTTTCTGGAACGGCTTTGGCACGACAGATGTGGGCGGGATCTGAAAATACGTGCCAGCATGGGCAAAGGTGTCTTGGGTCCAGGCTTGCTCCATAATTGTCAGCGCCTCTTCAAAGCGCTCCCGACTCTCATCGCGCGGGACGCCCAAGCCTTGAAAATGGATCGCAATAGTGCCCCGCCCAACCCCTAACTCTAATCGCCCTTGACTGAGCAAATCGACTGTGGCCGCGTCTTCAGCCAAGCGTAAAGGGTGCTGCAAAGCCAACAAGGCCACAGCCAAACCCAAACGAATCCGCTGCGTTCGCTGTGCCAGCGCCGTGGCAACTATGAGTGGTGAGGGCATAATCGAAAATGGTCGATTAAAATGCAGCTCAGCCAGCCAGGCGGTATCAAAGCCCAGCTCATCCGCATATTCGATTTGTTCCAGCGTTTCCTGGTAACGGGTGACTTCGTTCTGCTCCGGGGCACATGGGAGTTGGTAAAAAAGGCCAAATTTCATAATTACATCCTTGAAAAAGTAATGAGAACTGAGGAAAGAAGGGCTTTCTTATTTTTTCGACTCAGCACTCAGTCCTTTCCTCTTCATCCCACATTTTCCTACTTATGCGCAAGTCAAAAGCAGCAGGCAATCAAAACCTGCCTGCCGTGTTCTCCCCCCCTATTGGCCTAGACGAAAGAGGTATGGTAACTCTTTTCAGTATGCCAGGAAGGAAATCGAAAGTTGATCGCCGGAATGCCGTGCAAGCCCCCTCATTCACCCCTGCTGCGCGAGCGGAAACTCCACCGCCGCCGAGCGGACCGCTTATGCTGATTCGCGTGCTCGCCCTGCTGGGGTTCGGAATTGGTACCTATCTTTCGATATTGCACTATCAGACGGGAGCGGATGAGCTCATTACGGCTCCGTTCTGCGAAGCTGGAGCACTGATCGATTGCAAGTCGGTCCTCAATAGCGCGTATGCAACACTGTTTGGATTACCCGTGGCCTTATGGGCGGCTGGAGCCTACGCCGTAATCCTGGCTTTGGCTTTTATTCCCGCTTTGATTGCCAAGACACAGCTTTTAATCCTGACCTGTGTGTGGATGTTTGTTTTTGCCTTGTATATGGCCAGTATTTCTTTTCTCAAACTCCAGTCCGTGTGTCTGCTGTGTGCTGGTCTCTACCTGGTCAACATTGGCCTGTTGGTCGGGGCAATGCTGCTCATCCGTTCATCAAAAACCTTAAAAACCTTTAATCAGTCGCAGCTTGTGTATGGGCTGGCTGGCTGCGCGGTCCTGATCGGCGGGATTAGCGTGTGGCAGACACAGCAAGCCCAAGCACATGTTTCGCCGCTTGATTTTATTGCTCCACCTCCTGAACGGCTCGATACAAGCTTTGTCAACTATTACAACCAACAGCGAGAAGTCGCGGTCCAGGGCGAGGAACGTCATGTCAAAGGCGCACCTGACGCACTGCTCACGATTATCGAGTTTGTTGATTTTCGGTGTCCAAGTTGTGCCTTTGCACGTGATTCTCTGGCTCAACTCTATGCGACGAACCCAGGCGATGTCCGGATTGTCTTTCATCACTACCCGCTCGATCAATCCTGCAACCCGATTGGCCAACAAGTCCACCCTTCAGCATGTGCGGCCGCCATTGCCTCAGAGTGCGCCAGTGATCAGGACCGCTTCTGGGAGTATGCCGATCGCCTGTTTGCTGACCAAAAGGCGAACCCCAGGCGCTTCACCCACGAGGACCTCACATCGCATGCCGAAGCGCTGGATCTCGACGCTGAACGTTTTAACACCTGCTTAGACGATCCGAGTATGGAAGAGCGCATCCGCAAAGATGTTGCAGAGGGTCACCGCCTTGAGATTAAAGCCACCCCGACCCTGATCATCAATGGCCGGGTGATTGAGGGACTGCCGCCACCCAAAAAGCTGGCGACCCTGGTGACGATGCATAAGCGGTAGGTGTCTCGGTTATGCACCACCCCCGGCTTTCAAGGGGAACTCTTCGGGGTGTTCAATCGTCCGCAGGCCAATATCCACATCTGAATCAGGCCAGTAGAAGTGCCCCAGCGTTGGTTCTTCAACATTGACGATTCTGCTAACGGGAGCATCCCTAAACCAAGGAAAATCCTCGTACGGCAGAAACAGTTCTCGGTCACCTGCCAGGAGCCATATTCCGTGCCTGGAGATGTTGGTAACCTCAACCGTTGAAGTGCCGATGCCAAGCGGTTCTGAATTCATCCTGTCGCCTCTGTATGACCTCTTCGACTTCATGGAGTTGTGACTCGGACAGCCGATAATTCCGGGCAAGCGCTACGTCAGGTTCAAGCCAAAATTTAGCCACCCCGACCCTGATCATCAATGGTCGGGTGATCGAGGGCCTGCCACCAGCGAAAAAGTTGGCAACCCTGGTGACGATGGCAAAGCAGCAGCGGTAAAGGCAGGGAGGAATTAGTAGTGGCGGGTGGCAAGTGCCTGGTGACGAGGGAGAAGTTTAGTCTATCGATTCTGTCGGGCTAAATCGTATTTCGTAGCTTTCAGCCAAAGCCCGCATGGCAGCGTGCCAACTCTCTCCTCCCCAGCGCCACGAGATCGCATATGTTCGCCCATCATGGTGCATAAGCTCGTTGTCCCTCACAATAAATCCCTTGAGCCCCTTTACGGCCTTGATAAAATCCTTCTCGTCGAGGTCTCCCTCTGCTACCCGAAGGCGACGCTTATAGAATTTATCATCTACTTTGCTTGAAATTTCTTCAGGAGAGCGACCCGACTGGACTAAGGCTTGAATAACCCGAAAAATAGCGACCCTTTTCGATACGTTTTGATATTTTTCCCCAAGGACCTCAACATCGTAACGAGTCCTATATGGGCCGATGCTTTTCGTCTGCTTCTCTCGTTGGGTTTTCTCTCTCATTTGAATTCGAAACTCTTCCGTCTCGGGCAGCGGAATAACCTGCTGCACATCCAGGAGAACCCGGTCGCCATCGGAATAGGGTTGGAGACGCACACACCGAATATCGAGATCACGCTGATTCAGCCACATGACTGTTGTGGTGAGTTCCTTGGAAAAATCGGCAGAGGCTAAGATCACTCGGACATCCCGGGCAAAACGCTCCTCATCCGGCTCATCCCATTCAAGGAATTCGAGCAGACTACTTTCAGGATCATCGTCGCGTCCCACCTCTTGGAGATGAGCGCGGTAGATGTCTAGCGCTTTATCGAAGGTCATTGTTGAGACCATCGCAGCGTATCGGAGTGCTTGCAGCTCCATATGCCCACCGCTCTCCGTCCGCTTTAACTCAATCACGACCAAATTGGCCTGCTGGTCAATGGCAAGCAGATCTATCCGCCGTCTCGACTCCTCCCAATCACCAAACTCCTCGCTAATGACCAAGAGGTCAGCGTCAAGAACCTCGATTTTATCCCTGATGAGACGCTGCAAATCGGTCCGTTCTCTGAGCCCTTCACGGGCAAAATCGGTGGGTTGAAGGGCTTCTAGCGAGTTGGGCGTCACCTCATAAATGGACATACGCATCCTCGAATAGCGGTTCCGAATCCATCCTCTCGCCCCTCACTTCCCTTGCCCGACAATCACATGCTCCTTGGTGATAATCACCGGCAGCTTGCCCGCTGCAATAAAGTTCGGCTCATCTTCCCGAGTCCGATCGTATTCTGGCGTGGTGGCTGAGGTTCGCATGGCTTGGGTGCTGTCAAACCAGGTCAGCGCCACGCCGTCGTAGAGTGGCGTTTTACCTTTTTGGTAAATCGAAAGCCGGGTGTGGCTTTGCACATAGCGTTTGACCACCGGAATAGACGCGCCCAGCGGACCATGAATCTCGCGCCAGTGGGTCTGGAAATCCTCAATTGGCATGCCAGGTTTGTGGCTCACAAACTCGACGTTTTTGACCCCATCGACCGGAATCGGACCGTCTTTGATGACGTGCTCTTCGGTGATGATCGAGCCTTGACTGGCCACGTCCATGAAGTTCGGCTCGTCAGCGCGTACAGCGGCAAACTCGGGTGTCCCGGCTTGGGCACGCATTGCATCCGTATTATCGAACCACAGTTCGGCCATGCCGTCGTATATCGGCTCGCCTTTACGATAGCCGGATAAAATGGTGTGGGACTGCACGTAGCGACGAATGCCGGGGAGTTTGACCACGATGTCGGCATGCGTGGTCCGCCAGTAAGACTGGAAATCTTCGACGGACATACCAGGTTTGCGTTTAAAAAAAGCGACCATCTTGACCATACTTGTGTCCTCCTTGCAAAAGAGTCTTCTCCCCCGCCCGCTGGCGGGAGAGGGCTGGGCTGAGGGTGGAATCTCAGTCACCTATGGCATGCTCCGTCCCAGGTCAAGGGAAGACATCCTTATAGATTGAGCGCCCGGCAGCAAAAGCATATAAGAGATCGAAACAGGAACGGACACGCTCGGGACAAAAGGAGGAAAAAAGCTTATGCTGTCGTGAGGAAGTCTTGCCCGTCATGCGCCAACAGGCCACATAAGCAAAGAACAAACAAAGGATAAACAATGGATTTTCAATATTCACCGGAACAAGAGGAATTCCGATCTGAGTTACGCAGCTGGCTGGAAGCTCATCTGCCTCCAGAGCTGTGTGTCGAAGACGCCATGGATGAACGTGTTGCGCCAAACGTCGAGACGTTTGAGAAACGCCGCGCCTGGCAACAGAAAATGTATGAAGCCGGTTGGGTCGGTATTCCGTGGCCCAAAGAGTACGGTGGTCGGGGTGCAGGACTGATGGAACAGGTTGTGTTTGACGAGGAGTATACACGGGCGCGAGCACCGGTCTTGCCCGGCTTCTCGGGTATTGCGCTATGTGGTCCCACCCTTATGCAGTGGGGCACGGATGTACAGAAAGAGCAGTTCTTAAAACGCATATTGCGCGGCGATGATGTCTGGTGCCAGGGCTATTCCGAGCCCGGTGCCGGATCGGATCTCGCCAGTTTGCAAACCCGCGCGGTTGAAGACGGCGACGATTTTGTGGTGAATGGCCAGAAAGTCTGGACCTCCGGGGCCCAGTATGCGGATTGGATCTTTATGCTGGTCCGGACTGATCCTGATGCGCCTAAACACAAAGGTATTAGCTATCTGCTGGTTGATATGAAAACACCAGGAGTGACAGTCCGGCCTTTGGTATTAGTCAACGGCCATGCCCATTTTAATGAAATCTTTTTTGAGGATGTCCGGGTGCCGAAAGAAAACCTGGTCGGCCCGCTGAATGAAGGCTGGAAGGTGACGATTACGACGCTGATGTTTGAGCGTGGCATTGCCGGCGGCGGTAGCCAAGGCGACCAGATTAAACGACTGGCGGAGCTGGCTCGCACTGTTGAGGTCAATGGCGGACCAGCCTGGGATCAGTCCTGGGTACGGCAGAAATTGGCGCAGCTCCAAATTGAAAATGAAAGTCTCAAATACACCCGCCTCCGTGGTCTCACCCGGCAACTCAAGGGTCAGCCGCCAGGACCGGAAGGGTCGATGCTCAAGCTGTGCAGCTCTGAGCTGGGGGTCCGGATTGCCGAGTTTGCCAGTGAATTACTCGGCCATAATGCGATTGTGGACGTAGCGTCTGAAGCCGTGCCCGATGCTCCGCGCTGGGTGAACCGGGTGTTGAGTGCCCGGCAGTATACGATTTCGGGCGGGACGAGTGAGATTCAAAAGAATATTATGGGGGAACGGGTATTAGGGTTACCGAAGGGGTAGTCTTACTCAGCGCGACTGTAGGGCGGTTCGCGAACCGCCTTATTTTCCTTCGACTCTCTGCAAAGCCTTTCGTGCGCGCTCGGTACAGGGTAAGCCAGGGGGTGTGAGCGGCGGTTATGCGTGGATTCAGAGAAACCAGAAACAATTCCCGCCCTCATGACACCACCTAATCAATGGAATGCCCTACGAAGAAGCCAAAGCTCCCGGGAACGACTCTTTCAGATACACCCCCAGCGGCTCCCGAATCGCCTCCCGTTGCCGCACACAGCGCTCAATATCCTCAAGCGCCAGGTTTAAATTCCGCTCTGTCCCCTCGGGTACTCCCTTATGTTCAGCAAAAAAAGCCTTGACCTCAGTGCGCTGCTCCTGGCTACAAAAACTACTCGCCATACGCGGCAGCCCGAGCGCCGTTTTGGTTCCAAGTTTCTGCACTAACTGATCGTAATGTTCGGTCAGCCACTGCCATGCTGTGGGACGGACGACGCGCCTGACCGATCCTGCCAGCGTCCGATAGTCTTGGGTTCGTAAGGTTCCGTTCAGGACAGCATCAAGACTGCGGCGGAGCAGGCTTGGGTCTTCAAAGCTGGCTAAGCTCCGCACCAGAATGTTGCGCACCGCTGGGCTGGATGCTTGGGGAACCATGGCGACCAGTTGCGTCCACAGAGCTTCATCTCCATTTTGAGCTGCAATGGGTAGAAACATGCCTAAGGTCTCCGGCGAAACACGGCCCGGCTCTTTCAGAAACTGTTGTGTCACACTCCTTGCCCGTTCGAAAATAGGGTCCGCCTTGGCCATGCTGGCTAAGGCAGAGATAAGAGACGGGCGCAGTAAGCGGGCGGAGACCGCTTCGTTTGGCTGTGGCTCGATACCGATCCGCTCGAGATGGGCCGCCAAGAGTCGCCGGGTATAGCCAGCAAAGGGCTCGGTAAGCTCTCCGTCAACAGCCGTATGGTACAAATACCATAATCCGCCGGTGACCTCGTCAATCACTGTACGATGTTGCTCCTGAGCCAACTGGCTCAGGGCATCAGCATAGGCCGGAACAGACAGGCTGTCGGCTTGTAATAAGGCCAGGAGCTGGCCAGACAATGCCACACGTTCGAGCAGGCTGAGTTCCTGCCGCTGCTGATGAACGATCGTATTCAGCAGTTCCGGCTGGAGCCGCCAGCGATAATATCCACGTTCATCAGCGTTAGGGTGGAGCCAGACAGGACAACCCGGCTGTGAGAGCGTCACCTCTTGGTGTTTGCTATGCAGAATAAAACACTCACGATGTGAGGTTCCGTCCGCGCCAAATCCGTACCGGACACACACCGGCACGGTCCATGGCTGGCCCTCTGCTGCATCACTTCCTGCGGGGCGATAACGGCCTTGTTGCAGCTGCAGCGAAGCGGGTGTGTGTGGACTTTGATCACACGCCAGCGTCACATCGACCAGCGGTGTTCCTGGCTGGTCAAGAAACAGCCGGATCGTTTCAGCCACCGGTTTGCCAGACGCTTGCTCCAGCGCGGCCAGCAGATCGGCCGTTGCCCCTGAAGCGTAAGCGTGGTCTTTCATGTAGGTCTGGACTCCGTCTCGAAAAGCCGCTTCTCCAATCCAGGCTTCAAGCATGTGTAATACCGCTGCACCCTTGCCATAGGTAATGCCATCAAATGCATTATGGATATCACCAGCATGCCGGATGGGTTGGCGAATCGCCCGCGCATCACGCTTCGAGTCAAGATTCATGACTCCTTGTGTGCGGCCTAAAACTTCAAGCGGGAATTCGAGCCCAGGGTCTACATCCGCAATGACTTTCCGCGCCATCCACGTTGCAAACGCTTCGTTGAGCCACAAGTCATCCCACCACGGCATCGTGACCAAGTTGCCATACCACATGTGGGCCAGCTCATGGGCAATGACGACCTGACTCCACAGCCGATCCCGCACCGGTGCGCGGGATTCATCCAGCAACAACAAGCGCTCGCGATAGGTCACCAGGCCAACATTTTCCATTGCGCCAGCACTGAAGTTGGGCACGCCGATTTGATCGAGTTTGGCAAACGGGTACGGCTGACCAAAATACGTAGACAGCCAGGCCACAATCGGAGGCGTGCGCTGCAAAGCAAAAGACGCCAGCTTGCCCTTGTCCTGAGTAGCGACAATGCGTGTCGGTACGTTAGCGATAGCTTGCTCTGGAGCAGCGACAACATCAAACGGCCCAACGGCAAAGGCCACCAGATAGGTCGGTAAGGGTTGTGTTTGGGCGAAAGAGAAGATCTGCCACTCTCCGCCCGCACGCTGTTCACGCTGTGGTCCATTGCTCAGCCCCAGCGAGCCCGTTGGGACCCGTAGGGTCACGCGATACGGCGTCTTGAATTCAGGTTGGTCAAAGCCAGGGAATGCTCTGCGGGCATCCAAAGGCTCAAACTGGGTAAACGCATACCACTCGCCACGCTCTTCGACCCGATATAGTCCAGCTGGAACGGACGAAAAAGCCGCTTCGTAGGTCAGATGAATCGTCGCTGGTCCGGCTGGCAAAGCTGGCTCCACACAAAGCGCCAGGCCACCGTTCTGACCAACAACAACACGAGCTGCTCGTTTTTCGCCCTGAACCTCAACCGCGACCTCGTGAAAAGTCATATCCTGGCCATGCAGTCGGACCAGGCGTGTTTCGGCCGCAGTCTCCACCCGAATAGCAACCCGACCAGAAAATTTTTCAGTCGTCGGATCAATGCTCAGCTCAAGTGTGTAATGGGTGGGAACAACCGAGCGGTCAAGACGCAGATTACCATCAATAACGATATCAGCGATATCCGTAGCCGCTTCGACTGACTGCTTGAGCGCAGTCTGTGCCATCACCACCGTAGAGAGTAGTGTCCCAGACATCATCCACATGCTGAAGACGATTCCAAGGCTTGACCACTGTCGCATCATACTCCCCAATCTTCCGACTTTGGCTGTCTTCTCGTCCCCATGCTGTGCGTGGGGACGCCGCCCCTGACATGCTAGTCCGCCACACCAACTGATCCGCTATCTTCGCTGTTGCCACTCTTCCCGTAAGACCGCCATGACAACAGTATTATGATAGCCTGCATCAGTATATCGATCTTGACGTAAGAGTCCTTCGCGCTGGAAGCCAACCTTTTCGTACGCGCGTATTGCCCGCTCGTTGTGCTCGTCAACATGCAACCAAACCCGATTCATCTCGAGTCCACTAAAGACATACTCGCACAGCAGCGCCGTTACCTCCGCTCCATAGCCTTTGCCCCATTCCTGCCTGTCGCCAATCACAATTCCGAAACTGGCCTGCCGATGATGCAAATCGAGATGATGGATTTCGGTCACACCGATCAAGCGACCTGTGTGCTGCAGGACAATCCCCAGCAGCAGATCATGTCCCTCCCGGTACAGGCGCTCAATCAGGTCCGCTGCTGCCCGGATATCCGCAGGGACAAAACCCTCCCCGAGCATCTGTGTGACGTGCGGATCACGCCACCACGGCACCAGCAGCGTCGCATCCTTTCGCTCCAATGGCCGCAGATGCACCCGTTCGCCAGCTAAAAATGCCTCTTGCACTAATTGCACAAACCTCCAGCCCGCGCAGATCAAAGACATCTGTTTGCCCCATTCCTATTCCAGAAAATACAGCGTCTCATCCAGACCGGCCATGCGTGCGTCTTTATAGCCTGTCATCGTTGTCCGAACAACGGAGCATCGCCAGTTCCGGCCAAGGCTGCGTACTGCTCTGCGCTTAGGCTCTGATATTGCATTCTTCTCGTGTTCACTTGACCTGGGGTGAGGACCTCGGACGAGAGTCGCTGATCTGAGATACTCCTCGGCATGACAGACACACAACCTACTCGAAGTGTGGACACTCGGTACGACCAGTGTGTGGCGTGCTCGCGTCACCAGAGAGCTTGGCTTGGCCCGCTCCACCACAGCACTCTTGACGCTAGGCCTGAGACCTGCCAAGATTCATCCATGAACACCGAACGCCCGATCAATCAGCACAACTGGTGGTGGCTGCCTTAACAGGTAGCCCGGACGTCGCATCATTGCACTTACACGGAGCCGCCTTGAAAACGAGGCGGCTTTTCTTTTTTGAAGGACCGTCGCCTCTGCATTCAGGCTGCGGTCTTTTTTTATAGAGGACCTGGCTCCACACGACAGAAGGAGGAAGGACTCATGGTTGATATCATCCCCAGTGCCTCCGGCGCTACGAACTATCGCACCCACGGCGGCATTAGTGTCCGGCGCATTATTGAAGGCATCCCTATGCAGGCCGCAATCGAACCAGTCATTGATGGGCTGGATAATCAGCGGGGGGTCCTCCTGGCATCGAGCTATGAGTATCCGGGTCGGTATACCCGTTGGGATATCGGCTTTGTGAATCCACCTGTGGTATTGACTTCCCGCAATCGAGATTTTCAGCTCTCGGCCTTGAATGAACGCGGGCAGGTTTTGTTACCAGCAATTGCAGATACGATTGAGGCGCTGCCAGCGGTCGCCTCGACAGACCGCCAGGCACACCAGATCTCTGGCACGATACAAGCCGCGTCAGGTCGTTTTCCAGAAGAGCAACGGAGTAAACAGCCCTCTGTCTTTTCGCTGCTGCGCGCGTTGATTGCTCTGTTCGCCTCCTCTGAGGATTCCGACCTGGGTCTGTACGGTGCCTTTGGCTATGATCTCGCGTTCCAGTTCGAACCGCTCCGCTTACGCCTCGAACGTCCTGAGGATCAGCGCGACTTGGTCTTGTATATTCCTGATGAACTCGTTGTGATTGACCATCGTCGCGAACAGGCTGTCCGGTATCGGTATGATTTTGAAGTCAACGGCCGCTCAACCCAGCATTTGCCCCGCGAGGGAGCCGTCGCCCCGTATGTCGGGACGAATGAAATCCCGCGGGTGTGTGACCACGGACCGGGCGAATATGCCGCGGGTGTCCGGGTTGCCCGCGAATCGTTTAAGCGGGGTGACTTATTTGAAGTCGTTCCAGGCCAGACCTTTTTCGAGGCCTGCCCGCCAGCCCCTTCAGAACTGTTTCGCCGCCTGCGTGAGCGTAACCCTTCTCCCTATGGGTTTTTGATGAATCTCGGTCAAGCGGAATACCTGATTGGTGCGTCGCCTGAAATGTACGTCCGGGTCGAAGGTGATCGCGTTGAGACCTGCCCAATTTCCGGCACAATCGCCCGTGGTCAAGACCCGATGAGTGACGCCGGGCAGATCCTCCAGCTGCTCAACTCGCGCAAAGACGAGTCTGAACTCACAATGTGTACGGATGTCGATCGCAATGACAAGTCGCGGATTTGTAAGCCGGGCAGTGTCCGGGTGATAGGCCGGCGTCAGATCGAGATGTACTCCCGGCTCATCCATACGGTCGATCATGTTGAAGGTCATCTGCGCGAAGAGTTTGACGCGCTAGATGCATTCTTGGCCCACACCTGGGCAGTCACCGTCACCGGGGCACCTAAAGCCTGGGCCATGCAGTTTATTGAAGATCATGAAAAATCGCCGCGGGCGTGGTATGGTGGCGCGATCGGTCAGCTTGGTTTTGACGGCAATATGAATACCGGGCTTACCCTACGCACAATTCGCATCAAAGATGGCATCGCCCAAATCCGGGCCGGGGCGACACTGTTATATGACTCCGACCCAGATGAAGAAGAGCGCGAAACCCGGATCAAAGCCTCGGCCTTTCTCGACGCTATTCGGCGGCCGCGTGAGGCAGCCGGTATCCGCCGTGCGAAAATTGCGAGACCGGGTATGGGCAAACGGATTCTGCTCGTTGATCACCAGGATTCGTTTGTGCATACCTTGGCCAACTACTTACGTCAGACCGGAGCAGAAGTTTTCACCCTGCGAGCGGGTTTTCCACACGAGGAGTTTGAGACCTTAAAACCCGATCTGGTCGTCCTGTCGCCCGGTCCGGGTCAGCCCTCGGATTTTGATATATCCGGAACTCTGTCGGCCTTGCTCGAACACAAGCTACCGGTCTTTGGCGTATGTCTCGGTTTGCAGGGGATCGTCGAGTACTTTGGTGGCGAACTGTCGGTCCTGTCTTATCCCATGCATGGCAAGGCATCCCGGGTACGGATCTTAGGCGGGGATATTTTTGGAGGACTGCCAAATGAACTCACCGCAGGGCGGTATCATTCACTGTTTGCGCTCAAAGACAAACTACCCGACGACCTCCGAGCAACAGCCGAGAGTGACGACGGCGTGGTCATGGCGGTAGAGCATACGGACCTGCCTATTGCTGCTGTCCAGTTTCATCCAGAATCTATTTTGACACTTGATGACGATTATGGACTGCGATTGATTTATAACGTGGTGGCGACGTTGTGCTGACGACCAGGGCAAGCATGAGACGGGCGGCGCCCCTGCCCCACCCCTCCATGCGCCACACCCGCAAGCCAGCGCAAGACTCAGCACGGCCGTATCCCTCTTCATCCCCGACCTCCTCAAAAGCGCGTCTGTAGCGTCAGAATCGCATTCACCCCAGGGGCATTGATCCCTGAGCCGTGCTCTCTATAAGACGTATCAAAGATATTCTCAAGCGCACCTTTCACAGCGAGATACTCATTAAGCTGCCAGCCAGCACGCAAACCGGCCGTAACCCAGCCGGGCGTGCCCTTTGGATTTATCCGGAGATCGTCTTTATCCCGCTCGCTGAGCCGCTCTTGGTCAGTCGCAAAATGCAGGAAACCCTCCAGCCACGCGGCGTCACTCCCGTACAGGGTCGAGCCGGCCCCTCGAACGACTTCTATTTGGTCAATCATAAATGGATCGACCAGAGCGAAATACTGATTCGGCGCTGACCGGAAAAACGCAGTATTGAGCCGCATGCCATCGACCAGCATGAGCGTGGCACTCCCAAGCAAGCCCCGGATGACAGGCGCGGCTTGGCCTGGTGTCGTCTGCTGGACAAACACTCCGGCTTGCCCGCGTAACAGGTCCGGCAGCACCGTCGGCGTGTGTCTCTCCAGCGCGTCGCGTCCGATGACCGTCACCGCGCGCGGGACGTCAAAGCTGGCTCGCTCTTCTCGCGAAGCGGTGACGGTCATTTCAGGCAGGGCGACTGCGTTGCGGAGTTCACGAGCAGAGGTATATTTTGGGAAATCTGGCCCAGAAAGTCTATGACCCCGGAGGGTCGTTATGTACGTTTCGTTCAAGACCAAGGAATGCTACACAGGAGAAAGTTCTTCGGGAAACAGGATGAATCCCAGATGAATCATAACTGCATGGGACGCAGAGACTTCATGAAGCTTGGGGGTACGATGGCTGCGAGTGGTATACACGCTGGAATGAGCGCTCCAGCACTTGCTGCCCAAGCAGACGAACTCGAACGCCTCCAGCACGCTGTCAATTTTATCTACGACGGCTCGTATTTGAGCCCGGTTGAATATAGCCATCTGCTTACTCAGCTTGCCGAAAACGGCAAGATTGCTCCAGACCACTATTCTAACGGCGGTATCGTCGAGGAACTGGAGCACAAGTTTGCAGCCGTACTCGGCAAAGAAAGTGCGGTGTTCATGCCAACCGGGACGCTGGCCAATCACATTGCCCTGCGTCAGCTAGCCGGGCCACGCACCAAGGTCATCGTGCAGGCTGAAAGTCATATTTACAATGACTCGGGCGATTGCGCCCAGACGCTGAGCGGCCTGAATCTGATTCCTCTTGCGCCTGGTCAGGCTGGTTTCACTCTAGAAGCCGTGCAGGCAGTGATTTCTAAAGCCCGGACTGGTCGGGTGGCAACCCAGGTGGGTGTTATTAGTATCGAATCACCTGTACGGCGTATGGACGACACGACGTTTGGCTGCGGCGAGATGCAGCGCATCTGCGCGTTTGCCCGAAACGCCGGCATTGCCCGGCATCTTGACGGCGCGCGGCTCTTTATCGAATCCGTCCACACCGGAATGACTCCTGCTCAGTATGCCGAGATGTTTGATACGGTCTACGTCTCACTGTACAAATGCTTCAATGCTGCTGCGGGTGCGATTTTAGCTGGGTCAAAGGAATTCACCCAGAACCTGTATCATGTCCGCCGTATGTTCGGCGCTGGCTTGCCGTGGGTGTGGCCGTATGCGGCGGTGGCCCTCCAGTTTGTTGATGGCTTTATTGAGGAGTATAGCGCCGCCCTGCAGACGGCTGAGAGCGTGTTTCAGCTGCTTGCCCAACACCCATCTTTTCGAGTTGAAAAGATTCCAAACGGAACCCACATCGTCAAACTCCGCGTTTCCGGAACGGATCTGGACCAATTCCGGACCACACTGCTCCAGCACAATATCCAGCTCCCTTCCCCCCAACACAGCTGGGGCGGCTTTGCGTTGAAAATCAACCCGTCCTTGAATCGGATATCAGCCCAAGAGCTGGCTGACACCTTTCTTTCCGCAGTGTAGTATGAAGACGCCTTGTGGCTGCTCGTACTCATTGCCATGGCCCAACAGAGGTTGGACAGCGATAATTGATTTGTCACGGGGCTTTTTTCCGCTTCGACATCCGCTACACTCACCCCACAGCCAAGAAAGGCAATCTCGATTTGAAATTGTTCAGCTTGCTATCCTGCCTGGCTCTGGTCTCCGCGTGCGAGACCACATCTGGAGCACCCACTCCAGCTGCCCGGCCTCCCACACCAGTGCAAACCATCACTGTGGAGCCGACCGAAATTCCCAGCAGCTTATCTGCTGTGGGTAGCCTGGAAAGTCCGCAAACGACCGAGTTATCGACTGAAATTGGGGGCAAGATCGTGTCCCTGAATATCCCCGAGGGCAAGCAAGTCAAACAAGGTCACGTCCTAGCTCGGATTGATTATGATCAGGCGCAGGCTGCGGTGATGATTGCTCAAGCACGCTCGACCAATGCCAAAAAGACCTTGGAACGACTCAAAAAGCTGTCATTGAGAGCCCGCTCCCAGCAGGCTCTCGATGACGCCCGCGCCGAACTCGACTCGGCCAGTGGCCAATTAGCTGATGCGCAGTCAGTGCTGCGAAAAACCACTATTGCCGCGCCCTTCAGCGGCGTACTGGGACTCAAGCTGGTCAGCCTGGGTGCCTATCTTGATCCAGGCACGCCGATTGTGCGGCTGACCCAGGTCAATCCCTTGCACCTTATTTTCACCCTGCCCCAACGCTATGTCCTGCAACTGAAAACAGGCCAAACCGTTCGGAGTGCAGTCGGCGATTGTGCGCAGACATTCAGCGCGGTTATCAGCGTCATAGACCCGTATATCGATCCCGCTACCCGCTCGGTCCAAATTCAAGCCGTCGTGCCAAATACTGAGGGTACGCTCCTCCCCGGCATGGCCGCCGCTGTCCGGGTTGAGGTTAAAAATATTCCTAACGCCCTCCTCGTTCCAGAAGAAGCGATTATTCGCCAGGGCACCAAGCGACTCGTGTATACCGTCGGGCCAGAGCAGACCGTCACTCCAACTGAAATCCGCCTTGGGCAGTTCTTTATGAACCGTGTCCAGATCGAACACGGTGTCTCACCAGGTGACAGTATCGTCGTCGCCGGCCATCAGAAGCTGGGACCGGGAGCAAAAGTTGCGCCTCAGTCGTACGAACCCGTTGCCAATCCGAACCTGGCTTTGGGGGCAGACAACAAGACTATGGAATGCGAGTTTTAAATGGGCTTGTCAGAACTCTGCATCCAACGGCCAGTCCTGGCCACAGTTATGAGTCTGTTAATTGTCCTCGTTGGGCTGGCCTTTTTTCTGGCCTTGCCGGTGCGCGAATATCCAGATGTCGATAACCCCGTTGTCTCGATCCGCACTAACTATATTGGCGCCAGCCCAGAGACAGTCGAAAGTTCAGTGACAGAACCCCTTGAACAATCTCTGAACGGCATCGACGGCATCCGTAATATTACGTCTATCAGCTCCTTTGGGCAGAGTTCGATCAACGTCGAACTGCTGCCCCAGCGCAGTATTGATGAAGCCGTGACCGACGTCAGTAATGCCGTCCAGCGTGGTTTGCGTAATATTCCTGAGGAAGCCGAGCGGCCGATTATTCGGAAATCGGGTGCCAATACCTTTCCGATCATGTGGATTGCTTTGGAAGGCGACAACTACTCAGCCGTTGATCTGACTGACATGCAGGACCGGATCGTCAAACCACCGCTCCAGATTCTACCTGGGGTGGCTGAGATCATTATTGGCGGCCAGCGCAAGTATGCGATGCGGATCTGGCTTGATCCGCAAAAGATGGCCGAACGTCGGGTGGACCCGTCGGATGTCCGGCGCACGATTATTGAGAGTAATCTCCAGCTCCCAGCTGGTGAGATCGAGGCCAGTACCCGAAAATTTACCGTGCTGGCTGATGCCCAGATCGATGATCCCTCTATTTATGAAAATCTGATTATCCGCGAGGAGGGCGAAACCCGAGTCCGGATTAAGGACATCGGCTGGGTTGAGCTAGGTGCCGAAGACTATAATACGATGACCCGCTTTAGCGGCAAACCGATTGTTGGTGCTGGCGTTGTCCGCCAATCGCGCTCGAACGAACTTGCCGTCTCAGCCGCCGTTCGTGAAGCTTTGCCCACTATTCAAGACGCACTGCCAGAAGGCACCCAGCTTCAGATTGCCACAGACCGGACGATTTTTGTCCGCGCCTCGCTGGAAGAGGTCCAGTTTACGCTCGGGATCGTGTTTGTCCTGGTCGTGTTTGTCAATTTGGTCTTTCTGCGTTCGGTCACCACCACAGTTATTCCGTCGATTGCTATCCCAGTGTCACTGATTGGCACGTTTACAATCATGCAGGCGTTCGGCTTTTCGGTGAATGTGCTGACCCTGCTCGCTCTTGTGCTAGCGATTGGTCTGCTAGTTGATGACTCCATTGTGGTCATGGAGAACGTCTATCGTCGTCAAGAGCTCGGCGAGTCGCGCCTGCTCAGCGCTCGGCGGGGAGCGAAAGAAGTCGGTTTTCCCGTTTTTGCCACCACGATTTCTTTGGTCGCGGTGCTGATTCCCCTGTCGATGCTCACCGGGAGTGTGGGACGGCTGTTCCGCGAGTTTGCCATTACCATGGCCAGCAGTGTGCTCATCTCGACCTTTGTGGCGCTCAGCCTGGTGCCGATGCTGTGTGCCCAGTTTCTTACTGTCAAACGCAAGCATGGCCAGGTGTATAACGCCATTGAATGGATCTTTGACACAATGAGTACTGGCTATGCTCACGTCTTGACTTGGTCATTGCGCTACCGTTCCACGATCGTCCTGTTCTTGCTCCTCAATGTTGTCATTGGTGGTGGTCTGCTGGCTGCTATCCCATCGACCTTGGTCCCGATAGAAGATCGCGGAGAGTTTCTGACCATTATTCGGGCGCCCCAAGGTTCAACTGCGTCGTATACCTTTCATACCCTTGAACAGATCGAGAACCGCATCAAGCAGGTCCCCCAAGTTCAAGGCTTTTTCGCGGCGGTTGGCCTGGCGATTGGAGGTCCTCCCAATACGAGCAATGGGGTGGTCTTCACCCGACTCGCCCCCTGGAATGACCGTACGGTGAAGCAACAGGAGATTGTCGGTCAACTCTTTCCCGAGTTTTTTGCCCTACCTGGGGCATTCGCTTTTCCGATTAATCTGCCGTCCTTGGGACAACGCAGCGTCAATGATCTCGAATTTGTGATGAAAAGCGCGGCGGCCGACCTGGACGAATTTGCCCAGATCACGGAGACCATGGTGACACACGTGCGTCAGGTTCCAGACTTGGTCAATGTGGATACCGATCTCCGCTTGGATAATCCGCAGCTGAATATTGTCTTTGATCGAGAACGGGCGAGCGACTTGGGCGTCCCGATTCGATCGATTGCCCAGAGCCTGCAAGTCCTGCTGGCGCAGACAGAGACCAATGAATTCATCTTGCGCAGCAAACAATACGATGTGGTCACCGCGGTTGCCTCGCGCTACCGCAGTATTCCGGAACAAATCAGCGAAATTCATGTGCGCAGTCGAAATGGCTCAATGGTTCCCTTGTCAAATTTGGTCCGCGTTGTGCAAACCGTTGCTCCGGCCCGACTTAATCACTACGATTTACAACGCTCGGCTACGATTACCGCCAGCCTGGCGCCTGGCGCGGCTTTAGGACCAGCCTTGGCCCAGGTCCAGGACATTGCCAGCCAAGAACTCCCGGCTGGTTTCTCAACAGCTTTGGGTGGCGGGGCACGCGATTTTGTTGAGTCGTCAACCGAGATGTATGTCACTTTTGGACTGGCCTTGGGTTTTATTTACCTGGTCCTGTGCGCCCAGTTTGAGAGCTTTTTTCATCCGCTGACGATTATTCTGAGTGTTCCATTAGCGTTGAGCGGCGCCTTGCTGACCCTATGGATGACCGGTCATACGATTAATCTGTACAGTCAGATTGGCATGATCTTACTCGTCGGTTTAGTCACCAAAAATTCGATCCTGCTGGTAGACTATGCCAACCAAGCCCGAGCCAGAGGGGTTGAACTGATTGCCGCAGTCCTTGAGGCTGGCAAGAGTCGCTTTCGGCCGATTCTGATGACCAGTATGACCTCGATCTTGGGCGCTGTTCCGCTTGCTATTGCCACCGGCGCTGGAGCGGAGAGTCGGCAACCGATTGGGATGGCCGTTGCTGGTGGTTTGACCTTCTCGACTGCCTTTACCCTGCTGATCATTCCGGCCATGTACCTCTTGGTCGTGGGTATGGCAGAACGCTTTGGGATCAACACCATCCCACCCGCCGTCACACTCGTGGATGAGAATTTTGAGGCAGACCTCAGTAATACGGCTCAGCCCGTGCCCCCTCGACAAAACGTCAGTCTTGGACCTGAAGACAAGCGGAGCGCGGCGCTGTAGACCAATCCCGCTTGCCGATCCGACGTATCCAAGACAGGCGAGAACTCACCCGCGCTATGCTGTTATATCGCAGCCTCCTCCTCCTCTTTCTTCTGCTGAGTCTCGCGAGCTGTGCGGTGACTCCGCCAGCACGGGTTACTGAGCTCAATATCCCGACAACATGGAGTGAAAAAACTGACCACGGTCAGGAGACGAAGGTCTTGTTGTTGTCCCTGTGGTGGACGACGTTTAACGACCCTGTCCTGACTTCTCTGATTGATCGGGGCGTTACGGAAAACCGTGATCTGCACGAAGCTACCGCTCGGGTACGCGAGACCCGCGCGCTGCGGACAGTTGCCGACTCTGATACATGGCCACAGATTGGCTCTGGTGCGTCGTATACCCGGAGCCTGGGCAGTTCCAATGCGATCTCATCCAGTTTCTCGGGCAGTGGTCAGGGCACAGGGAACGAGAGCACGACTGGAACAAGCAGCAGTTCTGGCAATGCATTTGGCATGGGCGAGGAGCGTGACTTTTTCCAAACGCGTTTTGATGCCAGCTGGGAACTCGACATCTTTGGCCGCGTCCACTGGTCGGTCAAGGCGGCTGAGGCCGATACTGCTGCGGCACAGGAAAATCACCGCACCGTACTGGTCAGCCTGCTGGCTGAAATAGCTCGGAATTATGTTGAGCTGCGTGGCTTTCAACACCGGCTGGTTATTGCCCAGAATAATATCCGAGCGCAGCAAGACTCGGTCGCAGTGACGACTGAGCGCTTTGAAGCCGGTATCACGAGTGCCCAAGATGTTGCCCAAGCTGAATCCCTGCTGGCAACGACCCGCTCACAAGTGCCGACCCTCCAGATTGGTGTGCGGCAAAGCAGCCATCGGCTCGGCGTGCTGATTGGTCAGCCGCCTGGCGCCTTGTTGGATGAATTATCCCAAGCTGCACCAATTCCAACCACCGAGTTGGATGGAACGCTGGGCTTGCCGTCTGACCTGTTACGCCGTCGCCCCGATATTCGTCAAGCCGAACGCGAGCTGGCTGCAACAACTGCCCGGCTGGGCGTAGCCATGGCCGATCTGTATCCACGCTTCTCGCTGACCGGTTTAGTTGGTTTGCAGAGTCTTGATGCAACAGATTTGATTAGCTGGCCGAGTCGTGCCTGGGGCATCGGGCCGCGCGTCAGCTGGCCGGTTTTTGATGCCAGTCGTATCCGGGCCAAGATTCGTGCCCAAGATGCCCGCCAGGAACAGGCGTTAGCACGGTATGAGCAGGCCATTTTGATTTCGCTGGAAGAAGTCGAAAATGCGCTGGTTGCGTACATCAAGGAACGTGTTCGTCAGCGTTGGTTATCCGAGGCTGTCAAGGCTAGCCAGGAGGCGGCCGACGTGGCCAGTGAGCGGTATCGGAGCGGGCTGGAGAATTTTCTGAATGTCGTGATAGCGCAGCGCTCGCTGTACGATTCCCAAGATGCACTCGCCCGGAGTCAGATTGCCATCGCCTCGAATCTGGTTGCCTTGTATAAGGCGTTGGGCGGAGGTTGGGTGGCGACATAGAGACTCTTGGTCCCTCACTCGACCTGCGTCACCTGCGTAAAAATAACAATACACAGCACCGCAACGATCATCACCCCACTGGCACAGGTACAGGTCATTAGTGGGCCAACCCAATCAACCATTACTCCAGCTAACGGCGCACCAACTAATCCTGTCGTTCCCATGAATCCGAGCGTATAGACCGACAGCACCCGAGCCCGATGCGAAGGCCGGGCTTGCTCTTGAAAAACTGTCCGGCCTGCGCTCATAAAAATAGAGGCGCTGGTTCCCCACACCCCAACCGTCAACAAGGCTCCCCAAAAGGGCAGCCCAAACGATAACACCCCAACGCAACACGCACCGCCCAAAAGAGCCAAGACTTGGGCTAGTCCTTTGCGGCGCATACCGCCATACCACAACACAGCTCCTGCGCCGAATATCGTACCAAGCGGAAAGGCCATATTCAGAGCAGCTAGCTGGGCGACATCCCCCCCGTAATAGTCTCGGACCAAAATGGGCAGGACAACCAAATACGGACCAATAAACCCAATCCCAACCACCGTCACCAGCACCAGCAGCGGACGCAGGACAGGAGACTCAAGGACTTCACGCACCCCTTCCAGAATGTCACTCAGGCTCGCCCGCGCCTGCCCTGCCCTGCTCTTGGGCGGAGTCGGCGGCAGTTTTCGCAGCGTAGGAGCTCCAGCGAGTAAGATCAGACTATGCATACATAAGGCTGGTACGATACCAAACCAACGCGCACTGCCGGCTAACAACGCTCCGAGTGCTTGTGACAGCCACTGGGTCAGGGTCATGCCGGCAACCGCTCTGAGCATATTCGCTCCAGCAACTTCTGATAGCAGGGAGTCGCGAGTCGGCATGACAAACGCTTGTACGCTGCCCATGCATAAGGCATAGCCTATCAGCAGTGTCATAGACAGCCATTCATTTGCCACAATGACGACTAAGCACGCAGACAACACACTGGCGACCACATGCAGCCCAATCAAGAGCAAACGACCGTCGCTCCGGTCGGCCACTATTCCACCAATCAGCACGAGCAGAATCGAAGGCAGCATTAAGGCACTTTGGGCAATACCAACCCACTCCGCCTCGGCTTGCAGCACACCGACGACCAGCCACGAGAACAACACCCCCTGCATGCCAAGGGCGGTAAACCATGACCCAACTCCGCTAATAAACCAGGTATAAGCGGCTTGTCGAGCCAAGTCTTGAGCCTCCGTATCTGGATCGGCTCCAGGCAGCGCGGCAGCGAGCGTCTGTGCAGCGGTAGATGGCGAATCAACAGGTGGTGAGTTTTGCACGGATTGCCTGGAGTTCTTTGAGTCTACCCTGTGTCTGTTCTCTATTGGGCGACAAAGCCGCCATCCACGGACATGGCATGGCCCGTCACAAACGAAGCGGATTCAGAACACAGCCACACCACAGACTCTGCAATTTCCTGGGGCTGACCGACTCGGCCAATAGGCTCAGAGGCAACAAGCGCCTCACCCATCTGGGGCGAGTTTCCAGTGATGCGCTCAACCATAGGGGTTTGAATCAGCCCCGGACAGACAGAATTTACCCGAATATTTGATTTGGCATATTCCAAAGCCGCCGTCTTACTCAGTCCAACCACCCCGTGTTTGCTGGCCACATAGGCAGACATACCAGCCACGCCAATCAAACCAGCGCCTGAAGCGGTGTTCACAATCGCGCCACCGCCTTGGGCTAGCATCTGTGGAATTTGATACTTCATACACAGCCACACGCCCTTCAGGTTGACGGCGAGAACCTTGTCCCACTGATCTTCTGGATACTCCTCAGTCGAGGCAAGCGCTCCTTCGACACCCGCATTATTATGGGCACAATCCAAGCGCCCGTAGACGGCGACAATATCCTGAATCAGTTTCTCAACCTGGGCAGCTTGCGAGACATCGGCTGCAAAAAAACGTGCTTCGCCTCCGGCTTGCTGAATCAGACGCACCGTTTCTTGCCCGCCTTCTACAACCACATCACTCACTGCGACCTTGGCACCTTCGCGGGCAAAGGTCAGCGCCGAGGCACGCCCAATACCTGACCCAGCTCCAGTGACTAACCCAACTTTTCCGTCTAATCGTCCTGCCATTTGCATGCTCCTTATTAGTTTTTGTCAGTTTCTCGCGGTTTTTCCCAATTTTTCCGCTTATTGCTCTTCGTACCACTGGATTGCCCCACGCAAGCCACGTTCTCTTCTCACTTTGAGAATCTCTTCATTACCGGAGCCAAAGTGGAAGATCGCATCATACTCCGCACCGGCTAAGACCGCTGTCCGAAACCCCTGCAAGTCCATAGCTCGATTAATCGCCAATTTCTCCAGCCGTAGCTTTTCGGCTGGAACCTTGGCCACCCGCCGGGCATACGCATAGGTTTCTTCTTCTAATGTCTCTGCCGAGAAGGTCCGGGTCGCAAACCCCATCGCCTCGGCCTCTTTACCACTGATCTGACTGCCCGGCAAAAACGCCATATATTTGGTCCGATGTGGTCCGACCATCCAGTTCCACATCGAACTCACAAAGCCTGCTCCGGCAGGCAGCGACGGAAAACCCAGCCGGGCATCCTCGGCCATAAAAATGACATCCGAACAGGCACAGATCTGACTCGCCCCAGCCAGGCAATAGCCGTGGACCATCGCAATCACCGGCTTGGGCAGCTCGCGCAGGCTGAGCCAGCGTTCAATCATCTTTTGCAGTTCGGTTCGATCGGCGTCAACCGTTTTACCGCCTCCACCCCCAGCGAGGTCGTAACCAGCAGAAAATGCGCGCCCCGCGCCCCGAATAATCAACACCTTGATGTCATCATCCGTATTCACCGTCTCAATCGCCTCAGAAAATTCTTCCAATAATGCCGGACTCATCGCGTTCAGCTTCTCGGGCCGATTGAGTGTCAGCGTTCCAATGCGATCCTGTTTGTCCAATACTACCAATTCCATGATCCCTCCTCATACAGAACGGGCTCTAGCCAAGCATTCAGAACGACGAGAGTCTAGAGGCCCCAAGGCCGGACCGCTCAAGCGCGCTTGCATGAAACAGGCAAAACTGGGTACAATTCGGCGCCAAACAAGACAGCAGGAAGCACGCTGAGCGCATCCACAATTCCTGACGCCGGGGTCCGTATCCCGACAGAAACCCAAGTCCGGGTAAAACTGCCGGCGTCTCAGCCAGCCTGAGCGGTTTTCGCAAGAGCTGAAGATTCTCAATCCATGACCATCAGCCTGGAAAACGGAGAGACACTAAGCCAGCCCTACCAACCGCACGAGTGAGGAGTCCGAGTATGAAATTTGGTCTGTTCTACCAACTGCCTTGCGCGCCTGAGCAAGACCCGCCGACCCGCTACCAGCAAACCCTCGAACAGATTCAATACGCCGACCAACTCGGCTTTGATACGGCCTGGCTGGCAGAGCTGCATTTTAATCCTCGCTTCTCAATCATGCCCGCACCGCTGGTCTTTGCCGCGGTTATTGCCCAGCATACCAAACGGATTCGTCTGGGCACGGCGGTCGCCCTGCTGCCGCTCCAGCATCCGCTGCGGACCGCCGAGGAGGCGGCGGTGGTCGATGTGTTGAGTCACGGCCGCTTGGAACTCGGCGTCGGCCGGGGGGAGATTGCGATTCACTTTCAGGGCTTTGACGTGCCTCGTGAACAAGGGCGGGAGCGCTTTGTCGAAGCCCTGTCGCTTATCCGCCAGGCCTGGACGCACCAGACGTGTCGCTTTGACGGCAAATATTTCCACGTCCCAGAGACGTCCGTCGTGCCCAAACCCGTCCAGCAGCCCCACCCCCCTATACGAATCGCAGCCAACAGTCCCGAGACGGCCGTGTTTGCCGGTCAGCAGGGCTATCCGGTATTTGTTGCCTCTCCGATCAACCGCACTAACAAGTTGCCCGAACATATCGGTCGCTACCAAACGGCCTTTGATGAGGCGGGCCACGACCCAAGCAAACAAGACGTGGCGATTGCCTTCCCGGTTTTCGTGGCCGACAGTTTGGAGCAGGTCCGCCGCCACGTCGAACCGAGCTTTCTCAACTACTTTCGGGCGATCGGTATCCAGGCCCGCTTGGGGGCGCGCGACGACTCGGCCGACTATGACTATCTGCGGGCCATTGTCAAACGGGTCGAAGCCATGACCTGGGAGCGCATTGAGGCCAGCATGGGGCTGTATGGACCCTCGGCGCAGTGTATCGACAAGATTCAAGACATTGCCGCCAGCTGCCGCCTGGACCAGCTCATCTGCTGGTTTAATCCGGGCGGTTTAGTCGCCCATCAAGAAGTCTTGACCAGCATGCGGCGTTTTGCCGAGGAGGTCATGCCGGCAGTGCGCCACCTGTAGCGTATTACGCCTGCCCTACAGCCGAAAAATTCAGAGGCTCTGCCAGGGTAAGGAGGAAAGAGTATTATGTTACACCTGCATTTTCTGATTCAGCGCAAAGAGGGCCTGAGCCGCAAGGAATTCTCAGACCATTGGCGAAATGTCCATGCCCTCTTAGCCATGCAAATTCCTGGCGTGCGCCGCTATGTGCAAAACCACACCCCGCCGATCGTCAGTAAAAACCCGTCCCACGACGGCGTTGTCGAAATCTGGCTGGACGACGCGGCGGCGGCCAAAGCGGCGTTCGACAGCCCGGAATACCGCCGCGGCGCGTATGTTGATGAACCCAATTTTGTCAACCTCAAACAGGTCACCCGTCTCCGCACTCACGACCAGGTGATGCTGGCGGGGGACCCGATCGGCAAAGACGAAGACCTGCTCAAACGTGTCTCCTTCATCAAGCGCAAACCCGGCCTGAGCCCCGAGGAATTCTCGCACTACTGGCGCGATGTGCATGGCCCACTGGCGCTACGGATGCCAGGCATCCGCCGTTATGTGCAGTGCCACGTCACGCCACAAGCCTATGAGAGAGGCGAACCAGCCTACGACGGCGTGGCCCAGATTTGGTTCGAGACAATGGCCGATCTGCAGTACGCCATGAACTCCCAAGAATATAAAGAAGGTGCCCAGCCGGATGGACTCAAGTTTGTTGATCCAGAGCATCTGGTGCATCTGCTGACGGAAGAGAATCGGGTGGTGTGGCCGTAGTGTAGTGCGCTTGTACGCAGCAGGCACTCTTCCCTCAAGTCCTTCTGCGTAGCGCCCAGACGCCTTCCTATACTCTTGACCCGACACTTTCCTAGTCGTCGTTTCACTCCGAGATCCGTCGGAGAGATTCCTGCACGGTTGGCCGTTGTCCTGATGCAACATCTTGCCTCCGGCGCTCGTGAAACGCCGTCAGCGTCTTGTTCGCCCGAGCAAATGTCGCGATCTGCTCACAGTACTGCTCAAGCTTGCTCCCAGGCAGCGCCCATAGAGCCACACTGTCAGACAACACATCAAGATAGGCTCTCGCCCCGCAGCAGCCCAGGCTCATAGCCGCACGTCCGCGATTGAGCACCTGCGGGACAACCGCGCAAGCCGGACGTCCCATCACTGGCGGGACACCTGCATCAATGCGCTCGACGGCCTCGCTCAAAATGAGTCCCTGTTTGGCATGAACAAACAAGAAGACGACTTCAGGGTCCACTGGGAAGTCGGCAAGAGGGCCGTAAAGGACGTGTTTCACCATGCGCTGCACGACCGGGATGGCAGCGACTTCCTCTTCGCGCACATAATCGAGCCCAATCATGGCTTGCAGGGAGGCTTGGAGCTCAGCTGGCTGTGAGATCAGCGCCTCTGACATATTATGCGTGTGAATGCCAATCGAGCACAGGGCGTGATCGCTCGCGGATGTGGCAAACGTACGCGTTGCGGCTTCTTGCCAAAAGGCACATCCAGCAGGCACGACACCGGCGAAGGCGGGAATACCGTCCGGCACGACATCACACACGGCAACCCCAATAGGTGGCAAGGACAACTCCAACGCTGTCGTCAACTGATTGGCTTGTTTTTGATGAGCTTCGTTCATGTGAACTCCTCCTTTTCAGGCTGCCACCGAGGCCAACCTTACGCTATCGGAACAAGCCGCCGGTTGATCAGTCACAGCTGCTGTTTCCGAAGAAACGGACTGCTATTCGATAGGAAACGAAGGCTAGCGAAACACCTCGGTAAATGCTTGACGCTGCTGTGTACTGCCCAGCATAATCAGTTCATTCCCCCTCGTCAGCGTTGTCGCCGGAGGTGGGTTGGTCATAATATTTCCGTTATCCTGAATGCCGATGACGTTGAGCCCCGTCCGTGCTCCAATCTGACTTTCCACCAGGGTCAGGCCAACCAGCGTCCGTGGCAGGGAAGCTGAAAACAACTCTACCCCCTCTCCCAGGACCCCTAACTCGCGGCCTTGCAGCAGCGAGAAGACCTGCTCAACCCCAAGCGCGGCGGAACTCAGCACAAAGTCTGCTCCAGCCCGGTGAATCGCCTCAAGATTACGTTCGTACGTAATGCGGCTTACAATGCGCAGCTCGGGATTGAGGCGGCGACAGTAGAGCGCAAGATAGATGTTCATCGCATCGTCGTTGGTTGTCAAGAGTACCGCAGGAGCCTCTTGCAATCCGGCTCGCATCAGTACTTCTCGGTCGGCCGCATCGCCGATAAAGAGTTTGTCTGGGAGATGCGCAATCCGCTCTCGCAACAGCTCGTCATGTTCAACCATATGGACGGGCACTTCCTGTCGCTTCAGCGCCCGCGTTGCGGCGCACCCCACTTTTCCTCCGCCAATGACCAACACGGGACTATAATTCGTATCGTAAATGACGAGCAGCGTATTGAGTTCCAGCATCTGTTCTGCCGTACCCACGACAACCACCACACTCGTATTAGACAGATAGCTATCTGGGGAGACAGGCAACAAGCGCCCGCGTTCCCACATCCCGACGATATTGATTCCCAGGGCCTCGCGCAGCCCGGCGTCTCGGATCGTCCGGCCAGCTAAAGGTGTATTGTGGACCGGAAACTCAGCCACATGCAGGTCTCTGAAGCGGCCGATCTCATGCGCCTCAGCATGACCAATGTTCACCCGATTGGCGAGTCGTTCGCCTAAGCGATGCTTGAGGGGCAACACATGCGTGCAGCCGCTGAGTTCAAGAATATCAATCGAGTCCTCGTCTTCGACGGTCCCCATAATAGGCACCTCTGGAGCCACCTCTCGCACGGTCAGGGTAATATTTGTGTTCACCGTGTCGGCACTATCGGCGAGGATCAACCGCGCCTGCGAGGCGTGGACTTTTTCGTACGTCTCCCGGCTGTCGAGCTCACCCGCGATAACGGAAATGCCGTCCTCATGCATGCGCGCAGCGACGCTCGGATCAGGCTCGATGACATAGTAGGGAATATCGTGCAGTCGCAGCCGCTCAATCAGTCCAGGCGCAATCGTATTATACGCACAGATCACGACGTGTCCGCGTGTATGCTTCGGCGCTTCGCGTGGCGCTTGGAGTTTCACCTGGGCTTCGAGCCAAGGGGCGTAGAAGAAACGGATAAAGGTAAACGGCAGGACAATAAGCAATAAGACAATGCCCGACAGCAAGACCACAATACTGAAAAATCGCCCGAGATCTCCATGAAAGGTAATGTCACCAAATCCGAGCGTACTCATCACGGTGAGCGTCCAGTACAAGCCTGTCAACCAGGAATGATCTTGCCCTTCGTCATGCAGCATGATGACGTGAAAGAGCACCGAGAAAACAATAATCGTCACCAACAAAAAGGCGATAAACTTGAGCAGCGCCCCAATATTACGCTGCGTTTCCCGCTCACTCAGAAAGAAGGCCAGTTGTGTACCGAGCAGCTTCATAGTGTCGCACTATATCTGACGGAGAGCACGAAGACTAACGCATCGCGTACACCCCATCGCGGGACGCAATCGGGGTACCGGCCGTCAGTTATGCTACGGGTTGGTTGGGAGTGGCTCCATCCGGATGCGTGGCCGCTCGCTGTGTCGGAAGCACTGGGTAAACGAGCTGGTGGAGGAAGCCATCCGGCACGGGATCATCGACTCCAAAACTGCTGGGTACCCGATCGGCAGGCATAAAGAACGTGCCAAAGATGAGATCCCAGATCGGAAGATAGCTCGCGAAGTTCTTCTCACCTCCGTCCTCGATTCTGGTGTGGTGCCAACGGTGGAACACAGGACTGGCAATCACGTAGCGTAGCGGCCCCAGAGTCCAGCGCAGATTGGCATGGATGATCACCGCATACGTCCCGATGAAGGGACCGAGCACGAGAAGAGTCAACACCGGAAAGCCACAGGCGAGCAGCGGTGCGGCAGAGAATATCTGGGCGCCGATCTCATTCACCGGGTGCATACGGGTCGCGCTCAGCCAGTCAAGATCGTTTGAGCTGTGATGTACGGCGTGGAATGGCCAGGCCCGCCGGGTGTGAAACAGTCGATGCTGCCAATACAGAAGGAAGTCAGCAAGGACAAAGACGAGCGGAACCTGCCACCAGAATGGGAGCTGCGCGACAGGCCCAAAGCCGCTGAAGAACTCCTCCGTTGTCATCCCGTACACGAAGATTACAGGCCCGAGCACGAAGTAAACCACGAGAGGGGCCAGCCGCTGCGAGACGAAGGACTGAAATCCATACCAGATGACATCGGAGCCAAAGCCAGAGCGTAGGATCTTGCGATCAGGCAGAGAGAACCAGAATTTCTCCATCAGAACGAACAGAAGTGGAAAGACCACGTATGCAAGGAGTAACGCTATGATAGTAGGATTCATATAGTGAACCTCGATCGAAGAGAATACGCATCAATTCTGCTCATGGCTGCTCATGCGCTGGAGCGTCAAGGCTAGGCGTCGCGAATTCCAACCCGGTCTTAATCTGTTCGGGCGTGCTATCGAACCATTCTGCAATCTCTTTGATGCTTGCTCCAGCCTCAAGGTTTTCAAAGACGGTGGCTACCGGCATGCGGGTGCCGCGAAAAACCCATGTCCCGCTGACTTTGCCGGGAATGCTCTCCACAGCAGGGCATTGTGACCAGTCAAGTGCCATATCCAATCTCCTTTGTTTTCGTGCTTCTTTTTGCCACAAGCCGGACGGACGCGTCGCGAACTGGAAATGAAAATATGGAGACATCTGATTTCCACTGGGCATTAGGGGCTCCTTCCCGTTTACGGGTCGTGCCACCCTACCCCCCAGCCCACCGGATCTCCCGCTCAGTGCAGAGGGTATTTCGGTTTATAAAATGTCTCTGTCAAACTGACAACCTCTTGCCACAGCGTTTCGAGCAAGCTGACCGTCTTTGCAAGTTGCTGCTCGCTATTGTTGAGGAACTCTCGTTTATGGGGTGGGATGGTCTTTGGGACGAGCATTGAATCCTATTCAGCTGACCTGTATGAACATTTGGACTTCCTTTTTCAAGCGATCTCCAAGCTTATCTTTCTCACACGGAGGTTATTGTTGTATATTCTTACCAAGACGGAGCTGGAAATGGACAGCCTGTACGACCACAGCCTCTAATGGCAAACGGCAGCGCTGGCGGTGCAAACGCGTCCTCCAACTGTTTGGCTAGCACCTGCCCCGCCTGAGCCTGCTGTAACACCTGGCTCACGACTTGCCCGACGGCCAGACTCGGCTGATAGGGGGACCAGCCGACCGATGTAGGCAGCTTGGCATGCAAAAAAATCTCTTCAGGTATGACAAATGAAAACGGACGCAGCAGCCCTTCATTAGCTGGAATCGACGACCACAAGACCGAAAACGGCAGGATAGCAGCTGCTGTGGTCGTCGCGGTCGTGCTGTTAATAAATCCTTTGGCTGGAGCGGAACTACCGCTGAAGTCGAGACTGATTGTACTGTCTGTAACCGATAGCTTGACCGCGACACGGAACTCACTCTCCTCCAAGCACGAATGGATCGACTCACTCTCGCTCTGCCACTCTCCAGCTGAAAGCTTGTGGATCTCTGCTCGCGCCAGTGCTTCGGTGTTGGCCAGGATGTCTTGCAGCGCCTGACTGTAAGCTCTGTGTGTATGCTGGGAGACCAGAGCAATGACCGCAGTCTGAAACGACTCTAATGCGTCAACCATAATCTCCAAGTCTTTTTCGATCAGATGTGGCAAACGGCTATTGAGCGTTAGCATCGTCAGCGCATCTTTCTGCAACACACCGCCCCGATACAATCTCATCGGTGTGACACGGACGCCTTCGGCCCAGATTTCTAGAGCACGCGGGTCATAGCCGCCTAGCGCGTTACCCCCAATGTCAGCCAGCGGCACCTGCACAATGCCATAGCCGACCAGTCGGCCGTCAGCAAACAACGGCTTCAGCAGCGTCACATCCTGGAGGTGGCTGCCGCCGGAGAAGGGATCATTGGTCAGTACAATATCGCCTTCAGCCAGCTTGCCCTCAAAATAGCCTAATACGGAATGGGCGACACCACGGACAATGCCAAGACGAGCGGCTGTGTCGATTGTCACTACCTGTCCATCAGTTGTGGTGATAGCGCAAGTGATATGCCGCCGGTCAATTAGGGCGAGGGAAGCCAACGCACGCAGGATCGTCGGGCGAGTGCGATTAAGGATCGCGGACAGCCCGTTTTCAATAGTCTGTTGGAGCGTCTGATCGGCCATCTTATAACACCTCAATGACGTACGTCAGATGCTCGTTGAGCGTGGCACGTTGTCCCGCCAAAATCACAATTGCGGTTTGTTTCTCTTCAATCACCGCCGGTCCCTCAATCACATTGCCGGCCGTCATCTGGTCGCCGTCATAGATGTCGGTATCCGCATAATCCAATGCAGACACAGAATAAACGGGCCGCTTGCCTTTATGAGCCGCCTGCGGATTTATGGCTCCGAGTGGAGTCGTTTGTAACTGAGGCTTGAGGCGGACGCCGACCAAATCCAAATGCACGTTTAAGATCTCGACCTCATCCTGCGGCTTTTTGAAGGTATATAACTGTTCGTGCAGATCGTGGAAGCCCTTAATCGTGGCTGTCAGTTCAGCCTGGCCCATAGCACTACTTGGACCGCTCAGACTGGAGACCTCGACCGTGACTTCATGCGTTTGTCCGACATAGCGCATTGCCAGTGCGAACTGGGGCAGTATATTTTGCAATTGTGACCGCTGCCCACCGAGCGCCTCTTGTGCTTCTGTTTGCATACGCTGGAACAGCTCGTTCAAGGTAGCCAGATCAACCTCACTGCCACGCGCATAGAAACTCCGCACGCGGCTTACGCGTAGGTCCGACAACAGATCACCCAACGCGCACAGCACCGGAGCCGTACTTTTTGGGACTAAGATAGTCCGAATACCTAACTCTTCCACCAAGGCCCCAGCGTGCACGGCACCGGCTCCGCCAAACGCCGTCAAGGCAAAATCACGCGGGTCATAACCCTTGGCCAAAGAGACTTGGCGGACACTGTTGCTCATGCCGTTATTCACAATCCGAAAGATACCCCCCGCCGCCTCAAGCAAATTCATGTCTAACGGCTCAGCCACTTTGGTGAGAATGGCCCGACGGGCTGCTACCCCATCCAGCTGCATTTCTCCGCCTAAAAAAGAATCGGGATTAATATAACCTAAGACCACATCGGCATCGGTGACTGTCGGTTCCTGCCCACCAAAGCCGTAACAAGCTGGGCCTGGATGTGCCCGCGCGCTCTGTGGTCCAACCCGGAGTGCGCCGCCTTCATCCACCCAGGCAATGCTCCCGCCGCCCGCACCAATCGTATGAATATCAATAAACGGCACCGCCACCCGATAGCGGCTCATCCATTGATCGGTACCAATCTTGGGCCGTCCGTCTTGTACCAAGCAGACGTCAAAGCTTGTACCCCCCATATCAACAGTAATGACGTTACGAAATCCTGAGCTCTGACCCAGATGGGCTCCCGCCACCACACCGCTGGCCGGTCCGGACAGCAACGCTTGTACGCCATGCTGACTGGCTTGCTGTATACCAACCACACCGCCATTACCGCGCATAATGAACATCTCGCCCTGAAATCCACGCGCCCGCAGTTCTGTTTCCAGCCGCTGCAGGTAGGTACGGAGTCGAGGGGTTACATACGCATCAACTAGCGTTGTACTCAGGCGCTCAAATTCACGGACTTGAGGCAAGATTTCAGATGACAGGGCAATGTATACGTCAGGCAGAGTCTCTCTAATAATCTCGCGCGTGCGCAGCTCATGAATCGGATTCAAAAACGAGAAGAGATACGCAACGGCAATCGCCTCAACTTGCAGGCCGGCCAATCGCTGGAGCGCTGCTCGGACTTCGTCCTCAGCCAGCGGTTTGATGATTTCCCCGGCGGCGTTAATCCGTTCCGTTACGCCCAGCCGACGCCGACGCGGGACAATGGGGTGCGGCGCCTCCAGTCGGATATCAAAGGCCGCCTCTTTGTAGTTCCGTCGAATTTCGATGATATCGCGGAATCCGGCAGTCGTAATGAGACCAGTCTTGGCTCCGTTATATTCCAGCATCGTATTGGTCGCCACGGTCGTACCATGCACGATCACAGAAATCTGGCCGAGCAACTCAGGACTCGATAGGCCATATTTGGCCGCTAGCTTTTCAATCCCGCTCAGCACGCCAATCGCCTGATTTTCAGACGTGGACAAGACCTTTTCGGTCTCAATACGGCCCGCTTTGTCGGCGCACACGAGGTCGGTGAACGTGCCACCGACATCAATTCCAAGGTTGTAGGCTGCCATTCGTATTCCACCCAATGTTAGATTTTTGATCGACCGGGAAAAGCCCTCCCCAGCTTCTGTCTAGCCCAGCTGGGTTCCGAATAGTGACGGTGACTTGCATGATTCCCAGGTGCATTTCTCATGTTGTCAAGTTGCCATCGCAATCTCGCACACCGGCGTTTTGATGGCAACGGGAACGCCGGGCAGTGCAGAGGCATTGTCATAAACGTATCCCTCGTTTCCTTGACCCTGCTGCTAGCGTGACGTAAGACAAAAGAACATGGTGAAGCTGCGCAACATTCAATGTCGCGCGAGGCAAGGGGGGTAGCATGGATCTCGTCATCCGTAACGGAACTGTCATCACAGCTGGAGATATTTCTCAATCCGACGTCGGTATTGAAGCTGGGCTGATCAAACAGATCGGACAAATTGGAATGGACCTGGGTCCAACTGCCAAAGAGATCGACGCTAGGGGGTGCTATCTTTTCCCCGGCGGGGTGGATGTCCATACCCATGTTGACGTCGAACTGATGGGCCACCGCTCCATTGACGATTTTTATTCTGGAACCGTATCCGCAGCGTGCGGCGGTGTGACAAGCATCATTGACTATGCCTTGCCCGAACCCGGCCAGTCGATTCAGGCCAGCGTTGAAGCCTGGCAGAAAAAAGCCCAAGATAAAGCCATTATTGACTATGGTTTGCATCCCGTCATTCTAAACCCCACCCCACACATCATTGACGAGATGGCCGATGCGGTGGCCGAAGGCCATACGAGCTTTAAACTGTTCATGCTTGGCATGGCCCGATTTGATGAACTCGCGTCGCACTATCTGAAAGTCATCGCCCAGGCTGGAAAGCATGGAGCGCTCACCAATATCCATGCGGAAGACCAATGCCTGATTGGCTATCTGTGTGAACAATTGACCGCAGCCGGAAAAACTGGCGTCAAGCATTTTCCGGACTCCCGTCCGCGCAAAGCCGAAGGTTTAGCCGTCCAGCGGGCAGTGACGATGGCCGAGTATGCCGAGGCACCGATTTATCTCGTACATCTGTCATGCGAAGAGGCACTCGCCCCCATTCGTGAAGCCCGGACACGGGGTCAGATTGTGTACGGTGAAACACGGCCCCTGTATCTGCACCTCTCCCGCGAACGCTTTGAAGAAGAGGGTGCTGAGCGCTATGTTGGCTGGCCGCCACTCAGGGAAGCCTCGCAGATGCAAGTCATGTGGGACGGCTTACGCAACAACGACCTTCAGACTGTGGCAACCGATCATTGTGGTTGGAATCTGGTTCAGAAAACGGCAGGCAAAACAGTAGACGAGCTTTTGCCGGGCATGTCAAACCTCGAAACCCTGCTCCCCATGCTCTACTCAGAAGGGGTGGGCAAAGCTCGCTTGTCGCTCAATCGCTTTGTCGAAGTCAGTGCGACTAACCCGGCCAAACTGTTTGGCCTGTATCCACAAAAGGGCACGCTGGCGGTGGGCTCGGATGCCGATATTGTCATCTTCGATCCCAAGAAAGACGTCACGATTCGTCACCGCGATCTGCACTCACGGGTAGACTTTGAGCTATACGAAGGCTTTCAAGTCACCGGCTGGCCAACACATACCTTATCGCGGGGTGAAGTCATTGTTGAAAACGGGCAGGTGTTAGGCAACGCCGGCCGAGGCAAGCTGCTCAAACGCAAGCGCTTTACGCCGTTATAGGCGTTCGGTCATGTCGGCGATTGTGGTATACACCGAGAAAGCAGCCGGGCTGAGAAGTCGGGACTCTGAAGGAGCGAGATATGCACACACCACAAGACACCCAGCAGTTGAAAAAAGACTATGCCGTGACAGGCGAAGAGATTCCGATCATCGATCTAGGTCCGTATCTGAGTGACGTGCCTGGCGCAGCCGAAACGACTGCGGCACAGATGCGCTATGCGCTCGAAAACATCGGCTTCTTTTTCGTTCTCAATCACGGCATCGCCCAATCCCTACGTGATCGTGTCGTTGCTGCCACCGCCCGCTTCTATGAACAGTCACTCGACAAAAAAATGGCGCTCAAAATCAATCACGCGGGGGTCGGCTATATCCCCAATAAAGGCGAGTTTGGCAAACACTCTCGCTATTACACCGGTACAAAAAAACCAGATGTGAGCGAAGCCTTCCTGCTCCAGCGAGACTGGGGCTCGTGTCCGCCCAACAGCCGTAACCAATGGCCAGACGGAGAGACAGCATTCCAAGAAACGATGCAAGAGTTTTTTGAAGCGACAGAAGATTTGAGTCTCCAGATGCTGCCACTGTATGCCCGAGCGTTGGATATGCCACCAGACTTCTTTCAGGATAAGTTCCCCAAAGATCGCTGCTTGAATGTACTCCGGGTATCTCATATGCCACCCGACCCGCTTGAGGACAATGAGTTTAATATCTGTCCGCATACAGACGGCTCGTTCATGACCTTACTCGCCACGTCCGACCAGCCGGGCCTAGAAATCCTGACCCAATCTCGGCGCTGGATCACAGCGCCACTGATTCCCGATGCGTTCGTGGTCAACTCCGGCGACCTGCTCGCCCGCTGGTCCAACGGGCGGGTGTTATCCACTCCACATCGGGTGGCAAACACCTCAGGTACCCATCGCTACTCGATTCCCTTTTTCTTACAACCAACCGCAGAAACAGTCATTGACTGCCTACCGACGTGTTGCAGTCCTGACAACCCGCCCAAGAAACAACCGATTACCTGCGGTGCGTATTCCAGGAAGTTTATCGAAGCAAGCTTTGCGCTGGGCGATACGATCTACAATGATAAGGGAGAGCTGGTTTCGGCGTCGTGATCAGGCAACCTACGCACCCAAATAAAAACCCCGGGCGTTGCCCTGGGCTGGCTTAGGTCGCCTCTCCAGGGCTAGGGCGGCATCCCGCTCTCTTCTCTCAGGTCTGATAATAGCCAAACGCGGTCCAGCCGCCATCAATCACCATCACTTCCCCGGTCATAAAACTGGCATCTTCGCTGGCCACAAAACGGACGGCTTTGGCCACATCTGCCCCTTTTCCGAGACGACGTTGCGGCGTGCGTTTCTCTAAATCGCGGACCGTCAGCTTGCCGTCTTCTTCCAGTCGATCGATCATGTCGGTCTGGATGTAGCCGGGTGCGACACAGTTGACCCGAATGCCGTACCTGGCCCATTCGATCGCCATGACGCGCGTCATGTGATCCACCGCCGCTTTCGACGTGCAATAGCCCAGCGTAGCGGGAAAGGCGTTGCGGCCGAGGATCGAACCAATATTGACGATACAGCCAGACTTGCGCGGACGCATTTGACGAGCGGCGGCTTGGGAACACAGAAAGACGGACTTCATGTTAATGTCTATGTGCTGATCCCAGTTCTCTTCAGTCATCTCTAGCGTCAACTGAGGACGCGTGATGCCGGCATTGTTGACCAGGATGTCGCACGGCCCCAGCTGTTCTTCGAGCTGGGCAAACAGCTGGGTCACTTCATCAGCCACCTCAACCCGGCAGCCTAGGGCAATAGCTTCGCCGCCTTTGATCTGAATCTCAGCAACAGTATCCGTCGCGTTCTCAGCGCGGGTCGCGACACACGCGACTCGCGCACCCGCTTCGGCTAGCTCTACGGCAATATATTTTCCTAGGCCACGGCTCGCACCGGTCACAACAGTCACTTTGTCTGTGAGGGTATCCATGTGTTCTTCCTCACCCCGGCCTATGATTCTTCGCGTGGATGCTCGGCGTTGTATTCGCGAATAGCTTTGAGAATCGCCCCACCAGCTTTTGCCATCAGCTCTTTCTTGTTGGCCTGCACCCGGTCAGCAGAAGCTTGCAGCGGCCGCAGCAAGCCTTGCACCTGCGGCATGACATGTCGGGCGAGTAAGTCATAGCTGCGCACAGACAACTCAGGCGAGACCCAATCATGGGCAAAACACAGCAGGGTGCCAAAACCACCTGACAGTTCTTGCAAGTGAGCTATTTTTTCCAGCGCGTCTTCGGGGGAGCCAAAGATGCCACCACCGTGTTCGTCCAAACTACGCGCAGCCTTGTAGCCATCTTCAAACGGCCGACGTTTGGGCGTACCAAGGACGCCGACGATGTACTCGTTCTGCCAGCGCTGGAGTCCATCAGCGACTTCGCGATAGGCTTGTTCTTTTGAGGTGGACAAATGGATCGGCATGACAATACGCCAATTTGCTCGGTCGAGCGTTTGGCCGTGCTCTTGTGCTGAGGTTTGCCCAAAGCCCCATTGGGTAGGCAAGGCGGTGAGTCCTTCCTCTAGATACGACGCCAGAGAAAGCACACCGACCCCATACTTCCCAGCTGTTTTCATGCCTGAGGGAGAAATGGACGAAGCAATAGCAACCGGGATCTCATCTTGCAGCGGTCGCAATTGCAGCACGGCCTCGCACAGCGTGAACCAATCAGTTTCCATCGTGACTGGCTCTTCTCCGTTCATCAGCCGCAGGACTGCGCCTAAGCCTTCATCCATACGATCACGCTGAGTCATTGGATCAATGCCCAGCATCACCGCATCAGACGGCAAAGCGCCGGGCCCAACACCGAGAATTGCCCGGCCACGACTCAAATGATCGAGATGCACCATGCGCTGGGCAATATTGAACGGATGATGGTAAGGAACAGAAATCACTCCCGTGCCTAGGCGAATATGGTGGGTGCGCTCAGCTGCCGCGACAAGGAACATCTCTGGCGAACCGATTGTTTCCCAGCCTGCCGAATGATGCTCGCCAACCCAGAACTCGTCGAACTGCAAACGATCCAAATGAGCGGCCAGCTCCAGGTCGCGTTGAAACTGCAAAGTCGGGTGTTCGCCCAATGGATGATGAGGGGCCAGAAAAGCACCAAAGCGAAGTCGTTGACGCATAATTTTCTCCATTTTTTAGCAACAGTTGGTCGGACTGTACCAAAACCAGCCCAAGGCAGCCAGGGCATGCTCCAAAGAAGAAAGGCATGGACCTTTGAAGAAAGGAAGAAAGATGGATATGTTATATCTCCCAAAGGGGTATGCTCTCGTTCCAGGGGAACCCCTCCAGGGGGAATAACATGACAGACAGAATCGAAAGAATTCGTACGAACTGCCCCCGAGACTGCTATGACGGTTGTGGCATAGTTGTCGAACGCAAGGCAGGCGCAATCACCCGTATCTTGGGCGATCCGGATCATCCGGTCTCGCGCGGCGCGCTGTGCCAGAAGTGCGCGACGGCCTACAATGGTGTGTGGCAGGACGAGCGAGCGCGTTTGTTGTCACCTCTCAAACGCAGCGGTCCAAAAGGCAGCGGACAATTTGAACGCATCGGCTGGGACGAGGCATTGGCAACGATTGCAGCCAAGCTCCAAGACATCAGCGCCACATCCGGTCCCCAAGCAATCTTGCATACCCACTATACCGGCACCCTCTCTCTCCTCGCCTACCTGTTCCCGATGCGATTTTTTCATCGCCTGGGTGCAACTGAAGTGGAGCCGGATACCATCTGTAATATGGCTGGCCATGTGGCCTGGAGACTGCTGTATGGCAGTTCGTACGTTGGCTTTGACCCCAGAACAGCCGCCGATTCGAAATGCATTCTTGTCTGGGGAGCCAACCCGTCGCATTCGGCTCCACATGCCCATAAACACTGGCTGCCGGAGTCGCCAGCCAAAGTGGTCGTGGTTGATCCGATTCGGACGGACACAGCAGCTCAGGCAGATCTGCATTTGCAGCCGTTTCCTGGGACGGATGCCGCGTTGGCGTTTAGCCTCTTGCATGTTCTGCAACGGGATGGACTTTTTGATGCGACTTTTATTGCCGAGCATACTCTTGGTGCCGATGAACTCTTGCCGCTCATTGAGCCATGTACTCCAGCCTGGGGCGAACAGCAAACCGGCGTACCAGCTGCTCTGATCGAACAGGCGGCTCACGTATACGGCCCAGGGCCGTCGCTGTTGTGGGTCGGCCAAGGGCTGCAACGCCAAGCCACTGGCGGGAATATTATGCGCGCGTGTGGCCTGCTACCGACCATGACGGGCAACGTCGGCAAACCTGGCGCCGGTTTCTATTATCTGAATATCACACCGGGTATTGCTGGTATGGACTTTGATGCTCTGGCAGGCGCGCAGTTGCTAACCGGCAAGCGCTCAAGCGTCAGCCATATGGATCTGGCCGAACGCTTAGAAGACGCCGAGGCTTCACAGGCTCTACTCTGCTGGAACACCAATCCTGCGGCCTCAGCCCCACAGCAGCAACGCCTGCACAGGGCGCTCAGTCGCGAGGACCTGTTCTCGGTTGTTGTGGATTGCTTTCCAACAGACACCACAGACTTTGCCGATATCGTCCTACCAGCCGCAAGCTTTCTGGAGTTTGATGACCTGACCTTCAGCTATTTTCATTTGAACATTGGGGCTCAATCGAAAGCACGTCAGCCGATGGGAGAGTCGCTCCCAAACCAAGACATCTTTCGTCGCTTAGCAAAAGCGATGGGTTTTGAGGAGCCCGCTCTATTTGCATCTGATCAGACTCTCATCAGCCAGCTGCTAGCGGAGATGGGCTGTAACTTCAATTTTGCAGCGCTGAAACGTAAAGGCTGGCACCCCATAAGTGAGACACCCATGATCTTTCATGCAGACCTGCGCTTTGAGACGCCAAGCGGCAAGATAGAAATTGCCTCGGAACGAGCGGCAAAGAAAGGCTTGCCTCGGGTTCCGCAGCCCTGGACGGACGCTCCCCCTCAGAACGGACGTTTGCGTTTGCTCACGCCAGCCTCACACTGGCGACTCAATGACTCCTACGCCAATGATCAGCAGATCTCCCAGCGAGCAGGCCACGCGAGCGTGACGCTTCACCCTCAGGACGCCGAGCGGCTGGGCATCACAGATGGTGTGCTAGTCCGGCTGGAAAACGACACGGGCTGGCTTGAACTTATTGCCAAAATTGAACCCCTGATTCCCAAAGGCGTTGCTGTCACCTATAAGGGGCGCTGGCCCAAGCGCGAATCAGATCGTCGCAATAGCAATAGCCTCAACCCAGGCCGGGCGGCAGATATGGGCGACAGCACGAGTGTGCACAGCGTTGAAGTGAACATACGCCCGCTCAGCGAAGCTCAACAATGAGCAGCTGTCTTTCTGCCTGAGCAAACGGAAACAGACACACTGAGGATTGACTTATGAGCTTGCTGATCAATGCTGCACTTATTATCCCTGCGCTGGTCTTTTTATATTGGGACTGGGATGCTTCGCCGCCAGCCGTGTCTTGGCCGTCGAACGTCCCCGGGATCGTGGGTGCGCAGACGCCTATTCAGTTGACGGTTACAGATGAGGGCAAAGGTTTAGCCCAAGTCTCAGTCATCCTGGTCCAAGACTCCTATCGTACGACTGTCCTCCATGAGCGTATCACGAGGTCGTGGCTGCCATGGAACGCTGGCACCCAGCGGCGAGAACTCACCTTTACTCCTACCGGGCCCAAGGGAAACCCCTTGCTCCAAGACGGGCCGTTCTCTGTAGAAGTCCGGGTCGAAGACCATCTCAGCTTGTGGGTGTTCCAAAATAGCATCGTCAGCACCCAGAACTTTCAGCTTGATCGGACGCCCCCGAAGGTTGTCCTCCTCTCGACACAGCACACTCTCCAGCAAGGCGGATCTGAGACGCTGCGCTACACAACATCTCGGGACACTGTCACCAGCGGGGTCAGCGTTGGAGAGCGTCGTTTTCGGGGCTATCGTCAGTCCATGGCAGCCACCGATGAATTCGTGTGCATCTTTGCCTTGGCCTACAATGCCCCGCTCGACACGCCTGTCGTTGTCTGGGCTGAGGATCAGGTCGGCAATCGGGCCGAGACACCGGTTCCCATACACCTGCGCGAACGGAGATTCCGCCAGCGCGAAATGAACATCTCAGATGCCTTCATTGACACTGTCCTTCCGGACATTCTGCAACAATCCGGCCTGACCCCGCCAGAAACACAAGTTGAGCGCTTTCTCCTTGTCAACGCGACGCTGCGTCAGCAAAACAATGCCCACATTGAAGAAATCAACGCGCGCTCGACCAATCAGGTATTGTGGAGCGAAGCGTTTATCCAGCTAAGCAACTCAAAAGTGGAATCTGCGTTTGCTGACGAGCGCTCGTACATGTATCAGGGTGAGAAAATCGACCAGCAGACCCATCTGGGATTCGACCTCGCTTCGGTTGCGCACGGCCCGGTTGAGGCTGCGAATGCCGGAACCGTCATACATGCCGCCTACCTCGGCATTTACGGCAATTGCGTCATGCTTGATCATGGCCTGGGCTTGATGTCGCTGTATGCCCACATGAGCCAGATTGATGTGGCGGAAGGCCAGACTGTGCGCCAAGGGGAAATCTTAGGCAAAACAGGCAAAACCGGTTTGGCTGGAGGCGATCACTTACACTTCAGCATGCTGGTCCAGGGCCTAGCCGTCACACCCCTCGAATGGTGGGATCCCAAGTGGGTTGAAAACCACTTTCTGTCGCATATTCAATTGGCGGACAAGTAAAGCGCCTGTGTAAGTATCGCGAGCAGAAACCCGATCAACGCGAGCATACCAAAAAAATCCAGCTTCTATATCCAGCTTCTATGAGGAAGCCAGCCGGGCCGACCAGAGGGAGAACGAACCATGCCACGCTTACGACCATGTTTGCGCTTTGGACTGAGTTATGATTTCCGCAATCCGCCTGATTCGAGTATTCCGATGCCTGACTTCTATGCCGAAGCGCTAGAGCAGATTGTCTGGGCTGAATCGATCGGTTTTGACCAGATTTGGTTCACTGAACATCACTTTGTTGAGGATGGCTATTTGCCGAGCTGGGAGCCGGTAGCTGGCGCGGTTGCGGCGCGCACGCAGCGCATGCGCATCTCGCAAGACATCTGTATCTTGCCGTTTCGGAACCCGGTCCGATTGGCCGAGGACCTCGCCGTATTGGATAACCTGAGCGGAGGACGGGTCGAATTGGGGGTTGGTATGGGCTACGCTCCACATGAATTCAACGGCTTTGGGTTCCCGGTATCACGTCGTGTATCGCTGATGGAAGAAGGACTCGATGTCCTGCGATTGTGTTTTCGTGGCGAGCGCTTTAGCTATACAGGCAAACGCTACGAGTTCAACGATGTCCACATCAAACCTGACTATGTGCAAGCTGGCGGACCGCCATTATGGGTCGCTGCCATGGGACAGACGGGTGCGCTACGTGCGGCGCGGCATAACAGCCACTTGCTGCCACAAGGACCACGGAAGAAGGTCCTCGATCCGTGGCGCGAAGCACTCAGCGCCGCAGGCCGCGACCCAAACGAGTACCGGGTTGGAATCATCCGGGGCGTACTGGTGACGGACGATCCAGAACGGGATTGGCCCATGGTCCGAGAGGCAGAGCGGAATCGTATGCGACTGTATAGCCGCTTTTTTAAGGAAAGTGGTCAAGCCACCCCTAAAGATACCTCGCAGGGCGAGTGGATCCCGCAGACCTGGATTGTCGGCAATGCTGAAACGTGTGCACAAGCAATGCTAGAGTTCATTACCGAACACAGCCTGACCGATTTTGTGACTTGGGCTGTACCGCCGGGCCTGCGGCCGGAGCAGATGAATCCAAGCTTGGAGCGTCTTGGTCGCGACGTCATCCCTCGGGTCCGCGCTGCGCTTGAAGGGTGAGTCTGTCTCGTTTGGTCGTTTGACTGCATCCCCATCGTAGGCGGGCCGGTCTCCGGGCGCGCCAGCAGAGTAGGTCAGGCCTCCCGACCCGCCCAGGCCAGGGACGAAAGCCTCGCCCGGCCTGACAGATCCGGTCAAGAACCGAACACTCTTGAAGTCGGCCTCAGCTTGACAACGATGCAGATGCTTCATAATCATAGCCCTGCTCAAAGCGACGCCACAATTCACAGTTCTCAAATACACGAGGAGAAGTACCATGTCAGACAAAACCATCGAACATGCCGAAATGCTCAAGGGCGCCCCAAAGAACTGGGGCCGGTGGGGAGCGGATGACGAAATCGGCTGTCTCAATTTTCTGACTGACGAAGAAGTCTTACGCGGTATCAAAGCCGTCAAACAGGGCAAGACGTTTATGCTCGGCGTGCCTGTTGCCCGCCCAGAGGGTGACCCGTTACATCCCATTCGTGCCCAACCGATCCACACCCAGACACATGACGAAGGCTCGTATATCAGCGGTCGATCCGAACCCTTCCCTGGCGGCCTCAAGTACTCCGATGATGTGATTGTCATGTTCCCCCAAGGCACCACTCAGTACGATGCGCTGGGACATGCCTGGTATGGCGACAAGATGTACAATGGTTTTGATCCTAAGCTGACGATTGGTACGCTGCAGAAGTGTTCGATCGAACCGATTGCCGAGCATGGTGTGATTGGTCACGGCATCCTGATTGACGCCGCTCGCTACAAAGGCAAAAAGCATCTTGATCGAGGCGAAGGAGTGACGCTTGACGATCTAATCAATGCCGCCAAGCAGCAAGGGGTGAGCATTCAGAAGCACGATATCATTGTCCTGCACACTGGCTGGCTCAACCGCTTCTACGAAGAGGGCAAGGATGCTTTCTTTCCGGATGGTGAGTTTGATGAGCCCGGCCTGGAATACAGCAAAGAGCTGGTCGAATGGTTCCACGACATGGAGATTGCATCAATCAGCGCAGACACGGTCGGCTGTGAGCAGGCGTTTAATAAAGAAACGGGCGGGTTGGGTCTCCTCCACGCCGGCCTGCTGTGCAATCTGGGTGTGATCTTTAACGAAATCGTGTGGCTCAAAGACCTGGCCGAGCACTGCGACCAGGATAAACAGTATACCTTTCTGTTTGCTGGCGCGCCGCTCAAGCTCGTCGGTGGCTGTGGCTCACCAGTCAACCCGATTGTGATTAAATAAGACCCGCACTGCTGAGTGAACCACCAGGAGAGGCAAGGAGGAGACAATGTCCGCAATACAGGCGAATGCACGTCAGACCTCATCGCTGAGCGGCCCGGAATTGGTCGCGCGGGCCCGGGCGCTCACCCCTCTCCTGGCTGCTCACGCAGCAGAAGCAGAACAGCAGCGCAAGCCGGTTGATAGCGTTATCAAGGCCATACAAGACGCCGAGATTTACAAGCTCATGGTGCCCAAATGCTACGGCGGACTTGAGCTGGACATGGATACCTTCTTTGACGTTGGCGTGGCACTGGGTGAAGGCGACGCGTCCATGGCCTGGGTGTCAAATTTTTATATTGAGCATAATTGGATCTTCTGCCATTTCCCGGAGGTATTCCAGCAAGAGCTATTTTCTTCGCAGACCTATGTCCTCGCCCCAGCCATGATTTCTCCGAGTGCGACTGTCACGCCGGAAAAGGACGGCTTCCGTATCAACGGCCGCTGGCAATGGGGCACGGGTATCATGCATGGCGACTGGGTCATCCCGTCTGCGGCCGAAATCAGCCCGGACGGCAAACCGATTCCGCGCTGGTTTGCCTTGCCCATCGCAGAAGTGACGGTCGAAGACACCTGGTATGTGGACGGCATGGTTGGGACCGGTAGTAATGACGTTGTCATTGACAATGTCTTTATCCCAGCGGAAAGAGCGACGGAAATGCGGCCGATGATGAGTGGGCATGGGCCAGGCTCAGAGTTCCACGAAGGACCACTGTATCGCACTCCGATGATGGCCGTCCTGACGCTTGCCGCAACAATGCCGGCTTTAGGCCAAGCGAAGTCGGTTGTCCGTTATTTTCGTGAACATCTGAGCGAGCGCGTGTTATTGGACATGAGCAAACAGGCCCTGCGGTCCGCGTCGATGATGCGTCTGGCTCGGGCCGAGGTCGAAGTCACCCAAGCGGAGCTCCTCTTACGCCACTTTGTTGAAGACGTGTGTACCAAGCGGAACACTGCGACCTTGGAAGACCGTGCCCGCTGGGCGACACAGCTGGCAATGGCCGTCCAGCAGTGTAAACAGATCGTTCAGAACGTCGTTGAAGCCAGCGGCGCGCACGCCCATTTCCAAGCCAGCCCGCTGCAACGCGCCCAACGCGACATCAACACGTTGGCCTGTCACTACGTGTTTGATCTGGACGGTAAGCTGGATTCGTATGGCCGCCTCCTCCTGGGCCAAGAGCTTGGGGCCGGGGCGTTTTTCTAAGCCTTGTGCCCTCTTGTATTCGTTGACACGCTCAGAAGAAAATCATATCTTTCCCACCGGTTCCCTTGAAAGAGGAGAATACTCATCATGGCTCTGACATTCCGTAAGCTACACGCCAATTTTGTTGCTGAAGTAAATCCAATAGATCTGCGCCAGATACACGACCCGGAAATGTTGGCCGAGATTCGAGCCGGCATGGATGAGTATGGCATTCTGGTATTCCGCGATCAGATGTTTACAGATGACGAGCATCTTGCATTTGCTCGGCGCTTGGATGGAGAGCTGCATACAAAAACCGGAATAAGCGCCTTTAAGAAGAGTCGTTTAGGCAATGAAGCGCTCGCGGATGTCTCGAATATCGACGAAAATGGTAGGATTCAGAAAGCCGATGATCGGCGGCGCATGTACGGGCTGGGTAACCGCCTGTGGCACACCGACGCCTCGTTTCAAGATCCGCCAGGCCGCTACTCGATGCTGTTTGCCAGAGTTATTCCATCCGTCGGCTCAACGACGGAGTACGTTGATACACGGGTGGCCTATGATACCTTGTCTGAGGATATGAAAGCCCGACTGGAAGGGCTGCACGTTCATCACTCCATCGCCCACTCGCGCGACATTCTGGGCTTTGAGTTCTCCCAAAAAGAACACGATATTTTAAAAGGTGCCGTGCATCCCCTCATCCGCACCCTACCCCGCTCAGGCCGCAAATCCCTCTACATTGCCGCACATGCTTCAAAAATCATCGACTGGCCGATCCCCGAAGGGCGACTCCTGCTGCTTGAATTGATTGAGCACGCCACACAGCCGGAAGGCATCTACCGCCATGCGTGGACTGTCGGCGACCTCGTCATCTACGACAACCGGGCAACCATGCATCGGGCTCGGCCTTTCGAAGACACGCAGTATCCGCGTGAGTTGCGGCGTGTCACCACACTCGATATTGCGGATGCTGCCCCGGCGGCAATGAGCGCCTAATCCGTCAGCTCCTCAATGCCCGACAGCCCCGTGCTGATCCGAGCTTGAATCTTTTATACGCTACCACTGCTGGCGCATACGTGTCCTGCTCGCTGCCCTTTTATGCTGGGCTATGACTGTCAAGGGCGATAATTCCCTGAGACAGCGCAGTTGCCCGATGAACCACACAAGGAAGATACTCTATGACTTCACCGGCACGTAGCGACCTTGAGATTGTCCGGACCTATTTTGAAAACTTCGGCCTCTACCAAGCGCCAGAAAATGGTTCGCCTCTGTATTATACGTTATCAGTCGGGGTGCTTGATGATCCGCCCATGCTAGAATTCGCGACGGCCTATTGTCCGCCCTCACAGCCAGCTGCAAACTTGTTGTTTGCCGCCGTACATTATCTGCTGCTCAGCGGAAGCCAGCACCCTTTGCGAGACTTCTACCCAGATGTTGTTGCGGCAGAAAAGACGCCTCAAGCACCATCAGCTGAGACGTACGCCGTGTTTCAAGATTTTGTTGCGGCACACCTCAATGCAATCCAAAAATTGATGGAGACACGTCTCGTCCAAACCAATATCGCTCGGCGCACGACGTGCCTGCTGCCACTGTTTGGACTCCTGGCCAGGGAATCTGGCAACCGGCCGCTGTCGCTGATTGAAATGGGCACAAGTGCTGGGCTGAACTTGCATTGGGACCGCTATCATCATCGCTACGAGTTTGCGACCGGCGAGGTGAGAGAATGGGGCGATGCCAGTTCGCCGGTTCATCTCTCAACTAAAGTTCGAGGCAGCGTCCCACTCCCGCCTTTCCCTGCGGATTTACGTGTGGGATGGCGCGCAGGGATCGACATCAATCCGATCGACGTGAACGATACAGACGCCATGCGTTGGCTGCGCGCCCTGATTTTTCCTGAACATCTTGATCGGCATCACACGCTCGAGGCGGCGGCTCGCGTCGCCCGAGCCCACCCCGCTCCTATCACCGCCGGCGACGTGCTGGAACATCTCCCAGCTGTCTTGTCACAAGCACCCGAGGATTCGCCGATTTGTGTCTACGCGACGATGGTCCTGTATCAGTTGACCCCGAAGGCGCGCCGCACCTTGTGGGAGCTGCTGACTGAGTTCTCCCACTCCCGGCCAGTCTCGGTCGTTGTGATGGACGGCGTGCCCGAGGGCTGGAGTCAGCTGCTGATCAGAGATTTCAAGTCAGGTTCGTACACCAAACGGACGCTGGCCGACGCCCATGCCCATGGACGCTGGCTGGAGTGGCATGCGCAGTGATACAAACGGACACGCTGCTTATACAAGGAGGCTGACATGGAGCTTGGAAGAGTTGGAGCGTTTGTGTTTATGGACGCAATGTCTGCTCAGGAGAGCATTGCGTTTTGTCAGAAAGTCGAGAAGTGGGGCTATCAAGTCGTCTGGTCACCCGAAGCGTGGGGGCGTGAGCCGTTTGCGCATGGATCGTATCTGCTGGCCAACACAGACAGTTTGATTTACGCAACTGGGATCTCAAACATTTGGTTTCGTGATCCGGTTACTATGGCCGCGGCTGCCAAGACCTTAGCCGAATTTGCTCCCAATCGGTTTATTCTCGGTATTGGCGTTAGCCATCGCTCGTTAGTCGAAGAGTGGCGGGGGCACAAGTATGCCAAGCCGTTCAGCTATCTGAGCGAATACATTCCAAAGATGAAAGCCGCCCTCTACCGAGCCGTCGCGCCTGAAGTCGAGCCACCTTTAGTGATTGCGGCACTCCACCCCAAATCGCTCCAGCTGGCTGCCCGCGAAGCGCGTGGCACGCATACGTATCTGTGCTTGCCAGAGCACACTGCCAATGCCCGTAAGGTCATGGGACCAGATGCGTGGGTGTGTCCAAGCCAGGTTGTGATCCTCGAAAAGGATGCCAGCAAAGCACGCGCTCGGGCGCGCGAGCATCTGAGCTTCTACGCCTCCCAAGACAATTACCAGCGCATTCTCCGCGCCCAAGGATTTTCAGATACAGACTTTGAAAACGGCGGCAGCGACCGGCTGATCGACACTTTCGTCGCCTGGGGCACGGAAGAGCAGATCCAAGATAAGATCGACGCTCAGCGTGCGGCTGGGGCGAGCCATGTGTGCATGATGCCGTTGCGGTGTGACAACAACAATTTGCCGGATGAGCGAGCCTTGGAAGCATTCGCGCCTCGCTGATGGAGAACTAAGGCTGTCATCGTTCCATTTTCAGGATCAATACCAGCCAGGTCAGGTCCTTTTTTAAGATTACAGGCTTGGCAGGCAAGTGCGAGATTCAAAAGCGAATCGTCCCCGCCATGCTGTTTTGGTCTGAGGTGTTCGATATGGTGTAGAATGTACGAATCTTCTTCAGCAAGACCACAGTATCCACACTGTTCCTCAGCGCGGTCACGGACCTGACGACGTGTGCTCGCATCCATTAGTCTGAATCGTTGCCGTTGGACTGGAGAATTTTCCGGTAAGGGAAGAAGGAGCACTCTACGCCGCCCGTGAGAACGTCAAAGATTCTCTCGAAAATAAGAAGATGTTTTGAGAAGATTCCGCAACTCTCTTGCCAATTTCTATAAAATTCCGCAGAATACTTGCATGTTTCCACGCCTCATAGAACCGCAGGAACTCCTGAGACACAGTTCAATGTTTCTGTTTGGACCACGCCAGACGGGAAAAAGCACACTTCTGCAAACACTCTTCCCCCAGGCAAAATTTTATGACTTGCTTGAAGCGGATACTTTCCGTGAACTGAGCGCGGCTCCTGAACTCATCCGTCAGCGACTGCGGCCACAAGATCAGCTCGTCATCGTTGATGAAATCCAGAAACTGCCGCCCCTGCTTGACGAAGTCCATCTACTTATTGAACGGAATAAGGATCTCCGTTTCATTCTCACTGGCAGTAGTGCTCGTAAGCTCAAGCGCGGTGGAGCAAACTTGCTGGCTGGGCGGGCGCTGACTTGGCATTTACACCCCTTAGTTGCACCGGAAGTTGAATACGGGTTTTTTCTCGAACGGATCAATCGGGGGAGCTTGCCGGCGATCCTGACCTCACCAATTTCGAGCGAACTCTTGAAGGCTTATGTTGGAACGTATTTGCAGGAAGAAATCCTGGCCGAAGGCTTAGTGCGTAATATCGGCTCTTTCTCACGCTTCCTATCTACGGCGGGACTGACCAATGGGGAGCAAGTCAACTTTACCGCAGTCGGCAGTGACACCGGTATTCCCCCGCGCACAGTTCGTGAATATTACCACGTCCTTGAGGATACGCTCGTGGGTTACCTCCTCCCCCCTTTTCAGCACACGCGTAAGCGAAAACCCGTCTCAACTCCGAAGTTCTATTTTTTTGACGTCGGTGTCGCCAATACGCTTGCCAAGCGAGGGCATGTTGAACCCGGCTCAGAACTCTTTGGCCGAGCATTTGAGCATTTCATTTTTCTAGAGCTGCGTGCCTACCTGGACTATCGACGTATTGATCAGCCGTTGACATATTGGCGCTGCCAGTCGCAGTTTGAGGTCGATTTTATAATCGGCGATACGATTGGGATTGAGGTCAAAGGAAAATCTGTCGTGCAGACAAGAGACTTGAAAGGGCTCCGGGCGCTCAGTGAAGATGTCACCCTGCAACAGAAAATCGTTGTGAGCTTAGAAAGAGAATCCCGCCGTACTGATGAGGGCATACAGGTGCTTCCTGTGGAGACATTTCTGCGTCGCCTCTGGCGTGGGGAGATTGTCTCCTAAGGCAGCCTGATCTCTTGGCCACAGCCGCCCAAGATGGTATCCCAAGAGAAAAGGAGGCGAGCATGAGCGAATCTACAAAAGCAGCCACAAGTTCGTACGCAGAAGCCGATCCAAAGCTGTACGCGTTTCTTGACTGGATGGAGCAACAAGATCCCGACTATGCAAAGGCATTCAGGGCGTACGGCGAGAAGGGGACTGGAGAAGGCCAGGCCCTCCCGATTAAGTATCGCGAAATGGTCATGTCGGCGATCCTCGTTTTCTCTGGGCGGCGGGAAGGCGCAGTGGCGCATCTCAAGCGGGCAATTGAACACGGGGCAACGAAGCGGGAACTGTTTGAGGCTGGACAATCTGCCGCAATTCCTGGCGGTGGAATCACCTTGGGATTATGGATGCAAATTCTCACCAAGCTCGATAGCGAGGGTGCTTTTAAGAACGGATAGTCGTTGAGGTGTGCCCTCGACCAGGAATTGCACCTTCGGGTATGAGGTGGGTAGGAAAGAGCCGGAACGACCAGCTGCCCCCTGCACCAGGATGGTCAGGGGGTCAAGGAGGGAATCTCTATGAGACAAGAAACGGCACTGACGTCCAAACCGATTCACCCCCAGACTCAAATTGGCCACATTCATCTTACCGTGACAGACCTGGAGCGGTCATTAGCGTTTTATCGTGAGCTGTTGGGCTTTGAGGTCACTATGCAGTACGGGGATTCGGCGGTGTTTCTCTCCGCTGGCGGTTACCATCACCACCTGGCGCTGAATACCTGGGCGGGTCCAGAGGCGAGCCCGCCCCCGCCCGGACATACTGGACTGTACCACTTCGCCATTCTCTACCCCACCCGCAAGGAACTGGCCCAGGCAGTGAAGACATTGCAGCAGGCCGACTATCCTCTACAGAGTGCCTCTGACCACGGCGTGTCCGAGTCCATCTACCTGGCTGATCCAGATGGCAATGGGGTAGAGCTGTCCGTTGACCGGCCGCCCGAGACCTGGCCCCGCGACCCCGAGGGCAATATAAAGGCGAGCCGCGGGACCTTGGATTTGGACAAGCTGCTGGCCGAGCTAGAGGACACGGAAGGCTGAGAAGACACTCCAGCACGGGCGCGCAGCGATATGAGAAGAAAGGTAAGGACTATGGATTTCAGTTTTAGCCCAGAAGATGAAGTTTTTCGCCAGGAATTTCGAAGCTGGCTCGAAGACAATATTCCCCGTGATGCGCGGGACGACGGTGAACTGCATGATCCTGACTCTAAAGAAGAGTTTGAACGTCGCCGGGCCTGGCATCGCAAGCTGTATGACGGTCGCTGGATATGTATCCACTGGCCTGAAGAGTTTGGGGGACGTGGGGCCAGCCTGATCCAGCAAGTCATTTACCATGAAGAACTTGACCGCGCGAAAGCGCCCCCAACGGTCAACTTCCAAGGCATCGCTCGGGTTGGACCGACACTCATGCAGTGGGGGACCCCCGAGCAGAAGAAGCGTTTTATTCCCAAGATCCCTTCAGCTGAGGAGATCTGGTGTCAGGGACTGTCGGAGCCCGATCACGGTTCTGACCTGGCTGCCGTCCAGACCCGCGCCGTCGATAAAGGCGACCATTTTGTTGTGAATGGCTCAAAGGTTTGGACCTCAAACGCTCACCACGCTGACTACACGACCCTGCTGTGCCGGACTGATACAGAAGCGCCGAAACATAGAGGGCTCAGCTATCTGTTGGTTGATATTAAAAGTCCTGGCATCCTGGTCCGACCGCTGATTCAGATCACCGGTGAGAAGGGCTTCAATCAGGTGTTTTTTGAAGACGTGCAGGTGCCAAAGGCCAACCTGGTTGGGGAGAAGAACGAGGGCTGGAAGGTCGCCATCACGAACATGATGTTTGAGCGGACGATTCACGGCGGACGGACGGACATGATGGTCGAAGTCGAACAGCTCATTGACTTGGCAAAACAGGTTGACCGCTATGGCCGTCCAGCCTGGGAGGATAGCGCTGTTCGGCAACGAATCGCTGGGTTTGCGTGCGAAGCCTCGGCCCTCAAGTACACCAGTTTTCGCCAGTTGACCCGCCAACTACAAGGCCAGCCGCCTGGGCCAGAAGGGTCAATGATGAAGCTCGGCACCAGCACCTTGAACCATCGGATTCAAGAATTTGCGATGGAGCTGCTGGGGCCGTATAGCCAATTTGAATACCAGGCCGATAAAGCTATTGATCGGGGAAAATGGTCGCACCGCATGTTGGCTGCCCGGCGCAGTACGATTGCGGCCGGCACGAATGAGATCCAACACAATATTATCGGCGAGCGGGTATTGGGACTGCCCAAAGGCTAAAATCGTAGGTGGGGGAACGTATTTCGGGGAGCGACCTCACTGTGATGTCAACCGCTTTGGCAAGCGCACAACACCGACTAAGGAGGGATGAGCGATGTTACAGGGAAAAGTGATCGATGCCGATGGACATATCCTTGAACCACCCGATCTGTGGGAACGCTATCTGGAGAACAAATACAAAGACCGGGCTATCCGCATGGAGAAAGATCAGGATGGCGTCGAATATTTCCTGATCGACGGCCGCCCTTCGGCCAACTTACGGGGGGTTGGTCCAGCCGTCGGGGGCATCGGTCAACCCTACCAGGAAATTGCCACCTCAGGGACTTTCAGCTACTTCGATGGTCCCAAAGGTGCTTATGAACCGTCCGCCCGCCTCAGCTACATGGACGAGGAAGGCGTGGATGTAGCTGCAATCTTTCCCTCGCTGGGTTTGACCTGGGAGGTTGAAGTCAAAGAGGCCGAGTTGGCCGCAGCGTATGCCCGAGCGTATAACAACTGGGTGATTGATTTCTGCAGCGAAAATCCGCACCGACTTATCCCGGTGGCTCATATCTCACTCCTCGACATTAACGAGGGCATCAAAGAAATACACCGGGTATCCAAGCTGGGCGTCAAAGGGGCGTTTATGCGCGCCGCGCCACCGAGCCAGATTCCCTACTGGGACCGCGCCTATGATCCGTTCTGGGCGGCACTCCAAGAGGCAGACATGCCCATCGGATTCCATGTCTCCTTGAACGAATACTTCCTGGGCCATCAGTGGAAGATGAACGAGTCAGTCACGGCTGTTTCGAGTCCACTCCACGGCTACCGCTTTAGCGTAGTGATGTTTGACGTACAGGCCGCCTTTGCTGCGCTGTGTCAGGGGGCGGTGTTTGATCGGTTTCCGCGCTTAAAGGTCTTACTCCTCGAAACAGGCGGCGGCTGGATTGCCCATTATCTGGAACGGCTGGATGCCAAACATAAACTCCTGAGTTGGAAGACCGGGCTCAAAGAGTATCCGAGCGAGTACTTCCGCCGCCAGTGCTGGATCTCCTTTGATCCGGACGAAACGACTATTCCGGATGTCGTCAAGCATTGTGGTGCCGATAAGTTTATCTGGGCCTCAGACTTTCCCCACTTTGACGCCAGTCCAGCTGCAATTGAGGAGACCAAACAGGCCGTCTCTTCACTTCCGGACAGTGATCAAAAACTGATTCTAGGCGACAATGTTGCCAAGATTTATAATCTGTGAGCAATCTGTGAGCTGGCGAGCCGCAGGGTCTACAGGACGCTATGAAAAAAATGACTGACACCTCGCGTGTTCGGGCAGACTGCGTACACTTCTACCTATGTACCCAGCTGCACTGCACCCGGAACTTCGTCCAGCTGAAAACCCGCGCTGCCGATGCCGTGACGCGGGAGCTAAACGGACCAGCGCTGGCCCAGGCATTGCACACACTCGTTGCCGAGAAAAACTTGGGACAGCAGGTGCAGGTGCGGGAGACCTCGTGTATGCGCGGCTGCCTGGTCGGTCCCCGGCTCAATGTGGTTGGGGGCGCCGGGTTTAAGGATGCGGTGCGCTACCTGCACCTGTCGGCCGCAAAACGTCACCTGAAGTGTTCGTCATGGGGAGAAGTGAACAGCCTGGAAGAGGTACTGGATCAGCATGTCGAGGAGAGGCGCCTGCTGCGTCTCATAACGTAGGGCGGCACGTTGGCTTTTGTATCGGAAGCGTTGTGGCGGTGATGACAAACCATCCCCAAAACGCGTATGAATAGAAGCAGAATACACAAAACGGAGGAAAACGACTATGCGCGACGGATTTAAAATTTTGGATACGGATTCCCATATGATGGAGCCCGAATGGCTGTGGGAGCGGCATATGGAAGATGCCTACAAGTCAGAGGCACCCCGGATGGGTGAGGCACCGGGCTCAGGCCGACGTGCCTTCCTGGTTGAGGGCGAGTCGTTCACCCGCGAGAAGGGCAAATACCCGATGGCGGCGAAGCCATTCCTCAAAGCCGTGACAAAAGCGATGGACCGTTTTGATAAAGCCCGGAGTACCGAGTTTAGTCCCCAAAGCCGACTTGATGATATGAACGAGCATGGTGTCGATACTCAGATTCTGTATCCGACCTTCACCGGCCAGATGCTGGGCCGAGAGTTCCGCGACACCAAACTGCTCGCCGCCTGTGTGCGGGCCTATAATAACTGGGCGGCGGATTACACTTCAATTGCTCCCGAACGCCTGCGTTGGGCCGCAGCCCTGCCGATGCAGAATGTTGAGGAAGCGATCACAGAAGCGCACCGGGCGTCGGAAGCTGGCTGTGTCAGCTACTATATGCGGCCCAATCCAGTCGCTGGCCGCACCCTGTGGCACGCAGACTATCACCCGCTCTGGGCCGAGATTGAAAAGATCGGCAAACCCATCTCAACCCATGACTCAGCCTCGTCTTCAGTCCCGTCGTTTGGCGACCGCATGGACACCCATACCAGCGGCCACATTCTGTCCCATCCGTTTGAAGCCATGGCAGCGATGGCTGGGCTGATCTGGTTCGGGATCTTTGAGCAGTTCCCCAATTTAAAAGTGATCCATGTCGAAGGAGACGGCGGCTGGACACCGTACTGGCTGCAACGCATGGAACAGCATTGGGATTTTAGCGGGAACGCCGAGCATGAATACCTGACGCGGCGTCCGACGGAATACTTCAAGACCAATATATGTGTTGCCTTCCGGGGTGACGAGCCGACCATGAAAGCTGCCGTTGAATTAGTCGGCGACGATAACTTCACCTGGGATTCTGACTATCCACACCCGGATGGTACCTATCCGTGGGGAGTGAAAGCCATGCTTGATCAGCCAATTCCTGATGAATCCAGGCGCAAACTCTTCTGGGATAACGGCGCCCGTATCTTTAATCTGGCCTAATATCCTGCGGACAGGCCGAAGTCGGAAACGGACCACAAACAGGCGCCACTCGGCGCCTGATTTCTTTGACAGAGGATACAATAATGAAATTTGATGCGAAGGTCGGTCTGGTAACAGGAGCAGCTTCAGGCATTGGCCGGGCAACTGCGATTGGATTTGCGCAGCGTGGCGGTGCGGTCGCAGTTGCCGACTTTAATGAAGAGAATGCCAATAAGGTCGTTGCCGAGATAACTGCGGCAGGGGGCAAAGCGATTGCCGTTATCGCCGACGTGACGAAACAGGCGGATATCGACAAGATGATATCCCAAACCGTCAGCGAGTTTGGCCGGCTCGACTTTTTGCATAACAATGCATTTGGTCTCCCGAGTGACCAAGGCGCGGCACGAACCGGTGAGATGGACGACATCGTCTGGGACAAAACGCTTGACGTCGGTCTGACAGCGGTCTTCAAGACCATGAAGCGGGCGATCCCCGAGATGCGTAAAAACGGCAGCGGGGCGATTGTGAACACCGCCTCGATTTCAGGCTTATACGCCGACTATGGTATTGCGGCCTACAATGCCGCCAAGGCAGGGGTGATTAACCTGACCCGCGTTGTGGCAATTGAGTATGCCCAGAACGGCATCCGAGCCAACTGCATCTGTCCGGGCGCAATCGATACACCGCTGATTGCGCCGGCACTAGAGATGCCAGGTTTTCAGGACAAGTTCGACGCGGTGATTCCGATGGGACGCTTGGGAAAACCTGAGGAAATGGCCAATGTCGTCCTCTTCCTGGCCTCTGATTTAGCCTCGTTTGTAACGGGTTCTGCCTTTGTTGCGGACGGGGGGCAGACAGCCAAAACCGGCAGTCCGTCCTTTCTCGCTGACGGCTAGAAACGGCTGGGCAAGAGACGACAGCACAGCATTGCACTCCGGCCTCGGTCGGACTATGCTCGGGCTCGGCATACGCCAATCTCGGAATACGCCAATAAGGAGGGTGTTATGGCAGACAAAAGTATGGAAACCCAGATGCAAGAGGTGATTGATCGGGAAGCGATTCGTAACTTGCCGCTGCAATATTGTCACTGTGTGTGGCAAAAGGATTTAGACGGCTATGCGAACCTGTTTACTGAGGACGGCTCGTTCTCGACCGACAATGCCGACATTCCGGGCGCGCAAGGACGAGACAAGCTGCGCAAGATGATCGGCAATGGCTTGGACGACATGCAACCCCGGCCGTTCATTCATAACCACGTGATTGAACTGACTGGAGGGGATACGGCCACAGGCACGTGTTATGTCGAGGTCCACATGAACCGCGAGGGCAAGAAGTGGGAAATGCGCGGCTGGTATAACGACGCATACGCCAAAGAGAATGGCGAGTGGAAGTTTAAGTCGCGCCATATCGTAACGGATTCGTTTGGCCCGGAGAATGAGGGGTAAGATCGGAGCCCTCACCCTAGCCCTCTCCCGAGGGGAGAGGGAACTGGAATATGAGCAGCCCTGGAGGCAATATGGCGCGACCGTTTGATCCAATTTTAGTCGAAGTGATCCGCAACCAAATAGCGGCCATCACCGAAGAAATGACCCTGACCGTATATCGGACCGGCCGCTCCGGCATGTGCAAAGTCGGCGATTTTGCGACGGCTGTGTGTGATCGTCACGGTCGTATCGTCGGCGAAGGCGGCTCGCCGTACCAGATGTGTGTCTTCGTCGATACGATGGAAAACGTCCTGGCCAAGCACGGGGACTCACTCAAACCGGGCGATGTCATTATTGCCAACGATCCCTACTGTGGCATTTCCCATATGCCGGATATTACCCTCATCGCCCCGGCTTTCTGGAAAGACGAATTAGTCGGTTTTCTGATCTCGTATTCGCACCACACGGATGTCGGTGGTCGTTTTGCTGGCGGTATTTCCAGTCTGTGTCAGTCGAGCTTTGAGGAAGGCGTTCGCATCCCCATGCTCAAGCTGTACGACGCTGGCAAACGTAGCCAGGTCTTGCTTGATCTGATTGTCGCCAACGTGCGTACACCTGAAGAGTGGGTCGGCGACGTTGACGCCAAAGTGGCCAGTTGCTGGAAAGGCCAGGAGCAGCTCACGAAGCTGATCGACAAATACGGCTTAGAGCAATTTAACGCCACCTGCGATCACCTGATTGATTACGCCGAGCGCACGACACGAGAAGCCATTCGCCAAATCCCGTCAGGCGAGTATCGGGAAGAGATGCTGTTTGTGGATGAAAACGAAGTTACTGGTGGGCCGGTTCCGCTCGAAGTCGTTATCCGGATTGACGGCGATCACGCTACGATTGATTTGTCGTCCAGTCCGCCCCAAGTCAACGCGTCAATCAACGCACCATTGGTGTCGACCAAAGCCGTGACCCGTGCACCGTTCAAATCGCTCCTCCCCAATGACGTGATTGTGAATAGCGGCTTCGCCCGGCCGATTGATATCATTGTGCCGGAAGGAACCTTGCTGAATCCACGCTATCCCGCCGCAGTCGGTGGCCGTGCCTCGCTGATGATGGCACTCAGCAACATGGTCTATCGGGCAATTGCCAAAGCGCTACCGGGCAGGCTCGGTGGCGTCGGCGAAGGGGCAGATATGCTCCATTTCAACTCGCAGCGGGCCGGAAAATATCAGTCGTTTATGGATGTGTTTTTTGGCGGCTGGGGTGGTCGCCCACACGTCGATGGTATTGACGGGGCCTCTCCCTTAGTGATGGGTGGTGGCTATGGGTCGATGCCAGCCGAGTTGCTGGAACGGGAGTACCCGGTCACAATCGAAGGCTTTGGTTTTGTGCCTGATACCGAAGGAGCAGGCAAACACCGGGGGTCTGTGTCCGTGTACCGAGAGTGGCATTTTCGAAAGCCAGCCGAGGTGTTGCTGCGTACCGTTGGTCTGCGTGGTGCAGAAGGTCTGGACGGCGGCGGACAAGGCGGCGATGCGGTGAATATTCACAAGTCTGGCGAGCAGGAGACTGTCCTGACTCCACAGGCGCACGTCCACCTGCACGTACAACCCGGGGATCGTGTCTACCATAAGGTCCATGGCTCGGGTGGTTATGGCGACCCCTTCGAGCGGGACCCCGAATCGGTTATCGTTGATGTGGTTGAAGGAAAAATATCGGTCGATCGAGCGCGCGAGGTGTACGGTGTGGCGATTGATCCTGAGACGTTCAGCATCGACCAGGAAGCAACGCTTGCACTGCGGGGTCAAGAGCAGAATCTGGCGGCGGTGGCGGATTAGCGCCAGGCCGGTCAGAACCGAAGTCTGGCTGCTCTATACCGGTGGGGCCTGCCCCACCCTCCACCTGGTTGGCGACAAAGGAACACACATGCGGGTTGGATTTGACATCGGCGGTACGTTTACCGACGTGATCGTGCTCAGAGATGACGGAAAGATCGATACAGCCAAAGTCTTGTCCTTGCTCGACCGGGTCGGCGAGGACATCGTCACCCATATTCGCCAATCAGGAACCCACGAGCGGATAGACAACTTTGTCCACGGCACAACGATTGCCTCCAACGCTGTGATTGAAGGCACGACCGCACCGACCGGCTATATCACCACACGTGGCTTTCGCGATGACCTCGAGATGCGAGGCGAACGGCGGCCAAATCTGCAAGACCCAAACTGGGTCAGAAGCCCGCCGCTCGTGCCACGCCAGCTGCGTCTCGAATTGAGCGAACGGATTCTCGGCGACGGAACAGTCGAGCGCGCGCTTGATGCGGAAGAAGCCCGCCAGGTCATTCGCACCCTGGCCTCACACCACGTTGAGGCCATTGCAGTCTGTCTGATTAACTCCTACCTGAATCCGGCCCACGAGCAGGAAGTCGCCAAGCTCATCGCGGAAGAGTTAGGCCCACAATCGCTGGTGTGTATCTCCTCTGATATTTATCCTCAGATCCGTGAGTACGAGCGGGCCAGCACGACGGTGATCAATGCCTCGCTGATTCCAGTCGTTGATCGCTATCTGAATCAGCTTGAACAGCATTTGTCAGATTACAGCGATCGTCTCCTGGTCATGCAGTCCAATGGCGGCATCATGTCATCCGACCTGGCCAGACAAAAACCAGCCTATATGATCGAATCAGGGCCAGCCGCGGGTGTCTTAGCTGCCGCCCGACTCGGCAAAGAAACCGGCTTAGACAAAGTCCTGTCATTTGATATGGGCGGCACGACGGCCAAAGCATGTCTGATTGAAGACGGACTGCCGGCTGAAAAGGCGGCTGGAGAGATTGGCGGTGGTGGGAACGTCACGACACATCAATTTTATAAAGGCGGCCATGCGCTCCGCGTTCCCTCGCTTGACATTGTCGAAGTCGGGGCTGGCGGTGGCAGTATTGCCTGGATCGACGATAGTGGGGCGCTACGAGTTGGGCCGCAAAGCGCTGGGGCTGAACCCGGTCCGGTGTGTTATGGACGCGGCGGAACCAAACCAACAGTAACGGACGCGAACGTCGTGAATGGGTATATCAATCCCAACACCATCGCCAACGCGACGATGCGGATTGACCGCCAAGCTGCCTGGGACGCAATCAAGAGCCAGATTGCCGATCCACTTGGACTGGGTACCCATGAGGCTGCCTATGGGATTAGCCAAATTGCGAATTCAGCCATGATGCGCGCCTTACGAGCGGTCTCGACTGAACGTGGGCGTGACCCGCGCGACTTTACGCTCGTTTCCTTTGGCGGAGCGGGGCCTATCCATGCGGCAGACTTGGCCGATGATATGGAGATTGGCACAGTCCTTGTTCCAGTCTTCCCTGGAGTGTTTAGTGCCTTGGGGCTGCTGCTCGCCGACTACCGTCACGACTACATCCGCAGCGTTGTGACGCCGCTGGCTGAGCTCGATCCAGCCAATATTCAGCAGCTGTATGAAGACATGCAGCAAGACGCCCGGAACATCATGCAGCAGGAGGGCGTCAGCGGCGCAGGCATTCGTTTTGAGCCGTACGTTGATCTGAAATACGATTACCAGCTACAGGATTTAAGTATTCCGTGTCCTGTCATCAATCAGACCCCAAACCTCCTGGCCAAACTTGCAGAACGCTTCCGCGAAGCGCATGAACAGGCATTTGGCTATAATACCGACGATGCAATCGAACTGGTCAGCCTCCGCCTCCGAGCCTTAGCAACTATTGGTGATATGCCGTTCAAAGATCTCGGTGCCACGCTTACCTCGGTGGCGAACGGCGCGCAAACAGAGCCCAGAGAAGCGTTCTTTGGACCAGGCCACGGCTTGCTGCAGACACCCGTCTGCCGACGGATCGATATTACAGACGCTCAGGAGGGACCATTCATTGTTGAAGAGCCTGACACCACGGTTGTCGTCCCGCCAGGCTGGGCTATTAGCCGGGATACGTATAGCAGCCTGGTTTTGACAAAGTGTGAATAAAAAGGGCATGCGCTCCGGCAGGAATAAGAGAGCCTGCCCACCTTGGCAACTCTCAGCCATTTTGAAAAAAAGGAGAACAATCCATGTCTGATACGCTCGCCACGGATGCGACGAATACTGCCCCGGCCGTTCCTCCTGTTACTTCCGACTCAATACCACACCCTTTGCACCCACTCACCCAGGTCGAAATTGAAAAGGGCTTGGTGATTCTCTACGAGTCGGGTGAGCTGACTGGCCGCGTTGCCTTTTCAAGTGTGAACCTGATTGAACCTGTGAAGGCCGTGGTGAAGACCTTCGTACCGGGTGATCCGATCACACGTATCCTCTGCTTTCTGGGGGTAGATGAGCATCCCGATGGCAGCTTTGATGCGCGCATTAATCTCAGCACCGGCGAGCTGCTCGCAATCAAGCGGCGGGCTGGGGTGCAGGCTCCGCTGAGTGGCAGAGACTTTATTCGGGCGGTAAAAATCACCAAGGCTGATACCGCCTGGCAGCACGCCGTCCAAAAACGCGGCATCGAGAACTTTGATCGAGTACAAATTGATATGTGGCCGGGCAGTGGTCCTGTGGTCAATGGTACTGACCCAGGCCACCGCCTGATACGCACGATTGCCTTTCTGCGAGAGGACAAAACCGACAATGGTTACGCCCGACCGCTGCACGGCATCATTGCCCATGTCGATCTGACGGAAGATCGGGTCGCGCATTTGGAAGACCATGGCGTGACTCCTCTTCCACCCGAGAGCGGGCGGTATGAAGCCGCGCATCAAGCTTCGTTACGCACCGACCTCAAACCCATCGAGATCACGCAACCCGAAGGGCCGAGCTTCAGCGTTCACGGCTCTGCGGTGGAGTGGCAGAAGTGGTCGTTCCGGGTTGGCATGCACCCCCAACACGGCCTCGTGTTGCACAATGTGTGTTATAACGATGGGGGTGAAAAGCGCTCCATCCTGTATCGTGCCTCACTCTCCGACATGGTGGTACCGTACGGGGACAGCGATCCGATGCATTCCTGGAAACACGTCCTTGACGCCAGTGAAGCATCCATTGGTAATCTGGCCAACTCACTCAAACTCGGCTGCGATTGCCTTGGTGAGATTCATTACTTTGATATCAACACGGTTGCGTACGATGGTACCGCCTATACCGTCGAGAATGCCATCTGCATGCACGAAGAGGATTATGGCGTCTTGTGGAAGCACATGGATATGCATTCCTCGACCGCAACTTCTTTCAACACTGAAGTACGTCGCTCACGGCGTTTGGTGGTGAGTTCCTTCTTCACCATTGGTAACTACGAGTATGGCTTTTACTGGTATCTGTACATGGACGGCAACATTCAGATGGAAGTCAAACTGACCGGCATTGTTGGCGTGAGTGCGGTTGAGACTGGGGCGGAACGGCCTGAGTTTGCGCCGTTGATTGCTCCCAATCTGGCTTCCCCCATCCATCAGCATCTGTTCTGCTTTCGGCTGGATTTTGACTTAGACGGTGAAGAGAATTCGGTCTACGAAGTCGATGTCGAGCCAGTGCCGCCAGGACCGGGCAATCCGCATGGCACACAATTCCAAGCCAAGAGCACCCTCTTGCAATCTGAGACGGAAGCCCGCCGGAACATCGCTCCACAATCAAGCCGCAGTTGGAAGGTCGTCAATCCGCAACGCCTGAACCGGCTGGGTGTCCCAGTTGGATATAAACTCGTCGCAGGTGCGACTCCAACCCTATTTGCCGACAAAGAATCCTACGTTGGCCAGCGAGCAGGATTTGGCCAACATAATCTGTGGGTCACCGCGTTTGATGCTGAAGAACTCAGTGCTGCCGGTGATATGACGCCACAAAGTCCTGGCGGAGGTGGACTGCTCAGTTACTCACGCGGGCGCGCTATCGAGAATACGGATGTAGTGGTATGGCATACGTTCGGGGTAACCCACATTCCCCGGCCTGAGGACTGGCCAGTGATGCCAGTTGAGTATGCAGGTTTTACATTGATGCCGGTTGGATTTTTCGAACGCAACCCGGCACTCGATGTGCCGCCGAGTAAGCACGGGTGTGCGTGATCAGATAGGGCGAATACACGATTCGCCCCGCCTGTTCTATAAACCGTCATCCCGCTTCGCCCCGCCTACCAAGACATTATCAAGTGTCTGAGGCGGGAGTCCCATTTCTTTGATCATCTTCACCAGTACGGCAAATTCACAACCTTGTCATTTCTTTTTCCCTTGCCGGGCTTACTTGTAGCCAGCTGGGAAACGACAACTCCTCCCCCATCTCCCCTATTCCACCTTCAGCCGCTCTTTCATCTCATCTGGCATAGCCAGGGTTGGATTCTGCTGGGCGACAAGATTGTCCATCCGCCCACGGGCTGCGGCAAGGAACTCCGGATGCGGAAAGACGTAGAACTGCTCGTCACGAATGCAGGCAAAGACACGCTCCGCCACCTGTGACGGCTCCATGCCACCAGCCGCAAACTCTTTGAATGCATCAAACCAGACTTTTCCAATCTCTGAAGGCGCTTGATCTGGTGTTTGAAGTTCATCCGGGCGATTGCGAGCTGAATCAATAATCTTGGTATTCACCCAGCCTGGACACAGGACAGACGCTTTTACTTTGGCTTTTTGCAGTGATAACTCGTAATAAAGCGACTCGGTCAGTGTGACGACGGCATGTTTGCTGGCATGGTAGACAGAGAAATATGGCCCAGACATGATCCCAGCCATTGAGGCGGTATTCACAATATGCCCCTCTGTACCCTGGTTGAGCATGATTGGGACAAAGGTCCGCAGGCCATGTACAACGCCATACACGTTCACCCCAAATACCCATTCCCAGTTCTGTAATGTCTGTTCCCACGACGGTGTCAGATCACCACTGACCCCAGCATTGTTACACAAAATATGAACTGCGCCGAATGCTTCGACTGTCTTGTGAGCCAAATTCTCAACAGACTCCGGCTTGGAAACGTCGGTCACGACACCGAGGACTGATGCGCCTTTTGCTTTCATCTCATCTTCAGCCTGGCGCAGAGAAGCTTCTTCTACGTCGGCAATGACGACCGACATGCCCTCAGCCGCAAAACGTTCGATCAAAGCGCGGCCGATACCACTCGCCCCTCCAGTCACGACGGCAACACGATCTTTAAATTCTTTCATGGCTTTCCTCCTGTCGGGTTCAGGTTTGTATTCTGTGCAGCTAGATCCTGCCCCACATTCGCGGTACATACGGTGATGTAAAGACAAGGAGGCAACACATGTCAATCACGGAACACACGGTCAAAACAGATTCACACACAACATTCTATCTGGCAGACGGCCCTGAGGACGGGCCTCCTATCATCTTCGTCCACGGTTGGCCAGAGCTTTCGATCAGCTGGCGGCATCAACTGCCTGCCCTGGCTGCACTCGGCTTTCGGACCCTTGCTCCGGACATGCGCGGCTATGGGCGCTCCTCTGTGTACGATCAACACAGCGACTATGCCCAGGAGAAGATTGTAGCCGACATGATCACTGTGCTGGACTCCTTGGGCAGAGACAAAGCCGTGTGGGTCGGACACGATTGGGGCAGTCCCGTGGTGTGGAATATCGCTAGCCATCATCCCGACCGCTGCCATGCCGTTTCCAATTTATGTGTTCCGTACTACACGCTCGAACGAGGCCTTGATCATACGCTGACGCTGGCTGACCGGGACTTGTATCCCGAGAACGAGTTCCCCGCAGCCCAGTGGGACTATATGCGTTACTACGAAGAGAGCTTTGCTGAATCGGTCGCGCCAATGGATGCAAATGTCTCCAAGTGGATGAAACTACTGTTTCGCAAGGGCAATCCAGAAGGTGAAGGCAAGCCCGCCATGACAGCCACAGCGCGGCGCGATCACGGCATGATCGGTATGCGCGAGATTCCTGACCTGCCCCAAGACGAAGATGTTGTCACTCAAGAAGATCTGAGCATCTATGTCTCCGCCTTGGAGCGCAACGGATTCTTTGGCCCGAGCTCGTGGTATATGAATCATAGCGCAAATACGGCATACGCATTAACAGCCCAAAATGACGGTTATCTTGACATGCCCGTCTTATTTCTGAATGCCCAATACGACTATGTGTGTGAGTGTACCCACTCACGGCTGGCCGAACCGATGCGGACGTATTGCCGGAATCTGACTGAAGTGAAACTCCGCACCGGACATTGGATGGCGCAGGAGAAACCAGTCGAAGTCAACGCTGCTTTAACCCACTGGCTAGCCACATCGGTCTCCGATATCTGGCCGCAACCAAAATAACAGGAAAGAAGAACAAGGAGGGATAAGAATGGAAGTCGGAATTTTTCAAGGTTTTCAGAATCCGGATCGGAAGCGCCCGGACCGTGAGGTGTACAAAAAAGAGCTGGCTTTGTTGGAGCAAGCCGAGCCGAACGGCTATGATTCGATCTGGCTGGCGGAGCACCATTTCACTGGCTATAGCATGTCCGCCAACCCGCTCACCCTGCTGTCGTATCTGGCGGCACGCACGCAAACGATTAAGCTCGGTACGGCTGTGATCGTCTTACCCTGGCATGATCCGCTGCAAGTTGCGTCTGAGATTGTGGCCTTGGATCATCTGAGCGATGGCCGCTTGCAGCTGGGCATCGGTCGTGGTGCGGGCAAGGTCGAATTTGATGCTTTCCGTCAGGACATGAACGAAAGCCGACAGCGCTTTATCGAATCGGCCGATATGATTTTGACTGGCATCGAGCAAGGCTACTGCGAATACGATGGCACGTATATCAAGCAGCCACGTGCCGACCTGCGACCTGATCCGTTTAAAACCTTTCGCGGCCGGACGTATGCCGCGAGTGTTTCGCCTGAGTCAATGGACATTATGGCCAGGCTTGGCGTCGGCATCCTGGTTGTGACCCAGAAACCCTGGCATGTGATTGCGGAAGAGCTGAATACCTACCGGAACGCCTTCTTGAAACACAATCATACTGCACCACCGTCACCAGTGGTTGCGGCCTGGGTGTTGTGTGACAAGAACGCTGAGCGTGCCAGAGACATGGCCAAACAGCGCATTGGCGCCTACTGGCAAACGATTCTGAATCATTACCAGTTACACACGGGCCATCTCAAAGGCGTCAAAGGCTATGAATTCTATGGTTCATTTGCCGACGCGATGCAGGAACATGGCCCTGAGGCAATGGAGGACATGTTTGTCAACCTCCACATTTGGGGCACGCCTGAGCAGTGCCATGAAAAGATTATGATGATGCGCGAAAAGACGGGGGCCGACAAGTTTGTTGGCGTGTTTAGCTACGGCGAAATGTCGTGGGAAACCGTTCAGGGCAGCTTTGATCTGTTTAGCAAGGAAGTCAAGCCTGCGCTGCAGAAACTGCCAACCGCGGAAGGCTGGGCGAAAGAGGCGGCGTAGTACGCTAGGGGCGGGCGAACCGCCCTGCCCTGTCTCTATCCTAACTGCTCCGGCATACCATCAACCTTGGGCAAATCCGGATGCATCACATCCCAGGGCTGAGCACTGGCGACGTAAATGTCCCGACTGGGTTTATACCAGCTTGGATCATCGAGGCTTCCGGCATACAGCGCCCGAAAATCCGGCCGGGCGCCGTTCATCAAAAACACCGGCGAACCACACGCAGAGCAAAACGCTCGCCGCATGATATGCCCCTTATCAGCCGGTTTTTCATACCAGCCGGGCTCACCACTCAACAGGGAGAAGTCGGTCTCCCTCACCACCACTGCGGCAAAATATGCAGAGCCAGTTGCTTGCTGACAATCGCGGCAATGGCAGTTGCCCATATACAGCGGTTGTGCAGAACAGGTGTATCGAATCGCGCCACAGGCACAGCCTCCAGAAAATGGAACAGACATGTGTCATCTCCTATCGTTCGCTTATGGGTTCTCTGCCTGTATCACGATCGCCTGCATCCTCGCCTGCACTGGCTCTCGCCCATAGGCGTTTGCCACCGCATCTTCAATCGTCTGGGCCACCACTTCTTGCGAGACCTGCGTTCGCTGGGCCAGGTACTGACTGATCGGTGTCCCGGTCATCAAGGCGATCGCAACTTGACTGGCCGTTGGGCTGGTACACGGATGTGGCAGCACGGTCAGCTTCATCTCACCAAACCCGGCCGTCTCCATATCCGCACGAATGGCGTCCATCGAATGGTAACCGAACACAAGATGAAAGAGCCCGGGGGGATCATTCGGGAACAGCTCAGTCAGTGTCTCATTGGTTGTACGTAGCAAATCATTGTATTCAATCGCATCCCAGACATTGAAAAGGAGGAGACCACCGGGCTTGAGGACGCGGCGGACTTCGCGCAGAGAGGCGAGCTTGTCGGGGAAGAACATGATGCCGAATTGACACACCACCGCGTCAAACGCGTCATCAGCGAAAGATAACGCCTGCGCATCTTCCAGTTGCAGCGTGACATTGTCCTCTGATCCAAATTTGCGCTGGGCTTGCTCCAGCATCGTTTCGTTCAAATCTGTTGCAGTGATCTGGACTTCTTTTGGCAAAGAGTCACGCAGAAAGCGGGTGACAATACCCGTCCCTGCGGCAGTTTCCAGTACACGGCCTCCAGCTGGCACTTGCAGCCTCTCGGCGAGATCTGCCGCGTACGGATCAAAGATCAACGGCGCCATGTGACGGTCATAGTTCTCAGCAAAAGAGCCGGCGAAATGATCCTTCTTGTCTGCCATTGCACTCCTCAAAATTGACGTCTATCCGGAACGAATCCCATAGAACTGCCGTCCATTATCGCCCAAGATCTTATCCACAGACGCTGTTGGCAAAGACGACAGCACATTGCGAATTTTCTGAATCGGCTGCACAAAACCTTCGGCATGGGGATAGTCCGAACCCGTAAAAAAGCGATCGTCGCCGAGAAACTGGACCATCAATGGAAACATCTTCTCTTCGGGGTCACCATTGATCCAGATATTGCGGGCCAGATACTCACTGGCGGGGCGCTTCATCTGTGACGTATGGCCCATATACTGGAACCGGTAATCGAGTCGCTCTAGCCATTCGCCGACCCAACCGACCATGGCTTCAATCGTGGCCACCCGCAGCTTGGGAAACCGCTCGAACACGCCGTCATACACCATCGTAGTCAGCGCCTGGCGTGGGTCCTGAATAATATTCATGGTCACGTACATGAAGCCTGGATCGATCCCCTTGTAGTACTCACTTCCAGTATACTTCCCATGGATGACCAGGTGGATGCCGATACTCAGATCAAGACTCTGGGCAGCAGCCCAGACGGGATCAAAATCCGGATGCCCAAAGCTTTTGCCATCGACCGGTGCGGCGGCCAGAAAGATCGTGCGACAGCCAAGCTTGGCGACGCGCTCCATCTCACGCACGGCTAACTGGGGATCGCGCAACGAGATATGAGCGGCTGGGAGAAGACGGTCTAAGCGTCCGGCGCACAGCTCAAACGCCCAGGAGTTGTAGGCTCGGCACAGGGAATCGGCCAAATACGGATCTTCGACCTGGCCTTCCCAGAATAAGCCCAGGGTGGGGTAAATCACCTGGTAATCAAAGCCTTCGTCATTCAGGAAGGTGACCCGCTTGCCCATATCCTGCCAGTCGCCGGTGTAGGCCAAATAGCGGTCAAACGTGGATAAGTCCTTACCGACTTCTTTTTGGCCGTAGCCACACACCGCAGCCAACAGCTCATCGACATTAATCCCTTGCATGGGTTTGCCATCGACCAGCATCCGCTTCACCCCTTCGCCATCTTCTCGCACACACACCGTCCGGTCACGAAAAGCGGGATCGGTATACCGCTCAAATACGTCTAAGGGCTCGATAAAATGGGCATCACCGTCGATGAATCGCATATACAGTCCCCCTTTACAAAACGTGATCATACACAGGAACAGAGACCGGTGAGCGCTGTCAAGGGCTGGCTTCTTCCTTTCTTCCTAGAATCACTCTACGGACGATGATACAGTTTCAGTGCCACCTGTGTAGCGGTGGTCGATCACCACCAAGGAGCGTATTGAATGGAGTCCTTTTTTCGTGGGATTATCCGCTTTCGGTATTGTGTCATTGGCCTGGTCCTGGCCTGCACCGGTTTGGCCTGGGGGCAACTGCAATCGTTACGCTTTGAAGGCGATGCGGATGCCTTCCTGCCTCAAAATGACCCAGTCATGAGTTATAACGACGTGGTCGAGGATCGCTTTGGCATACGTGACTTGGTCATTGTCGGTGTGCTCAACAAGAATCCAAATGAAAACGGCGTCTTTAATCCGCGTACCCTGGCGACGATTAAAGAATTCTCCGAAAAGATCGCCCTGCTGCCTGGGATTAAAGCTATTCGGGATGAAGATGTCGCCAGCGTGGCCACGCTCGATAATATCACTGGTACGGTCGATGGCATGGCCGTCGATCCATTTATGGAAACAGTCCCGCAATCGTCTCAGGCACTCGAAGCGCTCAAGCAGGCTCTCTTTCACAACTCCATGTTCGTCAATTGGATCGTCTCCCAGGACGGCACCGGCATGCTCATTATGGCCAAGATGGAACCTGGCGAAGGGACTGCCGAGGGCACGGCCAAACGTATGGCCATTTATACCACGATCCGGGATATGGTGACGGCAAAAAAAGCGGCCGGCGCGCCTGAAGACTTCCACATTGCGGGCCAAGGAGCAATGGAAGTCACCTTCGAAGAAGACATGCGGATCGACATGGAGCGCTTCATGCCGCTGGTCTTCCTGGTCGTCCTCATCACCCTGTACTGCACCTACCGCAGCGTGCGGGGGGTGCTGCTACCGCTGGCCGTCGTAATCGTCTCCGTCATCTGGACCATGGGTATCATGGCCACGCTCGGCGTCCCGATGTATTCCATCTCGACCATGATGCCGGTGGTCCTGATGGCGATTGGGGTGGCAGACGGCATTCACATTTTGAGTCGGTATTACGACGAACTCTTAGCCCACCCCGATACGTCTTCCTCTGAGGCAGTCCTTGTCTCTATGCGTGAAATGTGGCGGCCGGTCGTGTTTACCTCACTGACAACGGCGGCCGGGTTTCTGTCTTTTCTGACCTCCAATATCCTGCCGATACGCTATTTTGGCATTTTCACCGCGCTAGGTGTGGTGGCTGCCATGGTGTTCTCAATCACCTTTTTTCCGGCCATGCTGAGCCTCTTGCCAAGCAAACTCGGTCGGAGTTTACGCAAGCAGATGGAGCGCAGTCAGGACACCGAAGCGACAGGTTGGGCAGCCCAATCGCTCTCTCGCTTAGGTCTGAGTGTCGCCCGTCGGCCGCTCGTCGTCTGGCTGTCAACGGCTGTCGTTGTTGGGGCGTGCCTGATTGGTGCCCAGCGAGTTATTGTCGATTCGTCATTCATCCAGATGGCGGACCCGAAGAGTCCGATACGGATAGCAGATGATGTGCTCCGCGAGACGTTTCAGGGCACCCTCCCCCTCTACATCGCGATTGAAGGTCACAGCCCAGATCTGCTCAAGGACCCTGGTCTCTTACATAAGCTTGACAAGCTCCAATCCACCGTCGAGCAAGATCCCATCGTCGGGGGCTCGTTGTCTTTGGCCGAGTATATTAAGCGCATGCACCGGGTCATGAATGAGGACCGTCCAGAGATGGAAGTCATTCCGACCTCGCAAGACCTCGTCGCCCAGTACTTGTTGCTGTATTCCTTCTCTGGCGATCCTGACGACTTTGATGAAATCGTCGATTATGACTATCAGCATGCCAACGTATCCGTCTTTTTGCGCTCAGATAGTACGCTCGAAATCGAACGCGTCGTTGAGACGATTCAGGACTTTGCGATCCGCAAATTTGGCCTACCAGACCAAGCGGCGACTATCGACTCGGGGGATCAGGACCCATTCGCGGTCAAGTTCGGACGCTGGCTGGCCGGGATTACACCGACGCTCATCAGCTGGGAGACAAACAGCGGCTTTCGGATTGGCATTGCCGGGAATGGCTATCTGACCAATCGGTTCAACGAATTAGTTGTTGCCGGGCAATTGTCGAGTCTGGTGGTGTCCCTCGGGGCAGTGTTTTTGTTGAGCGCCTTTATGTTTCGCTCCTGGGCCGCTGGCCTGATCAATATTATTCCGATCAGCTTGGTCATGATCTTCAGTTTTGGCTTGCTCGGCTTGTTGGATATCCCGCTGGAGATTGGCAAATCGCTGACCGCGTCGATGGTCATTGGCATTGGCGTCGATTATACGATTCATTTTTTGAATAAATACCGGGTCAAGGTCCGGGAAGGTTTGCAGGACGCCGAGCAGATTACGGCAGCCACAATGGCGACCTCTGGCAAAGCCATCTTTTTTAATGCGCTGGTTGTAGCGGCTGGCTTCTTAGTCTTTCTCATCTCGAACTTTCGACCCAATTTTTATCTGGGCGCGATGTTGTCGCTCAACATGGTCGCGTGTCTCTTAGTTTCTATGACTGTGCTGCCAACGATCCTGAATAGGTTTAAACCCCGCTTTGTGTATGGAGCAGAAAAGATGTCGGTGGTACACGACGCTGCCTGAGGACAACACAGACGCACCCAAGCCGTCAAAAATACGGAGGACAGACATGGAACTCATGAACAAAATCGTAGTCGTTACCGGCGGAGCCAGTGGTATCGGTCGGGCGCTGTGTCGGCGTTTCAAGGCCGCAGGTGCACAGGCGGTCGTTGTGGTCGATATGAATGCGGCAGGAGCAGAGACTGTCGCCGCTGAGATTGGCGGGGTGGCAATGACAGCCGACGTCTCCAAAGAGAGCGATGTCCTGCCTGTCATCAATCAAACAGAGCGCGACATTGGGCCGATCGATTTGTTCTGTTCAAATGCAGGCATCGCCCGGAGCGGCGGCGTGGAAACGCCAGACAAGGCGTGGCAGAAAAGCTGGGAAGTAAATGTCATGGCGCATATCTATGCGGCCCGAACACTGGTACCGCGCATGGTTGAACGGGGGGGCGGGTATTTGCTGAATACCGTCTCGGCGGCCGGTCTACTGAATCAGATTGGTTCCGCGTCCTACGGCGTGACCAAACACGCCGCGATTGGCTTTGGCGAGTGGCTGGCGATTACCCACGCCCACCAGGGCCTCAAAGTCTCTGTCCTGTGTCCACAAGCAGTTCGGACTGCCATGCTGACCGATAATGAGAGTACCAGAGCAGCCAGCGTTGATGGCTTGATGGAACCAGAAGAATTAGCAGAGGTGGTGATTGACGGTTTGCGTGCCGAACGCTTCCTGATTTTACCGCACCCTGAAGTGCTGGAATATATGCGTCGTAAGACAGGCGACTATGATCGCTGGCTCACAGGCATGAACCGCTTGCAAGAGCGTCTCGGTGCAGCGCCAGAAGAAAAGTAAATATGCGGCCTGGACAACTCAAAAAGGAGAAAACAGCCATGTCCAACCGACAGATACTGGTGAAAGAGTTACCCCAAGGCCAGCTCCAGGAGAAACACTTCACAATGCACGAAGCCGCACGCCCCGAGCCTGGGCCCGGAGAAGTCCTCACCCGTACGGTGTTGCTCTCCTTAGATCCTGCCAATCGCGCCTGGATGCAAGGCGCGACCTATCGTGCCCCCGTTTTGCCCGGCGAAGTCATGTCAGGTTATGCCTTAGCCGAGGTGATGGAATCCAAAGATCCGCGCTTTCAAGCGGGTCAAATTGTCGAATGCGAAAACGGCTGGCAAGAGTTTGCCTGCCAGCCGGCAGATACCCTCACATCGGTACAGCAGCGCACCGCCCTTTCCCACCATATGTCTGTCCTGGGCCTGACGGGTTTAACCGCCTACTTTGGTCTGCTCGACATCGGTCAGCCACGTCCAGGCGAAACCGTACTTGTCTCAGCCGCAGCAGGTGCGACTGGGAGTGTGGCTGGACAGATTGCACGGATTGCGGGTTGCCGAGTTGTCGGCATTGCCGGTTCGGATGAGAAATGCTCCTGGCTGACTGACGAATTAGGCTTTCACGCGTCGATCAATTACAAGACGCAAAAAGTTGCCAGAGCCATCAAGGAGACCTGCCCGTCAGGCGTCGATGTCTTTTTTGATAACACCGGCGGAGATATTCTTGACGCGACTCTGTTTCGTATGAACCAGGGTGGCCGAGTCGTGTGCTGTGGCGCCGTCTCGCAGTACGACACGGATACTCCCGCCCCTGGTCCGCGCGGGGTACCTGGGCTGATCATCACCAAACGCCTGCGCATGCAAGGTTTCATTGTGATGGACTATTTCCATCAACGCGAAATTGCTGAAGACAAACTGGCGAGCTGGCTCGAAGCCGGGCAGCTGGTGGCTCGTGAGGATATTCTGGAAGGACTGGAGAGTGCACCTCAGGGGCTGATTGGACTCTTAGGCGGTGAGAATATTGGGAAGCGCATGGTCCGAGTGGCACCCGAACCGGCGCGACAAGAGTAGGGCTGGTGTCCCTGCCCGCCTTCCGCCTCATGCTGACGCAAAACATCATCACAAGAAGTAAGGAGGCTAGGGCCTGCCCCACCAGTGCAATCTACGCAACCTCAAACAATCCAGCTGCGCCCATACCGCCACCAACACACATGGTGATGACCACATACCGCGAGCCACGCCGCTTGCCTTCGATCAAGGCATGTCCAACCATACGCGAACCGCTCATGCCGTACGGATGGCCAATCGAGATCGCCCCACCGTTGACGTTGAGTTTGTCGTTCGGAATGCCGAGCTGATCGCGACAGTAGAGCACCTGGCAGGCAAATGCTTCATTGAGTTCCCACAGGTCGATGTCAGCCATCTTGAGATTGTTGCGCTCGAGCAGCTTGGGCACGGCAAAGACTGGTCCAATGCCCATCTCGTCAGGCTCGCAGCCGGCGACGGCCATGCCACGATAGATGCCGAGTGGCTCAAGACCACGTTCCTTGGCATGCTCACGCTCCATCAGGACACACGCGGAAACTCCATCTGACAGCTGGCTTGCATTGCCAGCCGTGATGAATCCGCCCTCGCCCATGACTGGCGGCAGGGCGGCTAAGCCCGAGGCTGTGGTAGACGGGCGATTACACTCATCTCGATCAATCGTAATCTCTTGACGCGTCTGCTCACCCGTCTCTTTATCAGTGAACAGCTTGGTCACGGTAACCGGGATGATCTCGTCATCAAAGCGCCCAGCCTGCTGCGCCTCAGCCGTTCGCGTCTGGCTCTGGAGCGAGTATGCATCCTGTGCTTCACGGGAGACGTTGTAGCGCTTGGAGACCACTTCAGCCGTATCAAGCATCGCCATATACAGATCAGGCGCCTGAGCGAGAGCGTTTGCGTCTTCGCTACGATATTCGTTCTGATGATCGTTCTGGACAAGACTGATGGACTCTATCCCGCCCGCGACGACGGTCTGCATACCATCAGCAATAATCTGCTTGGCTGCCATCGAGATACTCATCAACCCCGAGGAACACTGACGATCAATCGTCTGGCCAGACACGCTCACAGGCAGCCCCGCGGCCAAACCGCACTGGCGGGCCACATTATACCCCTGGGAGCCTTCCTGCAGCGCAGCCCCCATAATGAGGTCGTCAATCTCATTCGGCTCGACCTTTGCCCGTTGGATGGCTGCCTTGATCACGGGGGCGGCCAGCGTTGGCGTGGTGGTATCGTTGAAGGCGCCTCGGTAGGCTTTCCCGATGGGCGTCCGCGCGGTGGATACAATGACAGCTTCTCTCATACAAAACTCCTCTCTGTTCCTGGTTAATAAGCATAGTAAGTGCCATCTTCTCCAGTCTCATGCAAGCTCCTGATCTTCACATTAGGAGAAGATCCTTTTGGGTTTTCTCGTCTAGCCGCATCCATGGAGTGGCTGGAAGGAGTGTGATACGTCAGGGAAGGAACAGCAGAATGACTCAAAATCAAAGGGAGGAGAATCGGATGAAATTTGGCATCTTTTACGAGCTCCAGCTACCGCGCCCATGGACCGAAAACGCGGAGTATGAGCTATTTACCAATTCACTCAACCAGATCGAGCTGGCCGATAAGCTGAGCTACGACTATGCCTGGGAAGTCGAACATCACTTTTTAGAAGAATACTCGCACTCTTCCGCCCCTGAGGTGTTTCTTGCTGCTGCCAGTCAGCGCACCAAGAACATCCGCCTGGGGCATGGCATCATCCAGCTGACGACGAACCACCCGGCTCGTGTCGCTGAGCGTGTCTCTAGCCTAGACCTCGTTTCAGGCGGTCGAATCGAGATGGGTATTGGCGAAGGCGGGAGTACGACCGAACTGCATCCTTTCGGTCGAAAATTCGGTGAAAAACGTGAGGTCTGGGAAGAGGCCGTGCGTTGCGTTATTCCCATGTTTAGCAACGAATGCTGGGAGTTTCATGGTAAATGGTTTGACTTCCCGGCGCGCAACGTGCTGCCGAAGCCGATGCAGAAACCACATCCGCCTTTATGGGTCGCCTGTAGCCAGATCGAAACGATCCAAATGGCTGGCGAGCGGGGTATGGGCGCGCTCGGATTTCAGTTTGTCTCGGGCGATGCAGCGACCGCATGGGTGAATTGTTATTACAACTCGATTACCAAGCGCCTCGACAAACTGTGCGATTATCCGATTAATCCTAACATCGCTCTGGTGTCGAACTTCATGTGCGCGCCAACAGATGAAGAAGCTTTGGCCCGCGCTGAAGGAGCGACCTTCTTTGCGTTTGCACTACAGTTCTACGCTCGTCATGGCGATGTTGTGCCTGGCACGGTGAACCTCTGGGATGAATATCAAGAATTTCGCAAAACGCCTGAAGGTAAAAAAATGCACCGCGCACGTGGCCTGATCGGGTCGCCTGAAACAATCCGTCGCAAACTGCGCAAGTTTGAAGAAAGTCATGTTGATCAGATCATCTTGCTCAACCAGGCCGGAAAAACCACACATCAAGATATCATGGACAGCCTGCAGCTATTCGCCGATGAGGTGATGCCAGAGTTCCACAAACGCGATCCCAAACATCAGGAATGGAAGCAGGCCGTGCTGTCAGGCAACATGCAACTCGAAGAGGTCGATACCGCCCCCCACACCATATTCAGCACCGCAGCCCCAACGGACCGCGAGGGCATGGACGCCGGGCTGAACATTGTCAATGCCTAAGCGCTCTTGCTGAAGTGCTTCAGCCTAACCGCCGGACGACGCAACTCACCCGAGCCGCATCGTCCGGGCTGACCTCATTTGGCATGATCCCTTTGTCTGTAGCAACGGCTTTCAGTTCAGCATCGACCCAGCTCGCAACAACTGCAAAACCACGATCTTGGTATGCTTTCGCAGGCTGGCCGCCCATGAAGGCCATGATGGGACGCGGAGCCGGAACGGCTTTGGCAACGACGGCTTCGAATCCCGCCCGTTTAGCCCACTCAAGAAAATGATCAAGCAGATGCAGTCCAATACCGCGTCCCTGATACCGAGCGTCTCTATCATCCGTGTCGTCGAGTTGCCCAACATGATAACAAAACACGGCTAGTGTCTGATCAGGCAGCGCCAAATCTCGCTCGCCAAAATCAGCCCAGTACAGAGGGTCCCACAAACTATCAGGCGAGCGAGTGCCAGGCACATAGCGGCGGAATTGAAGTTGGCCGACGTGCTGCTCCCCGTCGAAGGCAAGCACAGCGCTCGACCCGAGGTCGGCGATTCGCTGGCGCACCTCGTCAGCTTTTCCCTGATGGCCAATTGGGACGCTGCCGATATCCGCTGCGGTCATCGGCCGAAAAGAAATGGGAGCTGCTTCTTTGCTCATGAGTGTGTACCTTATCGTCACTGTACGCCGAAAAGCGACGACAGACTATATATTTTTTGATTCTGACAAATATGATAAGGCGTACAGCATCTAAGGAGGACCTCAAACTATGCCACTCGGAGAATTACTGTGCGATTACACAGGCAATATCACGTCGGTCAAAGTCTTGCCGTTTGAGGGCACGGAGTTTGGCGCCAAATACGAGGTCACCCAGACTGGGACCTCAACAGGCAAGCTGAGCATCTCGGCGATTGGCAGCAACTATGTCCAGGTCCACGCCGATGGCACCAGCACAACAAAATACTACGGTATCTGGACTCCTAAAGAGGGCGATCCGATTCTCGTCGAGTCGGGTGGCATGAGTGTTCCGCTCGGGGACGGCCGGGTTCGCTTCGGAACAACAGTGAAATTCAGGACTCGCTCGGAACAGTACGCCTGGCTCAATACCACTATGTGTGGCTTTGAAGGTGAAGGCAATTTCTCAACTATGGAAATTAGCGGCCAGATCTACGAGTGGAAGTAACCGTTTGAGAGAGGAGGTCTTCTTATGCCTGCATCGTATGCCGTTCCTGTCATTGATATCGCTCCTTTCCGAGCCGGTACTCCTCGTGGCATGCAAGCCGTTATCCAAGAGGTCAGCCACGCCCTCGAAACGATCGGCTTTTTTGTGATCACCGGCCATGGCCTGCCATCCGATTTACAGGCACGCACCCTGCGGGTCGCCCGCGATTTTTTTGACCTGCCGGAAGACGAGAAGCTGCGCTATTGCGATGTTCCCAGAACATTTATGGGCTATAACCCTCTTGGTGCAGAGCGGGTTGCCTATGCTCACAACGATGAATCAGCCCCCGACCTCAAGACTAATTTTACTATGGGCCGCATGGACATTGGGGCTTCCGATCCCTATTACAACAGCGCAATAGGCAGACAGATGTATCAAGCCAACATCTGGCCCGAACGCCCGGCTGAGTTCCGATCAATACTGACGGAGTACTCTCACGCCGGGGAGCAATTAGCCCTCACCATTATGGAGGTGTTTGCTCTCGCGGTAGGTTTACCCCAGGGCTATTTCGCCGCTAAAGTTGAGAAGAGCATGAACTACCTGCGGGTCTTGGATTACCCTGCCCTCTCAACACCGCCTCGACCGAACCAATTTCGTATCGGCCCCCACAGCGATTACGGCACCCTCACCCTGGTGACCTCTGATGGCCCAGGGCTTCAAGTGAAAACGCGAGCTGGAGCGTGGGAAGATGTGCCGTATGTGCCTGATAGCATTCAGGTCAATATTGGCGACATGATGGAACAGTGGACGAATGACAAATGGGTCTCCACGCAGCATCGCGTCTTAGTCCCAGATGACCATGTAACCCGCCAGCAGCGGCGCCAAGCCATCGCATTTTTCCTGACCGCTAATTACGATACCGTGATTGCACCGTTCGAAACCCTGATTGATGCCGATCACCCAGCCAAATACAAATCCGTCACAGCCGGAGAGGATTTGATGCAAAAGCTTATTCGGCAGTACACCCGTGAAGGGGAGGAAGAACAGGAAGAGCAGGCTCCCGCTGAGGGAGCAAGTCTGGCGTAGGCCCCTCCATCATGCCGCTTCCTGTAGTTGCTCACGAGCCTTGAACGACGACTTGGCAGCCAGCTGCTCAAAGAGTTCCCGCTCATCAGCAGTGAGTGACTCAGGCACGACAATCCGTACCGAGGCGTATAGGTCGCCAGACTCCCCGTTTTTGGTTGGCAGCCCTTTGCCACGCAATCGAAAGCGCTTTCCACTCAGCACTCCAGGTGGCACGCTCATACTGACCCCTCCGTCAAGCGTAGGCACTTCAATCTTTGCTCCCAGCGCGGCTTCCCACACCGCAATCGGGACATCGACCAAAAGATCCTTGCCTTCAGTCTGAAAGATGGTATGTGGAGCAATCCGCACACGGAGCAACAGATCTCCAGGAGAGCCATCGCCGATTCCACTCCCCCCCTTCCCTTTCAGGCGAATCCGAGAGCCTTCCGTCACACCTACGGGAATTTTGACCGTATACTGTTTTGTCGTACGCTGCGGGACGCCATCTGGCCCGGCTTCAAGCATTTGTAAAGTAACAGTCTGAGATGCGCCCTGATAGGCTTCTTCTAATCGAATAGTGATATCTGCTTCGTAGTCCTGTCCACGCATCGACCACACAGCAGAGCCGTTCCGAGCGGCTTGGTGTCCGCCACTGGACCCGTGCAGGCGTTCACCAAAAAGCATGTCAAAGAAATCGCTAAAGCCACCCTTCCCAAAGCCCGCCATATCATCCGGTCGGCCGCTAAACGAAAAGTTCATATCCGCCCCGCTCGGTGGCGGGGTGAAATCTTGACCAGCCTGCCAGTTCGCGCCCAAGGCGTCATACTTTTTCCGCTTGTCCGGATCTTTCAGCACCTCATAGGCTTCGTTGTATTGTTTGAACTTGGCTTCGGCCTGGGTGTCCGTGTTCACGTCCGGGTGATACTTCCTGGCCAAGTTCCGAAATGCCTTCTGAATCTCATCCTGAGAGGCGGTTCGGGTCACGCCAAGTGTCTCATAATAATCCTGAAATTGTACCCCCATCGCCCCTCCTTTCCTGCCCGAGTTTCAGCCGCTCAACGCTGGCATGCAATCTCACATAGGAAATGTAAGGCTTTATTTTGCAGATGCAAGGCTCGCATAATTGTCAACGCTTGTGACAGGAATGGCAGGCGCTTCTTCACAATCAACATTGCGTTCTCTGCCCATTGTGTACCTGCTCTCGTATCCGTATGGACGCCAGGCTAGTTTTTCCGTATGACAAGACATATGCCAACACTTGAGCGTCCGAAAATATAAGGAGGGAGCAAAATGGCAGTTCAGGGAACATGTGACCCCAAGTTTCAAGAAGTTCGACAAGAGTTCGAACGTAATTTTCAAGAACGCGGTGAGGTTGGCGCGTCTGTGTGCGTGACCGTCCAAGGACAGACGGTTGTCGACCTGTGGGGTGGTCAAGCAGATGCCGGGAGCAATACCCCATGGCAGGAAGACACGGTTAGCGTTGTTTTTTCATCCACAAAAGGCGCAACGGCCCTGTGCGCCCATATGCTTGCTTCGCGCGGACAGCTTGACCTTGACGCCCCTGTAGCCACATACTGGCCAGAGTTTGCCCAATCCGGCAAAGAGAATATCCCGGTCAAAATGCTGCTGAGTCACCAGGCTGGTCTGCCAGCGGTACGTGAGACCTTGCCCGATGGCGCTTACGCCGATTGGGATTTGATTGTGAATGCCCTGGCCAAAGAAGAGCCGTTTTGGGAGCCTGGCACCCGCAACGGCTATCATGCCCTCACCTTTGGGTGGCTCGTGGGAGAAGTCGTGCGGCGTGTCTCTGGCAAATCGCTCGGGACCTTCTTCAAAGACGAAGTGGCCGGTCCTCTGGGGCTCGACTTCTGGATTGGCCTGCCGGAAGACAAAGAGTCACAAGTGGCGCCTATGATCGCGGCAGAACCTAATCCTGAAAGTCCCTTTTTCAGAGAGATCGCAACGCCAGGTTCAATGCAGTCAATCGTGCTGCTCAACATGGGCGGCTATATGGGTGCCGAGCCCCAGTTTGACACGCGTGCCGCTCACGCAGCCGAGATTGGTGGTGCAGGCGGTATCACCAACGGACGCGGCTTGGCTGGTATGTATGAGCCCTTGGCTCTGGGCGGAAAAAAGGACAGCGTCGAACTGGTCAACCCTGAAACGTTGGCCCGGATGGGGAGAGTCGCCTCATCAACAGGAAAAGACGCGGTCCTGGTGATGCCGACACGATTTGCATTGGGCTACATGAAAACAATGGATAATCGCAAAGAGCCGGCTGGGGTGCAGGACAGTGTGCTCGTCTCCGAGGCAGCTTTTGGCCATGTTGGCGCTGGCGGCTCGTTCGGCTTTGCCGATCCTCCGGCAGCGATGTCCTTTGGCTATACGATGAACAGGATGGGTCCTGGGGCAGCACTGAATGATCGAGGCCAGAACTTGGTTGATGCTGTCTACCGCGCGTTAGGCTACCAGTCAAACGCATCAGGCGCGTGGAAGTAGCAGGAGACTCGCCTGTCCTTTCCGCTCGTAGGGCTGGTGTCTCTGCCCGCCTAAGCCAGGCTGGCACTCAGTCCAAAGCGGCTTCGACTCGCTTGCGAAGTCCCTGCAAACGACAGACCGGTTCATTGGAGAAAACAAATCGAATGAACCGGGCGCTTCGCTCACTCCCCCAGCCGGTCATTGCCGTCGCTGCAATCTGACTTCGCTCGAGTAAGCGTTCCGACGCCTCACTCCCAGTCAATCCAAATCGGGAGACATCCATAAGCATGGACCAGCCGCCCTCTGGTTTGACAATCGGAAATCCATCCAGCTCTTGCAGAATCACGTCTCGGCGGCTTTGCCACTCAGCCGTGGCAGCAGCAATATCAGAATCAGGAGTCTGTAAGGCACACGTCGCCGCAGCTTGCGCAATCCCAACTGGACACACCACGTTTGAGATATTGACCAGACCGATATCATCAATGATCGATGCTGGCGCTACAATCCAGCCGATTCGCCAGCCAATCATTCGATACTCTTTTGAAACGGCACCGACCGTGATCGTCCGCTCAGCCATGCCTGGAAACGACGCCGGATGAAGATGTTCGGAGCCATCAAACACAATGCGCTCCATGGCACTATCGTACAGCAGCCACGCCCCGACCTCTTGGCATTTGCGACACACGGCTTCCCAATCCTGACGCGAAAACACGGCTCCTGTCGGCATCGATGGACTCATCATCAAGAACACTTTGGTTCGGGGAGTGACGACGCTGTCGAGCTTGGAATGCTCAAGCTTCCACACCCCATCGACAATTTCGTACGGAACATACACCGGGACTCCACCAGCAAGTCGAACCCGATTGACTAAACCAATGTAAATCGGATCTGTCAGGAGGACTTCATCGCCCGGTTCGATAAGCGCCAGGAGGACATTCAAGATACCATTCAGGCCACCGGCACAGACAATAGTCGAGCTGTTCCAGTCATAGACAATGCCTGACAAACGGCTGACTAAAGCAGCCGCCGCTTGCCGGAGCGTCTTGGCACCGAGAAACGGCAAATAGCTGTTGGCACTGTCCAGCTCGACAGCGTTTTGGGTTGCTGCGACAACCCCAGCGGGTGGACGCAGGTCGGTATCAAGGTTTTCCAGACGCAAGATCGTCTCAGCGTGTGAAGCATCAGCTAAATCGCCCATGCGATCTACGCCAATACTGGCCATTCCGGATAGTCTGCTGACAGTCATACGTACATCTCCGAATCTCAGCTGGCGTTATAGGTCTCCTTGCTCTTCATCTGCTTCACCTCTACTCAGTCTGCGGCCTATTCACAAGATCAGGCCCCCAAAGAGCGATTCAAATTAGCGACGAAGTCGAGATTGATGTTCCGGCTGTCTTGATACACAAAACACGATTCTGTACCGTGACGTTTGCGTGAGTGACGGAACAAGTCCGCGACGGATATGGCAAAAAGGTACTCACTGCTTTTAAAAAACTTGTGACTTTCAATGAATGTACAGGACGCAATGAACGCGAGCAGGCATACACACCACATACGTCAGGAGGGACAGTCATGAAAACGATCGACATTAGCCCTGAAGAAATGGAATCGCGGGTGGCGCGTTTCAAAGACTTGCAGCCGATCCCGGCCATGCAAAACGGCAAGGTACCGCTGGAGGCCAGAGATCAGATCTATGCCAGAAAGCTGCTGCCGATTATTTCATCCAAAGGCGGAGTCGGCCCCTTTGGTCCAGCACCGATTGCCGAAGCTGACGGCTATTCGATGACCCTGGCGGTGTGTCCTCCCAACCAAGGCCCTGGTTTACATGCCCATCACAACACCCACGAGGTTTTCACCTGCTTGAAAGGCAGCTTCAAGATCCAGTGGGGAGATAATGGCGAGCATGCAACCGTCATCAATCAGTTTGATACGATTTCTGTACCGCCTGGTGTGTGCCGCAGCTTTACCAACGTCAGCGCTGAGGAAGGTTATCTTCAAGTCTTAATCACTGGTGGTGTGCACGACATGCAGGATATTGCCTTTCCACCAAGCGTGGCGGAGAAGATTGATCAGACTGGCCCCGGCGTATTAGACGAGATAAAAAAGACAGGTTTGATGTTTAACGCAGGACAAGAGTAATCACCCAAGGAATAGTCACACACAAGAGGAGGAATGGCATGGCGAACGCAGTCCCAATGACAGGTCTCACCCACATACAAGGCATCTTCAATTATTTAGCCGATACTTCAAAGCGGCCAGCCTATCTGGTGAATCCAGATCGGAGTAAAGCTCTTGAACGGCCAGCCCAAAATAAGCACACCATCCCAGTCTACAATGGCCGCAAAGTCCAAGACCAGCTATCGTTGGATCAGCAGGGCCTGATGTTGACCAAGCGCGAGACAAAAGTCTCCGATTTTTACGATGCGGAAGAAGTCAAGAAAGTCTACTATCCAGAGGCAGCCCAGCTGGTCAAAGACATAACCGGTGCCTCAAAAGTTGTGGTGTTTGATCACAACGTGCGGTGTGGACCACGCTCCAAACAGGGAGAAGTGGGGGTGAGCTCACCAGTCCTGTTTGCCCATAACGATTATACGATTCAATCTGGTCCTACCCGTGTTCGCGACCTCGTCCCCGCCGAAGAGGCAGAGGAACTGCTCAAGTACCGCTTTTGTGTCATCAACGTCTGGCGGCCGATTAATGTCCCGGCCCAGGACCAGCCCTTGGCTGTATGTGATGCATCCAGTATGGAGCAAAAGGACTTTATTCCGACCGATCTGATATTCGAAAATCGGACGGGTGAAATCTATTCCGTCGCCTATAATCCTGAGCAACGCTGGTTCTATTTCCCGAACCTCGCCCCCGGCGAAGCCATGCTGCTGAAATGCTACGACTCAATGGAAGATGGCCGGGCACGCTTCACCGCCCACTCAGCCTTTACCGACCCCACAGCCCCAGCCAACGCCCCAGCGCGTGAGAGCATCGAAGCCCGGACCTTTGCTTTCTTTGCTCCAGAAGTGTAGCTCTCACCCCAATAGCAAAAAAGCTCTGCCGACAAAACTCAACACTGAGCGAGTGGAGAATGGTGGATCTTTCTGATACTTCCCTCCCTTCAGAAGCTGACAACTGAAAGCTGAGCGCTTCTTTGCAAAGGAGTAGTTATGGGCCGATTGGATGGAAAAGCAGTCATTCTCACTGGAGCCGCTCGCGGACAAGGTGCCGTTGCGGCTGAAACGTTTGCTCAAGAAGGCGCACGCTTGCTGCTGAGCGATGTCTTGACAGATGAAGGGGAACAGGTTGCGGCAAAGATTAACGCGACTGGCGGCCAAGCCGTGTTTGAAGCCGGCGATGTGTCGCTCGAAGCCGACCCTCCTCGTTTAGCACAGAAATGTTTGTCCACGTTTGGCCAGATTGATGTCTTGTATAACAACGCTGGCGTCATTCTCGGCAAAACCATTCAAGATACCAGTCTCGAAGAGTGGAACCGTATTCTGCGCATCGACCTGACCGGCCCGTTCCTGATGAGCAAAGCCGTGATTCCACACATGGCAGCCCAAAAAAGCGGCTCAATCATTAATATTTCGTCAGCCGGAGGAATTGTCGGTTATCCACACATGGCAGCCTATGGGGCAGCCAAGGGTGGTTTGGTCAATCTGACCCGGTGTATGGCGGTTGATCTTGCCGAATATAATATCCGCGTCAACGCCATCTGCCCGGGCGCGATCGACACCCCGATGCCACGTATGTATATCGAGAATATGGAGAACAAAGAGGCCGCCTGGCAGCAGATCGCAGATGCCCATCTCCTGAAACGCTTTGGCACCCCAATCGAAGTTGTTCATTTGGCCGTGTTTCTTGCCGCTGACGAATCGAGCTTTATGACCGGATCAATTATCCCAGTTGATGGGGGACAGACGGCGTATTGATTCCGCCGCTCAGTCGAAGAGTCTCGTCCAGAAGTGAGCAGGTCTTGAAGACTCAACGACGCAACGACGCAATGACTGAGAGACTCCTGCCATGATTGCTGCATCTGGCCTAACCAAACTGTACGGCTCTATCCGCGCTGTGAGCGACGTGAGTTTCGCCGTCAGCCACGGTGAAATCGTTGGCCTGCTGGGTCCAAACGGAGCCGGCAAGTCAACCATCATACGTATTTTGGCCTGCATCTTGGCGCCGACGGCAGGAACGGCCGAGGTGGCTGGCTATAATATCTTGCGTCACTCGCTCGATGTTCGCCGCCATCTCGGCTATATGCCAGAAAACATCTCCCTGTACCCGGAGATGACATGTCGTCGTTACCTCGACTTTGTTGGCAAGATGAAAGGCTTAGGGCGGCAGGAACGCCGCACACGGGTTGCCCACGTCATTGAGGAACTTGACCTGGGCCGGGTGTCACCCCGGTATATTGGCACCTTATCAAAAGGCTATCGGCAACGGGTTGGTTTGGCCCAGGCATTATTGCACGATCCAGCTGTGTTAATTCTAGATGAGCCGACGGTCGGACTCGACCCCGAGCAAGCCGCAGAATTCCGGCGCCTGATTCGGGACATGCACGGCCAGCGGACAGTCATCCTCTCCACCCATATCCTGCCCGAAGTCAGGACAACGTGTGACCGGGTCATGATTATTAATCAAGGTCAAGTCCTGGCCCTGGATACCCCGGGCAACCTGATGCTCAAACTCCACGACGCCAGTGAGCTTGTGGTCCAGATTGACGGGCCGCAAGAGACCGTAAGCGCTATGCTCCGAGGCCTGCCGAGTGTCCAGGAAGTCGGCAGCGAAAACCCAGAGGGCGGAGGACCGATTTTGTATACCGTGCGCGCCGAGGCAAACACCGAAATCCGACCCACGATCGTACAAGCCGCTACCGCCCAAGGCTGGCGCGTATTTGAACTCCGCTCGCGCGAGATGGAACTCGAAGAAATCTTTCATCGGGTCCTGGCTGATGGCTGAGAACTGATAACTATTTATGATTCTGCTTGCTATTCTGACCAAAGAATTACAGGCCTATTTCGGCCTGTTCCTCGCCTACGCCATTGTGGCCGTTGGGCTGGCTCTGACCGGCTTCTTTTTTTACACCGATCTGAGCCTGTTTATCCTGCTAGGTGGAGTGAATCTTGAGCGTGGCTTGTGGGAATTTTTCTTTCATGACGTGCGCTTTGTCCTCCTGCTATTAATCCCGGCCATCACCGCCCGCTCATTTGCCGAAGAAAAGAAACTTGGCACGCTTGATCTGCTGTGGACCTACCCTATTCCTGAAAGCAGCGTCATTCTTGGCAAGTTTTTGGCCGCAACCGTGCTCTTGGCCGCCGTCCTCGGCCTGACCATGTTTTATCCCTTGATTTTGTCTTGGTACCATCCCCAAGTGAGTTGGCAAACGCTGCTGGCTGGCTATATGGGCCTGTTTCTCATCGGTGTGGTCTTTGTGAGCGTCGGACTATTCCTGTCCGCCCTGACCGATAGTCAGGCTGTTGCGGCAATGGCGACATTAGGCATGTTGGTGCTGTTTTGGTCTTTGACCTGGAATGAACAGGCAGTGAGCGAGTCCTTCTTGCAGGCACTCCTCCAGATCTCTTTGTTTGACCGTTTTTATAATTTTGCTCGGGGGGCAATTGATACCCAAGAAATCAGTTTCTTTGTCTTTTTCAGCTTGTTTTTTCTGGTCCTGACCTGGCAGGCCCTACGTTCTCGGCGCTGGCGCGGAAAAGGGGAGTTCTCTTCCGTACGAGCGTTTCTGGCCACCCCCAGCCGGCGGCAGTGGATTGTGGTTAGCGCCGTCAATATCGGGCTTCTGATCGGTTTGATGGGACTCCAATCTCTCTCGATCAGGAACAATATACGTTGGGATCTGACGCTGAAAAAAACCTTAACGCTCTCCCAGCAAACCCGAGAGCTGCTCCAAGATTTGGACCAAGACGTGTTGTTGACTCTCTTTTTTGGTGGCTCACCAGACGCGTATCAAGCCTTTGAAGACCTGTTCAAACGCTACACGGCGGAGAGCCATAATTTCCGCTATCGCATCCTCTACCGCGATCGCAATCTGGGTTTGGCCCAGCAGTATCAGGCCACCCACAATGGAGTCGCCGCTGTGGAGTACAACGAGCAGCGCAAAATCCTGCCGGTTGCCACAGAGGAGCTGATTACCCAAGCCTTGTTTCAGTTTGTGCATGCCCAACAGAAAACTATCTATTTCATTGGCGGTCATGGCGAAGCCGATCCATTCAGCCGCAATGCCAGAGACGGCTATAGCGAAGCGGCAGCGGCATTGCGGAATGAAAACTTTGTTATCAAGCCCCTGCTCCTATCACGCACGCCTGGCATTCCTGACGATGCAGCGCTCGTTATTTTGAGTGGTCCACGCGCCGACCTGCTGCCCCAAGAAATCGCGGCACTTGAGCGCTTTCTCATACACGGCGGCAGCTTGCTGGTCATGATTGATCCCATGGATGCGCCCAAGCTGAGCACCTTCCTGCACACCTATGGCATCAGCTTAGCCGAAGACCTGGTCTATGATCCACAGAACCGGCTGTTTGGGGGTGATGCCTTAAGCCCGATTGTCTCGCTGTATAATACTGGCGTGGCGATTGTGAAAGACTTTGAGGTGAATACCATCTTTCCGCTGGCTCGTTCGGTTGAGCCGCGCGTGCCTGCCCCAAACGCGGCTATCCAAGCCGCTCCTTTCTGCCGCACCGGCCCAGGCTCGTGGGCACGGTTTAATCCGAATGCGGTTATTCCAGACGGCGCGCTCGAATTTGAAGGGACCAAAGCCCGCCAAGGACCAATCTCACTCGCTGTTGCGGCCACCATAGATCTGGATATCTTATCCGCTAACGCTCACGCGTCTCCGGCACGGAATACTCCACCACGAGCCAAGAAAGAGCCAGAAAACGCTGCCCGACTGGTTGTGTATGGCGACAGTGATTTTGCCAGCAATGCCCGACTGTCTTTGCTGGGCAATAAAGACCTTTTCCTCAACACCGTTCAGTGGCTCGTCCAAGAAGAGCGCTTCATCACCCAGCGTCCCAAAGACGAAGAAACAGCTCCGAAACTGTCAGCGATTTTTCTGACAGCGCAGCAGAGCCAGCAGCTCTTCTGGCTGGCGGTAGTGGGTGAGCCGGCAGTTATTCTTTTCATTGGAGCGGCAGTGTCGCTGTATCGGCGACGGAAAACGGTGTAAGAGTCAGGGAGTCACTCAGTCGGGGAGTCCGAAGGACTGAGCAACTGAGTGCACTTCCCATTCCTTCAGTTGCAATACCAGCTGCTGTTTTTGGCGCGGATTCATATTCCCACTCCCTTCTAGGAGTGGAAACGTCTCATCCCGCTGCACTACGCCAACACCTGGCGCATAGTGGGTAATGACGGTCACCCCACCGCTCTTCCCCCAGTGTATGATTTCCGCGCAATTTTTGAACGTCCCAGCTGGAACAGTGACGGTCTCACTCAGTGAAGTCACCTCATAACGACCATCTCGATTTTCCCACACGGTCCCAAGCCGTAAGAGGCTCTTGAGAAAAAAGAGCGGCACGTGCTCCTGAACGTTCGGCGCCCGGGCGGACTGGGCGAGCTCAGCAAGCTCAGCAAGCTCAGCTTGATACTTGCTATTCACAACGGGATGTTTGATTTCAGCCTGCTTCCCAGTCGCAGCCGAGACTCGCTCAACACCGGCTGCAGTGCGCATGAACACTTCTTCGAAACTGGCCGTGTTGAGGGAATCGGCCGTAATCTTGACCACAAAAGCGCCCTTTTCTTGACGGATCACTTTCCATTCTTCGGTTGCCTGCCCTTGGCTGGCCTGGTAGACCCAGCGGTTACCAATCGCTAAGGGGAAATACTCTCCCTGGGTTGAGTCTGCCCACACCCGAGAGGCCATATGCGGCCAGATTCCGAAAACTCCCCAGACTCCTGAAACCCCGAGGACAGCCACAAGCCCGATCGTCAGTATACATTTCATATCTCTACGTCACGCCATACGGTGGGAATTTGTTCCCACCTTTTCGTTTGTATCTTCCGAGTGATCTTGCACGAAGCCCAAACAAAACGCTAAAGAAACATACAGGATGGCAAAACACAAGAAACACAAACGAGCCAAGCAGATACCCAAGCAGTCTGCCCCAAAAACTCCCGCGCAGTGGCAGGCTCAGGTCCACGACCTCTTGGCTCATAATAAACCCCACGAAGCGGTTGAGCTGGCCAAACAATTTCTGAAACAGATCCCCGGCCAGGCAGCAGAGGAAACACTCATCAGCGCCTATCAGGTGCGTGTCCAGTCTCTGATTACCTGCGGTATGCTGCAAGAAGCGCATGTTTTGGCGGCTCTGGCTCGTGAACGCTTTCCAGCCTATCGTGACCAACTGACACTCCTCGTCCATCAGACTCAGATCTCGAGCGGAGACTTGGACGGAGTACTGACCGAGCTGGCAACAGCTGAGGGAGCGCGCCAACGCGCATTAGAAAGCCTGCTGGCACGCGGCCTGACTGACCCCGGCGTGTTGGCGACGACAACCTGTTTGCCTGCTGAACATCCGCTCCGGCAGCAGGCCGGTCTTATCGATGAGCTATTCAGTGCAGTCACCAGCGCGCCAGTGCCAGACGCGAGGTTGGCCGCCTTAGACCGCATTTCTCGCCAGTCACCGTTAGCGCCCTGGAAACTCCTCATCCGTGCCCTGGACGCCTTTTATTGCCGGGCTGACGAATTAGCCGAAGCAAATCTGGCTCGTATACCATCCGATTCCGGCCCCGGCCGTTTGGTTCCCGTTGTGCGGACCTTAATCAGCAAGACCAGCAAGGTCCGCGAGCAGACGAGCCAGACCAACACAAACCCTGTCACCCCGCCGCCCCATATTCCTGAGTGCAAAGCCGATCAGTCGTTTGCCACCAACAGCTTATTGGATAAGGTCAGCAGTGGCCATATCACTCTGCGGCTGCAGCTCGACCAGCTCAGCCAGGCTCTCGGCGCGAAGAATGAACGCAAAGCACTGACTGCCCTGAAGCAGCTCTTACCCTGGCTCTCTACAGCGCCGACAAGCCACAGACAAACATTTCTGAGAACCGTCCTCCATCACTGGCTTCGGAATAATCTTGCCCCACAAGGTTTGGTAGGCCTTCTGACCCGCCAGGAAAACGCCCTTGAGATTTCCCGTCTGGTCGCCCTGACCATAGAACACGACAAATGGGATGGGGCTCTCATCCTCTGGGATGAGTATCTGAAGACCACTCAAACAACAGGCCACCTGTCTCATAGTGCTCATACCACCCATACCGGACCTGAAATCGCCCGCATTCTATTGCACATGGCAACCCTCTTTCCGGCCGACCCTGAAGATCTGTTGGACGCGTTAGGCAGAGATTCGGAGCGAGAAATCCAGCAAATGATTCTGAACGGGGAACTCCCGGCCGCTTTCGATCGGGGGGCTTTGCTTGACCGGGCTCGGGCAGCTGACCCCGCCCCCCAAGTATTCCGAGCCCTGGTTGAGCACTATAAACCGCGCGACCCAAAACGCGCTGAAGCCGAAGCTGAGGCCTGGCGGAAGGCGTATCCCCAGGACCTCGACCCCCTGCTGTATCTCGTCCAGTCAACCGAACAGCGCGGCGCACTACGCAAATCGCTCGACTTTCTGACTAAAGCCGAAGTCATTAACCGAGTCCACCCCGATGTCCGCCAGAGTCGCTTTCGTCTTCTATTAGCCAGTGCAGAGCGCCGCTTAAAGGACGGCAAACCTGCTCTCGCTTTAGACGACCTTGAGCGACTGGCCCAAGAAGCGCGGGCTAATGAAGGCGATATGAAGGCATACTTGTTGGCCTTACACTGGGCAGCTGCGCACAAACTCGAGGACACAGCTGGCATGGAACGGATTGCTCAGACCTTAGCCACCAGCCTGAATAACCCAACCCTACACAGCCTGATTTTGGCCGCTGTCAGTAATATAATAAAAATTACGCGCCCCAAGTGGTCGAGCAAGGTTCCCCCGACTGAGGCGATTGATGCTCTGGCACGGGCGTGTGAACTGTTCCGGGCTTTGGATCGTCCCCTCGTCGTTCCAGACACTTTCTTGAAACAGGTTGAAAAAGCTCTCGGCAAGTCCTCAGTAACCCAGCTGCATGCCCTGTGTCACGGTGCCTTACGCATTGGCCGGCCAAGCTTGGCCTATGTTGCAGCTGGTCAAGGGCTCAGCTACGAAGGACCCCATCTGCATCGTTTTCTGCTCGCGCGCGGCAAAGTCCTGTGCCTAGCCACAGCCCAGAAAGAGTATAATCGGGCGCGCCAGTGCCTGCGTGTCGCCCGCGAACTGGCCAACCGGGATCGGGATATGGAGGCCGTTAGTGAAGCTTCGGCAGCCCTCGATAGCCTGCCTGCCTGGGGAGATTTAGATGCCTTACTGTTTGGGGCTCCGCGCCCAGCAGAGACGCCCCCCAACCAGGTAGATATCAACCGGACGATTGCAACCGAGCGGCACCATAAGAACCCGCCGCGATTGCAGACGCAGGTCACACTACGCAAATCACGCAGCCACAAACCATTCCAGCCGTGCTTGTCCGGCAACGTATTCAATGACATGTTGTCTTTCTGAGATTTAGACGCTTGAGGCGATTTGGATTTTGACGAATAATTTTTGTAGACCCTGCGGTCGGGACAACCCGGCCGTCATCTTTTTGCGACATTTGTGACAGCTGAGACCTCAGATACATGCCCTATGCTGAATCCTTTTACGATCCTTAACATCGAAGAGAATGCTGACGATGAGGCTGTTCGGGCCGCCTATGTCCGCGCGATCAGACAATCCCCGCCAGATCGAGACCCAGAAGGTTTTCGTCGTATTCGCGACGCATACGAAGCCATTCGTGACACCGAAAAACGACTTGCGTTTCGGCTGTTTGGTCCACCTCCGCTGCCCCAACTCGAAGATATGCGCGCGCTCATTCCGGATGAACGGCAGTACGTCGGTCCCTCGCTGTGGCTGAACATCCTGCGAGGACCACAAAAATGAGCAGCCTCAATTCAAACCGTCGCCAACGCCTGTTGGAGACGGTCTCCACCTGGTTGAATGGGCAAGCCGAACAGGCCGAGCAAACCAAGCAAAATGAACAGGATGGGCAGGATGGGCAGGATAAACTGCATGAGCCAGAACCGGCCCCAGCAGGTATTGCTCCAGAGTTTCTTCTCTCCAAAGCTGAAGCTGCCCCTGACCTGTTCTCCCTGCTCAGCCAGCTGACAGCCTTAACCCGCGAAACACAACTCCAAGGCCGAGCAACCAACCGTCTCCATACACAGCTCGGCGAAACCCTCGGCAAGCTGACTGAGCAGCAGTCGAATCCTGCCCCACCAGAAGTCATTGCCCAGAAATTAGCCGAAGCCCGCCGCGAGACGCGGCGTGAAATGCTGGCCGAGTTATTAGAAGTTCGAGATCGCTTCACCCGGAGCCTGGACGAAGCCCAGCGGCGCCTGAATGGGCTCAGCGGGTTGCGGGCTCGTTTTGGCCAACGGCCAGTCCTCGAAGCCGTACTTGCCGGCAACAGCCTGGCCCGGGAACGGCTTGACGATCTCCTGCGACGCCTCGACGTGCACGAGATAGCCTGCCAGAACAAACCATTTGACCCAAGCCTCATGCGGGCAACCGAAGTGAGCCAGACCACCACCGCAGCGCCGGGCACCGTGTTAGAGATTATTCGTCCAGGTTATACCTGCAACGATCGCGTCCTCCGCTTCGCCGAAGTCAAAGTCGTTGCCGATACCACAAAAAAGTAGCAAGTCATGAGTCGTGAGTTCAAAAGAGAAAGGCTGCGGCAGTCCCCTGCTGCTCATACTGCATTGGCCTGCTTAGACTCCCCGACTCCGAGACTCTTAGACTGAGCGACGCTCATGCAAAATGACATCATCCTTGGCATCGACCTCGGCACAACCAACTCTGAAGTTGCCGCCTTAATCGGTGACAATGTCCAGGTCTTAGCCGCCGACGGGGAACAGATCATGCCCTCAGTGGTCGGACTCACCCCAGACAACAGCGTGTTGGTCGGCACGCCAGCCCGCAACCAATACACGCTATACCCCGACCGCACTGTGAAATCAGTGAAACGCCTGATGGGTTCGAGTCAAAAGATTGTGGTCGGGGATCAGACCTACTCTCCAGCTGAAATCTCAGCGCTTATCCTGCGCAGCTTGAAAACACGGGCCGAAGCGGTACTGGGCGCGTCAATCTCACGCGCAGTCATTACTGTGCCAGCCTATTTTTCTGATGCCCAACGTCAGGCGACCCGGGATGCAGGTCAAATTGCCGGACTTGAAGTCGTTCGTATCTTGAACGAACCGACGGCTGCGGCGCTGGCTTACGGAGCTGACCGCCAAGGCGATCGGACAATCTTAATCTATGACCTCGGCGGCGGGACCTTTGATGTGTCTCTCGTCCAAGTCCAGGACGAAATCACCGAAGTCTTGGCCAGCCATGGCAACAACCACCTTGGTGGAGACGATTTTGACCAGCTGTTGCTAGACTTTGTGCATGATCGCTTCGTGCAATCCGGCGGCCTCGACGTCCGGACAGATGCACGGACGATGAGTCGCCTCTTGCACGCTGTAGAAGAGGCCAAGAAGCAACTCAGCTTTGAGCCATATGCCCGCATTCGGGAAGAACATCTGGCCGAGCGGGATGGTATTCCCGTTCACCTTGACCTGGAAATCTCGCGAGCTGAGTATGAGCAGTTGATTCATCACTTGATCGAAGAGACACTCGACAGTGTCCACCAAGCGCTGGCCGATGCGGGCAAGCAGCCAGACCAAATCGCTGAGGTCTTACTCGTCGGCGGAGCAACCCGGACTCCACTTGTCTCACAGTTACTGGAAGAGAAGACTGGCCTTGCCCCGCGTCAAGAACTCCACCCGGAGCTATGTGTCGCTTTTGGAGCTGGCGTGTTAGCCGCCCGCCAGGCGGGCCATGATGTGGATAGGGTCTTGGTTGATATTTCCCCCTACTCTTTTGGTCCTTCGCACCTCGGCTTCCTGAATGACATGCCGTACGCACACTGCTACCATCCGATTATTCATCGCAATACACCCCTCCCCGTCAGTCGGACTAACTCGTACCTTACCACGGTCGACAACCAGGAAGGCTGGCAGGTCTCAATCTATCAAGGCGACGATCCAAACGCGCTGAATGACATCTTGGTTGGCCGGTTCTTGATTAAAGGGCTGTCGCGGGTAGCGGCCGGCAATGAGATTATGTGCCGGATGGATCTCGACCTTGACGGGATTCTCAAAGTCGCTGCCATTGAAAAGCGGACTGGACTCTCCAAGCAAATTACCATTGAAGGCGCAACCACTGCGATGTCCGAGGACGAGATCGGCCAGGCACGCCTGCGTATGCAACAGCTGCTTCAAGAAGAGATTCAGGCCGGCGTCGCGGCCCAGCAAGAGATCGACTCAGCCGAGCCACGTCTACGGTCAGAGGCGGGACAGGTCGAAACCTTGGAGGACCAAAGCCTCCGAGAGCAGGTCTTCGAAGCAGGCCGACTCCTGGAGCGGAGCAGACGCCTGCTTGAGAAGATGACGCCCGAGGATTGCGAAGAAGCGCTTGGCTTGCACGAGCAGATCGAAGAAGCGCTCCGCGTTCAAACCTGGGACCGCCTCCAAACGGCAACAGACGAGCTGGCCGATCTATTATTCTATGTCGAAGAAGCCTAACGGTATCGACCATATGGGCCATTCATCATTCATCATTCATCGTTCATCATTGCCGGAACGTTGTCCCACCTGCCGAGCAGCATGGCGCGGTGTCGCTGAATGTCCACGTTGCGGCACCGACCTGAGCGCGATGATGCAGGTTGCAGCAAAAGCCTGGCAGCTACGCGAGCAGGCACGTAAGGCGCTCAGTGCAGGCGACCAAACAGCCGAAGCCTTAGCTTTGGCCCAGACGTCTTGTCAGCTGCATGCAACGCCGCGCGGTCTGCGCTTGCTGGCCTGCGCCCTGCTTGAAAATGGCGCTGCGGCAGAGGCAGTGGCAGTGATTGAGCAGTTGCTGGATACGCTGGATGAGGAGTAGAGTGGATTGAGCTCAGTATTTCTTCATGCAAAATTGGAAGGACACATGGCAGAAATAGAATATTTCACGGATAAAAATGGCCGTCCAAAAGCGGTTGCCATTCCCATCGAGCTAACGTGCAGCAACGGTTGAGGAGGTGGCACGGCTTGCCCCTATCTCTGCTCGCCGCTTGCCGAATACATGACCGGGCAATCCATTAATATAGACGCGGGAAGTGTGATGTGATGGCCGAATTCAGCTGTGTTTCGGCTGGGGAGAAGCGGCCAGTGTCTACACCCGAAGAGGTCGAAGAGCCGGGACGAGTACTGCACCAAGCTCCCCTCTCGCGCCGGGAATTTCTTAGCTGTATGTCTGCCTTCGGCTTGGCTTCCCTCCTGCCCAGTCAGGCGGTGGATCAGAGCGCTGGGGCGAACCTCCCTCAAAAAGGCGGCCGGCTGCGGATGGGGATGTCTGGGGCGGGGCTGAGTGATTCGCTTGATCCAGCCACGATTAGTGCCGTCTTCATGTACAATCTTTCGTTTGGCCAGTTACGCAACAATCTGGTCGAACTGGATGCGCAGGGCATGCTCGTGCCGGAGTTGGCCGAGAGCTGGGAGGTCTCCACCGATGCCAAGCAGTGGCGCTTCCAGCTGCGCCGGGGGGTCGAATTCCATCACGGCAAAACCCTCAATGCCCAGGACGTGATCGAGTCGTTCAATCACCACCGGGGTAGCAACTCGATCTCTGCGGCTAAAAGTCTGCTGGCCAACATCGCGGAGCTGTCTGCCGAGGGGAAGCACAGCGTGGTATTTGTTCTCCAGGCTGCTCAGGCAGATTTTCCCTATGTGCTGACCGACTATCATCTCACCATTCAACCGGCAGGCGAACCCCTCACGACAGGTGTTGGGACTGGCGGCTACCGCCTGGTGGACTTTGACCCTGGGGTGCGCGCCTTGACCCAACGCAATCCAAACTATTGGAAGGTCGGGCGGGCGCACTTTGCAGAAGTCGAAACCTTGGCGATTGGCGATGTGAATGCCCGCACCACCGCGCTCCAAACCGGCGAGCTGGATATGATCAATCGCTGTGAGTTAAAAACCGTCCACTTGCTCAGGCAACTGCCGGGTATCCAGGTCTTACAAACGACTGGCTCTCGGCATTACAGCCTGCCGATGATGACCGACGTCGCGCCGTTTGACAATAATCATGTCCGCCTGGCGCTCAAATATGGCATTGACCGCCACGCCTTACTCACCACCATTCTGCGCGGCTATGGGCGGGTGGGCAATGATCATCCGATTGGTCAGTCGCAACGCTATTTTGCCGCCGACCTGCCCCAACGCCAGTATGATCCTGAGCGGGCGCAGTTTCATCTCAAGCAGGCCGGGCTCAGTCAGCTCAGCGTCAGGCTGAGCACCTCAGATATCGCCTTTAGTGGGGCGGTGGATACCGCCATAGTATATAAAGAGCAGGCGGCCAAAGCCGGGATCGATATTAAGGTTGTGCGCGAGCCAGCGGATGGCTATTGGGACAACGTGTGGCTCAAGAAGCCCTTTTGCATGTGTACTTGGGCGGGGCGGCCCACCGCGGACTTAATGTTTACGTTGGCCTATGGGGCGGGCTCAGCGTGGAATGATACCCATTTTCGGCATGCCCGCTTTCAGCAGTTGCTGACCGCTGCCCGAGCTGAGCTAGACGAAGCCAAGCGAGGTGAGCTGTATGCCGAGATGCAGCGCATCGTGCGTGACGAGGGCGGGGTGATCATTCCCCTGTTTGCGGCCGATGTATTTGCCGCCAACGCCCGCCTCCAGTTTGGTCCACTGGCGGACAACTTAGAACTGGATGGCGCCAAGTGCGCCGAGCGCTGGTGGTGGGGATGAGCAATTATCCCGCGCCGGCATTCCCTCCGTCACTCCGGCTCCAGCCGTTTGGCCAAGAGCGTATCAAGCCAGCCAGTATCGAGCGCCGGCACTGAAGACAAAAGCCGTTCGGTGTAGGCATGGTGCGGAGGAATCAGGACCTCCTGTGCTGGTCCTTGTTCGATAATTTTCCCCTGATACATCACCAGAATCTCATCAGCGATAGCTTTGACTAGCGTGAGATCGTGAGTGATAAACAGGTAGGCGACACCAAGGGTGTCTTGTAAACGTTTGAGGAGTTCGAGAATGCCTTCAGCGACTAAAGGATCGAGCGCAGAAGTCACTTCATCACAAATTATGATATCTGGCTGGGCCGCCAACGCGCGGGCAATGCACACCCGCTGTTGCTGGCCGCCGGACAGCTGTGTTGTATAGCGATTGGCAAATGCGGCGGGCAATTGAACCATATCGAGTAATTCAGCAATCCGCTGTTCCTGCTCCCGGCCTTTTACTCCAAAATAGAACGCCAAGGGTCGCCCAAGGACTTGGCGAATCGTGTGCCGAGGATTCAAGGCGACATCGGGCATTTGGTAGATCAACTGCACGCGGCGTAAGGTCTCACGGCTGCGCTGTGTGTACGAGGCAGGGATCGTCTGGCCGTCGAAAATCACGAGCCCTTCCAGCGCAGGGAGTACGCCTGTGACCACCCGTGCCAGCGTACTCTTGCCGCTACCGGATTCACCAACAACGGCGACGGTCTTTCCGCGCTGGAGGGTGAAGCTTATCTCTTCGACAACACGTGTTCCCGTAACATAACTGGCAGCAATGTTCTGACACTGGAGTACAACAGGAGCGTTTCGTCTTGCCTCAGCGGATTCCTGCCGACGCCATAGAGACACGAGATGACGAGTATAGTCCTCTTGGGGCTGGGTTAAGATATCTTCCGCTCGGCCCTCCTCAATCAAGTGGCCATGACGTAATACCATAATCCGGTCTGCCAGTTGGGCGACGACAGCTAAGTCATGACTGATGTAAATCGCGGCAGTGTTATGCAAGCTGATCATATTTTTCAGTGCCGCCAAGACTTCAACTTGGGTCGTCACATCCAAGGCCGTCGTTGGCTCATCAAAAATGATCAGATCGGGCTGACAAGCCATTGCCATCGCCACCATCGCCCGTTGCAGTTGCCCACCGGACACTTGGTGTGGATAGCGATTGCCAATCGTCTCTGGTTCCGGCAAGGCGAGTTGGGCATACAGGTCTCTGGCCTGCCCCTCAGCATCCACAGCGGACAATAGGTCGTGTTGGATAGGAGGTTCGGTACATTGGGCAAGAATCCGATGAGCAGGATTAAAAGACGCTGCTGCACTTTGCGCGACGTAGGCGATCCGAGCACCGCGTAGTTTGCGGACTGCGTCTTCAGCTAGGGTATGGAGGGCAAGCCCATCAAATACGATAGAGCCGTCTACAATGCGACAACCGTTACGACTGTAGTACAGAGCCGCAAGGCCAAGCGTTGACTTGCCGGCTCCAGACTCGCCAATCAGCCCCAGCACTTCTCCACGATCAACGTATAAATCGATACCCTGCACAATGGGATACCAGTGTTCGTCGGCAAAACCTTCGATGACTAAGTTGCGAATAGTGAGGAGTCGTTCTGGCATCGGAATGGAGTATCAGGTCCGCTCGTTCTCTTTCTGAGTCGGATCATCGGACGACAAACTGAGGATTGGGAATGAGAAAAGAACTGACACAATAGCCGCCGGCTCTTTTCATTTACTCCTCCCCACGTAGCCCACTCGCCTTCTGCAAAAACCAATCAACGACCAGGTTGACCCCAATCGTTAATACGGCAATCGCGGCAGCCGGTAAAAACGGCGTGGGCAAGCCAAACGGAATCGCCCCGGCGTTTTCGCGGACCATACTCCCCCAATCAGCCGTTGGCGGCTGAATACCCAAGCCCAAAAAACTGAGCGAGCTGATAAATAAAAACACAAAGCAAAACCGCAGGCCAAATTCAGCAACGAGCGGGGCTAGTGTATTCGGCAAAATTTCCTGGCGCAGAATCCACCACCAGCCCTCCCCGCGCAACTTGGCAACTTCGACAAACTCCATCACCGTCACATCCATGGCCACGGCTCGCGATAGGCGGAAAACACGAGTTGCGCTCAATACCCCAATCACCAGAATTAAGGTCGGAATAGACGTCCCCAGAACCGACAGCAGCATGAGAGCAAAAATCAGGGTTGGAATCGCCATCAGAATATCGACCAGCCAGCACAAAAGTGTGTCGAGCCAGCTGCTGATGATTGCAGCCGACAAACCGGCAACAACACCAATGGCAAAAGCCAACACTGTCGTGACCAGTGCGATAGAAACCGTATTCTGAGCCCCATACAGCAGGCGGGTGAGTACATCCCTGCCGAGCTGATCGGTACCTAGGGGCGCTGAGACACGAAAAGCTTCCCACACATCGCCCACCACTTGCGTCTCTCCATACGGGGCGAGCAATGGAGCGAATACAGCGACTCCGATGTAGAGTGCAATAACGCTCATACCAATTTTAGCGCTGAGTGGGGCTGTACGGATTTCCTGAATTGTCGGCATCACGACTTGGGGTGCCGCAAGCGCGGATTACTCACAATGGCCAACACATCTGCCGTCAGGTTCAAAAAAACGTACACAGCGGCAAAGATGAGACTGCACGCTTGCACCACAGGCAGGTCCCGTTTCGATACCGAATCAACAAACAACTGGCCAAGCCCGGGATAGACAAAGACGACTTCTACGACCACAACTCCGACGATCAAAAACGCCAAATTCAGTACCACGACATTAATAATCGGAGACAATGCGTTCGGGAAAGCATGCGACACAATAATGCGGGAGGTGGACAAGCCTTTGAGCCGAGCCATTTCAATATACGGACTACTCAGTAGATTCAGAATTGCTGCTCGGGTCAGCCGCATCATATGGGCGGTAACAACCAGGGTCAGCGTCAGGACCGGGAGCGTGATGGCATACAGTTTATCAGCCAGTGACATACCCGGAGAAACAATCGATAAGGCGGGAAACGCATGCAGCTGCACCGCAAACACAACAATCAAAACATAGGCGACGAAAAAATCGGGCAATGAGATTGTACTCAAGGTCGCAATCGAGAGCGTTTTATCGATCCAGGTACCGCGGTAGACAGCGGCCACAATGCCTAAGGTCACAGCAAGCGGGACGGCGACAAGAGCAGTCACTGTGGCCAGAAACAGGGTGTTCGCCAGCCGCCCACTGATCAGCTCAGCCACCTCCCGCTGATTGGCCAGCGACGTGCCGAGATCGCCACGGACAAGACGTTCCAGCCAATTGAGATAGCGCAGGTACAGCGGCTGGTCTAAACCCAGTTGACGACGGAACACGGCAACTGTGTCCGGCGTTGCCGACTGTCCCAGCACAGCCTCGGCCAAATCGCCCGGCAGCATCTCCAACCCCAAGGAAATGATGAGTGAGATGACAAACAGGGTCAACAGGCCAAAGGCCAGGCGTCGAATGATTAAGGTCCTGAGGTTCATAGCAGCAAGATTGACAGATTTGTATTGCGACCCTATTAGTCTTGTCAACCCAGAAGGCGTTATACGGAAAGAGGCCTATTTGGGATGGAGACACACACAGAAAGCAGTTTACTCGTCGGTTTGAGAGCTCGGGATGAACACGCGCATGAACAATTTGTTTGACGCTATCGCAGCCGGCTATTGGCCGCTGCGCAACGTCTGCGACCTAATCCCCAGTCACTTCGCTGAGGGAACGCCGGGCAATACGGGTCACAATCGTGGTGACAACAATAGTCGCGGCTAGACCAAGAAGCAGCACGACATAATAGCCGGTCTCCTTTTCAACAACCGCCCCGCCCGCCAGTGCGGCCACATCTCCGGCTAGCTTGCCATAGTAGACATACAACAGGCTCCCAGGCAGCATCCCGATGGAAGCTATAAAATAATCGCGGAAATGCACTTTGGTCAGCCCAAGACCATAGTTCAGCAAGTTAAAGGGAAAGACTGGAGAAAGACGCAGGAGGAAGACAATCTTGCGGCCCTGTTCTCCTACCGCGCGATCAATACTGGCAAAACGCTCATTCCCGGCTAAACGGCGCTCAATAGCTGAGCGGGCCACATAGCGGGCAACAAAGAAGGCGGCTGACGATCCAAGTAGCGCAGCAATAAAAACATATACGACTCCTTTCTCCAGCCCAAAGATCGCTCCGGCAGCCAGGGTCAGAATCGAACCAGGTACAAACGCCACACTCGCAAGCGCATACCCAGCAATAAAAACAAGCGGTCCCCAGACGCCTAGGCTATCCACCCAAGCAGCAAACTGGGGAAGATAGCTCCCGGCCTGTCGTCCCAAGATAAGTACGCCGCCGAGGGTTCCTAGCCCAATAAGAATTTTCCCCCACGCTATAGAGCGTTTCGCCCCAGTTGCAACACTTCCCTCAGACATCTCTATGACTGTGTCCTCTTTTTTCCTGTTTCTTTCAACGCCTGCTTTTATGATGTGGATCTCGGCAGGGGCGTTGCCCCTCTCTGGGGGAGAGAGGAGCCCATCTCTGTCACGCAGACACCATACGTGAGAACTCAGCTACTCCGTCTTCCCAGGCAGGTAGCAGCGGGGGTGGAGTGTGGAGTGTCGTGAGCACAGCATACCGGGGACGGTAAGCCGGACAGGGGAAGTCGGCCGTTGCTACCGGCTGGACTGGAATCGCTATCCCTAAACAACGGAAAAGAGTGCGTGTCAGCTCATACCAGCTCGTTCCGCCCCGCCCTGCCAAGTGATACAGACCGTATGCCTCAGTCGTTATCAGCTCAGCAATCTGCCGGGCCAGATGCGGAGCATAGGTCGGCGAGCCATATTGATCACTCACGACACGTATATCTTGGCCTATCTCTTGTCTTTTGTTTTGCTGGGCGACACGCAGCATCGTGTAAAGAAAGTTTTGTCCAACCGTATGATACAGCCACGCAGTGCGGACAATATAATGGCGTGGATTGAGCGCTTGCACGGCTTCTTCGCCAGCTAATTTACTAGCGCCATAGATAGACTGCGGGTGCGGTCGATCGAACTCATGATATGGCCGAGTTGCTGTTCCATCGAAGACATAATCTGTTGAAATATGAAACAGCGGGATCTGGCCAGCGGCAGTTGCCACAGCCAGATTGCGGGGTCCTAAAGCATTGCCCCGAAAGGCAGCATCAGATTCACTCTCAGCCTGATCAACAGCGGTGAAGGCTGCGGTATTGATCACAATATGCGGTCGAGTGGCTTGGATAGCTTGCTGTACAGCTGACAGATTCGTGATATCAAGCCGCTGATGGTCACAGGCCAGCACCTCATGCTTAGTGAGCCCAGTCTGTAAGGCATGTCCAAGTTGTCCGCCGGCACCTGTTAGGAGGATTTTCATTAGCGACGCTCCGCAAAATTTAGTAGGCCCGAATGCACGGGGCGTGTCGGCAGCAGGAAGAGATTAAATTTCGCACGCGTTCCTCCAAGCTATATATGATTATACATTCTCTCCAGTTATACATCCTTGGACAAATTTCTAGCGAGTTTCCCGAATCTTGGCCAGCACCGGCATGAGGTATCGCTTAAACGTCACCGGGTTTTCACACATCGGGAAGTGTCCGATTTTTTCCATAATAATACACTCAGAACCTTTGACTTTCTGAGCCGTTTGTTGCGTCATTTCCGGGGTGCAGGCAAAGTCATACACGCCGGTCATGAAATAGATCGGGACCTGGCCCGAGATCTTGTCCAGCAGGTCCCGAAAGTCATGATCGATACTATAGAAGTATAGATCGCCTTTGAAAATTCCCGGACCGCTCTGCGAGTAATACCACCAAGTCTCACGCCGGTACTCTTCAGGACTCTGCGGAGCCATCAGGCCATACACGGAAGTCGCGCAAACTTCTCCACCATGGACATGTGGATGAGACAGCCAGTCTAGCCACCAACCCGGCGAATACTCGCAGGCTTCAATTGCGATCAGAGCTTGCACCTCTTTTTCAAAATTGAGTGCCAGGTGCAAGCAAATATTGCCGCCCATCGAGCTGCCCATGATGACTGGCTTCTCAAGCTCAAGCTCTGTACAGAAAGCCATTACGAACTCAGAATAAAACTTGGCGGTCAGTGTATACTCGTCCTTCCACCAGCCCTTGGGCGGAATGGATTTGCCGTGACGCGGCAGGTCAAGCGCAATCACCCGAAACCTGCTATTGATATCCGAATCACACAACTGGTGACGCCATTCCCGCGAGTCGGCACCAGCCGTATGCAGACACACCAGCGGCGTGCCTTGACCCGCCTCCTCGTAAAATACCCGATATTCTTCGCCTTCATACGGCACATGAATATAACGACCCGTAATTGGTTCGATGTGTGGCATAATGCGTTCCTCTCTCTGCTGCTCTACCCGTTGGCGTTGCGCATAAGATCAAGCGTCCACGTAAATGCGCGCAAATTTTGCCACATGACTTTGACCTCCCCTTCAATCTGCAACCGTCCGTGGAGGGGATGTGCCATCGCCCAAATGTCGTTGTACATCGGAGGGGGAACGGGCTGAATAAATTTTGCCCAGGTCTCAGCTGGCCCACGCAGCGCAAAAGCGTAGCTTGACTCAGGACCGATCTCACTCTCAATCCGGGTAATCTGTCCACCCACATACGACACCACGTAGGCCGTATCGCCAAAGGCAAAGAGTATCGTCGCGGTTAAATGCTTGCCAATAATCTTGGTCACGCTGTCCTGGTTGACCAGGCTTTGCCAGCGTTCCATCCAACCGGCATCAAACACAGCCATCGCTTCCTCCTGTCTCGGGTGCTGAGGACTGAGTTTTTATTGTCTTCCCTCGTCCTTCAGTCCTCAGCACTCAGTCCTATTTTTTCTTTCGCCCTTTTTTCCGAAAATACGGCAACACTTCCTTCGCAAACAACTCCAGACTGCTTTGGACTTTGCGCGGCTCAACGCCGGGTAGCGGCGTGGCCATGACCAGATGGGTGACGCGTGTCCGCCGTTGGTAGTCTTCGATCATCTGAATCGCGTCATCAGGCGTGCCAACGATAAGCGGCTCTCCAAACAGGGCAGCCGTGTCCGTCTGGCGGAGCTTGCCGATCTTGGGAATCCCTGCTCCATAGGCTTTATCACCCGGCAAATCGCTCGCTTCGGTGAACCATTTTCCATAGCAGCTCAACATATGGTGAATGCCAGCTTCTGCGGCATCCCAGGCTCGTTTACGGGTCGGGGCGATAAACACCGTTCGGAGCTGAGCAATGTTGAAGTCTTTTGGTTGTCGGCCGTGCTCTCGCAGGGCAGCGTCATACATCTCTTGCTGGTCAACTCCACCTGTCCCCATCAAGTGATAGCCATTGCGGGCCAAGCGCTCGATTGACTGTGGGCCACGGGCGGCCAGCCACAGCGGGGGATACGGCTTTTGGACCACATTCGGAATGACAGTGATGTCTTTGAGGGTATTAAAGCGTCCTTCAAAAGACCATTTTTTCTCAGTCCAGGCCCGCCGAATCACCTCGGCTCCTTCTTCAAGGCGAGACCCGCGTTCACGACGAGGAATCTGAAACCCAGTGAACTCATCGACCCGGTAGCCTTGACCGACCCCTAAATCGAGACGGCCGTTTGAGATAATATCAACCGTTGCCGCATCTTCAGCGACGCGTAAGGCGTTGTGCAAAGGCAGCAACAGCACAAAGGTGCCAATCCGAATTTTCTTTGTCCGGGCTGCAATCGCCGCAGCAATTGGCAACAACGAAGACGCATACCCATCTTCAACAAAGTGATGCTCAGTCAGCCAAACCGTATCGTACCCAAGCGCCTCAGCTGTGACTGTGAGAGCCAGGTGCTTTTGGTACAGTTTGGGAAACGGCATCGAAGACTGGGGCGAGTTACGGAAGGGAAACATCACACCAAAATTCACGCCTGTCCTCCTTACATCAGTACCCGCGGGGCTTTGGCTCCCTCAGCCTAGCCTGCTTTTTAAGGTTTTACTCAACACTCAGTCCTGAGTCCTGAAGAAACCGGTCACTTATCATCACCAACGCTTCAGCCGAGGCATGCCGCACCTCTTCTCGGTTATCCGGCAAGTAATCGAGCGCAGTGCCAATCGCCTCTCGCCCCCCAATTCTGCCCAGCGTCCATAACGCCAGGGCCTGGGCGTAGCGGTCTTGCTCTTGGCCGACTGCTTCCGTCACTACGGTGGCGGCCTGTCCATCCTCATTTTCGCCAATGACTTTATACACATGGGTTCGGACGAGTGGGTCCCGAGAGCCCAAGGCTGACAGGATGACCGGCCTGGCAATCGTATAGTCCATACGTGAAAACGAGATCGCGGCGGCTAAGCGGACCCGAAAATCAATATCTGTGAGTGCCTCTTGAACGAGCGGCAGCCCGCTCGCATCTTGAAAACGGGTTAATGACGCCGCGGCTGTGGTGCGGACCGTGATACCCGGGTCTTTGGCCAGTGTTGTTCGCAGTAATGTCTCGACCCGCTTATCCCGCACACTCCCCAGCAAGCCAGCTGCGGCATCCCGCACATGTTCACGTTTATCGGTCAGCTTGTCTGCCAGATAGGCAAATCCAGCCGAGTCTCCAGAAATGGCTAAGGACTGGGCAACCAACAAGGCGACCATCGGATCTTTTTTGGGCTCTTTTTCCTGTTCCAGGACAGCCCGTAGGGCTGGCATCAACGTTGGGATACGCATCTCTCTGAGTCCACCAATACCTTGGATACGGAGATTGTTATCCTCACTTTCGAGGGCATCGAGATAGTACAGCAGCGCTGTTTTATCCCTAGTCCGGCGTAATCCGGACAGGGCTAAGCGCTTGCCCTCTTCATCGGTGTCGTAGAGTCTGCGTAGCACACACACAGCTCCTGGAGTCGCCATATCACCAAGGGCATCAGCCGCGGTGCGACGGACCATTGGCTTGTTGGAGTGGATGGCATCCTCTAGCACCCACAGCGCGGCTTGATCACCCCAGCGTCCCAGAATACCGGCGACAACATTCCGTTCGTTTGGCGCGCTGTCTTGCAAACCAAGCCATAAGACCTGAATGGCCAATTGGCGCAGCATGCTGAGGCCGCGTTGGGTGCTCGGGTGATAGTGTGTTCGGTATGCCGCGACGGCCCCCGACACCTTTCCTGGCTCCACTCGGAGGACCAGAGTCGTCTCAGCAGCAAAAGCAGAGATCCCACTCAGAATGGCAAACACAGAGAAACTGACCAGAAAGCTGCTACGGATGAGAAGAGTCACGTTCGTTTTCACAGCCCGTCCTCCATCGACAGCATCCAGACGGATACGGGACAGGTATAGCGGGAAAAATGCGAAAGAGAAATAGAGAGACGAGGCTGTCCGGCCCGCTTACAGCTTTCCAATCTGTCGCAACACAGCTGCGTGATCCCAATAAATGCGCTCCGCAGACATTTTCCCATCTCGAAATTCAATGATAATGACGAGCTGGACTTCGATCAGCTTGTTCGTCGGAGGGAGTCCAGGCAAAAACCAATCCATCTGCTTTGAATGCACGAGACGGACAGTGGCTTCTTCAACAATCGTATCCTCGGTCACGACCCGTTTGGTAGTCGTATGGTCCCATTGGTCTGGAATTGAGGGGATGAACATGTCCCGGTAATACGGTTTGAGTTCAACCTTGCCCGTGCCGCCCGACTGAGTGGGGACATGCATAACAGAGGCATCCTCAGTCATCGTAGACAGGGAGCGGTCCTCATCTTTATCCACAAATTCACCACTGAGGTGCTGCTCCCAGAGCGCGATGTGGTCCTGTGTCAGCATCTGCTTTTCCCTCCTGCTCACTCGGCCTCGTCCGGCACAGCAATCCGTTCCATGACGAGCTGCGATTCTTCATGCTTACCGGCTTTTTCATAGATCTGGGCCAATTCCACGAGCGTGCGTATCAGGTCTGGATTAGTCGGCTTGGCCAGCTCATCTGGTCCCAGCCCGTGCTCCTGGATGCGTCTCGCACGCTCGTAGTACGGCAATGCGTCTGCCCATTGCTCTTGTTCAATATGAAAAGAAGCAACCGTTCTCAACTGGACGGCCAGATTGGAATGCTCAGCTCCCATGGCTGTTTCCATGACTCCAAGTGCATTTTTATACAGCGGGAGCAGTGTCGCATAATTTTTTGTCTGGCGCAGCAGGCCAGCCAGCCCGCTCATCGTGGTGGCAAGATTATTCAGACTGACCGCAACCTGTTGTTGCTCGGGTCCAAGGGCCAGCTTTTCAATAGTCAGTGCTTGTTCGTAATACTGCTGGGACTGTGCATATTCACCAGCATCTTTGAGAAACAGGGCAAACTGATTCAGACTCGTTGCAACATTCGGATGTTCAGAGCCGAGGACGTTTTGCATGATAGAGACAGAACGTGCAAATAAAGGCCGCGCCGCTGCGTAATTCTTTTGCTGGTGCAGCAACGAGGCAAGATTATTTAAGCTGACCGCGACATTTGGATGGCTGGGCCCATAGGCGGTCTCAGTAATCTGCAACGCTCGTTCATACAAGAGATGGGCGGGTTCAAGATTGCCTTCTTCGCGCAAGACTAAAGCAAGATTATTGAGACTCATTGCCAGCCTGGGATGGTCTTTGCCCAGCGTGTCTTCTTGGATAGCAATGACTTTCTCGTACTCTTTTTTTGCCTCGGCGTAGTCCTGAATTTGATACAACAGAGAGGCCAAGTTACTGAGGCTGGTGGCGACCATCGGGTGTGACCGGCCATAGGTAGTCTCATAAATCGTACTGGCACGGAAAAATAAGGGGCGCGCTTCAGCAAACTTTCCGGTCTGGTACAAAGCCGAGCCGAGGTTATTCAGACTCTCAGCAACATCGGGATGGTCAGGCCCGAGCGTCGCCTCTCGAATCGACACCGCCCGTTTTTGCAGATCCTGCGCTTGGGCAAATTCTCCGGTCTCCTTGAGCAGTAAACCAAGAGCGGTAACGGTTGACGCAACAGTGAGATGCTCAGGCCCATAGGCTTTTTCTTGAATCGCCAGTGCTCGCTCAAGCAACGGCTGGGCGCGCTCATAGGCTCCCATGAGCTTCAACAGATTGGCTTGCTTGGTGAGACTCAGCGCCACCGCCGGATGCTCAGCGCCGAGCGCCTTCTCTTGGACAGAGAGCGCGTGTTCTAGTCGAGGCAGCGCTTGCTCATACTTGCCTTCCTCTTCATCCAAGGCCGCCAGATTCTCTAAGCCCACGGCAATAGCCGGGTGGTTCGCGCCAAGCGCTGTACGGGTGATATCCAAGCCACGCGTCAAATGTGGGCGGGCTTCCTCATACAGCCGTAAATCCTGCAACACGAGAGCCAGATTGGTCAGACTCCGGACAATGCCCGGATGCTCAAGACCTAAATGTTTTTCATCAATCTGGAGAGCACGGGCGAAAAGGGAACGGGCCTCAACGGGCTGGTGTGCTTTTTGGAGTAAGAGACCGAGGTTATTCAGACTGTGTGAAACAAGAGGATGGTCCGAGCCGGCGACCTTTTCCGTCAGTTCCAAGAGTTCTCGGGCGGGGATAACAGCTTCAGGATAGCGCCCAGCAGCATGCAGCTGTTGGGCTTCAACAGCCAGCGCTTTGAGACGTTCAGTTGGCGGGGCTTGATCTACGCGTGAGGCTCCGTCTGCAAAGGATGCGCCGAGCGTGCAGGTGAGACTGAACAGGCCGACAAGGAAACGCCTCATCTACATTTCACCAGTTCATTTGGGCGGAGAAGGTGATGAGAGCGCGGTGCTGGATGCTTTTTGATACGGCTCTGCAACATCCAGTGATCCGGGAAGATGATACGCACCTGCTTTAAACATCGGCAGATGAGAGTAATACGAGCGATGATAGTAACAGCCGAGCCCTTCTCCAGCCTCAGCACCGAAGACGACATCATTTGCGTTGACAGCTGGGGAAACAGCGTTGGGTATGCTGGCGGCAGCTGTTTGCGCATCAGGAGATGAGGTGTCCGCAGAGGTCGAGTTTTGGGGGAGAATTTGCAGCCGGTGCGAAGCCGCAGCGTGTTGGTGAGGATTTTGGTACTTATCCAGCCACCCATAATAGGCAGAAACATCTGCTGCCTCATCCGCAGCAACGGGTAACGGACTGACAAGGAGCCCGGCAATACACGTACCAAGAAGGAGAGAAAACGAGACTTGCATGAGAACGGCTCTCCACACCTGATGAAATCAGATAAAAAAGGCCAGATAAACACACCGGGAGCGATTGTCCGCTCCCGGTGTCGCTCGACTTAGCGGTGCAGCTCGGTCAGACGGTTCAGGTCATATAAGCGGTTGATGAAATCAACCGAGAAGTCAGGCAGGCCACCGCCGTACTCGCGCCACAGGTTGCCACGGCCGTTCTGGATATCAACCGTATCAACGTTCTTCCAATGCACGGCAGAGCGCCCATGGTTCATGTCGGTGTAGCGTTTGGCGTCATCGCTCCAGGCATAGCCCCACTGCCAGACCTTCCACAGTTTACCTTTGCGGTCAAAGGCGATGTGCAACCAGGTCTCCCAGGTCTCCGCATCAACCACTTGGATTGCGCTTGAATACGGATGGCGAGGATCTTTTGGAGTGCGCTCGACAATAGCCATGCGGCGGAGCTGCCACACGTCGTCATTGAGCCAACCGTCAGGACCGCCGTAACGGACGCCGTCATCTTCCCACTTGGTCTTGATGTGGACAGCCAGCATGTCTTTCCAGCCCAGGAAATTCCAGTTCCATTCCAGTGGGCGACCGGAGAAACCATAGAAGTCTTCCAGTGTATGCTCAGTACCCATCAGAGAGTCAGATTTGACCTCAGCCGAAATACGGCGCACCCGGCGTAAGCTCGGGACATACGCCCAACCATCATCGCCACGACGCGGGTCATCATAGCGGGCGACGATGAAAGCGGTTCCACGCACATCGTAAGGAGAGAAGAAGCCGGTGAACTCTTTCCAGTACACCTCAGCCGCGTCAGCAACGTCAGGCAATTGGTAATTACTGTCAGGGAACATTGGCAGATGCGAGTAGTAGGCCCGATGGTAGAAGGTGCCTAAGCTACGCTCAAACCGGCCACCGCCACCATAGATCTTTTCTGTATCGTAGTCCCAATCTTCGGCTTTGATCGGATACTCATCACCGCGCCAACCCTCAGGTGGCTGTTCCGGCTCAGGAGACGTATGCTCCCCGCCAAAACGGAGCCAGGTCGTCAGCGCGTTATTGACGAAGTAGCCACGCCAGTACCAGCGTTTGTCATAGTTCCAAGCAGCTTTCATCCCGGACTGTGGGTCACCCTCTTTAATATCTTCATTGGAAAAAGGATACCCGCATACATAGTTCTGAAGCCCGCCGTCCTCGGCCAACGTGACCTGCTCTTGAAACTTCTCGTTACAGTCAAGCACCATTTGGTGTGGGGTGACATGGTTGGTCTCAACGATCTCAAATTTGACATCGGTCCATTTCTGGTACTGTTCAAAGTATCCAGGAAACAGAAACGGCCGGATTTTTTCGAGATCGGCATGCCCCAAGGTATCGCCAACCTTAAAATCAGGCTTGGCGGCCTTGGATGCATTGAGCCACTGGGTGAAGCTCTCTCGCGTGTACGTGGTCGGGTCATCCTGAGCCAAGGCTGCAGATTGCCCTAACAACATACTGCAAGCGGCAAATACTGATGCGAATGCAAGTCGCTTCATACATCCTCCTTGATAGAGTATTAGCAGGTGAGCCCTACTATTCTTTCCTTTTTTCTCCAGCAGTCAATAATCCTGCTGGAGGTTTTTTTGTCCCTAGAACCGGTAGCGTATTCGGCTCCAGAACTCGTTCATGCCATTCCGCTCCGAACCACCGGCTTGCATGTGCCCAATACCAAAACCACTTTCACTCACCGGGCGACCATCAGCCGTGAAGCGGGCAAAAGTCGTCAGGTCATGTTCTCGGGTACTGCCCAAGAAAGCGGTGATACCAAGCTGGATTGACCAGTTGTTGGTCAGCAGATACTCAGCGTTTCCGCCGAGCGTTCCATCAACACCCGTCGTCCCAAAGGCCCCAAACAGCAGGTATACGAGCTGATCCCTGAAGTAGTGGTTCTGCACGAAGAAGGTAAAAATGAAGTTATCGTTGGCCCCGTTCGGATTCCCGAAGCGGCCGGCATTGACATCAGTTAAGTGCGTCCCAAACGCTTGCAGGCTCAAGAAGAAACTCCGAGTCGGGTTCAGGAAACGAATAAAAGTCGGGCGATCAATACCCAGCACCCAGCGGTAGATACTCGTATCTGCGAACAGGTCGGACTTGGTCGTATCGGTCACCAGAGCGTTCGCCGTCCACGACGCTTCGGAGCGGAACACAAGACCCGTATAGGGCTCAAACCAGTCAACCGAGAGTCCGAGGGTATTCTGTTTGCGGTACTTTGCAGTCAACGAACCACCCAGCCCACACAGATTTGCGTACCGAGCACGTTTGAGTTTTTTAGGAACGTTGGCCACAATGGCGGCGTCTCGCATCCGGATTTTTTTGGGCTTCACATTAATGCGGGCTTCGCCAAAGGCGGACATCACAGTCTCGCCACCCTCCCCTCCTACGGTAGGAAAAATTGAACTACCGGCGCTATCGGCCAGACAGCCTTCAAAACCTTCGCCAGTCAGGACATTAATCCGGTCCCAGCCAAAAGCCGCGACATCTTGAAAAGCAAACCAGTCCGTCAGCTGCAAGCGGAAGTTCCCCAGCGTCGCTTCCCAACGCATGCCAATACCGGAGTTTTTCAGATTCCAGGCTGGCGCGCGGTTTTTGTACAAGGCCATGTTGACATCATCGCGGCCTGGGAATAGGGCTTGACCAAAGAGGTCATTACCGAAAGCAAACGCATCCAAAGTGCGACCGAAACCAATCGACCACGGCTGGGCTGAGTTGCCAAAGCCAAGTGACGTATACCGATCGAACACCCACACAATACTTCCAGCCACATCGCGCAGGGGACCAACTGTGCCAAAGCGGTGCTCGAATAAAGCCGACCACATCGGAATGCGGGTATCATCGAACAGATCAATGAAAAAGTGATCCCCAAAATTCACCGGGTTCACAACGTCTTGCAAACGGAAGAAGTCTGCCTTACCCCACACATGCTGCTGTTTTCCGATACGGAGCCAATTTCGCCCGCCAAATGAATCCCAAAAGAAGTCGAAGTAGGCCTCTCGAACGGGGTAGTAGAGATCAAAATTGGTGTCCCGCAGCATTCCCCAGCGCAGATCATTCTGGCTCTGATCAAGACCAAAATAGGCTCGGTCATTCCGACGCGAATCGAGGTCACGCCGCCGGCCAGGCACACTGTAGCTCGATCCAGGTTTCAGATTATACGGGAAGGCAGCGTTTGCGCCTGGCCAGAACTCGCCAAATTGATGCGGGTCATAGCCAAACGCTCCAAGCAGCCCTCTGTTTGATGCATTAGGGTAACGCGTCCGGCCCGATACTGCGATCGTATCCGAGTCCCGTCCAGTCCCGAACCGGTCACTGATATCGTAAATAGATTCGTATTCCGGTCGCAGCTCAATGAAATACTCAAAGCGCTTAAAGTAATCCTTCAATACACGCAACGATCCAGACAACTGAACACTCGCCCGGTAACGCGATGAGGCGACGTGGTAGTCCCTGGCGAACGTATCATTTCGCAAAATCGTAAAATTATCCACATAACCGTGGATGGACATATCTTGGAGACTATTAAACAGCCCCTCTTTTTTCTGCCCCCACGCTGGAGATGTGACAAGCAGCACGCACACCCCTGTTACAATTAGGCTCATCCAATGCCTAGAGAGCTTCGATCGGCTACCTCCTTGCATGAGACTCCTCCTTCCTGTGTCCCTGACCCTCACCAGGGAGTTATAATTCCATCGTTGTATCACAGACACTCGATCCAATACCTGTCGTGAATCCAAACTTTTTATTTTTTTGGAGCGGATTGGCAATCACGGTCGCTCGTCTTAGTCTGCCAGTTGGGGCGCTTCGTTTATTCTTGGAGCGGCTTGCTGCTCCTCAGCAAATTCAGGCTCGCCACCGGCAAACTTCGGTTTAAAGACGGCAATCATGGCTGGTACCATGGTGAGTGCCGACAACCAGTGGGTCACGAGCAGAATCGCCAGCAGGAGTGCCATCTCAGCTGAAAAGCGTAGACTCGACAGGAAGTACCATGGGATCACCCCCGCGATCATCGTCGTTGCGGTAAACGTCACTGCCATACCCGTGGTCGAAATTGTCCGTTTGATCCCGGCGATTCTGTTCCCACCAGCCCGAGGAATTTCGCGCCGGCAGCGGTCCACAACGTACAGGATGTAATCCACCCCAATACCCATCCCCACCGCAGTCACTGGCAGGGAGTTAATATTAATCCCGATGCCCATAAATGACACATACATATAACTGGCCACACCCGCTGCAACCAGCGCAGCCATAACCATATTGGCCGCCACGAACGAGCCGTAACTGAGGAAAACCAAGGTATAGACTGTCAGAATAACGAGCAGTGCAGCCTGCTTTTCTGAACGATCGATTTCCTCATTTAAGGCGGCGGTCGTCCCGATGAACCCACCAGCCAGTCGCATGTGGACGCCTTCGATCGGGTGTTCAGCAATAAACTTCTTGGCCCGGCCAATGGCTTCTCGTACAGTGTCGCCCTTAACGTCTTTGTAGAACACCACGAACTGCCCATTTTTGTACACAAGATCAGTATATTCTAGGATCACGCCTGAAATTGGGGCTGAGGCTTCATACACAAAGATCAGGTTTCCCGTCATTGCGAGATTAGGCGGAATGACCTGCCAGCGTGGATCATTATAGTGGTACAGTCGATTCAGCCCACGGGCTAAGGTATACAGTTCACGAGAATCTCCCGCTTCGTCTTGCTGCAACATATATCGACGCATATCCTCAATTGTGGCCAGGACATAGGGCTCTTTGAGAATATGCTCGCGCTCGCCCTCCATGTAAATGACAAGCTGGTTGGCACCAGCAAACCGTTCGTTAATGGTCCGAGCTGAGACATTGTAGTGGGCATTCTGCCACAACAGCGGAGAACCCGCTTCTTGCTCACCAATCGGGACACTAATGGCTGTCCGGACACCAAAAATAATAGTCACCGTAGCGACACCGAGAATAACCCACCGGCTGATGGGCCCGGTGGCCACCTGGCCGACTTTTTCCAAGGCGACTTCCATCCAGTGTGGAATAAAATGTTGTGTCTGTTTAGGTGTGGGGAAGTACGAGAGCAAGATCGGCATGACATGGGTGATACAGAAAATATTCGCAAATGCCCAAAAACTGCCGTAGTAGGCCAGTTTCTCAATCAGTGGAATGGTTGCGACAGACAAGACGAGGATGCCACCAGCATCACTAATGACACCCGTGACGCCAGGCAAAAAGAGGTCTTCAAGACACGTATAGGCAGACTTCTCTTGATCTTGGGTCTCTTGCAACTCCTCAAAATAGCGCTCAATCATCTGCACCGCATGGCTGACGGAACGGGCGGTAATCAGCAGCGGAATGACTAAAATCAGCGGGTCAAGATTAAAACCCCACCAGCCAACCCACCCCAAGCCCCAGATAGTTTGAATCGACGCGCCAATAAGTGGGACCAGAACCCCATACATACGCCGGAAGTAGATAATCAGGGCAACCAGGACACACAGACCGGTGAATGAAAAAATCATGAACAGCTCGCCAGTGAAGTACCACACCCAGCCTTTCAAAGCAGGCTCACCAGCGACGTACAGGAACGTATTGCCGTCGTCCTCGACTTCCTCGCGGATGTCGGTAATGGCTTTCTGAATTTCTCGGTAATCTAAGCGATCTTCGTTAAAACCGGCAAACACAAGAGCAGCTTTACCATCTTCCGAGACATATTTGTTCATAACGATATCGTTATTGAACATCTCGTACTTCATGGTTTCGAGCTCTTTTGGATCGGTCGGTATATCGACTGGGAGTACCGGATAGGAGCGCACCATGCCACCCGGCAGAGTGCGGATATTCCGAATCTTCACATGTGCAATAGAGGCGACTTGGTTGTGGTCAACACCTTCAATTTGATCGAGCTGGTCTGTGATGTAGCGGACCTTCTCAAGCGTTTCAGTGTTGAAGATATCGCCTTCTTTGACTTGCAAGACGGCCGTGACAATATTTGCCCCGCCAAAAATTTCACGATGCTCATTGTACGCTTGGATATAGTCATGCCCCTGCGGCAGCAAGTCAGCAAACTGGCTATACATCTCGACTTTTCTGGCCTGGTAGAGCCAGAAACCAGTAACAATGGCTAACAGAACAAGATAGGCGACTCTATGCTTCCATAAGAACGCGACATACGATTCAACAATACGATCAGCGGTCGCCTTCTTTGCATTCTGTTCATTTGGAGCTGCATCGGACATAGATTACCTCCTCAGGGCACTGGCAAGGCTGAGAGTAAGAAACACACCTCGGGACGGCAAACAGCAAACACACTCTCGGGCACGCACTTGGAAAAGCTAGCTCTGAGAGATTTGAGCCAAACGCTCACTGTCTGTTCGCTTCCACTCTTTTCCCCCATCTGTGGTGACAAGAATCGTTCCTTTTCCCCCGCAGGCCAGGCCAAAGCCGCCATCTCCGCTGATACTGGCATCACGAATCCAGGTCAGCACTTGGGTGCGGACGTCTTGGAGGAGTTGCCAGTTGCCATTCTCCTTCCGCGCCAGGGTGCCCAGAATACCAGTCGCAAGGTCGCCCTGCCCATCTTTGGCTGGCAGCACCGACAGCAGCGTATTAAAACTCCCGCTTAAAATGCGAGTCCACGTCTCACCGGCATCTGCGGTGTGCAACAATATTCCGCTTTCGCCAGTCACATAGCCTTCAGTCGGGCTCCGAAAGGCGACATCGATCAGGAATAAGTCTTCGAGATACAGCCGGGGCACGCGCTGCTCAATCGCATCCTCTTCGCTCAGCTCAGGGCGCGTATATTGGGGCAGGTTCAGCACATTCTTTTGTTCCTGCCAAGTTTTCCCAGCATCGACCGTGCGCAGGATTGAACCAAATTCGCCAGCTGCCCAGCCTTCCGTATCGCTGGCAAACGACACCCCATTCAGGGTCACATCCCGCCCAAGCGACTGGTTCTCCCACGTCTCACCACCATCCGCCGAATGGATAACGGCTCCCACCGGTCCGACTGCCCAGATATGATTTGGACTCGCTCCGCGACTCACGGCAAAAATGTGGGGTTGAGCAGCCTGCCAATCTTCGAGCGGCAGCTCCAGCGGAATCTGTTTCCAACTCTTCCCGCCATCGTTCGTCTTGAGGATCAATCCATCCTGACCAATAGCCACGCCATTTTCAGCATCAGCAAAATCAACATCATAGATGGCCCTTTCGACACCACTCGGCAGTTGCGTAAAGTTCTGCCCCTTCTCAGTAATGTGAAGAATCAAGCCTCGATTACCAACCGCCCAGGCATTATTCTCGTCAAGGACAAACACTCCATAATAATCTTCGCGGTCAGGAAACGTCAGCCCTTTGGATTTTCCGAAACTGTTCAGGTGTTCGAGGACCTCCTCATCGGCCGCCGTAAGACATCCAGATAAGCTCCCCAGGCTCAGCAGCGTCAAGCTCAGCAGTGCCAGGCTCAGCGGCGCCCGCAGGTTCAGCGACGCTCGAATAATCCGAAACAACGAATAGTGCACGTAGTATCCTCTCGGTCTCTCTTGTTCTATACGGAATTAACAATACAAAAGTCAGATTTGGATGGCATCTCTTTGGGAATCCCTCTTGCCTTCCTTGTGGGTGTGCGGGACTGCCGTACTACGGGCTGTTCCACTGGCTGTCAATAGACCCCCCTAGCTCTTTAAGTAGCTTCCAGAACAAGCTTTTTATTTATTTTTGACCAGAGGATGATTCGATTGTGTAACGGATGGCTAAACCGATCAGCTGATACTCGTATGCTGCCCGGCTGGTATAATCTCGATCAGTGCTAAACCCCGCGTGCTGAATAGAGATCTCGTCTTCAAATTCGCCCGTCTTCAACTGCTGGACAACGAGCGCTTGGGCTCCGATTGCACACGCTTCGCCACGCAGCATTTCGTTCATATCTTTCTTCTTGGTTTTTGCATTCCCATAGGTTTTGATTCGGGCAATGACCTCATGTGGCTCGGCCGGGCGGTCAGACAGAATCGGCAGACGGCAGTTCCGGGGGGAAAATTTTACTGGGAGAGTCCCTACTTGCTCGGTCAACACTAAAGGTCGGGTCGGTTTATTCGGACAGCCTGGCAGAAAGAATACCAGCCCCAAAGGCAACCAAGCCCAGTGTACAATGTTTCTCTTGCCCGTTTTGCTCATGGTATTGCCTGCATAACAGCAGTAGCACTAGAGAGTGCCCCTCAGCCTAGCGGTTTCTTCCACTCGTTAAAAGCCTGTCAGGGTTTCACCTGCCCCTAAATGGTAAGACTCCGACCTCCCCCCTTTGGGACAGAAAAGGGAGGACCAGACGCACCGTGCGTTTTGCAACACTATCAAGCTCGCCCTGCTGACCAAACTCCGGCAGAGTCTACCAGACTCAGCATTGTTCTTCGCATCCAAACCGGCTATGAGTAATCAAAAATCTCCATAAGAAAAAATCTATTCCCAGCTACGTGTAGCATGACACCAAGGAGGAAGCACGATGGCAACCCAACTCCAACACGACCTACTGCCACAGGCAAGCCACGATGAACTGGCTCGACAAAACTTCGTGCAAAGCTTGAAACTGCACTTGGCGACAAAAGTCTCACCAGGCAATAAGGTTGTCTATGAGCAGCGGGCGAAACCACGCTTTGAAAAAGAAACCCGGCGCTCGCCCAAAGACCGCCATGAAGTTCGTCGCGTCATGCGAGATGAACCGTATTATCAGACCTGGAGCGCACTCCAGCGGACAAGTCAGGAAATGATGTGGGAGTCGGTCAGCTCCAGCGTTGCTCGCCAGTTACCGGACATTATCGCCCGCACCAGCCAAAACGGGACTAAACCAGGCTCCCGACTCGGTACCTTAGCATTAAATCCTGATCTCCCCATCCCAGCCTATCACACGGCGGTTGATATTCATTGCCAGCCCGGTGGCTATCACACCGAGTTGGGTCAGGACGATGTTGCAGCTGGGGCAATCTACGATCGAGCCGTGTACATCTATAGCATGAGTCGCCTCGGAGCGCTGAATGACGAAATGGGCCAGTCAGTTGCGGTATATATGCAGCACCAGTATCCGGATTTCCAGCCTCAAAGGATTCTTGACATGGGCTGCACAGTCGGTCAGAGCACGCTGCCCTACGTCGATACGTATCCAGACGCCGAAATTTCAGCCATTGACGTTGGAGCACCCGTACTACGCTATGCCCATGCTCGGGCCGAAGCGCTTGGCAAACGCGTGCATTTCTCCCAGCAAAATGCTGAGCAGACCAATTTTTCTGACGGGTCGTTTGATCTGATTGTATCGCATATCCTGCTGCATGAAACGTCGAGCAAGGCACTCCGCAATATCCTCAAGGAGAGCTACCGTCTGCTTGCCCCAGGTGGCCTGATGATCCACCAAGAGGTCCCCCAGTACCAGGGCATGGACCCGTACGATGCTTTCATTCTCGATTGGGACACTTATAACAACAACGAACCGTTCTGGGGTACGTTACGTGACTCAGACCTGAGTGCACTTGCTGTTCAAGCCGGTTTTACAAAAGAAAAAGTCATTGAGACGATGATTCCAAGCGCCATCCAGGTCAAAGCCCGCACCCAGCGCTTCCAGGGTGGCGACTTTGGTGGTGGTGGACAGTGGTTCATTTTAGCGGCAACCAAATAGGATAATACTGATGGCGCGGAAAGCAAAAGGCGAACGACCAGTCTTCTTTAATGACCCGCAGATTGATAAGCTCTTAGCCATCGTCATGGCGCTGGCCGGAGAGGTGTCTGTGCTGCGGGAGCGGCTCGATACGGTCGAAAGGGTTGTTGAGGCGAAAGGGCTGCTGTCTCGACAAGACATTGAAGCCTATACGGCGGATGATACAGCGGCGACTGAACGAGAACAGTGGCGAGCAGAATATCTTGCGCGTATTCTGCGGGTGATTCGCCAAGAGCAGGATGCAGCTGCAAGTGGTGAAACACCGGAATCGTACGAACAGGCGGTGCGGACAGTCCGCTCATAAGTGAGACAAGGCAAAATCAAAGGTCAAAAGTCAAAAGTCAAAAATAAGAAGACTACTTCTTTTCACGTTTGACGCCTCATTGATCCTGGACCCTGTTTACGTTTGGCTCATGGAATCCGCACAGATGCCCCCCAAACTTCCGCACATAAGGAACCAGAATTCATGTCTTTGACTCTCGGCGTTGATGTTGGTGGTACGTTTACAGATCTGCTGCTTTTTGACCAAGAAACGGGGCGCCAGGTCCGAGCCAAGACTCCCTCTACGCCAGCTGATCCGTCTGTTGGCGTGCTGGCTGGCATTGATAAGGTCTGCAATCTGGCAAACATCTCTCCGAGTGAAATCGCTCACATCATGCACGGCACAACCGTGGCGACGAATGCCGTCTTGGAAGGCAAAGGCGCGAAGGTTGGTTTGATCACGACTGAGGGGTTTAAGCAGATCTTGCATCTGGCTCGCTCGTGGACACCCGGCCCGCTGGCTGGCTGGATTATCATGGAGAAGCCCGATCCTCCGGCTGCGCTTGAACACACCCGAGAGGCCAAGGAGCGGATTGATACCCACGGGGATATTGTGACGCCGCTTGACGAAGATGCGATTCGAGACACGTTGCAAGATCTGGTCTCTCAAGGCATTGAGGCGCTGACCATCTCTTTGATTAACTCATATGCCAACCAGCTGCACGAAAAGCGTATTCGAAAAATTGCCCAGGAGATGTTTCCGGATCTACCAGTCACTGCTTCATCCGAAGTGTTGCCGGAGTTTCGGGAATATGAGCGTGCCCTCACCGCGGTCATGAACTCGTACGTCCGACCAAAAGTGGGACAGTATATGCAAAATTTCGCCGCTCAGTTGGCTGAGCATGGGCTGAAAGCTGATGTGAATATTCTGCGCTCGGATGCTGGCCTCATGACGTTACGCATGGCCCAGGAACGGCCGGTGTATGCCGTTATGTCTGGTCCGGCGGGTGGTGTGGCTGGAGCGCTGTTCACTGCGACTGAAGCCGGCTTCCTGAATATTCTGACCTTAGATATGGGCGGCACCTCAACCGATGTCGCCTTGTGTCAGGACGGCAGCCAAACCATCGCTCGTGAGACGACGCTGGGCTATTTCCCGATCAAAGTCCCCTCCGTTGATGTACGCAGTATCGGCGCTGGCGGTGGTTCAATTGCCCACGTTCCGGAGATTACGAATGCCCTACGCGTTGGTCCGCAAAGTGCCGGAGCAGATCCGGGTCCGGCGTGTTATGGCCGAGGCGGAACAGACCCAACAGTGACAGATGCGAATGTTGTGCTCGGTCATCTGCCGCCACGCTTACTTGGTGGTGAGATGGGACTGGATGAAGAGGCAGCAAAAGCGGCGGTTGAAAGGGCGGGCCAGAAGCTCGGTTTAGATGTGTACCGGGCCGCGCAAGGGATCTTGGACATTGTGAATGAAAATATGCACGGTGCGCTCCGTCTTGTCTCGGTCCAGCGTGGCTATGATCCCCGCAATTTTGCGCTGGTCGCTTTTGGAGGCGCTGGTCCTTTACACGCCAATGCCGTGGCCAATCTGATCGGCTCGTTTCCCGTCATTATTCCGCCTGCCCCAGGTGTGCTGTGCGCAACCGGAGACGTGTGTTGTGACTACCGCGAAGAGTTTGCCCGCACAGTGTTACGAACCTTGGATAAGCTGCCGGCTGCTGAAGTGGAACAGATTCTCCAAAACCTTGGTGCCGAAGCTGCCGGCTGGCTGGAGCGCGAAGGCATTCCCCGTTCACAACAAGACATCTCTTATAACGCCGACATGCGTTACTTCCGCCAGGGCTATGAACTGCCAATCAGGATGACCTTAGATGATTTACACACGCATGGGACTGAAGTCCTGGCAGACCGTTTTCATGCCTTGCATGAACAGCTGTATCGTTTTCGCCTCGACGCCGCTTGCGAGATTGTCAATTTACGTGCTGTCGCTCTCGGCAAGGGAGCAACGCTGACACTGACTGAGGCAGACCAGGATGGCCCGTCATCTTCCCATGCCCAGACCGACGAGCATCGGGTCTACTTTGACAGCGATTTTCTAACCACTCCGATCTATGATCGGGCCAAGCTGAGACCAGGTAACCGGCTGGCAGGCCCAGCCATCGTTACCGAGATGGACTCGACGAGCGTCGTCTTACCAAATTTTGTGGCTGAGATCGATCGCTATACAAATATTTTGATCCGGCCGGAGACGTGACGAGAGGAAAACCATGAATAAGCCTTTATACGCTATCGCGGTTATGTTGCTTATGTCTCTGGTATTTAGGGGAAACCTCGTGTATCCCTTCAGGCTATCAGGGTAAGGCGTCTCAGGCTAAAGGTGTTGTACGTCGGTTGTATGATGCTGATACGCTCCTGATTGCTGGAAAACGTGTGAGGCTGGCCGGGATAGACGCTCCGGAACGCAAGCAACGACGTAAAGATACAAACGGGAAGCCTTACCGTTGCGGTATAGTCGCTACGAAGGCTTTAAGACGCCTTATTAGATGGCTGCCTGTTACCTGTGAGATATCCGATAGGGACAGGCATAATCGTATGCTAGGGACGTGCTCTGATGCGAGCGGAACAAACCTGAATAGCTGGCTGGTGTCTGAAGGCTATGCGATGGCGTATAGACAATACTCCCTACGGTATATGGTGCATGAAGTCCATGCGCGGTTAAGGAAAAATGGGATCTGGGCAAGGCTCTTTCAAGCCGCCTTGGCAATGGCGTAAGGATAGCAGGAAAGGCCGGTAAACCGTCGGTAGTGACACCACAGTTTTGAGATAGATTCTAGCCCGAAAGCTGTACAATTCCACCCAGGAGACTCATACCAATGTCAAAACGCCTCGTGGACCGGATCAAATCCCTTCTTCCCAGCCAGGAGGCTCCGCCACAGAACTCCTGTCAAGCTCCTGGCTGTAATAAGCCTGTGAACCGGGAAGGACACAAACTGTGCTACGACCACTACAAGCAGCAGCAATCCGGTGTGCTCGTTAAAAAAGACAGCAACTTCAAAACCGGCGGCAGGGAGGCCCCAAACCCGCCTCCCGCCCGGCAGGAGCCCGACCGCGACCAGCTCAAACGGCTCCGGGCAATCAGCGAACAGACCCTAAATCCACCCCTCGCCCGACAGGAGTCCGGCAGTAGGGGCGGCGCGGATATGCTGACCGCCTCAAAGCTCGGCAAGGCTCTGGACCTGCCCGGCTCCCGCGTCAACTTGATCCTGGCCGAGCTGGGTTGGATCGAGAAGTTTACCGAAGGCTGGAAAGTCACCCGTCAGGGCGAAAAACAGGGCGGACAAACCCAGACGTTCAAACAGCAGGGCAAGGGCATCCCCTACGCCGTCTGGCCGGGCAAGCTGATCCGGAACTATGTCTTTCTCGCTACGGTGAACGAGATCGGCAGAGACGCCCCCAAGGAAACAGCGGAAGTCCGCGAAGGCCCTCTGCTCTCCAGCTCCGAAAAACCGCAAGTCGCGGATCTCCGCACCCGCTTCCCCGCCAAATACCGGGCCGCCGACGGACATTACGTCCGCTCGCGCGCGGAGCTGTCGATTGACAACTGGCTCTACATGCACGCCATCGTCCACGCCTATGAGCGGAAACTACCCGTCGAAGAAGATGCCTACTGTGACTTCTATCTGCCTCAAAGCAAGGTGTACATTGAGTACTGGGGAATGGAAAAGGACCCGGCTTACGCGCAGCGAAAGAAAGAAAAACAGGCGATCTACGCCCGGCACGGCCTGAACTTGGTCGAGTTGGCGGACGCCGAGCTCGAGAACCTCGACGACAACATAGTGCGGCTCCTGCTCCCCTTCGGCGTCGACTGCACCTAAAGCAGAGCCAGCGCATCCGCTGATAGCTGGATAGAAGAGAAAGGGAATATGGGCATCCTACAGGACGCAAAAAAACTCCTGGAAGCTATTTCCCCTGCGGAGACGAGCGTCGTCTTACCAAATTTTGTGGCTGAGATCGATCGCTATGCAAATATTTTGATCCGGCCAAATCAGGCCAAGAGCTAAGAGCTAGCTGCTGAGAGCTCACCGCTGAGAAAAGGAGCACTGCTATGCGTGACGTTAAAATCGCAAAGATTCCAGACATCAAGGTTGACCCTATCACCCTCGACATCATCGAAAGCGCGCTCAAGAACTACCGCTATGAGATGGACGCGGTCCTGTATCGCACGGCCATGTCACCGGTCATTCGGGAGCAGCACGATGAGTTTCCGATGATCTGTGATCCTAACGGCCGCATGGTCGTCGGTCAGTTCGGCTCGTATATCCGGGAGATGATGGACACCTTCGACCGGCCGATCTACCCCGGGGATGTCATCCTCCTCAACGATCCGTATCTGTGCGGTGGAGCGATTTCGCATATCAATGACTTCCTCGTCCTCGTGCCGGTATTCGACGGCGACGAACTCATCGGCTGGACGTCGATGTTCGGGCATCAAATGGATGTCGGTGGTCCCCTCCCCGGCTCTTTCCCCACCAACGCGACATCAATCTTTGGTGAGGGGCTGCGCATTCCGCCGGTGAAACTGTTTGAAAAAGGCGAGCTCAACGAAGATATCCTGAACCTGATTCTCAACAACGTTCGTATCCCAGTCATGAATCGTTCGGATTTGATGGGTATTGTCGCCGGTTGCAAAACTGCCGAACAACGCGTGCAAGAACTGTGTGAGCGCTTTGGCCGTGATACATATTTGGCCGCCTGCCAGGCGCTGCTCGACCGTACCCATCGTGCAATGAAGATGCTCATTGAGCGCAATATCTCGACCGAGCCGCAGTCTTTTGAGGACTATGTCGACGACGACGGCCTGGGTAACGGTCCCTTCAAAATGAAACTCACCATCTGGCGCGAAGGCGACAAAGCTGTCTTCGACTGGGCCGGGACTGATCCGCAGGCGACGGGGCCGATTAACTTCTACCTGAATGAGGGCATGTTCAAGATGTTCATCGGTGTCTACCTCATTATGGTCTACGACCCGCAGATTCTATTCAACGATGGGTTCTATGATCTGATCGAAGCCCGTTTGCCAGACGGCTCTCTGCTGCATCCGAAATTCCCGGCCGCGCTCGGCTGCCGCACGCATGCCTTAGCTCGGCTGTTTGATGTCATGAGCGGCTGCTTAGGTCAAAAGAGCCCTGAGCTGACGACAGCTGCCGGTTATGGGACCAGCCCGCACCTTCTGTACAGCGGAAACGACAAAGACGGCGAGTTTTTCTTCATTATGGAGATCAGCTACGGCGGCATCCCCGGTCGGCCGATTGGCGACGGCATAGATGGCCATTCGTGGTGGCCGCTGTTCACCAATATTCCAACGGAATATCTGGAGAGCTACTGCCCGATGCGGGTTGATCGTTATGCCTCGGTGACGGATTCCGGCGGTGCAGGTCTGCATCGTGGCGGGAACGGGATTGATAAATGGTATACCTTTTTGGAGTCGGGTGAGATTGCGATTCACGATGATCGCTGGTTAACCCCCCCGTGGGGCATTTTAGGCGGCAAGCCCGGTATGCGATCCAAAAAGATTCTGATTCGGACTGATGGAACACAAGAAGTTCTGCCATCCAAGTGCGATCAGATCAAAGTGGAGCCGGGCGATCAGCTGATTTACCAAACCGCGGGCGGTGGCGGTTGGGGAGATCCGTTGCAGCGAGAGGCCGAACAAGTTCGCACGGATGTGTTGCGCGAGCTCGTCTCGGCTGAGAAAGCCCGCAACGACTATGGCGTCGTGATTGATGCTGAAACGCAACAGGTCGATGAAGAAGCGACTCGCCACTTGCGCGAAAAAATAGCCCAAAATCGTAGCGAGGAGCAAACCTTTGACTTTGGCCCGCCGCTGTCTGAGCTGCTTGCCAAGTGCAAAGAAGAAACGGGCTTAGAGCCGCCTACCCCGCCAGCGCTGCCCAAGAATTGGGCCAGCAATGGGGTGAAGAAAGAGGCGGCGTAGGACAGGTTCTTCTTCAATGTTTGCTGTCGATAAAACTCTATGTGCCCCTCCTCCTTCCCTTTCAATGAGAGGGTCGGGGTGATGCGCGGCTGTCGTACCATGTTCGACACCCTCACCCTAGCTCTCTCCCTGAGGGAGAGGGAGCTCTTTGTAACCGCATCTCCAATTTTAAAGCGGACTTCCCTCTGGCTCTTCCTCTTTTTCTTTCCAGTCAGCTGCCAGTGGCTGGACCAGCCTCCACAGACTGGACACCAAAAAATCGCTGCGGCAATCCGCTCCTTGTTAGATCAAGCCTATGCTGGCGCTGATCACACAAGCTATAAGACCGCCCTTCAGTCCCTAGAATCTCTTGCAGCAATACAACTCGACGCCGTGCCTTCCCACTTAAAGGCACAAGTTGAGCAGATGCTGACCAATTTGCGCACTGCCGAGGAAGTCTTGCACTGGGACACAGAACGGAAAGTGGCCACCCAGCCTACCCCAGCAAGCGAAGCACCGTTTACAGCTTGGATACGCCGCCATACCTTCCTGCAAGCAGCTGTCGGAGCCAAAGCCGAGGCTCCAAATGCTTTTGATACGGAGACGGCGCTCAATTTACTGTGGGATCAGGCGAATGAAATTCTGCGTGATGTCCAGGTCAAAAATAGTCCGATATAAGGGGACACCCAATGGGCAAACTCGACAATAAAATTGCTCTCATCACCGGCTCCAGCAGCGGCATCGGCAAAACTGTCGCTCTCGCCTTTGCTCAGGAAGGTGCCGACTTGGTGCTCAATTATCCAAACGATTCCCAACTCGAGAATGTCACCCAAGTCAAAGACGCTATTGCAGCCATCGGATGCCGCGTCATTGCAGTCCAAGCCGACGTCTCCCAGGAAGATCAGGTTCAGACCTTAGTTGATACGACGCTGCAAACCTACAAACGCATCGACATCTTGGTCAATAACGCGGGCATTGGCAATGCTGCACTGGTGGAAAACATGTCCACCACGATGTGGGACCACATGTTAGCGGTCAACTTACGCAGTGTCTTCCTGTGTACCCGTTGTGTACTGCCGATCATGTACCAGCAAGACTCCGGCAAGATCATCAACACCGCCTCACAACTTGCCTATAAAGGCGCGCCGGGACTCAGCCATTACTGCGCCGCCAAAGCCGCCATCATCGGCTTTACCCGCTCGCTGTCACACGAAATTGGCACCCGCAATATCAACGCCAACTGCGTCGCTCCAGGCGCAACCCAAACGCCTATTCTTGACGGTCTCGACACAGAAGCGATTGAAACTATCCGAGCTAGCATCCCCAAAGGCCGCTTGGCCACCGTAGACGAAATCGCGCCAGCCTATGTCTTCTTAGCCTCGGACGAAGCACGTCACTTTGTTGGGCAGTGCCTCAGTCCAAATGGGGGAGATGTGATGCTGTGAATGGGTTCCAGGTTTAAAGTCTTTTTACGTTTCACGTTGTATTCACTTTCCGCCCGGCATCAGCCTATCCGCCTCACTCTTCACCTGCCGAGCGAGATCTCGTCGTCCTGCAACCAAATGCTTGCGGACGGCCTGATCAAACGCCTTTTTCGCCTGGTCAGGCTTTCCCAGGTGAAAATATGCCACCCCAAGTCCGGCATGTGCCTCAGCCTCATCCGGATTTTCCGCCAGAACTGTTTCAAAAGCCGCTGCCGCCGGTTCGTACTGTTTCTGCGCGTTATAGCCCTGACCTAATCGGAGCCGAGCAGCCACGTTTCCGGCGTCAGCTTTCACCGCGGCTTGGTATTCCTGAACGGCTTTCTCAATCTGTCCAGCCTCTTCGTATATCACACCAAGTTCTAAATGAGCGCTACTCGATCCAGGGTAGACCTTGACAGCTTCTTCGAGCTCACGCCGTGCGTCATCGCCCTTGCCCTGTCGCCGAGCCGCTGCCCCACGGTTGATCAAAATATCGGCCAGCGCGGACTGAGCAGCCGGATGCGTGGCATTCACCTGCAAGGCCGCCCGATATTCTTTTTCCGCACCAACCGTATTGCCCAGCTGGTTGGCGAGTGAACCAAGCCGATAGTGTGCCTCAACATTGGTCGGATCTTCTTTGATCGCCCGCCGATACTCTGCCTCAGCTGGGCCATATAAAGTCCGCGCTTGCAGCCCTTGGCCTGTGGCCATGAAGTTTTCTTTTTTTTCAGCACAGCCCCAGGTCAATATACAAACACCAAGCAGGAGCAGGCCACAGAAGAATCGTGGTGTGTCCATAGTGTCTATTCCGCGTGTCTATTCCGCTCCTTCCCCTACGGCCTGTCAATCTCCCCAGCTGCCTTGTCACACCTGCCCCGCCCAGATACACTCGGCCGCCATGTCTCCATCCCCCCAAGCACCTGCCGTGGCACCCCAGCGTCTTCCAGACCAGGCTCCGCAAGAAGCCCTTTTCACCCGAAATTACGTACTGCTGTGTGTCAGCGCTTTTCTCTTTTCCGGAAGCATGTTCCTGCTTTTTGCCATCTTGCCTCTCTTTGTCGTTCAGGAACTGCATGGGGCAGAATCCCAAGTAGGCATGATTATGGGAGCGTTTGCCATCGCCGCAGTATTAACCCGGCCTTTCTCTGGGCGAATGGTTTCCATCTGGAGCCGCAAAAGTGGACTGAGCCTGGGCACCTTCATTTATTGCCTTGCCCCGGCTCTATACACCTTGGCCGGATCAGTCTCCGTCCTGTTGGGATTGCGCTTTTTTCACGGGATTGGCATTGCCATTTATACAACCGCGTCCAGCGTCTTTGTAGCAGACCTGTCTCCACCCGCCCGCCGCGGAGAAGCCATGGGTTACTACGGCATGGCTCTGAACCTGTCCATGACAATTGGCCCAGCCTTGGGAGCCTACTTCGTTGGAACGATCGGCTTTATCAACCTGTTTTGGTTTTCCTCAGTCCTGGCGCTGGCCAGCTTCTTGCTCACCCAATTCATCCACGAACCAAAACGTACCCCGCCGAGTCACACCACAGCAGAACGTCCACCATTATTCAGCCGTTCCGCCCTGTTTCCCAGTCTGATTGCGGTCTGCATGACGATGACCTTTGGCACCGTCGTGTCCTTTCTGCCACTCTTTGTGCAGGCTCATCAGCTTGGCAACCCAGGTCTGTTTTTTACCGTGTACTCCATCACCGTTGTTCTGTCACGTCCCTTTGCCGGGAGGCTCTCAGATCGTTTTGGCCGACCAGCTGTGATTATCCCGGGCATGCTCTTACTAGCCACTGCGATGACTGTCCTCGCCTTCTCGACGGCTCAATTCGGCATGCTCAGCGCGGCGATCCTACAAGGCTTTGGATTTGGTGGCGTACAGCCTGCACTCATGGCCCAAGTTGTTGATCAATCAACTGACCACGATCGCGGTCCAGCACTCGCCACCCTCATGGGTGCGTTTGATGTGGGTGTGGGCTTGAGCTCTATTGGTTTGGGATTGGTCTTAGAAGCGACCGATTTCACCACCACTTTTCTGTGTGCCGCTGCTATTGGCCTGCTCGGCGCTGGTCTGTCTACGTGGAGCGCCTTCTTCCGCGAGGCGGAGACCTTACCATCCGTAGAAGCTCGCTAAGACGAAACCTTGTGTTTCCTCGTGTCGTTACCGGGTGAGGCAATTGCAGCTCTCTCCCGCCTCGGCTAGGCTCACTGTGTTCTTTTCTCTTTTTGGAGGATACTGTGGCTCGATACGTATTTTCACTATCAGCGTTTTTCCTATGTATCACGCTCGTCGTTTTACAAGCTGACAGCCCGAGCCGAGCCGACCAGCAATCCCTGCCCACCCGGACGGATATGGAAAACTGGATCACAACAAATCTGGAGACCACACCTGAGTTTGAGGAAGGACAGGTGCTCACCCGAACCGATATCGACAAGCTACGCCCCTTTCTCCCACCCAGATATATCGATGAATTTAATTTTGATGGGGTCGCGTTCCACGTCTCGCCGTCAGGCAATTACGCCCCACACCCAGACTATCTCGCTGCGACGGAACGCTACTCTGGCCAAACCGTTTTGGCCGAGGATGGAGCGGTTGAAAATTATATTGCTGGCCGACCGTTCGCTCGCGCTCTCATCAACCCCAATGACCCGACCGCTGGTCTGAGGGCAGCTTGGAATTTTAACTATCGCTGGCAGCACTATGGCATGCACGTCCGGAAATATTTAGGTGCGCTGCTCGAAAAAGGCGGCCCGGCTGCCCCCCTCCCAGGATTTCCGCCGGATCTGATCCAAGGCGGCGGAAAAGCCATTCGACATATCGTTGCGATGTACCAGCGTGCCTACCACAGCCATTTAGCCCAGCTCCCAAACGACGGCCATCTGCTCCCAGTCAGCGATGCCGGGCGGTTTGAATATAAAGACTACGTCGAGTTCCTCGAACCGTACGATGTGCGCGGCACACGTTTTCTGGTCTATCGCTACAATGATCCGCGTCTTCAAGATGATGCCTGGGGTTTTCTGCCCCAGCTGCGCAAAGTCCGGCGCTTATCGGTTATCGAACGGGATGACTCCGTCGGCGGAACCGAAATGACCCTGGATGATTTCACCGGTTTCTCCGGTCGTGTCCTTGATCATGATTGGAAATTTCTGGGCTGGAAGGTCCTGCTACACGTCATGAACTCAGGCCATCCGTATGCCCGCTTTTACGGACCCAACGGCTGGGTACCAAATGATCGTTGGGAACTCCGCCCGTGCGCGATAGTTGAGCAGACTCCTATCGGCGGCAAGCGGGCCTATGGCAGCAAGATCTACTTTTGGGACGCCCAGACCTATGAGACCGCCTTGGTATTGATCTTCGACCGAGAAGGCAAGTTATGGAAAGTCATTGACATGTTACACGGCTGGTCCGAAGACCCCACCCAGCCGGACACCGACCGGGGCACACAGCTCCCACGCAACATCGGCTTCACGATCATCGACATGCAAAAAGAACAGGCCACGATTTTCTCGGCGTATGAGATTGTCTATCCCGCAGTGACAGAGGAGGAGGTCGAGGAGCGCTACGATATAAATAAGCTGACCGAGGGGCGGCGCTAAGAGCGGGGGCATGAGAACGACCTCAGTCTCTTCAGAGTTCAAAACCCAAGGCAAGGCAGCAGAAGCGATCCTCGGCGAGTCAGGCCTATCAATTTCGACAGCCTACGAACTATTTTATCGGCAAATTATTGCCAATGGCGGACTCCCTGCTTCTGACTGGTTCCTCATCCATTCGATCACCGATTTTGAGTTGAGGCCAAGCCACCTAGGAATCCACTCAGAACTTTTCGAATGAGAACGCTTCCCTCAACCCGCTGGCCTTATCTTGTCTCGCTCTCCTGTCCCCTACTGCTCAAACTGAATCGAGAATCCCTCGCGTTCGTTGTTTTCTTTATCAATCATGATCGTGCTGGCTGAGCTGTAGGTTCCCATCGGATAAAACAGAAATCCTGTCACTTCTTGTCCTGGTTGAATAGTATCCGCCTGCAAGGCTTTGCTCTGGCCTGCTGCCGGTGCCGCAACTGGAGTGACACGCCCTCCCCCTGCAGCTCGGAGATAGACCTTGTCTAATTCGATGCCATACGGGCGGGGGGTGTTGTTATGGATCTCGACTTTGACTGGTAAAATACCGCTGGCCGGTAGATCGGACCCGAGTTCGATCTGCGACTCAAATCCATTATACGGAGTCAGCTTCATATTCAGTCCACCCTTGGCTTCCTGCTTGGCATACACCTCTTGGCTGTGAGCTAAGATACCGAAGGTGCGAGCGAAATTATTATGAAAGCCACCTGGCCGTTCAGCCGCCCCCACAAACGAGGGGAGGCCCACGCCAGCCTTTTCTGGAACAACCGTGGCACCAGTCGTGCCACAGGTGATCGTCACCCGTCCTCCGTCATCCCCCTCTCGGGGTCCAGCCACAATGTAACCCACCGATCCTGGAGTCGCGACCTGAACCGACTCAACGGGATGCCCCAATGTGGTGACAGACCGATAGGCCAGACGGTTGGCCTGCTCACAGGTCAGCTTAGGTGCTTCAACTGTCCGCGTTCGCGGTGGCATAGTCGGAGTACAGCTTGCCAGTAAAAAATACATAAAAGACAACAAAAAGATTGGCAGTCGAAAGAATTGATTTCGCAAAATACATCCTCCCCATGCTTGAATGGTCAGCGATTTTCCTACCCTATCACAGGCAACATACTAGGGCGACGACAGATGGCCATAGTGGAGCATGATGCAGCATAAGCCCGAACAGTGCAAAATTTCGCCCCCTCAATTGTTAGGAGAGTTCGTCTCGATACTGCTTTAGCTCTCGCATCGCAGCGATAATGTCTTGCAGTGAATAGTGGGCATTGCGTGGGCTAGTAGACGGCAGCACGAACACCGACGCGCCCTCAAAACGATCCGCCTGCCTCCCGACTCGACCTTCTTTGGTCTCGCAGCACATCCGATAACCGGTTAAGCCATTAAAACAGATGATACCCGGCTTATACCGTGCGATCTTTTTGCGCAGCACCTGTGCTCCCTGACGGAATTCTTCAGTCGTCAATTCGTGGATGCCACCAGTCGGCCGTTTGACCACATCGGTCAAGCCAATCCCCCAGTCCAACAAGCGTTTCTCGTCTCCGGCACCAACCGGCTCCGGCACCAATCCAGAAGCTGACAGCGCGGTCCAAAACCGATTCTGCTTGCGCGCAAAATATTGCCCGATCTGGGCCGAGTAGAGACCAGGATTGAGACCGATAAGAACGAGGTCGAGGTTTTCACGCAGATAATCTGGCAGGGTTTCAATTGATGCTGGATTTTGTTTGAGCGTGCGTTTCTGTGTTCCCATCTTCTCCAAGCTCCAATCCCTATCCCCCAATCCCGTTTCTGCCGCTTTTCTGGAGTCGGACATACTGGCGCTGCAGGGCGCGATTAGACCAAATTGTGACGAACGAGCGCAAGACAAGCCCATATACTTGGGAGCGGGCAATTTTCAGTCGGACGCCAGGGTCAAGCAGCTGAGAGGAATGCCGGATGAGGGCCAAGGTTGAGACGCCGATCAGCAACGGCCACGCACACGCCAGACGTAGCCTCCATTCCCTGCGTGGAATCGCTAAGGTATACGCCCAGCCCGCCTGATAATAGGACAAGGTGAGATCAAGCAGCTCGTTGAGCAGAGGCCGCACCCGGCTGATACACGCCGGCTCGAATAATTCTTCAGGTCTCACACCAAGTGCGGCGAGATCCTCGTGTGGCAGATAGCATCGGCCAAGCCGCAAGTCCTCGGCCAGATCTCTCAGGATATTGGTGAGCTGTAAGCCCTTGCCAAACTGCATGCCACGTTCGGTCATGACTGGAACGTCCCAATGCCGCAAGGCTGGACGACGGGCCACGGTTGTCTTCGTCCAGAACTCTCCAACACAACCCGCAACATAATAGGTATATTGATCAAGATCCGCTCGAGTCTGCAACGCGGCTACCTTGCCGGCTGCTCCCTCAATTTCGCTGGGAAAGACCGCAAGGTCCATCTGCATGCCCTGGATCAGGGTCAAAACGAGCTCACGAATCCGCTGTTGATCGTCTCGGGGAAGACCGGACAGCAGGGAAAAACAGGTCCCGAGCTGGCGCAGCAACTCTCGTTCAGCGGGGTCGTGCTGTTGTTCGCTCAGCTGCTGCTGTACAAGAGACACCGTGCTGAGGTCGCCCGCAGCAAAGGCCAAGCTATACTGATTCAGCTGGGTCTGGCGTTGTGCGAGCGGCAGCAGGGCGGTGTCGGCAATGGTATCCGCTGCCCGACAGAATAAATACGCCAAGCCAAGCGATTGGCGTACGTTTGCGGGCAGGATTCGCAAACTCAAAGAGAAAGAGCGACTCACCCGAGGCAAAATATCAGACAAAAATTGGGGAGCGGTTGTCTCATGCGCCATGCGGCTCAAGACATATGTGGCCCGAGAGCTCACGTCAACCGACCGGGCCAGCGGATTCGGATTATCGCCTCAGTCCAAAATCAGCCTTGAGTTCCGAAACTGTTCGAGCGCCAAACGGCGCATGGAAAAGCGATCTTTCTCCTCGGCTGTCATCTCTGCAAACGTTCGGGTACTGCCACGTGGCTGAAAGATAGAATCCCAGCCAAACCCTCGGGTTCCGCGCGGTGTGTGTGGAATACTGCCCGCCACCGTGCCTGCAAAGACGTGACAGCGAGTCCCATCGTGATAGCCAAATACGGTTGTGGCGCGTGCCTGTCGATCAGTCTCAGCCTGTAGCACGCGGCAAATTCCGTCCGTCCCCAGTGACTGTAAAAACCATTTGATTAACGCGCCGGGGAATCCATTCATAGCGCTCAATGCCAGCCCCGTATCTTCAACCAGAACAGGTCGGCGCAGGGCAGTATACGCGAGTGCGGCTTTATAACAGACGACAGGCTCAAGGTCGATCGCTTGGATTTCTTCTACAGATACAGACTCGTGCCTCAGCGGAAAGCCGAGCAAACGTTCGACTTCAGCAGCTTTACACACATTCCCGGTGATGAAGGTAATCATGGCTCCCTCCCGACTCCGACGGACTCACCATGAGGCTGAGTGTGGAAGGCATCACTTATTTTCGGCTATTTTCGACGATGGATACGCCGTCCGCTGGTCTCGCGTAGGCGTTGAAAGGCGAGCACCCGATGGCCCTGGCGGTGCTGAGCAATCAGGTTGACCAGGGCTTCGCGATCGATCAAAACACAGTTCTCGCGGCGGGCAAGCGTCCGGGCACCCAGAGAGAAGGCTTGATTGGCAAGAACCATTGCAGCCTGACAACCCTGGGCTTCCATTCCAGCCAGTGTTTCAAGAATCACCCGCTCGCCAATCCGTCGCTGTTGACGATGTAGCCGACACACACGCTGCTCGCTGCTTCTGGTCAACAAAAAATCTATCCCGGGATGGGGAAACTCAGGATTGGGATTGACCGCAAAGCCTTGGGAACGTAACAGATCGGCCGCATAGCGGGAAAAGTCTGCATCTGACATGGCGTCTAGCTCTCCCAGACGCTCGGCCCGCTCACGCTGCCGACGCCGCGTTTCCCACACAATCCAGAGACCAGCAGCGCCACTCATCCACACTAAGACACTCACCCAGTTGCCTTGCAACGCTGCTGTGGCAAAGATAAACAGCAACACTACCGCCGTTCCTTTGACCAGACGTGTGCGGGTCACACTCTCTAGGCGGGCTTTGTGTGTAAACGCCACAGTGCGGGATGGTTCTTGCATATTAACCCCGGTTATGTCCGTTACTCTTACCTGATTGCTCCCTTTTCGCGCAACCGGGTGATTTCCCGTGCTGCGCTGCCCAAGCCAGTCAGGATTTCTTCTGTATGTTCACCTAAATCTGGTGCAAGGTGCCGGACTGATGATGGACCCAGTGGGCAGGCCGGGTTCTTGGATACGCGTGATATCGGCTCCAAAATCTCCCACAATCATCGCACAAAACGGGCCGGGTGCAAGTCGCGTCAGGTCAAGCACCTGAATGCCCTCAAGCGGTCCTGGCATGCGCTCCTCCTTGCAGGGGTTTCTCAGCGAGTCTACTAGCCAGATACCCCAGGAAGGCGAAGAAATCAATCGGGAAAAAGGGACTGAGTTCCGAGTCCTGAGGAAGCAGACGGCGAAACTCTCTTGTGTCTTTACTCCCTGCTCCGTGCTCAATACTGGGCGAACAATAACGTTGAAGATTAAAACCGAACGAAAAATCCTGCGCGCTCTTTGCTGTCCTTTTTAACCAGGAAACCACGCGCTCCGGGGGATCGTCTGGCTCGACAAAGAAGGAGCTGGGAACGCGCTCTCGTTTTCATCAAGCGGACTGAAAATAGGCCAAAGAAAAATGGTATCCTTTCTGCTTGTGGCATCTGTATTCAGAACCGGGTCGTCAGAACAACCCCTCCAATGACCATCCCCGTTCCTACAATCTGGACCTGAGTAATCTGCTCGCCGAGGAAAACCGCAGAAAACACCATCACAATAATCGGAATCAGGTTCATAAACACGGCCGCCCGATGCGGACTGACCCGGGTGAGCGCATAATAATACAACAGGTTCGTGAAGGGAGACAGCAAACACAGGTAGCCGATGGCCGCCAACGCCAACGGGGAGAACTCGTACGAGATGCTGAATGGAGATTCCAGAAAACAGACCGGCAGCAACATGACAGAGCCAGCCAGATAGGCGCTCGCGGTCGTCGCCGTAGGCGAACGGCGGGCCAACACAATCCGACCGTAGACGGTATAAGCAGCCCAGCTGAGCTGGCCGATCAAGATCAGGATGTCTCCCCAGTTGAATGAGCGGTTTAGTAAATTCGCCCATGATCCTTGGCACAGAATGGTCACCAGTCCGCTGAAGGACAGCACTACCCCAGCGACATTCACTACCCCCAGCCGCTCCTTCAAGAATACCCAGGACAATAATGTCACCCAAATCGGAGTTGCGGCGGCGAGGATGCCAGCATTCGATGCCGTCGTAATCCGTAACCCCAGATAGAAGAGCATGCCAGAAGCGACCACCCCCGTGAAGGCGAGAAACACGGTACTTTTGGGATCTTCACGTAAGGCTGCCCACCAGTTTGGGGTTGATTTCCAGCCCAGAGCGGTCAGCACAATGGCCCCGACCAGCGTACGCAGAGTGATGAGGGTGAGCGGACCAATGTCGCCAAGCACAAATTTGCTGGTTGGAAAATTCCCTGCCCACAGAAAAACCATGCCGAGTAAGAGGAGGTAAGCCAAGGCGAGAACACTATCCTTTCTTTGTTTCGTAGCAATACGAAAGGGGAAGGGTATATCGTCCCTACTAGCGCCACAAGGTAAGCAAGGAACCAGATTCAGTCCGCGAGTCTGCACCGGCCAGATCCGGAGCAGCGACGATTCGCTTGACGGAGCGCCGGCCCCCATGCCATGCTGTGACGCTTTTTTGAAATACAGTTGGGAGACAGGAGGATCATATGGCAGACGATTGGCGAGCAGTCGCAAAAAAGGTACGCAACTGGGGCAACTGGGGTGCAGACGATCAACTCGGCACCTTAAATTACATCACTCCCCAAAAGATCGCCGACGCCTCAACTCTGGCGAGTCAAGGCAAAGTCTTTCCACTCAGTATACCGATCGACGCGTATGGCCCCCAAGGCGCCCACGGCTTTCGTCGCAATCCCATTCATATCATGTCGGTTGACGGCGGCGATGAGCAGGTTGCGCGTCATTTAGAAGGCTGGGGCGGCAGTACCGAGGCCCAGATTGCCGAGTTCTGGAAAGGCCCCCTGCGTTTTAACGATGACTACATTATTATGCCGCTCCAAGGCAGCACCCAGTGGGATGCTCTTTCTCACGTGTATTACGATGGCCAGCTGTACAATGGCTACCCCGCTTCAGCCGTGACCAGTTTCGGCGCAACAAAGGACAGCATCGACCAAGTCGCCGGCCGGGGCATGATCGTCTCACGCGGGGTGCTGCTCGACGTCGCCCAACATCGTGGAGTGCGACATCTGGAGGCCAGCAGTATTATCTATCCAGAGGAATTAGAGGCGGTCGCCCAAGCAGAGGGAGTCACCATCGAGTCTGGCGATGTTCTGATTATCCGCACTGGCTGGCGGCTCAATTTTCTCGATATCGGCGACGGTGACACCTGGGCATTGGCCTCCCCCGGTCTGAGTTGGCGCTGCGCTGAATGGCTACACAACAAGCAGATCGCCGCAGTCGCCAGCGACAATATTGCCGTCGAAGTGTTTGCCTCTGAGTTCCCTGACGCCACCCTTGTTTTTCACCTGCTCGTCATTCGAGATATGGGCATGATGCTCGGAGAAATCTGGGACTTAGAAGCCTTAAGTCAAGACTGTGTGGCAGATGGGGTGTATACGTTCCTCTTAGTTGCCCAACCGCTGAGGGTGAGCGGCGCGGTTGGCTCGCCTGTGAATCCCTTGGCGCTTAAGTAAACGGCACTTCTCTCGATAACAGGCCAGCCATAGGATGGATAAGCCACCCTACGGGAACTCTGGCAGAAGCGCTTTCACTACCCGCATCCCTGGCAGCGTCGCTGCCGCACACCGAAAGCCGGTCACCGGACTGCCCGCAAAATCGGGCGGAATAAAGTGATCCCGCAACCACGTCAGCGGAATAACCTGCGGCACGTCCCAGCCTCCGCCACGCAGCACCTTGGGGGCCCCCTGCTCGGGACCAGTTGGATTCCGAGCAGGGGAAGATTTGTAATAGTCCGAATCATACCAATCCGCCACCCACTCCCACACATTACCAGCCATATCCAACGCCCCATACGGACTGGCTCCAGTTGGATACGAACCCACCGCAGCGGGCCGCGCTGTGCCCATACCGGACGTCATAGCGCTCTGCCACTCTGACCACGCCTCAAATGTATCAAGCTGCTGTCCAGCCACACCATCAGCCGTATGCAAACGCGTGGCGTCCCAGTCATTGCCCCATGGATAGCGTCGTCCATCCGTGCCCCGAGCCGCCTTTTCCCACTCCGCTTCGGTCGGCAGGCGCTGGCCGCTCCACTGACAAAACGTTTGCGCGTCGTGCCACGAAACACCAACCACCGGTTGATCAGGTTCAGACACATGACGCGGACTCTTCCAAAAGGTCGGCGGTCGATGACCGGTGGTCTCAACAAAAGTACGATAGGCGCGGTTCGTCACTTCGTGTTTGTCAATGTGAAACGTATCAAGATAGACGCTATGCTGCGGCCCGGAGTTCTGCACCAGAAAGTGTATCCGGTTTTGCATCGGCCCTTGCCAGCCAAAATTGAACCCCTTGTGTTGTTCTTCCTGGGTGGCGCCCATCAAGAATTCCCCGGCTGGAACACGAACCATCGGCGCATCCTCAGCCTCTACAGCCTGCGGAACACTGACAGCAGTCGCCCCAAGCAACACACCAAGCACCCAGTTTAGGAGCGTACCGACCGTCTTCTTTGTCCGCCGTTCATCGTCCATCATTTTCCAGCGTCCTTAGTGGACTGTCTCGTGTAAAAAATTCAGGACGAGCTGGTTAAATTCGTCCGGTTTCTCGTAATAGGCTGAGTGGGCGGCATCAGAGATTTTAACAATCTGTGATCCCGGCAAACGTTGGGCCACGCGCTCAATAAGATGAGCCGGCATCAAACTGTCTTCTTCACCAACAATAAAAAGAGCCGGGATCTGATATTCGACAATAGCCTCAACCTGGTATGCAACGTCAAACTGCGCCCCAAGATTAGCGGGTTTGGGCAAATTCATCGTCGTAATCTCATGGTACAGAAAGCGATGAGCTGGCTTGTCCGCAGCAAATTGCTGCGTGTACGCTCCAGCCCAAATCCGACGTGCGCCAGCTTTCATCATTGCAGTCATATGCTGGTCGATCGCCGTATCACGTACTCCCCCAGTCGAATCTCCCAGCACCAAGGCACTGACACGCTGTGGATGCGCTGCCGCCAGCCCTATCGACGTCCAGCCGCCCATCGACTGTCCAACCAGCGCGGCTTTCTCAACATCCAAATGGTCAAGCAAGCCCAGCAGATCCTGCGGATAGGCGTGGGCTCCAGGATCATCAGGCACATCACGGGTGAGCCCATGCCCACGATGATCAAACACAATACAGGTAAACGACTCGGCAAAGATCGGTACCTGTTGCCACCAGCTCAGATGACTCCCACCGCCTGGATGGGCCAAGACCAGCGCCGGTCCCCCTCCATGGACCTCGTAATACATATTGACGCCGTTTGTTTCGACAAAAGGCATATCCCCTCCCCTCATACCTGTTGAGATGCCTGCTTATACCGCCGAGCGCCGTCCTCATTCTCCTCCTTCGCTACGCCGCAGCCCCCCATCCAACACAGTCACTGCCTCAGCCACGATGTCTGATACGACTATCCCGGCCGGCTTTATGCATGTAATCAGGCCCGAGATCTGTCCAGCAGGCAGACCACCCTCTTCAACCTTACCGTCGTAGCGGGCTTTCATTGCGGCCTCCCGTCCGATCTGAATCGTCTGCATTGGGAAAGGCTGGATCTCGTGTTCTCGCCCTTCCCACGAGTTGGTAAAATCGTTACGAATCAGGCGGCACGGCTTGCCACTATGACACCGAGTGATGACGGTACCTTCTTCATTGATCTCAGCGATCTTATTTTTGTAGTTGACATGCGCCAGCGCCTCGTCTGTCACAATAAACCGGGTGCCCATCCACACGCCACAGGCTCCCAACGCCAGGGCGGCGACTAAGCCGCGGCCATCGGCGATGCCACCGGCGGCCACGACCGGGACATTGACGGCATCAACCACCTGCGGCACCAAGGCCAGCGTGCCAATCCGACCCGTATGCCCGCCAGCCTCATGGCCTTGGGTAATCAGAATATCCACCCCATCTCGCTCCAAGCGGGTTGCCTGCTTCACATTGCCAGCCAGCGCCATCACCAGCATGCCTTGGGCATGCGCATCGGGCACCACACCTGCTGGCGTGCCAAGCCCAGCAATCAGGACTGGGACTTTCTCTTCAAGCGTCACCTGGATGAGTTTATTGACCTCATCAGCATAGCGGACGACTTGATCGGTGTGGTCGGCTTTGATCTGGGCAAAGAGAATATCCACCCCAAAAGGCTTGTCAGTCGTGTCCCGAACAACATGAATCTCTTCACGGAGCTGAGCGGCCGTCATTGAGCCTGCCCCGAGCACGCCGAGACCACCCGCTGCGGAGACGGCTGCGGCTAAGCGGCCCGGCGCCACAAAACCCATTCCCGCTTGGCAAATCGGATACGCAATATTGAGCCGTTCACACAGCTGGGTATGCAGAATGCTATCGGCGTTCATTTTTATCCTCCTGTACTCGCCAGAACGGGCCTGCGCCTATCGGGTGAGTGATATCGGCTAGAGCATATAAACGAGGAAGGAGCCTGACAAGTAGAGATCAAAGAGAGACTACGTCGGGACATCGGGAAGGCAGAACAGGCTCCTTCCTCGTTACAAAGGAAGGAGCCTGTTTATTGGACAATACGAGTTGATATCAGGATTGCCTTTGGACTAGGCAACCGCTTTTTGACCCAACTGTTGCAGTCTAGGCATGACGTCGCTGGCAAACAGCCGCAGGCTCTTTTCACTGTCTTCGTACGGCATACCGCCATAGCTGAACACACCATTGAATGCATCGCAGCCGATCTTGGAGCGGATATCGAGGACTCTCTCAAAGCACTGATCTGGCGTGCCCCAGACTTGGAGATTCAGGAAGAAATCGGTGACGCCTTCAACACTGCCCATCGATTCAGCCATCTTGCCGTAGAACTCATAGCCTTTGGTCTTGGCAAAATGATCGCCACCAAAATTGTAGTGCTTCAGCGCCGACTGCCAGTAGGCACCAATATACTTTCGGGCTATTTCTTCGGCGCGGCCGGCATCTTTATCACAGAAGACCCAGCCACCAGCAATCGGTGGTGGTGCTTCGGCGCCATTGGTCTCGCGGTAGACCGTCCGATAGGTCTCAAGTTCAACCGCAACATCTTCCCACGGTTTCTGCGGAATGATCAGGATGCCAACGCCCAATTTAGCCATGATCTCGGATGACTCGGGTGATACGGCTGCGGCGTAGGTCCGGCCTTTAAACGATTTGAACGGATTGGGCCGAATGGCTTTCTTGGGCTGATTATAGTATTGTCCCTCGTACTCGCAGTAACCCTGTTCGAGACCGGTCAGGATCATATCAGCGGCTTCTACAAAACGCTCGCGGGATTCACCCATATCAACTCGGAAGCCTTCAAATTCTACCTGACCAGCGCCACGGCCAATGCCCAGAATCAGGCGGCCATCACACATATCGTCGAGCATCGAGATTTCCTCGGCGGCGCGCATCGGATCATGCCAAGGCAAGACCAGCACCATTGAGCCCAGTTTCACGTTCTTGGTCCGACCTGCCATGTAAGTCAGGAACTGCATGACGTCAGGCACCATGGTGTAATCAGTGAAATGGTGCTCAACGCTCCAAATCGAGTCGAATCCGAGTGGCTCGGCCAGGTCGGCCAGCCGTATTTCATTCTTGTACACCTCATAATCCGAAATCTTCTGGTCCGGATTTTGGCAGATTGCGGCCATCCCAACCTGCATTGGGGAATCTGGTCGTGCTGTCATACTGCATGCCCTCCTTCGGCTATTTGCAAATCATTACCGTCCATTACCGTCTGTGTACCAGTCTTCAGAGACTGGTGGCGTTCAGGAAGTCCCGAGACTATATGTCAGAGGAGCTTATTTCAACACGCGAGGCTGCTGCTCTCCTTCGCTCAGGATCTTTCTGCTTGTATCATGTCGCCACACTCTTGACGATGCGTCCTGGCAAGCCGCCTTGGTGCTCATTGTGAGCAAACAGCACTTCACCATTGACGAGCGTGTAGGCTACGCCCTCAGCACGTTCGATGAGCCGTGGCTTGCCTTGTGGCAGATCGTTCACCCACTCGCCGGGACAGGTCTGGACGGTTGTTGGATCAAACAGCACCAAGTCGGCATCCAGGCCCTGGGCAATTCGGCCTTTGGTTTTAAGATCCAAGAAATCAGCCAACTCAGAGGTGATTCGGCGGACGCCTTCCTCCAGGGTCAGGAATTGCCGTTTACGTACCCACTCACTCAGAATATAGGTTGGCACGCCAGCTTCACAGTGTTGGTCTACATGCGCCCCAGCATCCGATAGGCCAATGAGCACGTTGGGCAGGTTCATGATCTCGCCAACCGCTTTTTGATCGGAATTAATAATCGAAACTGTCACCCCGAGCTCAGTCTTCTCATCAATCGCCAGATCCATAAGCACATCGACTGGATCTTTGTGTAAACGGGCCGCAATATCTTCGAGATTGGTGTTCAGGAACTGTTTGTTGTGTTCCGCCTCGGCACGTGTCACATGCAGCCGATCCCATTGGCCGCGAAACAGGAGGCCACGGCGGGCCGCAATGTCTTCACGAAAAGCCTGGCGGAAGTCTGGGGAGCGGTACAGGACGAGCTGCTCTTCGACCGTCCGATTAAATGCGCCCTTCCAAGACGGCAGCTCAGAAAACAGAAATGGATTGCGCAGGGTGTAGTACTGCGAGATCGGACGCGGGTTGACCTGGGGAGGGATACGTAGCCCTTGTTTCATAAATGGTTGCACGCGGGCATGCATGCGTTCACACGCGCCGGGCAGGTCCGGCATTTGAATGAGGGCGAGCCAGGTGACAGGACGCTGGCTCTCGTTGGCCATGTGAAGGAGTAGATCAAGCTCTTCATCACCCAGTTCACCGGCTTGGCGCAGCAGCGCAACCTCAATCACGCCTTTTTTCAGCTCTCGTAGCACCCGACCTAAAGCGCTCAGCTCCTCCTTGCTGGTCAAGCGACTGGACAGCGGCTTGCCTTGATAGCCGATGTGACGCGGAATCAAGCTCAACGAAAAACCATACGCTCCGGCCAGCATAGCCTCGCGAAAGAGTTGGGTCATACGTTGGATTTCGTCAGCATTGGCCGCCCGTTCAGACGCGGCCTCGCCCATGACATAAAATCGCAACGCCGACAGCGGGACCAAAAATCCGGCGTTGATACCGATCCCGCTGCGGGCAATTGCGCCCATATACTCAGGGAAACTCTCCCACTCCCAGGATACGCCATTCATCAGCACGTCATACGGCATGGCTTCGACGTTGACCAAATCCCAGGCCATGACTTCGCGCTCGGCGGGGCGGCACGGCGCCACCCCTACGCCGCAGTTGCCCATCAAAACAGAAGTGACACCGTGCCAGCATGAGCTGGTCAACAGCGGGTCCCACGAGATCTGGGCATCGTAATGAGTATGGATATCAATAAATCCCGGCGCCAGGACAAGCCCATCGGCATTGATCTCTCGCCGGGCAGTGCCGGAGACTTTGCCAATTTCGGCAATTTTCCCGTCAGACACTGCGACTGCTCCGCCATACACCGGGGTACCAGTGCCATCACAAATGGTTGCGTTCTTAATCAGCAAATCGTGCGCCATGGGCTCCCTCCTCTGTTCAGCTTGATTCAACCTGATCTTGTCGGAGGCAGCATAGCGAAGTCTTGTCGGAAAAGGCAAACGCTCGGCTTTCTTCTCAGTCGGGACGCTGGTATGAGGAAGACAAGCCTAAGGAAGTTTGCGAACGTCAAGCCACTCTCAATGTCACGAAAGGGAGACACTCAATGCGTTATGAAGCCATGCTCGCAGAAACCGTCTGTATGCGCGGACACCAGGCAGATGAAATTGATGCCTATCTTGCCCGCCCCCTAGGAGCGGGACCGTATCCAGGAGTAGTGGTCATCCATCATATGCCAGGCTGGGACGAGGCGAGCAAAGAAATTGTCCGTAAATTGGCCTACCATGGTTACGCTGCTATCTCGCCCAACCTGCACTACCGCGAAGGCAGAGAGACTCCTGAAGAGAATAGCGCGAGCGTACGTGCGGCTGGAGGTATGCCGGATGATCGCTCCCTGGGAGATATTGAAGGTGGGATGAGCTTTTTACGCTCTTTACCCTACTGCATCGGTAAAGTCGGCGTCATCGGTTTCTGCTCTGGAGGCCGGCAAGCCTATCTGGCGGCTTGCAAGATTCCCAGCCTCGACGCGGCAATTGATTGTTATGGAGGTGGAGTGGCTGCTGCTCCAGACGAACTCACCGAGCGTCAACCTGTTGCCCCAATCGACTTCACTCCAGATCTGCATTGCCCGCTGTTAGGGCTGTTTGGCAAAGAGGACCAGCGTCCTTCGCCGGAAGAGGTGGCAAAAACCGAGGCGGCACTCAAGCAACATGGCAAGACGTATCAATTCCATACCTACGAAAATGCAGGCCATGCGTTTTTTTCTGTAGATCGTCCCCACTACCGGCCAGAGGCCGCGGTTGATGGCTGGAGTAAGGTCTTTGCTTGGTTTGGCACCTATCTGAGTTGAGCAGCGGTTCTCGGAAGGCACGAGAAAAAGGCGCGAGAGCCTCCCTCTCCCAGCTATTGTGCCTCAAGGAAAGATCGAGCCGACATTCCGCACCCTCAGGGAAGAAATTGAGCATTTTTCCAAATCTGTGTAAAATCAATGGGGTACAAACAAAGGTCGAAAAAATTGCCCCGGCCTTGATAACTGCATAATCCCGTCGGAAGCTTTTCTCCAAGCGCCGAAAGGCAGCCAGCGAGCTCTGGGCCGCTCTCCGCAACCAAGGTTTCAGCTGCTGAGGCTGGCGGTCCCGCAGCAGCTGGGCAAACGCGAGCGCCGAGGAAGTGGCTTGCGCGAAGGCCGGGTGAGCCTGGCGTAGCCGACTGAACAGAGACGCGTCACTTTCCGCCACGTTCCTATAAACTACCGAGCTGATCAAGTTCGATCTTCGGAAGTCGCCGTAACTCTGCCCGTTTTGGTCTCTCGCCTTCTATTCGAATCTCTTCAATATGCTGGCGCCGACGCATTCCTGTATAAAACGAGTAGTCCAAAAGATATGCTTCGTAGCGAACCCCAGCTTTATCTGTGGTAATGCTCGGATGGAGCAAATGGACAAATCGCAAATCGACAAGGGTTGCTAAAGCTTTATAGCCTGGATGATCTGGTTTCTGAAGGACGAGAAAAGCATTCTTCTTGCGCTCATCGAGACAAAAATGCTGGACCGCATTGAGAGCGGATTTTATTGTTTCTTCAGAACCAGTTGTTTCATCAGACATTTGCTTCATTTTCGCCGCAGCAAATTCGCCAGCCGCAATGTTTACATCTTGCACTCCCACCTTTTTCCGTCTGTGTTGTCGTGCTTCTCGCAATGCACTATTGAAGAGGGAGAGAAAGTCTCGCGGAACCCCAGCAGAGCACCAAACAAGCCTTTCTGTAGCTTGTGGACCAACCAGGGTAGCAGGCCTCTGAAAACCACAGTGATTCAAGAATGGGAGCAGAATTCCTGTCAGATGGTCACGTGCAACAACAGGGTCAACCAAGGTTTGGTCAAGTCGGATTGCTTGAGCATCATGAGGAACATTAAGCCCAACTTTTTTCTGAGAATCGTAAACCACCGCTAGATTCCGTACATAAGCGAGCTTCAGCCATACCTTGGACCCACGTGCAACCGAATAGATAATATCGATCAGATCAGGCTGCAGTGCCGGTGCAACAAGATGAAAATCATCCAGAAAGACATACAGATGCTGCTTTCTAGCCCCCATCACTCTGCGGATTGCCGCTGTGATGCTAGGGAGGAGCTTCCGAATAGCGGCCTCAGATAGGCTGGATTGCTCGGTGAGTTCCGCTAAGCGTCTCCTGACAGTAGAGATCTGCTCATCCTCGCCAACAATGTCAGTCAGAGCGACAAGAATTTCATCGAGCACTTGTGCGGCACAAGCAAGATCATCTCGCCTGTGATACCGCTGCATATCGATCCATAAGACAATATCGTTACGGTTTCGAAGTTTTTGGACAGTTGCCATAATGAGGCTCGATTTTCCAACTCCCCTCCTGCCAATGACAACATGATTTGCCTGCTGCATCAATTCAATGTCTTCGTTGCCGCCAAAGGGGGCAAGAATAAGCCCTTCGGTTGATTCCACCGTCGCAGGAGAGACCACCAGCGACCGCCCTATCAAGGAACGAAGCAATTCAATTTCCGGGCTCTGAAGAGTATCTTGGAGAGGTTCCCATTTGATCCTGAGACGGCCATGAAAAAGATGCTCATCGGAAAGCTGTTCGTTAAGGCGAGCAAGCCGTTCTTTGTATAAAGGAGCCTCTCTTCCAACAACAATTTTTGCGAAGCGCTCCAAGCCGGCTTGCTCGACTTCGACGCGAATCGGTTTGGTTCCCGTTTCTTGAGTGAAAAGCTGGCGAATATCATCGATAGCTTGTACTTCAGTGTCAATCATACACGAACCCCTCTGTCTTTGAGGTAGGATCTGACTGTTTGGACAAATCGATCAGCGTACTCCACGGCCTTTTTCGGTGACGCAGCCAGACGACGCAGGCAGCCTGGCCAGGGCTCATAGTCAGCAATATTGCGATCTATGCGCATCTCGATGAGCACTGACGTCCAAAATACTCTTTCTGGGAAGTCATTTGGCAGGTCTGCTACCTTTTTGTGGTCATCAACATCCCCAGCGACCTGTCCTTGAACAAGGTACCTAACCGCCTTAGAAGCATTATAGGCTGCATAATACGCACGTGAAACCACAAGCCGCCAGTTGTCACGTACAGAAGAGGGGTTCTTGGCCGTTCGTAAATGCGCTGCTGCAAGTTTCATGATGCAAAGGCAAGTGGCATGAACCGCATCATCGTATGCAGCAAGGGCATCTGCATCAAGAATTGACTCCAGGCCACGGCGCACTCTCTGATGATTGGGAAAATCTCTCAGTAATGTTGCCACACATCTCCCTAAACGAGATACAAACGTTCCTCGAGAGTGTGGATAACAGAGCATAGACGACCTGCCAAGACAGCCGATTCCTCAGCCATAATGACAAGCCGTCGGCAGCACACAGGATATGTTCTATAGCGAACTCGTACGGAATCTTGCGGCAGGCAAGCTATGTAAGTCGAACTCGAACAACTCTTAAAGTCTATCAGAAGCTCAGAAAAATAAAAAAAGCTCTGAAGCTCAACCCACTCTGAGATCAGGCAAAGACTCATCACCGTGCTCACGAAAGCTGCCCGGCGGGAGATCGGGGGCATTCTGATGGCGGAGCATGTTGTGGAGAATGTGTTCAGGGTCAAATATCTCACCGTATACCAAGCGGATGGTCGAAGGTTCAGAGGACAGCTTGTGCAGGAAGAAGAGGAGTTCTGATTGACCGAGAGAATACCCCTTCCCCGTCACTTTTAGAGAATGAATCGCGTGGAGGTGACATCAACGAAGGTCGAATCTCCTTCCAGGCCGAGGTTGTGTTGTCTGCCACTCCTAAATGGATGGCTATGGAAGGGTTCACTGCCATGCTCCGAGAGGGCATGGGAGACGCAGAAGCAAAATTCTTTGTTCCAGGACGTGGGTTCAAAAAAGAATTTATTGAGGTCAAGAATCATGCAGTCCAGCCTGCAAAGTTTTGGGCTGAGATCGATCGATTCAAGCAAATGGAGTCCGGGCACAGGTCCTCTTTGAGCAGCAGCTTGACACTGTCGGCCAGCCACTGCAGCACGCCTTGTGGGCCGACCCGATTGAGCCCAACGCGCGACTGTGCCCGCGACCAGACCCGCCGCTCTAACCAACTAGTGATACCAGCAATAGGCCGGAAAAAGACAAAGACAACCAGAAACGCCAAATAAGAACAACATTCCGGTATAGACGAATGCAGTCGGCAGACTCCCAAAAACACCTTGGGCGATTAAGCAATCAAGAAAGGCTTGCATGTCGAACCTCCGGCTCTGTACAGAAAATCGCAGCAAGCAGTGCGGTCTCGCAAGAGAGAGAAACGTCTCGTTTTTGTAGAACTTTGGTCATGTTTCGGTCGTGTTTTGGTCGCTCGATATCTGTCCGACCGCTTTCTTCATTCTGAACAGTCACGGGGTGATTTAGGCAAACAGTCCTGATACATTAGGAGCAGCCAACACGAAGACGATTACACACGCACAGGAGGGAAATATGAAACACCTATTGGCCGGCCTTGTACTCGGCCTCATATGTAGCTTGCCGCAATTGGCTCAGGCGGAACTGGCTGACGCCGTCATCCAGCAGACCTTTTACCCGTATGCGATAGAAAAGCCTGGTCTGTCTGGCTTAGAACCCGGCACGACGATTTCTAAAGACAATTGGGAGGCTGCCCAGAACTACATCCCGACAGAAATATTGGACAAGATCAAAGCCGGGGAGTTGACCTTTGCCATCCAGGAGACGACCGACCTACCGGTCAGTGAGGCATACATCTCAGCCACCAAACAGCATGCAGACCAGGTCCAGTTCAGCTCGGACGGCGAGTTAGCCGGTTATGTCGCCGGCCTGCCCTTCCCGGCGCTTGATCCGGCCGACCCTCAGGCTGGGCTGAAAGCAGCTTGGAATATAAAGCACCGCGACCAGGGAGATAATGTGCAGGTCTGGAATACGTTTCGTCTGTTGGAAGAATCAGGTGAGGCCGATCGAGAATTTGAAAACTACTATGTCGTGGCCCAAGGTATGCACCGTCCCCAGACCGATGGGCATAATCCGAATAGGTGGGAAAAAGAGGGCATTCTGGCCAAAGAGTTTTTTCACTTACTGACGCCTTTTGACCTCAAAAACACCATGAGCCTCAAACACCGCTTCGCCAAAGATGGGGCGAATGATGAAGATTGGTCATACACACCGGCCAGTCGCAAGGTTCGTAAGCTGATTGTCAAGCACGAAGATGCTGGGTTTGATTCTGGTTTTCTGAACGAGGACTATTTTGGCTTCTCCGGCTATATCGGCAAGCATGATTGGAAACTCTTGGAGAAACGCTTGCTGCTCGCACCAGTTGGCGCACAAGTCCCAACAGCAACCTTCGGCGGACGGGGCAAATGGTATCCAGTCGATCCGTGGCAGCTGCGTGAGGTCTTTGTTCTCGAAAACACGCCCAAAGATGAGGATCATCCGTACAGCAAACGCGTGTTGTACATCGATAGCCAGATGTTTGTGCCCATGTACATGCTGGCCTATGATCAGGATGGACAGCACCACAAGACGCTGTTTGAACTGTACGGCGACCCAAAATTCAGTCCGGGCAACGAGGACGTCCGAGTGCCCATCTGGATCGGAGAGTCGATGATCGACTACGAGAATAGTTTTGCCTCAATGACCGAGGTCTCCAAGGTGGTCTACAACCAGCCGGTACCGGATGATTTTTTTCAACTTAACCAGATTGTGGCTCGGGGACGCTAATGCGAGACGATGGGATGAAAGAAAACGCACGACTCGGGCAGCACGCCCCATGGCGACACTCACGCTTCGCACGGCTGGCCGTGTTGCCTGTATTCTTCTTGCTGTTGTATCTTCCTACGGCTGAAGCCCAGTTCGCCTCTAATCCGTTGTCTTTCTCTGGCAATCTGCAAACGCAACAGATTTTTCGTCACCCAGAGGTTGATAAATGGTCGATTGTCCAACAGCGCAACACCACTCGTCTGCGGCTTGAGTACGACTGGATTCGAGACGGGCAGGCATTTGGCCGTTTGTCTGTTCCGTGGATTAAGTCCGCCCACTTCGTCGGCCTGTACCGGGGGTCGTATGACAGTGTGTATGACTTCCAACCTGGCCCACGCCAGGAGGTGTTTCCGTATAAGGGGCGGGCTGGTCGGGATGGCAAATTGTCTGACCTGAGCCTTGGCGCCGCTCGTGCGCTGCGCTTTGAGAGCACGTTTCGTGAGGTCTATAGCGACGTCGAGCTGGCGGATATTCCATTAACACTTCGGCTTGGGCGCCAAATGATCGTGTGGGGCGAGTCCGATAACCTGCGTATACTTGACCGCACAAATGCCTTGGACGCAACCTGGCACGGCGGTGGTGTGGGACAGGAAACCTGGGATGACCTACGCATTCCGTATTGGATGATCCGCGCCACGTATAATTTTGGCCAGGTCGACACATTTGCTGGCAGCCTGAGTGATGTGTTTCTCGAAACCTACTGGGTGCCAGGGCTGTGGACACCGCTCAAATTTGGTAATACCCCAGGCCGGCCGTGGAGCTTTCCGTTTGCCAACGCTTTTGGCGGCAGTCCGAATGGCGGTAACTTCAAACTCCTCAAGGGAACCGTGCTGGGTCGAAAGGGCGATTACAACAAAAATGTGAGCGAGAACAGCCAGGTCGGTGTCCGCCTGGGTGGGACCACACCGTCCGGACTGACGCTCACGCTCAACTACTTGTACCAGCGGACTGCCCACGATGATGGGGTCAATACGAACAGCTTGCGCGGCCGCAACCAGTGTCAAGTTGGCTCGTTGGAGTGCGTGTCTATCCTGGATGTTGCCCGCGAAAACTCGGCCTTGATTGCCCGTGGCATCTTGCCCGCTGAGGCGTATTATCCGTATACGCATACGGTTGGGCTGTCTGCCAGTTATGCTGATGATACGTACACCGAAGGTGTGTTCCGGATGGAGACCATTTACGAGTTTGGCAAACCCTTTGCCGACAAGCGTAAACCGATCATGGCCCTGGGCCCAGATGGGAATGCGGCTCCGAGTGGCTTCCTGGGAGTCAAGAAAAGCGATGTGTGGCAAGCCTTTGTTGGTTTTGACCGACCAACTTGGATCAAGACACTTAATCGTCGCTCCACTTTTTTTCTGACCTCGCAGTTATTCTGGCAGTATATCCCGACCAACACCTCGCGCTTTCAAGGTCAGTTATCGGCGACTGATAAGGTCCGTAACTGGGAGGCGGTCGGCACAATCGCAGCCAGCACGATTTATCTACGCGGCAAGCTTATCCCGGTCGCGTTTTATGTCGTCGATCCAATGAACCACTACAGCTCCCAGTTCGGCTGGGTGCTGGATTATTACATCACTCCACGCCTGATTGCTCGGATTGCCCAGAGCTACTTTTTTGTGCCCGGCTACGGTGGCCAGGTCGATGAGAGCTGGGGCTTGGGCGGCCTGTATCGACGCTGGGATGAGACCGTGCTGCGGCTGACGTATCAGTTTTAGAATAGATCTTAAACGATAAGGAGCAAAGTCATGCCAGAAAAATGGACCATCAGGGGTGATTATTTTGAATCCTGCAACTGCGATCTGGTCTGCGCTTGTCTGATACAAGCTCCACCGCCACGGGGGCGCTGCGATGCCGCGTTGGCATTTCATATTGACGCAGGCACGTATGGCCAAACCTCCCTCAACGGCTTAAACACCGTGTTCATAGGTTCTTTCCCTGGTCCGGGCAGAATGCGGGATGGCAACTGGACAGCAGCCGTGTACGTCGATGAAACCGCGTCGGCAGACCAGCAGGCTGCCCTCAGCAGCATCTTCTCCGGTCAAGCCGGCGGTCCTATGCAAATGGTTTTTTTGCTGGTGAGTAATTTCCTGGGAGTCAAGACAACCCCGATCACGTATGAGCTTGACGGCAATGCCCGCAGACTGACTATCCCAGAAATTTTGGAGATTGATATTGAGGCCGTCACAGGCAGAGATGGCACAGAGCCGTTATGGGCGACGAATGCTGCCCATCCCGTTTCGTCCAAGCTGGCGCTAGCCCAATCAAACGCGTATCGCTATGGCGATCACAACCTAGTCTGGGATGTGAGCGGAACAAATGGCCATTTTGCGCCGTTTAGCTGGCAGAATTAGTCGGCTATGCAACGGCGTGAGAGTCTCATCATCATTGCGGGCTTAGTCCTCGTGTCTGGTGTGGCGTGGGTCTTCACTGTTCGCCACATGGGCCACATGGGCCTGGGTATGATGACCCATGGCATGACGATGGGCATGCCGTTCTCGCTCTCCAATGCCGGGCTGTATGTCGTGCTGTGGGGCGTGATGATGATTGCGATGATGTTTCCCTCAGTCGCACCAATGGCCGTCTTATTCTCGACGATCTCGCGGCGCAAACGCGAAGAAGCCGCGCCCTACGCTCCAGCCTGGATCTTTGTCGCTGGGTATAGCCTGCTGTGGACACTGACTGGCGGCGTTGCCTATGCGGGCGATCTGGCTATTCAGTCACTACCTCGGACATTCCCGACTCTCCAGACCTATGGCACGCTCATCGGCGGCGGTGTGCTTGTGATTGCCGGTGTGTACCAGCTCACGCCATTAAAATATTTATGCCTCACCCAGTGTCGCTCGCCGTTCGGCTTTTTGGTTCAGCATTGGCAAGAGGGACGGCTGGGCGCTTTCCGAATGGGCTTCCACCACGGCGCGTATTGTTTAGGCTGCTGCTGGAGCCTGATGGCCGTCATGTTTGTGATGGGCACGATGAACTTGGTGTGGATGGGCATTCTGGCGCTCGTCATATTTGTTGAAAAAATCGTGCCGCACGGAGCTGCGCTCGGAAAAGGGGTCGGGATTGTACTGATGGTGCTTGGCTTGCTGTTAGCCGTGTATCCTCGTGCGTTGCTGTAGCAAGACCAGAACTCTGCAAAAACTCTACCAGACAGCGTCCATTTCTCAGGATCTGTTTGCTTCTTCCTCGTAGGATGGAGCACCATCACGTCACAAAGGAGTACGTTGTGAAGGTCTCTTTTGGCAGTCTCCAAGCTAACAGCTGGGGCAACACGTTTCTGCGCCACCTGCGCAAAGAAGTCGAGGTGACATTGCCCGCTGAGACTCGTCCTGTGCTCGAACGGGTGCGAGATGCGGCCCAACAGCTCTTTGATGCGGAAAGCCAGTCCTTGCCTGACAAACAGGCCCACATGATTCTCGGCATGTGCGCGGTCGTCTTGGCTGCCTACCGAGAGCTTGTTGCCGTTACGGACGATGCGCAACGTGCTTACACTATCGTCGATGCGGCCTTTCGCAAGTCGTACCAAACGCTGAGCAAAATCATGTACGGCTCGCTCCTGCTGTTTGCCCGTGATCCAGTCCAACGCCTGTCAGGTATGGATCTCGAGAAACGAGGCCAAAAAGTCATGGGATCGAGCATGGGTTTTGCACAAGAGACCAGCGCGGATAGTACAACTATGATCGTAACCCGTTGCGCCTTCCATCAATTCTTTGTTGACCACCAAGAGCCGTCTCTGACCCGCTTGGTCTGTGCCTGGGATCGGAATTGGATGGATGTCCTGAATAACTCCAAACGGTCGATTCGCATCGAACGCCCAAGCACTATTTCTACCGGAGCCGAGACCTGCCAGTTTCGTTTTATTCGAGACACGAACAAGCAAGGCAAATCAGCTCAAGAAAATGATGTTATTCTTGCCCAGAACGAGTGAAGCAGTATGATCTCCGTACCCTATCAGCTTGAAGTCCCCTACCCGCCCGCCCGCTGCTCACCCGCCGCTTAGAACGAATATGGCAAGAAGATCTCCGAGGTGGTGCTTGCTACGGGGGTTGGCTTGGCGTCCCACGGCCAGCAACCCGACGCATATACAGGCGCTGTCAAAGCTTGACGGATAGCATCCTGACAGGATAGGAAATCATGCATGGGTACGAAGAAGGAAGGAGACAGGCATGTCTTACGATTTATTGATTAAGAACGGAACCGTTGTAGATGGGACTGGGGCAGCACGCTACCAGTCCGATATCGCCGTCGTTGATGGCAAGATCGCCAAAATTGGCAAAATCACCGAAGGGGCCAAGAAAGTCATTGACGCCTCTGATTTGGTTGTGTCGCCAGGCTTTGTTGACCATCACACCCATTATGATGCCCAGATCTGCTGGGACCCCGTGATTACCTGTTCCTCATGGCATGGAGTGACGAGTGTTATTATGGGCAACTGCGGCGTCGGTCTTGCGCCATGTAAGCCGGACGTGCGTGACATTGCCGCTTGGGATTTGGTCAATGTGGAAGCCATTCCTTTTGATGTTTTGTCTAAAGGCGTCACCTGGGACTGGGAGACTTTCCCCGAATATATGGACGCGGCTGCCAAACGTGGCTCGGGTATCAACCTCGGTTTCATGGCTCCCCTGACACCGTTCCGTCACTATATCCTCGGTGAAGAGTCTATGGATCGGGCGGCGACGCCAGAAGAGAGGACCCAGATTGCGGCCTTGCTCAAGGAAGCTATGCAAGCCGGCGCGTTTGGCTTCTCGACTACCAACGGTCCACAACATATCGGCTACCAAGGACGGCCGTTGGCCTGCCGTTTGGCCGACAGAGACGAACTGGCTGCGTATTCAAACGTACTCAGAGACCTGGGCAGAGGTTCGATCGAACTCGCGCTGAATGATGCGCCTGGAGTAGTGTCTGAAAGTGACTATGCCTTGTTGGATCATCTGGTCACCGAGAGCAACCGGCCGGTCACCTGGCTGGCGATGCTGTCACGTGATGACAAACCTGATATCTGTACGGAGACCTTGGAACAGACACAACCGTTGCTCAAGCGTGGAGTCGTTCCCCAAGTCTCGCCACGTCCGTTGAGCGTCCAGATCAATCTGCGCAACCCATTCATCTTTGCCAACCTGCCGTCGTGGAACCCAGCCTTCAACAGAACGGCGGAAGAACAAATCAAGTTCTACAAAGAGGACTCTTTCCGCAAAGCGTTCCGCAAAGATCTATTAGAGCCGCGCGTCTTCTCCGGCCAGTGGGAGCGGGTGATCGTGCATGAAGCCGTCAAGCCAGAACTCAAATCGCTTGAAGGCAAATCCGTTGCCGAAGTTGCCCAGGAGCGTGGCACAGACGGTCTTGATACTTTCTTGGAACTCGCAATTGAAGATAACCTGGACTTGCAGTTCGTCATGTACCTGTTCAACGCCAGCGAGCCACGGGTTGCTGAGCTGATTAACCATCCCCAAACTCTGATCGGTCTATCAGATGGTGGCGCTCACGTGGATATGCTGTGTGATGCAGGCTACTGCACCTACTTACTCGGCACCTGGGTGCGCGAAAAACAAGTCATGACGCTGGAGCGTGCCGTGCAGCGTCTTACCTCAGAGCCAGCCGCATTCTTTGGCGTGCCAAACCGAGGCATGATTGGCGAAGGCAAAGCCGCTGATTTTGCTATCTTCGACGCTGATACCATCGGCTCACCCAAGCGACCTGAAATGCGCCACGATCTGCCGGGTGGTGGTCGTCGCTTGGTCATGCCAGCCCACGGCGTGCTTCACACTGTCGTGAATGGCGAAGTCCTGTACCAAGACGCCCAGCATACCGGTGCGATGCCGGGCCAGGTGTTACGCTCGAACGGGTAGTCGAATTATTCGTTACGCATAACAGCTCGAATAAAAAAGGCAGGAACTTACACAGTTCCTGCCTTTTCTTTTATGTCACAGCCTCCTCCCCAACTTTCCAAGCTGACCCCTCTCTACTCACGCGACGAGATCGCCGCACGCGTGTCTGAAATGGCACACACACTGTCACAGACCTTCGCCGGACGTGAGCCGCTTGTGATTGGTGTTCTGAAAGGTGCTTTTCTTTTTGTCGCAGATCTTGTCCGGGCTATGGAAATTCCAGTCAAGATCGATTTTGTGCAGGCGGCCAGCTATGGCTCAGCAACCACTTCATCCGGACAAGTCCGCTTGGTCAAAGATTGTATGATAGATATTAGCGGGCAGGATGTCATCCTGGTCGATACTATCGTCGATACGGGTTTGACTCTCGACTTCTTATACACACAGCTACGCCACCGCCAACCTCGCTCACTGACGACATGTGTGCTGCTCGACAAACCCCACAGTCGCCAAGTTGAGGTACGCGGAGACCATGTCGGTTTTACGCTCAGCCAAGGGTTTGTGGTTGGTTATGGACTCGATTTCGACGATGCCTACCGGCATCTCGACGGGTTGTATCTGCGGGCTGTACCTGATTGACGAGGGATAGGTAGTGAAGTGTTATACCATTGGTTACGGTGGAAGACAGCCGCAGGATTTTCTCGCCCTTTTACAGCGCCGAGAGTCTGATCAAACAAGGCTGGCAGGTTGAGCATATAGAATAAGCTTCTCACTGAATCCGCCCCTGCCACTGATACGCCACATACCTACCCCATTCTTTTATTGCTCGGCTACTCCCTAAAAGAGCTTCTGTGTCAGGAAACCACAGGAAGAAAGAACGGTCACCTTCGTCAACAATTTCATAATCAGTTGCGACTGGGACCGCATCGATCCCAAGAGACAGACACCAGTAGTGCTTTGCCAGCCGTGTACAAACGAGCGGCATGTAACACCCGGTCTGCTCCGGAATTGGTGTCTTCCCGCATGACTCCCCTAGCCCACTCCCCCAGAGTTCCCTAGGCTGCCAGTCGTCAGCTGTAGATTTTTCAACGGCTTCTTACGAGACATATTATGCGACAGTTCACAAGCCTCATCGGGATTGGCCTTCTTTTGGGTATCGCTCTCCTCCTGTCAGACAACCGGCGCCACATCTCTATTCGTATTGTTTGGGTCAGCCTGGGCCTCCAGTTTCTTATCGCTGGTTTATTCTTGGCTTTTCCTCCTGTCGTTCGCTTGGTTGAAGCAGCCGCTCAGGGCTTTATTCACATTTTATCCTTTACCCAGCAAGGCAGCCGTTTTGTGTTTGGTCAGCCATTGCTGGACGCGAGCGGCCCGTGGGGGTTTATTTTTGCGGTCCACGTCTTACCCGCCATCGTATTTTTTGCAGCTCTGATGTCAGTCCTGTATCACCTCGGCATTATGCCCCGCATCATTCAGCTTCTGGCGTGGCTGTTGCGCCGTTCGCTGGGAGTGACAGGCAGTGAATCCCTAGCCGTAGCCGCCAACGTTTTTCTGGGACAGACAGAAGCACCGCTGTGTGTAAAACCTTATATTGCAGGCATGACCCGCTCGCAACTTATGACGTTGATGACTGGCGGATTTGCGACGGTGTCTGGCAGCGTGCTGGCAGCGTATGTTGGGGTTCTGGGCCGGGGGGACCCAGCAACGACAGCGATGTTTACCCATCACATATTAACCGCCAGTGTCCTGTCTGCTCCGGCTGCCTTCTTAGTCGCTAAGATTATAGTGCCTGATCACACATCGTCCCACAATGAGAGTCAGGAAGCGAACCTTCCGCCGCCTGAGACACAGAACGTGCTCGATGCCTTGGCCTCCGGAGCGACGGATGGATTGTGGCTGGCACTCAACGTCGGGGCTATGCTGGTTGCGTTTGTTGCCTTTCTCGCTTTGCTCAACTGGCCGTTAGCACTCTTGAGTGACTGGCCACCTATCGCCGCTTGGCGCAACCAACTTGGCCTTCCAGTGCTGAGTTTGCAGATGGTGTGGGGCATTGTCTTGACACCGCTGGCTGCCGCGATGAGCATTCCATGGGAAGAATGCCGGGTCTTTGGCAGCTTGCTCGGAGAAAAGATATTTGCCACTGAACTGGTCGCCTACCAGTCTCTGGCCAGCTTGCTTGATGCTGACAGCGGTGTGATCAGTCAGCGGAGCGCCCAGATTGCGAGCTATGCCTTATGTGGCTTTGCCAATATTGCCTCAATTGGCGTACAGATCGGTGCCTTTCGGACCTTGGCTCCAAATCGGAACCGGGAAATCGCCCAGCTCGCATTACGAGCCATGATCGGCGGGGCGCTCGCTTCGTGGATCACGGCCTGTGTTGCCGCTTTGTTTTTGCCCTTTCACTAACTCCTGGTTGGACTCCAGGATTGGCGGGATCAGCCTTACTCCTCTTCCGTGACATAATCCAACAGAAATCCCTGTTGTAAACCTTCTCGGACAAACTCGGCAACTGTTCTGCCACCAATCTGCTCAAAATCGATACGTCGTTCTCCAATAAAATTGTCATCAGTGTCAAACCAGCTGCCTCGATCCAGCATACACTGCTCCTCAGTATCTTCCTCAAATCCAAGCTTGCTTAACAAGTCAAAGATAGACGCAAAGGCCAGCATCTGTGACTTGGTCAGTGTTCGGGGTACCATGTTTCCTGCGGGTCTCGAGTCGATAATCTCAAGCTCGTTCACTCGACACAAAAATACCAGGCCACCGTCCCAGCGTATTTTCGCCTTTTGTGTTGTCCGATACATACTTTCGACCGTTCCCCGTGCGCCTTTCATGACCAGGGCTGCTGATAAGTGCGTGTGGCAGATATCTTTTCTTGCCCGCACCCGGTCCCCTCTTCGTAAACGGGTGACATCAGCTAACGAGCGCCCTCCACCTTGAGCAGTGCGGGGCATAATAGAAACCCCGGAAACTCCAACGTCAAAGATAAAACGCGCCATACGCCATGCCTCAGCTCAATACAGGCTGGTCTGCTTCCTCATCGTTTCGACACAGCACACATAATTCCTCAAATGATTCCTCTGATTCCCCTTGACCCGACAGATGAACAGGAAACGTTTTGACGGTCGGCGCACAGGCAAGCAGTGGAGCCAGGCGGGTCAGCGTTTCCTGAGCGAGCGCCCCGTGCATATAAGCACGCAGATGCCTTTCTGTCCGCCAGGAACTGACCACCAGCATCTCATCGCCATTCTGAAGCACTTGCGCGAAAAGAAAGCCAGAAATGGCTTTGGCCTTCTCACTCTGCTCAAACACCACTCGCAGAACAGCTGGCATTTTTCCTGGTTTGGCTTGGCCTCCAAACATTCGACAGTGCATAGTGTCTCCCTGACTCCTGGCGCAGCAGGAGAGAAACCGAGTCTTATGGCGACTCAATGACCTCGACATCCCGCCAGGTGAGAGAGATGTGCTCCCAGAGCTGCATCAGCACTTCATCCACCTCGTGGGGCGGATACCAGACCTCTCCGACACCTGGACCGTATCCCCAAATGACCGAGCCATATTGCTTGGCAATCTCTACTGCCGTAGGAAAAAGGTAGCCAACGCGTTCCGTGCCAAAGCGCTCAAGCAGCTCTTCGTAGCTCATCTCGTCCCAATGACTGTCACCAATTTCTTCGCCAAAACCGTGGTAGCGCAGCTGGTATTTGAGATAGTTGGAGAGAGAGTCGAACTGGGGAAATTCGAGCGTCTCCCGATGCCCGTATCTGTCCGTAAACTTGAGGATGAGCATATGTCATTCCCTCCGAGTCTTGATACTTCACCCTCTACCTGTATTGACTCTATCGAGTCATAATAATTCGGTGATATTTTGGTGATATTTTGGTGAAGGCGGCTTCGAAGATAAAAAGGAGAGAAAGGATGAAGCGGATGAAATACGCTCACACCGCACCCTATGCCAAGATGTATACAGAGGCATACACAGGCATGCCTATGCGTTCGCTGGCTCGGCTTTCACAGGCACCAATTTATGCGATCTGAGCGTATCTTGCAGAACCAACCACACCGTCTGCTCACTGTCCGCTTGCTCAAGCTGGGCTCTCACATCTTCGTGACTCATCGCCCGCGCAAGAGCAGCTAGGATTTGCAACTGCAAACCATCGTCTGCAATCGGGGTGAGAAGCAGAAAAATTAGATGCACCGGTAGACCGTCAGGCGCATCCCACTCAATGCCGTGCACAGAGCGGCCAAACACGAGCACCGGCTTATCCAGATTTGCAAGCCGTGCATGGGGGACTGCCAGCCCACTGCCAAGCCCAGTTCCCATCAGCTCCTCGCGTTCACGTACTGCGCCAGACAAGGTCTCCGCATCAGTCACGCGACCGTGTCCAGCCACGACCTGGCACAGTTCTTCAATTGCGGCTTGGCGGGTCGTGCCGCTGAGATCGGGAATCACCGCCCGCCTGAGGAAGAATTCGAGGATATTGATTTCCTGCCGACGCTGCACCGACCAAACCAGCCAGGGTGCAACCAACAGCGACGAGATAATTGCCGAGAAGATGATTGCCACAAAAACCGGAACCGTCAGAATCCCATACTCAAGAGCAGTCGCCGCCACAACAATCCCAGTGACACCACTCGGCGTAAAAGCGATACCAATCGAAACCCGATCGACCCGTGACAGACCAGTCCCAAAGGCACCCAGCCAGGCTCCCAAGTATTTTCCGCCAATCGACACCAGCGAGACAAAGGCGATCAGAAAGAGGTCGAAATTTTCAAAGAAGTCCACCCGTAAGGCAATACTGGCAAAATACAGCGGGACAAAAATGGCATGGACCATTTGGGTTAAAATCTGGCGAATACGCTCAGACAGGGTTTGGGCTTGGCCGGCCATGATGCCAGCGAGGAAAAAACCCAGCAGAGCAGTCAACCCAATCCACTGGGTAATCGCCCCGCACAGCAAACCTAAGCAGCACACAAAGGACAGGACGGCCCCCGGCTGTTGGGGCAGCTGGGTATCAATATATGCAACCGCCCAATCGACTGCTTTAAGCCCAATCGTCAAACACATTGCGGTAAATGTAACGGTCACACACAGGAGCAGAAGCACCGAGCGCATATCGAACACCGCTTGCGTTGCCGCTGCCAAGACGAGACTAAAAATAACCCACGCCAGCACATCATTGACCGCATACCCACACAGCGTCAGGAGCCCCAGATCTGTCTTAATCAAGTCCAGATCGTGCAACACCCGGGCAATGATGACCATGGCGCTGATGGCCATAGTTGTTCCTAAGAATAGGGCAAAGGTAATCCGTTGCTCTGGGGCTGGCAGATACCGGTCTGGCAGCCAGAGGGACAGCCCAAAGCCAACCAACAGCGGCACGATGACACCGATAATCCCAATCCGGAGTGCCGAACTCCGTTGGCGCCAGGCGGCAGACACATCGACTTCCAGCCCTGTCTCAAGCAAAAGAAACAGCACCCCAAACCAAGACACCGTTTCTAACATCGCCAGTTGAATAGGATCTGGTGGGAAAAGGACGTGATGGAAGCCGGGCAACAGGCGGCCCAGTAAGGTCGGACCAAGGCAGACCCCAACGAGGATTTCACCCACCAGAGGCGGATGCCCCCAACGGCGCAAGACCTCACCACATCCACGCGCCAAGCCGAGCAGCAGCAGCACTTGGAGTAAGAAAATGAGCAGATGATGCTCGCTTAAAGCCGACTCTTGAGGCAGCATAATGAGTACAGGCGGATGTCTAAGAGGAATACAGCTTGATAAAAGGCCCAGCGTACGAGCAACCTCAGAGCCACGACTGCCAGAACAAACACGAGAGGGTACTCAGTCAGAAGAGTAGGCCGGCCAACCTGTCCTCTTCCAACAAAAGCATATACCGCAAAGCCAGCCACCCCCACCCACAGCCCGGCCAGAATCCATTTGCTCGTTTGCCACATACCACATCTCTCCCACCTCACCCCCAGTCCAACAAATAATCTCCCCTTTGCGCCTTCTTTCATAACCTATCTTTTGGCCCACGTCTGCTCCTTACCTGTCATTCTCTTGGAGCGCTTTTTTTCTGGGCAAAGAAGATCCGCTCGGACAACATTTTGGTCCTGAAGAAAAAAGCTTTCAGTGGCACAGTGAGACCTTCACTCTCACGGCGACCGCTGCGACCTTCTCATTCAGAAGTTTTGGCTTCTCAGCGCAACATCGCCCGAGATTCTATCATACCTGACGATGGCATTCAGCAGCTCTACATTTCGCCTTCCCCCGCAGTGGCCCTTTCCTATCCAGCGTGTGCCGTTTTTCTATGGTTGGGTGATGTGGGGCTTTTCCACGCTCGGATTTCTCATGAGCGTACCTGGCCAAACCATGGGTATGGCCGTTTTTGCTGACCCGTTCATCACCGCATTCAACCTCAGCCGGACCCAACTCTCAGTCGCGTATCTCTTTGGCACGATTGGCAGCGCGGTGTTGCTGACCCGCGCCGGTCGCCTGTACGACCGGCTCGGTGCACGGGTCATGTTAGTCAGCTCAAGCTTGCTACTAGGGCTGGTCGTTGGACTCATCAGTGGGCTGGATCTGTTCGCGGCCTGGCTCAGTGCACACACCAACAGCTCGCCAGGACTGACCTCTTTTTCACTGATTCTGGTATGCTATTTTCTGGTCCGTTTATCTGGGCAAGGCGTGCTGACCAATGCTTCCAGAAATGTCTTGCTCGAATGGTTTGTGGAACGCCGCGGCTTAGTCTCCGGCGTTCGTGGCGTGTTTGTATCTCTCGGCTTTTCCCTCGCTCCGCTGGGTCTCGCATTTCTCATTGACCATTTGGGCTGGCGCGGAGCGTTATGGGCCCTGGCAGTCGCAGTTGGGCTCGGTTTTTCACTGCTGTGCCTTATTTTTATTCGCGACCGGCCTGAAGAGTGTGGGGTGTTGCCGGACGGCAAAGCGCAGCCCAACGCCACACCACAGGCTCCGGTATCGACAGATAAAACGGCGGCCCAAGCCCGCCGGAGCCCTATATTCTGGATCTATGCAACTGGCCTATCCGTCTATGCGTTGTTCGGCACGGCAGTCACGTTTCATATTGTCGCCATATTCGAAGAAGCAGGTCGTACACGTGCTGAGGCATTTGGATATTTTTTCCCCCAGGCGATTGTCTCCACCTTGGTCAATATCACCACGAGTTGGCTGGCTGATTTTAACCCCTTAAAACCCTTTCTGGTCGCGATGCTCGTCGCCTTTAGCCTTGGCGCGTATGGCCTGCTCAATCTCTACACCTATTGGGGCTACTGGCTGCTGGTAGGTGGCTTCGGTGCTGGTAGTGGCCTCTGGGGCACTGTGTCGAATCTGGCCTTCGTTCGCTATTTCGGCCGTCGTCACTTGGGCGAGGTGAGTGGCCTGAGTGCGTCGTTAACCGTTTTTGCCAGTGCCATTGGCCCGGCGTTGTTTAGTCTTGGGAGCGACACATTTGGCTCGTATCACGCCGCTGAATGGTTGTGTTTAGGCGTACTGATCTGTTTGACTGCCGCCACTATGATGATCCGTCAGAATGAGCCGTTCTCATGAGCAGACTGATGAGCCAGATTCGGCTGACTGAGGATGCTGCAAAAAGGACAAAAAATGCTGATCAGGTGCTGCGCTCTTTTCATTTGGCGTAAGACGATCCATATTGGACCTGGGCCAAGACCATGTACTCAAAAGGAGGAAAGGCGTATGGCGAGGCAGACGGGCGCGTCAGCACACTCTGGTTCGACACGGCAGAACGGGCACCCGTTCAATCCGGACCAGCAGTCCGATCCGGATTTTCGGCAAAATTTTCAGCGGGACTTTCGGACGTACATTATTGATCAGCCTGAGCAGGGCTTGTTCACCATTGATCGGGCCGTATTCACAGACCCCGAGCTGTTCGCGCTAGAGATGCAATATATCTTTGAGAGCAGCTGGATCTACCTGGCCCACGAGAGCCAGCTGCCCCAGCCGAACGATTTTTTCACCACCCCGCTGGGACGCCAGCCGGTGATCCTCATGCGCAATCAGGCCGGCGACATTGGCGGCTTTATTAATACGTGCCCGCATCGGGGTGCCACCGTCTGCCTAGCCAAGCGGGGCAATCAAAAAATCCTGACCTGCCCCTACCACGGCTGGTCGTTTCATACCAATGGATCGCTGGTCAGCGTCAAAGATCATAACAGCGGAGCCTACCCTGCTGCATTCGAAGGACTCGACCATGGCCTCGCTCGCCTGCCACGTTTGGCCAATTACCGGGGCTTCTTGTTTGGCAGTCTCAATCCGGATGGGCCAGATTTGGAAGAGCACCTTGGAGAAGCCCGCAACATTATCGACATGATGGTTGATCAAGCGCCTCAAGGTTTAGAGGTGCTCAAAGGCAGCGCCGATTACACTTTTGCTGGCAACTGGAAGCTGCAAGCCGAGAATGGGGTCGATGGCTATCACTTTGATGTAGTCCACCGTAGCTTCATGGGGGTTATTCAACGCCGGACAACTGCCCGACAAGATACCGTCCAAGCCCTCGATGCCCAGCGCCTAGCCGCAGCGTCTCAAGCAAATGGCGGCTACGATCTGGGCGGTGGCCATACGCTGCTGTGGATTGATCACCCGAATCCGCACACCCGCCCCAACAGTGACCAACGGACAGACATAGCCAACCGCTTTGGCGAGGCTCGCACGCGCTGGATGATGGATCGGATACGTAATCTGCTGGTCTACCCAAACGTCTTTTTCATGGATCAGATCTCGACCCAAATCCGAGTCATTCACCCGCTATCCGTCGATAAAACCCGCGTGTCTACCTACTGTATTGCTCCACGCGGGGAGAGTCCGACTGCGCGTGAGCATCGCCTGCGCCAGTATGAAGACTTCTTTAATGCGAGTGGCGTTGGCACTCCGGACGATCTGGCTGCCTTTGAGGCATGCCAGCGCGGCTATTCCGGTCGTCATGTCCGCTGGCAGCAGGGTTACCTGCGTGGGGTCGAGCGCGTGCAACGCGGAGCAGACGCCGAAGCCCAAGCCGTGCGCCTGCAGCCATACTCCAGCACTGACGATTTTCGGGATGAAACCGTCTTCCACGGACAGTATCGACACTGGCTCAAGTTGATGAGTCAAGGCCAACACACGGCCCAAGACACCTGGCAGCAAGATCGCCAAAAAAATCACCAAAAAAATCACCAAGAAGGCCGCCAAGGAGACCGACATGATGCCTGAGGTCCTGCCTGAATGCATCGATATTCTCTACCAGGAGGCCGCCTATCTGGACGAGCGGCGCTGGGCCGAGTGGCTGGCGCTGTATACACAAGACGCTGAGTTTTGGATACCCGCCTGGGACGATGCGGGCCAGCCAACGGATGATCCGCGCTCGCAGCTGTCGTTGATCTATTATAATAGCCGGGCAGGCTTAGAAGATCGGGTGTGGCGGATTGAATCCGGAACAACGATCGCCTCGGTGCCGATGCCGCGGACCTGTCATTTGGTCACCAATATCCGTATCACCGACATGCTGGACAATCAGCCTCACGTCTCGGCCCACTGGCAGGTCCAGCTGTACCGGCCGGAACGGCAACATAGCTCAGCCTATTTTGGATTGTATGAATATGTCTTACGGCCGGAGCAGGACGGTTTGAAGATTGCCAAAAAGAAAATTATTCTGCTGAATGACGAGATTGAAACTGTTTTAGATATTTATCATGTCTGAGCATCACTCTCAGACAGACCGTAGCGTTTGAGTTTGCAGCATAGCGTCGCTCGGTGGATACCGAGCCGGGCGGCGTGTGCTTCGTTTCAGCCAGGGCTTTCCGTGTCTTTCACTGCCTCACCTTGCATTTTCAAGGTCAACGTTTGAAAATAAAAGGCGTGAGAACAGGTCAGAGAGCAAAAAGGAGAGACTATGCCCAGCCAAAAAAACACGCAGACATTCACCATTGGTGATATACGGCTGTCAAAAATTTTGGATAGCCTGGAGCCGACGAGCCCGCGCTTTATGTATGTGGATAAACGCAAAGACGATTTTGATCCCTACTTGGACTGGCTACAGCCGCATTTTATTGACAACAACAAGCTGATGCTGCTCAGTATCCATACCTTCATTATCAAAACAAGCCACCATACAATCATGATCGACACCTGTATTGGCAACGATAAGCAGCGCTTGGCGTTTGGTCAGTGGAACGGCCGCAGCAGTGCTTTTCTGCAAGACTTGGCGGCGGCAAGCTATGGCCCGGAATCGATCGACTACGTGTTTTGTACCCATATGCATCTCGACCACACGGGTTGGAATACACGCTTGCAGGACGGTCGCTGGGTGCCAAGTTTCCCCAACGCGACCTATTTATTCAATAAAAGCGAGTGGGAGCATTGGAAAGACGAGCCCAGCCCTGAAGACCAGGCTGTGGTCGAGCAGAATATCATGCCGATTATTGAGGCCGGACAGGTTGAGTGGGTGGACAACGCCTGGAGTATTGACGATGAAGTCATGCTCTTGCCAACCCCAGGTCATACCCCCGGCCATTGCAGTGTCCAGCTGAAATCCAACGGCCAGGAAGCTGTTATCACTGGCGACATGATGGTCAATCCGGTACAGGTTGCCGAACCAGAGTGGAGTCAGCAGGCTGATGCAGACAAAGAGCAGGCCATTGCCACCCGGACGCTGTTTGTCAACTCATACTGCGATACCGATACCTTAATCTTAGGGACGCATTTTCATACGCCGACTGGGGTACATATTGTGAGTCAAGGGGAAAAGAAGCAGGTGCGCTGGTAGGCGAGAGCAGGGCCTGACCAAGATTGAGCGGCTGGCGACAGTCGCATTGTTTTTTTATTGTTTAACAACACACTATCTTGACAGCCCATATGCGTCGCCCCGAGCCAAGAAGGTTTCGACATCAGTGGCCATCAGAAGGATATCGTGCGTCTTGCCCTCACGATCTTTCACTTCATCTTTCAGCACGGCTTCAGGTCGAAAGCCGAGTTCCTCAAAGACCGTGCGTGCTCCAGTCTGATCAAGCGTCATACGGGCTGCGATCTTTTGAATGCCAAGCACGAGTGCGACATTAAAGGCTTCCCGCGTGAGAGCCCGGCCTAGTCCGCTCTTGCGCATTGGCTCAGAGACAAGGACGCGGATCTCGGCGACATGCCGTGACCAGTCAAAGTCGTTACGAAAGAGGCTACTATAGCCAACAACAGTTGGCTTTTGCGCTGTTTCGTTTTCGGCCAGAATCGTATGCATTAGCCCGCTCTCGATGTCCCGTATCCAGTTATCAATCGCAGTCTGCTGGGTGATATCCCGGCGCAAAAACATCAGATCGTGAGCCTGCAATTGCCGGGCAAAGGCCAACATCCGGGAACCATCCTCAGCTGCCATCAAGCGAAACGTGATCGACATATCTGTCTTATCTCTCTTGTCTTCGAGCCTGATTGTCTTCGGAAAACCTTCCATACTGTCTCCTGTTTCTAGCTGTCATCATGTGGAACGTTCGGCCAGCCAGCTATCGAGCTGTGGCCACAGGCGGTAGACGGCGTTCGCTCCAGCAACCAGGCTGACGTGTCCACCTTTCAGCACAATAGCTGTTTTATCTGTACTTCCGACCAGTTCGATCAAATCCTGAGAAGCCGCGGCAGGAACAATGTGATCATGTTCTGCGGTAACGTGTAAAAAAGGCACTTGAATGTGGCCAAAATCGACCCGTTGGCCATCCAATTCAAACATGTTCCGCACCAGCTTATTCTCTCGTAAAAAGGCTGTCACAAACTGACGGGCAGTCTCTCCAGGAAAGGGAATGTGCTCGGCAGCCCAGCGATCAAAACGTAGATGGGCCTTCACAAACACCTCGTCTCCGGCATGGTCAAGGAGTTTCATCTGTCCGGCTGACTTCTGCAGCGGGCGTAACATCTGGATCGAGGCATTGATCAACTCAGACGGAATATTGCCCAAGGTATCGATCAGTGTGTCAATGTCAAAATGAGCGGGATCCGTCCAGGTACGGTACAGTGGCATACCTTCGGCATTAATCGGAGTGGTGAAACAGACCAGATTCTTCAGCCCACGGTTTGCACCGTTTGGATATAGTGCAGCATACAGCGCAGCTAGCAGCCCGCCCAAACAGTAGCCAACTAGCGACACCTCAGGCTCATCTGCATCTTCACAGACTTTTGCTATGCACTCGGGTAAAAAATCCAACACATAGTCTTCAAGCCGCAGGCTATGGTGCTCATAGCGGGGAGTCCCCCAGTCAATGAGGTACACATCGAAGCCTTGGAGTAACAGGAACTCAACCAAGCTTTGGCCCTTAGCCAGATCAAGGATATACGGACGGCTAACCAAAGACATCACAAAGAGTATGGGAACTCGATAGACTTCGTCGTGCAAGGGACGATAGTGGTACAGCTTGAGCGTGCCACGAGCGTGTACAATATCTTTCGGGGTCGGTCCGACCTCAACGCCCAATTCGGTCAGTCCAGCCAGTTCGGTCGGCGTTGGCAGGCCGGGGATATGGCGTTGAATCGCTCGGTCAACGGTTGCACGGGCTTTGACAGCAACTTCTTCTGACGACAGTAGTTGTGCAACCATAAGTGCTTAGTCCTTCTTTTTTGGTGGCTGCTTTGTCCGCTTGGGACGTTTGAGCGTTGTATCTGCTTTTACCAAATCTCTCTCGGTCAGGGTACGGCGCAGCTGGCGGACCTCAACCTGCACCCCAGCCAGGGCGTCTTCGAGCTGGCCCATACGTTCGCTTAACGCCAGGATGTCAGACCGGGCGGGAAGATTGAGCGTCGCCAAGCTCTGCGCCATTAATTCAGCAAACATCCGCTGCAGCTGGACCGCTTCCTGAGCATATTTGCCCGTGCTCTTGGCAATCCGATCGTTCCCGAGCAGCTGCGTCAGCCCGTCGCTCCATTGTTTTTCCGACTTCTGGTACCACTCGCGCCAGACCCGTAACGGATCAAGCTCACTGTTGCCAGCCGTATCGTTCTTGCTCATCGCTGTTCCCCCAATCACTGCCACTAGCCTATGCCTGCCACGATACGATGAAGAAAGCCTGCCAACAAGAGAAGGGATGTCACCAGTGGGACAAAAAAGGCACTCAGTCCAATTTGCCGTAAGCTAATGTCCGGATTTTGTCTCTGAGGGGACAACACGCCTCTCTCAATAGCTGCGCCTGGGCTGCCTGTATTGTTTCTGCAATACACCTCTGCTAGGGTTTTCGTGCCCAGTCCAGCCGTTGTAATGAGTTTAGTTCGAGAGAGACCAGGCCCCTGGAACTGCACTCATGGTTCTTGGGGCCTTTCTGTATTTGTTGGAGGTTTTCGTGGCTACGAAACTATTTATTGGCAATCTCCCTTTTGGCACAACGCCGGAAGAGCTCGAAGGCGTGTTCGGCGGCTCTGGAACGGTCGAATCTGTCAATATTATCACTGATAAATTTACTGGTCGTTCGCGTGGCTTTGTTGAAATGGGCAACGAAGCGGAAGCCCAGGCTGCAATTGAAGCCTTCCACGGCTATTCACTGCAAGGCCGAGCCTTGACAGTGAATGAGGCCAAGCCCCAGCAGCCGCGTGATGGCAGCGGCGGTGGTCGTGGCGACCGTGGTGATCGTCGCTGGTAGCCGAACCGGGCTGCGTCGCTGGATGCATGAAGAAAACCCCGCCCAGCCCTCCGGCTTAGCGGGGTTTCTTTTTTTGTAGCTCCTTGAATCATCCGAAGTGGGAACTGCATCGGAAGATTCAAGATGAGGACAAGAACAGGGAGCAGTATCTGGACAAAACAGATATGACTCGGGAGTCGTTCAGCGCTTCCTCAGGAGGATACATGCGGCTGCATTACTACATAGCGGGGTGTATTATGCTCCTCTACACATGCATAAACACGTCCAGTCTTTTCGCCCAGGAACAGCCACTCCACCACCAGAATGTTCAGCACAATACTCAGAATAAGGACTGGCAAGGTCCTCGGCCGACTCCCCCAGCCCCCCAGCAATCAACTCCAGCCCCGGCCCCGCAGCGACCAATTCGATCCCGGCCACAGGTCTTAGAACTCCCATCTGCCCCACAACCCACAAACGGAGAACGTCCCCCGCAACAAATGGCTCCTCCCCCTCCTGCTCAACCCCTATCCACCCGGCCGACTCAATTGCTCACCATCACTGTTACTGATCCACACGGACGCTATGTGACCGGCCTGACAGCCGAAGATTTTGTTATCTACGAAGGAGACGTGCAGCAGCCTGCGTCGTATTTCAACACGGGACAGAAGGAGCCGGTCAGCCTGGGACTCCTGGTCGATATGAGCGGGAGTATGCTAACCAAACGCGCAAAGGCCCGACAGGCTCTCATGAGCTTTGTCCGAGGCATCAAAGTCCGTGATGAAGTCTTTCTGCTGACCTTCAGTTATCGACCCGAACTGCTCCAAGACTTTACGGATAGCCGCTCGCTCTTAATCCAAGCCACGGCTCAGCTTCGGCCGAACGGAAAAACCGCTTTGTATGATGCCATCCTGGACGGCTTGGAACGGGTTCAACAGGGCCAATACGGGAAAAAGGCGTTGATTGTCATCAGCGATGGTCTGGACACCTACAGCCGCGCATCTCTCGAGGATACTCTCAAGGCCATTAAAAACTCAGGAGTCCTGGTGTATGCCATTGGCATTGGCAGCCTCAGCCGACGTGCCCGGATAGCCAGTAGTCCCTTGGGCAGATCCTTTATTGTTGGGGGTGGCCCGCCACCGCTGACGATTGAAGGCGTGGATACCGGCTTGCTCCAAACACTAAGTGCAGAAACGGGCGCAAAACATTTTTTGCTCGACACCAACGACGTGCTCGGCAGTGAGGATGCGCTCGGGCGGGCGACCGAAACCATCGCCCACGAACTGCACCAACAGTACAGCCTGGGCTATATGTCCCCAGTCACGGACAATGTCTATCGCGATGTCCGGGTGGAAACCCGGCGTAAGGGGCTGGTCGTGCGGACCCAGAAGGGGACGAATTGAGGAGCCCTTAGAGCGAGACTTAGCGTATGGCTCCACATTTATATTCAGGCACCGCCTCAGCATCATAAAGCTGGGTATTCATTATCTTCAATCATGACGCTGAGTGTGAATGGAAAGAGGCGGCTTGTCTGGCATGAATACTGCTAGTCTTTCTGTGCAGAAAGTTGGATATACGATGGATACACGCAAGAATATTCTCATCGCCATAGATCGCTCGGATGCCTCACTGCGAGCAGTGGCCTATGTGGCAGCTATGATCGGCCAGAGTGGCTTTCGGATCGAACTCTTTCATGTTCTTCCTCCACTTCCCCCAGAGATTCTTGAAATGGCTTGGCCCGACGCACCCGAACTCGTAGAAAAAGCGAAAGCCGAATTTCGGGCAGCCCGTACACGCTGGATTGCAAAGGCAGAGCAGGCAGCCCAGCCCCTGTTCGACCAAGCAAAAGCACGACTTTCTGAGGGCGGGGTTCCGGAGGAAGCCATACGAACGCGGGCGTTTGTCTCGTCTGATGTTCGAGAAGTCGCAGCCGACATTCTGGACGCAGCACGGGCAAGCCACTGTGGGACCGTGGTGGTCGGGCGAGAGACGTTTTCAGGCTTTGAGAAAATGTTTCATCTGCATGTGGGGGACCAACTTGTGCCGCAAGGTCAGGGCCTCACCTTTTGGATTGTTGAGTAAGCAGCCCCTCAGATGACGGGCTGCCTAGGCTGCTTCAGAACGCACATCCGGCCGGATACCTTTAATCGACCAGCCGGTCGTCAGACCCAGGTGAAACCAGCCAAACGCCAGGATGCCTATGGCGAAGAGTGTGTCACCGATCACCCGTAACCAGCGAAATGTCTCCAGCAGCGGGGTTTGCAGGAATTCGGCCGACCGTGCATACCACATGCCATGCTCAACACTTGCCCAGGTCTGCATCAGTCCGACCGGTAATACGCTGAGCAAGACCTGCAACCCCATCCCGATGTTCATACCCCAGAAGGCAATGCGGAGCGCTGTGGTGTGCCACTCCTGGCGCATCGTGAGAATCCGCAAACTCAGGAGGGACAAGCCAATCCCCAGCATCCCATACACTCCAAAGAGCGCCGTATGAGAGTGGACTGGTGTCGTGTTGAGCCCTTGCATGTAGTACAGGGCGATGGGCGGGTTGATCAGAAAGCCAAACAGCCCCGCCCCGACTAAATTCCAAAAGGCGACTGCCACAAACCAGTATATAGGCCACTTGTAGTGCTGCACCCACGGGGTGAGCCGCGCCATCGACCAGTTCTCATACGCTTCAAATCCAATTAATACCAGCGGCATGAGCTCCAAGGCACTAAACGTACCGCCGAGCACCAGAATGATTGGGGTCGTCCCGGTGAAGTACAAGTGATGGAACATCCCAAGGACACCACCGGTGAGATACAGGATGGTGGTAAACAGGACAGCCATGGTTGCCGAGCGCACTCGGACGAGCCCCAACCGCGTAAACATAAAGGCAATGATGGTCACCGCAAAGACCTCAAAAAAGCCTTCTACCCACAGATGGACCACCCACCAGCGCCAATACTCGGCAATCGCCAAGTTGGTGTGGCGCCCCCACATGAGGCCCGCGGCATAGAAGAAGGCAATAGCCCCCACAGACAAAATGAAGATGCTGAGCAGCTGCTTGTTCGCCCCTTCGGCTGTTCGTAAAGCCGGCCACAGGGCACGTAGCATCAGCCCGACCCATAGGAACAGGCCAACGGTCAGGAGTATTTGCCAGAAGCGGCCCAGATCAACGTACTCATACCCTTGGTGGCCAAACCAAAAGTTTGTTCCGCCTGCGAGCTGGTGGTGGATCGCCAGTGCTTGACCGGCCATGGAGCCGGCAACAACAATGACCAGAGCAACAAACAGTACATTGACTCCAGCCAGCTGAAAGTGAGGTTCGCGTCCCGTAATAGTTGGTGCGAGACACAGACCAGTGGCCAGCCAGGCTGTTGCAATCCAGAAAATACCCAGCTGGACGTGCCAGGTGCGGGCGAGAGAGTACGGCAGCCACTCGGCGAGCGGGAGACCATACAAGCCGGTGCCCTCAACGCCATAGTGGGCGGCAATGATGCCGGTTGTCATCTGGGCGATGAACAACGCCCCCACGACCCAGAAATATTTGTGGGTCGCTCGCATTGAAGGAGTCAGCTCAAGATCGAGCAGCGGGTCAGCGGCGGGTTGTGCGTGGGCATTCCGCCAGAAATCGCGACTGGCCGCATAAAACCAAGCTAATGCTCCAATCCCTCCAAGCAGCAGCACAAAACTCGCCACAGAGACGACGATCATTGTCCCGGTCGGAAAATTGCCGACAAGGGCTTCTGGTGGCCAGTTGTTTGTATAGGTGATGTCCCGGCCAGGGCGCTCAGTCACACACGCCCAGGTCGCCCAAAAGAAGAAGGCGGTGAGCTGTGAAGTCAGTTCATCGCTGGCGACTGTCCTGGCCGGCATGGCATAGCTCTCGCGCAAGCTGTCATACTGGGGATCGGCCCCGAACAGGCCAATGTAATGCGCTTGGACAGCGGCGATGGCCCGGGCACGGAGTGTCGAGAGTGTGATTGTGCCTGTTGTCGAGTCGTAGGTGTTTGTGCGCAGTTCCTTTTGGAGCCGAGCCCGAAGCGCCGCTTGACGCTCGGCGTCGAGTTCCTGATAGCTGCCCGCGCCTGCCTGTCGCGCCCAATAGTCCAACAACCAGACCGCCTCACGGTGCAGCCAGTCAGCGGTCCAGTCCGGTGCGGTATAGGCGCCATGGCCCCAGATCGATCCAAGCTCGTGTCCACCGATCGCGCGCCATACATCTTGGCCGGCCCGAATCTCGTCTCCACTGAAGAGCACCCCGGGCTGTCCACTATTGGTGATGACCTGCTCCGGGATCGGCGGCGCCATCTGGTACACTTCGCGTCCATAGTAGAGGAGCGCGCCGAACGAGACGATAACGAGCGTCGCGAGGATAGTCCAGAGTATCTGGAAACCGTGACTCTTCTGACGAGATTGTGTCATGTGGGCTCCTCACGTATGTTCATGCTGACGCCCCAGTATCGTGCTGGCGGCCTGTGCGACCTAGCCGGTGGGATGGGTCAACAGATGTGTGATTCGCTCCATGAATTGGTCGATCCATTCGTGGCCCCTATGTTTGGAGAGCGCCTCAAATTCACCCTTATCCAGCCAGATCCCTTGACATTCCGGACACTCGTCTATCGCGACCTCATGGACCTCACGCGGGGCAAGTCGCTCCCCACACCGGGGACAGCGCAGGTGGATGAGTTCATGAAAAAGCTGCTCGTCCTCGTCAGCCTTTTTTTGTCTGAGCCGTTCCATCAGTTCGCGGTCGCGCTCGGCAAAAAACCGATTCTCTTCAGCCCGTTCTTTTTTATCGAAGAATTGCCCGAGTCGGTCTTTCTCGTCCATAGCCGTTCCTCCTCAGAACATGTCTCGGCAGCAGTTTCTATTCCATCTCCACTACTAGCTTGAGCATATCAGTCTCAGTCACGATGCCAACCAGCGTTGCTCCGTCGAGGACCGGCAGGCAGCCAATCTTCTCCTCCATCATCAGCCGGGCGGCGTCCTTGACCGAGGCATGAGGGGCAATGGTGATGGGGGGAGATTTCATGACTTCTTTCACGGGGATGGTATCCAGGAACTCGCGTTGGGCTTTTGCGCCATACTTCATCACCGATCCGAGCGATGCCTTATACAGATCGCGCTGGCTCACCACCCCGACAACTTCGCCATCCTCAATGACTGGAAAATGGCGCACCTGACCGAGGGTCATAATTTCCTCAGCAAGTTGAAGCGTATCGTTGCGCCCCAAGGTCGTGACTTCCGTCTCCATTACCTCACTAATAGTTTTCATGCCTTCCTCCTTACTTCTTACTTTTTTGATGGAGCAGGATTTGTGCCAGGCAGAAAGATCACAGGCTCGCCTGCTTTCGGCTCTTCGTTTCTCAAAAATGCGAATTCTTGGATCGTCTTTCTCATTTTTCAGAAACGGATAGATGGCTTTTCCAACATATACCCTTGGCTATGCCCCTCATTCCATTGGCACGCTTTTCGCTCTCTTGTGTCTGCTACGTGAAGAGGTGGCTGTATGTTTCACAGTGTGTCAGTGTCATTGGCGGCTTGGGCGGAAAAGATATTTCGGCTGACGAGTTCGACACGGTGTTATACGATATGCAGCAGGCGGCCGCTGGTGAACGGGTTGTGAGTCCGCACCTGCTCTATACCCAGCCTGAGCACGAGAAGTCGCTGTGCAACACATCCAGGACCAAGCCGATCACTACTGGACTGGGATGACAGAGAAGACTGGTGCAGCGAGGTAGGTTTTTCAACGGCTTTTCAGGAAAAATGAGAGAGGAGACAGCATATGAGCCAGCTCAAGCGAATCGTTGTCGGCCACGACTTACGGTTTGGTGGAGAGGCAGCCTCACGCTCAGCAGAAGTCTTTGCTGAGCGGTACGACGCAGCGCTCAAACTTGTCCATGTCGTGGAGCCATATCCGTTTTTCCACTCCCCGACTCCGGCTCTTGCTCATCTTCCCAGTCTCGAAGAGATTGTGCAGAGAGCAGAAAAAAAGCTGGAAGAGCATACGACCGGGCGGGGCGAGTACGAGGTCCGGACCGGAAAGCCTTTTGTTGAACTCATCACAGCGTGTCGGGATTGGCAGGGCGATCTGCTGATCGTCGGAGGCTCTGCAGAAGGCGGACAACCCTTGCTTGGGAGTACGAGTGAACGGGTCGTCCGTAAGGCTCATGTCCCTGTTTTAGTGGCGAAGAAGCCACTCTCGTCTGATGCCAAAACTATCCTTGTACCGACCGATTTCTCTCCTTGTGCGACCAAAGCGGCTGAGGAAGCCCTCACCTTTGTTAAAAGCTTCGGCGGTGAGCTGTTTTTTCTGCACGCCTTGGATATCCAGGCCATCTATCCCGATGCCTATGGCCTCAAAGCGGCCTGGTTGCCGCAGCTCCAGCCCGAGGCATTTCCGAGTCGAGGAGAATGGGAAGAGTTTTTTGCGGGGCTGTCTTCCCTGGAAAATGTGCACTGGCATGAGCGGACCGAACCGGGACGCGCAGCAGACGCAATTCTACACCAGGCAACGGAGAGCCAAGCAGATCTGATAGTGATGGGCACGCATGGCAGAAGCGGCCTCAACCATGTGCTGTTAGGCAGTGTCGCGGAACAGGTCGTGCGGACCGCAGCCTGTCCGGTGCTTACGATCCGACCTGACTCGTTTCGTTTTGAGTTGCCGTGAGCCTTTCCTCAGAATTCTATCCGCTAGCCCGGTTGGGGGATGATGAAGCGGGCCCCGAGGTCGTTGAGTGTCAGCACGCCTCGTGCTAACACAGTCACGCATACAGAAGGAGGACGGACCTATGTCAGAATTATTTCGTAAAATCTTGAGCCCTGTGTACTTTGACGAAACTTCGTCAGAGGCGCTGGAATACGCCCGGCATTTTGCCCAGCAGAGCAACGGCAGTGTCTCTGTGTTACACGTCGTCCCGACCGATGAATTCCACCTCCTACGGCAGGTGTATGAGCCTGAGAAGGGTGGTGGGGCTGATACAGATTGGGCCGAGAAAGTGTCCCGGGAAAAACTCCAAGCCCTGGCTGAGGAACACTTGGGCGGGATACCGTATGAAATCGTCACCCGGCTGAACAGTGATCCCGCCAATGGGATTCTTGAAGCGGAAAAGGAACTCGGTGCCGATCTGGTCATCATGGCAACCCATGGGCGAACAGGCCTTTCGCATATGATCCTCGGCAGTGTGGCTGAAAAAGTTGTCCGGGAAACCCAGTGCCCAGTGCTTGTGTCTCGGCGTGGAGAGCACCTGACAGAGACGCAGCCTTTTCAGAATATTCTGGTCCCGGTTGATATTACTGAGCAAGCGGGGCCAGCCCTGACATGTGCCCGTCAGCTGGCAGAGCAGTACCAGGGAACGGTGTATCCGTTGCACGTCGTGCCGGCTGCGGATAGCGACTTGCTGTCGCGCGAAGTGTATCGGGCTGATCCCCAAGCTCCAGCCGATCATGTGTATGCCGAAAAAGTCGCCAAGCAAAAGCTCGAAGCACTCACCCAGACCTATCTGAGCGGAGTCAAGTCTGAGATCGAGCTGCATGTCAGCGGTGATCCCGCCAAGACTATCCTCGAAGTGGAGAAGAATATCGGAGCTGATTTGTTGGTGATGGCCACCCATGGCTTCACTGGTATGTTCCACCTGCTGTTGCGCAGCCTGACCGAGAAGATGATGCGCGAGGCCGGCTGCCCTGTTCTCGCTCTACACCAGTAGTGAGAACGAGGGATGGCACAAGGTGAAAAGGAAAAAAATAAGCACATCGAGCCAAAACAAGAACGCTGCGTCGGCTGCGAGAATGAGGAGAGCACGGGGAGGCCAGCTTCCGGGGCTTTTTTTATATGATTTTCAAAGTGAATATTTCCGCTTTCTTTCCGTCCATCTGAACAAGTAGAAGGGGACTCTACTTGTCCTCCCCTGGCGGCAGCGGAATTTCTCCTCTCTTCCTCTGCCGCCGCCCTCCCTCCTTAGCTTCTTCACAGGCGTCTCTAATCTCGACTCTCGTGTTCATTTGCACATCAGAGACAGCGATTGAAGTCAGACAAACAGCCTAGCAGTGAGGAGCCCATGACTCCGTCAACAAACCGCTGAATCTCGACGAGATGCTGCTGCGCATTGAGCAAGCTTTTGGAGCAAGGTTGGCAATACGGAACCAAAATTCTGATGATCTTGTCTGCGCCCTGTTTTCTCAGCCGCTGGTCTTAGGCTGGGCAATTGGGAGCGTCACTGCAAACATGGTTCCCTGCCCAGGAGTACTGTGGCAGGTCAGCGAACCATGGTGGGCAGCCAGGATTTGGCGGGTGATCGTTAAGCCCAGCCCAGTGCCCTGGGCCTTCGTCGTGACAAAGGGCTCAAAGATATCGACCCCGTCCGGAATCCCAACCCCAGTGTCGCTGATATCCAGATGGAGATAGGATCCGACATGGGTGACACGCACTGAAAGTGTGCCTCCCTGCGGCATCGCTTCAACAGCATTCTTGCACAGGTTCAGCAGCACTTGTTTCAGTTTTTCACTATCCGCCGAGATGAGGGGCAAGTCTGGCGGTACGTGTTGCCTGACCTGAACGCCAGCGCTTTCGAACTCTGGGGCTTCAGTCGTCAGGACATCGGTAACCAGCTGAGCAAGTTGCAGGGGGTTGCAATACAGCGTCTGCCGACGGGCGAGCGTCCGAAATTCATCTAGCAGCAATGACAAGCGCCGAATCTCGCTCATTAACGTTCGGAGCGGCGTGATGATATTATCTTCGACCTGTTCAGGCCGCTTGGCCAGCCGCCGTTCCAGAATCTGGGCGGTCAACGACATGCCGTTCAGGGGATTGCCGACTTCATGGGCAAACGTCGCGGCTGTGGTCCCAATGGCGGCCAGTCGCTCCCGCTCCAGTAAACGTTCCTGGAGCTGCACTTTCTCGGAAATATCGCGGATAAAAGCACTGTAGCGGACCTCCGCTTCAGTCCGCGACTCAGTCACAGACAGTTCAATGGGAAAGAGTTCGCCAGTCTTGCGTCTCGCCGTCACGCTCCGGATGCGCCCGATCGCGTGGGCCTCACCAGTCCGCTCGTAGTATGCGATATAGCTGTCGTGCTCCCGTGCATACGGCTCTGGCATAAGCATGTTTACCTTCTGGCCCATGACCTCGGCTTGGGTATAGCCAAACATGCGCTCGGCTGCAGGGTTGAAGAGGATGATACGCCCGTGCTGGTCAATGGAGATCAGCGCATCTTGAGTCGTCTGGACCAGGCTGTGTAACCAGGCTTCAGCACGCTGCCAGTCGGCCGTCCGGGCAGAAATCTGCTGCTCTAACTCCTGGTTGAGCTGTTGAAGCAATGTATCGACGTGTTCCTCAGCCGGTAACGCAGCCGCTTTTCCTCCCACCAAAGCATCCTGAACCGCTTGGGTGTACTGCTCAATCAACTGCTGGACCGTCTTTTCCAGCTGGACTGTCTGCGCCATAGAATTCCTCTGCTCGAAAACTTCTCCAATATCTCACCTCCTGTCAAGGCGTATGAGCCTGCCTTTGCTGCATCACTCATACTCCCATACTGCTGGGTTCGATATGAACCGTCACGGCACGGATCTTGAACTGCTCAGACAGCCTACGCTCTATCGTATCGGCAATGCGATGTGACTGGTCAGTGAATGGACTGCCCCGCTTAAAAGCGCAGTTGCCTGTAGAGAGTCCTACGCTGAGCTTGGCCAGCAATGGGAAAGCGCATTCAGGAAAGCCCGATGGAGCTGAGTTTTCTCCTGGCAAGTATCTTGCTGTTTTTCGAAAGCACGGAACATTCATTACCGCCGGCTGGAAAAAAAGACCGCTACCGCATGCGCACTCATCTGATTCATAGCAACCCAGACACAAAGCTGTGGGACTATGAGAACCACGTCATTCCACTTACTCTCATCCTCTGCGCCCTATCGACTCGGCTCGATCCACCGTGGCGTCCAGGGATTTGCAGTTGGCCTGTTCGTTCCGTAGGCCGTGATGTAAGGAGAAGAAGTAAGAGAAGGGAGGGCTCAATGAAGGTTCATGAGCTCATGACAGAAGCCGTTGTCGAGATCCACTCGCACCACACAATAGACCACGTCCGCAAGATGATTACACAGAGAAAAGTGGGTGCCCTGCCTGTAGTTGATAACGAGGGCCGCCCGGTCGGCATTGTCTCCACATTAGACCTTATCCCGGCACTTGATGGTGGGGCGCATATCAGCACGATTATGGCAGACAAGGTGGACACGATTGCCGAGGACAGCGAGGTGGGTACTGCGGCTCGGCTTATGCGTACCCACCAGATCCACCATTTGGTTGTCATCTACGATCAGAAAGTCGTGGGCATGCTGAGTGCCTTCGACCTGTTGAGGTTGGTTGAGGACTATTCCGTATGAGAAAAAAGGATCAAGCTGCATTCGTGTGTGTCGTTTCCACTTCCTGCCTCACCTGGTCCTGATTGGCACCCATGGTCGAACCGGACTGACTCACATCCTGCTTGACAGGGCTGAGAGAGTTGTCAGAACACCTACTTGTTCGGCATTGACTGTATCCCTACTTCCTACGACCCGCAGCTGGCACTCCATGCCCTGTGCTCCTTGTCTGTGCGCCAAGCGAAACACAACACAGCTAAAGCGATGATACATCCTCTTTCTTATTTTTGAGAAAAATAGTCGGTGTTTTCGCACGGATGGGAAGAAGAGTGCTGTTTTCTCAGTACTAATACGACTCCCTGTACTCGGCACGGCTCATGCTAACTAAATAGAGACAGCCAAAGCGGAGAGGAGGACTGTCCTCGGCGTGCACCCATAACAGAGAGCAGCCACGTCTGCATACTAGGCTCTTCCAAGCCCTATGACTGCGCCTATGACTACACCTATGACAGATTCGCACGCAGCTCTGGTGCAAGCGCTTGGCCAGCCGGCGTGCTATGCCCATCGGCCGGCTCACGTTGCAATGGTCCAGACCCATATTTCAACCGTGTTTCTCGCTGATGAGATGGTCTATAAGCTCAAGAAACCGGTCCGTTTTTCGTTCTTGGACTACTCGACACTCGCCCTGCGTCAACACTATTGCCAAGAGGAGGTCCGCCTCAATCGCCGCCTCGCTCCAACCGTCTACCTCGGTGTCGTTCCCGTCTGGCAGCAGGGGGATCGCTACTGGGTTGGTGAAAGAATGCCTGCGCGGCAGAAGACGGATGCCGCTGTTGTTGACTACATGGTGCAGATGCGGCGGTTGCCCGCTGATCGTACGCTTGATGCTTTACTGGCCGCAGGCCACATCACCAAGGACAACATGCAGGCCGTGTCTCAGCGGCTGTGTTCTTTTCATGCCACCGCCTCTACCGACCAGGCAGCTCGGTATGGAACTCCCGAGGTCATCTGGCAGGCGCTGGCGGATGATTTCCAGGAGAGCGCCCCCTTCATCGACCAGACGATTAGTCACAGGCTGTTTTCTGCAATCAAGACGTTCAGCCAGGATTTTCTTGATGACCAGCAGGATCTGTTTCTGAATCGCCTCCACACCGGCCGGGTGCGAGAAGGCCACGGCGACGTGCGCTGTGATCATGTGTATTTTCTTGATGACGGGATCAGCATTGTCGACTGTATTGAATTCAGTCCTCGCCTGCGCACCTGTGACGTCGCCTCTGAACTCGCCTTTCTGGCTATGGACTTGGAGCTGCATGGCGCACCGGATTTAGCGGCAGAGCTGGTCCACACCTACCGTGCCCAGACCCACGATGAAGAGTTTCTTGATGTCTTGCCTTTCTATCAGTGCTACCGCGCGTATGTCCGTGGCAAGGTGGCGAGCCTCAAGAGCTGTGAGCCTGAAGTACCGGCACAGGAGCAAATCGAAGCACGTGCGCACGCCCGGCACGCCTTCCGTCTGGCCGCAGGCTATGCCCGCGGACAACGGTCTCCAGCCTTGCTCATCGTCTGTGGCCGGATTGGGACTGGGAAATCGACTGTTTCACAACTCCTCAGTGAACACACGGGCTTTCCGGTGTTCAATTCCGATGTCACCCGCAAACGTCTCGTTGGCATCGCACCCACCACACGCGGTACTGCCGCCTACGAGGCTGGGATGTACGCCGAGGAGTTGAATCAGCGGACGTATGCACGGCTGCGCGCGCACGCGGAAGAACAGCTCCGTGCAGGGCATGGGGTGATTATTGATGCCACGTGTAAAGATCCGAAGGAAAGACACGCCTTTCTCGCACTCGGCGTGCATATGAAGGTCCCCGTGCTTTTCCTTGAATGTACGGCACGGGCTGCCGAAGTCGAGCGACGGCTGCAAGAACGGCAGCACCGTGGGGATGCCGTCTCTGACGCTACCTGGGCCATCGCTCGTCAGACCTGGGACGATTTCCCTGCTTTTGACGACATTCCCGATGGCTGCCACCTTGTTATTGATACACAGGATAGACTAGAGGACAGGCTCATCGAGATTGTGGAGAGGCTTACCTGAGATACCGTCAGATGGAGAGCGAGGCATGCGAGGAACCATTTTAGTTGTAGATGATGAATCCGTTGCACGCCACAGCGTGGCCGAAGTACTCCAAGAGGAAGGCTATCAAGTCCACGAGGCGGCTGATGGGCCGGCTGCCCTACAGGCGTTGGAGGAGCTGGACCTCGACCTGGTGCTGTGCGATCTCAGGATGCCTGGCAGCGATGGGCTCAGCGTCCTGAAGATGGCCCGCGAGCGCTATCCGCAGACGATGTTTATGCTGATGACGGCGCACGGATCAGTCGCAACCTCGGTCGAAGCCCTGCGCTTGGGCGCCCAAGATTATTTGCTGAAACCCCTCTTGTTTGAGGATGTGCTCCACAAAGTCGATCGTTTGCTCACCCACAAGCAACAAGCCTGGGAGATTCAGATCCTGCGCCGAGAGGTCAACCAAGATGCAGATTTTGAGCGCTTGGTCGGCCGGAGTCCGGCCATGCAGGAGGTGTTAGGGCTGATCGAAAAAGTGGCACCGACCAACGCCACGGTTCTTCTCACTGGAGAAAGCGGCACGGGCAAAGAAGTGGTGGCCCGCTTGATCCATGCCAATAGTGCACAGAAAGACAATATCTTTCTGCCTATCAATTGTGGTGCGATTCCGGAAACCTTGCTGGAAAGCCAACTCTTTGGTCACACCAAGGGTGCCTTTACTGGAGCGACCGGATCTCAGGAAGGGCTGTTTCAACGTGCTCGTGGAGGAACGATTTTCTTGGACGAAATCGGGGAGATGCCGTTGCCCCTGCAAGTGAAACTGCTGCGCGTCATCGAAGAGAAAGAAGTCCTGCCGCTGGGTGCAACCAATCCGCTCAAGGTCGATGTGCGTATCTTGGCCTCCACAAATCGGAACCTCAAGCAAGAAGTCGAGAAGGGACAGTTTCGGGAAGACTTGTACTATCGCCTGAATGTGATTGGCCTCTCTCTCCCACCGCTGCGTGACCGTCGTGAAGATATTCCGCTCCTGGTCGAATACCTTGTGCAGCGTAATAATCGTGAGCTGAAGAAAGCCTATAACGGGGTGGATAACCAAGCCATGAAGCTGCTGATGTCGTTGCCCTGGCGAGGCAACGTGCGTGAGTTAGATAATGTGTTAGAGCGCGCCATGATTCTCGGCGGTGGAGAATGGATTAGCGTGGCAGACTTGCCGCGGGGTGAGGCCTCGTCCGCCCCCCCGAGAGCGCCTACCGGCGAGAATCTCAAAGAAGCGGTTCGGGCCTATGAACGCAGTCATATCGAAAATGTGCTCAACAGGATGGACGGGGATAAAAGAGCCGCCGCTGAACTCCTGGGCCTGAGCCTGTCTTCTCTGTACAGGAAACTTGAAGAACTCGATGTCCAACCTGAGTAGGGCAGTATTCTCCACTCTCTTGACGGAAGCTTCCGATCTCTCCCACTTCTCTTTTTCAGTCACGCGAATAATGGCCGGCTTTCCTTCCCGTTTCTCGGAAAATACCGCCGTTTTTCACGGCTTTTTGCTTGATTGCAGCTGGCACGTTCTATGCTTTTCTCCTGCAAGGAGAATAGTTATGCCACAGTTCAGCGTACACGCCTTAATGACTCCCCCTCCGCCCACGATTAGTCCGTTTGAAAATCTGCAACACGCCTGGGCACTCATGCGCACAAGTCATGCTTCTGAACTCTTGGTGATAGACAACGGGAAGCTGGTTGGTACCCTGAGTGAACAGGATATCTGGCACCACTGTCCAACAAGTGCCGTTGTCCTGAATGAGCAACAGGTCGAGGATCTGCTCGGACACATTCGGGTGGCTGGGGTCATGGCCCTCCAGCCTCCGACTATTACACTGGATACCCCTCTCCATGAGGTCGTCCAGCGCTTTACCCCAGCCAGACGACAGCCGCTCGTGGTTATGGCAGACGGCGTTCCGATCGGAGTCCTCAGCGAGGAAGTCGTACTACAGGCGTTGGCTGCGCTCGTGACTCAAGCCGGGCAAGCGAATATACGAGGTGCTATGCGAGGCGAGGAATAGCCAGCATGCAAACCAGCAGCCATGGAACGGAAATTGCTCTGATAACAGACGGTACACATATGAGGAAGGAGAAGGTGTTATGTTTATGACCGAAGTGTTGAAACGCTGCAGCCAGCTCGAACAACGGGTGGCGGATGTGTATACTCAGTTCTCCAAAAATGAGACCCAAGATCGGGAACTGAAAAGCTACTGGCTGGGCATGGCTGCCGAAGAAAAACACCACGCCAAAATTCTCGAAGCTGAAAAGCTGGCCTTCGAGGTCGATTCCGATACTGGATATTTTATGCCAGAGTTTGAAGCCAAGCTGACCGAGATGGATCAAGAGCTGCGGCAAGCCGAGGAGCGAGCCGAACAGGGGGCCAAACAGGACGAAGCATTTGCCATCGCGATGAAATTAGAGCAGTCGGAGCTGAATACGATCTACCGTGATCTGGTGATTATGGGTCGAGCGGCCGTCAAACTCATGGCCCGCCATATGGACCAATCACTCTCTATTCCAAAACATCAACAAGAGTTCATTGAGGGAGCTAAGCGTTTTGTGGCCGATGGGCCGGTCCGAGAGCAGATAGAAACCTGGGGCGGTCAACTGGCCAAGTCGGCGGCGTAGTCCAACGTGTCTTCATTAAGTATACGATGACCAGCAATGCGGGTGAGATTTGAAATTTCTCGGCTTTGACCAAGTCTTTAAGAATAGTCTCATCACCCTGCCCATGGATTTTGGCGGACTGGTCGGAAACGTCATCTTTCATGGCGATTTTACGCCTTTCCTGCCAGCGCTGAGCCTTAGCTCTCAGCTTCATATTGGCCGCCATACCAGCTTTGGCTTTGGGCGGTTTCAGTGTCGGTTTGGAGCAACGGACGCGCTACCTATTGTTGGGTCTCGGTATTAAACAAAGAAAACACGGGTGCTCCTCTATATCGACATTCCTGGCCCTCTCCGTTACACTCACGCCGTCTACATCAAGCAGCGAACCCGTTGAGTCGGGCCACCTGCTGAATATAACAACCTTCTCCTGGTCGGGAGTCATGACCCGACCATGGTGAATAGGCAGGACTCACTCCATTCGTTGCTGTGATGTAGACACGGCCCGGCACCCTGCCGGGACCACGGTGTCACGCCAGGAGGAGTGTTATGCGAAGCCACAGAGGTCACTGGCTCATCGGGTCGGGGCTATACGCAAGCCACAGATGCAGAAGATTGCGCTCGTGTGTCGAGCAGTACGAATACTTGACGAGCAACGGCCCAGGGCCGGACCCAAGCGGTCCGTGTCAACTCACCTCGTCCGAATCAACGACAAATCACGAGGGCCACCACCCTCGGTCGCTGGGGTTCTTCACCGTCCTTCAAGCATTCACGCGCTGGCCTGTGAGAGCAGGTCAGCCCAGATCAGAGGAACAGAATATGGCATATAGGATTATTCCGAAGAGGCCAAGCCGTCCTTGCTCTGTCGTGGTCAACATCAGGGATATCAACGGGCCACAGACACTCGAACTCCCCCCAGAAATAGTCGATCATCCTCTCCCTGGTCTCCCTGATGGCCACCTCATGTCACCAGAGGAACTCATGACGCGCCAAATCTTCACGGCGCTCGCAGCCTTGGAGGATACACGATGACTCTACGCACTGTACTGATCGGGATGTGTACGGCCACGCTCATCGTCCTGTCCGGCGTGGCCCAGGCGGAATCGCTCCAAGAGAAAATCGAGCGGCTCTACGAGGCCACGGGATTTGTGGAAGTAGACCCGACCCCTGAAGGCTGTCAAGAACTCCTGCAGCAGCTAGAAAACACCAGGGATACGCACAGTCCTTTGTGGAAATTGACCAAGCCGAGGTGGCCTCTCTTCTCGCAGACGTGGCCGGGTGCGAAACAGAGCTACCCACAGAAGAGTAACGGCAATTGCCTGACTGGAGAAAGGACCGCTATACCCTGCGGTATCACTGGAAGGAGCTGCTGTTCTGGGCACTCCTCCTAGGAAGCCTTGGGCTCGTACTGATGCCTTAACTGAGGCCGTGCGGCTGTTTGAAACTGTCCCAATTCGGCGCAGCCCGCATCACGTGAGGGTCGCGTAGAGTTCCTGGAGTACCTGAAAGCTCAGGCGACCTGTGCGGCTGTGCACGAGTAGTGTGATCCATTGCTCGGCATGAGGCTGCTTTGACGGAGCCGAGTCATCGTGGCGGTAAACAAAGACGTTGGTGTCAACGAAGACCGGGTCGGCCATACAACTCCTCCCGCGTCGGTTTGCTTCCGTCGGGCCAGTTGATCTTGCGGGGTTTGCTTCATCAATCTCGCAATGAGGGACTCTGTTCCAGTCAATCTGAGGAGGCACTATGTCAGCGATTCGCAGGAACTTCGGTCCGACCTCTGTGTCAGATGCTGAGGCGGTGTATCCGTATTGGATAGATTCGGAAATATCAGCAAGAGACACCAGAGGCGCATTTCTCATACTTCCAATCCCCTGAGAACAGTAGCCAGGATGGAATGGAGCGGAATTCGGGATAGCGGCTACACCACCGCTGACACCCCACCGTCGATATTAATTGCCGTTCCAGTAATAAAACCGGCCTGGTCTGATACCAGAAAGGCAACCAGCGCACCCACCTCCTCCGGCTGGCCAAGTCGTTTCACTGGCACATTTTTAGCCATTTTTTCGTGAAACTCTTCCAGTGTTCCCGTGCCTCCACTCCGCTGCCAGTAGCGCTCGGTCTGAGCACTGACAATATTGGTCAAACACACCGTATTCACCAAGATATTTTCTGCGGCATAATCCAGTGAGAGCGCCTTAGTTAAAGCAATGCCTGCTGCCCGGCTGACAGAAGTCGGCAAAGACCGTGCACCAGGTGCTTTGCCGCCAGGGTGAGTCACATTAATCACCCGCCCGCCACCGGCTTTCCGCATATGCGGCAGAACTGCTCGGGTACACCGCACGGCGGCGGTGAACTTCAAGTCGATATCTTCGTCCCACTCTTCCTCACTGATGTCTTCAAACTTCTTGGCTGCCGAGCGGCCAGCGTTGTTGATCAGAATATCAATGCGACCGTAATGTTCAGCCGCTTTAGCGATAAACGCTTCAATATCTTCACGCTTCGTAACGTCTGCAGGGATGGCCAACACTGCGCCGCCGGTTCGAGCCCGAATGTCCGCCGCTGCCTGCTCTAGCACCTCTTGCCGACGAGCACAGATGGCGACTTTTGCCCCCTCGCGCGTCAGACATACGGCGATGCCTTTGCCAATGCCTTCGCTGCCACCAGTGATGACAGCCACTTTGCCTTGTAATCCGAGTTCCATACTCTTCTCCTTTCCATATGACTTCTGAGCGGGCACAGAGGCCCGCCCTACTCTGAAATACTGCTCTTGTGTTCTGCTTGTGCAACCACACCGGCTGAACGTAACTGCTCAACCTCAGCTTCGCTATAACCTAAGCCGGCTAACACGGCCTCAGTGTGCTGGCCAAGGAGCGGTGCGGCGGCGCCCGTATGCCCTGGCGTACGGGTCATTTTGACTGGCATGCCGACCGTTCGAATCCACCCGGCAGTGGGGTGCTCTTGGGTGATAATCATCTCATTATGGATGACCTGTGGATCGTTGAACACATCTGCATAGTTATGCACCGGAGCCGCTAAAACATCGGCTTCGGCAAAGCGCGCGAGCCAATCCGCCGCAGGCTTATCACGAAAGCGCTTTGCAAGGAGCGCATTGAGCGCATCAGCATACTCCCCTCGGGATTCCCGAGAGACAAACCGAGGATTCGCACAGATGTCTTGCAGCTCTGGGACTTTACATAAGCGCAACCACCAGTCTTGCGACGGAGCGACAAGCGCAAACGCTCCTTCCTGAGCCTCAAAGATCCGGTACGGTGCCGGAACGATCCCATGCCCCGCACCACCTTTTTTAGGTAACACTCCGGTATTGAGATAGGTGGTCGCCTCCATAGCCTGTAATGCCAACAAGCTATCTAGAAGTGAGACCTCAATTCTTTGCCCGATCCCCAGCCGCTCGCGCCCTAAAAGCGCAATCGCAACGCCATACGCGCAATGAAACGCACCGACCATATCCGCCACAAGCGTCCCGACTGTCGTGGGCGGGCCGTCTTCCCAGCCGGTAATACTAATGAGGCCGGAGAACGCCTGAAGGAGCAAATCCTGGCCGGGCCGTCCACGTTCCGGCCCATCCTGGCCATAACCCGAAATCGCACAGTAGATGAGATTGGGGTTATAGTGTATAAGTTTTTCATACCCCACCCCGATCTTATCTGCCGCGCCGGGGCGAAAATTCTCCACAAACACGTCAGCCGTCTCGACCAGCCGGTAGAGGACCTCACGTCCTTCCTCTTGTTTCAGGTCTAAAGCGAGACTCTGTTTGTTCCGGTTCCGAGCCAGAAAGAACAGGTTCTCCCCGCCCCAGTCTTTACTCCCCGCCGCACGAATTGGGTCTCCATACGGTAAAGGTTCGATTTTGATGACCTCAGCTCCCATATCAGCTAGCATCTGCGCGCAAAACGGTCCAACCAAAAAGCGCGACATATCGACAATACGCAGGCCCTGTAAAGGCCGTAGATTTGGCGCAGAAGCAGGTGCAGCCTGCTGTTTTTCCGTACGTCGCTGCTTGAGTTCGGCCAGCTGACGTTCGAGGTCAGCAATCTGTTGATCAAGCTCGTCCATAGTTCCTCCAAAAGAACTGTCAGCAATCAGCCACAAGACGGTATAGTGTATTCGCCCCGGGTTTGGCAATGCTCGGCTTTTTTGGTATTGCGCTAGGAGAGGAAAATATGACAGCAATCCACACAGGCACCACCGAAGCAAACGGTATTCGCTTTCACTATCTTGAAGCCGGACAAGGTCCACTGGTCTTATGTCTGCACGGTTTTCCAGATAACGCTCATTCTTATCGTTATCTGCTACCGGTCTTGGCCGAAGCTGGTTTTCGTGGAGTGGCTCCGTTTATGCGCGGCTATGCTCCAACCGCTCCTGCTCCAGATGGACGCTATCAGTCTGTCCTCTTGGCCCAAGATGGTGCTGCTCTCATCTCTGCACTCGGTGCAGAGCAAGCGTGTGTCGTCGGCCATGACTGGGGGGCGTTAGCCACCTATGGAACGGCGGCCTTGGCGCTCGATAAAGTACAGAAAATCGCTACCATTGCTGTCGCCCACCCCGGAGCAATGATGGGTGCTATTGCCACAGACTATGACATGATCAAAGGTGGCTGGCACGCCTATTTTTTCCAGATGGCGTTTGCCGACCAAGCGGTTGCGGCCAATGACTGCGAGTTCATCAAACGCTGGTGGCAAGACGCCTCACCTGAATATGACATTCCTGACGCTATTATGGAAAGTGTCAAAGACACCTTCCGACAGCCTGGGGTCGTCAAAGCGGCACTCGACTACTATCGGCATACTTTCAATCCGGACAATCGTGACCCAGCCCTCCAAGCACAGCAAGAAAAAACAAGCCAGCCGACTCTCGTGCCCACTCTTGCCCTTCACGGCACGAGAGATCGCCCTGGTCGGCTTGATGCCTTTAACTCGATGGATCACTTGTTTGCCAATGGCTTAGAGAAAGAAATCTACCCTGGTACAGGCCACTTCCTGCATCTGGAACGGCCACAGGAAGTGAACCAGCGCATTATTGCGTTTCTCAAAAAGTAGAATTGAGAACCTAACCCAAGCCATACAAGCGCACGCAATTCTCAGCCACAATCGGCCGCATATCCTCAGCAGGTACAGCAGCAAAATGTTTGTCCAGGAACTGCTGTGACTCCGGCCAGCTGCTGTCCAGATGCGGAAAATCTGACGACCACATGATGCGATCCACGCCAATAAACTCGCGCAGCATCACACCTGGTAAGTCGTCAATAAATGTCAAATAACAGTGCTCGTGCCAGTATTCGCTGGGTAAACGTTGACACTTGACCATGGGATCATTGGCCATTTTGCGTCGATGATAGCCCCAATCCAGGCGCTGCAAAAAATTCGCGGCCCACGACAGTTCGTTCTCAGCCGAAATCAACTTCAGGCCTGGGTGACGGTCAAACACCCCTTCCAGGATAAAGGTGCCAAATGCACGCGCCATGCGCACCGGCAGAACAGCATAACCAACCGCAGCGCTTTCTTCACCCGTTTCATCTACGGTCCAGTTCACGTTGGCGTGGCCAGAGGCAATAATGTGCAAACTGAGTGGCATCCCCAACTCAGCCAGCGTCGCCCATAACGGGTCCCACTGAGGCGTTGAATAGCGTGAACCATCCGGTGTGTCTTGCGGGAGTAGCACACCGACCAGCCCCTTTTCCTTTGCCCGGCGGCACTCTTGCATCGCCCAGTCAACATCAAAGGCCGGAACCACAGCAATGCCAAATAGCTCCTGGGGATGGGCACTGCAAAAGTCACTCACCCAGTCATTATACGCCTGACACACCACCTGCTGAAGATTTTGATCCGGAATACCAAATGCCCGCATAGTGTAATTTGGGTACAACACCTCGGCATCGACTCCATCTATGCGCATATACTTCACCCGCGCGTCCGGCAGCCAGTCGTTTGCATCAGTCGCGTAACGTTTGTCCCCTTCGGCGGCGGCAGCGTATGCCTTGTCTCTATTTCTGGCGACTGCCCCCATAGGACGCTTGGCCACGTGCTGTTGTAAACCTTCGCATACCCAGAGGTCCCCCGAGGCTTCTGAGATGACACGCGGACCACGGTCTTTATACGTTTGGGGCAGATACTGTTGCCACAGATCAGGGGGCTCAATGGCATGCGAATCGGCTGATATCACCCGGTATTCCTTCACGAGATGCTCCTTCTCAGATTCGACCAAGTTCGACATAATGTAGGTTGTATTGCCGTTACCTTAGCGCATTGTAGTGGACGAGTGTCAAGCGTAAGCTGGGGGAGATTACACTGAGAAAAGGAGGACTCTCCGTGGCTGAAGCTGCTCAACTCGCCAAGTCTACTCACCTTGCCCCTGAACCAACTCCCGAAACCCAACCGTTTTGGGACGGCACCAAACGACATGAACTCTTGCTACCCCGTTGCAAAGGCTGTGGCCAATGTCACTTTTATCCTCGGGCAATATGCCCGTTTTGCTGGTCGAAGGATCTGGAGTGGATCAAAGCGAGCGGCAAAGGAAAACTGCATACCTTCTCCATTCCACAGCGTCCGGTGTTAGGTATTCCCGTACCGTTCATTGCCGCTATCGTTGAACTCGAAGAGGGACCACGCCTAGCCACCAATATCGTTGGCATTGATCCAGACCCACAAAACCTGCGCTGTGACATGGACGTCGAGGTTGTCTTCGAAGATCTGACGGATGCCATCACGCTGCCCAAATTTCAGCCAGTCACGTCAGCGGAATGAGTGAAAGGAACGCAGGCATGTCTTCCCCAAAAGATCTATCTGGAAAATTTGCCATCGTTGGTGTTGCCGAGTCGGATGAGATGGGCATCCTGCCCAATACCTCGGCCCTGCAACTGCATGCGGAAGCTGCCCACAATGCGATTGCCGACGCCGGCCTCAACAAAAACGATATTGACGCCGTCTTTAGCGCCGGTCGTATGCTCGCGGTTGAAACGGCTGAATACCTGGGTCTGCGGCCGCGCTATATCGATGGCACGATTGTCGGCGGCTGCTCGTTTATCCAACATGCCCAACACGCCATGGCTGCGATTCATGCTGGACTGTGTGACGTCGCACTTGTCACCCACGGTGAATCGGGCCGCTCGCGGATCGGCATGCCGCCGTTTGATGCGCCGAAAGACTCCCTGCTGTGGCAGTTCGAACTGCCGTACGGTATTGCCTTTCCCTTTACCGGCTACGGTTTTGTTGCGACCCGTCATATGCATGAGTATGGCACGACCCACGAACAACTTGCCGAAGTCGCGGTTGCTACGCGGGCCTGGGCGCGGCTCAATCCCAGGGCCAGTCAGCGCGGACCACTGAGTATTGACGACGTGCTGCAATCCCCGTTTATCTCGTGGCCGTTTCACGTGCTCGACTGCTGCCTCGTCACTGATGCCGGTGGCGCTTATGTATTGACCTCGGCCGAACGAGCCAAAGATCTCAAGAAAAAGCCAGCCTATATCCTTGGCACGGGTGAAGGCACAGGTCATTGCTGGATTAGTCAAATGCCGGACTTTACCGCTGCGACTGGGGCGGAAATATCTGGGCCACAGGCATTCGAAATGGCTGGGGTCACCCACACAGATATCGACGTGGCGATGCTGTACGATGCATTTAGTCTCACCCCCATCGTCGCCTTGGAAGACCTCGGTTTCTGTAAAAAAGGCGAAGGCGGCGCGTTTGTGTCCGGACAGCGGACTGCCCCAGGTGGAGATTTTCCGATGAATACCAACGGTGGCGGACTGTCGTATACCCACACCGGCATGTACGGCATGTTCACCATCATTGAAGCAGTGAAACAGCTTCGCCATGAATGCGGAGAACGCCAGGTAGAGGATGCAGCAATTGCCCTGTGTCATGGTCCTGGAGGAATCTTCAGCGCGGCAGCAACTATGATTCTGGCAAATGAGCCGCACTGATTCCTCAATTTCGAGGAGCCGCTGCTGACAGTCTCTGGCTCTGCTCAGACCATGAGAGGGGCAGCCTCATCACGGCTGCCCTTTTCTCTAGCGAAATGCCTCAATCGTTTCTTGCAACGCAACCATCTGATTGCCATTGGCCGATGATGGCACAATAATCGGCGTCTTCAGACCGGTGTCATACCAGGCTTCGACGCCTTCTCGCACTTCGGATACGCTGCCGTACAACGTCGTCTCTTGCAGCCAACGGTCCGACATCAGCGATGGGATCTTATCATCCTCTTTATTGGCCACTGCCTGCTGAATATCCCGCATCTCTTCTTCAAACCCAGCTTCAATCCAGTAGTGTTGATAGTTTGGGAGTCTGACATAGGAGCTGAGCGTCCGTCGCAGCACTTTTGCTGCCGCAGCCTTATCTTCCGTAATCACGGTCGGGATCATATTCCCGACAAAGAAATCATCATCCTGCATCTTCTCGGGCGGCAGAAAGCTGATGGATGTCGCCATGTGCGACCGAGCCGCATTGGCCCAGACTGCGCCCTGCGAAATCTCGGCTGACAGTTGAGCCATAGCCTTGCGTAACGTCGCCAGAATAATCGGTGGCAAGCTATCGTTTTTTGGCAGTCCAGCTTGCATGTCTTGGAGAAACTGGCGGACATCGGCCAGCGGTTTACCTGGCTGGAGCTTGAGGCGTTTGTGAACCGGGCCGTGACTGATGCCAATGCCAAACCGAAAGCGGCCCCCTGAAATTTCATGGATCAGAGCAGCTGTTTGAGCGTAATCATACGGATGGCGAGTGTACATATTCGCGATGCTGGTACCAAACGGAATTTCGTGAGTGACCAAGGCCAAAGCTTCGCACAGCCCCAGTCCATCGCCCACACTTTGGCAGTAGAGACCGCTAAAGCCTTCTTTTTCGATTTGTTGCGCAAATTCTAACGTGGCCTTACGCCGCCCAGCCACGGCGACTAAGGCGACAGCTGGTTTTGGGTGTGCCATTGCAATCCTCCTCTTTCTGAATGTCGAGCGGATTGTAGCTGAGGTTGGCAGGTGTTGCTATGAGAGGTCTTGGAGATGTCTGCCTAGTTCGCCGTTCACACGTGCGGCACTGTCCCGTGTTCCGAACGTCACACAATTCCTGCCGGCTCTACCCAGCCCTTGCTCTACATCAAGCGCTGACATATGAGCCACAGTCAGTACACGCAGGAGGATTCCCCATGGCTATGTGGACAACGGAAACGACGGACGGCGTTGTAGTCGCAACGTATAACAACCCACCTATGAATTATTTCTGCGCTGAGGGCGCACAAGAATTCAACAAACTCATCGAAGAATGGCGTAAACCGAAGTACACAGCGGTGATCATGACCGGCGCAATCCCCGGCAAGTTTATTACTCACTATAGCGTCGAAGAGCTGGTCGATATGGCCAGCGACCGGGAAAAGATGCAGGCGCTGGGCACGTCTCTCACGTCGGGCTATCACGGCATGTTATTGCGCATGCGCAACCTCCCCAAGCCAGTCATTGTGGCCATGAATGGCGACACTATGGGGGGTGGCTTCGAGCTGAGCTTGGCGTGCGATATTCGGATTGGCCAGCGTGGGGACCATCGCTTTGGGCTGCCGGAAGTCAAGCTGGGCATTCTGCCAGGCGGGAGTGGGACCCAACGGCTGTCGCGTTTGATTGGGGTCGGCCGGGCGGTTGAGTTTGTCATGCGCTCACGGGTGGTACGCCCTGAAGAAGCTTTGGAACTCGGTCTGGTACACGAGCTGGCCGATGATGCTCTCGCGCGCGCAAAAGAAATTGGTCATGAAATTGCCAACTTCCCACCAATCGCCGTCGCTCGAGCGAAACATGCCGTGTATGCAGGGAGTGATACGCATTTGGAAGCGGGTCTGGATATTGAAAGTTCAGCGTTCTTCGAGACGATGCTGTCAGACGATGGACTGCTAGCGATGCAAACGTATATTGATCTGCCGTACGAGAAACGCCGCGATTGGATCGAGAATCCGACCAATCCGGGTTATAAGGGGAAGTAGCGGACTCCCCTAGGCTGCGCTCTGCGCACCAAGAAACTGGCCCACAGGCTGCGCCCTACGGCGCTGACGGCATTCCCGTGGCCAGTGGCAACACGATTCGCGGTCTGGATGGAGGTACCGATTTGGCTACTGATTGCGACACCCTCACTCCTTCGACAAGCTCAGGACAGACCCAGCCCTCTCCCTGGGGGAGAGGGAACTCGGGGGAGAAAATCTCTACCCCCACGGCTGGCGTATTTCGCACGAGGTCAGCACCTTCTGCAGCTCGTTAATACCGCCTTTGCTGACCAAGGTGCTGCGCAGGTTTAACACCCGCAGCCCGGTCAAGCCTTGCAGGAGTGGCAGGCCGGCGTCGCTGATACGCGTATCGTATAACCACAATACGCGCAGGCTGGTCAGATGTTTGAGATGCTCAAGCCCAGCATTGGCCACCCGCGTGCCAGACAGCTGGAGGTATTGCAGCGCATCGGCTGGCAGTCTGCCCAAGGGCGACAAATCGGTAGATGCTTGGGGCGTCACGTTGAGGCGCAACTCCTTGCCTGCGGCCAAGTCGATCATGCCTTGAGCGCGCCCAAACTTCTCCCAAAAAGCGTATTCCTCGGGTTGAAACCGATTACGGGTAAAGAGTTCGCCCATCGAACGGTCGCGCGGAAAAGCAAGCGTCCGAGCTGGAAGAGGTGGCGCCACTTCCTGTTCATTGCTCATGAATGGAAGCAAAGGATCGTCAAGGCGTTTGAATTTTTTCTTCATATCTGCGCAAAATCCAAAACTACATGAAAGCGTCAAATCTGTTTTCCCGACTCCCAAACGCCATTCCAGACGAAGTCTTTGAGGCCTTGGTTCGGACCGAGCATTTCACCCTGGAACGTATTGTCTCGGCTGGTCAAGCAACGCCGGCTGGCGAATGGTACGATCAGGATACTCATGAGTGGGTGATTCTTCTCAGCGGTCGGGCGGGTCTCCTGTTTGAACATGAAACACAGGTACATGAATTGCAGCCTGGTGATTATGTGCTGATTCCGGCTCACTGTCGGCATCGGGTCGAATGGACCGATCACACCCAACACACCGTCTGGCTCGCGCTGCATTATCACTAGACATTCACATCAATCACGACTCGGCTACGTCCCTGGCCTTTGAGAATCTGTGCCGCTGGCTCAGGCACCTTCTTGTCAGCTTTGAGTCGCTGCTTTTGGGTCTCACCACCATCAACCGTCCCCAGCCCGAAGACTGGGGACGGAAAGACTCAAGACGCGTTAAATCGCCCGATAGGCGGCAAACGATTGTGTTGAAGACCGCGCTTTGGGGTCAACGATGACGTTGACGACGGCCGGTTTTCCAGAGGCGGCTGCCCGTTCGAGTGCAGGCCGGATATCTTCGGGTTTTTCGACAAACTCGCCGTGCGCACCAAACACCTTGGCCATCTCATCGTAGCGGCTAAAACCGAGGTCACGTCCAGCGGTCATGACACCTTGGCCAGCCCAGCCACCGTTATTGCTGATCACAATAAGCGCCGGGATGTTGTGGCGCACCATGGTATCGATTTCCATGCCGTTCATGCCAAACGAGCCGTCACCGCTCAGCACGATGACTTGTGTGCCCGGCTTGGCGACTTTGGCACCCAACCCAAACGCGGCGGCAACACCCATGCAACCGTTCGGACCAGCATTGACCCGATGGCCTGGGGCGTTAGTCGGTACCGACTGACGGGCAAAATTCAAAATTTCGTGCCCGTCAACAACCACGATGGCGTCCCGATCCATAAAGTCACGAACTTCTTTACACATGCGCAACGGATGCATCGGCGAAGAATCCGCACTCATGATCTCTTCGGATTTTGCCTGTGAACGTTGGTCATAACCCTTCAGCGCCTCAATCCAATCGTTCGGCACTTGGATACTGTCAGCGCCGTCGTTGATCATTTGGCGCAAGACGGTTTTGGCATCACCAACGATACCCACATCAATTGGGCGATTGCGGCCAATCTCTTCGTCCTCAATATCGACTTGAATGAATTTCACATCTTCGGCAAAACGCGGCGGCAGACCAAAACCCAGGATAAAGTTGAACCGCGTGCCAACGACCAGCACAACGTCGGCTTCTTTCCAGGCACGGTTCCGAGCGCCGAGGAAACTCAGGGCATGGTCTTCTTCGATCACTCCACGGCCTTGCGGGGTGGTGAAAAACGGAATGCCACTGGCTTCCACAAATTCCTTCAGCTCAGCCATCGCGCCTGACCAGAGAATGCCCGTCCCCGTAATGACCAGCGGCCGTTGGGCGCCTTTCAGCAACGTCATCGCTTCTTTGACCAAATCAGGATCAGCCGAGGTGCGTGGGACATGATGTGGTTTCTTTATGAAGCGGGCTTCAGCTTCTTCGATTTCGTTGTACAACACATCACCCGGCAGATCGAGATACACAGGTCCTGGCTGTCCGCTGGTCGCGACGCGAAATGCCTTGTTCACCAGCTCAGGGATACGCCGGACATCTTTTACGCGCTCGGCCCATTTAGTGATGGGTTTAAACATGCCGACCTGATCCATTTCCTGGAAAGCGCCCATACCGTCTTGCGAAATCGCGCTCGCGCCGCCCAGGGCCACAACGGGAACCGCATCCAAAAAGGCATTACCCACTCCAGTGATGAGGTTCGTCACTCCAGGGCCTGAAGCCGCAAAACACACACCTGGCCTGCCCAGCACCCGGCTGTAGGCATGGGCTGCCATTGACGCCGCCTGTTCATGGCGCACGTCCACCGAGTGAAAGCCGATCTCGATGCACTTTGCGGCCACATCAACCATCGGTCCACCGGTGATATAAAAAACCGTGTCGACCCCTTCATCTTTGAGCGATTTTACGACAAGAGAATTTCCATCAACCTTAGCCATACTGGCTCCCTCCTTATACAGTACGTGACTTGATGCTGGTGCGTTACCAGACCAGTGTATATTAGTCATACCACAGCAGAAAATACCAGGGGCCAGACGCGCGCTGGTCTCGTCTCTCGATAGCTATGGACGAACACATCTTCCGGCGTCCTCATTCAATCCGGACTAAAAAGTATACTCGACCCCACCCAAAGGGATAAAATCTGGCCGAAATCCATCATCATTCAGCGGAATAAGGCCGCCAAAGAAAATGGAACCAGTCGTTCCAATGACATACCGAAAGCCAACAGTGAAACATAAGCCTTACCTTCCTTTCGGCAACTTCAACACCCGCTCACCAATAATATTGTGCTGAATCTCGCTTGACCCGGCCGCAATGGTGAGTCCACTTATGGAAACTCTTGTCTTCTGCTGTTTAGTATTATAAGTGTTTTCTTATAATATGGAGTACGCTCTTGACAGAGGACGAAATCAAGCTGGTGGTCTGGATGGGCGACTCTCGGAGGCAGGTCCATGGCTTTCCAACAGAGGTCAGGAAAGACATCGGGGCGTCCTTATATGAAGTACAGAGAGGTGATACCCCAGACGCGGCAAAACCCTTCAAGGGAGTGGGACGGGGAGTGTTTGAGATTATCACCCGCTTTGATACCGACACGTATCGTACGGTCTACGCCGTCCAGATTGGTAAGCGCGTCTATATTCTGCACGCGTTTCAAAAGAAATCTCCCAAGGGGGAAGACGGCAAAGCAAGACATTGCGCTGATTAAGCGTCGCTACACACAGGCGCGGGAAATGGAAGAGGAGTTGAACACATGAACAGAGAGCCCCTGGATTTTGAAGAAAGCAGCGGCAACGTTTTTGCGGACATGGGGCTGGAAGATGCGGACGAACTGCTGACCCGCGCCAAGCTTGGCTATGCGGTCCGTCAGATTCTCCGCCAGCGTCGGTTGAGACAGCGAGAGATTGCCCAATTACTGGAGATCAAACAGCCCGAAGTCTCCCACTTGATGCGGGGGAAATATCACCTCTTCTCTGAGGGGCGGCTCTTTGGCTTTCTGAATAAACTCGATCGCAAAATCACCGTCCATGTTGAGCCTCTCCACACAGGAGATCGTCCGCAAGAGGTGGTCTTTGCTTAGGCTTCAATATCGGAAGTTGCCCAAGGGCTGTCCTGCTTAGTTCTCAGCCCTTGGGCAACTTCAACACCCGCTCACCAATAATATTGTGCTGAATCTCGCTTGACCCGGCCGCAATGGTGAGTCCACGCGCCCGCAGTGCTCGATAACTCCAGCGGCCATTTTCAATCGCCCCAACCGAACCACGCTCCAGCTGGGCATAGGGTCCAAGTAATTCATCAGCGAACATGGCCGCCCGCAGATTCAACTCTGTGGCCTGCAACTTACCAAACGAGCTTTCCGGACCGGGGACTTTGCCATTCAGTTGGGCACTCAACGAACGATAGCGGCTCAGCCGTAGACACAGCGCGTCGGTTGAAAGCGCGGCCAGCTTTTGACGCACATAGGGGTGCTGTGAAGCCGGCATGCCACCAAACTCAACCGTCTTGGCCAAATCGAGCAATTCATTGACCGTCCGCTCAATTGGATGCCGCGTACCGCCAGACACGCGTTCATACATGAGCGTCGCAATCGAGACTTGCCAGCCTTGGTTCAATTCACCAACCAGATTGTTTCGCGGCACCCGGACATTGTCATAAAATACTTCGTTGAAATCAGACTCACCAGTAATCTGGACTAAGGGCCGGACCGTAATCCCAGGTGTCTTCATGTCAACAAGAAGATACGAAATACCCCGATGTTTGGGAGCGTCAGGGTCAGTCCGGACCAATAAGATCTGCATATCTGCCCGATGCGCCAGACTCGTCCACACCTTTTGGCCGTTAATAACAAAATCATCCCCATCAATGGCCGCTCGGGTTTGTAAGCTCGCCAAGTCAGACCCGGCATTTGGCTCTGAGTAGCCTTGACACCAGATTTCTTCTGCGGTCAGCATCTTATGCAAGTAGCGCTGACGTTGCTCATCATTGCCCATAAACATCAGCGTTGGTCCAATACGATCAATGGCGAGTTGGTTCGCCCCGTACAGCGGCAAGCCACGCTTGAGCACTTCGTCCTGGTAAATCGCCTGCTCAACCAGGTCGGCTCCTCCCCCACCCCACTCCTTGGGCCAGTGTAAGGCCACATAGCCGGCCTCATACAAACGCCGATGCCATTCCTTGGTGCGTTGCCAGCGGGTGTCGGCGTCCTCATCGGTCTGGGCCAAGGGATCGCGCGCATCGCCAAAGACCTCGGCCATATTGCGATCAAGCCAGGCGCTCAGCCGTTCCCGAAACGCTTCTTGTTCGGGGGTATATCGAAAATCCATACGTCCTCACTCCGGCGCTCTTCCAGAAATCCCCCTGCGCTATCGTGCTTCCCCCTTTGCCAAAGGGGGATTGAGGGGAATTTTTCGGGCAGTGATCTCCACATAGGCCGATTTCGTGGATGGTTGAGGTACAGGCAGACCTTCCTGCTTGAGGCCATCGACATGAAACTCAATCGCCTCCTTCATATTGGCCTTGGTCTCTTCCTCCGTCCGACCCGTGGACACACAACCCGGCACATCCGGGGAGTATGCCGAGAAGCCGGTTTCGGTTTTCTCTATGACAATGAGATACTTCATTTCTTCGGTTCTGATCGCCTAAGAACTTGGACATCATCCCGGGATGTTAAGTCGTTCGGGAAGCGCATTCCCGACTTCGCACCAACGTTTCGTGGATACCTCAGACAGCAAGTGTCCGCGCATTCCCCAATTGAAGATGTGAAGGTCTGGCATATTCGACCAGGTCACATTTTGGATGTTCGCTGAATTCCAGGCAGGACTGTGCGTATAGATCAACAAGCTTTCTGCCAACTCGATCTGCTGATTCCGCTCGTTGTCATCCAATGGAAGCTCTGCGGCTATTTCGCCGATCAGGATCTCGACTGGGAGAGAGCTCCATCGGTCGAGATTATGCTGCGCGAGTCGGGTGGCAATATACTGCTTAGACGCCCTCCCGATATATAGCACCGCCGCTGGACCGTAGATGGCATTCATACCCATGTACTGGTACAAGCCAAAAGTCTGTCCCGCCTGGCCATTGCGGGCGTCCTCCAGTGAGTACGGGCCGCGCCAGTTAAGATGAATCTCCATCATACTTTCCCTCCATGAACCCTAACGCAGAATTAAGCGCAGGGGTTATACAGCCTTACACGGCGACAGGCGTGAGACTGAACACGCGCGAATATCTCGCAGCGGTCTTCACGTCACCTTGACGAAGAGCCTCCCGTACATCGTCGAGACGATACGCGTCTTCGAGAGAAAGGCATGGTGACCATCCTTCAGGCTCTTCCAGTAGCTCAACGTCCACTTCAGCAACGTAGTTTCCTTCGTGAACGATCTTCGTCCGTTTTCTCTTTTTCATTTGCGTCTCCGCTTGAACCCAGATTCCCATTTTGCGGGATCGGGTAAGTACGCTGTGACCAGTGCTGCCGGTCGTGTCTGAGCAGCGAGAAGCCCCCACACAGCGTAAACTGAGCGTCCCTCTTTCGTTCGTTGGAGTAGCAGAATGCAGGGCAGTTCGGCCACGGACTTCGCGCCTTCGATAAGCCTCCTTACGAATTATCCGCCAGCGGCGGGCTTGTCGGTATCCGTGCTCCGAAATTCGGATATCGCTCTCGGCAGTTAGCATTCGAATATTTTAAACATATTACCTACAATTTTCATTTCCGTGGGGTATGTTTATGATTGTTTCAGATAGCCACCTACTCACAAATCTAGCGTAAACACATCATGGCCTATTCCGTCTTTTTCAGATAGGTAAACATCTATATCACAAAACGCTTGACCGATTTTGTTTAATGACAACAACAAACGATAGCTTTCGGTTTCTCCGTCTGATGAAATATACACTATTTCATTTGGGCGTTCGTACCATTCAGAATAAGACATCGAAAAATGCAGGTCGCGCGTATCTTCATCGCGCCACGTACAGCATTCGGCAAACCAGACGGACTCCATAGAATCATAGTGAGCATCATAATCCATCTCATAATTAGCCCATGGCAGTGTATATTCTATGGCCTCTTCAATCGATAGACCAGGACCATATAATACAGGCCACTTTTCTGGTTCAATGTCGTCTCTGGAATCGCAGCCAATCCTTATTTCAAATCTCGGAAGCGATTTGTTGACCCAGTCTTCGTACTCAATAAATACAGACTCCTCTTCTGCAAGGAGTTTAATCCACTTTTTGTCAAGACGGAGCCTATTCAGTTTCTTAAAATATTCAGAGGGTTGCGTCAATCCACGCAATTTCCCGAGACTTTCTTCGTCTAGCTTCTTTGCTTTGGGTATCTCTATCTTCCAACCTTTTCCTGTATTTTCAATCGTTTCTTCTGTTATCGCCTCCCACAGATATTCGTCTTGGTCTGGATTGTACAAAACAATAATTATGGGCAATGAATGACGAAACCAATAATCAATGTGTGTCTCGTTGGTGCGAAAAACAACGCTACTTATATTTGACTCAGAAAAGTAACTGATTCCAGATTTAATTTGGATAGCAATAAGATCACCAGTTGGTGTGTTACCTTCTGTAATTTCGACCTGGGCATCAATTCCGTAATCGTGAAGGAATTGTTCACGAAAGAGCCACCCATGAGAAGAAAAGAAATGTTCAACCTTGGTCGTTCCCAACCTATCCGTTCTCGGATTTTCTATCACCGCTTCTTACCTCCTTTCATCTTTTTCTCGTCACAACTACTGATCAACAAGTAGCCGTTCTTGGTAACACGATATTGGGGGCTGTTTTAGGCAAACTGCCATCTGCCTCATCATCGTCCATGGGTACCAAAGTTGCGGCTTACCGGGTTCCGCGCGTAGTACGGTCTCCCGAGATTCATATAACGGACAAACATGAACGCAACGAATCGCTAGATGAAACACCCGCAGCGCTCAGCCACCCTGCAACTCCTGGCGCACAATCCTGGCCCCGGCAACCAGGGCGTTCAGCTTGGCCCGGGCCAGCCCGCGTGACGAGGCCGAAAAGCCACAGTCACAGGTCAGGTACAGTTTTTCGGGATCGACGTGCTGCAAGACAATCCGAATCCGCTCGGCCACGTCTTCGGGCGTCTCCAGATACATCGATTTCACGTCGATCACACCCGCAGCCAGCTCCCGCTCCCCGCCGAACTCGCTCCACAGCTCGACTTCCGACATTTCCCGATTCGAGAACTCCAGGGCAATCTGCTCGGCCTTGGCCTCAAGGATGCCGGGAAAGAGCGGGCGGTAGGTGCGTTTCATGGCCGGTCGGCCCTGATTATTGCCAAAGCAGATGTGCAGCGCGATTTTGGCCTCCAGGCCCTCGACCGTCTTGTTGAACAGGGCGACCGTTTCTTCGACCGGCAGTACCGGCGTGCGACCAACGGCCGAGGGCTCATCAATCTGAATAAAGGTCGCACCTGCGGCCACCACCTGCTTGAGTTCCCGGTTCACCAACTCGGCCAGATCGTACAGCAGCGGCATGTAATCACCCTGATAGCCACCCTTGGGGGTAATCGGCATGACAATCGTCAGCGGTCCTGGGCAGCATACCTTGATCGGCTTTTGGGTCAGCTTACGAACATCCGTATACTCTTGGACTAGGCCGAAGCCTTCGGGCGCGCTGACCCGCTCAACCGTCTCAAAACGCGGCGCGCTGTCATAACTCATCACCCCCAGTTTGCGCTGGGCGGGAATGACGTTCAGGCCAGACAGTTTTTCGACCACATTCCACAGGAAACGCTGGCGGCGGATTTCCCCATCGCTCAGAATATCAAGCCCGGCGTCCTCCTGGTCACACACCGCAACTCTGACTGCATCAAGAATGGCCTCTTCCAGATCTGCCGGCCCGGCAGTGCCAGCCCGCAACGCCCGGCGCAGCGCGGTCAGCCAGCCCGGTGAGGCATACGACCCCACTCCCATGGTGGGCAGTAAACCAAGCTCAATTCCGTCAAGTACTGGCATAACCGGGCCTCCTTCGCTGCTGCTCGTCGTCTTTATTCTTGCCTATTCTGGTGGAACGAATCTGCGTTCTTGTAGCAAAAAACGACGATAGTGTCTGTACTCAGGTCTCAACGACTTTTCCCGCTCAGCCGTCCATGCTACCCTACTCCACATCACATCTCGGCACACCGAGAAGGGGAGCATACATGGCAACGGTTGGTCATCTGTCTATTCCAAAACGGGTCCTGCTCGGCCCAGGTCCGAGCGACGTCCACGCCCGGGTCCTGCAGGCGATGTCCACCCCCCTAGTCGGCCACCTCGATCCTAAGTTTGTTGAACTCATGGATCACACCCAAGAGCTGCTCCGTTTTGTTTTCAAAACCCAGAACAAAATGACCTTACCCATCTCCGGTACAGGCAGTGCTGGGATGGAAACCTGCTTTGCCAATCTCATTGAGCCTGGAGATGAAGTCATCATTGGTGTGAACGGAGTCTTTGGTACGCGTATGGTTGAGGTTGCCAAACGGTGTGGCGCCACACCAATTGAGATGAAGACGGACTGGGGACGTGTGTTCACACGTGAACACGTGCAAGAAGCACTCGGGAGAGGTGCCCAGCCTAAATTTGTCGCTCTCGTCCATGCCGAAACCTCAACTGGTGCCTGGCAGCCGCTCGAAGATATGGCCTCCCTCATCCACCAAGCCGGCGCCCTCTTTCTGGTTGACGCGGTGACCTCGCTTGGTGGATGCCCGCTTGAAGTCGACAATTGGGGCATTGATGCCTGCTATAGCGGAACCCAGAAATGCTTAAGCTGTCCGCCCGGACTCTCTCCTGTCACCTTCAGTCAAGCGGCACTTGATGTCATCAGCAACCGTAAATCCAAGGTCCAAAGCTGGTATCTCGACTTGAGTCTGCTGGGGAATTACTGGAGCGAGGGACAGGCCAAACGCGTGTACCATCATACCGCTCCAATCTCAATGAATTATGCCCTGTGCCAGGCACTCAGCCTGGTCAAAGAAGAAGGACTGGCCGCCCGGCATGCTCGCCACAAGCGCAACCACGAAGCCCTAGCAGCCGGTTTGAACGCCTTAGGCATCCATCTCGCCGCCCAGGAAGGTCACCGTTTATGGATGCTGAACAGCGTCACTATTCCTGAAGGCATTGATGATGCTGGCGTCCGCAGCCAGCTGTTGAATGACTATAATATTGAGATTGGTGCCGGTCTCGGTGACTTTGCGGGTAAGGTCTGGCGGATTGGTCTCATGGGAGAGTCAAGCTCGCAAGACAACGTCTTGCTCCTGCTCAAAGCCCTAGAAGAGGTCCTGGCCAAACAGGGGCAGCAAAGGAGTCCCGGTGCTGCGGGAGAAGCAGCGCGGAAAGTCTACGCGAATACGTAGAAAAAAATCAAAAGTCAGAGGTGGAAGATGATGCGGAAAAAGCGGTGGTGGTGGTTTTCTTCTTGTGGCGTTTCACGTTTAACGTTTTATCTTCTGGCACTTTTTCTTTTCGTCCCCCTTCCCGGCACGCCCCAAGCGGCATCGCCTGTCCTCGAACGCATGGCCACCCACACAGCACCACGGCTGTTTGATGACTTGAGCCGTACCTCACTCAAGGCTGCGGTCAGACAAAGCCTCACCGCTTTGCATCTGAAACAACAGTCAGAACCCTTGTCATTTGGCACGCAGAGTGTCTCCGTTGGCCGGATTCGAGACAGTCTCAAGCAGTTTTATACGTTGTTAGAGACGGAAGAAGACCTGAGTGCTGCGGTATTGCGCGATTTTGACATCTACCGAGTGACCTCGCCAGTCGTCTTTACCGCCTATCACGAGCCTCGCCTCAAGGGCAGCCTGGTGCGCACCGAACGATACCGCTACCCACTCTACCGTCGGCCTGACGATTTAGTCGAACTCGCGCCACCATCTCGAAAAGGCAAAAAACGAGTCGGACGGTGGGTCAATGGCAAGCTGGTGCCCTACTTTACACGGACAGAGATAGATGCGGACAATGTCTTTTCCGGAAAACAGTACGAGATTGCTTGGGTTGATGATCCTGTCACTCTGTTCTTCTTACACATTCAAGGCTCTGGACAGATTGAACTCCCAGATGGCTCGCATATACGCGTTGGGTACGCAGGCACCAATGGTCGTCCATATACCAGTATCGGAAAGCTGATGCGCAAACAGGGCAAGCTGCGTCAGGGAGAAACATCTGCGCCTGATATTCAGCGCTACTTACATGAACACCCCGAAGAGCAACAGGATATTTTCTTTCAGAATACACGTTATGTCTTTTTTCGACGCAGTACGGGTAATCCACGCGGCAGCCTCGGTGCGCCGTTGACAGCAGGCCGCTCAATTGCGACTGATCCCCACGTGTATCCGCCTGGCGCACTAGGTTTTATCCGCACCAGGAAACCCGTTCTTGCCCAACAGGAACCGATTGGCTGGAAAGATTTCTCGCGTTTTGTGTTGCTGCAAGACAGCGGAGCGGCTATTACCGGTCCTGGCCGAGTCGATGTCTTCTGGGGCAGTGGGGCGCAGACCGAAGCCGGCTATATGGCCGAAAATGGCGAGTTATACCTCCTGATGAAAAAGCGATAAGACCCGCGAGATCCAAAAGACCCGATCAAGATCCAATTAAGATCCGGGACTGAAATGTCAACACCAGCAATCTCACATCGCGGCCTGCGCCATTTAGCTCTGAATGTTGCGGATGTGCCGACAGCAGTCGCTTTTTACACCAGGCTGTTCGGCATGCAGGTGGTCTGGCAACCAGATGCTGACAACGCTTATCTGTCGTCTGGCTGCGATAACTTGGCGCTCCATCAAGTTTCCCAGGCTTCTGCTGAAACGCCCCAAACCAAACACAACAGACAAAATCTCGACCATTTTGGCTTTGTCGTCGCACACCCAACTGATGTTGATCGGGCGGCAGAAATTCTGACTGCCGAGCACGTTCCTATCGTTGCTGCCCCGCGTACCCACCGGGACGGCAGTCGGTCCCTGTATTGCAAAGACCCTGACGGCAATGTGATCCAAATCCTATATGAACCAAGCCTCAGTCCCCAGCAAATCGTCTGAGGGGCACGCGTATCCGCTCTTTCAGTACATTGCAGCATGGGCCGTGCATGCGTATACAGCTTGCGGCTTTGTGGCTGGCTTCCTGGCGCTGCAGGCAACCATTGCTGGACAGGCCAAAGTCGCCTTTGGCTGGATGCTGATTGCGGTACTCATTGATGCCACCGATGGCACGCTCGCCCGCGCAGTCCAGATTAAACACGTTCTGCCCTGGTTCGACGGGGCCAAGCTGGATGACATTGTTGATTATTTCACCTTCGTCATTGTGCCCATCGTTTTTCTATACCAATTCCACCTCCTGCCCGCCTCAGGAACACTGCTCTTTGTCGCTACGCCCTTCTTAGCCAGCGCGTATGGTTTCTGCCAAGCTGACGCAAAAACTGACGATTTCTTTTTTACTGGTTTTCCTTCGTACTGGAATATCGTGGCGTTTTACCTGTACGCCGGGCACACGCCAGTCTGGTTGAATGGTCTCGTAGTGTGCTTTTTGTCTCTGTTTGTGTTCATCCCTATCCGCTATATCTACCCGACCCGGACGCCAGATTTTCGTCTCCTGACTAACCTGCTCGGAGCCGTCTGGGTTGTGGTCCTGCTAGTTCTCCTGTGGCAATTTCCAACTCCTTCCGGCTGGCTTGTTTGGTCTTCTCTCGCCTATCCGTTGTACTACACGCTGCTCTCGTTTTATCTGCATAAAAAACACGCTAAACGGCCGATAGCAGTTGATATTGGGCCTGAAAAGCAGACCTGAAATGTATCTGAACCGGATAGGAAAAAACCCTATGGAAGTCGGGCGAGAACGTCAAGAAAAAACGCAGACATGATGGACACAAGGCGATCGAACGCAAATGCAGAGCGATCTCGGAAACGCCATGCGTTTGTATCAAGAATCCATATCGAGACGTCCCGTCAGTGCGTCTCGACATACAATTGAGCAGCGCTCTAACGAAGAACAGAGCGTGGACTGTCCAAGACTAAGGATGAGTTCGGCCGCCAATGTTTTGATCTTTTCTTGCGTGCATTGCGGCGCTTGAATGACAAAGACAGTGGTCCAAAGACAAGTCCGGCAAGAAATCCGCCCAAGTGCGCCCCCCAGGCGCCCCCCTCGCTGAAACGCCCATTGAGGGCAATCAGATACAGGCCAGAGGCCATAAGCAAGCCTAACCAGACCAGTAGATAGCAGACAGTCGGCACCTGTACCATCCGAAAGGCAAACGGAATGGGGATGAGGGTCAGGATCCGGGCGCTAGGGAAAAATACACAATATGCCCCGGCCACAGCGGCGATCGCACCGCTCGCCCCAATCATTGGTACCTGCGAAAAGGGAGAGATATACGTCTGGACCAACATCGCCACACTCCCACCCAAGCAGAAAAAACTCACATATCGAATGTAGCCCAGACAATCTTCAACATGCCGACCAAAAACGTACAAAAAGAAGAGATTCCCGCCCAAATGCACCCAGTTGCCATGCAAGAAAATACTGGTCAACAGCGGAAGAAGCGAAGGGAATTGGCCTTGTGTAATCGCGTCAGAGAAACGGGCCGGGATCCAGCCATAAGTTATTAGGAAAGAGCCTAGGAGAGGTCCTAGACTCATTTCGTACCAAAATAGGGTGATATTCGCCCCTAATAGAGCGTATGTCACCCAGGGGATACGCTGCAGAGGAATCGTTGATCCAATTGGAACCATTGGTTGATTGTCAGATCGTAGCCAAATCATAAGCCGTAGCTCATCAATCGGGTCTCCGGGTCTCGCGAGTCTGACGAATCTAGCCGTGTGTCCTCCCCTGCCTTTTCCCCACTCCCCCACTTTTTTGCGGTGCATAGATTGTACAGTCTCGCCTGTACGTCAACACAACTCTCTTTTTCTCTCAGCGGCCCTCTTATAGCACCACTCAGTCAGGTATGATAGGGAGAGAATCTTATGCCGATCTACGAATACCACTGCAAAGCCTGCGGTACAGATCAGAGTCTACTGTTCCTGAGTCAGGCGGAAGTAGCAAAAGCAGAACGGACGGAAAAGTGCGAGTCGTGCGGCAAGCCTCGACTCACCCGCGTGTTATCCCGTTTTGCCTATCACCAAGGCGAGGCCAGCCGACTCAAAGATTTTGACACCAGCGCCCCACGGGATGAATCCTTCTATCGCGATTCGCGCAACGTCGGCTTATGGGCCAAGAAACGCGCGCAAGATATGGGTGTCGATCTTGGCTCACAGTTTGAAGAAACCGTAGAAAAGGCTCGTAGCGGGAAAATTTTGGAAGACAACTGATGATATCTAACCAGATGAGCAATTGCAGTCACAAGCAGCGCCACAGTCACGAGCAGCCCCAATGATCCGGCGGACAGACAATCTGCTGTGGCGAACCTGCCGCGTTGTTGGCGGTATCGTCGTCTTACTCGCTGGCTTATTCCTCAGCCTACCCGGCATTCCAGGTCCAGGAATTGTCGTCATAGTGCTCGGCTTAGGCATACTCAGTTCAGAATTTAACTGGGCAGAGCGGCTGTACACTCGTCTCAAAAAAATAGGCCAAAAAATGAGCCAAACTCTTCTCCAGCGCAAGAACTCTCCGAAAGCCCCAAGCTCGATGGAAGAGTCCCAAAAAGGAGGCTAGCATGATTAAACTGTACGACTTTCCGATGTCTCCCAGGGTCCGTAAAGCCCGCATTGTACTAGCCGAAAAAGGGCTGAAGTACGAAAAAGTCAATATCGACATCACCAAAGGTGAACAGAAAACAGCCGAATATTTAGCGATTAACCCCTACGGCAAAGTACCAGCCCTGCAGGATCAGGATACTGGGGCCACAGTCTACGAGTCGACTATCATCATGGAGTACTTGAACGACACCTACCCAACGCCTCCGTTGCTGCCAGAGGATTCAGGCCAGCGTGCGCGTGCCCGCGTCCTCATGCACTATGCCGACAACCCGTATGAAAGCGCAATTACAACGTTAGCCGGAGAAATACTCTTCAAACCCATGCAAGGCGGGACACCAGACGAAGCAGTCGTGACCCAGGCCACAGCAGACCTGAACGCCTGTTTTGACAAGATCGGCCAAGAGCTGGGCAACAATGACTACCTCTTGGAATCAGGCTTTAGCTTAGCCGACATTCCATATGTCTCCTGGTCGTTGCTCTTTCCCATGCTTAAAGTTGAGGTTGCCAATACCAAGGTCGAGGCGTGGCTTACACGGCTTCAAGATCGCCCAAGTATCAAGGCAGCCGGGTAAAATAGTCATGATAACGAGGACTGATGCAGGGGGACGAGAAAATAAGCAGTGACGCTTTTCACTCAGTCCTCAGCACTCAGCACTCAGCACTGAGAGAACATGTTTAGCGGAATTATTGAAACAACTGGAACGATTACCCAGATTGACCAGATTGCTGAGGGCGTGCAGCTCAGCTTGTCAACGAACATACCTTTGGCACAGATCAGTCTAGGGGAAAGTATTTGCATTAACGGCACCTGTCTGACGGTGACAGTGATTGGTGAGGCGAATCTCAGCTTTGATGTCTCGGCTGAGTCCCTGCGTCGGACCAATCTGGGCGATTTGAAGGCGGGCGACACGGTCAATATCGAGCGCTCGTTGCGTCTGGAGGACCGTTTGTCCGGCCATCTTGTTTTTGGGCATGTTGATGGCGTGGGCCAGGTCGCCTCGGTTCAACCCGAAGGCGATTCATTCCTCTATACTTTTGAAGTCCCTCAGGAGCTGAGCCGTTATTTGGTTGAAAAAGGCTCTGTGGCCGTTGACGGGATCAGCCTCACTGTCTTTCACTGTCAGCCGACCTCTTTTACCTGCGCCATTATTCCTCACACTCACCAGGTCACCACCCTGCATGCACGCAAGGCTGGCGATCGGGTCAATATCGAAAGCGATATGCAAGGTAAGTATATCGAAAATTTTGTAAAAGAAGCGGTTGAGGGAGCTCTCACAGGGCCGCTACAGGAACTGCGGGCTGAGGTGGCTGCGTTGAAACAGCAGCTGAAAACGTGAAAAGAAGCCCTTCCCCCTTTCTCTTTCTTCACTTTTGGCCTTCGATCCTTCGACTCCGCTCAGGACAGGCTTTTGATTTTTCCTAGGGAGCGCCAATGACACAGCCTGATGCCACGACAATTATTCAGCACGCCAAAATCCAGAATAGGGAGCTGCTGACTGAGGTCGAAGCAAAATCCCTCCTCAGCACCGCTGGCGTAGCGGTAGTCCAAACGGACCTCGCCACAACCAGCGACGAAGCGGTTGCGCTGGCCCACGACATGGGATTTCCTGTCGCGCTGAAGATCTGCTCGCCTGACATTATTCATAAAAGCGATATCGGCGGAGTACAGCTTCAGCTGGATTCGGCAGATGCTGTCAGGCATGCCTTCGACACAATTATGAGCGCGGCGCAAACCGCGCAGCCACAGGCTTGTATCGATGGAGTTTCGGTACAAACCATGGCAAAGCCTGGCATTGAGGTCATCATTGGTCTGACGACTGATCCGCAGTTTGGTCCTCTCGTCATGTTCGGTCTGGGTGGCATTGCGGTTGAAGTGTTGCAAGACGTGGCCTTTCGTTTGGTGCCACTCACTCCGCAGGACGTGCGGGAGATGATATACGAGCTGCGCAGTCTGCCGCTGCTGACTGGTCATCGGGGCCAAGCCGCAGCTGACTTGGCCGCTCTTGAACAGCTCTTACTCCAGGTTTCTAGACTTGCTGAAACTTATCCAGACATTAAAGAGCTGGATCTCAACCCTGTTTTTGCCTACGCAGATGGCTGTCTGGCAGTTGATGCCCGGATCGTTTTGCATACGGACACTGTCCCTTCTTCTCCACGTCCGATCTCTTCTCAGACTCGGACAGCTCTCGAACGGGTTTTCAACCCCAAGGTTGTCGCCGTCATTGGTGACAAGAAAGCCATGAATTATATGTGGCTACGCGGCCAAAGCCAGTTTCAAGGCAAGGTCTATTCAGTCCAAATCGATGAGCGCGAACTGCCTGGCATTGAGGCGCTGGGGGTTCCGAATTACTCCAGCCTGGCCGAGATTCCAGACCCCATTGATTACGTTATGACGGCCGTACCGCGCCAGGTTGCGCCCAAGATTATTGCCGATTGCGGGACAAACAAGGTCGGGGGAGTGATGCTCTTCACTTCTGGCTTCTCAGAAGTTGGTGACGAGACTGGTCTCCAATTGGAAAAGGACCTGGTCCAGGCCGCGCGTTCCGCCGACCTGGCTTTGATCGGTCCGAATTGCATGGGTATCTATCATCCCAAGATTGGCCTGCGTAACTATACAGAGCTCCCGACCGGCGAGGCCGGTAGCGTTGGTTTTATTGGCCAGAGCGGTACGCATACGATCACCTTTAGTCTGGCCGCTCCGCAGCATGGTATCAAAATCAGTAAGGCTGTCAGCTTCGGGAATGCCGTCGTGCTGGATGCGAGTGATTATCTCGACTATCTGGCGGCCGATGACGAGACCCAGATCATTGGCATGTACCTCGAAGGAGTCCGAGAAGGGCGCCGCTTTTTCTCGCTCCTGCGCGAGGTAACCAAGCGCAAGCCGGTTGTGATTTGGAAAGGGGGCCAAAGCCAAGCCGGCCAGCGGGCGACCTCTTCTCATACCGGTTCACTCGCGACTCCGGTCACGATTTGGAATTCAATGCTCAAACAGGCCGGGGCAATCCCTGCCGCCAGTTTCGATGAACTGCTCGATACCATACAGCTGCTCTTATTTGCCAAACCCACAACTCAGGACGGTATCGGTCTGGTTGCCATGACTGGGGGTCCCTCGGTCGTGATTACCGATGCGTTTGAACAAGCTGGCCTGCGTATCCCCGAACTCAGCGAGGCATCGTATCAGGAGTTGGCGTCCTTTTTTACCGTGATTGGCGGCAGCTTTCGGAATCCGCTTGATTCGGGTTATACCATCGGCATGGGACAATCGACTGACAATCTTGAACGGCTGCTATCGATTCTGGATCGGGATGACAATATCGACGCCGTTGTTATGGATACTGGTGCTGGCCTGGTCGCAGGCCAATGGCAAGCCCGACCGCAGGTCCTTGAGAGATTGCTCGATAGCCTGTCTGCATTTGCGAGCCGCTCGGCCAAACCCTTTCTGACAATCCTCCAGCCCTTTGATCGTGAAGCCGAACTCCTGTCTGTCCGAGACAAGTTCCGGGCGCGAGGAATCCCGACATTCCCAACCCATGACCGTGCAGCTCGGGCGCTGCATTTAGTCACTACGTATCACCGTTTTCATGCGCAAGCAGAGTGAACATAGGCAAAAAAAGGCAGCCACGTTTCTCTTTCACTCGACCCTCACAAGCGAGCTAAAACCCCCGCACTCAGACACTGAGGCGGAATCTCTCGTGCGTTCGCTGACCTCAATTGACCTCGTGTTGGCTATGCGATAGCAAAAGAGGGCCTGCAGTAGCAGGGCACGTGCTCCGCACGTGGCACGTCGTTAGAGATCTCAAATAAAGCAGACAAGATGTAAGGAGGAGAACGATGACTTATATCATCACGAGGTTGTGCCGGGACTGTCTTGATACGGGCTGTGTTGCCGTCTGCCCGGTGGACTGCATCTACAAGTACGAAGGCGATGACAAAGACAAGTTTCCGGACCAGCTGTACATCCACCCGGATGAATGTATTGACTGCGGGGCGTGTGAGCCCGAATGCCCGTGGCAGGCGATATTTGAGGAAGTCGCGGTGCCGGATGTGTTTGAAGAGGATACACCCTTGAACTACGCCATGCTAGAAGATGGCGAGACGGTAGATGGCTTTGTGGTTGCCCCGCACGAAAAACCGGATGACAACCCTTCAGCTGAAGACATCCAGGCCAATAAAGAGAAGTGGGGCTGGGACGGCTAAGAGTAGCAGAGGGCACATGTCAAAAGGCAGAGGGCAAATGTCAAAACTGACAAGACACGCCCTTCGCCTTTTGACGATTCTTCTTTACGAGCTTCGCTTCAACTCTTCTTCGACCAAGACCAACCTATCATTTCCAAAAAACATTGAACCGTTCACAAACATAGTCGGAGTACCGTAGCCGCCACGCTCCATGACTTCGTCGGTATTGGTCCGGATGCGGTCCTTGTATTCCTGCTGAGCGATTTTTTCGAAATACTCTTGCGGGTCGAGGCCAACTTCTTCCACAATGGCGCGTAAGACATCGTCCTGGCTAATGTCTTTGTCTTCGCCCCAATATGTCTCAAACACCCGATAGCTATACGGCAAAAACTTGCCCGGATGTTCGAGTGCAACAGTTGCGCCGCGTAGGGCTTTGATTGAATTAACTGGAAAAACCGTCGGCGGATTCTTGATTGTCAGGCCGTAGTAGCGCACCCAGTCTTGCATGTCTTTGGCCATGTATTTCTGCTTGGCGGGGACGCCTTTCTCCCGGAACTCGTACACCGACGGATTGACGGAGTTAAAAATTCCGCCGACCAAAATTGGACGCCACTCTAAGTCGGCTCCATACTTCTGACAAATTCCATCAATCCTGGTAAAGGCTAAATACGTCCACGGACTGGAATAGTCGTAGAAAAACTCAACTTTGGCTGCCATTCATTTGCTCCTTTTCAGAAAATCAGAGATCAATTGGTTGAACTCCTGGGCATAGGCGATATGAATATTATGTTTGCCGTTGGGGAAAAAGTGGACCCGCGACCCAGCAATACCGTCATGCAAGGCATCAGCATGAAAACGTGGCACAAGCGGATCTTTTTCTCCGTGCAGAATAAATGTCGGACACTGAATCTCATGCAGTCGCGCGCGGCAAAAATCCCCCCCAGCTTGATACAGGGCTTGCATGACATCACACCAACTCGTCCACATGTCTTGCAAATCATCCCCGTAGACGGCACCCAGCGATTCCAACATACGGGGTGACCAGGAAGAGAGTGAACGTGTTTTTTCGTAGCCCTCAATGTCTTCCTGGGTAATATAAGCGTTGCCGCCCCAGACAAGCAGCTGTGTCACCTGCTCAGGATGGGCAAGCGTCAGCAACAAGCCAATAATCCCGCCGTCACTCCAGCCGCCCACCGCGTACGAATCACAGCCAAGCGACGCCATCAGCGCCACACAATCCTCGGCATCTTGCTGATAGAAATCGAGTGGAAACTCCCGTTTTGGCGGACGCGACTTGCCATAGCCACGCGGATCAAAGGTGATAACCCGCAGCCCTTTCTCGGGCAACTGTTCGAGCTGTGGTCCAAAGTCCGATTGTCCTGTTCCCAGCGCGCCGGGAATCAAGACCAAGGGCTGTCCCTGGCCGTGATCTTCGTAGTACAGATTCACTCCTCTGATCTGTGCGTACGGCATGTATTCACCCTCCTCCAAATGGTTCTGACTGATAGCACGATCCTGTCCAAGAGAGAACCAGGCGGGCGCACTCACCTCTCCCTTGCAGAAATATCCAATCTCTGAAACAAGAAAACCGCTACAGCGACGCGGCAAAAATGCTGCTCGAACGGCACAATATGAGGGGCACAGACGACGATGAAAACAATAGGACTGACCGGTGGTATCGGCTCAGGAAAAAGTACGGTCTCCAAGCTTCTGGCTGAACTCGGGGCATTTGTCATTGATGCTGATAAGGTTGGCCACGAGATCTACCTGCCGGGTAAGGAAGCCTGGAGACAAATGACGGCCGCGTTTGGCCAAGATATTTTAGCCGAGGATAAAACCGTTGACCGCAAAAAACTCGGAGCGATTGTGTTTGGCAGCGACGAGGCGCGCAAGCAGTTAAACGCTATTGTTCATCCATTGATGTTCAAAGATATTGAGCACCGCATTCAGGCTAAACGGGCCGAGGGGTTCAGCGCACCGATTGTGGTGGAAGCTGCCATTCTCATTGAAGCCAACTGGACGCCATTAGCGGATGAAGTCTGGCTAGTCGAGACCAACACAGACGCGGTCATTGACCGTATCGCCGAGCAACGCGGGATGGCCGCTACAGACACAGCGGCCCGCATTGCCAGCCAGCTGTCTAACGAAGAACGGCGCAAACACGCCCACTTGGTTATCCAAAATGATGGTTCGCTAGAAGACCTCAAGCAATATGTCAGTCAAGCCTGGGGGCAGCTGTCAGCATGAGCAGACAGCATACACTTGCAGTCAAAGGGATCATCTTTGATATGGATGGCACCCTGGCGGACTCGGTCGAATACTTCTACACCATCTCTCTCGAAGTCCTCAACATTGCCGGAGTCCCGCGCCCCTCTCGGGACCGAGTGTTTGAGCTCATGCGGGCCGGAGACGACAATCCGCTCACGAAGCTCTTTCCCGCTGACCATCCCGACCCAGCGGCAACGATCAAACGGATTGTCGATGATCGGATGGATGCCTGGATGGATCACTATCATCACAAGACTGAAGCCATTCCAGGCAGTCTGGAACTGCTGAAAGACTTGCACGCCAAAGGATTTTTACTCGGTATTGCAACCTCATCTGGCCGTGCTCTCCCCTACCTTGATCATTGGGGGGTACGTCACCTGTTCAGCGGCATTATCGGCCGTGAAGACGTTGAAAATCGCAAGCCGAACCCAGAACCGATTTTCAAGTGTCTCGGGCAGCTCAGTCTCGCCCCACAAGAAGTCGTGTATATTGGCGATTCTCCAATCGATGTCCACGCCAGCAAGGCAGCTGGCTCACATACAGTCGGCGTACTCACTGGGACCAGCGACCGCGAAACTATGCAGCAGCACGGACCAGATTACATCTTGGATAGTGTTGTCCAACTGCCAGAGATTTTGTCTATCTGAAGACACCTTTTCTCACATAGGAAGATATCACCATGGGTCAACTCCTTGGCATCGCAGTCCGTAGCGCAACACGCGCACCAATGGAAACAAAACAGTGTGCACAGATCACTGCACACAGCGGCGTTGAAGGCGACTATCGCGGCAAATACGGCCCGCGCCAGATCACCGTCCTGTCTCAAGAAGCCTGGGAGGAAGCGTGCAAGGATGTCCAGGCAGAGTTAGCCTGGACAACACGCAGAGCGAACCTGCTCATCAGCGGTATCACGCTGGAGCAAACAACCCGTCAAATCCTGCAGATTGGTGAAGTGCGACTCACCATTACTGGAGAGACCGACCCCTGTGAGCGGATGGATATGCAGCACCAAGGGCTACGCAAAACACTCACCCCAGCCTGGCGTGGCGGAGTGACTTGTTTTGTTGCGGGCGAAGGCACGATTCAGGTAGGGGACGAGGTACAGCTGCTGACCAAATAGCGGCTCATCTCTGTCTTCTTCACTTTTGACTTTTGACTTTTGCCCTTTGCTCCTTCGACTCCGCTCAGGACAGGCTTTTGACTTTTTTTATTTTCTCCTACGCCTCAAGTGTCCACACATCACACCAAATCTCCGCATCCCGACCCGGTCCAGGTAAACACAGCGTGCGTATCGTCGCAGCGACTCCTAATGGCACGGCTTCTTCAGCAATATCTCTCAACCGTGCGATCACACTATCAGGCAAAAAGCCGAGGGCGACGTGCTGAGACGCGCCATCAGCACCCTGCCATTCTCCCATAACCGCAATCGTCTGCTCATCTTGATACTCAAGGGATAGCCGCCGCGCTTGGCCCGCTATAAATGCTTCAATGCGAGCCGCCTCTGCCGTCTGCATCAGCCCTTCAAGGACGACATTTTCAGCAGCCCGTGGCATTAAGTACGAGGTCGAATACGGAGATAAATGCGAAGAACTATCACCTGTCTCAAAATGCGAGGTAGGATCTTGCCGCAAGCGGATAATATGTGGCCCATCAGTCACAAGGCGAAATTCACGCTCATACGGAATCGTGACCGCATCGTCTAAACTTTCAAGCAGCAGGACATCTTCCGACTTCATCGCTTTCTCCAGACTGGACCCACGACTGGCCTCAGGCATCTTCGTAGTGCGGATCACGCCGCTCAAGAAAAGCCGCAATACCTTCTCGCACATCATTCGTCCGAGTGGTCAGAATCTGATTCCGATCTTCCAGTGCGATCGCCGCTTCAAGCGTCGGCGCATCCACACAATAACCCAGACACTCCTTCGTCAAACGCACGCCAAGTGGCGAGTTACGCAGAATCTTCCGCGCCATCTCTTCAGCCGCCTGATCCAGCTCAGCATCAGGCACTACCCGAGAAACAAGCCCCGTCGCCAACGCCCGCTCAGCAGCAATAAAATCGCCGGTCAACATCAACTCTGCAGCAACCGACGTCCCGACCAAACGCGGCAAAAAATAACTCACACCGACATCACACGCCGACAACCCAATCCGAATAAACGCGGCATTCATCCGCGTTGACTCACCCGCAATCCGGATATCACTCGCGAGAGCCATGCCAAATCCTCCGCCAGAAGCCGCACCATGCACCGCCGCGATAAACGGCTGCGGTGCCCGGTGCATCTTAATCGCCAGCTGAGCAATATGCCGCTGGCCTCGCAGCCCGTCTGCGACAGAGCTGTGTCCGCTCGCCACACTGGCTTCTTTGAGATCAAGTCCAGCACAAAACGCCCGGCCTGCCCCGCGCAGGATCACCACCCGGACGCTCTGGTCGGCATGCAGCTCATCCAAGACAGTATGCAGCTCATTGACCAGCAAGCTATTCATTGCATTTAACGACGCCGGACGATTCAAGACCAGCCACAATAGGTCTTTGTCACGACGGAGTTCTAAGGTTTCATAGGATTCGTTCATTCTTCTCTCCAACGCTGGCTCTCTCACTTTCGCCATCTAGGGTTTCTCAGCAATCTACCAGATTGCATTCAACCGTAAAGAGGTTTCTCATTTCTATGCAGACCTGTTAGACGATATTGGTCGCCAGGACGAAGCACGGACGTTGCGGAGCCGGATCAAACAGGCAGGGGATATCTCGCCGTTTCTTCCGATACAGTGTCTCTTGGCCCTTTTTCCTGAAAACTGAACGCTGAGCACTCCCTCCCCCAGGCAGAGAAACCTCTCGCCTGTGCTATAATATTTTCAGTGTTGCGCTTCCCCAAAAAAACTTCTTACACAATGAGTCTAGCGTATAGACTTGATGCTTCCCCTCAGGAGACTTAGAATTACACCATGGAAAAAATGGACAATAAGGCCCGTTTTAACATTTGGTATGTTTTCATTGCCCTGTGGGGGGTCATCCTCCTGCACAATCTCTGGCTTCAGGCGACTCAGATCGAAAAGATTCCGTACAGCCAGTTTCAGGTGTATCTCGACGAGGATCTGATCGAAGAGATCCGGGTCACTGATAACTATATCCAGGGGACCCTGAAAAAGCCGCTCGAAGGCCACCCACGCCAATTTTTGACGATTCGGGTCGCGCCTGAGCTGGCCGATAAGTTGGCTACTCACGATATTCGCTTTGCAGGGGAAATCGAGACAAATTTTCTGCGTGATTTCCTCTCTTGGATTATCCCAGTCCTGCTCTTCTTCGGTATTTGGATGTTCTTCATGCGCCGCTTCGCCCAAAAACAGGGCTTAGGCGGTGGTTTTATGTCGATTGGCAAGAGCAAAGCCAAAGTCTACATGGAACAAGAGGTCAAAGTCACCTTTGACGACGTGGCTGGCGTGGACGAAGCCAAGACTGAGCTGCAAGAGGTGATTGAGTTTCTGAAGACACCCGAAAAGTTTAGCCGACTGGGCGGGAAAATTCCCAAAGGTATCCTGCTTGTTGGCCCACCAGGGACGGGGAAAACTCTGCTGGCCAAAGCGGTAGCTGGCGAAGCAGGCGTGCCATTTTTCTCCATTAGTGGTTCAGAGTTCGTGGAAATGTTTGTTGGCGTGGGGGCATCACGGGTACGCGACTTGTTTGTACAAGCCAAAGAGAAAGCCCCGTGTATTATTTTTATGGATGAGTTGGATGCACTCGGCAAAGCCCGTGGGGTCGGTCCAGTGTCCCACGAAGAACGCGAACAGACTCTCAACCAGCTTCTCGTTGAAATGGACGGCTTTGATCAACGTACCGCTGTCATTTTGGTGGCCGCCACCAACCGGCCGGAGATTTTGGACCAGGCTCTGCTGCGCGCGGGACGCTTTGATCGCCACGTCGTTGTTGATCGACCGGATAAGATCGGCCGCTTAGAGATTCTCAAGGTCCATTCGCGCAATGTCCAATTAGATCCAGAGGCTGACTTGGGTGTCGTTGCATCCATGACCCCAGGATTTGCCGGGGCCGATCTGGCCAATATTATCAACGAGGCGGCGCTGTTGGCTGTTCGGAGGGGCAAAGATTCTGTCGGACTGCCTGAGCTTCAAGAAGCAGTCGAACGAGTGATTGCTGGCTTGGAGAAGAAAAACCGGGTGCTCAATCAGGAAGAAAAAGAACGCGTGGCCCACCATGAAGTTGGCCATGCCCTGGTCACCTTGTCTCTCCCAGGAACCGATGAGGTCCAAAAAATTTCCATTATTCCGCGCGGTGTCGCCGCTTTGGGCTATACCCTGCAACTCCCAACAGAAGATCGCTTTGTCATCACAAAATCCGAGCTTGAGAACAAAATCGCAACGTTTCTCGGTGGCCGTGTTGCCGAAGAGCTTATTTACCATGAGATCTCGACTGGTGCCCGGGACGACTTGCTCAAAGCAACCGATATCGCCAAAAATATGGTGAAATCCTACGGTATGAGCGAAAAGCTGGGCCAGATGAGTTTTGATCAGGATCAGCAGCCGATGTTTCTGCAAAATGGGCAAGGCTCTGGACCGGGCGACTACAGCGAAGAGACGGCTCGCGATATTGATGCTGAAGTCCGGCACATCATCGATGCGCAATATGCTCGGGTGACTGACCTCCTGAGGACTCAAGAAGAGGTCTTACGGAAAGCCGCTGAGAGACTGCTTGATAAGGAAGTCATTAGCGGTGAGGAACTCAAAGCCATTGTTTTCCCCCATCAGAAGGACACAACACAAATGCTACTGGAGAAGTGAGCGTGTATGAAAGCAACGGCAATTCAAAGCACGGAATCAGACACCTCAGGGTAGCGATTGTGTCCCTGCCCGCGCGACGATTGCTCTCTCATAGACAGCGAAACCCGCTTACGCGTCACATCAACCTCCAGCACCGTCACCTCGACCTTCTGCTGGACTTTCACCACCTCATTCGGATCTTTGACAAATCGGTCAGCCAACTGACTAATATGCACCAGGCCATCTTGATGCACACCAATATCCACAAACGCCCCAAAGGCGGTGATATTCGTCACCACCCCAGGCAATTTCATGCCCGGTTTGACATCCTCAAGCTTTTCAACACCTTCGGCAAAACGTACCGCTTCAAATTGGGCTCGGGGGTCTCTGCCCGGTTTGGCCAGTTCAGCCTGGATATCGTGTAAGGTTGGCAGACCGACTTGATCGCTCACATACGTGTTGAGTTCGATCTTTTGGCGCTGCTGTTCGTCTCGGAGCAGATCCTTCACCGTACAGCCAACATCCTTGGCCATGGTCTCGACAATCGGATAGCTCTCAGGGTGGACCGCACTGGCATCCAAAGGGTGTTTGCCATCTCGAATACGTAAAAAACCAGCCGCTTGTTCAAACGCCTTTGGCCCGAGGCGGGGCACTTTTTTGAGCGCCGTGCGTGATTGAAATGGACCGTTCTCATTTCGATGGGTGACAATATTCTGAGCCAGCTGCGGCCCTAATCCTGATACGTAGCTGAGCAGTTGCTTGCTAGCTGTGTTGACCTCCACACCGACGTTATTGACACTGCTCATGATCACGTCGTCGAGCCGCTTCTTGAGCGCAGCTTGGTCTACATCATGTTGGTACTGGCCCACCCCGATCGATTTGGGATCAATCTTGACCAGCTCAGCCAGCGGGTCCATTAAGCGTCGGCCGATCGATACCGAGCCTCGCACGGTGATGTCGTGATCTGGGAACTCTTCGCGGGCGACCTCAGAGGCGGAGTAAATCGATGCCCCGCTTTCGTTGACCATGACAATGCTAATGTCTTTGGGCAGACCAGCCTTTTGCACAAACGCTTCGGTCTCTCGACTGGCCGTGCCATTGCCAATCGCGATTGCTTCAGTCGAAAACTGCTGACACAGGGTCAAAAGGGTCTCAACCGCTTCGGTATTGCGGCGCTCGGACTGGTTGGGATAAATCGTGGTGTTGTGAACCAGCTTGCCTTGCCGGTCTAGACACACCACTTTGCAACCCGTTCGGAAACCAGGGTCAATGGCCAGGACGTTTTTCTGACCCAGCGGAGCCGCTAACAGCAGTTGGCGCAGATTTTCAGCAAAAACATCAATCGCGGTTTTGTCGGCGCGTTGTTTGGAAAGCACACGGATTTCGGTTTCCATAGACGGGGCAAGCAGCCGTTTGTAGCTATCCTGTACCGCCAAACGCACCTGCTCAGCCGCCGCGTTTTTGCCGGTCACAAACTGCCTGGTCAGAATCAGCAGGGCTGTATCTTCGGGCGGCAGCACATGCAGAATCAGCATTTCTTCACGCTCGCCTCGACGCATGGCCAAAATCCGATGCGAAGGGGCTGTCGCGACCGGCTCTTCCCAGTCGAAATAATCACGGTATTTGCTGGCCTCAGCGTCCTTGCCGGTGATCACCCGGGTGCTCATCTTACCCTGCTTGAGAAACAGGTTACGCATACTGGCGCGGGCCTGTTGGTCTTCAGTGACCCATTCGGCAATGATGTCACGGGCTCCAGCTAGCGCAGCATCAGCTGAATGGACTTCTTTTTCAGCATCAAGATACGCCCCCGCTTCAGCGTTTGGATCAGTGTCGTGCTGAGCAAACAGCCATTCGGCCAATGGCTCTAAGCCTTTCTCCTTGGCAATCGTCGCTCGGGTGCGCCGCTTGGGTTTATACGGCAAATACATATCTTCGAGTACGCTCAGCGATGACGCGCCAAGGACTTGGGCTTCGAGTTTATCAGTCAGCTTGCCCTGCTCAGTCAAGGAACGCAGGATAGCCTGCCTGCGTTTATCGAGCTCACGCAATTGTTCGAGACGATCCCGAATAGCCGTGATCACGACTTCATCCAAACTGCCCGTGACTTCTTTGCGATAGCGGGCCAGAAACGGAACGGTTGCGCCTTCGTCGAGTAAGGTCGCAGTGGCTTGGACTTGTTGGGGCGTGGTGTGGAGCTCGCCGGCGATTTGAGCGATGTGATTGTTGGTCATGGCAGCGTCAGAGACGATGAGAGGCAGGTCCGCGTAGGGCGGTTCGCGAACCGTCCCCTACATATCTAGCGAGCTGAGAGCCTTACGCCGCAGCTGTCAGCTGCTCTTCTGAAAAGCCGTACAGCTTGATGCAATTATCCCACATGATCTTCTGCTTGGACTCTTGGCTCACTTTTGGATGTTCGTCCAGAAAAGTCTTAATACCATTCGGGAACGGTCCATCAGCGTGCGGATAGTCAACCGACATGACGATATTATCGTCACCAATCTCGTCCACAACGGTTCCGAGTAAGTCTTCATCGACATCTGTGCCAATAAAACATTGGCGTTTGAAATACTCGCTCGGCAGCGCCGATAATTTAATCGACTCACCGCCCCCATATTTTTGCCACTGATCGTCAAGCCGATTCAGCCACCATGGCAACCAGCCGCAATTGCCTTCCAGGAATCCGACCCGCAGATCAGGAAAACGCTCTAAAACACCACCCGCCGTCACCGCTCCGAGCGCCAGCATCAACTCCATCGGAAACGCTGATGAGTGGTTCAAGGTCCGGAAGTTCGGATGCCCCCGAAAACGATTGCTCGCGTAATCTTTCGACGCCCCACCGCTCGTGCCATGGAATGCCAACGGCACGTTCAAGCGGCAGACCTCTTTCCACAGCACATCACATTCTTTTGCGTTGAAGTAGCGGCCGTTAACTGGCATAGGCAGCAAGATCACCCCAACATGGCCTTTTTTCTCAACCGCCCGTTGGGCTTCGGCCGCGGCCAGTTCAGGATCGTGTAGAGACACGATGGCGGCTGGTTTCAAGCGCTTGGCGTTGGTATTGCAATAATCAGACAACCAGTCATTAAATGCAGCACAGCAGGCGGCTGCGTACTCCGGCTCAAGATCATCAATCGAGACCACCATATGGGCAAAAGTCCGGTAGACCACGCCAATATCAATGCCTTCGGCATCCATGGCTTCCAGCGTTGCGCTCGCTTCGTATTTGCGCTCACGCACCGATTTGTACAATTCTTCCGTTGGCGCATCCAGAAACTTTTGCGGGCCAATCACGTCCTGGGATTTTGCCCAGGGCGGAATCATTTGGCCTTGCACATCCCAGTGCGGAAAATTGGTCGGACTCCAGCCCAAATACTGTGGCCGCTGATCACGGTATTTTTCGTCAAAATAATTCTCGTACACATCGCCTGATTCAATGACATGAAGATCGCTATCGATCACTCGTAAACCGTCTTTCATGGCGTCTTCCTTTCTCTGTCGCCCGTTTTGCGGGCACCGAGCTTAGCATTTTCAGCCGCTCAAAAGTAGGGGCCGTCTGCTCTTTCGAGCACGTTCCGTTCTTCTTGCCATATACCCCGCACAAGAGGTAGTGTTCTGTCAGCAAAAGGAGGAGGCCCAGTATGTTTCTCATGCGCTTTACCGAACGCGCCTATGTGGCGTACTCGGAAGAGGACGTACGGAATAGCTTTCGCAGCTCCGTACGATTGACGTTTCCGAATTCGCATTTTAATCCCGCTCTCGGCTCGGACATGTATAACGAGTATCTTGATGAGTACGAGTACGCGGACGCCATCGGCTTTGATGGTTTGATGCTCAACGAGCACCATAATACCCCGACGTGCATGGGCGCAGCCATGAATCTAGAAGCTGCGATCCTGGCCCGCACGACTAAGCATGCGAAGATCGTATTGTTGGGGAACCCACTGCCAATTTTGGATAATCCGATTCGTTTGGCTGAGGAGTTGGCCGAAATCGACATGATCTCGCGCGGGCGCTTAGTCTCCGGTTTTGTGCGGGGAACGGGTATTGAGAGCTGGGCGACAAACACCAATCCAGCCTACAATCGGGAGCGGTTCCAGGAAGCCCATGATCTCGTCGTCAAAACCTGGACCACTCCGGGACCGTTCCGCTGGGAAGGTAAACACTACCAATTTCGGGTCGTGAATCCCTTTGAGCGGCCGCTCCAGGACCCACACCCGCCGATCTGGATTCCTGGTATTGGCAGCCCGGAGACCTTGGTCTGGTGTGCCAAACATCATTATCCCTACGTCTATCTAGAGACCGACCCGCAGGTCACCTTAGATATGATGCAGATCTACGCCCAAGCCGCAGCGGAAGTCGGCTACACGCCTGGGCCACAGAATTTTGGCTATCTGGTTCGCATTCATGTCCAGGACACGGACGAAAAAGCCTATGAGGTCGGCGAAGGCTTTCTCGTTGGCAATGCTGGCATCGGCCGTGTGCCACTGCCGGGCGATTTCATGGCGCCTCCGGGCTACAATTCACGTGAGGGTGTCAAACGACTGATTGAACAGTATAAAAATTCGCTCCGACCTGACCCGCTGTACGGCGGGGTTGATGCCGCAGGCTGGGACAAAGTGGTCGAGAGCAACCGCGTCATCATCGGTAGTCCAGACACGGTCATCAAAAAGATCCGCAAAATGCTGACGGAAGTCCGCCCCGGCATTCTCGGCGTGTGGACCAACGACGGCACTATCAGCCATACAGACACCATGCGGTGCTTGCAACTCATGGAAAAAGAAGTGCTGCCAGCTGTCAAAGAAATGGGCAAAGAGCTCAACCTGCCCGGACCGTTTGAACAAGCGCCATAGGGAGAATAGAAATGCCAACAGGATACCAAGAAGAATTTGTTGAAGTCTCTGGCGCTAAAATTCAGCTCTTGAAAGGCGGCCAGGGGAAACCATTGGTGATGTTCCATAGTACCGAGGGCAGCCTCGGCTGGCGTCGCTACCATACTCAGCTGGCTGAGCATTTTACGGTCTATGCCCCTACCCTACCGGGTTTTGGTGTGTCTGAACGGCCCGACTGGGTTGAGAGTTTTTTTGATCTGTCCCGCTTTTCGCTGTGGCTGATCCAAGAGTTGGGGCTGGAGCAAACAGCTATTGCCGGCCACTTTATTGGCGGCTGGCTCGCTGCAGAAATGGCGGTCATGAGTCCGCAGCTCGTCGACAAACTGGTTTTAGTCGGTGCGGCAGGCATTCAGCCACAACAGGCTGAGATTACCGATATTTTTCTGCACGGTTTGGAAGGGACGCGCCAGAAGACGTATTTCGAGTCCAAACAGATACCCGAATACGAGGAACTATTTGGCAATAAACCGTCCAAAGAAGAGCGAGAAATCCAGGCCAAGAATCAAGAAACCGTGGTGCGCTACTGCTGGAAGCCGTATATGTACGACCGCAGCTTACCCAGTTTGCTGCCCCGGCTAAGCGTTCCAACCCTCATTGTGTGGGGCCGAGATGATCAGATTGTGCCGCTCGAATGTGGCCAGCGGTATCAGCAGACAATTCCTGGCTCGCGATTGGAAATCATTCCCGAATGTGGCAACTGTCCACCCCTGGAGAAACCAGAAGCCTTCAGCCAACTCGTTGGCGATTTTTTACGAGCCTAGTACACAGGAGATCAGCCATGCCCTTACATCCCGAAGTCGCACAAGCACTTGAGCTTATGAATGCCAACATCCCTCCTTTGCATACCCTGCCTCCAGCCGAGTCCCGCAAGCTGATGGAAGAAATGCGTCCGCCGGCAGATGACCCGGAGCCCGTCGCCAAGGTCGAAAACCGCATGATTCCAGGAGCCGCAGGCCAACAGGCAGTGCGTATCTACACCCCAGAGGGGGATGGGCCATTTCCTGTTTTGGTCTATTTTCATGGTGGCGGTTGGGTCATTGGCAGTATTGATACGGTTGATGCCTCCTGCCGAGCAATCACCAATCTGGCCGAATGCATTGTGATCTCAGCCGACTATCGGCTGGCACCCGAACATAAATTCCCAGCCGCAGCCGACGATTGTTACGCCGCCACCCGCTGGGCTGCGCTGTATGCAGCCGCGTTGCGAGGCGACCCGACTCGTATCGCTGTTGGTGGAGAAAGCGCCGGAAGCAATCTGGCGGCCAGTGTTGCACTCATGGCTCAAGAGCGCGGAGCGCCGATGATCGCCTACCAACTGCTCCTGTATCCGGTCATTGATTATGCGTTTAACACGCCGTCGTACCAGGAAAATGCAGAGGGCTATTTCCTGACCAAGGAGATGATGGCCTGGTTCTGGAACCAATACTTGGCCAGCGAAGCGGACGGCCAGAATCCTTTTGCCTCACCGATTCGGGCCCAGGATAAGCGGCTGGCCGAGGTGGCTCCGGCATTTATCGCTGCGGCCGAGTTCGATCCACTCCGCGATGAAGCTGCCGCGTACGCAGCCAAGCTCAAAGAGGCTGGCGTCGCAGTTGAGTACAAATGTTACGAGGGCTTAATCCACGGCTTCATGGGCATGGCTCCTGCGGTTGCACCCGCCAAGCAGGCGCGGGAAGAAGCGGCGGCGGCGCTGAAGGCAGCGTTTGCAAGGTAAGTGTGGTCAGTGACCACTGGCGGCTTGTCCGCCAGTGCATCTTCACATCGCTTTACCACATCGCTTTACTTTGTACCGTGGACTGACACATTCACCCGATAGTTCAAATCTGACTTCAGCAGCCCGCTTACATAACACCCCCGTTCCGCCCGTTCGAGGAGTGCTCGGACCTGTTGTGTAGGATCGGGACTCCACACGTCCAAAGCAAGAGTAATATCTTTGACATGTCCTGTAAGGGTTGCTTGAATCCTCCCCTCAATCCGTTCGATGCTTACTTTCCGCCTTCGAGCAGCTGCTTTGAAGGAGATGGTCATGCACGACAGCAAGGCACCAAGAAAAGCCGACACAGGGTCGGGACCGGTATCAGTCCCACCGTCAGCAGTGGGTTCGTCGAGAACCCAGGGGTGATTTTGGCTGCGGACGTGCACAGCGTAACCGTCGCCTTCAGACACAGTCCGAATTTTGCGTCTTTCAAGCGGCTGTTGGGGGTTGGTCTCTTTGCTGGCGGTGCCTAATCCTTCGAGGGTCTGCTTCACACTCTGAGTGAAGCGAGCCGCAGCAACACCATCCGCTACGCGGTGATCATAGGCGATGCTGAGTGTCAGCATTGGTCTGATAATCACTTGCCCGTCAACAGCAACGGGGCGGTCTTCGACTGCACCAACAAAGATTAAGATGGGCTCGCCTAAGTTGATCACCGGCGTGCCAAAGCGAATGCCGTACATGCCAAGATTAGAAACGGTCAAGCTGGCATTGCCCATGTCATCCAGGCCCAGCTTGCCGGACCGAGCCGCACGAATAAGCCGTTGGCTCTCAGCAACCAGTTCCACCACCGACCGTTTATCAGCCCGGCGGATAACCGGCACAAGCAGCCCGCGTGGCGAATCAACGGCTAAACCGATGTCGACTCCGCCATGGTAAATGAGCGTGTCATCCTCAACGCTTGCATTCAGGTCTGGCTGCGTGGCCAGGACACATGCCGCAGTGTGCAGAATCAAGTCGTTCAATGTCAGCGCTGGTGCTTCGTCTCGGAGCTGCGCTCGTATTGCCAGCAACGCCGTCGCATCCACATCAACCATTTGCACAATATGTGGGATGGTCTGCCAGGCTGCTTGGACACGGCGGGCCGACGTTTTCCGAATGCCGGTCAGCTGGCGACGTTCACGAACAGCGCGCCCTGCTCCGATATCGGTTTCTGCACCTACCCGCGTCTGTCCAACCGTCAGAGCCTGCTCAACGTCAGCTGCCGAAATACTGCCATCAACACTCGATGGAGTGACGGTTGCGAGATCAATGCCATTTTTTGCGGCGAGCTGTTTTGCCTTTGGTGAAGCGAGGATACGTTTTCGGGCTGGGGTTTTTGGTGTGGCAGGCGGAGCAGAAGCACGCGGCGCAGCTGGCGGGGCTACGTTTGTTTGGCGGGGTGCATCTCCAATTTCAGCCATGACTGTTCCGACGCTGACTTCTTGCCCCTCAGCCGTGTAGATATGGAGTGTCCCGCTGGCTGGAGCTTCTAAATCATAGGTCGCCTTGTCGGTCTCAATAGTGACCAAGACGGCTTCTTTTTCAACCTGCCCTCCATCTTTGACATGCCATTCGATCACTGTGCCCTCGCTCATTGCCTGACCGATTTTGGGCATCAGCACTGGCGTGTTCTGCACTGCTGTGGACGCTTCAGCCGACAAGGTCTTTCACCGCCTTATAAATAGCGTCTACTGAAGGAACAATGTGATCAACCAGATGCTGGCTGGTCGGGAGTGGCACGTCAGGGATGGCCAAGCGTTTGAATGGCTTGTCCATATACGGCAGCGCATGCTCCATCAACATCGCCCCAATCTCCGCCCCGACCCCAAGGGTGCGATACGCCTCTTCAACGACCATGCACGCGCCGGTTTTTTGCACCGATTCGATAATCGTATCGCGGTCAAACGGATTCAAGGTGCGTGGATCTACGATTTCGACCTCAATGCCTTCTTGGCTCAACTGCTCGGCTGCCTTTAAGGTCCGACGCAGCATGTCTTGCCAAGCAACAATCGTTACCGCGTCACCTTCGCGCCGCACGACGGCTTTGCCAAAAGGGGTGGTGTATTCCGTATCCGGCACTGCACCGCGCATGGCGTACAGTAACTTGTGCTCAAAATACACGACGGGATTATCCAGACGGATCGCCTCTTTGAGCAATCCTTTGGCATCTTCCGGCGTTGACGGCACAACACACAGCAGGCCAGGAGCGTGCATCACAAACGCTTCCGGACACGCCGAATGCTCAGGCCCAAAGCCAGACCCACCCGATGGGGCACGAATAACGAGGGGGACTTTGAACGCCCCACCGTGCATAAATCGCCACATGCCCGCTTTGAAGAAGACTTCATCTCCAGCAGTGAGAATGAAGTCGGCGAATTGCAGCTCAACGACGGGCCGCAAGCCCATGGTCGCTGCGCCGACCCCCGCACCGACCATCACATTCTCAGAAATAGGCGAATCAAATACACGCTCTGGGCCGAATTGTTCATGCAAGCCTTCAGTCACTTTGAAGATGCCACCCCACGCGGCAACGTCCTGACCGTAGAGAATGACATTCTCATCACGGGTCATTTCTTCGGCCAAGGCTTGGTTGATTGCTTTGCTATACGTCAGTGTTGCCATAACATACTCACTCAGAGTAGAGATCTTGTAGAGCCACTTCGGGTGCCAACAGCGGCGCGTTGCGGACTGTCTCCACAGCGGTGTCAATCTGCTGCTGGACATCTGCTTCGATCTGACTGAGAGACGTTTCATTCAACGTTCCTGCGTCCAAAAGCAGTTGCTGCAATTTCGGCAATGGATCTTTTGCCGCCGCTTTATCGGCATCAGCCCGATAGGTCTGCTGGTCGCCTACAAAATGGCCCATTTGACGGGTCACTTTGGCTTCGATCAGTGTCGGCCCCTGACCAGACCGGGCACGTTGTGCGGCCTGCTGCATGACCTCATAGACGGCGGTGGGATCGTTACCGTCTACGACAACGCCAGGCACCCCATAGCCGGCTGCCCGGGCAGAGATATCCGGGACGGCGGTTGAGGAGCTGGTCGGGACTGACACGGCCCAACCATTGTTTTCGCAGTAATAAATACACGGCAGCTTTTGCAGGGCCGCCCAATTCAACGATTCGTGAAAGGTGCCTCGATTCGAGGTTCCATCCCCAAAAAAGTAGGTGACGATTTTTCCTGGCTCGCGGCGTTTGATCGCCATACCAACCCCAACTGAAATAACAAACCCGCCCCCCAGCGTGCCGCTCTCACCGAGAATACCGTGGGGGACATCAACAACATGCATCACTCCGCCCTTGCCCCGATTGGTCGCCCCTTCTTTACCCGCCATATCAGCCAGAATGCTGGCCAAGCTCACTTCACGGGCGACCATATACGCAACGCCACGATGGCCGTACAAGATGTAGTCATCTTTGTTGAGGGCGGAGATCGCCGCAATTTGGCCAACCTCTTGGCCAGCCCCGGCGTGGAGTGCGCCAGGCAACTCCCCAGCCATCGCCATCTGGATAATCCGTGCCTCAAAACGACGAGTCAGGAGAGAGGTTTTGAAAATGTCTGATAATAATACATGGTCCATACTCAACTCCTTAGACTCTCTGAATCAAACCGCCATCCACCGCAATCGCCTCACCGGTGATAAACCGCGAGGCGTCACTGACCAGAAACAATGCAACATCGGCGATATCTTCCGGTGTACCCGTTCGCTTGAGCGGCGTGCCACGGGTCAAAGCGGTTTGGATTTCTTTATGTTCAAGGAGGATCTCGTGAATCATTTCCGTATCAATGACGCCAGGGCAGATCGTATTGGCCCGGACACCTTGGCCACCATATGACACAGCAACCGCACGTGTCAGCGCCACAATCGCGCCTTTACTGGCCGTATAGGCATGCGCATCGTGGCCACCCCGAAGGGCAGCAATGGAAGCGGTGTTCACAATACATCCGCCCCCGCGTGCAATCAGCATCGGCACGCCATACTTGCAGCACAGGAACACTCCGCCGACATTGATGTCCATAATACGCCGCCAGTCTTCCTCGGTACACGATAGAATATCACTCATAGCGATACCAAAGCGGCGTGTGGCCGAGTACCCAATGCCCGCATTGTTGTACAGGATATCGAGCCCACCAAAGGTATCGTTGGCCACTTGGAGCACGCGCTGTACGTCGTCAGCCTGTGACACATCGCCGACCGCGGCTGCGGCTTCACCGCCAGCCGAGCGAACCGCCTCAACTGCCGCGTTGACCGATTCGGTGTCGATATCGTTGATCACAATGCGTGCGCCCTCAGCCGCAAAGCGCTGAGCTGCCACCAAGCCTTGGCCACGACCAGAACCAGTAATCAGCCCAACTTTTCCGTCTAACTGTCCCATTGCTTCTCCTATGGCCAGATCACTCGGTTTTCTTCAGCTAAAAATGCGACAGAATTGTCACGGTCAACAAAATTCTTCACATCATCAAATTGCTCAACCTGGATCTCGTCAGACGCCCACGACTTCTCAAACGTGACCAGGTCTGGCCATGACAGCTCAGCCACGCCGTCAAAAGCCGGCGTGCCATTTTCGTACGTTTCAGGGCAGACGTGACATTGCACATAGTGGCGCAGGCCAGGCGTTTTGGGCACCAGCGGTGCATGTTTATTGCGCCAATAATCTTGAAACTCGGTCACGCTCAAGCCAGGTTTGCGCTTGATCAAGAACAGTCCTTTAATACCAGGCGCATCCTTGGCCAACTGCGGACCAGCGACGACAACATTCTCTTGGGTATTCAAAAAAGTCAGTCTGGGCACATCAATGAAATTGGGCTCGTCCTTAAAGGCTCCCTCTACATACTCCGGGTTGTCCTGCAAGCCTTGGGCAACGGCGAGATTGTCAAACCAAATTTCGGCTGCACCGTCATACGGTGAGGTCGTGAACCCCGGAACCGCATCGGGAATCCGATGACTTTGCACATAGCGGCGCAAAGCCGAGATACGGAGTGCCAGGTCAGCATGAATCGTCCGCCAATGAGTGTGAAATTTTTCATCGCTGACATCGGGTCGTTTCGGAATGAGTGCAAATCCTTTGAGCATGATCTTCCCTCCTGAGAGTAACTGTGCGCACCATACCCCACCTGGACAGGTTTCGACAAGCGACTGTTCTTCTGCAAACTCACATCCCAAACCGCCGTCTCACTATTCCTCCCAACGCCTTCACTTCCTCCACTTTGAACACAAACCCTAACACTAAGTACAGTCCACCGCCGGCCGCCATGATTCCTGCCAAGTACAACAAGTGTCCAAGTGTCATCAATGAACCCGGCGACGTCGCAAGCGGGCGACTCAATACAAACAGACACCCGCCCAAAGCCAACGCCAGCAAAAAGTGTATTCTCAACTGTCGGGCGAGCAACGATTCGTTCAGCGGACCAAGCCGTCGCCGGAAAATGACGTACAAGACACCGGTATTCAGACACGAAACAAGCGAAATCACGAGCGCGATACCCCAGTGCCCCCAGATCTGCATCAAATACCAACCGCCGACAGCATTCACGACAATGGAGCCAAGCCCAACCAAAGCCGGTGTCCGCGTATCCTTGGTGGCATTAAACAAACGCACCATGACTTGACTGGTACCGTAGGCCAGGATGCCAACTCCGTACGCCATCAAGGCTTGGCTGGTCAGCACGACATCTTCAGGGGTGAACTGTCCGCGTTCATACAAGAATCGGGTAATCGGTATAGCCAGGGCAACAAGGACAGCCGTCGCTGGTAGCGCAACAGCGAAGAGCAACGACAGCCCGGCTGAGGCTTTGTCTTTGAACTCTTGCTCAGCCCCATCTTCATTCTGGGCGGCGGAGAGATCGGTCAGGAGTACAGTATACACGGGCACGGCAAACAGACTCACCGGGAGTAAAAACACCCGGAACGCGTAGGCCAAAGCAGAAATACTGCCTTCGGGTAACGTGGAAGCGAGAGCACGGGCAACAAAGGCATTGATTGGCACAACCGCAGTCGCAATAAACGCCCCCAGGACGAGACCACCCATCTCACGTAGAGCGGGATGACGAAAGGCAAGTGTGGGTCGATAACGGATGCCTGTCCGGGTCAGAGCTGGTATTTGGACAATGAGCTGCACGACACTGCCTGCGACGACACCAATAGCCAAGCTCGTGATTCCATACGAGCCCGTTAACATCAGTGCACAGGCAATCATAACCAGATTAAAAAACACGCCAGCGTATTCGGGCATGGCATAGTGGTCGAGACTATTCAGCGTGCCTTTGATCACCGCCAGCAGGCAGTGCAGCACCAGCATCGGCAACATGAACCGAAAGAGAAACACGGCCAGCTCATGATCTGCTCCGACGAGGCCAGGAGCCGCTACAGTCAGGATGCCTGGAGCGGCCAGATAGCACACAGACGCCAGCAGGAGCGCTAGCCCGAATGCCCCGTTCAAAGCCAGGCTGAACACCGTACTCAGCTCTTCTTTATGGGCTCGGTAGCGGGTCATGACCGGGACAAAGAAATTACTCAATACCCCACTAAAGAACAGAGTCTGGATCATTTCTGGGACATTAGAAGCAACCAAGAATGCATCGGTTAGACGCGAGGCACCAAACAGCGCCGCCTGGACTGCTTCGCGGACAAAGCCGAGCGGCCGACTCAGTAGGGTCGCAATGATAATCGGACGGCCTTTACAGACAAGCCGAGAGCGCAAGGAAGAAGATGGGGAAGCTTGAGGAGTAGATTCTGATGAAGGGAGAAATGATGGCACGCCCGGCACTGTAGCAAGGAAGCACCGGGGCGTCAGCTAGTCGTAGGGCGGTTCGCGAACCGCCCGTCCCCACGTCGGCATTCAGACGACGACTCGGGGAGCTTCATAACAGCCTCTCCCGGCCTGGCACCAGGCAGCATGGACGGCCGTCCCATCCGGACCACAGCTATCCAGCACACGGACACACCAGAACCGTGTGGTCTCATCATATTCAGTCGGCCCAAGCTGGAAGGCACCTTGCATGCGTAGAAACCGACACGGCTGGCCTGTCGCCCTGATCGGGTGTAATTGAAATGGCTCTTTTTTGATCATAGTGCCATCACCTCATCTTCTTCTGCTAACTGGTCGGCAGCCTTCAGGACGGCCCGACGAACGAGTTCTGCCAAAAGCGGGACCTTATAGGCGTTGTGGGCCAGGGGTGTTGCCCCTCTGGTGGCAGCCTGTCCAGCTTGGTGGGCAAGATCGGCGTCGATCACGTTTCCTTCTAGAATATGCTCAGCCGCATGAACCCGGAGAGGAGTTGGCGCAACTGAACCGACCACGATACGGGCGTCTCTGACCACCGCCCCTTCCCGATGCAACACCACAGTCACTTCAACACTGGGCCAATCAAACGAGAGCTTGTGTTTGAAGTTGAGATACGCACTCCCCGTTCCTTCAGGCTTGGGTGGGACAACGATTGTGGTGAGGATTTCATCGCGGCTCAAGACATGCTCACGCTGGACATCGCGTTCAGGAGTGAGAAAAAACTTGGAGAGTGGCAGCTCCCGTTCCGCACCTGTTGTGTCCAAAATGTGGAGACGTGCGTCGTAGGCCAGCAACGGAATAGCTGCGGCTGAGGGATGCGTACTGGTACAGGTATAATTGGCAAAGATGGCATGATGACGATTCTCTCCTAGCTGGGCAAAACACGTATCGCCACCTTTTTTGCGGCACGGGTAGGCTTCTTGGCGGAAATACCAGCAGCGTGGTCGTTGACACAGATTGCCGCCTAAAGTTGCCATAGCGCGGACCTGTGGGGTTGCCGCACTCGCCGTTGCCTGGCTCAGTCCTGGCCAATTCGTTTGCACGTCGGTGTGTGCGGCTATCTGGGCTAAGGTTGCCAGCGCACCAAGGTGGAGCGCCCCGCTGTCTGGATCGATTGTCACCTGACTCCATTCCACCACCTGGCTTATGTCTACAATGGTCGGCGGAGTCACAATCCGCTCCTTCATCAGATCCAGCAGATCCACCCCCCCAGCCTTGAGTACAGCCTGCGGCTGATTCGCTAAAGCGGCAATGACAGCTTGTGGAGTCGCAGGTTGTATGTATGCAAAGCGATCCATATTTTTTCCTGACCTGTTCTTTTTATCTCTGTTCCGCCTGTTACGCCTGAAAACGCTTATCCCGCTCGGCCAAGGCTTCCAGCACCCGGCCTGGAGTGATAGGCAGCCCAGTCATCCAGGCTCCGGTTGCGTTGTAGATGGCATTCACAACCGCAGCGACGGTTGCCACTTTGGCTGGTTCACCGAGATTGCGGGCATCCGTGCTGGTCTGGCCGTGGTAGACATTGAGAAAGACGGTATCGATTTCCGGCATTTCCCGCGACCCGGCCATCTTGTAAAACAGAAAGTCCGGGTTCAGCATCCGGCCTTCCAGCTCATCCATCACCCGTTCTTCAAACAGCCCAAAGCTCAAGGCATTGATAATCCCACCCTGGAGCTGGCTCTCGGCCAAGAGCGGATTAAACACCCGACCGCAGTCCTGAACCGCAACAATCTTATCAACTGTGACCCGGCCCAACCGTTCATCAACCGTCACTTCAGCAAACTGCACACCAGCCATTAAATCCTGGCCCATGGATAAACGCGGCAGAGCCAGCGCCGGTCCCCCATAGTCATCGAGACGCTCGCCTAAAGCTGCGGTCTTACCGCCGGGCAGTAAGGCACACGCCTGCTGCCACTCCAATTGTTTCCCAGACTGGGCAACAATGGTTCCGCCGCGTTGAAGACGCAACGTTTCGACCTCTACACCAAGATGGCGGGCAGCGTGGCGCAGCAGCACCTGCTTGACCCGGTAGGCGGCCTGGCGAGCTGGCGGGGTCACTGTTGAGGTCAGTTTGCTGCCTCCTGGCGGCGGCGAGTACGGATAGTCGGAATCTGACAGACGGACCTCAATCTGCTGAGCCTGTCGCCCAAGCTCTTCGGCAATCGCCTGAGCAATCACCGTACGTGAGCCTGCGCCGGGCGCCGAGGTGCTGGTGAAGGCGACAACACTGCCGTCTTTATTGAGCTGGACTTCAACTTGCGCGCCAGGATTATACACGCTGTACCAGACACTGTTGGCCACCCCAATGCCATGCTTGAGAGGTCCCTCTCCCGTTCCCGGCCGCATATCTCGGCGCGTGTTCCAGCCGATGCGCTCAGCCCCAATCTTCAGCTCCTCAGCCCGCCACGGCGTCCTGCCACAGCTATTTTGCAGACGGAAGCCAACCGGGTCGTGTCCCAAACGTTCACACAACATGTCGATCGCGACCTCAAGAGCAAACGCTCCTTGCGGATGACCAGGCGCCCGAAAGGCGCAGGCCGGCCCGGTGTTCATGAGCACGTCGTAATCGGCCACCTTGACGTTGGCGCAGTCATAGATGCTAAAAAATGGCCCGGCAGCCCCAGCCCCAAACCCAGCTCCGGCCGAACCATGATTGATGAGTTCGACGGCTGCCAGGGTACCGCCACGCATCCCAGCCACCCGCACCTGCATCTGGTTCTGGGGCCGATTGCCACCAACCAGATGTTCATCCTGGCGGGACAGTGCGATTTTGACTGGACGCCTGGCTCTTTTGGCGAGCTGGGCGGCAATTGCCGCGTACGGCAACCCGGAAGATTTTGTGCCAAAATGCCCCCCGATGAAGCTCGTGCTGACGCGGACATGGGTGTGCGGCAATCCGAAATAATCGGCCAATTCTTCCCGCGTCCGAGTAGCAGATTTAGCTCCACAGTGGACAATCAGACGATCGTTCGACTCCCAATAGGCAATAGCGGCATGCGTTTCGAGACAGCTATGGGTTTGGACCGGAGTCCGGAATTTTTGCTCTACAACGGCATCAGAAACCTGAACCGCGTGAGGCACGTCTCCTCGGTTTTTGCCAAACAGCGAACCGCGGGCTGGCCCAACGACGTTGCCCTGCTGGGGCGGTCCAGCAGCTGCCCAGGCCAGCGCGACGGGCTGGACACCTGTTTGCGCGCGAACGTGGCCTTCTTCAGTCGCTCCCGTCCGCATCACAAGTGGTGCATCAGGCTGCGTGGCCTGGGCAAAAGAGACCACAAAAGGTCCTGGTTTATAATCAATACGGATCGCCCGGGCTGCATCTTCCGCTTGTTCCGGTGTTTCCGCTGCGACTGCGGCCAGCTCGTGTCCTTCAAAGCGCACCCTGGGGCGGTCCAGCACATAGACGGCATGCACGCCAGGCATTTTTTCAGCCGCAGCTGTATCTACTGAACGGATCTCAGCTGCCGCATACGGCGAACGGACAATCACCCCATACAGCATGCCCGGAAGCCTGATATCCCGGGTGTATTTAGCCTTGCCAGTGACTTTATCGCGTGCATCGACACGTGGCACGGGTTTGCCAACGACGTTGAGGGACGTAGCGGCATCCCACGGTGGCGGTTCGTCATCAGGGACAGATCGAGTAATCGTCGAAAAGTGTTCGTGGTAGCCAACCTGTAACGTCACATCGCGTGCCATGGTTTAGCCCTCTAGCGCTGTCGATTCCTGATCCGAGTTTTGATTCACGTCTTGCTCCACGTCTTGCTCCACGTTTTGACCCGAAGCGGCGAGGACGGCAGAAAAGACATGCGGATAGGTCCCACACCGACACAGGTTGCCGCTGACTGCGGTTTTAATTTCCGCTAGGGTCGGTTTAGCCGTTTGGTTGAGGAGCGCTTTACAGCTCATCAGCATGCCTGGCGTACAATAACCGCACTGGAGGGCATCCTGAGCAATAAACGCGTCTTGGAGCGGATCAAGCGTTTCCCCCTGCGCCAGTCCTTCAACTGTTTGAATCTTTTTTCCCTGGGCGGCAATCGCCAATATCAGACACGACACCACGGGTTCATTATCCAGGAGCACCGTACAGCCGCCACACGCGCCTCGATCGCAGATCACCTTTGTGCCGGTCAGGTCCAGATGATCCCGCAACGCGTCAGCTAAGGTCACCCGTGGTTCTAGATGAGCGGTATAGGTCTGGCTGTTCACATTGAATGTCATGGGCACACAGCCGGGACCGGCGGCGGCTGACTGTTCAAGCGGAGTCTCTTCGGCAGCTGGTTCGGGAATGTGGAGCTGCGTAGTTGCTAGGCCAGCCGCTCCCACTCCGGCACCTTTCAGAAAGGAACGGCGGGTTAAACCTGAGCGCGGCGCAGGGTTCTTGGTAGACTCTTTCTCTCTCTTACGCATAGTTGACTCTCAGAATTCCCATATTCCTGTTGTACGCCTGCTCACGTTCTCGTTGTTCTTTCCCCGTCAGATACCGAAACGTCGCCAGTGTCAAGTCGCTGCCGATCTCTAGTCCCTATCCTTCTCGCTTCTGACCTAGCTTCTGACAAAATTCCTTCAGCACTCTTAATCCGGCCTGCCCCGGTCAACAGCAGGAAACACTCCCCAATCGGTGTGCCGGTCGTTTGTTTTTTGCTCAGGGCTGCGTCTCGGGCTTTTTGATGAGAAAATTCGAGGATGTACTGACCGTTTTATTGTGCGACAGCTCGATCAGCAGAGCCGTATCCTCTGGCTCTAATACCAGTCCTGTTTCCGTTCGGACCAGCTTCACCCGCCCCCAGCGTCCAGCCAGGTCGTGCACGTCAGCCAAAACGTTTTGAGGCACGGGGTATTTGGCAAACTCCATCAAAGTCCGGGAGATCTGATCTGCTGAGACGCCAGCAGAAGCCGCATTCCATAGCGACAATGGGGTGATGCGATAGGTGTGAATATGCTCGGGACTTTTTTCCAGCTCGGCAAACGCCCCAATGGCGATCCGGGCTTTTTCGTACAGCGGATTATGGACTTCGAGTAAAAGGCTTCGATCGCCCTGGACGATGAGCGGATTTTCAGGATTGAAGTCTGTGCTCATGGGATACCAAAGACAGTCATGCGGACTGAATCAAGAGACAAGATCTGTGTCTTTTTTTCTCAGTACTCGTTACCCAGCACTCAGTTCTGATCTATCCCATCTCTTTCAACTTGTTCCGCTCGACTTTCCCCATTGCATTACGGGGAATCTCGTCAAGAAAACGATACAGACGTGGCCGCTTATACGGAGCCAAGTCCTGTTCGACTCGGGCACGCAGGCGCTCCTCCACAGCAGCTGGATCTTGCCCTTCACGGGGCACGATAAAAGCCGCAATGCGTTCACCCAGATCAGGGTCAGGTACCCCAGCCACGGCACATTCATGCACCCCAGCTTCAAGCTCTAACACCGCTTCGACCTCTCCTGGAGTCACATTTGTTCCGCCAACGATAATCAATTCTTTCATCCGACCCAGAATGGACAAATAACCGTCTTCAGAAAACGCTCCCAAGTCGCCAGTCCGGAACCAGTCTCGGTGAAACGCCTCGGCTGTGGCTTCGGGATTGTTCCAGTAGCCACGAAAGACATTCGGACCACGCACCCAGATTTCGCCCGCCTGCCCGGTCGCTAGCCGCTCCTTTGTCTGTGGCTCGAACACCCCGACCTCGACCCCAGGCAGTGGTAGCCCGACACTGCCCGCTTTTTGCGGACCGTGGAGCGGGTTGGAGGTATTAATCGCGGTTTCGGTCAGTCCATAACGTTCGACTGGAGTGAAGCCAAAGCGTTCTTGAAACTTCCGAAAGGTTTCGACGGAAAGCGGAGCGGAGCCACAGGTGAACAGCCGCATTGAGGCCACACAGGCTTTGCCCTCAACATCGAGCATACGATGATACATCGTTGGCACGCCCATGAACATGCTGATCCGATGTGGACTAAGCGCATGCAAGACCACAGCTGGATCAAAACGTTCGAGGAGGACAGCTGCACATCCAGTATATAACGTACCGTACAACCCCAAGCCCAACCCATGTAAATGATGCGGTGGCAGGGCGTGCAATAAACGGTCATCTTCCCCCATCTCCCAGGTATCAACCAAGAGCGCTTGCAAATTGGCCTGTAGGTTGCGATGGGTCAGCCCAACACCTTTCGGTGTCCCGGTTGTGCCGCTGGTGAACAGCATCAGAGCAAGATCATCGTCTGCCCGGTCAATCGGCTCGGGGCCAGCCTGAGCGGTAGCCAAAACGTCAGATAACAGTGCCGGACCATCCAGCTGCTCTTCAGCCGTTCCACTCACCCACCAGGGTCCAGCGACCGCAGCAGTAATGCCAGGCGCACGTTTGACCGTCTCCGGTGTCGTAATAGCGAGTTTGGCCTCGGCCCGTTGCAAGACCGCTTCCATTTCACGCGGGGTGAGGGCAGGATTCAGCGGCACAACTCCAGCCCCACTGCCAAGAACAGCCAGATGAGCTGTGGCCAAGCCACCCGACTTACTGAGGGAAAGCGCAACTCGATCGCCGGGCCGAATGCCAGCAGCCTGCAGCGCAGCCATCAAGCGTGAGGCGTCTTCCAGCAGTGCTCCACGCGTTTGCTGCCACGTAATTTCTCCGCTCGGCTCCAGGCGTTCGAATAGCAGGCGTGTTTCAGCCTGCCCTAAGCGCTCCCAAAAAATGCGTGCCAGATTCATGCTCCGACTCTCTACCACACCGCCTGGGGCAGGAAAAGGCGTGCAAATGAAGAGGAAAAAAGTCTTGACATAAATACGCAAACGGTGCGATATCGCAATACCGGCCGTCGGGGCGGTTGACGAACCACCCCGACCGATAATGGGAGAACAGACTATGCCAGCTCGACCAGTACACTCGGAAGAACGCGTCGAAACGCTCCGCGCCCAAATTGCATATGCCGAGCGGGTCAAACAGCTGATGAATCACCTGCATGCAGCCGAGAACCTGGATCAGATCTTAGTCAGTATGCAGGACGAGATCTTGAGCGTGTTCGATGCCGAACATCTGACTATCTACGCCATCGATTATGAAAAACGCCAACTCTACTCGCGTTTCCTCGATCTTGACCAAGTCCAAGAGATTCGCGTCCCGCTCAATGAGCAGAGCATTGCCGGGTTTGTCGCCCGCACCAAGAGAACGGTGAATTTGGCTGACGCGTATGATAAGGCCGAGCTTTCCCGCACCCATCCGACTCTTTCCTTCGATGATTCCTGGGACCAAAAAACCGGAGTCCGTACCAAGCAAGTCCTAACCGTACCAATCTGTGGTCCGCGCGCAACGATAACCGGCGTCCTCCAGTTGCTTAACACAAAAAGTGCTGACAGCTTTACCCGAGAGGACGAGAATAAAGTCAAAGACATCGCCCATACGCTGGGAATTGCTCTGCACAACCAGTACCAGCTGGTCAAACTACAGCCCCAAAAATTCGATGCCCTGCTCGCCGCCGGCTTGCTGAGTCCGCCCCAACTCAGCGCCGCACAGGCTCTAGCTGCGGAGACACAGCGCCCAATCGAGGCCATCTTGCGCGAGCGCTACCACATCAGCAAACAAGATCTTGGCCACTCGTTAAGCATGTTCTATAGTTGCCCTTTTCTGGAAGCCGATGAGCACCTGGTCATCAATGCCGACCTGGTGAAAGACATGAATGTCAATTATCTGAAGACAAATTACTGGCTGCCTTTGCAGGCCACACAAGATACGATCGACATTCTGACCGATGATCCGCACTCGCTCCAGCAGAAGCGCGATATCCAACGACTTTTCAAACAACGTCATATTCGTTATCGGGTCGGCCTGCGCGAAGACATCTTACCGATTGTGAATGCCATCGTCTCAGAACGCGATCCCCAAGCCCGCAAAGACTCACTGCAAGCCATTTTGGGCCAGCTGGCTTCCGAATCCAAAGTGAGCAGTCATGCCCCAACCGATCAGCTGTTTGATGAAAGTGACAGCGGTATTGTCCGCCTGGTCAGCCAAATGATCGCCGATGCCTATCAGCAGGGGGTGTCGGATATTCATCTGGAACCGTATGGGGAGGACAAACAGACGCTGATCCGCTTCCGGGTTGATGGACGCTGTCATGACTATCTGACGGTTGATCCGCCCTAGCGTCGCCCCTTGGCCTCACGCCTGAAAGTCATGGCCAACCTCGATATTTCTGAGCGGCGCAAACCCCAAGATGGGAAGATAAAATTCCGTTTACCGGACAAAGAGATTGAGCTGCGGGTGGCCACTATTCCAACGGCAGGGAATGAGAACGAAGATGTGGCGCTGCGTGTTTTAGCTGCCAGCGAGTCTCTACCGCTTGATGCAATCCAGATGACAGCGTCCAATCTGGACGCGTTTCGGACGATTTTGGAGAAACCCTACGGCCTCATTTTGTGTGTGGGCCCAACCGGGTCCGGCAAAACAACCACGCTTCACTCCGCCTTGGGACATATCAACACTCCTGACAAAAAAATCTGGACGGCTGAAGATCCGGTTGAAATCACCCAATACGGTCTGCGTCAAGTCCAGATCCAGCCCAAAATCGGATTTACGTTTGCAGCAGCCATGCGGGCATTTTTACGGGCCGACCCCGATATCATTATGGTCGGCGAAATTCGTGATCAGGAAACCGCACAGATCGGCATTGAAGCTTCGCTCACCGGCCACCTCATTTTAAGCACCGTGCATACCAACAGCGCTGTTGAAACTATCACCCGCCTGATCGAGATGGGCATGGATCCGTTTCATTTTGCGGATGCACTGTTAGGCATTCTGGCTCAGCGACTGACTCGGACGATCTGTCAAGCATGTAAAGAGCCATATCACCCGAGTCGAGAAGAGTATCAGGCTTTAGCAGCGGGCTATGGAGAGGAAGCCTTTGCTCAGTTAGCTATTCCTTACGATGACGATTTGAGACTATACCGCGGGCGCGGCTGCGAGGTCTGTCAGCAAACAGGCTATAAAGGACGGATGGGGATACATGAGCTCCTGATCACCACAGACGAGATCAAGAGCCGTATTCACACCCGAGCAAGCGTTGCAGAACTGCGCCAGGTTGCGCGCGCCCAAGGCATGACAACGTTAGTCCAAGACGGCATCAGCAAGGTCTTGCAAGGCTGGACAGATTATAGCCAAATAAAGGCAGTCGCGATTCGTTAAGCAGTTGTTGTCACACCTACTGCGCTTGGAATGCTGCGTTGCTCGGCGCCTCGCGCCATTTCAAGCTCGGTCTTCCGGCGCTCGCGACACTTTGACAACTTCGAAGCCTTCAGATGGGGGGGGTTGCCTCCCCTCCAGACCTCTTCCAGCAGCATCCACTTTCCGCTATGCTGCCTCGGCTTCCACGGAAGCAGCATGGGAGAAATTATGCAACCAAGACAGCGCGATTGGCACCTAACAACAGAGAAATTCAGGCACCTGCGGCTCATGATGTGCCTGCTAGGAGTTCTCGGCCTGTTCCCGAGCTCTGGGTGGGCAGTTTTTGTTGACGAAGCCGAGACGATTCGCCTCAACGGCCGGATGTATAACCGCACCGCCATGGCAGTCAATGCAGCAGCTGATAATACCCGCCTCCAGACTCCCTATAACAGCTGGAATATGCTGCAAAATCGCACCTTTATCCAGATGGAGATGCGCCATAATCTGACCGACCTGGTTATGGGGCGGGCTTCTGGTCCGTTATCTGTCATCCAGCCGTTGCTGAGCCCGCTGAGCGTTTTGGCACCCGATGACTTCGAATATTTTGTCACCTACCGAGGCGAATACGATGGGGTATGGGACTATGGCCCGGATGTGTTTAGCGAACGTTTTCCGCTCCTGACCGATTGTGGCGAGCCGACCAAAAAGACGCGCAAGAAGCCACGCCTCAATGGCTGTACCCAGGTCGATACTCGTGCGCGCCGCCGCAGCCGACACCGCCTGTTCGAAGCCTATGTCAATTACACCAAAGGTCCCTTGTTCATCCGGGTTGGACGCCAAAACCTGTCCTGGGGAGAGACCGATGTCTTCCGCCTGATGGATCAGATCAATCCTCTGGATGCCGGTTTTGGTGGCTTTCTGGTTGCGCTGGACGAGCGACGCGTGCCGCTTGATATGCTCCGGGTGGTGTATGGCCTCGGAGGCGTTGGCCCGCTCTCGGAGCTGAATCTCGAAGGGTTTGTTGTCATGGACGACGAAGTCTCGACTCCCGTGGCGTCAGGTTCCCCTTGGTCCACACCCAACCGGCCAGGTATTCGCGGTTTTCTGAAAAAACCAGCGCGTAACTTTACCGATGCCCGAGGTGGCGGTCGTATTGTTGGAGTGTGGGGCGAGTTTATGTTCAGTCTCGCCCATTATTACACCTACCTCGACGGAGCGGCTGTGCGCATTGTGACGCCAACCACAGGACCTGCACTCAGACTCAGCGAATTTCAGGCCGCCAATCAGAATGGGAACGTTGGCCGCTACCTCTTTGATAAATTTCAAGCCAACGTTCTGTTTCCAAAAATTCAGATCAGTGGTGCGTCGTTGACCTTTGGTTTACCAAAACTGTCGGCAGTGGTTCGGAGTGAATTTGCCTATTTTTATGCCGAGCCGTTTTTTAAGAACTCGGCTCCAGATCAGCTCTTGGGACCTGTTGCGGATGCCAACAATTTTGCGCTGACACCTGGCTATAAGCAGGTTGCCTGCCCGCCTGGTGTGACCAATGATGTATGTCTGCGCTATAAGAGCGACATCGACCGCTCAGATGTGATTCGCTGGGCGCTAGGCATGGATATGGACCGCTACATCCCGCTGCTGAACCCACAACAGTCCTTTCTGATTAGCGGCCAGATCTTTGGCACTCACATTCTGGACTTTGACGACACCAAGCTGCGTTCCGTCAAGGACCAGTTTGGCTTTGGCCATTTTGCCATCCCAGTCTTTGATCCGCATAGAAATAATGAGTCCTTTGTCAACATGGACCAGCATCAGTTGATAAATACCCTCTCCATCTCAACGGCCTACCGTTCGGGGGCCATCTCTCCAGCCTTAGTGTTTCTGTACGACTGGCAAGGCGCCTGGCTTGTCCAGCCGGGCATTACCTTTACCCGTGACCCGTTCCGTTTCGTTATCCAGTACAACTACATCGACGGACAATTTAATGGCATCGGTTTCCTGCGCGACCGCGATAATCTCATCGTTCAGATGGAGGTAGTGATCTAACAACGGACTGAGGGCTGTCTTGCAGGGTCGTGGACACACCTGGAGAGAGAACGCTATACTCACGCCACTTTTTTGCATGAGGAGAATACCATGGGCCTGCGCACACCAGAACAGTACAAAGAAGCGATGAAAGACGGCCGCGAGGTCTATTACCGGGGAGAATTGGTCACTGATGTCACCACCCACCCGATCATCAGCACAGCAGTCAATCATGCGTGTATCGACTACCAAATGGCCGAAGACCCACGCTACCGTGATCTGGCCGTCATCAAAGACCCGAGTGTGGGCGACTATTCACGCTACTTTCATATCCCTCAGAATACCGAAGACCTGCTCAAACGTAGCCGTCTGATTGCGGCCAGTACCCGCGAGGGGGCCACGCTGGTTGTGCTGATCAAAGAGATTGGCACTGATGCGTTGTTTGCGCTGCATATTGTCGCCGAGGAAATGGCCAAACGTGGCAAGCCCGAATACGTCGAACGCGTCAAAAAGTACTACGACATGTGCCGCGATAAAGACTATGGCGTGGCTGTGGCCCAGAGCGATGTCAAAGGCGACCGTGGCTTGGGTCCTCAAGGCCAAGAGCACGACGACTACTATCTGCGGGTTGTTGAAGAGCGCTCAGATGGCATCGTCGTCCGGGGGGCCAAGACCCATACCTCCGTTTTGACCAATACGGATGAAGTGATTGTCCTGCCAACGCGGGCGATGAAGCCGGATGATACAGCCTATTCCGTCGCATTTGCCGTACCTGCCGCGACCAAGGGGCTCAAGCTCATGGCCAGCTCATATGGGGGCTTTAAGAAAGATCCGTTTGAGTTTCCAATCAGTGCTAAGCACAAAATGATGGAAACGCTCACGGTTTTTGACGATGTTTTTGTACCCTGGGACCGGGTCTTCCTGAATGGCGAAACCGAAGCGGCCGGATTCTTGGCACTCACCTTTGTGAAATTTCACCGCTTCACCGCTGTCTCCTATAAGTTGCCCTTACTGGAACTGTTCGCCGGTTCCGCCCAGGCGATTGCCGAATATAACGGTATCGAAAAAGCCGGGCATATTCGGGAGAAACTCACCAAGTTGGCGACGTACCATGCCACGGTTCAGGGTTTGATCTTTGCCGCCGCACATAACCATGAGGTCGTCGCACCGGGGATTGCGGTTCCGAACACCTTGCTCACCAACGTGGCCAAGTACCAGTTTGCCTCGAACTATCACGCTGCTGTCCAGATGGTTCAAGATGTAAGTGGCGGCCTGCTCGTCACTGGTCCAGCCGTTGAGGACTGGAAAAGTGAGGCAACCGGGCCGTATATCGAAAAATACTACGGCGGCAAAAAAGGCACTTCAACCGAAGAGCGCCTGCGGTTGATGAATCTGATTTCTGACCTGACGGCAGGTGACTTCGGCGGCTATCAAGAAGTTCTCGCAGTCCACGCTGAAGGCTCGCTGGAAGCCGAGAAGCTCCAGACCTACCGGGAGTATGACTTTGCAAGCGCGGCAGACTATGCGCGGGAGTTAGCTGGGATTAAGAAGTAGGGATGAAGGGGGAGGGGTTGGTGTGTATTGGGTTTTGCTCTCCCCTGCTCCCACTTTGTAGTCCAGATCGTCTTTATTGCACGAACCAATCTTGGGTACGCCTTTTTCTCAAATGCCTACTCCACTGTCACACTCTTGGCCAAGTTCCGGGGCTGATCAACATCCGTGCCGCGATAGGCAGCAATATGATAGGCCAGCATCTGCAGTGGAATTGTCATCAGAATCGGCATTAAAAGATGATTCGTCGTTGGAACCGAAACGATCTCCCGCGCGATATCTGCTAATTCTTCTGACGGGGCGTCAGTCAGGGCAATAATCCGCCCGCCGCGCGCCTCGGCTTCTTTCATATTACTCAGCGTCTTGGCATACACCTGATCTTTTGGCAGGATCACAACGACTGGCAACTGCTCATCAATTAGGGCAATCGGGCCGTGTTTCATCTCTCCAGCCGGATAGCCTTCGGCGTGAATATACGAAATTTCTTTGAGTTTGAGTGCCCCTTCAAGCGCGATAGGATAATTCACTCCGCGCCCAAGGTACAAAAAGTCGTTGGCGGGGCCGTATTTTTTAGCAATTTTTTCGATCGCACGATCTTTGGCTAAGATCTGTTGGATGAGGGAGGGCACGTTCACTAAGTCTTCGATCAGCTTCTGGCCAGTCGCTTGGTCGAGGACTCCGCGCCGTCGGCCCAGATACACCGCCAGCAGATACAGCGCGGTTACCTGGGTCGTAAATGCCTTGGTTGACGCGACACTCATCTCTGGACCGGCATGCGTATAGACCACCATGTCTGCCTTGCGCGGAATCGTCGCGTCAACGACATTGCAAATTGTCAAGGTCTTGGCCCCAGCAGCTTTGCCGCCTTCCAACGCAGCTAAGGTGTCGGCTGTTTCGCCAGACTGCGACACCGTCACGACTAAGGTATCAATATCAATAGGTGGGTTTCGGTAACGGAACTCGCTGCCATAATCCACTTCGGTCGGGATACGGGCGAGTTCTTCCAGAAAAAACTTGCCAATTAAACAGGCATGCCACGCGGTCCCACACGCCAGCAGAGTCATCCGTTTGATTGCGTCCAGGACTGCGCTGTGGGCTTCGAGTTCTCCCAGGGAAACATTGCCATCCTCGACCAGAATACGGTCCCGCATGGTATCGATAATGGCCTGCGGCTGTTCGTGGATTTCTTTGAGCAGGAAGTGTTTATAACCTTCTTTCTGGGCAGTCACCGCGTCCCACGTGACCTGGCGAGGTGCGCGTTGTATCGGCTGGCCGTCAAAGTTACAGAAGCGCACGCTGTGGCTCGTGACTTCGGCCATTTCTCTATCGTCAAGGAAGACCACCTGACGCGTGCAGTCGAGGAGTGCGGGAACATCGGAAGCGATGAAGTTTTCATTCTCTCCGAAACCCACAACGATAGGCGTGGAGCTTTTTGCAGTCAGAATGGTATCGGGCTGACTCTCAGACAGCGCCACAATGGCAAACGAGCCTGTCAGTCGCTTGAGTGCTGTGCGAGTGGCTTCGGCAAAAGGAAATCCATCTTGAATATACTGGTCAATCAGATGCGAAATAACCTCAGTATCAGTTTCTGAACTGAACGTGCGGCCTTTTTCAAGCAGTTCGTGGCGTAGCTCCAGGTAGTTTTCAATAATGCCATTATGGATGACAACAACTCCTCCGGCTCGGTGTGGGTGCGCATTCTCTTCCGACGGCCGACCGTGCGTCGCCCAACGGGTATGGCCCAAGCCGATCGTGCCATGGACGGGGTCCACATGCAGGACGTGATCGAGATTCTCTAACTTCCCAACCGAACGCCGCAGGACAATCCCGTCACCATTCCCAGCCACAGCCACACCAGCCGAATCATAACCACGATACTCTAAGCGCTTGAGCCCTTGGTACAGCAGCGGAGCTGCTTCACGATAACCGACATAGCCGATAATGCCACACATGCTTCTGGGTCCCTCTCGCCTATGAGACGTCAGCGTTTCTGGTGGATGCGCTACGCTTATCCACCCGCCGAGACTCTTGCCCTCTTGACCAACCCCTAATCCCCATTGCCTTTCTTCTCCGCCTCTTTGGCCCGCTTTGCTTCCGTCCAGCCCTCACGCGTTTGTTCTCGGCGCGTATTAAACACCAGCGCTCCGGCTGGCACGTCATGCCGGACCGTGGTTGCCGTGGCAATATACACATCATCGTGAATGGTAATCGGCGCGACCAGGGTCGTATCAGAACCGACCTGGACGCGGTCACCAATCGTCGTCCGCTGCTTGCGAAAGCCGTCGTAGTTACACGTAATTGTCCCTGCCCCAATATTGGTCTCTTTCCCAATATCGGCGTCCCCAATATACGACAGGTGTTTGGCTTTGGTGTGCTCGCCAATGACTGACTTTTTGACTTCGACAAAGTTCCCGACTTCAGCCCGAGGAGCCAGCACCGCTTGGCCGCGGAGGTGAGAAAAAGGGCCGGCTGAGCTCTTGTCACCCAGTGCACTGTCAGACAAGACGACGGAGAACAGGATACTGACATCGTCGCCAATCTGGCAGTTTTCAATATATGCACTGCCATCAATCCGACACCGAGCGCCGATCGTGGTGTGTCCTTTGATATGCGTGTTGGGTCCAATGACTGTATCTTGACCAAGCGTGACCTCTTCGTCGAGATAGACCGTTTCAGGATCTTCTAAGGTCACTCCGGCTGCCATCCACTTCTTCCGCAGTTGGTTTTGCTTTGCCTTTTCCATCAGCGCCAAATCCTCCCGGGTATTAATCCCGCCAACCTCCTCAGCAGCGTCAATGCAGACCGCTTGTATGGGGAACCCCTCACCAACGGCCTGGGCAACAATATCGGTGAGATAATATTCCCCCTGCGCGTTATTCGGCTGGAGCCGCTCTAACGCGGAAAAGAGGAAATCCGCGCGCGCGCAGAAGATACCCGAGTTGATTTCATGCACCGTCAATTCGTCTTGAGACGCATCTCGGGCTTCAACGATATGACTCACTTGACCCTCTTCAGTACGCATCACTCGACCATACTGGGCCGGGTCGGGCATGAGAACGGTCAAGACCGACAGCGTCGCCTGGCGTGAACGATGCTGCTGAATAAACTGGGCTAACGTCGTCGGTGTCAGTAGGGGTGTATCGCCACACACAATCAGTACATCGCCTTGCCAGTGCGTGAACGACGCTTGAGCGGCACGCACAGCATCCCCCGTCCCCCGCTGCTCTGGCTGCAAGGCGAAGCTGATCCCCTCCCCACCACACCTCTGTTGGACAGCGTCGGCCTGGTGCCCGACAATCACGACGATCGGATCGGGGTGCAAGCACTGGGCGGCATGGATGACATGCGACAGCAATGGCTTGCCGGCCAACTGATGCAGCACCTTGGCTTGAGCCGAACGCATACGCTTGCCCACACCGGCAGCAAGAATAACGACCCCTAATTGATCCAGTTGATCTGATTGCCTGTGTTGATCCATACCCACCCCGCCCTACCACCAGTGGAGCATCAGACGTCGCGGATGTCGTTTGAGGCGTGCTGACGCGACGGGAGGCTATCGAACCAAGGCAACACTAAGGTGTCATTGATCGAGTAAGTGTAAGCATGGCCCCAGTCGGGCAGTTCTTTGTAGGTCACGTCGGTGAATGCACTCTTCTGCAGGAGTTCATAGGCCATGTGAGCCGTGGCAACTGGAAACATGAAATCCTTGCCACCATGCACAATGTAAATCGGCAGCTCTTTACTCTTGTCCAGATCAAACATGCCGACGATCATGCCGGCCGCCGCAATCGGGGCAATGCCCGCAAACAGCTTGGGGCAGCTTAAGCCAAGCGCATAGCTAAACGATCCGCCGTCAGACAGACCCGTCGCAAAAATACGGCCGATATCAATACTATACTCGTCGAGCAGCGTCTCGACCATCGACAAGATTGAGCGGATATCAACTCCTGGCTGTTGCAAAGACCAGGTACCGCCCAGTGATTTTGGCGACAAGCTAATATAGCCAGCACTCTTGGCCGTTCGCAGCCAGGTCAGCATATAGTCATCACCCCGGCCATGCCCACCATGCAGAGTAATCACCAACGGCCAACGGCGGCTGGGATTGTAATATTCCGGGACATACAACGAATATTCCGCGTGCTGGTCCGTACTCGGCCGATGCATCACTCCAGTCTGCGCCTCCACGCCTGCGACTGGTGTCTCCAACTCGTCCCAGCGGGACAGCGCCTCGGGCAGCACCCAGTATTCCCGCAGCGTCGGTAGCTGCGCTCGGAGATCGTACAGCACATATTTGCCCAACGAAAATGCCCGCCGACTCTGCATATATGCGACAATAAAGTTCACCTCAGAGCCAGTCAGGAAGGAGGTATACGCATCTTCCAGCTGTTCCAATGCTTCCAGCCATTTTTTGTGGAACTCCTCAAAGCCGCTCGGCGCCTCAACACCCTCAAGCTCAGCATTCAGTGGAGGGAAGATATCGCCCCCTGCTTTGTCAAATAAATCTTGTTTGGACTGCTTAATCTGGCCCAGATGCATATGCTCTTGCAGCCACTCAAATGCGCGCAGAAAGTGGAGGATCTGCTGCTCCTGGCCGCCGATTAATGCCCGATATTGCTCTTCTGATGTTGCCATACACCCTCCTTCTGTGCAGCAAGGCTAGCGCTGCCTTGTCCCGGTTGCAAGGGGCAAACCGGTATGCCAAGGTAGCCGCGCCATGAAGACGGACAAGAACACGCCAAATGACGCTTCCCGTGCACTGCTGCGTACCCTTCCCTCGGTGGAAAAGCTGCTGTCAGCTTCCGACCTGAGCCCCCTGCTGCAACGCTATCAACACGCCTATATAGCTGACACCATCCGCGGTGTTTTGACAGCCGTGCGTCGAGACATCCTGGCCGGCTCGCTGGCGGAGGGACTGACAGAGCAGGCTATTGCTGACAGGGTGAGGCAGCAACTTGCCAACACCGAGCAGTCCCCGCTACGGTCTGTCATCAATGCCACCGGCACCGTCTTGCATACCAATCTCGGCCGGGCATTGCTGGCAAAATCTGCCGTTGCTGAAGTCGTCCGCGCGGCAACAACTCCGGTGACACTGGAATACGATATCACTGCTGCTGGACGTGGCGATCGCGACGCCATAATCGAAGCCGACCTGCTCGCTCTGACTGGAGCCGAGGCCGCAACCATCGTCAACAATAATGCGGCAGCCGTCCTCCTGGCGCTGAATGCCATAGCCGAAGGCAAAGAAGGCATTGTCTCGCGGGGAGAGCTGGTTGAGATTGGCGGGGCGTTCAGGATTCCTGACGTGATGCGTAAAAGCGGTGTTGGGCTGCGTGAAGTCGGCACAACCAATCGCACCCATGCCCGTGACTACGCCGAAGCAATTACTCCCGAGACAGGCCTCCTCTTAAAAGTCCATCCGAGCAATTATCGGATTATTGGCTTTAGCAGTGATGTCCCGCTCGAAGAGATCGTAGCATTGGGACGCGAGCACAATATTCCAGTCATGGAAGACTTAGGGGCCGGTGCGCTCCTCGACCTCTCCCAATACGGTCTGCCCCGAGAGCCAACCGTGGCCGAGCGTGTCGCCGCAGGCGCAGATATTGTGACCTTCAGCGGCGACAAGCTGTTAGGCGGCCCGCAGGCGGGCCTGATTGTCGGCCGCAAAAAATGGATTGCTCAGATCAAGCGCAACCCGCTCACCCGCGCCGTGCGCCCCGATAAGCTCACCTTGGCAGCCTTGAGTGCCACCCTCCGTCTGTATCGCCAATCACCAGATATTGTGGCCGAGATCCCGACCCTGCGCTGGCTCACCCGCCCGCTAGCAGAGATGGACGCGATTGCGTCACAGACCCTGCCACTCCTCCAACAGCATCTCGGCGCCGGCTTCAGTCTCAATCTTGCAGACGCCAATGCCCAGATTGGCAGCGGAGCGTTACCCGAACAAGCCCTACCAAGCCGGGTCATTGTGATTCGTCACAAGGAGCTTTCTGCGGAGAAAATCGCGGCGCAATTTCGGGCCGCAAGCACTCCGATCTTAGGCCGGATTCGGGACGGGGCGTTTCTTTTGGATGTACGAGGTATTTTTAGCCCGGAAGAGCTGATCCCCCGGGCCTCAAACAATCCTCAGTAAAAAAAGACTGGCGGAGAAGGGATGGAGTCGAACCATCCGCGCAACTTACGCCACGCAACTCGGTTTTGAAGACCGGTGCAGCCACCGGGCCACATCCTTCTCCGTAGGGGCGAAACTACACAACTCGCAAGGCTTCTGGAAGGGGGGTACGGCAAGCGAAAAGGTTTGCCTTTGCAGCATCTCAGCAGTATAGTGCCAGCGTAAATACAGCCGTGCGGAGATGGATAGGACGTTTATGAATCAGGCATACGTTGAACAGCACGACGGTGGCTACTGGGTGCAAGATACACGCGTGTCGTTGGACTCGATCGTATATCGGTTTCTCGAAGGACTCTCGCCGGAAAGCATTACTGACTGCTTTCCAGGACTCACGCTTGAGCAGGTCTATGGGGCGATCACCTACTACCTGGGGCATCGTACTGAGATTGATGCCTATCTCAAAACTGCTGATGAGGAGTATGAGGCCTTTCGGCAGCGCGTACGCACCGAGCATCCACAATTAAGCCGCAAGCTAGACGAAATACTTCAGTCTACTCAGCCTTCTTCCCATGAAAATCCGCTTTCAGGCTGATAACGATTTCGATTATCGTATTCTCACCGCAACGAGGCGACTGGATCAACGTATTGATTTCCAGTCAGCACCAGCGCTTGGTCTGCACTTACGCGTACCCGATGACCGGGTGCTGGAGCTCGCCGCCCAGGAAGGTCGTCTTTTAGTGTCGCATGATCGCAGAACAATGCCTGGGCATTTCGCTCGGTTTATTACCAGTCGCACTTCTCCAGGCGTAATCATCGTGTCGCGGAAGCTCCCAATCAGCACAGCGGCTGAGTGGCTGCATCTGCTGTGGGAGGAGAGCGCAGCCGAAGAGTATGTGAATTCTCTCACCAGCCTGTGAGCCGTTTGGCACCTTTCTCACTAAACGCGCGGAACAGTCATGCCAATTGAAGCCAAACCGCTATTTCGCCCCGATGTGCTGCGGAGAGATGTTACTGCGTTTGAGTTGCCTGAGCATGTGGCAGAGCTGCGGCCCAAGTTAGCGCATTGGGCAGAGCTGATGCGATCGAAAAAGGCGGACTCTTTCAAAGAACAGGAATTGCTGCCGGACTTCCTGACTGACTTTTTCTGTGAATTGCTCGGCTACACACGACCTGCGGACGGGAGCGAGGTCTATACGCTGTCTCGCGAAAAGCATGTGCAAGTAGATGGCAAGTTTGCCGACGCTGTATTGGGTCGATTCGGGGGCGACTCCGAGCAACCAGTCGTCGCGCTCGAAGGTAAAGGCCCCAAAGATCCTTTGGAGCGGCCGTATGCAGGCCGGCGTATGTCAGCGGTTGACCAAGCTTATCGCTACGCAATTAATCTGCCGTGCGATTGGATCATTGTCACCTCAATGCGGGAAACCCGGCTGTATCACAAGGGCTCAGACCAACATACGTACGAGCGCTTCGAAACCGTCCGTTTAAGTGAAGATGATGCCCTTTTGAAACGCTTCGTCTTTCTGCTCGGTGCGGAGCGCGTCGCACCAAAAACAGGCCGGTGTCATCTGTATGCGCTCCGTGAAGCTTCAGACACAATAGAGCGCGAATTGACCAAGGACTTCTATGTCCGCTACGCCGACATGCGTAGAGCAGCCTTTGACCAACTGCGTCTTGGAAATCCAGATGTGTCGCCGAGCGAGGTACTCCGCTGCACCCAAAGGCTCCTGGATCGGATTCTCTTTTGTGCCTTTTGTGAAGACCGTAGCCTCTTACCTCCTGAAACAATCAAGAAAGCATTCGAGCACCAAGATCCGTATAACCCTCGCCCAATCTGGGATAATTTTCGTGGGCTGTTCCGTTCCATTGACCAAGGCAACGCAGGTTTAAACATCCCCGCCTACAATGGCGGCTTGTTTGCTGCCGATCCTGTTTTGGATGGCTTGAACGTTCCTGATGAAGTCTGCGGCTACTTCCGCGATTTGGGGGCGTACGATTATCGACCGGCCAACGAAGTCGCCATAGATCAGGAGGACGAGACAGCCGGGCTCATGGTTGATGTGGATATTTTAGGCCACATTTTTGAGCAGTCGATCACTGACCTGGAACGGCTGCGGAACGAACTGGACGGACAGATAGAACAGATCGATACCAAGAAGACAAAGTCGCGCCGCAAGACCGAAGGAGCCTTTTACACGCCCGCGTTCATCACACGCTATATTATCCAACAAGCATTAGGCGGGGTACTGAGCGATCGTTTTGAGACCTTGCGTAAGCGTCATGAGCAAGAAGCGGCAGGGACAGCACGCAGTGTCATGGCTGACCCCAACGTGTACGAGTTGGACAAGCTGAATAATCCGCAACGATCGGCGCTCATTCGTTTTTGGGCAGCATGGCAGGAAGAACTGGGCAGCGTTCGGATTCTTGATCCAGCCTGCGGCAGTGGGGCGTTTTTGATTGAAGCGTTCGACCAGTTGTACACGACCTATCAGGCATCCAACGACCGGTTGGAAGAATTGAGTGGCCAGCCGACCCTGTTCGATCTCGACAGGCAAATCTTGCAAAACAACCTGTATGGTGTGGATCTCAACGCCGAAGCGGTACAGATCTGTCAGCTCAGCTTGTGGATTAAGACGGCGGCGCGGGGGAAGATCTTAACCAGCTTGGATGAAACTGTCTGTGAAGGGAATAGTGTCGTTAGCGATAAGAACGTTCACGTCAAAGCCTTCGATTGGAAAGCCGAGTTTCCAGAGGTGTTCGAGCAAGGCGGATTTGATGTGATGGTAGGGAATCCGCCCTATATCCGACAGGAGTGGCTTGCTCCTTATAAACCTCACTGGGAACAGGAATTCGGAAGCTACCATGGTGTTGCAGATATCTATGCCTATTTCTTCGAGCGTGGCTTAGAAGTATTACGAGAGGGCGGACGGTTGGCGTTTATTACATCCGGGAGCTGGGTTCGTGGAAACTTTGGGGCTCCGTTACGAAGATATCTCTCAAGCAGTGCATCCTTAGAATCGATCGTTGATTTCGGCGAATTTCAGCCGTTTGATGACGCAGAAATGATTCGTCCTTCTATTACGATTCTCTCTAAACGCAAACCTAGTGGAACCATGCGTTTATTCAAGTGGCTAACGAAGGGACGTCCGCCGGAGAATTTGTCCGATGTGATTGCTTCAGCCCCGACAATGCGGACTTTAGACTTGAGCAGTGAAACGTGGGAGCTTGAGCCTGACAGCGTAAAAGATCTACGGAAAAAACTTTCAACTAATCGTACGACACTTCACGCCTACACCAAAGGACGGATCTTTCGTGGTGTAACTACTGGTTTGAATGAAGTGTTTGCGGTTGATTCGAAAACGCGAGACAAATTGATTTCTAACGACCCTCGAAGCGCAGAGATTATCAAACCGTTCATTCAGGGAACGCATTTACGACCGTGGTATATTGAGCAGTCTGATGGCTATCTGATTTTTGCTCGTCGTGGGACCCGAATTGAACAATATCCCGCAATCCTCGAATACCTTGAATCTTACCGAGAGCGTCTAGAACCCAAGCCCTCTGACTGGAGCAACTCCAAGAAGTGGTTGGGGCGAAAAACTGGTGCTTATCAATGGTTTGAAATCCAAGATACCGTGGACTACTGGGAAGCATTTGAACAGCCCAAAATCGTATGGCCTGATATCAGTAAACTGCCTCGTTTCAGCATGGACATGGAACAGCGATATCTCGGCAACACAGCTTACGTTATCCCGGGTGGCGATTATTATTTGCTAAGCATTCTTTCATCCTGGGTCACATGGTTCTTCATTAGTAAGACCGCTCAACCGCTTCGCTTACGTGGTGATCGTTGGCAGTATCGCTTAATTGCCCAATTTATGGAGAAAATTCCTATTCCTGAAGCTTCAGAATCTGACCGTGAGGCGTTAGCTGATTTAGCAAAGCGTAGCTGTTCACTTGGTGTGAAACAGTATGAACTGCAAACCAATTTTCAACGTCGGCTTGTTCAATCTTTCGGTGAAAACGCTGATGGCGGACTCAATACAAAAGCTCAAGCCTGGTGGGAGTTGTCTCTGAATGAACTAGGCGCAGCCTTAAAGAAAAGTTACCGACTAACGGATAACCCCATGAAAAATCCCCACACAGCAGATCAGTGGGAATCATACTTGGAAGAAAAACGGGCTAAAGTAGACGATCTGTCTCGCCAATTGGCTGATACGGAAGCAGAACTGAACGATCGGGTTTTTCGGCTGTTTGAACTGACAACGGCTGAAATCAAGCTGCTCCAAAAGGAAGTAGAACATTGATGGAGATTGGAGTTGTTCACCGATGCCGATTCCTAAACCTGAGTAAACGCTTGAACCTCATTCAGCCTCTTAGATACCCCTAAGAAAAACGAACAGCATGCCTGAAGCCTGGCCGAAACGTCGATTCACCCGGTATCCTGTCATCTCACAAGGCGCGGAATACCTCGTCATGGGCTATTTGATGAGGCCGAATATTCTGACCTACAAATGATTGTGGAAATGACACACGGGCAGCGCAATCGACACTTTCGTTATGAGCCGCACCTCGCCATCTTCGACTCCTTGGCCTTTCCTCCAGACAACACATATTATGACCAACGTCATTCGTGAGAAGACGCTGGGACCTTGACCCGTCGACAATATCTTGATTTCCAGCACACACAATCTGCGGGAGAGACGAAGGACATACAATGCCTAGCACCAAACCCCCGAGTGGGATGCGTGATTATTTGCCCGAAGTGGTTGCTCAACGCCGCCATGTTGTGGCGACGATAGAAGGCGTTTTTCAGCGCCACGGTTTTCTGCCGCTCGAAACCCCAGCAATTGAGAATCTGTCGACCCTGCTCGGCAAATACGGAGAAGAAGGCGATCAGCTGCTCTACCGCTTGCTGCATCGCGGCGAGAAGCTGACCCGGGCCTTGGATACTCCTCCCGTTGAAATTGGCGCGCTGGCAGAACTGGGCTTACGGTACGACTTGACCGTACCCCTGGCCCGAGTTGTGGCCCAGTATGGTCAGCAGCTGCCCCGCTTTTTCAAGCGCTATCAGATCCAGCCGGTGTGGCGGGCCGATCGTCCAGCCAAAGGGCGCTTCCGAGAATTTTATCAGTGCGATGTAGACATGACTGGCACGACATCTCTCCTGGCCGAAGCTGAGGTCATCAACGCCGTGTGTGGCGCCCTGCTCGACTTGGGATTTTCAGGTTTTTCGGTTGCGCTCAACCACAGAGTACTCTTGCGCAGTATGATCGAAGTCGCAGACATTCATCCAGCCCTGGAAGGACCTGCCCTGGTTGCCATTGATAAGCTCGACAAAATCGGAGCCAGTGGAGTCCAGGACGAACTTGTCCAGCGGGATATTCCTGCCCAGTCAGCCCAACGCCTATTGGCGATGACGACTGGCCTGCAGGACACGCAAACCAACCAGAACCATGTTCAAGAAAATACCCAGCTATTGCACCAGCTTCGGGCCTCCCTGCCCCAGCCCCAGGCCCAACAGGCGCTTGATGATCTGGCAACACTGCTCAGCCTGACTGCCGATACCCCGGCTGGCCCGCTGTTACGTCTGACCCCAGCCCTGGCTCGTGGGCTGAGCTATTACACCGGGCCGATCTTTGAGATTCTGTCCCAGGACTTTAGTGGCTCTCTCGGGGGGGGCGGTCGGTACGATGACTTAGTCGGCATGTTCAGCGGCAAACAGGTCCCTGCGGTTGGTTTTTCACTCGGCTTAGAGCGTCTCTTGTTGCTGATGGAAGAACGCCAGATGTTCCCACCCCTCCAGCTACAGGCCCAGGTCATGGTCTGCCCCTTGGCCGACACTCCGCTGCACGCTGTCCTTGGCCTTGCCGCCCGGCTCCGCCAAGCAGGCATCACCGTCGAGCTGTATCCGGAGCAGACCAAGCTTGGCCGTCAATTATCCACCGCCGACAGTCTCCATATCCCGTATGCACTTATTATAGGACCGGATGAAGTTGCCCGCCAAACCTATACTTTAAAAAACCTCGCAACTGGTGAACAAAACAGTCTTGACGAAAGTAGCCTGATCGGAGTACTCCAGCCCACACACACCTGACTCGTGTCGAAGAACGGGCTTTTTTGTGTCTATAACGATCCGTATCCCTTTGGCTTGTTCAGGCTGATGAAACGCGCTACACACAAAAGAGGGGAGCTTCCTCGTGGGGAGGGCAAACAATGCGGGTAACAGTTCTCGGCGCAGGAGACGCATTTAGTAGTGGTGGCCAGCGTCAGAGTGGATATTTACTTGAGACACATAGGGTAACGTTTCTTCTCGATTGTGGAACAACAACGTTGCTCGCCTTAAAGAGTTTACAGATTCCAGCTGAGCGGATTGATTTTGTTGCCATCAGCCATATGCATGGCGACCACTTTGGCGGCTTGCCGTTTCTGTTTCTTGAGTATCTGTATGAAAAGCCACGGACCCGACCTCTCCATATTGTTGGTCCGCCGGGCATACAAGAGCGCGTCCTCAGCCTCCACCGGGTGATGTATCGGGAGCTCTCAGAGCGCAATCCTTCTTTTGGCCTGGAATTTCACGAGCTCCCGCCGCAGCAGTCTCTGACTCTGTGCGGGACTGAGATCTTTCCTTTTCGGGTTCCGCACCAAGAGCAAGACATCTCGCTGGGCTACCGAGTGACAGTGGATGGAAAATCCGTGTTGTACTCCGGCGACTGTGGCTGGAATGAAGACCTGGTCTCTTACTCCCACGGCACCGAGCTTTTTATCTGCGAGTGTTGCTATTTTCATACCCAGGTCCCTTTTCATATCAGCTATCCCCAGCTGGCAGAAAACCATACCCGCTTAGGTTGTAAACGTCTGCTGCTGAGTCATATTGGCCGTGAGGTCTTGGAACGGATGCAGGAAGTCAGCCTCGTATGTGCCACCGATGGCCTGGTGATTGAGGTCTAGTAGTGTATGTCCCCGTGCGTGGGAGCAGCCCTTTTTGTCGCGCTCATTCTCGCCGGGCCGCTGCCCGTTCGGAGTGACCCTGCGGCACTCCCGCCCTTGATTCGGATTATTGGAGCACTCCTTGACCCGGGCGAGGAACCCGGAAAACATTATCCGTCTCTTGAAGTGAGTATTCAGGGCAAACTGTGGGAGCTCCGTATCCGAACAGTTGAATCTTTAACTGGCCTCCAGCCGGACGAATCCCTACTCCGCGACATTGGCTCCTTTCTGGTCATCAACGGCCCCGCAGCTCTCCTGGAGAGCTTACAGCGCCAAGACAGGCCCGGCCAAGCCCTCAAAATCGAAGGCCGACTGTATATCCGCAGCCGCACCCTCCTCCTCTCTAGCATCGAACTGCTAGAGCCTGGAGTACAAGAGACACCCCAATTTATGTAAGATGTGTTGTCTGAAACGATACCAGCATGCATATCACGCTCGAGTTTGTTCGGAACAGCCTGAGACGCTATCCATACATTACCCCACCACACTCATGAGTGAGAATCGCCCGAAAGCGGTCCACAGCTGAAAAAAACCTAGCGCCGACACAACACAAACAACGACCCCACCACACACATTTGCCACTGGTCCGTTTGTCTGTTCACCTAAGAGTTCTTGCCGATTCATCACTACCAGCAGAAAAACGGCAATCATAGGCAGGAAGAGTCCATTCACTGCCTGGGCGAAAATAATCGCGGCCACAGGTCGCTGCCCCACGGCAGCCAGCAGCGTCCCAATAAGTATGATCACGGCCCACACAGCCCGGAATCGCCAGCTTTTCAGATCCTGCTCCCAGCCCAATACACCAGCCGTGGCATAGGCCGCGGCCAGAGGAGCGGTAATTGCGCTGGTCAGCCCGGCACACAGCAGGCCACCCGCAAAAAAATATTGCGCGGCTGGCCCAAGCAATGGCGCAAGCTGGCCCGCCATCTGAGCCGCGCTGTCAAGATGAATACCCTGGCTAAAAAAAGTGGCCGCGGCAGTCGAAACGATCGCAAGCGTGACAACGCCGCCAATCCCGACCGAAACAAACGTATCAGAACGAGCAGTGCTGAGTGCCTGCTGCCCAGACAATGCTTCGCCCCAGCGCTCCTGGACGGCCTTGGTATGCAAAAAAAGATTATACGGCACAACAGTCGTTCCAATCAGGGCAACAATCAGCAGCCCGGAACCGTCGGGCAGGCTGGGCAACAACAAGCCGCTGAGCATCGCGCCCGTGTTCATTGACGGACAGGCCAGTATGGCAGTCAGGATAAACACCACACTCATACCTGCAACAAGCAAAACCAAAATACGTTCAATATGGCGATACACACCCAGGGCTAAAAGCAGACCTGCCCCACTACCAATCGCTACCGCCCAGACAGGCGAAGGCAGTCCAGTCAGGATGCCAAGACCAAGAGCCGCTCCAGTGATATTGCCGGTTTCAAAGGCGGCATTGCCGCCACTAATACCGACCACAACGAAGACAAGGACAGGCACGCGCAAGCGGGAATCATGAAAAGTTATCCGCAAGGCTTCACCGAGCCCATGGCGGCTCACAACGCCAAGCCGGGCACACATTTCCTGCAACACCAGTGTTGCCAGGGTTGAAAAGACAACTGCCCACAATAATGCTGGTCCAAAATTGGCCCCTGCAACACTGGCCGTTGTCACTGTCCCAGGACCAATAAAAGCTGCAACAACAAGCAAGCCAGGCCCGAATGATCCGAATTTTTTCACGCGACAACTCCACTAGCCAGCCATATTTTTCTTGGCAATGACCTTGCTCGGCGTCACTCGTACGATCAATTCTCCTTTGACACCATTGTGTTTGCCGTACGCCTCAGCTTGATCCGCGCCCATATACCGGCCACCAATCCGGGTTGCCCAATACACAAGCTGTTCAGGATCATCACTCAGTGTTGCTGTGCCATCAATCTGCACAGAGGAGCCAGGGGTCCTGGTTGGCGCGCTGGAAAAGTGCCTGGGCGCGCGGGTGCAATTTGTCTTCTGGAGCGAGCAGAGCAAAGAAGCCTCCGCTATCGACAAAGACAGACTTCATGTGTTGTCGTCTCTATCTGCATATGCTTCTGCGAGGTGTTTGTACTTGTCGGTAGAGACATCCGTATAATCAGTATGAGCCGTGCCGGCCTGTGCTAAAGAATGCGCATACGGACCTCCGGGAAGAACTGATGTGGTGGTCTGCTCCTCTCTCGATAGTTCCTCCAGTTGCTCGACTAACCGCTGGCGATCTTGTGGCGACAGGTGGCGTGCCTGCTCGATGATTTCCTCGACGGTTTGCATAACATCGACCTCCACTGGACAACTTACGTCAGATCCTCAGCCTTTTCCAGGCTGCGCTAGCGGACTACGCTATCTCAATACAACACACAGCCAAGAACCCGAAATATGCCCTATTCTCTCCAGCGGAAGACAATTTCGCCCACTCCTTCGTATGCAGAAAAACCTTGTCCTCTCTTCCCAACCCGTAGTACAGTCAACTCCTCTGTCCACGGCCGTACACAAAGGGGGACACAATGGCACGACCGGTCCGCTACAACATGATTGGGCTGCTGTTCTGCAGCTCGGTGGTCAATTACATCGATCGGGTCAACATCTCGGTGGCAGCCCCGGTCATTATGGCCACAGCGGGCTGGGATAAGGGCCAGTTCGGGCTCGTCTTTTCGGCTTTTCTGATTGGTTATGCGCTGCTGCAAATTCCGGGCGGTCTGATTGCTGATCGTTGGAGCGCACGGAAAGTGTTGGCCCTTGCCTTCTGTGGTTTTTCGCTGTTCACCGCTCTGACTCCGTTGGGCCAGTATGGGTTTGCACTCTTTCTCGCTATGCGTTTTTTGGTTGGTGCGTTTGAGTCAATGACCTTTCCAGCCCTGACGTCTCTTAATGCGCGCTGGATTCCACGTGCCGAGTTTGGTCGGGCACAAACGGTCAGCATCTCAGGCATTACGGTCGGCCAGATGATTGCCTACCCACTCACGACCTGGATTGTTGTCCAATTCACCTGGCCGACCGTCTTTTATTTTAATGCCCTGCTCGGCTTTGTCTGGGCTGGGGTGTGGCTGTGGTATGCGACCGATACACCAGCAGAACATCCACGTATCAGCACAGAAGAGCGAGACTATATTGAATCCAACCTGTCGCCCAAGCCTTCCGTTCCGTTACCAATCAAAATGCTCTTTAGCAGCATCCCACTTTTTACCGTCTGCCTCAGCTATATGTGTTTTGCCTACATCGGCTGGATGTTCTTATTCTGGTTCCCGACGTACCTGGTTGAAGGGCGGGGCATGTCTTTGGGAACAATGGGTTTGATCGGCGTCCTGGTGCATGGGGCAGGGTTCATTGGTATCCTGGGTGGCGGTGCGCTGTCGGACTGGCTGCTGCGGAATGGCTGGAATGCCCAATTTGCCCGGGCGCGTTTAGCAGGATTTGGCGTCGGCTTGTCGCTGCCGTTCTTGCTCGGTGCCGCAATTGTCCCCTCGACCACGATGTGCGTGCTATTTTTGATTATCTTTTATCTCTTCTTTACCAGCGCGGTGGCAGGCTACACCACGGTGTCGATTGAGTTCAACCCACATTTTGCTGGGGCAATCTTTGGCATGATCAACTGTTTGGGGAGTTTTGCCGGGATCTTCGGTCCGATGACGGCTGGTTTTATGCTGAGTGGCGGCGGCAGCTGGACCCTACCGTTTTTTGTTGCGACAGGAGTTGGAGTGATCTGTGCAGCGATCTTGCTGGTTGTGCCGATTCGGCCGATTGTATTTGAGGGTTTTACTCCGGCTGAGGAAGCTGTTGGCGGGGCAGGACACTGAGCAGCGAGCATCGCGGAAAAGGTCCCGTATTTGACTTAAATGCTGGTATTTCCTAAGGTACCGAGCGCTGCGACGACGCAAGACACAGGCACGAGAAGGAAGGAGCCCAAACATGGATTTTGAATATTCGCCTAAGGTCAAAGAGCTGCGGAAAAAGGTCCAAGACTTCATGGACGAGTATGTTTACCCCAACGAGCAGACCTACACTGATCAGCTCAACAGCCAAGGGGACCGGTGGCAGATCCCGCCGATTCTCGAAGAACTCAAAAAAAAGGCCAAAGACCAAAATTTGTGGAACCTGTTTCTGCCCGAAAGCGACTATGGTTATGGTCTGACCAACCTGGAATATGCACCCTTGTCTGAAATCATGGGCGCTGTGCATTGGGGCTCTGAGGTGTTCAACTGCTCGGCTCCTGATACCGGGAATATGGAAGTCATCTCGCGCTATTGCAACAAGGAGCATCAGGACCGGTGGCTCCAGCCCTTGCTGAATGGTGAAATCCGCTCGTGCTTTGCCATGACGGAGCCAGCTGTGGCTTCGTCCGATGCGACAAATATTGAGTCCAGCATTGTCCGTGATGGAGACGAGTATGTGATCAATGGCCGCAAATGGTGGTCGTCGGGCATGGGCGACCCGCGTTGTAAGGTCATCATCTTTATGGGCAAAACCGATCCCAATAATCCGAATAAATATTTGCAGCAGTCGCAGATCCTGGTGCCGCGCGATACGCCAGGTATCAATATTATTCGTATGCTGTCGGTATTTGGGTATGACGATGCACCCCACGGTCATGCCGAGGTGGAGTTCACAGATGTCCGGGTGCCGGTCTCGAATATTATTCTGGGCGAAGGTCGTGGATTTGAAATTGCACAAGGTCGGCTCGGTCCGGGCCGTATTCATCACTGTATGCGCCTGATTGGCCAAGCCGAACGGGCGCTAGAAAAAATGTGTAAGCGGGCGAAGTCACGCGTCGCCTTTGGCAAAGCTGTTTCGGAACGGACGGTGACGCAGGAACGTATTGCTGAAGCCCGTATCTCGATCGAACAATGTCGGCTGCTGACGCTGAAAGCTGCGCACATGATGGATACGGTTGGCAACAAAGCCGCCAGAGCAGAAATTGCGATGATTAAAGTCGCGGCACCGAATATGGCACTTAAAGTGATTGACTGGGCCATGCAGGCGCATGGGGGTGGCGCGGTAGACGAGGAGTTTGGTTTAGCCAAGGCGTATGCCCAGGCACGGACGCTGCGTTTTGCGGATGGACCGGATGAGGTCCATCGCAATCAGATTGCACGTTTGGAAATGCGCAAGTACGACGAGTAAGCTGTAGGGGCGCTTCGCGAAGCGCCCCTACTCACACAAACACCCTACGGCCGAAAATACGGAATCACATATTTCCCAAACAGTTTGATCGAGTCCATGATGTTTTGATGCGGAAGGCCGCCAAACTGCATGAAACACAGGACTTGATCGACGCCCGCCTGTTCGTATTTTTTCAGAATCCGGATACATGTATCCGGGTCGCCCATACAGAACGTGCCACCTTCAATCATGTCGTCGAGCGTCTTGCCCGTCCGCTCGCCCTGCACTGCTCCAACCGCAAATTTATACGAGTCAGGAATCTTCACATCTTGCTCTTGCCAAGGGCGATAGAGCTCGACGGATTTGTTCAAAAACCATTGCCCGGCTGGACCACCCACGTCGCGCGCTTGTTTGTCAGTCTCCGCACAGTGCACAATACCCAGAGCAGCGACTTGGTTGTTAATAAACGCCCCAACTGGCTCAGCTTCTCGGATGCCCTCCTGATACATTTCCACTCGCCGATGCAATTCATCAGGGTCACCAATATGAAAACACAGGGCCCCAATGCCTTTGCGTCCGGCGTTGGCAAAGCTCTCGGGCTGGGCACACGCCACCCACAATGGTGGGTGAGGTTTCTGGACTGGCTTGGGAATAACCGAACGCGGTGGGACTTTGAAATAATGCCCCTCATGCGAAAAAGTCTCCTCTGTCCACATCCTGGGAATCATCGAAATAGCCTCTTCCCACATGGCTTTGGTCTCTTCTGGATTGACCTCAAAGCCACCCATCTCAATCAGCGTGGTTGAACGCCCCGTGCCTAAATCCATCCGGCCGTCGCTCAAGATATCGAGTACCGCTGCGCGTTCAGCCACCCGAATCGGATGGTTATACGCCGCCGGCAGGAGCGCTACGGCGTGGCCAATACGAATCTTGCTCGTCCGCTGAGAAATTGCGCCGTATAAGACTTCGGGTGCCGGGCAATACGAAAACTCGGTCAGGAAGTGATGTTCCACCGTCCAGAAATACTCAAAGCCCATTTCCTCAGCTAACACGACTTGGGCAATGACTTGTTTATAGGTGTCCTGCTCAATGCCTGGGTAATGTGGCTCTGGGATCTGAATCTCATACATCATGCCAAATTTCATACGTGTCCCTCCTTATTCATTTGTATTGCCCAGTCCTATCCAGTCAGACTGGCCAGCCGCGCCAAGACGGCCTCAACATCAGGTGCATCAAGCAGCATATTGCCCACGAGCACGGCATCCACTTTCCCCTGGAGCGCAGCGCATTCATCAGCAGTTGCCGCTTCATCTAGTGCCAACACGGTCTTTTGGCGCGGTATGAGCGGGCTGAGGCGCTCAATCTGTGCCATGTCAATTTTGCCAGACTTGCCAGACGGCGAGGTGATGCCTAAAACAAATGCGCCTGCGGTCAGCGCCTGTTCAACTTCGGCTTCGGTCCGCACCGCGACCACAGGCGTGACATGCGCAGAAGTCGCCACCGTCACCAAATTTGCAAGTGTCGCCGCGTGTGTCGTCGCGTCAAGTATGCCGGCCCACAGTAAAACCGCATCTGCCCCACACAGCCGCGCCTGATGAATCTGATGGACATGCATAACAAGGTCGAGCCGCAGGATCGGAGCAGTCACAGCCCCGGAGATTTTTTGCAAGTCTTCAAGCGATGTCCCAAACACGCCCGGCTCAGTGTACACGGCAATCGCTCCGACCTCGGCATCATCGCACGCTTGCGCGAACACGACCAGATCGGTCTCTTCCCAGCGACGCCCGGTGTGCGGATCAATCCGCTTGATGGCCGCAATGAACGCCAGCTCTTGCTTGTGGGTCGTCACATACTGGACAAAGGACCGAATGCTCGGCGTCACCTCCCTCAGCGACATGCTGGCCAGCTGCTCAATCTCGGCAGCCTTTGCCGTACGTAACGATTCCCAGTTCATGCCTCCTCCTAGCCGCGCTGAAAGTGCGACATGTCAGGCAGACCCGTCTGGGCCGTGATCCCGCCATCCACTCGAATGGCTTCGCCCGTAATAAACGAGGCGTCATCTGAGGCCAGAAACAGGACCGTATGCGCAATCTCTTGGGGCTCGCCCATACGCCCAAGCGGGTGCGCCTCGCCTTGTATGCGTCGGAACTCGTCGGCGCGATCTCCACCCAGAAGTTCCGGGACCCGGGTGTTAATCGCTCCAGGGCAGACACAGTTCACCCGGATATTGTGTTTGGCGTTTTCAATCGCAGCCGTGCGGGTCAGGTTGATCACCCCAGCCTTGGCGGCATTATAGGACGACATGCCATAATCAGCGCCCGTTCCGGAGATGGACGCGGTGTTGACAATCACACCCGTGCCTTGTTTATGCATAATCGGCAAGCAATATTTCATGCCGAGAAAGACACTCGTCAGCGTCACCGCCACAACGCGGTTCCAACTCTCCAGGCTGAAGTCTTCGAGCCGTCCCACGTCGGCAAGACCAGCGTTATTAAACATCACATCCAGACGACCGTAGGTATCCATGGCCAGCTGAATCGTGGCTTGCACACCTTCCGGATCGGCCGCATCCATTTTGAGCCAGACCGCTTTTCCACCGCGCGCCGCAATCTCAGCTGCGACGGCTTCAGCCCGTTTGCCGCTCAAGTCCGCAATGACGACGGAAGCTCCTTCCTCGACAAAACGGCACGCGGTCGCCGCGCCGATGCCTGAGCCGCCAGCTGTGATAATGGCGACCTTGGTATCAAATCGTCCTGCCATATTCGTCTCTCCTCATGCCAGTAGTATTCTCGTACAGGGTTAAAGCACCCTGCCCGCATCAAGACAAGAGGAGACTCGACAGGGGAAGATTTCCGTTGCGCCGGTGCCTGCCCTCTACCGGGCGGCAACCATCTTCACAACTGGTGAAAATGGAAGAGCCTGCTGGATCGCAAGACTGATTTGCTGGGCTTTGGCAGCTGAGGGAAAGGGGCCGATCACGACTCGGTGCCACGGATTCTCAGTATCATTCGCTGGCGTGATCTGTGGTTGGTAGCCTTCGTCGTGCAAAAGCCGGACAGCATGCCGCGCCCCGCTTGAGGAACGAAAGGCAGCCACCTGCACCCGATAGGCATCACCAGCCGAAGCGGCTGAGACGGCACCATCCGCCCCGGCAGCGTTGTCCCCGGCCGTGACTTCAGGCAAATCTGGCACGGCAGCAGCGAGATGCCGGGCAAGGTCATCAACAGCTCTCACCATTTGTTCTCTTGTCATTGTGCGCAGATTGAGAATAATACTTGGCACGGCACTAATCAGAGACAGCGGCAGCCCGCCGGACCGGAAGCGGGTGGAATACGATTCTTCCACCAGCGACTTGCCCGTCTGGGTGTCGACAATCAGAATGCCAGCGTCTAGAGAGATGCCCGAATAGAGGCCCAGATAGGTCCGGCTTGCCTTTGAGACGAGGCCATAGACTAAGGCCTGGCAGCCAAGCCTCTGGCCGAGCGATCGGGCCGGGAGCTGATCCCAATTGTCCGGCAGCTCTTTGTCAATCTCGTGGAGTTCAGCATCCACAAACCGCTTGGTACTGAAATGAGCGGCAAAACTCTCGCGCACCAGACCGGCGATTTCCGGTTTGTCAGTCTGATTGGTAAAGGGCAGTACACACACCCGTTTTGGGCTCGTCTCGGGGCCTGTCTCTTGGCTCCAGGCAATAAAGTTGGGAGTAGGAGGGCTAGGCTTCTGGGGCGAGCAGGCAGTCCACACCAGAGCCAGCCCGAGACTGCACACCACCGCAGCAGCTTTCTTCATGCCACATCCTCCCTCTCCACACCACACAGCCCGGTGTGTCCTGGCTTCTTTGTACACGAATCGGGCTGGAGAAGAAATGGGACGCCAATTCTTGTCCAGCCCGGATAAAGCCGATACAGTGTCTTGGCAGCAGCGAAGAAGGAGGGCAGCCCCGTGCAGACGGTGAGCCAACTGGAGCGCACCCTGGTCGCGTGCTGCGGAGTGAAAAAAATGAAGGACTCAGTCCTCATTACTTATGTTAAAATCCACCTTCCAACACATTCACGGCATTGGCGACAAGACCGAAAAAAAGATCTGGGCAGCTGGCCTGACCAACTGGGAGACCTTTCTCGAAGCCCCCCAGGAAGCACCCCTCGCCCAGTGGCAACGCGACTTGGCCTGTCGTGAGCTTGAGCAATCGCTCCAGTTCCTGGAACGCCGCGATGCCCAATATTTTAACCACAAGCTCGCCCCGCCCCTCCAGTGGCGTTTATATCCGGAGTTCGGCCAGCGGGTCGGCTATCTTGATATCGAGACCACGGGAACCACGCCAGAGGAGTGCGTCATTACGGTCATTGGTGTGTATGACGGACACCACCCTCGGGTGTACGTGCAAGGACAAAATTTGTCTGCCTTTGTCGATGAGATTGGGGAATACACACTCCTTGTCACGTACAATGGCAAGTCATTTGATCTCCCGTTTATTCGGCGTGAGATGGGCCTGGCCCTGAATCACGCCCATATTGATCTGCGTTACCCTTTGGCTGCACTCGGCTATAAGGGCGGGCTGAAAAAAATTGAACGAGCGTTGGGCTTGGAACGCGAGGGGCCACTGGCCCTGCTAGACGGTTGGTGTGCGGTGTTGTTGTGGCAGTACTATCAACACGGGGACGCAGGCGCGTTGGAAACTTTGCTGCGCTATAATTTGGAAGATGTGGTACATCTGCCAGCCCTTTTGGCCCAAGTCTATAATACCCAGGTACAGCGACTGCCTTTTTTCATGCCGGGTATCACCTTCCCTCCGCCACCGGAAATTCAGTTCGGCTTTGATGCCACGGCCATTCAGTGCGTGCTCGAAGCCACCGGGAAAATTTAGCCTGACTACAGCAAATCCTCTGTCGTCCGCTGGTAGGCTTGACTGCCGTCAGCGATGCCAGCTTGGTTGCCTGCCAAGCCATCGCTGACTTGGATGTTGTGCGCATCGGAAGCAGTCCCGGTATTTCGCTGTAAGCCTACCGTTGCCGTATTGCCCTGTAGCGTAGCGCCTGACGGGCCGCCTGCCCCTTGCACAACAACGCTGCCGGTAATCGTATTCCGGGACACGACCGCCTCAAGCGTATTGTGCTGTGTCGCAACTCCATCCATGCCTGTTGCCCCGACCAGACGGAGCGCGTTTTTTGCACAGTCCACAATCTGATTCCGATCAAGCACCACCGTACAGGCGTTGTGCTGCGCCTCACCGACTGCCCCTTGGACAGCAATACCGATGGGACTCTCAGAGATCGTATTGCCACTGAACAGACCATGCAGCTGATTATGTTGGGGGACCTTCTCGGCCAAGGGCAGTGCCGTAATAATATTGATACCAAACTGTTTGTTCTTTCTCAGAATATTATCGGCCGCAACGATGTGGAAACGGTTATGCGACGGGCCAAAGGAACACGAGAAGAGCAAACCACCCCGCTCACTCGATTCAATCGAATTGCGCAGAATGGTTGCCGCATATGCAACCTGATCAGGCTCAGGAAAGAAACAGATGAAGGCAATGCCGTCAGCAAAGCAGTCTTGCATCACATTGTCGGTAACGATCAGTCGGTTGGCTTGTCCGTGGCGGGCCTCGGCAAAAACATGATGCCCTTGGCGGGCCCCGACCCCACGCGGCAGCTTCGGCTCAAAGCGCTTCAGGCCATTGTGCTGAAAAACACACTGAGTGATAATCGCCTCAGTCACCCCACACACAAAAATCCCGTGGTCACCGTGCCGACTGATTGTACAGTTCCGAATTGTCGCATTTCCACCCACAGGCAGACCTATCCCATGGCCGCCCCCATTCGTGACCGTCACCCCACTGAGACTCGCCCCATTCTCAAGCACGATCACAGCTTCGTCTGGCTGAATCGGATGGAAAGACGGCTCACCCACACCTTCCCCATCGATGATGCAGTCATCCGCACCGGCCCCTTCGACTGCCACACCAGCCGGAATCCGCACCGGCAAGCGTTCCCCGGTTTGTGCCGGAGCATAGGTTCCCGGCTCAAGGAGGATCACATCGCCACTTTGGGCAGCTTGGACGGCTTGGCTGAGAGAAGTAGCGTCTGCGGCCGATGCATTGGAAAGATCATTCGGTTGGACACGAATTGCACGCATAACAGGTCCTTTAGCATACTGTTAAAACCCTGCTTGGCCCAATAAGAAAGGCCCGAAAGGAATCCTTTCGGGCCCGGCTTGAAGACGACGGGGTTCCCACAACTCCAACTCGTCTTTATGCTGCGGGCAGCCTAACCGACTCCTATTCTGGGGTCAAGACCGCAATTGCTTCCAAAAAAGTGTTCTACTTACGTCCATAATGGGACAGTGTTTGTAAAAAAATAGAACAGGCTGTTATTTTTCTTTTGAGCTGTCGAAGAATGTGTTTTTAAGTTGGCAAAGCTGTTGATGTACAAGGACTTTTTTTTCAAAAAATCTTTTCTCAAATATTATTTTACTACTTGACGGTCTTTTGGCCTTTTGTTAAAAAATTGTCTCAGAAGAGACGAGAGTAGGCTCAAAAAATATTTCGCGATGGCTCTTCGCAACACTTGAGGGGTTCCCACACCACAAAAACGACAGAAAAGTTTGAGCGAAATATATCCACCACAAAATCTACCAGCAGATTTGTAGTCCCTGAAACGGTGGAAACTCAACAAGAAAAGGCCCTGCCGACAGGGCCTTTTCTTTGTCCCCTAAGGAATAAAACAATGGCAGATGATCCTTCTGAAAAAATTCCGCAGATCAAAGTCTCCAGCGCGTATCCTGGCGAATGGTATATTGTTGAGGTTGATGGGGGTGAGGGCAAGCTCCAGATGGAACTCCGCCGCCCAGTCGGAGATGAAGACAACGATGTCTTCCACTTGAATATGACCGCCCCAATCCAGCCTTTTGAGGTAGAGAGCACAACCGGCGGTGGGACCAAGCACACGCATGAGCGAGTCGGGTCAGCCCATATCACTTTTAGTGGTCCGCACACAGTCTGGCCTGATTTTGTGCGCTGTATTCAGGCCCTGGCCAGTGTTTTTGACACATTGGAAACCACCCCACTTGATCGTGAGAAGGTCCGCGAGAACTTCTTTAAAAAGAAGTAGAGGCGGGCTTGTTGCATGGCGAGCGCTTGTGTCTTTGCCCACTCCTAAAATTTGCTCCTGTCTACTCCGCATGCCCCCGTTGTGTCCGGACCACGACATCATCCCGACGCGACTCAACCCGGACCTGCCGGTAGCCGCCCTCGCCTCGCCTAGACGCATAGCCAATACTATACTGGTAGCGCATCTCCTGCGAGATTGTTTGGGTTGCGCGGGCTAAGGTCGCCCGACTGCCTATCACATCAGCGGTATTCAGCAGAAAGTGTTTGCCGCCTGTCTCATCGCTGATTTCTCGTAAAGTTTTGGCATCAACCCGCTCGTCGCCAGAACCTCTTTGGAGCACGGCAAATGGGCCAATCGCAATGCCAACGTTGCCCCCCCCAACAAAACTCCGCGGATTCCCAATGCCAATGGTATAGATCAATACTCCGGAGCCCCGAGCCACGCCTAACATTTGGTTCAATGAGGCCAGGCTTGCTGTATCCAGCCCATCCGTCATCACGATCAAGGCCTTTTTCTGATGTCGGCCACGTCGGACCCGGCGTATGCCGTCGAGAATCGCATCGTATAGTGAGGTTCCGCCGCCCGGTCGCAGCAAAGAAATCGCCTGCCCCAACAGCATCCGGCTATCGGTAAAGTCTTGGAGCAAGGAGGGTTGGACGTTAAATTCTTCAACAAAGACCTCATCACCGCGTTTAATACCCTGAATAAAACCCCGGAGCGCTTGACCGGCACTCCGAATCTTATTCCGCATGCTGCCACTGCTATCAACGATCAAGCCCATACTGACCGGCTCACTCTGGCCCGTATTAAAATAGGTAATCTCCTGCGGCACGTCGTCTACATATAAGGTAAAGTCTTGTGGTCTGAGTCCTGGCACGTAGCTTCCATTAAAGTCCGTCACGGTCACCGTCACCAGCTGGTTCGGTCGCCGGTCCAGAGGCTGAAGGCGCGGAGGAGGTAGCGCCGCCTGTCGTTCTTGTGGTGGTGCGGAGCGCTGCGGGGGCTGAACGGGGATCTCTAAGACTTGTTTCCCAGAAGGAATACGGCTCTGTGGAGCAGGGATCGGCGTTTCTTGCTGGACAGGTGGTGTTGGACGCGGTCCTTGCCAGCCGTCAGATGCAGTCGTCTTTCCTTGGGCCAATTGGCCCAATTGAGCATGGACGGGGCTGCCCCCAGATACGATAAGTAGTCCAGCGGTCAGGAGCACCATGCGTGCGATACGCAGGATACGACAAATGGCCGATGGCGTTTGTCTCAGACCGTGTATGCCTAGCCAGTTCGCGTGTTTCAGCCGGATAATCGTCAGCATGGCTCTTGCCCTCCTCAAACCGAGCTTAAACGCTTACCCAGCCGCGAACAAGAGGGAAAGCCAGCCAAAAAGGGAACGATAATCCAGCCAAGTCTTGCCAGGTCTTGACGCATGACTACTCCGCCTCTATGGCCATCCAAGACACACAAAAAGTACACAAGAAGGGAAGACGATATGATTATTACGCACAACAGCATAACCCCACAGATTGACCCGAGCGCCTATATCCAGGCCAGCGCTCATATCATTGGCGATGTCCACATTGGGGCTGAGTCAGAAGAAATCGAGTCTCTCCACCGTTCGGCACACAACTACGTCCGTTTTTCACGCGAGTACCAAGAACAAGGTATTCAGTAATGCAGTGCCTCGTCCCTTTTCTGCTCTTTCTGCTCTTTCTGCTTTTGGTGCCTCTGTCAGCAATCCATACGCAGGCCAGTAGCCTGGAAGATATCCAGATACGTGGCAGTCTGCGGGTCGGCATGAGTGGCGATTACCAACCATTCAGCCTATGTGAAGGCGGGGGAAGTCAAGGTCAAGAGCAATGCCAGGGCCTTGATGTCGATATCGCCCGGCGTCTCGCGGCTGACCTCGGCGTCCGCTTGGAGATCGTCCGTTTTCGCTGGCCTGCACTGATGGATGATCTTATCTCAGGCAAATTTGACCTGGCTATGAGCGGTATTACGATACGTCCAGAGCGGGCGCTGGCTGCGACTTTTACGCGCCCCTATCTCATTGCTGGAGCTGTTGTTTTGGTTGCTGACGCACAACGGTTTTCAAGCCTGGAAACGGTGAATCAATCAGAGGTTCGGCTCGTTGTGAACGCAGGTGGGCACTTAGAGAAAGTCGCCCGCTTGCGCTTTCCTGCGGTGAGACTTTTGACAACCCGACACAATATGACGCTGCCGGATTTTATTGGACAAGGGAAAGCAGATGCGCTGCTGACGGATTCCCTCGAAGCGCCCCATTTTTTAGACACGCATCCACAGCTCCATGCCCTGCCCTCTATTGGGCGCGACCGAAAAGCATACTTGCTCAGACGCGAAGACCAGGAACTGCACGAGCAGGTGAACACCTGGCTCATCAAACGCGAGGCAGATGGATTTTTAACAGACACCCGGACACGTTGGCTGGGCAAAGAAGTCGGGCAGACCCCCTTCCCGCCTGTGGCGGCTGTGTTCGCCCTGATGGATGTGCGCCTGGCCGTGATGCCGGCAGTCGCCGCCTATAAACGCGACCACCAGTTGCCAATCGAAGATCTCCAGCAGGAAGCCCGGGTGCTCGAAAAAATCGCGGCCTTAGCAACACAAAACGCCTTGGACCCTGCGCTGTGCACGACCTGTTTCGGGTCCAGATCGATATAGCAAAGCAGGTCCAGCGCGGAATCTTGGGCGACGTCTCACAAGACCAGCCAGCGATCCCAACCTGGGCTCAAGGACATGACCTCAGACAAGAACTTCGGCCAACCCTCAGTCAGTTGAGCAAACGTATTGTGCAAGAACTCGCCCGCCTTGCTCCGTTGACATGGGATCGAGACGCGATAGTGACGGCAGTTCAGCAAGAAATAACACACGCCAACATCACACCAGCTGCCAAACGACAACTCGGTGAGGCACTCTGGAAAGGAACGCAACAGTCTGGCCCAAAAGAACGCGAATAAGGAGACACATAGCTTCATGCGAGGAACCAGACGCCTCGACACGCAAGCCTCGCAATTCGACAGCTCCACGGGGCAGGGATCAGACCAGCTCAGAGCCTGCATCTTGGCCTGCCGTCTCTGTAAACGAAGAGAGAAGCGTATGAGAGGGGCTTGTTCCTGGGGGCTGGCTGTGATTTGTCTGAGAGCTCATCCAGGCCGTCTGTCTGACACAAACAGTCCAAATACGCTTGGAGATGAGGTTCCTGCCTATGCCACCTGTTGAAACCGGCACGTCGTTCGGAACACTCCTGTTAGGCTTTCTTTTGCTGCTTGTCGGCATCGGGGTATTGGCCCTGCTGGGACTGGTATTATTCTCAGCCTGCCGCAGTACATTTGGCGGATTCTTTGAACGAACTGCCTTTCGGAAATCAAGCTTGCGCTGCTACGAGGGAGACAACCTGATCGAACAGGGAGACTTTGCCGGAGCTGTCCAGCTTTTTGGTGATGCCTTTTTCCTCGAACCAATCCGGCGCGAATCAGAGCTGCTGTCCGATATTGCGAATTATCATGCGGGACTGCTCAGCCGACTGCTGACTATTGCCGATGAAATGGGCAAGGGCCGTGCCCGCCTGCCCTCTCTTGCCGATACTGACCGGCTGCTGGCCGACCGACTAGAAATCCAATTCGATTACTTCCGGGCACTCAAACGCAGCGACCATGAACAGCTTCAGGCAACACAAGATCGCCTCAAAGACAATGCAGGGCTGACACGTTTAGCTATTCACCGCCTCTTGGATGAGATTCGCTCCTCGTCAGAAGAGCAGGTGATCTATCATTAGAGTCTGAGCATCTGAGCCGCCAGCTGTCAGCTCAAATGGACATTTTTTTGCCGAACACGGAAAGTAGAGCACTTTTTTTTGAGGACCACCATGCTTGACGTCACTGCCATACAGGCAGACTTCCCAGGAACCGCCCAGCAGACCTATCTGAATACTGCTGGGATTGGCTTGCCCCCTCAGGCGGCTCTAGACGCGGTCAAAGAAGCCACTGTCCTCCTGGCACAGGGACCAGCCCATATGGGCTATAGTGCGTATTACCACGCGCTCGGAGAGTCGGCGCTCAAGGCCAAAACACAGGCGGCTCAACTCCTCACTGCCACTCCACAAGAAATCGCATTTATTGACGATACGACCATGGGGTTGAATATCGCTTTGGCCGCGATTCCGTTTACTCCAGGTGATAATATTGTCTTATGTGACCTCGAATATCCACAGGTCGCCATCAGCGCCAGTCACCCACAAAGCCACAGCCAGGTTGAGGTCAGAGTTGCCCGCCACACAAACGGCGTGGTGACGGTCGATGACTATGCCGCCCTCATCGATGAACGCACACGAGTGATCTTGATCAGTTCAGTCCAATGGATTAATGGCCTGCGAATGGATTTGGCCGCGTTTTCTCAACTCGCCCAGGAGCGTGACTGTTTCTTGATCGTTGATGCGATTCAGCAGCTTGGCGCGATTCCGGTAGACCTATCGGGCTTGCGGATCGATTTTTTGGCAGCCGGAGCACAAAAATGGCTGAATGCACCATTTGGCACGGGACTGTTGTATATCTCGGAGCGTGTTCACGAAAAACTCGATCCTGGCCTGGCGCATGGTTTATTTGCCTACGCTGAACCATCTGAAGGCTGGGTCAAGTATCTGGGCGACCCGGGCCTGACTCCATTTGTATCCTTGCCACTTGCCCCAGATGCGAGACGCTTTGAGATTCACGGCATGCCCAAAACGCTCGGCACGGCCGGGCTGGCCGAGGCGCTGGCGTATGTCAATAGTCTCAATTCACAGGATGTGGTTGAGCATATTATCGGGCTGAGCGATTTTCTGATTGAGGAGTTAACCCGCCGCGGCATCAAAATCTGGACGCCAAGCGCTGCCCATTTACGCTCGGGAATTGTCACCTGCGAGCCTTTTCCGAATGCCGAACAGGTCCATCAGCTCGATCAAGCCCTCCAAGTGCAGAAGATTTATCCGACAGTTCGCTACTGCTCCGGGATTGGCGGCCTGCGTATTTCGATTCACTATTATACGGGCAAAGAAGATCTTGAGGCACTGTTGGCTGCGCTGGATGAGCAGATGAAGAGAATAGGGGCATGAAACGTCAAACGTGAAACGTCAGAAGAACGCTCAAGTAAGCAGCCTGGTTTTATCCCCTTTCCCTTTGACGTTTCATTTTTCCCCATGTCAAATCCCTCAATCAAAGCCGTTTTCTTTGACGCAGCTGGCACGCTATTCACGGTGAATGGATCAGTCGGAGCGATCTATGCCCGCCTTGCTGAGAAACATGGCACGGCAGTCACGGTCAAAGATCTCGAAGCTGGATTCCGGCGCTGTTTTGCTGTTGCACCGCCAATGGCGTTTCCGGGTGCGTCGCCGACTGAGATTCCGACTTTAGAAAAGCAATGGTGGAAAACAGTAGTTCAAGACGTGTTTGCACCACTTGGGCCGTTCCCTGCATTCGATGCATACTTTGATGAGCTGTTTACATTTTTTGCCCAGGCTGAGGCGTGGCAGTTGTACCCGGAGACGCGTGAGACACTTGAGCGCCTCAAAAGACGGGCAGTCATTATAGGCGTCATTTCAAATTTTGATTCACGCTTATTTCGACTGCTCGACGGATTTGGGCTTACCCACTTCTTCGATTCGATTGTGATTTCGACCCAGGCAGGAGCAGCCAAACCAGAAGGCACGATCTTCACCCAAGCCCTTGTCCGGCATGCGCTCACCCCTGCACAGGCGATGCACGTTGGCGATAGCTACGAGATGGATATTGAAGGTGCGCGCGGGGCTGGACTGACTCCCGTATTGATCGACCGGAGGGCGGAGCCGTCCCAGACAAAAGACTATCTTTCAGTCAGGAGCTTGCTCGAACTCCCAACAATTCTTGATGCTTAAGTGGTATCGGTGGGGCAGGCCCTACCCGACCCACCTTTCCTGACTCAAGACTGTCAGACGGAAAGACTGAGCGACTTTAGAGGACTGCCTTCCCGTGAAACGCCGCAATCTCCTCCCACGAAAAGCCCGCTTCCAGCAACACTTCCTCACTGTGCTGGCCTAACTCTGGCGGAGGCGTTGTGGTGTTGAGGGGCGTATCACTCAGAGAGATGGGCGTTCCGACGACTTTGACTTTGCCAATCTGAGGATGGTCCATTTCTGAAATATAGCCATTGGCCAGGGCTTGCTCGCTATTCAAAATATCCTGATAGTTTTGGACTCGGGTTGCTAGGATATCCACGCCGCTGAGCAGCGCCATCCAATCCTCGGTCGTTTTGGTCGGAAAGACTTCATCGAGCAGCTTCTCAATCTTTTCGCCACGGAAATTCCGAATGACGTTATCGCTATACTCGTATTCGTTCTGGACATGCTCAATGCCCATCACCCGACAAAAATCGGGCCAGCGTTTATCATCTACCCCAGCCAAACAAATCCAGCCGTCCTTGGTCGGAAATGATCCCCACACGCCTTGCAGAAACTGATGCCCACGTCCGGCTCGGCGCGTTTCAACCCCGCTGACTGAGGTGAAATTAATCTCCATCGGCTGCATGGCAATCACCGTCCCATAAATACAGGCATCGACCTTCTGGCCTTCACCAGTTTTTTCACGGGCGTATAAGGCAGCCAGAATCCCAGACAGCAACATAAAGGCCCCAGAGTGATCGGCCACCAGCGTTCCACACGGCAACGGTCGTTCCTCCGGCATGCCATTTTTTGCCATGATTCCGCCAGCAGCTTGGGCGAGCGTGTCACGGCTAGGGCGCGTGACCCATGGGCCTTCTGGTCCCCACGACGATCCTTGAGCAAAGATCAGTCTCGGATTCCGTTTGGACAGTTCGTCATACCCAAAACCCAGACGATCCAGCACGCCGGGGCGATAGTTGGTCAGCAGCACGTCGGCCGAATCTAAGAGCCGATCAAGAATCTCCTCGGCTTCGGGCTTTTTGAGGTCAAGGGTCACACTTCGTTTGCCCCGATTCATAGCCAAAAAATAATGACTGAAATTGGCGTTCTTGGTATCCGGTCCAGCAATAAGCTGGACCAGCATGAAACGACTCAGGTCTCCGGTTTCACGCATTTCGATTTTAATGACATTCGCGCCCATATCGGCCAGGAATAACCCGGCGTATGGTCCTTGAATCTCCTGGGCAATCTCAATAACGGTCACTCCATCAAGTGGTCCAGGCATGTTCCCCCTCCTGCAAGACCATTAGGTCATTAGCTCGCTTGGCCCGCTTGTATGGCAGTCTGGAGGAATCGTCAAGCATCAGCGGTTTCTAATTTTCCAATTTCTCTGATCAGTAGGGACAGGCGTCCCTGCCTGTCCTGGGCGGTCACGGCACCCCGCGCTCCCCGGGGACCTGAGAGACAGCCTATACAAAAACCGCACGGACATCGTTATAAGAGCAAGCATATCTGCATCATAAGGAGGCTCTCATGCCAGGACGCGAAGCGATTGCCAAAGTCAGTAACTGGGGACGCTGGGGTAAAGCTGATGAAAAAGGGACGGCCAATTTCATCACCCCAGAAGTCATTATTGGCGCTGCTCAATTAGTCAAAAAAGGCGCGGTCTTTTGCTGCTGTATTCCGATCGATCAAAATGGGCCGGTCTTTCCGACCCGGACGCCGCCCCAACGCTTTATGTCCATCCTGAACGTTCCCTTGAGCGAAGTCGGGATGGCCGGCTCAGCCATTGCCAACGACGACTATATTACGATGTATCTCCAGGGTTCGACCCAGTGGGATAGCCTGGCTCACGTTGGCTACGGTGACAAATTCTACAACGACGCTGATACAAGCACAGTCACCGCCCATGGTGGAGCGGCCAGAAATGACATTGGCAAGCTGAACGAGTCGTTTGTGACGCGTGGTGTTCTGATCGATATGGTTCGTTATAAAGGCTATGAGCAAGAGGGCCACTTGCCTAAGGATTATCCCATTACGGTAGAAGATTTAGATGGCTGCTGCCAAGCCCAGAACATTGAAGTCAGAAGCGGGGATGCCTTATGCCTGCGCACCGGCTGGGTGCCGTACTGGTATACGTTGAAGACAGCCGAGGAAAAAGAAGCGTATTTTCATGCTCAGCCGGGCATGTCGGTCGCAACCGCCGAGTGGGTGTATCAGAAAGAGATCTCATGCATTGCGGTTGATAATATCGCCGTCGAACGCTTGCCCTCAGAGATTGACGGGGAGTTCATTCCATTCCATCAAGTCGCTATTCGTGACATTGGATTATCACTCGGAGAGATTTTTACCTTTGACGAACTGGCCAAGGACTGTGCCGCGGATGGCGTGTATGAGTTCCTGTGGGTCGCCCCGCCGCTCAATATTCCAAATGCGGTCGGCAGCCCACTGAATCCGTTGGCAATAAAATAGGAAAGGCTCGTATACGCGTAGGAGCGGTTCGCGAACCGCCCCTACCGCTCTTGTCAAAATGTAAGGGGAGCCTGCCCCATCTTACTCAGGACTCAGCACTTCTTCTCCTACCTGGCCATCGACCGCAGCCGAGAAATCCGCTCTTCCAGCGGCGGGTGGGTACTAAAAAACCGGGCAAAAGATTGCCCACTCAGTGGATTGACGATAAAGAAATGTGCGGTCTGGGGTGAAGCATCCATGGGTACCCGCTCCGAAGCTAAACCAAGCTTTGATAAGGCTGAAGCCAGTCCCATCGGGTCGCCACACAGCTCCGCCCCGATCTTATCGGCCGCAAACTCACGGGTGCGTGAAATTGCCATCTGAATAATGCTGGCCGCCAGTGGCGCGAGGAAAGCCATTGCCATCATTCCAATGAAACCGCCGCCATCGTCGTCATCATCGCCCCGAAAGCCGCCAAAAATTGCCGTCCACTGGGCCATATTGGCCAGCATCATAATCACCCCGGCAAGCGTTGCTGCAACGGAGCTAATCAGAATATCGCGGTTCTTCACGTGCGCCAGCTCGTGCGCCAGGACGCCGGTCAACTCCCTCTCATCCATGAGTCGCATAATCCCTTCGGTCACAGCGACTGCAGCATGACTCGGATTGCGGCCGGTGGCAAACGCATTGGCTCCTTCAGACGGAATGACATAGATCTTGGGCATCGGCAGGCCGGCCCGCACAGTTAGGTTATGGACAATACTGTGCAGCCGTGGCGCCTGCGCCTCGGTCGCTTCCTGTGCGCCGTACATGCGCAATACAATTTTGTCTGAGAACCAATAGCTGCTGAAGTTCATGATGACGGCAAAGATAAAAGCAATCATCAGGCCGCCCGATCCGCCCATGAACTGCCCGATAGCCATAATCAGACCAGTCAGGGCACCAAGGAGAAGCGTTGTGCGTAACATGACGTATACCTCCGTAGCGTTATCGTGTGTAAGAATAGGGTAAGATCGCTACCTGAGGCTGTCAACTCAACCCAACATTAGAAAGAGATTAAAATAGAAACCGACTGATCAGTAGCCCAACAACGAGTAACACCCCATAGGCGAAATGCAGCTGAGCGGACTGCGCATCAATCTCCTGGTCTTGTAAATGTTCGGTCTGAAAAATTGTCCGCACGACTGGAACAGCCAGTGCCACAGCGATCAGCGTCAGTAAAATTGGCCACGGTGCATAGCCCAACAGGACAAACAGGACGGTCAGGACAAAAGCCCCATACACCAGGCCAGCCATTTCCCAGTTCGCCGCCTGGCGACCAATCACGGTTGCCAAGGTATTCTTGCCATGCCCTCGGTCAGCCTCAATATCGCGGATATTATTGGCTTGCAGAATAGCGGCAACCAAACAGCCGACCGGCAACGACATCAGGAATGGAGCTAGGGCAAAGGTCTCGCGCTGTACGTAATAGGCACCCATGATGATGACGGGTCCCATAAAGATAAAGACGGTTGCTTCACCCAATGCAATATAGGCCAACGAGAGCGGATTGGCGGTGTAGAAATAGCCGGCTAACACACTCAGGATACCGAGTGCCAAAACAGGCCAGCCACACAGGCCGACCAGCACGAGGCCAAACAGACTGCCAACCACAAACGTGGCGATGCCGCCCCAGTAAATCTGTTCTGCGGGTAGCAGGCTGCGTTGAATCACCTGGCTGCCACTCTTGGATTCCAGCGTATCGACTCCACTCTGATGGTCATAATAGTCATTAATCAGGTTCGTTCCGATGTGAATAAACAACGAGCCAAAAAGAGCTAAGAAAAAACGACCCCACGAAAACACCCCATCGATCGCCCCCAAGACTGATCCAATCAGAACAGGTGTCATAGAGGCGGTAAATGAGAAAGGCCGCGTCGCTTCAATCCAGCTACCAAGAGAGCCCGGCTCTGGACCAGCAGGCAAAGTTTGCTCCTGTGTCATGCTGTCGTCTCCTTTCGGGACAATATTATGGGCGCTTCAGACGCGACGAGTCAAAGGGGGAGAAGGAAAATGGTGAAGGATGAATTATGAATGCGGAATGGAAGGCAGGAAAAATTCCTGGAGTGCTACTGGCGGCTTGCTCGTTAGGACACGACAGGCTAAACCCTCGGCTGAGAAGGAGGACGGAGTATGGCAACTGAAGAAATTGGTCGTTTGGATCACATTGGTATTGCGGTGCGGAGTATTGATCAGGCCCGGACGTTTTTTGAGGGCGCACTGGGCGCGACATTCCGCTTTGTCAAAACGTCCCGCGATGGTGGGTTTCGGTTTGCAGTCTTTAATCTGAATGATTTTACGATTGAGCTGATTGAGCCGATTGCCCCAGACGGCTTTTTGGCCAAGTACTTAGAAAAACGTGGCGAGGGAGTCCACCATATCACGATGCAAAGTCCCGATTTGAAGAAGAAAGTCGCTGCTCTAGAAGAAAAGGGCATACGAGTAGTGGATAAAAACCTGGACGGGCCAGAGCATAGGGAGGCGTTTATCTCCCCCAAAAGCAGCTGTGGAGTCCTCTTTCAACTGGCGGAGACGCGCCCACCGCTTGATAATGAGCCGTATTGGCAAAAAGAAAAATAGGCAAAAAATAAAGAAAAACAGCTCCTGTCGAAAACGCTCTTGCTTGAGTATTGCAAACACGGCAGGATCAGAAGGATCAGAAGGATCGAGCGAGATCGTTATGATTCTATCCGATGAGTAAGGAGGGCAGTATGGTTCGATTTAACGGCGTCAATCATTTAGCATTCGCCACAGGCGATATGGATAAAACAGTCCGCTTTTGGCGCGATCTGTTAGGCATGCGGCTAGTTGCCACTATTGGCGAGCCCGGCTTTCGGCATTATTTCTTCGAATTATCCGAGACTGATACAGTGGCCTTCTTTGAATGGGACGGGGTCGAAGCTGCACCTGAGAAGCGGCACGGCGTCCCTGAAAAGGGTCCTTTTATTTTTGATCACGTGTCCTTTGGTGTCGATTCAGCCGACGCTCTGTGGGAGCTGAAAGATAAACTCGCTGCCGCAGGATTTGACGTGCCACATGTGGTCGACCATGGCATTATCCATTCCATCTACACCTGGGACCCCAACGGCATTCCCATCGAATTTAGCTACGACGTGCCTGGTATTGATATTCGGAAAACGCCGATGTACGGCGACACAGCACCGAGCCCGACCGCTCAGGAGGGCGCAGAACCTAACCCCGACGTGTGGCCTCCAGTTACACACCCAACCCCGCCCGAACAGCGGACGCTCAAAAAAGGAGCCGGAAGCAAAGCGGGGGGGTATCAAGCCAAATCCGAACCAGTTGCGCGGAGCGCACAGACTGAATCGGTGCAGGTTGCGAAATAACAAAAGAGAAAAATCTGCAATTGGGAGGGGAGGCCCTCCCATCTCTTTACCCAGCCACATGCACAGCGGGTCGTTTCCCCGCCCACGGTCGGGCTTCTTCCAGCTGCGAAGCCAGACGGAACAGCGTAGCTTCATCACCAAAGCGCCCGGCGATCTGAACGCCAACCGGCAGATCGTCCGGAGTCCAGTGCAGCGGCAAGGAAACAGCCGGATTACCAGTTGAATTGAAAATCGGCGTAAAGGGCACATAGGCGAAGACCTGTTGGGTCCATTCCATTGCCGTCATGCCAGTCCGGTTTTGGTTAATCTCACCATGCGGAGGCGGTGGCTGAGACTGGATCGGTGAGACAAACGCATCAAAATTTTCGAAGAAGACACCAACTTGGCGCGATAATGTATTGCCATGGGCCATGGAGTTGAGCAGCTCCACAGCGGTCCGGCGTTTGCCGTCCTCGTAACAGGCCAGGGTGACAGCTTCGAGCGTGTCCAGGCCAGGTTTGCGGCCAAACATGGTACTTAGTCCATCTACCGACATAGCAGTGTATGCCGTCCAAATAACGTGAATCTTCTCCAAAAATTCATCCCAATCGTACACCGGACGGTCCTCGACCAAGGTGTGTCCCAGCTCTGCAAGTGCACGGACGGTCTCATGTACCCCTTTTTCACACTCAGGATCAATCTTCTCGCCTGACGGTGGTGTGGTTGTCCAGGCAATCCGCAGCTTGCCCGGAGAGGCGCCCACCTCTTCGCGATACGGACGAACAGGTGGTACCGGAAGCCCAGGTGCACCGACATCAGCACCGGCTACCACGTCAAGCAAGGCCGCTGAGTCGCGGACACTCCGAGACACAACAAACTCACACGCTAGCCCACACAGAGGGTCTGAGTAGTCAGGACCTGTCGGCACCCGATCGCGGGTTGGTTTCAGACCAACTAAGCCATTACACGAGGCAGGAATACGAATAGAGCCACCACCATCGTTGGCATGCGCGACAGGGACAATACCTGCGGCAACGGCTGCGCCGGAACCACCGCTTGAACCACCAGCACTATGGCCGGCCCTCCACGGATTATGCACTGGCCCAAACAGTGTCGTCTCAGTCGTCGGATTATAGCCTAACTCCGGTGTCTGGGTTGTCCCGGCAAGCACAAAGCCTGCTTTCCGAAAACGCGCCATCAGCTCGGAGTCTTCGCCCGGAATATATCCCTGAGCGAGTTTTGAACCCGAGTCGGAGCGCACATTTTGGGCGTGCAGGACAAGCTCTTTAATCAGGAACGGCACACCACTGAACGGGCCTTGGGCTAAGCTTCCACGAGCTTCGCTAGTCGCTTGCTCAGTCAGGGTCTGCAGAACCGCATTGAGTTGGGGATTCACTTTGGCGACTGCCGCATACGCGGTGTTCAGCAGTTCTTCAGGCGTCACCTCTTTACGGGCAACCAGTTCAGCTAGCCCAAGTCCATCGTGGGCAGCATACTCACTCAATGAAATCATACGGCTCTCCTCCTCATCTGACAGTCCCAAATAGTCTCAATAGTCTCAGAATGGGTTATGATTGCTTCACACAAAAGAAGCAATATCGTGGAGCGATTTCTTGCCAATCTCAGGCACCAGCGCATCTTCAGCCGGGTAGCCCACGACTAAGACTAAGAACGGACGCTCATTATCCGGTCGATCAAGAATAGTATTCAAAAATCCCATTGGGCTCGGAGTATGCGTCAGTGTTACCAAGCCGGCCTGATGGACAGCCGTAATCAGCATGCCAGTCGCAATGCCAACCGACTCGGCCACATAATAATTCTTTACCCGTCGCCCATCCGGCAACACGCCATAGCTTTGGGAAAAAATGGCAATCACATACGGAGCAATTTCCAAGAACGGCTTATGCTCGTCTGTTCCGAGTGGGGCCAGGGCATCGAGCCATTCTTGCGGGGCACGGTGGTGATAAAATTCGTACTCTTCTTTTTCAGCAGCCTGCCGAATCTGGCGTTTCACATCTCGATCGCTGATCACCACAAAGTGCCACGGCTGCATATTCGCTCCACTGGGTGCCGTGCCAGCAGCCAGCAAACAGTCTTCAATGACGCGACGTTCGACAGGCCGACTGGAGAAATGGCGGACCGTTCGGCGGCGCTGTAACTGGACACGAAAAGCAGCCGCGCGCTGCAGCATCTCGTGCGGAGGATATCCCTGATAGACACGTAATGGAACGAATTTCGGCTCTGGCATCCCGCCCTCCAATAGTTTCAAATTCTCGCCGCAAGCGTCCTTTTTTACAAGCCTGCGCGTGCTTTGCTCAAGGTGTTCAGTTCTTCTGAGGAGCATTTTTATTTTCATGCTCCTGGGGGCCAGGTGTATCGGTTGATTCATACGGAAGAAGGCACGGCGTAAGAAAGAAGGAGGAGATGATTCTGAGATGGGGGTGGCATCAGATGTCCGCCTGGCTCTCGATCCGTGTCGTTACCACACTTCGCCAAACGGCCGTACCTCGACATTAAACGACCAGCCGGAACGATCTTGGTGAGCGACATGCCACGTCGTGTCAGCAATGGCTGAGGGTTTGATAAAATACTCGTCGGGTTTGTCGTTGAACATCTTGCGTGTCCATTCCAGATCAATCACCGCATCAATCACAACATAGGCAACGTGCACACCTTGCGGCCCCAGTGTCCGAGCCATCGACTCGGCCAGAATGCGCTGGGCAGCTTTGGTCGGCGAAAACCCGGCAAAACGCGGTTTGCCTCGCAAGGCCGAGGTATTGCCAGTGGCAACAATGACCCCCTTGCCTGCCGCAAGCATATCCGGTGACACAGCCCGGGCCAAATACAACAAGCCCATCGTATTGACCTGAAAGTTCTGATTCAGCACCGAAGGTTCAATTTCGAGAAAGGTACCAAAGGCGCCCCCAACCGCATTGTGGATTAACACCTCAGGCGCGCCAAAGCGCTCTTTAATCGCAGCGAGGGTGGCATTCACAACGGCTTCGTCCGACACATCACACACAAAACCAGTCGAGCGCGGAATCTCCTGCTCTAATTGTGATAGCCGCTCGCCGTTCCGGGCGAGCATGGCAACTCGATAGCCACCTGCGGCAAAACGGCGGCTCAATGCCGCCCCGGTTCCAGGTCCAACACCGGAAATGACACACACTGGTTCAGCCATGATAACGTCCTCCTGATTTTGAAAGATTGGGAAGTTGGAAAAGTAGGGGCAACTCCATCTGGTTGCCCTGGAGTGAAGAGAACCAGATGCTCGTCACGTTTAAAGCCCATATACCTGGGCAACATTCGCCCCAATGACCTTTTGACGGCTTGCCTCTGACATCGGCTCAACGAGTTCCTTTAGCTCATCCATATAATTGCCTGGATGATCGAAGTGTGGGAAATCCGAGGCCCAGAAGAATTTCTCGGCTCCAACAAAATCCACCACATGGCCGAATGCCTTTTCATCCGGATCGCCTGAAATCCAACATTGGCGGTGAAAATAATAACTCGGCTTTTCTTTGAGTGGCACAGTTTCGCCCAAGGGACTGTCAAACACAGCATCCATCCGGTTGAGCAGATAGCCCGCCCAGCCAGCCCCAGACTCCAGGACCACAATCTTCACTTTCGGGAAACGGTCAAACAGACCGTACTGGAACATCGCAGTGAAGGCCTGCAGCGGCCCTTGCGCGCCATGCACGTTGAAATGCCACGCTGCCCATTTTTGCATATCACGAAAACGCTGATGGACTCGCTTGGCCGGCGGTTCCCCACTGGGGTGAATACCGACTGGGACGTCCAGCTCTTGGACCTTGGTCCAAAACGGATCAAAATCAGGATGGGCGTGCGATTTATCGATTGGGGTGAACGGGACAAAGAAAGCCCCTTTGGCTCCATTCTTTACCGATCGTTCGAGTTCGCGCGCGGCTTCGTGTGGGTCGCCCATAGAGATGTGCGCAACTGGGATAAGACGTCCGTTTGAATCGGAACAGAAATCTTCGACCCAGCGGTTATACGCTCGCGCATAGGCGGCTTGCAGTTCCAGATACTCAATATCTTCGGCTTCCCATAAGAGCCCCATACTCGGATAGATAATCGCCTTCTCCAACCCCTCCTGGTCCAGACGCGCAACGCGTTCCGTGGGATCCATCGAGCCAAATGGAGCTTGGCCGACATAGGTTTTATCCGGATGAGGTTCGAGATCTTCCCCTTTTTGACCCATGGCGCCCGAGATCGCCAATCCGCCCGGCCGCATATATTTGGCTGGCCGGCCGCCCACTTCGATAATCTCTAAGCCCTCCGCATTCGGGTAAATACGAATCGCCCGGTCACGGAACTGCGGGTCGATATATTTTTCCCACGTATCGGGTGGCTCTAAAATATGCCCATCCGCGTCGATCGCCCCGGCATACGGAAACTTCTGATTCTCAATGCCCATAGTGTGTACCCTCCTTTCGAGTAGGGTCAGTGTTGACCATATATGCAGGCCGTTCTAGCCTACCTGTTTCGGTTCGACAACAGCTGCCCGCTCCCTCCATCCTCCTCCTCCATCTCACGCCTCTTGCGCGTCCGCCTATTTGTCTCCATTCTTGGGCATTCATACTTGGCCGTTGTGAAGCAGCACAGGATCATGACGTGAAAAAGGGACACAAAAAAACAACGCCCAAAGCCTCTCAGCAGTCAGCCCACGCTGCTGGAACCGACATGATGGGCCAATACCGCCAGGTCAAAGCCCAGCATCAAGATGCACTGGTCTTCTTCCGTTTCGGGGATTTCTACGAGATGTTTTATGACGATGCGGCAGTCGCATCGCGCGCACTTGAAATCACCCTGACCTCGCGCCCACACGGCAAAAATACCGAACGGGTGCCGATGTGTGGCGTGCCACATTATCGTTTAGACACCTACCTGACCCGTTTGGTGGAAAAAGGCTTTAAGGTCGCTATCTGTGAACAACTCGAAGGTCCGCAGAAAGGCAAAGCGCTTATCCAGCGTGAGGTTGTCCGGGTCGTCACGCCAGGCACCCTGTTTGAAACAACGGGGAAAGAACGCACGCTGGCTGCTGTATTCTCGGCTCAAGATATCGCGAGGGATGTTGTAGGCGTGGCTTTTCTCTCGTTAGCGACAGGCGATTTTTTGCTGGCCGAAACAACCTGGGCCAATCTCCCGAGTCTGTTGGCTAAATTCCCACCCCAAGAAATCGTGCTGCCAGAACATACTGCGTACGACACCAAGTGGCAGCCCCAGGCGTTTCGCACCGAACGACCGGCAGCCACCTTTGCCCCAGCAACAGCACGGAAAGTCTTACGCCAGGCGTTTGGTCGCAAATTTGTTGCGCCACTCGCCGCCTCGCATCGGCAGGCTCTGACTGCTGCGGGTGCTCTGCTGTCATACGTCAAAGAAACCCAACAGAATTTTCTGCCGCACCTCAAAGCTCCCCAGCCATATCGTAGTGAGGAGTTTGTTTTTCTTGATCCCCAAACCCAGCGCAACCTGGAGCTGGTCGAAAACATGTGGGAAGGCACAGGAGACAGTTCCGTCTTATCCGTCCTCGACCTTTGCCATACACGTATGGGTCATCGGCGTCTGAGATACTGCCTGCTCCATCCTCTGCGCTCGGTCAACGCTATCCAGCAGCGTCACGAAGCGGTGGCGACCCTGCTGGCTCGCCAACGTTTACGCACCGATCTCCAAACCGCTCTAACAAAAATCCTCGATCTGGAACGACTGACTTCACGCTTGACTTCTGCTGTGGCCAATCCGCGAGACCTGTCGGCTTTGGGAACATCGCTCGCCCCCTTGCCTCAGATGCATGCCTGGCTTGCTCAGCCCCTGGCCTCACTGCTCAAGAGTTTACACAACGACCTTGATCCGTTGGATGATATCCACGCTGAAATTCAGCATGTCCTGGTTGCTGAGCCCAAGGCACTCGCCAAAGAGGGTGGCATCATTCGAGACGGCGTATCCGCAGAGCTCGACGAACTGCGCTTGATACAGACCGATGGGAGCGGCTGGTTGGCTCGCTACGAGCAGCAAGAACGCACACGTACGACGATTCCTAATCTCAAAGTCGGCTTTAATCGTGTTTTTGGGTACTATCTCGAAGTGACAAAATCACACCTTGCCCTTGTGCCCAAAGCCTATACACGACGCCAAACCCTGGTCAACGCAGAGCGGTTTATCACTCCAGAGCTGCACCATTTTGAAGACAAAATGCTGTCGGCGGCCGACCGTGGTAAACAGCTCGAATATGAACTGTTTACTCAGCTGCGAGAGCAAGTTGCGGCGCAAGCAGATCGTCTGCGCCAGACCGCCCACGTCCTGGGCATGCTCGATGTGCTGTGCGCCTTTGCTGCTGTGGCCAGTACCAAAAGCTGGGTCCAGCCACACATGACTGAAGAGTATGCCCTGTCCATCACGGAAGGCCGCCACCCGGTTGTTGAAACACACAGTGACACCTTTGTTCCCAACGATCTGGCCTTGGATGAGCATACCCATCTCTTGATCCTGACCGGCCCAAACGCTGCCGGCAAAAGCACCTATGCTCGGCAAACAGCATTGCTTGTACTGCTGGCCCAAATCGGGAGTTTCGTGCCCGCCCAAGCAGCCACGGTGAGTGTCGTCGATCGCATCTTTACCCGGGTCGGAGCGGCGGACTTTCTCGCCCAAGGACTCTCGACCTTCATGCTCGAAATGACGGAAACGGCCAACATATTGCAGCACGCCACGGATAAAAGTCTGGTCATCCTCGACGAAGTTGGGCGTGGTACCGGCACCTCCGATGGCCAAGCTATTGCCCAAGCCGTGGCAGAGACCTTAGCCCAAGAGATTAAGGCCAAGACGCTCTTCACGACCCATTATCATGAGCTAGCGCAGCTGGCACAAGAGATTTCGGGTATTGCCAATGCCCGTTTAGCCGTCCGTGAAGAGCAGGATGACGTCACGTTTCTGTATAAGGTTGTCCCTGGCGCGGCGCAGAAGAGCTATGGCTTGTATGTCGCCAAACTTGCCGGTCTGCCACCCCATGTTGTACAGCGGGCAAAGGATGTACTGGCAACGTGGCAGGAAGAAACACCCCGGACTGTGCCGGAGCTTGTCGCTGAGGGAAACGGCCAAGGCATATCACAACCCATGCGTACAAACGGCCGGATGCCGCTGAGAGCAGATCATCCGCTCCTGGAGCGCTTAGCCGAAGTTGATCCGCTCCATACAACCCCAATGGATGCGCTTGGGTTGGTGGCGGAGTTAAAGAAGTTGGCAGACGGGATGGAGCTGTAAGACAACGCACGGCTGCGGAAAACTCTGCTGACGCTGCTGCGCGTGGGAGCCAGAATAACTCCTGCTGAATGTCGGCGGCCTGTAATTTCTCTTGGACTCAGAGGTTCAATTATGAAAATCCACATCCTTCCCCCAGACATTCAACAGCGTATTGCGGCAGGTGAAGTCGTCGAACGCCCGGCCAGCGTCGTCAAGGAACTGATCGAGAATGCGCTTGATGCCGCCGCAGATACAATTCGGGTGGAGCTGTTAGAAGGCGGGCGGCGGCTGGTCAAAGTCACGGATGATGGTCCTGGCATTGCTCCCTCAGATGTTCCGCTCGCCTGTGAGCGTTTTGCTACCAGTAAGATTGTCAATGCAGACGATATTTCTCGCGTTCGAACGTTCGGCTTTCGTGGCGAGGCCCTGCCCAGTATTGCTTCGGTTTCTCGCCTGCGCCTACTGACCCGCGAACGAACAGCTGCGCTTGGAATAGAAGAGCGCATCGAAGGCAGCCAGGTGGTTTCGCAGCAAGAAGCTGGGGCGCCGGTCGGAACAACAGTCGAAGTCTGGGATTTGTTTTATAACACCCCGGCCCGGCGACAGTTCATGCGCAGCCTGCGTACCGAATATGGCCACGTCTTAGGCACCTTTACCCGCTTTGCCTTAGCCTTTCCTGAGAAAACTTTATCCCTCTCCTTTGATGGACGCGCAGTCTATAACTTCCAACCAAGCTCTCTTCAAGAGCGCATTACGGCGTGCTTTGGCCGCGAAGCGGCTGCGGGACTCGAACAGCTGGAGAACTCGGGGATGAGCGGCAGAGTCTGGGGAGCAATTCTCCCCAGCGAGGAAGTCTGGCGCAGACGCTATTATCTATTTGTCAATCGCCGTCCAGTCCGCAACCCGACGCTCTACCGTGCCGTCCGAGATGCCTTTTCTGGCGAAGGCGGCATGGTCTTTCTCTTCCTCGAGCTGCATCCCTCCCAAGTTGATGTGAATATCCATCCGGCCAAGACTGAAGTCCGTTTCCGGGATGACAACGCGGTGTATGAACTCGTCCGCGGCGCGCTCCAGCACCGTGAACGTCCACCTTGGCTACAGACAGATGCGATTGCAGAACAATCAGAAGACTATGGGAGCCCGCAAATAAATGGCTTCTCGCTCATCGGCCAAGTCGAAGACACTTTTCTTCTGACACTATCTGAGGGACATTTGTATCTCTTAGACCAGCATGCAGCTGAAGAGCGGGTCTTGTATGAGCGACTCCAGGACGGCCGGGTACACAGCAAGCAATTAATCTCCCCACAGGTTGTGAATCTTTCGATTGACGAACACGCGTTTGTGGATGAAAACGTCGAGGCATTTTCAGCCTGTCATTTTACAATGGATGCGTTTGGTCCTCGGGTGCTTGCTTTACGAACCGTTCCAGATTTTCTTGATCCCAAAATGTCGGGGCTCATTTTCTCCCGTCTGCTCACCCGCCTGCGCAATAAAAAAGAAGATATGGCACAGGCGCTAGCCTGCCTTGGAGCAATAAAAGCTGGGCAGTCACTGACACGGGAAATGCAAGAGCAGCAGCTCACTGCCTGGACACAAACGTCCAATCCGCATGCCTGTGCGCATAATCGACCCGTCTATTTTCGGCTTTCGTTGGATGAGGTAAGAAGGAAGGTAGGACGGACGGGCTTGAGTTGTGAGTTTGACGGGGAGGAAAATGCCTGACGGATCACGCAAGAAGAATTTTGTGGAATGGTACCAACCCAGAGGAAAATCAAGATTCAGGGAACGTCGGTGCTCAAAATCCGAGACAACAAAATAGCCTCTGAGCAGCTGTACTGGGATAGGGGAGATTTGCTACGGCGGCTGGGACAGGGAGAGGAGTCAAAATCTGACGCACGCTCCCACATTTATGAGAGCAGTATCGTAATGTCGTAATCCTGCAATTGCTTATCGTGCGTCACAAGTGTCATCTCCTCAACATCCGCCTGAGCAACGAGCAGCCGATCAAACGGATCGTTATGGTGGCGTGGCAGTTTCCCAACAGCGAACGTGTGTGCCTGTGTGATTGGCAGCGAAATGAAGCGGTGTGCACGCATCCGTTCCTCAATATCGTCCGGGAAGCTCAGTTTCTTGAGCGCCTTTTTGATGGTCATCTCCCAAGTACTCACCGCGCTCACAAAGGGAATTATATACCTTACTTGACTGGATTACTCAGACTTTGATTACTGGGAAGTGAAGACTTCGGAGTAAGAGTAATATCAAAATTAGAAAACACGAATTGAAACAGCGTCCATACAACGGCGAGCGTTATCATAACCCCAATAATAATGTTGGCCAGCCTCTCAACCTTGCCCAATCGTTGTTCAATCGTATCAAGGCGGGTTTCTATACGGTTGAGTATCTGCATTATCCATTGGCTAGACCCAGGCGTAGGAGCCTGTTGCACCGGGGTCTGGGTCTCTGGATTCAGAATGGGTGACTGTTGATCGTTAGTCTTTTCCATGGAGTTCTAGCCATTCCCAGAGGTCTTTGGGTGCATATCCAAAGTAATTAGAGACCGGAATGACAATACCTGTCCCTGCTCCTTCATCCCCATTGTATCCAATCGTCTCCGCCAGTTCTTTCGTCGTACCGAGGTAAGAGATAAAATAAGCAGAGGGGGCCACGCTAGTATATAAGCCTTGGTGTGTGAGTGCCTCTAATCGTTGCTGAATTGCCGAACCTGCCCGGAAGGGAATGACTACATATACCATGTGTTTTTTCTACGAGGCTACGACGAGGAAGGCAAGCAGGCTGCCTGGTCTTCTCGTTTCTTGGTCTTCTCTCCAAACATCTGCTTATCAGCATGGCGGAACATCGTCCGTGCTAAGTCTTGCGGGTCTATGGTGATGGCAGTTGCAGGATTTTGGGCAGGTGTGGCAAGGCGGTGGGAAATCTATCGGCAAAGTATTTCTTGGCCTGCTTGGGAAGCCAGACTTCGTTGAAGTACCTCCGAAAATCGGGGAGATATTCAACTGGATAAAGTCGTGCCTGGACTGGTGGTCTCAATGAATCAGCAAACTCATGCTCATAAGTAGGAAATTCTTTAGGATCAATGCCTCTTTTTTTGAGGAAACCGGAAAACATGCGGCCGGTCGAAATATCAGGCATCATCTTGTCGGGTGGGATGACCCCGCATTCTTCAAGAGGGGCAAAAAGGTTCAGATAAATCTCGTTCAACATGGAAAAGTGTGTATGTGGGATTTTGGCTCTGTTCTTCATGAAACGCTGGACATGCTGAGGCATATAGCCCTTGACGTTGCCGCTCATCCAGTCAAAGACCCACTCGCTGACGAGCACAGCGAACTGCGGAGAGAGCCACATTCCGAGGGGGATAGCAACTCGGGGATGGACCCAGGTTCCCTGACTTAACTTGTCGTTCCCACCTTTGATAATCTGCACTAATGCCGAAACGGGAATTCCCGTTTCGGCAGAAAGCACCTGCAAAAACTCCTGAGTTTGAGATAGTCGGTTATAGTCAAAAAACTTTTTCCCTGCCTGCTGGCACAGACGTGTCGCATTGATATAGCCGTCACGCGGGCGCTGAGGGATAACCTCTCCCTCACACTTATGTTCAATAAAGAGCGGACGTTGCGAAAAATCGAGCGGAGCCTGTAAATCAGGCATTTTTACTTTTGCCTTCCTTCGCTGTGGTGCCATTTTGATCTTCCCAAATGTCTGCTTATCACCCTGTCGAAACATGGCCCGTGCTAAATCCTTCGGGTCGGTTGGCATAGGCCGATTCATTGTTGGCATTATCCTTCCCCTCATTATTCTGCAATCAAATCTTGATACCGGAGCCGCTTCCCACTCATACCTAACGCGAGCAGACTCATTTGATCAATGGTGTCCAAGCTCCGCACATTGTGACGGCTCGCAAACTCAGTCACGTACCGATTCAGGTGCTTGACGCTCATCTTGTGATACGTGCCGTAGTACCCACGTTTCAAGGCAGCCCAAAACGATTCTATGCCGTTCGTGTGGGCTTGGTCTTTGACATACTCCCCAGCGCTATGCTTGACAACCTCATGGTTCTCTAGGCCGACATAGCCGCCATGCTCGTCCGTGTAGATTTTCGCCCCCGGAGTTGTCCGACTATTCACAAAGCCTTGTAAGGTTTCTTGGTTCGTGTGCTCAACAACGGTAGCTTGCACTTGGTTTGTCCCCCGGTCCTTCATCCCCACGACAGCAGTTTTCCCTATTGTCCCGTTGGCGTTCTGAATCTTCTTGTACTGGTGCTTGTTGGCGTTGCGGCCACCCATGTATGCCTCATCGACTTCTACCGGCCCGTCTGCTTTTTCTTCATCCAGGTTCCATGCTTCCCGTATCCGGTGAATCATGTACCATGCCGTCTTTTGTGTGATGCCCAGCTCTCGGTGAATCCGCATGCTGGATACACCCTTAAGATTCGTGGTCATGAGGTAGAATGCTACCACCCATTTTCTCAAGGGGAGATTGCTGCCGTGCATGGGCGTCCCAGTCTTGATGCTGAAATACTTCCGGCAATCAGAGCACCAGTAGGGCATAGGCTTTTCGTTCGGGACGGACTTGGTGTTGTCAGACCCGCAATGCCCACAGTATCGGCCTTCTCCCCAGCGAATGCCCTCAAGCCACTTGCGAGCGGACTCCTCATCTGGGAAGAGATCGAACAGTTCAAAGACCGTCATGCCAGTGCGGTAGGATTTTCCCGGTCCGCTTTTCCGTGTATTTTGTTGCTTCGTCATGATTCAGAGTATACAGGAACGCACACTCCTTGTCAAGTAAGGTATATAATTCCCCTCACAAAAACGTCATTCTTCCCCTCGCCAATAGCATTTCTGGCCTGGGCTGAAAGGAGCGGATTATTCTCGAACCACCACAGGACAATATGAGTATCGAGCAGGAGCTTCATGATTTCTTCGTGTCCTCATCCAGCCCAAACGCTGAGGCTATCTCCGGCGGAATGTCATCAAAGTCATCCGCAATGAACACACGTCCTTCCCAACCGCCTGGAGTACGTGGTTCCTGGCTAACGGTATACGGAACAAGCTTCGCTATTGGCTTTCCGGCTGTGGTGATGACAATCTCTTCTCCCTGGGCAACACGAGCAACCAGCTGAAACAGTTGCTCTTGCGCCTGCTGAATATCCGTCGTTTCCACTGCCAAACCTCCTTATGTCGATACGAATGGAGCCTTGAGCTCAGGAACTATTCTCACTGTACGCTACATCGCTCATTAGCGACAAGGTCAGGAGGTAATCTCGGTGTTTTCTCGTCTCTTCCCCCCTTCCTTGCAGCCCACAGCGCCAAGCTGATACAGTCCGGTCGATCCTTAGCAAACTGCATCGAGGAGGAGTCCGTGCCACAGAAATTTCGTTTCATTGATAGCGATGCCCATATTCTGGAACCCAATGACATGTTCCAAAAATATCTCGATCCGAAGTTCCACGATCAAATGCCTAAGGCCTGGTCCATCTACGACGGAGATCCCCTGTCTTTTCGCTTTGAACTGGCAATCCCCAACCCGGACGGTGGCGAATACACAATGCCTTTTGGCCGTGATCCGATTGATCCAAGCGCGATGGGTCCAGCTTCGTTTGATCCTGGCGTACGCGTCTCCTTACCCGGTCAAGACGAAGCCTATGCCGAATTTGCCAAGCATAATTTCCCGCCGGAGATGTATCCCATCGCCATGGAACGCACCGGCATTGACTACATGGTTGTGTATCCTTCCATTGGCCTGTTGTCAGTTGCCGTGCCGAAGATGGCGCCAGATACCGCAGCCGCGTACCGCCGGGCGTATAACGACTGGCTGTATGATTTCTGTTCGGCTGCTGGCGGCAGAGTCTTTGGGGCGGGCTCAATCGACTTGCGCGATGCTGAAGAAGCTTCCCGTGAAGCGCGTCGGTGCGTAAAAGACCTGGGCTTTAAAGCCATTCATATTAATCCAGTGCCCGTCGGCGATCATCGCTTATATGACGAGTTCTACGAACCACTGTGGAGCACCCTGGAAGATCTCGATGTCCCGCTCGCCGTCCATACCGGTACCGGCACGTCTGCCGATGACATGCTGTACCATTACATTCCGCGTTTGCGCTCAGCCCAAACCACAGTCGCATTCACCATGGGCAATATGCTGGCTTGCACGTCACTGATTATGGGTGGTGTTTTAGAGCGGCATCCCAAGATGCGGGTGGTGCACTTAGAGTCTGGCGCAGGTTGGGTACCGTTTTGGTTAGATCGTCTGGGTGCCAGCGTGCAAGGCGGCTTTCGGGGATTGGAGATTCCTGGGCTGACCAAACATCCGATCGAATACTTCCAGCGCCAATGCTATATCTCAGCCGACCCAGATGATCCGGGTATCAAGCAGACAATTGATTTGCTCGGCGATGAGAACATCGTCACAGCGACGGACTTCGGTCACCCGGAAGGCCGTCAGTATGCCTGGGCGGTCAAAGAAATCATGGAGCTAGAAGGCGTGTCGGACGAGAGCAAAAAGAAAATCATGTGGGATAATGCCCTGAATCTGTATCCGATTCAGCCGGATTAATCGCCGCTGGGAAGACAACAGGAAAAAAGGAGGAAAACAATGCAGATCACACGTTTTTATGCGACTGAGGATGGGGGTTCACGGTTCACGGACATCGATGTTCCGATCAACACTCCACAGAAAGATGCAGATGGCCATACGCTGATGCTGTCCAACACGTATATCTCACCGTCGGTAAGATTTGTGGAATTGCCCGAAGGGATGTCCCAAACATGGCATAATGCGCCTCAGCGGCAAATTGTGGTCGTCTTATCAGGAGTGCTTGAAGTCAGTACGACGGATAATCAAACCCGCCAGTGGAAAGCCGGTGAAGCCTTTATGGCCGATGATGTCACCGGCAAAGGCCACACCACCCGAACGGTTGGTGGACCAGCCAATGTGTTCTTTGCCCCGCTGCCGGACGGTTTTGATATAGAGAAGTGGTCGGCGTAAACACAATGAAGTGTGAGAGGCGAGATTATGCGCTAGTGTGATCTGCCTCACCACAAGAAGGAGGGAGTGATGCTCACAGCCTACATCACCGCCGCCATGCGGAAAGCCCACTACGAGCTGCTACCAGATGAAGAAGGATATTTTGGCAGTATTGAAAATCTGGAAGGGATATGGGCCAATGCTGAAACCCTCGAAGCGTGCAGGGAAGAACTCCAAGAGGCTTTAGAAGAGTGGATTATCCTCGGCCTCAAGATGAGTCACTCCCTCCCCTCAGTGGATGGTATATCCTTGAATATGAATGAAGTTGCCTAATGCCTCCCTTCGGCCCAATTAAACGTCAGGAATTGATCTATTTCCTACGTCAACTCGGCTTCTCTGGTCCCTATGCTGGAGGGAAACATCAATTCATGATCAAGGCTGACCTCCGCGTACGTATTCCGAATCCGCATAAGGCAGACATCGGCAGGAATCTCCTCGGTCAGATCCTTCAACAGGCACAGATCGATAGAGCAGAATGGGAACAGCTTTCTTAGGCAACCTTCTGCCCGCCATAGCTCCCCCCTGCCAAAGCGGTATGCTAGGCTAGATGCACCATGTCAAATGACACCTCTGTTGTTCCGTCATCAAGCTATCGGTGGCTGCGGCGCTGGCAGTATGCTCTGAACCTGTTTCTCATCCTGGGCATGCTCGGGATGGGACTCTTCTTTTATCGTCGGGCGCTGTTTTTTGCGGCTTTTGTCCCGATTGGGTTTGTGCCCTTCTCCTCTGCCCGGTTACGGCTGCATGCGGCGCTTGAACAAGTTTTTGATTCTTCCCGTACACTCTTCCAGCTCATCTTTTGGATCGGGGTTGTGTGTGATGTCATTCTGGCCGCTCAATTTCTGACCGCTCGCTTTAGCGAACCGGTGCTTTTCATTCATGCGCCTGGCATATCGTGGGTTGGGTCGATTTGGTATAGCGCGTACGCCTTACTCTTTCTGGGTTACATGGGGTCCGATCTGTGGAAGCTCGTTGTGCGTTTTATCACACGTCAGTTTCGCTCCGCTGACAACGCCCCAGACGCTCCGACCTCACCTGCCCGGCGGCAGTTCATCCAACAGCTTGGCGTCTTGGGGGCTGGCGCACCATTTGTCTTCTCGCTGTCTGGAGTGAAAACTTCCTACGATCTTCAAATCGAAGAGCAAGACATTACTCTGCCCCACTGGCCCCAAGAACTGGATGGCCTGCGCGTTGCCCATCTCTCAGACATCCACGTGGGCGGCTATATGGATCGTGCCCGGCTGCTGCATATGGCTGCGCTGACTCATAGTGCCAAGCCTGACGTTGTGCTTCATACTGGGGATTTTTTGACCCACCGGACGGGCGACTTTGATCGGCCGCTGTATGAAGCCCTGGCTCAGCTCCAGGCTCCTTACGGACAATGGGCGTGCTTGGGCAATCACGATTATGATGACGCAGGAAGACTCGTCTCTCTGCTCGGCCAAGCTGGCGTCCACACCTTGCGCAATGAACTGGTAACGCTCTCAATTGATGGACATGCCTTGGAAGTCGCTGGTCTTGAATATTTCTTGCGCATTCCTGGTACCTCAACAGACCGGTATGCAACGCTCTTCAATGCATGGGGACCACGCAGACCCGTTCCGCGGCTGGTGTTGAATCATGATCCACGAACCTTCTATATCTTTCCTGAAAACTGCGCGGATTTAGTCTTTTCGGGTCATACTCATGGAGGCCATGTGGGTGTACAATTTGCTCAGAATACCGCCCTCACCATGGTGGGCTTGGTTGGCATCCCTGACCAAGGTGTCTTCACGCGTCAAGATATGCGCATGTATGTCACCCGCTGTGTTGGGTTCTATGGCTATCCTATGCGGCTTGGCATTGCGCCCGAAGTCGCGATTCTGACCGTGCGGGCTCCACACCAGGTAGAGGCATGAACATTCATTACCTCCAACACGTTCCGTTTGAGGGTCTTGGTAGCATAGCCGCTTGGGCACACAAGCGTGGGGACCAGGTGAGTGCAACACATCTGTACCGAAGTGAGCTGCTCCCATCTCCTGAGAGCTTTGACTGGCTGGTTATCATGGGCGGCCCGATGGGCGTGTATGATGAGGCAGAGTACCCATGGCTGACGGATGAGAAACGATTTATCGAACAAATTATTGCTGTAGGGAAGACGGTTCTCGGTGTGTGCTTGGGTTCACAACTGATCGCCTGTGTCCTCGGTGCCCGTGTCCACCGGAATGCGGAGAAAGAGATCGGCTGGTTTCCAATTCAACTCACTGCTGAAGCAAAAAGCTCGGCTCTCTTTTCTGATCTTCCGACAACACAAGATGTTTTTCATTGGCATGCGGATATGTTTGATCTGCCTGCCGGTGCTGTTCATATGGCACGGAGTGCAGCCTGTGAGAATCAAGCATTTGTTCTCGACGAACGCGTTGTTGGTTTGCAGTTTCACCTTGAAACAACCAAGCAGAGTGCCCAAGGGCTTATTCAGAACTGTCACAATGAGTTAACCCCAGCCCGGTTCATTCAGACGGCGGAAGAGATGCTTGCCGACGAGCGGCGGTTTACGGCGATTAATAGGACGCTGGAACAGCTGTTGGATCGGTTGGCGCAAAGCTCTCGCTCAGTGTAGCTGTGGAAGCGACAGCAAACACGGCCAAGATGGCCGTGCCACTCTTGTTTACTGTGGCCTGGGCTTCTCGCCCATGAATGCTATATCACCCCATCCTCTTTCCAGCCTGCCAGCTCCTCCGGCTGATATCCCAGAATGCCACAGTAAACCTCTTCATTGTGATCCCCGGGCTGTGGAATCGTACCAATTTCACCCGGTGTGTCAGAGTACTTCACAGTTAGACCAGGAACGTAGGTCTTCTCCCCTTGGTCTTCAATTTCGACCAGCATCTTACGTTCCCATAAATGCGGGTCTTTGGCTGCCTGTGCAATAGAATGCACAGGGGCAAACGGCACTTGGGCTTCCTCCAGTACTTTGCCGACCGCTTCAACAGTCTGATCTTTCACCCATTCAGCTACCAAATCATTGATCTCGTTGGCATGTTTGCCTCGCCCAGCAATGGTCGAGAACCGCTCGTCGGCAAGCAAATCTTCGCGTCCAATGCTTTTGCAGAATCGACCAAACATGTCTTGTGGAACCGCCAGAATATAGATCCAGCCATCTTGGGCCTGATACGCATTACACGGCGAAATTCCACCAGGACTATTACCATTCCGCTGGGGCTCTTTGCCAGTCAGCAGATAGTTAGAAATCGGAATCTCCATCAGCGTATAGCCGGTATCCAGCAAACACACATCGAGCGACTGACCTTGGCCGGTCACATCGCGGCGGTGCAACGCACCTAACGCACCTATCGTGGCATGCAGCGCAGTAATTCGGTCAATAATTGGCGAATTGGTCATAATCGGCGGGCCATCCGGAAAGCCGGTGAAACTCATCAGGCCTGACATGGCCTGGCCAATGGGATCGTAGGCGGGTCGATGTTTGTACGGCCCTTCTTGACCAAAGCCGGACACGTTAATCATGATAATCCCGGGATTAAGTTGCTTGAGCGTCTCATACCCCAAACCCATTGCATCCATTATTCCAGGCCGAAAGTTCTGGAGCAGCATGTCAAATTTTGGCACGAGTTCTTTAATTAAGTCTATGCCTTTCTTGTTGCGGACATTCAGGGTGATACTCTTCTTGCCCCGATTGTAGACTGACCAATACACTTTCCCAATGCCACGCGACTCATCTCCGCCTGGCGCTTCGACCTTAACCACCTCAGCCCCAAGGTCGCTCAGAATCATTGCGCAGCGTGGTCCAGCCTGATAACGGCCCATATCCAAGACTTTAATTCCGTCTAAACAGCCAGCCATGTGTGCCTCCTTATTTTCATCCTGCATAAAACCCAAACCGCCTCAGCAACTCCCGTGTTCGCGGTACATCATTCGAACCGTCTCTCTTCTCCCCGGCATCGGCAAGCAGCCGCTGCAGATCCTCAACCGTATCGACATCGTACCAAGACGGGACCAATTCTACCGCTAGCTGATGCAGTCGCGCCTGTTCCAGTGTCTGCTCTAGCACTTGCGGGGTACTCCAAGCAATGTTTTCAAACAGCCGACGATGCACTGCGCATGCCCCAACGAGGTAATATCCCCCATCAGTGCTGGGACCAAAGACCGCGTCGCACGCCGGATCTTCAAGCCGGGTGAATGCCTCGTGAATATGCGCTACAGGCAAAGTCGGAATATCACTACCAATGATGACCACCCGCGAAAAGCCTGCATCCAGCATATCTGCCAGCGTATTAATCTCGCGCTCTCCAAGTGAATCTCCGCGCTGCGGCAAATACCGGACCGGAAAGGGAACCGCTTGGCGAAACAACTGGCGAAACAGCGGCTCACTATCAGCCGGAGAAATAGCCAGAAACACCTGGACTGTTGCTAACGAACACATCCGCTCAACTGTGTCGAGCAGAAAACAGCGGAACAACTCAGCGGCTTGTTTGTGTGTTAGTGGTGGGCACAGTCGGGTTTTGACTTGCCCAGCAATCGGGGCTTTGGCAAAAATGGCAAGGGCATTCGACATAGTGTGCTTCTTCTAGCTTGCTTGGCCAGGGCGGCGCAACGCGTCGCCCAATACCTCGTCCGATGCCTCTTGCAACTCTAGGTTGACACACCCACGGAGCACCAGTATCGTGCCGTTCGCATGGGCACAGTAGACGAAATTGTTGGCATTGTGGATGAGCACAATAACGTGATTGGTTCCGCTCCGCGCAGTGAAATGCGAGCCAAGCACTTGCGTCATCGCAGTACGTATATCCTGGTATTCAACTCCCAGGGCCAGCTATATATCCAGAAGCGGACGATGACCAAAGATGTCTTCCCTGGGTATTACGACCTAGCCACGGGCGGCGTTGTCGTGGCAGGAGAAAGCTACGAAGTCGGCGCAGCTCGTGAATTAGAAGAGGAGATGGGCATTCGGGATGTACCCCTCACCAAGCTGTTTGAGTTTTACTTTGAGGACGACAACAACCACACCTGGGGCGGAGCGTTCACCTGTGTCTACGACGGCGAACTGACCCTGCAAAAAGAAGAAGTCGAAAGTGTCATCATCCTGAGTCCCGAAGAAACGCTACGTCACGCCGAGACCGAGCCGTATACGCCTGACGGTGTGTACGTCCTGCGCCGCTACCTGGGGCAAATCGAATAGTTGAATAGGAAATCACATGAAATTGGGCCTTATTTTTACGATGCAGGACCCGCCGAATGGGGAGCATCTGCAACGCCTGTACGCCGAAGTCTTCGAGCAGGCAGAGCTGGCAGAGAGCGTGGGCTTTGAAGCCTTTTTTCTGCCCGAGCATCATCAAATGCCAGACGGCTATTTGCCCCAGCCGTTGACCTTTGCCGCAGCTCTGGCAGCCCGCACCAAAAAAGCTGAGATTGGCACCAGCATTTTGCAGTTACCGCTGTATCATCCCTTGCACGTTGCTGAGCAAGCCGCTGTTGTGGATACCATTGCTAAGGGGCGTCTGATTATGGGCGTCGGTCTCGGCTTAGTTGAGAAAGAGTTTGAGGCGTTTGAGATTCCGCTGTCTGAAGCGAAGACTCATTTCCTGGAATCGGTTGATATTCTGAAACACGCCTGGACCGGCGAAACCTTCTCTTATCAGGGACAGCACTACAAGTTTACGGATGTAACAATCACGCCACGCCCGATTCGCCAGCCCCGGCCGCCGATCTGGTGTCCGAAATCACCCTCAAGCGCGCCGGACGCATTGCTGACGGCTGGGTCAGTGACCCCCTCCATAGCTTTGATGTGATGAAAGCCTGGGGAGAGATCTACCGTGCAGCTGCTGCTCGGGCGAACAATCCCCGGGTTGAGATTGCCTTACTTCGAGATGCGTGGGTCGGGGAAAGTAAAGCTGAGGTCGAGCGTGTGTGGTGGCCGCATATCCAGGCGTATCATATGTTTTATCTCAAGCTCGGATTTTTTGCATCGGGGCGTTTTAATACTGACTGGGAACCGTGGGTCAAAGATGCCACAGAAGCAGACTGGACGTTTGAGCGAGTTGCCCCTCATCGCCTCATTTGTGGCAATCCCGACGAAGTCGTGGCCGAGCTCAAGCGCTACGAGCAAGAGATTGGGTGTCAGTACATGATTCTAGCTCTACGTCATGCCACCGGTCCCAGCCATGAAGAAACGCTGAGATGTATTGAACTGTTTGGCAGAGAAGTATTGCCAAAGTTCAAATAGTAAGGACAAAATGATGAAAATCGGCTATCTGCTCGACACCCACGCTGGCCCCTACAATATGCCGCTGCCAACCAGCGATCGAGTCATGCCGTTTATTGATCATCTGTGGAAAGAGGCCGAAGCGGCTGAGCAGGTTGGCTTTGATTCACTGGTTGTGCCAGAGCGACATACCCGGACAGAGTGCTTCTTCCCCTCCCCTATGGTTCTGCTGGGTGGCCTGGCGGCTCGCACGACCCGGATTCGTTTGGGCACGTATATTCTCATTCTCCCGCTGTATGACCCAGTCCATATTGCTGAGCAAATGGCCATGGTCGATCTGATGTCCAAAGGCCGTCTGATCTGTGGGTTGGCGTCCGGTTATCATCCAGACTATCACAACGCGTTTTCCATTCCGATGAAAGGCGGCCGTCAACGTTTTGAAGAGGGCCTGGAAATCATGAAACTGGCCTGGAGCCAAGAACATTTTTCCTACCATGGCCAAGTCTTCAATTATGACAATGTCCGTGTTACGCCAAAGCCGGTCCAGCAGCCACACCCTGAACTGTGGCTGGGGGGCATGTTCCCCTACACCACAGAACGAGCTGGGCGGTGTAGCGACGCCTGGTGCTCAGACCCCTTCCCGTTGGAGAAGGAAACCTGGAAGAGCCGAGTCAATATTTATAAGGAAGCAGCAGCTAAGGCGGGCAATGCCTCGCAAGTCGTCTTAATGCGGGATGGCTGGGTCGCGCCAACCCGAGCTGAAGCCGAGCAAACCTTTGGCCAGATTTATGTCGATGAGACGCTCTTTTACTTCCGCCACGGTATTATGAACCACCATCCCGACTTTCGGGCAGAATCCGATTTTTCGGTAGGCTCGTGCTTTCGGCATGCGGTTGCCGGGACACCCCAAGACTGCGTCGAGCAGCTCGAAATGTACGAGAAAGAGTACGATGTCGATTATGTCATCATGCGCTTTCGGCTGCCAGGCGGTCCCGAGCGGGAGCGAGTGCTGGATTGCATTAAGCTGTTTGGCGAGGAGGTGTTGCCGAGGTTTCATGGGTAACAGCAACGCTGGTTGGCAACGTTTGCCGCTCTAGGCTGTACTGAGTTGATGGTCGAAAGTACTCAGCTATGCGCGTCATTACACGCAGGCGACTCAATGAGTTTACCGAACAACATCCCGAGAGTAGAAGTGCTTTAGCGCATTGGTATCGCGAGATGAAACGGCGGAACTTCACCTCCTTTGCCGACTTGCGCACGGTTTTTCCCGCTGCTGATCAAGTTGGAAAATTGACCGTGTTCAATGTTGGTGGGAACAAAGGACGCTTGATTGCCGCTCTGCACTATAATCGACAACGAGTGTATATCCGCGCGATACTGACTCACCAAGAATATGATGAAGGCAAATGGAAGGAATAATCCATGAACGCGCAGAATCCTGATATCACAACGGCGGTGACACACTGGCCCGAGATGGCGAACACCCTGTTCGTGCCGCATACCGACGCCGAGTATCGGCGTCTTGTGGCTGTACTGGACACTTTGATTGACGAAGTGGGGGAAGACGAATCTCACTCCTTGGCTTCCTTAATGGAAATCTTGGGGGTGTTAATTGAACACTATGAAGCGGAACATGTTTCCGAATTGACGGATGAGGAAAGAATCTCAACATCCCCGTCTAACTAACGCGCTGCACTGGACGGCGGCCTTGTTCCGATTCTGCCGAATTGTTAAGGAGAGGTGGAACATGAACGGTCAAAACCGGAAGGATATCAGACCCGGACTGCAGGTCGATATCGTCACCAAACAGGACCAACGCAGTGGAAGAAGGACACGCGGCATCGTCAAACAGATTCTGACGAATTCATCGCATCACCCACATGGGATTAAAGTGCGCCTTGAGACCAGTGAGGTTGGCAGAGTGCAAGAGATCGTCGCCTGAAGCCAGAAGACAAGAGTCGGGTGTTATGTCAATCCTGCTACGAGGAGCGTCTTTCTGCATGGACCCTGTCGATGGGGAACGAAGGACATCAGACAATGAATCATCAAAGGCTAATCAGATGGCAAAAGGGAAAGAAAGACTGACGGTAGAGGGATGTTTTGCCATGGTTTGCCTTCCTTCCAGGATATACACTCTTCACAACTTCGCAATAATCTTCTGACTAAACTCCTTCACAAAATCCGTATATCCATTCGTTGGCGGGATAAACGCCACCTGTTTGACTCCAGCGGCTTCGAGACTGTGCAGACGTTCAATAAGGGCCTCGGGGGTCGATGTCATGGTCGCAGCCTGAATGACTTCTGGTGTCACAAATTGCTCTTCTTCAGGTTGCACGTACAGACAGTGGCCGTCGTGCAGATCGAGATAATAGCGCTCGTTGTCGGCAATCCGTTTGTCAGTAAACGCCTTGTACGCTGTGAACAGGGGCCGGATTGGCTCTGGCGCAGCTTGGGGATCTCTCACTGTCTCATATAACGAATGCAGGGCAACGGTGGCCCACGGCCCAGCTTCGGATTTCACCCGAGGAGAGTCGAACCCTTCCCCTGACCGCAACAGACACGTGGTTGTCAGCATCACAGAGTATAAACTCGCCGGATCTTTTCCGGCCCGTTCGGCACCTTCACTCACTTGCGGCCAAGCCGCCTGCCAGCCTTCAGCGGTATTGGTCCGTGAGGTAATAAATCCGTCCCCAATCTCTCCAGCTAACGCCATCGCTTTGGGTGCGTTGGCCGCGATGTAGATCGGAACTGGATCTTGGGTGTTCATGAAATCCATATCTTGATGAAAAAAACGGATGGCTCGTTGCACGTTGCCTTCCCGGTAATCAACCACTTTGCCCTGCAAGAGATCTCGGACGACTTCGACATGCTCTCGGAGTTCACGCAGCGAGCACGGCGGCATGCCCATTGACCGCTTGGCGCTATTGCCCGTCCCAATTCCCATACGGACGCGACCTGGCGCCATTTGGTTGAGCGTTGCTAAGCAACTTGCCGTCATTGGCGCAACGCGCCCACCGGGTACGGCCACACCAGTCCCGAGCTGAATGCGTGATGTCTGAGCGGCCATTAGCGCCAGACACATATACACATCCCCCGACAGCATATGCGTATCGGCGACCCACGCATGGCTGAAGCCACACTCTTCAGCCAGCTTTGCTTCTGCACCACAACTGTTCGGTTTTGCCAGCACTAAGATACCAAAGTCCATGATCGTCTCCTTTTGTTGGCCAGTTCTTTTCGCCACAGATTTTTCGCCACAGATACGGACATACGATAAAACCACTCGTTGTCTTCAACGTTGGGCAGCGTCCTGTGTAGATCCCACAGCCAGCCTCCAGTATCTACCCCATCTTCGCACGAGTTGACCGCAGAGCCTCAAGGAGCGATCATAGCGACGGCATCGGCAAAGGAGGATGTATGAACGCAGGAAATTTTCGCGGTTTTGAAGTCGCTGTCCACGATCCCGGTATCGCTTGCATTACATTTAATCAACCCGAACGCCTTAACGGCATGACCCACCACCTCAAACGTGACTTGGTCGAGACACTCCTCCAAGCCCAGATGGATGACTCTATTCGAGTCGTCGTCTTTAGCGGCTCTGGTCGGGCATTCTCAGCTGGGGACGATATTACCGGTCGTCCAGTCGGCGACGGTAGAGCCGAAGCATTGGTGCCAGAAATATTTGGTGGCCATCATAATGCAGCAGGAACCTACAACGGCCTGCGTGCCTTCTCACAACCGCTTAATATGGCGGTGCGCAATCTCGATAAAATCGCAATTGCAGCGATCAATGGTGTTGCTATTCAAACCGGCTTCTCGTTGGCCTTGGCGTGCGATTTTCGGATCGCTTCAGAAGGAGCCAAAATGGGCAGCGCTACACTACGCTTTGGCTTACTGCCGGATGAGGGCGGCCAGTATCTACTGGTGCAAATGCTGGGCGTGGCCAAAACAATGGACTTCCTGATGCGCAAGCGTATCGTCTCTGCCAACGAAGCACTTGAGCTCGGTCTCGTGCACGAAGTCGTGCCAGCTGGAGAACTGACGAACCGGGCGATGGAACTCGCCCGCGAGCTGGCGGATGGTCCGCAAGCCTCGATGCGGATGCTCAAACGTTCCATCTACAACGCTGCCGAAATGACCTTCGCCCAATCACTGGATGAAATCGCTTCAAAGACCGCAGTGACGGATCACCACCCGGATGCCATGGAAGGTATGAAGGCGTTTCAAGAAAAACGGAAACCACGATTCAATCAGTAGTCGGAAAAAAACAAAACCGGAACTTGTCAGGAGGACTGGACTGTAGCTACTAGCCGGAATATTGAAGAGCCAGAGAGGGGGAGGTGTGTTTAGAAAATTACGTATTGAGAACCCTAAACGTGACAGCAGCGCCTTTACTGGAAGGGCAAGTTGGTACCCCTATTATGCTGGATTCTCCCCCAACTTCGCCCATATGCTCCTAGCGTCATCAGGACTCCCCAAGAACGGTAGAATAGTAGACCCATGGAATGGGAGCGGGACCACGACAGCTGCAGCGGCGGACCTGGGTTACCGTTCTTACGGCTATGATCTCAATCCAGTGATGGTCCTCACAGCCAAAGCTAGATTGCTTAGCAAGAGGGAAATTCCCAGCGTAAAACCCCTCGTTGCCGACATTATCCGCAAGGCGAAACGAAAACGCGTCAGTGAGTATGTCGAACCTGACCCTCTTTGTACCTGGTTAGTCCCTGGCAGTGCAGAGATCATACGAACTATCGAGCAAATTCTGTATCAGTTACTCGTTGAGGATTCAAAATATGTCCCATTAGCCTCGTATCCCGACCTAGTACATATCTCCGACATTGCTTCTTTTTTTTATACTGCGCTCTTCCGCGTAGTCCGCAATCTGCTTTCTCCATTTATCGCTTCAAATCCAACGTGGATAAAAAACCCCAGAAATTTTTCCTTACGTCTTCAGCCGCCCTCAGAGGATATTATACAGCTCTTCATCAAGGAAGTATCAACGATGACGGCAGCAATTGATCAAGAACAATTTGATTTCATAGATGGCAAAGGAGAAACTATTCTCGGAGTCGCCTCTTCGGATTCCCTCCCAGTACAGGATCAGACAGCCGATTTGATCCTATCATCTCCCCCTTATTGTACTCGGATTGATTACGCCGTAGCAACGATGCCAGAACTCGCAGTCCTAGGATACCATCCACAGGGGAATCTCCAGGAGCTGCGTCGAAGACTGATCGGTACGTCTACAGTTCCCAAATCCACCCCAAATCCACTCCCGATCTGGGGCCCAACATGCAACCAGTTCCTAAATAAAATTTCCTTACATAAATCAAAGGCGTCAAAATCATATTAGTACAAAAGTCACGTTCAGTATTTTGACTCTATTTATAGATCATTGATAGAGATCCGCCGGATAGTTTCTACTTATAGAATATGTATTATTATTGTTCAAGATTCATACTATAAAGATATTCACAACGACCTCTCTCAGATATTTACAGAGATGGCTCAATCCAATAATTTCAAGCTCGTTCGACGAGAGGATTTTTTTCTAGCTCGAACAATGGCAGGGATTAATCCTAAGACTCGGAAATATCAGCGAGCTTTGGGAGCAACAGAAAGTGTCCTCTGCCTCGCATCGAACTAATAAGCAAGGAGATAGATGGACTTGAATAAAGACGGACAAGAAGTTGTCGATCTTATCAGCGCTATTGAGACTCGTGTAAAACAGGTGCATCCTCAAAGTCTCGACATCTCTTTTAATGAGCTGCTGGACATGTACCAAAACTCCGAGCTGAACATACGACCAGAATACCAACGCCTCTTCCAATGGTCAGAAGGTGCACGTTCCCGCTTTATCGAATCACTTCTTCTCAGAATGCCTGTTCCTCCTATCTATGTAATAGAAGAAGACGATGGTAAATACATTCTCATTGATGGGCTTCAAAGAATATCATCCTATTTACATCTACGTGGCGAATTAGAAGCAGAACATATCGATCCACCAGTTCACAAAGAAGAGAAATTAGTTTTAACAGATTGTGATATAGTAGAAGAACTCAACGGTAAAACTTTTGACGATATTGGCATCACATTGCAAATCAGGCTCAAACGGGCATTTGTGCGAGTCGAAGTAATACGTAAGGGTAGTGATCCCAGACTAAAATACCATATGTTCAAAAGGCTTAATACTGGAGGCCAAAATCTGTCTCCTCAACAAGTAAGCAATTGTACGATCCGTTTACTCGACGACAAATTTAACGATTTCATAATCGAATTAAGCCAGGAAAACGTTTTTCGTCACTGCATAGAGAGTATTTCCCAGGAACGAAATTTAGCAGCTTTTGATCAAGAGCTTGTTCTCCGCTTTTTCGCTTTTAAGAATAATCTTAACAATTTCAAGCACGACGTAGCTGATTTTCTTACCGAGTATATGGAAGCTGTCTCAGATCCCGATGAGCCTCTACCTTTTGATTATACGAATGAGAAAGAAATTTTTTTGAAAACATTTACTGTCCTCGAGAAAACGTTGGGAGACTTATCTTTTGCATATCCTAATAGAACACGTGAGGGATTGGCGAGAGGATTCAGCGTATACCATTTCGAAGCCTTTACAATCGGACTGCAATCCCTCCTGGAGCACATCTCGCCCGGCGATCCAAAAGCGATGGAAGAATTGAAGAAAGTATTTAAGACAATTAAATTTGATCCCAAATTTATTCAGATTACGACTGGAGGAGGCAAAAATTCTCCTGGCCCTTTGAAGGAGAGAATTAATTTCGTAGAAGATAAGGCCAGAGAAATCCTATGAATATCGTAGCCGTTTCAGCACAACTGGAAAGCGACCAGAAATGGCGAGAAGATGAGATACGCTTCTTCCAGAATCAAGGCACCAGGCTCATTTCTAAAGATGGGCAAAACCAATTCCGTCGGGCGCTTATTTTATTTCTTTATGCCCATTTTGAAGGCTTTTGTAAGTTTTCTTTTCAGCTCTATATCGATACTATTAATCAAGAAGGGATTGTCTGCGGAGAAGCGACCTCTGCAATTGCCGCGGCCTCTCTCTCAGACCTCTTCCGGGCCTTACGTAATCCAGAAAAAAAGAGCGACATTTTTCGTAAAGACCTTCCTGACGATACAAAGCTCCATAGATTTGCTAGGGACAGAGAATTTATAGAAGAAGCTGCGAATTTCGCTCAACAACAGGTCAATATCCCTGATTCCATTGTTGAAACATTGAATTTGACTCCAATTGTCTTGCGGAAAAATCTCTTCCGTCTTGGTCTTCCTCATGATCTTTTCATGCATCTTGACGGTTATATTCATCGTTTACTAAATTCGCGTAATGCAATAGCGCATGGTGGAACTCGGACGGGGGTATCAAGTGAAGAATACCTCCCTTTGAGAGATACAACCTTCAATATAATGGAAGAAGTAAAGCAGAGCATTATTGAGGCGCTAAAAGAAAAACAATACCTGCATGACCAGACCGATAACCTGGTAGAGTGAATTCTCGTTGAGGTATAAAGTGCACAAGAGGAAACGAAACTCCCAGAAGCCTTTGGTCATACATCCAGATTTTATCAAGACGACACGGCAATGTTCTCTGACCTTACGACCGATCACATGGCTCATTTTCTACTAGACACAACCCATGTGAAGCTCTGATCGAGGATAATAGAGAATCTCTCTTGCTTCATAGGAATTTTATGCCTTCCCAAACTCAATCCCATATCACGCCAGAAGAATACCTCGCCCTGGAACGACAAGCCCAGGCCAAGAGCGAATATCTCAACGGCGAAATCTTCGCCATGTCTGGTGCGAGCCGGTTGTCACAGTCCACAGCCGACTACGATCGGGGAGGTAAATTTGAACACTATTGGAGCCTGGACTCGTTTCAGGAGTATCTCTTGGTTGCCCAAGACCGGTGTCACATTGTCCATTACATTCGCCAGCCCGATAACACCTGGGGGTTGTCAGAAACAACCATCCTCAAAGATCGTTTACATCTCCCCTCTTTATCCGTAGATCTTCTCGTCTCCGAAGCATATGCTAAAGTTCGATTCGATGAGGAATGATCCCAAGTTCATCCCACGAAAGGAAACACCATGAGCCGACTTCGCCAAGTCTCAAAATCAGAAGCTTCGCCCGAAGTATTAGCCATTTATAAAGAATTTTTTGGTGAGCGCGACCCGGTTGCTGAACCAGGCACAGCCACGGGAACACCTGGTGATTACTGGACGACGTTTGCGTTGGTTCCGGATCTGATGGTTCAGGCCAAAGAGTCCCTGATTGGGATGCTCCAGCCTGGCCGCAAGCTGAATCCACAGTTGCGTGAGCTGGCAATTCTGCGGACTGGCATCGTTGGCGATTCACGCTTTGAGTACTCTCAACACATGAAAGTCGCCCGGCTGGTCAAGCTTTCAGAAGAAAAGCTCGCAGCGATAAAAAGCTGGACAATCAGTGATCTGTTTAGCCCTGTTGAGCGAGCGGTCATGGCCGCAACAGACGAACTCCTGTCCCGCAACCTGGTTGAAGACGCAACCTTCGCCGCACTCCAGAAACATTTGTCAGACCCGGAGATTCTTGAACTCTTCTACGCTGTTGGTTTGTGGCGTATGCACGGTCTGATTACTCGCGCCCTGCATCTTGAGTACGACAACGATACGACCGACCGGATGCAAGAGGTACCAGCGCCGGAAGAGAGCTGAGTATTGGGACATATATTTTTGCTCCCTCACCCCAGCTCCCGCCCCCAAGGGGGCGAGGGGAAAAAAGGACAAGCACTGCTGGCCGGGGACCTCATAGTGAACGCTGAGGATGCTTCCCCAAAGAACGTGAGCAGATTTTTTATACTGGCCACTGCTCTTGACGATACGCTTGATCCCAAAACATGTATTCGTAGCGGCTGCTGTCTACAAAGTGCTGAGTGAGACGTTCTCGCTCGGCGGGGGAGACCTGTGTGGCCAGTCGGTCGATCAAATGCAGTTGCTGCTCAACATGCGCCCCAAAACCTTCCGAGCTGTAGGCTTGAATCCACTCGGCATATAACGGCTCGGGAGGAAGCTGCGTATTGAGTCGTTTACCCACCTCCCAATAAATCCAATAACACGGCAGCACGACTGCTACGGTCTCAGCCAGTGTCCCCGTTTGGGCAACTGCCAACATATGGCGCGTATATGCTTGGGTGACGGGAGCACGGACGGTTTGCGATAGCGCGTCTGAGGAGATACCAAGCTTTGCGCTCCAACTGGTGTGCAGATTCCGCTCAACCCGGACGACCGTCGCCGCATGCTCGGCAAACATATCTAAGGTATCCAAGGAATCGGCTTTGGCTCCGCCTAAACACAAAGCACGAGCAAAATCTTGCAGGTAGAGTGCATCTTGGCGGACAAAAAACAGAAACTTTTGGCGATCTAAGGTTCCCGCTCCCAATTCCTTGAGAAAGGGATGGGCAAAGACGGCTTCCCATACTGCGGCAGCGGCTTCGCGTAAGGACTCGCGGAATGGAGTGTCCATACATCTTCCTTTCGCTATACAAGCGCCCCTATCCTAGCCGACCCGCCACGCGTGTCGATCCCGTCTCCCTGATTCTATTAAGACCAAGAGGCAAGGCGACGAATAGCGACCCGTCTACTCGTTCGCTCAAAGCCGCAGCTGAAGAAATCGAAAAGTCTATGTTCCAGAAGCTATTCACGCCTCAGGGAGTCGCTGTGATCTCCCCTCTTCGACTTGACTCTCCAATTCTTCTTTCACATCCACCCCACTGATCTGCCTCTGGCGGAGACGCGCAACAAGCCGGAGAATACGGCCCACAGCAGCAGTGGGGGACACACCCCGTGCGTGGATGTTCGAAATCAGATTCCGCTCAGCATCGGTATGCCCGGCTCGGGGCTGGTAGCCCATATAGGCAGACAGGCTCTCGGCGGTGGCGAGACCGGGACGCTCGCCAATCAAGAGCACACCAACCTCCGGCTTTAAAATCTCGCCGATATCGTTCAGTACCCCAACCCGGCAATACCGAATCAGAAACGGCTGCCCAAACTGCCATCCTCGCTCCTGCGCCCCCTGAGCAAGCGCCGCCAATAACAGCGGGACTTGGGTTTTGACTGCAGCCACCGATAGCCCATCACCAATCATGACTTGCAGATCAGCGTTTGCAGAACAGCGCTGACGGATGGTCTCTCGGGCCGCTTGACTCAAGCTACGCCCCAAGTCTGGTCGCAAAAGGTATTCCGTCTTATGCTGTGCACGCGTTGTGACCTCAAATATGCCCCATTGCCTGATAAAACCTGGGTCAAAATCGCGTGAGAGGTCAATTTCTGCCCGCACCGCGTCAAGCGCAGCAGCATGGTCTTGCCGAAGGGCAAGCTGCGTCGTAGTCCGATATGCTGCACCGGCCCGTCCGAGCAAAATACGAGCTTGTGTCCGGTCTTGAATTGCTCTGACGAGCTCAGAGGACTGAGGAAAACCGGTTGGAGATGGTTGCTTCATACAGGTCTCGGTATCCTGCGCACCTATCCTTGTCTCGTTATGGTGCCGCGCTACGTCCGCAGCCCTGCCTCAATTGTCCTCACACTGTGGATCAGCTTCTGCTGCATGGCAGTGTTCATCCGGACAGGCTGTTGATTCTGGAAAACTCCGACCTCTTCAAGCCAAGCCAGGAACTCAGGGGCAGGCGTAAGATGAAACAGGCGTCGCACGCCCAAGGCATCGTGAAAACTCGTAGATTGGTAATTGAGCATAATATCATCAGCCCCAGGCACCCCCATGAAATAGTTACAGCCAGCGGCGGCTAATAAGAGGAGCAAATTATCGGCTGAATTCTGGTCGGCAACCGCATGGTTGGTGTAACACACGTCACAGCCCATCGGCAGACCAAGCAGCTTGCCCATAAAATGATCTTCTAATCCAGCCCGAATAATTTGGCGCTCATCATACAAGTATTCTGGTCCAATGAAGCCAACGACACTATTCACCAGGAACGGCTTGAAGACACGTGCCAGCCCATACGCTCGCGCCTCTAAAGTGAGTTGATCCACTCCGTGGTGGGCATCAGCCGACAGGGCACTCCCTTGCCCCGTCTCAAAATACATCACGTTATTTCCAGCCCAGGCGACATTTCGGCCCTGGTGATGCTCCAGCACCTGTTCGTGTCCTTCACGAAGTAACTGGAGCGTAATCCCAAAACTTGCATTGGCCGCCTGGGTTCCGGCAATGGACTGAAAGAGGAGATCAACAGGCGCTCCCCGCTCTAAGCTCGCCAGTTGGGTGCTGATATGAGCCAGGCAGCAAGCTTGGGTGGGAATCTGGTAGGTATCAATCAAGCGAGCCAAGCCGTGTAGGATATCACTGACAGTTTCGACCGACTCTGTTGCCGGATTCACCCCAATGACGGCATCGCCACAGCCAAACAGCAACCCGTCCACCGTGGATAGGAGAATAGCACCTAGGTCGTCAGTCGGGTGGTTGGGTTGCAGACGGATACCAAGGACGCCCTGTTCGCCCATGCTATTACGGCAGCGGGTGACGGTCCGGATTTTACTGGCTGCGAGCACTAAGTCTTTATTGCTCATCAGCTTGGCAACCGCAGCCGCAACTTCGGGGAGAATAGCCCAGTGCAATCGATTTAACTCTTCTTGGCCGATTGCATCGTCGAGCAGATATTCACGAAACTCACCAACTGTTAAACTCGCCAGAGGACGGAAGGCGTCTTGATCCAAGGTCTCCAGGAGGACACGGCTGACCTCATCGTTGTCAGGGTCAATCAGCGGCTGGGCACTGATCTCAGACAGGGGAATATCCGCCAGGACCCATTTCGCGGCAACACGTTCCTGCTCAGAGTCAGCCGCGATCCCAGCTAAACGATCGCCAGATTTTTCCTCATTGGCCTTGGCCAGTACCTCGCGGAGATCAGCAAAGACAAAGCGTTCGGAACGGAGGGTTGTTGCGTACGCCATATGTGGCCTGTGTGAGCGCGATCCCACTCGCCCACTCGGAGCGGAGATGAGAGTTAAGAAGCCGTTAACTCAGCCTGAAACGAGTCGATCCCGACTGTCAATTCTTGTTTCAGTCTCGCAAACACACCAACCCCCTCTTTGACCACAGCAGAGCCGATCTGAATCGCCTTGATCCCGCTGTGTAAAACGGCCAATGCCTCCGCAGTACTGGAGACGCTGCCAACACCAATCACATCAAGTTTTCCATTAGAGGCATGCAGGATGGTTTGGGCCTGCGAAGGAGCACCGTTGGAAGATGCATTGTGGCAGATGACAGATGGGATAGCAGCTTCGAGCAAAGCAGCTGCGACGTCGGTCAGAGGTAGCGGAACAGTCGGAGGGAGTTTCACTGCAAGTGGAGCAGAGACCGCCTGGCGAATAGTAGCAACGGTCTCGCTGAGAAATCCAGCCGATCGAAACGGATTCAGATGAGTATGGACGTGTGGATCGTTGAGGTTAATTTCGATCAGACTTGCCCCAGCCGCCGCTAATGCCTGTGCCACTTCAATATACTCCTCGACACTGAACCCAGCCACACTTGCAATCACTGGTTTGCCAGCTCGCAGAACTTTTAGAATTTGTGGCATCCACTCGACATACGAGGCATACCCTGGATTTTCCAAGCCACACCGGGCACCCGGATCTTCAAAAGGAGCAGTCGTAATAGATTTGCTTACGACTGCTCCGCTCTCGGAGTGCGCTAAAGCCAATAACTCTTCCCTGCTGGTCGAGAGTGCTCCTGCTGCGTTCATCAGACAGAATGGCAAGGGAACACCTGCAATTGTCGGTGTGAGATTAATCATAGGTTTCCTTCCTTACTCAGGAGTCAGGAATACTTATCGTCTCAGCCAATTCCGGCTTTTTTCCGCCTTCTGGCCCAAAACGTCCAGCCGCAACGGTGTCGTCGTGCGAAAAGGATAGCCACAGATTCTTGGCTCGGGCTTCGGCAAAGAAGCGTTTCTTGGCCTCAATCGTCGACAGCGGATCAGTATCGTAGGCCGCATTCCATGCTAAACGTAGATGCGACGTTGTCGGCACAATATCTGCCAAATGAATCAGCCCTGTTCCGCCCGCTTCAACAATCACGCATTGATGCGGCGTGGTATGTCCGCCGGAAATAGACATGCGGACCTCGGAGGTCAGAGACGAATCCCCATCAATCAATTCAACATTTTTGAGAGCGTGCAAACACTCTGGAGCATGTCGATACGCAGCCACAAGGCGTTCATTGGTCGGAGCCATTGCAATGTCCCATTCTGCTTTTTGGATGACAGTCTGAGCGTGGGTAAAAATAGGCGTAAAGTCACCCTGTGGAGTCTTCTCAACCATGCCACCGACATGGTCAAAATGCAGATGTGACAAGATTACATGCGTCACATCTTCAGGCACAAACCCGAGTGCGTGCAACTCCTTGATCAGCTTAGCTGCCGGTTCAGGCGAGTAAATTTGTACCTCGCGCTCGCTTAAGCGGTTCCCAATCCCTGTATCAACCAGGATCACATCTTTCCCTGCCACGATGAGCGGACAGGTGAGACTCATCTTAATCCGGTTGTGTGCATTGGGCGTCTTTTCTCTCTGCCACAGCTCGCGGGGCACAATCCCGAACTGCGCGCCCCCGTCATCGTACCAAAATCCAGCGTTCAAGAAATGAATTGTAATATCACCAGCCTGTAACATAGGCCAGACTATAACCGAGGCATGTGAGCAACACAAATGCGCTCTTCTCTGACTCAGCACCCGTATGCTAGGCTTGGCCGTGCTGATCTACCAATGAGGAGGGTATACATATGAAAATCGGTGTTTCGGCCTTTCTGACAGAACACAGCGGTGAACCGGGGGCGATTGCACAGACGGCCGAGAAGCTCGGCTTTGAGTCTTTCTGGGTGGCCGAGCATCTCGTCATTCCCGTTGATTATACGACCTACTATCCGCGCTCGCCGGACGGTAAAGTGCCTGAGTTCTACGCCCATTTAGCCGACCCGTTTATTGCCCTGGCCGCTGCCGCCCAGGCGACCACCACGATTAAGCTCGGGACGGGCATTTGTCTGCTGCCAGAGCGAGACACCATCACCACAGCCAAAGCTATCGCGACCCTAGACATGTACTCCAACGGCCGGATGATTATTGGTGCTGGAGCAGGCTGGTTTCCGGAAGAAGCTGAGGTCATGGGAGTCAACTTCAAGAAACGCTGGAAACACTTCCGTGAATCAGTCGAAGCGTTGCGCGAGCTGTGGACCAAAGACGAGTCCAGCTACGAAGGAGAATTTGTCAAATTTCCGCCAGTCAAGCTTTTTCCCAAGCCTGTGCAGAAGCCGTATCCGCCGATCTTACTCGGTGCGCATGACCCCAAATACGCCGTCAAGCGGGTTGCCCAATATGCCGATGGCTGGTGCCCGGGCAATTTGAGTCCTGCGCAGGCGAAAGAGTCGATTCCCGAAATTAAACGTCTGGCCAAAGAAGCCGGACGTGATCCGGACAGCCTGGAGTTTTCGACACTCCTCATGGCTCAAGACGGCGGCCCAACGCTTGAGACGATGCAGGAATACGAAGAAGCCGGACTGAGTCGGCTTGTCGTACTGGCCTGGGAAGCCGCTTCGGGGAGTGGGGTTGAAGCGATAAAAAAATTAGTGCCGATCGTGGAGCGGGCGCAGCAACTATAAAACGAATCCTATGCAAGGTCTCATCTTCGATTTTGATGGTCTGATTGTTGACACCGAACTGGCAGCGTTCCAAACCTGGCAAGAGGTCTATCATGAGCACGGCTGTGTCTTGCCCCTGACCACCTATGCCCAGTGCATTGGCTCGCCAGGCGCGTTTGATACGCATGCCCATTTAGAATCACAGCTTGGACGCTCGCTTGACCGAACAGCAATTAAGACACAACGTCGCCAGCGTTATGTGGCAATGACACAAGGCCAGGGAGTCTTACCTGGGGTACGGGAGTATTTAGCAGAAGCCAAACAACGTGGCCTCACCCTGGCGGTTGCATCAAGTTCGCCCAGAGAATGGGTGGCTGGCCATCTCGCCCAGTTTGGCTTAGATGGATACTTCGACGCGCTACGGTGTGCCGATGATGCAAAACGCCTCAAGCCTGATCCAGAATTGTACCAGCTCGCGCTCACGGCACTGGGATTATCACCAGAACAAGCCATTGCCTTTGAGGACTCACCCCACGGAGTCACCGCTGCTCAACGCGCAGGGCTCGTATGTGTGGCCGTGCCAAATGCTGTGACTTGTCAGTTGCCGTTAGATCATGCTGACTTGTGCCTGACGTCTTTCACCGATCTGCCGCTTGGGCAACTCCTCATACAGGTGGAGCAGACACAAGGCAGGAGGGAAGACTCGCTCATATGAAACAACTTTACACACTTCGTGTTATCTTTTCAGGACTCGAAGGAGCCTCGTTATATGGAATACAAACGCCTCGGCAAAACTGACGTTATGCTCCCGGAGATTGGCCTGGGAGTCTGGAAATATAAGGGCGGAGTAGAACCGCTCCGCAAAGGCATCGAACTAGGTGCCACTCTCATCGACACCGCAGAGATGTACCGCACCGAAGACGTTGTCGGCCAGGCGGTCAAAGACATCCGTAATCAGGTATTTATTGCCTCCAAAGTATCCGGCAGCCATTTGCAGTATGATGCTGTTCTCCGCGCGGCAGAGGCGAGTCTGCGCCTGCTTGATACGGACTGCATCGATCTGTACCAAATCCATTGGCCGAGTTCTTCTGTGCCAATCAAAGAGACGATGCGGGCCATGGAAGAACTGGTCGATCGGAAGCAGATTAAATACATTGGTGTGAGTAACTTCTCCGTCCGTGAGCTGCAAAAAGCCCAGGAATCTCTGCGCAACTACCCAATCGTGTCGAACCAAGTCTTATACAATCTGAACGTGCGCTCGATTGAACAAGATTTGCTGCCGTACTGTTGGGAACATGAAGTGACAGTCTTAGCCTATACGCCGCTGGATAGTGGACGCTTGGCAAGCAAGTCAATGTTGCGACGTGGGAAGGCCATGCGGACGTTGGAGCAGGTTGCGACTGAGGTCAATAAAACGCTGGGCCAGGTTGCGCTGAACTGGTGCGTCTCTCGCCCCAACGTGATTGCCATTCCTAAATCGGATCGAGTCGGCCGAACCGTCAAAAACTGTGGGGCGTCTGGTTGGCATTTGTCTCAGGAACAGATGCGACGTTTGGATGCGGCGTTTGGGTAGGGCTATTCTATTCATGGGTATTTCAACCATGCATTGCTCTTTAGATCAATCCCACCGCTGGCGATTGAGCGCTTTTATCACGCTGACAATTGCCTGTATGGATGAATTACTGAAATTGTAAGCTCTCCCTGAAGAAGAATAAAAGAAGAATAAAAGAGGAACTCACTATGCCACGTATACACGACCGAGGCGGCTGGCCCGATGCTGGCCCAATTAACAAGACTGAACATGATCTCGCCATGTGGGAGAAACGCACCGATGCGCTGCTGGTCCTCTTGAGCAGCCCGGACACAAAGCTGATTCGGGTGGATGAACTCCGCCGCGCAATTGAAAGCCTGCCGCCCGATGCGTATGAGAGGCTCAGTTACTATGAGCGCTGGATCACGGCAATTGAGACGCTCATGCTCGAAAAAGAGGTGTTCAGCAAAGAGGAGGTAGAGCAGAAAGTGCAGGAGCTTGAGGCAGCGGGGAGCTAGCTCCTCCTCATAGATTCCACCCTCCCCCCAGCCCTCTCCCGCCAGTGGGCGAGGGAGAAAAAAGGCGCTTCTCTAAAAGCAATGGCAAACCACATTCGGACCTGTTGCCTCTCTCTCTCATTAGTGCACATAATCCCTTGCTGAGTTCGACACAAGGAGGGAACACCGATGGGACGACTCGATGGGAAAGTTGCGTTTATTACTGGAGCAGGTTCAGGCATTGCACGGGCAGCCTCGCAGATTTTTACTCAAGAAGGCGCCAAGGTTGTTATTGCTGAGCTGAAACCCGAATTAGGCCAGGAAACGGAAAAACTGGTGCGTGATGCGGGCGGCGATGCGACGTTTGTGGAAACCAATGTGACCCAAGAAGACAGTGTGAAAAAGGCGATCGACAAAGCCGTTGACCTGTACGGCAAGCTCGACATTCTGTATAACAGCGCGGGTGGCTCGATTGTCGAAGATGGCAAAGTCACTGAGGTCGATATGTCGGTGTGGAACCATACCATGTCGCTCGATTTGCTCGGCACGTTTCTGGGCTGCCGCCACGGGATTCCCAAACTCATTGAAGCCGGTGGCGGCTCGATCATCAATATGTCATCTGTTGTGGCACTGCGTGGCTCTTTTCCTATTCACGTCTACACAACAGCCAAAGGCGGCATTATCTCCTTTACCCAAGTCCTGGCCGGGACGTATGCCAGAAACAATATCCGGGCGAATGCCATTTGCCCTGGGGTGATTATGACCGACCGGGTGAAGCAACGCTTTGGCGAAAGCCTGGATGTTCCGCCAAATGCGCAGGCGGCGGCGATTAATCTGAAATCACAAATAGAGAAATATCCTTTCTCCGTTGGCGAGCCAGAAGACATGGCCCGGATTGCCTTGTTTCTGGCATCGGATGAATCGCGTATGGTCAACGGCGTTGCCATCCCTGGTGATGGTGGCCTGTCGGCATATTAGTGGAGTGTATTATGCAAAAAGAACCTTTTACCGTTGCTGTTCCTGAAGAGACCCTCGCCGATTTGCGCGAACGCTTGAGCCGAGTCCGCTGGCCAAATGATTTTAATAATGCGGATTGGGCGTATGGCACCAATAAAGCCTACCTGATGGAGCTGGTCGATTACTGGCTGAATGGATATGACTGGCGCAAAACTGAAAGTGAGATCAATGCCTTTGCCAACTACACAACCACACTTGATGGTATTCCAATTCACTTTATTCATGAACCAGGCAAAGGCCCCAATCCAACACCTTTAATCCTGACTCATGGTTGGCCGTGGACATTCTGGGATTTAAAGAAGATCATTCGGCCGCTGGCTGATCCAGCGTCGTTTGGTGGCGACCCGAATGACGCTTTTGATGTGGTTGTCCCGTCGCTGCCCGGCTTTGGCTTTTCCTCTCCGCTGACAACTCCGGGTATAAACTTCACTCGCACGGCTGATCTGTGGGTCAAGCTCATGCAGGACGTACTGGGTTATCAAAAGTTCGGCGCTCAAGGCGGTGACTGGGGGGCGTTGGTCACGATGCAACTCGGTCACAAGCATGCCCAGCATCTGATTGGTACCCATATCAACCTCGCGCTTCCCTTGGGTTTCTTTGCTGGCGAGCAGGTTGACCCGGAAGAATATGGCCCAGGTGAAGAAGGCTGGCATGAACGCATGCAACAACGCATGCAAGGCGCGACCAGCCACGTTGTGGTACAAACCACCGACCCGCAGACATTAGCCTATGGCATGCACGACTCACCAGTTGCGCTGTGTGCTTGGATTCTGGAACGGCGCCGGAACTGGAGTGACTGTGAAGGGGATGTTGAGCGACGTTTTTCAAAAGATGACTTGCTGAACACGATGATGATCTATTGGGTGACGGAGACGTTCGTGACCTCAGTCCGCTATTACTACGAGGCCAAGCATCACCTGTGGGCTCCGTCGCATGATCGCACCCCCGTTGTGGAGTCTCCAACCGGCGTTGCTATTTTTCCACAAGAACTGGCACTCATGCCGCGCCGCTGGGCGGAACGTTATTACAATCTGAAGCATTGGTCGCTGATGACTGCCGGTGGGCACTTTGCGCATGCGGAAGAGCCGGACCAGTTGGCTGAGGATGTTCGGGCGTTTTTTCGCACCTTGCGCTGAGGGGTTTTAACCTCCTCTTCGACGAGCGAAAAGGAGTCAGAGGGTGGGTAGATTTCGACTTGTGGACTGTCGCCGATACCCTCACCCTAGCCCTCTCTCCGAGGGAGAGGGGACCTGAGGAAATAATCTATGCCGGGAACAGCGACTCACACTCGAGAAGACAGACAGAATGCTCGTTTTCAACCCGGAGATAAGATCCGGATTCGCATCGGCTCTCCGCCTGGCCACTTGCGCACCCCCGAGTATGTCCAGGGTAAGGTTGGTGTGATTGAAGCCGTTCATGGGGCATACCGGAATCCCGAGACATTGGCATATGGCGGGGATGGTTTGCCTAAGCAGTTTCTGTATCTGGTACGTTTCGATCAGGCAGACATCTGGGAGGAGTATAATTCCTCACCACGAGATACACTGCTGATTGATATTTATGAACACTGGCTGGAAAAAAACGCTGAACGATAAATGGAGAAGCCATGTCCGGTCATGATCACAGCCCTGACGCTCACGCCCCTATCACTGACAGTCATGAGGGCTCGTATTACGAAAAGAAACTGTTGGCTATTCAAGCCTTGCTGATTGAGAAAGGCATTGTAACGGGTGAGGCGATCAGACAGACGGTTGAGGCGATGGATGCCCGCACGCCGGCGCAGGGTGCACGCGTGGTTGCCCGAGCCTGGGTTGATTCAGCTTTTAAGCAGCGTTTGTTGACGGATGCGAAGGCGACGATTGCAGAGCTAGGGATTGATATTGGCACGGCGGCGACGCTTATTGCGGTGGAGAATACTGAGGCTGTCCACAACGTCGTCGTGTGTACGCTGTGCTCCTGCTATCCGCGTATGCTGCTGGGACTGCCACCAGATTGGTATAAGAGCCTGCACTACCGTTCTCGGGTGGTCAAAGACCCGCGCAGCGTGCTCAAGGAGTTCGGTTTAGAGCTCCCAGCGGAGGTTTCAGTCCAGGTGTGCGATAGCACGGCCGATATCCGCTATTTAGTCATTCCCAACCGACCAGCAGGCACGGAGCACTTGAGTGAAGACACACTGGCTCAGCTGGTGACTCGGGATAGTATGATTGGGGTGACAACGGCACGTTTGCCGAACATATGATCAATCCGATTTTGGCACGGGCAAAACGTCAATTTGCTTCTTGTATTTTCTGGGCGAATAGGCGCATTTTGTTGTCGTCGAGGTCTCGTTTATACTTGCGGTCAGGAGGAATACACATGAAACATTTTTTTCAAGCAGTATTGCTGGGTCTTATTATCGGAGGTCTGGCGGGAGGCACCCCAGCTGCTGCTGATCTCCAAGCCGCGTTGGCAGACTCGTCTCGGCCAGAAGCGGACCGGGCACGGGATGCCAGCCGAAAACCGGGGGAAGTCTTAGCTTTTTTTAGTATTGCAGCGGGCCAGAAAGTTGCGGATCTGTTATCTGGAAGTGGCTATTACTCCCGGATTCTGGTCAACGCGGTGGGCGAAAAGGGAACCGTGTATGCGGGCAACAATCCGTTTTATCTCGATTTCTTCAAGGATCAATGGAATGCCGTGTTCCAAGAGCCCAGTTTTCAGAAGGTCCAGCGTATTGATGGGCCGCTGGCTACTGTTGCCCTGCCTCAGGATGGCTCGTTGGATGCCGTTATCATGGCCCTCGCCTACCACGATCTCTTTCTCACTGAGGAAGATCGCACCAAGATGAATGCCCGAATTTTAGCGGCACTCAAGCCTGGTGGTGTGTACGGTATTATTGATCACCATGCCACGGAAGGAACGGGCACGAAAGCCGTCAAATCCCTGCACCGCATTGAAGAAGCGGTCATTATCGACGAGATCACAAACGCAGGGTTTACCCTCGCAAGGAAAGGAGATTTTCTGCGCAATGCACAGGATGATCGGACGAAGATAGTCTTTGATCCAGCCATTCGTGGCAAAACAGACCGTTTTGTGTTGCGCTTTGAAAAGCCCGCTCAATAACGTTATCTCAACGTATTCTGCAATGCAGCACAGTAGCGGGGAGCCTAGGAACGCCTTACGCTTCCCAGATTTTGCCTGGATTCAGAATCTGCTTGGGATCAAACACCTGCTTGATCCCTTTCATTAGTTCAACGGTCGCACCGTGTTCTTGGTGTACATACTTCTGACTCCCCAAACCAATACCATGCTCGCCGGAAGCCGTTCCGCCAACGGACAGGACAAAGGCCACAATCTCATCTTTGACTTGCTGAGCTGCGGCCCAGCGGTCTGTATCCGCCGGGTCCTCACGCAGTAAAGCGTGCAAGATGCCGATCCCAGCATGTCCAAAAGTATGCAGCACGACCTGATGTCGCTCGGCAATTGCATAGCTACGCTCAACTACTTCAGGTAAGCGGGAGATAGGAAATCCCATGTCGGTGCGTATGGTTTTCCCCTCGGGTTTCAAAGCTTGAATCGCCCGAGTCGTAAAATGGCGGACTGCCCATGGATTCTGCCCATCCGGCAGGGTAATGACGTGTCCGTGGTTTTCCTCACACAAGGCTTGAGCCGTTTCAAAAATCTCATCCACAGCACTGGGCGAGCCATGCACTTCAATAAAGAGTGACGGCTGCTCTTGCAGTCCGAACTCCTGGAAGCGGTTCAGCGCGGCAATAGAGCGGCGGTCCAGGAATTCTACCGCAGCAAGGTCTACTCCAAAGCGCATCATCGTCGCAATCGCCGTTGCTGCGTCTTTCTCTGTCGGGAACATGAGCGCGCCCTGTTTTCTGCCTTGCGGCAGTCCAACCAGCGAGAGAGTCAGCTCGGTCGCAATCGCCAGCGTGCCCTCAGAACCAACCAGCAAGCCCAGCAGATGATACCCAGACGAGGTCTTCCGACAGCGGGTTCCCAATTCCAGAATCTCACCCGTCCCCGTCACTACCGTTGCGGCTTTGACATGATCGCGTGTGCCGCCGTATTTCACCGAATAAATACCGCTGGCATTATTTGCCGCCATGCCGCCAATAGTCGCTACGTCAGAACTGCCCCCAGGCGAAGGCGGAAAAAAGAGGCCGTAGGGTTTCAGCTGATCATTCAGATTGTTATAAACAATGCCCGGCTGGACACTGACCTGAAGATCTTCCTGGTGGACCTCGACCACAGCATCCATCCGCGACACATCAAGCACAATCCCTGCCCGAACTGGAATTGGATTACCTTCCAAGCTTGAGCCTGCCCCGCGCGCCGTGAGTGGGATGCCGTGCGTGTGTGCATAGCAGACGATCTGGCTCACCTCCTTGGTCGTCAGCGGCCAGACAACCACATCAGGTTTGGTCGCCAGACATGACGATTCATCGTGGGAGGCAAGCTCAAGAGCGGCAGCCTGGGTGGAGACACGGTCCGCAGAGAGCAGGCATATCAGATCATTGGCAAGAGACATGGGAAACTCTCAGCTCCTAGCTACCAACCACCACCGCCTGCTCGCCACTCCGGCGTTTCGGTCGCATGTGCTGTTGGAGAATTTTTTTGCGGAGTCGAATCGACTGCGGGGTGACTTCAACCAGTTCATCATCTGCAATCCACTCGAGTGCGTCTTCGAGTCCCATTTCGCGGTGCGGACTGATCCGCACTGCTTCGTCATGGCCAGAAGCCCGCATATTGCTCAACTTCTTCTCGCGGCAGACGTTCACGTCAAGATCACTCTCACGCGAGTATTCGCCAATAACCATGCCCTCATACACCGGCGTTCCAGACGGGACAAACATCTGCCCACGTTCCTGCAAATGGAACAAGGCGTACGGGACTGCCACCCCCTGCCTATCCGCAACGAGAGCGCCATTGACCCGACCTTGCATCGGCCCGTGCCAGGCGGCATAGCCGTTGAACAGCGGGTTCATGATACCCGTACCACGTGTATCGGTCAGAAAATGCGAGCGAAATCCAATCAGACCACGGGAAGGGATGGAAAATTCTAAGCGGACGCGGCCCGAACCCAGGTGCTCCATTTTGACCATCGTCCCGCGTCGGACTGACAGGAGCTGTGAGACAACCCCAATGTAATCTTCAGGGGCATCAATCACCAATAACTCCATCGGCTCTTGGCGCTTCCCATTGACCTCTTTGACCACGACAGTTGGCCGCGAGACCTGTAGTTCATAGCCCTCTCGACGCATCGTTTCGATTAAGATGGCGAGTTGCAGTTCACCGCGTCCCATGACCCGAAACGCGTCCGGTGAATCGGTTTCTTCAATCCGCATACTCACATTTTTACGTAATTCTGCCCAGAGTCGCTCGCGCACCCTGCGAGACGTCACAAACTCGCCTTCGCGGCCTGCCCAAGGGGCTTTATTCACCCCAAAGATCATGGCAATTGTGGGCTCATCAACCCGGATGGCAGGCAGCGGTTGCGGGGCTTCACGGTCGCTAATGGTCTCCCCGATGTCAATTTCTTCTATGCCTGCGACGGCAACAATATCGCCAGCGTGGGCCTGTTCAATTTCCACCCGTTTGAGCCCCTGCCAGCTATACATCTGACTCACTTTACACGCCACCTGCGATCCATCGGTCCGACACAGCGTATACAGCCCAGCCGTTTGGAGCGTGCCGCCAACAATACGCCCAATCGCCAAGCGTCCGACATAATCGTTATAGTCAAGATTGTTGATCTGAAACTGGACCGTCGCCGTGCGATCATTCAACGGTCCGGGCAGCGCAGACGTAATGAGCTCAAACAGAGGGCGTAAATCCCGGGCGTCTTCTGCCAAGTCAAGCGTAGCGATCCCAGCCCGGGCATTCGTATACACGACGGGAAAATCCAGCTGCACCTCAGTCGCATCCAGGTCAATAAACAGATCGTAGATTTCGTCTAGGACCTCGGTAATACGGGCGTCTGGCCGGTCGATTTTGTTGATACATACAATTGGCGGCAGACCTGCTTCCAAAGCCTTTTTTAAGACAAAACGGGTCTGTGGCAGAGGTCCCTCAGAGGCATCAACAAGGAGCATCACGCCATCCACCATGGCTAAGGAGCGTTCAACTTCGCCCCCAAAGTCTGCGTGACCGGGTGTGTCAACAAAATTGATTTTGATACCTTGATATTCTACCGCAGCATTTTTGGCCAAAATAGTGATGCCACGCTCACGTTCGAGTTCAAACGAATCCATGACGCGGTCCACAATCTTTTCTTTGGCCCGAAAAATACCGCTTTGCTGCAACAGTGCATCAATCAGGGTTGTTTTGCCGTGATCAACATGGGCAATGATAGCCACATTACGGATATCATCGCGCCGGAGTATACCGTCCTGCACAATCTCGTCCTCCTCTAACAAAAAGAATTGCTGGAATAATCTGCTCGGAAAGCCCTCAGAAAAGAGGCTGTGGGTCCACTCTATTTTGCCGCTCTGATAAGCAGAGGGGCAAGTATAGCATGCAAAAGACCAAAGCCAAAGTTATGCGTCTCAAACAACCAGACACCAGCTCCAATCCCAAAGGCGAGACAGCCTCGTCCGTCGTCGGACCCGACGTGATCCAATTGCGCCACCCGCTGACGAAGGGCATAATACACAGACTGCGTCAGAGACTGAAGCAGCCCCTACAGCAGAAAATTTAGACCAAGAATCAGACCAGGCTCTGCGCGCCACTGCATAATGCTGAAAGCTATTTTTTTTGACTTTGATGGGACGCTCGCCGATGATGGCGATTCGATTCGTGAAGCACTTGATCAGGCTTGCGCAGTCATACTCCGCCGCTGGCCCGATATCCCCCTTGGAAACCTGATACACACCTATCGCCAGGCTTCAGATACGGCCTGGGGAGATTATGATCGCTATTTACGCCACCTTTCCTCGCCCGAAGCCATGCTCATGGCAGTCTGGCAACACACCCTCTCAGTCTGGGACTATCATGATCCCGTAGTGGAGCGCCAAGCCGCGAATATCTATTGGCAACACCGCCTGCGTCACTGCCAGCCCTACCCTGACGTGGTTCCACTCTTATCCCAACTGACCGAGCGTTTCCCGCTCAGCCTACTGACCAATGGTGCCCCAGCCATGCAGCGCACAAAAGTCGAAAAAAGTGGCTTAAATCTCTTTTTTGAGCGTATTTTTGTGGGCGGCGAGTTTCCGCGTGGCAAGCCCGATCCCGCCATTTTTCAGGCTGCACTCAATGCAGCTGGTTGCCGTCCAGAACATGCGATCTATGTTGGCGATTCCCTGCTGCATGATATTGTTGGCGCGCAGGCAGTCGGGATTCATGGTGTGTGGCTTAATCGCAAAGGCATCTCTATCGCAGACCTACCTCCTCAGATCCGCGAACAGCTCGGCAATACCCGACCGGACTATGAGCTGGACAGTCTGAACAGCTTGCCAGCTTGCCTAGACCAGCTCATGGCTGCGTAATCGCTGGGCCCGAATCTCTTCCTCGGAGGAAAATTTTCTTCCCACTTTTCCACTCGCTCTACAACTGTGCTCAAAAAGTCTGACTGTTTCTCGACTGGGCTTGCTCCGTTCTAGTATGTTCAGCTAAGACAAGACAGGCAGCATGTGGGGGAGATCAGATGCATGGATAAGAACGCCTACGACATCTTACTGTTTAACTACTACCGCGAGGCGGAGCTTCGAGGCGCCGATCTTATTCTGCGTCTCATTAATCGGATGGATGACCTCGGCCTACAAGAGAAGCTCGCCCGTCATCTGGCCGATGAAACGAATCACGCGTGGCTGTGGACAGAGCGGATTCGTGCCTTGGGCGGCGTGCCTGTTCGTATTGATAATGGCTATCATCGCCACTTACGTCGTAAAACCGGCCTACCGGCAAATCTGCTCGATCTGGTTGCCCTCACCTACGTGGTGGAAGAGCGTTCGCGCAAACGCTACGAAGAACATGCAGCGCGACCAGATGTTGACCCTGATACGCTCGCAGTTCTGCAGGAACTCCAGGCCGACGAAGAACAGCACCTCACTTGGGTGGCTGAAAAACTCGCAAATATGGCGGAGAGTGAAGGCCAGGGAAAAGTCACCGCCGCGCTGAATCGCTACCGGGGACTTGAGGCAGAAGCGTTTGCCGAAATGCTGGCAGATGAGCAACGGGCGCTACGGGAGATAACACACAGCAAGGAGCAGGGAACAGGACGCTGAGGTGCGACTGCGTCCCCTTTCTACAATTTCTTTTTTTTCTTCGACACGTAATCAACCAGCAGATACTCGCCTAAACTGTCAGGGCGGGTGTAGAAAGCTCGTCCGCGGTTCAGTTGGGTCATATTCTCAACAAAGGCGCGCAAACTCGGGCTATCGTCAAGCATGAAGGTATTGATCGTGATACCACGCTGGGTTGCCCGCTTGACCTCTTTCAGCGTTTCCTGAGCGGCTTTCATACTGATTCCGCCAAATGAGAGCGGCCACTCACAGTACAACCGGCCATGCGAAAAATAGGCTGTCGGCTGTCCGTCCGTGACAACGATGACCTGCCTATTCTGACTCGGATGGCGATGAATCAGCTCAGATGCCATCCGGATTCCATCCTGGAGATTGGTGAAGGGGTCACCCATATTCCAGCTGGCCTCAGGCAAATCTTTAATTTTGAGCTCAACAGCACGGGTGAAAAAACCCACAATTGCAAAATAATCGCGCGGGTAACGAGTCCGAATCAGGCTCTCTAAGGCTAAGGCAACTTTCTTGGCCGCGCCAAAGCGGCCCTCCCAACTCATCGACCAGCTCATATCGAGCAGGAGAACCGTTGATGTTGTTGTGGCATGGTCGGTATCGTACACCGTGAAATCGTCGGGCTGAATTCTGAGCGGGACGCCAGTGCCATTCCGAGCCACTGATTTTTTGAGCGTTCCAACCAAATCCATATGAAACGGATCGCCATATCTGTATGGCTTGGTCTCATTCACCTTGATCTCAGCAAGCCCTCGATGGTCTGAGGCATGCATGCCAGAACGGTCACGAATCAGCGCCGTATAGATATCTTGGAGTGCGAGTTGGCCAATCCGGCGGACGCCTTTGGGCGACAGTTGTAAACGCCCTTCGCGCGGGATGACAAAACCGGCTTCTTGCAGCAACGCCTGCATCTGTTGCAGATTTTCAAAGTCCTGTAAGGCGCCCTGGCCGAGCATGTCTTGGAGCATATTTGGGTCAATTTTATCAGGCTGACCAGACAGCAGGTTTTGCTCCATCTCCTGCAGCTGAGTCATCTCTTTCATCAGGTCCAGGGCCTCGTCATAGGTGAGCGACTGCGGGCCGTTGAATAAATCATTGTAGCGCCGCTGGAAGTCTTCCAGAGAGCGAATATTATCGAACTCTTGCATGAGTTCGTTAAACGCCTCTTGGGCAGCTTCATCTTCAAATGGATAGCGGCTCAGCTTCTCCATTTTATCGCTCATCCGCTGCGGCAGACGCTCGAGAAATTCTTCGTTTTTTTCGAGCTCTGGATTCTGGGCTTTATTGTCCTGGAGGGTTTGACGTTCCTGATTCAGAATGTTCTCAAGCTTCTGCTGCATCTCGTCCATAGAGGAATCGAGATTCGCTTGCCGATACCGCTCACGCATTTCCTCGCGCAGGTCGCGGACGAGATCATCCAGTCCTTTGACTTTCTCGTCATTCTCGCCCTCCACACCTTGGCGCATGAGCTTCTCCATGGCTTGGCGCATGTCGTCCGTCGTGGACAGGTGATCAGCAAGTTCCTCGAAGATCTTGTCAGCCGACAGCTGGACTCGCTGACTCCCATCCCAGGCAGTGTAGCGTATAGTGATCATATGGCTGCGGTGTGTATTGGGTGCATCACGTAGATAAGACAGGGTGGTGAAGAGAACGGCATTCCCAAGCAGAGCAAACTAGGCCCCGTAGGTATGGCGCCCGCCCGCGCTCTCTTTATTGAGCTTTTGGTGCAGATGGAGTCCTTCAAAGATAAATTCCGTTGCGGCGGCGACTAAACCGGGTTGTGAGTCGGCACCCAAAGCTTTGATACTTTCGTCTAAACCAGCGATGTTCCGATTGCCTTCCAAATATTGTGTTGCCAACATAGCGTCAGAAATTTCGACCCCGCCACCATTCTGGAAATAGTCAACAACCGAGGCCAGTCCATCAAGAGCCACATAGCGATCAAACACTTTCTGGACTGCTCGATTAATCAGGCGCTCAACAATTTCACCGTCTTTTTTCTCTTCGCCCGAATATTCCAGCTCAATCTTTCCGGCCGTAGACGGGTACAGCGCATGCAGATCACTGATCCGGGGCACAACACTGGTCTCGCCTAAGCGGACTGCCCGCTTCTCGGCATTGCTAAGAAGGCTTTCAAAATTATTGATCGTGACCCGTACACTTACCCCGGAGGCTTGATTAATTTCATTTGAATCCCGGGCTTCCATAGTCAGTTGAGCCAGAATTTCCTTCATAAACTGGGGCACCTCAAAGACCAGCTCGCCGCGTGGAAACGTCGTTGCCTCTTGTTCCATGATCGCAATCTCATGGTCAAGCGAGCGGGGGTAGTGAGTCCGAATCTGGGCATCGAAACGATCTTTGAGCGGTGTAATAATGCGCCCCCGGCTGGTGTAGTCCTCAGGGTTGGCACTGGCCACAATCATCACGTCGAGCGGGAGACGAATTTTAAAACCCTTGATCTGAACGTCTTTTTCTTCCATCAGGTTGAACAGGCCGACCTGGACTTTTTCCGTCAGGTCCGGCAGTTCATTCACAGCAAAGATGCCACGATTGATCCTAGGAATCAGTCCATAGTGGACGGTCTCTTCGTTTGACAGGTAGCGCCCTTCAGCCACTTTAATCGGATCAACTTCACCAATCAGGTCAGCCACAGCAACATCTGGCGTGGCGAGTTTTTCAGCGTAGCGCTCATCACGCGCGAGCCAACTGATCTCAAGATCACCGCCCCGTTCTGCCAGCAGACGCTTGCCCTGTGGAGAGATGGGCTCGAAGGGATTCTCCGGAATCTCCGCATCACGGATGATGGGTATATACGGGTCCAATAAGGACATCAGGCCCCGAATAATACGCGATTTAGCCTGGCCCCGCTCTCCAAGGAAAACCATATGATGGCCAGCGAGAACAGCATTCTCAATCTGTGGAATGACCGTCTCTTCGTAGCCAATAATCCCAGACAATATCTGCTCGCGAGAGGCCACGACACGCAACAGATTCGCCCGCATCTCCTCGCGGACGGGCCTCGGATGATAGCCAGCTTTCTTCAGATCTCCAAGCGTATGGACTTCCTGACGTAGGGTTTCACTGGTCTGTTGCACGGCGGTGTTTACCTCTCCTCTGCACTTTCAGTCGATGCGCCCTGACGGAAACGGGCTGGCATTTCGGCCTGCCCGTCCATGTCAGCTCCATCAGGATTAGCAGAATCAGCGGAATCAGTTTGATCGATTTGACTATCCACTCGCAAACGCAATTCTTTGCCGACTTTGAACAAGGGTACCCGTTTGGCTGCCACTGACACGACGGTACCAGTCCGTGGATTGCGTCCTTCCCGAGTGGGACGGTGCTTAATAATGAAACTGCCAAAGCCCCGAATTTCGATGCGTTCACCCTTCACCAGGGCATCCGTCATACTATCGAACACAGCGTTGACCATTACTTCGGCCTCACGCCGTGAAAAACGGGGGTAGCGTTCCGCAACTTCCTCAATGAGATCACGCTTGGTCACAGCCCTGCCCCTTAGGCTTTCTGACGGCCTTTCTCCTCACCCTCATCCCGATCGAGATGTAATTCCTCGCCTAGAATATCTTCAAAGGAGAACCGGGTCTCTTCTCGATCATGCTGCAAGTAAGCTTCCATATCGGCTCGCTCTTCCGTCCGGCGCAGCGCTTTAATACTGAGCCCCATCTTATGCTCACGAACGTCAATATGGATCACCTCAGCCTCAACGTCTGTGCCGACCTCAAAGAGCGCAGAGGGTTTCTCAATCCGCTCGGTTGACAGCTGAGAAATATGAACCAAGCCCTCAATGCCGTCTTCAATTTCAACAAAGATACCAAAATCCGTCACGCTCGTGATTTTTCCTGTGACCCGACTGCCAACCGGATGCCGGTCGGTCAACGTTTGCCATGGATCAGTCACCGCCTGTTTAATCCCCAGGGAAACGCGTTCATTGGCGACATCAACGCCAAGCACCACGGCCGCAACATCATCACCTTTTTTGAACAGTTCAGACGGATGCTTGACCTTTTTGGTCCAATGCAGATCTGAAATATGAGCCAGCCCATCGATGCCATCTTCGACCTCAACAAACACCCCAAAGTCGGTGATGCTTTTGACTTTACCCTCAATGTGACTGCCAACTGGATGGTTCTGACGCACCAGCTCCCAGGGGTTCTGCGACACTTGCTTGAGGCCGAGCGAAATACGACGGTGTTCGGGACTCACGTCCAGCACAACCACATCGACTTCTTCGCCAACAGACAGCAGTTTCGAAGGGTGGGGGACTCGTTTGGTCCAGGACATTTCAGAGACGTGGAGCAGCCCCTCAACTCCACTTTCTAATTCAACAAATGCCCCATAATCAGCCAGACTAACGATTTTTCCATGCGCCCTGCCGTCAACCGTATAGCGTTCGGCAACGGTGATCCATGGATCAGGTATCAGCTGCTTCAGACCAAGCGATACCCGCTCACGCTCCGCATCATATTTTAAGACAACAATCTTGATTGTTTCGCCGGCTTTCACCATCTCGGATGGATGACCGATGCGGCCCCATGACATATCAGTGACGTGCAACAGTCCGTCGATTCCACCCAGGTCAACAAAGGCACCATAGTCAGTGATATTCTTGACGGTTCCTTCGAGAATCACGCCCTCTTCAAGCAGTTGAAGCGTATCTTCACGCAAGCTGGCCCGATCTTGTTCAAGCACAGCTCGTCGCGACACCACCACATTGGCCCGCGAACGGTTATATTTCAGGACAGCAAACTTCCCACGCCGCCCAATGAAACGATCCAGATCACGCACCGGACGCAGATCGACATGGGAGCCAGGCAGAAAGGCTGGGACGCCAATATCAACTTTGAGGCCACCTTTGACTTTGCCAACAATATCCCCTTCGAGCGGAATGTTGTTTGTGTGGGCTTCCTCAATTTCGTGCCAGACACGAAACTCCTCAGCTTTTGCCCGGGATAAGACAATCCCTTCTTGCTCGGCATCGGCAGAATCAAAAAAGACCTCAACCTCGTCGCCTTCGCTGACTGATAGCTGTCCATCAGGCGTACGAAACTCGGAGACAGGAATTTGCCCTTCAGACTTATAGCCAATATCGATGGTAATGACTTCTGCACCGATGTTCACCACCCGCCCACGAACGACCTCGCCAGGCTTGACCGTCCGTAAACTCTCCTCGAAGAGTTGGCTAAAATCTTCGCCAGCACCCTCTTCGCTCTGGGCAAGTGCTCCTTGAGGCCGGTCAAGACCTTCCCGGACAGGATCTCCGGCAGCTTCTTCAGCGGATTCGCCAGCAGATTCGCCACCCGCAGCACTTTCAGCTTGAGGCCCGGCCTCTTCGGCTTGGCCGTTTGGCTGATTAAGATCTTCCTCAGTGTCATTCTTGCTCTGCCCGCTCTGAGTTTGTGCTTCTTCAAGTTCGGTTGGTTCGGCTTTGTTATGTTCCATGTTATTAGTGTACCCCCTGCGAGACTCCCTATTCCTCGCCTTTCCATACCCTCCTCTCCATCAGGTTGCAAGAGCTGGAGTTTTATTTTCCCCTTTTTTCATCACCACTTGCGCCGCTTGCTGCACTCTGCCTGCGACTGGCATAGGTTTCTACCCTCTTGACGAGTGCGTCTACCACCTGTGCTAGGCTGAGGCCGGTCGTGTCAAGAATGATAGCATCCGAGGCCGCGCGCAAGGGCGCATGGACACGGCCACTATCGCGCTCATCACGCTCCTGCATATCCTCACGTGTCGCCTCCAGCGACGTAGCCGTTCCCTTTTGCGCTAGTTCAGCATAGCGTCGCCGACTGCGCTCCTCAGACGACGCGTCCAAATAGACCTTCATATCAGCATCCGGAAATACCACCGTGCCAATATCTCGCCCTTCGAGGACAGCACTGCCATCTTTACCGAGGTCACGCTGGAGGGCCAGTAAGTGCTCTCGTACAACCGGCTGAGCAGAAACTTTCGATGCCATTTGACTGACCTCGGGGCGGCGGATCTCGCGTGTGACATCACGCCCGCCAATAAACAGACGCTGCCCAGCCGAATCGGGCTCAAAACGGAGCGCAAGCGATGCACACACAGCCGCCAAACTCGGACTGTCATCGGGCTGAATGCCTTGCTCCCAGGCCAACAGCCCAACTGCCCGGTAGAGGGCACCTGTATCAACGTACCGATAGCCAAGACGCTCGGCCAACAAGCGACTCGTCGAGCTTTTACCCGCTCCAGCTGGGCCATCAATGGCAATGATGAGACCTGTTTTCATACGGCCTGTATCCGTGCTCCGGTCAGACCCTGCACCAAACTGTAGAAATCAGGAAAGGAAATCGCAACGCACGTCGCGTCATCTAGCACAATCGGTTCGGCTGCCACCAGCCCTGCCACACTCAGCGCCATGGCAATGCGGTGATCCCCAGCAGTGTGGACGCTGCCCGACTGAAATGGAGGGGACGCATAGTGCACCTGATGCCGAGAAGGCACACCTCTCCCTTCAATAACAAGCCCATCCGGCAGCTCTGTCAGTGTGACCCCTAGCGTCTGGAGCGCACTAGCAATAGTCTGAATCCGGTCGCTCTCTTTGACCCGCAATTCCTGCGCTCCACGGATAGTTGTTGTGCCCTGTGCACATGCCGCCACAACCGCAATAATCGGCAACTCGTCAATCGCTCGCACCACGAGTTCTCCGTCGATTTCGATCCCCTTCAGCGCACTTGTTTCAACCACAACGTCTCCGACCGGTTCGCCACATATCTCTCTTTCATTGACAATTTTCAGCGAGCCGCCCATGGCCCGGAATACATCAAGCACCCCGGTTCGGGTTGGATTTAAACCCACCTCACGGATGCGGACGACAGAATTTGGAACAATCAGTGCAGCCCCAATAAAAAAGGCCGCAGAGGAGATATCGCCCGGAACATCGACCTCACACGCCTGCAGGGACTGTCCCCCCGCCACGGAAACTGTCGTGCCTTGGACGCTGACCTGAGCGCCAAATGCCGGCAGCATCCGTTCGGTGTGATCCCGCGAGCGAACAGGCTCCCACACCTGGGTCGTGCCTTGGGCCTGGAGCCCAGCAAGCATTAGCGAAGATTTGATCTGTGCACTGGCAACACGACTACGATACAAAAACCCATGCAGGGGACGGTCTGGCGCAACTCCATGAATACGCACAGGCGCCCGGTTGTCCCCTCCCTCACTCGTAATACGAGCGCCCATTTTGCGTAACGGATCAATCACCCGTCCCATTGGGCGGCTGCGCAGCGACGCATCACCATCCAGCACTGAGGCAAAGAGTCGCCCAGCCAACAGTCCACACAGCAATCGAGTCGTTGTGCCAGAATTTCCACAGTCAATAGTCTGATTGGCAGCTTGCAGCCCCTCCCAGCCCCGGCCGTGCACGACGACCTGTGTCCCGTGCTGGGTGATCCTCACCCCTAGCGCTCGGAACGCGCCAATCGTACTCCGATTATCCCCGCCCAAAGAACAATTCCGAATACAACTTTCGCCCTGAGCAATGGCCGCAAACATCACTGCCCGGTGACTGATAGACTTATCCCCAGGAAAAGAAACCTCACCCCGCACCCCAGCCGAAGCAGGATTGATGAGTAATGCGTCACTCATGACGGCTCCCTCATGCGGGTTAAGCGCCGGCGTTCCATCTGCGCCTGCGCCATGGCGTCTGCCAAAGCCTTTCCATCCCCCTTGGCAATAGCAGTTTTAAGCTGGGCTAAGGCCGTCTCAAACTCAGTCACGGCTGACAGCAAGGCGTCACGGTTCTCCACACAGATGTCCCGCCACATCTCAACTGGGCTCGCTGCCACTCGCGTCAGACTGTCAAAGGCACTGCCTGAATAAGCGAGGGCATCCACCCCTGGCACAGGCTTCGCCAGCATGGCATTCATCACGCTAAACGCAATCATATGCGGCAGATGACTCACCCGAGCCAGCACCTGGTCATGGATACGTATATCCATCTCTTCAACCCGCATCCCGACCCCTTCCCACAGCGCGCGGACCCGAGCCAATGCCGTGTGGTCAGTTGTCGCCGTTGGGGTCAAAATGCATAGCTGGTCCTCAAACAGCGAGGCAAAGGCAGCCCCCGCTCCAGCGTTCTCAGTACCCGCAATGGGATGCGCCCCAACGCAGGGTAAGCTGGGCGGCAGGAGCTGCTCCAAGATAGTCACTACCTGTTCTTTGACACTCCCGGCATCGGTCACAATGCAGCCAGGCCGAAGATAGGGAATAAACTGCGCCATCACCCGACCAGTCGCTGCCACCGGCACGGCCAGGAGAAAAAGATCGGCCCCGGCAGCCGCCTCGGCTGGATCAAACGTATACGAATCAATAATACCGCGCTCCAGAGCGATTTTGAGATTGGCCTCAGTCCGACCAAAACCCACGACTTCGCGGATGAGCCCACGTTCGCGTGCAGCCAACCCCAGCGAGCCGCCAATCAGGCCGACACCAGCAATGACAAGACGCTTGAATAGCATAACACAGCTTTCAGCAATCAGCTTTTTTGTCCCACCTGCTCCAGAGCCGCCACAAACCGCTGGTTTTCTTCTGGAGTTCCGACACTCACTCGGGCATACCCCGGATACCCATAGCCTTCCATCGGCCGGACAATAATCCCAGTCACCAGGAGTTGCTGTGCCATCCCAAGCCCAATTTTTATCAGCAGAAAATTGGCCCAGCTCGGTACATATGCCAAGCCTAAACGGTCGAGTTCACGCCGCAAGTAGGCTAACCCCCGAGTATTATTCTCCTGGGTGCGGCGGATATGTTCGCCGTCGTCAAGCGCGGCGAGGGCTCCGACCTGGGCCAGACTATTGACGTTAAACGGCTGACGGATACGATTCAATGCATCGATGATTTCGGGTGACGCGACTCCGTAGCCGACCCGCAGTCCGGCCAGTCCATAGATCTTCGAGAAGGTTCGTAGGGTGACAATCAACCGCCCATCGAGATGGGCGTCAAGAGAGTTCGGATAGGCTGGATCGTCAACAAACTCAAAATAGGCTTCATCAACAACAACCAAGACATCATTCGGCACGCGCTGCAGAAAGGCATCCCAATCGCTCCGGGTAAAAATTGTACCCGTTGGATTATTGGGATTATCGAGAAACACAATCCGCGTATCCGGCTCAATAGCGTCAGCCATAGCAGCGAGATCGAAGTGGAACCCTGTATGCGGCACCGCAATCGTCCGGCCGCCAGCGGCGGTGCTGACCAAGCGATAGATTGCGAAGGCATGCGCACCAACCACAATCGATTCGCCGACCCGCAGGAAGGTCCGGACGATCATTTCTATCAGCTCATTAGAGCCATTGCCCAGAATGAGCCGTGAGCGGTCAATCCCAAGCTTCTCGGCCAGTCGCCTTTTGAGGGAAAAGGCATCGCCATCAGGATACAGATGCAGAGTGGGCAAGGCAGCCGTAATAGCCGCGACAGCCCGGGGCGAAGGACCGAGCGGATTTTCATTTGAGGCGATTTTGATTGAGCTGCGAATCCCGTATTCGCGTTCGACCTCTTCGATCGGCATGCCCGGTTGATACGGAGTGAGAGACAAAACCCACTCAGGAACGTATTTGCTAATATCCATACACTCTGCGCCGAAAGCCTCAGGTATGCTTGGGCATTCTTAAAGAGTCTCAGGTCTGTTGGGCAGTTTTTGCTGAATGTTGGGCAGTTGCGTACGAGCCCAGGATTTTGACCTGGACACACAGCGGCTCAATGTCTTGCAATGCACGGACCAGAGGCGCGTCGCTGACGTGGCCTTCAATATCGATAAAAAAGAGAGACTCCCAGGGGTTTCCTTTGAACGGCCGCGATTCAATACGCAGCAAATTGATCCCATGATCGGCAAAGGGTTTCAACACAGTATGCAGGACACCAGTCTGGTTGCCGACTGACAAAAACAGGGCGGTTCTATCGTGTCCGGTCGGCTTCGACGGCTGCGCGGGGCCGACGACGGCAAAGCGGGTCACGTTCGCAGCCTGATCTTGGATATTTGCCGCCAGCACGTTGAGGCGATACTCGTCAGCGGCCAGACGAGCGGCGATGGCAGCGGTACGGTTATCGGCCGCTGCCAGTTCCGCTGCCCGCGCGTGACTACTCGCCTCTTCAATCGTTGCCGCAGCCAGATGCGTCGCCAGCCAGCGTCGGCATTGGCCGAGCGCCTGCGGATGGGCGAGGACACGTTTCACCCGATCAATCCGCTGCGCCCGACTCAGCAGGCAGTGGTCAATTGCCACACACCGCTCGGCAATGATACACAAGGGCGACTCGACAAACATATCAAGCGCCACTCCAACCGCCCCTTCACTCGAATTTTCAATCGGGACGACACCATAATGGGTGCGTCCCTGCTCAACCTCGGCAAAGACCTGGGGAATCGTCGCAGCCGACACAAACTCGGCCTGGGCACCAAACTGTTCCCGGGCCGCGATATGCGTAGAGGAAGCGGCCGAGCCAAAATAGGCAATCTTAGGCAGCTGTTCGAGTGCCCGTGAGGCTGAAATAATTTCGCGATAAATGGCTCGGACAGCGGAGTCAGACAGCGGGCCGGGATTCAGTTTGGATAAGCGGGCCATGATTTGCCGTTCACGGCTTGGTACGTAGGCAAGAGCGTTGTCTTGTTGCTTCGCTTGACCGATCCGCTGAGCGAGCCGGGCACGGCGGTTAATAAGGCGTAAGACCTGCCCATCAATCCGGTCAATTTGTTGGCGCAGTGGGTCGAGTGAGGCGCTAGCAGAGCGTCTTGTCGGCACGAGTTATCACCTGTTGAAAAAAATATGATCTGTTCTGCTCTTGCATAGTGTTGTGGTTCCAAAGGGGACGTTTCGCGGGACGGTCGTTTTGTACTACGATTCACTCGGCGCGTCTATGCATAGCAGTGACGTACCCATTGCGGGACAGACGCCCTTGGGCGGTGAATCGTTAGGTCCCAGTCCCCCGGTCGACGACCGCTGCCGTCCCCATACTGCGAAATTTTTTGTATCTGTGGGCCAAAAGTTCGTCGCTTGGAAGCGCCATAATTTCTTTCAAATGCCGCTCAATAGCCGTACCAACAGCAGCAATAGCGGCTCTGGGATGCCGGTGCGCCCCGCCTTGTGGCTCAGCTACGATTTCATCCGTCACGCCTAAGGCAAACAGGTCGGGCGCCGTAATCTTCATCGCCTCAGCAGCTCGGGCCGCCCGTTCTGGAGTCTGTTCTCCGTACAGAATGGCCGCGCAGCCCTCTGGAGTAATGACCGAGTAACAGGCGTTTTCCTGCATCAGCACCCGGTCGCCAACCCCAAGCGCAAGTGCGCCGCCACTGCCGCCTTCGCCAATCACAACAACAATGACGGGTGTCCGCAGGCCAGCTAATTCGCGTATATTCCGAGCAATTGCCTCGGCTTGGCCGCGCTCTTCGGCCCCAATGCCCGGGTACGCCCCTTGCGTATCAATGAAGGTCAAGACGGGCCGATGGAAACGCTCAGCCAAATGGAATAAACGCAGCGCCTTCCGATAGCCCTCAGGACGCGGCATACCAAAATTGCGGCGGACTTTTTCCGCCACCGTCCGGCCACGTTGGTGGCCAACCACCACCACAGCTTGGCCCTGGAAGCGAGCCAGCCCGCCGACTATGGCCGGATCGTCAGCAAAAGCACGGTCGCCATGCAACTCCACAAACTCCGTACACAGCTGCTCAATATAATCAAGCGTGTATGGTCGGTCAGTGTGGCGTGACAGCTGAATGCGTTCCCAGGCCGGCAGCGTGTGGTAAATCTCTGATTCGTGTGCCCGTTGCTCGGTTTCCAGTTGTGCAAGCTCAGCCTGCTCTTCTGCTGAGTAGACGTCCAATTTTGTCAGCGCATCAATCCGCTTATCGATATCGAGCAACGGTTTTTCAAAATCCAGGTAGTTTGTCTGCATGCCTGTGTCCTGCGCGTGTCGTCCAACACGCTAATGAGTTGGAATGGCAAAAAATTGATCGATCGCCAGACGGATCTCCGCCGTCTGTGTCGGCGCAAACCAGCGCATCTCAGGCTCGGCGCCAAACCAAGTCATCTGGCGCTTGGCAAGGCGACGGGTTTCGTGTGTCATGTGCTCCAACGCTTCTTCGCGTTCATACTCTCCGCCCAGCAGACGACCCGTCTGGGCATATCCAATCGTTTGCAAAACAGGCAGCTCAGGGCTATAGCCAAGTGCCCAGATCCGTTGCAACTCTGCAACCAATCCCTCGTCGAGCATCGCCCGACAACGCTGCTCAATCCGCTGATATAGAGTTTTCCGCTCAACAGCAAGTCCAATCAGCAAGGTTTCAAAAGGTCGTTCCCGAAACCCGTGTTCACGTTGCCACTGACTCATCGGCGTCCCGCTGAGCTGAAACACTTCGAGCGCCCGGATGAGTCGAACGGTATCATTGGGGTGTAGGCGGGCTGCCGATGCAGGGTCAACGTGTTGTAATTGCCGATGCAGAAAGCCGCGCCCGGCTCGGTTTTCCTGCTGCTGCAAGCGAGCCCGTAGAGCCGTATCAGCGGCTGGGCCAGCAAACAGCCCTCGGGTCAACGCCCGCACATAGAGTCCTGTCCCACCCACGACAAACACCCGCTTGCCACGCCGAACGATATCGTCAATGGCGCGGGATGCATGCTCGCGAAAGCGAGCCGCGTCAAAAGACCCATCCGGATCAACCAGATCAACCAGATGATGAGGAATCAGACCCTGCTGGGCGGGGGTGGGTTTTGCTGTGCCAATATCCAGATGCCGATACACTTGGCGCGAATCGGCATTCACAATTTCGGCCTGATAGTGGCTGGCCAACGCAATAGCAAGCGCGGTTTTCCCGCTTGCCGTTGGCCCGGTAATCACAACAAGCTGTGGCTTCCCCATAGCTGCCTATCTGACGTTTCGAGACGGAAAAGGCCTGTACCACAGGCGGCTAGGAGAACCCGACGCTCACCCCGACAAACCAATACCGGCCCAGGGCGTCGTACAGGCCGGGGAAGGTGTTGCCGTTGCCGCTGATGGATGGCCCTGCTGCACTGCCGGCAATCGGCGGTGCGGTATCGAACAGGTTGTTGATGCCGACACGGATGCTGGTGTACGCATTATAATTCCAAATCGCGGCCAGGTCGAAGTAGTGCCGCGCACCAAGATCGACTTGGGTCGAGTTGAGATCTTCGATGCCGCTGATGTAACGCCACATGAAACTGGGCCGGACGCCCCACGGGGTCACCCAGGTGGCGCGCAGATTGTTCCGAATATCCGGGGTCGGATAGCCACACGTGGCCCCCCATTTGCCGGCGCAGTCTACCTTGCGCGCCCCGCGCAACTCCTGCTGGTCCCAGGTGGAGGTAATCGAGAGGATGTCACTCAAGCGTAGCCGCCCCCAGCGGCCCATTCCTATGACACTCAGAGGGAGGTCATAGCTGGCGGTGATGTCGTAACCTTGCACTTCCTCGATGGCCAAGTTGTCCAGCAAGGACACAAGGTGGCCGCTGCTGTCGACATCGGACCCCAGCCACAGGTCCCCGCTCCGCCCGCGTCGGACCTTGGCGCACTGAGAGATGTTGCCGTCCAGACATTCAGTCAGGATGAACTCCGGCGTCAAGGCGCTGATACCTTTCCTGATCTTGATCGAATAGTAGTCCACGCTGAAGTTGAAACCCTCGACAAAGCGCGGGGTCCAAACCAAGCCAAAGGAGTAGGTATCCGATTCTTCCGGTGCCAGGTCCGGGTTGCCGCCTTGCAGAAAGTTATACTGAGCAGCCGGTGAACTTTCGATATTGCCGAACTGGCTCGCCGTCACGCCACTCCGGGCGCACTCCGCAAAAGTGCGGCCTTCAGCCGTCCGGCCGTCTGTGACGGGACCGCCACACGGGTCGGCGTTCATCTCGAACAGGTTGAAACCCTGCGGCAGGAACCGTTCCTGCACATTCGGTCCGCGAATCGCCCGCTGGAAACTGGCCCGCAGCCTGAGGTCGGTATTGATGGCCCACCCCGCCCGGATACCAAAAGTATTGGTTTGCTCGCCGTAATCGTAGTCGGAATAGCGATAGCCCCCATCCAGTCCCAGTTCTTCCACAAAGGGTGCGCCTTCAATCAGGGGGACACTGGCTTCGATGAAGAATTCCGTCACGTCGGACCCCCCGCTGACGGGCTGTCTTGCCCCGCCCTGGCCGGCACCATCGCCGCTCCGGTAGCCCCGGTCGGGTTTGAACTTGAGATTTTCGTCGCGGTATTCACCGCCCAAGACCAGGTCCAGGCCGATTGTGGCAAATGGAGACCTGATACCGTACTGGCCAAGATTACCAGCGATATAACCGGACACGACAGTCTGGTCGGTGGTCCCCCGGGCGAGCAAGGGCAAGGTCAGGTAGTCAACCATCTCTTGCGTCACCGCACCCGTCCGAAAGATGTTCCAGGGCACACAGCTCGGGTCGGAGCCATCCAGCACGGAACGGCACACGACCTGACCTGTGCCGGGGTCTCTGGCCGCGTCCAGCGCCCGCCCGATCCGGGTGATCGACAGGTCGTTCAGGTAGGTGCTCTCCATGCGGACCTCGGAGTATTGATAGTGCAGGTCGTAGCGCCAACTATCAGTGAGGTCTCCGCGCAGGCCGAACACGCCACGATAGGAGGTGTGGTGCAGGTCGTTTTGCCGGTTACCGCCCTCTACATTCCGGCGGCCGATAAAGACGTTCTGGACGTCATCTCGCGTCAACCCATACACGCCACACAGGGCTTCAAACTGCTGCTGGGACAGGAATGGATTGCTGCAGCCCAGCGTATCGGTCACAAAGAATGCGCCCGAGGGTGCGATCTGGGCTACGGAGCGATTGTCCATGAACATGAACTCGGTGTAGGCCTCGACGTGGTCGTGCACATCGTAGTGCGCAAACAGACCGGCAGTCCAACGCTTATCGGGACGCTGAAAATAGTTCGACGGACCGTAGTTAAAGAGGGTCCCCTGGCGGGGCACGAACTGGTCGCCCTCGACCTTGTAGTCGAAGCTCTCCAAGCCCTGACTTCTCAGCACGCCGAAGTCAGAAAAGGTGCCCTGCGGCTGGGTTGCCGAACCGGAACACTCGGTGAGGTCGTTGCTCAAGGCGCACGAGCTGTAATCGCGGCCCGCCTGGAGCACCGGGTCAATATTACGGTAGGTGCCGTAGACAGTGACATTGCCACGCTCCAGGTTTTTGCCCATGATCAGCGATACATTCGAGATGTCGCCGTCCGAGACCGAGCCATCGGCGACCTCATACCCGGCGTCCCGGACAATCCGCTGCCACTTGTCGTTGCCGTTGCCGTGCTGGTACTGGCTAAACTGATAATCCAGCTTGATGCCCTCGAAGTCATCAACCATCAGGAAGTTGACCACGCCGGCGACCGCATCCGACCCGTAGGTGGCCGAGGAGCCGCCGGTCAACACCTCAACGCTCTTGATCAGCGCGCCTGGAATCTGGTTGATATCGGCGCCGACCCCGCCTTGCAGCGGCGAGCCGGCCGGCAAGCGCCGGCCGTTGACCAGCACCAGGGTGCGCTTCGCGCCCAGGTTGCGCAGATTCAGGGTAGCGGTGCCGGTGGCACCATTCGATTGGCTGGCGTTCTGACCGGAGTACACCTGCGGCAGGTTGCGCAGCATGTCCTCGACCCGGACGGTGCCCTGGAACGACAAGTCTTCGGCGTCGATCTGGATGACCGGGCTGGAACTGACCAAATTGGCCTTCTGGATACGCGAGCCGGTCACGACGAGCGCTTCCAGTTTCTGCGGCTCTTGGCGGGCTTCAGCGTCCGGCGGGTCGGTGTCCGGCGGGTCGGCGTCCGCGGCAAGGGTCGGCGCTATGGTGGCAGTCAGCAGGAGTGCCGTTGCCAGCGCGACCCCAGTCCGTAAAAACGTCTTTTTCGTCATGCAAACTCCTTTCTTCCCAGGGAGAAACACAGCCCAAACATACCATATGCTCTGGGGATTCATCCAGATTGTGCGTTTCCAAAAAGATTGCAACATCCCGTTTGCTAACTGCAGCAAGCATTACCCCCCCCTCTCTTTTCTAAAAGTGAGATTTTTCAGGTACTTAGAAGGCTTCATGGTGAATTGATGGTTGTGGCCCTTTTTTTCGGCATTGTGATCCATAACACCCCCCTTTTAGAACCCTCGGCCCGGCCAGCCCGATTGTCCCTCCACAAATCTCCGTGTCTCCTCGTCCCAGCGGCCGTTGGTAATGATCGGGATATCAATACACAGCAGGTCCGGGTCGTTTTTACACTGCGCCATGACCCCCACCGCCATAAAGATATTGTGGACAATAATCAGGCTGCCGCCCTCGCGTAAAGCCGGATAATACTCGGATTTCATGCGCGTAAAATCCGATTTAACCAGGGGCGGGGTTTTGGCCCGGGTCAGGCCCGCGCCCACGGAGAGGCGCGCCGCGTGGTGGCGCGCACGGCCGGAAGAGGGAGATGTGCTAGCCATACGGCTATGGTAGCACGCGGGGCGGGGAGATCAGAAAATCCGCCCCTTCCGACGCTTGTGTTTGTTTGGGATTGTTGCGCGTTTTTTTGCCGTCTGTCTGGATACGCACCGGCAGGAGGCGCAGGCCGATATACACCAGGGTGAAGACCGTCAGAAAGACGATGTCGGCCCAACTCAGCCGGTGTGTTCACATGCTCCTAGCGTCCGAACACCGGCGCGTTCGCACCTTGGGCCGCGGAACGCAGCTCGGACCCTTCAGGTCAAGTCGGCCACGTCTACGCTCAGGGCCGCGGCAAGAGCGGCCAGAGTCCGGGCCGACCCGGTACGGCGGCCAGTCTCAATCTGCGACAGGTAAATAGGGTTTATGCCAACAGCCTTGGCCAGTTGCTTCTGTGTCAGTCCGCGATAGTCACGATACACCCTGACGGCGTTTTCTCCCGCCAGCAAGCGGGCTGCCACGTCGATGGGAAAGGATTCTTCATTTTCTGCCTTGGCCCGGTCATACAGTTCTGCGTCGGTCAGACTTGCCTCGCCACCCGTCGCTATCAAGCGTTCGTACTCTCGCCACCGGATCACGGCGAATGCCGGGTTGCCGCCCTCGTCCAGGATAATTTGCGGCTTGGTCATGGCGGCCTCCTCTCCTTCGGAAAGGGAATTATATAGTCTAATAGAAAGTGACAAAAACGAAGAGGGCACGCCACGTTATGTCGCGTCGCTACGCCTTCCGCTTCTTCCGCCCGCCGAACGTCTTCTGATCGGCGGCGTCGAAGAAGGCTTTGGCCAGATCTCTCGCTTGCTGGTCTTCTGGCCCATCTAGTTTCTTTTTCCGTCTCTTCACGAGCGTGTTTTTGATTTCTTGTATGAGTGGCATAACAGCGTTTATGACGCACATGCAAGACGCCGGGGCGAAGGGGGAGGGAGCTATGGTAGAGGCAACAGCTTCCCCTCTGCCGAGATCCCAGATATCCTCCGGTAAGGACTCCAGAGATGACAGATGAGCATACAGCATTCTGGCTCGCGCTGTTGGAGCAAGTCCGCTACAGGGACCAACGGACGCGCTTGTGGAACGGCTACCTCAGCTGGAAGCTCCCACCCGAAAGAAAAGGGGAGGAAGAGCCTCGGCATGGCTGTCCATCCTCCATCATCGGCCCCCAGACGGCGGGTGGCCAGAACTGACCCGCAAGAAACAGGAGATACTCGATACCCTCGCCAAAGAATACGGTGGATATCCAGCATCGACCAGAGGTTGGTCCAACTTCCTATTGTTATCAATTCCTGATAACCTGTTCTCAGGACGACGTCTGCTCGTGATCACAGTCTCGACACATTACTGGACCTGCACGGACAGACGCTGTTCGTAGACGAAACCGGACACTGGGTGAAATTCGTCGTGCAGCGGACCGCCGTCGCCCCGGACCGCCCGCATGGGCTCAGTTACTCGCTGACGCTGCATGCTCCGGACGGTACGAGATTGGTCGGGTTTGACAACGCCCACCCGGTCAAAGACCGGCGGCGGTCTGGAAAACGAAAGCGGGGGGAGAGAGACCCCAACACCAGTTCCGAACAGTCCGGCGATACACGTACACGGATGCCGCCACCCTGCTCGCAGACTTCTGGAGCACTGTGGACAGCGTGCTGCAGGAGAGAGGAGTGTTGTCATGAAGACCTTACAAATCGGCATCGCCAGCTACGATCAGATGAAAGCCCGCACTCTGGCAATCGTGCGAGGTGAGTATAAGCCGGCACGGGAGGAGCCGACTGTCTGGTTTCCCTCGGTCGAAAGCTTCGCCAAGGTACTCTCCGAGCGTAATCAGGAGCTGCTGGCTCTGATTGCCCGTGAAAACCCCGGCTCGCTCACGGAGTTGGCGCAGCTGGCCGGACGGGAGAAGTCGAACCTGTCGCGGACGCTGAAGACCCTGGCGCGCTACGGCTTGGTGGAATTGGAGACGGGTCTACGCGGCAGACTGATCCCTCGGGTTCTCTATGATCAGGTGCAGCTTGATGTCCCGCTGCGGGCGGGGCTTCCCCGTTCCTCGCAGCCTACCGCCGGTCCGCCCGGGTGAGGTCATGTGCAGCGGGCATAACACGCCGTCACCGCTGGACTGTTCCGTAAGACGTTGTTTTTGAAAAAGTTTCTCCCTCCTTTTCCGGGTTCTTCCAGCACAGTCGATTAAGCTGATTAGGGAGGATGGAAAATGCAGGTGGGGGACGCCGTCGCGCTACGCGAGGAGGAGAGAATGACTCGACCATTGACAAAACGCCGGCTGAACGGTGAACTCTATACCCGTCCACACCCGGTCGAGGCTCAAATCGACGAGGCGCTGAAACTTGATCTCGTCATGTTAAAGCAACGACTTGAGATCACTGACAGCAAAACTGCGGGTTATCTTCGATCCGAGTGCTTGGTGCACCTGATCCGTGAGGCAGTGAGGACAAGTGATAGCGACAGGGGAAATCTGGTCTTGCCGACGCTCCTTCTTCGCTGTGAGACCATTCTTAAGAAAAAAATCTCTGATAGTGAGCTTTTCGATGCTGAGAGCCTTCGTGATGATATCTTGGGGCAGTTCGGCGAAATGCTCGCATCGAGTGAGCCCGGCACCGATCTGGACGAACTCGATTTCTACGAAATTCGCTTCAACCAGGCATTCCGGACTTTCCGCCTTGATTTAATAAGGAAGGAGGAAAACTACCTCAAACGCTTCTTCCCGTTTCCCTCGTCGAGCGGCGGAGAACAAGAGGAAGACGACGAAGATATACTCGCTCGGCTCTCGGACGCCGCGAGGATTCCTGACACGCAAGAAAGCAGCGTCTTCCTATCGGAAATCCGGGAAGCTATCATGGCATTGCCGGCGGAGGAGCTTCGAGCAGTCATTCTCTGTCATGTCATGGGCTATAAGGTTGAATCCCAAGATCCAAACGAAGTGACGGCGGCCACGCGTTGCAACTGCAGTGGCCGAACCATTCGTAACCGTCTCGCGCAGGCAGCCACAAAGCTCGCGCGATTCAAGGAGGATTGAGAATGCCCCAGATCCTAACGGCTAGCCCTCCGGCCTTGCGTGAGGCCTTCTACGCACTCTCACTTGAGCAGCGCGTTCCTGATGCCGCGCTGCTCGATGATGTTGTGCGTCGTTATCCGCAATACGCAGCCGAACTCACCGAGTTTGCCATTGCTCTGGCTATGGACGCACTACACGACGCGACCACAGAATCAGCAGTGTCTGATACCGACGAAGCGCCCATGACCGTCACGCCGGCTGTTTCGCGTGCCATGAGCCGATTTCAGAACCGCTTGCACGCCATAGCGAAAAGAGGTGTGCCCTCGCTTGAGCCCCAGTCGGCAGCTGCTCCTACAAGCACGCCAGTCAATCCGTTTGAGGCATTGAGCCAAAACGAATTCAGAGACTTGGCGTCACGACTTGACGTGACGCCTGTTTTCATCCTGAAGCTGCGCGATCGTCATATTGACCCTGACACCATACCCAGTGGCTTTCGTCAGCGAGTGGCCGATGAGCTCAAAGTACCGATTGACGTCGCGAGCGCATACTTTGCGAGACCACAGACCACTACGTCTATGGGGCAGCAATTTTACAAGGCGGACGAAAAACCGAGCATCCCCGAACAACAGAGCTTTGCCGAAGCCGTGCGTAGTTCTGGTCTTTCGGCGGCTCAGCAGCAGCGGCTTTTGAACCTTTAATCAATGGATCAGTTCGAGAAAATCCGGCAGGCGGCCACAGAACTTCACGACATAGTAGTTGGCAACGACGTAGATCCCTTTGATTCGCTAGCCCTTGTCAATGCTGCGGCTGATCGGCTCGACCTTAAACTCGCCTGGCTCAGCCCTGGCGACCCTGCACTGAAAAACGCCCGGGCATTGTTCGACAAACAAAGCGGAATGATCTGCTGCGAAGAGGCAGATAGCCAGGTGGAGCGAGCGCTTCTGGTCGGCCATGAGATCGGCCACGTCAAGCTCCATACCGGATCATCTGTTTGTGCAGTGAATGACATCGACCCGTCGCGGTCTACCGAGGCGGCTCCCATCGGACTGCAGCGCGTCGAAGATTACGGTGCACGAGAACGGCGTGAGCTTCAGGCGAATATCTTTGCCAGAGAGTTTCTTCTCCCCCGGGCTATGGCCAGCCGTCTTCACATGGAGGAGCGCCTTACTGCGACGAAGATTACAGAGCGAACAGGTTTACCACAGGCGCTTGTCCGCCAGCAGCTTTTCGATGCCCTACTTCTTCCTGAGGTGCCGCAGCCTATAGCTGCTGAGCTGTCTACCCAGGTGCCCCAGTTGGATCCTTCGCAGGATCGTGCGGCCACGCGTAGTGGCACCCCGTTCCAACTGCAGGCCGGACCCGGGACGGGCAAGACCCGAACGCTCATCAAACGGATCAGCTCACTCATCGAGCAAAACGTTGATCCGTCGTCGATCCTGGTAGTGACATTCTCCAACCGTGCGGCAGGAGAGTTAACGGAGCGCTTGGTTGCCACCGTACCGGATGCAGCAGAACGCATCTGGGTCGGTACGTTTCACGCCTTCGGACTTGATCTGATACGGCGCTATCATGACCGCCTCGGTCTGACGCCAAATCCGCCGCTGTTTGACCGCAGTGACGCCATTGAAATCCTCGAAGAGCTTCTCCCTACTTTACCACTCGTGCACTACCGGAACCTGTGGGATCCGGCAATAATTTTGCGCGACGTGGTGGGAGCGATTTCTCGTACGAAAGATGAGGTCATCGATCCAGCGCGATATCGTGTTTTGGCCCAAGCGATGCTGGATAACGCTCAAGGTGATGAAGAGGCACAGAAGGCGGCGGAGAAATGTCTGGAGATCGCCGTCATTTACGACCTCTACGAGCGCACCTTGCGGGAGCGAGGCGCTGTCGATTTTGGCGATCTGATCATGCGCCCAACGCTCCTGCTCGAAGGTGATGCAAAACTGCGTATCGCAGTGCAACTCCGACATCGCCATGTCCTTGTCGATGAGTATCAGGACATCAACAGAGCCAGTGCACGGTTGCTGAAAGCCGTTACAGGCGATGGGAAGCACTTGTGGGTGGTGGGGGACGCCCGTCAGTCGATCTACCGCTTTAGAGGGGCCTCATCGGCCAATATGGTGCGGTTTTCGGATGACTATGATGGCGCCGTGACCGATCGGCTGGACCTGAACTACAGGTCCACCAAGCAAATTGTCGATACCGTTGTTACCGTCGCACCGCGCATGGGTGCATCGCAAGGCATGCTTGCGCTCGATCTTCAGGCCGTTCGGAGCCAAGGCCCCGAACGGCCTGAAATCCGTCGATATGAGACGCTTGAGCAAGAGGTCGGAGGCATCGCGGCAAGCATCCGTGAACTTGAAGCTGACGGTATCGCGCTACGTGATCAAGCCGTGTTGTGTCGGTCGAACAGCCGTTTGAATGAAATCGCCGCTGGCCTGGAGGCGCGAGGTATCCCAGTCCTTCATTTAGGCAGTCTGTTTGAGCGTGACGAAGTGCGAGATCTTCTCGCGTTACTCTCTCTGGCGGTAGACCCATTTGGCAGCGCCCTTGTCCGCGTCGGAGCGATGCAACGCTACGGTCTGTCGCTACAGGACGTTCACGCGGCACTGCAGCACCTCAGGAATCAGGAGGGGTTGGCGCTTGCAGGTCTGGCGACCCTTTCGACGGCGCCAGGTGTGTCCGTGGAAGGGTGCGCTGGCATCGACCGTCTCGCTCGTGACCTTGCCGGCCTAACGCCACGCACACCTGCGTGGGAGTTCTTATCGACATACCTGCTCGACCGGACCGACTTGATTCGCGATATAGCTCAGGCGTCGATGGCCACCAATCGAATACGGGCGATCTCTATCTGGCAACTTCTCAATTTTGTCCGCGAACAGAGCCCTGTGAGCGGCGGCCTCCCCATCCATCGCACGCTCGACCGTGTCCGACAGCTTGTGTTGCTCGCAGAAGAGCGCGATTTACGGCAAGTGCCCGCGGCCGCGCTCCATATAGATGCAGTCCGTTTGATGACGATTCACGGCAGCAAGGGGCTTGAATTTGAGGCGGTGCATGTTCCAGGGTTGACGGTTTCCAGTTTTCCGTCGTCGCGCCGAGGTCAGCGCTGCCCGCCACCGGTCGGGATGATAGAGGGCGACGAGAATCTCACAGTAGCCGCCGCAGCCCAGCAAGTGCACGAACACGAGGAACAGTGCTTGTTCTTCGTCGCATTGTCGCGTGCCAAAACGTATCTACGTCTCCATCTTGCGCGAAAACAACCGAGCGGTAAGAATCGCAGCGCCTCACCGTTTTTAAGTTGGCTCCCATCTGATCTTGTCAGCGAGATCGTTCAGCCACCGATCCTGCCCCTGCCTGCGAGCGCGTCGAGCCCTGCGCCGATTGAGGTCACCTGGTCTCCTGATTGGCGGCTCACGGACAGTCGTCTGACAGCCTATGAGAAGTGCCCGCGGCGTTTCTTGTATACGCACGTAATCGGTATCGGAAACGCCCGTAAAACAACGGCCTTCTCTCAAACCCATGATTGCATTCACGGCTTACTGAACTGGCTGGCGGATGCCCGCCTCACATCCAATCCGACTCTTGCTGAGGCGGAAGCTGCTTTCGAGGCGATTTGGCGCGAACGCGGACCGATCGACCACGCCTTTGCAGAGGATTACCGTCGTCTTGCGTCGCGGATAGTCAGAGCGCTCGTTCAGACTGGCGCAGGACGACATTTTCGTAAGCCTGAGCCCCTGGCGATTGACTTTCTAAATGGGCAGATACTCGTTTTACCGAATGAACTCGCTGACCTGCCCGACGGTACTGTCGCAGTGAGACGCGTGCGAACTGGCCATAAGCGCGATAAGGAATATGATCGTTTGGAGTATGCGCTCTACCAGATTGCTGCCAAAGCGCGATTCGGGTCTGGCACCATTGTCGAGGCGCTGCATCTGACCGACGAGACCGCCGAAGAAGTACCGTCGTTAACGGCCAAAAAGCTTGCTTATCGACATGATAAGAGCAGTATCATGCTCGCCGATATCGCTGCCGGACAGTTTCCGACTAAGGTGGACAACGTCACGTGTCCACGCTGTCCGCACTTTTTCATCTGTGCGGCAACTCCTGCTGGCACGCTACGCCTCCACTAAAAAATCTCCTTCGTCCGTTTCCGGGTTCTCGCATCTCGGTCGATTAAGAGAACATAGGGACAGAGACAGGCAATAGGGCCTCATACTCGCGATCCCAGAAGGAGAAACTATGAAGATCATCGACATTTTCTATCAGGGCGAAGGGCTCAGCGAGATTGGACATTTCGCAATCGAGGCCGATGCGACCTTCGCTGTTGTCAAGGCCAAGCTTTCCGAGAAGCATGACCTCGCGGCTGACGCTCTGCTGTTCTCCGAGGATAAGGATTCTCCCCTTGATGATAAGGAGCGCGTCAGCGACCACGCGGGTGCTTCCGGTCTCAAACTTCACTTCAGCAGTTGTCACCGCATCAAAGTGTACGTCACTTTCAACGGTGCGACTCTTGATCACGATTTCGCACCAGGCACAACGGTCGCCAGCGTCAAACGGTGGGCCACGGAACGCGCGTTCGGGATGAGCGAAGAGGACGCTGGTGAACACGTATTTCAGATTACAGGGACACATGAGCGTCCGGCTCCCAGCATACATGTCGGCGCCCTGGCCCCTCGCAAAACCTGTTCGGTCGGTTTTGATCTCGTCCCCGACGAGCGCGTCAACGGGGCGTTGAAGGGTGATGCGTGAACGCGCCGGACCAGCGCTCCTTCGAGGCAGATGTAGCGAGACCTGCGTTCCGTCTCGGCGAAGCGGAAGTCCGTTGGCGTCTTGTCGAGATTGCCTGGCCTTTCGTTCTGATCGCCGTCACTGCGAAGGATCAGCGGCAATACGTTTTGCGTTTTGATTGCTCCGGCTATCCGCAAACACCGCCGACCGGAGGCCCGTGGGACTCGTCCCGCAACGCTGTGCTCGCGTTCGATCTGTGGCCTCGGGGGAGAGGCGGCCGTGTCTCGGCCGTGTTTCGCACTGACTGGAAGGACGGTACGGCGCTGTACCTGCCGTGCGACCGCAAGAGCTTTGCCGGGCATGATAATTGGCGAAACGAAATGCCATCGAAAATTTGGCGGCCGAAAGATGGAATTATCCAGTATCTGGAGCTCGTTTATGACCTTCTCAATTGTGGAGATTACGCGCCGCCTCTTTGCACCTCGGCATGAGCTGTCCTGCTCGTGGTTTCTGTGGCGTCGCCTTCTGTCGAGACTACGCGAGCGTGGGCGCAACCGGAGTCGGGAGAGCGGGGCATTCTTGCTCGGCTATCACCGGAACGGCCGGGCACGGATCGTCGATTTCATCCTGTACGATGATCTTGACCCCCACTGTCTTGAAACCGGCATCGTTCACTTTAACGGCTGTTATTTCAGCGACCTCTGGGCGCTGTGTAAGGCGCGCGGCCTATCGGTCGTCGCAGACATCCATGTACATCCCGGCGGGGCTGGGCAAAGCGAGTCCGACCGCGCGCATCCCATGATCTCCAGAGCCGGCCACATCGCGCTTATTCTTCCGCGCTTCGTTGCCGCCCCTCTCTTGCGTTCCGATATCGGTATCTACCGCTATCAGGGCTCGAAAGAGTGGTCCACTGTTCCGTCTCTGGCCCACCGTGCCTTCTTCCACATCGGAATTTAGGAGTTGAGAGTATGACCCCCTTTGCCCCTGCTGAGCAGCTACATCGTCTGGTCAAGTATGCCCTGGACAGCGGTACCGCAACGAGCCTCGAAGAGGCCGAGGCCCTTTTTAAGGGCTATCGGTTGACGCTATCCATTGGGCCTGTCGAAGCCGTTTGTCCCCTTCATCAGGCGGCGCTTCTTACCGCCGTGGCGTTGGGCCGACGCGTATTCTTGGGCGGCGTGACCGTCGAAGGCAATATCGATACTCCATTGACGGTTTCACTCCCCTTGGGTAGTACCCTCGGCGATGCTGCGACGGCACTTGGCGGAACGGTGGGGCCGGCGCTGGCGCCGGCCCCAGCCATCGTCATCGGTGGGGGACCGCAGCACTCTCGGGAAGGGTTTTGTATCAGGACTGCCGTTGCCGGCTGGCGTGGCGGGATCCTCCCGGTTCATTCCGAACTCGTGCCCGCCAACGGGCCTGCGATGCCCCTTGCGGCTATGCTGGCCGCGGCACTTGCGATCAACGAGGCATTCCTGTTCACAAATGGAGAAATGCCGGCAGCAGGACATCGTACGCTTGGGCTTTCACTCTGGCGTCCTGATTCCCAGTACGACTGGCTTGCAGAGGACGAGAGTGAACCACAGTTGACCTATTTGCCGTCGCAGCTTTGGCTGATCGGACTTGGCCATCTGGGACAAGCCTACCTGTGGGGTCTTGGCCTCTTGCCTTACGCTTCCCCGCGCGAACTGTCTTTGGTTTTGCAGGATATTGACGTAATCACGCCATCGACTGAGAGCACGTCCGTGCTGACTGATGCGACTATGGTAGGGCTCAAGAAAACTCGCGTAACGGCAGACTGGGCAGAGCGTCGCGGATTCAAGACCGTGATTCATGAACGTCGCTTCGATGCAGACTTCCGGCGTCAAAGCGAAGAGCCTACGATTGCGCTCTGTGGCCTAGATAATGCGCTTGGACGACGGGCGCTCGATAAAGTCGGGTTTGATCTGGTTGTTGAGGCAGGTCTCGGGCGTGGTCATCGCGACTTTCGCACCATGCGCCTCCATGTCCTGCCCGGTTCGAGAAAAGCGGATGAGATCTGGAAACAAGTTGAGGCAGACGAAGCAGTGGTAGATCAAGAAGCATATCAACGAATGCTTGAGTCAGGCAAACTTGATCGCTGCGGCGTCACCCTCCTGGCTGGTAAAGCTGTTGGCGCACCATTTGTGGGGGCCATTGCTTCAACTTTGGTGCTATCGGAGGTACTCCGACTGCTGCATGGTGGCACTCTTCATCAGCTGATAGATCTCGATCTGCTTGCGGTCGAGCATCGAGCCACTGTCCCCAATCTGCAAGATTTCAAACGGCTCAATCCGGGATACACACTTAGTGGAAGTGATATCCGCTCTCCTATCGCTGGAGAACGCCCTTGAGCGGATCAAGAACGACTCCGGCATTGAGACCGAGAAACAGCCTCCTGTTTCTCGGATTACAGCGCGGGCCGGTAGAAAACGCCTACGCCGCTTTCCACACGCTCACAGGGTTTAACATTTGTTGGACGATTCAAAGCGTCAGTGGCCCCCTCCTGCTTTTTTTCCTGCTGCTGACCATCCGCAACCGCTTCCGCCTCCGGTAGCCTTTCCGCGCCCAGGGTTGCAGGCAAAGGGCTGGCCGCTCACCCCGCCGCCAGTCCCAGGGCGGCACGAACTCACCCGCCCAAATCCCGAGCTGAGCGGCCTTGGCCTGGTCCTCTTGGGGGGATATACGTGGTCGAATAGCGCCGATTCTCGCACCGGCACGGGCTTTTCGGCTTCGGCCTTGCGCTACGGGTCTTTCATCGCGGTCCCGGCCGGAGCCTGGTCCGCGCCCGCTTGCAGCGCTAATCCCTGAGTCGCTCGCTTGATCCAGGGGGCGGTCTGGCGGTCACGGTAGGTCACTCTCCCCTGCTCGGCCATGCCGACTATGCGGTGTCCTGGGCGGCCGTTATGGATGAAATAGGCGGTATCCGCGATCTGGGCGGCTCGGCGCGCAGCGAGGAACGTTTTATCAAACCGCCGCGCCTGGACCGGCCCGGCGATATCGTGGCCGCCTTGGGCCACCCGAGAACGCACGCGCGCCATGGTCGTTTCAACATCAGAAACCGCAACAAAGTGGAGGACCACCCGGAACCCGGCGGCCTTCGCGGCCTGCATCGTGCGCAGAATCTCGGTGCTGCTCAGGGTGCTCTCTCGGGTAAAGGTCGTCCGGTTTGCAATCAAGGCCCGGGACTGCCGGAGCGTTGCGCGCCCAGCTTGCAAGTCTCTAGCCGGCCCTGACCCGCTCAGGGTCTTGGCGATCTCGTCCGGATTGAGAAGGACGCCTAACGGATAGCCCGCCGTTTGAAGATCGGCGACCAAGGTGGATTTGCCGGCCCCATTCGGGCCACCAACCACGGTCAGGGTTGGCCAGCTATCCGGCTTTTCGCTCACCCGCCGCCCTGTTTTCCTCTGCCCTCACCTCCCTGACGGTCTTGAACGTGCCGTCGGGATACTCGTACAGGGGCACCCCGTCAATCTCGACCACGACGGGCAAGCCCTGCCGAAAGTGCTCGGCCCGGACCCGCCGCCCCGCTGCTTCTCCAATCCGATTCATCTCATCGACCGTAAATTCTGCAAGATCTCTCGCCATAGCAATTTCTCCCACGAACAGGGTACACCAGCGCGAGAGCGCCCCGCAACTATCGTGCTCGCGTTCTCGGGCGGAACCCTGGCCTCAATCCCGCCCGGGCAGCACCGCAGAGAGCCGGGCGCGGATTAATGCGGAGATTCAGCCCCTTGAGGGCTTTGCCCTAATTACTCATGCAATATTCGGGCTAGGAGCGAACCGATTTGTCGTATAGAGCTTGGAATATTTCCACACTCGTTTCACAGGCAAGCTTGATGTTGTTGTATCTCCCCGGGTCTGTGTGATCATTGAGCGTCCCTCCATCTATGAGATCTTGAACAAGCGCGAATTTCTGATCTAAGCAAGGTGATTGAAGGATCGGTTTGTTTTCCCGATAAAATCTCATGCTAACTCCGTAGAAATCCAGTATGTGCTGTACCAACTGTATACTATCCGCTTTCGCGCCGGCTTGCTCAATCTCCGCGTCAATTTTACGCTTGGTATTAAGAATAGGAGTCGTATTGATCGCGATACTGTTGCGCCTCGACAGAAAATCGTTTGGCTTGGCTCTCAGCAATTATCTTTTGCTGGGTTCGTTCAATCTCCTTCCGTGCCCTCAGGATGACGTAGGTACCTGAGATACCCGCAATCAGCAGGGATACGACTGCCGAGATACCGGCAGAAAGTATTTTTGGGTCTTCAAGCATCGTTTTTCTCCTCCAAGTCTGTTCAGCTAAGGACTACCTACCCTGGGGGGAAGGGCCGGGAGCCAAGCTGTGGGGCACACAGCAGCGCTAAGGCCCCCAACATCTTCCCTCCTCAAAAAAGTGCTAACTGCCCCGCTTGCAGGGGCGTATTTCCTGGGATTTTAGGGGGTGTCTGAAGCGTGTCAAAAAAGCCCAACAAAATCGAGGCGCGAAGTGCACATAATACAACATTATCAGACGCACCACACGTTAGTCAGGCGGGCGGGTCCTTGAGATGCTGGAGATCCTCCGGCAGGTGCGCGTGACGCCAATCCGTGCCGGACTGAACCTGCCCTGCTGTGAGATTCACCGCCTCGCTCAGGATCGCATTTCTGAGCAACGCGCCGGAGAGGTTCGCTCCGCAGAGGTCGGCCCCGCGCAGGTCGGCTATGTTCAGGTTGGCCACGGAGAGGTTCGCCCCGCACAGGTCGGCTTCGCTCAGGTCGGCCCGCCATAGGTCGGCCCCGGAGAGATCCGCCCCGCGCAGGTCGGCTTCGCGCAGGTCGGTCCGCCATAGGATGGCCGCGCACAGGGTGGCGCCGCGCAGGTTGGCCCCGGGTAGGATCATCCAGGCCAACTGAGTTCTGAATAAATCAAGACGATCAGCTCCCCTGTTCTTGCCCGTGGTTTCCCGCCGCCCAAGAACCGTGAGGATTGCTTCAATGTCGGGCGGGGGCGTTGTGGAGGTAGCGGGGGTGTTTTGTTCTTTTTGGGCGGGGGCGTGCTCTCGCACAAAGGCCGTCAAGACTTCCATGATCGGGCCGTGATCTTTCTCGGAATCTTTGGCAATCCGTTCAAGAGCATAAATCCCGCCCAACCGGATTGCCACTTCTTTATCTCCCAGCTGCGCAATGGCTTTGGTAAACCGGTCGGTGATGTGGCCCTCTTGCGCCACCCTGACAGTTTCCTCCGCTGCCAGCACCCGCCGCGACGTCCAATACAGCCCCACCAGTACGAGGATGCCGGTGAGAATCTGGACGAGGGTGACTTGGTGGGCAACGAGGGTGACTTGTCCCAGCTGCCACAAGACAAATAAGACCGCACAAACCAGCCCCACCAGCCCCGCCAGCCCACTCAGTTCTTTTCGCCAGTGGGAGACGAATTGCTTCACATCAGAGAATGCCATGCTCCGCATCATAGCCTCTTAGCAGACCCCAATAAGGCCCTGCCATTTTTGTTCAACGTGCACAAAGTGCACATAATAGCATGTTATCGGACGCAATCACGCGGCGTGGGACCGGGCGGGGAACCCGCGTTACGCGCTGCGGCCTGCAAGGAAAGCAGACCACCACCAAGCAGGAGCGCAATGGCGATCAGCCCTTCGAGCACGCACCAGAACGCACGCTGCATATGTTATTCCTGCGAAAGCAGAGATCCGGAGCCAAGGAGGGGTTGGAAGCAGGCCATAGGTAGAGTAGCGGGACGCTGGCACAGTGCCAAGGTGGCACCACGGCAGGCAGTATGGCCGGGGTGAATATTGCCTATCGGCTTTCGCTGGCATGACGTGAGGCGGGAGAGGTGAGGATGCCGCCAGAAGCCGTGGTATTTCAGATGAGGTCCGAAGCAGGCCCCCTAATCCAGTCTTCGTGTAGCTTAAACCACTTTGGCGAGTACTTCCCTAGCTTCGCGGCCTGCCGCGGATGAACCAAGGGAAGCAAGTGCAACCGGCAACCGGCTATTGTTGCCTCATGCAGATGCCCATACGCGTCTGAGGATTCGCCGTATGACGCGAGCCCACTCTCGGTTCCAAAGTGCTTCGTGAACCAGCATAAAGGATCATCCCCGAGTGTCACCAGGATTTCCGGTGAGGCTTCAGATACCTCCTCCGCAATTTCGTCTATCCTCTGCTGATCTGTCAGCTTCTTTGGAAGCGTTGGCCACTTCACTGCGGGTAAATCCAGTTTTCCCATCAGTGGGCAGTATTCTCGCTCAATTGCGTTGGATTGCCCTTCATTCATGCAACTATGCGGCACGAGGTCGCATAGCCACACGTCGGCGCGTGTGACCCCGAGAGGCTTGAGATAGCGTTCGTCGAGAGCCCTGCCGGATGGGCCGTTCAGATCCAAGTCGGTCGGCACTAGACACCCCGCCTCCTCTGGAATTTTGACCTGCTTAATCAAGTCGGCCGCTCCATCACCGTTCCAGAAGATCTCTGGCTCTGACACAACCCCTAGAGCTTTGACTCGAGTCTTACGATCTGCGCCAATCCATTTGGCATGTACAGCACTCGCATAGACTCCTAGAACAAATATTCTCTTCGACCCTCGCTTCAGTTTTCTGACCGTCCTGATGGGCTGCCCGAACGGGAAAGTTCCGATGTGCGTCACGATTGGCTTCCTTCCGCATACTCGACATAGTACGCAACCTCATGCCGCGCCGTCATGATTTCATCTACACCGAACGCGCCTGAGAGTGTCAGGCTCAGAATACCGGCCCGTGAGCCTCTCGTATGCAGTTCCACTCGGTCTGGCAGGGTTCAATAGCGAACTATACATTCTATCAACTGCCGGTCAACCGCGTCCCGATATAGACGACAGTAAAATCGGTCAGAAAGACGATGTCGGCCAACGTCACAGCGCTTCACGGCGCAGTTCGACCCAGGTCGTGAGGGCCATCCCGATGAGGACCAGGGTGAACGGGAAGCCCGCCGCAAGCGCTGCCGCCTGCAAGGAGAGCAGACCACCACCAAGCAGGAGCGCAATGGCGACCAGCCCTTCGAGCACGCACCAGAATACGCACCGCCCAGCCGGGACGTTGTAATTGCCGCCGGCGGTAATGGTGGCGACGACCAGCGAGCCGGAGTCCGATGAGGTGACGAAGAAGATGACGATCAGGACGAGAGCGACGACCGACAGCAGACCTGTCAGCGGCAGGGGTTCGAGCATTTTGAACAGCGTCAACTCCGGGGTCCAGGCGGTCACGCTAGCGGTCACGCCGGTGTAGCCGTCGATGAGATATTGATGGACGGCGGTCCCGCCAAAAGCACTCATCCACAGTAAACTGAACAGCGTCGGCAGGAGGAGGACGCACAGTAAGAACTCGCGGACGGTACGGCCCCTGGAAATGCGGGCGATGAAAATACCGACGAACGGTGCCCAGGCCAGCCACCAGGCCAGATAGAAAGTGGTCCAGTCGTGCAGGAAGGCGGTGTCCTGGCGGCCCACCCAGTTGCTGAGCGGCACTATTTCGGTCAGGTAGCTGCCCAGCCCGCTGAAGAAACCGGCCCAGATATAGAGGGTCGGTCCGATGCCGATAATACACCCAAGCAGCCCCACCGCCAGAATCGCGTTCAACTCGCTGAGCCGCTTGATGCCGACATTGAGCCCGGTCAGCACCGAGCCGGTCGCCACGGCGGTGATCAGCACGATGAGCACCACCCTGGTCAGGTCGGTGGCCGGAATCCCGAACAGGTAGTTGAGGCCACCCGCCACCTGATTGGCTCCCAGACCGAGCGAGGTGGCAAGACCGAACACGGTCGTAAAGACGGCCAGCGTATCAATCAGGTGGCCGGCCCAGCCCCAGATGCGCTCACCGAGCAGGGGATAGAAGGCCGAGCGAATCGTGAGCGGCAGACCCCGGTTATAGCTGAAGAAGGCCAGGGCGAGGCCCACCAGCGCGTAGATGGCCCACCCGTGCAGACCCCAGTGAAAAGTCGCCGCGGCGATGCCGAGGGCGCGGGCCGTCTCGGGGTCAGCGGCATTCATACCGAGCGGGGGATACAGAAAGTGTTGGACCGGCTCCAGCACCCCGAAGAACATCAGCCCAATGCCTATGCCAGCGGCAAAGAGCATCGCGAACCAAGTGACAGAGGAATACTCGGGGACGGCCTGCCGTCCGCCGATCCGTACCTTGCCGAGCGGGGAGACAGCCATACACAGGCAGAACAGCACGGCGAAGTTGGCGGTGAGCAGGAACAGCCAGTCAAACCGGGTGGTGAGCCAGGTCCGGGTATCCCCAAAGACTTGGGTCGCCCTCTCCGGGAACAGCAGCGCGCCGAGGACAAAGACGACGATGGTGAGTGCGGAAACCGGAAAGACCGCCTTGTCGATATCCGGACCCGATATCCGGGTATTGCTCCGATCGCTCCCGTAGCCGGGTCCGTCGTCCCGCCGCGCGTGCTGGGTCACTTGGCTCATGCCTCCCTCCTTCGCTACGGATTTGGCGCTCAGATTGTAGCTCTTCAGACGGTGCATTGATATGCGCATGGCTGAAGAAGGCGACGCAGGCGTTGCCCCTACTCCAGCCGGTGTGTTCACATGCTCCTAGCGTCCGAACACCGGCGCGTTCGCACCTTGGGCCGCGGAACGCAGCTCGGACCCTTCAGGTCAAGTCGGCCACGTCTACGCTCAGGGCCGCGGCAAGAGCGGCCAGAGTCCGGGCCGACCCGGTACGGCGGCCAGTCTCAATCTGCGACAGGTAAATAGGGTTTATGCCAACAGCCTTGGCCAGTTGCTTCTGTGTCAGTCCGCGATAGTCACGATACACCCTGACGGCGTTTTCTCCCGCCAGCAAGCGGGCTGCCACGTCGATGGGAAAGGATTCTTCATTTTCTGCCTTGGCCCGGTCATACAGTTCTGCGTCGGTCAGACTTGCCTCGCCACCCGTCGCTATCAAGCGTTCGTACTCTCGCCACCGGATCACGGCGAATGCCGGGTTGCCGCCCTCGTCCAGGATAATTTGCGGCTTGGTCATGGCGGCCTCCTCTCCTTTGTAAACATCACCGCGCGGCCCAATGCGCAGCACGTCAATTAGGAGTCGTCCAGCGTTTGGCTGGCTGGAGGGCAGCCACAAAGAGATTTAGGCTTTCAGAGCGCGCGCCGGAAAGACCCGATACTCTTGCAGCATCCGAGCCGTATGCGGCGCTAGGATCTTGTGTTCACATTGTTTGAGATCTTCGACGGAGTCGAGATCAAACGTGATGCTTGGCGCCTGGATGACGCGGCATGCAATCCCTCGCTGACGGGCAGCTTTCTCGTGCGCCTCTAAGCTTGGGCCGCCAAAACACGGCGCCATAACCAGCGGCGGCACCCGCATAAAAGCATTGGTTCCGTCTCCATATTTACATCGCACGAGCAAGATTTCAGGTTGACCACTCAGCTGCTGAAAGAGGTAGGCAATATCCTGAGAGGTAATCAGCGGCAAATCAGACAGCAGCACCAAGAGCGTTGTTGCGCCATGGTTCAGACAAAAGTCCGTCCCGACCTCAGTCGCTCCGTTCAAGCCGCGCGGATGGCCTTCATCGACTGTCAAAGCCCCCAGCTCATGGGCCAGAGCCAAGAGAGACGGGTCGGAGCTGACGACGACGGCACGATCAACCGCCGGAACCTGGAAGACGCTCGTCAACACATCTTTCAGCATGGCTCGGGACAGGGCTTGTCGGGCGGCATCGGACAGCATCGACGACAACCGAGTTTTCCCTTGGGACAGGGCTTTTACAGGCACAAGTACGAAGTTCACAGTGGCCTTATAGTGACGAAATTCTCCTTGCGGAACAAGAGTCCGTGTGCTTATAGTGGGACACTTCGCGAAAGAGAGGGTCGTTCATATGAGAGAGGTTGCCATCGTCGGGGCGGGCATGACCCGTTTTGCCAAACATCTTGACCGGAGCCTGAAGGATTTGACTCGTGAGGCAGTCGAGGGCGCTCTCAATTCGTGTGGCGTCGAGAAGCAAAAGCTTGACGCGGCAGCTGTCGGCAACGCCATGGCCGGCTTGATGACGGGCCAAGAATGTATCCGTGGACAAGTTGTCCTGCGTGACATGGGCATTGGCGGCATTCCGGTTATCAATACTGAAAATGCATGTGCCAGCGCGGCAACCGCTTTTCACTTAGCCTGGCTGTATGTCGCGTCCGGTATGTATGACACCGTCCTCGCCGTTGGCATGGAAAAGCTCTTCCATGCGGATAAGAGTCGCTCGTTTGAAGCCCTCGGGAGTGCCATTGACGTTGAACTCATGCAGCAAACCATTGCCCAAATGGATGAGACCACACACGGCGACGGAGCGGGAGCTGGTAAATCACGCAGTATGTTCATGGATTTCTACGCCGAGTTCGCCCGCGACCATATGCGGACATACGGTACGACCAAAGAACACTACGCTAAGATTGCCGCCAAAAATCACACCAATGGCAGCCTGAATCCACATGCCCAGTATCAAACCCCCCGGACGGCGGACGCTATCCTGGCCTCACCGATGATTGCCGATCCGCTGACCCGGATGATGTGCTCACCGATTGGGGACGGCGCAGCGGCCGTTGTCTTAAGCAGTGCCGACAGTGCCAGGCACTACACAAGCAAGCCGGTCTACGTGAAAGCCTCTGTGGTGAGTTCTGGCCAAGACCATCAGCCGGGTGAGCCCGGCATAACCGAGCGTGCGGCCCGCAAAGCCTACGAAGTTGCCGGGATCGGTCCACAAGACCTCGACGTGGCTGAAGTCCATGATGCCTCAGCGCCAGCTGAACTGATTATTTACGAAGAGCTTGGGCTGTGCCAACAGGGTGAAGGTGGACGTTTGATTGACGAGGGTGTCACGTCTCTCGGCGGCCGTATTCCAGTCAACCCAAGTGGCGGCCTGCTGGCCAAAGGTCATCCAGTCGGAGCCACCGGCGTCGCCCAGCTGGCTGAAATTTTCTGGCAACTGCGTGGCGAAGCCGACAAACGCCAAGTCGCAGGTGCAAAAATCGGACTGACGGAGAATGGCGGCGGTATGCTTAGAGGCGAAGCTGCAGCGGTGGCGGTTCATATTTTGAGTACCTAACGGTCAGGGATAAGCCCCCGTGCCTGTCCATGCGTACTCTTTTTTTCTTACTCCAAGCGCCTTGCTTATCCCCCATGCGTATCATCGCCGGTTCACTTGGTGGGCTGCATCTCAAAGCTCCTAAGGGTTATAGAGTGCGGCCAACGGCTGATCAGGTCAGAGAAGCCATGTTCAATATTCTGGTCAGCCGATTTTCTATTGAAAACCTTGAGGTCCTGGATCTGTTTGCCGGAACTGGGGCGCTGGGCATCGAAGCCCTGAGTCGGGGCGCCAGCTCTGCGGTGTTTGTTGACCCCAGTAGCGAGGCACACCGGACGGTCCGATCCAATCTGGGCACAACCCAGCTACGTGAACGTGGGCGTCTCATCCGAGCCTCTGCCGCAAAAGGCATAAAAATTGTTGAAGACCAGGGTTTGCAGTTCGGAGGCGTCTTTCTTGACCCTCCGTACCGAGAAGGCTGGGTTGATAAAATCCTGCGGCTTTTGGCCAACAGTGGCATCCTGGCCCCGCAGGCTTGGGTCGTGGCTGAACACGACCAGCATGAAGCCGGTGCAGACGAGTATACGTCCTTGGTATTGACGGACCGTCGTCGTTACGGCAAAACCGGGGTGTCGTTCTACCAGTATCAAGACGAGGAGGCCACGTGAAACGTCGGGGCATCTACCCAGGCTCTTTTGACCCACCGACCAACGGACACATCGACATTGTACGTCGCAGCTTAGAGATTGTTGACGAAATCGTCGTCGCGGTGGTGTACAATCCCCAGAAGTCAAATTATTTGTTTACGCCAGAAGAACGACTTGACATGTTCCGCGAGGAATTCAAAGCCGTTGGCGACCGGGTCATCTACGATAGTTTCTATGGGCTGCTCGTTGACTATGTGGAAAAAATGCAAGCCACGATTGTGATCCGTGGCTTGCGGGCGGCGTCTGATTTTGAGTACGAATTCCAAATGGCGCTCATGAATCGGCATATGAAACCGAGCATTGAAACAGTTTTCCTGGCCACTGGAGCCGCCCATTTTTATACCGCCTCGCGCCTGGTCAAAGAAATTGCCAATTTCAATGGCTCAGTTGAGGGACTTGTCCCGTCGCATATTGAGAAACGCCTGCGAGAGAAGTTTGCGAAAAATTCCTAGTATACTCCCAGACCTGTGGAAATCTTATGAAACTTGCCAAACGTTTATCGCTCATCAAACCCTCTCCAACCCTCATGGTCACCGTTCAGGTCGCCGCGTTGCGTCGCCAGGGCATCGAAGTCATCGATTTTGGTGCGGGAGAGCCTGACTTTGATACGCCCGAACACATTAAAGAGGCTGCGATTGCCGCCCTACACAACGGCCAAACGAAGTATACCCCGGTCGGAGGCACAGCAGAACTCAAAGAGGCGATTATTACCAAACTGCAACGGGATAATGATTTGAGTTATTCCCTGCCAGAGGTGACGACCAACTCTGGCGGTAAACACACCTTGTTTAACGCGTTTCATGCCCTGTTTGGAGAGGGAGACGAAGTCCTTATTCCTGCCCCGTACTGGGTGAGCTATTCCGATATGGTTATCTTGACTGGGGCCGAGCCCAAGCTCCTGCCTACCAGTGAAGACACCGGATTCAAGATTACGGCTGCACAGCTCAAGGCAGCTATCCGTCCTCAGAGTAGAGCCATTCTTCTCAATAGTCCCTCAAATCCGACTGGTGCGGCGTATACGGCGGAAGAGCTTGGCAAGATCGCTGATGTCATTGAGGCCAGTGATCTCATCGTCATTTCGGACGATGTGTATGAGAAGTTTTTATACGACTCCCCGCGTTGCGCACAGATTCTGGCATTGAAGCCCAATCTCCGCGACAGAGTACTGCTGACCAACTCCGTTTCAAAGACCTATGCCATGACTGGCTGGCGTTTAGGGTATGCGGCGGGACCACAGGATTTGATTAAGGCCATCGAAACCCTGCAAAGTCAGAGCACCTCAAATCCGAATTCTATTGCCCAAGCGGCAGCGATTGCGGCATTCACCGGCACTCAAGAGCCAGTCGGGATCATGGCCACAGAGTTTGCCAAGCGGCGCAACTATGTGGTCGAGCGGCTGCGGGCAATCCCTGGCATCACCTGCACTCTGCCCGAAGGTGCTTTTTATGTCTTCCCACGTGTGTCGGAGTACTTTGGCACAAAATGGGGCGACAAAACGATCGAGTCAGCGATGGACTTCTCGCTGTACCTGCTCCAGGAAGCCAAAGTTGCTTTGGTGGCCGGGGAAGGATTTGGGGCACCCAATAATGTCCGCATCTCGTACGCCACGTCGATGGAAAAATTGGGAAAAGGCTTAGACCAAATCGAAGCCGCTCTCAAACGATTAGGCAGCCCGTAGAGCGGGTCTCTCTGCCCGCTTCTTTCTCATTGATACCTCAGCCGCTCCCCCGTCCGCTTATACCGAAAATAATCTCGCAAAATCTGGCTATGATCAAAAGCCAATTGCGCGGGCAAATCCTGCTCCGAAAAGATTCTCGCCTCGGCCGCATCATCCTCACCACGTGGCGTGCCACTCGCTGTGGCAATAAAAACCGTGGACAGCGTATGCTGGCGCGGGTCTCGGTTCGGATCAGAATAGACATGAAAGAGTTCCACTAACTGCACCTGTAGCGTTGTTTCTTCCAGCGCTTCACGGACTGCGGCTGTTTCAAGCGACTCCCCATAGTCAACAAATCCACCCGGCAGCGCCCAGCCAGGCGGTGGATTCTTTCGGCGGATGAGGATAATTCCGCCACTTTCCAGCTCAATAATAATATCGACTGTAGGAATGGGATTACGTGGAGTTGGCATCTTACAGCTCGCATGCACCAACATAGTCACCCAAAGACCGAATTGGCGGCGGGATGAGTCTCCAGAAGAGGTTTATAAATAACGCCTACGCCTGCTCCTTGACCACTCCCAGCTGCTTCAACAGCGGCATAATCTCCTGCCCAAAACGGACGGTGTCTTCATAATACGAGAGAAAACACAGCAACACCCCGTCCATGCCGAGGTCATACATGTGTTTGAGCTTGAGGGCGACTTGTTCTGCGGTGCCTATGACCGGGATAGCACCCGCTCCAAGGGCAAACATCTCGAGAGTAAAATTATCAAACGAGCCACTGCCAATCCCGATACCACGCGCCCAATTCTGTGTTGCCACCACATCGATCTGGTCAAGAATGCGACGTTTTTCGTCCTCGGCTTCTTTCTCTGTCTCACGCCATAAGACAAACGGGTAGTTTGCACACCGGACTGTCCGATTGTACTTCCCAGCCCGGACTTTAAAATCTTGGCTCAGCTCTTGCATCTCTTCAAACGAAGCCTGCCCAATAAACGCCCAATCACATAAGCGAGCGACCAGTTCCTTGGCATCCTCCGAGACGCCAGCATTGACGATAGGCGGGTGGGGTCTGCAAACGGGCTGCGGTCTCACGTAGCCGCCTGCAATCTGGTACCAAGGCGAATCGTAGTTGAAGGTCCCCGGTTCTTCAGTCCACAGTCCTTTGAGAATCTCAATAAACGCCGCCGTCTTTTGGTAGCGCTGGTCATGTGGCAAGAGTTCAATGCCCATCATACCAAACTCTTCCTTGCTCCAGCCGCTGACAATATTGATGCCCCAGCGCCCCTGGCCAATATGATCCAGCGTTGCGCCCATTTTGGCCACAACCAGCGGATGGAATACCGGGACATGGACGGTCGAGTAGACTTTTAATGTCTGGGTGACCGCCAGCAGCGCAGCCGCCCACGTCATCGTCTCTTGCGACAGTCCCAGATAATCGGTTTTTCCGCCAAAACCACGCCAGCGGCTGACTGGAAACAGAAAATCAAAACCGGCGTCCTCAGCGGCCAAAGCAATCCGTTTATTTGACTCATACGGCCACTCATCCGGGCCAGTCCGATAGGTACTGATCGCATACATATTGCTGCAATTCGGCATAAAAAGGCCAAGTTGCAAACCGTCTCGTTCGTCTTGTGGCACGCTGGGTCTCCTTTCTGCTAGCGAGCAGCGATCTTGACCAGATGCAAGAGAGAAAACAAGGGCGGGCAAGAGTGGGGGAGCAACACAGGTGGAGATCCATCAGACGCTGCCCCTCCGCTCTTCCCTCTATTCCGGAATCCTGAAATACTAGCCGTGTTATGGATGAGCACAAAGAACGCCTCGTATTTACCGGTGCCGAGCGGATTCCGGTCCATCTTATTTCCGGGTTTTTGGGCAGCGGCAAAACAACACTGCTGCGGCACTTGCTTGAGCACTGCCTGGCCAAAGGACTCAAGCCGGCGATCATGATGAATGAGTATGGTGAGGTGAACATCGACGGCGAGCTGCTCCGAGGTCAGGGGTTCAGCATCCGTGAAATGACAAATGGCTGTATCTGCTGCACCATCGGCGGCACGCTCGGACTTGCCTTGCAAGAAGTTGCGGCCCTGCAGCCCGATGTCATTTTCATTGAAGCAACCGGGCTCGCCGATCCAATCGAGCTCATTGATCAGGCGACCAAGGAAGAGATCTTGACGGTCGTCCGCTTGGCTTCCTTAATTGCCGTGCTTGATCCAATCAATTTTGCCCATTTGGCCGAGGAACTCCACGCTGGTATTCAGCAGCAAACGGAGTTGGCAGACTTCGTTGTGCTCAACAAACGAGACTTGGCCGATGATAAGACACTCGAAGATCTCGCTGCTCAGATTCGTCAGATGAACCCGCGTACCGAGATTGTCCTGACCGAGCGTGGGAAAATGGACTATGATCGCATCTTGGCCCAAAAGGGAGAGCTGACCCGGCCGGTACAGCATGCGGCCCATAGCCAGCAGGCTGCCGTGCATGATCATTTTCATACCCTCACCCATGTATGCCAGGCGCCGCTTGTGCGCGAGCGTTTTGAGGCGTTGATGCGGACCTTACCCGCCAATATTTGGCGGGCAAAAGGGTTTGTCCGCTTCACCGATTCAGATGAGCAGTGGATGTTTCAATATGTCGCTGGCGACTTTGACATGGAATGGCTTGACTTATTGCCCGAGCCGCCGGACCATGTCGTCTTTATTGGCAAAGATTTTGATCGCCACGCGCTGCGCGAAGCGCTGATTGCATGTGTATGACATGTGTATGACATGTGTATAAGAGGAGGCAGGAGACGATGGAGAAACTCGTTGGCGGAACAATTATCGGGGCGCTGGCAGGCCTGCTGCTGTCAGTCATCTTAGTCCCATTCGGCGTGCATCAGGCAGAATGGTTTTTGGCGCTTGGCACAGTGGTCGGCACCTTTATCGGCCTGTTGCTGATGAACGAAGAAGAACAGCCTGACGGCTATGCAGATGCGCATGCGGCTCAGGTTCATGCCAGCCAGGGCGACCCGCCGCAGCATACCGCTCGCGTCGATACGGAAAAAGCCGCCAAACACAAAGAACGTGAAGAACGCCAGCGCGCCGCCGTCGCCCGCCTGCAAGATACAGTCCTCACAGTCGTCCAAGATGACGCCTGTAAGAAAGCCACTGCCAGCGCTATTGTCGGGGTATTCTTGGTCATGCCGTTTGCCATTCTCCTGCTGCTGATGGGGATTAATAAATTGCTGTGGTGGATTTCAGCCGGCGCGGTGGTCGGGGCATTCATTGGCCTGCTCAAAGCGGTCGAAGAAGAACAGCCACCGCTGGCGAGTGCTGGACACGGCGCACAAGAAGCACACCATTGAGCAGTCTCATGAGCAGTCTCATGAGCAGTCTCACACGGATGACTCACACGAATCGACTACCAAAGGAGGGCAGTTATGATTTACGAAGTTCGGACGTACAGACTCAAACCAGGCAGTATCCCAGAATGCGAAAAACGCTTTGCTGAGGCACTTCCCCATCGGGAGAAATATTCACCGCTGGGTGCGTTCTGGCACACCGAAATTGGCCCACTGAATCAAATCATCCACGTCTGGCCGTATGAGAACCTGCAAGAGCGGACCGAAAAGCGCGGCCAGGCCATGCAGGACCCGAACTGGCCACCCAAGATCGGCAACCTGATCGAACATATGGAGTCGGAAATCTTTATCCCGGCGCCGTTCATGGAACCACTGGGCAAGAAAAATCTCGGTGGGGTATACGAAATGCGGACGTATATGTACCAGCCGGGCGCCATGCCAACAGTGCTCGAACGCTGGGCAGAGTCTATTCCCGCCCGCACCGAGCTGTCACCCCTGGCCGCCTGTTGGTATAGCGATATTGGCGCGCTGAACAAGTTCGTCCATATTTGGCCGTATACAGACCTTGACGAGCGTACGCGCATACGAACCGAATCACTCAAGCTGCCCAAATGGCCTCCGGGCACCCGCGAGTTTCTCGTCAGCCAGGAGAATAAAATCATCATTCCGGCTGCATTCTCACCAATGCAGTAAGGAGAAAACACGCCAGGAGGGCATTCCTATGGGCGGTGTAAAAATTGGAATTGGTTTCGGGCAGTGGAAATATGGCCTGCCTGACCCTGAATTATTGTGTACCAGTGCTGAGATTGCCGAAGATATGGGCCTCGACTCCCTGTGGCTGTCGGACCACATTGTCACCCGCAATCCGACTCTGGATATTACGTGTCTGTTTGCCATGATTGCAGCCCGGACCAAAAAGCTCAGAATGGGCCCAAGCGTCCTGACCCTCCCGGCTCGCCATCCTGTCCAGGTGGCAAAAACGTATGCCACGCTCGACTACCTGTCGAACGGCCGCATGATTATGGCGGTTGGCAGTGGCAGCGATACGCGCGATCTATCGGCTTCGGGCATCTCGCCACGCGAACGCGGCAAACGGCTAGATGAGGGCATCGACATTCTGCGCAGACTGTGGACCGAGTCGAACGTCACCTATGAGGGCCAGTTCTATCAGTTCGAAGATGTGACAATTGAACCCAAACCGGCCAAAGGTTCGCTTGATATTTGGATTGGTGGCAAGAGCGACGCCATCCTGAAACGGGTTGTGCGTTTGGGTGATGGCTGGTTTCCGGCCCTGACCACTCCGCAAGAATTCCGGGCCGACATGGACAAACTCCAGGCCTACGGCGAAACCTACGGCCGGCCAGTTGATTCCCGTGAAGCCGGTGTGTTGCTGCTGACCCATGTGTGTGACGACAAGGAAAAAGGCTGGGAGACGGTCGCGCCGTTTTTACGCGGCTTACCCATGTCACCTGAGGAGATTGCCCAGCGGTGCGTGATCGGACCAGTCGAAGAATGTGTGGAGAAGATCCAGGACTTTGTGAATGCCGGCTGTGTCAAGTTTGTTCTGCGGCCAGCCTGTGGGCTGGAAGAAATTCGGCCCCAGATTGAACGCTACGGAAAAGACATCCTACCACATTTTGTGACGGACTCAGCCCAATGACCGAGCAGCACGAGCGGTGGGGGAGTCGGCTGGGGGTTATTTTAGCAGTCGCAGGCTCGGCGGTCGGACTCGGTAATTTCCTGCGCTTTCCCGGCCAAGCCGCCCAGAACGGGGGCGGCGCGTTCATGATCCCCTATTTCTGTGCCCTGCTCTTTTTAGGCATCCCGATTTGCTGGGCGGAGTGGACAATGGGACGCTACGGAGGCCGCAAAGGCTTCCGTTCCGCTCCAGCCATTCTGGGCGTCGTCGGCAAAGGCGCGGTGGCCCGCTATTTCGGCGTGCTGGGCCTCCTCGTTCCGCTCGTCGTTTACATGTACTACGTCTTAATCGAGTCGTGGTGTCTGCGTTATTTTTTCGAGTATCTCACTGGTGGTGCAAATTTAGGTCCTGACGCGTCACGCTACGCCGAAGAGTCCAGGAAAATCTTCACCGCGGTCACAGGCGATGATGCCAATGGATTGACCCAGCAGGGCAGTCTGCACACTGGTGTCATATTTTTGGTGCTCACCATTGGGTTTAATTTTTGGTTTATCCGGCGCGGCTTGGCCAAGGGCATTGAAGCGTTTTGCAAGATCGCTATGCCGGCGATGGTCGTATGTGCACTCATTGTGCTGATCCGGGTCTTGACGCTGGGAACACCAGACCCAAGCCTGCCAGACCGCAATATCGTTAACGGCCTGGGGTTTATGTGGAATCCTGACCTCTCAAAACTTGGCGATTTCAAAACCTGGTTGGCAGCTGCCGGACAGGTTTTTTTCAGCATTTCAGTCGGCTTTGGCGTTATTATCAACTACGCGTCGTATCTCACCAAGACAGACGACGTTGTGCTCTCAGGTCTGACCTCATCGGCGACAAATGAACTGTTTGAAGTTGCGTTAGGTGGCTTGATTACAATACCTGCCGCGTTTGTTTTTTTGGGCGCAGGCGTAGCGGTCGGGAGTACCTTTGGGCTGGGGTTTCAAACCTTGCCTGTCGTCTTTGCCCATATGGGCGATTTCGGGCGTCTCATTGGAGCGACGTGGTTCTTGATGCTGTTCCTCGCCGCAGTCACCAGCTCCCTGTCCATGCTGCAGCCAGTGTCGGCTTTCTTAGCCGAAACGCTCAATCTGTCTCGGAACGCAGCCACTGCGTGTCTTGGCATTCTGTCAACCCTCGGCTCGTTCTGGGTGCTGTATTTCAGCGAAGGTCTGGTCGCGCTCGACACCATGGATTTCTGGATTGGTACGATGGGTATTTTTGTCTTGGCGACAGTGCTGATTATCTGTTTTGGCTGGGTGTTTGGTGTAGACAAAGGGTTTGACGAGGCCCATATCGGAGCCCGGCTTCAGATTCCGAGATTCTTTCGGTTTATCATTAAATACCTCTCACCAGCGTATTTGCTGATTGTCGTGATTGGTTTTTGTTTTCAGAGCCTGCCAGGCTATGTTCAGGGGTTGGCCGAGAACGACGTGGCCCGCTGGACGCTGGGTTTTATTGGCCTCACCCTCGCGCTTTTGATCGGCATCACCAGAATCGGAGAGAAACGCTGGCGGGCGGCGGGGCTTGATATCGATGGCCGCTTTCCGCCCAATGACTGAACAGAGGTGACGGCAATGACAGTCGGTGGCTTGATTTTTATGCTGGTTTCAATCAGCTGCGTGCTGAGTTTGGCGGGTTTTTGTTTCTATCGGGTGTTGTCTGCTCCAAAGTGAATTCGATGTAATGAGCGGCCCAGAGCAGGGCGGGCGTGGGCACCGGGCTTCGCGTTCCACAATCCTGACGGCGAACTCAGATGGCTCAGAAGATTGCGGTGGGGATATTATCCTAATTGACTGTTTTCTCTCGTGTCATCAGGCAGTGACCAGGTGTCGGGGCGCTCAGCGGAGAGGAAATTATTGACATATAAGCCGCTACCAGCCATACCCCACCTCAAGCTATGCAAGCAGTCCAAGAAAGATACCTATGAGGTCTCTCCGTACCAGCCACTTCAACTACCCGCTTCCTGGCCTGGGATATGGACTGGCAGCCGCGCTGTTACTGTTCTTCACCGCCTTCTCGGCCGTCGCGGCCGCGCAGACCCCCCCCGAGGCGCCCGGGGCGCCGACGGGCCTCACGGCCACCGTCACGGAGTCCTGGGACCCGTGGCAGATCGACCTGTCCTGGACCGCCCCCGCGAGCGACGGCGGCGCCGAGATCTCCGGGTACCAGATCGAATATTCCACCAACTATTCCCCCGACGACAACAACGTCATCTGGACCAGCGTCGACGACGAAGATAACCCCGAAAATAACCCGTCGACCGCCTACTCCCACACCCGCGATGACCCCGGAAAGGCCTACTCCTACCGGGTCTCGGCCATCAACAGCCACGACACCGGCACGGCCTCCGACGTCGCCAGCGTCGCCGCAACACCTTACTGCAGCGGGCGGTACAACAACGACATGGACATACGGCAGCACTCCCAGGAGTGGCAGTACTACACAATCGACACCCAGAGTCGCGGAATCGACACCCAGAGTCACAAGGGGCTGGGCGTCCACCACTGGGTGTGCGCAGCCATTTACGTCTGCGGGCACGACGGAGAGGTAGTAATGCGAGACGGCCTGGAGATTTACTGCGCCGGCGATAATTACAAGTGGGAAACTATAAAATTTATCGACCATCCTACGTGCTCCATCACTGGCTTCGACGACAGCAGTGGTAGCTGTGTCGGCGGTGGCAACAACGGCAATAACGGCAACAACGGCAACAACGACAACAACGACAACAACGACAACAACGGCAATAACGGCAACAACGGCAACAACGGCAACAACGACAACAACGACAACAACGACAACAACGGCAACAACGACAACAACGGTGGCAACGGCGGTGGCAACGGCGGCAACGGCGGCGGTGGTGGTGGCGGCGGCGGCGGTGGTGGTGGCAATGGCGGCGGTGGTGGTGGCGGCGGTGGTGGCGTCGACAGCAGGGGCGCACCATGCGCGCCCGACCGGCACGGCGGGAGCCCCGCCCAAGCGACCGTGCTGCCGCTGCCGGCGCTCCTGGCCGGTGCCATCTGCCCGGCCGACGACCAGGATTACTTTCAGGTGACCGTGCCCCGCGCGGGCCTCGTCTTTGTGCAGACCACCGGCAAGACCCCGACCGGCGTGACCGTCTGGCAAGACGGCGTGGAACTCGGCCAGATCGCGCCCAGCGAGCGCTGGCAAAACTTCCGGCTCAGCGTGCCCGTCCAGGCCGGGCCGGTTGTAGTGGCCGTCCAGGGGACGGGGACCGTGACCGTGTTGTACGAGCTGGGCGTGACCTTTGTCGCCGGGGTGGTGGAGAATCCGGCCTCCGCTTCCTTCCAAAGTGGCATTGCCGTCATCTCCGGCTGGGTGTGTGATGCCGAGACTGTCGAGATCGTCATGAACGAGGGGCCGCCCTTGATGGCGGCGTATGGCACGAATCGGGCCGACACGGCAGGCGTGTGTGGGGACACCGACAACGGCTTTGGGCTGCTGTTCAACTGGAACCTGCTCAGGGACGGGGAGCATACGGTCATGACGCTCGTCGATGGCGTCGAGCTGGACCGGACTACGGTGACGGTGACCACGCTGGGCACGGAGTTGCTGCACGACGTAGCGGGCACGTGTGTGCTGGCCGACTTTCCGGCACCGGGCGAGACGGTCAGCCTGGAGTGGCAGCAGAGCCTGCAGAACTTTGTCATAACGGACGGGACCGGGCTGCCCGCCGACAGCCCGGCCGGGCCGCGTCCTCCCTCCAGCCTGCTCGGCGTGCTGGAGAATCCGGCTGCCGCGTCCTTCCAGAGTGGCATTGGGGTGCTGTCGGGCTGGGTGTGTGACGCCGAGGAGGTGGTGATCGAGATTGACGGGCTGCCGCTGGTCACGGCGTATGGCACAAGCCGGGCCGATACGGCGGCCGTGTGTGGCGACACCGACAACGGCTTTGGGCTGTTGTTCAACTGGAATATGCTCGAGGACGGGGAACATACGGCCGTCGCCTTGGTCGATGGCGTGGAGCTGGGCCGGGCCACGGTGACGGTGACCACGCTGGGCGAAGAGTTTGTGTACGACGTGGCGGGCACGTGTGTGCTGGCCGACTTTCCGACGCCGGGTGAGACGGTCAGCCTGACCTGGGAGGAGGCCTGTCAGAACTTTCTCATTACGGGCCTGGAGTGAGGGCGGCCGCCACCCGGAATTGTGGATCACAAAGAAGAAAGCTTGCCCCTTTACGTTTCACATTTTACGTTTTACCCTCCTCAGCATGCCCCCAGCCGTTCTGTACGACAAAGAAGACACCCTCGCCATCGTTTCTTTGAACCGCCCTACAGTGTTCAACGCCTACAACGTTGAGATGCGGGATGGTCTCTACGAAGCGCTCCACGCCGTGCGTGATGACCCCGAGGTCCGGGTGATGATTCTGCGTGGCGAAGGCCCCGCTTTTTCAACTGGCGGGGATGTATCGGAATTTGGCTCAGCGCCCTCCCCTGTTGGTGCTCGAGAAATACGCTGGCAACGTGATGTCTGGGGAACACTGCTCAGCCTACCCCAGCCGACGATTGCAGCCGTACACGGCTTCGCCGTCGGGGGCGGTATGGAAATGGCCTTATTATGCGACCTGTGTATTGCCGCAGACGATACGGTTTTCTTTTTGCCGGAAACCGCGCTCGGCATGATCCCTGGTGTCGCCGGGACCCAAACCGCCCCACGTGCCATGGGGCTCGGTCGCGCGCTCGATATGGTGCTCACCGGCAAACAGGTGAAGGCTCAGGAGGCTGTCCGGATTGGCCTGGCTAACCAAGCTGTGCCTCGTGAGGACCTATTGACGGCAGCAAAAGTGCTGGCGAATACGCTTGCCAACTGCGACCCCCACGTGCTGGCACTCGCAAAACGTGCTGTTCGACAGGGACTCGATATGCCTTTAGCTGAGGGATTGAAACTTGAACAACGGCTGTTTTCACGCCTCTAGTTTCCGACCCTGAGGAGGAGTCAAAAGCCCACTGACTCTTGTCAATCGCGCGGAAGGCTGATAGCTGACACGGCTGAAAGTTACTATTGAAGAGGAGCGACCATGAACACTGCGAATTTTCTCAGTCTGCCTGGCATGATGCTTGCCGATCAGGAGATACTCGTTTTTGAAGGAAAACGACAGACCTACGGCGAAACACTTGACCGTGTACGCCGACTCGCCAGCGGCTTGAAAGAGCTCGGCGTCGGGCCGGGCGACCGGGTGGCAGTGCTCCAAACCAATTCGAATCAGTTCATTGAGGCGTATTACGCCACAGCGACCATCGGGGCGACGTTTGTCCCGCTCAACTACCGGGCAAAACCGCCTGAAGTGGAATACATGGTCACAGCCGCAGATGTGAAAGTCCTGTTTATTGGCGATCGCTATCTGTCCTTGCTTGAGGAGCTGAAACCGAAATTCACGATGATTCAGCATTACGTCTGTATGGATAGCAAACAGCCCAATATGCACTACCATGAAGACCTGATCGCCACAGGCTCGCCTGATATTGAAGATGCTGATGTTGACGAGGAAGACCTCTCGATCCTGATGTATACGAGTGGCACAACCTCTCTGCCCAAGGGCGTCATGCTGAGCTACGGCGGTTTTACCAACTATGTGGTTGGAACGGTCGAAATGGCGGATGGCACGCCACGCGGGACTTCGCTCTTGTGTGCCCCGCTGTACCATATCGCGGGCGCGATGAACATCATGACCGCCATCTGGTCAGGCCGCAAAATCGCCATTCTGCGTCAATTTGACCCCAAAGAATGGCTGGCCGCCGTCCAGGACGAACAGGTCACCCACGCGTTTGTCGTGCCGACCATGCTCAAGCAGCTGATTGATCATCCGGAATTTTCCAATTTTGATCTCTCAAGTTTACAAAACCTGTCCTACGGTGGCGCGCCGATGGCTTTTCCAGTCATCCGTAAAGCGATTGAAATGTTCCCCGACACCACCGGCTTTGTGAATGCGTTTGGGCAAACCGAGACAAATTCCACTCTGTCCGTCCTGGGTCCCGATGATCATAAACTCAACGGCAGCCAGCAAGAAATCGAACGCAACCTCAAACGCCTCACCTCTGTTGGCAAACCCTTGCCTGATGTCGAAGTCGGCATCCTCGACGACGATAACAAACCGCTAGCGGCCAACGAGATTGGCGAAGTCGTGATTCGGACTGGCCGGGCGATGAAGGGCTATGCTGGCCAAGAGAGCGCAACGGCAGCCCTGTTTGATGAGGAAGGCTGGCTGCATACCCGCGACATGGGCTACCTTGATGACGATGGCTACATTTACCTCGTCGGCCGCAAAGACGACATCATCATTCGGGGTGGCGAAAATATTGCGCCGGCTGAGATTGAGGCGGTCCTGCATGCCCATCCTGCCGTTGATGAGGCTGCCATTATTGGTGTACCTGACGAGCAATGGGGCCAAAAGATTGCCGCCTTTGTTGCCGTTCGTCCAGGCCAGACGGTGACAGAAAATGAACTGGGCGACTTCTGCAAGGCGCGGCTGTCGAGCTTTAAGAAACCCGAAGACATCCACTTTATGGATGAGTTGCCCAAAAACCATATGGGTAAGGTTCTCAAAAAGGAACTCCGTTCGCAGTACGGGGAATAAGGTTTTTCTCCCTCTCCCTGAGGGTGAGGGTCAGGGCGAGGGTAATCCCCAGCTTCCGCACTCCATTCGCCCTCTCTCAATCAGGATAGGGAACCCAACTCCATGCCGGACATCACCTACGAAAAACACGAACGCTTTGCCTGGCTGCGTTTGAACAATCCCGCAAACGGGAACCGCCTCACGCCAGCCATAGCAGAAGAATTGACGACCCTGTGTGAAGCCGTTGAAAATGACGATACGATCGATTTTCTGCTGCTGACCGGTCAGGGCGATAGCTTCTGCACCGGCCTGGAGTACCCGGACGATCAAACAGAAACGGCGGCCCACATCATTGGCGAGCAATTTGGTTCGCTGTCGTGTGTTTCTGTGCTCGGGGCAATGACTAAACCAACGATTGCAGTCCTGAATGGCGACGCAACAGGCATCGGCCTGGAACTCGCCTTGGCCTGTGACCTGCGCCTGGCAAAAGCTGGCGCGCAATTTGGCCTGTCGCATATTGCTGAAGGACTCATTCCATTCTGTGGTGGCACCCAACGGCTGCCCCGCATTATTGGCCAGGCCAGAGCGCTGGAGCTGATTCTCACCGGCAAGCATATTGATGCAACGGAGGCATACCAGATTGGTCTGGTGACAGAGGTGATCGAACCGGATCATTTTGCGGCCCGTGTTGACGAAGTCCTGACGGATCTGCTAGGGAAAGGCCCGACTGCACTACGTTTAGGCAAAGAGGCAGTACTGAAGGCAATGGATCTGACATTGGACCAAGGTGTTCGCTTAGAGGAAGACCTGTACGTCTTACTCCAGACCACACACGATAGAGCCGAAGGCGTGCAAGCCTTCTTAGAAAAACGGAAGCCGGTCTTTACCGGAAACTAAAAACCCCGCACAATAGGCACCTATATTTTTGATAGGAGGGTAGTGAAATGGCCAATCAACTCGGAAAAATGTATCTCTGCGGAAGCTGTGGTGGACAGGTCATCGTGACCAAAGGTGGAGACGGCGCAGTGAAGTGCTGTGGCGTAGAAATGCAGAAGAAATAATTCTGCTTTTTGCCTGCTTTTTTTGATGTTCGGTTCGCTTTCATAGCAATCATAAACGGCCCAGTGCTCAGACACAGCATGTGGGCCTTTTTTGCGTCTTTTCCTTCTTTCTGCCCATCGATCGAAAAGCCTGCTTGCAGCACGTCTGCTTCATCGCTATCATGGCGCGCAAAAGATAGACTGATAAGGTCCAAGACGAGACCTGCTGAGATCCGGTCAGATCTCGTGAGACCTACGGTCTTGAGGTTATTGTTTCATGCCGCAACCTATTAGTCCCGATGAAATCACCCAACTCATTACCCAAGGAATTCCTGATGCCGAGGTCAAAATCCAGGACCTCACCGGCGGTGGAGATCACTACGAAGCGCTCGTCATCTCCGCGTCTTTTGACGGCAAGATGAAAGTCGCCCGTCACCGGATGGTGTATGGGTCACTCCAAGACGCGATGGTGGAACGCATTCATGCCCTTAAGCTGAGCACCCTCACCCCACAGGAATTTGAGGCTCAAGCATCGGAATTGATGTCAATCCAGCCAGGTAAAACGACGTAGCGACGTCATTGGCCCCCAAACAACCCACAGGAGGAAAGCACCATGGCAGACGACGCCCTCACTCAGATCGATCAATACGTGAAAGAAACCCCAGTCCTCATTTTTATGAAGGGCAACCCGCAGTTCCCCATGTGCGGCTTCTCAGCGGCCACGATTCAAATCTTTGATTCGCTCGGCGTGCCGTACCAAACGGTTGACGTGCTACAGGACCCTGCCGTGCGGGATGGCATCAAACGCTATTCAAATTGGCCGACGATTCCGCAGGTGTACGTGAAAGGTGAGTTTGTTGGTGGGTGCGATATTATCCAAGAGATGCACCAGAGCGGAGAGCTTGAGCCGATCGTGCGGGCGGCCTTTGAAGACGAGGGGTAAGTGGGGCGGCTCTACCTCAGGCTGACCTGTCTCTCATTCGGTTGCAGTCCCGTAGGTTGGATTAGCGAAGCGTAATCTCCAACACTTCCGGCCATGCCCCCCAGACATGAGCGCTGATCTCGTGGCCCCGGCGCCCCCTCCTGTCTCCCTGTTGTCTCTGCCCCCCGACGCGGCTCCGAGCCGCGTCGGGGGGCAGGTTACGCTTCGTTAACCTGACCTACTAGACTGCCCCCGGCTGCTTCCTGACGGTGGCTCTAAGAAAATCAGAGTATGCGTCTATCCGACATTCCTGAACTCCAAAACTATCCGAACGTCTCAGACTTCGTCGAAAAGCATCTCTCAATGCAGTTCGGAGATGTACGGTCCATGCTGCGGCTTCCGATTCCAGAGCTTGGCATAGAAGATGGATGTAACTTCGCCGTGACCGCCGTCCTGTGTAACCTCATCAGTGGGATTTCAGTGACGATCTTTATGCCCTCAAACCTCGTCGGAGGAGAACGTATAGACTCAGGAGAGACTTATAGACAACTCATTGACCACTTCTACCCTTGGGATCCGAGAGAGGACCGCCAGGAAGTGATCGAATTCTTATATGACCTTATTCGGAATCCCTTTGCCCACGCGTTGGGGGTCCACGAACGATCCGGTTATAATGTCAATATCTTCAAGGAACCTCTCACATCTGAGCAGATAGAAGACCTAGAAAGCTCCCAAACCCAGCCGAGGTGGCTGCCCCCTGGACTTTCGAGATCGGGACAATGCTGGACGCTTGATGCCAGAGGCTTTTACAGAGATGTATTCCATATGTTCTGGAATCTGGTCAGGGACGAACAGCGGATGAACGAAGCTGAGGAAAGATTTTCAGAAGGATTAATCATTTGGAGGGATTCGAGAAGCAGGAGAAACCGTGGGAATCGCCAGGGAGGACCTTAAATAGCGAGTAAAACACAATGACAAAAATCACGATACCCTACACTCCTCCCGATCTTGGACCGAACTCGGGTCTCCAAACCAAGATTTTTCGGAAAAATAGAGAATCTGTCTTGGGCGAATTACGTTGTCTGTCCGGTATTCCTGAAATCGTAAGCACTTTGAATAAGGATACCGTGTACAAAATCGTCTGTTCTCCAGAAGGAGGAACACTCTACGCGGATACCGCTGGCAATCTGAAAGGCGTATTCTACAAAGATGGAAAGATTGTACAGCATGCCAAACTTCGAATCGTTGGACGATCCTTTTTCAAATCCGTCACGGCGATAGGCTCTCAAATCCTTCTGATAAGCATAGCTCTACAGCTGAATCGTGTAGAGCAGGAGATACACAGAATAATCGGAGGTCTTCACGACGATAGAGTATCCGAAATTTATTCGGGCGCAAATCAGTACAAACAAGCCATGCTCATACAAGATCCTGAGCGGCGGTCAAGACTAATCGAGAACGCCATACAAACGTTGAATACGGGTATTGAAAAAACAACTCGGTCGTTGAAGAGGCAAATCGCGGAAATGCCCGAATCCAAACCGGTTTTTGGAGATGATTGGCCAATTCTTACCAAAGATAGAACTAAAGATGCTGAAGAGAAGTTCAGACTTGTCGAAGAATCATTTCAAGCTTGCCTTATCGGAATTCAAACTCTGGCAGAATGTTATGCGACAGTAAACGAGCCGCAGGTAGCCGTGGCGGCGTTGAAGGAAAATATATCCAAGCTTAGCAACAGTGGAATTGCATCAGCGGCTGAGAAAGCACGTTTGGTGCCATCCCGAGGAGGACATTTTCCTGAAAAGCCCTTGCTGTCCTACTTGAATAGTGAGCGCTCGTTTATTGATAACATAGAAAGATGCGATCTTTTTGCAGACAATGAACTCGATTGCATAGAGATAGAGGTGAAAGCCATTGAGCTAACGGGAGGAGGCAAATAATGCGCGATTGTCCAAAGCCAGGGTGTGGGCGTCCTTTGGAGCCGGGAGAAGAACTCTGCCCTTCTTGTCAATCAGAGGAAAACCGTGAGGATAAAGGAGTATGGGAAGCAGTCGTAGCAGTGGGAACGCTGCTAGCAGGAGCGCTAGTCTGGATTGCGACTGGCGGAGGTCGTGGGAAAGGAACGTAGGCTGTCTTTCTCTATTGGGTGCCGCATAGTAGGCAGATAGGAATGATAATATGGACCGACTACCTGAAGCACCGAGCCCAATTACGAGGCTTTGATCTTGCTATAATTGAACAGGCCGTCCGGTTCTCAGAAGAACGATATTTTGATATCGCCACCCAGCGCATGGTAGTCGCTGGACGACACAAAAATCGGCTGGTCCTGATAGCCTATGAACAAGAAGGAGAGACAACGATCCCCGTTACCGTTCACGTCACGACTCGACAACAGATTAGCCTCAGACTGCGGACAGGGAGATATCGGCCATGAAAAAACCAAAGCTGGCGTACTTTGAGCAAGAAGATATCCTGCATCTTATTGTTTCCGAAGAGGATGAAGCGAGCAGCATTGAGCTGAGTCCCACCATTACGGCGGAGCTAAATGAGAGTGGCGAATTGATTGGGATTGAAATTTTGAACGCCAGTACGTTCATCCAAGAAACCCTCATGGAGGGCGTACAGGCAAAGGTTCTCCAACTTATTCCTGCCGGCAAATAACCAAAGTCTCCGCTACCTGCCGACCTGTGATGATAACTGCGTACCAGTTCCCCCGACTCTTTCTCTGCGCCTCAGCCATCGTGCTCTTGCTGACAGCCTCGCCGGCGTCGGCTCTCGTTGACTGGAGTACAACCGAACTACACTTCCAGTATGGTCATATCGAAAACCCGTTTTCGGACGCCAACGAGAACACCTTCATCCTCACCTTGCAGAACGCCCTGGGCTGGAAATATGGCGAGAGCTTCTTTTTTGCCGATTTCATCGAAGACGTGGAGGGCGACGACTTCAACGACACCGACCTGTACTTCGAGTGGTATCCGAGCCTCAGCCTGGGCAAGCTGGCCGGCAAAAAGCTCGGCCTCGGGCCGATCAAGGACTTCTCCCTGCTCTTCGGTCTCAACGTCAGCGTGGACGCCAAGGTCATCAAATATCTGCCCGGCCTGCGCGCAGCCTGGGATTTGCCGGGTTTTGCGTTTCTGAATACCGAGCTGACCGCCTATATCGACGCCAGCCGAGGCGTCTCGCGCGGCGGGGCACCCAAAGAGAGCGACAGCTTCCTGTTCGACATCAACTGGGCCTATCCCTTCAGTATCGGCAATCTGTCCTTCTCGATTGAAGGCCATGCCGAGTACGTGCACGGCCGCACCAACGAGTTCGGCAATCATGTCAAAAGCTGGATTCTGGCCCAGCCGCAGTTCCGCCTGGATCTGGGCAAAGCCCTGGCCGGAGCGGCCGACCGGCTTTTTATCGGACTGGAGTACCAGTACTGGCGCAACAAGCTGGGCACGAAAAACGACGAAAGCCTTCCTCAGTTGCTGCTAGTCTGGCGGTTCTGAAAACAATCTACGGTGTGACCGCCACTCCCCACGGGATATTCCCAACCGCAATCGTCTTGATCAGCGTATCAGTCGTGGTATCAATGACCGCCACGCCATTCGAACGCCCCATCGTGGCGTACAGTTTTTTGCCATCTGGAGTCAGCGCAGACCACCAACAGCGCTGACCACCCAATGGGATCGTCTTCGTCACCGTGTTGGTGCTGGGATCAATCACCCGCACGTCGTTGGTCTTGCCGTGTACGACATAGATTTTTGAGCTATCGGGCAGCACAGACATACCAACCGGCCGTTCACCCATGCTGATCGTCTCGGTCACGACAAGTTTTTCGGTATCAATCACGGCGATAGTATGGGTGCGTTCGCTACTGACATACGCAGTTTTGCCGTCAGGCATAAATATGACACCACGCGGGTTCTCACCGACTTTGATCGAGGTCAGGACTTTGTAGGTCTTGGTATCGATGACCGTCACATCGTGAGAGGTCTCATTCGGCACGAAGGCGAGCGTGCCGTCTGGAGATAAAACAACCGTTTCCGGCTCAATACCAGTTTGGATAATGGCAATTGTATATTTACTCGACAGATCAACAACCCGCAGCACACCTTCGTTCTCATTCACCACAAATAGCAATCTTTCGTCATTACTGAGATCGATGCCCTCTGGATCAATGCCGACTGAGAACGTCTCAACGACGGTGTTCGTTGCAGCGTCTATGACTGAAATATCGTCAGAGTTGCCATTGGCGACGTAGACCTGCTGACCATCAGCCGTGACCAATACCCCACGTGGCCGCTCGCCGACTGGGACTTTAGCCACGACCTCGTCGGTTTGGGTGTCGATGACCCACACGTCGTTTGATTTTTCGTGGGTGATGTAGGCGAAGGGTTGGGCGACAGCTGAGGAAGATGAGGCCAGGAGTAAGAAAACTAAAACGTGAAACGTGAAACGTGAAAATTGCAGCAACAGATGCGTCCTAAGCTTCATATTCAATCCTACCCTTCTGGCTTTCTTCGCTATTCATGTGCGGAAACAGCGGCTGTTTTTTCAGGTTCAGCAGCTTCACACGTCGAGGCTGATCTCACGTAGGCTAGAATTTGCCACAGCATTTCGTCGGGCAACTGACCTTTGAATGGAGCCATTTCTGTGTTTGGTACACCATTGAGTACGATTTCCATCATCTCTTTGTCGCTGCTGCCGCTCTTCCATTCGCAATCAAACAGGTCTGGACATTTGGCCTCGCGCTGCGTGCCCGAAGTGACGTGGCAATAGCCAGTACACACCGCTTGAAAAAGAGCTTCGCCTTCTTCGATCGCAGCGGCATCCCCAGCGAAGGGGTTGGTGTCTTGGGCAGTCGCGTCTCTGACAGGGCCGCTCACAAGAAAAAGGCTCAAGAGAAAAAAAGATAGGCCAGTGCTCATACGACTCATCAGCTGCTCTCCCTAGTGTTGTCTATTGCTCAATGAATGAAACATCAGCTGCTGCATCTCAGCAAAGCTATACGTGGTGTCAAATGGGCCGTGGGCAGGCATACCGTACTTCTCAAGCAGGGTTTTGAGCGTGCCCGCTTCGCCGAGGGTGCGCAGCGCAGCGTCAATTGCTTGGCGCAGTTCGATATCGTCTTGACGCGTAGCGGCCGATTCATTCCAGCGCACAACGCTAGGCGGATCAACACCAACAACTTTCAGCTGCAGGTCAGGATGGATCTGCAAATGCCAGCCCGCTTTCGGTCCCCAGAGTAAGGCTGCGCCCGCTTTTCCCGTCCGCACTGCGCTGAGTGCATCTTCCAGGGAAAAGACGGTAAACGTCTCCATTTTTCGCGCACTCAGCATAAAATTGGCAATCGTCTGCGCCTGGACCGCGATCGGCTTGTTGCCCACAGTGTCCAGACTCTCGGGCCCGTTTTCAACCGGCCCGACCAATTCAAAGCCGGCACCGTAATAGGCTGCTCCAACGGCAAGCTTGGGCACTTCTTTGAGTGCCTCTTCACCCGGCACGCTGAAAATAACGTCACACTCTCCACGCGCCAGGCCATGCAATGGCATATCGGTTTCATCGATTTCGGTAATCCGCGTGTCGTTTGCTATCCACACCGGAAGAAACGGACGCCCAATCGTCTCGGCAACCGCTTTCGCCGTATCGAAATCAAAACCGTTTTCATCCCGTTGGGAAGAGTAAGGAGGATTATTTGCCAGCAGGCAGGCCCGCAAAGCAGCACCGCTTTGGGCCAAAGCAGGGGAAGTGCACATGCTCAGCACGAGGCAACAAACACTCCCTGCGCTGTAAAGTCTCTTCAGGTTCCGCTTCAGAAGAAAAGCAGCCCGAGGAGCAACACTCACGTCTTGAGGCATATTCTCAGCCATTATTCAGCCTGTGGTAAGGCAAACACAAATAGGGTGCTACCTTTGGAGACCAGAGGGTTCTCGCCAATCAAAGAAACGGCTAAGCCGCCTCCGCCACTTGGAATGGCCACATATTGACGGCCGTTCACGGTATAGGTAGCTGGCTGGCCACGTACGGTTGAGCCAGTTTGGAATTTCCACAGCAGTTCACCCGTCATGTCATCAAAAGCGAGCGCATAGCCCTTCTGGTCACCGGTAAACACCAGTCCACCAGCAGTCGCCATGGTCCCACCGACGAGCGGATAGTCGTCTTTGTAGCGCCACTTGATCGCGCCAGTCGACACATCAACAGCCGACAGATGGCCGTATGACGACAGATCATCGCCGTCGGTCTTACCAAATCCACCACCCCAGAAGGGAATGCCCTGAATGAATGTTGCTGCGCCTTTGAGCATCTGAAAGCAACTCTCGACCACCGGTAGATACATATATTTGGTGACTGGACTATATGCAGCTGTCCACGAGCCATTTTTACCGCCAACGGAGCCTGGACAGATAAATTTACCAGCTTCTTTGGTCGGTACGTATTCCGGATTGACAATCGGGCGACCTTTCTCGTCTAGCCCCTTCGCCCAGTTGAGTTTTTCTACATATTGGGAGCCGTGCAAAAATTCGCCTGAGGTACGATCAAGTACGTACAAATAGCCATTTCGGTTGGGCTGAGCCAGGGCTTTGACGGTCTTGCCGTTGCGCTCGACATCAATCAGAAACAGGTCCGTATTACCGTCGTAGTCCCAAATATCATGTGGGGTGAACTGGAAGTGCCACTTAATCTCCCCGGTGTCCGGGTTCAAGGCCAGGACAGAGTCCGTATACAGGTTATCTCCCTCCCGTACGTCGCCGTTCCAGTCAGGAGACGGATTGCCGGTCGCCCAAAAAAGCACATCTTGGTCAGGATCGTACGATCCTGTAATCCAGGTCGGTCCACCACCGATCTTCCATGAGTCACCAGCCCAGGTTTCAGCCCCGGGTTCTCCTTCACCGGGTGTCGTGTGACGACGCCACTTCCGCTCTCCAGTGTTCACGTCATAGGCATCGACATAACCGCGGATCCCATACTCGCCACCAGCGATACCGATCACCACATTGTCTCTGACGACTAATGGGGCAGCTGTTGCACTATAGCCCTTGGTGTACTCGTCAATTTGTACGTTCCACACCACTGCGCCAGTTTGGGCGCTGAGGGCAACAAGACGGGCATCCAAGGTCGCCATAAAGACCTTATCACCAGCAATAGCCACGCCTCGGTTGCTTGGGCCGCAACACACCCGCATATCACCAGGCAGCTTGTGGTCATATTTCCACACCAGCTCGCCAGTTTCGGCATTAATTGCATACACATGGTTAAAGGCGGCAGTCATATACATGATGCCATCTGCCACCACAGGCGAGGCTTGGAATTGGGCTGGAACCCCGGTTTGGAACATCCAGGCCGCTTGGAGCTTCTTCACATTATGACGATTGATGTCCTTGAGCGGGCTAAAGCGGGTGCTGTCGTAGCTGCCGCCATACATCAGCCAGGCAGACGTGTCATCTGTGCCCTTCACCAGACGGTCTTGGGTGACTGCTTTGAAGCCATTAGAGTGAGCCGTGTCAGGTGTTTCTGGGACTCGGCCAGGCGCCGTTTCAGTCACCGCTGCCGTCGCCTGTTCAGCAGGCTGGACTCTTCCACCCACTGCTTGCGCTGCGACTGGTACAAAAAATAGTACCCCAATCGCGCTTCCACACATTTTTTGCAGCCAAGTAGATTGCATACTTCTTCCCTCCTTAGGTGGAAAAGTTCCGTCTGAATGCGGTCGAAAGGTACTGGCTTTTTCTGAGTCGGTCAAGGGGAAAATGGCGGCGCGGGATGCGTTTTCGGCGCACAATGGAATGAGAGAATCTCCTGGAAATCGGCCCATAATCAGCACCTGAGCAGCAGATATCCTTGCACGTTTTGTCTGTCCACTGTATACGGGACGACGCAACGTCTGGGCGACAGTCCTATGCAGTCAACCCCAAAATCAATTCCCTATTTCCGCATTGTGCTTCTCCTCATCGTTGCGGCGAGTATCCTGACGGCGGTCCGGACGCGTGATGTGACACAAGGCGTGTGGGATGATGGCAAAGCCGCGTGGTGGGACTTTCCCGCAATCGATCTGGGTCTCACGGGATGGGGCAACACTCCCCGACAGCCAATCGCCTTTAGTCATGAACTGCACGCCGGGCAATATGGCCTCGACTGTCTGTACTGCCATAATGCCGCTCGCATCTCCCCGCGGGCTGGTATTCCTCCCGTCAAGACGTGTATTGGCTGTCATAAAAACGTAACCGATAAGCCTGAGATCCTTAAAGTCCAAGACTACTGGGAACGCAAAGAACCTATCCCCTGGCTCCGCGTACACAAGCTGCCCGGCTTTACCCGTTTCAGCCATAAACGCCATATCCGAGCTGGACTCGAATGTCAGAGCTGCCACGGCCAGGTCGAGCAGATGGAACGGGTTGAGCAGGTGTCTTCTCTGAAAATGGGCTGGTGTGTGAACTGTCACGAACAGCAACAGGCTGATAAGGATTGTCTGGTGTGTCATTACTGACACGGAAGCAGATGATATCACAATAGGACTTGGCAATGGGAATTGATCGTCGGAACTTTCTGAAACTCCTCGGAGTCAGCGCGACTGCGCCTCTGGCCAACTGCGCCTCTGGGCCAGTCGAAAAGATTATTCCCTACGTTATTCAGCCCGAAGACATCGTGCCCGGTGTCTCAGTCCACTACGCAACGGTGTGCCAGGAATGCTCAGCCGGTTGCGGTATGCTCGTTCGGACGCGTGAGGGGCGGGCAGTCAAAGTTGAAGGCAACCCGTCTCATCCTGTCAATGCGGGCTCTTTATGTGCCCGTGGACAGGCTTCGCTCCAAGGTTTGTACAATCCAGATCGGATACGCCAACCGCTTGCCCGGGATGACGCGGGTAGGCTCCAGCCTATCTCTTGGGAAGAATCTGAGCAGATTGTCGCAGACAAACTCCAGACACTCCGGACCCAAGCTCAGGCTCAGGCTCAGGCTCAGGCTCAGACCAATACAATCACCTTTTTGACTGGCCAGCTGGCAGACAGCGTGTATCGACTTGTTGAAGAGTGGCTGGGCGTGTTTGACTCTCAGCAGTATGTTACCTACGAGCCGTTTGCCTATGAATCCCTGCGCCAAGCCAGCCTGGTCTGCTTTGGCCAAGCCAGCCTCCCCCGCTATGCGATTGACCAAGCCGAGTTCGTGATCAGCTTTGGAGCAGACTTTCTCGAAACCTGGCGTTCTCCAGTCGAATACGCCCGAGCGTTTAGCAAAATGCATGCGGGGGAAGTGTCGAGCACCTTTGTCCAGGTGGAACCGCGGCAGTCATTAACTGGGGCAAATGCCGACACCTGGGTCAGCATCAAACCGGGCACCGAAGCCTTTCTGGCCTTGGGTATGGCTCGCCTTATTGTGGCTGAGGGACATGCCAGCAACCTGTCTGCCGAGGAGACGGAAAAGCTGAGCAGCTTGCTTGAACCCTATTCGCCAGAGCGAGTCGCCGCACTGACAGACGTACCGACCTGGCGCATTCAGAGCTTAGCCCGCGATTTTGTTCGCCAACGGCCGAGTGTGGCTATTGGTGGGGGGGTTGCCGCCAGTTCACGAGAGGGCACAGCCAGCCACATCGCCGTGCATGTACTCAACTACGTTGCTGGAAATATTGGCCACACCGTTCTTTTTGAGGCACGCAGTGACCTGGATGACCTGCACCGAGCGCAGAAAGTTGCTCCCTACAGCAGACTCCTTGCCCTGATTGAAACGATGGAACGTGGCGAGGTGGCGCTGTTGTTACTTGCCCATACCAACCCTGTTTTCACAGCTCCACAGGCCAGCCGTTTTTTACAGGCGCTTGAGAAGGTTCCGTTTATCGTTAGTTTTTCTTCTTTCCTTGATGAAACGACCGAGCGCGCCCATCTCGTGTTGCCCGACCACACTCCGCTAGAGAGCTGGGGTGATAGCAGTCCACGTCCTGGTGTGCATGGTCTCATGCAGCCAGTTATGACGCCAGTGTTTGACACCAAAGCAATGGGTGATGTGCTCATTTCTATTGCGACCCGTGTGTATGCAGGTGCTGCACCGACTGGACCGACTGAGCAGACTGGGCAGGCTGAACAAAAAGACGGGCAGGCTGAACAAAAAGAGACACCACTCAAACCACTGCCGTCTTGGGACAGCTTCTTCGCCTGCCTGCAGGACTCGTGGAGAACAATCCACAAGCAACACGTGCAAACGTATGGAGCTGAAATTGACTTCGAGACCTTCTGGCACGATGCCCTCCAACACGGCGGCTATTGGAACGAAACTCAGCCAACGACTGTCCAGCTGTCTCCAGCTGTCTATGAGCAAACCTTTGCTGAGCCGACACTGTCGGGACCAGAGCAATTCTCGATTCCTCTGACGTTGTATCCATCCTCGCGCTATTTTGACGGGCGGGGCGCCAATAAACCCTGGCTGCAAGAACTGCCCGACCCTATCACCAATGCAGTCTGGGACTCGTGGGTTGAGATACATCCTGACACCGCTGCCCGTTTGGGTATCACAGACGGGGACGTGCTGATTCTCACCTCTGAGCATGGCATGCTGCAAGCGCCAGCCTATCTGTATGCCAATATGCAGCCAGACATGCTTGCGATGCCGATTGGCCAGGGACACACGGCCTATGGCCAGTATGCGCAGGGGCGTGGCGCGAATCCTATTCAGCTCCTGCCGGCTGAATCAGAACAGGCCTCAGGTGGCTTACCGTGGTTCTCCACCCGGGTACAAATTGCCCAGGCAGGCCGTCGAGAACCACTGGTCACAACAGCTGGTAGCCCTCGTCAGCTTGGCCGAGGCATGGCCCAAAGTGTTACCGCCGCCACGCTCGCCGAGCAACACAATAAAGCGCATGCCGAGACTGGCCATGCGGGACACGACATGTACCCCGAGTTGGAGTATGAGCAATATCGTTGGGGCATGAGCATCGACCTTTCAGCTTGCACTGGCTGTGGTGCCTGCGTCACGGCATGTTATGCCGAAAACAATATTTCGGTTGTGGGCAAGGAAATGGTGGCCCAAGGCCGCGAAATGGCCTGGCTACGCATTGAACGCTATTTTGCCGATGAATCTCCGCAGCATTGGGACCCCGATACGCCAGCTGTGTCGTTTTCCCCCATGCTGTGTCAGCAGTGCGGCAATGCACCGTGCGAGCCAGTCTGCCCAGTCTATGCGACGTATCATAACCCCGAAGGGCTCAACGCCCAGGTGTATAACCGCTGCGTTGGGACCCGGTATTGCTCCAACAACTGCCCCTACAAGGTCCGCCGCTTTAACTGGTCACAAGCCGAGTGGCCCGAGCCGCTCCAGCTCCAGCTCAACCCAGACGTCACGGTCCGTGAAGCTGGCGTTATGGAAAAATGCACCTTTTGTGTGCAGCGCATTCAAGAGGGTAAAGATCGGGCAAAAGACGAAGAGCGCCCAGTCCGGGACGGAGAGATTACGCCGGCCTGCGCCCAAACGTGTCCAACCCAGGCGATTACCTTTGGCAATCGAGAAGATCCAGACAGCGCCGTGTCCCAACAGTCGCATGGTCCTCGGGCGTATAAAGTCTTAGAAGAGCTGAATACCAAGCCGGCCGTGACCTACTTGAAGAGGGTCGTGCGCAGAAAGAAAGCGTAGGGTGGGTCGTGCCCCACCAGCCTGCTGTACCGATACCCATGGAAACCACACTCAGCTATAGCCAGGTCAACCGCGATCTCCTCAAGGAGGCATTCACTACTCCCCACCGGGTGTGGTACATCCTTCTCGTGTGCGATCTGGTTGTCCTGGCCTTTGGTCTGTACTCCTGGATGTACCAGATTGAGGCTGGACTTGGCGTGTCGGGCCTGTCGCATCCGGTGAGCTGGGGCATCTATATCACCAACTTTGTCTTCTGGGTTGGCATTGCGCACTCCGGCACCTTGATCTCTGCGGTCTTGTTCTTATTTCGGGCACGCTGGCGTACCTCAATTGCACGCAGCGCTGAGGCGATGACCATCTTTGCCGTTATGACCGCTGCCTTGTTTCCGATTATCCATTTAGGCCGCGCTTGGAATTTTTATTGGCTGCTGCCCTACCCTAACCAACGTCAACTGTGGGTGAATTTCCAATCCCCTCTGGTGTGGGACGCTTTTGCCATCAGTACCTATTTCGCAGTCAGTGCGATGTTCTGGTACATCGGCTTAGTGCCCGACCTCGCTGCCGCCCGCGATAAAGCGGCAGGTGTACGCCGCAAACTATACGGCTTCTTCTCCCTCGGCTGGCAAGGCACCGATCGGCAGTGGCTGCACTATCTGAGTGCGTACGGTTTTTTTGCCGCCTTGGCCACGCCCTTAGTTGTCTCTGTCCACAGTGTGGTCTCGTGGGACTTTGCCATGTCAATCGTGCCGGGCTGGCACAGCACCATCTTTGCTCCGTATTTTGTGGCTGGAGCTATCTTCTCCGGCCTCGCAATGGTGTTGACGCTCTTGATCCCGGTGCGCCGGATTTTCCATCTTGAAGCCTATATTACCGAAACGCACTTCGATAATTTGGGCAAAATGATCATCCTGACCTCGCTGATTCTGAGCTATTCCTACGCCACAGAGTTTTTTATTGCCTGGTATAGTGGCAATCCCTTTGAGCGCGAGATCTTCTGGTATCGTGCCTTTGGCGACTATGGTTTGCTGTTTTGGTTAATGATCACCTGCAACTGCGCCGTGCCGATGTTGCTGTGGTCGCGGACTATTCGGACGCATACACTCTGGCTGTTTGGTATTTCGATACTGATCAACGTCGGCATGTGGCTGGAACGTTTTGTGATCATTGTTTCGTCTCTGGCCCATGAGTTTGATCCGGCTGCCTGGGGTTTATATCAACCGACGTGGGTCGAAGCTGGTATCACGCTTGGAAGCTTTGCCTGGTTCTTTCTCTGGTTTTTGCTGTTCCTCAAATTTCTGCCGCTCGTCTCGTTAGCTGAAGTCAAAGAGCATTTACCCCATGCAGAGCAGGCGGGGCAGTCTGATACGGCAGCATCAGACCCACCGTTAGGGACACACGACGAGGCAGCAGTGCCAGCCCTTGTCGGACAAGGCACAGGCGCGATGGGAGTCTTTCGTCAACTCGACACCCTCGTTGCTGCCTTAAAAAGCCTGCGCCAGAATGGCCACACTCAACTCTCTGTGGTGTCGCCTTTTCCCTCACACACCATCCAAGAGACACTCGGCCAGCATTCCAGCCCAATACGCTATTTCACTTTAGTCGGCGGACTCTTGGGCTGTTGCATTGGTTTTGCTTTGCCGATCTATACGGCTTTAGATTGGCCACTCCAAACAAGCGGCAAACCGATTGTGGGGCTGCCTTCTTTTGCGATTATTGCGTTTGAAATGACAATCCTGTTTGGGGCACTGGCAACTTTTCTCGGCTTGCTGCTGAATGCCCGGCTGCCCGCTCGTTCAGTCGAGATCACCCAAGACCCACGTTTTTCGGAAGATCGGTTTGGCCTGTTTGTCGCTTGTACGGGCCAACAAGCAGCGGCCGTGCAAGAGACACTCAGTTCGAGTGGTGCAGAGGATGTGTATGGGCAGGGAGTGTAGAGCAGTCTTCAGTCTTCAGTCTTCAGTCTTCAGTGGGCTGAACACTATTATCTGTCTGCTTGTCGTTGTAGTTTCTCTCATTGCGGCTGGGCGCGTCCACGGTCTGCCCTGGAGCACCGACTTGTACGGTCAACCTGAGTTGGCCACAGGCACGGAGCCCAAAGCTCCGCCCGAACACACCGTACCAACAACAGGCGCAGAGCCGCCGATGTCTTCGCGTATGTCGGTGCGGATCAAGGCTGGTCTAACGCTGAAAAATCCTGTGCCTATCTCAGAGGAGTCACTGGCGACAGGCAAAGCGCTGTTCAATATTTATTGCACCCCGTGTCATGGCCCACAGGGTAAGGGCGATGGATCTGTCATTGGCAAAGGTGTTCCCTCTTCGGACCTGCATGCCGATCGCACCAAACGCCAAAAAGACGGCTATATCTATGTGACTATCCGCAGCGGAGGCATTATTATGCCAAGCTATAACCACGCGCTGTCCACCAAGGAGCGCTGGGATATTGTGAACTACGTTCGCCAGCTTCAGGGACAATGAGTACAGCACGCCAACACCACCACCCGAGAGCTTACATCCCTGCCCTGCCCTCCCAGTTGGCCACACCGTTATGGGCGGGTGTCGGTGTTGGCGTGCTGGCTTTTCTCGTGGGGTTGTGGCTCAGTCCACAACGGGCGTGGCAAGCGTATCTTGTCAACTGGTTATTCTGGTCAGGCATATCTCTGAGCGGTGTCACGTTTGCCGCGATTTTGCAGGTTGTCAGCGCCCAATGGGCGGGTCCACTCCGGCGCTTGGCTGAAGGCATGGCGGCTTTTCTGCCCGTTTCCTTTGCCCTCTTTTTCTTACTCATTTTTGGCAGTGGGTATCTATTCCCCTGGCTGGATGAACCCATCGCAGCAAAGCAGGCCTGGCTGAATATGGGATTCCTGTTCTTCCGCGATTTCTGCGCTCTTGCCATTCTGTATGTCTTGAGCTTTGTGTTTCTATACCATTCGTTGCGTCCGTCTGCCGATCGTCTTCCGGTCCACACCTCACAATGGATGACTGAACTCATCGAGAAACTTCACCAAGATTGGCGTGGTCTTGAGACAGAGCAGGCCCACAGCGAACGGGTGCTCACAGTACTGTCACCGATCTTTATTTTGCTGTATGCCGCGCTGTTCAGCCTGATTGCCTTTGATCTGGTGATGTCGCTCGAACCGCACTGGATCAGTACTCTGTTTGGGGCGTTCTTTTGCATCGGCAATATCTATGCTGGACTGGCCATGCTCATGCTCGGCGCGGTTGCTGCGCACAAAACACTCGACATCCAGGTGCTGCCAACTGCAGCCCAATCTCATGACCTGGGCAAGCTGATTTTTGGCTTTTGTATTCTGTGGACCTACATGTTCTGGTGCCACTATCTACCGATTTGGTATGGCAACCTGCCAGAAGAAACCGGCTTTCTGCTGCTGCGACTGGCCGAGCAACCGTGGGCAGCGGTCAGCTCAGTTGTTCTGGTGTTGAACTTTCTGATTCCGTTTCCGGTCCTGCTGAGTCAGCGCGTCAAACAAGTCCCGAAAGCCTTAGCTGGTGTGGGGATTCTGATTGTGCTCGGTATGTGGCTAGAGCGCTATGTGCTCGTCGTTCCGTCAGTGTGGCATGATGCAAGCCTGCCCTTGGGCATCTTGGAGCTGTGTATGCTGGTTGGGTTTTTTGGCGGGTATGCGCTGGCGTTTTTAACGTTTGTGCAGGTGTTTGTTCCGACTGCTAGTACAAAAGTGTCGCAGCAGTAAAAAAGAAAACACCTTGCGAATTAGAAGGCTGACTTCTAATTTACAAGGATGGGAGCTGATAGCTCTCCTACGATTCCGGCAATGCAAACACTACCAGCGCACTGCCCAAATTGACTTTCTCAGGTCTCCCAAGCAGTGAAGTGGCGAGTCCGCCGCCGCCGCTCGGCACGGCAACATACTGTCGCCCGCCAAGCTTATACGTCACCGGCTGACCACGCACCCCTGAGCCGGTCTGAAACTTCCATAACAGCTCACCAGTCTCATCATCAAACGCCATCGCCAGCCCGGCTTGATTACCGGTGAAGACCAGACCACCAGCCGTTGCCAGCGTTCCGCCGACGAGTGGATAGTCGTCCTTATATTGCCATTTGATCCCGCCAGTCGAGGGATCAATGGCTGACAAATGCCCATATGACGACCCATCATCGCCTTGGGTCGCCCCTGGTCCACCACCCCAGTACGGAATGCCTTGCACGAAGATAGCAGCCCCCTTTTCCATTTCCATACAGCTTTCAATCACTGGCACGTACATCAGGCTGGTTAACGGACTGTAGGCAGCAGTGGCCGATCCATTCTGTCCACCAGCTGCACCGGGACAGATGAACTCTTGCGGCTCAGGCGTGGGTACATAACGGGGATCAACAATCGGGCGGCCTTTTTCATCCAAGCCTTTGGCCCAGTTGAGCTGATCGACATATTTGGTGGCGTGCAGATATTCACCTGTTCCACGATCCAGCACGTACAGATAGCCGTTGCGGTTGGGCTGAACGATGGCTTTGACCGTCTTGCCGCTACGTTTAACATCAACCAGTAAAAATCCGGTGTTGCCGTCGTAGTCCCAGATATCATGCGGGGTGTACTGAAAATGCCATTTGATCTGGCCGGTTTCGGGCGTAATGGCCAGCACTGAACTGGAATAGAGATTATCGCCTGCACGGACGTCCCCGTTCCAGTCCGGGCCAGGGTTACCCACGCCCCAGTATAAAATATTCTGGTCAGGATCGTATGAGCCGGTCACCCAGGTTGCTCCACCACCACTCTTCCACGAATCACCCGCCCAGGTTTCATTGCCCGGCTCTCCCGTACCTGGAATGGTGTACAAACGCCAGACTCTTTCGCCAGTCTTGGTATTGTAGGCGTCCAAGAAACCCCGTACCCCGTAATCACCGCCAGCGATACCAACAATCACCAAATCACGGATCACAAGCGGAGCGCCCGTGCCACTATAACCACGGTCATATTTCTCAATCTCAACGTTCCAGGCCACCTCACCAGTTTTCCGATCAAGGGCAACAAGCCGGGCGTCTAAGGTGCCCATGTAGACCTTGTCATCCGCAATCGCCACGCCCCGGTTGCCAGGTCCGCAGCAGATACGAGCATCGCTCGGCATTTTGTGATCGTATTTCCACAACATATGCCCAGTCTTGGCATCCAGTGCATACACATGATTATACGCCGCTGAAACGTAGATTACCCCGTCGGCCACAATCGGCGCAGCTTGAAACTGGAAGGGAATACCAGTCTGAAAGACCCAGGCAACACTCAGCGCCTTGACGTTCTGCTTATCAATATCAGTCAGGGGGCTAAAACGGCTGTTATCGTAGTTGCCGCCATACATCAGCCAGTCAGTGTACTGGGCCGTGCCTTTGAGCAGGCGATCTTGGGTGACGGGCGGGATATCACTGGCGCTGTTTCCATTTGATTTTTCATCTGCACGAACGCTTGTTGGCAGAACCAACAGGCATGCAAACCCCCCGAGAACGATTCGAGAGAGTAGACACGATCGCATATATCCTCCTTAATCTGCTTATTCAGGCAAAGCAAAAACTACCAAAGTGCTCCTTTTCAGGCGCGGTCGAACGGTACTGATTTTTCCGGAACGGATCAAGGAGCCGTCCCGTGTCCTGCCCAGAGCATCTGGGTATCGTAGACCGCCAGCTGGCGGTCAGCTGTTAAGAGCTGGAGCTTCTCAACCTGTGACTGAGCAATCAAAATCCGGTCAAATGGATCGCGGTGACGCAACGGGAGACTCGCCACTTGCAAGACGTGGACCTGCTCTATCGCGAGAGACGTCATGCCTTGGGCAGCCAGACGACTCGGGATATAGCGTACCAGCGGCTCGGGGAGTGAGAGTTTGTCAACCGCAACCTTAATCATAATTTCCCAAGCACTTGCGGCGGAAAGAAGAATGGTATTCTGAGAATCCGCAATGAGCTGCCTGGCATAATCATTCAGATGATCTGGGTTCGCCAACCACCACAGCCAGCAATGAGTGTCAATCAGGATTTTCACACGCGCGCCCCTCACGATTCAAATAGGCGCAGCAACTCCTCAGGCAGCGGCGCATCAAAATCTTCCGCGACCTGCACCTTTCCAACGTCTTGTCCGGGGATACGGTTTGGCTGTAGGGGACTCCATGGCACCAATCTCGCAACAGGTTTTCCTGCTTTTGCTATCACGACTTCTTCCCCCCCAGCTACCCGATCAAGAAGGCGCGAGAGGTGTGTTTTTGCCTCATGAACGTTGACCTGAACCATAGCATGTTTCCTCACTTGGCCTTCATTAAACTAAGGACTGGACTAAGTCAATCTTTTCAGTGCTGGCACTGCGCTAGACCTCCGCTGTAATTCCTGGCATGACTACGACTGCCAAGCGCCAGTATACAAATTAGGAGGGCAACATGCTCCAGGTCTTTTCCATGCCGTGTGGATTTTTAGAATTTGACAGTAAGCTGTTTTTTCCGAACATCGAAAAAGGAGAAAAATTTACCATTCCGGTACCAAGCTACCTCATCACCCACCCCCAAGGGAACGTTGTGTTTGATACCGGCATCCACTGCCAAGCCATTCACGACCCGATTGGTCGTTTAGGCAAAATTGCCAAGGTCTTTGTACCACGCTCCGAGTCCGGTCAAGAGATCGTGGGGCAGCTGTCGAAATTTAAGCTGACGCCAAAGGACATCAAGTATGTCGTCAACTCGCATTTTCATTTTGATCATGCTGGCGGCAATGAGTTTTTTCCCGATTCAACGATCTTGGTCCAAAAAGAGGAAATGGGAGCCACCCGAGACCCCGAAATGCTCAAAAAAGTCCTGTTTGACCCCAAGGACTACGACCATGATTTGCACTACCAAGAGGTGGATGGCGAGCTCGACATTTTCGGAGACGGCAGTCTCGTACTCTTCCCAACCCATGGTCACACACCAGGTCATCAGTCCCTGCGCGTCCAAGTCACCAAAGGCACCGACATCGTGTTGACTGCTGACGCCTGCTACACCCAGAAAAACATGGACGAAAACCTGCTGCCGTCAATTGCCTTTGACGAAGACGAAATGTACAAGTCACTCGACACCCTACGGAACCTGCGCGACAAAAAAGGCGCAACGATTATCTACGGCCACGATCCCAATCAGTGGAAGGACATACCTCACGCGCCGGACGCGTTGGCGTAGGAAAGTAACGAGGACTGAGTGGGGAAGCGGTTTTTTACTCAGTCCTGTTACTCCCAGCCTTTCCACACCTCCGGACAATGCCCGACTGTCGCTTGTTTGCCGTTCCGGACAACTGGCGTACTCAACAACAACGGCTCTTCCAACAGTAAGGACTCAACCGTGCCATTATCAAGCGAGGCATGGGCGAGACCTTTTTCAACAAAACGCTTGCTGGAACGGTTGATGAGCTGATCAAGCGGCACTTTCGCTGCCACTGATCGCAGTTCACCTTTTGACAAGCCCTTTTCGGCCAAATCGACTAATTGGAAGCGAATCCCACGCTCCTTGAAAAAGCGTTGGGCTTTGCGGGTTTCAGGACATTTTTTTAAGCCGAAAATCTGGATATTCATCGTCTCTTCACTCTCTTTTGCGGGAAATGCTGCCGGATAGTCTAGCAGAAATAGTGCTCTTGCTGTAGGCGCCTCTTCCTGCGGACTTCTGTACGGATTTCTTTCCCCCAAAGAGCCTCAAGAGTCGTCTTGACTTTCCGACGGAAATAGATAATGCTCTGCTCTTCTTTGTCCTGCTGCATGGACAACTTTTGTCGTGTATTGTAGACTGGACGGAGAAGATTGAAGAAGGAGGTCCAGCATGACATGGATAATGCCTGATTTTGAAGAAGTCCGGATGGACGCCGAAGTCAGTATGTACATTCTGATCTCGGAGTAAGTCATCCAGCTCAACTTGCAAAAACGGGCTTCCCGGATACGGAGAAGCCCGTTTTTGTGTCTGCCTTTACCTTTTTAAGGTTTTCTCCGGAAAACTGTAGCGGAAGGAATATTGAGTGCGGGTCCACGTCCTAGGTTCTGGAGCCGGCGGCGGCTTTCCTCAATGGAATTGTAACTGCGCCAACTGTCACAATCTTCGGGCTGGGACGCTGAATGCATACGCCAGAACCCAATCCTCTCTCGTTATCAGTGCCGACGAAGAACGCTGGTATCTGATTAATGCCGGACCTGATATCCGCCAGCAGATTCAGGCGTTTCCCGCCTTAGAGCCTAAAAGCAGCCCCCGCCATACGCCTATCAGCGCCGTCCTACTGACAAATGCAGAAATTGATCACGTTGCCGGTCTGTTATCCATCCGCGAGTCACAGCCGCTGACCTTGTATGCGACTCAGCAGGTGCAAGGCTGGATCATGGAGACGAATGCGATGTTTCGGACGGTCTGTGGTCCGCCTCGCTGTACCTGGCAAACCGTCCAGTATCGTGGCCACCACGATCTCATCGGTGTTGATGGCCAACCAAGCGGACTGCGCTATGAAGCATTCACCGTCCCCGGCCGCGCACCTGCCTATCTATTAGGCCAAGTTTCAGATTGGAGCGAGGCATCAATCGGCTACAAAATCATTGACGCGCAGAGTGGCCGCTCTCTCGTCTATCTGCCAGGTATTAAAGCGTTAGATGACACCGTCATGCCTCAGCTCCAAAGCTGTGAGGCCTTCTTTTTAGACGGTACCTGCTGGACGGATGATGAGATGGTCAGCGTTGGTCTGGCCCAAAAGACCTCTCTGTCAATGGGTCACATCCCCATGACTGGGCCAGACGGTAGTCTCGAACAACTTGCGTCGTTACACAATGTCCGCAAGATTTACACCCATCTGAACAATACCAATCCAGTCCTCATCGAAGACGCAGACGAACGGCGGGCGGTTGAAGACGCTGGCTGGGAAGTCGCCTTTGATGGTATGGACTTTGAGGTGTAAGCCGTGAGCGCAACCCACACAGATAGCCAAGCCCTCTGGAGCCCGGAAGAATTCACTCAGCAGCTGCGGGCGATTGGAGAAGCGGGCTACCATGATAAACACCCGTTTCATGTCCTGATGCACGAAGGTAAACTCACCAAACGTCAACTCCAGGCCTGGATTGAAAACCGTTTCTACTATCAAACGATTATTCCCAAAAAAGATGCGGCCATTATGGCCAGAATCGCTGATCCAGCCGTTCGGCGCGCCTGGATTCAACGTATTCTTGATCATGATGGCACCAAGGATAATCCAGATGGGGGGATTAACAAGTGGCTGGTACTCGGCGAAGCCGCGGGTCTCAACCGTCAAGACATGGTCGATTTGCGCTACGTGTTGCCTGGTGCCCGCTTTGCGGTCGATGCCTATCTAACGTATGTCAAAGACCATTCCCTCATGGAAGCCGTTGCGTCCTCGCTGACAGAGTTGTTTGCTCCAACGCTGATGGCCAGACGCCTGCCGGCTTTCGAAGAGCATTACCCATGGGTCGAACAACACGGCTTGGAGTATTTTCGCTCGCGGCTGACCCAGGCTCCGCGTGATGTTGAGTTTGGATTGGCCTACGTCATTCGAGAATGCAAAACACGTGCCCAACAAGAGCAGGCGATCGTTGCGCTCAAAACCAAATGCCATATTCTGTGGTGCTTGCTTGACGCGATGCATTTTGCATATGTCTCCCCAGGTCTACTGCCACCACTGTGGGGCGAATAAGATCCAGAAGTTAAGGCAATTGTATGGCTGACTCGGAAGAAACCTGGCGCCCGCGCCTCGCCTCAAAAGCCCGTCTGCGATGGGACAAAATCGAGAAGCGACATATGCTGGTGTTTCCCGAGGCTGCCCTGAAACTGAATGAAACGGCGGCGGAAGTGCTCAAATTGTGTGATGGCAAACGGACCGTGCCGCAACTCGTTGATGCGCTCGTGGAAAAGTTTGCTGGAGTCGAGCGGACGATGATTGAAGACAATGTCAACCAGTTGCTCACCCGCATCCGCACGCGTGGGCTCCTGGAGGGGGAGACCGATTAGATGGCTGCCCAGCGCCCGTATACCTTAGTCGCTGAACTGACGTACCGCTGTCCGCTCAAGTGTTTGTACTGCTCTAATCCCGTTGAGTTCCACGCCATGCGAGAAGAACTCACCACGCGGCAATGGTGCCAGACGTTTACTGAAGCCTCTGATCTCGGTGTTGTCCAAGTCCACCTGTCCGGCGGTGAACCGCTTGTCCGCAACGATCTGCCCGAGTTGATTCGGCACGCCCGGGAGTGTGATCTGTATACCAACCTGATCACGAGTGGGACGCTGCTGAACGAAGACAAACTGAGAGAATTCCGCGCCTGCGGTCTGGAGCATATTCAGCTGAGTATGCAAGATACCGACCGTGAGCAGGCCGAGATTGTGGCCGGCGTCAAGTCGTATGACAAGAAACTTGAAGTCGCCCAACTCATTACACAACTCGGCTATCCGCTGACGATTAACGTCGTCCTGCATAATCTGAATATCGACCGCGTGCCCGAACTCATTACCCAAGCAGCCGAGCTGGGTGCCCAGCGGATTGAATTGGCCAATACGCAGTATTATGCCTGGGCATTTGAAAATCGGCGCGCCTTACTGCCCTCCTTCGAGAAATACGAACAGGCTGAAGCTATCGCCCGCGCAGCCCGCAAAAAGTACGAAGGTAAAATGGAGATTGCCTTTGTCAAAATCGACTATTACGAAGAGGCGCCTAAAGCCTGCTCTGGTGGCTGGGCACGCAGCTATATGTGCATCACGCCAACTGGTGAAGTATTGCCCTGCCATGCTGCGCATACGATTGAAAATATTACGTTCGAAAGTGTCAAAAACCAATCGTTGGTGGAAATCTGGCAGGACTCGCCAGGGTTAAATGCCTTTCGCGGTTACGACTGGATGCAAGAGCCGTGTCGCAGCTGTCCTCGCAAAAAGCAAGATTTTGGCGGCTGCCGGTGTCAAGCTTTTCTCTTGACGGGAGACGCCGCGGCGACTGACCCAGTCTGCAAACTCTCCCCACAGCATGACGTTGTCCTGCAAGCCGCAGCACAGCCTAGAGTAGAAAACCCTGTGCTCGTCTACCGCGACATGAAAAACAGCCAGCGCTTGTCTGTTCCATCATGAGCGACACTCCAAAAGACGCAACACCAAAGCCCGCCCGCCCGCCAGGTAAGCCGGTGGGCCAACCTGGAGGCCCAAAGGGGAAACAAGGCGTGGACTCCTCTGTCATTATTATGGGAGGGCTGACCTTGGCCCTCGTGGTCTGGGCATTCATCAAAGGACCAGATGTCCCGCTCAAAGGCTTGCAAGCCAGCTTTGATCTGTTACAAGGCGTGTGGATCCCGCTCCTGCTCGGCTTTTGTTTAGCCGGCTTTTTTAATGTCTTGGTTCCTCGCGAATTGCTGGTGAAGTGGATGGGCGAGCAGTCCGGGTTTCAAGGCATCCTGGTTGGCTGGCTGATTGGTTTACTCATGCCAGGCGGCCCGTACGTCGTGTTCCCGATTGCCGCCTCACTCCTCAAGCAAGGCGTCGCCGTCGGCCCATTACTCGCCTTTATTACGGCCAAGGCGCTGCTCTCACCGACGCGTTTGTTTACTTGGGAAGTCCCGTTCTTAGGCTGGCCGTTTGTGGCGGCGCGGGCAATTCCGAGCTTGCTTTTTCCGCCAATTATCGGGCTGATCGGGCAGCGGCTGTTTCATCTGTTTTCGAAATAAACGTCTCAGCTCCGCCCCATTTGTGCCTGCAACGCCAATAGCCCACTGCCTGTCTGCACCGCAACTAACTTCTTGAGCGGCAATATTACAATATCGCTCTCCGCCTCTATTTTCTGCATCCGCTCTTCCACCTGCGCCCGGATTTCATCAGCTTGCCCCTCCTCACCAGCTTCTTTTGCCAGACGGTAGACTTCACCAAGATACAGCGCTGGATGCAAATTCCGGCAGACCATCACATCAAATGCCTGAGCTTGTGTGGCTTCTCCAGCATAGGCAGCATTTTCGATCTGTTTGCGTTGCGCAGCCAGTCGTTTTGGAGTCCGCTGTACATAATCCGCTACTGAGCGAAACAGTCGATTGGCTAGCATTTTCGATTGAAGAGCTAAGAAATGGGCATCAATCAGCTCAAGCGTCTCTTCCGTGCGTTGCATGCTTTCCACCAACGCATCACGCCGCGACAGCCCACTCGGGGAGTTATCATCCAAAGTCGGATCAGTGAAATACGGCAACTCACACACCAGCGTCAACGCATCAGGCACTTGCTGTTGCAGATAGTCGGCGGAACTCGTCCCGGTCATAATATAGGCAGCCGGATCTTCTCCAAGGTTTTTCTCCATGTAGTCATAGCTGTCCCGCACGCTAAAAAATGGATACACTGCCTGCGCCCAGGCCTGAATATACGGCACCTCTGGTTCCCCCTGGTGGAGAGCCAGGTCTTGGGAAGCAACAAGCTGGTGGAACTGCTGAAACAGGGCTGGCAGACGCTGCGAGGCGTAGAAGTAGACCCCACAAAAACTGGCATTATGCAGCGAGTAACAAAATCTGGGCCGATACTCTTCCATCAGTCGCATCAATACCTGGGTCTCAGCCGATGGTGACGAAAAGTGCAGGGTCTTATACTCAACCGGAAACCCCCACTCGACCTGTTCGTCCTGGGTTGGCCGGTAATAGTTCAGAGCGTACTCAAGCGGTGAGAACGTGCCTTTCAGCCACCCGGCATTGAGCGCCAGTCCGTCGGGGTCAATGACTTTGACAATCAGAAAAGTTGTGTCGAGCTGCTCGCGGATATCGCGCCGCTCACACAGCAACCGACTCAGAAACTCCAGGCTCAGCGTCCCTATCGGCTCGTTAGGATGTGGGACACCGAACAAGAGTGCAATCCGCGAGCCTTGGCCTATTGTCAGCATCTCGATCGGGCGTCCGTCTGTAGATGTACCGATTTCTCGGAGCTGGGCAATATCAGGAAATTCCTCGACGAGTTGCAGTGAACTTTGATGCAGCTCTTTTGGAGTCAAAAATTCTTGATAATCGGGAATGGTTTGCAAAATGTCAGCGATATCCATTGGGCTGTCTCCCCTCCCCTGCACTTCTCAACACAGATGCCCCAAGCGAGGGAGTGGGTCAATGCGTGGCCAGCTTATCCTTGACACACCCGAGCAAGCCATGTTTCTGTGCAGCCTCCAATGCGCTTCAGGAAGGACAACCTCTTCAATGAGCAATACGGAATCGACCTCAACCGAATGGGCCACCTCAGCGGACAGCGCCCAGACAACCCCAGCCACCACCTTCGTCCGTTTTCTGAAAACCCTTGGCCCAGGACTCTTGTTCGCCAGCACTGCAATCGGCGTCTCACACTTGGTCCAGTCCACCCGTGCCGGAGCCAGCTACGGCTACGCCCTACTGTGGGCAGTCGTGGTGGCAAATCTGCTGAAATACCCAGCGTTTGAGTCGGCGCCGCGCTATACGAATGCAACGGGTGAGAGTCTCATCGATGGCTACTTACGCCTCGGCAACTGGATGCTGTATGTGTATCTGCTCATTACCATCGCACCGATGTTTATCATCAACGCGGCGATTGGCTTTACCACGGCCGGACTGTTAAATAATCTTTTTGGACTAGACATCTCGGTCGCCACAACTGCGCTCTTTTTGTTGGCCTTCTGTGTCGGTGTACTCCTCGTCGGTGAGTACAGTTTGCTCGATAATCTGATCAAGATTATTTGCGGTGTACTTTTTGTCTCAACGGTTGTGGCGTTTATCCTCACCTTGGCTCGTGGTCCAGTCGCCGAAGTACCCTTCTATTCCTCTGAAATTTGGACTGTTTCAGGCTTTGCTTTCCTGATTGCCTTAATGGGCTGGATGCCCGCGCCGGTTGACTTGGCGGCCTGGAATAGCTTGTGGACGCTGGAGCGTATCAAGCAGACCAATTATAAGCCAGTCATGAAAGAAACCCTGCTGGATTTCAATATCGGCTATATGATGACCGCTTTTCTGGCCGTGTGTTTCATGACCCTCGGCGCATTTATCATGCACGGTTCAGGGGAGTCTTTCTCACATCAGAGCGGAACCCAATTCACCAATCAGGTTGTGCAACTGTATACTGCAACACTCGGCGACTGGAGCTATATCATCATTGCCGCTTCGGCCTTTTCGGTCATGTTTAGCACCACGCTTGTCGTGCTCGACGGCTATGCTCGGGCGATGGAGCGCACCTGTGCGCTGTTATTTTTTAACGGCGAAAATAGTCGACGGATGTATAATCTCTGGGTGATTATCAGCGCGATTGGTGCCTATTTTATCATTGCCCAGTTTCTGACCAGCTTTACCACACTGGTTGATCTGGCCACGGTTATCTCTTTTCTAGTCGCACCAATTCTCGCCGCCGCCAATTATAGGCTCGTGTTCGGTGGCTACATGCCTGAAGCAGCCCGACCACCCGAGTGGCTGCGGATACTCGGCATTATCGGGATTATCTTTCTGAGTGTTTTTACCCTGATCTATGTCGGCATGCGGCTGCTCAGTTGAACAAATCGCACTGGACGGCAAAGAGCATCCCTCATAGCCAACGGATCACACAAACGCGCTTCAAGAACATGACGGGCTAACTCCAGAATCCCAAGTTCTAAAACACTCGTCGCAACAATCACACAGCTATTGCGAGCAGCAAACGCTTCCTCAGCGTTATTCGTAGATCTCAGTGCCACGTCTGGCGAACTCTTCTTTGCTCTAGCGTGGTGGTAGGGCTGTCATGGTTTTCTCCTCGTCCCAATCAATCAGACTCCACGGGCTCGATTTCTGGCAGTTCCCATACCACTTGCCCATCTTTCCAAAACGGGACCTTTCTGCCTGCTCGGGCATGCTCTTGTATGGCTTGGCGACCAGCTTCGATCAGGACGGCTTCAAGCTTTGCGATATCCCGAAAGCGTTCGGTGATGGTATCTTTTTGGTTTTGGTCTTTTGGTGTCATGCGTATTGTCCTTGGATAGAATTCCAGAGCTCTGCATTAGAAATATATAGGTCCTCATTACCGATATACGAAGCAATCTGCTGGCGGCCTTCTCCTGAGCCATTGTCGAATAATACCCATGAATCCACAATAGGTTGATAGAGCTTGAAGAAATTTTGCAGGCCACGCTGATAGCTTCTTCTGACTGTTTCTTCCGGTACATGGTGGCCACCTTGCTGGACGCGAGTAGCTACCGTGAGAGAGCAAGTTCAGGCGATGAGAGCCACAAGAAGAGCAGATGTATGGTAGCCTGAGTCACGCAGCTCCCGCAGCCAAGAGGCAAAGCTCCGTGAAGCCAGCGTTGTTACTTGTCAGACGCGCCAAACATATCTGGCATGACCAGCGTCGGATTGCGCTGGGCCAAAATATCTTCCATACGTGAGCGCACTGGCTCCAGCAGTTCTGGGTGGGGCAGAATATAAAATTTTTCGTCTTGGATAGCGGCAAAAACTTTTTCAGCAACCTGGGCAGGTGGCATGCCGTGGTCAATGAACTGCCGAAAAGCTGCATTCATCGCCTGGCCAGCTTCGTCCAGCTCTTGCTGAGGCGTCTGGAACTCAGCCGGCCGGTTACGCTCGGAGTCGAGAATGTTTGTTTTGACAAACCCCGGACACAAGACCGATACTTTGACCTGTGCCCCCTGCATCGATAATTCGTGATGGAGCGACTCGGAGAGGGTCACAACACCGTGTTTGGTCACATCGTAGACTGACATGAAGGGGCCGGATACGAGCCCCGCCATTGAAGCCGTATTCACAATGTGCCCTTCAGTCTTTTGCTCCAGCATGATGGGCACAAACGTCCGCACACCATGAATCACCCCCCATAGGTTGACCCCAATCACCCACTCCCAATCTTCGAGCGGCTGACTCCAGGTTAAACCACCTGATCCAACACCGGCGTTATTGCACACAATATGCACGCCGCCGAATGTCTCAAGTGTTTTGTGGGCCAGGGTTTCGATCTCGGCAGCTTTGGATACGTCGGTCACCACACTGAGAACCGTTGCACCTTGAGCCCGCATTTCCTGTTCGGCCGTGTTGAGTGCACTCGCTTCCACGTCAGCCATCACGACCTGCATACCAGCAGCGGCGAACCGCCCCGCCATGGCCCGCCCAATACCGCTGGCCGCACCAGTTACGACCGCCACTCGATTGTTGAATTCTTTCATGTGCTTTCCCCTGTGTGTGAGTAAAACTGTGTACAAAAGTAGCACACAGCTGCCGCAGGAAAAGTCCACCCGTCAGGAGTCACCAGGCATTTCCCTTGCTTCCAGTTGTCTTGCTTCTTGGATCTGTCATGCTAGAGCGAATCTATGAGGTGATCACGTCGGAAGGAGAGTGACATGGATCTTGGTTTAAAAGATCGCGTAGCGGTCATTACTGGAGCAAGCTACGGCTTGGGCGAGGCGATGGCCCAGTGCCTGGTCAAAGAGGGAGCACGCGTCGTTATCTGCGCGCGCGGCGAGGAGCAATTAGCGCGCACCGCACAAGCCCTGGGTCCCAATGCGCTGGCAGTACAGGCTGATGTGAGCAAGGCCGCAGATATCCAGACACTTTTTGATACAACTGTGGAGCAGTTTGGCAAACTTGATATCCTGGTCAATAATGCTGGCTGGTATCATCTGAGCCAGGGTCTGGGTCTGTCAGATGAGGAGTGGCAAGACAATCTTGATATTAACCTCTTCAGTGTGATTCGCTGTTCACGGCTGGCCATTCCGCTGATGCAAAAACAAAAATGGGGCCGGATTATCAATATTTCTTCGATCTTCGGCAAACAACCCAGCGCGGGCTTAATCGACTACAACACCACCAAAGCGGCTGTCCTTAGTCTGACCAAGACCTTAGCCGACGAGTTGGCCAGGGATAACATTCTGGTCAACGTGGTCTGCCCCGGACCGACGCGGACTCCGTTGTGGGACGGTCTGGCAAAAACGTTTAATCCTGATGACCCAGACGGCATGATCAATGACTTCGCCGCCGCCAATATTCCGCTGGGCCGGTTTGGCCAGCCGGAGGAGATTGCCAACCTGGTCACTTTTCTGTGCTCAGAACGGGCCAGCTTTATTACTGGTGCTGCCTATGACATCGACGGCGGGATGGTGAAGAATATGACGTAGGAGATGTGATCTATTGGTGAGCCAGTGGACAGACGCCCCACACAGGGCGTCTCTTCATTACCTTAGAAGGATTCTACTGACGGGCGGATATCAAACTCCTGCATCCAGGTATCGCGCGGCTGGGCAACGGCTTGGGCAACGATACGCGCAATAGAACGCGAGTCAAGCATGCCAGGTCTGCATGCACGCTCCTCGCCAAGTGGGACACTATCAATGCCGCCATCAATGACGACATGAAAGACATGAACCCCTTGGGGGCCAAACTCCCGCGCATTGCACTGGGCCAAGGCCCGTAAAGCAAACTTCCCCGGCGCAAAACCAGATGACTTGGCATAGCCTTTGACCGAACTCGTTGCCCCAATATAGACAACTGTTCCGCCCCCGTTGGCGAGCATATCGGGAATAGCCTGCTTGGCGCACAGAAATGGCCCAAAGGTACAGCCCATCAAATGATTTTCAAATTCATCTGGGGTCAGATCCAAAAATGAACCGCGCTTGGCCGCGCTGGCATTCGCAATCAGCAGATTGACCGGCCCGAGTTCATTCCGAACCCGCGCAAAGGTGTCAACCACCTGCGTCTGGTCACGCATATCTGTCGCCCAAAATACACAGCGCTCGGCGAGACTGCCTAAGCCGTCTCGAATCTGGTCAAGGGACTGTTGATTCCGAGCTAAGGCCGCCACCCGGTAGCCCTCTTGGGCAAACGTCTCGACAAAACGGGCACCAATACCCGCTCCAACACCGGCCACAACTGCAACTGGATCATTGTGTGCCATACACATTCCTCCTCATTTGTCATGATTGCTCAATGCAGTCACAAACAGATTATTTTTATCCCCAGGACAGTAGCCTAGCCGGCGGGCCGAATCTATTCCCGTTTTTTATATTTTTGACTTTTGCTCTTGTTCTGCTCTTGCAGCCTGGTTCAAGGCAGGCTTTTGACTTTTGAGTTTTGATTGGCGTATATGTCCGTATGGACCAACGTAAAGAATGTATCATTGACGAAGTCGAAGCGGTGAGCTGGATACAAGACGGTATGACTGTTGCTATCGGTTCGCCAGCCCCAATGGCACTCCTACGCCAAATTATTCGAGGCGGCATCAAAGACCTGACTGTGGTTGATAGTGGCTTATCGCTCGATCTTTTGATTGCGGCTGGCTGCGTACGCAAAGTGGTCAGTTATTATGCCGGAGGGGGCTTTGGCGTTCCCGTCGCCCCGTCCTTTCGGCGTGCAGCCGAACAGGCCGAGATCGAAATCTGGGAGTGTGAAGAGGGTATTCTGACCACTGGATTTCGGGCCGCGGCTCAGGGCCTGCCCTTCCTGCCCTGGCGAGGTGGAGTCGGCACCTCACTGCCCGAGATCAATCCGGATCTGAAAGTCATGACTGATCCGATCAAGGGCGAAACGCTGATCGCCGTTCCGCCAATCAAACCGGACGTCACCCTCTTACACGCTGCCGCCGCCGACCCGTACGGCAATGTCCGCCATTTAGGTGGGCCGGGCTGGATCGACCTGTTTGCCTACCGGGCAGCTGATCGCACGATTGTGCAAGTTGAGAAAATCATTCCCAACGAAGAAACCCGCAGCGACGCCTGGGCGACAACGATTGCTGGAGTTGACGCAGTCGTGCGTGGCCCGTACGGCGCCCACCCCTTCTACAGCCGTGGTTCGTACGTCCAAGACAGCGCCCATCTGCGGGCGTATGTTGAAGCCGCCACAGCTGCTGCCCAGCAAAATGAGCCCGCAGCACTCGCCCATTACCTCAACCACTACTGCCGCGAACCAGCCAGCCTGGGCGAGTACTTGGAGCGTATTGGGATTAAACAATTACTGTCGTTGTATGAATACTGAAGGATAACATGTCACACGAATGTAGCCCTCAAGAAATTATGGCCGCTTTTTTGGCCCGCGACCTGAAAGACGGCGAATTGCTCCAGGTTGGCGTGGCTATGCCAGTACCGGAAGCCGCGGTGCGGCTCGCCCATATTATGCATGGGCCGAATATGGAACTCATCTTCCTGGGAACGCGGATGAATGTCGCCCATTTAGATAGCTTGCCAATGCCGGCCTTTGGTTGGGACCGGCGGGTCGTCCGCTGGGCCGAATCGTATAGCGATACTGGCCATCGTTTTGATCGGCTTAAGGATTGGCACAAGCGGGTCTTTTTCATTGGCGGGGTGCAGATCGACCCGCATGGCAATACAAATTTGATTGGCATCGGCCCGGACTACAAAAAGCTTCGTTTCCGGGGGCCGGGCTCCGTTGGCACCCCGACCTTGAGTACCCATGTCGGTCGGTATTACATTGTGCTGAATTCGCATACTGCCCGGACATTTGTTGAGCGGTGTGACTATGTCAGTACGGTCGGCTGGGGCTCTGGAGGAGCAGAGGCGCGCAAGAAACTCGGCATTCCTGGTGGAGGCCCCAAGTATTGTGTTACCCCATTATGTATTATGGACTTTACCGAAGAGGAGAAACGCCTGCGTCTGCGCTCCGTGCATCCAGGCGTATCGGTTGATGAAGTCCAGGAGAAGACTGGCTTTCCACTCGTGATCCCGGCTCAGGTGCCGACAACTGAGCTGCCAACAGCTGAAGAGTTAGCCGTGCTCCGCACTCGAGTTGATCGAGCCGGAACCTTACGTCGAGAAAGAGGTTGACATTCCCACGCCTGAAGGCGTGGATTTTCATCCATCAGATCATTTTCATCCATCAGATCAGTAGAAGGACTTTACACATATGGCAAATCGCGTGGCGAATATGGACAGAAAGCGTAACCGCGCCCAGCGTGCGGTTGGGTATGAATGTTTTTTGGCTGATGGCAATACCATTCATGTCTGGGTGTCCCAGGATGAACTTGATATGGAATTCCACGGCTTGGACCTCAAGAAAGTATGCCGCTTAGCAGCCGAGCGCGCCTCAGCCCAAGACATTGAGAAGGGAGAGCTGACAGTCTCTCAGGAGTTGCTCATTGAGGTGGAAGAGCGAGAGCTCATCGGCGGCCGGGGCCGCTAGTTGCAAACCGACAACGGGCAGCGCTCCCGTCCTCTCCCTTGTACGTTCCACCTGACTATTCCCTCCCTATCCATCCCCTGTCCAGAGGTACGTCATGTCAACAGTTGCTAGAGAACCAGACCGCGCTCAGACCGTCCAATCCGCTGCGCCTGCTATGCCTAGCGTACCTGAAGCACCTCAGCTCGAAGCTGCTATCAACGCGGCTGTGGCATGGTTGTATAAGCAGCAGGCAGATGACGGCTACTGGGTTGGTATGCTGGAATCGAACTGCTGCATGGAAGCCGAATGGCTGTTGGCCATGCATATTTTGGAGTACGAGCATCCGCGCAAAGCCGATATCGTACAAACTCTGCTGAACGCCCAGCGCCAAGATGGATCATGGGAAATTTACTACCAGGCACCGAACGGCGATATTAATACAACTGTCGAGTGCTATGCAGCCCTACGGGCGAGCGGTATGTCCGCCGATGCAGAGCCAACCCGCAAAGCCCGTGAGTGGATCTTTAGCCATGATGGTTTAGGCACGATCCGTGTCTTCACCCGTTATTGGTTAGCCCTGATTGGCGAGTGGCCATGGGAAAAAACTCCGTGTCTGCCGCCCGAGGTCATCGCCTTTCCCAAGTGGTTTCCGTTCAATATTTACCATTTTGCTTCATGGGCGCGCGCCACGCTGGTGCCGCTGACTGTGCTGTCGGCTCGGCGCTTCTCGCGTCCCTTGCCTCCAGAACGACGCTTGGATGAACTCTTCCCAGACGGTCGAGATCAGGCGTATACGGAACTGCCACGCAAAGCCGGGTTGCTGTCATGGCACAGCTTTTTTCTGATTGCCGACAAGTTTCTCCACGCGTATCTGAAACTGGGTTTCAATCCCGGCCGTGACGTTGCCATTCGCCAATGCTTGGAGTGGATAATTCGGCACCAAGATGCGGACGGCGCGTGGGGCGGCATTCAACCGCCGTGGATTTATAGTTTGCTGGCACTGCACGGCGAGGGTTATCCCTTAAGCCACCCCGTCTTGGCCAAAGGCTTGGCTGCTATCGATTCGCACTGGTCGTATGAACGCGATGGCGCGCTGCATATTCAGGCCAGCGAATCCCCAATCTGGGATACCCTTCTCTCAGCCTTGGCCATGCTCGACTGCCAGTACCAGCTACGCCAATCAGAGCCGATGCAAGAGGCGATTACATGGGTGCTCAATCAAGAGGTCGTCACAGGCGGAGACTGGCAATGCAAGCTGCCAAAAGTGAAGCCAGGTGGCTGGGCGTTTGAGCGAGCAAATAACGCCTATCCGGATATTGACGACACCGCAGTGGCATTAATTGTCCTGGCCCATCTGCGCAAACAGTGTCCCGAGGATGCACGTTTTAACGAACCAATTGCTCGTGCCATCGAGTGGACCTTAGCCATGCAATCTCACAACGGTGGTTGGGGCGCTTTTGATAAAGATAATGATAAAGAAATTCTGACCAAGATCCCATTTTGTGATTTTGGTGAAGCACTTGATCCACCGAGTGTTGATGTGACCGCTCACGTCATCGAAGCGTTTGGTGTGCTGGGGTACAGCGCGTCTCATACGGCGATTGCCCGAGCGCTGGCCTATGTCCGCTCTGAGCAAGAGCCCGAAGGCAGTTGGTTTGGTCGTTGGGGGGTCAACCACATCTACGGCACTGCAGCTGTCCTACCAGCGCTCAAAGCGATCGGCGAGGACATGAGCACAACCTCTGTCCACAAGGCTGGCGAATGGCTTGCCGCGCATCAGAACCAGGACGGTGGCTGGGGCGAAACCTGCGCCTCATATATGGATGATAACCTGCGTGGTACAGGACCGAGCACCGCCTCCCAGACTGCCTGGGCATTAATAGCCCTTGTTGCGGTAGACGGACACGATTTTGATGCGGCAATTCGCCGTGGAGTGGACTATCTGCTTCAACAGCAGCAGGATGGGACGTGGGACGAGCCGTATTATACTGGGACGGGCTTCCCTGGCTACGGAACCGGGGCTCGGGCAAACCTCCAAGTCCAAGAAATGAAAAAACGCTTTGCCCAAGGCACCGAACTCCAGCGCGGTTTTATGATCAACTACAATATGTATCGCCACTATTTTCCGCTTATGGCGCTGGGACGGGTGCGGGCGTATTTTGGGCAGGCGTAGACGTCCAGACTGTGAGACACTCTCTATAAGGGGGCGGGCACTAAGACTGCCCCACCCACTCCGGCTCTTCATCATCATCTGGATACCGGACTAATATCTCGTGCGGTCGATAGCTGGCTTTATACGCCATCGACCGGCTTTGGGCGACCCAGTATCCCAGGTAGTGAGAGGTGAGGCCAAGCTGCTTGGCATACAGTACTTGTTGCAGAATCGAAAAAACACCCGGCGACTGCCGACGCCAAGCCGGGTCATAGAAAAAGTAGATACTCGATAACGACTGCTCAGTCACATCAGCCAGGGCCACCCCAACCAGACTCCCATGCTGGTAATATTGAAACTCGCGGGCAAATTCCCAGTTGCCCATTAAAAAGCTCCGAGCATAGGAGTTCGCATTGTGGCGGTGTTTCGGCCAGCCTTTTTGTGTATGCATAAAGCGGTGGTACGCGTTGAATAATCGCAGATGATCAGCTGTTAACGTCGGCTCTTGGACGAGGACCTCAATATCGGCATTCTGCTTGAGTGCTCGCCGCTGACTGCGTGAGGGCGAGAACGTATGCAACGGCAGACGCAAACTCTGACACTGCGTACACGCCGGGCAGGCCGGTCGGAAAAATTCACAGCCAAAACGCCGCCAGCCCCGTCTCAGCATCTCCTCATAATCCGGAGCGCTGAGCTCAATAAGAATCCGATAGTTCAACGAAGCGGTTTCGCCGGGCAAGTACGAACACTGATACCGGGGTGTTTGGAAGCGTTGGATTTCGACGATGTTCGAATATTGCGTCATACTGGATTTTCTCTACTCGGCGTTTCTCTCACCGGACTTCTCCCGAGCTCAGGTCAGGCCCTTGTCATATAGTGCCTCTTACCATATCTGCTACGCAAGAATGAAGAAAGGATTGTCGTGTGAAGAAAACAGACATCAGGACTGGAATCAACCGACGCCAAGCCCTCAAATATCTGAGCGCCTCAGGCGCAGCCCTCTTGCTGGGGCGCAGTCGGCCTAGCCTTGGTCAAGCGCACGCTGTGCAAACTGCTCAGCCTGTTCGCATTGGCGCTCTCCTGCCTGTCAGTGGAGATGCGGATGCCTATGCCCGCCAGATGCGGATGGGAATAGAAACAGCGGTCAGCGAAATCAACACCACCGGCGGGGTGCTCGGCCGTCCTGTGGAAGTCGCCGTCCGAGATTCTGAAACAGCCCCGGCGACTCTGCCGGACCGCTGTCGTGAATTGGTCGAAGACTGGAGCGCAGTCGCCATTGTCGGCCCCTGGGTGTCAGCAGGCCGCAAGTACGCCAGCCGATTCCTGGCCGAGCGTGGCATCCCCCTGGTCAATGCAGCAAACCACGAGGGCGAATTCTGTCATCCAAACCTTTTTTCCGTAGGACCGACCACAGCGCATGATGGGTATGCGTTAACCCGCTATCTGGCCGAGTCCGATAAACCTGAGAACGGTGCGTCCTATTTTCTGCTCGGCTCCTACCCCAGTTGGCAAAACAGTATGTTCCGTCAGCTTCGGTTTCCGATCTATAGGTCAGGCGGCAAAATTCACGGCCAAGCATTGACCCCAACTGGCGAGCGCAACTTCAAACCTGTTATTCGTTGGATGCAAGAGACTGGGGCCAAAACGGTCTTATTCTGCGTTATGCGCCATCATGGCCGAGAGTTTATCCACCAAGCTGGGGAACTAGGCTTGCTCGACAAGATCACGATCGGCTGGATTGGCTTTAATGAAACCCTGGCTGAGGGCTTATCGACCCAAGAGCGACAACGCATTATCACCACCAGTCCATTTGTTTCGAGCGACCCAGAAGGCGGCGTCCCCGACTTTGTCGCCCGTATCCGCCGCCAGCACGGTCCTGAGGTGCCAGTCTATTGTGCCCTCACTCACTATAACGCAGTAAAAGCGCTGAAGGCAGCTTGGAAACGCAGTGGAGAGGTAAGTCCTGAGGCTGGAAACACTGGACTTGCCGGGCTCACGTTTGATTCGCCGACAGGTCCAGTGACGATTGATGCAACACACCATCATGCAACGATGAATATTGTTGTCGCGAAAGGTAGCGAGGCAGGGTTGCAGGTGGTGAAACGGCTCGGACAGGTTGCTGCCGAGCCGGGGTGTGGGCAGAAGAGATACTGCTGTTCATAAGGCAAGGGGACAGGAACTCAATCAATTACTCGCCCACTTCAAACGCTGACAACGCATTCCCTGAGCGGGCGCCCCAGAAGCCATAACCTGAATTGACGTATAACACACCGTCAACAATCGTTGGCCCAGGACCATCAAACGCCCCGCCTCGGGTCGGCACACCGTTGGTGCTTTCGTACTCTTGGTCAGCGTTGTAATCCCACAAGACTTTGCCATCGGTCGTAGAGTAGGCTCGCAAGTGGGAATCGACCGAGCCGGAAAAAACCACACCAGGAATCACAGACACGGCTGCTGATTGGGCTGGGCTGCACTGTTTGCGATCGCCGCAGCCCGGAGGGGGCACATGCCAGTGACGTTTCCCAGTCGCAATATCATACGCAAACATCCCGCCGCCGACGCTGCCGTCCAGCTCTGTTGTCCAGCCCGCTTCGGAACCCTCTACGGTCTTGATACCAATATCGGACAAGGCGACATAGACTGAGCTGGCATCTGCGGCTGGTCCCCATTGAATACCACCAGCTAAGCCACCTTTACCAACCCGGGCTTGCCACAGGATCTTACCCTTATCGTCCGGATCAACGGCATGTAACATGCCCGACTTCTGCCCGGCTACCAGAACCCGCTTGCCGTCTGGCAAAGTCCGTAGAATCGACGACGAGCCAAAATCCAGATCTGGTCCACGTGCTTCAGGGCAGTTGGTCTGATCACTCGACTCACAGGCGATATTCCAGGCGTCGTTTGGCGTGAACTGTTGTGACCACAGGAGTTTGCCAGTTTCTAAATCAAACGCGACCAAGGCATCACTTGTCTCCGAAGCCGGATCAGAATAGTTATCCCCCGTTGCCACGTACACAACGTTCTTTTTTAAATCGAGCGTTGGTGCTGACCACACGGCCGCACCCGACGGCCCCCAGGGTTGTACGCCCTTGGCATTCTTACGAATCGGTCTTGGTTCGTCTGGAATCGTATACGTCTTCCAGATCTGTTTGCCGGTGCTGGCATCCAAAGCGACAATCGGGCCGCGAAAGGTACAACACTCGTAGCTTGGATCTGACCCAGCCACTTCTTCCAACGCCGTGACTGGCACGTACAGCCGATTGTTATGTAATGCCGGGGTCCCGGTAATCCGCGCCAGCCGATGCTCGGCAACTCTGGTCTGCCACAGTTCTTCGCCTGTTCTGGCATCAACGGCGTACATATTGGCTTCAATATCACCGAAATATGCTGCGTAGCGCGATGGACCAGAGGCAGGAATCTGGCCGATGACTACAGACGAACGAACCCCTGCTTTAGGTTTTTTGGCCCAGTACAAGCAGCCGGTCTTAGCATCGATCGAGTAGACGTGTCCGCCCATACTGCCGACGAAGACACGCCCGCCGACGACAGTTGCTTGTGAGGTCTGGTAGTCCATTGGCATCCCAAACGCCCATTTGACCTTGAGTTTTGAGACCTGCTCGGCAGTGAGCCCAGCTGCTTCAGCAGGCTGAAAGCGACTATTGGTCGCATCCACGCCCCAGCCGTTCCACTGTGCAGTGCTATTTGGTAGCGGGAATTCGCCCGGCAGCTCGCTGCAAAAGCCGGCGACGGTCGGATCTTTTTCCGCAACGGTGGGCAGCTTCTTGTCGGCGACATATTCGGACACAGCCCGGCGTTCGGCTCCAGTCCGCATGATGCCCTGAAATTTCATTTTGCCGAGTTCCAGCGAACGCAGGACAAACACGGCTGGCAGTTTGCGCATCACGGCAAACTTTGGTGCACGGGTTGCCGTATCATGACACGTCGCGCAATGTTCTTTATAAATTTGCTCGCCACTGACTTCTTTGACTGGTGCAGCAGCCCAGCTCGTTGCCACACTCAGAATCATACCAGCGCCGAATGCACCGAGCATCTTGCACACGAATCCTTCGGACCAGAATCTGTTTCTCTGCTGTCTCATTTGGAACCCTCCTTATTTCCCTTTTTTTGTCATAAATTGTTAAATCAGCGCAACGCCCTTGCCTATCCGAGACGCGCGAGCCTGCGTGCCCGCCCGCGCCAAGTCAGGACTCTCAGCTGGGCGTACTGCACAGACACACACTCTCTTGCCCAGCCCACTCCTGGTCGCTATATTCCGTGTGACAAAATGAGCGACAGCACACAAACATAGATTAAGAGGAGTTCTGATGGCATACGCAACTGGACGGACATTCTTTGACGCCGACAGCCATATCATGGAGCTGCCAGATTTTCTGACAGCCAAGGCTGACCGGACGATCGCTGACAAAATCCCCCCTTTGAATATGGAAGCCGCAGGCGTATTGGCCCAGAATCTTCACGCCTATGTGGACCATGGCCGCTCCGCCGAAGAAGCTCAAAAGCTGCGTGATCTGGGAGATGGCCTGATTAGCGGTCCGAAAAGCTACGATGCGCTTGGCGCGTTTGATGCCACAGAGCGCCAGGATGCACTTGATCGTTTAGGCTTTTCTAAGCAGTTTGTTTTTTCGTCGCTCAGTACACAGTCTCTGTTTGACCCCAGTATGGATCCCAATGTCGCCTATGGCGGCTGCCGGGCGCATAATCGTTCGATGGCTGAATTCTGCGCCGATGAACGGCTCGTTGGTGTAGGGCTGCTGACGCTCGATAATGTTGACCGCGCGATTGAGGAGCTCGACTATGCGGTGGGTTTGGGTCTTGAAGCCATGTGGATCCCGCACCGCTTGGCTGGTGGTCGCTCTCCGGGTCACACCGATCTTGATCCGCTCTGGGCTCGTTTTGCTGAGCACGGCGTGCCTTTCTTGCTGCACGTCGGCGGAGCCTCCCTCAAAGTTGCGCCGGGCTGGCTTGATAACGGTCGTCCGGTTCCCAATGACTGGCTGGGGGGCGGGGAAAACATCCGCAGCAAGGACATGCTAGGGCTGCATCATGGAGCCGAGCAATTCCTGTCTGTCATGGTTTTGGACGGTGTCTTAGAACGCTTTCCGAATCTGCGTGGCGGAGTGATTGAACTGGGAGCCGGTTGGGTGCCTTCGATGCTGACCCGTATGGATTATGTAGCAGGCATCTGGAGTCGGAGTGAACCGCTGCTCAAAGAGATGCAGCGCACGCCAAGTCAGCAGATTATTGATCAGGTCAAGTTTACGCCGTTTGTGTTTGAGGATGTTGGCACGATCATCAATGCTTCTGATCCGCGCCTTTATATGTTCTCCAGTGATTATCCGCATATCGAAGGCGGCCGCGACCCGCTGGCCCGGTTTGGTCGATCGCTCGAAGGACAAGCTGATGAGACGCTTGATCAGTTCTATACCCAGAATTTTGCCCATTTGATGGGGATTGAGTAGGCGTCCCTTCCTCGTCCTCGTTTTTCCGTAGCATACCTTTGAAAAAGAAGCCTTGAAGCGGTCACTCCGGCAGGTCCAGCGTCACATCGGGCAGAGCTTTGTAGTTTTGGACCTGAAAACGTGTAATCATTTTCCGCTCCCTCGTAATGGATAAGTCATCCTGAAATTGGCGTTTCCTTTCGGCCGATCAGCATTTCCGGCAGGTCACGGATTGATTGCACAACGCAGGTGGCGCATGAAAAGTCCTGGGATTGGGTGAAGGCATTTTCGATCACCACGCACGCAATCCCAGCCGCCACCGCTGACCGCAGGCCGCGTTCAGAATCTTCAATGACAATAGCTTCCTGCGGCTGAGCACCAAATCGTTCAAGCGCTTTCAGGTAAGGATCAGGTGCGGGTTTACTGCGCTCATAATCGCCATTAGCTAAGACGAAGTCCATGTAGGATACAATCGTTCGATCGCGGTGGATAATCTCAAAGTCCACTTTCTTGGCAGTTGTGACGATCGCCATCGAGAAAGATTGAGAGAGTTCTTTCAGTACCTCACTGACACCGGAAATTTCAATATTTTCCGTGCGCAGATGCTCCTGGTAGTATTTATCCCGGTTGCTCCGATGCAGGGCGATGATGTCTTCTGCGATGCCGCGTTGCCGTGCCAAATCCCACATGGTCTGGCCTCTGGGCATGAATTCCAAGTAGGTGTCTTTCTCGAAGTGCACACCCATTTCAGCCAGCGCGCGTTGGGTGGATCGGAAGTACCAGTATTCGGTGTCAACCAAGACCCCGTCATGGTCCCAGAGAATATATTTCAGCATCGGGGTTTCTCGGCCAGACGCGCCCGGCCTTGGCTACCGTCAGCCTGTGCTCAGGCTTTATTCGCCCAGCTCTTTTCGTAGTCGGTGCTCATCCGCCCCTGCGCCCGCAAATGCTGGATCTTCCATTCGCCGTTTACCTTGACATAGTCGTCCTCGTAGCGGGCGGCTAACCATTTGGCTTGGTTATTTTTGTAAAAGGTAAACGGACCAAAAAAGTACCAGATACCTGTGGCTTGCTCGCCATCGATTTTAATAATCGGATTCAGCACCTGGTGCTGGGAGAAGCTGATCAGGGTCTGGAATTTTTTGAACAGCTCACGAATGGCGGCATGCCCCTGAGCTTTGCCGAAACCAGCGCCTTCCCAGATGCCGTCTTCGGCAAAAATCGTGGTGATTCTGTTCTCGTTGTGATCATCGTCACAGATGTCACAATAGGTCGCTTTCAATTGTTTAATGGCTTCAAGGTCTTCCATGCGGGTCAGTCGTTTTTCGAGTTCGGTCATGTCCATTGTTGATACTCCTTTCAATTCACACCAATACCGTACAAGCGCTTGGCGTTCTCAAACACAATATTCCGCGTCACCTCGGCAGGTATGTCCGCAAAATGTTCGTCGATAATCTTGAGCGAATTGGGAAACGTCGAGTCGGCATGCGGAAAGTCTGACGCCCACATGTAGTTATGTTCGCCAAAGAACTGCCACGTCGCTGGACCAATGGGATCGTCTTGGAACGTGCCCCACACGTTGCGTCGCACGTACTCGCTCGGTTTGAGCGGCAGGCGCTTTGTGTCGGGAATCTTGGCATGCACGTGGTCGAGCCGGTGGACCCAGTTGGGCATCCAACCCACGTCATTCTCGGCCGATACCATTTTCAGATCGGGGAAGCGCTCGAACACGCCACCGTATACCATCCGGGTGATGCACTGCTCAACAACGTGGATGACATGAATCTGCAAATCTGCCGGTGTTGGCATGGCCGCTGTGCGCGGCATACCCGACACGAGCGGCTTATGCAGGGAGATCGGCAGGTTCGCTTCAGAACACACTTGCCACACAGGATCAAAGCGCTCGTCGCTGTACGGCAGCTCAACCGTGTCAGAGGCCAGAATCAGCACCCCTTTGAGCCCTAACTTTACGCAGCGTTCGATCTCTGAGACATCGGGCAAGGCGTTCAGCGGATACAGCCCGATACCGATTAAGCGTTGCGGGTCACGGGCGCAGAACTCGGCCAGCCAGTCGTTGTAGACACGCAGACACGCTTTTTGCAGTTCCACGTCGGGCATATTGAGCAGGACAATGCCCAGACTAGAGTATAAGACCTCGGCCACAACGCCATCCAAATCTTGATCCTTCAGACGTTCAATCGGGTCCCAACCGCTGGGCCGGGCAGCCTCGTAGCCACCCTTCATATGTTCACGGAGTGCATCGCCGCTGCGTCCGGCGGCAAAGACACCGGCCACAGTCAACGGATGGATACCAGGCCCGACAAACAGATAGGGCGCTGTTTTGGACTGCTCGTTTTTAATGACCCGGGGAGCGTCTTCGCGATACTTGCGGTCGAGTCGCTCAACCCACAGATCGCCTGGCTCGACCATATGCGAATCTGCTGAAATCACCTGTTGTATTGCCATTGTGCATTCCCCTTTATGCAGATTGTCCACCCCGAATAACCTGGCCGGGTAAGACACCGGTATGCTGATGCCCCTCGTATAAGACCTGACCGTTGACAATCGTGTACTGGATGCCTTCGGCTTGGGTGATAAGCCGGCGTCCACCGCCAGGTAGATCGTTACGAATTTCTGGCCGCTCGGGTGAGCTGATCGTGTTCAGATCAAAGATGGCGATGTCCGCCGCCATGCCTTGTCGCAGGACACCACGATCAGTAATACCAAAGAACTGGGCTGGCTCTGAAGTGATCCGCTGCACGGCATGTTCGAGCGTCAGGGCTTGTTTGTCACGCACAAATGTTCCGAGCAAATAGCTCGGATAGCCTGCATTACATAGCATATCTACGTGGGCGCCCCCGTCAGAGATGCCAATCAGCGTGCGGGGATCGCTAAACTTCTTTGCCACGCGTCCTTCATCAATGTCGAGTAGTGGCAGCATGTAGTCGAGGGCTAAATCGTCTTCGAGCGCCAGATCAAAGAAAACGTCGAGTGGTGCCATACCACGTTCACCCGCAACCTGAGCCACACTCTTCCATTCCGTTCCTTTGAGGGCAGGATTGGTGACGGCCCAGACCTTGGTTCGTTCCCACATGTCATGAAAAACCGTGCTGCGCTCCAAGTCTGCGGCAAAGGCCCGCCGAAACTCGGCATCAGCATAGGCGCGTTTTTGGTCCTCAGGTGTGGCTTCCCCGAACACTGGCTTGGTTGAACGGAAGCTGGCAAACAAAAATGGGTTGCGCAGATTAAACTCGACTTCCAATGGCCGGACTGCCACTTGCGGCCGACTGCCTCGGGCCAGCAGCGGAGCCACCTGCTCCAGCGTATCAGTCCACGCTTCAGGCGCATCATCGCGGTCGCGCAAATTCAGCCATGTCACTGGCCGTTCACTCTCCGAGACCAGCAGCTCAAGAAGAGCGTATTCCTTTTCCGATACTGTACTCGGCCGTTTGGTTAAAGCCACTTCAATCGTGCCTTGGCCGCGCTCCTTGAGCAGACCAGCGTATGAGCGAAGCTCGTCGTGACTGGCCAGACGGCAGGCCAAAGGTTTGGCTTTGTAACCAAGATGCTGCGGCAGTACGGTGAGTGACAGGCCTAAGGCTCCCGCATCGAGAGCTCCACCTAACAGCGCGCGAATCTGGCTCGTTTCCTCTACCGTCGCCTCACGCTCCATAGCATCATTGCCCATCACAAACTGTCGGAAGGGCGACAACGCCGCCAAAAATCCGACATTGATGCCAACTCCCCGATTGGCAGCGGCGTCCATGTATTGGGGAAAGCTTTCCCAGTCCCACGGCAGGCCTGTATTCAGAACGTCGTATGGAATCGCCTCGACGTGAACCAGATTCGAAGTTGCAATATCACGCTCAGCAGGTTTGCATGGCGCCAGGCCAACGCCACAATTGCCCATAATGACACTCGTTACCCCGTGCCATGATGAGCAGGTCACAAGCGGGTCCCAGCAGATTTGGGCATCATAGTGGGTATGTGGATCAATGAAGCCGGGCGCGACGATCAGGTCGGACGCGTCGATCACCCGCGCGGCGCTGCCCGTAACCTTGCCAAGCGCGACAATGCGCCCCCCGCTCACCGCCAAGTCGGCCCGAAAGCCGGGCGCGCCACTGCCGTCAACAATGGTTCCATTTTTAATCAAGACATCATACTCGGCCATGATTGGCCCTCCTTTATCGAACGCTGTATATTTCCCCACTCCGTTCTAGAAGATCGGACCCCAGCCGTCAACAATTCGGGCACCAACGACGGGGCGCGCGTCAAAAAAGCGAGCGGCTCACGTTTTGCCGCTGGTACTCGCCGCTAGCACGACGGTCCCGGAAGGTTTCGAAGCGGTGGCGGAGAGTGGCGAAGCCGCGCCGGTCCGACGATATCCGCAATCGCCTCGTGAAGCTCCTGCCACTCTTCCGTGGCAAAGCATCTCTTTGGCCAAGCGTTCCCCCATCCCGACAGACGCTTGGCGGACACGGCGGTGGGCATCCTGGAGAGTTCGCACAAGGTCTCCGTTGTCAGTGACAGTGGCGCCTTTTGTTTACCAGAGCCAACCTGGTCCTGGTTCTACCTGTACCTGGTCAACCTGCTGCATTTCTCGGTCGAGAGCGGCGGGCTGTACGGCATGGCGCCGTTTATGGCCGGGACGATAGGGGCACCGTTCGGCGGCTGGCTGACGGACCGCCTGAGTCAGCGCTTTGGCAAACGCATCGGACGCTGTGGGGTCGGATGTGTCAGCATGCTGCTGACCGCAGGATTGATCGCTGTCGGTGCCAGCGTAACAAACCCCTACCTGGCCGTGCTCTTCCTGGCCCCGGGCGCGGGGACCTTGTTTTTGGGAGCAGCGGCCTACTTTGCCACAACGATTGACCTGGCCAAAACCTACGCCGGGACGCTGGGCGGTTTCATGAACATGGGCGGCAATCTGGGCGGGACGCTGTCGCTCAGCCTTACGCCGCTGCTGGCCCAGCACTACGGCTGGGACAGCGCACTGTACACGGCCGCCGGGCTGGCGGCCGTAGCCTCTCTGTTTTGGCTGGAGGTCCATCCCCAACGCCCCATACGGCTGGAAGCCCAGGCGGCGTAGGGGATGGATAAAGACTGGAACCTATGGCCCCTAGGCCGCAGCCATGTCGTAGCTGCGCAGCAGCTTGCCCGGCAGCGCTCCGGTGCACTGCTGGCCTTCGAAGGTGATCTGTCCATTCACTATCGTGTAGTGATAACCGTCAGCCTTCTGCACCCGCCGCCAGTCGTTATTAGGCAGATCGTAGATGGTCTCCATCGGCAACACCTGGAGCTTCTCCAGGTCATAGACGACGATGTCCGCCGGCATGCCTTCGCGGAGCCAGCCACGATCACGGATACCAATAGCCCAGCCCAACATGGTCGACAGCCGCCAGTGCGCCTCTTCCAAGGTCATGATTTGCTTGTCGCGAATCCAATGCGACAGGAAGTGAGTCGGATAGCGGCCCAGGGTCAGGAACTTGGTATGCGCGCCGCCATCTGAAGCACCGATCAGAGTGAGCGGGTGTTTGAGAATCTGAGCCACCGCGTCCTCGTCACTGTTGAGCGAATCCTGCATGGCAAACTCGGTCTTTAAGTCTTCTTCGACTGCCAGATCTAGCATGACATCGACTGGGTGCTTGTCCTGTTCCTGAGCGATCTGGGCGATGGTCTTGCCTTTGAGCGGTTCATTCTTTTCCAGCTGCACGTCTTCGATGACTGTCGCGGCCCAGTTGATCATACCCACCTGGCCCTGTTCACCATCACTGTCCTTGGACGGTACGATCATCCGGCGCTTTTCCATATCCTTACGCAAGGCAGGACGCCGAGCCGGATCTGCCAGTTTGGCCTTGCGCTCTTCAAGCGTGCCGACAGTGGCTTCATTCCAGGCCGGCAACTGGTCAAACAGTCCCATGGTTTCCAGGGTAAAATCGCGCTCAATTGGCACACAGATATCAACCGGCAGGACAACAGCCTCGCGATACGCCTTTTCGCTCCAGTCTAATTGCTTACGCCAGCCATCCGGATTGTTGGCATCAGACACGATGGCGTTCCAGTTGACTGGCCGGCCGCTGGTCTTGGCCATCTCCAGCAAAAAATCCAGCCCCAGCCCTTGTAAGGCCGAGCCCATCGTCCACTCAATCGAGCCCCGGTTGAACTCCCGCATCACTGCCGCCATGCCTAAGAGTTCTTCGCGGGGGGCCACCTGGGTCGGCAGATAGCCGCCATCATAGTCCCGGTTGGACATACTGAACGAGCCCGAGAAGCCAAAGCCACCGGCCTGCAGGGCTTCCCGCAATACATGCTTGAGCTGCGCGATCTGGTCTGAGCTAGCCGTATAATTGGGATCGCGGGCTTCATCATTGCCCATCACCCAGGCCCGCAGCGGCGAGTACGGCACCAACGAGGCGGTATTCACTCCGACCTTGTGACGTTCCAGGCTGTCCAAAAACTCCGGAAAGGTCTCCCAGTCCCAGCGCATCGACGCCTGCATAATCGACAATGGGATGGTCTCTGTGCGTTCCATGCGCAGCATCGCCCGCTCTTGGTCCTCGGATCGCACCGGGGCAAAGCCAAAGCCGCAGTTACCAATTGCCACGCTCGTCACCCCATGCCAGCCAGACAGCGTGGCGTACGGGTCCCAGCCAGTCAGCGCTGCATCGTAGTGGGTGTGAATGTCCATAAACCCAGGTGCCACAGTGCAACCAGTGGCATCAATGACGCGGTCGGAGTCTCCTTTGATATTCCCCATCGCAACGATCTTGCCATTGCGGATGGCGATATCCCCACGGTACGCAGGCGTGCGTAAGCCGTCTACGATCGTGCCGTTTTTGATCAATAGCTCATACTCTGCCATGATGAACCCTCCTTAGTGTTATTACGGGCAGGTAAGAAATGTAGCGGTGTATCCCCATATCGTTCTAGGAGATCAGCGGGCAACCGTCAACCAGATGAAATTTGACACTCGGCTCCTGAGAAGCCCAACACTTCTTGGTCTTTGATCTTTCAGATCAGACTGCAAATCTCTTTCTTTTGCCATCCAGAGCGTGGTAAAGAAGGGGAGAGCTGTATGTTCAAACATAAGGAGGGAATCTATGACAACAGCATCTACACGTTTTCCGTATGCTGGCGCGATTGATTCGGACGGCCATATCCTTGAGCCGCCCGATATCTGGGAAAAATATATGGAGCCCGAATATCGGGACCGAGCCATCCGTGTCAGCACAGATCGGGATGGCTTGGAGATCTTGGAAATTGGCGGCAGGCCATCGAAGTACCGCAAACCTGGCCAGTTGGGCATGTCAGGAGCGATGGGCAAGAGTGGCGATGATCTCAAACCCCATCCCGACAAGACCTACGTCGGCCAAGCCCCGTTTGGCTCCATGGACCCTCAGGAGCGGGTCACTCTGCTCGACCAAGAGGGCCTGGATAAGGCAATCATTTATCCGACTCTGGGTCTGGCCTGGGAAACCGAAGATGTAGATGATCTGGGCCTGCAGGCTGCCTATGCGCGGGCCTATAACCGCTGGGTGGTTGATTTCTGCTCTGACTCGGACGGTCGCTTAATCCCGATTGCCCATATTTCCTTTGGCGATCCCCAGGAGGCGACCCGTGAGTTGGAGCGAGCGGTCAAGAGTGGAGCGAAAGGCGCCTTTTTTGTGCCGTTCACACCGACCAATAAGTCGCATGCGCATCCAGATTTCGACTCATTCTGGGCCAAGGCTCAGGAGCTGGACATTCCGGTCGGCATTCACCCGAGTGGAGAGCCACCGGCCAAGCGGGTTCACCAGCGCTTCCGCGATATGCAAAAGTGGGCGACGTGGCATTTTAATGTGCATGGCGGGCAGGGGCCGCTGCAGGCGTTTACGGCGCTGTTCCAGTACGGCCTATTCGATAAGTTCCCCAGGGTAAAAGTCATCGTCCTGGAGTCTGGAGCTGGCTGGGCCGGATATCTGCTCAATCGCATGGATGCGGTGTATGACAGCCCGTTGGGCGAAACAGTGCCGCTCAAAGAGAAGCCGAGTTATTATTTTGATCGGCAGTGCTGGGTGTCTGGCGACCCAGACGAAAAAGCGTTCGGCCATGTGGTGGACTTTGTTGGGGCGGATAAATTTTTCTGGGCCTCAGATTTTCCGCATCTGGACCATCCAGGCAATTATATGGAGGAGCTCAAAGAGTTGGTTGAGCCCATGTCGGCCTCGACCCGCCAAAAGGTCATTGGCGAAAACGCTGCAAACGTGTACGGCCTCTAAAAAGTAGCCTCAAGGAGGAATTGTTATGCTCGACCGTCTCTTTCACGTCAACATTTGTGTGCGGGATATGGAGCGCTCAATCCGTTTCTATGAGCAGATCGGTTTTAACAAGGTCAACGACTTTACGGCCGAGGATCCCCGCATCGGTGATGGGCTGGGGGTCAAGGCCAACAAGATCCGGGGCGTGTTCATGCGCATTGGCGATGATCCTAACGCGCCAGTGCTCGACCTGGTGCAGTTCCTCGATCCGCCTACTCAGGGTCAGCCGTATTCAAGTCTGAACAACGTCGGGATCTGCCGGATTGCGTTTGTCGTCAAAAACATTGATCAGGTCTACGCCGACTTGCAGAAGCTGGATGTTGAGTTTGTCGCACCCCTGACGACCATCGACGGCCCGGGGGATGGAAAAGCCAGCTTTGTGTGCTTCAAAGATCCGGATGGTGCAATTCTCGAATTGATCAGCGGAGTGTAGGTATACCTAAAAAGATAAGGGTGTGGTGCGCGACGCCCGTGCTTGAAGGGCTTTGTGTGGCGGTCGCTGCGGTATTGGATGCAGTATAAAACGCACCGGCGAGCCACATAAAGCTGTCTAACTGGTGGAGCCTACCGGCCGACCATCACGCAGCTCAGGGGCAGCCGCAGCCGCCCCTGCCCCGATGACGAAGACACTCACGCAGCCCACAAACGCCCAGTCATAACTTCCGGTGGTGTCAAAAATCGCGCCAGCGATAATTGGTCCAGAGGCTCCCCCAATACTGAGACCGATTGTGCCCAGCACCCCAGCAATAGCCCCAAACGCCTGCCGACCAAAATCATGCCCGACCGTCAAAGGCCACAGGACAATCATTCCTCCATAGCCTATGCCAAAAAGCAGAACGAACAACGCTAAGCCCCATACGCCGACGCCGGGGAAATACATCAGACACCCAGTCCCAGCAGCCTGCATCAGCAGACAGATGGCCAGGATATAATGTGGACGCGGGAAATGCTCGCTGACCCAGCCGGCCACAAATCGCCCGACCATGCTCATGCCCAAGCCTATTCCGGTAATCGTCGAAGCCAGCTCAAGCGACTGCCCAGTATCTTGCAGAAACGCGACTTGGTGCGTATGCACTGCCCCAGCTGCCATCAAACCCAAGCAAAAGGCGACGCCCAACAGCCAAAAGGTCGACGTGAATAATGCTTCTTTGAGAGTCCAGTCTCGGACAGCCAGCGCATCCTCTTGGTGTGTCTGGGCAGGATTTTTAATAGAATGAGTGGGATCAACAGCATGAGCCGAACCGTTTTGGCAAAGTGGCTGCAAACCCTTCTCTTCCGGCGTGTTCACAACAAAGAACCAGACGAGCGGAAGCATCAGGCCAAGCGACAAGGCGGCTAAGGCCTGGTAGGCAACTCGCCAGCTCAATTCAGCAATCAGAAATCCACACAGCGGAACTAATACCAGCCCACCACCACTGGCACCGACTAAAGCGATGCCCATGGCGAGCCCTCGTTTGGACACAAACCATTGAGTCACGACCTTGCCCACCGGCATCGGGCCTATGCCAGCCAGCCCTATGCCTAACAGCAAATACCAGGCGTAATAGCCGCTCAGATTTTGTACCGCACTCAGGAAGAGCAGTGCCACACCGTCAATAATCGCACTGAGCAGAAAGACCCATCTGGCACCGACATGATCAACCAGCCAGCCCCACACCGGCAGAATCAGCCCACCAATGAGCAAATACAGAGAGAAGGCTGTCGCCGTCTCTGCTCGTGACCAGCCAAATTCCTGGGTAAGCGGCTTGAGAAAAGTCGAGAAAGTATAGGTGAAGCCACCGTCAATGATAGAGACCAAAAACAGGATAGCGACGATAAACCAGCCGTAGAAAAAGCGCTCGCTTCCGGCTGCTGTCCCACTCCGCGTGCTGTATTCGTCCACTCGATTAGGTCTCCTGTTCAAGATCAATGACCGAGCCAAGCGTGACACCTGAATGGGCGGTACCCAAATCTGGAGCCGCGAAGGCGGCCCCTGCACCTACCAGGAGTACCCCGATAGAGGCCACAAACGCCCAGTCGTAACTTCCCGTGCTATCGTAAATGGCACCGGCTATGACCGGTCCCAGGGCCCCCCCGATGCAAAGTATCACTGTGCCCAACACGCCGGCGATGGTCCCAAAAGACCGCTGGCCAAAATCGTGGCTGACCGTCAAGGGCCACAGCACAACCATCCCCCCGAAGCCGAGGCCGAAGAGTGGAACAAACACCGCCAGGACCCAAAAGCCAAATACATGCAGACCCAACACCAATCCAATGCCCACCACCTGCATGAGCAGGAAGACCGCCAAGATATGGTGTGGATTGGGAACATGTTCGCTTGCCCAACCGGCCCCAAACCGCCCGCCCATGCTCATACCCAAGGTCACCCCGGCAAGCGTCGAGGCCAATTCCAGGCTCAGCCCGGCATCCTGCAGATACGCGACCTGATGTGTGTTCACGGCGGTGGCGGCCATCAGCCCCAGGCACAAGGCTAGCCCCAACAGCCAGAAGGTCGGCGTGGACAGCGCCCGTCTGAGCGTCCAGTCTGTGGCATCCTGCGCTTGTTCTTGCTTTTGGCTTGCCTCGACCGCATCTCCAGCAGGACTGTCCTGCCCGAGTGGCTTCAATCCCTTTTCCTGCGGTGTCTCAACGAGAAAAAACCAAACCAGCGGGAGCATGACGCCGAGGGACAGTACGGCTAAGCCTTGGTAGGCGACCCGCCAGCTGTATTCAGCGATCAAGAAACCGGCCAGGGGGACGAGGACAAGCCCGCCGCCGCTCGTACCGACCAGAGCGATGCCCATCGCCAGACCCCGTTTGGCCACAAACCATTGAGTAATGACCTTGCCCACCGGCATAGGTCCTATGCCCGCCAGTCCCACACCCAAAACCAGGTACAAGGCATAAAAGGTGGTGAGGCTGTGCACCGCGCTGAGGAGTGCCAGCGCTATACCATCAATGAGCGCACTCAGCACAAAGACCCATCTGGCGCCAACGTGATCAATGAGCCAACCCCACAAGGGCAATACCAGGCCAGCGACAAACAGATACAGGGAGAAGGCACCAGCAGTCTCTGCCCGTGACCAGCCAAAGTCCTCGGTGAGTGGCCTGAGAAAGGTCGAGAAAGTATAGGTAAACCCACCGTCGATGATAGAGATGAAAAACAGGATAGCGACGATAAACCAGCCGTAGAAAAAGCGCTCGCTTTTGACTCCTCTCCCGCTGTCCGTAGTGTGTTCGTCCATACAGCTTCAGCCAACTTTGTCAGGAAGCAAGAAGGGCTGCCGTTGGAGCTGCGCTCACTTGACCGATTCTTCTCAGCTTGCGGGTGACCCGCTCCGCGCGCGGGTGATGCTTAGGTGCCTGACGGGAGATGTGAGGCGTGGATAGCCACCTCCTGCCACTTTCCATCGACCTTTGCAAAAATGAACGTGAAACGCGCAAAAGTTGCGCTCAGCGGACCATCCTTGGGTTTGACTGCCAGCGACATATGGCCCCAAACAATCCCCGTATTCCCGATGACACGGCATTGGGGATTGATCGGCGTCAGGCTCAGGCTCTCAGCGTTGGCAAAGTTCGCCTCTGCAAGCTGCCGCAGGGTAGCTTTCCCATCCACTGGAAACGGCGAGAAAGGCGGGAAGGCGACGATCTGCTCGTGCCAAAAGGATGAATAGGCGTTAGCGTCGCGCCGGTTAATCGCCGCGACGACTTGTTCAAAGGTCCCGACAAGTTCATCAATGTCTGCCATAAAGTCCCCCCTTTGTGTGGGGCTGTAGTGAAGCAGCCCGGTTAGCGCGCGGAGCCGGTCACTCCTTTGCCATACCACTTCATGTGAAACCAGAAAAGCCTGCACATTCCAAAGGGAGTAAAAGGAGAGCGTCGTTGCGGGTGCAAAACCGCATGCGTGCTTGAGGAGTCCGTAAGCTGAAAAAAAAGGCTGAGAAGAAAAATTCCTCTCAGCCCTTCTCTCTGACAATGCGGCACGGACCAAGCCGTAACCTAGCCCCCAATCTAGCCTCTGGAGACCGTGTGTCCTGCCTTACCTGGCCTGGCCGTGGCGCAGCAAGCTGCCTGGCGTGGCGTTGGTACACTTACCATCTTCAAACGTGACCTGGCCGTTGACCATCATCCAGCGATAGCCCTCGGACCGCTGCACCCGTCGCCACTCGCCAGTCGGTAGGTCCTCGACAATCTCCGTCGGCAGGATGTTCAGTTTCTCCAGGTCATAGACCATGAGATCGGCCGCTTGCCCTTCGCGCAGGGTTCCACGGTCCTTAAAGCCCGCCGCCCAAGCCGGCATGCCGCTCAAGCGGTAGTGTCCCTGCTCCAGCGTCAGGATGCCCGTGTCACGCACCATCCACGTCAACAAATCTGTCGGCCAGATACCGGCGGTGATAAATTTCATGTGCGCCCCACCATCAGACAGCCCGGCCATAACGTAGGGCGAATCCATCATCTGCCTGGAGTTCGCCTCGCTGACGTTGAGTATCGGCGTACGCCACTGCGTCTTGAGATCATCGGCGACCGACAGATCCAAGAGCGCATCAAGCACGTGCTTGTTCTCCATCTCGGCAATCTGGCCGACCGACAAACCTTCGTACTTGTCCTTCAAATCTTCTCGGCGCACCTTTTTGGCAATGAATGTTGGAATCTCACCGAATAAGTCGATGGGCACCTTACCCGAGTCATACTCCTCTTTCATCGCCCGGCGGATGTCGGGGTTGGCCAGCTTGGCATTTCTTTCCTCGACGGTCCCCAGGGTGGCCTCACGCCACACATCGCTGTTGTCAAACAGGTTCCAATCCTCAAAAGTAAACTCTAAGGGCAAGCGTACCGTGAGCCCTTGCCCAAACACCCGGACTCCTCTGTTATTGGCCTCTTCTAACCACTTGAGCTGTGACCGGAACACCTCTGGAAATTGGTCATTAATCGCCACAGCGTTAAACAACACCGGCTGTCCACTCTCCTCGGCCAGCTTCACGTTAAAGGCAAAGTCGTACTCCGGCCCTTTGGTCGGATCATGGATGCTGGCGCTGGCTTGGGTGTACTGGATACAGCCCGCATTCCGCTCGCCAAGTGCCTTGGCCATAGTCAGATAGAACTCCTCTGATAGCACATCCGAAATCATCGGCGAGCCGTCATAGTCCCGCTGGACAGACGCCATGCCCTCGGGAACCAGGCGCTGGGCTCCCCAGCCAACCGCCCCGGCATCCATCCCCTCATGGAACATGTGCAAAACCTTCTGCATCTCCTTCTCATTTGGCAGCCGCTTCTTCGATTCCTCATAGCCCCCCATCGCATACGCCACCAGCGGTGTGATTGGCACCAGCTGAGAGATGTTGACCCCTAGGGGGAGTGTGTCGATATGGTCCATCCACTGCGGGAAGGTCTCCCAGTCAAAGGACATGGTCGCCTTCATCGGCCCCAGAGGAATGGCCTCGTTGCGCGACATCGACAACATGGCCCGCTCCGCATCCTTGGGATGGACAGGCGCAAAACCAAACCCGCAGTTGCCGATTGTGACTGAAGTCACTCCATGCCAGCTGCCGATAGTCAGGTAGGGATCCCAGTGGATCTGGGCATCATAGTGGGTGTGCAGATCAACGGCTCCTGGCGCGACAATCAGGCCAGAGGCATCCATCACCTTGCTCGCATCGTTGCTCTTGAGACGACCAATCTGGGCGATCTTGCCTTCCTTAATACCAACATCGGCACGGTAGCGTGGGACTCCTGTTCCATCAACAACGGTACCGCCTTTGATAAGCGTATCGAACTGTGCCATGATCCCCTCCTTATTTTAGGTGTGCTAAGCTCAGCATGGAATACGTGAGCGCGCCGTGTCAAGAGCTGAGAGGTTGTTTGTTTTGAGTGACGAAGGCCTCGCTTCTGGGAGATGAAAAGTGGAGAGCCAGACTATTCGCTCGAAATCTTCAACAAGATGAGGTGAAGCACTATGTCTGCTGACGAGTTTATCGCTGAATTGTGGAGCTATGCGCAGGACGTACCGATGGAGCAGCACCCCTGGTTCCAGGGTATCCTGCAGCACCGCTGGACGCGCAGCCAGATCATTCTGGGCGAAGTCCAGCACTACCTGCGGGTCCGTACCAACCCGATGTTCTTTGCCTACATTGTGGCAAATGCTGTGGCTGAGAAGCGCTATGAGCTGATCGACATGGTGATGGAGAACGTCACCGAGGAACTGGCTGGACCCCGCAGCCACGTCGACATCATGCTCCAGTTCTTGGAGGAGGGTGGGATCTCCCGCGAGGCTGCAGATCACGCTGAGCCTGCTCCAGGGACCATGGCAGCTATTGAAATGATCGTTGGCGGCTGCCAACGACGCTCGGCCTTAGAGGGACTGGCCTTGCTGAGCTTTACCGAGAGCCAGCACGGTGGATCGGAGGGCGTGGCTGCCAAGGTGTACCGTGAATTGACGGGCTATTATGGATTTTCAGAGCGGGCAGCCGAGACCTATCAGTTGCACGGTGAGCAAGACGTCGGCCACGGAACAGGTCAGATTGAACTCATCCGTCGCTATGCCACCGACGAGGAAGCCCAAGAGAAAATCAGGCGAGCGGTCAAACTAGGAGTAACGGCTTTCACCCTGGAGTGGGATGGCCACGTCCAGGCGATGACAGGTCAGCGTACATTCTGGGCTGGGATAGCTCCGCTACGGCTGCGCCAGCCCCAGGTGCGGCTCCCGAAAGGGTAACGTTCGTAAGCGTCCGTGCTTGCGCTCGCCGGCAGCTAGCCCTTACATCGGCCAATCAGCCGGCAGCTGTTGCCGCAACTGCTGATACTTTGCGTTATCCCCGAACTCCTGCCGCAGCCGGTCCAGCATATCGATGAGCTCCTGGAGATCCAGATTGAGTGCACTTGAGACCATACCCGTGGTCTCTTCAAAGCCTAAGCCTCAATTGCTGAATCAGCCGTGCATCCGCTCAAGGATATAACGCTCGTCTTTGCTCATTGGTATCAACGTATCTCCTTACAGACATATCACACAGATTTACGGAGCCAAGAGAAGCCGACTAATTGCACGGTCACCACCTCCGTCGTGGTCTGTGGTCCGCTCTGCTCGTCGAAGACCACCCGCAGGCGAGCAAAGATCCGCCAGGGCTTTTCCTGCCACACGACGCGCACGATAAGAAAGGCATTCTCCACCACAGTGCCCGGTCGCTCGCCGCAGGCAACCGTAAACTCAAGACGAGCGCCCTCGCCCGGTTGGAGTTGCGGCAGGGAGGCGAGTGCTTGTTCCTGGCTCCGAAACCGGCCATGGGGCAAGCGTGCAGTCAGGAGCTGGAGCGGATGCTGACCCAGATTCTGTATCTGCCAGACGACAAGCCACCGATGAGAGGCAGGCCCAGCATGTCGGGACACCTGCTCAACGTGTACCTGTGGAACGGTATCACTCTGTGTTTTCACACACCCAAAAAGGAGAGGACATTTCTGCGGAGCGTATCCGGTCGACCAGCGGCTGGGTTGAGACCAGCTGGAGAGACGCCCCGCTGGGGCGTCTCTACTCTGACTAATCGAAATGATACACCCGAGCGGCATTCCCGCCGGCGATCTTGGCTTTCTCCTCTTCAGTGCAATCGGCCAGAATGTCCTCCAGAATCTGCTGCGTCCGGGGGAAAGTCGCTTCTGGATGTGGATAATCTGAACCCCACTGCAAACTATCCACACCAATGAGGTGCCGCTGCTGGATACCTAAGGCGTCTTCCTGAAAGCCCAGAAACACGTTGCGCTGGAGATATTGGCTCGGCAACATATCCCCCGGGTAGCGGTCCCAGTAGCCTTTCTTGAACAGATCCCGCGCCCGTTGGGTGTAGTTATAGTCTAGTCGATCGATGAAGTGAGGGACCCAGGACAGCTCCATCTCCACCGCCCCGACCTGAAGTTTTGGATATCGGGCGAAAACGCCGCTGTAGATCATCTGAGCGATAGACATGCGTACCCAGTAGTCTGCATTGGCCAGAAAGGCTGGTGTCAGCTCATCGAACACAAATGTTTGACCTGGACCTGGCCGATTTGTCCCAATGTGGAGACCAAGCGGCATATCGAGATCTTGGGCTGCCGCCCACAGAGAGTCGTACTCCGGTAAATCGTACGTCTGTCCCTCTTGTGGATAACAGGTGATCATAGCTCCCGCCAACCCCATGTTTGCGCAGCGTTCCAGCTCTTTGATGCCAGCCTGCAAATCGTCAATGTCGAGCATAGCAATGCCCTTGAGCTGGTTTGGAAACGGTTTGCAGAACTCGGCCAACCAGTCGTTGTACGCCCGGAAGACGGCCGTCATGAGTTCACTATCTGGCATCGTGAACATTAACAGCCCGACCGTCGGATAGATCACGCAACCATCCACCCCATCAAGCTCCATATCTTTGACATGCGCCTCCGGCAGATAACCGCCAGGCCGGACGTTGTCCATGGTATCAACACTACTGAGTTTTTCAGGTTCCTCAAACCGTCGGCCGGTCTGGGCTCCAGCGAAAGCGCCCATAATCTTGCGTCCGTCGCAGAACCACCAGTCGCCCCCGTCTTCGAGACGAACAACATGCGGGGCACGCTCCCGCCACTTGGGCGCAACTCTGCTTGCCCACAGGTCTGCCGGTTCAAAAATGTGGTTGTCTGAGGAGATAATCCTGTATGCTGACATAACGGTCCCTCCTTATCTGGTCTTGAAGGAAGCTCCTTCGTGCAGAACAGTGGAAAGGATCCGCTCGTTGTGTGAGGTTGATGTTTTGGAAGAGGAGTGTCCCGTGCCTGTCCATACCGGGGCAACCCTATCGGACTGCCCCGACACGAGAAAACAAACGGAGGATTCCCGCTGTGCTGATCTAGCGATGCGGTATCCGAACTCTCATAGAACGAACTCTTACTATCCGTTCCCTATAGCTCAGGCGGAGCCAGAATCGTGAAGCCAAAAAACGGATCGCTGCCTGTACGCAGGGTATGCGGAGCCCCGGCCGGGATCATCAGCACATCGCCAGCTTTAAGGTCTTGCTCTTGGCCAGATACCCGAGCGGTGACACAGCCGTCAATCGCGTAAATAATCTGATCGCCCTTGTGAGTGTTCTCATCGTCGTTGCTGTAGTTGGCGGGCAGGTTGAACACCACGCTCTGGCTCTGCTTCGTCTCCTGCAGCTTCTGGACCGGTTTGTCCTTAAAGTCAAACACGTTGGCGACGTCCAGGCCGCCCGCGCCGTTCGACGCCGCGCCGAGCTCACTCATCTGCGCCTCAAACAGCTCATCCGAAATAATCCCCTTCCGATACGCTTTGAGGAGTTGTTGCACCTCAAAATCTTGCGTTGCCATATGACTTCTCCTTTCTGTTCTTCTTTCAGTTTTCTAGCCTAACTATGGCCATAGCTCTGGAACAGGGTAAAAGTCAAGACTTCCCGTATCAGGAGGCCCTGACGGGATTGCCACACACCGGGAGCCAGAGTACATGGATAACCATGCATAAATTTCGCTTATCACCCGCCACGCATACCGAGTCGATTGTCTTCGGCGCCCAAGGCCCCGCTTTGTCTCAGTCCCGGATTGACCAGTGGGTCGAGTATATGCAGGCGCAAGGCATCAAACGTGTGTGTTGCCTGCTGCACGAGGATCAACTCCGTGCGTACCGAGTCAATCTGCTCCAGGCCTATGGCACAGCATTTGGTCCAGACAATGTGTGCTGGGCACCTATCCCTGACTATCATCTGTGTGACGTTGGCCTGCTCAAAGAACGTATCATGCCTTTCCTCAAGGAAGCTGATCAGAAGGACGAACAGGTAGTGGTGCATTGTCAGGGCGGACGCGGACGAGCGGGCCAGATATTGGCCGCTTGGCTGGTCTTTGGCCGGGGACTCACCGTCGAAGAGGCTGTGGCAGCGGTCAAAGAAATGGGGCGCAATCCGCACGAAGCGGCCGAGTGGGGCAACGCTGAGCCTGAGGATCTGTATGTCCTGCTGGAAGCCTGTCAAGACAGCCCGATTGTGTAGTACTGGACACAAAATAAATGCAAAATGAATGAACGTTCAGCTCTTGACACAGCGTGGAAAAATATTCCATGCTGAATTCATACACAAACAATACAAACCCCTAACATAAGGAGAGATTTATGGCTGAATACGATGTCATTATCAAGGATGGCACAATTATCGATGGCACCCGTGTACCACGCTACAGGGGTGACATTGGCATCACAGATGGGAAGATTGCCAAAATGGGCCGTCTGAACACCAGCGATGCCACAAAGGTGTTGGATGCCAGGGGGCTGATTGTCGCCCCAGGCGGTATCGACCTGCACACCCACTATGATGCCCAACTGCACTGGGACCCGTATCTGACAATCTCCAGCTGGCATGGCGTGACCTCGGTGACGATCGGGAACTGTGGCTTTGGTTTTGCCCCAGTGTATCCCAAAGATACTGAGCGGGCCATGTTAGCCCTGTCCCGGAATGAAGCGATCCCGATGGAGCCGATGCAAGTCTCAATGGCCTGGGACTGGGAGACCTTTCCCCAATATATGGATCGTATCAACGCTCTGCCAAAAGGCGTCAATGTCTCTCAACTGTTCCCACTTGGGCCGGCAGTCGCCTATGCGCTGGGCAGCTTTGAGGAGGCCAAAAAGCGGTTCCCGAATGAAAAGGAAACCCAAGAGATTGTTCGCTTGATGCACGAAGCGATGGATGCCGGTGCCAACGGCTGGTCGTCCCAGCAGCTGGTGCCTGGCGGCTCATCCTCCGTGCAACGCGACTTTGACGGCACGCCGATGATCACCGACATGCTGCCCGACGATTTCTATATCGCCATGGCCCAGGGACTGAGTAAACGGGGTGGCGAAGGCTGCATCCAATTTACCCGGTCGAGTGTCGGCGTCGACGATCCCAAGGCTGGCATGCACAACGACTTTGATTTCAACGCCCGCTTGTCTGAAGAAAGTGGCTGTTCGGTCTTGTTTAACGCAATTGCCGTTAACGACAAATTCCCGTACGTCTATCGTGCTCAGCTGCGCTGGCTGGAGGAAGCCAATAAAAAAGGTACCCAGATCTTCGGACAGGCCGCGACAGCGCGGGCGCCCAACCGTATCACCTTCACCGACTGGAATCTGTTTGACGATAGTGAAGCATGGCGTGAAGCGACCACCGGAACGGTTGAGGAGAAGAGGACCAAGCTCGCCGACCCGCGTATCCGCCAAGAGATGCGTGAAGAGTACGATGCCGGCACCAAGTCGCGTGACTTCTTGTTTGGTGAACTGACGGAATTCATCGCCCGCAAGGTGCACAACCCAGCCCTCAAGGACAAATACGAGGGTCTGTCAGTCGCCCAGATTGCCGAGAAGGAAGGCAAGCACATCATTGATGCCATGTTGGACGTCTCGGTTGCAGACGATATCAAGACAGAGTGGGCTGGCCCGGTGCTCAACCAAGATGTGGAAAACTACCGCGAGATCATGGCTTCACCGTACACCCTACCGGGTGTGTCCGACGGTGGCGCGCACATCAAGTTCATTACCCCGGGGACCTATTCCACCGATATGCTGACCTGGATGGTGCGTGATTCCGAAATCATGACCTTAGAAGAAGCCCACTTCCGCCTGAGCGGTCTGACCTCCTGGGCAGCCCGGATTAAAGATCGCGGCACCCTGCGTGAAGGCATGGCGGCCGATATCATTATGTATGATCTGGACAAGCTCAAGATTCTGCCCTCGGAAGTCGTGCATGATTTGCCAGCCAATGAGTGGCGGCGGGTCCAGAAGGCTGAAGGCTATCGCTGGATCATGGTCAACGGTGAGGTGACCTTCGAAGACGGCGTGTGTACCAATGCTACGCCAGGTGCGTTGCTACGCAACGGTGCGGCTGCATAAACGTCCTTATAACATGCAGGGACCGGGCTGCTGCCTGGTTCCTGTCAGCAACCGCTAAGACAGTTCAGGGCTGAGGAGGAGTTTCCTTCTCAGCCCTGGTTTTTTGGGCACGCGATTTTAAATTCGGAGCCTCATCTATGCCAGCAGGGTACTTTTATTTACCACGGCCAGCTTTCAGGGCTGGTAGAAGGAACCCATTCGGGGGTCATAACACTTCGGGGAACCTTCCCCCAGGGGTCGCTGGTGCTTGGTGTTGTTTTGGGGCGCTGCTAAGTGCCCTTGTCTTATCCATATTACAGGGGTCTTTCGCGCAAGCCCAACAGACCCAGCAAGGTCGGCTGCAGATCGCAGTAAGGCCTCTGCTGTCGCCGGTCGCTCCCCCATCCTATAACAGAGGCTCATCCTTTGACAGGCTATCGGAGAATCGGAGGCAGCTTGGCACCTCAGATCCACAGGTCTTTGTTGTAGAAGTTGAGATATCCAATACGACACAACGTATCTATGTCCTGGCAATCGATAGGGTTACACTGCGCACTGCTGAAGAAGAACTGGTGAAGCCGATAAACGTAGAGGACAAACCAGTTCCCGCCCCTGCCTTGACAAGCCAAACGCTCGCCCCAGGGGCTGCTGTCAAAGGATATCTCTACTACCCAGCCGGTTCCTACGTTGGCGCTCGGGGGTTTCTCACCGAAGAGCAGGGCCACGCCCGAGAAGGATTCAGTATCCGATTCTAACAGCATCTTACGCTGATTCGCCTAGCGCGCCGCATCTTGTTTCAAACTGGCGAAGTACTCGTTGAGCGACTGGAGCAATTCGGGGTGGTCACTTTGGAACAAGCACCGCCCCAAACGCTCGGCGATATCGGCCGCCACGTAGCTGGCAAACAGATGGTAGACTAAGGGCGAAAATTCCTCACGCACTTTACCTTGCACGGGTAACACAACGTGAGCATGACGGCTGACCTCAGTGTCGTCTGTGTGCGTCACGGCAATGACTCGTCGCCCCAATCCGCGCGCCGTGGCTGCCAAGTCACTCGCCCGCCAATGCGAGCGGCCTGGCGGGGCAATCACAAAAACAGGCATATCGACCGGGTAGGCAAACCGTTCAACATGCCACCACTCTTCCAAATCCTGGCCCATAGCAAATAGGCCTGCTGCCTCGATCATCTTTGCCGCGCTGTAGAGAGCGGTTCCATAACTCGGCCCGCTGCCCAGCATGACCATGGTGGGGCTATCAGCAATCATGTCCGCCACCTCACGGCAGCGTCCCTTAATAGTGTCAGTCGTGGCATCCACAACATCGGCGAGCGCGGCAAGCTCTTGGCACAGAGCGTTCGCTTCTTCTTGATTACATTTGCTTTGCATTTCGCCCAACTGAATCGCCACCAACAGCATCCCCAGCAAGCTGGCTTGGTAGGTGCGAATCCCTGGCGAGCGTTCTTTTTGCGGCAATTCGACCACGATGCTGCGATCTGCCACCTGCGTCACTGCACTCTTGGGTATTCCGGTGAGAGCCACGGTCAACGCGCCGTGTTCTTTGGCACTTTCAATGGCTTGCACAACCCGCTGGGTGCCGCCCGAGGCGGAAGTTGCAATCGCCAAGGTCTGACGCGGAGCAACCTGGCGCAGCCATGCCGCGCCATAATCTACAAAGCGTTGCGCGCTTATTGGTTCGCAGCTCACATCGGCAATCGCCTCAAAGGCCATTTCGGCGGCACACGAGGCATGGTAGGAATCCCCGTCCCCGGTCAGGTACACTTTTTTCACCGATCTCCATTCTAACGGGGTAAGGAGCGCACGAATCTGCTGACCAAACGGGCCAGTTAACGCTCGCAAGTCGCCTGCTAAGCCTTCAACTTGGCCGACCATCACCTCTGGCTTGAGTGGTTCCATTGCCATTGCTGTGTCCTTTTATATGCTATTGATTATTCACTTTATGTGTTGGCTATGCCGCATCATTCCAATCCACGCACAATGTCTACATATGCCTTGACCCGCTCAACATCAATTTGTCCGCCCCAACCACCGCGTTCAAGGCAGGTGCCCACAAACGCTCCGTCTGCTGCCGCCATCAGCTGCGCCGCGTTCTCGTGATTGGTATAGCCTGCCAGAATAATGGGCAGTCCTGGTACGGCTTTTCGGACTGAGGCAATCATCTCGAGCGTTGTATTGCCGTCGGGGTCGCCCAACGACACGGCATCCGCCCCAACATATTTTGCGCCGCGTGCCACCTCTGCCGTGGGCTTTGCCTCGCCAAACCATTTGAACTGCATGGAGTCCACTTCGGCAATGACTTTAACATTCCACGCGTTAATCTTTTTGCGATACTCCATCACTTCGAGCGGATTAGCTTCGACCATGCCGTGCGCGGTCAGCGTCGTGCCGACCACCGCGCCAGCACGAATAAAGCTTCCCCCTGCCACTTTCGCCACCGCCAAGGAAGCTTTCAGTGCATTCCGCATTAATTGCACCCCAACTTGGAACTCTTCACCTGTGGCTTGGACGATGGCTTGCACGATTAAGCCCATTGCGGTTGTGCGCGCCGGGTCAGATTCGTCTTTCACACTGTAAATACGATCGACCGTCTGGACCAAACAGCCGTCCGCCCCACCGTCGTAGAGCGCGCGTGCCGATTGGACGGCAGTCTCAAGCGTCTGGTTGAAACTATCTTCTTTATAATACAGCGTACCGGGTAACGGCTGCAGGTGAATCATACCCAGCACGGCTTTGCGTTTACCCAGGCTTGCAAAATCTCGCATGCTTAGTCCTCCCCAAAATACGTGAGGTCGCGCGCCCTCTGGCGCGCTGTTCCAACTCTGGAATGCTTAGCATGTTATTGTCAAGTTATTGAGAAATAGGCGAAAAAATGTTTGGCTGTGATTAAAGCTAGCAGGAACCTGGTCCCGACCATCAGGTAGTAGACAGTCCAGGGCTGAGGGAGCATATTCTTCTCAACTCTTTTTTCGGACTGTTTACACTTAGCCCATCAGAAAAGTCAGTCTGTTTAGGCTCGCTATGCCCGTCACAAGTCTAAAATTCACAAACGTTGGTCCTTTCGACGACGTTGCATTCGAATTCGATCCGCACATCAATGTCTTTGTTGGGCCGAATAACTCAGGAAAGTCTACAGCACTGTTTGTGCTCGGAGAACTTGTAACCTACCCATTCGCTTTTCCCACGAAACTTCTCAAAGAGACAAATGCTGAGTTTGAAATACGCATACGAACATCTCAGAAAACACAGCGCGTAAAGGGACTACTGCCATTTATCCTATCTAGTAAGTATGTCATCCTCCTGCAGAAGCTTGGGTATACCAGTTTCATGCCCGCCCTCCGCCAGAGCAGCGACTTTCGATCCAAAAGTCCGGCCACACATCAGAACATGGATTCAAGCCGGACATCTCTAACTTCCGGGCAACCACAAGAAGTGTTGGCCATAAGAGCTGTGGGAGCTTGGTTCAAAAAAACTGGGCGACTCGAAGAATTCGAACAAGAAATGGACTCAATCACGAAAGCCGACCTGCGGCGAGAACTACGAAGACGAGAAGCTTTAATTAAGTCAAGCGCCGCATCGCTCAGAGACGAGGTAGTAATCCAGAAAATCATCGAATTGGATTATGCCGCGTATCGCCACCAAGAACCTGTAAGACGTGACATCATAAAAAGAATTGGAGAAATCGCTTCCGAGATCACTGAAGGATTTCCCATACATTTTCTAGGAGTTGGGGAAGATGAAAATGGACTCTTCCCTCAGTTCGAGACTCCGGACGGAGCGGTCCCTTTGAACGTCCTTAGCCAAGGAACACAGTCCATCATCCAGTGGCTGGCGCACCTCCTTATTGGGTATGCAGAGTATTATGACTACCCTCACAACTTGGAAGACAGGCCTGGTGTCCTCATCATCAATGAGATAGATGCCCATCTGCATCCGTCCTGGCAGAGGCGTCTTATCCCCACTCTTACGAAGTATTTCCCCAACCTGCAAATCTTCTGCTCTACCCACTCGCCGCTGATGCTGGCCGGCCTCAAGGCAGGACAAGTACACCTCCTCAAACGGGACGAGAAAGGAAAAGTCACCGTGTCCCGTAACGAGGAAAACATTATCGGCTGGTCCTCAGACGAAATCCTTAGGAGCTTTTTAGACGTTCCAGACCCAACCGACCTTGAAACAATCAACCGAATTCGGAGGCTCGAAACCTTGAGCCATGAGGAACGTCTTTCAGCACAAGAAACCAAAGAATTCGCGAGGCTTAGAAAGACTGTTAGTCAGGATCTACTCGGCGGGCCTATGGGCAGCCAAGCGGAACACCTCAATGCTGATCTCAAGCGAATGAAAGCACGGTTAGCGACCAGAGGAAACGCGACTTCCTCGCCCTCAAATCTTGCTTCTAAACGGCGAAAAAGGTCCACTCCAGCGGCCAAATCTCGCAAATCCTCTGAATAATGCACTGGGTTGACCGAGGTCCAGAACCAGCTGGATTACAGCAAATCCGCTCTCGCCATACACGGAAGTGGGTCGAATATTATCGTCATGGAACAGGAACAAAACCTAGTGATTCCTACTGGGGAAATTTCTATTCGGAGCTGGCAGGGGTCTTTTTTGAACTATGTGGCTACTGTGAAGAGGAGTGCAGAGGAGAGGTTGACCATTTTCGCCCCAAGAGCAGATTTCCAGAACACGTGTATCAATGGTCCAATTGGATATTGGCCTGTCATAGTTGCAATCATCGGAAGCGTGATAGCTGGCCACCAGGCGGATATGTCGATTCCTGTGCCAAGACGATAGCAGCTCGCCCAGAAAAATTCTTTGATTTCGATACAGCAACTGACCTTATCAAACCCAAGATAGGCCTGAGCCCAGCCAAGCGTAAGAAAGCGATACAGATGATCCAGGACTTGCATCTGAATGCTTCATATCACTTGAAGCGCAGACTCCGTTGGCTGCGTAGCATTGCTGAAACGCTTGCTGACGATAGCGCTCCTACCAGTCCAGACTTTCTGGCTTTTCTCACCGATAGGAGTCAATCGCTATCAAGTATCACTCGTGTCTTCCTGGCTGAACAAGGTTATGACATTCCGTCTGACTGAAAGGAAACCCGACATGACCACCTACCAATTCAAGCAAGTCGATGTTTTCACGACCCAGCCCTTCTTTGGCAACCCAGTCGCCGTGGTGCTGGGGGCTGATACCCTTACTCCTGCCGACATGCAGCGCATTGCGACCTGGACAAACCTGTCGGAAACAACTTTTGTGTTGTCGCCGACCCGTGCCGAGGCAGATTACCGCCTGCGCATTTTTACGCCAAAGGGCGAATTACCTTTTGCCGGGCATCCAACCATTGGGAGTGCCCATGCTGTATTAGAGAGCGGGCTGGTGCAGCCACATGACTCACAATTAGTGCAAGAATGCCAGGCAGGCGTATTGCCATTGAGAATCGAGCAGACAGGTAGCGATCAGCGTCTCCAGCGCCTTTTTGTACAAACCCCTGAAGTCAAGGTCTCGACCGTCGATGAATCGCAGCACGCCAAGATTGCCGCATCTCTCCAAGCTAGCCTTGTCCCCAACACTCTCCCCTTACGCGTTGATATCGGTCCGGTGTGGCTCATCGTCCAGCTGGAGAATGCGCAGGCTGTGCATAGCTTGCAACCTGATATGGCAGCAATTACGTGCGTCAGCCAGGAGTTGCAGCTGACCGGAATCACCGTCTTTGGTCTCACGGAGACGGAAGGCAGTGCCGTGTATACCCGCTCCTTTGCCCCTGCGACAAATGTTCCAGAGGATCCCGTGTGTGGGAGTGGCAACGCCAGTGTGGCTGCTTTCCTGGTGCATTCCGATACGCTCAACTTGACGGGAGAGACATATGTGGCCAACCAGGGGCAAGAGCTCGGACGCGAAGGGTTTGTGCATGTCAGCGTCAGCAGGGCTGGCCAGACCATAGAGATCGGAGGGTCGTCAGTGACGTGTATTGAGGGTAGCCTGCAAGTGTAAGCTCTTCTTGTGTTCCTCGTCAGCCAGTCTCTTACATACTCCTCGCCGATCTTCTACTGAGATCCCCAGCGCCCCGATCAAGAGATACATCGGGGCGGAGTTGCTTTTTTCTCCCTCTCCCGCTGGTAGGGAGAGGGAATTGAAGCTGGCTCAAGCCTCAAGATCGTGTTCCAGATGAGGCTACTGGAGGCCGTAAAAGTTCAAGACGTTCTCGCCCGCAATCTTTCGCATCCCGTCTTCAGGAACATCTTTGAGGGCGTCGGCCAGGAACTCCTTGGAGCGCGGCCAGGTCGAGTCGGTGTGTGGATAGTCGGACGACCAGGCAATATTTTCCTCACCATAAATCTGGCGAGTATACTCGATATTGGCGTTCTCAAACTGAAACGTGGCCATCACGTTGCGCTTCATATACTCGCTGGGCAACATCGACAGCGTCAGCCCCTGTAAGTGCCGCAGCCGATCGTAGGCGTGATCGAGCCGATACAAGAAATGCGGAATCCAGGACACGTCATTTTCGGCTGAGACCACTTTGAGGCGTGGGAAGCGCTCGAACACCCCCCCAGCGATCATATCGGCAAACGTCAGCTGGACTTCCTGGGGGAGCTTCATATAGCCGTACAGGATCCGACGCGTGTCGAACTGCACTCCGCCTCGACCAGTCAGAATGTGGAGGCTTAAGGGCATCTGCAGATCCTGAGCCGCCGCCCAGAAAGGATCATACTCGGGCGAGCTATACGGACGATCATCTGGGGGTGCACCCCAAATCAGCGTGCCCCGCAAGCCTTTCTTGGCAATGCGCTCAAGCTCGCTCACCGCCGCTGGAATATCCTCCAGCTCAAGAATACCTGCCCCGACCAGCCGCTGGGTATTATAGCTGCAATACTCGGCCGCCCAGTCGTTAAACGCCCGAAAACAGGCTCCTCTTAGCTCCGTGTCGTCCAAACCGAACAGCAGCATGCCCATTGAGGGATACAACACCTCACCGCTTACCCCATCGGCGTCCTGCTCTTTGAGTCGCTCAGCCGGGTCCCAGACACTCTTCGGCGCGGCCTCGAATCCGCGCTTAATGTGCTCCGGCAGCTCTTCAGCGGTTTTTCCTGAACCAAAAAACCCGGCCACAGCGATCGGGTTAACGTTCTCACACACAAAAAACTCACCCTCTTTGCCCTTATATCCCTGGACCGTATGCGGCGCCCGATCCCGAAACTTGGCATCCATGCGCTCGGCCCACATCGTGGCAGGTTCCACAAAATGTGAGTCGGCCGAAAAAATGCGATAGTCCTTCATACACGAACCCTCCTTACCGTATTGGCGGTTTTGATGGATCTCAGCAGTCAAGAGGCATACCGCCGTGCCCTTGAGCGCTTGTCTGTGCTAGACAGCCTATCTCAAAATGTGATTGCAGATCATAGCTCACGAGAACCCCTCCGTTCAAACACCACGTAAAACGCGACACGTCAGAAAGAGAGGAGAGTTGTAATGAGGAGGAGGGAATCGCGTTGTACGTTTGTCGTACAATCCCAACAGTGCTCTCTTCTCCTATAGCCCTCTTCGTTGGTGCTGAACAGAGGGGCGGATAAATTTTTTCGGAAAACTCAGAATTTCTCTTTAAACGGTCGGACGGTGAGTTCCATTGTCCATGAGCTACGATCCTGATGAACGAGGTGCCAGTATGTCTCAGCAATAGCCTCAGGCTTGAGCATGTCTTCTTCCGTTAAGCTTGGGATATCACGGCCAGGGATATCGATCACCCCATCAACATTGATCCAGCCGATATGGATGCCTTTGGGGCCGAGGTCGCGTGAGAGTGATTGTGCCAGCCCACGCAGCGCAAACTTGGCCGGGCCAAACGCGACCGATCGGGCTCCAGCCTTCTCACCGGCTGTCGCGCCGGTAAACAGCATAACCCCACGCCCGCGTGCAATCATATCCGCAGCAAGCTCCTTGGCACTCAAAAACGCCCCGTAGGCATTGACCCGCCAGGTCTGCTCATACTGCTCAGGCGTAATATCAGTCACGGTCCCGAAGCTGCCACTGCCTGCGTTGTAGAGCAAGACATCAGGAGAACCGCATTGCTCGCGGATCGACGTAAACATCGCCTCAAGCTGAGCCCGATTTCCCAGATCGGCCGGGGCTTCAAAGACTTGGCCCCCGTCGGCCCTGATTTCTTCCGCTAGCGAGTGCAGATAGTCCGCACGCCGAGCGTTGATGGCGATAGGGTATTCCTTGGCAAATCGGCGTGCCAGAGCTGCTCCCAATCCGGGGCCAACTCCGAGTATAACGACAACCTGTTTTGATTCTGGCATAGTCATTCTCCTTCTCGACCTGTTCTAGCCTACCCAGTTTTTTTCGACAATATTGACCCGATGTCTAGACTTCATACTTACCCCGGACTTGCCAGTAGATAGGCTGGCAGAGTAAGGAGAACAGGAGCATTCCACAGAAGGAGGAATTCATGGACATAGGAGTATTCTTTTTCACCTCGGGCGAGTCGGCCGATCCAGCCATTGTTGCCAAGAAAGCCGAAGACCTCGGTTTTGCCTCAATCTGGGCACCGGAACATCCGGTGCTTCCGGTTCACACAACTGTCGGCTATCCGGCCGCTCCCGATCAGCCTATCCCGAGAACGGTTGGGATTATCTCGGACCCGTTTGTTGCTCTGGCTCGGGCATCGGCAACAACCACAAAGATCAAACTTGGGACGGGGATTTGTCTTGTTCCAGAACGCAATCCCTTATTGCTGGCCAAAGAGATCGCCACTCTCGATCATTACTCTGGTGGCCGGTTTCTGTTTGGCATTGGCGCGGGTTGGCAAAAAGAAGAGACCGAGATCATGGGTGGGGACTTTCCGCGCCGCTGGACCCAAACCCGCGACTCTATCCTGGCCATGAAAGAGCTGTGGACCACAGACGAGTCTGAGTATCATGGCAAATATTACGATTTTCCGGCCGTAAAATGCTTTCCCAAGCCAGCCCAGAAGCCGCATCCACCAGTCCTGCTAGGCGGCTCAGCCAAGAATGTGTTTAAGCGCACCGTTGAGTGGGGGGACGGGTGGATGCCCGTCAGCGTCTCGCCCAAGACGATCAAGCAGGGGCGGGAGACACTGAATGAACTGGCCACCGCAGCCGGCCGTGACCCAGCCTCAATCAGCGTCATGGCCTTTGGCCAACCTGGTCAGCTCCGCAAAAAGGAAAACCTCGAAGGCCTTGAAGAAGCCGGTGCAGAGCATGCCATTATTTGGCTCAATAAATTTAATGAGGCAGAAGTCATTGATGAATTGGAAACATTAGCCGCAGAGCTGCTGTGAGAAGACCAGCTGATGACTGAAAAATATAATAAGTGATCTCACAATCTGAACAGGTGGACTGATCCTCTGCCGGACGATAAATGACTGTGTGGAAAAATACAAAAGCCTCTCCTGTGTAGGGTGGAGCCTGCCCCACCCTACGTTTTAGCGCCAGGCTAATTTCAGATATTTGATTCAGACCTATTTGTAAGCTGAATTAGACGTAGACGGCTGTGACATCTCGTCCGCCCTGCCCACCCTGACAGAGGCAACAGCTGAGCATGGCGCTCTCGTACTCAGTGCGAGAAAAGCTTGACATCTGCCAGCCAAGCGGACTAGGGACAATAAGGACCGAGTCATGAGGAGGCTCCGTGGCTGTACCATCCGAAGCAACTGTCGCTGTCCAGGGACAAGGCTGGCCCGTCCGTTTCACTGTTGTCATCCTGATGTTCCTCAGCGTCGTCATCCTGTACATGGACCGGGTCAATATCTCGGTGGTGGCGCCGATCTTGATGCAAGAATTGGGCTGGGACCGGGTGACGATGGGTTTTGTCTTCTCGTTCTTTTTTCTGGGCTATTTTCTGACTCAAATTCCGGGTGGCTGGTTCGCTGATCGATGGGGCAGTAAACGCCTGCTCGGCGGAGCCGTGGCGTGGTGGTCGCTGATGACGATGCTGACGCCTTTTGCCCGCACAGTCCCGATGATGCTGGTCGTTCGCGTGTCGCTGGGCCTGGGCGAGGGTCTCAGTCCACCGTGTCTGTACAGTACGATCGCCCGGTGGGTTCCCGTTGGCGAGCGTTCACGGGCCATGGCGTTTATCGCCACAGGGATGTATGTCGGCCTCATCATCGCCTTTCCCATCGCCGTCTGGATCATGACCCAGCTGGGCTGGCCGTGGGTATTTTACTTGTTTGGTCTGATCGGTCTCCTATGGTGGGTCGCCTGGCATTTCCTGGTAATCGACAAACCCGAGGATCACCCCCGTATCTCCCAAGCAGAGCTTGATTCTATTTTGCACGGTCAGTCCTCTACCCCACAGGCGGAAACCATTCCTTGGCAACACTTCTTTCGCGAACGGGCATTTCTTGCCCTGATCTGCGCCCACTTTTGCACCAACTGGACGTATTACATTTTTCTCACCTGGTTGCCGACCTATTTGGTGCGGGTGCGAGGGTTTTCTTTGCAAGAGATGGGACTGTATGCCACGTTTCCGTATATCGCCATGATGCTAATTGGGAATGGAACGGCCTGGATTGCGGATGGCATGATCCAACGCGGCACAAGCGTCACGCTGGTCAGAAAGCTGTTTCAGACGATTGCCTTTATGGGCGCGAGCGTGTTTCTGCTCCTGCTCACGACAAGTGAGTCTCAGTGGCTAACGATCGCGTATATCACTTTAGGACTTGGCTCACTGGCCAGCTTTTCTTCCGGCATGGGCGTCAATCATCTGGATATTGGCCCCAAATACGCTGGGGCGCTGGTCGGTATTACCAATACCGCAGCCACGATTCCTGGCATTCTGGCTCCATTTTTGACCGGGCTGATCGTCGAGTGGACCGATAACTGGAATATGGTTTTTTACCTTGCGGCTGGGATGATGTGTGTGGGCACGCTGGTGTGGAACCTATTTGCCACAGGAGAAGCACTGTTTGATTAGGCGGATCAAAACGAACAAGTACAAGGAGGGAGTGATATGGAACAACGTGTCGTCCATTTTTACAGTGAGGGCAGCCGTCTGGAAGGAGATATATTTCTGCCGGATGATCTGCGCAGCGGTGAGCAGCGACCGGGGATTGTGCTGTGTCACGGGTTTACCGGGCTGCGTGAGCTGGTCCTGCCGGATTATGCCAAGGTCTTTGCCGCAGCTGGATATGTGGCGCTCAGCTTTGACTACCGAGGCTTTGGCGGGAGTGAGGGCGAGAAGTGGCGTTTGCTGCCCTTGGAACAGGTCGATGATATCCGCAGTGCAATTACTTTTCTGCAAGCTCAAGATGAGGTCGATGCCGAGCGAATCGGGATATGGGGCACCAGCTTCGGGGGCGGCCATGTGCCGTATACGGCTGGAGTGGATGAACGGGTCAAAGTCGCTGTCGGCCAAGTTGGCTTTGGCGATGGGGAGCGATTTATCAATGACGTTCGTTCGTACGGCGAGCGGCAGGAGCTGAGCCGTATCTTAGAAGAAGACCGTCGCCAGCGGGTCTTAACCGGGGCAGGCCAGAAGCTCGATCCCTTGGAACTGTCCCTGCGCGACCCCCAGTCGCGCGCCTTTTTGCCCCAAGCTCTCGAAGCGGTTCCCCACATGCGGTGTGAGCTGTCGTGGGAAACCGCCGAAAAGACAATAGAATTCAAACCGATTGATGTTGTTGAGCACATTGCGCCCCGCGCGTTGCTCCTGATTGGGGCGGAAAAGGACTCGATTTGCCCGATCGACGGCTATCGAAAACTGTACGAGCGGGCCAAAGAGCCCAAGAAACTGGCTGTGCTGCCCATTACTCACTATGAGATCTACGCCGGTGAGTGGTTCGAGCAATCCTCCCGGCTGGCAGTCGAGTGGTACGATCGGTTTTTTAAGTAGAGCCAAGAGAGCCAAGAGAGAAAGGAGAGCGGCAGTTATGGCAGACCAGGCACAGGACTGGGTCGAAGAGACGGTGTCTGTGGCAGGCACCGAATTAGTGTGTATCAGAGGTGGGACTGGACGACCGTTGCTCGTTCTGCACGAGGAGTTAGGTCACCCCGGCTGGCTTAAATGGCATGCCGCGCTGGCCCGCGATCATACACTGCTCATTCCGCACCAACCTGGCTTTGGCAAATCGCCCAAGCTCGACTGGACGCGCAGCATACGGGACGTGGCAGCCTTTTACTCCCGGGTGCTACGTGAGCGAGACTTGATCCCGATTGATGTGATTGGCTTTTCGCTCGGTGGCTGGATTGCGGCTGAGATGGCGGCCAATCATGCCGGACAGTTTCGGCGTATGGTGCTGGTTGGGCCAGCTGGGATTCAGCCGCCACGGGGGGAGATCAAAGATCTGTTTATTCGGACCTCACGAAAATTCCTTGACGAGAGTGTGCTGACTCCAAGCCGTACGCCTGAATTTGCCAGCTTGTACGGCGGGGAAGAAACATCCGAACAGTTTGAGGCCTGGGAGGATGCGCGCTCTGAAACGGCCCGACTGGCCTGGTCACCGTACTTATTCAATCACAGCCTGCCGCACTTGCTCGAAGGGGTGAGCGGGTTGCCAACACTCCTGATCTGGGGCGCGCAAGACGAGATTGTCCCACTGAGCGCAAGCGAAGTCTATAAACAGTCGATCCCGGGAGCTGAGCTGAGCGTTTTTGAACAATGCGGCCACCACCCTGAGATTGAGAAGTCGAACGAATTTATTAAGACCGTCCAACAGTTTCTTGGCTAAGCAGTGACGTGAGAAAAAGGGGCATAACAACTGCCCACAAAAAAGGAGGGCGTGCCATGCATGTCATGTATTTTTCGGAACGACCGTACCATCCTGTGCCTGAGGAAGTCCTGCTCAGAAATGGCTACTGGGGAGTGCCTAACACCTATTACGATCCAGCCATTGCCTCACGGCTGTACAACGAATACCTGGACGAAGATGTCTTTGCCGAGCAGATGGGCTTTGATGGCATCATGCTCAATGAGCACCATGGCTTGATCTTGTGCATGGGTTCAGTGGTTGATGTCGAGGCTTCCATTTTAGCCCGGATTACGGAAAAAGTACGCATCATTCTGCTCGGCAATCCGCTTCCCGTCGTTGGCAATCCATTGCGCCTGGCAGAAGAGTTGGCCGAAATTGATCTGATCTCCAAAGGCCGCCTGGTCGCGGGCTGGGTGCGCGGCGGCGGCACCGAGCAGTTCGCGAATAATACCAATCCGGCCTATAACCGTGAGTATTTTAACGAAGCCCATGACCTGATTGTCAAAGCCTGGACAACACCAGGTCCGTTTCGCTGGGAAGGCAAACATTTTAACTATCGGTTTGTCAACCCGTGGGCACTACCGCTGCAAAAACCCCATCCACCGATGTGGATTCCAGGCTTAGTCAGTCCTGAGACCGTGCAGTGGTGCGCTCGGCATCGCTATCCGTATGTTGCGCTGGCTACCTATCTCGAACCGACGGTCGAGCTGTGGAATATCTATGCCGAGACAGCGGCTCAGGAAGGCTATCAGGCCGGTCCTGAGAACTTTGGTTATTTACAAAAAGTCTACGTGGCTGAGACCGAAGAGAAGGCTCAAGAGCTTGGCAAGCAGGACTTATACGGGGGCGGCATGTATACGGCCATTCGGCCCGAGTGGCTGTTCCCGTCCGGTTATAATTCAAAGGCTGCCACCCAACGGCTGGCCCGCCAGTTTACCGATCCCAAAGGCCGCTCGCAGCTGTTTACTGGCTATGAAGGCCAGAGCCTCGAAGAAGCGAAAAAAGCGGTCTATGACTTATACCCACAGGCTCAGGAATCTTACCAGCTGATCCGGGGTACGCCCAAGACTGTGATTCCCAAGATCCGCAAGGTCATGGAAGTCTTGCGTCCTGGCATCTTCGGCTTCTGGCAGAACGATGGGCCAATTGGACACTCGGAGCGCGTGAATAATATTCGGCTGCTTGGCGAAGAGGTTATTCCAGCCGTGCGAGAAATCGCTAAAGAGCTGGGTCTTGAAAGCCCGCTCGAACGCGAACCTGGCTCACGCCCACTTCCGGCAACCGGACGATGGGATCCAGTGGCACAAAGCGAAGCATTGGCGGCTTTGTAATTGCAAGATGACTCTCTTGGCCCCCGGGACATGGATGGCACTGCTGCAAAATATAAAAGCCGCGCCGTGTGGCCTGTCATGTGACAGGCCACAGTTCCGGGTAACGCTTGCGTCCCCGCCCGCTCCGAGCCAGGCACGGAGTCCGAGCCTACCAAAAGCGGTGAGCTAGAGAGATAAGGCTATCGGCATGCCAACCAAATACGCCGCTACGAATCTGATGACCAACGATTGGAAGCGCTTATCAACCTTCTATCAAGAGGGGTGCGGCTGCGTCCCCATGTAAGCTGTTGTTTTTTCGACAAAATGGCACACCGAGAATTACCAAAGAGCCTAACTTTTGCCTCACCGGCCGCAGCCAAATCGTGCCGGACTAAATCAACGAGCGTGACTGACAGCCATCGACATTGATACACGCCCCCGTCACCCAGCTGGCTCGGCCTGAGGCCAAGAAGACGACGACATCAGCGACCTCTTCAACCTTGCCAAAACGGCCAGCTGGCAGTTCGGCTTTGATAAAGCCATCTATCCACTCAGGCATCTCTTTTTGGCGCTTATCCCACGATCCACCTGGAAACAGAATCGATCCAGGTGCAACGCTATTGACCCGAATGCCCTGCGGTGCCAGCTCACGGGCCATTTCTTTCGACAAGCTGATCATCGCCGCTTTGGAGGCGTTATACGTCATCGGTCCGCCCCACTCACGGCCATAGATTGAGGTGATGTTAATCACGCAGCCATTCTTCTTTGCCTGCATCGCCGGGACGACGAGACGACATAAATCCAGAGCGGAGAAGAAATTCAGGGCAAAGCCACTCCGCCAATCTGCACCCGAGGCATCTAAGTTGCCGCCCGGACGTGAGCCACCAACATTGTTGACTAAGATATCCACACCACCAAATTGCTGTTGCGTTGCCTCAACCCAGCTCCGGGCTTCGCTCTCATTCGTGACATCCAGGGCAGTCGCACTGACTTCACCGCCTTGGGCTCGTACTTCCTCAGCCGTTTGATCCAAAGCTTCTTTGCCTCGCGAACATAAGCTGACCCGGCAGCCTTCGGCAGCCAATCCGAGCGAAATCGCTTTGCCAATACCACGGCTTGCTCCACTCACCATCGCGACTTTGCCTTTGAGTCCCAGATCCATATGTTTCCTCCATTTTTTTGTCATCTGCCTCGCCCGTCGGTGGATAGGGTCGGGGGAAGGATGATTTCCGATTTTCGCCCTGTTTGCGACACCCTCACCCCGAAGGAGAGGGAACCTAGTGCTGTGCATATCCTTTTTCCCAACGATCTGCCAATAACCCTGATAACCCTTGCCAGCATCAGGCTTGTCCAGATAAACTAGGCAGCCGCTTGGGACACACGAGGGAGGAACACCAATGCCAGATCATTTTATGCTGGAAAAAAACGGCCACATTGCCACACTGACCTTCAACCGCCCAGAAAAACGCAATCCGCTGAACGAGGAGATCTTGCTGGAACTTGAAGGTTTGCTCTACCAAGTCCGGGATGACACAGACGTCCGGGTGATGATTGTCACCGGCAGCGGAAATACCTTTTGTGCTGGGGCTGATTTGTCACAGACCAAAGGGGTGACGGACAAGCAAGAGCGCGAGCGGATCTTCGCCACGTATCGACAACGCCGAGGACGTCTGGTTGGACGTATTTTAAACACTCTGGTGCACCTGGAGCCGATCACCATTGCTGCGGTCAACGGTTATGCGGTGGGTGGAGGCTGGGCGCTGGCCTTAGGCTGTGATTTCCGGATTGCCGTCGAGGAGGCACAATTTTGGTTTCCGGAAGTGGATCTCGGGGTTCCGCTCAGCCCAGATTCAACCGCCTTACTGACTGCCCACGTTGGCCCGGCTGTGGCCAAAGAGATCATCATCACCTGCCGTCGGTATATGGCCAACGAGCTCCTGCCCCTAGGACTCCTCAACCAGGTTGTCAAAAAAGAAGCGCTGTCGTCCACCGTTGGTGGGCTGACCGAGAGCTTGGTCAACAAAAACCCCAAAGCAGTGATTGTCTCCAAGGCGACGGTGAATGCGGCAACGCTGGGCGGAGCCATTATCACGCCCGATCTTCTCCTCAACAGAGAGTAAATATGACTTGGAAAGACATATACGAGTCTCGTTTGACAACGGCTGAGGCTGCGGTCCAGGTTGTCAAATCCGGTGACCGGGTTACGATTCCGGTGTATACCAATCCAACTCAGATTGCCTCTGCCCTGGCCAATCGGCTCCATGATCTGAAAGATGTCACCGTCGGCATTGGCGCTGCAGCCACCGATCTTCCCTGGTACCATCCCGAAGCCGCCGCCGCATTTCAGATTGAGCCGTGGTATACCAGCCCGTATTTATCAAAACCGCTGCGACAGATGATCGATGATAAGCGCAGCGATCACCGCGTATGTCCGAGCGCGTTGCTGAACAAGACGCTCGACGAAGGCCGCACCGATAACGTGCCAGCGCCTGACGTGACACTGTTAGACGTTTCTCCACCCGATCATAACGGTTTTGTCAGCTTTGGGGCTGGAGTCTGGGACAAACGCGAACTGGTGCAGTATGCGAAGACCTCGATCGCCGAAATTAATCCCAGCTTCGTCCGGACTGGTGGCGAGAACTTCATCCACGTCAGTGCAATCGACCACTTTGTCGAGCTGCCTGAAACCGAGGCATTTCTGCCGCCCTTTCCCGAAGTCAAACTGAGCGATCAGGTCAAAAAAATTGCCGCCTATATCGCACCCCTCATTCAAGACGGTGACACTATTGAAGTTGGTGCTGGTAGCACCAGCGAAGCCATTGTTGCAGCCGGTGTATTCAGCGGCCGGAATGACCTCGGCTGGCATACCGAACGGATTCCGCGTGGGGGCGTTGCCTTGATTCAGCAAGGCATCTTCACTGGGGCGCGTAAAACCCTCCACCAAGGTAAAGCGGTCGCCACCGCCGTCGCGTTTAGCCGCGAAGAGCGCGATTTCATCCACCACAATCCGCAGCTTGAACTGTACGGTGTTGCCTATGTCAACCATTTAAAAACTATCGCCGCCCATGACAATATGGTTGCGATTAACAATGCCCTGCGCGTCGACTTAACTGGCCAAGTCGTGGCCGACTCCTTTGGTCCCCAGATGTTTACCGGCACCGGCGGACTACCGGAGTATGCAATTGCCTCAGTCTACGCCAAGAATGGCCGCTCGATTGTTGTGCTACCGTCCGTCACCTCAAACGGCCAAATCTCACGCATTGTCCCACTCATCGAAGAAGGCAGTTTCATCACTTCTCCGCGTCAGTTCACCGACTATGTGGTGACAGAATATGGCGTTGCCCGCCTATTCGGAAAGACACAACGCCGACGAGCCGAAGAGTTACTCGCGATTGCCCACCCAGACTTTCGACCCGAATTGGAAAAAGCTGTAAAAAAAGTATTTTGGCCGTAAGCAGGACTGAGTTAAAAACCTGTCCAGTCAAGAGAGTCTTCACTCAGTTCTCAGTATTTATTTCAGTCCTCAGTCCTTATCCCTGCAAGGAGAAACCCCATGCCATCCAAAGAACAATGCCCTGAAATCCGCGACGAGGTTCGCAAGCTGTGTAGCAAATATCCCGACGAATATTGGCGCAAGCTCGATAAAGAGGACGACTATCCGGTCCAGTTTGTCCAGGAACTGACTGATGCAGGCTGGCTGGCTGCGCTCATTCCAGAACAGTATGGCGGCTCTGGCCTGAGCGTTCGAGAAGCCAGCGTTATTCTGGAAGAAGTCAACCGCTCGGGTGGCAACTCAGCGGCATGCCATGCCCAGATGTACATCATGGGTGCCCTCCTGCGTCACGGCAACGACGAACAGAAAGCGCGCTATTTGCCCAAGATTGCGACAGGCGAAATTCGCTTGCAAGCGTTTGGTGTAACTGAGCCAAACGCTGGCTCAGATACAACTAACCTGGAAACCTTCGCCAAAAAAGATGGCGACTATTACATTGTCAACGGCGCAAAGATCTTCATCTCACGTGTGCAGCACTCTGACATGATGTTGCTCCTGGCACGGACCACTCCCGTTGCCGAGTGCACAAAAAAGACGCTGGGCTTGAGTGTGTTCTTAGTGGATCTCAAAGCAGCTGGTGATTCCGTCGAAGTCCGGAAAATCGATGCCATGATCAACCATGAAACCAACCAGCTGTTCTTCCATGACCTGAAAATTCCCAAAGAAAATCTGATCGGTGAAGAAAACCGGGGCTTCTACTACATTCTCGACGGTATGAATGCCGAGCGTATTCTGATTGCCTCTGAATCTGTCGGCGATGCGCGCTGGTTTGTTGATCGCGCCGTCAAATACGGCAAAGAGCGCGTCATCTTTGGCCGCCCCATTACCCAGAACCAAGGTATTCAGTTCCCCCTTGCTCAAGCCTACGCTCAGACGGAAGCGGCCGATTTGTTGCGTTTTCAAGCGGCCGATTTGTTCGACGCTGGCGAACCATGCGGCCCCGAAGCCAACATGGCCAAGCTCGTATGTTCCCAAGCAGCCTGGGCGGCGGCCAATGCGGCGCTCGATACCCATGGCGGCTACGGCTTTGCCGCGGAGTACGATGTGGAACGCAAGTTCCGCGAGTGCCGCTTGTACAGCATCGCCCCCATCTCGAACAATATGGTGCTCAACTATGTAGCTGAGCATGTGTTGGGGATGCCGAGATCATATTAAGGACTGAGTCCTGTTCTCAGTAAGGAGGAACACAATGGGAGCACTGACCGATAAATACTGCGTCGTCGGAGTCGGCGAGACGCCGCACATGCGACCGTCGAACCGCACGACATTATCTATGGCCTGTGAAGCCGTGAAAAAGGCCCTGGCCGATGCTGGCCTTGAGCCACGTGATGTTGACGGCATGACCAGCTATCAAGCCGGCGACTCAACCACCTCGAATCATGTCGCTACTTCGCTTGGGATACGGCTCAATTATTCGGTCGATATTATGGGCGGCGGGTCAAGTACGGAAGCCCTGATTGGTAATACAATTGGTTTGTTAGAAGCCGGTTATTGTAAAACGATGGTCATCTTTCGCTCGATGAATGGCCGTTCTGGACGACGCATGGGTGGCCAGGCGCCGAGCGGCCCGGTTCCGCCAACACGGGCAGCTGAAGATAATCAGTTCATGATGCCCTGGGGCTGGACGTCACCTGCCCAGCGCTTTGGCATGTCAGCCATGCGCTATTTACGCGATACTGGTACGACCACAAAATCGCTAGCCGAAATTGCGGTTGCTCATCGGCGGCACGCAAGCTTGAATCCTAAGGCGGTGATGCGTAATCCGATTACGATTGAAGACCACCAAAACTCACGTTGGGTAGTCAAACCGCTGCGCTTGCTCGATTGCTGTCTTGAAACTGATGTTTCTGCGGCGATCATTGTCACTTCGCGTGAACGGGCCTACGACCTCCGCCAACCGCCGGTTTTCATCATGGGCGGCACGGGTCGGACCATGGCGCCCAACTCGGCCTGGAACTACTCCCGACCAGAGATTCACTATGTGGCTGGTAATTATGGCCGCAACCGTTTGTTTGGCATGGCTGGGATCAGTCAGAAGGACGTGAACCTGATCTCGTGCTACGACGCGTTTACGTTCACTACCCTCATTCAGCTCGAAGCCTATGGCTTTTGCGGCAAAGGCGAAGCGGGGGAGTTTGTCAAAGGCGGCCGTTTACAAATTGATCACGAGCTGCCATCCAATCTGTCGGGTGGCCATCTTTCCGAAGGGTATACACACGGTGTGAGTATGGTGATTGAAAACGTGCGCCAACTCCGCCACCGAGCCGACGATGCGTGTCCCGGTTGGGCTGAAGGTACACATACCTACGACCGTCAGGCTGGCTGTCGTCAGGTCAAAAATGCACGGATTGCGGCATGTCTCGGCTGGGGAACGGAAACCATGTCGAGTTCAGCCATTCTCCGAGGGATTTCTGCATAATCTGGATAAAGAGGGAGCTGAGCATGCCTGGAGCAATTGATTACAGCAAAATTACGATCGTGCCCGACTTCGACACCGTCGAATGGTGGATGGGCACCAAAGAACACAAATATCTTGTCCGCCAATGCAAAGCCTGCGGACACAAATGGTTTCCCCCGTTTCCAGCTTGCAGCCAGTGTAACTCGATGGACCTGGATTGGTTTGAGACGGCCGGGAAAGGTGTGCTGCACAGCTATATCGTGGTCACTCAGCCAATTCTGGGTGCCTTTGTCGAAGCTGTGCCGTATGTCGTCGGCCTGATTGAGTTAGACGACTGCCACGAAGCAAACGGCTCACTCGTCCGCGTCGGCGGAGTGATGCTTGATGAGGAAGAGGACATCGCCATTGGCCTGCCTGTCCAAGTTGAGTTTGAAGCAAGCAATGAGCCGAATATCGTCGTGCCGCGTTGGAAGATCTGTGGCACGGCGGAAAACACGTGGAAGTTTAGCGAGTAAGGCAGATATGTGGAGAGCGATCTGTGCTCTCCACGCCCTTCTTTCCCTCTGGCTATCTCTTCTTTCCTCACGTTCCTGGCTCTCTTCACCTTGACCTTCGCTCAGAAACTCCTTATGTCAGCAGACAACGTAAGAATAGGGAGACACCTCATGGCTGACGAAATTCTGTGCGCCATCGAAGAAGGCATTGCCACTATCACTATGAACCGGCCCGAGAAGCGCAATGCAATGAATAGTGCTTTGCTAGATGGCTTGGTCAACAACTTTAAAGAACTTGAGACGAATACGGACGTTCGAGTCATTGTCATCCGTGGCGAAGGCAAAGCATTCTGCTCGGGCCTCGACTTGCGTGAACTCAGTGCCCGCCAACAGGCAGCTGATGCGGAAATGGGCGTTGTTGAGATCCTCCAGTTAGTCGAAGAGTCTCGCCATCCGACAATCGCTATGGTGCAAGGTGATGCTTTAGCAGGTGGCTGCGAGCTAGCGCTCCACTGTGACATGCGGGTCGTTTCGGACGTGGCGCGTTTTGGTATGCCACTCGCCCGCATCGGGTTAGTCATCCCGTTCCAGTTGTGTCAAAAACTGGTCGAGATCGTCGGCCCAGCTTTTACCAAACAAATTCTGTTGAGCGGCCAACCTGTCGATGCCAAACGCGCGTATGAAATTGGCATGGTGCACCAGCTTGTGTCCGCGGCTGAACTTGAAGAGGCAACGTATGCGCTGGCCAGGACGATTGCCGGGAACGCCCCACTTTCTTTATCCGGGATGAAAGCCACGATTCATCGCGCTATCTCACTGCGTACAACAATCGACTATCAAGACCTGCAAGAGCTGAGCAGGAAAGCCCGCGTCAGCGAAGACGCCAAAGAAGGCGTGAAAGCCATGCTGGAAAAACGTACACCTCAGTTTCGTGGCGTGTAAATCTCTTGTGTTGGGTAGATCGTGACCCACCCTGAACCGTGGCCTCGCTGCTGTCAGCGTTGGTAGGTCGTGACCCACCCTACGTTTCTCCTACATGCCATCTCGTATTCGCTCCCTCGCCTACATCATTGGTCTTCCGAGCGTCTTCCTCGGTCTCATCCCCTGGTATCTCCTGAGGTGCAGCCAGACGTGGCAAGCACGGTTTGGTCTTCTGTGCACTGTCAGCGGGGTAGTATTTTGCCTCGGGGGAGCCAGCCTGCTCTTTTCCGGAGCGTACTACCTCATTCGACGCGGAGACGGGACACCCGTCCCTTTTGATCCACCAAAACGGATGGTTGTGTCAGGCCCCTATGCTCATATCCAGCACCCCATGATCGCAGGTCTCCTCGTGGTTTTATTAGGAGAGGCATGTTGGTTTTATTCGTTCCCCCTCGGAGTATATACGGTGGCAGCTGTTCTCTTCGCTCATCTTTTTGTGACGCGAAGAGAAGAACCTATCCTCAGAGAACGGTTTGGCAAAGACTATAACGCCTATCAGGCGGCCACTCCTCGTTGGTTCCCTGTGTAACCATCGCCCTTACCCCGACATTGCACCCCTGCCTACTGCACGATACAACTCGGTATATTCTTAGACTGCGAAGGAGGACCCGAGATGCGCTTTGGTGTCCATTTAGTTGCGGCTGGTCAAATGATTGCAGGTGAAAAAATTGCCCGAGTTGCCCGTCGGGCTGAAGAACTCGGCTACGATTCGCTGTGGGTCAGTGATCATATTGTGTTTCCCATTGAGCTCACTTCGCCCTACCCCTACTCACCCGACGGCAAGCTGCCGCTTGATCCCACCCATCCGTTGCTCGAACCCTTCACCGTCCTGAGCTATGCAGCTGCGGTAACAAAGACTGTCAAACTCGGCACCAGTGTGATCATCGTCCCGTATCGTGACCCCATTATCAGCGCCAAGATTATCGCCTCACTTGATGTGCTGTCTGGTGGTCGGTTTATCTTTGGGGTTGGTGTCGGCTGGCTGGGCGAAGAGTTCCAGGCTCTCCGTCAGGATCTCAAAAATCGCGCTTCGCAGACGCGCGAGGCTCTGCTCGCTATGAAAGCCTGCTGGACGCAAGATGACCCCGAATTTCACGGTAAGTTCTATGATTTTGGTGGCATTAAGTTTGCCCCGAAACCGCGCCAAACGCCGCATCCACCGATCTGGTTTGGCGGTAACTCCATGCCAGCCCTCAAACGTGCCGTCGAACTCGGCACCGGTTGGCACGCCGTGTGGGAAACACCCGAAGAAGTCGCTGAAAAGGCAAAGATCATCCGTGGCCTGTGTGATAAAGCCGGCACAAGCTTTGACGATTTTGCGATTACGATTAATGTCAATCACAAAGTGCCTCTCACCGTTGAAAACGTCAAAAAGTACGAAGAAGCTGGGGTCAGCATGATGTTTATGCCCCGCTCGTTTCAGGCTGATGTCGATACCATGATTGAGAATATGGAAACGTTTGCCAAGGAGGTGAAGGAACCGTCGGAGAAGAATTAAAAAAATACAAGGGCAAAGGTCAAAAGGATGAAGCAGAAGGAGACAAGCTATGTCTGAGCGTCATCTTGAACTGGGACTATTCGCCCCAACAGTCGGGAGTATGCCACCGGCCGGAAAGCCAAGCGCTTTCTTGCTGTCACACGTTGAGCAGCGGACCGAGCCGACCTTCGAGTATAATCTCCGCGTAGCCCAAATGCTGGACCGGGCGGGTCTCGAGGTCTTTTTTATGGCCCAGCGGGGTGGCAAAGGGTTCGGTTCGTCACGCTTCTGGGGCACGTCGCTGGACTCGTTCACTACGGCTTCTGCATTAGCCATGGCGACCGAGCAACTGCAATTGATCTCGACCGTGCACACCGCCTTCTTTCATCCTGGCTTGATAGCCCGTATTGGGGCGACTTTGGACCAGATCTGTACAGGCCGTTGGAGTCTCAACATTGTGAGTGGCTGGGCGGAAAACGATTTCCACATGCTGGATATTCCCCTCATTGAGCATGATGCCCGCTATCGTCGCTCAGCGGAGTTTGTCGAAGTGCTGGGTCAGTTCTGGACTGAAGACTGGTTCGATTACAAGGGGGAGTATTACACTATCAATCAGGGTACGTGTGCTCCTAAGCCCGTATCGCCTCCGCTGCTGTATAACGCTGGAAGTTCACCGGCGGGCAGGGAGTTTGCTGCACGCTATTGTGACTGGTTCTTCACTGCAGCCGTGACACCCGCAGCGGTCAAAGAAGAGATTGCCGACGTGCAGGCCCGCGCGGCAAAGTATGGCCGCACGCTGCGCATCATCACCTATGCCCTGGTGATATGCCGAGAGAGTGAGGCCGCAGCGCAACAGGAAATAGAAGAAATTCTGGCCCAAGGCGATTATGAAGGCGCACAGGAGTTTTTCGAAGGCATCAGCGGCCAAACCCTTGGCACAACAAAATCTGTCCTGGGTGAAGGTGGCGCAGTTGAGGATATGTTGAAGAGTCTTGTCTTGGGGATTGGGAGCAGTACTCTCATTGGTCCGCCACAAAAAGTCGCTCGCGGCCTTGCCCGTTTGCACGAGGCAGGTGTTGACGCCATTGCTCTGACCTTCCGCCATACGGAAGAAGAATTGGCAGATTTTATTGAGCAGGTTGTCCCTCTGCTTGAGCAGCAAGGCGTGCGTCGTCCGCGAGTGGTGCAGTCATCACTTCAAAATAGGCCGTGATTCGTTGAGCAGGAGCAGCACAGCCTGCGCATCATTCGGCTCAATTAGCCTGCTGGTCGTGCAGTCACAATCCAGGTCGCGGCGTGCAGCTGCACGCCGTCAGCACTGGCATAAGGACGTAGTGCAGTCCGTACTGCCTCAATGGCTTGTTGACGAACAGCCTCTTCAGCATCCCGCAGAACTGCGACCATTGGACCGATTTCAAGCAGAAAAGTCACTGCCTCATCAACTGTTTTTGCTCCGCCTAAGTTCAAGTCAGTTTCGTGAGGTTCAATACCAACGTGCGCAAAACCAGCTGCTCCCAGAATCTCACGAATATGGTCTGGGTCACCCAAAGAAAACGGGCCAGGGGTCCCCGGCATAAGAGGCGGCGGCAGGCTCACGTGCTGAGCTACTGCTCCGAGCGGCACCGTGACCCACTCGTTCTGAGCCAGGGGTTGCCAGCACAGAAAACACAAGCGGCCATCCGGCCGTAGCGCCGTTTGCAAATTTTGAAACGCAGCCGTCGGGTCTGCAAAAAACATCACTCCAAAATGAGAAAAAACAAGATCAAAATGCTCTTGGGCAAACGCATACGTCTGCGCATCAGCCTGAACAAATGTCAGATTGTTAAGTTTTTGTTCACGCTGGCGCTCTTGCGCACGGGCCAGCATTGGCTGAGACAGATCAGCCCCAAGCACCGAGCCATTTGGGCCGACCCGCTCAGCTAGCTCAAGCGCGGTTTGCCCGCAGCCACAGCCAATGTCTAAGACCTGCTCGCCCGGTTTGATATCCGCGTACTGCATGGCAGCAAGACCCAGCGGCTCTATTTGGGTATCGAGTTGAGCTTGGCGGCGGACCCACTTGGGACCGGCCTGTTCATTCCAGTATTGACTCTGTTCTTGGTTAGCTTGGGAGTGTGTCATCTATCCTCATCTTAAAAAATTCGTAGCACTATTCGACCCCATACAGTCTATTCTTTCGTGTCCTTTTAGGTTTAGGCATCTTGAGAACGTGAAGAAAACACGCCCCAATTCATCCGGCCCGTCTTGCGCAGCAAGACGGCCAAGGTCACCCAAAACACCTGAACGCCTATGGCTGCAGCCCACAGAAACCAGGAGAGCTTTTGAATCAAGACGCACAGGAGGATAATGATCGAGTAGTCCCGACTGGTGAGTCCCTCGATCATGTTTTGGATAATAGTATTGTCCCACCCGCCTTGTTGTTTGCCCTGTTCTTCCGTCTTTTCTGCCATCGTGACAAACGGAAAAGATAAGGCTGCCCCAACAGCCAGCGCTCCGCCGAATAGCGGCGCAGATGTCCCTCCCCCTTGTTTCCATACGGCGATGCCAACGCCCAAAAAGATGGCAATATGCACGACCGTGTCCAACGTGATATCGAGCCAAGCCCCGAAGGGCGACTCCAGAAACTTGACTCGGGCAACCTCGCCGTCAATGCAATCCACAACGGCAGAAAACTGGAGCAGCAGACCGCCGAGAATTGGCCAGCCATACCCACCGCCCCAAAAGCAAGCGGCACCGATTAAGCCAATCGAACATGACAGCAGCGTGATTTGGTTAGGGGTAAGGGAAGTCCGTAAGAAGAGCCGGGTCAGTGGGCGAGACAGCTTGCGATTCAGATAGGCATCGACCAGACCGTCTTTCGGATTCGGCAGAGACAACAGCAGGGCTTTTTCGGCCTCGGGAGCCGCTGCTGCACGCGAGACGTGATGCAGAAAAAATCCCGTGGCGTCAAATGGCTTGATTTCAGCTCCCCAGTTCCTGTCTTCAGCCAAAGAAGGCTCTCGTTGCAACCGTGTCAGGGCAGCCCGTAATTGTTGCAGCGGAAAAAGGATAAGCGCATAATCCAGATCTTTTGCCGACACTCCCCACACTTCGTGCGGGGCTGCTGAGCCAGCCAGACTACGAGCAAGACCGACAGACAAAAGAGTCTGGACTTGAAATACGACACAATGATCCGGAGTGGACTGTGTCGTCAGCTCTTCGAGCACGACGTCAATCTTATCCTGCTTATCCTGCTCACGCTGCTCATGCTGCTTATCTTCCTCATGCCGGGTGACCCAGACAATATGACTGCTCAGACGCGGGTCACCCCGGAGCGAGCGCCGAAGGGTTTCGACTTCTTCAGCGTTGGAGTCAGACACCAAATAACAGCTTTGAGCCCCAGCTCGTTGAGCAGTAAAAATAGCTCGTTTTAATAGAGACAAGCCACCAAGCATGGTGAGCGGGGGGCAGTCTTCAGTCTTCGGGAGGAGAATGACAGCAGCAGTAATCATACACCTTTTCTGTCCTTTGGTTCAGCCGGCTGCATGGCCGCCTCTTTGCCATATATGCTATTTGAGGTACTGTCAGCTCTCAGCTGAGACACACGTATAGCCAAGCAGAACGGGGGCAGCTTTCCCCGCGCCGAGGTGCTCAGGTTCGTTGATGGAAAACGCCTTCTTCCCTCCCATGGCTCGCGGGAAATGTCAATCTGGGGTGAGGTGTTTCGGCGTGAGAAATCGGCGACCGAGGCTCGGAGGCGTATCTTTGCTCTGGCTTCGTATGCTGAATCGTTGCAAGAGCGATAAGACGAGCGATAATCCGCTTATGCACAGGAGAATAAGGCCATGACGCAGACGCTTGATCTGACTGCCCGCAAAACCAAGATTGTCTGCACGATTGGTCCGGCGACCGAATCTCCCGAGCAGCTCCAGGCCCTGCTCGAAGCCGGGATGAATGTCGCTCGGCTCAATTTTTCACACGGCAATCACGCGGAGCATGGGCAACGGATCGCTCATCTGCGCCGCTTGGCCGAGACGCTGGGCACTCCGCTCGCTATCCTGCAAGACTTGGCCGGCCCGAAAGTCCGGATTGGCGCTTTTGGCCAGGGTCCTATTGAGCTACGCACAGGGGATCATTTCACGCTGACGACACGGGCTATTGTTGGCACCCAACACGAGGTTTCCGTCTCGTATGACCTCCTGCCTCAGGAGGTCAAGCCCGGCGATGTTTTGCTGTTGGCCGACGGCAATCTCGAACTCGAAGTGCAACAGGTCAGTGAAAACGATATTCACTGCTGGGTCGTTGTCGGTGGTATACTCAGTGCCCAGAAGGGTGTGAACTGTCCATCTGGCCTGCTGAGTATGCCCATCCTCAATGAAAAAGACTTGCAGGATTTACGCTTCGGGGTGCAGCAAGGTGTTGACTATATTGGTCTGTCGTTTGTCCGTACAGCTGAAGAGGTGCGTACCGCCAAGCGAGCGATTGCCGCGTGCGGGAGTGAGACACCAGTCATTGCTAAAATTGAAACCCAAGCCGCACTGACCAATCTGGGCGAGATACTGAGTCTGGCCGATGGAATCATGATCGCTCGGGGAGATCTCGGTATTGAGACGCCTTTTGCTCGCGTGCCCCAAATTCAAAAGCAGCTCATTCAAGAGACAAATGCACAGGCCAAACCAATTATCACGGCTACCCATATGCTGGTGTCGATGGTCGATGCGCCACGGCCGACCCGAGCCGAAGTTGCAGATGTTGCCAATGCGGTTTTGGATGGCAGTGATGCCGTGATGTTGTCCGAAGAAACCGCCGTTGGCCAGTATCCAGTCCGGGCGGTTCAAACGATGGCAGCAATTGCGCAGGAAGCCGAAAAGACAGCTGAGCAAACAACAGTTCGGCCGACCGAGTGGGGTGATGCCCCTACTCATACCACTACCCCCGAAGTTGATGCCATGGCCGAGGCTGCGTGTCGTATTGCAGCAGCACTTCGAGTGGCTACTATTGCGACAGTGACCGTGTCTGGATTTACCGCCTTGAGTATCGCCAAGTACCGTCCATCGCAACCCATCGTCGCTATGACCCCACGTCCGGGAACCTACCGACGCTTAGCCCTCGTTCGCGGCGTCACCCCGCTCTTACTGCCGACGGAGACGGAAGACCGAGAAGAGATGGTCCAGGCGTCCAAGGCTCTCTTACGTCGCCATGGTTTAGAAGGACGGAAAGTCGTAATTGTGTCTTTTATCTCAGCAGAGCAACGTCTGTTGACGACCGACGTCTTATAGGAATCCTATCGGTCCAGTTCCCTCTCCTTCCAGGGAGAGGGAGAAAACAGACATCCGCCAAGGGGCACAACGAGATTCTCTACTCTTCTTCTGAATCTGTATCCAACTCGGCCAGCCACGCTGCGGCCTGGGCATCGCTCGGCATGCGCCAGTCTCCACGCGGCGACAGACTCACAGAACCAACCTTTGGTCCGTCTGGCAGGCACGAGCGTTTGTACTGGTTGGCAAAAAAGCGCTTGAGAAAGAGGCGCAGCCACCGGCGGACCTCTTCTTGCGTATAGGGACGAGAAAATTTGGCTTGGCAAGCCAAGTAGACAATCTTTGCTGGAGTCGTCCCATAGCGCAAAAAGTGAAACAAAAAGAAATCATGCAGTTCGTACGGACCAATGATATCTTCCGTCTCTTGGACAATTTCCCCAGCCTGATTGGTGGGTAAGAGTTCGGGAGAGATGGGCGTGTCTACCACCGCTCGCAGTGTCTCGCGGACAGCCCCGCTAAACTCATGTTCAGCCGCCCAGGCAACTAAAAATCGGACCAAGGTTTTAGGGATGCTGACGTTCGGATTGTACATGCTCATGTGATCAGCATTATAGGTTGCCCAGCCCAGTGCCAGTTCAGACAGATCACCCGTGCCAATCACAAAAGCCGTATTCATCAAAATGCTGGTCCGCATCCGGGCTTGGACATTCTCAAAAATAAGATCGTGCCGCGCTTCAAGCGGCAGCTGCCTGAGGCGTTCACTCAAGGCTTCCACACTCAGCCCGTCGAGCGTGATACCAAAAGGGCTATGCCCGAGCGTCCGCATTTCATCCAGACACAGTTGGCGAATATCTATCTCACGACTCGACACCCCAAGATGGCTCATCAAGTCGGTTGCATTCTGTTTGGTGCCTTGGGTCGTGCCGTAGCCGGGCATGGTCAGGGCCTGGATGTGCTGGCGCGGCATCCCGATCGTATCCGCGGTGCGACACGTCACCAGCAGAGCCAGGGTCGAGTCCAGGCCGCCCGACACCCCGATCGCCACCGGCGGGGTGTTGAGGTGGCGCAGACGCGCGCCCAGACCTGCAACCTGGATGCGAAAGATCTCTTCGCAGCGTTCGCGCAGATCGTCCTGCCCGGCCGGGACAAAGGGCTGGGCCTCAACCCGTCGTGCCAGGCGGGCCGGGGCCGGACGTGGGGCACGGGCAAACGGCTGGCGCCGCAGGGGCGGCAACCCGGGGGCGCGGGCGTCGTGAAAACTGCCCATCCGCAGCCGGTCGGCGTGCAAGCGTTCGAGATCGACATCGGCCACGCACAGCGCCGAGTCCTGGCCAAAGGGCCCGGACTCGGCCAGCAGGGCGCCATTCTCGGCAATCAGGCAGTGGCCGCCAAAGGCCAGATCGGTGCTGGATTCCCCACCGCCGCAGGCGCTGTAGACATAGGCGGCAATACACCGGGCGGCCTGGCCGGTCACCAGCTGGCAACGGTAGGCAGCCTTGCTCGTTCCTTCATTGCTGCCCGATAGATTGACCAGCACAGTTGCCCCCTCAAGAGCCTGGCGCGAACTGGGCGGCTGCGGCACCCATAGATCCTCACAGATCTCAACGCCAACCACGAGGCGCTGCCAACCGTCGGCGACAAACACGAGGTCATTGCCAAACGGGACCGAGCGGCCGAACAGGCTGAGGTCCGCGCGCGGGGCGGCCGCAGCCGGAGCAAACCAGCGGCGCTCGTAGAATTCCCGGTAGGTAGGCAAAAAAGACTTGGGCACGATGCCCAGCAGCGCGCCCTGAGAGATGACGGCTGCGCAGTTAAACAGCTGTCCCTCGACGGCCAACGGGAGGCCGACCAGGACGAGCCCCGAAAACCGCTCGGCGGTGTGCCCGATGAGGTCTTCCAGAGCATTCAGCGCGGCCTGCTGCAGGGTCTGATGGTGAAACAGGTCGGCACAGGTATAGCCGGTCAGACACAGCTCGGGAAAAACCAGGACGGCGACATCCTGGTCCCGGGCGCGTTCCATCATGGCCAGAATACGCTGGGTATTAAAGCCACAGTCGGCAACCCGGACGGACGGCGAAGCCGCCGCGACCCGGACAAATCCAAACCCGGCGCTGTCTATTACCGACAAAAACACCCTCCGTTTTGCTGGGGATGGTGTGGGAGATTGTTAGCTATTATTTCCAGGGATGCCATCGGACGCTCGAAGAGAGAAGAGGATTATTGGCGAGATAGCTCGGGTTGGTGGCGAGCTTAGCGGTTCGCTCTATTTGCTGGTCATTAAGGTATTCCCCCCGTACGATTTCTTGTCAGACCGTCAGGGTTACTGCTCATCGTCTCCCTGTATCTCTTCGGACTGTTCATCGTAGCCAGGGTCAGGCCCCTCCGCTGGCTCAACGGTCACTTCGATAGTATCGGGTCCATATTTCTCAGCCAGAAATCTTTCTCGGTAGAGGTAATAGGCTTCATCACAGACCTTTGCCGTATAGTACGCGTTAAAACCACCACCTACGCCTGCACCAACAACCGGAACAGTTTGAGCCAACTTCGCCTTGGTGAGACGTATACCTAGCGCCTTTGAGATTTGTTGGATGATCTTTACAAAGGTGTGCCCCTCAAGAGCCTTCCATGTTCTCCTTTTGGCGACATCTTGAGCGATTCTTACAAGTTGGGCCATTGCAACTTCTTTTGCTGCATCCTTTGGGCTGGAAGCTAAGCCCAGTACATTCATGGCGAACAAGCGTTCTTGTTGTGAAGAAACGTCAAAGCCGTAATACGTGGCATATTCGCCGACCGCCCGGAGGTTCAGAGCCACGAGGGCCGGGATGTCAACAGCAATTCCAGGGAGACCGGCAGCACCTGTAGTCGTCCCCTCTACAAGCGCCACACCCTTGTACTTTGCGGCGAGCCAGCCAACCACTTTATCAACATCCTCTAGGTCGAGAGAGAAGATATCGGAACGTTCATGAATATCATGGCCGGCGGTACGAAACTCCTCATAAATAGCTTCCGGTCTTACCGACCACTGAGCAACGTCATTCGAGACATTAACAATGCCTCCGATGGCCTTTTTTATCGCGTCGCCTAAGACGGGGATTTCCATAATGAAATCACCGGCTTTATCGAGGGGCCGGCTTATTACTCGCATGGCTTGGTCAGACCACGTAAGTTCTGGAGTCTTCCATTCGTGAATTTGCTCAAGGGCGCGACGTTCGTAGGCTGATGATTGCTTGGTCATATCCTTGTCCTTCAAGAGTTCTTGATAAAGAACCCCACTTCGATTTCAGCGTAGGGGTACTCACTTATCCTTGGATCAGGATAAACGGTCGAAATGGACCTCAATATGCGTCGACTGGACACGTTTTTCGAGGGCGCGGCGGATAGACAGCTTGAGGGCGCTACGGGTGGGCGGAAACAGGAGGCCCAGACCAACGACATCGGTCAAGACGCCGGGCGTAATCAGCAGTAAGCCTGCGGCCAGAATCAGGACCCCGTCAATCAATTCATTCGCCGGCGTCACGCCCCGCTGCAACTCGCTCTGAATCTTCTGCCACGTCCGCCAGCCTTCGAGACGAGCCAAGTACGCTCCAGCCATTCCCGTTCCCAGGACAACGAGAATAGTCAGCCCCGCCCCCAGATAGCTGCCAACAGTGATGAGGAGATACAGTTCGATCAGGGGAATGAGGGTGAAGAGCAAAAAGAGACGGAAGAACATACGCCTAGTGAAACAAAAGACAAGTCAAAAGTCAAAGGTTGTTTTGATTTCTCTTCATGCCGCGAGTTGATAAACAGGCAACCCACAACGGAGTGGCAGTCTGGGCCAGAATGTGTAAAAACACAACGGAGATCTTGCGTGATGGAGGTGGTTGCGATGCCCCAGGCTCGGGCCGTGCTATTTGACTTTGGTGGGACGCTTTTTGACTATGAAACCCTCGCCCCAGGTGAACGGCATGTTCTGACCTCTCTCGCCCGCTGGGCAGGTATTGAAGCTGACGAGGGTCATGTTCGTCGTACCTATCGGGTAGCCCTGAAGCGCGTATTTTACGAATATTTGCCGCGCCCGTATTACCTGCACGGCGACCTGTTTGGTGAGGTCTTGCACGCTCTGGCAAAAGAATACGGTGTGACACTGAGCGCTGACTTGCTCGCTCGCTATCGGGCAGCCCAGTTTGAACGGCGTGCCCAAGATTTTACCCTGCGAGACGGCGTCCGTGAGACGTTGGAGCAACTCCGCAGCCAGGGGTTTCACCTGGGCATTGTCAGCAATATCGATAATGACCACTTTTCCCATATGATGGAGCTCAGCCGGCTTGAGCCATATTTTGACTCGCTGTTGACTAGCGAACAGGCGCAGTCGTGCAAACCCGACGCGGGTATCTTTCGCGAAGCATTACGCCGGGCGGGCTGCAAGCCTAGCGAAGCATTTTTTGTGGGCGACTCTGTCCAGCAGGATATTGCCGGGGCCAACCAGCTTGGACTGCGCTCGGTCTTGATTTGGTCGCGCGATGACCAGGCGCCGCCAGACTGCGGTCCGCGTCCACGGCACGTTATTCGCAAAATTCCAGACTTGCTGACACTCATTCTTCAGCAATAAGAAACGACACAAAAGGTTTCACATGCGCAAGCTGATTCTCTTTGGCCTTGTTTTTTTGCTTGTTGTAGGCGGCCTGGTCGGCTTTGCCTTGTATAATCTCAACGGCCTGGTCAAGCAGAATAAAGATCAGCTCTTGGCTCAAGCGGAGCAGGCGCTAGGACGTAAAGTCCAGGTCGGAGAAATCGGGTTCACCTTTTGGGGCGGGATTGGAGCTCGGCTACAAAACTTTGCCTTGGCCGATGATCCATCGTTTTCTTCAGACAATTTTGTTCAGGCCGCAGACCTGCAAGTCAACGTCAAATTCATGCCCCTGCTCAATCAAGAGATCGAGGTCAAACGGGTTATCCTGCATGACCCAGTCATCCGGGTGATTCGCAACGCTCAGGGCGTCTTTAACTTTGCCAGCCTGTCTGGAGGGGATACACCAGACACGCCGCCGGATGCCTCAGATACCACGGAGTCGAGCGGCTCAGAGGCTCTTCCACTTTTAGTCGCCTTGGTAAATATCACCAACGGAGATATCCGTTATACCGATCGACAGGAAAACACCGAGCTGCGTGTCAGCCAGCTCGATCTCAAGGTCGAGGATCTGAGCTTTGACAAACCGTTGAGTCTCACCCTCGCCGCGGCCATCGTGTCCGACCGGCAGAACGTGCAATTGGACGGCACATTTGGCCCCTTAGGAAAAAAGATTCAAGTAGAGACCCTCGCTATTGATGGTCGCATCACGCTCGATCCGCTTGATATTGCCGCTGTGCAGAAAGCGTTACCGCAAGTGGCCGAGGCTATTCCGCCAGGACTCGGTATATCTGGTCCGGTGCGTATCAGCAGTCAGCTGTCAGGGACAGCAGGAGCATTGATGCTGTCTGATTTACAGCTCACAGCGTCTCTATTTGCGTCGAGCGAACCAAATGTGAAAGTGACAGGCGATGTCGGTCCGGTTGGTACGGATATAGATGCTTTAGCGTTGAATACCGATATTGCGTTTGGGCCAGTCGGCTTGCCACAGCTACTCGCATTTGCTCCTGTAGCTGAAAATCTACCGCCCGAGCTGAGCGCTGACGGTCCCGCTTTTGTGAACGCCCATGTTGAGGGCAGCCTGAAAAATCTGGTCCTCACCGCAACCGTCGAAGCAACGGAGAGCAGCATTCAATTTGCTGATCAGTTTCTGAAACCCCGGAGCACTCGGATGGTCTTGTCCGCCGACGCCCGGATGACGCCGGAAACGGTTGCCTTGCAACAGGCCCAAATTCAGCTGCACACACTTGAGCTGACGGGTAGCGGCGATATCACGCTCGGCGATACCTTGGGTGTCGACTTGCAGCTGGATTCAAACGCCGTAGACCTGACTGGTTGGCAAGACATATTGCCGCAGCTGGAAGAGTTTTCCCCGACCGGGCAGATGGAGCTGCATGCACATGTCAAAGGGGATGTGGGAGAAGAGCAGCTGCCTGACATCACCGGTACGTTTGACCTGCGCCAGGTCAGTGCCAGCTTCGCCCAACTGCCCCAACCGATAAGCGATCTCAATACGGATATTACCTTTACTGGCCAAGGTGCCGAACTGAAAAACACCTCAGCCCGGATTGGCAAATCTGTCTTACAGTTAGCCGTTCGCATTGCCCGTTTTATGCCGCTGGATGCGACCTATACGTTTACCTCACCTGAATTATGGCTGGCAGACGTCCAGGCCAGCAACGGCGCTGAGGCGTCTAGCGACGTCCTCAAAGCGCTGAAGAGCGCAGGCATGGCACGTATGGAAAACGAGCAGCTGGCGTTCAGCGGTACGCTCTCATCCGCCCAAGGCAGGCTGGTAAATATTGACTATACGGACTTCCAGACCACACTGTCTCTGCTCAACGAAATTGCAAAAATTGATAGTGTAAGCCTGCAAACGCTGGGCGGCTCAGTCAAGGCATCGGGTCAATATGATATGGGCGCGACGCCGCCACAGTTTCAAGTCACTTCTCAAATCTCAGATATTGAACTGGGCGAAGTGTTCCGCGCCCAAATGATCAACGCCCTCCAATATGTACGAGGTAAAGCTAATTTTAACCTGGACTTGGCGGGCGGCGGCGAGGACTGGGAAGCTATAAAACCGACTTTGCAAGGCCAAGGGAAATTTGAGGTCAATCAAGGCGCGTTAGTGGATCTGAATATTGCTGACGAGGTGCTGTCAAACATCACCGGTATTCCCGGCCTGACCAGCATTGTGTCCCAAAAGGTGCGCAAAAAGTATCCAGCTATTTGGGGCAGCACAGATACCGAATTTGCTGATTTGGGAAGTCAGTTGACCTTTCGCGAAGGAAAAATTCTGCTCGACGGCGTGTACCTGAATGCAGCCGATTACGCTACCCGAGGCGATGGTTGGCTCGATTATGACCAACAGATTGATTTCCACGGACAGATTATTCTGGCCCAAAATCTCTCAAAAGACATCCAAGACAATGTGAAAGTGGCAAAATATATCAGCAACACACAAGGCCGGGTCGCTATCCCCTTTGCCCTCAGTGGCACTTTACCTGAGGCAAAACCACTGCCAGACATTGCCACCTTGACCCGTCAGGTCCAGCAAGGTGCGGTGCAAAAAGGCATCGAAGCAGTCCAGAAAAAAGTATTGGACAAAATTTTGCCTTCGACATCACTGTTAGGCGGAGAGACAGATACTGCAGGCGAATCGTCGCCGCCAAAGCCCGAGGATCTGCTCAAAGAGGGCCTGAAGAGCTTGTTTGGCCGCTAGAGCAATCCTTCATTTTCGGAGGAAGAGGGGTTCGCAAACCGCCCCTACTCGGCGGTCTCGTGCTTGCCCAAAAGCCGTTCCAGAGCCTGCTCTAAACGACGCACCCGACGGATAAGAGCCGGGAGCTTTGGCAAGGCTGCTGAGTAGCGGCGCCAGGAGAAAATATCAACCGCAGGATAGCCACCAATCGTGCTATTGGCCGGTACATCGTTGGGAATCCCACTCTTGGCCGCAACCTGGGTCTTTTCGCCTACCGTCAAATGGCCAGCAGCCCCGACCTGGCCTCCCATTTGTACTCCAGCCCCTATTGTGGTGCTGCCAGACAGTCCGACCTGAGCTGCTAAGAGCGCCCCTTCTCCGATATCACAGCCGTGCGCAATCATGACCAGATTATCGATTTTTGCGCCACGGCGGACATAGGTGGCTCCTAGTGTCGCCCGATCAATCGTCGAATTCGTCCCCACTTCGACCTCATCCTCAAGGATGACATGGCCGGTCTGAGGATTTGGCACTACGGTTCCATCTGGGAGCGGCACATAACCAAAGCCGTCCCCACCGATCACCACCCCGCTTTGCAGCACAACTCGGTCCCCAATCAACGTCCCCTCACGGACAACAACGCCAGTATGAGCCGTAAAATTGTGGCCGATAGTGACATACGGATAAATCACGACATGGGCGGCAAGCCGCGCCCCATCGCCGATCACCACCTTCTCTCCAACAACACTATACGGTCCAATCGAGGCATACGCCCCAATCTGGGCTGACGAGGCAATGACCGCTGTGGGATGAATCCCTTCGGGTGGCACATAGGGCGGATAAAACCAGCCCAAAATCTGCGATAGGGCAAAGGCAGGATTTGCAACACGTAAGGAGGGCAGAACAATATCAGGGCCTGTTTCGGACAGGAGAACAGCAGAGGCTTGTGTCGAGGAGAGTTTTGCCGCGTATTTTTTATTGGTCAGAAACGTCAAATCTCCCGGGCCAGCGTTCTCAATACCCTTCACCCCGTCAATCTCAATCTCTCCGTCGCCGTGTACCTCACAGCCCAAGCGGTGTGCGATCTCAGCAAGTTTCATCAGGTCTATCCTTTCCGCAGGTGTCCGCAGGTGTCTGCGAGTGTCTGCAAGCGTCTACAAGTTCTGCTAATCCCGCGCGGGGTCAAATCCGTGCCAGCCCGTTTTCCTATCCACAGCGCGGCCATATCTAGCAGAGTCCGCAGCAAACCACTATGCTAGCCAGTGTCGCCCCAATATGGCTACAAAATATGATGATACGATGAGGCACAAGACACGCATGACAGCTGGAATCATACTTGGGATTACGTGGCTACTCATAGGACTTTCTGGCTGCTCGCTCGGGACTGCCCCCGCGCCTCCACCTCGCCCAGCCATGCCGGCAATTTGGTATGTTCCGGCCCGTGACCCCCAAGCGGCTGTCGGCCTGACAAAGGAGGCTGTTGAAGGACTCCGTCAGCGGGACCAGATGTGGCAGCAATATGTCGAGCAGTTGGAGCAGCAACTCAGCAGCCGCTCTTCTGGCTTGCCTTTTCGCTAGCAAGGCAGACTAATAGACGCCACGTCAGCGGTGTGTTAGGAACACCACTAACTTCATCTACTACCTAACATTGCAGACGTAGAGACACACACAGACCCATGGAAAAATTAAAACTCGGCATTCCCAAAGGCAGTCTTGAATCCACCACCATTGACCTGTTTCGCAAAGCTGGCTGGAAGATTACAACAAGTTCGCGCAGCTATTTTCCGCGCATTGATGATGCGACGATCCGCTGTATGCTGGTCCGCGCGCAAGAGATGGCTCAGTATGTCGAATCTGGTGCCCTTGATGTCGGTCTGACTGGCAAAGACTGGATTATGGAAAATAATTCAAGCGTCGAAGTGGTTGAAGATCTCGTCTACTCCAAAGCCAGCTTTCAGCCCACCCGTTGGGTCATCGCCGTCCCCCATGATTCTTCCATTCGGACGCCAGAAGATCTGCACGGCAAGCGGATTGCAACAGAGTTAATCGAATATACTCGGCGCTATTTTGCCGAACGAAGTATTGATGTTGAGGTTGAATTTTCGTGGGGAGCGACTGAGGCTAAAGCTGCCGAAGGACTTGTCGATGCGATTGTTGAAGTCACCGAATCCGGCTCAACAATCCGGGCGCATGGACTGACTATTATCCACGAACTCTTCACCTCGAATCCGCAGCTGATTGCCAACCGTAGTGCGTGGGAAACCCCTGAGAAAAGAGAGAAGATCCAGCAAATTGCCCTGTTGCTGACCGGAGCACTGGCAGCAGAAGCCAAGGTCGGTATTAAAATGAACGTGTCTCAAGAGAAGCTTGATCAGGTGGTCAGGATGCTACCTAGCCTGACTGCACCAACTGTCTCTCCGTTGTATAAAACAGAGTGGTTTGCAGTTGAAAGTGTGATTAGCGAGAGTACCGTCAGAGAACTGATTCCGCAGCTGATTAAGAACGGCGCAGTCGGAATTATTGAATACCCGCTCAATAAAATTATTTAACCTAATGTTGCCGATTCCCCCGCACTCTCGAACCTAGAGAAGCAAAAAGGCCCGCATCTTCTGATGCGGGCCATATCAGTTATCAATAACACACAGCCGCGGTTCTCCGTGCGTCTATTCGTCGTCATCTTCTATGGGCTCAGTCAATCTGCGCCCTCGGTAGTAATAGGCTCCATCGCTGCCAACATGGGCGCGATGGGACAGATGTACCTCGCCCGTTTCCCTATCAGTCCGGAGGGCTGGGGTCGAAAGCGCATGATGGGAGCGCCGTTTATCGCGTTTTGAACGAGAAGTTCTTCGTTTAGGGACTGCCACAGTCTTTCCTTTCCTGGAATCGCAAAGATGTAAGGACAAATATGTAAGCGAAGAGTCCCTACGCAGAAGCTTCTGCTAGCGTCTCTTCCATCGTTTCAAGGAATTCTTCTTTGTCGCGGCCCGGCATAATGAAGATGCCTTCCCAACCACACACTTCTTCACACAGTTGACATCCGACACACGTTTTTTCATCTACATCGACTCTGCCCAAATACTGAGGACCGTTATTGGCGGAAGGGGTGATGCAATCGAACGGACATACATCAATGCACACTCCGCAGCCATTACAGTTATCCAGATGGACGACCGCAATTGGTCGCTCAACACGCTTCAGAACGCTTGTCACTGTCCCAAAAGTATCCAGGATAGCGGCGTCTGGACAAATCACTCCGCAGGCACCACAGTCGATGCACAGAGAAGGTTCAATGAAATAGGCTTTCTTCGACTCTCCGCTAATCGCTTTTGTTGGACAGCGTTTCTCACATGCACTACACCCGGTGCAGTTCTCTGCAACAATAGTGAACGGCATACCAGTACTCCCTATTTCTGCATCTCTTCGAGAATTTCGTCAGCACGCCCTTCCTCAGTCAACTGGTCATTTTTGCGAGCTTCACGAAAGGAGAGCCAGGTAAAATAAAACACTAGGAACATTAGGCCGACAATGGGAAGATTATCGGGCTTGAGAATGATTTCAGCGAATTGGCCCCATGCTGTTTTTTCCATAACTGCTTAAGGGTATCGAGGCATCTACGATTTGTCAACGAAGGGGTCTAGCGCATGTGCTGGCGCAAGTCTCAGCACAGATTTCCCCGATGAACTCGGATGTCTACTCAGCGCTCTCCCCTCCCCTTGCGGCAGGCCAGTTTTTCAGTATACAAGGGAGCGATTCTGTGCAGGGGAAAAGGAAAGATATTCATGTTGGGATGGCTTCCTGAAGACGTTTCACCGTATGGAGCAGGCATTGATGCGCTCTTTTATTTTATCTACTACCTGACTGCAGCTGCCTTCATCATTGTCACAGCTCTGATGCTCATCTTCCTGTATGTCTACCGAGACCAAGGGGGCAGGCGGGCGGCCTATACCCATGGCAATACAGCGATGGAAATCATCTGGACGATCATTCCAGCCATCATCTTTATCGCTTTGGGGCTGGTGAGTAGATCTCTATGGGAGGAGATCAAACTTGTCCCCCCCGAGACAGATACCGTCGTCAAGGTTACTGGCAAGCAGTTCAACTGGGAGATTCTCTATCCCGGTCCGGATGGAGAGTTCGACACAGCGGATGACAAGCAAATCGATAACGATATCCGCGTGCCAGCCGGTAAACCGATCCGGGTCATCCTGGCCTCTAAGGATGTGATTCACAGCTTCTTTATGCCCAATCTTCGTTTCAAACAAGACATGGTCCCCGGTCGAGAAATTACCGGCTGGTTCCAGGCCAATAAACCCGGCAGATATGAAATTCCATGTGCAGAGCTGTGCGGGTTTGGCCACTCGGGTATGAAGGGTTGGCTGTACGCTCTTGCTCCCGAGGAATATCAGTCTTGGCGGGACGAACAGTGGCCGCAGACAGCTTCTTCCAATGGAGCTTCAGCAGCAAGCGAGACTGCCGTTTCAGCAGTTCAAGAGACAGCTGCTGAGACAGCCGAAGCAGCCCAGGATGTAGCGGATACGGCTGAGATGGCAACAGACGCAGCAGCGACTGCGACTGAAATCCAAGACGCCGCAACCGAAGCTGCTGCTGAAGCTTCAGACACTGCAACCGAAGCTGCTGCTGAAGCTTCAGACACTGCAACCGAAGCAATTGTGGAAGCCCAAGACCCTGCTGAAACCGCTCCTGAAACCACGGACCCGGCGACCGAGGCTGCGCCTGAAGCCAGCCAGTCTGCAACCGAAGCTGCTCAGGACGCGGCGGCGACGGCAACTGAAGCTGCCGGAGACGCAGCTGAGACAGTTCAGGAAACAAGCGATGCTGCTCAAAAGGCAAGCGAAGGGACGCAAGATGCAACCGAAGCAGCAAAAGAAGCAACAGATGCAGCGAATGAGGCCACGACTGAACCCGTCGAAGGAGCCGCCCAGGATACGACGAGCGCGGTCCAAGGAACTTCAGGCGCTGTTCAAGATGTAGCAGAAGGGATAACGGATAGCGCGGCAAAGACCGCACAAGACGCGAGACAAGGAGCGAGTGCTGCTCTTCAAGAAGGAACAGAGCAGGCAGGAGTCGCGGCTGCTTCTACAATCGTCGATCCGGCAGTCCAAACGCCGGAAACGGAAATGCCCCAAACGCAGTCCGCCCAGGAAGCCCCTGCAGAGCAGTCTTCACCGGAAGCCACATCCGAAGCCGCCGGGCAAGACTCCTCTGCAGATGTTTCCTCACAACAGTATGCATACACTCCAACGGCTGCTGGTCAGTCTAATCAGGGCGAGCCATGCAAAGGACAGCTTGAGATTCTATCTGGAGCAACGATTTACGATATCGCCGGGGCATTCTACGCAGAAGGAAAACATCTGCTCGGGGTTGATCTCATTCGGGACTACAACACCCACATTAAAAACCTGGACAATATCTATCCCGGCCAGAAGCTCTGCCTTCCAACCTTGGCTCAGACAACCCGTCTCCGCCAAGAACGAGAAAGTGGCTCCTTCAATCTGATCCTTGATGCATTTCGGAGCACCCGAAAAGCGCGAACCTTGGCTCGGAGCGTCCAGCAGAAAGGCTACCGCGCCTCCGTTATTCCTCGCCAGGTTTCGAATTCACTCTTATTACAACGTGTTGAAATTACCGGTTTACAGGACCAGACAACAGCCAGCCAGGCTTGGGAGCTGTTTAGCGGCGATGATGTGTCTTAGCAGAACAAACCGATAGGAGAGTCACAATGAGCGACGCAGGAGCGGTGGCAGCCCATGATGCCCATGCGACCCATGATGCCCACCACGAGCTGGGATTTATCCGCACCTATATCTTTTCCACCGACCACAAGATGATCGGCCGACAGTTCTTATTCTCCAGCCTTTTCATGCTGATCATCGGCGGTCTCATGGCTATGATGATACGCTGGGAGTTGGCCTGGCCAGAGACTCCAGTGCCTTTCACCAGCTGGATTTCTGAACCGTTCATGTATGCCGAGCCTGAGCACTCCTTGTACGGGGCCTATATGGATCCGGCCTTTTACAACTCACTGTTTACCATGCACGCCACAATCATGATTTTCTTTGTGGTGATGCCGTTTATGGTTGGTGGGTTTGGCAATTTCTTGATTCCGCTCATGATTGGTGCCGGCGATATGGCCTTTCCGCTCTTAAACCTGCTGTCATTCTGGACTGCTGTTCCAGCCATTGGCCTGATCCTGTATAGCTTCTTTGTCGAGGGCGGACCGGCTGCGGGCGGCTGGACAATGTATGCCACCCTGTCGGCTGACCCAACGTATAGCGGTGTTGATCAAGGCGTGAACCTGTGGATTATTAGCCTGCTCATCCTGGGTTTTTCCTCCCTGATGGGAGCGATTAATTACATCACCACTGTGATTAATATGCGTGCCCCAGGTATGACCTGGTTTCGCATACCTTTGTCCATTTGGTCTTTGTTTGTCACGGCGGTCCTTTTACTTTTGGCGCTGCCAGTGTTGACCGCAGCATTAGGCATGCTGCTATTCGACCGAACCATGGGCACCAGCTTCTTCTTGCCGTCTGGCGGAGGCGAGCCGCTGCTGTGGCAGCATCTGTTCTGGTTTTTTGGTCATCCAGAGGTCTATATCCTCGTCCTTCCGGCCATGGGTGTCACCTCAGACGTCCTCTCAACTTTTTCCCGCAAACCGATCTTTGGCTATCACGCCATGGCATTCTCCATGATCGCTCTTGCTTTTTTGTCATGGATCGTATGGGGCCACCATATGTTTATTAGCGGTATGAACCCCGTGCTGGGAACCGCTTTTATGTTGACCACTATGGTGATTGCCATTCCATCGGCTATCAAGACGTTTAACTGGCTCGGTACACTGTGGGGCGGGACAATACGCTTTACCAGTCCAATGCTGTTTGCCCTTGGTTTTGTCTCGAACTTCGTCATTGGCGGGCTGAGCGGTATTTATATGGCGGTCACTCCAGTCGATATCTTCATTCACGATACGTATTTCATCGTCGCCCACTTCCACTATGTTGTGGCCGGTATCATCTTCGGCATGTTTGCTGCCATCTATTACTGGTTCCCCAAACTGTTTGGCCGGATGATGAACGAAACTATGGGAAAAATACATTTTGGCCTGACCTATCTTTTTTTTAATGCGGCTTTTTTCCCTATGCATTTCCTGGGTGTTGCGGGCCATATGCGCCGTATCTATAACCCACTCCAGTATGAGTTCCTGGCCGACATGCAGTGGTGGAATGTGTTTATTACGATGAGTGCATTCTGCCTCGGCGTCTCCCAGCTGATCTTCCTAGGCAATTTTGTGCTGAGTTTGTTTGCTGGGAAAAAAGCGGAGCGAAACCCGTGGCAGGCTAATACCTTGGAGTGGATAACTCCTTCGCCACCACCGCATGGCAACTTTGAAACAACACCGACAGTCCACCGTGGCCCATATGAGTACAGCTCACCGCTGGTCAAAGAAGACTGGTTACCCCAGGACCGACGGCTTGGTCCCGAGGCAGCAACAGCGACACACTAGCCTATCCTGAGTACTGTTTCGGACTCTTTTGAGAGCGCTGACTTGGAGGGCCTTCCCCCAAGTCAGCTGCATATGGACATAAGTTACTGAGTGCTCACAAAACCATGCCCCAACTGACACAACCGATGCTTTCCCCCTGGCCATACCGATTTGCATTGTTGACGACGGTCTGCACGCTACCGCTGCTGTTTGTCGGCGGCTTGGTGACCAGCATGGGGGCTGGTCTCGCTGTGCCGGATTGGCCGACCACCTTTGGCTATAATATGTTCTTGTATCCATGGTCACATATGGTTGGCGGCATATTCTACGAACATAGCCACCGTTTGTTGGGCTCAACGGTCGGGCTGTGCACCATCTTTCTCGCTCTGACCTTATGGATGAAAGAGCAGCGTCGATGGATGCGCTGGCTTGGCGTTGTCGCCCTCGGAGCGGTGATCGTCCAAGGCATCTTAGGTGGCTTGCGGGTCGTCCTGTTAGAGCATGGCTTGGCACTCATCCACGGTTGTTTTGCCCAAGCATTTTTTGCTTTTCTCGCCGCATTGACGCTCCTGACCTCAGCCGAATGGCACAATACCCAGCCTCGGCAAGCAACGCCAGAGATGCATTCCTTACAGCGGATTAGTATTGTGACGACAGCTGCGATTTATCTCCAAAGCATTCTCGGGGCGATCTTGCGTCATACTGGCAGTGGGGCCGAAGTCCATATCATTGCAGCTGCCATTGTTGCATTGCTTATCTTCTGGCTCGTCGACTGGATTACCTCCTCAGACTATCCTGAACTGGTTCCGTCAGCTCTCCTCCTGCGTCGGCTGCTGTTATTCCAATTCACTCTTGGGCTCGTCACCTATATTGGAAAATATACACAAACTGGAGCCTTCTTAGCCTCGGCAGTTGTTCTCTTGGCAACCAGTCATGTTGCGACAGGCGCATTGATGCTGGCGACGAGCGTCCGGCTCAGCCTGCGCACGTATCATTCTTTCACTCATACCCAACTCTCCCCAGGCCTTCCAATCGCTTCTGAACAGGTGTCAGCATGACAACATTACCTAGCCACACCTTTGACCGTGCTGATTCTGAAATTGATCGGCTCAATCAGCGAGGCCAGCTTGCCCAGCCAAACCAGCCTGGTCGGGTTGGCAAAACGACGCTGGCCAAAGTAACTCTGGCATGGAACCGGAGTATAGACTTTTGGGCACTGACCAAACCACGGATCGTGAGCATGGTCCTGATCACGACATTTGTGGGTTTTTATCTGGGATCTTTGGGACTACCCGACTATGTGCTGCTCCTGCATACTTTGATTGGCACGGGGTTCGCCGCAGCTGGCACCTTAGCTCTCAACCAGTTTATCGAACGCAAAGCTGATGCAAAAATGCACCGGACCCAGCTCCGCCCACTCCCAGATGGACGCTTGCAACCTGCTGAAGCCTTACTTTTTGGCAGTCTGATTACGACGGCAGGACTTGTGTATCTGGCCTGGGCAGTCAATGTACCGAGTGCGCTTGTCACAACAGCTATTGCGGTCAGCTATCTCCTCGTCTATACCCCGCTGAAGAAAAAGACGTCCTTATGTACCTTTGTGGGTGCCATTCCGGGTGCCCTTCCGCCAGTCATTGGCTGGGCAGCGGCCAGGGGGTCGCTTGATCTTGAGGCCTGGATTCTGTTTACCATTATGTTCCTGTGGCAAATGCCACACTCCTTAGCGATTGCCTGGCTGTATCGGGAAGATTATGCGCGGGCAGAATTCCAGCTGCTGCCAGTTGTCAATCCTGATGGAAAAAGTACGGGACGTCAGGTCATGAACAATGCTATGGCTCTGCTCGCGGTTGGCTTATTACCTACTCTCATTGGGCTCGCTGGACATATCTATTTCGTAGTGGCGCTCCTGCTTGGCAGCATGTTTTTGTGGTACAGCGTCCGCTTGGCATTGGTCCGCTCGCATGAAGCCGCGCGGCATCTGCTCTTTGCTTCCCTGATTTACCTGCCAACCCTGTTAGCCGTTATGGCTTTTGATAAAATTGGAGTTTGAAGCTGTCTTACACGAAGGCGAATCCAATGGAGCCGGTCAGTCGGGAACAAAAAAGCGGCGAAAATCGTATGAATCACATGATCGGCCGGGGCCTAGCTATTTTCATCGTGCTGTATATTGCAGCCACGATCTGTTTTATTATTCTCGTTTAGCACATCAAGCATGTTGAGCCGATTGAGTTGATTCAGGAAGTGCTGCATGTCATCCGCAACTGTCTCCAGCCAGACGACTGAGGTCCCTCAGCCCAGACCTTCCCTGCAGAAAGGTTTGGGTGGTGGCCCACCGCCAAGTGCTAGGCCAACACCTCCGATCAGTAACGCCCGGCTGGGGATGCTAATGCTGATCAGCGCGGAAACGATGCTGTTTGTTGGCCTCGTTGGTGCTTATATTGTTTTTCGGGCAGGCAGCAAGGTCTGGCCCTCAGGCCATCTGTATCTTCCCGTCGCGGTGACGTGGGTCAATACGATTTTTTTACTCATCAGTTGCTACACCATGCATCGGGCAATCAAGGCACTGCGTCTTGATCAGCACGAACGGGTCGTCACCTGGTTGAGTCTGACTGCTTTACTCGGGACGACATTTTTGGCGGTTCAAGGCTATGAGTGGACCCAACTGATACGAGATGGGCTGACGATTTCAACGGGCATGTATGGGGCAACGTTCTATACGCTGATCGGCTGCCACGGTTTACACGTTCTGGCGGCAGTTGTGTGGCTCTTGGCCGTGCTCGTATTGGCCACGCAGGGTCGCTTCTCTGCCAGTCGGCCGATTGCCGTTGAGATTTGCGGTATGTACTGGTACTACGTGGGGGCGTTGTGGGCAGTTTTATTCCCGCTCGTGTATCTCAATTAGCTTAATTTTAGCTCGATGAAGCAGCGAAGCAGCAGGTAGGCGGGCACGGACACAACAGACACAAAAGAAGAATTGCGAGAATCTTATGTTACAGACTTCCCAGTATGCTTATATGAGACTCCGCATTTTCTCTCCTTCGTATTGGCTGCTTGTGGGTCTATGGGGGCTTGCCTCCGTCTTTCCTGCTGCCTTTCCCTCTTCGGCACTCGCCCAGGGTTGTGCGATGTGCAAAACAGCACTCTCAGGGGCAGAGGATCCCCTCGCCGTTGGAATTTTTTGGAGCGCCATGCTGATGATGAGTATGCCTTTTGTCCTGTTTGCCTCCATTGGCGGCTGGATTTTTTATCAGTATCGGAGCGCAGATCGGCCTGGCTATCCGCCAGCAGCAGTGTTGCCATTTGAAATCGGCTCAATAAAGAAGAAGGAGGACCTCCCTTGAGCGAAGCGGTTATTGATACGCATGGGGCTGTTGAACCAGCCGAATCGCCTTTAACCCCAGAAAGTTGGGGCAAACTTGGCATGTGGGTTTTTCTGGCCGGAGACGCCATGTCATTTGGCGGCCTGTTAGCCGGCTATGGAGCACTCCGGGCCAGCAGTCCGGACTGGCCCGATCCTCTCCAAACGCTCGGCATTAACTTGACCGCCGGCATGACATTTCTGCTCATCTGCAGCAGTCTTACCATGGTCAAGGCGCTGTCCGCAGCCAGGCACGATGACCAGGCTGCCTTCAAAAAATTCATGTTGCTGACGATCATTGGAGGGACAATTTTTCTGCTCCTGCAGGCCTACGAGTGGACCCACCTCACCAACGAAGGTATGACCATGAGCGGCAATCCGTGGGGATCTGCGCTGTTTGGCACGACGTTCTATATCCTGACCGGCTTTCATGGCTGCCACGTATTTGGTGGTGTCGTCTATCTGTCGTGCATCCTGCTGAGTGGCATCAAAGGCAAATATGCAGGCGAGGACGCCAATCCCGTCGAGATTGTCGGCCTGTACTGGCACTTTGTGGATCTGGTCTGGATTTTGGTCTTTACTTTTGTGTATTTGCTATAGGGAGTAAGGTCGAATGGAAAGCGCACATCACGAACCCAATTACATGAACATCTTTTGGGCCTTGACCGTTTTGACGATCGTCGAGGTCGGCGTCGTCTATTTACCGCTGTCGAAATTCGCCATCGGCCTCCTCCTCGTCTTCCTAGCTGTGATCAAGGCAACGCTGGTGGCCCTATATTTTATGCACCTTAGGTTTGAGAAAAGGACGCTGGGGATGATTGCCCTGACCCCTATGGTCATCTGCGTCTTCCTCATTTTTATGTTGCTGCCAGACCTGACCGCACCCGATAAGACCTATGAACCTCCAGAACAGGTAGCGGTCAGCGAGTCCGGAGCTAGCCACTAACGAAACGTACCCCCCCCTACGTGCCATCAGCAACGCGCGCCCAGGCACTCTTTTGGGTGCGCGTTTCATTATAAAACTTCAATCTCAGCAACAAAAAACAAACCTGCATGAAAAGGGATAAGAAGCGTGACAAAAGCTCCAGGAAAACAGGCAGACAACAGCATTCTTGTCGGCGTTCCTCCACCCGTTGGCGCGGCTTAACAGCAGAATAGCTGCTCGTCAGGATCACATACCCCCCGAGCCAGGCGGGAATCCCCAAATCTGCTGGAAGTATACCGACGATATTGATCAGGATGAGCACCATCCCAAGAATAAGTAACAACTGCAGCCGTACAGGATTTTTTTATCCATTTCCGGCCTCCCCTTTGAAAAGAGTTTCTTTCTTTTTCGGGAAAGTTACGTATTTCTTGAGCCCTTCTCGAATCCTCCTCAAGATGGTCCAGTTCTCCGTGGAGCGTTTTCTCTTGCGGTTAGCAGATGGGTGACACTCAACCACAAACTTCGGGAATAGCGGAAGAACCACAAGGGAAAAAATAGGGCAAAGCTAATCCAGAGGATCAGTTGCTGCGTCAGAGTGACTTCAACATAGACACCTAACACCAGAAATCCGACCATCGCCAAGACAGCTGTCGCCGCATAGTTGATATAGATCGCGCCAACAAAAAATCCCGGCTCTTGTTCGTACACGAGCATACAACGGCCACATTGCTTGCGCATGGAGAAAAGACCAGTAAATAAACGCTCTTCACCGCAGCGCGGGCAGCGTAAACGAACCCCTCGCATCAGAATTTGCCGAGTCCGAGATAGCGGCATAGCTTAAATTTCCTCTACACAGTCCTGTCTTGCCTGGGACTTCTCTTGTTTCGCACTTTTATGAAAATTGATCGAGCAGATTTTTTGCTTCTTACAAACCCAAGGTATCAAAGCCTTCCATCCGTTCGTCCTTTCTCTTCAATCAGTCTAAGCCTGCGGACGTTTGTTCTAACAGACGACCAGAAGGCTTTTCGTACTCTACGCGGAACAACAACATTGCTCACGGCGCTCTCCTATGCTACGGTTATGCCTCTGTAAATGCCCTTGTGGTGAAATGGATATCACACAGGTCTCCGGAACCTGAGGTCCGGGTTCGATCCCCGGCGAGGGTACTTTCTACTCCCTTATCTGGCCAGGCAGAAAAACAGGACACCTGCCCTACTGAGAGACTCCGGCTCCTCAGAAGCTCTGTCTCACTGGGCGAGTCCCGGAATAGTCTCAACTGATCGAGCCGCACTCCAGCAATAATCTGCCCGGACTCAAGATCAAACACATTCCCGAGCGCATTCACAACCACCAGCGCTCCAACCCGGAAGCCTGAATGGGCCTCAATAGACGCTCCCTACTCCGCCTCTTCGATTCTCTCCCAGTCCACACACGAGGATTAGACACAAACTCGTCATAAGGCATAAAAAAACGGCCGAAGAGGGAAGGCTCTCCGGCCGCAGACAGGGAAAGGAAGGAACAACAAAAGAGAAAGCAGGAGGAGGGGGAAAGGAGGCTGCTTTTCTCTTCTCTCCATTTCTGACGGTTCTCACCTCTAAAAATTCACCAATTGCACCCTGCTCATCAATTCTATCTTGCCCATCCCGCTCGCCTTGCCCATAGTGCCGCCATATGTGCCTCCCTATCTCTCTTGGCAAAGTGTAAAAGCATTTGTACCTTGCACCGTTTTGAGGGCGGCACCTTAGAGCGCTTCCCGAATCTGAAGCTGCTGTGTCTTGAAGTCGGTGCCGGCTGGGTGCCGCATTTCATCGAACGGATGGATAGCAAATGGCAACACAGTGGATTTATGACCGCCTGCAAACGACCGCCGAGTGAATACTTCCGACGTCAGGTGTGGGTTGGTGCCGATCCAGATGAGAGCATGATTTCAGCAGCCAGTCAGCGTTGGGGATCGGATAAATTATTCTGGTCAACCGATTTTCCTCACTTCGATGGTTTTCCAGATGCCCTCAATCTCCTCAAAAACTCGATTAAAGATCTAAACCCAACCGACCAACAGAATATTCTCGGCGATAATGCCGCACGGGCATACGATCTGTAAGATCAGCCTCTTCCGTCAGAAAATCCTTCACTTTGCCCTCTCCTATTCATGGGAGAGGGTTTCCGAGCCGCCTTCGGCCTCTATTTTCCGACCAATCTCAGCAAACTGACACCGAACGGCTCACAGTAGGCATCTTCTTGGGGATAGATTGTCTGCCGCAGACGCTGGTGCACTCGAGGCAGGTGATAAAACGGCACTGAGGGATACAGATGATGTTCCAAATGGTAGTTTACTTGTTTGGGGGAAAAGAAAAAGGCCAAGGCTGGGTGCATAAAATAGGTCCGGGTCTGTTGGTATGGATTGTCAGGGTCCGGCACATTCCCATGCTCAATCGCGCCCCGAATCCGAAAAAATATCTGGGTCAGGGTGCAATATGGTACCAACCAATACAGGCCAAACCCGACGAGTGCTTGCAGTCCGCTTAAAGCCCAGCCACCAAGCAAGAGGACTCCCCAAAACACCCAAAAAGCTTTCATGTCAGCCACTTTACGGTACTCCACTTCGCGCGCTTCGCCTAAGAAGCGACGATTAAACCCGTGTGTCGCAAATGGAATATCAATGAAGTACTTGAGGGTCGAAAAGACATTCACGCCACATAGATCACGTAACAGGAGGCGCTTGAACTTTTGCTCAGCTAAGGGGTAACGAGCATAAATGGCACGATCAGGATCGTTGGCAGTATGGGTGTATTGGTGATGGTACAGGTGAATGAAGCGCCACTTCGCCAATGAAATGAAGACGGGAAAAGCAGCCAAAAGGCGCGACAGCCAATCATTGATCCATAGCGTCCGGGATACCCGTTTATGGATTCCCTCATGGGTCAGCACCATCAGCGCATGCTGGCGCGAGGCGATCACGCTGACCATTACGATGTAGACAAGCAGCCCGACTATGCCAGAAGAACGCGGCACAAGGACCACGCTCGTCACAATAGCGGCAACGATGACTGCCCATACCTCAGCCAGGTGATACGCTGAAACCATTGTATGCGGCCGAGACAATGTTTTGATCTCGTGGCGAATGTCCCGGCTGTCAGCCAAGCCAGTCTCAAGGGATTCTTCCACACGCAGCATACCCGCAGTTCTACACACTGGTATTGCTCCCAGCAATACCGGCCTGGCGCTTTTGCAGCAGAGATTATAAGACCACAAGGGAAAAGGAGGAGTGTATGCCACATGCAAGCGTCAACGGAATCAATCTGCACTATAATGTCCAAGGCCAAGGACAGCCGCTTTTACTCATCATGGGCCTTGGCTCGCCAGCCGCCAACTGGGATCAACAGTTTGTGGCACAGATGACCAAAACCCATCAAGTCATTACCTATGACAACCGGGGAACCGGTCAGTCCGACAAGCCTGACGAAGCCTACTCAATCGCCCTGTTTGCCAGCGATGCAGTGGCCTTGCTCGATACGCTAAACCTCCCTCGCGTCCACGTGTTTGGCATATCAATGGGCGGCATGATCGCTCAGGAACTGGCTATTCACTATCCACAGCGTATCGCCAGTCTGGTCTTAGGCTGTACCACACCCGGTGGGAAGAATGCCGTGCCTGCCCCACCAGAGTCGATGAAAGCACTCAAAGGACGGCCTGGACAGACACCTGAAGAGGCCGGCCGGGCGGCGTGGCAGCTGTCTTATTCGGAGGAATATATCAACGCCCACCGCGCCGAACTAGAAGCCCATCTGCAACAGGCATTGGCTCATGTCACACCACGTTTTGCGTACGAGCGCCACGTAGAAGCCACCATGACACTGCGTGTGTTTAAGCAGCTCAAAGACATTAATATTCCAACTCTCGTTACCACTGGCCGGGATGATGTTCTCATTCCAGCTGTCAACTCAGAAATCATCGCCAGAGAGATTCCTGGAGCCGAGCTCGCGCTGTTCGACAATGCAGGTCATGGTTTTGTCACTGCCGCACGCGAGCCGTTGCTCAAGGTCTTTACAGAATTTCTGTCTCGGCAGAGTGTGTAATTTTTGCCGCCTCGCCCTGGCTAAGGGGGCAAAGCAATAATCAAGAATAATAGGAAATAGGGATGGGTGAGGGAAAGACACAGCGATGGCGTTGTTGAGCATCCAGAATGTCCGAGTTGGTTTTGGGGGTCCGCGCCTCTTGGACAACGCGAATCTGCAGATCGAACACGGTGAACGGATTTGCTTGTTGGGCCGCAATGGCGCGGGTAAATCGACCTTCATGAAATTCATTCATGGTGATCTGGCGGCAGATGCTGGGGAAATCGTCCGCCAACAGGATACCCGCATTAGCTTCCTGCCTCAGGAGGTCCCGCAAGGTCTGCACGGCAACGTCTTTGATTTGGTCGCCAGTGGCTTAGGACCGCTCGGTGTGTCTCTCACACACTACCAAAACGTCAGCGCGCAGGTCGCTCAAGAGGGCAGCAACCAAAAGCTGCTCGCCGACTTAGATCGTCTCCAACAGACGCTGGACGCCAATGGCGGCTGGTTGGTCCATCAGCACGTCGAACAAGTACTCTCGCATTTACACCTCGCTCCCAACGCAGCATTCGAGACGCTGTCGGGTGGGCTCAAACGACGGACACTCCTGGCCGCGGCCTTGGTCAGCGACCCCGACCTGCTGCTACTCGACGAGCCAACCAACCATCTCGATATTGCCTCCATCAGCTGGCTCGAAGACTTCTTAGTGCGTCGTGAAAAAGCCTTACTTTTTGTCACCCACGACCGCATGCTGCTGCGCAAACTTGCCACCCGAATCGTCGAACTTGATCGTGCTCAACTCACCAGCTGGTCGTGCGACTATGGAACCTTTTTAGAACGCAAGCGGGCGGCGCTGGAGGAAGAAGCCGTCCACTGGGCTCGTTTTGACAAAAAGCTGGCCGAGGAAGAAGTCTGGATTCGGCGTGGCATCCGAGCACGTCGGACTCGCAATGAAGGTCGGGTACGCGCCCTGCACGAGCTACGCGCCGTCCGCCAAGCCCGGCGAGAAACACTTGGCACGGCTCGCCTCCAAATCCAAGAGGTCGAGCGCTCTGGCAAGCTCGTCGTTGAAGCTCAGGATGTCAGTTATGCCTATGCAGACCAAGTGGTTATACGCAACTTCTCCTCCAGGATTATGCGGGGTGACAAGGTCGGTATTCTCGGCCCCAATGGGTGCGGCAAAACAACCTTGCTCCGGCTCCTGCTAGGAGAGCTTGCCCCTCAGCGGGGCACAGTTCGGCTTGGTACCCACCTGTCGGTCGCTTATTTTGACCAGTTGCGCACCCAGTTAGACGAAGGAAAAACGGTTCAAGAGATTGTGGGCGATGGGAATGACACTATTACCTTCAACGGTCAGTCACGCCATATTATCAGCTATCTGGGCGATTTCCTGTTTCCACCAGACCGGGCCCGGAGCCCGATTCGTATCCTGTCTGGCGGCGAACGCAACCGCTTGCTGCTTGCCCGTTTGTTTACTAAACCGTCGAATATATTGGTGTTAGACGAGCCGACAAATGATCTTGATGCCGAGACCATGGAGCTGCTCGAAGAATTGTTGCTTGAATATCAAGGCACGGTTCTTCTCGTCAGCCACGATCGGGCGCTCCTCAACAATGTGGTCACGAGTACCTTAGCCTTTGAAGACGACGGACAGGCCTATGAATATATTGGTGGCTATGACGACTGGCTGCGTCAACGCCGCCCGACTCAGACAGAAACGCAGGCAGTCCAGCCGAAGCGTGACAAACAACGCCTCCAGCGCGAACGTCCGGAAAAACTCGCTTACAAAGAACACCGCGAGCTAGAAGTCTTGCCTGAACACATTGAGCAGCTAGAAACTGAACAAGCCGAATTGCACCAGCAGTTAGCTGACCCAGAGCTGTATAAGCAGAACGGCAGCGAGGTCGGGACACTCAAATCTCGGCTCACGGCGCTGGAGCAGAAACTCGAAGCAGCCTATGCTCGCTGGGAAGCATTGGAAGCCATTCAGAATGGCGAAGCCTCTCCCAAAGGAGATCAGAGTGGTTGAAGCGATGCAGGCAAGCGCAGCTAAGGAAGGGCGCGCCCCTACCCCACCCGTGCCAACTCCAACCTCCCCGCCCACCGATCCTCGAGAATAGACCGTAACCGCCGCGAAGCCGGCGACGTCAAATCTGGGTCTTTTTCTAACCAGCCTTGCGCTTCGTCCCGAGCAGCTTCGAGAATACGGCTGTCACGTACGATATTTGCAACCCGAAAATCAGGCATGCCAGATTGCCGGGTACCGAGGAATTCGCCCGGCCCACGAAAGGCCAGATCAGCCTCGGCGATCTTGAAACCGTCATTCGAATCAGCCATGACCTGAAGACGACGGATGGATTCATCTGCTGGGGTGTACTGGGCAATTAAGACACAGAAGGATTCGGCTTGTCCTCGCCCGACACGGCCACGCAGCTGGTGGAGCTGCGAGAGCCCAAAGCGTTCGGCATGCTCAATCAGAATGACCGTCGCATTGGGCACATCAATACCAACTTCGATGACAGTCGTGGAAACAAGCATATGGTGTTCGCCGTTCTTAAAACGGCTCATAACCTTGTCCTTCTCATCGCTTTTCATGCGGCCATGGAGGAGTGCGATTGAATAATCCTTAAAGAATGTTTTGGACAATTCGTCTGCCATGCTTGTCGCGGCTTTTAAATCTAACTTCTCGGATTCTTCAACAAGTGGATACACCACATAGGCCTGGTGACCAAGATCGAGTTGCTCCTTGACCAGCTGATAGGCTTTTTGGCGGTCCCCTTCGTGAAAAACACGGGTCTTAATCGGCTTGCGACCAGGCGGCAGTTCATCAATCACTGACACATCTAAATCGCCATAGATCGTCAGCGCTAGCGTACGAGGAATTGGGGTTGCGGTCATCAACAGCATGTCTGGGTTCGCACCATGTCGCTTTAAGGCTGCCCGCTGCATCACCCCGAACCGATGCTGCTCGTCAACTATGGCTAAGCCGAGTTGGCGGAACTTCACGCTTTCTTGAATCAGCGCATGCGTGCCGACAACGATCTCAATCTCTCCCCGCTCTAGCATGTCGTATAGCTGTTGTTTGCGCTTGGCTTTGGTATCGCCGGTTAGGAGTTCAATTGAAATTTGCAGCTGATCGGCCAGTGGACTCAAGGTCCGAAAATGCTGCTCGGCAAGTAATTCAGTCGGAGCCATAAAGGCGACTTGAAAACCGCTGTCGAGGGCAGCCAGCGCCGCACTAAAAGCAACCATAGTTTTGCCCGAGCCAACATCCCCTTGGACCAGGCGGTTCATGGGATGCGGAGCTGCCATGTCGCGAAAGATCGTTTCGAGCACACGTTCTTGGGCATTTGTCAGGCGAAAGGGTAGGACTTCCCGCAGCCGTGTCGCCAGCATGCCAGGTACGATAGACAGACCGTCTTCTTTGACCACATTCCGGCGACGCAAGGCCATACCTAGCTGTAAATAGAATAACTCGTCAAACACAAGCGCTCGATGCGCCTCAGAGCTGACCTCATTGAGCGGTTTTAAATCCGCATCAACCGGCGGCCTATGCAGGTAGCGGATCGCCTCAGTGAGATCCATCAGCCCCAGGCGAGCGCGTATTTCGGGCGGGACTCCTTTGGGAACAAGCGCTGCGTAGGCATCCACTGACCCATGCACCAACCGACGCATGGCCGCGACGGTCATTTCGGTTGTTTTATTGTAGATGGGCAGAATACGCGACGTTTCATCTTCTTCGTCAACGAGTTCCATATCTGGGTGGATCATCCACTTGCCACCCTTCATGCCCAGATCAACCTTGCCAAAGAGCAACACCCGTTGGCCAATTTGATACTTCTGCTGAAAATAGCGATGTTGGTGATACCACATCAGAAACAGAAATCCGGTCTCGTCCCGGACCACAGCTTCGAGTACCCAGCGTCGTCGCTTGGCCATAAAACGACGGCCCATACGGACCAATTGACCGACGGTGGCCCCCTCTTCACCTGTTGCCAGATCACGGATAGTTCTCATTTCCCGCCGGTCCTGATAGCGGAACGGAATGTGATACAGCAGATCCTCAACCGTATTAATCCCCAGCCGGGCCAGCTGATCAGCCCGACGCGGGCCGACGCCTTTCACATATTGCACGGGTTTTTTCAGTGAGGGGGGAAAAGATCGGAAGGAGGAAACGCCTGACGTCTTGCCTTGTAATGGAGAATGATCACTCATAAGACAGTACTGAGGACTGCGTGCTGAGGACTGCGTTTCAGTCCCTTCCCTGTCGTCTTACTCAGTCCTGAGTCCTCATCACTCGTTACTGCTTTCCACGGAATGATACTCTTGAATCGGTGTCACGCCAAGCAATCCCTGGTGGAGGCGGGCAATGCCTTCGGCTGCCGCACTCGCCCCAGCAATAGTCGTAAAGTATGGAACGCGACATTCAAGAGCACTACGCCGAATCGAAAAAGAATCGGATAGTGACTGCACTCCTTCCGTGGTGTTGATGACCAGCGCAATCGTACCAGCTTGAATGGCATCGACAATATGTGGCGAGCCTTCTTTCACCTTATTGATGGTCTCAACGCTGAGCCCTGCCTCACCCAGATATGCAGCCGTTCCGCGGGTGGCCACAATCTGGAAGTCGTTCTCGACGAGGTGTTGAGCAATGCGCAAAGCAGCCGCTCTATCGCGCTCTCGCACACTGAGAAAGGCTTGGCCGTGCATAGGCAGAATCGTTCCAGCAGCCATCTGGGCTTTGGCAAAGGCCATTCCAAACGCGCCGTCGATACCCATGACCTCTCCCGTGGATTTCATCTCTGGCCCAAGGATCGTATCGACGCCAGGAAATTTGATAAAAGGAAAAACGGCTTCTTTGACGCTGACGTGTTTGGGGATGATCTCACTTGTATAACCCAACTCTTGCAAGGTCTTGCCGGCCATGACCCGCGCGGCAATCTTGGCCAGTGGCACGCCAATGGCTTTACTCACAAACGGCACGGTGCGTGAGGCACGCGGATTGACCTCCAGAACAAAAACCTTTTGGTCTTGGACGGCAAACTGAATATTGATCAAGCCGACAACGTTGAGCTCTTTTGCCAACATGCTGGTCTGGCGTCGAATTTCATCCTGAACAGCCTGTGACAAATTCCGAGGTGGGAGCGAACAAGCACTATCTCCAGAATGCACTCCGGCAAGTTCGATATGCTCCATAATACCACCGATGACCACCTCTTGCCCATCACTGACTGCATCGACATCAACCTCGGTAGCATCATCGAGAAATTTATCAATCAACACCGGATGTTCTGGCGAGGCAGACACCGCCTCCCGCATGTACCGCTGTAGGCTGGCTACGTCATACACAATCTGCATCGCCCGCCCACCTAACACATACGACGGTCGGACCAGCGCAGGATACGTAATCTCCTCGGCAATCTTCAGCGCTTCTTCAGCCGAGCGCGCTGTTCCATTCGGCGGCTGACGTAACCCAAGGTTCTCTAGCACGGTTTTAAAACGTTCACGGTCTTCAGCTTGATCGATCGCATCTGGCGTTGTGCCCAGAATACGCACGCCTGCTCGTTCAAGCGGGACAGCCAGTTTCAACGGCGTTTGTCCACCAAACTGGACAATCACCCCAAACGGCTGCTCGACGCGGACAATACTCAGCACATCTTCGAGCGTCAACGGTTCAAAATACAACTTATCCGAAGTGTCATAGTCCGTGCTTACCGTCTCCGGATTACAATTGACCATGACCGTCTCAAAGCCGTCATCTTTGAGCGCAAAAGCAGCATGCACACAGCAATAGTCAAACTCAATACCTTGGCCAATCCGGTTTGGTCCGCCGCCGAGAATCATGACTTTCTGTCGAGATGTCGGCCCAGCTTCATCCTCACCTTCATAGGTTGAATACAGATACGGTGTATGTGCCACAAACTCGGCCGCGCAGGTATCAACCATCTTATATACGGGGGTAATGCCCAACTGTTCCCGCTGCTGTCGTATCTCCGCCTCACGGCAGCCGGTCAGTGCTGCCAAACGAAAATCGGCAAAGCCCATCTCCTTGGCAGCCCGCAAAGTATCGATATCTAAACTTTGCCCCTTGAACTTTGCACTTTGAAGCTCTTTCTCAAATGCAAGAATCTGAACAATATTGTCCAAGAACCACGGATCAATCTTGGTGATCTGGTACAGCTCTTCAACAGACATGCCCAGCCGCAACGCCTGGGCCACATACCACAAGCGATCGGATTTGGGTTTCTGTATATACTCTCGTATTCTTTCCAACTCTTGATCAGAGCCTTGAGTGCCTTGATGAATTGGAACTCGGAACTCGGAACTCGGAACTATTTCTTCTAATCCATAGCTCCCAATCTCCAGCGAACGCAGGGCTTTTTGTAAAGATTCCTTAAACGTCCGGCCAATCGCCATCGCCTCGCCGACCGATTTCATTTGTGGCCCAAGCGTCGTTTCCGCTTGGGGGAATTTATCAAAGGTGAAACGCGGGACTTTGACGACCACATAGTCAATTGTCGGCTCAAAACTGGCGGGTGTCTCTCGGGTGATATCGTTGGGAATCTCGTCGAGCGTGTACCCAACGGCCAGCTTGGCGGCAATTTTGGCAATAGGAAAACCCGTCGCCTTACTGGCCAAGGCTGACGAACGCGACACGCGGGGGTTCATTTCAATGATCACCATCCGACCGGTGTCTGGATCAACCGCAAACTGGATATTTGACCCACCAGTGTCCACCCCAATCTCACGGATAATGCGCAGGGAGGCGTTGCGCATGAGTTGATATTCTTTGTCAGTCAGGGTTTGGGCTGGAGCAACCGTAATCGAATCACCGGTATGCACCCCCATAGGATCGAGGTTTTCGATCGAACAGATGATGACCACATTGTCCTTCGTATCCCGCATGACCTCAAGTTCGAACTCTTTCCAGCCCGCAATGGACTCTTCAATCAGGATTTCACTATTTGGCGAGGCGTCGAGGCCCGATTCAACTGCGGCTCGAAACTCGTCGAGTGAATTGACGATACCGCCACCGCTTCCCCCAAGCGTTCGGGACGGACGCACGATTAAGGGCAGGCCCAACTGCTCAAGCACCTGCTCAGCTTCCTGGAACGTCCGGGCATAGCCACTTCTCGGCAGATCGAGCTGAATACGTTCCATCGCCGCCTTAAACAGATTACGGTCTTCAGCCTTCTTAATCGCTGGCAACTTGGCTCCAATCAGCTCTACCCCATAGCGGTCGAGTACGCCGACTTCGGCTAAATCGATGGCCAAATTGAGTCCAGTCTGTCCACCAATCGTGGGCAATAAGGCATCCGGACGCTCTTGGGCAATGATTTTTTCAAGCACTTCGACCGACAAGGGTTCGATATACGTCCGGTCAGCAAAATCCGGGTCTGTCATGATCGTCGCCGGATTTGAGTTGACCAGAATAACCCGATAGCCCTCTGATTTGAGAGCTTTGCAGGCTTGCGTGCCAGAATAGTCAAATTCACAAGCTTGGCCGATAATGATCGGCCCGGAGCCAATGAGCAGAATAGAGTGGATGTCTGTTCGTTTGGGCATGTACAATACGCTGAGGAGTTACGGTGCTGCACTATAGGGCTCATTAAGGTTCATCAGGACCTATGGCCTCTCGCCGGTTTTATGCTGGTCCATCAGGGCCGTGAAACGTGCAAATAAATAGTTGGCATCATGCGGACCAGGCGATGCCTCGGGGTGATACTGGACGGAAAAGAGCGGATGCTGCAGATGGGCCAGACCTTCGACCGTTTGATCATTCAGGTTGACGTGGGTGACTGTAGCTCGACTCTGGAGCGAGTCTACGTCAACACAAAACCCGTGGTTTTGGGACGTAATTTCAACTTTTCGAGTAGCCAAATCCATAACCGGATGATTGCCGCCGTGGTGTCCAAACTTGAGCTTATACGTCTTTCCGCCGAGTGCCAGACCCATAATCTGGTGCCCAAGACAAATCCCAAAAATCGGGACTTTTCCAATCAGGGCAGCCACATTCTGTATGGCATACGACACCGCATCAGGGTCTCCAGGACCATTTGATAGAAAGACGCCATCAGGTTTGAGAGCCAGGACTTCTTCGGCTGGTGTCTGCGCCGGTACGACACGCACCCGGCAGCCGGACTCAACAAGGTTACGCAAGATGTTGAATTTTATGCCATAGTCGTAGGCAACGACAAAGAAGGACTGAGTGCCCCTCTCCCCGCCGCTTTCGCGGTAGCCGGTGCCGAGTTCCCATTGGCCTTGCTGCCAGTCATACGACTCTGAGCAGGTGACTTCTTTGACGAGATCACGACCTTCTAAACCTGGTGAGGCTTGGGCTTTGGCTGCGAGGCTTTGCGGTTCAAGATCGATGCTCGAAATGACGGATTGCTGGGCTCCATGATCGCGGATGTGGCGGATTAAGGCTCGCGTATCGATTCCCTGAATGCCGACGATATTATGCTCACACATATAGGCTGCGAGGCTCTTTTGAGCACGCCAATTGCTCGGGCGCTCCCAGTACTCTTTGACAATGAATCCCTCGACAAACGGCTGGCGTGACTCCACGTCTTCCGTGTTCACCCCGACATTACCAATCTCGGGATAGGTCATCGTCACGATCTGACCCTTATATGAAGGATCAGTCAGAATCTCCTGATAACCGGTAAGCGAGGTATTAAACACGACCTCTCCGACCGCTTCCCCTTCCGCTCCAAAGGCCGTTCCCTGGAAAACAGTTCCGTCTGCAAGTGTAAGCAAGGCTTTCATACGTTAGTGTTCAGTGTTCAGCTCAACAGGTATTTCTTTTTTACTTATACTCAGGACTCGGAACTCAAGACTCAGAACTGGCTTTTCTTCCGTCATACACAACCCGCCCATCGACCAGTGTCAGCACGGCCTTGCCCTTCATCTCTTTCCCTGCAAATGGCGTATTTTTACTTTTTGAATGCAGACTCTCCAGGTTGACTGTCCAGCGCTGCTGCGGATCAAAAACAACGACATCGGCGGGCGCTCCAACTGAGAGGCTACCATAGGGTAAACCAAAAATACGGGCCGGGTTCCAGGTCAGCTTCTGAATCGCGACTGAGAGCGATAACACCCCAACCTCTACCAGCTGTAAGGTCAATGGTAACGCAGTTTCTAAACCCACCACACCATGCGCGGCACGCGAAAAATCGAGCGCTTTATCATCCCGGTGATGGGGTGCATGATCAGTTGCAATTGCATCAAGCGTGCCGTCCTGAAGCCCTTCTTGCATGGCTTCGACATCAGCCGCAAGCCGCAGCGGCGGAGCCATCTTGGCATCGGTGTCATACTCTTCTATAGCTTCTTCAGTCAGCGTAAAGTGGTGCGGAGCCACCTCAGCCGTCACCGCTAGCCCTTCTGCTTTTGCTTGGCGGATCAAGTCAATAGAGCCCCGGGCACTCACATGCGCAACATGCACATGTCCACCGGTCAGCCGGGCGAGGGCAAGGTCTCGGGCAATCATGACCTCCTCGGCGACATTTGGCACGCCTTTTCGGCCAAGCCGCTCAGCGGTCGGCCCTTCGTTCATGACTCCTCCGGCAGACAGATTCAGATCTTCCTCATGCACACTGATGGGAACACGCAGCCGTGCACAGTCAACTAAAGCTTGACGCATCAGCTGGGCATTCATAACAGGTCTGCCGTCGTCAGACACAGCGACAATACCTGCCTCAACCATCGCGTCAAGCTCTGCCAGCTCTTCTCCCCGGAGTCCCTTTGAGAGTGCTCCAATTGGCAGGACCCGAGCGAAATCGGCGACTTGGGCTTTGTCAATAATATAGCGGGTGACTGCGGCATTATCGTTGACAGGATTGGTATTGGCCATACACGCGACGGTAGAAAATCCGCCCGCGACGGCAGACTGGGCACCGGTCTGGACCGTTTCCTTATATTCGTAGCCTGGCTCCCGAAAATGCACATGTAAGTCAATCAGCCCGGGCGCCACAATCCAGCCCTGGGCGTCAATATCACGCCCAGCATTGCGATCTGAATCGACAGCCCCGGCGACTGGAGGAAGACTTCCCGGCGGCTCCACCCCACGGATGACACCATCTTCGATCACCACATCGGCAGCTGCGTGTCGCGTATTGACCGGATCAACAACCGTTCCATTCCGAATCACAATCCTCATCAGGTCTCGTATCCTAACGTCGTCAAGAAGACACTCAGCCAAAAAAAAGGCCCCCTTGGCTATGCAAGGAGGCCTTTCTCAATGTCAGTATCTAGCAGCTTATGGCACTCACCCTTCTAGCCCCTAGGCTAGGTTGGAAGATGGCACATCCTAATGTGACTCATTCAGTGTGTCAAGCAGAGGCAAACTCCGAAACTCTTCAGAGAGTCAGGCCCCCTTTTATTGGCACCTACCGAACTGTTGAACGCTCAGCTGCTCTGGCTGCTTGCTTGGCTTCCTCGCTTGCCGCTTGGGCAGCGCGCAGCGCACTTTCGGCACTCTGAGATTACCTTGCTTGCTGCTGCATAGCTTCCAGCTGCGCCGCATTGCTGACCGGCATCAGCCCCGGTGACTGCACTGCCTGCATGGTCGTTCGCTGAATGTAGGCTTCTGATCGAATGAGGCCGACAGGACGAGCGACTGGTTGCGGATCAGGCGGAAAGAGCGTTTCCTGGCCTTCCAGGACTTCTGGTGTCACAAAATAATGCCCGCGTACAGTTGGCCACCAGATCCCCTCAGCCGCGCGCTCACTCCCTCCAGTCATAAAACCACTTACCCCGCCAAGGGCTGAACCAAGCATACCCACCGACAATTTAATCGGAAAAAAGATGGCACTTGCCAGGGGTGAAGCAACGCCAAGGAGGAGTTCATCATCTCTCGATTTTTTGGGCTGGGACTGGGGCTGAGCCATGTGTGCGTGTAACAAATGTGAGGAGTGTGCTTGAACCTGTTGTGTCTGACCAACGACTGGCCAGCCAAGTATCAGCGGAACGAGTAAAACGATAAGAGTCAACTGCCGCATAGCCTCCTCCTTCTCCTTTATCCCTATCTATTCCCATTCAGGCTTACCTCCCTCAAGCATGCAATGCCCGCCACGAATTACAAGCTGTTCTCTTCGCTACACCTGGGTTCAGAGCCAAGCAGGTCAGCTGTGGTGTCGAGGCAGGCCGCCTGCAACCAACCCTAGAGGGCTTGGACACTTGAGAAGCAGCCTAATCCCGTTCGTAAGGGCGGTTTCCGAATCGCCCCTACGGCTTACACTGCCCATTCCTCCATTCGATAAGCCATTTCCCAGAACAGATATTCGTACCGAGCGCTGGTACAAAAGGTTTCGGCCAGCCGCTCGGTATGACTCATTCCGTCATATGCATCCAGGACTTCGCGCAACCACGTAGATAGCGCGGCAAACTCAGACGCAGCATACATATCGATCCACTGAGCATAGAATGGCGCAGCAGCGGGTTTCCCGCGCTGGGCTAAGGTCTGCCCAATCTCGGCATAGCCCCACTGGCAGGGCAACAGCGCAGCTACGGTTTCGGCCACATCGCCAAGCGAGGCGACTCGCAGCAGATGGCTGGTATAGGCACAGGTGGTCGGCGCAGCTTGAGTCGCAGCTAAGGCATCAGCAGTAATGCCACATTCCGCAGCAAAGGTGCGATGCAAAGCCATCTCCTGATTCAGCGTTGCGTCTAACAGATTGGCAAAACGTCCCATAGTCTCCAGGTCAGGCGCTTTGGCCGTCGCCAAGGCCAATACACGGCTGTATTCAATTAAAAAGACATAGTCCTGGCACATATAAAAACGGAAGTTTTCCAAGGGCAAACTCCCGTCGCCAAGAGCTGTGATAAACGGATGGGCAAGAGATTGTTGCCACATTGGAGCGGCAGCCTGGTAGAGCCGTTCAGTCAGTGTCATGCCCGCAGAGTACAAAGGAATATCCAGTCCGGCTAGAGGGTTATTCTTGCCTGAACCCCTGAATCAACTGGCTCAGCCTGGCCATATTTGAGCATTTGGAGTATATAGAAGGGAATTAAGACTCAAACAGGAGGAGCGTATGCCACAGGTATTAGGCGGAGAAGCCACCACAATCAAAGCCGAGCAATGGACGTGCGGCGACTGCGCGGATGGCGGCAAAGAGTTCAAAGAAGAAGAATCAAAAGTGATTCTGCACAGCGTCAATGCCCACAGTGCGTTTGACGTCAATCGGGACACCGACAAGAAGATCGTCCGAGCGGTGCCAAAAGCGTAAGACCGAACAGCGAGTCCAGTCTTTACTCAGCCCACCTCGCTCTGGTGGGCTTTTTTGTCACTGCCAGGGGTAGTCGATCGAGTTCTGAGTAAATATCTCAGGAGATGCCTGCTTCCCCCCTTTGCTTCTGCCAATACCACAAAAACTCTTTATTACCCTTCGCACCAAGGACAGGTGACTCAATAACACCTTTCACATCAAGTCCCCAGTCTGCGGCTTGCACTTGCAGCCGATTCACGACTTCTTCATGCCGGGCTGGGTCACGGACAATACCGCCTTTGCCGACCCTGCCTTTGCCGACTTCAAACTGGGGTTTGATGAGCGCAATGCCTGCCCCGTCTGGCGTCAGAAGAGGGATGACGTACGGCATCACAGTACTGAGTGAGATAAATGAGGCATCAATGACAGCGAGTGTAGGCTGTTCCGTCAACAGCGTTGGATCAAGGGTGCGGATATTGTGCCGCTCAAGGCTTACCACGCGAGGATCTTGTTGCAGCGGCCAGGCCAGCTGGCCATAGCCGACATCAACCGCAAAGACTTTTGTTGCGCCATGCTGGAGTAAGCAGTCCGTAAAGCCACCTGTTGAGGCGCCAACATCAAGGGCGACAATACCAGTGACATCGAGCGGGAATGCCCGTAGCGCGGCTTCGAGCTTCAGCCCACCGCGACTGACATAGGGAGAACGCGCCCCGTGTTTGATGCGTAATGCGGCGGTGATCTCGACCAGCGTGCCAGGCTTATCAACCCGCTGATCATTGGCGACTACGGCGCCAGCCATGATCAGACGTCGAGCTTGCTCGCGGCTGTCCGTTAGGCCACATTCGGCGAGCAAGATGTCAACACGTTCGCGTTTTTGGCGTCGTTTGCGATCAGCCACAGCTATAAATTGTACGCAGAGCTCGGGGGAAAGTCTGCTTTTCTACTGTCTTCGACACCCCAGCCCCTTCGACTTTGCTCAGGACAGACCTCTCTCTGAGGGAGAGGGAATAAAAGCTGGGAAAGCAAAGGTATGAGTTCTGCCCGTGTTTCGATCACGCTTTCGGAGGAACTGCCCGATCTACAATCAAATGGCAAATCTGGCGCAATGGTTCAGCATCAGTCCCAAACGGCTTGAGCGCAGATAAGGCTTCCTGGCGAAGCGTGCGTGCCAGCTGCTTGGTCTTATCCATTCCAATCGCTGCCGGATAGGTGGCTTTCTGTAGTTCCGCGTCGCGCCCTTCTCGTTTACCAGTTTTTTCGGTTCCGCCTTCAATATCGAGAATATCGTCTGTCACTTGAAAGGCTAAGCCGATAGCTGTCCCATATTGGTCCAAGCATTTATATTGGCGCGGTTTGGCGCCACCGACTAGCGCACCAACCCGGACGGATGCCCGGATCATTGCCCCCGTCTTGCGGGTATGAATCGCCTCAACTCCAGCTCGGGTCGGTTTCTTTTTTTCTGCATCTATATCTAAGACCTGCCCCCCAACCATGCCAATCGCCCCTGCCGCAGTCGCGATCTCACGCAGCGCACGCAGCCCCACATCTCCTTTGCCGCTATTGGCTAGAGCCCCTTCGGCCATGATCCGAAACGCTTCCGTCAGTAAGCCATCACCAGCCAGAATCGCCATGCCCTCGCCAAACACAACATGGTTAGTGGGTTTGCCACGACGTAACTCATCATCATCCATGGCTGGCAGATCATCATGCACAAGGGAATAGGCATGGATCATTTCCAGCCCGCAGGCAAACGGCAAGACGGGTTCAGGCGGCGCCCCGAGCGCTTCCGCACTGGCCAAGGCCAAAATCGGGCGGATACGCTTGCCGCCGGAAAATAAACTATAGCGCATCGCTTTATCTAAAACTCGGGGGGGTTTCCCTTCCTGGGCTGGCAAGACCGTTTTAAGCGTTCGGTCAACCAACCGTCGCCGTTCTTCCATGTAGCGGGTCAGATTCACAAGTCCTCGTCTCCTTCAGGCATTGTCTGTAATTGGAACAGCCCGTTTTGATCGCGGGTTAACACCTCGACCCGTTTTTCAACTTCAGTCAATTTCTCGCCCAAATGTTGGACCAGCCCCACCCCTTCTTCAAAAGCACCCAAGGCTTCTTCAAGAGAGAGATCTCCAGTTTCCAGTTTTTCGACGAGCTCTTCCAGATCGTGCAGTCCTGCTTCAAACTTTTTGGGTGGCTTTTTCACAGCCTTATCCCCCTGTCCTGCGTTTCTTCGACGCGCACAACCGCTTCTCCCTGAGCAAAGGTCAGCCGCAAAAGATCACCCGGCCTGAGGCTTTGCGCTTGGGTGACCAGTCTGCCTTCAGGAATCGTCCGGGTCAGACTATAGCCCCGGCCTAAGACGGCCAGCGGACTGAGACTATTGAGTGCTGTTGTCAGCTCCTGGAATCTGCCCCGAGCCAACTCTGTACGACGCTGGAACGCTGCCCGTAGCCGCATAGCCATGGCTTGCACGTGGTCACGCTGGACAACGATATCACGTTTAGGATCACGGATACGTTTGCTCAGACTGACGACTGCATTGCGACGTGTCTCAAGCCGATGTTGGAGGGCCATAAACAGAGCACGGTAATGAGCCTCGACTTGGGCATGCAGATCGTCCCAGCGTGGCATGACAATCTCCGCGGCCGCAGTCGGCGTTGGTGCACGTCGGTCAGCCACAAGGTCGGCAATGCTCAGATCAATCTCATGTCCAACGGCTGCGACGACTGGTACTTCGGAAGCCGCAAGCGCCCGTGCAACAACCTCTTCATTAAAGGCGTTTAAGTCCTCACGTGAGCCGCCCCCGCGCCCGACAATAATGACCTCGACCTGGCCGTGTGCATTCAAATCTTGCACCCCAACCGCAATCTCATCTCCTGCGCCTACGCCTTGGACTTTGGTCGGCCGCAGAATGACTTGAGTATGCGGACAACGTTGATACAAAATTGTGAGAATATCGTGAATCGCCGCTCCACTCAGCGCAGTGACAACCCCAACACAACGTGGAAAAAACGGCAGTGGCCGTTTACGTTCTGGAGCAAATAAACCTTCGGCTGCAAGTGCTGCCTTGAGCTGTTCAAGCGCCAGCTGTTGGGCACCGACGCCGCGCGGATCCATACTTGAGGCGTACAGCTGCATGTCGCCACGCGGCGTATACAGCCCGATCCGGCCTCGAATAATGACGTCTAAGCCTTCTTCAGGCTGGAACCGAAGGAGTCTAGCCGCACCACGGAACATCACCGAGCGTAACTGGCTCTGATCATCCTTGAGCATAAAATACATGTGGCCTGAAGACGGTGTCCGCAGACCAGAGATCTCTCCGCTGACCCACACCTCAGAAAAATCAGCTTTCAGCACCTCTTCGATCTGAGCCGTCAGATCAGACACCGAAAGAATAGGCGCTTGAGGCTGCCACTCAGCTGAAGTCGCTGGAATCTCTAAGATGGCCATGGACGGCACTTGTACCAGAAATGAATAAGAACGGGCAAGAACCAGTAAACCGGCGAGTACGTACTTCTTGTTCTTTTTTCCCTCGCCCCTTTGGGGGCGAGGGTGAGGGGGGTCTCTGCGCAGGCAAGAGGAAGAGCAAAATATTCTCCCTTCAGACCGATGAGTTACTCTTTCTTATTTAACTGCTCGACAGCCGCCACAGTGGTCTTCTGCATGCCCTGCCAAGATTTAAGTAATTCAAGGGCTCTATCAAGCTGTGGATCTTTGCCCAGCTCACCGGCCTGAATCTCATCTTCTGCAGGAGCAGTTTCGGCCGGAGGAATATCCTCTATGTTCTCACTTCCCTCAATTTTAATATTCTGGACTCCAGTTGGGGGGGACATCTTACCCTTGGCATTATCAAGATGGCCGCGCAGATTCTCTTCTCGGATATCACGCGAACGGTTGGCGGCAACGCGGTCGGCCGGAACATTCTCGACAATATGATCTGGCTTGACCCCTGTGACCTGAATCGAACGTCCATTCGGCGTGTAATACATGGCCGTTGTCAGACGTAGGGCTGCGCCGTTTTCTAACGGGAGAATGGTCTGGACGGAACCTTTGCCAAAGGTCTGGGTGCCTAAGATGACCGCTCGACCGTGGTCTTGCATCGCTCCGGCAACAATCTCAGACGCGCTGGCGCTACCGTTGTTGACCAACACCACCAATGGCAGATCGTTATCCCCGCCGGAGTGGGCAAAATACTTCTGCTTCTGGTTATCCAGGCGGCCTTTCGTGTACACGATCATGCCCGTATCGAGAAAGACATCGGCCACTTTGACCGCTTGGCTGAGCAGCCCGCCGGGGTTGCTCCGTAAGTCGAGAACCAGTCCTTTGAGTTCTCCACTTTCTTTCTGTAAGCGGCTTATCGCGTCCAGCAGATCGTTCGTCGTTCGGTCCTGGAACTGGGCCAGGCGGATATAACCGTAACCAGGCTCTAGCGTCTTAGACTTGACACTTTTTATCTTAATGACTTCACGGATCAGTGAGATATCAATAAAGTGCGGGGTACCCTCACGGCGGACCGAAATAGTAACTTCGCTGGCAGTCGGACCGCGCATCTTCTTGACCGCTGCGATCAAGCTCATGTCCTTGGTCAGTTCCCCGTCAATCTTGACAATCTGATCACCAGCTTTGACCCCTGATCGAAACGCTGGCGTATCTTCAATCGGCGAGACAACCGTGAGAATGCCGTCCCGCAAGGTAATCTCAATGCCGAGTCCACCAAAACTGCCCTCTGTATCAACCTGCAACTCACGGTAGGAATCTGGCGTCAAATAGGCACTATGTGGATCAAGGGCACCGAGCATGCCATTGATGGCACCTTCAACCAGTTCGTTGGTCTCGATGTCTTTGACATAGTTCTTCTGCACGATGGCCAGGACATCAGAGAACGATTCAAGTTCCTCGTAGTCTTCACGGCCAATAGCAAAGACACGATTCAGCCCCTGATTGCCAATGATCACGGCGAGTATCATCGCCATGGCAATGCAAAGACTCAGAATTCTATTCCGCCATTCGTGCATAATGTTTGCCCCTTTCCCAGTCGCCCTCCACTAAACCTGTACAACCCTTCTAGCACACCCGAAGCGTGACAGTATAGGGTGATAAAATGGACCGAGCGCGGCCGCTTTGCTGTTCGGCAGAGACAGCGCCTCCAAACTTCGTTCGGCCCCGAATGTGAGCACCAATATCAGCCGAATATCAACCAAATATTAGCGCTGAAGAGGCACCTGCTCTCCAGGAACAGGCGTGCCTTCCGCTGGTGTCCACATCCCTGTATTGATTAACCCCTGTAGCGCCGTCACAATCTCAGGATCTGCCCAATTGTTGTAACCAATATGGTGATGGACAACCATGCCTTGGCGATTGATCAGGAAAGTCTCTGGATAGCCAGTCACCCCATATTTTTTCCCGACTTCCCCCCGTACATCGAGCAGCACCGGGAAAGTGTAGCCACCCTCTTTTAGGTATGAGGCAACTGTGTTTTGTCCGTCCACATCTTGACTGACAGCCAACATCACAAAATCTTCACTTTGCAGCTGCCCATAGAGCGCCTGCATCGTCGGCATTTCTTTGCGACATGGCGGACACCAAGTCGCCCAGACATTGAGGAACACCACTTTGCCCTTCAGCTGCGACAAGCGAACAGCCTGTCCGCTTGTATCTGGCAACAAAAAGTCGGCGGCGGATCTGGGCAACGACGGCCCAGAAGGCGTGAGCACGAGAAAAACAAGCCCACAGCCAAGCACGACGAATCCAAGTACAAGCCACTTTCTCATCGTCTATTCTCCGAGGCGAGCTTCTGGAGCTTTGGCACCGGCTGTCGAGCATTGGTCGCGCTATCCTGGGTATCGGATTTGATAAGCATATAGGCGCCAATTGCGATAAGGGGGAGACTAATCACCTGCGACATAGACAGTCCAAAAAGCAGAGGCGGATTCACCCTGACAAATTCGAGCCCAAAACGTGCCAATCCAGCCAGCACCAGGTAGCCCCAGAACAAGCTCCCCGGCCGCTGGATCGTTGTGCGGCGGCTCCACAGGAAGGCAAAGATTAGGACATATGCGATCAGCTCATACAGTGGGGTCGGATGGACAAGCACCCCAGGTTCATACGGCCAACCGATAATCGCCTCAGGATAGCGCATTCCCCACGGCACGCTCGTCTCTGGTCCCCAGTCACCGTCGCCAGCCAGATGACAGCCAATCCGGCCGATGCCATGGCCTAGGGCAATAGCCGGACCGACCATATCCATCATTGTCAACCAGGGCAACTTGTAGTAACGGATACACAAGGTCGCCCCAATCACTCCGCCAATCAGGCCGCCATACCAAATAAATCCAGCCCCGGTAAAGATGAGAGACCACGGGTCGGCCACAAATGTCTGCCATGCATCAAGAATGAACAGCACCCGAGCGCCTAACAGACCGCCTATGGCAGCCCACAACACCAGCGTCGATGCCAGGTCAGGGTCTCGGCCTTGACGCTTCAGCTCCTTGCTGATCACCCAGCCGGCAGCAACGAAGCTGAGTGCCATCATCACTCCATAACTATAGATCGTGACTGGTCCCAGATTGAGCAGAACAGGATGCATGCCAGGATCATAGCCGACAGCCTAGACTGATACCAGGTCGGGCCAGACCAATTCAGGTCGGTTCGATCGGTCCTTGTCTCTTGGCCATGAGTCGGTTAACACTAGGTACGACATGCGAGCAGTAATCCAACGGGTGAACGAAGCCCAGGTCTCAGTCGACGGGGAGTGTATTGGACAGATAGGTAAGGGTTTCGTCGTCCTGCTGGGCATAACAACGAATGACACCCAAGCCGAGGCCGACTATATGAGTGACAAGATCATTGGGCTACGCATTTTTTCCGACGAGGCCGGGAAATTTAACCTGTCACTCCAAGACGTGAGGGGGGAGCTGCTGATTGTGTCGCAGTTCACTCTATATGGCGATACGCGCAAGGGCCGCCGCCCATCTTTTCTTGCAGCAGCTGGAACCGATATCGCCCTGCCCTTGTATGAATATTTTGTGGACAACATCCGACGCCGGAGTGTTCCAGTCGCAACCGGTCGCTTTCAAGCCGATATGGCAGTCCAGCTGATTAATGATGGACCAGTGACCTTGATCCTTGATAGCGACGAACGCCAAGCAAAGAAAAGCGACTGACATCAAGACACGTATCCTCTTCACTTTCACGGGAGTGCCATGCCAAAAGCTGGATTTTGGGCAATTGACCCCACACGCAAGATCAGTTTCGAAAAAGATGGCTGGTGGTACGCCAATGACGAGCGGATCGAAAACCGCCGGATCAACCTCTTATTCAGCCAACATCTGCGCAAAGCTGAAGATGGCAGCTATGAAATCGTTCTGGGTCGAGACACAGCCACAGTTGAGATTGACGATGCGTCGTACGTTGTCACAGCTCTGCATGGCGATCTTGATCAGGGGCTGAGAGTCCACCTGAACGATGACAGCGAAGAGGAGCTTGCCGCTGATAGCCTCTACATTGGCCAAGAAAACGTCTTGTACTGCCGCGTCAAAGGCCAAGAGCACCTGGCCCGCTTCCTCCGCCCAGCCTACTATCAAATCGCAGCATACATCCAGGAAGAGCCTGAGACGGGCGCGTTTGTACTGCGCCTCAAAGAGACATCCCACCCCATCCCTTGTGTTGAAGAGCAACACTAGAGTCGAAACACACGCCATCAAGACAGCAGTTCCTCCCATTACTCAACACCCAGCACTCATTACTCTTTCCCCATGCATATCGTCTTTGTTGAGCCCGAGATTCCACCCAATAGTGGTACCACAGCCCGTCTGTGTGCGGCTACAAATACGACTTTTCATCTGGTCGGTCCGTTAGGCTTTTCGCTTGAAGACCGCTATCTCAAGCGGGCGGGTTTAGACTACTGGCCGTATGTTGATGTGCGTTCGTATGAAGACTGGAACGGATTCCTCCACCATCGCCCGGCTGGACGCATGCTCGCCTTCTCAGCCCGCGCCACTGAGTCGTATACGCAGGTCAGTTATCGACCAGATGATCTACTAGTTTTTGGCAGTGAAACACGCGGGTTGCCGGAATCTATTCAGACCACGCTCGCAGATACCCTCTACACCATTCCAATGGAAGGCCAACACGTCCGCAGTCTGAACCTCTCCAATGCAGCGGCGATCGTGTTGTATGAAGCGCTGCGGCAGTTTGGGAAGGTGTAACCCTGCATGGGAAGAGATCTCAGGACTCCTCGGCGACATGACCCACATCATCTTCGTGCGCCACGAGATAACCAAAGCAGACCAGCGGCCCGTCTCTCAGATACTTTAGAGATCTAGTTTGACCTCTAGAAGAACCACAGCTGCAGGGGCGAGCAGAGACCGTCACCAATGAACGACTCCGGGTTCGGCTCGTGCACGTCTGTGATCACCTGGCAGTCTTGCAAGGCAAGCTGACTGAGCTGGAATAATCTCAGTCGTGAATCCTTACCGTATCGCCTTGGATAAACGCGACACTCATGGCCGAAGTGTTATACGCATAGCCGATACGCCCTAGAGCATCGATGAGAATCAGTCCACCTGCTCCACTTGTCCGTTGGTGTAAGATCTTCACTGCGGTCTGTGCCGCTTGAGTGGGATCTTTCCCGTCACACAATAATGCAACCGCATTTTTCGCTACGGTTGCACGGATAATGGCTTCGCCCTCACCTGTTGCCGAACACGCACCCAAAGCATTGTCCGCATAGGTCCCAGCTCCAATAATCGCGGAGTCCCCAACTCGTCCCGTGCGCTTGTTCATAATACCACCGGTCGAAGTGGCAGCGGAAAGATTGCCAGCACGGTCTAGAGCAACAGCCCCAACTGTTCCCGGTTCACCTGGGGCAAAGAGAGCCTGTCGAGAACGCTGCCGGGCAGTGATCAAAGCATCTTCTGAAACAGTCGGAAAACCGTGCTCACGGGCAAATTGCTCTGCTCCCACCCCGACTAAAAAGGCATGTCGCCCGTCTTCCATCACGGCTCGGGCTAAACGAACCGGATTCTGGGTATGCTTCACCGCTCCAACGGCTCCAACTCGAAAGGACGCACCTTCCATCACAGAGGCATCAACCTCGACCGTGCCGTCTTGAGTCAGACTGGAACCGATACCAGCGTTAAAATCTGGATCATCTTCAAGGACAACAACAGCATTGATCACCGCATCGAGCGCAGGTCCGTTTTTCCACAGGACTTTCCAGCCAGCCTCAAAAGATCGTTGCAGGCCATTGGCACGGGCAGCGTGCAGGTCTGGCGATGGTGCACCCGCACCGCCGTGAATGATGAGGCTGGGTTGCATACAGGTGTGAGTGTTAGGAAATAAGGATAATCTCGAATTTCCCTGCTTACTGCGACCCCCTCACCCTGAGGGAGAGGGAATTCAAACTATAATACTGAACACTGGAAACTGGTAACTTTACAAATTCAACTCTTGAGCAACGACTTCACGGTGCACTGGCGCGCTGCCAAAAGCTGCTTCAGAGGCCAAACCACGCCGATAAAACAGGTGCATATCGTGCTCCCAGGTAAAACCGATACCGCCATGGACCTGAATCGCTTCACTCGTCACGGTTTTGCACATATCACTGCAATACGCCTTGGCCATCGGCACTGCTTGACGGGCTTCAGGCACGTTTTCATCAACCGTCCAAGCCGCATAATAGGTCAACGAGCGAGCATTCTCGACCTGGACCATCATATCCACACATTTGTGTTTGACGGCCTGAAAGCTACCAATCGGCTTGCCAAACTGGACGCGCTCTTTGGCGTATTCGACTGCCATATCGAGGCCTTGCTGACCCGTACCGACCATTTCCGCGCATAAACCAGCCATGGCTTGATCCAGCACGCGTTGCACAACCGGCCAGCCTTTACCGACTTCGCCCAACACTTGGGCACCAGACACGGCAACATCCTGAAACGCCACGTGACACTGGCGGCGGGTCATGTCAACCGTCTTGAGCTGCGTTGTTGTCACTCCAGGAGCTTTGGCATCAACCACAAACAAGGTCACCCCATCCTCAATGTTGCCCTGCCCAGTGCGGGCAGCGACAACAATGTGGTCCGCCACATGCGCGTCTGGCACAAAGAACTTTTCACCCGAGAGTAAAAAGTCACTGCCTTTGGCAGTTGCGGCGAGCGACACGCCACCTGCATCATAGCGTCCGCTTTTCTCAGCCAAAGCGAGCGTCAGCGTCGTCTCGCCAGCCGCTACGCCAGGCAAAATAGCATTCTTCTGCGCGTCCGAACCACCAGCGATAATCGCTGGGGTTCCCAGCAGAGCAGTGGCAAAAAACGGCCCCGGCAGAAGCGAGCGGCCCATCTCCTCCAGGATCACCACCATATCGAGAAAGCTGCCACCAACGCCGCCATATTCTTCGGCAATCAGAATGGCTGGCCAACCCTGCTCGGCAACCTTTTTCCACATTTCTGTAGCGTGCGCGCTATCATCTTCCATCATCTTGCGCACAAACGTCGTCGGACACTCATTGTCGAGAAACTTTCGCGTCGCATCACGCAACATTTCTTGCTCTTCACTAAATCCGAAATTCATACTGCCTCCTTGCTCAGAAGTAACGAGGACTGCGTCAACAGAGTCCTCATTACCCAGTCCTCTTTTATCCCTTCGGTAATCCCAATACTCGGTCACCCACAATGTTACGCATAATCTCCGAGGTCCCGCCAGCAATCGTATATAAGCGTGAGCGGAGCGCGCACCGCGACCAATAGCCACCAGCAAGTCCGTTTGTATCTGCTGATTCAATTTGTCCATACGGCCCAAGCAGTGCCGTCGCAAAATGGGCCATCTCGACATACAACTCACTGCCGGCCAGTTTGGCAATTGAGCCTTCAGGGCCTGGCGGATTGCCTTTCAGCTGACGAGTCAGCATCCGATAGCCGTTGAATTTAAGCGCTTGGATAGCGACATGGAATGTGGCGATCTTTTGGCGCACGGCCGGGTCTTCGGCAGCAGTGTGGCCGTTGACTCGCAAACGCTTGGCGAGCCCAGTCAGCTCTTCAATCATCGGCTCCAGGTTGTAGACCATGCCGAAATTGGCTCGCTCAAACATGAGCGTCGTCACTGCGACCTGCCAGCCGTTATTTTTTTCGCCGACGATATTGGCCTTGGGGACGTGCACGTCTTCAAAAAAGACTTCGTTGAATTCGGCATCACCCGTCATCTGCTTCAAAGGCCGGACCGTGACACCAGGGCTCTTCATATCAACTAAAAGATACGACAAGCCCTTATGTTTGGGTGCGTCCGGGTCGGTGCGAGTCACCAAAATACAGTAGCTGGCTTTATGGGCGTAGCTGGTCCAGACCTTCTGGCCATTCACTACAAAATTATCGCCCTGCTCAATCGCTCGGGTTTGCAGAGACGCCAAGTCTGAACCAGAGCCGGGCTCAGAATAGCCTTGGCACCAGACTTCATCCGCATTCATAATCTTGGGAATGTAGCGCTGTTTTTGTTCTTCTGTGCCCCAGTGCATTAAGGTCGGGCCAACCAAAGACAGCCCCAGCGGATTGGCAAAACCGGGCGCCCCAACCCGCGCCATTTCCTGTTGATAAATCGTCTGCTCAATAATCGTCGCCCCGCGTCCACCATACTCTTTCGGCCAATGAATGCCGACTAAGCCCGCAGCATTGAGTTTTTGCTGCCATTTCAATTTCACCTCAAAACGCTCATCCGGGTCGATCGTCTCAAACGTTGCCGAATCATAGCCTTCGGCTGGATTCGCTTCCAACCAAGACCGCATCTCGTGACGAAAGGCATCTTCTGCAGGAGTATAATCAAAATCCACGCCGACCTCCTCATAGTGGACAATCCATCGGCCCCATCGACCATTGTTATCGCGGGCGAATTATAGTTTTCAGCTAGCAGGAACACAAGGCGAGGCAGAAGTTAAAATAGAGAAATCAAAAGTCGAAGGTCAAAACGCAAAAGGCAAAACTGATGGGAATGCTTCGCGTCCAACAAGACGAGGCAGAGCGTCTCAGGCACACGTTCCCACACAGAGCATGGGAACGAGAACTCTTATTCTTATTTTTGACCTTTGCCCCTTCGAGCGTGCTCAGAACAGGCTTTTGACTTTTGAATTTTCTTCCTTTACCCTCGGCCTCACTTACAACATGGTATCGAGGCCGCCCGGCTCGGAGTGGCCATGTTCAACCTGCACACGTCTGGCGGTTTCGCAACGATACACAAGCTGACCGGCGAAAGAACGGCTTAGCTCAAGACGCGTAAGAGGCTAAGGAGGAGTCGGCCGTCCAGCTGCCTGACGTCGCGCCTGGGGGAAACGTGTTATGCAAGTGCGTTCCCAATGCGGGGAAGCCGAGGAGGCAGCTTGGAAGCGGTAGACGATTTCACCTGGCCTGACAAAGCCGATTTCTTCACGGACGATTCTCTCCAGAAAGCTATCATCAGTTTTCAGCCGGGCAATACACTCTCGGAGTGCCTCATTCTGACGCAGCAAGATAAAGACCTGCGCCTCAATGCCTTCTTGTTCGGCAGACAGACTCTGCAAGTGGAGGACTCCTCGGTCACCAAACACGGTGGAGAACACCAGCAAGGCATACAACGACACTGTGGCCGGGAGCCACAGTTTACGCACAGAGAAGTAACGATGCACGACAGCTATTGTACTGACGGACGTGCCCCGAAGCAACTTTTTGGCAAACGAGGAGCAGGACACAGAGAAGGGAGTGGAGTATGAAGATTAAGACTGTGCGAGGGCGAGAAATTCTGGATAGCCGGGGCAATCCGACGGTGGAAGTAGATGTCACACTCAGCAATGGACTTGTTGGTCGTGCGGCTGCTCCGTCGGGTGCGTCAACCGGCACGCACGAAGCCTGGGAGCTGCGTGACCGCAGCAAAAAACGCTACGGCGGAAAGGGCGTGCAAAAGGCTGTTGAGAATATTAATACACTGATTTCCAGAGCCATAGCTGGACACGATGTCAGCGACCAAACCGGCCTGGACCAGCTGATGTGTGAGCTTGATGGCACGCCTAACAAAAAACGGCTCGGGGCAAATGCCATGATTGCGACCTCTTTAGCCATTGCCAAGGCTGCCGCCAGCACAGCCGGTATTCCCCTGTACCGCTCTTTGGGCGGGAGCCGAGCGCGTGTGCTCCCCGTTCCTTTGCTTAACGTATTGAATGGCGGCGCGCATGCCACCAATACGCTCGATATCCAAGAGTTTATGATCGTGCCAGTCGGCGCAACCTCTTTCCGAGAGGGCCTGCGCATGGGTGCAGAAGTTTTTGCGGCCCTCAAGAAGATCCTGGAATCAAAGGGCTTGACTACCGCCGTCGGTGATGAGGGTGGCGTCGCGCCAGACCTCCGCTCAGATGAACACGCCTTCGATATCCTCCTCGAAGCCATCATCCAGGCTGGCTATCAGCCCGGCCACCAGATCAGCCTGGCCCTCGATGTGGCTGCGACAGAATTATACGAAGACGGCAAATACGTGTTTCGCAAATCCGGCGGGACAAAACGGACGGCAGCCCAGCTCGTTAAGCGCTACCACAAATGGGCGAGCCAGTATCCGCTGGTGTCTATTGAGGACGGCTTGGCCGAAGATGACTGGAAGGGCTGGCAACTCTTGACTGAAGCACTCGGTGATACCATCCAACTCGTCGGTGATGATCTGTTTGTGACCAACCCCGAGCGGCTCGCCCGTGGCATCAAAGAGGGTGTAGGCAACGCAGTCTTGGTCAAAGTGAATCAGATCGGGACGCTCACAGAAACTCTCGAAACAGTCGAAATGGCCAGTAAAAATGGCTATGCGTCGATTATTTCCCACCGTTCTGGTGAAACTGAAGACGCGACAATTGCAGACTTGGCTGTGGGCTTGAATACCGGTCAAATCAAGACTGGCAGCGTCAGCCGTGGCGAGCGGACTGCCAAATATAACCAATTGTTAAGAATTGAAGAACAACTCGGCAAGCGTGCAGAATATCCCGGAAAGGCCGCTTTTGCAAAAAAACGGTAAAAATTCAGGGATTTTTCTTGCAGGACACAGCATGGTTTGATACAAAAGATGAGAGATAGGCCTCCGCCTCAGTACTATATACAACGTCTGTACAACATACGGGTTCCCACAACCATACGGCGACATATTGTTAGACACGTAAGACTAGGAGGTCTTTATGCCCACTGCAGCGAAAAAACCAACGGCCAAAAAGTCAGCCGCCCGGCCAGCAGCTAAAAAGACAGCGGCCAAAAAAGCCGCCAAGCCAGCCGCCAGAACCTCGGCCGAGACCGTCAAAGCGGCCGCCAAGGCGAAACCAGCGGCCAAGAAAGTAGCCGCTCGGCCGGCCGCTAAGACGACGACAGCCCAAAAGACGACTACTAAAAAAACAGTAGTCAAGGCGACGGCGAAAAAACCAGCGGCCAAAAAAGCCGTCAAATAATATCTCTACTGAGGCGGAGGATTCCTCCAGAAAAGGCCCTGCAAAGGGCCTTTTTTTATTGTGTATGAAACAACACCTCGCCGCGTTGAGTGCTGAGCTCAGCGTCCCGGAACGGAATAAATTTACTGCTCCCCTGTTGTTGATCCATGGGCTATGGACAGGCAGTTGGATGTGGCAAAATATCGCAACTGCTCTCTCTTTGCGTGGCTGGGAGTGTTGGGCGCTGGATTTACGCGGACGCCCAGGCAGCCAGTCAGTCAGTGATATTGGAAAAATTCGTTTGGAAGACCATATTGAGGATGTGACCACAGCCATCCAGCAACTGTGGGCCCCGCCGGTTGTGTGGGGGGCTGATCTTGGAGCCCTGATCGCCCTGCAAGCAGCCCCTCGTCTCATCTCGCGTGCGCCGCGTGCGCTCATTTGTAGCGCCCCGCTGCTGCCGCGATCCTGGATACCACACCAACGTCCTGCCTTACCGCTCGTCCGACTGTCCGCCCTCCCGGCTCTGCTGCGGGGACGCAGTCTATTTCCCCCACGCCTCAGCATGGCCCAAGAGTTTCTCTTTCCCGGCTTCACCCCTGCCCTCCAAAAACAGTTACACACACAGCTGAGACCTGACTCAGGAACAGCTGTGCGGACCTTGACGCGGCATGTGGAGAATGAACTCAAGCAGCCTGAAAGCCCTCCATACTGCCCGCTCTTTGTCGTCCGAGGCGAGCGCGACCGGATGAGTTCTGTGCTTGCTTGCGAGTGGCTCGTGGCCCATCTCCGGGCTGATCGACACACCTATCCAGACCTCGGCTATTGGCTGTATAGTGGGCCATCTGCCATCACCCTTGTCACCGACGTGCATCGCTGGATTATTCAAGCACTCGGCGATCCGCTGTTGGCTCCAGCCGAGGAGGAAGACGACTGAGAAGCCATTGTGACACTGCCGCTAGTCCAGCAGTTTCCCCTCCACGACACTGCCGATATCACACTTTCAACGCCAATAACTTCCAGAGACTATAAAAGCCATGCTGCAGATCACAAACCTTTCCCTTGCTTTTGGTGGACAACAACTGTTTCGCAACCTCAACTGGCAACTCCGCAAAGGCGACCGGGTCGGCCTGGTCGGCCCAAATGGGGCTGGTAAAACAACCCTCTTTCGCTTGATCATGGGACAGTTCGAACCAGATGCCGGTGCAGTCCAGCGCAACCGCGAGACCAGCGTCGGCTATCTGCCCCAGGAAGGCATGAGCGTTGTCGGACGGAACCTGTTTGCTGAAGTCCGGGCAGCCCTGCCAGAACTCAACGAAATCCAGCAAGAGTTAGACACCCTGCATACGGTTCTGGAAGCGAATGGACAGGATTCGCAAGCCCAGCAGCATGCCGAGCCTTCAGCCGAGCAACAAGAAGCACTCGCCCGTTATGGCGAGCTCCAACATCGCTTCGAAGAACTGGGCGGCTTTCGGGCCGACGCTGAGGTCGCCAAGGTGCTGACTGGACTCGGCTTTCGTGAAGACCAGTTTTCCTGGTTGACCGACACCTTCAGTGGCGGCTGGCAGATGCGGATTACGCTGGCCAAACTCCTCTTACAGCGTCCGGATATTCTCCTCTTGGACGAACCGACGAACCATCTCGATCTTGATTCGCTGCTGTGGCTGGAAGGTTATCTCAATGCCTATCGGGGGAGTGTCGTCATTATTTCTCATGATCGCTCGTTTCTTGATCGGATTGTCACCCGCATTGCGGCGGTCCATCGGCACACCTTGACGGAATACATGGGCAACTACTCGGTCTTTGAGCAGCAGTTTGAGCAAGCCGTGGAAGCTTACCAAAAAGCCTACCAAGCGCAGCAAGCCGAGATTGAACGGACGACCCGTTTTATTGAGACCTTTCGCTATAACGCCCGCAAAGCGTCCCAAGTCCAAAGCCGGGTGAAGCAGCTCGACCGACTCGAACGTTTGGAGCCGCCCCAACATGTGCCAGCTGGAGTCCGCTTTCGTTTTCCGGCCGCTCCCCGCAGCGGGCGGGTGGTGCTGGAACTGCACAACGTCAGTAAACACTACGACCAGGTCCACGTTTTTCAGGATCTTGATCTCATTATCGAACGTGGCGATCGGATTGCTCTCGTCGGGATTAATGGAGCAGGCAAATCCACCCTCAGCCGGATTCTGTCTGGAGTCGAGGCTCCCACTCAAGGACAACGCGTCCTGGGTCACCAAGTTGGGCTCGACTTCTACGCCCAACAGCAAGCGGAGAAACTCGACAGCGACCGGACCGTCTATCAAGAGATTGAGGCTGGCGCGGCTTTTGATGTTATCCCTGAGCTGCGAACCTTATTGGGGACCTTCTTGTTTTCTGGCGATGCGATTGAAAAGCGTGTTTCAGTCCTGAGTGGCGGAGAAAAAAGCCGGCTGGCCTTGGCCAAGATGCTGCTCCAAGCCTCAAACTTTCTGATTCTTGACGAGCCAACCAACCATTTAGATATACGGACCAAAGACGTGCTCAAGCAGGCCCTGCTCCAGTTCACCGGGACCTTTGTTGTGGTGTCTCATGATCGCTATTTCTTAGAGGGATTAGTCACCAAGGTCATTGAGATGCAAGACGGTCAGCTCTTTATGTATCCAGGTTCGTTTGAAGAGTTCCTGGCCCGGAAAGAGCGAGACCGAGAAGAGAAAAATCACAAGCCTGTCCTGAACGGAGTCGAAGAATTAAACGGGCAAGGACAAATGCCAAAAGCAGGCAGAAACACCGCCCAGCTTGCAGGCATCCTCTCTGTCATTAAAGAGGCCAAACGCGGCAAAGCGCTGCACGCTCGGCAGAAAGCCAGCCGAGCGGACCGCAAGAAGCGGGAACGACAAATAGCAGAAACAGAACAGCGCATCAGCACCCTGGAAGAAAAAAAGACGGCGCTTGAAAGGCTGATGGCAGATAGCACGACCTACAGCGACCCACAACGGGCGAAAGGGATTTCGACTGAGTACGAAACCGTCAAGCGCGACCTGGAACAGCAATACGCAACCTGGAGCGAGCTGGCTGAGGATATGGATGGGTAATGCAGATACCAGGCATTTAGAGCGGCAGCGGCTTGGGAACGCTTGTGTCCCTGTCCGCCTCCTCTCTGAGCCGAATCAAGACAAGCCAAACAAAGGAGAGAAACAATGCGCATAGGGCTCGGTCTGCCACCACTGGGGATGTTGATGGATATTTGCTCAGAGATCGTTCAACGGGCGGAAGAACGTGGCTTTGACAGTGTGTGGGTCGGCGAAGCATGGGGAACAGAGACGTGTACCATGGTCGGTGCCCTGCTCGCCCGCAGCCAGCGGATTCATATTGGGACGGGCATTGTCTCCTTGTATCTCCGCCCGCCAACCTTGACCGCCATGCAAGCCGCAACACTCGACCTCATCGCTCCAGGTCGAGCGCGTCTCGGCCTCGGCGTGAGTACTCGCAACATCAATACCATGCATGGCATCCCATGGGATTTTCCGCTCGCGCGCACGCGGGAATACGTGGCCCTCCTGCGCCGCCTGCTGGCGGGAGAACGCGTCACGCATGAAGGACAATTCTATAGCCCAAAAGGCTTTCAGCTGAGTGTTCCAGCCCCGAGCCAGCTGCCTATTTATCTCGCGGCGGTGAATCCCAAGATGCTGCAACTTGCCGGAGAGATTGCTGACGGTATTCAGCTGGCTTGGATTCCGGCCAGAGAAGTTCCCCACTCAATTGCAGAAATTGCCAAAGGTGCTGAACGGGCAGGCCGCCGCTTGGCAGATATTAACATTGGCTGTTATATCCACACCATGGTCACAGACGACCGTGAGCGGACCTTCAAACAGCTGCGGCGGGTGTTAGTCGGTTATTGCCAAGCCAACACGTATATCCAAGGCTTTCGGCGGTTTGGCTATAGCGATATTCTCGACGAAGTCCACGGCTACTGGAAAGCCGGCGACCGTGCTCAAGCAGAGGTTGCCATCTCCGAAAAAATGGTCGAAGAACTATACATCTTTGGCACCGCCGAAGAATGCCACGCTCAACTCGAAACCTTCACCCAAGCCGGGGTCAACCTGCCAGTCGTCGCCGCCCCACCGACCAGCCGCCTGACAGCGGACGATCTGCGGACTTTGGTGGATGCGTTTGAACAGTAATGGAGGGACACACAATAACAACACGCGTCGGTTTTATTGGTCTGGGTAATATTGGCAAACCCATGGCCCTCAATGTAGCCCAGGCTAGCCAGGCCACATTTGACTTGATGGTCTATGATCTGCGTGCAGAACCCATGGCCGAACTTGCTGCGGCTGGAGCAAAAACTGCCCGCTCAGCCAGCGAAATTGGCGCACATGGAGATATCATTGAACTCGTCGTGGTAGACGATGCTCAGGTCGAGGCGGTTATCTTAGAAGAAGGCGGCGTTCTGAATGGAGCCAAGCCCGGCAGTGTGATTGCCATTCATAGCACCGTCCACCCCAAGACCATCCGTAAAATTGCCGCACTCGCCCAAGCCAGAGGAGTTGGCCTCATCGATGCCGAAGTCAGCGGCGGCGAGCGTGGCGCACAAGCCCAGACGCTGTGTTACATGGTCGGCGGCGATAAGGCTGCGTTTGAAAAGTGTCGGCCGGTGTTTGAGACATCGGGATCTCATATTTTTCATCTGGGTGATCTGGGCATGGGCTCAATGGCCAAACTGGCTCATAATCTTATTGTCTACGTCAATATGCTGTCCGCCTCAGAGGGCATGAAACTAGCAGAGACGGCCGGACTTGATCTCAACGTTTTTCAAGAAGTTGTCAAAGCCAGCGCCGGCCAGAGCAAAGTCGCAGACAATTGGCTGCGTCAGCGTAATTTCAAAGACACCTATAGCACCGGCCCGGAAGCCCTCGTGCAGCTCATGCATAAAGATTTACGGCTGGCCTTAGAGCTGGGCCATGATCTGGGCTTAACCTTGCCAGGAGCAGCTCTGACACAGCAGATGATTGATCGGTTTTTGGGGATCAAGGATTGAGTTCATGGCACGCGAAACACACCACCACACGAGTGCCGGAATATATCACTCAATGTGATATAGAGACAAATAGGGATTGCTGTTTGAGTGCTCTTCTCGCAATTTTTCTTGCATCGAATTTCCTCGACAGTCCCGATATTCTGGGATAGGCTTCAGCCAATATCTTTGAAACGGGAAGGACAGCACTCATGATCGATCTCTACACCTGGCCAACACCAAACGGCCACAAGGTTCACATTTTTCTCGAAGAAGTTGGCATGCCGTATACTGTCCATGCGATTAACATTGGCACGGGAGACCAGTTTGAGCCCGAATTCCTCAAGATCAGCCCGAATAACAAAATGCCAGCCATCGTTGACCAGGATGGACCCGGCGGCAAGCCATATGCTGTTTTTGAGTCAGGCGCGATTCTCCTGTATCTGGCAGAAAAGACGGGCCAATACCTGCCGAGCGATCCGACTGGACGCTATGATGTCATCCAATGGCTGATGTTCCAAATGGGCGGCATTGGTCCGATGCTCGGCCAAGCTCACCATTTTCGGATGTATGCACCTGAAAAGATCGAGTACGCCTTTAACCGCTATACCAACGAAGCCTCACGTCTGTACGGAGTTGTGGATAAACGGCTGAGCGAGCATGAGTATCTTGCCGGCGACTACTCAATTGCCGACATGGCCACGTTCCCGTGGCTGCGCTATCACGAAAACCAAGGCCAGAAGCTTGAAGACTATCCGCACTTGAAACGCTGGTATGACCAGCTTGAAGCACGCCCTGCCGTACAACGGGGATTGGCAATCCTCAAATCTGAAGCAAAGCCGATGGATGACAAGGCCAAAGCCCTGCTGTTTGGGAAACAGCAGTACGAAAGACGGTAGATCCGGCGAGTCTGGTGTTTCTCATCGATCAGTGGGCTCTGGTATTAGAGGGCTCAATCTGGAGTTCTACACGTTCCGCGCTCGTCCCCTGGCAAATCTCCTAAAATGCTTTCTGCCTTTCCCCTCCTCTGGCGGTGGCGTCATCCCATCGTTGTTTTTGAGCTATAGAGTTGCTTTTGCTGTGGTGGCGGCGGCGGTTGCCTGCCCGGCCAGGAGAGGAGCGCTTCAGCAATTTGGGAAAAGAGGGGATTGTCTAGACAGTAAAAGGTTCTTCGGGTTTCCAGCGCCAATATGGGCGTGACTGGCGCTGATGACGGATGCCATGCAGACGCACTCGGTCGGTGAGATTGAGTACAATCGGCATCAGTTCTTGCCCATATACCCGCCCCAGTCCGCCCTGGATCACTGCTCGTTCGTCAAACGAGGCGACGTGGTCGGCCAACACGTTTGGCCCGCCAGCAATCAGCAATGGCACAGCTTCGCCGGAATGAATCAGTCGCCCGCTGCTTGGTGTGGCGTGATCCCCGGTGACAACAACAAGCAAATCCTCACCGCTTTCAATCCGTTTCAGCAGTGGACGCAGTGTTGCATCAATCTCACCAATTGCATGTTTTTTCTCAAACGGATCTTTCCGGTGGGCGGCAACGTCTGGTCCTTTGGTATGCAGGTGAACAAACTCATACCCCTGCTGAAATAGCTCATCTGCCGCGTTGAGTTTCTCTTGGAGATCTTTGGCCAGGCTCGAATGCTGGGGGACTTTCACTGGCGTCATGCCACATACTGTGGCAATGCCTGTGTACAAAGGATAATTCTCAATGCTCGCTGCTCGCATTCCATTTTGTTCAAGAAACGCTGGAACCTGGGGTCTCACCGCTGCCCATTTTGTCAATAAAAAGTTTATGGCTGGGAGTCCCCGTTCCTGTCTTTTTCGATTCACGGGATGGGTCTGCAAGCAGCGATGCACCCAGCTCAGATATGCGTTTAAGGCAGCTGCGGTCCGTTGGGCATTGTCTTGATCGGCGTCTTCTTCAAGTGGCAGAGCTCTGGCGACTGCTGCGCCATTATACAATGGATCAACATCTGAAAGGAAACGACTCGGATTGCCTGTCAGAGTGAGGATTGCTTCACAACGCCCACACTCTTGAAGGGAAAAGCGAATGCCATGCGTTTCATACTCGGCAATCGCCGTACTCAAGACCTGACACTCGTATTCATCTTTCGCTTGGTGCTGCTCCCACAGAATCGCCTCACGGTACACGACTCCTTCTCGTGTCCTTGTTGTCGCAAAACTCGATAAGAGAATGACCGAATCGGCTGGCACCTGTATCCCGCGCCCGACGGCTTCAAAGGCTGCCCGGCCAGGAAACTGGTCTAATCCATAACCAAATAGAATAAAATGTGAGGTTTCACTTTCGAGCGGCACTCCTGGCGCAAGAGGGACGAGCTGCCCTGTTGTCCCAAGCTGGGCCAATCGGTTCAGCTGCGGGGTATGCGCTGATTCAAGCGGCGTTTGACCACCGAGTGCAGCCTGTGGTCGGTCGGCAAGACCGTCGAGGATGATAAAGAGAATAGGAGTGGGGGAGTTAGTCATTGTGTAAGCGACGTTCAGCTTCTATTGTCCTCAGAATCTCAGCAACGGCTGCCGGCACCAGCGTCTGCCACTCTTGTCCAGCGCTAATCTTTTGGCGGACCTCACTGCCGCTGACTTGCTTTTCTTTGCCCGCGTCCAGCACTTCAACCGGCCAGCCGTGGGCTTCTAGACGTCGGAACTTCTCCGTGCCCCAGTCCGAGAAGAGACGCACAAATTGTGTCAATTCCGAAGGACAATAATGCTGCCAGCGTTCGGGATGATGAATCGGAAACGGCACGACTGAGACGCGGGCGGTGTCGATACCAGCCTCAGCCAATGCGGCACGGGCCATCCACTGTCGCTCAAAAAACGTGAAAGGATTGGCGGCGGGGAGGTGGCGGTGTGGATCGGCTGCTTCGGCAACAGTGGCTGACGGATCAGGGTTGGTGATGCCGACAATCAGATGCGCGCAGCGGGCCAAGGCAGCCAGGGCGTATTCAAGATGCCCACGGTGAAAAGGCTGGAAACGGCCGTGGATCATACCGTAGGCTGGCAGCATATGTTTTGCTTCTCAGGAATCAGCAGTCGTCTTCCGAAAATGGGGTATGACTTCTTTCGCAAACAACTGCATCGAGTGCTCGGTGAGGCGTGGGTCCATGCCTCCAATCTGCATCCACATGACAAGATGAGTGACTCCCGATTCGGCCTGCGAACGCTCGAGTTCTTGAATGGCATCAGCGGGAGTTCCCACGATAAGCGGCGCGCCAAAAAAGTGCAGTCCTGGAGTTGTGCTCATTTTTTCGGGGGACGGCAGGGGTTCGGCACCAAAGTAGCCACCTGGAAAGGTAAAGTCGCCGGCTTCGTTGAGCTTGTGGGTGTAGACGGACATTTGGTGGTAGATATGGGGAGCGCTTTCCTGCCAAGCTTGCTCTCGGGTGTCCGCAATATGTACCATGCGCAGAGCCCCCTTGGAAAAATTTTTCGGATCGTGCCCATAGTGTTGCAACCGCGCCTCATAGAACTGGTTCCCAGTAGCACTCCCCGCACCGGCAAAGTGGCAGCCATATCGAGCGGCGCGGTCAATTGCTTTCTCGGTAACGGCGGCAACCCATAGCGGCAGCCGAGGCTGGACCGGCCGAGGACGCAAAGAAAACGGAGCAATGTTGAAATGCTTGCCGGAAAAAGAGAACTCTTCCTGTTCCCACACACCACGCAGAATAGCTAAGCCCTCCTCTATACGGGTTGGCCGCTCACGCCGAGGGATATTGTACGCCGCGTATTCATCCAGGTAGTAGCCCTGCCCGACCCCAAGGTCAAAGCGGCCCTCAGATAGCGCATCAAGGGTAGCTGCTTCTTCAGCTACTCGGAGCGGATGGTACAGCGGCAGAATAACAATATACGTCCCTAGTCGGATACGGCTCGTACGAGCTGCCATAGCCGCCAAGACCGGGAATTGAGCAGACAAGTATTCATCGGTTCCGTGGTGCTCAGCCGTCCAGACCGTGTCATAGCCCAATTCCTCAGCCAGTACGGCTTGCTGCACCAGGCCCTGATACAGCCGGGCGGATGAGACTTGCCAGGGCTGCGGATTCCCGCCGGTCAGGATCAAACCAAAGTTCATCGTTTTCTCTCCTTATGTTTCAACTCCGATAGCGACTTTCATCGCTCCTCCCCCCTCGTGCGTCGGGACAGTCCAAGAGTGGCATGGACACACACCAAAAATCAATGCAGACACGAACGTTCGCTTCCTTACGATTTTATCCGTGGCAATAGTTGGCGGTATGTGAATAGTTGAACGCCTCAACGAAGCTTGACCCTATCTCTCATCTGGGGCATAGGCATGCTAAGGGAACGCTTACATAGGGAGGGACAGTATGAGTCTTGCGGGGAAAACAGCACTTGTCACCGGCTCGAGTTCGGGCATTGGCCGCGGTATTGCCCTGGCCTTCGCACGAAAGGGAGCAAATGTTGTCATCACTGGTCGAAACGAGCAGAGAATCGCCGGAGTAGTGAGTGAGATCGAAGCTATTGGCAGCAGAGCTGTAGGGCTGAAGGCTGATGTTGCTCGCTTTGCCGAGGTCCAGACAATGACCCAGCACGCCCAGAGTGAGTTGGGCAGTATAGATATTTTGGTCAATAACGCCGGCATCTTTTCGACACGGGCGCTGCACGACATGACCGAGCAAGAGTGGGATGGCATGATCGCGGTTGATCTCAAAAGCGTGTTCAACTGCACCCGAGCAGTGATCGAGGATATGCGCACTAAGGGCTGGGGCCGTGTCATTTGTATTACCGGACTGGTAGGCAATACTGGCTATGCCAATACGACTCATGTGGCGGCCGCCAAAGCTGGCGTGCACGGCTTTGTCAAAGCGCTCGCCCGTGAAGTCATTGCCTCGGGTATCACCGTCAATGCGATCACACCAGGACTCATCGATACGCCGATCCTGGCCGGCATCAGCGAGGCCCAGATGGCCGTGTTTACAGAAGAGATTCCGGCCGGTCGCATTGGGACCGTCGAGGAAATTGCAGCCGCGACCTCATATCTTGTGTCAGACGCAGCTGCGTATACAACCGGCCAGATTCTGAATATCAGCGGCGGAGGACTGATTTAGGAAATACAGCAAGGAACGTTCAGCCAACAATCCTTCTGCCGTAGCCCGTCAGACACCCGCCCGCCCTGCCAGCAGTTGACGGAAACAGTGACAGCATAAACAATGCGCAACAGCGCCACACACGAGAGGAATCAGCTATGGCCCGCATTGGAGTGGCTTTTGCCGGAGGCATGTCCCCACCACATATCGTTGAATGCGTCAAACTGGCCGAAGAACTTGGCTACGAATCGGCGTGGATCGCCGAAGGACACGGCGGAGATCAGTTTTCGATCTTGTCAGCGTGTGCCGTCCAAACGGAACGGATCCTGCTCGGGACAAGTATCAGCAGCATTTTTGTCCGCAGCGCACCAACCCTGGCAATGGCGGCGGCCAGTGTTGACCACTTCTCCAAGGGACGCTTGATTCTCGGGCTGGGCTCCAGCCACAAGGTCCAGGTCGAGCCGGAGCATGGGCTTCCCTACGCCAAACCTGTCCAACGCATGCGAGAGACGGTAGACATCATCCGCACCCTGCTACGTGATGGCGAGGTGTCGCATCACGGCCAGGAGATCAGCATCGACCGCTTTGATCTGTGGTTTGAGCCAATCCGGCGCGAGGTCCCGATCTACCTGTCAGCCGTCTTTCCTCAGATGTTGGAAACCTGCGGCGAAATCGCCCAGGGAACAATCATGGTCTGGAGTACGCTTGAAGCAGGCCGGAAGGCTGCTGAACATATTGCCGTTGGCGCGCGGCGAGCAGGGCGTCGTCCTGACGATGTTGATATTGTGTCGCTGTTGCCCTGCAGCATATCTGAGAATCCCCGCGAAGCGATTGATCGTTTGCGACCAACGGCAGCCTTCTATGCCGGTTTCTTTCCGCGCTATAACCGATTGATGGCAGAAAGCGGCTTCCCTGAAGAAGCCAACGCCGTCCGCCAGGCGTGGCTCACCGGCGATCGTGCAAAGGCCACCCAGTTGGTACCCGATGCAATGGTCCAAGCCCTTGGTATTGTCGGCCCGGCGGCCGAGAGTCGCAAACGGGTCGAAGCCTATCGGGCATCAGGCATACACCTCCCAGTCATTTTTCCGGCTGCCAGTGGACCACACGGCAAAGAAGGCGTTCTGGAAGCGATTCGGGCCTGCGCCCCATAGCAGCCCCGACAGACGAGGAACCGTCCACGCCACTCAGTACGTGTCTTTGGGCAGCTTGCTATGATCCCAGCTGGACGTTTTGACTGGAGTAATCTTCAGAATTGCCCGCTTCTTAGCTCGTTCTTTGATGACCGCATCATCTGGAGCCGCCGACTCTCCACCTTGGAAACGGCGAATCTCGCGCATGACGTTCCAGACTTCTTCGGATTCATCCAGGACTTCGCAATCCCCACGGATCATGATGCCCTTGAGTGTGTCATACGCGGTGCCGGACTCGATCATGACGCTGACCTTGGGATTACGGCGCGCATTGACCACCTTTTGCGCCTTCTCGAAGGAAGTCATGTAGATAACGCCATCCTTGACCATATAGGCCATGGCGACGGCGTGCGGATAGCCGTTCTTATCTATGGTACACAGCGTCATCGTCCTGGCTTCGGCCAAGTACGCCTCTTGCTCTTCCGGGGTGAGTTGAATCGTGCTTTGTCGGTTCATCGCTTTCCTCTCTTACTGTGCAAACCAGCCGCCATCAATGACCAGTTCCGCCCCCGTGGTAAAGGCTGCCTCGTCGGAGCACAAATACAGCGACCCATAGGCGATCTCCTCCGGTCGGCCTAAACGCCCCATTGGGGTGGCGTCTTTGATCTGGGCATCCATCTCCGGGGTGAGATCACCCAGAATCGGGGTATCGATCTGGCCGGGATGAATCGAATTGACCCGAATGCCTTGTTTCACGTACTCCAGGGCCGTGGACTTGGTCATCAGTCGGACTGCCCCTTTTGTCGCATGGTAGGAAATCGAGCCGGGGCTGCCAATCAGGCCATACAACGAAGAAATATTCACAATCGCCCCGCCACCGGCCTCACGCATGGCTGGAACAGCAGCTTTCATGCCCAGCCACACGCCAGTCTGATTGACGGCAATCATGGTGTTCCAGCCTTCAACGGTTTCTTCCTCCGTGCCGCGTGGCCAGTAGATGCCAGCGTTATTGATCAGCGTAGTCAGCTTGCCAAAACGAGACACGGCTTCTTTGACAGCGTGAGACCAATCTTCTTCTCTGGTCACATCAAGGCGAAAAAAGGCTGCTTCAGCACCATTTTTATTGACCTCTTCGACAACAGCCTGGCCTTTGTCTTCTTGTAAGTCGCCAGCAATGACTTTTGCCCCTTCAGCCGCAAAAACCCGTACATGCGCAGCGCCGATCCCGCTTGCGCCACCTGAGACAATCGCGACTTTTCCATCCATGCGCCCTGCCATAGTGCGCCTCCTCTATTTTCAATTATCAGTATCCCAGGTAGTCCGAACACGCAAGGAATTGCGCCCCTACCGACGCAAATGGTAAGGAAGCCTATACGAAGGAGGCAGCATGGATTTCCAACTCAACGAAGAACACCAAGAGATTCGACAACAGATCCGAGCCCTATGCTCCCGTTTCCCAGACGAATATTGGCGTGAGCGAGACGAAACCGGTGAATTTCCGTGGGATTTCTATCAGGCTATTGCGGATGGCGGCTGGCTCGGCGTCACAATCCCGCCCGAATATGGCGGCAGTGGCTTAGGTATCACCGAAGCAGCGATTGTCATGCAGACCGTGGCCGAGTGTGGGGGTGGCACGCAGGCGTGCTCGGCGATTCACTTGGGTATTTTTGGTCTGGAACCGCTTATCAAATACGGGACTGAGGAAGCCAAAAAGAAATATCTGCCTGCCATCTTAAGCGGTGAGATCCATGTGTCTTTTGCCGTCACCGAACCAGACGCGGGCACCAATACGACCCAGATTAGTACCTTTGCCAAGCGCGCAGGCGACGGCTATGTCGTCAATGGTCAGAAAGTCTTTATCACCAAGGCGCGCGAATCCAAAAAAATGTTGCTCCTGACGCGCACAACACCGTATGAAGAGTCGCCGAAGAAAACCTTGGGCATGAGCCTCTTTTTTGCCGATATCGACCCCCAAGCGGTTGAAATCACAGAGCTGCATAAATGTGGTCGCAAAGCCATTGATACAAATACCCTGTTTATCGATAACCTGCATGTCGCCAAGGAAGACCTGATTGGCGAAGAAGGCCGGGGCTTTTACTACATCTTGGACGGCATTAATCCAGAGCGGATTCTCATTGCTGCCGAGTGCATCGGTATGGGCAAACGGGCGATCGAAAAAGGCGTGCAATACGCCAAAGAGCGGGTGGTGTTTGGCCGACCGATTGGCATGAATCAAGGCATCCAGTTCCCATTGGCTGAATCGTTTGCCAAGCTCGAGACCACTGAGCTGATGGTCCAAAAAGCAGCCTGGATGTACGATCAAGGCCAGCCGTGCGGCAAAGAGGCTAATATTGCCAAATACATGGCCGCCGAAGCGGCATGTGAAGCGGCAGACCGCTCCATGCAAGTCCATGGCGGTTATGGCTATATTAAAGAGTACGATGTCGAGCGTTACTGGCGTGAAGCGCGCCTGTTCCGTATCGCGCCCATCTCTCAGGAAATGGTCCTCAATTACGTTGGCGAACATGTGTTGGGACTGCCGAAGTCGTATTAGAGTGCTGAGTTTCAGGTGCTGAGTCCTGAGTCGGGTGGGGCGTGACCCACCTTTCCCCTCACCGCTCACAGCGCACAAGGAAGACGTATGAAAATCGGCTATATGCCAGACACCCACGGTGGTCCATACGAGCAGCCGGAGCCGTCACGTGAGGCCGCTGCTGCCTTTTGTGATCAGTTGCTCAATGAAGGTATTGAAGCGGAAAAAGCGGGCTTTGATGGTCTCTTTCTGCCGGAGCGGCACCACCGCACCGAAACCATGTTCCCCCCTCCCCTGATCATGCTGGCCGGGTATGCAACCCGGACGGAACGGGTTGATCTCGGCACGTTTGTCCTCCAGACACCGTATTATAATCCGCTGCATCTGGCCGAGGACGTAGCCATGATCGATCTGATGTCCAAAGGCCGGGTCGTCTTAGGCGTTGGGCTGGGTTATCACCCTGATTATTTTCGGCTGTTTAATGCGCCCTACAAACAACGCTTTTCTCGCTTTGAGGAAAGCCTGGAGGTTATGCGCCAGGCGTGGAGCAGCCACGAGCCGTTTTCCTATCACGGCAAACGTTTTCAGTTTGATGACATCATGCTCACGCCAAAGCCTTACCAGGACGGCGGACCACCATTGTGGATTGGGGCGGCCTATCCGGAAGCGATTAGACGGGCCGGGCGGCTGGGCGATGCCTGGGGTATCCTGCCCTTTTGGGAACCGAAAGAGAAACTGCGTGAGCAGGCCGCTGTGTACCGTGAAAGTGCTGAGGCACACGGGCGGAAGCCCAAAGTTGTTTTAATGCGCGACGGCTGGGTTGCCCCAACGCGTCAAGAGGCTGAAGATATTTTTGGGCCGCTGTGGGTCCAAGAGATGCTTTTTTATTATCGCTGGAATCTGCTCTCACCGAATGACGAGTTTCAGTCTGAAACTGATTTTACGATTGATAAGCTGAGAAAATATTTGATCATGGGCTCACCCCAGGAGTGTATCGAACAGATACAGATGTGGACAGAAATTGCTGGCGCTGACTACCTGATTATGCGCTTTCGTTTACCACTAGGTCCGTCACCAGAGCGAGTTGTTGAGTGTATCCGGCAATTTGGTGCAGAAGTGATTCCACATTTCAAAAAATAAAACACGCATGCCACCGACACCACCCATCTCACTCACCCCTCTTATCTTGGCCTCTGCTTCGCCTCGCCGCCGGGAACTGCTCACTCAAGCCGGGCTTGTCTTCACTATCGTTCCGAGCCGGACCACGGAAGAGGTGTGGCCGGCAGAGGCTCCGCAAGACTATGTCGTACGGGTTGCGGAAGAAAAAGCCCGTGAAGTAGCCACGCGGCACCCACACGCTTGGATTTTAGCGGCTGACACGATTGTTGAGATCGATGGAAAAATCCTGGGCAAACCACGTGATGAGGCCGATGGCAGCTGTATGCTTCAGCTGCTCTCGGGACGGAGCCATCATGTAATGACAGCTTTTATTATCCTCCACGCGGAACGCCAGGAAACAGCCCATCAGCTGGTGACCAGTACGGTGACTTTTAAAACGCTGTCGGCAGCGCAGATTACATCCTATCTGGCGACGGGTGAGCCTGCCGATAAGGCTGGAGCATATGCAGTCCAGGGCTTGGGCGGCGATCTGGTTCAGGGTGTAGCAGGCTCTTACACCAATGTTGTGGGCCTGCCGATGGACGAGGTATTAAGCGCGTTGCAAACACTCGGACTCGTCGAGACGAACCCCAACGAGTCGTACAGGAATCGATATGACAGCTGACATCGCACAAAGCTTCGCCCAGATTCGTGAGCAGGTCGCCCAAGCTGCCCGTCGCTGCGGTCGGCAGCCGGAAGAGGTGACAATTGTCTGCGCGGCCAAGACAAAGGGAGCCGAGTATGTGCGCGCGGCACTCAAAGCTGGGGCAACAGATATTGGTGAAAATTACGTGCAGGAAGCACAGGACAAAAAGGCGCAAATCACTGAGCCTGCTCGGTGGCATTTGATTGGCCATTTACAGCGCAACAAAGTCAAAATTGTCCTACCCAAGATGGGCCTGCCGCTATTCAGCCTGATTCATTCGCTTGATAGCATTGGGTTGGCCCAAGCACTCCAGCGGCAGGCTGAAAAACAGGCCATCTCCGTACCAACTCTGATAGAAGTCAACCTTGGCGCGGAGACAACAAAAAGTGGGCTGACCAAGGACGATATTGGGCCGCTACTGGAGCGGGTGGCGACGTTGCCCAATGTCAGGGTTGAGGGCTTGATGACGATTCCACCGCCAGGTGAAACAATCGAGGCATCGCGCCCATATTTTCAGGAGCTGGCCCGTTTGCGGACGGAATATGCAAGCATGAACGGGGCGAATATCGATCTGCACGAGTTATCAATGGGCATGACGAATGATTACCCAATTGCGATTGAAGAAGGGGCGACCCTGGTCCGCATCGGTCGAGCTATTTTTGGCGAGCGCTGACTCGGCAAACCGTTCACCGTATGCTGTCAAAAAAGAAGAAACGAGGCGAATAGCATGAAAAAGATTGGGTTTATCGGGGCGGGGAATATGGCTGGGGCACTGATTAAGGGTTTAATTGGGGCCAAGCTGTATACAGCCCAGGACATACTGGTCAGCGATGCCATGCCTGCCCAGCTAACGAAAATAAAGCGGGCCTATAAAGTCGAGGGACTACGCGATAATACCACGCTCGTCCAAACCGCTCAGACCATTGTGTTATCGGTCAAACCCCAAATCTTGGACCGGGTCATGGCTGAGATTCAACCCTCCGTGACCAAACAGCACGTGTGTATCTCCATCGCTGCCGGCGCCAGCCTCAAACGGCTTGAAAATGGCCTGGGCGGCATGGCACGGGTCATACGGGTCATGCCCAATACGCCAGCCCTACTCGGCAAAGGCATGGCCGTTGTGACGCGTGGTAAGAAAGCGACCGCACAGGACGAAAAACTTGCCCTGAGCCTGTTCCGGGGGGTTGGTGAAGCCACAGCGGTGAAAGATGAGGGCCTGATGGATGCGGTCACCGGCTTGAGTGGCAGTGGCCCTGCGTATGTGTATTTGTTTGCTGAGGCGCTGATTGAAGGCGGCGTCAAAGCCGGCTTGTCTCAAAAGATGGCAACCCAGCTGGCATTGCAAACGCTCACTGGAGCTGCTGCCATGCTCCAAGAAGCCGGCCAGACACCCCAGGTATTACGTGAGATGGTGTCATCTCCCGGTGGGACGACTGTGGCGGGACTCGCCCGTCTCAATAAGGGAAATTTTGTGAAAACGATTGTTGCCGGGATAGACGCCGCAACCCGACGCTCGCGTGCCTTAGGCAAAGGCTAAACAGGAGGATCCAGAACGATGTTTATTATCGGAAATTTGCTGCAAACGATTGCCTACATCCTGAATATGGTTCTGTCCCTCTTCATGTTCCTCATCATTGGCCGAGCTATTATCTCGTGGGTGAGCCCTGATCCATCCAATCCCATTGTCCAATTTCTGCACAGTGCCACCGATCCAGTCCTATACCATGCCCGCCGTTTACTACCTTTTCCAACCTCGTACAGCGGCATTGATTTCTCGCCGATTGTTGTCCTTATCACGATCGTTTTTCTGCAATCGTTTCTGGTCCAGAGTCTGACTGATATTGCGATGCGACTCCAGTAATGTTTCTTGTGCGGCAGTGTGTCCTTTTTTGTCGTTGATTGTCTCATGTCTCACCCCTGGCGCACGAACCCGCACGGCGTGGTCTTGCACATCCGTCTCCAACCTCGCGCGTCTCAAAACCGTCTGGTTGGGCTGTATGCCGAAGCCTTGAAAGTTGCACTGACTGCGCCGCCTGTTGACGGCGCGGCAAACGCTGCTCTGATGGCTTTTATCGCCCAACTCCTGGCCGTACCGCGGGCAACAGTATCGCTCCAAGCTGGAGCAAAAAGCCGGACAAAGCAGGTGCTTGTCCGGACATCAACGCCGACAATAGTGATCCACAAGCTCACTGAACAGCTGGCAAGACTTGACAAAAAAAAGCGGGATGATTAGCGTTCTTTCACACCTGACTATGCTTTATTATGCTCTTGGCGGAGGACGATATTCATGCCAATTTATGAGTATGCCTGCAAAAAATGCGGGGATTTTGAAATAACCCAGCGGATTACCGAACCCGCGCTGAAAAAATGCCCGACATGTGGTGCCAAGGTCTCAAAACTGATCTCCCAATCCGCGTTTCATCTAAAGGGCACTGGTTGGTACGTGACTGATTTCAAAAACGGCAAACCATCGAAAGATTCCGAGAACTCTTCGGATTCCAAAGATTCGTCGGATGATTCTAAGGAGGCCAAGGGCGCGTCTAAGAACGCGTCCGAAAGTGAAACCAAAAGCGACGCGAAGGCGCAAACGAAGAGCGAATCGAAAAGCGAAACCTCCTCCTCAAGCACGTCTTCTTCATCAACCGGATCGAGCAAGGCCGCCAGCTCCTCCAGTCCATAGTCTCGTGCTCGCTCATTTTTCCCCTCCACACACACAGCGAGTGCCAAGCGCCCCCATTTACAAGCTTGATCGACCCATGATAAAATATTTTTTGTCCGGTCGCATAGCTCAGTCGGTTAGAGCGCTTGCCTCACATGCAAGAGGTCCGGTGTTCGAATCACCGTGCGACCATCCCGAAGCCCGCCAGCATGCGGGCTTTTTTCGTCTCCACAACTGAGCACACTGAATGGAAATGAAGCATAGCGGCAAGGGTTGAAACGGACTACACACCGAAAACACTCGAAGTGACGGCAGCCTCATCTCTCACTGTGCGATATTTGTTCCTACACTGTTCGCAAATATTTTGCACACAGAGCCGAAATCTGCTAGTAGCGAGCAAGTTATCTCAATTATCCAAGGTCTGAGGAGGGCCTCCTGTTATGGCAGAAAAAAACTTTGGACGCGTGATTGAGGACCGGCGGCGCGAGTTATCCTTGACCCAAGAAATGGTCGCAAAAAAAGTCGGGGTCAAGGCAAACTATATCGGCTACTTAGAGCGGAGCATGCGCCATCCGAGCCAAAAAGTCGTTGAGAAACTCTCATCGGCACTGAAGATTGACCCCCAGGACCTCTATCTGCTAGCCAATCCACGGGTCCGGACACTCCTGGGCAAAGCCAAACCGGCCGCCCCTGGCATGTCAATGTGGCAAAAATTTATCCGCGACCCCGCACTCCAAAAGAAACAGGGTCTGAGTAAGGCCGAGCAAGAAGCAATGGCGCAGCTGGTCAACGCAGAGAAAGCCTCATCTGCGACGGGCATGATGAAAGTGGTCAAGGCCCTACGCAAAGGATTTGCGAAATAGGCCAAGGCAGCCAGATACACATTGAGCAACGCTGGTCGTCCAAGCGCAGCAGATGCAGTAAGCCCAGCGCGTGCAATCAGTTTGGCAACAACCTCTTAAGCATCCCACAGACTGGTGCTGCTATACCGCTCACCGATGTCGGGGAATAAGGTGACAATGCGTCCCTGGCCGATTTGCTGCGCGATTTGCCAGGCGCCATACAGATATGCTCCCGAAGATTGGCCGACAAAGAATCCCAGGCTGGCAACCCTATTACACATCGTGTAGGCATCCTCTATCTGCACCGGTACCCACTCGTCAACGAGATCCTGGTCAAAAATCTCCGGCATAATGTACTCTGGGCCTAAGGGCTTGAGTCCTTCCACGCCGGGAAACTCTTCGGGAGCAACACACGCGATTTTGATTTTTGGATTGTACTCTTTCAGGCGTTGGGCGACCCCAGTGATCGTCCCGCCCGTCCCAACTCCGGCGACAAACCAATCAATCCGGCCACCCGTCTGAGATAAGATCTCTTCGGCGGTCGTCTCGTAATGCGCCCGCCAATTGTTCTCATTGCTGTACTGATCGGAAAAGAAGTAATACTCAGGCTGGGCTTCATAGCGGCGCCGGACTTCGCGCAGGGCTTCATCATACCCAGCAACGGCATCGGTCAGGATGAGGCTTGCGCCATGCGCCCGAATACGTTTTTTGCGCTCTGCACTCGCATTTTCGGGTACAACCAGCTCGACTTTGCGGCCGAGGATTGAGCCGATCATGGCATACGCAATTCCGGCATTGCCAGATGACGAATCAAGAACCACCCGCTCTGGCGGCAACTCCCCATTTGCCATCGCCTGAGTCAGCATCCGCAATACAGGGCGATCTTTCACAGATCCACCCGGGTTTAAGAATTCACACTTGGTCAGCAGTTCAACCTCAGGCAGTTCGTCCTGGAACAGGGTGACTGGCACAAGTGGCGTATTGCCGACCAGGGTCAGCAGCGGATAGTTCCGAATGAGGTCTTGAATCGCTTCGGGATGCGGCATGAATCCTCCCCAGGCAGCTCAGCAACCAGCGTCTTCCGACTCGTTCTTCTGAGAACGGGCGGACCGGCTCGTTTCAAAAGCCTCGTCGCTATAAATATCGAAGAATGCGTCAATGCTCGCCAGCAGCTGGGCCCGGATGTGGTCGCGCGTGCCTTCAATAATGTGGAGCGGGACACGGCTGGAAGATCCGTCGTGCAACTGCACCTCACCTCCGACGACCTGTTCGATTTGCGCGCCCTTATCAGCAGGGTACAAACACAGTCCGTAGACCAGGGAAAGCGTCTTCTCTTTGCCCTTGCCGTCCTTCCCACCTGGAATCGCTTTGAGTCTTGACATGCCCACTCTCCTCTATTAGCCGAGAATATAAAGATGAGAGATGGGCACTGTCAATTACAGTTTGAGAATTAAGGATGAGGGATTGGGAATTGAGGATGAGGCAGACAGGGATTTTTCCCGGCCTATCTGCCCCCGTCCTGATTTAGCGATAAATCTGAGCGCCCCCTGTTTTAAATTCTTCCGCTTTTTCTTTCAGCCCCGCTTCAAGAGCTGCCTGTTCATCCATTTCCTTTTGGGCTGCGTAGTCGCGGACATCTTGGGTGATCTTCATTGAGCAGAAATGGGGGCCGCACATTGAGCAAAAATGCGCCACTTTTGCTCCATCTGCGGGCAAGGTTTCGTCATGAAACTCTTGGGCAGTCTCAGGATCAAGCGACAGATTAAACTGGTCTTTCCAGCGGAATTCAAAACGTGCCTGCGAAAGCGCATTATCGCGCGCCTGTGCCCCAGGATGACCTTTGGCCAGGTCGGCCGCATGAGCGGCAATTTTGTAGGTAATCACACCCTCTTTGACATCTTCTTTGTCCGGCAAGCCAAGATGCTCTTTGGGAGTCACATAACACAGCATAGCGCAGCCGAACCAGCCAATCATGGCCGCTCCAATGCCAGACGTAATATGATCATAGCCTGGGGCGATATCTGTCGTGAGGGGTCCCAAGGTGTAGAACGGGGCTTCCTGACAGACTTCGATCTGTTTCTGCATATTGACTTGGATCATATGCATAGGAACATGGCCCGGCCCTTCAATCATGGTCTGGACGTCGTGTTTCCAGGCGATGCTGGTCAACTCGCCCAGGGTTTCCAGTTCTCCAAACTGGGCTTCGTCATTTGCATCGGCAATCGAGCCTGGTCGCAGTCCATCGCCTAAGCTAAACGACACATCATAAGCCTTCATGATCTCACAAATGTCTTCAAAATGGGTGTACAGGAAGTTTTCTTGGTGATGGGCCAGACACCACTTGGCGAGGATAGACCCGCCGCGCGACACAATCCCGGTCAGGCGTTTGGCAGTCAGCGGAACATAGCGCAACAAAACACCGGCATGGATGGTGAAATAGTCCACCCCCTGTTCAGCCTGCTCGATCAGCGTATCGCGGTAGATTTCCCAGCTGAGGTCTTCGGCTTTGCCGTCAACTTTTTCCAAGGCTTGATAGATCGGCACCGTGCCAATAGGCACCGGCGAGTTGCGTAAGATCCACTCACGCGTCTCGTGGATATTCGCCCCAGTCGAAAGATCCATGACCGTGTCACCGCCCCAACGGGTCGCCCAGATCATTTTCTCAACCTCATCTTCAATCGACGAAGTCACAGCCGAGTTGCCGATATTGGCATTGATTTTGACCAAAAAATTCCGACCGATAATCATCGGCTCCAGCTCAGGATGATTGATGTTAGCGGGGATAATCGCCCGGCCTCGGGCCACCTCAGCACGGACAAATTCCGGCGTAATTGCCGACGGGATACTCGCCCCCCAGGATTGGCCGGGATGTTGCGCAACGCCGTGTCCGTTGCCATTCCCGTTCTGACTAGCCTGGGGTGCACTTTGCCCGGCCAGGGCGCGGGCCTGGTTTTCACGAATGGCGATATACTCCATCTCAGGCGTGATCAGGCCCCGGCGCGCATAGTGCATCTGGCTGACATTGTGTCCGGCGCGGGCGCGGAGTGGACGGCGGCGATGTGGAAATCGCAGCCCGGCAAGGGAGGCGTCGAGTTCCCGCAGACGGCCATAGTCCGAAGAACTCTCAGCCAGCTCTTCCACGTCGCCGCGGGCGGTGATCCAGTCTACACGGTGGGGGGCAATGCCGTGGCGCACATCGATTGTCACAGCCGGATCGGTATACGGCCCGGATGTGTCATACACGATCACCGTTCCAGCCTCACCTCGCTCCTCAGCCTGGGAGTTCCGCCCCCCATTCAGATGGCCATGCTCGACCGCTGCAGACAGGGGAATCTCACGAAACGGGACCCGCACTCCAGCCTGTGTCCCTTCGACGTACACCTTGTGCGAGCCAGGAATAGGACGTGTTGTCAACACGGTTTCCTGCATACTGTCTGCGCTCTGCCCAGTGTGTCCATGTGTCCCAGTATTGCTCATCGCTATACCCCCTTTTTCGCAGGCGAAAGACATCCCCTCCCCAGCCCCCCCGGGCGAGCCTGTCTGTCCGCCCGGGTATCGGCATACGTCCTAACCAATCTGCGGCTAATCTGAGGAATGATGATGGAAGAAAAAAACGTAGATAAAAATGACACCGTTATCCCTTCGCTGGCATTATCCAGTGCAGGTTCCAGGGGTCGATGGGTCAATCTCTCCCCATCCTCTCAGCCAAAATTTCGGCTCCCCCAACGGCCTGGTGGCCGGTGTGATCGGTATGTTACGCCGCGCGACTCCGACTGTCAACGTGATATTTTAGGCGATATTTGGGCGATATTTGGGGCAGCATTGTAGGCGGCCGCGCAGCCAGCCTGTGACTGATCTGACTATTCCGGCTCCGTTTTTCCCGGCTCACACAGCGGCAACAACTTGGCGTTAGTCGCCGTGAGTTTCAGCTCGCTCTCCTTTTGGAGCCAATCGATGGTGTTATCGACCCGATCACGTTCGCGCTCAAGAAAGTTGCCGACGGCTTCGGACAGCCGTGGCTCAGCCAGAAAATGCATGCTGGTCGTCGGCTGTGGATCAAAACCCCGCAAGCGCTTAAAGTCGCCACCCGCTCCAGGCTCAAAACGGATCATCCTATTCTTGATACAGTGTTGGATAGCGGCGTAATAACACACGTTAAAATGCAAGTGGCGCAGTTCTCGAAAACAGCCCCAATAGCGACCGTACAACACGCCACTTTTCTGGACATTCACCGTGCCGGCAATAATCCTGCCCTGGAGCCGGGCGACCACAAAACACATATTTTTACGAAAGCGCTCAGCGAGGAGCTCAAAGAACTCGGAGGTGAGGTATTGGCGGCCCCAGTACAGCTTGTCGAGATGGGCTTTATACAGCGTATACATACGCGGAAAGAGATCATCTGGAATCTCATCACCGCTCAGCGCCTCAATCGTTACCCCTTGCAGATCCATTTCGCGCATTTCGCGTTTGATCTGATTGCGGCGTTTATTACGAAAATGGGCCAGATAATCGTCAAAAGTCTGATAGTCGTAATTGAGCCACTGATATTGCAAGCCCATCCGTTTGAGGTAGCCAATCTCGGCCAGTGCCTCGACTTCGTCCGGCAGGCAGAAATTCACATGCACAGAGGAGAAATCATTTTTCTGGCACACCTCTTGTAAAGTCTGGCCCAGGAGCTGAATCAAAGCCCGCCGGTCGCTACCCGGTGCAGTCAGAAAGCGGATACCAGTTGCAGGCGTAAACGGAGCCCCGACCAGCATCTTGGGATAATATTCGATGCCAGCTCGCTCGGCGGCATCCGCCCACGAGTGGTCAAAGACAAACTCTCCCATGCTATGGCCCTTGAGGTACAGCGGACAGGCGGCAACCAGACAGTCGTCGTCGTACACAGCCAGATGCTGGGATTGCCAGCCAGTCTTCGGGGTCACGCAGCGCGCGTCTTCCATACTCGACAGCCAGCCCCATTCAAGAAACGGCGAACCGTTGCCGACCAAGGCGTCCCAATCTGCTTGGTTCACCTCTTGCATACTCTGGATCACTTTGACTTGCAGCATAGTGGCGGGCATAGTGTACAAAACCCTTCAGGCCGGTCATTTTTATTTACTATGCAGATTGGAACCGTTATTGTCTACCGTGAACGCAACCGCCTGGCCTTGGGCGTCATTAATAAAGAACCCTCGACCACGACCAAGGGCAAAACACAAGTCGAAATTCTCGGCGAAGATGGGAAAAAATCGATCCTTGTCCCCGATCGCATTTTCCTTGATTGTCGCCATACGCTGTCGCCTACCCAGCCGCTGGAAGAGCTGAAAAAATCTTTCCGGAAACTGCGCGGTCAAATCGACGCCCAGACGCAAACAGTGGACCTCAAAGAGCTGTGGGATCTCCTGGAAGAGGAAGAAACCGACACGTTTGAGTGGCCGGAACTCGCCGGCTTCCTTGCGTCCGCGGACGAGCCCTTGGCCATGGCCAGCGTGCTTGATGTCCTGTGGCGCGAAAGTGTCTATTTTAAAGAAAAACAGGTCGGTGTTTTTGTCCGACGCGATTCCAAGAATGTCGAGGAGCTATTGCATCAACAAGAGAGGGAGCGCATCCGACTCCAAACCCAAGGCGAATTCATCGCCTGGGTCCAAGCTCAACAAGCCGCGCCAGGGACGGTCCCCGCGCCAGAGGGCATGGAACGTTTTCTCGATCTGTTGAAGGGTTTGGCTCTGTATGGAGACAATTATGAGAAAAAGCAATCCGCGCTGAAATTGCTGGACGAAATCGACTTCCGCACCAAAGGCCATCCTTGGGACGTGGCGTTTCAACTGTTAGTCGGGCTTGGGATTTGGGACGCCAACGAAGAGTTGAGCATTCTGCGTTATCAGATTCCAACCCACTTTTCAGATGAGGTTATACAAGCTGCGGCCGAGACGCCCAATTTTCCCCAAAACGCTCCAGACGTTCCGCCCGGCTATACCGATCTCAGATCGCTCCTGACCTTTACGATTGATGATGCTGACACAACCGAAATTGACGACGCCTTGAGTCTGAGCGAAGAAAACGGCCAGCCGCTCATCGGCGTGCATATCACCGATACGAGCTTCTTTATTCCGCCTGGCGGGGTCATCGATCGCGCCGGACTGCTGAGAGGCACGACAGTCTACCTGCCCGCTGGCAAGCTGCCTATGCTGCCCTCGGCCCTGAGCGAAGATAAAGCCAGTTTAGTCGCTGGCGTCGAGCGTCCCAGCCTGAGTTTTTTCGCCAGCCTGAATGAGACCGGTCGGCTACAAGTCGAGCGTATTTGTCAGAGTATTATCCGGGTCGGACGGCGGCTGTCGTATCAAGAAGCAGACCACTTGCTGGCCGATGCTGGAGCAGATGCGTGTACACACGCCTTGCAACAGCTCAATTCTCTCGCCCAGCTACGCAAAGCCCAGCGGATCGTAAATGGTGCGGTTATTATTGAGGGGGCTGAAATCAAAGTACGGGTGACCGACAGTGACATTCACGTCTCTGTCTTGTCCAATGACTCACCATCAAGAAGCTTGGTTGGCGAGTGCATGATCCTGGCCAATGAGATAGCCGCCCGCTATTGCCTACAGCACGGCGTGCCAGCCCTGTATATTGGCCAACCGCCGCCGGATGAAGCCGTCCCCCAGGCGGACCAATTGCCGACCCAGCAGGTGTATATTCATGCCGCCCGACGCCTGATGAAACCTTCAAAAATGGGCATCCAGCCAGCCTCCCATAGTGCACTCGGACTCGACGCCTATACGCAAGTGACCTCCCCCTTGCGCCGCTACCACGACCTGCAGATCCACCGTCAAATCAAGCATCATCTTGCCCATGGCGAGGCGCTCTTTGATGAAGAACGCCTCCAAGTCCTGGCGGCCAGCGCTCAGGAATCAAGCGGAGCATCGCGTCGCTGCGAGCGGGAGAGTACCCGCTACTGGCTGCTGCGCCTGCTGGAAACCCAGCAGGGACAACAGGTCAGCGGCCAGGTTGTCCGCGAGCAATATGGGCGATCTTTTATTGAGCTGAACGACACGCTCCTGGTGGTCTCGGTCAATACTGGCGGTGGTCTTCCGCTTGGCTCTCCAGTCCAAGTCGTTATCGGCCATGTTGATGCCCGCCGGGATATTCTGAGCGTGCGTGTAGTGTCCTAGTCCGAAAGAGATTGCCGAAGAGATCGGGAAGGCTTCCCCCAGCGTCCTGCCTGTCTTCCCTCACCACATGACAACGCCGCCATCGACATTCAGCGACTGACCGGTGATGTACGACGCATCAGGCGTGCACAGATAGGCGATAAACTTCCCGATTTCCTCATCGCTGCCGGCCCGCTTGAGCGGAATCAGCTGGTTAATCGTCGCCTCCCATCTGTCCTCACGGCCCAAATCGTCCATCCGCGAGGTGTCGATCACCCCCGGACAGACCGCATTGACCCGGATATTATGCGGAGCGAGTTCCATCGCCAGGGCCTGACTGAAACCTTGAATGCCCGCATTCGAAGTACAATACGCGGCCATATTTGGCCGACCCTGCTTGCCGGCAATCGACGAGATATTGACAATACTGCCGCCCTGGCCTTGTGTGGTCAGTGTCGGCAGTATGGCCTTGGTCATCAGAAAGCTCCCCGTCAGTTTGATTTCCAGGACTTTCCGCCACACCTCTTCAGACAATTCGGTCATTGGCACACGATCATCCCCACGCGCGGTGGCCGCATTATTGACCAAGATATCAATCCGCCCAAACTCTGCCAGCGTGGCGTCAATTGTGCGTTGCACATCTGCACTGTCCGCGACATTGGCCACGATAGGCAAACACCGCCGCCCTGTTGCCCGCACCTGGTCGGCGACACTTTCGATATCCCGCCAGCCGACAGCCTTTTCATCATCCGGATAACGAGACGGGTCACGACCAGTGCCTGTCACCACCACAGCTGCTCCCAGGTCAGCGAATGCCACAGCTGCGGCGCGGCCAATACTCCGCAGCCGCCCGGCTCCAGTCACAATTGCTACTTTGCCATCAAGTACGCCCATGGGTTTACCTCACGATCCTGTTCTCTTTTTCTCCCTCTCCCTCAGAGAGAGGGCTGGGGCGAGGGTTCTTCTTTTCTTAACCTGCCAACTCCGCCGCAAACAAGGTCTTCACCTTCTCCCAGGCATCCTCAGCCGCCGCCTTGTTATACGAGTCACGTTGATCACAGAAAAAGCCGTGATCAGCGCCAGGATAGACCACAACTTCATTTGGGATATTGCTCGTATCGAGGGCGCTGCGGATGGCATCGACCTGGTCCATTGGAATATAGGCGTCTTTTTCTCCAAAGAAACACAGGGTGCGGCCGGACATGCCACTCGTGCGACCCAGGGTTGAAGCCTGACCACCAAAACCTTGTGGACCGGCAATCCCGCCGCCGTAAAAGCTTGCCGCCGCTTTGATTTCCATCTCACACGCTGTCAGATAGGTCACGTGCCCACCCACACAAAAACCCATCGCCCCAATCCGGTCAGCCCGGACATAATTTTTCCGCTTGAGAAATGACATCGTGGCCCGCGCATCAGCCACAAGCTCGTCGGCTTTGAGTTGACCAGCCAGCGCGATGCCACCATTCATGCCTGCCTCGTCATAGCCGTACTCAACCCCGGGTCCGGTGCGATGAAAAAAATCGGGGGCCAGGGCAACATAACCTTCGCGGGCAACACGCTCAGTGATATCCCGAATATGCGAGTTCACCCCAAAGATTTCCATAAAGACCAACACCGCCGGATACTCGCCCGGCTCGACTGGCCGAGCCAGATAGCCGTTCATCGTCTTTGCCTCGATATTCACATGTGCCTGTTCAGTCGTAATTTCCATCATATTCCTCCTTCATTCACACAATTTACCTGAATGCCAAAAGCTCAGGCCCTTTTCTCACACCCTGCCTCGGCCGTGTCAAGACGCCAATCCTGAACAGCTCAGCGGTGCGCGGCAGTTGGCATTGGAAAAGACAGTATGATACACGAGAGCCAGTTTTTACCCACACTCTTAAGGAGGTTCAAGCATGCCGCATGTACAACGCAACGGCGTCAAAGTGTATTACGAAAGCCACGGTCAGGGGACCCCGATCGTTTTTCTGCATCCGTTCTCAACGAATGGCAATATCTGGTATTTCCAGCACTACACCTTTGCCCAGGATTATCAGTGCATTATTGTTGACCACCGCGGCCATGGCCGCTCGGACAAACCTGAGCAGGGGTATGCCATAAGCGAAATGGCTGCCGATGTAGCCGCGATTCTCGATGAACTCAAGATCGACAAGACCATCCTGGTCGGCAACTCGATCGGGGGCATGATTGCCATGCAGTTTAACCTGGATTTTCCGGCCCGTGTCCTCGGGAACGTGATTGTCAGCAGCGGAACGAATTTGTCCGCGGGCATGCCGCCCGACGCTGGGGAAGCCTTTCAGAAAGACCTGAACGGGGCCTTCAGCGGTCTCATGGAAGGCGCAGTGTCCGCCAAGACAAAACGTGAGCGGCCGGAGATTCTTGACCTGGTCAAAGCCAAGTTCATGGTGGATGACAACTTCCCCAAACACGTCTTTTTTTCCTCCGCTGGCGACCCGAATGGGGTATTCCAATGGAACATCTCGGATCGACTCAAAGACATTTCCAAACCCACCCAGATCTTTGCCGGCAAGGAAGACCAGGCCACCACAGTCGAGGCCAATCAGTTCCTGGCCGATAATATTCCAAATGCCACGATCAAAGTCATTCCCGACGTGGGGCACTTCTATCAGCTTGAAAAATCGGCTGAGTTTAACGACGACCTACGCAGCTTCCTCAAACAGGTCACCGCGTAAGAGTACGAGACCGTCGTTCAGGCTCATCACCGCTCATGACCTGAAAGGTCAGTGGTTCAGGTTCTGTCCCCGCGACCAAGTGAAGCCCCCCGGAAATGTTGCATTTTTCGGGGGGGGGTTCTTTTCCGGAGAGGCCATGGCGGCGGGCGGCGTTCTGGAAGTGATGATGTCGGCCAATAACCCGGAGGCGAACATATGCATCGAGGCGATCCAGCCGCCCGGCGAACCACTGGTGCCTTCGATCATCTTTTCCATGATCAAGTAATACGGGTTAGGTATTGACCTGCATTTCCCGCGGCTTGCTGTGGGGAAGCACCATCGGCATGCCACCCTCAAGACCCTTGGCTAGGCTAATCGATTGAGTTTGCCGCCCTCTGGCGGCCACGGCTGAGGTAGAAGATTCTCACCTACCGTGACCGTGGTAAGGTGCGGAGACTTCTTCGGGCGCGTCAGGACGGTTCGCCACGAATTGGGCGCGGGGCACCTACGTGCACGGTCACGATGTCCGTGTCATGGTATTGCTGGTGGCGGACTGAGGACGCGAGATGCCGCAACAGCCGAAGTGACACTTCCCACTCGCCCGGTGCTTCGTCACTCTGCTCGCCGAGCAGCGCGATCCGGTCCTGCAGGTTCTCCTCGTCGGTCGAGGCGACGAACTCAAGGACCGCCTCGCCGTCCTCCTTGTGCGCAACCAGAAGCAGGCGGCGTCGCTCGCGCCTCTCTTCGCCCTCATCCTGACGGAACAGCGTCAGCAAAGTCTCTTCCGCAACGGCTTCGAGACGGTCCGTCATCGCCCTGTCCCAGCCGCTACGGGATGCGAACCCGACGAGAAACTCCCTGATCTTCGGCAGGGCAGAGATATTGAAGTCCGCCTCGATCCGTCCGCGGCGGGGCTCCGTCAGCTCTACGAACAGGGTCATGAAGACGGCCACAAGGCCACCGGCAGTCATGCCGTTCTGCAAAAGACCGCCCGCAAACTCCGAAAAATACTCGGGGAATATCGCACCGTTCTGGAAGCCGACCCCGAGCCAGAACGCGACCCCGGCGACCAGGCCCTTGCGATAGTCGATCCCATCCTGAACGACGATCTTCATGCCCACCACAAAGAGCATCGACAGGAGAATAGTCACATAGCCCGCGGCGACCGGGCCCGGTATCGCCAGGACCACGGCGAGCGCCTTGGGCAGGAACGCCAGCACGAGGAACACCGCCCCGACGGCAATGCCGACACCGCGCGCCCCAACCCCGGTGAGTTCGGTCACGGCCACGCTTGTCGAATAGGTCGTGTTCGGCACCGTTCCCGCCAGACCGGACAGCAGGTTGCCCAGGCCGTCCGCGGCCACCGCCCCCTGCACGGCCCGGAAATCCACCGCGCGCGGCCGACGCCAGGAGACACGCTGGATGGCGACGGCATCGCCGACCGTTTCGATGGCACCGACCAGGGTCACGAACACGAACGCCGGGAGGAGTGTCCAGAACACAGGGCCGAAGCTGAGATCAAGGCCCGGCCATCCGCCCTCCGGCAGACCGATCCACGCAGCCTCGGCCACGCGGTCGATGTTGTAGAGGCCGTAAAATCCGGCCACCACCGAGCCGGCAACAATACCGATGACCGGCGCCCAGAGGCGTAGCGCACCAGTCGCCTTCAGCGCGAGGCCGCTGATGACGAGTACAGTCACCAGGGCGCTCAGCGGAGCGGCCAGTTGCGGCGCCCCGTCCGGTACCTTCTTCAGCAAGTCAAAGATGATCGGCATGACCGTCACCGGTATCAGCATGATGACGGTTCCCGCGACGGTTGGAGTCAGGACCCGTCGGAACAGCGACAGGCGCGCGGAAAACGCAAACTGGAAGAGCGACGAGACAACAATCAGGGTGGCCAGCATCGCCGGGCCGCCCTCAGCGATGGCGCTGATACAGACCGCAATAAAGGCCCCCGAGGTGCCCATCAGCAGAACATAACCCGCGCCGATCCGGCCAAACCGGATTGCTTGCACTATGGTCGTTGCGCCGCTGATCGCCACCGCGGCAAACACGGCCCATGACAGAAAGGCTTCGCTTCCGCCGGCGGCCCGGATCACGATCGCCGGGGTCAGCACGATGCCGGATATGCACAGAGCGGCGAGCTGGAAGCCGAGACCAAAGGCAAGCGGCGTCGGAGGTTTTTCGTCGGGTTGGTAGCGCACACCTGTGCGGAGGTCAGAATCGTCAGTAGCCATGTCGTCATCCCTCTCTCATCTCGTCGGCCCATGCACTCTTCGCACCTGCCCCTCATTTCTGATCCGCGACCTGCTGCTGGTCGTGAGTCAGGGAGGCAGATAATCAGACGAGGCCGCCTTCATCAACCGGCTATTCAGCCGGTAAAACTGAAAACCACGCTGCCAACACCCAGGAAACCTTGGTCCCCCTGATTCCCACGCGGCCCGTATTCTCATCGGCTCCTCCTGCATTGATAGGGCCTATCCTGGCGGGGAACCCGCGGCCCGCTCCTTCAACAACTCCTAAAATGCCCGCCGATTGACTCCGTAAGGCCGCCCCAATGTCCGCCAACACGTCAGCGATGCGTGAACGACCCGATCAGTGTCAAAGCCTGGAGTGTCATCCGTCGCCTGTCAATTGACCGATCAGGCGGCGTCAAGTTTATTCAGCAGTAACAGCAATACCTTACATCCTAGCCTCGCGCACCATAGCCTAGCTCCCGGATAGCCGGGATAACAATTGACGTAGACAAAAAAATTGCTACTCTGACCGACGCGAGCCGCCGGGGTCAAGCCCGGGACCATTGTGGGCAGATACAGCCTTGTCTACGTTCTTGCCCATGACCCACAAGCATGAACAAGCGACCGACTTTCGGATCTGTTGCACCTAGCCGAGCTGCGCCAAAACGGAGAGTTGTCAGATGATAACTATCGGCGAGGAGATACTGCTTCTGATGCTTGACTACGATGCTGGAAGGATGAATAGAAAGCTTCCGGTGTATGCTCTGGGCAACGCGATCAGCGGCGCGCTCTTGATGGATTTGGCATTTGGTAACCGCATCGATACCGACCCCGAAGCACTGTTTGTGGTGAATCCCGCGCCGCTCGGAGAACCCGTTCAGGACAGCGTCCTGGCGCGGATAGCGGCGGACGGCGAGCAGCGGACAACCGACCACTGGGTCCACCTGTTTGCCGACGACTACGAGACCCTGCAACCGCAACTGCTGGACTGTCTGGTGGCGCGCGGTATTCTGCTTCGCGGGCCATACGACCGGCTCTGGGTTAGGGGCGCCCAGCGCTATGTGACCGAGGACGGCCAGCCGCTGCGGGATGTCAGGCAGAGAATCGCCGGCGTGTTGTTGAGCGACGAGATCCCCGACTCGAGGGACATCATGATCATCAGTTTGGCTGACGCCTGTGCATTGTGGCACGGCCTGACCGATAAGGTCGGACTGGCCCAGCTTGAGCCCAAGATCAAACAGGTCGCCAAGATGGACCTGATCGGCCAGGCGGTCGCACGCGCCATGAACGAGGCTGGCAACTGACGCCCGCACGATCGGCGCCCTTCTCCTGAAGGCCGCCCAAGAGCCTGATGCGCATGTTTGGTCCGAACGGCAATCCGCAGGCCCGCAACCTGTTCGAAATCATCGGCCGCCTTCAGGAACACGAGGGGCTCCACCTCAAGGTCCAATCCGTTTTCTCTTTCGCTTCTCCCACTGGTCTTTCCATACCGCTTCGTTTATTGTCTTGCCAGACATAAATTCAACCCATGTATGCAAGCGGTAAAGCAGCGCCAGCCCTCCAACCCCCCTCTTCAGCCTGAAGAGGAAGACGATACTTATGACAAGCTCTATCCCTGCTGATCAAGAAACTCTGAGTCAAAAGCTTCTCGCCCAAACGCCCACACTGGAGGCGCAGGGTGATCCCCGTAACCCGTCTGCTCCGGCTGGCCCAGCCGGCTCTGATGATTCCGGCATCACCGTTGATAATCTGGACTTGCTGCTTGACGTTCTCCCGCCCCAGGTGCGTGAGGCGCTTGTCCACGAGTCCGCCCTTGAGAGCCTGCTTGAGGTTGTGCTCGACCTCGGCCGTCAAGCTGAGGCACGCTATGTCGACAAAACACGCTATTTGCTCGACGCCCCGGTCAATCATGACGATATCCAGTTCACCGTCACTCGGGTCGGCATGTTTACCCACGATAATCGGGCCGGTATTCCGCGCACTTTGCATCGGATTTCTTCAATCCGCAATCGCACGGGCGACGCAATCGGCCTGACCTGCCGCGTCGGACGGGCGGTGTACGGAACGGTCACGATTGTCAAAGACATGATCATTGAGGAGGACAAAAGCATCTTACTGCTCGGGCCGCCTGGAGTCGGCAAAACGACCTTGCTGCGTGAGGCCGCCCGCGTCCTGGCCGATGATGCAGACAAACGGGTCATTGTGGTGGATACCTCCAACGAAATTGCCGGGGACGGCGATATCCCCCATCCCGGCATTGGTCGCGCCCGGCGCATGCCTGTGCCGTCTCCCAACTTGCAGCACAAGGTCATGATCGAGGCGGTAGAAAACCATATGCCTGAGGTCATTGTGGTGGATGAAATCGGGACGGAAGCCGAGGCCGAGGCCGCGCGCACAATTGCCGAACGCGGCGTACGCCTGATTGCCACCGCCCACGGCAGTGCCTTGGAAAATCTGATTCAGAATCCGACCCTGGCCGACCTGATCGGTGGCATCCAATCTGTCACCCTAGGTGATATCGAGGCCCGCCGACGGGGGAGTCAAAAAACAGTCCTGGAGCGGAAAGCGCCCCCCACCTTTGACGTCTTAATTGAAATCCATGACCGCTCCCGGTTTGCCATCCATCCTGAAGTGGACTCCGCCGTTGACAGCTTTCTGCGCGGTCGTACGCCCAAAGTCGAGATGCGTACCCGGCTCGACGATGGCCAGATTGAAATCAGCCACCCCACGCCAGCCGCTCCCGACGTGACGTCAGGCCCTCCTTTTGGACCTCAACAGCGGGAGACGACGCCCCGCAAAATCTTGCGGGTTTTTCCCTACGGGATTAATCGCCAACGTCTTGAACAGACCATTCACAGCCTGAATGCGCCGGCGCGTTTGGTCACCCAAGCCCATCAAGCAGATGTCCTGCTGACCGTCAAGGGTCAGCTCAAGCGCCAGCCCAAAGACCTGCGGCTGCTCATTTCTCATGGCATGCCACTGTATACCATGCGCAACGATACCATGCCTCAGCTGGCCAGATTTTTGCGCGATCAGCTCGCCGACGCCTTTCCCGAAGACCGCGCCGCCCTCCAGGAAGCCGAAGCCGTTGTCGAGCAAGTGCTGGAACACAAGCGTCCGCTCGAACTCTCAATCCAGACACCCCGACTGCGGCGGCTCCAGCATGAGTTCGTCAAAAGCTACGGCTTACACTCAAAGAGTGAGGGGGAAGATCCGTTTCGACGCTTGGTGGTGTATCCGAACAGGCGGGAACAGGCAGACAGCGAGTAGCGGGCACGATGAATGATGCCGGAATTCATCATTCATCGTTTATCATTCATAATTTATGTCCCAATGACCATCGCGACCGTCGTCGTCCCCGAGCCACCGATATTGAGCGTGGCAATCTTCTTGGCCCCATCAATCTGGTAGTCGCCAGCTTTTTCCGTGACCTGCTTATACGCATCCAGAGCTTGGCGGGTGCCTGTCGCGCCGACCGGATGGCCGCAACCAATCAGGCCGCCACTGGCATTGACTGGCAGCTTGCTGCCGAATTCAATCACGCCCTCCTCAACCGCTTTCCACGATTCTCCGGGCTTGGTTAAACCAAAGTGGTCAAGGGCCATATACTCAGACGTGGTAAAGCAGTCATGCGTTTCAATGCCTTGCACACTCCACGCATCCGGCAAGCCGGCCCGCTGAAAGGCATCCACAATCGCCTGGCGGGTATGGGGTAAGACGTACGGATTGCCCTTGCTCTCCGCAATCTTGGTATCGAACTTAATCGGCGCCGTGTGATGGCCCCAGCCCAGGATACGTGGCAGGCTCTCCACCGACACGCCGTGCCGCTCGGCATATGTCTTGGCGAAGGATTCAGAAGCCAGGAAAATTGAGCTGGCCCCATCTGTAACCTGAGAGCAGTCTCGCACCCGCAGACGACCAGCGACTGGATTGACATACTTGCCTGAGGACAAATCTTGGCTCTCATCCGGAAACCAGCCACGTGTCTGGGCATGTGGGTTGCGGCGGGCGTTTGCGTAGTTGATTTCAGCAATCCGGGTTAAGTGTTCTTCTTTTAAACCGTAGCGCTCCTCATACACGTCGCCGAGCTGGCCAAACAGTTTGGGAAAGGCAAACTCAATGCCCTTGGCTTCCTGGTCATACCACGCGGCTGTACCAAGAAAGTCTCCGCCGGTGGCTGGATCAACCGTCTTCATCTGTTCAACCCCAACAACCAAGGCCAGATCGTAGCGGCTGGCCTCAATCTCAGCCGATGCCATTAACATCGAGACACTGCCAGAGGCACAAGCGGCTTCGTGGCGCGAGGTCGGAATGCCCGAGAGAGCTGGATCAATCTCGGCCAAGAACGCGCCCAGATGGCCCTGTTTGCAGTACAGCTCAGCGGCGAAGTTGCCGACATGGGCCACGTCAACGTCTTGCGGCTCAATTCCAGCAGCTTTGAAGCCTTCAGAGACGGACTCTTTGATCATACCAACGATGTCCTGTCCCTCTTTCATCCAATTGCGTGCAAAATCCGTTTGGTATCCGCCCAAGATGTATACTGGTGCACTCATCACATTTCTCCTCTATTGTCCTCATGTTTTTCCCATGCCTCGATATCCAGCAGCTGAGGCGGGGGAAGAGACGGTCCGCGAGCGTCCCTCAGTCCTACCTGTTCACCCCAGCAAGGTCAATGTTCAGGGCACTGTCGCAATCTTGCCCAATCTTGCCCAAAACCTCGTCCGGAGCGCGCCTCATGCCTGGCCCGGCTTCCCCCAGCTTTATCTCAAACTGCATACACCCCCCCTTCGAAACAATGTCTTCCAAAATGTCTTCCAAAAGGAGGCTATTTTTATCGCCGTTTTGCAGGCTTGACGATTCGGAATTTTCGGAGTTAAATACCGGTGCCTCTCATCACTGGGGCATAAATTCAAGCGCATCACACTGCACTCAAGCAAGGAGCTTATGCGACATATCGGACCCCTCGCCCCTATCGCCGCCATATTGCTCACAACAACACTCCCGGTTTGGGCAGCCCCAAGCCAGGCCCCAAGCCAGCCTTGGCAGGGACCGCGGTCAGGCCAGGAGGAAGTCATCCCGGCCCCACAGGTATTACCTGCTCCAGTCCGGCAGACCGTCGTGCCAGGCGCTCCACAGAATACCGGGCCAGGCCATCCACAGGCCCTGGAAGTCCCAGCCCCACAAGCAACTCCGGTGCTGCTCGAACAGCCGGACGCGCAGCCCTCTCAGCTCCTGCCCGACCTGGCCGCCCAGCCGTGGCCACAGCTCCCGCCACAGTCAGGGCCGGCCTATCTTGGGCTGACCGGAAAAACTGCCCCAGCCTGCCGTTACCCGCCTGGGGTGCGCGTCACCCAGATTGTGACGGGCAGCCCTGCCGACCAGGCTGGCCTCACCAGTGCGACCAGCGATTTGATTCTCGCAGTTGATGGCCAGCGAATTCGTGACACGGGCGAGCTGAAAAAAGAGATGAGTCGCTTTCGGCCTGGCGACCTTGTCTACTTCTCTATCTTGCGGGATAAGGGCAAACTCCGTCAGATACCTGTTCGGCTCCAAGCCTATCCAAACACGCTGCTCCATCAACAGACCGACCGAGCGTTTACCGCAGCCCAAAAACGGCTCGGAAAAAGTATCGAAACCATAACCAGAAAAGAACTCGACAATATCGTCGGCACCGAGTTCAGCGCCCTGGTCGGAGATGGTCTTGCCACGGTCAATACCTACGACCTCGATACACTCGCCAGGGGTGATGTTGAATCCTTTGTCCGTAAAGAGGTGGAAACACAGGTCAGGCAAGAGCTGACCAGCAGAGTCAGCAGACAGCTTGAGCCGTATCTTGACCGCGAGTTCCAGTCACAGTTTCGGAAGGGTCTGGAAACCCTGGAAACGGAGGATTTCGAAACCTTCGTCCAACACGAAATTGGAAAAAGAGTCGAGCGAGAGCTTGACAACAGACTCGCACAAGAACTCGACACCCGGCTCAGACAGGAACTCGACCCCGTCGCCGTGCAAAAAATGCACGACCGACTCCAGCGAGAAATGCACGCCCACGAACGGAAACACCACCAGTGACGGCGGACATATTCAGGCAGGCACAGAGGGACGCAGGCCGAGCAGACCAGGCAGCCTACTCGCCTGGGTAGGCTCTACCGCACCAGCCTGTTTGAGCATGTTCACCACCGCCTCCGAATCTGCTCGAGTGGTTTTTCGAGCCCAGCCCAGAGCGGTATTGCCATAATTATCTGTGGCATTCACATCTGCCCCTTTCGCCAGCAACAACTCAACAATCTGACGGTGGCCTTTGCGCGCAGCAACAATCAGGGCCGTATGCCCAAAGGACGCATCCTTGACGTTCACATCAATTCCGTTTTCCAACATAGTTTGAACCGTGTTGAGGTTCCCGCCACCAGCCGCATCAAAGAAGGCGTCGGTCGTTGTTAGCGGCGGCGGCGTATCGTCAGGCTTCGTCATTTCCAGCACGACTAAGACAAGCACCCCAACTGCACAAAGTAGAACCCACCCCGGGATCTTCATCTACTCCCTCCTTTTACCAAGACAAGCGGTCCCTCTTCAGGACGGCTCAGGCCGCCAGCAGATTAATGCCAAAGACCGACCCGATCAGCCCAAAAACGATTAACGACGCGCCCCAGCCAATGACGCACACCATGACAGCCTGTACCGTACTATCATAATCGAGTGCTTGGCGTACGGCGATGACCATCGCCACCAGCGACCATAGAGAAGCAATAAAAGCCGTGAGAGCGCCCAGTCCCGGAATGATACCCAAGACACGAATCACTCCGGGCGCACTGGCAAATCCCAGCGTTCTGAGCAGCTCGGGCATATCGGTTTGGGTCTTGTGGCCGGGCAAGAGCTTCGTGCCAATGACATACACAATTCCCGCCCACACGACCCAGCCCAGCAGCGCGCCAATGACGCCAACAATCAGACCGGCCAGACCAGCCACCCGCAAGCCGCCGATTCCAGCCGCCAGGCTTGAAATGAGAACCACGAACAGCGCTTGTTCCAACGCCCCCTCGTCCGCTTCGACTTCCTCATACAGAGCTGGCTCGAGTTTTGCGGCCCGTATCATCCGACCTATCAACTGTTCTCTATCCATGCCCGCACCTCCTTACTCCATGCATCGCCATGTGCTCCCTGTGCGTGTTGACATTTTTCCCACATCAATACGGGGCTGCGCAAGAGTCCTCTGTGCCCAGATATGCCCAGACGTGCACCTGCTCAGCCTCAGGTCCTCAAGACAATCTTTAAGGTGCCTGCCCGCGCGGCCTGATGCGCGGCCTCGACTCCCGCTGCCAACGGATACACGTTGTGAATCAGCGGCGAGACACTCACCCGTTTGTGCCGTAATGCCTCCAACGCCGGAGGGAACACACCGCACCGCGAGCCGACAACAGTGACTTCATGAATGACCAGCGGAGCCAAGGACAGGCAATGTTGGGCGGCCAGCGTGCTTTTGAGCACCAACCTGCCCCGCGGGCGAACTGTCTCAATGGCGAGCGCCAGTCCCGCTGCCGATCCGGTCGCTTCCACGACGATATCAGCCGCGGACGGTTTCCAATCGGCCAACAGGCACGTCCCCAGCCCGTGTTTTTTGAGAAACCCGAGTTTGTCGGGATGTTTACCAACCGCCGTCACTCGGGCTCCTGTCTGATGCAGCACCTGAGCACATAAGAGGCCGAGCTTCCCATCACCAAACACGATAACGTCATCGCCTGATTGGACCTGGACCTGCTCCAGTATTTCAAACGCGGCAGCCAGCGGTTCACAAAAAACTGCCTCTTCATCAGCCACACTGTCGGGCACAACGTGCAGGTTTGCCACCGGGACGGCCATATACTCGGCAAAGCTCCCATCGGCATTCAGAATGCCCATGACTTGCCGCGTCGGACAATGGCGCTGCAAGCCTTTCGCACACATCTCACACCTGCCGCAGGCAAAATTAATCTCGCCCACAACCCGTTTACCGAGCAGCTCAGCCGGTCCTTCATGAACCTCGCCGACAAACTCGTGGCCAGGCACTCCTTGAAATGCCATATAGCCCTTAAAGATCTGCAAATCAGTTGAGCAAATACCAGCCAAACGGACTCGGAGCAGTGCAAATCCATCCTGGATGGACGGGTTTGCATACCCCTGCTGTAGTCGTAATTGTTGGCCGTCCCAGTGGAGTGCTTGCATCTGTCTTCCAGTTATTACATGCCCGTCTTTTCGGCGAACTCTTCCATAATGTCGAAGGCACTTCTCAGATTGTTTGTCCACAGCGGGATAGGAGCCAGAAAGGACTCATAACCCAGGTCCTGGTATTTTTTCATTTCCTCGATAAATCTATCGACTGTACCAACATAGGCTGGCGTCACGCTGATCTGAATACTCTTCATGTCTCGACCGGCTTTGTCAGCGGCTTCTTTTAATCGACTCAGACTGTCTTGAAACGTAGTGTAATCTTTCGCTGACGCGACCCAGCCGTCACCCAGCTCGGCGACGCGGCGCATGGCCCGCGCGGAGTGACCGCCAATCCAGACTGGCAACGGCTTTTGGACCGGCTTGGGCTCACACTTAATACCGCTAAAATGACAGAATTCTCCTTCGAATTGTGGATCGGGATTGGTCCATAATTCCCGCATTGCCCGCAGATACTCATCACTCAGCGCACTCCGACGTGTAAACGGCGCGCCGAGCAGGCTGATCTCTTCTTCCATCCAGCCGATGCCGGCTCCCAGCATCATGCGGCCGCGCGACAGCACATCGAGTGTGGCGAACATCTTGGCCGTGAGGATGGGATTGCGATGGGGCAAGACTAAGACCCATGTTCCCAAACGCACTCGGTGCGTGACACCCGCCAGATAGCCCAGCGTCGCAAGCGGCTCCAGCATGCCTTGCGAAGGGTCTGCTGGAAATTCGCCAGTGTCATTATACGGATAGCGTGACGTGATATCAGTTGGAATCACAACGTGATCGGCCACCCAGAGCGAGTCAAAGCCCAAGGCTTCTGCTTTCTGGGCAATCGCCAGTAACGCATCCAGCGCTCCCGGCCCAGTTGCCAGCGGTCCCAAGTTGGGCAGTAACATGCCAAATTTCATCGTGCTCCTCCTGTCTGCATACTCTTCCAAATGTTCATCGCTCTTCCGTATAGACTGCTCAGACACTTGAGACAAGCCAGGCGGTTGACAGCGTGGCAAAAGACGCTGAGCTGAGCTATACAAGGGCAACAGTGCACGGATTCTGAAGGGAGAGGATATGGCGAACAGAACCCAACAGCCGCCTATACTGGCAGGCGTTACAGTCTTAGACTTCACCCAATATTTAGCTGGCCCGACCGCGACTCGGCTGATGGCCGAACTCGGCGCCGAGGTTATTAAAGTCGAACAGGCCAATCAAGGCGACCCGGCGCGAGGTATCCCCTTTCTCAAAGATGGTCGGAGTATTTATTTCATTCAGCAAAATCGAGGCAAGAAGAGCATCTGTATTGATTTCAAAAATCCCGAAGCCGTTGAGCTCATCCGCGCCCTTATTCCGCATGTCGATGTGGTCATTGAGAATTACGGGCCTGGCGTGCTGGAAAGACGCGGCCTCGACTACAATGCCATCAAACAGATCAATCCCGGCGTTATCATGTGCTCAATTTCAGCCTACGGCCGCCAAGGCCCGCTGTCGCACCTGACCGGTTACGATTATATCGCTCAAGCATTTTCCGGCATCATGCACATGACTGGCGACCCGGATGGACCGCCTCGGTATGTTGGTGTGGCGATAGCCGATGGCATTGCCGGGGTGAATGCCTTTGCTGCCCTCGGCTATGCCCTGCTGCACCGTGACCGAACAGGCCAGGGCCAATACATCGATATCTCTATGGTCGATGCCCTGTATCATATGCAGTCAGTCGAGGTACAGCTGTTTGCCGCCAGCGACGGCAAGTACATACCGCTGCGGTCCGGCCTGCATCACCGGCTGAATTGCCCGTCCGGCGTTTTTAAGGGTCCTGAGGGCCATATGGTGATTTTGGCCTTGAATCGGCAGTGGCCAAATATGGCCCGGGCACTCGGCAAACCAGAATTGATTGACGATCCGCGCTTCTCCTCAGCCGGCAGGCGCGGCAAGAACAAAGAAGAACTCATTCCCATGATAGAAGCCTGGCTGCAATCCTTCCCGACGGACGAAGCCGCCCTCAAAGCCCTGGCCGACCAGCGTGTCCCCTCCGGTCCGGTTATGTCGATCGAAGAAACGCTTTCGCATCCGTACTTTGCCGCGCGGAAAATGGTCCGCACAGTCTCTGACCGTATTTTGGGAGAGGTGACCATCCCCGGCTTTCCGTTCAAGTTCTCAGCCTATCCGGATACTTTGGATTTGGAGGCACCCTTTTTGGGTGAGCACAATGACGAAGTACTGAGCCACTACCTGGGCCGCTCCCCGGACAGCATTGCTCAACTGCACGGGCAAGGGGCGTTATACAAAGGTGAGACATAGAGAGAAGTTTCAGATTCCCTCTGTCCCCCTCGCCCGCTGGCGGGCGAGGGCATTTGTATTTATACGGCCGTTGCCACAAAACGTTCGATCATCGCATTCACCTGCTCCGGCACTTCAAGCTGATGAAAATGTCCGGCTCCCACCGTCTGGCCAATGACAGCGTGCGGACACAGTTCCTGTAGGCGCGCAACATCCGACAGCCAGTTGGCTGCCCCCAGCACCAGGAGCGGGACCTGACAGGCTGCCACAGCAGCATCGGTATCCTGGAGAATGGTATGGGCAAAGGCCGAAGCCATCACATATTGCGGGGCGGACGACATCTCACGAATGACGCGGGCTTTCAGGGCTGGATCGTCAGCAGCTATGAACAAGAACTGATCGACAAATTCCTGCTGGACTTTCTGGTAGTCCGGGCTGCGCAGTGCCTCTGCAAGCTGTAAGCGTCCTGCCTGCCTACCGACTTGCGGCACAATCGGGGAATCTAGCGTAATGACGGCTCCAGGCAAATCAGGCAACTCTTTGGCCAGCTCTACCGCAATGACACCGCCCATACTATGCCCAATGACAATCGGCTTCTTCAGCTCAAGCTGCCCACACAGCCATGCCAGGTCAGCGGCAAAGGCTGCCATGCTGTAGTCCTGCTCAGGCTTGTCGCTCTGGCCATGCCCCCGCAAGTCAACGCTCACCACTCGATGCGTATCTTGGAAATAATCGAACTGGGGTGCCATATACGTGTGGTTACACGTCCAGCCATGCACGAGCAGGAGGGGGAGCTCACCAGTCCCGGCCTCCTCAAAACACAAAGTCACTCCATCTCGGTTCAGGTGTTGCATGTTCTCCCTCCTGCCTGTTCCCCTAGACTTTCTAGACTTGCGGCTGATGTGTATGCCATTCAGTCGCCTGTTCATACGCATGCCCAGCCTGCATGACCACGCCCTCTTCGCCGTGGCGTCCAACCAGCTGCAAACTCAACGGCATGCCATCTGAGCTGAAGCCACACGGCACGGAGATAGTCGGGCTACCTGAAAAATCGAATGGAGCCGTATGGCGCAGCAGGCCGGCCGCAGCTGTCCGGGAAAATGTCGCGTGGGGCGAGAATTTTTCCAGTGGCACCGGCACGTTGGACATGGACGGACACAGCAGCAGATCAACCTCCTGCCACAGGTTATCAACCATCCGGCACATCTGCTGGCGCCCAATCTGGGCTGTGACGTAGTCCGCGCCGCTGACCTTGACGCCTTCGGCTAAAAACGAACGAAAGGTCGGTCCGTAATCGTCAGCCCGCGACGGATAGGTCGCGGCGTGAGCGGCAGCCGCCTCCGCCGAACAAATCGTAAACCAGGCGTCGAGCGTTTCATCGTTGATGCCCGACACTTTCACCTCGCGAATACTTGCCCCCAAGTCTTGCAGCACGCTGACCGTCGCCAAAACAGCCTGACTCACTTCAGACTCCGTGCCTTCGGTGCAATACGCCTCGTCAACGCCAATCCGCAGGCCGGTAATATCGTTGTAGATAATGTCCAAATAATCCCGCACAGTCTCACGCCGGGTCGTTGGATCGTTGGGATCAAAGCCGGCAATGGCGCGCAGCATCACCGCCGCATCGGCAACACTCCGGGTCATCGGGCCAACGTGGTCAAGCGTCTCACCGAGCGGAAACACGCCATACCGGCTGACTGTGCCATACGTCTGTTTGACCCCGACAATACCGCACGAGGCGGACGGAAAACGAATCGAGCCGCCGGTATCCGAGCCCAATGACCCAAAACACAGCGACGCAGCCGTGGCCGCGCCTGAGCCACTTGATGAAGCGCCCGGCCACCGATCCGGATTCCACGGATTGACTGGCGGGGTGACGGAAGGATGATAGCCCGACAGCGCAAATTCGGTCATGCCCAGTTTGCCTAACAACACGGCGCCGGCGCCGTACAGTCGGTCAATGAGTGTCGCATTATACTCAGGCACCCAGTCGGCCAGGATTTTTGAGGCGCAGGTGGTCCGAATGCCCTTGGTGAAACACAGGTCTTTGACGGCAATCGGCATACCGTGCAGCGGCCCGCGGTAGGTCCCGCCGACAATTTCCTGCTCAGCTGTACGTGCTTGTTGCAAAGCATGATCTGACGCCACGGTAATGTAGCTATGCAGCTTGCCATCCAGGGCTTCAATCCGTTCAAGCATGGCCTGGGTCAGTTCAACTGGTGAGACTTCTTTGTTTTTGATCAAAGCTGCAACTTCGGTCATTGTCTTCGTGCACAGTTCAGCAACGTCTGCCATAACGTGGCCCTCCTTATTACGTTCTCTCTGAGCATTTTCTCCTAGCAGAGGAGAAGCTACAATACCTGACCATGACATACCACCCTGCCCTGCTCAGGGCCGTCAAGGATTTTAACTCCGGTCGCTATTTTGAAGCCCATGAGCATTTGGAAGAGGCCCTGGATGAGGTGGAGGACGACGACAATACCTGGGAGATGTTCGTCGGCCTGATTCAAATCGCAGTAGGCTATCATAAATATGTCTCCGGCTATCCGGGCGGAGTCAAAATGCTGGGGAAGGGATTGAAGAGAGTCTCGCCACTCCCGGAGGAGTGCGCCGGAGTCCGCTTGGAGTCGCTCCGTCGGCGCGTGCGGCGAGACCTGGAGAATCCTAGTAATATCAGTGGGTCTTCACCAAGAATTCAATTAGTGCGCATTGGAATACCTGGGGGGAAGGCCGCAAATAAACATTGAGCAGAGATTCGTCCAGCACAAGATTTGTACGCTTCATACACACTCTCATTCTGACGGCGATTCCTCATCGCAGAGCCGTAAGGCTTCGTAGTGGAGAGCCGGAGTCAATCGAAAATTCACTTTCTCCAGGGCAGTGAGCAACGGAGCTATTGCCGGAATCACGCCTTTCCGCTTTGCGTCTATCAGTACACCAATAGTCCCTATTACCTTGAGCCCTAGTTGCTGAGCGACCCGTCGAGCTTTTTTGTCATCAAGAATCAGCAAGGCATTCCCCAGTTCCAGGGCAAGGGCAATGGCTTGGGCTTCGCCATCATCAAGCTGAGTTTTTAGAGCCGCAACGACCACGCTATTCTTAACCGGCTGAACGGTCAGCCAGTTGATTGGATCGCCGAATTCAGATTGGACTCCAGGTGGAGCAATGATGGTGGGGAATATCCGGGGGATAAGGGCGAGTTGGTCAATACGTTCCAGCGCAATGAGACAGGTGCTGTCTATGACAACATGATCAGTCACAACGCCCCTTCCTCTTCCAATTCTTCAGCCGGCTGGTCAAACACCGCTACCCCCGATTTCCCCAGCATCTCCATAAACACACGCTTCGAATGTCCAGATAGTCGGGCCGCTTGTCCTAAGGACAGGCGGCCGGTCTCGAACAGCTTTATCATAAGAAGCAGTCTGGCTTCTTCTACGGGGACCTCTGGCGGCAGCGTAACTTTCAGTTCGTTTAACATGGCGATTCGCCCCTATGTTTTGGGTTTCCTATGTAGCATGCTTTATATGAGATCTTTGTACTTTCACATGGAATAAACATAGTTAGGGTTCTCCCAACTCTTATGCCTTTCTTTAACGAATTCTGCTTTGACGACCACGCTACAGCCTTCGAGAGCAGCTAAAATCCTCAACTCCCGGTTAGCATCATCTCTATTTCTATAAGACTTAGTTGTAATCCACCTATTTTTGGTGATTGGAGGGGTTCCCCCTCCATAGTTTTGGGAACACATCTCCACTCGTTCAGAACGGAGGGAACGGAATCAAGCCTACCCCCCCTCCCGATCCCTACCACATTGCCTGCATCAGCCCCAGCATGGCCTCTTCGGCGCCTTGCTGCGTATGCCACATCGAGCTTTCTTCTATCACGGCCTGGGCAACAGCGGCGAGTTCGTCTTCTTTGGCTCCCACATCGCGTAAGCGACGCGGCACATCGAAGCTGTCAATGAACCCTTCGACGACCTCAGCCGCCTCAGCCGCAATGGCTTCAGCCGAGCGGCCAGTGGCTTGAATACCGAACGCTGCGGCAATCTTTGCCTGTTGGGCTAACGTTTGCGGGGCCAAAAACCGCATACAGTGGGGGATTGTGATGCACGAGGTCACCCCGTGCGGGACATCCCAGCGCGCGCCAATCTGGTGGCCAAAGATATGACTCAGACGCACACCAACATTGGCTAAACCAAAAATGGACAACCAGGCGGCGACCTGACACTCGCCACGGGCCTCAACATTGTCCGGCTCTTGCACGGACTGCGGCAGCGAGACGTGCAGCTTGCGAATCGCCTCCATCGCCAAGGCGTCAGACACTGGCTGCGGCTTGACCGACCACAAGGCTTCAATCGCGTGATCCAGGGCCTTGATGCCAGTCGCAACCCACAGCTGGCGCGGAGTCGGCAGGGTCACTTCCGGATCGAGCACAATCGTCTTGGGCACGATCCGGGGATCAGCCCGCACGCCTTTGACCCGCGTGGTTTCATCCGTAATGCCGGCAAAGGGGGTGAATTCCCCGGCAGATAAGGTTGTCGAAATCGCAATCTGGGGCATGTCGGCCTGGGTCTGACCGTCTGCCATCAGTTCCAAGGCAACAATCTTGGCCGCATCAATCGGGCTGCCACCGCCAAAGCTGATGATACAGTCGGCCTTGACCTCGCGCCCCTGCGCCACCGCTTCATCAACTGTATGACTCGGTACGTGCTGTTTGCAGCCGGCATACGTGCCGGCCCATTTATCCCCGAGCAGGGCCTCGAACTTGCGGACAAGATCGGTTTTGGTCGAGAGGCTATTGCCCGTCACCACCAAGGCGCGCTGCTTGCCAAAGCGGTCCAGCTCACCAGGCACCCGCGCCAGCGCTCCCGCGCCGAAGATCACATTCTCCAATTGCGGGAATTTATATTCGCGAATCATGACTTCCTCCTTTTGGGCTCTCGTCGTGGCCTCGATTATTCGGCTGGCTCCTGGGGTTTGTCAATCGGTGTGCAATCGGTGTATCTGGTATCTGATATTGCACCCGAGCGTCTTGGGCGTCACAGTTTCCGTGACACCGGCCGGAAAAGGAGAATGAAAATGATTCAACACAGGCACGCGCTACTCCTGGCCACGCTGGTCTGGCTTCAGATTCCCCCCGCCCTCAACGCGGTCTGGGCCGGGCCGGACCTTGACGAGGCCAAAATCATTGATCTCACCTATGCCTTTGATGCGCAGACAATCTATTGGCCAACGGCCAAACCGTTTCAGTTGGAGCGGGTTGCCCAAGGCAAAACCGAGGCCGGCTACTGGTATGCGGCCAATAATCTCTGCCTGGCAGAGCACGGCGGCACCCACATGGATGCGCCGATTCATTTTGCCGAGGGCAAACGGGCTGCTGACGAGGTTCCGGTGCAGCAGCTCATCGGACCCGCCGTTGTGATAGATGTGCAAGTCTCGGCTGCGCAAAACGCGGATTATCGTCTGAGTGTGGCCGATCTTGAAGCCTGGGAAAAAGCCCACGGTCGCATACCGTCAGGGGCCATCGTGCTCATGTTCAGCGGCTGGGGGACACGCTGGCCGGATAAAAAGCAGTACTTGGGCACCGACCAGCCCGGCGACGTGGCCAATCTGCACTTTCCGGGCTTTTCTCGTCAGGCAGCCGAGTTTCTCGTCTCCCAGCGCAGCATTGACGCCATTGGGGTGGATACACCGAGTCTTGATTATGGGCAGTCACAAGACTTTATCGTTCATCGGGTTGTGAATAGCGCCAACCTGCCTGGGCTGGAAAACGTCGCCAATCTGGACCAGCTGCCGCCGACCGGCGCCACCCTGATTGCCTTGCCAATGAAGATTGCCAAAGGCTCCGGAGCGCCGGTGCGGATTATTGGACTGTTACCGTAAGTGCTCCTCAAGCATCCTACTGCTTGGTCAGCGTCCACGTGCCGGAGCAGCCCAAGACATCCCATGAGCCGGACCCGATCTGATCATCAAGGACTCCATCGAATTCCCCCTCCAGCAGTCCTAGAACTCCGTCCACAGACCAGGAGGAGGACCCGGCGGAGAAGACGAGGGTGCCTTCCACCCCATTCGGGCAGGTCAGGGAGCCGTTCGAGATCTCGCAGGTCGCGTCAAGGTTTATATCTAGCGGACAGCCAGAGGACGTCAACCGGAACCGGGCCGTCCAAGTGCCATCAAACTGCGCCAGATCTGGGTCCATATCCTCCATGTCCTCCGGGTCCTCCGGGGCTCCCGTGATCTCGGCGAGTTCCAAGTGTTGGGTCGATTCGTTCCACTCAAACGTCGCGGTCTCTCCCGTTGCAGGAAAATCCTCAATCGTACACTCTCTGCTCACTCCCTCCACAAACTCCTGCCCAAAGTTCACCACGCTAAACGTGCTGCGGTCAAACTCGACCCCGTCGTCATAAACGCCAACGGTGTGCGGCCCATCGGTCAGCAGGTTCCAATTTATTTGCGTGATAAAGCCATTGTCGTCGGTCCCACAGACGGGGCGCGTGTCGGCACGAGGTTGCTGCACGGCCAGCGAAATATGGTCGCCGCTATCGATCCTGGCCGTAATGTCCCCTTCGGCGTCACACTTCCAGCCTGAGATCACCCCAATGCCCGACACCGTGCCGCCGTCGGCCGGGCTTTCCAAGGCGCTGGCCAGAGCCCAGGCGGGGCTGAGGAGGAGGGCTAGGGCGGCGGTCATTCCGATAAGCCGTCTGCTACTGTGTCTCATATATCCCTCCCCTGAATATCCAGTCCCACCCGGATAGCCTTGGACTGTTAGTGCATGTGCTGGTCAAGCATCCAGTCGCCGGAGCAGTCCAGATAACTCAATGTGCCCCCATCCTGGATGGTCCCACTGAATTGCCCTATCTCCGTTTCCCCGGCGTATACGCCTCCGGCCACAGACCCGGAGGAGTTGACGGTGCCTCGGACCACATTATTAAAGCAGGACAGGTCGCCGTTCGAGATCTCGCAGTCCAGCTCTGTAGCACTCAGACAGCTAGAGCCCGTGGTGTCCAAGTGGGCCGTCCAATTGCCATCAAACTGCGCCACCCCGGGGTCCATATCCTCCGGGTCCTCCGGGGCTCCCATGATCTCGGCGAGTTCCAAGTGTTGGGTCGATTCGTTCCACGCAAACGTCGCGGTCTCTCCCATTTCAGGAAAATCCTTAATCATGCACTGGCCAGCCGCCCCTTCCACAAAGCTCTTTCCAAAGTTCACCACGGTAAACGTGCTGCTGGCAAACTCCATGTCATTGTCATAGACGACGGCGGTGTGCTTCCCATCACTGAGTAGCCCCCAGTTCCAGATGGCCACAAAGCCGTTGAGCCCATCATCATCATTACACGACGCGCTCGTATCGCCCCGTGAACTCCCGTATACCAGCGGAATATGGTCGCCCCCATCGATCCTGACCGTAATGTCCCCTACGGCCTCACACTTCCAGCCTGAGATCACCCCGATGCCCGACACCGTGCCGCCGTCGGCCGGGCTGTCTAAGGTGCGGGCCAGAGCCCAAGCGGGGCTGAGGAGGAGGACCAAGCCAGCGGTCATCCCGATAAACCCTCTGCTACTGTGTTTCATATGTCCCTCCTGTGAATGGTGTGAATGCTACAAATAATGATTAGTACGCGAAGAATCCTGCCCGATAGGAGCAGGGCTGTCAAACCCTTGTCAACATGACTCTGTTCTTGACGGGTGTAACGAATACGCTACACTTCCAGTATGGTCGGAGTTGTACATTACACCGATACTGCTGGAACCTGAGACGTTGATAAATGGTGAGTGACAAACTGATGAAAAAGGTACAACACAACGACTGGCTGCGCGAACAGCTTAGAGACCCGGGCTTTGCCGCTGAATATATGACGGCGGCGGCAGAAGACGAAGAGCCAGCGGTATTCCTGCAGGCCCTTCGCAAAGTCGCCGAGGTGCAAGGCATGGCGAAGGTCGCCAAACGGGCGGGGATTCCACGGGAGAGTCTGTACCGCATGTTATCGGCAAAAGGCAATCCGCGTTGGTCAACGCTTGCACCGGTCGTTCGGGCTGCTGGATTGAAGCTCGAAATAATTCAGCCATAAGGATGTCCAGCAGGCTGATTCGTTAGCGGAAGAAAGCACGCCGGGCGGCGTCTAGGGCATTCCTGCCAAGCGCTCGCGGAGGCTATCCAGCTGCACTCGGATAGCCTGGATTTTGCGGTCGATCTCCTCGTGTTGGGAGCGTGTGGAGTCAAGACGGTGCTGGAAGTCGGCCACCCGTTCACCGCCCAGCTCGCGGCGATGCCGCTGAATATCCGCTGCGATGGTATCGATACTCCGATCCATCCGAATCGCCTCAACTAACCAATACCGATACTCGGCTTCGAGTGACTCAAGTTCCTGGCGCAGTGCGCTCTTGCGGTTCATGGCCTGCGGAGTATAGCACGCCTGTCGGCCGGCTGTCTTGACTCTGGCCGTCCTTCAGTCATACAGTTTGCCAGGCCGAATGCTAGGCTGAATGAAGGAGCGACCCATGCCCGAAGCACCCCGCAGTGAACTGATGGCCGGTTACCGCGTGCTCGACTTGAGCGACGAAAAAGGCATGTTGTGCGGAAAAATGTTCGCCGATATGGGCGCTGAGGTGATTAAGATAGAACCGCCGGGTGGTGATACCGCTCGGAGCCTGCCGCCTTTTTATCACGACCAGGTCGATCCGGAAAAAAGCCTCTTTTGGCTGGCCTATAATACCGGCAAAAAAAGTGTCAGCCTGGATCTGACCACCGCCGACGGCCAAGCGGCGTTTCGCGAGCTGGCCAGCGTCTCGGATTTTGTGATCGAAACCTTCCCGCCCGGCTATCTGGATGCGCTCGGACTCGGCTACCCTGCCCTGTCCCAGCTCAACCCGCGTCTCATCCTGACCTCGATCACCCCATTTGGTGATACCGAACCGGGTCGCAGCCAGCAGGCCGACGATTTGATTGCCTGGGCAACTGGCGGGGCAATGGCCATCATGGGCGAGAAAGACCGTGGCCCAGTCCGCATGAATCTCCTGCAAAGTTATTTTCATGCCAGTGCCGAGGCAGCTGTCGGCTCCATGACCGCCCATTACCCGCGCCAGATCAGCGGCGAAGGCCAGCATGTCGTGGTGAATATGCAAGCGTGTGTCGTCTGGACGCTGATGAACGAACAGGCGTTCCCGATTCTGCACGGCAACTCGGTGGAACGAAACGGGGTCTTTGCCGGTTCCGAAGGGATGCGCCAGCGACTCGTGTTTCCATGCAAAGACGGCAAGATTACCCTGCTCGTTGCCGGGGGTCCCCTCACCCCTTCACTCACCGCGTTTATTGGCTGGATGGACGAAAACGGGCTGGCCCCGCAATGGATGCTGGACAAAGACTGGACACAGTGGGGACCAGCCACGTTCATGAACGCCAAAGGCGACGCAGTCCAACGCGAGATTGATGCAATTGAGACCGCGATCACTACCTTTCTCAAGACCCTGACCAAAGCCGAAATCTACGCCCAAGCCCTCAAACGGCGTATCCTGCTCGCCCCGGTTTCCACCGTCGCCGACATCGCTGCCAGCGAACAGCTGGCCGCCCGTAATTATTTTGTCCCCGTCGAACATGAAGATTTGCAGGAAACCATTCCGTACCCAGGCCCATTTGTCAAAATGAGCCAAACACCGCTGGCGGTGGCCGGTCGCGCCCCACATATTGGTGAGCACACTAAGGAGGTGTACACCGAGCTGCGGCCTGACAGCACAGCACAACACCCGCCCCTCACCCAGCGTCGCTACGCCTTCGAAGGCATCAAAGTCCTGGACTTCGCCTGGGTTGGCGTCGGCCCGATTACCGGCAAATATCTGGCTGACCATGGCGCAACTGTGATCAGAATCGAGTCGCGGACGCGACCGGACATTCTGCGCCAAGCCCCGCCCTGGACAGATGGGGAGCCCGGGCTCAATCGGAGTCAGTTCTTTGCCAGTTTCAATACCAGCAAATACGGGATTACGCTGGATCTCAGTCAACCCAAGGCCCAGGAGTTAGCCAAAAAACTCGTCGCCTGGGCAGATGTCGCAATTGAGAGTTTCACGCCTAAAGCCATGCGCAACTGGGGACTCGATTATCCGCATCTGTGCAAAATCAATCCTGAACTGATTATGCTGTCCACCTGCCAGCAGGGCCAAACCGGACCCCACGCCTTATATCCGGGTTTTGGAAATCTGATGGCTTCGCTGACCGGCTTCTACCATATCTCAGGTTGGCCCGACCGTGACCCTGCCCCACCGTATGGTGCCTACACCGATTTCATCGCCCCGCGTTTTGGAGCGACGGCCTTAATGGCCGCGCTCGACTATCGGCGCCGGACGGGCAAAGGCCAATATATCGACATGGCCCAGTCCGAAGCCGCGCTCCATTTTCTGTCGCCTGCCCTGCTGGATTATCAGGTCAACGGCCGGGTGCTGAACCGAGAAGGCAATCGCTCATTTCGCGCGGCTCCGCATGGGGTGTATCGGTGTCAAGGACAGGACGGACAGGGCGAACAGGACCGCTGGCTTGCTATTTCGGTGAGTGACAATGCCCAATGGCAAGGTTTGCTCAAGACACTTGGCCATCCGGCGTGGGGCACTGAGGCACGTTTTACAACCCAGAGTGGACGCCTACAGCACGCCGAAGCGCTCGACGAATTAGTCGGTGCCTGGGCGGCTGAGCAGGCGGCGGAAACCGCAGCTGACACCTTGCAGCACGCCGGCGTGCCAGCCGGCGTTGTCCAAAACTGCTTAGACCTCCACCAAGATCCACGCCTGGCCGCGTGGGGCATGTTTCACTATCTTGATCACAAGGAGATGGGACCTTCCCCGTATGAAGGCCATCAATTCCACCTGTCTAAAACTCCGGGTGAGTTACGCTGGCCGGCCCCAGTCATGGGACAGCACAATGCGCACGTCTTTGGAGACATCCTGGGCTTGAGTCCAGAAGAGATTGCGCAACTCATGGAAGAAAAGGTCATCTACTGAAGCGGTGACTGAACCTGGTATGGCAACCCAACGTCCGCTCACCGTTCATCTCGTCCGTCACGGCGAAACCGAGTGGAATCGTGACGGACGTTGCCAGGGCGTCACGGATATTCCGTTGACTGAAAAAGGTATCCAGCAAGCTGAGGCGCTGGGCCAGGTTTTTGCTGCGACACGCCCCAGCCTGATTCTTGCGAGTCCCTTGCAGCGCGCCCGGGAGACCGCCGCCCGGCTAGCCCAGCCACATGGGTCGGTCATAGAAACCGTCCCAGCCTTACAAGAATGGGATCAAGGTGATTTAGAGGGACTGACCGGTGCCCAATTGCTCGGGAATCACACTGAGTTTTTCCAGCGCTGGCAACAAGACCCGGCCCAAACTCCACCGCCAGGTGGTGAAACGCTGCAAGAGTTACAGCGTCGCGCCTGGCCGATTATCGATCAGTTGCGCGAACGCGCATTCGACGCTCCAGTCGTGGTTGTGAGCCATACCATGACCATCGCCACGATTGTGTGTGCAGCCCTTGGCCTCGATTTGGGAAACATCCATCACCTCAAGATCGACCTCGCGTCGCGGAGTACCATCGTCTTTAGCCAGTTTGGCATGTTTTCGCTGTGGCGATTGGCGTTGCTGAATGATCGGCAGCATCTGGACGCTGGGCTGCGTTGACGGCAAAGAACACTGCACAACGTGCGTTCGCTGTCATGAGCGGCCCAGAGCAGGGCGGGTGTGGGCTGACGGGCGTACGGAAAGTCTGGGCGGGGGTGTCTTCTTTTGGTCGGGAGAGGCCCTGAGGCGCCTTCATATTCGCCCTTGCCTGCGATGAGCTTTTCGTGCAACTCATCGAACGCGTCCGAAATGTACTTGAGAAAGATCAGCCCCAGGACGACATGCTTGTACTCTGCGGCATCCATATTGTTGCGGAGTTTGTCAGCCGCCAGCCACAGCTTGGCCTCAAACCCCAGCGGCGCGCCGTTGCCGTTGTCGCTTTTCCGCTTCTTCTGTTCTGCCCGCGCCATTGTGTCACAGTCCCTCTCTTGCGTTCAGATGTCGATGCCACAGTCTCATTGAATGCTCAAGCCCACTATGTGGCATCTTTGCCATGTGGGTACTCCCACCCCCGAGTATGGTATAAGCTCTGAGCGACAGCATCGAACAGACACAAGTGAGGAACCCTGCGCTATGAGTTGGCAGCCTGAAGTCGATGAACTGAAACGCCGGATTGAGATGTCCAAAGCCATGGGCGGCCCGGAGAATGTCGCCCGCCAACATGCAAATGGCAGGTTGACCGTCCGCGAACGCATTACGCGTCTGATCGATCCGGACACCTTCCACGAAGTCGGTGCACTGACTGGCAAGCCAACGTATGAAGGCGATCGTTTGACGGACATTACGCCTTCGAATTTTGTCCTTGGCACGGCCCGGATTGAGGGACGGCGGGTCATTGTCGGCGGTGATGACTTCACGGTCAGAGGCGGGGCTGCGGATGGAGTCGTCGGTTACAAAGCCGGCTATGGCGAACTCATGGCTCGGGAGCTGCGCTTGCCGATTGTGCGGCTGGTCGATGGCTCCGGTGGTGGTGGAAGCGTCAAAACGCTGGAAACAACCAAGTACACCTATGTGCCAGCCAATCCGTCCTGGGACGTTGTGGTCGAGATGATGTCGGAAGTCCCAGTTGTCGGCGCGTGCATGGGCTCAGTCGCGGGACTGGGAGCTGCACGGGTCGCGGCCTCGCATTTTTCGCTGATGGTCAAAGACACCAGCCAGCTGTTTGTGGCTGGTCCGCCGGTGGTTGAGCGGGGCATGAATCAACAGGTGACAAAAGAGGCACTCGGCGGCTCGCAGATCCACGCCCATGGCAGTGGTGCGGTTGATAACGAAGTTGAAGATGAAGAAGAGGCATTTGAAACTATTCGGCGCTTTTTGTCGTATATGCCGTCGAATGTCTGGCAGGTCCCGCCCCACCGTCCGTCTTCGGATGATCCCAAGCGGCGGGAAGAGGAACTCATTTCCATTATCCCGCGTGACCGACGACGTGGTTATGATATCCGCCATCTGATTCGCCTGGTGCTTGATACAGACTCATTTTTTGAAATAGGGCGTTATTATGGCCGGCCGCTCCTCACCGGCTTGGCTCGACTCGAAGGCTATCCGGTTGGCGTCCTGGCCAGCGACCCGATGCAGGGCGGTGGCGGCCTTGATGCGACTGCGAGCGAGAAGATGACGCGCTTTATTGACCTGTGCGATACCTTCCACCTGCCGTGTGTGAATTTTGTCGATCAGCCGGGCTTTTTGATTGGCACGGCAGCTGAACGAGCGGGAACGATTCGGTACGGCGTCCGGGCTCTGGCCGCCGTCTTCCAGGCGAGCGTGCCGTGGGTGTCGGTCATTGTTCGTCGCGTGTTTGGGGTGGCGGGTGCGGCTCATGGCAATACACAAAAGCTGAATCTGCGTTATGCCTGGCCGTCTGGGGATTGGGGCTCTTTGCCAATTGAAGGTGGGGTGATGGCCGCCTACAAACGGGATATCGAATCCGCTCCTGATCCCGATGCCCGGCGGCGTGAAATTGAAGCCCGGCTGGATTCTCTACGCTCACCCTTCCGCACGGCTGAGGCGTTTGGTATCGAAGAGATCATTGATCCGCGTGAGACACGCCCGCTACTGTGTGAATGGGTAAAAACGGCGTACGATATCTTACCGTCACAGCTGGGGCCGAAAACGCGAGGTTTCCGGCCGTAATCCCACGAGGAAGCTGATCAGCATGCCCCTGACAATACGTTCTTTGGTTACAACAGATCGCGTTGCGGCAACTACCGTCATCAATACCGCCGCCCGCTGGTATCAGGACTTTCTCCCGCCACAGGAACTCCACGATCCTGAAATGACGCCAGAACAATGGGACGCCGAAGCACAACGCCTGACCTGGTACGGTGCCTTTCAGGAAGAGACACTCGTCGGTGTTGCCGGACTTGAGTATATCAAAGATGTTGTCCTGTTTCGGCATTGCTACGTCCTGCCTGAACAGCAACGGCTCGGAGTAGGCTCGCTTCTGACAAGACACCTGGAGAGTGAAGTCCGGGGCGTGCAGCGTATTGTCATTGGCACCTACGTAGCTAACTATCAGGCCGGTGGGGCGTTGGAAAAAATGGGCTATCGCCTTTCCCAGGATTCAGTAGCAGTGCTACGATCGTATTATGCCATTCCTGAAGATCGCTTATTGTCATCCGTGACCTACGAGAAGGAGATTCAGCATGCAGAACGGAACTCAGTTTGAAACTCCGAATGAGATTAAATTTGAGGCATTGGTTCACGACGATAAGATCCATGCCTCGCTGTACACCAATCCGCACATCTTCGAAGAAGAACTCGAAAAAATTTTCTACCGGGTGTGGGTCTTTGTCGGTCACGACAGTGAGGTGCCCAATCCGGGCGATTATGTGACGCGTCAGATTGGCCGCCAGCCGGTGCTGATGGTCCGGGGCAAAGATGGCAGCGTCTCAGTCTTTCTCAACCGTTGCGCCCATCGCGGCACCATGGTCTGTGCGGCAGACTCCGGCACTGCACGAGCGTTCACTTGTCCGTATCATGGCTGGACGTATGACCTGAGTGGCAAACTGACTGGGGTACCCTACCCTGGGGCGTACGGCCCAGACTTCGACAAAAACGACCACAACCTGCCACGTGCCGCCCGTTGCGGCAGTTACCGGGGGTTTGTGTTTGCCAGTTTGAGTCCCGCAGGTCCATCCTTGGACGAGCACTTGGGACAGGGTAAGCAGCTGATCGACCGGGCGTGTGATTTGTCGCCTGAAGGAGAGCTGGACCTCAGTGCGGGCTGGATCAAACACCGCTATCTATCAAACTGGAAGATGATTCCTGAGAACGACACCGACGGCTATCATCTGGGTTTTGTGCATCGTGCAATTCTCAAAGCTACGGGCTCGCATTATCAGCGCTTTATCGGTGATGAGGGCCACAATAAGGGCATCCTACGCGATTGGGGCAATGGCCATACCGAAATTGAGTGGGCACTCGGCTACAAACAGCCTTTTGAGTGGTTTGGCGCCAATCCGGACAAATATGCCTCGTATCTGTCTACACTTGCCCACAGCTGTGGCAAACAGGAAGCGGACCGGCGCGTGTTTGATGGTCCGCCGCATGCGCTCATTTTTCCCAACTTGTTTCTGGCTGAGATGAATATCGCGCTGTTTTATCCGCTCAATGCCAGGGAATCGATCCAGTGGCATACCCCCATGTTTCTGAAAGGCGCTCCAGAGCTGAACACGCGGCTGCTGCGCCAAAGTGAAGCGGCCATGGGACCGGCATCTTTTCTGCTGCCAGAGGACATCACGATTGCCAGTCGGAACCAGGCTGGCCTCATGGCTCGGCAGCCCGAGTGGCTCGAACTGAGTCGTGGTCAGCACCGCGAACACGTCGATGAGCAAGGGCGAATTGTTGCTCACGTCACCGATGAAGTCACCAATCGCGCCTTCTGGAAACACTATCGGTCGCTTATGACCCACGTGTAAAACCGTGAGTGCAGCGTATGCTATCAGAAACCGAATACCGCGCAGTTGAAGCATTTTTATACAAGGAAGCCCGGCTTGCCGATGAAGCCCGCTACGCGGAGTGGGAAGCGTTGTGGGAAGATGACGCCACATACTGGGTGCCCGCCCATCCGAGTGGCGACACCGACCCCAAACGCCAGATGTCGCATATTTATGACAACCGCTCCCGGATTGCGACGCGTATTGCGCTCCTGCAGAGTGGTCATCGCTACAGCCAAGAGCCGGCGTCGTTTATGCGTCGCCTCATTTCCAATATGGAGATTGAAAAAACAGAGGCTGGCGAATTCGACGAATTCATTGTCGGATCAAACTTTCTGCTCCTGGAGCTGTCAATTCAAGCTCAGCACGACATGCGCCAGTGGGGCGGCCGGACGATTCATAAACTGCGCCAGGTTGATGGCGAGCTGAAGATGTTCTGGAAGCAAGTGCTCTTGGTCAATGCGGCAGAAGCATTGCCGAATTTGACATTTTTGATTTGAAGAAGAGGATATGGAAAAAACCGACACTTTACGCACATTTAATGAAGCTGTTGCAATCGTCACCGGCGGTGCGTCCGGCATCGGCCGGGCCTTGTCAGAAGACCTCGCGCGGCGGGGTGCCCACGTTGTGATAGCCGACCGCCAAATTGAGCTTGCCCAGGAAGTTGCCGCAGGCATCAATACCGGCTGGGGAACAGCCAACGCGCTCGAGTTGGATGTCACAGATTGCGCAGCAGTCGAGCGGGTCGTGCAAGAGACCGTTCAGACACACGGCCGTTTGGATTACCTTTTCAATAATGCCGGTCTGGCCGTTGCTGGTGAGGTACGCTTATACCAGCCTGAAGACTGGCGGCGTGTACTGGATGTCAATCTTCAGGGCGTCGTGAACGGCATCCAAGCGGCCTACCCGGTCATGCTGAAACAGGGCTACGGTCATATTGTGAATACCGCGTCTATGGCGGGTTTATGTCCGTTTCCGCTGGGTGTCAGCTACGCCGCCACCAAACATGCCGTGGTTGGCCTCTCGCTCTCACTCCGCGTTGAAGCCGCCGCTCCAGGCGTGCGCGTGAGCGTATTCTGTCCAGGTTTCATCCGCACCCAGATTATGTATGGTGGGGGAAAATACGGTAAAGATCTCATGCAGGTCTCCTCTGAGACACAAGACAAGATGGTCCAGCAGCTCAATCCTATGGGACCGGCCGACTTTGCACTGCACGCACTGAATGCAGTTGCCCGCAATAAGGCCATTATTATCGTGCCAGCGCGCTGGAAACTGTTTTGGTGGCTCAACCGTGTGTCGCCGTCTTTTGTACTCTGGCTGAGCAAGAAGATATATACGTCAACCAAACAGACACTAGAGGGAGGGGCTCGGAAAGTACACAAAGAGGAAGCGCAGGAAACTTCCTGAGACATCGTGCTGGCATTCGAATTCATCATCAACGGGCCTCCGGTCTCGCAACAGGCGCGACGCAGAAAGCGAGTCCACGAATGGATTGAGGAAGTAAAAAGCGTCGCAGCTCAGTATTGGCCGGTAGAAGAATTGCCCGTTACCGAGCCAGTCATGCTCACAATCACTTACTTCTACGATAGTGTGTCAATGGATGTAGATAATATTCCAAAGCCAATTTCAGATGCTTTAGAAGGACTTGTTTACTTCAACGATAATCAGGTTACTGATGTGCTGTGCCGCAAACGTAACCTGAATAGTGATTTCCGAGTGGAGAACCCTTCGGACCTTTTGGCTGAAGGGCTTAGTCGTAGCAGTCAATTCCTCTACATCGTCGTCGAGGACGCACCAAACCAAGAGGTGATCCGCTAATGGAAACGACGAACATCCTAGAAAAGCAACGCGCCCGCGCTCTTGCTGAGGAGTATCGCAGCAAGGGCTACCAAGTCATTGAGGAGCCCTCACAGAAGCAACTCCCTGATTTCCTATCCAGTTACCGACCGGACCTCCTTGTCCAAAAAGGACAGGAAGGCGTTGTTGTCGAGGTAAAGTCGCGAGCTTCCCTGGCAAAGGAGCCGAGAATCAGAGATTTGGCGCGGCTTCTGCAGACAAAGCCAAGGTGGAACTTTGAGCTGGTCGTAGTCAGTGAGAAAGAAACTCTGAATACCCCAGAAGGCATACAGCCGTTTGAACGAGAGGATATTCTGCAAGAGATGCAAGCCGCAGAAGAACTTCTCACTTCTGGAGCCGCTGAAGCTGCTCTACTCCTCTCATGGCCAGCCTTGGAAGCTACCGTCCGGTTGATGACGGCAGCAGAAGGTATTGTCCCGCAACTGAATCCGTCTGCTCTTCTCGAACAGGCTGTCTCAAATGGTGTGATTTCAAGAAGCGACTACAGCTTCTTAATGGACACCCTCAAGTATCGCAATGCGCTCGCGCATGGGTTTAAAGCCGCAGATTTTGATTCAACTCTCACAAAAGATCTCATCAGCACAATAAAACGACTTGTAGAGGAAGACCCCTTACCTGACACTCTATGAGGAACGGTCTTGAGGAGGAAACACATGTCAGCTTATATCATTGTTGATGTCACAGTGACGGATCCAAAAACATATCAGGGCTACGCGAAGCTCGTCCCGGCAACGGTTGAAGCGTATGGCGGGAAGTTCATCGTGCGGGGCGGTCACGCGGAAAACCTCGAAGGCGATTGGCAGCCCAACCGGGTGGTTGTGCTGGAATTCGAGAGTGTCGAAAGAGCCAAAGCCTGGTGGAACTCTGACGAATACCGGGAACCAAAGGCCCTCCGCCACAGTGCATCACACGCACAAATGATTGTGGTTGAGGGCGCGTAACAGCCGTCGCGACGGCTCATAAATTCGGATAATGCCAATGAACGGACTCGCTTCCGGATCACACAATACTGAATCATCCCCTCAGCCCAACTGGGACATGACGCCCTATTTCAGCCAACTCGGCGGTGTGGATTACCAAACATTTCGAGAGACCTTGACTGCCGACATTTGCACTTTGCAACAGGAAACAACTGCACTCGGAGACCTCACCCTGAGCACTATCCAAGCTTGGGTTGTCCTATTGCAACGTTTAGAGGAAACCAATGCACGCTCCAACCATCTGGGCTCGTATCTCGGCTGTGTCGGTGCGGCAGATTCACGGAACGAATTCATTCAAAGCGAAACCGCTGCGCTAGCAACTGATCGATCTGAACTCTCCAAAGTCTTTGTGACTGTACGGGCAGCCTTTCGGCAGGCTGATGAAGAGGTATTCACGCAACTCGTGAATACACCACAACTTCAATTCATCGCCTATTTCCTGGAGCGGCTGCGCAAAAGTGCCAGCTGGAGCATGAGCTCTGAACTTGAGGCATTGGCAGCCGACTTAGACGTGACTGGCCTCTCAGCGTGGGGCCGTTTGTATGATCAGGTCTCTGGTACGCTGGAGTTTGATCTCCAGGTTCCAGGCCAAGAGACTCAGCGGCTGCCCGTGTCTGTCACTCGGAGTCTGCTCGAAGATCCCAATCCGGCCGTTCGCCAAGCGGCGCTGGTCGGATCAAATGCCGCCTGGGAGCAGACTGAGCACGTCATCGCCGCCTGTCTGAATGCTATTTCAGGCACCCGTTTGAGCCTCTACAAACGCCGAGGCATCCAGCATTTTCTTGAGCCGGCGCTTTTTGATGCTGGGATTTCTCAGGCAACATTGGACGTGCTGCTCAGCGTTGTGACCGCACGCTCAGATGTCGCGCATCGGTATTTGCGCCGTAAAACGCAAATCCTGGGCCGAACGACACTCGGCTTCCAAGACCTGATGGCTCCCTTACCGTTCGAGCAACAGGCTGCTATTCCCTGGCAGGCCGCCTGCGAACGGGTACAGAGTGCGTTTGCCAGTTTGTACCCAGACCTGTCTCAATTTGCGGCTCAGGCTTTTGAGCAGCACTGGATTGACTATAGCCCGCGCCCGGGCAAACGTCCGGGTGGTTTTTGTTCGACCTCGTCGATTATCCAGCAGTCACGTATCTTCATGACTTATAATGAAACACTGGGTGATCTCTCGACTCTCGCCCACGAACTCGGCCACGCATTTCATGGCTGGCTGATGCGCGATATGCGTCCCTGGTCGCGTCGCTATCCGATGACCTTGGCCGAGACGGCTTCGACGTTTGCCGAGCAGCTGATTATTGACGCAGTCCTGACCGATCCTCAAGCTTCGCCCCAAGAACAAGCGACCGTCCTCGATAGCCGTCTTCAAGACGCCGCCACTTTTCTGCTGAATATTCCGATGCGTTTCTATTTTGAAAAGGCGGTGTACGAAGAACGTGCAAAAGGCGAGTTGAGCGTCAGCCGTTTCAAAGAACTCATGCTCGACGCCCAACGCCAGTGTTATGGCGACTGCTTGGCCGAAGACGAACTCGATCCATGGTTCTGGGCCTCAAAGCTGCACTTCTACATCACTGGTATCAGCTTTTATAATTTTCCGTATACGTTTGGGTATTTGTTCAGCCTGGGTATCTTCGCTTTGGCCAAACAGGAAGGGGCTGCCTTTCTGCCTCGCTACGAGGAACTGTTGCGCCTCACTGGCAGCGATACGGCCGAACGCGTCGCCGCCGGCTGCCTTGGCGTTGACCTTGAAGCCCCCGACTTCTGGAACGCCTCGATTGATCTGATTGAGCACGATTTCGAACGTTTTGAGGCGGGGGCAGCGGCATTGTTTGACAGCGCTACGTGAAGGGAGATCAGTTGCACCGATCAATGAGGGATTGTGAACGCCCCTGCCCGCCCGTATACTTCCTCCCATGAGCGCCATTACTTTTGATACGCATGCGTATATCAAAAAGCTTACCGCTGTCGGCATGCCCGAAGAGCAAGCCGAAGTACAAGCTCAGGCAATCGCCGAATTGGTCACAGATCGGCTTGTCACGAAAGAGGACCTCGATCGTGGCCTGAAGGAGCTGGAATACCGTCTGACTATCCGCCTGGGGAGTATGATGGTGGTAGCGGTGAGCCTCATCGCAGCCCTGGTAAAGTTATTGTAATTGTAAATGGTAAAAAGTGAGGTGCTCCTCTGGCTCCAGGAAAGGTCAAGGAGTCCGAAACAGACGCCCTAGCCGCCCCACTCCCCTGTCCGCACATATCGCACCGCAGCCAAAGCAGCAGTTGCCCCGTCCCCAGCGGCTGAGACAAGCTGGCGTGACGATTCACAGCGGACATCTCCAGCGGCAAGAACGCCTGGAACAGGCGTGCGCATCTGCAAGTCTGTGATAATCTGGCCGTGTGGGTTGACTGGTACTAAGCCGTTGAGAAATGGGACATTTGGCGTCAGACCGGCATACACAAACACGCCGGCTGCCTCCAGCTGAGACTGCTGTCCGGTTTGTGTATCTACAATCTGGACTCGCTCAACGCCGTCCCCGCCTTCGATCGCTTTGAGCACGGTGTTCCAGCGCAGGGTGAGCTTGTCAGTTTTGTGGGCTCGCTCCTGGAGCAGCTGACAGGCCCGTAGGGTATCACGACGGTGAATAATGGTAACGGCCGAGGCATACTGGGTGAGATGCAGGCCTTCATCAATGGCTGCGTCTCCGCCCCCGACGACCACAACCGGCTGGTCAATGAAAAAGGCCCCATCACACGATGCGCAGTGGGAGACGCCCTTGCCAACAAACTCTTCTTCGCCTGGAATGCCAAGCGGAGTGAAACTGGAGCCGCTGGCGATAATTACCGCCTTGGCCCGTACCTCGCCCTCATCCGTTTGCAAGACCTTCAGCTCGCCATCCAGCTCGATAGACCCAACTTCGGTCAGTTTCATTTGCATGCCAAAATTCATGGCTTGCTGCTGCATCAACGGCCCCAAGCTATAGCCGGCCACTCCGTCCGGAAAGCCTGGATAATTCTCAATATGCTCACAGTTGAGGACTTGCCCGCCGGCAGAAAAACGTTCCAACAGGACGACTCGGCAGCGATCCCTGGCGGCGTACATACCAGCCGTGAATCCAGCCGCGCCTCCACCAATCACAATAATGTCGTAGGTCTCAGACATAACACACCTGACACACCTTCCATCTGAATGTTTAAAACAGTCATCGCATCATACACCGATTTTTCAGACGCAGCCATTCTTAGTTGGGCCCAGTTATGATCAGCCGTGCGTGCTAGCCAAGTGCCAAGGTTCCGGCTAGGCTGCCGCATTGACGAAGGAGAAAACCAGGAGAAAATCAAGATGCAAAAACACCTCATCACGTATGGGCTGGCGATTATCGGCTTGCTGGGCATGTGGACAACGGTTATCGGAGTGCAGGGAGCCGAACCGCCAGCAGTGCCCGATGCAGCGGCTGCCAGTGCTGAGGTCTTTCCGAAACCAGACTGGAAAGATACCCCAGATCCATTGGCCAGTCCGGACGCTGTACCAGGCGGAGATATTACTTTTTTCCTGGCCCAGGAGCCCAGCAGTCTGAACGGCTATCTGGATAGCTTTGCCCATGTCCAGCTCGTCTTTGGCATGATGTATGAGACGCTCCTCACGACCGACTCAGTGACGCTGGCGGATACGCCTAATCTGGCTGAAAAATGGTCTCTTTCTCAAGATAAAAAAACGATTTCGTTTTGGATCGATCAGCGGGCGCGCTGGAGCGATGGCCAGCCCGTCACCGCCCAGGATGTGAAAGCGACGTTTGAGGCGATCATGGCCAGCCCCCGGACTGGTCCGACGCGCTTGTTTTTGAGCCGCTTTGAGCCGCCGACGGTGACAGGCAAATACCAGGTGACCTTCACCAGCAAAACCGTTCACTGGAATAATCTGAATGTGCTCGGTAGCTTTGACATTTTGCCTGCCCATGTCCTGGAAAAGACAAAACTGGAGGATCAGCATTTTGAGTTTCCGGTCACCTCGGGGCCGTATCGCATTGGTGAGCGCCGCCCGGGGCAGCATGTGACCATGGCCAAACGACAAGACTGGTGGCAACAGTCCTTGCCACGCACGCAGTACACATACAATTTTGAGTCCATCAAGTTTAAATTCTTTGCCCAACGCAATAATGCTCTTGAAGCGTTCAAAAAAGGCGAAATCGATATCTACGCGGTGTATACCTCTCGCATTTGGGTGGAAGAAACCCGGGGAGAGAAATTCGATAAAAACTGGATCGTGAAGCAACGCGTCTTTAATGCCCGGCCAGCCGGCTTTCAAGGTTTTGCTATGAATATGCGGCGCGCGCCGTACGACGATGTACGTGTCCGTCAGGCCTTAGGACATTTGGTCGACCGTAAAAAGATGAATGAACTGCTGATGTATAACCTCTACGCCCTACACAAGTCGTATTTTGAAGACTTGTATACCGCCGCCGAGCCAGCTCCGAATCCGTTTGTTCAATACGATGTGGATAAGGCCCGGGCGTTACTGAAGGAAGCTGGGTGGGCAGTCAATCCTGCCACTGGTAAGCTTGAGAAAGACGGCACAGTCTTCAGCATTACCTTTTTGATGCGTGATGCAACGTTCAATCGCTTTTTGGCGATTTATCAGGAAAGTCTGAAACAGGTCGGCATTGAAGTGGTCATTGACCTCAAAGACGTGGCCGCCTGGGCCAAGGACATGGACGCGTTTAATTTTGATATGACGATGGCCGCTTGGGGGGGGAGCCTACGTCGAGACCCGGAGCAACTGTGGTCGGGAGCAGAAGCCGACCGCCAGACGAGCTCCAACATTACCGGCTTTCAGAACGATCAGGTTGACGCGTTCATTGAGCAACAGCGCACAATCTTTGATATCAACACGCGTAACGACATCCTGCGAAAAATCGATCGCATCATCTATGACACCTATCCATACGCGCTGTTATGGTACGCCGATCACACCCGTCTGTTATATTGGAACAAATTTGGCACGCCGGACTGGGTCCTATCAAAATATGGAAACGAGTATTCGACCATTGCGTATTGGTGGCTTGATGAGGATTCCCAGGCCGACCTTGAAGAGGCTACGGCCAGCGGTGAGTCCGTGCCTCAAAAACCGCTGGATGTGAAGTTTGCGGAAGTCTTCATCCAGTAATTCATATGGAACGACTTGATTACTTCGTCAAACGGGTGCTGCTCGTTTTCCCCACGTTTATCGGCATCACCTTTGTCGTTTTTACCCTGTGTCAGTTTGTACCGGGTGGACCGATCGAACAGCTGCTGGTCCAAATCAAAATAGGGACTGGAGGAGAAGGTGGAGGGGCGGGGCAAGCGAGTCAAGCTCTGACACAAGAACTCCTGGAAGAGCTGCGGGCTGAGTTTGGTTTTGATAAACCACTCTTGGTCCGGTATTGGGCCTGGCTGTGGCACCAACGCGCCGGCCTGTTGATGGAGTCGTATAAATGGCGCGGGCAACAGAGTTGGGAAGTCATTGTCTCTCGCTTTCGGGTCTCGCTTATCTTTGGTCTCATCGGCTTTATACTCACCTATGCAATCTGTATCCCTTTAGGCATTACCAAAGCACTCTGGAATGGTGGAACGTTTGATGTGATGAGCAGCCTGCTTGTGTTTACTGGCTACGCAATTCCCGCTTTTGCTTTTGGTATGCTGTTAAAGATGCTGTTGTCGGGGACCTCAGATGATGTATTTGGCCTCTTTCCGTCACTTGATTGGTTTCCCGTCTCTGGTTTTGAGTCGGACAACTTTGCCAGCTTATCCGCTTGGGAGCAATTTCAAGATCGGGTGCATCATATGTTTTTGCCAATCCTGTGCTACATGCTCAGCAGTTTTGCCGTGTTGACTTTGTTGATGAAAAACTCACTGCTTGAGCAGATCAGTCAAGACTATGTACGGACAGTCCTGGCCCAAGGGAGCAGCACCAGCCGGGCCATTTGGGGCCATGCCGTGCGGAACGCTCTGATTCCGATTGCGACTGGCATTGGCGGGATTTTGAGCGTCTTTTTTGCTGGGTCCGTTCTGATTGAAAGCGTGTTTGAAATTCCAGGCATGGGCAAGCTGAGTCTCGATGCGATTGTCAGTCGTGATTATGCCGTCTTTATGGCTATTCTGAGCCTGACCTCAGTCCTCGCCCTGATCGGCAATATCATTACCGACATGACGTATGTGCTGATTGATCCGCGGATTAATTTTGAGGGGCGGTAAGAGATCGCCGAATTCCCATCACTCCTTCCATGTTCAGCCTCAACCCCATCAATCAACAACGCCTGCAACGCTTCAAACGGCTGAAGCGCGCGTATGTATCATTTTGGTTACTGGTCGGGCTGTATACCCTCGGTCTGGTGGCTGAGCTCCTGTGCAATGCCAATCCGTATTACGTCCACCATAACGGGACATCCTACTTTCCATTCCTGGCTGCCTATAACACCAGTTTTTCTCCGTTCCAGCTGAATCTCGGGATCTACCCGGAAGATATTTTCCTCGGCAATGGCGTTCTGACGCCGCCCAATTATAAAACGTTGAACCAGCAGCCAGCCTTTGCTGACAGCCTTGGCAACTTCATGCTCTTTGCGCCGGTGCCTTTTGGTCCGCATGAAATTATCCCAGTCGAAACGATTAATATCCCACAGAATGTGACAGTTACATTCACCCCGCATGTCCATGTTGGGACGGTTGATGTCCGGCCTGACTTGCGTATCAATCGGGCTGCTAATTTTACCTTTTTTATCCCCGCCGAGAACGACCGAGCATTGCGGGAGAGATCACTGAGCAGCTCCTGGCCGCTCAGCCCAGCGCTGCAAAACGCTGTTGCCCAGCGCTTTGCCAATCAGCCAGCGGATACGATTGCAGCCCAACTCCAGAGCCACAGCGGACAGCTCGCCCGTGTCTCGTTACGTGCCTACACACCACGCCCACGTGCTCCACGACATGTCCGCTTGCGATTTGAGGAACCAAGAGCTGCCCAGGAGGCAGCAACCCGGATAGTCTTTCGCCAGGACTTACGTGTTCAGACCAGCAGCTTCGCGCTGTGGCCACGTATATCTGAGTCCGAGCGGACGGCGATTCATCATCTTGTCACAGACCGTTTGGGGCGTGTGCTAGACGATCACACCATGACGCTCGCCGATCAGACGTTTCGCCTGCGGTTTGACATGATCGACGTGCGTTACCCCTTCAAGCCAGTCCCTGGACATAGGATGGGCATCGATAATGCTGGGCGCGATGTCTTGGCTCGGATCCTGTATGCGTTGCGGATTTCCCTGAACTTTGGTTTTATCCTGGTGACCATTACATTCGGGATCGGTATCATCATTGGTGCCATTCAAGGCTATTTTGGTGGCCTGTTCGATCTCATGACACAACGTCTCATCGAGATTTGGAGCGCCCTGCCCTTTTTATATATCATCATTCTCATGGGCTCTGTGTTTGGCCGCAGTTTCAGCCTGTTGCTGTTCATCTATGCCGTTTTTAACTGGATTAGTATTTCCTATTACCTGCGCGCCGAGTTTCTGAAGTTGCGCCAAACCGCTTTTGTTGAAGCCGCTCAATGTCTTGGCATCCCAACCGTCAAAATTATTTTCCGGCACATTTTGCCCAATTCTATGGTGCCGATTATTACCTTTTTTCCATTCTCTCTGGTTGGTGCAATTGGCGCCCTGAGTGCGCTTGACTATCTGGGTTTTGGTTTGCCGCCGCCGACCCCGAGTTGGGGCGAGCTGCTCAGCCAAGCCCAGATTCATACGGAAGCCTGGTATTTGACCGTGTACCCTTTCCTGGCTCTGTTTTCCGTTATTTTGCTGGGAGTTTTTATCGGTGAAGGGGTACGCAGCGCGTTTGACCCCAGAAGCACAACTCGATTGGAGTAGGCGGAGTCATGCTGGTCCCGTTGCTGGAAATCAAAGATTTAACAGTCCAGTTCGACACCGAAGTCGGCCCACTGACCGCGGTCAATGGAGTTTCACTCAGCGTTCATGAAGGCGAAGTCTTAGGTGTGGTCGGAGAATCAGGCTGTGGCAAGTCTGTCACAGCAATGAGTATTCTGCGGCTGATTCCACGTCCACCAGGTCGGTTTGTAAACGGAGAGATTGTGTTTAAAGGCCGGGACCTGTTGTCTGTCCCAATCAACGAACTGCGCCAGATTCGGGGCAAAGACATCGGCATGATTTTTCAAGAGCCAATGACCGCTCTCTCCCCGCTCAAACGAGTCGGCCGCCAAATGGTCGAAAGCCTGCGCCTGCATGATTCCGATTTGAGCAAAACCCAAGCCTGGGACACTGCCATTCGATGGCTCGATAGCGTTGGTATCCCAGAGCCAGCCGAGCGGATGCACAATTATCCCTTCCAGCTGTCCGGCGGCATGCGTCAACGGGTCATGATCGCCATGGCGCTCATGCTGCATCCAGCTCTCATTATTGCCGACGAGCCGACCACCGCGCTGGATGTGACGATTCAAGCCCAGGTGTTCGATCTGATTACCGGGATGAAAGCCGACGACACGGCCATGTTGCTGATCACTCACGATATGGGAGTCATCTGGGAATTGTGCGACCGCGTCATCGTTATGTATGCCTCACGTATTGTTGAGGAGGGCAGCAAAGAAGATCTCTTCCGCGAGCCTCGGCATCCGTATACGCGTGGTTTATTGCGGGCGATGCCCCAGCTTGATGCCGATGTCGAACACCTGGAAGCGATTGAGGGCCAAGTCCCGTCGCCCCTCGACTACCCTCCAGGCTGTCACTTTTACGAGCGCTGTCCGCTTGCGATTGAACGCTGCCGGACCGCAGAGCCACCGCTTGAGCAGATGGCTGACGGTCGGCTTGTGGCCTGTTTTCGAGCGCCTGAGTCCTTGGCCCAAGGAGAGAACGCAAAGAGTGGAGAGCAGCAGCGTGGCTGAGACGAAATCCCAAGCCAAGCGCCAAGCGGAGCCGCTCCTCAGCATTCAAAACTTGCAGACCTGGTTCCCCATCCAGCGTCTGCTGTTTTCGCGCAACCGTGGCTATGTCAAAGCGGTCAATGGCGTATCACTCGACATTTATCCAGGTGAAACTGTGGGATTAGTCGGCGAGTCAGGCTGTGGCAAAACCACCTTAGGTCGAACGATTCTCAAGTTGGAGAAGGCAAACAGTGGCCGGGTCATATATGCTGGTCATGATCTGCTGACATTGAACGAATCGGCGATGCGTCCCCTGCGCCGCCAACTCCAAATGATCTTTCAAGATCCGTACTCGTCGCTCAACCCCCGCATGTCGGTCATGGACATTGTGACGGAAGGTTTAAAAGAGCACGGTCAGCTTGAGCAGAGTCTTGATGCAGAGGCGGCCCGGCTCCTCCAAGAAGTGGGTCTCGATGCGGCTTCGGTCTTCCGTTATCCACACGAATTCTCGGGCGGCCAACGCCAGCGGATTAGCATTGCTCGGGCGATATCCCTCCACCCTGAGTTTATTGTGTGCGACGAAGCCGTCAGTGCACTGGATGTATCTATTCAAGCTCAGATCATTAATCTGTTGGTCGATTTGCGCCAAAAGTACGATCTATCTTATTTGTTTATTTCCCATGATCTCAGCGTCGTCCGCCATATCTCACATCGTGTTGCCGTGATGTACCTCGGCCAGATTGTCGAGATTGGGGAGACACGTGACGTTATCGATAACCCAAAACACCCCTACACCCAGGCACTGGTGTCAGCGATTCCTGTCCCCGGCAAAATCCGCACAGATCGAATTGTTCTTCAGGGCGATGTGCCCTCGCCCGCCAACCCGCCCAGCGGCTGCCCGTTCCACACCCGCTGCCCCCAGGCCATGGACCACTGCAAGACCGTCGAGCCCCCGCTCGTGCGGCTGAACCACAACGGCACCGAACACCAGGTGTGGTGTCATTTGTACACTCAGTGACCCGCCCTCAGTGGCCGTCCCAGGCACCCGCGATGGTCATGGGGCCCGGGGATCGGGCCGGTTTCATGGGGTTCCCGTTGGACTTCCAAAGGGTTCACGCTTGGGGCTATAATGTGGCTGACACGCTCCACTTCCGGAGGGTCGCATTATACTCGGCAGATTGCCATATGGAGGGATGCTATGACTACGAACCAAAACTGGTGGCCGAATCAGCTGAGCCTGAAGGCTCTTCGCCAAAACTCTCCCCTTTCAGACCCGATGGGCAGGGGTTTCAACTACGCCGAGGCGTTCAAGAACGTTGACGTCGATGAGCTGAAGCGGGACGTCGAGCAGGTGATGACGACCTCGCAGGACTGGTGGCCGGCAGACTACGGCCACTATGGGCCGCTCTTCATCCGCATGACGTGGCACGCCGCCGGCACGTACCGCATCACCGACGGCCGGGGCGGCGGCGGCTCCGGCCACCAGCGCTTTGCGCCGCTGAACAGCTGGCCGGACAATGGGAACCTGGACAAGGCGCGCCGCCTGCTGTGGCCGGTCAAGCAGAAGTACGGCCGCAACCTCTCGTGGGCCGACCTGATCATCTTCGCCGGCAACTGCGCCCTGGAGTCGATGGGCTTCAAGACCTTCGGGTTCGGCTTCGGGCGCCCGGACGTCTGGGAGGCAGACGAGACGGACTGGGGCGCTGAGACCACATGGCTCGACGACCAACGCCACGACGCTGACGGCGAACTTCAGGGACCTATGGGCGCAGACCACATGGGCCTGATTTACGTGAACCCGGAGGGGCCGAACGGCAACCCGGACCCCAATCGCGCGGCAAAATACATTCGCAACACCTTCGCCCGCATGGCGATGAACGACGAGGAGACGGTGGCGCTCATTGCCGGCGGCCACACGTTCGGCAAGGCGCATGGCGCTGCCCCTGAGACCCACGTCGGTGCCGAGCCGGAGGGCGCCAGCATAGAGGCGCAGGGCTTGGGCTGGGGGAACAGCCACGGCAGCGGCAAAGCCGGCGACACGATCACCAGCGGCCTGGAAGGCGCCTGGACCACCAACCCCACGAAGTGGGACAACAACTTCATGGAGAACCTGCACGATTACGAGTGGGAGCTGACGGAGAGCCCCGCCGGCAAGTCGCAGTACCAGCCCGTGAATGCGGCCCAAGTGGCCGTAGTGCCGGACGCTCACGACCCCGCCAAGAAGCACGCCCCCTTTATGCTCACGACGGACCTCTCGCTGCGGATGGACCCGGTCTACGCGCCGATTTCGAAGCGCTTCCTGGAGAACCCGGCGGACCTTGAGGACGCCTTCGCCAAGGCGTGGTACAAGCTGCTCCACCGCGACATGGGGCCTCGCAGCCGGTACTTGGGACCGCTGGTCGCCCAAGAGCCGCAGCTGTGGCAGGACCCCGTACCGGACGTCGACCACGAGTTGATCGGGGAGCAGGACATCGCGGACTTGAAGGCGAAGGTCCTCGCCTCAGGCCTGTCCGCGTCCCAACTGGTCTCGACCGCCTGGGCGGCGGCGGCATCGTTCCGCGGCACCGATAAGCGCGGCGGCGCCAACGGCGCACGGGTACGACTCGCGCCGCAGAAGGACTGGGAAGTGAACAACCCTGCCGAGCTGGCGAATGTGCTGCAGACGCTGGAGCAGGTCCAGGCGGAGTTCAACAGCGCGCAGACCGGCGGGAAGCGGGTCTCGCTCGCTGACCTGATCGTCCTGGCCGGGGGCGCGGGCGTCGAGCAGGCTGCCAAGGACGCCGGACAGGACGTGCAGGTTCCCTTTGCGCCCGGGCGCACGGACGCGTCGCAGGAGCGGACCGACGTGGAGTCGTTTGCAGTGCTGGAACCCATCGCAGATGGCTTCCGCAACTACGTCAAGGGCGGAAACGGAGCATCAGCGGCAGAGCAGCTGGTGGAGCGGGCGTGCATGCTGACGCTGACGGCTCCCGAGATGACGGCGCTGGTTGGCGGCCTGCGCGTCCTGAACGCCAACACCGGACAGTCTGCACACGGCGTGTTCACCGACCGGCCGGGGACGTTGACCAACGACTTTTTTGTGAACCTGCTGGACATGAGCACGGAGTGGCAGGCGTCCTCCGCAGAGAATGTGTTCGAGGGGCGCGATCACGAGACCGGCGCCGTCAAGTGGACCGGCACCAGCGTAGACCTCGTCTTCGGCTCGAACTCCGAACTCCGAGCCATCGCGGAGGTCTACGGGTGTGACGACGGGCGGCAGGCGTTCGTGCGCGACTTCGTGGCCGCGTGGGACAAGGTGATGAACCTTGATCGCTACGACCTCGGGTGATCCCAGCGAGGCTCCCGCGTCGTGGAAAATTGCGGCGCCTCCGGTTGGTGCCTGTCGGACGATGACATGGCCGTGCTGGAGGCGGCGTTCCCGGCGCCATGGTCGTAGGCTGTGCGCGAATGGTACGCGCACTACACATACTTTCGAGCCGGACTGACCCACCTGCGGCACAAGATTTTCACTCATCCAGACCCCGAAGAGCGTCTCGCCAACGTCCAGCGTTGGCTCGGAGGATACAGCGCAGACGATGAAGACACAGCGCAATTGGTAACAACGAACGAGTTCGCTGAATTCAAAGAGCTGTATCGCTACTAGCGGGTCCTCGTCGGGCACTTCTGGGGGCAAGGCCACAGGTCCCCCCTCCCATTGCTCCAGCACAACAAATCTGAGATATAAAGCCGCGTGCCTATTTGGGAAAGACTCCGTCAGGAATTCGATCACGCTTTTGCCGTAGATTCTCATCGGTCGCCCCTCACTCCTGAGGAAAGGGCTGTGTTGGAAAAAATTGCCCGCCGCCTCGTCCAGCGGCGCATGGAGGCTCCCGCCCTCATGTTCATGGAATCCGTAGGACCGCTGAACTTTCTCGGCAGCCAAGTCATGCATGGACTCCGACCATTCTTGGATCTCGTATGTGATACGACGGAGATGGAACGGCTCGCTCTGGTCCTGGAGCGGCGCGACAGCGTAGAGCACCTCATCGCTCTTCTGCAGCAACAGACAGTGTCTTCAGCATGAATCCTCAGGACTTGAACGTCATCTTGGCTACAGACTGTGGCAGTACGACGACCAAAGCGATTCTGATTCAGAAGCTCGGCGACAAGTATCGTCAAACCTATCGGGGCGAGGCACCGACGACGGTTGAAGCGCCCTTTGAGGATGTCACCCGTGGTGTTTTGAATGCGATTCAAGAGGTTGAAGAACTTTCTGGTCGGACGATCCTGGACGGCGAGCGTATTATCACTCCAGCCCAAGCTGAGAATGCTGAGACTGGCGTTGATATTTATATCTCGACGAGTAGCGCGGGAGGCGGCTTACAGTTAATGGTTGCCGGAGTGGTGCAATCCATGAGTGCTGAGAGTGCCCAACGGTGCGCCTTGGGAGCTGGGGCGATTGTCATGGATGTCTTGGCCTCAAATGATGGCCGACCGAGTTATGAAAAGATTGAACGCATTCGTCACCTGCGGCCGGATATGATCCTGTTGGCAGGCGGCACCGATGGCGGCACGGTATCACACGTGGTCGAAATCGCCGAGTATATCTCAGCGGCTGAGCCACGCCCACGTTTGGGCATGGGCTACCAGTTACCGATTATCTATGCCGGTAACACAGACGTGCAAGGCCAAATCCAGGCAATCTTAGGCGACAAGGCGGCGCTTTCCATCACCGACAATATTCGACCAGTCCTTGAGCGTGAAAACCTGATGCCGGCTCGACACGCGATTCATGACCTCTTTCTTGCACATGTCATGGCACAGGCTCCCGGCTATAAGAAGTTGATTGACTGGGCTGGGGCACCGATTATTCCCACTCCAGCGGCAGTCGGTATGATCATTGAGACCCTGGCTCGGCGAGCAGACTTGAATGTCATCGGCGTCGATATTGGCGGGGCAACAACTGATGTCTTTTCCGTTTTTCAGGAAGTTTTTAACCGGACGGTCAGCGCCAATTTAGGCATGAGCTACAGCGTGTCAAACGTGGTGGCAGAAGCGGGGCTAGACAATATCCGGCGCTGGCTGCCGTTTGCATTTGACGAGCAAAGTTTACGTAACCAGATCAAGAATAAAATGATTCGTCCAACAACAATTCCACAGACTGTGACAGATCTCCAAATCGAGCAAGCGATTGCCCGTGAGGCACTTCGCCTCGCCCTCGAACAGCACAAACAGCTCGCAGTCGGGCTCAAAGGCGTCCAGCAGGAACGCTCCGTGTCCGACGCTTTTCTCCAGACAGCTTCTGGTCAGAGTCTGATTGATATGTCAGCCTTAGACGTGATCATCGGCAGTGGTGGAATTCTGTCTCACGCCCCGCGCCGGGCGCAAGCCATGCTCATGTTGATTGATGCGTATGAACCCTTGGGCATCACCCAGTTGGCAGTCGATAGCATTTTCATGATGCCGCACCTCGGAGTACTCTCCACCATCCACGAGCAGGCTGCCACCGAAGTATTTGTTCAAGACTGTCTTGTTCACCTTGGCAGCTGTATTGCCCCATTAGGAACGGGTAAAGCCGGAGAGCCGTGTTTTTCGTACCGTCTTCTGTATGCGGATGAGGCAATCGTTGACGGAAAGCTATCATTCGGTGAGCTCTCTCGCTTGTCCCTAGAAGACGGTCAGGAAGCGCAGATCTCACTCACCCCCAGCAAGGGTTTTGACTTTGGAGCAGGAAAAGGCAAGCGCGTCAGCCGACTCGTGAAAGGTGGAGCTGTCGGCCTCATCCTTGATGCCCGTGGCCGCCCGCTCATTTTTGCCCAGGACGAAGCGGCTCATGGTGTCCAGCTCCAGGCATGGAATACAGCGGTTGAACTGTATCCGGAAGACGCAGGGGCGTAAAATTTTACGCCCCTACTGTGATGACGTATGACCCACGCATATACTCCAGGCTTACGTGTCTCGTCCGATACGATTATCCGTAAACGGCGTCTTTTGCCTATTCTCGGCGAGGTCTTGGTGACTGGAGGGGAACAGGTTACTGCCACGACAGAGGTTGCCCAAACCGCGCTGCCGGGTAGCGTTTATCCGCTGAACATCGCGAATAAGCTCAGCATCTCCCCAGGCGAGATTCATTCGCATGTGCTGAAGCAGGAGGGGGACTCGATCGAGAAGGATGACATTCTGGCCGAAAACCGCCCTTTCCTCAAATGGTTTCAAACTCAGGTGCGGGCGCCTATTAGCGGCACGATTGACAGTATCTCAAAGGTCACGGGCCAAGTCTTTCTGCGCAAACCGCCTGAGCGTATCCGTTTAGCTGCCTATATCGATGGCACAATCGTTGAAACCATACCCCAGCAAGGCGTCGTGCTGGAGTCACACTGTGCGTTTGTACAGGGTATTTTTGGCATTGGTGGGGAAACGGCGGGGCCTCTTATCCAAGCCGTCCTGAACCCTGATGAAGTCCTGACCGCCCAGCATCTGACGCGGGAACACAAAGATCACATTGTCATTGGCGGAGCACTGGCTCAGAAAGAAGCGTTTACCCGTGCCCAAGAGCTAGGCGTTCGAGCCCTCATCGTCGGCGGGGTGCATGATCGAGATCTGACTGAGCTTCTCGGTTACGATTTGGGTGTCGCTATCACTGGCACTGAACAGATTGGATTGACACTCATTGTCACGGAAGGTTTTGGTCGTATCCCCATGGCCAAACGCACGTTTGATTTGCTGGTGGCAAAGACGGGACAACACGCCTCATGCAGTGGGGCGACCCAGATTCGGGCCGGGGTGATTCGACCAGAAGTTGTTATTCCAATCATAAATACGGAAGAGTTCCAGGGTCAAGTCCAGGGACAAACCAAAGTTCAAAGTCCAAGCTCCACAGTTGAACACAGCGAGGGACACGGCATTCAGGTTGGAGAGGTCGTGCGTCTTATTCGAGAACCATACTTTGGTGTCCTCGCCAAGGTGAAAGCCCTGCCAGCGGAACTGCAACACACAGCCACAGAAAGTCAGGTCCGGGTGCTGGTTGCGACGCTGCCCAACGGACAAGAGGTCACCATTCCTCGGGCAAATGTGGAAATGATTGAAGGCTAGGGATTGGGGAGAAAAAGTATGCCAGGCGTATGCAATAGTCTCACCTTCTCTGTAAGCTTCGTGTACGGTCTGTTTTTTTTCTTTGCTCTCTCTTTTCCAGCTTTTGCCCAGGACGTTTTTTCGTCACTTGAAGTCTTTGATATGCCGAGCGATGGGGGCGGGAGTATTGCCCTCCGCTGGCAGGTGCTCGCTGACGAGGAGTCAGCAGCGAGCTATCAGATTCTGTTTAGCCAGCAGCAAAACGGCGCATTCGAGCAGATCCTCGAATTCGCGGCCGATACACATTTCGAAGCGGACATGAACGCTGCCTGGTGGCAGTGGGGGACTCTCCGCCAAGACTGGCATTTTGCCCGAGTTGAATCAGATCCTGAGCGTCAACTCACAAACGGAACAGCCTATTTTTTCAAAATTGTTCTTCAGAATGGACCACAACGTCTTGAGAGTCCGGTCGTCTCCGCCACTCCACAGGCCAATCTATTTAACTGGGCTAAGTTGAATAATTTGCTCCTACTCCTCGCCTTTGGCGGAGCGATCCTCTTGTCCATCCGCCGAGCCCGAGACAATCCCGATATCTTTTTGCGGCGGCTGCCTGGTCTGGACGCTATCGAAGAAGCCGTGGGTCGGGCCACGGAAATGGGCCGGCCGATCTTATATCTCACAGGCAGTGGAGAGCTGAACGGAGGGGGCGACCCGTCCAATCTGTCAACCATTGCGGCAACGGTTATTCTGGGTAAGGTGGCTGAACGGGTGGCCACGTATGGTGCGGAGCTCAAAGTCCCACATCGGTCTGCGATTGTGATGGCCATCTGTCAGGAGATGGTCAAAGAGTCATATTTAACGGCCGGCCGGCCAGATGCCTACCAGGCAGAGGCCAACTTCTTTATTACCAAAGATCAGTTTGCGTATACCGCAGCCGTAGACGGCATCATGGTCCGCGAAAAGCCTGCCGCCAATTTATTTATGGGCTATTACTACGCAGAATCGCTATTATTGGCCGAAACAGGTGCCTCGACTGGCGCGATTCAAATCGCGGGGACTGATGCAGACTACCAACTGCCCTTTTTTATTACCACCTGCGACTACACGCTCATTGGCGAAGAATTGTATGCGGCAAGTGCGTACTTGTCTCGTGAACCCGCCCTGGTCGGTACCTTACGCGCTCAGGATATGGGGAAAGGTTTCCTCCTTGGCGGCTTACTGCTCGGCTCGCTCCTCATCACAATCGGCGAGATTTTTGGCATCTCAGCCTTTCACACTATGTTCCACATTCTTTTTGATTTCAGATAAGAGATAGGACAATAGACTATGACCTTTTGGAAACAGACCTTGCCCGTAGCCTTGTCGTTTCTGGTCGGGCTGACTTTTATCCTCCAGTACTATATCCCCCACCCCGTTTCTGAAGCTGTGCTGAGTGAAGCCTCGGTCTGGAATCAAATCATCTACGGCTTTGCCATTATTCTGGGGGTCGGTAGCCTGCTCCAAGTCCACTACGTTAAAGTCAAACGCCAAGAAGCAGGCTGGGGCTATAGCGGTGTGATGTTCCTGTCCATGCTCATCATGCTCGGCGCCGGCCTGTGGTCTGAGGGCAAAGCCGAAGGCACGCCATTTGGCTGGCTGTATACGTACGTCTTTGTGGCACTGCAAAGCACGATGTTTTCCCTGCTCGCCTTTTTTATTGCCTCAGCAGCCTATCGGGCTTTTCGGGCGCGGTCGCTAGAGGCAACCGTCTTACTCCTGACTGCAATCATCGTCATGGCCGGACGCGTGCCGTTGGGTGAATATCTGCTTGCCAGTCTTGGCCCAGTATCAGATTGGATTATGAATGTCCCCAACACCGCAGCCTAGCGGGCCATCTTGATTGGGGTCAGCCTCGGCGGTATTGCCACCTCAATCAAGATTATCTTCGGCATTGAGCGGGCGTATCTTGGAGGAAGCGAGGACTGAGTGGGGACACACGGGCGCCTCTCTGTTGCCTACAATGCTTTTTACTCAGTCCTCAGCACTCATTACTCATTTGTTATGCAACACTTTGCCGAACGTATCCTCAGCCTCGACCGTCGTTTCATCTTCGTCTTGATCGGTGTGGTGACGCTGCTGCCCCTCCTGTATCCGGTTGGTTTTCCGATCCGTATCTCGCCGGAAGTCCAACGCGTGTATGATTATATTGAACAGCTGCCTGTCGGAAGCACGATTCTCGTTTCATTTGATTATGATCCGGGCTCCAAGGCTGAGATACAGCCGATGACGATTGCGCTGCTCAATCATGTCTTTGGCCGTAAGCTGAAAGTCATTGGCCTCACCCTGTGGGACACTGGGACGAGTATGGCCGAGTCAGTCCTGGCTCAGGTGGCGCAGGAGCTGGGGCAAATTCAAGGCCAAGACTATGTCTATCTGGGCTATGCCCCGGGTGAAGCAAACGCAATTCTCAGCATGGGTCAAGATGTGTATGCCGCGTTTCCGACCGACTATTACGGAACGCCAACACCGACGATTCCAATCATGCAGGGCGTACGCAGTTTGCGCGATATTCCGTATGTCTTTAGCCTCAGTTCAGGCTTTCCAGGGCTGGACACTTGGTATGTGTATGGCAAAGAAAAGTATGGTTTTGAATTAGGCGGCGGGAGTGTGGCAGTCAGTGTACCGAAATATTATCCGCTCTTAAATACTGGTCAGATTCATGGCCTACTCGGCGGCCTGCGTGGCGCAGCAGAGTATGAGACGCTGCTTCAGCGGCCAGGGAAAGCGACGGCAGGCATGGATGCTCAATCGGCAACCCATTTTCTGATCATTGTCCTCATTGTCGGGTGTAATATTTTCTACTTTCTGAGTGGCCAGCTGGGAAGGCGATCTGCATGAGTGGCGAGATCAGTCATGGTATGTTGCTCGGGGTGTGGCTCTCAACCGCACTCAGTGTGTGCATTTATAGTTTTTTGTATAAAGACAATCCGCTCTTTAAACTTGCCGAACACATTTTTGTGGGCGTTTCCGTTGGCTATCTTCTAACCATTACCTATCATGAGATCATACTCAAAAAGCTGTATGTGCCACTGGTGGAACAAGGACACTGGCTGCTGTTGATTGCAGCGCTCCTCGGCCTCTTGATGCTGGCCCGCTTAATTCCGCAGCTGGCCTGGCTGAGCCGGATTGCCTTTGCCTTTATCTTGGGCATGAGCTCCGGGGTCGCCATTCCCAGATTTCTGTCGTCCTTTGTGCTCCAACAAGTACAAGGGACGCTGAAACCTCTTGCTTCAATCAGTCCAGAAAACGGGGCTATTGGGTTTACGTTGACCGAGTCGAATGCACTCCTGATCCTTGTTGGCGTCGTCAGTGTCCTGTTTTATTTTTTCTTTTCGGTTGAGCAGACAAAAGCGACGCGGCCTGTGGCCCGGATTGGGATTTATTTCCTCATGGTCTCGTTTGGGGCAGCCTTTGGCTATACCGTTATGGCCCGGATGTCTCTACTGATCGGCCGATTTGACGAGCTGGTGCTGTACGCCTCGCCCGCGTATGGCTATGCAACGCTGATTATTCTGAGCGGGGTTGTGACAGGCTTGCTGTGGTGGGAGCGGAAACGGACTGGGACGGTGTAGGAGGGTTGGGCGCTATCGGGAGGAGGGAGCGACAGGCTGCCGCTCCTTGTAGTGCAAGATGTAGTGTAAGCTCTATTCAACAGGCTGAACGGCTGCCGCTGCTTGGGCTTCCGCTGCCGCTTTTGCGGCGGCGGCTCTGGCCTTTTTCCCTTCAGAGACGGGCCGTACTCGCTCACCTTTCAGCCGAGCGGCTTTGCCTCGGAGGCCGCGCAAATAGTACAGCTTAGCCCGCCGGACTTGGCCACGGACGGTCACTTCAATCTTATCAATACGCGGAGAATGCACAGGAAATACCCGCTCGACGCCGACTCCGTACGAAATTTTCCGAACGGTGAACGTGGCCCGGTTGCCTCTATTGGCACGACTGATGACCACCCCTTCAAAGATCTGAACACGTTCTTTGTCGCCTTCAACGATTCTGGCATGGACCTTGATCGTGTCACCTGGTTTAAATTCAGGCAAATCAGTTCTGAGCTGGCTTGCTTCAAGGGCGTCGATGATATTGCTCATGGTGGTACCGTCTTCCTCTCTAAACGCCGCAACCTGTCAGCAGAGCGGGAAAGATCCCGAATCTAGACGACCGGGCGATATGTGTCTCCCGCCTTTTGCAGAAAATTGCTTTTTATATTCGCTGAAAGCTGAATACTGAGCGCAGTAGACTTTACCGCAACGTCTCCAGTCCCCTATCATGCACTCAGGAGCAGTGTAGCCTATCCTGCCCCCAAGACCGGGTCAAGAGTCACAGGAGCCGTCAGCTGACCGAGCGTGCCCCGAGCAGACGATCAAGCAGGATGGCTGCTGCCGCGCGGACGGACAGGTGGTTGTATGTGCTCACCCCGTGAATAGGCTCAAGAAAAGCGTCGGCTTGATCCAAAACTCTTTCCGTCAGCCCCCAACCAGTCCCTAACAGGAGAAGATACGGTGGCCCTAAGGCTTCGATACGACTACGCAGTTCAGTAAAAGACAGACGTTTTCCGCCGTCTTTTGCCGAAGTCGCGATGATCTGAGGAACTTCGCCAGCCTCATCCCTCACTACCTGAAGCGTCTCTTCAAGCGTCTCAGTCAAAGCCACGATATCGAGCGCATCTTTGCGGGTCACATTATAGGTGCTGCCATACCCAACCTGCCAGTGCTCAAGAATTTTCTCAGCCAAAGCACGCAGCGTCGGAACGGGATTCACAACAAAGAAGCGTTTGACTCCATACGTCTTTGCCGAGCGGGAAATATCATGGATGTCCATATTCGTGATCGAGGTCGTGACCACGGTATGCTCTTTGTCATAAACCGGATGGTGCAGGAGAGCGAGATAGATGTCAGACATAGCGTAAAAAAGACTGAGGCATGAGTGCTGAGGACTGAGTGGGAATGCCACAGCTGCTCGGCTTTTCCCGAATACTTTTCACTCAGTCCTCAGCACTCGTTACTACTGCTAGCCACTTCTTCTCTTCCGGGCTGCAATCTGCCTGGGCTAAGAGGTCGGGCCGTTGTGCACGGGTTCGTAGCAAGGATTGTCGGCGCCGCCAGCGGGCGATTTCAGCATGGTTGCCTGATAATAACACCTCAGGCACCCGCATACCCCGAAATTCTTCAGGCCGAGTATAGTGCGGATACTCAAGCAAGCTCGTGCTAAAAGATTCTTCTTGGGTCGATTCTGGACTGCCGAGCACACCGGGAATAAGGCGCGCAACCGCATCAATGACGACGAGGGCTGCCATTTCGCCACCACTCAATACATAATCTCCAATCGAAAGCTCCTCATCGACACAGGCACGGACACGCTCATCAACGCCTTCATATCGACCACATACCAGAACAAGCGCCTCTTCGTTGGCCAGCTGAACGACTTTTTCTTGCGTCAGGCGCCCCCCGCGTGGCGAGAGCAGAATACGGCGCATACAGCCCTGCTCGGCCGCCGTCTGACACACGGCTTCCAAGGCAGCAAAGACGGGCTCCGGTTTCATCACCATTCCATACCCGCCACCGTAGGGCGCGTCATCTGTGGAACGGTGTTTTCCGGCAGCATAGTCACGCAAATCATGGACTGTACAGGATACAATACCGTTGTCTTGAGCCTTTTTTAAGAGGCTGACAGACAGAGGAGACGTAAACAGCTCCGGAAAAATACTGATGATATGGAACTGCATATCTGTCTGTCACGGTTTTTTCAGGTGGATTCTGAATCGGCGTCTTAGTCCAACAGCCCGTCCAAAGGCTCAATCACGGCCTGCTGATTAGGAATATCGATACGCCGCACAATCTCTTCCGTCGCCGGAATCAGGTATTCCTGCTTGCCTTTTTGTACGACCCAGACATCATGGCCAACACCATGGCCACCCGGGAAAAAGACCTCTGCAATTGTGCCAATCTCTTCTCCAGACGTTGTCAGCACCGTGAGCCCAATGACCTGATAATAATAAAATTCTCCATCTTCGAGCGGAGGCAACTCATGTTCTTCGACCGCTACGGTCATGTTACGCAGAGCGTGGGCTTGCTCACGCGAAGAAATTCCTTCAAGCGTAATGAGCACAAAAGGTTTATGCAAGCGGACCTTTTCAACAACGGCAGACTGGCATTCTGCCTTGGTGTTGGTATCGTTTGGAGCTTTCGAATCTTGCAGGTCCTTCAGCGGATTTTGGAGCCGGATCACCAGGCCTTTTCGGATAGTTGGACAGGGGAAGGCGTACGGCAGAAGCCGCAGCTCTCCACGTACGCCGTGAGTATTGACCAGCCGGCCGAGCGTAACAAAGCCGGCCGGGCTTAGCCCGTCATTTTTCTTCGACGATTTCAAGGACCACTTTGCGGTTGGTCCGTGAGGCTGCCGCGTTAAGCAGCGTCCGGATTGACTTAGCGGTTCGTCCCTGTTTGCCGATAATACGACCTAGATCGTCCTTTGACACTCGGAGTTCGAGAATCGAGGCGGTCTCGCCCGGAATTTCATTCACCTCGACTTCGTCGGGATGGTTTACCAGAGCCTTGGCCAGGTATAAGACGAGATCCTTCATAGGGTGTTCCCCGTGCGCGTTAGGCTGCCGGTTCGGCTGCCGGTTCTTGCCCTGCCTTTTTAATCAGCCGGGCAACGGTGTCGGTTGGTTGGGCGCCATTTTGTAGCCATTTGTTGATCTTCTCTGTTTTGAGCTGAACAACAGCCGGGTTCTTGAGTGGATCATAGTACCCGAGTTGCTCAATGAAGCGGCCGTCCCGAGGAGCCCGCGAATCAGCCGCAATGATACGGTAGGATGGTCTCTTTTTTGCCCCATGGCGGGCGAGTCGAATTTTAACCATAGATTTGATTTCCTATTACCCCCAGAAAGAAAGCGACTTACGTGCTTTTTTTGCTTTTTTGGCGAGCTTACTCATTTTTCTGGGCTTGCCAGACTTGTTTTTGCTCGCTTTTGCCTTGCCTATATTTCCCACAGATCCCATTGAGCCGAGCTGACCCATTTGGGCCATATCGCCCATACCACCCATATTGCCTCCCAATTGGGTCAATTTGCGCATCATCTTCTTGGCCTCATTGTACTGCTTGAGAAAGCGATTGACTGCTGCAACCGTTGTCCCACTGCCCAAGGCAATCCGCCGCCGCCGGCTTCCATTTAGCATATCAGGCTGACGCCGTTCTTGCTTGGTCATGGACGAGATGATGGCTTCGACACGTTTGAACTCGCCTTCTGCCTGGTCCGTATCGGCGTCTTGCATCATCTTTTTGCCGCCGGGGAGCATCGACATCAGGTCAGTGATTGAGCCCATTTTTTTGAGCATGCGCATCTGCTCAGCAAAATCTTCAAGCGTAAACTGATTCTTACGTAGTTTTTTCTCAAGGACCTCGGCCTGTTGCTCGTCGTAGACCTTTTCCGCTTTTTCGATCAACGACAGCACATCGCCCATACCCAGGATACGAGACGCTGCCCGATCGGGATAAAAAGCTTCTAAGGCGTCGAGTTTCTCCCCAACACCGATAAACAGAATCGGTTTGCCGGTGACGGATCGCAAAGACAGAGCAGCACCGCCACGCGCATCGCCTTCGACCTTGGTCAGGATCACCCCATCCAAGCTCAAGCGTGAATGGAAGCCTTCGGCAACATTGACCGCCTCCTGGCCAGTCATAGCGTCGGCGACGAGTAGGGTCTGGTGTGGATTGACGCGGGCCTTGAGCTGCTCAAGTTGGCCCATCAACTCTTCATCAATCTGCAACCGGCCAGCCGTATCAATGATGACCACATCAGCGCCCTCGCGCTGGGCTGCGGCAACACCTTCAGCCGCAATTTTGACCGGATCAGTCGCTGAACCATCGTTAGGTGTCGGATAGACTGGAACGCCGATTTCTTCGGCCACAATCCGTAATTGATCAATTGCGGCCGGGCGATAGGTATCGGCTGGAATCAGATACGGCGCGCGTCCTTTTTCTACCTTGAGGTAGCGAGCCAGTTTCCCAGCACTGGTGGTTTTTCCTGAACCGTTTAAGCCGACGAGAAGGAGAACAACTGGCGGAGCAGCAGCCAGGTCAAGTTCGGTGTGCTGTCCACCCAGCAGCTCAACGAGTTCATCATTAACGATTTTGACCAGTTGCTGGCCCGGAGACAGGCTGGCTTGAACTTCTTGGCCAAGAGCTTGCTCTTTGATCCGTTCGACAAAATCTTTGACTACACGAAAATTGACGTCAGCTTCGAGCAGAGCCAAGCGCACCTCGCGCAGGACCTCCTCAACATTTTTCTCCGTCAATTTTCCCTGCCCTCGCAAACGGCGAAAGACAGAGTCAAGCTTTTCACTCAACGCTTCAAACATAAGCCTCACACAGGAAACGAGCGCACCTGGGCTCTCCCCACATATAGAAAGGTAACCCGAAAGTCAATCAATCCGCCGACAGCAACGAGGTAGTCAGGATGCCTGCTCTCCCAAGCGAAACCATGAGTTGGCGCGCCTCATCCGTTGGCTCAAGTCATACTCGCAGCGGCTACGATCCTCCAAATCGTTTTTGTACCATTGGTCGTTCTCATGGTGATAGCTAATGCACTGGTGCCTCCTTTGGGTCCGATATTGGCCGGTTCGCTGAGTATCCGTCGGAGACCCCACGATACGAGCGTTACTGCCTGATGGATATGCGGCGTCCGAGCGAGAACGGCGTTATCTTCGTCAGATAGTCCATTGTGCAGATCACTCGGCGAGTAACTCTCATAAGGACGGGCGACCATCCCAGTGAGAACGCGACCCGGCCCCTTCACAAGTATCGGCAGGAAAGAGTGCAGCTGTCAGCATAAGCACAGAGGATCATTGGACGCCAGACCGCAAATTGCACACGGCTGATAGTAAAGATTTTCATTCACCTGCTCCTCTGGCGGGGAACGCCTGACGTCGAAGTAGTCCGGGTCGTACCCGTTGAGATATTCGCCGGGAACCAAGCTCGGATCATCGCGGTCCGCAACGTTCGCACGAATGGCGAGTGCTCCCAGTGGTGCCTGCTCCTCTCGCACGGGCTCAGATTCTTCGGAATCTCCGCTGGAACCATCTGTCTGAGGCCCGGTAGGAAACGCGAGTCCGAACTCAAGGTTGTGAATCTCCCGCCGGTCTTCGTCCTTCGCGTTTAGGGAGCGGGCATGTGCCTGAAGGATCAGATCATCGTTGATCGTTATTTTAAGTTCTAACCGTTCTCGGAAGGCATGCGCCTTCTGGTCTACCTTCACGGTAAGATTCTCAAGGTGCGTCCTCGGCTCGTTCGGTAGCACCCGCTCACCAGCCCGTTGCGGCGTACAGATCTGGAACTTTGCGACTCCGTCTCTGGGGTCGGTGCAGTAGAGGTGGAACGACTCACGCGGCACTTCCCCTTCTTTCGGCATCGCCATACCCGCCTTGACGAGCGGCAGGTAAGAGGTCCGGGCCAAGAGCAGCTCAACGTTTTTTGCCAATCGCAGCTCGGCTTGATCGGACGCGATCCAGGCGGCTCCTTCGGCAATAAGCGTCGCTGTGCCGTCGGGGATCTCTACGCGATCCGGACCGAATAACTCGTGCAACCGGCGCTTCACGGCCGGCATGTTGGACATTCCGCCGGTGGCCACGCAGAGAGCAACCTGCTCGGGTGAATATTCGGCCTTTTGCAAGATGTGTTCGATTCGCTTGAAGCCTTTGTCAAGAAGAGGCGTGACTATGGTCTCAAATTCTTCTTGGCTCAATGAATCCTCGAAGTCCTCTTCTTTGATATCGCGAAAGAAGCTGGGGACATAGATAGAAACCTTCGACCTTGATGACAGGTCAATCTTGGCACGCTCGCAGCGATCGAGCAGGCGCGCCTTAGCATCCGGCTGAGATTCAGGAGTTTCATCAAGGCCACGCGCCTTGCTGACCCTCTGGATGAGATGATTCCTGATTGCTTCATCGAACTTGTCACCGCCGACCTCATCCGTACCGTCGTTCATCAACTGGACCGCCACATCGCCCATGATGCGGCACAGCGTCAGGTCCAGCGTTCCCCCGCCCCAGTCGAAGACGAGGATGAGCTTTCTGTCGTAGCGGCGCAGCATTGTCTGGAGGTCTGTCTTGCGAAACAAACCGTACAGCGCTGCCAGGGGCTCGTGCACGAACTGTACGATACTCAAGCCAGCGAGTCGGAACGCATCCCGAAGCGCCCGCCTCCGGTAGCCCTCCATATCTACGGGAATGGTCACCACGGCGCTGGAAATATCTCCCAGCTCGGGCCCGTAGCTGGGGCTTGCTTTGGCTTCGTCGAGAACGTGACGAACCACGTCAGCCACAATTTCTACTGGGCTGCGCTCGACACCGATGAAAACGCTCTCCTGACCAAGGTACATTTTAGGCGAGCGGACGATGTTGCCGTGGACGCCCAGCCCAGCTTGGGCGAGCCGTTCCTTGGCAGCTCTTCCGACGACCGTCAAGCTACCTTCGTAACACACGATGGACGGGATCGGTCGGCGATCCTTGTCCAAGAGATTGGTCGGTTTGTTTCCCTGGACAACGGAGATCAGGCTGTTCGTCGTACCGAAATCGAACCCCACGCCGTTCATCTCAGTCGTCCCTCCTCAAGACCTTGCATTTCGTGCTTCAACGCTTCAATCACGCGCTCAGCATGATCGTCCATCACATGGACCTTCGGAGGGGAACGCCGTAGCGCGTGTAACCCATCCTCGAGTAGCGCTACTTCCCTCCTGAAACGATGCAGGACACGGCCCTGCAGCTTCGCATACTCATCGCGGCTATGAGCAATGTCGTTCTTGTGGGCTTGCTGCTCCGCGTAAAGATCAGCGGTAAGGCGCTTCCCCCGGGCCTTCGCCGCATCAAGCTGCCTCTTGATATCCTCGAGCCTCCCCTCTAGCTCCCGCGCCCACGTATTCGCCTTTTCCTCGGCTTCGCGGGACGCGCGTGCCTGCTGTTCGGCATCAGAAGCCTGCTTTTCGAGCAACGAGCATGAGATAGCCGCTGCCGCGGGATCTCGATTCTCCAGAAGCGCTCGCAGCTTCTGCGCCTTGGACTTGTGGCGTTGGGCGGCTGGCTCCCAAAGACTTGTGCGCAGGGAATTATTGATGTGCTCGAATGAGGTCCCTCGGGTCTCCCGATGCCACAGCAGGAGACAGCACACGGCGTTCACTCGGCATTTGTCCAACTCGATTTTCTTCAACGCGGCAGCACCTTCAGGCCACGGAAGCGAATCGAAAGACTGCTGCGTCAGTATCCTAAGCGCCCTTTCCAGTGTAGGTCCCTCGGGCAGGTTCCTCAGGGCATCCGCTAGCGCCTTTGTCTGAAACGCCGGGTGGCGCACGAGCACATCACGGACGAACTCCCGGACCTGCCCGGCTAGATTTGGTCCATCGAAACGCTCCATGCTGAGCAGCATCAATTCTCGGGTTCTTTCCAGTGTACGGTCCTGTGCCGCAAAGCCAAGCAGTTCCTCCCGCTCTGTTAGTTGCAGCTTTGATCCCAAGCGCATCTTACAAATAGCCTTCTCTGGCGGCTTCAAGCGCTTACGCTTCCCGCTGTACACCGCACGGAGCAAGTCGGCACAGCTTTCCGGGGGCACCAGCTTTGCACGCTTTGTTGGAGTTTTGTGAGGTGACTCCTGTGTGGCAGGAGAGTCAGCGAGGTTTGTCGCCTCACGCGCCTTGCGGTCGCTCTCATTGGTCGCTTGCACCGAATTCGCTGGCTGTCCTCCAGGCTTTGGTGCGCTCTGCGCTGCGCTCGTTGTACTGCTTCTACTGGGTTGAGCGTTGGCCATCGCTATCCTCCTCCAAGCGTCTTGATCAGAGCCTCCGCCCATCCTTGAAAGGCCGGAACGTTACGCAGGGCCTTCGCGTGTATCAGCGCTTGATTCACATCTCCGAATTGAGTGTAGAGTTGCCCGAGCAAGATACGAAGCTTCGCTCTGTCATACTCCGCCGAGGCACGTTCAAGAGAATCTTCGATGGCGGTTGCTTCCCCTGCAAGGTCATGCAGCGGGCGAATCGCCCAACAAAGGATCTGTTCCGTTTCCCGATCTGTGACTAGGCTTTCGAGTTTATCCGTACCTGTCGTATACTGCCCAGAGCTACCCGGTGACTCGATCCAGTCTGAATAGTGAGCTGAAACTTGGCCTACACGGGACTCCGGGGAGAGGCACGCAGAGTCTTGAAAGTGGTTGAAATGAAATTCAATGAGGCCCCCTATCGTCTGAGCAAGCGGACGGTTATATGCCACTAATTCTTCTGCCGCTTTGCTCAACTTGCCTTCGTAGGCATCGTAGGAAAGAGCTGATCCACCAGTCTGCTCCTTAGCGAGCACCCCGTACAGGTAGGCACAGATACCGTCACAATAGCCGACTGCCGTGGTAAATCTTAATGCGGCATCTATGAAGTCTTCTATGGCGCGTATGTCCAGCCTGCAACCACGGGCGATTCTCTCGAACTGGTCCTCAACGCCCTCAAGGTCCTCCTTGGACGCTATGCAGAAATCCAACTCGAAGACTGCGTCCACGCCGTCCTTGCTCAGTACGATCTGGCAAACGTCGGAAGAGATGCTGGCAAGTTCGTGAGAAAGACAGGAAATTGGGATCTCGCTGCTGTTAAGGGACGCGCGAGCACAGTGACTAATATGCACATCAGCGGCCAAGAGCGGCTGGGTGATTCGTATCCGGTTCGTTCCCAACTCCTGACCCCGAACGAGCATGACAGGACGATGCAGAGGGTGGGCCTCGAATCGGTGATTACGTAACTCATCCAGAGAAGAGTACAATTCATCGCACTGCGTACACGGAAAGCGCTTAGGCCGAAGGGTGGACTTGGGGAGCCCCATGGGCTCATGAAACTCAATATAGCCGGTGTGCCAAAAACCCATCGTGTCTCCCCATATCAGCCTGTTGAGGAGCGAGCAACCGTCAATGGGTGCACCACCGATACCCTTGCTTGCATGGGAAAAGGAAATACGTTAGCTCTAGGAAGAATGACAGCAAAAGGAAAATTTCTTGTTGGTGCTGTGCTGATCGTTGGTGCGGTTGGTTACCTCATGTACACAGGTATCCGCGAGACGAGCAGCTATTATCTCACCATTGAAGAATTCTTTGTACACAAAGAAGCCATGGCGAATGAAGGTATCCGGGTCGCAGGTCGAGTGCAAAAGGGGTCAATTGACTGGAACCCGAAGGACCTGAATCTCAATTTCACCATGGTCGCTTTCAAAGAAAAAGAAGGCGAAAAAGGCAAAACAACCACTCCCATCGCTGCACCTCAATACAGTGAGCATGACGAGCAGCTTGAAGGGCTGGCAATCCACTATCAAGGCATTCTGCCCGATATGTTTGCTGAGGATCGCGACGTCATCGTTGAGGGAGAATACATCACTGGCGCAAACGGCAACGTTCTCGAAGCCACCGCTGTCCTGACGACTTGCCCGTCTAAGTATGAGGCCGAGATTGAGGGGCAGGAAACAGCCGCGGCTGGATATTGAAGAATAAAACGTGAAACGTAAAAAGGCACGGAGAAAAGAATCACGTTTCACGTTTCAGAATTTATACATCCATGACACACCTCGGCTCTCTCTCCCTGTACCTCGCCCTTGTTATTACCGCCTACGCTATTTTCACCAGTCTGTGGGGTGTGCTGCGGCGTCAGGAAGTCTGGATCGCCAGTGCCACACAAGGCGTGTATGCCGTGTGTGGCTGTGTGGTGGTGGCTTCGATCGCTCTGCTGCATGCCTTGCTGACTGAAGATTTTAACGTCGAGTATGTCGCCAGCTACTCCAGCTCGACCTTACCCGTCCAATATAAATTTGCCGCCTTTTGGGGTGGCCAAAAAGGCTCATTGCTTTTTTGGACACTCATTTTGGTTTGTTTTACTGCGATTGTCCATTTTCAGAATCGGGACAAAAACAGAGAGCTCATGCCGTATGTCACAGCTACGCTGATGACGATCAGCCTCTTTTTTCTGGGCATGTTGTGTTTTATCACCCCGCCCTTTGAGCGCCTGGCTTTTACCCCAGCTGAGGGATCGGATCTGAATCCACTCCTCCAGAACTATTGGATGACAATTCATCCACCGGCTCTGTATTTAGGCTTTATTAGCGCATCCGTCCCCTTTGCTTTTGCCATAGCCGCCTTAGCTACGGGCAAACTCGGGGATGTCTGGATCCGGACGACACGCCGCTGGGCATTAACCTCGTGGTTCTTTTTATCGATGGGCAATCTGCTCGGGGGTCGGTGGGCGTATGAAGTCTTGGGTTGGGGCGGCTATTGGGCCTGGGACCCAGTCGAAAACGCGGCGATTATGCCGTGGTTCACAGCCACCGCATATCTCCATTCGGTCATGATCCAGGAAAAGAAAAACATGCTCAAGGTGTGGAATATGGTCCTTGTTATCCTCACCTTTGCCTTGACCATCTTTGGGACTTTTTTGACCCGGAGTGGAGTAATTTCTTCAGTCCATTCATTCACCCAGTCCGGTTTGGGTCCGTATTTCATGGCCTTTCTGCTGCTCATCTTGATCGTTTCTCTGGGTCTGTTGTTCTATCGTCTACCTGATCTCAAAAGCGAAAATGAGCTCGATTCCATTGTGTCCCGTGAATCGGCTTTTCTGCTCAATAACCTGGTCCTTATTGGCTTGGCCTTTGCCACATTTTGGGGGACTGTCTTCCCGATTCTTTCGGAATGGGTGCGCGGTATAAAAATTACCGTTGGGCCGCCCTTTTTTAATCAAGTCAACGGACCACTCGGGGTGTTGTTGCTGTTCCTGACCGGTGTTGGGCCGATTATTGCCTGGCGACGAGCGAGTCTCAAGAGCCTTAGACGGAATTTCATCGTGCCGTTGTCATGCGGCTTGTTAGCTGGAGTCCTGTTCTTTGTTTTTGGCTATCGCGACTACTACGCTGTGACCGTCTTTTCTGTGGCCGGATTCGTATTAGGCACAATTTTTTCTGAATTTTATCGTGGCACGCGGGCACGCCAGGCCATGTTACACGAAACCCCGCCACAAGCGTTCAGCAAGCTCGTCGGGAAAAACCCGCGCCGCTATGGGGGTTATGTGGTCCATATCGGGGTGGTGCTGATTTGTATTGGGGTCGCAGGCTCGTCCTTCTTTAAAATTGAAAAACAGATCACCGTCGAAAAAGGACAAACCTTTGAGGTCGGACGCTACAGCTTGGAGTACACTGGTATCACCGACACAGGCGATGACCACTACACCACTCAGATTGCCAGGATTAACGTCTTTGTGGACGGAGAACAGATTGACACAGTATTCCCGGAAAAACGCTTTTATATCAAACAGGAACAACCAACCACCGAAGTCTCGATTCGGCCGACGTTGTTGGAAGATCTCTATGTCGTCTTGGGCAGTTACGATGTCCCCTCAGGCTTGGCAACCTTTCAAGTCTTTGTGAATCCGTTGCTGTCTTGGATTTGGATCGGCGGCATTGTGCTTATCTTCGGGACGTGTATCACCATGGCACCCAACCCAGCCGAGCGGTATGAGCTGGCTCTGGCTCGATCGTCACAAAGGATCGACGGAGAATCCGTTGCCGACTAAGCCTCTCTTCCTTATCCTGTTCGTCTTTTGTGCGACTCTTGGAGCCACCCCACTTCCCAGCCAAACCGAGCTGGAAGAATCTCTGACTTGCCAATGTGGGTGTGGCTTGACCGTGCATAGCTGTAACCACCTCCAATGTGGCTTTGCCATTCCGCGTAAAAACGAGATTGCTCAATTCCTGGATGAAGGCAAAGGTCGGGAAGAAATTCTATCCTCGTTTGTGTCCACCTATGGTGAGAAAATCCTCTCAGCTCCGACAACAACAGGCTTTAACCTCGTCGCCTGGATTACTCCATTTTTAGTCGTTTTTGTTGGAGCCGTGTTAATTGCTATGATGAGTATGCGCTGGACAAAACGTGAATCTCAAAAACACGCCGCTGAGCCGAATGTTCCGGCAGTCCCAGACGAATACCGAGATCGGTTGAAAAAAGAATTAGCCAACTTTGATAGCTAGTTATGTCCTTCCTGCTGTACATATCGGGTCTGATCTTGATTGGCAGTGTCGCCTGGCTGGTTGCAGTCCCCTTTTTCCGCCCAAGACAAGATACGTTGGCGCCCGTCGAGCCAGACAATCAACAAAACCTGCTAGAACGCTGGGAAAGACAAAAAAAAGAAGCGTATGGCGCTATCAAAGAGGCCGAGTTTGATCGGCAGACAGGAAAATTGACCGAGGAAGACTACGACTTCCTGCGCGAGAAGTACGAAGCCCGCGCCCTAGAGGCACTGACCCAACTCGATCGGCCCCGGCAAGAAAAGGCTGAGCAAGGAGAAGCAGAACCAGCTGCAACCGAACAACAACCCGTTCTGCCTAGCGAACCTTAATATCAAACGCTTGGGGGCCTTTGTCGCCAGGTCGGACTTGGAACTCAACTTCATCGCCTTCGCGTAAGTCTTCGAAATACATCTTGGGCGAGAGGCGTGAACTATGAAAAAAAACGTCCTCGTTGCCCTCATCAGGTGTAATAAAGCCAAAACCCTTGTCTTTGATAATCTTCTTGATTGTTCCCGTCATGTTTCCTCCGTATGCAGTGCATGAAAGAGCACCGTCTCCTGTTTGTCAAGCATATGAATTCCTGGGTTGTTGAGGCTGAAAACCTCCATAAAACGTTTGCCTGGACCCCCGTGTTGCGCGGAGTATCGTGCACAATTTCAGCTGGAGAAGCGGTCGGTATCTTTGGCCCAAATGGAGCCGGTAAGACAACTTTTCTGCGCGTCTTGGCGACGCTCCTCAAACCATCAGCTGGAACACTCACCCTGTTTGAGCGGCCTGCACAAGAGACCGCAGTACGCAGGCGACTCGGCTTTCTGGGTCATGATAGTTTTCTTTACCCTGACCTCACCCCAATTGAAAATTTGACCTTTTACGCAAAAGCCTACCAGCTGGAAAATCCGGGTCCACGTATCGATTCAGTCTTGGCACAGGTCGGCTTACAAGACTGGGCAAAAACGCCGCTACGGACGTTCTCACGTGGCATGGAACAACGCCTCGCGCTCGCCCGTGCCCTGTTACATGAACCAGATTTATTGCTGCTTGATGAGCCGTATACAGGCCTTGATCAAGACGCAGTCAAACTCCTGCAAACAATCCTGATGCAAGCCAAGGGCGCCGGAAAAACGATTGTTTTCACCACCCACGACTTCGAGCTGGGCCTGGCCTTGTGCAGTCGGGCAGTCATATTCAAACGCGGTCAACTGGTATGGCAGTCCCCAACTCCACCCGTATCTGTCTCCGAGTTTAGCAAGCTGTACACTGATGTCACTCAGCACTCAGCACTCAGCACTCAGCACTGATCTCATGTGGGCAGTTGTATGGAAAGATGTCCTTCTGGAGCTGCGCACCAAAGAGCGTCTGGCTTCGTTTTTTGTGCTGGCCGTCCTGATCGTCTTAGTCTTTGTTTTTGCCCTCGGCCCGGAACAAGCAGAGAATCCAGAAATCGGGGCAGCTTTATTGTGGGTAGGATTACTCTTTGCCGGTATGCTGAGCCTCCAGCGGACGTTCCTGATTGAGCAGGAGCGAGGCTGTTTGTCCGGCTTGCTGTTGTGTCCCATCGATCCAAGCGAGCTGTTCCTAGCCAAGCTGCTGGGAAATATCTGTTTTCTCTCTATTGTCGAAGCGCTTGTTGTGCCGATCACGATTCTCTTTTTTGGTCTTCCCGTTTCGTGGTCATTACTCGCCCTCCCCGTCGTCTTATTGCTGGGGATTATTGGCTTTTCTGCCTTGGGAACCTTATTTTCGGCCATCGCGGTTCGGACCCGCGCGCGCGAGGTCATCTTCCCACTCTTACTCCTCCCACTTTTGATCCCGTTACTCCTAGCCGCAGTCCAAATCACCACTGCAATTTTAATAGGCGAAGATTGGACGGGAATTTGGTTGCGTGTGTTGGTGGCCTTTGATGTGATATTTGTTATAGCAGGCTGGTTGCTTTTCCCCCAAGTCGTGTATGAATAGTTCGTGTATGAGTAGCCAATACCGAGAAATAGGTATGAAGAAATTCGCGCCTTTTGCTGACAATGTTCTGCCGTGGCTGACGTGTGTGAGCATGCTTGCCGCCTTGGCAATGATTTTTCTGTACGTACCCACCGAAAGAAATCTCGGCGTTGTGCAACGCATTTTTTATTATCATCTGCCTTCGGCTTGGAATGCTTTTCTCGGCTTTTTTATCGTCGCTGGGGCAAGTGCCTCGTTCCTGTGGAAGGGCGAACGTAGAGCCGACCTGATTGCCCACACCTCGGCTGAAGTCGGCATGCTGTTTTGCACTCTCTTCATTGTTACCGGCTCAGTCTGGGCAAAAGCCAGCTGGGGCGTATGGTGGACCTGGGACCCCCGCCTGACCATGACCATCGTCATGTGGGTCGTGTATGCCGCGTATGTCCTGCTACGCCAGATTGCCGGTGATAACGAACAAGTCGCCCGGTATGCAGCGGTTCTCGGTATCGTTGGAGCGTTAAACATTCCGCTGATCTATATTGCCATACGCTTATGGCGAGGCATTCACCCCAAAGTCGAAAAAATGGCACCGGAGATGGCCTGGACATTACTTGTCTGCACTGGAGCATTCCTGCTGTTTTTTGTCTGGCTGATATGGATACGTCTACGCAGCATGAGCCTCAACGATCAGGTTGTGGCTCTCCGTCGGCAAGCGTTAGAGATGTCGTAAGGGGAGGATGGTATGTGGTATTTGTTTGGAGCGTTTAGTGCGTTTTGGTTGATTGTATTTGTGTATATTTTCTCCCTGTCGCGTAAGCATAGTGAGTTGTCTCAGGAGATTGAGACGTTGCGGAGGACAATGGAGCAGAAGGGGACATAAAATTCGTCATGAGCCTGAAGGGGGAGCCTACAAAAAGTTCAAAGCGGGAGCCACCGACCTTCCATCTTCCAGGTCTGAGCGACGCTCGCCCACAAGTTAACTCAGTCGAGAACGTTCCCCTGTCTAATCTCGTAGGAACGCTGATGAGAGGAGATATAAGAAGCATCTTTCCCTTTATATTCCGTTCCGGATTAGGGTGTCCAGAATTTCCCTCCTTCTTAATTACGTACCCATTCATAGTTACTAGAAATTAGTTCTTCGGATTCTTTTGATAGAAGAACATGTTGGCCTCGAAAATTTTCCTTAGTGTTATAAAGTGCAAAAGATCCTTGTTCATATTCAGTAGGGTTTGTTGATTCGTACGCACCCGTCAAAGTAAGATGTTTGAATGTTCCTTCCAATTTGTAAACAGTAGTTTCATCTCCCTCTGGGAGAACAATTCTCCCTTGATTTTCTTTCTTTTTGTTTAGCAGTAATGGATTCGTATTCCAGACGAACGTGAGCCACTGAATCCCCTTCAACAAAATCTTATTATCTGATAGTCATACCCCATGAAGATTTATATCTCAGCGCCTCAAGCTGCTCGGACATTTTCTGATTTGCTCAATCGGGTATGCTACCGGGGAGAGGAATTCGTCGTAGAACGGGGTGGCGAGCCGGTGTGTACAATCTCTCCAGTCAAACCGTTACAGTGCACAGGAGCGGAACTGGCAGCGCTTTTCAAATCTCTCCCTAAACCTGATGCTGCATTTTGGGATGCTGTTGAAGAAGCAAGCAATCAGTACCCAGACCTTCCACAATCCCCGTGGGAGCGCTAATTGATACGAGCATTCTGATTGCCGCAGAACGTGGACAGCTGGATTTGACAGCTCTCCTCACCAAATATGTGGGTGAAAGATTTGGGAATTATATTCAATCCTTGACGCAGGCCGAATTCATCTATCTATCCCACCTGCTTCCAGCTTTTTTGGTGGACAACGTCGTTGATGGTTGACGGGCTCGCACCGAATTCACGCGCTAAGTCTGCTTGTGTGACTTTCGTGATACGCCTCGCAGCATACTGGCTGCGTATTTCATGCACGTCTTGATGTGTAAGCTTGCGTCCTCCAATGCTAGGACGATGCTTCCGTGGACGGCTCGCACGAGAGAGTTTCTTCATGGCCGCCATCAAGCTACGTCCGCTGTTAGTCATATGAGAATCCTCTTGAAGGGCAAGTTATGGTAGCAGGGTCTCTTTTGCGAGAGCGATCAAAAGTTGTTTTATCAAGTCAAAACTAAGGCTCTCGAATTTTGACCGCGCCTTTTCCCAGATAGATGGGTCTTTGCTGCTCGCCAGAAAGTCTTGGCCGTCCCAGGTCATGCGTAGACCTGTGAAAGCATGATACCCATTACCTGTACGAATGACGTTGGCAGAGACAAGACCTGCCTCTTCCATAATTTCTACGTGACCAACGAGTGTCCTGTTAGACGGTATTTGGGGATCGTCCATGTACAGCTTTTTAAGGGCCAGGCGGAGTGTTGTGTGATTCAACGAATCCTCCGTGCCCTCAATGGCAAGAAGAATGTTCCTCACCAAGTCCATGTCTCTTTTCATAACCTGCCGACTCTATTCAGGTTTTCACGGAATGCCAAAAGGCCACTCACCGAGCGCGCGCCTGCAAGTACGCTATTTCTCTGAGGGCAATGAGCAGGAGTAAAAAGTGCATGACACTCTCTAGCGAGGGGTAACCAATCCAGAGGCGGCAGAGCGATCCGTCGCTAACAATTGCTGAGCCAACTCTGAGATTTTCACCAGCGCGTCCGGAAGCTGATCCGGGGTGTGTTCGTCCCAGTCTTCCAACTGCATACCCCAATCGATCAGCTCCACACAATCAATCAAGCTTCGCCGTTCCAGTTGGTGGACGACCTCCAGATTGAAGAGCACACGTTCGGCATAGCGGACGGTAATGCATTTCCGTCGCAACAAATCAGCCAGGGAAAGCGCATGCCAGCCAACAAGTCGGCGGATTTCCCCCTCCGAAAGTCCAGGACTCTCCAACACATCGGCAAAAGTGGGTGAAAAAGGTTGGGCCATAGGCTTATTTCAGTTTAATACCCCAGACTTTTCCGGTCTGTCGGTGCTCGAAATAATGGATTTCGGTCCCGTCAATACTACGCTGGTATATCTTGTGCCATTCCCCAGGACAATGTTCACGCAGGGCATTCAAGATCTGTAGGTTCTTAACCCTCACCTTACGAATACCTTGAGGATCTGGCTTCCAGCCATAGGGCAGCTTAGCGGATTTTCGCAAAGAGTCATAGATTTGGTCTGCGGGAATTTCCATTCGCCTTTCTTGAACCTAGATAGGACGCTATCATCTACCAACCAAGCCCGGTCCTCTTAGCTCCCGCTTCGCCTCCTCAACCACGCCTTCCACAAACGTCCGGTACTCATTCAGCTTGCCTTTCATCGTCGCTTCAAAGTGCAGGACTAAAACTGGCTGAGTATCCGAGATGACGTAAAATATTCTACTTGATTTAACGTCAATCAAAAAGATATTCAAAACTAAAAGAGTAAACTGAGCGTAATCACAAAGAAGGGAAAGCTCGGGAGAAGACGCGGCTAAGAGTATTCCTGGCCTGCTTTGCCCACTATTTCTTGTCTTCCTCACCATATAGGGAACTCCCGGCTGCCCCACAGGCTGGGGGCGAAGTCTGTGGCTTCAGACGTTAATCCGAAATGAAGGCCGACCCGGATGTCGAATGGGCCGAGGTCCACAATAAGGCCCGGGCCAAGTTCGAGTGCGACAGGTCGAGAAGACTTCTGTGCTGCAAATATCTCTAGTCCAGGGCGAACCCTGCCGAATCGCCCGTCTATCAAAAAACCGCTCTTCCAGCCGCTTTCAGACACCACTGGGCGGGCATCATAGAACCCTCCCGCGTTGAAGTGCAGGTCCAGCGCATGGAGACGCCATGTGGCAAGCAGCACCCCATCCACTCCCGTTCCATTATCTTCGTCCGAGGAAACGGGTAATAATGCCACGGTCTCTATACCAATGCTCAGCGAACGCTGAAGCTCAAAGGGAATCCATTTAAAACCGATTTCAGCTTCATCAACCTGTCCTTCGTCGGATAGATAGCCGAAGTCGGAATTCAACTCAAAATTCCGGAGTAAGCCGAGGTTCAAACGAAGCAGCGGACTCAAATAGGTGTTGTCTTTTCCTTCGTGGTCTAACCGGAAGAGGCCCAGGCGTGCTTCGAGATGCCCTGGGTCAGCGGTCTCTGCATCCGTTGAACGGTAGGGAGAAAAACCATGAGTGACCGGCACCTCGCTCAACTCGGCAATAATAAGAATAGCTATCGTAAAGCTGCCCCACATCCAGATCCATCTTCCCAAACTGTCTCCCAGCATCCCGTGGACTCTCTAGCAGGTCAACAAAAGCAGGGACCTTCGCCCCGACAACAACGTTACTCATGAATGACTATGCAGCCTTCTCCAACTCCCGCTTCGCCTCCTCAACTACCCCCTCCACAAACGTCCGATACTCATTCAGCTTATCTTCGGTCGTCGCTTCAAAGCGTAGGACTAAAATCGGTTGCGTATTCGACGCTCGGACTAAACCCCAACCTTCGTCAAACTTCACCCGCACTCCGTCAATATCTGTGATTTCATACTCGCCACGAAACCGTTCACAGACTTTTTGGGCGATATCGAACTTCATGTCATCCGGGCAATCCACTCGGATTTCAGGCGTTGTCACAGACGGAGGCAGGTCTGCCAGTAATTCGCTCAAACCTTTGCCGGTTTTACTCAAAATCTCCAGCACTCGACACGACGCATACACCGCATCGTCATACCCAAAATAACGGTCGGCAAAAAATAAGTGGCCACTCATTTCACCACCCAACAAGGCGCCTGTTTCGCGCATCTTGGCCTTCAGCAACGAATGGCCGACCTTCCACATAATGGGCTGACCACCCTTTTGAGCAATATCGTCAAATAAGCGCTGTGAGCACTTGACCTCGGAGACAATCACCGCCCCCGGATGCTGGGCTAGGATGTCACGCGAGAATAACACCATGATCTCATCGCCCCAGATAATACGTCCGGCAGGGTCAACTAAACCCAAACGATCGGCATCGCCATCATAGGCAATGCCAACCTCTGCCCCAGTTTCTTTGACCGTCGCAATCAAGTCCTCCAGGTTTTCCGGTACAGTCGGGTCGGGATGGTGATGCGGGAAACGCCCGTCCAGCTCACAAAATAATTCCGTGACCTGGCAACCCATGGAACGCAAAATCAGGGGTGCAACCGGACCGCCGGTTGAATTGCCAGCATCCACCACAACAGAAATCTCTCGGCCTAAACGACCAAACTGTTTGCTCACAAATTCTTGATAAGGCGGAATAACTCGGGTTGGGACTTCTTTTCCCTGTCCGGAAACAAAACTGCCCTTCTCAATGAGAGCGCGCAGTTCTTGAATATCTTCACCATGAATCGTGGATTTCCCCAGACAGATCTTAAAGCCGTTATGTTCGGCTGGATTATGGCTGCCTGTGACTTGAATACCGCCATCTAGGTCATAATGATGGAGCGAAAAATACATCAGCGGGGTCGGACACACCCCAAGCTCAAGGACCCCCAGACCAGTTGCGCATAATCCCTGTCGCAACGCAGCCGCGTATTTATCAGAGGTCAGCCGACAATCCTGCCCGACTGACACGCGCCGCTTGCCTTGATTCGTTGCCAGGGTGCCATACGCCCGTCCGAGTGCGAACGCAAAATCTACATCAAAGTCCTGATCTGCAACACCACGAATATCATACTCTCGGAAGATTGCTGGATTCATACCCCTGCCCCCTCCTCACCTACGTCCTGCCATTTGTGCCGCCAGCCGAATCGCGGCTTGCATGCTACGGGGGTCGGCTTTTCCCTGCCCCGCAATATCAAAAGCCGTACCATGATCGGGTGAGGTCCGCACAATCGGCAGGCCAATTGTGACATTCACCCCATCGGTCCAGGACAACAGCTTGAGCGGTATCAAACCTTGGTCGTGATACAAACAAATCACACCATCAAACTCTCCATTGACTGCTCGAACAAAAACTGAATCAGCTGGAAACGGCCCGTCAACTTGGATTCCTTGGGCCTGGGCTTGTTCAATAGCGGGTGTAATAATGCGTTCTTCTTCATCGCCAAACGCTCCGCCCTCGCCCGCATGAGGGTTAAGCCCGGCCATGGCTAAGCGCGCTTGGGCCAGACCATGAAATTGAGCAAGATGCTTGGCAGCTAAGGTAATCGTTGTCTTAATTCGTTCGACAGATAGTGCATCAGGGACCTGGGCGAAAGGAATATGTGTTGTCACCAGGATAACCCGCAGCCGACTCCCAGCTAACATCATGCGAACGTCTTGGGTTTTGGTGAGGTCAGCCAACAGTTCAGTATGGCCGGGATAGTCACGACCGGCAGCATGCCACATGGCCTTGCTAATCGGTGCTGTCGCTAGCCCCTGAATCACCTTATTGAGGGCGAGTTGAATACCTGCCTCAACATACCGATACGAAGCATCTCCACCGGCTGGTGTCGGCTGCCCAGGTAGCCGTTGTTGTGGCACAAGCTGCGAGGTCGCAATCACGGGCAAGCGCTGAGGATCTTCCGGGTAGGGGTCTTCCACCGACCAGTCAATCAGTTCGATGCGGGAGCCGAGACGTTGGGCCGTTTCCCTCAGCGTCGCCAGATCACCCAAAATCACGGGGCGGCTTATCAGCTGGCAATCTTGTGCCTGTGCAGACTTGAGCACAATCTCCGGGCCGATCCCGGCTGGCTCGCCCATGCTGATGCCAATGAGTGGTAGTCCGGATTGTCTGTGCACGCCATCAATCGTAGCACAAGATGCGAGCTGGGCTAAAAGATACCCAGGAAACTTCCACCTTCACCCTTCGCATCCTGCGCATCCTGCGTATCTTCCTCAACCTGCTCAGCTTTTTCTATTTGTTCTTCTTCATCGTCTCCTGAGAAGAGACTGCGGAAAAAGCCTTTTTCCTCTTCCGCTGACACGGCTGCAACTGGGGTGGGCTTCAGCTCGGTATCGTCTTCAGCGTCATCTTCTGCTTCTTCATACGATGCGCTTTCAGCCTCGTCAGTCAGGCGCCTGATACCCATATACGGGGCTCCCTCTGGCGAGATCAAGAAATTCTCAACATGATGACGAAAACGCAGATCATCTTGGAACCAGCGTTGATAGCGCTTGCTCAAGGCTTTGTTATACAGGTCGGTCTTAATCTTTTCCTGTACTTGCTCCAGGGGAGTTACCCCTTCGGTATCAAGTTCTTCAACTTTGATAAGATGCACCCCGGTGTCCGTCCGGAACGGTTGGCTAATCTCCCCTGCATTCAAGGAAAACGCCATATCTTCGATTTCAGAGGACATCTGCCCCCGCTCAAAAAATCCAAGATCGCCGCCTTGATCCGCACCCGGCCCAAGTGAATACTTGCCCGCCAGTTCAGCAAAATCTTCTCCGCCAACCGCCCGGGTGTGAAGGTCTTCAATCAAGGTCACAACCTTGGTTGCCTCATCAATCGGGGCACCCGGAGACAAAGGCAAAAAAATGTGGCGAACCCGAACCCGACCGGGCGTCGCATAGTCCTCGATATGGGCCTTGTAGTAGCGCTCAACGTCCTGCGGCGAGATGCTGACCCGGGAGCTGATCTCACGATTCACTAAGAGGGCTTGCTCAATCTCTTCGGCGATTTGTTTGCGGTACTGCTCCATGCTCATCCCCTGCGTGGCCAAAGCTTCCTCCAGTTGCTCCTCGGTCATATTGCCTTGAGTGGCCATGATACGTTGAATATAGTTGTCGATGTCCGCTGGCTTGGCCCGCAAGCCCTGGGAGTCAACCTCATTGCGAATCATCTTGTTCAGAATGAGCGCATCCAGAAAGTCTTTTTGTGACATACTGCCCGCACCTTCAGGATGCATAACCGCCGCCCGATCCCCCATCTCACGACTGAAAATATCCAGCTCTCGGAGGGTGATCGGCGCTCCATCCACAGTTGCCACAATTCGGTTAATCACTTCGGCCTGTCCGAGCGTCGCGTAGACCACACTGACAAGCAGCACACCTAAGAATGCAAGGGCTCGCCTTCTCATAACGCCTCCCTCGGGCTCTGTTTGGATATTCGGATTTGAAACCTGAGACTTGGAGCTTGGAACCTTGAATATATGATCGAACATACGACCTGGGCTAACACGACTCGCCTAGGTCCTGCAAGAGTGTTTTGGTTGCTGAGCTGACGTCCTCATCGGGCTGAAGCGCAATGCTAAGACGCAGGTCGGGAGTAAGATTCGCCTGCCGGTTCGTCTTCTGGACCAAGTCCACAAGACGCTCGGCTTTAATCGGCGAGTCAGGATGAAAGTCAACCATTACTATTTCGGCTCGTTTGGTGACGGCGGTGACCATATACATGCGCAGCACTCGACGCAGATCCATCACTTCAATCAAGGCTAAGACTAACTCAGGCAAGGGACCAAAGCGGTCCTCCATTTCATAGCCGAGTTCTTCCAATTCCGTCCGATCTTCCACATTGGCCAGCTTCTTGTAAAAAACGAGGCGTTGATTGACGTCCGGAATGTACGCTTCGGGAATGTATGCCGGCACGCCAATACGAATGTCTGGCTCAATCTGGATCTTAACCTGTCCCCCGCGTAATTCATACACGGTTTCTTCCAGCATTTGGGCATACAGCTCAAACCCAACCGCAGTGACATTGCCCGATTGTTCCTTGCCGAGCAGGTTGCCCGCCCCTCGAATTTCCAAATCATGCGCGGCCAGCCGAAAGCCACTGCCGAGATCATCAAGTTCTTCAAGGACCTCTAAACGCCGAGTCGCATCCTTGGTGAGCAAATGTTCACCTGGAATCAGCATATATGCGTACGCCCGGTGCGCCGAGCGGCCAACCCGTCCCCGCAGTTGATAGAGCTGAGCCAGGCCAAACTGGTCGGCCCGATTAATCAAAATGGTATTTGCCGTCGGAATATCGAGACCAGATTCAATAATCGAAGAACAGAGCAAAAGATTGGTCCGATGATGCATAAAGTCGAGCATGACTTTTTCGAGTTCACGTTCGTTCATCTGGCCATGTGCAACAGCTAAAGTCGCTTCGGGGACCAGTTCACGTAACTGCCGAGCCATCCGATCTATAGTTTCGACCCGGTTATGCACAAAAAACACCTGGCCCCCCCGTTCGAACTCGCGTAAAATGGCGGCACGAATGAGCTCTTCATCAAAGTGGGTGATGTAGGTCCGGATCGCTTGGCGGTCCACGGGTGGGGTCTCAATCACACTCAAGTCACGCAGCCCCATCAGGCCCATATTCAGGGTGCGCGGAATTGGTGTCGCAGATAAGGTCAAGACATCAACAAGATGGCGCAGTTTTTTAATCTTTTCTTTATGCGCGACCCCAAAGCGATGCTCTTCGTCTACGACGATCAGTCCCAGGTCCTTAAAAATAATGTCCCGCTGCAACAGTCGATGGGTACCAATGACAATATCGACTTTGCCCTCGGTTAAGCCCTTCACCACTATTTTTGTATCTTGGGCAGATCGGAAACGATTCAAAACCTCAATCCGAACCGGATAGTCGGCAAAGCGCCGCACAAATGTCTCGCCATGCTGCTGAGCCAAGACAGTCGTTGGCACGAGCACCGCGACCTGCTTACCACTCATAACGCTCAGAAACGCGGCCCGCAGGGCAACCTCGGTTTTTCCGTAACCCACGTCACCACACACCAAACGATCCATAGGTTTGGCACTCGTGAGATCGGCTACCACATCTTCAATCGCCGCTCGTTGACCGCGTGTTTCTTCAAAAGAAAAACGGGATACAAACTCTTCATACTCTCCATCGGTGGACACAAGGACTGGACGTTCGGTGCTCTCCCGCACGGCATGGGTTTCTAGGAGTTCACGCGCCATGGCCAGAATCGCTTCTTTAGTCTTGCGTTTAACCTTTTCCCAGTTCTGACTGCTCAGCCGGTCCAGGGCGGGTTTCCGGTCACCGCTGCCGGAATATTTCTGGACGAGATTAATCCGTTCAACTGGCAAATACAGGCGATCGCCGCTGGCATATTCCAGCTGTAAATAATCACCCTCGGTGTCTGCCACAGTCAGATGACGCAAGCCCTGGTAATGGCCAATGCCGTGGTCGATGTGGACGACGTAATCGCCCGCAGACAGCTGACTCAGGCCACTCAGGTAGTCGGCCACAGGCCGGGGACGTGAGCGGCGACGGTGGTGGCGTTCGCCGAAGATTTCCTCCTCAGCAATAAAGACGAAGCCATCAGCCGGCAGGACAAAGCCTTGCGATAAAGAGCCAATCAGAATCGCGGCTGGGGACGGACGCTTGTCTTGCCACGCCCCAGACGGCACAACCGACAAACGCAGGTCGTGGCCCAGAAAAATATTCTGCAGATGAGACGCCTGAACGCTGCTGGACGCAGTCAGAAATACCTGAGCGTGCTCGTCCTGCCATTGCTGCAAACGCTCGATGAAAGCTGTCAGGCCACCTTCTCCGCTCTTTGTGATCAGTGGCTGTTTCTGGTGTGTCAGGAGCGAGGAGCTGACTCTTTCATCGACATCAACATTTTCCAAACCTTGCAGCTCAACCACACGAGCCGACGCAAGTTGCGTCCGAAGCATCTCGGGCAAGAGATACATCTGTTCAGGCGCGGCAGCAAAATGCCCAGCAGCCTGAGCCGTTTCTGCCTGTCGGGATACACGATCCCAACATTTTTTCGCAGCAGCTTGCGTTGCAGCCGGGTCAACTAACCAGACAAGCGTGTCACGCGGCAGATAGTCACACAGAGTCTCAAGTGCGGGGTAGACGTAGGGCAAGAAAGATTCAACTCCTGGGAACAGCAGACCACTTTTCAGGTTTTCACTGATGCGTTGCTGTTCACGATGGGGCACCTCGCTGGCTGCCAGCGCTTCTTCAATCGGCCGTCTCGCAGCCTGTAAACGATTGACAGAAAAAAAGCGCATCGGCAGCAGCATGGCCTCGTCGAGTTGAGCTTGGGAGCGCTGCGAAGACAGATCAAACGTGCGCAGGGACTCAACCGTATCACCAAAAAACTCGGCCCGAATGGGAGCGTCTGACAAAGGCGGAAAGACATCAAGGATGCCGCCACGGATACTCAACTCGCCTTTTTCCTCGACGAGGGGCACCCGTCGGTAGCCCCACGCAAGCAGAGAGTCGACCAAATCAGACAGTGACACATCTTGCCCGAGACTAAGCCGCTGGGTGGCGTCAATAAACTCTTCCTGCGGCATCACTCTTTGGGCGAGTGCTTCGATAGAGGTCACAAGGACGGGTGTAGTGGCGGACAGCAGATCATACAAACCCTCGACCTGAGCGGCCAGCACATCACTACTCGGTGACAAACTTTCAAACGCCGGGACATCCCAAGCTGGGTACAGATGCAGATTTTTGCCTACAGCCTCTTGAGTGCTGGCCCCTGCGTCGGCCTCTGCATCCGATGGGTCTGGCGTCTTCTCTTCTTGTTGTTGTGTGGTATCTGTGTGTCCAAGAAACAAACGGAGATCATCCGCAAACGCTTCGGCGGTCTGGTCTGAATCAAGCACGCAGACAGTTGGACGCGGGAGTTCCTGCAAACAGCGGGCAACAAAAAAGGCACGCGCGGCCCCTTTCAGACCCGCAATCCGCACCCGCTGTCCGGCTGACAGCTCAGACAGACGCGACTGTACATTGCACAGTGTCTCAGAAAGCGGATGCAGATTAGCAGAAACAAGCGGATCAGCAGCCATGGTCAAGTCGTGTCAGGATAGCCCCCTAGCCCGTAGCTCTCAGCTTCTAGCGCTTGGCCTGCTGCGGGTCTGCTACGCGTCCGTACAGCGGAATGCTAAGCACCCTTTCTTCGGGATGATCAGTCGAGACTTTGATCTCGCCACTAATCCGGCCTGGGGCAGCGTCTGCAGAGGTTGTGAACGAGACGGTGTACTCGGCACCTGGAGTAACGGCTACGACCTCAGCCTTGACTCCTTGTGCCGTACTTTTTACCTCAGTGATCTTGACTGGGGTTTTCGCTTGGTTCTTGATATTCACCTTGCGGGTCTTGCTTTCCCCTGGCTGGACCACACCAAATGTGACCTGGGGTGGCTGGACCAGTAAGTCACCTTCAAGACTGCCAAAAACGGGTATGATAATTGACGGCCGTTTTTTGCTGGTTGTTGTCACCGTAATCTGATCATTCAGACGACCCAAGGCCGCATCTTTAGCCACGCTGACCAGCAATTTTTTTCCTTGTTTGCCCTCTTTTTCAAGCGGCTCCGTTTTCACACTCACTGACGGATGACTATTCTCAATCTTGGTAATTGTAATACCGGAACCCGCATCCGATATCACCTCAACCGTGCGGGTGACTTGCTTGCCACGCTGGAGCCGGCCGACATACAGTTGAGGTGGTTCTGCTGCGACTTCAACCCGTATCTCGCCTTGCAGCGTCAGCGTAGTGACGGCTTGGTTTGGGTCGTTGGTATGGACGTCAATTGTCTTCTTTTTTTCGCCAATAAATCGGCTGGTATCGAAAGTTGTACTAATTATGCCCTCTCCTCCTGAAGGAATCACCTTGTCCGAAATAATTGCGGCCGTACAGCCACACGACGTTTTGAGCGATGCAAGCCGCAAATCCTTGCCACCTTGATTGGTAAAGCGGAACAGATGCGTGACTTGTTCCCCTTGCTCAACCGTCCCGAAATCATGCACTGCTTGTTCAAAAGCGATGTGAGCTGGAACGTGAGAAGGGGCAACGGGTTCGGGTGTGTTGTATTCTACTTGTTCTTCGACCGGCGCAGCTGGCGTGGCCAGCGCGGCTGTCTCAGGTGTCGTCTGGGCAAAAGCAACGTTGCCCACACTAAACAGCACCCCTATACACACCATACACGCGACAGCCGTACCGGAGAGGAGAGCGCCTGTATACCTGAGCGCGCCTATCCGCCGCGTATGCCTATGCTCGCACATAACCCCTCCCTCTTATGCCACTCGCTTGATCAGCGGCTCTTCTTCCTGCTGTTCTTGCTCTTTTTGCTCGGCTTGAACCATCTTGAGAAATTCGTCCAGGTATTTGGTATGCAGATTGCCCTCAAGAAAGGTTGGATCAGATAAAATCCGTTGATGAAAAGGAATATTCGTCTTAATTCCCTCAATCTGATACTCGGCCAGTGCAGTTTGCATGCGCCGAATTGCTTCCTCTCGGGTCCGGCCGGCAGCAATCACTTTGGCGACCAGGGAATCATAATGCATAGGGACAACCGAATTATGGGTCACCCCAGACTCAACCCGGATACCAATCCCACCCGGCGCGGCGTAGCCTCGAATCTTCCCTGGTGACGGCAGCATGGTTCTGGGATCTTCCGCAACAACCCGACACTCAATAGCGTGGCCGGTCCGAACGATCTCCTTCTGTTTCCAGGGCAAAACTTCTCCAGCCGCAGACCGAATCCCCGCCTCAACAATATCAACCCCAGTCACCATCTCTGTCACCGGGTGTTCAACCTGGACCCGGGTATTCATCTCGATAAAATAGAATTTACCCTTGGCATCAAGCAAAAACTCAATCGTGCCAATATTGGTATAACCAACTGCTTGGGCAGCCTTGACCGCAACTGCGCCCATTTTATCCCGCTGTCTTTTGGTCAGCGCTGGCGACGGGGCTTCTTCGATGAATTTTTGGTAACGGCGCTGAATGGAACACTCCCGCTCACCAAGATGAATGACATTCCGATGCTGGTCAGCCAGAATCTGGAATTCAATGTGGCGGGCTTTTTCTAAGAATTTTTCGAGGTACAAACTCCCGTTACCAAAAGCAAGTTCCCCCTCGTCGCGGGCTATGCCAAACAGGGACGCCAGCTCATCCGTGTTATGCGCAACCCGCAGTCCGCGTCCGCCGCCGCCCGCTGCGGCCTTGAGTAATACCGGAAATCCAATCCGGGCGGCGACCGCCTGGACCTCGCGCACATCCGAAACCGCGGCGGTTGTGCCGGGCAGGACAGGGACTTTGGCCTTTTCCATAATCCGCCGTGCTCGTGGCTTATCGCCCATCAATTTAATATTGCGCACCCGGGGCCCAATGAAGACCAAACCGGAGCGCTGACACGCCTCAGCAAAATCTGCATTCTCAGACAGAAACCCATAACCTGGATGTACCGCATCAGCTCCAAAGGACAGCCCAGCACTCACGATGGCAGGGATATTCAGATAACTCTCGGCAGGCGGCGGTGGACCAATGCATACACACTCGTCAGCCAGCCGGACATGTAAGGCGTCCTTATCAGCGGTGGAATATACGGCAACCGTCGCAATATTAAGCGAGCGGCAGGCACGGATAATCCGAACCGCAATTTCCCCTCGGTTCGCAATCAAAACTTTTTTGAACACACTGACTCCATACTCTCCCGACTCTCCAAATGACAGATCACCAACTGCCACCAAGATAAGGTGAGGTGTTTAGAGAGGCTCGATGACAAACAGCGGCTGCTCATATTCAACCGGCTGTGCATTGTCGACCAGGATTCTAGTGATGCGTCCACGTCCCTCGGCTTGGATTTCGTTCATCATCTTCATTGCTTCGATGATACACACCACATCGCCCTTTTCCACTACCGATCCGACCTCAACATACGCCTCAGACTCTGGATTGGGCGAACGATAAAACGTCCCCACCATAGGCGAGGGGATAGTCGCACCGAGCTCGAGAGGTGATTCTGGTGCCGGAGCGACAGCTGGTGGAGCTGCCGCTGCCTGAGGTGCAGCAGGAATAACTGGAGACGCTGAGACAAAAGCTTCAGCTGCTACGCTTGCGCTGGCAACACTCCGAACCAGGCGCACCTCGCCGACACGGTTTTTCAGCTCCAGCTCGGCCAGCCCTTTTTCTTCCATCAGCTCAATGAGCTTTCTGATATCGTCAAGTTCCATAAGAATAGCTTTTTGAAGAATAGCTTGCGGCGCTGAACTGCGAGCTTTCTTTCTTCTATATTTCTCAGGCTCACAATGAATGGCTAATCGCTTTTTTTCATCATTCCGACTGCGGCTCGCAGTCCTAAGAAATAGCTGTCAGCGCCAAAGCCACAGATCTGTCCGACTGCCATACTGGCAATGTAGGAGTGATGGCGGAACGCCTCGCGTTTATACAGATTAGAGAGGTGGACTTCGATCACAGGCAGGCTCACTGACAGCAGCCCATCCAAGATGGCCACGCTAGTATGCGTGTAGGCTCCGCCATTGATGACAATAGCCCCATACTGTCCACGCGCAGCTTGAATACGATCGACCAGAGCGCCCTCGTGATTGGACTGGAAGGTCTCAACCTCAACCCCCAACTCACGACCAAGTGCAACAAGGCGGGCATCGATATCAGCTAATGTTGTGTAACCGTAAATTTCAGGTTCGCGCAGCCCTAACATGTTCAAGTTTGGGCCATGCAGCACAAGCACCCGTAAGGGCTCACTTTTTTCCATTACACACCCTCATTACTGGCAGGGAGTGTAAGAGGAAAAGACTAGAGCGTCAAGGCACGAAGTCAGGCTGTAGGCGGGATTCGATCTGCTTGTAATTGCCTTCAATTCCCTCTCCCTCAGGGAGAGGGCAGGCCTATCCTGAGCTTGTCGAAGGGATGCGGGTGCCAAATCTCCCGACTGAATTCGGAGATCCGCCCTCTCATTTTCACAGATTCGCCTTCACATCCGCCAGAAAACCGATCACAGCCGTGCCAAAGGCATCATTTTGGTCTCCAGCAACCATGTGACCGGCATCTGAAACATCTGCATATTCAGCATGTGGAACAGCGGCTCGAAACTCGTCCGCAGTCTCTTCGCTGACCACATCGCTGACTTTCCCTCGGACGAGCAGAGTAGGGACCTGCAAGGCGCGTGCAGCAGCCATCATCCGCGCTGGGTCGCGGCGTAAACGGGCTGGGCTGAGCATCTCAGGGTCCCAGTGCCAACGATAGCGACCGTCTTCCCCTTTGCGCAGGTTCTTTTCCAAGCCACTCAGGTTTTTTGGCCGTGGACGATTGGGGAGATAGGCGGCAACGTAATCGGCAGCTTCGTCAAGATTGGCAAAACCGTTGGGTCGGCCGGTCATAAAAGCCCGAATCCGATCAACGCCCTCCTGCTCCACGCGTGGGGTAATATCGACCAAGACCACAGCCGAGCTCACCGGCTCGGGCGATTCGCCTTCAGTCAACAGAGACGTCATGCCACCGAGAGAGGCACCAATCAGCACCGGTTTCTGCGAAAAATAGCTCAAGACCTTGTGTAGGTCGGCGACGTACGCGTCAATATTATAGTTACCGTCTGGCGCCCAGGTGCTCTCGCCATGGCCGCGTAAATCCAGCGCAACGGCGTACCATCCCTGCCCGGCCAAGGTTTTGGCCGTTCCCCCCCAGGCAAAGCGGGTTTGCCCTCCACCATGTAAGAGAAGTACGGGAGGCTCGTCACTCGAACCCCAGGCATCGGCAGTGAGTTTGATATCACTGGAAACCTGATACTGAATCTTGTGTGGCGAAACATGCTCTTGGTCTGACATACGTGTTCCTTCGTTATAGAGATAAAAATAAGACGGCACAGTAGCAGCCTGATCCCCGTCGAACAAGCCTAATAAGGGTCAGTCTAGAACTGAACGCTCAGTCAGCCCAGCCTTGCTGCCGGAACGCTGCTGGGTGCAACTGGTTCCCACACAATGGGTCGAATAGGCACCATAAAAAGGATCGCTGAACAGACAACCCCGACCCCGGAGGCAACAAAGAACGGCAGCAACCAATTACCGCCTGCGCCTGCCAGCATGTAGCCTGCGCTCAATGGTCCTAAAAAGCCGGCAAATGTCCCCAGTGTGTTAATCAAGCCGAAAATAGCCCCCGCAAAATTCGGGTTAAATTCTATCGCAACAGTCGAAAAACCAGACAAGGCGATAGTAAACAAGGCGTAGAAAAACACCAATAGAATGACACACACAAGCGGAGACGATACGAGCGCCGCGCTTAATAAACACGGCACTGCCAATCCCACCCCGATCCCACCTAACCGCAGGCGGGCAAACTCGACACTCCAGCCTTGGCGCAAGAGATAGTCTGCAAACACCCCACCACCAACCAGACCGATGAATCCACCGCCATGCACAAAAATGCCAATCGTGCCCATGGTCGCCAGGCCAAAGCCGCGCGCTTCCACCAAATAGGTTGGAAACCAGAACAGAAACAGCCAGCCAATATAGGCAAAGCACATATAGCCGAGCGAGACCACCAACAGCGGCCAGTTGGTAAACAAAATTTTGATCGGCAGAGGAACATGCGGCTTCGGGCTCACATTCGCGACAATATAGTCTCGCTCCTCAGCCGTTATCCCAGAATGGGTCTGCGGAGAATCAGTCGAGTACCACAGCCAGGCAACAATCCACACAAAACCCAAGATAGCGTTGACATAAAAGACGGTCTGCCACGAACTCTGCAGAATGATCCACGTCGTCAGAGGATAGGCCACCATCTGGCCAACTGTAATCCCCGAGATACTCAAATTATGCGCCCGACCAAATTCGGGGCGTGGAATCCAGCGGGAATTGATTGAGGCCATAGCGGGAAAGGTCATCGACTCAAACACCCCGACCAAAAAACGCAAGGCTAACAGCAAAGCAAACGCCCGCTCGCCAAATGGAGTCAGCAAGGTAAACAGCGAGAAACCAAAAAAGGCCACGGCTAAGACATTGCGTCCGCTCCAGCGATCGGCGATGATTCCCCCTGGCAGCTGACCCATGGCATAGCCAATCAGGAAGATCGAAAATACCCAACCGAACAAGTCTTTATCCCAGCCAGTCGCCGCCATCATAACTGGAGCAGCGACTGAGATATTGACCCGATCAACGTAATTGATGACCGAACTGCAAAACAGCAGGCCAGTCATATTGTAGCGCACAGGCCAAGCCATGGTTCCCCTCTCATTTTTCAGACCGGCCGGACTCTACTACGATCGGGGCAAACTCACAAGAGATTTGAGCAGCTGGCATGAATCGGGGGCAAGCTCTTGCATAAATCGAAAAAAAACGAGTATGCACTTTGCAGGCTGACTGACTGGCCTATGTTAGGGAGTAACTATGAAACTCGGTATCACCATGTCTCCAACAGAGTATTCCATCCGGCCTGATGAGCTGGCTCGGGCGTGTGAGGAGCGCGGCTTTGAGTCGATCTGGTTTCCTGAACACTCGCATATTCCTGTCAGCCGTCGTTCGCCTGTGCCGACGGGGGCTGAGGAGATGCCCAAAGAGTATGCCTACACATATGATTTATTTGCTGCTTTGACCGCTGCAGCGGGTGCGACAAAGACAATCAAGCTTGGCAGCGGGATTTGCCTCGCGGCACAGCGCGACCCGATCACGATGGCCAAGCAGGTGGCGTCACTCGATCAGCTCTCCAATGGCCGCGTGCTGTTTGGCATTGGCGGGGGGTGGAACGCTGAAGAGATGGAAAACCATGGCGCTCCGTTTGCCCACCGCTGGAAAATCCTGCGTGAGAAAATTGAAGCCATGAAAGCGATTTGGACCCAAAAAGCTGCCGAGTATCATGGCGAGTTTGTGAACTTTGACCCGATCTGGTCCTATCCCAAACCCGTCCAGCAGCCTCACCCGCCTGTTCTGTTGGGAACGCTTTTCTCAGGCGGACTGCATCGTGTCATAAATTACTGCGACGGCTGGCTTCCCGTTGGGGCAACAGTTCAGGATTTACCCGTAGCCATCCACGAACTCCGTACCCAGGCAGAGCAAGCGGGTAGGAAGGCAAACGAGGTCCCAGTTTCGATCTTTATGGCTCCAGGTGATGAAGCTGTCCTGCGGCAGTATCAAGACATGGGAGCACACCGGGCGATTTTCTTCGTGCCGCCCGAGTCGGCGGCTCGCGCGCTTCCCCTTCTTGATACTTATGCTCGTTTTGTGCCGCAATTTCAGTGAGGTCTATCGCTCCCGATCTCATTCCCTCTGCAGCCCGCGCAATACGGCTCAATTCGGTATGTCAATCGGGAACTTTCCAACCAATAGCCCTGTTTGATTCACTGAAACAGAAGCGATACAGTCAGCACCGGCCAAGAATTTCCGTATGAATTGTGAAATCTACAAAGATCTTGTAGCAGCCCATGTCGATGACGTCCTCAGTTCAGGCGAACGCAAAGATGTTGAGGAACACCTGGGGGCTTGCCAAGAGTGCCAGCTACTACTGTTCGGTCAGGAGCAAGAGTTTCTGCGCTGGATAGCGACCTTCAGTAGCCTCTCCCATGCGACCAGACCACTCTCTGAGGCTGCCCAGTATGAGACCTCTAGACAAATGTCCAACTGGCTGGTTTCTTTGCCTGTGTATCATTAATTGTCCTTTGGGTTAAGGAAGATCATGTGGCCCACCAATCTCCTTCTATTTCACCTACTCCATCCGCCTCGCCCGCTTCTCCTGCTCAGACTCGCTCGGCACGCCACTTCTTCTCCCACTGGTTTCGGCGTGAGACAGTCACCCGAGCGGTCAAGGTCGCCTGTATCGTTGGGCCAACCCTGACGCTCATTAACCAATACGATGTCCTGCTCAATATGGACTTTTCATTCCGCTTATTTGCCAAAATTGCATTGACCTTTCTTGTGCCGTACAGCGTTTCTTCATTCTCTTCTGCGCAAGCGTATATGGACAAGGAAACCCCGGCGACTTGAAACTTTTTCTGGCAGGAAAGCATTTATACAAATGCGGCCTGAAGTACGCGACTCACTGAGCCAATCTCCCAAATGTGTCCGATAAGGGGGCAGAAAAAGAATGAGACAATCGATCGCAATAGTGTGTAGCCTGGCTGGCGCCTTCCTCTTTCTCAGTCAGCCCGTCCAAGCGGAAGACACAACGTATACGGCAAAAGACTCGCTCGGGAATAGCGCATTTACGGCCATTTTTGATGCAGTCTTGGGTGAACGGATTACTGCTGTCAGCTCAGCTATTGGTTGTACGATCACAGTCGATGAGGCCCAGAAAGAAGGCAGCGCCACATGCTCTGTTCCTCTCACTTCGATCATGGTTGATAATGAACCAACCAAGACTGAGCATTTCCAAGAGTGGACAACTAATAAAAAAAGTGAAGCCACAGAGTGCACTCTTGAGCTAGCTATTCCCAAGGTTTCAGTTGATAGGGCGCTGGAGGCCAAAAAGTCGACAACATTCAGTACCGAAGGCACTTTCACGATCTGCGGCCGTGGGCGTGAAGGCGGCGAACCCGAAGCGATCAGCGGCAGCATTGTGTATTTACCGCCGGGTGCGTATGGAAAAAATCCAACGCTTCGAGTGCGGGCCAAGATCGAAAAATTTAACCGCGAGGAATACGGCATTAGCCCAGCTGCCACCGCAGGCTGGTTAGCGCGGGTCCAACAGTTAGCGCCGGTTGTCTCAGCTGAAGGCACGATTGAAGTCAATATTTTTGCTACCGCTCCGCTGAAGGAGACAGCTCAGAAAAAAAGCGAATAGTCATGCAAACAAAGGGGGTGCCAGCGCAACAAACGGACACACATGTGTTAGTAAGAAGAACGCGCCTGTGGCGCAAACAATACACCACTCTCAACGAGGAGGATCTCATATGAGGATCGGAAAAGGTTTTATGGTCGCAAGTGCAGTCGCGAGTTTGGTCTTAGCCGGTGGTCTCACCGCCCAGGCCGACGAGAACAAGAAGAGCGAAGCTGTGAATTGTGCTGGGACAAACGCCTGCAAAGGCCAGGGCAGCTGCGCCGGTGCGAGCAACTCCTGCAAAGCCCAGAACGAGTGCAAAGGCCAGGGCTGGACAGAAGCTGAGAGCGCTGAAGCTTGCACCGAAGCTGGCGGTACGGTTGTCACGTCCTAAGTCTTCCTAACGAGAAATGCCGGACTCTTGGCACGCCGAGAGTCCGGCCGGTGTCTCAGAACATTTTCCCAGAAAAATTTCATTGTATGGCAAGTCCATTTCCCTACCTCGGTCACGGAGTTGGTCTGCGCACCAAACACTTCCCTCGGGTCTGGGAGGGGACGGCAAAAATTGACTGGTTCGAAGCGATCTCCGAAAACTTCATGATTCGTGGTGGACGTCCGCTGGCTATCTTGGAAAAAGCTCGCGAAGCGGCGCCGCTGGTGCTCCACGGAGTTTCCCTGTCGATCGGCTCAACTGATCCGCTCAACGAAACCTATCTCACCGATCTGCGCCAGCTGATTGCTCGGTTCGAACCTGCTCTGGTGTCTGACCATCTGTGCTGGGGCAGCATTGGCGGCCATTATGCGCATGATCTACTGCCCTTACCCTACACGGAAGAAGCCTTGGCAGTTGTTGTTGAACGGGTGCAAACGGTTCAAAACGCACTCAGCAGACAGATTCTGATTGAAAATGTCTCTAGCTATCTGACATATGCGCATTCCAGCATGCCGGAGTGGGAATTTCTTGCAGCGATTGCTGAGCAAGCTGACTGTGGCATTCTGCTCGACGTGAACAACATTTATGTCAGTGCCACCAATCACGAGTTCGACCCGGAAGATTACCTGGCGGCGATGCCCAAAGATCGTATTGGCCAGATTCATCTGGCCGGCCATAGCAACAAAGAACGCTATCTGCTTGATACCCACGACGGGCCGGTTATCGATCCAGTCTGGACTCTGTATCGCTCAGCCTTGCGTCGCTTTGGCCGTGTTTCGACTCTGATTGAGTGGGATGACAAAATCCCGGAGTTTGACGAATTATGTGCCGAAGCCGAACGTGCCCGAGCGCATGAAATTGATGTACTCGGCAAACCGGGAAAACAGGAAGAATTAGCAAAATTGGGAAAAACCGATGTCGTCGCTGCGTGAGCTGCAATTCAGCTTTTTTCGTTCGCTGGCGACCTCGCCAGGCGCGAGCACGGGTTTTGATCCGCTCGTCCTGGGCCACATCGAAGGCAACACCAAGCTCAGTTCAGCTGAACGCTTCAACATCTATGCCCAGATGTATTTTGCGCGTGTGGTGGATGTTCTGAGTCAAAACTTCCCGCGTGTGTACGCAATCCTCGGCTTTGATCAGTTTCAGAACCTTGTGAGAGATTACATCGCTCAATACCCGTCTACGTATCCGACCATACAGGATGTCGGCGAGCGTTTTGCCGATTTTGTCGCAACCTGCCAGACGAGAAAAATCCCACCGTTCCTGGCCGATTTGGCCTGTCTTGAATGGCTACGGCTGGAGGTCTTTGACGCCCCAGATGCAAAACCGCTACAACTTGAAGATCTGCAAACGATTGCGCCAGACGATTGGCCGAATCTCCACTTTCAGCTGATTCCGGCGTCCCAGGTTTTCCACAGCACCTGGCCAGTCCACAGCCTGTGGGCGGCACAGAACACCGATCAGCCGGGAGCAGATGTTCAGCCACAAGCGACCACAGTCCGTATCTGGCGCCACGACTTTCTGATCTATCAAACCGTGATGGCCCAAACCGAGCAACTCGCCTTTGCAGCTGTCCAAGCGGGAGAATCCTTTGCCGGTGTGTGCGCCGCTCTTGAAGCAGTCGTCTCGTCCGAAGAGGCGCCTCAGGAGATGGGCAGTTTGCTACTGCGCTGGATTGAAGATGGCGTGTTGGCGCGGCTCGAGACAAGCTAAGCCACTAGAGGTTTCCTGTTGGTGCGAACAGCGGGAGCACAGAGAAGAAGTGGGATAGCAGAAAATGAGCATGTCAAAAGCGAAGACCAGGAAACCCAAGACTACACCTAAAACCCCATTTCCGGGGGAATTATATACTTGACTAGCCTCTTGCATGACGCCATCCCCGATCTTCCCCTCGAAAGACGGCCAGATACTTGTCCATCATACGCTCTGCGGCCGCACGCGAGTAGTAATCAATAGCCGAGAGGTTTCACGCTTTCCTCTACCTTTCCCACCTCTGAGCGAGCAGCAACCATTGATCGACAATTTGTTCCGCGAACACCGGGAGGCGGAAAGACTACGCCAGAAAGCAGCAGCCACTCGCACAAAAGCTTGGACGGACTTTGAGGCCGCTGTTTACGCAGGGAAGGAAGCAAGCGAATAGGAGTTAGACGCACTATGAGTAAGCCAAAACGCCATAATGATCCAAAAGCCCATCATTTTAATCCTCAAATGCTCCAACGCCGATTTACGGACAAAGAAGGACGGCTATACTTCTATAACGAATGGATTCCAGAAAAGGGTATTCTACAATCTAGCCCGGGAAATCTCTTCCGAGAGACACATCTCCATACTCAATATCTAGACAGCGGAGAAAGGGATTTCTCTGTGGAAGAGAATTTGTCCCAACTTGAAGGTGAAGCAAACGAGGTAATCGAAAAAATTGTCGAGAAAGCTCGCTCGGGAAAAGTTCCGTATCTGACTTCTCAGGAAAAGGAGACGTTCGATAAAATTTTCTATTTTCAGTGGAAACGCGTACCGGATTTTCTTAACGAAAGGTTACCGGATCATGAAATTGAGAAGGTCATTTTGGACGGAATAGAACGTCATAAAGCGGCGGGAGAAGAGCTTTCACCGGAACTCCAAAATATAGAGAACGATCCGCGTACCATGTCCAGGATAAGACGTAACCTGAGGGCTATGGCCATTGGGGAATCAAGCGAGGAATCGTTACGCCGTTTGGCAGAAGCGGGGCTCCTTGTCATACATGCTCCGAATGACAGTTTCATCATTGGAAGTCGCCCGATTCTGGAACGCCGTCTTCCTGATGAATCACCCGACAGTAAGCCAAGCCTTTTTTTACTGCCTCTTGCCCATGATGTGGCGGTTCAACTGTGCCTTTCCAAAGAGCAAGTCGAGTTGAAGATAGAGAAGAGAAGTAACCTCATTTGGGAAATCAACAAAGCCATAATGGCGCAAAGCACCGTAATCGCGGGACGCTCGCGTGAGTTAATCGCGTCGCTTGCTAGTGTACGATAGAAGCCGTATCCGAGCACCGTCCACCAGAGAAAATTCCTCTGGACAAGTGATACGCTGAAACGTCGCTAGCCCGTCTCCCTTCCCGAGGCTAGAATGCCCCTGGAGAAACCCTATGAGCCATCTGCTTGAAATACCGGACGCGTTGTACACCGCTCTCAAGGATGCCGCAGAAGCGTGCGGCCTCAGTCCGCTCGATTGGATTGCCTCCCACCTCCCCCACTCTCCTCGAACAACACCGGGCGAGGACTCGCAGCAAGAGCAGAGCCCTAAGACGCTGGCAGACCTTTTTGCAGGCCGGGTCGGACGCATTCGGAGCGGCGGCAAGGAGCGGCTGTCTGAGGAGCGCGGGGCAGCGTTCACGGACTACCTGGAAGAGAAGCGGAGAGCAGGACACCTGTGATTCTGTGTGATACTGGCCCGCTGGTTGCGTTGATCGATCACGATGAGAGCGGTTCCCTATGAAGAGCCCAGAAAGTCATTGAGACGGGTGATTCCGTCAGTTTGTAGTATCAGACCGGGCTGAGCCCGCTCTTGTGCCATAATCCGGTTCAGGGCATCAACGATCAATTGATCCGACAGCCAACGACCTGACCCAGGTCGAAAAATTCCAATAACTCCGTGGTGCGGGGTACGCTCCAAGGCGAGTCGATAGAGTCCCGTCGGATCGCGACGACCCTTTCGGCCAACATTAGCGGTCAGAATTGGGAGGGCCAGGCGTTGAGCTGCGGCAAAGACTTCCTCGTCGGAAGTTCCCGTTAGTAATTGGACGATACCATACCCAGTCACTTTCAGACGTGTGAGAAGGGCAGTGCTTACACTATCTTCATCAACGAGAATCTTCACGGTTTCGGTGGGCGCGACCGGGCAAGTTCAGCACTGAGGACCAATTCATCAGCCTCATCAGCCTCAATCACGTCGTGAAAACGCCCACAGTAGTCGAGGGCTTCCTCAAGAGCCTCCACGGGGAGGGACCAATCTTGAGCAGCGCTCTCAAGGCTCTGGCCATTCGCTCGCATGGACTCAATAACGCGGGACACAGGCAACTTCGGCCGTCCAACAAAGAATGCCTGCCGGAGCCAATGGTCTGGTTGCTGCATCAGATAGCGATAGACAGGTGCTGCTCGCGTCGTGCCAGCGGTTGCAACGGGAATGTCTAAGGGATTTACATTAGTCATAATTATCCCCCGTCCTTTTACCAACATAGCGCTCTCAGTCTGCCTGGACCAGCCGATACGAACGACACGCTTATCCAGAGAGCCGAATCACCAGATTTTGCTCGGCATCCACCTGCCCCTGCGCTCCTGGTCCGACCACGACAGTACATTCCCGTTCTTCCACAATAGCTGGTCCAGGAAAGCTCGTGCCTACCGGCAGGAGATAGCGGTCATACACGAGACATGGAACAAATCCCTGCTGCTCAGGGAAGTATACCTGGCGTTCCCCTTTTTGCGCAGTGTTGAGAGTTTGGCCTGCCCTATCCGGTGGCGGGAGTGTCAGCTGTGGGCGCGGTCCTGAGGCAATCAAGCGCCAGTTGACAACTTCAATCTCAACCCCAGGGTTCAAACGTTTATACAAACGCTCGTATTCCTCGGCAAAAGCGTGGCGTACGGCGGGCAGATCGTCCGCATTCAGCGCGCCTGGCGGCAGTGCCACCCGAATTTCAAACCCTTGCTGCAGATAACGCATATCAGCCGAGCGGGCGAGCGTAATATCGCCCTCCACCCCGGCTGCCGTCAGCAGGGCTCGACCACGCGCCTCCATATCAGCATACAGTTGTGCCAAGATCGCAAAGTCAAGTTCTGACAATGTCGTTACATAGCTCTGGACAAAATCGAAAGCCAACGGTGCGGTCAGCATGCCAAAGGCCGAGGTTACTCCAGCCGCCAGCGGACACACAACGGTTTTAAGCTTCAGCCGTTCAGCAACCCGATAGGCATGAACTGGACCAGCACCACCAAAAGCAATCAGATGCGAATCGCGGGGGTCGCGGCCTTTTTCGACTAAGTGCATACGGGCGGCATTGGCCATATTCTCGTTCACCACCTGATGCATGCCCCAGGCAGCACGGAACAGATCAAGCTTGAGCGGCTGCGCAATCTTGTCTTCAATTGCCTGCTTGGCCGCTTCCAGATTGAGCTGCATCTTCCCACCCAGGAAATAGTCCGGACTCAGATAGCCGAGGACAAGATCCGCGTCGGTCACTGTTGGCTCAGTTCCCCCTCGGTCATAACATACTGGCCCCGGTTCAGAACCGGCGCTATCCGGGCCAACTTTCAGCAGACCCAGCGTATCAACCCGAGCAATGCTCCCGCCCCCGGCACCGATTTCAATCATCTCAATCACCGGCACTTTGAGTGGTAGCCCACTGCCCTTTTTAAATCGATATACCCGAGCTGCCTCAAAATCTGTCGTCAGCATGGGCTGGCCACGATCAATCAGACAGATCTTGGCCGTCGTTCCACCCATGTCAAACGAAATCACTCTCTCAAGATGCTTCTGCATGCTGTAATAGCTCGCCGCTAAAGCACCGGCAGCCGGACCGGATTCGATCAGCCGAATCGGATATTCGCCCGCCACCTCGCAGCTCGTAATCCCACCGTTAGACAGCATAATAAAAATATCGCGTGGCACGCCCAAGGCGCGCAGGTCACTGTTCAGTGTGTCTAGATATTGGCGAGCCAGTGGTTTCACGTACACATTGGCGACCGTCGTAGAGGTACGCTCATATTCGCGGATTTCGGGCATAACTTCACACGATACCGAGCAGCTCAGGCCTGGAAAATGATCTATCACAATCTGTTTAATCATCTGCTCATGCGTCGGATTCCGAAAAGAGTGCAGCAGACATATGGCCAGAGCCTCTACCCCTGCATCCATCAGCTCTTGGATCACCGCCTGTACTTCTGCCGGGTCAAGCGGGATAAGAACTTTGCCGGTATGGTCCAAGCGTTCAGTGACCTCACGGCGGAGCAAACGCGGGACTAAGGGCTCGGGATTTTCTAAGGAAATATCGTAAATGTCGTAGCGTCGTTCGCGTCCGATTTCGAGTGCATCGCGGAAGCCTGTGGTCGTAATAAGACCCGTCTTTGCTCCCTTGCGTTCAATAATCGCATTGGTGATCAGTGTCGTGCCATGCACCAGATGGGAGACTCCTTCAGGGGCAAGCGTATGACGTTCGAGCAGCTCTTTCACTCCTTGCAAAACAGCTTGGGCTGGCTCTTGTGGGGTTGTCAGCACTTTGCCAATAGCCACGGTCTGCGCATTGTTTTGGTCCCCTTCGGACAGCAGGACAATATCTGTAAACGTTCCCCCAATATCGACCCCAACCCGGTACGTTGCATGCTTCATATCCGGCACTATACACCAGACAAAGAATGGAGAGAATGTGGCCTCCTCAGTCTTTCAAGGCGACCTCTATTGCCATTCAGTCGAGCACGACCTGACGGAGACCGCCAAGCAGAATGAGATTCTGGTCAAGGCATAGCAGCATCTTGCGCCCCGAACAGAGAATAGGAAACTCTGATTGGTGGGATTGCCGACTTCTTCGGTACTTTGCCTATCCTTCGACTTCCACAATCATCTCGATCTCAACGGCGATGCCAAACGGCAGCTGATACATGCCCACCGCTGAACGGGCATGCCGGCCCCGCTCGCCGTAGAGTTCAACTAAGAGATCAGAGGCTCCATTGATCACTGCAGGTTGATCTGGAAAATCCTCTGTGCAGTTGACAAAACCGAGCAGCTTGACCACCCGTTTGACCTTGTCCAGATCACCAATCGTTTTTTTTATGGACTGGAGGAGATTCAGCGTGACCTGTTTGGCTGCTTCATAGCCCTCTTCAGTCGTTAAATCCTTGCCGACTTTGCCCCGGATGAACTGCACCTTGCCGTCTTTCAACAGACCTGGAGCGTGCCCGGACAGAAACAGTAAGGAGCCGACTTGCACGGCAGAAACGTAATTTGCCACTGGCGTTGGAATAGGTGGGAGTTCCAAACCCATGCTCGCCAATTTTTTTTCAATTTCCATATCTATTCCTACTTGTCCTACTTGTCTAAAAGAGCGTGTACATACATGAGGCAACACAAGCACGGAGAGGATGCGTCCGCCAGCCAGGACGCTAGCCCTCTCCCTCGCGAACCGCCTCCAACACTGCCGCAGCCAGGAGCGGAACCATCAGCTCGTGGTGACCTGTTATGGCATAGCCCTTGCCACCCACTTCCGCCGGACGTCCGACAACATTCTGCAAAGGACGATAGTGTTGCTGCATATCCAGGTTGACTGTGACAAATTGTTTAAGGTCCGCCCCCAGGTTTTGAGCAATGGTGAATGCTTTAAGGAACACCTCAGGCAAAATCACCGCCGAGCCAATATTCAGATATACCCCGCCGCCCGATAGCTCGGAAACCAGAGCGGCAAACAAACGGAAATCTGTAAAACTGGCCTGACCTAAGAGTGACCCAGCAGCATTGTCTCGCATATGAATAATATCGGTTCCAATTGCAACGTGGACCGTAACCGGCACACCGAGCTGGAAGGCTGTCGCGAGGATACTGTGTGTCATGTGCGGAGGATTCAGCTCAACCAATTTCTGCCCCAAGGCTTCGCCCAGCCCTACCTGTCCCGTCCGGACTTCATCCCGATCCAGCGCAGCATTCATTTGCTGCCCAGTTTCAGTCACCATGCCAAATGTCCCGTCCACTAAACCCGACGCCACGTCTTCGGAGGTCTCGCCAATACACGCAATCTCAAAATCGTGGATGGGGCCAGCGCCATTCATCGCCACCGCGCTAATTACCCCGCGCCGCATACATTCAATAATCCAGGGACTCAGGCCACATTTTAAGACATGCGCTCCCATGCCCCAGATGACAGGCTTGTCGTTCCGGACCGCCGAGACAATAGCGTCAATAATCGTCCGAAAATCTTTGCCCACCAAGATCTGAGGAAGACACGCAATAAAGTCTGGGACGCTGGCCCGTGCATCACACACAGTGGCAAAGTCGGCCACCTTGACCTTATTCTGGCGCTGGGCCAAAGGGTAGGTAGTGACGTGGCGTAAATCGACGGGGCGAAGAGACCTATACATACGAGTTCAGTCCAGCTTGGCCAGTCTCCGTTGTGTTTTCACTCACCGGAGGTATGATCGGCGCCATACACGAGATCTACAAATTCACACAAAATATGCCCCATTGTGATATGCGCTTCCTGAATGCGCGCCGTATCAGATCCGGGCACGACGAGCGGCAGATTGACGAGCCCGGCAATCTGCCCCCCACCTTTTCCCAGGAAACCAATACTGAACACTTTCTGTTGTGCTGCCGCGGCAACCCCACGGACTACGTTTTCAGAGTGGCCACTGGTACTGATGGCAATCAAAACATCGCCAGGGGCGGCCAGGGCTTGGATTTGGCGGGCAAACACAGTCAGGAAGCCATAATCGTTGCCCACTGAAGTCAGGGTCGAAGTATCGGTGGTCAAGGCTAACCCGGGTAAGCCGACTCGGTCAGCCTGAAATCGGCCAACCAGCTCAGCAGCAATATGTTGTGCGTCAGCGGCACTACCGCCATTGCCACACAGGAGAATCTTGTTCCCCTTGTGTAAGGCCGTCACGACCGTCTTGGCCGCTTGCACCAGCCCGTCACCAAGCGTGCGGGCAACATCATGCTTGGTCTGAGCGCTGTCTGCCAGACTCTTGGTCACCAGCTTTAAGGCTTCAGCATGAGTGGGGAAACCTGGCGGTGGGGCAGACTCTTTTTGCCAGTCTTGTCCAACCCTGCTTCGCTCCAACACTGCTGAAGAAGAGTATGTAGGCACACTGCTCTGGATAGACACCACCTGCCCACCATGGGCTTCGACAATCTCCCGACCAACGATTTTCTCGACTGTCCAATCTCCCCCCTTGGCTAAGACATCCGGGACTAAGGTCTCGATGCAACAGGTTGGTGTCAGTTCATCAAAAATCAGCACATGATCGACACACGCCAACGCCACCAAGACCGCCGCTCGGTCGCATTCGGGCGAGACCGGTCTGCCAGGCCCCTTCAGGGCTTGAACTGAGCGATCGCTATTCAGTCCGACCATGAGTATCTGCCCCAGGGCTCTTGCCTCGCTCAGATATTCAACATGTCCACGGTGCAAGACATCAAAACAGCCATTGGTAAAAACAATCCGCCGTCCGTCGCGTTTGGCTTGTTCTCGAATACGCTTTGCTTCGTCTAGTGTAATGACCGTGCCCACGCACTGCTCCCTGCACTCTTGCTGCAATCAGGGTTCCTGAGTAGATCTCTTGTGCTGAGAATGCAACGCCTCACATGCTATACAACTCCGCTTTCATGCTAGCCTCATCCCCGCCCAGGCTGTTTTAACCATAGCTGATAACAGACACACAGCCAGATGTCACGGCTCACTTGCACAAGCCTGTTGCTTGCCATACTTTACCCCATCCTTCTGGACGTATCTGGACTGAATTGGAGGCTAGAATGCAACAAAAAGATCAACGGCACCAGCGTGTCATCATCATTGGTGGAGGCTCGGCAGGCATATGCATGGGTATCCAGCTGAAAAAAGCTGGTATCGACGACTTTGTGATCCTAGAAAAGGCCCAAGGCATTGGCGGCACCTGGCAGCACAACTCGTACCCTGGGGCTGAGTGTGACGTGCAATCGCATCTGTATTCGTTTTCGTTTGAGCAAAAAAATGATTGGTCGCGCCCCTTCGCTGGCCAAAAAGAAATTCTTGCTTACTTGAATCATTGCACCGACAAACATGGACTCAGGCCACATATCCAGCCCAATACTGCTGTCGCAGCGGTTCATTGGCAGGCTGCGAGCGCCGAATGGAAAGTCGTCACCGCATCTGGCGATGAACTCGAAGCCCAATTTGTGGTCAGTGCGCTTGGCATGTTCAATAACTTGGTATGGCCAAACATCCCTGGCATTGAGGACTTCCGGGGCACGTCATTCCACTCGGCCCGCTGGGATCACAGCCATGATCTGTATGGCAAACGTGTGGGCGTGATTGGCATTGCAGCCAGCGCCATCCAGTTTGTGCCGGAAATCGCCCCCCAAGTCGGCCAGCTGCACCTGTATCAACGCACTGCCAATTGGGTCGTCCCAAAAGGCAACACGCCGTACACCCAAGAGCAACTCGAACATTATCGTCAAAACCCAAGTGCCGTGCAGGACAGCCGGGAGAAAATTTACAATACTTGGAACACGCTAGCGACCTTCGGCGATAAGAAAGTCTTGGCAGAGATCGAACAGGCCGGCCTGGAGCGACTCGAAATTGTCAAAGACCCTGAGGTCCGACGCAAACTCACCCCGAACCACCCCTTTGGGTGTAAGCGCCCATTATTCTCGGATGTCTATTACCCGGTGTTTAATCGTGACAACGTAGAACTCATCACCGAGACGATTGAGCGAATCGCCCCGAATGGAATCGTCACCGTGGACGGTGAAACGCGTGAGCTAGATACCATTATCTACTCAACCGGTTTTGAGACCACGACCTACCTAGCTGCGCTCGATGTGGTCGGCCGTGATGGCCTACCGCTCAAGGAAGCCTGGAGTGACGGCGCACAAGCCTACCTCGGCGTGAGTACGGCAGGCTTCCCAAATCTGTTCATGCTGTACGGTCCGAATACCAATCAAGGCAGTATCCTGTTTATGTTGGAGCGCCAATGTGATTACATTATGCGCCAACTGAAACGCGTAGACGACGAGCAGCTGGCCTGGATAGATATCCGGCCTGAGGTCATGAACACCTTCAATGACCAGTTACAGAAAGACATTGACGCGGTCGATGTGTGGAAGGCCGATTGTGGCAACGACTTTTACTATCGATCCCCCTCCGGTCGGTTTGTCACCCAATGGCCGCATTCCATGGATGAGTTCACCGCACGGACCACACAGCCTAATAGTGAAGCGTATGAAGTGAAAGCCTTGAGCTAAGTACCCAAATCCAGATCCGCCAAGACGACAGCCTAGGCCCAAAACCAGCGTGCAGCAACGCAGGCGCGACAGGTCAGCCATCAAGATGATGAGTCTCAGCGGAGACCACTCATCACTGCTTACCAGGCCTAGGCTGGAGAATACACAGGCGTAATCGACGAACAAGACAGGTATGATCTGCTCCGTTGAGCCGTACTCGGCCAGCAGATGCCAACACCGAGTGACAACTTCGGCCGAAATACAGACCGGAATCCAGGTTCGGAATAGCGGCCTGCCTAACCTTTCGTCTGTCCCGCCTCAGTAGGCTTGGCCTGTATTCGCTCTTGTGCCCTGAGCGTTTTGAGCATGCTCGCTCCACGCTGGGTGAGCCACAAGTGCAGATACTCAGACGCTTCGATGACGACAAATTTACGTTCAACGAGCACATCAACTGCCCGCAGCAGTTCTTGATGTGGAGAGTGCGCCAGGAAACGGTAGCCGGGCAAAGTCGTACTCTGTGAGGTTGGACGAACTCCCATCTCGACTGTCCCGCGTAGAAAATGCACAACTCCTGAACGTGGCAGTTGTCCGTCCTGGGTCTGGACAACGCGTAAAATAGCCCAACCAACAGCAGTCGGGACAGGATCAAAAGAGATCTCGGAATTTTCTGAGGATTGGGGACGAGATGCACGAATCGGTGCTGCGGGTTCTGGTTTCTGTGTCGGAGTGTTCTCTGCTGATGACTGGTCTGGTGTCAGTGCGTCTGCCAGCTCCAGTTTATCTTGTTGCGCTCGTGCATTCTTCGGTGGCAGAACAACAGCAGGATACTGGCCAGGAATCAGATGCAAATCGCCGGCCTGAATCAAGTCATCGATCTGACGAATAATTTGATCTTGGGTGAAGCGCTGTAATTTACCGTAGTGTGGCGAGGTATCAAGCTCCAGCTGACGCATCCGTTTGGACTTGCTGCCGGATAAGACCTGGGCCAGTCCGGAGCGCCCGAGACCGCGCTTTTGGTACTCTTTTACCGCAGCCAGAATGATAGGATGGCTGTCTAATACGCCGCCAGGACCTGCAAGACCTGTTTGGAGCCTTTGGGCAGGTGCGCCCGGGTCTTCATCCGTTTGGGCTTGCCCGCTACGACACACATCACAGCTGCCACAGCTATGGCTGACAGCAACCTGCTCACCAAAGTAGCGTAAGATCACCGTTCGACGGCAGGAGTCGGTCGTGAGATAGTCAAGCATCTCACCCAGGCGGCGGTAGTCAGCCCGCTGGCGTTGCTCCAGAAAAGAGAAGTCGAGCCGCAACGCTTCTGCACTTGTTTGGCTCAAGAGTCGAACACTCGCCCCGGCCCGTTCGACGTAGCCCTGGTCTTGTAAAAGAGTCAGGGTCACAGTGACCTTCTCTTCACTTAAGCCCCGCACCCGGACCGGAATTTCGCGCGGGGAAACACCGTCTTTGAGCAGACGATAAATGCCACGCACCTCCCCGGCACTGGGATAACGTTGCTCAATAAAAAATCGCTGCAGCCCACTGTTGCGCTTATCATACAGCACCACACACTGAGCGGGCTCACCATCACGGCCTGCCCGACCAGCCTCTTGATAGTACGATTCAAGCGAGCCCGGATGCTGATAATGAATCACTGTCCTCACATCGGGTTTGTCGATGCCCATGCCAAAAGCCACCGTGGCGACAATGACCCGAACCGTGTGGTCGATAAATGCTTGCTGGTTGCCTCGTCGGATCTGGGGGTCTAGGCCAGCATGGTAGGGCACGGCATCAATATCGTGCTCGTTCAGCGTTGCAGCCAGCTCTTCAGCATCGCGTTGCCGAGAGACGTAGACAATGCTACTTCCGCTTGTCCCTCGCAGGAGCGCGACAAGCGCTTTGGGCTTGGCTTTATTGACACAGGGCACGACGCTTAAAAACAGATTGGGCCGATCAAAGGAATTGACCAGTAAAAATGGATCGGCTAGACCAAGCTGGGAGGCAATCTCCCGCCGGACGGCGGGCGTTGCAGTTGCCGTTAAAGCCAACACGGCACGGGGCTGAACTGCACGGATCGCCTCACGTAGCTGGAGGTAATCGGGACGGAAATCATGCCCCCACTGACTGACGCAGTGCGCTTCGTCAACCACAAACAAACTCACCTGAGCGCGTTTGAGCAAGTCAATAAAGCCAGCTACGCCAAGCCGTTCTGGCGCAATATAGAGCAGCTTCAACTGTTGGCTGACAAGGCTCTGAATCTGTTTCTCACTCTCCGCCCGTGACAGACTAGAGTTCAAGGCTGCGGAACGCAAAATACCCCGGGCGTGGAGTTGATCGACCTGATCCTTCATCAGGGCAATCAAGGGTGAGACAACAACCGTTACGCCCTCACTTAATAGGGCTGGTAATTGGTAGCACAAGGATTTGCCACCACCGGTCGGCATAATCGCCACCGTTGAGCGACCCGCCAGAACGGATTCAATAACCTCACGCTGGCCAGAGCGGAATGTATCAAAACCAAAATAGCGGCGCAGGGCTGCCTCTAGGATTTCGGGGGTAGCGGACTGGCCAGTAGCAGGCGGAGCGCTGTTTGGGGGCATGAAAAAAACTCACCTGTCAAAAAACAAAGGCCTGGCCTGAGCGAAGTCGAAGGAGCAAATGTGGCAATGCCCCTATCACCTTTTTGCTCCGGTTGCTGTCCTCAATCTGCTGGCACCGGCATCTCCAGAGTCGTTTCTTCTTGATTGCCTACGTTCTCGACTCCCTTAGGCAAAGAACCAGCCTGATAGTGTTTGACCATCTCAGGCACAACAATGGCCAAGGAAACCCCGACAACCCCAAGCAGGAACACCAAACGCACAGTCTTACTAACGGCGACGAGCAACGCCAGTCCGCTGCCAATGACAATCAACTGTTCCTTTGGAAGGCTCAACAACCACCCCCACACCTGCGCGAGACTTTCCACAACCATGTCTGTCCTCCTTTCCCCAAGGTCATATTGGTTGTACTGGATGATACGTCACCAGGCTCAGAAGTTTTTCAACGGCTTCTCAGAGCGTCATAAGGACTCCCCCGAACAGCACCGGATGATACATCCGCACGACATAGAACAGAATGAATGCGATGAGCATAATGCCCCAGGGCAACTCACGACCGGGAAAGGATTGTTTTTTATTCACGATCGCGACGAATGGAATAAATGAGGTCGCGGCCTGAAATTCAGCATAGCCTGGGACTTCGACCGCTTTGCGGGCATCTTGATGTCGGGCCCCAAGCCAACCAAACACGACAAACCCGCCAAAAAAAACCACATCCCCAAGTGATCCAACCACCAGAAAATGGGCCAGGCCAAACAGAAAAAACGCGGCAAACGTTGGGTGACGGCTAATCCGGGTAATACCGTAGGCCTGGGGCTTGCCCTGAGCCAGCATGGAGCTGGGAGGACGTGCAATGAGTCCGCTGAGCAATAGCACAAAGGCCGACAGCATGCATAGGATATTCAGGTCACGTGCCAGTAGATACGGCTCTAACGTCACCCACAGTTGCGGCCCAGCATGCTTATGTTGGGCATAATGCACACACAGGGGAACGAGAGTGGCAAAAGCGACCAGAGAATACAGTCCCTGAAACAGCCTCTGGCCCCACCGAGCCACCAGTTTGGGGCGAACCCAAGTTGAAGACAGGAGCAGGTGTGTTCCAGCAAACAATACCCACCATTTCGCAATAATGAGTGATTCATTCATGGCTGATGCCTAACGGGCGATATATCCGCCATCGATGACAAACGGTGCGCCCGTGGCAAACGATGACTCATCACTGGCCAGAAACAACGCGGCATTGGCGATGTCTTCAGCCTGCCCGAGCCGCCCGATGGGCTCCAGTTTGACCGTCCGGTCGTCAGGCCGATCGCCCAGCACCCGCTGAACCATGGGGGTAGCAATGATTCCAGGGCAAATGCAGTTGACGCGGATATTTTTGTCGGCATATTCCAAGGCAACCATGCGGGTCATATTGATCACCCCAGCTTTGGCCGCCGCATAGGCACCACTGCCCGGAAACCCGACCATGCCGGCCACAGACGCGGTGCTCAAAATCACCCCGCCGCCCTGTTTGATCATTTCGGGAATGACATATTTCATGCCCAAATAGACCGCCGTCAGGTCAATCGCGATCACCCGATCCCAGGCTTCCTCTGCATACTTGGCCAGTTTGGCCGAAGGGCCTTCAATGCCCGCATTATTAAACAGAATATCGACCCGGCCATAAGCCTGGACTGTTTGAGCGATCATATTTTGGACCTCGGCCGACTTCGAAACATCTGCCTGCACAAAGCCAGCCTGGCCGCCAGCTGCTATGATCTGCTGGACGGTTTCATTCCCGCCTTCGGCCACATAGTCAGCGACCATGACTTTTGCCCCCTGAGCAGCAAAAAGTGCACACGAAGCCCGGCCAATCCCTGATCCCCCGCCCGTGACCAGGGCGACTTTGTCCTTGAGTCGATCCATGCTTACTCCTCTTTCTCCCTTCGCTCCAAGCGCTTGGCTCTCCGCCTCGTTGCTATCAGCTCTTGAGAGCTGACAAAAGGGGCTGGCTGCTAGGCACAAAATCTCTTCCGCGCCGCCGACTCCAACTCAGCCCGAAAGTCTGGGTGGGCAATCGCAATCAGCGCCTCAGCTCGTTGGCGTTCGGTTCTGCCTGACAGGCTGGCAATGCCATATTCGGTGACAATATAATCAACATACGTGCGTGGCAGAGACACAATCTGGCCTTCCGGGAACATAGGCACGATGCGCGAAATCGTTCCGCCTCGGGCGGTAGACGGCAAGACCGTTATCGAACGTCCGCCTGGACACAGATAGGCACCCAGCACGAAGTCGAGCTGACCAGCAACACCACTATACATTTGGGTGCCAAATGCCTCGGCAGTGACTTGGCCAGTCAGATCAACGGCCAGGGCATTATTAATCGCAACCATATTCCGCTGCTGGGCAATTACGGTCGGATTATTGGTATAAAATGCGTCGCGCAGCTCAACAACCGGATTGCCATCCATGAAGGCGTAATCTTCTGGTTCAACAAACATGCCCGTTGCCACCAGCTTTTCGGGCTGGAGCGTTTTGTGCTTACCGGTAATCACACCGCGTTTATACAGATCAATCATAGCGGAAGTCAGGATTTCAGAATGGACGCCCAAATCATTCTTCTCCTGCAGATACGGACCGGCCGCCATGGAAACGGAACCCAAGCCGATCTGGAACGTATCTCCATCTCGAATCAGCGATGCGACCAAAGCACCAATTTTTTCAGCCGCAGCTTGTTCGTCTGAGGCAAGCTCTGGGGACATCCGAAACGGCAGAATAGGCTCTGGTTGTTCGACCAGATAGTCCAGCTGTGACACATGCACGTAATTATCCCCACCGGTCCGGATAGCGAGGGGATTTACTTCGGCAATGACGAGACGTGTTTTCTCAACCCACGCTCGCGAATACCACAGCTGATCGCCAAAGCTACAGAAGCCCTGCTCATTCGGCGGGGAAACCGTCACCAGGAAGACATCCGCATCCATCATATCGGCTTGGCGCTCACCATCGACCCATTTGGCTGGCGAATAGACAGTATTCACAGAATATTCGAGGCGTTTTTCTGTGTACAATGGCCGTAAATACGCTGATAAATAACCGGCCTGGATCTGGAATGCTGCGGCGCGTTCCGTATCGAACCAGGGATAGGCATGCATAGTATTACTGGTCAGGATCTCAACCTGATTGAGATCTTGCCAACGCTCACACAGTGCGTTGGCCGTGTGCTGCGGTTCCATTGTGCCCAGACTGAGCAACACCCGCTGCCCAGATTCGATCTTTTGGGCAGCTCGGGCAGGGGTGAGGAGTTTGTCTCGATACTGATCACGCCAGTCCATAGTTTCTTATCCTCTCATCTGTTCAAGAATGCCTTCGGCCTCAGACACAATATCCTGCACAATCTGTCCAGCCGGTTTGATATCATGAATGAGACTGCACGACTCCCCCGCATACAGCGCCGTGAGTTCCGTCTCCCCTTGAAAACCCGGCATGGGCGGAAAAATACCATAGCGGGGCACGTCCATAGTCGTACCAGCCATCGGCATACTCCCAACGGCACTGCCTTCGCCTGGCCGCTGACCGCTCTCAGGACAACCAGCCGCTTCCCATTCCTCAACCGCACTATTCCGCAGCACCCGATGGGCAGCATCTGGCCAGCCAACGTCAAACAAAAAGGTATGCAACGTGTCTTCGGCTGTACTGGCAACGATCCGTTCTTTGTAGTCTTGGGTAACGAGGACTTCCTGACTCGCAACAAAACGGGTACCCATTGAAACCGCCTGTGCCCCAAGACTCAGTGCCGCGACCACCCCTTTGCCATTGGCAATACCACCAGCGGCGATAACCGGAACAGGAGCAACAGCCTCAACAATAGCCGGCACAATCGTGGACAGCGAAGTTGTACTCTTGACATGCCCGCCCGCCTCAATCCCCTGGGCAATGACCATATCTACCCCGGCATCCGCCGCGGCGACAGCTTCTTCAACCGAACCAACTTGAATACCCACCTTCGTCCCACGACGATGGGCTTCAACAACATATGGCTGCGCATCACCCCAAAACAAAACCAGCAGCGGAATCTGCTCATCAAGACAGGTTTCAATCTGGCCTGCTTGCAAAAGCGGCAGGATAATATTCACCCCAAACGGTTTATCCGTCAGCGTCCGCAGCTGTTGAATCTGCTGCTGGATATATGACGCGGGTAGCCCACCCATACCAAGCACGCCACACGCGCCAGCATTCGACACCGCCGCGACCAGTTCCGGTCCAGCCATGCCGCCGCCCATGCCAACAGAGAGTATAGGATGTTCAATTTCGAGCTGCTGACAGACAGGCGTGTGTAACCATGTTTGGGATTCCGTTTTCGGCATAGCTCCTCCAATCGCCACGGTGCAGGGAGAATAGTGAGGTAGGAGACCGTTGTGTCTGTTGTCCAGCTGAGAAGTTTCTTACGCGATCACATACCCGCCGTTAGGACTCATGGCTTGGCCGACCACAAAGTTGGATTCTTCAGACGCGAGATAGACAGCCAGATTGGCAACATCCTGAGGGGAACCAAATTGGCCGGCTGGCGTTGCCATCGCGATAGCTTGGCGGACATTGTCGTTCAGCGTTTCCGTCATGGGCGTATCAATATAGCCCGGCGCAATCGCGTTGACCTGCACTCCACTCACAATCGCCTCACGTGCGACTGCCCGCGTGAAACCCAGAATGCCAGCCTTGGCCGCACTATAATGGGGCGCCCCAGCGCAGCCCGTCATACCACAAATCGAGGCAATACTGATGATCTTGCCCGATTTCTGTTGCTCCATCATTTTGAGTGCCTCACGACTACAATAGAACGTGCCATCAAGATGAACACTCAGCATCCGCCGCCACTCTTCATCCGTCATATTCTGGGTTGCTTCAAGCGCAGTCTTAATCTTGCCAGTCTTGGCTATCTCAGCCTGTTGCTTGGCCAGGACTGTGTTAAACCGCGCCCGCACCGTCGGATTATCCAGACCAATACCGGCATTATTGACGAGAATATCGAGCCGCGAGAATTTCTTGGCGACCTTCGTGAACATCGTCGTCACTTGGCGGCTTTTAGACACATCGGCCTTGACTGCCAACCCCTGTCCTTGCTGGCCGCACTCGTCCACGACCTGCTGAGCATTTTCGACCCGCAGATCATTACACACAATGGTCGCCCCTTCCTGGGCAAAACTGAGGCAGATCGCCCGACCAATGCCAGATGCGCCACCTGTTACCAGCGCCACTTTTCCATCCAAACGTCCCATGGGTTACACTCCTTGTGTCTTTTTACGTCTCACCTCTCAGTAGTGAGCAATCACCTCACGGCTAAACTCCTCAATCATCGCCTTGCCATCGTTGACGACTTGAATCGTAATCTGCTTGAGCCCAACTGCCTCTAAGGCTTTGATCCGAGCAATAATTTCTTCCCCAGTCCCAGTCAACGAAAAGCCTCGAATGAGTGCTTCGTCTACATACTTTTCCTCACCTGGTCTGGCGTAGATCAAATGGCCCTCATGCATTTTCAAATATAGCCGATCTTGAGGCGTTTCGAGATTGGCTATATACTCCTTGTTATACCGGTCATACAGCTGCTGGAGGTTTGGAGGCAGGTCGGCAGCAACCGCAGACTGCTGCCACAGCGCGTGGAGAGCCACCAGGGCAAATGGCCCAATCCGGTCTATCACCCGTTGCGAGGTCACTGCTTCGCCTGGCTGTAAGACACAGCCCGTGGTCAACATGGTATTCGGCAGCGCACTCGCCTGTCGCCCGACTTTGTCTGCCCCAGTCTGGACCGTGGCCAGATTCTTCTGAAAGCTGTCTGGGTCGGTCAGCGTCGTAATCCAGCCATCAGCCAGTTCACCGGTAAGCGCTAAGGCTTTGGGTCCATTGGCCGCGATATGGATCGGAATCGGATCTTTCAGATTGATATACCCGTGGTCAGGGTGCAAAAATTTTATCCAACGTTCGCGGTTGCCATCCCGGTACAGGACCTCCTCACCCTGCAGCAATGCCCGACACTGTTCGACATGCTCGCGTAAAATACTGAGCGGAATAGGTGGCAAGCCCATGGTGTTCCGGCCCGTAAAACCGGTACTGACGCCAAGAATCGCTCGGCCAGGGGCGAGTTGGTTAATCGTTGCAATCGAATGGGCCGTCACGGGCGCAATCCGGTTGCCTGGAATCGCTACTCCAGTACCGAGCTTAATCGTTTTGGTCTTTTCTGCAGCCAGGGCCATACACACGTAGACATCGCTGTACAGCATCTGTGAGTCATAAAACCAGGCGTGCGAGAAGCCGTGATCTTCCGCAATCACAACATCCTTCCACGCATCGGGCTTGGCTGGGTAAGCAATAGCAAATTCCATAACATCCTCCCGCGGTGATTAAATTGAGTGTATGCAAACGAACGTATTTGAGCTTATTCAAAATAGTCCAGTAACTCAGATACGCGTGTAATGACAATATCGGCTTCAACTGGCCAGTACGGCTCACGTCCATTGGTGAGTAAGACAGTCCACGTCCCAGCCGCTCGGCCGGCTTCGGTATCATGCCGAAAGTCGCCGACCATGACGATTGTTTGCGGAGTCACGCCGAACTGCCGTGCAACAAGACGCAAACTGGCCGGATCAGGCTTGGGCAAAGCATCTTCCCGAGCGATTAAAAGATCAACCTGAATATCAAGGTGCTGACACACGGCACGCAACGAGGTGCGGCTATTACGAGTAATAATAGCCACAGGCAAACCTAGGGCTTGCGTAGCCTGTAAGGTGTGCTGAGCTCCGTCATTCCACTCGACGTTGTCTACGCCATCCTGCTCAAACGCTTCAATCGCCTGATTCGCTTGTTGCTGCTCATCTGGAGGCAAGCCAGCCAGCCAGTCCAGAATATCCCCCTCAGCCAGTCCGAGCTGAGCCCGTAGTTTGCGAAAGTCGAGATAGGGTTTGGTCAAGGTACTATCGAGGTCAAACGCCACCGCACGGAGCGGATAGGGTTGGTCCTGAATTCTGATGGAGCGTTGGGCGTTCATGACAAGAGCACGGAGCTAAGAGAGTTAGCGGCAGAGTACTGGTTCACCCTGAGAACGGCAAGAGGTCAACACGCTTGACGCTCGCGCGTGACTCGGTCAGGTTATGAGCAAGAAGATTCGAGAACATGATATGATACAGCACTTTGATTTGACTATTATTGGCGGAGGCATTATTGGTCTCGCGACTGCGCTGGAGATCACGCACCGCCTGCCCCAAGTGCAACTCTTAATTGTCGAGAAAGAGGACCAGCTGGCTGCCCACCAGACTGGTCATAATAGTGGAGTCATCCATTCCGGCCTGTACTACAAACCTGGCTCACTCAAAGCGCAGACCTGCGTCCGTGGCTCGTGTGCCTTGATCGCCTTTTGTGAGCAGCATGATATTTCGTACGAACGCTGTGGCAAGATCGTCGTGGCGACATCCGAAGCGGAATTGCCCCGGCTCGAAGAACTCCACCGTCGCGGGACAGCGAATGGAGTGGAAGGCTTGGAGATGATTGGGCCAGAACGGCTGCGGGAACTCGAACCGTACACGACTGGTATCAAGGCACTCCACGTCCCAAGCACCGGGATTATCGATTTTCCACATGTCGCCCGAACCTATGCAAAGTTAATTGAGCAACAGGGCGGACAAATTCGAACGAGTCATCAAGTTCAGACAATTCAGCCTAGCGACGGCAAAATGGTCTTGGAGACAAGCGGTGGGGCGATACAGACACGCTTCTTGATCAACTGTGGGGGGCTATTCTCTGATCGTTTAGCCCGTATGGCTGGCGCTCAACCAGATCTCCAAATTGTGCCCTTTCGGGGCGAGTATTACACAATTGCACCTGAGCGACGCAAACTGGTCAAAAACTTGATCTACCCCGTGCCCGACCCAGCCCTGCCCTTTCTTGGCGTCCATTTCACCCGGACGATTGACGGCATGCGTGAAGCTGGCCCAAACGCAGTCTTGGCTCTGGCTCGCGAGGGCTATCAGAAGTCCGACTTCAACTGGCAAGACACCAAAGAAACGTTCAGCTTCCCCGGTTTTTGGACCATGGCCGGCAAGTATTGGCAAACCGGCTTGGGGGAAATGTACCGCTCCTTTAGTAAACACGCCTTTCTCAAAGCGCTCCAGCGTTTAATGCCCGAATTGCGCGAGTCTGACCTGCGGCCGGGCGGCAGTGGAGTACGTGCCCAGGCCATTGCATCGAATGGAGCCTTAGTCGATGATTTTTTTATTTCCCAGACTGGGAATGCCTTGCATATCTTAAACGCCCCATCTCCAGGCGCGACAGCCTCTTTGGCAATTGGTCAGATGATTGTAGACAAGGCGCAACAGGCGTTTGAGTTGTAGGCGGAGCACAGAGATTCGGCAGTGTTTCCAGATACGAGATTCGGGCAATGCGACATCAAGCCTTCATCGCCATTGGCTCTAATCTAGGTGATCGGCAGGCATATTATCGGCAAGCCTTGGAGCGCATTGCCGCCCTGCCTGACACACACATCATCCGCCAGTCCTCGCAGTACGAAACAGAGCCGTTAGGGGAAGCGTCAACCTGGTATCTGAACGGGGTGATCGAAATCCGGACTGCTTTTGCTACCCGACCATTACTGCATCAGCTCCAAAGCATAGAAAACGCCCTGGGGCGGGTCCGCTCCGCCAAAAGATGGGCTTCACGCACAATGGACCTCGACATCCTGTTTTTTGACTCCACCATTGTCGATACCTCAGATTTACACATCCCCCACCCCGCACTGCATAATCGGCGCTTCGTGCTCGAACCCTTGCGCGAGATAGCCCCAGATTTTCTCCACCCCCGTCTCCAACGCACAGTTTCCGAGCTGCTGGCAGAGCTGCACGATGAGAAACGTGTTATTGCGCTCCCATCTGGTAGCCTATAAAAATTCGCCATTCATCATTCAGCATTCATAACTTCTTCAACTCTCTTCCTCAACCAAAGCCGCCTCAACTCGCTCCGCGTGCTCCCGCAACATCCTGACCCGCTTCTGAAAGCCACCCAAGTCTCCCTGCAGCAGCCGGAGCCGGTCGGCTTCTTGTACTAATGGCGTGTACACGGCCAGCATGCCCTCAAATACGTGCAGAGATTTCCGGCCGGCATAGTAGCGTTTCACGATCCGGACAAAATCTTCCGCTCGCTCCAATGGGTAGGTAAATTCGTTCATCATCGTTGGCGTGATAGGGTGTTGATCTTCTAAGAGACCACTCACCTTGTCTGCCATGGCGAGCAACAGCTCGACATGGGTGCGCATCAGTTTATTGTATTTCAGCCAGTAGCAACCACTCAGCGCCAGACTCAGGCTCAGAAACACGCAGAAGAGGCATTGAACAGTCCCCCAGCCATTTGTCCGCCGATTGTGCCGTAGGTCTTGACGATTGAGAGATCCCGAGCCTAACATAGAGGAAGGGGTGCTAGTGCGGCTGTCGGCTGGGCGGTCGAATATCCCCGGAACCGGGTCAAAGAGCGGGTATTTGTTCATGTTCCAGCTTCCTCCGGTATATTTCGAACGTCTGCTCGAAAGCTTTCTCGACATCGTTATCGCGGTTGATCGCAGAGGCCAGATCATCTTCTACAACGACGGGGCAAGCAAGACCCTCGGCTATACCGCAGCAGAGGTGCGTGACAGCGGCGAGCGGGTGATGCTGTATCCCGACGTGACCGAAGCCCGCCGTGTCCTGAACGCCCTGCGTAGCGACGAGTTCGGTCAAAAGGGCCAAGTCAAAAACTTCGAGACCACCTTAGTTGCCAAAAATGGCGAGCATATTCCCGTCTCCTTCTCGGGTTCGTTGATCTACGATGAACAAGGCGAAGAAGTCGGTTCTATTGGTTTCCACCGCGCCCTGCGCGAGATCCACCTGCCGCCGGAATATTTCGAACGCCTGCTTGAGAACTCTCTCGATATTGTCATCGCCGTCGACCGCAAAGGCCAGATCATTTTCTATAATGACGGTGCGCACCAGACCCTAGGCTATACCTCAGCAGAGATTCATGGCAAGCGGGTGTGGCCAACGGTCTACCCGGGCTTGGAAGAAGCCAGGCGGGTCATGAATGCGATGCGCAGCGGCGAAGAGGGCGAAAAGGGCAAAGTCAAAAACTTTGAGACCACCTTGGTCTGCAAAAATGGCGAACACATTCCAGCCGCGATATCGGGTTCACTCATCTATGACGCCGGAGGTTATGAGATCGGTTCGGTCGGGTTTCTCAAAGATCTCCGAGAAATCCGGCGGCGTGATCAGCTCGCGACCCTCGGCGAGCTTGCCGTCGGCCTCGCCCACCGGATTAATAATCCGCTTGAGGTTATTTTTAATAACCTGGACGTGCTGAATAAACATATGGCTCACTCCTTCCCTGACGAAGAGTATGTCGTCCAGGAAGAGCGGGTCGAGTCTATTCAGCGCGAATTATTAAAAATCCGCAAAATTATTACCCGTATTGATGAAATGGCCCAGGAAGAGCGTTACGCTACGACCGAGTATATCCATGGCTCTCGCATGGCGGATCTGGGACAAGATGAGAAGGATGACCCAATTATTGCCCCACACCATGCTTCCCGTAAGGAGCCAACCCAGGACTTGGCTGGGCTGACGATCCTGGTTGTCGATGATGACCTTGGCGTGTGTTACTCGCTTCGCGACGTGCTACAAGAAGAGGGAGCCCAGATCGAAGTTGCCACCGGTGGCCTCCAAGCGCTGAATATGCTGACTGGCCGCAAGGTTGATATTGTGGTCAGTGATGTCGTTATGCCTGATCTGGACGGTTATGACTTGTACATGGAGGTCCGGGAGCGCTTTCCTGAAACACCGGTTGTGCTGATGACCGCCTATTTCTTTGATAAAGATCATGTCATAAAACGCAGCAAGCTCGAAGGCCTCAAGGAAGTGATTTTTAAGAAGCCGGTTGACCCAGACAAGCTCAAAGAAATCATCCTGCAACGCTGCCGTCCTGAACAGGCAGCCGACTAAGCTTCTCTCGTATAACTTTCGATAAAACGCCGGACTATGCTATCCTGTCCTTGACGCCCTTCACATCGATGGTTAAAACGATTCTTTCTTTTTTCGCTGAATTTGGGCGCCTTTGCTAGCCTCGAACAGGAGAGAATAGGTACATGCCAACGCCACTAGAAGAATGGGTCGAAGAAACAGCTGCTCAGACCAAACCGAAAAATATCCACTGGTGTGATGGCTCTGAGGAAGAGAATCAGCGTTTGGTCGAGGAAATGCTTGACAACGGAACGCTGCTCAAACTCAATCAAAAAAAATACCCCAATTGCTACCTGCATCGTAGCGACCCAAACGATGTCGCGCGTACCGAACACCTGACTTTCGTCAATACCTCCAGGGAAGAAGACGCCGGACCAAACAACAACTGGATGTCTCCGGCTGATGGCAAAGAAAAAGCGGGCGCCCTGTTTGCCGGGGCAATGAAAGACCGCACCATGTATGTGGTGCCATATATCATGGGCCCAGAAGCTTCCCCATACAGCCAGCTTGGAGTGGAGATCACCGATAGCCCGTATGTTGCGGCCAGCATGCGGATTATGACCCGGATGGGCAAAACCGCCCTGGATCGCCTCGGCTCTTCTAGCAATTATGTCAAAGGACTGCATTCGCTGGGTGACCTGAGCCCAGACCGCCGCTATATCATGCATTTCCCTGAAGAACGAACGATCTGGTCAGTTGGCTCTGGCTATGGCGGAAATGCGCTGTTGGGTAAAAAGTGCTTCGCCTTACGTCTTGGTAGTCATATGGCTCGCGAAGAAGGCTGGCTCGCCGAGCATATGCTGATTATCGGCATTGAAGACCCCAACGGCCGCACGACCTATGTTGCCGCAGCCTTCCCCAGTTCCTGCGGAAAAACCAATCTGGCCATGCTGGTGCCGTCGGCCAGCCAGGAGGGCTACAAAGTCTGGACCGTGGGCGATGATATCTCCTGGATGAACATCGGTCCTGACGGTCGCCTGTGGGCGATTAATCCAGAAGCCGGCTTTTTTGGTGTTGCCCCTGGCACCAATTCACACACCAACCCCAATATGATGACAACGATTAGCTCAAATTCTTTGTTTACCAATGTCGCTGTCACACCGGACGGCAGTCCTTACTGGGAAGGCATGGATGGTCCCGCACCGGTGGAAGCATGGGATTGGCAGGGTAAACCGTGGACACGGGCCAGTGAGACAAAAGCGGCGCATCCGAATTCACGCTTCACAACCTCAGCTCGTCAGTGTCCGGTGATGTCACCGGAGTGGGAGAGTCCACAGGGCGTTCCGATCTCAGCTATTTTATTTGGTGGTCGGCGGGCCGACCTGATCCCCTTGATTTTCCAGTCTTTGAACTGGCAGCATGGCGTCTTTCTCGGCTCAACCATGGCATCTGAGACGACATCAGCAGCCACCGGCAAAGTCGGCGTGATCCGGCGTGATCCTATGGCCATGCTGCCCTTCTGTGGCTACAACATGGGTGATTATTTCGGGCACTGGATGAATATGGGCACCCGCATGGCTGACCCGCCCCAGATTTTCCGCGTCAATTGGTTTCGCATGTCTGAAAACAATGAGTATCTGTGGCCGGGCTTTGGTGAGAACCTGCGTGCCTTGCGCTGGGTGCTTGGCCGTGTTCATGGCGAAATCGATGCCCGCGAAACTGAGATTGGCTATCTACCGTACGCGAAAGATATTGACACCAGTGATTTGGATATAACGCCACAGACAATGGAAGAACTCTTGTCCGTTGACCATGAAGGCTGGAAGAAGGCAACAGAAGGCCAGGAGGAGTTCTTTACCAAGTTTGGTAATCGCATGCCGCGAGCCATGTGGCAGGAGCACGAAGACCTCAAACGCCGCCTGAGCCTGTAAATACTAGGGATTCGGGGTTAGGCTCGGGGGGAGGGATTGATTTTCCTTGCCCCAGCCCCCAAACCCTACTCCCTCCATCCCCATTCTCCCCACCATGGCCATCCGTATTACCAAAGTGTATACCCGCACCGGCGACACAGGCTTCACCAAACTCGTTGGCGGCAAGAAAGTTGCCAAAGATGCCACGCGTGTCGAGGCGTATGGCACGATTGATGAATTGAACTCGATTATTGGACTGGCCCGGGTCTTCAATGATGAGCTCAAGGATGCCTTCAAGGCGTCGCGAGACCTTGATGAGATTTTTCGTTTATTGCAAAACCAACTGTTTGATGTCGGCAGCGAACTGGCCACCCCATCTGACTTTTCATATGAGGGTATGTTCCAAGTCAGTGAGACAGAAGTCACAGGCTTGGAGCGGACCATCGATCAACTCCAGAAGGATCTGGAACCGCTCAACTCCTTTATCCTCCCGGGTGGAGGCAAGGTTGGCGGCTTTCTGCATCAAGCTCGGACGGTGTGCCGCCGAGCAGAGCGGGATATTTTGCGATTGTCTCGGGAAGAAGAGCTCAGCCCGTGGCCGCTCAAATATATGAATCGCCTCAGTGATCTACTTTTTGTGATGTCGCGCTGGGTGAGTAAAAATTTGGACGAACCGGAGTATTTGTGGGAACGCGGGCTGCGCGGGCATGACAAGAAAAAAAGAGTAAAACGTAAAAAGACTTAGGAAAACGGGAAGACGGAGCCATGGCTGAACCACGTATCTATTTTAAGCAGATCGAAATTGGCCCAATGCAGAACTTCGCCTATGTGATTGGTGATCCAGCCACCCGGGAAGCGCTGGTCATTGATGCAGCCTGGGATATTCCAGCTCTCATCAATGTCGCACAACAAGACGGCTATACGATCAGCAAAGCGCTGGTCACCCACTATCACCAGGACCATTTGGGTGGGAAGTTTTCTGGACAGCATATCCAGGGCGCGGCCGAGTTATTGGAAAAGGTGAAAGCCAAGGTGTATATCCACAAAGCCGAAGCTGAATTTCTGAACGAGATTGCGGGCTTGTCTGATTCCGATCTTGTCAAAGTCGAAGGGGGAGAGACCACCCGAGTCGGCAGCATTCAGGTGAAGTTCATTCACACCCCGGGTCATACGCCTGGCTCACAATGCTTTTTGATCGGCAATAATCTGGTTGCCGGAGACACCTTGTTTATTAACTCGTGCGGCCGGATCGATCTGCCGGGTAGTAACCCCGAAGACATGTACAACAGTTTACAGACCTTATCCAAGTTGGTTGACGAGACCGTTTTATTTCCTGGTCATAACTACAGCGGGCAGTCGTCCGATACACTTGGCAGCCAAAAGAAACACAATATGTATCTGCACCTGACGACCAAGAGCTTGCAAGAGTTTCTGTCTGCCATGGGATATTAGTATGCAGATTCGGAAAAAACGTGGCAATTTTTTCGAAGACTTTCGGGTCGGCCAACTGTTCCGCCATAAAGTCGGTAAAACAGTCACTGAGGGTTTGTTTAATGCCTTTACCGAGTTCGGCATGAACACCAACCCGTTGTCTAAAAATTTGCGTTACGCAGAACGCTACGGTTTTCGCGGGCTGATTGCCCCGCCAGGTTTGGTCATGAATATCGTCTTTAGCCAAAGCGTTGAAGATATTTCGGAGAATGCGCGGGCGAATCTGGAGTACCAAGATATGCGCTTCGGCGCACCGGTCTATATTGGCGATACGATTGAAGTTGAGACAACAATCATCGGATTGCAACCGTCTTCGCGTGACCCAGACCGTGGTGTCGTCCATGTCCAAACAACAGGCCGCAATCAAAACAACGAAGTGGTGCTCACCCTGCAACGCAAAGTCCAGATCTGGAAAGATACTACTGACACCCCAGTCGAAGCTGGCGAATTGTCAGAGGTTCCACACATTCTGTGCGATCCTATTTTACCCGCCTACGAAGACAGCCGCAATTATCGCGAGCTGGCCCACTTGAGCAACTCGGATACATATTGGGAGGATCTCAATCCCGGCAATACAATTGAACATTCGCGTGGCCGCACAGTGACCACCGCCCATATGGAACTCACCGCGATGCTCGACAATACCTCCCAGGTACATAGCAATCAGTACATGATTGATCAAAACCCAGCCCAATATATTGGCGGGCAGTTGATCGTCTATGGCGGCATTCCGTTCAACCTGTGTCTGGGACTGTCTTGCCCCGATGTGGGCGATAATGCGCTCGGAGATACCGTCTACATCACTGGCCGTCACACCGGCCCTATCTTTGTCGGCGATACAGTCTTTGCCGCAACGGAGATTACCGGCCGACGTGACTACCCAGGTCGGCCTGACCTTGGCATTGTGGCAACAACTCTGCGGGGCCATAAGTTCGTGCAAAAGGGCGCGGAGTGGAACAAGATGGACGTCTTTTATTTAGAGCGCGAAATGGCAGTGAAGCGACGCAGTCATTACGCGTGACCTGCCCGTAGATGTCATAACAACTGCACGAGACTCGCAACCGGGCCAACCGCTACGACCCGCATAGACCCGAGGCAAATCGTCATCCTTCCACTTTGCCTGTCCATTTTCTAACGTCTCTCCTTTTCCCTTTCTTTTTCCGCTCAAGAAGTGCTAGAGGAAAGGCTCACCTAGCAAAAGGAGGGAATAAGTATGGCACAAGATCTCGAAGCACGTCTGCAGGAACTCGAAACCCAGGTGCAGGAGTTACGCGACAAGGAGGATATCCGTCGTTTGCGTTTTCGATACCATGAATGCATCAACGAGGCGAAATTGGCTGAGATTCCCGCCCTCTTTACCCAGGACGGGGACCTCGACTTTGGTTATCTCGGCAAAGCCAGAGGCCAAGCCGAGCTGACCAAGTTTTTTAATGGCGTTTCCCAACTCCTGTCGTTTGTGAAGCAATTTGTCCATAACCACGTCGTTGAGCTTGAAGGCGAAGGCGGCACGGGCTTCAGCTACCTTGAAGCCAAGACCATTTCTAAAGGCGAGCCATACTTGGTGGCAGCCCGCTACAACGACGAGTACGCCAAAGAAAATGGCCAGTGGAAGTTCAAAAAGATGCATCTTACCCCGTATTTCACCGTGCCATTGAAAGAAGGCTGGGCGCAGGAAGATCGACTCAAAATGGGTCGCTAAGAAATCGTCGAAAAAAGGAGAACACCAATGACGTATCAACAACTCAGTCTTGATCAAGTCACCACAGCCGCCACCGGCTTCAAAGGCCCGGAAGGCGTTAGCGTTGATCGTGAAGGCAACGTCTACGGGGGCGGGGCAGACGGCGGTATTCGTAAACTTGCACCGGATGGCACAGTCACCGAATTGGCCAACACGGGTGGTCGTCCGGCAGGCATGGCCTTAGACCGTAACGGCAACCTGTTTGTGTGTGACCCCGGCAAAGCGGCCGTCCTCAAGGTCACCCCAGACGGCCAAGTGAGTGTGTTTGCCGATCAGGTTGGCAACCTCAAACTGACCTTGCCCAATTTTCCAGTCTTCGACGCCGAAGGCAATTTATACGTCTCGAACTCCAGCGATATTGGATTTGCTGATTTTAAAAAGCTGATGGCTGAGCTGGAGAATCCAGCTCCTAAAGGCAGCCTCGTCCGCCTGCGCCCGGATGGACGTGGCGAGGTAGTTGCCACGGGGATCTATTTTGCCAATGGTACAGCTATCGACCCCAAAGAAGAGGCAGTCTACGTGTTACAGTCCAGCCAACATAACTGCGCACGTGTCGCCATGTACAAAGATGGTACCCACGGCAAACCGGAAGAGTATGGCGACAATCTGGGCGGGCTGCCCGACGGTATGGCCTTTGACACTGAGGGTTATATGATTACCACTCTCCCAATGGTCAATCGGCTCGTCGTCGTCGACCCCAATGGGAAAGTGTCAACGCTCATTGACGATCCGGATGGTATAAAAACCAAGGGACCAACCAACTGTGCCTTTGGCGGGCCAAACTTTGACGACTTGTATATTGCCCACCTTGAAGCGGATCATGTGGCAAAAGTCCATCTCGGGCGCAAAGGCCATCCGCTGTACGATCGCCGCTAAGATAGAGCCGCACTGACTTTTCCCTTGTCCCCATGCTCTGCGTGGGGACAAGGGAAACCAGGAGAAGAGTCTACTCAACGCCGCTCTTCGTAGGATGCGCAGGGCGGACCCTACGGGGTACGGAAAGGGACTTTTCCAACCATCTCCCCCTCATTTATTCGGGAAAAAGCCGACTCCCAGCTCTGACCTTCACATCCTGTAGATACGGCGCCATCTTGAGCGTCCAATCTGAGTTGCGAGCTGTATTCCACTCTGCGCTGGTCAGAATGGCTGCGTCTTCCATCTCATATACGGCCAAATACTTTGGCTCGCTCTTCACTGCCACATAACGCCTGGCACAATGCACGCCTGGCACGCCGACTAAAGCTGGCACATGATCTACGTTATACCATTCGTTAAATTCCTCCTCTTTGTCAGCTGGGATATTTAGCTGCACGGAGTAGACAACCGCCCCGCCTTTTTCCGGTAAGGTCCCGTAATCAAAAATCTGTCGATACAGCCCGGACTCCATGTTCCGGAAATACGACACCATTCTTCGTGACCAGGGAGTGCGATCTTTGTCCTGGAGATCACGAAACTGCAGACTTTTTAGTACATTGGTGTCAGACAGGGTATAGAGGGTCACGTATTTGGGTTTGCCCACAACAGCCTGGTCTCGTCTGGCACTCACAAAGCCTGGCAAGCTGAGCAATTGCGGGATGTGCTCCGTTTGGTACCAAGCATTGAATTCTTCCTCGACTGTTTGATCAACGTCAGTCCACACCGCCAATAAACCAGGTCCACTCTGTTCTGCCATCGTCTTACTCCTCTTTCACAGACCCTTGCATCAACACCCTTGATCTCAGTCCACGACTTCCTGCGGCGTTTCCTCATCCAGCCCAGAGATCTGTATAGGATCAGTCGTCACAAAAAACAAAAAAATCACACTACAGAAAACACCCAGTACCGCCACCAAGTAAAAGGGCAGTGTCCAGCTGCCCGTACTGGCCACAATCGCTCCGGCGGTCATGGGTCCAAAGATGCCAGCCAGATTACCACTCGTATTCATGACGCCAGAAATCGCCCCAACCAATCGAGGATTCAGCTCCAGCGGCATCGCCCAGTAGCCTGAGACTGCCAGCGACAGGAGGAAGGGCAAGGACATCCCAATTGCAAGTCCCGGGAAACGTGCCCGAGCAAAACGTACATCAAAACCTCTCTTGAGTAGAGAGTCCGAAATCACCCCGCCTGACACAATACCCAGGAAGCTTGCCCCCATCGGCAGCATACCGACCAGGCCCATTTGCATGAGGGAAAAGCCGCGTGCGTTGACCAGGTAGGACGGAAACCACAAGATAAAAATCCACACAATAAAACCAAAAAACATATAGCTCAGACACAGCGAAATAACCGATGGCGCCTTGAGAATCGTCCACAGCGGAACCGAAATTTTTTCAGTCTGCGGAGCAAGTTGGCTCTCTATCTCGTCGAGTTCTTGTGCGCCTATAGACGGGTGCTCGCGAGGGGTATCGGTCGAGTACCACAGCCACAGCGTCACCCACACCCCCCAAGCGCCGCATTAAAATAAAAGACGCTTTCCCACGAATAGTTTTCAATGATCCATGCTGTTGTGGGATAGGCAATCATTTGCCCCAGTGAGGCTCCAGAGATGCTCAGCGTTTGGGCCCGGCCATATTCTTGGCGCGGAATCCAGCGTGAGTTGAGTGAGGCTAATGAAGGAAAACTCACCGATTCAAACCCGCCCACCAGGAAGCGCAACAGCAGCAGGAGCAAAAAAGCATTCTGTCCGAGCGGCGTAAGCGCGGTGAAGAGTGAGAAGCCAATACACGAGAAGCCCAACATCTTGCGGGCGCTCCAGCGGTCGGCAATCACCCCGCCGGGATATTGTAACAGGGTGTAGCCGACCAGAAAGGCGGAGAAAATCATCCCAAACTGGGCCTCGTCCCAGCCGGTCTGTTGCATGATATCTGGAGCAGCCACGGAGATGTTCACCCGATCAATGTAATTGACCATGGTGCCCAGGATCAGGATACCGACAATATTGTACCGAACAGGCCAGGCCACGCAGTCTCTCCTTCCAGACACGTCGCTCAGTGCCTGCCCCGATGATCCCCTAAAGATCGCCTAGAGATCCTTTGCCGCTTGCTCAATCATGCTATCCAGCTGTTCGGCTCCGGCCTTGTCCATCTTCGTCCGCTCAGCCAGAATTTTGCCCCATGAATCTCCCTCATAGGTCCGAAAACGCTCTGCATTCCACAGCTCAGCGCGTTTAAACGATTTGGGACAGTGGAAGTAACACTCTTCAACGTCAACCTTGATTGCCATCTGGGCCGGACGGCCACGCGCGCTGAGTTTCTCCATGAGAGGCGGATCATCGACAATGCTGGCCCGGCCATTGATGCGCATGGTCCATTCTTCGCCTGGGATGAAGAAGAGCAGGCCCACGTGCGGATTGGACAGAATATTGCCGATGCTCTGAAACATCTTATTGCCGGCGCGATCGGGCAGATACACGGTATGTTTGTCAGCGACGTGGATAAAACCCGGCGGGTCACCTTTGGGGGATGCATCGCACCGGCCTTCGGCATCGGCGGTAGAAACAATGACAAACGGACACTGAGCTAAAAAGCGCTCGGCTGCTACATCAATATACGGCAGCCGGTGATCGGCCGCGAGTTCATGCGGATCACCAAAACGCTCTTTGAGTTCTTCAGCCGTGCTCGGAGCAGTTATGGGAGTCGTGGGAACGGTTGCCTGTATCGACATCGTGGTCTCCTTCCATGGGAAATATCCCAAATATTTTTTGGGCAGTCTCCTCGCCACAAGTCATTCCCCCCTGGGCAAGAAACTCCTTGCCCCGTCCTACTCTATCCATCAATCATTCGTCAAGAGAAAATCTCCGAACAAACGCCTGGCCAACTCTTGACACAGCCCGGTCAGGTGTTCCATGCTACCGGCAGCAATGGATGGCAAGGCAACAATTTCAATTTCAATCAATTCTCATAAGGAGGGCTAGTATGGCTACTACACGGGAAGAAATGAGCACCAGTGTCGCGCGCTTTGAGGATCTGAAGCCGATCGATTACGCCAGTTTCATCAAAGACTATACGCCGAGTGGCACCCAGGGCTATTCATTGATCGGTAAGGCGGGCAATACCGTGCCGCCCATCGCCGGGAACCATGGTTTCTACATGGGCATTAATAAGGTCGAAGCGGGCAAAGGGACTCCACTCCATAGCCATCCAAAACCAGAGGTGTTTGTTGTCCTGTCTGGCCAGTGGACATTTTTCTGGGGCGAAAACGGCGAGAATGAAGCCAACCTAGGTCCGTGGGATACGATTTCCTTTCCGGCCCGGACCAGCGAAGGCTTCCGCAATATTGGGGACGAAGAGGGTCACTTGCTCGTCGTGTTAAGTGGCTCTGAGGTCGGACAGGTGACGTTCACCAAAAGTAATCAGAGCAACCAGAGCAACGCTGAAGCGCAAACCGCTAGCGCCTAAAGTCTGATCCCCCCCTTTGAAAAAGGGGGGGTTGGGGGGGATTTTGTCCTCTTCCGGAGGAGTACTACGGTACTCCTTTTCTTCGATATATCTTACAAAAGGAGAAACATACGTGGCAACATTTCCTGTCGATCAAGTCCAGATTTTTGGCCAGGGTGTCCTGCAAGCTGAAGGCGTTGTTATCGATAAAGATGGCAATGTCTACGGCGGCGGCCGTAATGGTATTGTCTACAAGGTCACTCCGGATGGAACCGTAGGTGAGATGGCCACGTTGCCAGAGGGCTCCATTCCCAACGGGATCACCTTGGACGCCCAAGACAATGTTGTGTACTGCGACTTGGGCAAACAAGCGATGATGCGGGTGTCACAGAGCGGCGAGGTCTCTCTGATTGCGGATCAGGTCGGCGATGTCAAACTCACTTTGCCAAATTTTGCCAGCTATGATGCTGAGGGCAACCTGTACGTCTCCAACTCGAGTACCGCAACACTCGATACCGCCCTGGCAGAGATGGCCAAGCCGGCACCAAACGGCGCGTTGGTCCGCATCCGGCCAAACGGCAAGGGTGACATTGTGACAAAGGGTATCTATCTTGCCAATGGCACTGCCATCGATCCAAACGAAGATGCGGTGTACGTGCTTGAGAGTACGCGCAATGATTGTCTCCGCATCCAAATCAACAAAGACGGTAGCTTTGGCAAACCTGAGATCTATTCCAAAGACTTTCCTGCTTTGCCAGACGGCATGGCCTTTGATACCGATCGCAACCTGTATGTGACCCTCCCGGCTCGGATTGAAAACGGGGGAATGGCGCCTGCCCACCAGATCATCAAAATTGATACAAACGGCAACTGGACCATGCTGGTTGACGATCCGCAGGCTCAAAAGCTGAATTTTCCCACCAACTGTGCTTTCGGTGGTCCAGGCTTGCAGACGCTGTATTTCGCCAACTTGGAAGGCGACCATTTCAGCTGCATGCAGACATCAGCCCACGGGCATCCGCTCTACCATCAACGTTAAGAAAAAGGAGTGCCTTACTCATGAAAGCCATGCGTGCCCACCAAGCCGGTGGGCCAGAACAACTCCGCTATGAAGATGCCCCAGATCCGGAACTAGGAGAGGGGCAAGTCCTCATTCGAGTCGGAGCGGCGGGGATTAATCCGGCCGACTTAGTCCGTCTGTCCGGCGAACTTGCGCCGTTGAAACTGCCATATATCACTGGCACAGATGTATCTGGTGAGGTTGAAGCGGTCAGTCCAGGCGTGACGACTGTCAAAGTTGGTGACCGGGTGTTCGGTCGTGCCATTGGTGCAGCCTATGCCGAAAAGACCTGTCTGATGGCCTCCGAGGCAATTCCCTTGCCGGACAATCTGTCTTTTGAAGAAGGGGCGGCCATTCCGATCCCGTTTTATACCGCCTATTTTGCTTTTTACCATAAAGCCATGCTGAAGGCGGGAGAGACGGTCTTGATCTCTGCCGGTGGTGGTGGTGTCGGGGCGGCAGCCATTCAGCTGGCCAAAGCTGCTGGCGCACGGGTTATTACTACGGTCGGGTCGCAGGAAAAGGCTAATCGAGCACGTCAATTGGGTGCCGATGTCGCAATCAATTATAAACAGCAAGATTTTGCGGCAGAAGTGCGCACCCTGACTGATGGCAAGGGAGTCGATCTCATTATTGAGAACGTGGCCTCGGACAATCTGGCAGCCGACTGCTCTTGCATTGCTACATCTGGCAGGATTGTCTTGATTGGTACCGGCACTGGCAAGGCCCCCAATGCTACTTTCGGCGTTCTGCCCGCGCTGCTCAAAGACATCACGTTCTATGGCATGAGCTTGCTGAGCGCCGATGCGGTCATCCCAGATATGGCTGCGGCTATGAGCCCAGACTTCGCTGCCGGTAAGCTCAAACCGATTGTGAGCAAGTCATATCCGTTACAAGAGGCTGCTCAAGCCTTACATGACTTGCTGGCAGGCAAAGTTTTCAGCAAACTCGTGCTTGTTCCTTAATCCCATTCAGTTCAATTCAAAAAAGGAGAAGACCTATCATGGCACTGACATTAGCCCTAGCCGAACAGTTTATCGCCGCTGGCAAACAGAAAGCCCACGAAAAAGGCTGGCAGATGAGTTTTGTGGTTGTTGACACCGCTGGTAATCCAGTTGCCTCAGCCCGGATGGATGGCGCACGCTGGATGACCGCCAGCATTGCCCAGAGCAAAGCGTTTACCGCATCAACATTCAAGCGCAGCTCAAAAGACGTGGCCGACCTGGCCCAGGCCAGACCGCAATTAATTGACAGTGTGATAGACATTGTTGGTCGGCCATTACTGCTGGCTGGCGGCGGCTTACCGTTGATCGTCGGTGGCGAGTTGATGGGTGGCGTTGGCGCAAGTGGTGGCACCGAAGATGAAGATATCGAGTGTGCCCAAGCCGGATTAGCCGCAATCGGAGCGGAGTAGAAAAAGTGGTGAAGGAGGGGCGGGGCCGGGCCCACCCATACACTGAAACACAAGCATGCCACCACTCAACATTCTTCTCATTGGCACTTTTGGTGATGATGTCCTCGAACAGATCGCAGCCGTCGATCCATCCATCCATGTTGTTGACGCGCGTGGCAAGTTCGAGGTTGAATACGCTACGACATGGCCAGCCGAAAGTGTGCAGCGCTATGTATCACAGACTGTCATAAAAAATAATCCTTCCACCCGAGCCGAACGAGATGCGTTGCTGGCCGCTGCCGATATCATCTGCCTGCGTTTTCCTTTTCCGCTTGACCTCTTGTCTCGCGCCCCGCGCCTCAAATGGTTGCATCAAACCCCGGCCGGGGCCTCGAACCTCCTGCGCGGAGATATCTGGGGCAGCCCGATTACGGTCACCACCTCACGCGGACTGAATAATGTCCTGCCTATTGCCGAATACGTCTTAGCTGCGATTTTCCTGTTTGCCAAAGCCCTGCCCCACGCCTTCCATGACCAAACTCGTCGCGAGTTCGATCGTCGCCAATACCGCTCCGTCCTGATTCAAGACAAAACGGTTGGCATTATTGGTCTAGGCGGCATCGGCAACGAAGTTGCCCGCTTGGCCAAAGCCGTTGGCATGCGAGTCATGGCAACCCGTCGTTCCGCGACAACCGTTCAATACGATACGCAAGGGGTGGATGAACTCCTTCCCCCGACAGAGTTGCCACGACTTTTAGAACACAGCGACTTTGTTGTTCTGAGTACGCAGTGGACACCTCAAACTGAACACATTATCGGTGCGGCTGAGCTGCGCCAAATGAAAGCGAGCGCGTATCTTGTCAATGTCGCTCGTGGCGAGCTGATTGATCAGCCAGCGTTAGTCAGCGCCTTACGGAGTGGCGAAATCGCAGGGGCTGCGCTTGATGTGTACGTTGATGAATTTGTCGGCCCTCCACCGGAAGAGCTATGGCAACTGCCCAACGTCGTGATCACTCCGCATACCTCAGTGAGTACAGATGTCCAGCAGGCACGTGGGATCGATCTCTTTTGTGAAAACCTACAGCGGTATTTAAAAGACGAGCCGCTGCTCAATGTCCTGGATTGGGAACGGGGGTATTGAGGCTTAACAATCATGACAAAATTGTATGAGGAGTTCCCAAAATGAGTACAAGCATTGAAGAGCGTGTCACAATTCTCGAAAAAGAACTGACAAATCTGAAACATCTTATCAAAGAGGATGCCCCCAGCGAGAAGAATTGGCGGAAGACATTTGGCATGTCTGCTAACGATCCAGGATTCGATGAAATGATTCAGCTCGGGAAGGAAATTCGGGAACAAATCCCAAGCGCGGATGATTCCTGAAATGTTGGTTTTGGATACCGATCATCTTGTTGAGTTCGATCGTGGATCGGCTGTAGGAGCAGCCCTCCAACACAAAATCGACAACGCAGGAGAGGAGGTTGCAACCACAATCATCTCGGTAGAAGAACAGTTTCGTGGTTGGCTAGCCCAGATCCATAGGCAACAAGATCCGCATCAACAAATTGTCGCGTACCAACGTTTGCAAAGACGGATCGAATTTTTTGCTGCGTGGTATGTCTTACCGTGGGACACAGATAGTGCGAGCACCTTCCAAGGACTCCGCAAGAACCGGATTCGTATTGGCACAATGGATTTAAAAATTGCCAGTATTGTCTTAGCCCATAACGCAACGCTCCTTTCTCGGAATCTCCGAGACTTCCAGCAGGTTCCCGGCCTACGAGTAGAGGACTGGTTATAAAGACTGAGGAGACTGACCTTTAAATCTCTCAAGGTCATATATGCTGAGACGCTTACAAAAAGTGTTTTATATGCACTATTGATTGACGCCCCCTCCTCCACCGTAGATCACAGTAGGCCGTATGGCTGAACAACTCGAACGCTATCCATCTGGATTGACTCGCGCGCAGTTCGCGAGCTTGTCTCAATACGCCGATCGAGCAAAAGGTCTCACCCCGCAAGAGCTCCTTCAAGATGCTCAACATCACCTCGAACGTGCTGAGGCTGCCCACGGTTCCCGTCTCAGACATCTTTCTCGACAGTACAGACTAATCTGACGCCCACGTCAGGGGTAGGAGGATGGGAATAAAGTTGGAACTTCAAAAAGCGTAAACCATCTCAAAAACGCTGCGGTTAAATTCGGAGTATGAGTAAGTAAGAGGAAAGCGGGTTGGATCTTTTCTCGTGAGTATCAATTCGATCTCAGAAAAAATGGCGAGCCGCTCAATAACGCCTTTGATTGGGAACGCGGCTACTGAAATGACCCTACTGTTTGGGACTAATTTCTTTGTCCCACAGAAACTTGGCAAAGGGCAAAATGCCAATGCCCAAGGCAATCAGCCATATGCCAGAGGAACCTCCTTGGCCCATACTTTTGTAGCCTTCGATGATCCAGTACGCCCCAACAAAAACCAGCGCCATGGCTGTGGCTTTCATGCTCTTCTCCTCGTGTCTCGACCAAGCTGCTGTGTGTCGTATGACATGCGGCCCATAGAAACGTCAAGCCGGTTCTTATACTGAGCTTTCTGCAATATTATTCACGATTTACCGCAGCCCGAATATCATCCAGACAGGTTTGGACTCTGTCCCGATGCGTTCGGAAGGACAGGATGCAAATCCGGATAGCAAAACGATCACCGAGCATCGTTCCACTCAGCAGGACGTTTTCACGCGCATTGATGCGCTGGAGGAACTGCTGATTCAGCTGATTGAGAGCTGGCGTATCGAGTCCGGTTGGGGCGAGCCGAAAGGCAACAATAGACAGCTGGGGCTCGGCCAAGATTTCAATGCCAGGAATGGAGTGCAGTTCAGCAGTTGCCCAATGCGTGAGAGCCAGCTTTTCTTCCAATGCCTGACGAAAAGGACCAAGGCCGTGCATCTTGAGTGGCAGCCATACGCGTAGGCCGCGGAAATCGCGCGACAACTCAGGCGACAGCTCGTAGAAATTAATCAGGTCTGCATCGTCCTGTGTAGCTGGCAGATAGTGCGCCTGAACGCTATGCGCCCGTTTTAACGCTGCTCCGTCACGGACGACCAACGAACCTGTCCCAAACGGCAGAAACAAACCTTTGTGCGGATCGAGCGTCACCGAATCCGCTCGCTCAATGCCTGCCATGCTCTCTCGTCCTTGCGCAGTCAACATAAAAAACCCGCCATAGGCGGCATCAACATGCAGCCACAGATTTTCCTGCTGAGCCAGATCAGCCAAAGCGTTCAGATCATCAACCGCTCCAGTATTTGTCGTGCCGGCATTCCCGACAATCAAGAAGGGAACGAGTCCGGCTTTTCGATCTGCTGCAATAACCTGTACAAGCGCATCAATCTGAAGGCGGAATTTTGCATCTGATGGAATCGCACGGACATTCTGGAGCGGGAAGCCAGCTAGCAGCGCCGCCTTTTGCACGGAATGATGCGCTTGATCCGACGCATAGAGGATTCCTGACAAAAAGTTTTCTGGTAAACGCTCACGTCGAGCGGTCACAACAGCTGAAAACGTGGCAAGTGATCCACCGGAAGTCAGGAAGCCTCTTGCCGTAGTTGGATAGCCAATAATATCGCAAAACCAGCCCACGACATTGGCTTCAAGCTGCGCCAATCCGGGAGCGGCGGCCCACACGCCAACGTATTTATTGACCGCATTCGCAACCAGATCCGCAACAGCGGAATGAAACAGCCCCCCGCCCGGAATATAGGCCAAATAGCCCGGTCCGGCCGTATTAAAACTTTTGGGAATAACTTCTTGAAACAGGAAATCGAACAGCTCAGACGCAGGCCGACCGATTTCCGGCAGTGGCTCAACCAGGCTCCGGGCCAGTTCAGCTCCCCCGTCGGTGTTCGCTGCGGGTTGCTCGGACAGAGACGCAAGGTGGGGCAGAAGGTGTTCGACAGCCTCGGCAACCAGTTGGCGCATAGCTTCGGAAGACAGCTCCAAAGATGTATCCGGCGTTTTCATACCACCACTGCTCTTCTATTGCTGCGACAAACTCTGGTGCACTATCTCAATCCACCGCTCGGTTGAAATGGAAGCGACTCCCCACGCCTGCCATTCTTCAGGCAGACCTGTTTTCTTCATCTCGTCCAGACTCTTGCCTGCCGCTATCTGTTGGCGCACGGCTTGCGTCGTTTCGACCAACATTCGATGATACGTTTTGAGATCGTCTTTACTTGATAAGGGTCCGTGGCCAGGGATGATCTTCACATCATCAGCCAGCTGGCCGAGTACGGTTTTAATATTCTGGGTGAAACTCTCAACATCACCACCACTGTCGAGATCGACAAATGGAAAACGCCCGGCAAAATAATGGTCGCCCATGTGGACAACGTTTGAGCCAGTGAAAAAGACAATGCTGTCGCCATCGGTATGCCCGTGGGGAAAATGCACGACTTTGATCTCTTCCCCATTAAAATGGATCGACACGGATGCATCAAAGGTAATGACCGGCCAGGCACCCTGTGCTGCAGCTGGAATAGCGCGGCCAAAAATCTGCTGCTCCGTCATGAGTCGCTTACGCACGTTAGCATGGGCAATGATCGGTGCCTCTTGGCCAAACACGGGATTGCCACCTGTATGGTCGCCATGCCAGTGGGTATTCAGAATAAATTTGAGTGAGCCACTGCTCAGGTTTGTCAGCGCAGTCCGGATTTTTTCTGCGAGTGGAGCAAACTGATCATCCACAATCAGGACGCCATCAGCTCCGACAGACACCCCAATGTTGCCAGCTGGGGCATTTGCGGCCAGCATGTGGACCGTCCCATTGACTGGAGTCGTACTAATCTCAACAGTGCTAAAGTCTTGCTGAGCCCAGCTCTGACTGCCCAGACCAGCACTCAACACCGACACCCCAAAGCAGATAAGGACACACACACGCTTCATACTCGTCACTCCCTCCATCCCTCTCTCGACTCTACCGACGCTCTCATAAGATCCAGCAATCTGACAGTCCAATATCGACACAGTTATCCCAAGCGCTGTAGGTTTCGCAACCGCTTTTAAAGTTTTGGGCAGGACCTACCGCTCAGCCTCACACAGCCACCGCCAGCCCAACACGTTCATCAAAGTCTGCCGCCGACTGCTCAAACTGTACCCGCCGCCCACCACCTTGCTGACAGTTTGGGCTCCGGTTAGGATTGAGGCGTACGCCACTTGCGTTTGCTCTAGCGGCTATGATAGCTGGGCGTCCTCACTGAGGTAGAAAACCCGAACAATAGTCCGTGAGGAGTAAAGAAAGTACTATCGTCTCGTATGCGCCGTTGCCGATTGATGCGTTGTCCAGCAGATCTCCTGCGTCACATCCAGTATTGTGGTTTGCTTTTGAGCAGCCTGTCAGTATTCTTGTCTCTGACCGTCTGTGGCTGCCAATCGCCTGACACACCCCACAAGCCGCCTTTAGTCGTATTTGCCGCCACCAGTCTCCAAGACGTTGTCAAAGATCTGGGCAAACAGTTTGCGCAGGCTCACTCGGTCGAACTGGTCTATAATTTTGCCGGCTCAAACACGCTGGCCCAGCAGATTGATGCTGCACCTGCCGCCGATGTATTTTTGTCGGCTAATGTCCAGTGGGTCGATTTTCTGGAACAGGCGGACCGGCTGGTTGAAGGAACCCGACGGAACTTTCTATCCAATCGTTTAGTGCTGATCAGCAGACACGATGCGGCATTTACTATCACCGACCCACACCAGCTCGCCGAGCTGGATTTTTCGTTTCTGGCCCTCGCCACCCCTGATGCCGTTCCCGCTGGACGCTACGCCAAGACGTTTCTTCAATCAGTCGAGGTCGGCAACTCGGTTGGGAGCGGCGAACAGAGTCTGTGGGAGATCGTCAAAGACAAAGTTGCTCCCACACCAGATGTCCGGGCAGCCTTAGGTTTGGTCGAATCCGATCCAGCCATTATTGGGATGGTGTATCGAACCGACGCGGCAATGTCGTCTCGGGTGACGATCCAGTATGAAGTACCAGCCCAGCTCCAGCAGCCTATTATTTACAGTGCGGCCGTGCTGAAAGGCCGCCACGATACTGTCCTCGCTCAGCATTTTCTCGATTTTATTGGCAGTCCAGAAACCAAAGCTCTCTATGCAGCGCACGGATTTGTCACCGACGCCTCATTGAACCCGTGACGTGCCCGTCCCTCTCTCTTGCCTTCTGACACAACCAGGCACATAAAGAAGCGATCGGAAGCGTAACGATGCGTCAAGAAATCTTCTCCATCCTCCTCCTGACCCTTAAGACAGCCTCAGTTGCGACCGTTTGTGTTGCGGTTCCGGCCATTCTGTTGGGTTATGCACTGGCACGGCATGATTTCCGTGGCAAAGAAGTTGTATCAGCCAGTGTCGGCCTCCCGCTGGTGTTACCGCCAACCGCAGTCGGTTTCCTGCTGCTGCGGCTGTTCGCGGTCGATGGGCCATTGGGTCGGCAGACCTTGGGCTTTGATTTGCATGTGCTCCTGAATTGGAGAGCGGCTGTTCTTGCCGCAGCGGTGATGTCTTTTCCGCTTGTTGTGCGGACTGCGAGAGTCACCTTTGAAGGCATTAATCCACGGCTCGAAATGATGGCCAAAACCCTCGGGCATGGCTCGTTCACAACCTTTTTTGTGTATACTCTGCCTCTGGCTAAACGTGGTCTGCTGGCCGGCATTATCCTCGGCTTCACCCGAGCGCTGGGTGAATTTGGCGCAACCGTCACCATTGCCGGCAATATTCCAGGTCGGACGCAAACCCTGGCTGCCGCCATCTTCAGTGCCCAACAAGTCGGCGATGAAGGCCAAGCTTATGTTTTGATGCTGGTGGCCATTGTCATTGGCTTTATCGCCATCATCAGTTCAGAACTCCTGTCTCGCAACCGTCCGCTGCGCAGTCGCTCCTGGCATGGACTGGCCCGATGACTGCCTCTGCACCAGCCTCTGCATTTCAGCCTCTTGCTGTGCGCGTGCAGCTGACTCTTGATCGATTTAATCTCGCCATTGATGTCACAACCCACCAACAGGTGACAGGCATCTTTGGCGTGTCAGGTGCGGGCAAGACCAGCTTACTCGAAACCATCTGTGGGCTACGGCGCGGCGCACAGGGGACGATCTGCTGTGGCGAAGAGGTGTGGCTCGACACTGCGAACCGGACGTGTGTCAAACCCGAGCAGCGGCACATCGGCTATGTACCCCAAGACGGGCTTCTGTTTCCGCATAAAAACGTCCGCCAGAATCTGCTGTCTGGCAGTAAACGCGCCATACAAAATGGCCATCCGCTCCAAGAAACATTTGAGCTTGCGACTGAGATTCTTGAACTCGGCTCCCTCCTCGACCGGAGTGTGACAACGCTATCTGGCGGCGAGCGCCAACGGGTAGCGCTGGGCCGAGCGATTTGTTCAGGCCCACGTTTGTTGCTGCTTGACGAACCGTTTGCATCACTGGACCTGGCACTCCGTCGCAGGCTCCTGCCATTTCTGCGCCGCATTCGCTCAGAGTTTCAGATTCCAATGCTGTTTGTGTCGCATGACCCGCTCGAAGTCCAAGCTGTGTGTGACGACCTGATCGTGCTCAAAGATGGCCGAACGATTGCTCACGGCGAACCACGCGAGGTCTTGCGCCAGGTCTTCACTGATCCGAACATCTTTTCTGTGGCTGAACAGCACGGGTTCGAAAATATCCTGCCGTGTCGTCTGATTGAAAATAACGCCAGCACGAGTCGAGTCCGCTTAGGAGAACAGCACCAGCCGCATACTGAGAGTGTCGAATTGACAGCTATGAAAGCCGAGAAAGCTGATGCGCGACCTGGAGATCTGATGTTAGCCAGTATTGCCGCCAATGACATCATCATTGCCACCCACAAACCTGAAGGACTATCAGCCCGAAATATTATACCTGCTCGTATCGTCCAGCTCTGCTCGGTCGGACCGATCGGCTTCGTCGGACTGGTCACCGCCGAGGTTGCCGACAATCTTCCTCCCCTGACTATTGAGATCACAGAGACGAGTTTTATTGAATTAGGGCTACAGGTTGGCCGTCAGATCTTTCTGGTGATGAAGGCGACCTCGTTCCGCTTGTATGAAGGGGAACGGAGGAAAAGCGTCTAGTCTCTTAGCATCTCCTACTCGGGCAAGAAGACTTGGGACTACTTGCCGTTCTCCTCTGACTCACCTATTCTTTTGTCCGTTTCGTTCACTGAAAGGCCAGGTCGCCTATGAAGAAACGTCTTCCCTTTCTCCTCCTTCTCCTGATCGCGATTGGAGTTGGAGTTTTTTTCTACACCCGCCCGCATAAAAATGAGGGCATCTCGTTTACCGGTTTTGTTGAGGGCGAAGAGAAGGTCATCAAAAGCGAGCGGAGCGGTCGGGTTGAAACTGTCAGCTTTACTGATGGCAGCCGAGTCCAAGCCGGCGACATACTGGCTGAGATTGATGCCAGAGAGTATCAGTCACAAGTTGTTCAGCAGGAGCTGAGCCTCGAATTACGCACAGCAAAAATCCATCAGCTGGAGAACCAGCTGGCCTTGGTCCGTGACACGTATCCGATCCAGATTCAGGTTGCCAAAGCCAATTTGGTAAAAGCGGTCTCCGACGCGACATTCGCCAAGAAAGAACTGGCTCGACGCGAAGAATTGCTGAAAGCCGAGCAACTCAGCCAACAGGCATTTGATCACGCTGAAAATCAATTAGACACGGCCCAGGCGATGCTGACCCGCGAACGGGAAGCAGTCGCCCAGGCCGAGGCCAACCTGCGTCAAATCCAACTGGCTGAAGATACCCTGGAGATCCAAAAGCGTGAGTATGCGGTTGACATTGAGCGCCTCAAACAGATGCGCATCGTTCTGGATAAATATACCGTTCGTGCCCCGTGCAACTGCACCGTCCAGACGCGTCTCATCCGAGCCGGTGAATACGTCAATCCTGGCACTGGGATTGCCACTCTGCTCGATCCATTGGATAAATATGTCCGCGTCTACATTCCTGTGCTTGACTTAAACAAGGTCCATGTCGGCGATCAAGTCAGCATGGAACCAGATGCTCTACCAGGTACGTTTATTCCTGGTGAGATTAGTTTTATTGAAGACATCGCCCAATTCACACCCAAGAACATCGAGATCAAAAGCGACCGTATCACTCAGGTATTTGCCACCAAGGTTCGGATTCTTAACCAACTCGAACGCCTCAAACCAGGCATGGAAGGCACGGTGTATTGGAATGGTATCCGTCCTCACGGTGTGCCACACGTTGAGGAGTCTCCACCTCCCACCAACGGGGAAGAGTCCGGGTGAGGCTGGTCTTCGCTCGTGACGTGGCAGGCAAGCCCTCACCTCTTCGACAAGCTCAGGACGGGCCTTTCCCTCTCCCAGGCGGAGAGGGAAAGGAAAACACCTCAGACAGGTGGACACATGACAGCCCGAAATTCCGGCAGCCTGATAACAGACACTCCAATTGTGAGTCTGACTCAGCTCCGCAAACAGTATGGCACTACCGTTGCGCTAGACGGGATTGATCTGCGTATTGAGCGGCCGTGTATTTTTGGGCTGGTCGGACCAGATGGGGCTGGTAAGACGACCCTCCTGCGCTCTTTGGTCGGGCTTGTGGAGTTCGAGGCTCAGCAGGCCCACGTCCTCGGCTATGAGATTGTTCGGGAACCGTACCGGATTCGGGAACGCTTGGGCTACGTCCCGCAGGCGTTTAGTTTGTACCCTGAGCTGAGTGTCCTGCATAACCTCAAATTCTTTGCCGATGTACATGGAGTGGCGCGTTCGGATTTTGCTCAACGTTCAGAAGAACTGCTGGCAATTGCCGGACTCGGAGATTTTCAGACGCGTGCGGCAGGAGCCCTGTCCGGCGGGATGAAGCAAAAACTGTCGATCATTTGCGCCCTGATTCACCAACCCCAACTGTTAGTCTTAGATGAGCCCAATAATGGTGTGGATGTCATCGCCCGAGGGGAAGTGTGGGATATTGTACGCCATCTGCAGGATGTGACCGTTGTGATGTCTACCGGCTATCTTGATGAGGTAGAGCGGTACGATGAACTTGTCTATTTGTATGAAGGGCGTATTCGAACCCGGGGTACGCCACACCAAGTACTCTCCGGCTACCCGTACCAAGCGTATCGTTTAATTGGGACCGAGCCAACATCTACGCTCGCAGCTCTCCAGCAAGCACCCTGGTTCATCCGCTCTCAGCTGCTCGCAGGTCATCTGGTCATTGAAACCACAGCCCAGGCAGCTCAGGTCAGCATGGCCTTGCATGATCTTGGCACGTCTGATGTCTGGGCTGAACCCATGCCGCCAAGTTTTGAACTGGTTTTTACCCATCTCACATATGAGGCGCATACCGCCCAGACCGCTCGCGCAGAGCAAGCTGATGACTGATACGGATGATAGCGTTCTTGTTGCCGATGACCTGACCCGTCGGTTCGGAGACTTTATAGCCGTTGATCATGTCAGCTTTACCATCAAACGGGGAGAAGTCTTTGGTTTTCTCGGCTCAAACGGTGGAGGCAAATCTACGACGATCCGCATGTTTTGCGGCCTGTTGGCGCCGACGGAAGGCACGGCCCACGTTGCCGGTTTAGACATTCGTAGCCACGCCGAAGAAGTTCGCTCGCGGATTGGCTATATGTCACAGAAAGTCTCGCTGTACGCTAATCTGACTGTGGCGGAGAATGCCCAATTTTTTGCCGGGCTGTATAGCGTGCCAGCTGCGCAAGTCAAAGAGCAGCAACAACGTCTTCTGCCCCGTCTGGGGCTCGAAGGCGCAGAGCAGTCTTTTATCCACTCATTGCCCAGTGGCATCAAGCAACGCGTCGCGTTGATGTGTTCACTCTTGCACGATCCCGACATCATCTTTCTTGACGAACCCACAGCCGGTGTAGATGTGGTAAACCGCCAAGTCTTTTGGACACTCATTCGCGAACTGGCTCAAGAGGGCAAGACTCTATTTGTCACCACCCATTATCTGGACGAGATGGAGTACACCGATCGGGTCGGTTTCATCGACACCGGCCAGTTGATTGGCTTGGATACGCCCACAGGACTCAAAATCCATTTTGCGGGTGGCTACCGGGTGCGGCTCATGCACACCAATCCTGCCATGATCCGCACGGCAGCGCAGCAGTTAGCAGCGTCATTCAGACTCCAATCAGACGCGAACGAAACGGTCTTGGTGACACTCCCAGATGAGAGTCCACACACAACAGGGCGACTGCGCCGAGCACTGAGCGGCATTGATCCTGAGCTGGGTTTCACGCCAGCTTTGCCTTCGATTGAGGACGTGTTTGCCGGGATGATCCGGCAACGCCAACAGTCCGAGGAGGGTGGACCATGAAGCGGCTCCGAGCCAAGCTGGGACGCCTCTTGACCTTGCTGTGGCGCGAATCTTTAGAGCTGCGCCGCGACCGATTTACGCTGGTTGTGCTCTTCCTCATGCCAGCCCTGCTCCTCGTCTTGTTCTCTTACATCATCACCACTGACTTTGATCATCTTCCGCTGGGCGTGCTCGACCGCTCACACACCCGCCACAGTCGGGACTTGATGCGAGCCATCGACTCGACTGGCTTTTTTCATCTCCTACCGCTGCATGATCTGGACGACGCGCATGAGATGTTCAGCCGCGAGCACTATCGGGCAGCCCTGATTATCCCAGCTGATTTCAGTGAAGTGATTGCGAATGGCAAGGAAGTCCGTCTCGGGCTACTGCTGGATGGCTCTGATACTACTCTGAGTACGAGCACCGAAGGCTTTCTGACTGCCATCGCAGCCACCTATTACGCAAAAATCCGCCTCGAACGTACGCCACCGACCGAACGCAATTTAAGACCCAGACCAGCCGGGCAAGTCGTCACCACCCGGCGTGTCCTGTTCAATCCGAGCTTGTCTGGCACAGCCTTTATGATCCCAGGTTTGCTCGGACTCATCAGTCTGTTCGTCACCGTGCTGAATACCACCCTGGCTATGGTCCGAGAGCGCGATGCTGGAACACTTGAGCAACTCTTGGTGACTCCAGTCACCCCAACCGAAGTCGTCTTGGGAAAGATTCTCCCTTTTGCCGGGGTGGCGATGGTGGCTGTTGTCCTGGTCATTAGCGTCGGCTGGCTGCTTTTTGGCGTCGCGCCAAAGGGGAGTCTTGTCTTGCTTCTGGCTGTCACGCCAATCTTTCTGTTGATTGGCTTATCAGTCGGATTGTTAATATCGAGTGTGGCGAGTTCTTCTGCTGATGCGGTTGAGCGTTCGGTCCTCGTCATGGTTCCCCAGTTGATGTTGTCGGGCACTATTTTTCCGCTGGCTTTGATGGCCTGGCCCTTTCAGCTGATTGGCGAGATTATCCCACTGACACACTACATCCGCATCTCACGCGGTATTTACCTCAAAGGCCAGGGCCTTGATGAATTGTGGACTGAGATTGCCTGCTTAGTGGGTTTTCTCATCTTCTTACTGGTCCGCGCTTCAAAGGCGATTAAGAAACAAGCGTAAGGGAAACCAGGAGCATGTATTTTCGCCTCCGAAACGTCTGGGCTATGGCCCGCAAAGAGGGCCGCACGATGTTGCATGACCATGCACTTCTGGCCGCTATTCTGGCCCAGCCGGTGTTATATCTCATTCTCTTTGGTCTGGCGATTACCAATGATGTCAACGATGCCCCATGGATTGTGTATGACCAATCACAGACCGCTATTTCCCGTCGCTTAGTGCGCGACCTATCCTCAATGACCGCACTCCAACCGCCCCAGGTAGCCTTCAGCGAAGAGGCTGTGGTTGATTTTCTGCGTCGTCAAGATGGCATGGTTGGGGTTGTCATTCCGTGGAATCTTGATGACAAATTACAGCGCCACGAGGAAGCCCCGATTCAAGTTCTTATCAACGGTGCCAATCCAACCGGTGCGCTGCGACTGACGAGTTATATCAGACAGGCGGCGAACCGGTTTTCTCTGAGCATGTTTCCGACCCGCGACCGAAGCGAACAACGAGTGATACAAGCGACGGTCTCGATTGAAAAGCGCTACTGGTATAACCCGGGGATTCAAGACCGGTATGGTCTTCTGTCAGCCATGCCAGCCAATATGCTCACCCAAGTGTTGTTTATGATTGCGGCGGTTGCCTTGGTTCGCGAACGTGAACGTGGCACGTTCGAGCAGCTCCTCGCCACGCCACTCTCGCTGGCTGAGATTATGGTCGGCAAAATGCTGCCGTATGTTGGGGTGGGTTATCTCGGACTGTGTATCATGCTGACGGGCAATTACGTCTTTTACGGCATTGCCGTCCAGGGCAGCCTGCTCTTGCTCTTTCTGGTCGCCCTCATGTTCATGCTTGCCACACTGTCTTTTGGCATCTTCTGCTCAGCCTGGGCCAAAAACCAACAACAAGCGATCTTTCTGAGTTTCTTTGTCATGTTTCCGTCGGTGATTATCACCGGCATCTTGGTGCCGACCGAGAATTTTCCGCCGCTGATCAGTTTTCTGTCCCAGTGTTTACCAGCCCGTTACTTTGCCCATGCCCTGCGGGCGATTATCCTGAAAGGTGGGCATTTTTCTGCTGTGGCGCAGGATGTCGTATTTCTCTCGTGCTTTTTTCTGGTGATGCTGTGGGCAGCGGTGAAGGTGACAAAACCCAAACTGGGCTGAAGCCACACCTAGCCCCCTTTTCTCCACTCCCGGTAACTGTCAGGCGTCAGGATCTCCCAATAATGGCGACACGCAGGGACTTCACAAAAGGCCAGCGTCTGAGAGGTAAAATGCCGCTTGCGGTAGAAGCGGAGTTCACAAGGATAACGCTTAATTTTTTTAGTGAACGCCCCGCACTCAGGACAACGGGCGCTCACCAAGGTGTTCTTCTTCCAGACTTCTTGTATCGCCATACGCTGACCTGTCATGGGGGGCGATTTTCAGCGTACGAACAGCACGTCTTTACTTTGCCTGCTCGGCAATCAGTGAATCGAGCTCTTGCCTGAGTCGGTCGAGCACAACATCATACCCAAAGTGGCCAAGCTTGGTGCTTTTCTTTTTGAGATTGACAGTCGTCGGTCCACACCATAAACCCAGGTCCGCATCGTCGGTCTCGCCCGGCCCGTTGACCCGACAGCCCATGACGGCAATCGTAATCTGGTGCTCCTTGGCGTACACGGTCATCTCTTTGACCTGCTGGGCAAGTTCAACAAATTTCTCGTTCTCGACCCGTGAACAGCTGGGACACGAAATAATATTAAGACCCGAACCAAAGTCCGGCACGGAACGAAAACGGCCGGCTTTCACATCCTCAATGATCTGAAAGCCAGCGGTGACTTCCTCATGTTTGCGCTCATTGGGCAAAGTCAGCGAGACACGGAGCGTATCGCCTACTCCATTGACGAGGAGTTTCTCAAAAGCGATTCGGCTTTTAATCACCCCATCTGGGGGCAATCCCGCCTCAGTCACGCCCAAATGCAAAGGCACATCAGGCCGGGCAGCGGCAAAGCGTGAGTTGGCTTCCACGACCTTAGCCGGGTCTGAATCTTTCAACGAAACGACAAAACGCCCAAAGCCAAGCTCATCCATCAGCTGGCAATGGTAAAGCGTTGATTGAATCAGGGCTTCCATCTGGTCGCCTGGATATTTTTCTAAAAAAGCAGGCGCAACCGAGCCGCAGTTCACCCCAACCCGCAAGGCCACATCGTTGTCGCGGGCGATATCAACGATCCAGGCCACTTTCTCTGGAATCGTTTTTCTCTTTTCGATGTGATGCAGATGACCAGGGTTATAGCGAATTTTGTCGACATACGGGGCGACCGTGTCCGCTATCTTATAATTTTCCTGGAGATCAACCGACAGCGTTGCGGTCGTTTGAGAACGGATCTCTTTGAGCGCTGCGGCTTCTTTGGGGTTATCGACTGCAATGCGGACCACACCAGCCCCAGCTGCTTCAAGTTGATTGACCTGCGCCACAGTCGCATCAATGTTTGTGGTCTTGGTCGCACACATACTCTGGACAACAATGGGTGCGCCAGCCCCAACCTGATATTTTCCAATCCGAACTGCCCGTGTGGGAGTCTGTTCCATATGATTCCATCCCTCCCCGAATTTCCTGCTCACACTAACCGAGGAAACGCTGAGCATCAACTCCAGACAAGGCCAGAAGAGGAAAGAAGGCAGCCGGGGCGGAGGCAGCACCCCGGTCACGTATACACAGCACGGTAGATTAGTGCTGTACTGGCATTTTAACGATGGGAGCAGCAGGATGCTTTTTAGCATACTCCTGCAGTTGGGTTTGAATTTCGGCTATCCAGCGCTGAGCTTTGTCTTGGTCGATTTCTCCGGCTGCCTGTTTCCGCTCAATCTCATCGAGAAATCGTTCAAAAAAGGTTTTCATGAACCTTCCCTCCAGGCTCAGACTGGCAGAAATAAAAGAGGGAGTCTAGGCCGCTTTTTGCAGTGCTGGGTCCGGTAAGACGTCGCCCCGCTCATACGGGCGGCTGAGGCCAGGGGTGACACACTCTGTCAGCTGCGGGGGCTGCTCAGAACGGTTCTTCTTCAAGCGTGACCGCAATCTGCATAGGCTTTCCAGCCCGCACAATCGAGAAGGAGACACTGTCCCCAGGTTGGTATTGTCGCATAACTTCAGTGAACGCTTGGGCGTCTGGGGTCGGCGTATTGTTGATGGACACAATCAGATCCCCGGGAGCGTCTCTGTGGGTATACATCTGGTGGGCGATAGCCAGAGGAATGGCAAATGGCGCTGCTGGTGACATTGCCAGCGCCACGATAGCCGCCCTGAACAAGCCGCTGCCTTCTTCCTCCGGGGCGTTTGCACCGATAAAGCCGGCGCGATGGGCTGGACTGCCCGGCACCAGGCTCAGGACTTTGACCCCCGGAGGGCCTTGTTCAGCTGTCGCGTATAACACCCCCAGATAGGTCCGTTGTCCTCCAATAGCATAGGCTCCTGCGTGTTCAGACGGAATAGCTGCCTGTTGCGGCGTGTTGGCGTAGGGGTCATAGCTTTGATTTTGGCCAGCTTGTGCAGGCCCGGCACTGTCTTGATACGGATCCTGATACGGATCCTGATACGAATCTTGGGAAGAGTCCTGATACGAGTCGGCCTGGGGAACAGGGATTTCAAGGATTTGGGGAGCGCCGACGGTCCTTCTTGGGCCAGACTCTGCCTGAGGAGCGGAGCGACTGTCTTGGGCAAAGAGCGACGTCGGTAAGACCCACGTCGCGACCAGTAACCCACAAGCAATAGATAGCGTTTTCATCGCTGCCCTCCTTCGTGACGAACCGGCTCATCGTGATACGATCATCCAACACCATCGTCCAATACGATGTCATGGCCTCACTACTATTTCACCATATAGAGAATATGCAAGCCTGAGAAGTTGTTGAAAAAGTGTCGCCAGCGCCGGGAGACCCAGCCGCGAGGGGATGAGAAACCGGAGGGTGCATAGCGGTATATGAAGATTGCGAGACGCCGCGCAACGCCGCTACCCCAAGCGCAGGAGGTTTTTCAACAACTTCTTATTCAAGTCCTGTCAGCACCTGTTCCAGCTCCTGAATAGGGACCATCTCTCCGACCTTCTTGAACCTGACAATACCCTGTTTATCGATGACAATATACGCTCGATTAGCGAGCCGTTTCCCTTCATCGAGCCAACCGGTGTAGTCTCGTACAACCTCAGGTGCAGCAAAAGCACTCAGCAAGGGATAATCAAGTTTGAGCTGTTGACCAAAGATTTTTTGGGAAGCGCCATGGTTGGTACTGATCCCCAAGACTTTTGCATTCAGTTTTTTCTCAACAACGTCCTTCTGACCAGAGGACAGCTGAACTGTTCAACCAGAGGTGAAATCGAGAATATAAAAGAGCAGAACGACATTGTCTTTGCCCCGGAAGTCCTTCAGACAGACTTCACCATCTTGGCTGGAAGGCAGGCAAAAATCCGGAGCCGGACTGCCGACCTCGGCCGTTGCCCAGGCATGACTGGTCAAGACCAAGGCAAACACAAGACCAGCCGACAGGTGAAACATATGAGAGATGAAAAACTGTTTTGGGTGCATAGACTTTCCTTTGTGTGATATGACACAACACACATATGGTCTCCCATCAAGAGGCCGCTGAGAATGCGCAGGAGGCGTCCCATGGCCAAGGCTCAACACTGTCTGATGTGTGCTGAAGAATTGTACAAAATGAGTAATTATGGAGAACCCGCCGATGGACAATGGCCACCTATGGTCGAGGACGAACGTTATGGCACGCTGATCATCTGTCCAGAGTGTGACTCCGAGCACCTCACTTTTATTGACGACACCCCTGGCCATCCGCCTGTCCGGCGTATCCGGACGCTTAAACCACGAGAATAACGTTCTTCGTCTGAACGCTTCAAGGGGGCTCCATACAACCCAAGCGCCCCCACGCAGGAGTTATCCTACCAAGCGAAACTTCACCAACGTCATGTCCTGTGTGACATCATCGTAGGTCGCTTCGACCGGCATGCCGATCTTTACCGCTCCTGGTTCACAGCCAACAATATTCGTCGTAATACGCGGACCTTCTTCCAATTCAACAATCGCCACAGTATACGGCACGTCCTCAGCAAAAGCTGGATGGGTTGGTGCCTGGGCAATCGTATACGAATACAGCCTGCCCTTGCCTGACGCCCGTATCCAGCTCAGGTCCGAAGACAGACACGCAGAGCAGACCTCACGCGGATAAAAGATATGTGCCCCACAGCTGCCACAGCGCTGGATTTGCAACTCATGCCGTTTTGCCGCGTCCCAAAACGGTTGGGAGGGGACAGTCGGATGAGGAAGGGTTTTTTATACTCTGGCATACTTCTCTCCCTTCTTGATTGCCTTTATTGGACGCCAATAACAAGGCTGCACTGTTCGCTCATAATCCCACCATTGCCGTTGACATAACCCAGCGTGGCGTCCTTGACCTGGCGTGCCTCGCCCCGGCCCATAAGTTGGCGGACCCCTTCAATCAGATGGCTCATACCACCCGCCAAACCAGGCTGGCCGAACGACAGCTGACCGCCATGCGTATTCAACGGAAAGTCTCCCTGCCAAGACAGGTCATGATCTTCAACAAAGCGTCCAGCCTCGCCTTTTGGGCAGAAGCCAGCATCTTCAAGCGTCACCAGCACCGTAATAGTGTAGCAGTCATACGGCTGCACAAAGTCCATATCTTGGGGCGTGACCTCAGCCATTTTGAAGGCCGCTTCGGCAGCTGGTTTGACGAGCGAAGTCGTCAGGCTTTCGGCTCGGGTAATACTGCAATGCCCGCCCGCTTCACCAGCGCCTAACAGATAAACTGGTAGATGAGGACCATCCTTCGCTCGCTCAGCACTGGTCACAATAAACGCGCCCCCACCTGTACATGGGCTGACAATTTCCAGCAAATGCAAAGGATCAACAATCATGCGTGAGTTCAGCACATCCTCAATGCCAATCTCCTTGTTGCCGAACAAAGCGGCGGGATTTTTACACGCGTTTTTGCGCTGATCGACAGCGACCTTGGCCATTTGTTCAGAGGTCGTGCCAAACTCATACATATGGCGTTGGGCAATGAGGGCATACCCCGGGTTTGCCGCAATCAAGCCATACGGCGCATCAAATTCAGCATCCATACGCGGAAATGGCGGAGGTTTTGCACCGTCCATTGTCTTGCTTGTCCAGGAATCGCCCAAGACACACAGGACGTTTTTGCACATGCCCGCTTCGATAGCGGCGGCCGCCCGCCAGAACATGCCAGTCGATGACGCGCCGCCTAATTCAACTTGATCAAAATAGCGCGGATGGAATTGCAAATATTCGGCCACAACAGACGGCCACAGCACGCTAAAATCGCCAATCGCCATGCCGGTCAGCAAGCCATCAATATCTTTCTTTTCCAAGCCCGCATCAGCAATTGCGTCCCGCGCGACTTCGCCAATAATCCCCAGCGGCGTTTTCCCCCCCCCGCCTTTTTGCGGTGTCATTTCAGCAAAGCCAATAACCGCAGCGTTTCCCTTTAAACTCATGCTTCCCCTCCTGTTGTTGTGGACCAGAGCTGTTGCGCTCGCGAGAGTAGGATCTGACTCTCTCCTTTTCAGCCTCAAGACGCCATATCTTTAATCACTTGCACAATCTTGGGGATCGCCACTCCAGCTTTATCTTGAATGATGAAATCAGAAACAGCACCCGTCAAATCAGTGTGTTCAGGGTTAATTTCAATGACCTGAGCACCCGCTTCTTTGGCCACCCCAGGCATCGCGGCAGCCGGATAGACCACCGCCGAGGTGCCAATCACCAGCATCACCTCGGATTGCTGAGACTCTTCGTACGCACGCGATAACGCATACAACGGGATCGGCTCGCCAAAAAATACCCCATTCGGCTTCAACACTCCACCACACGGGCAATACGGAGGCAAACTGTTCAGTGAAATTTCTGACATGGGTAGGAGTTTCTCACAGCTTTGACACACGACTTGACGCATGTTGCCGTGGAATTCGATCACATCTTGACTCCCCCCGTCTTGGTGCAAATTGTCGATATTCTGGGTGATGATACAGCTCAGAAAACCCATTTGCTCTAACTGGGCCAACGCCGTATGGCCAGGGTTTGGTTTGGCGTTCTTCAACTCGGTAAAATCCCGCATCATTTGCCAGACTTTGGCTGGGTCTCGGCGAAAGGCGTCAATCGTGGCGTATTCTTCGGGGTCATATTTGTCCCATAACCCGCCGGCATCTCGAAAGGTGGGAATACCACTTTCAGCCGAAATCCCCGCGCCTGTCAAAGCAATCGTCTTGCGCGAGGTTCGGAGAGCCTGAGCTGCTCGCTCGATTAATTCCTGCATGCTGTCCTTCTTGCTCTACTGCAATTTTCTCTCATCTATGTCGTTTGTACCCCTGTCGTCAAGGAAATCTTGTACGGCCTGCAAAAAATCTGCGGGATTATCCAAAAAAACGTGGTGTCCGGCACGTGGAATCTCGACCCCGCGTGCGTCCGGACAGGTCTGCGTGAGCTCAGCCAGCGACCGGGCAGACAGAGACCGACTGTCTTGGCCACGTATGAACAAGGTCAGGCAGGTCAAACGGGCTAACTGTCCCTCCAGATCACACGGAACGCGGGTGAAAGCAGCTCGGTCACTTTTCAGCTGGAGTTGCCGGGCAGTGCCGGGCCGGACGCTGTGCCGGGCAATAGCACGGAGCAGCTGAGGACTGGCTTGGGTGTCTGCCGGGAGCAGGCGAAACCGCCGTAAGAGATCCTGTTCATCCTGATACACAGGTGAGGGCAGAGCCTGAAGAAGACGCATATAACGACGACTGCTTAAACGCGCCCGCATATCAACGACGATAAGCCTGCGCACAAGTTGTGGCTGGGCAATCGCATACGCCAGCGCAATAAACCCACCCAGCGAATGGCCAAGAAGCGTCACCGGAGCCAATGCAAGTTGCACAATCAGCGCTGTCACGTCTGCCACATAGTCGTCGATCTGATAGGCAGGGGGGATGACCCAACTACTGTCTCCATGCCCTCGCAGGTCGAGCGCAATCACCCGATAGTGGGGAGCAAAAATAGGCGCAAGATGATCCCACCAATGGGCATGCGCCGCGCCCCCGTGGAGGAGGACAAGCGCCGGCATTGGCGCCGCGCCCCATTCCAAGTAGTGCAGTCTCGTCCCGTTGAGATGGATATGATGGCTGCTCGGGTGAATATCACTCATTGGTATAGCATCACGGCTTACACAGCCAGGCTCCGATGTCTCCCGGCTGCGGCAACAAACCCAGCGGCAAAAGCAGGATTACTCCCAAAATGGAGATGCAGATAGCTGGCTACGCAGCGCTTATAACAATAGCCCTCGGACCGGGGTGCAGCGCCGTGACCTTTGCGCACAGTGTACAATGTCCGGATCGGGCCATAACAAAAGTCTGGAGCTTCAAATGCAGAGTAGTGAAACTCATGCCCGCGCACCTGTCCGACAGGAAACAGTTCGTCTGTCTTCTCAACGCTGACCTCTACATAGCCCAGGGCTTGGAGCTGCGGCAATATCCGAACGATAGTCGGATAGATCCCAACCATGGGGAAGACAGTTCCGTGCGCGTCCCGAATCCCATTGGTGAGGTACATCAATCCCCCGCACTCGGCATACACCACACCATTGCCTTCAACAAATGCTCGGATCTCTTGCTGTAATAGGGTATTGGCCGCCAACTGTTCAGCATGGACTTCAGGATACCCACCCGCCAAGTAAAGCCCGTGCAGGTCTGGGGGAAGATGCGCGTCTCGCAGCGGGCTAAAAAAGACAAGTTCTGCCCCTGCCTGTTCCAAGAGAGCCAGGTTGTCCGGGTAAGAGAAACAGAAAGCTGCGTCACGGGCGATGCCGAGCCGGACGCGCCGCGCCGTCTGTCCCTCCTCCTCAAACGCCGCCTGCGGCCTGCGGCATGCGGCATGGCGGACGGGCACAGTCTGGAGGAGGAGGTCGAGGTCGAGGTGCTCTTCTATGAATGTTGCGAGATAGTCGATGTGGTCTGGCGTGAGTTGGTGCTCTTGTGGCGTGACGAGTCCGAGATAACGCTCGGGGATGCTGAGGGCTTCGCTACTTGGCAGTCCGCCAAGAACAGTGATGCTCGTCGTACCGGCGAGGGCGTCTTGGAGATAGTGGAGGTGGCCTTTGCCGCCAATCTTATTGAATATCACGCCAGCGACATTCAGGTCAGGATCAAAATTCTGGAAGCCATAGACCAGCGCGGCCACGCTGCGGGCTATGGCTGAGGCATCAAGCACCAAAATCACGGGCAGGTTTAACCATTTGGCCATCTCAGCCGTACTGCCTGCTTCTGTCTTGCCATCATAGCCGTCAAAGAGACCCATCATACCTTCAATCACACCGATATCTTTATGCTGAAGCGCACGAGCAAAGCAGTCCTGGTTATAGGCTTGACTGAGCATCCAGCCGTCCAGGTTGAACGAGGGCGTGCGGGTGATAGCGGCGTGATGAGCCGGATCAATAAAATCCGGCCCAACCTTGAATCCTTGGACCTGCTGGCCTCGTTTGTGGAGGGCGGCCAGTAAGCCGAGAGTCAGCGTTGTTTTGCCAACCCCACTGTGGGTGCCTGCTACGACAAAAGCTTGCATAGGGTGCGATTATGCCCCAGACTCGGCAGCGGATCGAGGGCTTGCATACATAACCAGAAAAATGGAAACTTTTAAGAATACGTTGTACACTGGTCAGCTGCCGAACTGAATATCCATAGGAGAACCCGCATGCCCTTCCCGACTCACCGCCCGCGTCGTTTGCGCCGGAATGAAAATCTGAGACGCCTGGTCAGAGAAACACACTTGAGCGTCAATGACTTCATTATGCCGCTCTTCATTGTGCCCGGCTCTGGAGTGATTCACCCGATCAGCTCCATGCCGGGCATCGCTCAACTGTCGGTTGATCGAGCGGTCGAAGAGTGCAAAGAAATTCGAGATTTGGGTATCCCTGGGGTTATTCTGTTTGGTATTCCCGATCACAAAGACCCAGTCGGCTCCGCTGCCTATGCTGATAATGGCATCATTCAAACGGCCTTACGCAGCCTCAAAGAAGAGGTGCCTGGCCTGCTGCTGATGACCGATGTGTGTTTCTGCGAATATACCGACCATGGCCACTGTGGCATTATCACAGGCCAAGACGTCGATAACGACGCCACTCTCGAAATTTTGGTCAAGGAGTCCGTCTCGCACGCCCAGGCAGGCGCGGATGTGATTGCGCCATCCGATATGATGGACGGCCGGGTGGGAGCCATTCGCCACGGACTCGACAGCGCCGGCTTTCCACACCTCCCGATTCTAGCCTATGCGGCTAAATTTGCCTCAGGCTTTTATGGTCCCTTTCGAGAAGCAGCCGAATCAACCCCCCAGTTTGGTGATCGTCGTTCGTACCAAATGGACCCGGCCAATGCAGACGAAGCCCTACGGGAAGTCGCTTTCGATATTGAAGAGGGCGCCGATATGGTCATGGTTAAGCCCGCCCTGCCCTACCTCGATATTATCCGTCGGGTCAAAGACCGCTTCGACTACCCGGTCGCCGCCTACAATGTCAGTGGTGAGTACGCCATGCTCAAAGCCGCGGCTCAGAACGGCTGGCTCGACGAAGAGCGGGTCATGCTGGAAGCCTTGACAAGTATTAAACGGGCTGGAGCTGACATGATCCTGACATATTTTGCCAAAGATGCAGCACGGGTGCTGAAAAACACGTAAAATGTCACCACTCTCCCTCTCTACCTAGCCATGCCATCCAAAAAGAAACGCCGCTCCCTCTCCCAGCTCGATGCGCTCCGTCAGGTGCGGAAAGCCGTGCCGCCCCCGACCAGAGCCGAGAACGATGAGAAAAAGTACCGCCGTGCGGCTGCCCAACGTGCGGCACGCAAAGAACTTGAGCGGACGAAAGAAGAAGAGTAGTCTAGGGAGGTTGAGCCTGAAGAGCCTAATGAGCTTGAGGAATAAAACTGAGGAATGAGGAGGAAACGGATATGGTGTGGAGAAACTCAGTATTTGCCGTCACAGCAGCCCTTGTGTTGATGCTGCCCTTGTCCGCCTATAGCGGAGAGTATGACGATTTCGAAGATTCGCATCCTTTGCGGATTATCGCTTACCCGGTCCATGCCATCGGGTATACGCTTGAATGGCTCATCACACGGCCTATCCATGCACTCGTATCCCAACCGGACTTGGAACCGATCTTCGGCCACACTGACAACGAATTTTCCTTTGACAACCGCCCAGTGGGTATACTGCCAACCGGGAGTATGAATCCCCCACCGCCCTTAGCATCTCTCGCCAGTACAACTGATCTCGACACTGATCTCGACGCTGAGCGCTTCGCCACACAAGCCCAAACAGCAGCCGACGAGGCAAAACGTGCAGCCGAAACTGCCGAACAGGCAGCACAGAAATCAACCCGCGCGTTTGATCGTTCCTTACTGAAGTAGTTTGGCTTAAAGAGCGTGCCTGCTGCAATCTAAAATCGTCTGAAAGATTCTCCATCGGTTGGTGATGCGTTTGCACCCCAGCAAGACAGGAACCCCTCGTTCTCTTCATAGAGTGTATCCCACGTCGCACCAGATAGCCTCGTTCAGGTTCCGCTCGCTACCGACTGCGTCACAGCTCTAGCCTGTTGATCCTGGCCGGGATTGAGGACCCAGAGGCGCTATCGGGATTGCTCCAGCCCGGCAAATTTGCCATACACACCACTGATGCTCCGCCTATCCATCCCTCTCCGCGCACTGGCTCTCTTCTTCGTGTCTTGTAGCCTGTTGTCCTGCACCAACAATCCCTACCGCCCCAGTGACGCGGGGAAAAACGTCTTATACGAAACCTTTCGCGAGGACTTGAAACACCTCGACCCGGCCTTGGCGTATGTCGCCAATGAGCTTGATATCCTGAACCAAATCTATGAAACACTGGTGCAGTACCACTTCCTGAAACGTCCCTACGTCCTGGAGCCATTGACTGCGACGGCCGTCCCCCAAGCGCAGCTGTACGACACAGCCGGGCAGCTCTTATCCGATGACGCGCCAGCAGAAGATATTGCCAAAGCAGTCTACACTATTCACATCCGTCCAGGCATTCGTTACCAAGACCACCCGAGCTTTGCCCGGAGCCCAGATGGACACTATCGCTGGTTCCTACAGCCCGGCGAACAGTTCCCCCCCATCAAGCATCCCAACGAACTGCCCGAGCAAGGGTCGCGTGAACTGCGAGCGGACGACTATGTCTACCAGATCAAACGCTTAGCCTCTCCGCTGTTAGAATGCCCGATTTTTCCTTTGCTGCGGACGTACATTGAGGGTTTTGAAGAATTTCATGAACAACTGACCCAAGAGGTCAATCGGGTGCGTCAAGAACGGCGTCAATCCAGCGGTGTCTTGTACAATCAGGAGGCGGATGAACGCACCCATCCGATCTATCTTGATCTCCGCAAATACGACCTGCCAGGCGTGCAAGTCATTGATGATCACACGCTACGCATCAGCCTGACCCGAAAATATCCCCAGTTTGTGTATTGGCTGGCAATGCCCTTCTTTGCTCCAATGCCGTGGGAAGCCGAGCGCTTTTATACCCAGTCCGCCGCCATTGAACAAAATATCACCCTCAACCGCTTTCCAGTCGGTACCGGCGCCTACACCTTAGCCGTGAACCAATCGAACTACAGAATGATCTTGCGTCGGAATCCGAACTTCCATGAAGAGACCTATCCCGAAAAAGGCGATCCACAAGATGCAGCGGACGGGCTCTTAGCCGACCGGGGCAAGCGGCTGCCGTTTGTCGACGAACTCGTCTATGTGCTGGAAAAAGAGCCCATCTCGGAATGGAATAAATTTCTTCAAGGCTATTATGACCGGGCGGCTATTAATCCCGACTCGTTTGACCAAGTCGTACAGTTTGACCTGAGCGGCGGACTTGATCTGAGCGATGGTTTGCGGAAAAGAAATTTTCGTTTGCTGAGCGCAGTGCATCCTTCGACCCGCTATTATGCCTTTAATATGCTCGACGACGTGGTCGGTGGTTATGATGACGCGCGGCGTAAACTGCGCCAAGCCCTGTCGATTGCGCTCAATCAAGAAGAATACATTCAGATCTTCTCGAATGGACAAGGCATCCCAGCCCAAGGGCCGCTACCACCCGGGATTTTTGGCTACGCAGAGGGCCAGCCTGGCATGAACCCAGCGGTATACGAATGGGACCCCCAGCGAGGCCAGCAACAGCGCAAGAGCATCGCACAGGCAAAACGTCTGCTGACGGAAGCCGGCTATCCCGAAGGCCGCGACGCAAGCGGCAAACAACTCGTGCTGTTCTTCGATACGGTCGCCCAGGGGCCAAGCTCCAAGGCCACGCTGGATTGGCTGCGCAAGCAGTTTGCACCCCTGGGTATTCAGCTCCAGGTCCGGGCGACCGATTTTAATCGTTTCCAGGAAAAGGTCAGAACGGGCAATTTCCAGATCATTCGCTGGGGCTGGCATGCCGACTATCCCGATCCGGAAAACTTTTTCTTTCTGTTGTATGGCCCGAACGGCCAAGCCCAGTACCAGGGCGAAAACCACGCTAACTATGCCAACCCGCGTTTTGATGCACTGTTCCGCACAATGGAAAACATGAACAACTCGCCCGAGCGTTTGACCTTGATCCGGGAGATGGTTGCCATAATCCAAGCAGATGCGCCTTGGATTTGGGGCATGCACCCCGTCGCCTATGGGCTCTACCCAGCCTGGTATCAGAATGCCAAACCGATGCAGTTTGGCAACAACTCTCTGAAGTATAGACGCCTCGACGCTCAGCTGCGAGAAGAACGCAGAGCAGCCTGGAATCAGCCACTGACCACACCAGTCTGGATTATCATCGGTCTATTCATCCTGACCACACTGCCCGCCACCCTCACCATCCTCCGCCGCGAACGCGGCATGCCGCGGGCTCCCGGCACGCCAAAACAGCCCACAGAGGACGTAGCGTGATTGCCTATATCCTGCGCCGGACGCTGTACGCCGTCCCGATCTTGATCGGGGTCAACCTGATTGTCTTTGCCTTATTTTTCTTTGTGAATTCTCCGGACGATATGGCCAGAGCCCATCTGGGGACGAAACGCGTCACCCCAGAACAGATTGACCGCTGGAAAAGCGAGCATTCGCTTGATCTGCCGTACTTTTATAATACAGGCTGGCAGCGTCTTGGAACGCTGGTCGGCACCAAGCCGGACAACACCCGAGACTTTCCCACGGCGGGAAGTGGGATGTATGCGCTGATTGTCGAAACGCCGCCAGTCAGAGCCCCCCAGGCGTCAGACGTAGCGCAGACCGTGCACGTCACTGCATCACAGCCAGAGCGTTTGATGTGGCCTGACAGCATTGACGCAAACGGGAGCCTGCGGCTTGACACCACTGCGACGACACAGCGTTTTGAGTTTCGTATAAGCCCTGCCGCCAGCCCTGAATCACAGGCAGCCCCTCTCCTGCAGCTTCATTTTACCGTCTCGACCCCAGCCCCCACCCATCGGGTCATACTCGAATACCAGGCCGCCATCGCTCCCGTGTCCCGTTTCACCCGGACCGTCTTTTTTCAACGCTCGGTGCACATGCTGTTTTTTCAATACGGGACGTCAGATGACGGCAGAGATATCGGACAAGAGATGTTCCGGCGCATCGGACCAAGCCTGAGCATTACTCTGCCGGCCTTTATCCTCGGGCTGCTGCTGAACATTTTTTTCGCCATGCTGGTCGCCTTACATCGGGGGACCTATGTCGATCATTGGGGAGTCACTCTATGTGTTATTCTGATGTCGATCTCGGCTCTCTTTTACATCATCGCTGGCCAGGTCTTGTTTGCCAAAACGCTGCGCCTGGTTCCGATTTCAGGTTTTGATTCCGGCCTCTATTCGCTCAAGTTCATTTTTCTGCCAGTCCTGATTGCCGTTGTCATGGGACTCGGTGGAAGCGTACGTTTCTATCGAACGATCTTTCTGGAAGAGATGAATAAAGACTATGTGCGTACCGCCCGAGCCAAAGGACTGCCCGAACGGACAGTCCTGTTCATTCATACCCTGAAGAATGCCATGATTCCCATTTTAACCAGTGTTGTCATCAGCCTGCCATTTCTGTTTGCCGGCAGTTTGCTGCTCGAATCTTTTTTTGCCATCCCCGGCATGGGTTCGTTCATGATTGATGCGATCCAACGCCAGGACTTTGCCATTGTTCAGGCCATGGTGTCGCTGGGGTCTTTTTTATACGTCGTCGGGCTGCTGCTGACTGATATCAGCTATACGCTGGTCGACCCCCGCGTCCGTTTGGAGTAAGCGCAATGGCGGAGAGTCTCCAACCCCTCTGGCTCGCCCTCGGCTTTCAACCGGTCTTTTTGTGGAGCGATAGCCTGATCTACCTCCTGCTGGTGTGTGGCGGGGTCTGGCTGCGCGTTGCCCTGCGGCGTGAGTACTGGCAAGTTGCCCTGCGCCAAGTCATGGCCAAGCGCATGGCGATGTTCAGCTTCGGACTGCTGTGTCTGTACGGCACGATTGGCTTGCTGGATACCGTGCATTACAGACTGATCACGGCAGACAACCCGCATGGCAGCAGCATCCACAGTGTGCTTGACCGTGTTTGTCAGCCACTGATCGCCGCGACCGAAAAAACGTATTCGGCCCCGTTTGCCACCCATCTGTTCAGCAAAGAAACCGTGCAAACGCCCCAAGGGCAGATACGCGCCTATCCCCGTCTTCAGCATGCCGGCAGTCATCTGCTTGATCCTGCTCAGGCGGAGTATGCCCGTCAGCGCGGGCCAGACATTCGAAACCGACTGCTGAGCGGCCTGGGCTGGGGGCTGCTGAGCGGTCTCCTGGTCTGGCTCGGTGTGTGGTGGCTGTTTCGAGGGGTATGGACGGGAGTCTTTTGTCTGTTGGTCGCAATTGGGCTAGCGGAGATCCTGGCTCTCACTCCCGGCTACCATATCTTTGGCACGGATAAGACGGGCCAAGATGTCCTGTATATTGCGCTCAAAAGCGTCCGCACCGGACTGATTATTGGCACCCTGACCACACTTATCGTGACGCCGTTTGCTCTCTTGTGCGGCGTATTGGCCGGGTACTTGGGCGGCTGGGTGGATGATGTCATTCAGTATCTCTACACCACCTTGTCCTCCATCCCGGATATCTTGCTGATCGCCGCCGCCATGCTCATTTTTCAAGTCGGTCTGTCTGATCAGGAAACGCTGATCTCCGCTGACCAACGCTTAGTCTATCTGTGTGTGATTCTCGGCATCACGTCGTGGACAGGTTTGTGCCGTCTGATTCGAGCCGAAGTGCTGAAGCTGAGAGCTATTGAGTACGTCCAAGCCGCCGATGCATTTGGGGTCGGACGGATGACCATCATGCTCCGCCACCTCATGCCCAACGTGATGCACATCGTGCTGATCTCGATCGTGCTGCGTTTTAGCGGCCTCGTCTTGGCCGAAGCCGTGCTGGCCTATGTCGGCATTGGTGTAGACCCGTCCATGCAGTCCTGGGGCAATATGATTAACCAGGCCCGCCTCGAACTCGCCCGCGAGCCGGTGGTGTGGTGGAATCTACTGGCCGCGCTCATTTTTATGCTGGGTTTAGTGCTTCCGGCCAACCTGTTTGGCGACGCGGTTCGCGACGCACTCGACCCCCGGCTGCGGACTGAATAATCATGTTATTACGTGTAGAGAATCTGAAAACATATTTTCGGACCAAAGCAGGGCCAGCTCGGGCGGTAGACGGGGTCTCGTTTGAGATTGCCGCAGGCGAAACGCTGGCGCTGGTCGGAGAATCGGGTAGCGGCAAAAGTGTCACCGCCCTGTCTCTTCTCCAGCTCATTCCTGAAGCGATCGGTTACCACGCCGGGGGCAGTATTGTCTATCAAGGCCAGGACATCACCCAGCTGTCCGCAGTGGAAAAACGCAAGCTGCGCGGCAACCAGATTGCGATGATCTTTCAGGAGCCGATGACCGCCCTGAATCCTGTCCTGACCGTTGGTTTTCAGCTGATGGAACCGCTCCGCTACCATCAGCACTCCAGCCCCGACGAGGCATACCAGCGCGCCATTGACTTGCTGGCTCAGGTGCATATTCCCGCCCCAGAGCAACGCTTCCACGAATATCCGCACCAGCTGTCGGGTGGCATGAAGCAACGGGTCATGATTGCAATTGCCATGGCTTGCACCCCCCGCTTGCTGATTGCCGATGAGCCAACAACAGCACTTGATGTGACGATCCAAGCCCAGATCTTGGACTTAATGAAAAGCTTGCAACAGTCACACGGGACAGCAATTCTCCTCATCACCCACGACTTGGGCGTGGTGGCCGAAACGGCCGACCGGGTCGCCATCATGTATGCGGGGCGGATTGTTGAACAAGCGCCCCGTGAGCGACTCCTGCATAACCCCGCCCACCCGTATACGATTCGGTTACTCCAGTCGCTGCCTTCCGGCCAGCAACGCAACCACCTCTTACAAACGATCGAAGGCCGGGTTCCGGCTGCAACTGACTTTCCACCCGGCTGCCGATTTGCCGACCGGTGTCATCTGGTTCAAGACGTGTGTCGCCAGATTGATCCCGTCTTGCTGCCAATTGAAGACGAACACACCGCCGCCTGCCTCTTATACGACCCACACCACCAAGCACGTCCGATCACGCCTGCCGCTCTCCGCACCTCTGTCCAAGCCCGCTCGCGGACGCAGCACCAGCCGTCTGGCCAGCCTCTGATCCAGCTCAGCGGACTCCAAGTCCATTTTCCGATCCGGCGCGGCTTACTCAAACGGACAGTCGGTCACGTCAAAGCCGTGGATGGGGTGGATCTTGAAATTCGCCAAGGCCAAACGCTCGCCCTGGTCGGAGAGTCCGGGTGCGGAAAAACGACCTTAGGCAAAGCCTTGCTCCAGTTGATTCGCCCCACAGCCGGACACGTGAGGGTTGAGGGTCACGATCTGACCGGCCTGAGTCGTCGTGCACTGCACTCGTATCGGCGTCGATTACAAATCGTTTTCCAAGACCCCTACGCTTCGCTCAATCAGCGCATCATGGTCGGAGAAATTGTCATGGAAGGCATGGCCGCGCATGGGATCGGCAAAAACCGCCAAGAACGGGAAGAGCGGGTAAAAGACATCTTGACTCAGGTCGGCCTTGACCCGGCCATGATCCACCGCTACCCACACGAATTCTCGGGCGGCCAGCGGCAACGGATCGGGATTGCCCGCTGCCTGGCTGTCGAGCCGGACTTCATCGTGTGTGACGAAGCGACCAGCGCCTTGGATGTCTCCGTCCAAGCCCAAATTTTGAATCTGCTCAAAGCCCTCCAGGTCGAGCTCGGCTTGACCTATCTGTTTATTACCCACAACTTGGGACTGGTCGAATACCTGGCTGATGAAGTAGCGGTCATGTACCTCGGACGGATTGTTGAACAGGGGAAAACCGAGCAGGTCTTTCAGAACCCCCGTCATCCGTATACCCAGGTCCTGCTCGCGGCCGTGCCCAAACTCGACCCGGACACTGGTGTCGCAAAGATTCGCTTGTCAGGCGACGTACCCTCGCCGATTGATCCCCCCAGTGGGTGTCATTTTCATCCCCGCTGTCCGGCCGCCCTGCCCCACTGCAAAACGATGCCGCCGCCCCGCATCCAGCTCGGCCAGGCAGAGAGCGCACGGACCGTGTGGTGTCATTTATACGCAGAAGAAGCTGGGGAATGAGCAACCTCCAAGCTGTAGGCCGGTTCGCGAACCGCCGCCTATGCTTTCTGGTGACGATACGCTACGTCGCCACGGCTCCGGAAGACGCGCGGCGGCGCAGTCTTGTCGCGTGTGCGTCCCTGCCCGCTCCAAGTCTTGGGCAGAAAAGGGCGGAGTGAGTGCGATTCCCAATTTGAGTACCTATTGCGACACCCTCGCCCCGAGGGAGAGGGAACCAGACAACAGCCTTACAGGGTGGCGCCGCCTCACCAATCCAACCCTAATGCAGCCCATCTACTAACAGCTGATCAACCTCTTTCTCAACTACCGTACCCTTGAAGAACTCAGGATTCATACCCGTCCACAGCGAGGTCGGATTCACAAACACAAAGTCACGGAAATTCTCTTCGGTAATCACCCCGTGTTCGACCATCTGGTAGGCTTCTTCGGTCACTTCAGTCATGTCGGGGACGTCCCAATGTCCGATGTCAGAGCTGTAGACCGACCGCACCTGCGCCCCAAACGGGTTGGCTGTGGTATTGAAGCCAGTCGCATTCATCGGATCGTCCGCCTCACAGCCGAAATAGAAATGCGGAATAAACAGATCCTCGATATCTTCGGTTTTTTCTACACCGCTGCGGTGAAAGTCGTTTGTGATGTCTGGCGCAGCCTTGGGATTGAACCGTACCCCGCTGGCGTTGTGGAGTTGATCGAGCCGGCCTTCAGTCACACCTTCGCCGTAGCGACGACACAGGTCGAGCATGACTGCAACATCCAGATTGGCTGGATTATAGTTTTCAATCGCCGCTGGGTTGCGCTTATGCCAACGGGCCACCAAATCGGCATACAGCCGTGCTCCAGTACTCACCCCGCCTTCCAGAAAAGCACACTTCAGCGTGGGAAACCGATGCGTCACCCCACCAAAGAATAAGGCTTTGCACAACGCCTCACCCGCCTCAGCAAAATGGCCGATATGGTTGTACATATACGTCGAGGTGGAGGTACGGCCTCCCCAGCCCATGCCGCTGGAATGGAACGTCGGGGCCACATGTAATTCCACACACTTGGCCCAAACTGGGTCATACTCATACGCACTATCGAGACAGAAGGTATCCAGCCAATACGAATACCGAGCCGCTTCCGAAGAAATACGTTGGGCAGCTGGAATCGGACGAACCACATGCCCGGCTAACATCACCGTTTTCATTCCCAGCGTTCCCACCGCATGGTCGAGCTCAGCAATCGCCTCCTGCGGGGTATGCATCGGAATGACGGCGACCGGGATGAGACGATCGTTATATTCTTGAAAGATCTCAGCGTGGTACGTGTTAAAAGCGCGACAGGCGGCCAGACGGATCTCCTGGTCTTCCAGATGCGGCGCAAGCAGCCCAAAAGTCGGATACAGAATAGAAACGTCGAGCCCAAAATCGTCCAAGCGTTCATACAAGAGTTTGGGCAGCATTGAGGTCGCCCGGTCGAGCGTATTTCTGGCCGGGAGTGCCCACCAGGGCGGAACCGTCAGGCGTTGATCACGGCGCTCGTGTGGCGTGAGCCGGTGCCAGTTCAGCATCCCCCCGCTGCTGGCCGTTGGCCCCTCAGCCCGTTTGGTTTTATACCGCTCGACGATACCCGGTCCCCCGATCTCGCGCAGCGTGTCCATGACGGCGGGTTCGAACTCAACGGTGTGGCCATCCGAGTCGATCACCGGATGAGGCAAACGCGCCCGGACTTCTTTTGATTTGGATATCTGTACGGCAGCCATGGGTTCCCTCCTGACATGGGTTACTTCAGATTGTAGACAAGTGACGACATTGTGTGCCGGAGCCGAAGAATTTTCTATTCCCTAGCCACCGCATACACCCACGGACGCTCTTGCCGATCTCGTTGCTAAAAGTCTGCAATCTCGCTCTCGCGTTGGAGCGTCAGACCAATTTCATCGAGCCCTTCGAGTAACGCTTCACGACGCGTTGGCTCAACCGCAAAGGCGATCTTTTCCCCTGCTGGCGACACAATCTCACCCGCGTTGAGATCGACCGTAAACTGCGCCTCGACTCCACCCGACCGCGCCAGCTCGACAAAGTCCTCAACCACTGGCCTGGGCAACACGATGGGCAACACCCCATTCTTGAAGCAATTATTAAAAAAGATCTGCCCAAAACTCGGAGCAATCAGACACCGGTAGCCCATCCGAGCGATCGCCCACACGGCCATCTCACGGGAACTGCCACACCCGAAGTTTGTCCCCGCAAGCAGAATCCGGGCCTGCCGGAACGGCTCCTGATTCAAAACAAACTCCGGATTTTCCGTGGGCTGGTGCAGAATGAAGTCTGGTCCGTCATGCTCTGTCTTAATGTAACGCAACGGCGCAAAAGCAATCCGCCCAACATGCCGGCCAAAGCCATAGGTGACCATGAGTTCCATCGGGGTGATCACATCCGTATCCACATTCTCCAGCATCAACGGAGCGGCAATGCCGGTCAGGGTGGTGAATTTTTCCATGATTTTTCCAGGTCTCGGCGCTACAACTTCCGTACGTCAGTGATCTGTCCAGTAATCGCAGCCGCCGCAGCCATAGCCGGACTGGCTAAATGTGTTCGTGATTGGGGTCCTTGGCGGCCGACAAAGTTGCGGTTCGAGGTGGAAACACAGCGCTCCCCCGGCGCCACGCTTTCGCCGTTCCACGCCACACACAGCGAACAGCCGGGCTCCCGCCACGCCACGCCTGCTTGGCGGAAAACCTGATCCAGCCCTTCGGCCTCGGCCTGGCGTTTGACCGCTTGCGATCCAGGCACCACCCAAGCGGTGACATGCGCTGCCACGCGCTGTCCTTTCACAATACCGGCCGCCGCCCGCAGATCGCTGATCCGACTATTGGTACACGAGCCAATAAATACCCGGTCAATGCGAAGACCTTCCAGTCGCGTACCAGGCTGCAAATCCACATACTGGAGGGCTGCTTGCATGGACTTGCGGGCCTCATCCGTCGCAGCCTGGGCCGGGTCGGGCACCAGCCCATCAATACTGACCGTATGCTCCGGGCTGGTTCCCCAACTGATCTGTGGAGCGATCAGGCTGACGTCAATCGGTATCTCCGCGTCAAAGGTCGCCTGTGCATCGGACGCCAGCATTTTCCAATCAACAACGGCAGCGTCCCACACCTCACCGTGTGGCGCAAACGGACGACCGGCGACATACTCCAAGGTGGTGTCATCCGGAGCGACTTGGCCAAACTTGGCGCCCAACTCAATCGCCATATTGCACAAGGTCATCCGGCCTTCCATGGAAAGCGCTCGAATAGCAGCGCCGGCGAACTCGACGGCATAGCCACTGCCGGCAGCCGCACCAATTGTGCTGATGATAGACAGAATGAGATCTTTCGGCTGCACGCCCCGGCCTAACGCCCCATCACACGTGATCCGCATGGTTTTGGGACGATGTTGAATAATCGTCTGGGTGGCCAACACGTGCTCAAGTTCGCTCGACCCAATCCCCCAGGCCAGCGCGCCAAGTGCGCCATGGGTACACGTATGACTATCTCCACACACCAGCAGTAAGCCTGGCAGGGTCAGCCCCAACTCCGGACCAATGACATGGACAATGCCTTGTTCAGCGTCATTCAGATCAAAGAAGCGAATGCCGGCCTGTGCACAGCCGGCCCGCAACGCTGGCACCCACTGGAGACTTCGCTCGGTGGTGTCATCCGTGCGGCCGGGCACGGTTGAGACGGCATGGTCGGCGGTGGCAAAAGTCAGTTCAGGGTTGCGCACCGTGTAGCCCTTTTTGGCCAGCGACCGGAATGCCGGTCCACCGCCCTCATGGATGAGGTGGCGATCCACGTGCAGCAGATCCACACCAGGGCCGAGGTTCGCCACAAGGTGTCGATTCCAAATTTTATCAAAGAGTGTCTGTCCGGATGGCACGAGTATTTCCTCTCGACTCACCTGCGTGTTGGCGCTAAGCTTCTCTGTTATCAGGAAGAACAGTACTTTTCGAGAGACAGGAAGGAGTGCAGTATGCCAGTCATTCAAAACGAGACCGCCCAGCAGTTCGACCTGCCAGGCTTGGCCCACCAAACCATTGCCGGGCCTGAGCACGGCATGAAAACGTTAGAGATGTGGAAACAAACCATTGCGCCGGGCAGCGGTACGCCAGTCCATCGGCACGCTTGCGAAGAAGCGATCATCGTCCTGAGCGGCTCAGGTCGGATTACGATTGAAGGCGAAGAGACTGACTTCGGACCGGATTCAACGCTCCAGATTCCACACAATGCGATTCATCAGATTATGAATACCGGCACCGAGGATATGTGTATTATCGCCGCTCTGGGCCAAGCTCCGGTTAAGGTATGCACTGCCGAGAATGAACCCATGCCGCTGCCGTGGCAGGAGAGCAGCCAGAACTTTGTGCTAACGCCGGTCGAGTGAGGAGAGCGCAGCGGAGGGGTTGGAGCTGAGAAGTCGCCGCTGTTTACACGCATCGGCCGGGGCGATAAGCCTGCTCAGTAGAAGTTCAGCCACGGTCGATGATGTGGCAGCGGAGGATGCTAGCGCCGGCCGGACAGGACGGGGAGAGCTGCCCAGCCACAATTGGGGCGTGGAGGCGATTCCGAAGTGACGGAAGCAGGACTCACGGCAATGCGGCTGTACGCAGTACGCGTACTGCTGGGAGCGATGCTGGCCTTAGTCGGGTCGAGCGCTTCGGCCCAAACCCCAGCGGTAACGGTGTCTTTCGGCGACTCCGCCTACTCTGCAAACGAAGGCGGCAGCGTGGCGGTGCAAGTCCAATTGGACGTCGACCCCGAGCGCACCCTGGACATTCCCCTGGAAGCGACACCCGGCGCCGGGGCTGAGACCGGCGACTTCACGGTACCGGACAAAGTGATCTTCAACTCGGGCGAAACCTCGAAATCCGTGACCTTCACGGCGACCGACGACACCGAGGATGACGACGACGAGACGGTCGAACTCGGCTTCGGGATGTTACCCGACGATGTGTCCGAAGGCAGCCCCAGCACCACCATTGTGACCATCGCCGACAATGACGATCCAGCGGTGACGGTCTCGTTTGGCTCGGCGATCTCCACCGTCACCGAGGGCTGGACCGTGGACGTGCTGGTGACGCTGAGCGCCGACCCTGAGCGGACCGTAACGATTCCAGTAGCGGCGTCGCCTGATGCGTCCGGCGATTATGCGATACCCGGCAGTGTCACGTTTAATGCCGGCGAGACGCAAAAGCCCGTCAATTTCGCCACGGTCGACGACACGCTGGTCGAAAGCGCGGAGACGTTTACCTTATCGTTCGGCAGCGCGCTGCCAACGGACGTCAGCGCGAGCGGTCAGATTACCACCCAGGTGACGATTACGGACGACGACGCGCCGCAAACCGGCGAGTTGGAGCTGAGCGCGCTCGCAGTGACCGGTGGGGTGGGAAGCATGTATCCCGTCTTTAATCCCCGGACGTACCACTACGCCATCCGTTGCGCGGATGACACCACGCTACGTGTGATGGCAACCGCGCGGGACGCTGCGCACCAACTGACACTGAACAACCTCCCGGTGGCGGGCCTGGCTCTGGACGAAAACGTCGTCGTGGACAGCGACCATGATATCGCCATCGAACTCAGTGACGGTAGTGATTCGGTGACCTATATCATCCACTGCATCCCCTCGAATTTTCCCAACATCAAGATCACCAAGAAGCAGGCTGGGGTGTCGGATGGCCTGATGTTCTTCACGCCTGCGCGGAATCCTTTCCCTCGAACTCCGGCCTTTCTGGCCATCATGGACAACAACGGCGTGCCCAGATTCGTCAAACCCTCCCCGGACAAGATTCCGCTGAACTTCCGCCGTCATGTCACCAACCTCGAGATCGACAGACGGCCCGTACACTATTCGGTCACGCACCGCCTCGGGTCGTCGTTTGACGGCGAGCACTCCCTGCTCGATACCTCCTTCAACGTCATCCGGACTGTAGAAACGACGCACGCGGATCATACCGCCAGCCTGCATGACTTTCTGATCACCGAAGACGACACCTTCCTGTTTTTCTCCCACGGGACTGTGACCCGCGACGTTGGGGGGGGATGAAGTAGAGACGGTCGAGAACGTTATTGAGGAGGTCTCGCCAACCGGAGACGCAGTGTGGAGTTGGAACTCCTGGGACCATCTGACGATCGATCCCGACTGTCTGGGGTATAGGTATGGCTTGAACTCGGACCCGCCCATTACTGCGCACATCAACGCCCTCACCTTGATCGACGGAGATGTCGTCGCGTCATCCAGGGGCTGCGCCCAGGTCGTGAGGATCAACCGGTCCGCGAACTCGGAGACCGACCCTGGAACCGACCTCGTGTGGCAACTCGGCGGGACGGACCAGGACGCCGACGACCGCGCCTTCCTGGCGATCAGCGGCGACGAGAGCGGCAGGAATGAATTTTGCCGGCAGCACCATGCAACGGAGACCGCTTCGGGTACGGTGGTGCTGTTCGACAACGGCGTAGACTGCCTGTCCGAGGAAATCGGCGAGCCCCCGAAAAGAAGCGACCTCCTCCCAGCGTTCTCCAGAGCCGTGGAGTATGACATCGACCCGGCCACCGGCACGGCCGAGTTCCTGCGCGAGGTCCGGCTGGACCGCAGGTACGGCTATGCTCCTTTTACCGGCAGCGTCGACATACTGGAAAACGGGCACTGGCTGATCAACTGGGGCTACCTGCGCGAGGCGGATTCCAGCCTGAGCGCGGAGGAATATTCGATAGCCATCAGCGAGGTGGACGCTGCTGGCACCGAGTTGTTGCAAGTCAAGGCTTGGGCGGACGGCTATCGTTACAGCACGTTCCGGGTGTACCGGGAATCCGAGGCCGACGTGGAGATCCCGCTGAATCTCCCGGTGACGCTGATGCTGGAGAGCGCGCAGGCGGCAGAGAGCGCCGGCGAGATGGTCTTCGCGGTCGAGCCGAACGTGGCGAGTAGTGAGGAGATAACCGTAGACTATGAGACTGCGAATGGCACGGCAATGGCGGGCCAGGACTACACGGCACAGAGCGGCACACTGACCTTCCCGGCGAACAGTACGACCCCGCAGACGATCACGGTCCCCATCCTCAACGACGACGTGGCCGAGGCCGAGGAAGAGACGTTTACGGTGCGGCTACGCAACGCGACGAAGGCGACCCTGGCGGGCGGTGGAACAACTTTGGACGCGACCGGGACGATCATCGACGACGCCACCGCGCCGCCACCACCACCGCCGCCGCGCCCGTCGGGCAGCTTAGAGAACCCGGGGCCGGCCTCCTTCCAGAGCGGCATCGGCCTGTTATCGGGCTGGGTGTGTGACGCCGCCGTGGTCGAGCTGGAGATCAACGGCGGGCCACGCATGGCGGCCGCCTATGGCACTGACCGGGCGGATACCGCCCCGGTATGTGGCGACACAAACAACGGCTTTGGGCTGCTGTTCAACTGGAACCTGCTCGGCGACGGGGAACATACCGTCCGGGCCGTGGCGGATGGGGAAGAGTTCGGGCGGGCCACGTTTATGGTGACGACCCTGGGCGTCGAGTTTCTGCAAGGGACACACGGCGAGACGGTGGTGAAAGACTTCCCCTCCCCTGGCGAAGCCGTCCGGCTGGTGTGGCAGCAGGCCCAGCAGAACTTCGTGCTGGCACCCCTCTCGCAGAGCAGCGGAGGCCCGTGAGCGGCGGGTGGCGCCATGTTCTCTTCGAGAGATACGGGCGGAGACGAAGCTCCCGACCCCTGTCTTGGCAAACGGGGTTTTCTCGGGACGCCTCAGGCTCTGTTGGCACGCCGCCAGAAGCGAATGGCCGAGACGCCCGTGAGGACGATCACCGCCGGGGCAAAGAGGTTCCAAATGGTGGCGCTGGCCTCAAAATGCTCCGAGAACTTGAGCACGTAGTTATGCAGGTAGACCAGACCGACATACGCGGTGACCATGGTGAACAGCTCGACCGGCCGCTGGTGCCGCTCCGGCTCCACACCAAGAGTCTGGAGTGAATCACGAACGTTGAGGGTGACCACCAAGCCCAGGACAAGCAGCGTCAGCGGATCAACCACATAGTCCCAGATCGGCTGGACACCGGCCGGGTTGAGCGGGAAGTACGTGTTGCAGCAGAGGACGGCGACCGCGGTGATCCCACACAGGAGGGAGACGAGTCTGAAGAGGCTGGCCATGGGAATCTCTCCTCTCATAGACAATTGGGGGCTTGGGCTTGCCGGGGTGAAGGACGACGGATCTATTGAGACTTGGGCGAGTTGCGTTTCAAACAGTCAGTGAAATCTTGCTCTCTGCGTTTGACCAGCTCTCTGCGGTTCTTGTATCTCAGCCTCTTCGCATCCTCCTGTGGAAGCCGCGCCGTCAGCCAGTCATGAGGCTGGTCAAAAATATCATCGAACGCGTGCTGGGCCTGTGTGAGTGCTTTCCTACTCCCCCTTCCCGTCTTTGCCCAACAAGATAACCAGCAAATACTTTGCGCCGTGGCCTGATCCTTCCCCGTGTTGTCCTGATAGGTCGTCCAGTACCTTTCTAAACCCCGCTGACACGTTTTGTGCTCAATCTGTGAAATTTCTCGCGCCGCCTCGCTTGCGGATACTTTCATCCGGATCTTATTCTCCTCCTGGCTCATCTTCCCTCCTCACACAACTGCTAACTCCCCCGCTTGCAAGCCCCGCTTTCCTGGGGTTTTTGGGGGTGGGTGCAGCGTGTAGAAAAAGCCCAACAAAATCAAGGCGGGAAGTGAACATAATAGGCCATTATCAGACGCAACCTACGCGGAGGTGTTCAACGCCTTCCGGTTGCTATCGCTTCGCAACGCCCGCACAAACCGGGTGGGAGCGGGCCCCGATCCGACAGGCCCATGAAGAATTCGATGTTAGGGTGACCGGCGCCTTCCATGGCTTCTGCCCCACATAATGCTCTGGTGTAGTGCTCCTCATTCCTCTTGCGTCTGCGGGACCGACCGGTCCCGCGGGAAGACACCACCCGACTACGATAGACTGCGTTCAGCGGTATGATATAGTGTATCATTGCTTATCCCTTCGTTTAAGGTCTTGACTCCCCTCTGTAACTCAAATTGCAAAGTTTTTTTGCTTCCACGGGAGCAGCTTGCCAGCCGTGAGGCCGACCCGCAACTCCTGGGCGTCCTTGTCCAGCTCGGCCGCCAAGTGGGCCAGCAGCTTACCACGCAGCAACAGCCGCTGTTCCCAGTCGAGCTGGGTCCACTCCTACGGGCCGAAGATGAAGCGGGCGGCTTGCACGTACCCTATGCGTGGATTGTTGGTGAACAATTTGTGTTGGCCGATGTTGGGACGAGGGTCATCTTGGAACGCTCACACGAAGAAGTTGACAAAATATCTGGAGACGCATAGGCTTCCACTGTGACCGACAGAGTTGCCTGAGCGACTCGCTGAAGTCAGTTGCCTTCAACGCTAACCCCCAACAGGTTAGCGTTTTTTTGTTTCGAGACTGGGGATGGTGTCATGTATCTGCTCTACCTTGACGAGTCTGGCAACGAGAGCGACGCAAACGATCGGTATTTTGTCTTGGCGGGCATCGCGTTGTTCGAAAGACAAACCTACCACTTGTCCGATCATGTTGAGAAGATTCAGGAGAAGTATTTCCCCAACCATCAGCCGATCACCTTTCATCTGACGGCTATCCGGGCAAGAAAAGGCTTTTGGCGCAAACAGCCAGAGGCGGTGGGCCAGGCGGTAATAAAGGACCTAACAGATGTCATCGTGGCTGCCCCAGACCAAGGTCGTTTACTCTATGCTGCGGCGGTCGAAAAGAACGCGACGCTTTGGAGAGAACAAGCTGTCGAGGCTGCCACAGAGCAAATATGCAAGCGCTTCGACAACTTCTTGACCCGGAGCCACCGTGAGGGGAATACACAGAGAGGATTACTGGTCTTCGCCGAGGGGCGGTTCGACAAGAGAGCCAAAGTCTGGGTTCACAACTTCCGCCAACGGGGGACGGCCTGGGGGGCTATCAACAACCTCGCCGACATTCCTTATTTTGCCAGTATGCAGGAATCCCGCCTGTTGCAGTTGGCCGATTTGGTCGCCCATGCCACTTGGCTCCTTTATGAAAAGCGAAACCCCGAGTTGATACGCCCTCTGCTACAGTGCTTCGACAGCAAGGAGGGCACGCTCCATGGCCTCGTTCACATCGGAGATTCCCGCGGCAACACATGCGACTGTCCGGCTTGTGCAAGTCGCCGCAACCCCGGGTCATTCGGCGAATGGGTCGATTGAAGAGCTGAAGTCAAAGGGGCAAACTTGGCACTTTGCCCCTTATCAGACGCAACACGCGAGGCCGGGCGGATGTCCTCGGCTCGTGTCAGCCAGGGCAGGGGCATCAACCGCTCTCAGACACGGCTGACAGGGCTGTCTTGTACTCGGCAATCCATTGGGCGGCTGCTTCTTTCGTGTACGTTCCCTGGTGGGCACCGCTGTTTTTTGGTAACCCGAACACTCGGCTTCCCGCATCCCCGATATGCATTTTCAGCTTCTCTCGCAGCTCATTTGCGTCTTCATCAGGCAAGCCTTTCCCGATGGAGGCTACAGCTTCTTGGGTCAATCCGCCTGCGGAAATCACTCCGGACAGGTCACTCTCCTCGCCAATCCGCCTGTTTATGACCGTTTCAAATGACTCATCAGGATATATCAGGTTGCAAGAGGCCCCGTGCAGCTGCGCTCCTTCCAGATGAGCCCCGTGCAGTTGCGCTCCCCTCAGATTAGCCTTTTCTAAACGTGCTTTGTTGAGATTGCTCTCGTTTAGCCAGCTTTCCTGCAAGTTGATGTGGAGCCCTGTGAAGACCTTATGCTCCTGCACGAAGAGCAGAGTCAGGAGGCTTTGGATTTCCTCCGAGGGGTTCTGCTTATAGTCTTTTCTATATTCGCGTTCGCGCGTCGTCTGGCGGATATGGGCGCAGAGGATGTCCAGCACGGTCTGACGTAAGTCTTTCTTATTTTCCGCCGTATCCTCATCCTCCGCCAGATGGAAGAGCTCGTAAGCGCCGCCCAGGCGCACCGAGTCCGAGGAATGGCCCAGGTGCTCAATCGCGTTTTTCAGCCGTTCCTGCCGCTGCCCCTGCTCGGTGTTCTTGTTCGCTTTTGCCTGCTCTTGTGTGGCCTTGGCCTGGGCCTTCGCAGCATCAGCCTGGGCCTTCGCGGTGTTCTCCATCGCCTGGGCGCGTTTGTTGGCTATCACGGCTTGCAGGGCGAGCACCGCGCCGCCCATGCCGATGCCGAGAAACTTCAGGGCCTCGTATTTTTGCCCTTCCTCTAGCCCGAAAAGCTGAACAATACATTTTTCGGCGCCGCCGCAGAACAGGACCGCCAGGAAAGTCCCCACCAGCCCGACCAACACACCGATAGGGACGGACGCCCACATGTTCCCTCTCTTTCTCTTTCCACCGGTTTTCCCACTTTTCCCACCTTTTCTGCCTTGCCCATAAAATGGGATTACCTCACCAGGCCCTACTGTTTGGCAATACCGTAGGGAGGCTGGCTAAGACTTTGCCTTGTTCACATAATACAGTTTTATCAGATGCAATAACGCGGGCCGCCGCTTTGATAAAATTATGCCTCATGAAACGTCCTCCCCTGGTTTTTTCCCTTAGAGAGACCAGGATGCAGAAAAGCCGCCGACGTGAATCACAGCGGCTTTTCTGCGGTTCGGGGACGGACAGAATAGGGCAGTACCAGACGCAACCCGCGCGGGTGCAGGCCACGATAGGGTGATCCCTCCGGGCTGTCATTCCTCAACTTCCAGCGCCCGTTTCTCTCGCTCCAGCTCTCATCTCAGCCGGTCTGTTTCGACCTGTCAGTGCTGGTGCTGGAGGGCGGCTGGCGCGGCAGAGACCGCGTTGTCGGCCCCCGCCGCCGCGCCTTTGGTGCCGCCCAGGGCGGCCCCAATCCCGGCCCCCCTCAGCGCCGTCCACTGACCATATTGCGTAGCGAGTAAAACTGTTTGGCCCGCCCCGCCGAGAAGAGGCGCTTCATCACATAACAGTGAGAGTAGGTTGCGTGTGGCTTCTTGGCATTGATGTCGGTCTCGCCGACATGAATGAAGACATGGTGGCCGACATTGTTGGAAAAATCCTGTGTGAGGAAGGGCGCCTGCATGGCGGTCTCGTGGGCATAACTCTCCGAGTACTTCAGAAAGTGCTGACTCAACCGCAGCAGCTGGTCGTCTTGCCGATCAAAGGCCACCATCCACAGCGTCCAATAGGTTTCCGTATCGATGAAGACGATCTTGTGGCTGTAGGGATGATCTGCGCTCTTGGGGTCGATGAGCAGCACGTGGGTGTCGCGGACCTCCCAGCGCGTCTTGTTCGGCACCCATAAGTGAGGCCCGCCGGCCGCCGGGTTGGTGGCCACGTTGATGGTCGCCAGTACCTTCTTGCGCCCCAGATAGGTCCAGTTCTGCTCATGGACTTTACCGCCAAAGCCCATCATGTCTTCCCGGATAAGATCCATCCCCATCATCTCGCTGGTGCGCTCTGAGGCCAGGGTCCGGCGGGGTTTGCGCTGGGCGGGCAGATACATCCAGCCGCTGTCTTCTCTGTAGTGATCGACGTAGGTGATGGACAGGTTCTTGGCCCCGGTCATATCCCGGGGGGACCGGAACTCCATCAACATCTTACTGCGGACCTCTTCATACCCCGGCACCAGGCAGTTCGCGCCGCGGGCATATTCGGCGTTGATCGAGGTAAACTCAAATTCGCGATCAAGCTGGCCGTGTTCACCGCGCGACCACGCCACCATCGGCATCACGTAGTCGTCAGTACCAGGTCGCCATAGCATATTCCAGATGACCTTGACCGCCGCCTGCGGGTCATCGGGAGCGATCGTCGGAAATGGAAAGCCGCCGCCCTTAAAATCGACCAGCACGCCTTGCTCATCCAGATAGTAGCCGGGCACGACATTTTGGCCCCACTCGGGCGCGGCTGGATATTCGCCCGTCGGGGCAATTTCCATCTCCATGTCGTCAAAGAAATAGTACGCCCAGACCGACTGGGGCAGGAACGGTTCGAGCGCTTGGCGGTCTGGCAGGCCCAGGGTTTGGCCGGGGGCAAACGTCGGCGCGGCGTCCCGATACTGTTCGAGCCAATCCACCGCGGCCTGATAGCTCTGCCCTTCGGCGGCACGGGCGGGCGCAGGCGCCGCCCAACTCCCCACCAGGACAAGGATGGCCAAGAGACATACCAGCTGCGGGACGGGCTGTTGACGTTTTCCTTTTTCGCGCATGCGTTCCTCCTTGTACAAGACCCCCACGAGTGGCCGACAACATAGCAAGCCGGAGGAGGAACGCCTAGGCGGGTTTGCTGGGGCGGAGCCGGGACGCCGGGCCGGTGAGCGGGCGGTGGTCCGGATCTAGGCGGCCGGGGGAGCCGCGTGATCTCCCTCAATTCAACACACAAAGTACACATAATAGCGAATTATCAGACGCAACCCGCGCGAGTCAGCCGGGCGGCGGTTCTCCAGCCGGAGGCTTGACGCGGGCCGCGAGAGGGGGGTCCCGCCGGGCGGTCATTCCTCAACTTCCAGCGCCCGTCTCTCTCGCTCCAACTCCCGTTTCTCTCGCTCCAGCTCTAATTTCAGCCGCTCTGTTTCGACCTGTAATTGCTGGTGCTGGAGGTCGGCTTGCGCGGCGGAGACCGCGTTGTCGGCCCCCGCCGCCGCCCCTTTGGCGCCGCCCAGGGCGGCCCCAATCCCGGCCCCCATCAGCGTGCCGCCCGGGATCGGCAGCAGAAAGCCAATCGTCGCCCCCGCCGCCCCCCCCAGGGCCGCCCCGAGCGTCCCGCCTTTGGCCGCGTCCACCCGTTGCTGAGCGGCGAGATCCTGCCGGAATTGGGACGCATTTTTCGGGGCGCACCCGACGGTCCCGCAGATAAAGACCAAGAGAGGGAACACGATCCACTGCGATGCCATACCTGTCCTCCGTAGCTGTCCCGACGAATCGGAACACGTGAGTTAAAGAAGAATGGCCAGGGGTTGTAAAGGGGGCGCACCCGGACCGTAACAGGGGGGAGACGGGGGCTCAGGGCCGGTGTGTGCCGCGGCGGCCGATCAGGGGGGCAGGGTCACCTTCAGTCCAGCCGCGGGCCGCGCCGCCAGCATCACGGATCAATCGCTATCCAATGCCAAGCGGGACATAATAGACTTTTATCAGACGTAATCACGCTCTAGTCCGCCTGTGCGCGTCGGCGCAGCCATTCAACGGTGAGCAGGAACAGCAGCGAGAAAACGATGAGCAAGCTGGCCACGGCGAGAATCGCCGGGCTGATCTGCTCGCGGATGCCAGTCCACATCTGGCGCGGAATGGTGCGCTGTTCCAGGCCGCCCATGAACAGCACCGTCACTACTTCGTCAAACGAGGTGGCAAACGCGAAGACGGCACCGGACATCACGCCCGGGGCGATCAGCGGCAGCACGACGCGTCGGAAAGTCCGCAGCGGCCCGGCACCCAGACTGGCCGCTGCGCGATACAGGTTGATGTCGAAACCGGACAGCGTGGCAGTCACCGTGATGACGACAAACGGCGTGCCCAGCGTGGCGTGGGCCAGGATGAGCCCCAGGTGGGTCTGGGTCAGACCCAGGTTCGAGTAGAAGAAGAACATGCCTGCCGCCGAGATGATCACCGGGGTGATCATCGGGGAGATCAGCAGGCCCATGATCACCGAGCGACCCGGCAGAGCAGGACTCGTCAGTCCCAGCGCCGCAAGCGTGCCGAGCGCGGTCGCCAGGGCGGTGGCAGACAGGCCGATGAACAGGCTGTTGAGCAGGGCTTGGACCCACTCCGGGTCGCCCATCACAGTCCGGTACCAACGCAGCGAATAGGCGAGCGGCTCCAGGTGCAGCATTCCCTCGGTAAAGGTGAAGTAGGGTTCGGCGTTGAAGCTGAGCGGCACAATCACCACAATCGGCGCAATCAGAAACACAAACACCGCAGTGCAGAATGTCAGATAGGCGATCCGACCAGCGCGCTCCCAGGCTCCTCTCAGTGTCATTTCAGCCCAGCCTCATCCGCTCAATGCCCACCAGGCGGTCGTACACCAGATACAGCACTAGCACGAAGGCCAGCAGCAGGCCGCCGAGCGCAGCGGCCAGCCCCCAATTCAGGGAACTCTGCATGTGGTAGGCGATCATACTGGCGATGAGCTGGCCGCTGCGGCCACCGACCAGCGCAGGCGTGATGTAGAAGCCGAGCGCCAGGATGAAGACCAGCAGCCCGCCGGCACCAACGCCCGGCAAGGTCTGAGGCCAGTAGACCCGCCAGAATGCCTGGGCCGGACGCGCGCCGAGTGACGCGGCTGCGGTCATGTGCAACCGCGGGATGGTGCGCATGACCGCGTACAGCGGCAGCACCATGAAAGGCAGCAGGACGTGGGTCATGGCGACCATGGTGCCGGTCATGTTGTAGACCATGGCCAGGCGGCCGTCGTCGGCGATCAGGCCGAGCGCGACGAGCGCGGTGTTGATCACTCCCTGCGTCTGGAGCAGCACAATCCAGGCGGTCGTTCGCACCAGCAAGGAGGTCCAGAACGGAACCAGCACCAGCAGCAGCAAGAGGCTCGCCCGGCGGGGTGGGGCATGGGCGATCAGATACGCGACCGGATAGCCGAGCAGCAGGCACAGCCCGGTCAGGCTCAGACTCACGACCAGAGTACGCCACAGGAGGGGCAGATAAACGCGATACTCGGTCGGTCGCCGGGCGATGTGGCCATCGTTTCGGCGTTCCAGGTCCAGCGCGTGTAGATAGTGGCGCGCGGTGAAGCGCTGGCCAGCGCGGCGAATCGCGTGCCAGGTTTGTACATCGCCCCACGCAACGTGGATGCCGATCAGCGTGTCGCGCCACGCAGGGCCCTCCGCTCCGCGCAATCGACGCGCCGTGCGGGCGATGACGCTCTGCAATCCGCCGCGCACGCGGTTGATACGGGTTGCGATCCGTCCGAGACTGCGTTCCTGGTGCGCTCTGCGCAGTTCGTTTACAATCGCCTCGAACACCGGCTCCGGCGGGGTATGCGTGCCATCCCAGTCCCGCAACAGGTCGAGGGTTTCGGGCAGCGCATCGGCGACCACCGGATCATGGACGCTGCGCGACAGCATGGTCGCCAGCGGAGCAACGAAGGTCAGCCCGATAAAAGCCGCCAGGGGCAGGACCAGCCCGACAGCGCGGAGCCGTGGACCGAAAAAAATAAACGTGTCAACACCTGCATGTCTATTGGAGGACACGTGTATTCTTTTTCAGCGAGCCAGCCATGCGCTAAAGCGCTCATTCATCTCGTCGCCGTGATCTCTCCACCACTCCCAGTCGTTGCGCAGGGCACGGGCGATGTTTGCGGGACTGCTCGGCATATGCGGCTGCATGTCCACACCGGTTTCGAGATGGGTTGTAATCAGGGCTGTTCCTGACCGCCGGGCGGGACTGTAGGCAATATAGCGACCGATTGCGGCCAGGGACTCCGTCCGAGTTGCAAAAGTGAGAAACTTGCGCGCCGCTTCCAACTTCGGCGTGCCGGCGACAATGCCGAGGATGCCATGGTCCAGCACCTGGCCGTCCCAGACAATCACAAAGGGCTGCTTTTCCAGGACCTGCGCGTTAAAGATCCGGCCGTTATAGGCCGTACTCATCACGACCTCGCCGTCGGCCAGCATCTGCGGCGGCTGCGCGCCGGCTTCCCACCAGACGATCTGGTCCTTAATCGTGTCGAGCTTACGCAATGCCCGGTTCATACCATCCGGCGTGTTCAGCGTTGTATACACCTGATCCACGGGTACCCCGTCGGCCATCAGAGCGAACTCCAGATTGACCAGCGGACTGCGGCGCATGCCGCGACGGCCGGGGAATTTCTCCAGGTCGAAAAAATCGCGGATCGTTGTCGGTTTGGGACCGGCAATGTACTCGGGGTTATAGGCATACACCGTGGAGTAGAACAGCATGCCTACGCCGCATTCGGTGAGCATACCGGGGAAAAAATCCTTCGCCGCCGGTGTCCCATCCGGCGCCGGTGGCAGGACGATGCCGGAGAAAGGTTCAAGCAGACCCTCGTCACAAGCCCGCGCCGCATCGGCCATTTCCAGGTCAACCAGGTCCCAGTGCACCGCGCCGGTCTCCACCTGGGCCCGGATTTGGGCCAAGCCGCCATTGTAGGACTCCAGGCGAATCGTGATGCCCGTCTCGGCGCTGAATGGCTCGTGATACGCCTTCTGACAGGCGCGGGCGTAGGAGCCTCCCCAGGAGACCACGGTGAGCGATTCGCTGCCAGCGGCCGGGCGGCTCCAACTCAGCCCGGCCAGCAAGACGATTGCCGCGACGTAAACCGCCGGGCGCATTCGGACGCGATATGGGGGGAGTGTCATAGTGTGTTCTCTTCCTCGTCCGGCTCCAGGGCCCGGCAATCGGTCGTCGTCCAGCCGATCTGGACCCGGTCTCCCTCCAGCACGGCACCGTGGCCCACGATATTCGGGACCTTGATGATGAAGTCCCTGCTGCCGCACACGGCCACCCGCAGGCGCAGGTGATCGCCCAGGAACGTAATGTCTTCGATATCGGCTTCAAAGCTGTTGCTGTACAGCCCCGGCTTGGGCGCCAGGCAGACCCGCTCCGGACGGATGGCGAGGGTGACGGCGGCGCCCGGTTTGCACGGCTCAACCTGGAAGGCCTGGACGATCTGACCGCCAGCCTCTACCTGCGAGATACCCCGTTCGACGCCGAGGACACGCCCGTGCAGCAGATTATTTTCGCCGATGAAGCTGGCAACAAACGGGCGTTGCGGCTCTTCGTAGAGCGTTTCAGGCAGGGCGACCTGCTCAATCCGGCCGCGGCGAAAGACGGCAACCCGGTCCGACAGCACCATCGCCTCCTGCTGGTCGTGGGTGACGTACACGACCGTGACCCCCAGGCTGCGCTGGATGCGCCGGATCTCATACTGCATTTCCTCACGCAGACGGCGATCAAGGGCGCCGAGCGGTTCGTCCATCAGCACCAGGCTAGGTTCAAACACCAGCGCTCGGGCGATAGCCACGCGTTGCTGCTGGCCGCCGGACAACTCGCTGGGACGCCGCTCCTCAAGTCCTTCCAGGCGAACAAGTTGCAGCACGCGCCGGACGCGCTCCCGGCGCTGCTCCGGGTCAACTCCGCGGACCTCCAGCGGAAACGCCAGATTGCCGCCGACCGTCATGTGCGGAAACAGCGCGTAGTTCTGAAAGACCACGCCGATACCCCGCTTGCGCGGCGGCAGGTCGTGCACCGAGCGGCCGTGGATGCGGATGGTGCCCGATGTGGGCGTCTCAAAGCCGGCCAGCATCATCAGGCAGGTGGTTTTGCCCGACCCGGAGGCGCCGAGCAGGGTCAGAAACTCTCCTTCGCGCACGCTCAGATCGAGATCGCGCACGACTTGGACCCGTCCGTCGTAGCTCTTGCACACGCGCTCAAACGCGACGTGGGCGTTTTCGGTTGCATTCATGTGGCCGTTGATCCTGTGTCGCCCGTCTGCCGGGCATCCAGATACGGGCAACTCACCTCAACGTAAACGGGGGGCATTCTTACCTATTCGAGCGATGGGTGTCAAGTTCGATCCTTCAAGAGACGCCAGACAGGCTTGAGGCGCTGCTCGCCAGGGACGACGTGCCAATCTGCGAGTGAATACAACGACAAGTTATTCTTCGTGCCCAGGTGCTGCCCCTCCCGTGCGCAGCCTCTTCCCCCGTTGCGGCGTACATTCATTTCCCCGGCCTCGCGTGTGCGAGCAGGTGGTTGACGTGGTGGCGCTCAGGGCAGTCTGACGCTGACTGCTCCAACTGAATCGTGACGTGGCCAATGCCGAAGTCGCGAGAGGCGATCTCCCGCAGGCGGCGCAGCAGGGGGTTGAGGTCGCCGAAGTAGTCGGGGTCGGTGATGACGTGAGCGGTGAGCGCCTCGTTGCCGGGGGAGATGGTCCAGACGTGGATGTCGTGGACCAGAGTGACGCCTTCCAACTCTTCCATCTTGCTGCAAAGCTTGTACACGTCGATATGCTCCGGGGTGCCCTCGAGCAGCACATGGACAACCTTGGCGAGCAGGCGCCAGGTGCCGCGTATGATGATCAAGCTGACGAACACGCTCAGGATGGGATCGGTGATCGTCCACTCGAAGGCCCAGATCAAGATGCCTGAAATGACGACGGCGACGGCTCCCAGCAGGTCGGCCATCACGTGCCGGAAGACTCCCTCGACGTTGACGCTGTGCTCCGCCGAGCGATGCAGCACCCATGCCGCGGTGATGTTGACGACGAGGCCGACAGCTCCTACCGACAGCATCAGCAGGCCCTCAATCTCGTGCTCATCTATGTCGTAGAAGCGGTGGTATGCCTCGTAGATCACCCCGGCGGCGACCACCCAGAGAGTGAGCGCGTTCAACAGGGCAGCCAGAATCTCGAAGCGATAATGGCCGTAGGTGCGCTCCGCGGTGGCAACCTTTTCGGCGAAGCGCATGGCGAGCAGCGCCAGGGCAATGGCCGCCGCGTCGGTCGCCATGTGCCCCGCACCGGCGATGAGTGCCAGACTGCCGGAGAGTATGCCGCCGATGATCTCGGCGAACATATAGCCGAAGACCAGCACCAAAGCGATGAGCAGATTGCGCTTGCTCGCCCCGCGCAGCTCGTGGGAATGGTCGTGCCCGCTGACGAGGCCGGGATGCTGGTGGTCGTGGCTGCCGTGCTCGGAACTGTTGCCAGACGTAGTCATACCTATCCAGTTGCGTGTCCGCTAATGAATTACGCTAAGTGTTCGCCGCCGGGATGTCAACGACTTTTTCACCTAGGGAATCGCACAGCGAGAGCAGCCCGCCGCTGCGCGTGGCGGCACCCGAGACGCAGGTATCCACTGAACCGTATGAGCGACCGGTAGCCGTATCAAGTCTGGCCTGACGCTGCGGCTTCATAGGAGCAACCTGGGGCCGCTGTCAGGACCTGGAGGCGTTTTGCCAGCTCTTCAGAGTCAGCGCGCTCCTCTCTCACCCCGCAGGATCATCGTCCGTGACCCGATACCATTCCCAGCGCAGCCCTTGCGGCTCTGCGGCCCACACCTTGTTCTGGGTCGCGTGGCAACACGTCTTGCCACGTTGGACCTCTGGCAGAATACCCGCCGCCTCGAACCGTGTGGTAGCAGAGGCAATCTCAGCGTCATCAAACACCTCGACACCGAGATGATTGAGTCGCTCATCAGCCTCCGGGTTTTCGAACAACACGAGCTTGAGCGGCGGCTTATCAATCGCAAAATTGGCGTACCCTTCCCTCAGTTTGTGAGGTTTGACGGCAAAGAGCTTCGAGTAATACTCGACCGCCTCCTTGAGATCACGGACGTTGAGCGCCAGTTGGAGTCGCATAGCCCTGCTCCTTTATTTCCTCCCTCTCCCCTGGAGGGAGAGGGTCGGGGTGAGGGGGAATTACCTCTCTGTCCGGTACCTTGATTGCCACATCGTATACAGACGCCTGACAAAAACCTAGTCCTCTCTCTCACACGACCGGGAGCCTTGTGTTGTTCAGTCCATCACTTTTCGCTTTTATCCCCACCTGTAGGAAAAAGGGGCTCCTGGCATGAAATGCGGGACTCCCCCCTGAGTGCAAACGGGGCAAAACGGCAGCTTTGGGCTCCCCGGCTCCGGCTCCTCGTTAGGCCGTGTTGTCGGGGTGAAAAATTGAGTATTTTGGTATTGGACCTGTATGTTGACGACGCCAACGTTTGTAAGAAATCTCATTCGGGTCTAGATAAGCCGAACCATCCCGCAACTTGGTTGTCCCAATTCCTGTGGTGCTATATGTTTCGGTTCGTTGGCTCCCTGATACGCTATCCACGCGACTTCCCACATAATTCCAGTCCGAGTCTGGGCGGGTATGACCGATGAGTTCGGCGAACATCGCATGAATGAAGAGAATATCACCGCTGTCGGGCGTGAGCTTAAAGCAGGCAACTAAGTGCCAGCCCGAGTGCCCGTTATGGCTCTCGCCGCCTTTACCGACTCGAATTGTCGTTTTTATTTCAAGTCCCGAAGTGCGATTCACGAGGTCTGGGTAACGTTGATCGTGATTATGCTTATAGGGCGTTAAACGGTCGAAGGAATCGCTGAGGACGTTCGAGACAATGCCACTAAAGTTATTTGTCTGTATGTAGCTCGGAAGCGCTCTGCCGCTGACGTCGATCAGAGACTGATTGAGTAAACGGACGACCCTTTGCGTCTCGTTCAAGCTATTGGCGATGTGATGGAGGGTGAGGCCAGGCGGAAGAGGGACCTTGCGAAGGTAGGCGCGATTAATTCGGGGGTAGTCCGCATCTTGCCTGCGCTGTTTGTAGGCCGCGGAAACGAGAGCGGGAAGCGGTGTCCCAAGGGCGGCGGCAAGCGATTCGAGGACACCAATTGTAAAATTCTCATGCCCGTTCTCGATTGCGGAGAGATATTGGTAGGTAATGCTGGCTCGTTCAGCAAGCTTTTCTTGGGAGAGCTTTAGGGATTCCCGCTGTGCGCGGATGGCGAGACCCAGGCGTGCTTTGGCGCTGTCCATTGAGGCTTGATTGATGCCATAAAGCGTGATAATTGTCTTTCAACTATAGTTGAATATGAAAGAAATTCTCAATACCGACTGCTTCCCATGGTTGGCAGAGCAGAAGCCGCGGACACTCCACAGCGTTTGCACCGATCCGCCGTACGGCTTGGTTGAGTTCTCGTCCAATGAAATTGGCAAGCTGCGGAAGGGACGAGGGGGGGTATGGAGAATACCGCCCGAATTTGATGGGAAGAAGAGGAAGCCGCTACCCCGCTTTTCAGTGCTGACGCTGGATCAGCGGCGGACGCTGGAAAAGTACTTCGCCCACTGGGGAGAACTTCTCCTTCCGGCCCTCGTCCCTGGTGCACAGGTGCTTGTGGCCTCGAATCCAGTCCTTTCTTCGCATGTGTTCCACGGACTGCTTGAAGCCGGTTTGGAGCCCCGGGGCTCCATCATGCGTGTCTATCACGGATTCAGGGGTGGCGATCGACCTAAAAATGCCGAGCGTGAATTTCCTGATTTGTGCGTCAGTCCACGGGGCAATTACGAACCCTGGCTGCTGTTCCGCAAACCCCTCTCAGAAAAGACGGTCGCTCAGAATCTCCGCAAGTGGGGCGTTGGGGCACTCAAGATGCTCGACGGGAATCGTCCCATCCCGGATGTCATTCCCAGCACGAAAACGCCCCGGATCGAAAAACAGCTTGCCGACCATCCGTCTCTCAAGCCGCAACGACTCCTGAGACTGTTCTGTCGTATGCTGATGCCGATGCCGGGCATCCTACTTGACCCCTTTATGGGCTCAGGCTCAACCGTCGCAGCCTGCGAGGCAGTGCAGGTCGAAAGCATAGGGCTCGAAGTCGATCCCCATTACTTCTCTGTGGCAGAGATCGCTATCCCTCAGTTAGCTGCGCTATATCCACGTGACAAAGGAGAGCGAATCGACACCAAGTCGCTGCTCTCCGCAGTGGCAAATCCGGCCCAAGGTCTGCTGTTCGAAGAAGCGGGATGAGTGGACGTACCTCAAAAGCGAGACCTCCATCACGGTCTTCCAAAGCTGGACATAGCGCTCGGAACATGAGGAGACGGCCAGAGGATCATGACGCACTTTATTGACCTTGAACGACGATTTCGCGCCCTGACGGACGCGGAACTTGCAGAGCCCGAGCGTCTCGCCGCCTTGAGCGAAGATGAGTTCAGCCCCAGCAGCGGCTGGTCAGAGCTGTTGGAGTACGACCGGGTTCTCTTGCTAGCGGAGGCAGGGACCGGGAAGATCATCGCGGCATCGTATACACACACCTGACAAAAACCTAGTCCTCGCGCGCGACCGTAGGGACGACAAAATTTGACAAACCCCTTTTGACAAACCCCTGGGGGTTGCCTAGGGTCTGGCCATGCGGCTCATACGTACTGGTACGCAAAAAGGGAACACAGCCAGATACTGATGAGAGCTGTCTGAACGAGACGGAGATGCCCTCCTAATATGCTCAACTTCATTTTTTTTTCCGGCGCCCTGATTCTCTCCGGGATCGTCGGGGCAACTATCCCGCCGACCTGGACGGTGACCCAGGCCGTATTGGACGTCCACACAGACCGTGACGGACGTTTGTATTATATCTCTCGAGGCGAGCCAGCGTATTTCGACGCGGTTCCAATTGAGCGGGCAGAGCTTAATCCGGCGCGGGTCGATGGCTCACACACTGCGCCGGCGGTCACGGAGGAGTTTGTCTCGGCAACCGAGCAGCACGATGGAGAAGCCACCACTGTCTATTCCCAGCTGACTGCCCAGTATCACTGGGGCTATTGGTCCTTGCTGCCAGCGGTTGTCGCGGTGCTGCTGTGTTGGGTCACCAGAGAACCCGTCACCGCCTTGCTGGGCGGGATCGTCTCCGGCGCGCTGATTCTGGGCCAGTACGACTTGACGGGCCAAGTGCTGATTCCCGCCCTGGCCACGACCAATGTGGCCAGCATTGTGTTGCTCTACTTGTGGCTGCTCGGGGGGCTGATGGGTATCTGGTCGCGCACTGGCGCGGCACAGGCCTTTGCTGAGTTCATGACCGCACGTTTCGTCCGTGGCCCAAGGAGCGCGAAGCTCGTGGCCTGGATGCTCGGCGTCATCTTCTTTCAGGGTGGAACCATGAGCACGGTAGTAGTCGGCACCACAGTCAAGCCCATTGCCGACAAAGAAACCGTCAGCCACGAAGAACTGGCCTATATTGTCGATTCGACTGCCTCACCCATTGCCTCGCAGCTCGCATTCAACGCCTGGCCGGGCTACGTGCAGGCGTTCATCTTTGTCCCCGGGGTGAGTTTTCTGGCGACCGAAGCCGACCGCATCAGCTTTTTCTTTCAGAGTGTCCCGTTTTGTTTTTACGCTGTTTTTGCCGTCCTCGGCACCTTTCTGCTCTGCATCGAAAAGCCTCTTTTCCTCGGCAAGCGCCTGGCCGTGGCCATGGAGCGCTCCCGCACCACTGGCCAACTCGACGCGGCCTGGGCCGAGCCGCTGAGCGCCAGAGAATTGCAGGCCAGCAACGTGCCCGACGGCTATACGCCGCACGTGCTGGAGTTCTTCCTGCCCTTGGGCGCGCTGATCGGGATTGCCATCGGCACCTTTATCGCCACAGGCTCGCCCAACGTGCACTGGGCGTTCGGTGTATCCCTGCTCCTGGCGGCGGGCCTTGCGCTGGCCAAGGGCATGCCGCTCAAGGAACTCATGGCCGGGTTTCACGATGGTATCAAGGGCGTTGTGCTCGGCTCCGTCATCCTGCTACTCGCGATCACGATCGGCGGCGTCAACACCCAAATCGGCGGCGCGGTCTTTCTGGTTGACCAGCTCGGCGAGAGCATTCCCTATTTCCTCCTGCCGGTCTTACTTCAGATCCTGACCATGATTATCGCCTTTTCTACCGGGACAAGTTGGGGCACCTATGCGGTGGCCTTTCCACTCGCCATGCCGCTCGCCTGGGCGATTGCCGGGGCGCACGGTCTCGCCCACCCCGAGCTGTTCATGACACTGTGTTTCGCTGCGGTGATGGACGGCAGCGTCTATGGCGACCAGTGCTCGCCGATCTCAGACACCACCGTGCTGAGCGCCATGTGTACCGGCTGCGACCTGATGGAGCACGTCAAGACACAGATCCCGCAAGCCTCGGTTGCCGCCAGCCTGGCAGCCATCTGCTGGACCTGTCTCGCGTTTCTTACCGCCTGAGGGGGGTTGTACCCGAAATGCCAAAACATAGGTGAGGAGGGTCTGATGTCTTTTGTGTTTCGTTTGTGTCTTTTGGGGGTTTGGACTAGTTTGATGGTCCTCGTTGGCGCGCTGGCGCACGCTCAGAGCGGAGCGCTTGAGATCCCGAGCAATACGGCCAAATTGTCGGGCATTGGGGTGATCTCGGGTTGGAAGTGCGCTGCCAACGGGCGGCTTACGATCAGCTTCAACGATGGAGACCCGATTCCCCTGCCGTACGGCAACGAGCGGTCCGATACCGCCGGGGTGTGTGGCGACACAAACAACGGCTTTAGTACGGTCCAGAACTGGACGCATCTGGGTGATGGAACCCACACCGCCGTGGCCTACGATGACGGGCTGGAATTTGCGCGGAGTACGTTCGAGGTGGCGACCACCGGGGAGGAGTTTGTGAGAGGGGCGAGCGCCCAGGTCCGGGTGCTGGATTTCCCCTCGCCAGGGGAGAGCGTGCGGTTTGAGTGGAACCAGAGTACGCAACACCTGGAGATGGTGTTTGGGCCGGAGGGCGAGGAGCTGATCAACAGCCTCGCGATGGAATTTGTACGGATTGAGGCCGGCACGTTCCAAATGGGCTCGCCGGCGGAAGCGGAGGACCATGAAGAGGATGAAACACTACACCAGGTGACGATCAGCCAGCCGTTTTATTTAGGAAAGTACGAAGTTACTCAAGCGCAGTGGCGAGCAGTGATGGGAGACAGTCCGTCGTTTTTCCGCAACTGTGGCGATACCTGCCCGGTGGAGGGGATCTCCTGGGAGGACGTAGAAACTTTTATCGAGGAGTTGAACGCCCGGACGGGAGAGACGACCTACCGGCTGCCGACCGAAGCGGAATGGGAGTACGCCGCGCAGGCCGGGACGCAGACGCGGTACCACTTTGGAGACGCGGAGTCCCAACTCTGCCAATATGCGAATCACGCCGACGAGAGCACGGGCTTGGAGTGGCGGAACACGACCTGTTCAGACGGTGTCGGCAGTGGTCCCGCCCCGGTCGGGAGCTATCAGCCTAACGGGTGGGGGCTGTATGACATGCATGGCAACGTCTGGGAGTGGGTGGCAGATTGGTACGGAGACTATCCCGCTGGTCAAGTCATTGACCCCCAAGGTCCCGCCACAGGCACCAGCCGGGTCCGCCGCGGCGGGGGTTGGCGCAGCACCGCCCACTCTTGCCGCGCCGTGAATCGCCACCCCTATGCGCCTGGCGATCTCAACATCAGCCTCGGCTTCCGCCTGGCGAGAACGATCCCTTAGCCCTTGGCCTCGCCTCATTTCGACGCCGAAAAGGCGATAAGAGGCGGGTCCCTCAAGAAGTCGTCCCAGAAGGGATCGTTTCGCTGGGCTGGGTGCAACGAGACGGCGACCCATTGAAAATCCCGGAATCCAGCCGCCCGAAAGGCGTCCTGATAGGTTTCCGGTTCAAGGAAGAAATTGGTGAACTCGAACTTCTGCCCGTCTTCGTTGGTGATGGTATAGCGTATGCTGTCGCCCTCGGTTGGGGGGTTCACACACGTTTTTTCAAGTCCGTATTTTGCCAGCGACACACTGCCCGTAGGAGGATTCCGGATGTTGTCGTTGATACCGACGAACCGGCCGCCCGGCCGCAGTGCCGCATGACAGACCCGGCATAAGTGGCAGAGCGCTTCCCGGGTTCTGGCGTAGTTCAGCAGATACATGGCCACGACCACGTCAACGGAGCTGGACGTCTCAAGCTGCGCGACGTCCCGGTGCAGGTAGCGGCAGCCCAAGGGGTGCCGCCGCTCTTCTTTTTCCGCCAGTTGAATCATCGCTCTGGAGATGTCGACGCCCGTGACCTCGGCTGCCCCGGCCTGTTTGATCAGACGCGTGTAGAATCCCTCGCCACAGGCCACATCCAGCACCTCCTGCCCTTGAACGTCGCCCAACATGTCGAACAGGGTGTAGCGCTCGAGGTGTTCCCGAAACGGAAGCCGCTTGGAGTCCTGGTAGGCTTCAGCGATAGCATCGTATTCTTCTGTCTGGCTCACGCGAGTATCCTCCGTATGCAGTCGGGACCCAATAGACGCACCGACGAATGTTCTTTAAGCTGCTCGTTCATTAAATAGGGAAACCAATTGGGAAATCAACAGCGTACCGGGGAAGAGTACTGAGGAGACACTCATGAGCGTAGACCTGTTAGGCAGCGACCCAAAGGAAAAACTGGACTTTGACCCTGCTGAGCTTACGACCAAATATCGCCTTGAGCGCGACAAGCGGCTGCGCGAGGACGGGAATGCACAGTACCAGCAGGTCGCTGACGAATTCGCCAGCTACACTGACGACCCCTACACCGAGTGGACCGAACGCGCCCCGCTCAACGACGAGGTGCAGGTAGCCATCATCGGCGGCGGTTTCGGCGGTCTGCTCATGGGCGGACGGCTGCGCGAGGCTGGCTTCGACGACCTCAGGGTGATTGAGCAGGCCGGTGACTTCGGCGGCACGTGGTATTGGAACCGCTACCCCGGTGCCATGTGCGACGTTGAGTCGTATTGCTACTTGCCGCTGCTTGAGGAGTTGAACTACGTCCCGAAACACAAATATTCGTACGCACCCGAAATCTTCGAACACAGCAAGGCCATCGCCCGCCACTACGACCTGTACCAAAACGCCTGCCTCCAAACCGGGGTGAGCGAGATGCGCTGGGACGACACGCGCGGACGCTGGATTATTCACACCGACCGGGGTGACGCCATCCGAGCCCAATTCGTGGCCATGGCCAACGGACCGCTCAATCGGCCAAAGCTGCCGGGTATCCCAGGCATCACCACCTTTAAGGGCCATACCTTCCACACCAGCCGCTGGGACTACGACTATACCGGTGACGACGCCGAGGGGACCCTGACCGGGCTGGCCGACAAACGGGTGGCCATCATCGGCACCGGCGCCACCGCGGTCCAGTGCATTCCCCACCTCGGCGCAGGGGCCAAGCACCTGTATGTGTTCCAGCGCACCCCATCGTCAATCGACGCGCGCAACAATCAGGCGACCGATTCGGACTTTGCCGAGAACCTCGAACCGGGCTGGCAGCAGCGGCGTATGGAAAACTTCAACATTCTGGTTAGCGGTGGCGACCAGGAGGAAGACCTCGTGGCGGACGGCTGGACCGAGATTTTCCGCAACCTGACCGGCATCGCCGCCAAGACGGCTGCGCGCGAGCTGGGCCGGCGTCTCACCTCGCGGGAGAAGGGCGAGCTGATGGAGCTGCTTGACTTCCAGAAGATGAATCAGATCCGCTCTCGGGCCGAAGCCATCGTCAGTGACTCGGCCACCGCCGAGGCCCTCAAGCCCTGGTACCGGCAGTTCTGCAAACGACCCTGCTTCCACGATGAATACCTGCCGACCTTCAACCGATCGAACGTGATCCTGGTCGACACCGACGGCAAGGGCGTCGAGCGGATCACCGAGCAGGGCATTGTGGTTGACGGGACCGAGTACCCGGTCGATTGCATCGTCTTCGCCACCGGCTTCGAGGTCGGCACCAGCTACACCCGCCGGGCCGGCTACAACATCATCGGCCGCACCGGCCTCTCCCTCAGCGACAAGTGGGCCAACGGCTGGCGGACCCTGCACGGACTGCAGGCCAACAGTTTTCCGAACTGCTTTTTCCTCGGCTTCACCCAGACGGCTCTCGCGGTGAACGTCCCGCATGCCCTGAACGAGCAGGCCAAGCACGTGACCCATATCCTCACCCAAGCCCGGCAACGGGGCGCAACACGGATCGAGGCCACGCTCGAAGCCGAAGAGATGTGGCTGGCTGAGATGCAGGACAAGGCCCGTATCGCCGAGCGGTTCTACGCCGAGTGCACGCCTGGGTACTACAACAACGAGGGCAAGCTTGATGTCTCCAATGGATTTTTCGCCGGCACCTACGGGGCTGGACCCATCAAGTTCTTCCGCATCCTTGATGAGTGGCGTTCCAGCGGCCAGCTGGAGGGCGTGGAACTCACGTAGCCGACCGTGCCAGCCCACCGCACCAGCCGCAGCACTCTGAACGCGTTTAGTTTCGGCGCCATCGCCAGTGGCGTGAAGAACCACGTCTTCGGCAGCTGGGTGCTGGTGTACTACAACCAGGTGCTGGGGCTGGACCCGGCGCTGGCCGGGCTGGCGTTGGCACTGGCGCTGGTGGTTGATGCGGTCACCGACCCGCTGGTCGGAGTCTGGTCGGACCGGACACGGACGCGCTGGGGCCGGCGTCACCCCTTCATGTATGCCGGCATCCTGCCGTTTGCCGTCTCGTTCTATGCGCTCCTCCAGCCACCGGCCGATATGAGCCAGAACGGCCTGTTCGTGCGGCTCTTGTGTCTGACCGTGGCTGTGCAGGTGTCGATGACCTTGTACGAGATTCCGCGCAGCGCGCTCGGTCCGGAACTCACCAAGGACTACGACCAGCGGACGCAACTGGGCGGCTGGAGTACCTCCTACGGCTGGTTTGGTGGAGCCGGGTTTGCCTGGCTGACGCTGGCCTTTTTGTTGCCGGAGACCGCCGAGTATCAGGGCTCGCGGGCGTATCTGAATCCGGACGGCTACCGGGATATGGCCTGGATTGGGGGAGTGATCATTTTTGTGACCGGTCTGATCTCCACGCTCGGCCTGCATGGCCACATCCCCGCTCTGCACGTCCCGGAGAACGACGCTGCCGCGAGGTTCAGTCTGCGCAAGCTGGGCCGGGAAATCGTTGAGACGCTGTCGAATCGCTCGTGGTTGATGTTGTTTGCCTCGGGGCTGGTGTTTGCCTTGTATATCGGCCTGCACAGCAATACAGACCGCTACTATGACCTGTATTTCTGGCAATGGACTCCCGAACACGTCCAGGTCTTTCCCGTTGTCCATATGCTCGTTGCCATGAGTTGCGGGCTGCTGGCCTATCCGCTGACGCGCGGGCGGGACAAGAAGCAGACCGCGATTGGCCTGTTTCTGCTGTCGGCCACGCTGGGGCCACTGCCAGTGGGCCTGCGGCTGCTTGACCCCCTGGTGTCCGTGCCGCTGTTTCCGGCCAATGGCAGCGACGTGTTGTGGTGGCTGCTCTTGTTGCACAGTGCGTTTCTGGTGTCGCTGGGGGTCATTGGTTTTATCCTGGTCGGCTCCATGGCCGCGGATATCGTTGAGGAAAGCCAGCGCAAGACCGGGCGCCGCAGTGAGGGTCTGTTGACCGCGGGACCGGCGCTGGCGCAGAAGATGATCAGCGCCGGTGGTGTGTTCATCGTCGGCCTGCTGCTGTCGGCGTTCGGCTTCTCGGCCGCGAATCCGAGCGTGGAGTCCATGCAGGAGCCGATACGCAACCTGGCGGTTTTCCATGTCGCCCTCAGCCTGACGCTGCCCTGGATTTCGATCTACCTGGTCAGCAAATACACCATCACCCGGCACGGCCACGGGCAGGACGTGCGGAGCCTCGGCTACGCTGAAGCAGGCGAGGCGTGACCGACGCCCCCCGGACACCTGACAAACGCCGTTAGATTCGGTGTCGGCCAGCAGCATTTGTTCAGCCCCACATGCGGTAGGGACCCACACACGATCAAGCAATGGAAAGAGCGGGCCGGTACGGACGGGGGTGGACAAGCGAAGGGAGCTTGCCGGATGACGCTCCGCATTCCATCCCCACATGGAAGGGGTGGCCGCAGGCCGGGGTGGGTACTGGCCCCACAGACTGCAATCTCCGGCGAATCTCCAGGTTTCGACCTCGCCAGGTCTATCCCTGGCGCAACCAACGCAAAGTCGGCTGCGGTTAATAATCGGTTGGCAAAGCGGGCATGCTCCAAGGTGAGCGTGACGCCCACCCAACGTTGCGTGTCCTGTGCAAAGCAGACAGTACCAGAGCTGATCTGGACGGGGCCAGCCTGTGCGGGGCAAAGTTTCTAACAGTAGAGCAGATTCGGTCCGCCAAAAATTGGAGCCAAGAGGACCTGCCGGACTCTCTCCAGTGTCTCCTTGAACAGCCCGCCTGACCCTTGTGGGTTGCATCTGATAAAGCCCTATTATGTGCGCTGCCCGGCTTGATTTTGTTGGGCTTTTGTGACGGATACGGATAGTAATCCCCTGCCGCCGGGCCAGGGTAATTGCGACCGACACGCTGAAGATCGCTCAGCGTGTCGGTCGCATAGGAAGGCTCGCTGTGATGCGATAAGAAGTAAGCGGTTGCGGCGGTCGCAGGAGCTGGGCATGTCAGTCGCGATTTTTGCATAAAAGTGGAGAAGACGCTCAACGCGTCTTCATCTGCACTGTGGGAGGCTTTATGTCACCGCACAAAAAGAACGGTGAGCGTACTCGTGTGTTTCGGAAGCTGCAGGTGGCCGTCGGGCTGGTGGGCAGTCTCCTGTGGCTCTCGAGCGCCCTGGCCGCTCCGCCACAATTGGCAATTGATCATCCCTCCGCCGGGCAGCACGTCTCAGGGCTGTTCAATATCCTGGGCTGGGCGGTCGGCATCACGGCCCCGATTGATTTTGTTGAGGTGTCTTTTGATGGGGGGAGCCCCACGCCCGTGGGCTACGGCGGCGCACGCAACGATGTGGGAGCCGCGTTTCCTGCCATCCCTGATGCCAGCCTCTCCGGCTACGCGCTCGGGTTTAACGCGCGGCTCCTGACAAATGGTGTCCACCAGATGACAGTCAGAGCGGTGGATATGAACGGGGAAGAAGCGAGCCGGCGCATCAGCGTCTTGGTGTCCAACGCGCCGGGTGCGGAAAACCCGCGCACGGTCGAGCTTGATTTTAGTGACGCAGGCCTTGAGCCCGTGGGCAAGACCGAGATCTTGGCGCAAGAGATAAAAGTCGACGGGCAGCCCGTGACGAGCGTTCTCAAATACGACCGGTCTTCCAGTCAGCTCGTGCCGATTTCTTTTGTGGCCGACCAGGATGACGATGGCGTGCGAGACGATGATAGGGATGCTGACGGCTTTGCCGACAATGACCTCGACCGGGACGGCTTCCCTGACGATGACCTCGACCGGAACGGGCTGAGCGACAACGACAACGACGATGATGATGGCGTGAACACGAACGAGAACGGCAACACCAACACCAACGACAACAGCAACACGAACAGCAACGACAACAGCAACAGCAACGAGAACGGCAACACCAACACGAACGACAACAGCAACAGCAGCGGCAACACCAACACGAACGACAACGACAACAGCAACGACGACGATGATGATTAAAGGAGGCTCGTGTCTGCCCTGCGGAGGGCTGCATTGGCGGGTCTCTTACGGAGCGAGAGGAGATCGTTTGTGCGCGCGGCAGCAACTTCCCCGACCCATCACACCACGCTTGCCCTCGCTTTGACTGCGCTGGTCCGCCGCACTCTTCCCGCGGTGCCGCTCCGCGCGCTCGTCCACGGTGTGGGCGCGCTCGCGCTCTCCGGAGCCCTGTTTACCTACATCCAATTTGCCAGCCCGAACATCGTGGGCAACGACGGCTATCATCATATTAGAATGGCAGAATTGACGCTCCAGCAGGGACTCCCGCTGCCGTTCCCGTGGCTGCCCCTCACCCTGCTTGATGCGCAAAACTACGCCGACCGCCATATGCTGCTCCATGTGCTGCAAGCCCCCTTCACCGTGGTGGCCGACTTAGGCGCGGCGTCGAAATGGGCCGCGGTGACTCTCGCCGTTTTTGCCTGCGGGGTATTCTATTTTTTCCTTGTTGGCTACCAGGTGCGCTATCCGTTTGTCTGGCTGCTCGTCCTGTTTGCGTCCTCGCACCCGTTTCTGTATCGGATGAGCATGGCGCGGGGGCAGAGCCTGGGGTTGGCGTTTCAGTTGCTGGCGATGTATCTGATTCTGAAACGTCGGCCGGTCGGCCTCGGGATTGTGGCCGTGCTGTTTGTGTGGGCGTATAACGCCTTTCCGCTGCTCCTGCTCCTGGTGCTACTCGGCCTCCTGGCCCACTACCTGGTTGACGGCACGGTTGAATATCCGCTCCTCCTCGGCGCAGGGATCGGGGTCGCCTGCGGCCTGGTGGTCAATCCCTATTTTCCGCAGAATGTCCTCTTTCTTTGGGACCACATTGTCCCCAAGCTGTTCGTGGTGGACTACGCAACATCGGTGGGGGGAGAGTGGCGGCCGTATAGTTCGTGGGGGTTCCTGACTCTGTCGCTCGGCGCCCACCTTGCCTATGGCAGCGCTCTATTCCTGACCAACAGGGAAGAGTGGCGCCGCGATGCCCCTCGGCTGTTCTTCTTTTTGGCGGCAACGGTGTATGCCGTGCTGCTGTTCAAATCGCGGCGGTTTGTCGAATATTACCCGCCAGTCGCCGTGCTGTTCTTGGCAGTCGGCGCGCGGGAGTGGCTGCAGACGCTGGACATCCGCGCTATTGCCTGGACCAACCGGAAAATTGGCGGGCTCATTGCGGCAAGCCTCCTGCTCACCGCCGCCCTGCAAGCCACCGTGCAAGCCGCCTGGCACGATATTCACCGCCTCCCGTCGTCTGCGGCGTATCAGGGCGGCGCTGAATGGTTAGCCCACAACACGCCCCAAGGGGCGCGCGTGTTTCACACCGACTGGGACGATTTCCCCCGGCTGTTTTTCTTTAACACGCATAATACCTACATCGTGGGGCTTGATCCTGACTTTATGCGGCTCAAAGACCCCGAGGGCTATAAACGCTGGAAGGACATCACTCGAGGAAAGGTACGCCTGCCGGCCCCGGTCATTTTGCAGAGGTTCGGCTGTGAGTATGCCTTTACCGATAACAAACACCGGAAGTTCATTGCTATCGCCGACCGCGATCCGCTCATGAAAAAAGTGTACTCAGACCGGCAGACAACGGTGTACCGAGTGCTTGCGGAAAAGGCCGAGCCAGCACGGCGTCACAACGCGGGAAAACGACTCGATTAAGCAACGAAGGGGGATCTGGCCCCTGTTGCCATGAGGCTCTGCGCGTTTCTGCCGCTGAACGATATCAATGCTGACTGGCATGATTCCCATGTGTAACAGCAATCCACGGGAAGTTCAGCCGCTAATTCCAAGATGGCGCAGCGGCATATTCCCGATTTTCAAAGTGATTCAATACCTGTTAGATTTCGGTCAGATAAGCAAGCCGTTTGCAGGCTGGCCCGCCTGTGGACTGTGAGCTGGCCCGCGAGGCCGTGGCTGCGTTGCAGGTCGCCACACAGCCGACGTGGATCGAGGTCGCCGAGCTGGTCGTGGGCACGGGCGGGCGTAATATGCGGTGGTGGCCACCTACCTGTGGAAGATGGAGAAAGCCAGCCAGCAGCGGACGCGCGGCAAGCCCCTGGCGCTGTGGCTGCACCGATTTTATGCCAGCGGGCAAACGGGCGGCACTATGCCTGTGGCCGAAAGGCAACGGCCGCCTTGACACAGCGAGGCGGATCATAGGATTCTGAGGAGGATTTTTTGGCAGGGAATGGAAATCGGCGTGATCGCTCAACTGAAACGCAACAGAGAGGGAGTCGCTTGTGGCAAATGATACACACAGACGTCAGGTCGGAGTCGTCAAAGAGTTATTTCGGTATCCCGTCAAATCGATGCGGGGTGAACAGCTCAGTAGCGTGGACATCGGAGACACTGGCGTGATCGGTGATCGCGCCTATGCGCTGCGCGAGACCAATGGCCGCGTGGTGACCGCTAAAAAATGGGCAAACATGTTCGAGTTCGCCGCCCGCTATGACACGCCACCGACACCGGAAGAGTTGGCACCGCTCAGTATCAGCCTGCCGGATGGTCGCAGCGTTCAGGCTCAGGCTCCCGACGTCTCTTCAGTCCTGTCTGGCATCCTTGGCCGCGAGGTCGTGTTGGAGCGTGCCCAGGCTGGTCAGCGCAACAAGGGGGAAGTCGATCCGACCACGGTCTTTGGCGATGTGCCGGTCGAGCAGGTGATGCCGAAACTCACCGCGGCAACTATGCCGGATACGTTTCCCCTGCCGCCCGGGACATTCTTTGATTCGTCCAGTATTCACGTCTTGGCGAGTGGCACGCTGGCTCACATGCGCGCCCTCGTCGGCAACGATGCCCAGCTTGATCCGCGCCGCTTTCGTCCCAACATCTATGTTGAAACCGAGCCGGGGGACGAGGGTTTTATCGAAGACGGCTGGATGGAAGGAACCCTTGAGATAGGCGCCAGCGTCACCATTGTGAAGCTGGCGCCCGCCTTGCGGTGTGTGATGACCACCCACGCTCAAGCCGATCTGGTGCGCGATATGCGTATTCTGCGGACATCTGCCCAGCACCATCACAACCATGTCGGCGTGTTTGCGGCAATCGGTACGCCAGGCAAGGTGCAGCTTGGCGACCCGGTTGTGCTGGTGCGCTGAGCACGACGGCTGACACACTCGTGTCTTTTCGTTCCCTCCCCGGTGTGGTAGGGGCAGACACACAAGGCGGCGGCGCTACGGCCGGCTCAGTTGAGGACAGGTTTGCGATGCAGGCGGTTCAGTCGCCTGCCCTTTCTTTCCTGCGCTGAGAACAGGATACTGCGGGCTGGGAGGACATCATGGAAAAACTGACACCAGTCGATACGCTGGTCATCCAACAGCGCAAGGAATGGGGTGAGATCCTGACCGGCTGGGAAACAAAAAACAAATACGCAGTCATGGATCAGACCGGCGACGAGATGTATTTTGCAGCCGAAGAAGGCCGTTCGCTGTTCTTTCGTCTTTTCCTGAAAGCCCTGCGTCCGTTTACAATCCATATTCTGGCGTCTGATGGGCAGATCGTGTTACGCCTGGACCGATCGTTTCGCTTCTTTTTTCACAAACTCGCTGTGTCGAGCCCGGACGGCCGCTGCCTCGGCACGGTCGAAAAGCGCTTTTCTGTCATCCGGCGCATGTATTCGGTATACGACGCCACCGGCCAGGAACACTTTCAACTCTTTGGTCCACTGCTCCGACCGTGGACGTTTCTGATTCGGCAAAGCGGACAGGAAATCGGACGTATCTCTAAAAAATGGAGCGGTCTGCTCAAGGAAAGTTTTACCGATACAGATAATTTTGCTGTCACCTTCCCGGCCGAACTGCCTGTTATGGACAAGGGCATTCTGCTCGGCGCGGTATTCCTGATTGATTTTGTGCATTTTGAAAATAAGGGCTAAGTGAGAAGCTGTGCACTGGAGGGATCACACATGGCACACAAACCATCCATACTCGAAGGCGTGCGCGTCTTGGATTTTGGCCAATATATTGCCGCCCCCGTCTTGACCCGCATGATGTCTGACATGGGCGCCGAGATCATCAAAGTAGAACTCGCTCCGACTGGCGATAACTCACGTTTTTATCCCTATTTCAAAGCCGGCCAAAGCGGGGGCTTTATCCAGCACAATCGAGGCAAGCTGAGCGTATGTATTGATCTCAAGAAGCCCGAGTCTCTCGATATTGTCAAAGCATTAGTCCCCAAAGTCGATGTGGTGGTAGAAAATTTCAGCCCGGGGACTTTAGCCAAGTACGGGCTCGGCTATGACGATCTCAAGACACTGAACTCCCAGCTGATCATGTGCTCGATTTCCGGCTTTGGTCAGGACGGTCCCCTGGCCCGGAAACCAGGCGTGGACACCCTGGCCCAGGCCATGAGTGGCTTGCTCCACCTGACTGGCGACCCCGATAAGGCCCCGACCTATGTCGGACTGTTTATCGCCGACGAAAATGCCGGAGTCCACGGCCTGGCCTCGGTGTGTGCAGCCCTGTACTATCGCGAGAAAACCGGCCACGGCCAGTATATTGATTTATCACTCCTTGAGTGTTTGTTTCATCTGCACGACACGGCCGTCCAGTTCTACATCATGAGCGAGGGCAAGGAGAATCCGATCCGCTTTGGCTCCCACCACTTTGCCGTCGCTCCGTGCGGTGTCTTCCAGGCCACTGATGGGTATGTCGTCATCGTCGTCTTAGAGCACCAGTGGAAGACGTTTGTGCACGCCATTCATAAACCCGAATGGCTCGACGACCCGCGCTTTGATACCAACCAACACCGGGCTGAAAACCGCTTGGTGCTGGTTGAACTGCTCGAAGAATGGCTGCACTCCTTCCCGACGCGGGATGAACCATTGGCCATTTTGGACGAGGTGCGTATCCTGAGTGCGCCGGTGTTTGATATCGAACAGATTATCAATCACCCGCACCTGAAAGCCCGCGGAGCTATGCAACAGGTCTCTCACCCCGGTATGGGACCGATCGGCATTCCTAAGACCCCCATCCACTACTCGGACGCACGTGTCGAAATCCGCCGCCCGGCTCCGCTCCTGGGCCAGCACAACGCCGATGTCCTGAGCCGCTATCTGGGCTACTCAGCCGAAAAAGTCGCCGCTCTGACTGAAAATGGCGTACTGATTCAAGAGAAATTAGTTGAAGAAATGCGCCAGCGTGGAGAGATTCCGTAAATCGGTCAGGGATGAGATTCGCGTCTTAGAAGAACCCCAAGGACAACACATTTTTCACACGGAGGGCTCGTAGCATGTCAGCAGTACAAACCAATCCTTTTTTGGCCGGGAATTTTGCACCAGTTCGAGAAGAGACACAGGTCGAGAACCTACAGGTCATTGGCGAACTCCCTCGGGATATGAATGGCATGTTCCTCCGCATCGGCCCCAATCCACAGTTTGAGCCAATCGGCACCTACCATTGGTTTGATGGCGATGGCATGCTGCACGGCGTGCGCGTCAATGATGGCACAGCCTCGTATCGCAATCGCTATGTCCGGACCAAAGGCTTTGAGGTTGAGCGGGAGCAGGGGCACGCCATTTGGCCAGGCTTAATGGAGCCGCCACAGTTTGACAATCCACACGGGCCGTTTAAGAACGCGGCAAATACAGCCTTAGTCTGGCACGACGGTCGCCTGCTGGCGTTATGGGAAGGCGGCGAGCCACACACTATCAGCGTTCCGGGCTTAGAGACCGTCGGGCCGTATGATTACACTGGCAAGTTAATGAGCGCCTTTACCGCGCATCCAAAAGTCGATGCGGTGACGGGTGAGATGATGTTTTTTGGCTACGCCCCGATGCCGCCGTATCTGCAGTACAGTGTCGTTTCCGCTTCAGGCGAACTCCTCCGCACAGTACCGATTGACATCCCGACCGGGGTGATGATTCACGACTGCGCCGTGACCGAACACTATACGCTGCTGCTCGATCTGCCCGTGACCTTCAACCTGGAAGCGATGACAACCAAAGAGCCGCTCCTCAACTGGAACCCTGACAACGGCGCCCGGATTGGGATCGTGCCACGCCACGGGACAAATGACGATGTCAGGTGGTTTACAATCCCTCCGTGTTACGTTTTCCATACCACAAACGCCTACGAAGACGGCGATGAAGTGGTCTTAATCGCCTGTCGGGTCAGCTCAACAAACGTCCTCATGGACGCTGGCCAGCCGCCTCAAGAAGGCCAGGAAGATCAATCACCCCGGATGCACCGCTGGCGTTTCAATATGAAGACAGGCGCGGTCACGGAAGAAGGGCTGGACGACGTCCCGTCCGAATTCCCCCGCATCAACGAATCATTGATAGGCCGTCAGCACCGCTATAGCTATGCAGCCCGGGTCCCGGCCGGGGTCACAATGCCTCTGTTTGAAGGCTTCCAGAAATACGACCATGAACGCGGCACAATTGAATCACACCGGCACGGCAAAAACCGCTACGGCGGTGAGGGCGTCTTCGTGTCCCGTGACGGGGCACGCGCTGAGGACGATGGCTGGGTGGTGACGTATGTGCACGATGAGAGCAGCGACTCAGCCGAGATGGTGGTGGTCAGCGCTCAGGATATGGCGGCCGAGCCGGTGGCGCGAGTGCTGATTCCCGCCCGCGTGCCGTATGGCTTTCACGCCGCCTGGGTTCCAGGTGAGCATATCGGCGCCTAAGTCCGAACCAAGAGGAGGAAACAGCGTGTCCACAGCCCGGCAACACCTCGCCGAATTAACCCGGCAATTTATGACGGCCTTTAATGACAACGAGCTTGATACGGTCATGTCGTTTTTTGCCGAGGAGAGTATCTACGACGAGTTCAACGGCACCCGTAACGCAGGCAAAGCCGCGATTCGAGCGGCTTTTACACCACAATTCACCGGACAGTTTGGCCGGATGCAGTTTCTTGACGACGATCTGTTTATTGACGCCGAGACGGGAAAAGTCATGGCCAGCTGGCGCTGCACTCTTGATGTCAAAGGCCAGCCAACGTCGTGGCGGGGACTTGACCTCTTGCATTTTCAAGGCGACACGCTGGTCCGCAAGCTGACCTACGCCAAGACCAAAGTCCCCCTGTTTGAGGATAAGGCGTCGGCAGCGGAACCCTGATCACTGCCCTGTGTCGGGAGAAGTCGCCCGCCGTCAAAATTGTTCCGTTGCCGCTACCACGGCCTGAATCGCCGCCGGCTTGAGCGTCAGGCCAATGTGCCTCCTCAAGGGTCAATCTCAGAGGAGGCTGTCAGTAGGGAATAATCACGAAATTTTGGAGCGACTCTTCCCACTGAATGACCGTGGTAGCACCGGAGGAAGGGAAGTTGGGCAGGTCAAACGTGCCACTTGCCCCCCGCAAGAAATCGACCCCAAAGGTGGTTACCCGCACCGTGGTGCGGGCAAACTCCACCCCATCGACCAGCGCCCGAATCGCGTGCTCCCCAGCTCCGAGGTCGCTCCAGTTCACCAACAGGCTAAAGCCGTTGTTGCTATCCCCGCAAACACGCCGGGTATCCCCGCGGGGCGTCCCGTAGACCGCCGGAACTGGACTCCCATCCAACTCAATGACGATTTCCCCCGCCTCACACGCCCAGCCGGAGATGATCCCGACCCCGCTCTGGGATGACCCAAGGGACGGGTTTTCCAACACGGCGCTGAGGTCAGCCACCCGGCTGTGCCCCCCACCCGTGCCAGGCTGACCATCGGTGATGACAAAATTCTGCTGCGACTCTTCCCACTGAATGACCGTGGTAGCACCGGAGGAAGGGAAGTTGGGCAAGTCAAACGTGCCACTTGCTCCCCGCAAGAAATCGACCCCAAAGGTGGTTACCCGCACCGTGGTGCGGGCAAACTCTACCCCATCAACCAACGCCCGAATCGCGTGCTCCCCAGCTCCGAGGTCGCTCCAGTTCACCAACAGGCTAAAGCCGTTGTTGCTATCCCCGCAAACACGCCGGGTATCCCCGCGGGGCGTCCCGTAGACCGCCGGAACCGGACTCCCGGCCAGCTCAATGACAATCTCTTGGGCCTCACACGCCCAGCCGGAGATGATCCCGACCCCGCTCTGGGATGACCCAAGGGACGGATTTTCCAGCCGCGCTTGGGGTGGCGGCGGTGGTTCTGGTGGTTCTGGTGTCACGAGGTCTGGCGAGAACACAGCTACGTCGTCAATATACCAGCCGTCTGCGGTCAGAGCGGCATCGGAGACCAGTTGGAAGGCGAGATGTATTCGCTCGCCAACGAAAGGACTCAAGTCGATGGATGCCTGTTGCCAGGTCGTCCGAGTGCCAGTGAAGGTTTGTAAATGTTCGTTCTGTCCATCCTCCGTTCCTGCCACCCACACGTTCCCGCTGTCGCCACTGGCAAAATCGAACCGATGCCAGAAGGTCAGAGTCGCTGAAGTGAACTCGGTCAGATCAATAATCGGGGACCAAAGGGCAACGTTCAGGTCATTCTGGTAATTGCCGCCCGGACTATCCGTCCAGGCACGAGTCTCGCTCCGGGAGGCAGTCGTGGTCAGAGCCCATGGGGAGTCCACAGACCAGCCAACTGTTCCGTTCTCCATGTCGTCTTCAAACAGGGTATCGTTGACTCCCGCCTGAGTGACCGTAAAGGTCCGCCCACCGATGCTGAGCGTGCCGGTCCGAGCGGTGGGGTTAGGATTGGCTGTAACCGCGTAGCTGACCCTGCCAGGGCCACTGCCGCTGCTGCCCGCAGTAATCCTGAGCCACGAGCTATTACTCACTGCCGCCCAGCTACAACCACTCGGAGCCCTCACCCCTACACCGTTGCTCCCGCCACGTCCTGCAAAAAACTGGTGTGTGGACGAGAGCGAGTCGGCGCAGACGGTATAAGCGATGGTCACCTGGAAGCTTGTTGACCGGGCCGCGTCGACGGAGACTTCTATCCCATTGGCTAGGTCGGTAAAAATCTCGCCCGGCGTCCACATCGCCCCCGCGTCGTTCGGGTCGCCGTTATTGTCAATGTCCACCACCTGGGCCAGCCGGTCAGCTAGAGTGGTATCTACTTTATGGATGACCACCGCTTCATCCGGGATTTCGTCGTCGTAGCCGGCAAACAGCCGTGTTTCGACGGTATAGAAGTCTGTGTCCGAGTCACCGATCGGGATCTCGGCCATCAGGTAGCCCTCAGAATCAGGCTGGGCCAGCTGCTCGAGCGTAATCGTTCGGGTACTGTTTCGTGAGGCAACATACTTCCGTCCAGCGGGAATCCAGCCCAGAAAGTCCTTGTGGTAGGCAATGGTGTGCACGCCTAAGCGCCGTACCCGGGGTAAGGAACAAGAGACCGTCCCCCGCTCATGACGTCCCATTGAGAGTCGTATGTGGTGTCACTATAGGGAGGATCATCTTGCCCATAGGGACCGGAGGAATGCAGCAAGCCAAAGGCGTGGCCCATCTCGTGTGCCCAGGTCTGCTGGCTTTCATGCGCCCAGTCTGGCATCCATGTGAGACCCCAGACTCCACTCTTTCCATCCAGCGTCAGGATCCCCCCGCCACCCTGAGCCGGGCCATGGAGATTCTGGTTAAAGACCAAGTTGATGCCATCAAAATCAGGAAAGAACACATCCGCATCGGCGACCGCAGTGCAGTCTTCTGCTGCTCTATTGGACTCAAGGTCTTCCTCTCCGTCCCCGTTTTGGTCATACACATAATACGAGCGGGGCCGGGACAGGTTGTACCAGCCCACCACCACACTGCCAGCCAGATCAGGGATGTTCCCGTCAGACACCTCTCTCCAATAGTGATCCAGACCGGGATATGACGATCCCATCAGCTTCTCAAAATGGCTGACCGGATAAGGGGTAACATCCGTCGCATCTGCAAAGCGACACAAGATCGTCACCCACGCCTGGGAACCGGTCACCACCGCCTGGGAAGTTGTTTGAAGCGCGGAGGTCCCGTCTGGCGACGCGGCAAATTGGATGGAACTGACCCGGAACTGCGCCGGTGCGTCAGACAACGTTTCTACATACTGGCCCCCCACCGTCACCCGCTTGCGATTCAACGCCACCGGGCCACCGAGCGGCCTCATGAGTTCGACATCGAGCAAGAGTTCATGCCGCTCGCCCGAGTCCTCGGTCAACGTATAGGTGGTTTCAGAGGCGAGGCCGGACTCGGGCGGATAATCGGCGGTGGTCATACTGAACCAGCCGGTGATGGTCTGTTGTTGGGCGTGGACGGGGGGAGCGAAGACTGCCCACACTCCTAGTAGGGACAGGACGAGATAGGTTTTTACGCTCCTGAGGCTTCTCCTTCGCATGATGTCTTTCGTCCTTTCAGTCGATGGGCCGCCGGTCAGTTTTTTGTCCATTTTTCTTGTCAGTTTTTCTTGTTCAGCAGCAGGAGACTGGCTGAGCCCTTCCCTGTAACGCAATGCCGTCTTTCACGTTCTTGCATGGCCTCGCCCTGAGAAGTAGTATGCGGGGGCTTTTGGGGGACAACTCTCTCTCGCATTGATCTGCTTCAGGAACACGCGTGAAACTATCCGGAATACAGACCTTTCCCGCTCCACGCCAAACGGTGTGGGGTTTGTTGACCAACCCCGACTGCCTCGCCAAGTGCATGCCCGGCTGTGAGAAGCTGGAGACCACCGGCGAGAACGAATACCGTGGCGAGATTAATATTGGCTTAGCCGCGATCAAGGGCACGTATAACGGCAAAGTAAAACTCGAAGATATCGAGGCACCAAGCCATTACAAACTCGGCCTGGACGGCAAGGGCAAACAAGGCTTTATTAAGGGCTCAGGCACGATTGATCTGGAAGAACAGGACGGTCAGACGCTCCTCACGTATAGCGGCGAGGTGCATCTCGGCGGGCCGTTGGCCAGTGTCGGCCAACGCATGGTCGATGGGGCGGCCAAAATGATGATTGGTCAGTTTTTTACTGCGCTTGATGCTGAGGTCAAAGCCGCACCAGGCCAAGAAGTCCGCCAAGGCAGTGGCATCAATCTCTGGCGGACCTTCCTCAACTGGCTGCGTGGCCTGCTCGGCACCCAAGCGTAAGAGGCTCAGGAGAAACGTCATGAAACCACCACCGTTCACCTATGCCTGTCCGCGTTCCGTTGCTGACACACTTGCCCTGCTCGCTCAAAGTGGCGATGAGGCCAAGCTCCTTGCCGGGGGACAGAGCTTAGTTCCCTTGCTGAACCTGCGTATGGCCTGGACAGAGGCGCTGATCGATCTGAATCAACTGACCGAGCTGGATTTCATTATTCAGGAAAACGGTACTCTCCGGGTAGGAGCCTTAACCCGTCATCATACGCTTGAGGTCTCGGACGTCGTCCGTGCGGCCCAGCCACTCCTTGCGCGGGCGGCAGCTGAAGTCGGGCATTTGGCCATCCGTAATCGTGGCACAATTGGCGGCAGTCTGGTCCATGCTGATCCAGCGGCAGAATGGCCCTTAGCTGCGGTGACCTTGGATGCGCAGTTGCTGCTGCGTTCACAGGCAGATTCGCGGACAGTTGCCGCGCGTGATTTTTTTATTGGTCCATTGACAACAACCATTGAGCCGCACGAATTGCTGTGTGAAATTCATTTTCCAATTGCTCCTGAGCGGACCGTCTGGGGCTTTCAAGAGCTCTGTCGGCGGCCGGGAGATTTTGCCGTTGCTGCCGTAGCCTGTCAGTTGGCACTGGATGACAGCCAGGTCTGCACGGCAGCCGCAGTCGCGGTCGGCGGGGCACATGATATTCCACTCGCGATTGCTGAGGCGGCCGCAGCTCTTGTTGGCGGCAAAGGAGAGGCAGCGGCTATCACGGAGGCAGCTGAAAAAGCGGCCGCCGCCGTTGATCCGCCTTCAGACGTGCATGGCTCGGCAGACTTCCGACGCCGGATGGTCAAGGTACTCACACAGCGTGCGCTGACCGAAGCGTGGCAAAAAGCGTAAGGACACTCCTATGCCAGACACTCAATTTACACACACACAAACCATTCGGCTGCGGATCAATGGTCAAGAAGTCGAGCGGGAAGTCGAAGTCCGCCGACTGTTGGCTGATTTTTTGCGCCATGAACTCGGACTGACTGCGACACATCTGGGGTGTGAACATGGTGTCTGCGGGACGTGCACGGTCATGCTCAATGGCGAGAGTGTCCGGGCGTGTTTGCTCCTGGCCGTGCAAGCTGATGGCGGAGCAATCATGACGCTGGAAGGGCTTGCCGACGGGGAGAAGTTGCACCCGTTGCAGCAAGCCTTTTGGGATCATCATGCCTTGCAGTGTGGCTTTTGTACGTCGGGATTTCTGATGAGTGCGTATGACTTGCTGCAGAAGAATCCGCATCCGACACAGGACGAGATTCGGCATGGACTGTCGGGCAATCTGTGCCGCTGTACGGGCTATACGAATATTATTAAGGCGGTGCAGGCTGTGGCTGAAGGGCACAGCGACACGTAATCATGTATGCAATGGCCACTCATACCGTAGCTGATGCTGAGGAGGGACGACCGATGTCTACAGCCTACAAGGTCGGTACACTAGACGAGCGAGTGAAAGCGCAGCTTGCCAAAGAATTCCAGCAGCGGCCCGTTGGCCATCATAGCCCGGAGCTGCAACGCCTGTTGAATGTCTTCCGAGGAGAACCCCTTGAGGATAAATACGTGCTGGTTTGTCGCCAGCCACATAAAGAATGGGTGCTCGGACAGGTCAGCGGTGTCCGTGGAGAGCCGGTCAAGATTCTGAAAGACCAGGTGTTCACCAGTCTAGACGACGCTGAGCGGGAAATCTTTCGGCGGCGCTGGAAGAAGCATATGGGGAGTGCACTCACAGAAAAGGGCACGGGCCTGTCCTGAGCCCAGTCGAAGGCTCACCGATCAAAACAAGGACGCGAGATGAAAATTACAGGCTACTCGGACACACTCAGCGCCGCCCCGGGTGAAACGATCTCTTTCATGGTCAACTGCGAGTTGCCACGCTATCGCGTTGACATTGTCCGCATTATCTGCGGAGATACCAATCCGGCTGGACCTGGGGTGAAGGAAGAAGTCGTCAAGACTCCGCTCCGCAAGAGCTACAAGGGCCGCAGGCAAACCATCGAGGCTGGCTCGTATGTGACAATTCCTAGCAGCCCACTGCTCGAGGATCTCCACAGCTTTTCTTTTCAGGCGTTTATTTGGCCGACAACTCCAGACACAGGCCGCCAAGTGATCGCTGCCAAGTTTCGTGATCGGGACAAGGCTGGTTTTGCAGTGATTATCTCCGAACAAAATGCTTCGCTGGGTGTGGTACTTGGCGATGGCAAGGGCCATGAGGAAGTCATTGCAACCCAGAAGCCCCTCCTCAATCGTTGCTGGTATTTCATTGCTGTCAGCTATGATGCCCGGACACGCAAAGTCTGTCTGTATCAGGAACCCCTGGCCGACTATCCAGGTGTGTCGGATGCGGCCGAAGTTCAGACCTCGGCAAAAACGAGCGGGCTGGGAAAAAACCAAGAGCCGTTACTGTTTGGCGCATGCCGAACTGGACACGACAGGAGACAGCTGGATGGCAAATATAACGGTAAAATCGATAGTCCACGCCTTGCCAACCGCGCGTTGAGCCGAGCAGAGATGGAAATGCTCAAACACGCTCCCGCGTCGCCGCAGCTGCACACGGCGGTCGTTGGCGCCTGGGACTTCTCGCGTGACATAAGCTCACTCAAAGTGTCTGACACCTCACCAAATCTTCTGCACGGAGCAATCGTCAACATGCCGGCCCGAGGCATGAAAGGCTATAACTGGACCGGCCAGACGATGAGTTGGCAGGACGCACCACAGCACTATGGTGCGATCCATTTTCATGATGATGATCTGTACGACGCGGGCTGGGAGGTTGATTTTAGTCTCACCATTCCGAGCTCCTTGAAATGTGGTTTATATGCTGCACGGCTCCGAGCAGGCAAGGAAGTCGAGACACAAGACTACATCCCCTTTGTGGTGAAACCTGCCCCTGGCAAACAGAAAAAGATTGCCTTTCTGCTGCCCACAGCCAGTTATATGGCGTATGCCAATATCCATATGGCGACCAATGCGGCACTGAGTGAGATGCTGGCTGGACGACTCGTGCAACTGAGCCATCATGATCTGTTTCTGAATGAACATCGTGAATACGGCGCGTCCTGTTACGATACCCACTCGGATGGCTCGGGCGTGTGCTACTCGTCTCGCTTGCGGCCGGTCCTGAATATGCGCCCCAAACACATGGATCCCCTCGGTGGTTCGGGCTCATCGCTGTGGCAGTTCAACGCCGATACCCACATTACCGACTGGCTGGAAGCCATGGGCCATGAGTTTGATGTCATTACGGACGAAGATCTGCATTATCAGGGACTGGAGCTACTGAAGCCGTATCATGTCGTCATCAGCAGCTCACATCCTGAGTATCACTCTCAGTCAATGTGGGACGCCATGGCAGCCTATCAGCACCAGGGCGGGCGGCTGATGTATATGGGCGGTAATGGCTGGTATTGGAAGATTGCCTATCATACACAGGTGCCTGGCCTGATAGAGGTGCGACGCGGCGAAGGCGGTATTCGGACTTGGGCGGCAGAGCCCGGTGAGTATTACCACAGCTGCACTGGAGACTATGGGGGACTGTGGCGACGCCAAGGACGTCCACCGCAAGTCATCACTGGGGTCGGATTTTCGGCCCAAGGATTTGACATTTCAGGGCCGTATCATCGTTTGCCGGATAGCTTTGCGCGACGCGCCGCATTTATTTTCAAAGACGTTGCTAAAAACGAAATAATCGGCGACTTCGGTCTGATTGGGAACGGTGCCGCTGGACTTGAAGTAGACCGAGCCGATCCACACCTTGGCACGCCGCCGCATGCCCTTGTCCTCGCCACCTCACAGGGTGTGCATACCGATCTCTACCTGCTGGTATGTGAAGAACTGCTGGCGACGTATCCCGGATTAGGCGGTACCGAAAACCCATTGGTCCGGGCCGATATGGTCTTTTATGAAACACCAAACGGGGGGGCTGTCTGGTCAACCGGTTCCATCGCCTGGGCAGGCAGCTTGTCACATAACGATTATGACAATAACGTTTCGCGTATTACGAACAATGTCGTGAAACGTTTTGTTGATCCTCAGCCGCTGGCGTAGGAGTGCGGGCACGGAGGCCCGCGCGACCAAATACCATCCTCCAAATCATCCCCCACTTCAGCATGACCGGTGCGATCAAGCCCAATCGCTTGTGCCTCTTCCTGCCCATTGTGGAAACACTGGCCGACCTGGTAGACAAGAGAGCCACATGGCAAAAAATACACATATACAGTATCACCGCAGCAGTGCTTCGTTCGTATCGGGCAGTATCCTGGCGCTGTTTGCCTTGAGCTTGAACGGACTCCTCTTCTCAATTTTGCCAGTCTTCTCAGCTGGGGCCAATGCTGTGGCCCCAGAAACCTCGCGCAAGACTCCGTCACAGCCCTCGTCCGACGAATCACAGTCGCCGTTAATTGAGGCGGGGGCAGCAAAGATCCATGCCGTTATCGAAGGCGTAGGACATCCTGTTCTTCTCCTGCCGGCAATGGGTCGGGGTGTTGCAGACTTTGCCGATCTGAGTATGCGCTTAGTTGCCGCCGGATTCCAAGTCGTCCGGCCTGAACCTCGCGGTATTGGCGCAAGTACAGGTCCAGCCATAGGGCTGACTTTGCACGACCTCGGCAACGATATTGCAGCGGTCATCCGAGCCGTGGGCAGCACTCCGGCCACTCTTGTCGGTCATGCGTTTGGGAGTCGCATCGCTCGTATTGTTGCGACCGACCATCCAGAGCTTGTCAAAGCGGTCGTGCTGTTGGCAGCTGAAGAGCGCCATCCCGCACCACCGGACGTTCTGCATGCCCAGTTGATGTCCTACGATCCAACCCTCTCAGTAGAGGTCCGACAGCGGGTTATTCAGAAGGCATTTTTTGCCACGGGCAACGACCCCAGCGCGTGGCAAGGCGGCTGGTATCGGAAAGCGACCCGCGTGCAAATGGCCGCCAACCATGACACAAAAATAGAGGAATGGGCCGCAGCAGGAACGGCTCCGATGCTGCTTCTCCAAGGCGCTGAAGACAAAATTGCCCCGCCTGAAAATGCCCGACGCTTCAAGCAGCAGTACGGGGCACGCGTCACTCTCGTCGAAATCAGGCATGCTGCGCATGCCATGCTGCCAGAGCAGCCGCAGGCGATTGCGGAAGCGATTGTGAATTTTTTGCGACGCTAAACTCTTCAGCACCGCGGCTGAATCCACCATGCCCAAACTCATGGCGTTATTGCACCACGGAAGGAGCGCGCCGTATGGCTTTCTACGCGGATCTGCATATCCACTCTAAATACTCCCGCGCCACAAGTAAGAACTGCGATCTCGAACATCTGGCCCTGTGGGCCCGAAAAAAAGGGATTAGTATCGTTGGGACAGGGGATTTTACCCACCCAGTCTGGATAGCCGAACTGAAAGACAAGCTGGTTCCTGCCGAGCCAGGGCTCTTCCGTTTACGACCCGACTTGGAAAGAGCGGTCGAAGAACAACTGCCACTGGCGTGCCAAGGCCGCCAGACAACAACCCGTTTTATGCTGTCAGTCGAGATCTCGACGATTTATAAAAAAGGCGACAAGACACGCAAAATTCATCATCTGGTCTACGCTCCGGATTTTGATTCGGCTGATCGGGTTATTACGAGCCTGTCGAAAATCGGCAATTTGCACTCAGACGGCCGACCGATCTTGGGACTGGACTCACGGCATTTATTAGAGGTCGTCTTGGAGTCGGGTCCTGGCTCATATCTTGTACCGGCCCATATCTGGACACCGTGGTTTGCCGCCTTGGGTTCCAAGTCGGGCTTTGATGCAATCGACGACTGTTACGCGGACCTCGCACCACACATTTTTGCCGTGGAGACGGGTTTGTCCTCAGATCCGCCGATGAATTGGCGGGTGTCGTCTCTCGATCGTTTCCGGCTGGTGTCGAACTCCGATGCTCACTCGCCAGAAAAGCTTGGCCGAGAGGTGTGTGCCTTTGATACGAATCTCGACTATTTTGCACTCCGCAAGGCATTGGAAACAGGACACGGCTACGAAGGCACGCTGGAGTTCTTCCCCGAAGAGGGCAAATACCATTTGGATGGCCACCGCAGCTGTCATATCCGTTTCTCTCCTGGTGAAACCCGAGCACATGAAGGCCGGTGTCCAGTCTGTGGCAAGCCGCTGACTGTCGGTGTCATGCACCGGATCGAAGACCTCGCTGACCGAGAAGAAGAACCAGCACCGCCAGAGACGGCGGGGAGCATGCGGAGTCTTGTGCCCTTGCCCGAGATTCTGTCCGAGATTTATCAGCTTGGTCCGAAGAGCAAAGGAATTGCCCACCACTACGAGACCCTCTTAGGCCGGCTTGGACCGGAACTCCAGCTGCTGAATACCTTGCCACTCGAAGACATCGAGCAGGCCACGTCCTCGTTAATTACCGAAGCGGTCTCACGTCTGCGTAAACAAGAAGTGATTCGCGAAGCTGGCTACGATGGCGTATATGGCAGAATTCACATGTTCCACGCTGCTGAACTCCGCAAACACTCCGGTGGAGCCTCACTCTTTCGAGAGGAGCAAACAGCTCCGCCACCAGTTCAACCCAACCCTGCCCACCCTCTTCCAGTGCTGGCCAAGCCGCAAGCCGTCAGAAAGAGCGCAGCAAAAACACCTCACGCCCAGAGCGGGACACCAGCCCGTCCGCCTACTGACATCCTAGCCGAGCTTGACGAAGATCAACGCCGAGCAGCCGAAATCATTGTCGGGCCGTTGCTCATTGTGGCTGGGCCTGGGTCAGGAAAAACCAAGACTTTAACCCACCGGATCGTTCATCTCACGACGAACCAGGCTGTCCCGCCCGCCCAGTGTTTGGCCATCACCTTCACCAGACGAGCAGCTGACGAGATGCGTAGTCGCTTGCAGACTGTGTTGCCAGATGTGTGGGAACAGATCCCACTGTTTACCTTTCACTCCTTAGGGCTTTCTATCCTCCAGGAACACTGGAATGCTGCTGGGTTGCAGCGCGGTTTTCGGGTCGCGTCGGATGCCGAGCGGCTTCAACTGCTCCAGGACACGCTGAGCATTTCGGACAAGAAAGCGCGGAGTCAACTAACGGCTCTCTCGCACGCCAAACGAACACGGACCTCACCGACGGACAAGAAGCTGGACAAAAAGCTGAGTGATGCGCACGAGTCATATCGACGCGCAATGGAAGCCCGGAACTTGGTCGATTTTGATGACCTCGTCATCCGGGCAGCTGACGCGCTGGAATCTGACCCGACACTCCAGACAGAGTACCGTCAGCGCTATCAATGGGTGTGTATCGATGAATACCAAGATGTCGATGAGCAGCAGGTCCGACTCATCAAACAACTTGTTCCAGCAGACGGAAACATCTGTGCAATTGGTGATCCAGACCAGGCTATCTATAGTTTCCGGGGAGCGGACGTGCGCTTTTTCTCAGAGTTTCAACAAGACTTTCCGACGGCCCAGGTTGTGCGACTGACTCGCAATTATCGCTCGGACCGGAATATTGTCACCCTCTCGTCGCAGGTGATTGCCCAATCAGGCTCTGCCCAACACTCTGTCCCAGTCCTCGAAGACGTGCCCAGTCTGATCACGATCCATGAAGCTCCCACCGAAAAAGCAGAGGCCGAATTCATCGTCCAGTCACTCGAGCAGACACTCGGCGGGCATAGTTTTTTCTCCATCGATAGCGGACGCTCGGCGGAGACCGAAGGGCACGACTTCTCGTTCTCCGATTTTGGCGTGCTGTATCGCACCGAGGCCCAGTCCGTTGCACTTGTCGAAGCGCTCCAACGCTCAGGCATGCCGTTTCAGAAGCGCTCGCATACTCGCTTATTGGATCATCCAGGTGTTTCTCGCCTCGTCGACACAATACGCACGGCGCCACAAGCCGGTGTTCTTCGTACACAGCTTGAAACAGTCAGCACGCAGCTCCAGCAGGAGGCCGTGCTCAAGTCCGCCGCAGCAGAGGTTGCCGAGGCGTATGAACTCCTCAAACCCGTCGCCGAGGTGTGTGGAGAAGATCTGGAACGCTTCCTGTCCGAGCTGTCGTTGGAAACCCAAGTCGATACCTGGGATTCCCGTGCCGATCGGATTTCGCTGCTCACTCTGCATGCTGCCAAAGGGCTTGAATTTCCCGTTGTCTATATCGTCGGCTGTGAAGACGGTATTCTTCCATTCATGTGGGGGAAAGCCAAAGAGGAAGATCTCAATGAAGAGCGACGTTTGTTCTACGTTGGCGTCACCCGAGCAAAAACAAAGCTGTACCTGTGTCGAGCAAAGAAACGTCGCTGGCGGGGGAAAATCCGTGAGTTCGCGCCCTCCCCTTACCTGGCTCATATCGAAGAGCAGTTGCTCGAACGCCAACGTTCCAAGATTCCCGGAAAGCAGACGAAGAAGAAAGAGACGCAGCTGGAACTGTTTTGAGAAAGGAATACCATGCCTAATCCACACACTACTGCCCCCTATGGCTCATGGAAATCACCTATCACCTCGGACCTGATTGTTTCAGCAGTCGTTGGTCTGGGGCAGGTCGTGCTTGATGGTGAAGACATTTACTGGGTCGAGCAACGGCCAACAGAAGGGGGACGCAACGTTGTTGTTCAGCGCCGCCCGGATGGCCGGACGATCGAGAGAACTCCCGCCCCTTTTAATGCCCGGACGCGGGTCCATGAATACGGCGGGGCTGCATTTGTCGTTCATAACGGGACGCTCTATTTCTCTAATTTTTCCGATCAGCAACTGTATCGTCAACAGGCAGAGACGGTACCTCAGCCACTGACTCACGAAGAGAACTTGCGCTATGCCGATGGGGTCATCGATGCCGCTCGGGACCGCTTGATTTGTATCCGGGAAGATCATCGAGAGGAAGGTCAAGAAGCGGTCAATGCTGTGGTCAGTATAGATCTTGCCTCAGGCGACACGCAGGTTCTGGTTTCTGGCAATGATTTCTATTCGTCTCCACGTCTCAGCCCCGATGGCACACGCCTGGCGTGGCTGACGTGGACACATCCGCATATGCCTTGGGATGGCACGGAGCTGTGGATCGGGGAATTCCAGGTTGACGGTTCGTTGGGTCAGACCTTCCGGGTTGCTGGTCGCACGGATGAGTCGATCTTCCAGCCTACCTGGTCACCGGATGGGATTTTATATTGTGTCTCCGACCGTACGGATTGGTGGAATCTGTATCGCTTTCACAATGGACGGATCGAACCTGTGTGTGAGAAAGCCGCTGAGTTTGGTCTGCCGCACTGGGCGTTTGGTATGTCTACGTATGCGTTTGCTTCGGCCGAACGTATCATTTGCACGTATACGGAAAACGGGACCTGGCATTTAGCCAGTCTGAATACGCAGACCAAACAGCTTGAGGAAATCCGCACACCGTACACCTCAATTTCCGGCATCCATGTGTCGTCCTCAACCCTTGTCTTCAGCGCCGGGTCGCCGACTGAGGCGGCCTCTATTACTCAGCTCGATCTGGCCTCGCAGCAGATGACCGTATTGCGTCGTTCGAGCAGTTTGATACTGGATGAGGGCTATCTATCCCGTCCGCAGGCGATTGAGTTCCCCACCGAGCAGGGTCGTACGGCGCATGCCTTGTGGTATCCCCCGTGCAATCGAGACTATACCGCGCCTTTGGATGAACGTCCGCCTCTGCTGGTCAAAAGCCATGGTGGCCCGACGGCGGCGGCAGGTTCAACGCTGAGTTTGGGAATTCAGTATTGGACCAGTCGTGGGGTCGCCGTGCTTGACGTCAACTATGGGGGAAGCACGGGCTATGGTCGGGCGTATCGGCAGCGCTTGAATGGCCAGTGGGGCATTGTTGATGTGGATGACTGTGCAAACGGTGCACGCTATCTGGTTGAACGCGGAGAGGTTGATGGGAAACGACTGGCGATCACAGGCGGGAGCGCCGGCGGCTATACGACGCTGTGCGCACTGACATTTCGGGAGGTGTTCGGAGCGGGCGCGAGTCATTATGGCATTAGTGACCTTGAGGTCTTGGCCCGGGATACGCATAAGTTCGAATCCCGTTATCTCGACAGCATCGTCGGACCGTATCCTGAGCAACAAGCCATCTATCAGGAACGCTCGCCGATTCATTTTACCGATCAGTTGTCTTGCCCGTTGATTGTCTTCCAAGGGCTGGAGGACAAAGTTGTTCCGCCGAATCAGGCAGAACTTATGGTGGCTGCTCTGCGTGCAAAAGGGCTTCCGGTTGCCTATGTGCCGTTTGCAGGTGAGCAGCACGGATTTCGGCAGGCGGCAAATATCAAGCGGGCGTTAGATGGCGAGTTGTATTTTTACTCGCGAATTTTTGGCTTTGAGCTGGCTGATGCGGTCGAGCCGGTGGAGATTGAGAATTTGGGGTGAGCGGGGTACGGATGGATTCCGATTTGAGTACGACTTTCGACACCCTCTCCCTGAGGGAGAGGGGATTAAGAGCCTCTCTTTATCCTTCCGGGAGCTTAAAGATCCGCAAGGCATTCTCCCGCAGCAGCTTTTGGTGGGCGTCTGGTCGGAGCCCGAGTTGCCCAATTTCTTTGACCATCCGTTCCGGATCAATGACTGGCCAGTCTGTACCAAACAAGACTTTGTCTTTGCCGTAGGTATTCAAGTACTGCACAAACGACTGTGGCCAGTGGCGTGGGGCGTAGGCGTCGCAGCCGATATAGACATTCTCATGTTTCCACGCCACAGAGATCATTTCTTCGGTCCACGGATAGCCAATGTGAATGCCGATGAGTTTCAGCTCTGGAAAGTCAATCGCAATCTGATCGAGTGTAATCGGTCGCCCCACGCTGGGTAGAATGCGGTCGCGCTGGTAACGCAGGCAGTGGCCGACTTGCAGCATGACTGGCACGTCAAGTTCACAGCATTTGGCGTAGATAGGGTAATATTTGGCCTGATCGGGCGCCAGCTCAAACCAGTGTGGGTAGAGATGGACACCGACAAAGCCATACTCACGGATGCCCTGCTCCAGCTCACGAAGGCCGCGCATACCCAGTGTCGGATCAGCTCCGGCTAGGCCGGAGAAGCGGTCGGGATACTTGTGGCAGATGTCTGCTACCCGTTCGTAGGGAATAGCGAATGAACCCTTGACTCGCATATCACCGGCCCGAACGGCGATGAGTAACGAACGTTCAATACCCGCCCGATCCATTTTTTCCAGATATTTTTCTATTGATACCCCGTGCCGAATGTCTTCAGAAAAACGCAATTGGGCCATGAATGTGTCATCAATGCCCGTCTGTCCTAGCTGCACTTCTTGTTCGGTAAACAGGTTACAGACAATATCAATCGCTCCCCCTGTGTCCATGCAAGACCCTCCTTTTCCTTTCGGCCAGCATACACTCAGGCGCGGCGTTGCTCTACCGCTCTCGACAAGTCCCGCTCAGACACAGTACAAAGAGGAGCCCAGCGGCAGCTGGAGTGTGTGAGACAAGAGACAACACAGAGTGAGGAGGTCAGAGATGGCTCGTTTAGACGGAAAAGTTGCCATTATCACCGGCGGCTCCGGTGGCATTGGCAAAGCGGCCGGACGGCTGTTTGTCAAGGAAGGTGCAAAAGTTCTGCTTGTGGATCTGGCAGAAGAGCCCCTCAAGCAAGCGGTTCAGGACATTGGGGGTGATGCAGTCAGTTACGCAGTCGCAAACGTGGCTGATCCTGCACAATCGCAGCAGTATATTCAGACGGCTGTGCAACGCTATGGGGGAGTCGATATTCTGCTAGCAAACGCCGGTGTTGAGGGTGTGGTGAAGCCGATTACCGATTATCCAATCGAAGAGTTTGACAAAGTCATCGCCGTCAACGTGCGCGGGGTATGGCTGGGCCTCAAATACGTGATGCCTGAAATGGAAAAGCGCGGCGGCAGTATTATCATCACCTCATCTGTCGCTGGCGTCAGAGGCACGGCAGACGTCTCAGCCTATATTACCAGTAAGCATGCCGTGGTCGGCCTGATGCGGACCGCTGCGCTCGAAGGCGCAAAGAAGAAGATTCGGGTCAATACTGTCAATCCAGGGCCGACTGAAACGCGTATGATGCGCTCGCTCGAAGAAGGCTTTGCACCTGAGGCACCAGCCCAAGCCAAGGAAGGTTTTGCCATGGGGCTGCCACTGCATCGTTACGGTGCCCCAGAAGAAGTCTCGCAGCTGATGCTGTTCTTGGCCAGCGATGAGAGCAGCTACTGCACGGGCGGGGTGTATATGGTTGATGGCGGCATGTCAGCGTAATATGCACTACCACATTGTGTCGGGGAGATTCGCGGCCTGGTACGCGAGCTCCCCCGACCGCTCGCTTTAATCCTCAATAAACGAGCGCAATGCTGTCCGCCAACCAGACGAGGCAAAACGCCCGCCTAAGTTGAATTCTTCTATTTCGTCCATGCGTGGCATACGCGACAGCTTCCAGCCACCATCTTGCGTATCTCCCTCAGCCCGCGCTTCGGTGAGTCGCTCGACTAAAACAACAGGAAGATCCATGCCCTGTGACATTTTCTGAATAAAGTCGTCCTTGGTCATCAATTTCCTTTAGTGGAGCACTGCCGGACGCTCCCCAATTAAGACCAGCACGCCCGTGTACTGCAAGAGCGATTCCACCTTTTGAATCGGGGCGATTTCGCACCCAGAAAAAAACCCAATGATCGGCACGTCACCGAGATACTGGGAAATATATGACGTATCCAAATCCGAAAAGCCGTACAGCCCCCGCCCCCGGCCAACACAGTTTATGTACAGACCAAAGGCTGGCTTGTGATCTGTCCAGGTTTCCGCCTGCTTCTCTAGCACCCGCTTCAGGTCGGCGCGGGAGCCATCTCCACTGCGTAGCGTAAATACTATTTTCTGGCCTTCGTGAACCTCATCAGCAATCGCCACAATTCCCTGATCAGCGTCAAAGCCGACCAGATTGCGGACCACATATTCACTCGGAGCAATATGCTGCCGCTCCGCATCAACTGGCATTCCGGCAAAGACAACTGCGGCAGTCCGACGCAAATCCTCACGCAAGGGGAGGGGTAGCAGCGCTGAGAACACTTCAAAAGCTGGCCGCTGGTCAAGTTCAAGAATAAGATTCCGGTCGGCTTTGGTGACCGTATGAACCGGACCGATTGGCTGACACGCCTGAGAGATCCCGATCGAGTAGCAAAAATCGCCACTCAGCAGCGCACCACTGACCGCATTATTGCTGACCGTATCGCCGCACAGCTGAAAGGTTTCTCCAATACTGCCATTCTCAGAGGCTCCCCCCCCCACAACATCAACGTCCAGTCCGCCATCACCAACAAAGCCGTTAAAGAACGATGCAGAATTAAAATTGTACGTATCAGGAAAAAGCATCAGCAGATTTTCCGCTCGCAGCTGGGGACGGATCTGGGCAGCAATCTGTTTGCCCGTTTCTTGCCCCCGCCCTCGTAATCCGGGAATAAAAAAACGATGGGCGGCAAAAGAATCGGCCTTTACCGTCAGTACCGCAATCCCAGCTGACTGCTCGACCTCTTTGCCCGAGATCAACACCCCTCCCGCACTGCAACCGACCACCTGGGTCGCCTGGGCAGTCGTTTGCACGGTCCGCAGCAGTTTCGTATATTCCGCCCCATGATCGGCCGTGGCAAACACCAGCGCAAAGTCAGCCGTATTAATCCTTGCTCTACTCAACGCGGTCTGCGTCGCCTCGAGCGCGGCGCTATGTGTGTCTTTATGAGTTGATAACCCAACACCGGCTTGAATCATGACGCACCCCCTGTTTGCTCTCTCGCCTCGTAGCAAACGAGAGAAAGTGAAAACCCGTTTCAGGGACGGCTTCAGCTCGTCGTCTCTGGTTTCTTTAATCCGAGCCGTTCGTAATACTTGGCAGGAACCTCGCTCGCATCTTTATAAATAATGAACGAACAATGCTCCTTGCCGAGTACGGCTGCCGGCTCGACCACCACAAAGGGCTTGCCGTTCTTCTCAATGTCGACGAGCTCCATGGGTGGCTCATGGGCGCAGTAGACTGGGAAGTTGGCCCGGTTATAAGTCATTCGCTGTGGTTTCTCAACTGTCAAAAAGCCATCTGGCCCATCATATTTTCCCTCTAAGACGAGACGCCCACCGCTGCCACACGGCTGCATTTGAATCACTACTTTTTCGTCGTCTTCCTTCACCTCCATAGGCTGCAGGTGGCCACGTAAACCCGCCACAAACATTTTAATCCGCTGTGGCATTTTCTCCGCTCCAGCCGGCATCTTTTCCAAATTGGGCAGCCACCAGGCTTTGACCCCTTCGGTCATAATCTCCTCTAAGACATCATCACCAAACCGTCGGCCGATATCACTCAGCATGGCTGTGGTCCAGTTCCGATACAGGTCATGCATACCCAGAAATTCGTTATACATTCGTTGGGCGATCCGTTTTGCCCCTTCTGCATCACCGGCGTCAATGGCCTCGGTCAGGCGATCGACGGACCGTTTCCCCATATCCTGGAGTTCTTTCTCAGAAAAAAATCGTTCCCCTGACATACTACGCTCCTCCTTACTCGCTGGTTTGCTGCTGAATGACTTGCCAGGGGTATACCTCAACTCGCTATCACATTGCAAAGCCTCCAACTCCTGGGTACCGTAGGGGCAGCCGCCTGCGGTTGGCCTGGGGCTGGGCCAGGCCAAATACAAACAGCCGCCTGCCCCTAACGGCAGATCAGAAAACTCAGGATGAACGTCTGCCCTGGTGAAGTGTACGAGCCCCAGAAAAGGAGTCACGAAGCGGGTGAGTAGAATAAACGGACACTGGCAATCCGCCCGCACTGCGCATCTCAAGCTGTCGCCCATCAAAGAGATGGAACTCGCCGCCAGTCGCATTCCGGGCGCGATTTCGCTTGCCCAGGGAATTCCCAGCTTTGACACCCCAGAGCCGATAAAAGAATTTGTACAGCAAAAAATTGCTGAAGGAGCATGTGCGAGATACTCGCTGGCACCAGGTCTACCCCAGCTGCGGGAACTGATTGCCGAGTCGTTGCTACACGAAGGCATGCACTATGACCCGGACACGGAAATCATTGTTTCGTGTGGCTCGATTGAAGCTATTGCAGCCAGTCTCCTTGCCCTGACCGAGCCGGGCGATGAAGTTATCCTGCCCTCCCCCAGCTACGCTTCCTACCAGGAAGTGGTTCGCCTGGCGGGCTGCACGCCACGCTTTGCCGCTCTGCACGAAGAAAATAATTTTGCGTTTGACCTCGATGCTTTTGAAGCATGCATGTCAGTCCGGACGCGTCTGATTCTGTACTGCAACCCGAATAATCCAACCGGCACGGTATTTTCTCAGCAGGAAACTCAAGCCCTGGTCAGCCTGGCACAGCGGCATAATGTGTTTCTGCTGATTGATGAAGCCTATAAAGACTTTGTGTACACCCAAGAGCCGTACTTTAGCCCGGCTCAGCTGTCAGCCGTGCGTGATCGAGTGATTCGGGTTTTCACCTTCTCAAAGGCATATGGCATGACCGGCTGGCGAGTCGGCTATGTGCACACCGACGCCCGCTATGCCCGCGAAATTCTGAAAGTTCATGATGCCCTAGTCACCTGCGCTCCAGTTGTGTCCCAATATGCGGCGATTGCCGCCCTCGAATATGGTGGCGCCCATATTGCCCAGTTCCGCCAGGCATTCAAGGCCCGCCGGGACATAACCCTGGAGCACCTGGATAATCTGTCTCATATTTTTGATTATCAAAAGCCAGAAGGCTCGTACTTTGTGTTTCCACGGGTGAAAGACACCGTCCGCTGGGCGCGCGACTCACGTCGTTTAGCCCACGATGTGCTTGAACAGGCCAAAGTCGCGCTAGTACCAGGTGTCGCTTTTGGTCCGAGTGGGGAAGCCCATGTCCGCATCAACTGCGGCCGTGAGCCGGCTGATATCGATATGGCCTTTGAACGCCTGAGCGCTTATTTTCAGCGGGGCACTGCTGCCCATTCCTCCCCAGCAACCACACCGACTCGACCACACACAGCCGAATCTGCAGCGCAGATGTTGGAGCCACCTCCTGCCTCTCAATACAGCCCCGACCTCTCTCTTCTTTCTCGTCAGCGGCTGCGTCGTTTAGCTATCCCGTACTTGCAGACTCTTGCTCGGATTTTTGTCCACCGCAAAAAACCCTTGGTGATCGCTATTACTGGCAGTCGAGGGAAAACAGTGATGAAGCGCATTCTGGGCGAGTTGCTCGCCAGCCGCTACCGAGTCCAGACTAATCCACGCTCGTACAACACCGAAATTGGGCTTCCGCTGGCGGTACTCAATGTCGAGATTGAGCCTCGGTCGATTGTCTCCATCCTGCAAACCCTGGCCCGAGCGACTTGGACGGCCTTGTTCTCCTCCCAACCGCTCGAGGTCTTGGTGCTGGAGTTTGGCATTCGACAGCGTGGCGACATGCGTAAACTTTTGCGCACGGTCCAGCCAGATATTGCCATTGTCAGTACCCTGACCCCGAGCTATAGCACCGATGTCGATCTGCTCTATATTCTCCAGGCTGAAATCCAGACACTGTGCGACAGCGTGGGCCCCGCATGCCATTTCCTGGTTGACGGAGACGATCCACTCCTCGGAAAAATCGTCACGACCCTAGCAACTCCGCCGCTTCTCTGGCGTCGTGCAGATTGGTCAGCCGATACCTCGAATGGCCACGGTCTCCTCCTGCAGAGTAATGGGCACGCCTACTCAGTCACTCGTGAACTGGTCGGTGAAAGCGAACGCATGTCTGTTCAAGCAGCCGTCCTCCTGGCCGAACGCTGGACCGAACTGAGCCAGGCTGATATTCGCCGGTTCTTAGTACCCGAGGAGAACAGGTCTGCTTCTTGAGTCTGCTCCCCTCCTTTTTCAAAGGGGAGAGATCATTGTGTAACGGCACTATCAATACTGGCCAGCATTATTCTTTTTCACCACCCTCTTGCAAAAAAAGGACCTCTTATACTATTCTGAGCAGGAACCTATGGACGACCCCCCATCTAAAAGTACGTACTCGGGGCTGGCTTTCAGGACGTCACCCTCCTCTGAGGAGGGATAGAGCACGCCGATGGATAGCCCAGTCTTCGGTCTACTGATTACCCTGTTTCTGGTATTCGCGAACGCTTTTTTTGTGGCAGCAGAATTCGCTCTGGTCAAAGTCCGCGCTTCGCAAATAGAGATCCTGGCCCAAACCGGCAGTAAAACTGCTGAGATGGCTCAGCACTTGATTACCCATCTCGATGCCTATTTATCTGCCACCCAGTTAGGTATTACCTTGGCTTCGCTTGGGCTGGGCTGGATTGGAGAGCCGGTTGTGGCGCGGCTCCTCATCAGTGGGATGGCACTCTTAGGCTTCCAGCCAGACCCCGAACTTGCTCATCGTATTGCTCTGCCGACCGCCTTTCTAGTCTTAACGTTTTTGCATATTGTGTTTGGTGAGCTCGCTCCTAAATCTCTTGCTATACAGCGCCCAAAACCAACGGCGCTGGCTATTGCTTTTCCGCTGTGGCTGTTCTCCATCCTCTTGTTCCCAGTGATTGCTGCCCTGAATTGGGTGGCCAATAGGGTCCTGCGCGTGGTCGGCATTGAACCCGCCAGCGAATCGTCCCATTTCCACTCAGGAGAGGAACTACGCTTGCTCCTAGAGCAAGGACGAGAGGAAGGCACAATCGAAGCGACTGAGCATGAACTGATTGAAAACGTCTTTGAATTTACCGAGACCGTTGCCAAAGAAGTGATGGTTCCACGTACGCAGATCGTCGCCCTCGATATTCATGCTCCCCCAAGCGAACTCCTCAAGGTCATGGTCGAGGAAGGCTATACCCGGATGCCCTTGTATGATGGCACGCTCGATAATATTTGTGGCATTGCCCACGCGAAAGACCTTTTCCCGCTACTTGAGCACCGTGATATAATCATCTTGCAGGACATTTTGCGGCCAGCCTATTTTGTTCCAGAGACAAAATCTATCTCACAGCTGATGCGTGAATTTCAGCGCCGCAAGGTTCAGCTGGCCATTGTTGTTGATGAATTTGGCAGTACTGCCGGCCTGTTAACCATGGAAGATATTCTGGAAGAGCTGGTCGGGGAAATTCAGGATGAATACGATAATGAATCCTTAGGAGTCGAAAAAATTGGAGAAGCAGCCTATGTCGTCACTGCTTCGCTCACGATCTCGGATGTCAACGATCGGATAGAAGGCTTTCGCGTGCCTGAGGGCAAGGACTACACCACAATGAGCGGCTTTCTCAATAAATGCTTTGGCTATATCCCAGAAGCATCCGAGTCATGCGAACGCGACGACCTACGTATGACTGTCCTGGCGATGAATAATCACCACGTTGAGCAGGTAAAAATAGAGTATCTGGGCACGCCTCAGACGGCACCCAAAAATGGCCACGCACGTCCGTCAGTCCACTCTCCATCTGCGCTCTCTTCTCCGCCGTCTGCTGCGGCCGAACAGCCTCCAGAGCTACCCCATACAGGGTATGCGCCAGGTTCATGAGGCTCGCAAGATTCGTACAATGCTGACCGTTACCCTCTATTCCCGGCCAGGCTGTTGCCTGTGCGAAGAAATGGAAGCGATCGTGCGAGCAGTGCAAAAAGACAGGCGCAATGAAATCCCGGAAACCCCGTTTCAAATCGAGAAGGTTGACATTTCAACCGATCCCGAGCTGAACAGCCGCTTCAGTCTGGCAATCCCCGTGTTATATATCAACGGGCAGTTTGCTTTTATGTATGAACTCCGCGCGGATGAACTCCGTCAGCGTCTGGCCCACGCGCAAAAAGACGCATGAAAGAGATGCATCCACGGCACAGGTACAAACAACGCACAAGACCCAAAAACCATAAAAAACTGAGAGCCCCATTAGAGGCTGCTAGAGCTGGTTCTACCGCCAGCTGTTGCGGGGCGCCGTCGGGAGTGGAGTCAATGACGGGGGATCCTGAGCAGGCACAAAACACCTATCGACCAAAGAGCAGAAATCTGTCTGGATGTATCTTTATAGAGTTTTCGTGAGCGCACTATAACAAAGGAATCCTCTGTTCAGCGGAATAGGGAGCGAAAACCCTCATCAATCTTCATCCTTCCTTCATCCTTCCTCACCCCTCGTTCATACCTTGCCCTTGCTTGTCCTCTTGTCACATCAGGTATAGCATTCCGGGCTATGGAACGTTTCAATTCTCCCTTTCGCCAGCTCCGAAAGCAAGCACTGAAACGAATGAAGAAGCAGGCACGACAGCATGCCAAGCCAAAATCTCCTGCCCTGCGCGAGCCACCGAAAAAGGCTGATGACGCGGAGCTCTTTCAGCGTGAAATGAGTGATGTCACTCCGCTCAAAAAAGACGATAGTATACGGGTCAGGAGCCCGCCCCTGCCGATTATCCGACGGACTGCGATCGATTCGGAAAACGAAGCCATTGCCGAGCTCTACGACTTGGTCGCCGGGCGTTCAGACTTTGATATCACGGACACCGACGAATATGTGGAAGGTTGTGTCATGGGGCTTGATACGCGGCTGGTCCATAAGCTGCGCCAGGGAAATTTTTCGCGACAGGCGTCTCTTGATCTGCATGGCATGATCGCTGAGGAAGCCCATGTCGAAGTGGAGCAATTTGTGATGGACGCGTTGCGAACCGGATTGCGCTGTATTCTGATCGTTCACGGCCGGGGCCGGAACTCTCCCGGACAAGTCCCAGTGTTAAAAGACCGGCTGAAGGGCTGGCTGACGCGGGGCAAACTTGCTCGGGTGGTGCTCGCGTTTTCGACGGCCCGACCGTATGATGGTGGGGTAGGAGCACTGTATGTCCTCTTACGGAACGAGCATGCCGCGAAACGGCCGCTGATCGTCTTAGAAGGCGCCAAGCGCTAAGCAGTGTTACCTGTATTGAGGAGAATACATGGAATGGATCTGGAGGATTTATGGCCGCTGTTGAACCGCCTCCGCGACCATGCATAGCCTATACCGGAGACAAGGGGAACATCTTCGCGGCGACCACTCACAACGGGCAACTCCAGCAACCCGCCCAACTGACTTGGCACTGGGATGTTCCCCCACAGGAAGGGGAGACAACGCCCAACCCGCTGACCTATGTCTGGCCAAGCTGGGCACCCGATGGCAGCCAGATTGCCTGCTTTGGCCTGCGAGGTGCCCCCGGCCCGCATGTCCAGGCCACTGTGTACGCCATAGCGGCCGACGGGATTGAATCGCGGGAGCTGGCCAGTATCTCAGGCGGGATGCCAATCTATGGCAACTGGTCCCCCCGGGCCGACGCCTTTGCCGCGCTCATTCAGCGTGGTGAGAGTGCCCTCTCGTTAGAAATCGTCTCGCTTGATCAGCCTGGACAGATGACCCCGCTGCTGAGCGGAGCACCCCTATTTTGGTCCTGGTCACCACATGGTGATAAGCTTGCCGTCCATGTCGGAGGCAGACGTCGAGACTCAGCCCAAGCACGAGTTGTCTTGATCGATACGGTGTCCGGTCAGATTGAACGAACGATCTCAGACCAGCCGGGTCATTTTCGTGTACCGTCTTGGTCGCCCCAAGAGAATCTCCTTGCCTATGTGGAACAGGAAGAAGACGGCAGTCAGACCTTGCGACTGCTCGACGTCAACAGCGGCAAGACAGGTCCAGTCGCCAGCCTCAACGGCTCGGTCGCGGCGCTCTGGTCAGCAGATGGACAGGCTCTGGCCTTTGGCACGACGGCCCGCCCCAGTTCCCTGCTGTTGACATCGATACAGGTATTGGATCTGGCAACTGGACAGATTTTGTCACTGCGGGACGAATCCAACCCAGCCGATGAATCGACGACTGGCTTCTTTTGGTCGCCGCGTGGAGATGCACTCTTCACTCTGAGTGTTGATATCCGACATAGCCATCTGCGCTGGCAACGGATAGAGCGGGCGAGCGGCCAGACAACCGAAATTGTCCGCTTTTTACCCAGCCGCGAGCAGACCCTGTTCTTTTCCTTCTTTGATCAGTATGCCCTTTCTCATCCCCCTATTGCTCCAGATGGCAGTGCGCTAGCCTTTGCCGGCCATCAGATCGGCCCCGTCGCCCTCGACACCAGCTCTCCAACCCAGATCTATGTTGCCCAGCTTGATCAGCCGACGGATCAGTCGGGGGCAGCGCATCCTATTGGCGTGGGGAATTTTGTGTGCTGGGGCACACAGTTGCCTAATACCTAGTGGAGCATCAAGTATATTTTGATAGACACATTGGAAACCGCGATAGAGCTACGTCCTGTTTCCCTGTCTTGGAAGAAGCCGGCACGCTAGAGTGCGAGCATTAAGGACTCTATACAGTCGAGTCGAAGAATTCCTATGACCACAATCAAAATCATACCCTCTATTCTGGCCGCTGATTTTCGCAGCCTCGGTCAACACATTGCCGACGTTGACCAAGCCGGAGCGGATGGCATTCATGTCGACGTTATGGATGGCCGTTTTGTGCCCAATATTACGATTGGTCCATTGATCGTTGAGGCGGTTCGTCAGAGCACGACTTTACCGCTCGACGTGCATCTGATGATTGTTGAGCCAGAGCGCTATCTGAACGACTTTGCCCAGGCCGGAGCCGATATCATTTCCGTCCATCAAGAGGCCTGCCCACACCTCTATCGGACGATTCAACAGATCAAACAGCTCAACAAACAAGCCGGAGTCGTCCTCAACCCTAGCACCCCACTCTCAACGCTTGAAGAAATCCTTGACGAAGTCGATCTGATTCTTCTGATGAGTGTGAACCCTGGCTTTGGCGGACAGAGTTTTATTGAGACGAGTATCAGTAAAGTCCAGCGTCTACGCAGCATGCTAAACGAGCGCGGCTCGCAAGCAACGCTAGAAATTGATGGTGGAATCGACGCCCACACTGCGCCCCAAGTGGTCGCTGCTGGGGCAACCATGTTGGTCGCCGGCTCGGCTGTGTTTCGGGCTCCAGGTGGAGCAGCGGAGGGGATGAGGAAACTGCGGGAAAGTATCCGTGAGGACTGAGCTACCAGGACTGAGTGGAAAGACAAATTCGAGGCTCAGCCCTCAGCACTCATGACTCAGCACTACTTCTTCATTTTCTTCTGCAATAGATCACCCAGCGTCGTGCCAAAGCTACTGCTGGTCTTGCCAGGATCACTCATATACGCTTGGGCTTCGGCGCGCTCTTCCTGGGCCTCGGCTTTGGAGCGCGACAGCCGGATACGTCGGCCGTTCTCTTCAATTGCTAAGACGGCGACTTTCACTTCTGTTTCTGGCCCAAAGTTCTTGTTGTGATCAGTGCCACGTGGCGTTCCCATCTCGGCATTCGGAATGAGACCGGTTTGGCCAGGGCCAAGACGGACAAAGACGCCAAACGATTCGACCCGGTCCACTTGTCCGGTCAGGACAGAGCCGACTTCGAGGACGGCTTCTTCTACTTGTTCTCCTGGGCTCACCCCTTCGGGGGCTAAGGCGAGGGAAATACGGCGTTTCTTTGCGTCAATGCTGAGAACCATGACAGTGATTTCGGCCTGGGTAGCGACCGATTCTTTGAGTGCGCCTTGCTGACTACGCGGAATCTCACTCACATGCAGCAGGCCATCTACTCCAGGTAAAAGCTCGACAAATGCCCCAAAATCGGCCATGCGGACAATCCGACCTTGGACGATTTGGCGCTCTTTGAGCTGATCGACAACAGTTTCCCACGGGTCTCCTTCAAGCGCTTTCATGCTGAGCGAAATCTTGCCCGTTTGTTCACCGACCTTGAGGACTTTGACCTGGACTGCCTGGTCAACACTGAAGCGGTCAGCCGGTTTGGCCACCCGAGAATGGGATAACTCAGACACATGGACGAGGCCCTGAATGCCGCCGCCTAGATCCACAAACGCGCCAAAAGCGGTCAGCGAGGAGATCGTTCCCGACAGCACGGCATCTGGAACGATATGTTTCCGAATTTCTTCCGCTTCTTTGGCCACTGCTTCCTCTAAGAGTTGACGCCGCGAGACGACAATATTGCGTCCATCTTCCGTATAGCGTGTCACTCGGAATTCTAAGACCTGCTTGAGAAAAGCTTCTGATGATTCTACCCGACGCAGGTCCATCTGAGAAAAGGGACAAAAGGCACGCATCCCCCCGATCGTGACTTCATACCCGCCTTTAATAACCGCAGACACCTCGCCCTCAACAGGCAAGCCATGGGCAAATGCGGCTTCCATTTGTTGGCGTGCTTGCGTGCCTTTTAAAAGCTTACGAGAAAGACGGATTTCGCCCTCAGTAGATAAAATCGTTGCTTCGACCTCATCCCCGATTTCCACCTGGAGGGTGCCTTCTTCATCCTCAAGCTCCGCCCGAGCAATAATCCCTTCGCCTTTGCCACGCACATCGATGAAGACGCTGTCTTCTCCAATTTGGATCACGCTGCCTTTGACAATCTGGCCGTTTTGCAAGGCCGGTTGGGTCTCTTCTTGGGCCAGCAGCGTCGCAAAGTCTTCTTCTGAGCTTGTCTTTATCTGCTCTTCACTCATTGTCTTGATGTCCTTTCTGTCTCTCGAACCAGCGTGTGTAACACGCTCGAATTGCCTCACGTTGGACGTGGTAATCGGCCAGCAGCTGTTGTGCCGCGTCTTCGCCGCTGTAGCCCATACGCCGCGCTAGAAGAGGCAATTGGTTTCCCTCGCTCTCCAACGCCTCGACTGGCTGGTCACGATCAATACGGAGGCGATTTTCCAGGCTCCGCAGAAAATGGTAGCCCTGGGTCAGTACCTGGCAATCGCCTACAGGCAGTACCTCACAGGTCTGCAAAGCCTCAAGAGCCGCGAGTGTCGCGCGCTGCCTGAGCGTTGGGAAACGCTGACCATAACGCAGCTGCAACATTTGTACAAGGAACTCGATATCGACAATGCCGCCCCGGCCCGTTTTGATGTTGAAACGGTGGCTCGCTTCCTGCGCCAACTCGGTCTCCATCCGGCCACGGAGCCGATCGATTTCGGCAATATCATCTGTGCCAATACTCGTTGTATAGACAATTTGCTCGAACAGTTCTGGTATCGGTTCAAGCAGATCGCCAGCCACAACCCGGGCTTTGATCAGAGCTTGGCGTTCCCACAACTGGGAACTGGTCTGATGGTAGCGCTCAAAGGCTGCCAGTGAGGAGACCAGCGATCCGGCCCGTCCAGACGGCCGCAGACGCGCATCAATCTTATACATCGCCCCTTCTCGGGTCTGGACTTGGAGCACTGAGATAATCCGTTGGGCCAGTTTGGTAAAGATCTCATGGGCACTAAATTTGGGGGATGCGGCGGCGCTGGGTGCTTGTTCATTATACAAAAAAATAAGGTCCAAATCGGAGTTATAATTGAGCTCCTGCGCACCCAGTTTGCCCATCCCAACAATAGCAAAACGACCGGGTAAAGCGTCCAACTCAAGCTGGGTGAGTAAAGCAGCTCGGGCGGTTTCATACGCGCCGATCAGACAGGTTTGGGCGAGATTTGTCAGCTGGACACTGACCTCAGTACAGTCGAGCAGTCCACTACTGTCATTAATCCCAATGCGCAGAAACTCCTCAGTTCGATACCGACCCAAGATATCGAGCCGGTCTTCAAGATCGTCAACCTCAACCAACCGAGCCGAGAGCTCGGTCTGCATCGTCGACCGCTCCTTATGGACCTGGACCAGGTCAGCCCGAACAAGGCTGTCAAGCAGTTCCGGGCGGCGCAGAAAAATTTGGGACAAATAGGTGCTCGTGCCAAAAAGGCTGACAAGGGTCTGCAAGGTTGCCGGATTTTCTCGCAAGAGCGCCAAGAAACTGGAACGCGCGCCAATCGAGGCAATCAAATTTGCCATGTTGGCCAAAGCCAAGGCCGGGTTAGCTGCTCGGGTCACCTTTTGAAAAAGAACGGGGGCCAAGTCGTATAAAATCTTCCGTTGTTTGGGCGACGCTGGAGAGTGAGCAGGACCATTATGCAGTAATTGGGCATCACGATAGCTCTGCTCGACATCCTGAAAACCCAGCTGCTGAAGCCGGTCACAGGCCAGTTGCTTATCATCAAGCTCCTGCAAAAATGTCCAAATTTCCTCCGCCTGCGGATCATCCGGCTGTTCCTCAGGCGCGTAAAACAGGGATCGAAAAATGTGATGGACTGCATCAGTATGCTGCTCCAAGAGTGCCCAGAACAGCGCGACTTCGTCTGGTGGGACTGGGGAGTGAGAGGTGAGAGGTTGGTTTGCTCCCTCTGATTCAAGGAGACGAAGCCGCCGCGCCAAAACCCGCACCTCTTCCTCGCGACTGGGCAGCGTATGTGTTTGTTGATCTTGAAAGACTTGCAGTTTGTGCTCAACCTGGCGCAAAAAACGATACGCAACCTGCAAGGTGTCACGATCATTTGCCGCCAAATAATTGCCTTCGACCAAACAGTTCAGCGCGTGCGGAGTTGTGCGCTGGCGGACATGTGAGTCTTTGCCAGCGTGAATGAGCTGCAAGCCTTGGGTGACAAACTCAATCTCTCGGATACCGCCGGGCCCAAGCTTGACATTCTGCTCTCCAGGCGCGGTCCGACGCAGTTCGCGCTCAATGCGAGCTTTCATATCCTTGAGATCTTCAATCGTCGTAAAATCGAGATAACGCCGAAAAATGAATGGCTCGATAGCTTGCAAAAATTGCGCGCCTAGAGCCTCATCGCCAGCAATCGGTCGAGCTTTGAGCAGAGCCGCTCGCTCCCAGGTCTGTCCCCATGACTCATAGTACATCAGCATACTCGGCAGCGAGTTGACGACAGGCCCATTCTGCCCATCTGGTCGCAGACGTAGATCAACCCGAAACACTCGTCCACCGGCAATCGGCTCGTTCAGTGCATGGGTCAATTTCTGAGCCAGTTGAGTAAAAAAGACGCGTGGCTCAGTCGTTCCCTTGCTGCCCCCAGTGGTTACCCCCGCATCGCCTTCGTAGAGGTAAATGAGATCAATGTCCGAACTAAAATTCAGCTCTCGACCACCAAGTTTGCCCATACCGAAAACGACAAACCCGAGGGCCTGTCCGACCTGTTTATTGTCTTCAGCCTGATTTTCCACCTGCTCACTGTGAACCGCGTCCCCATACACTTCACACATGCGCGCCCGGGTGTACTCGTAGGCGACCTGAACCGCAGCTTCAGCCAGAGCGCTCAGCTTTTGGGTTGTCTGTTCTAGTGTTGCCAGCCCAAGCAGGTCACGGGTGCCAATCCGCAGATAGGCACGCTCGCGGTACGCCCGCAGACCGGCCAGGAACTCTTCTTCAGACAGGCTGAGCGGAAGCTGGCTCCGGAGCTCGGCAAAATGTTCGGCAAGATGTTCAGCAAAACTTTTTTCCGGCGCATTGCAGTCAGCGAGAAAAGCGGCTTCCCACTGCTCAGCTTGACGCAGCAGTACTGTAGTGAGATGTTGACTCGCCCCAAGGACAAAGAGGAGGTCGGCACAGCGTTTGGGCTCTCCAAGGACCGTCCCCCTGCCCGTCCCGTGTTCCAGCACGCGGCTCAGATTAATCGCTGCCAGTTGAGGATCTGGTGCAGCAGCCACTCCGGCTTCAATAGCCTCCCGCCAAGGGGCAAGGGATTCATGTTGAGACACAAGGGGGTTCATGTATGGCCAGAGAGAGTTCAGTCGTGAGGGATCAGCGAAAGCTGGCAAGAGCTGTCGTTGTGGCCCTGTTTTCTCCCTCTAGGGAGAGGGCTGGGATGCGGGTGTTTTCTGTCAGAAGGTGGGCCTAGACCCACCCCCCAAAGGCGACAGGAACTCGACGTATAGACACCTATTGGCTTAACGTCTCACAGGTGCTCAACAGCCATTTGACGCTTGACATCTCGTCATCAACCAGAGAGCTGAGCAACTCTTTGCTGTGCTGATCGTCCTGAATCTGGGCAATCGCATCGGTCAACGGTTTCAGCGCGGCAGCCGGGTCACTCAGTTGGGCAGCAATTGACTGGAGTTTCTCCAGGTCAGTCTTATTGGCGTCGGCAAAATACGGCAGCTCTTTGTCACGCCGCTCGGTTGGCACGGTGCACTGCGGGTCGCCGCCAAGCTCGCACAAGCGGGCTTCAAGAATGTCGGCATGATAGGCTTCACGCTGCTGGACAACGCGCAAGCCGCCTTTGACACATTCTTGGTCACTCACCTCAACCCAGCGGTTCAAATATTCGGCGGCAAAGTTTTCGCCGCACCGGAACTCGTCAAGCAAAGCCAGAACCATTTCTTTTTCGGTGGCGTGGCAGGTGCCGTTATACATATAGCCTTCGCTGGTGTTACCCTTGCCCAACTCCTGCATCTGTTCTTCAAACAGATCATCAGAGATTAAGCCCTTGCGATATGCTTTTAACAACTGGCGCGCCTCAAAATCTGCTGTAGCCATGGTGTAGCTCCTTTCTTATTCGCATCAACGTATACACGTCCATAAGAAATCATGTGTCTCTTGTCAAGCAAGTAGGATGGCTTGGCATCTCGGGCCTGCAGCTTCCTGTGTCTATAACTTAAGCACGATTTCCTCTGCGTGCCTGTCTCATAAGCAGCCAGTCTGCCTCGCCTCGCCCCAAATCCCCATTATTTCCCCAATTGCGGGCATTTTTGTGGTTCGCCCCCCTGGTACACTCCTTGCAAATACCAGGATGGGCTTCTAAAGGGCAGGAAAACCAGAAGTCAATTTCATTGTACCAAGGAGGTAAACAAGGATGAGAAATTTTGTCGTGTTCAGCTGTTTGGGACTGGCGCTGCTGTGGGGCACACCAGCCTGGGCGGCTGGCAACGGTGGAGACGCATTGATTGAGGATAGTCTGCGGACGCTGAATCAACGCATCAAAGAACTGGAAGATCAGGTCTCCCGGCTCAAAGAACAGCCAGCCCCGGCAGCCGTCGTCTCACCAACGACAGCCGAATGCTGTGATCCCATTGACACACGGCTGACGGCAGTTGAAGAGGGCCTAGGTCTTCTCAAAGGCATCGAGTTTGGCGGGATGGTCTACTCGTCGTATACGTATAATTTCAACGAACCCGATTCCCGTGAGAACAGCCTGCGTATCTTTGATCAGCGCCATAACAGTTTCAGCTTCGATCTGTTTCAGCTGCAAATTGCCAAACAGTCTGACAGCGGTATCGGCTTTGCGAGCGTCCTAAACTTCGGTAAAACCGCCTCCGGCATGGCCTCAGACTGGACTGGCGACGGCTCTTTTGAGGGGCCCGAAGAAGGCAACGACTTCGAGGTCCAAGAAGCGTATTTGACCTATAATATCCCGCTTATGAATGGCATTGAAATGAAAGCGGGTAAATTTGTCACTTTGCTCGGTGCAGAAGTGATCGAAGCGCCGTATAACTACAACATTTCACGTTCGTTCCTGTTTGGTTATGCCATTCCGTTTACCCACACTGGCGTGCTGTTCTCGCATCAGTTCACCGACCAGGTCGGCCTGACTGCCGGTATCGTCAATGGCTTTGATAATGTGGTTGATAACAACAACAGCAAAAGCTTCCTCGGGAGTCTCGCCCTAGAACCGTTTGACGGTCTCAGTTGGTCTTTTAATGGGATCGTCGGCGATGAACAGACAGACAACGATCACTCGACCCGGGGCGTTTTCGACACCGTGTTAACCTACTCCCCCAGGGATCATCTCGAATTTAACTTCAACTATGACTACGGCAAAGAAGGCGATGCCGGCCTGAATGGTCAAAATGCGACGTGGCAAGGGTTTTCCGGGATTGTCAGCATAGGCGGAGCGATGTTCAACCCAGGCTGGGAACCATTCTCATTCGCGGTTCGCAGTGAATGGTTCTCTGATGAGGACGGCGCGCGGACTGGGACCAAACAGGATATATGGGAAGTCACGACGACCGCCAAATGGCAGTTGACTGAGCATATGCAAGTTCGGTTTGAATACCGGCACGATGAATCGGACAAGAAGTCCTTCGATGATGCACGTCGGGTTGGGAAGCAGCTCATCCCATACTTTCGGAATGGCCAGGATACGCTGGCTGCCGAAGTTGCCTATCTCTTCTAAGGGAGGTTGTCATGAAAAAGATCGAAGCGATCATCAAGCCGTTTAAGCTCGATGAAGTCAAAGAAGCCCTGGCCAAACAAGGCATTCAAGGCATGACCATCTCTGAGGTCAAGGGGTTTGGCCGCCAGAAAGGCCATACCGAGCTGTACCGCGGAGCAGAGTATGTCGTGGATTTCTTACCCAAGGTCAAGATGGAAATCTTAGTCGAGGATGACAGAGCTGGGCTGGTCGTTGACACCATTCTCGAAGCTGCCCGCACGGGCCGGATTGGCGACGGCAAAATATTCATCCTGCCCATGGAAGAAGCCGTTCGGATTCGGACTGGTGAGCGCGGAGATGGTGCCTTGTAAGACAGGCCAGCAAAAGAGGGACGTACTGCCATACGCCCCTCTCGTTCTATGTCACAGCGTCACACACAGTCCTCACAGACTGCCCAGACACAACGGGCGATTATAACCAGGAGGCTTAGACAATGAAAGGCCGGTTTCGTGTTGCTTTGTTGACCGTTTTCGGTGCCGCTCTCGTCGGCATTCTTGATCCCTCTCTCATTCATGCACAAGATGCGGCTCCCACATATTCTGACTATGACGCCTTTGCCGCGTCGCCCGGCTACGCCGCATTCACGGTTCACAATCTGTGGATGATGATCGCCGCCGCCTTAGTGTTTATCATGCACCTCGGATTTGCCACGCTTGAATCCGGACTGACCCAGGCCAAAAATACAGTCAACATTCTGTTCAAGAATACCTTTATCATCAGTATTGGCCTGCTCACCTATACCGTATGTGGTTTTAACCTGATGTATCCGGGTTTTGCTGACGGCTCGGCGGGCCTCATTGCCTTTGCCGGCTTCGGCGTTGAGGTCGCCGATGTGGTTGCCAGCCAGACTGATGTGTACAATGCGGGGTATACCTATTGGACAGACTTTCTGTTCCAAGCCATGTTTGCCGCTACCGCAGCCACCATTGTGTCTGGGGCAGTTGCCGAACGTATCAAACTGTCATCGTTCATGGTCTTCGCTACGCTCTATGTCGCTATTTCTTACCCTCTTACCGGCAGCTGGAAATGGGGCGGCGGTTGGCTGCAGATGATGGACACACCTTTTTATGACTTTGCCGGCTCCACAATCGTACATTCCGTTGGTGGCTGGGGCGCCCTGGCTGGCGCACTTCTGCTCGGCCCCCGGATAGGCAAATACACTGCCGATGGTCGCGTCCGACCGATTCTGCCCAGCAATATGCCAATGGCAACGATTGGCGTTTTCCTGCTGTGGTTGGGCTGGTTCGGTTTTAATGGCGGCTCGGTCTTGAATGCGGACCCGAACCTCGTCTCGCTGACGTTGATGACGACCTGTCTGGCAGCCTCGGCTGGAGCGCTTGGGGCCATGGCCACCTCGTGGCTGGTGCTCAAAAAGCCCGACCTGTCGATGGCCCTGAATGGGATTTTGGCTGGTCTCGTTGGTATTACGGCTGGAGCCGATCAAATGGCAGCCCTGTCAGCGATCATTATTGGTCTGGTTGCTGGTGCACTCGTAGTCTCCTCTGTTTTGTTCTTCGACAAGATGAAAATTGATGATCCAGTCGGTGCGATTTCAGTTCACTTGGTGTGTGGTATTTGGGGCACCCTGGCGGTGGGTATCTTCGGCGGCTTGGCCGGCGGTGCACAACTCGTCAGTCAGCTGATTGGTATTGTTGCTATCGGCATTTTCTCATTCGCCTTCGCCTTCATCCTCTTCAGTATCATCAAAGCCACCATGGGCTTACGCGTCACAGCGGAGGAGGAGTTCGAAGGGCTGGATGTTGGCGAGCACGGCAACGTGGCCTACGCTGATTTTCAGACCGTCATGGTCGGCGGCGGTATGTCTCCTCTCGGTAGCGGCGCTTCTTCCGCAACCTCAGCCTAGGCCATGCGCTTCACGCCAGAAGAAGCCTCAGACTACGGGTCACATTCACCTGTTGCATGTCGCGGAATGTCGAGACGCCCGACTGGGGCGTCTCCAAACTCTCTTCTCCCAAACCATGAAACGCGTAGATTCGATTTCTTATGAACGCGTTACAAGACCGCCTCGAAGCACTATTCTCAATCGGGACTGAGATTTCATCAACTTTACAGCTTGACGAAGTCCTCACCCGTATCGTCGCCCATGCGTGCCGTTTAATGGAAGCTCGGGTAGCCTCCCTCCTGCTCATTGACCGCCAAGAAGGGACGCTCCACCCAGCTGCAACCCACGGGGCCAGCGACGCTTATCTCGCCCTCCCCAACCGAGAAGTTTCCTCAAGCCTGATCGGCGAAGTGATCACCACTGGCCGGCCCTTGCACATTCCCGATGTGCGCAAAGAGACCCGCTACCGCGTATCTGATGTGGCTCGCCAAGAGGGCCTGTGCACTCTGCTGTCCGTCCCGCTGCGGGCAAAAGATACCGTGGTTGGTGTCCTGAACGTCTATACGGCACAGCCCCGCGACTTTGATGAAGATGCCCTTCGCTTGCTCACCCTGTTAGCCAGTCAGTCCGCAATTGCGATTGAAAATGCAACTCTCCATCGCGACGAAATGGAAACCCGCGAACAGCTGCGTCAGTCTGAAAAGCTGGCGGCGCTGGGCACGCTCTCAGCCGGCTTGGCCCACGAGTTACGCAACCCGCTCAATACCGTCAGCATGCTGATGTACGCTATGGGTCGAGACATGTCTGCCGAGGATCGCTTCAGCCCAGACGTCGCGGTCATCCAAGGCGAACTGCGGCGGATGTCACTCTTGATTGAGCAGTTCCTTGCATTCGCCCGGCCCCAGCCCCCACACTTTCAGCGGGAACGTATCGAAGAGATCATGGAAGAAACCTTGCTCTTGATCGGCCCTGAAGCCCGCACTCGCAGAATCGCGATACGAAAAGAGTGGACAAAAGGTTTACCGCTTGTGTGGGCAGATGGCACCCAGATCAAACAAGTCTTTCTCAATCTATTATTAAATGCCCTCCAAGCCATGGCCCACACCGGCACCCTGACAGTCCGGCTCTCCGTCAGTGGAGGCAGTCTCCTGACTGCCATTATGGACGAAGGCGAAGGCATCTCGCCTGAAGTCAAAGCCAAGCTGTTTGAACCTTTTTTTAGCACCAAGCAGGGTGGGACTGGCCTCGGCTTGTCTATTTCACAACGCATGATTGAAGGCCACAACGGTCGTTTACGACTGTTCTCTCAACCTGGGATAGGCACCTCGGCCATCGTTCGTCTGCCCCTGTAAGTGTCCGGTGATTCTATGGATAAAATTCTTGTTGTTGATGACGAGCAGAATATCCATTACTCGTTCCAGCGTGTATTCGGACACGAATACGAGGTGCTATCGGCCTATTCTGGGCAGGAAGCCCTCCAGCAACTCACCGACCCAGCGTTGCGACTGGTGCTCATGGATGTCCGTATGCCTGGCAAAGATGGACTGGCCACGCTCCAGGAATTGAAACAACAGCGCCCCGATCTGCCAGTCATTATGATGACCGCTTTTGTTTCGGCCGAAACAGCCATCCGAGCCACCACTTTTGATGCCGAAGATTATCTCGAAAAACCCCTCAACATTGAGCTGCTCAAGCAGCTCATTGCCGATACGTTGCAGCAGCGGAGCCAGTCGCAGCACGCCGCTGCGAGCATATCAGAGGATGCTATAGAGAGTGATTCCAACGAGATTGGCACCATTCCGCTGTTTGGTCACAGTCCGGCCATGCAGCAGGTGTATAAAACAATCGGCAAGACGGCTGCCCGCGATGTCACGGTGCTCATTACCGGCGAAAGTGGTACTGGCAAAGAACTCGTCGCCCGCGCCTTGCATACCTACTCGCACCGTAGCATGGGACCCTTTTTGGCCCTGAACTGCGCCGCTATTCCAGATTCTCTGCTCGAAAGTGAGCTGTTTGGACATGAACGGGGGGCGTTCACTGGAGCGACGGAGGCGCGCCCGGGGAAGTTTGAGCTGGCCCATCGGGGGAGCCTCTTTCTCGATGAAGTCGGCGATATGCCACTGGCTTTGCAGTCAAAGCTGCTGCGCGTGCTCCAAGAGCGCGAGCTGTATCGCTTGGGTGCCCGCGATCCCAAGCATGTTGATGTGCGTATCATCGCTGCCACCAATCAGGAATTGGAAGGCATGCTGCGCACGGGCCGTTTCCGCGAGGATCTGTACTACCGGCTCAATGTAGTTCGGCTGACCCTCCCTCCCCTGCGTGAACGCGGGGAAGACATCGTCTTATTGGCCAACCGCTTTTTACATCGTCAACGGCAAACAGACGGCCAAGGCCCACGGAGCCTCTCCGACGCCGCTCGCCAGGCACTGTTAGCCTATGCCTGGCCGGGGAATGTTCGAGAATTGGAAAATGTGATTGCCCAGGCTGTGGTCCGTACGCGTGGCCCAGTCATCCGGGCTGAGGATCTGGCCCTCAGTGAGAGCGGAGCCCGACTGAGCGGAGAGGGACCAGAAGCAGAGACCTCTTCTCCGCTTTCTCCTAGAGGAGAAATGGACAGCATGGGGACTCTGCTGGATCCACTCTTTACCCGACATTCTGGAAACGTGTTTGCAGTGGCGGAACAACTCCTGTTCAGCAAAGCCTTGGAACTCGCCCGTCACAACCAAGTCCAGGCCGCGCGTTTACTCGGAGTCAGCCGCAATGTCCTGCGTGACCGGATGAAGCGGTATGATCTCTCGTAGTGAGCTAAAAATGGGATCGCGTAGGCCCAGGCCATGGGCAGGACAGTTCGCTATGTGCACGCTGCCATCAACACGATTGAACGGGGTCTAAAAAGCGCAAGCTGCTGGACACTGCGGACTCTCACAAACCGACCTGCCTCTGGAAGGAGACGGGGGTCCAGTAATCGGTGATCCGGGAGATCAGGTTGTCCCGGATCTGTATGGTGCTTGGCTGCGCGGAACTCGGCTCATACTGGTTGGCAGAAGTTTCTCCGAAGTTGCTCTCGGCTGCCCGTGCCTCTGCGACGCCTCATTCCGTACCAGCCGCACTGCTCGTCTCAAACACCACGTGGCCAGCCGCATTCTGGGCCTGGATGCGGGCGGTCAGATCAGGCGGCAGGACGACGTTGCGTTCCTCGGGAAATTTCTCGGGGGAGAGATGTGGCCGTAAGAAAAATTCTTTTGGTGTGTGCGCCGTAGCCTGCGTCTTCATCGGCTCAGGAAACCACTCCCGGCGCATAAAGTCTGGTGTAAAAAAGGCCTGCAAGTCTGCCTCGGACCAGGTCCGGATCTTCTGCCCGTCGTGCACCGCATAGGCGAGAAAATCGAGTTGGGCATTCCACCAGACGGTGATCAGGTTATGATAGCCCTGCTCTTCCAGAGCAGGATTAAAGAGCTTGACCAACCGTGTCTCAATCGCGACAAGCTCGCCGTCCGGCCCGTACTGTTCAGTTCGGAGCGGGTAAAAGGAGCGCTGCTCCACCCAGTACAGAATGCGGGGAGCATAATAGTCGGGCAGCCAGTCGGTTTTGGCCGTGGCCTCCAGCACATAGGTCTTGACACCTCCATCCGGGGTATATGCTGGATAGTCATCGCCCATGAGTTTGAAGTCACTGGCTGCTTTCTCACTGAACGATCCATCCGGGTTGAGCAGCGTGATTGCCTGACGGGTAGTGGGAAAGCGGACCGTCTCATACAACACATCCGTACCAATAATCCGCCAGTTGAACTCCCAGGCATCCCGACCCAGAAAATCGTCATAGGTAATCGGTTGATTGGGAAAGCGATCTTGCCGGCGCGGTTGAGGAAAGCGCCGGACACGGCGCAAGATGGGCGAATAGCCAAACAGGTTGGTTTTGGTTGGATGCTGTTGATCGGTGCGGTTATGGATCATCAGCATCTGATTGCCCATATTCTCGGGTGGGGCCGTGTCCTGAGAGAGCCAGCGGGCGTACAGCTCACCAGGTTTTTGGCGGATATGGCCTTGTAATCCTTCGGGTCCTTCATAATGCACGAGGACGATGGTCTTGCCGTTGACCAAATAGCCGCTCGGCATGAGGGAGGCGAAGTCTTCAATCTGGACACAGTTCCAGCGCGGCATGTGGGGAAATTCCATCCGCCGGTAGCCCATCTCTTCGGCCGTATAAGGCGCGGTGAAGGGATAGGCTTCGGCGGGCAGATACGACAGTTGGGCGTCACGCGGGGTGTCGGTCCGGGGGTCAATGTCACGACGTTCTTTGTCCGACAGATCCCTCAGATATTGCCAGCTTTGGGTCTCCGCAGCATCAAGTGGCGCCCCGCTGAGAAGCAACGCAATCAGAAACAAGGCAGGCCAGGCACAAAACCTGGAGAGCCATGAACACAGACGGCATATGGTCATATGAGTGATACTCCCTTTTCTCACGCGCTGCTGATGCGAAATCGACCACACATTTTCAGGTCCATTATGGGGCCTGCTCGGTGGCGTACAGCGTAAGTATTGCTAGCGGCTACATCCGGACGGCTCGCACAATCTGGGCCACCCCGCCACAGAGCCGCTGTTTGCCGACCTGCTCAAATCCAGCCGCCTCGATCATATGTTGCAACTCCTGACTCTCCGGCAGATACGATACGGAGCGCGGCAGGTAGGCATACGCCTTGGCATCAGACAGCAAAGCTCCGAGCAGCGGCACAATCCGATTGAAGTAGAGCGCGTGGCCAGAGCGGACAAGCGGATTATGCGGCGTATCGACCTCGATCAAAACCAGCCGTCCGCCAGCCGTCAGCACCCGCGCAGATTCGGCTAACACCACCGGAATAGACACAAAATTCCGGAGCGCAAAACCAGACACCACAACCGTTGCCCAAGCTGAGGGAAAAGGCAGCAGGCTGGCATCAGACTGAATCCAGTCTGCCTGAATGTGACGCCGACGGGCGCCTTCTAACATGCGCCCAGAAAAATCAACGCCGACCACGCGGGCGCCCATCTCAACCGCTAAGGCGCTCAGGTCGCCCGTTCCACACGCCAAATCAATCACCCGATCTCCAGCTCCAACCGCAGCATTCTGCAAGGCCAGCCGCCGCCAGCGTTGATCCAGAGACAGAGAAATCAGTCGGTTCAGGGCATCATAACGCGGCGCGATGCGGTCAAACATCTCTCGCACAAGCGCAGCTTTTTCCGCAGTTTCGGGGAGCACCGGATCGAGTTTCTCAGCGAATTTTTCCCTTCCTCTTGGCACGGCTCCCTCCTCACCTTGTTGTATGCAGATCTCCCTGTCTTGCCAAGGACAGAAGACACACAGGGAACGCGCCGCGCGGCTCAACTTTCTGCGCGGCAGCGGGCACGCACTATACCGTCAGCGCCCTTGTCGAGCTACCGTCGAGGATGCTAGACACGCTCCATGGCAGATCTCGTTCGCACTGCCCGCATTGACCGGAGCAGTTCTCCGCTCCTCAGCGACCACACACTGAAGCTGGCAGTTTTTGGCACAAATGTCAGTCATGGCTGTTCTATGACTGAAGCCGAAGGTACAATTGCTGTTGAATGGGCCGAGAGCGTCCGCCTGGCCAAAGCCGCGGAACGGCTTGGCATCGAGGCGATGGTCCCGGTTGCCCGCTGGCGCGGCTTTGGTGGCAATACCAATTTTAATCACCGCTCATTTGAGACCTATACTTGGGCGGCAGGGCTGGCGGCGGCGACTGAAAAGATCATGATCTTCTCGACCTCACACGTCCCGACCATTCATCCCGTCTTAGCTGCCAAACAAGCCGCTACCATCGATCATATTTCTGGCGGCCGTTTTGGCCTGAATATCGTTGCTGGCTGGAATGAAACTGAGATCGCTATGTTCGGCTCACCCCAGAAGGATCATGATGACCGCTATCATATGGCCGAGGAGTGGATCAGCATTATCAAACGACTGTGGACTGAAGAAGCCGCGTTTGATTTTCAGGGTAGACATTTTCATGTTCCGTATGCGTATGCCGAACCCAAGCCGCTCCAAGATCCCCATCCGTTTGTCATGAGTGCAGGAGTGAGTCCGGCTGGGCGTCGGTTTGCCGCCCAGCACGCGGATCTGAATTTTGTCCTGATGCCGACACTCGAAGAGGGACGCTCGGTGATTACCGCAACCAAGCAACTCGCCCGCCAAGAGTTCAATCGTGACCTGCTGGTATTTGGCATGGGCTATGTCGTGTGTCGCGAGACCGAGCGCGAAGCCAAGGACTATTTCAACTACTATGTGCATGAAAAAGGTGACTGGCCCGGCGTACGGAATCTGCTCAAAGTGTTACTGCCGAATTCAGAGAGTGCCACTCCTGAACAACTCGAAACCATGGCGGTCAATTTTATTGCTGGCTATGCTGCCCTGCCCTTGGTCGGCACACCAGAACAGATCGTTGATGGCATGATCCGGATGTCCGAAGCCGGTATGGATGGCATCACGCTGTCGTGGGTGAATTACGATGAGGGCTTGGCGCAATTTGGAGATCAGATCTTGCCGCTCATGGTCCAAGCCGGACTGCGGCAAGGATAAGAGCGTGTTGAGATGAGGACACTATGCAGTACTGGTTAGTCAAATCCGAACCGCTTAAATATTCCTGGGATCAATTCTGTACAGACGGCTCAACCTACTGGGATGGGGTGCGCAACTATCAAGCCCGCAATAATCTACAGGCCATGAAAACCGGAGATCAGGTCTTATACTATCACAGCAATGAAGGACGCGCCGTTGTTGGAGTGGCCCGTGTCACGAAAGAAGCCTACCAAGATCCAAGCACTGAGGATGAGCGCTGGGTCGTGGTTGATTTAGAGCCCGTCGCACCTTTGCGCTATCCCGTAACGCTGAGTGCAATCAAGCAGGAAAAACGTTTGCAAGACATGGCCCTGATTAAACAGAGTCGTCTGTCTGTGATGCCGGTGGCCAAAAAGGAATTTGATCTGATTATCCAAAAGGGGCAAGGAAAGACGAAACAATCCTAAAAAGCCTCCCCTCCTGGGTTTTCTTGCCTTGACCCGTCCGGGGTGGTTGGTTACCTTTCGAGGTGAGGAGGGATTGACATGGGATCACACCGATCTTATCTGGCAGCGGCAGTCCAGATGACTGCGTCGTCATCAAAAGAAGAAAATCTGGCCAAGGCAGAAACCTTTATCCGCTTGGCCGCCGAGCGCGGGGCAACGTTTATTGTCCTTCCCGAGGTCTTTACCTGGCGTGGCCCTCGCAGTGAAGAGCCTGCCCAGCTCGAATCTATCCCTGGTCCGACCTCACTCCGCTTGGCAGAGCTGGCCCACAGCCTCAGCATTCATCTGCTGGCAGGTTCCTTCTTGGAAAAGACGACAGAAGCGCGGGCTTATAATACAAGCCTACTGTTCAGCCCCGCAGGCGAGATCCTCGCCCAGTATCGCAAGATTCATTTGTTCGACATTAATCTCCCTGGCCAAGTCAGTATCAAGGAATCCGATACGAAAAAGCCTGGCCAAGAGGTGGTGACGTGCGAGACTGGGGTGGGAACGGTCGGTCTATCTGTCTGCTACGATCTGCGCTTTCCTGAACTATATCGTCAGCTAGCCAACAGCGGCGCCGAACTCATCTGTATCCCAGCCGCTTTTACCTTCCCCACAGGCGCTGCCCATTGGGAGCCCTTGCTGCGCGCTCGGGCAATTGAGAATCAATCCTATATTATTGCCCCGAACCAGATTGGCAAAAATGTGCACGGTTTTGCCGACTACGGAAATTCGATGATTATTGACCCGTGGGGCAAGATTCTTGCCCGCGCCCCAGATAAAGAGTGCTTTATCACTGCTGAGATTGATCGCGATTATCTTGAAAAAGTCAGAAGGGAGTTGCCATGCCTCGCGCATCGGCGGCTGTAGCACCCGCCCCAGTCAAAGCATTTTTCCGGGTGGTGACCTCGGCTGAAGCACGCGACCAGCTCGCCGCTTTTGCGCCAACGACTAAAAGTGAAACCGTGCCGGTCCTGACCGCCGACGGACGGGTTTTGTCCAAAGCGCTCAGCGCCCCCGTCAACCTACCCCATTTTAACCGGACCAATATGGACGGCTACGCGCTCCGCGCCCAAGACACATTTGGTGCCTCGGCGAGCTTGCCAACCTATCTCACATTGGCCGGGGTGATTGAAATGGGCCAAGAGGCCAAGAAGAAGCTCAAAAAGGGTGAGACCATGCGCATCTCGACCGGCGGGATGCTGCCGCCCGGAGCCGACTCCATGATCATGGTTGAGTACACCGAAGAGATGGGGGACGGAACAATTGAGATCCACCGTAGCGCCTCTCCGTGGGAAAATATCCTGCGGATTGGCGAAGACATCAAAAAAGGTGCCCCGATTTTTCCTGCCGGACGACGCTTGCATGCCCAAGATGTTGGCGCCTTAACCGGAGTGGGGATTGCCAAAGTCCCAGTCTACCGCCGACCTCTCGTCGCCCTGATCTCAACCGGTGATGAAATCGTCGCCCCAGACAAAACTCCAAAACCCGGCCAAATCCGTAACGTTAATCAATATTCATTACGAGCTATGATCACGGAAGCCGGTGGCGAGATCTTTGATCTGGGCGTCGTCAAAGACGACCGCAAGACGTTTGAAAAAGCGCTGGCCAAAGCCTTGAAAAAAGCCGACCTGATTATGATTTCGGGTGGCAGCTCAGTCGGGACCAAAGACATGGCGGTGGATGTGATTTGCTCCTTCCCCCACTCAGAGTTGTTCTTTCACGGTATTTCCATTGCCCCTGGCAAACCGACGATCTTCGCGGCAGCCGCTGGCAAACCTGTCATGGGTTTACCTGGCCACCCCGTCTCAGCCTTGGTCGTCTTCTCACTGTTTGGGATGCCGCTCATTCGGATGATGGGCGGTGAGTCGGCGAGTGTCGCCTTTACCCCAGCCCGGACGACCCGCGCCTGTTTGTCCCAAAACATCGCCTCAGCCCCTGGCCGAGAAGACTATGTGCGCGTGACCCTCAGCCGCCGGAACGGGAGTCTTCTCGCTCAGCCCCTGCCTGGTAAATCTGGTGCCATCTTTAGCCTCGTCCAAGCTGATGGCATGGTATGTATCCCACATAATGAAGAGGGTAAGGAGACTGGGGAAGAGGTCGCAGTTATTCTTTTTTAAGTGACGAGGACTGAGGGAAAAACACAGGAGAACTCAACGCTCATCTTACTCAGTCCTCAGCGTTCGGAACTATTTTCTTATGCAAAACCATCATACCCACGGCTCCAAGTCAGACACACCTGAGCGGAAGCGCTATCTGCAAAAGAAACCGCTGAGCGAAGCGTTGTCTCTTCTGCTCGATGCCGTTCAGCCACCGCGTCGGGTTGAAAGGATTCTCGTTGAAAACGGCTTGCAACGCACAACGGTGGAGCCAATTTTTGCGCTCCTGTCTGCTCCGCATTACCACGGAGCCGCCATGGACGGCATTGCGGTACGCGCTGAGGATACCTTTGGGGCGAGTGAGTTCTCGGCGGTGACGCTAACGGCAGTCAAGCCTAATAAAAAGAGTGCCAGTCCGATCGGTCCGATCAGTCAGAATGGCACGCAGCCTGTTTTCCAATATGTTGATACCGGCAATGCGCTCCCGGCTTGGGCGAATGCGGTTGTCATGATTGAGCGAGTATTTAAGAAGAGCGACACCGAGGTCGAAATCCGTGACGCGTCTACCCCATGGCAACATGTTCGCTTAGTCGGGGAAGATATTGTCGCCACTGAACCGCTCCTGCCACGTGGGCACAAACTGCGTCCGTATGACTTGGGAGCGCTTTTAGCCGCCGGACATACCAAAATTCCGGTTGTGGCCAAGCCAACGGTCGGCATTATTCCAACCGGCTCAGAATTGATCGAACCGGGCGATCCGGCTAAACCGGGTCGGATTATTGAATTTAATTCGCGCGTTGCTGGAGCCTTTGTTGAAGAATGGGGGGCTCAGCCAAAACGCCTGCCCCGGGTTGTGGATGAGCTGCCGAAGATTGTCCACGCTCTGAAAGAAGCGGTCAAAGCGCATGACATCACCGTCATCATTGCCGGCTCTTCAGCTGGTGAACATGATTTTACGGTTCGGGCCTTAGAGTCACTCGGAGAGATTCTTGTCCATGGCATCAATGTCATGCCCGGCAAGCCGGCCATTTTGGCCGTGATCAATGGCAAACCGGTCATTGGTCTGCCCGGTTATCCGGTATCTGCCGTCGTGATTTGTCAGCAGATTCTGCGCCCACTCATCGCCCACTTCCTGGGCCGACCGGCTGAAGAGCCGCCCAAAATTCAAGCCGTCCTGCCACGCAAGGTACCGTCCCGTTTAGGCTTAGAAGAGTTTGTGCGCGTCAGCTTAGGCCAAGTTAGCGATCGGGTCATTGCCAATCCGCTCGGTCGTGGGGCTGGGGTGATTACCACTATGGTTAAGGCGGACGGCGTATTACGCATTCCATCGCTTGATGAGGGCCTGAACGCTGGCCAAGAAGTGCCCATCGAGCTGCTGCGTCCGACTGAAGAGATCGCGCATACTATTTTATTCACTGGAAGTAACGATCTCACCGTTGGTGTTCTTGACGATCAGATGCGGGCCCAGTGTCCGGGGCTCAGGATATCAGCCAGTAGTGTTGGCTCGCTGGGAGGGCTGGTCGCCTTGAGACGTGGCGAAGCACATATGATCGGCACGCATCTGCTTGACCCGGCAACGGGGACCTACAACCTGCCTGACCTCAAAAAGCAACAGCTGCTGTCCAAAGTCGTGGTCATGAACTTAGTGGTACGCGAGCAGGGTTTGATCGTGCCCAAAGGTAATCCCAAAAAAATCCGAGGCATCAAAGATCTGGCTCGGAAAGATATATCGTTTGTGAATCGCCAGCCTGGGGCAGGAACACGGATTTTGCTCGATTTCAAGCTCGACCAGCTCAACATCAAGCCAGAAAAAATCCAAGGTTACGCGCACGAAGAAGTCACCCACATGGCGGTGGCTGTCGCCATTGCCAGCGGCCTCACCGATACCGGCCTCGGTGTCAAATCCGCAGCAAAAGCACTCGGCCTCGACTTTGTTCCCGTCGAGCGCGAAGACTACGACCTGGTCTTCCTCAAAGACTTCTTCCACAGCCGAATGGGTCAACAACTTGTGAGCGTGATCTGTTCCGACGCCTATAAACAGGCCGTCGAGCAACTCGATGGCTACGCGACAAACAAAACAGGCAGCATAAAAAGCTCAGCCCCAAAAGCAGCTCGGCAGAAGCCAGCCCCCAAGCGGGCCAAAAAATAATGGAAGCACTGTCCCAGCAAGAGCAGGCCGCTCTTTATCTTTTCACGTTTTACGCTTTATTCTTTTCATTTTTGCCATGATTGACTTCACCCCTCCCCCGCATGTCCAAGAAAAAGTCAGCGATATCCACCGCTTTATCGCCGCCGACCTCAAACCCATCGAACGTGACCTAGCCGAGCACCTCGCCAACGAACATCTGTATCTGCAAGAGAATGGCAATCTCGCCCCCGAGGTCTTGGCGGCTCAGCAAACGATCCGCAAAAAGTCTGCGGAGCGTGGCCTGTATGCCCTGCACATGCCCAAAGAAGTTGGCGGCGGAAGCTTCAGCCTGACCGACATGTTTTTTGTCCATGAAGCCGTCTATCAACACGGCATCGGTGTCACGCAATGGATGCTGTCCTGGACAGAAGGTCCGAACCAGATGCTCATGCGTCTGAGTACAGACCAGAAGCAGCGCTACCTCTTGCCACTGATGCGCGGCGAGCAAACCGCAGCCTACGCCATTACCGAATACCGAGGCGGCTCAGATGTCTTGGGCATGCAAACCCGAGCCGAGCGGCGGGGCGACGAGTGGAGCATCAACGGTACCAAAGCGTATATCACCAATGCCCAATATGCAGACCAGATATTTGTCTGCGCGGTGACAGACCCGAGTCAAGGCAGCTCTGGAGCAACCGCCTTTATTGTGGAGAATACTGCTCCGGGCCTTCATATTGGTCGCACCTACCGAACGATCATGGACGACGGCATGACGGGCGAGCTGGTATTTGACGACTGCCGCGTCCCACTCAAAAATACGTGGGGGGAAGAGGGGGCTGGCTTTTACCTGAGCATGGGTATGATCAACTGGATTCGGGTCCGGCGGGGTGGCATGTGTACTGGCCTGGGTCAGTATCTGCTCGACCGCTGCATTGACTACACCAAAAACCGCCAAGCTTTTGGTAGACCGCTGAGCCGTTTTCAAGCCTTGCAGTGGATGATTGTTGATTCGTATCTCGATGTCCAAGCGATGCGGAGCATGTCCTTGCAAAGTCTGTGGCAAGCCGATCGGGGCGATCTGTGGGCACTCAAGGTTGATCCCAAGCTGATTCAAACAGTTTGTGCGCTCAAAGTATTCTGTGACGAGGCGCTGTATCGGGTGGCTGACCGAGCCGTACAGCTGCATGGCGCATATGGCCTGAGCAAAGATTCTGGGATTGAAAAAATCTTCCGTATTGCCCGTAATTTGCGCATTCCTGGTGGGACGGATGAGATTCAGCGGGTGAATATTGCCAAGGCACTCGGGTTGTAGAGATACCGAAAACACCCTCACGCTTGATCTCTTCATGCATTTAGCGGGTCAGGTTTGCAACCCATGATCGAGCTGTTCTTTGGTATCCTTGCATCAAAACCTCCACCTTGACAATCTCTCCCCCTCCCCCATACTGCGTGCGATGTACCCCTCCCAAACGACAGCAGGTGAGCTGCCGCAAGCACCTCTACCCGCCACCACAAGCGGTATCTTTTACGGTTGGATCATCCTCGCGTTGTCCTTTACCGTTCTGTGTGTCGCCTACGGTATTCAGTTCACCTTTGGTGTGTTCATGACAGCTATCGAAGCCGACACCGGCTGGGGCCGTACTAGCCTGTCTGTGCCGTATTCCGTCTATGTCTTTGTGTATAGTGCATTAGGAGCTGTCACGGGCTGGAGTACTGATCGGTGGGGACCTCGGATTGTCATTTTCACTGGGGGCTGTTTGCTCGGCAGTGGTATTCTGTTGACCAGTCAAATTCAGGCTCCGTGGCAGCTGTATGTGACGCTCGGCGTTGTCACGGCATTAGGCATGAGCGCGGCCTTTGTGCCGTGTAATGCGACTGTTGTGCGCTGGTTCATACAGCGGCGCGGACTGGCCTTAAGCATTTCTACCAGTGGCGGTAGTGCCGGAAATTTTCTCTTTCCGCCGCTCGCTGCCGCACTCATTGCGGCGTATGGGTGGCGCTCAACCTATGTGATTCTGGGCTGCCTCGGGCTCACGGTCATTACTCTGTGCGCCCTGTTTATTGTTCGTAATCCTGAGCAAATAGGTCTTCAGCCTGATGGCCACGCTCCCTTACCTTCCACACAGGACGGGCCAGGGACACATGCGGAGAGCGGCCTGGGATTCACGCTGGCTCAAGCTCAGCGGACTGCCTCCTTATGGATGCTGACTGCCGTCTATACCATGACATGGCTGGTGATATTTATGCCGTTTGTGCATATCGTGCCTTTTGCTATCGGTCTGGGCGTGCCCCAAGTCCAGGCGGCAACCATCATTAGTGTCATTGGTATTGGCAGCCTCACTGGACGTTTGATTGCTGGTCCGATATCGGACCAGCTGGGTCGTCTGCCCACCCTTGGCCTCAGCCTGTCCCTCCAAGCCCTGGCGTTTCTCGGATTTTATTACAGTACCGGCCTCAACTGGCTCTACCCCAGCGCGATTATCTTTGGTTTCTCGTATGGTGGAGCAACCGCCCTCTTTCCCGCCATTACCGGCGACTTTTTCGGACGCCTGTCCGTGGGTGCTATTGTCGGTTTCATTTTTGGGGTGGCCGGTTCCAGCGCCGCATTCGGCCCATTTATCGCCGGCTATATCTATGATGCCACGGGCTCGTACAGTTCTGCCTTTCTGCTGAGCGCCGGGCTCAACCTGGTAGGTGTTGGACTGCTTTTCTTTTTGAAAAAGCCCACGCTAGCTAGCGCCTCAATGCTCTGAGATGTTGTCCAGTGCTCTCTTCCTCCCGATCCACCCTTGTCGTTGCCATCCACTCAGGATATTCCACACACTGAGCTTAAAAACAGGGCAGGAGGGACCTATGTTAAAAGTACGGGTGAATGGAGTCGAACTGGTCCATGAGCTGAATGGCGCAGGCGATCCGCTCGTTTTAATTCACGGCGCCCAAAGCGACCGCAGCATCTTCAACGGTTTGCTGCCAGTCTTCACCGACCAGTTTCAGGTCTTGACCTTTGACCAGCGTGGCTCAGGTCAAAGTGAGAAACCCGATATGGCATACACCATCGCCATGTTGGCCGACGATACTGCGGCACTCATGGATCATGTTGGTTTTTCCTCTGCTCATATTATTGGCGTCTCCATGGGTGGCATGATCGCCCAAGAGTTTGCCCTGCGGCATGCTCAGAAAGTGCGTTCCTTAGTGCTCGGCTGCACTACCCCAGGTGGTCCTAGAGCCATTCCGCTCGAAGGCGCAGGCGTAGCCAGCGCCTACTCAACTAAAGAACTGTCTGCCGAGGAGCGTGGTCGAGCCTTGGCAGAGGCGGCCTTCACTAAAGGCTATGTCGATGCCCACCCGGAAATCGTTACCGCCATGATCGAATCTCGCCGCAATCGACCGATTGATGCCGTCGGGTTTGGCCATCGTATGAAAGCCGCCTTTGCCCACGACACCTACGAACGCCTGCCTCAAATCTCGTGTCCAACCTTGGTTATTACCGGCAAACAAGATGCACTCATTGCCTCGGAAAATTCCAATTTGCTGGTCAAACGTATACCTGGCGCAATGAGTGTCTTCCTTGAACCAGCTGGGCATGTGTTTTGGATCGAACAACCCCAGCAGTCACGAGATGCCATGCTGGCGTTCATGCACAAGCATACATAGAACGAGAGTCGTATCGCCTTGTAGCGCGGCCGTCCCTGGTCGCTTCTTCGCTGATTGATCACAAAGGAAACCATATGGCAGAACGACAAGTGACAAAAGAAAGTCAAACGCGTACCATCCGGGGCTGGATGCTGGGCTTACACGCCACTCATATTCTCGACGTGGGTGGGCGGCTAGGCTATTTCTCCGAACTCCAGCGTCGAGGGGGCACTGCGACCTCGGCCGAATTGGCTGCCGCTCAAGACCTCGATGTATGGCGGACAGAAGTCTGGTGTCGCGCCGCCTGCACTGTTGGCATTTTACGCGCCGCAGACGATACGCATTTTACCTTTGCGCCCTTCATGGATGAGCTGTTGGCTGCGAACGCTCCAGACCTCCTCACCTCGCATGTCTTGGCCAGCTTATCACGCGATTATCCGTCCTATCCTGAGGCATTCCGGACTGGAGCAACCAAAACCTTCCACGAGCATGACGAAGATTTCTTCTCTCATCAAGGTCGCATCTCAGCCCTGCGTGCGCCCATGGTCGTGGCCGCTGCGCGCAGACTACCAGGTGTAGAAGAACGGCTCAGCGCAGGCGGAACAGCCATGGATATTGGATCTGGGAGTGGGACTGTCTTGGCCAGTTTGGCTGAAGCCTTTCCGACCTGTCAGGTCATTGGCATTGAGCCCCTGCCCTTTTTTGTTAAAACGGCACGCCAACTCATCCAAGACCGTGGCTTAGAGACGCGTGTCCGAGTCGAATCGGTCGGTGGCGAGGAGATGGGCTTTGATCAAGATATTGATCTGATCACGATGGTCCAAGTCTTTCACGAACTGCCCGATAAAGAGAAGATCAATATTCTGCACCACTGTCACACAAGCTTAAAGCCTGGTGGCAGCCTACTTATTGTTGACCGCTGCTCGCCAGAGACAGCCGCAGACATCCAAGATCGGCGCTTCACCATGAGCATCTTGGAGCAGTGGTTTGAAGTCACCTGGGGAAATATTGTCAACACTCGGAGTGAAATCCTCGGCATGCTGCAAGAGACAGGCTTCAGCGTCACTCAGGAAAATTCTGATATAGTGCCAACGTATTGGAGTTTTGTAGCGGAGAAAGCCTAAACGGAGCGTTTGTATGTCTCGACTTGGTATGGTTCTGTATCATGGTATTGAAAGTGGCCCTGAGCTGGCTGAGTATGGCCGCATTGCTGAGGATGCAGGCTTTGACTCGCTCTGGGTCACAGAGCGCCATTTTCACGAGGAGACCTTCTCACTCTTAGGCTATCTCGCGGCTGTCACCCACAAGCTCAAGCTCGGTGTTGGCGTCGTGAATCCGTATACCCGCAATCCCGCTCTGCTGGCTATGGCAGCCGCCACGCTTGATCGCATGAGTGGCGGGCGCTTTGTGCTCGGGCTTGGCCGGAGCGAGCGCGAAGTCATTCAAGACAAAATGGGCATTCCGTACGGCACAGCCCATCCGACCATGGCAGGCGCAGTCAGCTTGCTGAATAGTCTGCTGTCAGGTGAACGGGTGACCGCCACAGCTGGTCCGTTCAAACTCGCCAATACAAAACTCTCGCCTGCCCCGATTCAGAAAACGCCTATTTATCTGGCCGCTATTGGTCAGAAAGGCCTACGTCTAGCCGGTGCGATTGCCGATGGTGTTGTCCTCAACGCCTATGTGCCAACCACGTATGTGAAATACGCCGTCGAAGAAATCCGTCACGCAGCTACCGAAGCTGGCCGCGACCCGTCAGTTATAGATATTACCTGCATGCTCATCGTCCGCCTCACCGATGATCCTGAGAGTCTGTACCCAGCTTTGAAAAAACGTCTGGTACGTCTTTTAGACGAAGCCTTTGTGGGAGAGATATTGCTCGAAAAAGGTGGCTTTGATCCCGGAATTTTGGGGCCGCTGCGCGAGGCATATAAAAACGACGACACTGAAAAAGCGGCCAAACTCGTCACACATGAAATGGTCGATGCCTTTTATCTCATCGGCCCTGCCGATAAATGCAAAGAGCGGATAGCTGCCTATCAAGATGCGGGGGTTGATGCGCCGTTACTACTGCCGCGTTTGGAGGATTATCGGAGGGTGGCAGAGGTTTTGAAGGAGTAATGGAACGACCTGACCTCTTGTATCGGTCAATAAAATTGCTGCACTTGGAGACTGCCATGTGTGTGCAAAAAACTTTCGTTATAGATGGATTAAAGACGTCAAGAATAAAACGTCACCACCCCGCCACCCTCTTACGTTTCACGTTTTTTATCCGCACCCCGAGCGCATACACTTCTCTTTTCGGGAGCCCATGCCGCTCGCTCATAATCCGGGCGATCTCTTTGAGCGGCAGCCCTTCAGCGTCAAGAATGCTGATTTCTTCGCGGACAGCCTGTTCGTCGATTGGCGCTTCCTCAGCCGAACAGCCTGCGACCAAGAGGGCGACTTCGCCTTTGATCTCACGCTCGTACAGCCGGGTCTGCAACTCGCTCAGCGTTCCACGGAGGACCTCTTCAAACATCTTGGTCAGCTCGCGGCCGATCACGACCTGCCGGTCACCGAAGATGTCCCGCATATCAGCTAGCGTTTCATGCAGTCGATGCGGAGATTCAAACACAACAATAGTATGGGGTGCAGCTTGTAAGCGCTGTAAAGCATTGCGACGTTGGCCTTTTTTCGCAGGGAGAAAGCCTCTGAATAGACACTGATCGGTTGGCAGCCCGCCGATACTCAACAGTGCGGTTACCATAGATGGGCCAGGCAACGGGACGACCTGAATTCCAGCTTCCCATGCACCTTGTACAAGCCGGTAGCCAGGGTCAGCGATACCAGGCGTGCCAGCATCGCTGACGAGGGCAATCGACTGACCAGCTTGGATCTTGTCAATCAATGCTGGCGCTTTTTTGGTTTCGATATGGTCGTAGTAGCTGGTTAGAGACGTCGTAATGCCATAGTGAGACAAAAGCTTACGGGTATGGCGGGTATCCTCAGCCGCGATAAGGTCAACTTCTTTAAGAATGCGGAGTGCGCGTAGCGTAATATCTTCTAAGTTGCCGATTGGGGTGGCCACGACATACAGCGTACCCGCCAGTATATCTGCTTCAACTATTGTGTCATTGGCCATCAAACACACACTCCCAATCCCTAACCCCCAATCCCTATTCCTACCCCATGAGGCCAGGATTTGCCCCACCGTCAATCGTAATATTCGCTCCGTGAATAAACGCGGCTCTGTCCGACGCCATAAATAAGATCAGATCAGCCACTTCTTCGGGCTCGCCGACTCGGCCAATTGGGGTCATCTTTTTGAGGGCTTCCTCTGGACTGTCGCTTTCGGGACTAAACGTTGAGAGGAACTGCTGCAAGCGTTCGGTTAAGATCGGTCCGGGGTTTACTCCGACCACCCGTACCTTCTTTTTGGCTCCTTCATCAGCTAACGCCTTGGTAAAATGATTCAGAGCAGCGTTCGCCGCTCCGCCAATCATGTAGCTGCCCATGGGTTTGAGCGCTCCAGTACCGATGACATTCACAATCACTCCACCTTGCTGTTGTTGCATATGCGGCAAGACGGCACGTGCCATACGCATATAGCCAAAAAACTTGAGCGTCCAATCGTCGAGCCAGGCTTCATCTGGCAGCTCTAGAAAATCTCCTGGACGGGCGCTGCCAGCGTTGTTGACCAGAATATCGACCCGGCCAAATTCCTGGATACAGCGAGCAACGACTGCTTTGATCACCTCGCCTTGCGTCAGGTCGGCCTGCATTCCGACGATTTTTCCTACCCCTTTTTCTCCGGCCCGCTTCAGCGTTTCATCCAACGCCTCTTGGCCACGCGCACAGATCAGCACCGACGCACCCTCAGCAATAAAGCGAAGCGCAGTTGAGCGCCCAATGCCTTTGCTCCCGCCGGTAACGATAGCGATTTTGCCGTCTAATCCGAGCTGCATATGGCCTCCTAGGCAGGTTTAAATTTGGGCAGGTTCAGATCAGGTTCATGCTCTTCAAACACCACTTCGACCAGCATCCCAATCGTAATATCTTCGTTTTTGACGTTGACCAAGCTACTCACCATGATGAGTTCAGGGTCTTCGTCGAGCTGCACCTGGACCACGTTATACGGGACTTTTTCTTTGGCTGCGGGATGCACCGGGTGAGTGATAATGGTATACGAGTACACCTTACCCTTACCACTCACTCTGGCCCATTCTCTATCCAAGACTTTACACGGGCCAAACATGTTTGGTGGGTACCATTGCCCGGATTCCTTGTGCCGCTGCATCCATAACTCGCCACGGTTGCAGCCGTCCCAGTATTCTTCGGCATCAAAGCTCGGAATCGGGCGGGGAAAGTTTGGAGTGTCTGCCATATCAATCTCCCTCCTTTAGTAGCCTCTCCTGTATCCTATGACCGGTCGGCCCTCTAGGCCATCCAGAATTTCAACCAGACGTTTTTGGGAAGGTCGATACACTGCCAGAAAAGAAATAGCCGGATTGGAAAAAGAGCAGCTATACACCGGTCCAACAAAAACCAGCGAAGCGCAGGAGCTGCATAAACAGCCCTCTACTTTCCAAACTGACGGACATACTCTTTGAACAGTGTCCCACGTTCCTTGTAGTCCTTAAAAAGTCCAAAGCTCGGAGAAGCCGGTGAGTGCAAACAGATCTTCCCCGGCTCAGTATGAGCATAAGCCAAGCGCACTGCTTCCTCCATACTGTCTACGAAGAACACGTGCGGAGAAAAGCGTGCCGGCTCCGTTTGATATTCTCGTATTGTGTCCCAAATCCGTGGGCCGTTAGTAGGAAAGAGAATGAGGGTGTCCACCTGGCTGGTCGTCAGCCGTTTTGCCAGCTCAGAAAAATCAAGATGCCGCTCATGTCCGCCTAATAAGAGTGTCTGAACCTCCGAGCCAAGTGTATCAAGATGGGCAATGGTCGCCTCCGGTACGGTCGCCATTGAAGCATTATAAAAGGCGATTCCACGATACCGCCCTACCAAATCGAAACGGTGTTTCAAGGGTTGAAAATTCCGAATAGCACTAACAATGTGTTTGGATTCTACTTCAAAGAGGCGACTTGTCGCGACAGCCGCGAGGACATTCTGTAAATTGAAATGCCCCGGCAGAGGCACGTCGGCTATCCGCATAATCTGCTCAGGTATGTCCTGTCTGTCCTCTTTATTACGAAACCCCACCCAGTCGTTGGCAATAAAACAGCCTGTATCTAATATCTTGTCAGAGGAAAACGGGATCAGCTGAGCTTGTGAGGCTGTCGCTGTCTGAGAGACCAGCGCTGACTCTGCATTATAGATGAGATAATCCTGCGCTGACTGATAGCCGCTAATATTCTGTTTAGCCTGAAAATAATCCTCGAAGCTCTCATAATAGTCGAGATGATCGGGCATCATGTTCAAAAATACGGCAATATGTGGACTCTGGCACAGGCCTGCCAATTGGTGGGAGGAGAGTTCGTACACAAAAACGGTCCCGGAATTCACTGCGAAAAAAATATCCAGCGGGGGATTCCCAATATTGCCGACCAGGCGTGCATCTAATCCACCTGCGGACAGGATGGCATGGATAAGCGAAGCCGTCGTGCTTTTTCCCTTGGTTCCAGTTATGCCGATAATCGTCCCAGAACAGTTATTAAAGAAGAGTGCTGTTTGTGAGCTCACGATTGTACCCAGCGCTTCTGCCTGCTGAAGAGCGGGAAGGGTCGGAGGAATCCCCGGAGATTTAATGATGACGGTATAGCGGCTGAGGCACTCAAGATACGCGCCCCCCAGATGCAGACTCTCTGTATCCAGATTGTGTGTCAGCACTCCTTTTGCCTGGGGACTCAGAGCGTCATAGCCCGCACGATCAGCAAGACCGAAATGTTTACGGGGGAACATCTGCCGCAAAAAGCGGTAGGTAGATAGCCCTTCTTGGCCAAGACCAAGAATGAGAACTGACTGCTTTTCTAGATCCGCAAACTTCACCGAAAAAATATCCTTATCAAGCACTCTCAGACAGTGCTGAAACACCTTGTTTGAGCACTGCAACATACGATTCGGGCAGCGTATGTTGCTCTCCCCAACCGGTCGCGATCTCTTGCGCAATCTGGGCAATGTCAGGAGAAAGCGGCAGCACTTCGGTATTTACATATTGCAAGGCAGTTGGTAGCGAAACAGAGCGGCTCTTGAGTTTCTGTACGCCCATGTACAGCGCTGCCAGCACTTCTCGTTTTGTGCCCACACATTCAAACGGCTTGTGTTCATGCAGTCCGAGCAGACCACAGAGAACAGGAATCGACTGTTCTCGCTGAAACAAGTCCTCGCCAAAGATTTGAAGTATTTCTTGGCTGTGTAGAAAGGGGTATAGCGCCGTATAAATAAACAGACATTTCGGACAATGACCGCACCATGAGTCATTTTTGAGATTCCGATTACAGCTTTTAAAAATTTCAAAATATTCGGGATAGCGGGCGAACATTTGGGTAATCTGAATTTCGTATAAGGGGCGTAGAAAACTGAAATAATATGCCTCTTGGGCTAAATAGCGCTTGGTATACCACTGAAAAGAACGCTCAAAGCGTAACGTCTTTGAATATTGGTGGTTGACCTCGCTGCCTAAAAATTCGACGTCTGACTCATCACAACTGCGCTCATTGGACACAAGAATTCTCTGATAATTACACAACACCGCGCCCACGACACCTAACGTCGCCAAGTAAGCGGAAAAAGGGGTATGGCCGTTCAGATGGCCTTGTTTGTTGAGCTTCAGCAGAGCCGGGTCAATGACACGCCGAACAATAATCGGGGCTGGACAGCCTGCCTGAGCAGCTAACGCATGCGCGGCCGGGACTGGATTGAGGAGTAAGGCATTGAATGGCTTATGTCCCTCGCGCAGCATCTGCACCGTCAGTGCAGAATCTTTGCCGCCACTGAGCAGCAGCAAGTCTGTCTCACTTTGCAAGGCTTCGCTGTGCAGCGGCTTCGGTACGCTGGCCTGGTGCATGGGCGAAATGGTGAAGAAGTCTTTTTGCTTATAGTTTATTTGATTGACATAAAAAAATTCTCGCAGGCCGTGGAGAAAGAGATCTGTCCACCATGCAATCTGCTTCGCGTCTAGATATCCGGCCTGTACAACAATGCGAGGTGAGCAGGTCGCTTTCCAGTAGCTGACCATTTCGATCAAGCCGAGATGAAAAACGAGGTTCTCAAGCACTGCTGGATCAAGCGCAGTGAGTCTGTCGTCATTAACGCACTCAATTGTTGTGTGCGGAGTAAAGACGATATCCGGTTCGATGACAAATCGAAAACGGATGTGTAGCGCACGATCCCGGTATTCGAAGGAAAAGCTTTCATAGGTGAATTGCGGGTAGGAGTGCCGCAACTGATCGAGTGTCGTCGTCATTTTCTTCCACACCAAAAGGGCCGAGTGTTGACAAGTCCTCCCGCCACTCACTCAGCCCTCATGTGTCGTCTCTAACGTTTTCTTGAGCGCACTCCAGACGCGTTGCTGGGCACGCTCTAGTGCGTATGCGAGGCATGACTGTGACCCTTTTGCTTCTTGCCCTGACTATGACTGTGGCTCTGTGCATTTGTATGCGTATGGCTCTCTCCGCTCGCCATATTTATTTGGGTAGGCGCATGACGGCGAAAATTATGCTCATCCTTCTTAGGCTTATGCGCATGGTCCTGCCCAGGCTCATGCGCGTGCCCATGCGAGGGCGGAGCATACTTTGGTTCAGGAATGCCGCGCTGCTGGCGCGTCTCAGTCGCGGTCGCCATTTTATCGTCAAATTCATTACCACGTCCCACGCTGTGGGCGGCAAAGCGCTTTACTGAGTACGCATCCATGTGGCACGACAGTGGAACCTGTGGATAGCGCATGCACATCGGCCGCTGGTTCTGGTTGTGCGGTGTCGGCAGGGGCTCTTGTCCAGCACGAATATCAGCCGCCTCAGAGGCAATGGCAAAGGCAGACACAATCCGTGGCGCACGTTTGGCACATTTGGGGCAGGCTTTCTTCTTGTGTGACTCACTCATCAAGGACAACTCCTCAAAAGTGAGGTCACACCTGACACAGTGGTATTCGTACAGTGGCATCGTCTTCCTCCCGCTCTCTATTCAATCGCTGTTGGCGCGTGCGGAAATTCGATCCAGTCTTCAGGATCATGAGAGATCCAGACGGTTGCCTCGTGTAGATCACGTAGGGCTTTGATCCGTTGGATCGATAATGACGACTGGGCAGGATCAGTGTCCAGCGGCATGCCTGACAAGGTATCAAACTGTGACCGGAGATGAAGCGTATCGCCAACTAACAAGATTGAACGATTCGGCAGGTGTACATACAGCGAGCTCTCGCCCGGTGTGTGGCCCGGTGTTTTCAACATATGCAGACTGCCATCGCCGAACACGTCAAAATCACCTTGCAACTCTAGCCAGTCAAAATTCCGCGTCGGCAAAATATCTTTGAACACAAACACATCCCGCAAATGCGTATCCGGCCAATACGCGTAGCGCAACTCATTGTCCATGATCAGGAACTTGGCGTTCGGAAAGGCGTGCAGATAGCCGGTGTGGTCAAGATGGAGGTGGGAGACAATCACGTATTTGATGTCTTCCATCTTATACCCGAGTGCCTGAATCTGGCGATCAAGCAGCAGCTCTTTGGGGTAGTTAATCTGGAGTGCTTCGGCAAACGGTCCCCAGTGCCCAACCGGGTCATCAGCTGCCGCCGGATGGCAGCCTGTATCAAACAGGACTAAACCCCTGGGATGTTCGATCAGGTAGGCCGGGCATGGTATCGTCACCAGATCATTAGACGCACCATGCGCGAGGAGACTTTGGGGGACGGTCAGAGTTGCATTTGGTAAGGCCCACATCTTTGTTGCTTTTCCATTTGCCATAGCTTCCTCCTCCGTAAGGTTTGCAGTCAGTCAGCATTAGCCGGAACGGTTCGTATGCTAGTCCAAGGGTGTCTGAGGTGTCAACAGTGAGGAGAGCTAAGAGCTTGGAGTAAGACGATTGGGACGGATTTAGGAGTGAGGGCTTTTGGCAAGGAGAAGCAGTTCTTGCAGGTGGCGGATCTTTTTGCACGGCAGATCACCATAGCCGTCGAGCACCTCCAGTAAGACCGCCTGGAGCCCGGCTCGCTGGGCGCCAATAACGTCGGCACTGTACAGGTCCCCAATAAAGAGCGCCTGCGCCGCTGGGGTACCAAGCTGCTCAAGCGCTAGCTGAAAAATACGCCGGTCGGGTTTTTCGACACCAACGATGTGGGAGTCAATCACCACTTCAAAGAAGTGGGCAATGCCACTGTCTTTAAGCAGAGTGGCGATACGACCATCCGCATTTGAAATGACTCCAAGCGTGAAGCCACGTTCTCGTAAGGCACTGAGGACGCTCGGCGTTGACGGCAGCAGCGTTCGCCAGAGGTTATATTGTGCGTGAGCGGCATTGAAGTGTTCAATAACTTGTGTGGCCGCATCACCTTCAACTCCGATCTGGCTCAGCAGAACTGAGAAATACGGCTGACGGCGCGTCTCATCCGTCCCCCGCTCCACTTCTCCAAGGATGAAGCGATCGATTTCACGCCGAGCGGCGTACTCGGCTCGTCGCAGGTCTTTTGTCGCAACGCGTATTCCCGCTCGGGCTAATTCTTTGTGCAGAAAGTAATAATCAAGATGCAGCAGCGTCCCACCAACATCAAACAGAATGGTTGTGATCTGTTGCCCCGCCTCCACAGCTTCCTCGCACATATTTTGGTGGAGCCTGGCCCACCCTACTCAGTCCTCGGCACTCGGTCGTGCTTCGTCTTACCTCGACTTTGGCAGCCCCAGTACTCGTTCCCCAATCACTCCGCGCAGAATCTCATTCGTTCCGGCCGCAATCGTTCCCCCTCGTGAACTCAGCATCCGATACGACCAACGGGCCTGATCCAGCGCAAACGGCGAGCCTTTTGTCAGAATCGAATAGGGTCCCATGAGTTCCATCGCAAAATCAACAATCCGCATATTCAACTCGGTTGACATGATCTTGGAGAATGAGCCTTCCGGTCCTGGAGGCTGGCCCTTCAACTGGCGGGTCAGGCGACGCAGATCATTATACTTAGTCGCTTCCGCTTCAATCGTGAACTGGGCCAGCTGCTGACGGACGGCTGCATCTTCAATCGCTGGACGACCGTTCAAATCCACTTTCCGAGCAAGGTCGTACAACTGCGGCAAGACTTTCTCAAAACGGTAAAAGCTACTGGTTGACACCCGCTCAAACATGAGAGTTGTCACTGCAACCATCCAGCCTTGATTGATTTCTCCCACTAAGTTCTCTTTGGGGACCTGCACGTCTTCAAAGAAGACCTCGTTAAATTCCGAGTCCCCATTCACCTGGACCAATGGACGGACCGTTACCCCAGGGCTATGCATATCAACCAAGATATAGCTAATACCTTTATGTTTAGGCGCATCTGGATCAGTCCGAACCATCACAAAACACCAATCCGAATGATGCGCAAAGCTCGTCCAGACCTTCTGACCATTGACCACAAAATGGTCGCCGTCTTCAACTGCCTTTGTTTGCACCGAGGCTAAATCTGAGCCTGAACCTGGCTCTGAATACCCCTGACACCAGATATCTTCAGCGGGTAAGATCTTCGGCAAAAAGCGCTGCTTTTGCTCCTCTGTCCCCCAGTGCATCAGGGTCGGTCCCAAGAGTGAGATCCCACTCAGATTCACCCCCTGCGACACACCCAAGCGACTCATTTCTTCATTAAAGATCGCCTGCTCAAGCATTGACGCCCCTCGGCCGCCGTATTCCTTCGGCCACCACAGGCCAATCCAGCCACCTTCATGAAGTTTCTTGTGCCAGTTGAGCCCACGCTGCCAACGTTCATCCGGCTCGAGGTCTTCATCTTTGCCGCCACGCAGCTCCTCCGGCACATTGGCATCAATCCACACTCTGACTTCCTGACGGAATTTTTCCTCTTCAGGGGAATAGCTAAAATCCATTTTTGCTCCTTGAATCCAGTGCTGAGTCTTGAAGAAGTGCTGAGTCCTGGGTGAAATCCAGGACTTTGTAACCATCAAGCACGTGTTTCATTTCTTCGTTTGGCATGCCCGCCTCCTGACGTAACAGGTGAGGCATTACACCAAAGTCCGGGTGAGGCGACAAGGGTAGGAAGGAAAAACAAGAGACGGACCACCTCCTTAGGCTCCTTGCACGGCTAGAGGCTGGGCAGTAAAACGTCAAGCATTATGGGGAGGTAGGGTGGTTACGTTTTACCTTTGCCTCTTTATGCTGTGTCTTTCGTTCTACTCTTTACGTTTCAGAAAGGTTTTACATGGAATTCACCTTCACTGGCGAGCAGCTCATGCTCCAAGAAAGCCTGCGCCAATACGCCAAAGAAAAACTGTTGCCTCAGTATGCACACTGGGATAAGGGCGAGACGATTAGCCGAGAGGAGCTGCGAGAAGCGGCCAAACTGGGGATCTTTGGGCTACGAGTGCCAGAAAAGTTTGGCGGTCAGGAGACAGACTATATCACCTGCGGTTTGATGGCGGAGGAGCTATCGCGGGGAGATTTTAACTATAGCTTGTATATCCAGCTCGGCTTAATTGCTTCAGAGCTGCTGGCGGGGTACGCCCACCCTGAAGTTCAAGCCGAGTGGCTCACCCGTCATGCGACAGGTGACGCAGTGATCGGTTTTGCCCTGACTGAGCCGAGCGCTGGCTCGGACGCCGCGAACATCACGACACGTGCAGAAAAGCTCGGCGACCATTACGTCATTACGGGTGAAAAAGCTTCAATTACGTTTGCTGGGTATGCTGACGCGTGTATTGTTTTTGCTCGGACGGGTGCTCAAGGAGCGCGTGGCTTGTCAGCTTTTCTCGTGCCGCTGGATGATCCTGGTGTCACCCGCCAAGTGTATAAGAGTCCAGGCGAACGTTTGACCCAACGCGGTTCACTCTTTTTTGACGGGGTTCGTGTTCCCGCTCGCAATCGAGTTGGTGATGAGAGCAAAGGCTTCCAACAGGCCATGGTCGCGTTTGATTTTAATCGGGCGATTATTGCTTTGGCCTGTATTGGGGCTGCCCAACAGTCGCTTGAGGATACGATTGAATACACCAAAGGCCGGATGGTATTTGGCAAGCCGTTGGCCAAGTTTGAAAGTGTTTCGTTCCAGGTGGCTGAGCATCTGAGCCTGCTCGAAGCAGCTCGTTTGGTGTCCTACAAGTGTCTATGGCTCAAAGATCAAGACCAAAAACATACCAAGGAAGCGGCCATGGCCAAATGGATGGGGCCAAAGTTCTCAGCAGAAGCGATTCATGCCTGCATCATTTTACATGGACATTATGGCTATAGCATGGACTCGCCCCTGGAGCAGCGCTGGCGTGATGTTGTCGGCTTGGAAATCGGCGATGGCACGCCGGAGATTATGAAGGGCGTTGTTGCTCGTGAGGTGTTTGGGCGGGAGTATACCTCGTATCGAGATTAGGGTGTCAAAAAGGCAAAGAGTAGGGCGGGCGTTTCTGCCCGCCCTAGACAGGCTCAAGCATTCTCAACTGGGAACTGTGCTACGCCAAAAAGCGCCGCACCCGCTCAACAAACGCCTCAGCCTGCTCAATTTCGGGCCGGTGACCGCAGTTGTCAAAAACGACGAGCTCGGAGCCGGCGATCGCTTTATTATACGCTTGGCCTGCGCTGAGCGGGACAGTCGCATCGTCTCTGCCCCAGACGATCAGGGTCGGCAGATCTTTTACGCCTGCCAGCAGAGGGCCGAGGCTCGGGTAGAACATATATGGCTGCCAGGCGATGCGCGCCGTCTCTGCACGGGCATCTTCCCAGGCTTCGTACTGCTCGGGGGTTTGCTCTCCGCCGTACAGCTTGGCAAATTCCGGTGTTTTTTCCATGTTGGCCACGCTCGCATCCAAGTACGCTCGGGCCGTGACCACAAACATGTCCTTGATTTCGCCTTCGGGCGGTCGTAGACCGGCTGCTCCGACGAGAACTAAACGACGGAATTGAGAAGCATTACTCGCTGCCATCTCAGCCGCAATCCAGCCTCCTAGCGAAAAGCCAATGACATTGGCCGGAGCCAAGCTCTTCTCCTGCAGCACCTGCGAGTAGAAACCCGCCATGTCCCGAGCATTGTTGATCCACTCAACCCGAGGGGATTTTCCAAACCCCGGATGGTGCGGAATCACCAGCGCATGGGTGCGAGCCAGCTCTTCATGCCAACGGGTAATGCCCGGATGTCCTAGTTCCTCGTGCAATACGATCAATTCGGGGCCAGAGCCCCCTCTTGTCACTACCAACTCGGTACCAGCAACCTGGACCGTTTCGTCTTGCCATCCTTGTGTTTCTGCCAATTGGATGTCCTCCTTTCTGATCTCTTTGATTATGGGATTAATAATTACGCTGTTGTCGGCTGCTGCTCACGCCGATATGCTTCGATCTCTGTTCGGGTAAAGACCGCCAGGACAGACAGTCCCTCCCCTAATGCAGTCTGGATATTCCGTATCCCGTCATTCTCCTCACGGTCGACCAGGACACCAGCTCCCCTCACATCTAAGCCGACTTCCTGGCACGCCTGAACCGCTTTGATCGTCAAGCCACCGGTCGTCACGACATCGTCAAGCACAAAGACCTGATCGCCTGGATTGGCACAACCCTACAATCCAGCGCCGCGCGCCATGCGGTTTGGGCTCTTTGCGGACGCTGAACGCCTGGATCGGACCGCCTTGCCCCAAGCTGTAGGCTGTAGCGCAAACCGGGCTTCCCTTCAATAGGGCAGGAGAAAAGGAGAATGGACACAAGACAGAAAATGATCAAGACGCAGCAGGTAGGTAATGAGACGAACATCTCAAAAGATCTCATCAGAATGGCCAAAGACTATCGGAAAAACCGGAATTTCCGCCTTTGGAGAGCTTTCGTGCACCCCCTCCGCCCGCTCCACCTGAGCCACTGGCTGTGATAGAGAGGGTTGCAGGCAGGGTCAAGATAATAGGCGCCCTATAGACTGCCTTCTGGGACAGGGTTCTCCGGATTGGATGGGAGATATGCGTTTCCATATGGAAAAGAATCGGGAGATCCAGTATATACCTAGGCTCTGGACTTTGTCCTTGTCTGCCCTCTGATACGAAGATTGTCCTCATACTGTAAGGCCTTGATTCACGACCGTGCCAACACTCCGACTCTCTGCTATTCCGCAACGCATCCTGATTGTCCTGCTGGGCGCCATTGGGGACGTGACCAGAGCCCTCCCACTTCTCACCCGTATTCGTCGCGCTTACCCTGATAGCCATATTACATGGGCAGTCGAACCCGCAGCTGCTCCGCTGCTCGACTATCACCCGGCCTTGAATGAGGTCCTCATTTACCACAGACCACAGGGACTAGCGGCATTTTGGCTATTTTTGACTGCGATAAGGAGGGGACGCTTTGATCTGGTTCTCGACCTCCAGCGGCATGCAAAAAGTGGCCTCGCCAGTTGGTGGTCGAAGGCGCCGGTCCGCCTTGGCTTTCACCGCTCCAACACAAAAGAAGGCAATTGGCTGTGTAATACCCATACCATCGCACCAGTTGCCGACTTCTCGCTCAAGCTGGGCCAATACCTCAAGTTTGCCGATGCACTCGGCCTGCCCGATGATGGGGTACAGTTTGAACTTCGTTTGCGAGAAGAAGAAGAAACGCATATTGAAGCGCTGTTAGCCCAGACCCCACGTCCTTTTGTCACATTTTTTCTCGGCTCCCGCTGGCCAAGTCGGTTTTGGTTTCCCCAGGCGACTGCACACGTCGCCCAGACACTGATACAGCAATATGGCATGGGAATTGTCCTTATCGGTGGACCCAGTGAGGTGACATTTGCCCAGGCGGTCAGTTCAGCACTTGAAACAAGTTCAGAAACAGGTCCAGAAACAGGCTCACGACTATCAGTCACAAATCTCACTGGACAGACACGCTTACGTGATCTGATTGGCATATTCTCACGTTGTCGCCTCGCCTGTGGACCAGACTCAGGTCCAATGCATATTGCAGCGGCAACCGGCACCCCAGTGATTTCCCTGTGGGGAGCGACCAGCCCTCTCCGCTCAGCTCCGTGGGGATCAGAGCACCTGGTACTCTGCGGCCCAGCTGCCTGCAGCCCGTGCTACACACGCCAGTGTCGGATCGGGCGGATATGTATGCAGCGGATTACCCCCGAACAGGTACTCTCAGCTGTAGAGCAGGTGCTCACTTCTCATACATAATCTGTGTCCAAATCCTCGGCCCTAGTCCCTGCCCGTAATAGCTGATAGCTGGTAAATCGTCATGTCACAGTCACCACCCAATATCCTGCTATTGCTCATTGACTGCTTGCGAGCGGATGCTCTTTTTGGCAAGCAGCGTGGCTCGCAAACACCGACGCTTGACCGCTTGGTCCGCTCGGGAGTGGCCTGTACTCAAGCCGTTTCTTCAGCCTCTTCAACCACTCCGTGTGTGGCCAGCTTGCTGACTGGAACGTATTCCTTCGTGCATGGGATTCGCTCTATTTTTGGACTCAAGCTGAGTCCAACGGTATCCTCCTTGGTCGAAGCATTTCAGGCTCATGGCTATCACACCTATGCCGAGGTCAGTGGCCCGCTGTTCCCCGAAACACATCTGAATCAAGGCTTTGACACCTACCATTTCCGCGCAGGGCCAGACTATCTTTCAACCCAGTGGGGCACCGACTTTCGGCAACGCCTACAAAATGCTGCCTATCAGCAGCCGTGGTTTATGTTCCTGCATGTGTGGGAATTGCATCATCACCGCCATATTCTGCCGGACTTTCGCAGCCGGGCGTATGGACGCAATCGGTATGAACGCGCACTCTCATCACTCGATTCAGAATTAGCCTCTGTGCTGTCCCTGCTGCCCTCAAATACCATCGTTGCTATCCATGGCGACCATGGCGAACGGGTCGTCAAAACTGATCTGGGCTATCGCACCTACCGGCTCTTCCGGGACCTTTTCGGATCTTCAGTCGCCAAACGTGAGGGACATGAGATGGATATCTCTGAAGATCTCATTCGTGTGCCACTCGTATTTTCATTTTTGGGCCAAGGCGGCCATCCGCAGCTGCCAGCCGGCAAAAAGGTATCCCAGCTGGTACGTCAAATTGATGTGATGCCAACTCTGCTTGATCTGGCCGGGGCTCCTCCGCCTCCCAACCTGCACGGTCAGAGCTTAGTTCCGGCTCTGCACTCTGATACCCCACTCAACCTGGAAGCGTACCTGGAAGCTTTTCTGCGTATCCATGCTGATCCTCGCGACCGGCGGGTCGGCTGGCGAACAGAAGCCTGGAAATATATGTATGCGCCTCAAAATTCGGGTCTACCAGAGGAATTATACGATCTGCAAAACGACCCGCGTGAACAACATAACCTCGTCAGCGCCCAATCTGAGATAAAAACGACCCTCCGGAGTCGGATTGAGGCGCTTCAAAATGGGCCACTGGCCGCTAATCCAGGCCAAGAGATGAGTGCTGCCGAACAACAAGCGCTGGAAAAACGGATGGCGGATTTAGGCTACCTCTAGTTCCGGCCTGTGTCTCTGGTAAAGAGAAGACATGCTTCAAAACCGAGAAGAATACGCTCCGGACCGACGAGAACACGCCTCAGATCCAAAACAATACGGACAGCACGTCCCACTCGCGCCCCTCTTCTGTGTAACAGACCGCCCAGACCTCGACCAAGTCTTGCAGACCGTAGTCCACGAATGGGGGCCAACTCAGCTTCTGAAACAAGATAAAGACACGACGGTCACGCTAGTCTCTCTACCGCTCGGTGCCGTTGTTGCCAAGCATCACAGTTTGCGGCGCTGGCGGCGGGTCGGTGATGGAATCATTCATGGTTCACCGGCTCGGCGCTCGTGGCAAGGTGCATGCCTCTTGCAGGAGTATGGCTTTTGTGTCCCACGCCCGTTAGCCATGCTGGAACGCCGCCAAGCAGGAATGGTGCGGGAGAGCCTGTATGTCAGCGAGGGCTTAGTCAGCCAAGTCCCGCTCCATATATATTGGCGCGATCACCATTCCGTCTGGTCCGTCTTCGAACAGCGCCAATTCCTGCGGGCGATGGCTGATTTTCTGCGCACCTTTCATACTGCCGGCCTGTACGCTGGGGATATGAGGGACGCGAATCTTTTTGTTGAAGAAATCGGGAACGCTGATTGGAATTTTTATTTGGTCGACCTTGACCGGGTGCGTCACTTTCCGACCCTCAACGTGCAACGCCGTTTCAAGAATCTGATCCAGCTTGAGCGTACGATTGGACACAGTGCTCGGGCCAGCGAGCGGCTCTTTTTTCTGTACCACTACTTAGGCGCCCCTTTGCCCTCCCGTCAGCAACGCCGCGTTGTGCTGCGCCAACTCATTCGTCTCCGGGATAAAAAAGATAGAGAGTATGCCCGCCGGCGTGCGCGCAATCGGCGCAGACCACTCGATACCTTACCCCCGGCAGCTGCCAATTCCAGGCCTCTTGGCTCGGCTGATCCTCCTGTCCCACACCCTGCGCTGTCTCAGCGAGCCGCGATTTCCTGCTGTATTGTCTGTTTCAATGAAGAAGCAAATATTCGGCGCTGTCTAGAAAGTGTCAAATGGTGCGACGAAATTGTGGTGGTTGATTCTTTTTCTACTGATCACACTGTTCAGATCTGTCAGCAGTATACCTCTCGTATCATCCAACGTGCATGGCCCGGGTATGTGGAACAAAAGCGCTTTGCCCTGGCCCAAGCAAGCCACGAATGGGTCCTGAATGTCGATGCCGATGAAGAAGTCTCGCCCGATCTGCAACAGGAGATTCTGGGCGTTTTGGACCGGAATGACCCAGCTGTCGACGGCTTTTATATTCCGCGTTTAGTCTATTATCTGGGGCGTTGGTGGTGGCGGGGCTGGTATCCAGGCTATCGGTTGCGTTTATTCCGCAAGATCAAGGTCCGCTGGGGAGGGGTCAACCCACATGAAAAGGTGTTACTGCGCGGACAGGCCGATCGTTTACAGGGCAACATCTATCACTACACGTATGACGGTATTGCAGATCACCTGCGGACGATTAATAGCCTGACCGATATTGCCTCGCATGAGTTAGCCCTGCGTGGCAAACGGGCCAGTCTCTTAGATGTCTTGCTCCGTCCCCTGTGGCGTTTCATACGCTTTTATCTGCTGAGCGGCTGCATCCGAGACGGTAAAGCCGGATTTTTTGTCTCAGTCACCTCAGCATTCTATACCTTTCTCAAATATGCTAAATTATGGGAACATAACCGCCACAACACCCAGAATGGACACCATACACACAAGAGACAGGCTCGCCATTCTGCACATTGACCCAGAGCAGAGTTGGGGGGGAGGAGAAACCCAGGTCCTGAGCCTCAGCCGCTATCTCCACCAGGCTGGCCATCGCTCTGTTGTTGCTGCAGATCCACGCGGCTGCCTATATCAGCGTCTGAGACAAGAAAACTTGTTGTGCCAAGCTCTGCGCATCCGCAACGATCTTGATATCTTGGCTGGCTACACATTACGCTGCCTGGTTCAAGCTGATCTCGTTCATTCTGTCAATCCGTATGATCTTGTCCATTTCCATACGGCTCGTGCCCATGCCTTAAGTCCGTGGTTAAGCGGCCTGCCTATCAAACGCGTCGTGACCCGCAGAATGGATTATCCACTCAAGAAAGGCCACTGGACACGTTTGCTGTATACCCACAGCGTCGACACCGTTGTGGCAATTTCTCATGGGGTGCAAGCAGCCTTGCTCGCTGGAGGAGTGCCGGAGACACGGCTCCGACGGATTCCAAGCGGGGTTAATACTGAATGCTTTGTTTTCCGTCCCGAGACGAGAGCCAGCATGCGCGCTCACCTTTTTCAGCAATACGGGATTGGCTTGACCGACAGCCTCATTATATCGACTGGGGCATTGGTCGGACGCAAGGACTCTCACTCACTTATCCAAGCCGTTCATCATCTGCACAAAAACGGACTCCAGCCACACGCACTCATCTGTGGCGAAGGGCCATTGCGGTCTTCTCTTGAGGCTGAAGTACAGGCGCTTGGACTAGACTCCTACATACACTTCATAGGCTTCTGTCCAGATGTCCCAGCCTATCTGACAGCGGCTGATATGTTTGTCCATGTGCCTGTCTGGGAGGGCTTGGGAGTGGCCGTTATTGAAGCGCTCGCTGCTGGATTGCCCGTTATTGCCAGCCAGGTTGGAGGCATTCCTGAGCTCATCAAAGATCAGTCGACTGGCCTGCTGATCCGCCCTCAGGATCCGATAGCTTTAGCCGATGCGCTGGGCCGCCTCATCCACACCCCAGGCTTTGCTCGGGCATTAGGTCAAGCCGGCCAGGCCCACGCCCAAGAATATTTTGATGTGCATGCTATGGCGCGGGCGAACGAGGTCCTGTATGACGAACTGCTTACAGACGAGAGTGACAGGCTCACATACTCGCATATGATGAAAAAGACATCAGCGTGACTCAGCACTCCCCTTCTCTTCCCGATGCAGCCCAAAACGCGCCAGCGAGACTTGATCAGATACTTGATCGCTTTCCGAGCCTGCGTGTCTTGGTCGTCGGTGATGTGATGCTTGACCGCTTCATCTGGGGACAGGTCAAACGTATTTCTCCTGAAGCCCCAGTCCCTATTGTCCAGGTGACGCGGGAAAGTCTACACGCTGGCGGAGCCGGTAATGTGGTGACCAATATTCGTGCGTTAGGTGGTCAGGTGATCGTATGTGGCGTGATTGGCCACGACCAACATGGCCGACGCCTCGTTCAGGAGCTGGTGGCGAGTGGGGCGGAGGTGAATGGCGTCCTCATCAGCCGCACGATATCGACTATTAGCAAGACCCGCATTATTGCCCACAGCCAACAAGTCGTCCGGCTTGATCGAGAACCAACTGAGGTCTTCGATAGCCGCGTCCGGGCACGCCTGCGTGCGTTTGTCCGCAAACATATTGCGGAGTTTGACGTTGATGTTGTTGTTGTCTCCGACTATGGCAAAGGCACAATTGATGCAGAACTGCTCGCGCTGTTAGCCGAGCTGCGTGGGCAGCATGGCTTTGTGTATATGATTGATCCCAAGCATCCCAATTTTCCCCATTATCGCGGGGCTAGTTTGATGAAACCCAATATGAGCGAAGCAGAACAAGCCACCGGCGTTGTCATTCGTGATGAAGCGACTCTTCGCCAAGCCGGCTCCCAGTTGCTCACACTCTGGCAGGCTGAGGCCGTTCTCATCTCGCGCAGCGAGGATGGCTTGAGCCTATTTAAAACAGATGGAAGCGTGCGCCATTTTCCAACAATTGCCCGGGAGGTTTTTGATGTCACCGGGGCTGGAGATACTGTCCAGGCGGCGTGTGCCCTTGCCCTGGGGGCTGGGGCACCTCTTGAAACCGCGACGATCTTGGCAAATCATGCCGCCAGTGTCGTTGTTGGCAAAGTCGGGACGGCAACTGTCAGCCCGGCAGAACTGAAGGCGATACTCCAAGAGACACACACATGCGAAGTATGACCGGATATGGAAGTGCGAGTGTAGCCTTTCCGGCTGGGCGGGTGAGTGCTGAGCTACGGACCGTCAATCATCGTTTTCTGGAAATAAAAATGCTCCTGCCGCGCTTGTTTCTTCCCTGGGAAGGCGAATTCCGGCGACAGATCAGTGCCGAAGTCGGCCGCGGACGCTTGGAGTTGACGCTCAGTCTGGCCGGGCGAGCTCCGCGTAGCTATGAAGTGTCTCTCAACCGCGAGCTCGCTCAGGCCTATCACCAAGCGCTGAAACACCTCCAAAAAGAGTTGGGTATGGACGGCCCTTTAGACATGCAGTTGCTCGCCTCTCGTCCAGACGTGTTCCAAGTTATTGAAAAACCGGGGCTCAGTCCAGCCGAGATACAAGCCGCTAAAAAAGCCGTGCAAGACGCGCTGCAGGCGCTAGAACAACAGCGCAGCCGAGAGGGGAAATTTCTCCAACGCGACCTGCGGCGGCGTATTATGACCTTAAGCAAGGTTCGTCGCGCTGTTGCCACCCGCACTGGTCGTGTCCAAACTGCCTCTCGGGGCAAGCTCACCGAGCGGGTGCAGACCTTCCTGGCCGGAACCGAGGTTGATCAGGCACGCCTGCTCCAAGAAGTTGTCACGCTGACCCAGAAGGGTGATATCACTGAAGAACTCGTCCGCTTACAGAGCCATCTCGAAGCGATGAGCGATTTGCTACGCAAGCATGAGCCGGTCGGCAAACGCATCGACTTTCTGCTCCAAGAGATCAATCGTGAGATTAATACAATCGGTGCCAAGGCGGATGATGCCCCCATACGCCACCTGGTTATTGAGGCGAAGGAGGAGGTAGAAAAAATACGCGAACAAGTGCAGAATATCGAGTAACACTATGCCAGCCTCTATCCCAGACTTGACGCAAGATCAGACTCAAGACCGCGCACAAGACCAAACCGCTGACGAGGGGCAGCGCTTTCACTTCCCCCGTCAAGGCATTCTCTTTATCCTGTCTGGCCCATCTGGTGCTGGCAAAACGACCCTAGCGGCTCGCCTCCTTGGGCAGGTCCCACATCTGTCTGAATCCATCTCATATACGACACGGCCCCCACGGACTGGAGAGATTTCTGGTCAAGACTATCATTTTGTGACTGAAGCCGAGTTTATCCGCTTGCGCGATGCGGATGCGTTTGCCGAATGGGCTGAGGTCCATGACGCCTGGTATGGCACTGCTCACGCAAGTTTGACCGAAGGACTTGGTCGTGGCGAAGACGTCCTGCTCAATATTGACGTCCAAGGTGCTCAGCGGATCAAAGCTTTCTACCCACATGCAGTGACAATCTTTATCCTCCCCCCATCCTGGCCAGAACTTGAAAACCGGCTGTGTGGACGCGGGACTGATTCAGCCGATACCATTGCGAAGCGGCTAAAGCGAGCCCGCGCAGAAGCCAGCCAACTGTTCGCCTATGATTATTATGTGGTCAACGAGCTGCTTGAGCAGGCAGTTGCTGAGCTGCGGGCGATCATAATAGCCGAACATGCACGTGTCGTCCGCCTACCCCAGGCTGAGACCAGACAGACTCTTCTGATAGAAGCAGTCGGACAAAAACGCCCATGACACACGACGAATTAGCCACCGCCATCCAGACTTATCAGCCAGATGCTAACATCGGACTCTTGATCCAGGCGTATGCGTTCTCAGAACGCATGCATCAAGGCCAAAAACGTCGCTCTGGAGAGCCCTATTTTGTCCATCCAGCTGGGGTGGCCAAAATCCTGACCCAAATGCGGCTCGATGTGCCAACCGTCGTCACGGGTCTATTACACGACACAGTCGAGGATACCTTAACCACGCTGGATCAGGTTGAGCAGGATTTTGGTGAAGAAGTCGCCGCCCTAGTTGATGGAGTGACAAAGATTAGTAAGATCAATTTTTCCACTCGTGAAGAGCGCCAGGCTGAAAACTTTCGCAAAATGATTCTAGCCATGGGCCGGGATATCCGAGTGGTCTTAGTCAAATTGGCAGATCGTGCGCATAACATGCGGACCTTGTCTTATTTATCGCCGGACAGACAGCGTGAAATTTCCAAAGAGACACTCGATATCTATGCTCCCCTAGCCCATCGGCTGGGTATTTACTGGTTAAAAAGTGAGTTGGAAGACAATGCCCTACGTTACTTACACCCCGAGATATATGCTCAGCTCAAGCAGGATATCGCCAAGAAAAAGGCGGAGCGAGAAGCGTATATCGAAGAAGTCATCGGCATTCTCAAGCACAAGCTCGACGAGTCTCAGATTTCCGCCCAAATCCATGGTCGTCCCAAACATTTTTATTCTATCTACCAGAAGATGCAGGCCCAAAATCTGCTCTTTGATCAGATTTACGATTTGGTCGCGTTTCGGATTATTGTTGGCTCAGTGAGCGAATGTTACGGGGCGCTCGGCATTATCCATAGCCACTGGCGCCCCGTGCCCGGTCGGTTCAAAGACTATATCGCTTTACCCAAAGCCAATCGGTACCAATCTCTACATACCACGGTGATTGGCCCGCACGGTGAGCGGATTGAAGTCCAGCTCCGTACCCAGGAGATGCACCGGACGGCTGAGGAAGGCATTGCTGCCCACTGGACGTATAAAGAGGGCCGGCCTGTCGTAGAAGAAGATCAGCGCTTTAGCTGGTTGCGGCAGCTTTTAGAATGGCAGCAACAGGTCCAGGATCCCCAAGAATTTCTGCATACGGTCAAAGGTGATCTGTTTACCGAAGAAGTCTATGTGTTTACCCCCAAGGGGGATCTGCATAATTTCCCACAGGGCGCTTCTGTCATTGATTTTGCCTATCGGGTGCACTCTGAGGTTGGCAACCATTGCACTGGCGGGCGGGTGAATGGTCGAATGGTCCCGTTGCGTTATCAACTGCGCAATGGCGATACAGTCGAAATTGTCACCAAGCTACAGCAAACACCGAGCAAAGATTGGCTCAAAATTGTCAAGACGCCCAAAGCCCAAGCCCGTATTCGTCAATGGGTCAAAGCGCAGCAACGCGAACGGAGTGTAGCGCTCGGCTATGAACTCCTGGAGCGTGATCTGGCCCGGCATCGCCTTGATCTCGCCCAGCTGCGTAAGCAGGGCAAATTCGATGCAGCCCTCAAGGCGTTGGGCCTCAAAGATGAAGAGACGCTACTCGCTGCCATTGGCTATGGTCAAACGACGGTAGGCAACGTGACAAGTCATTTTCTGCCCCATCCAGATACTAAACAATGGGAAGCAGTTGATGCTGCTGAGCTTGAAGAGATTCGCCAGAAGTCAATCCGTGAAGATGGACGCGGTGGCGTTCAGGTCGGCGGAATTAGCGATGTGCTGGTCCGCTTTGGACGTTGCTGCAACCCACTGCCTGGGGAGCGGATTCTTGGGGTGATTACCCGCGGTAAAGGCGTGACGGTGCACGCGGTCGAGTGCCAACGCTTGCTCGAAAGTGACCCACAACGGCATGTCGCGGTCAGCTGGGATAATGCGAGTCATTTGACCCGTCTGGTCAAAGTCGAGGTACTGTCCGAAGATCGGCCCGGCCTGTTGGCCGCGATGAGTAAAGCGATTAGCTCGGCCAAGGTGAATATTAAGACGGCGAATGTACAAACGCTGTCTGACAAACGAGCCCTGAATATGTTTGAGGTCATGGTCAGCAGTGCCGAGGATCTCGGCAGAGTCATGGACAACCTCAAGAAGGTACGCGGGGTGGTCAAAGTCATCCGAGTCCGTGAACGTCAGCGCTGAGACAGAGAAAGAGAAGAAAGAATGCGCCCTGGAGGATTCGAACCTCCGGCCTACAGATTCGTAGTCTGCCGCTCTATCCAGGCTGAGCTAAGGGCGCATTGGGGGGCGAGGAAGGAATCTTAACAAACTCAAGGGAGGGAGGACAGTCCCCCGAGACGCATTATACAGGAAATGTTGCGGCTTTTTCCCCACCACCACGAGCAGAAACACGACAAGTCTGATCCGCTTTCTCCTGACACACTGTCGTATCTGCCCGCCTTTTTGGCCTATCGTGTTGATAATTACTGGAGAGAAATATTGCTGAGCGACAAAAAAATGGTACTCCTGATAAAAACAACTTTCCAAAAACTGCCTCTATTTTCCCCACGTACACGTCTGAACGCTTTTTTCGTGCTGAGCATTCTGCTCCTCAGTCCCCTGAGTTGGGCCACGATTGTTCTCGAAAAAAACTTTCCAGATCTGATTCACGAAGCCGAGGTTATCACGGTCGGGACCGTCGCCGGTATTCGTGAATAGTGAGATCTTGTCCGCAATGCGCCTTTTCCCTTGGTCACCTTCTCGAACTTCAGGCAGGTTACGGTACAACTCGAGACGATACAGTGCCAATCTGTGGGGGCTTGGATAATGGCTTGAGAGTCAATTGGAATCTGCTCGGCGACGGTGTCCATACCATCCGTGCTTTTGCCGGCCTGTTTGGCCGTGCCGCCTTTAGCGTAACCACAATCGGGGGCCAGGAGTTCATCCGAGGTGCAAACAGCCGAGTCTTGATCCCTTTCCATAGCTATATTCTCACTTTTCAGTGAGAGGAGAGCCTGTAAAACTTTGTCATTATTAGCATAGGATAATCGGGCAGGAATCCAAGTAGAAATTTGGGAGCAACGGAGAGGGCGGGATTCGAACCCGCGGTACGCGCTAACGTACACTCGCTTAGCAGGCGAGCGCCATAGACCACTCGGCCACCTCTCCCAAACGCCGAAACGATCACGAACCGATATCGGCTCCGGATATTACCGTTTCTGCTGAAACTGTGCAACAACTCTTGGTGGTATCCATAAAAACGGGTGGTTCAGTATCTGAACCACCCGCTAAAGAGAGACCTAAACGGTTAATAGTCGGTAAGGAACAGCGTTTTATGATTAACCCACCCGGCGGAGATTAATTTCGCGCTCAACCCCGGCGGTCTGCACCATGCCCAGATACATTTCAATTTCTTCGACGTCTTGCTGCTCAGCTTCGATCTGGTTTTCCAGCATAAGGCGCAGAGGAAGGTTATCCTCCGCTATCGTATGCGCGTCTATGTACGCTTGCAGCGCTGCCTTTTCGAGTTCCAGATCCTGGTGCAGCATTTCCTCAAGATCTGTTGATTGACGAATAGGAGCGCCCATTTCAACCGTCGGAACACTACCTAAGGCGACAATCTTCTGACCAAATTTATGGGCATGGTCCAGCGCGCTTTCACTCTGATCAGAGAAGAATCCTGCGTACTCTTTTCGCCATAAGCCACTGACCAGAAGAGCATGTTGTTTGTACTGCATAACGGCGGTGTGTTCTAAAGCAATCGCATGATTGAGGGCGTCAATCACTTTCTGTGTGTCCATCGTGAGCTCCTTTCCATGGAGGACGTGAGAAACATCGTGTATACATAGAGTAAACCCTCTCCTCTCCAATGTCAAGCAAATAATCTTCTAAGTTATTGATTTTATTGAAGAAACGATATTGAAAATCATTCTCAATGCCATGCAAAGACGATATTGAAAATCACTTTCAACATTCACTTCTATCGAGAAAATTATTTTGAAGCCCATTCTCAACGAATAAAAACGAGGAAAACAAAAAGCCATAACCTATACGTAGATGAACATGGCTTTATGAGTCTTGGGGTTGAGGTGCTGGCCTCTAAAGCGGCAGCTGAATCCGCACGGACAGTGATTGTCCAGGTCAACCCCCACATGCCACGGGTCCTGGGTGATGCTTTTCTCCGTATCTCGCGCGTGCACGCAGTGGTCGAAAGTGACGAGCCACTGCCGGAACTTCAGGGGCAGCGTTTTGGATAGACAGAAAAACGGATTGGGGAATACCTCGCCGACCTCATCCCGGGCGGAGCGACCCTGCAACTTGGTCTTGGGATTATCCCGGATGCCGTCCTGGCGAGTCTGGACGAAAAACGCGAGCTTTGTTCTGGGCTTTGGCGATCATGCGCAGCCACTGTTTGGCCTGTTTTGTAACGTTGGCATACGAGGCGGCTTTGCGGAAAGTGCTCTTGCTCTCAACGGCTTTGCCAGATTGATGATGGGCAATACCAAGCCTGAGATACGCCCGCCCCGTGTCTGGAAGACCACCTCTATGCAACCCAGCTTCCAACACCTGTGCGGATTCGTCCCAGCGCTCTAGCTGCGCTAATATTTCAGCTTTGCGCTCGATCAAGGCACCAACCTGTGATTCGGACGCAGTTTGCGCAAACCTATCAATCGCATCAAGTGCCCGCTGGTAGGCTTTGGCCTGCAGCCAGCAGCTAATGAGTAAATCCTGATGTGTGGAGGTCTGGCTCACCGTTTTGGCAGCAAGACTCTCCTCTAAGATACGCGCCGCCGTATACGGTAAATCAAGATGCCAATAGTATTGCACCAACTGGAGAATCTCTTGCCCTTCCAGAATGTTCATCTCGTGGGCGAGTCTAAGGACGGCGGCGGCTTGTGGTTCTTTTTTGGTCTGATGATACACCTGCGAGAGTTGGAGCCAGTACGTCTTTGTGTCTGGTAGCTGGGCCACAAGCTGCTTGAGGACAGCGGCTGCCTGCTGAAATTTGTTCTGTTCAAAATATGCCACCAGTAGCAGACGATACCAGTCTTCTCTCATTTCAGATGTATGCCTTATCGCTTGGCGGATATGTCGCTCAACATCAGGATGGCGTTTCAGCTGCGCATAGACCTGGGCGAGCAGCACGAAGATTTCCGGTTTGGGTTCCTGCTTTAGCTCTCGCTCTTGAGCTAACCAGGCTTCAAGAACTTTGGCTCCCTCAGCGTAGCGTTCGGCGCCAATTAAAATCTGGGCTAAATTATACTCAACCCCACGCGCCTGCTGGGGAGCAAATCCTTGACTAGCCAAGCTTGCCCGGAAAGCGCTGGCGGCATCGTCAAGTTTGTCGATGGCAACATAGGCATGACCGAGTGTCTGCTGAGCGATTGCCGTCTCATACGGAGTGAGCGTTTTCTGCATTGCGACAGTCTGTAAGACAGCCACCGCTTTGGTATATTGCTTCTTCTCCAGCAGCGTCTGGGCTTCCATTAGCTGTTTATGCACCTGCTGAGAGAGAGTAGGACTTTCCTCGCTGGCGCTAGGACTCGTGAGCAGCAGACACATAAGCAGCCCGAGCAGGCTGCGGAGAATGCTTGACCAGGTCGTCTCAGGGCGCATCTCAGCCTCCTTTTAACGCAAAATCGATCCGCTGTGAGGCCCGCGAGTCAACGGGCCGACCGTCACGGGTGCGCGGTTTAAATTTCCACTGTACAATGGCTCGCAGAGCAGCGCGATCAAAAACCCGGGAGGGTTTCGAATCAATAACAGCCGGATCTTTGACGCTACCATCTTTGGTAATAGTAAATTCGACTGTGACAAAGCCTTCCAGCTGTTGCTGAGCGGCCCGACGCGGATATCTTGGTGGCACCCGGACAAGAGGAATCAGCTCCATGTCCACGCCGGTGTCCTGTATGGCCGGTGGTCCTGGCAATGGTGCCGTGTTCAGGAGCTGCAAAGGCGCAATCTTGCTGGTTGAGATCTTGAGCTGTTGCGCAGGTATATCTGGCCGTCTCGGCGCTAAGAGTGTAGAGGCTGGGCTGGGGATGTTCTCTGGAGTTGGTTGAGTCTCAGGTGGTTCCGGCAGCTTCCGTTTTTGCCGGAGTGGAGGCGGCTCTTCGCGTATGAGCCGCACAAAGTCTACAATCGGGTAGGGATCGAGCTGCGCGTTCCCGGTCCGCGAAGGCGAAACCATAGTCTCCATTACCAAAAAAATAGATAGCGAGACGACAATCCCAACGAGTAGAGAACCCGCCCTACGTCCAAACATGCTTGCTTCACTTTGGTATTATGACTGGACTTTTTGTAATGCGGCGACAGCAATATTCTCGATCCCAGCTAACCGCACCTGATCCATCACCTCGACCAAAAAACCCGTTTGGACGGCTTTATCCGCAAGCACAATCACATGCGCCTCAGGGCTTTCAGCCAACATACGTTCGACATTGGCCCGGACCGCCTGAATATCTATGTTACGGCGATCCATCCAGATCTCGCCTTTCTCAGACAAGGCTATCCGGATCGTACCACCCTCTTTGGGTTCAGCCGTTTCCGCGATCGGCCGATTCACATCGATACCAGCCTCGTTCACAAACGAAGTCGTCACCAAAAAGAAAATCAGCAGGATAAAGACCATGTCGATCATCGGCGTCAGGTTCACGCTGGCCTCAGACTGCTGGCGGGCATGGCGGCGTCTCATTGGTAGCGCGTCCTCACAAGCTTCTCCAAATTTGCTCTGTAGGTTTGCATTTCTGGGGAGTTCCGTGTGAAATCCTACTCAGAGTCCTCAGTCTGGAGCAGCGACGGTTGGAGTCCTTTGGCAAGCAATCCAGCCGTCTGCTCATCAATGATCTGGATCAGCCGGGTGCTCTTATTGGAAAGAATAGTATGGAGGAGAATGGTCGGGATAGCAACCGTCAACCCTAACTGAGTGGTCACTAAGGCTTGGGAAATACCGCCCGCCATAACCCTCGGGTCACCTGCCCCAAAGAGCGCGATCGACTGGAAGGTACCAATCATGCCGACCACCGTTCCCAGCAGGCCGAGTAACGGCGCAACAGCGGCCAGAATGCCAATCACGGACAGGCCGCGTTCGATCTTCGGAATTTGCTTCGATACGGCTTCCTCTAGATGAGCCTCTAAAGATTCGAGGGATTCAGTGGCCAGTGCAGGAGCTTCAGAATAGACCTGTAGCACTCGGCCTAAGGCATTATCAAGGTTAGGGGTGGTGTCCTGTAGTTGGGCTTGTATCTTGTGCCCTTCGCGCCACAGAGAAACAGCCCGTTCGAGAATTAAGATAAACGTCACGCCACCAAGAGCAAGGATAATATAGCCAATAAGCCCGCCCTGTTCGAGCCGCTCCCAGATATCTGGCGTCTGCACTAAAGCGGCCAGAATCGCCCCTCGGGAGGGATCGAGTCCAAACGCGGTGTAGCCCTGTGACGCTTCTTCGAGCGCCTGGGCGTCTTGCTGGTAACGGCGCTCGGGCTGACGTCCGAGAACAGCGAGTTGCCCAGTTTCCGGGAGATAGCGCAGGTAGTTTCCGTGCGAGACAACGTTGAACGCCCCAATCCGAGTCACTTCCTGTTCAACCTGCTCGCCTTGAGGCTGTACAACACGAGTAAGAAAAGAAACGACCTTGCCAGATTGGACCATTTCTTCCAACAACACAATCCAGAACTGCTCAAGTTCTTCGAAGGAAGCCAGCGCCTTGCTCTCGGATAGCGTATTGAGAAACACTGTCCGGTCACCGAGCTGAGCCGAGACCAGTGAGCTAAGCAGCAAGCTCGACGTATCACGAGCCGTCTGGCGAACCACGCCGAACAGTTCACCGAGGGAAGCAGCTTTGTCATCAAGCTCGGCACCGAGCTCCGCCAGTCGTGTCTCATTCGCTTCGAATATCGTGCTGAGCTGTTCGTTACGTTGCTGGAGTTGGCGTAATGCGGTGCGCGCTTCTTGGAGGCGCTCTCGCTGTGTGTTGCGCTCGGCTAGAAACTGCGCCTCGCGCTCGGCCTGCAACTGCGCATCAGCTTTTCGTTTGGCCTGCACGCGTTCAAGCAGTTGGTCAAGCGATCGCAGTCCAGGCGTATCCTGTCCCGTTGCCAGAGTAGGCCACCACACCAAGAGGAAGAGGAGCAATCCTACTCTACGTTTCATGGATTGACCTCTTGCTGTGGTGCCGAAATGGGGAGGCTGAGCAGTTGGGGAGCCGCTTGTTTTTGGGCAACCTGGAGACCACGCATAATCGAGCGGCGATAGGTATTCGGCAAGACTTCCCATCCCCCGGTCGTCCGGTTCCACTGGCCGGCTTCATCACCATCTATACTCAGGTACAGGAGCGCCAAGCGACCGATGCGTAGTAGATCAACCGTGCGCTCCTGCTCATTGATCTGCAACGCATCCCGATATGTCTCAATCGTCCGCCCATATTCGGTCTCGACCTGATACGCCTCCATAACACGTCGGAACTTCTCGGCAATTGTTACATCAGCCTGATCCATCATCTCCTGCAGCTGTTCCAAACGGGTGCGTCTCTCCTCAGGGAGGAATGGGATATCGAGGCTAATAAACTGTTCCAGACCATCGACCATGCGGAGCAACAAGGGAAGGATCTCCCGCTGGGTGACTTCAATGTCTTGGAGCTGGGTTTCTAAGGACGCCACCTCCTGCTGTTGTGAAGCGATCAGACGCTCAAGCTGGTCGGTATAGGTGCCTAGACTTTCGGCTTGGCGCGTGGCGTTTCGGTATTCTTGCAACAGCTGAGCGGTTTCGTCTGCCAGCTTATCTATTTTCTTTTGTGAGCGAAGATTTTCCTGATCGGTCTGGGTTTGGGCAGCAAGAGAGGAGTCTAAAGGCTGAGCCTGAACAATCTGGACCCCCAGGGCGGTTTGGCCGACTTGGGTCAGCCCCACTAGACCGATGCAGACGAGGATACATACGCAGTGGATATACATAGCTGATATTTGGGATGGGTGAGAACTCTTTACTCAGAACGTTTGATTACTGCCCGTATACGGATCTTTCACTGAAAAGTCAAGCGTTTGATGGGCGAGGTACTGGCTCGGTTTCCAGGCCAGAGCCGAAAAGATAAGTAGTGAGACATAGGCCCTCCCCCTTCTCTTCATGGGTCCTTGACAAATGAAATTGACAATGATTTTCAATTTCATCTATGGAAACCCAACATACATCGTCCCTATCCGCTCATGCCCAAGATAGCCGATGCCAGTGTGGGAACTTGCTCGCGCGGTTGTGCCCAAATGGCGTAGAGCTCAAATGCCGACGCTGCAAGCGGATTGTGCTCATTCCATGGGGTTCGGCATCAACATGGCATGATGTCGCAATTAAGTGGCAGGAAACAAAGCAAGAAGGGGGGAACTGAGCATCCAGCAATAATGTGATCGATTCAGCGTGGCAGAGGCCAGCGGTACCCCAACCCAGAGCCCTTTCGGTTTTGTAATTTACCCCCTAGCAAGGAGGAGTTCTGGCAATGGTACGAAAATTGGCAATCGCACTGACGACCCTCATGTGCATAACAGGGATTTCTCAATTCGCCCGAGCAGCTGATGAAGACCGCATCCAGCAGCTTGAAAAGCAGATGCAAGCAATGCAGCAAGAACTCACTTCTCTCAAAGAAGAGAAGCAAAAAGAGCAAGAAGAATCTGAGCGGCGCACCGGCCTGCTGGCCGAGAATTTTGAAAAGCTACGTACCCAGCTGACTATCCCCGAAGAGGTGGAGCTCAAGAGCCTGTACGGCTTGGGCCCGGCCGCCTCAAAGATCTATCAGGTTGAGCGGGGTCTCTCGATTGGTGGCTATGGCGAAGCGTATTATCGCAAAGATGTTAGTGACAAAACACGCAGCGATCGCGACACCACAGATTTCCTGCGCTTTGTCTTATATACCGGCTACAAATTTAGCGATTGGATCCTGTTGAATGCCGAGCTGGAATTTGAGCACGCCACAACCGGCGGGACGGAAACTTCCGGTGGCGGGTCGGTGTCGGTCGAATTTGCTTATCTCGATTTTCTGCTATCGGAAAAACTGAAAATACCGATGAACGTCCGCCTGGGTATGATGTTGGTGCCCATGGGCATTGTGAATGAATTGCATGAACCGGTGTTTTTCAACGGTATTGAGCGGCCCGAACTGGAACGCCGCATTATCCCCTCGACCTGGCGAGAAAACGGGATTGGTATCTGGGGACAACTCACCCCCCAGCTTGAGTATCGCCTGTATGGTATAAACGGCCTCAACGCCAAAGGTTTTCGAGATAATGGTTTTCGGGGCGGTCGGCAAAAGGGGAACCGTGCGCTGGCAGAAGATATCGCCGTCACCGGTCGGCTTGACTACCGGCCTTTGGACAGCCTAACGCTCGGCGCTTCCTTCTATCACGGCAATTCCGGCCAAGACCAAAAAGTCGGCGAGGTTGAGCTGCCAGACGCCAGCACCACGATTTGGGAACTGCACGGCATTTATCGTAACGCCGGTTTGGAACTGCGTGGTCTGTTTGCTATGTCGCATTTGGGCGATGCAGCCGAACTGACCCGCGCCTTGCGTGAGATTGGCGAGTTGAGTTCCAGCCGTGCGCTCGCGCAACGCATGTTCGGTGGATATTTTGAGGCGGCCTACGACATTTTGCCCTGGCTCTATCCTGGGACAGAGATGTCACTGTCGCCATTCGTGCGTTTCTCATATCTGGATTTGCAGGACAAGATGCCAGGGGGCGACGAATTTAGCGCCAATGGCAACCGCAAATTCCGCATCTGGACGCCAGGTGTCTCATTCAAACCGCATCCGCAAATTGTCTTGAAACTCGACTACCGCAACTTCAATACGGTCAAAGGGATGCGTGCTCAAGAGGTGAACTTTGGAATGGGCTTTGTTTTCTAGAGCCTGTCTCTTTCTCGGAGTGGCGCTACTCGGCAGCGTCACTTTTACACTGATCGTCGAGGCAAAAGTTTTTTATGCCAAGCAAGAAGCGCTTGAGATAGCTTTTCCTGACGCCGATGATGTAGAGACCAAGAGCTTCTTTCTGACCCAAGAGCAAACTGACGACATCCAGAACCTCGCCAAGGCTCCCATCAATGCAAAAGTTGTCGCCTTTTACATCGGACGCAAAGGTGAGGCCGTGCTAGGGTACGCTTTTATTGAAACCCATATCGTCCGGACCCTGCCCGAGACCTTCCTGATCGTTCTTTCCCCTGATGGCACGATTCAACGCGTTTTGACCCTCGCCTTCTATGAACCCCTCGAATATCTGCCAACAGATCGGTGGATCGCTCAATTTGACAATCAGCAGTTGAGTCCGGAACTCCAACTGCAGCGCAACCTTCATGGCATCAGCGGCTCAACCCTGACCGCTCGCGCGGTAACGCGTGGGGTCCGTAAAGTCTTAGCCCTGTTCCAGGTCTTGATTCAAAACAACCCGACTAGTCGAGAGTAAGCAGGAAAACAGGGACGCCTCTTATGCGCTTTGTAATCACCGGCGAATGGTCTAAGAATCGCCTCCTCCAACTCATCATCGTCATTTTTATCATCTACGTGGCGGGGCTGTGGCTGACGAATGGGCTGCTGTATTTCCAGAAGATGAACCTGACTCCGACCTCAGTTACCGAATATTATCTCGGCTCAGAAGAGCGCTTCCTACAGCCGCGTACGTATCAGGGCATGCTAGAAGTCTCTCACTTTCACCTGTTTGCAATGGGGCTGTTGCTGCTTACACTCACTCATCTGATGCTCTTCGTACCAATCAGGTCGGATCTCAAAGCGTGGTTCATTATCATTCCGTTCACCTCGGCGCTGGTCAATGAAGGCAGTAGCTGGCTTGTCCGCTTCGTGCACCCCCTGTTTGCCTATCTGAAGATTGCTGGATTTTTGGCTCTCGAGATCAGTCTGGCCGTCCTCATCATGGTCTCGCTCTGGGCAGTCTGTGTCGGCTCCCAGAAAAATTATCGCAACGGCCAACGCCACTCTCCCGGTGCCAAACCGGATCAAAACGGCCTCAAGGACACAATACTGGAAGAGACCAAACTTGAAGAGACAGAAAGCTGAAAATAGCGTGCGGGCTCTTCTCCACTGCTTCATGATAAGTGGCCTGGTGTGGGGCAGCTCATTGACATTTGTCAGACCTGCTGTTGCTCTCGCATGTCTTCATGATGGCCGCTATGTCATGGGCACAGTCCTCGAAGTCACGCTGTGTGGGACACACGCCCAACACCAGCGCCGTACCAGCGAAGCCCTCTTTCAGACTGCCACCCGACTCGATGGCCTACTCACAACCTACTCCCCAGACAGTCCTGTCAGCCACCTCAACGCCCAAGCTGGTCAAGGCGCAGTTGCTGTCCCGCCTGAGGTTGTCGCTCTCCTATCATTATCGCTAGACTATTGGCACCAGACACACAGAACGTTTGATATCACGGTCGGACCACTCATGGCGCTCTGGCGCCAGACCGAATATCCCCCCTCTTCCACCGCGCTACAAAAGACACTCGCTCAGGTCGGGAGCGAGAAAATCACCCTGTCTCCTCAAGGAACAGTCACCTTGTCTCAAAAAGACATGGCCCTGGATCTCGGTGGGATTGGCAAAGGCTTTGCCCTTGATCGTATGGTGAGGGTGCTCAAAGAACACCAGATGAGCCATGCCTTACTCGATTTTGGCCAAAGCAGTCAGTGGGCAGTGGGCACGCCACCAAATGCAGAAGGCTGGCGGCTGTTAGTCCGGCAGCCAAATGGGCAGGCAGCTGGAACGATTACCTTACGCGACCAAGCCCTGTCGGTCTCAGGTAGCCTCGGGCAAAGCGTTACCGTTGCTGAGCGGCGCTATGGGCACGTGATTGATCCGCGTACGGGGCACCCTATTCAACGCGATCTGCTCGCCTGCGTTGTCGCTCCGAGTGCCGCTCGGGCGGAAGCACTGAGCAAAGCATTCTTAATTCTCGGTGAATCCGAAGGCACCGCGCTTCTTGAGCGTCTGCCAGGAGTAGAAGGCCTGCTGATTGAAGCAAACGGCAAGCACTGGCAGACGACCGGTTGGACGCGGTCAGTCTCGTTTGTTTCGTTTTAATTTTTGTTCAGCTTTCAGCCACTGGCCTCTTGACAAATGAAACTGATAATGATTTTCAATTTCATAACAGAGATAGCTACCGCAGACACAATGAGGAGAGCATAATGATCCAAGAACAGACCCTCAAAACCATCACTGGAGAAGATCCCACGGTTCGTTTGGAGGTTGTCGTCGGAGCAGACACACAGGGCACCCCTCTCGTTGAACTGCGTCGCTTATCGTGGGGCAAGGGGATTGGCTGGTATCGACAGCTCTCTCTCCAACTTGATCCAACGGAGGCAGACGTGCTGTTACAGACTTTACGCGGCAGTCGCCAACAATGGCAAGACACTCCGGCTCCTGTTCGTGGAAAAGTGATCCCATTTCCAGGCACCAAGCAGCGAGCGTGTGCATAACGCACCCCAGTTGAGACCGATCCCTCATATCATTCTGAATCTACAAAAAAGCCTCAGGCAGCAAGCCTAAAATAGAGAGAAGCCTAGTCTCTCTATACCGGTCAAACCGGTATTTTTTTCTATATCTAGGACAAGCGGCCAGCGGTTTTCACCCAGAGCCCATGAAGCATCATGCTTCGTGGGCTCTTTTTTTTGTCATTTACTTTTCAGGAAAGTAAGGAGGAAGAAGCGATGGAAAAGATTCAGGAGAACAATACGGTCATTTTTTCAAACCAACGTGGGCTGTCTACCCGAATCTGCCCACGAGGCAGTGTTGCCGTATGTGTTGGTCATACCTCCATCTCGTTACACAAAGCAGATTTTCTTGATCTGGTGGACATTATCGTGGCGACCCAGCAAGCCCTGCTGAAAGACGAGTGTTCGGCCCACGACCACCAGACAAAGCACTGAGCGAGGCATTGAGCAAGTCACTGGGTTTGTTGTCATATCAAAAAGTCTTTCCGTTGGCTGGAGGGAAAGCCTATATCGTAAGGGAGATTGTTATGAAGAAGGTGATAATTTTTGGAGCGCTGTCCGTCTGTCTGCTCCTCAGTACGGTTCCTGCATTTGCGACTATTCAAGCCACTCTAGAAAACCCCGGTAACGGCACGAGCGCCAACGGCGTAACCGCAGTTTCAGGCTGGGCCTTCAGTGATACCGATGCTGCTGTGACTATCCGCTTGAGGGTCAATGGCGAAACACAAGAGGTCATCCCGTGTTGCAGCTCACGCCAAGATGTCCAGAACGCCTTTCCATCCGTACCATTAGCGACCGGCTTCGGCTTGCTCTACAACTACGGGCTGCTGCCATCGGGTGTCCACACCATCGGCATTGAAGTCAGTGCGGATGGAGAAGAGACAGTCGTGGACGAGAGCAGCGTTACCATCGTTAAGGCGGCCGATGCCGAGTTTCTGACCTCCCTCTCGCTCGACAATGCCAGCGTCGCTATACAAGACGGAAATATCCTTATCATTGGCGCCGAGGTGGACCCGTTCGAAACGTCACAAGCACTGGCCAAAACAACAGTCACCACAGACCTCACCATCGCCTATCTCACCAGCAGTCAGACCTTTGTCATCTCTCAAGTCCAGGATGACCTTGGCCCTGCCCTGTCCCCATACAATGCTTCACAATTGCTGCGCGACGAAGCCGAAGCCATCTTCGTCGCCTATGAGGAATTGGACAGCGTAGCCTATGACATGCTGACGGCGATTACTACCTTCACCAGTTCTCTCACCCTCGACAACCTGACCGCCGCCCAGACTGCGTGGCGAGCCGCGCGTATCCCCTGGGAGCGGAGCGAAGCCTTTCTGTTTGGACCAGTGTCTGATGACAACCGCGACCCAAAGCTGGACTCGTGGCCGGTCAATACGGTAGATATTGAAAGCGTCGTCGCCTCCGACAGCCCGATTGTCATTGACAATCTTGACGATACAGCCAAAGGCTTTCACACGATTGAATATCTGCTGTTCCGTGACGGTACGGACCAAGGCGGTGATCCAGTCGCAGTTTTGGCTGCCTTCATGGCTGATGCACGGCGCGGCGGGTATCTCTTAGCCGCCGCCCAGAGTTTTGTTGGGGAAACAGAGGGACTGAGTACGAGTTGGGACCCGAACGGTGGTAATTTTGTTGATAAGTTGGCACTCGCTGGTCAAGGCAGTATAACATTCACCAGCCAACAGGCTGCCCCGCAAGAGTTGGTCAACGGCATGATTGGTATTGCCGACGAGCTGGCCAATGCCAAAATAGCCGTTCCCCTCGCTGATCAGAGCAACACCGAGGAAGAGTCCCGCTTTAGCGATAACTCCCGGCGTGACTTTATCGATAATATACGCAGTATCAACAACGTCTATGAAGGCCGTTTTGATCAGACTGACGGCACTTCGATGGGCGTGACTGATTTTGTGTTTAATCAAGACCCTGCCTTGGATGCACGAGTCCGGACTGCGATCCGGGATGCTCTGGCGGTTGTCATAGCCATCCCTGAGACCTTTGGCAACAGTATTACGGTCAGCCCGGCAACTGTCCAAGCGGCGGTCGATACAGTCCAAGCGCTGCAAGCCACTCTGGAAGAAATTCTTCCTGTAGTCCAAGCAGCCAGCTTTACTGCATAAAGACCGACTCGCATTCGCGTAGAAACCAACTGGATGAGGGAGCGACTGCCCTGAGCGGCTCATCCCCACAGGACGACCTAAGGCGATAAGTGCAAGTCCTGCTCTCCTTACCAGACCAGGACACATGACATTCGTTCACAACCGTAGCTTATTGTGACTGCGCCCGGTCATGAATGACCGGGTGGAACACCAGAAAATCATCTACTGTGTCAGCCCCTATGTCGTGTGGTTCGATTCAAATCATGTCGCTCAACAGTGGGGAGAGCCATGTCTTTATTCTATCGCCCCCGTATCTTCGGGACTTTGTGCATCGTGTGTCAATTGCTCGTCTGGCCATCCGTCAGTCAAGCCACGATCACTGTCACTCTCGAAAATCCGACTGGCGGTGGCAGCGCTTCAGGTTCAACCGTGATTTCCGGCTGGGTATTCTCAGATACCGGCGCGCCCATTACCGTCAGCCTACATATCGAATGACGAACTCTTTGGTGTGGTCCCGTGCTGTGGACCGCGACAGGACGTAGCCAATACAATTTCCGGGGCACCTCTCAACACTTCTTTTAGCTTGCTATTCAACTACGCCTTGTTGGAAGCGGGCGTGCATACCATTCGGATAGAAGTCAGTGTTCCTGGAGAAGAGTCGGTCAGTGTCGAACATCCAATCAGGGTGGTAAAGCCGGGCGGGGCTGAGTTTATTGATCAGCTTGATCTGAGCCAGGCTATGGCAGTCATTGAGGACAACGAAATCTTTGTCTCCGGGGCACGGGTTCAGTCCAATCTGGGCACAAGCACGGTTGACCTCCGCTTGGGATACAATTTGAGTTCCCAATCTCCGGCTCTTTTCGCCGCTCCCGACAGCGACCCGAGCGGGGAGCAGGCGGCAGCGTTATCAGGTGGTGATACAACAATCTTTGACGCGACGAGCCAAGCCTTTGAAATGCCGTCTCCGAACCTAACCGGAGCGCGTTTGGTCAAACATTTTGATGGAGACGCGGCTTTTGGTGATACCTTTGTCACCGCCCCCTCTCCTGTCTTCAGCGGCTTAGGCCCGATTTTTAATAATAACGCGTGTGACAGTTGCCACCCCAAAAACGGGCGCGGTCGTCCGCCACGCCCTGGCCAGCGAATGGCTTCGATGTTTCTGCGAGTCAGTGTACCTGGGACAGATGCCGTTACCGGCGGCCCAGTCCCAGTTCCCGGCATGGGCACCCAGCTGCAACATCGTGCCGTTTTTGGCGTTCCACCCGAGGCAGACGTGAGCATGACAGAAACAGAGCGGATCGAAACCTTCGCTGATGGAGAGAGCATCAGCTTGCGTAGCTTCAATTTCAGCATTGAAAACCCAGCCGAACCGCTCCCCGCCCAAGTCTTGACCTCTCCTCGCGTTGCGCTGCCGGTCTTCGGTCGTGGTCTGTTGGAAGCGATCAGTGCACAGACTATCCTCGGCCTAGCTGACGAGTTTGATGTTGATGGAGATGGCATTTCCGGCCGGCCCAATATGGTCTGGGACGTCATCACCGGAACGACTCGGCTAGGTCGCTTTGGCTGGAAAGCCAATAATCCAAGTCTCTTTCAGCAAACCTTTGGTGCCTATCAGCAAGATATGGGCATCACGAATCCCATCTTGACTGCCGAAAGCGCGTCTGGCCAAGTCCAGGATGACGGCCTTCCCGACGACTCGGAGATTAATGCGGAAACGGTCGACCTTGCGACCTTTTACGTGCAAACCCTGGCCGTTCCAGCCCGTCGCAATGTGGACGCACCACAGGTCCTGAGAGGCGAGGAGTTGTTCCATACCGCCCGTTGCGCTGCGTGTCACACTCCAACGCTCAACACCGCCTCCTTAGCCGGAGTACCAGAAATGTCGTATCAAACCATTCATGCCTATACCGACATGCTACTCCATGACATGGGCGAAGGATTGGCCGACGGCCGGCCCGACTTTTTAGCGACGGGTCGGGAGTGGCGCACTGCACCTTTGTGGGGCATTGGCCTCACCCAACGCATCCAGGGGCACACCTTTCTTCTGCACGACGGACGTGCCCGGAACCTGATGGAAGCGATCATGTGGCATGGCGGAGAAGCCGCACAGTCGCGCGAAGCCGTGCGAGTGATGAGCAACGACGACCGCGCAGCATTGCTCGTTTTTCTAGAGTCTCTCTAAGTGATTTCAGTTTGGCCTTGACACATAGGAAGAAGCATTGTAAAGTATTATTGAAATTGATTATCAAATTCAATTAAGACAGAAAGCGGCCCGCAGCAACTCAGCTCAGAGCCCATCAGGAAGATTTTCTGGCGGGCTTTTTTTAAGGAGATCAGTATGAACGAGGAACGTTTGTGGCGCACCAGGGACGATACGATTGCGATTTCACAGTGCTCGGAGAAGTGTATTCATCTCATGGTTGGACGCGCAGTGATCAAAATGACGCAAGAAGAATTTCTCGCCTTAGCCAAGCTGACCAATACTGCGATAGAGGAAATCTCTTTCCTTGAACCAGCATCAACACTGATGTCTCAGCTTGGACACTGAGCATTCACCTTTCACACATCTCTCCCGCTCGACGGGCGAGCAAGGGAAAGCCGGGATATCGCTAATGGTGTTGCCGTCGCGGGCGGATGGGCTGCTCTCGACAGATGTCCCGCTTTCCCTGCGCGATCGGCCAGGCAGAGTTTCTGGTCACGACATTCGGACAGGAACTTTTCCAGGACGCGAGGGGAAATGGGTGGATTCAAGATTTTTCGCGTCCTGGAACCAAGACAGCTGTTCAATGAGATCAGAACTCTCAAAACTTCGCGATTGTCCATACGGAGTAGCCCGTGCCTGACTGGAGAAAAGACGCCTATAGCCTGCGGTATCATTGGAGAAGGCTGCTGTTCTGGCTGGTGTCCATCAGCAGCCTTGTCCTGATACTGCTGTTGTGATGCGTCGCCCGCTCTGAAAGGAGCGGAGGGTGTCACGGGCTGGGGGGCAGGGCAAGGCATCGAATGCGGAGCGTACCTGATATGGACAAATACTTTCACACCAAAAAATTCACATGATGCGAAGTTCTTTGTAAAAACGGCTTCCTCGCCCTTGACAGCCTGAGAAGAGCAGAGTACTGGTATCATAATTGAATTTGATAATCATTATCAATTAAAAAATAATCGAGCGATACACTCAGATGATTCAGGGAGGCCAGTGGCTTCGGGCCTAGAGCCCGTAAGGATAGTGACACAATGATTCCTTGCCGGGTTTTTTCTGCCACAGGCTTCTGGCATCTCAGCCTGCCACACAGACTGCTGTTCAGCGGGAGTCCCTCCTCTCCGCTGCCGCCCCGGGGCTTGCCCTCCTCCCGCCCCGGGGCACCCTCCTCTCGGCCTTTGTCCTGATCCCATCCCCACTGAGAAGGAATCCTGTATGCACACGACATGGAAAGCTCGTCCGCAACCACTCAGCCTGTGGGTTTGTCAAGAAAATCACGTTCATCTCAAAATCGGCACGGTTGTTCTCGAACTCACGCTCCGAGAGCTGAACGCTTTGGCGACCCTGAGTAAAACTGTCCAGATGGCCCTCTCAGAGTCAGGTCAGACACGTCTGACCGTCGCTGGCCGCTCGTAGAAATATCAGTTTGGTAGGAGGATATCGGCCCTCCTGCCATTTGCCCCGGGGAGTTACCCTCCTAACACCCCGGGGCTCCACCGGGAGACAGCAGGCGGATCTCTTGATCATTGCTTACGCGGGCTTTGTCTTCTTGCTTAGTGGGGAAGAGACTTCTGGATTCTGCGAGTTCCATTCGTACACAGAGAACAGGGGGATACCCCCTTGAGTACCTATAAATGAAGGTGCTAGGGTCCCAGGGCGTAGGGGCGAGTCTGTGGACGTCTGAAGTGACGCAGAGACCGAAGGAGGAGGGGATGCCCCTGATACAATCGCGCGTATGTTCAATCATTATTCTCGCTCGCTTGCTGCTTGGGGTTGGAGTCAGTGCGCAGCGAACCGCGCCACAAGAAGCGGCAGCTGAAACCTCTCAAACAGCCCCTGCCACGACACCCCAAGCTGAACAGACGGCCCAAGCCAGCAGAAGACGCTGTCTCCACTGCCGTTACTCAGGAGAGGCTAGGATTTGGAAATACCGCCGGTCAAGATTATAGTGGTTCCCATTTCCTACTCCCCCTACCTTAGGCTCCAGTTGAAATTGACTTTTAATATTACTAGTATGCCAGCATGCAAAAAACCTTGGCTGATCTTGCTCCCTCCGAGTACGGATACATTCAGGCCATTACTGGGACAGATGGTTTATCCCACCGCTTGGCAGAACTCGGATTCACGCCAGGACAAGCCGTCGAGGTTATCCGCTTTGCCCCTCTGGGTGACCCCATGCAGATAAAAATTCGAGGCTTTAGCCTCGCCCTGCGTCGTCAAGAAGCCAGGCGGGTCGTTCTCACACCACCAGTCTCTTCAACGTCTCCCGAGTAAAGAGGGACACATGCATGCCAGCAGTATCTCCCCCTCTTTTAGAATCTACACCTCCTCCATCTTCTCTTGCCACAGGACGCCAATACAGAGTCGCTGTTATCGGCAACCCCAATACCGGCAAGACGACACTGTTTAATGCCTTGACGGGGCTGAGCCAGCACACCGGGAATTACCCTGGGGTCACGGTTGAAAGCGCGTTGGGAGAATTTTATCAAGCCAACGATCGTTTTCTGGCGATCGATCTTCCCGGAACCTACTCGCTGGCAGCCCGCGCACCAGATGAGATGGTTGCGGTGTCTGTTTTGTTGGGCAGGGGAAGAGACGTCGCCGCCCCAGACGTGATCCTGTGTGTTGTTGATGCCACCAACCTCGACCGAAATTTATATCTCGCTACCCAAGTGGTTGACGTCGGGCGGCCTGTCGTTGTCGCTCTGACGATGACAGATCTCGCTCGCAAACAGGGCCTCCAGCTCAATATTCCCGCTCTCGAACAACGCTTGGGGGTTCCGGTTGTGCCTGTCCATGCGGCAAAACGAACCGGGCTGCCGGTATTGCGTGAGACCATCCAACGCGTTGCCCGTGAGCTATCGACACCACAACGCGCGGTGATACTCCCTCAGTGTGTTGAACAAGAGGTCGAGACACTCGTGTCTGCCTTGTCTCCTCTCAATGGCAACACTCCTTTCTCCCGACCGCTGCTGGAACGGGTACTCATTGATGCCAATGGTCTGATGCAACAAGATCTGACGGATGAGCTTGGCAGCGCTGTGCAGACTGAGACACAGGCGGCCCGGGAACGTTTGGCTGCAGCTGGTGTAGTCGTTCCGCACGTTGAGGTTGACCACCGCTACCAGTGGATCGCAAAAACCGTTGAGGCAGCGATTGAGTCCCTATCGGTCAATGCCATGACGTCCGGTCATACCAGCCGTACCGGCTATGCCGATTATGGCTGGACAGATCGCATTGATGCGATTGTCACCCATAAAGTCTGGGGCTTGCTCCTGTTCTTGCTGACTATGGCAGTCACGTTTCAATCCATCTTCTCTTGGGCGGTTCCCGCTATTGATGGGATTGATGCGGTGTTCTCAGCGCTGGGTGCCTGGGCCGGAAGTTTACTCGCAGAGGGACCAATCCAAAGTCTGATTGTTGACGGCATCATCGGTGGTGTCGGTGCGGTTGTTGTCTTTGTGCCCCAGATTGCCATTTTATTTGGATTAATCGCCTTGCTCGAAGACTCTGGGTACATGGCCCGCGCCGCGTTTATGATGGACCGCCTGATGGCTGGCTTCGGTTTGTCTGGACGCAGTTTTATTCCGCTGCTGTCCTCGTTCGCCTGCGCCGTGCCGGGCATCATGTCAGCCCGGACAATTGAGAATCAGCGAGACCGGATTGCCACGATTCTGATTGCTCCGTTGATGAGTTGTAGTGCCCGCCTACCCGTGTATGTCTTGCTCATCTCTGCTTTTATTCCCGCTCAGACAGTCTGGGGCATTGTTGGCCTTCAGGGGCTAACATTATTTGGCATGTATATGATCGGGCTGATTGTGGCTCCGCCCATCGCCCTCCTCCTCAAACGGACTATTTTGTCTGGAGAACCAGTTCCTTTTCTCCTCGAACTGCCACCATTCAAAATGCCAGCTTGGCGGGTGGTTGTGTTTCGCATGTATGATCGAAGTCTGGCGTTTCTCAGGCGCGCCGGAACGATTATTTTGGCCACGACCGTCCTGGTCTGGGCGCTGTCCTACTACCCCTATTCGGATCAGATTACCCAAGAGTTTGCAGCGCGTCGGGCCACGGCTTCAGCAGGAGAAACCCAGAGCTTGGCCATTCAAGAAGCCGGAGAGCGGCTCCGCCACAGTTATCTTGGTCAAGCAGGTCGGGCCATAGAACCGATTGTGCAACCGCTGGGCTGGGATTGGAAAATTGGTATGGCAACCTTGGCCAGCTTTCCTGCCAGAGAAGTCATCATTGCAGCTCTGGGGACTATTTATAATCTAGGCAGTGAACAGGATGAGGGCAGTGTTGAGCTACGCGACGCGATGCGAGCCGAGCGCTGGCCAGACGGCCGTCCAGTGTATACGCCTCTTGTTGCCCTATCCGTCATGGTGTTTTTTGCGCTATGTTGCCAGTGCGGAGCAACGCTGGCCACCATTAAGCGGGAAACCAATTCCTGGAGTTATCCAGTGTTCACTTTTGTGTATATGACAAGTTTAGCCTATCTGGCAGCGCTTGGTGTGTATCAGATTGGCAGTCGACTAGCCGGCTAAGAAGCTTCTGAAAAGAGAGAGCGTATGGACATCCAAACCCTGCTTGTTTTCCCCATCCTTGCTATTGCTGCCGCCTATGTTGGTCGGTCGATATGGCCGCGTCGCCAGGCGCAAACAGCTTGCAAGACCTGCCCGCAGAACCGCAACCGGCGGAACCGCAACCGAATAGATGATTATGTGTGAGTAAAGAGACACAGCAGGAGTAGAGATCAGGCTTGACAGCCCATGTGGTGGCAAGCTAATGGCCTTGAGTGGAGAATAATTCCATCCAGAAGCCTGGGGGAGACGATAAAATAGACAAAGGCTTCAGGAAGAGGAGGGAGAATGGATCAAGAACAACAATCAGGGACACAAGACCAGACACAGGAAGCCTTACTCTCTTTGACTCCCGAAGCCGTCAAAATGGTCAAACGGGCAATCGCCCAAAAGGGGGCTGAAGACTGTGGTCTGCGCATGACGGTCGTCGGCGGGGGCTGTAAAGGGTTTCAGTATAGCCTGAATCTTGAACAGACGGCCCACGCCGATGATGAGATCGTTGTTCAGGACGGGATCAAAACATATCTTGACCCCACCAGTGCGGTACATCTCAAGGGAACAAGACTAGATTATGTCACCAACCGGCACGGCACGGGATTTCATTTTTTTGGATTCGATGTTGAACGGATCATTGGTTGTGGCTCTCCAATCTTGCTGCGTGGCTGCATCACAAACAACACCAGAACTGAAGGCTGCGTCCTGTGCGCTCAGCGGCCTTTAATGGAAATAGACCTCGAAGCCGCAATAGACTTTGTGGATAGTAGACAAAGCATCTCACATCCTGGCCTGACACCAATGCAAAAATGTGAGAAGTGCTGCTTCATCATCTGTCAATGCGATAAAGCAGCGTGAGGCGAGCCAAAAACTTCTTACCATCGTTTCTGGCCACGTGGAGTGAAGGACCGAATCGCTCCACTCGCAATACGATCAGACCGGGAAGCCACTGGCTGTCTAAACCGGTTCAGGGTCGAGGCAACAGGTTCGAACCCGCCGATGATCCGGCGTGGGATTGTTGCCCCAATCGTCCGCTCAATAGCATGGATAGAGCTGAGTTCTTCAGACGAGGCGAGTGAGATGGCATTGCCACTGGCTGCCGCTCGGGCAGTCCGGCCGATACGGTGGACATAATCCTCAGGAATATTGGGCACATCGAAGTTCACCACATGCGAAATCCCTTCAACGTCAAGACCACGCGCGGCAAGATCGGTTGCCACTAACACCTCGATACGTCCACTCCGAAAGCTGTTCAGCACTTGGGTACGGATCACTTGGCTTTTACCGCCATGCAGGGCAGCGACTCGGCGACCGGTTTGCATCAGCTGCTGAGTCAGACGATCAGCCCGGCTCTTGGTCCGGGTAAAAACGAGCACTTGGGTCATTTTTCCGTGCATCAGCAGGTGAGACAGCAGGGCGTGTTTTCGCTCCGGTTCAACCGGATAAATGACTTGCTCAACCGCGCCGACTGGGGTCGCTCGGCGACCAACTTCAATCAGTTCTGGCGACCGTAGCGTATCACGAGCAAGGCGCTCAATCTCTTTGGGCATGGTGGCTGAAAATAAAAGCGTCTGTCGCTCGGCTGGCATCGACCGCAGAATCCGCCGGACATCTGGCAGGAAACCCATATCGAGCATGCGGTCGGCTTCGTCCAAGACCAACGTATGTAAAGCCGGAAATGCCACATTGCCGCGCTCCATATGGTCGAGTAGGCGACCTGGGGTCGCAATCAGCAGATCAACACCACGCCGAAGTCGATCCGTTTGCGGCCCCAGCCCTACTCCACCGAAGACTACGGCCGTACGGACCTTGAGGTATTTCCCGTAAATACGGGCACTATCAGCAATCTGGGCAGCCAATTCCCGGGTTGGGGTCAGGACCAGGGCACCCACCTGACTCTGCTTTCCGTTCGCGCTGCCAGCTAATCGTTGTAAGATGGGTAACAAAAATCCAGCGGTTTTCCCGGTGCCAGTCTGTGCACAGCCAAGGACGTCCTTGTTCTGCAGCACCACAGGAATCGCGTGGGCCTGGATTGGCGTGGGCGCGATATATTCCGCATCGCGAACCGCACGCAGGAGCTCAGGAATCAGCCCAAGCTCGGTAAATGTTTCAGCAGATGTCGTCAACCACTCTTCTCCTTACTCCGTGATATGAGACACCACGGAACGGGTCGGCACGCAGGTTTCGCGCCGAGACCTGGCGTTATACGGAAAACCTAAGAGTATGTGGGGGATAGAGGCCTCAGTTCTGAGCGCCCAGCGTGTCCGCTTGTGAACGGATTTTCTGATAAAGGAAGAGAAAGACCTGCTCCGAGGTTCGTCGTCTAGTATTTCTTGCAACTTCCCCATCCTACATGACTGGGCACACAGATGCTAGTCTGAACGCCTGCCTATGGGAGGGAGGGGGATTCACATCAATCTGTCTGCCTTACTCCATCACGAGGAGATCCGTCAGTTTGTGTATTTCCACTTCAGCCCGGTGGTTAAGACTGACACCGAAGTATAAACCAGGCAGCGCACACACGAGTCCAGCCATAGTTGTCACCAGCGCTTCGGAAATGCCAGTCGCCAGTCCATTGGCGTTGCCGGTGCCAAAAATCCGCATCACGCTAAACATATAGATCATCCCATTGACTGTCCCCAGTAGCCCCAGGATAGGAAGGACTGCGGTCAAGGCATGAATCACCTTCAGTGATCGATGCAGCTGATACGACGCCTCAGCAATATCTAGCCTGCGCAGCTGTCGGGCGTTCCACGAACGCCGCTCGTCACGTGCCTGCCAGCGTGCAATCAGCGTCTGAACCTGAGCTGGATAGCTTGTCCACAAGAACACATAGCGCTCTACGATCAGCGTCCACATCACAATCGTGGCCAGTAGAATACCCCACAGAGCCGGTCCGCCAACGGCAAAAAATCGTTGCAACTGTTCAAGGAGGCTGTCTAGCATACTGATGCTCCTGTGGGCCTAAGCTCGCCTCATTTCCTGTCTCGAAAAATAGGGATATATGAGGGGAGGAACGGAAGCAAGAGCCCAGACGCGGCTTTCAAATGAAAAGGAGGACCTCAGTATGGCGGAAAATATGCGCACAAACACCCGAAAAGATGTGTATCTGATTTGTAACGCCAAATATCACGACACCAATTTTGCCCGACTAGAGCTGTTAAAGCTGTTGGCCGAACATGAAGACATTATCGTCCGGGTCGCCGAGGATTACAGCGATATCGACGCTATCAATCAGGCTCAGCTCTTGATTACGTATACCTGCGACGTATGTCCAACGCCCGAGCAGCAGCAAGGCTTGAAACAGTTTCTGAGCAACGGGAATCACTGGTTTGCCCTACATGCAACAAATGCGCTGATTGAATTTGTTGGAGAAATGGTGGAAGTTGATGGCATCAAAATTCCAGGCCAGGCCGATACCCCCGACAAAGCCCCAGTCCTCATGGACATGTTAGGCAGTCGTTTTGTATCCCACCCGCCGATTCAGAACATCCATATTCGCGTCTCTGACCCAGCCCATCCGCTAGTCAAAGGCATTGAGCCGTTCGATGTTGTTGATGAACCGTACTACTGCGAATATTACGGCGAAATCCACACGCTGCTGGAGTCGCGCTACACAGACAAAGCAGCTGGCTATGTCCAGGAAGACTGGCCAAATGATGATCCGCGACCGCAGTTTTATTTGCATCCGTATGAAGCCGGAGGAGTGTTGTATCTCACCCTCGGCCACTGCCGTGGCAAGTACGATATGCAGCCTTTTATGCCGGTGTGTTCGATTGAACGCTGTGCCTGGGAGCTGCCCGTCTATTATGAGCTGCTGAGGCGGGGAATTCGGTGGGGTATAGGAGAGCTAGAGGGCTAGCAGCCCACTCATCAGGAACAAAAATCTTCGGGATTATGTATGAGTAGGGTGCAGGGCGAGCACCTCACCCTGCGTATGACAAAACTCTGCTAGGCATCAACCCGATCAAAATACTTAATGCTCGGCGGCCCAATTAACGCCTTGCCAAGCTGCTCCATGGCACCCGTTTCGGTCCGCCAGTTAAGATATTTCTGGTAGTGGTCTTTTGACTCCCAGCGTTCGTAGAAGACAAGATGGCCTGTGGCATCAAGGTCCTCATAGATATCAATCCCTTGGCATCCGTCGTAGGCGCGCGTATCTGGCAGCATCCCCTTCAGACCTGCCTTCAGTTCTGCGACGGCCTCCGGTTTAACCTGCATTTCGAGCATGACAACTGTGGTACCCATCGTATGTCCCTCCGTAAAAATATTTGATCGGCCTGCGAGCTGACGTCACGTTCGGATCTAAGCAAGTTACACTACTTCTGTCAAACACCATCAGCCCCCCTCTAAACGATGATGAGACATCGAATGCAGGACAAGCTCGCTGTGTTTTCCGGGCTTCGATTTTTGTGAAAACAGGCTAAGATATACAAACAGGGACAAGCGTTGCGCTTACCTCATGAGGGAGAGGCTGTATGGCAGATCGTATATTTTGGTTTTTACCCCTGATACTGGTGCTATTACTGGCTCAATTCGTTTGGCCCCAAGAGCCCTCCCACCAACACGATGCAATGTCATTAGCACAGCACATCGCCCGGCTTGAAGACCCGACACGGGACGCCTGGCAAAAGCCCGATGCAGTCCTAGAGGCGCTCAAGCTCCAAGAGGGGCATATTGTGGCGGATGTTGGCGCTGGGAGTGGGTACTTCACCCTCCGACTGGCTCAGGCAGTCGGCCCAGAAGGCATGGTGTATGCCGTTGATACATCATCTGGCATGGTGCGCCACTTACGCCAACGGCTGCGCGAGGAAGGCATCACCAACGTCAGAACCATGAAGGTTCCCCCGCACGACCCGCTTCTGGTTGATGGCTCCATAGACATCGCCTTTGTGTGTAATACCTATCACCACATCGAAGACCGAGAAATCTATTTACGGAAGATCCGGAGGGCTCTTAAGCCGGACGGCAGGGTTATCATTATTGAGTTTAACAAAGAGGGAGATATCCCCGTCGGCCCCCCCTCTCAGATGAGGCTCGACAAAGACAGCGTTCGAAAAGAGCTCCAAGCCGCCGGGCTGAGCGTGGGCGAGACGCGAGTCTCGCTTCCGTATCAGTATATGCTCGTAGCGCAGATCACAGGATAGCCTGGTCTTTGTTTGGAAGAGAGACGGCCATATGTCCCAGACGGTGTTCAACTAAGTCGTCAGCGCGGGTAAGTAGCTCATCGTTCTGGGTAAATTTCTCCACCATATAACTCAGGTCGCTGAGATCGTGAATGAGGAGTTTGACAGCTTGATCGCGGAGCATCTTCTCCTTCACAACCTGGAGCAGTTCGACAACCACATCTTCGAGTTCTGAGCTTTCAATATCAATTGCCATCTCAAATGCGCGTTCAACACCCAATCCTTCGCGGACCTCACGCTTATATGCTCCTAAAAGAGATCGCAGACGGACAACAGACGACGGGTCAAACCACACCTTACTATTCTCAGCAATAGCTGGATCACTTTCCAAAACCCCTTCGACCAGAGCCAGTGCCCCTAGGTGACCGGCCTCATGCCGGGCCATGGTAAACCAGAATTTGCGCAGCTCTTCCTGCGGCTGGAACACCTGGGCGAAGCGCATATACAGCCCCATAGTTTTCTTTTCCAGATTCACAGCGGTGCGCAGGATATCTTTGACTGTAACGCGCTGTGGACGACGATGCAGATCAGCTTTCTCTGCCATACCTGAGTCATAGCAGAAGCGATAGGAATGATACAAGCAGACAGGACCAACGGCAGCCCACATCCGAGAGCGACACGCCTTGGCCGCAAGGAGAGGTCTGTTATAACAATGACAAGCGTAGGCAAATCATGGCCACCATCGACACCGTCGAACAGCGCCCGGACGATATCGAGACCGTCGTCAAGTCGATCCGCGATGACCTCGTGCCAATCAAAGATGCCCATACCCGGAACGCCGCGCTCAGAGAGGCCGACCTCATTGCCGAAGACCTGGGATTCACGCTGGTGCGGACCCTGAATCAGGCGGACATCAGAGCCCTCGTCCAGGCCCAAAACACGTCGGACATTCCCGCAAACGAACTGAGAAGCTTCCGCCGGGCCGACCTGGTTATGGAGGCCACGGACGGGACGGGCGAAACCTGTTATCTGGCCATCAAGGTCTCCTTCACCGCCAACGGACGGGACACGACCAGGGCCGTCCGCAACGCCGGGTTCCTGACCGGGTTTACCGGCAAGCGCTGCTATGCCATCGTAGCCGGTCTACGCCAGGATAACCGGCTACAGGCCAGCATCGAATCTGGAGCAGTGTCCTGGTACCAGCTCGACCCGCAAGCCCTGGAAGCGGAATAGCCACCCTCTGTTGTATTTTGGGTCGTCGGGAATTGCTTTTCCAGTCAAATCAGCCGATTCTCAGACTATGGTCCTGCCTCCTTGCCAGCTTCCTTCGTAGGATGGGGTCGGTGAAATACCGCTATGACTCCATTGAGGTGAAGACGGCCCAGAGAGCCGCATCCTTCGCTCAATTCAGCTATGTGCTATCGATTTTCGAGAGGTCCTCTGCATGAATCGTCGCCAAATCGGCCTTCGACGGGTTTGAAATAGCCACGATACGGTCAGCCTGATTCTGAATGGCCTTCTCAAAAATGTTGCGCACGAACCGACCATTGCCAAAACGTTTATCGCGTTCTGTATACGCCTCGGAAAAAATATCCCTTGCGACGGCCGTAGCGTCCTCGCCTAGCGTGTATTGGCCCGACTCGCAAAAGTGGCGCAGAAGCTCGGTCAACTCCGACGGGGAATAGTCTGCAAAGTGCAGATAGCGGTTGAACCGGGATTTCAGCCCAGGGTTTGATTCAATAAAGCGGCGCATCTCTTCTGGGTATCCTGCAACCACGACGACCAATTCGTTCCGAAGATCCTCCATAAGCTTCAGAAGGGTGTCAATCGATTCCTTTCCAAAATCATTGCCCGAAGCCCCGTCTGGCGCCAACGTATAGGCTTCATCAATAAAGAGAATCCCTCCACGGGCAGACTCCACGACTTTTGTGGTCTTTACCGCTGTTTGGCCGATGTATTCTGCTACCAGACCTGCGCGATCCGTTTCAATAAGATGCCCCTTAGAAAGGACTCCCATTTCCTGAAAACACTCTCCGATAAGTCGTGCGACAGTCGTCTTTCCCGTCCCCGGATTACCGTCGAACACCATGTGTAAGCTCAGGTTAGCTGTCTTGAAGCCTTGCTTCTCGCGTAGCTGTGCAACCTTTACGAAATTGACGAGCCGCGTCACTTCGCTCTTGACTTCATCTAGCCCCACGAGCTGTTGCAGTTTTTCTATAGCCTCGGTGCCAGCGTCGGCCGACAGAGAGCTGTGCGCCTCAGCTGCCTCTTTCAGGAACCGGAGGACCGCGTTCTGGAAGTCCGCAAAGTCATCCATCCAAGCATTCATAGAGAAGTCAAGGGAAGTAGAGGAGTCGAGATAAAGAATACCGCCCTCCCAGAAAGGCGTACTCTTCAATTGGGAGTAGGGAAAGGCGCGAACCGGCTTGAACCAGACATTGAAAGGATCCCGCCAATAAAGACCGTGCGTGGTGAACGCGACGCCATCAGCGGCACTTTCTGTAAATGCTGTAGAGTCATAGATCGCGAGCAATGCCTCTTTATGTCCACTGGCGGTACTTGTAGATAGAGCCGGGAAGCTTTGTAGATAGCTACGCTTAGCGCCAGCAAGCTTCTTTTCTGGGATTCCCGGGTTGACGACAAACTTGTCGGAGTCATCATATGGAGCGAGGTTCCTATAAAACGCTACCCAGATTGGGGCTCCGGCCTCGATATACTCGATAATGTCTCGGACCGTCCGAAGTCTTTCAACGTCTTCATCTGAGATTTCTATGCCGTATCCCAAAGCCGCGCATGAGTCTAATACGACTAATTCTTCTTCACTCACACCAAGCTGTTCACAAATAACCTCGCTGACTCGATCATCACCTGGATCTAAATTGTCTAATTCTTCTTCACTTACGCCGAGCTGTTCACAAACGACCTTTCTGATTAGGATCTCTATTGAATTCTCTGCCATGACACTCTCTTCTTCAGGCTCTGGCTCATGCCGGTCCAAAGTGCAGCGGGAGCTGGCTCAGACTGACTCCGGTTTCGGGGTCGAGGCTGACCACCACAACGCTGCCCGTCTCGTGGGCTCCCATGTGGAGCGGAGCGGGCGTGCCCGGATAACACGCCCGGGTCTGGCCGTGGGTAATGTCGGTAAAGACGTGCACATGGCCCAGGGCCAGGTAATCAAGCCTGGAGACCTCCACCTCTTGGGGGGTGATCAGCGACGAGCGCTACGGATATACACATGGCCGCACGGACCACTGATAGTGTACCCCAGCGTATTCGATCCCCCGCCTTCCCGCCTCATTTTCCAGCCCCTGCTCCTGAATAGCGGCGATGTGGTCGGAGACGGCTTGCGGAATTTCTTCTGGAGTCAGTGCCCGGCCATTAACAACAACGTCGATAATAATATCGTACATGGTATAAGCAGAGCACAAGAACAGCTGTTCATCTATTCCTTTTCAGTGAAGATCGGCTGCTGACTCAGCGCTACGCCATTCTCTGGATCAAGGCTGACCACAACCACACTCCCACTCTCGTCCACACCCATATGGAGCGGAGTAGGCGTTCCAGGGTAACACGCTTGTGTCTCGCCATGCTGGATATCGGCAAAGACATGTACATGCCCCAAGGCAAGATAATCAAGCTTGGATTCAGCCACTTCTTCCGGAGTAATCAAGGAAGAGCGCAGGGCATCAACTTCTTCTACATAAAAGCCGTGGGCCATGCCAATATGCCAGTTGTCACCCCGACGAGCAGGGACACCCGCAAGCGGCTTATTGGAATGGTCATGCTCGACTAAGCCTTTCCCCCAGACTGTGGTGTGGAGATCTGGAAACTCTAAGGTGTCACCCTCTTCTGAGGTCAGCGTGAAGACATGCGAGCCTGCATCACGGAAGTCAACTTTCTTGTAGATTGATCGCTTATCATAACAATCGTGGTTGCCTGGAATCAGCACGACTGGACACGGCACCCGAGCGAGCTCGTTGTAGACAAATTCAATCCCTGATTCTTGGACCCGATTTGAGTCAAACAGATCACCGGCAATGAGAAACAGGTCCGCATTTTCCTCAGAGACCTTATTAACGACTTTTTGAAAGGCACGTTGAATCCGGCGACGAAACGCTTGGCCTTCTTCACTTTTGCCAAAAGTATCACTTTCCAGATGAACGTCAGAAGTATGGATGAGCTTGAGCGGACGACGCGGCATATATTTTTCCTGTAAGAATAATTCGCAGATATTTGCAAATGATTAGATGGAAGAGTCGGCAGAAGAATCAGCTAGCCGGCCGCATTCCGTAGCGGCAGAGTGACGGTTGCCTTGCCGGGCGTCAGCACTGTTCCCTGGCCATTTTCAAGCCAGATGTCACACTCGACATAGCCAACCCCATCTTCTACCCATTTCCGGGTGACTGTTCCTTTGCAAGCCAGAAGTTCGTTCACATAGGCGATGTCTCGATTGGCATATGACATTTTTTTGAGGCTACCGCTCTCGCCGATCCACTGCACCATCAGCTGTGACAGGAAAGCGCCGCGCAGTGGGCCATGCACGATCACCTCGCGATAGCCTTCTTGCAAAGTAAAATCACGGTCAAAGTGAATGCGTTGTGGGTTCCAAGTGACTGCGCTGTAGAGAAACAGCAAGGTGTTCGACGGTGTTTTCTCTACAGTGGGGATGGCTGTCCCTTGTTCAACGTCTTCAAAATGGATCTGCCCGTTTACCCCATCTGCCATACTGGACTCCTAGCGCACGCTTAGCGCAAGATAGTGGCCCCTTTTTCAATCAGGACAAGTGCGCCATTTTGATTGGTAAAAGTCGTCTCCCGTTGCACGAAGATGAGCGGTCCAGAACGACCCTCTTTTTGGTAGATATCGGTGATTTGAGAACGTCCAGTGAGCACATCACCAACCCGGACAGGCTGGAGAAATTCAACCTCGGTGCCGCCATCCATCAAGCGAGGTAGCGGGGTTGGCGGGACGGGGAATTTGCCCTCAAATGGCAAGCCATCCGTACGCAGTTCAGTCTCAGGCACGGGTTCAGTCAACGGAGCCATATAAAATAGAGGTGGAGCAATGAGCCCACCATAGCGACTCTGCTTCGCTCGATCTTCATCCAAATACAATGGGTTCAGATCATCCGTTGCCACCGCAAAACGAGCCACATCTCTTCGGGTGACCTCAATCGTCCACGGCGGCACTTCACGGCCAATCCAAGACCTGATTTCGTCAGTAATCAATGACTCACTCGACACGAGGACTCCAGTGCGGACGGTATGAGTCCATACTCTTTAGCAGTCTTCCGTTCTTCAGTCTATCAGTCGCTCAGTCACCCAGTCGGTCAGTCTAGGACTAGAATGAAGATCTGCATGGCTTGACTGGACGACTCCCTGACCGGTGGACTGAGAGACTCTTTGACTGATGGACTGAGAGACTCTAGACTGGTCAGCTATTATGACTGAATTCGCCCATACTTTTTTGCTCATTTTCGCGCAGCTTGCGGTAGGGGGAATCGTGGGACTCAGTATTCCGGGATTTCACGAAATCGAACGCGGATTCTTTAAATCCACTGGCTGTGTGTATTTAGGCTGCGGGCTGGCCTTTTTTCTGGGAAAAACGTATCTCGTCTTTTCTGCTCAACCGGAGACATTCTGGACGATTCGGGGCTGGGAAATAGGACTCTGGTTTGTCTTTTGTTGTCTGTTCAGTCTGTACGTCTATAGTCTGTGGGGAGAGGTAATCGTCCTGCGCGCGCGGGCCTACCTGTTCACGTTGCTGTCAGGCACGATTGCGCTGGTGCTGAGTGCCAGCGCGTATCGAGCGGCGCCATTCCTCTCTATTGAAACGATTGTGTACCCGCTGAGTCTTTTTCTTTCTGCCCTGATGCTTGGGGCAGTCGCGACTGGCATGTCGCTTGGGCACTGGTATTTGATTGAACTTGATTTGTCTCTTGACCCCTTTAAACGCACGTTCAATTTCTACGCCGGGACTCTTATCGTGTATCTTGGCGTACTGCTTGTCGCTGTTGCGCTTCTTCTACTGATCGGCCAGCAGACAAGCATTGCCGGCCTCAACAGCCTGTGGACAGACCATCAGACCTTGCTGTGGATGCGCTTTGGGCTAGGCCCCCTAGCCTCTCTGCCGATTGCGTATATGATCTGGCGGACCTTGCAGATTCCACAGACGATGGCGGCGACAGGGTTGTTCTATGTTGCAATCTTGGCAGCGATTGTTGGAGAGTTTTTGGGCAGGTTTATCTTGTTTCGAACGGCGCTACCACTCTAAGAAGCTGTTGAAAAACGTCTAAAGGTCATACACTTTTATCACCGTTATCCGCAGCCCACGCGACGTCCAGCCGACATCAAAACCGACTCGCATACCTTCGGACAGAAAACGAATGTCGTGACGCGGAGCTCCCAGTAGGGTCACATAGTCGAAGGCAAACGGGAAAGTCTTGCCGGAGTTGCTCCGCACAACTCCAGTCTCATTTTCCCAGGTGATCTTTTGGATGACTCCTTGATAGAACCGATCCCCTGGCTGCCCGTCGTCGAGTGTCTGATCGTTGTCTTGTTCCACGGTCTAGGCAAAGAGCATTTCGTGCATGGCGCTTCCAGCAGGCACCATGGGATATACTCCTTCCCCCTTTGGAATGACGGCATCGACCAAGACTGGCCCAGGCTCAGCAAAAGCGGCTTGCAGAGTGGCTGACAGGTCAGCTGCCTTTTCAACCCGGAATCCTTTGGCGCCATACGCATCAGCCAATTTGACAAAATCAGGTATAGCCTCCATGTACGAATGCGAATACCGCTCTTCGTAGAACTTTTCCTGCCACTGACGGACCATGCCTAGGGAGTGGTTGTTCATAATCACGACTTTGACTGGCACTTGGTACTGCACGGCAGTCGAGAGTTCTTGTATATTCATCTGGATGCTGCCGTCTCCACTGATGACCGCAACCTGGCGGTCGGGTGCAGCAAAATGCGCCCCAATACCGGCCGGCAGTCCGTAGCCCATCGTGCCTAAGCCACCCGAGGTCAACCATGAACGCGGATGTTTGAACGGCATCATTTGCGCCGTCCACATCTGATGTTGTCCAACATCGGTCACAACAATCGCTTCGCCTTGGGTAATATCAGCAATCCCATCAATTACGTGCTGGGGCCTGATGGCAGCATCGGCTCCGTGTTTCTCGTACGGGAGCGGCTTTTCGGCTTTCCATCGCAGAATCTGCTGATGCCAGTCAGCCCACACTTTTTGGCGAGGAGCTAGGCTCTCTTGGCTTTTGACCTTTTTCAGCATGGTCTGCAAAACAGTCTTAATATCACCCACAATCGGCACATCGACTTTAATGTTTTTACTGATCGATGACGGATCAATATCAACATGGATAACCGTCTTGGCATTTGGGGCAAAGTCCGCCACTCGGCCTGTGACCCGATCATCAAATCGGGCGCCAATCGCAATCAAGGTATCACAGTGATGTACGGCCATATTCGTCCAATATCCACCGTGCATCCCCAGCATGCCCAAATGGAGTGGATCGTCGGTCGGGATGGTACCGAGTGCCATGACTGTTGGTGTGACTGGAATTTTGAGCCCATGGACGAGTTCGTTCAGCTCTGGTGCAGCGCCTGACCACTGCACTCCTCCACCGACGTAAAAAAGGGGACGTTCTGCCTCTTCAATGGCTTCCAATGCCCTCTCAATTTGGCGATCATTGCCCTTGAGCGTCGGCTTGTAGCCACGGATATCAACAGTGTCTGGGTATATAAACGGCGCCTCAGCAACCTGGATATCTTTGGGCAGATCGATCAAAACTGGTCCTGGACGGCCAGTGCCTGCAATATAAAAGGCTTCTTTGACCACCCGAGCGATATCCTTCACATCTCGCACCAAGTAGTTGTGTTTGGTACATGGCCGGGTAATGCCGGTGACATCCGCCTCTTGAAAGGCATCGTTGCCCAGCATGGTACTGGCCACCTGGCCACAGATCACGACCATTGGGGTCGAGTCCATATTCGCATCAGCAATGCCAGTCACAGTATTTGTCGCCCCAGGACCAGAAGTCACCAACACAACGCCTGGAAGGCCAGAAACCCGAGCATAGCCTTCTGCCATATGCGAAGCGCCTTGCTCATGCCGAACCAGGATATGACGCAGCTTTGGGTTCTGAATCAACGCATCATAGGTCGGTAAAATCGCCCCACCAGGATAGCCGAAGATGGTATCAACCCCTTCAGCCAGTAGGCTTTCAATAACAATCTCGGCACCAGTTAGATTTTTCATGAGTGTGCTCTGCGTTACCCGTGTTTCAAGACGACCAGATCATATAAGTTACGAATAAAAAAGGCAACAAAGCTATTTTTTCTGAATTTTACCTTGACAAAATGCGTCTGAATCCGTTATTTATTCGGTCCAATATCGTAATATCCTTATAGAAAGGGCTATCCTGCGCATGGCTCTTGATAGTCTCGATCGACACATTCTTTCATTGCTCCAGGAGAATTGTAAGCTCCCCTTAAACAAAATTGGAGAACGGATCGGGCTGTCAGCTCCTTCTGTTGTGGAGCGGATCAAGAAACTCGAAGAGAATGGGATCATCTGTGGCTACACGGCAGTGCTTGATGCCCGCAGACTTGGCAAAGATATTACCGCGTTTATCGGCGTCTCAATTAACCATCCAAAATTGATCAGAACGTTTGAAAAGGAAATCGATCGCTTTGAAGCAGTCCAGGAGTGCCACCATGTCACTGGTGAGCACACCCTGCTACTCAAGATCAAGACAGATAATACCTCAGGACTTGAAGACCTCATTCGCCAGATCCGTTCTATCGACGGCGTGGAGCGCACCGAGACGACGGTAGTGCTCTCGACCCATACGGAAGGTCTGTGGCTGGACCTGAAACAGAAAGAGGCCGTGCCTCAGACACATCAGAAGGCGGTTCGAGATTCCCCAGATTCCCCAAATCCGATTGTCCCGCTCAGAATGAGAAGAGGAGTATGAACATGGCAACTCGACAACACCCCGGTATTCCTCCCAAGCAGGGTCTGTATAATCCTGCGTTCGAACACGATGCGTGCGGCATTGGTTTTGTAGTCCATATCAAAGGCCAGCGCTCCCACCAGATTGTGAAACAAGCCCTCACCGTTCTGGAAAACCTCGACCATCGTGGCGCGTGCGGCTGTGAAGAAAATACAGGCGATGGGGCTGGCATCTTGATGCAAATCCCGCACGGCTTTTTGCAGGCCGTGTGTGCAGAGACGGGTATCCAACTCGATCCAGGCCAATACGGGGTCGGGATGATCTTTCTACCACCGGATACTGAGCAGCGCCGAGTGTGTCAGGAGCGCATTGAGGCGGTGGTACGGGCAGAGGGTCAAGAGGTGCTTGGCTGGCGCGACGTGCCGACCAATAACAGTGACTTGGGCAACACCGCCAAAGCCTGCGAGCCTGTCATTCGCCAGGTTTTCATTGGCAAGAATGCGGCACTCCAGGATGATATGGCGTTTGAGCGTAAGCTGTACGTCATCCGTCGCCAAGTCACCAATGCTATGAGGTATGGAGACCTATCCGGTGGAGAATTTTTCTATATCCCAAGCTTGTCATGTAAGACGCTTATCTATAAAGGCATGCTGACCCCGCGCCAGGTCCCCCTATTCTACCCTGATCTGTCTGACCCACGCATGGAAACGGCCATCGTCCTGGTCCATTCACGTTTCAGCACCAATACCTTTCCCAGCTGGGAGCGCTCGCATCCGTATCGCTATATTATTCATAACGGTGAGATTAATACCCTACGGGGCAATGAAAACTGGATGCATGCCCGCCAGTCAATGCTGGCAATCGAACAGTTCGGCGATGACCTGTCAAAAGTTTTTCCGATCATTTTGGAGGACGGCAGCGATTCAGCCAAATTTGATAACTGTTTAGAGTTCTTGGCACTCAGTGGACGCTCGCTGCCGCATGCGATGATGATGATGATCCCAGAGCCATGGGAGAATCATGAGAGTATGGACCCGACAAAACGGGCGTTCTACGAATATCACAGCAGTTTAATGGAACCTTGGGATGGCCCAGCGTCAATTGCTTTTACCGATGGCAGCCGAGTTGGCGCAGTCCTTGACCGGAATGGGCTACGCCCGTCACGTTATTATGTCACTAAAGACGATCTGGTGATTATGGCCTCAGAAGTTGGGGTATTAGAAGTTGAACCAGAGCGCGTCCTTGAAAAGCGCCGCTTGCAGCCGGGCCGCATGTTCCTGGTTGACACCGAGCAAGGCCGCATCATAAGTGACGACGAACTCAAGCAGCAGATTGCGGCTGAACAGCCCTATCAGGACTGGCTGGATGCCAATCTGATCCACTTTGATGACTTGCCCGATGTTACTGACGAGCAACCTGCCCACGATCATGAAGCCACGCTGCAACGCCTGCAGGCGTTTGGTTATAGCTTTGAAGATCAACGCATCAATATTGGTCCAATGGCGGTGAATGGTATTCAGCCTATCGGTTCCATGGGTACTGACACTCCGCTGGCTGTGTTATCGGACAAACCCCAGCTGCTGTACAACTATTTTAAGCAGCTGTTTGCCCAGGTGACCAATCCACCCATTGATCCGATTCGGGAAGAGTTGATTACGGCCACGACTCTCACCATTGGTTCAGAAGGCAACTTAATCGACCCAAAACCGGACAGTTGCCGCCAGCTGCGTCTCGCCATTCCAATCTTGAGCAATGGCGAGATGGAAAAATTGCGCCAGCTTGGTCGAGCTGGCCATGCTGGTCTCAGCATTAAAACCTTACCGATCCTCTTTACTCCCGGAAAGGGAAAAGCCGGCCTGGAGCAAGCTCTCGAAGCACTGTATCAGGCCGCCGATCAAGCTATTGCGGCTGGAACCACGATTCTCATCCTATCAGACAAAGGAGTCGATCGTGAGCAAGCCCCTATCCCAGCTTTATTAGCCTCCTCAGGTCTGCACCATCATCTGATTCGGACAGGTACCCGGACACGTGTCGGCCTCGTCCTAGAGTCTGGAGAGCCGCGTGAAGTCCACCACTTCTGCCTGCTACTCGGCTACGGTATTCAGGCCTTCAACCCCTATATGGTCTACGAATGCCTGAACGACATGATCGGCGAGGGCATGCTCAAGAACATCACCTACGACAAGGCAGTTGCCGGCTATAAAAAAGCAGTCGTCAAAGGTGTGGTCAAAGTGATGTCAAAGATGGGCATCTCGACTATCAAGTCCTACTGTGGAGCTCAAATCTTTGAAGCAGTCGGTCTCGGCCAAGAGTTGATCGAGACATATTTTACCTGGACACCATCGCGTGTAGGTGGCATAGGACTGGAATCCATTGCCGACGAAGCCGAACGTCAGCACGCACAGGCGTTTCCGGATATTCCAGTCGCCAGTCGGACGCTCGAAGTCCATGGCCAGTACCAGTACCGCAAAGATGGTGAGCTGCATCTGTTCAACCCACGCACCATTCACCTGCTGCAGAAAGCCTGCCGCAACAACGATTATGCAACGTTCAAAGAATATTCCAAGCTGATCGATGACCAGTCGGAACGCATTGCCACCTTGCGCGGTTTGTTAGGCCTCAAACATGCGCCCAAGCCGATTCCCATTGACGAGGTTGAACCGCTTGACGCAATCACCAAACGTTTCAAAACCGGAGCAATGTCATACGGCTCGATCAGTAAAGAGGCGCATGAAGCCCTCGCCATTGCCATGAATCGCATCGGTGGCAAGAGCAATACCGGCGAAGGAGGTGAAGACCCAGCCCGCTATACCCCAGACCCAAATGGCGACTCGCGCAATAGCGCGATTAAGCAGGTTGCTTCAGGCCGTTTTGGGGTGACCAGCTATTATCTGACCCAGGCCAAGGAACTCCAGATCAAAATGGCCCAAGGCGCGAAGCCAGGCGAAGGCGGCGAGCTACCCGGACGCAAAGTCTATCCGTGGATTGCCAAAGTCCGCTTTTCGACCCCAGGTGTGGGACTCATTTCGCCCCCGCCGCACCACGATATCTATTCGATTGAGGATCTGGCCCAGCTGATCCATGATCTGAAAAACTCCAACCACTATGCCCGGATCTGCGTCAAGCTCGTCTCTGAAGTTGGTGTCGGGACAATCGCAGCAGGCGTGGCTAAGGGCCACGCCGATGTCGTGTTGATTAGTGGCCACGATGGTGGCACAGGTGCCTCGCCACAGACGAGTATCAAACACGCCGGCCTGCCCTGGGAGCTTGGCGTAGCGGAAACGCATCAAACCCTGGTGCTGAATGACCTGCGGAGCCGGATTGTGGTAGAAACAGATGGACAACTCAAAACTGGTCGTGATGTTGTTGTTGCGGCCTTGTTAGGCGCAGAAGAATATGGGTTTGCCACCACGGCCTTAGTCACCTTGGGTTGCATCATGATGCGGGTGTGTCATCTGGATACCTGCCCCGTTGGCGTCGCAACCCAGAACCCCGTCCTGCGCAATAAGTTCATGGGGGACCCAGCCTACGCTGTCAACTTCATGCGCTTTATCGCCCAGGAAATGCGCGAAATCATGGCTGGGCTCGGCTTCCGGACGGTCAACGAAATGATCGGCCGCACTGACCGGCTTGAGGTTGGACGGGCAATTGAGCACTGGAAAACCAAAGGGCTGGACTATACCGATATTCTCTATCAGCCCCAGGTTGGCCCAGAGATTGGCCGCTATTGTCAGATGGATCAGGACCATGGGCTTGAGAAAGCCTTAGACACGACAACACTCCTGGGGCTTGCCGAGCCTGCGCTTGAACGTCGTGAGAAAGTCAAAGCAACCGTTCAGATTCATAATACCGATCGTGTGGCAGGAACAATCCTGGGCAGTGAACTCACCAGGCGTTTTGGCCCCGAGGGTCTGCCTGAGGATACTATCCATCTCCACCTGCAAGGCTCTGCCGGCCAAAGCTTCGGTGCCTTTGTCCCGCCGGGTATGACGCTGGAGTTAGCAGGCGATGCCAACGACTATTTTGGCAAAGGACTGTCTGGTGGAAAAATCATTACCTATCCGCCGCACGGATCCACTTTTATCCCAGAGGACAACATCATTATTGGCAACGTCGCGTTCTACGGCGCGACAAATGGTGAGGCCTATATTCGGGGTATGGCTGGAGAGCGCTTCTGCGTCCGCAACAGCGGCGTACGGACGGTGGTTGAAGGCGTCGGCGATCATGCCTGCGAGTATATGACGGGCGGGCGGGTTATCGTGCTGGGCAAAACCGGCCGAAACTTTGGGGCAGGTATGTCTGGAGGAATCGCCTATATCTTTGACGAAGACGGTGATTTCGGCGACCATTGTAACCAGGAGACGGTCTCTTTGGAAACTCCAAACGCCACCGATTTGCAAGAACTTGAAGCCATGGTCCGGCGCCACGCGACCTATACCCAGAGTGAACGCGCGCTCCAGATCCTGGCCGTTTGGACGACGGCCTCGTCGAAGTTTGTGAAGGTCATGCCCAAAGACTACCAACGCATGCTCGAAGCCATTCAGCGGGCAGAGCGAGACGGCCTGGCTGGCGAAGAGGCAGTTATGGCTGCATTCGAGGCAAATAAAAACGACGCGGCCAGGGTGAGTGGGAATTAAGATACCGTAAGGAGCACAATCACCAACATGGGCAAGCCAACCGGATTTATGGAATTTCAGCGCGAGCTGCCATCTGACCGCTCTCCTGTAGAGCGCGTCAATGACTGGGGCGAGTTCCACAAGCATTTGTCAGTCGAGACGCTCCAAGACCAGGGCGGGCGCTGTATGGACTGTGGCATTCCGTTTTGCCACACAGGGACCTTGATGAGTGGTATGGCTTCAGGCTGCCCGCTAAATAATCTTATCCCAGAATGGAATGATCTCGTTTATCGTGGTTTGTGGAAAGAGGCTCTGGAACGCCTGCACAAGACAAATAATTTCCCTGAGTTTACTGGCCGTGTCTGCCCGGCTCCGTGCGAAGGCTCGTGTGTTTTGGGCATTACCAGTCCACCTGTCACCATCAAAAACATTGAATGCTCAATTGTTGATCATGGCTTCGCCGAAGGTTGGATCATTCCCGAGCCACCAGAAAAACGGACTGGGAAAAAAGTCGCCGTTGTTGGTTCAGGACCAGCCGGGCTGGCCTGTGCCGCCCAGCTCAATCGAGCTGGCCATCTCGTGACGGTATACGAACGCGCCGATCGGATTGGTGGGCTACTCATGTATGGCATCCCCAACATGAAACTCGATAAAACTCTTGTCGAGCGCCGGGTTGAGCAAATGACACAAGAAGGCGTGACGTTTGTAACCAATACTGCGATCGGAACTGATATACCAGCTCGCCAGCTACGGGACGAATTTGGCGCGGTCGTCCTGTGTTGTGGGGCAACCAAGCCACGCAATTTCCCGATTGAAGGCCGCGACCTCACAGGCATTCACTTTGCCATGGAATTTCTACATGCCAATACCAAGAGCCTGCTCGACTCGCAGCATGCCGATGGTGGCTATATTTCTGCAACGGATAAGCATGTGATTGTCATTGGCGGTGGCGATACCGGAACTGACTGTGTGGGCACCTCAATGCGCCATAAGTGCAAAAGCCTGACCCAGTTCGAAATTCTGCCCCGCCCGCCTGAAGAGCGCCAAGCTGATAATCCCTGGCCTGAATGGCCCAAAGTTTTCCGCCTCGACTACGGCCAAGAAGAGGCTCAAGCTCGCTTTGGTGCCGACCCACGCGTATATCTCATCCAAACCGAAAAGTTTGTCGGCGATGAGAATGGACACGTCAAAGAACTCCACACGGTCGAAGTCGAGTGGGCGAAGAATGAAAACGGCGCCTTCATTCCGAAAAGCATTCCGGGTACAGAAAAGGTCTGGCCAGCAGATTTAGTCCTGTTAGCCATGGGTTTTCTGGGTCCAGAAGACACCATCCTTGAACAACTTGGCGTTGAGCGCGATCCACGCTCAAACGTCAACGCCGAGTATGACAAGTACGCCACCAGCGTCGAGGGCGTCTTTGCTGCAGGCGACGTGCGGCGTGGCCAAAGCCTCGTCGTCTGGGCGCTGCACGAAGGCCGTAGCGTAGCCAGGGAGTGTGACCGGTATTTGATGGGAACAACGCTGTTGCCATAAGCATGAAGTCATTGCACGAACAACCAATTCTTCATACACTACTTGAGTCACGATTAGGCATCACGTACAAAAAGGAACTCTCAAGGCAGAAGGATGGTGCAGCATGAAACCAGTAAAAATGTACGTCACAATGTTTTGCCCGTATTGCGTAGCGGCAAAGACCTTGCTGAGCAAAAAAGGCGTGGCATTCGAAGAGATCGACGCGACCGGGAATCCAGGACTGCGCCAAGAGATCATGGAACGTTCCGGTCAGCATACCGTCCCCCAGATCTTCATCAATGACGAGCCGATTGGCGGCTTCTCCGAGCTGAATGAGCTGGAGATGTGTGGGGAGCTGGATGAGCTGTTGGCAGACTGAATAAAAAGCTGTCAGCTGTATTGAAGAAGGAGGAAATTGGATGGCACTGTATCTTGACGAAGTCTGGCTGAAAGACCCGAGTCCGGAGCGGATGAAGGAATTTACCAAGCTTATTGGCACAGCAGCCAAAAATCCGGCTTCCATTGGTGCTCCGCAAGAAGTTACCTTCAAAGGTGGCCCGTGGTTCTCGAATGAAGAGCCAAAGGTCATCTTTTTGGTAGATATTCCCGATCATACGCCAACGTTCCAAATCTTTGGCAAACTCGTCTCGAGCGGTTTGGTCGAGAAGCGACGCCTTACCCCGATTGTGGAGTGGGACGAAGTGGAAAAGATGGTGGAACAGTTATAAATGAATGAGGGCTGAGTTGAGCTGCTTGCCGCCTTTTTGACTCAGTCCTTTCCCCCACCTCGCCTGTCTGCTCGTGGCTCTCCAGGAGCCGTCCTCCCGAAGTAGATTCTGTGTCTGCAATCCTTATCCTTACGTGGGACGGAAAGTTCTCTAACATCCCCGATGGCATAGGCGCCCCCCGCCTAGTCGTAGGGACAACCGGGGGAGAACTCCTTAGAAGACGACGGAAGCAGAAGCGCCCTGGCCCGTGGGCGAAATGTGGACTGGGGCTGAACCTGTCAAATGCAAACTGAAAGATCCTCTGGTAGCCACAGGATAGCTGTGGCTACCACATCCGGTTAGTTGGCTCGGAGCGGAATTTGCGACAGAACCATAGACGTTTCAAGTAGGATGAGTTATCAACGAGCTGATACCATAGCCAACACAAAGTAGCTTTTCACTGCAGCGTTTGCTGCTGAACTCTGCTTCCAGATCATACGGGAATACCAACAATGCAGGAGGTATAAAAAAGTGTGTAATGGTCAAAATGACCCTTTTGATGGCAGCGCACAGTACCGCCGCGCAGTTGGCTTCGGTAGCGTTGCGGCCGTCCTTCTTCTCGCGATCTGCCCGTCACAGGCGCACGCGGCTATCGACGGCGAAATACAATTCGTTCTGAACAGCTTTTCGTTCCTCATTTGGGGCGCGTTGGTGATGTGGATGTGCGCGGGCTTTACCATGCTTGAGGCTGGCTCCGTGCGTACCAAGAACGCGTCGATGATCTGCCTGAAGAACGTCGGTATCTATTCCATCGCCGGGCTGACGTTCTACCTGATCGGCTACAACATCATGTATGTCGGCGTCGCCCCTGGCGGCTGGTTCGGATCGTTCACGTTCCTGTACGGGACAACCGGAGACGAGATCGCGCTCTTAAATGGTACAGAGGCCGTCCGCACTGCAGTTGTCAAGAAGGGCTCTGCCACAATGTCTGCCTGGTTTTTTCAGATGGTGTTTGTCGCGACGACCGCCTCAATCGTGTCTGGCGCCTTGGCCGAGCGGGCGAAGCTTTGGCCCTTCCTCGTCTTCACCACGGTCCTGACAGCATTTATTTATCCGGTCGTCGGTGCCTGGACGTGGGGTGGCGGCTGGCTCGCCGTAATGGGTTTCCAAGACTTCGCTGGATCTACCATCGTTCACTCGACTGGCGGCTGGGCTGCGCTCGTCGGTGCGATTGTCGTCGGGCCGCGGAGGAGCAAATTCCGCGCAGATGGAAGTATGAGGGCGACACCGCCGTCGAACGTGCCCAGCGTGACACTGGGCGTTTTTATCCTCTGGCTCGGCTGGTTCGGTTTCAACGGGGGATCGCAACTCGCCCTGAGCGGGGTCGTTGACGCGGTGATGCTCAGCAACATCATTGTCAACACCAATCTTGCCGCAGCCGCGGGATTCATGGCCGCTCTCTGCTTGTCGCGGCCCATTTTAGGGCGCATTGATCTACTCGCTGGCCTGAACGGCGCTATCGCCGGCTTGGTTGCGATTACCGCTGGGCCCACCATCGTTGAGCACTACTGGGCCATCGTTATCGGCGCAGGCGGCGGCCTGATATCGCTCGTCGGCCTGAAGGTCTTGGAGCACTTCAAGATCGACGACGTGGTCGGCGCGATTCCGGCCCACCTTTTTGCCGGTGTCTGGGGAACGCTCGCAGTCTGCATCGCGTCCGGCGGCAACCTGTTGGTGCAGATACTCGGCATTGTGGCCATCGGGGGCTTCGTGCTCAGCACCGCCGCGCTAACGTGGCTGATCATTGACAGGACAATGGGAGCCCGCGTCTCGTCGGCCGTTGAAGCCATGGGTCAGGACGCGGGAGAACTGGGCATCGAAGCCTACCCCGAATTTGTTTTGATGCCGGACCTGGAGGAGTGAATACTCGATAGGGTCCAATGCCACAAAACCGGGCATCGGAAGCCTGGCGCACATCCGATTGGCACCGGCATAACCTGGGAGGAGAAGCTATGGATTTGACGACTGAGCGGCAAGATGGCGTATTGTCTGCCCGCGTGAGCGGACGCATTGATGGCACCAATGCTTTTGAGTTCGAGGAGGCGGTCAGAACCGCAATTGAGGAGAGCGATCAGGTCGTGATCCTCGATTTCGAGGATCTTTCGTACATCAGCAGTGCAGGGCTTCGCGCCGTCCTTTTGATCGCCAAAGCCCTCGGGAGCCAGAACGCCAAGTTCGCGATTTGCTCCCTGTCGGATCAAATCCTAGAGGTCTTCAAGATCAGCGGCTTCGACACGATAATCCAGATCTACGGTTCCAAGGGGGAGGCCCTTGCCGCGACCGGCGGCTAACTGTTTCAGGAAGGTTGCCGCGATTGACGGGCTCATGATGAATGCGGTGAAGTTTGCGCGACTCAAGTGTCTGTTGCTTCCGCTTAGGACTTTGCCGGTTCGTTATCGATAGAAACATTGACAGTTGCCGAGGGGGGAGCCGCCCGGGGCAACTCGATAATCATTTCGGTAAAGGCGTCCGGCTCGGATTCGACCCGTATGCTTCCCCCGTGCTCACGCACGATATCATTGGAAATGGCAAGCCCGAGTCCAGTGCCCTGGTCTGTCGCCTTGGTCGTGAAGAACGGGTTAAATATTTTGTCAATAACATCGGCCGGGATCCCGCTTCCGTTGTCACGAATGCGGACCTCGATACGATCCGGCATGGATCGGGTAACAAGGCGTAAGATAGGCTCATAGCTTGGTGCCCCTTCTTTTTCGGCGAAGACAGGATCTTCGCCAATCTTTCCTCTGCCCGCCTTGATTGCATGCCGCTTCTCGTCAGTGGCGTGGCAGGCGTTGCTCACCATGTTCAGAAAGACGCGACCCAAGTCTTGCGGAATGACATCGCACACCATCTCCGGACCGAAGTCCTCCTTGATGGCAAGGTTGAACTCTGGATTGCTCGCCCGGGCACTGTGGTAGGCGAGCCGTGCGTGTTCTTCGAGCAGTACATTCACGTCGGTCGGCTGCCGCTCGCCCGAGCCCCTGCCCATCATGAGCATGCTCTCTACGATACGATTGGCTCGTTCGCCGTGTTCGCGGATGCGCTTGAGGTTCTCAGTGAGATCGCCGACGATCTCGCGGATAAACTCCTGCCGCTCCTCGTCTTTCTCACCGCTCTCACCGCTCTCGCCGGGAACTTCCCGCAGTTCTTCCAGGAGTTCTTCGAGCAGTTCCTCTGATACTTCCGAGAAGTTCTTAACGAAGTTCAGCGGGTTCCTGATCTCGTGAGCGACGCCCGCCGTCAATTGGCCCAGCGCCGCCAGTTTCTCGCGCATGACGATCTGGTCCTGGGCTCGTTCTAGGTTGGCCAGAGCGTTCTCGAGTTGGTCATTCTTGCCTCTGAGCTCTTCAGCCAGCTTTTCCACTAGGTTCAGGCGCTGCACCTCCAAGGCGTTGCGGCGGAAGTGTTCAAGTGCAACAGCCATCTCCGCGACTTCATCGCGTCCGTCGATCTCGACCCTCGCTTCAAGGTCTCCCGCGGCCATCCGTTGCATCCGATCCGACAGCCGTCCAAGCCGGCGCAACAGCACCCGCCCGACGAACAGCCAGGCGATCAGCACCGCCCCGACGACACTGAGGGCGCTCAATGCGAGCAGGAGATTGCGCCCAGTGGAGATCGCCTGGCCAGAGACACGAGTGGCGTCCTCGGCACTCGCGCGGGCCGCGTTCACTAAGCCTTCAACCTCGACCAGAAGTTCCGTGGCGAGATCTTGATTATATGCGAGCAGGTCCTGCTGGCGCTGGCCGAGCGCAATCTCGCGTGCGCGCATATCAAAGCCCCCATCCGACCCAGTACCCAACTCGATCATTCTGCCAAACAGAGGCGCAAGCTCACTGCGCAGTGGGGCTGCACCAAGCGCGGCGAGACGCCGCTCTATGTCACGGGCCGTGGCTTCAAAACGCTCCCGCACCGGCTCAAGCAAGGGAGCATCCGAGATATTGAAGGCGGTTGCCAGAAGCTGCGTTCCGATAGTGGCATCTGCCTGTAACTCGGCCAGGTAGCGATAGCGGTTGACTTCTTCTTCCGACAAGTGCTCTGCGCGGGGTGCGGGCGCGTCACCGAGGTTGCGGTAGCCCGTTATTGCAAAGAACAATTGATCGTCGACTACGGGAACCAGAATATCGGTTAACTTGTCGTGCAGTAATGACAGTTCGACACGCATCGCCTCTCGCAGGTCGGCCAGTGCGAAGCGCGCCAACGACGTGTCCTTGATGGCTTCGATGTTTGGCATCAGCGCGTCGCCGCGCGCGCGGATGCGCTTGGAGCGCTCCTCTTCGCCACCTCGCAGCGTCAACGCCGCCAACGCCGCCTCGAAGGTCTTCTGGTCCTCGGAAATTTTACTGCTGATCCTAGCCAGATCCTCTGGCGTCGCGGCCACGGTTAAGTCGGGTGCAGCAGCCACCAGAGCGCCGCTTTGCTGGGCAGCCCCGAAGGCGGCCGCCAAAGCCGGGAGGCTCCCCTCGTTTACGCGGCGCTGGGCATCACCGACCCGCTCGAATGAGACCCAGCCAACCAGACTTGCGGCGAAGCTGATGGCAACGGCACCACCGATGCCCAAGTACAGTTGCGTCGAGATTTTGTAGCGGCTATCGAGTAGGCTTTTCAGCTGGGAGATCACGGTTGTGCCGGCCGCCGTAGCGTCTCTATGGGATGGTAGCGACCGTCAGCGCCGATGACGGTGAGGAAAACAGCATCCGAACCCTGGCTGTCGCTGTCGCCATAGCGGAGTTCGAACCCGTCGAGGTCAATGGCGCCTGTACGGCGCAGGCTGCCGAGAAAACAGGTCCGATCAAGTTCCCGGCCGCAGATCTCAAGGGCGACGACGGCCAGGCGTCCGGCCAGGTAACCTTCGAAGGAGACGAAACCGGGCATTGCGTCCGGCGCATACGCGGCCAGGTCCCGGCGATAAGCCACTGCCACGGGAGGGGCGTCCGCCGTCGGGAAGGGGACCACCTGGGTGACGAAGACCCCAGCACCGGCGGGGCCAAGCTCGCGAATCAAGGCATTGCTGCCCACGAACGAGATCGTCATGAAGATCGGATCGAATGCTGTGTGCCGAGCCCAGGCGATCAGGGCCGCGACTGGCTGATAGGCGCCGATAAGGATCACCGCTCCGGGGTTTCCGCTCCGCACCTCAAGGAGAGCCGTTTTGACCGCCGTTGTATTGCGCGGGTACGCCCCAACGGCCACTAGCTCCAAATCACGCCGATCGAGCGCTCTGCGAACGCCGCGGTAGCCCGCCCGCCCGAAGGTATCGTTCTGGTACAACACGGCGATACGGTCAATGCTCAGGTCCCGGATCAGGTGGTCGACCATTTTTTCGGTCTCCTGAAAGTAGGAGGCGCGCAGGTTGATAATATTTTTCCACCGCGCCTCGCGGAGAAAAGGGGCACCGGTGAAGGGCGCAACATAGGGAACTCCCGCGGCCGCGGCGACCGGGGTTGCGGAGCGGGAAGTTGGTGTGCCAACAGCACCAATCAGCGCGAAGACCCCTTCGTCCGAGATCAACTTACGGGTGTTGGCTATGGCGGCTTCCGGCTCGTACGCATCGTCTAGGGACAGAAGCTCAAGGCGGCGTCCATGGACGCCGCCTCGTTCATTCGTAGCGTGGAAGGCAGCTTCGATCCCAAGCCGCATGTTCTCGCCTAGATCCCGGGCGGGGCCACTAAAGGCGGCGGACTGGCCGAAAAGAATACGCTTGGTGGCAATCCAGGACCCATCTGTCTGGCCCTCCGCCTCCGGGCCGAGTAGCGTGCCGACGGCAAGCAAAAGCGCCCAGTGGGTTCGCAGTGACCGCCTCATGCACTCCTCCGCTTGACCAGAGTCAGATGGTTCCTATTCCCTTCCCGCCGGTAGCGCACCTCATCCATCATCGTCCGCACCATATGGATGCCCAGTCCGCCCACAGGCCTGTCTTCGAGGTCCGATTGGAGATCCGGCGGGGGAGCATCGGTCAGCGGGTCAAATGGCTTACCGTTGTCTATGATCTCAATAGTAACCGACTCCGGGCCCGAGGTAAGCTCAATTTCAACCTCATGCCTGTCGGCATCAGGGTTCCCATCAGTGTACCCGTGCTTGATGACATTGAGCCCCAGTTCTTCGAGCACGAGATTGATATGAAATTCGAGAGCGGACGGCCAGTTTTCCGCCTGTGCGAATGCCTCAATGGCCGCGCTAATACGCCGAATCTCATTGGGATCCGATCCCATGCGCAAGGACAGTTTCGTGTTCATCCGTCCGGTCCGCTACGGTAAAGTGTCAGGCATGTAATGTCGTCAAACTGGGGAGCATCGCCCACGAAAGTCTTCACCGCCTGAAAGACCGCCGTGTTGTCCTTCCGAGCATCGCTCGGCGGCGCATCCGCAAAAACTTCGTGCAGGCGCTCTATTCCGAACTGCTCTTGCGTGCCGTTCTCGGCTTCGGTCACGCCGTCTGTATAGATTACGACGGCATCGCCGGGCGAGAGGGTTATGGTGCTCCTTTCGTACACAAAATCAGGGGTCACCCCGAGGGCTATTCCGGGGGGTTGGGGAAGCAGTGCCGAGGTGCCGTCGGCGCGGACGATGAGCGGGGGATTATGCCCGCCGTTGGCGTAAACAAACTCCCCGTTCGCCGGGTCGAAAACCGCAAAGAACAGGGTGACGAACATCGAGGCTTCGTTGTTCTCCCAAATCAAACGGTTCACCTCGCGCAGCACCTCGCCGGGACCGGACCGCACGAAGGCGACGCTTTTCAGCAGCGTGTAGCTGGACATCATGAAAAGGGCGGCGGGCACACCCTTGCCCGAGACATCGGCAACTGCGATACCGATCCGGCCGTCGGGCAAGTTCATAACGTCGAAGAAGTCGCCACCCACGTCGCGGGCTGGCTCCATGCTCGCGAACACCTGGTAGTCAGAGCCCCCGTGGAATTCGGTCGGCAGGATCGACTGCTGCATCTTGCCGGCCAAGTCGAGTTCGTTTTTCAGCACGATCAATTTGTCGCGCGATTCCAGAGCCTCCCGCCACAGGGCGAGGTGGCTAAGGGTTCGCTCTATGGTGACCCGCAGATCTTCGAAGTCGATCGGCTTGGTGACGAAGTCGAAAGCGCCCCGGTTCATCGCCGCTCGGATGTTCTTCATGTCGCCATACGCCGAGACGATCACGGAGCGGACATTGGGATCAACCGTCGGGATTTGCTCAAGCAGCGTGAGGCCGTCCATCTCCGGCATATTGATATCCGAGAGGATCATATCGATTTCCTGGTCCTCGTTCAGGCGATCGAGCGCCTCAACCCCGTTGCGGGCGAAAACAAACGCATAGTGACCGCCGCGAATTTCACGACGCATGCGCTGGCGCACAAGCTGTTCGAGATCGGGCTCGTCGTCGACCACAAGGATCTTGTGCGGTTCCCTCATCATCGTGACCTTGTTCGATGGATCATCCTGAACGATACCTTATCATTGGTTTCTTTCTCATGTCCATCCATTGGGGCCTCCTGGTGTTGCTCCCGGCATGACCCAGTACTCGTCCTCCCGCCCAGCTTTGCTCCCAGACGCCCCACCCCAAGGCGGAGTTGTCCCCCAGAGGTGTATGGAGTTTTTGAAACGTCTCGGGTTCGAGAAATTTACTCTTCCCCGTGCGCCTGCGAGGTGCAGAGCAATAAAGTTACCCCAATCTTCACATGAACCGAGGTGCCGACAGTCCTGCACCGTCACCCGCCCACGCAGTGGCAAAGCGGGGTTTGAGCAGCGATACCATGAGTTGCTAATCGCTCACAGATTTTTCACGCCGACGCTTCACAGACTGCGCACCCTTCCGGATTATTGTGCTCGGCCAGCATGCGATCTTCTTCCAGCTGATACTGCGGCGTAGCATGCCGCTCGGTGCGCGTATCACCGTCGTTTAAGGCGGTCTCTTTCCACCTGTCTCCCTGTGACCAGCGGAAGGGCAGCAGCTTGATTGAGCCAGGAGTTGTCAGTGACGTGAAGCCTCCCAACGCCTGCATAAGAATTTCTCGCTGGAGTTCAGGCTGGTGTGGCTCGCCGGTTGTATGGCCCAAAGGAAAGTCAAGAAAGGCGGCCCGTGGCGGGTTGACGGCTGTCATGATGTCCAATGCGCTGCCCATACACAGGGTTGGAATACCAGCGGCTTCTGCGTTCCGGGCAATCAGTCCCACGGACTGATGACACACGGGTCAAACGGGGACCAAAAGCGCAACATCGACTTTGTCTGCTAGAAGGCGCTCAGTCAGCTGTGGAGCGAGTTCGTCGCGGACTCGGCGAGAGGAATAAATGCCGCCCATGAATGTGTAGGCATGTTCAGCCAGTCCCCCAAGCACACATTCTTTGACCAGTCTGCGAAGTGTATCAATGGGGAAAACGACATTTGCGTCTTTTCGTGCATCGGTTTGATCGTAGGCAAAGTGCGCTGTTCGTAGATCAGTCGTTTTCACGTCCGTCGGGATGGCTCGAAATGATAAGTCGTCTTGAAAATGGAACGCCACTTGGCCTTTGACATACAGCCCACCTGAAGCAATCAGACCCAGGCGGCATTCAGACAGCGGCTTACGCAAAGGCTGCCATGCTGGCGCGTCTTCATTGCGGACCCATTTATACGGTTTGTAGCCGAGCTTGGAATAATTATCAGTAATGCGTTTAATGTACTCAACTGTGTGCGGCATAGCGTCCTCCGAAGGCCTTAGCTTGACGATTTTTTGGCTGGAATGCAACTGCCAAAAGCTTGCACGCAGACGTGGAACCGGTTAGGCTCCCCGGCGTCTCACATGCACACCGCTCAAACAGCAAGGAGGGAATACTCATGAAATTTGGACTTTTTGGCATTAACATGGGCATCGGCAGCAATCCGGAAATATCCGTACGCGTGGCCCAGGCCGCTGAAACGGCAGGTTTTGAATCAACCTGGACAGGCGAACATGTGGTCTTGCCTGACCCACAAGCACCGCCTTCCCCGCTCCCACCGCGCCATCCGATACTCGATCCGACCGTCGCGCTTGCGTTTATTGCTGGTCAGACAAAAACGATTAAGCTTGGCACGGGCATTATTATCCTGCCCCAACGCAATCCACTGGTCTTGGCCAAAGAACTGGCCAGTGTAGACGTTGTGTCTGGTGGTCGTCTCATCTTCGGCCTCGGCATTGGCTATCTCAAGCCAGAGTTTGACGCGCTAGGCGTTCCGTTTACTCACAAGGGTCCACGTTCTATTGACTACCTGCAAGCCATGAAAGCGATCTGGACCCAGGATAACCCCGCCCATCACGGCGAATTTGTTTCGTTTGAAGGGATTCAAGCGCTTCCTCAGCCGCTACAACAGCCGCACCCACCGGTGGTCTTTGGTGGACATACCCCGGAAGCATACAAACGTGCGGTCGAACATGGCAACGGCTGGTTTGGCTTTGCTCTTGATGTTGATGCCACAGCCAGATGCCTCGGCGGACTCAAAGAAGCAGCCCAGCAAGTTGAACGGCCGAGCGATTTAGGTAAACTCGAAATCAGCGTGACGCCAAAAGGCAAACTCGATGCAGATACCGTCAGACAGTTTGCCGACCTCGGCGTCGAGCGACTGATTCCATTTAAGCCAGCGAAGACCGAAGCCGACTGGATCGATTTTGCGAAGAAAACGGGCGATGAACTGATAGGCAAAAATTAAAGAAGCCCTGGGCTCATTCCGAGAATTCAGCAACCACCGGTGCATGATCAGAAGCGCCTTTGCCTTTGCGCGCTTCACGGTCGATAAAAGCATTGGAGCTGCGCTCTGCCAGAGGCTGCGTGACGAGAATATGGTCGATACGTAGCCCCTGGTTCTTCTGAAAAGCCAGTTGCCGATAATCCCACCAGCTGTATAATTTCCCCGCGTCGCGATGCACACGAAACGCATCGACTAGCCCCCAGTTGCACAGTCTGTGGAACGCGTCTCGTACGCCGGGCTCACAGAGTACGGTATCGGCCCATTCCGCCGGGTCGCACACGTCCCGATCTTCTGGCGCAATATTCAGATCGCCACATACAGCGAGCGGCTCGACAGGGTCGCCGTGCTGTTCGAGATAACGCTGGAGCTGGGTAAGCCAGGCGAGCTTGTAGGCATGCTTCTCGCTGCCGACGACTTGACCGTTTGGCACGTAGACGCAGATGATCTGAACGCCTGCGATCTTTGCAGACAGAAAGCGGGCTTCAGGCTCTTCGACATCATCATCAAAACGACGAGTGACTTCAACAGGTGTGGTACGGGACAAAAGAGCCACTCCATTATACGTCTTTTGCCCACACACGGTGACTTCGTAACCTAAAGCTTCAAAGTCTGCCCGGGGAAAGACCTCGTCTGCCACTTTGGTTTCTTGCAAACACAGAACATCAGGCTGATGCATTTCGAGCCAAGCAAGCGTCCTGTCTTCGCGGGCACGAATGGAATTGACGTTCCAGGTGGCGATTTGCATGGGGAAGTACTCCTCTCACACGAGGGGAGAGGGGACGTGGAATTGTTACATCCGAAGCAAAAGCGAAAAACTCTTCTTATACCTCTACTTCAGCTGAATCTTGTGTGGGCTGGAGTTCTGGCAGCGGTGTGCCGTGGGCACCAATCTTTCCGTAGGTGAGACCTGTAAAAGCAGGCACCGCTTTGGTTAACTCGGCAAATACCTCACTGACTGATACAGCATCTGGACCGTCGAGTTTGGTGCTCAGCAGCGCGAGAGCTTCCCAGCCGGTCTTGCCCTCGCCCGGAGGCGGAAAGGCTTGGCGCAGGCGCTGGACACGGCCGGCATGGTTAATGCAGCTGCCATCGGTCTCTGGGGCTGTGCCAATAGGCAAGACCACATCCGCATATTCTGCTGTGTCCGTGTAGTCGGTATCAAGTAGCACAACCTCAACATCGCTTAAGGCCGCATCCACTTTGTTTTGGCCCAGAGCGGCTACAATATCTGCGCCGAGCACAAACAGGACTTTGATCTTGCCTTCACTGGCAGCAGTCAGAATAGTTTCCCCCTCGCCTCCACCATTCAATAAGCCTAAGGTCTTGAGCCCACGCGTATTGGGATTCTTGTCGGCCCGAATGAGCAAATCATCTTGGAATGCATTATCGGGCGACCACGACAAACCCACAGTCTGTTCCGTGCCAATCTGTTCTTTCAGGATACGGGATAAGAGATAAGCTTCTTCGTTGGTTGCCTTGGCACCAACAATCGCAGCCACCGCATCAGCCCCGTACTCTTCTTTGACCGTGTTCACTATGCCAACGACTTTCTGCAGTGCGTCGTCCCAGGAGGTCTGATTGAATGTCGTCTCGCCTCGGGTCATTGGCTGCAGGATGCGGCTCTCCTGTTGCAAGGCGCTATAGGACAGGCGGCCTTCATCACACATCCAGAATTCATTCACATCCATATTCTGACGTGGCCGCAAACGATACATCTGGCCGCGCCGGTGGTAGATGTCAACATTACAACCAGTCTCACAATGCGTGCAGATTGATTCAGTCTTTTCTAAATACCAGACTCGCGCTTTAAACCGAAAGTCCTTGGCCGTCAGTGCGCCGACGGGACACACATCAACCACATTCATCGCATACGGATTCTCCAGCTGCTTGCCCGGGAACAGGTCAATATTGCAATGATCACCTCGGTCAAAAATGCCTAACTCGCTCGTCTTGGTGACTTCATCAAGAAAACGGGTGCAGCGCGCGCATAGAATGCAACGCTCTTGATCAAGCATGACCTGCGGCCCAATCGCAACCGCTTTCTCTTTTACAACCTTGGCTTCCAGCTGCATCTGACTCTTATACGCTCCATAGTCCATGTAATAGTCTTGCAGCTTACACTCACCAGCCTGGTCACAGATGGGGCAGTCCACCGGGTGATTCACCAAAATGAACTCTAAGACTGCCGACTGTGCGGCCTTGACCTTGGGGCTTTTGGTATGAATGACCATGCCCTCATTCACCCGCGTATTGCACGCGATCTGAAGCTTGGGCATTTTCTCGATTTCAACTAAGCACATCCGGCAATTGCCCGAGATGCTCAGCCCCGGATGGTAACAATAATGTGGCACCTCAACGTCGAGGCGTTCGGCCGCCTGGATGATGTTCAGCCCATCCTCGACCGTAATCTCCTGCCCATCAATTTCAATCTTTGGCATAGGAACCTCACGCAGCTTCAGGCTGCTTGTCGGCCTTTTTCTTCAGCGGACATCCGCCCTCGGTGATATGGGCCATAAATTCATCACGAAATTTACTCAGGTAGCTCTGGGTCGGCATGGCCGCCGCATCAGCCAACACGCACACCGTGTTACCAGCCATATTGGTGCAAATACGGTCAATCAGATCAATATCACCAGGCTGGCCATTGCCTTCTTCTAAGCGCGCCAGCAGCTTGTGCAACCAACCGGTGCCTTCTCGACACGGTGAACATTGGCCACACGATTCATGATGATAGAAACGATCGATGATTTCGAGCGCTTGGACCATGCAGGTGTCTTCGTCCATGACAATGACCCCAGCCGTACCCAGAAAGGCACCAATCGCCCGCATGGAATCAAAGTCCATGTTCACATCGATTTCATCGGGGGTCAGGATGGGGAATGAGGAGCCAGCCGGCATGACTGCTTTCATCTTTTTACCGCCTCGGATTCCGCCAGCGTGATCATAAATGACTTCGCGCAGTGGTATGCCCAGGGGCAATTCATACAAACCCGGTTTTTCTACATGACCGCTGACACAATAAATCTTTGGGCCAGGACCAGTCTCTGGACCGATGGCTTTAAACCATTCCGGGCCGTTGTGCAGAATGGATGGCACACATGCTAAGGTCTCGACATTCTGGACAATCGTTGGGCAGCCAAACAGGCCGTAGACCGCCGGAAATGGCGGTTTGATGCGCGGATAGGCGCGTTTACCTTCGAGAGATTGGATCAACCCAGTCTCTTCACCACAAATATACGCCCCGGCACCCCGATGCACATACACGTCGAGGTCAAATCCCGAGCCGAAGATATCTTTGCCCACAAAACCCTGGGCATAGGCGTCGTCGATGGCCTCTTGCAAGCGCTTAGCCCCAAGGGCGAACTCGCCCCGAATATAGATGTAAGCGGTATGCGAGTTAATCGCGTAAGCGGCAATCAGGATACCTTCGAGCAAGACGTGGGTATTCCACTCAATAATCGCCCGATCTTTAAACGTCCCTGGTTCGCTCTCGTCTGCATTGGCACACAGATAGACGGGTTTATCTGAGTCTTTGGGTAGAAAGCCCCACTTCATTCCCGCGACAAACCCAGCCCCGCCGCGGCCACGCAGATTGGAGTCTTTGACTTGGGCGGTGACCTCTTCGGGTTTGAGGGTAGTAAGCGCCTTTTTTGCCGCTTCATAACCCCCGTTTTCGACGTAGACATCGAGTTTTCGAATGTCGGGCACATCCAGGTGGCGGAGCAGTATTCTCTCGGCCATTATTTTTGCCTCGCTTTGTTCATTTTCGGAAAATCATATTTTTGACAGACTAGGCCTCGCGGCGAGAATATCGGCCCCGGTTTTCAGTGTCAATGCAGAAATTCAGCTGATTTGCCTGCCATTTACATTTCCCAGTCCCTCTGGTTTAACAGCCGCCGATATGACTGAACAACTCAACCTGTGGATTCATTTGTTGGCAATCACTGTTTTCCTGGGCAGTGGCGTTACTCTGCTGGTGGTCCTCCTGCCTATGGCCGATCAGCTTTCCTCTGCGCAGGAAAAACAGAAATTCCTGGCCCAAGGACTTAAAGCCTATAATCCGCTCAGCATTGGCGCCCTGGGCGTTATTATCATGACCGGAGCGTTTAACCTGACGTCTTATAAGGAACGGCTCGGCTCACAATTTTTCGAACTGCTGGGCGGAATTCTTGGATTGAAGCTCTTGCTTGTCTTTGTGCTGATCATGATCAGTACGTCCGCCATTATTGGTATGGGCCATCGGCTGGTCCGGACCGATCTCCGCGGTGAAGAATTTGACCCGGAAAAATTGCCCGGCTTAATCAAACGTATGCAGATGTTTACGATTCTGTATCTGGCACTTACTGCCTGGGTCGTATGGGTATCATTAGATATGACGAAGGTGGCAAAATCGCTGCCTGCCCGCGCTCCACAATCATATCAGTCGCCCCAGTCGCCACCTGCAACACAGCAGCTGCCAGCTCCAGGAGCCGAGACGCAGCAGCCGTAAATAGGAGGAGTCAATGGGACGATTACGTCAGGTACCAAAAGCAGAAGCCACACCAGAAGTCGCAAAAATCTACCAAGAAATGTTTGGTGAACGTGATCCCGTTGCTGAGCCTGGCACGGTCATCGGCTCTCCCGGGGATTATTGGACGACCTTGGCCTTGGTACCGGATCTCTTAGTCTCCGCCTACGGCTCCCTCTTCACCATGCTACAGCCCGGACGCAAGCTGCCGCCTCAGCTGCGTGAGCTAGCAATTCTACGGACCGCGATCGGTGGCGACTCGAAATCGGAGTATACCCAGCATCTGAAAATTGCTCGTAGTGTAGGCGTGCCCGAGGAAAAGCTAGCGGCCATCAAAGGCTGGACAACAAGCGATCTATATACCCCAGCCGAGCGGGCAGTCATGGCGGCGATTGATGAAATGCTGTCACGTAATCTGATTGAAGACGCGACCTTTGCTGCTTTGAAGCGGCATTTAGCTGATCCAGAGATTGTCGAACTGCTTATTGTCAGCGGTCTGTGGCGTATGCACGGCATGATCGTCCGGGCGCTGAATGCTGAGTATGATACGGATACAACGGCGCGGATGGAGGAAGTTCCGGCGCCGGAGGCAAAGTAGCTCGCTTCACACGGGCTGGAAGCCCGTGCCACAAAGAGACTGAGACATAGAGTGGCGCGGCCATCTTGGCCGCGTTTCTTTTTCTATTACGAGCCCGACCAGCGTGGCGGCCTCTTTTCCATAAAGGCCGCGACTCCTTCAGTAAAATCATCTTCTTTGGCCATCTTGCGAATCGTGGCGTTGGAATATTCAACAGCCGATTTTGCGTCGCGATGCAAATCGGTATAAATCTGCCGTTTCGTCTCTCGTAGTGATCCTGGCGAAACCGTATCAATGAGATTACGGGCATACCGGTAGGTATGCGGCAGCAACTCATCCGGCGGCAAGACGGCATTCAGCAGTCCCAGTTCATACGCCTCATCTGTCAAAAAGACTCGACTCGACAGCAGCAAATCATTCGCTCTCGTTACTCCAATCAAGCGTGGCAGCAACCACGACAGCCCAAACTCAGCTGGCAAATTGAGCTTGCCGTGCGAAGTCGCCAGCTTAGCCCCTGTCACAGCAAAACGGAGGTCAGCATAACAGGCCATGACCAACCCCACTCCAGCCGCCGACCCGTTCATTGCGGCAATAACGGGCTTGGCCATGCCAAACTGATACGCAAAATCCGCATCAAACTCGGGCCGCACCCCATAACCAGGCGTTGCCATCTCATCCGGCGTACCCGGATCATAGCCACCTTTGTCAACATGTCCTTCCAGCGCTCGAAAGTCCGCCCCAACACAAAACGCATCGCCTGCCCCAGTCACAATAATCGCCCGCACCGCAGGGTCTTGCTCAGCCTGCTCCAACACCCAGCGGTACTCCGCATGCATCCGTCCCGTCCACGAGTTCCGACGTTGGGGACGGTTCAGGGTGACCGTGGCGATGCCATCTTTTACAGCATACACAATAACTTTCAGTTCCATTTCCTCTCCCGTATCATTCCACTCACTTCCCGCTCACTTCAGCTCTACGAGCAAACTCTGCGCCTGCCGCAGGTCAACCGTACCGAACCCTTCGGTAAACCAGCCGTAGCACTCTTCCAACACCTGCCGAGCCTCTGCTTTTTTCCCCTGCGTCTGCCACACACGACTGAGCCGCATCACAGCTCGTAACTCCAGCGACTTGGCCTGCTGCGAGCGCGCAATCTCAATCGCCTGCCAAAAACACTCCTCTGCCTTTCCTACTTGTGACATTTGCCTTTTGCTCCTTCGACCCTGCTCAGGACAGGCTTTTGACTTTTGACTTGTCTTCATTTCCTCCAGAACCAGCTCGCCCTTCACCCGATACAGTTCCGCCTCCCACCATCGCTCGCCAGTCTTCTCAATCAAATCCAAGCCCTCCGCAACACACCGCAGCCCTTCTTCAAGCTGCCCAGTTTTTCCCAGCGCTTCGGCAAGCAGAGCTTACACATACGGCTGCATCAAGATGGCCTGTCTGTTTTGGGCTGCAACCAGTCCTACCTGCATAACAGCGATACCATCTTCCCTTTTCCCTTGCTCAACCAGTGCCCATCCGGACAGCATCCTGACGACTCCTAACAAATGGGCAAATTCATGCTTCTCAGCCAGGACCGTCGCAGTCTCAGACCATGTGTGTACGCCCTGCCTATCCAAACACAATTGAGCCAGCATCGCCGCCCAGTTCAGCGCAAAGCCTAAACTGTACGGATGCTCCAGTTCCTGAGCTAAAGCATACGCTTCGTGACATTTTTCACGCGCTCGATCAGGATAGCCAAGTAACCACAGCACATAAGACATGTTCGCGGAACATACCACACCAGGGTCCTGTCCATACACAAAGGCATGCACATGATGGTGGCACCGATCGTACAATGTCAGCCCCTGTTCAAGATATGTCCGTCCCAAGCTCAAATCTCCACGCCACAGCAGGATCGAGCCCAGGATCATAGAGACTTCGAGCAGCGAGGCAGAGTCATTTTTCTGCTGGGCGAGCGACAGACATTGTTCTCCTAAGGTGTACGCACGCGTCAGTTCTGCCCGCAGACAATGGACCGTGATTAATCCACCAGGAACGGGAAAGAGCTGCTCAGTCTCTCCAATCTGTTCGCACAGCGCCCGAGCCTGAAGATAGTTGGCTTCAACTTCTGGGTCGCCATTCCCCTTAGTAGCAAGGAGCGGCGCACCAAGAGAAAGATGAAAGGCGATCTCTTGCTGAACACGTTCCCGCGTTTGCGGGAGACCACGCAGCAACTCCAAACCTCGACTCAAATGTCGAATGGCTTCCTGGTACCCGTGCCGCCGTAGAGCATGTTCCCCCGCGTACTGATAATACGCGACAGCCCGTTGTGTCTCGTGCCCCTGGTCAAAATGCACAGCAAGTTCTACAGTGACCGGCGTTGTTTGCTCACCATACGCTGCTTCAATGCGTTCCCCTATACGTTGATGTAGACGAATACGTCGCCCAGGCGCAATGCGTGCGTATAAAACCTCCTGGTATAAAGCATGGATAAAACGATAGTGCGTACAAACAGTTCCATCCGGCCATTTGGCTAGTCCTTCTGCCCGCAAAAATTGGCCTCGTTTTGCGAGCATTTCACACAGTTCTTCAATCGATTCAGTCGATTGTTCGAGACCGGCAGCAGCGGCGGCGACTGAAAAATCTGCCCCGACCACGCTGGCCGCTTCAAGTGCCTGCTGCTCGCCCTCGGCTAATTTCTCCACTTCCCATTCAATAAAACGCTGTAAGTTCTCGGGGAGACCGACTATCGGCCCTTCTCCTGCCTCTTCTTCCAGCTCCGGTCCTGGACCTCCCCCCCGCACAAGCATGTCTGCAATATTCACGACAAAGAGAGGGTTACCATCTGTGCGCTGATAAATACGTGCCGCCAACGCGACAGAGCAATCCTGGGAAAACTGGGAAACTTGATCTGGAAAACGCACTGCCAGATACTCTCCGATAGCGGTTTCGCTGAGGGAGTTCAGCGCGAGTTCTTCACACAAGTCGTGCAGTTGCAGTTCCTGTTGCACGCTCTGCATGGGGTGTTCACTGACCCGCACGTCAACAGGACGGTAGGTACCGATCACCAGCAGACGAGCCGACTCGCTCCTCCGAGCAACAACAGATAACAACTCAAGAGTCGAGGCATCACTCCAATGCAGATCTTCCAAAACCAAGACCAACGGCTGCTCAGCAGCAAAAGCTTCCAGCGTTTCCGCCATCTCTCGCAGCATCCGCCCACGGGTCGCCACGAGTCCGCTGTCTATGTGAGCGACCTGATCTGCCTCGCTGAGTAGTGATGGCATCTGGCCCAGCCAGCTGGGTGCATATTTGTGCAGCAAAGAGATCAACTGCTAGCCGTCTGACTGACGACAGATGCGTCCCAAGGCTTCAATAACAGGCCGATATGCCTCTCCTACACCAAATTGCTCAACACACTGGCCGACACCAACCAGCAGTTCCGTTGTTGCCCGGCTAGAAGAACAGAACGCTTCAACCAGCGTCGTCTTTCTAATCCCTGGCTCGCCGGTGATGAAGACAATCTGGCGCTCACCGTTGAGCGCTTTCTCCAGCCAGCCCTGGAGCTGAGTAAGCTCAGTCTCACGACCAACGAAGCTAGGAATTGGGGGTTGGGAACGTTGAACCTTGAACGTTGAACTCTGCTCTCCCGGAGCGAAGCGGAGCGCAGCAATAAACCGATATCCCCGCCGATGCACGGTCTCAATGAACTGCGGCGCTTTGGCGTCATCGCCCAACACGCTGCGCAGCTCTCGGATACAAAATTTGAGGACGCCATCAGTCACAACTGCGTCGGCCCAGATCGTATTGAGCAGCTCAGTTTTAGCCACCAACTGTCCGGCATGGGCCAGCAAATGTTGGAGGACAGCAAACGCTTTAGGTTTGAGGGCAACGGTGTGTTGGTCGTGCCACAGCTGCGCATTCTCAGCATCAAAACGGAATGGGCCAAACTGACACTGCATCGTGTTTCTTATTTCGCTCACCACATCCTCACCAAAGACTCACTCTTTTCTCATGACTCGTGCTCCGCCAGCATACTATAACGAGTGTCACAAAAACATGAGAGGCAGATATGGAGACATCTATTACTCAGGACAAAAATCGCGATTCACAAGATTTGGTACAGCCGTTTGATTGTGCCGACCAACTCAACAGTCCAGCAGTCATTGCCAACCCCTACCCGGCCTATCACCAACTGCGTGAGCAGTCGCCACTGAACTACATCTTTTTCCCAGGCGGTGTTGCTCCGGGGATAGACGAGCCCATGCACGCCTGGGTACTGATGAAATATCACGATGTATATAGTGCCCTGCGGGATCATACGACCTTCTCATCAGCCAATAACCCGCTTGAAGAAAAAATTGGACCCAAGCTAGTTCTGCTGACCGACGACCCTCCGCGTCACAGCCGCTTTCGGCGCCTGGTTAATACTGCGTTTACCCTGAAACGCGTTGAAGCTTTGGAGCCACGGATTACCGCTATCGCTCACGGACTCCTAGAGAATCGCGGACCAGGCCAGACCGATATCGTCCAGTCCTACGCTATCCCGCTCGCCACCAAAGTCATCGCCTCCCTCATTGGGATTCCTGAAGAGGAGTATGCCACCTTTCGGCGCTGGTCAGCGGCGACGATGTCGATTCTGGGCTTGGAACCACACGAACGAGCCCAACGAATGCAAGACATGCTGGCCTATTTCAAACAGATTATTGTGACTCGACGCACACAGGCGGCAGAGGATCTGATTACCGCCCTAGTCGAGGCTGATGTCGAAGGAGAGTTGCTTCACGATTGGGAAATCCTAGGATTTTGTACCCTGCTGCTGCTTGCTGGAAACGAAACAACCGTCAACCTCATCGGCAATATGCTCAATATTTTGGTTGACCGCCCAGACCTGTGGCAGCAGATCGGTCAGCATCGGGAGCTAATCGATTCCGTCATCGACGAAGCTCTCCGCTACGAGAGCCCGGCTCAGCGGCTGCTCCGTGTCACAACGCGCGAGGTAGAAGTTTCAGGCGTTCGGATTCCTCAAGGCGAGGCGGTGATGATCTTCTACGGCGCGGCCAACCGAGACCCGACAGTTTTCCCGGACCCAGATGCATTCCGCCTCGATCGTGAACCGCAAAATCACGTCGCCTTTGGCAAGGGCATCCATTATTGTCTCGGGGCTCCCTTAGCCCGAGCCGAGGCCAGAATCACCCTGAATGTCTTGCTTGATCGGTTTCCACGTCTAGAGCGGGCTGACCTCCCAGCTGTGCGGCAGCTCGCGTCCCCCTTTGTGTTGGGCTTTCAGCATTTGCTGCTCATACTCACACGAGCAACACGCTAAACACGGAGGCAGAATATGCGCAGTTTCTCTCGCTTCTCTTGCCGTACAGCTTTTTTCTTCCTCGCCTTTTTTCTTACACCAACACTCTCGGCGGTATCGGCAGCTCCTGGTCTACTCATGCTGGAGCATCCCTCCCGGCTGTCATTCACCGGTTTTGGCTCCTCCCTGGCAGTCGTTGGCGATATCGATGGTGACCAGACTCCAGACTATTTGGTCGGGGCGTATCAACACGGTTGGCAGGATAATTTGAAACAAGGTCGTGCTTTTGTTTTCAGTGGCCAGAGCGGCAAACTGTTGTACACGCTCGACAATCCTCACCCACAGCCAGACGCCGGCTTTGGCGTCGCGGTTGCTGCGGCCGGCGATATAAATCAAGACGGTATCACTGACCTTATCGTCGGTGCTTTTGGTCAAGGTGAAAAAGACACAGATTTGGACCTGGTCAGGCGTTCACTTGCCGCCCCTGGAGGGGAAGAACCAGCGCTCAAAGACGCCGGCAGTGGCCAAGCTTTTGTCTTTAGCGGCAAAGACGGTCAGCTGCTGCAGTCTCTTGAAGCACCCCAGCAGCAAAAAGGGGCCGGCTTTGGCTGGGAGGTTGCGTCGGCCGGTGACCTGACCCAGGATAATATTCCAGAGCTGTTGGTTGGTGCTATTGGCCAAGCTGGCAGCGGACGCGTGTTTGTCTTCAATGGTCACGATGGCAGCCTGCTGCGCATCTTAGCCCCACCCCCTCCTGCCAGTGCCGCTGTCTTTGGCAGGTCGATCACCGGCACCGGAGATCTGAATGCTGATGGCGTACCCGATATCCTGGTCGGGGCCCCGTATACGTCCGTCGGTGAGTTTACCGTACAAGGCCAAGTGCATGCCTTTAGCGGCCAGGATGGCAGCCTGCTGTATACGATTAACGACCCTACTCCTCGTCCAGGTGCAGTCTTTGGCTGGCATGTTACAGCAAACGGAGATTTCAACCAGGATGGGGTCTCAGATGTGTTGATCGGCGCTCCGTATAAAGAAGCGATCAGTACCGCTCGCATGGCGCGGCCTTTGTGTTTAGCGGTATAGACGGCAGCCTGATTTATGCCCTGAAAAGTCCGGGACTCGCCAAACCGTATGCAACCTTTGGCTACCGGCTCAATGCAGTCCCCGATCTCAATGGCGACAATACTCCTGAAGTGCTCGTTTCCGCGCCATTTCAGACCGTAGACGCACTGCATCTGCAAGGTGAAGTTTTTTGTTCAACGGTCGCGATGGTCGCCACCTTCGACAACCCGGCTCCGCATCAAGGCTCCACATTTGGCTACGCGATGGCTTCGCCTGGCGATGTTGATGGCGACGAGATACCCGATTTTGCTATCGGTGCCGCAGGCCAAACGATTCGAGACCGCGTTGCGGTTGGTCGGGTGTATCTGTTTCGGTCTCGGCAATAGGGGCAAAGCCGCAAGGAGTCTCGTTCATACTCCCCCCTTTCCTAAAGGGGGGGGGACAGACGGACCTGACGTTTTGCAACAGAATCATTTGCTGCCCTACCGCGACCCTCAGGAAATGGAACGAATATTGGCAGTCTTTCGGCCTGTGTTGATTGGCCAAGATTAGAGCCCTCATACTGCTTGGTAGAAGCTTCTCCCTGGTCCCGCTCGCGGATAGCCGGGGAAGGACTCCTATACAGGCACTCGGGAGACTCCCAGTTCGACTGCCCTTATCCGGCCAAAACCACATCTACCTTCCCTCCGTTTCTAAAGCCCCCGGTAGCACTCCAACCCATACAGGCTTTTTGGGATCGCCGCCTTGAAACAGGAGCCAGACCGTTTCTCCTATGTCGGGCAGCGTCCTGACTCCCGGCGGAAGGCAGGGCACTGCCCAGCCGGTCACACCCGCGACTTCAAACACCTCGACTTGTATCCGCAGCCGCTTTTCCGGGTCTCGATTGTCTTTCACTATACCTTGATAGATGCCAACATAACGATCCATCGCTGTGTACTTTTTTCCTTCCCTAAGGACAGCTCCTCTCCGGCTTTTCTTCCAGGTTTATCTCTCTCCCCTACTCCTCTCCTTATCCCTCTTATCTCCTCATTACATCCTCACCTTTTCGTTAGAGGAGCCATGAAGAAAGTGAAGAAAACAGCGTGGATTGGTCTCAGGCAGCCGCCGGTTCGGATTTTGACTTGGAATCGACATTCAGATTGAGCGGCAAGCTTGGCGACTGGACTCTTCGAGTGCCGAGAGAACGAGAGAGCCTCATCGTTGTCCACAGCTTCGCTCTTCCAGAGAAGAGCTTTCGAGTCATTTACAGGCCGTGTGTTACCGTTTGTCCCTTGACCGAACATCGGCATCAAAACGCCTGTCGCCCGAATGAACTAATCCCAATGAGGGTGACGGCAAACCGGAACTCAGTTTCGCTCGGGTTGACTTTATCAACAATACCCAGATCAAACGCCCAGCAGCGTTGCGACGAGAGAAAGCGGAGGTAGTAGCGGTTGCCGATGAACGAGTTGTCGTTCAAATCATAGCGGCTGAAATAGGCGGCGGAGAAGTATTCATTCAGCCGGACAATCAGGTTCGCATTGAGTTCTTTGAGGAGACGGTCAGAAATCGTTCGATACGACACGCCAAGAGTTGTTCGGCGTTGTAGCTGCTGAAACAACGGACTTGTTTCCGGCAGCGGACGTGGGTCAGTGAGATAGGCGCCGACTCGGGTGGCTGTTATTTCTGCTTGGTCAATGTCGTAGATCGTGTCGGAGGTAAGACGCAAAAAAGGAAACGGGGTGAGGCGGGCATCAATCGCAACGTCAGAGAAGTGCTGGCGGGTTTCGCTGATCCCAAATCGCTCAGCTCCTTCGCGCAGCCGTCGGCTTGGATCATAGGCCTGCATCACAGTCAATCGGGCCAACTCGCGGACGCTTGTCGTAGCGGCTCCCTCGGCGGTCTCAGCAGTTCCTGTGTCAAATTTGCCCATCAAGCGATTGGTCACACCATAACCAAACAGGCTGCGACTATTCATACGATCAAGACCGTCAAACAGAGGGAGATCATCTTGATTCACAACCGGCACGTACGTGTAGGATACGTGCGGCTCGGCAACATGTTTCAGCTTTTTCAAGCTGCCCCAGTTCACCTGAAACACACGGGTCAGACGCGTCCCAATCTCTGCTTTGATTTCGAAGGTTTCCCGGCTGCGCGTCCCATTCGGCTCGAACCGATCAAACGTCGTGTCTGGTTTCTGGCGTCCCAGATTTTCAGGAAAAACCTGCTCCTCAGAACTCATATGATAAAGAGTTTCATGCGCGGTCGCTTTGAGCGATCCATACACATAGCCGCCCAAAGAAAATGGTAAAGATATCCACGGAGAAATATTCAGCCGTTGGCCATAATAGCCCTTTTCCCGAAAAAAATTGGCACCTTGTACATCCGCACCAACCTCCAAACGATCCTTCCAGATGTGGTGGGCAGTCTGAAACTGAATCGTTGGGAGGACTTGGAAGGCATAAGTATCGTCGTTTCTCAGATCCTGAAAATAAAAGCTTTCCCCCCGTAGTAAGGATCGATCCCACGTTTTCACGGCTCCGGCTCGCGAGCGCGTCCAACGCCGCGAGCGCAGCTCAACATCGCCGGAGCCAGCGTAAAAAGGAGTGTTCATCTCGCGTAGGAAACGGTCATCGCCAACAAAGAAAAAATCCCCGTACAGACGCACGTCATGGGGTAATTTCTGGCGATGGGTGCCAGTCAGACTCCAGCGGTTGGTCGGAGAAGAGGTCGAAGCTGGTCCCCGAATTTTTTCGTTGAAATAGGAGGCGACCAGATGGCCTTCCAGATTCCTGTTTGGCGCATACCGATATTCCCCCAACAGCCCGATCCGTGCAGCGGTTTCAACATTGCCGGTCACCGTTACATCATGACTTTTATTAATCGCCCAATAAAAAGGCTGTTGCCATTGAAACCCGCGTTTACTTGAAAACCCATAGCCGGGAGACAAAAAGCCACTTTGGCGGTCAGTCTGAACGGGGAAGGAGACATACGGCAGGTATAAGATGGGCACATCGCGTACTTTGAGTAGTCCGCCACGCACGACCCCTTTCCCCCGCTTGGTCAGATCCAGCGTTTTGGTCCCGATACTCCAATCCGCTTTCTTAGGATCATCACATTCACATGTCGTCACCGTCCCCTCTTCGACATGGTAGGTTTGACCGTACGACTTCTGGAGCTTCTTGCCGGTAATGGTGTACTGGTGACGGGGCAGACGCACAGTACCGTCAGAAATCAGCCCAATTTCCTCCTCCATTTCGAACTGCAACGCCTCAGCTTCGATCGTTCCCTCGGGATTATGCACCACGACATTGCCCCGGGCATCAACTGCATTTGTGGTCCGATTGACACTAATCGAATCAGCCGTCACCTTGGTATCACCTTTAATGACAACAACATCCCCAGTTGCGGTGACGGTGTCACTGTCTTCCTCATAGCTCAGCGACTCAGCCTCGACCTGCAGCGGCTCATCTTCTGGGTCCCGAGACTCCTCTGAGTCCTGCGGCTTGGCTGCGGCCTGAGCATCTGCCGATTCCTCAGATGCCGCTTGCCGAACCGCTTCCGTCTGCCCCCGTACTGGGGTCACGCTGAGCAGCCATGCAATGACAATCAGACATCCAAACTGCATCATCCGACATTCCTTCCAACATTCCCTCCACCGTTCCCTTTTGGTGGGGCGGCCGATTCCTCAGATTCGACACCCCCAACCGATGCAGCCAGAGCTGCCGGAAAGAGGCCAATGACCTCGCCCACTAAAAAAAGCGAGCCGCATACGACTAAGGCAGTGTCTGCTCCGAGCTCATTGACGAGACTCTGACAGGCTGTTCGAGCATCTGAGACAACACGGGTGGGACACCAGGCCGAGAATGCCTTCTGGACCAGGTGCGGGTCTTCAGCCCGCCCATTTTGCACCTGGGTGACAATAACCTTGTCGGCAATAGTGGCCAAGGCTGGCAGCATGGCTGGCCAATCCTTATCCTGCATGACCCCAAACAGGAGCGTCACCCGCCGCCCGTGTAAGACTGAGGGCAAGGCATCGACCAGCGCAGTGACAGCCTGCGGATTATGCGCGCCATCAAGAATGACCAAGGGCTGCTCGGCAAGATCTGAATGGTCTGAAACGATCTGAAAACGTCCTGGCCAGACGGCGCGCTGCAAGCCATGGCGTAGCTGAGTCGGCGACACTGGAAAGTGTGTTTGCAGGTACTCTAAGGTTGCTAAGGCTGTTGCCGCATTATCACGCTGAAATGGGCCTCGGAGGCCGAGATGGAGTTCCTCGAACTGCCAGTCTTGACCCTGATAGGAAAAACACTCGGTTCCTGACCAGGTTTGTTGAGAGGTTTGCTGGACTGAGAAATCCACACCAGACACGAGGCTCGGACTCCCCGCCTGGTGCGCTATGTCACACAGAGTCGTGCGGCTGTCTGCATCCATATTGCCAATCACGACCGGAACCCCAGGCTTGATAATTCCGCCCTTCTCTCGCGCGATCTGAGCCAGCGTTGTGCCCAAATAGGCTTGGTGATCTAAGCCAATCTGGGTAATTGTACTCACCAGTGGCGATACCACATTTGTCGCGTCCAGTCGTCCGCCTAAGCCAACTTCTACAACTGCGAGATCAAGGTCGGCCTGAGCAAAAGCCTGGAAGGCCAGGAGACTCATCATCTCGAACGGAGTGAGGGGAATATGCGCAGGCTCGACCTGGGTCCGGATCTGAGCCACTCCGGCAATCACTTCTTGCTCGCTGATCCAGTCCGAGCCGAGTCGAATCCGTTCGCAAAAATCAATGAGATGCGGTGAGGTAAACAACCCAACCCGGTAGCCGGCCGCACTCAGCACGGCGTGTATAATAGCCGCCGTTGAACCTTTCCCGTTTGTCCCGGCAATGTGTACGATCGGCACCCGGGTGTGGGGAGAGCCACACAGACGTAAAGCGTCCTCGACTCGTTCGAGCCCGAGGTCTATGCGCTCGACTTCACGTTGGAACAGAAAATCTAGGGTCTCAGTATAGGTGAGCATACAGAAAATCGTGTCACCAATGAGAGGGAAATTACTGGTTGTGTTGGCCTGGGGTGACTCTTAGTCACGTAACAATCCCAAGGTCTGTCCGAGGACGCTGCGTAAGTCTTTTCGTTCAACAACCATATCGAGCATGCCATGCTCAAGTAAAAACTCGGCCCGCTGGAACCCTGGTGGGAGTTTCTCACGAATCGTTTGCTCAATAACTCGCGGACCGGCAAAACCGATTAATGCTTGGGGCTCGGAGATATTGATATCGCCAATCATGCCCAAAGATGCTGCCACCCCACCGGTTGTCGGATCGGTCATCACAGAAATATACGGCAGGCCAGCCGTGCGCAGACGATCGAGAGCCATATTGACCTTGGCCATTTGCATCAGCGACAAGACGCCTTCTTGCATGCGGGCGCCTCCAGAACTGGAGAAAAAAATGACCGGCAACTGTTCTGCCAAAGCATGCTCGATGACCCGAGTCAGTTTCTCGCCAACAACGGTGCCCATACTGCCGCCGGAAAAGGCAAAATCGAACAGCCCTAAGGCAACCTTGTGTTCCTCAATCGTGGCCACCCCACACACCACCGCTTCTGCTCGGCCAGTTTTTGCCTGGGCAGCGGCAATCCGATCAGGATACGATCTGCGGTCGGTAAACTCTAAGGGGTCACTCGGGCTCAGGTTGGCATCGTGTTCAACAAAAGAGCCACGGTCAATGACTAAGAAGAGCCGCTGCTCGACCGTCAATCGGAGATGGGCGCCACATTTGGGACACACAAATAGACGCCGCTCGGCCTCTTTGCGGAAGAGGATATCTTGGCAGGCAGTACACTTGACCCAGATTGCCTCAGCATCTTCTTGTGCCCGCCTCAATTCATGCGTGGCCATCGATTTTTTCCCACTCCCCCTGTTTACTCTTGGAGATGGAGCCTACCACCTCAGCGGGCAGATCGTAAATCCCCCTGGTGAGAGCGAAGACAGAGAGTCCCAACGCGCCAGCGAAGCGCTGGGATTGTGGCCCTTGGCAGAAACCTGTTTTCTCCCTCACCCTACCCCTCTCCCTGAGGGAGAAGGGACTGAGGAATGATGCATTGGTCCAGCATTGTCTGCAACTCAGCCATACGGCGAAACGTGTGAACGCTTGACGAAGACTGGGTTGCACGCTTGCCTTGCAGCACAGATTGCACAGGTTCTGCAGACTCAGATTGATAGGCAAACACCATCATTCCGGCGGCCAGCCCGGCCTGAATCCCTGGCTGACTATCTTCAATAACGGCACACTGCTGCGGTTCGACCCCAAGCGCCTGTGCGGCATGCAGAAAGAGGCCCGGATCGGGTTTCCATTTCTCCACTTCGTATGCGCTGAAGATACGCGCCTGAAAATAGGGAAGCAGCCCAGTGATTCCGAGGTTCAGTTCAATCTTGTCACGCGGTCCACTCGATGCGACACAATACGGCAGGTTGCGCTGGTGCAGGTTTTTCACAATCGCTTCAACGCCCTCAATTGGACGCAGATGAGCCCGAAAGGCCGCCGCGCTCCGCTCTCGGAATGTCGGGACGAAGTGGTCCGGCAAGCTGCGTCCCAGTCGCCGCTCCAGTTCAGCCACGCAGTCTGCCATTTTGCCGCCGGTGAACTGTGCCAGTGCTTCTTCAAGCGACAATATCAGCCCGAATTCGCGCACGTATTCGACCAGCACCGCGTTGGCCAGACGCTCGCTATCCACCAGCACGCCGTCGCAGTCAAAAATAATCGCTTGGCTCATAGCTTGAATCGACACCAACTCTCACGAGGTCTGAAGCAATTGAATCGATAAGCTATGGGGGTGTAGGCAGACTGTCAAGAGTTGGTGGAAATTCGTGAGGCACGCCCCATGCCCCGTCCGGTCTCAGACTCCCCAGCTGGCGAGAAGATCTCCTCCAAGATCCCCCCATTGACGCCTGGTGGTAAATGGACAAATCCACTCCATTGCCAGCGGCGCGTACAGGCGCATGGCTGCGTACGGAATAGAAGGGCGGGTGTTGTCCTTCTGGCGGAATACCCCTCCTTGGGGTCTTCTGCCCAACCCAATAGACTAAGGAGTCAATTTTTCTGTCCATATGATGTCAAGCAAATACTGTGCGGCAGAGAAAGGAAAAAATCGAGGCAACAAGCAGGATTTCAGTCTATCAACAAAAAGTGACAGTCCACAAATAGAGCTGACAGCTTATGACTTCCGGCCTTCGCCAAAGCGACCATGCCGACCGACCCTCGCCGCGAATCGGGCTGCACCGGACTGTGCTTCGGTCGCTTTGGCGGCTTCGGCACGTGCGATTTCTCGGGCGAATGCCTCGCTCAAGGGGAGACCGTCCTGGACATAGGCGGAATATCGATCGGAGTTCAGGGCAATCTGCGGCAAGGCGGCAATCTGTTTGCCAAGTGCAATCGCTTCATCCAATACCGTACCAGCCTCGACCAAGCGGGTGATCAAACCGATCCGCAATGCCTCTTCGGCATGGACCGCACGACCAGTGATCAACATATCTTGGGCGACACCCATACCAACGAGTTGTGGCAAACGGACGGTTGTGCCATCGCTCATGGGTACGCCAAAACGGCGCGAAAAAACGCCAAACACCGCAGTCGTATCGGCCATACGAATATCGCACCTGAGCGCAACCCCAAGACCACCTGCACACGCGTGCCCGGCAACGGCTGCAATCAGCGGCTTGGCCAGGATACGGCTATTGGGGCCGTTCGGCCCTGCCCAGGGTTCGTACAGAGCGCCTTCCGCTGCCATTTCCTTTAGGTCCGCCCCGGAACAGAAGCCGCCTGCAGCACCAGTTAAGACTGCAACCTTGACGGCATCATCCGCCTCAAATGCATCAAATGCCTGACCCAAGGCAGTCGTGGCCTCAAGATCAAGTGCATTGCGCACCTCAGGCCGATTGATCGTGATGATACGAACCGGTCCGTCGTCTGAGACAAAGATTTTATCGCTCACCTGTTTTCCTCATGAGCCGTTTGCAGCCTGGCACGAGACGGACATATCTGGAGCGCTGGCGATGGTTTGAAACACAACACAGTAGCGCTCTGTGAGTTTCAACAATATTGCTAGCTGCTCTGAAGTTGCGTCACTATCTACATCAAAATTGAGGCGAATATTTTTAAAACCGACCGGGGCGTCTTTGGCAACAGCAAGCGTACCGCGGAAATCAAGGTCGCCCTCTGCACTGATTGTGGCATCCCGCAGCTCAACACCAATAGACGTTGCCACCGCCCTGAGTGTCACCCCAGCACAGGCAGCTAAAGCTTCCAGTAACATATCGCCTGAGCAAGCCGACAGACCGTCACCACCTGTTGCCGGGTGGAGCCCAGCTTCGACTAAAGCTTTTCCTGTTTCGACTGTACAGGTAATGCCATCGCCAATCCGGGATTGGGCTTTAAGTGTCACGACTGCCGCCTCTGGTTGGTCTTTGTACTGCTGCTTCAAAGGTGCTTGAAGCGTTCTGAGTTCTTCCGTGTTCATATATCCCTCCTTGCTTTCATCTGTGTGGAAAGAAGCGATTGTCCGGACGCGGCAAACCGAGATTCTCGCGTAGCGTTGTACCTTCATACTCGCGTCGAAACAGTTCGCGCCGCTGGAGTTCCGGCACGACCAGAGCGACAAAGTCATCGAGTCCGCCTGGTAAATACGGAAACATGGCATTGAAGCCATCACAGCCTTCCGTCATCAGCCACTCCTCCATTTGATCAGCAATAGTCACAGGCGTGCCAATAAACTCAAGGACGCTGAAGCTGCCGCCCACGTACTGAGCCATTTGGCGGATAGTCATATGCTTTCGTTGCGCCATATCGACCAGTTTTTGTTGTCCACTCTTACTGGCATTGCTGTCTGGGAGATCCGGCAGCGGACCATCTAGATCAAAACCGGATACGTCATGGCCGAGCAGAACGGACAGCGTGGCAATACCGCTATCAGGATGCACCAGGCTATCCAGTTTTGCCTTCTTCGCCTGCGCTTCGGCTAGCGTATCGCCAATCACTACAAACGCACCGGGCAAGATCTTCAAGTGATCGGGGGATCGTCCACACGCCTGCATGCGGCCTTTCACATCGGCGTAGTAGCGCTGTCCGTCTTCGAGGGTATTGGCACTGCTAAACACAACCTCTGCTGTCTCAGCCGCAAGCTGACGACCAGCATCGGATGCGCCAGCCTGGACAATAACCGGCCAGCCTTGGACGGGACGGGCAACGTTGAGCGGTCCCCGGACTGAGAGGTGGGGTCCCTTATGGTCAAGCACATGCATCTTCTCGGGATCAAAATAGGTGCCCGTCTCAACATCACGGATAAAAGCATCGTCCGCCCAACTGTCCCATAGGCCGGTGACAACATCAAAAAACTCGCGCGCGCGCTCGTAGCGCTCTCCATGCTCTACATGTTCCTCAAGCCCAAAATTCATCGCTTCCCGGGGATTAGCAGAGGTGACAACATTCCAGCCAGCGCGCCCCTCGCTGATGTGATCGAGCGAGGCAAATTTTCGGGCGACATGATACGGCTCGTTATACGTTGTGGAAGCAGTAGCGATCAGTCCCAAATGCTCAGTCACAGTGGCGAGTGCTGGAAGCAGCGTCAATGGATCAAAGGACGTCACCGTCGCGCTGCGTTTCAGTGCATTCATAGGCATGTTCATCACAGCCAAGTGATCGGCCATGAAAAAGGCGTCGAACCGCCCCCGCTCTAGCGTCCGGACAAAACGCTTATAGTGGCTAAAATTGAAGTTCGCATCCGGGAACGCCCCAGGATAACGCCAGGCGGCAGTATGAATGCTCACCGGCCGCATAAACGCGCCAAGTCGTAGTTGTCGTGAATCAGCCATGCTCCCCACTCCCATCTTTCTCCTCCTAGTGATGAGGGCTAGAGTAGCAAACTTATGACGTATGGCTATGAGGGTACGAGAAACGAAGAGATTTATTTCGGCGCCACATCAGCCACTGGCGCCGCAGCCAGAACAGCCTGCTCACGCAAGGCTTGCTTGAGACTACCAACAAACTCCCCGACCTTGGGCAGCAGGTCAGCTTGCCCTTGGTGGGCTTCAATGATTTGGGAGATGGCGCTGCCGACAATGACGGCGTCGGCCAGCTGGGCGACTTCTGCGACTTGGGCGGGAGAAGAAATACCAAATCCAACCCCGACTGGAACAGGCGAAAGGGCTCGGATGCGCCGGACCATCTCAGACAAGTCATCCGGCAGCGTCGTCCGCGCTCCAGTCACTCCGGTGACAGCGACATAATACACAAAACCACGCGCACGGGTCAGAACGGCCCGCGCTCGTTCAAGCGAGCTTGTTGGGGCAAGTAGAAAGATCAGATCAAGATCGTGTTTATCGGTCTCGCGCTTGAGCTCATTGGCTTCTTCGGGCGGGAGGTCAACACACAGCACGCCATCAACTCCGGCCGCGCGCGCATCCTGGGCAAAACGTTCCCCACCATACCGAAAGATGGGGTTGTAATAACTAAACAGAATAATCGGTACATTCACAGATTGGCGCAAATACTGGACCATATCGAGAATGCGTGCCAGTGAAGTTCCACTCTGCAAGGCGCGTTCGGCGGCACGTTGATGGGTAGGTCCATCAGCCATGGGGTCCGAGAAGGGCACGCCGAGTTCGATAATATCGGCACCTTGACGAGCCAGCTCCTGGACAATATCGAAAGTCGCCTCAAGATCAGGATCGCCAGCAGTGATATAAGGAATCAGGGCGACTTCCCGGCGCGCATGTAGGGCAGCAAAGGTCTCAGTGATCCGCGTCATGCTCTTTCTTCCTCTTCTCTGTGACCTCATGCGGTTCACCGAGATAGCGGGCTACACTCTCAAGATCTTTGTCACCGCGACCCGACACGTTAATCACCACAATCTCTTCAGGCTGTAGCCGGGGGACAAAAGATGCCGCATAGGCAATAGCATGCGCACTTTCTAAGGCAGGAATGATACCTTCTGTCTCGGCGAGAAGCTTGATTCCAGCCACGGCTTCGTCATCTTTCACTGTGGCATACTGGACCCGTTGCGTATCGTTCAGATAGCTCAACTCAGGCCCTACCCCAGGGTAGTCCAGACCTGGCGCTAAGGAATACGTATCTTGAATCTGTCCCATCTCGTCTTGCAGGACGTAACTCTTACTGCCGTGTAATACGCCGACATGGCCGCCGGTAATCGAGGCTGCGTTTTGTCCTGTCCCTAAACCACCTGCCTCAACTCCGATCATGCGGACCTGTGAGTCTGCAACAAAAGGAGCAAACAATCCCATGGCATTGCTGCCGCCGCCAACGCAGGCGATCAGGTAATCAGGTAAGCGGCCCTCTTTTTGGCGTAGCTGTCGCTTGGCCTCACGCCCAATCACGGACTGAAAGTCACGCACCAGCATAGGATACGGATGCGGTCCAGCGACTGTGCCAATCACATAAAATGTTGATGAGACATGGGTGATCCAGTCGCGTAACGCTTCATTCATGGCATCTTTGAGCGTCCGCGTGCCAGAAGCGACTTCACGTAGCTGGGCACCGAGTAAACGCATCCGAAAGACATTCGGTGCTTGGCGGACAATGTCATCGCTGCCCATGAAAACTTCGCACTCAAAGCCAAACAGAGCGGCGACGGTTGCAGTCGCCACCCCATGTTGCCCGGCACCGGTTTCGGCTATAACTCGCTTTTTTCCCATACGTTTAGCTAGGAGCGCTTGGCCGAGGGTATTATTGATCTTGTGGGCGCCGGTATGGCACAGATCTTCTCGCTTGAGATAGACCTTTGCCCCGCCCCAACGCTCGGTCAGCCGCCCAGCAAAAGTGAGCGGTGTCGGTCGGCCAACATACTCACGGTAGAGGGTGTGCAACTCGCGCCGAAACTCGGGGTCGCGCCGACACTGACGGTATAATTCCTCTAGCTCAAGCAGTGCAGGCATCAAGGTTTCCGCAACATATTGGCCACCGTACGGACCAAAATGACCGTGGCTATCAGGCAGTCTTGGCATAGTGGATAAAAGCTCTCAGTTTTTCGGGATCTTTGCGACCGGGGGTACTTTCCACCCCACTGGCAACATCGACAGCCCATGGCTGCACGGCCTGTACCGCAGCAGTCACATTCTCAGGTGTTAAGCCACCGGCCAGAATGATGCGCTGGCGCTGTGCGGCTGAAAGGTTTGCCACGCCTTCCCAGGCAAAGGTCTCTCCGATTCCTCCGTACCGGCCAGGACGATAGGTGTCAAGGAGGATATAATCAGTGGGATACGCTTCCCATTCCAGGGATGGATCTTCTGAGCCGATGCGCACGGCTTTGATCGTCTTCTGCGACCAGCCCGAACAATCGGTATGTGTTTCATCACCGTGGAATTGCACAGCGTGTAGGTCGAGGCGTCCGGCTAGAGTCACTATCTGTTCCCGCTCAGCATTGACGAAAACCCCGACACTCCAAACCGTCGCAGGCAGGACAGCCTGAATTTCTCGGGCAGTGGGTTCAGAGATACAGCGCGGACTAGGAGGATAAAAATTGAGACCAATCAAGTCAGCACCGGCCTCAACTGCCAGACAGGCATCCTCGACATTGGTGATCCCACAGATCTTTACCCGTACGCTCATGTGCACGTGTACACTTGCACTATGGCTACTGTGCAGCCGGTCGCTGATAGCGCGCCGCTTCGATCATCGCCCGCAGGGGATCGCCGGGATCGGGAGCAGCCATAAACGTTTCGCCGATGAGAAAAGCTCGTACCCCCTGAGATTCGAGTCGGGCTAACTGCTCTGCACGAGACAGGCCACTTTCCGAAACAACTGTGATTCCAGCTGGGATATGGCGCATCAAGCGTTCGCTTGTCTCAATCGTGGTCTGAAAGGTGCGCAAGTCGCGATTATTAATCCCGAGCAGAGAGGCGCCGCAGGCCAGGGCTCGTTCGAGTTCGGCCTCATTGTGAACTTCGACTAAGCAGTCGAGGTCAAGCGAGTACGCCAGCGTACTGAATTCTTGCAGTTGGGCATCCGAGAGGATGGCAACAATGAGCAGGATGGCACTGGCGCCATAGGCACGCGCTTCGTAGACTTGATATGGATCAAACAGAAAATCTTTGCGCAACAGCGGCAGTGTGACGTGCTCGCGGATGAGGCATAAATAGTCGAGATGGCCCTGAAAAAACTTCTGATCCGTTAGCACGGAGATGGCTGCTGCACCTGAAGCCGCATACGTCTGAGCTAATACGAGCGGATCAAAATCAGCCCGGATAATACCTTTGGAAGGCGAAGCTTTTTTGACTTCGGCAATGATGGCTCGACCGGGGTGCTGCTGGAGGTTGTGGAGAAACGGGACAGGCGGCGTATTAAAAAGCGCAGACTCTTGCAGTTGAGCCAGAGACACCATCTGCTTCTGGGCAACCAGTTCCGTTCGTTTATGAGCAACAATATCGTCCAATATCATACAGATTCCATTCAGGCCGCGGAGCTGCCATCAGCATCAGGCAGATGTCGGACATCCGTCAGACACCTTTTAGACATGTTGCACGTGAGTGAGGGGAATAAAGGCGTCAAGCGTCTGTGTGGCAGCCCCACTGTCAATAACCTCTTGGGCACGTTTCACTCCATCGTGGAGAGAGGAAACAGCATCAGCAGCATATAAGGCTGCCCCAGCGTTGAGCGAGACAATATCCCGTGGTGGACCAGGTTCTCCAGCAAATATCTGGCGGATGATATCAGCAGATTCTTGGGCACTGGTGATCTGGAGATCAGACAACTGACACTGGGGCAGACCAAAATCCTCAGGTTGGAGAGTCAATGTCTTCACGTGTCCGTTCACCCACTCAGCCACAAAAGTTGGTCCAGACAAGGAAATCTCATCAAGCCCGTCAGCCCCATGCACAACCAATGCGTGCCGACTGCCAAGTCTGCCCAGGGCTTCGGCCAGTGGTACTACCCAACGCTCAGCAAACACACCGATCAATTGGTGGGCAGCTCCAGCCGGGTTGGTGAGCGGACCGAGTATATTAAAGATAGTCCGGATGCCAATCTCTCGACGTGGTCCAACGGCGTAGCGCATTGCCCGATGGAAAGCCGGGGCTAAGAAGAAGCCAAAACCAACTGTTTCCAAGCAGTGCGTAACCTGGTCAGCAGTCAGCTCAATACGTGCCCCTAATGTTTCTAAGACGTCTGCCCCACCGACCGCACCAGACATGGCTCGATTCCCATGTTTGGCCACACAACAGCCAGCCGCCGCGACAACAAAGGCAGATGCAGTCGAGATATTAAACGTATGACAGCCATCACCACCGGTTCCACACGTATCAATGACTGGGCGTGATGGTTGTACCCGAGTGGCTAAATTTCGCATCATCCGCGCAGCCCCGGTAATCTCAGCGACGACTTCACCTTTTACGTGCAGCGCAGTGAGCAGCGCTCCAATCTGGGCAGGCGTAGCCTGGCCGTCCATGATCTCGGCCGTGATGTCAGCCATCTCTTCTTCAGTGAGATCATGGCCTGCGACCACGTATGCGATTGCCTCTCTCACTGTCATATACAGATTCTCGTTAGCCGCTAATTCGAAACAGGGTAAGCCTGAGCAAATGTGCTCTCACGTCGAAAACGGGAGACCGCTGCGTTGGCGTCCGATTCTCGTACAAACGGCCCAACCCGCACCCGATATAAGACCTGCCCCTGGCGAACAATTTTGCTGATCGACGAAGCGTAGCCTTGTCTCCGGAGCCGTTTAGCTGTCTGCTCAGCAGCAGCCTGTTGCGTCGTCGCTTGAATTTGTACACTCCAGACTTTTGATTTTGGAGCTGATTTCTTTACTGGTTTTGGGGCTGGAGGCGGTAGAGAAGAAACCGAACGAGCAGGGGCAGATGAAGGAGCAGCTCGAACCGGTACCGGCTTTGGGATCTTTGCCCTCTTTAAGCTCACCCTGGTCGGCTCTACAGGGGGTTTCTTTGCAGCCTTCCTCACAGCCTTTTCCGTAAGCGAACGAGAGGCAGGCACTCGGGTAGAATCAGAGGTTGTCGCTCTTGTCCGAGGCTCGGGGCGAATCTTTTCCCGAGGGGCTGACCGGGCTATCGGGGTAGCTCTCGAAGGAAAAGCCGTCAGAGGAAGAGAGGCTGCGGTAGAACGGGTAGGAGAAGTTGCCGCTGATTTCCGAGCTAAAAGATCTGTTTTTGATGAGACGACTGGTACCCGGAGAGGTTGGGCTGTGTGGACTGTTTTTTGGGATTGGACTTCTTTTCCCACGTACATACCAAAAACAAAGATCAGGAAAGAAGCAAAGAGGAAGCTCAAGGTCAGCATTCCTCCCTCAACCGTACTTATCTGTAACTGATAGCGTCGCTGTGCCATACACTCTTTCGGGTATCCCACTCTGACCAAGAGTATTAGGACCGAGAGCTAGAACGCCTAAGGGGGAGGCCATGTCATTGGCTCTCCCCCTTAATCCTATTCTCTTTGCAGGCTTTCCTCCCGTTCCTCCTCATCCCAAACCGGCCGCTCGGCCGGACGTTCTGCCACATGTGGCTCTTCTTTACACCTCAGTCTTGCCTCGTCCGTTCTTCTACTGCGTTTCCTTGCCGCCTTATCTGAGGCCCCTATTCAGGCCTCAGCGGTATTGCGTTCCGTAAATTCAATTAATGAAATAGGAGCTGCATCACCCCGCCGAGGACCAAGCTTGATAATTCGAGTATAGCCACCAGCCCGATTTTGAAAACGGGGCGCAATATCATCGAACAGACGCGAGACTAAGACCCGGCTGCCAAGTTGGGCATAGGCTAAACGGCGTGCGTGCAGCGTGTCTTTCTTGCCTAGGGTCACGATACGATCCGCCCAGCGCCGTAGCTCTTTGGCCTTTGCATCAGTCGTCTGAATTTGTTCACGCTGGACCAATGCCTTCAGCAGGTTTCGAATTAACGCTTTTCGGTGGGATGCTGTCCGGTTGAGCTTTCGCCCAGATTTAAGGTGTCGCATGACTATCTTCTTTGTATTTCTGGCGTTTCTTGCACTTCTTGACTGAATGCTTGTCTATGACTCAAGTTCTGATTCTTGCTCCGCACGCAGCCGATCAAGCTCCTCACGCGAGGGGAATTCGTCTATCTGTAAGCCAAGCTCAAGTCCCATGCTATGGAGTGTTTCTTTGATTTCGTTCAAGGATTTCCGACCAAAATTCTTGGTTTTGAGCAGTTCAGGCTCACTCCGTTGGACAAGCTCTCCAACATAACGCAGATCAGCGCTTTGGAGACAGTTGGCCGAACGGACTGAAAGATTCAACTCTTCTATAGGCTTGAGAAGATTCTCATTCACAACAGAATCTGGCTCTTCTGCAACCTCAGTACCCCACTCTTTTTCTTCGCCAGAACCAATAAAAATTGTAATCTGATCCTGGAGAATGCGGCCAGCAGAAGCAATAGCTTCTTCTGGTTTGAGACTGCCGTCTGTCCAGACTTCAATGGCTAAGCGTTCATAATCTGTTCGCTGCCCGACACGTGCATTAGTAACGCTGATATTGACTTTTCGCACCGGAGAAAAGGCTGCATCAAGCGGAACCGTCCCAATAGGGTCTTCTTCGGACTTATGCCACTCGGCGGTGACATAGCCACGGCCAGCTTGAACAACTGCTTCAAATTCAAGACGAGCGTCCTTGCTCAGTGTGGCCAATCGGATATCAGGATTGAGGATCTCGACTTGTGGACCAATGACTAAATCACTAGCTGTCAGCTCGTGTTTATCCTGTACATCAAGCCGAATTGTCTCCTCTTCACTCTCTCTGAGGCGAAAGCGGACTTCTTTGAGGTTCAGTATCAGGCCAGTCACATCTTCGGTCATACCTGGAACAGTTGAGAACTCGTGTAATACACCTGCAATACGAACTTTTGTAATGGCCGCCCCTGTGAGAGAGGAAAGCAGCACCCTGCGCAATGCGTTCCCTAACGTCGTCCCAAAACCACGCTCAAAGGGTTCCCCGATAAATCGGCCATATGTGGGAGTGAGCGTCCGCTCTTCGGGGTCAAGGCTTTTGGGCTTGATCAAACCGCGCCAACTGTCCTGCATGCTGCTCCCTTTTCCTTACACCAATATCCTACTCAATCAGCGGAGTTTACACTTTTGAGTACAATTCGACGATAAGCTGTTCATTGACCGGAACCGTAATATCAGCCCGCGCGGGATAGGCATGCATCTTGCCGAGGAATGTATCCTTATCAACCTCAAGCCATTCGGGCACACCACGTCTTTGAGCTAAATCGACCGCTTCTTGGATACGGGTAATTTTCCGGCTGGCTTCTCTCACTTGAACCTCGTCGCCAATCGAGACCATATAGGAAGGGATTGTCACCCGGCGGTTGTTTACCAAGAAGTGTCCGTGTCGTACCAATTGTCGAGCTTCTGACCGTGAGGTCGCGAATCCCATCCGATAGACGGTATTATCGAGACGACGTTCCAGGAGGAGCAGAAGGTTTTCTCCAGTCACCCCGTGTCCGCGTTCTGCAGAGGCAAACATACGGCGGAAGGGTTTCTCAAGCGATCCATAGATACGTTTGAGCTTTTGTTTTTCCCGCAGCTGGATGCTGTACTCAGTTGCTTTCTTGCCCCTGCCCTGTCCGTGCTGTCCGGGTGGATAACTGCGCCGTTCAATTGCACATTTATCTGTATAGCAGCGCTCTCCCTTCAGGAAAAGCTTTATCCCCTCTCGCCTGCACAGGCGACAGACTGGCCCGCTGTATCGCGCCACAAGATCCTCCAGATCCTTAATATCTCTTGATAGTTTGTGTTTGGCTGTTCTCTTTATCTGTCATTCACTTACACACGCCGCCGTTTAGGCGGACGGCAACCATTATGCGGAACAGGCGTTACATCTCGAATCACGCTCACCGCGAATCCGGCAGCTTGCAGAGAACGGAGAGCAGATTCCCGCCCTGCTCCTGGGCCTTTGACATGAACTTGGACGGACCGCATACCAGCATCAGCAGCCTTTCGAGCGGCACTTTCAGCTGCCATTTGGGCGGCAAATGGAGTACCTTTGCGGGAGCCTTTAAAGCCGACGCTTCCGGCACTCGCCCACGCGACTGAATTTCCCTGCGGATCGGTTATCGTTACGATCGTGTTATTGAAAGTCGAATGGATGTGGACGACTCCTTCTGGAACAGATCGCTTTATTCGTTTCCTCCGTGCCGACGCACGGTCCCCAGCTCTCGCCATACCTATTCTCCTTACACACGGCCCCAAAGAAGATCCGGACAGTGACTAAAGATTACCTTCACGGCACTCTTTTTTCTACTTCACCCGCACGCATTTAACGTGTCGGGGCCTGTTTTCTCCCGGCGACAGTGCGTTTTGGTCCCTTACGCGTATGTGCATTCGTCTTGGTTCGCTGGCCACGGACTGGTAGGTTCTTGCGATGCCGAACGCCTCGATATGCACCAATATCGATATAGCGTTTGATGTTTCCCGTCACATCTCGGCGCAAGTCACCCTCAACTTGGTGACCGTCTTCTAAAACTTGACGGATAGTCGAGACTTCATCATCAGTTAAGTCGTCGGTCTTCTTTCCCAAGGGGATATTTGCCTGAGCTACAATATCAAGGGCAATTTTACGGCCTATTCCGTAGACATAGGTTAAGCCGATTTCAATCCGTTTATTACGGGGTAATTCAACCCCGGCGACACGAGCCATAGTTTTCTCCCTAGACTGACAGCATCAGCGGCAATGCGGCTTCTTATCCTTGGCGTTGCTTGTGGCGTGGATTTTCGCAGATGATGCGAATTTTTCCAAAACGACGGATAATCTTACACTTCCGACAAATCTTCTTTACTGAAGCACGTACTTTCATATTGGTGGCTCCCCATCTCTCATCTTGATCAAAGCTGACTCAGGACTTGTGGCCCCTGTTCGGTAATCGCAATAGAGTGCTCAAAGTGGGCTGATAAACTGCCATCTTTTGTCACTGCAGTCCAGGCGTCATCTTTCATCATGACGTCTGCCCGTCCCATATTCACCATAGGCTCAATGGCCAAGACCATGCCCTCACGTAAACGCACTCCGCGATCTTTAACACCGTAGTTTGGTACCGCAGGGTCTTCGTGTAGACGGCGGCCGACACCGTGGCCAACAAATTCACGGACCACAGAGAATCCTTCTCTCTCCACTCGTTCTTGAATAGCGGCGGAAACATCGCCGAGACGCTTTCCAACCTGTGCCTGGGCAATACCTTCTTTAAGCGATTCGGCAGTCGTTGTCAGCAGCAGCTGGGTGTCTTCATCCACTTGACCAACAGCTAAAGAGATGGCCGCATCACCGTAAAAATCTTCGTAGATCACACCGAAATCGAGGCTTACTAAATCACCATTTTGGATAATCCGGTTGGCACTCGGGATACCGTGTACAATTTCATTGTTAATCGATACACAAATCGTAGCCGGAAATGGCACAATCCCATTACGAATCTTATATCCCTTGAAGGCAGAGTGTGCTTTTTTGCGGCGAATCAGCTCGGCGGCTATCTTATCAATCTCTCCAGTTGACACGCCAGGACGAACAATTTCTCTCAGCTCAGCCAAAATTTCGATCACGATGCGATTGGCTTTTCGCATTGTCTCAACTTCTCGTGGCGATTTGAGAAAGATCATAGCTACAGTGCCAATCCAATCGTCTCGTGAATCTAGAAGCGCAAAACCGTGTACTCTAGGATCTGTATCTCTTAGCCTCTGCGACCACGTATACGGCCACGTTTCATAAATCCGTCATAGTTGCGCATCATAATCTGAGATTCCATCTGTGCTACAGTGCCAATCCAATCGTCTCGTGAATCTAGAAGCGCAAAACCGTGTACTCTAGGATCTGTATCTCTTAGCCTCTGCGACCACGTATACGGCCACGTTTCATAAATCCGTCATAGTTGCGCATCATAATCTGAGATTCCATCTGTGCTGCGGTATCCAGCGCCACACCAACAACAATCAGGAGTGCAGTTCCCCCAAAGAAAAATGGGACATTAAACGAACTGACCAGCAAGTTTGGTAGAACACAGATGACGGCCACATAGATTGCGCCGCTCAGGGTTATCCGGCTGAGTACTCGGTCAATGTACTCCGCAGTCCGCTGTCCAGGCCGGATACCTGGGATGAATCCTCCGTATTTCTTCATGTTGTCCGCGACATCGGTCGGATTAAAAACCACAGCGGTGTAAAAGTAGCAGAAGAAGATAATCATCACTACATAAACCAAATTATAGACTGAGCTACCAGGGGCGAGGGTATCCGCAACCGTCTGCGCCCATGGATGATCTGAGAAACCTGCAATTGTAGCTGGAAAAATCAGAACAGAAGAGGCAAAGATAGGTGGAATCACTCCTGCCGTATTGAGCTTCAGTGGTAAGTGGGAACTTTGTCCCCCATAGACCTTACGGCCAACCATCCGTTTAGCATATTGAACGGGGATACGGCGCTGGGAGCGTTCCATAAAGATGACAGCCCCAACAATGACGACCATGCTCGCCAACAGGAAAAGGACGAACAAGATGCTCATTTCACCTTCTCTGACAAATTCTGTGGTCGCCGTTATGGCTGACGGGATACTGGCAACAATACCGGCAAAGATGATGAGAGAGATTCCATTGCCCACGCCCCGCTCGGTAATCTGTTCGCCGAGCCACATGATAAAGGCAGTCCCAGCAGTCAGGGTGATCATGGTCATAAGCCGAAATTGCCAACCTGGATCAAACACAACCGAACTACCGCCTGGCGCTTGAATCTGTTCTAAACCGACACTGATAAAGAACCCTTGCAACAGGGAAAGTCCGATGGTGCTATAGCGTGTGTATTGGGTGATTTTGCGACGACCGAGTTCGCCTTCTTTAGACAGGCGTTCTAAGGTTGGGACGACAACAGTCAGCAACTGCAAAATGATAGAGGCACTGATGTAGGGCATAATGCCCAGGGCAAAAATAGAGAAGCGTTCTAGCGCTCCGCCGGAGAACAGATTGACCAAACCAAAGACCGTACTTGCGGCTTGCTCAAAGAAGACAGCCAGTGCCTGTCCGTCAATTCCCGGTGTAGGAATGGCAACGCCAATACGGTAGACTGCCAGCATACCGAACGTAAAAAAGAGGCGGCGGCGCAGATCTGCGATCTTAGCTGCATTTTGGAACCCTTCGAACATGCTTATCCGATCTTAGCTGCCTTAGCCGTCTCAGATGCCTCAGCCGATCCGCCTAAGGCAACAATCTTCTCGCGGGCTGGCTGGCTAAAAGCATCAGCTTTTACAGTGAGTGCCTTGGTCAGATCACCCATTGCTAGGATCTTAATCTTTTTCTTGCCTTGGACTAAGCCGGATTGACGTAGAACACCAGAGTCAACCGTCGCGCCCGCTTCAAAGCGTTCTAGACTGTGAAGGTTTACGACCTGATACTCCGTCCGAAATGGGTTGTGAAAGCCACGTTTTGGTAAGCGCCTGGACAGTGGCATCTGTCCACCCTCATACCCAGGCGAGAGGGTTCCTCCTGAGCGTGAGCCTTCGCCTTTATGTCCGCGGCCAGCTGTTTTACCCTGGCCTGAGCCAGGTCCGCGGCCGAGTCGCTTGCGCTTCTTTATCGCTCCGTGGGCAGGTTTCAGGTGACTAAGATCCATACGCTCGTACCTCAATGAGATGTTGGACTCTACGAATCATGCCTTGCAAAGAAGGAGAATTGTTTCGCACCACAGTCTTTTCACGGCGGGTTAGTCCTAGGCCGCGTAAGGTTTCCTTTTGCCGCCGCGTCCCTCCGATCCCACTCCGTTTCAATGTGATCTGCACAACCTCTGGACTCACCGCTTCACTCATAATATTTAGCCCTTTAATTCCTCAATCGTTTTGCCAAGGCGTTCAGCGACTTGTTCAGGCAGAGAGAGTGTGCGCAGGGCTTCCAACGTCGCAAGGACGGAATTGTGTGGGTTCGTCGAGCCAAGACATTTTGTGAGAGCGTTCCGGACTCCTGCCAACTCCATAACAGCTCGCACGCCGCCTCCAGCAATTAGTCCAGTTCCTTGGGAAGCAGGCTTAAGAAGAACCCGTCCCGCTCCATGTCGCCCAATCACTTCGTATGGCAAGGTACCTTCTATCAACGGGACATGGATCAAAGACTTTTTCGCCCGTTCAACACCTTTGCGGATTGCTTCTGGCACTTCGTGAGCCTTGCCCATCCCATAGCCGACGTGCCCGTCTCCATCTCCAGCCACGACAACCGCACTGAAGCTAAAACGCCGTCCACCTTTAACAACCTTACTCACACGGTTGATGTGGACAACTCTTTCTTTGATATCTAGTCCGTCGGGGTTGATCCGTTCGTCAAGAGGCGCCACACTTGTGCTCCTTAGAATTGCAATCCAGCTTCACGCGCTGCTTCAGCAACAGCACGTATTCGGCCATGGTATAGAAAGCCATTGCGATCAAAGATGACCTGCTGAATACCTTGTTCTTTACATTTCCGGGCAATCAAGGTTCCAACTTCCTTCGCCGCATTGACCGTCGCCGTTTTCTGCTGCAGCGTCTCATTCAACTCGCCGGATAAGGTTGATGCTGAGACCAATGTTTTCCCGCTTGCATCGGAGATAACCTGCGCATATAGGTGCTTGCTACTCCGATAGACGCTTAGACGTGGACGCCCGTCTGTACCACGTACGCGTTTGCGCACACGTTTTTTGCGGATCAGTCTGCCGTTTTCCCGAATGTGTGTTCGCGCCATAGTCTTAGCGTGCCCCGGCGGTTTTGCCAGCCTTTCTACGAATCTGCTCTTCTGCGTATTTTATGCCTTTGGCCTTGTATGGATCAGGTGGACGCAAGCGACGAATCGATGCAGCGACTTCACCCAGCAGCTGTTTATCAATCGCTTCAAGCGTAATCTGTGTCTGGCGCTCTATTTTGGCTTCAACGCCTGGAGGAAGCTGGAAGACAATCTGGTGGGAAAAGCCTAAGGAGAAGGTGATAGTATCGCCACTTCCATCGGCACGATAGCCCACACCGTTGATCTCAAGCACCCGTGAGAATCCACTATCCACGCCTTGGATCATATTCGCGATCAGCTTGCGAGTCAGACCGTGCATCGCTTTGGCTTTCCGCGACTCATCTTGGCGTGAGACAGAAGCCTGCCCATCTCCAATTTCAATAGAGAGACAAGGGTCAAGGATAAGGTCGAGTTTTCCCTTTGGCCCTTCGGCGGTGATCGTCCCGGCTTGTTCCGACAGCTTCACTGTATCCGGGATAGAGACAGGCCAATGTCCAATACCTGGCATACAACTACTCTCTTTCCTGCGTTACCACAGGCTGCACAGAATCTCTCCACCGACATGGAGTTTACGTGCTTCACGGTCGGCAACCACCCCACGTGACGTGGATAAGATATTGATGCCCAGTCCATTTCGGACCAGGGGAATTTCCTCAGCACCGACATATTTGCGCAGGCTCGGCTTACTCTCGCGTTTGAGTCCGAGGACAACCGGCCGACCGTTTGCGTCGTACTTGAGTTGTATCCGCAGGATCGGACAAGACTCACCCTGGATGGTGCTGTACTCAGCAATGAAACCTTCCTGCTTCATAATCGCAAGGATAGACTCTTTCATGCGCGAGCGGGGTAAATCTACTCGCTCCTTGCGCGCATACAGGGCATTCCGCACACATGTCAACATATCTGCAATTGGGTCTGCTCTCATAACTGTCCTCTACCAGCTTGCTTTGGTCAAGCCAGGGATTTGCCCTTTTAGAGCAAAGCTACGCAGGCACAAGCGACACATACGGAAACGCCGGTAAAAACTGCGTGAGCGTCCACATAGTGGGCAGCGGTTGTACTGGCGGACTTTGAATTTTTGTTTGCGTTCTGCTTTGACTTTTAAACACGTCCGGGCCATATTAACTCCGAAATGGCATCCCCATGGTCCGCAGCAGGGTACGCCCCTCGGCATCCGTCCGTGCCGAAGTGACCATGGTAATGGTAAAACCTTTCACTTGCTCGACTTTATCCAGATCAATCTCGGGGAAAATCGTGTGCTCACGTATCCCGAGCGAGTAATTTCCGCGCCCATCAAATGAGCGGTCGGATATACCCCGGAAGTCCCGAACACGAGGAAGGGCAACATTAATTAAACGGTCGAAAAACTCATACATGCGTTCCCCACGCAGGATAACAGAACATCCTATGGGAACGCCTTCGCGCAGCTTGAAGTTTGCAATCGACTGATGGGCCTTTGTAATGACTGGCTTCTGCCCAGCAATAACGGTCAGTTCAGCTGCACCGCTGTCCAAAATTTTGGCGTTTTGGACAGCATCCCCTAAACCCATATTAAGCACAATCTTCTTCAACTCGGGCACCTGCATAATATTGCTGTAGCCGAGCTCTTGCTTAAGCGCAGGGAGTATTTCGTTCCGATACAGGTCTTTCAGTCGTGCCATATGTCCTTCATTTTGCATTTTGGCCGCACAGGAGTACTGGTCATTCCTCTGCATCAAGCGATTTTACAATACCTCAGGTGCCAGCGATATAATCTTCATGAAACGTTTAGCTCGCAACTCTCGGGCAACTGGGCCAAAAATTCGTGTCCCAAGAGGCTCGCGCTGATTATCAAGCAAAACGGCCGAATTGGTATCAAAACAGATGTAAGACCCGTCAGGACGGCCAATTTCTTTGGCTGTCCTGACGATAACTGCCCGCATGATATCGCCCTTTTTTACTTTTGTATTAGGTAGTGCCTCACGAACCGAGACAATAATCTCATCGCCAACAGAGGCGTAGCGTCTGCGTGTCCCACCAAGCACTCGGATACAGCGTACTCGACGTGCGCCTGAATTATCCGCAACATCCAATACTGTTTCGACCTGCACCATCCTCGGCTCCTTTATTCCTTATCCCGCATTCGACTGCCTCAGGATTGTCTGGATGCGCCAGCGTTTATCCTTGCTCAGGGGTCGCGTTTCAACAATGGCAACCTGATCACCAATCCGGCAACTGTTTTCAGGATCGTGGGCTTTATATTTTTTCCGCTGACGAACGTACTTCCGATACATTGGATGTTGGACGAGGCGTTCAACACGGACGACGACCGTCTTGTCCATTTTATCGCTGACCACAGTCCCTTGACGTACTTTTCTATTTCCTGTCACGGATTGTCCTATTCCCAAATTCTCATTCGGTTCTCATCTGTGTTCGTTGGCTAAGCAGATTGCTTGTGTAATCGTTCGTGATGAATGGTCTTTAACCGGGCGATATCACGACGCAGGTTACGCAAGTGCATGGGGTTGTCTATTTGCCCCGTCCCTCTCCGCATTCGCAGCCGGAACAGCTCTTCGGTCAGCTCCTGCTCTTTCTGCCTGGCTTCCTCTTCAGTCAACTCACGTATTTCTCTAGTTCGCATACGATGTCTCGCTCCGTTCACGAATTTGAGTCGCAATCGAGAGTTTATGCGAAGCTAGCCGCAGGGCTTCACGGGCAACGTCCTGAGGTACCCCTTCCATCTCGAAGATCATATGTCCTGGCTTGACTACCGCAACCCAGAATTCTGGCCCTGGCTTGCCTTTTCCCATTCGTGTTTCAGCCGGCTTTTTACTGACTGGCTTATGTGGGAATATGCGTATCCATATATGCCCGGCACGCTTAGCGTGACGTGTCAACGCAATTCGGGCTGCTTCGATCTCACGAGCTGTTACCCAGCCGAGTTGGGTGGACTGCAGACCAAATTCTCCGAAGGCCAAGGTATTGCCCCGCTGTGCCTTCCCGCGCATCTTCCCGCGATGGTGTCTACGAAAGCGAACTTTTTTCGGAGCCAGCATGAGTAAATCCTTACATAAACGTAAAAAACAGGGCGAGGGAAATACGGTGAGGTTTATGCACCAACAGCAGTACGCTGGAGTTCCTCTTCACGAGTCAAGACCTCTCCCCGGAAAATCCAGACCTTGATGCCAATAATGCCATACGTCGTCTTGGCCTCAGCCACCCCATAACTGATATCAGCGCGCAAAGTATGGAGCGGAACCCGCCCTTCGCGGTACCACTCAGTCCGTGCGATCTCCGCCCCAGCCAACCTGCCGGAACAACGGACTTTTACCCCCTGCGCCCCCATCCGTATCGCTCGGGCAACACTCTCTTTCATTGCTCGGCGAAAAGCCATGCGACGCTCAAGTTGGAGAGCAACGTTCTCAGAGACAAGCTGTCCATCAAGATCCGGCCGACGAACTTCGTGGATATTCAAATACACTTCACGGACCGTCATACGGGCGAGTTCAGATTTTAGCTTCTCAATCTCTGCCCCCTTTTTCCCAATGACGATACCGGGTCGGGAGGTATAGATGTTTATTTTTGCTTTGTTCGCAGCTCGCTCTATCTCAATCTTTGCAATGCCAGCATGATAGAGATGCTTCTTAATAAAGGAGCGAATGCGTATATCTTCATGCAGCAACTCGGCGTACTCTTTCTCAGCAAACCAGCGGGACTGCCAACTTTCGAGCACTCCAAGACGAAATCCTATAGGATGAACTTTTTGGCCCATGCGTTTCTCTTACTTCCCTTCATCAACGATGACAGTGAAATGACTGGTCCGTTTCCGAATAGGTGTTGCCCGGCCATGCGCGCGCGGCATAAAACGTTTAAGTGTTGCTCCGCCGTCGATATACGCCCGTTTAACATATAGGTCATCGGGATCAACATTTTGTGTATCGGTTGCATTAGCAATGGCGGAACGGAGAGTTTTGGCCAAGATCTCAGCTGCTTTCTTTGGGGTAAAGCGCAGGATGAGCAGTGCTTCTTCGACCTGTTTCCCACGAATGAGACCGGCTACGAGGCGGGCTTTGCGTGGAGACATACGGACATGACGTGTAATGGCTTTTGTTTCCATAGTGGAGATCCCTTTACACTATCGCCTTCTCGTGTCCCCTTTACGGTCGCCAGCGTGTCCATAAAACGTGCGGGTTGGAGAAAATTCGCCGAGTTTATGACCAATCATGTTTTCTGTGACATAAACAGGAATAAACTTCCGGCCGTTATGCACAGCAAGCGTCATACCGATCATGTCAGGAATGATAGTTGAACGCCGGGACCAAGTCCGGATGACCTTTTTATCCCCACTCTCCAAGAGAGTATTCACCTTTTTCATCAGGTGATCATCAATAAAGGGGCCTTTCTTGATTGAGCGTGGCATGCTATTTCTTTCTCTTCTGGACGATATATTTATCTGTCCGACTGTTGCTACGTGTCTTGTGCCCTTTGGCCAGCACTCCCCACGGGCTTGTGGGGTGGTTGCCCTTACTCCGTCCTTCGCCACCACCCATAGGATGGTCGACTGGGTTCATTGCAATGCCACGGACTCGGGGACGTATGCCAAACCAGCGCGAACGGCCAGCTTTTCCGTATCTCACATTCTCATGGTCCGTATTACCGACCTGGCCAATCGTTGCCCGACATAACTGATGGATAAGACGCATCTCACCAGACGGCATCTTTATCGTCACATAGACGCCCTCTTTTGCCATCAACTGAGCCGAGGTACCAGCCCCACGGACAAGCTGTCCACCTGCTCCGATTTTCAATTCGATATTATGGAGTGTTGTTCCAAGTGGAATATTACGGAGCTGCAGGGTATTACCCGGTTTAATATCAGCACCCTCGCCTGAGAGAATCTCGTCGCCGACTTTGAGGCCAACTGGAGCCAAGATGTAACGCTTCTCTCCATCTTTATAGTGGAGAAGGGCAATATGGGATGAACGATTTGGATCGTATTCAAGCGAGGCAACCTTGGCGGGAATACCGTCTTTGTCACGGCGGAAATCGATGATCCGATAGCGTCGCTTATGGCCACCGCCACGATGCAGGTGAGTAATCCGGCCACGGTTATTGCGGCCACCGCTCTTGTGCAATGGAGCAAGAAGCGAGCGTTCTGGCGAGTTTTTGCTCAGCTCAGGAGAGCTAGAAACGCTTTGCGCACGCCTGCCGGCTGAGGTTGGTTTGTAGACACGAATCGCCATCGACTAGACTCCTCCAAAGAAATCAATTCGGGCCCCGTCCGCAAGGGTCACATAGGCTTTTTTCCAGGCTGGTTTACGTCCTATGGAGCGGCCAACGCGCCGCTTTTTTCCCTGGTATTGAATAGTCCGAACCTGGGAAACTTTAACTTGAAACAATTGCTCTACAGCGTTCTTGATGGAAATTTTATTTGCCTGGGGATGTACCTTAAACACGACCTGGTTGCCGACTTCATTAACAAAAGTGGCCTTTTCTGTGATCAGAGGAGAGGTAAGAATAGTATATTTATTCTGGCTCATACCGCAAACCTTTTGCTCACCTGCTCCAGAGAGTATTGCGTAAAGAGACAGTGATGGTAACGCAAGAGGTCGTATACGTTTAAACCTTCGCAGCGTAAGACCTTCACATGCGGAAGATTCCGAGCAGACCGTTCAATACTTTGGTCGGCATCAGCAATAACGATGAGGACGCTCTTCGTGAGTTCTAGATCAGACAAAAATTGGACCATCTGCTTCGTCTTGGATTCAGGTAAGACAATCTGGTTCACGACAGTGAGGTTTCCATCGCGCTGTTTGTGTGCCAGGGCAGCAAGCAGAGCCGTACGCCGGGCGCTCCGAGGGAGACGATATGCATACGAGCGCGGCTGGGGTCCGAACACAGTCCCGCCACCAACCCAGATAGGAGAGCGATTACTCCCGGATCGTGCCCGTCCTGTACCTTTCTGACGCCAGGGTTTTTTCCCTCCGCCTCGTACCTGCCCCTTGGTCTTTGTTGAAGCAGTTCCAGCTCGTCGGTTTGCTAGCTGCATTTTGACAACTTCGTACAAAAGATGTTCGCGTGGTGGCTGAGATGTAATAGCTGCGGACAGTTCAATCTCGCCAACAGGCTCACGTTGGGACGAGAGCACTGGAATCCGTATCGGTTGCTCTTCCACTGTTCTTATCCCTTCTTTGTCTTACTCAAGATAACGATACCGCCACGAGCTCCTGGCACTGAGCCATGGATGAGCACGAGGTTTTCTTCAGGACGGACGGCAACAACACGCAAATTTTGAGTCGTTGTTCTGTCATCTCCATAATGGCCAGGCATACGTTTTCCTTTGAAGATACGACCTGGATACGAGCGGTTACCAATGGCTCCACCATGGCGAAAATACTCATGCGTACCATGGCTGGCGGGAAAGCCTCCCATACCATGGCGTTTCATGACGCCTGAAAACCCACGCCCCTTTGTTCGTCCGGCGACATTAACTCGCTCACCAGATTTGAAAATTTTATCAGCAGTAATCTGGCTGCCAACTTCGTATTGATCAACATCAACAGTCCGAAATTCACGTAATATCTCAAAAGGGCCGCCACCAGATGCTTGACAGTGCCCAAGCACTGGCTTGGACACCCGCTTAGACTTGCGGGAACCGAACCCGAGCTGGAGAGCCGTGTAGCCGTCCTTTTGCACGGTCTTCTTTTGCACAATCGTACAGGGTCCAATCTGGATAACGGTCACTGGAATAAGCGTCCCGTCTTCAGCAAAAACTTGACTCATTCCAATTTTACGACCGATCAGGCCATCCATAGTGAAAATTCCTTACTCAAGCTTAATTTCGACATCAACACCAGCGGCCAATTCGAGCTTACCAAGGGCATCAATGGTCTGTTGGGTCGGGTCAAGAATATCGAGAAGACGCTTATGCGTACGAATTTCGAATTGCTCGCGAGATTTTTTATCGACATGTGGAGAACGGTTTACAGTAAAACGCTCAATGCGTGTCGGCAAAGGGATAGGGCCAGCAACTCGACCGCCTGTCCGCTTCACCGTCTCAACAATCTCTTTGACGGACTGGTCAAGGACCCGGTGATCATACGCTTTAAGGCGGATCCGGATCTTTTCGTTCATCGTATTCATAAAAGTCGACTCATTTTTTCATTGAGTCATTGAATCATTAAAAATGAATCAATGCGCCAATCTCTCGATGGTTCAGATGATTCATTCCCACTTATTCGAGGATTTTGGTAACCACCCCAGCCCCCACTGTCCGGCCGCCCTCCCGAATCGCAAACCGTAACCCCTCATCCATCGCAATCGGCGTCAATAAATTGACCGTCATCTGCGTATTGTCCCCCGGCATCACCATCTCCGTCCCCTCTTGCAAATCCACCGTCCCCGTCACATCGGTCGTCCGAAAATAAAACTGGGGCCGGTACCCATTGAAAAAGGGCGTGTGCCGCCCCCCCTCTTCTTTCGTCAAAACGTACACTTCCGCTTCATACTTCGTGTGCGGGGTGATGCTCCCCGGCTTCGCTAACACTTGCCCCCGCTCGATATCTTCCCGCTTGACCCCCCGCAGTAAACACCCGACGTTGTCCCCCGCCATCCCCGAGTCCAACAGCTTGCGGAACATCTCGACGCCGGTCACGGTTGTCTTCGCCGTCTCTTTCATCCCCACGATCTCGACCTCTTCCCCCACTTTGATCTCGCCACACTCAATCCGCCCCGTCGCCACCGTCCCCCGACCTGAGATCGAAAAGACGTCTTCCACCGACATCAGGAACGCTTTGTCCGTCGCCCGCTCAGGCTCGGGAATAAAACTGTCCACCGCCGCCATCAACTCCAGGATCGCCGCGCTGTCATCGCCTTCTAACCCTTGCAGGGCGCTCCCCCGAATAATCGGCGTGTCATCCCCAGGAAATTCATACTTCGACAACAATTCCCGCACTTCCAAATCGACTAAGTCCAACAGCTCTTCGTCATCGACCATGTCCACTTTGTTCATGAACACCACGATCGCCGGCACCCCCACCTGCCGCGCTAGCAAAATATGCTCCCGCGTCTGCGGCATCGGCCCATCGGTCGCCGCCACCACCAGAATCGCCCCGTCCATCTGCGCCGCGCCGGTAATCATGTTCTTGATGTAGTCCGCGTGCCCCGGACAGTCCACATGCGCATAATGCCGCTTCTCCGTCTCATACTCCACGTGCGCCGTGTTGATCGTGATCCCCCGCTCTTTCTCTTCCGGGGCTTTGTCAATCTCGTCAAACGCCACCGCTTCCGCCATCTGCTGCTCGGCTAATACTTTTGTGATCGCCGCCGTCAACGTCGTCTTCCCATGGTCAATATGCCCGATCGTCCCCACGTTCACATGCGGCTTCTTCCGCTCAAACCGCGCCTTCGCCATTGCTCTCGCTCCTTACTGCTGATGGTTTCTAGAGAGGACCTTTAAGCGAGGCTCATTTGAGCCCATGGCTAAGGTGGGTCCCTCCCCTTAGCGGATTCTCTACCTCTTACCGGCAGCCCGCTCAGAAGGTGGCAATTGTACGGACTATTTCAGAAGAGTCAACAGGTCTGTGTCTCAAAGGAGAAAAAATGAATGTTTTCCAATTCTTTACCAACGATAATGGGCAAATGCTTTATTCGCCTCTGCCATGCGGTGGGTATCTTCTCGCTTTTTGACTGCACCACCTCTATTTTGTGAGGCTTCATATAGCTCTGCTGCGAGCTTTTCCGTCATCCCCTTCTCTGGTCGACTTCGCGCCGATTGCACAAGCCAACGCATAGCCAGAGAATTCCGCCTAACTGGGCGCACTTCTATTGGAACTTGATAGGTTGCTCCACCTACCCGGCGTGAGCGAACTTCAACAATCGGTTTGACATTTTCCAAAGCTCGCTTGAAGGTCTCGAGAATATCTTCTCCGCTACGTACGCCGACAAGATCCATGGCCCCGTACAGAATCTTTTCTGTCACTCCTTTTGATCCATTTCTCATCATCATATTGACAAACTTTGACACCGTCATGTCATGATATTTTGGATCTGGCAGGATTTCTCGCCTTATGGAAGGCCCTTTACGTGGCATATTTTTTCCTCACTTCGTATCCTTATTCCTCTGGCTTACTTTGGTTTCTTTGCTCCATATTTCGAGCGGCTTTGTTTCCGTTCTTGCACTCCAATCGCATCAAGGGTGCCACGCACGATGTGGTAGCGAACGCCAGGTAAGTCCTTCACTCGCCCTCCACGGATCAGCACGACAGAGTGCTCCTGGAGATTATGACCGATGCCAGGAATATAAGCAGTCACTTCAATGCCGTTGGTCAACCGAACTCTGGCGACTTTTCTGAGTGCCGAGTTTGGCTTTTTGGGTGTTGTGGTATATACGCGTGTACATACACCACGCCGTTGGGGACATGATTGCAGGGCCGGAGCCGTGAGCTTTTTCCGTTGCTGCTCACGGCCTTTTCGGACCAATTGCTGGATTGTCGGCATTCCTCCTCCGTACCTGTTCTAAACGTATTCTCATACGAGAGTTATCAGGATTATCAATAACTGTTTAAGAAGCCTCGGCCATTGGCGACAGTTGAGCCTGTTCCTCAGCTGTCGTCTCAACGCTTTCAGCTTCAATTTGGGTATAAGTTGGGTTTCCAGTTCCAGCTGGAATGAGGCGCCCCATGATGACATTTTCTTTCAGCCCAAGCAACATATCGACCTTGCCGTTAATAGCGGCTTCAGTCAGCACTTTGGTTGTTTCCTGGAAAGATGCGGCCGAAATAAAGCTATCGGTTGACAAGCTGGCTTTAGTGATTCCCATCAGCAAGGATTTTGCCTCAGGTGGTTTGCCTTGAGCAGCCAAAACTTTTTCCGTCTCTTCTTGGAAGCGCCATTTTTCAACCTGTTCACCAACTAAGAAATCGGAGTCGCCAATCTGTGTGACTGTTACTCGACGCATCATCTGACGGACGATGACTTCGATATGTTTATCATGGATTCGCACACCTTGCAGGCGATAGATCTCCTGAACCGCATCAACCAAGGATTTGGCGAGATCTTTTTCTCCGAGCACGCCAAGGATATCGTGTGGGTTTGCGGAACCATCCATCAAGGCCTCTCCTGCCCGGACATAGTCCCCTTCTCGAACGCTGATATGTTTTCCGCGAGGAATCAGGTATTCACGTGGATCACCAACGTCTGGGGTAATAACAACCTTGCGCTTGCCTTTGGTATCTTTTCCAAAAGAGACGGCCCCTTCAATCTCACTGATCACGGCGAACTCTTTCGGCTTACGTGCCTCAAAGAGCTCGGCAACCCGGGGCAACCCACCAGTGATATCCTTCGTTTTGGTGGTTTCTCGTGGGATCTTTGCGAGCACGTCCCCTGCTTCGACGTGTTGGCCGTCCGCCACATTGATATTTGAGCCAACAGGGAGGATGTAGCGCGCGTCGAGTCCGTTCGACAGCTTGGCCGTCTTGTTTACCGTTTTGAAGGCACTTTCATTGAGTCCACGAAGAACCTTAATGATTTCATCAACGAATATTTCGAGAATATCCTCGGCAAGCTTCGCTAGACTGTCCATCGTTGCTTTCACGTCTTCCGCAAGGGCTCTTGATTCAGACCGATACCTTAACAAACCGAAGATTATGAGCCCGGCTGCAACACTTATGAGTGTACTACGGATAGCCAATTTAGCAGCCGTACCAGCGGCTACACCTCCACCTAGTGCTCGTAACACCTCACTTATTGGTGACGACTCAACTTCGTCCCTCATTTCGGGTTCCAGAGAAGCTTTCACTATTTCACGAGCATTCTCCGAGGCTTTCTCGATGACCTGGAGGGCTTTCTTTTCCTCCAAGCAGCCCTTAAGTGTCTTGGAAATAATATCAGGTAGCTCACCACATTTGTCGTTCAATTTATCTTCCAATGAGCCGAAATGAGCATTAATATCCTCATCGGTAAGATGACCGAACGGGGTAATTAGCTTGAACCATGCTCTTTCTTGAGCAGTTTTAACAACTCTCCCCTTGGAAGCCCCCACAGACCTGTGCAAAGACGTGCGCCACTCACCGAATTTCTCCTCAATATTTTTTGCAACTTCTTCAACATCGCGCTTTACATCGTGCTTGATGGATATACGTGGACGTACACTCGGGTCGCGAAAGTCGATAATCACTCGGGTTGACAGACCAGTCCGTTCATCGACCTTCTCTTGCATGGTCTTATCATCAATATCTCCGAATTTGATTGTTCCCCCGACTTCGGTCAGGATAGGCACGGTATATGGATCCCATTCTGCAATGAGTTCTCCAGGTTTGACCTTGGTCCCATCTTTTTTCTTAAATTTCGCGCCATAGACAACGGGGTAACGTTCCCGCTCCCGTTCACGTCCAGGTTCCGGACTATCGACAATGGCGACCTCACCATTTCGGTTCATCACAACAAGATCGCCTTCACGGTTTACAACAGTCTTTAGATTGATGTAGCGCAGGGTACCTTCATTGCGTGGGGTGAGTGTTGTCTGCTCAGCGCGACGACTTGCCGTCCCACCGATATGAAAGGTCCGCATTGTGAGCTGCGTCCCCGGTTCGCCAATCGACTGGGCAGCGATAATGCCGACCGCCTCACCGATGTTCACCATCAGTCCACGTGCAAGGTCTCTCCCATAACAGCTAATACAAATCCCACGTCGCGTCTGGCACGTAAGTGCAGATTTAACCCATACTCTTTCAATCCCAGACTCTTCGATGAGTTTTATTCGCTCCTCATTGATCTCTCCACCTGCAGGGATTACCACCTCATCGGAGAAGGGGTCGCGGATATCATCAAGGGCGACCCGTCCAAGGACACGTTCGCCCAAGCCCTCGATGATCTCACCACCTTCAACCAAGGGGCCCATCTCAATCCCGTCAATAGTGCCACATTCGTGTTCACTGACAATACAGTCCTGAGCAACATCAACTAAGCGACGGGTAAGATAGCCTGAGTTTGCCGTCTTCAGGGCAGTATCGGCCAGCCCTTTACGGGCACCATGGGTTGAAATGAAATACTGAAGGACGGACAACCCTTCACGGAAGTTGGCCGTGATTGGCGTTTCAATAATCTCGCCAGATGGTTTGGCCATCAAGCCTCGCATGCCTGCTAATTGCCGGATTTGCTGGGCACTTCCACGTGACCCTGAATCCGCCATCATGAAGATAGGGCTGAAGCCTTGATCACTCTCACTCAGATTAGTAAACATTTCATTGGCCACCTCGTCTGTGACCGCAGCCCAGGTATCAACAACTTTATTATGACGTTCGCCATCCGTAATAAGGCCCTTGGTATACTGATCTTGGATCTCTTGGAGAACCGACTGAGCCTCATCAAGCAGCCTGACTTTTGACTCAGGGATCATCATGTCTTGAATGCCGATCGAGATCCCAGCTTTGGTTCCATGCTCAAACCCCATGTCTTTGAGGCGATCAGCAAAGATCACTGTGGATTTGTTACCGGCCTTGAGAAAGGCACTGTCAATAAGGCCACCGAGCTCCTTCTTCTTCATTGTCCGATTGACATCGGAAAAAGGGATCTCTGGCGGAACGATCTCGTACAGAAGAACGCGACCAACCGTTGTCTCAACCAGTTCTCCATCCATACGGACCTTGATCCGAGCCTGTAGTTCGACTCCACTTTGATCATAGGCAATCCGGACTTCGTCCGGATTGCTAAACACTTTCCCTTCGCCTAGCGCTCCGGTTCGATCCCGCGTGACAGAGCGCTCCGGTTCGATCCCGCGTGACAGAATACCCAGGACAATATCTTGGGTCGGTGCAATAACAGCCTTACCATGCGCAGGAGACAGGATGTTATTGGTCGACATCATCAGTGTCCGCGCTTCGACTTGAGCTTCGACGGATAGAGGAATATGAACGGCCATCTGATCACCGTCAAAATCAGCGTTATAGGCCATACACACCAATGGGTGCAGTTGAATGGCTTTGCCTTCAATCAAGATGGGTTCGAAAGCTTGGATACCAAGTCGATGAAGGGTGGGTGCCCGGTTGAGAAGAATTGGATGTTCTTTGATTACCTCATCCAGAATGTCCCAGACCTCCGGGCGCTCTTTCTCCACCATCTTCTTTGCACTCTTAATAGTGGTCGTATATCCACGCTCTTCAAGTTTATTGTAGATAAAGGGCTTAAAGAGCTCCAACGCCATATATTTGGGTAAACCGCACTGGTGCAGACGCAATTCAGGGCCGACGACAATGACAGAACGGCCAGAGTAGTCTACTCGTTTGCCCAAGAGGTTTTGGCGAAACCGTCCGCCCTTGCCCTTGAGCATATCGGATAGGGATTTGAGTGGCCGTTTGTTTGGCCCAGTCAGCGGGCGCCCACGTCGTCCGTTGTCGAACAGCGCATCAACGGCTTCTTGAAGCATACGCTTTTCGTTACGAATGATAATATCGGGAGCGTTCAGCTCAATGAGACGTTTAAGGCGATTATTGCGGTTGATCACCCGCCGATACAGGTCATTCAGGTCTGACGTAGCGAAGCGACCACCATCAAGCGGCACCAGAGGACGAAGATCTGGCGGGATAACAGGAATAACATCCAGAATCATCCATTCAGGTAGGTTCCCTGAGCTCCGGAACGCATTCATCACCTTGAGGCGCTTGGCAATTTTCTTGCGCCGGGCCTCGCTAGCCGTCTCCATCATCTCCGTCCGCATATCTTCGGCTAGCTTTTCAAGATTCAAATCGCGCATGAGAAGACGGATCGCCTCTGCCCCCATACCAGCTTGGAAACTGCCAAAACCGTACTCTTCGACGAGTTGACGATAGCGGGTTTCCGTGAGCAATTCCTTCTTGGTGAGCGGAGTCTGACCCGGGTCAGTCACCACATATGACTCAAAATAGAGAACTCGCTCTAGCTCTTTGAGCGTCATATCGAGCAAAGTGCCAATACGGCTAGGTAAACTCTTGAGAAACCAAATGTGGGCAACCGGACTCGCCAGGCTGATGTGCCCCATGCGTTCACGCCGTACTTTAGACTGAATCACCTCTACGCCACATTTTTCGCACACCACCCCACGATGGCGCATGCGTTTATATTTCCCGCAGTTGCATTCATAGTCCTTAGTCGGACCAAATATTTTTGCGCAGAAAAGCCCATCACGTTCAGGTTTAAACGTTCGGTAATTGATGGTTTCAGGCTTCTTTACTTCTCCATGTGACCAGGAACGGATCAAATCTGGAGAAGCCAGTGCTACCCGTATTGCGTTAAAACGAACCGGATTCTGGGGTTTCTCAAAAAGACCAAGGAAATCTTCCATCTTGTCCCCCGTCTGCTCTATTGGTTTTCTTCAAGGAGTTCAACGTTCAGTGCTAAGCTTTGCAGTTCTCGAATCATGACGTTGAAGGATTCGGGAAGTCCCGGCTCCAACACATTTTCTCCCTTCACAATTGCTTCATACATGCGGGTCCGTCCAGCGACATCGTCGGACTTGACCGTCAACATTTCCTGAAGGCTATACGCAGCCCCATACGCCTCCAGTGCCCACACTTCCATCTCTCCGAGTCGTTGCCCACCAAATTGCGCTTTTCCACCCAATGGCTGCTGGGTAACCAGCGAGTATGGACCGGTTGAGCGCGCATGAATTTTGTCCTCAACCAGATGGTGCAATTTAAGAATATACATTACGCCAACTGTGATAGGTCGTCCAAAGGGTTCACCAGTCCGTCCGTCATACAGAGTTGTTTGCCCAGAATCAGGCAAGCCTGCTTTTTTCAAGAGATCAAAGATTTCCTCCTCATGAGCCCCATCGAACACTGGAGTTGCAACGTGCACACCGCCCTGAGCTCGTTCAGTAATACGTCCTAAATCGCTTTCAGCGACAGCGTCAATCTTGTCAGTAAATTCTGTGCTGACGTAGGCATCTTTCAATTGGGAACGGACAGTCTCTCCAGATTTTCCCTCCCCATTATCCATCTTCTCTCCGAGCGTACGGACAGCCCAGCCAAGATGGGTCTCAAGAATCTGCCCGACATTCATTCGCGACGGCACGCCAAGCGGGTTCAGAACAACATCAACAGGCGTCCCATCCGCAAGATACGGCATGTCCTCTTCAGGCAGAATGCGGGAGAGGACCCCTTTATTTCCATGTCTTCCCGCCATCTTGTCTCCGACTTGAAGCTTGCGCTTAATCGCGACAAAGACTTTGACCATTTTGATGATACCGGGTGAGAGTTCATCTCCGCTCCGGAGCTTTTCAACTTTCTTTTCAAATTCCTCACGAATGCGGTTGATTTGCGCGCTCATGGCCTCAACACTGCGATCAAGCTCTTCCTCAAGGACTTCGTCATCAACCTTGAGTCTGCCCCAATACGAAGGGGGGATGGTGCGCAAAAGATCCTCAGTGACTTCTTCGCCTTTCGGAAAAAGGACACGACGTGTCTCGTCATCGCTTACCCGGACCGAGAGGATTTTTCCAGCTAGCAGGTCCCTGACTTTTCCAAAGGTGCTGTCTTGGACAATTCGGATTTCATCCTCTTGGTCTTTTTCAAGGTGTCCGATCTGCTGATCTTCAATGCTTTGACTCCGGGCATCCTTAGAGACACCTTTACGAGAGAACACACGGACGTTGATCACTGTTCCCTCAACCCCTGGAGGAACCCGTAGAGAGGTATCTCGGACTTCTCCGGCTTTCTCTCCAAAGATCGCACGGAGCAGTTTTTCTTCAGGCGAGAGCTGGGTTTCACCTTTTGGAGTAATCTTTCCGACGAGAATATCTCCAGGTGTTACTTCAGCCCCGATTCTGACAATCCCACTCTCATCAAGATCCTTGAGGGCTTCTTCACCAACGTTTGGAATATCCTGAGTGATCTCTTCCGGCCCGAGTTTGGTGTCCCGGGCAACACATTCAAATTCTTCGATATGGACTGAAGTAAAGACATCTTCGCGCAATAGACGCTCACTCACAAGGATCGAATCCTCAAAATTGTACCCACCCCAAATCATGAATGCGACAAGAACATTTCTGCCTAGAGCGAGTTCACCCATATCGGTGGCTGGACCATCAGCAATCACATCCCCCGCGCTGATATCGTCCCCAACTTTAACGATCGGCTGCTGGTTACTACAGGTGTTTTGATTGGAGCGCTGGTACTTTGTGAGAGGATAAATATCAACAGCCGCGTCACCACTCGTGGCTGGAGCATCTGCCTTGATCACGACACGCGTAGAATCAACACTCTCGACTACGCCACTCCGGCGAGTAACAACGGTCGCCCCCGAATCACGGGCAACAACTTGCTCCATTCCTGTTCCGACGAGCGGGGCTTCAGTCCGCAGGAGCGGAACTGCTTGGCGTTGCATGTTCGAACCCATGAGCGCTCTGTTGGCGTCATCGTGTTCGAGGAAGGGGATCAGCGCAGCCGCAACACTCACCAACTGGGTCGGAGAGACATCCATGAGCTGTATCTGTTGAGGCTGCACCATCACAAATTCGCCACCCAAACGAGATGAGATAAGATCTCTGGCAAACGCGCCTTTTTCATCAACAGGCGCATTGGCTTGAGCAATGGTTTGCGTTTCTTCCTCTAGGGCAGACAGATAGCGGACCTCTTCCGTCACCCGACCGTCCTCAACTGTCCGATACGGAGTCTCGATAAAGCCAAATTCGTTGACTCTGGCGTAGGTTGAAAGACTTGAGATAAGACCAATATTAGGGCCTTCTGGTGTCTCGATCGGACACACCCGCCCATAATGGGTAGGATGCACATCACGGACTTCAAAACCCGCTCGTTCACGGGTCAAACCTCCTGGACCTAATGCCGACAAACGGCGCTTATGGGTGACCTCAGACAACGGATTGGTCTGATCCATGAATTGCGACAGCTGGCTCGACCCATAAAACTCTTTCAAGGCAGCAGAGACAGGCTTGTAATTCACCAATTCCTGCGGCATCAGAGTTTCCACATCTTGGAGACTCATACGTTCCTTGACGGCTCGCTCCATCCGGACAAGCCCGATTCGGAATTGATTTTCGACTAATTCACCAACGGCACGTACTCGCCGGTTGCCAAGATGATCGATATCATCGACCACACCGTTCCCATTTTTCAATTCGAAAAGGTAACGAACGACCTCAAGAATATCTTCCTCTCGCAAGGTGCCCATATCTAACTGCGCCTCAAGCTTGAGTTTGTGATTCAACTTGAGACGTCCCACGCGGGACAGGTTATAGCGTTCTGGATTAAAAAAGAGGTTCTTAAAAAATACCGTTGCCGCTTCTATCGTTGGAGGGTCTCCAGGCCGCAAACGGCGATAAATTTCCATCACCGCTTCTTCTGGTGAAGTAATTTTATCCTGCAGCAGAGTCCCACGTAGCGATGGACCGGTATGCGAGTCTTCAATAAAGAGAGTCTCTATAGTTGAGACGTTGCGTTCAAGAAGGAGGTCGAGATTTTCTTGGGTGATCTCTTGGTTACATTCCACCAAGATCTCTTTTGTGACTGGGTCAACGATATCGTGGGCCGCTACAAGTCCGGTAATTTCTTCGAGACCAATCGGAATGTTTTCCACTCCGGCTGCCTCAATCTGACGGATGGCATTGCGGGTGAAACGCCGGCCTTCCTTGACCAATAGGTCTTGTGTGTCCGGGCTCCTCACTTCTTGGGTTGCACGCAAACCAAGCAAGAGTTCAGGCTGAAACTTTTTGGCCGCACGTCCGCTATCGAAACGAATTGTATCAGTCGGATAAAAATAGTTGAGCAGATCTTCAACCGTCATCCCTAGCGCTCGGAGCAACACAGTTGCGTGAAACTTCCGGCGACGGTCGATGCGAACGTGTAAAATATCTCGAGCATCAAATTCAAAATCGATCCACGATCCACGGTAGGGGATAATGCGAGCTGAATAGAGCAATTTCCCACTCGGGTGGGTCTTCCCCTTATCGTGGTCAAAAAAGACGCCTGGAGAGCGGTGCAGTTGGCTCACGATAACCCGTTCGGTGCCGTTCACCATAAACGTCCCATGTGAGCTCATCAACGGAATCTCTCCAAAATAGACTTCCTGCTCCTTGACGTTTTTAATTGTGTGCGCTCCTGTGCGCTGATCAGAGTCCCACAGCACAAGCTGGATCGTCACCTTTAGGGGCGCTGCGTACGTCATACCGCGTTGGTGGCACTCCTCGACGGAATACTTTGGCTCTCCCAACGTGTAACTCACAAACTCAAGGGAGGCCGTTTCGTTGAAGTCCTTTATAGGGAAAACTGACCGAAAGACTCCTTGCAGACCCGATTCCGTCCGTTGTTCCGGATCCGACACACGCTGGAGAAACTCTTCATACGAGTGTCGTTGGATCTCCAAAAGATGCGGGAAATCGATAATTTTACCAATCTGACCAAATGCTCGTCGGAACCGAAAGTTATGTGCCAGCTGCAACGCCATCCCTGCTCTTCTCCTTACGGCGCATACGCCATTATTTCAGCTCAACAACCCCGCCTGCTTCTTCGATCTTTTTCTGCAGCTCCTCAGCCTCTGCTTTTGCGACCGCTTCCTTTACCGATTTCGGTGCACTATCGACCAAATCTTTAGCTTCTTTCAAGCCTAAGCCAGTGATTTCTCGAACGACTTTAATCACTTGGATTTTCTTTTCGCCAGGGCTAGTCAGGACAACGTCAAATTCATCCTTCTCTTCAGCAACGGCGGGGGCATCTCCAGTCGCTCCGCCACTGGCAACGACGACAGGTGCAGCAGCGCTAACACCCCATTTTTCTTCAAGCTGTTTGACCAGGTCTGATACTTCAAGAATCGTCATATCAGACAGTGTTGAGACCAATTCTTCCATTTTTTCAGTATTGAGGGCCATGCGTTTCTCCTTCCTCCATGTATCTCATGCACCCTTACGCGTCGGGTGCATCTGATGTATCCGATGTGCCTGATGTAGATTGGCCGCTACCCTGTTCTCTTCTCGCATCTAGAACACGAGCGAGTTGAGAAGCAGGCGCCGCTAGAACACCTACCAATCGAGTGGCAGGCTGGGAGAGTAGACCAAGAAGCTGAGCCCGAAGAGCGTCCCGGCTCGGGAGCTTGGCAAGGGTTTCCATCTGAGAGGGGTCAAGGAATTGTCCCTCAGTCACCCCCCCTTTGATAATGAACTTTCCGTTTTCACTAGCGTAACGGGTCACAACCTTTGCTAAATCGACGGCCTCACCACGCCCGAGTACTAGGCCATTTTGCCCCTTAAGCAAGTCTTTCAGCGAAAGATATGGGGTCCCTTCAAGTGCGAGGGCTATAAGTGTGTTTTTTGCGACCCTATACTCACCAGCGACTTCTCTTAGCTCACGACGCAAGGCGTTAAGCTCGCTGACCGTTAACCCCTTGTATTCTGCGATAACAGCGGTATGCACATTAGCTAGGAGTCCTTGTATATCTGCGACCTGTTCTTCTTTTTCCTGACGTTTCATAATGTCTCGCTTCCCCTTTGTCTGTGAGTCGTCTCAGTACTTAGGAAGCTTTAACCGCGTTGTACAGTTGAGGGATCTACCCGCACGCCTGGTCCCATTGTGGTGCTGATTGAAACCCCTTGAAGATATGTCCCGCGGGCAGAAGCCGGTTTCGCTCGAATCAAGCCTTCCATCAATGAGTCCGTATTCTCAAGCAGTTGCTGTTCACTGAATGAAGCCTTTCCAATAGGAACATGAATATTACCGGCCTTGTCGACACGGTATTCGATCTTGCCGCCTTTGAGGTCTTGCACTGCTTGCCCAATATCCATGGTGACTGTCCCAACCTTTGGATTTGGCATAAGACCACGGGGACCTAGTATTTTTCCGATCCTACCAACTACCCCCATCATGTCCGGCGTGGCAACAGCCTTATCAAACTCAAGCCACCCTTCGTCAGTAATACGGGCAACCAACTCCTCAGCTCCAACGACATCGGCTCCCGCTTCTTCCGCTTCGCGCGCCTTGTCGCCTTTAGCAAACACGGCGACCCGGACAGACTTTCCTGTCCCGTGCGGGAGAACAACTGTGCCACGAATATTCTGGTCAGCCTTACGTGGATCAATACCGAGCCGAACAGACACTTCGACCGTTTCATCGAACTTTGCCCGTGAGGCTTCCTTGGCTAGGGTCATAGCCTCAGGCAGAGGATAACGGTTCTCCCGGTCAATCTTTTCCGCTGCAGAGGAGTATCCTTTGCTTCTCCGTGCCATATTAGTCCACCACGCTCACACCCATGCTGCGAGCTGTTCCTTCAATGATTTTTCGTGCGCCAGCGAGATCCGTTGCATTCAGGTCAGGCATTTTTATATTTGCAATCTCTTCGACCTGGCTACGCGATATTGAGCCGATGATATCTTTGGCTGGTTCTTGAGAACCTTTTTCAATCCCTATTGCTTTCTTGATCAGCACAGAAGCAGGCGGCGTCTTTGTGATGAAAGAGAAAGATCGATCTGCATAGACAGTAATAACGACAGGAGTGATGAGTCCCTGTTGGCTTTGCGTCTTGGCGTTAAATGCCTTGCAGAATTCCATGATATTGACCCCGCGTTGACCAAGTGCGGGTCCAACCGGTGGGCTGGGGGTCGCCTGCCCAGCCGGAATTTGCAGTTTGATTTCGGTCATCACCTTTTTTGCCATTGATATCCTGTCCCTTATTAGGTTTTTTCGACTTGTCCGAGATCCAGCTCTACAGGAGTTGCTCTGCCAAAAATGCTGATCAATACCCGGAGTTTTCCTTTTTCTGGCTTGACCTCTTCGACAACACCGGTGAAATCCTGGAAAGGACCGTCCATGACTTTGACACCTTCTCCAGCTTCGAATGAAATCTTTGGTTTTGGTCGGAGCGTTCCCTCTTGAACCTGATTGTGGATTTCTGAGACTTCCTTCTCAGAAACCGGAGGAATTGTTTGAGGGTCAGAGGACCCCCCGACAAAATCTGTCACCTTGGGGGTTGATTTCACAACATGCCAGGTTTCGTTATTCATTTCCATCTGGACGAGAATATAACCTGGGAAAAACTTGCGTGCGGATGTCCTTTTTTTGCCTTTGACGAGTTCGACAACCTGCTCTTCAGGAACCAAAACGTCGCCGAACGAGTCTTCTTTCCCAAGAGTGCGTATGCGCTCCTCAAGGGCAGCTTTTGCTTTCCGTTCATATCCCGAGTAGGTATGAACAACGTACCACTCCTTAGCCATATGGATCGCTACCGTGTCACTCGTCAGTTCCCTAGGAAGATCCGCAACAACCAAGAGAGAGCAGTGTCTACCAGAAAAAGGAAGAGAGCAATAATGCCAACGAGTAGGAGGACAACCCATGTCGCTGCCCGGATCTCTTTTTGCGCAGGCCATTGAACCCTATTGAGCTCAGCCCATGCTTCCTGAAGAAACGTTTTGGCGGTATCAAATCCTTCTCTTATAGCGCCGCTCACTCTGTCATTATCCTCTCTCCAGAATACCGCTGTTATAGAACCAATCTCATCTCAAGAGACTTCCCGATCCCGCCAGGTAAGCTGAAAGAGCGGGTCAGGCAGGCTTCGAACCTGCAACCCCCGGATTTGGAGTCCGGTGCTCTATCCAATTCGAGCTACTGACCCACAAAACAAAAGACAGGGATGTAACGTACGGAGTCCGTGTTTTTGCTTTACCTATTGTCTTGCGACTTTTTTCTTCTTGGCTTATTCGAGGATTTTGGTAACCACCCCAGCCCCCACTGTCCGGCCGCCCTCCCGAATCGCAAACCGTAACCCCTCATCCATCGCAATCGGCGTCAATAAATTGACCGTCATCTGCGTATTGTCCCCCGGCATCACCATCTCCGTCCCCTCTTGCAAATCCACCGTCCCCGTCACATCGGTCGTCCGAAAATAAAACTGGGGCCGGTACCCATTGAAAAAGGGCGTGTGCCGCCCCCCCTCTTCTTTCGTCAAAACGTACACTTCCGCTTCATACTTCGTGTGCGGGGTGATGCTCCCCGGCTTCGCTAACACTTGCCCCCGCTCGATATCTTCCCGCTTGACCCCCCGCAGTAAACACCCGACGTTGTCCCCCGCCATCCCCGAGTCCAACAGCTTGCGGAACATCTCGACGCCGGTCACGGTTGTCTTCGCCGTCTCTTTCATCCCCACGATCTCGACCTCTTCCCCCACTTTGATCTCGCCACACTCAATCCGCCCCGTCGCCACCGTCCCCCGACCTGAGATCGAAAAGACGTCTTCCACCGACATCAGGAACGCTTTGTCCGTCGCCCGCTCAGGCTCGGGAATAAAACTGTCCACCGCCGCCATCAACTCCAGGATCGCCGCGCTGTCATCGCCTTCTAACCCTTGCAGGGCGCTCCCCCGAATAATCGGCGTGTCATCCCCAGGAAATTCATACTTCGACAACAATTCCCGCACTTCCAAATCGACTAAGTCCAACAGCTCTTCGTCATCGACCATGTCCACTTTGTTCATGAACACCACGATCGCCGGCACCCCCACCTGCCGCGCTAGCAAAATATGCTCCCGCGTCTGCGGCATCGGCCCATCGGTCGCCGCCACCACCAGAATCGCCCCGTCCATCTGCGCCGCGCCGGTAATCATGTTCTTGATGTAGTCCGCGTGCCCCGGACAGTCCACATGCGCATAATGCCGCTTCTCCGTCTCATACTCCACGTGCGCCGTGTTGATCGTGATCCCCCGCTCTTTCTCTTCCGGGGCTTTGTCAATCTCGTCAAACGCCACCGCTTCCGCCATCTGCTGCTCGGCTAATACTTTTGTGATCGCCGCCGTCAACGTCGTCTTCCCATGGTCAATATGCCCGATCGTCCCCACGTTCACATGCGGCTTCTTCCGCTCAAACCGCGCCTTCGCCATTGCTCTCGCTCCTTACTGCTGATGGTTAGTCTGCTCTACGGAGGAACGTCTCGAAACACGTCCTCAGTCCTCATTACGTATAGGCAAATAAGCCCAGGAGCGGGATTGAACCGCCGACCTCGTCCTTACCAAGGACGCGCTCTACCACTGAGCTACCTGGGCCCTTGAGCGATACGATCAATCCTACATTACTGCCTGAGAAATCTTTACGTAAACCTTTTGCTTGAGCGTATCCGTGGTTTCCTTCTTTCGGCTCGCCCCATCCGTGCGTGGAGCGGGAAACGGGACTCGAACCCGCGACCCCGAGCTTGGAAGGCTCGCGCTCTAGCCAACTGAGCTATTCCCGCCTAGGTTCCTCCTCGTAAGAGTATGGAGAGGGAAGGATTCGAACCTTCGAAGGCAAATGCCGGCAGATTTACAGTCTGCTCCCTTTGGCCGCTCGGGCACCTCTCCCCATATTAACTCACCAGACCACCTTGCCGCTCAGGGGAAAGCTGGCGATAGGACTTGAACCTACAACCTGCTGATTACAAATCAGCTGCTCTACCGTTGAGCTACGCCAGCAGTAGAGAAAGCTCTTCTAGCTGCTTCTCATCTCCTGATGGTTAGAGGATTTGATAAGTGAAATAATATTGTAGTTTACACGCGGATGAGACAGGTTAGCCCGTTTTAAAAAACAAGTCAAGTGGCTTTTGAGTATTGGGTAGACAGCAGATCCCTGTTCCTCGCATCAGCTAGGAACAGGCTATTTACGAAACACCAAAAGATTGAAAAGTGCACAAGATCTTCCCCTGTTTTTTCTCAATCTGCAAGCAAATTTCTACGCAGGAGTTCATAAAGAGCGATCGCTCCAGCGGCAGAGACATTGAGGGATTCTATCCTACCCTGCATGGGAAGAGCAACAAGAGAGTCGCACCGGTCCCGTATAACCGGTCTCAGTCCCTTTTCTTCTCCGCCGAGCAAGAGCGCAATCTTTCGTTGCGGACACAGCTCATACAGTGTCTGTGCAGCTTGAGGAGCGAGACCGACGAGCCAATATTCTGCAGCCCGGATTTGATCAAGCGTCCGAGCTAGATTTGTGACTTGGCAGATCGGGAGATATGCCGTTGCTCCTGCTGCAGTTTTTTCGACAACCGCAGAAAGACGAGCCGCTCGCCGCTCTGGGAGAATGACCCCGCCAACTCCGACCGCTTCAGCTGTCCGTAATAATGCTCCGAGGTTGCGTGGATCAAGAATCCCATCAAGCACCAGAAGAGCATCCGCATCACCCGCCAAGATCGTAGAGAGGGAAGCGTATGCAAAAGGCTGCAAATGTGCAGCCACCCCCTGATGCCCTCCACCAGGGGCTAGATCACTAAAAAAATCAGAGCCTTGGTAAGAAACGGGAATGGCATTCTGGCGAGCCAACACCTCAATGCTCTCTCCCTTCAGATTCGGCAGGAGGTAGACTTTGTGGACAGCAGCAGGCATAGCACGTAGATGCTCTCGGACGGAATGAAGGCCATAGATCGTTCTTGGTTTACAATCCCGCCCTTTTTTTCTAGGATTCATAGCCATGGGCCGTATCCTCTTTCGTTATATTTCCCGCGAAGTCGTGCCCCCGTTCCTCATTGGCCTCTTGATCTTCACCTTCCTCCTATTCACCATCCGTATAATAAAATTAGTTGAGTTAGTCGTAAATCGAGGTGTCCCATTTTCCCAACTGCTTGAAATTTTTGTGTATATCTTGCCTGCATTCTTTGAAGTGACTGTCCCAATGGCCTTCCTATTATCTCTCCTGTGGGGTCTCGGGCGTCTTTCAACAGATCGGGAAATCATCGCGCTAAAAAGCTGCGGGATCAGTTTGTCCCAGATTGCGGTTCCGATATGGACATTCACCGCATTCCTGCTATGTGCCACATTCATATTAACTCTTTACGTGCGTCCCTGGAGTAACGCCGCGCTCAAGCAATTGCTGTACACCATCACCAAAAGCCACGCGTCAGCTGGATTGAAAGAAAAAACTTTTAATACTGACTTCGACGGACTCGTCATTTATGCCGAGGACATTCATCCACCAGGAACTGTACTACAAGGCATTATGATCGCCGATAATAGACAAGCCCAACAGCGGAATACCATCTTCGCTGAACGGGGAACAGTGCTGACCAGCGAAGACCAGCAGACATTAACTCTGCGATTACTAGATGGGTCAATCCATAGTTTCGAGTCACCTGGTCAGGCCTATCACACGACCCTTTTTGCTGTCTATGATGTCACTTTGCATTTGGCAGCTATCTTGGCCAATGCAAAAGAGCCTGTCTACAAACCAAAAGAAATGCTGTTGGGCGAGCTCCTCGACACGATTGTCCAGAGTCAACCAAGAACGAAGGAAGAACATAGAGGCCTCATAGAATTGCACCGCCGGCTTTCTCTACCATTCGCCTGCGTCGTTTTCAGCCTGATTGCCCTCCCCCTGAGTACTCAACTAGGAGGAGTCCAACGCTCGCATGGATTCGCTCTGACTCTGGGTGTTCTGTTTGCCTATTATCTCCTGCTGACTGTCGGAGAAGCACTAGGAAAAAAAGCAGTTTTGCCCCCGCCAATCGCCCTCTGGCTACCCAATATCGTTCTCGGTATGGCTGGGCTGTACCTTTTTCAGCGTGCTCGACAGGAAAGGCCGTTTTTCACGCCTCGGGCCTGGCTATACAAGCTGAGGGGCAAATCAGCAGTCAGCTATCAACAACGCCGCCCCAAGCCTGTCGGGTAATACGACGGGTAACCGGATGCATTATGCCCCGTACTCGCTTACGTTTCTCTCGCCTCATCTCCGTCTATCTGTGCACCGAATATTTACGTTTCTTCTTGCTCAGCCTGATCCTGTTCCTCGGGCTATCTCTCTTGGTCGATTTCTTCGACCGCCTCGATAACTTTATTAAATACGGAGCGTCTGTCTCGGCAACCGTGCGCTATTTTTTGTTCAAAATGCCTCTGTTTGTGACACAGGCAGCTCCAGCGGCGGCCCTGACAGGGGTGCTGTTAGGCTGCGGTTTATTATCCAGAAATCGGGAACTGTTAGCGTTGAAAGCATGTGGCATTGGGTCTTGGCAGATGGCCCTGCCTGTTTTGATCACAGCAAGTTTTTTAAGCCTCGCCGTCAGTGCCTGGAATGAGTGGATCGTACCAGCTGCTTTTCACACATCCCGTTATATTAATACTGTGGAAGTTAAAAAACGACCGTTCAAAGGGCTCTTCCATGAACGGGGATTCTGGTACCATGGAGAGCATGCGTTTTACCATATTGATCATTTTGATTCTCAAAAAAAAATCCTGTCCGGCCTGACGATGTACACGCTTGACGAGCACTTTCGCGTGCGTACCTTAGTTGAAATATCACAAGCAGTATGGAAGAATGAGGAGTGGCATTTTACCCGCATTCAAGAGAAATCCTTGGAGCAGCCCTTGACCGAAAACGGACAACGTCCAGTCCGGTCCCTGAAAGCGGGGCTCTCCGAAACCCCTGAAGATTTTTCACTTATCGATATGAAGGCGGAAGAATTTTCTTCCAAGCAGCTCCGTCGCTATATTCAGAGTCTCCAAAAAAAGGGGCTCGATACCAGCGAGTATCTCGTGGATTTACATCTCAAAGGAGCCGTTCCCTTTGCTACCTTTGCTGTGACATTGCTTGGGATTGCTCTGACTATTCCAGGTGCCAAACAATTATCACTACCAACTGCTCTAGGGTTCGCCCTCGCCGCCGGATTTGGCTATTGGCTTCTTTTAGCACTCAGCATCTCATTAGGTCACAGTGGGGTATTATCTCCCATCTTAGCAGCCTGGCTCGCCAACGGCGTAACCAGCCTCTTTGGCATATTCTTGCTGCTGGGGATTGATTAAAACAGCAAAACGGGGGTGGAAAGAAGCAGGAGAGGGCAGTCATGAAAGACTGCCTATATGAGCATAGAAGTCAGGTGAGAATGAAGGGCAGTCTTCTTAACGTTTTGAGTACTGCGGGCGCTTGCGAGCTTTGTGCCTGCCAAATTTTTTGCGCTCAACCTCACGAGAATCGCGGGTAATAAACCCCGCTTTTTTCAACGTTGGGCGGAGGTCGGGATTCATTTCCAATAAAGCCCGTGTGATCCCATGGCGGATGGCTGAGGCTTGGGCCGAGTTTCCTCCACCATGAACGTTTGCGATAACGTCGTGCTTGTCCTGCTCCTGGATGAGCGTCAATGGCTGTTGAACAATCATGCGAACAGTATCACGGCCGAAATAGTCGTTCAGTTCTTTGTTGTTGACGACGTAACGTCCCTCTCCTGTAAAAAGGCGGACACGGGCTACGGCCGTCTTTCGTCTACCAGTTCCCCAATATTCAGTTCGTCGCTCAGCCATGGGTTTTATTCTCCTGCGGACAGTGGGACTGGTTGCTGGGCAGCATGTGGATGCTCAGAGCCGGCATAGACCTTGAGCTTTGTCGCAAGCGCTCGGCCATGTGCATTTTTCGGTAACATACCAGCGACCGCTTTTTTTACGATATCGTCAGGGTGCTTGGCCAGCACCTGCTCTGCTGAAGCCTGTCGAATTCCACCCGGATGCTCCGTGTGGCGGTAGTATATTTTTTGTTGCCATTTATTGCCCGAAAAGTGGATCTGGCTCGCATTGACCACTATCACAAAATATCCATTATCGATGTGTGGAGAGAAGGCCGGGTTCATCTTGCCTCGGAGAGCTTGGGCGACCGTACTTGCCAAACGCCCAACGGCTTTCCCCCGGGCATCGATGATATACCATCGGCGTGCCTTTAGGGCAGTGCTGCGTGAAAGCGTCTTTGTCTCTTTCTTCATACCTCAAACTTTCATGCTGAGTAAAAAAGGTGGCGGGGCCGACGAGACTCGAACTCGCGACCTCCGGCGTGACAGGCCGGCGTTCTAACCAGCTGAACTACGACCCCACCATGGGCGGTATCCGGTTTGAACGGATGGCCCTCGGCTTGTAAGGCCGACGCTCTTCCACTGAGCTAACCGCCCTATTTAAAGAACGAGCAGTGGTACAGTATAGACCCCCTCACCGGTGTGAGGGGAGAGCTGTACCACTGCTCGTTCGGTCTGTCAATCCCTAGACTAATGGGTCACAACCTCGGCAGAGGGTGACACCTCTGTTTCGGGAGGAAATAAGGGTTGATCGACTGTCGATTCCTCTGTCACCAGGAATCGATCAGGATCACTCAGAACCAGTGCTTTCCGGAGCACCTCATCGACGTGATCGACTGTCTCAATCTGGATGGCTTTCAGAACCGTAGCAGGAACATCCTGCAGATCTTTTTCGTTTTCGGCTGGAATAAGAACCCGTTTGATCCCACCTCTATGGGCAGCCAAAATTTTCTCTTTCAGCCCACCGATAGGCAACACCCGGCCGCGGAGAGTAATTTCTCCGGTCATCGCGACATCGTGGCGCACAGGAATTTTTGCCAGTGCAGAGACTAATGCCGTCGCCATTGTCACCCCAGCTGAAGGGCCATCCTTTGGGATTGCTCCCTCGGGTATATGTAGATGGATATCAATACTCTGGTAGAAATCTTTATCTAGACCTAACTCGTCAGAGCGTGAACGCACATAGCTCAGGGCAGCCTGAGCCGATTCTTGCATCACATCTCCGATCTTACCCGTGATGGTAAGCTTTCCTTTTCCAGACAAGACAGTCACCTCGGTTGCCAGAAGCTCTCCACCCAATTCAGTCCAGGCAAGTCCTGTGACGACTCCAATCTTGTCTTCCTGTTCTACTTTGCTGACTCGAAAACGGAGGGGTCCCAAGTATTTCGCAAGATTTTTTGTATTCAAACGAACCCGCGTGTCACGGTCACGCTTCACCACCTCGACGGCGACCTTTCGGCATAAGGTCCCAATTTCCCGCTCAAGGTTTCGGACACCAGATTCCTTGGTATATGAACGAATTACAGAGGACAAGACACTATCTGGGAGTTCAATGTTTTTTTCAGTCACTCCGTTCGCTTCCCGCTGCTTTTTGACCAAGTAACGCTTAGCAATATGGAGCTTTTCGTATTCTGTGTAGCCTGGAAGGCGGATGACCTCCATGCGATCCAATAGGGGGCGGGGGACCCGATCAAGGCTGTTCGCTGTACAGATGAACATAATCTGAGACAAGTCATAATCAACATCAAGGTAATGGTCGTTAAATGTTGTATTCTGCTCAGGATCCAGGACTTCCATGAGGGCAGATGAGGGATCTCCTCGGAAATCCGTCGACATCTTGTCAATTTCGTCAAGCAGAAAGACCGGATTTCCTGAGCCCGCTTTCTTCATCCCCTGGACTATTTTACCTGGCATAGCCCCAATATACGTCCGTCTATGGCCGCGGATCTCTGCCTCATCACGGACTCCACCAAGTGAGATACGAACAAATTTTCGATCCGTCGCCCGGGCAATCGATTTTCCTAAAGAAGTCTTTCCTACCCCAGGAGGGCCAACGAAGCACAGGATCGGGCCTTTGATCTGTCCGACGAGGGTCTGTACGGCCAAGTATTCGAGAATCCGTTCTTTGACTTTTTCAAGGCCATAATGATCTTCATCAAGAACGGTTTCGGCTTCCTGAATGTCGAGCCGATCTTCTGTATAATCGTACCATGGCAGCGAAATCAGCCAGTCAATGTAATTCCGAACAACGGTTGCCTCAGCCGACATGGGAGACATCATCTTGAGCTTCTTGAGTTCTTTTTCTACTTTGTCACGGGCTTCGGCCGACATTTTTTTCTGGCGAATCTTCTCTTCGAGTTCTTGGATTTCGTTCTTAAACTCATCTTTCTCACCGAGCTCCTTCTGGATTGCTCGCATCTGCTCGTTGAGATAATATTCTTTCTGAGTCTTCTCCATCTGCTTTTTGACCCGATTCCGAATCCGACGCTCGACCTCGAGGATCTCGATTTCCGAGCGCATATAACCGAGAACTTTTTCTAAACGGTCGGCTGGGTCAATCGTCTCGAGCAAGGTTTGTTTGTCTTCGAGCTTAATGCCCAAATGAGCAATAATCATATCCGCCAGATGGGAAGGATCATCAATCGCCGCCACCGTCATAACCATCTCTGGCGGGATCTTTTTATTTAAGCGAACATAATTCTCAAACGTCGAGTTGACACTCCGAACCAGAGAATCGAGTTCGGCTGGACGGTTATTTGTCTCCTCAACCTCCTCAACCTCGACAGAGAAAAAGTCGGGATGATCCGCATGCTGGACAATCTGCCCACGCTTTTTTCCCTCAACGAGGACTTTGACCGTGCCATCTGGTAAGCGCAGCAGCTGCACGACGGTCCCCATCGTTCCAATCTGGTAGATATCCTGAGGCGTTGGATCGTTGACTTTCGCATCACGTTGGGTAGAGAGGAAAATGAGCTTGTCGCTAGCGACTGCCTCCTCAAGCGCTTTGATGGAGCGTTGTCGTCCGACAAAAAGCGGGACAACCATATGTGGAAAAACTATAATGTCCCTCAGGGGTAAAAGCGGCAGTCGCACGTTCCCTCCTTTGTCGCGATTGTCTTTTTTATCATTGCGAAACAACATAGGGCACTCCAGGCACGTATTATTGTTTCAGCTCTGCTGCGACCATACCTCATGCCGTAGCTTTGAGATTGCGTTCGATACGAGGCGACTCATTCTGTGTAACCACTTCTTCAAAAATAGCAACCTCTCGGATATTTGGCTGAGAAGGAATATCGTACATCACGTCAAGCATGATGTTTTCCATGATCGCCCGTAGGCCTCGGGCTCCAGACTTACGATTGAGTGCTTCTTTAGCAATCGCCTCAAGGGCTTTTTCCTCGAAGCGTAGGTGCACGTTTTCGAGTTCAAATAGCTTTTGGTATTGACGCACAAGTGCATTTTTGGGTTCTTTGAGAATCCGGACTAAGGCCTGTTCGTCTAATTCTTCAAGTGTTGCCAGGACGGGAAGACGCCCAACAAATTCCGGTATCATGCCAAATTTCAACAAGTCTTCCGGCTGCACATCAGCCAAAAGCGCGCTCCCAGTCCGATCTGAGCTTGCTTTCACTTCCGCGCCGAAGCCCATGCTTTTCCCCACAGCTCGGCGCCGAATGAGATTCTCTAGACCAACAAAGGCTCCACCACAAATAAACAAAATATTGGTGGTATCGACTTGAACAAATTCCTGTTGGGGGTGCTTTCTGCCACCTTTTGGCGGGACACTTGCGACCGTTCCCTCGATAATTTTCAGTAAAGCCTGCTGGACCCCCTCCCCAGACACGTCGCGGGTGATGGAGGGATTATCGCCTTTACGGGCGACCTTATCTATCTCATCAATATACACGATGCCTTTTTGGCACTTTTCAACATCGTAGTCGGCATTCTGCAAGAGACTCAAAATGATATTCTCAACATCTTCGCCGACATATCCAGCTTCGGTGAGGCTTGTTGCATCGCCAATTGTGAACGGGACTTGTAAGAGTCTCGCTAAGCTCTGGGCCAGGAGGGTTTTACCAGAGCCAGTTGGTCCAATCAGCAAAATATTCGATTTTTGCAGCTCGACGTCGTTTGCCACCATTTGCGAATCAACCCGCTTATAGTGGTTATGGACAGCCACCGCCAGGATTTTTTTTGCCTGCTCTTGACCGATCACATATTGATCAAGCACGCGTTTAATTTCAGCTGGCTTGGGAACTGCAGATGCTGCAGCAAACGATTCTTCTTGATCGCATTCCTCCGCAATAATGTCATTGCACAGGTCGATACATTCGTCACAGATGTAGACGGTTGGGCCAGCAATGAGTTTGCGTACCTCATCCTGACTTTTCCCACAAAATGAGCACACTAGGTTTCCCGGACGGTCATCACTCTGTCTGGCCATACCCGCTCCTCACCGTTGTTTCATCCCCGGCTTACCACCACATCATCAACCAGCCCATAATCAACAGCTTGCTTACTTTCGAAAAAGAAATCGCGATCGGTATCGCGCTCGATTTTTTCGAGTGATTGTCCCGTATGTTTCGCCAAAACAGTGTTCATCTGCTCACGCATACGCAACATTTCTCGGGCTTGGATATCAATATCGGCCGCCTGTCCCTGTACCCCGCCGAGTGGCTGGTGGATCATAATGCGCGCATGCGGCAAGATATAACGCTTTCCTTTTGCCCCAGCTGCTAACAGCCACGCCGCCATGCTTGCCGCCTGCCCCAGACACAGCGTCGAGACATCTGGCCTGATGTACTGCATCGTATCATAGATAGCAAGTCCGGCCGTAACCGAGCCGCCAGGAGAGTTAATATAAAAGTGGATATCCTTATCCGGATCCTCAGATTCGAGGAATAGTAATTCCGCACTAATGAGGTTCGCCACCTCGTCCGTTACGGGAGTCCCGAGGAAGATAATACGATCTCTGAGGAGACGGGAGAAGATATCGTAGGCACGCTCTCCTCGGCCCGTTTGTTCTACGACGAAGGGGATCAAGTTCATAGCGGTATCTAAATTATCCTAATCTTTTTCCTGAGCACCGGTCACTTCTTTGTCTACTGTTTTTATCTGAGCTTTGTCAACGACGGCTTGGATAGCCTTTTCTCGCATCAACTGGCGCTCCAAAGACTGGCGATTCTCATCCTTGGCATAAAACGCTTCGACCTGACGTTGCTGCTCTGCCCCAGAAGCAGATAATTCTTCAATTTTCTGCCGGACGTCCTCTTCAGTCACAGACACCGATAAATGCTCGATTAAGGCGTCAAGGAGAAAGGCAGACTGGACACTTTGGCGCGCCCGAACAGTGAATTGCTCACGCAATTCATCAGTGAGGCGTCCTTCACCGGCTGAGACATCTTCTTCTTGTCTTTGAATGCCCGACTCAACAAAGAGCTGATGGAGCTGTTCACGGATCAGGCTGGGCGGCACTTCAAATGGATTCTTTTCGTAAATTCCTGCCAGCAGTGCCTCATGCATCTGGTTTTCTACTCGCCGGTCGGCAGCACTTTGCAAATTGTCCCGGATTTTATTCCTGAGCGCCTCTAAGGTCTCACATTCACCATGATCTTTGGCAAAGTCATCGTCCAAAGCAGGAATTTCTTTACGGGAAATATCATGGATGGTGACGCGAAAAAGCAAGGACTGTTCGCTTGTTTCAGCTGACTTTATTGAACCAGTTTCTTGTCCGGCTCCTTCGATTTGCTCAACCTGTTCCTCAGACTTGGGTAGGGAAACTGAAAATTGGAGTGCACGGCCTCGTTGGGCTCCCATAAGATTGTCTTGAAAGCCTGGCAGCAGGGTCTCCCGCCCCATCTCTATCAGCCGTCCTTTTGCCTCCAGTCCAGGCACAGGGCGTCCATCGCGTAGCGCAACATAGTCAAGGTTGAGTACGTCGCCGTCCTCAACCTGCTCCCGGTCGAGAACAGGATGGAGCTGGGTAAAGGACTCTGTGAGTCGTTGCAGAGTAGACTCAACCTCTTCTTCAGCAACTGTTTCAAGTTGCTTTTCGACCTCAATCCCCTCGTAGTCTGTAATTGTAATAGCGGGTCGAACCTCAACCGTAGCTGAGTATCGAAACGGTTGACCGGGAATCAATTTCTCGGTCGTGATGTGTGGTTGCGTCACGACATGCAGCTCGTTTTCCTCAACTGCACGTGGATAAGACTCCTGTACCAGGAGAGAGCTGACATCATCTACTACTTGCTCCCCAAAGTATTGCTCAAGGACGGCACGCGGGACTTTTCCTGGTCGAAATCCCTTTAAACGGGCCTGCTTCTGGACTGTCTTATAGGCTTTCTCGACTTCTTGGCCAACCCGCTCAGCCGGAATCTCAAAAGCAAGTCTTCTCTGCACCGAATCAACAGACTCAATAGAAACTTTCATACTGCAGCCATACTATAGAAAGATGCGACTCTCGGAGGACTATGGGCTCCTGGTCAGCGTTAGTTAAACATTCATTGTTTCGCTCTTATGAGGGGAAAAGGATGAGGTGACTGCGAGAGGGGGGACTTGAACCCCCATCCGCAATAGCGGACTAGATCCTAAGTCTAGCGCGTCTGCCAATTCCGCCACTCTCGCACTGTATATCACACCTTCCTTATGGACGATGAGTCGAGAATGGGCCGCCGGAGGCTCGAACTCCGGACCCGCTGATTAAGAGTCAGCTGCTCTGCCAACTGAGCTAGCGGCCCGCATCCATCCCATATCTCTGTCGAGGAGAGCCGGTTAGGCCTGAGCAGTATCAGCCAGCAGCCCATGCACTCTCACGTAGTGCCTACCGAAGCCTAACAGACTCTCCAGAAAAGGTGAGTGAAGGGAATTGAACCCTCGACCACTTGGGCCACAACCAAGTGCTCTACCAACTGAGCTACACCCACCATATGCGCCAGAAGGGATTCGAACCCCTGACCCACGGCTTAGAAGGCCGTTGCTCTATCCAGCTGAGCTACTGGCGCCCTCGCCGGTCGAGAGTCTTTTCTTTAGGACTCCCCTCCCTAGCGTTCTTTTCTATCGGGGCGAGCCGATTTGAACGGCCGACCCCCTGCTCCCAAGGCAGGTGCGCTACCAAGCTGCGCTACGCCCCGACTGTAAAGAGCGACTACCATACCTGCACCAGACATGCCAAGCAAGTACCGCTCTCATACTGACAATTCCAACACCTTGAGAAGAAAAGCCTGAGTAATGGAGGTGCTATTAGCTAGCCAAGGAAAAAGCGCGTCGAGCGATCTGCAAAATCAAAAACAGGAGCCCAGTAGATACCTATGACTACCGTAACAACACTCAAGACAGCGAGCAACGACCCATTGTGGACATCAAGAGTTATCTCTCCCTCTGTACCAAGCGGATCATCAAAGAACATCGTCTTCACAATCCGAGCGTAATAATACAGAGAGACAACACTATTCAGGATACCGACCACAGCCAGATAATACAGCTGCTCTTTTATGACTGCGGCAAAGAGGTAGAACTTGCCAATAAACCCAGCCAAGGGAGGAAGCCCAGTTAAAGAAAAGAGGAAGATCGCCATTGCAATGGCTGGCAGTGCCCCACCCCGCCATGCCAGCCCTCGAAATCCATCCATATCCTCTCGGCCGGTATTATTGGCCACCACCAGCACCACGACGAAGGCTCCGAGGTTCATGAGATAATACACAATCAGGTAAAACAACATCGCTCGTAGGCCATCGTTGCTCAGCACGACAAAGCCCATGAGGATATATCCGGCATGCGCGATGCTCGAATAGGCTAAGAGACGTTTGAGATTTTGCTGGTTGAGGGCGGCTAAATTCCCGAGCGTCATAGTGATCATCGCGATGACCAGCATAAACTGCGGCCAATCTACGCCAGGCAGAAACTGCCATGATCCGTCCTCTCCAAGCTTTGACAGAGCGGGGTAGAAGAAGCGTATCAACAGAGCAAAGCCGCCGGCCTTGGAGCCAACTGCGAGAAAGGCGGTCACAGGAATCGGGGCACCATGATAGACATCGGGTGCCCACATATGGAAGGGCACGGCAGATATTTTATACCCAAAACCAACAAGAATAAGGATGAGAGCGATGAAAACGGTCACCTGGTCTTGGTTGCCTTGGGACAACACCGTATTGATTTGGGCATAATCCAGACTGCCTGCGAGTCCGAAGATCCAGCTCATACCATAGATCATCGTGCCCGAAGCCACTCCGCCATAAATAAGGTATTTGAGTGCCGCTTCGCCAGAGCGCCGATTATGGCGGAGATAACCAGCCAGGATGTAGGATGTAAGACTCACAAATTCGAGCGACACGTAGGCGATCAGCAGATTCGTGGCGGAGGCCATGAAAAACATACCGAGGGTACTCGCCAAAAGGATGGCGTAATATTCGCCCTGATCCGAGTTCTGAATCTCTTTTGAACTCAGAGACATCCAGATAGCCCCAACCGCCGAAAGGGAAAGAATAACCTTAAAAAATATAGCGAAATTATCGAGGGCTATCATCTGGTGAAAGAGCCAGCCCTCGCCTGCTCCGGGGAGACCTGCAATGAGACGAAAACCAAAGAATGACAAGCCAGAAGTAAAGACCAAGGCGAGGGTCGCGCCGATCAGGGCAATATTGCCCAAACGTTCTTTGTCCTCGACAAATAGATCAGCAACGAAAATGACGATGATAGCAAGGACGAGGATCCCTTCAGGGTAGAGATAGGGTATGCTCTCAATACTGCCAAGATTCATGATAGGCTCCGCCTCATCAAGCTTTTCGGGCTTGCCAGAGTGTGACTCTTGATTTGACTGTTAACGGAGCGCAACGGAACCGCCAGAGCCTGCCGCCCCTGCCACCTCGATAATGCTATTCAAATGCTGGAGTGAATCATTCATCAAGTCGAGAACAGCATGTGGGTAGACTCCGAGCACAATAACAATAATACCAAGTGGGATGAGCATACCCAGTTCTCGGTTGTTAATATCAGTCATGTGCATTTCTTCGTAGTCATCTCTGGGCTCGCCAAGGAACATTTGTTGAATAGTCCACAGTAGATAGGCGGCCGTAAAAATAACGGTCACTGCGCCGATCATAGTCGGAATCTTGTACTTCTGCCACGCTCCCAGCAGGACCAAGACTTCGGATATAAAAGCGGACAGCCCAGGCAGCCCCATAGCTGCAAAGAAGGCTAAGGCAGTCACTCCAGTATAGACAGGCATGACTGAGGCTAAGCCACCAAAACCGTCAATCCGGCGATGGTGGGCGCGATCATACACGACCCCGACTAAGAGGAAGAGCATCGCAGTAATCGTACCGTGATTGAACATCTGGAGTACCGCACCGTTAATGCCTTGTGGCGTAAACGAAGCCATGCCGAGCATCACGTAGCCCATATGGCTAATACTCGAATAGGCGACTAACTTCTTCAAATCTTTTGGTTCATTAAAACATTGGGCCAGCGCACAGAAGGCACCGTAAATAATATTCCATGCCCCAAGCGCTCCGAGAAAGTACGGGGCAAGCGTGAACGTTTCTGCTGGCAACAGCGGGTAATTAATCCGTAGAATCCCGTACGTCCCCATTTTCAGCAGTACCCCAGCCAGGATGACTGAGATCGCAGTCGGCGCTTCCACATGGGCATCTGGCAGCCAAGTATGGAATGGAAACGCCGGAATCTTCACCGCAAAGTTTACGAACAGAGCAATCCACAATACCTCAGCAGTGTTGAGGCCAAACAGAATCGGGTCAGCTCCGAATGTCTTTGCTGCCTCGGGTAACTTGGTCAGATCAAAAGAAAAACCAGACTGGAAGTAGAACACCAGCATGGCAACCAGCATCAGCACGCTACCAAACATGGTGTACAGAAAGAATTTAATCGCTGCGTATTCGCGACGTGGACCTCCCCAGATGCCGATGAGGAAGTACATCGGAATCAGCATGAGTTCCCAAAAGATGTAGAACAAGAAAAAATCCATGGCGCAGAACACGCCAACCATGGCTGTATCAAGCAATAAGAACAGAGCGAAATAGCCTTTGACCGCCTTCTCAATTCCCCACGAAGCGACAATACAGATGGGGCACAGCAAAACCGAGAGCAGCAGCATGGTGATGCTGATGCCATCAATGCCCACAAAATAGTGAATATTAAACGACTTAATCCACGGCACGTTCACTACATACTGGAGCCCCGTATTTGTGCCATCAAAGTCGAAATACAGGTAGATGCCACACAGTAAGGGCGGAATGGTAAAGCCCAACGCGACTTTTTTTATGAGGTCATGCGCTTGACTAGGAAGACACCACAGCGTTGCCATCCCAAGGAGAGGGGTAAAAATAATCAGCGTTAAAACATAGCTTTCCATGGAAGCTCCTCAATCTTCACTGCGTGCGCACTACAGGCTATCCAAACGTATGTGACATATTTCAGGAGATACATTAGGAAGTCTGAGCCGCACTTTCTTGGGCAGCAAGCGGACGGGGGGGTCGTCGGGGAGCGAACAGGGCAATCACACCGATCACAATCAGGGCTGCGAGCAGTGTGATTGCTACAGCCGTCAGCGTTTCTGGAGACAGACGGGGCAAGAATTGCGCAGCAGCTACCCCGCCTACAATCACATACAGATAGGTATTAATACTCCCCGTCTGTACCCGACGCAGGCGATTCCCCATTGCAAACGTCGCATTCGCACCAAGGTTCACCAGCCCGTCTATAATGCCATTGTCAAACATGCCGACTACAGAACCGACTCCAGACATCACTTTCGCCGTCCCATTGACAATCCCATCTACGACAACCCGATCAAAGACGGACGACAGCCATGACAGGAAGAGGGAAAAGCGGATTAAGGTCGTCTGGTAGAGTTCGTCGATGTAGTACTTATTAAAGATCAAATTGTACAGGCCGCCACCGCCTAGAGAGGCAAACAGGTCGGGCGACAGGGTCTTCCAGTAGTACAGCATGGCAGACAGGAAGATGCCGACAATTGCCATCCCAACCGATGCTGCCATAAGGATATATTCCATAGTCGGTGCAGCATGAGCTCCGCCGTGGACGTCATGCGCAGCTTGCGCAGCCGCCGCAGTATGAGCCCCGTGTCCGCCGGCAGAGGCAAAAACAGGCTCCAACCACTGCTCAAAACGAAGACTCCCGCCTAGGGCATGAGGGATACCAAGCAAACCGACCAAAACAGCTCCTACCGCCAGCACGACGAGTGGATAGGTCATGACTGGGGGAGATTCGTGCAAATGTTCTTGAGTGTGATGATCGGCCCGATTTTCGCCAAAGAAGACCATGAAGACTTGGCGACCCATATAAAAAGCCGTCATCCCAGCGCCTAAGAAGCCGAGGAACCACAGGACTTCATGGCCACCTGAGAAGGCTTTCCATAAAATCTCATCTTTTGAGAAAAACCCAGACAAGGGAGGAATACCGGCTAACGCCAGTGTTGATATCAGGAACGTCCAATAGGTGTAGGGCATCTTCTCTTTGAGCCCCCCCATTTTTGTCATGTCCTGCTCACCACCCATGGCATGGATCACACTGCCAGAGCCGAGAAACAAACACGCCTTGAAAAAAGCATGAGTGAAAACATGGAAAAAGGCGGCGGCGTACGCCCCAACCCCAACCCCAAGTACCATGTAGCCCAACTGACTCACGGTTGAGTAAGCCAAGACCTTTTTAATATCATTCTGGGCGAGCCCGATGGTCGCCGCAAAAAATGCAGTCAGTGCCCCAGTCGTGGCAATGACCTGGAGTGCCGTAGGAGATAGCGAAAACACGAAGTGCATGCGGCACATCATATACACACCAGCAGTCACCATCGTCGCCGCATGGATAAGTGCACTGACAGGAGTCGGTCCAGCCATTGCATCAGGTAACCATACATACAGCGGAATCTGGGCTGACTTTCCAGCGGCCCCAATGAACAGGAAAAGCGCGGCCAGTGTCGCGGCAGAAACCCCAAAAACAGCGACCTGCGGGTCGGTCAACAGTCCAGCATGGGGAGTCATCTCACGAAAAACCGCAGAGCCGTGCCCCATTGAGCTCAACGCCCAGAACAGGATAAAAACGCCCAGGGTAAAACCTGCATCACCGATCCGATTGACAATAAACGCTTTATTCGCCGCTGACGTATTTGCGTGCTCCTTATACCAGAAGCCGATCAAAGCATACGAACACAGTCCGACCCCTTCCCAACCAACAAACAGCAGCAGCATATTGTCGCCCAGAACGAGAGTCAGCATGGCCGCAGTAAACAGATTCAGGAAGGCGAAAAACCGCCAGTAGGCGTCATCATCGTGCATATAGCCGATGGAGTAGAGGTGAATCAGTCCGCCAATTCCAGTCACGACCAGGATCATGACCGCGGACAGCGGATCAACCCAAAAGGCGATATCAACTTGCAGGTCGCCAATATGGATCCAGCGCAAAGTGGTATCAAGGAGAAAACGGTGCTCAGGGTCAAGATTATAAACTTGGACAAAAGCAGTCAGTGAGAACAGAAACGCCCCACCCACCGCCGCAAGAGCGATAATGTGGTTGGCCGTCTTACCGAAGTTTTTCTGAATGAGTGCTCCGCACACTCCATTGATCATAGCCCCGAACAGGGGCAGCAGCACGATCCAGCGCAAATACGAGACAAGGACAGGATGCTCCATAGCTTAGCCTTGCAGATGATCAGTTGCCTCAACGTCAATAGTTGAAAAATTTTGGTAAATGCCCAGTACAATAGCCAAACCGATAACGGCTTCAGCTGCTGCCAGCATAATCACAAAAATCGAGAAAACCTGTCCATCGTACTGCCCAGAAGAATAATGCGAAAAGGCAATGTAGTTGATGTTGGCCGAGTTCAGGATCAACTCGACACCCAATAGTATCCCGATCGCATTTCTCCGGGTCAGCACGCAGTACATGCCAAGCGAAAAGAGGGCCAGGCTGACAAGCAGGAAGTGTCGCAGCCCGATATCGAGCAGTACTCCGTCCATAACTATCCATTCAGCGTAAGGGTTGAGAAAAAAGCTGTCCCCTCTTAAAGGGGAATAGGGAAAAAATCAAGGGTGGGTGGGCTTATGATGCGGATGTTTCCCCACGGATTTCCTTGCGTGAGATCACAATCGCTCCAATGAGGGCCACAAGCAGGACAACTGAGGCGAGCTCAAAAGGCAGAACATACTCCCCTAAAAACGCCTGACCAATACTCTTTGTTGTTGGGACGGCAGCAGGATCTGCGACCTGCATCCAGTTTGCCCCTACAATACATGTTCCCATCACGCCCGCGACAACAACGATAAAGAGGAGAGCCGGGACACGCCCGACTGCCCGATTTGATACCGAAACATCGGAAATACGGTGGGTCAACATGACGGCAAAGATGATCAGCACCAGAATCCCACCAACATAGGTGAGAATCTGGACAATCGCCACAAAATCAGCAGCCAGCATGGCATACAGCCCAGCGACCCCAAGTAAGGTCCCCAGTAAGGCAAAGGCTGAGTACACCAAGTTGCGTGAGAACGCAACGACAGCGGCTGAGCCAATCGTCACTCCAGCAATCAAATAAAAGACCAACGCACTCATAATCGCGTCCCTATACCATTCTCTTGGGTCTAAGCGACTATCCCATTAGGTCCCTGCTTCTTCGGCCACGGTTTCCGGAGCTAAGGCTTCTAGCGCCGCTTTTTCTTGGGCTGCCTTATATTTCTTCATATCCGTTGCTTCGGCGTAATCAGCGATGTAGGCCATGCCGCGTTCCAGAATCGGGGCCACAAAAGGGTCCGCCTCCTCGCCTTTTTTTGCCTTATACGCAGAGACCGGGGTCGGGACATAGTGGCGGATCAAGCTTTCGAGTGAATAATCCGCACCTTCAAACTCTGTTGTATGATGGATAGATCCCGTCGGACACGCTTCACTACACAAACCGCAGTACATGCATTTGGCAATATCAATATCAAAACGAGCCAGTTCCATCTGTTTGGTCTTCTGATCTTTGGGTGCATCAATCACAATGCAATCAATCGGACAGGCCCGCTCACAGGCCAGACAGCCAGTACAAATCTCCAGGTCAACAGCTAAAATGCCCCGGTACCGAGATGGAAGGGTGTCTTGAATGCGGACCGGGATCCGGTCTGGATATTGGATGGTATACGGCTTACGTACAAAATGTGAGCAGGTCACCGTCATACCTTCAAAGATCGTAGTGACTGCATCGTACAGGTCTTTGAAGTAGCGGCTGACACTACTTGTCCCGGTATTTGCCATACACGACTCCCATATCCGACTCACTAGATAGCCGGATTGAAATACAGTTCAGGTCGAGCGCGGCGTATATGGAACACCACGCGGCTGAAAAAGAGAACGATGATGCCAAGAGTGAATGCAAACATAGCGTAGCTTATCCAGCGGTTGCCATCAGGCCACACAACCATCATGCATGCCGTGCCGATGATATTGGCAAAACCGATCGGGACCAAGTATTTCCAGCATAAAGACATTAATTGATCGACCCGCACTCGGGGCAGAGTAGCTCGAATCCACATTGCCAAAAACGCCCAGAAAAAGGACTTGATAAAGAACAAGACAAACTGCGAGAGATTCAGCAGTACAAGATTATCTGTCCAGGCTGGGACTTGCCATCCGCCCAGAAACAAGGTGGCCATCACCGCACCGATGACATACAAGGTGCCCCATTCAGCAAAGAAAAATAAGGAGAACCGAAACCCACTATACTCAGTTGCAAATCCAGCCACGAGCTCAGACTCTGCTTCTGGTATATCAAAAGGGGTCCGGTTTGCTTCAGCCAAGGCCGATACATAGAAAATTAAGGCAGCAACAAACGTAAATGGGCTATAAAAAATAAACCAATTCCAGGGTGCGGCTCCCTGTGCTTGGATGATCTCCTGCATGCTTAGTGTCCCAGTCAGGAGCACGATAGGAATAATGGCGAGCCCGGCCGGAATCTCATAGCTAATGACTTGGGCGGCAGAACGGATACCACCCAGCAGCGACCATTTATTATTGGACGACCAGCCGGCCATGAGCACCCCAACAACAGTCAGCGCTGTGACAGCAGTCAGGTACAGAATTCCGACATTCATGTCAGCAATGATCAAACTACTACTAAAAGGAACGACAACAAATGTTGCTACAAATCCCCACACCAAGAGATACGGGGCAAAGAGAAACAAGCCCTTGTCTGCAGCATCAGGGACAATGTCTTCCTTGAGGATATTCTTCAGACCGTCGACAATTCCTTGCAAAATACCTTGCGGCCCAACCCGATTGGGGCCAATCCGTGACTGAATCCGCGACCAAACACGTCGCTCAAGCCAGACAATCATCGGCACCATCGGCAGCACAAAGCCAAATACGACAATGAGCCCGAAGAGGAACATCCCCGCAGCATACACCATCTCAGTGGGCATGCCGACAAACCAGCCATTGGCTATCAATCCGTCTAGTAATCCTTGCATAGCGTCGCTGTGTCTACCCTACTCGTGAAAATTTGTCTAGGGTCTAGCGGTCAGCCTCAGCAGCGTTTAGCGGTCGACTTCAGGCGCAACCACGTCAAAACTGGCGATCAGTGCAATAAGATCAGCAATCATCAAACCTTGACTGACCTTATCGACAATGCTCATTGCAGCAAAAGAGCCAGTCCGAATTTTTGTCCGATACGGAAACTCGCTGCCGTCACTGACCAGATACCAACCCATATCACCACGAGAGGCTTCGACCCGAACATATGCGTCGCCAGCAGGCGGTTTGAGCTTTCGAGCGACTTTGGCTAACACCGGTCCCTCGGGGATCATATCCAAACACTGCCGGACAATCTTGCAGCACTCACCTAACTCACGGATACGGGTGATATAGCGGTCAAAGCAGTCGCCGACTCTTCCCATCTCTCCCGTTCCAACTGGGATATCAAAGTCGAGCTCAGGATAAATTGAATACGGTTCATCACGCCGGACATCGTATTTGATGCCACAGGCGCGCAAGTTCGGCCCGACCAAATTGTAATTTACGGCATCTGCTTTGCTGACGACAGCAACGTTAGCCAGCCGCTCGACATAAATTTTATTGTACGAAATCAGGTCGTTATATTCATCAATGATCGGCCCGAATTGATCCAGGAAAGCGATCACTTTTTCTTTGAAGTTCGGCGGCAGATCCCAGGCCACCCCACCGACTCTCATATAGTTGAAGGTCAGGCGTGCCCCGCATAGCTCCTCCAAAAGATCGTTGATCTTCTCCCGCTCACGGATCGCATGCAGAAAGGGCGTATAGCCACCAATATCCATAACCATCGTGCCAACAGAGACTAGATGGCTAGCGATACGACCAAGTTCACACGCAATGACTCTGCAAAATTCGGCACGACGTGGAACTTCGATTCCAGCCGCTCGCTCACACACCATGCCCCAGCCTTGGTTACAATGCATGGCTGAAACATAATCGACCCGATCGGTATACGGCATGAATCCGTGATAGCCGACCTTTTCCGAAATCTTTTCGATAGAGCGGTGGAGATAGCCTATATCGGGAATGGCGGTCCGCATCACCTCGCCATCAGCCTTGACGACAAAGCGCAACACCCCATGTGTACTGGGATGCTGGGGGCCCATATTCAGCGTCATCTCTTCAGTGGCTAGACCCTCTCCGCGTTGGACCTCGACCTCATAGCCTGCCATGCTCATAGCGATCTCCCTCTACGCATCGTGACGGAATGACTGGTCTTGTGTATCTTGCTGATTTTGTCTTGCTACACGCTCAACAATAAAGACGAGAGGATGCTGCCGATCATACAGTCTATAGCAGTATCACTTCAGCAGACTCTCACGTCGCGTACTAATGCCGTGGTATTCTTCCGGCTCAACAAAGTCTTTCCGCAAGGGATACCCAACCCAGTCTTCTGGCATGAGCAAGCGGCGAAGATCAGGATGGTTTGTGAAGTTCACACCAAGCAGGTCGTAGATTTCGCGTTCGAGCCAATTCGCAGCTTTCCAGATTGCTTCAAGAGACGGCATCTCTGGTTTTTCGCGTGGCATGTCAACCTTCACGACAATCTTATGTCGGTGCGGATACGAATACAGGTGCATGACGACCTGTATTTTTTCATCTTTCAGGAAATCTACTCCTGACATATTTGATAAACAATCAAACGCCAAGTCTGGATCTTCCTTCAAAAAACGACACACGTCGGCGCTCATATCCGTCTTAACAATGCAGTATGGATCGAGTGCATCCTCATTGGCGGATTCGATAGCTTGCGAGCCAAAATGGTCGGTAATTTTCTGAAAAATGTCTGCTGGGGACATAGGCATTACACAGAGGTTAGAGAAGAACCGCCCAACGATATAGCGATAATCGGGACGGCTCACATATCAGTTTGGAACGTACGGTTTGGATTTTACGCGCGGGCTTCAATTTCGGCCGGCGTTCTTTTCACCAACCAGCGCTCCTGCATCATCTTTTCCTGCAGCTTGAGCAACCCCTCGGTCAGGGCTTCGGGTCTAGGTGGACAGCCGGGCACATACACATCAACCGGGATCACCTTATCCACACCATCACACACAGAATACGCGAGCTGAAAGAGTCCACCACAGTTCGAGCAGCTGCCCATGGATATCACGTATTTAGGGTCAGGCATCTGGTCGTATAAGACCCTGGTCCGTAGCGCCATTTTCAGCGTCAGCGTACCGGCGATAATCATCATATCTGACTGTCTCGGCGTGGCACGTGGCGCGGCCCCAAAACGTTCCAGATCAGCCCGCGGGCCGCCAGTCTGCATCATTTCTATGGCGCAACAGGCCAGACCAAACAGCATATACCAGACTGAAGATTTACGGGTCCAATTTAAGACCTCGTCAACCTTGGCGGTAATGACCATCTCTGGCACACTATTCACAAGTGACATCAGGTACTCCTCATACTAGGTGGGTCATGCAGCTTTTGGCAACGCTTGTTCCTCAAGCTCATCTTGTGGCTGGACACGTTTAATCCACTCAAGGTCGCGCTTGACCCACACATATACCAGCCCAACAGACAAGATGCCAAGAAAGAGAAGAATTTCTGCCAAAGCAAATAGCCCATTGCCAGCCAGGACAAAGTCACGAAAGGCAACCGCGACGGGATAAACAAAAGCGACTTCAATATCAAAAATGACAAAAACAAGGGCAATCAGGTAAAACCGGATATTGAAGTTAATCCAAGCACTGCCGGTTGGCAGTTCTCCACACTCGTAGGTGGTCAGTTTCTTTGTCTCAGGATTATGTGGACGCAGTAGGCTGCCCAGAATCAAGTGAAAAGCGCAAAATCCGAGCCCAAGAAGAGTGAACACCAAAACATTGCCAAAATGAAAATACACGAGATGGCTCCTCAAAATTGTCATAGACAATTTTTTGATTTACACCGCTCTAATCCGGTCTGGCCCTGCTTTTTCAGCCAAACGGTAGGCCGTACCTCAGCCTCAGCATACGTCTCGGTCTACGGCGCTCCTGTATATCCTCCTTGTCCACGATGGGCAAGCTCCTCTCGGAGTCCAATCCTATCCGCTATCTGCCCTAACGAGACACTAGCAAGATAGTCGGCAAGTCGTCGCTGGGCTTCCCCCCAGACTGAGATCTGATTACACACCTCGCAGTATCGACACGCCTGCTCACCGTCTTCGAGACATTCCATAAGCAGAAGAGGCCCCTCAAGACATTCATATACTTCCTTGAGGCTGATTTGAGTGGCTAGTTTCTTCAAGGTGAAACCACCTCGGGCTCCCATGTACGACTCAACCAGCTCACCACCAGCGAGTTGTTTCATAATCTTCGATAAAAAATGGGAAGGAATGTCCTGTTTTGTCTGGATTTCGTGTCGGGAAACGATTTTCCCTTCAGGCTGGGCAGCTAAATACGACAGAGCACGTACGGCGTAATCAACTCGCTTGCCGATATTCATCAGCGAGCTACGTTCTGTAGGCTTAGACTGGGTGGATTTTGGCGATGCAGTTTTACTCATGGCCGTTGCTCTCGGTGGCGTTCCTATTTGACATTATCATTATCTGGACTGCTACCCGATACCCGCCGAATCGTTCCCCTCCAAACGCCTCTGTCTTCCCATACGGTTTTTAGGCAGCCACCCCTCGGAGTTTCTGCTTCTGGGTCTGAATCTTGCGCTGGAGTGCCATGAGGGCATCAAGAACATTTTCCGGACGGGGTGGACAGCCCGGCACATACACATCGACTGGAACAATGCGATCAATGCCGGCTACCGTTGTATAATTATCGTAAAATCCACCCGTTGAGGCACACGCCCCAAAAGCCATCACCCATTTGGGCTCAGTCATCTGCTCGTAGACTCGCTTGAGAATAGGAGCTTGGCGACAGGTAACTGTCCCAATGACCATCAGGAGGTCAGCCTGGCGTGGACTAAAACGTGGCAGTAGGGCTCCAAAACGGTCGATATCATACGGCGTCATCGACAAGGCCATATATTCCATCGCACAACAGGCGGTCGCAAATGGGTACGGAAAAATCGAGTATTTCCGCGCCCAGCCAATTGCCTTATCAATCTGGGAGAGAACAACCGCATCCCCTAAGAGAGCTTCTTCGCCTCCCTGCAGGCGCGGAGTGGTCGTCAAAGTCTGACCATTTTGGCCATTTTCCATTGTTTGACCTCTTTAGTGGAATACGAGAGATTTACGCAGCCTTATCGTCAGATTTTTTTGCTCTGTCACGCCAGTCCGACACCGCCGACTTAATAGCATCCTCAGCCAAAACAGAACAGTGAATCTTGACTGGCGGTAGGGATAATTCCTGAACGATCTCGCTATTTTTAATCCCGTAGGCTTCTTCAACTGTCTTGCCTTTGACCAGTTCGGTCACGTAGCTGGAAGAGGCAATCGCCGAGCCGCAACCAAAGGTTTTGAAGCGAGCATCCTCAATGACTTCGGTGTCCGGGTTAATCTTGAGCTGCAGCTTCATCACGTCACCACATTCGGGGGCTCCGACAACACCGGTACCGACGTTGTCCTCTTTCTTGTTGAAACTACCGACATTCTTTGGGTTTTCGTAGTGCTCAAGCACCTTATCAGTATACGCCATGGGCTGCTCCTTTCGGGAAAATCCCGTCGTCAATAATGCTGGATGATATGCAGGTATCCTTTTCTGGAATATAGACTGTTAGGGTCTAAATTGTCAATGTGGGATGCGGTATCCCAGTGTTCGTCGGCTACCACTTCTCATACTTCACCGCTCGACGTTCATAACCAGCTTTTCTGAGCAGATCGCGCAATTGCAAGACAAGCTTACCTATTCCGCAGATATAAAAACGGCGAGTCCGATTCTCATCCTGCTGTACGTAACGGCGCTTGACCTGTTCAAGCAGGGATCCCCGCAGCCCAGACCAGTTTTCAGTCGGACCGCTGACAAGATAGGTCCAGGTAAAAACCGGGCACTCCTTTCCCCACTTTTCGATATCTTCGCGGTACAGTAAACCTTCTTCTCGGCCCGTTCCATAAACCAGATGAAGTGGAAATTGTGGAGAGCAGTGAAGCGCCCGCTGAATCATAGGCCGAAGAGCAGCAATACCAGTCCCATCGGCAATAAAGATACTCTCGGCTTGAGGCGCCTGCTCAAGCACAAAAGCTCCCCAAGGTCCGGTGAAAGACAGCAAGTCCCCTACCCTGCGCGTGAATAAGTATCGTGAACCCGGACCATTGGGAACAAGATTTAAGCAGATTTCCAACGGCCCTGCATCTTCAGGATTTGAGGCAATCGTATACGCCCGCGTCAGCGTTTTAGCATCTCCAGGCAACTGAAAAGACAGGAATTGGCCGGGTTTGAAGGTCAGATGTTGATCGGCGGGGAGTCGTAAGAAAAATGAGCGCGTGTCAGGAGCACGTTCAACAATGTGCTCTATGACGGCCTCGTATATTTCGCTATGTGACATCCGACTGGGAACAAAGAGAGATCAAATAGGCGGATTTATACCTGCTGGTTAATCGTATACTTTGGAATTAAAACGGTAATATCACCACCCTCAATCACTGACTGGCAACCAAGCCGGGAAGTCGGTGTCAAACCAGGTGCTTTATCCAGCATGTCTTCTTCTGATTCTTCACTTTCAGCGATATTATTTTCTCCGACCTTGATAATCACATGACACGTGGTGCACGCGCAGTGACCACCACACGCATGTTCCAGCGGAACATGATGGCCGAGAAGCACATCGAGGATAGACCCAGGCTCTCCATCGTCTTGAAAAGGAGCATCAGCCGGATCGAACTCAATGACCCGTTCTGGATCACCAGTTTCGAAAAGGACATGTAGGGTAGCCATGGGTCTGATTTCTTAGAGTTGTTTCAATACCTGCCCGGCAATATCGACAAACACCCGACTCTGGGGATGTTCCGGCTGCGACACCATAATCGGTGTTCCCTCGTCACCTCCCTGAACGATATCGCGCACGAGCGGAATCTCTCCGAGCAGGGGGACCTTAAATTGTTTGGCAACTTCGGCACCACCGCCGTGACTAAACACATGCGCCCGATGTCCACATGAGCTGCACACCAAATAGCTCATATTCTCGACCACTCCCAAAACTGGGACATCCACTTCTTCAAACATTTGCATCCCGCGCCGCACATCGGCCAGCGCAACATCCTGAGGTGTTGTCACAATCACCCCACCCGACAGCGGGGCTTTCTGGACCATGGTCAGCTGGGCATCGCCAGTGCCGGGCGGCAAATCCACGACGAGAACGTCCAGCTCTCCCCATTCTACATTGCGGATGAACTCAGTGAGCAGCTTGTCAATCATCGGCCCACGCCAGACAACCGCCTGGTCATCGGTCAGCAAAAACCCCATCGACATGACTTTCAGATTATACTTGCTGAGCGGAATAATTTTTTTGTCTTCTGTACTTTTCGGCCGCTCCTTGAGTCCCAACATCAGCGGCACACTAGGCCCGTACACGTCAGCATCCAAAACACCTACCCGTTTCCCCATCGAAGCCAGGGCAGCTGCCAGATTGACCGAAACTGTAGACTTGCCAACCCCACCCTTACCACTCGCAACCGCTATGACGTTCTGAATGCCGGGAATTTGTGGCTTAGGGGGATGCGCATGTCCGTGTGGCTGTGGCTGAGCTGGACGTTCTTGTCTACTCTGTCCGCCGGGCTGTAAGATTTCAACCTCAATAGGCAATTCAACTAAGCGCTCTAATACGGCCAGCACCTCACTCCGGACCTGGGCAATCACATCGGCGTTGCCCGTCGAAGGCGCAATCTGGACTACGACGCGTGAAACACCAACGGCGATGTCCTTGACCATCCCAAAGGAAACGATATCGCGGCTAAAGCCCGGATATTTGACACTTTTGAGTGACTCTAACAGTTCTTGGGGAGTTGGCATGACAGTAGGTTATCCTTGTGTCGGCTGCGCCGCTGCATCTTCTAGAGTGTTGCTCAGCTCTTTGAGATAGGCAAACGTATAAATGCCATTCACACAATCCTTCCAAATGATGTTCAGCGCATAATTCCCAACAGGCTTGATATCGACCAGTTGCGGATCATCGACCTTCACAAAATTGCGATCTCCGCTATGCCCCTGACACATGGCGCACGGACACCAGCCACGCAAATACCCGAAAGGAAACTCGCTGAGTTCATCATCATCCCATAGGATGCGCAGCTGCTTGTCCTCATCAACAGGCGTAATCAATGTGGGCTTTGGCATAATGTCTCTCCGGAAACAATGCTTATTGGCTTCCTCGTGTAGTACTGGCTTACTGTACGGTCTGGCCTTGCTGCTCGACGACGAGATCGCCAGCTTCTATCACGCGCTGGGCGATGGCCCGGAATTGTTGAGAAACCGGATGGTCTGGGTCTGCTAACACCAGCGGCTTGCCGTTATCGCCGCCCGTCCGCAGATCTTCAACCAGCGGGATTTCGCCGAGTATAGGGAATCCGGTTTTTTGTGCGCCACCCTGCCCAAAGATTTCTTCCTTATTATTACACTCCGGGCAGACGTAAAAGCTCATATTCTCAATCACCCCCAGGATGGGAACGTTGACCTGCTTGAGCATGGCAATTCCACGTTGCACATCCAAGAGGGCAACGTCCTGCGGAGTAGTGACAACCACCCCACCGTTCAGCGGGACTTCCTGGGTCAGTGTCAACGCAATATCCCCGGTACCTGGTGGGAGATCAACAATCAGATAATCCAAATCGCCCCAAATCACGTCACGTAGAAATTGGCGAATAATGCCCATCACAATCGGGCCGCGCCAAATCACTGGAGATTTCTCATCCAGAAAAAATCCCATCGAAATGAGACTTACCCCATATTTTTCAACCGGATAGATTTTCTTATTCTGTCCCGCCCGTGGTGTGGCTTCTGTGCCCATCATGATGGGAATACTCGGCCCATACACATCGGCATCCAGCAAACCAACCGTCTTGCCTAACGCCCCAAGCGCCAGGGCCAGATTCACCGCAACTGTAGACTTGCCGACCCCACCCTTGCCACTTGCCACGGCAATAATATGCTTGACCCCAGACACAACCGTCGGGTCCTTCACCTGTGGCCCAGGCTTGTGCTGGCCGGCTGGCGGCTGCGGGGAGCCTGTCTGCTCTTGTCCAGGCAGATGCACATGCACCTGGCCAATGTCAGGCATTGCGGCGAGCGCAGAAACAATGCGAGCTCTCAGGTGCTGGAGGACTTCTTCCTTGGCATTTGTTGCCCGCAATTGGACAATGACAGCACTGTCATTGACCTGAATATCACCAACCAGACCTAGCGTGATAATATCGTGTTTCGAGCCAGGATAGTCAATTTTTCTTAGATGAGCACGAATGTCCTGTTCGCTTGGCATGCGTCTTCCTTAGGATCCAAAGAATCTTGCTAGGCAGGAAAATTCGTTAGGCAGTTTTCCACTGGACAGACTTGAGATCGATGCCCTCTTTTGCCATTTCATACAGCGGCGATAAGTCACGCAGGCGTTGCACGACCTCGACCATCCGGCTGATGACCGTATCGACTTCTCCTTCAGTGTTGAACCGACCAAGCCCAAAACGGATGGACGTATGGGCCAACTCTTCGCCTACCCCGAGTGCTTTCAGCACGTATGATGGTTCCAGCGTCGCTGAGGTACAGGCTGAGCCTGAGGACAAGGCAATCTCCTTATTGATGCCCATTAAGAGAGATTCACCTTCGACATACGAGAAACTCAGGTTCAGATTGCCGGGAATACGCTGAGTCGGATGGCCATTCAGATAGATATCTTCCAATTTGCTGTTGATGCCATCGTGCAGACGGGTCCGCAGACTGATGAGTTTGGCTGCTTCAGTCTCTAGCTCTTGGCCACACAATTCACACGCTTTACCGAAGCCGACAATACCCGGCACATTCAAGGTCCCTGAACGCATGCCGCGCTCATGGCCACCACCATCAATGAGCGGCGTCAGGCGCACGCGGGGGCCTTTTGCTCGGACGTACAGCGCGCCACAGCCTTTTGGACCGTAAATCTTATGAGCGGTCATGGACAGCAGATCGATACCGTCCTGGTCAACATTGACCGGGACCTTGCCCACTCCTTGCGTTGCATCGCAGTGAAAAAGTATGCCTTTCTCTTTGGCAATCCTGCCAATGTCTCGAATAGGATGCACAGTCCCGATCTCGTTGTTGGCATACATGATGGAGATGAGAACTGTTTTATCGGTGATCGCGTTTTTGACATCATCCGGGTTGATCATGCCGTATTCATCAACAGACAGGTAGGTGACGTCTGCTTTACCAGTGCGCTCTAAGGTTTTACAGGAATCCAGCACCGCCTTGTGTTCAGTCACACAGGTGATGATGTGGCTGCCTTTTTCTTTGTAGAACTCGGCCACCCCTTTGATAGCCAGATTATCGGATTCAGTGGCTCCACTGGTGAAAATAATTTCTTTCGCTTTTGCACCAATGAGCTGAGCAATCTGACTACGGGCAGTATCTACCGCTTCTTCAGCTGCCCAACCAAAAGGATGGTTCCGGCTAGCCGCGTTACCAAAGTGCTCGCCAAAGTACGGCAGCATTGCGTCCAACACCCGCGGGTCCATTTGGGTTGTTGCCTGGTTGTCCATGTAGATCGGCTGCTTTGTCATAATGGGCTCTCCTGAAGTCGGTTTGCGGAAGGGTTGAAGCACTCGCTTATTAAATTTTCAAGTATTTACAAAGGCTTACAGTCTTTTTAACTGCCTCAAAATATAGACCTCTAAGGTCTAAGTTGTCAAGCCCGGACTCTTTTGCTTCAAACGTTTCACCTTACCATTTTCGTCTGCGGTCCAGATTGGTCCAAAGGAAGATATTCAACTCGATTCGCCATGGCCTCTGTGGCAAGCACCTGACACAGCAGTTCGAGATCCATCACATATTTCCCAATCGTAGCGGCGAGCTGATGGCCATAGATCAGGCCAGTGCAGAAAACAGCCGGAATTGGGCGTTCCCGAGCGATAGCAAGGAAATCGTCATCCTGACTGAACAGCACGCATTACAACGCGGTCGCACGGATCAAGCAGCAGCGCATCTTCAAAACGGCGGCTCCCATCTTCTTGAGCCGTGAAGTACCTTAATGCCCCGGCGTCTCACTCCAGTGGTGATTGCGGCGTTCACATGGACATCCATGTACACTTACAGCATTACTCAGCTTGACACAGACAGGCGGAAACGAGTTTAGGATGCGGCGTATGCTGGCGACGTGGGTTCTGTGTGTCGGTGTAACTCGTGATGAGGGCTGCATCCATGGCCTCTTGGTGGACGCCGACCGCCGTAGCCATCCCCTTCTTTCTGTTTGCGCGTCACCTCACTCCTCTTGCCGTCATCCTCCGTTCTCCTTGTCCTCACTTAATCCTTATGTCCTCGCTATTCTGCTCCACGCTCTGTCACGACGCCATCTTTGCCGGGCTTGGCTGAACATGCCCCAGAATCGGATGCGGCTGGTAGGGTTCTTCAAGTCTCGCCACTTCCTCAGTACTCAGCTTGATATCAACTGCCTTGAAGATCTCTTCCAAATGATGGATCTTGGTGGCCCCGATAATTGGCGAGGTCACGCCTGGGGCTTGCAGTACCCAGGCACACGCCATCTGGGTTGGACTGACACCCCGCTCTTCGGCCACCTTTTCGACCGTAGCAGCTACGACAAAATCGTTCTCCCGAAAATAGGTATTATGAGCAAAGGCATCGGTTTGGGCACGTTTGGTCACCGATTCACCGCCTTCAGGATTACGGTTGCCAGCAAAAAATCCCCGCGCGAGCGGACTCCACGGAATCAGCCCCACACCTTGATCAATACACAGCGGGTTCATCTCGCGCTCTTCTTCCCGGTAGATCAGATTGTAATGATTCTGCATGGCCACGAACTTGTGCCAGCCATTTTCTTTGGCGAGGTAGAGCGCCTTCGAAAACTGCCAGGCGGCCATGCTGCTGGCACCGAGGTAGCGGACCTTACCGCTCTGCACTAGCGAATCAAGGGCTTCGAGCGTTTCTTCAATCGGCGTATTAAAATCCCAGCGGTGGATTTGGTATAAGTCGATATAGTCCATCTTGAGCCGACGCAGTGAATTCTCACATGCCTCAATAATGTGCCTGCGGCTGAGGCCGCTACTGTTTTTCCCAGGTCGCATCTGGCCCCACACTTTCGTGGCCACTACGATATCGTCGCGTGAGGCCATCTCGTTCAGCCAGTGTCCAGTGATCTCTTCACTGCCACCGATTGAGTACACATCCGCGGAGTCAAAGAAATTCACCCCAGCTTCGAGCGCAACTGCAAAATGCTCGCGGGCGTCCTCTTGATTGAGCGCCCAGTCACGTGGCATCGCCCATTCAGGCTGTGGACCACCGCCGTAGCTCATGCAGCCGAGGCAGATACGCGATACGGTCATGCCTGTGTTACCAAGTCGTGCGTATTCCATGGTTTCTCCAATCTTTTCTTCTTGTGGCAGCAGAGGGTGAATGCGCTACGCCTATCCCCCCTACAGGTCAGTACGAAAGCCCACTTACACAAACTTGCTCGACCTCCGTCGAGGGATGCATGACACTGTTGCACAATGGTCCCCCCCTTTCCTAAAGGGGCGGACAAGACGCGCTTCGTGTTTTGCAACAGGATCATTCATGACCAGGCGGGGTCGCAAGTTTCCAGAGATCGTAAAATCCCAACGCATCAGGTTGTGTACAAATGACCGGTGCTTTGATTAAGCACCTCTATTGCCCTACTCCTGCGCCACACCGCCGAGACCGGCTTGCTTGCGTTGATGGCCCCAAATACTGCCTGCCGTATGCATTTGGACCTGCCACGTCGCGTCATCTACTTCGCGGGCGCCCCAGCCATATTCAACCGCAAAACCTGACGGGGTTTGCAGATAGAAGGAGGTCATATGATCGTTGGTATGACGTCCCAGCGTCATCGTAATCGGGACCTCTTTATCTTGGCACAGATAATACGTTGAGCCGACGTCATCCAACGATTTCGCCTGGAGCATAAAATGGTTCAAACGCTTTTCAGCTTTAGACGACTCAATAAACGCAATGGAGTGATGGCGTGGGTTACAATGGAAAAACGTGGCCTGAAAGCTGACACCCGGTGCTGGCGTGATCTCGACGTAGTCGCTGATCCGCATGCCCAGGACATCGCGATAAAAGTGAATGCTCTGCTCGGCATTATCAACTAGAATCACAAAATGTCCCAGTCCTAAATCCCCGGTGTGAAACCCAGAGATAGGCCGGGGCGACTGAAACGGTTTCTCAAAGCTCATCAGCGGGCCATAAAAAATCTCGGAAGGAATACCGCTCGGATCCTGAAAGCGGATCAAGCCGGCTACCCGGCGAGCTGTTTTCTCTTCTCGGGTACCCGGAGTCACGTCAAAACCAGCAGCCTTCAACTGTTCAGCCAAGGCGCTACAAGCGTGCTCATCGGCCACTTCCCAGCCTAAATATGCCACATCGTCATTCCCATTCGGATGGACGGTGAAGCGATGGTGATACTCATCCATACGCAGGTACAACGACCCATCAGCAGTTCGTCCGTTCGGCTGTAAGCCAAGGATATCAGCCGCAAACCGTTCCCATTCATTCACATCCTTCACGTCCAGTCCGAGGTAGCCTAATTGTGTCACACTTGCCATACGGTTCTCCCTTCTGATTTATACGTATCAGCACGGTCTCATATCGCCGTAAGGCTGTTATACACAGCCTTACGCCGTTCGTGCAACGCTCAAGCTGCCAAGCTGCTATAGCAGGAGGAGGACCGTATGACACGCTTAGATTTGGACACCGCCAACACCGTCGTGAGCGCAGCCTTACACAAAGCCCGCGAGATGCAGACCGCCCCATTAGCAGTCGCGGTACTCGACGACACCGGCCAGCTCAAGTCGTTTCAACGTGAAGATAATACCAGCCTCATGCGCACCGACATTGCCATTGGCAAAGCCTGGGGAGCTGTCGGGATGGGTTTTTCGTCTCGGCGGCTTGGGAAAGCTGCTGCCGAACGGCCCCACTTTGTCCAGGCGTTGACAACAGTCGCCAACGGCCGACTTGTCCCAGTTCCCGGTGGTGTGCTGATTCGGGACGATACACAGATGATTATCGGTGCAGTCGGGATATCGGGCGACACTTCAGATATTGACGAAGAGTGTGCGGTTGCCGGTATTGAAGCGGCAGGGCTTACCGCTGATACGGGGGCCTGACGGGTGCAGATGCTGCCAGCTTCTCCCAACCCACATGAGTGCTACCAACTCAGCGCCTCTTTCGGTACGTTTCAGACCGATCACTCAGAAATGAAAGGAATCCCATGTCAGACGAACTCCTCCAGTATGAACTCAATGATTCAGTTGCCGTCCTGCGTATCGATGACGGAAAAGCAAACGCTGTCAGCCACGCATTTATTGACGCAGTGAACACTGGACTCGACCGGGCAGCTCAGGAAGCCCGGGCAGCCCTGATCGTGGGCCGGCCCAATCGTTTTTCAGCCGGTTTTGATCTGTCTGTCGTCCGGGACGGAGGGCCTGAGGCAGCCCGTGGCTTAGTCGCAGCTGGAGCTGAGATGTTGATGAAGATGTATGAGCATCCCCAACCGCTGCTCATTGCTTGCACCGGCCATGCGATTGCCGCTGGCGCGCTGATGCTGTTGGCAGCCGACACGCGCATTGGGGCTGAGGGAGATTTCAAAATTGGCCTGAATGAAGTTGCGATCGGCATGACACTGCCACACTTCCTGGTCACACTCGCTCAGGAACGGCTCTCCAAACGGCATCTGACCCAAGCCATGCTGCAGTCTCGTCTGTACGATCCGGCGACTGCGGTTGATGCAGGTTTTCTGGACAATACGTGTCCAGCTGACACGCTCGTTGAGGAGACGCTGAAAGAAGCCAGTCGCCTCGCAGAACTGCGGGCTGAGATCTATCGGGATGCCAAAATGCGTAATCGCAGGTCGGTGGTGGAAGAGGTTCGACGGACTTTGCAGGATGATTTGGCGGGGTTGATGCCGAGTGCGTAGAGCGGCGTTTCGTGAGCAAGTTGATAAGAAGAAGCGGGGTGCAGAGGATTGCCCAATTTGAGTGAGATATGCGACCCCCTCACCCTAGCCCTCTCCCTGAGGGAGAGGGAACCGGACCTGGACACTGCCTCGCTCTTACTGAAACTGACGGATCAACCCAGCGTACCGCTCCAAAACCGGCCACTGCTTATCGGGCTCGGCTGGCTCAACGAGAAACAGGACACGGTTGAAACCCGTTGCGATGAGTTCTTGAATCCGGCTTGCAGTCTTAGTCTCGCCAAACACGCCATCTGAGGTGATCACACTCAGATCAAACTCGTCCATTGAGCGGCCGACTTGGGCGGCTTCGGTGCGAATAGCCTCAATACCAGCAGACAGATCGTAGGGCCCATCGATCGGGAACCAGCCATCACAATACTCCGCCACGCGCTTGGCTGTCCACTTGGAGCCCGCCCCCATCAGGACAGGTGGTCCGCCTGCCTGGATCGGCTTTGGCCAGCACCAGATCGGGTCAAAGTCCACAAACTGACCATGAAACTCAGCCGCTTCCTTGGTCCAGATTTCACGCATGGCCAGCACCCGCTCGCGGGTAATTTTCCAGCGGTCTTTAAACGCCACGCCATGATTGGCCATTTCTTCAGCATTCCAGCCCGCTCCAATGCCAAACAGAAAACGTCCATTTGAGACATGATCCAGACACGCCGCCGCTTTGGCCAAATTGATGGGATGATGCTCCGGTATCAGAGATACTGAGGTGCCGACTTTGAGATTTTGAGTCACGGCCGCTGCCGCAGTCAGGGCAATGAAGGGGTCAAAAAACTGAGCGTAATACATCGGTAGCTCACCGCCCAGCGGAAAAGGCGTTTTCCGGCTGGTCGGGATATGCGTGTGCTCGCCATAGAAAAGAGCGTCAAAACCATTCTCCTCGGCCCAGCGCGCCATATCCATAGGCTGAACGGAATAATGGGTCGGAATCGAGACAATACCAAAAGTCGTCATGGCTCGTGTCCTCCTTTGGGAAAGAGCAAGGAAGCAAAAGAAGTGAGAGCATCACTGTCGATACTCTCTCGTACAGTGTCACTTCGACAACGGCTGAGCCGCCTGCCCATTCTGACCAACTGTGACAGCCGGCTCCGAGAGAACAGCGGCCGCTGTCGCTTCAACTGCCGTGCCTTTAAAAAAGTCCGGGTTCGCTTCTCCCCAAAAGCGAATCGGATTGTCGCACACAAAATCCCGAAAATCGTCTGGCGTGATTAATTCATCTTCAACCAACTCGTAGGCTGCCGGCAGGACATGGGTCATATCCACGACATCAAAATGCCCGATGTCCGAGCCAAACAAGGCCCCCAGCTGAGCGCCAAACGGATTGCTGCGTTTGTGAAAGGCCCAAGCATTCATGCGGTCGTCGGCTTCGCATCCAAAATAAAAATTCTTGGTGAACAACTCCTTGAAGTCCGCAGCTTGGCTGATCTCACAGGCAGAGAAGTCGTCGAGATTCGGAATGCCACCAATGTCGGTCGCGCCTTTGCCCTGCACCACAGTATCTAAGGCGGCTTCCCGCTTGCGGAAGGCTTCTGCCATGTCTGGCGTGCCATAGATTTCGGCCAGTTCCCGCAGCAACGACAGATCCAGGTTGTCTGGATTCACCTCGTCCAATGCCTTGATATTGCGCTTCTCCCAATGCTCAATCAGATCGGAGTATAGCTGACACGCCCAGCCAACGCCGCCTTCTAAGAATGCCATCTTGAGCTGTGGAAATCGTCGCGTCACGCCACCCAGGAAGAGCGCTTTACATACTGCTTCGCTCGCTGCTGCAAAGTGGCCAATGTGGTTATATACAAAGTTGCTGGGCGATGTCCGCAGCCCATACCCCCGCGACCCAGTATGAAAAGTGGGCGAGACTTTCAGATCAACACATTTTTGCCACACCGGATCGTAGTCATATGCACTATCCAGTCCAAGCACATCACGCCACGCAATCAACTGCGGAGCATCGGCGTGCTTGTCCATATGGGCTGGAATCGGCCGCTTGATCATACTGCCCATCATGACCACTTTGAGCCCTAGCTGGGTGACGGCATACTCAAGTTCTTCGAGCGCTTCTTCCGGCGTATTCATCGGAATAACCGCCGTCGGTGTCATCCGGTCAGAGAACTTGCTGAAGAAGTCAGCACAGAAAATATTAAACGCCCGACACGCCGCTCGGCGTGATTCCGTATCTGGAATCCGGGGAATGCCCAGGCCAGCCGTCGGGTAGAGAACGGCATAGTCCAATCCGATTTCCTCCATCCGCTCATACAGCAAGGGCGGCATCATAGCCGTCGCCCGGTCGCGAGTATTCTTTGTCGGCAATGCCCAGAAGCCTTGTTGGGCAGTCCGGACATGGCGCCGATCGTCCACAGACATGGCCAGCTCTTTTTGGACTTGGTCGATAAAGGCGGTGAACCCTTCCACGGCTTTGTCCCCACCAATCCGACGTAGCTCGCCACGGACATGCGGTCCAAACTCCAACCAGTGCCCATCGGCGTCAATAACTGGATGCTTCAGCTGCGCCCGTATACGCGACGATGTCATATGTCCATTACTACTCATCTGTCCCCTCCTTAGCTGGCTTGCCAGTGTCCTTCGTCATAGTGCGTTTCCAAATCCTTTGCAACGCACGGCAATTACTCCACACGACGGATTATATCCGGGGTTAAATCCCGCACATTGGTCTGTCCGCATAAGGCCAGGCTTGACGCTAACTCTTCCCGAACAATCTCCAAGGTCCGGTTGACCCCGCCAGCCCCCTCAACAACCAAGCCCCACAAAATGTTTCTGCCCATGGCTACTACATTGGCACCCAGCGCGAGCGCCTTGATAATATCGGTCCCCCGTGAAAACCCACCATCAATAATAATCTCAGCTTTGCCATCTACTGCCGCAACAATTTCGGGCAGAACGTCAATCGTCGCCTGGGTTGAGTCCAACTGGCGGCCCCCGTGGTTTGAGACCCAAATGATCTTCACCCCAGCCTCAACCGCAAGACGCGCGTCTTCTGCGGTCAGAATGCCTTTGAGGCCAACTGGAATAGATAAAATCTCTTGCAGCCAGGCCACATCATCCCAGGTTAATCGCGTCTGATAATTCATATCGGGTGGCTGCGGATTCGGGGCCAGCATCCGGGCCACGCGCGGATCGTAACGTTGGATAAGGTCCCGCTCGCGACGACCATAGACTTGCAGGTCGACCGTCAAACACACGGCCTTATACGCACCAGTCGCCTCAACCCGGCCGAGCAACTCCTGAGCCCACGAGCGCGGACCAGCAAAATACAGCTGAAACAGTAATGGAGCACTGGCTGCCTGAGCCACCTCTTCAACTGACCAACCGGTCACCCCACTGATAACCGCCAGGTTGCTACTCTGGCCAGCCCCGCGAACCATCTCGCAATCACCTTGTGGATGGAACACCACCAGACCACCCATTGGGGCAACTGCGACTGGCATAGGCAATTCCATACCAAGAAACGTGGTACGCAGATCAACATTCCGCACGTCGCGGAGTACCCGCTGGCGGATGGCCAGTTTACGGATCGCCTGGCGATTCCGACGTAGGGTCGTTTCCGTTTCAGCACCACCGGCAGCATAGCCCCATGGGCCAGGCGGAAGCATCCGTTTGGCGGTACGACGAATTTCGGGCAAGGTCATAAAATGTTCTGATCGTTCGGGCTGTTCTGCCATAGTTCTCCCCTCTCTTGTGTGTCTCAAGCCTAGCGGAAGCATGCGACCTGTTCCAGCTGGGTAGCCCCGCGTATTCCGCCAGCTTGCAAGCGCAAGATCCGCCTTGTAGTCTAGCCCCGAAAGGAGGACGACTATGGCAGTTTTTCGTATGTACACTGGTGACGATGGACATTCACATATTGAAGACCAGACGGTGAGTTCGCATCCTGACCTGACAACGGAACAACCAACCGCCCATATTACTTTCCGAGAGTTAGCAGCCGGGGCTTTCATGGATTGGCACAACGCGCCACGACGGCAATATGTCATCATCCTGTCCGGTCAGATGGAGATCGGTCTCAACGACGGGACACTACGGCGTTTTAACCCTGGCGATGCGATATTGGCATCGGATCTCACCGGCTCTGGGCATACAACGAAGTCGGCTGGTACAGGGTCAGCGCTGGTAGGGGTGGTGCCGTTAGCGGAATGAGAACGTCAAACGTCAAACGTGACCACCCCACCACCCCAGTCTTTTCACGTTTGACGTTTGACTCCTCCCTTCACACACACAGAAAGTAGGCGTTCTCATGCCAGATCCCTGGACTCACCACACTGCCCGCATCAACGGCTTCCGTATGCACTATGTCACAGCTGGTTCAGGCTATCCGCTCGTTTTCCTGCACGGCTGGCCGCAGACCTGGTATGAGTGGCGTAAAATCATTCCAGCTCTGGCTGAGCGCTTTACCATTATCGCGCCTGATCTGCGCGGCTTAGGAGACAGCGAACGGCCACTGACAGGCTATGACAAACGCACGCTGGCCTCAGACGTTTATGAACTTGTCAAACATCTTGATTACGAACATATTGGCTTGACCGGCCATGATTGGGGTGGCACGACGGCTTATTATTTTGCGTATGATCACCCAGAGATGGTAGAACGTCTGCTCATCTTGGAATCCACCCCTGGCCTTATCCGAAAAGACGAGCCAGTTGATTTTCGTGGCATTCGGCGCTTCTGGCACGTCATGTTCCAAGGCGGCTCACCTGACCTTGCTGAGTTATTAGTCCGTGACCACATTCCGTTTTACATCGATCGTCTGTGCCGGGTTGCATGTTATAACCCTGCTGTGTTTAGTGCTGAAGAAATGGCTGAATATGTCCGCGCCTACTCACAGCCAGGCGCGCTCCGGGCCGGTTTTCATTATTACCGCGCTGCTCTGGACGAAGACGTCGAAGAGTTCAGCAAATGTACCGAGAAACTCACAATGCCTGTCCGCGCCTGGGGCGGCGAGCGGTTTATGGGTGATCCATTACCGGTCTGGAAACGAGCGGCCGAGCATGTCGAGGGAGGTGTGGTAGAACGCTGTGGGCATTTTGTGGCTGAGGAGCGGCCAGAGTTTGTGATTGAGCAGGTGAAAGAATTTTTTTCTGCTAAGTGACGCTAGGGTTGTATCAAGACTTGGCTTGAACAACCGTCTCATTCCCTTCATATTTCCATCTCAATCAGAACACACAACCTGATACTGTGTAGCCCTGATGAGACTCTTGTCCATTCACGCTTGCACGCTTGTGTGTCGGGCCAGCTCAACAAGTCTATCAATGAGGATACGAAAACGGGTCTGGGTTCCAAAAGACCCCGTTCCCCGCTCGTTCATCAGCGTCGTAACCGCGACACCCCAGCCCCTTGCCAGACTGTACGCAACCATCTAAGACACACCCGACTGTGACATGGATTGAACTCAGCTTTATCGGCGGTTGCTTGCAAGCCGCACGCAATGGTCTGTCAAAAAGTCTGGCAGGCAAGGTCTCACCAGTCTTAAATAGCTGGTCGCGTTTCGCGTTTAACTTGCCGCTTTCAACCCTGCTGATGCTTCTCGTCCTCTTCCAGCTGGGCAAGCCAACCCTGCCGCTTCCATTTTTTCTGTACTGCCTGGCAACTGCGATCACCCAACTGCTTGGCAATGTCGCCCTTGTGTCGGCCTTCAACCATGCCAATTTTGCTGAGACGATTGTCCTGCATAAACTGGAAGTCCTCTTCACCGCTGTGATTGGGATGCTCTTTTTTGCCGAGACGCCAACACTCTTTGGCTGGGGTGGCATTGTGTTGTGTGGAGCTGGGGTCTTGCTCATGAACCTTGGACGCGAGGGAGGACCAGCGGGCTGGCGGCGGGCGTTTCATTTGAGCACGGGCTCGTTGCTCGCGCTGACCTGCGGCCTGCTCCTCGTCCTAGCCAGCTTTATGCTCAAGAGTGCCAACCTCGAATACGGGCTGGCCAATCCACAGATTGGGACAAATCGTTTTGAGCCCGCCGTTCACACCTTGTTCCATACGACCTGGATGGAAGTCGTGATTTTGACACTCACCATCCTCTTCACCCGTCGGCACGAGTTCCGTTTGGTCCAGACCCATTGGAAGCGCATGGCCATGATCGGGGCGGTGTCTTTCAGCGGCAGCCTGTGCTGGTTTTGGGCTTACTCGCTCACCCTGGTTGCCTACTCGAAAGCCGTCGGACAGATTGAGGCAGTCCTCGCTGTAGCCTTGGCCCTGTTTGTATGGAAAGAACGCGAAGTCATACCTCAATTACCTGGCGTGGTTTTGGTTCTGGTCGGGATTGGGATGGTATTGTTGGGGTAAGTGTCTCTCGGCGGGTCCTGCTCAGCAGCTTTTCGTTCCTCATTTGAACCTTGTCAAAATTTCATCAATGTGCAAAGCTCCGTTTTATGGAATTAGGAAAGTGTCCTAATCAAGAAGTAAATTAAGGAGGGCTGACACGATGAGTGAAACTGTAGAACAATCCCAACCGACTGGAATCCCGACTCCCGCAGAGTTGGGTTTCGACCCGGCTGAAATGCGCCAGAAGTACGCCGATGAGCGCGACAAGCGTATCCGTGCGGACGGTAACAACCAATACCGGGAAGTGACAGGCCAGCACGAGCACTACAACGTCGACCCCTACGTCGAGCCGGGCTTCACGCGTCCCGCACTGCAAGAAGAACTCGATGCGGTCATCGTCGGTGGGGGCTTTGGCGGCTTGCTTGCGGCAGCTCGGCTGCAGAAAGCCGGCATCACCAACTTCCGCATCATCGAAACCGCCGGAGACTTTGGCGGAACCTGGTACTGGAACCGGTATCCCGGTGCCCAGTGTGACATCGAATCGTATGTGTATTTACCGCTCCTCGAAGAGACCGGATACATCCCGAAGGAAAAGTACTCCTTTGCACCCGAGATCTTTGAACACTCCCAGCGGATCGGCAAACACTTCAACCTGTACGAGCGGGCCTGCTTCCAGACGAGGGTCAAGGATGCGCGCTGGGACGATGAAAAAGGGCGCTGGACGGTCAAAACCGATCGCGATGATGTCTTCACAACGCGTTTTGTGATCATGTCGAGCGGGCCGCTGAACCGGCCCAAACTGCCCGCTATCCCTGGGATCGAGAAGTTCAAGGGGCACACCTTCCACACCAGTCGCTGGGACTACAACTACACCGGTGGTGATACGACTGGCGGCATGCACAAACTGAACGACAAACGCGTCGGCATCATTGGGACCGGGGCAACAGCGATTCAGTCGGTGTCGCATCTGGGCGAGCACGCCAAGCAGCTGTACGTGTTCCAGCGCACACCGTCCTCCGTCGACGAACGTGGCAACAAGCCGACCGACCCGGAATGGGTGAAGACGCTCGAGCCCGGCTGGCAGGACTATCGGAACACCAACTTCTGCTCCATCTTGGCTGGGCTGCAGGTCGATGAAGATTTGGTTGGCGACAAGTGGACGAGTCTGTTCAAGAAGCTCTCTGCGCTGCTCGCAGGCAAGGAGAACTCTAGCCTCTCCGACGAAGGCATGGCCCTCATGTCGGAGATCGCCGACTACCAGAAGATGAACGAGATTCGCGGTCGGGTGGCCTCGATCGTTGGCGACCAGGAGACGGCCGAGAGGCTCAAACCCTGGTACGGGCAATGGTGTAAGCGGCCAACCTTCAACGATGAGTACCTGCCGACCTTCAACCGGCCCAACGTGCAGCTTGTGGACACCAAGGGCAAAGGCGTCGAACGGGTGACTGAGAACGCAGTGGTCGTAGACGGCGTCGAATACGAAGTGGATTGCATAATCTACGCCACTGGCTTCGAGGTCGGAACAGCCTACACCCGGCGCGCCGAGTTCGAGGTATACGGGCGCGACGGGCTGTCGCTGACCGACTACTGGTCGGACGGCATGAAGACCTACCATGGCCTCCTGAGCAACGGCTTCCCAAACTGCTTCCATATGGGTCTCACCCAGACCGGTCTTGCCCCGAACTTCACCTATATGTTGAACGGCCAAGCCACCCATATCGCCCATATCGTGGCCCAGATGGACGCGCGTGAAGCGAAGTCGGTCGAGCCGACCCTTGAGGCCGAAGCTGCGTGGGTGAAGTTGCTGACCACACCAAACTTCATGACCGAGTACCAGAAGATCTGCACGCCGGGCTACTACAACGGCGAGGGGAAAAACGAAGGGCAGGGCTTCATCGAGGTCCAGTACCCCGAAGGCGCGGTACCCTTTTACAACATGCTCGCCGACTGGCGGGAAAAGGGTGATTTCGAAGGGCTCATCGTGAAGTAAGTCTCGAAAAAAATAGAAAAGAAGTATAGGCGACATGCCTATATCTCTCCTCGGCCCGGAGCGACCGCTCCGGGCACCATACTGTTCGTGCCACTCCAGCTTCCTCAAGAAATCTACCCACGTTTTACGTTTTCTTCTTCCCCTGCCACATTTTCTCCTCTCCTTGTGCCAGACTCCTTGATTGCCGTGCGCTTCCTGCGTATACCGGAGGCAGTACACAAGGAGGGGTTATGAGTGCACAAACCTTAAATATCATGCTGTCTGATTTGTTCCGCTCTGAAGAAGCCTTGGGACAATTTCAGCAAGACCCAGATACCGTTTCGACGAAGTATGGCCTGAGTGACGAAGAACGGGACAAACTCAAAGCCAAGGATATGGGCTGGCTGTACGTGCAAGGTGTCCACCCGTATATCCTGGCTCAGTTTGCCTTTAGCCTGCAGCTTGATATGGGCCAATATTTACAACAAGTCCAGCAGGCGACGGACTATAAGGGGCCGGCTGCCCATTAACTCTGTGTGTGGAGACACGTATCGAAAAAGGAGAACACCATGGCAGAAATCGTTGCGGCAATGGGATCGGTTCACAATCCATTGCTCATAGCAGGTCCAGCCCGCGTTGAAGCCCCGCTGTGGGAAAAATTTGAGCAGGGTTTTGGTGCTATGCGCGAGACCTTGACCGCATCTGGTGCCGATACCGTCGTGCTTATCTCAGACGAACATTTTAATGCCTTGAGTCCACGCCATTATCCATCATTTGGCGTTGTCGCCGCCGAGACCTGTGTCGGCCCCTCGGAAAACTGGCTCGGCGTGCCGTGTGGCAGTATCAAAATTGACTGCGTGCCCGAACTGGCCGAAGCGATTATGAGCGAAGGTATGCAACAAGGCTTTGATCTGACCCGGATTGGTGAGGCGGGCCTAGATCATGGCTTTTTGACCTGTCTACACCATGTCACCCCAGACTGGGATCTATCCTATCTGTGGTTGATTCAAAACTGCGTGCTACCACCGCTGCCAAGCGTCAAGCGTTGCTACGATTTTGGCCGGATGGTTGGCGATGCGATTCGGGCCTGGGACAGCGACCGTCGTGTAGCAATTTTTGGCACTGGCGGTCTGTCGCACGCAGTTGGCACGCCAGACATGGGCATTGTCGATGAAGACTTTGACACAAAACTGCTCGACATGCTGTGTGATAACAACCCAGCCATGTGCAACATTACCGATGCCGAGATGGATGCGCGGGGCAACGGCACGCATGAGATTCGGAACTGGATTGCGGTTGCTGGGGCGGTGAACGGAGCCAAAGGTGAAGTCATCATGTACGAAAACGCCATGGGCTGCGGCTCGGGCATGATGCGCTATCATATGTCGTAACCGCTCGTCTCGTTCTTGATACACGCCGAATGCAGACACGTCGGAGGACCGACCAATCCTCCGACCAAATCGCCCTACCACTGAGTGGAAAGGAGACCTGTTATGCCCCCACTGTATCGCGCGGACACGATTGGCTCGATTCTCCGTCCGGCGTATTTACACGAAGCCAGGCAGGCGTGGCAGGCCGGCCAGCTGGCCCTCCCAGAATTCAAACGTATCGAAGATCGGGCCGTCAATGAAGCCATCGTTCTTCAAGAGACAGCTGGGTTCGAAGTTGTCACGGACGGGGAAATGCGCCGGCTCGTCTTTACCGGGACCTTGACCGAAGCAATTGATGGCATTGAACCAGTCCAGAGTCCAAGCTGGCAGTGGCATGGAAAAAAGCCAGCGGATGACCTGACCTTCCAGCTGCCTGTGTGTGTCACGGGAAAAATCCGTCGTCGCCGCTCGTTGGCGACCGAAGAATTTGCCTACGCGCGCGGACAAACGGATAAGCTGCTCAAAATGACCCTCCCGAGTCCACTGATGCTGGCGCTGTTTTGGTCGCCTGAGCACTCAAGCGCTGCCTACACTGATCCTTTTGCCCTGTTTGCTGACGCGGTTGATATCCTTCGCCAGGAAGTCCGGGAACTCGTAGACTTAGGTTGTCAGTATATCCAAATCGATGCTCCAGAGCTGGCAACACTTGTTGATGAGTCCCAGCGTCAGCAGACCTATGAAGCACGCGGAATCTCCACCGAGCGCATGCTCAACGAAGGCGTTGAAATGCTCAACACGATTGCTAACGCATCTGGGGTGACCTTTGGATTACACATGTGCAAAGGCAACAATGCTGGGCACTGGATGAGTCAGGGAGGTTATGAGGCCATCTCAAAACAGGTTTTCCAGCGGGCCACCCATTACGACATTGTTCTGTTGGAGTACGATGATTGGCGCTCGGGATCGTTTGAACCCTTAGCCGATATTCCCCGAGACAAAACGGTTGTCCTGGGCTTAGTGTCGACTAAGACAAACACGCTTGAGCCAGCTGACGGTCTTGTCGCGCGTATCAATGAAGCAAGTCAGCACTTTCCACGCGAGCAGCTTGCCCTCTCTACCCAGTGTGGCTTCGCCTCAGTCGCCCAAGGCAATCCGATCAGCCCAGAGGTCCAGGAGCAGAAGCTGCGGCTTATCGTCGATGTTGCCCAGCGAGTGTGGTAGTCCCTCTCGTGTCGCTCTTCTCATGTTTTTAGCCACGCATGGACGAATACAATCAGGCCGATACCGCTTTCTATGATCACTACTCCACCGGCCTTGAAGGCGATGTCCAGTTCTATGTCGAAGAGGCTCAGCGCGCAGGCGCTCCCGTCCTCGAACTCGGCTGCGGGACGGGGCGCGTTCTCATTCCAATCGCCCAGTCAGGTATACAGATCATCGGCCTAGACCGAGCACCAGCCATGTTGGCGCTGGCCAGGAGAAAAGTCGCGAACCTGAATACCGAAACCCAACACCGCATTCACCTCGACGCAGGCGACATGCGCAAATTTTCATTGCCACAGCGCTTCTCGTTGATCACCGTCCCATACCGTGCGTTTCTACACCTGCTGACTCCCAAAGATCAACGCCAAGCCCTGGAGTGCATGCACTCCCATCTCACTCCAAATGGGCATCTTATCTTTAATATCTTCGACCCGCACCTCGAAACCATCACTGCCCATCTTGGTCCACTCGGCGCGGTGTTCAAAAAAGATACTGAATTTTTACATCCCGATACAGGTCATCGGATTATTGCCTGGGAAGCTCGCCAGTACGACTTGGAACACCAGATCCTGGAACAATCCATCGTCTTCGAAGAGCTGGATTCTGCGGGGAGGATGCTCTCCCGGACTCACACCTCTCTCACCCTACGCTACGTCTTTCGCTACGAGATGCGCCATCTCTTAGAACTATCCGGCTTCAAGGTTGAGGCTTTCTATGGCGATTTTCAGCGTGGGCCTTTCCGGTCTGGCGGTGAGCAGATCTGGGTCGCCCGAAAAGCGTAGCCGCGTAGCAAATCTCTTGAAGCCGATACCCCTGTATGGCGTCCTTGTCCTCAATGGAGCATGGGCTACAATACAGGCAATCGTCTGGCTGGAAACGCCTGCTGGACATGAATGTCTACTGGACGCACTAGGAGGAAAGGAAGCCCGTCATGAAGAAGTACTTCGTTCGTATCCTCGCCGCCATTGGAGCCTGGGTGGTCATTATGGCCATTTTTGGGCTGGTCTCATCTTTGATGTCGCGGGAATATGTCCCGGAAAAAGTTATTCTGGAAATGGACCTGGAGCGGGGCCTGGTCGAGTATGTGCCGGAGGACCCCGTTGCGGGTCTGATGCTGGAACAAGCGCACACCACCCGCGATGTCGTCGACGCCTTACAGCGAGCCGCGGAAGACGAGCGTGTGGTTGCCCTGACGGCTCGGCTGGGAACGGAACGGCTCGGCTTGGCTCAGATTCAAGAGATCCGCGATGCCGTCCAGGTTTTTCGTGCGCAGGGCAAACCTGCTCTCGCCTATGCTGAGTCTCTGGGCGGCTTTGGACCAGGCAACGGCGTGTATTATTTAGCCACCGCGTTTGATGAGATTTATCTCCAACCATCGGGACGGGTCGGCCTGACCGGTCTTGTTTTTGAAAGCACGTTCTATCAAGGCATGCTTGAAAAAATCGGGCTGAAGCCTCGTTTCGGCTATCGCGGGAAATACAAAAATGCGGTGAATCTGTACACCGAACGTGCCTATACGCCACTGCATAAAGAGGCCGTGCAACGCATCATGGACTCCCAGTTTGGCCAACTCGTACACGGCATCTCCAAAGCACGCGGGATTGAGGAAGAGCAGGTTCGGGCTCTTATTGATGACGGCCCGTTCCTGGCCGAGCGCGCGCTTGAGCTCAACCTCGTCGATGGACTCGCGTATCGGGACCAAGTTTATACCACCCTCATGGAACGGACCGGACAAGATATGATCCGTCTGTCATTGTTCAAGTACCTGCGGCGGGCTGGCCGGCCACATATCGAGGGAGACACGATTGCCCTCATCTATGGAGCCGGTATTGTCCAGTCTGGCAAGAGTTCGTATGACCCTCTGTTTGGCGGTCCCTCAATGGGTGCCGATACAGTCTCAGCTGCCTTTCGGCAAGCCGTCGCTGACGAGAGCGTCAAAGCAATTCTGTTTCGGGTCGATAGTCGTGGCGGCTCTCCTATCGCTTCAGACACAATTTGGCGGGAGACCATACGAGCTAAAGAGGCCGGCAAACCGGTCATTGTCTCGATGAGCAATGTCGCTGGCTCTGGTGGGTACTTCATTGCCGCCGCGGCCGATAAAATTGTCGCCCAACCAGGAACCATTACCGGCTCAATCGGAGTCTTTGGTGGCAAGATGATCACCGCCGGGCTATCAGAAAAGATTGGGTTATCATCCGACGAAGTCCACACCAGCGCAAATGCAACCATGTGGAGTACCAATATGGACTTCACCTCTGGACAGTGGGCTAAATTTGATCAACAGTTGGATTGGATCTATGAAGACTTCACCAACAAAGTTGCCCGGGGCAGAGGCCTAAGCAAAGACCAAGTCTTGGAAATAGCCGAAGGCCGGATTTGGACTGGGGAGGATGCCAAAGCCATCGGCTTGGTTGATGAACTCGGTGGCTTTCCGGTTGCCCTGCGCCTGGCCAAGGAAGCCGCTGGTATTGCTGAAGAGGCAAAAGTCCACGTCCAAGTCTTTCCACCCCAGCGGTCCTTAGTCAAAACCCTGCTGGCCCGTCTGCAAGGTGAAGAGACTGAGGACGAGGGTCATGCCATCGGTCTCGCCTTGTATCGGACAGCCCAACAGCTCCAACCGCTCGCCCGCCTTGCCCAAGACCTGGGTTTGGGTCCCGACCCTGGGGTGTTAAGCATGCCGGAATGGGAAATGGGACGAGAAGACTAGCAGCCTATCCTTCGTGTGTCGGGGCGCTTGGCGAACCGCTCCGACACACGGCAGCAGCGACTGAAGCGGTCCCGAACATAGGTCGCTTGACGCCCGATCGACAGCCCCATAGAGTTTGTTTGTAGTGCTGAGTTTGCAAAACCAAGAGCGAAGACTACGAACGAAGACCATGAGCGAGGTTTGACGCGGTGTGTATCTGGATTGATGCCACAGATCCGCGAAACCAACTCCGGGTGTTCGGGATGTCTCTGCTCGAACGCCAATTGCACGCGATTATCGAAGCCAACTTGACCCCGGCCGAGGTCTGTATAGAGATCCCTGCGGAATCACCACAGGCCCAAGCCCTGCCGCCGTCTGTTTCTCAACACCCCCAAACCGGCTGAGACGCACAGTGCAGGGTAAAATTGCTGACAAAATGACCGTTTCTGTTGCGGCAAATCTCACCGTCCCTCCTGTTGCCCCAACTTGCGTGCTGTCCTAAGGCAAGGAAAAAATGCCTGCCCAAGCCCACTTAGCGTTGTTCATCCGTTCCTTAGCAGGCAGTGGGCCTGGACGAATGCTGGTCAATTTGTCGCGCGCCTTCGCTGAACGTGGCCATGTCGTGGACTTAGTATTGGCCCAGGCAAAAGGGCCGTACCTACACGAAGTGCCAGATTCTGTTAGGGTTGTTGATTTGCAGACCCCTACAGTGCTCCAATGCCTTCCCCTGATCGTACAAGCTCCGCAGATTTTTGGGGCACTCGCTCCCGCACTGCTCGATGTCCATGCGCCACGCGTACTGGGCAGCATTCCCGCTTTGGCACGATATCTGCGGCGTGAGCGTCCGACGGCGATATTGTCGGCGCAGCACTATGGCAATATCGCGGCTTTGGCTGCAACCCGTCTTGCCAGCGTTCAGACACGATTAGTGATCACCCAGCGGACCCACTTAGCTTCTTACGTACAGCAGGGGAAGAAGAGAAGAAAGCGCTTGGTTACCCGACTGCTCCGTCGATTTTATCCGTGGGCGGACGCAATTGTGGCAGTATCAGAGGGAGTGGCCGAGGATTTGGCTCTGACCGCAAGCCTTCCCCGCGAGCGCATCACTACCATCTACAACCCCGTGGTCACTCCGGCCCTTGCCGGGCAGGCGCAGGCTCCTCTAACCCATCCCTGGTTTACTCCTGGCTCCCCTCCCGTGCTGCTGGCAGTCGGACGGCTGCATTATCAAAAAGACTTCCCGACTCTGCTGCGCGCCTTCGCACGCGTGCGCGCCGTGCGGGCCGTCCGCCTTCTCATCCTGGGCGAGGGCGACCAAGGGGTGGCCTTACGGGCATCAGCGCAGGAGTTGGGGATTATGACAGACGTAGAGTTGCCAGGCTTTGTGCTCAATCCTTTTGCGTATATGGCGCGCGCGGCAGTCTTCGTCTTGTCGTCGGCGTATGAGGGGTTACCGGGAGTACTCATCCAGGCCTTGGCCTGTGGGTGTCCAGTGGTGAGCACAGACTGTCCGAGCGGCCCGGCAGAGATCCTAGAGGGAGGAGTGTACGGCCCGCTGGTACCAGTTGGAGATGACGTGGCGCTGGCCAAGGCCATTCTTTCAACGCTCAACGCACGGCCTAACCCGGATTGGCTGCGTACCCGTGCTGCAGAGTTTTCCGTTGATCGCGCTGTGGATCGATATCTGGAGGTGTTGCTTGGATCTCAATAAAGCGTTCAAGCCTCGATTCAGGCCTCGCGGACTGGTCCTTGGACAGCACGGGTGCCAATGAACCCTGGAGATGATGGACTTCGAACGGAGCCTGGACCATTACGCTGACCTGCACCGCGTACCTGACTGGTCAATCACGCGCAGGAAAAGGAGGAAAGCCGAGCATATGCGGAATCTATGGTTTTGGCTTTCACAATCGCCGCCCCTCTGAGGAGTGGCTCCGCTCTGTGGCACTGCAAATGAGAGAGACACTTCTCCATCACGGCCCAGACGATGGCGGGGTATGGACAGACGCACCGGCTGGCCTGGCACTCGGCCATCGACATCTTTCGATCCTAGATCTGTCGACAGCCGGTCAGCAACCCATGCTGTCAGAGTGTCGGCGCTGGGTGATCACCTATAATGGCGAGGTCTATAACTTTCGGGAGTTACGCCAGGAGCTCCAGAGCCTCGGACACACGTTCCGGGGACACTCGGATACGGAGGTGATACTTGCAGCGATCGCCGAGTGGGGTGTTGAAGATGCGGTCCGACGTGTAAACGGCATGTTTGCGTTTGGGGTGTGGGACCTGGAAAGGCACGCGCTCACGCTTGCGCGCGATCGCGTGGGAAAGAAACCACTACTATGGCTGGTGCGGAGACGTGTTCCTGTTTGGCTCCGAGCTGAAGGCCCTGCGCGCCCATCCTGATTGTGATCCTGAAATCGGCCGTGACGCGCTCGGGCTCTTCATTCAGTATTCCCGGATTCCCGCTCCCTACTCCATCTACCGGCGTATCAGAAAACTGCCTGCGGCAAGCCTGCTCACTGTGGACCTACGGTGCACGTCGGAGCCCCCTTCTCCTCATTTCTACTGGTCAGCACGGGGTGTGGTAGAGCAAGGCGACCGGGACCCCTACCCCGGCTCCTTTGAAGAGGCTACCAATACACTCGACACACTTCTCAGGGATGCGGTAAGCCACCGTATAATCGCAGACGTGAGTCTCGGGGCGTTGCTGTCGGGCGGTTCACGAGCCGCCCGACACATCAACGGCGATAGTTAAGCGGCGGATCACGATCGCCCAGCAAGGGGCGATAATGGAAATCTTTGCCGCGCCGCTCTTCAAATTCAGTCCGCGCCCGTTGAATGATCTCAGGCTGTGTCAAAAGCTTGATGGCAGTCAGAGCTAGCGTCTTTGCTGCCACCAGCATGCCTTTCACCCCAATGCTCATGCCCCCGGCAGCCACCGCCTGCCACGAATGAGCTGGCGTCCCAGGCACCCACGTTGCAGTCGTAAACCCAGCCGTTGGCACGACCCAACTCACATCCCCAACATCAGTGGAACTTTTGCGGACCTGGAAGCGGAAGGGCTGTACTTCTTCTTCCGAGCCCAAGGGAAGAGGCGTCTCTCCTAGCGTCTCGCGGAGTGTCAGCGCAAACGTGCGTTCTTCTTTCGTATACGTCACCCCACCGATACTACGCAGATTCGCATCAACAAGCTGTGCCAACGCTTCGTTGGGTAACACACTATGAACCCCATGAACCACTTCGTATTCCATACGGGTATCGGTCCCGCGCGCTGCGCCTTCGGCTGCGGCAACAATCCGCTGCCAGGTTTGCTCAACCCGCCGCCCATCTAGATGCCGAACATAATAAAACACCTCGGCAAACTCAGGTACGACATTAGGAGCTAACCCACCATGGGTGATGACATAATGAATACGTGCCTCTTCCTCGACATGTTCACGTAACAGATTGGCCATATAATTCATGGCCTCAACTCCATCCAGAGCCGAACGACCCCGGTGGGGGGCCGAGGCAGCATGAGCGGAGTGGCCGTAAAAACGGAACTTGGCTGATTTATTGGCCAGCGTTGTGACCAGCCCGGCTTTATTCCGATCACCGGGATGCCAATGCAAGACCACATCAACATCATCAAACAGCCCAGCCCGAACCATATACACTTTTCCCGCCCCGCCTTCCTCAGCTGGCGTGCCATACAGTCGAATCGTTCCAGACTGTTCCTGTGTTTCGAACCATTCCCGGATAGCCACGGCAGCCGCGACAGATGCCGTGCCAAACAAATGATGTCCACAGGCATGCCCAGGCGTGCCTTGGGCAATAGGTCTGCGTTCCGGCACAGCGTCCTGGGAGAGCCCGGGTAAAGCATCAAACTCGGCTAAGATACCGACGACTGGCTTGCCACTGCCAATGGCGGCGACAAACGCTGTTGGCATGCCAGCCACGCCTACCTCTACTCCGAATCCGGCTTCGCTCAAAGTCTGTTGCAAGGCCGCTGAGCTCTGCTTTTCCTGATACCCAACTTCAGCCAGTGCCCAGATACGTTGGGCGAGAGCTGCGTATTCGGACTGGCGCACATCTATTGAGGCTGTAAGATGTTGGAGGTGTTGTGTGCCCTCCTCATTTGCCGCAGCGTAGTCGGCACACGCAAGACATGCGCTCCAGACAACGCATAGGCTCAGCAAGCAATGCCCAAGGCTATTCACTGCCGTCCTCCAACAGTCCTAGGACTTCATAGCACCCTACAGGAATTGCACCCGTACAAACTGCCCTACTCCGCGGGCTTCACAAACTTGAGCGTCATCCGATCGCTCTCCCCAATGGCTACATACTTCTCCCGATCTTTGTCACCCAGCCGTAACCTGGGTGGCAGTGTCCACACCCCACCCGCGTAATCCTTGGTATCTTTTGGATTGGCGTTCAGGTCAGAGCGGTCCACGAGCTTGAAGCCTGCGGCTTCGGCCAGTTTGATCGTAGCGGCTTCGGTGACATAGCCCGAGGCAGCTTTGGGATCTTGCTCGCCGTCGGGATTACCGCGATGCTCAGTCAAGCCAAGAATACCGCCAGGCTTGAGCGCGGCATACATGGCGGCAAAGACAGCATCGGCATACCCTCCGCTCATCCAGTTATGCACGTTGCGAAAGGTCAGGACCATATCAGCTGAGCCTTCAGGAGCGAGCGTCGTCTTTCCTGCCTGGGGCGCAAGCTGTGTAACCATCACCGCCCCGTACAGGTCAGCATTGCTGGCGAGTTTCTCATTCATGCTCTTGAGCGAGCGTTGGGTATACGCAACCGACGACTCGGCATCTGGCCCGGCGGCATAGTATTTGCCTTTGTCTTTGAGAAACGGAGCCAAGATTTCCATATACCAACCGGCCGAACCGGGCCAAATCTCGACGACGGTCATATCTTCTGTAATCCCAAACCAGGCGAGTGTTGCTGCTGGATGGCGATACGCATTACGCGCCTTGTGTTCCGCTGAGCGCTGCTCTCCATCAGCCAGCGCTTGCAGAGCGGACTGGACTGAGCCTGCCTCTCCCTTCCCTTCATGATGCTCTGCATACACCGGCATGCTGAGCCACGAAACGGCCATACTCATAAGCAACGTTGTGAACAATATCCTCTTCACACAATCCTCCTTGTTCTGTCTGCTGTTTTGCGTTTCTGTCTCTCGCCGCTCGAACTTATCACCCCTATCATGGCCTAGCATGTTTGTCACAATTGGTGGCGGGGAGCGGATTGGGCCATGACTTTGGCAATCGGTCGGAGCGCCATCCACCACTGCTCCTTGGGGCGTTGGTGGGGGGTGTCACTCATCTGGGGAAAGTCCGTCAGATTATGAAACACGACCTGGCCGGCTTGAAGTCCGATAAACACACCAGCTGCTGGTCCTTCTGCTGGTCCTTGGAGCGCCTCGTCAATCAAACGCTCAATGCAAAGCGCTGCCAATCGGGTGGCATGAATCCGATCAAACGGGCTCGGGTTGCCACCCTGCTGGAGATGACCGAGAATGGCTTGGTGGGCATCAAACAGCTCTCCCCCTTCTTCATCAAACAAAGTCTGCATAAAGCCTGTGGTATAGTGCAAATTCACATCTTCATTCCGAATCACCAGCCCCAGACGTTTGCCGTTTTGAAATCCCTGCGTCAGAGCAGCGATATCTGCCCGCATATCATTGAGTGAGACGCCTTCTTCGGGCAAATACACACGCTCAGCCCCAGTTGCCAGGCCACTCATTGCCGCCAAATAACCACACTCACGTCCCATGACTTCGACAATAAAGCACAGCTGCGATGCGACGGCTGACTGCTGAATTTTATCCACCGCATTGACAATACTATTTAATGCTGTGTCTGCTCCAATACTGAGTTCAGAGCCGGGCAGATCGTTATCAATCGCTGCCGGCAGACACACGATAGGGATATTAAACGCAGGATAGTCAGGCCGGGCACGACACAGTTGTGAGGCGGCCTGATATCCGGCCCAGCCGCCAATGATCAGCAAACCATTGATGTGATGACGCTCGAGGGTCTGGGCAATCTGTAGCAACTCATCCACTGTTGGGAGGTGATGATAGGTGCCGAGTTCCGCCCCACCCCGGTGCGCCCAGCCATTGACGCTCATCCAGTCCATTACCTGTATATCGCGGCTCTCGCCTTGGATGAGTCCCCGCAATCCATTCCGGACACCGAGCATCGTGTGGCCCTTATCAACCCCAAGTCTGACTGCGGCTCGGACGGCAGTATTCATGCCGGGAGCGGGCGCACCAGCATGCAGGATGGCAAGCCGAAGGTGTTTTTGGACGGGAGCCGGCGGGCGGGGCAATGCCCGAATCAACGTCCGCAGGATGCGAAACGCCGTCTGAAAATTTCCTCCCCGGAGCGCCATTGTTTGGGCATACTCACGAGCTGTCAACGCATTATTCACGGCATGGGTACGTTCCACACAGGCCATGAGTGGAGAGCGGACAATACGGTTACCCTGCATGCCAATCAGACACGGGTCTGAGTCTGGTGTTGCAGCCAAGATCTCTTCCACAGCCGCATAGCCTAGCATCGTGCTGAGATTCCGATCAAAAGCAGTCGGCGCTCCTCCGCGTTGGACATGGCCCAAAATCGTCACCCGGGTATCTGTCCACAGCCGCTGATCTAAGACCTCCTTGACCGCATCAGCTGTAATCTTTCTGCCACTCCGATCCTGAGCACCTTCTGCCACAACGACAATACTGGCCCGACGTCCAGCGGCTCGTCCAGCCAGTAAGACCTCACACATTTTGCCCTGCCAATCATCGAGATTGGGAGGATTCTCTGGAATCAAAACCCAGTCAGCCCCACACGCCAGTCCAGCCATCAGCGCCAAATAGCCACACCGGCGGCCCATGACTTCAATCACAAACGCTCGCTGGTGACTGGCTGCCGTACTCATGATCGCATCAATCGCTTCAATAATGCGGTGCAGAGCGGTATCCGCCCCAATCGTCATGTCGGTGCCCTGCATGTCGTTGTCGATCGAGCCGACTAAACCGACGACGCTGAGATAGGTGTGGGCGGCTGCAACGTCTGGAGTGATCCGGCCTGTTTCCACCAAGGTGTGCAGCAGCTCAGGCCACTCTTGGCAAAAGCGGTTGGCTCCCATCAGGCTCCCGTCTCCACCAATCACAACCAGGCCATCAATATCATATTGTAAGAGGTTATATGCGGCTGTGAGACGTCCCTCGCGTTGTATAAAATCGGCGCACCGGGCCGTGCCAATGAGTGTTCCGCCCTGCTGCAAGATGCCCCCTACCGCATCCCAACTCATCCGACGGATCAGATCACCGCCATCGACCATGCCTTGGTAACCTTCGTAGATAGCGTAGACTTCAGCGCCTTGGTCCAGTCCGGCTCGGACGACGGCACGCACGGCAGCGTTCATGCCTGGCGCATCGCCACCACTGGTCAGGACTCCGATGCGTTTTGCAGCTGCTACCGACATCGTCTTATTTAAAAAAGAGAATATAGTGATAGCAGAGGGCACCCAGAGTGCTCCCCTGATGATTATCTCTGTCTCACGCCGCCAGTTTTCGACTGCCCTGCATAGCAGGCACGGACGGATCTAAGGCAAAGCGCATGCGTGGCAGATCGGTATCACAACGCGTAAACGTTGCCGTCATTGGGTTGGTACACTGCAAACGGTTCTCCGCTCCCCAGGCGGCTGTGTTCAGGGCCTTGAGATGCGGAATCCCGCGCTGGGCGGCATGGAAAACATATTCCGGATCAACCTGGATGAGCAGGGATTTCTCTTCACCCCCTTCATTCACCCGCACCAAGTGCAGGCTGGCGACATAGGTCACGTCTGCTCCGGATATATGTTCCGGATTTTCGGCTTCCATGTCCAAGATCGTCTGCCCCTCTCGTTCAACCGTGCCAATCACGCGGTCATGGCGCGGCTGCAGTGTGATCGTGCCTTGCTCAACCGTGAATCCCCACCGTGCGCGCAGCTCCGGCGCCGCTTTCTCAGAGTCTGTATAGGCGCCCAACAAATAGCCCCGTGGCCGAATCCCGGCTCGAACAACGAGCCGAACCTGGGCCAGCGCAAACGCGCCAACTGGACTGTCTGAAAACCGAGCGACTGATAGCGTGACATACGGCGGGATACTCGGATGCAAAGCTGGGGCGACGAGCCATTCGGCCGGGTCTTCGACAACCTCAAAGGTGAGTTGCAGAATTTCTGCGCCTTTGAGCTCCCAGGGATCAGTATCCAGACCGCTCATGAGCGGAACCCGTTCAGCTGCGGCCTGCACGTCCTGTTTTCCAAAGACTGGCATTAGCTTGCTCCTCCAGTCGCAGCTGTGGCCTGCGAGTCAGCAAACGCTGGCATGACTTCTTCGGCAAACAGCCGCAGACTATCGAGCACCTGCTGCTGCGGAATGATCTCGGCCGCATTCAACATGAAACCCACTCGGTCTACGCCACACGCTTCCCACTTCTTCAGTTCTTGAACGAGGTGGGCGGGGTTGCCCACCGCAATCCCCTCAGGCGCGGCATTCTGCGCGCCCGGACTCGACGCCTGCCGTCGCAGGGAGGGAAGAAGGCCAGCCGAAGGATACGACTTGGCTGGGTAGGCTTCCTTGGCCATATCGAGCTGGGCGGCCAAGTAGTTAAAATGCTGGATCATCTGCATCCCAGTTTTCGACCCAACCTCGTTATCCGGGTGGCAGTACAAGAAATTGACGGTATTGACCTGATTGTTGACAAATCCACCAACAGGGTTGCAGTTCTGGATGCGATGGCGGTATTCCTTCACTTTAGCTTCTTGCTCAGCAAACGAGGTGAAGGTCACACCCAAGCTGCCAATGCCCCGATCAGCGGCGTCGAGTTCGGTACCTGGGCTGGTCACCGCCACCCACATCGGCGGATGCGGTTTCTGGTACGGCTTGGGCAGTACCGCCCGCGACGGCATGGAGAAGTATTTGCCGTCATAGCTGAAGCGCTCCTGCATCCACATTTTGGGAAGGCAGTGCACAAACTCATCCCAGCTCTTCTTGGTATCGTCTGGGTTAGCACCAAAACCACCCAGTTCCGTCCAGGTCGCCGAACGGCCAGTGCCAAACTCCAAGCGTCCACCGGAGAGAATGTCAAGGACTGCCGCTCGTTCAGCAATCCGGATCGGGTGATTAAATTCCGGCACACACACCACGATGCCGTGGCCAACATGAATCTGCTTGGTCTGCATCGCGCACGCCGTCAAAAAGAGCTCAGGCGCGGCACAGTGTGAGTACTCTTCCAAGAAATGGTGCTCGACCGCCCAAACCTGGTCAAAGCCGAGTTCATCAGCCAGTCGGACCTGTTCGAGCGCATTCATATACACCGTACGTTCAGATTCGCCATCCCACGGGCGGGGGACGGACAGTTCGTAGAAAATACCAAATTTCATGGCAACCTCCTTATTGTAGTAACGAGGACTGAGTCCTTTTCCTCACTGTCTTTCCTCAACTCAGTTCTCAATCCTTGTTACTCAGTCCTACTTTTCTGACTGGTTCCTATCGGTTTAGCGCATCCAAGGGTTGTCGGTAAAGGGTCAAGGGTCAGCTGGCCGATTTTTCAGGAGGCTTTCCGAAACGGAGCCAGCGCTTGGGCCGCCTCGAGCGCGGCTTGCCTGAGCAAGACCAGGTCGGTGCCGTACAGAATATATTGTGCCCCAGTGTCCATAACAGCTTGCATCTGGTCTGGTTTGGTCAACGCTCCAGCTGTAGCGATGCCGCGTTCTTTGCACAGCGTGCGCACGCGTCCGAGCGCTTGGCGCAGTTCAGGATGGTTAAATTGACCGGGGAAGCCAAAGCTATGGGCTAAATCCTGGGTGCCAACCAAAGCCACATCAATACCCGGGATCAAGATCTCCTCCATATTTTCGACTGCTTCGCGGGTTTCAATAATCACCCCCAGCAAGGTATGGGCATTGGCGTGGGTCATAGCTTGCACGGAGTCTACGTCTTCATAATCCGTATTTGCCCCCAGATAAATGGCCACCCCGCGCTTGCCTTCAGGATGGTACTTGGCCATTTCAATAAAACGCCGAACCTCCTCACCCGTTTTGACATGCGGCACAATCAGACTCTGACAGCCGGTGTCCAACAAACGAGTCACGTGTTCATATTCCAAGTCTGGAATGCGGACCACAGGCGAGATGCCAGCCGCATGCGCCTGAGCCACAAGTTCAACGATTGTCTCTAAATTATAGGCCGAATGCTCGGAACAGATCATGACAAAATCCATCCCCGCTACTGCCAAGGTGTGCAGGACACCACGACCTTTGACTTCCCACATGAGGGTTCCCAGGGCAACGTCGCCGGCTTTTAAGGTTTTCTTTAATTGATTCTCCCGCATTGCGCGTTCCTCCTTATTCAGAGATTATCCTGCCAGCAGCAAAGCAGAGTCAAGCCGTACCAGAAACACATGAACCACAAGGAAAAAATAAACCATGAGCGTGAGTGGCATCTTTCTCCTACCAATCCTCTTCAACGCACTGGCTGGACTCTCCCCAGAGGAAGGTCCCGAGCGCACCCGTCAACGCGCCCAGCTGCAAGGAGCGGTCCATACGGTCAGGAGCGAAACCGCTCAATATTCCCGACGGCAAGATTCCGAACAAAAGGCAGAGTGGATAGAAGGCATCCGCGAGCAAGCGCGGACTGATACCTATAATCGTGCCGGGCATTTGATTGAACAAGTGTTGACCAATCCCGACGGCACCCATTTCCAGCGAAAAGTCCGCAGTTACAATGCAGCCAACCACGTCGTCGAAGAAATTGTCTACGCGCCAGATGGTTCCCTGTGGCATCGGATGACGTGGACCTATGACGAACAAGACCGGATGATAAAAGCGACCCGCTATGAGGCAGATGGAACCGTCCTGTCTGAGGAAATCTTTACCTATAGAGACACCGATAAACCGACAGAGTCTGTCAATTACGACGTGGATGGCACCTTTCTTGGCCGAGTTTTGTATACCCACGATACGCGCGGACATATGACTGAGCGCAGATGGGTAGATGACGAGAAGAAGCCGGTTTCACGTAATGCGTATGCGTATGATGCACGGGATAACCTAAGCTCAGTCGAAGTGTACAATCGCCAAGACAAGCTGTCCTCACGCTGGGTGTATACGTATGACGGGAAGGGCAATCAGACGGAATGGATTGACTATGCTCCCGACGGCACGCTTGCCGGCAAACAGGTCTACACCTATGAGTTTGACGAGGCTGGTAACTGGACCAAAAAAGTGATCTCGGACTGGGTCACTTCTGGAGAAAGTGGAGAGCTTGAGCCATCTGAAGTGATCCACCGAGTAGTGACATATTACGCAGACGAACAGTAAACCCCAGGTCGAGCAAAAACTAGCCGAGCGCCAAAGAAAAATGATGCGAGGCAATGTCCATTCGGTTTTTGAGATAGAAGCGATGCGCACCAAAGCGCTGCACGCCTGAGTCAAGATGCAACTGGACACACCCATTTGCCTTGGCAAAGTCTCCGATCCAGTCAAAGAGTTGCTGGCCAAACCCCTGTGAACGGCCTGACTCGTCAGTCACTAAATCATCAATATAGAGGAAAGCTCCCCGGGACAGAGACTCCCCAGTCCGAAATCCGCTCACGGCTTGCACCGTGCCATCCTCTTCAAACAGAACAAGACGATAACCGTCTTTCTCCTGTTTACGAACACGGGCAACAAACTCCTCTTCAACGAGATGCGGACGCAGCTGAACCATGACAGGAAAGCAGTTTTGAATGTCAGCGTCGGTTTGTGCAAGACGGATAGGCATAGCCGATCTCTTCTTCAGCATGCGTCTCCTCCCCCGTTGGCAGAGGAGGAGGCGGAGAGTTTTCGTATGACTTACGCCCCCCGCATCTGACCTTTGGCCTTTTCATGCAGGCTGGCGTCCGCGCTGGGTCGGGAATTGACTCGCTCAAACCAGGCCGTCATATTTTTCAGCTTGGGATCGATCGTCTGGCCGACGCCGGCGCCAAAATCGAGCGCGCTGAACAAAATGATATCGGTCAAGGTGAAGCGGTCGCCAACGATAAAGGATTTACCTTCCATCAAACCATCGAGCCATTCGAGTTTTTCCTGGACGATCTCTTTGAGGCCAGCCGCTGCCTCTGGCAGGCAATGCATCCGGTTTTTGAACAGGTCGAGGCCCTCAGCATAGCGGAAACCATTATACATGTGCTCCGTAATATTGAGTTCAATCCGGCGCTGCCACATCCGGGCCTGGGCTTTCTCTTCAGGCGTCGTGCCGATAAGCGCTGGGGTCGGATTTTTATCTTCGAGGTATTCGCAAATGGCCACAGTCTCTGCCAGGTAGCTGCCATCATCAAGTTCCAGAGACGGCATTTGACCGCCAGGATTTTTGTCAGTGTACGGGGGCTTTCTGTTAGCCCCGCCGAGCAAATCCACATCAACGGAGTCAAGCGTAATCCCTTTCTCAGCCATAAACATGCGGACGCAACGTGGGTTGGGACCGATGGAATTGACAAACTTCATAGTGACCTCCTCATTGGGAATAGGTGTAGACAATATGCGTGCGTATCGCATTTGCCTGGTGTAACGCAAGCCACAAGCTAGGGGACCTACTGGCCAGAAGATCTGGAGGCAGATGCCGAGATATGCGAGGCTTCTTCCCTTCCAACTTTGTGAGCAAGCAGGGTGAGGGGAAAATTGAACGGGCTGATAAACCAGCATGGCCTGACGGGCACCCGCTTCCATTTTCCCGTGTCTCGGTGAAATATCACTACCAGTTTTCAACCCAAGGACGCAGCACAATCTCAAACGCCCATGTCGACCGAGGCTGCCGGTGGAGTTGCAGGTATGTCTCGGCTATGTCTGCCGGGTCCGCCATATTGTCCTCCACCGTCGTCCCAGCCAAGCGGTGCGCACGGCTCCCATCGTCCTGCGTCCAACCAATAGCGGCGTCAATCGGCACGTGGGCAACGTGGATGCCTTTAGGCATGAGTTCTCTCGCCATGCTTTGCGCCAAACCGGCCTTGCCGTGAGAGGCGATCGCAAACGCCCCACTCTTCGGGTAACCCTTAAACGCTGCACTCGCGTTGGTGAAGATGATGGTGCCCCGCTGGCCATTTGCACCCGGTGCGTCTGCGAGCATGCTCTTTGCCGCCTGTTGGCCTACGAGAAAGGCACTGTAGGCGGAGTTCTTGATCGTATCGAGGACCAAACCTGGGTCCGCTTCCGTAATCTCTTTGCGAAAAATGTCTTGGGTTCTCCCGTCGATGTTGTGCACTACAAGCCGAGGGCTTCCCAGGTCTGCACTGACGGCTTGAAACAGTTTGAGCACGGCATCGGGCTCGCTGGCGTCGCACTGATAGAGGTGCACGCCCTGTTCTTGCGCCAATTGCTTGAGGACTGGTTTATCCGGGTTGCGGGCAGCCACCGCGACCTGCATGCCGTCTTGGGTAAAGAGTCTGGCGCAACTTGCACTCACTCCGGGCCCCCCACCTATTATGAGAGCGACTTCCCCTTCCTGTGTGGTAGCACTACGCTTGTCAGATGGAGATTTGTCGGTTGCCATTGCTTGTCCCTCGTGGTTGCTATGTTACGACACGATCGCTTAGCTGAAACATTTTCAACAATATACAGTCTACCTTGGAGCCAATGGTGGCGCTTAACTTTCCTGTTTCTTGTCTTGCCACTACAGAACTCGCAAATCATACATCCCCCATCAGAGCATAGATCGTGACGACGATGAGATACCCGTCCTCTCTGAATCGCCAGACCACGTGTATCAGTCGCCCATCTTCTGCTGGTCCTTCTATCCGATACCGGATGCCACGGATGTCCTCCGACAATTTTTTCTGAATCCGTCCCTTGAATATCGCGTTTTCAATATCCTTTCGCTCCAATCGGTCATCTAGCATCTCATCTTCAGCGTGAGAAAATAGGTAATAGGCTCGATCGAGAATTTTTTGTCGGATTTTCTGAATCCTGGTCATATATCGTCCATTAACGGTTCACGGACTCCAGGTTCAGAATGTTCACGTTTTGGAGGGCAAGGTCAATCCGTGGGGAGTAAGGATAGCGAGCTCAGGAAAAAAGTAATGGCTCGGAGTCGCTTGACGAAGAACCCACACCCTTTATGCGCACTCCGCGTGGCATGAGAAACGCATCATAAGAAAGGTCAAAAGGATTACAACGTCCCTTAGAACGGCTTGGTTATCCCCTCTGGATGCGGTACGTTCAATCGTGGAGACAGGTTTGGAGGCGTGTCACGCCGGGTTGATCATCCTCTCGGTAGGCTCTTGTCCACTGTGATGAGCAGATCGAAATGTCCTGTCATGACATCAAGCAACGGCCCATCGTCTAGGTCAGCCCAACCCATCTCAGACGCGGTGCGAACCTGATGCCCTGCCAACTCTTTCCCTAAGCATTTTAGAACGCAGGCATCGAGGAAGACTCGCATACCAGTCTCCTTCTCAATCTAAGCCGCTGCGGCCTGTGCCAGAAGGGCAGACTTCGCAAGTTCGAGAACCGCGATAGCGTGCTCATCGGAAACACTCGAGAAATCCTCTAAGAAGTCCTGCAAGGTATCCCCAGCCTCAAGATAGTCGGTAAGGATCTGGACAGGGACTCGAGTCCCAGCAAATATGGGGGTTCCACTCAAGCGATCGGAAGACCTCATCATTAATGGATCAGGAACTACGCTCATACTCTCTGTCCTTAGCCCTTGGCTATGGCATAACCCCGTAAAACTGGCTAAGCGTCGGACGTCTAGTTTACTCAAGGGCATAGATCCGCCCCCTCTTTCTCCTCACGTAGGTGATGAAAATCTTGGCCGTCGCCTCGGCAAAGGCAACATGCGCAGCATCGGCAGCACCGAATCTTTGGCTATGGAGAGCTTCAGCTCAATTTTTCTTTGCCGGAAATCGGATTAACATAGACCAGTCCCTTGGTTTGTGCAGCCTTGACCTTTTTGTCGATCATATCGCGAAACGACAGATGACCTTCGAGAACGAGTATCAGGTCTTCACCATCAACGAACATTGTTTTGATCGCTTTGCCTTCCACAATCGTCTTGATGACATTGCCGCTGAAACCCTGAGCAGAGACGAACAGACCGCGCCCGTACATTTTACCCTCGATCTTACTGACGAATTGATATACCGGTTCGTTGCTAGCGCTCTTGTCTTGCCATTTAGCTTCGACAAGATAGTGTTCCCCGTCGTATTTTATGCTGCCGTCAATTTGTTCGCCGTGGATCTTGAATGGCTCAGTAACTTCGAGTGATTCAATTCTAGCGAGTTCCGCCAATATTTTTTCAAGCGCGTAACCCCGATCCTGTGGTTTCAGCTTTCCCGCATGCAGCTCTAAGAATCGGTCGCGGAGTTGAGGCAAGTCATTCTGGGGCCGCTGTTTTTCTACCTCTTCCGCCTCGCGTCGTTTTCGGTCTTCCTTGATTTTGGCATCACGAATCTCGGTAAGTTGGCACAGATGAGCGATATTTTGTTCGGCGGCGGCGCGATCAAGCTTCTTGAGATTGTCGAAGTAGTAGGGATCAAAATGGGTCCAATTAGTCAGGGACTGAAGCATGGCCCTAAATGGCCCCAGGCCGCTGTCAGTTCGCGAAACTAATTGGGCGAACATCTGGTCGACCATAGCTGTTCGCGACAGGTCGCGATCCTTGAACTTCTTAATGACGCGCAAGTCTGAAGCGGTGCAGTCGTGATCTTTGAAAAATGAGAAAATGTCTTTGCGGGCCCAAAAAATGGAAAGGATACAATCCCGCATGCAACCCTTGATATCAGCCGGAAAGCTCATTCGACTATCTTTTCTCCTCCGTGATTAGACGTTCGATCAAGCGGTATGACGGAAATCGCTCATTCGGAGCGGTACGCTATCGACTGCAGCGTATGAGTTAGGCACGTCATTGCGACGTGACGGAAATAGAATCAGCTTCTCTAAGGTTGTGAGCATCTGCAAAATCCCCATTATTGATTCCTATTTTCAGAATTCCCTCGTAATACACTACAACGCCTTCACCCGGGCTTACTTGGCCATACGTTTCTTTTATTGGAAGCTTCAATTGTTTCTGGGCCTGACCGCTCTTGGAAATCGTGACTGTTGCAACTACGCCCTCCCGAATTCCGATAGGAACAAGCTCCTCTTCCAGAAGGTTTGTCTCGATATTTCCGAAAACATCGATATCGACCACCGTGCCTTCCGCGGAATGGGCCTTTACGTCGATACTCTTCTTGAGCGGAGCCAGCTTTGGTTGATAACTGGCAATCGCGGTCCCAATACCGTCAAGGTCTCTCTCTTGTGTTAAATGAGCTGCGATAGGCGCGAATGCTCCACCACCTTTGAAGGGATTTGTAAGGCTCTGCGGATTCAAGCTAGGATTTGTGACACGTCGAAGCTCTTTTACCCCAAATTCGCTTGCAACATGGTCTAGAAGCCCATTATTGTGAGCAATGAAAGTCGGGCCAGTATCAGTCACTAATACGATCTTGTCGAGAACCTTCGCACCAGGATTGGCGAGCGAGACGACGATCGTCTTCGGGGGAAACGTGCGAGAGTATCTCCAGAGTAACCATGAGGCCTTTTGTAGATCGAAATCTGAGTTGAGAAACTGATACGACTCGACTCGTGCTTTCGGGTCAAGTCGATAAAGGGCTCCAGAAAAACTTGCCGCATATCCGCTGTTTGGTCCGTAGTCAGTAAAGAGGATTACTCGTCTCGGCAGACCGAAGATCTTGTCGAGGTGTTCTCTTACGGACTTCGCATCATTCTCCGTCTCCGTCAACAACTCTTTGACACGCGATCGAGCATTGCCGCCAACTGCGTCGTTGATTGCTTTCGGTATTACAGCGAGGTAGCCAATAGCAACCAATACCCCCGTAATAAGCGATGCTACGATGAAGTAGGAGTGGAGCTTCTTCGCAATTAGCTCGTCAAGTTGCTGGACGATATTCGCCTTCTCGCGAGCAAAGAGTAACTTCACTTCCCTCAACACGTCATCGCGTACGCATGCAGATAGACCATCGACTTCGTTCTGGAGTTGGTCGTGCAATTCTTTTAGTTCTTTGACTGTGCGAGCCATTGCAGCCTCCCATTTGCTCCCCTCGACAATCAGCTCGGCCGTCTTGAGCCAAGACAAACTATCAGCAAACTACCAGGTCACCTTATCCGAACTCCCTTTATAGAAAGACCTGACATAAGAAATGATCTTCCAGGCTTGATCCGGATCAATCGAATCTCCAAAAGATGGCATTTTGCCCCGGCCGACCATGATCTGCTTCATGACATCGGCATCGGTCCCTTTACCAACTTCCCACTTGGAATCATTAATGCTGGGGCCCATCCCTCCGCCACCTCGCATGCCGTGGCAACCGTAGCAATTCAGCATTTTGTAGTACTCTTTGCCCTCGGCAATAGCGTCAGCGTTTCCAGTATAGGGATTCTTGTCCAGGCTCTTGAGCCCAGCCTCTGACACCTCACCAACAGCCTGGACATCGGCAGTGTCCGCTTCGTCTGGCGCTGTCTGTGACCGACCTGATTGAGGTGGTACGTCTGGCTGAGCGTCTGATGGAGGCGCCTCTTCAGTAGCCTCCACGCCAACCAAGGGGACACCGTAGTCTTTCAGGATAGCCTGAATCTGCTGAGAGTGCTGCTCAAGCAGCGTGTCTAGTTGTGCTTTAAGCGCGTCATTGCCGAGACGGACGCCTATGGCCATTGCATAGCTGAACGGCAGTAGGGGAGAGCCTGCGTCAGGGGGAAGCAGTACAACATTCAGTCGCGGCGTGTGTTGCTGGGCAAAATAGCCAGCTATTGGGCCCCAGACAATGGCGGTGTCAATGTCGCCAGCCGCAACAGCGGCCACAATTTTTCCGGGTGGACTGTCTTCGGCATAATTGCCGAACACGCTATAGCCGACCACATTGTCCACAATCCCGCGCTGACTGAGCGCGTGCGCCGGGGGACTGTTGGTGTAATCATCGCCAATCAGATGGACACCAATACGGAGCGTGCGAAGAATAGCATCATCAAGAGATGTCAGCTGATAGGCAGCGCTTGGCGAATACACAAAGGCGTAGCTTGATTGGTAATACGACTCGGTGGTCAGCACCTGATTGTATTGAGCCGGAACACCCATGACAACATCACACTGCCCGGCATTTAAGGTTCCGCGCAAAAAACCGCGCCGCTGCGGCCACCAGGTATAGCGCAGTTCGCTCTCAAGAGACTCGGCGAACAATTCGGCAATCTTGTTCTCAAAACCTTCTTGTTTCTCGTTGGAGAAGGGCAAGTTGTTTGGATCAGCACAGACCCGGAAGACAGCTGCGGTGTCGATGTCTGCACCTGCGTCGGCGTCTACATCGTTTTGGCTCCAACAGTGCGGAGCGAAGAAGAGGATGAGGAAGAATCCGAGCAGTGCGGAGAACAGGACGTGCCGGGAGGATAAGTGATGTATGGAGTAGTATTGCGGAAGCATGGGACGATTGGATGAGAGAAACGAGGATCATCGCGGCTTTTCTACTGGCTCCGACACCCTCACCCCAGCCCTCTCCCTGAGGGAGAGGGAGTAAGAAGGGGAAAGAGGGGAAGAGAGATTAGCCTCAGCTCTTAATCAAGCGCAAAGACGTACAGCATCCCGCCTTTGTTGGTGTCTTTGCCAAGTTCACCGAAGGCACCCACAGCGCCAAGGGCTGCGGTCGGGTCGTCGGTTGCCAGATCGGCAGCGACAACCAAACCAGACCAACCGCCAATACCTGACAGGATGGCGATATACTGTTTTCCGTCTGGGCCGAGATAGGTCATCGGGGCGCCAATAATGCCGGAGCCGGCTTTGAACTTCCACAGCTCGTCACCAGTATTGGCATCGACAGCTTTGAACCAGCCGTCCATGGTGCCGTAGAAAACCACATCACCAGCTGTGGAGAGCGCGCCACTCCAAGCCGACCATTTCTCTTTAATGCCCCATTTTTTTTCACCCGCCACAGGGTCCCAGGCGATAAACTCACCTCGGTGGCCGCCTGGCCCAGGCGACATTTTCACGATGGCCCCAACATACGGGACACCAGCCATATAATTGACCTGCATGCCTTCGTATTCCATGCACAGATGGTTCGTCGGCACGTACATCAGACCGGTCTTGGGAGAGTATGAAGCCGGCTGTTGATCCTTGGCTCCCATTGCAGCCGGACAGATGTCGGTGACATTCGTTCCCTGCCGAGTCCGCTTTTCCGGGTTTTCAATCGGCGCACCGGTTTGCAGGTCTACGCCGGTGGCCCAATTGACGTGGGCAAACTGTTTTGCACTGATAACCTTGCCAGTCACACGGTTCAGAACGTACGCAAAGCCATTCCGATCAAAGTGGACTAGCGCTTTCTGCACGCCATTCCCATTTTCCCCAGGCAGATCAATCAGGATGCTCTCATTGATGCCGTCATAGTCCCAGGCATCGTGCGGAGTCATTTGATATGCCCACTTGGCCAGACCCGTGTCAGGGTTGCGAGCAAAAAGCGTCATTGACCATTTGTTGTCGCCCGGTCGCTGATCTGGGTTCCAGGCCCCCGGGTTGCCGGTGCCATAATAGAACAGGTTGAGCTCAGGATCATAACTGTACCAGCCCCAGGTCGTACCACCACCGAGCTTCCATTCGTCGCCCTTCCAGGTCGACACACCCAGATCTTTGCCCTGGTGCGAGATATACGGTGAGGAAAAATCTTCGCCGATCAGCACCTCAGCATCCGGGCCAGTGCTATACGCGCGCCAGATTTGTCTGCCAGTATTAGTATCATTGGCGGTCACAAAACCGCGTACCCCAAACTCCCCACCGCTAATACCGGTCAGGACTTTGTCTTTAATCACCAGCGGGACCATAGTGATGGTCTGGCCTTTCCCTATATCGCCCTGTTTGACCTTCCAGACTTCTTTTCCGGTCTCGGCGTCGAGGGCGACAGTATGGGCATCGAGCTGGTTAAAAAAGATTTTGCCATCAGCATAGGCTGCTCCACGATTAACGGTGTCACAGCAGGCAACCGGAATTGCGGCTTCGTCCTGCTCAGGCGCATATTTCCATTTCACGGCTGCACCCGGTTTCGTTAAATCCAGCGCGTACACAACGTTGGGAAATGGCGTGACCACATACATGGTGCTACCAACGACGAGCGGTGCGCCTTCGTGACCACGTAAGACGCCAGTTGAGAAGGTCCAGGCGGCCTTCAGATTCTTGACATTGTCTTTGCTAATTTGGGCGAGTTCACTATAGCGGGTCAGAGCATAATCTTTTCCCGGCAAGCCCCATTGTCCGGGAGTATTCTGCATGTCCATCAGCTCCTGAGCGCTCCAGCTGCTCCCAGGCAAAAGCATGAGCCCAGCTGCCACAAGTGCTGCGGAAAACCGGAGTAATTGCTGTCCCTGCATGTCCATCCTCCTTTTGTCCTTCACAGGTGCGCTGAAAGGCTACTCTGAACGCAAAGGGTTTGTCAATTGCGCGTAACTCTCAGCTACGCTCGCTGCAGCGTTTTTGCTTTCCTTGACTCCAGTAGGTCACCTTGCTAAGCCTTGGAAAGCTCAGAAGCCATTGGAAAACTTACTGTATGAAGGGAAAAACACGGTGGCGCAAACGTGGTCTGAGAGTTTCATTGAAGTCGCAGGCGGACAAGTCGAGCTCCTGAGCGGGGGCAGCGGAGAACCGCTCATTGTGCTCCACCATGATATTGGGAACCCTGGCTGGTTATCCTTTTACGAAGCACTCGCTGGGCAGTTTACGGTCTACGTGCCTTCGCATCCGGGTTATGGCAAGTCGGATCGCCCAGACTGGATGCGGAACGTCCGTGACCTTGCGGTTGTCCATCAATGGCTGGTGAAAGAGCTCAAACTCAACAATCCGTCCCTGATCGGGCTGGGCTTTGGGGGCTGGGTTGCTGCGGAAATGGCGAGCATGAGCCCAAGTCAGTACAAGCGGCTCGTTCTCGTTGGCGCGATGGGAATACAGCCGACTGCAGGCGAAATCGTGGACCAATTTCTGGTGTATACCACGGATTATATTAAGGACGGCTTTTTCGATACAGCCCACTATGAGGCGCAGTACGGCAGCGAGCCTGATATTGATCAACTCGTTGCCTGGGAAATCCATCGTGAGATGACGACCCGGATTGCCTGGAAACCGTATATGTTCAATCAAGGGCTCCCCCATCTGCTGGGTGGTGTTGAAACACCGGCATTGGTGGTATGGGGCAAAGAAGACAAAACCGTACCGCTCAACTGCGGCGAACAGTATGTGAAGGCGCTGCCAAACGCCGAGTTCAAGGTCCTGGACGAGTGTGGACATTTTGTGGAAATGGAAAAACCGCACGAGTTGGCAACGTTGGTACGCGATTTTATGTCAACCTTCAGCGGTCAGCCAAAAGGCAGGCAGTCTGCAGAGCTCAAAACTGAAGGCTGACCGCTTCTTCACAAGGAGTTTTCCCATGCACCTCATGTATTTTACCGAACAGCCGATGGGGGGTTATCCCCGGGAAGAAGGCGAGAGGTTTGGCTATACTACCCTCCTCTTCCCGAATAAATTTTTTGATCCAGTTGAGGGGAGTCGGCTCTACAACGAACGCATCGAAGAGTACCAGTACGCTGAGGACTGCGGTGTTGATGGCATTATGCTCAATGAGCATCATAACGCGCCATTTTGCATGCAGGCCAAGACCAATATTATGGCCTCGATTCTGGCCGCCAAGACAGACCGAGTCAAGATTGTCCTGTTGGGCAATCCACTCCCGATTTCTGATAATCCAGTCCGTCTGGCTGAAGAGTTGTCCATGATCGATATGATCTCCAAAGGCCGTTTAGTGTCAGGTTTTGTCCGCGGGGGTGGCGTAGAGTCACTGGCTGCTAATGCCAACCCAGCCTATAACCGCGAACGCTTTGCGGAAGCGCATGATCTGATCATTAAAGCCTGGACGCAACCAGGTCCCTTTCGCTGGGAGGGCAATCACTATCAGCTGCGGGTGGTGAATCCGTGGGCGACCCCACTTCAGCAGCCGCATCCGCGCATATGGATTCCAGGTGTGGTCAGCCGTGAGACGATTATTTGGGCGGCAGAGCACCGCTATCCGTATATTATCCTGAATGCGCCAATCGCAGAGTGCAACAAAATCTGGCAGTTGTACGATGAAACAGCTGACGGCGTCGGCTATACCTCAGGTCCGGAGCAGCGCGGCTATTTGATCCGCTGCCACGTGGCTGACACTGAGGAAAAGGCGATTAAAAACGCCCGAGAGTTTATGTGGATGCAGGGTGAGTTTACTGGTCTCACCCACCCCCTGTGGGCTTCCCCCGCTGGCTATCTGGGCGAGTGGGCACGCCGGCCCTTGGCTGAATACCGAGTGGGGAGACGGCAGCAGAGCATGCCGCCGTATGAAAAACAGTTGGAGAACATGTCACTCATCGCCGGTACGCCCAAACAAGTCATTGAGAAACTCCGAGTGATCGTTGAAGAAACCCGCCCGTCGATTCTGGCCCTGTGGGGCAACGACGGCAAGGTCGATCATGCCGATTCGATGGACTGCATCCGTCTGCTCGGACAAGAGGTCATGCCGGCCATTCGGGAAATTGGCGACAAACTCGGCCTCAAGAGTCCGTTTGAGGCCAACAGCCCGGTCAGCCTGGCCGCGTCTCAGGCCACCGCCAGTGTCGCCGCAGCAGATTAGAAGCCAATCCAAAAAGGAGGGATATGATGGGAGCCGCTGAAAATAAACAGGTGATTCAAGATGCATTTACGGCCTGGGCCAATGGGGATGGCATGGCCTTCTTTAATATTCTGGCCGAAGATGTCGAATGGACGGTGATCGGCACCAGCCCAGTCTCACAGACGTATACCAGTCGCCAGGCATTTGTTGATGGAGCGGCCAAGCCACTGAGCGCCAAACTGGCTGGACCTATCACTCCGACCGTGGAAAACATTCTGGCCGAAGGAGACAATATTGTCTTACAGTGGCAGGGCAGCGCCACAACAAAGTCCGGCAAGCCGTATAATAATAGTTACTGCTGGGTGATGCGACTTGAGAACGGCAAGGTCAAAAAAGGGACGGCGTATATTGATACCGAGCTGGTCTCGGAGTTGTGGAAAGAGGCGTAGTAAGGTCGTCACATAGAAGAGTAAGAGAGGACCACCAATGAGCAAACTCAAGATTGGTTCACAGGTCTGGCTTCCCTGCGAAGTAAAACCGGGACCATTTTCGAATGAACGCTTGGTTCGGGTCGGACTTCCTAGTGAGCCATGGGTTGGGTTTGTTGAAACAAATGCACTCAAAGAGCCGATCACGGAAGGGGCCACTTTTATTTTGGCAACAATTGTCGCCATGGATGAGGAAACTTTTTCGGCCCGTTTACCAGGACACGCAATCAAACAGAGCGAATTTACAGGCCCTCTCTCACAGGTGACCCCAGTTGGTTCTCTCGCGGTCTGAAATTCTAACGTATATTCAAGACGGGCGATTACGGTTCACTCCAGCGGTTCCCTCGGAACGCATCGCCCAGGTATCTATTGACCTGCTCCTGGGGCGAAAGTTTACAACTTTCAAGAAAGAACCTCCCGCCTACATTTCCGCGATCCACGTAGACCCCTCTCTCTGGGAATCTGCAGATCTATGGGATTTCTATGAAGGAGAGCGCTTTCGCTTAGAGCCTGGTCAATTTGTTCTGGCGCAGACATTAGAAGAAGTCACCATCCCTAACGACCTTGTTGGTCTTGTGGAAGGGCGGAGCAGTTTCGCTCGTATAGGAGTGACCGTTCACGTTACCGCTCCTAAAATCGATCCGGGCTTCCAGGGGCATGTTACTTTAGAAATGACAAACTTTGGAAGTATGGCTGTTGAACTTCGGGCGGAATTGGATCAGCCTGCCCAACTCATGCTGATACGGCTGACTTCTCCCATTGCATCCCCAGACCTGTACGGAGCTGGAGAGAACGACATCTTCCAATATCAAAATGACCCAATCCCACGTGGGAAAAAGCGTTCCTGACAAGTCCCTTAGAGACTGTTAATTGGAATAAGATGTCCGTCTGAAATGCGATATTTTGGGAAATGGGGGAGTGTTGGCGCTACAGCCCCAAGAGTGGCCCTTTCAACTCTTTTGGCGACCGGTCCGATTCGCACTGCCTGAGCACTTAGAGAGTTTGACGCTAGGCTGTAGCCATGCCGTTCCACGCTCGTCATGCCGGACTTGATCCGGCATCCAGAGGCTGGGAGCCTAGATTCCGGCTTGCGCCGGAATGACGGACGGGACCGGCTGGCTATACGGAATCGTAAATCGCCCTAGGTATGTTCAGGTTGCGCACTCGCCCTTTCAAACTTCCTCGTCAGCTGTATTCTTATCTCAGTCTGCTCACAATGAATGCATTTCCGAGATCAGTCCTCGCGTCTCATCCAACAGGCCAACAATATGCTGGAAAAGATTTCCACGCGATTGCCGCAGAGCGCTGAGTTCCTTGATCTGCTGATCTACCTCTGCAAGCCGCTGGCCAATTGTTCGGTCTACATAAGTGCCGGTCGCCTTATCGAAATGGAGTTCGATCTCGTAGGCTGCATCATCAAACCCCGCCCGTACGGCGACCCGGCTTTCACGCAAATCCGATTCCAACTTAGCCGCATCGGCATCCTCTTTTATTTGAAGTATGACGGTCAAAATTACTCCTGCGACCTGCAAAACTCGCCCGGCGTTTGCGATCCGGCGCGTCCACTTTACAGCCTCCCACGGCTTAAAGGACTTCCCAAATAAATGCCCTATGTCTTTGACCATACCGTGAGTTGCTGTTCCTGAATACTGGTTGAGTTTGAACAGCTCAGCGAATGGCGCCGAGGTTTTAGGATTGAACGAGTGCATAATGAGGAACTCACCAAGTTGGCGGGTAACATCCACAGTTTTCTTGGCCTTAGATAGTGTCTCTGGATCAATATCCATATCCCGGACTTGTGCCTCGACGCGTTTAACCAGCCGAGGAGATAATTGCTCAGCAAGTTCACTCTCTGCAATTTGATTCACACGCTCAGCGAGGGCGTTCAGATGCTCTTCTATCGTCTTTTGGATGCGCTCCGACAACACACCAGTGTCTTCTTGAACGCGATCTTGGGCGGCCTTTAACTCTTGGTTTATGGTCTTGGGGTCCGAACCCCTATGAATCAAGTCAGCTGCCTTGCGACCTTCCTGCCGAATCTTGTCTGTTGTCCGTTGAACCTGACTTTCCACTGCCCTAGGAAGCTGTGCTCGCGTGTCCATTAACGCGCGCCGCTGCTGAAGAAGCAGCTCTTCCAGAGCGTCCACATCGGTGTCGTCACTCGGCTCAGCTGCAAGGGCCTCTCGTAGCACCTGGTCGAGCGTATAGAGCGATGTTGTATAACGCGCAGTCAACCGTTTCTCTGCCACAAACGCATTGAGATTATCAAGAAAATCGTCAAAACCACTCTTCCGTCGATAGACCTTACTAACCTCTTCGTCCTGCTCTGCAAGGGCGCTAAGCGCTAGCTCAGCATCCACGAAAGAGGCCCTCAGCTCTTCCGGGGAGAACGGTACAAGAACCTTTCGGAGGTCCTCCCGGATCACATCCCGCGCCGCTGGTGTATTCCCTTGGGCACTCCTCTGCATCTTGTTCACAACCAGCAGTATTTCGTGGGCTTTGTCCCGCTCAACCGCAAGCTTCCGGAAGTGGTCCGCCAAATGTGAGTTAAACAACTCGTTGGTGATCACGAAGACCAGAAGGTCAGCGCCACTGATCGCCTCGTACGTCAACTTGTCATGGTCGGGACGTAGCTCTGTGTGGACGCCTGGCGTATCAATTATTTCAATTCCATTCCAGTCAAACCCTTGTACCTGTTGAGTTGTAATCCCAGCTCCGATCTCGATGTCTTCTCGACCCGTCATCATCTTGAGAATCGAAGACTTACCAGCGCTATATTGACCAGCAAAGACCACTCGCAGAGACTCACCGGGCGGTACAATCGTGCCTGGAAGTCGCTGCGCAAGCTCACGCACCTTGTCCGCAGGCGCATTTTGGAGAGTTCTCGCAGCCCTTTCAAGTAGATTCTGTCCTCTTTCCAAGCACGAGTGGATATGTACCGTCCTCATTAAATAGCTCCTTCATGAATCAACGCATTATGTGGAGTTCGGTCAACTGCTGTGCGAGTCGTATTCGGCAGATGCCAACCGCATCCAGGTTACCTACGGAAACGTGCGCAACTCGAATCTTTGATTCGGTACTGACTTTCCTCCGATCACGGCCGCGCCCAATAGCTTGGGTAAGAATTGAGACTTGGTTATGAGTGTTAATCACGAACCAGACCTTTTCTCCAACCAGTTTCTCCAAATCCTTACGGACATCCTCTGGGAATGTAGTTTTAGGCTCGATTAGGAGCATGATCGCTTGTCCAGGCACTCGGGCTATATCCGAGATAAGGTTCCGACTATCTTCATGGCCAAGCTGCCTGAGCGCTTCATGGAGCAGGGTGCGGTGCAGACGTTTCTGCTGGTTGTTGAGCTCCCAAGCCAATTTCCTTTGTGTATCTGCCAGCTTTAAGACGGCTGATGTGACAGTGTCGAGTTCCCCACGAAGGACGTAGACTTGCTTTTTTAAGAGGTCTTGGTGGAACCAATCGCCGAGCTTCTTTCGGAGGTTCCTGCCTATCCTATCAACATCGCGTCGGAGTTGTTCTGTAAGTTTTTCACGCTGCTTTCTCGCTTTGGACTCGCGATCCTCAATCCACCCGCGATCCTCGAACCACCTTGGCAAGAAACTTCCTATAAGAGAAACCGCAGCTGCCGCAGCTGCCGTAGCTACCGCCGCTGTTCCGCCAGTAAGAATAGCGGCAATCGCAAGACCTCCAGCGAGAATAATGGTTCCCCAGTTCCAGGCGCGTTTCGTATCGAATATAGCATCCATGCTAATACGGTGGTCAGCGGATAATTTACCGACGAGGTTAAGTTCGGATGCAACTTCTCGTGCAATATCCGACAGTTCACGCTTACATTCCTCCTGAATTTCCTCAGCAAGTTGTTTTGCCTTTCGCTCTACGCCCTGTCTCTCGATTAAGCGTTTCCAGCAATAGCCAGCATCGGACCGTTCGTAATTGTCCTCCATAAATTCCGGAATCTCATTGCGGAGAGAATTCATTTGCTTCGCTATGAACGTGTCGATACGCTCTTGACCACTACTACGAAACCGGTTAGCCCACGACACGACTCGTCGTCTCTTGTCAATAAGGACTCGACCACTGGACGAATTCTTAGCGCTAAAGTCCAGCAAGCAGTCGCCAAATGCAAGCATTGGAGCCACAGCGCCATCCACGAAGCTTTTCCATCTCAGGAATCTCCCGCGATTGACCACCTCCGAAATGATTTGTCTTTCGACGAGGTTGAAGCGGCTCGCGCGTTCCAGCTTCCTCTGTAGCGACTCGTACTCGGGCTGCTGAGATAGGAATCTCGATCTCAGATGGGTGTAAACAAAGTAAATCCGGCTACCTGGACTATATTTATTCGCAAACTCGTGGAACTGTTCCACAATTGCTCCGAGCCGTTGGAGGTCGAGCCATTTCTCTTGGAAGAAGAGAAATACATCATCCTCGTCGTTGAGAGCCACTTTAACGTTGCAGATACCGAGAACAGGCTTGCCGAGTGATCGAACTCGTGTAAGGCACTCGGCTTCTACTGACTGTGGAGCGTCATCGGTGATGAGGAAAAGTACTAAGTCTGATTGTTCGGCGGCCTTGAAAGCGAGTTCTTCGTCATCAGCGCCCTCGAACGCGGCTACGCCGGGCACATCAGTGACCTTGAGTCCTTTCCAGGAGTAGCTACGCACGTCTCGGGTGGTGCGTTGAGATCCTTTACCGATGGACGATCCATCGCCGTTAGTTAGAATCTCCATCAGCGTCGACTTTCCCGCCATTGTCCGCCCGAAGAGAGCGATTGAAAATTCGTCCAGTTGTACGCGTTGCTCTTCCAACGAGGCATACGATTTCTCGTACAACGCATAGAGTTCTGATACCACGTGTTGCAGTTGCTCCCGAAGCTGCTTGACAACATCGGGCGTCTGGACTTTTTTAGGCTTTGGGTCAAATGCCTCATGCAAGATGGCCAGTGGGTCGTTCTTGTTGCCAACATCGGGCGTCCAGACCTCTTCGGTCTCCAGGCTTGCCAAGCTTTGTTTCAGGCCGGCCGAAACCGCGTCTATGTCGACCTTAATTCTTTTAAGGTTGTCATTTGCAATCCGGTACCCTTCGCGGGCTGCACGACGGCATTCGGCGAGAGCATCTGGGAGGTCCATAGAAGTTTCTCTCATCTTTTCGGGAGTAATTTGGGGAGGACCAGAACATGATTCACAAGGATGTGCTACACCCTTCTGCGGCCTTACGGCGTCTTGGCAAGAGTCGTCTACCGTGCAGGATCAAAAAGATCAGACACTGCCCCTCCTACCCCGCGACCTCCACAAGCGGTTCTTCCAACGCAATCGGCTCGGGCACGACGAGGAAGTAATACACCAAGGTTGCCACCAGCAGCATGGCGGCGATGGCCACCAGGGGCAGCTCCCAGCTACCGGTTGCCGCGACCAAAAAGCCGGCACTCATTGGTCCAAAAATTCCAGCAAAATTTCCAGCTCCGTTCATCACCCCAGAGATGGCACCAATCTGTTTGGGGTTTAACTCTACTGGCACAGCCCAACACGCGCCGCTGCCAAGATTGGTAAAATACATGTAGAGCGCCAGACACCCGACTGACACGGCGGGCCAGGGCACAAATGCAGCAGCCAGAATAGCCGGTACGCCCAGGAAGGCACATAACGCTGGCGCCTGAGCGCGGGCAAAACGCGGACTATACCCCCGCCTGAGCAAGACATCTGAAATTGTGCCGCCCGAGATTAACCCGGCAGAGCCGGCAATAGTTGGAATCATGCCCAGTAGGCCCATTGCTTCCATTGAGAACCCCCGGGCTTTAACGAGGTAGGTCGGCATCCACAAGATCACCATCCACAGGCCATACACCATGCACAAATACGCCAGGGATAAAAGCAAGACGTGGCGGTTCTTGAGAATCAGAAAAGGGGAGACTGTTATTTTCGAGCGTGGGGCAAGATTTTCTTCAATTTCTTGGAGCTCTGACTTGCTGATTTTGGGATGCTCGGCTGGCGTATTGGTCGCAAACGCGAGCCAGGCGATCAACCACAGCCCTCCCAATGCGCCATTAAAATAAAAGACGGCAGGCCAGGTAAAAGTCGTGACAATCCAGGTGGTCAGAGGATAAGCCAGGGCTTGACCCAAGTGCGACCCAGATAAGCTGATGTTCTGCGCTCGGCCATATTCATAGCGCGGAATCCAGCGTGCATTCAGGACCGCATAGGCAGGAAAGCTGACCGATTCGAGCAAGCCGACACTAAACCGCACGGCAATCATCAAGCCGAACGCTGCGGCACCAAATGGTGTCAGCGCGGTAAACAGCGAGAAGCCAAAACACGCAATCGCCACGACCCACACGGTATTCCAGCGGTCAGCGATAATCCCGCCAGGAATTTGGAGCAGCGTATAACCGAGTAAAAATGCCGAAAAAATGAGACCAAACTGAGCTTCATCCCAACCCAAGGCAACCATCATGATTGGCGCAGCGACCGAAATATTCACCCGGTCGGCATAGTTGATCATACTCCCCGTGGCCAGCAGGCCAACGAATTTGTAACGAACAGGCCAAGCCATCGCATCCCCTCCTTGTGGCTCGGACACAAGATGCGGGCGATCCTATATCAGTTGGTAGGCACGGGTCAAAAAAACAGCCGGAGGAGCGATCCTCGTGACCGCCCCTCAGCAGGCCATATCCAACAGGGCGAAGACAAGCTTCGGCCCTCCCCCCGACCTCAGGGTAGTGTACCAATGGCGTGCAGTTTGATTGAGCGTTGCTGCTGAATGCGCTCCGCTTATCCACCCTACGGGACTGCCACTCAAACTAACTCTATCAAAAAATTAAAGAGTCATATTCTCTCAGCCACGAATCAGATCGTGGGCAGTGACCTTGAGCGATGGGTCTGAACTGTCATCAAAAAAACAATCGTCCGTGACCTGGATCATTGGCCCAAACTCCAGGTTCATGGCAACCGTGTCTTCATTCGGCCACCAGCGCAAGCGAACCCCAATCGCCTCAGCAGGCACCGCGTGTTGAGTTTCCTGGCCGCCGGGGCCGTCATAAAAATATTCGCCTTCCTCCCCCTCACGCGAGACCAGCCAACTACCCATCCAACGCTTGCGTTGGTTTTCGGCCAGTTCAGCCTCTCCCCAGTCTACAACTAATTGCTTGACTTGTTCCGCCATATGCGTCTCTACTCTGGAATATCAAAACCGTACAATTTTGCAGCCGTGAGCCCTAACACCTTCTGTCGTTCCTCCTCTGAGAGGTCACTCATCGTGCGATCAATGACTTCCTGCGAGCGCGGCCAGGTGCCTTCATGATGCGGATAATCATCACCCCACATCAAGTTTTCCGGTCCGATCCACTTGCGCGTCTCAAGCCCGATCGGATCATCCTGAAAGGTGGAGTAGCCTTGGCGTCGAAAATACTCGCTGGGCAGCATCTCTAGCTTTGGTGCGACCCAAAAATGATGTTTTTGATAGCCTTCATCCATGACCCACAGCGTCCAGGCCAACCAGCCGATCCCGGCTTCAACGGTTGCAAACTTGAGCTGAGGGAAGCGCTGTAAAATACCGGACACACACATCTGGGTTACCGGCTCAATCGCTGTTGCCAGCGCATGCCACACATAGTTTAGAATCGCCCCGCCGTTGCCGGTCGCCGTGCGTGGATCTTTGCCCGTGCCGACATGGAAACTCACCGGCATGCCCGTCTCCTGAATAGCTGCCCACAGCGGTTCATACAGCGGCAGATTATACGGCTGGTCTGGGACTTGGACAGGCAAAAAGACCGCCCGGTAACCGAGCTTGGCCACCCGCTCGACTTCTTTGACCGACGTCTCAACATTCTGGGGCGCAATCGCTGCCACAGGCAACGAGCGCTTTTGGCTGGTGGGAAAGACTTCAATTGCCCAATCGTTCCACACCCGACACATCTCAGTCTGGTGTGCATGGTCCGGCGACGCCCACATCAAGAGCCCTCGGTTGGGGTACACAACTTCAGCATCAATGCCGTCCCGATCAAGATCTTTATGACGTTTGGCTGGGTCCCAACTGCCAGACTTGGCGCGTTCCAGATCATCGCCTGCCAAACTAAAGTCCCGAATCCGTGTCGAGCGCTGGCCTTCGACGATCAGCGTTTTTCTGCCCCTGTCATCCAGCTCCATCTTCGGCAGCCGGTGCCGAAATTTCGGGGCAATCCGCCGCTCCCACAGATCTGGCGGCTCAAGTACGTGGCAGTCTGCCGATACAATGAAATATTTTTTGGCAGCCGTATTTGCCGTGGACTGCTGTGGCGCGTCCAATCCCATGCTCAAACCTCCTGCGATATTCTCGGTTGTTTTTATCAAATTCTCTCTCCCTCTAGAGAGAGGGAGAAAAAAGGTTTTATTTTATCGCATATGCATTTGCCGGCGATCCTACCCCGCCCGGCAAGTTAAGCGGCACCGAAACCAAAAAAAACTCATACACCCCATCCTGTGCACAATCCTGAGCCAACGCCTCCAAATCCCAGACTTCACCGATCGGCATGCCCTGTAGAGCAATCAGCCGCCGATGCTGAAAGCCACCATCAGTGACATCGACAGGCAGGGCTTCAAGCGCAACATTATCCGACGCCATGGCCGCAATCTGATGATCCCACACCCAAGCAGCAGTCTCCTGCTTGCCATCTAGCCCGGCACAAGCCATGCCTCCTTCACCAGGATGTAGCGTTCCACGCAGTGCCTCCCGTCCAGCTTCATCCAACTGGGTATACCAGGCTAACCAACCGGTTCGGAGTATAATGATATCTCCAGCTTGGAGCGCCACCTTTTCCGCTTGCGCGACCTGCTCAAGAAAAGGACCGTTCATAGCAAAGCGTTGGGTGGCATCCAGCGGCGTTCCCTGCTGTTCCATATACCGGGCCGTATCCAGCAACACTCCCCGTCCAACAATGCCGTGGCGGGCCCAGTTTTCAATACCCAGCTCCCCTTTCTCATCCACGTCTTCGTCCTGGCGGCCACCAAAATAGCCAAACTCCCGAAAACGGATATGGCGCAGGCTGTCCCACTGGCTGGAGCCCTGCATCGCAAAATTATCAACGTAGTCATCACGGCCGCCCCGATTGACTTCAATATGATGCTGATAACCGGTCCGGAATCCACCATACAGCGTAATCGGAAAATTGAGGGGTAAGCTGAGATTGATCACGCTGCCGGTCCGCACCAGGCCTGCGGCTTGTTTGACCCGCTCTGGAGTCAAGAGATTGACCGTACCAATTTGATCCCCAGCCCCAAACACATCCCATGCCTGCCGTTCTCCGGTTTGGCCGACCTGGGGAAGATCGCGAAATGGTGGGACTTGCGGCATGATACCCTCCTTGTTATCCATCTACTTGTCTTGCTGTCTCGCACCCGCGCTTCTCATAGCAAAGTCTCAGTGAGACCACAAACTCACCCTCCTACGTCAAGAGACAGACGCTGGGGTTACCCGTCTCGCATTTGAATGAAGTTCGGCGCTGGTGATAGGGGTGATAGCATGTATTGGCGGGGACGTTGCGGAGAGAATAACAGTTCTCTCGATATCGAGACTGAGGGAGAGAGATTTTTCGCGGAAAGGTGGAAATTCCTTTGACATTTGAGCTAAGTGGGCTGATTGTGCTGAAATTCAGCCTGATGTGTGTTGCTACCTCTGTGTATATTAGTTTTTTTGAATGGAGCGTACATAAATATTTGATGCACTCACTGCTGTGGTCCTACCCGTTTCACGCCCATGCACTCGTGCATCATGGTTTGTTCCGGGCAGATTCGACCTACCATCTCCAGGAGCAAGAGCCGGATAAGATCACCTTTGCGTGGTGGAATGCCCCCATTATGATCATCATGCACTTCCCTATTCTAGTCGGTCTTAGCTATCTTTTTGGCTGGTCGATCATGGCTGGTGGTCTGGCCTCCATGTTCGTCTACTACTTCTTGTATGAAGCGTTGCACTGGTGCATGCACGTCCCCAGAAATCGCTTGATTGAGCAAACGCGGATGTTTCGTTATTTAAATGCGCACCATTACCTGCATCACCGCCATGCCTGCCGGAATCTGAACGTGGTGTTTCCGTTTGCCGACTGGGTACTGGGAACGCGGATGTCTGTTTCAAAGATGCAGTTCACCAGCGAACCCCATCCCGTTGGCGAGACGATTGAGTTTGGCTATGCGCAAGAAGTACCAGTCTCTGGATAACGCCGTTGCCAGGGTGTCCGAAGGGGCACTGTTGGGGATGACCTCGGCCGTCCTCGACAATGCGCCCATGGCATTCTTACGGGCTCTCGTCCGACGTGGGACCAAAGGACTCCAACTCGTCACGCTCACCGGCGGCGGCCTGAACGCTGACCTGCTGATCGGTGCAGGTTTGGTCAGCACCTACGAAACCTGCTCGTGTACACTCGGCTCATACGGCCAGGCACCCAATTTCCAACGCGCGCTACAAGCCGGTTTGATCAAAATGAAGGACAGTACCTGAGGGGTGCTGTATAGTATGATCCAGGCTGGATCGATGGGTGTTCCCTTCCTGGCTGTCCGTGGCCTGCTACATTCCGATATCCTAAAATATCGGCCTGACCTTCTCGTCCAAGATAACCCGTTCAATCCTGGCGAGCAGGTTGTTGTGGCTCAAGCTATCCGACCAGATGTTGCCGTTTTCCATGCTCTGCGGGCTGACCGCTGGGGCAATGCGATTACCCCGGGTCCCCGAGACGATGTCATGTTGGCACGGGCGGCGCACCAGGTCATTGTGACAGCTGAGATGGTTGTTGATACGCCTCTCACCCCCGGCGATGCGGTCCGAGATACGTTCTTGGCAGCTATTGACGTGGATGTGGTTGTCGAGGCGCCCTTAGGAGCGCACCCGTGTGGTCTAGGTCGGATGTACGAACCCGATGCCCAACATTGCCAAGAATATCTTACAGCGGCAAAAACCGAAGAACAGTTCCAGGCTTACCTCGCACGCTATATCTTTGGTGTCAGCAGCCATGAAGAGTATCTGGCCGAGGTTGACACAGCTGACACAACAGTTGAAACCGAAGCGGAAACAATGATCGTCACAACAGACCCATGAAAACCTCGATACAGCATGCAAGCGCTTGACGACTACAGCCCTGAAGAGCTGATGGCCGTGCTTATCTCGCGCCAGGTGCGAGATGGAGAAACAGTTGCCGTCGGTGCGGTCTCCCCCATTCCAGCTGCCGGGTGTGTGCTGGCGGAACAGATGCATGCTCCGGATATCACGTTGATTATCCTGGACTGCGAAGCGTATTACCCCTTCCCAACTGGTAGTAGCGCGCTCCATTTCTTAGCCCAACGCGGAGAGCTCGACTTATTTTTTCTGAGCGGTCTTCAGCTCGACCGGCGTGGCAACGTCAATCTTCACGTCATCGGCGATTATGAATCCCCCTCTGTCCGGATGGCTGGCGCATATGGCTCAGCCATGTTGTATTATATGGCCCACCGGGTGATTCTGTTTCGCACTGAGCATTCTCGGCGGACGCTGGTCGAACAGGTCGATTTTGTGACCAGTCCGGGTGTCACGCCTGAATCAGTCCACCGAGAGGGTGGTCCAAGCCTGCTCATTACGCCCAAGGCAACCCTCGCTTGGAAAACAGACGAATGGCGTTGCCACAGCATCCACCCGGGCTACTCGGCAGATGAAATCCGGCAAAACACAGGATTTGATCTTGTTATCCCCCCGCATGTCTCACCCACCTCCCCGCCGACTGCACACGAACTTCGGGTGCTCCGCACAACAGTCCGTGCGACACTCGCTCAGAGCTATCCTGAGTTCTTTCGAGACAAGATTCAGTCCGGCGCTCGAACTGAGAGGAGGTCTTTGGTGAGCCCTTGTAAAGCAATCTCATGAACGTCAGCCATTTATCCTGTTCCGCCTGTCACAAACAGTATGATCCCAATCGGCTCTATAATCTGTGTCAGGATTGCGCCAAACCCCTGCTCGTCCACTACGACCTCACATACGTATCCCAAACGCTCCACAAAGAGTCCCTCGCCAGCCGGGCGGCCAATCTGTGGCGCTATCGAGAAGTCTTGCCCGTCGAACAAGAGGCAAACATCATCACCCTCGGAGAGGGCTGGACGCCGCTCATCCATACCCACCGCCTCGGCAAACAGCTCAACATGCCCCGGCTCTACATCAAAGACGAATCGCTCAATCCGACTGCCTCGTTTAAAGCGCGGGGGATGACGGCTGCCGTGTCGATGGCCAAAGAACTCGGGGTCAAAAAACTGGCGGCCCCATCGGCGGGCAATGCAGCCAGTGCACTGGCCGCTTATGCTGCGCAGGCCGGACTGGAAGCCCATATTTTTATGCCGCGTGATGTCCCGCTGGCAAATCTGATTGAGTGCCAACAGTGCGGGGCGCATGTCACCCTGGTTGATGGCTTGATTACCGATTGCGGCCGGATCGTCGCCGAGCGCAAAGACCAAGAAGGCTGGTTTGATGTTTCAACGCTGAAAGAGCCGTATCGCATCGAAGGCAAAAAGACGATGGGTTACGAACTCGCCGAGCAGCTGCACTGGGAGTTACCAGACGTTATTTTCTATCCGACCGGCGGTGGGACAGGACTCATTGGCATGTGGAAAGCTTTTGATGAGATGGAACAGCTGGGGTGGATTGGCAGCAAGCGCCCTCGGATGGTCACCGTCCAAGCCGAGGGCTGTGCTCCCATCGTACAAGCATTTGCATCCGGGGCACAGACAGGAGCAGAGATTACAAATCCGCACACGGTCGCCGCGGGGCTGCGGGTACCCACAGCCATTGGCGACTTCATTATACTCGACATTTTGCGCCAAAGTGGCGGGACGGCAGTGAGCGTCAGTGATGCGGAACTTATTGCAGCTGCGCAGGAGATTGGCGCGGCTGAAGGGATTTTCCCGGCTCCCGAAGGAGCGGCGTGTTTGCCCGCACTGAAGGTCCTGCTTGAGCAGGGTGCAGTGGCAGCGGATGAACGAGTTGTGCTGTTTAATACCGGCTCTGGGTTAAAATATTTGCACGTCTGGCAGGCGTGAGGCTGAGGGCTTTTTTAGACCAACCTCGAAAAAAGTCATGACTTTTTTCGAGGTGATTCGAAAGATTCTGATTTCGTTTTAAGGCAAGATCAGAAGCACTGCGGAAGCACGATGGTGTTACTGGTCTGCATTCGATCGCAACACCCGTCCAGACAAAGGCCCGGTCTGCTCGCCAGCAGAGAACAGCACCTGACCATTCAAGATCGTATGCGTAATGCCGGTTGATTTCTCAATGTAGCGGATTCCTCCGCCCGGAAAATCATTCACCGGTTCTTGCTTACCACAATTCACCGTGTCCGGATCAAAAACCACCACATCGGCAATGTTCCCGGCAGCAAGCGTACCACGCAATGGGACTCCAAAGACTTGAGCTGGAACTGAGGTGAGTTTCTGAATCGCGTCTTCCAACGCGAGCATCTGTTTGTCGCGGACGAGCGTGCCGAGCATATACGTTGAGTAGCCTGCCTCACAGCGCATATCAGCATGCGCACCGCCGTCGGATAAACCAAGCAGCGTATGCGGATGAGTCAACATATCTTTATTGACATCGCCAAATTCGTACAGAAACTGCATGCCCAGATCGTCTTTGAGCGCCAGATCAAAAAACAGATCAAGAGGATCTTTACCCTGCTCTTGACTTAATGTCGCCACACTCTTTTCCAGCAAGGGCTGTAACTCTGGTTTGTCGACGGTAAAGACGCTCATATACTCCCAATGGCCAGTAAAAATACGGGGCTGGTTGAGCTCTTCACGAAACGCTGCTCGAAACTCGGGATCAGCACACATACGTTTCTGCTCTTCCAACGGCCGGTCAAAGATCGGCTTCCAGCAGTCAAAATTGCCAAAGATAAAGGGGCGCTGGAGACTAAACCGCGCACTCTTGTAGTGACACGGGACTTGGCCGAGTGGCAGATAGCCGCGATCAAACAAGGGCACGACTCGGTTTAAGGCGGCTTTCCAAGCGTCGGGGGCTGCTTCAGGTTTTTGCAATACCCCGAGCCACGTCACCGGCCGTTCGCTGTGCATCAGCAGAAAGGTCAGCATTTCATACTCGTCATCAGACAAGGAACCCGGACTCCGGGTGAGGGCAATCTCAATACTGCCTCGCCCAAGCTCTTTGAGTATACCGGACAGCATACGCAGCTCATCTCGGCTGGCCAAACGACACGGCAGCGGCCGTCCCTGAAATCCCAGATGTTGGGGCAACACCGTCGTTGAAAAACCAAATGCTCCAGCATCCATGGCCGCCCGGAAAATGGCTTGGAGTTGCTGCATCTCTTTCTCGTTTGCCGCCCGTTCTTTGCTCTCTTCTCCCAATACAAATTGACGCAACGGTGACAGTGGCAGCATCATGCCAACATTCATCCCCAGCCCCTGCGCCCCAACCGCGTTGAGGTACTCGTCAAAGCTCTCCCAGGTCCAGTTCACTCCGCGTTGCAATACGTCGAGCGACATGCCTTCGACATTGACCAGGTCACCAACCAGGGCTTCGCGGTCAGCCGGCTTACACGGTGCCAGCCCAACTCCACAGTTCCCCATGATCACCGAGGTCACCCCATGCCAAGACGAGCACGTTGCCAAGGGGTCCCACAGAATCTGAGCGTCGTAATGGGTGTGGTGGTCAATAAAGCCCGGACAGACCACTAAACCATCCGCATCGATGACCTGTGTTGCTTCACTTGAGGCGATGTTCGGTTCGACCGCGGCAATCTTGTCGCCGGTGATGGCGACATCAGTAACCCGGCGTTCCTGCCCGGTGCCATCAATGACTGTTCCGCCTTTGAGTAAGAGATCATAAGACATTGTTGTTCCCTCCTTATTCTTCCCCCTGCGGCCGTTTCTTAATCAGATAGGCATGCATGCCTTCCAGTACCAATTCCCCGCGTTGGTTAGTCACTCGTGAAGTCAGGCGCACGATGCCAGTTTCCGTCTTTGGAATAAGTTCGCTCACTTCAAGTTCTGGAGCGATCGTATCGCCAATGAACACCGGCTTGAGAAAACGTGACGACTGCTCCAGAAAAGCCACCATCGAGTCCTCGACTAACGAGGAGAGCGGTGCGGCACCGAGCGCCGTCATAGCCGTGACCAGCAGCCCATGAGTCACCCGTTTGCCGAAGCGGGTTTTTTTGACGTACGCATCATCATAATGGATCGGATGTGCATCACCTGTCATCTCGGCAAAAGATGCAAAGTGGGCATCGCCCAGTGTTTTGGCTGGAATGGTGAACGTTTCACCCAGCGCAAAGTCTTCGAAATACTTGCTTGTCACTTGCTTATCACGCCTTAGCGTCCGGACTCATCATCCAAAACGGCAATCGCATCAATTTCGATCAAGGCATCCGGCCGCAGCAGCTCCTTAATAACGATACCCGTCGCTGCCGGAAAGCCATTTTTGAAATACTCGCGGCGGACATCGGCTGTGCCCTTATAGCCCTGTTTGGTAGTGATATAGTCAACCGTCTTGACGATATCATCCATACTGCCACCAGCTGCTTCCAGCAGCTCTTTGAGCTTGCCAAAAATATTGCGGGTCTGGGCGACAATATCACCTGGGCCGACAATATTGCCCTGCGTATCAGTCGCCGTCAGACCAGAGATGAACAACAAGTTTCCTTTGCGGACAGCTGGAGAGAACGTATAATGCTTACTAAACGACCAGGGATCAACAACTTCGAGTTTTGGCATAATCCTTTTCCATTATCCGGCAGCAACCGCCTGGAGTGCTGGCCGGCCCAGTTGCAGGTGGCCAGCAATTTCAACAAATGCCGCTTCTGCTCGGGCACTAAAATCTTCCGGCGTTTCACCCGCCTTCAGATGCGGAATAACCACCAGAGGAATATCCGGCATGGCCATGGCCTTGGCCTGATCCTGGGCAGCAACAAGAAACGTATCTAACGTGACCGCAACTGCTGGCACACCGCGCTTCCACAGTTTGACTGAGTCGAGCATACAGCCCGACGTACACGACCCTCACGCACACAGGCCGACAATGGCCTGGTGTGAAGCCGTCGCAACCTCGTCAATCAATTGCTCCGGCGACGGCCGGGTAAAAACAGGTTTACGCCAGATTTTCACCTCACTCACAGATTGGTCAGCCGCTAACAATTCCTTCAGCCGTGCAAAGAACAAGCCCGCAATCTTGTCGCCAAAACCATTATTGACCAAGCCAATTGTTCGTCCCTCAGCATTGCTGGCCAGGGCTTTCTCTGCAAATTGGCGCCGTTCACCAACCGGACTCAACACGCGCATACGTTCTCCTCTCTTTTTTAGGACTGAGGACTGAGTGGAAGAAAGACGCTTCCCCTGCTTTTTTTGCTCAGTCCTTACTGAATCTCCCTCGTCACCGCAAAACCACCCAGTCCACCCCAGCCTGGACAGACCGCCGAAAAATACGTATCCCCGCCGGCGACCATGATATGAATATCCCGTGGCCGGGCAGCAATCGGCACCAGATAGTCAGCCTTGTCCTGCTCAACCCATTTCGGCCAAAACTGACCAGCAATGCCTAGCGCATCGACCGCTTTAATATCGGCCAGGCGGGCGCGGGCATGTTCCCATACGTACACCCGGATCTCAGGTTTTGACCAGCCTTCTTCCTTAAATTGGCGGGCCTGCCAGGGGTTCAGCACAAGCAGTGTTTCTCCCATGGCATGTATATTATTACTGCCCAAGGTGCTCAGCGAACTGACAATAGAGGTCAGAATTTGCTTGACTGTACCGTAACTCAGGACAGAATGGGGTGCTTCGCAGCTGAAGACTGTCACCGCATTTTTTCCGGCTTCAATCCCCCGTTCCACATGGAATGGCTCCCACGGGTGAGCGTCTTCTTTTTCGGCAATGCAAAAACTCCACTTGCCCGGATGGGCGTGAGTCGATTTATCAACCTCACCCGGAATATTGCCACCGAGATTCCATAATATCAGCCGAATCGCCCGGCCGACCGTGCCATTGGCTCGAAAGCCACTGCCAAACACACCATCTCCAGCGTTGAAGCCAAGCTGTTTGGCAATCGGTCCATGGACGATGACGAGCGGAACACAGCTATGCGTGGTCGTTTGCACCCCATTCAGGTTGTGCTCAGGTTCAAGCATGGCCTCAAGCGCCGTAATAATGATTGGAAAATACTCCGGCCGACAGCCTGCCATAACCGCGTTGATAGCCAGCTTCTCAATCGTGGCGATGCCTTGGGCGGGCGGGATCTCACCGACTTCTTCGTCAGGCGTACGCCCTGAAGCCTGGATCATCTGCTTGACCAATTCTTCAGTCGGCGGCACGATAGCGAGCCCGTCTGTCCAGCCGCGCTCAAAAAACAACTCAACAGCAGCATGATAGTCGTCAACATCGATGGCTTCAGCACAGAAATCCATTCACACTCTCCAACTCGTTTTCCTATCCCTATGTCACCTCATCAGAGTCCGTCAAGGGTTTGCGAGAGTTCGCAAGAATTCATGAGAGACCGTGTGTAGGGCAGTTCGCGAACCGCCGGTGTTCCAACCGCTCTGTATTGTGGCTCTTGGCACAGCCATCTTTTTATCCCTCAGGGAGAGGGAACTGGATAATCGAGCTGTTGGGCAGGCATCTCCTGGCCAGCGCCAACACTATGAGCCAGGTGCACGGTTGAGGTCGGAAAGGCAATCTCGGCGTTATGTGTCTCAACAATCTCAATAATCCGCAGCAGCACGTCTTGCTTGACCTGATGATACTTGGCCCAGTTGGTTGTTTTGGTGAAAGTGTAGATAAAAAAGTCTAAAGACGACGAGGCGAAGGTTGTGAAATTGACCATTAGAGTGGCTTGCGTTTCAATCTCAGGATGGCTCCGCAGCATCTGTTCGACGTCCGACACAATAGCCGCCATTTTCCCGGCATCTTCGTAGCGAATACCAATCGTCTCAGAGATCCGGCGGTGATGCATGCGAGACGGATTCTCTACCGCAATCGTGCTAAACGTCGAATTCGGCACATACAAAGGTCGCTGGTCAAAGGTCCGAATCCGGGTCAACCGCCAGCCAATGTGTTCGACCGTGCCTTCCAGGTCGCGATCTGGAGACCGTATCCAGTCTCCAACCGCAAACGGTCGGTCCAGGTAGATCGTCAGGCCGCCAAAAAAATTGGCCAACAAATCTTTTGCGGCAAAACCAACCGCCAGCCCACCAATTCCACCAAAGGCCAGCACGCCAGACACGCTGAATCCCAATGTTTGCAAAACGACAAGCGTTGCCGCGATAGTGACTGACACCCGGAGCAGCTTAGCGATCGCATCGAGCGTGGTTCGATCATACGGCTCACCAACCGCTTCACGCTGGGCAATGATACCGTCTTCACCTTGTTGAATCAGCCGGACTAAAAACCAAGCCAGTATCACAATGATGCTGACTGCCCGCACCGGATCGACCGCTTCAAAGATAACGGCCTCCGCCTCAGAACGGATGATATCGAGGGCAAAGCCGAGGCCGACGACCAAAATCAGCACCCTCAGCGGCCTTCTTAAAGCCAGGACAACGACCTCGTCCCAATAGGCAGTATTCTTCTCAAGGCGAGCGGACAGCCGGTTCAACACGCGTCGCTGGATAAGGTTCACCAGCAAAGTCAGGAAGAGAACGACAAGGACTTGCAAAACCCAATTCTGATACCAGTCGGGCCGATGAAAGAATTCCGCTACCGTTGTGGTGAACGTCGTGATGTCCATGGCACAGGCTTAACTCAGCTGCGGCACAACCTGTTCAACAAAGCGCTGGAGCATTTCCTTGTCTTGTTGATACGGAAACATGGCTATGAAGTAGTCAAAACCAAGGGCCTGAAATCCGCGCAATGTCTCCGCGACTTGTTCAGGCGTGCCGGCCGTCCGTATCTTACGACCCCCTTTAATAATATCAGCCGTGCCCAACGCCTTTTCCAGATCAGCTCCGCGCGTCCTTAGTTCGGCATCATCGTCAGCTAAACAACACAGAATGAACAGAGATTTCTGGATCGTATCATAATCCCGACCAACCACGTCACAGTGACGACGCAGCACGTCCATCTTTTTCTGCATCGCGTCCACCGCTACTCCAGGCATAGCGTTCCAACCATCGGCGTGTTGCGCCACCATGCGCAACAGCTTTTTCTCTCCCATGCCACCAATCCAGGTTTTGAGCGGCTGTTGGACCGGCTTAGGGGCACACACCGCGTTGTCCAGCTGATAATGCTCGCCCTGAAAAGACGCCCGCTCCTGAGTCCACAGTAACTTGATCAGCTGGGTGGCTTCTTCGAGCTGCGCAAGCCGAGTGCCAATCGAAGGAAAAGGAATACCATAGGCTTTATACTCGATTTCCTTCCAGCCCGCGCCAATGCCAAATTCAAGTCGGCCATTACTCAAGTGATCAAAACTGGCCGCAACCTTGGCCAAAACGCTGGGCAGACGGTACGAGTTACAGCTGACCAACGTTCCCAAACGCAGCGTTGTCGTGACCGGTGCCAACGCTGTCAGCAGCGTCCAGGCATCCATGCAGTTACGCTGTTCGGAATGCGCATCCCAAAACAAATGGTCAGACACCCACATCGCATCAAAACCGATCCGTTCAGCCTCCTTGGCCAAGTCCACCACCTCGTTATACGAAAACCCAAACTGGGGTTCGATCTGAATCCCGAAACGCGTCATGCGTTGGTCCTTTCTTGTCTGTTGTGCATGAGCCTGAGCAGCATGCCACCCGAGCGAACGACTCTCGAGACCAGCCGCCATTGTGGCAGCAGCACTGACCCCTTTGAGAAACCTGCGTCGGTTGAAATGCCCAGGCGTCTGCTGATCATGCCCAACTGTTCTCTTCCGCACTACCTTTTCTCCTTAAGCTGAACACTGAATACTACGACCTATTCCCCCGGCGCCTCGGCCACAATCGTTTTGACGACATCCAGGAAAACATGATTGACCTGGCGGATGCGAAAGCCGGCCTGGCGCACATTGCTGACCGTATCACGGTTGACCTCTGGTCCCAGCTTCTTTGAGAGCGGGTTCATCATATTCAGCAGCAGCTTAAACGGATAATAGCGGCTGCCGGTATGTTCAAACATCCGCAATTCGCCACCGGGTTTGAGTACCCGCTCGAGCGTCTCAAGTCCCCGAACTGGGTCTGGGACTGAGCAGAATGTACACGAGGTAAACACCTGATCAAATGTGCCATTGGGAAACGGCAAATCATGTACGTCCATCTCATGGAGTTCGATATTGCCCTGATATTGAGCCACCCTATTTTTGGCCCGCTCCAACATTTTTGAACTGATATCAATGCCGACAATATCTCGATCAGGCGGAAAAAACGGAATGTCGAGTCCAGTGCCCACAGCTAAGAACAGAATCTTACCCTGCATAGGCGAGAAAAACTCACGTTTAAACGGCTCCCAGCGCTTCTCCGGCCCATACGAACTCATAAAGTCAAATGTAGCCGCCGCATTATCCCACTTTTGTTTTGTGACGAGGTCCATACTCAGTGCTCCGTTTGCTGCGCTCCGTGTAGCATGGCATTGCTCATCCACACGCAGACCGTTACCCCAAGCCCAAGCAGCGCGCCGATACCGACAATCGTTCCCATACTCAGCGACTGCATTGCGGCTGCCATACCGAACAGCATGCCAGCCAGCATACTGCTCAACATAGTTGGCAGCATGATTTCATGCGCTCCAAAGAGCGGGCTGAAGACAATCGGCCCGAGAAATGATACAAGCATGCCAATCACCATACCGACGAGCATGCCAATAAGCATCGGCCAGCCCGTGCCGACAAGACTCGCTGTCGCCAGACCGGCCAGGATGCCAACGACGCTGTTGGACAGCACATCCCCCAAGAGGAAATAGAGACGCTTTTCCATAGGATTGAGTCCTCCTTCCTTCCAACTTGTAGCCCTTCCCCAAAAACACGTATAGTGGCGGTAATAATATATCGAAGCGATCCAGAGTGGGAGGAAGACGATCTCGCTTCCTCCCAAACGTTGCAATCTGGCGCAACACGCCCCTTCGGTGCTAGAGAAGAGAAGCATGCCTGAACGGTTTGCAGCAGGAACCAGGAACCCACATGGAACACACCGGCAAACAAAAGCGCAAACGTCCCAAAGGTTTACGAACCAGACCAAAAGGGCGTTCGGTTGAGACACAAGCCCTGGAAGAGGTCCAAACACTGCTCGGCGGCGAGCCCCGACGGCGCGATCTCTTGATTGAACATTTGCATAAAATCCAAGACCGCTATGGCCACTTATCTGCCGCTCACATCGTCGCCCTCGCTGATGAAATGAAACTCGCTCCAGTCGAGGTCTACGAAGTCGCCAGCTTTTATCATCACTTCGATGTGGTCAAAGAAAACGAAACACCTCCACCCGCCTTGACCGTGCGGGTGTGTGACTCGGTCAGCTGCGAGCTGGCAGGTGCCCAAGACCTGATCCCCTCTTTAGCGCAAACGCTCGGCAATACCGTCCGCGTCCAACGTGTCCCGTGTGTCGGTCGATGTGAAACAGCGCCAGTCGCTGTTGTGGGGCAAAACCCGATTGGCAACGCGACGACGGAAAGCGTTCAACAAGCGGTCACCGCAAACGCGACCAGCTGCCCAACCTCGCCTGACGTCATCACATACGAAGCTTATAAAAATGACGGCGGCTACCAACTGCTGCAAGCGTGTGTGAATGGCGAGCACGATGTTGAGTCCGTCATGCAAGCGCTTGAAGACGCTGGTCTGCGCGGTCTTGGTGGTGCAGGTTTTCCGGCCGGTCGCAAGTGGCGCATCGTGCGGGACTTCCCGGCCCCGCGTTTGCTCGCCATTAACATCGACGAAGGCGAACCCGGCACCTTTAAAGATCGCTATTATATGGAACGCGATCCGCATCGCTTTTTCGAAGGCATGCTGATCGCCGCTTGGGCCGTCGGGATCGACGCAGTCTACATTTATATACGAGATGAATACCCGGCCTGCATCCAGACCTTTAAAAATGAAATCGCCGCCTTGCAAGCCACTCCCCCCTCCTTGCGTCCCCTGCCCCAAATTCATGTTCGACGCGGGGCAGGAGCTTACATCTGTGGCGAAGAGTCAGGCATGATCGAATCCATCGAAGGCAACCGCGGCATGCCGCGGTTGCGTCCACCGTATGTGGCTGAAGTTGGTTTATTTGGGCGACCGACCTTGGAACATAATTTTGAGACGCTCTTTTGGGTCCGCGATATCGTGGAGAAAGGCCCGGATTGGTTTGCCAGCCAAGGCCGCAACGGCCGCAAAGGACTGCGGTCGTTCTCTGTCAGTGGCCGAGTGAATAAACCCGGCGTTCATCTCGCTCCGGCGGGTATCACCCTGCATGAACTCATTGATGAATATTGTGGAGGCATGCTGCCGGGCCATACGCTGTACGGCTATTTCCCGGGTGGGGCATCGGGCGGTATTCTCCCGGCTTCCTTGGCTGATGTCCCGCTTGACTTTGATACGCTCCAACCCCACGGCTGTTTCATTGGTTCGGCCGCCGTTATCGTCCTGTCAGACAAAGACAGTGCCAGAGCAGTCGCGCTGAATGCCGTGCGTTTCTTTTCACATGAGTCGTGCGGCAAATGTACACCCTGTCGAGTTGGGACGACAAAGGCAGCTGGCCTGATGGAGCAGCAGCGCTGGGACGTACCGCTCTTAGAAGAGCTGGCACAAGTCATGGGCGATGCCTCAATCTGTGGTCTTGGCCAAGCTGCTCCCAATCCGCTCCTGAATGTTATCAAATATTTTCCAGAGGAGATTTCCTAATGGCTGCCGTGAATGGCCCCAATAGCGATAGTAGCGCGAGTGAGAAGATCACTTTCAGCCTAGACGGGCGCAATATCGATGCCCAGCTCGACGAAACAATTCTCCAGGCCGCGCGTCGGCACGGGACTGAGATTCCTCACCTGTGCTACATGGACGGCCTGCGACCTGATGGTAACTGCCGGGCCTGTGTGGTCGAAATCAATGGTGAACGCGCCCTCGCTCCATCGTGCTGTCGTACCCCCACCGAAGGCATGCAAGTCTCCAGCCACAACGAACGCGCCCGCACCTCACAAAAGATGGTCTTGGAGCTGCTCAAATCTGACGTAGTCGAGACGCCATATACCCGCCACTCGGAACTAGAGCTGTGGGCAACCAAGCTAGCAGTTGGCACACCACGCTTTCCAGCCAGACATCAACCAGCCCAAGACGTGTCCCACCCGGCCATTGCGGTGAATCTCGACGCCTGTATTCAGTGTACCCGCTGTCAACGCGCCTGCCGTGAGGAACAGGTCAATGACGTGATTGGGTATGCCCAGCGTGGCAGCCATGCTGAAATCGTCTTTGATATGAGCGACCCGATGGGTGACAGCTCGTGTGTCGGCTGCGGCGAATGCGTGCAAGCCTGTCCAACCGGAGCGCTCATGCCGGCCAATGGAGTCGGTTTGGTAGAGCCGGACAAAACTGTTGACTCGGTGTGTCCATACTGCGGAGTCGGCTGCTTACTAAAGTACCACATCAAGGACAATAAGATTCTCTACGTCACCGGACGTGATGGACCCGCTAATCATGGCCGATTATGTGTCAAAGGCCGCTTTGGCTTCGATTATGTGAACCACCCACATCGCCTGCTGAAGCCCCTCATCCGTAAACCCGGCGTCCCGAAGTCTGCCGAAGTAGACTTTGATCCTGCCCACTGGCAGGACACCTTCCGTGAAGCGACATGGGACGAAGCGCTCGAAGTCACGGCCAACGGGCTGAAGAAAATCCGCGACGAAAAAGGCGGCAATGCGCTGGCCGGTTTTGGCTCAGCCAAGGGCAGCAATGAAGAAGCGTATTTGTTCCAGAAGCTGGTCCGCACGGGCTTTGGTACCAATAATGTCGATCACTGCACCCGGCTGTGCCATGCCTCCTCAGTTGCGGCATTGCTCGAAGGTATCGGCTCTGGAGCCGTCTCAAATCAAGTCGATGATGTGGCACAGGCGGAAGTCATTATAATCATTGGCTCCAACACACCTGAAAACCATCCCGTCGCGGCCACATTCATGAAGAACGCGGCCAAAGCTGGAAAAAAACTTATTGTGATGGACCCGCGTAGGACGGAGTTGGCCCGGCATGCGACCTATTATCTGCAATTCAAACCTGACACCGACGTGGCCCTGCTCAACGCCCTGATCCACACAATTATTGAAGAGGATCTGGTCAACACCGACTTTGTGGAAAAACGCACCGAAGATTTTGATTTGATTCGCCAAAATGTGGAGAGCTTTAGTCCGGAAGAGATGGCTCCTGTGTGTGGCATTCCAGCTGCAACTATTCGTGAGGTCGCCCGGTGTTATGCCACCGCTTGTGGTTCGATGATCTTCTGGGGCATGGGCATCTCGCAGCATATCCACGGCACGGATAATGCCCGCTGCTTAATCGCCTTATCCTTAATTACTGGTCAAGTCGGACGGCCAGGAACCGGCCTGCACCCTCTGCGAGGACAGAACAATGTCCAAGGGGCATCTGATGCCGGTTTGATTCCCATGGCCTTCCCAGACTATCAACGGGTAGACGATGAAACCACTCGGGAACGCTTTGAAACACTGTGGCAAACAGCGCTGGATGACAAACCCGGCTTGACGGTTGTGGAGATCATGAATGCGATCTTGGATGGCACTCTCCACGGCATGTACATCATGGGCGAAAACCCGGCCATGTCCGATCCGAACTTGCATCACGCCCGGCAAGCGCTGGCGGCGTTAGATCATTTGGTGGTGCAAGATTTGTTTCTGACCGAAACCGCCTCGTTTGCTGATGTTGTCCTGCCCGCCTCAGCCTTCCCGGAGAAGACGGGCACATTTACCAATACAGACCGGCGCGTGCAGCTTGGCCGGCGTGCGCTCGACCCACCTGGCGAAGCCCGTCAAGACCTGGAGGTCATCCAACAGATTGCCCTGCGTTTAGGATTGGACTGGGATTATCCTGATACCAAGACCGTTTTTGCTGAGATGCGTCAAGCCATGCCAAGCATTGGCGGCATTACCTGGGAACGCCTTGAGCAGACTAGTTCGGTCACCTATCCGTGTGTGAATGAAGGCGACCCGGGCCAGCCCGTCGTCTTCCAAGAAGACTTCCCTACAGCCACTGGTCGTGCCCGCTTGGTGCCGGCTCGGCTGATCAGTGCTGATGAATTACCGGATAAAGAATTTCCATACGTGTTAATCACCGGCCGCCAATTAGAACACTGGCACACAGGTGCGATGACGAGGCGGTCACGCGTCTTGGACGCAATTGAACCGCAGCCGGTGATTAATATTCATCCTGAGGACTTGGCAGCCATTGGCGGAACAGAAGGTGATTTACTCAGTGTTACCTCACGGCGTGGCGAGTTGATTGCCTACGCGCGGGCGGATAGAGGCATGCAACGTGATGAGATTTTTATTCCATTCTGCTACCAGGAAGCGGCCGCGAATCTGCTGACCAATGAAGCCTTAGATCCGTATGGAAAGATTCCTGAGTTTAAATATTGCGCGGTTCAGGTTGCAGTGGCGAAGAGGGTTGAGGCGTAGAGACGCAGAGTGTGGCACGGACTTCTAGCCCGTGATGAGAAGTCCCCACCGGAGAAGCGTTGCGAAAGCTGAGTTGGATTACCTGTCAAGCTGACTTATGAGTGGGTACTGTCCTAATTAGGCCGTTTCAAGCTTTTGAACGATTGGAAAATCCAATACTTAGCCGAGCAAATGAGGCCAGTTGGCGTCAAATTCGGCCAGTACCCGCGCCCTGTGCTATACGTGAATCTACTCGATAGATCGTCATGCACACACATGGCGGTAGAGCCCAGAATCAGACGCCATCTGTTCCAGGGCTTTTTCGTTTCTAAGTACGCGAATTTATTGATATATTATGCGATAAAGCGCAGAATGTATCAAGGAGAAACGGGCACAAAAAAGCCCGGCATAAGAGCCGGGCTGGTTGTAACATCAGCAACCGAACGGCGAGTACTGCATCAACTTCAAGTTGATGCAGTACCGACGAATTGTTGGAACACCTCATCCACCAACATTCTTTTGTCGAAGAGTCGGTGGATATTGGTAAGGTCCGACCGTAATTCTCGTAGATATACGTCGCGCTTTTTAGGATCAGCGACATCAATTATGGCATGAATGCTGGCATGACCAGGATGCTCTAAGAGCGCAGTGTCTTTCACGATGAATGCTTGTTCGTTCTGCCAAAGAATCTTGCGGACCTCTTCCGCCGTGAATACGGCGACTCCTTCAGATGTCCAGGGCTTGCCTTTTTTCTCTTTGGCGAGCAGCCGTTCTCGTATCGCTGCCTTGATGAAGGCACTTGGGGTATATTTCATTCGATGGACGGATAACCCTTGCGCGAGATCATCTAGAGTGAATACCCTTTTACTGACCACTTTACCGTTCTGGACATGCTGTGGACTATACATCTCACGCAGCAGAACCTCCTCATTCTCGACAGGGCCAGGCGATATACCTGGTGCGGCGGTAACACGCTCGTTGGGATGAAGAGGCATGAGGAAGAGGTATACTGGATCACGACGTCAATAACGCCTCAAGTTGATCGGGCAATCCATCCGAAGGATCAAAGTCGGACCCCGGAATTTTTCGTCCATCTCGTTTATCACGAGCAAAATACGTGCAGGGACGGGTTCCATAGAAGCCCAGATCAATTTCGATATCGTCGTTTTCCCACAGAAAATTGATCTCACCATCCTCGGCCACGCCCATGTCAAGCAGGGGGAAAGCAGACAGAGGCAGCTTGCTGATAAACGCTTCTGCTTCCTCGAAGGCTTGGTCAGCCGGCCAATGCGCGTCAGGTCCGTAGTCCTCTGGGGTCTGACGCCATTCCCTTAATTGTGCCAGCAGTGAGGACCGGAGCCTATTCTCCTCCATTTTGGCCAGCAATGAGACCTGAAATTTGTTTTCCCCCAGTTGATGACAAGAGTTGAAGATACTCCGTAGGGCATGAGATACTACGGAAGAGAAAAAAGTCTTTGGCAATCGTGATGAAACAGGCAAATTGACCAGACGAGTGATCATTCCCTCTCGTCTCAGAATCAATTCTTTTAGTTCTTCGCTGCCCCAGGTCCAGTCTCCAATGCTACGATGTTTATGCCACGCGACCATTTTTGGCTCAAGGCCGAGAGCATCTGCGCTGTAGCAACCTGACTGTTCAGCGGTATCGAGTACACCGGTAATGTCCTGTGTGAAATGTTGCTTATAGTCATCAGATATGACATCTAAATAACGGTCATATTGTGTCGGGGATCTCATCTCAGGCAAGACAACACATGACGTTGTGTCTCTTTTTTTCCTATCCATCAGCGCCATTTTGGCCTTCTCTCTTGGAACTGTGTATTCAAACAGGGCAGTCCGAGCATCTGAGGGATCAAGAGCCTGTGTGGTGTCGTCCTGTACACGCTCCATTTTCGTCGCTGTGGCAAGCATCATCATTCTCCTTTCAAAGGCTCAGACGGCTGTGCAATTTGGCGACTTGCTCTCTGACCTCCCCGACCGCTTGCAGCTTCTCCCCTAGCATGTCTGTTGCAGTCACGTCTTGATGCGCATTGATGGCGACGACCAGATTCTTGCCCTGTGACTGATTATCGGGTTCAAGACGTACTCCATAGCGTACAGCACCAGACTGAAAAGAAAACGTTGCGGTTGACATAAATGGCTCCTCAAAAAGACTTTGAGAGAGCGAAGTATTGGTCAGGGAGCGACACCACAAGTGTCCTTCTTGGCCAATCTCTTGAGCCAGAAAAATGACATCGTAGTTCATCCCTATGGCAGAAACAGAAATGACGGGTCTAGCGGGTTCAAGCCTCTCAACCACTCTCTGAGCGGCAGCAATCAGCGCATCAGGAAGAACATCCTGATCGCGGCACCGTATGTCAATACGATCCGGCGCGACCCAAAACTCATATTTGCCTCCCAAATAACTGAAGCGTCCTATGGGGCCGGCTTTGACCTGGTCCCTCTCAAGAGGGCCAAACCCATTACAAAAGTCCCGCTCATCGAACATGACAGCGGCGAATTCGCCTCCTAGAACGACGAAACTACTGACTATCGATGTCGGCATGGCGTAAGCCTCATTTCCATTTTGCGTTATCCGTACGCTACGCTTAGATCATGCAATCTCCTTGCGCAAGAGCCAAGGAAAAAATGGTACTGGTACATTTTAAGACTTTTACCTTAACAGAAACAGCGGCTTACAGTTCAAACTGTACCAGCACCGAAAAAATGAGTGCTACTCACCAAAGAACGTGGCGAGCGCATCCGCCAGTGCTTTCAGCTCCTCATTCGCCTGTCCTGAACGCAGCGCATGTTGCTGCGACTGGATACCGCTTGTGAGCTGCCACGTCGCTATGCGTTGCACCGTTGCCGTATGGGTTGAGACTATCTCGATGCCTTCCGGGACAGACCCATATTCCCCGGCTCCGACAATGGCCATTCCGGGTGTCTCAACAAGATCGAATCCATAGATGTATTTATGGCCATGGGCGGCAAATGCGAGACCAAGGGTGCCCTTTGCAGTAATACCTGAGATCGCGGGGTAGCTTGCGGTGCCTACCACACCAACCCCAATCTTCACCCCTTCGACTACCGAAAAGTCTCCAATCACAAACGTGTCTGTGGTCGCACGTCCTGATGTTGGACTGATATGAGACGCGCTCCATATGCCGAACGCGTCTTGCAGTGAAAGTGCCCAGCCGTTCGAGATCATCCCTAAAACCAATGCTGCTGCCAAGAAAATTCTCTTCATACTCACTCCTTCATGTTGTGGATTACACCAAAAAAAAACAGAATAAGGATATCTACCCAACGATGCGCTCGGCACCTAGGGTGCCGGGCTGTGAATCCACTACACGAAGATGGTGTACAGTACCTATGAGTGATAGAGTGGTTACGCCTGTCAATTCGTACGCTCAGTTCCTGAGACATGTGGTGGCTCTCTGGCAGCGACTCAGTTTGGCACCACGCACTGGGATTTCGCCAGCATCCATTACAATTTTCGAACAGTAATACGCTGTCACTCTACCCCCCTCTTTGCTGAAACTCCACAAAACCACTCTCTTTCATTCCTTTTTGACATTCTAGGTCATTTTTTGTATGTATCCGTTAGTATTTTCTCAGAGATGGTATATGCCTGAAATATTGCTAACGACTCGCGAGGTGGCGTCTTATCTCCACATCAATGAAAAACAGGTCTACCGTTTGATCCAAAACGGTGGCATTCCGTGCACCCGCGTGACCGGCAAATGGCTCTTTCCTCAGAGCTTGGTCGAAGACTGGGTCAAACGCAGCGCCCGGCAGCACACGACTCCTCAGCCCCGCGCCGCACAACGAGTGGATCTGGACCAGGGTTTGCTCATTGCCGGTAGCAACGATCTACTCCTCGATAGTCTGCTTGATCTGGCCGGACAGCGTTTTCCTGACTACGTATGGTACACCAGCAATTTAGGGAGTCTGGGTGGCCTAACCGCCCTCAAACAGGCTCGGGCGCATGTTGCGCTGGCTCACCTACGTGACCAGGCAACTGGAGAGTATAACGTGCCGTTTGTCACTCAGTCGGACTCTCAGGAGTCCTTCCAGGAGTCTCTTATTGTTGTCACCCTGTGGCACCGGCGGCTGGGTTTAGTGTCGCGACCTGGTGATAGACAGCTCCAATCCTTGGCCAGCATGCCGCACCACCAGATGCGTTTTGTGAATCGGCAGCCGGGCTCAGGCGTGCGTTGGCTCATTGACCAGCAGCTGCAACAAAATCACATTAAACCGCAATCCATCCCCGGTTACGAGGCAGAAGCGTGGAGCCACTGGGAGGTTGGTCTACAGATCCTCGGTCACCAAGCTGACATCGGCGTGGCCACCCAGTCAGTTGCTCAGCAGCTCGGACTAAGCTTTTCCGAAATCGTTGAGGAACGCTTTGATCTCTTAGTTTCCAAACAGGTCTACTTCACCAAACCCGTGCAAGCTTTACTGGAAGTCCTCGCTTCATCCGCCCTCAAAGACCGCGCTGCTGCCCTGGGCGGCTACGACATCCGCGAGACGGGTAAGCTGGCGTATGCTGCGTCTTGAACTGCAACCCGCTTGAGAGCCGAGTTGTCACCGACAGCGCTATTGCCATGCACGATTTTGGACATGCATTTTCTCTGGCTTGGGGGTTGATTCTCGGGGCTGACCCAATGTTGGTTGAAATTGCCGGCTTATCCCTCGGCGTCAGTATGAGTGCGGTCCTGATCGCCTGTGCGCTGGGCTTACCAGCCGGAGCGTTCTTAGCCACGATGCACTTCCCCGGCCGCAGCTTCGCCATTGTGCTGCTGAACGCTTTAATGGGATTGCCGCCGGTTGTCGTCGGTTTATGGGTGTATCTGCTGCTATCAAACGCTGGCCCGTTCGGTTGGCTGCGCCTGCTGTACTCACCAACGGCAATGATTATCGCCCAAACTGTGCTCGTCACTCCGTTGGTGGCGGCGTTAGCCCGACAAGTGCTTGCCGACCTCCACGCTGAATATGCCGAGCAGTTCCAGTCGTTGTGTGTTCCACCGCTGACCGCTATCCGTGTCGTGTTGTGGGATGCGCGGTACAGCTTACTAACTGTCGCTTTAGCTGGGTTCGGTCGTGCTATTGCCGAAGTTGGAGCGGTCATCATCGTCGGTGGCAATATCAAACATGTGACCCGCGTCATGACAACAGCCATCGCTCTCGAAACATCGAAGGGAGATTTGCCCTTAGCATTGGCACTCGGGTTGATCTTGATCACGCTCGCCTTGGGCGTCAACGCGGCGGTTGCTGTCCTGCGCAGCACGGCAGACAGGTGGGCGTATGTCTAGTCTGAGCTGCACCACCTATCTCGAACAGGCAGCGGCGGAATACGACGCTCCTCCGCTGCTCCCCCTTCGAGTGAGTCAACTCGTGTATAACGTGAATGGAACACGCTTGATCAACGGTGTTGATCTGACCCTCACCGCTGGTCTGTGCACGGTTATTATGGGTGCCAACGGCGCAGGCAAGAGTCTGCTTCTGCGTCTTTTACACGGTCTCCTAACACCAACGTCAGGTGCCATTCAGTGGGGAAACACAAGGGTTGATAACGCTGTTCGACAGCGTCAAGCCATGGTTTTTCAACATCCGGTGCTCCTGCGCCGCTCGGTCAAGGCCAATTTGCGTTTTGCCCTTGCGCTACGGCACGGGGGACAACATAAACCTGCCCAGCGGCTTGAGCAATTGCTTGAGCTGGCCGGTTTATCTGCAGCAGCCAATCGTCCAGCTCGGGTGCTATCAGCCGGTGAGCAGCAACGCCTGGCGCTGGTGCGGGCACTCAGTCTGGAGCCGGAGGTTCTGTTTCTTGATGAACCAACCGCAAGTTTAGATCCGGCCGCAGTGGCCGCTATAGAAGCCTTGATCCGAACGGCACATACACACCGAGTCAAAATCATTCTTGTGACCCACGATATTGGTCAAGCCCGGCGCTTAGCGGATGAGATCGTTTTTGTGCACGAGGGGCAAATCACTGAACACACACCAGCCAGTGATTTTTTTCAGCAGCCACAGTCGGAACCAGCCCAAGCGTATCTTGAGGGCCGGATTGTATTGTAAGTCCCTGACAGCATTTCTTGTCTTTTGGTTCCCTCGCTCCCTTGGCGGAGAGGGCTAGGCCTGTCCTCAGCTTGTCGAAGAGGTGAGGGGGTCTCTGGCACATGTTAGCTGAGTAAGGAGGATATTCCATGCAATGTATTGCCGCCTATCATATCAACCTGATTGGCTTGCTCAGCCTGAGCGTAGCCCTCAGTTTTCATGGACTGGCTCACGCGGCAGACCAGTTTATTGTGCTGCAATCGACGACTTCCACTCAGAACTCGGGTTTGTTTGATCACCTCTTCCCCTCCTTCCAGAAGCAGACCGGCATTGCAGTCCGGGTCGTTGCGGTTGGTACGGGGCAAGCTCTGAAAAACGCTCAGAATGGTGACGGCGACGTATTATTAGTGCATGCCAAAGCAGCCGAAGAACAGTTTGTTGCAGACGGCTGGGGCGTGCAGCGCTACGATGTGATGTACAACGACTTTGTGATCGTCGGTCCAGCCAATGACCCTGCCAAGCTCAGCGGCCTACGCGCTGCCCCAGCTGCGCTGAAGAAGCTCGCTGAAACACACGCGATTTTTGTCTCACGTGGCGATGATAGCGGCACGCACAAAAAAGAACAGGCACTCTGGAAAGCCGCTGACATAGATCCGACAACAGCGAGCGGCAGCTGGTATCGCGAAACCGGCTCAGGCATGGGCGCAACCTTAAACACGGCTGTTGGTATGACGGGGTATACGCTGACCGATCGAGGCACCTGGATCAGCTTCCAGAACAAGGCCGACTTTCAGGTCTTAGTCGAAAGCGACTCTCAGCTGTTCAACCAGTACGGGGTTATTCTCGTCAACCCAGCCAAACATCCGCACGTGAAAGCCGCCCAGGGACAACAGTTCATTGACTGGTTGCTTGGTCCACACGGCCAAGAGAGCATTGCTGATCACCGTATCGGGGATCAACAGCTCTTTTTTCCAAATGCCTCTGGGGATAAGTAAAAACCCGGAGAAGGGAGAGATGCATGAAGGAAAAATCGACGTGTATACAGCGCTGCTACAGACACCTGGCCCGAGTCGTTGCTGGGATGGGTTTAGTCTGCCTGTCAATTGATATGAGTGCGGCCCAAGAGACTCCGATAGGCCCCAAATGGTGGCCGTCTGAATGGGGAGCGGACGATCAGCGCGGTGCCGCCAATCGTATTACTCCCGAGCAGGTGCTGTCCGCGGCGGCTCTTATTACCACAGGAAAAATCTATCAGCTGGGCCGGCCCTATGAGCACGGCATGCCACTCCTCGGCAAGCGCGTCTACTCACTGACCATCCCCGGTCTGCCAAGCTCAGATCCCTCGGGGACGAATCAAATCGTCTCGAATAGTGAGATGATCGCCGCCGAGTTGGGCCAAGTCGGGACGCAATTTGATGGACTCGGCCATGTTGGCGCGCGGGTAGGCAGCGAGGATCGCTTTTATAATGGCTTGAAGCTGTCCGAGATTGGAGACAGCTACGGACTTAAAAAACTCGGTATTGAGCAGGTCGGAGCTATCTTTACTCGTGGAGTTCTCCTCGATATCGCAGCATACAAAGGCGTCGAGCGGCTCGCAGTTAATTATATTATCAGCATTGACGACGTTACAGGCACACTGGCCAAGCAACAGGTGGATATCCAGGCAGGCGACGTGGTCCTGTTTCATACGGGCCACGGCCAGCTGTGGATGACAGATAACGATACCTATGTCTCGGGCGAACCAGGACCGGGGGTCACGACCCTCACCTGGCTGGTTGACAAAAAAATCGTCCTGGTCGGAGCTGATAATTGGGCAGTCGAGGCCCAGCCAGGAGAAGATACACAGCGCTTTGCTGAAGGCCACCAACAGCTGCTCACCCGCAATGGCATCTACATTCACGAAAACTTGGATTTGGCCGCCTTGGCCAAAGACAAGGTCTATGAGTTTGTCTATGTGTTTGTGCCGGTTCCCCTGAAAGGCGCAACCGGCTCGCCAGGGAGTCCGATTGCAATCAGGTAGCGAGGCTTTCTCCTGCGCCCGGGCGTCAGCGCCTCAGCACACTGTCGTTTTGGCAGAGTGTACCCTCTTTTTGCCACTGGACTTATTCTGGAACGGCCTGGAGATTCCTAGCACTCTCTCTCAGTCTTACCTGTCCTTAACTCTCTCACCCCAGTATGCTGCCTGACAGCCTATCGCATCATTGCATTATGTCTTTCCCGTCCTTCTTTTGCTCTCTGCGCTCCAATCATCATCCTTGCAACCCTAGTTGTTCCGTCTGATTTGGGAGACGAGTCCATGCATGACTGTTGCTACTCTATCCTTGCGGCGCAGAATTTTTTCATTTATAAGCCGCTGGGCATTTGATAGAGGTCTGGTAAGACGATGCTCTTTCACTCCTACAGCTTCCTATTCTTATTCTTACCCCTCGTCTTTGCTGCCTTTTTCTACTTAGAAATAAAGCAGCAAAGAACACTCGCATTCGCCTGGTTGGTGCTTGCCTCATGGTTTTTCTATGCCTGGTGGCAGCCCATTTATTTGTTGTTGCTGCTGCTCTCGACGCTTTTTAATTTTTGTGTCGGGCTTCGTTTGCAATCCACACACAGCAAGAGTCTGCTCGTTTTTGGAGTAAGTGGAGATTTAGCCCTGCTCGGCTATTTCAAGTACGCCAACTTTTTCCTTCACAGTACCAACGCCCTCTTCGACACGGCATTCTCCCCCGCGCCCATTATCCTCCCATTAGCGATTTCCTTCTTCACCTTCCAGCAGATCGCTTGGTTGGTGGATGTCTATCGGGGCCACGTTACGGAATATAATCTGCTGCACTATTGTCTATTCGTGTGCTTTTTTCCGCAGCTGATTGCCGGCCCTATTGTCCATCATAACGAAATGATGCCCCAGTTTTCCACGGGCCGGGAGCGATCTCAACGGCAGCGAGATGTGGAGGTCGGGATCACTATTTTCTGTCTCGGCTTTCTCAAAAAAGTTGCTCTGGCCGACGCCATGGCGGTGTATGCCAATCCCATCTTTGCAGCGGCCGCGCATGGCGAGCCCATAAGTTTTTTTGAAGCCTGGGGCGGGACCCTGGCCTACAGCTTCCAACTGTATTTTGATTTCTCCGGATACTCGGACATGGCCATCGGGTTGGCTCGTCTGTTTGGGATACGTCTTCCCGTCAACTTCTTTTCTCCCTATCAGTCAGCGAGCATTATCGATTTTTGGCGGCGCTGGCATATGACCTTATCCCGATTTCTTCGTGATTATCTGTATATTCCTCTGGGTGGGAATCGCTCTGGCCTCACTCGGACCGGCCTCAATCTTCTCACCACCATGGGGCTGGGGGGTCTCTGGCATGGGGCGGACTGGACGTTTGTCTGTTGGGGCTTACTGCACGGGGGATATCTCATCCTGAACCGGAGTTGGCGGTTTGTTCGCTCCTCTCTACCCTGGCCAGCAGGGGCTGGCCGGTTTGGCTCCTCCCTGTCTGTCACCCTGACCTTTCTGGCTGTAACATTGGGGTGGGTCTTGTTCCGCGCAGACAGCTTTGCCGCTGCCACTCGGCTATATCGAGGACTTTTTGGGAGCAACGGGATCATCTTACCACCAGACGCTGTGGGCTGGCTCGGCCCTTTGCATCCTTGGCTCCTTCAGCTCGGCTGGCGCTTCGAATCGGTGCGCTACCTGTACGGCTGGGAGCAACTTGCTTGGCTTGTTGTCCTGGGAGTCATCGCCTTTCGTTTGCCGAATACCATGCAATTGCTTGCCAAGTATAATCCTGCTCTTCTGTCGCAGCCCTTTAGGAGTGTACTTCGGAGCGGTTGGATACAGTGGCATCCCACAGTGTACTGGGCTGTTACGCTTGCCGTTCTCATGAGTTGGGCACTATTAGCAATCAATCGGGTCGATGAATTCTTGTATTTCCAATTCTGATATGGATTCGCTTATGATTTCTGTTGGGCGGAAACACCATCGTCACTATGTGACGTGGCTGCTCGGCCTGAGCGCTCTTCTGCTCGGCCTCGCCGGTCTGTTCAATTGGATTGTTGACCCGCTCTACTTCTACCATCGGCCCTGGTTTGAAATCGGTTTCAGTAAAAATCAACGCTTTCAGAATCCTGGGATTGCTCGTCAATTCGACTACGAAGCCGTGATGCTAGGGACTTCTCGGATCGAAAATTTTCGAACCTCCTCGTTGCAGCAGGCGCTCGGTCTCAAAATCATCAACCTGCCTATTTCCGCATCTACAGCAACAGAGCAAGCGCTGCTCCTTGATGTCGTTTTTCAGAACCAGCCTATTCGGCGAGTCGTGTGGGAGATCAATTATCCATCTTTTGCACTCGGAGATCGCGTCCGTGATGATGTTGGAGCATTTCCCTACTATTTATACCATGAGGGGCTTGAAACACCTTTTCGTTATCTCCTCTCCCAGGATACCCTTTTTGAATCCTTTCAGGCCATCAGCGGCCAGCGTCCGATCGATCTTGACACCCTCCACTTCTGGGCGAATCATTTCGAGTTTTCCGAGTCACGGGTGAGGGCAGCCTGGGACTCTGTGGTCAACCGCTGGACGGATGATCTCCGGGATTTCTGGGCCAAAAATACTCCCTCAAACCAGGAGCTCCAATCCGTATTCGTTCAAAAAGTTGAACGTGTCATACAGCAGCACCCGGATGTGGAATTTGACCTACTCTTACTCCCGATCAGCATGCTGGGGTATGGCAGCGATTTTCTCATTGCAAGCAATCGACTCGAAAAACGCTTGAGCCTGCTCAAGACCGTGGTACAGACCCAGACGCGGCTTCCAAACGTGCGGGTTTTCAACTTCCAGCTCGATGAACAACTCACTCACGATTTTAGCCGCTGGAAGGACCTCGAACATTTCGACGCCGCTACGACAGCGTTTATCATCAACGCTCTTGCGCGGGGTGACTACCAAGTCACCCCACCCCAGCTCTTATGCGCGACTGGAAAACTGCGCCACAATGTCCTCACATACATGGCTGAGTATTGCGCCACAGAGGGCGACCGCTGTCCTCCTGTGGTCCACCGGAATATGCAGTATACGGCAGCCCAGCCCTGGGACGCTCCCTGCCCGGACGACTGAGCGTGTGGAGGGCCAGCGACAGCGCAGCCACAACGAGATCGCTTAATCTGTGAGTTTGTCTATGTGTTTGTGCCAGTTCTCCTGAAAGGCGCAACCGGCTCGCCAGGGAGTCCGATTGCAATCAGGCAGCGAGGCTTTCTCCTGCGCCCGGGCCAGGGAATAGGACGGCCGGAAACTTCTCTGTCTACCTGTTGACAGGCGTCCGGTGCTCACACGATAATCGCGCCAGCTTTGATCGTTTTGGAACATCTATGAATTACGACGTGGTTATCATTGGAGCAGGCTCTGCCGGCTGTCCACTCGCCGCCCGTTTGTCAGAAGATCCTCAGCGCTCAGTCTTGCTGTTGGACGCTGGCCCGCACTACGAAAGCATCGACAAATTTCCGGAAGTCCTGCAACAGGGCGGCTCTATGGCGTCCAGTTTTCCAGGACACCCGAACAACTGGTCGTTCAAGGCCAAGCTCACGCCTGAGTTATCGTACTCCGTACCCCGTGGCAAAGTCGTAGGTGGCTCAAGTGCGCTCAACGGGACAGTGTTCATTCGCGGGGTTCCGGAAGACTTCGACGGCTGGGCAGCACTCGGCAATGACGAGTGGTCGTACGAAAAAGTCCTGCCGTATTTCAAAAAATTGGAGACTGACCAAGACATCCAAGACCAGACTATCCAGGCTGACTTCCACGGCGCAGACGGCCCGATTCCCGTACGTCGGCCCAAGTCGGCGGAATGGAATTCCGTGCAAGAGGCATTTGTGCAAGCCTGTCTCGATACTGGACATCCGGAAGATCCGGATATGAATCATCCCGCCTCAATTGGGGTCGGCTCTCTGCCGCTCAACAATATCGATGGCATCCGGATGAATACCGCTGTCACCTACCTGACGCCGAATCTGCAACGTCCCAACTTGACCGTATGGGGCGAGTCACACGTCAGGCGTATAGTGTTCGAAGGCCGCAAAGCGATTGGGGTAGAAGTCGATAGAAAAGGCAAACAGATCGTCATTCACGGCGGAGAAATCATCCTCAGCGCCGGAGCAGTCAAATCTCCACACCTACTGTTACTCTCAGGCATCGGACCAGCGGAGGCATTGCGCGGCTGTGACATTCCAGTTTTACACGACTCGCCGTACGTCGGAAAAGGCTTCACCGACCACCCGGCGGTGATGATCATGTACAAGACCAAAAAGGCGCCAGTCACATATCCTGGCATGCCGATGCTCCAGACCGGCCTGCATTACACAGCTGAAGACTCACAGACACGCGGCGATATGGAAATCTTGCCATTCTGTTTCTCGATGAATGATTCGTTTGTCACCGCCAGTAAATCAAACGGCTCGCAGTTGCCTGCCCTGCCCTCCTTTTTTCGCCATCCCTTGAGGACGCTGGCTGCCATGCGCGGAATCTCAGTCAAGCGGCTCATTGAGCAAGCCCGGCGCGGCCGAGACCTGATGATTGGCGCCTCACTCCAAGCGGCACTCAGCAAAGGCGAAATGCGACTCGTTTCAGCCGACCCGTATGTACAACCGGAGCTGCATTACAATTATTTGTCGGACCCGTTCGACCGCCAGCGCATGCGCGAGGGCGTTCGACTCGTTGTAGAACTCATGCAGGGCAAAGCGTTTACGGACCTCGTGTCTGAACGAACAGTGCCGACCGACACCCACCTGGCCTCAGATCAGGCATTGGATAACTGGATGTATACGAACCTAGGAACGGCGATCCACATGTCGGGCAGCTGCAAAATGGGACCAGCCGACGACATGACCGCTGTTGTGGATCAGTACGGCCGGGTGCATGGTGTTGAGGGATTGCGAGTGGCCGATACGTCGATCCAGCCCAACGTCGTGCGGCGTCCGGCCAATGCCACAGCCATCATGATTGGCGAGCGAATGCTTGAATGGATGAGATAAGCTGGGCGGCGGGCAGCGACACAAACCCTATGAGCGGCAAGTAAGGAAGTCGGGTGGATACGCCACCCGAGATTCAAGCGTTCAGCCAACTCTTTTTCGGGTGTGACTATTTCTCGCCGCCTGAAGGGAAGTCTGTCTCGACTGTAGAGTCTGCTCCAGAAAGAATGCCGCGCAACACCGTACGCTGGAGTTTCGCATAGCCCGGCTCTTCATGGTCTAGGTGCCGTGCGACATGGGTATGCAAATCTGGAAGTTTATCCCACGGCACGGCGGGCCAGGTGTTTCGAAACTTTCATTCACGGTGCTTCCTCGGCCAATATGTTGAAGCGACTACTTCCCAACGCTCTGCGCACGCTTGAGCGAAGGCCGAGCATAACACGCATCAACCCAACGCTTGACATTCAGGTATGCCGAGAAATCGAACTTCACTATTTTCAAGATGAGCATCACGCCGGCAACGTTGAGATCAGCGATACTAAAAGCATCACCGACCAGCCACTCTTTTTTGGCCAGGGTGTCATTGAGCACCTTCAGCGGCCGATCAAGTGTCTTTTCCGCAGCAGCGATGGCATCCGGATTCCGCTTTTCCTCGGGCGTAAAAACCTTTTGGACGAGGATATCCATCTGCGGCGGCTCAATCTCAGTCATCACCCACACGCTCCACTGCCAGGTCTGAGCTTCCTTCGCAGCATCGCTCGGGTACAGATCGCCACCGTAGGTCTTGGCCAGGTACAGATTGATCGCCATCGACTCAAATAAGGTGATGTCACCATCCTGGAGCGCAGGAATGCGGCCATTCGGATTGACTGCTAAGTACTCTGCCTTCTTGGACTCTTCCATAAAATTGACGGCAGCATGTTCGTATTCAACACCAATGTCTTCAATCGCCCAGAGCGAGCGTATCGCGCGGGAACCAGCAACACCGTAGATCTTGGGTTTTGCCATATATGTCTTCCTCTCTGTATCAAAAAATGAATGGACCGCACCATGTCTAGGATAATGCAGGGCTATGGGCAAGGGGGATGGCCTGAAGCCTGTGGCCAAATCTTGAACCTCCTCAATCAAAGGTGTTACAGTCCTGCAAGCAATTGAGCCGGGTAATCACACTCGCTCCCCCTGAGAATCCGTTCGAGAGGAACAAAAATGACAAATCGTAACTTCGAAATGATCGAAACAAACGGCGTAACCTTACGCACGGTAGTAGAAGGCACTGGTCCATTGGTGATTCTGCTCCACGGCTGGCCACAGTGCTGGTACTTGTGGCGCCATCAGATCGATCCCATCATTGCGGCGGGCTATCGCGTTGCGGTGCCCGACCAACGCGGCTACGGCGGGAGCAGCTGTCCACCCCATGTTTCTGATTACAACATTCGCACCCTTGCCGCTGATATTGATGGTATTGCCAAGGCGCTGGGCTACAATGAATTCTTTCTGATTGGTCATGATTGGGGCTGTGTCGTGGCTTGGAATACCGCCTTGCTGCATGAGGACAGCTGCAAAGCGGTGATGGGACTGTCTGTGCCATTTTGGCGGATGACGGATGCGGCAGTGAATCCTGCTGGTATGGATGATCGCTTTTGGTATATCCGGTATTTTCAGGAAGAAGGTTCCGCCGAAGCCGAGTTAGAAAAAGATGTCGAGCGGAGCCTGCGCATCCTCTATTCCGGGCTGTGTGGTGACTCGCCTGCCGGGACCTGGATGAAACAGCTCGACCACCCTAAGTCGAGCGGCCTGCTTGATACCTTGCCACAGCCAGAGGCACTTCCGGCCTGGCTCAGCCAAGCCGACCTCGACTATTATGTCGAACAGTACAAAACAAGCGGTTTCCGAGGGCCGAATAATTGGTACCGTAACATCCCGACCAATAATGGCATCACCCCCGAACTCGAAGGCAAAAAGTTTTCCCAGCCGGCAGCGTTTGTGGCTGGTTCTGCAGATGATGTCCTCCTGTACGATCCAGCCTGGCGAGACAAGTTTCCCCAGGCTTTTCACGACCTGCGTTGCCTCGAATTGATCGAAGGCGCAGGCCACTGGGTCCAGGCCGAAAAGCCGAAGGAAACAAATGAGTGTATTCTGCGTTTTTTGCGGGGGCTGCGAGGATGATGAGCGGCTAAAAGCCGACAAAGATCTGGAGAAGCGTCTATGGGTCAGCGGACGATACAAGCACATATCGCAGAATCAATTGGATCAATTGGATCTGTTTCGCCAGAACGGCACGAGCGTTTGCTGAAAGCACTCAGCACCCACCTTGTCCCAGACCTTGGGAAGAAGGATCGCTAGTGGCCTCCCCTACACGCACCAAAACCATCACCGGCTACTGCGAGCCGCTGTCATTACGAGCCGGAGAGCCAATCCTCCTCATGGCGTCCAGCCACCAACCCGGCCCAGCTCAGCTCGACTTGGTTCGCATCATTTGCGGCGACCCGACCCGGAGCGGGCCAGGGTTCCAAGAGAGAGAAGTCCTCAGCGATCTCCCCGCCGAGGTCCTGCTCACCGAGCAGCCGCTACACCCTGGTTCTTACGGCGAAATCGATCTGTCGGGTCTGTCAGTGACGCGTTATATCCAGGCAAAAATCCACGTCTTGGCCACACGCCCTGATCTGGACCAAACAGTATTATCTGTTGTCGGCGAGCTTGGACCGCTGCTGACACTTACGATATCGAACAGTCGCCTCGTCGCTCACATCGGCCAGACGGATTTGTCGCTCCGCCAACAGCCTATCCAGGCCAGGCGTTGGTATCACATAGAGATAGACGCGGATTTGCTTGAGGGAACGGTGACAGGCACCCTCACTCCACAGCCCACCCGTTCACCCGGCCAAGACCTGTTCGAGCAATCCGGGCCAGTGACCGCAAACGCTCGGATCGCTGAAACGCCTGGCGGCTCGCTACACAGCTGTCTGCTGGCCGCCTCGGCTAACGGCGCTCATTTCGACGGCCGCTTGGCTCGGCCGTGTCTCACAGTGGATGACACGACATTGGAGTGGGATCTGTCCAAAGGCATTCCAGGTCGCCAGATCGTTGACGTGAGTGGCAATGCTCGCCACGGTTTGCTTTATCAGCTGCCCACTCGGGGTGTCACTGGCCCAGACTGGGACGGCAGTCACCAGGCCTGGACAACGATGCCATCTCACTACGATGCCGTTCACTTCCACACTGACGATTTGTATGACGCGGGTTGGCAAGCAACGGCTGATTTCACCTTAGCGGCTGATCTTGAGAGCGGCATCTACGCGTTCCGTCTGCGGGCAGGACAGGCTGAGGATCGTATTCCATTTTTTGTGCGCCCAGCCAAGGATGCACCAACAGCCGATATCGCGCTCCTTATGCCCTCGTGCACCTATATGGCGTATGCCAACCATCGGATGCTGTTCGAAGGTGCGGACTTTATCGTCTCGCGGTCGCGGCTGCGGCCCGAGCATGAGTATGTGCGTCAACACCCTGAGGTCGGGCGGTCTCAGTATGAACAACACACCGATAACAGCGGAGTCATGTTCAGCTCCCGTCGGCGGCCCGTGCTGCAACTCCGCCCAGGAGCAGACGGCTGGAACTTCACCCCGGACACCGACATCAATGCATTTCTGGATCATCTCCAGGTCGGTCACGACATTATCGCTGACGAGGACCTGCACGCCGAAGGCATCGACGCCCTTGCTCCGTATCGTGTCATCATCACTGGAACGCACCCCGAGTATTGGTCAACCCGGATGCTCGACGCGCTTGAGGAATGGTTACGCCGCGGCGGGCGGTTGCTGTATCTGGGCGGGAATGGATTTTACTGGCGCGTCGCGTTTAGTGCTGCGTGGCCCGGGGCGATCGAGTTACGCCGAGCTGAAGACGGCGTGCGTAACTGGTCAACCGAACCGGGTGAGTCGTATCATGCCTTTAGCGGCGAATACGGCGGGCTGTGGCGGCGCCTGGGCCGAGCCCCGAATACACTTGTTGGAGTAGGGTTCGCCGCGCAAGGTTTTAAACGAGCCATTGGCTATAGACGCAGTGAGGAAAGCTACACCTCCCGCGCTGCTTGGATCTTTGAGAAGGTAGAAGACACAGAGATCGGCACCTCCGGACTCGGCGGTGGTGCGGCCGGTCAGGAAGTTGACCGTTACAGCCAGACGCTGGGCTCCCCTACACATGCTGTGATACTCGCTTCTGCTACGGACTTCGGGCCTGACATGACCCGGACAAAAGAAGAACTCACCGCGTCCATCATTGTGCCTTCACCCGATCCGGTCGTCCGTGCCGACATGGTGTTCTTCGAGACTCCAGCTGGTGGAGCGGTGTTCTCGGTCGGTTCGATCTCCTGGTTTGGCGCTTTAGCCCGTAACGGCTACGACAATGACGTTGCTCACATCACTGCCAATGTTGTTCGCCGCTTCGCCGATCCTGAACCGTTTGCGCTGCCTTCGACTGACGTTCCGACTGATACCGCCAATGACGCCTGGAGAGAGCAGCTTGCCGCTGACGTGCGTGCAACGCCAGCGCTCACGTTTCACGGGCTGGAAGCCCGGGCCAGCTTGGAAAACGTTGAAGAGGACAAGGATGACTGATATGCAGAAAACCCGCCACATACGAGCGGGGCGGAAAAGAAGAGAGGTGTAATCTATGACGCATTCAGTCTCCTACACAAAAGATGGCGATATCGGCATTATCACGGTCAATAACCCGCCAGTGAACGCGCTGAGTCACCATGTGCGCCAAGGTTTGTTGGAAAGCTTCATCGAAGCCAATACCGATGACACTATCGCCACGGTTCTCATTTGTGATGGTCGGACTTTCATTGCTGGGGCGGATATTACTGAATTTGGCAGGCCGCTCCAGGCGCCGAGTTTCCTTGGCACTATGGAAGTCATCGAAAACCTCCAGAAACCTTCTGTTGCCGCCATCCATGGCACGGCGTTGGGGGGTGGTCTTGAGACTGCACTGTGTTGCCACTATCGGGTGGCTGTTCCTTCGGCTCGTGTCGGTTTGCCTGAAGTTGCCTTGGGGTTGTTGCCCGGCGGCGGTGGCACACAGCGTCTGCCACGTTTGATTGGTCCTGAAGCTGCGCTTCAAGCCATCACCAGTGGCGTACCAATGGTGGCCAATCAAGCTCAAAAAGTTGGGGTGATTGATGCAGTCGTGGACGAGGGCAATCTGCTCGAAGGTGCCAAAGCATTCGCCCGTGCACTCGTGGCTGACGGCGCGCCGCTCAAAAAAGTCCGTGACTTGAGTGATAAAGTCACGGGTGTAGACCTGGCCATTTTTGATGCGGCTCGCACCCAGGCGAGCAAAGAGCGGCGCGGTTTTGAAGCTCCTCAACGCTGTATCGATTGTGTTGAAGCGGCTTGCACGCTGCCATTTGATGAAGGTTTAGCCAAGGAGCAGGAACTGTTCAGACAAGTCCTGACCAGCAATCAATCAGCTGCGCAACGCCACATCTTCTTTGCCGAACGGGCGGCCGCAAAAGTCAACGATATGCCCAAGGACACCAAGCCGCTGGCCATTAAAAAAGTCGGCATCATTGGCGCAGGCACAATGGGCGGCGGCATTGCCATGAACTTTGTGAATGCCGGCATTCCAGTGACGATTCTCGAAACGAGTCAGGAGTTCCTGGATAAGGGTCTGGCTGTGGTACGCGGCAACTACGAACGCAGTGCCAAGAAGGGCCGCTTTACCACGGAACAAGTGGAACAGCGCATGGGCCTCCTCACCCCAACGCTCGACTATGCCGCCATCAGCGACGTTGATCTTATCATCGAAGCCGTCTTTGAGAACATGGACATCAAAAAGGACGTGTTTGCCAAGCTTGATGCGGCCACCAAACCCGAATGCATCCTCGCTTCAAACACGTCTACGCTTGACGTCAATGCAATCGCCTCGGTGACTAAGCGACCTGAAAAAGTCATTGGCACCCACTTCTTTAGCCCAGCCAACGTCATGCGCTTGCTCGAAATCGTACGAGGTGAAAAGACCAGCTTCGAAACACTGGCCACGGCCCAGGCCGTCGCAAAAGCCATCAATAAAATCGGGGTTGTAGTTGGCGTGTGTGACGGGTTCGTGGGGAATCGGATGCTGCACTATTACGGCGGACAAGCCGAGTTCATGCTCGAAGAAGGCTGTCTGCCTCACAATATTGACGATGCGATCTACGACCTAGGGCTGGCCATGGGGCCACTGTCGATGGGCGACTTGGCCGGACTTGACGTGAGTTGGCGCATTCGCCAAGGCCGAGGGCTGCCCGAGCGTCTGCCCGAGGGTGCCCGCTACTGTGGGATTCCCGATCTCATTTGTGAAAAAGGCCGTTTCGGCCAGAAGACTGGGGCAGGCTATTACAAATATCAGCCAGGCGACCGTACCCGGTATCCCGACCCTGAAATAGAATCCCTGATTGTGAACTATTCCAAGGCAAAAGGCATTCAACGCCGCGATATCAGTCGCGAGGAAATCGTCGAACGGTCGATGTATGCGCTCATCAACGAAGGCGCCAGGATCTTGGAAGAAGGCATTGCTCAGCGGGCGAGTGATATCGATGTCATCTACGTGTATGGCTACGGCTTCCCTGCGTATCTGGGTGGCCCAATGTTTTACGCCGATACGATTGGCCTGGACAAGGTGTATAAAAGGGTTTGCGAGTTCTCCGAGCAAGATCCGGCATCATGGCAGCCTGCGCCACTGCTCAAAAAGCTCGCCAAAGAAGGCGGCAGATTTAATTCCTAGTCACAATCGAAGAATAGCCTCAGCCCTTCGACAGGGCGGTTCGCAAACCGCCCTGACATTCAAAACCCAGCCGCCATACCTTCTTTGCGATGGTCAGAGCCACCGACATAACCGTCGTGAGTTTTAAGAATAAGTTGTGCGCCCCCAAAGGTGCGGCCAGCGGTATCAAACGTAATCGAATGGCCACGTTGTGCCAGTTCTGTGGCGACTGCTTCTGGAAAGCCGGGTTCTAATCCAACACTGAAATTCGGATACACATGCCAGCGTGGCGCGTCGCTAGCCGCTTGCGGGTTTTGACCATGGTCAAACATACGCAGCATCATTTGTACGTGGCCCTGGGCCTGCATCGGGCCACCCATTACCCCAAAACTCATTCGGGGTTGTCCGCCCTCGGTCACAAAGCCAGGAATGATGGTATGGAACGGCCGTTTACCGGGAGCAACACAATTCGGATGATTGGGATCAAGTGAAAATCCCCAGCCCCGGTTCTGCATTGAAATACCGGTTTCAGGAATGACAATGCCTGAACCAAATCCATAGTAGTTGGATTGAATAAACGACACCATCATGCCGCTGGCGTCCGCAGCGGAAAGATAGACGGTGTCGAGGCTGATCGGTAATGACGCGGGCGGCAGCGACATGGCTGAGTCAGTGATCTTGGCAGCCGCCCGGGCTAAGGAGCCTGGCGCTAGGAGTTCTTCTGGTGTGACACGCATAGCTTGGATATCAGCAAAGTGTTCAGCGGCAGCCCGTAGCGCGATTTTCATTGCCTCGATTTGTAGATGCATACTCCGTGCGCGATCGACAGGCGACGGCTCAAAATTCTGCAAAATGCCAAGCGCAATCTGCGCCGCCAGCCCTTGTCCATTGGGCGGAATCTCATGCAAGACTACGTTGCGGTACGGCTGAGCAATCAGATCCACCCAATCAACGTGATGGTTTGCTAAATCCGACTTGCGCAGTGCCCCACCGCCAGCGATTGCCGCACGTTCGATACGTTCAGCAAGTTCGCCCTGATAGAAAGACTCACCTTTTGTTGCGGCGATGGTGCGCAAGGTCTGGCCAGCGTCTGGCCGAAAGAAACGTTGCCCAGCCTGTGGGGCGGGCAGAAAATGCTCAGCAAAAGCCGGATATGCTTCGTACAAGTACGGATCGGCACCCCAATAATAGGCAGTTTTTGGGCCGACCTGAAAACCTTCCTCAGCGTAACGAATACCCGCCTCGAACAGAGTCTCGAAAGGCAGCGCGCCGTACCGTTCCGACAGAGCAACCCACACACTCACCGCACCAGGCACGGTCACGCTATCCCAGCCAAACTGCGGCATACAGCGCTGCGGTGAGAAATACTCACGCGTCCATGCTGCTGGAGCGCGACCTGAACCATTCAGGCCAACAAGCTTTTCGCCATCCCAGATAATGGCAAACGCGTCACTGCCAATCCCGTTGCTGACTGGTTCAACAATAGTCAAGGTAATCGCTGTAGCAATCGCAGCGTCCACCGCGTTGCCGCCTTTACGTAACGCATCTAGGCCAGCCTGGACGGCCAGCGGTTGGGACGTCGCAACCATATTGCTCGCGCAGACCGGCGAGCGCTCTGAAGGGTAGGGTTGGGATGGGTTGATCATGCGCGGTGCTCTTTTCTGTGTTGGGTGAGAGGGACAATAGCACACAGTAAATCGTTTCGGGTAGAGGAAGTCGAGCGCGTATATTTTGGAAAACAACATGCTCAAAGTTAGGAGATACATAAAAAAACTGAGTATTTATTTCGAATCTTGTCCTTATGGTGACAAATTTGCCATTATAAGTCGGTGAGCAGGAACCAGCGATCAGAGAGGGAAACGGTCCGTGGTCTATCACGTCCGCATGAGGAGGGGACACTATGAGCTCGATAGATATGGAAGAGCTGGCAAAACGCCTCCAGGTATTAGAAGACATTGAAGCAATTAAAAAAATGAAGGCGGCGTTCCATGGCTTGTGTGATGAGGGCTACAAAGACCTGGACACGATCATGGATTTTTTTGTCGAGGACGGTGTGTGGAAGGGAGAATCATTTGGCACGTATGAGGGGCGGGCAGCCATTCGCACGTTTTTTGCGAGCGCGCCCAAAATGCTTCCCTTTGTCCGCCATCAGATTATGAATCCGATTATTGAGGTAGACGGCGACACGGCGACTGGCCAGTGGTATTTATTGCAGCCGTGTACTATGGCTGGGGATGGTGGAGATGACGGGGAACAAGCGGTCTGGGGCTCAGCAAAATACAACGAGACGTATGTGAAGGTGAATGGGCAATGGAAGTTCCAGCGGCTCGGGGTCACGTTGGGATTCTGGACTCCCTATGAGCAGGGCTGGGCCAAGCAGTGGGTGGTTCAAGATTAAATTAGGAGAGCAGCATGGATATTGGCTTAATTTTTTCCTTTCGGAATCCGCCCCAATGGCGGGTGCCATTCCCAGAATTCTACGCCGAACAGTTTCGTCAGATACGGGTGGCTGAAGATCTCGGCTATGACTCTGTCTGGTTGACGGAGCATCATTTTGCTGAGGATGGCTACTCGCCTTCCCTGCTACCGATTGCGGCAACGATTGCGGGTCAAACGAGTCGGGTCCGGATTGGGACATTCCTGATGCTCCTCCCATTGCACAACGCCGTCCGGGTTGCTGAAGATGCCGCGACGGTAGACATTATTTCAAACGGCCGCTTTGATCTGGGCCTGGGCCAAGGCTATGCGCTGTCAGAATTTGAAGGCTATGGCATTCCTCGCAGGGAGCGCGGCCCGCGAATGGAAGAGGGCGTGCAAGTCATCCAAGGCATGTGGAGCCAAGATCCCTTTTCATATGACGGCAAACATTATCAGCTCAAAGACATCCATCTTGAGCCCAAACCGCCCCAGACGCCACATCCACCGATCTGGATCGGCGCCAATGCGCCCAAGGCTGTTGACCGTGCAGCTCGACTCGGGTGTCACTTTTTGGGTGGTGGGACCTCAGACGTCCAAAAGACCTACGACAATGCCCTGCGCCGCTACGATCGTGACCCGAACGATTTTTCTGCTGCCCAGCTCCGGGTTGCCTATGTCGCTCCCAACCGTGATCAAGCCTGGGATGAGGTGCAGGACCATCTGCACTATATGCTAACCTGGTATGGTCGCTGGCTGGCTGAGGCAAAGGACTTTGAGGGAGCAGAACAGTTTAGCCAACTCCCGTCCCCGGCCGAACTGCGCAAGAACCCGGAACGCTTGATTGGCAGTCCTATTATTGGTACCCCGGACGACGTTGGCAGCGAGCTTGAGCGATTCACCACAGAGGTTCGGACCACTCACCTCGTCCTGGCGATGCACCTGCCTGGCATAGACCCGACTAAGAGTCAACGTTCAATGCAGCTATTCGCCGAAGAGGTTATGCCTCAATTTCGCTAGACTACACAAAGAAAGAAGGAGCAAAACATGGCACAAGGAACACCACAAATAGACTGGCATTATCACCGTCCGAGTTGAGTGACGTGCAAAAAGGCGCAAGAGTTTCTTGCCCAAAAAGATTGCACGACCAAAACACAAATCAACGCCCGCAAAGAACCGATTGATCGTGACGGGACACTCGATCTCATGCAAACCGTCTCACGCATTATCGCCGTCAAAGGCAAAAAAGTCCTCCGGTTTTCACTCAAAAAAAACCAAGCACCTGACGACGCTCTTCTGTCAGCAGTCATTGGACCGTCGGGGAACCTGCGTGCACCAGCTATCCGCAAGGGCAAGACGCTCGTCGTTGGCTTTCATCCAGATGCGTATGACGAGGTTGTGTGAAGAAACGTGGATAACCGATTTTTCGAGCAACCTGTCCTCAACTCTCCCTACGAGTACCCGACGCAACACTGGGAGCTTGATGACCAGGGCCAGCCAACGCAACAGATCATCAACAGCCGCAGCCGGGCTGCCTTCATCACCCCGATTCCGAAGCCGAGGAAACATAAACAACAACTGGAGCTGGCTTTGGGGGAAGGCAAGGGGCTCTCAACTGCGGAGCAGCAGTACGACCCGACTTCGAATATCAATGCGATCCGCCGCCAAGTAGACCAGTGGCGAAAAAGACCAAATCCAGCCGACTGGCATGTCACGCCTGAAACCGCCCGCCTGCTTCAGCATTGGCGACATCACAAGTTTAACAATATCCGGCCGTTCTTCTGTCAGATCGAAGCGGTTGAGACCGCCATCTGGCTGACTGAGGTCGCTCCGACTGCTGGCAAGACCGGCAAAGACTTTCTCGAACACCTGGCCAATGCCAGTAACGACGCCAACCCCGGTCTGATGCGGCTGGCCCTCAAGCTTGCCACTGGCGCGGGTAAGACCACTGTTATGGCGATGCTGATTGCCTGGCAGACCATCAACGCCGTGCGTCGCCCGACGAGCGGCAGATTCTCCCGTGGCTTCCTGGTGGTCACACCCGGCATCACCATCAAGGACCGTCTGCGCGTGCTGCAGCCGAACGACCCGGACAGCTACTACCAAAGCCGTGAGCTGGTTCCGAGCGACATGCTCTCCGAGCTGGACAAGGCCAAGATCGTTATCACCAACTACCACGCCTTTAAGCTGCGTGAACGTATCGACCTTTCAAAGGCCGGTCGCTCACTGCTCCAAGGTCGTGGCGAAGGCTTGAATACCTTGGAAACTGAAGGGCAGATGCTCCAGCGCGTCATGCCCGACCTGATGGGCCTGAAGAACATTCTGGCGCTGAACGACGAAGCACACCACTGCTATCGCGAGAAGCCGGGAGAAGATGATGAGGATGGGCTGAAGGGCGATGACAAAAAAGATGCAGACAAGAACAACGAGGCCGCACGGCTGTGGATCTCTGGCCTGGAAGCTGTCAACCGCAAACTTGGCCTCACACGGGTCATAGACTTGTCGGCGACACCGTTCTTCCTTCACGGCTCAGGCTATGCCGAGGGCACGCTGTTCCCTTGGACAATGAATGACTTCTCGCTGATGGATGCCATTGAATGCGGTATCGTCAAGCTACCGCGCGTCCCCGTAGCTGACAACATTCCCGGGGGCGAAATGCCCAAGTTTCGAAATCTCTGGGAGCATATCGGCAAGAAGATGCCCAAAAAGGGCCGAGGCAAAGCCAAGACCCTTGACCCGCTCAGCCTACCCGTTGAACTCCAAACCGCGCTGGAAGCCCTCTACGGACATTACAAAAAGACCTACGATCTGTGGAAAGAAAGTGGTATTCAGGTTCCCCCGTGCTTCATTGTGGTGTGCAACAACACCTCGACTTCCAAGCTGGTGTATGACTACATCTCTGGCTTTCATCGACAAAACGAAGACGGTTCGACGACACTTGAGAACGGTCGCCTGCCGCTCTTCCAAAATTTCGATGAGCACGGGAATCAATTGGCGCGTCCGTGCACTTTACTCATCGACAGTGAACAGCTCGAATCCGGCGACGCCCTGGACACTAACTTTCGAGCTATGGCAGCCGATGAAATCGAGCGTTTCCGCCGCGAGATTATCGAGCGTACCGGCGATCGTCTCCGGGCCGAGAACATTACTGACCAGGATCTGCTTCGGGAAGTCATGAACACCGTCGGCAAGCCTGGGCGCCTAGGCGAGCCGATTCGGTGTGTGGTGTCGGTTGCCATGCTGACTGAAGGCTGGGATGCCAACACGGTCACCCATGTGTTAGGCGTACGTGCCTTTGGCACCCAGCTCCTGTGCGAGCAAGTCATTGGTCGGGCTCTGCGCAGACAGTCATACGATCTTAATGAAGATGGGCTATTCAATGTGGAATATGCCGATGTGCTAGGGATTCCGTTCGATTTCACCGCCAAGCCGGTCGTCGCGCCACCACAACCACCTCGCGAGACCATTCAGGTCAGAGCAGTTCGCCCTGCCCGCGACCAGCTCGAAATCCGGTTTCCGCGTGTCGAAGGCTACCGTGTCGAATTGCCCGAGGAACGGCTCAGCGCCGAGTTCAATAACGACTCCGTTCTGGAGTTGACGCCGGATCTCGTCGGCCCGTCCATCACCCGCAACGCCGGGATTATTGGCGAAGATGTCGATCTCAGCCTGGAGCACCTGGAGGACATGCGCCACTCCAGCGTGTTGTTCCACGTCGCCAAGCGCTTGGTGTACACCAAATGGCGCGACCCCGGCGAAGAACCGAAACTCCATCTGTTCGGTCAGCTCAAGCGTATCACCAAGCAGTGGCTCAACACCTGCCTGGTGTGTAAGGGCGGCACCTACCCCGCTCAACTCATGTACCAGGAACTGGCCGACATGGCCTGCGAACGCATTACCGCAGGCATTGTTCGCACCCTGGTAGGCCAACGACCGATCAAGGCCGTACTCGACCCCTACAATCCGACTGGTTCCACCACCCATGTGAACTTCACCACATCGAAAGCGCACCGCTGGGAGACCGATGCGCGGAAGTGTCACATCAACTGGGTTATTCTCGACAGCGACTGGGAGGCTGAGTTTTGCCGCGTGGCCGAGTCTCACCCACGGGTTAAGGCATACGTCAAGAATCACAACCTCGGTCTGGAAGTCCCCTACCGCTACGGCTCGACAACGCGGAAGTATATTCCCGACTTCATTGTCTTGGTTGACGACGGCCATGCCGATCCGTTGCAACTGATCGTCGAGATCAAAGGCTATCGGGGCGAAGACGCCAAAGAGAAAAAAGCGACGATGGAAACCTACTGGGTGCCTGGAATCAACAATCTCGACCAGTATGGCCGCTGGGCGTTTGCCGAATTCACCGCAGTCTACGAGATTGAGACCGACTTTCAGGCCAAGCTCAAAGCTGGCTTCGACAGGCTCATGAAGTCATCCAGCGCGTGAGATGTCCAAATCTGAACCCATATGCCGTAGCCTGGAAAAGCCCTTGACGGCCACTTGCGGCTTTTCCCGAGACTACCTATTATCAGAAAAAAGTAATAATGGATGTGTGGGACTTCCAAGAGTATCAGAGTGCAAAAGGGACGCTTCCCGTATCGAAATGGCATGAAGCGCTGTCACCAGGAAACCAAGCGAGAGCTGACAGGTTCATGCGCATCGCCCGAAATCTGGAGCAGCTCGACGAGCCGCATTTCAAGAAATTTCAAAAGTTGTTGGAAGCGCGGTGTATGGTGAAAATAGAGTTCAGCATCGGATATAAGGAAATCCAGGCCGGGAGGGCAAGCACACGTGAGTCCAATTTCTAAACTCTGGCGGAAACTGCGCAACAAAGCGTACCGGGACGGTTACACGGAAGCGCAGCTTTCCATCGAGGTTCCATTCCAAATTCGGGCGCTCCGAAAAGCGCGCGGCTGGACGCAAGCCCAGCTCGCTGAGCGCTGCGGCATTCCGCAGGCCCGGATATCCCATATTGAGCAACCCGGTCGTGACCCGCTCTCGCTACGGACGCTATACCGGCTGTCAGCGGCCTTTGATGTCGGGTTGCTGGTCCAGTTTGTCCCGTTTAGCGAGTTGGTACGCCGTGAAGCGGTGTTTGATCCCAAGACCTTTCATGTCCCTCGCTTCGAGGAGGACCAACAAGAGAGGGCTGCACCTAGCACCGATACGCCGTTGACAGTAGCGCCTCTCAAATCGGATGCGACCCAAAATCCCCCTCACCCTGACCCTCTCCCACGGGAAGAGAGAACACCTGCGGATGCGGAAGCATAGCCCACCCACGGCACCCCGGAAAAGTCGAAAACTCATTAACGGCCTGGAGGATGATGCCCTCGAAGCCTACTCGTGGCAGGACCTGCGCGGATTGACCTACGGCGAGGCTGAAACATAGTGTTCGGCCCTGCCTTGACGTCTCACTAAAGACGACATAGTCTTGAGGGTATCCGCCCCTTGAGACTACGTCGTGCTCCTTGCGATCATGAGCCGGCCGAAATCCTGGGGCTTTTTTACACCTAGGTAATTGCATGACACGCGTGGCAATCCTGATTGATGGGGGCTATTTCCTCAAACGCCTCCCAACACTGTTCGATCGAGATATCTTATCCGACTCGCATCGGGTTGACGAGCAAATTGGCCAGCTAGTGAACAGCCATCTCACTTATCTAAATAAGACATCCAGAGCCTCCAACCCCTACTCCCTGCTGTATCGCTGTTTCTTCTATGACGCGCTCCCCTATACTGCGCGGGGGCATCTCCCCATCAGTAAACGGGCGATTGATTACTCCAAATCAAAGGAGGCGCTCTTTCGGACCAGCTTGTTTGAGCTGGTACGCAGGCGGAGGAATTTCGCGTTACGGCTCGGCAAAGTTTATCGCGAGCGCGCCTGGGTCATCAAGGAAGAGGTACAAAAAGACCTGCTGGACAAGCGCAGGACGATCGTCTCCCTCACAGATTCAGACTTTAAGCCAGTCTTTCGCCAGAAGACGGTCGATATGCGAATCGGTCTCGACATCGCTTCAATGACGCTGAAAAAACAGGCCGACACAATCATTCTCGTCGCTGGCGATGCAGACTTTGTGCCCGCCGCCAAACTAGCCCGGCGGGAGGGAGTCCAATTCATTCTCGATCCTCTTTGGCAACGAATTTCCCCTGATCTCTTCGAACACATAGATGGTCTTCGTAGCGGGTTCCCTCGACCAAGCAAGCACCAACCGGACTGGCCCGACTCCAGCAATCAAAAAGACCAGCCGTAATGCCCCGAAAATCTAAGAGTCCCCAAAAGACCGTCGCAACGCTCAAGCACCAGGACGCGTCGCGCAAAAACATTCCCACGGCTGAGTTTCAGTCGGTGATGCGCAAAGACGAGCAAAGTCCCATTCGGGTTGCCTACGAGCGTCGTAACCGCGCTCTTGACCCGCAGCTCGTCTGGCGCGGCAAGGACGAGCAGGACTGGTCAGACCTGGTCGTCCAAGCACCACCGCTCTACATCCAAGAGAAGGTCCATCCCAAGGTGCTCATCGACGACCTGCTTCGTCAAACCAAAACCGACGACAAAGCCACCCAAGCCCAGTTCGACCTGTTCGCCGACTTCAACGGCCTGCCCGACGAGGCCCGCTCAACCGATTTCTACCAGCACGACGCCAACTGGACCAATCGCATGATTCTCGGCGACAGCCTCCAAGTGATGGCGTCGCTGGCCGAGCGGGAGGGCCTGCGCGGCAAGGTGCAGTGCATCTACCTCGACCCGCCCTACGGCATCAAGTTCAACTCCAACTTCCAGTGGTCCACGACCAGCCGGGATGTGAAGGACGGCAAGGCCGACCACATCACCCGCGAGCCGGAACAGGTTAAAGCGTTTCGGGATACATGGCGGGATGGGATTCACTCGTATCTGACGTATCTGCGAGATCGGCTGACGGTCGCCCGTGACCTGCTCACCGAGTCCGGCTCAATTTTTGTGCAGATTGGGGACGAGAATGTCCACCGCATCCGGGCGTTGATGGATGAAGTATTTGGAGCGAACAATTGTGTGAGCCAAATAATGGTAAAAAAAACCGGAGGCGTTGGAGCAATACACTTAGACAATGTATTCGACTTCGTGATTTGGTATGCGAAGTCAAAACACGACGTAAAGTATAGAGAGATCCTTCTTCAAAAATTCATTGGTGAGGGTCAAGGAACTGGCAGGCGTTATGATCAAGTCGAGACTCAGCCATTCATAGAAAGGAGCCTCGTCAAGACCGAGAAGGACGACGTGAAATCACTCCTGGAGTTAGAAAAAAAGGGAGGGAAATTCTTCCAGCTGACAGCTCTTTCAAGCGATAGTTCGAGCGACTCCACAACATTTGAAGTAGATTTTGAAGGTGGTAAGTTCTTTCGGACAAACTGGAAAACCAACATTTCTGGAATGGAGCGGCTTAAGAAGTCAGGTAGGTTAAGACGCGGTGACGAGACTATCCGTTTCAAGCGGTATCTTATGGATTTCCCCGCAACAGTTATGGCCAACTACTGGGACGATACGGGAGTTTCTGGGAAGATATATGTTGTCCAGACCGCGCATAAAGTCATCCAACGCTGTATCCTCATGGCCACCGACCCCGGCGATCTCGTGCTTGACCCCACCTGCGGCTCCGGCACTACCGCCTATGTCGCCGAACAGTGGGGTCGCCGCTGGATCACCATTGACACGTCTCGCGTTGCTCTGGCGCTGGCTCGCGCCCGTATCATGGGCGCCCGCTATCCGTATCATCTGCTGGCCGATAGTCGTGAGGGGCAACGTAAAGAAGCGGAAGTCACTCGGGCTGCTCCCTCCGAAACGCCGGTATGCGGCAATATCCGTCAGGGTTTCGTCTACGAGCGTGTCCCGCATATTACGCTCAAATCCATCGCCAACAATGCTGAGATCGACGTGATCTGGGAGAAGTTTCAGGCAACGCTTGAACCGCTGCGCGAGCAACTGAACTGTACGTTAGGACAAGAGAAGACGCCGTGGGAGGAGTGGGAAATCCCTCGCGATGCTGGCGATAACTGGTCGAAGGAAGCAAAGAAGTGCCATGCTCAGTGGTGGGAGCAGCGGATTGCACGGCAGAAGGAAATTGATGCGTCTATCGCGGCCAAGGCCGACTTTGAGTACCTGTACGACAAACCCTATGAGGATAAGAAAAAGGTGCGGGTTGCCGGTCCGTTCACGGTCGAAAGTCTGTCTCCGCACCGGGTGTTGAGCGTGGACGAAGACGACGAATTGATCGACGGCGTTGCAGAGCCGGAAGCCGGGTACGGCGAAGAGCATGACTTCGCCCGGATGATTCTGGAAAATCTCAAGACCGCCGGCGTGCAGCAGGCTCATAAGGAAGACAAAATCAGCTTCACCGCAATCACCCCCTGGCCTGGCGATTTGGTCTGTGCCGAAGGCCGCTACCTCGAAGGCGACCAGGAAGCCGGTGCCGAAAAACGCGCCGCCATTTTCATCGGTCCCGAGTTCGGCACAGTCTCTCGTCCAGACTTGGTTGCCGCTGCCCGTGAAGCTGGTGACGCCGACTTCGATACGCTGATCGCCTGTGCCTTCAACTACGACGCGCGCTCATCCGAGTTTGACAAGCTCGGCCGCATTCCCGTGCTTAAAGCCCGCATGAACGCCGACCTGCATATGGCCGACGACCTCAAAAATACCGGCAAGGGCAACCTGTTCGTCATCTTCGGCGAGCCGGATATTGACATCCTGGACGCTGAGAACAGACAGATCCAGATAAAGATCAACGGCGTGGACGTGTTCCATCCCAACACCGGTGAAATCCGTAGCGATGGAGCCGAAGGCATCGCCTGCTGGTTCATCGACACCGACTACAACGAGGAAAGCTTCTTTGTTCGGCATGCCTATTTCCTGGGTGCTAACGATCCGTATAAAGCCCTCAAGACCACCCTCAAGGCCGAGATCAACGAATATGCCTGGGCGACACTCAATAGCGACACATCCCGACCGTTCGACAAACCCACGTCTGGCCGCATTGCGGTCAAGGTCATTAATCATCTTGGTGACGAAGTGATGAAGGTATTTCGGGTGAACTAAAGCGGGGAAGACAGGAGGTCTGCAGAGGCTCGCGCGGCTTATCTGGAGCGGGTTGAGCAGGGATGGAGGCGGCCAGGACGCGAGGGAAACCTGTGGGGCGGCCTGCTACACCAACGCGGTTTGTCGAACGGATTGAAGAGTTCGCCAGCTCAACGGACCTGAGTATTCGGCAGATTCACGACGCCCTAAAAGGGAGAGTGAGCCGGTCAGTAGTGGGAGAAATCGTCAAGCGGGTTAGAGAATAGCAGCACGAAGCATTCCTATGACCGGTTTTTACACGTATCCCGAACATACCCCGACATGGTGACCGCCCTCGGAGCGGGCCGCTGGGGATGAGACAGGCAACCATTTTCAAACTGAGACACTACCAAAGGTTGCGGCTCTCCGTCGGGATGTGTGATACTGACTTGAGACGGAACCGAGGAGCATTGACCATGACTGTCACCAATCACACAGCGCTACGCACCGTCTACCGTGAGCCGGCCGCCCGGGCGGTCCAGAAGGTGCTGGACCACTTGGATGTGCACTGCCGGAACTTCATCGCCCTGTCCCCCTTCTGCGTTCTCAGTTCTGCGGATGCGGACGGGCGTGCCGACGCCTCACCCCGAGGAGACCCGCCAGGGTTTGTCAAAGTGTTGGACGAGAAGACGCTGCTCCTGCCTGACCGGCCGGGCAACAATCAGGTGGACTCGCTCCAGAACATTGTGGACAATCCGGGCGTTGGGTTGCTCTTCTTCGTGCCGGGCATGAACGAGACATTGCGGGTGAAGGGCAAGGCGGAAATCGTCACCGACACTGAGCTGCTTGCACCCATGACAGAGCGACGGAGAGCGCCGCTCTCCGGGCTGCGCATCACCGTGGAGGAGGCCTTCCTCCATTGTGGCCGGGCGCTGCTCCGCTCCCGGCTCTGGGACGCCGGGGTCCAGATTGAGCGCTCCAGCTACCCCACGTACGGACAGGTCCTCGCTGACCAGATCAAGGGAGCAGACGCCGGAGAGATCGATCAATCCGAGGGAGAAGCCAACCGGAATCGCCTCTAAAGGGGCTTCCGTCATGCCGGACGTAAGCCGGCACCCAGCAGGTGGCGGAAGCGTAGTTTCCTGCTTCCGTAATCCATTGTCATTCGCTGCGTTTTCGTCCTCACTCCTCATCGGGCACATCCCGGCCCAGCCACGGCATCAGGCGTGAGCCGGAGGGTGCGGCCATTCTGGCCAGCCAGTCGGCGCGCCGGGTGAGTTTCTGTTTCGATACAATAGCCTTGTCCACCAGCAGGGCTTGGAGCGCGTTCAGCCAGCACTCGTAGTAGGTTGGCCTCGCACCAGACGGCTGGCGGTCGGCCTCGCCGATGGCGGCGATCAGCCGCTGCTGGAACTCCGCCCAGGCGTAGTGGTCCCGCTCACACAGGGCCACTGCCAGGGCAAAGGCAATGCCCTCCCACGGGTCTGTGTGTCACGTCGGACCTCGGCCACACCGATCATGGTGTCTCGGGTGACCAGGCGGGCCAGCTCGTCCTCGCTCATCTCTTGGGTGCCGGCCGGACGCTGGGGGAGTACCAGATAGCGGGTCTGGGCAGTGCTGTTCCAGACCAGGATTTCCCGCTCTGGAGCGATCTCCAGACCAAACTCGCTCAGGACTTCACGTGGCCGACCGCCAATCCGGGAACGGTAGGCCGGGCTTTTGTACCAGAACGGGGGCAGGCCCAGGACCGGCCACGGGTAACACGAGCACAAGGTGCACACGACCGCGTTGTGGACCCCAGGCGTGTTCTCGACCACCGTCAGCTGCTCGCCCTGTAAGCCCCCAAAGCCCAACTCGGCAATCGCCTCGGCGCCGTTCCGCAGCAGCCGCTCCTTATAGGCCGGATCGACCCAGGCCCGGGCGACCACCTTGGCCCCGTTTAAGGGTCCGATGTCGTTTTCGTAGGTGTCCAGGACGGCGTCAAGATCGGCGGGCGTGACGAGCCCGTCCTCTTCCAGGATAGACTCCAGCGCTTTGGCCTGGACCTCACGCGCCTTGTTTTCTACCCGGCTGAGTTGGCGCTGGGTATAGGCCGACGTTGGACCGTGGTGATCGTGCTGATTGCTCATGGGTAGCACGCTACGCTTGGACACAAGGCGAGTCAAACGAACAGATATGCCTTGCCTGAATTTGTACCACATGGAATACGGTGTCACATTGCTGCCGTTGCTGATACCATGTTGCATGTCCAGAAACAGTCCAAACGGGAGCATGAAACGATGTGCAGTGCAGGCACGACACGCAGAGGAGAGCAGGCCACAGGCGGTGCGGGTTGGAAGGCACTTGCGGTGCGGGTGCTGCTCGCGGGTGTCATCATGGCGAGCCCGGGTGTTGCCGGGACAGCCCTGGCTGATGCAGGCCGCTTCTACCTGGGCGTCACCGGCAGCCCGGAATGGCTGGACACCTCGTACTCAAAGACCGTGGACAATACCAGCCCGCACAATACGACATCCCAGCGCGGCAAGGTGTATCGCGACCGCGATGCCGCAGACGCGACCGGCTATGGGTTCGGGCTGCTGGCCGGGTATCGCCAGCCGCTGCTGGACCGGGGGCGTCTCTTCCTGAGCGGAGAAGTGGATATCGCTTTCCACGGCGAGTCCTCGCACGGGCGGCTCGCCGGGGTCGGCGAATCCGAGGGCCGCAATCAGATAGGCGAGAGCTGGCCTGACGCCTGGTCGTTCGCCAAGAATTTCAGTTACGGGCTGACCGTCAAACTGGGCACTCGCCCGCATATGTTGCAGAGGCTGCTGGGCGATACAGATGTGTACGCCCTGGCCGGCGTGCGGCGCGTGTCAACACGCTTCCGGGTCCGGTTTCACGGCTGTCCCATGGCCGAATGGTGCCAACCCGATGAGTTCATCTCTGGCACCAGTACCCAGGACGAGACGTTTACCGCATGGACCAGCGGCGCGGGGCTGGAAAAGCTGTTCGGCTCGCGGCTCGGTCTCAGGGGCGAGGTGCGCTATCTCGGCTATCTGGCCGAAGGTCGGGACTTTCACAATCTAAGAGATAGGGTCTTCATTCCGGTGCGGGTCAATCACGATGATGTCACCCTGTCGCTGACCCTGGCCTGGTATTTCTGACGCGGCCCGTGCGTCATGCCGGACACGATCCGGCATCCAGAACGCTCAGGGGAATTTCTCTCCGCGAGATATAAATAAAATATGGTTTTAATACAATATCTGGAAAAATATACCAAAAGTTTTGACGTGAATGTAATAAAATCAGATACTTATCAGGCCCTTTTCTAAAAATAGGGGGGGTCTTGGTAAAAAGTAAGGAAAATCAATGACTTATTGAACCCTTATCAGGTCGTATTCAATAATCGTAAGTAAAATCAACTATTTATCAGACCCTCTGCCTTTGGTAGGGGCGACGCAGGCGTCGCCCCTCCATCTTCTCTACAGGCTAGTATATCATTGACCTGCACGCTACTCTACTGAGAGGAGGCACAGAACACCCATGCCCGTCCGTTCCACCAAAGAGAAAGCCACGAACCGGGAAAGGGCCCGTCAACTATACCTGAAAGAGGGTTTATCGCTCGAAGAAATCAGCCACAGCATCGGCGAAACCGTCAAAACAATCCGTGCCTGGCGCAGCCTTGGGGAGTGGGACCTGCTGTGGGTCCACAGAGACAACACCGAGCGTGACCGGTTGCAACACGTGCGGAGCAGCCTGTTCGACCGCATCGAAGCCCAACTCAAGGACAACAAGCTGCCCCACACCGAGATTGGGTTACTGGCCAAGGTAGACCGGATGATAGCACGGCAAGAGGAGAAAGACCTCTGTGATCCCGCCCGGATCGTGCTGGCCACGCTTGAGTTCTTCGTGACTGAACTGCAAGAACACGACCGAGACCTGTTGAGGAAGCTGGGCCCGTATATCAAAAAGGTAGGTGAGGGAATCAAGAACGAAGGGTTAGGAAAGATACTGCGGTAGGGGCGACGTAGGCGGCGTCCCTACACCGCGTCGGTGTCGAGGGTGTCGTTCAGGGTCTCTTCGGCAGCAAGGGGATCGACCTCGGGCAGTGCAGCGACAGCCTCGCGCACGTCGAGCTTGCCGGTGACGACATCGGCAATCAGGCGGGTGCGGTATTCCCGGAGAAGAGAGATTTCCCGTTCCGTTCGGCTCATCAGGTTGGTGAGCGTGTGAGTTTCCTCAGAGATCACGTGGAGTATGGATAGTTGGTCTTCAAGCAGGGGAAGAGGAATCGGAAACGCACGCAATATGTTGCTGTTGGTCGAAGCAAGGTTGGTAGTTTGTTTTGCCGTAAGCTGGAAATAGGTCCGCCCATGTTGAGAGGCCATGAGTCCAGCCAGAAACTCTGGGTTTAAAACGCTTTGCCTGCAACGTACGGCAAAGATATGATTCTGATGTAGGCATCCAGGAATCTCATCTCGCCACACGCATCCGCGCCCCAACTTGTCGATATCTCCCCCTTCTGTCATGAGAACATCACCGCTCAACAAGGTGGCTCTATCTGCCTCGTCAGGCGGGATATCAATAGACTTAACGTGGGTAAGATCTAAACGGCCAGTCTGAACGTTAGCCACTCGCAGATATGGTCGAGAGATTGTTCGCGCATTCCTGTAATCCTTACCTAACGTGAAGCCTGTTTGAACTCGTGCGACATCTTTGAGCCTTACAAGTCTCCAATGCGCAGGCACGTCCCCCAGCCACTCCACGCCGGAGGGCTTGTAGGCCGGGTAGGGCTGGCCGGTGTGCACGTCAATCTGGCCGGTGACGGCTTGGTGGATGAGGGCCTGCTTCTGCTCCTCCAGCAGCCCCATCAGCTTCTGCTTGGCGCGGATGTAGCGCCGGATGCGCCGGTCGGCGTGGTCGAGGAAGCGGACGATGGCGGTTTGTTCGGGGAGGGGAGGGACAGCGAGCGTGAATCCAGCCAGTTTCGCCCGGGAGAGTTCGGTGAAAGTGCTCCCTTGCCCCAGCGACTCCAACTCAGGCCGAACGACTTCTAGCTCGTAATAGAGGTATCCAGACTGAACAGTTTCAGTTGGTACCAGCAGTCTACACCCTTGATTGACACACGCTGCGGAAAACAGAATGGCAATGTGTCCAATCGGTGCCCGCGTTGAAATAGCCAAACTCCCTGCCGGAGCGAGAGTAGTTCCGCAAGCATGATAACCCTCGTTCGTTATCCTTCGCGCACTTATATTGACATATCGGCTTGTTAGCTGTCCTAAATCCTCCGGTGTGAGCCAGCTGATGTCGCCTTCCCAATATTCGGGTCTGTTGCTTGCGGGCGTTGCGCCGTTGATTACCTGCGCTATTGACCGAACTCGCCGCACCTCCCAATGCGCCGGCACCTCTCCCAGCCACGGCACACCGGAATCCTTATAGGCAGGGTAGGGTTTCAGTTCGGCTGGCTGCATCGTGGCTTCACAGGTCGAGTTTACGCAGAAGCTCTTCTCCGCTCATTTTGTGGCGCTGGGCGATGTTTTTCAGGATACTCGACAAGGTCTTCACCCTGATCGGATTGTGCTTCGGTTGCTGACATGCCCATTCCTTTCGCGGTTGGTCGCTCAGGCGACCTGCCTCTGCTTGGAGAAGTTCCCGACTCAGGATATCAGGCACGAACCAGGAGAGGAACTCCAGAAACGCGGGACAAGGTCGGCGGTCATCATCAGATTCACCGAGGTAAGGGCGACCGGCCTCTGAATGCCGGATCACGTACAGCATGACGAAAGCGTACTGGCATGGCTACAACGTATCGTGAGCCGCTCTAGCCCCAGCACTCACGCAGGCCGTCTTCGGCAGATATCGACGGGATGCCTGGCACCGACTGGTCGGTCACCAGTGTCACCCCCGTATCAGAGAAATCCAGGCCGGGCGCGGTGGCCGGCTTTTTGCCGGTCTGCACGAATTCAACGACAGCCTCGACCCCGAGCGCTGCCATCCGCAGCGGATACTGCATGGCAGTGGCGCCCAGGACACCTGCGGCGACATTGCGGACGCCGGGACAGCCTCCATCAATCGAGACGATGAGGACATCCTTCTCCACGCCGAAGGCCTGGAGAGCCTGATACGCCCCGGCTGCGACCGGTTCGTTAATGGTGTAGACCAGTGTGATGCCCGGGTCTTTCCGCAGCAGGATTTCCATGGCCGTCTGGCCCCCCTCTTCAGAACCGCCCGTGCTGCCGCGACCGACGAGCCGGGCATCGTCTTCGTCATACATTTTTGTCGGGTCTTTGATATCGACGCCGAACCCTGTGAGGAACCCCTGGTTGCGCAGCACGTCCACAGGAATGTGCGCTTCGGACAGGTCCAGCGTCGCGATTTTCGCCGTCTGCGCCGCCTCGCCCAGCGTGCTTCGCGCCCACCTGCCAATCAACTCGCCGGCCTTGAAGTTGTCAGTGGTGAAGGTGACATCTACGGTGTCGGCCGGATCGAACGGCGTGTCGAGGGCAATGACAATCACGCCGGCCTGTCTCGCGGCCGTGACGGTGTTGGCCAGGGCCGCCGGGTCCGAAGGAGTAATCAGGATGCCTTGCGCGCCGGCCGCCACCAGGCTTTCTATTGCGGCGATTTGGGCTTCCGTATCGCCGTCATATGCGCCGGAGAACGTCCGCAGCTCGACCCCCAACTCGGCGGCTTTGCGGAGGGCTGCCTCCCGCATCGTCACGAAGAAGGGATTGGTGTCGGTCTTGGTAATCAGGCCGACGAGCATGGCGGACGCCAGCATCTCCCCCCGCTCCAATTCCAGATGTTGTGTCTCTTGCACCCAGGTGAAGTGCGCCGTCTCGCCTGGGGCTGGGAAGTCATCGATCAGGCAGCTCCCCGCCGCTTCGGTGAGAAACGGCACGCCGAATGTGGCGACCATAAACGTCCGCTCGGCAATGGCCGCCTCTCCATCATAGACCACTGCCGTATGCTCGCCATCGCCCAACTCGCTCCAATTCCAGATCGTCACAAAGCCCACTGCTGCGTGGTCACAGGCGCCGGCTGCCAGGACATCCGCCCGCTGCGCGCCATATAGTAAGGGGATGGGATTGCCCCCATTAAACCGGATCGTCAGCTCCCCCATGGGTTCGCATATCCACCCATGGATAGCTCCCACCCCGGAATACAGCCCACCAGCCGCAGGAATATCGAGAACATGCGTGATGGCCGGAGTCTCCGGCAGCATCTCCTCCTGGGTCTGCGCCCCTGCGGGGGACAGACCACAGCAGAGCACCAGACCACCCTGTAGCATAATGACAACAATACGACCCATACGAACCTCCTTGCACTGACCACGGTCCCTACGCATGAGCGTTGCCGGGCCATCTCGACTCTGCAATCTGGGGTGGCGTTCTCTGTCTCTTTCTCCTCAAAGGCTGGCATATCATGAGGTCCTTCTGCTGTCCTGCTGACAAAGGGCGATACAGATTGCGCTCTCTGGCGACCAGAGTGGGTTCCCTTCCCGCTGAAGCGGATTTTTGAAGAGGAACGGGACGGACGGCGGCCATGCCCCCGTTCTTGCCTGGCCGTGCTCTGTCATATAGGTGTACCGACTTCGGAGTTACTATGGTCAGAAACGCTTGTCGCCTATTGGCAGGCATATCGAACGCACGGGCTCAGCACGAGATAGTCTTCCTCGCGCGACTCGGCGCGGCTGCCGTGCTGACCTGTATCGCCCTTCTCCAGCGCCTTACTCGCCTCCAATAGATGTTGGTCTGCCAGGATATCGGGTGGCAGGTCCTGCGCCAGGGCCGAACCATGCAGAAGAAGAACAAAAAGAAACGTCAGGGCTGTTTTCATGGGTTGTGATTCCTTTCTCTAAGGCAAGCTTCTTATCTTTTAAGCACTGCCTGGAGAGCCACCTTCTTTGCTCTGGCAAAGTCGGCAGGTGCAATAAACCCTCTTGAGTCGTGCTGGATTTTAATACCCAATTCTTTATAGCATTCCCACACGTATTCCGAGCAGATGTATTCTCGGTCTGGCTTGAGAGCTTTTTTATCCTTATCACTGAAAGGTAGGTAGGAAGCTGCGATACGTGCGGCGATCTTGGCGATTTCGTCCTTGTCGTAGGGATAGCCGAACAGGTCAACGGCGAACTGGCCAAACTGCTTCAACTTGGCCGATGCGACTGTGGCGAAATCAGCATGACGGGCGATGACGAGGCCACCCGGATAGGGTTTCCCCTTTTTGTCGTAGTTTTTGAGGTATTTGCTCAAAGGAACAGTCCGGACGCCGAGTGGCTCGACGCTCTCCATAACCATGATCCGGCCGATAGTGTCCAGCCGCATCACAAATCCCACGTGGCTCCAGATGCTACCGGTAGCTTTCTGGATCATGCGGGAAAACCGACCGGAGCCGGCGCAGAGCAGTAGATCGCCATTTCTGATCTTGCCTCGGAACTGCTTATAATCGACCGCCGTCCCTTTGGGAAATCTCTTTACCGCTCTCATAACTCATCCTCCTCTGGAAAATCACTTATTCTGTGTGCAGGGACACCCTTCGTCCATACCTCGCCGTCATGCCGGGCGTAACCCGGTATCCAGACCGCACACGATACCAAGAGTTGCGCTATACCAGAACAGAACTGTATGACAGCATCATACACGCTATATTCGTAAGCACCTGTCCCACGATGAGGATATTCATACGAATCAATGCGCGGTTGGATGACGAGCGGGCGGAGAAACTGCGGCAACTCCAATCGCTGAAACGGCTCAGCACGAGCGAGACCGTCAAGCGCGCAGACTTGGTCGGAGACGTGGCCACTGAAATGCGGTAATCCGGGAAAATCATGCGTCCTCCTGATGATCCTCACCTACCTCCTCCACGTGAGCCGGGGCCGCTCGGCACTTGGATTGCCAACATTCTGGGTCCGCCTGTCTTGTTCTGCATCGCAGGCATGTTTGGTTGTCTGGGCGGTGTTTGCCTTACGTCAGTGTTTTGTGCGCTGGACGAACTTTCGGCTGCAGCCGCATTGGTCGTATGTCTGATCGTAACGGTTTATGTCTTTATGTGGGTCCGGGATGTTGGGCTGATGGGCCGTATCCGTTCTTTTGCTGCTATCTTTTCGGTGATGACACCGTTAGCAGAGTTTTACGACGGGCATAGCCGTATGGATGTAGTGAAACTCTGGGTTGCGCTATTCCTATTTCCTGGGGCCGTGTCGGGAATGAAGAAGACAAAAATTCAACGCACTGGAGACGGATGGATGTATGACCTGCTGGCTGTATATTTTTTCATGAATAGCGCGATACTCTTCTTGGGCTCCATTTGTATGGCCGTAAGTTTGTTGTTCGGGGTGGAGGGGGATATTTTCGGCTGGAAGTTTGTGACGACCCAGAATTTCCCATTATGAAGGACATCTATTACGCATACGGTAAACAAAAAATTCCTGGGAAATATAAAGGAACAAAAGTTCAAGTGTGGTTTGTTCTTGATACGGGCTTTTTTCTTCTCCTTTTGCTTTGCCGCAATATCCAATTCACACCACGCACCCCTCCTATTTCTCTTATTTTGACCAAGAGAGCCGCAGCATCTTCGTCCTTTTGCGCTAGATTTTTTTCGACATCTGCCACGAGGTCGTCTATCTACACCAAGCTCTTATCTCTATTTTCCTTGTCGAGCGACTGCTGAGCATTAACGTAATCTTTTGCCAGCGTGCTAGGGGGTGTCATCAGTTAAGGAGGATCACCGAGGCCGCGAGATAGAGCGCGCCCAGAAAGCTGACGGCGCGTTTGTCATAGCGGGTGGCAAGCGCCCGATATTGTTTGAGTTTAGCGAAGAAGTTTTCAATCAGATGGCGTGCCTGATAGAGATCCTTGTCATAGGGGCGCGGGGGGTGCCGATTGGCTTTGGGAGGAATGACAATGGGCACGCCCGCCTGCTCCAACACGGCTAGGACGCGCTCTTGGGCATCATAGGCTCTATCCGCGAGCAGGGCATGGATGTGCTGCACCAAATCCGGCAGCAGTGCATCCGCGCCAGCGAGGTCCGAGGCGTGGCCCGGCGTGAGATGGAAGCTGGTCGGATTGCCCAAGGCATCACAGGTCGCGTGGAGTTTGGTACTCAAGCCCCCTCGGGAGCGGCCAAGGCATTCCGTCTCTGGGTCCCCCCTTTTGCCCCGGCAGCATGTTGATGGGCGCGGATAATCGTGGCATCGATCATGGCGTATTCGTTGTCCGCGTCGGCTGCGAGGTGCTGGAACACCCGCTCCCACACCCCGCTCCGACTCCAGCGCATATGCCGGGTATGAATCACCCGAAAATCCCCAAACCGTTCGGGCAGGTCGCGCCAAGGAATCCCGGCCCGATAGCGGTACAGGACCGCGTCCACAAACCGGCTGTTATCCTGCGCCGTGCCCCCCACATGGCCCGCTCGCCCTGGCAAGAGCCCCTGAATCCGCTCCCACTGGTCATCCCGCAGGGCATACCGCTTCGTCATACTGACAAGCCTCCTCGCTCTGGCTACTGCGAGCACTATAGCGCAGCAGGGCAAGGATAATCCCGCCATTCTTGCTAACTGATGCGCCCTAGTGACACTTCCGGGCGCACAGTTCAACGAGTACAGCGCGCCCGACGAATAGTCCACGTTCGGGCCACCCCGCCGTTTGCCTAATTATTTAGGGTGGGGGGTAGCCAAGTCGCTGGCTTGGCGGCCCTGATCCAGGCCCCGCGAGGGAGTTCTGGACACCGCGCCGCCGAATAATATTCGGCGGGGGGAGGCCGAAATCAGAGCGCTGGAGGATGTTGACAAGCGACATAGTGCATATTACGATTCGCCAGGATACAGAGCTTTCGAAGTCGGACGCTCCGCCGGTTTATGGAACAGGGGGACGCGCGGCGCATTCATCCCGCGCACCGCGAGACCGTGCGCGACATCCTGGCGCGATTGAACGCGGCCGCTGCGCCGACCGACCTGGACCTGCCCGGTTTGCGGTTGCACCGGCTGAAGGGCCAGTATACCGGGTTTTGGGCGGTGCTCGTGCGGGCCAACTGGCGTGTGATCTTCCGGTTCGAAGCCGGCCATGCCGTTGACGTCGACTACCTGGACTACCACTAGTAAGGAGATCGCCATGCTCATGCACGACCCGCCCCATCCTGGCGCGTTCATCCGGCGGCAGTGTCTTGACCCCCTCAAGCTCACGGTGACGGCGGCGGCCAAGGGGCTGGCTGTGTCACGCAACACGCTGTCCCTGCTGCTCAACGGTCGCCTGGGGATTTCTCCCGAGATGGCCATCCGGCTGTCGCAGGCCTTCGGGGGCAGCCCGGAGAGCTGGTTGCAGCAACAGCTCCAATACGATTTGTGGCACGCCCAGCAAAATCGGAAAGCGGTCGCGGTGCGCAAGTTTGTCCCCACTCCGTCGCGTTCCGAGGATCGCGAGAATCTGGAAAGGGAGGAAGGGCGGGCAACTCAAAGAAGCGAGTTCTTGGAAGAGCGCAGACCGGGATGAGGATATGAAGTGTGGAGAGAGTCCGCTTCCTATCCCAGCCGCTCCTCGGCCCGGCCGCGCACAGTTACGTCCCCATCAAAATAGGTGCACGGACGCGAGGCGGGCCGCGTTTGGAAACCATGAAGCGCGAGACCGGTGTGAAGAGGAATCTTGACGCGGGTTCTCGGCCATTCACTGTTTCTTTGCCGAGGGGGAAGCGTCTTGTTTATGCCTCATAACCATTGTTATGAGTAACATTTGGACGGGAGGCCCGGATGGACAGGCAGATAGCGGAAAGAGGGGCGGGAAATGAGCCGATTCCGGTCCGGATTGAGGCCCGGTTCACCCCACAACTCTTTGCAGAGACGCGCCAGGGACAGCAGCGGTTTTGGGAGTTCTTTGGGGCAAATATCCGAAACGCGAATACTCGGATGGCATACGTCACGGCCGCCTATCGTTTTGCGGACTGGTGCGAGGCCCAGGCGCTCACCTTGCCCCAGGTCGAGCCCTTGCATGTTGCCAGCTACATCGAGCAGCTTGGGCGCGTCTATTCACCGGCTACGGTCAAGCAAAATCTGGCCGCCTTGCGGCAGCTCTTTGACTGGCTAGTAGTGGGCCAGGTCATGCGAAGTAATCCGGCCAGCGCGGTACGCGGCCCGAAGCAGATCATCAAAACGGGCAAGACCCCCGTTTTAACCGCACAAGAGGCGCGGCGGCTGCTCGACAGTATAGACTCTTCAACTCTCATAGGGCTGAGGGATCGAGCGTTGATGGGCCTGATGGTGTACGGCTTTGCGCGGGTGAGCGCCGCCCTGGCGATGCGGGTTGCCGACTATTACACCCAGGGCAAGCGGTCATACTTCCGACTGCACGAGAAAGGCGGCAAGTATCTGGTCATTCCCGCTCATCATATGGCCCAAGCCTGGACGGATGAATACATAGAACGCGCCGGCCTTGCGGCCGACCCGAAAGGCCCCTTGTTTCCCTCTGCGGGCATACGGCGGGGGCTCGGCCAGCTCACCCGCCAACCGCTCGACCGAGCGGCGGCCTTGAAGATGATTAAGCGGCGAGCGAAGAGCGCCGGGTTGCCCGGTGAGGTGTGCGCTCATAGCTTCCGGGGAACCGGCATTACCGAATATCTCCGAGCTGGGGGAACGCTGGAGACGGCGGCGAGAATCGCCGGCCATGAATCGACCCGGACAACGCAGTTATACAACCGCTTGCAGGACGAGGTATCCCTTGATGAGATCGAGCGGATACATATTTAACGCGGGAATTAAGGCCGCCCTTTAGGGTTGGCCCTTCGGGCCGTTGTCTCTTCCCTAGCGCACTTTGGGGGGCTAAGGGTGGCCCTTCGGGCGCTGTTTTTGATTCCTTCCTCTCTCGTGGTTGCTCCATTGTAGCAAAAAGAATCCCAAGTCAAGGGTAAACTCGCTCCGCTTCGCCGCGCTGCGGCCCTGGACTTCGGAGCCTCTTTTTTTGCTGGGCGAGTGCGCAAATTTTTTTAGAAGGAGGTTCGGATATGGAAAATCTGCACCAATTCAGTATGTTGCCGCTCTTGAGTCAGGTCCAGGTCATACAGGCCGGGATCGCGCTGCTGTCGGCCGGAATCAGCGGCCTTGGTTTCGGCTGCATCCTTTGGGGCTTGTTCCAGATGCAGGCGGCCGGGAAGCGGCGAGATAAGGAAATTGACGAGCTGGGCAAAGGACTCCGGCAGCAGGGCGAAATGATGACCGAAGCCCTCCAGGGACTCCGGCAGCAGGGCCAAGCGCTGGAACGCCAGGGCGCGGCCATGACCCAAGCCTTCACCCAGCAGGGCCAGGCGCTTACCCAGCAGGGCCAAGTGTTAGCCGAGCTGTTACGGCGGACCGCCTAGCCGCCACCAGTCCCCCAGCCGGGCGGGGTCAAGCCCGGCACACAGGTTTCCTGATGCACCTGCCCAAAACCTTGAAGCTGAAAACAAACAAAAAGCGAAGGCCGGATATGGCCCCAGCTACCCCCGCCCCGCCCCCGGCCGGATCCGCCTTTCCCTGGCCAAAGCCCAAAAGTGGAGGCCGATTGACCCGCCCCGGTCCTCAGCCGGCTGAGGCGTCGCGCCTGCTCTCTCCGCTCGGCCGCGCCAAGCCGAGATATACGCCGTCCTTGCGCAATCCGCGCCAGGGCGGAGATGGCGGGACTAAGTATACGGACTTGGAGTTGCCCGATGGTAGTCGCGTTTCGCTAAACGCTTTTCTTAGCGAGGAGGGGTCTCTTCCATCAGGTTCTCGCGTGTTCCGGAAGGATACGATTACCAGCCAAAGTCCGGGCACGCGATACGATGTCCCCTACGAAGGACGTATCTATCGTCCCGAACCTGGATATTGGAAAACTGACGAACCTCGAATGTCGAATTTACTTCGTGCGTGCAGAGTATCGCCCTCAGCTAGAAAGCTCTCGTACGTGCGTTATTTCGATGATTTCCCAGTCTTTGCAATCAACAACGTTTGGACGGATTTGGGCGGTGTCCAGAGCAGAGCTGACCCAAAGATATACGTCGTTCAAACTGGCAGTTCAGTCGTCGAGCGATGCGTGTTGATGACCACCGACCCCGGCGACCTTGTCCTCGATCCTACTTGCGGCTCGGGCACTACCGCGTATGTGGCCGAACAGTGGGGCCGCCGCTGGATCACCATCGACACCTCGCGTGTCGCAATGGCGCTGGCCCGTGCCCGCATCATGGGGGCGCGGTATCCCTTTTACCTGCTCGCCGATAGCCGCGACGGGCAACTCAGAGAAGCCGAGATCGCCCACAAAGCGCCCTCCGAAGCGCCCACCTACAACGACATCCGCCAGGGATTTGTGTACGAGCGCGTGCCCCACATCACCCTCAAGTCCATCGCCAACAACGCCGAGATTGACGTGATCTGGGAGAAGTTCCAGGAAGCGCTGGAGCCGCTGCGCCGGGAGTTGAACGACGCCCTCGACACCTCCTACGAGGAATGGGAAATCCCCCGCGACGCCGACGACGCGTGGCCCAAGGAGGTCAGAAGGATTCACGCCGACTGGTGGGAACAGCGCATTGCCCGGCAAAAGGAGATTGACGCCTCCATCGCGGCCAAGGCCGACTATGAATACCTTTACGACAAACCCTACGATGACAACAAGAAAGTCCGCGTCGCCGGCCCGTTTACGGTCGAGAGCCTGTCGCCGCACCGCCTATTGGGCGTTGATGAGAACGACGAACTCATCGACAACATCGCCGAAGCCAAGCTCGGCTACGGCGAAAAGCAGGTCTTCGCCGCAATGATCCTGGAGCACCTCAAAACCTCCGGCGTTCAGCAGGCGCACAAAGACGACCGTCTCTCGTTCTCCGGAATCACACCGTGGCCAGGTGACCTTATCTGCGCTGAGGGAACCTATGTCGAGGGCGACGCGGACTCCGGTGCCGAAAAACGCGCCGCCATCTTCATCGGTCCGGAATTCGGCACCGTCTCCCGCCCCGATCTCGTGCAAGCTGTCCGCGAGGCCGCCGACGCCGACTTCGATGTCCTGCTTGCCTGCGCCTTCAATTACGAAGCCCACGCCTCGGAGTTCAACAAACTCGGCCGCGTCCCGGTCCTCAAGGCCCGCATGAACGCCGACCTGCATATGGCCGACGACCTCAAAAATACCGGCAAGGGCAACCTGTTCGTCATCTTCGGCGAGCCGGATATTGACATCCTGGACGCTGAGAACAGACAGATCCAGATAAAGATCAACGGCGTGGACGTGTTCCATCCCAACACCGGTGAAATCCGTAGCGACAGCGCCGAAGGCATCGCCTGCTGGTTCATCGACACAGACTACAACGAAGAAAGTTTCTTCGTCCGCCACGCCTATTTCCTGGGTGCCAACGATCCGTATAAATCCCTCAAGACCACCCTCAAGGCCGAGATCAACGCAGACGCCTGGGCCACACTCAATAGCGACACATCCCGACCGTTCAACAAACCCACGTCTGGCCGCATTGCGGTCAAGGTCATTAATCATCTTGGTGACGAAGTGATGAAAATCTTCCGGGTGAACTAAAGCGGGGAAGACAGGAGGTCTGCAGAGGCTCGCGCGGCTTATCTAGAGCGGGTTGAGCAGACCATTCTCCAGTGCAGCAATGTTTACGTTGAGCGCTACATTGAAGAAGTTCTGACACCCGAACGGGTCAATCTCCGGATTCGTCTTCGCTTCGAGCAGGCCGGGCTTTCAAAGACCCCCGACACATCCCGCCGATTTTCCTCTCTCCCCGCCCCGTTTGCTATAATAGCCGTATGGCCAGCCCATCTCCCTCTTTCGGCCGTGCGCGCCACCACGCCGAGCGCCTCTCCGTGTGCGCGGGCCTGCCCCGGGCCAAAAACCCGACGCTCGTTGAACAGGATTTTACGCGGATTAAATCCGAGTATTATCCGGCGTTAAAAGAGGGCGGCAGCCTGATTATTGTCAACACTATCTTTACGGCCGTGGGGGTCATGGCCCGCTGCAAAGACGACCCGGACCTGCGGTGTATTGACAGCCCGATCATTAAAAACGGCCGCTGGGACGAGGAGAGACGGAGATTTGTGGAAGGGCACTTGGCTTGGCCGGGTCGAGGGTTCTCAAAGGGGGAGTGTATGGATGAAAAAACCGCAAAAAATGGCCACCACCATCAATTCACCATGAAGCCTTCTAAGTGCCTGAAAACCCTGACTTTTAGAAAAGAGGGGGGGGGGGTGGAATGCTTGCAACTGTTAGCAAAATCGATGTTGCAATCTTTCTGGAAATTGGTTGCATTCTTTTTCCAGGAGGAAGAAGGACACACCTGCCCGCTGCTAGCTTTCCTGTCAGCCAGTGTGATAAAAAGCCCAGCTCATAAGGGAATAGATTCTTTTGGCCTTGTTTTGATCGTGCTGTGACACGAAGGGGGACTCAGCCATGACTCAACCGCTGTATACCGTTCGACAAGTGGCCTATGTTGTCAGAGATATGGATGCGGCACTCAAGTACTGGGTGGACGTGTTGAAAGTCGGGCCGTTTTTTTTATATGAACATTGCCCGCTGGAGAACCAGCGGTACTTGGGCCAGCCCGCAAATACCGACGTGACGTTGGCGCTCGGCAATAGCGGTGACGTGCAAATTGAGCTGATTTTTCAGCATGACGATACACCGTCCGTCTATAAAGAATTCTTGGATGCTGGTCGGGTTGGGGTGCATCATTTTGGTCTGATGCCGGAAGACTACAAAGCCACCTATGCGCAGTATAAGGCATTGGGCTATGAGGCAGCCTTTGAGTGTACAGTCGCTGGCGCTGAACTGGTGTATTTCGACACGGTGAAGGCGATCGGGCATTACACCGAATTGTGGGACAACAACGACGTGTTTAAGAAATTATTCATGATCGTTGAGAATGCAGCCAAAGGCTGGGATGGCGCAAACCCGGTTCGACCCGGCCCCCTGTAAAAGTCGCATATCAGCAGATATACACAGCTGAACAGTTTTATATCGTCACAGGAGGAAGAACAGTATGAAATGGAAAGTCGGTGATGCAACCATCACAAAAGTCACGGAAATCGTGTATCCGGAATTTTCAGACGTTATCCCAGCGGCAACCCCAGATGTGGTGAAAGCAGTCAAATGGCTGTTCCCGCATTTTGTGACTCCCGAGGGCCTGCTGAGCTTGAGCATTCATTCACTGATTGTGGACATGCCTGGAGCAAAGCTGGTGGTCGATACCTGTATCGGCAATGATCGTGACCGGGCGCCAATGGAGGTCATGAGCAATCTCTCGACATCTTACCTGGAAGACATGACGGCTGCGGGGTATCCGCCTGAGAGCATCGACTACGTTCTGTGCACCCATCTGCATCTGGACCACGTGGGCTGGAATACACGCCATGACAATGGCAAGTGGGTCCCGACGTTTCCCAAAGCGTCGTACCTCATGGATCAAAAAGAACTCGACCTGTTCGGCAATATCGATCCAAATGCCGAAGAAGATTTTATGCAGGTCCAGCGCCGGGTGTACGAAGACTCGGTCAAGCCCGTCATGGACGCCGGCCTGGCAAAAGCGGTTTCAGGGCCAAGCCCAGTGTGTGAAGGCGTACGCCTCATTGCCACACCTGGCCATACGCCCGGCCATTGCTCCGTCATCATTGAGTCCAAAGGTGAAACAGCCATGATTACTGGCGATTTCATTCACCACCCGATTCAATTCAACGACCCGGGCCTAGTCAGCCCATTTGACGTGGATAACGACGCCGCTGTTGCGACTCGGCGGCGGGTGTTCGGTGAATACGCCGATACGCCCACACTTATTATCGGCACTCACTTTGCCGGCCCAACAGCTGGCAAGCTGGTCCGCGATGGGGATGGCTATCGCTTAGACGTCTAAGCCATCGGTACTGCGGAGCCGGGGGGAGTTTCAGCAAATCGCCTCGACTCCGCTCACACATAATGTTTGTCTGAAAGCAGATCCCCGCTTGCGCGCGCTATCTTCTGTCGGGTGACACGTAGCGACTCGTTAAACTCCGTCTCGACTAAGGTAATGCCCAACACCTCGGCTCTTGCCCGGTCTGCGGCTTCCCAGCCGTCTTCAACCCAGATGACCTGATTGTCCGGTGTACACAGTCCCGCCAGCCCTTCTGTCTTGGTTTGTTTCCAGGCCAAGGAAGGGAAACAAAAGCCGATTGTTTCGAGCTCTTGGTGAATATGCGCCTGCCAGGACGACAAGACCATCACCACATCAAACGTCTGCTGACACCAGGTGAGGAAGTCGTTTACGCCCCGCTTCCAATCCGTGCCTGGAATCGACCACGGGGCACCTTCGAGGCTCTTTACCACACCGTCAATATCAAGCAGGAGAATGCGTGCCATTCCATTTCCTTCACGTCTTCGCAGGCAGAAGCTCAGTCTGAATAGTCACAATCGAGGTAAACCATTTCTCCATGCTGGCCGCATCCATTTGTGACCAATCCGGAATCTCTTTGACCAGGGCTTGGCCTAACTGATTGCCAAATCGGACCAGATTATTATTGGTCGCAGTCCGGTCCGTATCCCAGACCGTCAACGCCTCTTCCAAGGAAGTATGTGTTTTCAGTGCCTCCGCGAGCGCGACCGCGTCATTGATACCTTTCAGTGCTCCGGCGGCGCTATGCGGACGGGCAAAAGCCCCGGCATCTCCGACAAGACACACACGTCCCTTGCGGTAGGCAGGCACTTCACAGTCATAAATTGCATAGGCAAAGGTGCCCGGACTCTTTTCAACGATGTCAGCGTAATAGTCGGGGATTTGCTCGTGGGCTTTGTCCTTGAGAGGCCGTTCGGTTGTGAGAGGCATGGAACCAGGCGATAGGGAGCCTTCGCGTTTGTTGCCGTCTTTATCGGTCATAAAGTCGGCCAGTGCCGTCTCCGCCACGGGCAGATACATGCCCCAATTCACCAGGCGTTGGCCACGTTCGATCGACCCCTGAGCCCCTGGAACAAAATAGAAAATACCGTGTCCACCCGGATAGCCAAGACAACGCACCCCAGAGTCCAGTGGCTCCGATTCGCTCAGCTCGTTTTCCAGCAGGAACCCCCGCCACAGGACATAACCAGGGTAGGTAATGCCGACCTCGGGAAACAGCGCCTGGCGCCCGAGCGAGGTATAGCCATCCGCGCACACCACCAGATCAAACTCGGGGACTGCGCCGTCGGCTAATTCAACACCGACACGTTCGTTTGCCTGCTCATGCAAGGCAACCGCCCTGCGCTGGGTGAGATACAGCTGATCCGCGACGCGGCTGCGCAGGTTGCGATACAGGACGCCCCAATTGAGTGCCGCCAGCTGTGTTGGTTGATCCCAGGCCAGATACCCGTAGCGCTGCTCCTCAGCTGTGCGCCAGATGCGAGAGAAGGTGTGTGCAGAGAAATACGGGATATCGGTGTCAACAAGATCACGGGTGATGAAGGTATCGATAATAGACGGCGGGACACCGATACCAGCTCCCCGATCCTTTAACTCCTCACCAGTCCGCTCAAAGAGTGTCACCTCACACCCTGCACGTGAGAGTTCAATGGCGGTTGTGCAGCCTGCAATTGAGCCGCCAATAATCCCGACTTTGAGTTTTTTAGCTCTTCCAGTGACCGATTCCGACATCGTTTTCTCCTCTTAAGATGCTGCTTGCGACTTCTCTGCGCTCGGGGCAATACGCATAAACGTCTCACGCCACTCACCGCTTGTGTCCCACTCAAAAGGCGTCTGGACAGTGGTTCGTGGATAGCGCGCCGTCTCAAGCACATCGAGCGCTATCCCAACGATGGCGTGTTGCATGTCTACATCATATGGTTTGCCACACGGGTTACCAAGTGGAAAGTCGGTGAAGACAAAACGAGCGACCCCACACTGTTCAACGATATCTCGTGCCGAACCGATAACAACAGTTGGCACGCCGTTCGCCTCAAGGTGTCGGGCAACCAGACTCACGGTCTGGTGACACACGGGTCAAAGCGCGACGAGGAGGGCAACGTCAACCTCATCCGTACGACACAGATCGAGCGCTGCTGGAGCAAACTCATCAATGGTCCGGCGCAAACTGTAATCTGTTGGCACGCCATAAAATCGTGGCCCGAGACTCCCAATCCGTCCCTGCGCTGCATATTCTTCAAGACGCCGAATCGGCACAAAAGACTCAACATCATTCGTGTGGGTCGCTTTCTTGTGCCAGAACAGGTGGTCGGTATACAGCGCTTCTGGCGGCGGGGACGTAGGAGTAGCGGAGACTTCCCGTACCTTCCAATTTTCAGTCCGGCTCGCTGTGGTCATGAGGGCGACTCGGCTTTGACTGAGCGGTTTCGTCAGTGGGGCAAACGGCGCGTCTGCATGCGACGCCCAACGGTAGGGATTGGCATGGCCACGTGCCAGGTAATACTCGCGCGACTTATCAATGTAACTCACAACGATACGATGCGCTTGATCGAACTCACTCATGGTATCTCCTCCAGGGCAGCAATTCTTCCTCACCGGCCATCGGTCTGGGCTCGACTGGATTTCATCGAGAGGCATCCGAACCCGCTGCCCAAACCGTTATCATACACTCTGGATGAAAAACACACACAGCAGTGAGCCCCCATCTGTCTTGACCGCAACCACACAAGAGCGCTAACGTCTGCACAAAGGAAGGAATGCCATGCAGATAGAAGAGCTGGCTCAACGGATTCAAACATTGGAAGACATCGAAGCCATCAAAAAGCTGAAAGCCCGCTATTGCGCCGGAGCTGATGAACGCGACGAAGAAGCGTTTGTCGGCTGCTTTACTGGAGACGCAATCTGGGACGGCGGGAGTTTCGGCCACTATGAAGGCCAAGCCGCGATCCGGGAATTCTTTCAAGCTATTCCGAAAGCCCTGTCGTTTGCCATCCATTACGTGATGAACCCGCAGATCGAAGTCAACGGTGACCGGGCGACAGGTCGTTGGTATCTGCTAGAGCCGTGCACCATGCGGCAAGAAGGCGGAGAACAGGCGGTATGGGGTAGCGCCCGTTACGAGGAGGAGTATGTCCGGGTGAACGGAGAATGGAAGATGCAGAATCTCGCCTTGATCCAGAATTTCTGGAGTCCGTTTGATCAGGGCTGGGTCAAGAAACCGTTTATGGGACAGTAGCGAGGGGGATGCGCCCGTCTGCTCTCTGGGTCGCGAGTCTGAGCGGCCTACTGGGTGCCCTCGATACGTCGGTCAATATTGCCTTTCCTGCTATCACCGAAGCGTTTCAACTCGATGTGACGATGATGCAGTGGGTGGTGGTGAGCTATGTGCTGACGTATGCCAGCCTGCTGGTGAGCTGTGGACGGCTGGCTGATCTGCTGGGGCATACTCGCTTGCTGCGGCTGGGTTTAGTCCTGAGTGCTGTGGCTGTACTCGGTTGCGGCGTGGCACCAAGTTTTGCGTGGCTGCTGGTTGCTCGGGTGGGACAAGGGCTGGCTGCAGCTTTGGTGCTTGGGGCGGCTCCAGCGCTGGTCACCCTGTCTGTTCCAGCTGAGGAACGGGGGCGAGCGCTGGGCATCTTCCAGATGAGTATGGCCGTCGGTGTTTCCATTGGGCCCCTGCTTGGCGGAGTGTTGGTCGATGGATTTGGCTGGCGAGCAGTATACCTTTTTCGGATTGTTCCGGCTCTCCTGTTGGCCTGGTTTGCGGCACAACAACAACCGCTGGCCCAAGCGGCTGACACCGATCAACGCTTTGATCTGTTCGGCGCGCTGACACTCGCCGGTGGCGTCGCAGGCTTCTTGCTGGCCGTGAGTCGGGGCCACGATCTGGGCTGGATGTCACCACTTGTTGTATCCCTTTTTCTGGCGGCGACGCTGAGCACAATCGGATTTGTCGTCACAGAGAAGCGGGTGAGCGCTCCGGTGGTCGACCTGAGCTTGTTCCGACAACCCGCTTTTAGCATCGCCAATCTCTTAAACCTGTTAGCCAACTGTTCAATGTTTGCCATTTGGCTGCTGGTGCCGCACTATCTGGTCAAGGTACTCCACTATCCGGCAACCGTCGGCGGCCTGTTGCTGCTGCCAGCTGCCGTGACAACCGCCTTGGCCGCTCCGCTCGCCGGCCGCTTGTCTGATCAGTTCGGCACGTCCCGCATCAGTTCTTTGGGCTTAGGACTTGAAGTCCTCGGCTTGTGGCTGATAAGCACCTTGGACGCTGGAGCAAGCTACGTGTCAGTGGCACTTGCGCTGGGAATTGTTGGTCTTGGACTTGGCGTGTTTCAAGCTCCGAACATGAGCTTTGTGATGGGCTCAATTCCTCGCACGCAGCAAGGCGTCGCTGGCGGCATGACGCAGATGATGCGCACCTTGGGAGTCGTGCTCGGAGTGACTGGGGCGAGTATGCTGTTTGATGCACAGCGGCTGGTGCACACGGGGGAGGCCTTAGCTGGGCAGCTGAGTCCCCTGCAAGGCTTTATGCCTGCTTTTCAGGATGTGTTTGTGTCCTCGGCTTGTGTGTGTGGTCTCGCCTTTGGTTTGTCGTTGTTGCGAGGCAAGTAGGGGCGCTTGGCCAAGCGCCCCTACAAAACTACGTCTCACTTTCCAGACAGCATCAGCGCCATCACGCTGAACTTATTGGGGTTCATCGGCCGGTTGTGGAGAATTTTGTAGATCTCAAAAGTATTGCCCCGCTCCAGCTGGTAGTCGATGGACCCCTGAGCGGCAATCTGAGCAAACCACTCTTTGTTATCCCATGGATCATACTCCGGATGGCGGGGGATGAGGAAAAACGTACGTTTGTGATTGCCATCGTGATCGTAGGTCAAGGCATACAGCGGAAGCGCTGTCTGGACGTCCATATACAGCACCCGGCGACTGTACATCGGGTGCCCATTCTTAGGTTTTCCCTCGACGACAACGGCCTGACGTAATTCCCACGGGTCAACAAAATACCAGTTCCCTTTGCCCCCCCAGGTCGGCTTATCAGCTTTAATAGGGCCAGGGGTCAACACGACTTTTTCTTCGACATACGTCCAGTCATAATCGGCAATATAACCCAGAAAACCAGACCGATCCTCAATCAGCAGCACCCCCTGCTCAGGTGACACATACGGATTATAGACAATCTTCCGGGTGCGCCGACTCTTTGGATCATACGCCCACTGGTCTTGGGGCAGCGCGTCATTATCATAGGTCACCCCAATGAGCTGATTGCCTTCAGCATCGGAAGGAGCAAGCATCTGGGAGTAGCGTTTGGTGTAGACGCCCTGGTTTTCCCATGCAGCAACGTTTTTTGCCGGATCTATACGATGCATACCGTACAGCGACATAAAGGCAAATCGAGAGCTGCGCTCGACTGTCCCGCTCGCATTCAGCAGCGCATTAATTGCCCACATCTGGCTTGTATCGCCTTGGTCACGATAACGGAGATTCCACACTGCTTTGAGTCCAGCCTGTGAGTCTTGTGGCTCAAGCAATGGGAAAGGCAGACCAGAGACATAATTCTGGAGTTCTTCTTCGCCAACCACAACGCCTTCATAGTTTTGCAGCGTGGCGTCAATAAATGCCTGTCTGAGCGGCAGATCGGTGGTTTCCTGAATGGAAATGCTCACATCTCCAGCTGCCACATAGCTGAGGATTTCAGGCGGCAGTACGGCAGCCGCGGCACTCGCATTGCTGCTGTTGAGAGTCATGCCTGGACTGATTCCTTCTACCTGCGGAGATCCCGCACGGTAGGGGGAAAAACGCTGCATGATACGATCACGAGAAGAGTCTGTCTGAGCCTGGCTGTGAGGTGGAAAGAGCCAAAATCCGATACCGACAAAAATGAGCAGAGCAAATCGTATGCGATGGGTCACCTATATTCTCCTTAGTGTGATTGGTGTGATGTGGAATATCAGAATCCCTGAGCGCGACAAGAGCGCTCAGGGAAAGACAGGAAAGCTGCTGAACTGAGAGAGCCCACAAAAGCCGGCAAGATCTGATCTAACGCCGGCCGCTGACCATATTGCGCAACGAGTAGAACTGCTTTGCCCGACTCGGCGAGAATGATTTCTTGGCCACATAGCAGTGCGTAAACGTGGCATGCGGCTTTTTGGCATTGATATCCGTCTCGCCCACATGGATGAAGACGTGATGGCCAACATTAGCAGCCATATCCTGCTTGAGAAAAGGCGCTTGCATGCCTGGCTCTTCAATATAGCTCTCTGAGTATTTGAGAAAATGCTGGTTCATACGCAATAGCTGATCATCTTTGCGATCAAAGGCGACCATCCAGTGCACCCAATACGTCTCGGTATCAACGAACACAATCTTATGGCTATACGGATGGTTATCTGCCTTGGGGTCAATCAAGAGCATATGGGTGTCGCGGAGTTCCCAGCGCGCTTTATTCGGCACCCATAAGTGCGGACCGCCGGCATCGGGGTTGGTTGCCACGTTGGTCGTGGCCAGCACCTTTTTCCGGCCCAAGTAGGTCCAATTCTGTTCATGGACTTTGCCGCCAAAGCCCATCGCATCTTCCATCGTGAAATCCATGCCCATGACTTCGCTGGTGCGTTCCGAGGCGAGCATCCGGCGTGGTTTGCGCTGCGCCGGCGAATACATCCAGCCACTGTCTTCTTTGCGATGATCGATGTAGGTAATTGACAGGTTCTTGGCACCCGTCAAATCGCGTGGAGAACGGAACTCCATGAGCGACTTGCTGCGCACCTCTTCATAGCCGGGTACCAGCGCGTGATCGCCGTGGGCGTACTCGGCACTGACCGCAGTAAACTCAAACTCGCGATCGAGTTGGCCTTCTTCGCTGCGTGACCAAGCGACCATTGGCATCACATAATCGTTGGAGCCGGGCCGCCACAGCATATTCCAGATGACTTTAACCGCAGCTTGCGGGTCATTCGGGGCGATATCAGGAAAAGGAAAGCCCCCGCCTTTAAAATTGACCAGCACACCATCCTCATCCAAATGATAGTCAATCGGGACGTTCTTGCCCCACTCCAGCGGGGGAGGATAGTGTCCCGTCTCAGCAATTTTCATTTCCATGTCATCAAAGAAGTAATACTCCCAGGCTGGTTGGGGAATAAACGGCTCAAGTGCGTTACGGTCTTTTAAAGTCAAGGTCTGGCCTGGGGTGAATGTCGGCGGGGCTTCGCGATGTTGTTCAAACCAGCTCGTAAAGGCGCTATAACTCTGATCTTCAGCGGCGAAAGAAACAGAGCCCCACCCCCGAGTCATCACGGTCAGCGTGACTAGGGCGATGATGCCAATGGGCAGCCGCTTGGAGGGGTTCTGGCTCTTGAACTGTATCGATCTTGCCTGCATGTGTTCTCCTTAAGATATGAGAGAGTTCCCTTGGCAAAAGAGAGAGTCATGAGAACCTACATGTATCTGGGGGGTCATACAACGTGCAGCAGGTGTAATTCTTCGAGTTTCTCCTGAGAAATCGTTCCAGCCCCCTCCCAACCGCGCGCCTGATAATAGCTGTCGATCATCTGAGACAGTTCATCCGTCGTTAAGCCAACGCCTTGCACGACCCCAGTCGGCAGCTTCTCACTCAGCAACCGAGGCGGCAGCCAATCGTCCTGCGGCTGCCAACCTTCGCGCATATTGAACAGCTTTTTGAGGGTATTAATCCGCTCGCCCACACGACGCAAATCATGCTCAGAAAATTCCCAGCCCGTGATTTTGCTCGTTAACGCAGCCGCTTCCGAATAAAAATCAGTAAAACATTTACGTAAAAATTTACACACAATCAGCGAATCCAGAACGGCGGAAAAATCCTCTGAGGCTGCTACGAGCGCCCCACGCTGCGCATCGACCTGTAACCGGTCAACCTGGCCAGAAAAATCGGCTTCATAGGCTCCAGACCGATTATGACATGCCCCCCGCGGACTGACCGCAAGTCCCAACGCCATGGTCTTCAGGCTGCGTGGCTCATAGCCGGGTAATTCCATACCTTTGACGTGCATAGCCCATCGCATGGCTTCCTCTCCAATGCCTTCTGCCGCCCGCCGCGACCCTTCAGCCAAACGCTCCCCAATCCCTTTGCGCTCACCTATAACCCTGATCGTCTCCAGCAATGCCTCAGCTTGGCCAAACCGTAACCCCACAGTCTCAGCCTCAGGCAACAATCCTTTCTCGGCACATTCCATCGCCCAAGCCAGCGTGCCGCCAGTGCTAATCGTATCCAATCCATACTGATCACACAGAGCGGCAGCCTGTAGGACAACATCCGGCTCCTCAATGCCGCACAGTGGACCCAGGGCAAACAGCGTTTCGTACTCAAGACGCTGCTCCTTACCGCTGAGGGCCATAAACAAACGCTCACAGCGGATAGTACATGAGGCACAGCCATGCGCCCGACTAAAATTATTGCTCATGAGCTGCTCACCACTCAGCGCATCAGCATGTTCAAAGGTAGATTGCTGAAAATTACGGGTCGGCAGCGTGCCCAGGCGGTTGAATACTGAAAGATTGGCTACCGTTCCAATCTCTCGATACTTGGCTGTGACTGAGCTGAGACTCTGGCGGCGCAAACCGGCCGCAATCGCCTCCACGCCAGACGGGTCGGCCACAGCTGTTCTGTCCCGTCCACGCAACGCAATCGCTTTCAGATTTTTTGCCCCCATGACCGCCCCTACCCCACCCCGGCCAGCATGGCGTCCTTCGTTACTAATAGTGGCAAAACGAACCCGATTTTCTCCAGCCCGGCCAATCGCCGCAACCCGCACCTCAGCGTCGTGTAGTTCGTCGCGGACGGCTGCCTCAGTCTCCTGCGCGCTCTTGCCCCACAGTTCGGCCGCTTCGCGTATCTCTACCCCATCTTCAGTAATACAGACGTAGACGGGCTGCTCAGCTTGTCCGGTCATGACCACAGCATCCAGCCCAGTCCGTTTTAATTCAAGCGCAAAAAAGCTAGAGGACAGTGAGTCAGCAATAAAACCGGTCAGTGGCGACTTCGTCACAACGGCAAACTTTGCTGTTGTGGTGAGCCCAGTGCCGACCAGCGGCGCACTCGTAAAGATCAGCGGATTCTCCGGGGCAAACGGTTCGACACCTGGCGGAGCGTATTCATACAGCAAGCTGGTACCGAGCCCGATACCACCGAGAAACGCCTGGAGGCGTGATTCCTCTAACGCCTTCCAGGAAAAGGAGCCCAGCGAGAGGTCAATATGCAGTAAGCGGCCATGAAATCCATACACACCCGAGTTGTACGAAATTAAGAGGGGAAAAGAAAGGATGGGAAAATCATTGGAGCGGGCAGGGGGTGCAGCTGGACAAAGGAGTGGCACAGAGCAGAGGGGCAGCAGAAGTTCGAGAGGGCACTCAGCTATTTCTTATCTTGTTCGTATTTTTGACGTTTGACTTTTGCCCTTTGACTTCTCTCCCCCGCCCCTACCCTCCTGCATCACTCGACAGAATCAAAAGACTATCCCCAGCCTGCACGGCGGTACGCATATCCCACACAAACGCTTGGCCATTCACATTGCAGGCAAATCCCGGGATCAGTTGAACCAGCTTATGTGGGTCTTGTATCAACACAGACCCCACAAGCGCAGGCACGGCGTCGGCTAAAGCAGACAGTGCCGCACCAAGATCAGCATCAGCCGGGAGCGTCAGCGCAACACGGGCGGTTTTGGCCTTCAGCCGAGCGACGCCAAACAGTTCAACCGTGCAAGCCATGGTATCAGCTACGGTCTTATCCGCTCCACGATCTTGATCATCCGTCTCATTTTGGGGCGATTCCTCAGTGTGGTACAGTGTCTGCCACAAATCCAGTGCGTCCTGGTAGTCTTGGGGACTATTCATATTCCGGAAACTGTATCCGTCAGGGTCAAACTGACGAATCTCATCCGGACTCACCTCAAGCGTCGGAACTTTTTTATACAGCAAAATCGGCCGCCGTTCGCCACGTTCGAGTTGTCCTTGCAGCAGCGGCACGACACTCCGCCGGTAGACCGCCAGCAGGGGCTGCAAGCGGTCCTGCCAGAACGGCACGACCACGTCATAGTCTGGACTGCGCGCGACGAGGTGTGTCAGCAAAGCCGGCTGCAAAAAGGGTGCATCACACGATGTCACAAAACATATCTCTCGTTGCGCAGCTTGCAGTCCATAACATATCCCGCCAACAGGTCCCTGATAGCCAACAGCATCATGCACCAGTGTGACTGGGAGTGAGGGTAGCTCCTGCTCGGGAGCGGCGACCACAACGATATCAGGGAAGAGTCGGGTCAGACGCCGGACCGTATGAACGATGAGTGGCTCCCCAGCAAATGGCAGCAAAGCTTTTGCTTGCCCCATGCGGGAGCTTTTGCCACCGGCCAGGATCACTGCCGAGGCATCTAGCAAGAGAGCATTGTTCTTCATAATTGTAGAGTTCTATGACTTGGTGATTGCTGGCGAAGTATACCACTATCGGCAAGGGCGAGCGAGGTGTTATCTTGCAGACAGGCAATCCCCCATGCAGTGAGGCCCACACCGAGAAGAGCAGCCATGTCCCGTATGCTTCCGCTATCTGGAAGACACTCCCTACTTTAAGGGGTCCGTCGCCATGAGCGGCCACTTGCATTGTGTTGAATTTTAGAGTTTGCTGGGCTTACTCTTATTTCACTATCATGGAGGAAAAACGTGGCCATGAAGCTTTTTGTCGGAAATCTTCCTTTCAGTACCTCAGATGCGGACTTAGAAGAGCTGTTTGCTCAAGCCGGAGCTGTTGAGTCGGTAAACATCATCACAGACAAGTTCAGTGGCCGCTCACGCGGTTTTGGTTTTGTCGAAATGGGTAGCCAGGAGGAAGCCCAAGCCGCAATCGAACGTTTCCACGAGTACGACCTGGGCGGTCGTCCGCTCACCGTTAACGAAGCCAAGCCGAAGGAACCGCGCGGGCCTAGAGACGGTGGCAGAGGAGAACGCCGCTGGTAACAGTCCTCCCCGGCTGAGGCGCGCGGTTAGCCGGGTTCTATTCTTTTGACTGTTTCCGCGCTATGGTCCTGTCTTTTAGGGAGGTTTCTTCTATTGAGTATGCGTCTTTACGTGGGCAATTTGCCCCCACGGCTGTGTTTTCCTGAACTGGAAGACTTGTTCACCCCGTTTGGCCAGATCGGCTCGGCCGAGCTGATGACTGACCCAGCTACCGGCTGGTCGCGCGGATTTGCTTTTGTTGAAATGGTCGATAACGACGAAGGTCAAACCGCAATGGTGGCTCTGAATGGCCGCGAGATTGAAGACAAGACCTTAGTCGTGAATGAAGCCAGCCTGATGCGCGGCGCGGGTCCAAGAGAAAGAGGACCCCGCCCAGGCGGCGACTCTGATCGTCCATCCTCCAGTCCGGTCCGGTCGCGCGGCACACGCCTGTTTGTCGGCAATTTACCGTATACTGCGACCGCAGCGGATATTGAGACGCTCTTCAAAGACGCAGGCACGGTCTCAAGCGTCAGCCTGGTCTCAGACCGGGGCACCGGACAATCAAAAGGCTTTGCCTTTGTTGAGATGGGCTCAAAAGAAGATGCCGAAGCCGCGATCAAGCGCTTTAACGGCCAGACTGAGCTGGGACGCATATTGAAAGTCAACGAAGCCCGACCATCAGAACGACGCGGCAGTGGTGGTGGCGGACGCCCATTCGGCGGCGGCGGACGGCGCTACTAGCGTACTCTCGTCAGACCTCCGCACATCTAAAATCCTCTCAGAGGTCCGCAGCGCTCATACCGCTGTGGGCCTTTTCTCACGTACCATTTTCCTCGGTGCGCCCAGCCCGACCACGCTGTCGGCTGTGCGAGCAGGGCGCTCAGCTCACGAAACAAGCGCATTAGCCTTCATCCGCAACACTATAAAAGACAAGGCCAGTTAAGAGTTTAGGATAAAAGTACGTCGATTTCTGGGGCATTGTCTCGCCACCAGCGCACACCTGTTCGACTTGCTCATATGGGGTTGGATTCAGAAAAAACGCAGCCTGACACTCTTGGGCCGTCACCGTTTGCAGCGCCGCTTCATGACTGCTGGTATACGACACATGTTTCTTTTGGAGCTCTGGTGTCAAGCCCAGAAGTCGCTGAAAAATCACATCGTGCAGCACCGTCACATCCAAAGCCCGGAGCGCAGCCGATGTTGTTGGGCCATGGTTCATCCGTTCATCAAAAGATAACAGCCAGAAATGTTCAGCCCCGGCCAGCGCACAACCAATCCGGCGGCTGCCATCAGCGGCTCCAGCTCCCTTCAGCGCGACAAAAAAGTCCGCAGCGTTATCACGGGCATATAACGACAGTCGAAAATCGCGCTTGAGCACAGAGCGTAAATTGTGGGCACTTGGCACAGGAGCGTCTTTGAGGAGGCGGTGCGTGGGCAGAATCACCACACCTGCATCCGCCGCATTGGTCACATACGCCAAGACGCTTTGAAACGGGGCGTCGGAACGGGTATCACCCTGCTCCAGGAGTGCACGTCGATATTTCAGCGCCGTTTCATACCGATGGTGTCCATCAGCGATAATAAAAGATTCTTGGGCTAAACCAGCCGCCACTTCAGCGATCAGATCTGGGTTGGTCACCTGCCAGACGGTGTGACGGCTGCCCTGGCCGTCTTTGACATCAATCACAGGTGAAGCGGTAAGCTCCGAGGCAAACACGTGCTCAGCTGACCAGTCTTTGCGGGCATACAACAAAAACACCGGACTCAGATGCGCCTCACAGGCCTTGAGCAGCGCCAGACGATCACTTTTAGCGCCTTCAAAGGTCTGTTCGTGGGGGCGAATCACACCGCTGGAAAACTCTTCCAGCTGAACAGCGCTCAGGATGCCGGTGCGCCGCAGAGTCTGGCCATCGGATACAGTAAATTCTTGACGGTAGACATAGAGACTCGGCTCTTGATCCTGTGTCACCGCCTCTTTTTGCCGCCAGGCATGCCACAGATTGGCTGCTGTTGCATACCGTTCAGGGTCTTGGTTCAGATCAAGATGAATCGCGTTATACGGGCTCTGCAAATGCAGTAAGGTCTGCTGTTGTTTGGAGATCACATCGTACGGGGGCGAGACAACCTGCTGGAGGTCTCCGACGACCGCCGGGTTATAACGTATGCCGCGAAAGGGTCGAATCTGCGCCATGTATCCTCAATAGTGTTTCCGTTAGGTGCCCTAGGTGCGGTGCAGGGCACGCTGACCAATATCATGCCGGAAGTGCATGCCTGGCCAGGAAATTTTTTCAACCGCCTGATAGGTGTTACTGAGCGCGGTGTCCAGATCTGTGCCCGTTCCAGTCACGCCCAAGACCCGACCGCCGTGGGTGACAAACGTATCGTCTTTTTTCGCCGTGCCAGCGTGAAAAACAACTCCGTCCGACCACGTATATAAACTTTCCAAACCTGCAATGGGGTGCCCTTTTTCGTAACTGCCCGGATAGCCCTCAGCTGCCAGGACGACACACACAGCTGGTCTGTCATCCCAGACCAGTGAGACCTCAGACAGGCGCTCATCAATAGCCGCGTCAATGACTTCGACCAGATCAGATTGCAAACGCAGCATTAAGGGCTGACATTCCGGATCACCAAAACGGGCGTTAAACTCAATGACTTTGGGGCCAGACTGCGTCATCATCAGGCCCGCATACAAGATCCCTTTGTAGACAATTCCTCGCTGTCGCAGTCCGCGGACCGTCGGGTATAGGATTTCATCCAGAATCTGTTCAGACAGCTCAGGGGTAATCACTGGGGCTGGCGAGTAGGCTCCCATACCACCAGTATTTGGTCCCCGGTCTGCGTCAAAAATACGTTTATGGTCTTGAGCAGATGCTAGCGGTAAGACTGTTGTCCCATCGGTAAAGGCCAGAAACGAGGCTTCCTCACCTTCCAACAACTCTTCGATGACAATCCGCTCGCCCGCCTCCCCAAAAGCCCGTGCCTGCATGATTTTGTCAATTGCAGCATATGCCTCTTCCAGCGTCGGACAGATGAGCACGCCCTTACCGGCGGCCAAACCATCCGCTTTGACTGCCAGCGGCGCTCCAACCTGAGCCACATACTGGCGGGCTGCGTGTGGATCGGTAAACACACCAAAGGCAGGCGAAGCGACCTGTTGTTCCTGCAACAATTCGCGGGTAAACGCTTTACTGGCTTCCAACTGGGCAGCCTGGCGGGTCGGTCCGAAGATGCGCAGCCCTTGGGCCTCAAAGGTATCAACGATTCCCAAGCTGAGGGGAATTTCAGGCCCGACGACCGTCAGGTCAATCCGTTTTTGCCTGGCAAAATGGCACAGGCCAGCAACATCTTCTGGTTTCACGTCTACCAGTTCAGCCATCTCACCAATGCCGGGGTTGCCCGGCGCGCAGTATACCTGGGAGACCAGGCGACTCTGGCGAATTTTCCAGACCAAAGCGTGCTCACGACCACCCGCTCCAATCACCAGGACGTGCTGTTGTGTCATAAGTTTAGTGACGAAAATGGCGCAGGCCGGCAAAAATCATGGCCATGCCATGCCCGTCGGCTGCGGCAATGACTTCTTTGTCACGCCGACTGCCACCAGGCTGAATCACGGCAGTTGCACCAGCCTCAGCAGTGACATCAAGGCCATCCCGAAAGGGAAAAAAAGCATCCGACCCCACCACCGAACCGCGCGTCTCCAATCCCAGATCGCGTGCGCGGGAAACTGCAATCTTGGCCGAATCGACCCGGCTCATTTGGCCAGCTCCCACGCCAACGATCTGATCCTGACCGGCCAGGACAATCGCGTTGGACTTTACATGTTTACTAACCCGCCAAGCAAAATCTAAGGCTTGGTATTCTTCGGGGGTCGGCCTGCGCTTGGTCGCGACTTCACAATCTTCCACTCGAATGCGAGCCTGATCACGATCTTGGAGCAGTAAACCACCAACAACAGGTTTGGCCTCGAACTGAGCCGGTTTTGGATCAGACAGCTGTGGAATTTCTAACAGTCGAATAGTAAGCAGCCGCTTTGAAGACGCCAGCATCTCCATCGCCTGGGCTGAGAACTTGGGAGCAATGACAATTTCCAGGAAGCCTTGCTCGTATAGATTCACAATCTCTTGAGCCGTTCCACCATCGACCTCTCTATTGAAGCCGACGATCCCACCAAAAATCGAGACCGGATCACACGCCCACGCCTTACGAAAAGCATCGGCTAGTGAGATCTTGGACGTCGCCGCTCCACACGGATTGGTGTGCTTAACAGCGACTGCCGCAATCTCGTCAAACTCGCCCAGCAGCTCAAAAGCCGCATTTGCATCTACAATATTGTTGAACGACAGCTCCTTGCCCTGGAGTTGACGGGCATTGGCAATACACGCTTCTTGGATATCCGCTGCATGGTAGAAGGCCGCCTTTTGATGTGGATTTTCCCCGTAGCGGAGTTCTTGCGCTTTGACATACTGGAAATGCACGGTCTCGCCAAATGGGACACGTTCGTCCCCATCCAGACTCCCCAGGTAGTCGGCAATCGCGGCATCGTAACGCGCGGTCAGTCGAAAGGCCTTCTTAGCCAGTTCGAGTTTGTGCTTATCAGACAAGCTGCCATTTGCCTGCAAGGCATCCAGGATCTGCGGATAATCATCCGGATCAACCACCACCCCAACATCAGCATGATTTTTGGCTGCCGCCCGGAGCAAAGAGGGACCGCCGATATCGATGTTTTCAATCGCCTCAGCAAACGTGCAGTCCGGTCGGGCAACTGTCTGCTCAAATGGGTACAGATTCACCACGACTAAATCGATCGGCTTCAGTCCATGTTCGGTCATTGCCAGTTGATGGCTGGGGTCATGCCGTCGATGCAAGATGCCGGCATGAATACGCGGATGCAAGGTCTTGACCCGTCCGTCGAGCATCTCAGGAAAACCAGTAAAGTCTTCGACGGGAACAACCGAGACACCAGCCTCAGTCAGGGCCTTGGCGGTTCCACCGGTTGAAAGGATTTCAATCCCAAGAGTGGCCAAGCCACGGGCAAATTCAACGACTCCACGTTTATCGCTCACACTGATGAGCGCGCGGCTCACACTCGGCATGGGCTACTCCTTAATAAGGGGCGAAGAATGGCGAAACTCAGACGGCGCGTCCAGCTAGGCATGGTGACGATTCGGCCCAGATTCAGAAAGATTCAAGAACATTCGAGGCATGTTTGAACCAGGTCCGACAAATCCGCAGGCCCGTGAGGGGACATAACAAAAGCCCTGGAGATTGTCCAGGCGGTTGTCTCCATGCGTGTCCACAAACATCGGTATGGGTTGTCAAGCTTCAGGTGAAGGACTATGTTGGGGCCGCTATGATGATTGTCCTCAATGGCGAAGAGCGCAGCTGTCAGGACGACTGGACGCTGGCAGATTTAGTTGAAGATCTTGGCCTGGCCAAAAAGCGTATCGCCGCTGAGGTGAACCGAGACATTATCCCCCGCGAAACATATGCACAGCAGCGTCTGCAAGCAGACGATGTGATTGAGATTGTTAATTTTGTAGGCGGAGGCTAGAACCTGAAAGTCAATGAAGCTTTCTGCACGGGGTACGTAGACTATGGATGACCCATTCATTCTCGCTGGCAAAGAGTATCAGTCACGCCTTATCGTGGGCACGGGCAAGTATAAGGATTTTGCGGAGACAAAGCTCGCCATTGAAGCCTCTGGTGCTGATATTGTGACAGTCGCCGTACGGCGGGTGAATATCACCGATCCGAGCAAAGAGAATCTGCTCGACTACATTGATCCCAAGCAGTACACCATCTTGCCAAACACCGCCGGCTGCTACACAGCTGAAGACGCGATTCGGACCTGCCGTCTGGCGCGTGAGGCAGGGGTTGGCAAGATGGTCAAGCTGGAAGTCATCGGCGACGACAAGACGCTCTTCCCCGATATCCCAGCAACGCTTGAAGCGGCCAAAATCCTGGTTGATGAAGGTTTTATTGTCCTGCCGTATATTCACGACGACCCCATCTCGTGCAAAAAACTCGAAGACATGGGCTGTGCCGCAGTCATGCCGTTGGCGGCACCGATTGGCTCAGGGCTCGGCATTCGTAACCCGTACAATATCCAGATTATCCGCGAACACGCGCACGTTCCGGTGATTGTTGATGCCGGAGTCGGCACGGCTTCGGATGCTGCCATTGCCTTAGAGATGGGTTGTGAGGCCGTATTGATGAATACAGCTATCGCTGGAGCCAAAGACCCTATCCTGATGGCCGAAGCCATGCAGCTGGGTATCCAAGCCGGCCGTAAAGCGTTCTTGGCTGGCCGTATGCCTAAGAAACTGTACGCCACAGCGTCGAGTCCACTGCAAGGGTTAATAGACTAAATTTACGACTCAATTGCACGCTTCAATAGACTTTCATCTGTACTGTGTCACCGATCGGCAACAAACGGCTGGTCGGCCCCTGCTCGACGTTGTCCAAGCAGCCTTAGATGGTGGCGTCCGCGCCGTACAGCTGCGCGAAAAAGATCTTGAAGGCGGCGAGCTATATGCGCTCGCGGCTCAGCTACGAGACGTGACAGCTCACTATCAGGCCCGCCTGCTGATTAATGACCGCATTGATGTTGCGCTTGCGGTTGACGCTGATGGAGTGCATCTCGGTCAGACATCTTTTCCAGTCAGTACAGCCCGAGAGCTACTCGGTCCAGATAAACTGATTGGTGTCTCAACGCATTCCACAGCTGAAATCAGCGCAGCGACAGGCGCAGATTTTATTGTTTTTGGACCAGTGTACTTCACCCCGTCCAAAGCAGCCTATGGAGAACCGCAAGGACTGGAACATTTACGCCAAGCGGTGCAGCAAAGTACCGCTCCCGTATTCGCCATTGGCGGCATACACGCAGACCGCATTGCTGAGGTCCAGGCCGCCGGAGCCCACGGTATTGCACTCATTTCAGCCGTAAGCGCAGCACCCGATCCATGCCAAGCGGCCAAAGATCTGCTGGCAGGACTGGGAGCGATAAATCAGGCCAATTGACATTCTCTCGGTGGTCATTTATCCATTTTCCTCTACAGTCTGTGTTCTTTCGACAGCATGCCACCCTAGCTCAGTTGGTAGAGCAGCTGATTCGTAATTAGCAGGTCGTCGGTTCGACTCCGATGGGTGGCTTCCGAAAAGCTCTTGTGAAAACAAGGGCTTTTTTATTTATACTCAACGGCTGCCCACCCCCGTCCGAACAGCTGGCACTTTTTTGATGCGCTGCGTCTGCCCTCTTTCTCTTGTATTTGTCTGCATTCTCGACAATAAGGGAATGTAGGAGGGACACACAGCTGAAAGAGCCGCAGTGTGCCGAGTTTCCGCCAGAGGAGTACGAACGACGTGTCACCCGAGCACGTGCTCTGATGGAAGAGGCTGGAGTCGATGCGCTCCTGCTGACTCAACGGTAGCCAGCGTATGAGACAAAACAGGGCGGACCGGAAAAAAGGTGACTGAGACAGACTGCGAGATTCTGACGAACCGCTTGAGCAAGGACCTATGGGTCACAGAGTAAAAAGTGTGGGAGGCATACAATGAAAGTAAGCGGCGCCCTGGCCTGGCATCCCGATGTCGCCATGAGCAAAGACGAGATTGACGATTTTCTGTCAGGTCGCTGGGTCGCCCGCCTGGCGACGATTGGCCAAGATGGATATCCGCATGTCACCCCGCTGTGGTACTACTGGGATGGCCAGTGTTTGTACGTCTCGCTGACCCGCAATCGGAAGCCTTTTAAGGATTTGGCCAAAAACCCGCGCTGTTCGGTTGCTATCGATATGGATGACCGGCCTGTGATGGGCATGCGCAGCAATATGGCCAAGGCGGTTATTATCAAAGGCGATGTGGAAATGGCCGAAGTCGGCTCGGGAAAAAAGGTGACGATTGAAGCCGGCCCGTGGCAGGGCGAATACACCCCCGAGCAGGCGGTGGCCATGGTCGGTAGTCGGTACCCATTGTCCGCCCGCGATGGCGCGCTGGGCTTTACCCGCGAGTCGTACCGCGAGCTGTTCTCCCAGCCGGGCATCGAGCAGAGTCAGCTGTTTAAAGACAATGCCGGCCGGGTGATAACAAAAGTTACCCCCAAGAAAATCCAAGCTTGGGATTTTTCTAAAGCGCCAATTGGGAATGTGAACAATGAGTGAATATCTCAGACCTTAACAAAAGGAGGTTTCCATGCTCGATCTCGTCATCACAGGTGGACAGGTTGTTACTCCTCAAGCGGTGGGAGAGATGGATGTCGGTATCCAGGGCGAAAAGATTGCTGCTGTGGGCTGGGCTGGCACCTTGGCCGCAGACGCAGGCCGGGTGATTGATGCGACCGGCAAGATTGTCATTCCGGGTGGCATTGAGCCGCACGCCCATATCGGCATTCCCGTGCCCAGTGAGTGGTCCGGCCAGCCCGATATCATGACTCAGCCACCGCAAGATGCCAGTCGGGCGGCCGCCTTTGGCGGAGTGACGACGATTGTGGATTTTGCTGGTGATCTCAGTTTTGAGGAGAAAGGAGATGCTCCGCCCAAAGCGATCATGAGCGTGGTGGAAGAGCGCAGAGACGTTTTTCGCACGCATGCTTACACCGACTATACCTTTCATTACATCCTGGCTGGTGAGGTTGTGCCGGAGACGATTAGTCAGATTGGTGAAGCTGTGCAGGAAGGCGTTGCCAGCTTTAAAATATTCACGACCTTTCATCCGATTCGCGTTCCCTACGGCCATCTGTCAGCCATCTTCACAGAGGTCGCCAAACACGGCGGCATTATGGCAGTGCACGCGGAAGAAGATGAAGTCGTTCGGTATATGACCGAGAAGCTCAAGCGTGAGGGGCAAGACCAAGGCTATAACCTGCATCTCGTCCACAACAATTTGTCTGAGGATTTAGCCTTCCGGAATATTATTCGCCTGGCGCAGCATACCGGCACCGGCATCTATTTTGTGCATACCACTGCCAAAGAAGGCGTGGCCGCGATTGCTGAAGCACAGAGCGCAGGCCAGCCGGTATACGGTGAAGCGCTGCACAACTATCTGCAGTTCACTTGCGAGGATTATAAAAAACCTGGCGGAACGGCTATCCACACCTACCCGGCTATCAAGTTTGCCGATGACCGAGATGCCCTGATTGCTGGGTTGATAGATGGCCGGGTAGCCACCACTGCCACGGATGAATATACGACACACAAGGGACCCAAGCTGTGGGGCGATACGATTGAGTCGGTATGTGGCGGCCACAATGGTATTGAAACCCGCATCCCCGTCGCCTTCACGAAGTTTGTGGCCGAGCGCAACATGCCCCTCCAGCGTTTTGTTGACATTACCTCGGCCAATGCGGCCAAGCTGCTCGGATTGTATCCACAGAAAGGGGCGATTCAGCCCGGCAGTGATGCTGACCTGGTCCTGCTTGATCCCAAGATGCACAAAACCATCGGTCTTGAGGATCTGCATGCCGACTCCGACTATAGCATCTGGGAAGGATTTGCCTGTCAGGGCTGGCCGGTGATGACCATGCTGCGAGGCAAGGTGATTGTTGAGGCTGGCAAGTTAGTCGGCAGTTCGACTGATGGCCGCTGGCTGAAGCGGCGCGTGTCGGGAGATGTGATATCGCGGCCGGTGGTATGAGACGTGAAATGTCATTGAAGGCCCTCAAAGGAGAATCATATGGATAAGACGCTTACCGTTGCAGCTGCGCAGCTTGGTCCCAGCTCTCCAAGCAAGGCGCAGACGGTTGAACGTATGGTGACATTGATGACAGAAGCTGGGCAGCGAGAGGTCGAACTGCTGACCTTCCCCGAGCTATCTTTAACTCCGTACTTTGCGACTCGCGTCCGGGAGTCCTGCGACGAATTTTTAGAGGAGAGCTTTCCCCCCTCAGGGACTGAGCCACTGTTTGAGGCGGCACAACAGGCACAGCTGCACTGGCTGCTCCCGTATGCTGAGCGAGAGAATGGACAGATCTTTAACTGCGCGGTGCTGATTGATCCACACGGAGAGGCTGTTCATAAATACCGCAAAGCCCATATTCCCGGCGTGGTTGAGCCACGTTGGGAGGGGCCTGATATTTTTGAAAAGCGCTATTTCACGGAAGGCAATCTCGGCTTTCCGGTCACCGTTTTGCCCAAGGTCCAATTTGGTAGCTTGATTTGCTACGATCGGCGTTTCTCAGAAGCCTATCGTTCCTTGGCCCTGGGTAGCGCTGAACTCATCTGCATCCCGTACAACACGCCTACCTTTGGTCAGCCGCGTGAGAAGGGTCATGAAACCGCTGAAATTCTGCTGCGCGCTGCAGCGATTGAGAACCAGCTGTTTATCGTCGCTGCGGGCAAGGCGGGTATCGAGGACGGTTTGGAATATATCGGCGGAAGCGAAGTCATCTCGCCAACAGGAGAGGTTCTGGCGAAAGCTCACACTGACGGTGATGAACTCGTTGTCGCCAGCATCCATCTGAATACGATCTCCAAGCTCAAGGATAAATGGGATTTCTTACCTGACCGTCGGCCTGAGCTGTATCACACTCTCGCCCAGGAACACAAATAGAGGAGCGTACACTATGAGTAATGCATCGAAGACGTATGACATTGAAGTAGAAGACGTTGAATATATCCGTCATGGTGACAAACCGCTATTGGCCCGCCTGTTCAAGCCGCGCGGCACTGGACCATTCCCACTCATCGTTGAGCTGCACGGCGGCGCCTGGTGTTTGGGCGACCGCTTGATGGACACGCCGCTCAACGAACCTTTGGCAAAAAGCGGTGTGGTCGTCGCAGCGCTCGATTTCCGGGTGCCGCCTGACGCATCGTATCCAGGCTCACTCGTCGATATCAATTACGCCATTCGGTGGCTCAAGACAAAAGCCACCGAATGGGGGAGCAGCCCCGATCGAGTCGGCATCTTAGGCAGCTCTAGTGGTGGACATAAAGCCGCGCTGCTCGGCATGCGACCCAATGACCCGCGCTATTCGGCAATCCCGCTCCCGGATGGATCACCAGCGGTTGATGCCAGCGTGCGTTGCGTTATCCCGTGCTGGCCAGTCATCGACCCGCTGGGCCGCTACCATTATGCAAAGCAGCTCAAAGCAGGCGGCAAACCGTACCCCGAATTAATCGACTTGGTGCTGCCGCTCCACGATAAATACTGGAAGACAGAAGAAGCCATGGCCGAGGGCAACCCGGTCATGGCCTTAGAACGGGGCGAACAGGCTGAACTCCCCCCTGCCCTATACATACAAGGGACCGAAGACAAAGCCCACCCGCGCCCGCACCTCGATCGTTTTGTTGAGCAGTACCGCAAGGCAGGCGGTCATGTCCAACTCGAGCTGTTCGAAGGCGAAGCTGAGGGGTTTGCGATTCGCAAGCCAGATGCGCCCGCTTCAAAGCAGGCCGTTGAAAAGATCATCACATTCGTTCATGAATATGCTTAAAGTTCGTGACGACTCAGTCGGCCTGAGGGAGAGCGAGCACGGCGCGAGCAAGTAGGTCATACAGAAGGGAATGAGTGAGCTACCAAATCTGTCCGGGCTGTCTCATGAGAGCGCTCATCCGTACAGCCCCATCTTGACCTCAAGCTTTGCCAGCCAAGCGGCGATTCTCAACTGTTTCAGCTGTGAACCTGACACTTATCTTTTCCCCTCCCAGCACAGCCGTTCCTCTTCACGCGGGTTCTCAACGACTCGACAGTCTGCATCAAGTAACATGGTCGAACGCTTCGAGGCCTCGAACTTCGCCCAAGGGAGCTCCGCCGTGCTCGGATCACCACTCCGAGCAAAGGCAATCCAGGCGTCCATCATTTTCTCAGCCAACGGCGTTGCGCCCGGACCGGCAAAATCGGCAATGCCTGGTTCTGCCTGTGTCCCAAACACAAATGGCAAGTCAAGTGCATGGCAAGCGCCGAGGTCTTTCAACGGCGATTGCCAGTCGAGTCGATAGGTATACACCTGGCTGTTATGTGTAGTCTGGGCTTCGGCAAAACGATCAGTCGGGATGCGGAACATGTAGTCTGTATCGACCGCAACATACACGTCGTGATTGCTTGCCTTCTCTCCCCGCGCCGCTCGGGCCTGACGGTAGGTATCACGGACGTGTACGCCCGTCGCAATATCTTCTGGTGCAGTCACTCGTCCGGCACATGCAACAGCCAGAGCCTCGTCGGACAGCTCCAGCCCGCCGACCATGCCTGTCATGAGTTTCGACTCCTCACCTGTTGTGCCAATCAAGATCGAAATATCGGCCGCGTGACCCTGCCTGACAGCCTCAAGCGGCAGCATCGTCAACAAGTGTCCATCAATGACAGGCTGGAAAGACATCTCAGGCGGACGGCCCTGGCTCATACTATTGAGCAACTCCATCTCGAGCTTGGCCTGGGCTTCCAGTATCGCGGCCACAGGGAGAGCACGTAAAGCTTTGACGTCGTGCAGGTCCACGCCAGAGATTTCAGCAAATAACCGGGCTGTTTCGCTCGCCGTTTCCACTGACAGCGCGTTATGCCCAGCTCCACTCTGCGGAATAGCACGCTGAAATAGTCCCCGGGCCAGGGGCGACACAAGTACACTGCCAACACTCATCGCGCCTGCCGACTCGCCAAAAATCGTAATATTGTCCGGATCACCACCAAAATTGACAATCTCGTCGCGGACCCATCTGAGCGCTTGGATCTGATCCAGTATGCCAAAGTTCGTCCGGACATCACCAGCCACACCTTCTGGTAGGCACAGAAAGCCGAGCGCTCCCAGACGATAATTGATCGTGACTACGACCACGTCGCCCCGCTGTACGAGGTGGCTCCCGTCGTACAGCGGTGGCGAGCCGGACCCCATGGTGAAAGCGCCACCGTGAATCCAAAACAGGACTGGGCGCTTGGCATTATCAGCTGCCGGAGTCCAGACGTTGAGATACAGACAGTCTTCATCCTGAGGTTCATCCGGAATGAGATCCGGCAGGAGCGTGTTCAGCCCTTCATTCGGAACCTGGAGGGACGTCGCCCTATACTGCGTTGCGTCCCGCACCCCGTCCCACTTGTGGGGCGGAATAGGTGGTGCAAAGCGCCGCTCACCGACTGGCGGGGCAGCAAAAGGAATGCCCTTAAAGGCGACACAGCGATCTTGGTCGATCCCTTGCAGTTGTCCATAGCTCGTTGTGACATTGGTAGTCATACAATCTCTCCTTTTTCAAAGTCCCATCTCGTTTCCGTGCTTCGTCGCGCACTCTGTCCAGACCACACGACAGGAGCGAAGTCAATCTCTCACGTGCGCTCGCACTCTTGACGAATGCAGTCCCTGCCTGCTTACCTGAGATCGTGACGAGCAGACCATCCCATGCAGGAGGGGAATTATGGGGAGCTATCGGGTCATCTCATCAGACAGTCATATCTTAGAGCCACCAGACTTATGGAGTAGTAGGATCGAGCCGCAGTTCAGAGAGCATGCGCCGCGCGTCATCCATCGCTCTGAAGATCACACCGATTGGTGGGTTTGCGAGGGTATAAAAGGAGCCAGCGGAGGCTCAGGCGGAGATAAGGCTGGCCAGCGTTTTGAAGAGCCTGAAAAGGTCACGTTTGCTGGAGCCTTCAAAGATATCCGGCCTGGCAGTTATATTCCTGCCGAACACCTTAATGATATGGAACTGGACGGCGTAGCCGCGAGTGTCATCTATCCGAGCCAGGGCCTGTTGGTGTACAGCGTACCGGATAGTGATCTGCTGTCGGCTATCTGCCGGGCGTACAATAATTGGCTCGCCGAATTCTGCCAACCTTTTCCGCACGGGCTCAGAGGCATTGCGATGCTCAACCTTGACAACCTGCAAGAAGGCGTCAGAGAACTCACACGATGTGCTAAAATGGGACTGGCCGGTGCGATGATCACGGTGTCTCCACCTCCGGATCGACCGTATGATTCACCGGAGTACGAACCGCTCTGGGCCGCAGCTCAAGACTTGGGTATGCCGCTCAGCCTGCACGTGGGCACCAATCGAACTGGGCCGAATGACCTAGCCTTAGACGTTGAAGACATCCCGCCAGCCTTTTTTACCAATATTGATCACTGGGTGCGCATGTCCCTGTCTCAGATGCTCTTTAGTGGTGTCTTTGAACGGTATCCGCAACTCCAGGTTGTTTCTGTCGAGCAAGAACTCTCCTGGGCACCCCATTTTCTCAATCGTCTGGATAATACCTATACCCAACGTCCTCGGGCACGAAGTCAGCGAGCGTTGAAAACTGGCATGCTACCCAGTGACTATTTCCACACCAATGTCTTTCTGAGCTTCCAAGAAGATGTCTTAGGTGTCCGCGATCGGCATATCATTGGCGTGGATAACCTGATGTGGGGCTCAGATTATCCTCACCCCGAAGGCACCTTCCCCCGCTCGCAGCAAATTCTCGCAGAGATTCTGGCTGAGTGTACGGAAGAGGAAAAGAGCAAGATTGCTGGAGGGAATGCAGCCCGGGTGTACCATATCGATTAAGAATTGTAGCAGACACCGTTCAGCACTTTTGCCGCAGAGTCTTCCACCCCGGTTCCCTTCCAGAAGTCCGGATTCATCTTGCCGTGCAGGCCGATTGGATGGTCGGCCACAGCAATGACCGGGTGGTCGAGTCGCGCTCGAATTGCAGCGACCTCTGTCGGTGTGCTTTCCAGAGCCCTCCGGCTCTCCCTTTATCACGCCTGGTGTGGCCATGCGGCCCGATAGCGCGTGACCAGCCAAACATTCAATTGACGCAGGGTTTCTTCCTGCCACGAGTAGCGGCCATGCGGGCCAAAGCGTGAGCGTAAACCACGCTGCACCATGGTGTCGGCGTGAATGTCTTGCACATTAAAATTGTTCACCCCGGCTTTGAACTCTTCAAACAGATACTCGAACACCGGCGATTTTGGCGCACGTGGATCAATACAGTAGCCAATGTGAATATCAATCCGCTCAGCCGCTTTGGGATTGACGATAAAATAGGTCACGTTATCCGGCGCAATAGCGAGGCCTAGCGTTGGGGGGAGCAGGGCAAAAATTGCCCGATGCCGTTCATCCTCAGTCAAGCCGCTAAACACCGGCAAGACACATTTACCGGTCGGGCTGAAAGAACCATCAATATGCGTGCAGTAGTTGAGTCGGGTGATATGGGTATCATTCTCGTCCAAGTCCAGAAACTTGGCGTTTTTGCTCGGCAAGTGATCGCCAATGCCCAGATGCAGTCGGTTGGCGTGATAGCCGTCGTTAAAATTTTCGTGCATGACCTTCCAGTTCCAAGGCAGGTCTTCGTAGGTCTCACCGATGACGGTATGGCAGTGACTCAGAGCAAAGTGTTCAAGCAGGGCAGTCAGCTTGTCAAAGCCTGGCAGGAGCGGCGGCGGATCAGGATTGAAAGTAGTAAAAATAAAGCCATTCCACATCTCGACCGGTAGGCTGGGCAAACTGAAGTCGGACCGCTCAAAGCCAACAGCTTGATCCATCTCCGGCGTGGTCAGCAAACCGCCGTCCAGCCGATAACACCAGTGGTGATAGGGACACATAAACCGATTCGTATTGCCCGTGCCTTCGGCGATCAGCATACCACGGTGCTGGCACACACCAGACAGCACCCGGATAGTCTCGTCTGTATCCCGAACCACGAGGAGCGGTTCATCAATCAACGTGATCTGAAACCAGTCGCCCGCTTGGGGAATTTGATCCGCCCGTCCCACGCACACCCATTCCTGCTCAAAGATGGTTCGCTTTTCGAATGCGTAGAATTCGGGAGAGGTATAGAGCAGCGGCGGGAGAATGCGGGCGTGGTTCACTGGCGCAGTCGCCGCGTCAAAAGCCTGCAACATGGCATCATCAAACAGTTCCATACTCATGGTCCAATCATGCGGCTCCGACCGAGTCGTGTCAATTGTAAAATTGGGCTTGCGTCGGACGTCCTTCGACTGTGCTGTGCTGCGCTCAGGACGAACCGGAATCCCCAACTTGCTTGCAGACCAGAACCCGTAGACGTAGTATGCCCACAGCAAGTCGGTTTTTCAGAACGGAGGTCCGTATGGCAAACAGTGTTGGTGGGACTGGAAAAATGGTTGGTGCCGAAGTCCGACGGGTGGAAGACCCGCGCGTGCTCTTGGGTAAAACACAATATGTTGACGATCTGGCACTGCCGGAAACCGTGGCCGTTGCGTTTGTCCGCAGCCCGTATGCGCATGCGCGTATCACGCACATAGATACCAGCGCCGCTCAATCCCATCCCGGTATACTGACCGTTCTGACCGGAGCAGATATCGCCGACACGATCAAGCCGCTCCGGGTTGAAGTAGAGGCAAGCAAGAACCCAACGCATAAGTCGTGTGACTGGCCAGTGCTTGCTCAAGGCAAGGTCCGTCTCGTTGGTGATCTGGTCGCTGCCGTCGTAGCCACTGACCGCTACATCGCCGAGGATGCTGCCGCTTTAGTTGAAGTGGATTACGATCCACTCGATGCCGTATGGGACCCAGAACAGGCACTCGCGCCGAACGCTCCGTTAGTCCATGAGGAGTGGAGCGACAATCTCATGGAGACGCTTGCCGCTAGCATCGGCGACGTGGACACAGTGTTTCAGGAGGCTGACTGTGTCGTCACAGAGCGGTTCACCACTGGGCGACATATGGCCCTGCCCATGGAAACGCGTGGCTGTGTGGCGCAATTTGAAGCAGCCACAGACGCCTTCACCGTCTGGTCATCTACGCAAACACCACATGTGTTACGCTCCAGCTTATCCCACTTGCTCAATGTTCCTGAGCAACAGATCCGGGCCATTGCGCCGGATGTCGGAGGCGGATTTGGTCTGAAGGCGAGCACCTTTCCCGAGGAGATCGTCACCGCGTTTCTGAGTCGCCAGCTGGGACGGCCGGTCAAGTGGATCGAAGATCGGCGCGAGCATCTATCGGCCTCGCTGCATGCCAAGCAGCAGGTTGTTGATGCGGAGTTGGCGCTCACAAAGAGTGGCATCATGCTCGGCTTTCGGGGTTATTTCCTGAGTGACGCAGGAAGCTATTCCGCTTATCCGTGGACCTCATCCTTCGAGGTCAGCCATGCGGCCTTCTCGATCCCTGGACCGTATAAAATCCCAGCCTTCCAGGTCGAGACAAAAGCGGTGGCGACCAATAAAGCCTCGGTTGGGGCCTACCGTGGGGTTGGCTTACCGATTGCCATTCTGACCATCGAGCGACTGATCGATATGGCTGCGGAGAAACTGGAGATCGATCCAGCCGAACTCCGTCTGAAAAATATGATTCGCAACGAGGATCATCCTTACACGAACATCATCGGCTCAGAAATCGAAAGCGGCAGCCACCAGGAAGCCTTGCAAAAGGCATTAGACATGCTTCGCTACCAGAATTTCCGTGTGGAGCAAGAGCAGGCGCGACAAGCCGGTCGCTATATCGGCGTGGGCATCGGGAGCTACGTGGAAGGCACAGCCCCAGGATCCGCAGTGATGCAGTCCGCGGGCGTGTCGGTGGTCGGTGGGGATGAAGGCGTGGCTATCCGCGTCGAGACGGATGGTATTGTCACTGTCCTGACTGGCACGAGCTCACACGGGCAAGGACACGCAACGACTTTGGCTCAGATGACCGCAGATGAATTGGGCGTACCAATGACCACGATCAAAATTGTGCAAGGAGACACGGCAGTCGTCCCCCACGGCTGGGGAACCTGGGGGAGTCGGTCTGCGGTGGTCAGCGGCGGAGCGATTGCTATTGCAGCAAAGGAGCTGCGCGGGGACATTCTTCAAGCCGCCTCACGTCTGAGTGAAATCCCGCCGGATGATCTGGAGATGGTAGACGGCATCATCTTACGTAGACAGGATGGCAGTCAGGTTGTGACACTCACCGCACTGGCCCAGAGTCTGCCTGCCCAACTCGAAGCTACCACTCGCTACGAACCGCCCGCCTCCACCCACTCCAACGCAACCCATATCGCAACCGTTGAAGTGGATATTGAGACAGGTCAGGTGAAACTGCTGCGCTACATCGTTGTTGAGGACTGCGGCACGATGCTCAATCCACTCATTGTTGAAGGCCAGATCCAAGGGGGCGTCGCCCAAGGCATTGGCATGGCCCTGTATGAGCACGCCATCTACGACGAAAATGGACAGTTTCTGACCGGGACTTTAATGGACTATCTCATTCCAACCGCCGCCGACGTTCCAGAGGTGGAAATCGCTCACCTGGAGAGTCCCTCGCCATATGTTCCGAGCGGCATCAAAGGCATGGGGGAAGGCGGGGCGATTGCCCCACCAGCTGCGATTGCGAATGCGGTATCTGACGCGTTACGTCCGTTTGGGGTGCAGGTGAATACGGTTCCGCTGACTCCGGAGCAGGTGCTGACTCTGCTTGATCGAGCGCAGGCTGGGAACGACACAGAGTGACGCAGATCCAAAAATGTGTCTGTTCTGTTTTGCTCCCTCTCCTCGTTCCCATGCTCTGCGTGGAGAACCAGGGACTTCTCACTCACCTGTCGTTACCGATTCGCCACTCGCATATCCTTGGGAATGACATCGCCATCTTTGACAATGAGCTCATCATCCAGATACAGCGTGCAGCCCTTCATCGGTAGATCCAAATGACAGGCAGTGTCATTTGTTCCGCCGAGTTCGGTATTCGGTCCGGTCGAGAATAAAACATTACCATAGAAAGCCCGACCGTCCATACCGATCGTTGGCGCGCCGCTGGCCAAATAATCCCAGCGAGCCAAATCGTTTAAACCCCAGCCGATATGGGAAATGGCATACGCTCTCGGATCATGAAAGCCGGCCATATAGTCACGGACCAGCATGGCGTCAAAGCCCCCTGCAATGTCCTCAATCATGCCATCACGAATCGTGAATGTGATTGGTTCCTGGACATATTTATTAAACGGAAACAGGATATCGCCCTGGGCCATGACGACCTTTCCATTCACCCCAGTCTCAGATCCCTGAGTCGCGAGGAAGCCGCCCGGCCAATGATCCCAGCGGCCAGGACTATCGGTGAAGCCGTACTCGGTTAAGACCGGGAACTGCCCAAGCGAATAGCTCACATCCGTTCCAGCAGGATTGGTAAAGCGTAAATTCTGGGCCTTGGCTAAGCGTGCCTCGCCAGCTTCGACCCGCTCCCGCAACCCCGGTGTCGGAAAGAGACGCGACAATACTTCGAAAGGCTCAACAACCAGTACGATACGTGTCCCAGCGGCTTGAATTTCAAGTTGCTCCTTGGAAAACAACAGAAAGATCAGGTCTACCACCAGATCCGCACTCTTCAGCGCTTCGAGCGCTGGCCGGTTTCCGCTCAGGGCATTGGTGCCGACATCAGAAGCTTTTGCGCCCGGGTTGGGATTGTTGTGACTCCCGCTTGACGGCAGGTTCAGGTTAAACACGTCTGCTCCCAGCTCACGAGCCGCAATCATAAAAGCAGCCGCGTAGTCCGTGGCCTGTTCGGCTTCGGATAAGACCACAACTTTTTCGCCGGTTTTGACTTTGCACAGCTCAAGTTCGGTGCGAAACAAGGTCAGCATGTCGTGTGTTGTCTGCAGAGACGATGGCATGTTCATTCTCCTTCCTCATTCAGAGGATGTATTCTGTTCCGGTTGGACAACTCCCCTGCCCTTCGGCGTACAACGCTCTTGGGCCGTCTGTCAAGAAAAGTCTTGACCGGGCCGGGTAGTATTGCCAGACTCGTCATGAATAGCAAACGCCGAGGAAAACACGACCGACGATCAAGCGGGGGAAGACATTCAACAGCGAAAACAAATAGCGATTATTGGCCAGGGCGTGATCGGCCTCACCTCAGCTGCTCGCTTGTTGCGTCTGGGTTTCACGGTGGACATCTATTCTCGCGAAATGTTTTCCCAGACGACTTCGATGGCTGCTGGTGCATATTGGTGGCCCCACAAAGCGTATCCTGAAGAACGCGTGTCACAATGGGCAAAAGAAACGTACCAGGAATATAGGAGGCTGAAGGCTGACTCGGGAACTGGTGTGACGTTCGAAAAACATTTTCGGTTTTGCCTCGATCCCGATGAAAATGCTTACGCCCTCAACCTTGTTGATGAGTGGCAGGAGATTAATGGTACAGACTATGGGATTCCATGCGCGAAAGCGTATCTGATCATCTTGCCTGTGATAGACGTCCCAACATACCTCCCCTCTCTCAAGAGTCGTGTAGAATCAGACGGGGCAAAGATTTTCATCAAGGATCTTTCGAGTCCTGCAGAGCTGTTTCCCGCTTATGACCTCGTGGTGAATTGCGCCGGCATAGGGGCGCGATCCTTGGTTCATGACGAGAGTGTCTTTCCCATACGTGGCCAAGTTATCCGCATTTCACACCCTCCGCACATGCACGGATCGATACGCATCTATCAACGCCAAGGCCCATTCACCCTCATCCTCCCTCGGTCAAACGATTGTATTCTGGGAGGAACGGCTCAGGAGGGAGATTGGTCACTCACAGTACGCAAAAAGGACACGCGCCAGATCCTGAAGCGTTGTTCAAAAGTTGTCCCAGCAGTTGCAGAATGCACAGTACTCAGCGAGGCGGTCGGGCTCAGACCTGGACGGAAAGAGGTCCGTTTGGAGCTTGAAATGGCAGGTCCGAGTCGCCCGATTGTGCATAATTATGGCCACGGGGGTGGCGGCTTCACCGTGGCCTGGGGATGTGCAAATGGAGTTGCGCGCGTTGTCCAAGAGTATTTTGCTTGAATGCGTAGAGCGTAAAAAGAGCCAAGCTCCCCGGTCTTCATTAAATTTCACGTTTCACGTTTTACGTTTCCTGTCTTCCCCCGGATACACGCATGGGCCTGGAAACTATTGATATCTGCATTATTGCCGCGTTCCTCGTATATGCCATCACCGCCGGACTACGCTCGCGGCCTTTGGCTTCAAAAAACCTGGAAGAATACTTTCTGGCTGGCCGGAGTCTGAATGGCTGGCAGGCCGGCATCAGCATGGCGGCGACCCAGTTTGCGGCGGATACTCCACTGTTATTCACTGGCCTGCTGGCGGTGTCCGGCATCTTTTCGCTATGGTGGCTCTGGACGTATGCATTGTCGTTTCTGTTAGTCGGCTTTGTTCTGGCGCCTGCCTGGCGGCGGGCTGGAGTGCTGACGGACGCCGAGCTGACTGAGCGACGCTATAGTCATAAAACAGCCTTACTCCTGCGAGGCGTGAAGGCCATATATTTCGGGACTATTTTTAACTGTACCGTCCTTGCCATCGTCCTGCTTGCCGCAACGCGTATCGCCGAGCCCTTCTTGGTTTGGCACCAGTGGCTGGCCCCGGAGCTGTACACACCAGTGTTGTCTTTTGTGCAATGGCTCGATACTCCCCTGACCACGCTCACAGATGGCAGTCCAGATATGTGGATTCGCTCGGCCAATAACCTGTTGTCGATTGGGGTAATTGTCCTGGTAACCACTTTCTATTCAACAACCGGTGGGCTGCGCAGCGTTGTGGCAACCGATCTGCTGCAATTTACCGTGGCGATGCTAGCCACGACCGCCTACGCTGGATATATCCTGGCTGAGATTGGCGGCCCCGACACGCTCGCTGAGCGACTTTCCGTTTTATACACCAGCGAGACTGGTCCAGGCGGAACGCGATCTTCCCAGTTGCTGGCCTTTACGCCCTCTCAGGCCAAGGACGTCTCAGTCTCGTTTCTGGCTGTGCTGGCTCTACAGTGGCTGGTGCAGATGAATGCGGACGGAACCGGCTATCTTGCTCAGCGGAGTATGGCGTGTCGGAGCGATCTTGATGCCAAACGGGCAAGCGTTGTGTTCACAGTCGCCCAGATTGTTTTTCGCAGTCTGTTATGGATTGCCATCGGCTTAGGACTGCTTGTTCTACTGCCACCTGATCCAAGCTTAACAGGCACTGCCCTGACCGCAGATCGTGAAACATCGTTTGTTCGGGGGATTGCAGAGCTCCTTCCGCCTGGCCTCAAAGGATTGATGTTAATGGGCATGTTGGCTGCGCTAGCGTCAACAGTTGATACGCATCTCAACTGGGGCGCGGCATACTGGAGCAACGATATCTACCGCCGCTTTGTCTATCAGTATTGGCTCGGACGCGAGCCAAGCGACCGTTCACTGGTCTGGGTGGCACGCGGAGCAAACATCTTGATTCTCGCTATCGCTTTGAGCATCATGCTGCATCTGTCCTCGATTCAGACCGCCTGGAAAATCAGCCTTCTGTTTGGAGCTGGCATGGGTGTGATGCTTGTCCTACGCTGGCTGTGGTGGCGGATTACTGCCGTCGGAGAACTCCTCGCCATAGGCGTCTCCTTGGTCCTGGCACCACTCCTCATGCTGACCATCCCCGATACCTACGAAGCCCTGCGGCTGCTTCTTGTCGCCGCCGTTTCCACTGGAGCGGGCATCTGGGCCTCAGTGCTGACCGCAACACCGGGTGATGAGCAAATCCAGGCCTTCTACTGCCAGGTCCGTCCACCCGGCTTTTGGGGCCCCCAACGCAAGGCACTTGGCGAAGATCCCCAAGAAGGCCTACACCAGCTTGGCAAGACGCTGCTTGCTGTCATCAGTGCGGCACTGTCTATTTTTTTACTCCTGACAGGGGCCGGCAGCTGGCTGTTTTCCAGTCCAGCTCCAAGCTGGTTTCCGTGGCGGTCGGTGTGGCTTCTCGTGCTACTAGGAACCAGCGTTGGGCTTGTTCCACTGTGGTGGCGGCAGATCTTTCCCCCGAAAAAAGGCGGCAAATGTAATTGATTCATGCTTTGGCTTGTTGCTGCTTAGTCGCCCCGGCCAGCGCGACTGCTCCCAGCAGAGAAACACTACCTGTGAACAAAAACATAGCGGTGAAATTCGTCTGTTCCAGCAACAATCCCAGACCGATCGCGCTCAGCCCATGCCCAATATCAAACGCCATCATCAGGGTCGCCAGAGCTGGACCGCGGTCTTGCTCGGTCGCCCGGTCTACGCAGAACGCCATCAGGGCAGGCTGGACTGTACCAAATCCAATGCCCTGCAACGCGGCGACGCTTAACAGCCAAGGAATGGAGGTCGCATAGGCCAAGAGGGTCATAGCAATCGTGAGGAAGAGCATACCTGGAATAATCACCTGCGCCCGACCAAAGCGATCCGACCATTTACCAGAGACCGGCCGAGCAACGATAACGGCGATCGAATAAACGATGAAATACAAACCTGGATTGCCGAGCTGACGAGCCTGGACAAACAGCGGCAGAAACGACAGCACCGCTCCAAATGACATCGTCATACAGATGGCGATAAAACCAGGAAACACCGCGGAGCGGCTCAAGAGTGAAGCGCGTTTAGCACGTTTTGATGGATCAGCAGGAGCAGGCCGAGGTGCGCGAGCAGGCTCTGATAAGAGCGGCAGAATGATCAGACTGCCCAGTGCCAGCAGCGCAGAAAGCCAGAAGAGTTGGGTAAAGCCGCTCTGTTCAACCAAGGCTGCACCTGCAACTGGGCCGGTCGCCATCGCCACGTTCATCGTCATGCCGTAATAGCCCATGGCTTCACCACGCCGAGCAGGGGAGGCAATATCGGCAACCAGGACACTCGACGCCGTCGTGAAAAGGGCAATGCCAAGTCCATGAAACAAACGAAAGCCGATCATCACCGGCACCGATTCAGCCATGGTGTACAGGAGCGGCCCAATACAATATATCAACGCACCAAGCGTGAGCCCAAGCTTGCGGTTCCAGCGTTCAACCACCCATCCAGACGTCGGCCGGATCATGACCGCGGCCAGGGCAAACACGCCCAAGACAATTCCGACTTGCGACTCTGTTCCCCGCAGCTCTTGGACAATAAAGACCGGCAGAACAGCTAAGAGCAAAAACATGCTCTCAAAAAACAGCAAAGTACTGATACACAGCACCAAAAAATTGCGGCTGAAGAGGGACTCAGCTGTTTCAGTAGGCGGCAGAGCAGGCTGAGGCAAAGCGGCTTGTGACATAGCGGCCGAGTCTACCCCGGCTGAGAAATGCAGACAAGACATTGAGCCGCAGAACACGTGGATCACATACGAATGTCCAACCTACCTGACCGTGAACTTTGAACCTTGAACCTATTTTTATATCCTTGACGCCAGGCATCCCCAGAGGGTATTGGGAAGACATTTCTTATCTTTTGTTGGGAGGATACGACCATGCAGATGGTGATCGCCGACAAACGCTGGGTGAAGAAGTATCCCGAGCTGGGAACTGGCCCCGTCTCGGCAGAGCCGTGTATCTCTCCGGAATATTTTGAGTTGGAACGCGAGCGCGTTTTTCGCCGGACCTGGCTCTGCGTTGGTAGGATCGACGAGATTCCTCACGTAGGAGACTATTTTGTCCAAGACATCACGGTGGGCCAGGCATCCATTCTGATCGTACGCGGTACAGACGACGTGATTCGCGCCTTTTACAATGTCTGCTCGCACCGTGGTAACAAACTGGTCTGGGACGAAAAAGGCTCGTGTCCAGGTGTCTTGTCATGTGGATTCCATAGCTGGACGTATAACACCCGGGGCCAGCTCACCTGGGTCGCGGATGAAGAGAACTTTTTTGATCTCGACAAGAACGCGCATGGCCTGACACCAGTCGCAACCGATATCTGGCAGGGGTTCATTTTTATCAACTTGGATACAAACCCGCAGGAAAGTTTGACGGAGTATCTCGGAGGTATTACTCAGCAGCTTGGCGGAGCCGACTTTGATCAGCTCACGCTTGCCCACGCCTATACTGTTGATGAAAAAGCGAATTGGAAAATCGCCTTGGATGCCCAGAACGAGTTGTACCACTTACCCTTCCAGCATCGGAATACCATCCCTGATTCGTGTACGCTCAAAGACGGGCGATTCCCTCGCCTCTTGGATGTCAGGCTGTATAATCATCACAGTGTGTACTCGTCTCGGGTGCCTGCGGACCGCATACCAAACCCAGTCGAAACACTGGCGTATCGTCTGGTCTCCTCCGAAACTGAGCAGCGACTACCGCTGATTGGAGATTTTGATTTTTACACCATCTTTCCGAATTTTGCGCTGCTGTTGTTTCGAGGCATATCAAAAGATTACTATCTCACCTATAGTTTCTGGCCGCTGGCCGTTAATCAGACCCTGTGGGACATCAAACTGTACTTTCCACCCACAACCCATGCCAGTCAACGCATTGGTCAGGAATACATGAAGTGTCTGCTGCGGGATATCCTGCACGAAGATGCTTTCGCCCATGAGCAGATCCAGGTCGGCTTAGCCTCACGAGCAAAAAAGTATTTGCTGCTCCAAGACGAGGAGATTCAAATCCGACATTTTCATCAGGTCCTCGAGGGCTATGTCGGAGCGTAAGAGAGGTACTGATGCCAGATTCACACATAGTTTTTCCACAGCCATTCCAAGATCTGGAAGCTTATCTCGACTGGGCGCTGGCCACAGAAAGTGAGCGGATGGCTAAGCGGGTGTCCAGTTCAATGCAAGATATTCAAGCCTTTTACGACACTATGCTGCCCCGCATGGATGCCTGCGCGGCGTATCTCGATCAGTTCCCTTTGGATCACATGCCTCCAGATGCGGAGCGGCTGTTGTGGATGACGCTTTCGCTGATGGAAGTCGCCAATGCGGTCGAGCTGTATAAACAGCCTCAGCTCAGCAACGGCTTTGATATTGCGCGCTTTGTTCCGTCAGAAAAAGATGCTTAGATCACCGGTCGGCAACTGCGTCAATAGCCGGGTTGGTATCAAGCTGGGTGGGATTCATATACACTGCGCGCATGGCTCAACCTCTCCAAGGAAAACAATGTTCAGCGCGGTCGGGTGTAGTTGATGCCCGGAGGCAGCACCCCCCTCTCAGCGCTTAAGCGCCAGATCCGTTCACATGCCGCGCGCGCCCTTTTGCTGACCGCGTCCATGTCCGCGCCAACCACCTTCCGGTTCAACACAACAGGTTTTCCGTCAACCACAGAATGCTTCACATCCGCGCCGCTCGAATAGTACACCAGGGAGCGCAGGGGATCGAACACCGGGGCGTTGAACGGACTTGACAGGTCGATGGCAACGGCATCGCCGCGTGCGCCGACTTCGAAGTGTCCGAGATCAGATCGTCCTAAGGCGCGCGTCGCGCTGAGGGTTGCGCTGGTAATGAGGTGCTGCGCGTGCGGAACACTGACTTTATGCTGACTGAGTTTGCCCAGCAACGCCCCTAGCCTCAGGTCCTCGATCAGATCGTGCGAGAAGGAATCGGTCGCCAGCGCCACGTTCACACCGCGCTCTAGGAACTGCCAGTAGGGACTGTTTAAGCCCTCCTTGGCTTTCCGGTAGGAGCAATGAATGACGTTTGTCTGGGTACGGGCAATGATATCCATGTCGTTCTCAGTGACATACGAGACATGTGTTGCCAGCACTTCGGGTCCGAGGAAGCCGAGATGTTCGAGATACTGCACCGGAGTCTGGTTCCCGTGTCGCTGGGCGATGGTCTGCGTTTCAGCCAGATGCTGGGCAAGGTGAAGGTGCACGGTGATGTTACGTGCACGTGCCTCTTGTTTCGTCTGGTGTAAAATAGCTTCGGGGACGGTGTCCGGGGCATGCGGCGACAAATGGATGCGCAGCCGATCGCCGAACTGGCCATGGTGTTCGTCATACAGCTTCAGACCAGCAGCGAGGCTAACTGCAACATCACCCGGATCGTCGACCACGATCTCGCCTTCTTTGACATAGCCGATCGATCCGACGTTTCCCGGATACGTAAGCCCCAGGTTCGAGCGAAAGCCAAGCCGCTCCACAAGCTGTATCCAAATGTCAGCACCTCCGAAATTCTCCTCAACGATCATCGTTGCACCTCCGAGCAGCATGGCGATTGCATCCCACTCCATGATGGCGGCGAACTCGTCGTGGCTGAGCTCGACGTAGGCGAGGCCGAGTATGGGAATGAGGCTGTGGTAAAACGCTCCCGCATCATGCATAGGCAGATCTTCAGATACGCCGCGTGCGTGTGGCGTACAGCCTGCATGCGTGTGACAATTGACAAGTCCCGGTACCACTAGGCAGCCGCTTGCATCGATAGGAATATCGACCCGCCCCTTGTAGTCTGCCTCGATGCCGACCACCGTGCCGTCTTCGATGATGAGGTCGCGGCCGTAATGTGTCTGCGGTTCGGTGCCACCAGTCCAGATGGCATCCGCACGAATGACGGTGACAGTTGCAGTCTGTGCCATTTTTTGTAGCCTCCTGACCGGTACGGAATTATACTCCACGAAGCACGAGGGAACCAGCGTCCGACAAACCACCAGGAAAGGTCAGGGGAGCAGCGTTCGCACACTGCCTCTTGTTTGTGTTTGAGAATCATGGCTAAGCTGTCTGCCAGCATCCACACTCGCACGCTTATACACGATGAAGCGAGAATCTTTTCTAATGGATTGAGAGGGGAGACATAGTGAGCAGCACCACAACTCCAGCTGCCCAGCCACTTACCGGTATTAGAGTGATTGAGTTTTGCAACGTGGCGGCCGGTCCCTTTTGCGGTATGTTGTTGGCAGACCTGGGCGCGGATGTGGTCAAGGTCGAGTCACACCAGGGCGATGCCCTGCGGCAATGGCCACCAATCACGCAGGGTTTTAGTGAAAACTTTGCTTCGCTCAATCGCAATAAACGATCGATCGCTCTCAACCTGAAGGACGCGGCCGATACAGAGATAGCTCGGCGGCTGATTCGCAGCGCTGAGGTGGTGATCGAGAACAATCGGCCTGGGGTCATGGCACGTCTGGGTTTAGGTTATGCGGACTTTGCATATGCCTACCCCAACCTCATCTACTGCTCCATGTCAGCCTTCGGCCAGGAGGGCCCACGTGCCCAGCAGGGCGGCTTTGATGTCACCATTCAAGGCATCTCGGGTATCATGAGTGTGACTGGCGAACCGGGCGGCGCGCCAGTCAAATGTGGCGTACCGGTATCGGACTTTTCAGCCGGTCTGTATGCGGCTTTTGCCGTCTCGGCATTACTCGCCCAGGTACGGGCGGGTGGGCCTGGAGGCTATATCGATGTCCCCATGGTGGGAGTCAGCTTGGCCATTGCTGCACTGCAAACCAGCGAATTATTTGGTACTGGCAACGACCCACACAAACTCGGTGCTGCGCATCCGCGTAATGCCCCCTACGACGCCTTTCGGGCCAAGGACGGTTATTTTGTACTGGCCGCCGGTAATGACAAGTTGTGGAAAACCGTCTGTGAGGTCGTCAGTCGCCAAGACCTTGTTAATGATCCTCGGTTTCTGACTACGACTGATAGAGCGGCGAATCAGGCCGCACTCAAAGAGATCCTCGAACAGGTCTTTGTCACCCGCACTGCGACTGAGTGGCTTGCGACCTTCGCAGACCGTGGGGTCCCCTGCGGCCCGATCAACACCTACTCCGCGGCCGTGTCAGACCCGCAGGTCACCGAGATGGGCTGGGTACAGCCTTTGGCCCTGCCCAACGGCGTGCCCACTCAAACCTTTGCTTCGCCATTGCGGATAGACGGCACAGCTCCACCCATTCGCCTTGGGCCGCCTGAGCTTGACGCCCATCGTAGTGAACTGTTGCGCGAAATTCTCGATCAGGAGTGAGAGGCGGTGAGAAATGGGACGAATCAAACACACACCATTGCGAAGACTCAAGCCTGACAAATACTAAGCTCCAGATTTATGAGGCTCTGGGGCTTCAACTCGCTCGATATCAACGACTTCAAGGCGACTCAATGCAGCCTCTTTTGAAGGAGGCCGGACACTGATTGTACGTACTCGTTTTCCCAATAACATTGGGCTTATCGCAGCCAGACCCTCTCCGAATCGACACTGGTATGTAATCTTTCGATGTTTCAAACTGCTCTTTTCCTCGGCGTTCTACAGTATGGATTGTCGTAACGGCAGCTTCAGTAGGCGTCTCGCTGGTTTCGTTCTTCACGGCCGGACGGTAAACTTCTCACCGGCCCAGCCTTCTTCATGTCCGACAAAGAAGTACAGAGTGATTTGGCGCCGCTGGAACTTCCACTCCCCGCCGACTCTGACGAACTCATCATCATAGTGACCGGCTCCAGTCACACTTTTCCCGGCGTGGACCCCTCGGACTTCCAAGGAACATACCCCGGTGGCCCGATCCCCCTGCAACTGGATCACATGGTTGTGGAGAAAGTCATACGGAATCCCCAGCTGGGGCAGCGCCTCAGTATAGAACTTCCGCAGCTCAGCCCGGCCGGTGATAATCGTTGTGGGGTCCATCTCCATTGCGCCATCTTCGGCAAACAGATGCACCACGCCTTCTATGTCATTCTGCCGCACACAGTGGGCGTACTGATGGGTCAACTCTTTGATCAGCTCCCGATCTCGTAACTCCCGGACCATCGCTTCCAGCTCTTGTGCTGCCATTGTTTCCTCCTTTGCAAATCAGAGCGTCGGATGCTGTTGATACCAGCCGGCGGCCTGTTCGTAGGCATGCCCGACCTGGAAAACCGTCGTCTCATCAAACGGTCGCCCCGCCAACTGAAAACCCAGCGGCAGCCCAGCGCTACTGAAGCCGCACGGCAAAGCCAGCGCGGGAAAGCCCGTCAGGTTGAACACCGGGGTATAAATGGCGAAGTCGGGCGCCATCAGATACAGGCCAGGCGATTCCGACCGAATCGGCGCCGGCATCACCCCAGTGGTGGGCAGCATGAACAGATCAATGGTTTCCAGTTGTTGGAGCATGTCCCTCCGGATTTGCTCCCGCACACGCTGGCATTGCAGGTAGCTCGTCCCTCTCACCAGATTGCCCAGCGCCAGGATGAGGCGCAGGTCGGGATTGTAATCCTGGGCCTGGGTCTGCATGTCGGCCAGATGATACGCGGCCGCGTCAGCACAGGTGAGCGGCCAGAAGGTTGCCTGGAGTTCACCATGTGTGATCGAGTCCACATCGACGATCTCAGCCCCCAGCGTTTCCATTTGGGCCACGGCGGCATTGAATGCGCCGAGAATCTCCTCCCCACAGTTGTCTTGGAAGAGCGGGCGCGGAATGCCGATACGCAGACCCTTGATAGCGTGGCCCAGCTTTTCACTGAAATTGGGCACGGGAACATTTGCAGATGCCGGATCGAGGGGATCGTAACCAGCGCACGCCTGGAGCATAAGCGCGCTGTCCTGAACCGTCCGGGTCATCGGCCCGGTATGGTCGAGATTCCAGGATAAAGGAAAAACACCCACCCGACTCACTCGGCCATAGGTGGCTTTCATGCCGACAATGCCACAGCAAAAAGCCGGCCAGCGGATGGAACCGCCGGTGTCACTGCCCATCGCTCCAAAAATCATTCCAGCTGCTAGCGCTGCGCCTGAGCCACTGCTCGACCCGCCGGGGTCATACGCAAGATTCCACGGATTCCGAGCCGGTTGGAAATGGGAACTCAGCGTCGGTAACCCGGCTGCAAATTCGTAGGTTGCCAGCTTGCCGAGCAGCAGCCCGCCGGCTTCCCTGAGTTTTGTCACTGCGGTGCAGTCCTGCGCAGCGGTATAATCTTTGCGCAACTTCGAACCGCCGGTCGTGCGGCCAGCTTCATAGATGTCTTTGACGGCCAGAGGAATGCCGTGCAACGGCCCTTTATAGTCTCCCGCCCGGATCTGCGCTTCCGCTTCCTGGGCGGCAGCTAGCGCCTCTTCGGCAAAGACGCTGACGTACGCGTGGACCTGTGGGTCGAGGGCGGCAATGCGTTCCAGCACGGCTTGGGTGAGTTCAACCGGAGAGAGTTGTCCGCTTTTGATCAGATCAGCCGCCTCGGCCAGCGACAGGAAAGCGAGTTCGGAACTTGAGCGTGTCATGCTTTAGCCCTCCTGTGTTGCCTTGAAGATCAACGCGGGTTCGGTCTCTGGTCGCACCATGGCCTGCACCACAGATTCCCATTCGAGCAACGTTGCATAGGCCGTGGCGAGCTGCTCAAGGTCTTCGTTGCTGAGCCTGATCCCGACTTCCAATAGCTTGGCTTCGACGATTTGTCGGTGCTCCATCTGCTCCATCGTCCACCTCCTTTGGGAAACCGTCACAAGCGCTGGGAGAATCGGGTTCGAAATGGCGGGCGGTGGCGAGAAACCAGAGGGTCCGGAAGAGAACAGGAGGATGGTGAGCAAGCAACGCCATTATCCCAAGCGCAGTAGTTTTTAACAGTTCCTCAGACCTTATCTCCACACATGAGGGTGTATGTCAACCCGAAAGCATACAGCAATCATCTCAGGAACTATGGGGTACGATTTTCTCTTGACACACACAGCCAGCCAGACGTAGGCTCCCCTATGGGGTGTAGCCTGAGAAAATAGGGAGGAGGCCAAAGATGGCCGACAGACTCATAGACAAAGTTGCCATTGTGACAGGCGGTGCCTCAGGCATTGGCCGCGCCACTGTTCTCCGCTTTGCGGAAGAAGGGGCCAAGGTCGTGGCGGCAGACCGAAGCCTGACTGGTTTGGAGCAAACACAGGACTTGGCCAACAAGATCAGTTCGGATGTGGCAACGGTTGCGGTTGATGTCTCCAAAACGGACCACGTCTCAGATATGGTTGACCAGGCCGTCGATCGCTTTGGACGCGTGGATGTATTGGTGAACGCGGCGGGGGTGTTAATCCTCACACCTCCGCTTGCAGAGGTGGACGAACGACACTGGGATCTGATTATGGCCACCAATCTGAAGGGGCTCTTCCTGTGCTGCAAAGCGGCCATCCCAGCCATGCTCACAAACGGCGGCGGGTCAATCGTCAACATCGCCTCAATGGCCGGGGTCCAAGCGTACGGCCAGTCTCTCCCGTATGCGGTCAGCAAGGCGGGGATTATTCATCTGACGACGGTGGCGGCAAGCCAGTACACGTCCCAAGGTATCCGTATCAACTGCATTGCACCCGGCTTTGTCGATACGCCTCAGGCGCGGGGGAGCACGCAGAGCACGGAAGCCATTGAGAGTGCTGCCCAACATCATCCCATGGGTCGGATTGGACGGCCCGAAGAGATTGCCAATACCATTCTCTTTCTTGCCTCTGATGAATCCTCTTACATGAGTGGATCAACTGTCATTGTTGACGGCGGCTCGTGGACCGGCGCGCGGCGACGCTAAGGAAGGCCACAATGGAAAAGCTGGAAAACCCGGAAAAGCTGATTGAGATCGCGAATAAAGCGGTTGCCGATTATGGATTTCGGCAGATTGTGCAGTGGAGCCCGGACGATGTGGCTGTGCAGTGGCAGCTCTCAGCGGGTGAGGCCGAGGTGCTCAAGGGACCGCTCAAAACCGAGCTGGATCAACTCCCGATTCCTGTTGAACCACACAATGTGCCTGCACAACAGGAACGCCTAGCCGGGATCATCACGACGGCCCTGAGCTAACGAGCGAGCGAAGCGGAACAATACGCCGCCAAAAAGGAGGGACGATAATGGGGAGCTATAGAGTCATTTCATCCGACAGCCATGTCTTTGAGCCTCCGGACTTGTGGACCAGCCGGACCGAGCCCAAGTTCAAAGACCGTGCCCCCTACGTGATCCACCGCCCAGAAGATGACACCGACTGGTGGGTCTGTGAGGGAATGAAAGGGGTAAGTGGAGGATCAGGCGGCTCCCAAGCTGGCAAGCGGTTTGAAGCGTCCGAGACGCTCACCATGGCCGATAAAATGGAAAACGTGCGGCTGGGGGGTTACATTCCCGAGGAGCATCTCAAAGACATGGAGTTAGATGGAGTGGAGGCCAGTATCGTATACCCTAGCCAGGGCTTATTGCTGTATAGCGTCCCGGATAGCGAACTACTGTCGGCCCTGTGTCGGGCCTACAATAATTGGCTGGCTGATTTTTGCCACCCCTTCCCTCAGCGGATCAAAGGCATCGCGATGCTCAACCTCGACGATGTCCAAGAGGGAGTGAGCGAACTCACCCGGTGTGCCAAGATGGGGCTCGCAGGTGCAATGATCAGCGTGTCTCCGCCTGCGGGCAGGAGCTACCATTCTCCAGAGTACGAGCCGCTGTGGGCTGCAGCCCAAGACTTGGCCATGCCCTTGAGCCTCCACGTTGCCACCAATCGGTCAACCTCGCAGGACCCTGTCTTGGACCTGGAAGCCTTCGATCCAGCTTTTATCACCAACATCGACCACTGGGTGCGTATGTCCCTGGCCTCCATCATTTTCGGCGGCGTCTTCGAGCGCTATCCCAAACTCTACATTGGCTCGATAGAGCAGGAGCTGTCGTGGGCGCCTCATTTCATAGACCGACTTGATTACACCTATACCCAACGCGCCCCGAGCAAAGCGTGGCACAAGTTCAAGACCGATCTGCTGCCCAGTGACTATTTCCATCGCAATGTGTTTCTGAGCTTCCAAGAAGATTCCTTGGGCATCCGCGACCGGCATCTCATTGGGGTTGATAACCTCATGTGGGGCTCAGATTATCCACATCCAGAATGTACCTTCCCCCGCTCGCGGCAGGTTCTGGAGGAGGTCCTGGCCGAGTGTACCGAGGAAGAGAAGGCCAAGATTGCTGGGGGAAATGCCGCCCGGGTCTACCATTTCGATTAAGGAGGAGGTTTTATGGAGATATATACTGGTGATGTCACCATAAAGCCTCTCAAGCCGTAACGTCCCGCCTACTCTCGGCTGATGCTAGGGCACTAGGCCCAGCACGCTTGGCCGCACAGCGCGGGACACCTGACGGCTCTTACTCCTTGACCATCTGCATCAGTTCAAGGGTCGTGCCAAACGGATCCTTGCAATACACCGCCTTCGCTGTGCCATAGCCGTCGAGGGCAAACGTGTGGGGCCGCGAGTAAAACTCCACGCCGTGGGTCCGTAGCGCCTCGTATGTCTGTTCAATATCTTTCACCCAGAAGGCAATCTCTGTAATCCCATTGTGAGTGACGCCCTCGTATGGCTGTCCGCCCTGTCTGGCGGATTCGCTAAAGTGCAGCAGCTCAACCGGGGCGCTACGGCGGTCGTCTTCGTTACGCAGGAACACCGACCGCACTTTTGTGCCGGGCACCTGGATCATATCACTAATCTCTTCCCCCTCGATCGTGTAATCGCCAATCACCTTCAGCCCCAATACGTCCTGATAGAAGGCAATGGCTTTATCCATATCTGGAACGGTGATCCCTACATGTGCAACAGCTCCGAGCATACTGACCTCCTTTTCGTCTGTGTGTCCAGCGATTGTCCCGCCATCAGAGGCGGTTTGTCAAGCAGACAAGTTGAAAAACACAGGGCTCAGAAGTTGTTGTCAAACCTACTGGGCTTGGAATACCGGCGTTGCTCAGCGCCCCAGGCTGGCCTTGTCTGTCGGGTCGTACAGGCCCAGGGATTGCTCGTACTTGCTCAGTTGCTCCTTGGGGAGGTACTTTTCCTCCCATTCCCGGACCTCAGGAAATCCGACCAAGTCAAAGAAGCGCAGGCCGCCGAGGGGGTGATCCTTAGTACGCTGGAGCAACTCCTGCTCGGCCTGGACACTCCGCTGCTGAAAATCCTGGAGAAAGTCCCAGGCGGCAATCATCCCGGCAAAGGCAGCCAGAGCTGGGTAAAAGGCCGCGCTTAGCCCCAGCTTCTGCATCTCCTCCAGAGGCGGTGACGGCTTGATCGCTATCACAGTCGCCATGAGAGGCCCTTCCATCTCCTGGCGCACGATTTTCACTTCCTCCAAGGACTGCGGGGCTTCAAAGTAGACCACATCCACACCCGCCTGCTTGTACGCCTTCATGCGGGTCAGGGCTTCTTCCAAGCCGCCGCCCACAGCGGTGCGGGCATCGCAGCGGGCAATGATAACAAAGTCAGGATCCAGTTCGCGCTTGGCCTCGACCGCCGCCCGGTACTTCCCAACTGCTTCGTCCAGGGGAATAATCTCCTTGCCTTTGACAAAGCCACAGCGCTTGGGGAAGGGTTGGTCTTCTATGTGAATGCCTGCCACCCCAGCCTGGATAAAGGACTGGACGGTGCGGCGCACGTTGACCGCATTGCCAAAGCCCTGGTCTGAGTCGGAGATGAGAGGCAGGGAGATGGCGTTGGCCATCCGCCCGGCGTTCTGGACCATCTCAGTCACCGTGATCAGCCCTGCGTCGGGCAGGCCCAGGATATGCGCCGCAGTCAGCGCACCCGACATATAGGCGCACTCATAGTCACACGCCTCGACCATCTTGGCATGCAGGGCACAGCCTCCTCCGGGAATCACAAAAATCTGCTCTTGCTGAAACAGCTCTTGCAAGCGGGTTGTCTTTTTCATACGCACCTCCTTAGGTCTTGGTGTTTACTCTCCCGCCAAGGAAAAAGAAACCAGTTCTGCGAAAATGCAAAGACACGAAGATACGACGATGCGAAGATTGACAAAACAGGCTTGTCCGACTATGGGCAGGTAGGACTTTAGTCTAGCCGCACAAAAGGAGATATCCAGATGATCTACGAATTGCGTACATACGAAGCAATGCCGGGCAAGCTACCGGCACTTCATACACATCTCGAAGTCGCCGCAGATTTATTCCAGAAGCATGAGCTGGGCGTGCTGAGATTCTGGACCGAGGAGTTCGGCGCCAGCATCCAGGTCACCTACATGTGGATGTACGAAGCCTTTGAGGACAGGCAGAAGAAGCTGGCAGCATTCGCATCAGACCCGGCCTGGCAGCAGCAGGTGGCAGAGGAGACGGAGCGAGAAGGCGCCATTGTTGCCCAAGTCCACAATACGATGCTGCAACTGACCCCCTACTCGCCCGAACCCCAGATCAAGACAAAGGTCCAGGAATGGCGTATTTACGACGCGGTGCCCGGCCGGCTGCCCGACCTCCACAACCGGTTCGCCAATCATACCCTGGGTCTCTTTGAGAAGCACGGCATCGAAAATATCGGCTACTGGACCGAAGTCTTCGGCACCAGCAATCGGCTGGTCTACATGCTCGGCTACCCCAGCCTGGGCGACAGGGAAGCAAGCTGGAAAGCATTCATGAAGGACCCCGCCTGGCAGCAGGCACGGGCAGCCTCAGAGGAAAACGGCCCCCTGGTGGCGAAGGTCTACAATAAGATCTTGCGGCCGACTGCTTACTCGTCCAGAGGCTGAGGGATAGCGCTTAGCGGAGCAACCATCCACAGCTAGATGGGCGATAACTACATACGAGTATATGGGCAACCCATCTACGGGAAAAGGAGGGAGGTTTTTGACTGAGTTAACTTCTGGCCTAACTTCCCGGTGCAGGTGATAGGACCACCGTTACGGTTTTAGGATCATTTGAAAGCTTTGATAAGGTGGTCCACACACCTGACCGGCGCTACGTTGGGCGGCTTCAGCTATATTCGAGAACAAAGCATTAGGGATGCCGCCGTTTGAGTTTCTCATTAAGAGTAGACCAGTCTCTCAGCAGACGCGCCGACGCGAACGTCTTCGAGAATGGAAGGAGTTTGTGCGGCAAGAGGCGACCCGGTACTGGACCTCGACCCACGTACCTGCGAATGGTCCTGTTTGTATCACGCTAGTCTACTTGTACGATGAGGCAGCCTTGGATGTCGACAACTTTATCAAACCTATCCAAGACGCGCTTGTGGGGCTTGCATTCTCAGATGACTCGGTGATTACTGATGTTGTTATCCGCCGTCGACAGCTCCGAGGTACCTTCGACCTCAGTCGAGCCTCGTCGGTACTTATAGAGGGGTTTGAGTATGGCGATGAGTTGTCTATGTCCACGTCGGTGATGCCCCACCGCAGGAGCAACTCATATGAATAACTCAGGTCATGAAACCTACCGCCAAAAAGTTCAGGAAATCGCCGCTGAGTATCAAGCCCGCGGATATGAGGTACTAGTTGAACCCGACCCGGAGAAACTGCCTGAATTCTTGGCGAATTTTCAGCCAGATCTTGTCGCTCGTGGACCAAATGAGTCGGTAGTTGTAGAAATAAAAGTGGGAATTAAGACCGCTGCTTCTGAGCGCTTTCAAGAGATCGCGGAAACCATTCAACGTCATCCCGGATGGAAATTTTCCCTCGTAGTTATTGACCCTCGATCAGACGAGGTGGCTCCACCGACCCAACAGCTACTTGATCGGAAAGAAGTCGCAGATCGGCTTGAGAGAGCGAACGAACTGCTCAGCACAGGTACGGCAGACGCTGCATTCTTATTGCTGTGGACATCCGTTGAGGCTCTACTAAGGCATATCGCACCACGCGAGGGGCTGCCACTTGAGAGGGTACCATCTTCGTCCCTCATAAAGGAGCTGTTCTCATCAGGTATCCTTTCGCGATCACAACTAGATGTGGCTCAACGAGCGTTCTCTGTCCGCAATGCACTCGTACATGGGTTTGAGACGGCCAGGCTTGATGAAACTGCCAGAGAATTGACACAGCTTGCTCAGCAACTCCTCTCAGAGCTTGATCACAGCCAAGAGGGAGACTGCCCAACAAGGCGCTCCACCGTGCTCACGTCCCGCGACCGGTGAGCGCTGGACGTGAGCCCGCAGCATCTGGGATGCATATCCCACTACAGGTAGGGAAAGAGATACACGAGATGCTCACAACTCTTGAAGACCAACAAGTAACCGTGCGATCCGCTGCTCCCAACGAGGTGACATTGGTGCTGTCGTTCATCAAGAAGAAGGCTGCCTTTGATCGCAATATGGGGTCTTTCTCCGGGACACTCCAGACCTCGGAAGAGAAGGTTCACCAAACCATCCTTGGCCCTCAGCCCTTCGCCTCCTTTCTGATCGCCGAGAGCGTGGGGCAGCCCGTCGGCTTTGCCTTGTACTATTTCCGCTATTCATCCTTTGCGGGTCAACCCAGTGTTTGGCTCGATGACTTATACGTCAACGAAGAGATGCGGAGTCGAGGAGCGGGAGCAGCGTTGATGAGGGTGGTAGCGCAAATTGCCCGGGACAATCACTGTACCCATATTGCTTGGACCGCTGATGCGCGGAATGCGCGCGGGCTCAAGTTTTACCATCGGTTAGGGGCAACGCTCACTGAGCAGAGGGGCACCGTCTGCTTTTTGAGGTGGGTACCTCAAGTCGAAGGGGTCTAACTGCTCGCTGCAATCCGATTGCGTCCTACTACACAGAGGGGAATAGATGCCAGGGGAAATAGGGGACGTCCTTGAATGAGCGGAATAACTCGGCCGAACGAAAGAGACTAAAAAAATCTTAAAGAGCAGAGATTTCAACCGTACGATCTTCCGCAGGCGGTGGGGATAAGTGCTGTTCAGAGAAGAGTGTTGTAGCGGCCGTTGCATGGCTCTTCAGGCTATAAAAAATCTTGCAACCTTTCGGCCTCACTGCTACTCTCCGTCCGATCGCGTACGGCGACGGCTGAAAGTCTTCATTATCCGGCTAAGATTCAGTCACGTTGGCGCTGATGACCGTCCGGTCAGCACCAGTGTCAATAAGCAATTCAAACGCGCGCCAACCACCATCACCCGTCAATATTTCTGCACGAATGACAGGGCGAATGATACCATCGTCACACTGCAACCATTCGCCATTAAACCGCATAGATTCTGGCCATCTTTTCCTTTGGAATGTATCGTGTGAACCATCCTTCATCGTCCGGATGGGCGGCTGTGGCCTGCATGATCGCATCGCTGGCGGAATCTCCAACAAAGACTTCCTTTCCGGCAACGCAAATACATTTTCCGCGATGTTTGGCGTAGATTTCCGATATGTTGTTCTGCAACCAAGCGCTGTTGCGATCAAACTGTTCGCGTTGCTTTCGCGCCTTCGCCAGTTCATCGGCGTCGGTTACTTCTTGCATCTGAACGATGTTTCGTTTGTCCATAGTTTCGTCCTCGACGGAAGGGACAATACATTTCTATTGTGGGGTAATAGTCATGACATGGACTGAATGGCAAGCCTTGGCCGATGATGAAAGCCTATGGACTGATCACCAGGAAAAAGGACTGTTGAAAGCAGAATATGTAACGGGGTACGTCTTGCGGTTGTGGTTTGAAGAGGAGTGAGATGTTTCTATTTATGAGCTCAATTTTCAACCGTTGCTCGTAGACGAGAATCCAGGTGGCGTATTCGAATTGTTGAAGGATAAGAAACGCTTCCAGCTGGTGCAGGGCGAGTACGCCTTGATCTGGCCCAATCCTGAGACGGGAGCGCATGATGAGCAGGCCATTGATCTGGCCCCCGAATGTGTACGCTTTTTCTGCAAACGGTACGGGACGCAGGAAAACAGGTCGCCTAATCGGAGAGCCAGGGAGGTCGCCTACCCCAGCCTCACACCACCCCGCATGCGGGACCGCACGGGGCGGTTCACAAACCGCCCCAACACCCTACCTGCCCTGGAATAGTTCAAGTCTCTCTGTGCAGGCCCTTGGCACCTAGTTGAGATGGTAGACCCGAGCGGTATTCCCGCCAACAATCTTGGTTTTCTCCTCCTCGGTACAATCGACCAGAATCTCCTCAATGATCTGCCGACTCCTTGGAAAGGTCGACTCAAAATGCGGATAATCTGCGCCCCACAGGAGATTATCCACCCCGATGATGTGGCGGTCTTTAATGCCCTGGGCATCTTCCTGGAAGCCGAGGAAGACATTCCGGTGGAAATAGTCGCTCGGCAGCATGTCTTCCTTAAATCGGTGCCAGACTCCTCCGTGGGGGGGTCTTTGGGTGTAGGTGTAGTCTAGTCGGTCCAGGAAATGGGTCGCCCAGGATAGCTCCATCTCCACCGACCCGACCTGGAGTTTCGGATGGCGCTCGAAGACGCCACTGTAGATCATGTGAGCCAGGGACACCCGCACCCAGTGGTCCACGTTACAGAAAAAGGCCGGCTTTATAGCTTCCACATCCACAAATTGCTGGCCCGGCCCCGGACGATTGGTGCCGATGTGCAGGTTCAGCGGCATCCCCAGGTCCTCAGCCGCAGCCCACAGGGGTTCGTACTCAGGCATATCGTACGACCTGTCCTCGGGTGGATACACGGAGATCATGGCCCCTGCCAGCCCCATTTTTGCGCAGCGCTCGAGTTCGCTGACCCCTTCCTGGATATCATCCATATTGAGCATGGCGATGCCCTTAATCTGGTTGGGAAACGGCTGACAGAACTCAGCCACCCAGTCGTTGTAGGTTCTGAACAGGGCCGTCAGGAGCTCGCTATCTGGCACGCTATACAACAAAAGGCCTATGGTCGGGAAAACGATACTCACCTCTATCCCGTCGAGCTGCATGTCTTTAAGATGCTCCTCGGGCAGGTACCCGCCAGGCCGCAGGTTTTCTATTTTATCCGCAAACTTGAGCTTTTCCGGCTCCTCAAAGCGCCGACCGACCTGTGACCCGGCTCCAGCCCCTTGGCCTTTGACACCGTCGCACATCCACCAGTCGGAGTCATCTTCCGGGCGATGCACAATGTGTGGGGCGCGGTCCTTGAATTTGGGCTCGATTCTACTCGTCCATAGATCTGGTGGCTCATACACGTGGTTGTCCAATGATATAATCCTATAATCAGCCATACTTAACCCTCCTGCGTTGGATTCTGCGGTTTCATTGTGCTCTTCTGGTCTCTATTGCGGGCGCGGTCTTTGCGCCCGAGCCCAACCCGTGCCCTGACAGAAGTTACAGCGGTAGGCCGACTTTTTGCCTTTTCCCCGACACTGGGCACACTCTCGAGCCGGCTGGGCGACAAACACGCTGCCTTGCCCCCCACACGCCCGACATTGGTTCGCATCAACGTCACCGCTGCCGCCACAATAGGCGCAGGTCGCGGGCGCATAGTCTGTATTTGTCTGTGCCATTTCCATTCCTCTCCTGAGGTCGGTGCAGCCCCGCTACGAACGGCCATGGCTGGCCATCCAGTCAGGTAATAGGTGCAGCTATAGCTGAGGGAAGGAAAATTGTCGAGCTTAAATGTGACGCTCGTATGGCACTGTTGAGTAGAGCAGGATGACGAAGCAAAAACCCTCTTCATCAGTCGGCCAATTGTATCGAAGGAGTAAGCGGTTTCCCTCCGCTTCTCTCAACCCTTGACACCCTGGGGCCAGCTGTTTCAGTATTCAGACACACAAACCTCCATGGGGAGACTGACCCTGTCCGAGTGAATCCAAAATTTGAGGTGTCATATGGATCATGACTGGACCCAAAAAATGGCTATCCAAGAACTGTTCGCCCGCTATGCGCACGCAATTGACGACCTCAAGCCTGACGCCTGGGTGGAGTGCTTCACCATAGACGGCGTGTTTCAGGTAGGCCGGCGAGCCATGCGAGGCCAGGCCGCCCTGCGTGGCTATGCTGATGTGCATGTCCAGGAAATTCGTTGCCGGCATATGATGGCCAACTTCCTGTACGAGGTCCACGCTGATGAAGCCACCGGACAGTGTAGTATGCTGGCCACCCTAGCGACACCAGGCGGCTATAAGATCTTTGCCCAAGGCCGCTATGTCGACCGCCTGGTGAAGCGCAACGGTCACTGGCGCATTGCTCACCGATTGGTGGAGACCGACCAACTCGCTTCCAATCCCACTGGAATCACGAGTATTGCCGACCCAGACGTTGCTGCGCTTGTTCGACCGCTTGTTGATGCTGCACGAAAGTTGGGGGAAAGAGTGCAGGCATGAGCCGTTGTCCTTCGCCTGAAAGGGCTGCGAGTGTATTGGTTGTTAGTCTTGGAAAATGGCTTCAGGTAAGAGGGCTGAGACAACGTAGTTGGGCACATCGACCACATTGCTCACGCGCAGATCTGCCGCCACACTACACAGGATATACGCCTGCTCTCGGCTCCAGCCACGCTCTTGCAGGAGGTCCAGCATGTTCAGCAAGGCATTCCGGCATGCCAGCGTGAGATTCTCTCCCTCATTCACTCCGTCGTCAGTGATCGGCATGCCCATGGCGGCGATGAAGCGCTGGGGTGCCGCCCATTCGGGTGGGGCGAAATACCCCTCGTGCGCAAAGCGCGGACCACGCATGGTGTTGAAGGCTGGAGGATTCTTCAGTACCCGGAAGCGCACCACCGCCGTCGCGCCCATCTCTATCGCCGTGACACATACCTCCCCGTCGCCTTGGGCAAAATGCCCGTCGCCGGTGGAGAAGAGCGCTCCCTCGACTGCGACTGGCAGGAATAACTTTGAGCCTTGGGTGAGTTGTTTGACATCAAAGCTGCCACCATTCTCACGCGGCGGCAGGGTGCGCAAACCCTCGTTGGCAACCTGCTCGCTGCTGGGCACCGACCCAGCGGCGTCGGGCAGGTAAGCCAGTCCACCTTTTTCAACCCACGTGTGTTCCCGCTCGGTCCAGGCCCGGAGTTGGGCATGCGAAGGCGCTACGCCAGACACGCCCATGAACGACGCCCCCGGAATACGCACACCAGGCAATTGAGCTGAGGTGGCCCAGCCGTCGCTCATCTGCCACTGGACCAGGAACGGAGTCGTATAGAGATCACGCAAGAATCCGAGACCAGGGATGATAGCGGTAAACGCGTGCGGCTGGGGGATAATATCGAGAAACTCAATTTCCAATACGTCGCCGGGTTGGGCGCCTTTGACGTAGACTGGACCAGTCAGGGAGTGGATCAGACCCGCCTCCAGACTGGCAAAATCGGCTTCGGTGGCGGACGGAGCAAGCTGGCCATCGATGCCATCTCGCGTCTCCAGCACGACCTCTTCCCCTTCGTCTACTTCGACAAGGGGCGCAATATCCGGATGAAACCGATTGTGACCTGTACCGGGCTCATCGCTGAGCCGCTTGGTGCGATCGACCTCGATGCTTTTCATAGGCTGCCTCCTTACCCTGCCAGAACACATTCCTGCCGTACGCCCCGGGCATCCATCTCGTACTCCAGTGCTGTCACCGGTGGACGGGAGTAGTGCCATTGGAGACCATGCTGGCTACCACTCCCAAGAGGTGGGAGCAGCGCTGATTCGAGCAACGGATGAATATTGTGAACGGTATACAGCTGGACTGCTGTCACATCCGCCCACGTGACATTCATCTCGCGCAGCCGAGACTCTAGGGTCTGGAGGACATAGCTGGCTTTTTGGCCAAGTCCCTCCGCTGAGACATCCCCGTGACTCACTATTTCGTATCCCTCTCCATCCTGCGCTCTGCGCGTTTCCGCAGAGCCAGACAGCACAAATGTCGTATCCTGATGTTGGGCAGGTACGGTGTAGGAAAACCCATACAGCGATGGTTCAGCAACTGGGTGAACCGCAAGCGCCACATTGGTCCGCGCAACTGGGTTTACACCATCGACAAGGATATTCCAGTCTGCGAGGTGCTGGACGTACGGCGCATTAAACGCATTAAACGCCTGTGGAGAGAGCGGCTGCGGGATACGCAACTCCATCCCACACACCGCCTGGATCGGCCGCCCGAGGCGCTGGAGGTGGTTCGCAATGAGACTGAAGCCCTGTTGCAATGCCGGCAGCGGGTGAAACGTTGCGTGCACAACCTCATATCCAGGTTGGGCTTTGCATCCTGAAGAAAAGGGACCAATGCCTTTGATGAATGTATAATTCCCGTTTGGGTGATCAATGAGCATACGGGGGTCCTCCCAATTATTGGCGTCTCAATACAGGTGTATCGCAAACACCTTATGATCTTCCTCCTTTCCCAAGCGGATCAGGAGGAATTTTTCTTCATCCCGACATCCCCCCTAGCCCCCCTTTTTCAAAAGGGGAGACCAGACGCGTCGAGCATTTCGCAACCGTGTATTCAATGCAAAGGTCAAAATGTGATGCTTTACTTCAAGCCTTCCCCACTGGGGTCGTCAACTATGAAGAGCCATGTCCCGTCAGACTGCTTGCGGACAACCTCCACACTATGGAGAGGTGTGGTGACCGGCTTGCCATCCGGACCCGGACTCGTACTGCTGCCTTTCACCCGGGTGACGGCGACAGACCCGTCCGCACTTGGCACGGCCGTCACAGCATCAATGTTGAACGTCGCCTTGGCCGCGATAAAGCCCTGCATGACCTCGCGGATGGCAGCGTGGCCGCTGACAACCTGGTCTGTAGACACCACAAAATTCGCATTCGGCTCGTAGAGCGCCACAGCCGCATCAAGGTCTCCTTGTTCCAAGGCTTTGAGCAAAAGCAGGTCACACTCTTCGGGTTTACGTGCTGACATATTTGTCTCCTCCTGTTGATTTGGTATTCCTTGCCCTTCATACCACGCTTAGCGGTCCTACGACAACAAAAATTACGTCAAACAGACCTTTCTTTTCGAGACATGGCCGCCCGATATTTTTGGCTTGACACGTACTTCGGTGTATGGAGATAAGGACGTATTCGGAGGAGATGCGCATGAACTTTCAGATCAGCGAAGAACACAAGCAGTTGCAGCAGCACAGTCAGCAGCTGGCCCGGAACTTTGCCACCCGAGCGGCCGAGCATGACCGGGAAGCAAGCCAGCCGCTGGAAAACTATGCTGCCCTGCGCCGGGAAGGGTTCTACGCCCTCAATGTTCCGAAAGACATGGGCGGGGGAGGAGTAGGACTGCTCGGCTACTCCTTGGCGGCTGAGCAGCTCGCCCAAGGCTGTCCTTCCACCGCGCTTTCATTCAACATGCATCTGTCGATCATTGGTCCTTTGTTCGAAAGTCCAGGCGTCCCCCAGGCAACTCAGCACTATGTTGCTGATCTGGTTGTACAACAACAAAAGCTCATTGCCGGCAATTTCTCTGAGCCGACAAACTCTGGGTTACTCGCCACGTATAAGCCAGCCACGCGTGCCCGGCGGGTTGCCAGTGGATATCAGATCACGGGCCGAAAAGCCTTTGCCTCGATGCTTGAAGCAGCTGACTTTTGTGCAGTGCTGGCCCATCCAGACGAAGCCAGAAGCTCTGCTGCAGCTATCCTTATTCTGGTTCCCCGTGAAACCCCAGGCCGGCGGGTTGAACACGTATGGGATACGCTCGGGATGCGTGCCACTCGGAGTGACTCTCTCATTCTGGAAAACTGTTTTGTCCCAGAAGAAGCGGGACTGTATCAGGTCGATGATATCCTGCCATTTATCCGTAATAGCGCGAACTGGCTGTGGGCTTCGTATACAGCGGTATACCTGGGAGTGGCGGCGGCCGCCTATAACGCACTGCGTGAGACGGTCAAGGAGCGGGTGCCAAAGGGCTACGCCCAATCCATGGCCTATCATTCGGATGTTCGCCGACGGGTAGCGGAGATGAGTGTGGACTTGGAGGCAGCGAGACTGATGACCTACCACTCTGCTTGGCTCAGCGACATGCACGGACCGACCCAGGAAACACTAGCGGCTCTGTTTCGGGCAAAGTATATGGTCGGCGAAGCTGTGGCTCGAATCACACGTACTGCGCTAACGCTCGGGGGAGCCCACGCCATCTTTAAAACTGTACCGCTCGAGCGACTCTTTCGAGATGGCGCAATCGGTGCGATTCAGTTTCCGCCGAGCGACTTTTGTCTGTCCAGCGTGGGAACATTAGAGCTGGGGTTGGACCCGCGAGAGGTCATGCCACCATTGAAGTGAGGAGGGGCATCAGCCGTCGGGCCAACAAATTGTATACGGCTCTTCTTAACACAGATTGTTTGGCTCGTCCGTCCCCCTCTTCGGTCGCAGTACAGATTAATGCGGACACACCCACAGGAAAATTGTCATGAGCTGGACTCAGGCAGTCTCAGTCTGTCTTGAAAGAGATCTGCTCGCGGCAAGCCGTCCGACCTGACCTGCCACGACACGAACTTTGCGCGGGCTGGCCATCCACATACCGCCAATCGACACACAGGCAAACACCATCGCACACCAAAACGCGCTGGCGTAACTCCCGGTTTGGTCAAACAGCAGCCCCGTCACCCACGGTCCTGTACCACCGCCAAGACTCCCGGCGATGGTCAGCGTGCCGTAGATGCGTCCATACTGCTTGCCCTGAAAGATTTCGGCGGGAATAGCTCCATAGACGGAGACTGTGCCATAGCCGAGCATGCCCTGGGTGGCGACCATCGCATATAAGAGCACCGGGGTCGGATGCTGCGGCAAGATGAGCAGGATGACATAACACAGCACAAAACCCGACATGGCAATGGTCCAGACCCATTCCCGCCCAATCCGATCAGACAGAAAACCCAGCCCAATCTGGCCGACACCGGCGCTCAGACCAACCAGCCCCAGGGCAAAGGCTGCTGTTTCGGGCGAAAAACCAATATCGTTGAGATATTTGGTTTGATGGACTTGGATCGCATACCAGGCGTACAGACTGCTGAAGAAGGATGCCCCCAACCACCAGAAACGTGAGGTACGGATCGCGCGGGCGAGAGTCCAATCAATCGCAGCCCAGGCATGATCAACAACATTATCCGCCTGGGCTTGTGTCCCTGCTGTTGCGGGAGACACGGGATCACCGTCAGGCGCTAAACCCAGATCCTCAGGCCGACGCCGTTGCAGAAGCATGTTCAGTGGGAACACGACCACAACCAGCACCCCAGCCACCACCCAACATGCCTGGCGCCAACCAGCTTGGTCGATCATGCGCTGCACCCAGGGGAACAGCATGATCGAGCCAACCCCCACACCAGAAAAGGCTACGCCCAACGCTAAGCCACGTTTGCGCACAAACCAGTACGGCAAGAACAATGAGTGACCCAGATAACTGATGGCAGTACTCGCCCCACCAACCAAGGTGCCAAACGCCACATACAGATGCCACGGCTGAGTGACAAAAGTAATCAAGACCATGCCCGCACTCACCAACACGGAACCGAGTGGGATGACAAAGCGCGGCCCAAAGCGGTCCATCAATATCCCCACCAGCGGGGCGTACAGCGTTGCCGCTAAAAAGCCAAAAGAAAACGCGGCGGCGGTACTGCCTCGGTCCCAGCCGAATTCGGCGAGAATTGCTGGAAATAATAACGAGAAGGTGGTTCGGGTATTGACGCCAATCGCCAATGTGACAAAAGCGACCGCAACGACCGCCCAGCCGTAATAGAAGGGGAGTTTTTTATGTAGCATGATGCGGAGGGCTACTTCCTGTCCACCGAATTTGCGAGACACATCATATTCTCCACGGATTTCCTCCTTAACGATTGCGGCTATCCTCCAACACCGGACACTCCGGGAGGGTAGTATGCTATTGCGTCACCGTTTAGTAAAGGCGAGGCAAGAAGCAACAAGAGACAAGCCGGCCTGGGGCAACTAACTTGTAATGGAATCGGCAAGGAACGCCCCTCTTCAAACGTATTGCCAGACCTGCTATACGGTAATCTGAAATAAACTGAGGGGATCAGGCTGAAGAATAGACAGTGTGACATATATGAAGTTAAAGGTTGGAATTGTCGGCAATGGGTGGTGGCCGGATGCTATGTATCTGCCTGCGCTGAAGAATTATCAGTATGCAGAAGTGGTTGCGATCGCCGGAAGAAATAAAAAGAAAACACAAAATTTGGCTGCAAAATGGGGAGTTCAACACTGTTATTTTGGGAGCGAAACCGCCTATGCAGATATGCTGAAATCGGATATTGATGTGGTCGTTGTGGCAAGCACGACGCACACACATTATCCTATTGTCATGGAAGCGTTACACTACAAGAAGCACGTGTTATGTGAAAAACCCATGGCTCTCAATTATCAACAATGCCAAGAAATGGCGACTCTAGCTGCATCTCAAAATCTGAAACACATGCTTGCCTTCACCTATTATTACATGCCCCAATTTCAACATCTTTTGGCTCTTGTACAACAAGGATATATTGGCAAGCCTCAGAAAATACAGATGCAATGGTATACAAATTTTGGCCGCGCGGTTCAGGGCTATACACAAAAATTTGACGCCTCGCTGGGGAATCATGTTGCTATTTCAGATCTGGGTTCCCACTTCATCTACCTGAGCACACTGCTGTTTGGCACAGTCAAAAAGGTAGGCTGCCGCCCCTCTTACTTTGCTGCTCTGCCAAGTGTGAACAACGAAGCCCAGCCGTATGACGTTTCTGAGGACGGCTGTACATTGTTTTTACAATTCGAGGAAGATCGGGAGGGTAACATTGAAATCCAAACGACCTACGAAATGGGCGATAATGCGTTTGGAATGGAGCATAGGATTGAGCTACATGGCCAAGAAGGGTCGTTATATGCCTATAACGATTGGAAAAAGGAGCAATCCATTTTTGGCCAGCGTGCCCACATGCGGAGCAGACAAGCCCTCACTACTCCGGCGCTCTTTTTCCACGGCGCTCGCCAAGACGCCGTCCATCATACCTATAAAGATATTTTTAGAAAAACAGATGCCATGCTGAGAAATTTATGTCGGAGCGTTCATGAAAATTGTGACATTCACGGTGCCAATTTTTGGGACGGAGCCTATGTACAGAAAATCATTGATGCCGCTCTCCAAAGTATACCGCAAAAGAAATTGATTGATATTGAGTAGATCTGGCACACTCTCTCACGTGTAAGGAAGCCTGCATGCTACAGTTTGCCTTATTGGGTGCCGGGCGGATCGGTGCGATGCATGCCCAGAATCTGGTAGCGCATCCGCAGGCCAGCTTAGCCTATATCTACGATATCGACCCGGTCGCAGCCCAAGCCGTTGCGGCTCGTTGTGGTGCGACCGCTGTTGGAGATGCCGCGACCATTTTTGCCGACCAGTCTATCGATGCAGTCGTAATCGCCTCCTCGACCAATACACATATTGATTTCCTGTCTGCTGCAGCCCACGCCGGAAAAGCAGTGTTTTGCGAGAAACCTATCGATATAGATATAAATCGAGTCAACGCATGCTGGAAAGACATCGCTGCGTGTCATGTTCCGATTCAAATCGGGTTCAACCGTCGCTACGATCCGAACCACCGCGCAGTCTATGATGCCGTCCGGGCTGCACAGATCGGTCAAGTCGAATTAGTCGTTATCAGCAGTCGTGACCCAGCTCTACCCTCGACTGAATATCTGAAGGTCTCCGGGGGATTATTCCGGGATATGATGATCCACGATTTCGATCTGGCCTGCTTTATTCTAGGGGAAGAGCCCGTCGCAGTATCCGCCATGGGCAGTGTCATGGTGGATCCTGAGCTGAGCAAGATTGATGATATTGATACCGCTATGGTGACGCTCCAGACTGCCCGCGGTGGGCTGTGTCATATCAATAACTCCCGGCGTTCAGTATACGGCTACGATCAGCGTCTTGAGGTATTTGGCGCGCACGGGATGCTGTGCTCCAACAACCCGAGTCCCTTGACGGTGACCTCTTACACGGCCACTAGCACTGCTGCCCGCAGGCCACTCATGCCTTCGTTTCTCGAGCGCTACGCACGTTCGTATCAGCTCCAGTTGGCAGATTTTATCACCGCAGTCGAAACAGGACGCACCCCAGAAGTTACATTTGAGGATGGGCGGCGGGCTTTGCTTTTGGCCGATGCGGCAAGTGAGGCCTTTCGCACCGGACGTGTTGTGCGTCTCGCGGTCTGACATCCTTGTCCCTCCAACACAGCTACAGCAAAAACAGATGAACCAAAAACAGCTCAAAACCATGCTCACATGTGCTCAGACTGCTGCCTGCCAGGCGGGAGACATCATGCGCAAAAACCTCAACGTAGACAAGACGGCGACCCACGTCATGCAACACGACATTAAGCTGGAACTCGACGTCCGCTGCCAGAAACGTATTGAGACGACGTTGCGTCGTACCTATCCGGAAATAAGCGTGCTCGGAGAGGAAGGCATCAGCGGCGATCCCCAAAACTCGCTCCGCTGGGTCGTCGATCCTATTGATGGCACCGCAAACTTCGCTTACGGCATGCCGCATGCCTGCGTTTCCATTGCGCTGCAAGGTCTCGTCAGACAAGGCCATCAGACCTTGCTCGGCGTGGTCCATGATCCTTTCTTGGGCGAAACCTGGACGGCCATTCGCGGACAGGCGGCCAAACTCAATGGACGCAAGATCAGCGTCAGCCCACGTGCCAAGTTGGCACAGGCCATCGTAGCGATCGGGTTCGGCCAGAACAAGGCGACTCTGGACGGCATGCTACCGGCGTTCTCACACCTCGCCCACCGAGTCCGCAAGATACGCATCCTCGGATCGGCGGCGCTCTCATTGTCGTGGGTTGCTGCCGGACGTATGGACGCCTTTATCGAAAGCGGCATTTTTCTCTGGGACATTGCGGCTGGTGGCTTGATTCTAGAATGTGCCGGTGGTGACTTTTACCACAAACCTATTGAAGGCGAATACCGATTCAAGGTGACTGGCAGCAACGGCCGTTTGCCCAAGCAACTCCGTCGTGTCGTATGAGGGCCACACTCAGCTGCCCCTCTTGTTACGCAAAAAAAAACCTGAGCACTATGTGGCTGCCCTAATCTAATGTCAAGGGCAGCCCCGGCGATCGTACTCAACTGAGAGAAGTGGAACTGCCGCGCGTTGCCGAGGCCGTTTGTCTTCGAGCGTGTATCGCTTCCGGCTGAGATAAGGAGATATTAATGGATGACGTACCAACTACAATTCCACCAGCGCAAGGCAAACTCGGTGTCCTCCTGCCTGGCATGGGTGCTGTCAGTACGACCTTAATTGCAGGGGTCGAACTGGTAAAGAAGGGGCTCGGGCGGCCCATCGGCTCTTTGACCCAATACAGCACTCTGCGTGTTGGCAAGCCCACAGACCCCTGTCGGGTGCCCATTAAAGACTATGTTCCGCTGGCGAGCCTGGACGATCTGGTTTTTGGCGGTTGGGACATTTTTCCGGATAATTGCTACGAAGCGGCCTTGCACGCTGGCGTCATCGACCCCCAACGCTTGGAAGCCGTGCGTGAAGAACTCACCGCCCTCGCGCCGTGGAAGGCAGTCTTTGACCAGCAGTACGTGCGCCGGCTGTCTGGCCCGCATATCAAAACAGGCAAGACCAAATACGATTTGGCCCTGCAACTGCGGGAAGACATTGAAGGCTTCCGCACGCAGCATGGCGTGACCCGCTTGGTGATGCTGTGGTGCGGGAGTACCGAGATCTTTCTAGAGCCTGAGTCTGTCCATGCCACACTCCATCGTTTTGAAGAGGGCCTGAAAGACAATGACCCCACTATCACACCGAATATGATCTACGCCTATGCGGCGCTCATGGAGGGCGTGCCATTTGGTAACGGTGCCCCGAACCTGGCTGTGGAGATCCCAGCCTTACAGGAACTCGCCCATGAGAACGGCGTGCCGATCTGCGGCAAAGATTTTAAGACTGGCCAGACCCTCATGAAAACAATCCTGGCACCCGGACTGAAAGCGCGTGCTTTGGGGCTGAACGGCTGGTTTTCCACCAATATTTTAGGCAATCGAGATGGCGATGTGCTGCACGACCCGGCTTCATTCAAGACCAAAGAACAGAGCAAGCTATCCGTCTTAGATTATATTCTCCAGCCAGAATTGTACCCAGAACTCTACGCTGACTATGAGCACCAGGTTCATATCCATTACTATAAAACACGTGGGGATGATAAAGAAGGCTGGGATAATATCGACATTTTTGGCTGGCTCGATTACCCGATGCAAATCAAGCTGAACTTCCTGTGCCGTGACAGCATTTTGGCCGCCCCTGTCGCGCTTGACCTGGTGTTGTTTCTGGATCTCGCAAAACGCAGCAATCTGAGAGGCATCCAAGACTGGCTGTCGTTCTATTTCAAGAGTCCGATCTGCTCTCCGCACGCCTCCCCAGAGCATGATCTGTTTGCGCAATTGGCCACGCTCGAAGATACCCTCCGTTCCCTGCGGAACAAAGAGGGTGTCTCTGCGAGATAAGTAAAGAAGCAAAGAGAGGAAGAGCGTTGTAGCCAAAGCGCGCGACGATGGTCTTCCTCTCGACCTTTCGCGACTCTCCCACAGTGCGCACTCCTATCTACTTACCTACCTGCCTGGCCAAGCCACAGGTAGATACCGATCGTAAGCACGACCAATACCACCCCCAAGGACCTGGCGTACTTCCACTCGACCAAAGAGACAATGCCAGGCTGTGTTGGCTCAAAACCCGGCTGCGCAGGCAAGAAGTGTGAAACGATCAACATCGTGGCCACATTGAGCACAAACTCAATTCCCCAGACATGCACAAAATGCAGATCAACTTGGAGGATGAAGGTCATGCTTATGTAAAAGGCCAGTCCGACAAACAGGGCCGCCTTTGCTCCTGCGGCTGAGACACGGGGTAAGAAGAAACCCGCCAGCATAATCGAGCCAATCGGGATAAAGAATATACCATTGAGTTGTTGGAGTAACTGATACAAGCCTTCCGGGGCATTGGCGACCAAAGGAGCTGTGGCAATCGCAATAACCGCGAGCAGCGTGGAAACGAGCCTGCCCACCCATACCAGCTTTTTATCACTAGAAGCTTTATCCACATGTCGCTTGTAGACGTCCACACTGAATATGGTCGCGGCACTATTGAGCGCGCTGTTGAACGTACTCAGCACCGCCCCCATAACGACCGCAGCAAAGAACCCTACCAGACTGACCGGCAGCACTCTTTTGATAAGCGCCGGATACACCGTATCCTGCTCAGCATACAGGCTATCACCGAAATAATAGAAACCAATGACGCCGGGTAAAACAATGATGATCGGCACCAGCAGCTTTAACACCCCCGCGTAGAGGAGTCCTTTTTGGGCTTCGACGAGGTTCTTTGCTCCGAGCGCACGCTGGAGGATAGTCTGGTTCATGGACCAGAAATACAGTTGATTGATCACCAGACCGGTGAATAGGGTCTCGAACGGCAGCACAGAGTCCGATGCGCCAATCACATTAAACTTCTCCGGGTTATGGTTATAGACCTTCAATAGTCCCGCCAGGAGATGTCCATCGCCAATTTCAAGTAAGGCCAGCACGGGAATAAGCAGTCCCCCGATGAGCAGGCCGTAGCCATTGATGGTATCCGAATAGGCCACCGCCTTGAGGCCGCCAAAGATGGCATACACAGATCCCACCGCGCCCACCATGAGGACGGTGACCCACAGCCCTTCCGCCTTGGTCACCCCCAGCAGTGCGGAGATGTTAAAAATGCTTTCTAGGTTGATGGCGCCGGTGAACAGGACAATAGGCAGCAAGGTGACCACATACGAAAAGATCAGAAAAAGTGCCACCAGCGTACGGGTGAAGCCGTCGAATCGATGGCCGAGATATTCCGGGATGGTGGTGAGTCCCATACGAAGGTAACGGGGCACAAAGTACAGGGCGGTCGCAACCAGGGCCAGCGCCGACGTGACCTCCCAGCCAATGATGATAAAGCCATTGACGTATGACGAGCCGTTCATACCCACCAGATGCTCCGTAGAGATGTTGGTGAGCAACATAGACCCGGCAATGATGACACCTGTCAGACTGCGCCCGCCAAGGAAGTAGCCGTCACGCGAATTGAGCTTCTCGTGTCGCAGCTTGTACCATGAGAAAACGGCAACAAAAGCGGTAAACGCAAAAAAGGAGAGGAATGTAACCATATTGCTTTTCTGCCCCTAGCTGAGCGTAGCCTCCTGGGCGAAGGCCAAGCCTGAACAGTCCTTACTCATCCACACACCAATTAGAAAACTCTAGTCGCCAGATTTTGTATCCTGACAACAAGGCTCTATTCACCAGGTTGTTGCCCGGGTACTGCTTCGCAAGATACCGAAGATACTGAAGATACTTCTGACCGAACCAGTGTAAGCGGCATCACGGCCGCAGCCGCCGGGCGAGATCTTCTAATTCCGCCAGGGCGGTTTTTTCGTCCAGCGCCAGGAAGAGCACGGTGTGATCGACACCAGCTTTTTCGAGCGCCCGGAGCGTCTCAGGATCACGGTTTTTTTGCGGCCCACTGAACGCAAAGACCTGAATTGAGGCAGAGTCTCGACCGGCCTTGTCGGCGGCTGCCATCAGCTGCTGCCGGCCACGCTGCATCTCTTCGATCGGTGCCTCGACCGGCATCCAGCCATCCCCCCACTGTGCAATGCGTTGAAAAACATGTTGTGAAGTCCCACCGAGTAGAATCGGCGGATGGGGTTTTTGGACTGGTTTCGGAAAAGAGCGGACCGGAGGAAAATTGTAATACGTGCCGTGGTATTCCGCTTCGTCCTGGGTCCATAAGGCTTTCATGGCGTGGATCGCATCTTTTGTCTGTGCCCAGCGGTGTGCAAAGTCGCCGCCCATGATCTCCGTCTCTTCTTTCAGCCAGCCTGCGCCAATGCCCAGAATGAAGCGTCCGCCTGACAAGTGGTCAAGAGTCGCCACCTGTTTGGCCAGCAACAACGGATTGCGCTCGGGAATAAGACACACTCCCGTCCCCAACTGAATAGTGTGGGTTGCTGCCGACGCCCGAGCCAGGGCCACAAAAGGGTCTGCAATATGGCTATATGGCTCAGGCATTCTTCCCTCGGGAAAGTCTGCGTAGTGTGAGCTATAGTGAACGGGCACGATCGGATGTTCAGGCACCCAGAATGAAGAGAAGCCCAGATTCTCCGCTTTTTCCGCCAGCCGGGCGGGATCGCCGCTCGATTCGAGGGCAAAGGTCAAGACGCCAAGTCGCATACCCCTCTCCTTTCCTGAATAATCTGCATGACTTGAGTTGATGAAACAACCTAAAGGGAGGGTAAGTCATGGCGGCCCAAACAGCAAGTCGAACGCAAAAAGGTAAAAAGACAGCCATGAAAAAGTCGAGAGCTCGGCCAGCCGCCAAGAAGACAGTTCAAATCCGGGGCATTGGTGAAGAGGGAGGAAGAGGGTGCAATTGGGATCATCGGAGCACATGAAGTAACGCCACACGAGCAGAAAATCTATGAGTCAGGGGAATAAGGCAGGTGCAGACGAACAGATGCAAGCCGAATATGACATTCGCGGCGGAGTACGCGGGAAATACTACCAGCGCTATCGGCAAGGAACGAACGTTGTGACGCTAGAACCCGATGTGGCAGCAGTGTTCCACGATGCGGAGGCAGTGAATCAAGCATTGCGCATGCTGATCTAAGTCGCGCGTAAACAAGTAGACGAGGCCACATCTCCCACCGAAACGGCGTCTAAATAACCGTAGCACTCTTCTTGTCACGCTCTGAGGATGTGGACAGCATTCTCCCAAGAGATCAGTCAATGCAGTGAACACAAAACGGCACAGCTCAATGAACAGTTTTCCTGGCCTGCAATTCACAAGGGAACGAGCATTACAACATTCACTTCGATCTCTCCGTACGATAACCTTCTTGAACTACATCCTTATCCTTTAGTTTTCTGCTGCAAAAATGGGATCTAGGCTCAACGTCTGTGCCTGGTAAAATCAAGATTCCGTTCGAGATTATGCTTCTGATAAGAAGAGGATCATGCCACTCATTGATTGGGTTACGTTAGGGGGGGGAGTTATTGTGGCCGCAGTGATTTTACTGATCGGTATGCTGAGGTGGGAGCATTGACACGAGCAGGGCAACAGTAGAGCTTGCCCTTGCCGGGAAGAGTCAAACGGAATCCGGAGCGGACGAATCCTGGAGCAACAGTCTGGGAGAATAGCTACATGTTATTCCTGTTATTAATGAGAGATGAGACCCTTTCCCATCATTGCGATCACGATTAGGCGATAGTCTCTAACCCTTTCTTCTGCACCAAGGCCAGGAGCTTCAACGACGGGCCTTGGGGCTGTTTTTCGCCCCGTTCCCATTTGCTCACGAGCCCTATCGTGACGTTGAGATAGCTGGCGAACACCGCCCGTTTGCCCTTGTGATAGACGATAATCGTCCGATAGCCACCTCACTTTCCTTTCCCGGCGCGCGCTAAACGCTTTTTGATGAGATTGCTATCCAAATCACCGTCGTCCAGAAAAATCCAAGAAAAATACCCAGGAAATAAATTCTAAAGGCTAAGAAAACGGCAACCTCTCTGAAAGAAGACCTGCATATGAGTTAAGCGTTCGCATTTTTACCTTCGCACCCCTGTCGCCTCCAGCAACCGAAGCCAGCGTTAATACTGGGGGACACAGCGGGAAAATTCGGGTGATAGCAGCACAACAGCGACGGGGACTGTTATAAATGTGGCGATGCTGGTCGCGGTTGGTTATGATCCAGCGCTAGCCCCGGACCGTGTCCAGGTGACGACAGGTAGCAGCGTTGAGTTCGTGCCCCGTGTCCTATTGGATAAGATCAAAGCATTGGAACAAGAGCGCACCGATTGGTATTCTTGAAGAAATCTGTACTCTCCCTCAGACACCACCAACCCCTTCCTTCCAAAAGACCTGTCGTGCTAAGGATCAGGCTAGGGGAAGCAGCTATGCAGCCAACGACGCGTATTGGTATCGACGTAGGAGGCACGTTCACTGACGGTGTTGTAGTCAAGGGTGGCCGGCTGAATGTGGCGAAGGTGAGAAGCACGCCGCAGGATATTGCGTCCGGCATTCTTGCGTGCTGTGCAAAACTTGGGGTCGACTTTCGCACGGCTGAAATGTTCATCCACGGCACAACCATAGGCACCAATGCCATTATTGAACGCAACGGTCCACCCCTGGCGCATGTCACAACCGCAGGCTTTCGGGACATCCTCTATATCCGCCGCGGAGACAGCGAGCCCTACAACCTGCACTGGCAGACCCCAACACCTATCGTTCGACGCCGTGACATTTTTGAGGTGCCCGAGCGATTGGCCTGGGATGGAGCAGTGCTGACCCCGCTTGACGAGGCCGCTGCTCGTCGGATTGCCCGCATTATCCAGGAAAAAGGCTATGAAGCAGTCAGTGTGACCTTCCTCCACTCATACGCCAACCCAAGTCATGAGCAACGCATGCAAGAGATCCTGCAAGAGATCCTGCAAGAGATTCTGGCCGAAACAGGCGCGGACATTGATATCTGTCTGTCGTCCGAGGTCTTGCCGCATTATCGAGAGTTCGAGCGCTCCTCAACGACTGCGGTGAATGCGTATCTCATCCCGATTGTGCGACGCTATCTTTCTGCGCTGAGTAGTGCGGCTGCGAAGAGGGGATTTGAGCACGACTTGTTGGTGATGCAATCAAGTGGCGGGGTCATGACCGCGGCAGAAGCCGCCCGGATGCCGGCTCGCACCGTTCGCTCGGGTCCGGCCGGCGGAGCCATTGCGGCTGCCGCTTTGGCACAGCAGATGCGACTCCAGCACGCCATCCTGGTAGACATGGGAGGGACCAGTACGGACGTGTCGGTCTTAATTGATGCCGAGACCCGGTCAACCCAGGAGCTGGAGTTCTCGTGGGGCATACCTATTCGCTTCCCATCGATTGACATTTTGTCAGTTGGCGCTGGAGGAGGTTCGGTGGCCTGGGTCGATGCTGGCCGTTTTCTCAAAGTCGGACCTCGCAGTGCCGGCGCTTTTCCCGGACCGGCCTGCTACGGACAGGGCGGCACAGAACCGACCACGACTGATGCCCAAGTTGTGCTGGGCCGCCTCAATCCACAGCGTCTGCTGGGCGGAGGTATGCAAATCAGGCCCGAGCTTGCTGAGGAGGCTGTACGTCGAGCAGTCGCAACGCCCTTGGGTATAGATACCGTTGCCGCTGCCGTGGGTACCTTGCGGGTGAATACCAATAATATGATGCAGGCAGTGCGTCTCATGACAGTCAATCGTGGTATCGATCCACGCGACTCTTGCCTTATTGCTTTTGGTGGGAGTGGTCCCTTGTACGCAGCCGAGGTTGCTCGACTGCTGAGTATTCCGCGTGTCGTTATTCCATTTTACAGCGGCGTGATGTCCGCACTGGGAACGGTTCTGGCAGACCACCAGTATGATAAATCGGCGACTCTGCTGCTCAGAGAAAGCGAGATCGAGTGTGACGCTATTGAGCAGTTGTTCCGTAGCTTCGAGGCAGAACTCAATCAACGCTTGACAAACGCTGGCATCGCTGCTGAACAGCGTGTGATTGAACGCTTCCTAGATATTCGGTACGACGGTCAGGGGTATGAGTTGCCTATTCCGTTACCCCGTGGAACGTATCACGACGTCGCCGTTCCCATCCCCAGGCGAGCGTTTGACCAGGAAACCTTTGTGTTGGCAAAGCACAAGTTCCATGCCTTGCACAAACGTGAGTTCGGCTGGCAGGACCAAAACTGGCCCTTGGAGCTTGTCTTTGCCCGCGTTTCAGCTACGGGCAGAGTAACAGGCAAACCGTTGCTCTTAGCCTCGACGGACACCGGTTCGGGGGCTGGGGCCACGATCGGAAGCAGAGCGTGCTACTTCCTGGACTATGAGGAGCCGTGTGTGACTCCAGTTCTTGATCGGACGCTGTTGCGGCCAACAGTTCGATGGACCTGCTATTGTTGAGCAAATGGATGCCACCACGCTCGTGCCTCCAGGCTTCTCCGCACGCGTTGATGAGTGGTCCAATCTTGTCCTCAGCCAGGGGGAAAGCTGATGTCTAAAAAAACGGGCGATCCTGCGCTGTCGGAAATTTTGGCCGGGGCCTGCCGTGCTCTGGTTGATGAAGCCGACCATCTCCTGGAACGCGCTTCAATGGGCATGGTGATTCGTGAATCCCGGGATTATTGCGCCGTGGTATGTGATCAATACGGGAATGTCATTGCGACTGGCAGTAAAGACCTGCCGGCCTTTGTCGGGACGATCCAGTTCACGGTCCAACACGTCATGAACGACATTGGCATCTCGCACTTCAAGCCAGGCGATATCTACCTGACCAATGACCCCTGGGGAGGAGGCACCCATTTTAACGATGTCCGACTTGTGGCGCCGGTCTTTCACCAAGCGGAGATCATTGGCTATGTGGGCGCTGCTGGACACGTGACTGATATTGGAGGTATGAACCCCGGCAGCTTTGCCGCACGTCCGCCGTCTGCGTATGCAGAGGGGCTGCGTATCGTTCCCGTCTTATTCCAGCGTGATGGCCAGCTTAACGAAGATATTCTGAAATTGATTCTAGGCAATATCCGTGTCGCCAACCTGACCAAGGGAGATCTGTTGGCTATGCTAGCGGCTGTCCAACGAGCGACTGAACGGCTCGACGAGTTGGCATACCGACACGGGCCGGAGATCCTTGCTGAGTGGATGCACGAGTACCAGAACTCTGGAGAAACGCTGCTGCGCCAACACATCAGTCAGCTTCCAGCCGGGCGCTACGCCTGGACTGACTGGATAGACGAAGATCCCGTCACCGGCGAGCCAAAGGAGATACGCCTGAGTATTGAAGTTAGCGCGGACAAGTTAGTCTATGACTTTACGGGGAGTGCGCCACAGTCTGTGGGTGCCGCCAATGCGGTCTACGCGACCACGGCCGCCCTGGTCTACACAGTGACAGCGTCAATATTCCCTGAGGTGCCCTTGAACCATGGCATGATGCGCAACATACAGATTATTGCGCCTGAAGCAACTGTGGTGAACGCGCAGTATCCAAGCCCAGTGAGTGCCATGGCGACGACGGTTTTTGATATTGTGGCAGCCTGCATATTTGGTGCATTGTCGAAGGTTGTACCGGACCGGGTGCTGGCTGCGTCGTACAACTTGCAGAGCTTTATTACCAGCGGCTATGACCCAAGATTCGAGACAGAGTTTGTCACCTACTCGTGGGGGCCAGGCGGCTGGGGTGCTGGCAAAAGCACTGATGGTCGGGTGGGCATGGCGCTGTATACAACGACCACCACGAATATCCCGTGCGAGGCCGAAGAGCGACGCGTTCCGTTTGTGATCGAGCAATACCAGATTGTCCCCGATTCTGGAGGTGCGGGCCGCCGCCGAGGCGGCAACTGCCTCAGGCGGGCCTTTCGGTTCAATTATAACGGGTTGTTATCTTCCTTTGCCGGTCGCGGCAAATTTCCCATTTGGGGACTGTTTGGCGGCGAGGCTGGCCGGGCCCAAGAAGCGCTGTTGGAAGATGAAACCGGTCGGCATGATATTGGCTTGCTGGCCGAAGGGGTGCAGATCCGCCCCAACACTCGGCTGATCTATACTAATGGCGGCGGCGGGGGTTATGGCCCAGCCTGGGAACGTGAACCAGAACGGGTGCTAGAGGATGTCCTGGACGGCTGGATAACTCCCTCCACAGCGACTGAGACGTATCGGGTGGCGCTGCGAGAAATCAAAGAAACATCGTTAAGCACAACGTATGAGATCGACTGGGAAACAACACAGCGTCTGCGAAATGAACACCGCAATCAAGACGGAGGGTCATAGCATGCCTACAATTAAGCAAAGAAGACGGGGCAGCAGGATCAAAGCATGAGGCAACTCATAGCCGTAATGTCCAATCCGCCCGATCCAAATCCTAGGCGGCCAAGGCTGACCTGCACTGAAATTCAGACCGCAAAGGATTTTTTCAAAACCTTGTCGCAGGAGAATCCGTCCTGAGGACACTGGGCGGTTTAGCTCTGCACTCTTTCCTCAACCTTTGCGCAGTATTAATCGGTAGCGTACGGCCGCAGCTGCCGGGCGAGATCTTCTAATTCCGCCAGGGCGGTTTTTTCGTCCAACGACAGGGAGAGCACGGTGTGATCGACACCAGCTTTTTCGAGCGCCCGGAGCGTCTCAGGATCACGGTTTTTTTGCGGCCCACTGAACGCGAAGACCTGAAAGGTCAAGACGCCAAGTTGCATACCCCTCTCCTTTCCTGAATAATCCGTATGACTCGAGTTGATGAAACAACCTAAAGGGAGGGTAAGTCATGCCAAGCCAAACAGCAAGTCGAACGCAAAAGGCCAAAAAGACAGCTCGTAGAGCGACCGCCGCTCAGGCATCGGATACAACACTGCCCCAAATCATCGATCCAGGCTGGAGTTGGGACGATAAGTTACCTTTGGCCCAGGCCAAGCAAATCGGCAATACGATTTATGTGTCCGGGCAGGTCGCCTTCAATGCCGACGGCAAACTGGTTGGCAAAGGAAATATCAAAGCCCAAACGCGCCAGGTGTTTCGGAACATCAAGGCAATCCTGGCAGCCGCCGGAGCCAAGATGGAGCACATCGTCAAAATCAATACCTATATTACCGACGCCAACAAATTCATGGACATGCTCGAAGCACGCGGCGATGTCTTTGGGAACAATCCGCCAGCCAGCACCGCTGTTGTTGTTGCTGGTTTGGCTTTTCCCGGCCTGCTCATTGAAGTCGAGGCGATTGCAGTAAAACCATAGACGACTGAGCCTGTCAGGCAGGACTGCTGCCAGAAACTTGGCAATACGACAACACGGTGATCCCTTTTTCGATTGACTTTTGCGCCGCAAGAGCAGTAGGGTGAGCCTCCGTCGTACCGGCATGGCCTAAGCTAGAATACCACGTGAAACGTGGCGAAGGAGGATCTGGCATGGCACGAGTTGCAGCGTTTGAGTATGAAACATTGCCGCCGGCTCTACAGCAGCTGGCCGATGCGTACCAGGCCCGAGGCGCGAGTTGGGATCATTTGCGGGTGCTGGCTCACCGGCCCGAGATGTACGAGGCGTATTACCAGTTTCTGTATCCTTTACACACCGCAGGGGTGGTCGAGCCCGCGCTCAAGGAATTGGTCCGCCTCAAGATTGCCGACCTGAATCAGTGCCTGTTTTGACAGCGTGGCCGCCATCGCGGAGCGATGGAAAACGGGCTGACTGAAGAAAAAATTACTCGGCTGGCAGAGTACGCGCATGATCCGCTGTTTACCGAGCGAGAGCGGCTGGCACTGGAGTATGCCGAAAAGATGGCGCTCAACCACGTCTCTTTAGGCGATGACTTCTTCAGGCGGCTGCGGACGGAATTTGACGATCCAGAGATTGTGGAACTGGGCATGGCCATTGGCCAGTATATTGGCTTTGGCCGCTTGCTCCACGTGCTGGAAGCCGTGCAACCCGTATGTGACCTCTGAGCATTAGTCGGATAAGATCAGCCTTCGGGACGGCGTCTCAACAAGCGTATCACTATTATGCTCACGGTCTGAGGATGTGGACAGCATTCCTCCAAGAGATCCGTCAATAAGGAAGTCATTCGAGACCGTGTCAAGCACGAAACGGAGCGAATGCGTTATGCCTTTGCACTCTTCGTCCTTGTCAGTGGAGGAACAGTACGCTTAGCGCTGACGGAACCCCAAACGGGCCTGCTGATCGGTCACGCAGGTCAAGATCGCGAAGATCGCAAAGATCACGAAGAGATCATTCCTCTTTACATGCCCTACGCCAGCCAGTTTTCTTTGCCCACGACCGGGAAGAAAAAGGAAGCAAACGATGGCCAAGATGCCGAAAATGTCCAATCCACCTGACCCCAATCCCCAGCGGCCACAGCTGACGTGCGAGGCAGGGGCGTGGGATTGTCATATGCATCTGTTCGGCCCCAAGCCACACTACGGGCTGATACCCGAGGCCACTTACGACACGGCCGATGCATTGCCTGAGACCTATATTGGCCTGCAGGAAGTACTGGGCCTTGAGCACGCAGTGATCGTACAAGCGACCGCGCAGGGACATGATCATCGCCGTTTGCTGGATGCCCTGCGCCAGTATCCGGAGCGTTTTCGCGCTATAGCGGTGCCAGCTCCAGATATCTCTGATGCTGAGATTGAGGAAATGCATCAGCTTGGCGTGCGCGGGATACGAGTCGTCAGTGGTACACGAGGACTGGCCGGTGCTGATGATGCGCGTGTCCAATTCGATGAACGGCTTATCGCTCGGGTGGCAGAACTTGGCTGGCACGTCCAGGTGCTGGGGTTCGGGGCTGATATTCCTCATCTCAAGGAGAGGCTCCTGGCACTCCCCACTCCGTTCGTTATTGATCACGCCGGCATCGTCCGGGCCGATCGAGGGATCAATCATCCCCAATTCCGTGCCGTGTTGGAGCTCTTGGATAGTGGATGCTGCTGGGTGAAACTTTCCGGCCCAATGCGTTTCTCAAGGCAGCCCGCCCTGCCCTATGACGATACACTGCCCTTCTATCGCGCCCTGGTGGATCGAGCGTCTGACCGCTTGGTGTGGGGCAGCGACTGGCCACACATCACCTATAACACAGGCGTGATGCCAAACGACGGAGTCTTGCTTGACCTGTTACTCGATTGGGCTCCGGACGCTGCCATCCGAAAACAGATCCTAGTGGACAATCCCAGGCAGCTGTATAGCAAATAAGAGGTACCCATGAGCGACATAAAAACCGGCGGCATCCAGATGATCCCCATTGCGGATGGCTATAAGGTGTGGACAAAACGCTACGGCTCGGGCTCGATTCCGCTCCTGACGCTGCACGGCGGGCCGGGCTGTACGCATGAGTACTTTGCCTGTTTTGAGGATTTTTTGCCCCAACATGACATTCAGATTATCTATTATGATCAGCTCGGCTCAACCTACTCGGATCAGCCGGATGATCCGAGTCTGTGGACAGTCGAACGTTTTTGCGAAGAAGTCGAGCAAGTCAGGCAGGCTCTGGGCTTAGAGCAGTTTTATCTGTACGGCCACTCCTGGGGTGGCATGTTGGGCATTGAATATGCTTTGAAATACCAGGCTCACCTCAAAGGCTTAATCGTCTCAAACATGACCGCCAGTATTCCGTCCTACGTTGCCTACACCAATAAGCTCCGCCAACAGTTGCCTGCAGAAGTGCTGGGCGTGTTAGAAAAGTATGAGGCAAATGGGGAGTATACTGCACCGGAGTATGAAGAGGCGCTCTTCAGCCACTTGTACACCAAGCATATCTGCCGAGTTGACCCATGGCCTGAGCCACTCACCCGCATGTTTGATCACTTGAGCAAGCAAGTCTACGAGACCATGCAAGGCCCGAGTGAGTTCGTCGTCACCGGGACGTTCAAAGATTGGGATCGGTGGGCCGACTTGCACCAGATTCACTGTCCAACGCTGCTGTCTGTCGGACGTTTCGATACCATGCGAGTGGCAGATATTGAGCAGATGGGCAGCCTGGTCCCGCAGTCACGCGTGTCAATTTGTGAACAGGGTAGCCACTGCGCGATGTATGACGACCAAGACGCCTACTTCCGGGATGTGGTGCAATTCATTCAGGATGTCGAGGCGGGGAGATTGGCATAAGGAATGTCCCCTCGCCTGCTCAATTATGGCACAACAGCGACCGCTTCAACCTCAACCCGCACGTCGTCAGATACCAGTCGAGCGACTTGGACGGTGGCCGAGACTGGCGGTTCACTCGGCCAGTATTCGTTGCGGACTTCTTGGATGGCGAGTACATCGTCCATGTCTTGAATGTAAACAGTCATCCTGACCACATCGTCCAATGTCGAACCAGCCTCTGCCAGGACCGCCCGCATCTGTTCAAAGATGCGCCGCGTTTGCTCCTTGACGTCACCTGGGGCAACGGTGTTGCCATTTTCGTCACGTGCAGTCATCCCCGTTGTAAAGACCAGGTCGTGACCAGCAGGCACCCGGATGGCCTGTGCCCAGGGTCCAAATTTGCCTGGCCGTGACCAGAACGCTGTACTCAGAACTTTCTTTGTGCTCATCTGTTTACCTCCATCGCTCCCGCTCAGCGCAGCCCACGCCTCAGCCGCTCGCGGAGTGCTTGGGTTGTCTCTTGATCGACAGTCAGTGTCTCGTCGTCCATATTTCCCGTGAAGACAACCCCGTAGACCTCCCGGGCCTGCTCGACAGACACCCAGCCTTCAAGAACGTCATGCCAAACATGCCCCGGGCTGCGTTCAATCGGCGGCCCGTATCCACCGCCACCACAGTCTGTGGAGCGAATGCGCTCACCAGGAACGAGTTCGCCAGCAAAGATGTTGGGCAGGCGCGTCTCGTTACCGTGCCGATCGATCTTGAGCGCCCAGGCTTTACTGCCAGCATGACCGCCCTGTACGCCTTTGGCTGGTGTCTCATAACCCTCCATTGGAAAGGTACAGGTCACGGCATCACCTTTGGGACCGTATTCGACCTCAATCGCAGGCGCCCCCCGGAACCGCCCCGGCCCGCCGCTGTCCTGGGCCAGCTTCTGGGACTTGATGAACAACGGATACTTTTGCTCATCAATCTCAATGCTATCTCGATATAAGAGACCCGAGATAACCGGGATACCGTACGTCGCCCAGCCATCGCACACCGCCGAAGCCGGCCCACCGTTATTGCCCAGCAGCAGCTGATTGACATAGCCGCTACCGTTTCTGCGCGTGTCCGTGCCTGAGATAACGGCGTAGCCTGCGTTCTGCGCAACACCCCCTTCGGCCGTCCCCCAGCCATCTCCAATCTCGGCAAAACCAGACTGGGTGACCCCGACTAGTCTATTAGCCGGATTGGTGGTCGCCAGCGAGCACGAGTGGGGGAAACGCGGAATGCCAACAACACAGCCTTCGCGCAGCTTAACGGAGACGCGCCGAAAGCTGCCAGCGTTGTGTGGCATGTCTGGGTCCAGCACGCTGAAGATGCCTTGCATGACACTCGACACTGAGCACGCCTCTGACGAGTTTGCCCCACCAGCGACGTTATCCGGATTATCACGCAGATCAACTTCAATCCGACCCTCGTGTGCGTCAATAGCAATACTGGCCTTGAGCGGCAGGCCGTCGGGCAGACCCGGAAATGGATCATGCCGGCCAGTGCCGACCACTGTGCCACTCGGAAGCTGCTTGATGGCGTGGATCATACGCCGTTCCGAATACGCAAACCACTCGTGCACGAACACCTTGAGTGTCTCGGGTCCGTACTTGGCCAGCAAGTCCGCAATTTTATGCTCGCCAACGCGAGCTGCCCCGAGCATGGCCAGATAGTCACCGTACCACTGCTCGGGCACCCGGATGCGTTTTCGGCACATACGGATAATGTCGTCAATGTCTTTGTACGTCCGCTGGACCTGGACACACGGGAAGAGCAACGCGCCCTCTTCATACACATCCCGGGCGTGGGGCATGTACGAGGTCGGCAAGGCATTGCCAATATCGGACAGATGGGCCTTTGCCACAGCCGTGAACAGATGTTCACCTTGCCAGAAAATTGGGACAAGAATGGTATGATCAGCCGGGTGAGAATTGCCCAGATACGGGTCGTTGTGCAGAAACGCGTCGCCCTCAGCCAGGTCAGGATGCAGCTCGCACATCGCCTCGGCCTGCAAATGCGAGCCGTAGATGTGCGCTGGCAAGCCCTCAGCCGCAGCTAAGAGTTCATGTGAGCCGCTTACACTGGTCGTGATTGAACACGAAAAATCACGCGCAATATTGATTGCGGCTGAGCGGCCAGCCCGGAGCAGCGTGTTGGTCATTTCACGGACAATTGCTTCAAATCGATTCGCCAATACAGCCAGGCGTGTCGGATCGAGCGTTGTCGTCTGGGCTCGACTCTCCGTCTTGGTTGCCATCTGCTTGAGCTTCCTTTCGGTTCAACAGCCAATACTGATCAACCAATATTAGTCAACCGATACTAATCAAATAGTTGTCCAGTTGCGTAACCTTGGCCACGCTATCTGGGTACACAACGATCGTGGTCGTTGGCTCCTCAATAATCGCTGGCCCGTCTATCGACATAGCAGGCTCAAGTGTAGTGCCGAGATAGACAGGGACGTCGAGCCTGCCACGTTCAGCGAAGTAGACTGCTCGCCGCGCATCAGCGCTTGCGCTGTGCGTTGTGACGCATGGGCACGACGGCTCTTGCTGCACCCGATCGAGCAGGCCCGTCAGCCGCCCTCTCCAGTACAGACACTCGACCTGTGCGCCCTCTTCTTTGACCGCGAACACCCGCTCATGTACTTGGTGGAAGCCCTCGATGAGAGCCGCAACGTCGGATGGCCCGTCGAAGCGGTCCTTTGCCAAGGACACCTCAAGTTCCCAAACCTGACTCGGGTAGCGGGCTTCAACAAAAAAGTCACGTTTGAAATGTTTGAGTCCCCCGGCTCGCAGCTCGGACTCCAATGTATCCATTTCAGCATGTACGGACTGCAAACCCGCATTGACTTCGTCGTAGGTAAACGCGTTTGTCACTGCGAGTTTACTTATGCTGAATTCAGCCACCATATCCGAGTACTGGGCACCACACGCACTCAGTGCTCCGGCCGTGCGTGGAAAAAGGACCTGCCGGCAGCCGAGCTCTTGGGCGATGGAGACCAGGTTCAAGCCTGCCGCCCCTCCCCCAGCAACAAGTAAAGTCTCGCGTGGGTCAACACCTGCATTGATTGAGATCTCCTGGATCGCCTGCAGCATCGCCTCTCCAGCCAGGGTCAGAATCGCCTGCGCCAGCTGATCGGCCGTCTGTCCAAGCTGTGTGGCAAGTGTCCCCACCGCTTGCTCAGCGGCTCGCCCGTCCAGCTGCATCCGTCCACCGAGAAAATAGGCTGGATCCAAGTAGCCAAGCACCAAGGCTGCGTCGGTGACCGTGGCGTGCATTCCACCCCGTCCGTAACACGCTGGACCTGGGTCGGCCCCGGCACTGTGGGGACCAATGCGCAGTAACCCACCTGAGTCAATCCAGGCAATTGAGCCGCCACCAGCCCCGATGCTGCGCACGTCAACAGACGACAGCCCGGTCATATGCCCGACCCATTGACCACCGAGCCAGGTCTCACGGGTGGACTTGATCAGGCCGTCGCGTACCAGGCTGACATCAAAGCTCGTCCCGCCGGTGTCACAGGTGATCACGTCCCTGTCTCCGACTTCCGCCCGCGTATAATGGAGGGCAGCCACCGGCGCGAGGGCTGGGCCGGAACGGACGCTATTGATGGGACGCTCGGCTAAAGTTTGCAGAGGCATCACTCCGCCGGACGATGTTGCGCCAAGAATCTCGCCACCAAAGCCGGCCTCCCGCACGTCTTGGTCAATCTCGTGCAGGTGGCGTTGCATCAGCGGCTTCAACGAGGCGTCAATAACAGCAGCCGAGGCGCGTCGATATTCACGGATAATCGGGTTGAGCTGGGATGACAGGGTGTAGGGAATACCCGGCAGTTCTTCTTCAATGAGGGTGCCCAACAGAGACTCGTGGACGGGGTTAGCAATCGACCACACAAGACAAACCCCGATCGCCTCAATCTGTCGTGCGCCGAGCTTTGTCAGGACACTCCGTGTGTGCTCCACGTCGAGCGGCATAACGATCTCGCCTTCTGCATTTATCCGCTCTCGAATCTCAAAGGTCAGGCGTCGCGGGACATACGGTTCCGGGTACGGGACGCTGAAATCGTAGGCATTGGTCTTGCCGCCCTCACGCAGCACCAGAATATCGGGAAAGCCCTCAGTGGTGAGAAATGCCGTCTTTCCCGTCTTTCCCTCCACAACAGCATTTGTCGCGGTTGTGGTGCCATAGATGAGGAGATCTGCTTTGCCCAACAGTGTCATGACGTTGGGCTCATCAAGTTGCTCAGCCACAACTGCAAGCCCCTGCTCCATGCCCTGGAAAATCCGCTCTCGGGTGGTCAGTCCCTTGCCGATAGTCAGGTGTCCTGTTTCGTCAGCCACCACCACGTCAGTGAACGTGCCGCCGACGTCGATGGCAATCCGGTACCCCATGTCTGTCCCCTCTCCGTGGAGGATTATTCTGCTGTTGAAGCGCATTTGTCAAAGGGAGGGCAGGTATGTATGAAGGAGAAAAGAATGGCCAAGGAGGGGCACTCATGGATTTAGAAACGGTAGACCATGTACTCATGACGACGCGGTCGGTGAAAAAGCGCCTGGACTTCACGCGTCCCATCGAACCCGACGTGATCCAGCACTGTATCGAGATTGCGTTGCAGGCGCCGACCGGTGTGAATTCCCAGGGCTGGTATTTCATGGTAGTGACCGATCCGGAAAAGCGTCTGGCGCTTGCTGAGGTCTACCGCAAGGCCATGCGAGATTATGGAGAGTTTCAAAACACACAACCCCCACAGTACCCAACAGACAGCCTACGTGCGGGTCAGTGGCAGAGCATGCTCGATGCCAGCATGTACCTCAACGAGCGCATTCACGAAGCTCCGGTCCATATTATCCCGTGCATTAATACTCAAGTGAAAGAGTATCCTCTGCTGTTCCAGTCTCCCACGCCGAGTTCGTTCTACCATGCCTCGTTGTATGGCTCGATTCTGCCAGCTGCCTGGTCGATTATGTTAGCCTTACGCGCCCGGGGCTTGGGATCAGCTTGGACCACAGTCCACCTGGTGTATGAAAAAGAGGCGGCCGAGATTCTGGGCATTCCAGACAATATTTTGCAGGCGGCTCTCCTGCCGGTGGCCTACTTTACAGGCGACGATTTCAGGCCAGCCAAACGCCTCCCAGTTGAAGAGGTCACTTACTGGAACGGGTGGGGACAGCAGCGGTAAAGACTATTCCGACTCAGGCGACATATGATCAAGATAGCCATTGATGAGATTGTAGACCGACTGCTCCAATTTTGACATCGGACCGGGCTGGAACACGCTGGAACCTAAATTGTTCTGAAGTGAGCTGACCATCTGTCGGTCTTCTTCAATAATCAGGCGGAAGAAATCTTTGTACACCTGCACCTTTTCCTCAAAATCGGGCTGACCGAACGCCTCCTCCGGGAGCAAGGTATAGGAAATAGCCCGAGAGCGACTCGGGGAGATAGGCCAAACGGTCGTCGGCTGGAAACTGTCGTAGCGGGCAATCACAAACATGTTCGGCACCAGAAAGCCCATACACGCAAAGGTGTCAGGTTTGTCCTGCAACCACGGCATAGGGCCGAATAGACTCTTGCCATGTGGCGTCATTGGAGCAGCGCTGTAGCGACCGCTAAAGCCACCTCGCCCCTGAAGATTGAATGCAAAGTCCTCGACCGGGATATGGCCGCCAAACGAATCGGCATGCAGGGTCTGGAAATGGTACACGTCCATCCCATTCTCATTGAACAGCTTCCAGTTGCAATCAAACTCCATCTCAAATTTCGCGGCCAGACGGCACTCCTCCTGCCTCAGAAAACCGAACTCTCTTTGGAAATCGGCTACGAACTCTTCAAGCGGTGGCGCGTCAGCATTGAAGCTAGTAAATACCCAGCCTGCCCAGACACCGACCCGCAAGGGGGGTAAGCGACAGTTGGCGAAATCGAACTGCTCAGCCTCCTTCATGTACGGCGCACCCTTAAGCTTGCCTGTCAGGTCATACAGCCAGGCGTGATACGGGCAGCTAAACTCCTTGGTATTCCCTTGGCCATGGGCCACGTCTGCTCCCCGATGGCGACAGATATTGGAAAAGACGTTGAGTTTGCCTTCCTTATCACGGGTCAGGACAATCGGCTCGTCCATAATCCGAAACGTCATATAGTCTCCCGGTTTCTCAACTTCCTCGACCCTGGCGATGCACAGCCAATCGTGTAGGAAGAACTTTTCTTTCTCCAGCTGATAAACTTCGGGGGACGTGTAGACAGCACCTGGAAGATGGCGTGCCTGATGAATCGGTTCTCTGGCTTTGTTGAGACCTTCGCCAATGACAAGTGTGAGACCGGTATGTGTAGACGCCATGTGTATCCCCTTCTTATCGCATACCATAGTGCGAACGCGCAGCCTTTCAGCATTAGCTGGAACGTAGCAGTGAGACGGCTACACTTGCAACAACGGAGAGGACGGCCAAGATTGACCGCTCAGTCCAGACTGTCATAGGCTACACCTAGGTGCGCAAAGGTGACGATGTGCAAGCCAAGGAGGGAGCCATGTTTCTCGATCTCACGGCTGACCAGGAACGTATTATCAATCTAGCCAAGGTGCTAGCAGCTGAATTTGCCGAGCGGGCGGAACAGCACGACCGTGAAGGCAGCTTCCCGTTCGAGAACATTGAGCGGCTCAAAGAGACCGGCTATACCACGATGACAACGCCACAAGAATATGGCGGCTGGGGGGCCAGTCCACTCACCTTTATCCTTGCCCAAGAGCAACTTGTGCAAGGCTGTGCGGCGACCGCCTTTGCGATCAATATGCACTGCAACACGGTTGGCTTTTATACACCGTTCATGACCCCGGCCCAAAAAGAGCTGTATTTGGGCAATGTAGGCCGTAAAAAGATGCTCCTGAACGGATTTTACACTGAAGGTGGTGGAGCCCGTTCGATTCTGTCGCCTGCCTCAACTGCTCAAAAAGTATCTGATGGTTATATTCTTAATGGCACGAAGGTTTTTGCAACACTGGCACCTGCGGTTGACTACTTCGGGGTGAGCGTGTCGCTTGAAGGCTATACTGGTCCGGCATCTGGAGGCTGTGCTTTTCTTTTACCCCGCAACACACCGGGCCTGAACGTGGTAGCAACCTGGGATGCTATGGGCATGCGTGGGACAGGCAGTCACACAATTACCATGCAGGATGTCTTTGCCACACAAGACCAGCGCATTGGCGAAGAAGGTTGCCTATTTGAAGAATTTGCGCAGGTCGCGTACTGGTACTGCGTATCGTTTTCGGCGTGTTACCTGGGGATCGGCCAGGCAATGTATAACTATGTGTGTGACTATGCGCGCTCCCGTACGGTCCAAAAGACTGGACAGCAGGTTGGGCATTTAGCCTGGAATCGATTTGCCATAGGCGAAATGTATAACCGCCTCGAAGCCTGTCGGACACTCCTCTACACCACTGCCCGAGACATCTCAGAGCAACGTCCATATGGCGAGCGCCTGGTCCCCACGGTCGAAATGCTACGCACCTATATCGCTGAAAACATGTTAGAGGTCGGCAATCTCGCCACACGTGTTGGCGGTGGCTTAGGCTATTTAAAAGGCAATCTCCTGGAGCGCGCCTTTCGGGACTTGCGCTCCGCCCCCCTGCATACGCTCAAACGTGATGAAGTGTTGGAAATGTTGGCGGCTATGGAGTTGGGGTTTTAGGGTAGCTTTCAAATCGGACTCCCGGTCTTCTTCCAAGGTCAGCAGGATCAGTTGTCAGGTTTGTCCTATAATCACAGCATGTAACCGAACAGCCTCTTGCCGTTTGGCGTCATCGGAGCAGCGACACTGAGTCTGAGGAAGGACGTTCTTTTACTGTCCTTTATTCGGATTCTTCACCATATTGCCGTGTCCAGGAATAATCCAGTCAGCGATCTGCAAAATCTTTTCTCTGTGGGTGTCGAGGCTTTCTTGACTCCAGGCCAGCGGATCTTCGCCAGGCTTGATATCGGAGAACGACCACAAGTGCGTCAAGACGTACGTACCTTGCTCTGTCTCGACGATAAGCGACGCGTCTTCTTCAGTGTGGCCTGGGGTACGTAGCACTTTAATGCCGGGCGCGATCTCATAACCATCGCCATGATCTTCCCACAGATCACCTTTATACCTACCCCAGAAATCGACTAGTTCTGCATTCGGGAGCAGCGCAATGTTGACCGTATGGTCGGGATGGTGATGACTGATGAATATATGAGTCACGTCTTCAGGGGAGACGCCCTCTTTCTTGAGCGCTTCGATAATAAGCGCTCGATCTGTGACCATACCTGGGTCAGACACAAGAGTGACATTCTCGCCTCGAACAAGGGCTACAGTGCCGGCAACTCTTCGGGCACCATCATCTGACACACCAGGCATGGTCTCGCGTCCTTCTATGGGCTTCGCGTAGCCTTCAATGAGTACAGTAACGGTATTCTTGGTTTGCGCCGATTGTGCCTGAACGACGTTAGGCATCAACCAGCCTATGCTCATGGCCAGTGCCATAGCAACGATAAGAGTTCTCATCATGCTGTTTTTCATAACGCTCCTCCGCTTTCCTTACGCTATTCCCTCGTTCCCTGTGTGTGGGCACTACATGGCACATCAGGCTGGCCTTTGTCCAGTTGTTCTCAGCTGATAAGCCAAAGATGCAAAAGGGCGCAAGAAGGAGGGAAAGCCGATGACCTGCGATAAGCGTTACATGTGTGTTCTACCACTCGCAGAGTGGATGCTCGTGCTGGCAGTGCTTACCCTGCTTATCACGAGCTCCACAGTGATGGTGTCCGCTCACCAGTCGCATCCAAACGGCACCTTACGATTGGCCTGGCAGTCGGAGCATATCAGCCGTGTGACAGCTGTTGACCTTGATGCACGTACGAGCGGGGCAGCCCTGTTTCGTGCGACTGGGCCAGCCAGAGTCGAACAGCGCGATGGTCGCTCGTGTGTCGTCGGGGCGCTCCTGTTGTTCGATGTTGACGATGCTTTTGCCTTTAATATTGACGAAACGGTGAGCGTCGAGTTGGTACTGGATCGCGAGTTTAGTAACGGCGTGGTGTCTTATCACGACCGGGCTGTCCTGCGCCCGCAGACGCAGACTGTGCGCTTCACAGACGCTGCACCTCGCTGGCAGAGTGTCACGCTGACCTTAGAACGTGCCCGGTTTGCTAATCGATTATTAACCGCAGCAGATTTTGGTCTCGCCGCTCCTGGTGGCGACCTGGTTGCCCCGCAACCGGGCGACTCGACTGAAATTGCGGTGTGTGGTGTGCGCCTCAAGCGGGAGGGCAAACCAGCTTTGCATACTGGCCGACAAGGCACGTTGGCACTCGAAGTCCATAATGAGACGGATGAGGCGAGCGTAGCCCTCACTCCAGTTCGGATTGGTTTATACGACGCGCAGGGTCGGCTGCCGCTACCGAGTCCGTCTGCGCTTACCTTTCGGCGCTGGGAGGACGAGCGTGTCTCTCAGACTGAGCTGATTCCTGGAGTCGAAAAATGGCCGTACGACGGGCGGTATGTGTTCTTTATTGATGGCACGTACGAAGCCGAACTCGAAGCAGGGACGTATGATCTGGTGATTGGCAAGGGACCTGAGTACCATATTCATCAGCGCCAGGTCATTATCACAGCTGGAGAGCGTACACAGCTTAAAGTCACGCTGCCGCGCTGGATCGATATGCCTGCACGCGGCTGGTACTCTGGAGACGACCATATTCACTTTCAGCGCGCCCCAGCAGATAATGAGTGGATTTCAGTCCTGATGCAGGCCGAGGACGTGCATGTCGCCAACCTGCTCCAGATGGGTAATCCAAGCCAGTATTTTTTCTCCCAATACGCCTTTGGCCCCGCAGGACAGCATGTTGTTGATCAGCATGCCTTGGTTGCCGGCCAAGAGTCTCCCCGCACCATGCAGCTGGGCCACACGATTGGACTGAACGCGAGCCGCTATCACCATCCGTTAGAATATTTTCTGTATAACAAAACAGCCGAAGCCGTACGCCAGGACGGAGGATTATTCGGCTATGCGCATACCGGTCTCGATTTCTTTGCTGATCGCTCGCACGCTGCTGCGGGTTTAGCCTTGGATGTGGTAGACGGGCTGGTCGATTTTGTAGAAGTCTTACAGTTCGGACAACTGGGCACGGGATTGCTGTACGATTTTCTGAACCTGGGGTTTCGGTTGACTCCATCGGCAGGCACGGACTGGCCCTACCTGAGTTTGCCTGGGGCCGAGCGCTGTTATGTTCAGCTCACAGGCGCGTTCTCGCCTCAAGCGTTTTTTGACGGGATGAAAGCGGGACGCCTGTTTGTCACCAACGGTCCAATGCTTGCACTCGATGTCGGCGGGCAGTCGATGGGATCAGAAGTACATGTAAAAGCGGGGCAGACGCTTACGATCAAGGCGACTGCACGCCAGAACCCTGACTACGGGACGCTCGATCGTCTCGAACTTGTTGTCCACGGTGACGTTATCAAGACAGCCAAGGCCGAGACCGGTGCTGAGACCTTGGAGCTCAGGCACGAGCTGCAAGCACAAACAAGTCTGTGGTTGGCAGTGCGGGCTTACGGCACCGAGATGGGACTGGCACACAGTGCGCCAGTCTACGTGTATGTTGACGGCCGCAAACAATTCTGGAAGCGGGCTGCCGTACCTGAGCTGGTCACACGTTACAAAAGTGTACTGGAAGAAATCCCGTCATTGGAAATCAACTGGGCCGCGCAACATGAAAAAGATAGTCTGTCTCCCGAGGTGCTCACACTGCACTGGGACGCTCACCGGCAGCCGCTCCAGGCCAGAATCAAGAAAGCGCTGAAGTTTTACGCTGGTTTGCTGGCAGAAGCCGCCCGGTAAAAAAATAATAATAACACCGCTCGACTGACGATCTGTCGAGAATATGCTACAGGCACACATATGAAGGAGGGAGCTATGTCGCATATTGCCCATGTTGCGTGTCCACACGATTGTCCCGACTCGTGTCTGATGGATGTGACCATCGATGCAGGACGGGCGGTCGAGATTACGGCCAATAAAGACCATCCGTTTACCCGTGGAGCGCTGTGCGCCAAGGTCAATAAATTTCTTGACCGGGTATATGCTCCCGACCGCCTCCTGTATCCGGTCAAGCGTGTCGGCCCAAAAGGACCGGGAGCCCAGTTTGAACAGATTTCGTGGGACGAGGCAATTGCTACCGTTACCCACACTATGCAGGCAGCTATGAACGAGCACGGCCCGCAGTCGATCTTGCCGTACTCCTATCGCGGCAATAACGGCGTGTATCAAAGCAATGGTCTGGATCGGCGTTTCTTCCATGCGCTAGGCGCTTCGACCTTGGCCCGGACCATCTGCGCAGGTGGGCTGTACGGCGCACTGGCATACTCAGATGTGTTTTTTGGTTTTGCCCCGGAAGGTCTGGTTGACAGCAAGCTGATTATCTTCTGGGCGGCGAATCCGCTCAACACCGGTTTTCATGTCTGGCCTTTGGTCCAGGAAGCGCGTCGGCGTGGGGCGCGAGTTATTGCGATTGATCCCTATCGTTCGCGCACAGCCCGAGCGTGTGATGAACATATTTTTGTGCGGCCAGGCACGGATGCTGCCCTGGCCCTAGGAATGATGAAGGTCATCGAACAAGAGGGCTTGGTTGATGACGACTACGTGCAAAACTACAGCGTCGGCTACGACGCGTTTGCGGAGCGGCTACACAGCCTGTCGCTAGCCGATTTATCAGCAGCCTGTGATGTCCCCATAGAAAAGATTCAGGAACTGGCCCACCTGTACGCGACACACAAGCCCGCAGCAATTCGGATTGGGATTGGCATCCAGCGCAATGGCGGTGCGGCAGCCGCCATCCGAGCGGTGGCGTGTTTACCAGCGCTGACCGGCGCCTGGCGTGAAGTAGGGGGTGGGCTGTGCAATTTTGGTGGAGCGATGTTCACCGCCCAAGACATACCGGCGGTCATGCGGCCTGACCTGTCTCCACCCGGCACGCGAGAGATCAATATGGTCCGCTTGGCCGAGCACCTGCTTGATCCCAGCCTCGATCCGCCGATCAAGGTCATCTATAACTACAACTGCAATCCAGCCGCTTCACTGCCCGATCAAGCCGCGTTGCGGCGTGCCTTGCAACGCCCCGATCTGTTCACCGTTGTCCACGATATGTTCCTTACCGATAGTGCCGACTATGCAGACATCGTGCTTCCGGCTACTTCGCCCTTAGAACATGACGACGCTGTCTTAGCCTACGGGGGCGATTTTGGTAGCTTTAGTCCCCAAGCCATTGAACCGCTTGGCGAGGCCAAATCAAACGCCGAGGTCTTTCAGCTCTTGGCCACGTCTCTGGGGATCACACAGCCAGCTGTCTATGCGTCCGCTGCTCAGCTGATGACGGAGTCGCTCAAGGAGAATGTTCCGACCGACACATTCCTCACCCAGCCTTTTGTCCAGACCCGCCCCCAGCCAGACTTGTTACCGCGTGCCGAGGGTGGGTTTCTGACTCCGTCCGGCAAGTTTGAGTTCTGGTGTCGAAAACTGGCCCGGGATGGACTTGATCCCTTGCCCAGCTTTGTCCTGCCGCATGAAACGCTGAGTGACGGACCGTATCCGCTCAACTTTCTGCCGCGTAAACACAAAGACTCGCTGAATTCTTCGTATGCTCATCTGCCAGTTATGCGCCGCCAAGAAAAAGACGCCCGGACCCTGGAAATCCATCCGGATGATGCGGCTGCGCGTGGGCTGCAAGACGGCACGGAAGTACGGGTCTTTAACGCCCGGGGCGCATTCAGCATGCCGGTGAAAATATCGACGTGTGTTTCACCAGGCACAGTCGCGACGTTTTGGGGTTGGTGGGATAAACTGTCTGGCGGCACAGGGAATGTGAACAACGTCACCTCAGCCAAACTGACTGACTTGGGCGGTGGGGGAACGTTCTACGATTGCCGGGTTGAGGTTGAGCGGTGGCAGGGGGCTCAAGCAAATCGGCACGCAAATCGGCACGAAGGATGAGCACGACATGAGCAGACTGCGCCACGAATTCGAGACCCTGCGACAGAACGGGATCACCCAGGTCGGACTGCCCCGTATCGGCGACCCGTCCGTCATTCCGTTGTGGTTCGGGGAGGGCGACCTGCCCACCCCAGAATTCATCCGCGACGCCGCCAAAAGCGCGCTCGACGCCGGACAGACCTTCTACAACCATCCGGCGGGGCGGCCGGACCTGCGCGCGGCGATCAAGGCGTATCTCGACCGCCTGTACGAGATCGACCTTGACGTGGCTCGCATCACCGTGCCGGGATCGACGATGCTGGGCATATCAATGGCGGCTCGGATGGCGCTCGGAGCCGGTGACCACGGCCTGATCGTGAGCCCGAACTGGCCCAACATCGACCGCGCGTTCCAGATGACGGGAGCGACCTTCGACTTCGTGCGCCAGCGAATCGAGCCGCAGGGCTGGCGGCTTGAGCTGGATGACCTGTTCGCCGCCGCCCGGCCGGAAACCAGGGCGCTTTTTCTCAACACTCCCTGCAACCCCACCGGCTGGGTCATGCCGCGCAGCGAGCAGCAACGGCTGCTCGATTTCTGCCGTCAGCGAGGCATCGTGATCATCGCCGACGAGGTCTATCACCGCAACGTATTCGAGGGAGACGTCGCCCTCTCCTTTCTGTCCATCGCCGCGCCGGACGATCCGCTCATCGTCGTCAACGGCTTCTCCAAGGCGTTCGCCATGACCGGCTGGCGGCTGGGCTGGATGGTTGCACCGGCCGGCTACGGCGAGCAGATGGCCGCGCTGTCCGAGTGCTCCAATACCGGCGCCCCGCCCTTCATCCAGAGCGCAGGTATCGTTGCCCTGACCCAGGGTGAGTCGTTCGTGCGCGAGCTGCGCGAGCGCTACCGGGCCGGCCGCCAGATGGTGATGCAGATTCTGGCGCTGCATCCGCGTATTGAGCTGAGCGAGCCGGAGGGCGCCTTCTACGCCTTTCCCCGCGTCCGCGGGCTACGCTCCAGCCTGGATTTCGTGCACGGCCTATTGGCCGAGAAAAACGTCGGCCTGGCGCCGGGCTTTACCTTCGGGCCGGGCAATGAGGACCACTTCCGGCTGTGCTTTGCGCAGTCCCACGAGCGGCTCGAAACCGCGCTGGGCCGCATCCGCGACTACCTCGACGACTACGACTACGACTGAGCGGCATTCAAACGCCCGGCAAAATACATTCCTGCCGGACGCCCCGGGCATCCATCCCATATTTTTGCTCGCCCGGCCACACAGTATGCGGGAGCGCCGGCCACCGCTATAATGGCCGCGTCAACGTCAACCGAGCCGCAAAGGAGGGACTACAATGGACATGACAGAACTCGAAAAACGTCTGACCCGAATGGAGGACATTGAGGCCATCAAGCAGTTGAAGGCCGAGTATTGCGACATCTGCGACGACGATCATAATCCGGACCGCATCACCACGATTTTTGTCGAAGACGGCATCTGGGAAGCGAAAGGTTTTGGTACAGGCCGGGGTCATGCCGGCATCCGGGAGCTGTTCCAGGGCTTCCAAAAAATGATCAGCTTCTCACAACACATGGTCATGAATCCGATCATTAAGGTCAATGGCAACCGCGCTACAGGGACGTGGTATTTTCTTGGTCCCTTTACGTTCGGCGGGACTGAGGCAAAGTGGCAGGCAGTACGCTATGAAGACGATTACGTCAAAGTCGGCGGAGAATGGAAGTATCAGCACCTGCGGGCGCAGATACGGATGAGCACCGACTATGCAACCAGCTGGGCGAAGCAAGAGTAAGCAACGGATACCACTGTCTTAACGATCTCAGGGTCAGGTGCCTGAGGTCGTTAAGACAGTTCAAGGGCTGCCACAAGTGCACGATTGAGTTCGGCCATCTTTGCCGTAGAGAGCATTGCAACAAAATTGGTCAATTTTGTCTTGAACATCAAGGTGAGAAAATCACAACGGATCGCACTTACATGTGGCAACCCATCTTCGGGACCGAGCACGACTTCCGTGCTCAGCCCTAGCACCTCGCTATATATCGGCGCGCATATTACTGTGGAGACATCTTCATGGTCTGCAAGGAAAGAGCGAGAGACGATGACGTAAAAGCTTGGTTTTCCTCCACGTTCAGGGATGCGCTCACGCGTTCGATACAGTTCTCCCCGCTTCATGGCTGAGCTTGTTCAGCGACTAATGCTTGGGCCTGCAGTGCCAGCCGCTTCTTGTGCTTATGGAAGATCTCGCGCTCATATACTTCTACTTCCCGCCGCCGTTCCCGTTCAGCATACTCGCGTACCGCAGTCCGAACGAGGGCGGACCGGCTGCTTCGCTGTGGTGAGGCAACAAGAAGCTTATCGAGCAGCTGCAATGTTATTTCATCAATAGTAACAGCAATAGTTTTCATATAATTTTTATATAAGAACGAGAGCCTACTTTTCAAGCCAGAGGAGCGCGCAATTGGCGCAGAGTAGAGTGTTCGAAGAAACCAGCGTTGCCTATCCGATAACAAAACAACTGCTCATTGGAATCTGACCTGTGCGCGTCTTTAGCTCCGCAACCGTTGCGGCGACAATCCCTCGGCCGTAATCCCAAGCTTCACAAGGGGTTCGGGCATCGACTGGCCGAGCAGAATGGTACTACACGCCTGCCCCATTGCTGCTGCCGTCTGGATACCATAGCCACCCTGCCCCGCGACCCAGAAGAATCCTGCTGCCGCCGGATCAAAACCGCCAACTAACTCACCATCAGATACAAACGAGCGCAAACCGGCCCAGGTCCGGGCTGGTCGCCGAATTGTCATCGTTGTTGCCTCTTCAATACGAGCAATGCCTGTCGCGATATCGAGTTCTTCAGGCCGCACATCGTGTGGGACCGTCGGATCAACATTGGCCGGTGAGCCGAGCAGCGTACCCGCCTCGGGTTTGAAATAGAACAACTCATCAGCACTGACCACAGTCGGCCAGGTGGCAATGTCTAGGTGCTCAGGCTGGGCAAAGGTAAAAGCGCTCCGACGTTTCGGAACAAGGCCAATCGGCGATATCCCAGCAAGCTCGGCAATCGTGTCACACCACGCCCCAGCAGCATTCACCACAGTCTCAGCCTCAAACATGCCAGCGGCTGTTTCGATCTGCCAGCCATTGGCCAGTCGCGTCAGGCCAGTCACTTCTGCCGCAGTGATGACCTGTCCCCCATTCTGGCGGATGCCACTCAGAAACCCCTGGTGCAGGGTATGCACGTCAATATCGGTCGGATCGGCTTCATAGATAGCACCGGCGACGTATTCAGCCCGTAATACTGGCACCTGGGCACAGGCTTCGGCCGAGGACAAACGGACAACCTCAGAACCAACATCCTGCGCGACAGCATACGCCTCGTCGAGCAGTGCGCGCTGGGCCTCAGTCCCGATCATCAGCACGCCACGCGGCGTAAGAATACGATATTCGGCGAAGCCGCTAGGCGGCGCTTCATAGAAGGGTCGGCTACCAACTGTCAGCGCCCGAACCAGCGACGGTCCGTAGGTCTCAATGAACATGGCCGCAGAGCGACCCGTCGAGTGATACCCCGGCTGTTCCTCGCGCTCCAGTACCAAGACTGCCTCATGTTGGGACAACCAATACCCAACCGACGCGCCAGCAATCCCAGCCCCGATAACGGCAAAACGATTGTGCATCACACCGCTCCTCATACTTTGCACTTCGGACCTTGAGCTTTGAACCTGGAACCTTCTTGTCTAGCAAAGGCTGCCCATCCTATGCAATCTGCGGCGTGTGGATACGATATGTTGTCGCTTGACTGTGGGGGGATGTGTCTCATACAGTCGGAAGCCGCGTATACAAAACGGTACAGCTTTTCGTAAGGAGACATAGCTATGGTAGACCCCTTTGTCGATCTCGATGCAACCGCTCAGGCTGAGCTGGTCCAAACAGGCGAGGCATCTCCGCTCGAACTCGTTGATGCTGCCATCAGTCGGCTTGAACAACTCAACCCGCAGCTCAATGCGGTCATTCATCCCCTGTTTGAGAAAGCCCGTGGGCAGGCGACTGCTGCGGAGCTGCCGACGGGCCCGTTTCGCGGGGTCCCCTTTGTCATGAAAGATCTCATCGGTGGACCGGCAGGTGAACCATTGCATAACGGCATGCAACTGCTCAAGAATCTCGGCTATACCTCTCCCCAAGACACCTATCTGTCAGTGAAATTTCGGCAGGCCGGTTTCATTAGCATTGGGCGGACGAATACGCCCGAGTGGGGTCTCACGGGCACAACAGAACCAGATGCGTATGGTCCCACACACAACCCCTGGAATCTTGCCCATTCCTCGGGGGGTTCCAGTGGCGGCAGCGCGGCAGCCGTCGCCGCTCGGATAGTCGCCATTGGCCACGGAGGAGATGGCGGTGGCTCGCTACGCATTCCAGCCAGCATGTGTGGCATCGTCGGTTTGAAGCCGAGTCGTGGACGCGTCTCTTTTGGTCCGGCTCTGGGCGAGGCGTGGGATGGCATGGCAAACGAGGGCGTTATGACACGCTCGGTCCGAGATATGGCACGCGTACTCGACGTCATGGCCGGACTCATGCCCGGCGATCCGTATAGTGCTCCGTCTCCAGCGCGTCCGTACCGTGAAGAAGTCGGACAAAACCCCGGACAATTGCGGATCGGGCTCATGCTGCAAACGCCAGGCAATGCCTTTCCTCTACACCCAGCCTGTACAACAGCGGTTGAGCAGGCGGGCCACCTCTTGGAGTCTCTGGGTCATAGCGTGGAGATCTCACATCCAGCCGCTTATGACGAAACTGAGTGGCTGGGGCACTGGAGTCATGTTGTGCATGCCCAATCGGCAGTCACAGCCGACGGCATCGCAGCGGCTATTGGCCGCGAAATCCAGCCTCATGAAGTCGAAGCGTACACCTGGCGGTTTATTGAAGAGGGGCGCAAAATCTCGGTCCGGAGCTATTTAGCCTCCTTCAACTGGCTCCAGGCTTGGACACGCCGAATGGCAAACTGGTGGAGTGACGGTTTTGATCTCTTAGTCACCCCGACATTAAGTGAACCGCCGCCAGTGTTGGGCGACATGGGTGGCCCGAGTGAAGACACGCTTGCCAAATGGTGGCGTAATATCGCCGTGATTCCCTTTACTCCCGCAAATAACACGACGGGACAACCAGCCCTCTCGTTGCCCTTGCACTGGACCGCTGATGGGCTCCCAGTCGGCGTGCATTTTGTCCCAGCCTATGGCCAAGAAGATGTGCTGATCCGGATTGCTTCCCAAATTGAGCAAGCGCAACCGTGGTACGACAAACGTCCGCCAATTTGTGCATGAGCAGACAAAGGCTCTTATCATGACACCATCCAATCTCGTCCAGCTGGGCATCACTGACATTGCGGATTTGATCCGGACCCGCCAAATTTCTCTCGTTGAACTCGTGCAGAGCTATCTGGAGCGGATCGAAGTCCTCAATCCGACGTTGAATATCTACCTCACCGTCATGGCCGAGGAAGCGCTAAAAGCGGCCGAGGCTGCGGAGCGGGCGACACGTGAAGAAAGCTCTCTCGGCCCTCTACACGGCATCCCAATCGCCCTCAAAGACAATTACGACGTTGCCGGCATACGTATGACAGCCGGGAGCACGTTCTTGCGAGACAACATTGCCGTGGCAGATGCTGAGGTCGTGACCCGCTTACGCCGGGCAGGAGCAATCATCCTCGGCAAGTTGAATATGCATGAATGGGCGATTGGCGGCACGACCCGCAATCCCCACTATGGCCCGTGCCGGAACCCCTGGGATTCCAGCCGGATTCCGGGCGGCTCCAGCGGCGGCTCGGGCGCGGCCGTAGCCGCAGATATGGCGCTGGCGACCTTGGGCACAGACACGGGGGGCTCGGTCCGCATTCCAGCTGCTTTAAATGGCATCTGTGGTTTGCGCCCAACGGTTGGGCGAGTCAGCAATCGGGGTGTGGTTCCAGTCAGCTGGAGCTTTGATACGGTTGGGCCAATGGCCAGACGCGCCGAGGATGTTGCCTATTTACTGCAAGTGCTTGCGGGTTATGACCCTGAGGATCTGACTTCTATCGATCAACCGGTCGGGGATTACCTGGCCACTCTGCGCCAAGGCGTGAAAGGGCTCCGCATCGGTTTGCTGGGCGGTCACTTTCAGACACAGCCGCAGCCTGCGATTGTCCAGCTCATCACACAAGCAGCCCAGGTCTACGAAGAGTTAGGCGCGCACGTCGAAGATCTCGCATTGTCAGACGCCGAAATCACCATTGAACGGACAAGCGAAATGCTCCTAGCCGAAGCCGCGTCGTATCATCAGGCCCGGCTGGCTGAGCGACCAGACGGGTTCGGACCGGACGTGCTGACTCGGCTCCGGATTGGAGCCGGAGTCACAGGAAGTCAGTATGGGCTGAACCGCCAGGAACAACGCCGCTGGCGACGAGAACTCGACAGAGCTTTTGCGCAGTATGACGTGCTGTTGGCCCCGACGTGTGGCATTCCTGCACCTGTCATCGAAGAGAGTGAAGGCGTCGCAACCACCCGGCTGCTCACCCGCTTCACCTATCCGTTCAGTTTGGCCGAAGTGCCAGTGATGAATGTCCCGTGTGGGTTCACGAACGGTATGCCAGTTGGTATGCAACTGGCCGCATCACACTGGCAGGAAGCCCTGCTGTTACGTATGGCCTGGGCGTATCAGCAAGTGACTGACTGGCACGTGCAGCGGCCTGGGTTGCCTGCCACGTAGAACGGTTTGCACGCGAGCCTGGTTTCTCAAGCAGGGGAAAATGATACAGTCGGCGGCATCCACACGCGGGAGGTTCGTATGGCAACAGCATCCATGACCCAAGACCCATCAACGCTTTCAGTCTCATCCAGACGGCGGCTCGGGCAGCCTATTCCACACGAGGGTGAAAATGGACTGTTTAGTCAGCCGTGGTTTCCAATTTGTCTGTCTAGCGAGGTCCAATCAGGCCAGATCTTAGGCAGCGATTTCCTTGATGGCCGTGTTGTCGTCTTTCGGGGTGAAAGTGGTCGCGCCCAAGTCTTGAGCGCCTACTGCCCCCATGTTGGGTCCGATCTGTCAGTCGGCGACGTGCAAGGCGATACAATCCGTTGCGCTTTCCATCACTGGCAGTACGATCAGAGTGGCGTGTGTGTCAAAACCGGTGTTGGTGATCAACCGCCACCAGGTGCGTGTTTATTTAAATTCCCGACCGCCGAACGGTACGGACTCATCTGGGCCTTTAACGGGGAAACGCCTTTATTCGATCTGCCTGATTTTCCGTATCCGGATGACGAGCTAGAGCTGAAGATCGAAGCCTTTGATGCGCTGATGCCCGTTGATCCATGGGTGATCTGTTGTAACACGCCGGACATCCAGCATATCAAAGCCCTGCATGGCGTGACCTTTGATCAAGAAGATCCAGACGAAGACATCGAATGGACCGACCACTCAATGCTGTACGACTTCAAGGGTCGGCATGCCAATGGCGAACCCATTGCGTATCAAGTGGGTATCTTTGGGACGAGCATCTTCTATCAAAGCAGCGTGTTTGACGGCCGCTGGTTTGGTTGCCTGGCTCCGTTTGGTCTGCCACAGCCCGGTCATACCAAAACCTATATGCTCATCGTAGTCCGCAAGTCGGATGGCGATGCTGCGTCAAATACAGCTTTTCTAGAATTTGCCATGGACCTGGAGAAGAAGGTTGTCAGGGAAGATATCCCAATTTTACAAACAATCCGCTTTCAACCCGGTACGCTCACAAAGAGCGACAAAGCACTTGGGAAATTCTTTCAGTATTTGCGCAGCTATCCACGGGCGCATCCGTCAGCGGAGTTCATTGTGTAGCCCAGCTGAGCCAGCTTAACCCAGATAGAACAGAGAGATAGGTTTCGAAAAAGAAGTAAAGGAGCCACGAATGGCGCGTCTTGAAGACATGAATCCTGGCCTTGCCACAGTCCTGCGTAACGTCCCGTGTCCGGAGTTTAGCTCCCAACCCTGGGTTGAGGGGCCTCCACTGTCACAGCGACGGATTGCGATTATTTCTACAGCCGGCCTGCATCGCTCAGACGACCGTCCGTTCGGCATGCCCTCAGCGACAGCTCCGGGTATGCCAACAGACTATCGGGTCATTCCGAGCCAATGTACAGCAAACGACCTCTTCATGAGTCATGTCTCGACCAACTTTGACCGAACCGGCTTTCAGCAAGACTGGAATATTGCCTTTCCTTTGGATCGCCTGCGGGAACTTGCCGAAGAAGACACGATTGGCAGCCTGGCTGATTTTCACTACTCGTTTATGGGCGCCGCCGATCCTCAAGCGCTCGAACCTTCAGCCCGCCGGTTAGCCCCGCTCCTCAAGCAAGATCAGGTCGATGGGGTCCTCCTGATCCCGGTTTGACCGATGTGTACACGCGCCGTGGGCGCGCTTGCGCATTATCTCGAGGACGAAGGTCTACCGACTGTCCAGATCAGCCTGATTCGAGAACATACCGAAAAAATCAAACCGCCCCGCACGCTGTGGGTGCCGTTTGAATTGGGACGACCGCTCGGAGTGCCGGGCGACGCCGCTTTCCAGACGGAAGTCCTGCGCAGCACCCTGGCTCTATTGGAAACCCCGAGCGGACCAGTGCTGGCCGATTTTCCGAAAGACGCGCCAACTGCCTCAGACGCTCCAGCTGTTTTGGCGTGTCCGGTGAATTTCCCGGCACCGGTTAAAGACCTGACCGATACCGCACGTCTGCAGCAGACCTTCCAACATGAAATCGCCGAATTGCGCTCGTGGTATGATCTGGCCGTCGCCCAGAGAGGGCGCACGACCGCCACAGTCAGTGGTTTATCGCCTGAAGCGATTGGGACTTTTATCAGCGATTTTCTGACGGACAACATCCCAGATAGTCCCCGCGACGATATGTCTGCCTTGGACGTGCTCAAACTGGCCGTTGAAGATCTCAAAGCCTATTATTATGAAGCCGTCTCCGCCCAGCCCGGTCAGCAGCATACGGCCAGCACAGCCCTCACCGATTGGTTCTGGCACCAGACCGCTGCCGGGCAAGTCATGTTCACCCTCCAAGAGCAGGGCAAACACAGAGATGATAGTTCGTGGAAATTGTTCAGTCAGCTTTTATTAATACCCCACGCGTATAAGACGGCATCTCCGTATTAAGAGGCTGGAGTCTGAGTACGCCTTTCTACGTTCTGTACAAAAGATGCGTGACAATCTGAGGATCAGATCTTGACAAATTGTCGTTTGAATCGTCAGATTGTCGAGCCTTTCTCTTTCCCGATCGAAGGAGAGAGCACCCATCTGAGCCTTTTTGTGGTATACAGATGCTATGGAACCAATTCCAATCAGCTTTAGTATCCTAGTCACGGTTGCCGGTTTCAGCTTTATGGTCTGGACCCAACGAGCCAGTCATAGAGAAACGCTCGAAATCCTCGGGCAGATAGACGCAAACTCTTCTCGGATTGCTGATCATACCCGCCATATCGCAGACCTGGTGGTCCAGAATGGTCAGGCACTCGCGCGAGTAGAACCCCTCACTCAGCAAATCTTAACCAGACTGGCTGATGAGAAGGCTACGCACTGACGGGGTCCCTGATATCGTGTATCGTGACTGACAGGATCTCGTCCCGGATATCTTCAGAGAAAGCACACAGGTTTAGTCTCAGACCGCACCAATAATAAACAGCCCGGTGTCGAGAAGAATGTCATTACAGCGCTCGCCTAAAGCGCGTTCGAGATCAGGAATTACCGAGGCTTGGAAAGCCTGCGGCACGTAGATATCAACCGCCGCATCTTCATCCTCATACAGTTCAGCAGCAATCTCTATCCGCGCGTCTGGCGAAAACTCCTTGATCAATGCGCTGATTTCAGACAGCTTGGCTTCGAGAAGCGCTTGGTGACTTGGTCCTTTTCCCCTTTTAGACATGGAAAACCCCGAAAAGCTCGGCTGTCCTGAGAGAAGATTGAGCGCGTACAAAATCCATATGCTTGTGTGTAGGCAGTGGAGAAGAAGCTGTCAACGCTAACCGGGTTTGAGATCCAGCGTCTCCGTTGTAGATCATCAGAGAGAAAGACAAGGCCAGCCCATGACGAAACTAAAAATGACATATTTTGCAAACGAAGACATATTGCACCTGGTGATTATTGGGGAAGGCGAAGCGAATAGTGTGGAGTTCAGCCCCAATATTACGGTAGAGCTAAGCGAGAATGGGGGGGTCATCGGGACCGAGATTGTTAATGCGACCGCTTATGTGGAAAATTCGATCCGAGAAGTCATGCAAGCCAATCTGCCGAATCTCAATTGCGCTGAAAAGTAGCTGGGGTCGCTCCTTGAGAGGCATTGATGAAAGGCTTTTAGAAAACTGGGCTTTATTTTGTATCTGCTCACTCACCGCCTTGATGGGGGTCTCAAGCAAACCGGATCGCCTTCACGATTGAACATCTGTCTGGATCGGTAAATCGATTAGACTGGTAATCGGGGTATACAAGTCAATATCAGTCTCTGGCGTTTCAATAGATACAATAAGGGCATAGCGTGCTTTCCGGGTCCAGCCTCCCAAATGCTGACCTCTTTCCACCAGCCTGTGACCGGGTACACAGCTAATACTCCACAATTTGCAAGTTCGGCCGCTGTACCAGTCCAGGTATCAGAATGGATCGAGCCTTTGCTGCGGAGCTGCTTGCCGATCTCCCAATTCCGATCATCTCTATCATTTTCAACTTTGTCTTCATCCTCGCCCCACGCTTCCTTACTCAGAGACTTATGGAAGGCCATTTCTGTCTGAAGTGGTTTCTTGACATCGAACCGAAGACCGAAGGATTGATAGCGATGCTTGCGAATCCATCCCCGTCTTCCAGGACTTGGTTCGATGAAGTAGGAAAGCGTTACCCGCATGCGTACGTCTGCTCCACCAATGTCCTGTAGAACCTGAGTAGGCCACGGCAACCTGTGGAGATGCATGTCCTTGGTTTTGACTTTGTTTCCAACTTTCTCAAATGGCTGAAGCTCTCCTTGAATGATCAGAGTGGCTGCATTTGAGACACTCCAAATAGCCGATTGCAAGTTCGGCACACCATAGCCGTAGCAGCGGAGACGATCATGTCGTGAAGCGTTGGGAAACTCGTTGAGCATACCGTCGGTCCATCGGGCAGAATGAACTAATAAACCGCGAACAGTTTCAGGCCAAAGGTCGGGATAGTGGGACCAGATAATAGCCGCGTAGCGAGCGGCAAGCGCTGTGGCTGCACTCGTATCACTCGTCGTCGTGAGCAACGCTCCAGTAGCACTGACTCGCGTCGTGAGAAGCGAGAGGTCGTCAACATGATCAGCTCGCTGCGTCGACGGGTCGATGGCAGTATTTCCCCCTTCCATCACAATGTCTGGTTTGAAAGGCCACGACTTATCGTCCCAGACATTCGAGGTACGGCTGGCTGGGCTCAACTGTCCTGATAGACCAATAGGCAACCATCCATCGTAATCAGGCTGACGGATCGTGACCCGGTCAGTATAAGCACCGACCGTAAGAGCATTCCAAGCCTGAGCAGGGTCTTCAACTCCTTCCACTTGATTTCGATCAGGATATTCATGTTGGTTCTCAAGAGGGACATTTCCTGCAGATATAAGAATAAGCCGTTTCTGTGCATCCTCTTCTCCGGCCGTCGAGCAGATCTGATCAATTGCTCCTGACCACGATGAAGGAAAACCCTCATCACGACCATCTGCTGTAATAGCGAGGCAAAATGCCCTTTGACTCCTTTCCGACGCAGCAATCTCCACTCGGGAGACAGCCTGTGAAGTGATTTCACCATAAAGGTCTGGATCATTTGCTCCATGGTCAGGAAGAATCTTGACCGATTCCAGCCGATGTCGAAGCATTACCGGTTCGTTGCTATCCAGCAGCGTCGTTAAACAGCCATACAGTGCCAAGCCCGCCATCTCCGTTCCATGACCTTTGGAATCGTTCGGTAACCAGCTCGGATCAACTGCCAGCACATGATTCTCATCAAAGGCAAATTCAAGGAGCGGGTGGCCTCGATTGACACCTGTATCCAAATGACACACAGCTGGAACGTTTTCGGAAGGTTGCTGAGTGCGAGACCGAGCCTCTTCAACAAATTCAGCCTGGTCGCGCGGCGGAAGCTGTAGAAACTCACCAGGAAGGATCTTGGCCAGCCGCAGTTCGGCAAGAACGTCGAACAAGTTCTCAACCGCTGTGAACTGTTTGATGGTACCGCGCGCTAACAATACACGGCGTTCGGGGAAGTGAAGCTCACGATGGCCGACTGCCATTCCGGCAACCTGTGCTCACTCTCGAAATACATCCGATACATCGTGAGGGTTTGTCGCTCCCTGAAGCCAGACCTCCCACCAATGTGCTTCGTCCTTATCCTCGGGGAACTCACCCGCATCTGTCCAAAATGACTCAAGTGCAGCTAGTTGAATCTGACCAATGCTCTCGGCAAGATTTTTGTTCTTCGGCTTTCCAGATCGCAGGTCGTCCTCAGTGCAATATGCTTCAAACTTGCGGACGAAGGATGCTACCTTGCCTTGTGGCACGAACACCGTGGCATGCATCACGCCATCAACAATACGTGAGTTGCGAAGTTCTATCTTACTTTGCCGGGACTCAAGGCTTTGCAGCCACAATTTGAACTCAGGGTTACTCTGAAAGTGGAAGACATCTCCTTTCGGATTTTCCCCTTGTTGGTTGTCCTCAGACACTTCCCTCGCTTGCTGCTCGGCAGCACAGAGTTCTTTGATAAGTTTTGCGCTATGGGCAACACGGTCGCGGGGCGGTACTTTAAATTCTCCAGTCCGCACTTTACGTGGATATGTGTAGTGTTCAGTCGCTGCTGTCTTTTTTGGAAAAAGGTGCCTGAGTTCGTCCATGAAGTGAGTGCTACTCCGTTATTCGGATTGACGAGAAATCTTCTCCGGACGTTGGCGCTCTGAAAGTGCGCTAACTATCGTTGCCGTCTTGATCTGTTTTGTACCATTCAAGATGCAATCTTTTGCAGTATCATCACACGCTCGTGCGACCTCAGCATGGCTAAGCCGGTTTGCTGCTTCATGGATCTGCTTCCATTGCAGACGTTTGGTCAGGAAAGCGTGAAGACGGTTTCGGATAAGCTCGCCTACCTGTGCTGGGTTAGGTCGAGCATAGTGAATAACATCGTCAAAACGTCGAAACAGAGCCTCGTCCAGCATGACCTCATAGTTTGTAGCTGCAAGAATAAGACTGTCCGATTCATCTTGCTCAAGGAATTGTAGAAAGGAACTGAGCACTCGCCGAATCTCGCCAACGTCGTTCTTTGCCCCTCGATCGCTGCCGATCGCGTCAAATTCGTCAAAGAAGTAAACGCCGCGTGTCTGAGTCATCGCTTCAAAGATAAGTGCTAGTTTCGCAGCAGTCTCCCCCATGAACTTCGTAATGAGCCCGTGGAACTCGACAGAGAAAAGCGGGAGTTTCAGTTCACCAGCTAGAGCAGAGGCAGTCATTGTCTTTCCGCACCCTGGTGGGCCGAGAAGGAGCAACTTCCGCCGTGCCGATAGATTATATTCTCGGAGTTTTGCTTGACTACGGTACTCGCGAATGACGCGGAGAAGCCGGTTATGCGTATCGTCTGTAAGAACCATCTCGGAAAATTGGGTCTTGGGATAAGTGATTGTAAGTAGACCAGCGAGTTCACCTGTCGGACGCGCAATCGGAACGGCACCGCTGATCTTTCCTATGGTCTGTTTCTTCTTAATCTCGTCGACGAGATCGCGAAGTTCCTGAGCGAGTTTACCTTTACCTGCCCTTGCAGAATGAGCGGCGATCTGCAGGGCGACAGAAACAAAATGGTCTCTGTTGCCCTCAGAATAGCTTTTCAATAGAGCTTTAACTTGTTCAGCTGTTGCCATCCATCCCTCGTATCTCGCCATGCTATCGTAGTTCGAAGGAGGAGTCATCCTCTACAAAAAGGAAGTGCCCGACAAAGGGCTAGAAGCCCGTGCCACTAGAAAAAACCAGCAGCAGCCTCTCTCACTCAGACAACGGTCCCTCAGCCGCAAATCGGCGCAACACATTATCCGTAATCCGTGAGACGTTGTTATCATACTGATTGTGAGACAAAGCGCCGCCCCAGGCGATTGAGCTGGCTGAGAATACCGCTCCGCCTTTTGGACACTCAAAATACACCATATCAGCCCGGACTTTGGAATTAACCGTGCCGCCTTGTTGCGAGTCACTCATCAGGACTTCTTCAATCACATGCTGATAGGAATCCGAATGTCCGGATGAGGAAGCCAGGACAAGCGCATGGGCGGGTGTGCCTAGCGACCGCTCAGCCCGGTCCATCTCAAAGCCAGCTGCACCATAGTTTAAGACTAGCGAGTCAAAGTCACCGATGGCTTCTTCTGCACCAATCCCCTCAAAAATAAACCCTGCGCGTGGATCAAGGCTGTCAGGCTGGCGCTGGTACGCAGCACTGATATCAAAGCCTTGGGTGGTGAAGCCAACACCGACCAGGCGTTGGGGGGCTCTGCCGCGTGAACGCCACATGCCTCCGGGCTCTCCGGTTGTGCTGAGATAATATTCGCCAGGTTTGGCTTGCCAGCTGCGTGTGCCGCCCCAGCGCCGGACTTCAACAAGGTGTGGACGCCCGTCTGCAAACGCAGTCACCCAATAGAAACCGTTGCCGCCCAGGTACATCAGCCGCCCACCGTTTTGCAGGTAGGTCTCTAACGCATCCAGCATCGGCCCAGACCAATACTCGGGGTGACTGCCAGTGATGATAACTTTGTACCCAGCAAGCAGGTCTACACCTTCAAAATGCAGATTCTCATCGGTAATGACGTCAAAGGTATAGTCCTTGGCGTCGAGCCAGTCGATCAAATGCAGGTCGGCTGGGAACTGGTGCGGGCAGTTGAGGGCGCGCATGTGGTAGCGTGGCCGCATATTCATGATCGGCCGCAGACGTGAGGAATAACACACGCCACTGCCATCGGTATGGTGGTCATACAGACTCACCAGGCCGTTGTCGGCTGAATACTGATCTTCAGCAGTGATATCGCCTTGTTTTTGGTTCGGTGCTAACTCCAGTGAAATTTCGGTCAATTGCTCATTGGCGTAGGCCAGATAACTATTAGTTGGGGCCAGAAAGGCGATCTCGGCGGTTGCTTTCCCTTTTGGTGGGCGGACAAAAAACGGAATATGGTCTTCACTACTGTCAGTGCGCAAGCGAGCAGCATACACCCCGCTTTTGAAATCGGTTGGCAGTGTCCACTCGAAATCGACCTGCCAGCGGGCATCATCAAGGTCGTCGTCGTGAAAATGGATCGCCCCGTATTCGCGCAAGGCGTATTGGAAGTTGGTTTCCTGTCCACTCCAGTTATAGCCCGTCATTCCGCGGGCGGGCATATTGACGGTCTGACCGTGCAAACCATGCGGCGAGGTGTCGATGACATTTTGCGAGGGAATCTCAGCCGAAAAATTCCAGGCGGCGACAAGCGTGTCACCAAAGGCAAGCGGCGACGCTCCGCGTTGGAGGGCTATCAGCTCTTCCCGACTCAGCGCTCGTTGGAACACACATGGGCTGTCAATCTTGCCATTGAAATGTCCGCCAATGCTCGGCTGGACCGGCTGGGTAGGCTGGCTCGGCTGGCTCGGCGGACCATCGGCTCCGGACTGCCACAGTCCAGCCAGCACGAAATCGGTCTCAGTAGATTGTATCGTCCGGAGTTGGGTCGCTGCCGTCTCATTCGCCCGGGTCTTATCGTGTGGCCACGTTCGCACCGGTTCTTGATACACAGATATCGTCGCACTTTGCGCGTCAAACGTCGCAGCTACAAAATACCACTCGGCCGCTCGGAGCGGCGTATCCATACGGACCTGTTGCCTGCGACCTTCGGAGTCACTCACCCACAGTGCTAAGACGCCGCCTGCGTCAAGCACTAAACCATAACCACCCTCAGCATCTGACCATTTCGTCAGAATGCCTTGCACGCCTTTTTGCGGCGTTGTGGGATAGATCCAGGCCTGCAAGGTGAAACCGTGCTGAAGACGTAAAGCTGGGCTATCGGGCACGATGACATGCGAGCCCGTGCGTATGACTTGCCGACGGCCTGGATACTCACCACTCACAGTCGTTGAGATGACTGCCTCTTTGAACCCCGGTCCGTGCGGCTGAGGATCGCCGTGGATCAAGCGCACAATATCTGCCTGATACGTCGGCTGTTCACAACTCACATAAAAACGAATGGTCTCGCCTGGCGCGGCACTCAGTTGATCAGCGTAGCCAACAATCTGCATAGTCCTCTTCCTCTCCAGATAGAAGAAGTCCCAATCAATGGCCTAATCCTGGGATTGCTTCTAGATGCGGTAAAGGGCGCCCAATGACATCCGAAAAAAGCATCAGCACCCGATGCGTGATACCCCACACCGCCTGCTCGCGGTAGTCAATGGCCGGATACCACAACGAGACCTCCTGCGTCGGCAGATTCAGACAGGTCGCATTGTGCTCATCCCACAGATGCGCCAGCGGTATCCAGTACACCTCCCCGACTTCATCATTGGGGGTGAAGGCAGCAAGAGTCGGTCCCACGTAATGCACAAACGGCGCAAGAAACAGGAGTCGGTCCCGGCCACGCAGCAGGATCGATATTTCAGCCAGTGCGCCGAGTCGGTGCACTGGCTCCAAAACAAGGCCGACTTCTTCATGCGTTTCGCGCTCAGCCGTCTCTTGTAAACTTGCATCCTGTGGGTCAGCCCGGCCACCCGGCAGTGCCATATCGCCTGACCATGGATCCCCGGCCTTCTCCGCCCGACGGATGACACACAGGTGTAAATCAGATTCAGCACCAGCTAACACAATGGCCACAGCAGTACGGTTGCGATCGAGCTGGCCGCTCGTCTGACGTGGCGGGTGCGCTGTCAAGGCTTTTTGTATGGCGTCGATGCTAAACAAAGTGACTCTCCTCTCCTGCGGCAATTATTCTGTAGTTCGACTCCTTTTGTCAAACCAACTGTCCCAAAATCGTATCGTGAACTTGACGACGCCAGGGGAGCAGAGTACGGATGGCAACACAGGAGGACTCACGATGGCCAAAACGTATGCCAGACAGATGTTGTCGTATGAGACCGCTGCCAAGATGGTGGCTGCGGCCGTAGCGAAAGCCGGAGAGCTGGGCTGCAAACAGAACGTTGCCGTGATTGATAGCGGGGGGAATCTGAAAGCACTTGCGTGTATGGATGGTGCCCTGCTGCTCGGCATTGAAGGTTGTCAACGCAAGGCGTTTACGGCGCTCTTTGGCGTAGGCACCCAAGATCTGTACAGCGCCATTAAGGACAATCAGTCACTTGTCATTGGCCTGTCTCATTTCCCACGGGCGACTCTGGTCGGCGGTGGGCTGCCGATTATGATCAATGGCGAAGTGGTCGGCGGTATTGGTGTAGGTGGTGGCACGGTAGACGAAGACGTGGCCTGCTCCCAAGCCGGACTCGACGCAATTACAGACTAATCGCCCATAGAAAGGAAACCTCCGATGCAAACTATCAGCAAAGATCATATTGTACGAACGTTTGATGCCACCCATCCTCCGGCTGCTCGGGTCCGAGCCGGGGAAGTGTTTGTGATGGAAACCAATGACCGCTTCAAAGACTGGAACGCAGGCGGGGAATGGCCTATGGAACAGCTCACGGTTATGACTGGGCCGGTGTACGTCGAAGGTGTTCAGCCCGGTCAGGTCCTCGCCGTTGAAGTCTTAGACATCAAAGCTTCACAGGGGTTTGGCTATGTGCTGGCGATTCCCGGTTTTGGTCTGCTCAAAGACGGGGTCGAGTTTCGCAAAAAAGTCGTGCCGATTGAGGGCAATCGCATTCGTTACAGTGACACGCTGAGTCTGCCATTTGTCCCCAACATCAGTAAAATCGGACTGGCCCCGGCCGCAGGCTCCCAGCCGAGCGGTGCGTGTGGCGCGTTTGGCGGGCAGCTGAGCAATAGTCAGCTTGGTCCCGGCTCGACGGTATTTTTGCCAGTCTTCGCGGAAGGCGGTCTGCTGACGATCGAAGATGTGCACGCAAAAATGGGCGATGGAGAGGCCACTGCTTCAGCGGTGGAGATTGCAGCAACAGTGACTCTGCGTTGCCATATCGCCGCAGAGCTGCCACTCAGCCAGCCGCTGGTTATCACTCAAGACGAGGTCCAGACGATGGGGACGGACGAAACGGCTGAAGCCGCAGCCCGGGCAGCCTTGGATGAACTGGCTCGTCTGGTTGTAGACCGCACAGATGCAGATATGACCGAGGCGGCGATGTTAGTCAGTGTGGCAGCAGATCTGCGGATTTCAGAAATGGCTGGCACGCCGTGCCACATTCGGGCGGCGATGAAGCGGGAGATTCTGGATTTATAGAATGGCCCCCTGAACCTGGTGTCTTTTAATGTGGGCTACCACTATGAGCATCACGACTTGGTCCAGGTGCCCTGGGTCCGCTTACCCAAAATAAAAGCGCCCGCCCCCGAATGCTACGAGCACCTGCATGCCCACCAGTCATGGGGCCGTGTTTTGACCCAATTCCTGTTTGACAAGAAGCTTGACTTGTATAGCCGTATGATCCGCTAGCAGCCAGCGTACACCCCTGTTCGGCATGGTTGTAGGCTGACTGCACGAGTGGATGCCGTTCACGAAATCTCGACATCTTCGACAAGGAAGATGCGAGAGTTGGCAAAGTCAACAAATTTCAGCTCATCCGGTCGAATAATTTCGAGATACCGGGGATGGCTGAAAGCCACTCCGATATCTTCGACGCTGTCAAACCACAGCTCGGCGATACCATCGAACGGGGGCTCGTCCTGCGACGGAAAGCCCGGGACAGGATCACTTACAGTGTGTCCTTGTACATATTTGCGGACATAGGCCCAAAACTCGGGCACGCTACGGACCAGGGGACCGTGCTTGTTTTTCCAATAATCCTGAAACTCAGCGGTTGTCATCCCAGCTTTCCGACGCACGCATCCAACAAATTTGACCATCGCTCATTCTCCCTCTTCATGAATACAGGCACGTATCGTTGAGCAAAGATCAACAGGTGTCAAGCGCTAGACTCTTGTTGGCTGCCGGAGGGGCGATTCGCGAACCGTTCCTACACGCGGGACAGGCCAGCTCAGCATCTTGCAAAAGAACGCACCGATGCTCTAGGATGTGGGGCAGCTTTCTGGATAAGTAATCACTTGTTGTTAATTTGCGAAGAAAAGGAGCGACAATGTCAGCCAAGCTTGCGGATGGATACGTTTCAGCCGATGGGCATGTGGTCGAGCCAGCCGATTTATGGACCAGCCGAATGGACACCCACTTTCGGGATCGGGCACCGCATATAGAAAACCGCAAGTCTATCGACTTCTACGTTGTCGATGGGCTCGACCCAGTTGCTGTCGGTCTCGACGGTGCAGCCTTGGAACACAAGATTGCTGGACAGGTAGACTCACCTGTCGCCCGCCACTCAGAGACACGGCCGGGAGCATCAGATCCACACGAGCGGCTTAAAGACCAAGATCTGGATCACCTCCGAGCCGAGATCATCTATCCGGGCCAGTGGAGCTTGATGTTCTACCGCATTGCAGATGCCGAGTATCAACGTGCAGCCGTTCAAGTCTACAACGACTGGCTCAGCGAATTCTGTGTCTATGACCCGAATCGTTTACTCGGGGCCGCCATCTTACCCATGCAAGGTCCCTTGGAGTGGGCAGCTGAGGAAGCCGAACGGGCGGCCAAGATTGGCCTGAAGGCGGTCATGATTCCTGCTGCCGTGCCGGCCAAGCCATATATCCACCCTGACTATGAGCCTTTGTGGACACGCCTGGAAGAGATTGGCTTACCGGTTGTTGCCCACTCGGGCACGGCGGCTGATATCGGCGCCTCAACACATGAAAAGGCACGGCGTGTCGGTCCTGGAATGGCGTTTATGGATGAGAAAGCGTTTCAACCCATGAATGCTTTGACTGAGCTGATTTGGAGTGGTGCCCCGCAGCGCTATCCCCAGCTCAAGTTCATCATCTCAGAGGGCGGGATTGGTTGGATTGCGTGTATCTTGCGCCTGATGGATCACTGGTGGGAAGATCACCACCGCTGGATACAACCCAAGCTTGACGAGACACCCAGCATCTATTTTAAGCGCCAATTCTGGGCCACGTTTGAAGACGACCGAGCCGGGATTCTGACCCGTGAACTGATTGGCGTCGATCGCTTGATGTGGGGCGCGGACTATCCGCATACTGAGGGCACCTTTCCGAAGTCTCAGCAGCAGATTGAGCAGGACTTTATTGGGGTGCCTGAAGACGAGGTGTATCAGATGGTGATTGGCAATGCAGCGAGGTTGTTTGGGTTGGAGGTGTAGAGCGAACTCGGATTGAGGCGCCGCTAGGGCTCGCTCAAAATTGGTCAGGCTCTGGCCTTGACGATAGAGTGCGAGGAGTGCGAGTGGAATCCAGTATTTTCTGGCGTCCATTCCCGGCTTGCATTTCGCTTTATCCGGACCCCTACTTATAGATCTTTCCTCCTTTGACAACGTGGACAACGTTCTGCAAATTGTTGACGTCTTCGAGCACGTTGCCTTTCAGCATGATCACATCGGCCAGTTTCCCAGGCTCGATGGTACCCAGGTTCGCCTCTTGTTTCATCAGGATGGCGGGAAACTTCGTTGCTGCGCTGATCGCTTGGAGCGGCGACATGCCGCTGTTGACGAAGAGCTGGATTTCTCGCCAGGTAGAGTCGGTGTGGAAATTCAGCGGCGTACCAGAATCAGTGCCGACCACGACTCGGACACCAGCGTTGATGAGCTGCCGCCAGCGTCCTGGTCCCGCGGCGATCCAGTCAGGGGCGTGCCCAAAATATCGGAGTCCGATAAAATTGCTGATTGAGTGTTCCAGATCGTTCACGATGTCTGACGCGAAGTCTTGTCTCACGGCTTGATTAAAGCGGCGGGCGGGAAAGTCCTGGGTGAGTTTGTAGACCCAAGCCACAACACCTGTTGGCACGACATAGGTCTGCTTTTCAATAAGGAGTCTGAGCAGGTCATCTGAGTATGCTAATGCCCCAGGTCCGAGCCCAGTATGTTCGATGGTGTCTACGCCAGCCTCGGCCATGGCTCGGATTTCTGCTTCACCGATGCCGTGCCCAGCCACGATTTTCCCGGCTTGATGCGCCTCGTCAACAATGGCTGCCAACTCGGTCGGTGCCATTTCTGCCCCCTGGATCAGTTTAATGAAGTCCACCCCGGCGTCGAGCAAATGTTTGGTCTTTGTTCGGGCATCATTTGGACCATCAACGGTCCAGCGAAAAAAGGCCTGGGCGGCCATATTGTACATGCTGCTCTCAGACAGCGTCTTCTGGAGAATCGGCCCACAGATAAATAGGCGTGGACCAGGAATAGCGCCGCTGTTGATCCGGTCGCGGACTGCCAGAATATCGTCGAGGTTTGCTCCCATGTCGCGTACACTGGTCACGCCCTGCATCAACAATTGACGGGCACTGGCCGGCATGATCTCGTCTCGCATGCGCTCACGAAAGATGGGGAAATATTCGTCGTATTTCCCGTGCCCGATTAAGATAAGATGTACATGCAGATCAAATAAGCCTGGCATGATCGTCATGCCGCCGGCAGAAATGACCCTAGCGTTATCTGGGATGTCTACCGTTCCCCGAGGGCCAACTGCACGAATCTTCTCCCCCTCGATCAACACGACTGCGTCATGCACTGGCGGACCACCGTTACCGTCTACCAGCATACCTTCGACAATTGCCAAGGGCGTATCCTGTTCCTGTACGGGCAAAACAGCCCGTGCTGGGGGAATGCTCACCCCTGACACAAGGCTTGCGACGCTTGCGATGATCGCCAGTAAGCACACGCTGTGTATCCGATTTATCATAGGTGCCTCTTTCAATTTTCCCTCATTCGAGATCCTTTGCGGAGCTTGTCCTGAGCCTGTCGAAGGGGTGAGGGGGTGTCCGGACACCGTCACCCCAACCCTCTCCCTGGCCAGAGAGAGGGAGCAAAAATATGTGTCCTGGTACTTACAATCCGTCATGCTGATACACGACTTTCCCCCCAACCATGGTAGGCAGCACGTCCATAGATTGAATCCATTCTGCCGGACAGCTGAGAATATCATCAGACAGGATGACCAGATCTGCAAGTTTCCCAGGTTCAATTGAGATCTTATCATCTTCTTCGAACATCAACCACGCATTGCGAGGATCAGGAGCGCCAGGACGCGTAAGGCTAGGGGAACACGCGGTTGCATACGACCTCCATACTCACGTCTTGATTCCTAGGCTGTCATTACTTCTGAGACGTGTCGTCATCGCCCTTTGGAATCGCCCCGATTTCGAGGAACATAGGCGTCGGCTCTGGGCGGTCACCCAGATGCCCTTGGACTGTCTCCAGCTCAAAGAAGCCATATTTTTGATAGAAACCAATAGCCTCTGGCTTAGCGTCAACAACAACTCCGATACAGCCGAAGTCCTGAGACATCCGCTGGGCAAGGACAAAAACGGCTTTTAACAGGAACTGCCCTACCCCGTTACCTTGGGCGCGCTCATCAGTAGCGAGACGAGCCAACCGCAGCACTGGTAAGGGATAGCGAGGCAGACGCCTTCTGCGCTGGGGCGGAAGGTGCTCGATTTCAAGCTGTGACGCTGCAACTGTTGCGAAACCAACAATCACGTCGTTTTCAACTGCGATATACGTCGTCCCAATATGGTGCTTGAACTGGTTCTGTCCAGCGTAGCGCTGAAAAAAGCGATCAAGCTCAATATTGCCGCTCCGGAAATCACTCCGATCATCTTCGGTCTGGAGTGGGCGGATCGTTATCGGCACGACGACTATTTCTTGAAAAGCTGCCGCATGGCTTTTGTCGGTCGACGGGGCTTTTCCATGCGTGTCAGCACTGCCTCACCGCTCTCAGTCGTCACGACAAGCTGAGGCGGAATAATGACATCAGCAGGTAATGTCTGGAGCGCCTGCAGATGATGCAAGAGTGCCTCTTCGACAAGATGGCCTTTCTTAACACCATGCGAGTCAGCATACTCTTCCACTAGGCTCTTCGTGGTATCTGAAATGAAAGCAGAAATTTGTGTTTGTCCTGTAGCCATCTCTACAAAAACGTAGAGCATTTCAGCAAGGCTGTCAAACTCAAATTCTCTCGTGACGATGCGGACTGTTCTCCAGTACCAGGACAGGGACGAGAGGCTATGAAGGGCGATAAGAGGTACCCTCCAAAGAGTCAGACGGAACCGACGCGTAACGGACGCCGGCAAAGTCGTTCGATTTCTCCCTTTCCAAATCCTCAAAGTATTCTCTTAACGCTGTGGACTTGACGCCACGAGCAGCTTCGAGGAAAAGTCCTTTGATGACTCACACATCTCAGCAGCAAATCGCCAAGGACTTTCAACAGTTCAATCAGATCGTACTCGACTGCTTGGCAGAATATACGGCGCGAAGGTGACCTTATGCTCAAAGCAACACTTGCTGTTACTGCAATACTCTTTTTCTCGGTTCTCTGCCTAGCAGACGTACCACAGGGTCAGAGAGCTGAAGTGAGACATCTGATTGCACTTGTTAAAGACAGTCCATGTCGAATGGATCGGAATGGGACCTGGCATTCGAACACAGAGGCTGCTGCGCATATTGAGCGGAAATACAATTACTTCAGAGAGGACATCAACAACGCAGAAGATTTTATTCGATTGAGTGCGACACAGAGTACGTGGAGTGGGAAACACTATCGCGTGCACTGCAAAGGAAAAGCGATCAAGAATAGTGCTCAATGGCTGTTGAGAGAACTGAAGAAATACCGTGAGAGGGCATCTTGAGAAACTGCCTCCATAAAAATTCGGATCTCTGATGCCCTTCGACGCCTGGCATCTCTTTATCGACTGTGGCTGTATCGCGGTGTTGCTGTTGATCGGCCAGTTCATTCGCGCAACGGTGCCTGTGGTGCAGCGCCTGTTTATCCCTGCCAGTGTCATTGCTGGTTTGTGCGGACTGGTATTCGGACCCCACGGCTGGAATCTCATTCCGTTCTCACCGCTCGTATCTCAGTATCCGAGTATCCTCATCACGCTGATCTTTGCGTCTCTGCCGTTTGCCTCGCGTGGCTTCCAGTGGCAGTCCGATTCCCGGAATGTCACGGAGCTGTGGGCCTACTCCACCGCCATTATGTGCCTCCAATGGGGCGGCGGGGTTGTGTTGAGTTTGGCCCTGCTCAGGGTGGTATGGCCAGATCTCCACGTCGGATTTGGCACGCTCCTGGCGAGCGGTTTTGTTGGCGGGCATGGCACGGCGGCGGCGGTCGGAGCGACCTTTGCCGAGCGGGGCTGGCCACAAGCCGGCTCGTTAGCCATGACCGCGGCGACAGTAGGCATGCTGAGTTCAATTGTGGGTGGAATGGCGTGGATTCAGTGGGGCACACGCAAACAGGCGACACGTTTTGTGGCGCGCTTTGAAGCGCTGCCGGCAGAACTCCGCACCGGTCTTATCCCACAAGAAAAACGCAAACCCATTGGCCACGGAACCGTCTCTGCGATTGCTACCGATCCGCTTATTTTTCATTTCGCGCTGATTGCTGCAGCAGCTCTAGGCGGTTTCTTCCTTGGCCAATGGAGTGAACAATATTTCGGTGTGTATCGTATCCCAACGTTTTGCGTAGCTTTTTTATGTGCCTGTGTGGTGCGCCACTTGCTCACTGTCTCTCAGGTGTTCGGCTATGTTGACCGCACCATTATGGTCCGGCTGGGTGGCTCCTTAACCGATGTCCTCGTCGTCGCTGGGATTGCGACGATCAACCCCCAGGTTGTCATCGACTATGCTGGCCCACTCCTGGCGCTGTTCGCTTTTGGGCTGTGCTTGTGTTGGGGGCTGTTCCGTTTGTGTGGACCGCGTGTGTTTGCCGAGCTGTGGTTCGAAAAATCTGTGTTCACCTGGGGCTGGGTGACGGGTATTTTGGCCATGGCCATCGCGCTGTTACGGGTTGTCGATCCGGAGGACAAATCTACGATATTGGACAATTTTGCTGTGGCATATATCGCCATTGGTCCGCTCGAAGTCCTGCTTGTCAGCCTCGGTCCCGTTCTTGTGACACACGGTTATGCGTGGTCGTTTGGTCTGGTGAGTGTCAGCGCTGGACTGCTTGTGTTGGCTTATGCGGTATGGAGAAGACCTGCGGTATGAATCAGTACAGGCCCAGATAATTATCTACTTCCCACTGCGACACGGTGTCATGATAGCGTTTCCATTCGGCCCGTTTGACCTGAATGTAATAGTCTGCGTATTCACGTCCAAGTGCGTCTTTGATCACCTCGTCGTGTTCAAGCTCGTCGAGCGCTTCGCTCAAGTTAGTCGGCAAGAAGCCAATGCCTTCGGCGGCCAGATCCTCGGCCGGGACCTCGTACAGATTCCGGTCGTTACGGCTGCCAGCCGGCAGCTTTTTCTCAATGCCATCCAGGCCAGCGGCCAGCATGACCGCCGGGGCTAAGTATGGGTTGGCCGCGCCATCGATGGTGCGGTTCTCAATCCGACCGGGGCCGGGGATGCGGATCATCTGGGTCCGGTTGGAAGCACCATAGGTGATATAGACCGGTGCCCAGGTCGCCCCGGACAGGGGTGCCCCACGAATCAGACGTTTGTACGAATTCACAATCGGTGCAGTCACCGCCGCCACCGCTTTGGCATGCCGCTTGAGACCGCCAATAAAATGGTACGCCAGCTCCGACAACCCGTTGTCGTCCGTGTTATTGACGAAGAGATTGGTGTCGGTGTCGGCATCCCACAGACTGGTATGGAAATGACAGCCGTTCCCCGTCAGATGGGCAAAGGGCTTGGGCATAAAGGTCGCAATGAGTCCATTCTGCTCAGCAACAGTCCGCACCATCCAACGAAAGAAGGTATGGCGATCGGCTGTCGTCAGACAATCCGAATACGTCCAATTGATTTCAAACTGGCAGTTGGCGTCTTCGTGGTCATTGGCATACGGGTCCCAGCCCAATTCCTGCATGTATTTCAGCAGCGTTGTCACAAAGTCAAGATTGCGGTTGAGTGCGCGCAGGTCGTAGCAGGGTTTGTTCAAGGTATCGAGTGGATCGTGGGGGGCATACGTTCCAGTGTCCGTCTGACGGGTCAGAATGAACTCTGGCTCGACCCCCGTCTTGAGGACATACCCCTGCTCGCGCGCTGTGGCCAGTTGGCGCTGCAGTATTGTACGTGGACAGTAGGGCCACGGTGCGTCATTGACGTGAATGTCACTCGCCACCCAGGCAACGTTAGGACGCCAGGGCAGGACACTCAGACTTTGAAAATCCGGCATCGCCGCCAGGTCCGTGTCATGCGGTCCTTGGCCCATATCGCCAGCGGCAAAGCCAGCAAACCCGGCACTGCCCTGAGCCATATCTTCAAGATGAGTGGCGGGCACAACCTTGGCCTTGGGGGCTCCGCTCATTTCCACAAAGGAACACAGAAAAAACTCGATGCCCCGCTCTTCAACAATCTGGGCCGCATCTTGTGCCGTTTTCATGCGTCGCTCCTTATGAGTTTTGACATTTAACTTTTCTTCTCGCCTGGCCACTTAATGAGACACGGCTGCCGCCGCTTTCTCCCCAACCAAGCGATCTTCAGAGAAGCGGGTGAGTGCAAACGCTTGAATCAGTTGTGGAACCTTGCCGGTGGCAATCAGTTCCGCCGTGGTTTTCCCAGCTGCCGGAGCCGCTTTAAAACCATACGTGCCCCAACCGACATCAAGGATAAATCCTTCGACGTGGGGAACCGTACTGATAATCGGACTAAAATCTGGAGTCATGTCACAGATGCCTGCCCATTGGCGTAACACGCGGGCTGCCTCTAGGGCTGGAAACAATTCGAGCGCGTGAGAGGCCATCATTTCGAGCGTGGGTAAAGTCGAGGCCGTGTTATATGAGGCGTAAGGATCGATTTCAGCACCAATCACGACTTCGCCTCGGTCCGTCTGATTCACATACACATGCAGGCTGGCCGACACAATGACCTTATCTAAAAACGGTTTAAGCGGTTCGGTGACGCACGCCTGAAGCGGATGTGAGACGATAGGTAGCTGGACCCCGACCATTTCGGCAATGGTGGAACACCAGCCTGAGGTCGCGTTGACGACGGTCTGGGTCTGAATGCGGCCTTGACTGGTCTCAACAGCCGTCACCTTCCCGTTTTGTGTCTCGATGGCACGCACTTCTGTGTGAGGATGGATTTCAATCCCCATCCGGTCAGCGCCTCGGGCATAGCCCCACACCACGGCATCGTGACGAATGATTCCTCCGGGCGGGTGATATAAGGCGGCCTGAATCGGCGCACGCGCCTGTTGACTGACCTCCATGGCCGGAACGAGGCGTTTGATCTCATCAGGTTTGATCAGGCGACTATCAACGCCTAACAGAGCGTTTGCCTCGGCCCGGACGCGCAGACCATCAACCGCAGTATCAGAATGCGCCAGGGTCAGATGGCCCTGCTGGGAGAACAGGACATTATAACCAAGCTCTTGTGACAGCCCTTCATACAGCCGCAAGCTCTCGTGATAGAAAGGAATCGCTTCAGGCGTTCGATAGTTCGCGCGCAGAATGGCAGTGTTGCGTCCGCTATTGCCACCGCCCACATAGCCACGATCCACCACCGCGACATTGGTGATACCTTGCTTGCCCAGATAATAGGCCGTTGCCAGCCCGTGCACGCCAGCCCCGATGATGACCACATCATAGCGATCTTGGAGGGGAGGTGTGTGCCACATCTTTTCTTTTCGAAACAGCTGGAGCATGTCTCAATCCTGTGTCAATAACAAACGCTGGGTGGCAAGGCCAAACGGCATCACTCCGAACTCCTGCCCGGCATCGTACAGCGTCTCCCACATATACTCCCCACACTCCCGCCGGCAATAGATCTCGTATGTCAGATGGCTCCCGATATCTGCCCGGATAAGCATGGCATGGACTGTGGCGATACTGGCCTGGGCACAGCGCAGGTCGGGAAACTGACTCGGCGAAAGGTCGAGCGAGATGAGCTTGGACAACAGCTCCGGACTCGCTGGTCCAACGAGCTGGATGGCCGTCAGGGCTGAGGTGAGATCGGTGAGGTGTGCGCAGGTATCAGGTGTAGAGGACTCTTGTCTCTTCTCCAAACATAGCTGTTCGAGCGCACTCCGCGTGCCTGCTGGAGTGGTCAACAGTACGTTGTCGTGTGTCAGCCGACAGCACAGTCCATCCAGTCCATTGGGGTGACCGATCCCGCCGACTCCGGTCGGCCGGATGCGCTTGACGTGTCCAATCTGAGGAGCGGCATCGAAAGACAGACGCTGTTCAAGGACAGCAGACAGGTCTGTTCCTTTCAGGTCAAGCTTGCCCACCGGACTGATGTCACACATTCCGACACTGGTGTGGACAGTCCCAATTTCCTCGTCAGTCGATCCATACTGCTCAGGACGCTGCCAGCCACTGTCCGACACCATGGTCGCACCGCAGGCGAGATGCCAATGGTGCAACGCAGAGCGTTTCACAAGGAGAGATCTCGCCATATGCTACGCTCGTACTCGCTTTCCTTCCGGATCGTAAAAAGCCGCCTCAGCAATGTCCGCCTCAACCAGGCCGCCGTTGATCCGAATGTGAAACGGGTCACCCTTCGTGGCAAGCGCTATCGGGACCCAAGCCAGACCGACGCACTTTCCTGCGGCAGGACTAAAACGCGCACTCGCTACGCGTCCAACCGGCTTGCCGTTGAGCGCAACTGCACTCCCCCCTTCAACGACCACGGAATCTCGCACGGTAAAGCCGACCAGCTTTTGACGCAGACCGCGTTCTTGGACAGATAGCAGCGCGTTTTTGCCAATAAAATCTTTCTTATTGAACTTCACCGCCCAGGCCAAGTCTGCCTCCAATGGGTTTGATAAGGCATCCGTATCCTGTCCCACAATAAGATGCTTTTTCTCCAAGCGCAGAATCCGCTGGGCTTCAACCCCAAACGGCGCAATCTCGAACGCCTTACCAGCGACCATCAGCGCCTCCCAGACCTGTTCGCCATACTCGGCTGGGACATGCATCTCCCAACCCGTCTCGCCGACAAAGCCGATCCGTAAGAGCAGAGCAGGCACACCAGTCACCTCAGCTTGGACACACGCCATATACGGAAAGGAAGACGAGGACAGGTCGTAATCCGTTAACTGGCGCAGGACATCCCGGGCACACGGACCGGCCAGATTCATCGCCGCAAAGCCGCCGGTCACATTTGTCACATGCACACACAGACCGGTTCCAACCGACCACCATTTGAGCCATTGCTCAACAAACTCAATGTTTCCAGTGGTAGTGGTGATGAAAAAATGATCCTCAGCCAACCGAGACACCGTACCGTCATCAATGATAATGCCGCTGTCATCACACATGACACCGTAGCGCACCCGCCCAACCCGGAGTGAGGAAAAGACGTGTGTATAGACTTTGTCGAGCAGCATCCCTGCATCTTTGCCTTTGACATCTAATTTGCCCAGGGTACTGACATCAATGAGTCCGACCCGTTCTCGTACCGCCTGACATTCTGCGGCTGGAGTCGTATAGGAATACGGTCTTTTCCAGTCTCCGAGATTCATCATTTCGGCCTTGAGCGCCACATGCGTATGGTGCAGCGGTGTGCGCTTGACGGGGTGGTAGTGGCGTCCGGCTAACACACCGAGCGGCACTGGCTGGATGGGTGGGCGTGGAGTTGTTGAGCCCGTTTCTTCAAGGCTCCGGCCGGTTTCATGGGCACAGATCCCTATCGATGACATCGCGCACATGCGTCCCTGACACGGACCCATGGAAATTGTGCTATAGCGCTTAAGCGTTTCGATTTCGTCAAAGCCCTCAGCTATGCCGTCAGCCAGATCTTTTGCCGTTACGTCTTCACACACACACACAAATTTTTTCTTGTCTTTCGATGCGGCGTTCAACTGAGGATAGGGCTGCGCCTGTTTTCGGTACTGCTGCTCAATCTCAGTCAGGTCCGGTTGGTACCGGTCAAGTCGGTTCTGGGCAGTCGTCGCATCACGTAGATCAAGATGCAGCTCAAGACTCAGCGCCGCCTGAATGCCTGCAACTTGGCCTTGGCGGAGTATGGCTGACAGCTGGTGCAGGCCCGTCACGTCTCCAGCAGCAAAGACGTGTGGAGCAAGCTTCTGGGGAATGATCTCACCCAGCGTGGCATCGTAGGCCAGGCGACAGCCACTCTGGGTGAGCAGCGCTCCAGCTGTGGCTCGATTAGTCGAGAGACAGATGAGGTCGCATGGAATGCTACGTCGGCTGTCGCTCAGTGGCTGGCGTTGGGCATCAAGTGGGGCAACGAGCGCAGCTTCAACGTGTTTTTTCCCCTGTGCGGCTTGGATGATATGGGGAGCAAGAATCTCGACATTGTTTGCTTGGAGATACTGCACGCGCTCGTCGGTTTCCAACAGGTCAGCCAGGTCAGAGTGTGCCGCCACAAGCGCTGCAACCTCGACTCCAGCCGCTAAAAGATCACAGGCGACGCTGAGGCCAGTCTCGCTATTGGTGACGACCACTGCCCGTTTACCTGGTTTGACTCGATACAGATGCATCAGCCGCTGCACGCCACTGCCGAGCATGACTCCTGGCAGGTCATTATTATGAAAAACGGGCGGATACTCATACGCACCTGTGGCAACCACGAGGCGCTTGGTCCGCAGGTGGATGAGACGCTTGGCGTGCATCACCCCTAGTAAGCCACCTTCGTATTGGCCGAAGACAGTTGCCGACTGAATAATGTCTAGCCCTGGCAGCGCCTCTACTTCTTGGCGTAACTGGCGCGCGATGTCTGTGCCGGACATTCCTGAATACGGATCAACATCGCTATACGTCTGAGTCTGTGTCCGCAGGTGGCCGCCTAAGATCGGTTCGTCATCGATAAGCGTGACCTGAGCGCCCAGCCGGGCAGCTTCACGGGCTGCGATAAGGCCAGCCGGCCCACCGCCGACAACGGCGATATCGGTATGGCGATATTGGTGATCGTAGCCACCGTGTGGCTTTGCCTGATGGTCGATTTTTCCCAGGCCGGCTGTGCGACGGAGCACTTTTTCAGCAATCGACCAGGCGGCTTTGGGATGAATAAAGGTCTTATAATAGAACCCAATCGGCAGCAGACGATCGAGTTTGTCATTAATCGCCAGCGCGTCTGACTCTAACGACGGCCAAGCATTTTGGGAGCGGACCTGCATGTCTTGGCGGACAGGTTCGCGACAAGTGCGAACACTCGGAGTGCCATCGACGTTCATCAAACAGTTAGGGCAGTTGCCCGCAACACACAGCAAGCCGCGTGGACGGTGGTATTTAAAGCTACGGCTAAAGATGCGGACTCCGGCAGCGTACAAAGCTGCGGCAATCGAATCGCCAGGGTGCGCGGTGATGGTCTTGTTATCAAAGGAGAATGTCAGCGTTTGGGTAGAATCGATGACTGGGTTGGAATTGACGGAAGCGGGCGGAAGTCTTGTCGTACTCATGTGGTACTTTCAGCTTTTTCTGGTTCTCATGCGGTGCATCGTCAGCAGGGAATCTCAGTGAGCCACTCCTCAGCGCTCTTGCTCATCCTCCACTCCGAACGTGCCCCGGACCGTGTTCGTGACTGTATCCCGCACCGCAAAGAACCACATCCGACAGCCCTGCTGGTGGTACCACCACTCTTTATGTTCGCCAGCTGTGTTTTTCCTGGTGTACAGAAAATCAGCCCACTCTTGAGGTGGGGGTGTTCCGGGTGGTCGCTGACGGTACTCGCCACCAAAACGAAACTCATACACACTGCGTTCCCCGCAGTTTGGACAATGCAGGAGAAATGACACGGCTGCCTCTGTGACTATGAGCCACGCTTCTCTACGCTTCTCTGGGCGGCGGCGTCTTCCAGCCTGGACCACCCCCAAAGACCACATTTGTGCCAACCAGGGGAAGTCCGGTGATCATTGAGGATTCAAACGTCAGCGCGCGCATGTCCTCAGGCTCCAGGTCGTGCACATCGCTCTTGCCACACGCCCGCGCTAGCATTTGGATTTCGAGCGTCATGGCATGAAAAAAATTTTCAACCCGTTCGACCCCTTCGTCAATATCAAGACGCTGCATCAGTTCTGGATCTTGAGTCGTGATGCCAACCGGACAGCGGCCGGTATGGCAGTGGTGGCAGGCGTACGGTTCAGTGCCCAATTTGTGATAGTCTTCAACATATAATGGTTTATTACAATTCAGGGCGATCAGCGCCGCTGTGCCGCAATAGACCGCATCAGCGCCCAGCGCCAACGCTTTGGCCGCAGCCGTGCCGCTATGGATACCGCCAGCAATGATTAACTGGACTTCGCCATACAGCTTGCAGTCTTCCAGCGCAGCACGTGCTTCACACACCGCGGCTAAGGTCGGAATGCCGGTATGGTCAAGCAGAATATCGGGCGAGGCGCCGGTGCCGCCTTCCATGCCATCGACCACCACAACGTCAGCGCCAGCTTTTGCGGCGAGTTTGACATCATCGTACACCCGGGCCGCGCCCATCTTGACAAAAATAGGCACTTGCCAGTCGGTTGCTTCGCGTAGCTCTTCAATTTTTGTGATCATGTCATCCGGCCCAAGCCAATCTGGGTGGCGACACGGACTGCGTTGATCAACACCCGGCGGCAGGTCGCGCAGGGCAGCAATTTCATCCGAGACTTTTGATTCGAGCAGCAGTCCGCCCGTGCCTGGCTTAGCGCCCTGCCCGACAGTGAGTTCAATTGCATCCGCCATGCGCAAGTGATGGACATTGATGCCATAGCGGCTGGGCAGGACTTCATAGATCAAAACGTCCGAGTGCTCTCGCTCGGCCATCAACATACCGCCATCACCAGTTGTGCTTGAGCTGCCCACTTTTGCAGCGGCCTTGGCCAGAGCGACTTTGGCATTATACGACAGCGCGCCATAACTCATTCCAGTGACCATAATCGGGATGTCGAGTTCGATCGGTTTCTTGGCAAAACGTGTTCCAAGCACGGTCTTGGTATGACACTTTTCCCGATAGCCTTCGAGTGGAACTCGGGTCAGGGTACACGGAATAAAGGTCAGATCATCAAGAGACGGCAGCGGACGGCTACGCAGCGCACTGAAGCCACGAATCCGGTAGCGTCCCAAGTGCGCCTTGGTCTGAATGTCTTCTATCGTTTCCGGGCTCCAGATCGTACTGGGCCGCAGCACCTCACGCTCGCTCACAATGCCTCCCGCCAGGCGGAAAAGTCTTTTTTATCAAACCGCCACAAACGTTGACCGGCCACAACTTTCTGAAAGCGAGGCGGGGCGGAAATATCATACTCCGCCAGCGTGGCATTGAGGAACGCCTGATCCTCCACGGTCAGCTCCTCAACCACCGCGTCATTGCCTAAATCCGTAATCTTCCCGCCGACAAAAATGCGCCCCTCATACATCGAGTCTCCCAAGGCTTCAGCCGTGTCACCACACACGATGATGGTGCCCTTCTGCATCATAAAACCCGTCATATACCCGCAGTTCCCCTGGATAATCAGGCACCCGCCCTTCATGGCAATGCCAGCCCGAGCACTGGCATTGCCACGGACCACAACGGTTCCACCGCGCATCGACGCGGCTGTGCTATTGCCTGCGTTCTGCTCAATAATGACCGTACCAGCCAGCATACTCTCGCCCGCCCCCCAGCCTGTGCTGCCCCGGATTTCGACCCGTGGACCATCAATCATGCCAGCACAGTAATAACCAACACTACCATCAAAAACGAGCCTGACAGGCTGCAGGACGGCAACGCCAAGATTATGGCGGGCTTGAGGGCCGCGCACGAGAATGTCACGCGCGCCCTGAGCAATCAAGTGGCGGATCTGTTGATTAATCTCACGAGGAGTTTTGTCGGTGCAGTTGACTTCGCTCACAGTCGGCTCTCTTTTCTGTCAGTGTGTCGCAGGTGCCGGCACCTGCCAGGTCTGAACACGATTCACTCCCGGTTCCCAAACAGGAAAATCTTCGCCCAACGCGATACGCAACGCCCGTTCCTCGGTGGCGATAGCGATATAGCTCGGGGTCTCAGTCACGACCAGTGGCTTGAAGGCAAACGGATCTTTGACAAAACCCAGGCAGTCCGCCGTCGCCGCCAAATAACAAAAGGCGCCATCAAAATCGTCCAAGGAAGCTCTCAAGGCTTCCTCAAAGCTCGCCCCCTGGGACATCTGATCGGCCACATACAAGCCAATAATCTCGGAGTCGTTCTCAGTATAAAAACGATGGCCATGTTGTTCGTAGATTCGCCGCATTTTGTGGTAGTTGGTGATGTGACCGTTATGGACCACGGCAATATCAGGCCGTCCATGCGCCCAAAAGGGCTGGGAATGGCTGAGGTCAACCCGGCTCTCAGTCGACATCCTGGTATGGCCAATGCCATGCGTACCAATGGAGGAGGAGATACCGAAGCTTGCCTCCAGATTCGCCGGAGAACCAACTTGTTTGAGCACCTCAAGCCTGTGGCCCATACTGACCACTTCCAAGTTGAGGTCGATTTCCTGACCAGCTGCTTCGATGGCTCGCTCCAAGTCAGCTGGACCATGCGAGTTGGGCGGATTCTCTACGACGAGGCGAAGATACGCGCCGGTTACTGAGGTGCCGATCACGGGCACGGTTGCAGCCAGCCGCTGTGCGATATGGCTGCCTTGGGTCTCAAAAGAACCAGATTCTTCAAGCTTAATCTGCAACACTAGCTCACTTGCTACGTGGTCTCCATACAGCGCCACTCCACTCGAATCAGGGCCCCGACGATCGAGGGCGGACAACATATCGAGCAGTACCTGACCGACAGGGGCTTGGCCATTTCCGCTCTTATCTAAAAAACCGACAACTCCACACATTGTATTCTGCCTCAATGATCAGAGAGAACAGGAGCAGCGAGCCGAAGGAAGTGCATCAGCTTGAGTATCCGACACAGTGGGAACAAGAAAGACACCCTCTCCCAGCGGGAGAGGGAACACAAGGACAAGAAATTCTGGCCAGGGACTTAATTCTCCCACTTCATAATACGCGCCGCCTTATGCGTGTCGGCGTACTCTTCAATCTTGGCAATCTGTCCGTCGCGGCAATGATACACCCAGCAGTATTCATTGTCATACTGCTCGCCTTCGCGTGTTTTGGCTGAGATGTTGTGCTGGACCACGGCGGTATCCCCATCAGCCAGGATACGATGGATATTGAGCCGAAAGGTCTTCATATCAAAAATGCGCTTTGGCGTGTCGCCACCCAGCTCCTTCGTCACGGCCTCCCGACCTTTGATGACCTCAAGCGGTGCACTTTCGGGCGGGTACCATTCGATATCTTCGGTGAATAGCGACGCCAGCTTGTCCCGATTTCCAGTCGGCAGGGTTTCGTAATAGGTTGTGATCAGCGCGCGCGTCTCTTCTGTTTGCATGTTCACCCCTCCTTGTTGTGCGAGTTTGTCTGGATTGTGCGAGTTTGTCTGAATTCGGTCTGTCTGACCCATATCCCACTCGACGCCTTTTACAAGCCCTCAGCAGTCTTGTATTTTCATGCCTGCAAACGAGGAGGGTGAGCATGATTGAACCGTATAATGCTGTCGGCTTGGTGCCTACGTTTTGGGGGATTCGCAAACGCGCAGACATGCAAAAAAACATTGAGCACCTCAAAAGTCTGACCAAGGCCGCGTTTTGGCTGTCGAATTTGGATATTCCCGTTCGCCTCTTGGCCATCCCTGAAGGTGCCCTGCAGGGCTTTAACGATGAGGTGCTTGACGTCGACCACACCGAGTTTGCCCACACGTGTGCAATTGATATTCCAGGCCCTGAAACCGATCAGCTCGGGGCGCTGGCCCGCGAGTGGGGGGTGTTCATCATGGCTCAAGCCAAGGCGCGGCATGCAGACTGGCCAGACCTGTTCTTTAACGTTGGCTTTATTCTTGATCCGGACGGCACTATCATTCTCAAGCACTACAAGATCTCTTCCTTGCTGCCGTGTGAACGCTCGGTCTCGCCGTATGATTTGTTCGATTGGTGGATAGAGAAGTACGGCCGTACGCTTGATGCCTTCTGGCCAGTGGCGGATACACAGATTGGACGCCTGGGTATTATGATGGCCATGGAAGGCAATTATCCGGAAAATGGTCGCGGCTTGGCAATGAACGGTGCCGAAGTCGTCTACCGTGCGTCGCTACCAGGCCCATTCACCCAGAATGACATTTTTGAGATCTCCAATCGTGCCCGCGCGCTGGAGAATAATATGTACATTGTTGCGCCCAATATCGGTGGGTATCATCTGTACACAGACACTGAAACGCCAATCGACGCGGGCAGCGGCCAGTCCATGGTTGTGGACTACACTGGGGCGATTGTCGGCAAGCAGCGTGATACCAACGGCTCGACATACGTCCGAGGCGTGATAGACATCGAAGCCCTACGCCACCACCGAGCCAATGCCCAGGTCACCAATTGGATGAAAGACATCCACGCCGAGATGGCCCAGCTCATTTACGAAAAGCCGATTTATCCTAAAAACCGCTATATCGACCGTATCCCTGGTAATCATGCCCAGTATAAAGAAGAGGTCATCGACAAACAGGTGGCGCTGATGCAAGAGCGGAATATCTGGAAAGCGCCTGCAAAATAAGGAACAGTCTATGCCCTATACACACGATAACGGAGTCGAGCTGTGGTATGACGTGAATGGCAGCGGAGAGCCTTTGGTGCTGAGCGGAGGATTTGGTCTTTTGCACGATCAGTTTGCCAAGATTCGCCACTTACTCACCCCCCACCTACAAGTCGTCGATTGGAATTATCGGGGCGCTGGACAATCCGATCGTTCTTGGCCGGGCGGCTATACCTTGGATCGCTGGGTTGATGACCTGGCACTCATTCTTGACCAGGCGGGCATTGAGAGCGTCCATCTGTGGGGCACCTCAACTGGGGCGCCGCTTAACGTTCGGTTTGCCGCGCGGTATCCAGACCGGGTTAAGAGTATCATCACCTACCCTGGAATTTCAGCTACTCCGGCCGGCCGGCAGACGTTTCAGCTCTTTCAGGATGTCGCCGAGACTTTTGGCTACGCGGCGTTAGGGCGCCTGACGCAGTGGATCGGCTGCGCTGAGCACAATGTGTTTGGCGGTCTGGCCAATGAGATGGCACTGTTCGAAATTGCTTCCTTCGAACGTAATTTTTCGATGGCCTCGCTCGCAAAGACGCTGGAAGTCTTTGCCCACTGTGATCTGTCGGCAGACGTTGCCAAACTCCACATGCCGGTCCTGGTGCTGATGGGAAACTCTGGTCACCTAGGTGCCTCGACTCCCAATCAGAAAGCGGCTATCGAAGCGTTTACCGCGCTGTGCGCGCATGCCGAAGTCAAGCTCATCGAAAATGGTGGTGGCACGTATCACATGCTCGAAGAGCCCGAGCAAACCGCTCCCGTGGTGATTGATTTTGTGACACAGCATGCCTAAGTCGTCGCGGCGGTTCATGAACAAATATATTGAATTATCTCAAGGGAAAATCTATTTCGTATATATTATCCTCATTCTCCCTCTACTATAGGCAGATTATCACAACTTCAAAAACCTCTCCGCATTCTTGTGATAAATCTTATCCTTCTCTTCTTTCGAGAGAGGCAAACCTTCCAAAAACTCATTTGTCCAGCGCATAAATTGGCTATCCTGCATAAAATAATCAGATCCATACACCAGGTGATCGATACCCACCAAATCGCACGCACAATCGAAAGCTGGCTTATGCCATCCGAGAGCGGTATCGAAGTACAGCTTATGCATGTACTCACTCGGACGGCGGGGGATTTGGCGGTATTTGTCTGAGAAGTGATGGTCGTCATAACCAAGGTCGATACGCCGGGCGAGATACGGAAGCGTGCCGCCAAGGTGAGCGAGGATAAGAATCAGGTTTGGACAGCGCTCGAACAAGCCGCTGTAGAGTAACTTCATGGTTGAGAGGGTCGTATCGGCTGGGAACGCGAGGAGCGGGGCAATGTCATCGTCCTGGTAGCCCGGAGGTGGTTTGGGGTGCATGAAGACGGGGACTTTGCGGCGTTCGACTTCTTCCCAGAAAGGAAAAAACTCTGGTGTGTGGAGATATTTGTCGCCAACGTTGGACGTGATCAGCGCTCCGACAAAACCGGGGATATTGAGCGTCCGTTCTAGTTCGGCTAGCGCAGCTTGTGGGGAATTGAACGGAATATTGGCAAACGCTTTAAACCGCTCGGGACTCTGACGGCAGGCTTCGGCATAGCTGTCGTTCACCAAGCGGCACAGCTCTGGACTCTTGTCATCAACCCGCATGTACATCGACGGGTTGGAGAGGATTTCAACTTCCACCTGCCCCTTATTCATGTCCTCGATACGTTGCTCATGATCCCAAGCTGGCAGTGGGGTGCCGACCCAAAAGCCGATCATGCGACCTTTGGCATCTTGGTCTAAGACAACTTCGTCGGGATAGTATTCTTTAATTTTCAAGAAGAACGCTTCAGGAAATGAGTGGGAGTGAAAATCGATTTTCATAGGATGTCCTTCGTATTATTGAGCTGAAACCACAGACGCCCGCCCGGCATGCTGATCAAGAAACGCTCCAAGGCGTCCAATCCAGTATTAGTACTAGCCACAATTTCTTTGAGCTTCAAAGACGCTCACACACCCACCTTTACCCTCGCCAAATTCTCGCAAATGGCCTTCCTGGTTCTGCACTTCACTCATCATTGCCTCCATCACGCTGAAACTCCAGCCGCGCCTTAGCCTCCAGCATTGCCTTGTGCAATTTGGCTTGCAGGGCTTCTTTGGGAGGCAACTTGAGCCAGTATTCGGCCACGTGGATATTGTCTTGCTCCAAATCCATCAACTCCACGACTTCCGCGTCTTTGTCGCTGCACAGGATGATGGCAATGGGTGAGTGTTCGCCGGGTTGCTGTTCGTATTTTGCCAGCCACTTCAGATAAAGTTCCACCTGGCCTTTGTACTCGGCTTTGAATTCACCTAGCTTGAGTTCAATCAGCACCAGGCGCTGCAATTTGCGATGATAGAACAGCAGGTCGATGTAGTAGTCGTTGCCGCCAATCTGGATGCGTTTTTGGCGGCTCATGAAGGCAAAGTCGCTGCCTAATTCTAAAATAAAACGCTCCAGCTCCATCAGGATGGCGCTTTCCAGATCTTTTTCAGAGAAGTTGTCTTTCAGGTCTAAAAAATCCAGTAGATAAGGGTCTTTCAGGAATAGTCGGGGTGTTTTTTGAGAGAAAGCCAAGTCCCGCTGGATGAGGGCATCAGGCTGTTTGGAAATAGCGGTACGCTCAAAGAGCATGTTGTCGATGCGTTCTCGCAATGCACGTACCGACCAGCGGGCATCGGCACACATGCGGATGTAAAATTCGCGTTTAAGTTCATCTTCGATCTTAATGATTTCAACGAAGTGCGACCAGCTCAATTGTGCCGACAGTGTCGTCACAATCGGCAAATCAGAAAAATACTGGTACAGCTTGACCATGCGAAACAGATTACGCCGACTGAAACCACTGCCATAGTCCAGCACTAACCGGTCAGCCAGTTTTTGCATGGTGGCATCACCATACTCAGCACGTTGCTCAGTGATGACTTGCTCTTTGATTGTTTTGCCAATTTGCCAATAGGTGAACACCAACGTTTGATTGACCTGCGTAACCACCTGGGCTTTGGCAGTTTCGATCAGTTGTCTGATGTCTTGATACAACGTGTCGATGCTCGTTGGACTGGGGGGATTTGACGGTTTCATACCTTCACCCTCGCCAAATTCTCGGCAATGGCCTTATTCAACGCCGCCTCTTCTAGCAACTGCGCTTCAAGTTCGGCTTTGAGCCCAGCTGCCACATAATTGAGAATGGTCAATAACCGTCGAGCAATCTCGTATGGAGAACGTCGCCCGGTGATGATGATCCTACAATGCATCTGCTTTGCGGCAAAGTATTTCGGTGTCTCTTTACCCTGCTGAAACCACAGACGCCCGCCCGGCATGCTGATCAAGAAACGCTCCAAGAGCAGCATTAAACACCTCGGGTTGTTCGATATTCGTCAGATGACCGGCATCAGGAATCTTCACCAAGGAGGCACCAGCAATATGATTGACCAGAAACTCTGCCTCTTGCGGCGGTGTGACCTGATCTTCTTCACCAACAATCACCAGGGTCGGAACGCTAATACGTGGCAAAATCGACCGAAAATCAGTCGTCACAATCGCGTGCAGCGCCTGCTTATACGGCTCAACTCGTAAAGCAGACAGCGACGCTTGGAGTTTTTCACGAACCGACACAGAAGCACTTTTGGCCACCAGGACCTCAACCACACTTGGCGCAATGTCTTGCGGGGTTAAGCCTTTCTCTAATGGATCAAGACGGCGGGAAAGAAAGTCGTGTTTCACTTCCTCAGACGCGTCCCCAAATCCTGACGAAGTATCCACCAACGAGAGAGTTGCTACCCGATCAGCATACCGACCATAAAAATCCTGAATGATCATCCCGCCCATCGACAGACCGACGAGATGGGCTTTGTCAGCTTTGAAATGGTCCAATAAGCGCAGCAGATCATCGGCATAATCGCTGAAGGTGAGTGTCTGGGGCGAATCGTTGCTGTCTCCATAGCCTCTCGCATCCCAAGATACCGAGCAGAAACGATTGCCGAAGGAGTCGAGCTGCCCTATCCAGTTGGTCCGATTACCGCCAATACCGTGCAGGAAGACAACGAGCGGGCCACTGCCTGCGGTGTCGTAGGAGATGGAGACGAGGTCGGTTGTGTGCTGCGTGCTCAACATAAGGGCTCCTTTGTAAGAGTGCAGAGTAAAACGTGAAAAGAGGGGGCAGCGGAGAGGCGTTTTTTTACGTTTGACGTCCTCACATCGCCTCTAACGTCTCAATCCCCAACAACTCCAAACCCTTCTTCAAATAGCGCGCGGTCAACGCACACAATAACAGTCGCGTCGGCCGCTGCTCTTCAGGGGCTTTGAGCACCTGGTGGGCTTGGTAGAAGAGGTTGAACTTAGTAGCCAGGTCGTACAAAAAACCAGCCAGCAAATTCGGTTTGTAGGTCCTCTCCACTTCTAACAGAACATCACCGAGCCGGATCATCTGCTTGGCCAAGTCTTGCTCTTCGGGAGCGTGGAGTCGGACTTCCATGTCGGCGGTCGGCTGCCAATCTTCGAGCCCGCCACGTCGGAAAATTGAACGGATGCGCGCGTACACATACTGTAAATACGGCGCGGTGTTGCCCTCAAAGGCGAGGAGCTTACCCCAACTAAATCGGTAGTCTGCGGTGCGGTTTTGCATCAGATCGGCATACTTCACCGCGCCCAGCCCGACGACTCGGGCGATCTGTGTGTGTTCCCCGTCAGATAGACTCGGATTTTTGTCGCGGACAACGCCTAAAGCCCGCTCTTCGGCTTCATCTAAGAGGGCTTCCAACTTGACTGGCTCACCTTCGCGGGTCTTAATCGGCTTGCCATCTTCGCCCAGGATCGTCCCAAACCAGACGTGCTCCAGATCGGTCGTATACCCCCAGCGGTGGGCGGCTGCAAAGAGTTGCCGGAAGTGGAGCTGTTGGCGACCGTCGGTCACATACACGATTCGGTCGGGTTGAAAGGTTTCGACCCGGTATTTAATGGTCGCCAGGTCTGTTGTGGCGTAGAGAAACGCCCCGTCACTCTTCTGAATCAGGAACGGCCGCTCGGCTAATTCTTTGCCGATATTTGTGTCGTCATCATAAAAGACACACACCGCGCCGTCACTTGGCCGGGCGATACCCTTGGTGCGTAAGTCCGCCACCGCGTCGGCCAACATCGGATTGTAAAAACTCTCGCCTAACCAGTGGTCAAAGTGGATGTCGAGACGCTCATACACCCGATCAAAGGCTCGGCGGGAAATGTCCATGAACTCTTGCCACAAGGCCGTATTCTCAGCATCGCCTTTTTGCAGCTTGGCCAATTCTTGGCGCGCGGCGTCACCCACTACCGCATCCGTCTTGGTCTGCGCTTGGATAGCCTTATACATGCGCTCCATTTCACTCAGTGGATCGCGTGCGTAGGCGTCTTTGTCCAAGAGTGTCCGATAGCCCACGATCAGCATGCCAAACTGGGTGCCCCAATCCCCAACATGATTATCAGTTACCACGGTATGCCCAATAAACCTCAGGATGCGGGTCAGGACATCACCTAGAATTGTCGAGCGGATGTGGCCGACATGCATGGGCTTGGCGATATTCGGAGCACTATAATCAACCACAATTGTTTGTGCCTGGGCGACAGGCTCTATACCAAGGCGGGGCTCCAGAGCTGCTTTCAGTATTGTTTTGCCGAGCCAATCGGGGTCCAATCGAAAATTGATGAAGCCCGGCCCAGCAATCTCCCAGGTGGCTGGAATTTCAGCAGGATTGAGTTGGGCGATGACGTCTTGGGCCAGTTCGCGTGGATTTTTCTTGTGAGCTTTGGCAACTGCCATCACACCGTTTGCCTGGTAATCACCAAACTTGGCATTGGCAGACAGATTCACAACAGCTGGTGCAGGCGCTCCACTCGCAGCTTCTAAGGCTTGCGCAGTTTTTTCTTCTAAAAGTTGTTGAATAGTTAACATACTGATCCATATAGCGTGATGAGCGTGTGGTTTTGAGGAGTTGGAACGTTTGGCTTATTTGGCTTAATAGCCGAGTTGTAGCAAACGCTGTTCAGTATTCGCAAGAGTGGCATTTGTCCAGCTAGTGGCTCGACTATTTGCGTCAGCCTCGGCTTTATGTAATCTTTTTCGGGTGGAAATGCGGAATTGGGTGAGGACACAATAGCAAACCACGACCGTGCTGCTGAACAGCAGGAGGGATGGCGTGAGTGGCTGGGGCTGCGTTCGGTGCCCGGAGTGGGAAATGTTACCTACCGTATACTGATTGAGCGCTTTGGCTCGCCTCAGGCAGTCTTCGCAACGCCTCTGGCAACACTGACAGCGGCTGGTGTGCAGGCCAAGGTCGCCCGAGCGATCATCAGCTTTGATCAATGGCAGACTGTTGAGACTGAGCTCCAGCGTATTGCGCTGGCCGATGTCCACTTGGTCACGCGAGCCGATGTGGAGTATCCGGAAAACCTCACCCACGTCCATGATCCTCCGCCCTTTGTGTACGTCCGTGGCAATTTGCAGCCCGAGGACCATTTGGCGATTGCTATTGTTGGTGCGCGGGCTGCGAGTGCCTACGGCCGTGGAGTGGCAAAAGACTTGGCGCGTGGCTTGGCTGCCAATGGGATCACGGTCGTCAGCGGACTGGCACGCGGGATTGATGCGGAAGCGCACCGGGCGGCGCTTGATGCAGGCGGACGAACGATCGCCGTCCTGGGGTCGGGGCTTGATGTTATTTATCCGCGTGAGCATAGGTCCTTGGCCCAAGAAATGAGTCAGAACGGAGCCGTGATTTCAGAATTTCCCTTGGGCAGCCAGCCCGAAGCAGGCCATTTCCCGTATCGTAATCGAGTCATTAGTGGTCTGAGCCTGGGCACAGTTGTGATTGAAGCGGCCGAAAAGAGTGGTTCGCTGATTACCGCCCAGTGCGCCCTGGAACAAAATCGAGAGGTCTTTGCCGTGCCGGGCAACATAACGGCCAGCCGCAGCCGAGGCCCGCACGAATTGATTAAACAGGGTGCTAAGCTCGTCGAAAGTGTTGATGACATTCTGAACGAAATTGCTCCAGCACTGAGGTCCCACGTACAAGCCGTACAGGGAGTACAGCCAGGCTCCCCGCACGGCGCGCAAGCTGACCCGTCGCTGCCGCTCAGCCCGCCGCCTATTGATCTTGAGCCGAACGAGGCACTCCTGGTTGAGCTGTTTGATGGGGAGCCCTTGCATGTTGATGTGTTGATTGCCAGAAGTAAGCTTGGTCCGGCACGAGTACTCGAAGTATTATTAGGATTGGAATTGAAAGGTGTCGTCACCCAGCTTCCTGGAACTCACTTTGTCAGAACAGGTGACGCACCACCGACAAACAGATAGTCGAGCAAGAAAGCAAGAAAGCAAGAAAGCAAGAAAGCAAGAAAGAAGGATCGGGAAAAGAAGGATCTGAAAGATGGCAAAAAACTTAGTCATTGTGGAATCTCCCGCCAAAGCCAAGACAATCGGCAAATATTTGGGGCGCAGTTATCAGGTCAAAGCCTCAGTCGGGCATATTATGGATCTGCCCAAGAGTAAGCTTGGGGTGGATACGGAAAACGACTTTGCCGCCCAGTACCAAGTGATCCAAGGTAAAGCCAAAGTGGTTGAGGAGCTGCGTAAAGCGGCCAAAGGCAAAGAGCAGATTTTTTTGGCCTCTGACCCAGACCGTGAAGGGGAAGCGATTGCTTGGCATATTGCTGAAAAAATTGAGACAAAAAGCAGCAAAAACGAAGCAAAAGTCTACCGCGTGCTGCTGAACGAGATCACCAAAAAGTCAGTCAAGGAAGCGATTGATAATCCGATGAAGCTCAACCGCGAACGCTACGATGCCCAGATTGCTAGGCGGGTCTTAGATCGTTTAGTCGGTTATAAAATTAGCCCGCTGCTGTGGAAAAAAGTCCGGCGCGGTTTGTCGGCTGGCCGCGTCCAGTCTGTGGCCGTCCGGATCATTAGCGAACGGGAAGCAGAGATTCGAGCTTTCATCCCGACCGAATATTGGTCTATCATCGCCAACCTGGAAGCTCAGCTGCCGCCCACTTTTGACACCAGACTGCACAAGGTCGGCGATAAGCGGGTTGATAATAAAACCTTCCGGATTGAGAATGAAGACCAAGCCCAGGCGATTTTAACCGGGCTCAATGGCGCACAGTGGAAGATTGGCAAAGTTGAAAAACGCGACCGCCGCCGCAACCCTACCCCTCCCTTCATTACCTCACGCCTCCAACAGGAAGCCTCACGTAAGTTAGGTTTTGCTCCGAGCCGGACGATGGGCATTGCCCAGCAGCTATACATGGGCGTCGAGCTGGGAGACGAAGGGGCAGTTGGGCTGATTACCTATATGCGGACCGATTCTCCTCGCATCTCTCCAGAGATGACGGCAGCCGCGCGCGATTACCTAGCGGCAACCTACGGCACCCAGTATGTTCCGGAAAAACCTAATACCTACCGCTCGTCAAAAAGCGCCCAAGAGGCCCACGAGGCCATCCGACCGACCTCATTGGACAATACGCCCGAACGGGTTGCGTCATTTCTGAAACGTGAAGAACTCAACTTGTATACCTTGATCTGGAACCGCTTTCTGGCCAGCCAGATGGCGGCAGCCCGTTTTGAACAGACCACCGCAGACATCAACGCCAACGACTATATCTTCCGCGCGACTGGCCAAGTCATGCGTTTCGACGGATTTCTGCGGGTATATATGGAAGGCAAAGACGATAAAACGGGCGAGGATGAGGACGCCGAAAAGCAGCTGCCACCGCTGACCCAGGGCGATATTCTCAAGCTGCTGAAACTGACCCCAAATCAGCACTTCACCCAGCCACCGCCACGCTTTACCCAGGCCACGTTGATCAAAGAGTTGGAAGAGAATGGGATTGGGCGGCCATCGACATATGCTTCGATTATGGGCACGATTCTCAACAAAGAATACGTGCATGAAGACGAGAGTCGCCGTTTACGGCCGACTGACCTCGGCATGCTAGTGACGGAACTCTTAGTTGAGTCGTTCCCCGATATTCTGAGTGCCGAGTTCACCGCCGGCATGGAAGAGACCCTCGATAAAATCGAAGAGGGTAAAGAAGACTGGAAACGAGCCATGGGCCGTTTCTACGAACCCTTCTCTGCCAGCCTCGAAAAAGCCGATAGAACAATGCGCGATGTCAAAGGCGCAGGCACGCCAACCGACGTCGACTGCGGCGAATGCGCCGATGGCAAAATGACCATCAAGTGGGGACGCAACGGGGAGTTCTTGGCCTGCGTCAACTACCCAGGATGCAAGTCAACGCGGAACTTCACCCGTGATGACCAGGGCCAGATTGTACCCCAAGAGAAAGAAGAGACCCTGACCGACGAGGTCTGTGCAGAATGCGGCAAGCCGATGCAGGTTCGTTTCGGTCGGTACGGCAAGTTTCTCGGCTGTTCAGGGTATCCTGAGTGCAAGACTATCAGAAAAGTTGGCCAAGCCGCTCCAGTCTCACTGGGCATTACCTGTCCAGACTGCGGGGAAGGAGACTTGCAGCAGAAGCATTCGCGGCGCGGAAAAATATTCTACAGCTGTGGCCGCTATCCTAAGTGTAAATTCGCCCTATGGGATAAGCCCGTCCAGGAACCCTGTCCACAGTGTCATGCCCCCTTTGTGGTTGAAAAAACAACCAAACGAGCTGGCACAACCCGGCGTTGTGTTCAGGAAGAGTGTGATTACTCGGTCGGCATACAGCAGACCGAAGAAGAAGTCCCAGCTGAGGCAGCGGCCGAGTAGCCGCTGGAGCAGGTTGCAGGATAAGTCAGGACTCATTACTCAGTCCTAAGCGGAGCGTATGCCCCCCATCACTGTCATAGGTGGCGGCCTCGCTGGGAGCGAGGCCGCGTGGCAAATCGCCCAGCACGGCGTGCCGGTGCGTTTGTACGAAATGCGACCGGTTCGCCCGACGGAGGCGCATGCAACGGACGGCTTTGCTGAGCTAGTGTGCTCAAACTCGTTACGCAGTGCGTCGCTCACCACTGCGATCGGACTCCTCAAGGAAGAAATGCGCCACTTGGGGTCGCTGATTATGCAGGCGGCCGATGCCTCCCGAGTGCCGGCCGGTCAGGCTCTGGCAGTCGATCGGGATCTGTTTTCCGATGCAGTTGGTGAGGCACTGAGCAGCCATCCGCTGATTGAGATTCGGCGCGAGGAGCTCCAAACGATTCCGGCTGAGGTCACGGTTATTGCGAGTGGCCCGTTGACCTCCCCCCCCTTATCCGCCCAGCTGCACACACTTTTTGGCAGTGAGTATCTGTATTTTTATGATGCGATTTCGCCGGTCATTCATGCTGAATCAATTAATCAGGAGGTCGTGTTTCGAGCCTCACGCTATGATCATGGTGGCGATGACTATCTGAACTGTCCACTGAACCGTGAAGAATATTATGGCCTCATTGAGGATATGCTCAGCGCCGAAAAAGTCCTGGCCAAAGATTTTGAAAAGACGGTGTATTTTGAAGGCTGTTTACCGGTTGAGGAAATGGCCCGGCGTGGGAAAGACACGCTCGCCTTTGGTCCGATGAAGCCCGTCGGTTTGCTCGATCCTCGGACTGGAAGCCGTCCGTATGCTGTGGTCCAACTCCGCCAGGATGATCGAGCCGGGACGTTATGGGGCATGGTCGGCTTTCAAACCAAAATGACCTACCCTGAGCAGCGCCGCGTGTTCCGGACCATCCCCGGCCTTGAGCAGGCAGAGTTCGTGCGCCTGGGCAGCCTGCATCGGAATACTTTTATTGATTCACCCCGCTTGCTCAAACCTACCCTCCAATTCAAAAGACGTGAGGATCTGTTTTTTGCCGGACAGATGATTGGGGTCGAAGGCTATTTGGAATCGGCTGCCGCAGGCGCATTAGCTGGCCTCAATGCGGCTCGATTTGTTCAGCAGGCTCCGCTGCTTGTCGCTCCGCCAACAACTTCGTTAGGCGCGTTATTGACATATATCACTAGCAGTGAACGTAAAACCTTCCAGCCGATGAATACCAACTATGGCCTCTTCCCGCCCCTCGTACGCCGTTTGCGTGGACGCGAGAAGAAAGCGGCCTTGGCCCAGCGTGCCATCCAAGACCTGGCAGCATGGCAAACCAGCCACGGCTTGACTGATGCGGCTCCTGCCCCGTCATCGCCGGGTGCTGTTCCGAATGCCCTACGGCCCTCCTGATTGGTGCGTCGTGAAGTGGCTGGGCTTCCTGTGGCTTGGAGTCCTCGCTGCGTGTTCCGCAGCGTCTCAGCCAGCCTTCCGTCCGCCGCCTTCTGTCCAGCGGTATGGGCATGTCGAAAGATATGCCGCTGGAGTTTATCTATCGACGCTTGCGTCCCACGCACGTTTTTGAAGGCCCGAGTGAGGTGCACCGGTGGATCATTGCCCGGACCTGGCTACGCGATTAAACGCCTCACGACTATGAACGAAAGCCGTGCTTGCGCCGCGGGCAGGCGCGGTTTATGGTGAGGTCCATCACCGACGGCCGGCTAAGAGATTCTACCTGAGGGGAGGAGCAAAGCCATGCGTCCTATACATTTGTGTTTGCTTATGCTGTATGCCTCTTTCCCTCTTCTGCTGGCGTGCTCAGCAAAAGGCGAGCCAGTTGCCTGGCCACAACTGACCGCACCCGTCTACCCAAAACCGCGCCCGCAAGACTGTAAAATGGCGATGTTGACCAAACCACCCGCCGAGTCGCACGAAACGATTGCGCAGATCTGGTCGTACGGAAACGGCCGAGATGAACTCCCTCGGATGCAGCATCTGATCCGCTTTGAAGCGTGTCAGCTTGGTGCCCATGCAGTTATTCTAATGCCGGCTCAAGATGTTGATCATGTGAATACGTATAACGCGTACCCGGATTGGGCTATAGAAATGAAGGACAAAACCCGACAGGGAGAATCTACTCAATCTCGTACGACTAAACACTATAACCTGTCCCAAATTGGATTTGCCCTGATTTACAAAAACGACACGCAAAAGAATACTGACAATGCTCAAAATAATGCTGTTCATTGATGGCACGTGGCTCTACTCCAATACTCCCCGGCTTGCCGATTCGTATGGCAAAGGTGACTTTCAGCTCGATTTCGGCCGCCTGCCGCATGTCCTGTCTGAAGAGATTCAGAGCCAGCTGAATGAGCTGGATGTCCATGTTGTACGGACGTATCTGTTTGGCAGTTATGCGGCCAACTATGACCCCCGCGATCATGAGGTCGTCCAGCGACGGCTCGACTTTTTCTACCGTCTCAAAGAAGAATATCACTACGAACTAGAAACGTTCCCGATCAATTTCCGTGGACGGCGCTTGCGGCGGATTGATCGCGACCCAACAGACCCGTTTGAGCCAAAAGAAAAATGTGTTGATATTTCACTGGCCACGACGCTTCTGTACTACGCCGCAATCCCAAATGCGTACGACATAGCCATTGCCGTTGTTGGCGACCAGGACTTCAAGCCCGTCTTCCAACATGTCCGTCGTCTCGGCAAACAGGTCGCAGTTGTCAGTATCCAGGGCAGCTGCGCTCCGGAATTTGCCGATCCACGCGATGAGGCGTGCATCAAAGATTTCGATATTATTTGGCTTGATGACTTACTCCACCGCCTCGAACTCAAATACGAACGCCATCAGCTCGACTGCCAGTCCCCAACCCACGTTGGCGATCGCAGAGTCTGGACCACTTTTCATCCGCGCAAAGCACAAAAGTTCTTCTGCGATGCGTGCCGCGCCGCGTTTGCGCAACACAAGCAGGAATCCCAACATGACTTTCTTGGAGGGAATGACGAGTATGCCGAATCCAGCCAGTTCGGTCCCCAGGTCGAGCTCGGAAAAAACCTGAGGGGCATGGTGAAGAAAAAAGTCCTTGAGCGGGGCTTTGGCTTTATTCAGGGCGAAGACGGGAAAGACTACTTTTTTCATTGCACCGACTTGGAAGCCGGCTTTGCTTTTGAGACGCTTGAGGAAGGCTGTGAAGTGGATTTTCTTGTCAAGAAAGTTCCCGAGTTTGAACGGGCGGGGGCAGCCCAAAATGTCCATCCCCACACAGACGCCATGCCAGCAGTCATGTCTGACGAAGAATATGAAGAATCGTAACGAGCAAGGCGTCCACTCATCTCAACTTCAGGCGTCTCTCAGCAGGATGCAGATTACCCGGGTCCATCAGGACGACCTGTGCTCCAGAGATAGCTCCTAAACGAAACAAGTCATCAGCAAGAGGCGGGACGAGTTCGACCTGTTCATAGTAAATCCCGACCTCTTGGCTGCCGTGGATATCAGACAACCGGATTTCAAACGGGAAATCGTGCTGCTGTATTTTTTTGTACCCAGCAAAATGTACCTGCGTCACCATCTGTTTCTCTTCCGTCCAACGCTCCCATTGGCGGAGCACCTGCGTTGTGGGCTCAAACCACAGCAGCTGTCTGCCTGCCTGAGCAAACGACAATTCCAGCCGATACCAGTTGCGTTCGGCGTCAAAAGAGACGCTTGGGGTTGCTTCTGAAACAGGCAACAATGGAATCGCGGGAATCCCTAATAGGAGGGCGCTAATTTCCTGGGCAGACAGTAATACTCGGGTAAAACGAGCAATCGTAAACGGGTCTGCCTGGCCACGGTAGACTACATTTTCTTGCGAAAAATAGGCAGACAACACCTGCCCATTGCAGGTCGTCGTGGCAACCAGACCGAGAGGAGAAAACAGATCAAAACGGAACTGGTCTGGCGCAGCAACGGCAATAGCTTGTCTCGCCGTCCCCTTGTCGTGCGGACCGGCGTAGGTAACCCGGGCGAGGCCACGCAGGCTCGTGAGTGCTTGACGTCGAGCGCGCAGCGAACTGAGCAACTCCTGAGCGGAGGGAGCGGTTAGCTGAGAGACGACTTGCGCAGCACGTTCAACATGTTCAATTTGGCCGACAGGCCGGCGAGCTGTGCAACTGATAAGCAAGCATAACGGTAAGATCGCAAGCGAGAGGAGGAAACGCTGGGGCATATACAGGCCCAAGAGAGGAGTAAGCAAGACAGGGACAAGCAAGATACCCCGCTCAACTGGAGAAACAGCCGCCTCTCTACTCCAAACCTGAAGAGCGGAGCTCTTGGCGAGGCTTGGCCAAGTTCGTAATCTTTTCGCGTAGGCGCTGCATCTGATCGGTCTCTGTCGCATTATCGAGGGCAGTCTGATAAACACGCGACGCGTCTATGACCCGGCCGACTTTCCCATACGCATCTCCAAGATGTTCAGAGATCGTGGGATCGTCGTTAATCAACTCAACCGCCTGCTCTAAATACTGCACGGCAGACGGATAATCGCCTCGCTGATAAAAAACCCAACCCAGACTGTCAACATAAAATCCATCTTTGGGCTTGACCTCGAGCGCGCGGCGGATCAGACGCTCGGCTTTCTCAAGGTGGACGCCTTGCTCAGCCCAGGTATAGCCCAGGTAATTGAGAGCAGCATCATTCTTGGGATTGAGATCGATCGCCTTCTGCATATGCGTGACACACAGGCTTTTCTCCTTGTGCTCATCATACATCGCTCCCAGCGTAAAATGATATTCATCTTTTTCAGGAGCCAGGCTAATCATTTGCTGAAGGATTTGTATCGCCCGAGGTTGATTGCCATTTTCCCGCTCCAGCGTGGCGAGGAAACCCATGATTTCAAGATTATCCTTTTTCATGGCCAAAACCTGCTCAGCCTCGGCAATGGCTTGGGGAAGTTTCTCCTGACGCTGATAAATATAGCTCAGATACAAACGCCCATCAGCAGAGTATTCAGAGTCAGCGGGAATCTTCAGCAGCTCGGCAATGGCTTTGTCGTCTTCCTCAGCTTCGGTATACACCACTCCGAGGAAGTAGCGCGCTTGAGCGTTCTCAGGTTGGGCCGCGACAACAAGATTTAACTCGGTGACGGCACGCTCATAATTCCCTTTTTCTCGGTAGATGAGACTGATCCGCAGCCGCGTCTCTTGCGGGTCAGTCTCAATTTTCTCTTGAATCTTTTCCAACTTTCGAAACTGGACTAAGGCTTCATCCAGCTTCTCCTCTTCCAGAAATAAGCGCCCCAGGCTTTTGTGGGCTTGCTCACTCTCGGGGTTCATCTCCAGAGCCTGTTGGTAGATGTCGCGTGCCCGATCAAGTTGCTGTTGCATCTCATACACCAGGGCGAGATCAAGCAGCACCATCTCAGAGCGTTCATTCAGCTGAAGTGCCTTCTTATAATACGTCTCTGCTTTCCCGAGCTGACCAGATGCCGCAGAAATTTGGCCCAGATAATAATAGCCAAGCAGCGAGCGTGGGTAGTGTTGCACGAGATGAGACAGCACCGTTGCGGCTTTATCAAACTTCTTTTGTTTGGCGTATAGAGTACCAAGATAGAGATACGGTTCTTGGCTGTCTGGCTGCTGGGTCAAGACTGTTTCATAGACAGCAACGGCTTCGTCTTCTTGGTCGGTGGAAGACAGCAAGCCGGCCAAGAACATTTGCGCCTCGATATTGTCGGGTTCTTGTTGAACCGCCACTCGGCAGTGTTCCAACGCCAGATCGACTTTCCCCATGCGTACGTACAGGGTGGCTAAGCGAAAGCGCAGAAAAGGCGTGTCCGGGTCTCGCTCGACCGCTTTAGCCAAAGCACTTAGCGCGGTCTCATAATCGTTGCGGGTCAGCGCGACTTGACTTTTGAGGAAATCACCCAGAGCACGCTCTTGCGGCCCTAAGACAACAGGCGTACCAGGGACCTTTTGCACCCGTGGTGGCAAGGACGAAGGGGGTTGCTGCGCAGGGGAAGCGGCAAACTGATTCGCCGTACATGCAGACAGCATGCTGCCTAAAAGGAAGAGGAGTATCCAACGAGTACATCCTGTCCACGTCCGCACATACATACCGAGAGGCTATCACGGAGAGAAAGAGATGGTCAATCGGGAGGTGCGGGATGGAAACGCGCGGCCAAGGTCCATTTTCCTTGTTTGTTCTGGGCTCGTTCTGGGCTCGTTCTGGGCTCGTTCTGGGCTTGCTCTGGGCTCGTTCTGGGCTTGCTCTGGGCTCGTTCTGGGCTTGCTCTGGGCAATCGAGAACGCTAGGCTAGGCACGCTCTAGCAGCGAGGCCGATCCACCATCGAGCACGGCACCTAGCATGTCAAACCCTACAAAGGTCATCCAGACCGTCCAAGCTGTCTATGACCTCAAACGACTGTTTACTCTTCGTGAGAGCGTGCAGACGTTTGATCCAACTGCTCCACCGCGCGTGCGTCTACTGGCGCCCTGCCCTCCCGATTCCTCTGTTCGCCCATTCAGCCGGGTTGGTATTCTATGCGGCTCGTTTAATCCACTCACCCGAGCGCATACTGAACTTGCCGAACAGGTGTGCAATGCGTGGCAACTTGATCAGGTGTTTTTGAGCCTGGCCAAAGTCACTGTCGATAAAGAGCAGATCAGCGGAATGGGTCTCGAAGACCGCCTCTTATTGCTCTCACTGTATGCAGAGCGCCACCCCAATATCAGTATTGCCCTGGTCAATCGTGGTCTGTACGTCGAGCAAGCCCAAGCGTTTCGGGCCCTGTGTGGTACCCAGACTCAACTCTTTTTCCTCACCGGCATGGATAAGCTGATACAAATCCTAGACCCTCGTTATTACCAAGATCGAGACGCTGCGCTGCATGAGCTTTTTGGCCTGGCAGGGCTTATTGTCGCCAACCGAGGAGCATTCAGCCACACAGAATTTACCCACCTGCTTGAACAGCCAGAAAATCAGGTATTCCGCCCGGCCATACATTTTTTTCCGCTGACTGACGTGTCGCCTTCGGCCGATTCTTCAGGTTTGTCCAATTCGCTCTCTCCTCCACTCAATGACCTCTCGGCAACTACTATTCGAGAGGCACTGGCCGCCGGAGTCGCCAGAGCCAGCGACGTCAGCATAGCCAAGCACGTTCCGCCAGAAACCGTTCAGTTTGTGTCAGAGGCTCAGGTCTATCGTCCTCCCCAGTCGCAGTCAGGAGAAGTGATAGACGTCTACGGCATTCGTATTGCCCTGATTGAACTGCTGTATAGTGTCCGTTCCTGGGCGGAACACGAGGTTGATTTTTGTCGCCTGCTACAGCGTGCGGTAGCGGACGATCCAACCGGACACGCCTTACGCCACGCACGTCCCAGTATGCCTAGAGACGATCTTATTGGCTTGCTGCGCTCATACGACTAGCCGGTTTCCCACCAGGGTGTTAGGTTGGTTGGCCGATATATGAGCGGAAACGGATGCTATACGTAGGCCGTTTTCCAGAGGGCCGTCAACGAGGACAGTATGAGCAGTCAACCAGTAAGCGATTTTCTGAAACAGCATTTCCGCCATTTTAACGCTGCCACCCTGATTGATGCAGCTGAGGGTTATAAACGGCATCTCGACCAGGGCGGAAAAATGCTGCTCTCAATGGCAGGGGCAATGAGCACTGCCGAAATTGGACTGTCGTTAGCCGAAATGATCCGCCAAGATTGCGTCCATGCGGTTTCCTGTACTGGGGCAAATCTGGAAGAAGATGTTTTCAACTTAGTAGCCCACAGCGCCTATGAACGCGTCCCGCATTATCGTGATCTGACTCCGACCCAGGAAGCGGACCTGCTCCAGCGGCATATGAATCGGGTGACCGATACCTGTATCCCCGAAGAGGAAGCAATGCGCCGAGTGGAACGCCCCATGTTTGAAGAATGGCAGCGGGCTGAGCAGGCAAGCCAGCGCTATTTTCCGCACGAATTCTTCTACCAGATTCTCCGCTCCGGCATGCTCGAACCGTATTACCAGATTGATCCAAAAGATTCGTGGCTGCTGGCCGCCATGGAAAAAAACTTGCCTATTATCGTGCCAGGCTGGGAAGATTCAACCCTCGGCAATGCGTTTGCCGGCTACTGTATAAACGGCAAGCTCAAAAGCCCCCAGACCGTGCGGAATGGGACCGAGTATATGATGTTCTTGGCAGACTGGTATGCCGAAGTCTGCCGCGCCAACCCGATTGGGTTTTACCAGATTGGTGGAGGCATTGCCGGCGATTTTCCGATTTGTGTGGTGCCGATGTTAATCCAAGATCTGAAACGCACCGAGATCCCGCTGTGGAGCTATTTCTGCCAAGTCAGCGATTCTACCACCAGTTATGGTTCGTATTCAGGAGCCGTGCCGAATGAAAAAATCACCTGGGGCAAGCTCGATGTTGACACTCCGCGCCATATCATCGAATCAGACGCCTCGATTGTCTGTCCCCTCATGTTTGCTTACGTACTAGGGATGTAACAGGTATAGAATGACGAATCTGGACAAGGAAAAAACCACTGCTATTGCAGCTGCCCACGCAGCTGGGACTATCATTCGAGACGTTTACGAGACAAAATTCACCGTCAGCTACAAACACAATGACAGTCCTGTCACGATTGCTGACCGCGACGCCAATCAAAAAATCCACCAGATCATACAAGACGCGTTTCCGGACGACGGCTGGCTGTCTGAAGAAACCGTAGACTCTCCAGCTCGGCTTTCGAAACGGCGGGTCTGGGTGGTCGATCCACTCGATGGGACCAAAGAGTTCATTGATAAAATCCCAGAGTTCGCGGTATCGATCGGTCTGGTCGAAGATGGCACGCCAGTCCTCGGAGTCATTTACAATCCGGCTCTTGACCAGCTTTTATGGGCAGTCCGCGGTCAGGGGGCGTGGGGAGCAGACCAGCCGCTGCGGGTGACCCCGACCAATCGGCTCGCAGATGCGACTGTGCTGTCGAGCCGCTCGGAAACAAAGCGAGGCGACTGGAAGCCGTTTTTATCACTCTTTACAGCCAAGCCAACAGGTGGCATGGCCCACAAGCTTGCCATGATTGCTACCGGCAAGGCCGATGCAACTTTCACGCTGGTGCCAAAAAATGAATGGGATTTATGTGCGGGAGCCTTACTTGTTGAAGAGGCCGGTGGTCAGGTCACGACTGTGTGGGACAAAAGAGTGATCTTCAATCAATCAACCACGCTGCTCCAGGGACTGGTTGCCAGCAACACCAGCCTGCACCCTGAGTTGATGTCCGTCATTACGCCGCGACTAACAGCACGCCATAGGTCTAAAAATCGTCAGTAAAGAGGTAGAAAAGAAGCCGAAAGGAGCAAGATCTCGACTGTTGAGTGTCCACATGATAGGCTGGAGGCTGCACTGTATAATGCGGAAAGGGATACTCCAGTGGCTCAGTTCGTTACTCTTTTCAGTCGCCGCCCCAAGCCCCGTTGCCCGGGGTGCCACAAATGGAATCGGGTGTATCTAACAGGCGGCTCATTTCTCTCCGAATGCATATACTGCGGCTCCGCGCTTGATCGCTACCGGCTGCCGGCCTGGGGGATTGTCGTTATCGTCGCGGCAAGCGCTCTCGCCCTGGCTGCAACTATTCCGTTATTTGCTCGTTAGCAAAAGCAACAAGCAGAATTCCAATACTACAGAATTCCAATATCCCAGACAGGTTCTTACAACTTCTGTGGCAATTCCAACTCGGCCGATGGGGCTTCTTGCTTGCCTTGTCCGTCCTGTCCATCGAGGGCGACATCCTTTTCCACAACTTCTTCGCCTTTGACCTCAGCTCGGTCCATGACAAATGGTTGCCCTTGCCCAGTCTGATTGGCGACAAAGATATCGTACGCTCCACTATCGAGCATAAACCGATGCTGCTCGCCCGGCTCGCTCCGCGCAGCTTCCTTCTGAGTGCCGGGGAAGTAAATGATCACGCCTGTTTTCTGACTCACATCACGGCCATTCAGCAACGGATGGATCACCAGCTGGCCCTGAACTCGCTCGCGGATTTGTAAGTGCTGAACGCCACCACCGCGTAACTCGACCTGACGCCACCATTGCGCCTGGGGAGGCGTGGAAACTTTGATATCCACCACACCAGGATAGGCTAATAGGACTTCTCCGCTGAGCGTTGCGCCTAATTTTTCTTTTGAGACGCCATCATAGACCTCAACCCCAAGTCCCAGGTCATGACCGTCCTTGCCCAGGACATCGACTTCCAAACCAGCAACTTCATTGATGATGACCGTACTTTTGCGCCCAGCTTTGGTGAGCACCTCTGGGCGGGTCACCACCCCACCCAACACTTCCAGTTCGACACGATACGTCCCCGCAGGCAGATCGACGGATTTGCCAATCGTGGTTGTGGCAACAGGTTGTGCTCCATCACCCGCAAAAATACGTACCAGGGCATCACTGCGTTTCGCCATCTCCCCCAGACCATTGACCACAACAACCAGAGTCGCCTGGTCCATATTTTTGGCGTGGATAATCGAAATCGAGAATCCTGCCAGGAAGATAAAAACACCGGCAAAAACACCAGCCAGGCGCAGTACAGAAAATCCCCGCTTCATAACATTCTCCAGATCAAGCACTGATGGCCTTACTTGTCGAGTGGCAAATCTTCCCGATTCCCCCATTCAGCCCAAGACGCGTCATAGTTACGGACTTTGTCAAAACCGAGTAAACGGAGCGTAAAGAGTCCGTGCGCCGCACGGATACCACCCTGTCAATAGGTGACCACTTCGGACTCGGGTGTCACCCCGGCTTCAGCCAGCACAGCCCACAGTTCAGGTCCAGATTTAAATTTTTTGGTATGGCTATCAACAAAATTCAGCCACTCCAGATGCACCGCACTCGGAACACGCCCCCCGCGCTTTGTTCCTCGGGCATTCTCACCAGTCCATTCAGCGTCCGAACGGACGTCGAGCAGGACACGCTCGTCGTGGTTGATTGCATCCCGGACATACTCCCAGCCGGCAATCAACGCTTCGTTAGGCTGTGACGTAAATGTTGCCGCGGCCCGTTTGGCAATCATATTCGTCACTGGCCGCCCTTCAGTTAACCAGGCATCCCAGCCGCCATTGAGGACTTTAGCTTGGGTATGGCCATAATAGTTGAGTGCCCACCAAAAGCGGGTGGCATACAAACCACTAAATCCGTCATACGCAATGACAAGGGTATCATCCCCAATGCCAAGCGCGCCCATCGTCTCAGCAAACTGCCCAGGCCCCATAATATACGGAGCACCTTCTTTTTCTTTTAAATAATTATGGCCGCGAAAAGTAATTGCACCGGGAATATGTGCTCGACGATAGGCTTCACGGTTGTCGCAATCAACAATACAGATATTGGCATCATTCGTATTGGGGAGATGCCCCGCCAGCCATTCTGTATCAGTCAACATTTCTGGCCGAGCATAGTCTGTGTCTGCCATAAGCGGGTCTCCTTGTGTCTTCTTTTCTCAAACCTCTTATCTATGAGCTTAAGCGTTGTGGCTGAGCAGGGCAAGTGGCGAGGCGCTGGCTTCCCCCGCTCACTCTTTGCTTGTCTTGTCGCTCTCTGAGCCTAATAGTGAGCAATCACTTCTTGCCCAAATTCGACAATACTCTCTTCGACATACCCCCAGGGTGGGGAGATGACCATTTGTGTTAATCCAACTGCTTCCAGCTGTTTGATATGATCAATAATCTCCTCCCGTGTTCCAGTCAGACTCATCGCTTTGATCGCGTCTGGAGTAATAAACTGTTCTTCGCCCGGATGGAGGAAGCGTGAGTGCGTGGCGTGAATCTCCTCCCAGCGTTCATCAAGATACGCCTGGTACGCCGGGGTGAGAAACGGTTGCATATAGGCCGGGGCGGTCTTGCCGTGCTTAACGGCTTCGTAGGCGAAGTGCAAAGCAACGGCGATACGGGGTCCGACACGCGTAATCACTCGGGGACTATCTAGGGCTTCATCCAGACGCAAGACACACGAGACGCCAACGGTGACAACGGGCCAATCAGTATTTTTGGCAACGGCTTCGGCTTTCCCTTTGGCTGCGGTAGCAAGTGCGGACCGTAGCATATCTGGAGACAGGACACTGATGGTAATGATACCGTCCCCCAACTCACCGGCAACAGCCAGAGCTTTGGGAGCTGCGGCAGCGACATAGATGGGCACGGTATCTGTGACATTGATATAGCCGTGCTCGAGGTCAAAGAAGCAGATCTGGCTCGTCCGCCCTCGCTCACGATATTCGACCGTCTCCCCGCGTAGCAAACCACGGCACACATCAATTGTATGTCGAAAATTGGCGAGTCGCTCTGGCGGCATGCCCATAGCCCGCCAAGCCGTATGGCCAGTGCCCAGCCCCAGGATGACCCGCCCTGGTGCAAGTTGATTGACCGTCGCAATTGAATGCGCAATGACCGGTGCAATCCGTGTCCCAGCGATAGCCACAGCCGTACCCAGCCGAATCGTGCTCGTATGCTCGGCAGCCAAGGCCATACAGGCATACACATCTGAAGCCAGCATTTGGGTATCGACATACCACGCGTTCGAAAAGCCCATCTGCTCGGCCAGCACCGTGTGTTTCCAGCTGTTCTGAATATGGGTTTGAAAACTCACCCCAAAGTCCATAGTCTCTCCTCCTGACATCCCCCCACGGATGAACCCGTGGGATTCCTGAAGACACCGCGTAGCGCCAAGCCTCCGTGCTTGGCCAGGCAGGCAGCGACACACGCCCGAGCATTGAAACAGACTGAGCGACTGGCAGACTCTCAGACTCAGTAACGCTAGCGTGGCTCCAACGGCATCCCCTCACGTTTTCGGACGTCATTGAGATAGGCCAGAATGCCTTCCTCGACGGTATACTTGGGTGTAAAACCAAGTTCGTTACGCAGTCGATCGGTATTGAACAAAGACGTCATCACAAACGGCTCGTCACTGACTGAGATGTCAGCCCCCGGCAAAATATCGCGCAGATAGGCCGTGATCTCACCGGTTTTCCGATTTGGGCCACTCATGTTGAAGATGCGATGGGGAGGATTGTCGACGGTATAGGCCAGCCGGAAAACTTCCGCTGCATCCGCGACATACAGCCAATCCGCAGTTTGTTCATCAGGTGGCATCACCACTGGCTGGCCTAGCAGCGCCAGTTCAGGCAGGACCATAAAGTGATCCCCAGCCGCCCCACGTCGTTGCCCACGCCCTTCACCAAACACCGAGGTGGGTCGAATGCCAATCGGTTCCATGCCGTAAGCTTTGGCATAATACGTGGCGGTATGCTCGTTAAAGAGCTTGCACGCCCCATATAAGCCAGCCGGATTGTCGGCATCGGGCTGCGGCGGAGCGTCCTCATCCAGCTCTGGGCCGCTCATGGTCGTGCGCATCGGATACACCGCAACAGAACTCATGTACACGACCCGTTTGATGCCGCTGATCCGAGCAGCCTCAAAGACATTCGTCGTGCCAATGCAATTGACATTAATCGACGGCAGCGGATTCCGCATACCCCCAGTCCCCAGGTAATATGCCAGGTGAATAATACCCTCGACCGCATTGGAGCGGATCGCATCAATGAGAGACGTCGGTTCCATCACATCGCCCTGGATGATTTTGACCTGATCAGCCACATCAGCCAGTGCGTGCCGATTGGGAACGGCATCATAAATCACCACCTTCTCGCCAGACTGCAACAAATGCCGAGTCAAATGCCGACCAAGAAATCCTGTTCCACCCGTAATCAGAATTGCCATGGAATTTTCCTCCTTTGTTCCTGCTCCTTAGCATAGCTTCCCCCTGGCCGGCCAGCGCGGTCTGGTTTATAAGCGTAATACAGAAAACTACGCAGGAGAATAACAATGAAATTTGGTATCGTGCCCATTAATCTCGGCGAATTCACTGACCCGGAAGTCATGACAGCCTTTGTCCAAAAAGCGGAACGCCTCGGCTACGAATCGGTCTGGACGGCTGAGCACGTGATTATCCCCAAGACCTATGACTCCGTCTATCCGTATAGCCCCAGTGGCAAAGTCCCTTTCAAAGCCGATGCCCCGATTGTTGATCCGCTTGTGGCACTGACGTTTATTGCCTCGGCCACGACCCATTTGCGACTCGGGACTGGGGTGAATATTTTGCCTCAGATGAATCCGCTGTATCTGGCTAAGTGGGCGTCTTCAATTGATCACCTGTCCCAGGGACGTTTGATGCTCGGCTTAGGCATTGGTTGGTTGCAAGAAGAATTTGCAGCTCTCGGAGTACCGTTTGAAAGACGTGGCAAACGCTCGGATGAATATCTGGAAGCACTCAAGGCCGTGTGGACGGGCGAAGAGGTCAATTATCAAGGCGAGTTTGTGAATTGGCAGGGTTTCATGATGCGCCCCAAGCCTGCCCAAGCGGGCGGCGTTCCCCTTGTTATTGGCGGGGTCAGCAAACCCGCCATTCGGCGGACCGTCCAATACGGCAATGGTTGGTATGTGATTGGCAAAGATCTGGAGGAGTATCGGGCGCATATGCAAGCGCTCGCCGAAGAATGCGCTCGCCAAGGCCGTGACCAGAACGAACTGGAGATTACTGCCTACTGGGATTATTACAATCAAGGCCTCGACAGCTTGTCCGTCTATGAAGAGCTCGGAATCCATCGACTCCTCATCAATGTCCATGCTTTGCGAGAGAGCAGTCCCAGCGTTGCGCTTGAGCGCTTTGGCAACGATGTTGTGGCCAAGCACGGCTAGACGCTATTGTCGAAGAGAATATTTTCTCAAGTGCCTTCGCTCAAGCTGGCTGCTCTCTGGTGATCGCGGTTGCGCTCGACGGCACCCAACAAACGGTTGACTCGACAGACTCGGGCGGTCTGTGTCCATACCAATAGCGCGTCCAGAAGTGTCTTGAGGATTGGCGCAGGAGTTGCGGCAACATCCCGAATCTGGTAGGCGGCGTCCATGGCACGCCAGTTCGATATTCCAGATTTTTATACCAGCCCGATTATCTCTCGGGTCAAAAAGGCACGTCAACACCAAGACCCACGCAAGCAGGATCTTGTCCCGGCTGTGCTTGATTTTGGTCCTGTGCGTTTTATCCTGGCTCGACACTTTGGCTTCTGCTTCGGGGTAGAAAACGCGGTCGAAATTGCGTATCAGACACTCGCCGCCCACCAAGATCAGCGCGTCTTTTTCCTGAGCGAAATGATTCATAACCCGGATGTGAACCAGGACTTGCAGGAACGGGGGGTGCAATTTCTGTTTTCGTCGTCTGGGGAACAGCTCATCCCTTGGCAGGACTTAAGCCCGAACGACATTGTGGTCGTGCCAGCCTTTGGCACCACTCTCGAAACCCAAGACCTGCTGGCTTCGCGCGGACTTGATCCGTACACCTATAATACGACCTGTCCTTTTGTGGAGCGGGTCTGGAAGCGGAGTGCCCAGCTGGGCAAAAATCAGTACACCGTTGTCCTGCACGGGAAAGCTGCCCATGAAGAAACCCGAGCAACGTTCTCGCATAGCACCCCAAATGCGCCAACTGTCGTCGTCCTGAATCGGAAAGAAGCCCAGGTCCTGGGAGACATCATCCGGGGGAGGCTTAGCAAAGATGCCTTTACCTTACATTTTGGCCGGAAATGCTCAGTTGGCTTTGATCCAGACCAGCACCTCAAACGTATTGGAGTTGTCAACCAAACCACAATGCTGGCTTCGGAAACACGCGAGATTGCCCAAGTCCTGCGCCAGGCGTTAGCTGACCGGTACGGACAAGAACAGCTAGCGGAAACCTTCGCCGACACCTCAGACACACTGTGTTATGCGACCAACGAAAACCAGAACGCCACCTATGCCCTGATTGAAAGAGGTGCCGATTTGGGACTCGTGGTCGGCGGCTTTAATTCGTCAAACACCTCACATATTGTCGAGCTGTGTGAAGAAGCTATGCCGACGTATTTCATTCAGAATGCGGACGATATTCTCTCGTCCAACACCATTCAACATTTTCTTCTTCAGGCACACTACACAACGCAAACGACAGGCTGGCTGCCCGAGACACGTCCGCTTGACATCGCTCTTACCTGTGGTGCCTCATGCCCAGACGCGGTCGTCGATCGTGTCTTGCTACGAACCTTGTCTTTTTTTGAGCAGACCGCGCCACTTGAAGAAGTCTTACAATCCTATCCTCCTCTCTCCGCACCAGCAGACACAAACACGGTCGGAACGCTGGCCTCCACACGCTTACCGACGGGAGAAAAATAGCGCAAAATCTTCCGTTATGAAGACTCCTCGCGTAGAGTGTATTTCTACTTATCCCTGGATATACAGTTTCAAGGCCGACAACTTTTGGAGTAAGCCGCTGGGGATGCTGTCCCTGGAGAGAGAGACGCCATGAGCGAGGAACATCAAGCCAACCTGCGTGACTGTGACGTGATCTTGTTCTACTACGGGCAAGCCAACGAAGCCTGGCTACGGCTGCGCGACCTGTGCAAAGCCCCTGTCCTCAATACTTGGACGCAGAAGACAAGGAGACGAGAGTTCACAAAGAATTGGTTCACTCTGCCATTATGTATGCGAAGACGAATCTTTTTCACTTTGAGTTTTCTTTTTCTTGTCCTCTTCAATACCCTCCTCCATGCCGAGGAACCAACCTCCACTCTGCAAATACCCGGCCTATATGAACCCGTCGAAATCCTGACCGACCGCTGGGGTATCTCTCACATATACGCCAAGAACCAAGACGATCTCTTTTTTGCCCAAGGCTATAATGCCGCCCGCGCCCGTCTCTTCCAGCTCGAAATCTGGCGGCGGCGTGTGACCGGCACGATGGCTGAGATTCAAGGGCCAAAGGCACTCAATCGCGACATTGGGGCGCGACTGCTGCGGCCTCGCATCGATCTGCGGCAAGACATGCACTTCTATCACCCGGACGGAGAGCAGATCATCACCGCTTTTGTTCAGGGTATTAACGCCTATATCAAACAGACCGAACAACAACCCGAACTGCTGCCAGTCGAATTCCGCCTTCTCGACGTTATGCCGCAGCCCTGGACCCCAGCCATCGTCGTCTCACGGCTGGGTGGTATTTTTCTCAATCTGCAAACTGAAGTTCGGATCGCTTCTGTCCTACCCACCCTCGGGCCACACACAACACGTGAGATGTTGAATCTGCATCCCGGCAAGCCGGCTCTTGTCGTCGCCGAGGAGATAGACCTCACGACGATATCCGCTGATGTGTTGAAGTATTATAAAGCCGCCCGCAGCCGAGTCACGTTTCAGCCCGAGGACATTGTTGATCCAGCAGCCCGAGCCGCAGTGTCTCGCGACAAAACACAAAAAGTGTTCACCGCTCTTGAAAACGCGCTCTTCCAAACCGAACAACACGGCAGCAATAACTGGGTAATCGCCGGCTCACATACCTTGAATCGCCACCCCTTTATGGTGAACGATCCCCACCGAGCGATTACTGCTCCATCGCTCCGTTATTGGACACATCTGATCGCCCCCGGTTGGAATGTCATCGGTGCTGGAGAACCACATCTGCCCGGCATCTCGATTGGCCATAACGAATACGGAGCGTGGGGACTGACGATCTTTCCCACCGATTCAGAAGACTTGTACGTGTATGAGACCAATCCCGCTAACCCCAATCAATATCGCTACCGGGGTGAATGGGAAGATATGAAGAGCTATCGGGAGGCGATTCCAGTCAAAGGACAAGATCCTGTCACGGTCGAGTTGAAATACACCCGCCATGGTCCGGTCCTGAGCGAAGACCCAGACCATCAGCGGATATATGCCCTCCGAGCTGCGTGGCTTGGGATTGGCGGCACGCCGTATTTAGCCAGCTTGCGTATGGGTCAAGCTAAAAACTGGGAAGAGTTTCGTGAAGCCTGTGTGTACTCTCGGGCACCCTCAGAAAACATGGTCTGGGCTGACGTGAAAGGCAATATCGGTTGGCAAGCAGTCGGCATAGTTCCCTTACGCCCGAACTGGAATGGCCTGCTGCCAGTCCCTGGCGACGGCCAGTATGAGTGGGACGGCTATTTGCCTATCAAAGAGTTGCCGCATGCCTTCAATCCACCCGAGGGCTTCTTGGCCACTGCCAATCAAGAAAATCTGCCCCCAGGCTATCCCTACCCGATTAGCTCCTTTTGGATTGAACCGTATCGCTTTGCCCGTATTCAAGAGGTCATCTGCATCACCCCACGTCCCGGGTCCCCACCAGTCCGCTCTTCGAGCTTGATGACCTCTGCCCCCAGGTCTCCCAGCATCATGGTTGCAACTGGTCCTTGCTGGAAAATCGTCCAGTCCAGAACACGAATACCATCAAGAGGTCTCGCCATTGCTCTGCCCTCCTTATATTGCAAGACGGAATATTTGCGGACTCTAGCACAGGGCAGTGGACAGAAGAAAGCGTTGGGTTTAGCTGACTCAACAAACGACTGGACGGTAGGAATCAGATGATACAGGTCTGGAGAAGCGCACCTATCTACACCATGCTCAAAAGTTTCGAATGGGTCCAAGTGGGTCCAAGTGGGTCCAAGTGGGTCATGGACAGGCCTTACTCTCCGGCCTGAAGAAGGATAACTATGCGTAGAAAGAGAGAAAGGAGTCGCTCATGAAAGCCATGCGTGCCGCCCAATTCGGCGGACCAGAAAACTTACGTTTCGAAGACGCGCCCGAGCCTGCACTCAGAGATGCGCACGTCTTGATTCGGGTCAAGGCCACAGGCATCAATCCAGCTGACTTAGTCCGCATGTCTGGCCGTTATCCGCAGCGTCTGCCCTTACCGTATATTCCGGGCACAGATGTGGCTGGCGAGGTAGAGGCCATCGCAAGTGACGTCGCTCATGTCCAGGTTGGTGATCGGGTCTTTGGTCGCTCAATCAACGGCGGAGGATATGCCGAGAAAACTTGTCTGCCAGCTCATGAAACCATTCCACTCCCGGACAATCTGTCGTTTGCGGAAGGGGCGGCTATTCCGGTGCCCTTTTATACCGCATACGTTGCAGTTCATCACAAAGCCGCACTGAAAGCCGCTGAGACCGTGCTCGTCTCAGCGGGAGGTGGGGGTGTCGGCGTGGCTGCTATCCAGCTGGCAAAGGTCATTGGTGCTCGGGTGCTCACAACTGTTGGCTCGACAGAAAAGGCAGAAAAAACACAAGCCTTAGGCGCCGATGTCGCGATCAATTATAAAACACAAGACTTTGCGGCAGAGATACAACAGCTGACCGACGGTAAAGGCGTCGATGTCATCATTGAAAATGTCGCCACAGATAATTTTGCGAAAGACTTTTCTGCGCTGGCTCAGAACGGACGGATTGTGCTGATAGGCACGGGAACCGGTAAGGCTCCTGAAGCCGCATTCATGGTTGGGGCTGCGTTATTCAAAGACGCCCAAATATACGGCATGGCGCTGGGCAACTCGGCGGCACATATCCCTGACATGGCCCAGGCTCTCACACCACTTTTTTCCTCAGCGGCGGTGAAGGCGGTGGTACATAAGACATATGCCTTGGCAGATGCGCAGCAGGCGCTGCAAGACCTGGTGGCCAGCAACGTGTTTGGCAAGCTGGTGCTTGTTCAATAAAGAGACCTGACTGGCCGACACTCATTTCCCCTTGAGCATCAACGCCATGACACTGAATTGACTGTCACTCATTGGCCGGTTGTGCAGGATCTTTGAAATCTGAAACGTATTGGCCATCTCCAGCTGATAATCAATAGATGTTTGGGCGGCAGTCTGGGGAAACCATTCGACATTGTCCCAGGGATTGAAGTCGGGATGGCGATAGGCGATCAGGAACGTCCGTTTGTGATTGCCGTCATGACCATAGGCAAGGGCAAACAACGGCACGGATGTTTGGGCATCCAGATATAAGAGACGGCGGCTATACAACGGGTGGGAATCGTTTGGCGTCATCTCCAGCACATCGGCGTAGCGGAGTTCCCACGGGTCCGTCGGATACCAATTCCCGCGTCCTCCCCAGGTCGGTTCAGCTGCTTTGATCGGGCCTGGGGTCAGCACCACCTTCTGGCCCAGATATTTCCAATCATAGTGGTGAATATAGCCCAGGAAACCCGACCGGTCTTCGACCAAGATCACCCCCCGACCAGGCGAGACATACGGATTATACACAACCTTGCGCGTCCGGCGGGTTTTGGGATCATATGCCCACTGCTCGTTTGGCAGCCTATTATCATTGTAGATAATACCCAGGATCTGATTGCCTTCCGAGTCCGAAGGCGCGACCATCATTGTGTATTGCTTGGAGAAAACACCTTGATTCTCCCACTGCGCGATATTTTCATCTGAGACAGGCCGATGCATGCCATACTTAAAGGAAAACAAGAAACGCTGCTCCCGTTCCACCACTCCACTGCTATTCCGTAGCCCGTTAGTAGCCCACATCAATGCGGTTTCGCCCTGGTCTCGATAGCGGTGGTTCCAGGCTATCTTGAGACCAGCCTGCGGGTCTTGGGCATCAACAACAGGAAAGGGCTGGCCAGCTACATAGTTGTTGAGCGTGCCTTCCCCAAGCGTCACCCCAGCCGCATGTTGGACTGTTGCATCAATGAACGCCTGGCGGACAGGTGTGTCTGTTGTTTCTTGGATTGCGACAGAAAAATCTCCTGCCTCAACATATTTGAGAATTTCTGGTGGCAGAACATCTTTTGCAAGTTGAGCCGTCGAGGCATCCAGCGTTATGCCGGGTGTGATCCCCTCGACCTGGGGCAAGCCTGCTCGATACGGAAAAAATCCAGCCAGGATTTTAGCCGAGTAGCTGTCCTGTGCGGCAAATCCCTGGGCAGGCAGCACTCCTAGTCCGATCCCAATGGCGAGCATGAAAACCTGAGATAAGCTTTGCATTTTCTCCCCCTGAATCTTTCTGCTCCCACGTTTCTCCAAGTTTCTTCTCGATAGCGAGTCGGCGTCTCAGGCATCGCAAATCACAGGGCAAACGACCGTTTGACTTCCAAAAAGATCCGATCGTTCCGGCCGGTGAAATGATTGTCGCGGAGCCGCCCGGCTGGTGCGGCATATTGGCCGAAGAGGCCGGAGCGCGAGCCCAGAAAGACATCTATCCCGAGCTTGACCGTCAAAAAATCGTTAATCTGATACTCGACCAGGGGTCGGAGGAGAAAATCCCCAAAATTGATGCCGTACAAGGCCGCAAACTGAGGAAACAGCGTCTCATTTAAGAAATCAGCGCGCAGAAATACGGAGACGATATTATTGACCGCTTCATCTGGAACATCTTTGGGTTTATTGAAGATGACATTCTGGAAAAACTGAAAATTAGCGGTCAGATTATCGTTAACCGTCCAGTCCAGGCCAAGCACGTAGGACAAAAATTCCCGTTGCTTGACGCCATCGCCCTCCCTCGGGTCTGTCGACACAAAATGTTCGCCGAGCTTCAGCCCGCCTTCGCCCCGGATGACAAAGACATCAAACGCGTAGTTAAATGTACCACCGAGTAAATGAAACCGCTCATGCCGAGGTGCAATCAAAAACTGATTGTGCGCGATCGTGCTCCGAAAGGGGACGGGGAAATCGCCCCAGCCATAAAAATAGTTGAGGGAGACATCCATATTACGCAAAAAGCGTGTCACCCGAAAACCGACCTCAGAATCACGGAAACGTCCGTCTTGGGGCTTTTTGGTCTTGGCAACTTGTACGGACGGAAACGGCGGAAATGGCGGCTCGATTGGCAGCCCCGGGAGTGGCACATTGCGAAACTGCCATTCACTGCCTTGGTCTGCGAGGCGGTTGTCCTCAAAATCGAGGAACCACACCCCTTCCAATACCCAATCCTCAAACGTGTAATCAACCCGTGAGCCCCACAACGGAATACGCGCATCAATGAAATCGTCCAGGATAAACTCTCGGAAGTCCTGCGGGTTGAGCACATCGAGAATGCGCAGGCCGAGTGATTCTCCCCACACCACCTGTTGGCGACCAAAGCGGAAATCAAAATCTTCGTACACAATTTCGAGATACAGCTCGCGCAACTCAGCTTCGAAAAAATCGCCGCTCTCCCAACGGTCAATCGGCCCGGCATCAAAGTCATGAATATTCGTTTCCAAATGATTGACTGGATCGATCAGCACCCGAGCAATTGTTGTCAGCTTTGCCCAGTCCGTCAGTTCGATATCAACATCAGCCTGGAGCCAGTTCTCGACCTTGGAGAACTGACGGGGCGAATGCAGCCGCAAAGCCGTCTCGTTTTTCACAAAGGCGATGCCATCAACCCGGTCGCGCAACTTGCTGAAGAAGCTCTCTTGGGGCTCCGATGCTGGCGCAGTCTCTGACAGCGAGTTGCTCTCGGATAGCGTCCGGTCAGGCTGTTCACGCCCAGTTGCTCCAGTCGAAGCTTCGTCTACAGCATGAGCTGAGAGGGCAGCAGGCGGAGGCACCGGGGCGGTCCCAGGGATAGGATCAGACAAACCATGAGCGGCCAGCGCAGCCGGTGTTGAACGGCGAAACAGGACGTGGGCGTGTGTCTCTTCCGGCTGAGATAGGGTAAAAACGGCGCTCACAACAGTCCCGTTCTGGGTCACAACAAAAGGCGGGATACGACTGCTTGTGAGGTCTAACACAAAACGCAAGTGAGAGGGATGGGTACCAGCTCGAACCCGTTGGATCAGGCTATCGGTCGCTGCGTAGTGCGCCGACGGTGTGCTCGTCACCGGTCCAGTCACATCAATAACCAGCCGAGAAGGAGCGTTGAGCGCAAAAGAACGCAGCGTCGTTGGGGGACGGGAGAAGTGAAACGTCAGAGTCTTTTGCTTGCCTTCACCAGCAAGCTGGAGTTCTTGCAGGCCTAGCACAGCAGCGGAAGACGACGCTTCAGGATACGCGTTTGCAGGGGCAGAGCGTGCAGGAGCTGGGCTCGGGTGAACTCTGTCCCGCGTTACGGAACGAGGGGGAAAGAGCACCTGGGTGTAGGCTTCTTGTCTGCTCCCCTGAGGCGTTTGCAGGACCGCCGTAATACGCGAACCAGCCTGTTCAATAGCAAAATCAGGCACAGTGTTGCCTTTGAAATCGAGCACAAAACGCACGTGCCGTGGGTGTGCGCCTTGGCGGACGCGCCACAGCGTCGCATCTGTCGTTGTATACGTTGCTGACGGAACCTGACTGGCCGGACCACTGATATCAATGACTAAACGCGCTGGCGCAGAAAGTGGGAAGGCTTTGACCGCTGTCGGCGGAGTAGAGAACTGCCAACTCACAACCTTTTGGCCCTCTTCGACACTGAGCTGAAGTTCTTGTATATGGAGAGCAGCAGAGGAAGCTGCCCCGGCTTCAGCTATTTCTAGGCTGAGTCCGGCGGCTGCCCCGGTCGATAACAAGGCAACAAGCGCGAAGCGGCGCAGTGTTTTCATTGCGGTCCCCCCCAGAGACCTCGTGTTGTGATGTGCGCCGGGTTTCACCACACCTCTCCTCACCCGCTCATCCTCCGCTACCTGCGCCTCAACTTTTTATGCTCCAGCGGAGCTGCCCTCTTTCTTCTCCCTCTCCCTCAGGGAGAGGGCCGGGGTGAGGGGGATGCCCGGTTTGAGTAGGCATGGCTACGCGCGATTTATGGCGCCCCTTTGCGCAAAGAGCGCTCGGTGAACAGGCTCTCTCTCAGACCCTGATTATACTTCACATTTTTGTTCTCGAGCTGTGTCGTGTGGCCCGTTAGCTGATTTTCCACGAACATCTTCTCCGGCGTCCAGATCCCGTCAATCTGCACCCAGTCTGACTTCATGATCTTGAGCAAGCGCCCTTTGCGGTCATAGAAATCCACCTTCTCCGGCGTCCACCTGTCGGCATTTATCCACGCAATCCGCTTGCTGTAGATATAATTCTCTTTCTTGGCAATCGCCTGCACCACGTACATCTTGGTGCCATTATCGTTCTCTACCCGCAACAGGGTGAAATTGTCTTCCTCAACTTCCCGATCGCCCATATCGTCATAGATCAGGTCGCTGCCCATAAACGAATTCTCTTTGTCACCCGAGGCAATCCGGCGCACTTTACGCAAGGCGGGCAGAAAGATCCACTGGTCATCGTCGACCTGATAGTCCTCTTGGGACCAATTAAGGAAGGTCGTGTCTTTGACATCCGGTGGGGTGTCAAAATAGATGAAAGATTTGCTCGACAGCCCGCTGTCCGTGCCGTCATAATCTTTCCAATACCGTAAGGTGTGCCGAATCCGGGTTTTGCCGGATTTGTTGGTCAGCGTCCAGGTTGATTCCGAGATCTGATCATCTCCGTCCTCGCGTTCATCCACATTAATCGCAATCTGTAGGCCTGTCGGCTCACCAGGGATTTCTTCTGCCCACATAGGCAGTGCGTGAGCCAAAACGAGGGCTGCAGTTAATACACAAACAGTCAACATACGTGCTTCTCCTTTCTGCAGGTTATGCCCCATATTCAACATGCTCAGCATGTTCAGGGCGAGTTGTCATGCCATAAATTTTTTCTTTGCCATACACAAAACGGGGTTTAAAGGTATTGAGCATCGCCGGCAGGATCGTCATCGACGCAACCAGACACGCCCCCATGTTCAGCGCCATCATCGCTCCCAGGTAGTAGTTGGGCAGGAAGTTCGAAGCCAGAAAGACGAGGAAGCCACCGATAACCACGATGGCATTAAAAAAGATGGCTTTGCCTGAGGTTGCCATGGTCGCCAAAGTAATCGCTTCTGGGTCGGTCAAGCCCTCACGGACTTTGAGCCGATACTTGTTCAGAAAATGAATCGTATAATCAATCCCCACTCCGATCACCATCGAAGAGGTGAGCGATTTACCAATTTCCAAGGGACTCTGGAGCAGCCCCAGCACACCAAAGCTAAAGATGATGACCAGGCTAATCGGAATAACATTAATCAAGCCGGCTGTGACCGAACGGAACATCATTGCGGTCAGTACAAAGACCGCGCCCAAGGACATTACTAGGCTAGCGGCCTGGCCACTGACGACCAGTTCACTCATTCGGTTGACAAGATAGCCATTCCCCGCAAAGCCAATACGAAAGCCACTCTGAGTCTCCCAGTTGGCGATCGTCGGCTCAATGCCGATCAGCCAGCGCCCCAGGCGTAAGGACAGCGGCTCCGCTCTCTCTTCAGCCGATTCGGCACGCCCAAACTGCTCGACCGCAAGGTCTTGTATCCGCTGGACCACGTGCTGCACATCATCGCTGTGGTCAGAGCGCAAATAAAACGCCACATTGGCGTGCTGGTAATCATAATCCACGACCTCATCGAAATCATCCGGATCGCCAGAGAACGAATACAGCAGTAAGTACTGGGCCACCAGGTCGCGGTCCGTCGGTACGACTTCCATCTCTGGCCGGTCCTCATTCATGATCCGGTTCATGCGTTTCACATACTCAGCGATTGACACTGAACCACCGACCAGCGGGTCCTGTTCGATCTCAGCCTGCATCAGGTCGAGTTTGGCCAGCAGACCAGGATCTTTCAGCAGATCAGGCGCATGCCCCTCAATAGCGACATAGACGGGCGTCGTGCCTTGAAAGGTGTCGCGCAAGACCCGATCCGCCACCCGCAAGGGACTGTCGGTATGAAACACGCCAATGGCCGATGTGTCGACTGGGATATACCGGGTTCCGACCAGACACACGCTGAGGATCACCACACTCGGCAGCCACACCAGGACAGGACGCCGGACCACCCCCCGGCCAATGACAGCCAGCATCCGGGCGGCCCAGCCAGTAGCTGCTAGATCACCACTGCGGCCCATCTGGCGGACTAAGCCCTGGCTCACTTTAGCTGGTAGCATAGACAGGAGAGCCGGGAAGAGGGTCAGCGAGAATACCATGGCCGCCAACACCCCAATGGCCGTAAACAGACCGAAGTCACGGACTGGGGGCATCGGGGCAGCCAGAAACGACAAGAAGCCCGCGGCCGTCGTCAGCGAAGTGAACACCACCGGCTGCCACATCTCATACATCGCTGCCACGACAGCCTCTGGCGAGGAGCTGTCCGGGTGCTCCAAAATCTCGTCGTAGTAGCGACTCAGAATATGAATCCCATCCGCCACCCCAACCGCCATCAGCACAACCGGCATCATGGTCGAAATAAAATACATTGGGACTTCAGCCGCCGCCATGATGCCCAAGGTCCAGATCACCGACCCGACGACAACCATCAACGGTAGGAGGACGCCACGCAGACTGCGATAGGTAAAGTAGAGCGTGCCGAGGACAACCAACAAGACGAGGGGTATGAATCTGGCCATGTCTTGCTGGCCATATTCACCAAACTTCACCTCAATAGCGCCACGGCCAGCAATATAAAATACCTCAGGAACACCTGCCTCTTGCTTGGTCTGGACCATCTGTTCGATCGCAGTGTAGATGGCAGTCCGGCGTGCCACGCCCTCGAGCGTGCCCTCAGAATCCTCCATCTTCGCTATAATGAGCAACCCGCTGCTGTCCCGCGACACCAGCCAGTTGACGAACATCGAGTTGTTAAACAGATTCGTCTTCAGAGCACTGAGGGCCTCAGGTGTATCTGGCACGTCTTCCATAAATGGATCGACGGCCATGCCATCAGCCGTGCCGGTGATATTATCCATCGTGGCGACACTCGCCACGTCTTCATCCCGGACGGCCTTAATCCCGGGCAACAGCGCAATCTGCTCGGAGAACTCTTTGACGATGCCTAACGTCCGCGGGTTAAAAACGCCATTTTCGTCCGGGTTGCGGTTCAGGACCCCAATGATAATCAGGTCGCGGATGCCAAAGCGCTCTTCGACCAGGTCACTATAATGCAGCACCGGGTCGTTGGCTGGAATCATTGCCTCAGCATCGCTCTCAAAGCGCAGCCTGCTCATCTGCAGCCAGGCCAGCACTGTGCAGCCCACAACGAGGGCAATGACCAGCCAGCGGAAACGGATGATGCTACGAAAGACAGATTCCATGACGTATATTCTCGCCTGAGGCCTCAGGTACGGGAGGCAGTTTCTTCCCCATACACAAAACGCGGTTTAAAGGTATTCAAGATCGCCGGCAGCACTGTCATTGAAACAATCAAACACGCCCCCATGTTGAGGGACAGCATGGCGCCCAAGAAAAAATTGGGCCGAAAGTTGGAGGTGAGAAAGACCAGGAAACCGCCGATGACCACCACCGCGTTAAAAAAGATCGCTTTGCCGGAGGTGGCCATGGTCGCCGCCGTAATCTGCGCGGGATCTGTTAAACCGTCGCGCACTTTGATCTGATACTTGCTCAGAAAGTGAATCGTATAATCGATGCCAATGCCAATGACCATTGAGGCGGCGAGCGATTTACCCACCTCCAGCGGGATATTCAGCAGACCGAGGAGCCCAAAGCTAAAAATCATGACGAGGCTAATTGGGATAACATTAATCAGGCCGGCGACCCACGAGCGAAACATGAACGCGGTGAGCAGAAAGACCGCGCCGAGCGAGGTGACCAAACTCGACAACTGCCCTGAAATCACCAATTCGCTCATCCGGTTGAGCACATAACCATTGCCGGCAATCCCGATCCGAAAGCCACTGTTCGTCTCCCAGCCAATGATCGTGGGGTCAATGCTCGCCAGCCAGCGGCCAAACCGCACTCCTAACGGATCGTACGCCGCGGCGTCGGTATCCCCACTATGGCCAAACTCGCGGACTGCAAAGTCGCGGATAATCCCTACGACCCGTTCGACATCTCGAGTGCTATCCGAGCGCAGGTACACTGCCAGGTTGGCATGTTGGTAGTCATAGTCGACGATTTCATCGAAATCATCCGGATCACCGGAGAACGAGTACAGCAGCAGATACTGGGCCACCAGGTCACGAGAAGTGGGGATGACTTCCATCTCCGGGCGATCCTCATTCATGACCCGGTTCATCCGTTTGATATATTCCGCCAGCGACAGCGAGCCGCCCACGTTAGGGTCCTGCTCAACCGCCGCCTGGAGGCGGTCGAGCTGGTCGAGCAGGACCGGATCTTTGAGCCGATCCGGTGCATGCCCTTCAATTGCGACATAGATGGGGACGGTGCCCTGAAACTTGTCACGCAAGACCGTATCGCCAATGCGGAGCACATGGGACGGACTAAACATGCCAATGACCGTCGCATCCGTCACAATCCGCTGTGCCCCGAATAAGCACAACCCAACGACGAGCGCAGTCGGCACCCACACCGCCAGTGGGCGGCGCGCCACACCGCGCCCTAAGCGTGACAAGGAGCTGGCTGCCCAACCGCTGGCCGCAGCATCCTCACCCTGCTTCACCTGTTTACGCAGGCGTCGGCTGACGGTGGGCGACAGCAGGCTCAGCATGGCTGGCAAAAAGGTCAGCGAGAAGATCATCGCAGCCAGGATCCCCACCCCGCTAAACACTCCAAAATCGCGAATTGGGACCATGGCCCCGGTCAGAAAGGATAAAAACCCGGCGGCGGTGGTCAGCGAGGTCAAAACGACCGGTTTCCACATCTCCCGCATAGTCACGAGCACAGCGTCAGACGACGAAATACCTGGATGCTCCAATAGTTCGTCGTAATACCGACTCAAAATATGGATGCCATCCGCCACCCCGATCGCCATGAGGACGACGGGCATCATCGACGAGGTAAAGAACATTGGAACGTCAAGGGCGGCCATCAGCCCCAGCGTCCAGATCACCGACACAACAACAACAGCGAGCGGCAGGAGAACGCTGCGCAGGCTCCAATAGGTACAGTACAAGGTCCCCACAATCACGATCAGGACCAGTGGCAGGAAGGTTGCCATGTCGCGTTGGCCTTCTCCCTCGAAGTTGGCCTCGAGCGCGCCACGTCCGGCAATATGGAATTCTTCTGGCACTCCCGTCGCTTTTTTGGCCTCGATCATCTCACGGATGGTATTATATATCGCCACGCGGGTGGTTGCGCTTTTCTGCACGGTGTCTTGTGGCTCCATCTTGGCCATAATGAGCAGTCCCGTGCCATCTTGCGACACAACCCAATTCACAAACATACTGTTGGCAAACAGCGCGTGTTTGAGATCTGCCAGCGCATCGGCTGCGTCGGGAACAGCTTCCATAAACGGATCGACGTTCATGCCGTCGACCGTGCCGGTGATATTATCCATCGTGGCGATACTGGCCACATCTTCGTCCCGAACCGCTTTGATCCCGGGCAGCAGGGCAATTTTTTCCGAGAACTCTTTGACAATGCCGAGTGTCCGGGGGTTAAAGACGCCATTCTCGTCGGGGTTGTCGTTCAGCACCCCGATCATGATGAGATCACGTACGCCAAAGCGGACTTCAACCATCTTGTTATAGCCGAGGATTGGATCATCGTCTGGAAAATTGGCCTCGACATCGCCTTCAAAGCGTAAGGTTTGAATCGGGAGGGCGGCCAGCACGGTACTACCGAGGACCAGTGTGATGACCAACCAGCGGAAACGGAGAACGGCCCGAAAGAACGCTTCCATTATTTTTGTTATGGGGTCCCCCTTCGCTTCCTGTCCAGCAGCCGCTTTTTGCTATGGCGAACAGGAACGCTTTGCTTGGGCGTGTCGGTCCGCAGCAGGGCCACGATTAGATCTGCCAGCTCCTCAAACAGGCAGGCATCAGACAGATCCGAGCTGATGTCCCCCGCGAGCTTCTGGAAGTGTATAGTTTGTTCGATGTGTACCTCTCGACCAATCTCTGCTTACACATAAACCAGACTCACGCAGCTGCCTCTTCGACACCCCGCTCAGGCGTTCCGATCGAAGCCTCCATCTCTCCATACACAAAACGTGGCCGAAACGTATTCAGAATCGCCGGCAGCACCGTCATCGAAACCAAGAGGCAGGCGCCCATATTCAGCGACAGCATCGCCCCCAGATAAAAATTGGGCCGAAAGTTTGAGGTCAGGAAGACCAAGAAGCTCGCCGTCACCACCAGCGCATTAAAAAAGATGGCTTTGCCCGACGTCGCCATAGTCGCGGCGGTAATCTCTGCTGGGTCTGTCAAGCCAGCCCGGACTTTAATCCGATATTTATTCAGGAAGTGGATCGTATAATCGATGCCAATCCCAATCACCATGGACGCAGTCAGCGATTTGCCAACCTCCAGTGGAATGCCGAGAAGTCCAAGCAGTCCAAAACTAAAAACCATGACAAGACTAATCGGGATAATATTGATCAGCCCAGCGACCCAGGAGCGAAACATAAACGCCGTCAATGAAAAGACGGCCACCAGTGAGACGACCAGACTCGCCAGCTGCCCGGACACCACCAGTTCGCTGAAACGGGTGGTCAGATAGCCGTTTCCGGCAATCCCCAGCCGAAAACCGCTGTTGGTTTCCCAGCCAGTAACCGTCGGCTCAATGCCTGCCAGCCAGCGGCCAAAGCGGATAGACCACGGATCCTGTGCGCCGCTATCGGCGGTGTCGTTGTCTCCGGCATACCCAAATTCACGCACGGCAAAGTCTTGCACAAGCCCGACCACGCGTTCGATGTCCTGGGTGCTATCCGAGCGCAAAAATATCGTCATGTTGGCGTGTTGATAGTCATAATCGACGATTTCATCAAAATCGTCCGGGTCGCCAGAGAAGGAATACAACAACAGGTACTGGGCGACCAGGTCCCGCGAGTCCGGAATCACTTCCATTTCGGGACGATCCTCGTTCATCACCCGGTTCATGCGTTTGATATACTCGGCTAACGACAAAGACCCGCCCACGATCGGGTCTTGTTCGACGACGGTTTGGAGGTGGTCGAGTTTGGCGAGCAGCGCCGGATCTTTGAGCAGGTCAGGCTGATGGCCTTCAATCGCGATATACAGCGGCAGATTGCCTTGGAAGGTCTCGCCTAACACGGTATCCGCAATCCGCACCGGACTGTTTGGATCGGACATCTTGATAAAGGAGGTATCGACAAAAATATATTGCGCACCCAGCAGGCACACCAGCATGACGATGGCGGTCGCCCCCCACACCACTTGTGGTTTCCGCGCAACGCTGACGCCTAAGCGGGACAGCGTCCGGGCGGCCCAGCCCGTCGCCGCCAGGTCGCCACTGTGGCCCATCTGGTCTCGTAAACCACGGCTGACTTTGACTGGCAGGAGGCTCAACAGGGCCGGGAAAAAGGTGATCGAGAAGACCATCGCGGCCAAGACGCCAACCGAGGTAAAGATGCCAAAATAGCGGATCGGCAGAATGCTGGCGGTCAGGAAGGATAAAAACCCCGCTGCCGTCGTCAGGGAGGTGAACACCACCGGTTGCCACATCTCCTGCATCGCGGCGAAGACCGCGTCGGCTGAGGACACGTCCGGATGTTGCAAGACCTCATCGTAATAGCGACTCAGAATATGAATGCCATTCGCCACCCCAACCGCCATCAGGACAACGGGCATCATGGTCGAAATGGAATACATGGGAATACCGATAGACGCCATAATGCCCAGCGTCCAAATCACCGAGACCATGACCACCGCTAAGGGCAGCAAGACACCCCGCACACTCCGATAGGTAAAATACAGCGTGCCCAGGACAATGACGAGAATAAGCGGGATGAAGGTCTCCATGTCTTGGCGCATGCCCTCCTCAAAGGTGACCTCCAGAGCGCCCTGGCCCGCAATATGGAATTCCTCGGGAGCGCCGGCCGCTTTTTTGGCCTCCACCATATCCCGGATGGTGGTATAAATAGCCATCCGTCTGGCCGTGCCCTCGATCGTCCCTCCGCCAGGCTCCATTTTGGCTGTGATGAGCATACCGGTGCCGTCCTGGGAGACGACCCAATTGACAAACATTGAATTGTGAAACAGCGCCTGTTTGAGCGCTTCGAGTGCCTCGGGTGACTGTGGAACTGTTTCCATAAACGGATCGACGGCCATGCCGTCAGCCGTACCGGTGATATTATCGAGCGTGGCCACACTCGCCACATCTTCGTCACGAATAGCTTTGATGCCGGGCAGCAGGGCGACCTTTTCCGAGAATTCTTTGATCGTGGCTAAGGTACGTGGATTAAAGACGCCGTTTTCGTCCGGATTTTTATTCAGCACCCCAATAACAATCAGGTCGCGGATACCGAAGCGCTCCTCAACCAGGTCGTTATAACTCATGACCGGATCGTTTTGGGGAATAAAGGCGTCGGCATCGCCCTCAAAGCGCAACGACTGCAACTGTATCCAGGCAAGCCCGGTACAGGCCAGGATCAGGACAATGACAAGATAACGAAAGCGGATAATCCCGCGGAAAAATGACTCCATTTTTACAATAGCTCCTTACGCTTCTAATACTTCTCAGCAGAGACGAGAGAGTGAGATCACATGTACTACGCTTCAGATTCTTGGGCAGTCATCATTGGCGCTTTTGTGTCGCCATATACAAAGCGAGGTTTAAACGTATTCAGCAGCGCTGGCAGGACCGTCATCGAAGCCAGCAGACATGCGGTCATATTCAGCGCCACCATGACTCCAAGAGAAAAGTTCGGCAGGAAATTGGACGTCAAGAACACCAGAAAACCACCCACAACGACCACCGCGTTAAAAAAGATGGCCTTACCCGAGGTGGCCATGGTGGCCACCGTAATGTCTTCCGCCTCAGTCAAGCCGTCGCGGACTTTCAGTTGGTACTTACTGAGGAAATGGATGGTGTAGTCGATGCCAATGCCAATGACCATAGAGGCGGCCAACGAGCGGCCAATCTCAAGCGGGATATTCAGCAGTCCCATCAGGCCAAAACTAAAAACCATCACCAGGCTAATCGGCACGATACAGATCAGCCCAGCCGTCACCGAACGGAACATGATTGCAGTTAAGAGAAAGACGGCCACCAGTGAGGTCACCAAACTCGACAGCTGTCCGGCAATGACCAATTCACTGAAACGATGGGTGAAATAGCCTGGTCCAGCAAAACCGATCCGAAATCCGCTATCTGTTTCCCAACCGGTGATCGTGGGCTCAATGCCACCTAACCAGCGGCCAAAACGCAAGGACCATGGGTCGCGCAGACTGTCCTCTTCTCCCACCTCCGACGCGGCCTGACCGAACTCGCGTTTGGCAAAGTCTTGAATCTTGTGCACAACTTGCAAAATATCCTGGGTGCTGTCAGAGCGCAGGAAGAAGGACACATTGGCGTGCTGATAGTCGTAATCGACGACCTCATCAAAATCGTCCGGGTCACCGGAGAATGAATACAGCAGTAGATACTGAGCAACCAGATCACGCTCGGTCGGCACAACTTCCATCTCTGGTCGGTCTTCATTCATTACCCGGTTCATACGTTTGAGGAACTCAGCAAGAGATAACGACCCACCGACAAACGGGTCCTGTTCAATCTCGGTCTGCATCCGATCAAGCTTTTGGAGTAAGACCGGATCTTTGAGCAGATCTGGCGCATGGCCCTCAATAGCCACATACGTCGGCAGCGTGCCCTGAAATTTTTCCCGTAACACCTCATCAGCGACACGGACTGGGTTCTCAGGATGGAACGAATGAATCCAAGAACTATCCGATTCTATGCGCTGGATCCCAGCCAAACAGACGCCGATGATGGCGATGCTGGTTGCCCACACCAGGACGGGCCGACGGGCGACACCTTGGCCGAGCCGGGTGAGAGTCCGAGCCGCCCAGCCTGTCGCTGCCAAGTCGCCGCTGCTGCCCATTTGGTTGCGCAGGCCAGTGCTGACCTTGGGCGGCAACATGACTAAGACAGCTGGGAAAAAGGTCAACGAGAACACCATTGCGGCTAATACGCCAATAGCGGTAAACACGCCGAAGTAGCGAATAGGCAACATCGATGCCGTTAGGAATGACAGAAACCCAGCCGCCGTCGTCAGGGCGGTGAAGACGACCGGCAGCCACATCTCATGCATGGCGGCCAAGACTGCATCCGTGGCAGACACATCCGGGTGCTCTAAAAGTTCATCGTAGTACCGACCAAGAATATGAATCCCGTAGGCAACACCGATAGCCATCAGGATGACCGGCATCATGGTCGAGACAAAATACATCGGCACTTCAACCGCGGCCATGATGCCAAGCGCCCAGACAACCGACCCGACCACGACAGAAAAAGGGAGGAGCACCCCGCGCAAACTGCGGTAGGTAAAGTACAACGTGCCGAGGACAATGAGTAAGACCAACGGCATGAATTTGGCCATGTCTTGGCGCGACTGTTCAGAAAAGGTCACCTCCATGGCGCCCCGCCCGGCAATATGAAATTCCTCTGGCGCACCCGCATCTTTTCGAGCCTGGATCATTGCCCGAATGCCGGTGTAGATCGCGGCCCGTTGAGCAACCCCTTCCAGCGTCCCTTCAGACGACTCCATCTTGGCCATAATGACCAGACCGGTTTCATCGTCCGAGACCAACCAGTTGATATACATCGAGTTACCAAACAGATTATCTCTGAGGCTGCTGAGACCAGCCGGGGTCTGGGGCACGTCTGCCATGAACGGATCGACGGCCATGCCATCGGCCGTGCCAGTGATATTATCCATACTCGCGATACTGGCCACGTCCTCGTCACGGACGGCTTTAATGCCAGGCATGAGCGTGATCGTCTCCGAAAACTCTTTGACAATGCCCAGCGTACGTGGGTTAAAGACGCCGTTTTCATCAGGATTATTATTCAGGACGCCGACAATGATGAGATCGCGGATACCAAAACGGTCTTCCACCAAGTCGTTATAGCGTTGGACGGGGTCATCAGGCGGGATCATCGCTTCGGCGTCGCTCTCGAAGCGGAGATGCCGTATCTGTAGAAAAGCGGCGACAGTACAGCCGAGTATCAGGGCGATCACCAGCCAGCGAAAACGAATAATGCCGCGAAAAAAAGATTCCATTGGATTATTCTCCTGTGGCTATGCTGTCCGCACACGTCTCTTTTTTTGGGTATGACGTGTTAAGAACAGACGCGCAGTCGCCCGTTCGCAGCAAGGTGAGCACAACGTCAGCCAAGCTGGCCAGCAGCTCAGGGCCGGAAAATCCAGGGATAATGCGGTCGATTAGCTGATTGGCGCGCAGGGCATGAATGACGATCCCGATAATGACAAAGGGGATAGAGTGTAGCGGGAGCGGTTTAAAGATACCCTCTTCAATACCCTGGGTGGTAATGGTCTGTATGGCAAGGTGCGCCCGCGAAAACCAGCGTTCGGCCAATGTATGAGCCGTAGGACTATGGTCATCAATAACACGCTGGACGAGCTTAAATCCCTGCGGATTGGCCTGGTATTGCTCTAAGAATACCCGTACGACGTTGCGGATTTTTGCTTCAGGATCACCGTTACTGGCGGCAATCTCCTCAAGCTTGGTGACCACCCCACTCACGTCTTTTTCAAGCAAGGAGAGGTACAGCGCCTCTTTGCTTTGGTGGTAGTGGTAGATCAGCGCCTTCGTCGCCCCAGTCTGCTCGGCAATTTCGCGAATAGACGTGCCGTCAAATCCACGCTCGGCGAATAAGGTTTCTGCAACTTCGCAGATCTTGGCCCGGTAATCGGTCGAGTCGGCTGTTTTAACTGGTCGTGCCATGGTCTGGCATAAAATTAACCGAACGTTCAGTTAAGTCAATACCGGCCGTGTAGAAAAAGAGATGTCATAACAAAGCGAAGTCGGTGTCAAAGGGATCGGCATGGAGTCGAACGTGTCAGGCTACGGTACCCAGCTCGGCTGCCCAGAGAACGAGATACCAAAGACGGGCACACCGATCAGATACAACAGGACGGGGAGGATGAGGACGCCAATAATGTTCAGCCCCATTCCCACCCAGAACATTTGCGGCAGCGTGATGCGCCGACTGGCAAAGACAATAGCATTGGGCGCCGTTGCCGTCGGCAGCATAAAGGCAAACGATGCCGCAAACGTGGCTGGGATCATGAGCAGCAGCGGATCAATCTTCATGCCTGTCGCTGCGGCAGCCAGGACAGGCATAATCAGTGTCGTTGTCGCCGTGTTGCTGGTAAATTCGGTCAGGCCAACGATCAGTGAACAGACAGCAAAGATAGCGCTGAACGGAGAGAGAGCTTGCAGAAAGCCGAGTTGCGTCCCGATCCATTGCGCCAGCCCCGATGATCCGACCCCGTGGGCTAAGGCTAAGCTGCCACCGAGGAGCACCAAAATCCCCCACGGCATACGTTCAAACACCGTCCGGTCGAGCAGGCAGCGGCCTGTGCCCTGGCCAGTCGGAATCACAAACAGGAGCGTTGCCATGAACATCGCAACCGTGGAATCCTTGATATTTTCCGGGATAGGGAAGAGATTCGCCCACCCCGGAACAGTCACCGGCCCGAGTGGCAAGTCGGCCCGGAACATCCACAGGAGCGCCGTGATGGAAAATAAGACCAGGACCCGGCGTTCAGGCTGGCTCATCGGACCAAGCTCTTGGAGCTGTTGGGTGAGGAAGGTCCGGTCTGCTTGCCAGCCGGCCGTTGGGATGCGAAAGACAATATAGACCAGATAGACCCACAGACACAGCAGCATCACAGCCGCGGTCGGTATACCAAACAGCATCCAGTAGAAGAAACCAATGCTGGGCGCGTTTGGAAACAGATTTTCAAACGCGCCAATAAACACGGCATTCGGTGGTGTCCCAACGGGAGTACTGACGCCGCCAATAGAAGCGCTATAAGCCATGCCAAGGATCAAAGCCGTGCTAAAGCCCCTGCTGGTGTCGTAACCTTGCGCCTCAACATGGGTCAGAATCGCCAAGGCAATCGGGAGCATGACGACGGTCGAAGCGGTATTCGACATCCACATCGACAGGAGGGCCGTCGTGCCAAAGAAGCCTAAGATCAGCAAACGGGGCGAGCCACCAATCTGTGACACAATCCGGAGCGCGATTCGCCGATGCAGCCCCCATTGCTCTGTTGCCAAGGCAAGAAAAAATGCTCCAAAAAAGAGAAAGACAATCTGACCGGCGTAGGCACTGGACACGTCCTTGGCGGGAAGTATATCGAGCACAGGAAATAAGAATAACGGGACAAAGGCGGTGACGGTCAGGTCAACGGCTTCCGTGACCCACCAGACTCCCATAAAGGCGGCTACGGCTGCCGTCCGCCATGCCTCCAGACTCATTCCTTCTGGAGGAGGGATCATCAGCAATAGCCCCAACACTCCTACCCCACCCAACAACCCTACTCTTTGGCGAACAACAGCCGTGGAAGATTCAGCGTCCTGTGTCATGGCAATCGTGCATCCTTACATCATTCAACACAACAGGCGGATTCTGTACGCCGCTCTGTACTAGCAGTCCTGCCCTTCTTTGCAAAAGGGGGGACACAAGCAAGAATGGACTTGATGGATTTTCAGCCAATCAGACACGTCGTCAGCCGCGAGCAGGCGGAAGACATATCGCTCCTCCTGCAGAGCCTCGGTATGAACGTGCAAATCTTCCAAGTCTCTCAGGCAGCATCAGATGAATATGCCACCCGAATCCGTTGGGTCATCTCGGTTGAGCTCACCCGCTACGCCGAAGCGCAGCAGGTCCTGGCAGAGGAGGAAGCAAGCCGACCGCCTATTGTCTCCGCTGCCCCAGCTCCGATGCCTGGTGCCCAGAGTGATTACGCCTGGGTGATTGGCCTTGCTCTGATCAATATTGGGATCTGGTCAGTCATGGAGCAGCACGGCGGAACCCAGAACAGGGCCACCTTGCTCCAGTTTGGGGCGATCGAGAGTCCGTTGCTGAGTGCTGGGGAATGGTGGCGGCTGGTCACGGCGATGTTTATCCATATCGGCGTGCGGCATCTGTTTGGCAATATGGCGGCATTGTTAGTCCTGGGCGGCTTGACCTTGTCGAGCTTAGGTCCTGGTCGATTAGTCTTCGTGTATGTACTGTCGGGAGTGTGTGGCAATTTGGCCGGCTTTGCATTTGGCTCGGCAGCGGCTGTCAAGGCTGGGGCGTCGGGCGCCATCTTTGGACTCTTGGGGGCGCTGGCAGGCGTGCGTCTGTGGCAATTGCAAGATATCCCCTCTCGCTTTAAGCGTTGGCATATAATCGCGATGGTCTTGGCCTTATACGGTTTTATCGGCGGGGTGCAGTATCCGCATACTGACCATATTGCCCATTTTGGCGGCATAGCAGGCGGCCTGCTCGCGACAGCTGTATTGCCAGCATTGTCAGAAGAGAAAGAGGACCGGTTGCAGTGGACGCTTGGTCTGCTCGCGGGGGGCGTGTGTGTGGTGGCGTGGCTGGGGGCCCTGCTGAAATGATGCACTCGAACTGACAGCAATGCGTGATCCAACCCGAATCTCTCCAGAGGCGAGAAGAAAAACCCCCTCCTTCATCCTCCTCCGTTGACGGAGGAGGAAATTTTGGGTTACAAATTCGCCGCAGGCACGACGAGCTTCTCAGCCAGCCTTTCAATCTCGCCCTTAATTTTACTCGGATCGTCAGCAAAGCCGCCGACAATCACCTGATCAGCCCCAATATCACGGTAGCGTTTGATCTGATCCACCTCGACCGGCGAACCCAATCCCGGAGAAACAGCAAACGTCAGCTTGTCTGGGTCGCGGCCGGCGGCTTTGGCATACTCTTTTATACGAGGAATTTTTTCTTGGGCTGCTTCGAATGTAACATTGACCCCAAACCAACCATCACCGACTTCGCCCACACGTTTGAGTGCCGGGGTGCTCTCGCCCCCAAAAATAATAGGCGGGTACGGTTTTTGGACCGGCTTGGGATACATCACCGACTTGGGAAAACTACAGAATTCACCCTGGAACTCTGCTTCCTCCTCAGTCCACAGCAGCTTCATGGCTTCCAGATACTCACGCGTCCGCTGCGCACGGCGTGGCCAGGGTACTCCAACAGCTGCAAACTCTTCCTCTAACCAGCCAATACCAACACCAAAATCAAAGCGTCCACCCGACAGTTTGTCGAGGCTGGCGACTTCCTTGGCCGTGACAACTGGATTGCGCTCCGGCACCAGACAAATCCCGGTGCCCAAGCGAATCTTTGTGGTTGTTGCAGCGGCAAAGGTCAGCGCGGTAAACGGATCGAGGATATCCACCTGACTCGGCATCGGCATACGACCGTCCTGGGAATACGGATACTTGGAGGCATACTTGTTGATCAACACCACATGCTCTGGTGCCCACAGCGAGTGAAAACCCGCCTGCTCTGCCGTCTGGGCCGTCACTGTCACATTCTCAGGGTCAGCTCCGATACCGATTCCAACAGCGAAATATCCAATCTTCATAACTCTCCCCTTTCTTTACTCAGTCCTCATTACTTATTTTCAACCTTTGCCCGCGCCTCGCGCCCTTTATTCGGGGTCGGATCTTTGACCATGCCATAGACCTGTCGGCCTTCATGATCTTCCGGAAGATGCTCAGTAATCGGCATGCCTTCAGGGGTCACAAACAGTAAACAGTGGCAGTATTTCCACTGTTTCATTTCGTCACAGGCACACACCCATTCCCGACTGCGTTCAACTTCCGCTTTTTTGTCTGGATAGAAATTACACGGACACAGTGGCCGACCAACCTCGTCAATATGGCTGGCTAAACCCATGATGACGGACTCAGTCACCTCTGTGTCCGGATGCACGAAGGTGCCCGTTTTTTCGAGATATTTCTCAACGTAGATGCGCATGCGTTTGGTACTTTTTTCCGATGGCTGTTGCATAGGCGTGTTCCCTTTTGTTGGTTCGCTTCGCAGTCTAGTATTGTGTGTGGTCTTATGCCACCCTCTCCAAAAGATAAAGGGGTGTGGAGTCATCAGCATGTCATTGGCCAAAGCACAAAAAATTTACGTCACACGAACGATTCCAGACCAGGCCCTGTCTGTGCTCAAACAGTGTGGAGCGATGCAGCTGTGGAAGCCTGATGAGGTCGTACCTCGGGACATACTGCTGCAAGAGATGCAGGACACACAGGCGCTGCTGTGCATGGTCACTGACCGCATTGATGACGAGTTGCTCGACCATGCCCCACACCTCAAAATCGTCGCCAATATGGCGGTTGGTTATGACAATGTAGACGTGCCAGCCTTAAGCCGCCGTGGCGTGCTCCTGACCAATACGCCAGGCGTGTTGACCGAAACAACAGCAGATCTGACCTTTGCTCTCATTTTGGGCATTGCTCGCCGTATTGCCGAAGCCGACCAATTTGTCCGAGACGGTGGTTGGCAATCGTGGGGACCGCTCTTTTTTGTGGGACACGATGTTCACCATGCAACTCTCGGCATTATTGGCCTGGGCCGGATTGGGACGCAAGTCGCCCAGCGGGCCAAAGGCTTTGATATGCGCGTCCTATACACCAATCGCAGTCGGAACCGAGAGGCAGAAGAAACCTTGGGCTGCAGTCCAGTAGATTTACCGACTTTGTTGCGGGAATCGGACTTTGTATGTGTCCATGCGCCGCTGAGTCCAGACACACGCCACATGCTCTCAACCCCACAATTTCAGCTGATGAAAAAGACCGCGTTTATCATCAACGTTGCCCGCGGACCGCTGGTCGATCAGCGGGCGTTATACGAAGCCTTGCGCGACGGCATGATCGCTGGCGCAGCGCTGGATGTGACAGACCCAGAACCGATTCCCATGCACGATCCGCTCTTATCGCTCAAGAATTGTCTGATTATTCCACACTTGGGGAGTGCCAGTCTCGCCACCCGGACGCGGATGGCAACGTTAGCAGCAGAAAATATTGTTGCGTTTCTGAATGGACAACAGCCGCCTACGCCGGTGAACCCGGAGGTGCTTGTATGAGGCCGGTCGGACATTACCCCATCCGTTTCACGCCTATGCTGTGACCTCAGCTGTCGTCTTACGTTCCGGCGAAACCCTGCCTTCCGAGCGCGTGATCAACGCCTGCGGTGCGTGGGTCACCACCTATCTGTCTTTTGGCGACCTTTGAGGATAACCGAACTCCCCACGAGTCCGATCGCGACCCCCAGTATTCCATCGATGTTCATCATTACCCAGCCCCCAGCAAGGGCGATGACTGTTCCAACGACCATAAGATTCATAGTACGCCATTTGCTTTCTCCGGCCCGTCTCTCGACCTCAATGAAAACTCCTGGAAGATTGAATACGCGTACGCAGCAGCTTTAGGAATCCAAGCCGGAGGGAGAAGACTCTCCTGTGTGGCCTTTTGTCATGGACAGAAGACCGTATTTTTCAATCTTGCGATACAGTCGTTGCCGATCAATCCCCAGGCTACGAGCCGCTTCGTTTTTATTGCCGTGGCTGTTGCGGAGCGCAGCCGCAATGAGACTCTTTTCCATTGTTTCGAGCGTTGGCAGCTCTGTGTCAGCTTGAAACGCTACCGGCTTGCTGCCAGAGTCCGCAATTTGCTCGGGCAGATCGGCCAGGCCGATTTCATTGCTCGGGCACAGAGCAAATAAACGCTCAATGACATTCTGCAACTCCCGAATATTTCCAGGCCATGCATACAGGCGTAGTTTATTCAGCGCTTCGGGAGCAATCGTTTTGGGCTCAAGCTTGTACTCTGTGCTGAAGGCGCTAATAAAGTGATCAATCAACAACAGAATGTCTTCGCTCCGCTCGCGTAAAGGCGGCAGATGGACCGGGACGACATGCAGACGGTAGAACAAGTCATCACGAAAAGTCCCTTTGTAGACCTCTTCTGACAAATTCCGGTTACTGGCCGCAATAATCCGGACATCGACCTTGACCGGCTTACTTGCTCCCAGCGGAGAGACTTCTCGCTCTTGGATCGCGCGGAGAAACTTGGCTTGTAAGGCGAGCGGAATCTCTGCCACTTCGTCCAGAAATAAGGTTCCGCCATGGGCTGCCTGGAAGACGCCAGTGTGATCCGCAATGGCTCCGGTGAATGCTCCTCGACGATGGCCAAACAGCTGACTATCGAGCAAGCTCTCTGACATCGCGCCACAGTTTAAGGCCACAAACGGCTGCTTGGCCAGCGACCCTTTTTGATGAATCATGCGGGCGACCAACTCTTTGCCAGTGCCGCTCTCACCGGTAATGACGACCGTACTTCTATTGTTGCTCACGGCTTGAATAATGGAGTAGATCTCGCGCATGGCTGGGCTGTGGCCAATCAGCTCACCAAACTTTTTATACGCCCAGACTTCTCGGCGGAGCTGCACAACTTCTTGTTGGAGGCGTTTGGTCTCCAGCAACTGCTCGACTTTGAACAACAGCGCGTCCGGATTACACGGTTTGGTCAAATAATCCGCCGCCCCGCACTGCATCGCCTCGACTGCACTTTCGATTGTGCCGTACCCAGTCAGCACGATGACAGCGCAGCCGCGCTCCTTAACGTTCATGGCATGCAGCAGTTGCATGCCATCCATAACCGGCATCTTCAGATCAGTGATAACGATATCGAAAGGGTTCTTGTCGAGGTGCCGGAGCGCTTCTCGACCATTGCCTGCCGTGCTGACGACGTAGCCTTTGCGTTGCAGGATCTTGGCCTGCGTTTTGGCCATATTGACTTCATCTTCGACGAGGAGGACGCGTGCAAGCATGGCAGTATTCTACACAAGGTGACATTATGCGTGGGCGACGGCTGTTTTCCGCTTCTGCCTTTTCCTGCGCTTTTTTATTGGATTTGTTGCACTTTTTCCACTTTTTCCACTTTGTGTGCCTTGTGCACATGGACAAGGTAAATCAATCAAAAACGTCGTCCCAACATTCGGCTCACTCTGGACGCTAATATTGCCCTGGTAGCGTTTGATCACCGAATGCACGACGGACAGCCCCAAGCCTGTCCCCTGGCCTGTATCTTTGGTGGTAAAAAAGGGATTAAAAATATCGTGGACATGCTCTTTGGCAATGCCAACACCAGTATCTCCAAATTCAATCCGTACCTGCGTTTTGTCATGCCGCTGGGTCCGGACGTGGAGTTCCCCACCGTTTGGCATGGCCTGGACTGCATTCGTAATGAGATTCAAAAAAACTTGGCGGAGCGCGTTCTGATTGGCAGAACAGGTACCGACGTTCCCCCACGCGGTCTGGACCTCAACGTTATGGGTTTTCAGGTATTTATGCATCAGCTGCAAGGTCTTGCGGAGCTGATCATTGAGGTCAACGGACTCCATTTCCGTGCCGCTGTCACGGGAAAACTCCAAAAGATTAGTGATAATTTCCTGGGCTCGATCAATTTCTTCCTTGGCAATCTGGAGATCTTCACGGATTTCGGGATTCTCGGTATTGGTAATCTCCCCCAGATCGTAGAGCGCGTTCATAATAATGCCGAGCGGATTGCGAATCTCATGGGCAATACCAGCTGCCAGCTGCCCAATCGCCGCCATTTTCTCCGACTGGATGAGCTGGCTCTCAAGCCGTTTGTGGCTTTCCTGCTCATTGCGGAGCGCTTCCTCGCGGGCTTCGACAAAAAAGTCCGTGATATGCAAAATCCGCTCGTAAAATTCTTGGTCTAGCAAAGTCAACAGCTCAACCAGTCGTTTGCGGTCTTTCACATAGGCCGTCCGTAAACGTTCAACAAAGAAGAACCGAATCTTCATCTGCCCCGACAGAAAACGGGAGGCAGCAGAGTGTGAAATAAACCCATGCCGGGCATGTTCCTGCAAATATTCATAGGTCTCGATATCGGCCGGATCATCAATATGCCGTGCCCAACGTAACAAGGCAGCATGCATACTGTGCGACACCTCTGGTACCATCCGCGCCTGAATTCCAAATACGGGTGCGATGAGTACAGCCCACTCTGAGACCACTTCGGCCGCATGCTCGCGGATAAAGGCGGCTAACTCGGTCCGCAAGGGACCCCGTTCGCGTAGACAATCCGTCAGCTCACAGCCTTGCATATAGTGTTCAATACGCTGTAGGTGTTCTTTGAGTGGCTTTTCAAAAACCGCTGGCATAGTGGCGTTCTCCTGTCCTTTTTCTCCCCTAACGCCTCTGCCGGGGTGAAACAAGCCCCTTGCCTACCTTCATTTTCCTCACCGGCATCGCTATGGTATGCTGCCGCCCAGGTATACTGGAAATTGGGCGCGATTTTTCGCAACTTGCCGTACACGTGAGTGTTGAATGGAGCAGAAAGAGCGTCGCCCTATCCGGGATGACCCAGACGTGCAGAACATGCTGCGCTTTCAGCAGGGAGATATGGAAGCGTTCCAAGAACTCTTCCAGAAATTTTCCCCAGCCGTGGTGAACTTTGCTGCCAAATTCCTCGGAGGCCGCGCACGCGCTGAGGAAATTGCGCAAGAAGTGTTTATCCAAGTCTACCGTTGGCAGAACCGGTATGAGCCAACGGCCAAGTTTTCGACCTGGTTATTTAAGATCGCTCATAATCACTGCCTCAACGAAGTCCGCAAAGGAGAGTACAAGGTCTATCTTGAACCATTTGATTTGCCAGCTGATAAAGAAGGAGAGGAACGGGAACGGAATCTGCCAGCCCCAGATGCAGAGCGGGGAGAAGAGCTCTTGGCGGCAAAAGAGGCAGCAGGTAGAATACAGGAGATATTAGACCGTATTCCAGACAATCAGCGGACGGCGATTTTGCTCAGCCGTTTGGAAGGAATGTCCTACCAAGAGGTCGCAGACGTGATCGGGTGTACAGAGAACGCCGTCAAGAGCTTAGTCTTTCGCGCCACCCAAAATCTCAAAGACGGCCTCCGGGATATGGTGGATGATCATGAGCAATAAGACACAAACACAAGTCATACCTGAGCTGGTTGCCTATCTTGATGGGGAACTCTCAGAGCGGGATCAGAGCCAGGTCGCCGCAGCCCTACGCGGTTCTTCACACCTGCAACAGGAGACTGCTCGTCTTGAGCGGGTTGGCTCTTTGGTTGCGAACCTTGAGCAGGTTGCCCCGTCCGCGAACTTTGCCGCCACATTCTGGCAAAGGCTTGAGCACGAAGGCCAGATTGAAGAAGAGTCTCCCATCGCTCGTTGGCAACGGAAATGGGCGGAATGGCAGGACTGGTTCATTAAGGGAGAGGGCTGGAAAGAATGGCGGGCGGGTGGACAGTGGACACCGGCTTACGTTCCAGTTGCAAGCCTCTTGATCATTCTCGGTTCATTGTTCTCGGGAACACTCTTCACCTCTGGTCCCTCAGTTGTCCCCCCAGTCTCGAATCAGCACGGTCAGATCCCGGCTCAAGTGGTGCAGAATCCGGCCTTCTTTCGTGACTACTGGCGGACCGTGCGTTTAGAACGCTGGGCACATTTTGACGAAATTGTGAAGATGCAGGCCCCAGCGCGCCCGAACACCAATCTCACCCGTGAGCATACACCCTCCAAGGTTATTGAAGATCCCAACTTTTTTATCCACTATCAGATTCTGCGTAGGATGGAGCAATTTCAGCATTTTGAATCCGTCCAAGATATTACGGATGTTACGGATGTTTCGTCTGGCCAAGCAGGTCAGCGCCAAAGCTGAGAGAATGAGGAACAAGTATGACGGTTTGGACCCGGAAAATCATCCGATGCATGCTGGGCATGCTGGCTGTGATATTTCTATGCCTGCTTTCGCTTGCCCTTTTTCAAGGACAGGCCCAGGCGGACAGTTCCTCTATTCGTTTCCGAACAGTTGAGCAGAGTTGGGATGATCTCTCTCCGACTGAGCGGGAGCGGGCGTTGAAGAACTTTCAGCGCTTTCAACAACTCCCAGGAGAGCGCAAACAAGACCTCCAAGATGCATATGATCGTTGGCAGAAGCTTCCGGGATCAGAACGGGAGCGCATCCAAAAGAATTATGAACGCTACCGAGAAATGAATTCGGACGAAAAAGAAAAATTCCGCCTGAAATATAAACACTGGCAATCACAACGCTAGTAACGCGTTCATCATTCCAGGAGCAACAAAAAATTGCGGGCCAGCGCCAAAATTCGACGCGTTGCGGTCGTGATTGAAAACTGAGCTCTCAGAAGTTGTTGAAAAACTGTCAAACGTACTCAGACTCGTCCACGTGACGCCAACAATTACGCTGACAGCGTCACTGTTAGCGTAGGCCCTTTTGATCGGCCCGTGCTTTTTCTCCGTTCGGCTTCAATCTCACTTTTTAGTGACCCTTTATTCCATCGTGTTTGCACGATAGGGTAGCAGGCCATGGCATATTTGAATTTACCCCCTGTGTCTCCTGTGGCCCAAGATCTGCTCGCACTCTTGCGTGAGCGCATCGTGCTGTTTGATGGAGCCATGGGCACCTCAGTTCAGGACAAGAATCTCACCGCAGCAGATTTTGGTGGACATGAATACGAAGGCTGCAACGAATATTTGGTCCTAACCGCCCCTCAGATCGTCGCTGATATTCACACCGGATTTTTTGAAGCGGGCTCCGATATTATTGAAACCGATACCTTTGGCGCCATGCGCATTGTGCTGGCTGAATTTGGTCTCCAGGATAAAGCGCTTGAGATCAATCAAGCGGCAGCGGAAATCGCCCGACACATTGCGGGCCAATATAGCACTCCGAACAAACCTCGTTTTGTCGCGGGCTCTATGGGCCCCACGACTAAAACGATATCAGTCACGGGCGGTGCCACCTTTGGCCAAATACGGGCATCCTACGCAGAACAAGCGGAAGGCCTGCTGCGTGGCGGTGTTGACCTCCTTGTCTTAGAAACCGTCCAAGATACCCTTAACCTCAAAGCGGGTCTGGTTGGTATTGATGAGGCTTTTTATACGCTCGGCATACAAGTCCCAGTGATTGTCTGTGGCACGATCGAGAACATGGGCACCACGCTGGCAGGTCAAGGCATCGAAGCGTTGTACGTCTCGTTGGCACACCGCGATTTATTCGCCATGGGCCTCAACTGCGCGACCGGTCCGGATTTCATGACGGATCACCTGCGGACCCTGTCAGAGCTGTCTCGTTTTCCGGTCATGTGTATGCCGAACGCGGGCCTGCCGGATGAAGATGGACATTACAACGAGTCTCCGGAACTCTTGGCAGCCAAGCTTGAACGTTTTGTTGACGAGGGCTGGGTGAATATGATCGGCGGCTGCTGCGGTACCACGCCGACTCACCTCCGTCTGCTCTCCCAGATGTTAGAAGGGAAAAAGCCGCGCAGCCACCAACCGCCACGGCGCAGTGTGGTTTCCGGACTTGACCCCCTCGTCATCGACGAAGACAAGCGGCCTATTCTGGTTGGCGAGCGGACAAACGTCATTGGTTCGCGCAAGTTCAAAAAACTCATCATTAACGGATCATTTGAAGAAGGCGCTGAGCTTGGTCGCCGCCAAGTTCGTGGGGGTGCCCAGGTTGTTGATGTGTGCCTGGCTGACCCGGATCGTGAGGAGCTGGACGATATGAACACCTTCTTGGACATCCTGGTCAAGAAGGTCAAGGTGCCGCTGATGATCGACTCGACCGACGCCGCGGTGATTGAAGCCGCCCTCGAACGTTGCCAGGGTAAGGCAATTATTAACTCGATCAACCTCGAAGACGGCGAAGAACGCTTCGAAAAAATCATCCCGCTGGTCAAGCGCTATGGTGCCGCTGTCGTTGTCGGCTGTATCGATGAAGATCCGGACCAAGGTATGGGAGTGATACGTCAGCGTAAGCTGGAGATTGCCCAGCGCAGCTATGAACTGCTGACCCAGAAGTACGACATGGACCCGGAAGACTTGATCTTCGACCCGTTGGTCTTCCCGGTCGGTACGGGTGACAAAAATTACATAGGAGCTGGCGCAGAAACTGTTGAAGGCGTGCGGTTGATCAAAGAGGCATTGCCCGCTTGTAAGACAATTCTTGGAGTCAGCAATGTCTCGTTTGGTCTCCCCCCAGCCGGACGCGAGGTCTTAAACTCAGTGTTTCTGTATGACTGCGTCAAAGCTGGTCTCGATATGGCGATTGTGAATGCGGAGAAGCTGGAACGCTACGCATCCATTCCAGAAGAAGAGCGCAAGCTGTCTGAAGCTTTGATTTACTGGCGCGGCGAAGACCCAGTCGCTGCCTTTACCGCCTATTTTCGGCAGCGAAAAACGACAGAAAAAGTTGACATCCGCAAAGACTTGCCTTTGGATGAACGGCTGGCCCAATACATTATCGAAGGCTCAAAAGATGGGCTCATCGACGACCTGAATGAAGCCCTCACAGATCGTAGACCGTTGGAGATCATCAATGGTCCACTCATGACCGGCATGGACGAGGTCGGGCGGCTGTTCAACAACAACGAGCTGATTGTGGCGGAGGTGTTGCAGAGTGCCGAATCCATGAAAGCTGCTGTCAGCCATCTTGAGCCATTCATGGAAAAAAAAGACGACACGCTCAAGGGCACAGTCATGCTCGCGACAGTGAAGGGCGATGTGCACGATATCGGTAAAAACCTGGTAGAAATCATTCTGGGCAATAATGGCTATCGGGTCGTCAATCTGGGCATCAAGGTCCCACCGGAAACTCTCATTCAGGCATATGCAGAGCACCAGCCAGATATCATTGGCCTGTCTGGGCTCTTGGTAAAATCAGCCCAACAAATGGTGGTGACCGCTCAGGACCTAAAGAACGCAGGCGTGGCATGTCCGATTCTTGTCGGTGGAGCTGCTCTCACCCCACGCTTTACCGCCAATAAAATTGCGCCCCAGTATGAGGGTTTAGTGTGTTATGCCAACGACGCGATGAACGGCCTTGATCTCTCCAATCAGATTGTCAATGAAGAGAAAAAAACTGCGCTTGTACAGAAAATCGCAGGCGAGCGCGAGCGTTTGGCAAAACAGACGCGCAGACCAGTCATAGTGAAGACCAATGGCGTTGTCTCCCCGTGGACATCCACAGTCACGCATGAACACCAGATCCCGACTCCGCCAGACCTACGGCTGCATACGATTGATAAGCACGATTTGGAAGAGGTCTTTGCTTATATCAACCCAACCATGCTGTATGGAAAACATCTGGGGCTCAAAGGAAATTTGGAAAACCTGCTCGAACACGGCGACGAAAAGGCCGTCAATCTGCACCGACAGGTGCGCGCCGTTCAAGACGAAGTGGTGGCCAAGAGTCTGATCCGCGCCCAAGGGCTGTATAAGTTCTTCCCCGCCCAATCTGATGGGAATAGCCTCCTGGTGTATAACGCAGCGGGCACAGAAGTCGTTGAAACCTTCGAGTTTCCCCGCCAATTACATGGCGACGGCTTATGTTTGAGCGATTTTGTTGCGCCCCGCTCAGCCGCTAATACGGACTATATCGCCCTCTTTACTGTGACGTGTGGCCACGGCGTGCGCCAACTCTCGGAGCAGTATAAAGAGGCCGGCGAGTATTTGCAGTCACATATTACCCAGGCCTTAGCCATTGAAAGCGCAGAAGGCTTTGCCGAACTCCTGCATCAACGTTTACGCGAGATGTGGGGATTTTCCGACCCAGCTGAGATGACCATGCGGGAGCGCTTTAAGGTCCGCTATCGCGGCGTGCGAGTGAGTTTTGGGTATCCGGCCTGCCCCCGTTTAGAGGACCAGAGCATTCTGTTTCGACTCTTGCCAGTGGCAGAAACGATCGGCGTTCAGCTGACCGAAGGTTTGATGATGGAGCCCGAAGCCTCAGTCTCGGCACTGGTCTTCCACCATCCCCAAGCCCGCTATTTCAGCATTCTGGAAGAAGAGCTGGGTGAATTTGAGCTGCGCCTGCAAACAGCAGAACAGCAACCCGAAACGCCGTAGCCGGTTTCGCCGCGGGGAGGGTAATTCGGCTTTAGCACTGACTTCGGCATATGCACCGTATCTCACCGATACCCACTCGCCTGCAAGGCAAACAGCTCGGCATACCGCCCGTCCTGCGCCAGCAACTCTTCATGCGTGCCCAGCTCAAACAGCTGCCCCTTATCCAGCACCAGAATACGGTCTGCCATGCGTACCGTAGAAAACCGATGTGAAATCAGAATAGCTGATTTTCCGCTGGTCAGATCAGCAAAACGCTGGAAGACTCCGTGTTCGGCTCGGGCGTCTAGCGCAGCGGTTGGTTCATCAAGAATCAACACCTGGGCATCTCGCATATAGGCTCGCGCCAGAGCAATTTTCTGCCATTCTCCGCCTGATAGATCTATCCCATTGGCAAAACGTCTCCCCACAACTTGTTCATAGCCGTTGGGAAGGGTGTTGATCACTTGGTCTGCTAAACTCAGCCTAGCAGCCCGCTCAATCCGGGCCTGATCGTCTTTTTCATCTATCCGTCCGATAGCAATGTTCTCAGCCGCAGTCAGCTGATAGCGAACAAAATCCTGAAAAATAATCCCAACCTCTTGGCGCAATTCGTACACATCGTACTCTCGGAGATCATACCCATCTAACAGAATCCGGCCTTCCGTTGGGTCGTATAGACGGGCCAGCAGTTTGACCAGAGTCGTCTTACCTGCCCCGTTTTCGCCGACCAGAGCCAACTTTTCTCCAGTCGGTAGGGTAAACGACAAGTGTCGATTGGCCCAGCGTTCTGACTGCGGATATTGGAAACCGACATCTTCAAAAGTAAACCCATGCCGGATGGGCCGGGGAAAGGCTCGAGGTTGGGCTGGAGACTGGATACGTGGCTGAATGGCGAAGAATTCAAACAGATCCCGCAGATACAACGCGCCTTCAGCCATGCTGGAAAAGCGGGTCAGGATCTCCTGCAAGAGTCCCTGCAAACGGCTAAACGAGCCCGCCAAAAAGGTCATGTCACCAAGCGTCAGCTGGCCGCTCACCGTTTGAATAATGATGAGGACATACGCAGCGTAATACCCTCCGCTGCCGACTAAAGCAAACACCATTCCCCACGCCGTGCGGCGCACGGACAGGTCACGATTGGCTTGGTAGAAACGATCCGCGAGCTGTTGGTAACGGTCGGTCAAAAAGTCGGACAGACCAAAAGCTTTGACCTCTTTGGCCGTCTGATCACTTGTCCCCGTATAACGCAGATAATCGAGCTGTCTGCGCTCAGGAGTCCAGTTGTACAGAAAGGAATAACTCTGGCCGGTGAAATGGGTTTCACCAAGAAAGGCAGGAATCAAGGTCACAGCCAGCAAGAGTATCAGCCACGGATTAAAGACGACCAGACCGGCCGCCAGAAAGCCAATCGTAATCCCATCTTGGATCTGCCCTAAGGTCTGAGACATGAGCATAATACGTCTGGCAGTCTGTTGCCGAGCGCGTTCGAATTTGTCGTAAAATTTCGAGTCCTCGAAGCGTTCCATATCCAGGCTAGCTGCATGCTCCATCACCCGCACCGAGGTATAAATCGATAACCGATCTCCCAGCAGGCTATCCAGCAGAGCCACACCACGACGCAAAACGTCGGCAACCACAGCGAGTCCAAATTCTGCTCCAACCAGCATCCACACATACGTCAGATTGGGCTCGCCACTCAGCTGGCTCAGTCGCACGACCTCATCGATAATGAGCTTACCGATATACAACGTTGTCAGCGGAATGGCTGCCCGCATGACACGCAGCAGCAGATTCGCAACTGTCATAATCGGGCTGGTTTCCCAGATGAGCTGGAACAGCAGCGGCAGATTCTGGAGCGCTTTAACGCGGTCTGTAAAGCTTAAGGCTGAGGCGTTCGCATTCGCGGGTGACGGACTCGGACGGGCCGAGAAAAGTGCAGACCACACAGACATAAGGATGCATCAAGGGAGAAAGCTGTGGAGCAGCATACCAGACGGAAAACGTGAGGGAAGGTGGGAAGCTATTTGGACAAATCCTCTTCTCTGAGTAAAAAGGCAGCCACTCATGACTTCTCCGTGCAATGGCTCTCCGATAGACAGATTCTGTGTTAAAGTACAGCATTGGAGGAAACACTCCTATGGCAATACAACGAACCGAGTATCCTTCACCTGTCGATGCTCTGGCTGGTATCATCCGCTCGTTGGTCATGTACGAGCAGCGATATCAGATGGATTCTTCCGATTTTTATGCCCATTATCAGACGGGAGAGGCGGGAGACTCAACAGACTTTGTGGAATGGGCGGGGGATTATCAGCACTATCTACAGCTTAAACAAGAGCTGGAGCAGAAGCTGGTAGCAGCAGGATGAATACGATAGAAGAGTATTTCGTTTCGATCCGTCAGCTCATTCAAGGAATTCCAGAAGCCCATACTGAAAAACACGAAGAGCAGCTCCTCTCAGCAACCAGGGGAAACCTCCGTGTTCGACTCCGTTTTTCTGACCAAGCGTTATTAGCGATTAGCGAGGCTATTGTTTTTCTTCCAGAGAGCCTCCGGTGGCTCAGCTACCGTTACCATTATCAAGATCCATCAGCAGCCCTCGTGTTCCGATATGATAATGCGCCTCATCACCAAGAAGTCGCGACCTACCCTGCCCACAAGCATAGTGGAGATCTTATCTTAGCAAGCGTTCATCCCTCGCTTGAGCACGTCTTGGCAGAAGTATTAGCAATCCGGAAAAGGGGAAAAAATCTTGATGAGTGACCTCCTCCCATCCGATATTGTCTTCCGGCCAATGCAGCCAGCTGATGTTCCAGCTGCACTCGCAATTATCAAACAGCACAGTATCGATGACTACGACGTTGCCAAGGAGTCGTATCGCCAAAGTATAGAAGGACAATATGTCCTTGAGCGGAGAAGAACAGTCATTGGCGTGACAGGTTGGCGTGAGATTCCTGAAGCGGACCGTACGTATTGGCTGTCCTGGACCTATCTTGCCGAACAGGAACGCGGACGGGGACTGGGAATAGGCATGCTGTCTGCCCTGCTCGATATCCTCCAGCAACGAGATGCCCGGAAAATATTTGTCTACACGAGTGACTTAGGACAGGCAGGCGGCAAAAAAGGCGATTATGGTCAAGCCATTCAGGTGTATCAACAACTTGGTTTTGTTGAGGAGCTGTGTCACCCCGGCTATTACGATCCGGGTGAGAGCCTAATTGCCCTTGGACTTCGAATCGAGGAGACGTATACTCCAGAGCCAACACCCCCTGAGCTCCGCAACGCTCGGTTGACCGGTGTCCAGGAAATCGTTGAAACGAATGACGCGTATATCATTGACTGGGAACTTGTTCCCGGCCGGGGAGCAAGTCCAGAAGACGTATCTCAGATGGTAGAAAAAGTGCGATCTTGGAGAGGACGTGTACTCTTCGTGAGTCTTGCGTCGGATGCACCGCTTGCGCAGGGCCTGTTCCTCGCCAGCGGTTTTACACAGGCGGGACGGCTGTCTGATTTTTTTGAGGACGGGATTGATGCCGTATATTACCGACTGGATATATGAATCTGGCTCGCGACATCAATGAGAAGGAAAAAAGGAAGATGAACATGCTCAAGCGATTCATCAGGATATTGTGTGTAAGTAGTCTGGCTACTGGGCTGTGGGGGTGTAGTAGCGAGGAGAATTCTGCCGAAATCGTCGATCTAGACGATGTACTGAGTCGATTAGATGACACCATCAGTGGCGATATCAATCGAGACATGCAGGACATGGGGAAATCAAAATCCGCACCGAGCGAGCCATTTATCACTCCAGTCGAGCAAGAAGACGACGCAAAGACCCAAGAATTCCTCACCCAGTTTGCCAATAAGCTAAACGAAGGCGACCTCTCAAGTAAAAACATTGGAGTGGCCTTAAACGACAATGGGGTGATCGAAGGTTTCGCTGACGAGGATGGTGATCAACAAAAGGCACCAACTGAACAGACGCTCTTTGATATTGAGATTGACGCCGAGAATAATCGGCTGATTGCTTCGCAAGAGATTGAAGGTGATACCTACCACCGTGACCATGGCTTCTTCCCAGGCGGCTTCTTCACAGGCTACCTCTTGGGCACAATGCTCAGCCGCCAAGGCATGATGGGCGGCGGGCCACGCTATGCCAGCCGACCGATGAGCCCGCGTGGCTATCACGCCAGTGCCGTATCGACCGCTCGCTCAAAGGCAGCAGCCCGCACTGCACGATCGCGGGGCGGCTCCTCTAGCTTCCGAGGTGGTGGCAAATAATGCCCGAGGCAGTATCGGTCAGCCAAGCCACAGCCATTACGAACCCGACAGACCAGATTGAAGCCTTATCCTCCCAGCAACTTGCCATTCTGCAAGTGTCGGTCTTGGTCGTGGCATTGTGTGGCATTATCTATGAGCTGATCATTGCCACAGTTTCCAGCTACCTGCTTGGAGACAGCGTTTTTCAGTTCTCAGTCACGATTGGTTTGTTCATGTTTGCTATGGGCATCGGGTCCTATCTGAGCAAACAGATCTATCGTGACCTGGTTGCCAACTTCGTCTTGATTGAAATTGTCATCTCACTCTTTGGTGGCTTATCGAGTTCGCTACTCTTTGTTATCTTTCCCTATCAAGCCTTTTATCAGCCGGTGATGTATGTCCTCATCCTCATTATCGGCACACTGGTTGGCCTGGAGATTCCGATCTTGACCCGCATCCTGAGCCAGTCACATAGTCTGCGCAACTCCATCGCCCAAGTTTTGTCACTGGATTACCTCGGCGGACTGATTGGCTCGCTGGCGTTCCCGCTCTTATTGCTCCCATTTCTAGGACTCTTTCGTTCTTCGTTCTGCATTGGTCTGCTGAATGTTTGTGTCGCCCTGCTGAACGTCCTCGTCTTCAGCAGCGTGCTGAAGCGTCCACGTCTTGCACTTGGGCTGACCATCGCTGGAGCGGTGTTACTGACCGCCGGTATGCTGTACGCATCCGTTCTGTCTGCGTACGCTGAAGGGCAGTTATTTCGGCACCACATCATCCATCGCGAGCAGACTCCGTATCAGCGTCTCGTCATCACTCGGAATGAAGTAAACGGGAAGATCCGTTTGTTTATTGACGGCCATCTGCAATTTGCAGAAATGGACGAATACCGCTACCACGAAGCGCTCGTCCACCCCATCATGTCAGCAATCGGTCCACGCGCTCATATTCTCGTTCTCGGCGGTGGAGACGGTTTAGCCGTGCGTGAAATCCTCAAATATTCAGACGTCAGTCAGATCGACCTGGTTGATATCGACCCAGCCATGACGACACTCGGCCAGACTTTTGCACCGCTGAAACGCCTCAACCGGGGTTCGCTCGACAATAAAAAAGTCAGGATTCATAACCTCGACGCGTTTATTTTTGTGCGCAATGCGCCAGCGGATTTTTATGATCGCATCATTATCGACCTGCCCGACCCGCATAATGAAGCGTTAACAAAACTCTACAGCGTCGAGTTTTACAAGATGCTGCGTTACTGCTTGTCTCCAAACGGCTACGTCGTTACCCAAAGCTCCTCGCCCTTCTTCACCCGCGAGGTCTTTTGGTCTATTGCTGCTACGCTACAGGCAGCCGGGATGGAGACCTACAGCTATCAGATTCTGATGGTGTCGTTCGGTGTGTGGGGATTTACGCTAGCGGCGGCGGACGGACCTGCGCCCGACACGTTTCAGATCATCGACAATACACGTTTCCTGGATGATCAGCTCATGGTCCAAGCCGGCACGTTTGGCAAAGATACTGGTCCGCTTGAGACTCCGACGGTCAATTCCCTGTTCGAGCCCAAAATGCATCATTTGTATCGTTTGGGGATGCGGCGGTAAGAAAACGCTAAGCTGTTTCTAAGCCTGTTTCAACTCACTCATCCTGAACAGTGCCCGCAGCTCGATACCCTCAGCAGCAAGTTTCTCGGTTCCGCCTGATTCCCGATCAATCACGCAGACGGCATGCGTCACCTGAGCACCAAAATTTCGCAGCTCCTGCGTAGAAAGTACGACCTGTCCGCCGGATGTGACGACATCTTCGACAATGAGGAGATGCTTGCCGGCGAGATCTCCACCCTCAGCAAGTTTACACGTGCCATATTCTTTGGCCTGCTTACGAACGAAGAGAGCTGGCAAGCCAGTGACCTGGGAGAGCATCGTTGCTATAGGGACACCACCCAATTCTAGGCCAGCCAGCGCGTCGATGCCGGAAGGGATCAACGGCTGCAAAGCTAGAGCGATTTCTTTGAGCAGTTGTGGGTCGGATTCGAACAGGTACTTGTCGAAGTACTCGTTGGAAGTTGCACCTGAACGGAGGCGGAACTCGCCTCTCAGGTTGGAGACGGCGAAAATGCGGGCTGCGAGGTTTTGGCGGTTCATCATAGCGAAATTTCTCAATTCACATCAATCTTTTGACTGAGGTATGTCAGGATGTCATGTTCTCTCTGTTGGAGTTCGAGTAAGATTGGCTCTGACATTCCTTTGTATTCATCAGGAGTGTGGACCTTACGAGCGGCAAGGAGCACCTGTTGCAAATTCTGCACTGCGTCTTGGGCAGCTTTGAAATGGTCGCCATTTTGACTCATAGGGCAAAGCGTTTTTTCGATTGTCTCATGACTCGTCCAAGCAGTGCTTAATCTTGATATCTCTCTTTCCGATACCGTGGGCCTTGTACCAGCGCAACTCTATCCTACGAAGTGGGTCCCCCTTACTGGCTGCGGTTTTAGCAGATTCTGCTTAGCCCTGCCAAATGGGACCCTCACCCTAGCCCTCTCCCTCAAGGAGAGGGAACTTTCGGAGCTGCCGGCTGATCGCCGGGAGCCCACACCCCAAAACCGCTTCTCTTGACAAAGCCGAGCCACCCTACTAGTCAAATGGCAGCTTTTTTCCGAGAGGGGCGTATGCCAACTAAATACGTAGACGTTGACGGCTATGCGGTGAACTATTTTCATACGGGCCAAACGACCTTGCCGCCAGTCGTTCCAGATGTGAGCCAGGGCAAACTCATTGTGTACATTCATGGCGCGGGCAGTAATGGCCATTTCGCCAATAAACTGCTCGACATCCTGTCGGCAACCCACAGCCCGCTGTCCTTTGATTTTCCTGCTCATGGGCGATCAAGCGGCATTGATAGCCTGGGCAGTATCACTGCCTACAGCGATTTCAGCTACAATTTGTGGAAAACGCTTGGCGTTCGTCCGGCTGTCTTAATGGGCCATTCAATGGGTGGCGCTATTGCGATGGATCTGGCCTTGCGCCATCCCGAAATGGTCGATGGATTAGCTCTGACCTGTACCGCGCCCAAGTTCAATATTCCGGATGATCGCGTCGATGTCTGGGCGCAGGTCATGAAGGGCCGCCAGCCGCAGCCTTTTAACAAAGACTCGTGCTCGCCCCAGACGCCGCAAGAAATCGTGCAGCAGGGCTGGATGGAGCAGATCAAGACCGATCCACGTGTCCGCCACTTCGATCTGCTGGCGTGTCAGCAGGTCGATCTGACATCCAAGCTGGGCGAGATCAGCAAACCGACGCTGATTCTGGCTGGGAAAGACGATGTTGCGACACCCGTTGCCCAGAGCGAAGAGATGCGTGACAAAATTCCTGGCGCACAGTTGACTGTTGTCGAGGACGCTGGCCACTGGCTGCCGATTGAAAAGCCGCAAGAGGCGTGTGACGCGGTCAATGCGTTTTTCAGCTAAGCAGCAAAAAAGGAAAGATCATGAGTATTAAAGGAAAAACTGCTGTTGCTGGTGTCTACGAGCACCCGCTGCGCTGGGCTCCGCACAAAACGCAGTACCAAATTATGGCTGAGAGTGCCCGAGGCGCTCTAGATGATGCCGGACTCACGCTGAAAGATGTCGATGGCCTGTTTACCTCCGGGGTCAGCGGAATGGGCATTGTCTCCCTGGCTGAGCACCTCAATCTAAACCCCGATTATCTGGACTCCAATTCGATTGGCGGATCGTCCTTTGTGTCGCACACCGCCCATGCAGCCGCAGCCATCGCCGCTGGCTACTGTAATGTTGGTTTAATTTTGTACGGTAGCAAATGGTCCTCCGACCGCTTTGCGATTGGTACCGGTGGTGGCGGAGGCTCAGGCGATCCTTCCGATCAGCATGAAAACCCATATGGGCCAACCACCGTCGGGGCGTACGCGATGGCTGCCCAACGCCATATGCATGAGTTTGGCACGACCAGTGAACAGCTGGCTGAAATTGCAGTCACAACCAGAAAACATGCATCGCTGAATCCAAACGCCAAGTTCCGTGATCTGATTAGCGTCGAGGATGTCATGAAATCGCGTCTGGTCTCTTCCCCACTCCATCTGCTGGAGTGCTGTATGATCTCTGATGGCGGCGGCGCGATTGTTGTCACCTCAGCCGAACGTGCTCGGGATTTGAAAAAGAAACCCGTCTACATCCAGGGCGCAGCCGAAGCCTGCTACCACACCAGCGCCGGCATGCGTGACCTCACCGACGCCGCAGCCAAACAGTCCGGCCCCAAAGCCATGCAGCGAGCGGGCATTACGCATAAAGACGTCAATATGGCGATGGTCTATGACTCTTTCACCATCACCGTGTGCATCACCCTGGAAAGCCTCGGCTTCTGCGGTAAGGGCGAAGGCGGGTCGTTTGTACAAAATGGCCGGATTGGCCTGGGTGGTGAGCTGCCGATTAATACGGATGGCGGGGGACTGTCTTCTAACCACCCTGGTATGCGCGGCATTTTTCTTGTCATCGAAGCGGCCAAGCAGCTGCGCGGCGAATGTGGCGAACGACAGGTAAAGGACTGCGAGCTGGCGTTCTGTCACGGGACCGGGGGAACGTTGGGCTTACGACACAGCGGGGCAAGCTTGGTACTGAGTGTATAAGGGAGAATCATCATGGCCGAAGAAAAAAAATACAAAAAACCCCTCCCGCGTATTGATGAGGAAAATCGACCGTTTTGGGAAGCCTGTGCCCGGCATGAATTGTACGTGCAGAAATGCCGCAGCTGTGGAAAAGTTTTCTATTACACCCGATCTTTCTGCCCAGAAGATTTGTCGTCCGATCTGGAATGGGTCAAGTGTAGCGGCAAGGGCACGGTCTATACGTACACCGCGACCTACCAGAATCAGAGCGCTGGATTCCGCAATAGTCTGCCCTACATCATGGCCTATGTGGAACTCGAAGAAGGCGTGCGCATGCTGACCAATATCGTTGACTGCAAGCCTGAGGACGTACAAATCGGCATGCCAGTTGAGGTCACGTTTGAAGACGCGACGCCCGAGATCTCGATTCCACTGTTTCGACCCGCTCAGTAAGAAAGCAGGACTGAGTAACGAGGACTGAGGACTGGGCGGGGGAAAGCCTACTCACGACTCAGCCTGCTCCTTCTCTTGGCCTCTTCTGCCGATGAAAACAGTCCTCAAAAGGCTGCAATCTCTGTGCTACGAGCACCTTGCTTGGACTGTCCTGCTATCCATTGCCAGATGGGGGCAGTTCTGGCAGTATAGGCCCCGATATATACTAAAAGCTGAGCCTTTTGGCAGGCTATTTAGGACACCTACACTATGGCACGTATTATCGATCTGCATTCTCACTCCGAAGTTTCGGACGACAGCCGCGCACCTGTCGAGGCATATCTGAAATGGCTAGCCCGCAAACGTGAAGAGCGCCCCATCGAGGGGCTCGTCTTAACCGAGCACCGCAAATTCGATTCTGCGAGCGATTATCGCGCCCTCGAAGACAAATACGGCATGCTCATCCTCAAGGCATCTGAGGTTGAGACTGAGTATGGCCATATTCTTGTCTACGGGGTGAACGACGATATTCTCAAGCGTTTCGATTTCACTAACGTCCGGCTGCGAGCTCAGGAAGTCATCACTGAAGTTGCCGAAATGGGCGGTATTGCGATGCCGTGTCATCCGGGTCGTCCGACAATTGGCTTGATCGAACATTACGAAAAACTGCCTCCTCTTGAAGGTGTGTGTGGCGTTGAAGCTCTGAATGGCGGCAGTAAAAAAGGTGAAAATGAGCGAGTCGCAGAGCTGATTGACCAGCATGGTTACCACGCCTTTGGCGGTAGCGACTCGCACTTAGTCAGCTTTATTGGTATCTGTGGGACGGAGTTTGACCGGGATATCACCTCGACTGAAGATTTGGTTGATACCTTGCGTACAGGTGGCTACCGTCCAGTCGATTTCCGTGTGCGCAAGCCGCAGCCTGCACCTCCAGCCTAAGGAATTCTCGTATGGCACTTGATTTTGATCGTTCTATCCTTGGAGCGGTTTTCGACGAAACGTCGTTTGCTCCTATTACTAAAGACGAAATTCTGGCATTTGCAGCGGCTCTGGGTGAGACAAATCCGCTCTATACAGATGAAGACGCAGCCGCAAAAGGGCCGTATGGTGGATTGATTGCCCCGCCAACCTTTGTGACCAAACTGCGGCCGACTAAAATGACGCCAGACGATATGCCCAAGTTTGGCAAGGTCGGCTTTGATGGCGGGAGAGACCTGGATGCGTTTGCCCCAGTGCGTCCCGGCGATGCACTCAAGATGGTCAGCAAGATCCACGAGATTTATGAAAAAACGGGACGTAGCGGCAGTATGTACTTCATCGTCCTCCGCAACGAAGTCAGCAACCAGAACGGTGAAAAGGTCGCCGTCATCGACCATAGGATTATGCAGCGATGAGAACTCTCTATTTTGAAGACGTTGAAGAAGGCGACGAGTTCCCGACCTTGGATATGCTCCTGAGCAAAGATCAGGTTCGCCAGTACGCCCGGACCGCTAATATGGATTTCCCTCGCTTTACTGACGACGCCGGTGCGCGTAAAGAGGGCCTGCCCGGCATGATTGCGCCTGGTGTCATGAGTATGGGCCTGCTGTCACGGATGATCAGCGACTGGAACCATGCTGCACGTATTACCCGCATTGGAACGACGTTTCGTAGCCCAGTCCTGCCGGATAAAAATATCCACTTGTGTGGAGCCGTCACCGAGAAAAACGAAGAGGCCCATACAGCGGAGTGCGATATTTGGATGGAAAACGACGATGGCGAGCGCTGGGTGATTGGCACGGCAACCCTTGCCTTACCCACAAAATTGGCCTAATACTCTTCCCCTACTTGTTTATGCCTGAGAGTCTTCTATAGTTAAGAGAGAAGGGCTTTACATGGTTATAAAAATAGTCATAGTTTCGTTTATATCAATAGGTCTATACCTTACTCCAAGTTGGGCAACGTTCGCGTTCGCCCAGTTTGGCGATGGCCTGGAAGGCTCTTTGGATGAGACGACCCAGGTGTATGAAAACTCTCGACTTGAAACGTTTAACGAAGCCATGTTCGACGTCAATATCTGGATGGACGAAAAGATTCTGCGGCCTGTGGCCAAAGGGTATGCCAAAGTCCTCCCAGAAGGAGCCCGAACCGGTGTTCAGCGCTTCTTTGTCAATCTTGGTGTTATTCCTCGATTTGCCAATAACCTGTTTCAGCTCAAATTTGATGGCGCTGCTCGAGAAATCAGTCGGTTCGCCATCAATACGACAGTGGGAGGACTCGGCTTTTTCGATGTGGCGAAAAATCAATTGGGCATCGAAGCCAGCCAAGAGGACTTTGGCCAGACACTCGGCCATTATGGTGTCGGCAACGGTGCCTATCTTGTCCTGCCGTTTGTCGGCCCGTCAACCGTGCGTGATACGTTTGGTTATGTGATAGATGGAGCCATGGACCCAAAACAGTATGTCTTGTCGGGCACGGAGAATTTTGCCATTAGTACTGGCACAACAGCCGGCAGTGCAGTCAACGAACGAGCGCTGAACCTTGAGCTGTTTGAACAAGTTGACCGTTTCTCACTCGACCTGTATAGCGCGGCCCAAGATTTCTACCTCCAGCGTCGAGAACAGCAGATTGAAGAATAGGTCCTCCTCTCGTTTCCTTCAGCATGTGACGATATAATTTGTCCAGCATAATCGTACAATATCGAAAGCAGGCCCCCAGTACAGAGTGCCCGTATGAGGAATCTAGCGATTAATTCTATAACCTCCACGATGGGGTACATGCAAAATGCTTGTATGGATGTCTATATGAAACTGTGGGGCAGTCCTACTCGTATCATTCTTCGCCTCGCCCTTTCCTTCGCTGTGTTTCTCGCTCTGGCATCTCCCAGTCTCGCTCAAGCCGAGACTCCAACACACATGACTCAGCAATTGATTGAGTCTATGACTGCCTGCAAAGATGAGGCAAATGAAGCAAATGAGGCAGGTGAGCCAAATGCGAGAGATAGAGCACTAGCCGCGAGCTGCGATGTTGAAAAAATCGAGGGACATTTGGCCCTCGCTCAGTTAGCACGTTGGCTGATGGGACCCTATTGGGAGGGACTTGGTGAGGAGAAGCAGCAAGATTTTGCAGCTTTACTCGTACGCTTACTGCGCGAGGTTGCCTATCCGCGAGCCGCCGATTTCTTGTCCAGCACCCAGATCGTGTATGGCAAAAACCATATTGAAGGGAAGGAAGCCCTTGTTGAAACGGCTTTGGTTGATCCCGAAGAAGGACAGGTCGCAATCAATTACCGTCTGCATCACATTGACGGCGTGTGGAAAGTCTGGGACGTCCAGCTCGACGGGGTGAGCATGGCGGGCAACCTGCGTAAACAGGTCCAATCGCTCATGTCTCGTAAGTCCTACGAGGAGCTCGTCGAGCGCATGCAGAAAAAACTCAACTGGGAAGGTCCTCAATAGGCGCCAAGCGGAGAATACACGCGTGTCTTCGTCCGGCCCTTCTTCTCAATTGACTCGGGAGCAGCGCGCACTGCAATCGCTTGCTCGTCTGACCACGACGTTCCCTGTTACGATTCTCGCCCTGTGCCTCATTCTTGTCGGTGTGGCCGTCACATATACGGCTTCCTCTCTGGACTTTGTCACCGGTCGGACTGATCTCATTGACAGCGACAAACCGTATATCAAGCTAGAAGATCAATACACGAAAGAATTTAGCAGCGTTGATCAATTCTTCGTTGTTGTCGAGCCGCAAGATATCGAGCAAGGCAAAGCCTTTGTGATCCGGCTCGGCGAGCTGTTGGCACAAGAGACGACCTATATCGAGGAAGTCTTCTATCAGATTGATACCACCTCACTTGATGGCAAAAAGCTCCTGTATTTGCCCGAAGAGGATCTCAAGAGTTTATTCGACGATCTGTCTGGCTCTCATGATCTCATCCGCGAAATCACGACTGCTCCAGGTTTGAACAGCTTATTTCAAGCAATTAATCATCAAGTCAGTGCCGCAACAGTCTCCTATTTGGTCGATAATCTGCTCGGCTTGGATTTGTTAGAAGACGAACCACAAGACGCGGCAGAATCGCAAGAAGCCAGCAGTGAGACACCAACTCCGCAAATTGGTTTTCTCAACGCGTTGCTGTATGAGATGGACCAAGCCCTCAGCAACCCAGCCTATCGTTATCATTCGCCGTGGGAAGAGTTTTTTGGCGACACGCAGGAGCTCTCGGACGATGGTTTCCTGGTATCCAGCAACCGCCAGTTTATTTTTATGCTGGTCAAACCCACAGAGCCCGAAGAGGGAGGATTGACTGCGCAGCAAGATGCCATTACCACAATCCGGCACCTTATTCGCACCCTCCGCCTAGAATTCTCTGGACTTGATGCCGGTTTGACAGGTATTGAGGTCCTCGACACAGACGAAATGTCGAGCGCCCAGAGTGACGCCCCGGCAGCCACTATTGCCACGGTTCTTGGTATTGGCCTGCTGTATCTCATCTTTTTTAAGCACGTCCGTCACCCTCTTCTCATTCTCTCCTCGTTGATGGTCGGCCTGTGCTGGACCATGGGTTTTGTGACCCTCGCAGTGGGTCACCTGACAATTATTAGCGTGTTTGTTGCTCCTCTATTGCTGGGCTTAGCTGATGATTTTGGCGTCCACTTTATCACCCGTTATGAGGAAGAACGGGGAGCTGGCAAAGACCCGATTCCCGCCTTGCATCAGGTCTATATTCATACTGGACCAAGCATCATTGCTGGAGCGTTCACAACAGCTTTGGCCTTTGCAGCCATCATGCTGGCTGACTTTCGGGGTATGCAAGAACTCGGCCTCATGTCGAGTGTCGGCATTGTGCTGTCCCTGCTGGCCATGTTCACATTTCTTCCAGCCCTGGTCGTTGTCGCTGAACGCATACACCCCTGGCAGGTGAAAACCACGCGACAGAGTTTTTTGAGTAGGACCTTTGCTGGGCTGGGGACACTCATAGAAAACGGGCGGCAACCGGTATTACTTGGGGCGGCTCTCCTCACCCTGGCTGCTCTTATCGCTCTCCCGACCGTCAGATTTGACTACGACTTGCTGAATCTCCAAGCGCATGGCACGCCGTCGGTTGAGTGGGAAAGACGGATCATTGCCAATTCAGAACGCGCGTCCTGGAATGCACTCGCCACGGCTGCGACACCAGAAGCGGCAATGCAGAAAGCGGCTGCGTTTGAAGCCCTGCCTGTCGTCGAAACAGTCGAAAGCGTGGCGTCTTTTATCCCGAGTGGACAGGAAGAGCGGCTGCCGTTGGTTCACGCTCTCCAGCCCCTTCTGGCCGACCTGCCTCCGACTCTCGAAGCGTCCCCACCCGTTGTCGTGTCAGACCTCCAGCGTTCCCTCGACCGGATTCGGTTCAAAGTCCGGGAGAACAATGAAGAGTGGGAGCCCACAAAAAAGCCAACAGAAAGTGAGCTGAGTACGGCTCGCAGCAGGCTGAAAGCCATTATCGTTCGCTTGCAAAACATGTCGGAGAGCGCAGCCCAGACTGCACTCTCCCAGTTTCAGACGGATCTCTTTCGGGATTTTGCTGACGTCTGGTCCTTGCTGCGGAATAATATTCACCCCGCCGGCCCGATTACTATGGCCGATGTCCCGGCCCAGCTCAAAAAACGTTTTGTGAGTCGCAGTGAAGACAAATTCTTGCTCCAGATCTATCCCAAAGAAAATATTCGTGAGCAGCAACCACTCGCAGCGTTTATCCACCAACTCCGTGAGGTTGATCCGGATGTCACCGGCTCTCCGGTCATCGGCTATGAGTCGATTCGAGCCATGCAGGAAGGCTACATCGAAGCTGCCATTTATGCGCTGATTGCCATTATCATTGTCACCTTTGGCACCTTACGGCGGATTGGTGACACTCTATTAGCCATTCTGCCGCTTGGGCTTGGTATGATCTGGACCGCCGGCCTGATGTGGCTGTGCAACTTGCAGTTTAATGTCGCCAACTTGGTCGCAGCCCCACTCATTATTGGTATTGGGATCGAAAATGGCATTCACCTCGTGCATCGTTTTCGAGAGGAGGAACACAGCACATCAGCCAGCTTAGTCGCTGGGAGCACCGGCCAGGCCGTCGCCCTCTTTTCCCTGACGACCATGGTCGGCTTTGGCAGCCTGATGATCGCCAAATACTATGGCGTTTTTAGTATGGGCTTGCTACTCTCGCTGGCGGTAGGCAGTGTACTCGTTGCCTCATTAGTTGTTCTTCCAGTGCTTTTGTCTCGGCCAGTAGCACAAGAAGGCCAAGAAATCAGTGACCAGCTTGACGGACCAGCCAAGAAAAATACGGAGTCCAGGCAGCCAAGAAGCAAAACATAAGGGAAGCAGGCCCCCGTGCCTACGCTATTACCATGATTACCGGGACTGATTTTCTCAAGACTCTGCGAGCCGAAGGATTTGATTTTTTCACTGGTGTTCCTTGCTCGCTAGTAAAAAGTCTGATTGCCACGCTAGAAGAAGGCGGCGGCTATATTCCAGAAACCCGCGAAGACGCAGCAGTCGGCCTGGCGGCTGGAGCCTATATGGCCGGCAAACAACCGGTCGTAATTATGCAAAACTCGGCTTTGGGTGTCTGTCTGAATGCTCTTGCCTCGCTGAGTCTCATCTATGATCTGCCGTGTCTGTTACTCGTCACCTGGCGTGGCTATCAGGGCAAAGACGCCCCTGAACATATCATCATGGGAGACATCTCCCCGCGTTTATTCGAGACCCTACACATCCCGCACCAGGTGCTGAGTGCTGAGACAGCCAATGCAGTCGTCCAGTGGGCAGCTCAGACACTCCAGCAGAGCAAGAAACCAGTGGCGCTCTTACTCCCTCCGGGGGTGTTGCAGTGAAACTGCTCAATGCCCTCTCCATTGTTATTCCATTGCTTCAGGATGAGCTTGTCGTGCACGCCAATGGTTTTATTTCGCGCGAGTCATTTAACCTCAACGACCGACCGGGCAATTTCTACATGATTGGCTCAATGGGACTCGCCTCGTCTATTGGACTTGGTGTGGCAGTCAATCGCCCTGACCGTCGTGTTGTTGTCTTTGACGGCGACGGCAATGTCCTCATGAACATGGGTTCCCTGGCTCTTATTGGCGCCACACAGCCGCAAAACTTTGTCCATATTGTTTTCGACAACGAAGCCTACGGCTCAACGGGCAATCAGCGCACCATCTCCGGTCAAGTCGCCTTACAAGACATCGCCCGCTCCAGCGGCTACCAACACGTCTGCAAAGTCGATACACCTGACGAATTAAACGCTGTCGCAAGCGCATTCCTCAGCCAAACTGGTCCATCGTTTTTGCTCATCAAAATTGAACCCGACTGGGAAGAACGCAAAATCGGCCGCATCACCCACGAACCACCGCAGATTGCGCAACGGTTTATGAATGCGCTTTCAGGACTGAACGACCAGGACTGAATGCAAAGCGACCTTAGCCGACTCCGCACTTTCCTCTGAGTTTCTTATGCCCCAATACATCCTCCTCAACCCCGGCCCGGTCAACGTATCTCCACGCGTACAACACGCGTTACTACGTGGAGACCTATGCCACCGTGAAGAAGAATTCTCGGACCTTCTCGTCGCCATCCGCACAAAGCTCTTACAAGCCTTTGCTCCGCAGCATTATACGTCTGTTGTCTTGAGTGGCTCGGGGACGGCTGCTGTAGAAGCAATGGTTTCTTCGGCAGTGCCAGCCGACAAAAAACTCTTAGTGATTAATAATGGCGTATACGGTGAGCGCATGCTACGCATGGCCAAAGCCCATCGTCTACCAACGGTTGAGCTTCGCTACGACTGGACTGAGCGGCCGGATGTGAACGAGATTGCCACAACGCTGGAAAACGACCCGAGCATTGGCGGCGTTGCTCTTGTCCATCACGAAACAACGACGGGCTTGCTGAATCCTGTAGCCGAGGTTGGCGCAATAACGAAACGAACAGGCAGGCTTTTCCTGCTTGACGCGGTGAGTGCACTAGCGGGCGAAGATCTCGACTTGGCTCGGGACGGGGTTGATCTGTGTGCCTGCACAGCCAACAAGTGTGTGCAAGGACTGCCCGGCGTCGCTTTTGTCCTGGTCCGAACGTCAATCATGCAGGCTATGCAAGAAGTTGAGCCTAGCTCGTTGTACCTGCACCTGCCCATCCATTGGGAAGCTCAAGAGCGTCACAACATCCCTTTTACACCATCCGTGCAAACCTGGTACGCCCTCGACGCCGCGCTCGACGAACTCCTGGAAGAAACTGTGGCTGGCCGTGTCCAGCGTTACCGTGCCGCGTCCCAGTTACTGCATGCAGGCTTCAGCCGCCTGGATCTCCAGTTTCTTTTGCCACCCGAGCATCGTGTCAACTCATTGACCTCTTTGTTACTCCCTGAAGGAATGACGTACCAACACCTGCACGACGAACTCAAAAAACGGGGTTTCATCATCTACGAAGGCCAAGGTAAGTTCCAGACCGGTATCTTCCGGGTCGCCAATATGGGGCATCTGACACGTAACGACTTCCAGAACTTCCTCAAGGCATTAGAAGAAGTTATGCAGTAAATTCCAGGTTTAAAGCGAGACACCATGAAAGCCATTATTCTTGCTGCTGGCATTGGCAAACGCTTCAAAGCCGTCACCGAGCACATCCCTAAGTGTCTGATTGAAATCCAAGGCCAGACACTTTTAGAGCGGACACTCCGGGCACTCGGAACAGCAGGAGTGACACAAGCCGTGGTCGTGATTGGCTATCGGGGCGAGATGATTGAGCAGAAGATTGGTCTCAGGTGTGGAGCAGTCCAGGTCTCGTATGTCCACAATACCGAGTATGATCGAGGAGCGATCCTGTCGCTGTGGAGTGCCCGCAAGGAATTTGATGATGATGTGCTCATCATGGATGCCGATGTGCTCTTTCCCGCCGCAATGATCACCCGCCTCATCCAATCTCCGCATCCGAACTGTTTCTTACTCGATACCAGTGCGACGAATACTGGGGAAGAACAAATGCTGCTGACCCGTGGCGGACGCGTCCTGACTATTATTCGGGGGGGATCTGGGGAGTATGATTTGATTGGAGAATCCATCGGTTTTCTCAAGGTTTGCCGCGACGACGCGCCTCTGCTGCGGACAATTCTTGACCATCAAATTGCCCAGGGACGCGACACGATTGAGCATGAAGAGGCATACCCTATTTTCCTGGACCAGCGGTTTGTCGGCTTTGAACAAGTCGAAGATCTGCCGTGGATTGAGATCGATTTTCCAGCAGATTTAGAACAGGCCGAGCGGGAAGTCTTGCCGCGTATTCTAGCGCTTGATCAGTCTTAGACTGAAACCTGTGAGTCTTTTTTGTGACTCCTGCGCCACTTCTCCCCCCTCTCCTCAGCCCTCTCGCACGCCTGTCACCACCTGTGCTGGCGACCCTGTTTGTCATCCTGGCCAGTCTCATCTTCTTTTGGCGGCTTGGCGAAGGTCCTATTTACCGCACGATGGAAGGGCGCGAAGCTCTGGTCATGCAGGAAATAGTGCGGACGGGCAATTGGATTCTGCCACTCCGCAACGGGGAAACGATTCCCTCCAAACCGCCCTTACTGCATTGGGTCGGGGCAGGCGTAGCCCAGCTCAGCGGGGGCATGTCAGCATGGGCGGCTCGGTTTCCGTGCGCCCTCTTTTCAGCCTTGAGTGTCGGGCTGACGTGTTTGCTGGGCTGTCGTCTGGCCAATCGGGAAGTCGGTATCTTGGCCTCCCTACTCCTCCTCACCACACCCTTGTTTGTTGAGATGGCCCGCGAAGCCTGGGTGGATTCAGCCTTGGCATTTTTTGTTTTAGCAGCGGTAACGAGTTTTGTATGTATGTACGAAGCCGACGAATGGCGCGGCTGGCGGAGTGTAGCGTTTGCCCTCTCACTGGCCGGGGCAACGCTCAGCAAAGGCCCGATTGGCTATATTCTGCCTGGCCTTATCATCCTGCTCTACTTACTCGTCCAAGGCCAGCTGTCTCGCCTTTGGAAGCTGCTGAGCGTCAGTAATATTGTCTTGGCCGTCGGCATTCCTGTGGCCTGGTACCTGCTTGCCCTCAACCAGGAGGGTTGGACGTTTTTTCAGAAACAAGTCCTGCAGGAAAATGTCGTACGCTTTACCTCTGGCTCGGGTAAACGCATTCCCTCCTCGGCCTTTTTTTTCTTACCTTTTATCTTCAATGGTTTGCCCTGGAGCCTCGTGTTTGGCTTTGGTGTCTGGCACTTTTCCCGCCAAGCCCCCATACGAGAGAAAGGTGTGCTGGTGCTGCTGTGGTGTTTTACGATTATTGCTTTCTTTTCGATTGCAGCCGGAAAACGTGACGTGTATATGCTCCCGTTATGCCCAGCCATGGCACTCTTCGCAGTCGAGTGGGGCTGGGCCAATATTCCACACCGCACCCGACCTGTGTCTGCACTCCTCCGCATCCCGCTGCTCTTGATCACTATCGGTCTCAGCGGCTTGGCTCTTCTGGGAGCCCTGTCTGTTGCCCAGGGATACATGACGGTTGACTCTGAATCTGTTGATCTCTTGTTTGGAAGAAAAAAATGGAATGGCGCTGCGCTCTATATCCGCTTCGTATCTGAGCAGCCGGTGTATGGCTTGGCTGTGATAAGCCTCCTGTGTGGCGGTGGAATTTGGGCGGCTTGGGCGGCGACAGCGGGGCGCTTACGTACAGGACTGTGGTTCGTCCTGTGCATCTTGCTCATAGCAACCGCCGGCGTCTATCCCTTCACGCGTGCCTATTCAAAAGAATTTAAGAATTTAACAGGCTTCGCCGACCAGATTGCCCAGACGCTAGAGCCCGAAGAGCCGTTATTCTTCTATACCCCAGAGCCGTATTCTTCAGAGTTTGATGAATTCTCCCAAGTGTACTTCTATTTAGATCGGTACGTTCCCTTAGCGCCTTGTGCACAGCAAGCAGACCTGTCGCGTTGTCCACCAGGCTATTATATTCTTCGACCGCGTCACTGGCAGCAGCTGGAGCAGACCCCAGAGGCACAACTTGTGCTTGACAGTCAAACGTCGGCCGCCCCTGGTGCCCGGCTCCGCCTCGTCCTTATTCGGCGTGATTGAACGCCTCTGTTCATGTCGCAGTTTGTGTAAAAGAGTATCGCCTTGCTTGCATACTATCCACTCTCCAGATACAAGCGACCGCATGGCTCTTGAAACTCCCCCGCCAGCAAATCCGCTGGGAGCCCGACCGGCTGGACTTGTCCAAACCGGCTTTGTCGCCTGGTTACGTCGCTATCGACGTCTTATTCCCATTCCATTAGCGCTCATCGCCCTCATTTTTCTGCGGCCACAGCGTCTCTTCGGCAGCCTATGGCTTGAGACAGCACTGGATGGGCTCGGTGTCCTGCTGTGTATGTTGGGTCAATGGGTTCGGGCCTGGGCCTGGGGTAGCAACGCTCATGTGGATAAATTTGGAGTCCGAGACCGTGGCCCGTATACCCTCATGCGTCACCCCTTGTATACAGGGAATTTTCTGATTGGACTCGGGCTTGTGGTCGTCTTTCATAATCCGTGGCTGTATCCGTTCTTTCTTATTCCATTTGCCTACCTGTACTACGCAATCGTTGCGATGGAAGAACAGCGTTTGCACTGGCGCTTTACTGACGACTATGAAGGGTACCGTGGAGTGGAAGTACCACGATTTTTCCCTGCGCTCGGCAATCTCGGGAAAGCATTCAACACAACGTTTCCTTTCGGCTGGGAGTTAGTCGTCCGCAAGGAGTACGAATCGGTCTGTGGCTGGGTGGCTGGGATAGTTGGCATTCAACTATATGAAGGCATTCATGCATATGGCTGGGCTTCGTACTGGCCGTATATGCGTATCTGGATTGGTATCCTGATCCTCATTGGTATTGCTAATGTGTATCTCAAGAGATGGAAGCGTCGGACACAATCCTCTTTTTTACAAAAAAAAAATAAAACGCCTGATTGTGAACGGTGACGACTTTGGCCTGTCTCGCCAAGTGAATGCTGGCATCCTGCATGCCCATCAGCACGGTATCCTGACCAATACCAGTCTGATGGTGACTGGATCGGCTTGGAAGGAGGCTATCGAGCTGGCACGTCAAACACCGAGATTGCAGGTTGGCCTCCATCTGACCTTGGTGCAAGGCACGGCTGTTCTCCCTCATCAGACTATCTCTAGCCTGACCGATGGGGATGGGAATTTTCTCAATAATCCGACTCTGGCTGGACTCCGCTACTTCTTCTCGTCTCGGGCCCGTACGCAAGTCCAAGATGAGTGCCGGGCCCAGATTGAACGTTTTCTGGCAACGGATTTACCCCTGGCTCATATCGATGGGCATGTCAATATTCACCTGCACCCTGTCGTATTTGACAGTCTGCTTGGCTTGGCTCAAGAGTATGGTGTGCGGGCAATGCGGGTCACTCGTGAAGACCTCAGGTCCAGTCTTGCTCTTGATGCCCGTCACAGTCTCCGTAAACGCTGGGAGTCTTTTATCTTTTCTCGCCTGACCCGGAGAGCACAGCAAAAACTTCACGCTTCTGGCATTGTGTTTCCAGACGCACTGTTCGGTCTGCATCAGAGCGGTGCACTCGATGAAGCTTATCTCCTCAAGCTCTTGCCCAGACTACAAACGGGGACGACTGAACTGTACTGCCATCCCGCTTTTCTACCTTGCCCCGAAGTCCAGCGCTGGACGCCAACGTATCAGCGCGACACCGAGCTGGCAGCCCTGACTAGCCCGACCGTTCAGGACAGTATACGTGGGCACGGCATACAACTCGTCGGCTATCGAGATCTCTACCGGGATGCAGGCCGCTAGCACGGCTATATATAGCTGCACACACCTATTCCATCTTCAGTTTTTCTAACCGCGCAGAAATTTTATGGCGCAGCATCGTCCAAGTCTCATCGGGAAGATCACACAACGCACATCCTCTCTCGACGGAACAGGTCTGCAATTACTCTAATAGCTGCGCTGCTGTGACTCGTCCGGGAGCGACTCCTCAGGTAGCAACTCGTCCTGTGAACCATCTCCTTCAGCAATGAGACGCATCGTCCCATCCCGACGGACACGAAAAGTGTGCTCACGCCAACGCACGGTATTGCCCCCGAGGCTGACACACCAGATGCAGAACGAGATCAAATCGGCCACCAACACCAGTCCACACGTGGCGACAGGCAACGTGACACCCAGAAAATATTTACCGACCAATGCACTCGAGACGAGTCGAATACCAAGCGTGAGACAGGCAAGAATCACGAGCAGCGGTGTTGTCCATAGCGGACACAGCCCAAGCATAGCCCACACCGTGCCATACGTCACAACTGTCCCCACATAACCAGCGGGTCGGCACAGACGTTGGGTCCGAGCCCAGCGCAGCTGATGGTGAAAGAGTCCGCTCAGACTTGTCACATCCGGATGTGTTTCGACGACATACGGAGCAAGGTGCACGCGGTAGCCAGCTTGTGTCGCGAAATGACCCAGATAATAATCATCCGCTAAATAATTGGCCAAGGCAGCAAATCCACCTATTGCCTCGACACATGGCCGGGTGACCGCCATAGTTGCGCCAAAGGCATACCTCGTTTCTTCAACCTGGCTTGCGACAAAAACTGAAGCTGTAAAAGAAGTATTAATCAGGACAGATTCGAGCAAAGCTGGAAACGGCCGAGGGGTTACACTACGGTAGAGACACGTGACGACTCCGACCTGCCCGCCCTGCCCACCTGGTGGATCGCCTAGCCCAGGCATGATGCGGCGTAGGTAATCTGGGGCGACCCGGACATCACTGTCACTGATCACAAAAACGTCATACTTGGCCTGAGCCGACAGATGATACAGGCTACTCACTTTGTGATTGCTACCGATCACCTCTGGATTCACAACCAAAGAGATGTCACACGCAGGGAAATCTTGTTGTAAGCGCTGGACAACTGCGATCGCTGGATCGTGTGGGTCACGCACCCCACACAGGAGTTGAAAAGACGGATAATCCAGACGACAAAAACTCGCCAGATTGGTGTACAGATCAGGAGTTGCGCCCCTGAGCGGTTTAAAGAGAGAAACGGGCGGACAGGCGGCAGTGTGACTGACCAGAGTTGGTGTAGAACGTCGAAACAGACGCCATGCCGCATATACGGAGAACAGGTAATACAGACAGGCAATGGAGAGGAGAATGACGAGAAGTATAGTGAACATAAGGACAAGAGAAGGGAGGGGCAATAGGAGGGACACTCAGCAGTCCCTCCTGGCCGAAGCCTTATGCCGCAGGCGGTGCAGACACAGCACTCTTATGCGCAATCTGACGACGGGTGCGCATGGTTCGAAAGAAATCTTTGCCTTCTTGCCACATCCGTTTGCGCTCAGCTCCGTCCCGCGCCATCTTCTTGACCGCCTTGAAGATATAGCGGGGACGCAGGTAGTAGGAAGTGTAAAACTTCTCAACCGTCGAAAAGATCTCTTCGCCAGATAGGTTGGGATAATTGATCACACATTTCTGATAGCCCGTCTCATCAACCATATCTTCCGGTTTGATAAAGCCGTTTTCTAGCGCATGATCATAGAATGCGGTACCAGGGTACGGCGAAGCCAAGGAGACTTGGATCGTCTCTGAGTCCATTTCACGGGCGAACCGCATCGTCTCTTGCATGGTGTCCCGCGTTTCACCGGGCAGACCCAAAATGAACGTGCCATGAATCAAGATGCCTAGCTCATGGCAATCTTTGGTAAAACGCCGCGAGGTTTCAAGCGCCACGCCTTTTTTGATGTTTTTCAGGATCTGCGCATTGCCTGACTCATAGCCAATGACAAAGAGACGTAGCCCACCATCTTTCATGACCTTGAGCGTCTCGTAATCAACATTTGCTCGCGAGTTTGTTGACCAACACAGGCCGAGGGGTTTGAGCCGGGTCGCAATCTCACGTGCCCGTTTAGGATCGGCCGTAAAGGTATCATCATCAAAGAAGATTTCTTTCATGCCCGGAAACAGGCGGGTCATTTCCTTGACTTCTTTAATGACATTGTCCACTGAGCGGGTTCGGTACGAGTGACCAGTGGTAACCTGGGGCCACAGGCAGAAGGTACACCGAGCTGGACAGCCACGGCCAGTGTACAGAGACACATACGGATACTGGCAGTAGGGGCTGTTATATTTGCGGAAGTCCAGGTCTCGGTCATAAATCTGAGTCACAAAAGGCAGGCTATCCAACTCTTCACTCGTCATCGGCGACCGATCAAGATTGTGCACAATCTGACCGTTCTTGCGGTAGCTGATGCCTCGGATCTGATCCCAATCCATGCCCTCAGCGACTTCTTTCATCGAGAAGTCAAACTCTTTACGGGCCGCGATATCAATAACCTCAGACGCCTGCAGGGTTTGGTCAGGCATGGCCGTGGGGTGGCCACCGACAAAGGCGATAGTCGCATTAGGATTTTTTTCTTTGATCAGCTCTGCCGTCTGCACGTCCATTTTGAACGATGGCGTACTCGTATGCAGGACAACAAAGTCGTATTCCTTGGCAATATCAACGCTCTGTACTTGGTTGAGCCCTTCGGGTGGAGCATCCAGCACACGGCTATCTTTGATCATACCAGCTGGGTAACACAACCAGGTTGGATACCAAAACGACCACACCTCACGAGTGGCCTGATATCGAGACCCCGCCCCACCATCAAAATTATCGTATGCCGGGGGATTTAAAAACAACGTCCGCATTCCCGCCTCCTTATCCAAACCGCTGATGTGCTTCCCTCATCCCCCGTAAAGGGGGCGACCAGCAAGTATCTAAAAGAATCTTAACAGCTTTTGCACCTGCACCCTTGACATCCTCCCACGGATAAATCCGTGGGATTCCTAAAGACAATGACATGCTACCCACGTTTCATCTTCAGGTGGTTCTTGCTTCGACTCCGGTTGCCCGTGCGCACCACAGTGCGCGGGGGTCTGACACCAGATCCACAAGCGAGTACGGCTTGCCCAGCCGCACATATATTCATGGCTGCCAGGTTTCATCCCGCGCTGAAAAGCCTGGATTATTACCCACAAGGTTGCGTAAGGACTCTATAACAAAGAACGTGCAGCCGGAATAGGGGGCGAAATTAGGACAATAGTCTCTATACTGCCTTGACGTCCTTCACACCCTGCCCGCTCTGCTCTGCAGTAGGCGGGTCAGCCTGCTGATTCCAGGTATAGCCTGCCCGCGTCAGGATAATGAGGCCGATCCCGTTATACACGGCCTCACGGGCGCGCTTGAGGACCATCAACGCCAGTCCAGCACCCGTATCGATCCCGAGCATGCGACTCAGAAAGACACCACCTGCCTCTCGAACGCCTAGCGCTCCAGGAATAAACAAAGCCGCAGCCGTCACCGGCTGTACCATCGACTCAATGATCAAGGCATCGATCATATCGACCTGAATACCGATCAGGAAAAAGATGACCAGGATTTCAACCGCCCCAAGCAACCATCCAACAAAATGGTAGGCCGTTGCGACGAGAAAGGCTTGAGGATTGCTATCATAGAGTTGCAGCAGCTGAGCATCAATCTGCCGCGCTCCAGCTTCCCAGCGTTGCAGCGCGTGCCAGTTTGGCAGCCCACGCTGGAGTACCTGGACAGCCTTCTCCATCAGCCCTTGGCGCTGCCAACGGATCAGCACTACGACAAAACCATAGGCGGCCGCCATGACAATGCCTACCACCCACCAACTGTGGAGTCCCCACCCAAAGCGAAACAGAAAAAACGGCAGTCCAAGCAGAATAAAGACCACCTGGGCAACAGTCAGTGCAGTTTTGGCAGCCACGACAGAAGCCATGCCAACATCTGCACTAATACCGCGTATACGGAGCAAATAGACCTTGAACGCTTCACCGCCGATAGAGGCGGTAGGGGTCAGATTATTGACGGACTCTCCAGCGATCCGACTCAGCGAAAAATACCACAATGGGATGGGCTGAGTATAGGCATTATCGGGAATCAGTCGAGACCACCCTTTGGCATCACACAACGCAATCGCGGCATATGGCAGTAAGACAAGCGGCGCCGACCAGCCGAGTTGAACCATATATTGGCTTACCTCTGAGAGGCCGACCGTCCACAGCAAGAGGCCAAACAGCAGCAGACCAACTGAGACAGCCAGCAGCTGGATACCGCGCTGTTTTCTAGAAGTAGTGGTCATGCAAATAGAGCCAAGGAGAGCTTAATTCTCAGCAGATGGGGAGGAATCCCGAGGTTCAAGACCAGCCAACTCACGAATCACGGTAATCAAAGCCCCCCAGTCTAAGTCTCCGCGTCCGCGTGCATGGGCGGCTAAGAGGTTGCGGTGGGCCACATCCGCAAGGGGGAGAGGTGCGTGTAACTGGTCAGCGAGACGACGCATAAGATCAACGTCTTTGATTCCTAAACGTAAGGCAAAGCCAGGCGGCGAGAATTCGTTATGGGCCATACGGGTGCCATAGCCTTGAAACAAGGGCACCGGCAGCAGAGCTTTAATCAGCTCTAAGACTGTCTCGATGTCAAGGCCAGATTTTTCGGCGAGGGTCAAGGCTTCGCTGAGTGTCTCAATTGCCGAGATCACAAAAAAATTACCCACCAGCTTGAGGGAATTCGCCAAATGCGGCTCAGTCCCAACGACAATAACGCCCTGCCCCATCGCATCAAACAACGGCCGACAGCGCTCAACGACCTCAGCTGAACCAGCCGGACAGATCCACAGTTTGGCCGCCGCCGCCGCATCTGGCCGACCAAAAACAGGTGCAGCAATAAAATGCGCACCTTTGGCCTGATAGTGTTGATTGAGCTCCTTGCTGATATCGGGCGACACCGTACTCATATCAACATGGATCTTGCCTGGAGTAAGCCCAGCCAACACGCCATCATCGCCGAGAGCAATCGCCTTCAGAGCCGCGTCATCAGCCACAATACTAAGGACGATGTCGTTCTGCTCAGCCAGGGCTCGTGGACTGGCGGCTCGCGTTGCGCCCTGTTCACACAGGCCATCCGCACGGGAAGCCGTGCGATTAAAGACAGACAGGGGGTGACCTGCCTTGAGCAGGTTCTGGGCCATTGGGACGCCCATGTTACCAAGACCGATAAAACCGGTAGGGATGCTCATGAGAAACTCAAAGGGTAAAGCTGAACACTAACACACTTTTTATTGCAGCGCTGTCGGCTCGCTCAACGTAAACTCGGAGACTTCCGCATCAAACCTTTCTCCGCTGGTAGTCACCATTTGATACGTTCCACGCATTGAGCCAAACGGCGTGGTCAGAGGACAGCCTGATGTGTATTCGAACGACTGGCCTGGACTGAGTAGCGGCTGCGCGCCCACAACTCCAGGACCTTTGACTTCTTCCACATGACCGGTCGCGTCAGTAATAATCCAGTGTCGGGTCAGCAGCTGAGCTGTCTCTGTGCCGTCATTCGAGATGTTGACCGTGTACAGGAAAAACCACTGATTCTGGTGCGGTATCGACCGGCTCGGATCGTATTGGGTCGTGACCCGTACCCGAATCCCCCTTGTCACTGCTTCAGACGTAGACACAAATACTTCCCCTTTTATGAGAAACAAGTCAAATGAGTTGAATCAGATGAATCAACTGAACCGTCACGCGCCTTCCAGCTGCTGAGCAATAGCCTGGGCGAGCTGCACCCCATCTTCCCCCCTCAACTCGCCGGCCGGCCAGCCAACGCCAAGTCCAGATCCGTCGGCAAATTTTGGAATAATGTGAAAATGGACATGCCTCACCGCCTGATGAGCCGTACTCCCATTATTCTGGAGTACATTAAAATCCTGCGCCCCCGTCGCCTGAAGAACCGCTCGGCTAATCCGTGGTAACACGCGTCCAAGAGCAGCTGCCGATTCATCGGAGAGTTTGTCTAGGGTCTCGGCCGGCTCTTTTGGAATGACCACGGTGTGGCCTTTGCTCAGCGGGCCAATATCGAGAAAGGCCAAGACCTTCTCATCCTCATACACCCGATGGCATGGAATTTCGCCAGCAATAATCTTTGCAAAAATCGTCTCGGCCATGTTCCAAGAGTAGCGTAAGCCTTTACGGCAAGCCAGCCCCAGGTGTCTCAACCTGGACGGTCTCAATCCGACCAATTGACTTGCCTTGGGCAAGCTCTTCAAGCGTCGTTTCCGCGGTTAAGAGGAAAAGCGTCTGCCGGCCTGGCCCACCCAACGCACAAGCAACAGCTCGTTTGCCAGGAACAGGAATCCGGTCCGTAATATTTCCACCATCTTTGACCCGGACAAATTCTCCGGATTCAAATGAACTGATCCACACCGCTCCCTCGACATCCAGGCAGATACCGTCCGGCGTTTCCTCAGTAAATTGGGCAAAGACCCGCCGATTGGATAGCAAGCCATCGTCCTCAATCGAAAAAGCCGTCAGACGTTTGCCAAACGTCTCAGCAACGATCAAAGTTTTGCCGTCGGGGCTAATGACCGTACCATTCGGAAATTCCAAATTATCAGCGACCTCGCGTACACTCCCGTCCGGCATAGCCAGCAATAAAGTCGCAGGCTTCGGCTCTTCTCCACTGAACAAGTCATACCCGAAGTGGCCGATATAAGCGCGTCCGTGAGTATCCACGACCATATCGTTCGTATTGCCCACAGCCAGACCACTCAGATCAGCCGCAGTCTGGAGTCCATCTAAGTCAAGACGCAGCAGCTGGCGGTTCTGCATTGATACGATCAAGAGACGTCCATCAGGCAAGAACCCCAGCCCTGAAGGGCGCTCAGCAACCTCGGCCACAACAGTCGTATTCCCGGACATATCAACCGTCATGACCTTGCCAGCAAACATATCTGAAAACCACAGCTTGCCATCATACCAGCGCGGACCTTCTAAAAAGATCAGACCGTCAAGTAAAACCTCAGGTATTGTCATCCAAAATCTCCTTTTGGTTCAACCAAGAACAAAAACTGTTCCTCAACGTCCCCGAAAAACCGGCTGCCTCTTCTCCATAAAAGCAGCCACGCCTTCTTTATGGTCCTCAGTCTCGCCACAGCGCAGATGGGTCTCAGCTTCGCGATCCAACATCGTCCGGAAATCAGCCGTCGAAGAGGTATTGATATTGGCCTTCATGTAGCGGTAGCTGACGAGCGGACCAGAAGCGATACGCTCAGCAACAGCCATAGCCTCTTCCATCAGACTCTCATGCGGAAAGACACGATTCACCAGGCCAATGCCGTGGGCTTCTTGGGCAGAAATCATATCCGGCAGAAAGAACAACTCCTTCGCCTTAGCTTGGCCGACCAGATTGGTCAGCTGCCAGGTCGTGCCGTAATCTCCCCCGTAACCAACCCGCGCATATGCCGTCCCAAATCGAGCCTGCTCAGAGGCCAACCGCAGGTCACACGACAATGCAAGTCCAAGTCCGGCACCAGCCGTCGGTCCATTCACCACGGCGATAACCACTTTGGGATACGTATGCAGCATCCAGGGTAAGCTATGCCCCTTGCGGAGCTGATCAACCTTGTCTTCCAGGGTTGAGGTTTTTCCACCGATCTCGGTGCCAGAATGCATGGCTGAGACATCCCCTCCAGCACAAAAGCCCCGGCCAGCTCCGGTCAGTACCACGGCTCCAACTGCCGGGTCATTCATCCATTCTTGGAGAGTCGTGACGCCGATTTCACCCATTGATCGGGTCAGGGCGTTCAGTTTGTCCGGGCGGTTCAGCGTCATAATCCCAACACGATTTTTGACCGCAACCTCTAGATCTGCCATTGTCTTCGCCTCCTTTGTTACACAACGTGAACGCTTGCACTCTAGCCTGTTTTCGGCATAAAGGAAAAGTGTGTACAGTGAAGCGAATAAGGAGGCTCCTATGACTGCTGTTGACGCACATCGTATTTCGACCGTGGCTGAACTCCGGGCCATTATTGGGACGCCGAGTGACCTGGTACCCCACAAGCTGTGGACTGCTTTGGATGAAACCTGCACTGATTTTATTCAGCGCTCGCCCTTCTTACTGCTATCTACCTCGGACGCCGAAGGCAATATGGATGTCTCGCCAAAAGGGGACGGGCCAGGTTTTGTTGCCGTAGAGAATGAGACGACTCTGCTTATTCCAGACCGCAGTGGCAACAAGCTGATCTTTGGCTTGCAGAATATTCTGGCCAATCCACACGTCGGCGTAATCTTTCTCCTGCCAGGCACCGGTGAAACGCTCCGGATCAATGGCACGGCACAGTTGACAATCGATCCAGCCATTCTTGAACAATTATCAGCCCGAGGCAAACCTGCCATTGTTGCTATCCGTGTCAGTATCAAAGAAGTCTTTTACCACTGCGCCAAGGCGTTTCTGCGCGCCCAGCTCTGGAAGCCCGAGACCTGGCAGGAAAAGAAAAAGATCTCGTTTGGCAAAATCTTGGCCGGTAGGATGGGCGGCGATGCGAAAATGGCCGAGCAGATTGATCAGTTTGTCGAGCAGGATTATCAGAATGACGTGTAACACAGCTTGAAAGCTTGTTAGGCTGGAGAAATTTCATGCGACAAGAGGTGAACATCTGGGACGACACGGATCGCAGGCCATGAGTTCATCACAGGGATCACACGTTACCACCATGCTCAGCCACTTCTTTGCCTACCTGTCACGCATGAAATTCATCCGCCGCTGGGGGCTGATGCACAGCACTTATCCGGAGAACATCCAGGAGCATAGCTCCCAGGTGGCGATGGTTGCGCATGCCTTAGCGATTATTCGTAACAGATTGTTTTGCGGGCATGTAAATCCCGACCGCGTCGTGGTATTGGCCCTCTATCATGACGCGAGTGAGGTCCTGACCGGCGATCTACCTACCCCAGTCAAATACTTCAACCCCGACATTAAAACCGCCTATCATGCCCTTGAAGAAACGGCCAATAAGAAACTGCTGAGTATGATCCCTGCTGAACTGCGCCCGGACTATCAGGCATTCTTCCACCATGAAGAAGCTGATGCGGCTTCCCTCGAACTCGTCAAGGCAGCCGATAAACTGTGTGCGTATATGAAATGCCTAGAAGAAGTGAGCGTTGGCAACAAAGAATTTACTCACGCTGAAAAAACACTCCGAGCAACGGTCGAAAGTAGCGATCTCCCCGAAGTCCGCTACTTCCTCAACACCTTCGTGCCGAGCCTCAAGCTCACCCTCGACGAACTCAACTGAACGTGCCGAGCAGTAAGTCTTGCAGACTATAACGGTCTTGAAACTCAGCAACCGCCGCCTCAAAATCCAGATCCTCTTCACCATCAAGCCTTTCAGCCGGCAGAGCCGCGTTTATGAGGCTGATCCGCTGCTGCCACTGAGACCGCTCCTCAACATCTTGTGGCAGGGGCGTCGTATAATGGGTATTGCAATCGGCACTCAGAAAAATCACCGCCAAGCGCTCCTGGCGAGGCAATTTGTCCAAAATCGCAGAATCCGCCTCTTGGCGTGGATTCAGGAAGAACAACCCCAGCTTCATCTCTCCAAAGGTCGGATACAACTGATAAGCGATAGCAGCCAGCCACACGTCCTGAGGACTCTGCCACACGGTAAAAGACAGCGAGAGCGGAAAACCCGACTCAACAAACCACTCCAATTCTTCCACCCGGACAACGAGGGCGAGTTCATCTGTGCCGTCTCGATCAATAAAGCGTGCCGAATAGAACGGCTCATCTTGCAACAGCAGCCAGCTGTCTCGATTAATCACCACCCCGGTCTTTTCCATTGATGGTCCTTCCTCTATACTTTCTAAGCGCTCTCAATCATACATGTCACGCAGCACTATCAACCGCTTCTTCCAGCAATTCGTGCAATATGGTTTGATACGGTTTCTTCCTCCGTGTTGCGAGCCTTCGCAGTTTCGTAAGCAGCCGGGGATCGAGCCGGATCGCAATCAACTGTTTGGTGTAATCTTTCTTAGGTCGGCCCACACGGCGGCCCTGAGAAAGTTCCTCGTCGCTTATTTCCGGAATGTCGCTAAAGTCAATCTGAGAGTCCGGCATATGCTGCACGCTCCTTACGGGACGCTTGGCGCGCGCTGATGATGCGGACCGTTTCTGTGCCATTGTTCTGCCTCCTCACGGTGTAGACGACGAGTAAGATTCTTCCAGCCACCGACCGACCTAGCTGTTTGAACCGTTTTTCACTCGTTGAATGCTGGACATCGCCGAAGTGAAGTCCTTCTATGTCGGCAAAGACAGTTGCCGCCTCCTCAAAAGGGACACCATGTTTCTCATAATTCGAGATAGCTTTTCGTATATCCCAAGAGAACATATTTCTGTATATACATAAATTTCAGCCGGTGGAAGCATTTTCTTAAGCAAACGCGCCTACTTCATCATATGACGGCGGCCGCTGTCTGGATATGTCGTATGAGTATCTGGGCCTCCGAGGCCACCTGATTCAGCCTACCAGCCGTTCCGGTACGCGCCCGTCGCTGCCCTACCAAGTCGTTCAACGACACTTCCAGCGCTTCCAACTCACCGTCATAGAAATCGCTGGAGAACGCCTCATAGCTCGCCCAAAATTCCGCTTCGATCTCACGAGACGCCTCACGATAGGCGCGCCGAACCGAGTCTCGTGCGTCCCGTAATTGCCGCCTTTGCTCCTCTTGCTGCTGTTCTTCTTTTCGTTGCGCCAAGAGAGTGAGAATACCCCCAACGATGCCAATGATCCGCCCTACGATACCCATGTAGCGTGCCACGTTCACCGCACCCCACGGCTTGAATTTCGCTCCGAAAAACTTTCCAACGTTGTAGATGACATGGTGCGCTTGGCTTCCCCTTGTCGCAATCGGGGAGCCGAACTTTGCTGCTTGGGCGAAAGGCCCTGTGGTCCAGTTGGCGGCATACTCACCAAAACTTTGAGCGATATCGCCGACCTTCTTGAGACGCGCCATCCGGTCCGAAGGCGTGACGCCGGATAATTCGGTCCACTCGATTTTAGGTCCCTCAGCTTTCTTTGCGCCACTCCGGTCGCGGACAAGCGCAGCCGCCTTGACCTGCCCCCGAAGCTGCTTGGCCAAGATCCCCTCGCGTAGCATCTCCAACCCTTGCTTGAGACCCTGGAGTTCCGCCCCGACCGCCGACTTCACCTCATGTTCCAGTTTGGCGCAGCGTTCCTCGGCGCGTCTCTGCGCGTGTTGGTGCTTAGCCCGCACACCTTCTTCCGTGCTGTCGGGATCGATGCTCTCCGCAACCTCATCTCCATACGTCGTAATGTCTGCGACGGCCGCACTGACGAGTCCTCTCAGCGTTTCTCTCAGGCGCGCCCGGGACGATTGGAACAGTCCCCGCTTACGATTCAGCAATTCAAGCGCTGCCCGCTCCTCGGGCATATCGGCCGTGAGAAAGGCTTCAGCCTGCCGTGCCAGGGATCGAATGCCGAAGAGCGGCGTGGTGAGGCGGCCCATGAAGCGATGATCTCGAACATAGGTGTTCAACGTCGTAACAAAATGCTCGAAACCGGCAATGGCAAAAAGGTCCGCTTTGTCTTCAGCAGCGGTCTCTTCGAGCGCGTCAAGGTAAGTCTTGGCGTCAATGAACACCGTTCTGAAGTCTTCGGGCGATAATGGCTTCGTCACTTTGGCTATATCGGGCAGCTTCACATCGGGCGTGCCGGGGTCCATCCCCATTTTATTCACCGCAAGCAGGATTTCCCGAGCCTTGTCACGCTCGAAGGCCAGCTCCCGAAAGTGTTTGCCGATCATGTCCTCGAACAGTTCACTTGTAATCACGAACACCAGCAAGTCGGCCCTGTCTATCGTCCGGTAGGTCAGGTCGTCGTGGTCCGCATACCCGGCATGGATGCCGGGCGTGCCGAGCAGTTGAATCCCCTCCCAGTCGTAGGCCGTCACCGTGTCGGTACACACGTCAGCGTCAATGGGGATGTCTTGTTTCCCCGTCAACGCGCTGATGATCGTTGATTTACCGGCATTGTACTGACCAACGAATGCGACGGTGAGCGCGGCTCCGTTATTTTCTACCGCCACGGACTCTGGAACATCGCTTATGAGTGCATTGATTTTCTCGTCGTCTGCCGTTTTCAACGCATCCAGGATCTGAATTCGAAGGCCGTTGACCTGACCAAGATACTCCTTGAACTCAAACTGTGTTTCGCTCATAATTCTGTCCCCTTGTCCTCTCGCAATCGAATCGGAGTCTTCAACAGGCGCTCGGCAAGACGTAAGTTGGCTCCATCTCTGCCTTTTGCTTGACTTATCTGGTTCTGGGATAACCGCACAATTGCTCCATCTTGATCGAAACTGATTTTCACAGGATCGACCGTCGCGGGGCGTAGCGCCTTGGCGATCATTTCCTGCATTGATCCACGCTTCTGTACATCGACCCTCTCGCCCAAGGCTTCACCGACTTTTCGACAAAATGAACTCGAAGCCGTCCCAACACACTTTGTCTGAGTGCCCGGATCACGAGCTATCCAGGCAGAGACTGCATCCTTAGCGACCCGTTCTCCAACGAGTTGTCCGCATCTGAGAAGCAGCCAGCGATTGAGATCCGCCTGCAACCTCGCGCACGAGGAAGCGACTATCTCCAGTTTCTGAGATATTCCAAACATGCCGTTGTAGAGCGTGGAAGTCTCTTGCCGGATACTCCCGACGAGTTTGCCCGTAATTTCTTTTTCAAACCAACCCTTCAACTCACGCGCGAGCCGCAGTTTCTCAGAGTCAATGTCATCGCGTAGCTGTTTAGCAGTTTCGACCTTTTGGAGTTGTAGCTTCTTTTCCCGGTTGTCGAGAAGCCATGAGGCCCCAAAGGCCGCTGCGCTTAGCACGCCTGCAACCCAGCCAACCGGATTCCAGAAATTAGCGGCACCCAATGCCACCGCTGTGAACGCGATACTAGACGCGACACCTGCCGCTGTGGAGAATCTTCGCAGGTTTCTCCTGCTGTTTGATGGATTGTACTGTCTCGGCCCTTCCACATTAATTTTCCCCAGTAGTTCATATTCGATATCGGTCTGCCTGTTGAATTCCTCAAGGTCCCGCCGAATTTCCTCACACAAGGTCTTTTGAAATTCATCCATCTTTTCGCCAATTTTTCCTGATCGCACGCGGCTTTCCCAAAGACTGTCGATGTTTTCACGCTCGATATTCTCATCTATGAAGGCGGATACTGAGGAACGCAGCCATTTCAACATTTCACTGACACGCCGTTCGATACGTTCGTCAACGCCGTCAATATACCCGCTGAGTCGGACATTGAGTTCACCGAATTTATTTTCTAAAAGCTCTGCATTGTCACGGAGAGTATAAGCTTCCCGGCACAGGGATTCCTGCAGCTCTATGAGTTGAAGGATCGTTCCATCCAGCAAGGTCTGAAGACGGCGGACCGGACCGCGTTGCAATACTTCATCGGTCAATTCCTCCAGAAGATCATCCATACCGCTCGCCCGATGCAGGGCAAGGCTCTGCTCAGCATATTCGGGCCGAGTCGCCAGAAAGGCTGCTTGGGCGTGAACCTGAATGACGGTAACGTTGCAGATGCCTAACTCGTCGGACGCGAGCTTGCGGATTCGTGAAAGGTGGCCGGCAAGAGCCTCCTTGCCCATGACGGAGTAGGAAGACTTGAGAAACTTGCGCCGGTATACTGGCTGTGTGAGATCGTGCTTCACGTTCAGGACGAAGATGACCGGCTTATTCTGGTCTCGAAGGTCCTGCATCGCGCGGAACGATGATTCCTGGATGCTGTCAGAGCTTACCAGAAAGAGCAGTACATCACTCTCGTCGATGACGGATTTTGCAATCTCACTGTCCGCCTTTCCCTCATATGCACCGATGCCCGGCGTATCGACAATGCGCAGGTTATTCCATTCGTATTCTTGGATGTCGCGCGTCGTGCGTTGGTTTCCTTTTCCGATCGTGCCGCCATTGCCATGAGTGAGCGCTTCTCGGATGGTGCTCTTGCCAGCCATCGTCCTCCCAAAGAGTGTCACCGTAAATTTCTCCAAACGCGCTTTCTTTGTAGCTAAGGAAATTGACGTGGCCTCAAGCTGCTCGGTAATGATTCCGTCCAAGCGTCGCTGCAAGTCTGCAAGTGCTGCTTGAGCATTTTGAACCGTCGATCCCGCCTGCGCACCAACACGGACGGCCTTCATTCCGCGTTGCAGCTCCCGAATCAGCGTCTCAGCTTCAGCGAGCGCTTTTTGCGCGTGTGCATATTCTTCGCGCGCAACGGTTGTGCAGCGTTGTAGCGCGGCTTCGTATTTCTGTTGCTGACGTTTTGTCCAATTGTCTATCATGTTCTCCCAGCTACAGGACTTTACACCGAATTATAACGCAAAGTCTCTACTCATTTACTCCGAATCATCCGAAAATCTGATCCGGGTCAGCCATTCTTGGCAGCGATCGTGGAAGCTCTGAATTTCCCCGAAGTGGACTATTTCCTCGACACCTTCCAACTCCTCGACCCGGACGCCGAGGGCGAGTTCATCTGTGCCGTCTCGATCAATAAAGCGTGCCGAATAGAACGGTTCATCTTGTAGCAGCAGCCAGCTGTCTCGATTAATCACCACCCCGGTCTTTTCCATTCCGTCTCCTTTCTCTATCCTGCCCCTTTACCCTTGCCTGGATGCCTCTCGAACCGCTATCAATCATACCTTGGGGGGAGAAGGAGTATAGGACATGGCCAATGCAGAAATCGTCGCCATCGGATCAGAACTCTTGCTGGGTCAGATTGTGGACACAAACTCAGCCTGGATGGCTCAACGTTTGACCGACATCGGGGTGAATCTTTTTTATAAAGCGATTGTAGGCGATAACCCTGGTCGGATGAAAGAAGTCCTCACCCGTGCTTTGGAGCGCTCTGATATTGTCATTACCAGCGGTGGCTTAGGTCCGACCCAAGATGACTTAACCCGAGAGGTAGTGGCTGAAGTAGCCGGACGCAAACTGGTACGCAATCCGCATTTGTTGGAACAGCTCAACCAGCGTTTCCGGAGCCGGGGCTTTGTCATGACGCCCAATAATGAACGCCAAGCTGATATTCCTGAGGGAGCAATCCCCGTCGAAAACCCGAATGGCACGGCTCCTTCTTTCATTGTTGAAGATCCCCGAGGGATTATCTTCGTGCTGCCTGGCGTGCCGTTTGAATTGAAATGGCTGTTCCACAACGAAGTGACACCCTATCTGCGGCGCACATTTTCCCTATCCCAAACCATTACCTATCGTGTTCTCAAAGTTGCAGAGCTGGGAGAAAGTCACGTTGATGATAAAATTGGCCATTTAATCGCCAACTCACACAACCCAACCGTCGGTGTCTTAGCCCACCCTGGTCAGGTTGACGTGCGCATAGCAGCCAAAGCAGCCAACAAGGAGGCAGCCGAAAAACTAATTGCTACTGTTGAGAGTGAAGTGAGAGGAATTCTGGAAAAGTATATTTTTGCGACAGATGACGAGACCATGGAAGAAGTCGTCGGCAAATTGCTACGAGAGAAGCGGATGACGATCTCCGTGTGCGAGGATCTTGGAGGCATGTTAACACAGCGCCTGCACGAGGCTGATCAGGAACAGTTTGTCGAAGGTATCATTGCCAATGGAGCCAATGGACAAGCATCACTCCGCCGACTCCTCACAACCGCACAACAGGTCGAGAATCTGGGAGGGATATGGGACGATCCACAACGGCTGACAAATGAAGTCGCCCGGGCCGTCTGGGCTCAAACGGGCAGTGATTTAGGATTAGCCGTGTACACCATCCCTGATCCGACAGATACGTCTGAGAACTTAGCTCGGGGCCAGACGTTCCTCGCCATCACCGATGGCGAAAATTTCAAAACCCGCACCTATAATATGGGCGGCCGAGGCAAACCGGATCGGACGCGAATGAGTTTTAATGCCTTGTCATTAGTGCGTTCGGTGTTACTGGAAGGGATGGGCTCGGTCTCATGATCTTCTTCGGTCTTCTTCATTCCCTCTCCCTCAGGGAGAGGGCTAGGGTGAGGGTGTCGCACAGCTGACTGAGACTGCCCCCAACAGCGCAGCCAGTTTACGAGCGACACTCCACGTCTCGGGCTGTTCCTGCCAGGCTGCGGCAACCCCGTCTCGCCCGCCTAAGGTCGCTAACCCAACCCGCCCGAGTTCATGAATGACCTCACCGACAGCCCGAGCAATTTCCTGCTCTGCCCGTCGCGGCGCGAGCGTTCCGCTTGTTTTCAGGTATTCATAATGCTCAGCAATTGCCGTATCTAGCGCGTCGAGCTTTAAATTGCTTGCGGCACTAACTGCCAGGACGGGACTCGACCAAAAACTTGAATCAGAACGATTTTCGATTGCCAAAGCGGCATTGACTTCAGACAGAGCTTTCCGTGCCAGGGCTTCGTCGTCCGCCTTATTCACGGCTAAGATATCTGGAATTTCCATCACTCCAGCTTTAATAAATTGAAGCACATCGCCAGAAAACGGTTGCACGACCAATACGACGCTATCCGCGATATTCACAATGTCTGTCTCACTCTGCCCTACCCCAACCGTTTCTACCAAAACGGTATCGCATACATGCCGCAGCAGAAAAACAGCAAAAAATGCCTCTCGGCTTAAACCACCCAGCCGGTCACGAGCAGCAAAGCTCCGGGCATACACTGAAGCTCCAGGCGGAATTTGCATCCGACTCCGGTCGCCTAACAGCGCGCCGCCGGAAATTTTACTCGATGGGTCAACAGCGACAACGCCGAGGCGACGATTGGCCTGGATAGAAAGAGCAATCAGACGTGCGATCAGCGAGCTTTTGCCAACCCCAGGCGGTCCGGTAATGCCAACGACGTGTGCAGAAGCTGGGAGAGTCGCCAACTCATCAAGCAAAGCCAAGGCTTGTTCCTGGCGCTGGGGACGGCGATCTTCGAGGAGGTTCAGAGCGGCGGCAATTGCCTTCCGTTCGAACTGAAGGAGGGAGTTAATACTGACTTGACTAGCCACAATTACGCTGCTGAAGCCTCAACCACATCGACCATGTCCGACAGAATCCGGACCATTTGAAAGTCTTTGGGCGTATACACCCGCGCCACCCCAGCATGACGCAGTGACTCCGCATCATCCTCAGGAATAATGCCACCAACAATAACGGGGACTTCATCAAGCCCTTCGGCTTTGAGACCGTTGAGGATTTCCGGGACTAAGCGCAGATGCGATCCAGACAAAATACTGAGACCAATCAGATGCACGCCTTCATCACGAGCGCTTTCAATGATTTGGGCTGGGGTCAGCCGAATGCCTTCGTAGACGACTTCCATACCGGCATCGCGACACCACACCGCGACCTGCTCAGCTCCATTGGAATGGCCATCTAGTCCAGGTTTGCCAACTAATACTTTGAGAGGCCGCCCAAGAACCTCAGCCGAATGACGGACGCGATCGCGGACTGCTGCCATTTGATCAGCCACTGGCCCCACAACCTGCCTGGCAGCTGTCGCTCCAGCCACACCAGTCGGTGCGCGGAATTCGCCAAACATAGCCCGTAGCGTCTCAGACCATTCTCCTGTTGTCACACCCGCATGGGCACACCGTATCGAAGCGGGCATGATATTTTCCCTGGCAGTGGCAACATCACGCAAGCCAGCCAAAGCCGCATCAACCTCAGCCTGATTGCGAGTCGCTCGAAACGCGTTTAAACGCTCGATCTGACCCTGCTCGGCCGCTTCGTCGACTTTGAGAATGGCAGAAGAATCACCAGTATACAGCGGCGACGGAGCCGTTTGTGTAAATTTATTCACCCCCACAACCGTCAGTTCATTTGAATTAACCCGCCGCACCCGCTCGGTATGGCTGGCAACCAACTGCTCTTTGATATAGTCCAAGGCAGAAATCGCTCCACCCATTTCCATCACTCGCTCGACCTCTTGCCACGCCGCCGTTTTTATCTCGCTAGTCTTGGCTTCAATAACCTTACTGCCCTCAAAGATATCCCCGTACTCAAGAATATCGGTTTCAAAGGCCAAGATTTGCTGAATACGGAGACTCCACTGTTGGTCCCAGGGTCGAGGGAGACCCAGCGCTTCATTCCATGTCGGCAACTGCATGGCTCGGCAACGGGCGTCTTTGCTGAGCGTGACGCCTAAAGCTTCTAAGGTAATACGGGGCACATTGTTTTCTGGTTGGGCTTCGGTCAGTCCCAAAGAATTGACTTGGACGCCATACCGAAAACGGCGTAATTTGGGGTCACTGATACCATAGCGGTCTCGGGTCAATTCATCCCATAACTGTCCAAAGGCGCGTAGCTTACAAATTTCTTCAATGAACCGGACGCTTGCATTGACAAAGAAACTGATTCGCCCCACAGCAGCGGTAAGCTCTTCAGCATTCAGTTGACCTGAATCTCGGACGGTATCGAGCACCGCAATTGCTGTACTCAGGGCATAGGCGACCTCCTGAACAGGCGTCGCTCCGGCTTCTTGCAGATGATAGGAACACACATTGACCGGATTCCACTTAGGCACATTGGCGACTGTGTAGGTGATGACATCACTAATCAGCCGCAGACTTGGCTCAGGCGGAAAGATATATGTGCCACGCGACAGGTATTCTTTAACGATGTCATTCTGAGTCGTACCTTGCAGCGACTTCTGGTCTGCGCCCTGACGCTCAGCAGCAGCAATATACAAGGCCAGCAGCCAGGCAGCCGTGCCATTGATCGTCATTGAGGTATTCATCTGACCCAGCGGAATCTCGGTAAACAAGGTTTCCATGTCACCGAGATGGCAGATTGGTACGCCGACCTTCCCCACTTCGCCACGGGCGAGACTATGATCGCTGTCATAACCGGTCTGGGTCGGTAGATCGAAGGCAACCGATAAACCCGTTTGGCCTTTGCTCAAGTTGAGACGGTATAACTCATTACTCGCTTGGGCAGTTGAGTGACCGGAGTAGGTTCGCATGACCCAGGGTCTGTCTTTTTCCATAAGTGCTTCATCCGTTTGCCCGATGTGATCTCTCAGATCCTCGCCCGGAAACATCACCTCATAAGCTGGGCGGATCAAAGGCCCAGCGAACGTGATGGAGACCTCTTTCACCCTCTGCTCCCGGAGTCGGCGATGGATTTCTCTGGAGAAAGAAGTCCACCTCACATATCAGCGTCGTGACAACAACTGCAGCAGCACCCCATGTGTGTGTTTGGGGCTGATCATAGCAATATCACCAGTTGAGCCTTGGATCACATTGGCTTTAATGCCTTTCGCGGCGAAAGCCTTAATTGCTCCATCCAGATAATCGACATCCAAGGCTAGGAGATACATCCCCTCACCTTTTTTGGCGATGAACTGCTCGATCGGACCATTTTCTCCAAGTGGCGTGACCATCTCAATCTTGGCGTCCCCAATCGGCATAAAGGTATTACGCAAACCCAGGCCAGGCACGTCTTTAGCCTCTTCTCGCTCCAGGCCGAAATTGTTCTGATACGTCGCCACCGCTGCTTCGAGATCATTCACCGCAATCACCACGTGGTCGAGCCGTTTTGCGGTAAACCCCAGGCTGCGGCCCTGGCTCAGCAACGAAGCATGCTCGGTCTCATCAAGCGGCTGGGCATATTCAACCAAGACGCTGCAACACGCCTGTGGATGCAAAAAGGCAATAGTACCGGCTAAGCCGGGGCGGGGCGTTTGGTCGATCAAACGAATCTGTTTGTCTTTTGCGCCTTGGAGTTCAGTCTCGATATTATCGGTCTCAAAACAGATGTGGTGCAGCCCACCACCTTTTTTCTCTAGAAATTTGGCTACTCCAGAGTCCGGGGAGATCGGCTCAAGCAACTCGATTTCGCTCTCGCCAACGGGTAACAAAGCTGCTTTGACCCCTTGGTCCTCCAGCGTTGCCATTTTGCCCAGCGTCAGCCCAAGAGTGTTACGATAAAAACCGTAGGCTTCTTCAAGATTGCGGACGACAATACCAACGTGGTGAATTTTTGACAGCATGAGAGTTCCTCTGGCTTCGAAGGGGCATACAATTGTACGCCCGTGCTTTTTATCCCACCCGATTCATTTGCTCCAAAATATCGTAGCCAGTAATGGCCTTGCTCTTGGCAGTCTGCTCAGCCAGATACGACTGCTCAACCGTACCGGCCTGGGCCGCTTTCGCGAGGTCCATCAGGGCAATCTTGATTGTGGCTTCGTCGATCATCTCACCAGTCTCCGGATCGGGCATCGAACCGCCACCCTTCTCGTGGTACAGGTCGAGGACACGGGTCGCATAACCGACTTGTTTTTCCGTCGGCGTAAAGCACGCATTGGCAATGTTGGCTTGCTGGGGGTGGATGACCCACGTTCCGTCCATACCAATATTGGCCGAGCCAATGTTCTTGGCACGTAAACCGGCTTCTATTTCCGCTACTTTTTCCGGCGTGTCGTCTCTCCGCCACAGGGGCAGGTACACGTTATCAATGGCGTGCAAACCAGCCGCTTTGGCTGCCACCACTACCGCTTGCTTTGAGTAGTGGAAGTTGACGTTTTGATCTTTGACAATCTCACGAATACCGAGCGTGGCAGCAAAGTCAGCGATACCAAAGATTAAGCCAGCCATGCGGTCAGAGGCCGTTGCGATCTCATACGCCTTGACCACGGCTTGAGGAATTTCGATTAATGACTCAATCTGGACCCGGCCTTTCCAGCCAGCTTGCTGTTCCAAATTATCCAGCAGGCTCGACACGTATTTGATATCATCCGCGCCATGTGTCTTGGGTAGAATAATCCCGTGGAACTTGTCCGGTGCGCCTAATACAATCGCTTGCAGGTCACCCAGAAAGAACTCCGAGCGGATATTATTCGGCCGGATAGTAATGACTTTCTTACCAAAATCCAAAGTATTCAGTGCCTCAACGACACACGCGCGGCTCTGCGGGCCTTTGAACTCGTACGGGCAGGCGTCCTCGAAGTCCATCATCACATGGTCAACCGGCGCTTTGACCGGGTCGGCCGCGGTCCGGTGGAGCTTCATGCTATGACCCGGATAGGTCATCTCAGTCCGCGGAATAACAAAACGCTTGCCTTCATCGAGCACAAACATGGGGTCCTCCTCATTCAGTAGTAAAATTTTACGCCCCTCCCCTTTAGCAGATTCATTCATTCTGCCCAACTGCCCTAGCCCATATTCTGAGTGGGTGGTATGGCTGTACGCTCACTGTAGCCGATACGGCCGATACGGCCGATGAAGGAGAGTTGTATGACCGACGTACTCCAGCAGACTGAGACGATTATAGATGCTTTGCAAAAAGTCCGTGATAAAGCCTTAGATCACGGCCGGACCCTTACCAGTAACGGCAAAGGCATTGACGAGCATCAGGTTCACTCTGAACGTCTGGCGTACTTGGCGACTGAGGTGGAAGCTGCCCGCGCGCTCTTAGCATACGCAAAAGAGGCGACTAATAACGGTACAACCGGCGTTGGCGACAAGGCGCTCGGCTTTGCGGCTGAGGTCGGACAGAAACTCCTCGGCCAAGCTGATATTCATCTTGAAGATTTCGGTTTTTCTGAGGCTTTTTTGGCCGAGACGCTCGGCAGTGCTGAGGTCAAGGCAGCGGTCCGCTCAGGCGCAAAAGAAGCACGTTTTCGCCAGATTGGGCAGGCCGAGTTAGCCAGCCAAGGCGTGAATAACTCGTGGCTGGAGAGCGATATCGCCCTCATAACCCGCGATTCGGTGCGGCAGTTTGCCAAAAGCGAAGTGGCTCCTATCGCCGAAGAAGTCCATCGGAATGATGATCTCATCCCAGAGCACATCATTAAAAACATGTCCGAACTCGGCTATTTTGGCATGTCAGTCCCTGAAGAATATGGTGGTGGTGACATGGGCAATCTGGCCATGATCATCACCACCGAAGAGCTGTCTGCGGCTTCTTTAGGGGTTGCGGGGAGTCTCATCACTCGGCCGGAGATTCTGATTAAAGCCTTGCTGCGTGGCGGTACGGAAGCCCAAAAGCAGAAGTGGCTGCCACCAGTTGCAGCTGGAGAGCTGATGGCCGCAATTTCGGTGACTGAACCGGATACAGGCTCAGACGTTGCCTCGGTCGCATGTAAAGCCGAGCCTGCAACTGTCGAGGGCAAGACGGGTTATGTCATTACTGGGGCAAAAGCCTGGTGCACGTTTGCTGGTCGGGCGAATATCATCGTTCTTTTGGCCCGAACAAATCCAGATATGAGTTCTGGTGCGCGGGGTCTGTCCCTGTTTATTGTTGAAAAAGATGCTTTTCCCGGCCATGCGTTTGAAATGAAACAGCCCACTGGCGGTGTAATCCAGGGCGATGCTATTCCAACCCTGGGCTACCGCGGCATGCATTCGTATGTCCTGAACTGTGACAATTACTTTGTTCCAGCAGAAAACCTGGTGGGAGAAGACGCTGGTCTGAATAAAGGCTTTTATCTACAAATGGCTGGCTTTGCCGCAGGTCGGCTGCAAACTGGTGGACGGGCAACCGGTCTAGCCCAAGCTGCCCTGGAAGCCAGTGCCGTCTATGCGAGCGAGCGGAAACAGTTTGGCACTGCACTGGGTGATTTCCAGCTGACCCAGTACAAGCTGGGCCGCATGGCCAGCCACCTAGCGGCAGCTCGTCAACTGACCCATGCCGCCGCTCCGGCAATGGACAAAGACGAATCAGCAACGGTCACCGCTGCAATGGCAAAGCTATTAGCCTGTGATGTTGCCGTCTGGGTCACCCAGGAGGGGCAGCTGATTCATGGCGGTTGGGGCTATGGCGAAGAGTACGCCATCTCGCGCTATGTGGTTGATGCCTTAGTCTTGCCCATTTTTGAGGGCGTCAAGCCGGTGCTTGAGCTCAAGGTCATTGGGCGGACGTTGTTGGCGTAGGGAGCAGTCCTCCCGGATTCCGTTCCCCTTCATCGGGGCTACATTACTGATGTCCCAAGGCCAGCGCTCAAGGGGCCAGGGTTCTCGCCAGGCGAAAGCCGAGGCTGTTGCTGCGAGCGCTAGGCGGACCGTGGATGCGAGACGCAGAGCGGCTATATCGGGAGTCCTGGAGCCAACCCCCGCCGCGAGCGATCCGGTCGGTGCCTGTAGAGGGACCTCGGGGATCGGTGACTGGGCCGGAAGGATAATCGCTATACCAGTCCGCCATCAACTCGAGCACATTCCCATGCATATCGTACAGCCCCCACCCATTCGGTAGATAGCTCCCTACCGGGGCGGTACTCACGCCGACGCCGTCCGCACAAGTGATGTTACTCCATATGTCAACGTAATTCGTGCTCCTGTCTGCGTGATTCGCATACAGGCAGAGTTGGGACTCTTCGTCCCCAAAGCTGTACGCCGTCTGCGTCCCTGCCCACGCCTCGTACTCCCACTCCGCTTCCGTCGGTAGCCAGTACGTGGTCACCCCCTCCCGCCGATTCAGCCGACCGACAAACTCCTGCACATCCCCCCAGGAGACCTGCTCTACCGGGCACATGTCGCCACAGGAGTAGAAATACGATAGATTGCTCCCCATCACTGCTTGCCACTGTTTTTGGGTCACTTCGTATTTCCCTAAATAAAAGGGAATTATATTCAATCCTTGACAAGGGCCTTTTCAGCCTTTCTTGCCGTTAATCCCGCACTAATCCTTCGATTATTTTGGGAATTATAGCCCAAACTTGACGACTACCTTTTTCGAGGATTTCCAGCGGGTGACGGCGGGAAGGTAGAGCGGCCGAGCGCAGCGCGTATTGCTGACAGAAGTCTGGCGTAATGCTCTTCCGTCTCTTCGGACAGCTCCTGCTCCAAATTCTTCTGTTCATCCACAGAGAAATCACCATCGCCTGACAGATAGTGTAGGTGCTCCGTATAACTGCGCCATGCGTTGAAAACCGCTTCATTCTTGGGGAATGCGAGAGGGATGGCATAGATGGCTTCGAGTTGGGCGGGGGACAGCTTCGCTGGGTTTATGTTGACGGCGTACATGGCCTTCAGGATTGCGCGCTGCTCCCACCGGAGGATCATCCGCTTTGTTACCCGCACCGCAAGCCAGAGGGTGATCAGGTTGGCGGCCAATATGGCAATGAAGTCGCTCACGATTGTACACTCTTTGCTGAGTAGGACATGCAATTGCCTTTTTATGGGAATTATAGACCAAACTTGACAACTCTCATACAATCCGCTCACAGCACTCTTCACCTTCTTGAATGCTCATGAACCACACACCTCGAAACTGATTTTTATTTGGGGTGCGTGTGGTTTGTGCTGGTAGCTGTTTGCCAGCCTTAAACATTTTATACTCTTTATGGTATTCTTTCTTGTGCGTGTCTGTTGCTGGACTATCAAATTCTGTCTGTGGGTCCATCCTGAATCTCATCCACTCCTGACCATCTCTCAGATAAAACTCTGGCCTGGGATTTTTATCGAAGCCTGGAGGAAACTGTCCATGCTGCTGAATATACTCAAGATATTCACGCATCTGCGGGATTAGTGTGTCTGGCGGAAGGAGGGTTAGGCTATTTGTATAGCAGATGAGATCAATAGGGCAGGCTCTTTTATAGTCCTTGGTAAACTTGTTTCCCAAGACGTGCATGACTCCTCCCGCCCAGATGGGATTTCCTACTATGTTTTCTGGGTGCTTGAGTATACGCTTAAATTCTCTCGCAAGACTTTCATCAACAAACTCCGTGATTTCAAACGCTATCGGCCCTTCACCTTCAATTTCACATAGTATATCTGGTTCGCGTTCCTTTGGGTCTCCATTTTCTATTGAGCCTGAAACAACGGGCAGCTCGGAAAGTTGGATAAACTTGTGAAACACTGTGAGTTCATCTCTTGCCTTTCTTGCCTCGTCATCAGCCTGGGTCATACCATCTCCTTTTATGGCTTACTGTTTCCGTTCTTCGCTGTTCTGGCCGTTCGGCCAGAACAGCGCCTTTGCTAGAACTCATCTCATAAATAGGAAGGCCGTCACTTTTGCCCAGTATCGACGGCCTATGGAGCACCTGTCAGACATTTATGAGATAGCTTCTAGACAAGCGGTAAGCACGAGACTTTTCTTCATCCTGTTGCCCTCCCTGTGTCTTGAAGCCTTCCGAGTAGAGGCAACCGACCAATCATCCCTACACCGTCAGATATTTATAAGATGAGTTCTACCCTTAAAGCAAAGCCCCCTGATAGCGCTCCATAAACCGCCGGTCAATCCAATCTTTGAGCTTCCACGCCCAGCGGCTGTGAGACACGATACTCTTATAACGCAGCAGCGCCTTGCCATCCGCGGTATTCAGAATAGACAAAAACCCCGACTGCGGCTCATAGTGTGGTAGCGTTTTTCCGTTTATCACCGCGGTCAAACTCTCCCATAGCACTGGCCCTTGTCGCACGGCATACACTCCCGCTTTCGGGGTCTGGGGATAGGCCACTAAGGTGGAACAGTCGCCTACGCCAAAGACACACGCATCATCAACAGAATGCAGTGCTTCATTCACCAGTAGAAAGCCTCTGTCGTCCACAGATAGACCACAGTCGTGAAATACCGGCGACGCAGCAGCCCCACTGAGCCAGACTGTCAAATGCGAGGGAGCAGAAGAGCTATTTCCCAACTCGACACTATCAGAACGGACACCACACACCCGTTGGTTGGTAAAAACGGCAATTTTTTTCTGGTCGAGAATGCGCTCAGCTCTGTTTCGAAAGCCATACGAGTACCCGGCGAGAATGGCTGATGAGGCATCGAAAAGCGATATCTGACGACGCTGCCCGGCCTGTTCCAGCACAGCATCCAGCGCACAAGCTACTTCAAAGCCAGCTGCCCCTCCTCCCACCACGGCAATATGGCAAACACTCGCCTTTTTCTTCTCCGCCAATGCCTGAATCCGCTGCCGCAGATGTGTCGCTTGAGAGAACGGTTTGATTAGGACCGCGTGCTGTTTGACACTCTCAACAGCAGCTCCCGCAGCTTGGGAGCCAAGATTGAACGATACCAAATCGTATGTGACGGGATCAGCGTCAGCCAGTTGGACTGCTCTAATCTTTGGGTCGATCCCAACAGCCTTGGCCTTGATAAATCGCCCGTTTGCTCTCTCTGCCAAGCCTGGGAGATCGACCGTCATAGCCTTTTCGGCATACGTGCCTTGGAGGTAGCCCGGCACCATACCGGAATAGTGATGATAATCGTCGAGAGAGATAAGTGTCAGCTCAACATGCGGCGGAGGAGTGAGAATAAAACGCCGAAGCACTTCGAGGTGGGCATGGCCGGCTCCGACGAGGACGAGGCGAGTGGGGCGGTTATGAGGTTCGGGGCCAGAGTTTTCCTGCATCTGTAACAACTATACAGACGCATCAAGGAGGTTTTCGCCGAAGGAGATGGTACCGGGAAAATCTAAACCCTCAACATGAACACCTTGTTCAAAAAATTTATACATCGCTTTGTACGTCAGCGTCTTCTACGCCCATCAGCATTCCTGACATGACACTATTTGGCTTAGCTATTCTTCACCCCCACCCCCTCAAACCACGGCAGCACCAACTCCTCATTGATGCTGGACGTATATGCATGCCCCCAATCCGGCAGCTCTTTGTACGTCGCGTTATAGCCAATATGGCTCAGCAGCTCATGTCCTTGACGGATCGACTCGACCTTAAAAATGAAGTCATGCGCACCATGAACGATGTAAATGGGCAGCTCTTTGCCCTGTTTCTGACGCAGCATAGCATCCATCATCGGATGGAAATCCCCCGCAATCGGAGCGATACCGGCAAACATATCCGAACACGTCAGGCCAAACAAATACGTGAAGGTCCCCCCGTCGGACAGGCCGGACAGGTACACTCGGCTTGTATCGACCGCATACGTCTCACACACTTCCTCAAACATGGCAGTGATTGAACCGACATCAAGCGGCGGCTGGAGCACTGACCACGTCACATCCGTAGATTTTGGCGATAGCAACAGATAGCCCTTGCTTTTGGCCGGTCGAACCCATGACCAGATATAATCATCCCCGCGTCCATATCCGCCATGCAGGCAAATGATCAGCGGCCATTTTTTCTGAGGGGTATAATTCTCCGGCACATATAAAGAGTAGTCTGCATGGGCGTCAGTTCGTTTGTTATGCAACATGCCGACTGGTACCTCAGCGTCAGGCGAGGCGGTTTCAAGTGCCTCCCGATTCGGCAGCGCTTCGGGCAAAAACCAATATTGTTGCACGGTCGGTAAGTGCGCACGGATTCCATACAAGAGATTCATTCCCCGGCACAAGGCCCAGCGACTGTTTAAAAAAGACACCGAAAAATCTTTGCCAGGCTTTAAGAATGCCTCGCTGGCATTGCTGCACTGCATAATAGCGGCGGTAAAGGTGGAATGAAACTCGCTGAGCGACTCTGGCGGCGAGAGCTGAGCCAGCTGAGCGGACAGGGTGGCAAACAGGTCCCCAACCACATCTTGCAAACGAGCCTGAGAGTCGTCAATCTTGCTGAAGTGGATATGTTCTTGGATTGATTCAAAAGTCTGTAGGAAACGGAGAAGTTTTTCCTCGGCGGCGTGGATAAGCTGTGTGTATTGTTCGTCTGCCATTGTGTCCTCCCTGTTGCCTTTCACACTCGTCACACCAGCGACCCTAACAGCTGAACATACCGAACGGCAAGAGTCTGCTCTGGCCTCCCAGCCGCGTGCAGAGGAAGTGCACACCTGCGCATCTATCCGTCCCCAAGCGGTGGGTTCCAAACCCTGGACGCGGCGGAGAAAGAATGGTAGGGATGGCTGCTGATGAGCCTGGACAAACAGGAAAAATGCTATCTTTTTGCAGCTTCAGAAGATCCGCTTGCACTCCACAAAATACATCTATTCCATCTATTCCATCCATTCCATCTTGCATCCAATAGAGAAAGAGGTAGCGTGTGGGCCACCATTGCGTCAAAAAAGTTATTCAGTTCTGTTATGGCCATCGTCTCCTGAACTACGACGGCAAATGCCGCAATCTGCATGGCCATAATGGACAGCTTGAACTTGAAATAGACGCGAAGGCACTTAATACGCTCGGCATGGTCATTGATTTTGGTGAAATTAAAGATATCGCCAAAGGCTGGGTCGATACGCACCTCGATCACAAGATGTTGCTCAACCGCGACGATCCACTTGTCCCAGTCCTCACAGATTTTGGCGAGCCGCTGTATCTGATGGATGGCAATCCAACGGCCGAAAATATCACCAAACTGATCTTCCGCGAATTACGGACTCTGGGGCTTCAGATTTCTCGGGCCAGCCTGTGGGAAACGCCAACCGGTTGTGCCAGCTACAGTGAGGACTAATCCTGTGTCAAAAGTTGCCGTGTTAGCCAGTGGTGGACTCGATAGCTGTGTCTTGTTGTATGACCTCGCCGGCACGCATGAGCATGATGTGGTTCCGCTGTATATTGAACAAGGTTTAGCTTGGGAAGCGGAAGAGCACAAAGCCTTAGAGCGGTTTGTCGGGGGTATCGCTCATCCCCGAATCAGTGCTCCGGTGACTTTACCGTTCCCGATCAAACAACTGTACGGGAGCCATTGGAGTGTCACAGGGGTCGGCGTGCCGGCCGCCGATGAGCCTGACGAGAAGGTCTTTCTGCCGGCCCGCAACGTGCTGCTCTTCTCCGCGGCAGCAATCTGGTGCCATGCCAATGCGGTCCATGACATCGCTGTCGGTTCCCTCAACCACAACCCGTTTCCCGATGCAACACCAGAGTTCTTTGCTGATCTGGCTCGCCTGCTAAGCACAGCCTTGAGTCACCCCATCTCGATATTGACTCCGTTTCGACACGCCACTAAAGAAGAAGTGATTCAGCGTTTTCAACAGCTGCCGTTGGCCCTGACCCTGACGTGTAACGCCCCGCAGGGCGGTCTGCATTGTGGTAGGTGTAACAAATGTTTTGAGCGCCAGCAGGCATTCAAAAAAGCTGGGGTTCAAGACCAGACACAATATGCCCAGTATTCGCAATCGGCGACATAAGCCGGAGGAAAAGCATGCCCACTGCACTGAGCGACCATGATGAGTCTGTTTCGAGCGTGACGAATCCAAAATTGCGGAAGTTGCGTAACACACAGCCAGCCCAGATTCTGCTCTTATCACTGCCTTTTGGACTGCCGTATATGCCGTCTTTAGGCTTGTCTCTGCTCAAGGCAGGCTTGGCGACGCGTGGTATTGACGCCGATGTACGCTATCTGGGTTTAGACTTCGCGCACCTCATTGGATATTCGTTTTACCAACGTTTGGCGCATGGTGGGGCTGGTTTTCCTGGCGACTGGATTTTTTACCCGGCTCTGTATGGATCCCCATCGGCGGCGCAGACGGAGCATTTTTGGCAACTGACGAGTGCCGCTCAACGCGAAGACGCGACGAGCCTGGCCGCGCTTCAGGAGCAGGTTAGCCAAGCCCAAGACCAGGCAAGTGCATTTATTGAACGCTGCGTAACTGAGATCGATTGGTCCTTGTATCGCATGGTGGGGTTCACCACTATGTTCCAACAAAACCTCGCCTCACTGGCCATGGCCAAGAGAATCAAAGAGACCTCTCCCCACATCCAAATTCTCTTTGGCGGACCAAATGCAGAAGGCGATATGGGCGCTGGCCTGATGGCCTGCTTTCCCTTCATTGATTATGTCTTTTCCGGAGAATCCGATCATACTTTTCCCGAATTTGCCCAAGCCGCATTGGCGGATGACTCTCATACAGTAAGCACTGTACAGGTATCATTACGTGGCATCCATTCGCGTGATACAGACGGCACGGTTCGGCGGCCAAGTCAGTGGGGTGAGCCCGTCAATGATATGGATGCTCTCCCGTACCCGAACTTCGATGACTTCTTCCCCCAGTTCCACGCCGCCTTCCCCGACTTACAACCGCATCTGAATTATGAGACTGCACGTGGCTGTTGGTGGGGAGCAAAGAGCCACTGCACTTTTTGCGGCTTGAATGGCGTGACCATGGCCTTTCGTAGCAAATCCGCCGACCGAGCGATTGAGGAAATTCAATATCTCCACCAGCACTACATGGACCCGTACCGGGTCCTCCTCATGCAGCCAGCTGATCAGATTTTGGATTTAGGCTACTTTGAGTCAATGATTCCGCGCCTGCCCGAGGCAGCCCCTGGCGTGCCCACCTTCTTCGAAGTCAAGGCGAATTTGACACGCGGACAAGTCAAAGCGCTGGCCGCCGCCCAGGTCCAAATCATCCAGCCGGGGATTGAGAGCCTGAGTAGCCAGGTGCTCACCCTCATGCGCAAAGGTTGTACCTTATTACAAAATATTCAGCTCTTAAAATGGTGCGCAGAGTTTGGCCTGCATCCGATCTGGAACTGGTTATATGGATTTCCTGGAGAATGTGAAGAAGACTATCAGCAGATGTCCGAGATCATACCGATGGTGACCCATCTGCAACCGCCAAAGAAATTTTTTGCGATTGAGCTGGATCGCTTTAGCCCCTATTTCACAGCGCCGGACAAGCTCGGTGTGAAAAACATTCGTCCCCCGGAGATTCTGTCCGTCTTATATCCGTTTGCTCCTGAGCATCAGTTCGACATCTGCTACACCTTTGATTTCGACTATACAGAAACTCGTGAACCAAGCACGTATTTAGGCTCTTCGCGAGAGCGGGTGTCGCGCCTGTGGATGAAGACGCGCCAACGTGGAGCCTTAGTCGGATTCCAGACTGCTGAGCGCCTCGTGATCTGGGATAGCCGTATCGGTGCAGTCAATCGTTGGGTGGAAATCTACGGCACGTATCGTGAGGCGCTATTGCTCGCTGATAAGATCTTGTCAGACAAACAATTGCACGCCTTTTTTGCCGAGCGCCTAGGGGAGGCTCAAGCCGCTGCTGCGCGGGAGGACTTTTTGACCCGGATGGAGCAACGTGGACTGATATTGCGAGAAAATGGACGGAGTCTGTCTCTGGTTGTGCTCTCATCCATTACCGACGGACTCCCCGAAGTGCCTGTTGATGAATTAGCTCATCTAGCTCATCCAGCTCAGCTAGCCCATCCAGCTCAGCTAGCCCATCTAGCTCATCCAGCCCATCTTGGCTCTGCTTCTGAACTCGGCCTTGCAGACCTCCCATCAATAGCTCCCGTTGCCTTTGGAGGAAAGGCGGTGAGTGACGCGCTGGCCGGTCCAGCCGACGACAGCGAGCGTCATCGAGTCGTCCTGGCAGGGAGTCTCATCTGCACTCCGTCATCTGGTGATCACGCGGTGGATTCTGGCCAGTCTGACATTGAGACTGTACACGGCGTGGGCGTGGTTGAATCCTTCTGGGGGGTGTCTGCATTTCGAGTGGCTGGTACGGTCCAGATACGCAGCGGTGAAAAAACACGACTTGACCTCGCAGCAGAACGGGTCAGCGGTTTTGATGCAGGGTCGTGGACACTGTCGTTCGAGCACAACCAGCATGATCAGTCTGGCCAGTCTGACGCTACAAACACAGCCTTCAGCGGCACTGCGGTCTACCGTGATGCCATCAATACTTCACTCTCGATGCGTATGGAGCTTGCAGGACTCAACCCACAAGACAGCCCAATTGAAATTGGTGACACTCGTGAGATTCGATTCAAGGCAACTGGCGACGGCTTCTTGTATGCCAGTTTCCTGGCTTCAGGAGAGAGTCTTGGCGGAGCCGAGGGCTCTGAGTAGTTTGGCTCGGAATCGCTCAGCCCGATTCCCGTACTGGTCGTACGGCTCTTGTCCCAATCAGCCACGGTGTGAATCGAGACAACCGATCGTCGTCTCCATGGTCGTCCTCGTAAAATCCGCCAAGCATAAACCCAGCGTCAATCTGGCCGCCAATCTGATCTGTGAGCAGATGACCGAACCACAGCGGCTCGCCGTCTGCTTTCCGCTGCGCGAGTTCCTCTTGACTCAAAGTCTCGACTGTAGACCAAGGCAGCGTCTGCGTCACCGTGAGATCGCCTGTCTCTAACGCATCGGCATTAAACAGATACACAAGCGGATTCACAAATCCGGCCAGCAGCACACCACCGGGCCTGAGGACACGAAAGGCTTCACGCCAGACGGGCCGTACGTCCGGCACAAAGCAGTTCGAACACGGATGTACGATCAGGCCGAATGTTTCGTCCTCAAACATTGACAGATCAGCCATATCGCCTTCCACGGTCTTGATTGTGAGCCCTTCGCGCTGGGCGACGAGGTCATCCTGGCCCAGTTGGGCCGGCGAATTATCAAGCACAGTCACACACGCGCCTGCCGCCGCCAGGATAGGCGCCTGCTGTCCCCCAGCACCAGCAAGACACAGCACGGATAGACCGTCGAGAACGGGAAACCAGTTGCCCGGCACTGGTCGCGACGAGGTCAGAAAGAGTTCCCATTTGCCTTCGCGCGCTTGCTGGATCACGCTGGAATCGACCGGCACCGTCCAGCGGATTCCAGCGTCCACCCGGTGGTTCCACGCATCGCGGTTCCAGTTTCGGATATCCATCACAATCTCCTGTTCGCATATGACATATGCGGCTCAGTCTGCGTCAAGTTCGGCAACATATGTCCAAAATTCCGAGTTATCAGGCCCAACCCGAGCCATGCTTAATGGCCATTCGTCGTTTTCAGACGGTTGAGCGGACAGCTCAATGTGCTCTGGTACCAAACGACGTACCTGTTCTAGTGAGCCGGTTCGCAGCGGCATTTCCAATAGGGAACGAAACACCCGATCCCATTCAGCGATCGACTTCTCAAGAGAATACCAGTCATGCACCAGCTGCGCGGCATTGTCGATGAGTCTGCGGTGGAGCGCCCGGTCGGTCCAGATCTGCCGCAAGCAGTCGGCAGCGGCCGGCGCATCGCCAATCGGAAATAGCATAGCCGTCTGTGTGTGACGTAACGCCCGTTCCAACCCTGATCCGTAATACTGAGAAGACACAACAGGCACATGCCAGGCCATCGCTTCAAACACAACAAACGGGCCAGTATCTGTCCACGAAGTCAGCAGCAGCACCCCGCCGGCCGCATGGATGCGAGGCCAAATCATTTCGGGTGCCAGCCGGCCGATGAGTTGTACGGAACCGTCTTGTATACGGACCTGCATGCGACGGCGGAATTCTGCTTCGTCAGGACCTGAGCCAATAACTGTCAGAGTAAACGGAACTGCTCGGGCCTCCAATGCGTCGAGTATGGGAACAAGATCATGGATTCTCTTATCAGGCCAGTCGATACGGCCAACATAAAAGAGGTGCAGACGCTGAGCAGGAACGGCTGTATCCGTAGGAAGCCCAAGCTCAGGGATAGCAACACCGTAAGGGCCATAACACACGCGTTCTGATGGCATTCCACCCAGCTTGATCGCCAGCTGTCTGGTCAGTGCATTGGTACATATCACAGCGTCAAGCATGTCGGAAAAAGCAGCAATGTCTTGTAACAAACCCTCGTCAATCATCTGGGCTGACACCGCAATCCGTGGAGTAAGCTGCCCCGAGGAACGCCAATCGGCTATGACAGCAAGTGCATCTGCGACGTTGAGGCTAATAATAAGATCCGGCTTAAGCGATCGGATTCCCTCTCGTAAGGCTTCACGGCGCCCCTCAGCAGTCCCTGTGGTACACGCAATCCGCAGCCATTCTTGATGCGGATGTTTTTCCAGGTAACGTTCTGGGCGGTGAAACTGTTTCCCTTCCAATAACCCAACAGTCACCCGCCAGCCACAATCTCGCAGCCCCGGTTCAATATAGTCGAGCCACGTCGCTGCTCCACCGAGCGTGTGAGCCGTCCGATTGAGAAACAGAATGTGCGGTGGCATAGCACTTCCTTAGCGCAGCACAGGCCCATGCACCCAGCCGGCCAAAACAAGCCGGGTGCCACCTGTTACTGCAGAGAGCGTATGGATTTCATGAGCAGGGAAGAAGACGGCATCGCCACGTTCTAGCGTAATGACATCTGTCTCAGCCACCATTAACACACCACCTGAAAAGTCATCTGACGAAACGAGTTGGATGATACACGACAGCTTGCTGGAGTCGGCCAGCCGGTAGTCTCGGTCAACGTGCGGACGTGTCCAATAGCCCGCGTAGTAACGCAGGACACGAAACGCTTGCGTAATACCAGTCAGCGCCAGTTGCCAATGCTCTTGATTCAGTTCAGCAGCAGTGCTGGCCATTTTTCGATAGACAAAGTCAGCATCATTGGGCAGCACTTCACAGGTTTCAACCTGTACCGCTCCGGCTTCGCCATGGCGCGACTCTTCAAAATGCTGATAGCCTTTGTCTTCTGCAATCATGATCAGCCGGTCACATTCATTGGGAGACAGCAGCCCCCGCGCGTAGACATGCGAGGGGAGCTTCCGGGTGAGGAGAGGAATCGGGTAGAGAATCGATTGGGACTGGTCCATAGAGGCAAACCTTCGTAACTCTTATTGAGCAGATTTGTCGTCTGCCGACTCAGAATCCAAAAGCCCCAGCCCTTCCAACGCCAGACCATATCCCAGCACGTCAAGCATCCGCCGCTTGATCTCTTGGGTCAGCACGACTCGGCTGTAGCGACGTGTGAGCGGAGGCTGGCGCAGCAACTGCTCAGCCAGTTCCCAAGCCCGAGACAGGAGCGCATCTTTTGGCAAAAGCTCGTTGACTAATCCCAGATCTAAAGCTTGCTGGGCAGAAAGAATTTGGCCGGTCAACAGAAAATAGCGCGCCCGATTAGGTCCGAGCAAGAGCGGATATACCACGTGCACACCATCGCCTGGGACCATACCGTTTGGGAAATGGGCCGAGTCCTGGAACTCGACCGTGTCCGAGGCCAGCACAATGTCACACAGGAGCGGAATTTCAGAGTGGCGCAGCGCCGGGCCGTTGATAGCACTAATCATCGGCACTTCAATATCCAGCAGATTGGTCAGCAAATGTTTGCCTTCCCAATACACCGGGTCCCAGCTCCGGGCGTTGACCTGGGGACGTAAGGCTGGTGTTGAGCGTGGGCCAGAAAAGTCGTCACCCGTTCCAGTCATGATTACCAGTTTATTGTCTGGATCGGTTCCAATCTCCCCGAATGCCCGAGTAAACTCACGATGTGGCAACAATCCCCACTGCAGACTGCCGCCATCGGTATGAAACGTCAGCTGCAACACTCCGTCGCGGCGTTCCATTTGGATGGTCTGATACTTGTTTGCGTATTCTTCAAATTTCGCCATGTCATATTCCCCTTTTTTTCAATCATTTAATCACTTTCACATCCACTGCATACCGCCCTCGCGGCCCCTCAGCAATCTCAAACTCAACCCGCTCTCCAGGCTGAAGCGTCCGATCCCCCTGGCCCGGAATCCCAGTAAAATGCACAAACAATTCCTCGCCCTGCTCCGATTCGATACTGCCTTGTCCACGAGCAAACCACTGTACCCGCCCTCTCCCCTTGCCCACCCTACGCCAGATTTTTCCTTCCGTCCGCTCATCCCAATACGCTGCCGGAATGCGCACAGCTGTGATCTCAGGCGTATCCCAGGCCGCATACGCATAGTCGTCCAGCTGTTGGCGCAACACACGTATAGCCTGGCGTAATTCTTCGACTGTCGGGCGGCCCGCCAACCACCAACCGGTATAGACTGTCTCGATCGTCAGCTCCGGAGTCAGACAAAACGTATGCGGAATGGCGACGTTTGCATACTCGCCATCAGTGTTATCCATAATGCCGAGCTGGCCAATAGCTGTCCGCTCCTGATCACTCAGAAACGGAAACGTAGCCCCCAGCCCAGCTCGATACGCCGCCGCCACAATTGGCGCATCAACACTGACCACAACAAGGCTGACTTGGTTCAATACAACTTCGGGATAAAAAGAGACCAGCTGACTCAATTGCAGGCGATCTCTCGGACAAAAAAAGCCGCGATAAAAGACAACGATCAGCGGTCGGCCGGTCTCAAAACCTATGCGGCGGCTGAACTCGTCTGGAGCAGTCAACTCAGAGAGCGTGACCACACGTCCGGTGTGATCGGGGAGGCACAGGTCAGGAAAACGTTGGCCGACTTGAAACTGCGTGGGCATCGGTGTCTCTCCTCACCCCAGCACACGAGGAATTTCTTCTTCCCAACACCGAGCAAAAACAGCCGCTCCATTATGCTGGGCTGTCAGATCAATCTGGACAAGAAACATGTCTGCCGTGCAGCTCAGCCGAATTTTGCTGTCAATAACAATCTTCCAGTCTGTTCGTTCCCACTCTATGTGGCGTCGCATTTCTGCTGTACAGCTCAGGGGATCATCTTCTCGCATCGACAGGTCTTTCTCATTGGTCTCGCTCATCGTGAGCTTGTGTTGCGTTAAATGCGTCGTACTCCCAACCCGCAGCCTGAGCGTCACCATACCATCCAGCATATCGTGTTCGACGGTATAGGAGCGATCACCAGCCTCTGACTGTGCAGGCGCAACTGGCACATCAGGCGGACCAAAAACGGGAGCTGGCAAAGCTGGAGATTGGGCTGGCATAACAGGAAGGATAAGCTGAGAAGGGTGCTCAGCGTCATGATAGAGCGTCAGCTGAGCGGGCTGCGGTGGCGGCCACGCCAGTGGCCACGCTGCTCCAGCCATACTCAAACGGAGGCAATGGCCTGGAGCAAAAACGTGCGAGATACTGCTCAACTCTACGCTCACCGGATAGACTTCCCCAGCCACCAATGGGGTTGGCTCGGCATGGCTATGCCGATGGGTCAGGTTCAGCATGCCACGTGTGACAAGCAGTGAAGATCCGTCTGGACCAACATCACACAGTTTCACTGCCAGCTGAGCGACAGGCTCTGAAGCAGCAACGTATACCTGCACCGTGGGGAAGCCCAAGATTTCAAAGGACGCAGTCAGCGGTGCACTTGTGAAGGTCAGTGAGCAGGCATCGTCCTGACGCTGGTCCCGTGGCAGTCCACTCGGCCGCAGGCCGGTACACCAAAATGGCGCCGTCAGGCCGAGCGTGAGCGGACCATCCCACACCTCCGGCTCAGCCCGTGCGGGGGGTTCCGACCCAAAATCGCCTGCAGTCCCCAAATACCAGATTTGCGAATCCATCCGCGCAACTGGCCATTGTGTTTCAGACCGCCAGTAGCCAGGAGTCATTTCACGATACGGATCGGGTGAACGCGAGCCTTGCACCCAGACAGTGAGTCGGGGCTCGTCCATGATCCCGTTCGGCACCCCTTTGAGCCAATACTCCCACCAGCGCAGCATTTCCCGCAGATGATCGATCTGCGGTCCGGGCCGAGCCACATGCGGCATGTCGTGCAGCCACGGGCCGATCAGTCCTTTGCACGGAACACGTAGATGTTGCAACATCTGTAGGACAAAATCTTTGTAGCTGTCTGCCCATCCCCCGATGGCAAACACTGGACATTGAATCGCATTCCAATGGTCACACAGCGAACCGTTTTGCCAATACACGTCACGGGTTTGGTGACGCAGCCACTCGAACGGCCACTGCGGAGTGTGTTCCAAACGCTCGTGCCATAAGGCTTCCCACTCATCCCCTACGATTTCAGGTAAAGGTGGCAGGGCATTTAAGGCCACCATACGGCCCGCCCACGCCACTGATTCATTGACCGGCAGACAGCCACCATGATAGTGCACATCCTGGCCATACCGATCGACCAAGGCATGCATGGGAATAATCGCTTTCAGCTGGGGCGGGGCATGCATCGCAGTCTGGATAGCGGTGATGCCCCCGTAGGATGAACCATACATACCAAGCTTACCCGTGCACCACGGCTGATCAGCCAGCCAGGCCAGGACCTGCAAACAGTCGGATTGCTCCTCGACCGTGTATTCGTTCTCAGCAATACCTTCCGAGGCGCCACTGCCTCGGGTATCGAGACGGACCCCAACGTAGCCCTTGCGGGCAAAATAGCTATGCGTGCGCCAATCACGCGGGATCTTGTTATCGTCTTTACGATACGGGTGGGACTCCACTATTGCTGGAAAAGGGCCGTCGTTCGAGGCATCCGGCATATACAGGGTTGCCCCAAGCCGGACGCCGTCTGGCATGGGAATCGCCACGTGGCGGATGACGCGGACAGGGTAGTCTTCAGAGTTTTTCATAACAACTGCCTTCTTCTATCAAGCCTCACTCCTGTATGCCAACCTCTCTCTTGCAGAAGCAGGGCCAAGCAGAGTAAGACCCAAGAGACAGTGAACACAGAAGGAGCACACTCATGCCACAGGCTCGGATCGACGCTACCCTGACTATGCATTATGAACATGACGATTACACCGACCCATGGACCAGTCCGGAAACCATTTTGCTCATCCATGGTGTGGCAGACACCAGCAAAGCCTGGTTCGCCTGGGTACCGCGCCTGGCCCGTCAGTTTTGCCTCATTCGTCCCGATCTAAGAGGCTTCGGTCAGTCCAGTATTCCATCACCAGACTATGAATGGTCGCTGGGTGGCTTGGCCACAGACCTGAAAGGCTTACTTGATCACTTGGGACTCAGCTCCGTACATGTTGTCGGTCAGCGGGTGGGAGGCAGTGCCGCAATGCAGTTTGCGCACGATCATCCAGATACGGTCAAAAGCCTGACAGTGATTGGTGGCCCAGCCACCTTGGCCAATAGTTCGCTCAATCCCGGAGCGTGGCTCGAACAGGTTGAAAAGGAGGGAGTAGAAAGCTGGGCCCGAACGACGATGGGCCGGCGTTTGGGCGCTGTCAGTCCAGAGATGCGTGAATGGTGGATTCAGGAGATGGGCAAAGCCCCAGCACAGGTCATGGCCGGTATCTTTCGTTACGTCGGCAGCATGAATATCACCCATATTCTGTCGCAGATAAAAGCCCCGACCTTAGTCATTACCAGCGACAGAGGCGCTCTGGCTGCAGTGGAAACCGTCCGGGAATGGCAGACCCAGATTCCCAATTCTCAATTATTGGTCTTACCCAGCACCGCCTACCATTTGGCGGCAGCCATGCCGGACGCTTGTGCCGACGCAGTCCTGTCGTTCATTCAGGGTCTGGAAAAGTGAACGCGACGTTGAGCGATAGTCCAGATAGTTTCTGGCTGGCTGAACCTTACCTGCCCAATCCACCGCTCAGCGGCCACGTGCAAGCTAATATCGCTATCATTGGGGGCGGTATAACGGGACTCAGCAGCGCCTATCATTTCAAGCAGCGTTATCCAGACAAACATATTGTGCTGATTGAGGGGCAAGAAATTGGCTATGGGGCGAGTGGACGTAGCAGCGGATTTATCTCCCAAGAATATCACGGCTGGGACGAACTCTTTTTTCGCAAAGGGGCGGCGGCTGTCGAGCCTTATGCTCAATATGCCGAACGTGGGTACCAGCATCTTGTCCAAACCATTCGCGATGAAGCGATTGAGTGTGACCTGAATGAATCCGGTGCACTCCGGCTCGCAAAGAAAGAGGCAGAAGTACGTACCTTAGAGAAACAGGTCTCTGCTTATGCTCAGCTCGGAATGGCCGTCCAGCTGTGGCAGGGAAAAGAGTTAGCCGCAAAAATCACGTCAGCATTTTATCCAGCTGGTATCTTTCTACCCCACTGGGCAACGCTTCATCCGGGCAAACTCGTGCGTGGGCTCAAAACCGCTGTTGAACGACTCGGGGTGCAGATGTACGAACACACTCCAGTCCTGCAGCTGCAGCAAGGCAAACCTGTTGAGATCAGCTGTCCGACTGGCCAAGTCACTGCTGACACTGTCATTGTGGCTACAAATGCCTACACGCCCAGGCTTGGATTTTTCAAAAGCATCCTTATGCCCCTGCACCTATACGTTGTTGTTACTGAACCGGTGGATGAGACCGTCAGAGGTCACGGTGCCTGGACCACCCTGCCTGGTCGGTATGAAATGGATGCGACCCATACGATTCGGCTCACACCTGACGGTCGCCTGCTGATCAGAGGCGGGGCACGCTACGACTACAACAATGCGGTGACCTATCGCCACCAGCCCAACGCCTACCAACGTTTGGTCGAGCGCCTCGTCAAACGCTATCCGTATTTACAAACCGTCCACCCTGCGCACACCTGGAGCGGCGTGATGGCATTGACCCGTTCTCACACACCATTGCTTGGACGGATGGGGACAGGCGATAGTCTTTTATACAGCGTTGGTTACAACGGGTTCGGGTTAGTCAGTGGATTTTATAGCGGCAAGCTTATCTGTGACCTGGACGCAAACGAACAAAACGCAGATTTACATGTCATGTCATCACCCGACAAAACTGGCTGGCTCCCACCTGAGCCACTGCGCTATCTGCAGATGAATGTGGCTTTGGCTATGCGGCATCATCGGTTGTGAGGCCGGAGGATTACTCCGACCTCTCACACTCCTCAGTTTACTGCAGCGGCGAAAAGCTAGCCGGAGTCATGATCTTATTGTACTGGCTAACAATCATCCCCAGGGCTTTGGATCGGAATGCTTGGAGTTCCGGCTCTGCCCCCTGAGCAGCCCGTGCTGTGGCGCGGTGATTCAGATCTTCATACGCCCAGATGTGAACCACCTCGTTGAGCGGACCTACTTCGGTAGACCACCAGCCAACCAGCTTGGAGTATTTGCTGATGAGTGGTAGCGCTTCTTTTTCAATCAACGCCTGAAATTCCGGCACCTTACCCGGCTGTAATGTATACACACGCATCTCGTACACCATACGACGACCCTCCTTTTTGGGTAATAGATTTACCTGTTGTATCAACTTCCGACAAACGTTTCCAAGGTCTTGCGTATTGCGCTGTCAAAATCTTCCTTGACGGGGTTTGGCACAAGGATCGGGAGCTGTACACCTGCTTCACAAAAAGCCTGGAGTCGTTCGCGGCAGCGCGGCGCCGGTCCAATCAAACACATGGCATCCGCCATCTCGTCAGAAATAGCTGCAACGGCAGCAGCCTGGTTGTCTTTGGCCAGCGCTTGACTCAAGGCGTCAGCTTCCTGGGCAAAGCCACTCCGATAGAACAGTCTGTTATAGAATGGTAAGCCACCGGCAAAGGCCAGATTTTTGCGAGCCTCAGCTCTGGCGGCTTCAATATCATCGGAAAGATAGACTGGAATACCGAGAGTGGTCTCAATAGTAGCGGGACTCCGACCAGCCTTTTCTGCCCCACGTTCCAAACGGCCAATGGCCTCACGGACGCGATCAGGGGTACACAGATACAGCATTGCTCCGTCCGCAACCTCGCCTGCCAGCTCAACGGTTTCTAAGGCGAGAGCACCAAGATAGATTGGAATCTTATGCGCAGCTGGTCGAAACTGGAGACTCATACCCTCCTTGGGAGGACCGCCAGCCATGACCTTTTTGACGGTTCCGATATACTCACGGAAATACGTGCGAGCTTCTTTCATCTCAATATCGAGCGCATCCAGCAAGGGACGATGGCTCACCCCCAGTCCGAGGATCAATCGACCGTCAGACAACTCATCAATCGCCACGGCGCTTGCCCCAGCTAAAGCTGGATGGCGGAGATAAATATTGGCAATCCAGGTGCCGACTTGAATCCGCTTGGTTGCCAAAGCCATGGCCTGGATTCCTGCCAAAGCATCGTTCATAGCCTCGGACATAAAGACGGCATCCCAGCCGGTGTCTTCTGCGACTCGACTGAGTTCGGTGGTTTCCTTATATGACGCACCGGATACTGTTGAGATGACAACGCCTAAACGGGGCATGGTTTTTCTCCTTTCGGAAGCAGATGAGGTATGCAGTAAGAAGGCAGTTGTAGACGCCCTCAAGACGGTTTGTCAATGAGAAAGTTGACCAGATATCAATACTTGGCCAGTGTCAAAGACCCCAAAAAAGCAAGAAGGATAATCATATTTTGTGTGTGATCCTCTTGTCTTCAGTTTCCTCAGAGAACATGAGCTTGCGCTCAGGCAAATTCAGGCGCAATCTTTGTCGCAAACAGCTCAACATCTTCTATCAGCTGCTCTTGGGGTTCTAAGCCGTTATAGGCAACCAGAGAGAAGTAGTCGAACGGAATCTCAGTATAGATTTCATCGATCTGTTGTTTGACGTCGTCCACAGTACCGGCCACGATCAGGCCCGTCTTCATCACCCGTTCCAGCATCGAGCCCTTTCCTTCGCCTAGCAGCACGGGAAAAAAGTGCACGGCAAACTGAGAGAAAAACGGAACGATTGTTGCATTGACCTTCTCGTACGCTTCTTCACGTGTTTTGCCCACAAACAAGAAACGGAGTAAGCCTTGGCCTTGGCCGGGGCTGAGGGTTTTGCCGACCTGGGCTGCCCCCTCGCGATAGGCAATATCTTGTGCCCGCGCGCCTGGCATGGGTGCAAAATAACAGCAGGTGAAGCCTTCCTCTCCCGACCAGCGGGCGGAGTCTGCGCTGCCGGAAGAACTGATGAACACTTGCGGATGGGGTTTTTGATAGGGCGCGGGCACGACACTGATTTGACGGACACGGTTCTGCTCGTCGATTTCACCAGGGGCGCCATACTCTTGGGCACATGGATAGCCGGGATAATTGTCGATGCCTTCATACGGGTATGGAACTTCGAAAAACTTGCCATCGTGTGCAAAGCTCTGCTGCGTCCAGGCTTTCTTCACAATGGTGACCATCTCACGAAAGATCTGTTGGTTATTCTCATCAGCCTCAGCCTGATCAGCAGATTCTCGATTCGACAGCGTTGGCAAAGATTTGTATGCCTGCCCCAAGGTCCGTACCCAACGAGCCTGATAGCCACGCGCAAATCCGACAAAGAAACGTCCTTTTAAAATATGATCCAAGAGTGCCGTCTCTTCTGCCACCCGCAATGGATTATGCGTGCCCATCACATAACCGAGCTGGCCCATGCGCATACGTTTGGCGTAGGGACCCAGCCAGGCGTTCATAATGCCTGGGCAGGGCAGCATCTCAAACCCTTCGGAATGGAAGTGATGTTCAATAAAACTCATGCCCCAAAAGCCCAACTCGTCACACGCTTTCACGAGATCGACCATGCCGTCGATGATCTCGGCATACTTCTCGACATTGCGGCCAACAGGTCTGAGCTGTTTGCGCTCTTCGTTCGATTTGACTGGCATGGACGGAACCATCTGGATCATTGTTTTCACTCGTGTCCTCCTTCGTTTTGTGCAGATCCTTTTAAATCGTATTCACTCGTGTGTCGTCAAGCTGGGCTCAGCACGCATATCGCTTGCATCCCTTGGTCTAGTTTTGTATAGCTCCGGCAAGGAGGGATCATATGGGACTTCGTGATCTCCGTGATCAAGTCTGTATTGTTGGTGTCGGCGATACACCGCAAGGCGCAGTGCCTGAAAAAATCGGCGATGAGCTGGCTATTGACGCGGCAAAAGCTGCGCTGGATGATTGTGGACTGAAGAAGGATGATATCGACGGACTGTTTGTTCAGCCGAGCTACGGTCGTCAGGGCGATTATCTCAAAGTCGGTTTAATGCTCGGTTTGAATCCAAAAGTTGGCGGCGCGGTGGAGGCATCAGGTGCAACAGGTTGTTATATGATCCAACATGCTGCGCTGCTGCTCAACGCCGGCATGGCCAATTACATTTTGCTGGTCTATGGCACCAATCAAAAAACAAATCGTAATCGCTTTGGTGGAGCGCTCCTTGAAGAACATGCACCGTACGGTGGCTTTAATCCGTCCGGACCATTTGCGTTTGCCTTTCGTCGGCATATGCATCTGTATGGGACAACAGAGGAACAGTTAGCGACCATTGCGATCAACCAGCGCAAACACGCTATGCTTAATCCCAAAGCGGCGCAAAAGACGCCTATTACGCTCGACGATTATATGAACGCCCGCTACATCGTCTGGCCACTGCGCATGTTTGATTATTGCTATATCACAGACGGTGGGCATGCCTTTATCTTAACGACTCCAGAGCGAGCCAAAGATCTCAAGAAACCACCGGCCTATATCAGCGGTATGGGTCGCCAGGAAGCCTTCCGTGCCTACGAAACGCCTGATCTTGTGATGCAAAGCTTTCAGCAGGAAGCGGTGTCCAAGATGGTCTTTGATATGGCACAGGTCACGACAAAAGACATTCAGGCGCTGTATGTGCAGGATGCCTACAGCCCAGCCGTCATCGCTGCCCTTGAAAATTATGGCTTCTGTCCGCGCGGAGAATCCGGGAGCTGGATTCAGGATGGCCGGATTGCGCTCGGTGGAGAACTGCCGCTTAACGTCAACGGCGGCCAGCTGTCTGAGACATACATGGTCGGCTGGCAAAATACCTGCGATGCCGTGCGCCAACTACGCAGTGAGTGCGGCGAGCGCCAAATCGCCGATGTGGAACGAATTATGTGCACCTATACCGGCGGGCTACGCGAACATGCCGGCGCGCTTATTCTGCGGAGGTAACACAATGGCTGAATACAAAAAACCACTCCCCGTCATTGAAAAATGGAATGAGCCATATTGGCAGGCCGCCAGGCGGCACGAGTTTGTTGCCCAGAAATGTCAAACGTGTGACTACATCCACCTGCCGCCAGGTCCAGTGTGCACCAACTGTCTGAGTGACGAGCAAGACTGGGTGCCGCTGAGCGGTCAGGGCACAATTTATTCGTATGGCATTTATCATCAGCGCTGGCATGCAGGCTTTGCCGACGACATTCCCTATAATGTTGCTCTCATCAATCTTGAAGAAGGCGTGCAGATTATCAGCCAAGTCATAGGCTGTGAGAATGACGAATTAGGCTGTGGCTTAGCGGTTGAAGTGACGTTTGACGATGTTACACCTGAGGTGACGTTACCGAAGTTTCGGTTGGTGAAATAAGGAGGACAGCATGAAGATCGGATTTATTGGACTTGGTAATATGGGCGGCCCAATGGCATCACACCTCATTGCCGCCGGCCACTCAGTCACCGTTCATGATGTACGCAAAGAAGCGGCGAACCCGCAGCTTGAAAAAGGCGCTCAGTGGGCGGACAGTCCGCGGGCTGTGGCAGCCGCCAGCGAAATTATGTTCACCTCACTGCCTGGTCCTAAACAGGTCGAGGAAGTTGCCCTGGGAGAGGGCGGTATTTTACAAGGTGCGGAGTCGGACACCGTGTATATTGATCTATCAACCAGTTCGCCAACTCTCATTCGGGATATCTGTGCGACGTTTCAAGAACAGAAGGTGCATGTGTTAGATGCGCCAGTCAGCGGCGGTCCAGTTGGTGCGCAAGCGGCTACACTTGCGGTGATGGTCGGTGGAGACAAGGCGATCTACGAGCGCGTCAAACCGGTACTTGACGCGATTGGCAACAAGGTCTCATACGTCGGCGGCATCGGCTGTGGGGAAATCGCCAAGATTGTGCATAATATGATTGGGATTAGCACCCTGTCCCTCTTGGCCGAAGGATTGACGCTGGGCGTCAAAGCTGGGGTTGAGCCGCAAGCCCTGCTCCAGGCGATCCAAGACGGCGCGGTTGGGCAAGGCTTGATGCTGAACTACATGATTCCAGAAGTCATCTTCAAAGGCGATTTTGACCACGCCCGTTTTGCGCTGCGTTGGGCCCGCAAAGACATCGGGCTGGCAACTGAGCTGGGGCGCGAGTTTGAGGTGCCCCTGAGTTTGGCTAACGCTGTCGAGCAGGAATTTGTTGAAGGCATGGCCCGTGGCTGGGGCGACCGGGATTCTTCCGCTCCTTTTGCATTACAGGAAGAGCGGGCTGGGGTGACGGTTCGTAAAAAGTAGGAGTTGCCTGGAGGAGAATGGGGACGCACTCCAGTGCGTCCCGTGTGTGGGTTTACTCCGCCCCAATCGCATCCAGTCCAGCCTGCGCCGCTTCAATATCTTCGGCTTCTGTGCCACCACTGGCCCCAACTCCACCGAGCAGCTTGCCACCGACCATGATCGGTAAGCCGCCGCCCGCCGGCAGCAAGGGCTCGCCGATCAGCTTTTGCACGTTTTTAAACAGCTGGGGGCGACCCGTGGCAAACTCTTGGACTGAGGCGGAGGGACGGCCGAAGGTGGCCGAGGTCAGGGCTTTGCTATGGGCCACCTTAGGCGTCATCCAGCGCGTACCGTCCATACGGACCATGGCCACCGGACGCCCAGAATTATCGACTACGGCAAAGCTCATCGCCCAGCCTTCCTGTTCCGCTTTGGCTTTGGCCGCAGCAATAATCGACTCGGCCATGGCCAAGCTGACCATACTCGGCGCGCTGGCTTCTTGGGCCCGCGCCAAAGGGGAGCTGAGGACAAAGCTGACAATGATCCAAAGTCCGACGAGAGATATCTTTTTCATGCGTTTTATCGCTCCTTTCTTCCGGTCCTTGGCAACGCCCCAGCGGGGCGTCGCTGCGATGGAGATTCGATTTTCAGCCTACAATCCCCCGGCCCGCAGCACCTGACCAGGCATTGCCCCGGTGTGTTGCTGTCCGGAATACAATACCTCGCCATTCACCAGCGTATACTGTACCCCCTGGGCAGGCATGACCAAACGTCGGCCGCCACCTGGCAGATCATAGCGCATCTCAGGCCGTCGCCCTGAACCAATGGTGTTGTAATCAAAAATCGCAATATCGGCAGCCATCCCCTGAGCAAGCCGCCCGCGGTCTTGAATCCCAAAGAAACGCGCCGGCTCGGTCGTCAAACGCTGGACGGCATGCTCTAAGGTCAAGACTTGTTTCTCTCGGACCCAGGTTCCGAGCAGATAGGTGCAATAGCCAGCATCGCACAACATATCAACGTGTGCCCCGCCATCAGACAAACCAATCATGGCTCGTGGATCGGTAATCAGCTCAGGAATCAAGTCGTCATTGGCGTTGAACAAGACGATTGTGTACTGCAGTTGCAGATCGTCTTCGAGAGCCAGGTCCAGAAAAGTATCGAGCCCATCTGTGCCCCGTTGGGCAGCAATCTCAGCGACCGTCTTGCCTTCCAACGATTTCAGAGCTGGGTTGCTGACTTCTTTGACTTCCAGTCGCTCCCAGTTGCCAGAGAAAATACGCGGGGTTTCAAGCTCTGTGCGAAACGTCTGGCGGAAATTGGGATCACGGTAGACCCGTATTTGCTCTTCGACTGGGCGGTTAAAGACCGGGTTCCAAGACGGATGGTTGGCAAAAATAAACGGATTGCGCAGATCAATCTGAATCACAAACGGCCGACAGGTGACCTGCGGTACGCCGCCGCGTTTGATCAAGGGATCGGCCTTGGCCAACATTGCTGGCCCGGCGTCGGGTTTGTCGTCCCGGCTGATCACGCCAAGCCACGTGACCGGTCGGCCACTCTCTGTCAGCAAGAAATCAACCAGATCATATTCCTCGTCCGAGAGTTCTCCTGCGGTTGCCGTGAGCGCGAGTTCCATTGCCCCCCGCCCGAGATCTTTGAGGACATTGGCATACGCTTTGAGTTCATCACGGCTCGCTTGGCGACAGGCCAGCGGACGGGCTTGATAGCCAATGTGTTGCGGAATAGCCGTTGTCGTGATGCCTAAGGCCCCCGCTAGCATGGCCTCACGCAGCAGCGCCTGGATCTGGCTTGTCTCTTCCGGGGTTGCTACCCGGTCCATGGATTCCTCACCCATGACAAAATGGCGGAACGGAGTCAGCGGGGCGAGAAAACCCAAGTTGATCCCCGAGCCACGTTTTTGGGCGGCCTGCATGTATTCCGGAAAACTGACCCAGTCCCACGCAATGCCTTTACTCAGGACATCAATCGGAATCGCCTCAACATTCACCAAATCCCACGCCGCGATTTCTTGGTTCTCTGGCCGACATGGAGCCAGGCCGACCCCACAATTGCCCATGACCACACTCGTCACCCCATGCCAGCTTGAACAACTGATCAGCGGGTCCCAACAAATCTGGGCATCATAATGGGTGTGCGGATCAATAAACCCTGGTGAGACAATCAGATCTGACGCGTCAATGACCTGCGTGGCTCCCTCTTTGATCTTGCCAATCTCGGCAATCCGGCCATTGGCTATAGCGATATCTGCTCGAAAGCTTGGTGCACCAGTCCCGTCAACAACCGTGCCATTTCTAATGAGTACGTCGTAAGCCATGGGTATCCTCCTCTAGGAGCCGTGGTAGCGTACTGCAAAAGCCCGCGTCAAGAGGAAGCCACCCCCAACTCCAATCGCCATGCTGGGATAAGACAGAGACACCACGTTTCACGTTTCTTCCTCTTCATCTGGAAAATCGCGCACCAGCCACGGTGTCCTGCCTCCGCCTGAGGGTGCGGCCATGCGGGCCAGCCAACTGGCACGGGTCGTGAGTTTCTTGCGCGACAGGATGTTTGTGTCTACAAGGAGCGCCTCAAGCGCAGCCAGCCAGCACTCGTAATACGTCGGTCTGAATGCAGGCTCGTGTTGGTCAGCCTCAGCAATCTGAGCAATCAAACGTTCCTGAAATTCGGACCAGACGTACCGGCCTTGCTCACACACAGCGACGGCTATGGCAAAGGCGATGCCTTCCCATGCATCCTGAAAAATCAGCTCACCACTTTGACGCGGCAGGGCACCCTCGCCTTGCATGTCGGCAACCCGACGGTGCGCAATTGTTTGGGTTGTCTTGCTATCGAGTTGGACCTCCGCCACACCAATCATGGCATCCCGAGTGACAAGCCCAGCCAGTTCGTCTTCGCTCATCTGTTCTGTTCCAGCCGGCCGTTGGGGCAAAACCATGTAGCGGGTTTGGGCGCTACTATTCCAAACTAAGATCTCCCGCTCAGCACTGATCTCCAGACCAAACTCACTCAGCACTTCGCGGGGTCTGCCACCGATGCGCGATCGGTAGGCCTGGCTTTTATACCAAAACGGCGGCAGGCCCAGGACTGGCCACGGATAACACGAGCACAAGGCGCACACGACTGCGTTATGGACGCTTGGGGTGTTTTCCACCACCATCAAGCGCTCGCCCTGTAAGCCGCCAAAACCCAGTTCGGCAATAGCGTCCGCCCCATTCAGCACCAGGCGTTTTTTAAAAGCCGGGTCTAGCCAAGCCCGCGCAACAACTCTGGCGCCATTCAAAGGCCCAATGTCATTTTCATACGCGTTCAGGACAGCATCGAGATCCGCAGGAGTGATGACCGCGTCCTCTTCTAAGACAGACTCAATCGCTTTGGCTTGGACCTCTCGCGCCTTATTTTCTGTTCGGCTTAATTGGCGTTGAGTGTAGGCTGGCGCTGGTCCATGTGCATCGTGATCGTTGTGATCATTATGGTCATCATGATCAGGGCGCTGGTCATGATCAGGGTCGTGCCGGTCGCTCATGAGCCACACGATACTGCCCGGCAGGTAGCGAGTCAACGGTTCGCGCTGGGGCCTGCCCCTCACCCCACCCTTACCCCTCCGGGCTGGCCTTTTTGTGTGTTTGTGCATATGTAGGCGGGACTATTCTTGTCAGAGACGAGGTTGAAGGCATGCAATCAAACACAGCGGACACTACGACTCCTAGCTGGTCACCGGCGGCGGTTGAGGAGATTGCTCAGAAAATTGGGACTCCTTTCCTGCTGTATCAAGCAGATACCATTCGCACCAAGATCGCTGAGATCAAAGAGATGACCACGCCTGCTGGCCTACAGGCCCGGTTTGCGATGAAAGCCTGCTCGGGACACCGCGTCTTACACGAAATGCGGGAAGGCGGCATCTGGATTGATGCGGTGTCCGGCAATGAAGTCCTGCGGGCAATGAAAGCCGGCTTTCCATCCGGTCAGAACCCGCCAGCGATTCTGTATACCTCAGATGTCTTTCGCGACAATGCGCTTGAGGTCATTCGCCGCGAAAATATTCTGCCCAATGTCGGTACGCCGTCTATGCTTGGTGCCCTCGCCCAAGCCGGCTATCGGGGGTCTATCGGCCTGCGTCTCAACCCCGGCTTTGGCCATGGGCATGTCAAAGAGTGCGATACTGGCGGCCCGAGTTCCAAGCATGGCCTGTGGTTTGAAGATATCCAGGACATTAAAAACCAAGTCGAAGCGTCTGGCCTGACCGTCCAACTGCTGCATGCCCATATTGGCACCGGCCCGCAGATTTCCGAGTTTCAAGCGAATATGCGCCGTTTGGCCGATTTTTTTGTGGACTCTCTCAAACTCTTCCCCCAGGTGGATGCGATTAACTTCGGGGGGGGTATTCCGCATCCGTACAAACCTGACGCGCCGAGGATACATCTGGCAGACATCGGCACCATATTCCGCGAAGCGCAGCAATCGTTCAGTGCAGCGGCGGGTCGTCAGATTCGGGTCGAAATTGAGCCGGGCCGCTTTTTTGTGGCTGATGGCGCAGCGTTGATTACCCGTGTCCATGGTCTCAAATCTACTCAGACTAACAAAAAAGGCCCCGGTCAGAAGTTTGTGATGGTCGATGCCGGTTTCTGCGATTTGGTCCGGCCGGCCATGTATGGCTCCTACCATCATATCGAAGTGCTGGGCAAAACCGGCCAACCCGAGGAAGATCTGGTAGTTGCCGGCCCCATGTGTGAGTCGGGCGATGTGTTTACCCGCGACGCGGGTGAAGTCTTAGACCCACGCTCGCTACCCACCCCAGACGTGGGTGATCTGATCGCCATACACGATGCCGGTGCCTACGGGGAAACCATGAGTTCCAACTACAATTCGCTCGGGCGGGTGCCCCAAGTGTGGTGTGATGATAACGGCGTGCACCTCATGTCCCGCCGCCAAACGCTAGAAGATATTATTCGGACAGAGTGTTTTGAGAAATTGTAGGAAACGTGAAACGTACAGGGAAGGGGCTGCTTTGGGGGAGGCGCAGAGGTCCATCTTGACGGGCAGGAGGGCCAAAAGATATGGATCTTGTGGGTATGAGGAGTCTCAGGATCTTTCCTCTCAGCTGTCTGTGTCTACTCTTTGTCAGTCCTGCATGGCTGCTCCATGCGCGTGCTGCTGAGAGCAGGCAGGCAACTCCCCAAACCGCCTTTTTCCAGGCCAATGCCTTGTATGCTCAAGGGAGCTATACCGAGGCGCTCCAGGCGTACGAACAACTCCTGGCCTCAGGCCTGGAGAGCAGCCCCTTGTACTTCAATCTGGGCAATGCCTATTTCAAAATGGGCCAAACTGGCCACGCCATTCTGAACTATGAGCGCGCGCGACGCTTGGCACCCGGCGATACAGATATTGAAACCAACCTGGTGTATGCGCGTTCTCTAACCGGAGCAGCCGCGTGTACACCCCGGCTGTGGCAGCGTCTGACTTTTCCACTCACCCACCAGGTGTCCACCACCGCGCTGGTGTGGCTGACCAGCGGTGCGTATAGCCTGTGTCTCCTCGCCTTTGCCGGCTACCGGCTGTGGCCACGCCGTCCGCGCTGGTTGGTGTATGTAGCTGTGGGCTTGATTGGGGTGGGTGTCATCGTTGGCAGCTCGCTGGCCCACCAGCTGTTTGTCGATGATTGGCAACGCCCAGCTGTTCTACTGGCCGCTGGAGAGAGCCCGATTCGCTTTGAACCGTCGGAGACGGGGACCGAACATTTTGTTCTCAAACAGGGAGCCTTGGTCCACATTCTAGATACCCGCTCGGACTGGCACCAGATTGCCCGCTGCGATGGGCGTCGCGGTTGGGTGGCGGCAGAAAACGTCGGCGAGTTATAGTCGCGAGAGGTGCAAACCGGATAACCAGCAACGCTATCGCTGATTATCCGGATTCATCGTGATTTGAATTTGCCGCAATTGCTGAAAAAGAGATCCTTTTTTCAGTCTCGCCTAGCCCCACGTCGCATCATCATCGCTCATCGAAATCCCAAACGCCGTCTTGCCCAGCAGCTCCAGGGTGTCATCGGCATCCACCGGATGGAACAACCCGGCTCGGACGTCGCGGAAGTAGCGCTCAAGCGGCAGCCGTTTGTAGTAGGAGATGCCGCCAACCGTCCGCATGGCTAAGTCAACCACGCGGACAGAATTTTCAATCGCGACCATGCGGGCGGCGACGCTTTTGCGGCTCCAGATGCGGATGTCGTCTTGTTCTATGTCTGCGCCCGCTTTCCACATCACCGCTCGTCCACTTTCGATGAGGATATCCATCTCACCGACTTTGTTATACACGCTTGGCGAATGACTCATTGGCTTTTTGAGTGGAAAACGGGTGCGATCACGCATGAACTCGACCACAAAATTCCGGGCCGCAATCGCGATGCCTAAATAGACCGCTCCCATTGAGAAGGGGGCTTTCAAAAACAGACTCAACACTCCACCGCGAGTGAAGACTGGACGTTCCAGAAAAATCGCATCATCTGGGATAAAGGCATCCTGGAGCTCGGTGCTGCGTGACTCGGTTGCCCGCATGCCCATCGTATTCCAGTCGTCTTTCATCAGCAGACCCTGGGTGTCGCGGGGAATGAGAAACGAAATAATCTTTCCCTCTTTGGGGTCATCACTCGGCCCCCACGTTGCTTCGGAAAAATAGCGATCAACAGCAATACTCTGGGTACTGAAGATCTTCTTCCCACTCACCTTCCAGCCGCCAGCCACCTGCTCGGCTGTGGCCTTGGGACGTAGTACAGTCACCGCGTTATCAGCCTCTGAGCCTGAGCCGCCAACAATCCAGCGGTTCTCAGCGATTTTTCGCAGCAAGGCTTCAGCCCGAGCGTCCTGCGTCGTCCGCCACACATCGGTCACTACGCCGAGGATATTAAAATGCATATTAATGGCCAAAGCGGTTGGACCGCAGCCCTGAGCCAGGCGCTCTTGGGCTTTGATGCGCTCCAACAGACTCGCGCCGCCGCCGCCCAGCTCAGCTGGGATGCTCATAATCGAATAGCCCGTCTCGCGGAGCTGGGCATAATTCTCGTGTGGGAATGAACGTTCCTCGTCGTGCTGGGCGGCACGCTTGGCAAAATCATCGGCCATAGTCCCCGCTAGGTCGACCCAGCCTTGCTCGCGTTCGGTGTAATGTTGTTGCATGTCCATAACGTTCCCCTCTTTTGCCTATCTGTCCGATCCGTCTTGACTGTGTCCATCCATTTGAACTGTCTTATCTCGGCTGCAACCCAGCCTCCGCCGCAAAACGCTCCATCAATCGCAACACCCCATCAAACTGATCGGTCCAGGCAAAAAACGCAAGAACCACATGATTCAGACCGGCTTGCTCGTAGCGGGGCAAGGCACGCAGCACGTCTTCAAAGGTCCGCTCGTATGACAGTGCGGCATAGGTCAAGGAGTGAGGATCGCGGCCTGCTTGCTCGGCCAAGCCTTTGATCGAGACAATATCTTTGGCAAAGCCATCTGGGTCGCGCCAGAAGACATGCCCATACCAGCCGTCACCCAGGGTTGCCGTTCGGCGTAGCGCCCGCTTGCTATGACCTCCAATCCAGATTGGCGGATACGGTTTTTGGACTGGTTTGGGTTCACATTTCACGCCTGTAAATTTTTCGTAACGGCCATCAAACTGCGCCTCGTCTTGGGTCCATAGCGCCTGCATGACATGCAAGTACTCATCGGTCTGGTCACCCCGTTCATGGTACGGCGCATGCAGGAATTCAAATTCTTCTTTGAGCCAGCCAGCACCACTGCCGAGGATCACTCGTCCGTTGGATAGGACATCCATGGTCGCCACCATTTTAGCCGTCAGGATTGGATTCCGGTACGGGACGATCAGCACGCCTGTCCCCAAGCGGACAGTCTTGGTACATGCCGACACATAGGTTAGGACAGTCAGTGGGTCCAAGAAATTATCATTGCTGTCAACCGGAAACCGGCCTTCTGGATGGTATGGATACTTTGACTCCAGCTGAGCTGGAAACACCACATGGTCGCCAACCCAGACTGAGTGAAAGCCCAAGTCATCGGCCTGCTGGGCGACGGTCTGGATGCGCTCAACAACATGCTCGCGGGCAAACGCGCCAATATGGGGCAGGACAACGCCAAATTCCATGATCCCTCCTTATTCTTACCGACAGAGTATTGCGCCCTCCGTGATGGCAAGCACAATCCTACCAGCGTATTGCCACTTTTCACGCAAAAAGCCAAGGTTTGCCACGAATAAAAATCAGCAGGGATTTGAGCAAGGGTGCCCAGTCAGGTGAGAGATCGAGCAGTTCAGACAGAGCGGCAATCCACTCGATAGGACACGTGCGGAATGGGTACAGTTATGACTGCTGCCGGGCACAGGACCTCCACTTGGCATAGGATGCAGAAAACCCCTCATTTGTTGCCCAGAAGGTCTCGCAGCATTATCCATTGTTATGCTCATTCCTCCAACAGTGCTTTGGCCTGTTGCAGATCAGGCGTGTCAAACCCCTCGCTGAACCACCCATACACCTCAGCCACGAGCTGCCGCCCCGCACTTATTCTGTCCTGCCTTTGCCACAGCCGGGCCAAGCTCATCACCGCCCGTAGCTCCAACGACTTTGCCCCCTGTCGTCGCGCAATATCAATCGCCCGTTGGAAACACTCCTCGGCTTTGCTGAAATGATGAACGGCGGGCAACTCTTTCTGCCCTCTGCGCTCTGCATTCAAAAGCCCTTCTCCTTTGAGCCGATACAGCTCTGCTTCATAAAACCGCTCCCCATGCTCTTCAACACTCTCTAGGGCCTCATCGAGAGTCCGCCGCCCCTCTTCCAGCTGGCCCTTTTTCTGCTGCACCTCGGCCAGGAGAGATAAGAAATACGAGCGCAGCAGCTCTGAGCCAGTCGCTCGCCAGGCAGCGAGGCCACTTTTCAACTGCTCCAGTCCGTCTCCAGCTGGCGTTTGCATAGCTGCTGCCCAGCCTTGCAACATGCGTCCCATCGTCAACCAGTGCGGGAATCCCTGTTCCTGTGAGAGAACGATGGCTGCCTCGGCAGTCTGATGAACGGCAGGCAGGTCACTCCGAATCTGATGCAACATGGCCGTGCAGTTCTGCGCCGCTGCCAGGCTATGCGTGTGCAACAGCGTTTGGGCGGTATGCAGCGCCTCTTCACTGTGTTGCACGGCTTGGTCCGGGTAACCAAGCAACCACAGCGTGAGGGCATTGTAAAATAAACACACCACCTTGGGGTCAGAGCCATATAAAAACGCCAGCCCACTATGTTTGGCTGGATCATACAGCCCAATCCCATGTTCCAGGTGCTCACGGGCCAGGCCAAACTCACCCAGCCAAAACAAGGTATTCCCGCACGCCCGGTGGACTTCGATCAAAGACGCCTGGTCGGGGAGACCGTGCGTCATAGACAGCAATTGATCGCCGAGTGCACGCGCGGTATGTAACTCGCCTCGCATTTCATGCACGCCCCACAGCCCTCGCAAGGCAGAGAACGCTCGCCCGGCTCCGCCCATCTGATGGCCAAGCTCTTGCGCCCGTATATACGTATCTTTGACTTCTTGGGCAGCGTAGCCTTTGGTCGCTATCAGTCCAGGTCCAAGAATCGTGTGAAAGTCCAGTTCATGCCCGGCCCGCTGGGTGCCTTCCGGTAGAGCTGTGAGCAGCTCCAGGCCTTGGCTCAGATGTTCAATTGCCTCAACATTGGCCGAGCGTTCAAAGGCGCGTTGCCCCGCACGTTTCCAGTAGTCGAGTGCTTCCTCGCGGGCACCGGCTTGCGTGTAATGGTGGGCCACCAATTCAGGCTGGGTGTGTACGATATCGGGAAAACGTTTTTCCAAGACCTGGGCAATATCTTGATGGATCTGCTGGCGTTTGCTTTTGAGTAGAGACTGATAGGCCGCATCCTGAATCAGGGCATGTTTAAAAACCCAGCGAGTATGGGGTGGCTCTCCCTTTTGGGAAATCAGGTCCATGTGAACAAGGTGTGTCAGCCCGTCGTGGAGAGACTGGTCGTCAAGCGACCACACGGCCTGGATCAGGGTGTGTGAAAACGCGCGGCCTAACGCAGCCCCCAGCTGGGCAATTTCCTTGGCTGGCCCAAGCCGGTCCAGCCGGGCCCGCAACGAATCCTGTAAGGTGGCTGGAATCGCTAAGGGCAGCCGACCGGGCTGGGCACGAGGAGAAAGAGGCGGAACATGTGGCTGGGTATGTGGGACAGCAACATTGGTTTCCAATACCATCTTGGTCAGTTCTTCGACAAATAAAGGAATACCGTCGGTTTTATCAGCAAGCTGCTGGACAATCTCCCTGGGCAGGCTTGCCTCGCCAGCTAGGTTTTGAATGAGTTGTCCGACGTGCGCACGCCCCAGACGGCTGAGTGTCACTTTTGTGATATACGATCGCATTGTCCAAGGCGGCACAAAGTCTGATCGAAAGACCAAGACAACGAGGATGCGAGCCGTGGATACTTGATCAATCAGCAGCTGGAGTAGATCTAAGGTCGAGGGGTCGGCCCATTGCACGTCTTCCCAGACAACCAACAACGGATGGTGTACAGCGCATTGCAACAGCCAGCCGACTAGAGCTTCCTGGGTGCGCTGTTTTTGGCGCTGGGAATTCAGGTCCAGCTCAGGATATCTATCGGCCAGCGGTACGGATAACAGCGCGGCAAAGAGTGGCACGACTTCTTCGGAAGGGAACGGATGAGCCTGCAGCAGTGCTTCTAATCGACCCAGCTTATCAGCAGCGTACGGCGTTTCTTCTGGCCGAGATTGGATTTGTCGTTGCAAGTACTCAATCTCAGGCTGGAAGGCACTCCGTTGGAAATGAGCTGAGCAACGAAACTCAATCTCTTGTCCACCCTCACCTGGAATCTGTTCCTTGAGTTCCTGCATCAAACGTGACTTCCCAATCCCAGGTTCTCCTGTCACTAGCACAACCTGACCGTCACCTGTTTTGGCCTTCCCCCACCGGTTGCGGAGCAGGCCGACTGCTTCCTCGCGGCCAACCATGGGAGACAAGCCCTGCCGAACGGCCACTTCAAAACGGCTCCGGACTCCGCTTTCACGGATAACCTGATACACAGCCATGGGACGGGACAAACCACGCAAAGACTGCACGCCGAGGGCTTGCCATTCACACAACCCTTCTACTAGCTGCGCGGTGGCACCACTGATGACAACAGTATCCGGCTGGGCCAAGCTCTGTAGACGGGCAGCAATATTCGGCGTCTCACCCAGTGCCAGTTGTTCATGCCAGCCGCCGCCACCCATTTCTCCAACGACCACTTGGCCGGTATGGATACCGATACGGACTTGGACCGGATGGTTGCCCAGATTCACTTGGCTTAAGCGAGGCGAGTCCTGGACTGCCTGGATAATACCTAAGCCTGCCCGGACTGCCTGGCAGGCATCGTCCTCATGGGCAAACGGATGCCCGAAATAGACCAGCAGGCCATCGCCCAGATACTGGGCGATATAGCCCTCAAAATAGCCAATGACTTCCGCACATAATTCTTGGTAGGTGCGGATCACGTCTCGCAGCTCTTCTGGGTCAAGCTGTTCGGCCAGGGGTGTTGAGCCAACAACATCGCAGAACAAGACGGTCAGCTGCCGCCGTTCGGCTTCTGGCCGGAGCGTTCGTTGCCGGGAGAGCGCAGTTCCACACTCGTCGCAAAACTTCGCCTTCAGCCGATTTGTGGTGTGACAGTTTGGACAGACCATGCCGTCTTCTTCCCGAGATGCCTCAATCGCAGGAAACCATAGCCCCGAGCCTTTGGAAAGCCCACATATACTGTGAACAGTGCTCACAGACGGTCTTTTTACGACTTACGGCAGTTCCGGACTGAGGCGGACAGCTGGGGATAAGAAACGGGGCAGCGCAGAGGCAGTCACAAACAGCGGTACGGCAAACAGCACGGCCGCTCCAAATACATGCAGTTGTTCAGTCACATAGCCACCCAGCCACGGCCCTATGACAATCCCAATGCTGAAGGCGACATTGTACACGCCAAAGGCTTTTCCAGCTTGGCCTTCGCTGAGGCCATCGGCAATAAGTGGCATAGACGGAGCCAGGGCAGCTGAGAGAGCAATAATGACGCATAGAGTGAGCGGTAGCAGCCAGAGAGAATTGAACAGCAAAAACAGGGCTGGCAGCAGACCCGCTCCGGCAAAGAGACCGATAACCATCGGCTCTTGGCGACCACGCCGATCGGACCACAGGCCAATCAGCGGCTGACTCACCAAGGCCGCAGCTCCCCATGCGGCAAACAACAGGCCAACATCTTGACGTGACCAGCCAATCTGAGTCAGCTGGAGCGGCAAGAGCACTTCAATAGCACCGAGGGCGGCACAGGACACAAGAATGACCAAACAGGCACCTGCCAAATGGGTCGAGAAGAGCTCGGGCAAAGACACACGCTGCGTGTGTTGCTTGCTCGGCTCAACGTGTGCATCTTGTGCATCTTGTGCAAACGCGACTCGGCTTGGAACCAGGAAAAAAGCGAGTCCAGCTAAGATAAACGGAAAAACGGAAAAATACACAAATGGATCACGCGCCTCACCAATACCTCCCAGGGCTGGCCCGCCGATAGCACCAAGACTAAAGGCCATGGGCACCAGGCTCATTTCCAGTCCGCGACGATTCTTATCGGCCAGGCGTGCGGCAAGCGGCAAGGTCGCAGCCCAGGTCGCTGAGGCAGCCACCCCTTGTGCAATCCGGCAGGCGAGCAGTGTCCAAAACCCGGAAGCGACTGAGAAAGCCAAGGCGGTCACCCCCAGCAGCAGCATCCCCCCAGTCAGCCATAGTCGCTCTCCAACCCGATCGACCACATAGCCAAAGGGCAGATATAAGACTAAAGAAATAAGTCCATACGAGGCGTAGAAAATTCCCGTCCAGGTCTCCGTCAGCCCAAGTTCTTGGGCCAGAGCAGGCAACACCGGAATAATCAGCGTATAGCCGACAGTGTCGGCGAACATGATGGCGGCAGCAATGCCTAAGACAACCCAACGTGACATGTTGATTTTTTACTCCACTCAAGATGGAAGAGCTAGTGATGTCTGATAAATCAAGTCAAGACAACAAAAAGATGACCAAACAAAAAAAGAAGCTTTCGGAGCCAGATCAGCTAGATCTCTTCGCTCCAGCTGAACCGACACCGCCGACACCTCAGCCCGTTTCCCGTTCGCGTCGTACCCCAGTTGGTCCTCAGCCGCTCCCACCCGAGCTTGAACCCGTTGCGGCGGCTCTGCCACAGGCTATTCGACTTGGAACGTCTTCGTGGTCTTTTCACGGCTGGGAAGGCATCGTCTATGACAAACAGGTGCCCCAGACGAGACTTGCCAAAGAGGGACTTGTGGCTTATGCCCAGCATCCGCTTTTAGGAACAGTCGGGGTAGACCGCACGTATTATGCTCCCATTTCAACACAGCAGTTTGCCGCGTATGCAGCCCAGGTTCCTGACTCTTTCCGTTTTCTGGTCAAAGCGCATGACTGGTGTACCACTCTGCGCTTTCCGTTTCATCCGCGTTATGGCTCACGCAAAGGGCAAGCCAACGGTCTTTTTTTGAACACGCAGTATGCAGTGGAAAACGTCATCGGTCCGTTTCTGGAAGGGCTACAAGACAAGGCTGGCCCGCTGCTGTTTCAGTTTTCCCCCCAAAATTATTCGAGCCTTGGCGGCCCCGAACAGTTTGCCGAGCGGCTACATACATTTTTAGCTGCCCTGCCACCTGGCCCGCTATACGCCGTTGAGGTTCGTAATCCTGAAGTTCTGACAGCCTCTTATGCCCAGGCACTATCAGACACCGGCGCGTGCCATTGCCTGAACGGCCATCCGCGTATGCCACTGCTCAAGGCTCAGGCACAGCTTGCCCAAACTGAACATGCCCCAGCGCTTGTCATTCGTTGGATGCTGGCCCGGCATCTGTCTTATGAAGCAGCTCGTAATCGATATGCCCCATTCAATCGTCTGGTTGATGAAGATCCTGATACCCGTGAAGCGATTGCTGACTTATGCCTTGACGCGGTTACTAAACAACGGCCGGCCTTTGTCATTGCCAATAACAAAGCGGAAGGCTCTTCACCGCTGTCTCTCTTTCGCTTAGCAGAGCATATTGCGGAAAAACTGCTGTAAATCATAGACTATTGCATGTCCGCATAATCAATAGCCAAGCCAGTTAAGGCCCGCACGCCGACGATGAGTGCGTCTTCATTGACGTGGAAATGCGGGGAATGGTTCGGCGCCGCTTCTCCAAGCCCGACGCCTTCTTTATTCACCCCCAAAAAGAAGTACAAGCCGGGAATCTTCTCTTGGAAGTACGCAAAATCTTCGCCGCCGGTGATTCGTCGCCATTCCTGGGCGTTGTTTTCTCCAGCCGCCCAGTCCAAGCTCGGGATCATTTTACGCGTCAGTTCGGGGTCGTTATACGTTACTGGCGTGGAACTTTCGATCGTCACGATCGCTTTGGCCCCAGCGCTTTCGGCGATCTGTTCAGCAGTCCGACGGATGCGTTCCAGCACGTCTTTGCGCATGGCTGGATCAAAGGTCCGTATCGTGCCTGTCATCTCAACCGCATCCGGAATAATATTCCAGCGCACCCCGCCTTGGATCGTCCCGATGCTGACAACCGCTGGAGCCTGTGTGATGTCGAGCTGACGACTCGGAATCATCTGGAGCCCAGTCATGATCTGGGCCGCGACGATGATCGGATCAATCCCTGCCCACGGTTGAGCCCCATGCGTTTGGCGTCCTTCGACCTTGATATGGAGGTGTTCAACTGCTGCCATGAATCCCTCTGCCCGATAATACAGCTTGCCGGTCAGCAGTGGGCCAACATGTAGACCAAAGATGGCCTCGGGTGCATCTGGTCCTTCTAATACACCTTCTTGCATCATCAGTTTGGCCCCGCCCTCTTCTCCGGGCGGGGCGCCCTCTTCTGCTGGTTGAAAAATGAACACCAGCGTTCCTCGCACATCGTCTTTGATGCCAGCCAGGACTTCAGCCACTCCCATGAGGATGGCGGTATGAGCATCGTGTCCACAGGCATGCATGACACCAACCTCTTTGCCCTGGTAGGTCGTCCGCACGGTGGAAGCAAACGGCAAATCTGTCATTTCAGTCACAGGCAGTGCATCCATGTCAGCCCGCAGGGCAATCACCGGGCCAGGTTTGCCACCGCGTAAGATCCCAACAACACCCGTATGGGCAACCTTCTCCTGCACTTCGATACCTAAGCTGTGCAGATGCTCGGCCACCAATTTGGCAGTTCGAAATTCTTGGTTAGACAGCTCAGGATGTTGATGAATATCCCGCCGCCAAGCAATGACCTTTGGTTGAACGGCTTCAAAAACAGGCAACAGTGCGGTCTTAACGTCCTGAGCTGCTGCGGCCTGGCTCAGACCGATGAGAACAACCCACACCAATAGTCCTGACCGGCCCAGTGTTTGCCATCTCAGCATAATCCCCTCCCAACAGGTGACGGTGAAAAGAGACACCATACCACACCTGGACTTTGACTGTACCAGGCTTGTCAGAAGCGCCACTGCGTGCATATATCCACAAGTTCAGATCCAGAGTCAAATGAACATAGGAGAACAAAATATGGCAGGACAATTTGCAGGTAAAGTCGCCTTAGTCACCGGTGGCAGTTCGGGTATTGGACGAGCGTCGTCCCTAGCCTTTGCCAGAGAAGGTGCTCAGGTTATTGTTTCTGACGTGGTGGCAGACGCTGGCCAAGAGACGGTTGAACTGATTACCAACGCGGGTGGGACGGCCAGCTTTGTCGCCGCCAATGTGTCACAAGCCTCTGAGGTTGAAGCTTTGATTGCCACCTGTGTGGAAACCTATGGTCGGCTCGACTGTGCCCATAATAACGCCGGCATCGAAGGGCCTGGCGCTCCGACGGTTGATTATGACGAAGACAGTTGGGACCGGGTGATTGCGATTAACCTCACCGGCGTGTGGTTATGCATGAAGTATCAAATCCCCGAGATGCTCAAACACGGCGGCGGGGCAATTGTCAATACGTCTTCTGCCGCCGGCTTGCTGGGTTTCCGGGGGGGGTCAGCCTATGTCGCGAGTAAACACGGCGTGGTTGGTCTGACCAAAACAGCGGCATTGGAATATGCCAAAGCTGGGGTGCGGGTGAATGCCGTCTGCCCAGGCGCGATTGATACGCCGATGATGGGACGTATCACTGGTCATAAACCGCACAGAGCGGAACGCATGGCGTCGAGTGAGCCAGTCGGCCGCATGGGCAGTCCGGAAGAAATCGCGGAAGCCGTCGTGTGGCTGTGCTCAGATGCCGCATCGTTTGTCACTGGGCATGCCATGTCGGTGGATGGCGGACTGGTCGCGCAGTAGGACGCTGTCGTATCGAAGTCGTCCAGCCCTGCGCTGGGCAGTCAGAGACAGACATATTGAGGCGAGGGGATCTTCCTCCTCTTGCCTCATAGAATCGGCCTCTTCTTGGTAACCTTTTGGTAACCTTTTGGTGACCTTTTGGTGACCTGAAGGACAACCCAGCTAGAAACTCGTCGTCCAGAGCACAGCCAAGCCACCAATTGCCCAACAGTAATAGGCAAACGGCGAGAGACGCTGGGAGCGAGTCATACGGATGAGGAGTGGAATGCTGGCGTAGCCGACCCCGGCCGCGACCAAGGTCCCGAGAGTATAGGCAAAGACATCGATCCCACTGACAACCTCCTCCCAGTGCAACAGCAGCTGCAGCAGAAAGGCCCCGCCTATCACCGGAACCGACAAGAGAAACGAATAGCGGACTAACAGGTCCCGCTCTAAGCCCAGCAACACCCCAGTCGCAATCGTCGTCCCCGAACGGGAGAGACCTGGGATAATGGCACACCCCTGGGCGATGCCGATCAGCACCGCGTCGCGTACCCGCATCTCAGACAATAGCCGTCCCTGGCCGCGAATGTAGTCGGTCACAAACAGCAGCGTTCCAGTAACAAGAAGTGCCAAGCCTGCCCCTTGGGGATTGGTAAACAGCGATTCAAATTGCTCATGAAACGTGAGGCCAATGAGCATGGTTGGCACTGAGCCGAGGACTAACAACCACAAGAAACGCCGTGAGGTCGCAGCTTCCGGATGATCAGCAGAAAAGCACGCAGTCGCCAGCAAAAAAATGTCACGCCGAAAGTAGACACACACCGCACCAAGTGTGCCCAGATGGAGGGCTACATCAAGTAAAGCGCCAGGTTGTGAGAAGCCAGAGAGAAAACTTTGGGCGAGCACGAGATGGCCAGAACTGCTCACCGGAAGGAACTCAGTCAGTCCCTGTAAGAGGCCAAGCAGCAACACTGAAACCAGTGACAAGATGATTCCTCCCCAACGTTCCTCCCTTATCTGGCCATACACGGCCGTATCATAAGCTGTCCGGAGCAACAAAAAGACAGTCCCAAACCAGTCCAAACTCGGGGCGGTTCGCAACCCGCCCCAGCCTCTTCACACCGTATTTACACACTGAAAATATGCACAGCCGCGGCCGCGTTTTCTCCGCCCAGGACGCCGCCGCCATTTTCTGTCAGACCAAGGCGAGCCCCTGGCACTTGGCGTTTGTGTGCCTCACCTCGGAGTTGCCAAAAGATCTCAGCAATCTGCGCCACGCCGGTTGCCCCAACGGGATGACCTTTGGCTAAAAGTCCGCCACTCGGATTGACCGGGATACGCCCACCGAGCGCAGTCGCTCCCTGTGTGACGAGCTTTCCACCTTCGCCAACAGCACACAAGCCAAGCTCTTCATAGACCAACAGCTCGGCGGGAGCAGTCGCATCATGGACTTCAACAACATCGAGTTCGTCGGGACCAATCCCAGCCATGCGATAGGCTTTTTGGGCGACTTTCTCCACAATCCCAGGCGCATCTGGTCCATGCTCTTCGCTCGAGCCGAGGCTAGAGGCTTTGACAAAGACTGGTTTTGCAGTGAGCTGGCGGGCTTTCTCCGCCGTGGTGACAACAACGGCGGCAGCCCCATCACCAATTGGCGAACACATCATACGGGTCAAGGGTTCAGCAATCAGGGGAGCGGCCAGAATATCTTCAACCGTGCGCGGGGTCTGATACTGGGCGTGTGGATTCAGGCTGCCATTGGTGTGATTTTTGGCTGCAATCTGGGCGAACTGCTCTTTCGTCGTCCCATACCGAGCCATATGTCGGCGGGCCAGGTTGGCATAATAATCCATGAATACACTGCGCGATTCGCCCGCCCCGCCACTCTGCTCACCGCTCATTTCCTTGGCGAAAGCATCAGCGTGTTCCAGATCGATGGCGCTGCCAATTGCATCGAACGTGCGCTGTTTGTCTGGGTGGAAAAGCTTCTCCATGCCCAGCGCCAATACAGTGTCATACATGCCTGAGGCCACATACAACCAGGCCAGGTGAAATGCTGTCGAGGAACTGGCACAGGCATTCTCGGTGTTGATAACCGGAATCCCACCGATCCCCAGCTCCCGCAGCACGACTTGACCACGGATACACTCCTGACCCGTCACCAGACCGGCAACGGCGTTGCCAACAGCCGCGGCTTCGAGTGCCTCATGCCCCAATCCCGCTGCCTGGAGCGCATTCGTCACGGCTTCGCCAGCCAGATCTTTCATGCTGCGATCCATGTATTTGCCAAAGCGGGTCATCCCCGCGCCAATCACTGCAACCTGTCGCATACGCGCCTCCTGTTTGTAGCCGTATCTGTCTTGCTTTCTTACTCTTTCATATTCGCGAAATGCCTTGTGCGTGCTACGTTAGCAAGCTTAGCAGTCAGGCCTCCAAACGGAAAGGAGACACGCGATGGAAGATGCACTTGCTGTGGTTGGCCACTGGATCGGCTTAGTCAAAGCCGCTAAATTTTCTCTGTCTGAGGTCAATCGCGATTGTGAAGAACGGGTTGCGGCTGGAACAGTCGTTGTGGACGAGGAGTTTCGTCAAGATCTTGACGCGGTGTTTCAAGCCCTGAGTAGCCTACTCGTGCATTTAGAAGGGCAAGAAGAGGCGCTGGAAGAAGAGATGGACGACGAATAGATCCGTCTGTCCCGTGCGTTCATTCTTTGTCACTCTTCGTCATTTTGCATCATCCTTCACTTGGCGGCTCCGGCGGCGAGCGTTGCCAATCTTGCCAACGCAGGAGCCGGAATCGATGTGTCCCAAGACGCTCGGCCACCCCAACAATGCGGCGGGTCACCTGACTCCCATGGAGAAAGCCAACACTCTCAATAGCCATAATCGTCGGTATGCTGAAGCTCCCCGGACTGTTTCCATACGCAGCCAAGAGACTCGACGCGTCTGCTCCAGACATGTCAGCTCGCTGCACCGCAAGCTCCTGGGCCTCCTCAAAACCAATCCCCAAGATCGCTTGCAAAACCAGCGGGCCAGCCGTCATCAGGTTTGTCTGGCCCGCAGCATCTCCATCTTGGCTAGCCCCGTACACAGTAAAAACATCGCCCAAACCCTGGTAAAATAGTTCGGGAGTGATGCCACGCACCAAAAGCAGTTCATCCGGTGTATCAAACGGTCCATCTTTGGCCGGATAGGGAATTGGCAAGCTCAGGTAATAATCACTCTCCACCCCGTTTAAGCGTTCCAAGGGGTCAGGATCGCGCCAGTCCAGGATCGCATCGGCCAGCTCCTGAGCAAGATCCGGATCAAATTCCAGGTGGTTAAAAATCTCGCGCAGGGCGGCTTCTTCAACTGTATTGATATTGATCTTTCCGCTCTCATCATTGACCCGGACCTGATAACCACCCGCCCCAAACTCTTCGTCCACCCAGCGGCCATCTCCACGCAGCCAGATATCTTGTGGACTGCTCTGCTGGGACGGGTCAAGCGCGTCGGGATTATTCAGAAAATCTTGGCCCTGTTGTCCAGCCCGCACAATCGAGTGCAAAGCGCGGTGAAACCCAGCTTGGGCAAGATAATACGCTTCGATTTCCCGCTCATACGTCAGTGTGCTTAATGCCTCAATCCGCATCGTCGATGAGAGCTCGAAGGCAAGGACAATGAGCGCCATGAGGGCCCACATGACGACGACGAGGACAAGTCCCTGTTGCCCCTGTCGCCCATGTTCGTTTTTGTTAGCCTCATTTCTCATTCTCCCGTGCGCCTCCGACTTCGGCGACGTCCGCGCTCGTTCGAGCCATTTTGTGGCGTGGCCCGTAATGCCGCGTGGGGGACTTGGACCTGGATTGGTACCTCGAACTCCCATTCCAGCGGCAGTTCTCCAAGCCGCGCGCGCCAGGCACAACGGATAGCCTTTGGCAGGCGCCGATACTCTCTGCCATCCCATTCGTCAGTCCATTCGGTTTGGGTTTGGACTTGTCCAAAGTAGCTCCAATTTAACGCTTCGACCTCGGGCAGAATCTGCGATTCCTGGACGAGTCCGCCCTCACGATCATCAAGGAGATCGGCTGGTAGGGCTGGAGCAGTCGTCCGGACCCACAGGCTTGATCGGCCGTCCTCTTCGCGCAGGAAATACGTAATCTTAGTCAGCCCACCGGCTTCAGCCCGGCCGGCTCCAGAAATAAAACTCAGCTCGCTTAGCCCGCCAAAAAAGTAGACAAAGGTTTCCCCTTCCCCTTGGAGGGTCAGCGGGTAGGCCGATTTTAACTGACGGGTCATCAGCGACAGAGCCGCCCGAGCACGTTGGTTCTCGATGCTGCGGGCTGTTCCCCGCGCAGCCGATTCAGCACCAATATTGAGGCCAGCATATACTCCCACAATGATCAGGCTGAAGATGGTCAGACTGATAACCAGCTCAATGAGGGTAAAGCCACGAGCCAAGCCAAGGCGACAGCTCTGGTTTGCCAGTTGCTTCACGAATCAGGTCCCTCTTCAAACCCTCTTTCCAGCCCGTCTTCGGGCTGCTCCAGTACCGTCCGTAAGGCATGTAAGACAAACTCCTGTTGTCCAAAATTCGCTTGCCACCTGATACGGACCTCAATGTCTTTCAAGTGCAGAAAGTCGGTCTCATTCTCGTCCTCCGGTCGAAGTCGATCATTCTCATCATCAGGATAGATCTCTTGCACTTGCGCGCGCCAAGCGTAGCCGTTGGGCAACTCTCCACTGCTCTCGCCATCTTCGAGCTGCTCTTGGGCAAATATCCGATCCATCACATTCTGCCCATATATCGCGGCTTGCGTCCGGTGCGAAGCTTTGGCGCCGAGTCGAATACTACCTGAAAAGAGTTCCAGCACGCTGACAAGCCCGACTCCCATAATCATCAGCGCAACCATGACTTCAAGGAGGGTGAAGCCGGGGGAAGGCAAATAAGACCAGGGCTGAGGACTGAGGACTGAGGACTGAGTCTCCCCACTCCGGCCTCTCGACAGAGAAGAGATTGAAGAGAGTGCCCCCTGCTGCCTTCTCCTTGCTCTTTGCTCTTTCACCTCACCCATCCTCACGTGACATCGTCGCACTGCCGAGGAGCGGATCAAGGGAGACAATATATGTAGTCGCCCCTGCACCACGCGATTTCTCAAGCCGAATTTGCCCTCCAGAATTGGTCCCATCGGGATAAAAACGGAACTCAACTTCTTCTTCATTATTGACCCACTGCCCAAATGCGGACAGGAGCCCATCTTCAGGCGGGATCTCAACCAGCTTGCCAGTTCGGTCATGCCAATACGTGTTTTTACGCGGGGCGACAATGAGGAGTTCTTCTTGGCCACGCTGAACAGCATAGACGCGCATCAATTCTATGGCAGAGCGGATCCGCAAAGCGACCTGTTGCGGATCTCCTCGGGTCAGGCGGTGGCCAATCATCGGGGCCACGAGCGCAGCTGAGACTCCTAGAATCAACATGACCAGTATGAGTTCGAGAAAGGTAAATCCGCCGGTCTGTTTCTTCCTGTGATAGCGGTCCTCTCCTCTCTGCACTGGCCTCCAGCCTTTCTGTTGTTCGATGCCCAATGCGGGGCAGTCTGGAGATTAGACGCCCAGATGCGCAAACCGTTCGAATTCCAACGAAGCGCCTTGCTCATTCGCTGCGGCGGGCATTTTTCAGCGCCCCCAGCTTGAGGAAGATGACGAGGCCGCCGACCCCGATCGATAGCAGGCAGCGCACTTCGCTGAGCGGGGCGGGCGAGGCAAAGAGTTCCTGGCCACACACAAAAATAACCCCCACCATCAGCCCGATCATGACCCGATCCCAGAGTCCACGCATGGCTTTCCCTCCTAGCGAATGAGATCCATCCGGCGAGTCAAATCCTTGGTAATATTTTTCTGGTGGGCTTCGAGCGTGCCGCCCCCAATCTCTAACAATTTTGCGTCGCGCCACAAACGCTCGACCACGTACTCGTTGAAATAGCCGTAGCCACCCAATACCTGCATGGCATTATCCGCGACGTGCTTGGCCATAGTTGTAGCGACTAATTTCACACCGTCCGAGTCAATTCGTTGGCCGGGGGTATCCAAGCTCATATTGGTCGCAGTGTGGTACAGATACGTTCGGGCGGCCATGTATTGGGCGTACGAATCGCCAATATAGCGCTGTATCTGGCCAAAGCTATTAATCGGCTCGCCGTAGGCTGTTCGTTCACTGGCATAGCGTGTCATGACTTCGACACACCGGGCGGCGATGCCAGTTGACATAGCACCAATCGTCACCCGCTCAATTTCCAGGTTCCGCATCATGTGGAGCAGGCTCTCGCCTTCTTCACCCAAGCGATTTTCGACCGGCACAACGCAATCTTCAAAGACCAATTCGGCGGTCATGGACGCCCGCATACCGGTTTTACCATGCAAACGTTGTCCGAGCGAAAAACCAGGAAAGTCTTTCTCAACCACAAAGGAGCTGATGCCTTTGTCCGTCTTGGCGTAGACCAGGAACAGATCACCGAGGGTCGTATCATCCAGGGCACCATTGGTAATAAACATCTTCCGGCCATTCAGATAATACGAATCGCCGCGCCGGACGGCCTGTGATTGCATACCTAGTACATCAGTCCCTGCCGACGGCTCGGTCATACACATGCCTCCCACCCACTGTCCGGACATCACCCGCTCAAGGTAGCGCTGGCGCTGCTCATCATTGGCATTGCGCGAAAAGTTATTCACAAAGAGCATTGAATGAGCCAAGTAGGCGAGGCAGAAACCTGGGTCTGAGGCGGACAGTTCTTCATGGACGATCACAGCTGCAATCGCATCCATGCCAGCTCCTCCGTACTCGGCCGGAACAGTAATCCCGAGGAGACCCAGCCCGCCCAGTTGACGAAACAAATCAATATTGAAGCGCTCCTGTTTGTCACAGTCGAGGGCTTGGGGTTCGACTTGTTCACGGGTGAAATTGCGCACGGTTTGGCGCAATATAGCGTGCTCTTCAGTTGGGGCGAAAAGGCTGGCAGTTCCCATGCGGCTGTCTCCTCACATCTGCTGACACGGATGTAGGGTGCGTCTTGCGTGTGTCAATGCGTCTGTGTACGCTACGCCACTGCCCTACTCTCAGCCAAAAACTTCTGCACCTGGCCTTCTAGCACTGTCCCGGTAAAAAAATCCGGGTTCATGCTCGTCCATAAGCCAATCGGATTGGCAAACACAAAGTCACGGAAATTCTCTTCAGACATCACCCCATCTTCAACCCCCTCGTAGGCTTCGCCCAACACATCGGTCATATTGGGCACATCGAAGTGGCCGATATCTGAACCAAAGACGGCATTCAGCTTCGCCCCAAACGGGTTGACCTTCTGGTTAAACGCCCAGGCATTGGCCGGATCATCCGCCTCACAGCCAAAGTAGAAATTTGAGACAAACAAATCACGAATATCTTCCGGCCGCTCAATCTGGCAGGCGGCAAAGTCGTCAAGCTCGTCTGGCTTGTCGGTCAGCAGGCCACGCCCGATAGAGGAGCGCACCTGATCGATTTTATCCACCACGTTTGGCGAGCCATAGCGCTGGACTAAATCAAGTAATAGTTCGTGATTCAGATTGGCTGGGTTCACTTCATCTAAAGCGGCTGGATTGCGCTTATTCCAGTGACCAATCAGATCGCCATACAGACCGCATGCCCAACCGACCCCACCTTCGAGAAAAGAAAATTTGAGCCCAGGAAAACGGCGGGTGACACCATTCATAAAGATCGACTTGCAAACGGCTTCACTGGCGGCCGCAAAGTGGCCAATGTGGTTATACACAAAATTGGAAATCGAAGCCCGCAGGCCAATGCCCGACGAGGCGGAATGGAAACTGGGTGGAATGCCAAGTTCGAGACATTTTGCCCACACCGGATCGTAATCATATGCGCTATCTAATCCCAGGGTGTCATGCCACTGGGCATAGCGACTCGCTTCTGGCGTATTTTTCGCCACCGCTGGAACGGGCCGACGCTGTAAACTGGCCAACATCGCAGCCTTGGTGCCCAAATTCTTGGCCACAAATTCGAGCTCTTCGACCGCCTCTTGGGGGGTATGCATGGGAATCACTGCGGCTGGTGTCAGACGATCTTCTAAACCCTTGAACTGGTCAGCCGTATACATATTGAATGCTCGGCACGCGGCCCGGCGCACTTCTTCGTCACGCAGGAACGGGGCAAACAATGCACCGCCGGTTGGATACATGATCGAGAAGTCCAACCCCAGCTCCCCCATCCGTTCATGCAGCAATTTTGGCAGCATTGCGGTGGCACGGTCGCGCGTATTCTTGGTTGGTACGCCCCACCACGCGGGTTGAAGCATACGCCGCTCGCGGCGCTCTTCGGCCGGCATCTGCGCCCATTTCTTATTACCAAATTGGTTGGCTACCTTTTGGTAACGTTCAACAATCCGAGCGCCGCCAACGTGGTGCAAATAATCCAGTGCAGCGGGTTCAAACTCGATCCAGTGGCCATCCGAATCGATGACCGGATGGCTCAGCTTGGCGTGAATACTTTCCGGTGATGCATATGACATAAATGCTCTCCTCATGTGTCGCGCTGGTGATGACTCTACCGCCCAGCACGGTGCCATATAAATGCTTGGCTGGACTGAAGTCAAGCTGTCCATCAAATCCGGACCTTGGCCCAACTGCCACTCTGCCAGCTCCACACAAACACCCCGGATTGGATCAACCGATAACCAATATTCACACTCCAAATCGCCAACAATCCGAGGCCAAATACCAAACCCATCAGAAAGGCGATCGGTAAAAAGAAACACCATTGCATGGCCAGCGAAATCACCATCACTCGTCGGCTGTGTCCAGCGCCGTAGTGGGCGTTCATCAACACCATACCGATGACTTCAAGTGCCATGGTGAGGGCAGTAATCTGCAATGGCAAACGTGCCAGGCCCAGCGTAGCTGGGTCGCGTAAAAAGAGTCCCAGAAATAGATCAGGCACCAGGACCGCTGGCAGGGCGAGGAGACCGACGCAGACCATCGCGATGCGGACCACCTGCCAGGCCCAGGCATGGGCATCTTCGGCATCTCCTGCACCAAGTGCCTGCCCAACAAGAGACGCAGCAGCGAGGCCAAAACCATTAGAAAGCAACATCCACAGCAGCAACAGATTCGACAACACATGCCCGGCTGCTAACTCCGCTGTACCGATACTGCCCAGGATCCAAAAGAAGAACGTCATGCCTAAGGCAAAGAACACATGTTGTATACCGGCTGGGACCGACAGGCGGATCAGCGTCCACAACATTGCCCAATCCGGCCAGCCGACAAGAAAGCCAGCCGCTCGGGAACGCCGATAGGCAGTCATAAAATAGGTAATCGATCCGATCGAGAGTGCCGCCGTTGTCCCAATCCCCGCCCCAAGTATCCCAAGCTCAGGCGCGCCAAGGTTGCCAAATATCAACACCCAGTTCAGGAAGATATTGATCACATTCATGATAATGACCGTGCGCATATAAATCGCGGAGAGATTGACCGCGTTCCAATAGCCACGGAACACAAAGTTTGTTCCCATCGCAATCAGGCCGACCAGACGGGCTTGGAGATATACCGTTCCTTGTGTCGCAACATTGGCGTCTTGACTCAGCAACGGAAAGAAATGCGGAGCGAAAAAGAAGAGCGATACAGCCATCGGCACCCCAAGCAAAAGGACGAGGAGCAGTCCGCCATTTAGGGGCACCGCAATTTCCTTTGTCCGCCCAGCTCCCAGCCAACGCGCAGACGTGGCCTGGACGCCCGTCGAGATACCAATAAGTAATGCGGCGCAGGTAAACGCGGTAAACCCGGCCAACCCGACCGCGGCCAGAGCATCATCGCCCAAAGAGCCGACCATGGCCGTATCGACCAAGTTCATAATATTTTGGGACACCATGCCGCCCATAATGGGTAAGGCTAGGCTGAGGATACGGCGCCAACGAGAGACAGACTGAATAGATGTGTCTTGAAGAGGGGAGTCCGCGTGCAAGTGGGTACTTTCAGTCGAATGAAACGCTGTCGTTGTTTTCTCTGCGAGAGCGTCGCAGCGGCTTCGTACCTACCATGTTCAGTACCGAAGGGATAGAGCTTTTGTCACTTCTGGAGCATGAGAGGGCCGGATATGAGATAAGGCGCCACTCATATAGATCCGAGCCGGTTCGAGAGATCCGGCCTTGGTAGTATTTGGGAGTATACTGATAGCGACTTTTTGAGTACTATGTTGGCCCGTGTATGGAGAGGAGGCGTTCTCCTCTCCTTGCAACACAAGGTTTCTCAAAATCAGAGAGGTCGTGTCTATGCTCCAGAGAAGCTTGCTGTATTTTGCCGATCCGATGTGTTCGTGGTGTTGGGGATTTTCTCCGGTCGTGCAGTGTATTCAGCGTGAGTTTGAGACTGAGATTCCACTCAAACTTGTGCTAGGAGGTCTCGCTCCGACACCCGACAGCCGGGTGATGGACAAGGAGACCAAGCAGACAATCCGAGAGCATTGGCAACACGTGCGCGAAATGAGCGGCCAGTCGTTTGATTTCAGCTTCTTTGACCGCGAAGAGTTCACCTATTGTACAGAACCAGCCTGTCGCGCGATCGTCGCCGCTCGGCACCTTAAGCCTGACTCGGCTTTGGCGTTCCTCGAACACCTGCAGCGCAGCTTCTATACCCAGAATCTCGATATTACGCAGACCAGCGTATTGGCTGAACTGGCCGAGCAGCAGGGTTTTGCGCCAGACGAGTTCATCACCACCTTTGAATCTCAGGAAGTACACGAAGCAACCCAACGCGATTTTCTGTTGTCTCGCCAGCTCCAGGTCAGCGGCTTCCCTACTCTGATTGCAGTTGAAGGCAAAACCGGGATGGTCATTACCGCAGGCTACCAAGCCAAGGAGCAGGTGGCGACACAGCTACGGACGTGGCTTGATGAGCAGGCCCAGGCTGCTCCGTCTTCGCACTAACGCAGCCGTCTCTGACCGCGTTCCGCATCGTGGCGTGGCCGTCCCTGGCCGCGTTGCTTATTCCCGCTCCTGGATAGGCCAGGCTGGTATGTCTCTCGGAGCGGGCACGGAGGCCCGCGCTACCCGGCCAACAACGGCACCACTTGCTCACCAAATCGTTCCATCTCTTCAATGAGCGGATGGAACTGCAACAGAAACGTTTCTATCCCAACTGCCTCAAAAGCCTGCATACGCTCGGTAATCTGAGCCGGGGTGCCGACTAGTCCAGCCGCAGTCCCGCCATTTGTTCCGAGCGCCTTGGTCCCATACGTGACCGTCTTCAACATGACGACATCTGTGTCGTAGCCTTTCAGCTCGGTCTTCCGCAGCTCCACCAAGCGCTCAAACTCAGCTTGGGCTTCTTGTTCGGTCTCCCGACAAATCACAAACGCGGACATGCCAAAACGAGGCTGGCGTCCGTATTCTGCAGCGAGGCTTTGCACATGCTGGGTGATCTCCTTGATTTGATCGATCGGCCGTCCATTGATCAGAAAGATATCGGCCATTTTTGCGCCAAGCCGGCGGCCTTGCTCGGATTCACCTCCAACATAGATAGGCGGATGCGGCTGTTGGACGGGTTTAGGTGAGAGCGTCGTGTCCTTCACCTCGTAGTATTTTCCAGAAAAATTGTATTGCTCGTGTGTCCAGCTGCCCTTGATAATACGCAGGAACTCTTCAGAACGTGCATAGCGGTCATCATGGGGAAGAACCGGAGCGCCGAGCATTTCAAACTCGGTCATCCACCAAGCCGAGACCAGATTAATCGCGAGACGCCCTTGGCTAATGTGATCAATATTACTCGCCATCTTGGCGATGACTCCAGGAGCCCGAAAACCAGGCTTGACAGCCGTAATAATTTCAATCTTTTCCGTGACTGCAGCCAACGCGCTGGCGGTTGACCACGCATCAAGCTGGTCCAGCCCAGGTTCGACTGGATTCATAAAATGTTCGGCAAGCAGTAAGGTCTCAAAACCGAGCCGTTCAGCCAAAAGTGTGGCTTGCTTGGTATACGCAAACGACGCGTCGCACGTTTCTGGGTGTGTCGAAATAATCCAATTTCCATACACTGGCGGCCAAAACCCTAATCGCATGGCGAAGCTCCTCTTTGGACAAATGATCGTCAGACTCTGGCGATTCTTTCACGAGAAGCTACTCGGGGCCTGGACTCATGTCAACGCAACACACGACCCGTGTCTTCGGGGACTTTTCTTTGATCCTGAGACACGCCATGCTATTCTCGAAGCGAATACAGTTCACGCCACGCAGTAAGGAGTCAGCACATGACAGACACGATTGGTCTTCTGCATCCTGGAGAAATGGGAGCAACAGTTGGCGCGGCAGCACGGCTGAATGATGTCCAAGTCGTGTGGATCTCAGACGGCCGTGGTGCTGAGACCCGGAGCCGGGCACAGGAAGCGCAGCTGACCGATGTTGGTTCGTTACCTGCTCTGCTTGAACACAGTGATATTGTACTCAGTGTCTGTCCACCGCATGCGGCCAAAGCAGTTGCTCAGGCTGTCGCGAGACTCCAATTTACTGGGATCTATGTTGACGCGAATGCCGTCTCCCCAGCCACCAGCCGAGACGTCCAGCAAATTGTCGAAGCGCAGGGGGCTACGTTTATTGACGGCGGCCTGATCGGTCCACCTGCGCTCACACGTGGCAGGACTCGTCTGTACCTGTCTGGTAGTGAGGCCACTCGCGTGGCAACCTGTTTTACCCAAGGCCCGCTTGAAGCCCTTGTCCTGAACGGCCCGCCAGGCGCAGCCTCGGCTCTTAAAATGACCTATGCAGCTTATACCAAAGGGACGGCCGCGTTGCTCATTGCGATTCGGACCTTAGCTATCCACGAGGGTATTGATCCTGATCTGATGCACGAATGGGACCTGTCACAACCAGATCTCCCCAAACGCTCGGCCGCAGCAGTCCGGGCCAACGCCAGAAAAGCCTGGCGCTTTAGTGGTGAAATGGAAGAGATTGCCGATACTTTTGCGGCGGCGGGTTTGCCTGAAGGCTTTCACCGAGCAGCGGCCGAAGTCTACCGGCGCATGACCGAGTATAAAGATGCACCGACCCCACCCTCTATCGAAGAAGCGGCTGCCAGCATGCTAGGATCGGCAAAGCGCAGCGTTTCCTGAGCCGTGGAGCGGTTGACCGGACAGGGCGCTGATTTGCGCCCTCACTTACAACGTTTCAGTGCTGTCCGGTCCCTTCTCCCTCAGAGAGAGGGTGACGCACGGCACTGCCCCATCGAAAAACACTCTTCTTGTCAGTGTTTTGCTCAGGCACACGCTAACGCATACACATTCTTCACCCCGGCAGGTAGAGGATACTCATTCCATGTCGTTCCGCCGTCTTGGGTGCCGAAGACTTGTCCAATGCTGTTGACCCCATACACACACTCGGAGTCTTGGTGACTGGGAGCGACTGCCATCATGGTCCGACGTGGAGTTACGTCATGGTCAAAGCGCTGCCAGGTTTGGCCCAAATCTTGACTCCGATAGATCGACCCAGCTTTACTGATAGCCGCCGGACTGAGGGCCGCGTACAGCGTATTGGGATCATGCGGGGCGACCTGTACATCCCGTGCATACGAGAACGGCGAGGCTCGCCAGATTTCCATCTCCTGCCAAGTGTCTCCCCGGTCAGGACTACAGAACATGCCCATCCGAGTCGCTAAGAACACGGTGCCAGGTCGTGCCGGGCTGACCGCTAAAGCATGCGTATCCATCATACCCTCTGTATTGGTATCGCTGCCGAGTTGGCTCTTCAGATGATCTCGTTCGACTAGGTCGAGCAGCGCCTTGGTGCAATCATCCCATGTTTTCCCGCCGTCAAGACTCCGGACGACCCCGCCGACCTCTAAACCAGCATAGACTTCGTCAGGATGAGTGGGATCAATCGTCATCCGAATGACGCGGGTTGGAAACCCCATTTTGACATCGCCAATTGACTCGACAACCGTCAGACGTTGCCAACTGTCACCGCCATTATCGCTCCGATACACAATGGCAGGAGCCGTCCCCAGATACATAATCTGCGGATCGTGGGGATGAAAAATAATCGACCACACCACCATTCCGCTGTCTGGGAAATCAAGCCGTTGCCAATGATCTCCACCGTCCGTACTGCGGTATGGCCCTTCCTGGGTGCCCAGATAGACGATGTGTGGATCGTTGGGATGAATCGCAATCGCTCGGACCTCGACCTTATCTGGAAGACCATTATTCAGCGAGATCCATTCCTTTTCACCTACCACTTGACGAAAAAGCCCACCAACAGCACCATCCTCCCCAGCCCCGGACCTAGCTCCAGACCATTGCGCCGATGCAGAATACACATACTGTGTCATATGTCCCCCTTTTTGTTGTCAACAGAGTCGCAACTCTTCCTGCTGGCTCAAGCATAGTTCAAGACAGTCCAAGAGAGAAGAGTCCCCTCGTCGCAACTGCAGCAGCCAGTCTGGAATCTGTCAGCATACAGATGGGGAGACGTATGGACACCAGATGCACAGCAGCCGACCAACAGCACTCCGGGACCTCAGAGTCAGTTCCTCCCCACCACAAGATCTCGCTCCGAGCTTTCTTCCCTGACCCTACTTGTTTTCGCTTTTTTTTCGCTTATAGAATAAAAATATGAAGGCAAATACGTTGCGTAAGCGCAGGAAGCAGTCGGCGCCGATTCAACAACGATCGGTTTTGCGACGGCCGGTTTCGTCTGACCCTCAGGTGCTGCAGCAAGCATATACCGCAGCAATACAGGATCTTAGTCCGGACTTCTACACAATCGATGCTTGGCTGGCTGATCACCACCCCGATCTGTGGCAGCAGATCCGCCAGGAAGACGACGAATTGTTTCGGCTATGCAAGCTCGGGGCGAGCGAGCGTGCCTATCGGGCTGCCCTTGATGCGTTTGTCTCCTTGTATCAAGAGGCTGAGCGGCTCTACTACGAAGCTCATCCCAATGCGCTGACACTGCCGATGCTGGGTGAGGACGAATCAGTCGCGATCTACTACGAGCTCACTGATGGTTCGTTGCATAAGATGAGCGGCGGAGACGCGTAGGAAAGTGCCCCGAGCTTTTGGGCGCTCCGCAGAGTTTTTGATACAGTCCTTAAGATTAGGGCGTCTCTGTATCCCCGAAACAATCCATATTTTCAATTGATCTCGGCACCTATGATCGGTGATTAACCAGAAAGGCGGGTCCGGTAAGACCACGCTTGCCTTGCACTTGGCGGTGGCCTTGAGCGAGGCCGACCTGAATACGGCGGTGGTTGACTTGGACCCACAGGCGACGGCGGCGAATTGGGGCGACCGGCGAGTATGCCCAAAAAACGGCTTTCAGAATTGGCTACTACGGCCCGCCCTCCGGCCAGCCTATACTGAGACCCTCACCATCAAACAGGTACTTACGAGCTGAGTGACGTCACCCAGGGGGCGCAATCTGGGCCCGCATGGCTGCTCCGATCGCGGTGTTTGGCTGGCGGCCCGCAGACGAAAGGCTGTTGCGCCAGCTCCACTTTGTCCGCCGCCGACCCCGAGAAATTGACATGTATGAGAATACTTTATAGCCTTACATAAGGGCATACATAGAGGGGTATATGATGAGTTACATCAAACCCGAAGCTGTGAAGTCGCCAAGAGAACGGTGGCACCTGTTCGAGGTCGTCCTGGACGAGAAAGAGGGAGACTGTGCGTATGCGCTGGGCGAGTGGGATGGGGAGCGCCGGATCGGCTTTCGCTGGAACGGCACGAAGGAAAATAAGATCGGAAGCCCGCAGAGCCGGGGACTTCCGACATGGATGATCCTTGATGAGAAGCTATACGAGGCGGTGATCAATATACTGCCGTCTGATAAGCAAGACATAGCGAAGATGTTTTTGAGGCTCTAGTCCCTCAAATCTCTTAATCTGAGTCTGAGGAGGAGGCGGATGAAGCTGGCCGGTAGAACACGAACTTCGCTGGACATCATGAGGGGACTTGAACGAAATGCCGCTCTCCTCTCAGGGACCCGTCTGCTTGAGTCAAGGAGGCAAAGAAGATTAGAAATTTGGAGAAAATAGTCAAAGAGTCGCACGAGTACACGTCCGATCAAGCGCTCTCTGCTGTTGAGGGGTTTGATTCGGACCGTGTGTGGAGCGGGCAATCCTGCCAGGGTGGCTCATGGGCGATTTATCAGGGTTTAGCGATTGAGATCCTAAGACAACTCCCTTCGGAAAGCATTGACTGTATTATTACGTCTCCACCCTACTTTTGGCTTCGTGATTATGGGGTCGAAGGTCAGCTCGGACTTGAGGATACCGTCGAAGACTATGTTTTGGCCCTTTCTGATATCATGGTCGAATCGAAGCGAATTTTGAAACCCGCAGGAGTCGCCTTCCTAAATATCGGAGATACGTTCTATTCCGGCAAAGGGAAATCTCATGGGCAGGATGTTAAAAGCAAGAAGAGGCGTTTTGGATTACGTGCTGTTGACAAGAGCGGAGGTCTCGGGATTGGCCTGCAACGCAAATCGCTTATCGGGATTCCGTGGCGAGTGGCCCTCCATTTAACATCGGTCGGATGGGTCCTCCGTAGCTCCGTCATCTGGCATCGTAAAAATCGTCTACCTGAATTCGTTCGGGATCGTCCTAGTCGCAGTTATGAGTACGTGTTTATCCTAGCAAAGAACAGACGTTACTATTTCAACAAACAAGCTCTTATAGATAAAAAAATTGAGGAAGACTTATGGACCATTGCGGCAAAACCAAAATCGACCAATGGGTTGGATACGGCGCCATTTCCCGATGAACTGGTTGAACGATGCTTGGAAGTCGGATGTCCAGAGGGTGGCACTGTCCTTGACCCTTTTGCGGGCAGCGGAACCACAATCAGGGTCGCTCTGGCGACTGGCCGGTCAGGGGTAGGGATAGAGCTGAATCCAGAGTTTTGCCGGCACACTGTTAGTTCGCTTGCGGCAAAACCAAAGAGGTCCATACCGTGAAATATCTATCTCGCAGAGCCATAGCGTGGGCAATTGATAAACTGAGCGATAATTCTCATCCTTTTATCGGTATCACTTATTTGGCTTGTAAAAAGATCGGTTTTCCCGTCGGTACGACCAGAGAAATGAGTCTGGACGCTGTAACGAGGAAGCATCTTGAAACCCATCATAACTTAGATCCGCAGAGTCAATACTATTTCCAGCCGTTCAAGAGCAATAAAATCTGGGTCACATCAAAATATCCGTCTTCTGGATTGCAGGCTATCAATACTCAAACATTTGGAGCCGTGTTTATTCATCCGAGAAATTCTCGAAGCTGGGGCTTCATAAAAAATCACGTCAAGAAAATATCTCAAATTATTGAGGAGGCTGGTTTAGGCCTCATGCCGCTTCTCCCCATTGCCATATGGATGGGTAAAAATGAGTCATGGGAGGAGGATGCCACTCGATCCTCGGTTATTGACCACTTTTTGACAAGCTACAATATAACTCCTCGGGAATACAGCAGGCTTTTTAATCGCGCGGGTCCTCTCTTGAAGTCTGGGATTCTTTTTGCCGAGGAGCCTCCAGACTTGAAAGCCCTTGCTTACGATTTCGGACTCCCTCCGGACGTTCCGAGTGAGATGGAAGGAAGGCTGGCGGCAATAGGTTTGGCCGATATCGGTCCTGCTAAGAGGCTTGAGCTTGAATTTGGCAAGAGATTGACTCTTATTGCCGGTGATAACGGCTTGGGGAAATCGTTCCTGTTGGATGTCTCTTGGTGGGCTATCACAGGGAAATGGGCGACCAGGCAAGCCATTCCACTCGGAGGACCTCAGGGGAGAAAACGGCCAGAGATAATATTTGAGATTCGGGGTGACTCAGAACAATCCATGATAGGTCAGGGTCGTTTTGATTGGGCAAGTTATTCGTGGATTACTCGATCTGATAGGCCATTAGTTTCTGCGTTGTGCATTTATGCCAGGGTAGATGGCTCATTTGCGATTTCCGATGAGGTGCGAGCAAAGCTGCAAGCCCATAACCAGCCTCACATGAACTATTTTACGAGTGATGACGTGTGGAACGGCAAAGCGGGGGAGATTGAAGGTCTTATTCGGGACTGGGTTAATTGGCAGCTTTCACCCGATCCGGATATTTTTTCCAAGTTGACAAGGATTCTGAAACGTTTGTCCCCTGATGATATCGGTCCTCTCGGACCGGGAGAACCAGTACGCCTCCCTGGTGAGCCACGACAGATTCCCACGGTCAAGCATCCTTACGGCGAAGTTCCCATTGTGTTTGCGTCTGCTGGCGTCCAGCGTATTTTGCTTCTTGCTTATGTCGCTCTCTGGTCTTGGCAGGAACATGCGCTCGCTGCTCAGCAAATAGGTGAAGAACCGTTGCGGAGGATGGTCATTATTGTAGATGAAATAGAGGCCCATCTCCATCCTCGTTGGCAGAGGACCATGTTGCCAGCTCTCATGGATGTTGGAAAACTGCTTAGTGAGCATCTTGAGATGCAGATTATTGTATCAACACATTCGCCGATGATTTTAGCGTCCATGGAAGCGAATTTTTCTGATGATTCAGACGCTTTATACCATCTTGAACTCAAAGAATTCGACGTAGTCTTGGAACCTCTTGATTTTCATAAATACGGAGATATTTCTGCCTGGTTGACATCTCAGGTCTTTGGATTGAGGCACGCTCGTTCCCGCGAGGCAGAACGGGCGATTGAAGAAGCTAAAGCTGTGCAGCTTACCCAGGACCCGGATGCCTCTATGGTAGAAATGATTTCTGATGACCTGTGTCGTTTATTACCGCCAGACGATCCGTTTTGGCGTCGGTGGGTATTTTTTGCTGAACAGTTTGGCATCGAGCTATGATCCCTGTAGAACGTAAGCGAGAATATCGAGAATTTGATTCTAAGGTACGAAAGCCTGGACTCGCATTTCTCGAGAAAAATCCACATCCCTCAAACAAAGATTTTCGTAAGCACGATTATTGGAGGAGAGCGGCTAGTCACCTTAAGGCAGCGTATTCGAGTCTTTGTGCTTACACTTCCCTGTATCTAGTCGATAACAGCTCCGTAGACCATTTTCATCCTAAAATGAAATATCCTGATTTGGCTTATGAATGGAGCAACTATCGACTTGCAAGGCAGAGGATTAATTTTTGCAAAGGGGATACTGAAGACGTGATAGACCCGTTTAGGGTTCAATCCGGTTGGTTCGTTCTCGATTTTCCTAGCTGTCTTATTCGTCCTGGAGACAGTCTCGATCAAAAAACTAAAGATCGTGTCGAGGCAACCATTAATATTTTGCGGTTGAATACAGACGATAGATTGGTCCAAGAAAGATGCGATTGGCTAACGGATTTGGCGCTAGATGACGTAACTCTCAAATATCTAGATCGACGTTATCCATTTTTGGCTGTCGAGGTTCGGAGGCAACGCGTGGAGAACCGCTTGAGTTGGATGTTTAGGCGACGGCAGTAAGCCGAGTATACAATGGGAGTGGCCGGAAGGCCGCTGGCGCGAGGAGACGGATACCGAGCGGCCTCAGAACACTCGGCCAACCTGGCCGGGGTGCAGCGGATTCTTCATTGACACGGCGGTCCTCCTTCCACCGTTACACCGAAGACTGGAGCTTGACGCCACACGCGGTTACCACTGCTGTGCGCGTGTCCAGCCGAGGATAGCACCGGCCAGACAGAGCACCAGACGGCGCGACCCGGTCGTGCTGGGCGTGTCGCGCCAGGAGCCAGATAGCAGAACGCATCCGAAACAGCATCGGTGCTGTCACCTTTGAGACGGAGCCTCATACCAGCCTCCTCCTCTACCACATCGAGGCCAGGGCCAGCACGCACCAGACAGGAGTGAGCCATACGCCAGCCGATCTTACGACACATCGCGCTGAACACCGGCGAAGAAACCTGGCCAGAGCGGGGGATGATCCCACCGGAAACTATACAGATGCTCCGGCCGCTAGTGGTCCGATTGTTGAAGGAACAAGGGCTGTTCAAATCCCCATTTCCTTTTTCCCCTTGCAGCTTGGCCGCTGGCTGGTCAATCCAGACAGATCGCTCTTTTTCCTGCGGCGGGCGGGAGAGCTTCGAGACTTAGCCAGTTTTATCGTGGAAACCGTTGACGGAGAACGAAACGCGGCGCTCTGGCTGTTCATGCACAGGGTTGTACGCAGCAGAGGATTACAGCCTGCCACCTGTGCCCAATAGACCCACCCCCCTCGCCGTGGTGTGCCAGCGCACTCCACCACATAGACGGGCGCGGCGGTTTCCCTGTCTACGGTGTGAGAGCTTCCCCAGCCGCTTGCCCACCCATCATAAACGCTGTTATGACCGATTATGTAGAAGGAGGAGAACATGGCGATGCAATCGGTCATACCAGCCCCGCCGAGCGGGGCGATCCGGGCCCGGATCGCGGGCCGGGCCCGGATCGCGGGCCGGATGACGCCCGCGCTCTTTGCCGAGACGTGCGGCCTGGCCCGGATCGACCCAGACCGTGTGGAGGAGAAAATCCCACAGCAGGCTATCGGTGCGGGTAGCAGAGACGGGGCATGAGATCCGATCATGAAAACTATGCAGGGGTGGATGCGGGCAAAAGCCCGGACTTTGACTTTGCCTCCCTCAGAGGAGTCCTCGGTTAAATCCCTCCCGTGAGTACTTCACATTATCCTCTCCCATCCGCTTTGCTAAAGCGGCAATTAAGGTCTGCGTCGTCTCAGGTCCAAACCAGTCAGGATAGCCATGCCGCGTAAGCACCTCTGGCACCCCGCGCCGGCGTGAGCGTGCCCCTTGAGCACCATCGCCATTGAAAAAATCGTCAACAATCACACGCCGGCACGAAGCAGCAATCAGCTCAGCAAATCGCTCTGGATGATGCGGTAAGGCGGGAGACACGGTGATTTGGGTAAAGATGCCCCGCTTCGTTGCCGCTCGGGCGACGGCCAGACGGCGTTCAATGGTTGCACAACTAGGAGTGAGTTTACGGCGGACGGCATCGTCGTCGGTCTCAATCGTGAGGTTCAACACAGCAGTCGGAATCGCTGTAATCAGATCGAAATAGCGCTCCACAAATGGCGAGCGAGTTTGGAGTACAAGGAGGGCCGGTGGATAACGACACAAGGCTTCCAAGCATTGGCCTGACAGTCGATACTGGGGCTCGAATCGTGTCGGAAACGGCTCTGTTGCACCGGAGCAATAGATCCGTAGTTCCGTCCCTCGGCGGGTAAATCTCTCCAGCTCCTTCTCCAAGACTTCAGCAATATTCATCTTTGGCTTGACCCAGTCGCCCCACGCTTGTCCATCCGCATAAAAGCGCTGAATCTGGCTTTCCCCGACATAACAGTAGAAACACGAGTTCCCGTACGAACAACCCCAATAGGGGGTGAGAGTATGGGTGAAGCCAGATAGGAAGCCACCTGTTTTAGTTAAGGCAGATTTGACAGTGACAGGGCTAACGGTGCTGGGCATAGGGCAATCCTTTGACTGACAATCTGTGCGTGTCAACGTCCTTCCAACATCCTCATCTTCCTCATCTTCTTCATCTTCGCTTCCGCCAAAATTCCCTGTAAGAGTGTTCTTGATCGCAACAGCTTTATACTATTTTCGATCATTGTATATTTTTTGTGCCCTTCCCAATGCCTGACAAGCGCCACTTTCTCAAACAGAAACTTGCCGGCAGATTGCCGAGCGCGTCTTGAACACAGTTAAGCACAATGCAGAAGCCTGACCGAGCGGGTTAGCTACCCCGCCCCACCAGCAGTATTTCCTCGCCCAGCCCTTTCCATAGTCTGGCTTGACGTCTACCCTTCTGACCTGCATAGAGTAGGCGGCTACGACATGACGCCGAGGGGGGAGCCATGGAGTCAGACCAGGAATCATCTACCGTCGCCAGCGCCCAGCCAGCCGCGGCCTTACCGCTGAGCCAGTATTGGCCACGACGGTATAATTTGGTCTGTCTGTGCTTTCTGAGTACATTCGTCTGTTACATTGATAGGGTCAATATTTCGGTCGCAATTATTCCAATGGCCGAAGAGTTTGGCTGGGATCAAACCACACGCGGCATCGTACTGTCGTCGTTCTTTTACGGCTATCTGGCGACCCAAGTCTTTGGTGGTTGGCTGGCTGATCGTTTTGGCGGCAAGATCGTTTTAGGCATTGGTGTGCTGTGGTGGTCGATTTTTACCCTTGTTACCCCACCGGCCGCAGCCTTTTCATTCACCGCACTGTTCCTGGCTCGGGTTGGTATGGGCCTTGGCGAAGGTGTTGCCTTCCCAGCTATTTATAATCTATATGCCCGTTGGGTGCCAACACAGGAGCGCGCCCGCGCAGTCGCTCTCAACACCAGTGGGATTCCCTTGGGGACAGTTGGAGCCTTGCTGCTCACTCCGACGATTGTGATCAATCTCGGTTGGCCGTGGGTGTTTTATATCTTCGGTATCTTGGGTTTTATATGGTATGGATTGTGGCATTTCCTGAGCGCAGATACACCAGAGACACACCCAAGCATGCACGCCTCGGAGCTCCAGTTCATTCGTGACAATGCCCCTGCCCTACCTAAAAACGAAACAATTCCGTGGGGCCAGCTGCTATCCAAAGCACCTGTCTGGGCCATTATCGTTAATCACTTCTGCTCAAACTGGGGTTTCTATGTAATCCTGACCTGGCTGCCGACATATTTCACCCAAGAGCTGGGCGTGGATATTTCTCAAGTCGGGGTCTACTCGATTTTGCCGTGGCTGGCGATGTTTCTCGTGGCCAATGTCGCCGGCTGGATTGCAGACAAGTTGATTGCAGCTGGACGATCAGTGACGTTTGTTCGCAAGCTGATGCAAACCATTGGCTTTCTTGGACCAACGATTTTTTTGAGTCTGATTGGGGGTGTGAGCTCAGCCCCTCAGGCAATTGTGTATATGTGTTGCGCCCTGGGGCTGAATGCGTTTGCCTTGTCAGGCTTTGGCGTGAATCACTTAGATATTGGCCCACGTTATGCAGGTATTTTGCTCGGCTTTTCGAATACAGCCGGCACCATCCCAGGCATCATTGGGGTGACGCTGACCGGATATATCCTTGATGCCACAGGCTCGTGGAGTTTGGTCTTTTCTATTGCGGCGGGAATCTATCTGGTTGGGCTACTGGTGTGGTTACTGTTTGCGACTGGGGAGAAGGTGTTTGAGTGAGAGGGAACCCTTTGAGCCTTTGATATTGACCTGTTTTCTCCCACTCTTTCGACAGGCTCGGGACAGGCCTCACCCTCAGGGAGAGGGTGAGGAAACCGGACAACAGGGAAACGCCTTCTTTAGTTTCTCTCCATCGACAAATCCGCAATCTTCAACAATTGCTTGCCAAGGTTTTTCCCCTCAAACAGCCGGAAAAACGTCCGAGGCGCATTTTCAAAGCCTTCTTGGACATCTTCCTGATGGACGACTTGTCCTGTTGAAAGCCAGCCGAGCAGCTCTTGTACCGCCTCAGCAAAACGTGGATAGAAGTCGGTGAGAATAAACCCCTCCATCCGTGCCCGTTGAATAATCAGATTGAAATAATTCTTGGGACCAGGCTGTGGCTCTGCATCATTGTAACGAGAAATCCCGCCACATAGGACAATACGTGCATTCATTGCAATCTGGGCGAGAGCGGCATCCAAAATTTCACCACCAACATTATCAAAGAAGATATTGATGCCATCCGGACACAACTCACGCAGCCGAGCGGCAACGTCTTCAGACTTATAATCAATCGCTGCATCAAAGTGCGCATCATTTGTAAGCCAGGCGCACTTCTCCGCTCCACCTGCAATACCAACCACCCGGCAGCCTTTGATCTTGGCAATCTGCCCGGCAATAGACCCCGTTGCCCCGGCTGCCCCGGACACGACACAGGTTTGTCCCTCTTGCGGTTCGCCGAGATCAAGTAGGCCGAAATACGCCGTCAATCCGGTAATACCGAGCACCCCCAAGGGCATCGTCAGTGACGCCTCTTTGGGAATTTTTGAGGCCGGCATCAAACCGCCTTTGCCATTCGTAACGCTATACTCCTGCCACCCGAATCCGCCCTGAACACAGTCTCCGGGTTGGTAGCCAGGATGTTTGGAGGCAATCACTTGTCCCGTTGTGACCGCCCGCATGACTTCACCGATTTGGACCGGTTGAATGTAGCTCGCCCCGTCATTCATCCAACCACGCATAGCCGGCTCAAAGGCGATATAACAGTTGTGGACCAAAAACTGCCCATCTTCCAGCTCTGGAATAGGCGCTTCGTTGTACTGAAAATTTGACTCCTTCACCATGCCCTGCGGACGGGATGCTAAAAGCCACTGACGATTCATCTCTGCTGCCATATGCTCCTCCTTGCTTCGTCTTGTCAGGTGTAGCGCTGTGACCGCGCTTCATCAAGTGAACTGCGCGGACCGGTTGCACGCCGAACACCAGCAAAAAGATGAGCTGAAGAAAATACAGACAGTGGCGATAGAAGACGCAAGACTCACCCCTTTCTCGGAGCAGGCGGAAACACGCGGCTAAAATCGTACACTCGCTCATCAAACAGAATATCTCGGTGTGTCACCGGACGGTTAAAAACAAGGCCCTCTAACGAGGTACACCGACTCAACGCCACGTACGTTTGACCGTGCGCGAATGCGCCACGTCCCAGATCAATCATCACTTTTTCAAAGGTTTGGCCTTGGCTTTTGTGAATCGTGATGGCCCAGGCCAGGCGGAGTGGATACTGGGTAAAACTGCCGACTTCCTCTTCTTGAATCTGATTCGTCTCCCGATTGTAGCGGTAGCGCATATTACGCCAGGTCTCTGGTTCAATCTCGTATGTCTTCCCTCTCATCTCAACCCGGACCTTTTTATCAGTCAGCGTACTGACCCGCCCGATACTCCCGTTGACCCAACGTTTCTGCGGATCATTCCTGATCAGCATGACCTGCGCTCCACGTTTCAACTCAAGCAATGCTTCCGTTGGGAAGAGGGCTTCATCAAAAGTACCACTCACACAAGCTGAGAAGGTGTAGGACTGCGCTGGTATGCGCTCCAAGCACGCTTGGTTCTTCCGCAACGCGGCCTGGTTTGTCGTGGTCAGCGTAATGCAGGAAGAGTCGTCCCGCTCGTCCTGTCCATCCTGCCCATCCTGCACAAGCGGCCCACGCTGTACCCGCCCGTTCAATAGCGCTAACAGTTCTGCGTCTACGTTGTCCTGGCGAATTTTATTGAGCACAGAGATGAAGTCCTCATCCCGTTGACGGTAGACCGTTTGAAGTTCAACGGAGTATGGATTCAGTTCGTCAAAGACCTTGGCACAAAAGAAGTAGGGACCACCGTACTGCTCGTCGAAAAAGGTCTTCATCTCCGCGTCTCTGACGATGGGTGGGAGCTGGAAGAGGTCGCCACACAAGATGACTTGCACCCCGCCAAATGGCGTGTGGATGTTGTCCCGGTGGAGGCGCAAGGCCGTATCAATGCCATCCATCACGTCGGCCCGGACCATAGACACTTCGTCGATGATCAGGGTTTCTAGCTTTTGTAGGAGTTTTGCATTCTGACGTTTCCGGATATTGCCCGGATCGATCAGCGTCGGTGGAAACTGAAAGAAGGAATGGATCGTTTGCCCCCCGACGTTGAGGGCAGCGACGCCAGTCGGGGCCAGCACAGCCGTAACCTTGGTGGTCGTCTCCCGTACGTAATGCAATAGCGTCGATTTTCCCGTGCCAGCCTGGCCAGTCAGAAACAGGCACGGACTGTCTTGCTCAATGAGATCGATAGCGTGCTGAAACTCGTCATTAAAATCAATCTGGTCGAGGTCTCGGCTGCGTTCCCGCACACTCCGGAAAGCGGGCGAGGCGCTGCCGTAATGTGGATGATGCAGACGAGATCGAGTCACGATAGCAAAAGCTCCCCTTCAGATTCGTGCAGCAAGCAGACTACACGAGCGTTGGACGTTCAACTAGCTCGTGGTCTTTGTTCCTGTCCTAGCGTAACTGCAAGCGTTTCATCAAACGTGACAGATTTGACTGCGGCAAGCCGAGGAGTTTCGCCGCCTCAGTCTGATTCCAGTCCGTCCGGTTCAGGATGTGACGGATCCGGAGACGTTTAAATTCCTCAACCGCCTCTGATAAAGACAGACTGTCATCAATGTTGGCGATCCGATCGGCGACTTGGTTTGTTATCTGATTTTGGACCGGCGCACCCGATTCGGTCGAAAGAGGACTCGACGAAGAGTGGGCACGAATTTCGGCCGGCAGATCGGCTGCCGAAATGTCAGGACCTGCTGCTAATACGACGGCCCGTTCAATCGCATTTTGTAGCTCACGGACATTGCCTGGCCACACATGGGCCTGCAGAATGTCCATCACCGAGCGGTCCATGCCAAGCTGTGGGCGCTTCATCTCGCGACAGCTGCGTTCCAGAAAATGACTGACTAAAGCCGGGATATCTGCCGTGCGGTCGCGCAGCGCCGGGAGGGTAAGAGAAACGACATTCAGCCGGTAGAACAAATCTTCCCGAAAGCTGCCGTTCTGCATGGCGTGTTGCAAATTACGGTTGGTGGCGGCCAGAATGCGGACATCCACCCGGATTTCTCGGCTCCCCCCGACGCGTTGAAATTCACGTTCTTGCAGGACACGCAGCAGCTTAACCTGCAGATTCGGAGCCAGATCGCCAATTTCGTCCAAAAAGATTGTCCCGCCATCGGCCAGTTCAAACTTGCCCTTTTTCTGGGCGATTGCACCGGTGAACGCTCCCCGCTCGTGGCCAAACAATTCGCTTTCAAGCAGTTCTGGCGACAATGCCGTACAGTTTACGGCAATAAAGGGATGCTCCGCCCGCGGGCTCCACTGATGGATCGCCCGTGCAAGCACTTCTTTGCCTGTCCCACTTTCCCCCAACACTAAGCCAGTTGAGTGGCTGGCTGCAGTGACGCGGGCCAGACGCAGGACTTCTTGCATCGTCTGACTGGGGCCCGCAATGAGGTGGTAACGGTCCTGGATGACTTCTTGAAAAGCCACATTAGCGTTGCGGACTGTGCTAAACGCTTTGGCCCTGGTCAGGGCTGTAGCCGCCAGTCCGCCAAAGGCGCGCAAAAGTTCCATGTCGGCGGCGGTAAACCCATCCGGCTTGGTGGTATTCAAGGCTTCGATCACACCGATGATAGTCTCTCGCTGTTTGAGTGGGGCACACAGGACCGATTTGGTTTGAAAACCGGTCTGCTGATCAACTCCGCCAAACCAACGTGGGTCCTGGGAGACATCATTACTAACCAACGACTCGCCGGTCTGGGCGACTAAGCCCGCAATGCCCTGCCCCAAGTCAATCCGAAATTCCTCAACTTTGGCTTCGCCCTCCATGGCGGTGAAAGCGAGCTGCTGAGCCGGTGCATCAACCAATCCAAGGCTACAGCCTTCGGCAGAAAATAAGCGGATCGCCGATCCAAGAATTGCCCGCAGCAAGTCCTCGGCTTCGACCATGCTCATCAGCAGTTGGTTGATCTCAATCAGGCTGGCCAAGCGGGCGCGGGTTTGTTCGAACTCCTCGGCTGGATATGGAGTTTGCGTTACTGGCATAGTGTGACGAGTATATCATGTTGATATTATCTGCCAAGCTCTGAAACAGGCTACAAAAAAAGCTCTGGCCCCTGTTCTCTTCCCCAATTGTCTGAGGTATATGCCGTAGTCAGGATGGAACGCCTGCATCGTTTAATCGTTGACCAACCCAAGCTGGTCTTGGGACTGCTTGTCTTGCTGAGCGGCTTTTTCGGTTTTCACGCCCAGCACATTCAGCTGGATAGTTCGGTCGAGAGTTTGCTGCCACGCGATACTACTGACTCGCAGTATTACGCCGAGATCCGGGAGTTATTTGGGAGCGATGAAATCGGCGTAGTCGGTATTATTGCGGATACGATCTACACCACCGAGACGCTGGAGAAAATCAAACGACTGACCGAAGAGCTCAAGGCTGTCGAAGGCGTTGATGATGTCTTAAGCTTGGCCAATGCCGTTGATCCGATTGCCAATGTGACGGACCCGCCGCCGCTCATGCCACGCGTGCCGACCACGCCGGCTGGTTTGGCTGCGCTCAAAGAAACCCTGGATGATCGACCAATTTATTTGAAGAACTTTGTGGCGCCGGATGGACGGGCAGCCGCAATCAATATTTTCTTCGCCGATATGAACGATGATGAGTTCTTGCGGCTTGGCATTGACGATGCCGTTGCCGCCCTGGTTGAAAAAGAGAACGGCCCGGAGCGCTTATATTACACGGGTCTGCCGCATCTCAAAGTCTATTCGACACAAGGCATGCAGCGCGACCTCGTCCGCTTTGTACCACTGACCCTGGTGTTCATTGTGGTTGTGCTGTACTTCAGCTTCCGCTCCAAGCGTGGAGTGCTGCTGCCGCTCCTGACCGTCCTGGTCAGTTTAACCTGGACGCTGGGTATTATCGTGCTGACTGGCAGTCGCTTGAGTCTTGGCAGTATGGCGTTGCCGCCGCTGCTGCTGGTGCTGGGTACCGCTTATTCGCTGCATGTAGTGGCTGAATACTACGAGCTGGCCCGGCCCGGACGGACGGTCCGCGACGTCTTGTTGGAAACCCTGCACTTCACTAGCCCGCCGATTTTTATTACCGCCTTAACCACGGTATTAGGCTTCTTATCGCTGGCGGTTAATCCGATTGTGAGCATCCAGCAGATGGGAGTGTTTTCCGCAGTTGGGATTAGCCTCTCTTTTGTCCTGTCCATTCTGCTGGTCCCGGCCCTGTTGGCCTTGCTGCCTCTGCCGACCAATACCGAAGACACTTTTTCACCTGTGGTGAATGCCATACTCCAGCGGCTGGGTCGGTTTGATATGCGCCAGCGGGTCCTGATTCTGAGTGCCGGCGTGTTGATTGCCGGGGTGTCCGTGTGGCAGACCTTCTCCATTCGGACCGACTCTAACTTTCAGTCCTTTTTCCGAGCAGATGACCCGATTCGTCAGGCCACGGATGCGATTAATGAGTATCTGGTTGGCAGTATGGCCTTTTATGTCGCCATTGACGGTGACGAGTCACATATCATTAACAAATGGGATACCCTGCGTCGGATTAAGGACTTGCAGGTGTATATCGATACGCTGCCAGGTGTTGATAAGACGGTGTCCTTCGTCGACTACTGTGAATTAATTGATCGCGGGGCGCAATCTGGCGGGGGGACTGACATTATCGTCTCGCCCTCGGGCGAGATCATTGAGGCGCCCGCAGCAGGCGTGCAGACCACGTTTTGGGACAACCCTGAGCAACTGGGCGGCGTGCTCCAGATTGTGACACTCAGTCCGGGCAGCTTTGAGCGCGTGGTCAACATCGATTTTTCGCGGACGAATATTTTGGTCCGGACAACCTTAGCCCAATCAAGTGATATTATGGCCTTAGTCGAACAGATTGAGACCTTTGCCACCAACACCTTTCCACCCGAGTTGAAAGTCCGGGCTACGGGCAATCTGGTGCTGTTGACCAAGACAACTGGTGACATCATCTCTGGCCAAGTGCAGAGTCTGTCCCTGGCAGCCGGTATTATTTTTGTGATTATGGCCGGTATGTTTCTGTCCCTCCGGGTTGGGCTGATCGCCATGATCCCCAACGTGTTTCCGCTCCTGGTCTTCTTCGGTTTGATGGGCCTGTCAGGTGCCGTGCTGAACTTGGGCACGAGTATTGTTGCCTCGATTGCACTCGGCCTTGCCGTTGATAATACGATTCATTTTATGACCCGTTTGAGTGCGGAAGTCCGCAAAACGTCTGACCAGGAACAAGCGTTGCTGACCACGCTGTCTACGATTGGCAAGCCAGCCTTATACGCCACTGCCATTTTATTTCTTGGTTTTCTGGTCCTCGGATTTTCACGCTTTGTACCCATTCAGGAGTTTGGCCTATTGTCGGCAGTGACCATGCTGGCGGCTTTAGTCGGTGATTTAGTGTTACTCCCGGCTATGATTGCGACAACCAAGATCATCACGGTATGGGAGCTGCTCTACCTCAAACTGGGCAAAGACCCGCATAAAACCATTCCCTTATTTGCCAGCTTACGGCCCCTGCAAGCCAAGCTGGTGACGCTGATGGGCGAGCTCAAAGAGTTTCCGAGCGGCCAATCCATTATCACCAGGGGCGAGATGGGCAACGAGATGTTTGTTTTAGTGAGTGGAACAGCCGATGTATTCATCCACGTTGATGGACAACACAAGCACGTCCGGACCCATGGCCGGGGAGATGTCATTGGCGAAATGGGTCTGATTCGACATCAAGAGCGGACGGCTGATGTGATTGCCGCTGAGGATGTGGAAGCGATTGTGGTTGATGAGCGCTTTCTGTCGCATATGCAGGGGCGCTATCCACGTATAGGGGCTAAAATTTTCCTGAATATCGCCAAAATCCTGAGCGACCGCTTACAATCCGTACAGCACACCTAGAGCAGGGAGACCCATACACGTGCTCCGCTATCTGCACATCTCCAACTTTGCCCTCATTGATGAGTTGGAACTGGCATTTGACCAGGGTCTGAATATCATTAGCGGTGAAACTGGAGCGGGCAAAAGCTTGCTGATGCAGGCGCTTGGCCTGGCGATTGGTGGTCGAGCTTCAACCGACCTGGTGCGTCATCAAGCCGAAGAAGCGATTGTTGAAGCCTTGTTTGATATCAATGAGTATCCAGATCGGCGTATTGCCAAGCTTTTAGAAGACAGCGGCTATCCGCCAGACGAAGAGCTCCTGGTCCGACGGGTCATTCCTCAGAGCGGCCGTGGCCGCGTGTACCTGAACGGCGCCTTGGCAACCGTCGCCTTACTCCGCCAGCTCGGGGTCGATCTCTTGCAGGTGTATGGCCAGCATGAGCAACAGACCCTGCTCGAAGCCGAAGCTGCTCAGAAACTCTTAGATGGTTTTGCTGGGCTAGGAGAGCAGGTCGCTGAGATGCAACACCGCTACCATGCTTTACGCCAGGCATGGTCGCATCTGCAAGCATTGACCAAAGACAAGGACTCAATTGAAGCGCGGCGTGAACTGCTCCGTTTCCAGGTTGACGAAATCGTCCGGGCTGAGCTCCACACAGGAGAAGAAGAGGTTCTGCGCCAAGAAAAAATAATTCTCCAGAATGCTGAAAAACTACACCAGAGCGTACGTGTGTGTGAGCAAGTCCTGGCGACTGGAGACGATGCGCTGACAGACCGACTCGGACGGATTGCAAACCAAGTGCGTGATTGCGCTCGAATCGATGATAGCCTATCTGGCGTGCTGGATTTATTACACAGTGGTCTGGCTCAGGTTGAAGAAGCGGCCTTAGTCTTACGCCAATACGGCGATCGCCTCACCCCAAACCCAGAGCGCCTAGACGAGATTGAGAACCGCCTAGCTCTCCTGTCGCGGCTCAAAAGGAAATATGGCGACAGCGTTGAGGCAGTCCTCGACCAGTATGACAGCCTCAGCCAGGAACTGAGCAGATTAGATGATAGTGAAGAGTCTCTCAGTGCTTTGCAGCAAGACATTGCCACAGCCGCTGAAGCTGCCTGGACGTGGGCCCAGGAGCTGTCTCAGACCAGACGCACGGCCGCTCAGACGCTGGAAACCCGCATGATTGATGAGCTCGCCGGTCTGGGTATGAAGGGCGCGACTTTTAGCATTCGCTGCCGCTCTCACACAGCCAACCACACAGACGCAGACAACCCATTTGTCCACAACGATGCACAGCTATTGAGCACCGGCTGTGACCAACTTGAATTTCACCTCTCAGCCAATCCCGGCGAGCCGCCCCTGCCTCTCATCAACGTTGCATCAGGCGGCGAACTGTCACGGCTCATGCTCGCGCTCAAAGCCTTAAGCGTCGAAGCGAAAGAAGCCCCGACCCTGATCTTTGACGAGGTTGATGCTGGCATTGGCGGTGGAGTAGCCGAAGTCGTCGGTCGGCGTCTCAAAGCCCTGGCCACCCAGCGTCAAGTCTTATGCATCACCCACCTGCCCCAAATCGCCGCCTTTGCCGAACACGCCTATACTGTCGTCAAGACTGTCACCAAAGGGCGGACCGTCTCTTCAGCCAAAAGACTCACCAGACGTGAACACATCTCCGAACTGGCCCGCATGCTCGGCGGGGTAGAAATCTCGACCGGAGCCAAACGGCACGCCCGTGAAATGCTCGAAGGGGCGCGGAGAGGCAAATCATGACTGAGTCCTGATTTGCCTCTTTTCCCTCTTGCTTTTGCGATACAATAGGCTCAAGACAGGATAGAAGAAGTGAGTTTGGACTTGGGAGAAAAGAGGCAGCAATGTCTCTCCGGCTATCGAAACGGAACACGGAACAAGGAACTCATCATGGACAAAGATCTGATGCTGTCGCTATATCGGGATATGGTACGGATTCGCCGTTTTGAAGAGGAAGCGGCGCGCTCGTATTCACGCGGCAAGATGGGCGGATTTCTGCACTTGTATATTGGCCAGGAAGCGGTGGCGGTTGGCGCCATTTCTGCGATTGAGCCGACCGATTATATTGTGGCCACCTACCGCGAACATGGCCATTATTTGGCCCGGGTTGGAGATATGAAGGCGGCTATGGCAGAGCTGTTTGGCAAAGCTACGGGCTGCGCCAAAGGCAGAGGCGGCTCGATGCATTATTTTGATGTGGACAAACGCTTTATGGGTGGGCATGCGATTGTCGGCGGCCATGTGCCTATCGCGGCCGGCATTGCGTTTGCCTCGAAATATCGCGGCGAGCAAGATGTCACTCTCTGTTTTTTTGGCGAAGGGACGGCCAATATGGGCGCGTTTCATGAGGGCATGTCCCTCGCAGCGCTGTGGAAGTTGCCAGTCGTCTTTATCTGCGAGAACAATCTGTATTCAATGGGTACGCCCTTATACCGCACGCTGGCGGTGGAAGATGTCGCAGTCCGCGCCAAGGGCTATCCGATGCAGCAGGAGATTGTGAATGGTGATGATGTGTTGGAAGTCCGTGAGGTTGTTCGTCGCGCGGCCAAGCGTGCCCGTGAGGAGAGTCTACCGATCTTAGTTGAGGCCAAGACCTACCGCTTCCGGGGCCATTCAATGTCCGACCCAGCCAAATATCGGACCAAAGAAGAAGTCAATGAGTGGAAGCAACGCGATCCTATCTTCCTGCTCGAACAGCGGGTTTATGATCTGGGGATAGCGAATAAAGCCCAACTCAAGGCCATTGACGACGAAGCCAAGCAAGAAGTGGCTGAGGCCGTCACTTTTGCCGAGGAATCGCCCCAGCCTGATCCATCGGAGCTGTACGATAATGTGTACTACGAAGCCCCGCAGGACGATACGGTCCATGATGATAGGGATGATAAGGTCGTCCCGTTGTCGAGCCGCTCCCGGCATGCCGGGTAGAGACCCGACATAAAGAGGGACACCAAGACGACAACAAGGAAACACAGCATGCGTGAAATGAGTTACCGGGAAGCCGTCCGCGAGGCGATGGCCGAGGAAATGGAACGCGATGAACGCGTCTTTCTGATGGGCGAAGAGGTCGGCCACTATAACGGCGCGTATAAGGTATCTGAGGGTCTACTGGAGCGTTTTGGCGAACGTCGGGTCGTTGATTCGCCAATTGCCGAAACCGGTTTTGCGGGGGTTGGAATTGGGGCAGCCATGGTCGGCTTGCGGCCGATTATTGAGTTCATGACCTGGAATTTTTCTCTGTGTGCGTATGATCAATTGGTCAACAATGCAGCCAAGTTGCGCTATATGTCCGGGGGGCAAATTTCCTTGCCGATTGTCTTTCGCGGACCAGGCGGGGCTGCCCACCAGCTTGCCGCGCAGCATTCACAGGCGGTGGAAAACCTGTATGCGTATGTGCCTGGTCTGAAAGTCATTGCCCCAGCCACTCCAGCCGACGCCAAGGGTTTGCTCAAGTCCGCCATCCGCGACGAGAATCCCACCATCTTTATTGAAGGCGAAGTGTTGTACGGCAGTAAGGGCGAGGTACAGGACGGCGAATACACGGTCCCAATTGGCCAAGCTGATATCAAACGTGAGGGCACAGATGTGACGATCGTTGCTTGGTCAAAGATGGTACATGTCGCTTTAGAGGCAGCTGAAGAGCTGGCCAAACAAGGCATAGAACTTGAAGTGATTGATCTACGGACCATCCGCCCTCTCGATGCTGCCAGCATCCTGCGCTCCGTCAAAAAAACCAACCGATGTGTGATTGTAGAAGAAGGTTGGCCAATGGCTGGCTTTGGAGCAGAGGTCTGCTATCGGATCATGAAAGACGGCTTTGACTGCCTGGATGCTCCTGTTGCCCGCGTCACAGGCGAAGACGTGCCCATGCCGTATGCCAAGAATTTAGAGGAGTTGGTTGTGCCGAGTGTGGGGAAGGTTATCGAGGCGGTAAGAGGAGTGTTGTATCGGGGATAAATGAAATGGGGGTTCCGTCAGAAAATTTCTCCTTCCAGCTCCCATAGAGAGCCTGGGGCGGGAGAACGTCTCTCACTGCGCCTCTTCCAAGTTCTTCTGCGCCCGGACAAAGTTCGGGTTCAAGCGTAAGGCTTCTTCAAACTCGGCTATTGCCTGGTCTTTTTGGCCCATTTGCACATACAGCTCACCTAACTCATTATGTGCAACATCATCCGTAGGGCATAAATCCAGTCCCTCTTTGTATTTGGCGACCGTCTCAGCCCTGCTATCAGCTTTGCGGGCTGCTTCAAACGCATAAAATGCTGTGTTGCAGGCTTTCCGTTCTTTATCCACATTTGCGCCCTGTTTCTTCAGTGCTTCGGTTTCGGCTTTGATACGCTCGGTCTCGGCCTTGAGACGGGCGATTTCGACCTTCTGCTTTTCGATGACGCTACGGTCAAGAATCGAGTCCCACATACCGTCCCAGACGCTGCATGCGGGCAGGGCAAGGCAGAAGGTCAAGAGTAATACGAGACGGGTAAAACGTGAGACGTGAAACGTGAAAGGGGAGCGGAATATCTTTCTCTGGAGCATCGGCTTCTTTCTCTTGCTGGAGGCTATGCTTGACGGAGTGCGGGCATGACCTCTTTAGTCCAACGTTCAATCTGGTGGAGTGGATCAAAACTCGCAAAGCGGATCACGACGTGCTCGGCTCCAGCTTCGATGTAGCGACGGGTGTGGGCAATGCACTCATCAGGCGTGCCGTGGACAGCCAGACGGGCGAAAGGGCTGGAGTCAATGTTGTAATTCTTGCCCAAAAATTCGCCGGCTACGGCCCAGACCGAGTCGTAGCCGTACTCTTCGGCGCGCTCGGCAACCTGTAAGAAGAGATTCGGATTGACCTCGCCACGCGGAAAACCGTTGGGCAAGCCAATGCCAAATTTCGTCGCGGCTGCCATTTAGAAATTGTCCTTCAGGTAGCGGGTGCGCTCTAGAACGGTCACATCGTCCAGCTGCAAGCTTGGAAACTGCTGCTTGATGTTGGCTCGGAGTTCGTCGCTGGCGACCCGAATAAAAGGATTAATAGTTTTCTCTTCGGCAATCGTTGAAGGAATCGTTGGCTGGTTTTTGGCGCGCGCGTCTTCAGACCAGCGCAGCTTGGCTTGCACGTCGGCGTTGTTTGGCTCTAGGGACAAAGCAAATTTTAAATTTGTCACTGTGTACTCATGGCCCGGATAGACTTTGGTGTCATCCGGCAGGGCGCTCAACTTAAGCATATTATTGTGCATGTCGGCCGCTGTGCCCTCAAACAGCCGCCCGCAGCCGGCCACAAACAAAGTATCTCCAGTGAAGACAGACTTCTCAGCTGGAAAATGCGCCGCAATATGACCACTGGTGTGACACGGAATAAACAGAAAATTCCCCTCAAGATTACCGATTTTGACCGTATCGCCTTCATCGACCATATTGGTGATGCACGGCGTGCGGGTTTCATCCCGTTTATGGCCATACACTTTGAGATTTGGGTATTCTTGGACAAGTTCTTTATTGCCGCCGACATGGTCCCAGTGATGGTGGGTGTTGATAATTGTCGTGAAATTTACCCCTTCGCGTTTAACGGCTTCAGCAACAGGCTTTGCCTCTGAGGGGTCAACCACACCCGCTTCGTTGGTCGCTTCGTCAATGATCAGATAGGCATAATTGTCTGACAGAACCGGAATCGGAATAATTTTCATAACACGCTCCTCCATGAAGTCTGCTGCCACAATTTGAGGTCGTCACTTTTGCACCACTTCTGGTTGTGTGCCGGCAACAGAGGTAATCTACAAGACCCGTCTCGCCTGGGTCAAGTCGGCCATGCCGCACGAGCTGAGCGCGCATGGCAAGTTGCAATGGTGTTGCTTGATACGTCTATCCTCAGTTAAGACGGAGGCAAGACTGTTCTGGGGGAGGGTGTGTATGCAAGGCGTTATGGATCACATCGTGCTGAATGCAGAAGATGTTGAGGCTCTAGTCGAATTTTATACCCAGGTTGTTGAACTGGCACCTGAACGCCTGGACGCGTTTCGAAAAGGAGAAGTACCGTTTCCGTCTGTCCGATTGAATGCGGATACGGTAATCGACCTTGCGCCAAAGGTAATGTGGCAGGGCGCGTATCCACAAGAAGCGGTCGGCCGTCCCAACCTCAGTCATTTCTGTGTCACCTTGACAAAAGCAGACTGGAATAATCTGCGCCAGCGGGTGGCCGCCCAACAGCTGGCGATCGAAGGGCCAGTCCCGCGCTGGGGGGCGCGTGGCAATGCCACGTCCATCTATTTTCATGATCCTGAGGGTAACGAGATTGAAGCCCGCTATTATGGGACGTGAGCCCTTTGACTTCCCCTTCGACGTAGGGTGGGTCCAGGCCCACCCTACAAAAGACTGCGTTCAGCAGCTCTGCCAAAAATCTAATGCGGCCCAGGCAGGGGGGCGAAGTGCATGCTAATAATCAGCCACTCTCCAGCTGGTCGGGCATAGGTCAGCATATACTGGCCATAGCTTGTGGCCGGCGCTTCACCTTTCAGGGTGGTGAGTAACTGATAGTGCCCCCAGGCTGCTCCAGTCTGGCCGGTGACCAGGTATTGGGGATGGACAAGTTCGAGGACGGCACTTGCATGGATTTCAAAATACTCTTTGACCGCTTGCCCAAAGGCTTCTTTGCCTTCGATAGGAAACGGGGAGTAGAGCCCATACAGAACAATTTTTTCGTGGGCAGAGGAAACGGCGGCCTCCAGATCACCGGTGTTGAGTGCTTGGATTTCTGCATGAAAACTCTGGATGAGTGATTCCTGAAGCGACTGGCCCCAAACCGGACTCAGTCCGCCGAGTCCGCCGAGTCCGCTAAGATAGATGCACATAAAGACCACACTGCTGGCTCGTATTGGAGTCATCTTTCGGCTCCTCCTTCTTGGTTACGAAAGCGGCGAGAAGTCTAAGGCGACTAACACCCATTCGCCTGCATCCTGGGTGTAGGTGAAAGTATATCGCCCATGCAGGACACGGCGTGGACCAACCCGAGCTTGCTCTCGCAAGGTGTAATGCCCCCAGGCTAGCGCACTCGTGCCGGTCACAAAAAACTTGGCATCAACAGGAGTCCATTTGGCATAGTCATGATTCGAAAAATACTCCCGGATGAGTTGCTGAACAGCAGCTTTGCCTTCGACTGGAAATGGGGTCAAGGTCCCAAATAAGACGACTTGATCGTGAGCAGCTGCGGTAAAGGTGGTCAGATCCTGTCCATTGAACAAGTGAATGTCGGTTTCAAAAACTTTTTGGACCGCTCGCACCTCTACGCCGGCGATCAGGTCCTTCAGAGCCTGGGGCTCGTCCATTTGAGCAGACACCGAGCCGATAAGCGCCCAGAGGCACACCACAATACACATGACCAGTCTTTTGTCCCTCATAGCGTCCTCCTGTGTGGACCAGCATTGGTTCAGAAGCCGTATGATTTTCCAGCAGCTCCCCAGGGTACTGTGATATCCGCCACACGGTCAAGAGAGCGTCTCAATTGAAATACACACTCCGTGTTCACCAAGGACCTTCCAAAGACCTGGAAAACCGGCGTGGGCATGGAGCATTTGGACAGCCGTATTCTTGGTACGAACAGGACTCGCTGTGCGAGTCACTCTCTCTTATAATCAGGTCAGCCTTATTTGGGAAACTGCAGAAACAGGAGTCGCTATGCACACCGCCGTAGACGAAGTCACTTCCGGCATCTATCGCTTATCAACCTATATGGGAGAGGCGGATTTTACATTTAACCAATACCTGATCAATGCCGCTCAACCCTTACTCTTTCACTGTGGTATGCGCGGACTTTTTCCGCTGATCAGCGCTGGGCTGAAAGAGGTGATGCCGCTCGACCGCTTGCGCTGGATTTCTTTTGGGCATTGGGAAGCCGATGAAGCGGGGGCGATGAATGACTGGCTGGAAGCCGCCCCACATGCCCAAGTAGCCGTCGGTACGATTGGCTGTATGCTCTCAGTCAACGACCTTGCCGTGCGTGCCCCGCGCGCGCTAGAAGATAACGAGGTCGTTGATTTAGGAGGCAAACGAGCGCGCTACCTGGCTACTCCGCACGTGCCGCACTGTTGGGATGCTGGTGTCGTGTATGAGGAAACGACACAGACACTCTTCTGCGGCGACTTGTTCACCCGCATGGGGAGCAGTCCAGCCGTGTCGGAAGACGATCCGATTGCACCGGCGTTGGCAGCAGAAGACGTGTTTGGCGCAACTGCGCTCACGCCAAACACAGCTCCAACGATCCGCCGTCTGGCAGCCCTCAAACCGGCCGTGCTAGCGCTGATGCATGGGCCGGCTTTTCTTGGCAATGGCGAACAAGCGTTATTGGATTTGGCTGATCAGTACGAAGCGCGTTTGAAACAGATGGGATAAAAACAGGGCTGTGCCTAGAGCCCTGTTTCGGGCTGAGAGCATACCGTCATATGTCGGGTGAGGCCTCCCCCGACTAGGAACTGCAAACTGCTACAAACTCTTCATAAATTCGATCAGGCAGTGTCAATCACAGTTGACAGTACGCCATCATGCAGACATGTGGTCACACACACAGGAGTCGAAGCTATGCGCAAGAACTTACAAGCCGAAGATTTGGGCGACTTTCTCGAACAGGCCAAATGCGCCACTCTGGCGACCCACTTTCGGGATGGGACGGTCTTACTCTCACCCGTCTGGCACGAATGGCGCAACGGCGTCTTCAGCGTTGGGGTAGCGGCCAATGATATCAAGGTCCGTCACATTCAGCGCAATGCGCAGGTGAGCATCAGTGTGGCAGAGGACACACCGCCTTACCGTGGGATTGAAGTCCGAGGGAAAGCCACAATTGACAAGGCGGGTGCCAAGGAGATCACACGTCGCATAGCCATCCGTTACCTGGGACCTGAGCAGGGAGAAATCTATGCCGATGTGGTCACGCAGGCAGAGCTGGCTTTGATCCGGATCGAGCCGGAAGTCCTCCGGGCCTGGGATTTTGCCGACGAGGCAGAGCTGAATGGCTAATGTCTGCAATACAGACTGATTGACACATCAAGCTAGCCGAAAGGAGACAGTGATATGGTCAAGCTCATGGCGTGTTTACGCCGAAAATCTGGGATGTCAGAAGAAGCCTTCCGGCAGTATTGGAAAGACACCCATGGTCCATTGGTCAAGAGTGTGACGGAGTTCAGTCGCTACGTACGCAAATATATTCAGTCACACACCTCGCAAGATTCTATCTCTTTTTTTCCACCCCAAGCGACTCCCGCCTACGATGAGATTGCTGAGCTGTGGTTTGAGAGTACGTCAGAGATGCAGAAGGCATTTGCTGAACCGCGCTATATGGAGATCATTCGGCCTGATGAGCAGAAATTCATCGACTTACCAAACTCCGTGTTTTTTGTTGTGGATGAAGTGCCGATGGTTGAGGGATAATCCTTCCTACGCCAGAATCTCTCTCACCCCAGCCGCAATCTTGTCCCGATCAGGAAACACGTGGTTTTCGAGTTCTGGGCTGTACGGAATCGGCACCTGCAGCGCGCAGACCCGTTTGACGGGTGCGGTGAGCCGGCTGAAGGTGTCTTTGTCTTCGGTTACGAATGCTGAGATTTCAGCCGACGCACCGGCGGTTGGACCCGCCTCGTCCGCCACAACTAAGCGGCCAGTTTTTTGAACCGAGGCGCGGATAGTGTCCCGGTCCATGGGGACCAAGGTTCGCGGGTCGATGACTTCGACAGAAATCCCTTCGTGCTGCAAGGTCTCGGCTGCGGCTAATGCCTCGTGTACCATCCAAGCCAGGGCGACGACGGTCACATCGCTGCCTGCGCGTTTAATAACAGCTTGGCCCAAAGGCACGCTATACTCTTCTTCCGGCACCTCATCTTTGAGCCCCATCAGACGGCTTGACTCAAACGAAATCACCGGATTGTTGTCACGGATGGCGGATTTGAGCAGACCCTTCATATCGTACGGGGTTGCGGGCAGGATCATTTTTAATCCAGCCAGATTCATGAACATCGAATAGGGGCTCTGCGAGTGCTGGGCGGCCAGCTGACGACCGCCACCAACTGAGGCCCGAAAGACAAGTGGAAACCTGGCCTGGCCGCCAAACATGTAATGGATTTTTGACACCTGATTCACAATTTGATCCATGGCCACAAAGGAAAATGTGACCATGCTCCAGTTGACAATCGGTCGATAGCCTGAACCTGCCGCTCCGAGCGCCAGGCCGGTAAAAGCGGCTTCTGTAATTGGTGTACCGCGGACGCGCTGGTCCCCAAATTCTTTCACTAAGCGTGACGGAGCGTCTGTGGCCAGATGGATAGTCTGTGCATCTCGCCGCATTTCTTCTAACACGGCTTCCATACCAGCGGCTGCATATGAGAGTTGTCGCATGCTGATTCCTTTTTCGGAGCTGAGCGCGTTTCTTAATCCGCAAACACATCCTCAACGGCAGTGTCTATATCTGGGAACGGACTCTGTTGAGCAAAGGTGACAGCTGCTTCAATTTCTTGCAAGAGATCCGCATCCATTTTTTGCCAGGTGTCTTCAGTCAACACTCCTTGGTCTTTCAAGCTGTTCACCAGACGGGCAACCGGATCTTTGTGTTTCCATTCGTCTAACTCCTCGTGCGGTCGAGTATCAGGGATGCCTTTAATTTCAGTGTGGTTGCGCCACCGATAAGTCTTGCACTCGATGAGGGTCGGGCCTTGACCCGCACGCGCGCGTTGCACGGCGGCTTCAGCAACTTCATACACGGCGAGGACATCGTTGCCATCGACCACCACCCCGGGAATCCCATAGGCTGCCGCCCGCTCGGCGACATCTTTCGCCGACACGGCCTGTGCAGCAGGGGTGTTGACTCCATACAGGTTGTTCTCGCATACATACAGCATAGGCAGCTTCCAGAGCGCAGCAATATTGACCGACTCATGGAACGGGCCGGCACTCGACGCGCCGTCGCCAAAGAAAGACACTGCCACCCGGCCCTTGCCCTCAAGTTGAGCGGCCAAGCCAGCTCCAGTGATAATAGGAATCCCGCCAGCGACAATGCCGTTCGCTCCGAGCATACCAATGCTGAAATCGGCGATATGCATGGAGCCGCCTTTTCCTTTACAATAACCAGTCCGTTTTCCGTACAGTTCGGCCATCATCCGTTTCAGATCTGCCCCTTTGGCAATGCAATGGCCGTGCCCGCGGTGGGTGCTGATGATCTGGTCATCACGGTTGAGATTGGCGCATATCCCGACGGCAACGGCCTCCTGACCGATATAGCAGTGCACCACCCCATAGATCTGTCCGGCTTGAAAGTCATCCGAAGCACGTTCCTCAAAGCGCCGAATGGTTTGCATCGCACGCAACATTTCCAGCTGTTTGTCTAGTGTGAGACTCATCATACCCCTCCTATGTCCTTACTTATTCTCCAAAATATTGGCTAATACAAGAGAAATGCCGGCTCTTTTTGCCTGCCATAAAAATTGACACTCCGTACGCGAGCGTGGGAAGATATGCCCATTCTGTTTTCGTAAGGAGGGATGCCATGAAAGCGTGGAAAGCCCGCTCTCTGAGCGCAGTTTGCGCGGCAGTCGGATTTGCCGTGTATGTGCTTGCTTTACCCATCAGCCAGGCAGCTGAGGTTGCCAAGAGCCCGTATGGACCAGATGATGAGATTGGCGTGCTGAATACCCTTACCGAAGCCACCACTCTCGCGGTTCTGCAACAGATTAGCAGCGGTCAGGTGTATGACCTCAGTGTGGACTTTTTTGTGGGCATGCCGAGTCTGGCTGATTTGGGCATGGGCGACCCACCCTTTCACATGTGGATGACGCATACGCCAAACGGGGTCAAGGTCGAAGGTCTCTCCCCGGCGGGCAGTCCAGACGCTATCGCTCTGTATGATGATGCCATTATTATGTCTACCCATACCGGCACCCACCTCGATACCCTCAACCACATTGGATATGGGCAGAAGATTTTCAACGGCTTTGAAAACACCAAGCACCTTGGCAACAAGGGCTGGACAAAAGCCGGTGCGGATAAGATTCCACCGATCATCACCCGTGGGATCTTAATCGATATCGCTGGTGAGAAGGGCGTGGACATGTTGCCCGACTCGTACGAAATTTCTTCCGAAGATCTCCAGCGGGCACTCACCAAACAAGGCATTGCCTTGCAGCCAGGCGACGCAGTCCTGATTCGGACTGGACGTATGACCGTCTGGCCTGACCCCAAAAAATTTGTGCCCAACGAGCCGGGTATCACCCGCAAAAGTGCAGCCTGGCTGGTGGATAATGGCGCGGTTCTGATTGGCGCCGATAATATGGGCGTGGAAAAATTTCCTATGGCCAAGGAGAGTGTGCATACCTATCTGTTTGCCGAACGTGGGGTGTGTATTCTGGAGCTGTTATGGTTAGAGGAGCTGGCTAAAGATGGGGTGTACGAGTTTGCCTTTCTTGCCGCTCCGATCAAACTCCGTGGCGCAACAGGCACCCCCATCCGCCCCCTCGCTTTGCCGATACAAGCAACCCAAAAGAGCGAATAAGCACACGACTGTGGCCAACCGCTTCCCTTGCGAACCTCCTGGTATTTCGGTAAGACAAGACTGAACGTTCACTCAGCCCAAAGGAGGAGATCCGAGTGCTATTACGAAAGACCACCGTATTGATTGTTGTTATCGCTATTTGTATCTATACCGTTCTTCCGGCCATCACCCAGGCGCAAAACGGCAACCAAGACGCCCTAGCAGGCTTCCATCCGTACCGTGATGGAAAACCTCAGGTTGAAGGCATCACGCCAGGTATGACCATCAACAAGGATAATGTTCACGTCGCTGAGAAGCTCTTGGCTCCAGAAATCTTGCGGGTCATCCAAGCCGGAGACTTTGCCCCCACGATCCAGGAGACGACCGACTTTCCAACGTTTGACAAGTATATTCAGGCCTCAGTCCAAAATGCCGGAAAAGCTCAGCTAGAGGCAAATGGAGAACTGACTGGGTATATTGCTGGACTTCCCTTTCCCATTATCGATCCTGCAGACCCGCAAGCCGGCCTGCGGGCGGCCTGGAATTTCCGCTATCGCTATTTAGGTGACACCGTCCAGACACAGGGCGTGTTACGCTCAATCAACAACTCCGGCAATGTCGAACGCGGGGTCGATACCCTGTATGCCCGTCGGTATGGCATGCACCGTCTCGACGCCAAAGACAATGTGGCCAAGTGGGAAAAAGAAGGCACCTGGTACCGAGAACACTCGATCGTTCTCTCGCCGCAAGACCTGGAGGGTGCCCAGCGTTTGAGCTTTCACTATGCGGATGACACAGCCGATCAGAAAGCGTGGGCGTACGATCCGCAGAGTCGCCGGACACGCAGCATCGCTGTCAACCTGAACGAGACTTCGTTTGGATTAAATTTCTTGGTTGAAGACCATTCTGGGTTTAACGGCCATGTCCGTGACCATACCTGGGAGTTTATCGGCGAAGAAGTGCGGCTGGTGCCGGGTCTCCTGGAAGGCACGCCGCCAGAGTATGCCGGCAAAAACGGCTGGTATCCGCAAGGACCGTGGGAGTTGCGTAAGGTCGTCATCGTCGATGCCACGCCAAAAAATTCGGGCCATCCGTATGGCAAGCGACGGTTCTACCTTGACCGCCAGATGTATTCTATCCTGCTCGCCTTTGTGTATGATGATCAGGGCAATCATTGGCGGACCTTATTCCATTCGTTTGGTCGGCCTGAGTTTGACCCGGACAACAAAGACGCCACAGGCGTTCCGCTGCACCTGGGCAATGGCTGGGTGGACTACAAAAATGATTCTGCCGCAGTCTGGTCGGCCGATGAATTTCTGGTCAATAAACCGCTCAAACCCAAGCAGTTCACCGTCAAAGAGATGGTCCGTCGCGGAAAATAGTAGCCAGGCTCGCAGCCCACGGAGGAGACACGTATGCCGTCCCTACAGGTCAAGACCTGCATTGCTCTCGTTCTTGTGTGTAGCCTTGCCTTTTCCTCTGCTTTCTCTCATCGGGTCCACGCCCAAAAAGGCAATATTCCTGCAAAACTAGCTGAAGTGTTTTACCCCTACAGCCAGGGTACACCGCAAGTGGACGGCATCACTCCCGGCATGACCATCACCCAGGACAATGCCCAGATTGCACAGCGAGTTCTCCCAGCCGAGGTTCTCCGTGTCGTTCAAGCTGGCGACTTCGAAATCACCGTCCAGGAAACGACCGACACTCCTCTGTTTGATGGCTATGTGGCCGCCTCGGCGCAGAATGTCGATCAGGTTCGTATTGGAGAGGATGGACTGCTGAAGAACTACACGGTTGGCCTGCCCTTCCCCGTTCTTGACCCGTCTGATCCCCAAGCCGGAGTCAAGGCAGCCTGGAATTATCGTTACCGGTATATGGGCGATAGCCTCCAAACCCAGGGTGTGCTGCGCTCGATTAACAGCTCGGGCACTGTCGAGCGCAGCGTCGAGACAGACTACGCTCGGCTGTATGGGATGCACCGCCTCGCCCCTGACAAAAATGTCACAAAATGGGAAAAGGAAGGCACCTGGTGGCGCGAACACTCGGTTGTCCTGCAGCCGCAAGATATCGAAGGCGCCCAGAGTCTATCCTTCCACTACGATAACGACGCCACCGACCGCAAGGCATGGGCCTATGATCCGCAGAGCCGACGGACACGGAGTGTCGTGGTCAATCTGCATGAGACTTCGTTTGGCTTAAATTTTTTGATCGAAGACCATGCCGGTTTTCAGGGCTATATTCGCGAGCACACCTGGAACTATGTTGGGGATCAGATCATGCTGGTTCCGGGCATTATTAAGGGCCGCGCGCCTGAGGACTTTGGCGGAAAAGGCAACTGGTACCCCCAGATCCCGTGGGAATTACGTCGGGTACACGTCATCGAAGCCACCCCTCTCGACACCAACCACCCGTATGGCAAACGTCGCCTGTATATTGACCGCCAATTGTATGCGATTTTCTACTCCATCATCTATGACCGCCAGGATGCGCACTGGCGTACGTTGTTCCACCTGTTGGGTTACTCGGCCTTTCACCCCGACAATACGGATGTGCCGGGTATCTCCGTCCACTTAGGCAACCTGTGTGTCGATTACCAAAATGACCTGGCCAGCCTGTGGACCGGCACAGTGCTGCTCAACAAGCCGATTAAGGCCAAACGGTTTACTGTCAAAGAAATGATACGCCGAGGGAAATAGCCATTTCCCACACGCGCCTTTTCTTGTCAGGCTGAACCTGCTATGCCCTCGGGACTGCTCCTGTAAAGGTCAGTACAGACGAGGCAGAGATCGTCTTTTCCAGAGGTCAATGAGTTGGGAAGTTAGGATGGCTGGTATGAAATATACGCATTATCTTGTGCTCACACTGATCCTATTGATCCCGGTGTTGCAGGAAACTGCCTCCGCCCGTTTCATTGACGAGGCCCAGACCCTGCGAGTCAACGGCCGCGTCTATAACCGGATGGCGATGGCGGTTGAGAGTGCGGCTGATCACACCCGGCTTCAGACCCCGTACAATTCATTCAATATGCTCCAGAGCCGGACGTTCATCCAAATGGAACTCCGCCACGAATTGATGGACCTGGTGAACGGTACAGATGTGGGCCAGATGAGTATGCTCGCCCCGCTCTTTGCCCCTCTGCAGCACTTAGGCTTAGAAGATCTCAGTTATTTTGTGACCTACCGGGGCGAGTATGACGGGGTGTGGGACTATGGACCAGACGTGTTTAACGAGCGCTACCCGGTGCTGGTCGATTGTAGTCCAGTGACCGAGCAGAAACGCAGCCACCCACGCCGTTTTGAGGGCTGCACCCGTTCTGACACCCGCCGCCCGCTGCGCAACCGTCATCGGGTGTTTGAGGCGTATGTCGACTTCTCATGGGATGCACTGTTTATCCGCCTTGGCCGCCAAAACTTATCCTGGGGCGAGACTGATGCTTTTCGTCTGCTGGATCAAATTAATCCGCTGGATGGCAGCTTTGGGGGATTTCTTGTCTCACTCGATGAGCGCCGGGTTCCCTTAGACATGGCGCGGATTGTGTATAGCATGGAAGATATTGGTCCCTTTTCCGAGCTGAATCTGGAAGCCTTTGGGGTGCTAGACGATGCGATTGCCGCCCCAACGCCGACCGGCTCGCCGTGGTCAGTACCCAATCCGCCAGGCATTCGCGGCTTTGTCAAAAAACCGGCCCGGAATTTTACCGACTCACGCGGCGGCTTCCGGATTACCGCCCGCGTGGGCGATCTGACCCTGTCTGCGGCCCACTATTATACCTTTCTTGATGCCCCGATGGTCCAAACGGTCACCCCTCACGGTAGACCGGTGAATCTGGCCCAATTTAAGGCGGCTGTTGATGCGGACGAGACAACCCGCTTCCTAGTCGATAACTTCCAGGCCAACGTCCGCTTTCCGAAAATTGCCATTAGTGGTGCGACCGCCTCGTTTAGCGTCCCGCAGATCGATGCGATTGTCCGTAGCGAGGTCGCCGTTTTTTGGCGCGAATATTTCTATAAGAACGCAGGCCCTAACAACCTCCTCGGACCAGCCTTGACGGAAGGCCAAATCACACCGGGCTTCCGCCAAGTCGGCTTTGATTCTGCGACGGGTTCGCCGCTGGCGACGTATAAAAGCGATATTGATCGTTCGCACGTTGTGCGTTGGGCTTTAGGCCTCGATGTCAATCGCTATATTCGCTCCTTAAACCCCCAACAATCGTTTGTTTTTAGTGGCCAGATATTTGCCACCCATATCGTGGACTTTGATAATACGCCGCTCAGAGATGTCCGGCCGTACGGCTTTGGCGGTTATGCTGTGGCCGTCCGCGACCCCAATCACGATGCCCTGATTGAGATTGATCAGCATCAGTTCGTGAATACGATGAGTATTTCGACTTCTTTTCGGTCTGGCGTGATTGCCCCCAGACTGGTCTTTTTCTACGACTGGCAAGGATCCTGGCTGGTCCAACCTGGCATAGCTTTCACTCGCGACCCCTTTCGGCTGACGCTCCAGTACAATTACATTGACGGTCAGTTTAATGGGATTGGCCTCTTGCGTGACCGAGATAATCTGATCACACAGTTAGAGATGGTATTTTAAGTACCTGGTCCGTAGCTTTTGGCCCCTCACCCCCTTGGGGGTGAGGGCTCGGGTGAGGGGGGATTGTGCTGCCAGTCCCGTAGTGGATAAGCGGAGCGCACCCATCACAAACGCTTAGCCGAGCGTTCCTAAAAACTCCTGGACCGCCTGCGCAAACCCGTCCGGATTATCCCCCATCACAGAGTGTCCCGCTCCGGAGACAACGGACAACCGGCTATTCGGAATAGCGGCTTGCAAACGTTCGGCCGCCTGTGGGGAGAGAATATCGCTCTCTCCGCCACGGACAATCAGCGTCGGGCACTGAATTTTCCGCACATCTTCCCACAGCTCGTCCGGATTCAGACCAGATTGTGCCCCGTCTCTGCGGCGTGTTTGGTCGAACTTCCAGGTCCATTTGCCATTCGGTTGTTGTTTGAGGTTATGCGACAGGCGTTGGCGCAGATTGTCCAGCGAGCGACGCGGGTTAAACGTATGCGCCCGCTCCACAAAAGCTTCAAAGGAGTCAAGCTCATCAATCCCCGAAACAAAGTCTTGAATGTTCTCGCGGCCTTTTGTTTCGATTTCAGGACCCACATCAACAATCATGAGCGCACGCACCCGTTCAGGATACCGAGCAGTGTAGGTAATCGAATTAATCCCACCCATTGACAGCCCCACCAGCAGATGCGGCCCCATGTCTAGAGTCGAAACAAAGGCGGCAACGTCTTTACAGTGGGTAGTGCGATGATAATCGCCATCCGGAGCCCAGTCCGAGTCGCCATGGCCTCGCTGGTCGAGCGCATAGACATGGTAGTCAGTACGCACGACCGGCGCAAAATCATCCCACGAATGGGCCGTCTGCGCACCGCCGTGGAGAAGAACAAAGGGCGGTTTTCCTGCGGTGCCCCAGTCGAGATAGTGAAAGTTCAGTCCGCCTAAGGTCAATGTCTTATCTTGATACAGCTCCGGCATGATTTTCTCCTTTGTCCGTTCCATAGCGCAAAAGGGCTTGCGTTGACAAACACAGTGGAGGGCATCAAACATGAAGCGAACACACAAGCCAGCACAACCGCTCTCAACTGAGACACAGGAATGATACAACGTCCTGAACAACGAGAAGATACAGTCAAATGTGGTGTACCGAGTCAGAAGAGTCAGAAGAGTCAGCGGTCAGTGACCGCTGACGGATGGGGCCAAAGCCGCACTGCGCGAATCCGCTCGCGTGACGATCGGCACGTCACACCGACGAAACTGAGTCGCTCATACCCGAATGCGTTGCTCCTAAGAATTCCAGGAGCAACTTGACATCTGCCGCCGACACGTGGGAAATGAGCTGAACCTGTATATTCTCAACCAGAAACAACACAACGTTAAGGAGGGATTATGAGTACAACCGAAGGGATGACGCCGACCCCGCAGCAGAGACCGGCGGCGGAGACCGGAACGGTCGAGCAGTATGACGCAATTGTGATCGGCGCCGGCGTATCCGGCTTATATCAACTGTACCGGTTGCGTGAACTGGGGCTCTCGGTCCGGTGCTTTGAGGATGGCAGCGGCGTGGGCGGCACCTGGTATTGGAATCGCTACCCCGGCTGCCGCTTCGATTCCGAGAGCGAGACCTACGGCTATTCGTGGTCGGAAGAACTGCTGCAAGAATGGGACTGGAAAGAACATTACTCCGGGCAGCCGGACAACGAACGCTACCTGAATTACGTCGCCGATAAATTCGACCTGCGCAAAGATATCCAATTCAATGCGCACGTGACCTCAGCCGTCTTCGACGAACAGGCCAATCGCTGGGACATCCAATTGGAGAGTGGCCAGCGGGTCCAGGCCCAGTTTCTCATCGCCGCCGTCGGCCTTTTGTCGGCGCGGTACACACCGCCGTTTGAAGGGATCGAGAGCTTCAAGGGGGAGTCGTTTCATACCTCTCGCTGGCCCAAGGAAAAAGTCGACTTCACGGGCAAGCGGGTCGCCGTCATCGGCACCGGCGCCACTGCGGTCCAGCTCATCCCCGAAATCGCCAAAGAAGTCGGGCATCTGACCGTCTTCCAGCGGACGCCCAACTACTGTGCGCCGTGCCGGAACTCGCCCGTGACCCCGGAGGAACAGCAGCAGTGGAAGGCCAGCTACGATAAAATTCACAAACGGATTCGCGAAACAACCGTCGGCATGATGCACGAGTTCGACCCCCGCAAGACGTTCGATGTCCCCAAGGAAGAGCGGCTGGCATTCTATGAAGAGTTATGGGCCCAGCCCGGCTTCACCAAGTGGTTGAGCAATTTCCACGACATCATGATCGATGTGGAGGCAAACGAGGATTTTGCCGAGTTTGTGCGCAACAAGATCCGGGCGCGAGTCACGGACCCCGTGGTCGCGGAAATGCTCGTGCCCAAGGACCACCCCTTCGGTTCCAAGCGTATCCCGTTAGAAACCCGGTATTACGAAGCCTACAATCGCGACAATGTCCTGCTGGTGGACGTGCGTGAGGCGCCGATTGAGGGCATTACCCCTAACGGCGTCAAGACGACGGAGCAGGAGTACGAATTCGACATCATCATCTATGCCACCGGGTTTGATGCAGTGACGGGAGCGTTGACCCGGATCGATATTCGCGGCGAAGGGGGCCACACGCTCAAGGACAAATGGGCCAATGGGCCCCGCAACTACCTGGGCTTGCAAAGCGCCGGCTTCCCGAACTTCTTCATTGCCATCAACTCCGCGTTTTGCAATTACACGGTCTGCGCCGAGTCGATCGTCGAATGGATTACCGATTGCATTGGCCACATGCGTGAGAAAGGCTTGCAGCGTATAGCTCCCAAGCCGCAGGCCGAAGACGCGTGGATTGAGCATATCAACACGGTAGCCGCCGGCTCGATTTATACCCAGGCCAAGTCGGCGTGGTTTATCGGCACGAATATCCCGGGCAAGGCGCGGGCGGTCCTCCTCAACCCCATTCCCGCCCCGGTCTATCGGGCCAAGTGTACCGAGGCCGCAGCCAAGGGCTATGAGGACTTCGTGCTGCAATAAAGCAGCGCTGAGCTGTGAGCCATCAGCTCAGCGCTACAACGGCAGGAGACAAAAAAGTGTTCCGCCGAGCGAACGGCTAAAAGCTCACAGCTCAGATCATTTTGCCCGGGTTTCTCCTCGTCGCCGACGTGGTCCCCGTGTGGCGCACCATCGCAGACCGCCCCATTCCAGCGCGAGCAATTGCTGGCGTCAACGCCGCTGTTGTCGGCCTGCTTGGGGCAGCGTTGTATGATCCGGTCCGGACGAGCGCAGGACGTGGTCCAGTCGATATCGGTATCGCACTCATTGGCTTTACGCTTCTCGTAGCGTGGCGTGTGTCAGCGATCCTTCATGACCGCGTTGTGGTCTGGTGCGTTACTGCAAGCATCCCGGCTGCGACGTGGCTTTAGGTTGGAAACCCATACAGCCTAGCCGCATTTTCGTACACAATCTTCCGTTTGTCCTCTTCCGGAATGCCTTGGAACTCGCGGGCAATGAATTCCTGGGTATGGGGGAAGGTCGAAGCCTGGTGCGGGTAGTCGGTGGACCACAAAAGAAAAAGAGGACGTTTCTGAATGAGGGAGCTTATGTTACTATCCGCTTTTTTCTGGTTGGTTCTATAACAAAAAATAGACAAATGCCATAAGTATCTGTTTTTATTAGTTTTTTTAATATACTACTGTTTTTTTCAATCGTCCTAGCGATGGACGAAGAGACAATGAATTCCATAACTATCTGATAAAAAAGGACTTTTAGGCTCAATTTTGAATGAGAGAAAAATTGACATTCTCGTTACAATAGAATATCCAAAAAGCTGTACTCCTCCAAAAGGAGGGACTTGGGGAAGGAAAAATCATGACTGAAAAGTCCCAATTACAGACAGAAGAATCTTCTACCAGAACTGATCTATTGGAAGTTGACACAAGCAAATTGTCTAGCCCCGCACTTGCCAGGCTCATTGAGGAAGTCCGGAATGAGGAAGCATCGCCACCGCGCGCTTACAATCGAGTGCATAATCGGCATAATCGCGGTCGTTAGTTGTACCTGCCTTCTGGAAATAGAGATGTGACTGAAATTGACACTGTTCTCATAAAGGCTGCCAGCCGTTGCAATATCAACTGTCAATACTGTTACGTCTACAACATGGGAGATACGAGCTGGGCAGCTATGCCCAAACAGATGTCCCGCAAAACGATGACGGCACTGACACGTGCCCTCGGTGAATTGTCGCGGCAACAAAGGCGCCGCTTCGCAGTGGTCCTACACGGTGGCGAACCGCTGCTGCTCGGTCATGAGCAACTGGCTTTTCTGCTTGCCGAGTTACGTAGCGTCCTGCCAGCTGAATATCCTTTCAGTATTCAGACCAATGGCATCTTGATCTCCGAAGAAATCCTTGATGCCTGCTCTCAATTTCGTACCAGCCTGGGGATCAGCCTCGACGGGCCACGCAGGATTCATGACCGCCATCGGGTCGATCACTCCGGGGAAGGAACGTATGCCAAGGTTCTGGAGGGAATCGCAAGACTGCGAAATCACCATGACGCTCATTTTCTGTATACAGGTCTTTTAGCAGTCATTGACCCGACATCCGATCCGGCTGAGGTATATGGGTTTTTCAAAGAATCAGCGGCCCCGAGTGTAGATTTTCTGTATCGGGACGGAAACCACTCACAGTTACCGTACGGTAAAGCCTCGTTCCAATCTGCGGAGTATGGCCGGTGGCTCACACGGCTCCTAGACATCTACCTTGCTGACCCGACCCCAATCCCTATTCGCTTGCTTGACGATATGATCAAACTTGTTTTGGGTGGCTCTGGAGCAAAAGAAGGGTTGGGGGCGAGTGATTTTGGGATTGTTATTATCGACACGGATGGGTCTGTCACAAAAAATGATACGCTGAAGAGCATATTCGAAGGCGCAGACCGTTTCCAGCAGCCGTGGTCGGTCCATACTCATCGCCTGGCCGATATCGCCTATTCTCCTGAATTTGCAATGTATCATACCCTCCAACGTCCCACCGCGTCTGCCTGTCATTCTTGTCCAGATCTCGCCATTTGTGGCGGAGGTATGCCGGTGAATCGGTGGCGAGACGAGAACGGCTATGAGAATCCTTCCGTATATTGTACCGATCAGCTCGTATTGATCAGCCATATGCGTGCCCGACTGACTGCCCTTATGGAACCATGCAGGGGATGACGACTCCGCTCCATCTCTCTTCCGTTGAAACATTTTCCGAACCATTCCCTTATCTGGTTTTTCCCAAGGGTTTCGACTTGGATGTGAGCTGCCAGATTCTCACCTGGTTCGAATCAGACGCTCCTTGGCAATTGGTGGAGACTGATTTTTATGAACAATTCGAATTCAGCCTGTTGGATATTCAACTGCCGCCAGAGCTCACCTTCTTACGAACGCCTAATTTCTTGACGCGAATGAAGTCGCGGATGGCAGAACTCTTCGGGACTGTTTTGAGTGATCGCATTGAGGTCACCGCGCATCGACTTGTGTCAGGTCAACGCATCCGTCTCCATAATGACTTCATGGCTCATGCAGAGACTCATCGGCTCTTGATCCAATTGAACAGAAGCTGGAAGGACGAAAACGGAGGGCTCCTCCTGTTTTTTAGTAGTAACGATCCTTCCGACATTCATAAAGTCTTTCGACCGGTACATAACAGCGCAGTTGGTTTTGCTATTACTCCAGAGTCGTATCATGCCGTTTCCACACTCCACACTGGAGAGCGTTTTACCCTCGTGTATTCATTTTATGAAAAGTCAGAGCCTATGTAATCTGGATCGTGAAATTGAAGCCACGCTCAAAGAGCCATACCCTGAGCCATGGTTACCCGAGTTGACGGCTCCACTTGCCGAATGGGGATGGGAGACCTTGCGCTGTGACACCGGGATAACCGCTGCTGGTTACGGAACGGGTCGTGTACTCGCAGGCAGAGCCGAAGTGCCACGAAATGTGGGAGCGTGTTTGCCAATCACACTTGGTACTAATGGGTCTACGCATAAAACAATCGTCGAATGTTTGACGGAAGATCGGATTGGCCAGTATCACGATCTCGGGCTTACCTTCTACATGCCAGATGAATTTGCGAACTCAACAGTTCTTGAGTGTCTGCAAGATGCTATCGATATGCTGGCCAAGGTGCCGACACTGCAAAAGGCCGTTGCAACCCTGGTGCGAGCTTGTCATATCTTGAAGCCAGAAGATGATGACTATGACGTGAGTCACAGCGATCCGTACGTTCCCTTTTCCGTACTCGTGTCAGTCCCTCAGAAACGCAGTACGAACGATACGCTACGCGTAGTAGAATCTCTTGTGCATGAGACTATGCATCTCCAGTTGACGCTTATCGAACGGTTGCGGCCTCTTGTTCATACGTCCGACCAAACGTACTTCTCCCCTTGGAAGGGGGCGTACCGATCTCCCCAAGGCGTTTTGCATGCGCTGTATGTTTTTCGAGTTCTTGACCGCTTTTTCGAAAGACTGCTGCGGTTTCCTGACTGGTCCGTCGCAAGTATTGACCATATGCATAGAAGACGTTGCGAAATTTCCCAACAGATTAGAGATGTAAAAACGTTCCAAGACTGTCCGGTTCTTACTGAGCTGGGGAATCATTTTGTGAGACTACTCATTGCCGGCTGAAGACTTATCTGAGTTGAGAAAATCCTGCGCCATTGCACTGTATTTAGCTTCGGGACGCGTGAAAGATTTAAGGAACTCCTGGATTTTTATGGCCAAAATCCGCATCTCCTGGTCAGTGGATCTCTTTCCTGACTCGACAATGTCACAGAGGCGTTTTAAATAAGCCAGCCTTTCCCTCCGATCCTCTTCTAAATCGGATCTCCTCAAACCCATTCCTTGGATGGTCTCCCGACCCATTTTCGTGATAGGGATCGCCACTTCTCCGCGAAAACGGATATGCCGCCGAGGATCTTCTCGGGCGGGATTAACAAAGAGCGGCTGCTCTGCCTTTACGTCATCGTAGTGGCTCTGAGCACGCTTCCCCTGACCAGCAAGAGGAAATAGGTTCCCTTTATGGCTCGAATTGCATCGCTCACAGCTGACCAAGATGTTATCCCAGTCATAGGCTAGCCAGTAGTAGCCAGGGTACTCTTCGCGCTGACCATGCTTTTGCTTGGCCGCTCCTTTTGGCCGGAAGTGCTCGACCGCACCGTAAGAGGTAGAGAGGAACTTAGACTCACAGTAGCAGCACTTATTATATTGAGCCTTTAGCAGCGCGTTCTTCACGGACTTTGCACTATAGATCTTGCCATTGAACTCGAATTTTTTTGAACCAGAACAATAATCGCTGGGATGGAGGTCGTAAGCAGCACAGTCCTTCTGGGTTTGTTCTGACCCTTTGGTTGTCAGGATTTTAGGAGCTTTGGGAGGCTTCTCAATGCGGATCATGGTACGTGAGAGTTCTGTTCTTTCAGAAGTGCTGCCGCCTGTCGAATCAGATCCATAGCAGCTTGGTCTTCCTGATGTTCGGCGGTCGGTAGGCTCTCCAACTCTTTCTCTAACGCGACGAGGCATTTTTCCTCAGACTGATTCCGTTTCGTCTTGTCCAATAGAGCATTGCGCTTTGCAAGCAAACTTTCGATATGTTTGCTTCGTGCGGAGGAAACACCAAAAAGGTTGCTGGTGAGAATTTGGTCTACTCTCCATCCCTCCACGAATCGCGGTTCGTTTTCAATTATTACCTGGCCGTCCGTCTGATGCAAAACAACAAGGTTCGTGTTTGCATCCGCCTGAACCATCAAGGGACTATGGGAAGTGACAATGAATTGCGCATTGGGAAAGTGTTGAGACAGGTCTGCCATAATCTGACGTTGCCAACGTGGATGGAGGTGAAGGTCAATCTCATCGACGAGGACGATAGCTGGTTTAGCCAAAGGATTCGGGCTGCGAGGATAACGTTCATAGAGACGCGAAGCCAAGTCAACCGTCCAGGCTAGTGTTGTTTGGTAGCCGAGACTGAGGCCTGAAAGCGGAACACGCCCATAGGGCGTTTTGAATCGGACTCCGCTTGGTTCGTCGGGGAGTCCCAAGACTTTTGGTCCTAAGATATGGATGTCTTCTTCATTTTGAATATCAGGTAGGATAGCGGCAAGGATTCGTTCAATCCGTTGTAAGCGTTTCTCATTCCGCGGCTTCTTACTTTTCTTCGCGAGATAGTCAAGGTTTAGCAAGATTTTCTCAGCATCGTAAAGTTCTGTTGAATCCGAGAACAGTGAAGCCAGGGGATCGGAAAGATCAGCATTCTCCAGATTTGAGAAGCCCATGCGACGGGCGGCACCGTAGGCGAATATCGGAAGATCGAGAAAAGGTGCATCTGGGAGAAGATTGTCCGTTGGTACCCGTTCTTGAAGCACTCCATTGCTGCCCAACATTCGGACGCTGGTCTCTATCTTTTGGACCCCGTGTTTGTGTCGTGTTCCTAATGTTTGACCCGTACTGAGGGTTGCCTTGAGATCAAGTTGGACTTCCGCGCCTATCCGAAGAAGCGAATTCCACACCTCATTTTCTTCAGAATCTAAGGCTGGTGCGATAGTATCGAGTTCGCTACTGTCTGGAGAATTTGAAGCTAGCACAGGCCGCATCCAGGCCAAACATTGCAGCAGCGTTGTCTTACCAACACCATTATCTCCAAGGATTAATGTCCATTGAGCAAGCCTGCCCTCATCATCTGTGAGGTCGAGAATCTGGCGTTCTCCAAAGCAGCGGACATTTTCCAGCTCAAGGGAGCTAAAATAGATAGGCGGTTGCTGTGGAGAACTGGCCATGGACTTTTATCTCCTCCCCCTACTCCACCGCAAACCCATACAGCCTGGCCGCATTTTCGTACACAATCTTCCGTTTGTCCTCTTCCGGAATGCCTTGGAACTCGCGGGCAATAAATTCCTGGGTATGGGGAAAGGTCGAAGCCTGGTGCGGGTAGTCGGTGGACCACATGAAATTATTGGCCCCGTCAATATGGTGATAGGTCTTGAGGCCGAGCGGGTCATCAATAAAAGTCGCATACACCTGGCGCTGGAAGTATTCACTTGGCTTGAGCGACAGAGTCACCTCATAGCCTTGCTTAAAACGTCGGTAGTATTTATCGGCCCGCTCTAACAGATGCGGGACCCAGGCTAAATCATTCTCGGCTGAGACAAGTTTCAGATGGGGATAACGCTCCAGGACGCCGGAAAAGATCAGCGTCAGCAACGACTCTTGAATCTCATGCGGCCGAACAATCATACGCACATACAGTTCGGCCAAGTTCGATTCGTCTTGCTGGCTGTTCTTGCCGCGACCAGTCGCCAAATGCAAGGACAGCGGCATTTCCAATTCCTGGGCTGCAGCCCAGAAGGACTCGTACAACGGTGAACTATACGGCTGCTCCTCTGGTGGCGAGGCCCAAATCATGCCGCCTTTCAGGCCCATTTTTTTGCAACGCTCAAGCTCCTGGCGGCCGCGCTCGGGATCAAACAGCGGAATCAGTCCCAGACCGGCAAACCGGCTGGGATCATAACTGCAAAACTCAGCTAACCAGTCATTGTAGACCCGAAAGCTGGCCTCCTGGAGCGCAGCATCTTTCAGCCAGAAAAGGACAAACGCGCAGGTTGTGTACAGGACCTCAGCGTGCACTCCATCTCGTTCAATGTCTTTGATGCGTTCAGCCGGGTCCCAGCCGCCGGGTAAGGCACTTTCCATGCCGGCTTCCAGAAACTTCTGATCAAACGTCTGACCAGCGGCAAACGCTCCAGACACCCGAAATGGAGGCAGATCTTCACACACAAAGAATGCGCCTTTTTTGCCGTCAGGATCTTTGACTACACGTGGAGCACGGTCGCGAAACTGTTTGTCAATTCGCTCGACCCACAGTTGGGGCGGCTCACACATATGCGAGTCGGCAGAAATGATTTTCTGGGACATCGGCAGTTCTCCTTACATCAGCTAGTCGTCGTCGGCTCTCAGCCGTCAGCCAAAACAGGAACTGCTCGAAACAGTCTTTGCTGAAGCTGACGGCTGAGAGCTATCTTTTCAGACTTCCAGTTCGATGACCTTGTCGTCACGTTTACTCATGTTGATGTTTTCAACATACGGCCGCACGGCACTGGCCCGCTCGATCTTGCCTTCGAGTTCTTCGGCTGGGCTGGTTCCCTCACCGGTATCTTTACGGGTGACATTAATAAACTGGCACTCTGATCCGAGCGTCAGCGCATTGTGCCAGGTGCCTTTGTAGATAAACGCAGCTTGACCGGGGTCAACCACGAATGCCGCAATTTTGTCGTAGTCGAGTTCATACCCCGCGGGACCGGCTTCGCGGTTCGTCGGCGGTGGGGCGACAACCAGGACCATCGAACCCTGGACCGGAATAAAGGTCTGATTATAGGAGAAATGGATCGCCATCTGGTCCATACGATTGGCGTTGGCCCGATATTTAAAGCGCAGCAGCTCCATTGCCACCTTGCCTTTTTCGGTTTCTGGATAGATGAGCTTTTTGCTTTGGAGCAGTTTACCGTAGGGTTCAAAGGATTCCGACGTAAGGGGCTGAAGTTTGACTTTGATCGTTTGTTCCATGCTGTTCCTCCTGCCCTCCCCGGCTATCACTGGGGAGGCGAGACTGTCAAGACATTCAGGCAGGAGGAGACAAGGACCACGCAGAGACACGTGAGACAGGGTTATTTCGTGAGCGTGGTAACGTCGTACGGCCGCAAAAAACCAGACGGTCGGGTGGGTGGCGAGGCTGAATCTGAGGCCCTAGACAGCAAAAGCGGGTGCTGACAATATAGCCGCCGGCACTTAGGAGGAGATTGAGATGTCTTGCTTATTACGTCTGAGTTTCATTGGGCTCCTCGTCCTGGGCCCGGTTCTCGCGCACGCCCAGCGAGGGGTTCTGGAGAGTCCAGGTGCCGGGGCCAAACTGTCGGGCATAGGGTTTATCGCGGGTTGGAAGTGTGACGCCGGGACCCTCACCGTCACCCTCAACGATGGCGACTCCATACCTCTGGCGTCCGGGCTGTCGCGGGCCGATACCAGCTCCGTTTGCGGAACGCCGCTCACCGGCTTTATCACCCAAATCAACTGGGCGACCCTCGGCAATGGCACCCATACAGCAAAAGTCTACGATAACGGGGTCCTGTTTGCCCAGAGCACCTTTGAAGTCGCGACCCTGGGGGAAGAGTTTGTGCGTGGAGCCCGGGCGCGGGTGCAGGTCCCGAACTTCCCGTCGCCTGGGGAGAGCATGATCTTTGAGTGGAATGAGAGTACCCAACACCTGGAGCTGGTCCAGGAGCCAATGCCCCCACCCCTCGCGGTGGAGACGCTGCAGAACAGCTTCGGGATGAACTTCGTGCTGATCGAGGCGGGGACCTTCCTGATGGGGTCGAATGATGCAGCCTCTGATCCCGATGAACGGCCTGTCCATCAGGTAGAGATCAGCCAGCCGTTTTACCTCGGGCAGCACGAAGTCACCCAAGAGCAATGGCACGCGGTGATGGGGGACCGGCCGTCACTGTTCTCCTCCTGTGGCTTTGACTGCCCAGTGGAGCATATCTCCTGGAACGAGGTGCAGACCTTTATCCAGCGGCTGAACGCGCTGGCGGGGGGCTTCATCTACCGGCTGCCGACCGAAGCCGAGTGGGAGTATGCGGCCCGAGCGGGGACGCAGACGGCGTACAGTTTTGGAGATGAGGTGGACGATTTGGAGACGTATGCCTGGTACGACGACAATGCGGGGGATGAGACCCATCCGGTGGGGCAGAAGCAACCGAATGGGTGGGGGCTGTACGACATGCACGGCAACGTGTGGGAGTGGGTGTCGGACAAGTATGGGAGGGATACCTACTCCGCTGACCCGGTCATCGACCCGACCGGCCCTTCCGAGGGCTTCTGGCAGATCATGCGCGGCGGGAGCTGGCGCAGCCCCGCCCGCACGTGCCGCTCTGCGTATCGCGACGTCGGTTCGCAAGACTATCGCTCCGTCACCGTCGGCTTTCGCCTGGTGATAGCGTTCCCCTGAGCATTGGGGCTGTGTGAGGCTGTGTGGTATTGGGGTGTGAGCAGCCTGAGGACGAGGCCGCCGAGCATGGCGTCCCCGTAAGCGCGGGTCCGGTAATATGGTGAAACCACGCAAACCGAGCTTGTTTTGAGGCTGACGCGAAACCACGCTACCCATACGTGGTCGAAAAAACCGTATCAGTCAGCCAGCGCCGAAAGCTTTCGTTGTCACTAAACTGTTTAAACAGCTCGGTGTCATCTCTCATCAGCTCGGTGATTACCCGCCCCAGCGCTTTATCATGTTCGATCCGGGCCAAAAAACTGGTAGGTCGCGTAATCCTTTGGCACCGGACCTCGTCGGCTCTTCTCTGGTGCGTAGAGGGGCGGAATCTCTTCCGCCATCATGGCCTTACCTCACATCTCCGATAATCTCATCCAACAACCCCTCGGTTTCCTTCTCCAGGGCCAGGATGTCGGCGCGAATCTCCTCTAGCGTGCAGAGTTCCGTGTCTCTACTCAGCCGTCGGCCCAATCCCTATCACGGTCGTGCGATGCATGACCCGGCGGTAGGTGGCTTTGTCCCACGGTCGGCCACGGTGCAGACAGCAGCGATTATCCCAAATGACAAAGTCCTTGGGCTGCCACTTGTGCGTATACGTGTATGGCGCTTGCACGGAGAATGCTGTCAGCTGTTTCAGAAGAGCCCGGCCTTCCTCAACGGGTAGACCTCGGATGCATGAGGCATGCGCTCCGGTGTAAAAGTTCTTTCGGCCATTAGCCGGATTGGTCCGGACGACGGCTTGCGGAACGGGCGGGGTCTCACGTTTTTGCTCTTCTGTCATCGCGGTCGGGTCAATCAAACTGCGCGAATAAGCAAAGTCGTGGATCGCGACATAGTGTTCAATGCGCCGCTTCAACTCTGCGGCTAAATCAACGTAGGCTGCGCGTTGACTCGCAAACTCAGTATCGCCACCGCTGAGTGGAACTTCTCGACCGGATAACATGGAAGCGGTGGCCGGTACACGTTTGAAGGAGCTGTCGGTGTGCCACATTTCATTGCCGGAGTTAAAGATCATGCGTGTATCGGTCGGGGGGATAATGACGCCCTGTCGATCGAGATTGGAGAGAACAGCGATGGGGGTACCTGCTCCGGGATTTTGCACAACAGTTTTTTCGAGTCCAGGGAAATCGCCTAACTCTGCGAAGCGCTGGCTAAACCGAATCTGCTGCTCGTCAGTCATGTCCTGACCGTGGAACACCAGGACGGAGTACTCGTTGAAGAGCTTGACGACCTGGGTGATGTCCTCGTCATTGACTCCAGCTGCGATATCAATGCCGGAGATTTCTGCGGCAAATGCGTCGGTGAGTTGGCTAAACGTGACAGTCATACCGTGTGTCCTCGCTCGCGTCTTTTGGGCCTATATATACCGGATTGCGCATGCTGGGTACATGGGCGTGAGAGGAGCCCCGTCTATCGGTCTCTCGGAAAATCTGTAAGACTTGGACGCGAAATCTGCTACGGAGACGTCACCTTTGAAAAAAACATACATTCGGTCCCTCGTTGTATGGCTCCTGCTGTGCTGGCCTGCGGCGGGATTTGGGCAGCCTCAGAGACCACAGGATTTTTTGGCCATACCTGAGCCAACGTCAGAGTATGTGAAGTATGAGGGAACGCTGATCTGCTTTCGGTGCGATGTCGCAGCAACGCCCGGGAGCCGTGCGCGATGTGACAGAGAAGGCCATGCCGCATTGCTGAAAAGAGAAGGCGCGCATACGCAGAAGCTGTATGGCAGTAAACATTCCATCACCGAAAAACTCAGCTCGGAAGAATTGCACGGCAAAAAGGTAAAGATCGAAGGGATCTATGACAGCGAGAACAATTGGCTCATGGTAGACAAGGTCGAGCTGGCAGAACGCGAAGACAACTGACTCAAGACCGCCCAAGACCGCTCTCTTGTGAGCCGCCAGGAGCCATAAGCGTTACACAAATTGCAATATTTGTCTGCAAAAATCATCCGCAAAATCGGTTGTCACCGATGCCAGCGATGCCAACGCCGTTGAAGCTTTGGCGAACCAAGCCCGGGCGGTGTTCGGCGGCGTCATCGAATGGTCAGGAGCACTATGAATGAGCTGATTTTGCATCATTACGACATCTCCAACTTCTCCGAAAAAGTGCGCTTGATCTTAGGCTTCAAGGAGCTGAGTTGGTCCTCCGTTCAGATTCCGGCCACCGCCCCGAAACCGGACTATACACCCTTGACGGGCGGCTACCGCCGTACACCGGCCTTGCAAATTGGCGCCGACATCTATTGTGACACCCGTTTAATCGCCGATATCTTGGAAGAGATCGAACCGACTCCAAGCCTCTTCCCCGGTCCCAATCCCGCCTATACACGGGCACTCAGCGATGGCCTGGCCGCTTGGGCGGAGAGCCAACTGCTCTGGCCGCTCGCGCTGTATATCACTGGTATCAATGCAGATCGTTTCCCGACTCAATTCCACGCAGATCGTGCCCGCCTGCACGGCAAACCACCACCGAGCGTCGAACGGGTCACGGCCTCAGCTCGGAAAAATCTCGCTCAAATGCGGCCACATCTTTTGCGCCTGGGCGACCTCTTGTCTGGGGGACAGGCGTTCCTTCTGGGCGACCAACCAGGTCTTGCCGACTTCACTGCGTACCACATAATGTGGTTTCTGGAGACAATTGGCGGCCCCAGTGATTTACTCGATCAGCAGCCACACACGTCACAGCTGCGCGCCTGGATGGAGCGGGTGAATGCAATCGGCCACGGCAATTCAACCGAAATGAGTCCACGCCAAGCGCTCGACTGCGCGCTGAATGCGGCACCTGCGGAATTACCTGCTCCACCAGACTATGATGCGCCGGAGGGCGTCACGCTTGGCGACGCTGTTACAGTCAGTCCGTTAGGCGAGGACTCACCCGCTACTGGCCGCCTGGTCTATCACGACGACGACCGCATTGTGTTGCGCTGTACACACCAGCGGGTTGGTGAAGTCAACGTGCATTTCCCCAGGATTGCCTATCGGGTTCGTCGTGGTATGCAATAGGCAAAAATCGGAGATTGGGTTGGCTATCCCGAAGACATTCATAAGGAGACTGAGATGAAATTTGGCATCTGTGTTGCCACTAAAATTGACGACTGGCAGCTGATCAAAGAGGCTGAGGATCTTGGCTATGACTGCGCGTGGGTACCGGACTCACAGATGATCTGGTCGGACTGCTATGCCACGCTGGCGTTGGCGGCTTACCATACGTCGCGGATTCAACTCGGCACCGGCGTTGCCATTCCAGGGACGCGGATTGCGCCGGTGACCGCTCATTCGATTGCGTCGATTAACCGCCTTGCGCCTGGCCGGGTCTTCCTTGGCGTTGGCACCGGGCATACGGCCATGCGGGTGATGGGCATGGAGCCGATGAAAATTCGAGACTTTCGGGAATATCTCCGGGTTATCAAAACGCTCCTGAGCGGAGAAGAAGTTGACTACACCCGAGACGGAGAAACGCGGACGATCCGTTTCCTGCATCGTGATCTCGGCTTTATCAATCTTGATGATGCCATTCCAATCTATGTTGCGGCCAACGCGCCACGCGCACTCAAAGCCGTTGGAGAGTTTGGGGACGGTCTGGTCTTTTTTGGCGAACAACCGGACCGAGTCCATAGCTATCATCTCCCCTTAATACGAGAAGGCGCGCAACGGGTCGGACGCAGCCTGAATACAGATTTTCGTATGGCAACATTCAATACTGCCGTGGTGCTTCAGCCTGGGGAGGCGGTCAATTCAGAGCGGGTCATTGACGAATGTGGCTCGATGGTGTCGTGCATTCTGCATTATGTCTACGAGATCTACACAAAAACACCGAGCGAAGAGGTCGTGCCCCAATATTTCAAGCCGATCTGGGAAGAGTATTGCGCCTATGTGGATGCCATGCAGACGCCACGAGAGAAGCGCTATATGCAGATACATAATGGCCACTGTACCTTCTTAGTCCCGGAAGAGCGGCGCTTCATCACCGCTGAGGCGATACAGGGTTCGTGCCTGGTCGGTGAGCCGGCCGAGATTATTAATAAGGTTCGGGAGGCGGAGAAAGCAGGCCTGCAAGAAATTACCCTGCTTCCACCCATGGCGTCTGCACGTAAGGTATTTGGAGACTTTGCTGAGCACGTGATCAAAGCCTATTAGCGCTCTGACCGAAGAAAGACTAGGTCTACATGAAAAAATCAAAAGCAAAAACCCAGCGCTTAAGCGCCTATCAGCATATCATTTGGGACTGGAATGGAACTCTAGCACTTACTGATTCGCCCGCTTGATACGATTGATCGCCCGGCGACAGGCTGTTTGGTCGCTAATACCAGGAGCACGTTTCTTTTCGGCAGCGATGAGCCGAGCGACTTGCTGACGATCGTTGAGGCACATGTTCAATAACGCCTTATACGTAGACGTGCTCCTCCCCCTAGACAATCCGAACCACTTGCGTCTGTTCCGAAATCCAAGATACGCAATCACAACCAAAAGGATGAACCCTAATTCAACAGGCATGGGCATCCTTCTATTATGACCAGAGAACAGCCGACAACAAACAGAATCGGAGAAGAGAACAGATATTTTAGATTGATGAGAACCTATAATGCATCAACGGGCCCATGATGCCTGGCGTAAAGCTGGCAACACTTCCTGGTTAAACAGCCGGTCATGCAACGTCAAATGAAAACAATCGACCCCCAACTCGTGGAACTCGCGCATCCGCTGCAAAATCGTGTCGGGACTGCCGATCAAGCGACTAGCGAGACCTTCATTGCTATCCAAATGTGTCAGTGGATCATCACTCGGCTCCCACATGCCATGCGCTCCGCTGACTTTCTGCTGACGGCGGGCAACCATGGCTGTATCTTGGGCATTGATCATGGCCTGAATTGCGGCATCGGCTTGCGCATCCGTCTCGCGACAGAGTGGAATCGAATATACGGCAAAACGCACGTTTCGCCCCGTTTCTGCCGTGCGTTTGCGGACGGTCTGAATGATCCGGCCTATCTTCTCCGGCCTGCCGCCATTCAGAAACATCCAATCCGAGTGCTGGGCGGCCATATTCATAGCGGCAGCTGATTGCCCGCCTTGAAAGACTTCTAGGTGCGACGAAACAGGCCGCGGCTCTAGTCGTAAACCCTGCACCTGATAAAAACGCCCCTCATACGTCAGCTCTTCCTGTCTCCACGCGCCTTGCAAAATCTCCAGGAACTCCGTGGTCCGGGCATACCGCTTATCGTGCTCAATGAGTTCGGCTCCGTACATGCCAAACTCCGCCTCGTGCCAGCCAGAGGTCACATTAATCGCCCAGCGTCCCCCCGTTAGCCGATCCAAGGTCGCGCCCCATTTGGCAATTGGTGCAGGCAGAAAAAATCCCGGATGAATCGCCGTAATCAAACGGATACGTTGGGTTTGGGCAGCGTAAAAAGCTGTCATCGCCAGACAGTCGTAGCTGGAACCCTCAATTTCCTGGCCACTGCCCCACCAACGCTGGGCAACCAGCAAGTAATCGATACCAAGCGCTTCAGCAGCTTGCACTGGAGTCAGGAGCTGATCGGTCAACGGTGTACCGGAGAGTTCAGCCAGGCTGGGTCGGCTGAGATTGGACGCTGAGTCTTTTCTCATTGTCAGTTGGGGAATAGCTAGGGCGGTTGGCGCCCAGGTACACGTCAGAATACAACCCATGGCCTCTCCTTCAAACAGTTTCCTCACGAAACAAATCTGCCGAAATGCCCAGTCTGTATCTCTGCGGAATCGCATTTCCAGCAGTATTGCGGGGGATCATATCGCCAATTTCACCGTCGAGGACAGCCCCCATCGGACAGATCCTTTCAAATCCTTTTTTGCCAACCTGAGTCGACAAAATATCCCCTACGCGGCCCACTTCCTATCCGTACTGGCATAGTCGAGCATCCGCTCAAAAACATTGTCACATTTCTCTTTGAATAAGACGCGATCGTAGGTCTCAGGCAGATTCTTATCTAACACTTGCTCAACAGCGGTGCGGACAATTTTTTGGCTTTGGGAATCCTTATACCAATCTTGGACCAAGACCTTGGGGGCTTCTTCCAATAGACGATGCAGCAATGATTTGGCTGCGAGTTTGACCTTTTGGGTTTCGTCTTGGGTCATGCGGTCTTTTTTTAACAAGTCAAAGAGTTCCAGCTCGTCTTCGCTTAAGCCTTCGCGGACGTGACGTTGGTCTTCCTCCTGCATCTCCTTGAGAAAATTCATGAGTTCTTCGTAGGCATTCTCGGCGGACGAACCACCCGCATTATAGGCCTCAATGATCTGTTGCAGGCGCTGGGCAAAGTCGGCTCGGGTGATGTTTTGCTGGAGCATCTGTTCGAGCTTGCGTTCAATAAACGCCCGTAGGTCGGCTATTTCGATGTTCTTGTAGATCGCCTGCTGAAAATCTTCTTTCAATTTTTTGAAGTTGATTTTGCTGAGATCCCAGGTTTTGCCTTTTTGAACCATCTGGTACTCGGCACTGTGCTCTAGTACGGCAAACTTTTCAGCATTATCGACGACCACGCTTTCGTCCAACAGCTCACCAATGCGCAGGCTCAGCGCGCTGATATCCTGCTGGTCAATTTTGCTCTCAACGATGCCGCGCAGATACTGGAAAACAGCAACAGGCCGGACCGCATCTCGGCCGAGAATCTCTGGCTTGCAGGCTTCGTACAACGACGAGATGGTATTTTCATACACGTTAAATGCTTTGCGCCACTCGTCTTTGCTGAGCAAGATGTCCGCAAACGCTTCAAGTCGGCTGAGGTTCTCAAACACCTTCTGGCTACCGAGGACTTCGTCGAGCGCAATATCTTTCTCACGGCAGAAGGCCAACCCGTGCTGAATAGCTTCTTCGAGTAGCCGAAATAGTTCAGCTTTCTCCCTGACCGGTGGTGCGTCCAGCCCTTCCTCACCTTGAGCATAGTCTTTGAGCGCCTTCTTCATGTTGCGGAAGACGTTGTAGTAGTCGATGATTTCGCCGTTGATTTTGGACTTGCCGTTGATTTGCCATGAAGTCACTCGGTTGGCGCGAGCGATGGTCTGCATCAGGGTGTGGTCTTTCTGGGGCTTATCCATATACAGGGTGGACACCGTCGGCGCGTCAAAGCCAGTCAGCCACATGGCGCACACAAATACGAGCTGGAGTGGATGGGCTGGGTCTTTAAAATTGTCCTCGACATCAGCAGTGTTCTTATCCAGGCGGTTCATACGCTCGCGGTGGGGTTTGATGTCGAGGCCGTGTTGTTTGAACGTGTCTTCTTCACCAGCGTCTTCGCTGATGACGACGGCCATCTCGACCGTTCGCATGTAGTCAACGATCTTTTTCAGGCGGGCTTTTTTAATATCGTTGCTGGATTTTTGAATCTGTCTGCGTAGGTCTCTGAGCCGCGCTTTCCACAGCCGTTGGACTTTGTCATACATCCGGACAGCGGTGAATTTGTCCAGCGTAATGACTAGCCCTTTGCCCAGATAGCCGCGACGCGGGAAGTGGAAGACAATGTCTTTGGCGATCGTCTCTAGGCGGTCGTCGCGTTTGATGACTTCGATCTCACGGGCGAAACGTTTTTCGAGTTTGGCTTGCTGAGCATCGTCGAGATTTTCGTCTTCCAGAATCTCATAAAATTCTTCGCTCAGGTCTTCATTCTGAATTAAGACTGAAGGCACACGCTTTTCATAGAACAGCGGCACGGTCGCGCCGTCATCCATTGACTGCTGAAAGTTGTATTCAGAGACGTAATCTCCGAACCAGGCATTCGTTTTACGGTCGCGGCCCAGCAACGGAGTGCCGGTAAAGGCCAAGTACTGCGCGTTGGGTAGACCCGCACGCATATTCTCAGCCAGCGATTTGTACTGGGTGCGGTGCGCCTCATCGACGATGACAATAATGTCGTCACGATCGGACAGCAGCGGATATGTCTTGCCTTTGGTATAGCGGAATTTGTGAATGAGGGTGAAGACCAGGCGCTTGTTCTGGCCCAGGAACTTGCGCATCTCGGCGCTGTCTTTGGGCTGGGCGGCTTCAGCTTTGGTGACTGTGCCAGTGTTGAGGAAGTTTTTGTAGATCTGGCCGTCGAGGTCTTCGCGGTCGGTAATGACGACAAAAGTAAAATTGCCCGGCTGTTTACGGAAGATTTTACGGGCATAGAAGATCATCGAAAAGCTTTTGCCCGAACCCTGGGTGTGCCAGAAGACGCCAAGTTTGCCCTGCTTCTGTTTGCGCTGCTGGAAGCCTGCATAGGCGGTATTCACGCCGATGAACTGATGGTTTTGAGCAATGATCTTTTGGTGCTCCCCGTGGTACAGGACAAAGTTCTCAACATAATCGAGCAGCCGGGCTTGCGTACACACACCAGCAACGGCACGTTCGAGGCTGGTCCCTTGTTCGCGGATTTTATCGCGGTCGATTTTTTCTTTTTCGTCATCTGCCCGTAGCCAGGTAAAGAAGTGCTCCCATTCTGAGGTGATGCTGCCAACACGCGTTTCCATCGCGTTGGACACAACGCAAAAGGCGTTGGTCAGAAACAGCTGTGGGATGTCGGCTTTGTAGTTGGTCAGGTTATCGTCAAAGGCGGTTTTGAGTTTGACGTTGGAGTTCTTGAGTTCAATGAACACCAGTGGGATGCCGTTGATGTACAGCAGGACATCCGGGCGACGATAGCGGCGCTCGCCTTTGATCCACAGTTGGGAGACGGCCAGGTAACGGTTTTCATCGGGATTGTTGAAGTCGATCAGTCGCAGGCGTTCGTGTTGGTTTCGACCTACGGTATTCTCAAACTCGACTGGGATGCCGTCGCGAATCAAGCTGTCGATTTCACGGTTGGCGGCAATGAGCGACATGGCCTGGCGTTTGGCGGTGAACTTAGTCAGTGCTTCGTCTCTGGCGGATTCGGGAATGCTGGGATTGAGGCGGACGCTTGCTTCTTTGAGCCGGTCGGTGAAGATGACATCGTGTTTGTCGGTACGGCCTGATCCGTCGTTTAGATCGTCAGGATCTGCCGTGTAGCAGTCGAGCACGTCAAAACTGTGCAGATGTTGCAGGTTTTGGAGCAGGGCTTGCTCAATGTCGTCTTCGGAAATGAAATTAGGCATGGGTGAAGTCAAGTTCGAGTTGTTCGGTCGTTGTTTGCTCTTGCATGCTGGGTGGGAAGTGGATGTCGAGGTCTTCGACGGAGAGTTTGCCGGAGATGAGACGGGGGAGTAAGCGGTCACGACTTGCCGCCAGTATTTCGTTGGATTTCACCAGATTGATAATCTGAGTAAACGCTTTGTCGAAATGACGCTGAAACGCCTCCAGCAATTCGTCGTCCGGAATTTTTATTTCTAGCTTCTTCAGAAAATCCCAATCCGCACGAGGCATCTTCGTTCCCTTTGAAGCGGTTGTAGCTAACTCAATGAAGGTTTTACTAAAAACTGTAAAGAGCAAGAAGCCTTCAAACTCTCTGCTTTTGGGTCTGATGACGATGGCATCAGAGGAGCAGGCACCAGAAAAATGTACTAATGCTACCTTGTGCAAATATGGCCTAATCTTCGCAAAAAGGATGTCTCTTTCTTGAAAAAGAAGTTTATTGCTCTCTACTGAATCCCCCGTAGCCGATTCGATAATCGTTATTGATTCTCTGGGGATGTGCTCCAGACCTAAATATTTTTCACTATCGGAAAGATCCTTCTTCTTTACCCCTTTCCTTATTTCACCAGAAATGCTGGCAATTGGTCTAACCTCCCACCCCTCCGGCACTCCCTTCACAAACTTCACCTTTTCATGCCCCGGAAAGCGCATCCGCACAAACCATTCGCGGTAGATTTCCTCGGCCATTTTTTCCAGCAGCACGATGCGGCGTTTGTTGTTTTCGATTAGGTCGTCGTAGGCGGAGAGAATGGCGGCGATTTTTTTCTGGATATCGGGAGGCGGCAGATAAAACTCGTACCTGAAGATTGAATCTAAAGTGATGCTAGCCTGATTGGCTGCTCCCTGCGCAGTATTGATTATATATCCTTTAAAGCTTCCGTCTTTGAGTAGATAGAACAAAAAATCATTGTGGATTCCTTCCGTAGGCCGAACAATAACCGCATTTTGATTGAGGAGAGATCTGTCCAATACCTTTGGAATTCTTATGACCTTCCCTACTACTGATTCCGGATTATTTGGCCAAGATCCAACCGTTTGGATTACAATATCACCTTCGATTAGCTCGGTATCTTTTCTCTCCGCAGCAATATTTTCAGCCACATAAACCAAATTGTTCGCGTCGACAGAACTCTCGGTAAAATTCGCAACCTTAACAACAGGAATCCCAGTTTCTTGGAACCATTCGCTTTTAAAAGCGAATCCTTTTTTATGGGAAACGGCACCTCCGAGTCCTCGTGTTGACCATTTACTCATTGTCATCAGCCAAGATGCTCCGTAGCTTGTGTCCTTTTTCCGTCAACCGATATTGCTGCAACCGACTGGTGGGCTTTTCAGGAATCGTCCACTCAATCAAACCCTCTTGCAGCAGTATACGCACCTGCTTATTGAGTTCACCTGAAACAGTGGCATGCCCAAGGCTAGCAGCCAGGTTCGCTTTCCCCATAGGTGCCCTTTTTAACGCAACAAGAATCTTCTTACTAAGATATGACTCTGGCCGTGACTCTGGCCGTGACTCTGGCCGTGACTCTGGCCCCGCCGCCAAATCTCTCTGTTCCTCATCCGCCAATCCTGCCTTCACCGGATCACGAGGAAAGACCACATTCATCCAATGTTCTTGTGGTCTGATCTGTGGTTCTGGAACGCCGTAATCCCGACATAAGTCTCTGATCCGCTTGATACCAGTGCCGATCTGTTCAACCATGTCCATACGGTAAAAAATACCGAACAGCAGCGGGTTGCGGGGCACGCTCTTGATCCCTAATTCTTCTTCAGTCATCCCAGCAGGCAGCCCGCCTGGATTGATGATTTCCACTCGATCACGAAATATGTGGACCTGCACATTAGCAGTTGAGCGATAATCGCGGTGTGCTACCGCATTGACGATCGCTTCTCGTAGGGCATCAACGGGCAGCTCAGGACGCTCTTCGCGTGTGATTTGTGGTTTAATAATAAATTCGGTGTTGAGCTTAGAAACAACGTATGACACGACATCTCGACAGACCGTATACAAGTCGGCCGTAAAATCTTTCCGGTCAAGAATATAAACGTTGGTTTTCCCCTGGAATAATGCGCAGGATACATGTGCACGCAGACTGAACTTTTGAATATTCTCCGCTAGTAACCACGCCCCAGCATGGGTCATAGTCTTGCCCCGCAGCAAGCCCAGATTCTGCAAGGTTGATAACGGCTCCATACCGTCAGGAATAGAGGCGCGTTTGGAAAACCCCTTCCAAACGGTATCTGTCAAATCTTCTTCCAGACTGAAACGAGTACACGGCGTTTCATCAAAATGAATCACGCCCTCTTGAAAGAAGAACTCGCGGATCTCATTTCGACTCAGCTGCTGCGAAGACGCGCCTTCTCTCAAATAGAACTTCCCAGCAAACGAGTAGGGTTTACCGTTTTGCGCGGGAATAGACACAACGAGAACATCACTGACGCTTTCCACATCAATGACTAAGGGTGGGTCCACGGAGCGAGCCAGGCTTTGGACGATGGACTTGAGCTTATTATGGTCTTTAACCCCGTGAATTGTTCCATCGTCGGCCACGCCGATTAGCACAACTCCACCAGTTGCATTGGCAAACGCACACAGTTCTCGCCCCAAATCGCTCGTGCCAGAACGTTTGAACTCGCTTGTAAAGCCTTCACCGAGAGCAATGAGCGCGTTGAGAGTGTCTTGGGTCATGATTTCTACGCGGCGTTGTTATTCAGCGTCAACTATCATCACCAGCCAACTGCTTCACATTATGCGCAATGACGGACTCAAGCGCAGCAGCTTGCTTATTCAACTCCAGGAGTTCTGCATTGAGAGACAGAATTTCTTCAATAAACTCCTCCTCAGTCTTGCCGTCCTCCTCAATCACCACACCCACATACCGGCCCGGATTGAGCGAATAATCTTGCTCCTTGACTTCCTCTAGCGTGGCCAGTTTGCACAGGCCAGTCACATCTTCGTATTCCGCCTTGGGGAAGCGTTCTTGGAGCCAATGGATATGGATGAAAAAGCTCTCGGCGGTTTTCACCTCGGTGTGCAGGGCTTCGAGCGCGGTTTTAAGGGCTTTGGTTTGGCGGTCTCCGCTACTGCGTTTGCCGTTGGTATTGGCCTGTTGCTTTTCGTGCTGGCGGACAATGGTATCCAGCTGCTTTAGGCCGGCATGTAGAGCCATGAAAAAGGGATCAAAAGCCTGACGCAGTTGATGCTGAGCGTGATTCTTTTTGGCAACATCTGTTTGGTCACTGTGCTTGTGTTGATACGCATCGTAGCGCGTCTGGAGCTGCGTCAGTCCCGCCCATTGCCTGACCAGCTCGGCGACTGCGTGTTTGCCGTTTGCGTCGTCCAACACCTCTAACAATTGCTCAGAGACCGGTTCGACTTGGGTTTTGTTCTCAATGAGTTTGTCCATGCCTTGCGCGAAATACGTATCAATCAGCTGCACAAACGTGTCGCGCTTGCCTTTGTGCAAGTGGCTGATGATAGCGACGTTCTGAATCTGCTCTTCAGAAAACTCACGGTGGGCACGGTCGATCGGAGTGAAGATATTCCGCGCATCGATAAACAGAATATGCTTGTCCGCCTTGGCCGTATCAAAGAACCATAGCGTCGCTGGCAAGGTGACGGTGTAGAACATATTCGACGGCAAGGTCAGCATGCCGTAAATGAGATTCTTCTCAATCAGTGTCTGCCGGATATCAGCCTCAGAGTGCCGAGCATCTGAGGCCGAATTGGCCATGACCAGAGCCGCCCGGCCGTGCTCCTTGAGCGAAGAGGCAAACAGGTTGATCCACAGATAGTTGGCGTTTGGGACGGTCTCTTTGCCTTGGTCACTCTTTTTGACCTTGCTTTTATTGCGCGGAATACCAAAGGTTTTGAAGCGCGCGTCTTTGCCGACACTGTCAAAGCTGACATCGTCTACATTAAACGGCGGATTGGCCATCACATAGTCAAATTTGCCAAAGCTGCCGTAGGGATCTTCATAATAACTGTTGGCTTGGCGCACTTCCCCGCGCAGGCCATTCACCGCCAGGTTCATTTTGGCCAGCTTGACAGTCTCTAATGTTTTTTCCTGCCCATAGACATAGATATCGCCGTCAGGCGTATTCGGGCCATTTTTCCCATTCCGGCCTGCCAGGTCGTTACGATGTCGCTCAATGAACTGCGCCGACTGGACAAACATCCCACCTGAACCGCAAGCAGGGTCAAACACCGTGCCGCGATAGGGTTCGATAATCTCTACCATCAGTCGCACAACCGAACGCGGGGTAAAGAACTCGCCACCCTTTTGGCCTTCGCTCTTGGCAAACTCGCCCAGAAAATACTCATAGATTTGCCCGAACATATCGCCGCTGGCGTCTGGCGGGATATCGGCAAAGTTTTTCAGCAACTGGTTGGGAATAGTTTTATCGGTCCGGGTCAGGCGGGTGTATTCATCCTGAGGCAGCACGCCTTGCAGCTCGGGTTTATACTTCTCAATTGCTTCCATCGCCTTTTTTATTGCCTTGGTGATGTTTTCCTGCTCTGGCAGGCTGAGCAAATAATCGTAGCGCGCATGATCCGGTAGATAGAAGCCACACTTTTCAATCGCAATCTCTGAAATCGGTTTCTCCCGACGAGTGTCTTTGAGCTTCTTGTATTCCTCTAAGATGTCAGGTTCGTGCCTGCGATAATTGTTGTCCGCAAACTTCAGAAAGATCAGCCCCAGCACTGGGGTTGAGTATTCACTGGCCTTCAAGTCCGAGTTTGCCCGCAGGTTATCTGCTGCCGCCCACAGGTTATTTTCGAGTTGTTTGAGTTGTTCTTTTGTCATTGAGAAGAAAAACGTCTATTGCTGCGTCATCGTCGTCGTACGGGTCAGTCAACTCGAAAGTTGCTTCGGGAAAGACTCTTGGAATCGCTGCTCGGACTCTTTGAGGGCTTGGTACACTTCAGCTTTCATCTTTTTCTCTTATAGCCTCTAACACTCCTTGTGCAATCGATCGAGGCCGCTCGGCAATACCGCTCACAAACTCTTCTTGCCCGCGTGGATCAACTTCGGCAATCTTCGTGCCTTGGGCGACGGTAATCCCGTCTTTGGTAATCCCTCGGATAATCCCAGACACCTTGGCGTATACCTCTGCCTCGCCTACCCGTCCCAAGACTGCTCCTGCTTCGACCTGCGCTCCTACATCCAGCGTCGTTCGAAAAGTCCCACTGATTGGCGCATAGCTATACCGCTCACGCCCATAGCCCTGAATGGCAATCGGCTGACCGGTGTAGGCTTCCGCACTACCGCTGGTAATGACTTTGCCAAGATTGGGTCCCCGGCTGGTTTCAATAACGACGTGCACGGTCTCTCCAGCCCGAAATCCAGGTCCGAGGCCGACCACCAATACGGCCTGATCAATTTGTGATTCTGGAATGTCGCGTTTACGCATACGGGCGTCTATCAAAATGTTTGGCACAAGAGTTGTAAGAACGGTTTCTGCCGGACCGATATACACCGGAATATGCTCTCCCTGCTCAAGTACGTTGGTGAGCGCATCAATAGTCTCAACCCGTTCAGCCTGGACGCCTTCAAGTTCAATCGTGCCTTCGAAGACGGCTGTGGCAAAGGACATATTTCGGCGAGTAGTAGCAGGATTCGGACTTTCAACAATCACCGGCTGATAGCCGTTTGTGAAAAGCAGATGGGCCACGGCCGAGCCGACATCCCCCCCACCTTTAATTACAACCAGCCTCGGTGAGATGTCGTGTGCTGCCATGTTTTATCTATTTGGAGCGGTCACGATCATAGCGCTTTTTGAGCTGGGCAATAAGTGCCTTGACATTCGTCACTTCGACGACGCGCCACACGCCTTCGTCAGATTTCCGCATATTGACTTCAATCTCTTCCCCATTCTTTATCGGGACAGGAAAATGCCGCATGCCATCTTTCGTTTCTCCGGCAAAGATCGCTCCGATGATTGCCAAGGTCGGAATTTCGGGCAGATCACGATTGCGATCGGTGATCACTTGCTCAACCACAATGTCAGCCCCAGCCGAGACAACATTCCGGATTTCGCCGCTCAAGCTTTTGAGCCCTTGGCGCAACAGGTCAGCTAGTGACCCTCCGGAACTCGGCTTGTCTTCCTTGTGTTGTTTGAACTGGCCTAATTCATCAAACGCATTCCCGGCCACACTTTCCACATCGACGTACTCGGCAAAGCGCGCGTAATCGTGCGTCTCTAATGCCTGCTTGATCTGATACAGCGAATAGGCAGGCGTAAATGTCCAAGCGATGCAACTGACAATAACGAATGCAACACCGACACCAGCACCGAGAATGAACTTGTTGAACCACCACGGTTTGGAAGATTGTCGAGATTGTGTTGAAGGCTGTTCCATAGCCCGTCATCATACATCATGCATCCCCTCACCGTCAGCCGTGCTTGGCTGCTTTTTTCGACTCCTATTCTTGACAGGATCAGGTGAGAAAGCGATAATGACAACATCTATGTTCATTATTGAAACTCATAAGTAAACTAAAATAAAGAGGAAGCTGTCATGCAGAATTTGCCAGCCCATGCCCACCAAGTTACAGCGAATGGCCCTGCTGTTGTCACCCAGTTTCTCGATATTGAATCTCCAGACATGCGCAACCTGTACGAGAAGGCCAAGCGTGATCAGTGGAACGCGTCCACCGATATTGACTGGGACAGTGGCCTGGCTCCAGACAGCGGCATCCTGCCCGATGGTCTGATTGATATCTACGGCACCAAATATTGGGATCGGCTGAGTGCTCACAAGCGAGTTGAGCTCAATCGCCATTTCTCGGCCTGGCGGATTAGCCAGCTGATGTATGGCGAGCAGTTTGCCCTGATGGTGTGTGGCCAGATTGCCAACGCCGTGCCGGGCATTGATTCTAAGTTTTTCATGGCTACTCAAGTGATGGATGAGGCGCGTCACTCTGAGGTGCTCGCCCGTTATCTGTATGAAAAAGTCGGCGTGACTTATCCATTGTCGAACAACCTGAACAAAATGTTCAACCGCGTGCTGGAAAGCCCGCTGTGGTACCTCAAAACAGTTGGGACTCAGCTAGTGGCTGAGACACTGGCGGTGTCTCTGTTCCGCATGTTAGCCGACCACAGCCCCGACCCGCTGATCAGCGAGATCTGCAAGCGTATCCTGTCAGACGAATCGCGGCATATGGGTTTTGGCATGCTCAGCCTGCCCGAACAGGTCGCGGAGCTATCCGAAGAAGAGATCGAAGAAGCGGAAGACTTTGCTTGCGAAGCCACTGCTGGCTTATTACAGGGCCAGTTCCCCCAACCGGCCTACGAAACAGTTGGTTTTAGTCCCGACGAAATCGACGACATCAAGAAGATGCGCTTCGAAGCCGCTCAGAAAAGCGAATATGTGGCCTTCCGTCAGTACTTCAAAAAAGACTTCCACGCTGCGCTGTGGAGCAATATGACTAAGGTCGGTCTGTTGGGTGAGCGGACCATCGGCAAGCTCGGCAAGATGGGTATTCGTGCGCCAGAGCAGAGCGCGGCAGCTGCGTAGCATGTATATCCACTCATTCAGTTGAGGGCAGGAGGAATTGTCCAGAAACTGCCCCTTTTGTTTTTTGTCTTGCCCTTCCTGCTATCTTGTCTCCTGCATCGCAAAAATATCAATCTCCCGCCACGTTCCCTGGGCAAACCGCCACCAAAATCCCAGCCCGAGTAAAATCACATTGACCGTCCCAGCCAACCACGGTCCAAGCGATTCAAGATTGGTATACGCCACAGATCCCAAACTGAGTGGGGTAAACACGGCAATTAAGACAAACACGGTCAATCCTGCTGGCCAGTGTGTATCGCCGGCCCCTCGCAAAGCTCCAAAAAAGGTAATGCCTAGACCGTCAAAGAGCTGGAACGCAACCGCGCACAGCAGAATGTTCGCGCCAAGCTGGATAACCAATGGCTCAGTACTAAACACCGCAATGAGCGAAAAGCGAAAGATAAAAAAGAACACCCCCATCAGGCCCACATACACCAGGCACAAAAAGAGTGTTTCAAATACACGCTGAACGGCGGTCTCCAATTTTCCCTCGCCAATATAGCGCCCGACCAGGGCGGACAGTGCCTGCGACAGTCCCATGGCTGGCATGAACGAAATCATCATATATTGAATGGCGATATTACTCGCCGCTAAATGTTCCTTACCAAAACGGCCCACGAGCATGATAATCAGCAGCCCCCAGCCCAACACATCAATGGCACTCTGGGCTCCGGCTGGCCAGCCAATGTGTAACAGCTGACGCATTCGGGTCCAGTCAGGACGCCACGCTGTTCGAGTCGAAAATTCCGTGCAATACGAGGCCGACAGAAAAAAACTCAGTAACACCCCAATCTGCACCACAAAGCTCAAGACCATGGCCAGCCCAGCTCCAGCCAGCCCCAGCCGTGGAGCACCCCAGTTACCAAAGATGAACACATAGTTCAGAACAACATTCGTCACATTGGCCGTGAGCACACCAATCAAAGAAATCCGAGGGCGGTGAATCCCATAGAAAAAGCCGCTCAGCGCTCCAATGATCACCGACAAGCCAATCCCCCACACTCGGACCCGGAAGTAGTCGACCTCTAACAGCACAACTTCCGGCTCATGCCCAAACAGGGAGAAAAATATTGCCGCAAACGGCAACAGTAGTAAGCAGGCCATTCCTACAATCAGCCCAAAGTAGATTCCCTGCCAGGCAAACGCCGCCCCGCTCCGAGGATCGCCTCGGCCAATGGCCTGAGCTGCGAACGTACTCACACAACGAGTCATACCCAGCGGCAGCGCAGTAATGGTAAAGGCCATAACGCCACCCGGCATGGCTGCCGCAACTTCTGCAGTACCGACTAAGGACACCATCCAGGTATCGACAAAACCCATCACCGTAAACGAAGCCATAGAGGCAATGATGGGGGAGGCAAGGCCGAGAATTTCGCGCAGCCCAGCGCGGGTAGGAAATGTCATGCAGCGTCCGTGGAGAGAAAAGACAGGCGATAAGAGTTCTGAGAGCCCCAAGCTGACCAGAGGAATGGCATACGATCTGGAGACAATATTCCTAAACAGCGCTTTTTATACTAGACTACACAGGAGCCTAAGACAAAGGAGGGTGCATCTATGGCGGCATCGCAAGGAGCAAAAACGGCAAAAGCAGTCCGGAAGCCGACCACAGCCACTAAAAAACCTGCCCAGCGAACCCAAAATACGAGCCGCACAACATCGAAATCAGCAGCGGCGCGCGTCACGCCTATGGATGACTATGAAGGCGTTCGTCAGATCCTCAGCCGCTATTGCTTTGCGCTGGACAGTGGCCAGCTGGAAGCGCTCGGCCTCTTGTTTCATCGCGATGCGAGCTTCTCTGTCTCATTTGAGAGCGGGACCACACATCCTGGCCAGGCAGCGATCCAGGCCTGGTATGAGAAGTTCTTTGCTCAACAACCAGACCAGTTTCGTTTTATGCGGCATAAAATCTATGAGCCTCAGCTGACCATCGCTGGGAACCAGGCCACATCAGCCGTCTATTTCGACGCTGAATGGCTGCAGCCCGATGGCCGCGTGCATGTGGTTGCCGGTCGGTATGACGATACGCTGCTCAAGGAGCAAGGGCAGTGGTTTTTTAAGGACCGGGCAATTACTGTCTTGTACAACTATACGCCGGGCAAAGGCCAAGAAGGCATGTAACAAGCATACAACAGGAAGGAATGTAAGTGATATGGCAAAATATATCAGTGTTGACGAAGCGCGGAAAATGTCCGGACTCAGAGTGGTTCTCTCACCAGGCGTGCCCGGTCCGTGGAGTGAGGCGGCCAAAGGCATCTTGCATGTGAAAAAGATTCCGTACGTACGTGTTGCCCAGGAGATTGGCGGCGCAAACAAAGAGCTGATTGAGTGGTCGGCCCAAGCCACGGCGCCCGTCGCTGTCTGGAACGATGAGCCGCCTCGCTCAACCTGGGTAGAGCAGCTGTACTTAGCTGAGCGGCTCGGCCCTGAACCAGCCCTGATCCCAGCTCATATTGAGGACCGAGCGACGATGTTCGGCTACTGTAACGAAGTGTGTGGAGAGACTGGGTTTGGCTGGTCAAAGCGCCTGATGTTAGTCCATCCAATCCTGACCGATTCAAACGCCAGCGCTGAAAATAGTGGCTTTGCCAAATACATTGGCGATAAATATGGCTATGAAACCTCAATCGCTGAAAACGCGCCGCACAAGACGGCAGAGATTATTCAGTTCCTGTGCAAGCGGCTTGAGGACCAGCGGGCCGCAGGCAGCAAGTTTTATATGGGCAATCAGCTAACCGCGCTTGATATTTACTCAGCCGCGTTTACCGCCCTGATCAAACCCCTACCAGACGAGCTGTGTCCGATGCCAGCCCCATTCCGAGCCATGTACACAAATGCGAATGAAGTGCTGCAAGCGGCGGTCAAGCCGATCCTGTTTGAGCACAGAGATTTTATCTACAACGAGTACCTCGAACTGCCGATCGACTTATAAAGCTCTCGACTCGTGTCGGGGCGGTTCATGAGCCACCCCGACTCAATCTCATCGCATCAGTCTAAAAGCCCAAATAGCGTCGAGAAAGACCGAGATTTCGAAGCTTGCTTTTCTCTGGCAAGCGTCTCTTCCTTGTCAGGGGGAGCTTGAGCAGACATCGTTTCGGCAGGCGTCTCTTGCGTAGGATCGCTCTCTCTGACAAGCGCCTTGGTGGGATCGTCCTCTCTGACGATAGTCACTTGCTCGACACTGAGCAGGGTAAGTTTGCGTCTGCGTTGCTGGAACATGGCCTCGATCTGGAGCGGCGTGCCTGGTTGGGCTTGGGAAATTTTAGACAGCAGATCGCTAGGGCCGATCACATTATAATCAACATTATATTTCCCGGCTTGTTGGAGAATCTGTCGAGAGTTTACAATATATTCGGGATGATTGACCGCTTTGGCCTCAATCACCTCAAATTGATACGTCTCGCTAAACTTCGCAATGCCAAGGCTGACTAAGGCGAGGCTATCGGGGTCAGGACGAGAATTAATAAACCCTTTAAACCGGACCTGAAAGGGAGTCCGCGCGTTTTCAGAGGCTGGGTTATCGCCTCCGATGCTAAAAGGCATAAGCGGAACTTGAGCGAGTGCTGACGCCGCAGTGCTGAGGCTGATCATCACCCCAAGCAGTAACACCACACCAGATTTCCATATTCTCTTCGGCATTGCATTCCTCCTGACTTACCAGTCCCAACAGCTTCTTATTGCGTCCGGCGCAGATTTATCTCCAGGAGCTCAAGCGCCGCATGAGTAAACGTCCACATATTGGCTTCCCGGTTAGAGTGCCGAGTTTCGATAGTACGTGTTTGCTCGACTGGTCCGGCGATGGCGATACAGGCGTGGCCCGCTTCATCACCATACCGGTTACCTGTTGGACCGGTCGCTCCCGTTTCACTCAGGCCCCAGGTCGTTCCAACAAAATCCTTCACCCCTTGTGCCATCCGGAGCGCATATTGTTCGGTACTCGGCCGGATACCCTCAAATGCATCGTCTGAGAGGGAGAGGAGGGTCCGTCTCGCCTCCAAGGTGTAAATTACCCCCCCGCCCACGAAATATTCTGAGGCGCCAGGAACGGCGACTAATGCGGCAGAGATAAGTCCTCCGGCTGACGACTCGGCCACTGCAATCGTTTGCTTACGTTCTTTGAGCAGTTCACCAACAGCCTGTCCCAGAGAGGTCAAATCGTACATAACAGCTCCATCTTTTCTCTATGACTACGACCGAGGTCTATCCCATTACTCGTATCCAAACAAGGTGCGCGACACCACCTGGGCGGACGTCTCGACGGACGATTGCAAGAAAAGCCTTGCTCAGCGGCGAAAGAAAAGAAGTCCAAGATGCCAAATGCCATCCCGAATTTAATCATCAACGAAAAAAGATCAAGCCTGTTTGGTGTCGTATCATCCGTCCCCTGGTTATGAATTGTCCCCGGTCTGTTTTTCCTGCACGGAAGACCATGCCGAACGTTTCCCACTCCTCGCCCTCTGCCCCGGATTATGGTAGACAGCCCGAATAGAAAAAAAGCAGGCAGTCTTCCAAAAGACCGCCCTCAAAGGAGAACGATTATGGAAACACGGTACGGAGACCTTGCAGTTACCCTGGCAGACCATGTGGCAACGGCTGAGATTCAGCGCCCACCTAATAACTTTTTTGATACGGACCTGATTTGTTCTATCGCCGATGCGTTTGAGGCCTTAGATACAGAGAATGATTGCCGCGCTATCGTGCTGGCGGCACAGGGCAAGCACTTCTGCGCGGGTGCAAACTTCCATACCGGTCAGGCAGAACGGGATTTGCGCGATACCGGAAGCCAGAATCCACTGTATGCCCAGGCCGTACGGCTGTTTGCGTGTAAAAAACCAGTTGTCGGAGCCATTCAAGGGGCTGCGATTGGCGGTGGCTTTGGGCTGTCGCTGATGCCCGACTTTCGAGTGATTTGCCCGGAAACACGTTTTGCAGCCAATTTTACGAAGCTCGGCTTTCATCCGGGTTTTGGCCTGACCTACACACTCCCGCATTTGATTGGCGAACAACGCGCAAACCTCATGTTTTACACCGGCCGCCGTATTGGTGGTGAGGAAGCATATGCATGGGGTATGGGCGAAGTCCTGACTGAGCAGAGTAATGTACGCAATGCCGCTCTCACGCTTGCCAAGGAAATTGCCGAGAGCGCTCCGTTGGCTGTCCAGTCCGTGCGGGCGACCATGCGGGGTGATCTGGCGGCGGCAATTAGGACCGCGACGGATCATGAGTTTAAAGAGCAGCACTGGCTGCAGAAGACCGAAGATCACAAAGAGGGTTTGAAAGCGGTGGCGGAACGGCGGCCAGGGAACTTTGTGGGGAAGTAACAGATTATTTGTGGAGTAAGAAAGTCCCCCCTCGCCCCTCTTTTTCAAAGGGGGGGACCAGACACGTTTAGCGTTGTGCACCAGCCCGGACGCTCCCGGATACTCCCGAATACATCCAGAGCGCTCGCTGAGGGAGAGCCGAGAGAGGCTCTTCTGCTCTCACGAGCCGCCATATATGGTGTCGTAAGTCGAACGGAGATTTGTATGACAACACCCACCGCCCCCCACAATCCACTGACCTGGATTCTCCCCCTGAGTGCTGGGCTAGCCGCTTTCCTGCTGTGGCTTCCGTACGGAAAACCAGCGGCAACAACAGCAGCCGATTGGATGACAATGCTGCCTACCACCAATGCCCTGTTTAATGCACTCAGCGCGTGTTGTTTAATCGGAGGATTGCTGAATATTCGGCGCGGGAACCGAGCCGTCCACATCCGGTTTATGCTGGCCGCAGTGATCTGCTCCACCTTCTTTTTGGTCGGCTATATCGTGCATCACCATTTTCACGGCGACACCCCATTTCCTGGCCAAGGCTTTATTCGACCAATCTACTTCACCATCCTGATCAGCCATATTGTCCTGTCCGTTATCGCCCTGCCTCTGGTGTTGACGACGCTCTACTATGCCGCGACAGCGCAGTACCAGACCCACCGCAAGATTGCCCGCTATACGTTTCCAATTTGGCTGTACGTCTCGGTCACCGGAGTGGCGGTGTTTCTCTTTCTGCAAGCCTACACCTAAGAAGACCGACAGTAGCTGAGCTACAACGGGGTCACTAACAGAGAGTCAATCCGACACGTATCCACAATAACCAGACGCTCTTTGAACTTCGGCTGTTCATTTTCAAAGACAATCTGATCTCGGTAGGTGCCGACACTATAGACTTCGGTTGAGCCGTATTGGACGACATCCGCCCAGGTACGAAAGACGACATAATTCGAACGCGCCGCAATACTGCCATCGGCCTGTGGTGTGAGCAGCAGACTACTGACCTGATGCCGATAAAAATGAGGGCCGTAAATATTGGCCTGGCGATGCGCAGTCACCCGGTCGCTGAGCATCCCTTGGCTGTCACACGATATCAGCGGAATCGGTAAGCCTTGGTCCAGGTTTTCACGCGGCATAACCGTATACAGACACTCCGTCGCAAAAAAACTCGGCCACTCCTCCAGCTCATCCTCATCAATACAGTGCACGTAGGCGTGGATCAGGTCTTCAACTGCGTAGCGAATCTCTGGTGTTAACATGGCCTCCCCCTCCCGTTTCGCTTTTCGCTGTCCTTAGTTTTATGCGGCGAAGCCCATGACATCACGATAATAGTGCCAAAAACCACGAATGGCGGTCTCGGTCAATAAATTCTCTTGATCACTGACGTCATCTCCACCAAAACCAATATAGGATGATGCGTCCTTATCACGCCCAATGGCCTGCTGTACGATCTCAGCCGCATGGCCGTCTTCCATTGAGATTAAGCCAGCCGGACCAACAAAATTGGCCTGCTTGAGTCGAATTGCGCGCAAATCTTCGTCGTCATCTTGATAACCAAAGTAGGTAAAAATCAGCTCAAATTGGTCTGGCGCTTTGGGCAGGATCTGGCGGGTCGCTAGCGTATTCTGAATTTGCTGCAGCACCAAGCCTGGGAAGATCGTCTGAATCTGGTTTGTGAGGTGTGGCTCCAGCTCTTGGCGCGATTGCAATAAAGAGGGATCAGCTAAGCCATAGCCCTTGTTATACGTCCGCAGACCAGCGTCTTTATATGCAGCGGTTTCTTGTTCTTCGGTGCGTTTATATGAACGCAGCATATCGTGTCGGCCTTCCTCATCCATAATCACCCCACCACCCATCGACGAGCGGTACAAACCAAACGTGGTGTGAAACAAATGGAGTAGGCTGGCGTGATACGGATCACGGACATTCTCAGCGTACAGTTTCCAGTTGGCCCGAATATACTGCCGAGAATATCCCAAGACTTGGATGGGCCGAGCAAACAGCCGATCGAGCCAGGGCCGCATTTGTGGTCCCAGGTAATCCTCGAGCGAGTGCAATTCGCGGGCAAAGGAGACAAATATGAGCCCCTGATACGAGGCAATATTGAGCTTGTGAAGAGAGTGCTGAGCGGTATCAAAGTCTGCTCCATAGCCGCCCTTGCCTTCAATACCTTTGCGGAACGGCACACCGATCAGATCACCTTCCAGATTATAGCTCCATTGATGATACACACATACGTGAGTGTGAGTGTTACCGCGTGGCTTACGACACACCAAGGCGCCACGATGGGCACAGCGGTTCACAAACGCGTTTAAGCCGCCATCCTTGCCACGGGTAACAACGATAGGTGTATCGCCAATAAAAGTCGCCTTAAAATCGCCGACGTTAGGAATCTCGGCTTCCAAGCCAACATAGTTCCAGACCGGACCACGAAAAAGGCGTTCTTGTTCGCGTTCGTAAATGGCAGAATCGAGAAACACTTGATACGGTACGCGCGTTTCAGCTTCTTCAGGCCATTGGATCTCGATAGGCTGTTCGGCAGCTCCGGTCTGCATGGTGCCCCTCCTTACGCTACGCTGAACGATATACTGGCAATCCAGCAACCCCGTCCAAGAACAGGCAAGAATAGACTGGATTACTTTCCCATCCTAACACTTTCGGAATATCGGGCAATGGAAGAGAGAAAGGCGAGGAAGGTCCAGTTCATTTAGCGTTCGCCCCAGCGCAGCTTTTTGCGCAGCACGTCAAAATAGGTCCGATTGGGCGATTTGATCAAGGACACGGTGATGTCAGAGCGTTTGATGCTGATTCGGTCCCCACCTTGCAGCGAGTGACCTTCTTGTCCGTCTAGGGTCAAGATGACATCTTCTTCGGCCGTCCGCAGAATGACATGGATATCGGTTTGATCCGACAGAATAATCGGCCGGTTGGTCAGAGTATGCGGGCAGATGGGAGTCAAGACAACCACGCCAACAGCAGGGTCAATGAGCGGACCACCAGCCGATAAGGAATACGCGGTCGAACCCGTTGGGGTGGCGACAATCAAGCCGTCGGCTTTATAGGTACACAGGTATTGCTGATCGACCCAGGCCTCAAGATCAATGATACGAGCCAGCGCACTTTTATTGATCACAACGTCATTGAGAACTTGAAACAGGCCGATCTGTTCACCATCACGAGTCCACGTAGTCTCTAACAGGCTGCGCCGTTCGACCTCAAATTGCCCTTGCAACACCCGTTCCAGTGTGACCAGCAACTCACTTGTTGTTGTCTCAGTCAGGAAACCAAGCCCGCCCAGATTGACGCCCAGGATGGGGACCTCGCGTTGATTTGTCCGCCGGGCGACACTCAAAAGCGTGCCATCACCGCCGAGCACAATAGTCAGGTCTGCGCGTTGCATGATTTCGACCTTGCGCCAGCCGCGATCAAGGCCCACATCATGACTGGTATCATCCTCAGCCAAAATGGTCTTGTTACGCTGCTGAAGCCAAGCAACGACCTTACAGCCTAAAGCCGCGACTTCTGGCTGATTACGTTTGATGACAAGCCCGATGTTCTGCATATCTGCCATGATGTTTGGTATGGTCTCTTGCCTACCGAATTATCTGCTGAATTGTGGCAACCGGCCCGCCCTTTTCTGTTGCTATCTCCCTCGCGTATAATAAGGCTGCCATGCCGACACAGCACCCAGATTTATTTGCTCATAGTGCCGCAAAGGTGGCGGCCGAAAAAGCCCCTCTCGCCGAACGTATGCGGCCGCAAACGATTGCAGAGTATGTGGGCCAAACCCAGCTGCTTGGCCAAGGCCGCCTGCTACGCCAAATGATTGAACGCCAGAGCCTATCCTCACTGATTCTGTGGGGCCCACCAGGCAGCGGTAAGACCACACTAGCAACCCTCTTGGCGCAGGCGATCAACACCCCTTTTGCATCGTTCTCAGCTGTCCTGTCAGGCGTCAAAGAACTGCGCCAGATTCTTGACGAAGCCCGCCGTCAGCAGCAAATCCATGGCAAGCCGACCGTCTTGTTCGTCGATGAAATCCACCGCTTTAATAAAGCTCAGCAAGACGCCTTTTTACCCCATGTGGAAAAAGGTCTGATCATCCTGCTCGGCGCAACGACGGAAAACCCTTCTTTTGAGGTGATCGCGCCGCTCTTATCTCGCGCCCGCGTTGTTGTCCTTGAGGCACTGAGCCTGGATGACCTCAAGAGTATCCTGATGCGTGCTCTTCAAGACACTGAACGCGGTCTAGGCTCCCTCGCGTTAACAGCCGCTGACGACGGCCTGGCCTTTCTCGCCGAGTATGCTCAAGGCGATGCCCGGATTGCCCTAGGTGCGCTCGAAGTCGCCGCGACACTGGCCAGCCAGAAGCAACTCAAGCACCTTGATCTGACCCTGGTTGAAGAAGCCGCTCAGCATAAAGCACTGCGCTACGACAAAGGCGGTGAAGAGCACTACAATGTCATCTCAGCTTTTATCAAAAGCATGCGCGGGAGCGATCCGGATGCAGCCGTCTACTGGATGATGCGCATGTTAGAAGCCGGCGAAGATCCGCTCTTTATTGTCCGCCGGATGGTTATTTTTGCGGCAGAAGATATTGGTAATGCCGACCCGCAGGCTTTATCTTTCGCCCTAGCAGCAAAAGACGCAGTACATTTTGTCGGGCTGCCCGAAGCCCGCATTCCCCTCGCCCAAGCCGCAACCTACCTCGCCACCGCTCCGAAATCGAACGCTGCCTATACAGCAATGAAAGCTGCGCTCAAAGACGTTAAACAACACGGTGCCCTCCCCGTGCCCTTACACCTGCGCAATGCGCCGACCAAGCTGATGAAGGGCCTTGGCTATAGTACAGGCTACCAATATGCCCATGACTACGAAGATGCGAGCATTGACCAGCAGCACCTGCCGGATGCGTTGGCCGAACGGCGCTACTATCAACCGGGCGACAGAGGATATGAGAAGGATATTCGAGAAAGAATGAAGAGGAAAGGACTGAGTAATGAGGAGAAAAAAAAGGAATAAGCGGAGATCCTTTTCGCTCAGTCCTCATTACTCAGAAAGAGGAGATTCTTATGCCGAACATTACCCCCCCAGAACCATTCACGATTGCCATCCCAGACGCAGCCCTCGCTGATTTACGCAACCGGCTGGACCAGGCTCGCTGGCCGGCGGGCGAAATCCCCGATTCGGACTGGGACTATGGGGCCAATATGGCCTATATCAAACAGCTGATTGAATACTGGCGTACCGAGTACGACTGGCGGGCGCAGGAACGTCGGATGAATCAATGGCCTCATTTTATGCTGACGATAGAAGGTCAACGCATCCATTTTCTGCACATCAAAGGCACAGGTCCCAAGCCGCTGCCGCTGATTGTCTCACATGGCTGGCCAGGTTCATTTTATGAATTTATGGAGGCCATTGGACCGCTCAGCGATCCAGCCGCCCATGGCGGCGACCCGGCGGATGCGTTTGATCTTGTTGTCCCATCTCTTCCAGGTTATGGCTTCTCGGCTCCGACCCAGCAACGCCAGGTCAATACCAGCCGTATCGCCGACTGGTTTGCGACGCTGATGACCGATGCCTTGGGCTATACCCAGTACGGTGCACAGGGCGGGGATTGGGGCGCGCTGGTCACGTCTCGTTTAGGTTTTGCCTATCCCCAAAATCTTGTTGGTATTCACCTCAATATGGTTGGGGTTGCGCCCCACCCAGCCAATCGCCAAGACCTATCTGCAGCAGAACAGGCCTGGATCAAAGAAATGGGCACCTGGCAACGCGATGAAACCGGTTATCAGGGGATTCAAGGCACCAAACCGCAGACTTTGGCCTTTGGCCTGAATGATTCTCCAGTTGGCTTGTGCGCGTGGATTGTCGAGAAATTTCGGACCTGGAGCGATTGCGACGGTGACCCCGAGCGTTCGTATAGCAAAGATCAGTTATTGACCAATGTCATGATCTACTGGCTGACCCAGACCATTCATTCTTCAACTCGTTTGTATTACGAAGAGCGCCATCATCCTTGGCGCTTAGGCAAGGAAGAAAAGATCAGCGTCCCGACTGGCTTCGCCGCATTTCCTAGGGAGCTGGCGCGGCCGCCCCGCGAGTGGGCCGAGCGGGCGTATAACGTCACGCATTGGACGGAGATGCCAGCTGGCGGCCATTTTGCTGCTATGGAGAAACCTGCACTGCTGGTTGAGGATATCCGGGCCTTTTTTCGAAAATTACGGGACGCACGCAGCTAGGAAGAGTAAGGATGGCAATTATTCTGTATGGAGCTCGGACCTCACCGTTTGTCGAAAAAGTCTATCGTGGCTTGCTCATCAAACAGCTTGCGTTTCAACTCCATCAGCCGCGGACGCTGCAAGATCTGCGTCGCAATAATCCGACGACGGGAAAAATGCCGGTGCTCGATCTTGAAGGACAGCAGTTGTTTGACTCAACGCTTATTCTCAGAGCACTCAATGTCTATAAACCCGATCCGCCCTTCTTGGATGCAGATCCCGCTCGGGCAGTGCAACAGCAACTGCTTGAAGATTGGGCGGATGAATCGCTGTACTGGTATGGTATGGCGTTTCGCTGGACTATCCCGGCCAATGCAGCTCGGACAATCACACTCTTTCAAGATGGTTTTCCAGTCCTGTTGCGACCGATTCTGAAGATGCTTGTGCCGCGAATAATGGCCGTTCAGGTCCGCGCCCAGGGGACTGGACGCCTGCCAGTTGAGGTTCTTCAGAGTGAACTTGACGGGCATTTGGCCAACTTGGTGTCCCTCTTGGGTCAAGGCCCCTTTTTTTTTGCTGCCGAACGGCCAAGCATGGCGGATCTGGCCATTTTTGGCCAGCTCAGCTCTCTTCGAGCGAAGGTAGTGCCCGAGACAAAAGCCGCGGTAGAGAGGGTACCAGCTTTGATGGATTTTTATCGGCGTTTGGAGCGGATGACAGCATAAAAAAGCGCTCTTATGCTCCAGCATTTATGAAAAAGAGCCGCAAGGTGCCCGGAAAATATGAGGGAGATCATCTGAAGATGGCCAGACAATTCTTTAAGAATGCGCCACAGGAGTGATAGCGAAGGCAAACTTTTCTTTATACCAACCGCCAATCCAGCCCAGGATTCGAGCCAAAAAGTATTTTCGGAAAAAAAGTGGGAGGACTTCGGCCTCAACCGTCGCTTCATCAAGCCACACGGCTGTGCCATGCAGTGCGGTGGTTCCAATTTGAAGCGCGACCTCGGGTTTGTTGCGCAGATTCTTCACCCAACTGGCGCTTGAACCGCGACCTGAGGTGACATAGATCTTGCCATTCCCGACAGCAAACCAGATCTTTACGGTATACGGCGTGTTGGTCTTTCGCCCCCTGACGGTCAGCGAGACGAGCGAGGTCCGATCCAGCTCTTGTAGCTCAGTCATGTTCGGCATATCAGGCATATCAGACACGTCAGGCATACCGAGTGGCTTCCGACACGGGCATGAGCTGTCCAGCCCGGCTGGTCAAACCACGCGGCTCAATCGTGATAGTCCGCTCAGCCGAGGCGACGGCCGTCCCGATATGCCAGGCTTGGCTGCCATGTTCGACGGCCACATCGATGATGCGTTCAACATCTTTTTCCGCCACAACAACACAAAATCCGACGCCCATATTATAGACCTGGAACATCTCAGCGTCGCTCAACTTTCCTCTCTCTTGCAGAACCACAAAAATCGGGGGAATATCGGGTAAAGTCTCAATCCGGAACCCAACCGGCGCCTCAACTCGAGACAAATTCAGAAAGCCATCGCCGGTCAGATGCATCAACGCCTTAATCTGCATATCCGCCGCCAGCATAGCCGTGACCTCGGGAACGTAAATCCGGGTCGGTTCGAGCAACTCTTCGCCAACTGTTCGGCCACATTCGGGCAAATACGAATCAAAGCTCAATGAGGTATCAGCTAACAGCACCCGACGCGCCAAGGTCAGGCCATTGCTGTGAATACCACTACTGGCCAAGCCAATCAGGGCATCTCCAGGTTGCACATCTTGGCCAATAATCACTCGATCCAGCGGCACCGTACCGATGGCTGCCCCTGCTAAATCAAAGCCTGTTCCCGGCCGAGCCCCACGAATCATCTCTCGCAATTGAGCGATCTCTCCACCCGCAATACTGATGCGAGCCTGTTCCGCCCCACGGTGCAGTCCGTGTCCGATTGCGTCGAGGATATCGGGCTGTATCTCTTCGACCGCAAGATAATCAACAAAGGAGACTGGCGTCGCTCCAACACACAACAGATCGTTGACATTCATTGCAATGCAATCAATGCCGACCGTATCGTATTTGCCGAGAACTTCAGCGACCAGCAGTTTGGTTCCGACCCCATCAGTGGTGAAGGCAATACCGAGGCTGAGCTGATCCAGACGAATAATATTGGCGAAGTATCCGAGCGGTAAAAGCGGACGTGCCAAGGCATTCAGGTCAAATGTCTGTTCAACCCAGGTTCGTAAGCGACTCAAACCGCTTTCCGCTTTGGTGCTGTCTACACCGGAAGTAGCGTAAGGAGAGGATCTAGACTGATCCATATGGCCCTGTGTTCTACCCAATCTCAGCCAGAAAGGCAATGTCAGGTCGTCTTACGCTGGTTGATACATCACCGCTTCTCAACGCTTGCTCCCTCTCACACACTCTTGACTCGCTCCTGAGTCCAGCCCATGATGTTTTTCAGGATGTCTGAGAGACATTCTAAAGCTGTTTTGAGCATTCTTATTCTTGCTGTCTTGGGGCTGCCTGTTTCTGAGGCTGTTTACCCCGCAGTGTAAATTGTGCTGCCATACCTCCTGTTAAACCTCTATGTATGAAGCATTCTACGGTTTTCGAGAAAACCCATTTCGGCTCACCCCGGACCCAGACTACCTCTTCCTAAGCGCCAATCACCAGGAAGCATTCGGTCACTTGCTGTTTGGTGCCAATGAGGGCAATGGAGTTGTTATTGTTACGGGGGAAATTGGGACAGGCAAAACGACCCTGCTGCGTACCCTCGTGCGCAACCTTGGGCCTGATACGATTATTGCCTATATTTTTAATCCCGCCCTGTCTGCTGTGGAGCTCTTGCAGACTATTAATACCGATCTCAACCTGCCGGCTGCGTCAGACAGCAAAAAAGAGCTGATCGATACACTCAACCGTTTTCTCCTGACCCAGCGCAGCGCCGGAAAACGGGTCGTCGTCATTATTGACGAGGCCCAAGATCTTGAGCCAAGCGTTTTGGAACAACTCCGGCTGCTCTCCAACTTGGAAACCGAACGCGAAAAATTGCTCCAGATCATTCTCGTGGGTCAGCCAGAACTGAGCGATTTACTGGCCCAGCCCACGTTAGCCCAGCTCGATCAACGCATCACTTTGCGCTGGCACCTCGGACCGCTCAATGCCCAAGACACAGCCGCTTATGTCCGGCATCGCATTAGTGTCGCCACAGAAGGCCGAGAGCCAGTTTTCTTCAGTCCCAAGGCGTTGCAGTATATCTATCGCTTTTCAGGCGGCATTCCACGCGTCATCAATGTCCTGTGCCACCGCACCCTCCTCGTCGGCTATACTCTCGAGCAAAGCCAGATCGACCGCCCTATTGTTCGCCAAGCAGCCCAGGAACTACGCCAAGATAAACACAATAGTCCCCAGTACAAACACAGACGGCTGGTCGCCAGTGTGGGCATTGGTGGAACAGTAGTCCTGGCAATAGCCCTCTTTTTCCTCGCCTCTGTCACGCCTGTACGAGAATGGTGGTCAGGGCCTCTTTCTGCCTCAAACCAAACCCTTGTCCCTGCCTCTACGAGCAGCACGCAGGCAACAGCTCCTGAGCCGGCTTTCTCCTCAGCCGAGCCTGAACCTCGTGAACGACCAAAAGGAGAAACGGCGGGCGAGACGCTCCTGACTGCAGACGTTCCGAATGCTGTACCCGTTTCTTCAGCTCCTCTCGAACAAGCGCAGCAGGCACCTGAACGATCTGAACCAGATGGGACAATTCCAGATGAGCTCTTTTTACAGGCATTGCAACACAGTGATACCGTCGCCAGTGCTGTTCATGCCACCGGTGGCCTGTTACGCGCCTGGCAGGTTGAAGCCATAAAAGACCAGGAATGGCAAAATGGGACCTTAGATTTGACGTCAATTGCTCGTGCCCGGCAGCTTGAACATCTGGAATTTACCGGCAATTTGAACTTACTCTCGCTCCTTGACCTGCCTATCGTTATGGAGTTGGTCGTCCCTGAACAGCAGGAGATACGCTTTGTTTTAGTGGTCAAGGTTGCGCACGATCAGTGTCGTATCCTACTTGATCGTGAATATAACGTATCCAGACGAGTACTCAGTGAGAACTGGTTCGGCAAAGGACATGTATTCTGGAAAGATTTTGAAAAGCTGGGCGACCTCTTAGCCGTTGGCCATCAAGGGAAAGAAGTCAAACGCCTCCATTCGTTATTGTCAAAAGCACAAGTCTTGAGTCTGACAGGAACCCCAGCTGGCACGAGCCAGAATGTCTTTAGTCCAGCCATGGAAACAGCAGTCGCTCACTTTCAGAAAGGCAAGCGTCTGGCCTCAGATGGGGTGGTTGGTCCGCTGACCATGATTTTACTCTACAATGCAGTGTCAGATTATCAGCATCCACATCTGAACGAGTCCACAGAAAGGCTGACTACTCTGCCCCAGTCTTCTCCAGAGCTGCCGCTTGAAGGGCCAAAACGAGAGACGAGGTAGTCAAGGTGGGAAGGCAGAACGCATGAGCACTATTCTTGATGCGTTGCGGAAAGTTGAGCAGGATCATCGAGCACAAAGCACGGATGTCCGTGTGCGCCTCCTGACGCTGCCCCCCCGCCCTCACTCCCGGGCTCCCCAAAAGAAACTGCCGCCGTGGCTGATGAGCCTCGGATTGGCGGTAATCGGATTTCTGATTGGAGCCGGAATTATTGTGTACCGACCCTCACCTCTGATCACCTCGATGACGGCAGAGTCAGCTGGATCGGCAGGAGCCGATAGTTCGTCGGCTTCAGCACGGACCGGGAAGGCCGTCGCGGAATCAGCCCCGGACAGACTGGCTGCGGCGCCTGTTGTGGAAGACACACCACCTGTCGAGCCCTCTCAACCTTTTGTTCCGATCCCGACGAGCCAAGAGCAATCCGCAACAGCCTTGGTCAGCGGGCAGCGCTCGCCTTTTATCTCCAGGCTGTCACCAGAATCTTCAAAATCTGCATATGCTGCAAGACCTGTCACCCCTGCCGCTTTGCCCGCAACGTCCCAAGATGAGTACATTATTGAGCCGCTGCCACAAGACTTGTGGGATAATGAGAATGAAACACTCCCCCCAGAAGACGAGGCGCATTTTATATCACCTTCGCCAGAATCTCTCCCAGCTCCAGTGATCAGTTCAGCTCCTTCGACGCCTCCGGTGCATCTTGACGCCTCCTTGAGCCTCGTGCAGTGGTCACCTAAAGCCACAGAGCGTTTTGTCTCAATCAAAGTTGCGGACGGACCGCTCACCATGGTCTATGAAGGTGATAGTGTCGGCGGGTTCACGATTCTTAAAATCCACAAAAGTAAAGTTGACCTCCGCTCAAACGACGCAGATGGAGCGGATCTGACTCTTCATCTGCGCTAAGGGCAACGCCCGCAGCAGAGGTCCGAACTGATTAGGACCGTTTTTTCGCGGCTTCTGCTTTCAGCTCTTTAATCCGACGCTTGAGGGCTTTCAGACGCCGTTGGCGACGACGGCGAATCTCTTTTTCTCGTTCTCGGTGCATACGCTCTCCTCCTGTATACGAAGCTCGTGGGTCCTTGTCTACATCTGTAGCGCTTGTTACTGTACCCTGCTCAACTAACTCCGCAAGCGGGTCAGTACTGTCAACTGGACGGCATCAGCGGTAAGTCAGCTTATATCACGAAATGAGCCACTAGATGTTGTAGAGGCTCGTTTTTTCTGCTACTTGATGTTGCACCCTTTGAATTCATGTCCTGAGCGACATTCTGAATACTGGAAAGAAAAGACTCTAAGTACGCGGGGGTAGTGTGTCTGGGGGAGATCTACAACTTTTCACCATAAAAGGGCTGAAGAGCGGACCAACTTTCCTATTCAACGACCAAGCAGCATTCCCAGATGTCATTGCTGCGGTAGATGAGGAACTTTCACGCGCCAATGGATTCTTTCGGGATTCTCCAGTCATCCTTCATTTCGGCAGCCGTCTGATTCAAGGGGAAGAATGGTGGAGTCTCAAAGAAATCTTGCACCGGGAAGAACTCTTACTCCGGTATGCGGTAGCGACTGAACAAGCCAGCCGGGAACTCCTCTATAAAGAAGGCTTGCCCGTACGGGATAGCATCCCGCCACCAAAATCCGAGTCACGCCCTGCTCCGCCAGTCGCCCCAGACGGGAATGCCCTGTATCTGCGTCGCAACCTCCGCTCGGGCCAGAAACAGACCTTTGACGGTGATCTGGTGCTGGTTGGTGATATTAATCAGGGAGCAGAAATTCTTGCTGGGGGCGATGTGATCGTGTTTGGAACTGTCCGCGGCATGATCCACGCTGGCTACCCCGATAATAAAGATGCCGTTGTGATCGCTCTCAACCTGACCCCCTTACAGCTCCGTATTGGTCCTATTATCGCTCGTGCAGAGGATAATCCTAAAAAGCAGCGCCGTGCCCAGCAGCCGGAAATGGCCTGCGTCAAGGACGAACAAATTATGATTCTGCCCTACCAGGGGAGACTATAGGAGGCCGCGTGTCATGAGTGGACGAGCAATTGTCATGACCTCAGGCAAAGGCGGAGTGGGCAAAACTACCGCCACAGCCAATATCGGCCTCGGCCTGGCAAAACGCGGCAGTAAAGTTGTCTTGATCGACGGAGATATAGGCCTGCGCAATCTCGATATTATTTTAGGACTCGAGAATAGGATTGTGTACCACCTGGTAGACGTCATTCACGGTCGTTGCCAAGTCCGCCAGGCGCTGGTGAAAGATAAAAAGGTTCCTGAGTTGAGCTTACTCCCAGCCTCGCAAATCGACCAGAAAGAGGCAGTCAATCCCGACCAGATGCGCGACCTTATTGCGCAACTCAAAGAAGACCATGATTTCATTCTGATTGACTGTCCGGCCGGAATCGAGCAGGGCTTCCGGAATGCGATTGCAGGCGCGGATGAGGCTATTGTCATCACTACCCCAGATGTGTCGCCAGTCCGCGACGCGGACCGGGTCATCGGCCTCTTACAAAATGAGGTCGGCGAACCACAGCTGATTATTAACCGCATGTCAGCCGCAATGGTCAACCGTGGCGATATGTTAGATCAACAAGACGTGCTCGACATACTCGCGGTCCGCTTACTGGGTATTATTCCGGAAGATCAAGAAGTTGTGATCGCTGGTAATAGAGGTGTGCCGGTTATTCTTAATGAAAAAGCAGAGTCAGGCCAAGCCTATAACCGGATTGTCCGTCGGCTCCTTGGCGAGGACCTACCTATTCCAGATCTGAATGGGAACCAAGGCGTCATGCGACGGCTCGGTAATCTTATCTTTAGGAGATGATTCATGGCCTTCAGTGATCTCGTCCAGCGATTTCTGGGAAGTAACGGGAGCAAGGAACAAGCAAAGCATCGGTTGTTGACGGTTCTCGTCTCCGACCGGCTCGGTCTGTCCTCAGAACAAATAGAAGCCTTACGCCAGGATATCCTGGCCACCATCAGTCGTCATCTGCCTGTTGACTCCGAGAATATTCGCATCGATTTTGTGCATGAGAATAACCCGGCTGAGGTCGTGATTAACGCCCCAATGCGGCGCCAGCCAAAGTCGTCCTAAGCAGAGAGACGGTAAGAGAGAGTGAGACAGTCGGAGGAGTGGTAGGCAAACCTCTCCTCCGGATCTAGGACTTTTCTTCTAATTCAGTAATCAACCGCCAGGCTTCCTTCCCTTCTGCCGCATCACGCTGCTCTATTTCACGCGCTTCAGCCTTCGCCTTGTCCCAGCTGCCGCCTAAGAAACGCGGTGCTTTCAGGTAATATTCCATCAGGTCCCACCGCGCGAGCACATTGTCGGCATCAAGGGCTACCGCTTTTTCAAACTGTTTTCTCACTTTTCGAGCTAAAAACAGTTGTCGCCAGACAAACGCCTGCTCAGCTTGACGACCATAGGCTCGGCCCAACCACAGGTGAAAGTTGGCGTTCTGTTTTTCTAGCTCGGCCGATTTTTCAAACCACTCGACGGCGCTAGCGTAGTCTTCTTCACAAAATGCGATCCGCCCTAAATAAAAAGAGGCCAGGGCATTACCAGGATGGGTTTTCACTGTGGCTAAAAAAATCGTCCGAGCTTCAACCCAGTGCTCCTGTTCAAATAGGGCAATCCCATTTTGGACGAGCCCTTCGAGTCTTTCTTCAGCAGCAACAGAAGACAGACACAAAAGGCTCAGTAGGTTGAGACTGACGAGCAGCCCCAAGGGAGAGGCGATCAGTCTTCTCCTGCTTCCCCTTGGGCTGAAACAAGAGACTCGCATTTAGAACGTAATCAGCGGCTTGATAATATTATCTGCCTTGGTCTCCATCATATGGAAAGCTTTTTCGACCTCAGCAAACGGAAAGCGGTGGGTGGTCAGCAGAGTCGGATCGATCCGACCAGTCTCCAACAGACGCAGCAAACGACCCATGACTTCTTTGCCACCTGGGCACAACGCCGTCCGAATCGTCTTATCGCCCATGCCAAGACCAAACTCAGGTAAAGGAATACGGAGCGAATCACCGGCCTCGCCATGGTAGCCGATATTTGAAATCACGCCGCCTGGTTTGGTTACCTTAATACAGTTTTCAAATGTCACCGGCAGTCCAACAGCCTCAATGGCGGAGTCCACCCCGAGGCCATCAGTCAGATCCATGATCTGTTCTACTGCGTCCCCCTGCGTGGGGTCTACAATACTATCTGCGCCCATACGTTTTGACAGTTCCTGACGGTCAGGTTTTGACTCGACGGCAATCACCAGACCGGCACCGACGAGCCGTGAGGCTGCCGTCGCACATAGTCCGACCGGCCCCTGGGCGAACACAGCGACTGTCCCACCAACGGGAATATCTGCATTCTCGGCTCCAGCTAAGCCGGTAGACATCATATCCGTGGTATACAAGGCTTGCTCATCGCTGAGCGAGGCTGGAATAGGGGCCAGATTATAGTCTGCGTTATTCACCAGGAAGTATTCGGCCATATTGCCATCACGCTCATTACTAAACTTATAGCCACCCAGCATGCCACCACACTGCGAGCTAAAGCCCCGTTGGCAGTAGCTACAGTGACCGCACGGCGTAATCGCATTCACCGCCACCCGGTCGCCTTCTTTGTGCCCGCGTACCTGCGCGCCGAGCGCATGGATCACCCCGACACTCTCATGTCCCAGTCCGCGGCCCTCGGGTAAGGGAATCACCCCTCGGACATTGTGGACATCCGAAGTACAAATCAGCGAGCCTGTCGTTTTAATGACCGCGTCGTTCGGACCAGGATCGGGAATTGGTTTTTCCACGATGCCAATTTTTCCAACGCCCATAAAGGCAAGCACTTTCATACAATCCCCCTGTCTACTGTCCTATTTAACGCCCGAGCATCCGATACAAATCCGAAAGACTATACGTCCCAGGCAACTCACGTCGTTCAGCCATGTCATCGACCACTGTAGGCAGTAACGCATTCACCGGTGTCGCAATCGACAGGCGTTGGCCCAATTCGGCGACTCTGCCGTTTAAATAGCGCGCCTCAGTCCGACCTCGGCGGCAATACACATCTTGCCACATCGACGGAAATACATGTTGAGACCGCGCGGGTAAAGTCTGAAGCGTATACGCGCCCTGCAACCATTCAACCATCTCCGGGAGAGGCCGATCACCCGGCAAGGTCTTCATCGGCGTCTCTGCCTTCGCAAAGACTTGATGGGCTTCGTCAAATACCTCAGCCAAGAAGTGGCGCGTCTCAATAGTATTCAACGCTTCCGCGCCAGACATGCCCAGAATAGCCAGCGGGCTGTTCAGCAGGTTGACGCAGAACTTGGCCCACTTAAACGGCACGATTGTGTCCGTCAGAATGCCTTCTCGCCCAGCCGTGTTCAACGCCTCAACGACCGCCTCAGCCACTTCGTCTTGTCCCTCAGGATAGCGGCCAATGACCAAGGTATTCCCACCCAAGTGGCTCACCTCGCCGGGGAAGACATACCGAGCCCCTAAATGCAGAGCAACTCCGTATACGCGGCTAAAATGCTCAGCGACCAGTTCTTCATTAGTCATTGTATTCTGGAAACAGAAAATCGGTGCATCCGTCGGGACTTTGGTTTTGAGCTGTTCAATGGCAAGCGGTGTATCGTAGGTTTTAACGGCTAAGAAAATGACATCATCGGGCTGGTAGTCCCAATCGTCGAGCCGAGAACACGCCGCAGGATGGCACACAAACTCGCCGTATTTGCCTAACAGTTTGAGTCCGTCAGACTGTATTTTATCCACATGCGGGCCATCACCAACTAGGAGCACATCAGCCCCAGCTTGGCTCAGGTGAGCGCCAACCACACTGCCGACCGCTCCAGCACCAAACATAACAAAACGCATAGGGGGTTCCTCCTTTTTCCTGGACGCTGTCTCCTTACCCGCGTCTTCGCCCTGCCCACTGACTCAGCGGCGGCGGTCCACCAGCGGCCGCTTGTACGCCTTGCTGTAAGCTCACCACCGCCTCGCCAAGCTGGCGCAAGTGCTCCTGAACCTGTTCATCCGTAATCTCTTTGCCCTGCATTTGATTTCCGCGCACGTACACACTGCCTGGCACGAGGTGCATATTAAACCACATCAGGACCGGTCGGATCTCTTGATCAATGCTCAGATAATGATGATCCGAGGCGGCATTGCCGACCAATCCAGCGATTTTACCTGCCAAGGCTTCAACCGGAATATGGTCAATCAGATTCTTCAGCGCTCCAGTATACGAACCACGATAGATCGGCGTGCCAATGACGTACGCATCGGCGGCTTGAATCCGTTCAATCGCCTGGCCTGTGTCGTCGGAGTAATCGGCCGGCGGCCGACCATCACAAAAAGAGATCTTCATATCCCGGAGATCTAAAACGTCCGTCGTAATCTCCGGGAAGCGCGCCTGTGCCGCTTGGAGCGCATAATCGATAATGGCCCGCGTGCTGCCACCAGCGGTGAGGCTGCCAGAAATGCCTAGGACTGTTGTTGCCATGTATACTCCTGTATGAATTCACATATAAAAGCTGCTCAGAACCGAGATGCACTGAGCTTGACATCTGCCCGTATCCAGATTTTCCGAAACTCTTCCTCCACCAGTTTTGCTTTGGCTGTCGCCCCTTGGGCGCGCAGACTCTGGGCGAGTCCATACAGTGACCAGCCATTTCTAGGATTCTGCTTCAAATCTTCTTGATACACCGCTTCTGCCTCAGCTGCTTTGCCCGCTGTCAATAAAACGGCTCCAAGTGCTTGGCGCACCGGATAATACCACGGCGGAGGCTCGCTATACCGCAGGTGGTCTTGGATGGCAACGGCTTTTTCCAGGTGTTGGACAGCCTCGGCCGACTTGTCTTGTTTTGCTGCAAGCTCGCCCGCCACAACCTGGGCAGCGATACCTAACAGATCACTGGCGGTATTTCTGCCCATCATTTCTCGTTCCGGATCAAAGCCTGTGACAATCGTCTCCAGGGCTGCCTGTTCTTTTTTTGCGTCTTCCATCTGCTGAGTTGAAGCAAACGCCAAGGCCCGAGCATAATGCCAAATCCCAGTCATGTAGTGCAAATCTTCCGGTGGCTGAGGTTCCTTGAGAATCTCTTGCCACTTGCCAAAGCGGACCAAGGCGTACAGTGGCGTCGCCGTCCAGGCTTCCAAGAGTGGAAATTGGCGCGCCACAGCGGGGGGAGTTCGCTCGGCCAGCTTACGAGCGGTTTCAATCGCCTCAACACTACGCCCTTCCATCTGCTGAGCCGCCCACAAAAAGTCGATATTGTGGGGATAGTACATCATCCGATACAGACCCTGGGGTGCCTCGGCTTCAATATACTTCTCATCGGCTTCCACCGCCTTGATGTTGCTGATTGCGGCCTCGTTGTACAGCCCAACCCGCAGATAAATATGCGACGGCATGTGGACCAGATGACCGGAGCCGGGAATCAATGCACTCAGCCTGCGGGCGTGGGGCAATGCCCGTTCGGGTTGAGACGAGGCTTCAATGGCATGAATATAATAGTGAATCGCTCCGATATGGTTGGGAAAGCGTTCCAACACACTTTCGAGTGCAGCAACCAGAGCAAGCGTGCCGGCTTTGGGCTGGCTATCAGGTGTCCAGTAATCCCACGGGCGCACATTCATAAGTGCAGCAGCAAACAGCGTTCTCGCATCCGGGTCGTCAGCATACCGCTCAGATAGTTGTCGCATGGCCTCGGCATAGGCCGTATCCAGCCCACCTCGATCAGCCGTCTCAGGATCAGCTGTATAGCGCGTCGCTAACGCCTCGATATAGGCGCGTTCAGGCTCACTCGCGTAGCGAGCCAAAGCGATGGCCTGCTGAATCGCAGCGTAGGCTTGTCTGCCCTGTGCCGCCGCCATGGGAGCGTTAATATTTGGCCCCAAGGCTAAGGCCAGACCCCAATGAGCCATAGCGCAATTGGGATCAATCCGGGCCACTTCTTTAAACGCCCGTATCGCCTCAGCATGGTTAAACGCATAGGTCAGGCGCAAGCCTTGGTTGAAATAACGTTGGGCTAATTCTGAGGTTGTGGTGATCGAGTGTTGGTAGCTCCCAAGATTTTCAAACAGGGGAACCGGAGCCGCGGCCGCGGCCGCGGCCGCTGCACCATTTTGCTCCTGGGCCACAACACAAACAATCCCCATACATAGGCTCAGCACCATCACGCGGAAAAAGAATCCAGAACGTTTCTTCATAAGAGTCTCTCTATTTACCCAAGGCTACTTGTCATTTAGCCTACCCGCAGGCATCTAAGGCCAGAGACAGCAGCTCGTTTGAAAACTGCATGAACTCGGCGTAGTCCTTTTGGCCGGTATTCAAAAAAGCAAACGACAAGCCCCGGTCCAAATCCGCCACACAGGTCTGGCCGCCTTTGCCCGGATGCCCAAACGTGCGCAGCGATGCGCCACGGGCCAAGTGTCCTAACATCCAGCCTTGTGCGTAAATCACCGGAATGCGCAAAGACCGATCGATCGCCCCATCTTCACTGGTTGGCACAATGCTCTTGTCCAAGGTCTCCTGCGAGAGGAATTGCTTGCCTTCCCACGTCCCACCTTGGGCAAGCATGGCATACACTTTGGCGATATCACGCGCAGAGGAAATTCCACCGCCGCCAGGCAGCACAACTCGATGGACTTCAGGCCGATTAAAGATATTATCCCATTCGGGGAATGGCAGATCCTTGGGGTCCAGCCCTTCTTCAAACATGATTGAGCGTTGGAAGCCAAAATACTCTTCATCTGGGGTAAAACCCATGAGTTTGGCCATCCCAGTGATGGATTCCCGGTCAGCTGGTGCCTCATACACGCACGCAACCCGGTCTTCTTCTGACTCTGGTAAACCAATAAACAAGCTGTCGAGTCCGAGCGGGGCAGCAACTTCTTCTTGGAAAAACTTGCCGCAGTCGCGTCCATCCGTTTGTTGCATGACCTCATTAATCATGAAGCCATAATTGAGCGGGTGATAGCCGTTGGCTTCGCCCGGTGTCCAGCGAGGCGCAAGCTCCTCCATCGCTTTTGCACACTGCCGAAAATCGCCCCACTGTTTATACGTCAGCCAGTCGGGACCAACGGTATTCCCAACCCGGTGACCCAGCATATGGGTGATGGTCGCCTGCTCTTTGCCATTCTGGGCAAACTTCGGCCAGTAGGTGCTGATCAGATCGTCATAATCGAACACCCCTCTGTCACGCAGCATATGCATACACAGCGCCGCCAAACCTTTGGTCGAAGAATACAGCACAAACATCGTCTCCGGCGTGACTGGCTTTTGATCACTGGCTCGCGCCCAACCGCCACCAAGGTCAACGACCTTCTTGCCATGCCGAAAGACAGCTAACTGAGCGCCCCAGAACAAGCGCTGCGCCTCAACCTCTGCACGGAATAAAGCAGTGAGTTTTGCCACCGTGTCCGCATTCATGCTGACGTCGTGCGGCGAGACCTGCGGATCTTTTTGATAAAACGACATTGATTGTTACCCCCCCCCTTAAAAAATGCTGATTATGGGTCTGAAACGGCTTAGCAGCCATAGCCTCTACGATACTTAGCGTGCTGCGCCAGGACAAGGGGCAGGCTGGGCAGGACACTCGCGTTGTTCGTACCCGAAGGCTGATCCTGGCGCATATTGCCTTGATCTTGCAGATGCCGAAAGGGATGACTTCGGAATTACATTTTCGAACAGTGGGGCTCCAAGGGGTGAGGAAATTTTCTGAAAGAGTAGACACCTCAAACGGACGAGAGATACTATGCTCTTCCAAAAGAAGGAGACTCCCATGAAACGCAGCACCGAACGCATTCTCACCACCCACACCGGCAGTTTGCCCCGCCCCGATGATCTGGTCAGTATGGTGTATACCAAGGAGCGCGGTGAAAGCCTTGATCACGCAGCTTTTATCTCTCGCGTGCGGGAAGTCACGTCAGACGTCATCCGCAAGCAGCTGGAATGTGGAGTGGATGTCATTAACGATGGCGAAGTCAGTAAAGTCGGCTACTCGACCTACGTGAAAGATCGTTTAACCGGCTTTGAGGGTGAGGCATCACCGCTGCCGATTGCTGATTTAGAAGATTTCCCTACATACGGAAAAAAAGTTTTTGAGAACACACCACTCGAGGAGATGCGTCGGCCAGCGTGCACCGGCCCTATTGCCTACAGAGATAAAGCCGCACTCCAAGAGGATCTTGAAAATTTCAGAACGGCTCTACAGACGCACCCTGGCACGACTCCTGAAGACACTTTTCTGAGTGCGGCCTCTCCTGGAGTGATTTCGCTCTTTCTGAAAAACAATCATTACCCCAATCACGATGCATATTTATCCGCCTTGGCGGCTGCCATGAAGGAAGAGTACGACGCCATTCATCAGGCTGGCTTTCTGCTTCAAATTGATTGTCCAGACTTGGCTATGGGCAAGCATATTCAGTTTACCGAATTGAGTTTGGAAGAGTTTCGCAAGAGTGCCGAGCTGCATGTTGAAGCGCTCAATCAGGCCGTGGCAGATATTCCACCGGAGCAGATGCGCTTACATTTATGCTGGGGCAACTATGAAGGCCCGCACCATCTGGACGTTCCGCTCCAAGACATCGTTGATATTGTCCTCCGGGCGCGGCCGGCTGGTATTTCGTTTGAAGCCGCGAACCCACGTCATGCCCACGAGTGGAAAGTGTTTCACAATTTTACGCTGCCAGCGAGCAAGGTGTTGATTCCTGGTGTGATTGATTCAACGACGAATTATATTGAACACCCGGAGCTTGTTGCCGAGCGTATCTGTCGCTTTGCTGAGGTGGTCGGGCGAGAAAATGTTATGGCTGGCACCGATTGTGGGCTTTCAACCTTTGCTGGTTTAAAAACCGTTGATCCGGATATTGCGTGGGCAAAACTCGGAGTTATGGCGGAAGGGGCACGGCTGGCATCGGCTGTCCTGTGGTAAGCCTATCTTTCGTCTACAGAAAAATCGGTGGGGCTGGCCCCATCCTACCTGAAATGTTGCCTGATAATCCGTGCGATCTCGTCTGGTTTTTCCATCGGAAGGAAATGACTGGTGTCTGGAACGGTGACAAGTATTCCTTGGGGAATCTTTTGAGCGACTTTTTCGGCAACGAGAGAGAGGGGCGGATCGGTATTTTCTCCACGCAGAACGATTGCTGGACAGTCCACCAGACCAAGCTGTGAGTAGATGTCTATGAGGGGAGCTTGAGCAAAGACGTGGGCTTCAACGGTAACTGGGCATTTCAGTTGAATCTGCCCGTTTGGCAAATTGGCGGTGCCGTGGTTGATATAATCCCACAAGACCTCTTTCTGCCAGCCAGAAAAGGCAGCCTTCGTCTGATAGGCCTCATATAACTGCTGGCGAGAATCCCACACTGCGCGTCGGCGCAGCGTCATTTCGACAAGGGGATGGTCGGTCGTAGAGAGCCGCTCTAAAAATGGCGGTTCGCGCGGAAAGGTGACGGGTTCGAGCAAGGCTAAGCTTTTGACTCGGCCAGTATGTGCGGCCGTGTAGCCTGCCAGCAAAGCTGCTCCACCGGAATGGCCGAGTCCGTAAAAATCTTGCAGATGCAGCGCGTCGATAACCGCCTCCACATCGTTGGCCATATCTTGCCAGTGCCCCTCTCGGAGCGCCGGCTTGTCGCTATCACCTTGGCCACGTAGATCCAGGGTATACACATGATAGCCACCGCCGAGATGCCGAATCAGCTCGCGGTAGACCAGGCCGAGAAAACCGTTGGCATGCACGAGCAAGATATCCGCTCCACTCCCGCCCCAGTCGGCAACGTGGAGTTTGACTCCATCAACCTCAATAAATTGGCTACGTGGCTCCATGGCGTTCTGATGTAAACCACACACGGGCGTTTGTCTAGGCAGGATTTGATTGGGCGATTACTCCTGAGCCATGAGCTCTCCCACTCCATCCCAGAAGAGCATCCCCCCAAAGAGAAGGAGTAAAACTCCACTCACCTGCAAGGCAAACCGATATCCCCGCCCCTGCAGTCGTGCCCGCCCCGTGTGGATAAAGACGGCCAGCAAAATCTTTGATCCAATCAGACAGCTATAAAATCCGGCCAAAAAGGCAAAAATCGCACTCCAAGCCGATTGCTGAGACAGGCGTGAAATCAGTGGCCCACCAACTGTCAACCAGAATAGATAAGGGTGAGGATTCAACATATTGACTATCAGACCCTTGCGCAGACTAGACCAGGCGTTTCCTGCATTTTCCGCTTGTTCGGATGCCGCTACACTGACCTCTCTCGGAGTCTGCAACATCTCCCAGCCCAGAAAAAGGACGTAGCAACCGCCAACAATACCCAGCACAGGAAAAATGAAAGTCGGGAGTTGCAGGAACAAGGTAAACGTCAGCCCAATGATTGCGGCATCGGCAATGAGCGGCGCAATGGCAACCAATACCCCGGCTCGCCACCCGCCACGCAGAGTCTCACTGATAATCAAACCAAGCAACGGTCCCGGCGTGATCCCCGCCCCGAGTCCAAGAACGATTGCTTGCAATAAAATGGACCAAATCGTGACCACTCCCGTTCCTCCCTATGCGCGCTCTGCCCGTCGTGTTAGGAAAACCCAAGGATTACAGATGAGGAGGACATGGCGTGGCAAACGACCATCATCACGGTCACCAGCATGGTCCAGGGTTTCGTTTCTGTCCGAAATGTGGCGGGCAGTTAGAACGGAAGCAGATCAAGGCCAATGAGCCGGAGCGGCGGGTGTGCAGCGCCTGCGCGTTTATCCTTTACGAAGATCCCAAAATCGCCGCATGCACCATCCCTATCATCGATAATAAAATCGTTCTCCTCAAACGCGGCATCGAACCGAATTATGGGCAATGGGTGTTTCCAGGCGGATTCATGGATCGTGGCGAGCGTGTTGAGGACGCCGCGATTCGAGAAACGTGGGAAGAGGCCAATCTCGCAGTTGAAATCGACCACCTGCTGAATATCTACTCGTATACAGGCCAGCCCGTCGTGATTGTTGTCTATCTTGTCAATGTCGTAGGGGGCGAGCTCAAAGCCATGGACGAAACGCTTGAGGCCGCGACTTTTGCCCCAGAGGAAATTCCCTGGGATGAGTTGGCGTTTGAAAGTACGAAAGAAGCGTTACGGGAGTATGTAGCATTGCAGGAGCCGGTTGCTAAAGGGTAGCGTGGGCGTCCCTGTCCGCTCCGAGCCAGGCACGGAGGCCTGACCTACCAATTCATACCAGCCACTCCTGCTGGCCATTGATAAACCCACTCACCACATCCACCGTTGTCTCTGGCCGTTCCATATGGAACATATGGCTGGCGTTGGACAGAATGGCAAGCTCAGCATTTGGAATCTGCTGCGATAAAATCAGCGAGTTTTCCGGTGGTACCAAGCCGTCTTCTTTGCCGGTAATCACCAAGGTTGGCACGCTGATCTGCGGCAAACGCGCGTAGGTATCGTGCCCTTGCAAAGCGGCCATTTGGCTCACCATGCCATGTTTCGGCGTGGGATGAGCGGCCGACATTTGGTTCATCTCGATGAGCGTGGCCATATGCTTTTGTATAAACCAGGGAGTTACTGCCACCTTCGTCATTGCTAATGCGGCTTCCTCGACACTCACCGATTCAATGTTGCCCAGCATATTGAGCACCTCGGGATCGCTCGACAGCGTCGTCTTTTCCCCGCCACAGTTTGTACAGCCGAGGATCAACGTTTTGACTCGCTGGGAATGACGCAGGGCAAACTCCTGGGCGATCATTCCGCCCATAGAAATCCCAAATATATGAGCTTTATCGATGCCTAAGCCATCCAGCAGACCAGCAGTGTCGTCGGCAAACATCTGCATCGTATACGGCTCATCTGGCTTATCACTCTGGCCCACACCCCGATTATCAAAAGCAATGGTTCGGAAGGATTTGGCAAAGGATGGAATATTCCAATGCCAGCCGATCGAACTCACGGTAAAGCCCATAATCAAAATCAGCGGCTCAGCGTTGCTGTTTTCTTGACCGTGTTCTTCGTAGTACAGCGATATTCCGTTGGATTGGAGGTGTGGCATAGGCAGCGTGCTCCTTACAAATAGTGAATAAAATTCTTCATCGCGGACAGCAAGGCTTCCAGATCCGCGTACCCTTGCAACTCGTCATACAGGAAATAATACTGGCTGCGGACTTCGGCTTCATCCTGTTCATCTTCGTCCACAGAGACGGCGGCGTCAAACTCCTTGAGCATCGCCTGGGTCTGCAGCTTGGTCTCCATCGGAATGGTATCGTCGGTGGCAATCAATAGACGCGTCTGATGGATCAGCCGGCCAACGATGTATGCATCACTATGTTCGGCCATACGCGCCTCCCTGTTTTATTGGGCAGTGACAGTTGTATGGACACGCTGATTACGAGCCCCCGCCGAGCTTCTTTTCTTTCAACTCCCGTTTCCAGTCCAGCACTCGGGCTTTGGCCGCTTCGGCCTCAGCCTCAGGAATCATATCCTTCTGCTGGTAGAAGCGAGATAAGATGGTAAAACCCATCGTATCATCCGGGGTCAATACAGTCAGCTGCTTCGCCGCCTCGATCGCCTCGTCGAGCATATCCTTATCGGCATACGCATGGGCCAGATCGTGGACTGCATCAACGTATTTGGGATCAATGTCCAGAATCGCTTTATACGCTTCAATCGCCTGATCCGCTTCGCCGTCACATAACAGGTCGTACGCCTGATCGTAAAGGTCTCGGAGTTCTTCGCTAGATGCCATGATTGGATCTCCTCTAAAAATAGCTTTTCAGAGCGAGGTGTAATGTGTGTATCCTCGTCTCACACAGCGTTTGCAACCTAGCCTATTTGCGCCTCATGGCCAAGCCCGGTACAGTCTGGGCTATGGTGGAACCGGCACAATTGCCTCAGACGAGTGTTGAGGCCCAAGTCCAAGACTTCATCTCTGCTCCGGAAGGCAAAGATTTTCATACTATGGCGCTGGCTGTCTTTGCGCACCAGTTTCGTCTGAATGAGCCCTACCAGCGATTCTGTTTGGCGCGGGACTGTAGCCCCGAAACTGTGGCGCGCTGGCAGGACATTCCAGCCGTGCCAACCGTCGCCTTTAAAGAGTTAGATCTCAGCTGTGGTCCACCCCAAAAGATCTTTCGGACCAGTGGCACTACCCGTGGCCAAGAAAAACGCGGCCGCCATCTTGTGCCTGACCTGAGTCTGTACCACGCTTCAGCTTTATCACACTTTGATCGCTGCGTACTGCCAGACAGCAGACGGTTGCGAGTCTTAGCACTGATCCCTTCACCGAGCGCCCGACCGGATTCCTCTTTGACCCAAATGGCTGAATGGATTATCGCTGAGCGGGGTGAACAGGGCAGTCAATTTTTCATTGACGAAACAGGCATTCACCTGGACGCGTTTGTTGCTGCAATCAGCCAAGCCCAGGACGAGGGAATACCGGTATGCATCCTGTCCATCACCGCAGCTCTGGTTGCCTTCTTCGACTGGTGTGCAGCCAATGCGACCCACTTTGCTTTGCCGGGCAGCAGCCGCATCATGGACACTGGCGGTAATAAGGGCCAAGGGCGGCCGATCTCTCGGAATGGCTTTTTTCAATCGTGCTGGAAATATTTAAAAGTCGCGGGTTATTATTGTGTCAACGAATACGGCATGACCGAAATGGCATCACAGTTTTATGACAATGTGTTATGCAACCGGTTTTGCCGGAGTAACGAGCCACGCTACAAAATGGGACCGGCATGGACACGTACGTTGGTGGTAGATCCTGAGACATTAGCCGAAGTCCCAGCAGGACAGCCAGGCATACTGCGACACTTTGACTTGGCAAACTGTGGTTCTGTCATGGCGATTCAAACTGATGATATGGGGTATTTGACGCGGGCTGGGTTTGAGATTACCGGGCGCGTGCCAGGAGCAGAAGCACGCGGGTGTGCGCTGGCGCTGGATGAGTTTTTGGGAGCGATGAATAAGACCTAAAACGTGAAGCGTGGTGAAAAAATAAGAGGGCCTTTGTCTTTTTACGCTTCCCGTTTTACACTTTATCTGCATGTCCTCCTTGACCCCCACCCAACTCCACACCATCATCAACGACTTACTTGCCGCCCGCGAACGTCACCTTATCCATCGCCCAGTCCAAGACATTCTGACAAGTATTGACGCTGTTATCGCCCGGTTTCTTGATCCCGCGTCGAGCGAACGCCAAGAAGCTGAGACGCTCCTGCCTGGAAAAACCGGCCTCTCATCGGAAATGATCCGGCATGCTCTGCCGCTTATTTTTCAGGAGTATCAACCTGAACGATTACAGAGTCTTTTCGCGACTGAACTCGGGACTTCCACTGTCCTTGATCAGTTTCAAGATGTCCAAAATACCCAAGACAGCGTGGATGGTTCTCTGAAAGCATACGGTCCACGTTTGATCACCCATGTCCTGGCTGGTAATCTACCTGGTGCCGGTATTGACGAAATAATCTTCTCACTCTTGGTCAAATCGGCCACACTCGTCAAAACCGCTTCTGCGGGTGCTTCTCTCCAGACCTTATTCACCAGCAGTCTGACTCAATGTGACTCTGAGCTGGGCTCTTGTCTCGCGCTTGTCAGCTGGCCGGGGGGCGAGACTGAGCTAGAGGACATTGCATTTTCCGAAGCCGAGATTGTCATGGCTGCGGGTTCAGATGAAAGCGTGGCTGCGATTCGCCAGCGCGTTCGCGGCAGATTCATCGGTTATGGTCATAAGATCAGCTTTAGCCTGATCACACATGAAGCACTGAGGGAAGCAGAGGCATCAGCCAAACAAGCAGCCTACGATATTGCCCTATTTGACCAGCAAGGCTGCCTCTCCCCACAGCTCGTCTATGTCGAAGACAACGGACACGTGAGTCCCCAAGAGTTTGCCGCCCTCTTGGCCACGGCACTCGCATATTGGCAAACAACCCTACCACGGGGGCAGGTCAGCCCAGCAGTCAGCACCGAGATACGACGCGTCCGGGACGAAGCAGAATGGCGAGCCCTAGCCGGAAAAGAGACCGTCGTGCACGCAAGCTCGCAGGGAACGGAGTGGACGGTCATATATGAGGCCGATCCGACGTTTATTCCTTCACCTGTGTATCGCACGGTCCGAGTAAAACCGCTCGCATCCTTCGATCAAATCGATTCCCTCCTCATCGCTTGGCGTCCTTATCTCGAAGCCGTCGGGACTGTTGTTCCGACCGAGCAACATCGACGCCGGACGCTGCTTGATGTCCTCGGAGGCAGCGGCGTGAATCGCATATGTCCTATTGGCATGATGCAAACTCCGCCTCTTAGCTGGCGCCACGGCGGGAGACCACGTATTGCTGATCTTGTTCACTGGGCTGGGGTTGAGAGATCAAGCAACGAGGACTGAGTCCTCGTTGCTCAGTCCTTGTCCGAGTTGCCGAGGGAGAATCCCTCGCGTATGCTTTCCCCGTATGAGCACCCTACGTGATGATTTTCTTCGCTTTGTGTGTCAAACCTCGCCTGAACCAATGGGTGTTGAAGTCGCCCATGCTCATGGCTGTGTTGTCGTGGACGAAAATGGCCGCGAATATCTGGATCTCTTATCGGGAATTGGCGTAGCGGGTATCGGTCATGCTCATCCGGCAGTTATCCAAGCCGTCCAAGACCAAGCCACTCGGTATCTCCATACGATGGTGTATGGGGAGTATATCCAAGCGCCTCAAGTCCGACTGGCACGCCGCTTGGCGGAAATAACTCCCGACCCCTTATCGGTTACATATTTTACGAATAGCGGCACCGAAGCGGTCGAAGGGGCGCTCAAAACGGCACGTAAGTATACTGGCCGTTCGCATCTGGTCAGCTTTATTGGCAGCTTCCATGGCGATACCTTGGGATCTGTCTCAGTTGGTGGCAATCCTGTCTACCGCACGCCATTTGAGCCGCTGCTGCCAACGGTCACGTTTTTGCCGTTTAACGATACACAGGCGCTCAGCGCGATCGACGAAACTGTAGCCGCCGTCATTATTGAGCCTATTCAAGGTGAGGGGGGAGTCCGGATTCCTGATACTGCCTTTCTGCCAGCCCTACGCCAGCGTTGCTCTGAGGTTGGGGCGCTACTGATTTTTGATGAAGTCATCACCGGGTTTGGCCGCACGGGGACAGTCTTTGCGTGTGAACACTGGCAGGTTGGGCCTGATATTCTGCTCCTGGCTAAGGCACTGGGCGGCGGCATGCCACTCGGGGCGTTTGTCAGTACTCCAGAGATCCTCGCAACCCTCTCAGTCGATCCGCCGCTTGCCCATGTGACCACGTTTGGTGGACACCCCGTGTGCTGTGCGGCAGGGCTGGCTGCTCTGGATGTGATGTTTCAAGAGCAACTGCCACAGCGGGCGCAGAAAAAAGGCCAGGAATTTGTGACAAAGTTAGAGGCGCTGATCGGCCAAGGCGGAATGACGCAGGTACGCGGGCGCGGGTTATTAATCGGCCTCGACTTTGCTACTCCTGAAGCTACTCAGGGCTTTGTACAGCGCTGCTTTGCCGGAGGCGTAGTCCTGGGTTGGACGCTGCATGAAGATACCGTTGTGCGTTTGGCTCCGCCGTTGATCATCTCATCTGCTGAGATTGACCAGGCTATTGATGTCATACGGAAAGCGCTTGCTACCGATTCGGCACAGAGCGGATAAGACCTATACGGAGAGACCATCATGGCAGAAGACAACACCGCCCCCACTGCTGATTCCCAACCTCTTACCCCAGAAGTCTTTTGTACCGAAAAGATTGCTCCACATCGGTGCCGGAGAACGGCCAGAGACGCCACAGACAGTATTGCCGGTGGAAGCTGAAGACGCGCCAAAGATGGCTCGCGGAGAAATGAACGCCCAGCAGGCGTTCATGGGCGGAGTTATGCAAGTGACGGGCGCTATGGCGCTGGCAATGCAGTTTGGGACGGCCATGATGTGAGGATGGTTTCCAATGAGAGTACTGATTTCGACATCCTCACCCTAGCCCTCTCCCTGAGGGAGAGGGAACTGGCATCTCCCTTTTCACTCTCCGATTTTCCCCCATGCATTCACCTTCTTCGGTGTAATCCGCACCATACTATTGTGTCCAAAGATCAGTTCCATTTCCCGATACTGCGGATATCGCTCTCGGAGTAAGGCAAGCGAGCGATCATATTCGGCTTCGTCTTCAACCAGCGCCGATGTGCCCCGGACCATCACGTACGCCAGCTGGCTCCAATCATCAGAATAGTCATCAATGACCAGCGCGACTTGCGGATTCTCTAACATATTCTGAATCCGTTTGAGTGGTTTGCCAGTCTGTCGCTTGGGCTTTTGATCCACCACAAAATAGAAGTGTCGGCCGTCATAGGCGTAACAAAAGGGGATGAGATGGGGCTGCTTATCATTCCCCGCCGTGGCCAAGCGAGCGACAAGATGGGCGTTAATAAACTGTTCGACAGAATCTGAAATCAGGTTGCTCATACTGCTTCTTCCCTACTCGCCTGAAACGTTTCCTGCGCCTCTTGATACAAATCCTCGGCCTGGCCCGAGTAGCGTGGAGAAAAGTGAAACACAACCAGCTTTTGCACCTGGGCTGCGCGCCCCAGCAGCCCGGCCTGGCGGGCGGTCAAATGGTAGCGCTTGGTGGCCTGATCTTCGTCGCTATTCAGAAAAGGCGACTCACAAAAGAAAACATCTGACCCGTGCGCTAAGTCGGCAATACGCGCTGCATTATCCGGGCTATACAGTGTATCAACGACATAGGCCAACTTCTGCCCTCGGGTCTGTTTGACCAAGCAATTCCGGAGTTCGCCCAGGACAAAGGTTCGGGAATAGTGCTGCCCAGCGTGGCGCCATTCGGCACGAATGCCAAAATCATCCGGCTCCCCAGCCCGCAAGGCCCGCTTCACCTCCGCCAGCCAGGGTCCGGGACCGACCGCCAACTCTGATAACGCATCCGTATCCACATTCAGGTGAGTCTTTTCCGCTATGGCAAAGGCTAATGAGTCAATCCGATGATCAAGATGAGTGGTTTGCACCAAAAAATTGGGCTCTTCGAGCAGTGTCCCAGTAAATGGCAGCGGTGACAGGACTTCAGGCAAAAAACCCGCCCCTGCCTGAAAGCGCGTGCGTTGCATGGTTTCACGACCAACTTGTGTGACCTCAATGGCAAAACTATAACCATCAACCAAATTCCAGGTATAGCCACGCAATTTTCCGGCAACACACTCAATAATCCCTGGCGGTCCGAACAAATGCAGGGTTTTGTCGCGAGCTAAGAACATTCGCAGCAACCGATCAAAGCCAAAAAAGTGATCCATATGGCAATGCGAGACAAACACATGGCTCACCCGCAGCATCTCCGTGGCTGACAGCGCCTCATTCTGGCCAAGATCAAAAACGATAGCTCGCCCTTCTAAGCGGAGATGAATATACAGGCCAGGGTCCCCAAAAGGGCCATTGACCAGACGAGGAGCAAAGGCAGAAGTTGGCGGACTCGACACGGGATTCGGTGTAGAATTTGCGGCAGGATTCATAACTGAGCAATATTATCTCGACTGCTCCGGCCCTTTGCAAGCCGGCCTATCCTCACCCACACTAGGACGAGGGACATTGACAGCGTAGAATGGGAACGGTACCCAAGGACAGTCTAGCCAAAAAACTGCGGAAAAAGCTGTCAAAGAAGCGGTGAGAAAAGACTGCATTGGAAGAGCCTGAATAGGGAGAAATGGCCTATGGCAACAATGATTACGAGTGACTGTATTAATTGCGGAGCCTGCGAGCCAGAGTGCCCAAATACGGCGATTTATCAGGGCGGTGTTGATTGGGATATGAATGGTGCGACCAGCCCTGCAATCTCAAACGATATTTTCTATATCGTGCCCCAGAAGTGCACCGAGTGTGTCGGGTTTTTTGATCAAGAAGCCTGTGCCGCTGTCTGTCCAGTAGACTGCTGCATCCCGAACCCAGACATTCCAGAAGCGGAATCCGTATTGATTGGGCGGGCAAAAGAATTACATCCAGAAGAGACTTTTGGAGACGGGTTTCCTTCGCGTTTCAAGGCGGGCGGTGCCGAAGCCGCTCCCACTGTCGCCCCAGCGGCAGAGGCCGCTCCAGTTGCTGCACCAGCCGTCGTCGCTGCTCCCATCTCTGCCCCTGCCCAAGACGGCCCGACGCTTGCCATCCCAGAGGTCAATGATTGGGACGTCCCGCTCACTTGCTACCAGTGTGAAGAAAAATACGAGATATCTTTTGGACGCTTTCGGATTGGCACAGTCTTGAACTGCCCCAACCCTTACTGCACGGCCAGCTTAACCGTCACCTCAACGGTGTATAAAAACGTCGCCAATGCCCTAGACAGTTTCCACGAACGGTGGAGTGCAGATTTTGACGCATTCCGCGAAAAACGACACCGGGAACTCGAAGCGTTTGAAGCAAAAAAGCAGGCACAGCTTGAAAACTTTGCGGCGACTCTTGAGGACGCCATTGCAGATGTCAAACCGGCCGGTAAACCATGGAGGCGACTGTCGATGTTCGGCTTTCAGCGAGTCGGGTAAAAAAATGATGAATGCAGAACGAGGCAATGCCGAATGATGAATGGGAGATATCCCTTTTCTGCCGTTCATCATTCATAATTTTCTTCAGTCCTCATACTTCTTGCCAATCTCCATTGCCTCGGGCACACCCAGCAGGTTGGTCATCTCTTCAAAACAACCCCAGCCTGCATCTTTGGCAATACTGCCAGTCGTCTTGAGCTCGTGCATGGCATCCCGCATCTGGATGTAGGCAGCCATCAGCGTCGCCGAGTAAATCGTCAGTTTAAAGCCAAACTTCTGGATTTCCGGTACGGGCAGCAATTGTCCATTGTACAACAGCGGCAGATCGCCGAGTTCTTGAGTATAACGCTTGATATCGTCAAGCGTTTTAATGCCATCGACAAAAAGTAGGTCTGCACCGGCTTCCCGATACGCTCGGGCACGGGTAATGACATCATCCCAACCATTGACGGCTAAAGCATCAGTACGAGCAATAATGACAAAATCCGCACTGCGGCGCGCATCACACGCGGCCTTTACTTTAGGGACCATCTCGTTCATCGGGATCACTTGCTTGCCGGCCAGGAAACCACACCGTTTGGGCCAGACTTGGTCTTCGATGTGTAAGGCTGAGGCACCCGCAGACTCGTACTCGCGGACCGTGCGATACACATTGACCGGGTTGCCATAACCAGTATCCGCATCACAAACCAGCGGGAGGTCCACAGCATTGGCAATATAGCGCACGTTCTGGACCATCTCAGCCATCGTCAACAGACCGACATCTGGAAACCCTCGGGCTGCGGCCGTTCCAAAACCAGTCATGTAGATAGCTTGAAAACCTGCAGATTGAGCAATCCGGGCTTGAAACGCATCGAAGATAAACGGGGCAACCACCATTTCGGAGCCATTCAACATTTGGCGGAGACGAGTAGCGTTCGACATAACAGACTCCTATGAGAGAATGATCTACCTCAACGAACGGATAAACTTGAGCATGGCATCAATACAGTCTTGCGACGCGTCCACGTAGATCTCATGCCCACTGCCCTCAATCACTGCCATCTGGGCACCGGGAATACCAGTGCAGATCATGAGTTGTTCGCTTAAGGGGGTGAGCGGGCTCTTGGCGGGAGCTAAAACCAAAGTCGGCACACTGACTTGGGACAACAAGGGCTCAACATCCACGCTCGGGACTAAGCGACATAGCCCTTGCAAGACATGGGTCGGGGTTTTTGTCCACTCATCAATCACCCAATTCAAATGCGGGGAATCTTCCGCTGTTAAGCCTGCGCCTTGCTCAATCAGCGCTTTGGCCCAGCCACCTGAGCCAAGCGTACCAAGGGCGGTTGGCCAGTCCTCATAGCCCAGCGCAAAGACCTTTTGAATAGGCGGCCGGATAGCTGTAGGCGAGGCACATAGGGTGAGGCTCTTGAATCTTTCCGGCCACTTGGTGGCAAAGGCAATACCCAAAATACCGCCGACAGACTCGCCAATATAGTGGACCGAGTCGATCTCTAAAGCATCAAGGAAGCCCTTCATATCGTTCAGCAGGTCATCGACCGACCAGACATACTTCGCCCCAGGGTCGGCCGACTGACCATGTCCACGCATATCGCGCCGCACAACCCGGTACTGACCGGCAAGACGGGGAACCCAGTGGGACCAAAAGTTCAGGTTGCGGCCGAAACCGTGCTGTATCCATACCGTCTCAGGTGTTTGCCACGGGTCGGTGAAATCATCGACCTGATAGTGCATCTCATAGTTATTGGCCGTAACCTTGGGCATGGCGTTCCTCTCTTTAGATGTGTCGCATGCAAATGGACGACGTCAGATCACCACTCTGTCCGAGCAGGTGGCATAGCACCACCTGGGCGGGGCGCATGAACAAGCTCCTCATTACTCACGATATCCTTCTCCAAATACTTTTGGAGGAGCTTCGGTGCGTGGCGCAAGAGTTCGTATTTGTCTCCATACACTTCCTCCCGCATCCATTCTTCCTGAATCCAACAGTCAAACGATGCCTCAGCAATGAAGTTAAATTCTAGCATCCGCTCATACATGGGCGTACCGGTCAGGATGACCCGGAGCGAGAAACCCGAATCGACGATCACTGCATACACATCAGCGGGAAGTGTAATCGCACGCTTGATTCGTTCGGCCTCTTTTGGAGGACAATGTTCTTCGGCAAGCGTCAGATAGGCCCACTCCCCAGGAGTCGGGTTGGCCTGTTTGATCAGTTTCACATTAAGATCGCTCAGAGACTCAAGCGCTTTTTCTTGGTCGTAATTCTCAACACTCCGAAAAAATGTTGCTCCGGCTGGTTCGCGTGGCTCCTCAGACAACGGCATGTCGTCACGTGGCAGATCACTCGTACGGGGACTGTGCGTCTGCCGTCTGCTCTCAGCCGGAGACAGATATTTTCTCGCTTCCGGACTGGCTCGGCGCGATTCATTGCGTTGAGCGTTACCTCGGCCCCGGTTTACGCCTCGTCGCTCCTCGCCCGGCCCCGATTTGGCCGCTTCGCTGTTTGGCTTGCGCCCTTGTCCTTCATCCCGGGGAGCGTTGCCCCGTACTCGTGCTGGGGGTCGATTCTCTCTCGATTTTGGACGTTCGCGTCCTTTTCCTCTTTCTCCCCCGGCACGAGGCTTCTCTCCAGAATTTTTTTTGTCTCTGTCGGCCATACGCGTACCCTATGAATTCTTAGTTTTGGGGTAAGAAGTACGAAAAACCACCTAGGAAAGAATGCGCATTCAGCCCTCTATTTTCGTCATACAGGCTTGCATTCGACGAATGGCGGAAACGATAGCCGATATTGATAGAGAGATTTTCCTCCAAGAAATACGTCAGGCCAGCGCCAGCCATCTCAGTGAAATTAAGGCCACCGCCGAGATTATAGCCTGTGAAGTCGTGGTACAGGATACCTAATCCGCCCTCGATATACGGCGACAGGCGATAGCCAAGGTCAAAATGGTAGGTTAAGACTGGCAGCATCAGTCCAGCCTCAATCGAAGCGTCCCGGCTTGGAAGACCCGACTCAGCCGTGACCGGCGAAAAGAACGGTTCGGTTGCAATCTCAAACGCGCCTTCGGGAAAAATCCAGGGTTTGCCTTTGAACACTATATAGCCGATGTGCAAATTGACTGGCACCGTATCAATGGAACGTTGGCCAATCGAGTAACCGGATCGCACGCCGACATTCCACGACCCCTCTTGGGGTGCCGTAGGAACCGCACCTTGGGCCCAGACTGACGTGACTCCACACATCAGTACTCCTACAAAAAAGCCAAACAAACTCTGCATAATCCTCTGTGTCATGATCCCTCCCCGTATGGCGTCAGCAAGAGAGCTGATCCCCTGCCTCGCTCTCGCTCCTATCCTACCAGCTTTCCTTGCGCAAGTCGTTTGCATTGGCCTTTCTTCCCGTTTCCAGCCAGCCCCTCAAACGTCTGTACTCAGCTCGCTCTCCACAAAGTCCTTTTGCCCCTCGTCCCATTGAAAGGCGTTGATCGTACGGACTTCGCGGTCATAGACGGAAATAACGACATAGGCGGTATCAGGATAGGATGGTTCATCACCAAACATGGCTTGGAGTTTGTCTTCGGCTGAGAAATACGCGTCATGATTTGGATGGGAATGATAGAAGGCAGTCAGTTTCGCATCTCCCCTATCGGTCTCTTGGATCACAGCCAGCAGCTCCTTCGACTCCATGAAGTAGGCAATCGTGGCGTCGCGTGGATAGGTTTCAGGGTCTTTGGCATGCATGGCGTTCTGAATATTGGTGATGCGGCGGACTTCGACCTCCTCGCCACGGGTCACAATCGCCCCGCAACACTCGTCCGGAAAGATCTCTTCGGCGTGCCGACACAAGGCGTCCCACGTCTTTGCGTGTAAATGAATCATGCTGCGTCTCTCCTTCTGATGTGGTAGCCTAGCCGGATTTGCGGATCCTGACCAGAGCGGCGGCGATGTTGCGGACATTGCACTAGTGGGCAACCTCGCTATAGTGGCACGGAATGTGGAGACACCATTCGTACAAGCGCGTAAAGGAGCCCAGGCGTATGATTACAATAGATGAATTCGGCGCAATTGAACTGCGGGTGGCCACGGTGAAGGCGGCTGAGCCCCATCCGAATGCCGATCGGCTGCTGGTCCTCAAAATTGACATCGGCGAACCAGAGGAGCGTCAACTGGTGGCTGGTATCCGAGCCCATTATCCACCACAAGAATTAGTTGGCAAGCAGATTATTGTGGTGGCGAACCTCCAACCCGCAACGCTACGCGGTATGGAAAGTCAGGGCATGCTGCTGGCCGCAACAGACGGCAGTAACGGCAATGTCATTGTCTTAAGCCCGGAAAAGCAGGTCACGCCGGGATCAAAGGTTGGTTGAGGAGTAGGCGTGGGAGCCATCCAACCCTTGCTTGCTGGCCACTGTTTTCGATTGCTGGTTGGATTATCAGCAGGCAAGATATTAAGAGATAAAGAAGGGCAGGACACAACCTTACCCTTAAAAAGCTGTCATACAGCGTTGTTTTTGTCCTCTTTTGAAGACGTCCCTACTCACTCCTTACCCGCAAACCGATCGATACTAATCACCGCCCGTTCGTGAAAGCCTTCACCAATCTTGGTCCCGTCTTCGTTAAACGCTTCAACCACGAACTTGAGACGGCGGCCTTTAATTTCGTTCAGCGTGACTTTGCCCGTAACCTTCTGACCAATCGAGGTCGGAGCGAGGTGTTTGACATCCACATGAAAGCCAACCGTCTGTTCGCCTTCGTCCATATGCGGGGTCAGGAAATGCACGCACGTGCCCTCCATGAGCTGGATCATTGAGGGCGTCGAATACATCTGCGGGGCATCCGGCCCAAGATGAACAATGCCCATCTCCGGGGTGGTGGTAATCGTCTCTTCTGACGACATGCCAGGTTTCAAAGACTCTTTCATCGTTCGCTCCTCTTCCTCTTTATGAAAGCTGGCGGCTTTTTATGGTACCAAAGCTGCCCGCGTAATCTCTTTGCGATCTGATTTCTCCATTGCTTCGGCCGCGTTTTTCAGCGGGAACTCGGCATCGACCAGCTCATGATACGGATATGTGTCAATGTTCTCAGACAAGAACTGCAAGGATTTATGGAGATAATGCGGGTTATATGTCGCCACGCCAACAACTGAGATGGATTTAAACGTGATCAGCGACGGCGAGATGGTCGCCGTTAAGCCCATAGAAATATTGCCCAGCTCAGCAACTCGTCCGCCACTCCGAACCAGCTGGATAGCCTCTTCGAAGGCAGCCGGCACACCAGCCACTTCCAGCACGACATCTGGCCCAAGTCCATTCGTTAGTTCCCGAACACGCACCGTGCGGTCTTTGACTGAGGCGTATTCGCGCATGTCAATCACTTCGTCAGCGCCAAACGCCTTGGCCCGCTGCAAGCGCAAATCAACCCCATCAATGGCAATCACTCGCGCCCCACGTGCTTTGGCTACCGCCATGGCATGCAGCCCCAGCCCACCAGCTCCTTGAACAACGAGCGTCTCGTCGTACTGTAAGTTGACCCGGTCGAGACTGAAAAAGACTTGCGACAGGGCACAATTGGCCGAAGACGCAGCGTGGTCAGGCACGTTATCGGGCACTTTATACACATGCTGACCAGGGTGGATATAATAATGGGTCGCCCACGGTGTATGGAAATGCGGCGCTTCATCAGGAATCAGCCGCTTGGCTCGAATACTCAGCCCGACACAGGCGGCGGCATTGCCTTCCCGGCAGTTGGCACACAATCCACACACACGGTAATACACTGGCGCAATACGATCGCCCTCTTTGAGCGCTTGGCCGGCTGTGTCTGTTGCGACGCCTTTGCCAAGTTGCAGTACCTTCCCCACCATTTCATGGCCAGGCATGGCTCCACGTTTGCCAAACTCGCCCCGCCACATATGGACCTCAGAGCCACACACGTTTGTGCGGCTGACCTCGGTCAGCATCGCTCCGGGCTCAACTTCGGGCAGGTCGTATTCAAAAAATTCAATCTTTCGGGCCTCGGGAATAAAACTGACTGTTCCTTGCATGCAATGCCTCCTGTTGTGTATCCCTGGCTGCTTGTCGTGGCCTATTGCGGCAGCCCTTCCCGCTGCGTCATCTTTTGTATCGACTCAATGTGAAAGCCAGCGGGATAGCCGATTTCTTAGGCTGTTGCAGGGCGCTTTTCCGCCTTGGTAATCCTCACTGCCATCCTTCTTGTCAACACTACGAGCCGGAAAGCCTTTTTTCGCTCCATGTCACGATGCTGAGACTCCCTATCATACCTCTCACACCTGGATACCAGGTCATACAGGCCATAATAGGTCTCCTCCTTCATACGCGTATTCTTACAAAAACGACGCCGGTTTGTACTCGCCAAAAACCCGCCGCATGGCGTCTGAGATTTCTCCCAGGGTGGCATACGCACGCACGGCATCAATAATGACCGGCATCAAGTTTCCGCCATTCCGAGCGGTATCTTCAACCTTGTCCAGAGTCGCCTGAGTCGTTGCCTGATTCCGCTCGGCCCGCACCGCCACCAGTTTCTCCTTCTGCCGCTTTTCAAGCGATAAGTCCATTTTGAGCAGATCGTTGTCCGGCTCCTGGTCCAGCCCGAAGTCATTCACCCCAACGATAATTTGCTCTTTCTTCTCGACCGCCTGCTGCGCACGGAAGGCCGCATCATGAATCTCTCGCTGTTGATACCCAACCTCAATGGCCTTGACTGCCCCCCCAAGCTTGTCAATGTGTTCGATGTATGCAACAGCTTTGGCCTCGAGCGCATCAGTCAGCGCTTCGACATAGTAGGAGCCGGCCAACGGGTCAATTGTATCTGCCGCGCCTGACTCGTAGGCAATCACCTGCTGGGTGCGCAAAGCCACCCGGACCGAGTCTTCAGTCGGCAGAGCAAGCGCCTCGTCTTTTGAATTGGTATGTAAGGAGTTGGTTCCGCCTAACACCCCAGCTAAGGCTTGCAGGGTAACCCGGACCACATTATTGTCCGGCTGCTGAGCAGTCAGTGTTGAACCTGCCGTCTGGGCGTGGGTCCGTAGCATCCACGAACGCGGGTCTTTGGCCTGGAAACGCTCTTTCATAATTTTGGCCCATAAGCGTCGCGCCGCCCGAAACTTGGCAACTTCCTCAAAGACATTATTGTGGACGTTAAAAAAGAAGGACAAACGCGAGGCAAATTTATCGACATCCAAGCCGACCGATAGAGCCGCATCAACGTATGCGATGCCATCAGCTAAGGTAAAAGCGATCTCTTGCGCCGCTGTCGAGCCAGCCTCGCGGATATGGTAGCCAGAAATAGAGATTGTATTCCAGTTCTGAACCTGCTCGGCACAAAAGCCAAAAGTATCAGTAATAATGCGGATCGATGGACCCGGCGGATAGATATACGTGCCACGCGCAATATACTCTTTGAGGAGATCGTTCTGGATCGTGCCATTCACCTTATCCCAGCTCACGCCCTGCTTTTCTGCGACAACTAAGTACAGGGCCAGCAGGGTTGAGGCAGTCGAGTTAATCGTCATCGAGGTGCTGACCTTGTCAAGTGGAATATTCTTGAACAAGGTCTCCATATCGGCCAAGGAATCAATCGCCACCCCAGCTCGCCCAACCTCACCCGCCGCCAGCATGTGGTCAGAATCGTGGCCCATTTGCGTTGGCAGGTCAAAGGCGACGGATAAGCCAGTCTGGCCCTGGTCGAGGAGATACCGATAGCGCTCATTGGACTCTTCGGCCGTCCCAAAACCAGCATATTGGCGCATCGTCCAGAACCGGCCCCGGTACATGGTTGGCTGAACGCCACGGGTAAACGGATATTTGCCGGGGAAACTGAGTGCCTCTTCGTAGTGATTGCTCGCTGTATCTTCGGGCGTATACAGACGTTTAATGGGGATATCGGAAGAGGTGCGGAAGTCTTCTTTGCGCTCAGCTGCTCGCGTAAGCGCCTTTTTTAGGGTGGTGTCTTCCCATTCTTGATATGCTTTGATGATACCGTGTGTACTCATGGTCTGCCCTTTGTCTACTCTTTTTCAACAACTTTTTGCAAAAGAGTAAAGAATATGCGCCTTGTGCCTACCCCAAATCTGAGAGGGAGACAAGGCGGTCTGGGTCAAGTCTAAGCCTGCTCAAGCCTGCCCAAGCCTGCCTAAGATGCAGAAAGAGGCTGACTGAAGGTCATCCGTAGCAACGTCGTTGGGGCGCCCCGAGCCTCCTTTTTCTGTGCGGTCTGCATCGTCCCTAGCTCGGCCAGCGCTTGGCGTAACTCAGTCAGCTTCTCGGTCGGCAGGGAGACAATCAAGAGTCCCTCGGCTTCCTTGACCAGGACGGCCTCGCCTATCTTTTCCACCACGGCCTTCGCCTGCTCCAGCAACGCCGTCGGATCACTGCCAGCAATCTGCCAAGTGCGCGTTTGAATAATACTCGCACTGCCCTCAGGAAAGGCTGAAGGCTCGCCGTCTTGGGCCCAGGCAAGAGGGCAACAGCCTAAGAAAATAACCCACGCCGCAGTCTGAGCGACGTGCTTTCCACATTTCTTCCAGGGTCTCTGCATACCATGCTCCTCTGTATTGCTGTGTCTCATTACTTATTATTTTCAAGCCGTCTCGAACCGTCTTGATCTTCCGCTTCGAGACGCGCTCATATAAGGGTGTTTGATGCATAATGAGAAGGAAGAGCCTGATCGCATAAATCTGCAATCCATATCAGCCACAACGTTGGCGCATTATAACACACATGCCAAGTCTTTTTGGTTGGGGACATGCGACCATGATGTCGGCCAAAATCGGATGTCGCTGTTAAGCCACCTGCAAGGTGAAGCCCCGTATTCTGTGCTCGATTTTGGCTGCGGCCCTGGGCGCGATCTGAAAGTCTTTCATGATCTCGGCCACGAAGCAGTGGGACTTGATGGGGCTGAGCAATTTGTTGCCATGGCCCGGCATTACAGTGGCTGCGAAGTGTGGCATCAAGACTTCCTGCAGCTCCGGCTTCCTGATGAACGTTTTCATGGGATTTTTGCCAACGCGACTTTGTTCCATATTCCCAGTCAGGAGATTGCACGTATTTTGCGAGAGTTGTGGGTGACGCTGAAACCAGGCGGGGTGCTGTTCTGTTCCAATCCACGTGGCCAGAATACAGAAGGCTGGTGGGGCGAGCGGTACTCCTGTGTGTACGATTTACCGACCTGGCAAAACTTGTGCACAAACGCCGGATTTCACGAATTACAGCATTATTACCGTCCGCCCGGAGTCCCGCGTCATCAACAATTGTGGTTGGCAACGGTGTGGCGCAAAGTAAGCGAGCAATCAACACGTATAATTAAATAATCAGCAGAAAGCAGAAACAGGAAGTGGCGCGCCCTAGCTCACCGAAAATTCCGTCGATACACGACATAATTAGCACAAATAGTAGCTCCCAACTTCTCAGCCGTGCGACGTGACGGCCAGTTGTCGTCCAGGACAAGCGTATAGCTCAAATAGCTGGCCCCACGTCGGACCAGTTCTAAAAACCCATAGCTGGCCATAGCCAGATTAACCCCACGCCCCCGGGCGGCTTCACGCACGCCAATCGCCAAGACATTAAGCTTTTCCGAATCATGCAACGTACGTCCCGCTTGCAGGATGACATCTGTTGTATGTTCAGGGGTGAGCAGCAACACACCAACCGGCTCGCCCTGGTCATAGGCCATGACCGAGGTATCCAGTCCGCCGATACGGACAATCCCAGCAAACAGAGACGCCACTTCGGCTTCGACATACGGCGTCCAGCCCCAGTGGGTTTGAAACGTCTCGTTAAATGTCGCAGTAAATTCGGCCACCCGTCGATCTTCAGGAACGTCTCGGAGGGGAAGAATCTCATACCCAGCTCGACGGGCAGCTGCGAGCGCACTTTCCCACTGAGCGACTAAATCGGGCTGAACGGCAACTTTGTAATCAATATAGCTCTGCTCGGTTTCGAACCCAGCGTCTTTGAGCAGGGCATGATAATAGGCTGGATTGTAGCGCAAAATATTCGGCGGGAGCGGCTCATACGCATCAATCACAAACGGGAAGTCCAGCAGCCCTGACCCCGCCCGCGCAGCTTGGGTGTCTTGGCTGCGGAGCCAGTCGCAAGCTGCGTCCATCAGCAGACGCACGGCCTCGCGCGTATCGGGCAGGGCTTCAAACAGGGACAAATGCCCCAATCGGTCCTGTGCATGGTGCGCATGCTGCCAATGTTGATTGTAACGCGCATCGACAACGGCCAGCACTCGGGCCAGAATCGTCCCTCCATCACGGACGACAAACGGGCGGAGCGTCCGGTCGGCAGCAAACGGACTGTGTCCGTTGAGAACCGATAGCTGGAACCGAACAGGGGACCGCCAGCGGGCGGTTCGGTCGGCATAGACATGATTATAGAACTCGACGAACTCGGTCAGAGTTTGTCTGGTGTCTGGGGCCTCGACACTGAACGGCATGAGCGTCTCCTGTTTTGCACGCACGATAGCACAATAGATAGACGAAGGGACGGTATAGTCATCCTCTCACGACAATACACATTCTTAAACCGGTAGCTATCCTCCTTCCCGGAGCGTCTCTACAGCCCTCGGGGAATCTTGTATGATGCATGGGTGGATTTCTCTTCAGTTGATGTAGAACTCGCAAACGCCGTTGAGCACGGAGTCTTCCCTGGCGCCGCAGTGATAGTCAAGCAGGCAGGCAGCGTGCTCTACCGTCATGCGTGCGGGTTTCGGAGACTGGAACCTGACCGCGTCCAGCTGGATATCGAGACACTCTTTGATCTGGCCTCCTTGACCAAGCCACTGGCAACAACACTCGCAGTTCTCCTCTTTATCACCGAACACACAATCCATTTTGACGATCCGGTCAGCCGCTTTCTGCCTGACTTCCAAGGTCCCGGAAAAGAGCGCATCACAATCCGACACCTGTTGACCCACGCGTCCGGTCTCCCCGCGTGGCGGCCCTATTTTCAGCGCATTCGTGAACGAGAAAAAAGCCCTGCAACGGACCCCTTTCTCGGTACGCGCCACGCCCGTGAATGGGTGTATACCCAAATCCAGCACGAACCTCTCGAAGCCACCCCTGGCAAACGAGCGGTGTATAGCGACCTCGGTTTTATCCTGCTTGGCGCGCTCGTCGAACGATTGAGTGCAACCACGCTCGACCAATACTGTCAGCAGCATATTTTCCAGCCGCTGGAGTTACACCACACTGCTTTTTTGAATAAAGACAAGCGCACCCAGCATCCTTTCGCTCGGCCCGATCGCATTGCCGCCACGGAACGTTGTCCGTGGCGCAAACGCGTGATATGCGGGGAGGTCCATGATGACAATGCCTACGCCATGGGAGGGGTGGCCGGTCATGCGGGGGTATTCTCTACGGTGGACGATGTGGACCGGCTCGTGAGTTGTTTAGTTGATTGCTATCACGGCAGACATGACTTTCTGCCTGCCACGCTGCTCCAGGAATGTTGGACGCGTTATGGGCAGGTCGCTGGATCAACCTGGGCCTTAGGCTGGGACACCCCCTCCCCCCAGCAGTCGAGTGCTGGAGAGCTCTTTCCTCCTCATTCAGTCGGTCACCTCGGATTTACCGGCACCTCAGTCTGGATTGATCCGGAGCGTCAGGTGCATGTCATTCTCCTCACAAATCGTGTGCATCCGAGCCGGGACAATACGACGATCCGGGACTTCCGTCCACGCTTACACAACGCTGTGATGAAAGTCGTGTTAGGAAAAAGCGATTCATGCAAAATGATCGATGATTGATGATTAACACAAGATGAAAGAAGAGACGCAGCCATTATGACGACGCACCAACTCCCAAGCCCTCATCCCCACTCCCTCTCTCCACATGCCCATATTCACCTGATTGCCGTCGCCGGTGTTGGCATGGCAACGCTGGCCGCCATGCTAAAAGAGCGCGGCTATCGGGTGACCGGTTCAGACCAAGGTGTCTACCCACCTATGAGTGACTTCCTGGCCCAGGCGAGGATTGACGTGAGGCAAGGCTATCGACCAGAAAACTTATCCCCTGCGCCTGATCTTGTGGTGGTCGGTAACGCGGTCTCTCGGACAAATCCAGAAGTCCAGGCACTCTTAGCAACGCAGATTCCGTATGTCTCTTTTCCACAGGCGATTGCCCAGTTCTTTCTCACTAACAAGCGTTCTCTTGTTGTTGCTGGGACACATGGCAAGACAACGACGACCGCGCTGCTGGCCTGGGTGCTTGAAAAAGCTGGGCTCCAGCCAGGCTTCCTGGTCGGTGGGGTGAGTCAGAATTTTCGACGCGGGTATCAACTCGGGACCGGTGCATATTTTGTGGTTGAAGGCGATGAGTATGACTCCGCCTTTTTTGATAAGGGACCGAAGTTTCTGCACTACCAACCTCAGGCTGTTCTGCTCAACGCGGTCGAGTTTGACCACGCTGATATCTATACCGATTTGGAGCACATCAAATCTGCTTTTCGGCGCTTACTCAAAATTGTCCCCGCCGCAGCCCCTGTTCTGATCTGTCACGATTTTCCCGCCGCTCTCGAAGTTGCTCGCTCCCATCAGGGAGCCTATACCAGCTTTGGCTTTCATCCTGAAGCAAGCTGGCAGGTCCAGGACGCTCTCGACGATGGCGGCCAATTTGTGTTTACGGTAACGCAGCATGGCCAAGAACGCGGACGCTTTTCTATTCCCTCAATGGGCCGCATGAATGTCCGGAATGCCCTTGGTGTGGTAGCACTGGCCTATACGCTTGGCCTGTCCAGCGAGGATATCACCCCAGGACTCAGCAGTTTTGCGGGTGTGGCGCGGCGCCAAGAGCTGGTCGGAGAAACGCACGGCGTAACCATTATTGATGACTTTGCCCACCACCCAACAGCCGTCGCCGCAACGGTCGAAGCCGTGCGTCTGCGCTACCCCAAGCATCGTTTATGGGCGGTGTTTGAGCCACGCTCCAACACCTGTCGGCGACGCATTTTCCAAAAGCCCCTGACTGAGGCACTGACAAATGCTGACCACGTTGTGATTGGACCCGTCTTTACCAAGCCGCAAGATCCAGTTGCAACCGAAGATCTCTTCTCCCCAGCCGAACTGGTGGCAGATATCCATAGAGCTGGAAAGAACGCGCATCAGGGACAGAGCGTGGATGAGATTTGCTCCTTCCTGAGCGACAACTGTCAATCCGGCGATGTGGTTCTCATCATGTCAAACGGAGCGTTTGGTGGACTGCCACGGAAGTTGCTGGCGGCATTGGACGAGAAGTCGAGATGGAATTGAGCTCCCTCGCCCTCTTGAACTATGGAGCTTCTTACACCACGAGCCTCAAGACATCCATGACGGGAGCATACACCATGACACCAATACTCACTAAAAGTCTGGCCAGGGCCAGCGGGATTTAAAAATGGAACGCGCGTGGGTCAAGATCGGCTATAGTACTGGCCGACTCACACACTCTCCGGATGCGCCTGTTTACAAAATTCCTCTTCCTCGCCCCGTTCAATCTGCAAAGTTGCATGCTCGATACCGAATTGATCGTGCAGTGTGTGAGACACACGCTGCAAGAAACTATCATCAGGAGCAAACTGAGGAACGACGAGGTGAGCCGTCAGAGCGACTTCGGTCGTGCTCATTGCCCAGATATGCAAATCATGCACTTTCGCCACAGCTGGTAGTCCAGTCAGATACGATTCGACGGCCATTGGATCAATATTGTCTGGCACTGAATCAAGGGCGAGGTTGAGCGAATCTCGCAATAAACCCCAGGTCCCGATCAGAATAATGACGGTAATACAAAGACTAATCGCCGGGTCAAGCCAGAGCCAACCGGTCGCCATAATCGCACTCCCCACAATCACGACTCCCAACGATACGCCAGCATCAGCGGCCATATGTAAATACGCCCCCCGAATGTTGAGGTCGTGCTTGCGGCCTGACAGAAATAGCAAAGCCGTTGCGGCATTAATAATCACCCCAATTCCAGCCACCACAATGATCGTGACACCACTGACCGGCCGAGGAGCATCCAGGCGTCCAATCGCCTCCCAGGCAATTGCTCCGAGAGCCATGAGTAACAGGATACCGCTCAGCAGTGAGGCCAAAATCGTCACCCGCCGAAATCCATAGCTGCGTCTTGGTGTGGGTTTACGGGCGGCCAAGACGTTCGCCCCCCAGGCCAGGAGGAGGCTGAGGACATCGCTCAAATTATGGCCAGCATCGGCCACAAGGGCCAGTGAATCAGTGAGAATACCGTACGTCGCTTCAATGACGACAAAGACGATATTGAGCGACACCCCAATGGCAAAGGCCTGGTTGTAGTTGGCAGCTGCCTGATGGTGAGTATGCGCCATACCAGTCTCTAGGGTATCGTGAGATAAACACAGGTGCAAATGTCGTCAGAGACTCAGAAAAATCTTCATGGCTGTAGAATTGCACCACTCTCCCTCCCGAACAGAAATCGTGCTGGGAATCCCGCAACAGGAGAGAGAATTTTTTGGTCTTATCAGTGCATCTCCATCCCACCATCCACATTCATTGCTTGGCCAGTTACATTTTCTGCAGCTGCTAAATACACTGCCAATTGTCCAATATCAGCTGGCGTTTGGGGACGCCCCATGGGAATTAATGCCTTGACATACCGCTGCCAGGCGTCTTCTTTTGTTTCCTCGCCTTGCTTCATGGTTTCTGCCAAATACTCCCACATCTGGGTACGCAGAATGCCGGGGCAAATCGCATTGGCCCGGATATTTGCTGAAGCAAGTTCTTTCGCTAAGGAATTCGTAAACCCCACCACCGCAAACTTTGAGCCGCAGTAATGCGATAATCCTGCGGCACCATTCTTCCCAGCGACGGAAGCAATATTGATAATGCAGCCATTGCCTCGCTTTTTCATGATTGGGATAGCCGCTTGGCAAGATAAGAACACCCCTTTGACGTTGACCCCAAACGTCAAATCCCAGGCGTCTTCCGTCATGGTTTCGACCTGGGCAATATTCACCACCCCAGCGTTACACACCAGGATGTGCAGATCTCCGAGCTGTTGAACAGTTTCTTCAACCATCCGCTGCGTATCAGCCTTTTGTGTGACATCAGCTTGGAACGCGACTGCCCGACGGCCCATTTTTTTGATCTCTTCGACGGTCTCCTGAGCTGCGGTGACACCCCCAACTGCTGCCGTTCCGTACTGCTGGGCTGTGCTGGCAAGTTGCTCAATATCGGCAATGGCGACCTCAGCACCGGCCTCGGCGAGCGCCATGGCAATCCCTCGGCCAATCCCCCGTCCGCCACCTGTCACCAGTGCTACTTGTCCACTCAGCTGCGTCATATTTTCTACCTCCTATGATGTTTATGGGCATGACTCGCGGTGATTCTTTCTGTCTCTGGCCCAAACGATATCTCCGGTGGTGAAGTCTCGTATAGGCGCAGATAGGTGCGATAGTTGCACAAGACTTTTTTCACATAGTTACGCGTCTCGCGATAGCTAATACTCTCAACAAATTCGTCCGCTTCGACGTTGGGAGAGCGAGCCCGCCATTTGTCAACTGCTTTTTCGCCTGCATTATAGCCGGCCAAAGCTATAATTATATTGTCATCGTAGCTGCTCAACAGGCGGCGCAGATAGCCCATGCCGAGCGCAATATTCACCTGCGGATCGGTCAGGCGTAGCCCTTCGCCCGAGGGTAGCTGAGCCACACTGGCAGCGGTTGTCGGGAGCAGCTGCATTAACCCATACGCTCGGGCAGGTGACACCGCAGCAGCGTCAAACAAGCTCTCTTGGCGCATGAGCGCCAGAACGAGATACGGATCGATCTGCTTGTCTTGAGCGTGTGTCTGAAGTGTCTCCCAGTAGGCACGCGGGAAGTCATACGGCTGCCGGATGCGTACGTCGAAGCGTTGCGCCAGACGCAGGGCATCATTGTAGCCTTCCACCTGACTGTACTCGACAATAAAAAATCGGGTATAGCTGGCTTTCTGGGGAGCTGCCTTGCGTACGCGGTCAAGCTCGTACCGGGCAGCATCGAACAGGCCGAGTCGGCGGAGTTCCTGGCTTCGTTCGTAATAGCGCTGCAACTTCCCCGACAGCCGGGGAGGCTTTGCGGTCAGCGTAGGACTCCGCTTGAGTGGCGGTGGCCTGCGTCCGAGCCGCTTTTCGGCCCACAGAGCATAATAGCTGTTTGCATTGTTTTGGATGAGTTTGCGATACAGCTCGACTGCTTTTTTATGTTGAGACTGGTGCTCAAGCATACGCGCCTGCCAGTACACAGCACTTTCGCCTTCTGCTGTCTTGGACGCGCTACGGGCCAGGTTCGCAAAGTGTTGCTCGGCTTGGGGAAGATTGCCTTTTTGATACGCCATCCAGCCTTGACGCCAGCGTCCGTCTCGCGTCAGTTTGTGACGGCGAAAGTTCTTAGCCAGTGCTTGGTAGGCTTTGATTGCCTGTGCATCACTATGAGGACCCTGTCGAGCCTGATAAATGCGCCCAATAGCGTATAAGGCTTCGGCGGCTAAGCCGTGTCGCGGAAATTTTTTAGCCAAACGTTGAAAGAGTGGCAGTGCTTGGCTATCGTGATCGGCGTTCCACAGCAGTCTAGCCCAGCGATAGAGCGCTTTGGCACTGCCAGGATGACGCTGGGAAACAGTTTGCAGGGCAAGCGCAGCATCTTGAATACGACCCTGCGATTTATACACTTTGGCCAGCACGCCAAGCTGCTTGTCTGACAACTGACTGACAGCAAACTTGTGTTCGAACTGTTGGAGCACTGCCCCAAGTCGAGCCCCGTCTCCTTCACCGGCCAAAAGTTGCATTTCCTCGACATAGCCAGCGACATCCTTCGGTCGAAACTGGGCAGACATATGGCGCAGTTCTGCCATACGAAGTTTGGCGGCTTGGCCAGCTGCAGAGAAAGACGCCGTGCGGCGCAGCTGGGTATACAAAGAGACAGCCTGGGCGATATTGCCCAGTTTGTGTTGGGCCTGAGCTGAAACAAGCGTAGCTTGACGATGAATCTCCTCTGCGCTGGCCTTAAATCTTCGCGCCTGATCTGCATACTGCACCGCCTTTGACCACTGCTCGGCCTCAAATGCGAGCTGGGCCAGGGCCAGGGCTGCCTGCCCACGCCAGGGACTGGTCTTGTCGTCTGCGAGTAAACGGGCAAACCTGCTCCGTGCTTCAGCTTGCTGGCCGCTCTGACGGGCGATCTCAGCCAGGTAATACAGGCTGTAATCCGCCAGGATGGGGTACACTTCGAGGGCATGTTTCAGAAGACCGTGTGCCTCGTCAAACTGCCCGGCGTGAAAAGCCTGATAGCCTGACTGAAAAATATCGCGTGCTTCTGCGGCACTCTCAGTCTTTTGAGTATTTGCCGCTGGTACTGCTGGAACGAAAGAAAGTGGAGGCACAGCAGAAACGGCAAGGCACAGCAGAATGATGAGGAGAAGTTTGTGAGATCGGGGCGATCCAGCAGCTCGTGGCATGAATAATTCCAGTGCACATTCAGCCTGTTTCGGAGGCGCTTCACGGAGGGGAAGTTGAGGAATGTTGCATTTCCTACTATGGTCGGTCTCTCATACCAAAAAAGAGGATGGGAAGCGAACAGGTGGGATATGAAAAATGCGATGAAAATATGGTCCGTCCGCAGCCTGTGCCTATGCTGTATCGTCGCTCTTATCGGCTGCAGCTCAATACCGGGTTTTCGACCCAACGCTCCTGAGGAAGATGCGGGAGACGAGACGAGCAAAAAACTCTACCTCACAGCCTCTCCGGAAGAAGCGCTTGACGCGTTGACCGAAATCGCACCAGAGCATGGCTGGGAAGTCAAAAGCGTGGGAGAGCAGTACGACCTGACTGGTGCACGGGGCAAATATTTTCGAATTGAAACCCAGAAGCTGATCGGAGGAGCGTTAGAGACGAGCGGTGTCTTCTTTAGCGACCCCAAAGGAACGTATGTCCTCATTGGAGAAAGAGAGATGGGTTTGCCCGAAGATTTGATCGATCCGCTGAGGGCCGCACTCCAAGAATGAGTGGAGCGCTCTTCAGACTCGTACGCTGCTAGTGTATCCGAGCAGCTCGCAACCTGAGCGAATTGGTGATCACCGATACCGAGCTGAGAGCCATAGCTAAAGCTGCAACCATCGGATTGAGTACAAGCTGGAAAAAAGGGTACAACACGCCTGCGGCAATTGGAATACCAGCTGCATTGTAAAAAAACGCCCAGAACAGATTCTGCCGAATGACCTGCATCGTCCGACGGGAAAGACGAGTAGCCGTCACAACACCCTGCAAATCGCCTCGGATAAGCGTGATATCCGCCGCATCAATCGCGACATCAGTCCCAGTCCCCAGGGCAATACCAACATCCGCCTGAACCAGGGCTGGGGCATCGTTTATGCCGTCTCCGACCATGCCGACCACTTGGCCGTTTGCCTGGAGCCGTGCGATCTCAGCGGCTTTATCTTCCGGCAGGACCTCTGCCACGACCTGGGCAATACCAGCCTGCTGCGCAATCGCCTCGGCTGTCCGTCGGTTATCGCCTGTCAGCATGACCGGATTCAGACCCAGCTGTCGAATACGGGCGAGCGCGTCCAACGCTTCAGCTTTGAGCACATCGGCAACAGCGATGAGCCCTACAGCGCGGCCATTAACCGCCATGAACATAGGCGTTTTACCGGATTGAGCCAAGCTCTCCGCCGCAGCCTCCAGCTGACTCAGATTGATACTGTGCTCTTGGCAAAAACGCCGATTCCCGATCAATACAGTTTTTTCTCCAACGCTAGCCATGACACCCTGACCCGGAGTAGCCTGAAACGTTTCAACCTCGATCAAAGACAGTTCCTGCGATTGTGCGCGGCGCACAATCGCCTGTCCGAGTGGGTGTTCACTTTTCTGCTCAACACTGGCCGCCAGACGCAGCAGTTCGGCCTCTGAGCCACTGACAGCAATCACGCTGGTCACTTCAGGCTGACCTGTGGTCAGCGTACCGGTTTTATCAAAGACGACTGTCGTCACAGCATGCATCCGCTCTAAGGCAGCTCCACTTTTGATCAGCACGCCTTGCTCTGCTCCTCGACCGGTTCCCACCATAATCGCGGTTGGAGTGGCCAAGCCTAACGCGCACGGACAGGCAATAATCAGCACGGCCACAAAATTCATGATGGCAAAACTCAAGGCTGGCTCGGGACCAAACAGCATCCACGCTCCAAACGTCAGCATCGCAATGCTGATCACCGCTGGCACAAAGTAGCTGGCAATAGTGTCGGCGAGTCTTTGAATCGGCGCTTTGGAACTCTGCGCCTGGCGCACTACATGGACAATCTGGGCCAGCGTGGTCTCTTGACCAACCCGAGTGGCTTGAAATGTAAAAGCACCTGTCTTATTGAGTGTCGCCCCAACCACACTATCGCCGGGCTGTTTATCGACGGGCATACTCTCGCCGGTCAGCATGGCTTCATCAACGGCAGAAACACCGCTTATGATACGGCCATCAACTGAAATTTTTTCACCGGGGCGGACAGCGATCGTATCTCCAACTCGAACATGGGCAACAGGGATTTCCATTTCACGTCCATCTCGGACAACTCTTGCCGTATTCGGCTGCAGCTCAAGCAAACGTTGAATGGCATCAGCTGCGCGGCCTTTGGCGCGGGCTTCGAGAAAACGCCCCAGCAGGATGAGCGTAATAATCATCGCTGCTGTTTCAAAATAGACCTGCGGGGCCTGTCCGATGGCACTAAACAGTCCAGGTGCTAAGACAGCCATCAGGCTATACCCATACGCAGCCGAGGTCCCAATCGCAATGAGCGTATTCATATCGCTCATCCCGTGCCGAGCCGATGCCCACGCTCCTCGGTAAAACTGCCAGCCGACCCAGAACTGGATGGGAGTGGTGAGCAACAGCAGCACCAGCGGATGGCTGAGCAGCGGTAGACGCAGCATCGATCCCAACATGATACCGAGCGTGAGAACGGCACTCACGAGAAGTTTTATTTTAAGCTCAGCCAGCTCTGCCTGCTGGTACTGCTGGTCCGCATCGGCATGACCGTCTTCCCGCTGGGCAGCCTCAAAGCCGACTGCAGTGATCACCGTACGCAAGGCTGCTGGGTCGGTCTGGTCGGCATGATATGCAATGAGCGCATCTTCGCTGGCCAGACTGACACTCGCGCTGACAACCCCAGGCACAGCGGACAGGGCACGTTCGACCTTGCCAGTACACGAGGCGCAATGCATGCCTCGAATCCCGAGGACGGTGGTGGCAGGCAGAGCGGGAGAGACGACACAAGATGCATGCGACTGATCGTCATGCGGTATGGGTTCGGTTTGCATAACATGTCTTTCTGATAATTGGCTACACAGTCGGATCGATCACGTGATACCCAGCCTGCTGCAGCGCGCTGAGAACCGTCGCAATATGATCTTGGCCTGAGGTTTCCAGGGTAAAGGTGATTTCCGACTCGCCAACTTCGGCACGGCTGAAACCACGCGTATGAGCAATTTCCAAAATATTTGCACCCTGGTTGGCGACTAAAGTTCCTACCCCTGCCAGCGCGCCTGGACGATCGGGCACAATCAGACTGACCTGGACCAGCCGCCCAGCCTGGACCAGACCTTTTTCAATCACCCGAGCAACAATATTCATATCAATATTGCCGCCAGACAAAACCAAGACGACCTTTTGATTGGTGACATCCAGCGAACGGTTGAGCAACGCCGCCAGCGGTGTCGCAGCAGCCCCTTCGACAACCGTCTTTTCGCCTTCAAGCAAGGCCACAAGAGCCGAGGCAATTTCCGTTTCGGACACAGTTACCACGTCATCAACATACTGCTGGACCAGTGGCAGGGTGAGAGCGCCGACCTGGCGGACGGCAATACCATCGGCAATCGTTGGTTCAGCGGGGCACAGTGCAGGCTTGCCCGCTTCCAGTGCATACTGCATGCTGGCCACACGTTCTGTTTGCACGCCGATGACCCGCGTTCGACAGCCACTCTCTTTCAGCGCCAGCGCAGTCCCGCCAATCAAGCCGCCTCCTCCGACGGGCACAATGACTGCCTCAACATCTGGGATTTGCTCAAGCAGTTCTAACCCCAAAGTCCCTTGTCCGGCGATCACCCGTAGATCGTCGAAGGCAGGAATAAACACGCTGCCACGCTCCCCTTGCATTTGCAGGGCCCGCTCTAAGGCTTGATCAAAATCATCCCCAGCTAAGACCACTTCAGCCCCATAGCCTCGCGCCCGCGAGACCTTCACCAGCGGCGCAAAACGCGGCATGACAATCGTGGCCGGAATTCCTAGTCGCTGGGCGTGAAAGGCGACCGCCAGACCATGATTCCCGGCGCTGGCGGCAATCACGCCGGTGTGACACTCGTGCGGACTCAGACACAGCAATATATTGAGGGCTCCACGTTCTTTGAACGAGCCAGTCATTTGCAGGTTATCGAGTTTCAGAAAAACCTGGGCATCAGCCTGGCGACCCACTGTTTCAGAGTACGCACACGGAGAACAATAGATCGTGTCTTTGATCCGGGCGTGGGCGGCGTGTATGTCAGCGAGTGTCAGCATGGCCGTTACGAGATGCCCTCCAACGCATTCAAAATAGGACAGTCGGTTGTTGAGCCCGTCCCATCACACCTGGCAGTAATTGCACGTAGTGCCTTTTTCATCCGCTGGAGGGTCTGAATCTTGGCCTCAATATCAGTCAGTTTTTCTTCTGCCCGCGTTTTGACCTCCGCCCGACTCGCCTCGGGATTCATCCGTAGAGAGAGCAACTCAGCAATCTCGGTTAAGGAAAAACCCAGCTCCTGAGCGCGCTTAACAAAACGGACGCGGTGGATTGTCTCGCTTGGGTACAAACGATAATTCGCGCCGCTCCGAGGGGGTTTATCAATAATTCCACGCCGTTCGTAGTAGCGTAAGGTTTCGACGTGAACCCCAGCCTGGCGGGCGACCTCGCCGATAGTCAGTTTGTTCAGTCTGTTCATCGGTATGGCCTCTTACTGAGAAGTATACACCCCGTACTTAGGTACGGAGTCAAGAGGGGTGTCACATTCTCTATTTGACCTCCCCCATACCCTATGCCAGACTGCCCACGATTTTATAAAAAAGAAGCCGTTCAAACAGACCGGAGGAAAAGACTATGGCTGCAACAAAAACCGTCTCCATCGCTTGTGGCGAAACCAACATCGACACCCAATTGCCTGACAGAACAGACATTTTACACTCTCCAGCTCCGCTGCCCGCCGCGGCTGATCCCGAATCCACGATTCGGGCAGCTTTAGCTGCACCGATCAATCATGAGCCGATTACCAAGCTGGTGAGTTCGTCCTCAAAGGTCACGATTGTTTTTGATGATCCAGTCATTCCGCAAATTCCAATGAAAGCGCCCGACTTTCGGGCTATGGCGATTCCGATTCTGCTCCAAGAACTCGACAAGGCTGGGGTGCAGCGCAATAACATCACCCTGATTTGCGCCAACGCCCTACATCGCAAGTGGACAAACAGCGAGCTGGAAACCATCCTAGGGCCCCAGATTACAAACACCTTTGGTCCGAGTCGTCTGTTGTGTCATGACGCCGAAGACCCAGAGAATTTAGTTGCGATGGGCGAGACCCATCACAGCATTGAGGTCGAGATCAATAAGGCGGTGCTGGAATCCGATCAGGTCTTTTACATCAATCTAACCAGTCTGCCGTTTCATGGTGGCTGGAAATCCGTCGCCATTGGTCTCAGCTCTTTTCGTTCGATTCGTCACCACCACCGGCCTTTTCGCTCCGCCAGTGGCAAGTCGGTCATGGATGCCAAACGGTCTTCTTTTCAAAAACTGGTGTGGGAAATTGGAGCGATTATCGACACAGCCCTCGCAAAAAAGGGACGCCGTATCTTTACCATTGAGTCTGTCCTGAATAGCTCCCAGCCAGCGGAACTGGTGGCTGTGTTTGCCGGTCATATTCCCGACGTGCATGAGCAGACCCTGGACAAGCTGTATGAGCAGCAAGTCGTGTCTGTGCCCAAGCAGGTTGATGTGGGCATCTTTGGTATTCCCAACCAAACCTATTATGCCAATCTGTCTCGGACTAATCCGATCTTAGTCCGCAATCAAGCCCTGTCATACAGTTTTGGCCTGTACCAGCAACGGCCGCTTATTCGGGAAGGCGGGATTGGGATTTTTGCCAATCCATGTACGCGTGGCTTTAATGCGCGCCACCACCCCTCGTATATTGAACTGTATGAGGAGCATCTGTCTGAGACACAAGATCCGTTTGAACTGTGGGATTTATACGCCGAAGACTTTGCCCATCGGCCCGAGTACGTGCATAAGTATCGTTACGCGTATGGCTTCCATGGCTCGCATCCACTGATTCTGTGGGGTCAAGGTTCTTTTCCGCTGAAACACATGGGCCGAGCCTTTTTGGCTGGGGCTGAAGATCCTGAGGCAGCCCGACGGGTAGGATTTGAGCCCTTTCCTACGGTTGAGGCCGCAGTCGCGGAAGCTGAGGCGTGCTTAGGTAAAGATTGTTCCGTCGCCCATCCATCCATGCCCCCGGTGTTTCTCACCTCGGTGGGCGAATGAGTGCAATCAGCGCAATCAGCTAATTGAGACGGTCACGAAAAAGACGCTGGCGTCGGGAGCTCCGACCTAGCTCCCGGAACAGCAGTCCCCGAAAGAGCATGAGGGCAAACAATAAATAGCCGTTCATGATGCTCGCCAGGATGAGACTCAGCAGTCCCAAATTGCCGAGTCCAAAAAGGTCCAACACCGAAAATGTGATATAGCCCATTTGTGGCGAAGTCACCGGAATCGAGAGCGGAAAAGCGACTGCCGGAAATAATTCCAAAAGAGACACGGGCGAGATCAGCGAAAAAACAAAGCTCATTCCGAGGAGAGGGACAAACCACTCCACCCCACTATCACGCAGGAAATCGACGCTTTCCTGTACTATGGCGAACCCCTCACTGTGACCCTGATAAATGATTTCCGGAACAGGACTCAGCAGAACCGGCAGAATCACAGCCGTGATAAGCCACGGAATCTGGGTGCCAGTGCCAGGCCCTGACAGCATACCGATCATCAGACGAATAATAAAAAGAAAGAACAAAATCGTTAGCGTTGAGGTAAAATACGGTCGCCAGCTATCGAGCAATTCGTCTGGCTGCATGCGGTTGCCCTGGACTGCACCATCAATGAAGTACAGATATGAACCGACCAACACAGCCAAGAGAAAGCCAACAATAAACCCGCCGACGATGCCAAGCTGCCCGGCAAAACTGGCGACGAGCAGAAAGGCTGGCGCGTATAGCAGTGGCAGCAGGCCAATCCACCACGTCCGAGATATTTTCTCTACCAGCTCTTTTGCGGCTTTCTGATACAAGCCGAGTGTAATCTGTACTAATGCGCCCCAGTCCATCCTGATTCCTATGTGTACGCTTGTCCCCATGTATCTTGAAACGTGACCTCTTCGAGCGGTCGCCGGGACACCGGACCAAACTTGCCGACAGGGTAGCCTATCGGAAGAATAGCAAACGTCTCAGCATTGTCCGGTAGCCCCAGGATGTCGTTGACCTCTTTTTCAAAGATCAAGTGACGGGTGGTCAGTGTAGCTCCTAAGCCCAAGCCTCGGGCGGCTAACAACATGTTCTGGACGGCTGGGTAAATCGACGCGCCCGACATTTTTGCCAGGCCAATTGAGGCCGCAAAGTCGCCAACCAGGCAGCCTACGATCAGGACCGGAGCTTCGTGGAAATGCTCAGTGAGATAGACGACCGCTTTGAGCATACGCTGTTTTTGCTCCTCAGTTTTCCCCGGCGGCGGCGGGTTGGATTGATAGCGTGGCAGGACTTGATCAAGCGCTTTTTTATAGCGCAGCTGGATCTGTTTTTTGATCGCGGCATCCTTGACCACAATAAACCGCCAGTGCTGGACATCCCCGCCACTCGGCGCCCCAAGTCCAGCGTTAATAATTTTTTTAATCAGCTCATCCGGCACCGGATCAGGTCGCAGCCGGCGCATTGCCCGCATAGTGTGCAGCGCTTCAAACAGACCAACTTCTTCTGCCATACGACGCCCTCCTGTGGCAGTGCTTGTATCATGCAGTCGGGGGGAAAGAAATTGCCCGCGTGCGCTGGAGAATGAGCCCGGAGGAGCCTGGAGGAAGAGCGCCACTAAAAGAGATGCAACGACTGCAATAAAATAATCGCCACCGCCACTGGTGAGACATACCGGATCAGAAAAACCCAGCCTGCATACAAGTGCTCGCTGACCTGTCCACTCATAAATTCTTCACGCCGGACTGCATCGCTGAGCACCCAGCCGCTCAACACCGCGATCAACAGCCCTCCCGTTGGCAGCATATAATTGGTAACAATCGTATCCGCCATATCGAAGAACTCTCCACTCAAATCGGACGGAATCCCACACGCAAAAATGACTCCTCCAACAACCCAAGTTGCCTGCGTGCGACTCCAACCCTTTTCATCAATAAAATACGCAACCACGACTTCCAGCACTGACATGGACGAGCTCAAGGCAGCAAAGATAAGCAGCACAAAAAAGACGAGGGCTAAGATCTGTCCGCCTGGCAGCTGGCTAAACGTAATCGGTAGGGTCTGGAAGATCAGCCCAGGTCCAGCCGATGGTTCCAATTGGAACGTAAACACCAGGGGAAAAATCACAAACCCAGACAGCAGGGCAACAAGCGTATCACCGGCCGCAATATAAAAAGCCGGTCGTACCAGATCAGTCTGTTTATCCAGATAGCTGCCATAAGTAATCATAATACCGGCGGCAATACTGAGCGAAAAAAAGGCTTGTCCCATTGCTGCTAAGACAGACTGAGCGGTGAGTTGATCCCAGCGTGGACTGAGCAAAAAAGCGATGCCTTGTCGTGCACCATCGGTCTGCACCGAATAGACCAATAGACCGCACAGCATAAAAAACAGCAGTGGCATCATGATCGTATTGGCCTGCTCCAGCCCACCAGAAACTCCACGTACGACGACTAAAATCGTCGTGAGCATAAACACGGCATGCCAAAATATTTGGGGGGCGGCACTCTCCGTCAGCTGGCCAAACAACCCCCCGATTTCCTCAGCCGGCAGTCCGGCGAAGCTGTTCAGGCAAGACAGCCCAACATAGTGCAACACCCAGCCACCAACCACGGCGTAATACGACAACACCACAAAAGCAGAGGCAACATGCAGCCAGCCGATCAAAGCCCATGGGGAGTCAGGTTGTACATGTGAGAAAGCACCGACCACATCACGCTGAGCACGGCGACCAATCATGAACTCGGCGAGCATGACGGGAATACCAACGGCGAGCACACACGCCATGTAGACCAAGACAAAGGCAGCTCCACCGTTCTGTCCAGCCACAAAAGAGAAACGCCAAATATTCCCCAAACCAACCGCCGAGCCGATCCCTGCCAAAATAAAGCCAAACGATCCTGACCAGTTCCCGCGTCCGTGTGCCATGCCTCCTCCTTAATCTCCATGCTCCACTGTTCAGGTTAACGGAATGCGCTGGCGTAGGTCAAAAAAAGGGCGGAGCATACTGCTCCGCCCGCTCTTATTCCTTCTCTCGTTTCTCTATTCGCTTCGGAAGCGTTTGCTTACTTCTTTTTTACTCCATCGCGCCGAGCTGCCTGAGTGCCCCGGCGGCATCCCAATAGTCACGCTGCGAAGCAATCTTGCCACCTGTGAAGGTCAAAATCGAAACGCCTTTGACGGTCGTCTCTTTGCCCTTGGCCGGAACACCAAGGAAATCCCCAGCATGCTTGGCTTGCCAGGTCCACTCGACAGCCCCGCCGTTTGCATCGCCCGAATAGTCATTGACACTAAAAGCATTTTCTCCTGCTTCAGGCGTCTCCAATCCGGCGAAGAATTTTGTCAGCTCGGCTTTGCCCTCACAGGAATGGGCAAAAATCACATCTTCAAACCGGACATCATCCGCATACATGTCCATGACTGTACCGACTCCTGCGCTAAAGCTGCCCATCCATTGTTTGGCCCAATCGAGATTCATACCAGACCTCCTTTTGGGATGTTCTGTTCGTTGCGTTATTGTACAGGTTCGTACTTGATCAGTACCCGTGAGCCGTCTTTGAACCCATCCCGAAAGCCGCTTTCAAACGACTTCCAGCCTGATGGGTATTTCTTAGCAAGGTTCTCAAACAAGACCTCATTGAGCTTGGGGTCATCGACAATCGACGCTTTTGCATCAAACGCCGGTCCGTCCTTTTTCCCCAGTGCAACTTTGGCTTTGGTTCGTCCAGCCAGAATACGTTTGGCCCGATACGTCGTTTTGGGCGTCCCGACCCAGACAAATCCATCGTGGTACATGTACCAAATCTCTGCCAGCGTTCCGAATTCGCCGCTTTTACGTTCACTCGCAATATAGGCATAGGTACTCGTCTTGAGGGCTTCCTCAACCTCAGCCGAATAAGACGCCGCCGACACAGGCGCGTATGAGAAGGCTATCCCACTGAGTGTGATGACTATCGCAGCCAGAACAACATTCCACGTATAACGCATCGTATTCCTCCCTATTGGTCTGCTCGTCGCCTGCACGTTTTCGCCTGTTAATCGACCACCGTGGCTGAATTAATCACGACCGGTTCCAGCGGGACATCATCGTGCATGCCCCTGCGGCCTGTTGCCACGGCTTCAATCTGCTGCACGATATCGAGCCCCGCAACGACTTTGCCAAACACACAGTAGCCAAAATTTGCCTGGCCCTGGTGGTTCAAGAAATCATTGTCTTTGACATTGATGAAAAACTGCGACGTGGCTGAGTCAACGACATTCGTGCGAGCCATGGCCAGCGTACCCGTATCGTTCTTTAAGCCATTTGCAGCCTCATTTTTGATCTGGGCCTTCGTCCCTTTTTGCGCCATATCTGGAGTGAAGCCGCCACCCTGGACCATAAAGCCAGGAATCACCCGATGAAAAATCGTGCCATCAAAGAAACCATCAGTCACATAGGATAGAAAGTTCTTCACCGTCTCGGGTGCTTCTTTTTCATACAGCTCAACCTGAATATCACCCATTGATGTCGATAGTAGTACCACAAGTCCTCCTCTTATCGTTTACTGTTTCTCAGCCGCCTTCTATGCGGCAGGAATGACTTTCGCCGACGTAATCACCACTGGCTCGAGCGGGACGTCACCATGCCCGCCTTGGCGCCCGGTTTGCACGCCTTCGATCTTCTCCAGAATATCGATGCCCTCAATCACCTTGCCAAACACACAGTAGCCAAAATTCGATTTGCCCTGGTGATTCAGAAAATCATTGTCCTTGGCATTGATGAAAAACTGCGACGTGGCCGAGTTGATCGCATTGGTCCGGGCCATGGCCAACGTCCCTTTGTCATTGTTCAAACCATTATCCGCTTCGTTTTTGATGGCCGCCTTGGTCTCTTTTTGCTTCATGTCTGGGGTGAAACCACCGCCCTGGACCATGAAACCGGCAATCACTCGGTGAAAAATTGTGCCATCGTAATAGCCCTCATTCACGTACGCCAAGAAGTTCTTGACTGTCTCAGGGGCTTCTTTTTCATACAGTCCAATTTTCATATCGCCCATTGACGTTGACAGCAGGACCTGTGGCCCTTTTGGCGGTTCCGCCTCAGAACAGGCCGGTAAAGTCGTTAATAAGGTAACAGTCAAAACAACAATCCACGCAACACTCCGCATACGTGCTCTCCTCCGTAATGGCAATAGAATGTGGAGGTCGTTTTATCTCAGAGGACAGGGGAAGGGAAGACCCGCACGTCGGGGCATAGGGCTTGGAGCTGAGCCCTCCGGGTCCTGCTTAACACAAGTTTCTCCCCGGTTCCTACCGCTCTGCTTGTGGCAGATTTTCGAGATACGTCACAACCTCGCTCGTCTGAACGACATCGCCATATTTTGCCCCAATGTCGAACACATTTGCTTCATGCGGCTCTTGAGCACGGTCGCCAATCGCTTCAATAGGGACAATCGGGCGAAAACCATTCGCCAGTGCGTCCATCACCGTTGCCCGGACGCAGCCGCTCGTTGTACAGCCAGTGACAATCAGTGTATCCACCCCGTTCATGGTCAGGGTTGACGCCAAATACGTGCCAAAGAAACCTGAGGCATACTTTTTGACAATCACTAAGTCCTCGTCTTGTCGGTCAAGACGCGGGTCAAGTTCGACCAAGTCGCTACCTAAGGTCAGCAGGCGCAGAGACGGCACTTTCTCAGGCCACAGACCAGCATCAGCCTGGCGATGTGGATCGTAGCCAACGACGGTAAAAATAACAGGCACGCCTTTCTTACGGGCTGCTGCAATAATCTCATTTGTGGCCGCCACTTCAGCATCGAGATTACCGGCCAGCGGCGATTGCTCTGGCGCAGTAAAGCCGAGTTGAAAATCAACGACGACAAGAGCTGGTTTTTTGCCGTAGCCCAGCGTGTGGCCCAGCTGGGCACGTTCGTAAATGGCGTGTTTGTCTTGTGTATTGTGAGTCTGTGACATAGATTCTCCCTGTCTGTCTTACAGTCCACGCGGCTGAATGACCTGCTCCACAAACTGGCCGCGTGGCGCCTCTCCAACAACCTCACCATTTTCCATAACGAGATTGCCACGCAGGAAAGTCATGACAGGGATGCCTTTGACCTGACGGCCTTCCCACAGCGAATAATCTGCCCGCGAACGCATCCGGTCTACGCCAAGGACCGCTTCTTTTTCTTGATCAATGACCACAACATCGGCATCGGCTCCGAGCGTCAGCGCCCCTTTCTTGGGATACACGCCGTACAGCTTAGCCGCATTCTCAGACAACACTTTGGCCAGGGTGACCAGATCTATCCGTCCGGTATTCACCCCTTCATCAAACAGCAACGGCAGCGTGTCTGCCACTTGTAGATTAATGCCGACCCGACAGTCCCAAAAGTCACCAGCGGTTTTGAATGAACCAGAATAGGTCAGACTATCTGTCCCCACAACAGACAGAGTCCCTTCCTGAATACCCCTCCACAAACGCTCTTTGTCTGTGTTAAATCGAATCGGAGGTTGAATCTTGGCCTTGGCACCCATGCCTTTAGCGTCCATTTCAGGCGCCGTGGTGTTGAGAAAACACGACACCGTCTCGCCAATGATATTGAGTCCCTGGCTACGGAGTTGCTTCAGCGTTTCGACGGTATGCGCGGCACTGATATGGACGGGGTACAGCGGCACTCCCAGTTGGCTGGCTATCAGGCCATAGGTGTAGACTTGGACGCTCTCGGCCCACTCTGGGCTTGATTCCGCCCAGGCCGTCAATTCGTCAGCGCGCCCGGTCTGGCGCAGGCGATCAATCAAAATGCCGCGCACGTAAGGATCTTCGGCATGGATCTTGGCAAAAGTGGGAGGACCGCAGTGGGCGAGTTGTTCGCAGGCTTGGTGAAAAAAGGCGGGGGTAATCCCCTCGGTATTCATGCCAAACCCCTCCGCCTGTGCTCCGGCGTAGCCCGTAAAAAATTTGTACGAGACCCCGCCCTTTTTTGCCACCGCAGGAATGGCCGCAACTTGCTCTGGGGTATTGATCACACACGTGACTTTAAAATCACACCAGGAATGGCCCGTCCCACACGCCACAGCCTGGTCAAACAGGTCGAGCAGGGGATCTTTACCAATCAGCGTTGTCGTCGCAATCGTCGTGACGCCGCCAAGCAAACAGTCCTTGGTGTCGCGCAGAAAATCTTCGGTCATTGCGTCGTCGCCAAAACGGTCGGCAATGCCGAAGTGGACATGTGGATCAAACGTGCCCGGAAAAATAATCTTGGCGTGCACATCGATTTCACGTTTTGCCTGGCCCAGAGTTGCGTCCGCTCCGAGCGCAACAATCTGTTCTCCCTCAATCGCAATCCCGCCTCGGATCACTCCATGTGGAGTCACCACCAGTCCGTTCTTCAAAATAACATCATGCGCCATACCTGTTCCCCCTTCAGTCGAGCGCGACGAGGACACCACCCGACGGTTGGGGAGATTATCCTTCCAGATGAGGGACAGTGTCAATGGAAATTTGGGCTAATACCTGACTTCAACCAAAAACAGTCCTTGGGGCGGAGCAGTTTGGCCCGCCTGGGTCCGGTCCCGAGCTGCAAGAATCTGAGCAAACTCTTCTACGCTGCGCACGCCGCGTCCAACATCAAACAGCGTCCCCACAATATTGCGGACCATGTGGCGCAGAAAAGACCGCGCCTCCACGTCATAGATCAAAAAATTCTCGTCCTGGCAGACGATACTCCGCAAGACAGTCCGCACGGGATTATGCTCAACCGAATCGCTGCCCTGAAAGGACGAGAAGTCATGATCGCCAACCAGCAGAGACGCAGCTCGATCCATCGCCGGTATATCGAGCGCAATCGGAATATGCCAGCTATAGCGCGCCCAAATAGCCGACCGGCTGGGTTGGTTCCACATCTGGTAGCGATATGTACGACTTTGCGCGTCACGCCGAGGGTTGAACGTCTCCGTTGTCATTGCGAGCTGTTTCACCGCCATATCCGAAGGCAGCAACGCGTTGATACTGCCTTGGAGACGGAAGAGATCCCGTTCATGGGGTGTATGAAACGACACAACTTGGCCGAGAGCATGCACTCCGGTATCTGTTCGGCCAGCTGCCCGAACCCGGATGGGTTCGTTGAAAAGACGGGCCAGGACTGCTTCAAGCCTGCCTTGGAGTGTCACCGCGTTCGGTTGCAGCTGCCAACCGTGATAGTTGGTGCCGTCGTATTCCAGGATGAATTTATACTGCACGGTCCAGCCTCATACCGCAGGCGGGTGTGTGTTGGCAACGCTCTCTGGCCAGGTTGGTGAAGAGCTGACTGAACGGCTCCCAGCCGAACTGGTGGCGTTGTGTGGAACGGCGACGGGTTCGGTATCCATGCGACAGCATGTTCCCTATCATATGTGATCAAAACGTCCTCCCCATCAAATCAGTGAGAGATCGCACAGCTCCCAAGGCTACTTTCCCCGAGAGCAGCTTATCTCTAGGATAGGCTTGTAAGTTTTTGACAAAGTATAATAGTCTTTCAGATCGTCAATTCAGCTGGACTTGTCAAATTGACAACACAGAAGGGAGAAATCATGGGTGTTTTATCCGGGTATAAGGTCGTTGAGTTTGCAGGCATCGGTCCTGCTCCAATGTGTGCAATGTTGCTCTCAGATATGGGAGCCGAGGTGCTGCGCCTCGATCGGGCTGAAGATGCAAGCTTGGGCATACCAACAGATGCCAAGTTCAACCTACTGGGCCGCGGCCGTCGCTCGGTCGCCTTGGACTTAAAAAACAAGGCAGGCACGGAAGTCGCACTCAAGCTGATCGGGCAGGCTGACGCCCTTATTGAGGGATTCCGTCCAGGCGTGATGGAACGTTTAGGACTGGGACCAGACCTCTGTATGCAGAAGAATCCGCGTCTGGTATATGGCCGGATGACCGGATGGGGCCAAGAAGGACCGCTGGCCCCAGTCGTTGGGCATGACATTAACTACATCTCTCTGGTTGGCGCCTTGCATTCGATGGGACGCAAAGGCGAAGCCCCGGTTCCACCGCTGAACCTGGTTGGTGACTTTGGTGGCGGCGGCGTATATCTCGCGCTGGGCGTTGTTGGAGCACTGCTAGAAGCCCAGAAGTCAGGCGCAGGCCAAGTCATCGACGTAGCCATGATCGACGGCGCGGCATCATTGATGACCGCTATTTTTGGACTCCGGGCCGCTGGCCGCTGGACGGACGAGCGAGGCGATAACATCCTGGATACTGGGGCGCATTATTATAATGTGTACGAAACCAGCGATGCCAAATACATCGGCATTGGTTCAATCGAGCCCAAGTTCTATGCTGAACTCCTGCGCCTGACTGGACTCGAAGGTCAGGAATTACCGCGCCAGAATGATAAGACTGCCTGGGCAGACTTTAAAGACCGCTTGGCCGGCATTTTCAAGACAAAGACACGCAACGAGTGGGACGCAATCCTGGAAGGCAGCGACGTATGTTATGCGCCTATCTTGAACATGGAAGAAGCCCCACATCACCCGCATAACAAAGAACGCGGAACTTTTGTGGAGATTGATGGTGTTCCGCAACCCGCCCCGGCTCCGCGTTTTAGCCGTACCCCAAGTGCCATCCAGCGACCGCCAGCCAGCCCTGGTGAGCATACTGAAGAGGCGTTAGCTGACTGGGGGTTCAGTGCTACCGATCTTGAGCAACTGCGGAGCAGCGGTGCAATTGGGACACGCGCGTAATTATTATCTTCATATCCTGGGAGCGCGGGCGTCCCGCCCGCGCTCCCAGGGAAAACCTCTCTGGGCGAACATCCACCATTTCACTCAAGCGCCGCTGCCAGCCCTGTATACCGATGCTGCGACCGCTGGTTCCGCACCGCTTGAGCAAGCGCCTGGCGCGTGCCAACAATAACGCACTGCTGCTTTGCCCGAGTCAGAGCGGTATACAACACCGAGCGTTACAGTAAAGGTGCGTGCAGATCATGCAGTAATATGACCGCCCCAGGAAACTCTCCGCCTTGCGCCCGATGTACACTGACCGCATAGCCCAAGGTGAGAGAGCTGACTTCCGGACCAACAAATGTTGCTTCTTCAGCGCCGGTCGCAATTGTCGCCCGGCGTGGCTTCGGGCTCCCTGCTCGTAGCCAGCCGACTTCGCCATTGAACAGTCCCAAACGATAATTATTCTGTGTAACCAACACGCGGTCACCGATCCGAAATACCTGCTCGGGAGACAGTGTCATTTCCTGCCCGTCTGGATTCAGACGCTGCTGGAGGGCTTTGTTCAGAACGCGTGTCCCAGCTGGCCCTTTATTCATCGGACACAAAACTTGGATATCGGTATGCGGATCAAGACCGGTTTCAGTTGGCAGCTCATGCGCCACCAGCTCGACCACGCGCTGTATGGCCTGGTCTGGATCAGGTGCTTCAATGAACCGAAAATCAGCCCGAGTGTCAGCAGGTAGCTGGGGGAGTTTTCCGTCTCGAATCCGATGGGCATTGGTTGTGATGAGACTCTGCTCAGCCTGACGATACAGCTGGCTCAGCCGCACGACAGGAGCAACCCCTGAAACGACAATGTCCGCCAGCACCTGGCCAGGGCCAACGCTCGGGAGCTGGTCTGGATCGCCAATCAGGAGCAGCTTAGCTCCAAAAGATATGGCATCAAGCAATGCCTCAGCCAGAAAAAGATCGACCATACTTGTTTCATCAACGACGACGAGTGCTGTCGCCAAGGGCATGTCCGCGTTGCGTAAAAAAACACTGTCTGTGGGCTGATATTCCAGGAGACGATGGATCGTCTTGGCCTGCAAGCCTGAGGCTTCGGTCAGTCGCTGAGCGGCGCGCCCAGTCGGGGCTGCGGCAGCAACTGGGATCTGGTGCTGGGTGGCAATCGCATTCAGAGCTTGGCACAGGAACGTCTTGCCCGTCCCCGGTCCGCCAGTCACGACGGTCAGGGGTGCAGTCAATGCTGAGCGGACGGCGTGTTGTTGTTCGAGATTGAGCGGGTAGTGTTCGACAACCTCCTGAATCGCAGCATCGACATCCGGCAACAAAGGCTGTGAAGCCATACGCAGTCGGTCTTTCAACATGTCAGCAACATGTTCTTCAACTCGCTTGAGTTCCAGCACACTCAGAAACGTCTCGCGTCCACGTTGCTCAACAATAAATTCCCCGCCAACATCCAGGGCGCCGCGCAGACTCTGCTCTTCGACAATAGACCGGGAGACATTGAGCAGGGCTGTGGCACGTTTCAGGACAACCGAAAAAGGCAGAGACGTATGTCCCGCTCGGGTCGCCTGCTGGACGATGGTTCGAATACCGGCGCGAACACGTTCGGGGTTTGCCCGGCCACGTCCTAAGCGCTGTGCAACCGTATCAGCCATCTGGAACGAAACGCCAGAAATCTCACGCGACAGACGATATGGATGGGTTTGCACAATCGTTGCAGCGTTTTTGCCATACCGGCGAGTAATCCGCTGAAGATGAGTCGGGCCAAATTGCGCACCCGTCAGAGTTGGGAGGAGGTCATCCCAAGACAGCAGGGGACGAGATGAAGAGGCTGTTCGGGAGCGCTGTGTCGGTTTGCTACGTCGCATCGTGCGGGTGTCTCTTGGCTCAGTGTTAGGTCGCATTATACGCTAAGCGATGGTCGAGAATCGACAAACTTGACAGTGTTCTGAGGAATAAATACTGGTGGGTTGTTAGTATTCTCGAATGAACACAGCAGAATATGAGGCTACAATCTCAGAAGATGATTATAACGGAGGTATGCATGCGCCCCCTAAAGGATGTTTCAAAAGAAGAAAATTTTCGTCCCCAAGTTATTGGGCCAGGCATGGTGACAACCATGCGGACGCCAGTTGAACCAGAACCGGTTGGCAGCATTGTTTTGGTCCCCTTCCGGGTCACGGGCTATGAGGTTGATGACAATGGCAACTGCAAAGCGCGCTTAGAGCAGGTCAATGCCAAGGGCGATACAAACGGCTGGAAACCCGAGGCAAGGTGGTTACAGTCACAGGATGCGCTCGTCGTTGAACAGGACGAATTACAAGAATTGTTCCAGAGCCTGAAAGACTAGTTGTTACAAACCCATTTTATCCATACGAATCAGAATAGTCTGGCTTGTAGTATAATTCATAAACAGTTGATAAATCATGAAGGCTGCAAGAAAATCGGCCGGTACGAAGCTCGCATAGAGGATGGAAAGAGTCATGAGGTACTAGTCCTTGTGGAGAGTTCCAGTACTGAAGAACCGAGCTATGGTCTGTATCCAGGATAATCGTCAGCGTGTTCGGCGCCTATCCTCTTCACGAATGCGTTGTCCCTCTTCTACGAGTTCCTTCATAATCGGATCATCTTTAAACATCCCTAAGCCAGCCTACGAATGCTACGTCTACGGTAGCAAACATCTCCTGTTCTGGCGACTCTCTCTGTTTAGATAGGAAACTGTTCTTCTTGATTTTCAACGACACAGGCTTCCTCATTCGCTAGGATGGAAGATCAAGCGCGAGTCCACACAAAATGCGCGATTTTCTCAGCTCAAGGGAGGCACAAGATGCAACATGAGGGGGTGCACGTCACCTATCCGGCCTGGGTCGAACAAGCAGTTGACTGGGAGCAGCGGTATACCACCGACACCGACAAAATGGGCGTCGCGATTCAGGTCTCACGATGGAACATCGAACAAGGCACAGGAGAGCCGTTTGGAGCGGCGGTCTTTCGTAGTGACACGGGCCAACTCGTTGGGGTCGGCATGTCGCAAGTTGTGCGACACCAGAATTCCGTGCTGCATGCGGAAGTCGTGGCTATCATGATGGTGGAGCAGTACCTTCAGGCGTTTAACCTACGGGTTGGAGGTCAACGGTATGAATTATTTTCGTCATGTGACCCGTGTGCCATGTGTCTCGGCGCCGTCCATTGGAGTGAGGTGAGTCGCCTGGTGTGTGGCGCCAGTCGTGACGATGCCCAACAGATCGGCTTTGATGAAGGTCCGGTGTTTCCAGCTTCGTATACGTATCTGGAAGAGCGTGGAATGGAGATTGTCCGGGGTTTCTGCCGTGCAGAGGCCGCCGCTGTTATCCAAGCCTACTCGACCAACGGAGGCCTCATTCATAACCGGGCGCAGGAGTGAGAGCAAGCGGCTAGACCCAGACAAATTCATTCGGTACAGGTTACCTGAACGCCTCAAGTCGGGTCTTGCTACTTCACGCGCCGCGCGGCATCAAGGGCCAGATAGGAGAGAAATCCTCCAGCGCCAACAAGCACAAGAGCCATTAAGATATCCATAACTATGACCTCTTTGCAGTGACTTTAGGTCGGCAGTCTCTCCCTTGAGGCCATCAAGTTCGGGCATGCATACCTCACTGAGTACGCCCCGGCGGGAGCACCTCACCTGGGCTCTTCACAGCTCGCTGGTACGACTCGGCATTCTTCACTTCAGTTGGCCGTTTTCTTTTGCAGTAAGAAATGGCATGAAACAGAAGAAGAAACAGTAGGAGCCTTTTTATGAAAACAGAAAGCATCGAGTACCAAGACGGCGACACCACCCTACGCGGGTTCCTCGCCTATGATGAAACCCAATCTGGTCAGCGGCCCGGTATTCTGGTGATGCCGGGTGGCTTTGGGCTGGGCGGCAACGCCAAGCGGCGGGCTGAGATGCTGGCAGAACTTGGCTACGTCGCTTTTGCGGGAGATCCGTACGGCAATGGCATTGAAATCGACGAGATTGACGAGGTCATGAAACGGGTAACGGTGCTGCGTGAAAACCCAGCCACGTTTCACCAACGCGCTCAGATAGCTCTGGATACCCTCGTCGGACTCCCCCAGGTCAACCCAAAGCGGCTGGGCGCTATTGGCTATTGTTTGGGCGGTACGTTTGTCTTGGAACTTGCTCGTTACGGTGCGCCGTTAACTGGTGTGGTGACCTTTCACGGTGGTTTGGAGACACAAGCCCCGGCGACAGCTGGGCAGATCAGTGCTAAGATTTTGGTCTGCACGGGTGCAGACGACCCGTCCGTCCCGGTCGCGCATGTCAATGCGTTTGCCGACGAAATGACCCAGGCTGGCGTGGACTGGCAAATCATGAGCTATGGCAACACGCAGCACGGCTTTACCTATCCCGACGCCGCCAGCCGAGGAATCGATTGGATTGCTTACAACAAGCTGGCCGACGAACGTTCGTGGAAGGCCATGGAATTGTTCTTTGCAGAAATCTTCAGCTCTTCTCAATAGTCTGGCGTAGGAGGGATACGCTATGTACACATCGCCACACGTTCTGGTCCTGACACTTCTCTTGCTGCTCGGCGCTACGAGTCCTGCCGTGTCGGTTACTGATGAGCAACGGGTATACGAGATTGTCGATCAGGTTGACCAGCTGCTGCGCGGGGATTCGAGTCAGGGCACGATAACGATGCAAATTGTGACCGAAAATTGGCAACGCAGCTTGACCATGCAGGTCTGGTCCCAGGGCACAGAAAACTCGCTGGTCCGGATTGAGAAACCCAGGAAAGAAGCTGGAACGGCAACTCTCAAAGTTGGCAATAATATTTGGAACTATTTACCGAAGGTCAGTCGGACAATCAAAATTCCAACTTCGATGATGATGGCGTCATGGATGGGCAGCCATTTCACCAATGACGATTTGGTCAAAGAGAGCAGTATGAGTCGTGATTATTTTCTTACGATCTCGTATGAAGGCGAGCGCAACGGTAGTAGCGTGTATGAATTTACCCTCATCCCAAAGCCAGACGCAGCAGTGGTCTGGGGCAAACTCGAACTCGAAGTGCGCCAAGACGATCTCATGCCAACCTGGCACCGATATTATGATGAAGATGGCACGCTGATACGCGAGCTAACGTTCTCTGAATACACGCTGATGGGCGGCCGCCGTGTTCCGACCCGTCTCGTCATGCAGCCTTACGATAAACCTGGAGAACAGACGGTGATCATCTATGACGACCTGGTATTCGACATCCCCATTCAGGCTGATACCTTTTCGTTACGGAATCTGGAAAGGTAAAAAAGACTCGTGAGCAGACGCCTGCTACAGCTCGCCTGGCGCAACCTATGGCGCAACCCGCGACGCACGTTCATTAGCATGCTGGCGATTGCTTTGGGGTATGCCATGCTGATGCTGTTTGCCTGCCTCTTACACGGTTTGAGCCAGCAGATGATCGACAATGGCACGCGCTTGGGGCTTAGCCATATGCAAATGCATGCCCCAGAGTACTACCCGGATCGGTCTCTCTACCATACACTTGGGGGACGGGCGGGGACCAAGCTTGAAGACCTGCTCACAACGCTGACCACCCATCCTCACGTAGTCGCGGCCGCGCCGCGCGTGTATGGCTCCGGATTGGTGAGCGGGGCCAGCCATTCGGCGGGGGCAGAATTGCTTGGCATTGCCCCTGCACGGGAACTGCTCATTTCGCGCTTTCACACCCACCTGGCCAGAGGCCGCTTTCTCAACGAGCCAAGTCCGGATGGTGCAGGTGGGACACATGGCACGAATGAAGTCGTGCTGGGGGAAAGACTGGCCAACGCTATTACAGCCGACCTGGATTCAGAGATTGTTCTTGTCACTCAGGCCGCGGATGGCTCGATTGGGAATGACGTATACACTGTCGTCGGCATCCTGCGGACAGGTCTTGAGGCCACAGATCGTGAGCTGGTGCTCCTCTCCTTATCAACAGCGCAGGCATTATTGAGTCTGCCCGCAAACCGGATTCATGAAATTGGCATCATCACCACAAGCGCCGCCGAAGCCAGCAGTGTGGCTGCTGCACTCGAAAGCCAGCTGCGCAGCCTCATTCCAGCTCGGATTCGGGCCTGGCCGGAGCTCTCACCTGTCTTAGCCGAATATGTCCGTCTGAACAGAGGTACGAATGCAATTCTCTTCTCGATTGTTTTTCTTGTCGCCATCATTGGGGTGGTGAACACCATGCTCATGGCGGTGTTCGAACGGACGCGCGAGTTCGGGGTCTTGATGGCGCTCGGACTCCGTCCAGTCTATCTGGTCGGACTCATTTTGATCGAAGCCCTTCTCCTCGCTGGAGTAAGTTTAGCCTTGGGCGGCACGGTCGGCCTGCCCTTGCTGTGGTATCTCCAGACCTATGGTCTAGATTTGCGGAATGTGATGGACGGACTGTCGATGGCAGGCGTGGCGATTGATCCGATTTGGTATGGCCAACATGATTTTCCGAGCTATGTCCAGGCCGCGCTCGGGCTCACGGCTGTGGCAGCTGTATCGGCACTCTACCCCGCTCTTCGCGCGGCCCGTTTTCGACCGATTGAAGCCATGCGACGCGCATGAGAACAGGCTGCTGACACATGACACACGGACGACTGCTCTTCACGCTTGCCTGGCGCAACCTGTGGCGCTATCCGCGCCGGACCATCCTGACCGTCCTGGCTCTTGGGTTGGGCCTCGCCTTTTTATTATTCTCGCTGGGTCTCGGTGACGGCAGCCATGAACAGATGGTCGCGAATGGTATCAAGCTGGGGGGCGGCCACGTGGTGATTCAGGCCGAGGGGTATCAACGCACGCGGTCGCAGGATCTCCTCCTTCCATCACATGTGATCTCGACAGTTGATGCCTTACTGCAACCCCAGCATGCACCCTCTCCAGTACACAGCATCAGTCCGCGCTTGCTGGCCTCTGGTCTGCTGAGTTCTGCGACGAATGCCTCGGGGGTAGGTATTGTCGGCGTGCAGCCACAAGCCGAATACACAGTGTCGCTGATTCCGCAGCGCATGATTGAGGGATCCTATCTGGGACTCTATCCGGAAGCATATCCCAATGACGAGCAGGCTTCAGGGCTCGTTATTGGAGCTGAGTTAGCCCAAAAGCTAAAAGTGCGCATCGGTTCAAAGGTTGTTCTCATGGCCCAAGCGGTCCGCGTCCAACCTGAAGCAGACACCAAGAGAACAAGGGAGACAAATGGAGCAGGCGGAGAGATTCAAAACGCCTCGTTCCGGGTAGTCGGGATCTTCCGCACTGGCCTACGTGAGGTGGATGCATACCTGGTCCACCTGTCCCTGCCCAAAACGCAGACCTTCCTTGGAGCCGGTGACCAGATCACTCAGATCGCCATTTTTCTGCACCAGGAAAGTGCCAGTGTGCCGACAGCAGACGTACTACGTCAGCAATTCAGCCCAACTGGGATTGAAGTCCTCACCTGGCGTGAAGCCCTCGCCGAGCTGGCTCAATTTGTGTGGCTCGACGACGCCTTTAACTATGTGATGAATGGTATTATCTTAGTCATGGTTGCCTTGGGCGTTCTGAACACAATGTTGATGGCGGTCTTAGAGCGTCGGTATGAACTCGGTGTGTGTGCTGCTCTGGGCTTGCGACCGGTTCAGTTGTTGGCCCTCGTCATGTATGAATCACTGGTTTTGATTATCCTCAGCCTGGCTCTGGGATTGGCCCTGGGACTGGGCGTCCACTCGTATTTTGCGACCTATGGTTTGGATATACGCCTCTTCACCGAAACCGATTTAGCTATTGCGGGTACAGTCTTTGACCCGATTCTGTACTCTTCTCTCAGTCAGGCACGGATTATCTGGGCAGTCAGTGTCGTTGGGACGCTGGCTCTGCTGATGGCCGTGTATCCAGGCTGGAAAGCCGCCCGAACTGAGTTGCCTGGGGCACTCCGGGCCATGTAGAGGCAGACATGAGCGAGTGGGCAGTCGAACTCAAAGACGTGGGCAGGACATACCAGACCAATGGCCTGGCGGTGCATGCCTTACAAGGCATTCAGCTGCAGATCAAAACAGGCGAATTTCTGGCTATCGCTGGTCCATCTGGTTCAGGCAAAACCACTCTGCTGAACGTTATTGGTGGACTCGATCAGTCCGACAGTGGAGAGGTCTGGATTGCTGGCCACAACTTCCAAGCCTTATCCAGGGGCACGCTGGCCCGTTTGCGCCTCCAGCATATTGGTTTTGTCTTTCAGGCGTATAATCTGATCCCCGTCTTGACCGCCAGGGAAAATGCAGAGTTCACCCTCTTGCTACAGGGGGTTTCCGAGCCACAACGGCGAGCAAAGATCGATCAGCTGTTTGCTGAGATTGGACTGGCTGGCTTTGAGAAGCGGCGGCCGACTCAATTATCCGGTGGCCAGCAACAACGGGTGGCGGTGGCCAGAGCCATGGCTACCGAACCAGCCCTCATCCTGGCCGATGAACCGACGGCGAATCTCGACTCTGCAACGGCATCGGCCTTGCTGGATGTTATGGTCCAGCTCAATCAGACACATAGCACGACGTTTATCTTTTCTACCCATGACCCGCAGATCATGGACCGTGCCCGGCGTCTGATTCGTTTGCGGGACGGCCAGATTGTGAGTGATGAGGTGCGGACGGAGTAGATACCCACGGGCTTACGCCCGTGGCGCTCGGGTGGTAGGTTTTTCAACGGCGTCTTACGGCAAAACCGGCTCTTGGCTAATGATCCGCTCGCTCTCAAGCTGCTGAATTTCTTCCTCGGCAAGTCCGAGAATATCTCCAAACACTTTGGCGTTATGTTCACCGAAACACGGTGCAGGATGGTGCACTTCGGACGGCTTGGGGTGGAAGGCGGGTACAAATCCTGGATACAGGTGCATACCAGCTTCTTCCCGATCGATCGCCAAAAGAAATTCACGGGCAGCGAGATGAGCATCGCTCATCACTTCCGGCCCAGACAAGACCGCCCCGGCCGTGACGCCAGCCTGTTGTAATTGCTCCATGACAGCCGTATGTTCCTGGTCTTTTGTCCAAGCCGCGATGTGTTCATCCAGGGCGTTCTCAGCCGCTTTTCTGCCCGCAGCAGTAGCCAGCTCTTCTTTTTGTGTCCAAGCTGGTTGGCCGAGCACTTGGCAGAATTTCTCCCATTCAGCATCTGAAGCAATGCTAATAAACACCCACCCGTCATCACCGGCACAGGGATAACAGCCATGTGGGGCCATCGTCCGGTGACGATTGCCAATCGGTTCTTGGACCCGGTCATTGACCGTATAATCCAGCAGCGCTTCCGCGTTTAATGGCAGTAAACCTTCCACATGGGACAGATCAACCGAAATCCCTGCCCCACGCCGCTCTTGTTCAAACATCCCGACTAACGAAGCAAAACACGCGTTCAGCGCAGAAACAGGATCACCAATCGCATTGCTGACCATCTGCGGCGGCCCGCCTGCATAGCCGCTCACCCCGGTAATACCGGCCATCGCTTCAGTTGTACAACCAAAACCGACATATTCACTCTCCGGACCAGTATTCCCAAAGGCGGGCAAGGTCACCATCACCAGCTTTGGATTCACTGCCAACAGCGCATCAAAGTCGATCCCCAATTTACGTAAAATACGTGGTGGATAATTAGCCACAAGGACATCGCTAACCCGAATCAGCTCCTTAAACAATTCACGCCCACGCGGATGGGTAAGCTCCAACGCAATACCGATCTTGTTCCGATTAACCGTATTAAACGTCGGAGATTGTTCGTACAGCTTTGGTCCGTCAGGCGATCCCTGCAAGCCCGAGCCGCGCCACCAGTCCATATGCGAAGGCGACTCAACTTTAATGACTTGTGCGCCAAAATCACCCAACAAACAGGTTGCCATCGGGCCTGCCCAGCCGTTGGTGAGATCGACGATGCGGAGTGGTTTGGTCATGGTTTTCTCCCTACTTTACTTGCTCTTTCCTGTAGCCGTAAGCTATCTGCTTGAAGTACCTGAAACCTGAAACGTGAAGGGAAGGCTAGAGTGTGTGTGTCTTTTGACGCTTCACGTTTTATTCTTCACGTCTTAAACTATCCCTTCAGCCCGTAACTGTCGGACATCTGCCGCTGCATAGCCCAGCTTCTTCCCCAACACCTCTTGGGTATGCTCGCCTAACAATGGCCCGCGCGTCAAAGGCCACAGCGGTTTTCCATACTCCCGAAACGGCGGACCTGGAATTTTCAGCGTGCCACCTTCGGGATGTGCAATTTCAAGAAAGTGCCCACGCTCTTTCAGATGCACCCATTCAACGACTTCTTTGGGTGAGGGAATCGGACAGGCTGGAATGCCACGGGCTTGAGCGGCATGGTAGATATCTTCTTTCTTTTGGTCTTTCAGCCAGGGCAATAGCGCAGCGTGCAGCTCTTGGGCGTTTGCTCCGAGGGTGGCGACAGTCTGAAAGCGCGGATCATTGGCTAAGTCCGGGCGTCCGACCATCTCTAGCAAGGCATAAATCTGGTGCGGCAACCCAGCGTGAATGCCGACATAGCCGTCCGCGCAGGGCAAGGTCACCAGATTTGGATAGCCAAGATGGAATTGGCGTCCAGAGCGCTGGCGAATAAACCCGGAGTACGAAAACGCCACAAAATCGTAGAGCGTCGTGGCCACCAGAGCTTCTTGGATCGAGACCTCTAGATGTTGGACGGCATTGAGTGACTCTCTATCGCGCACGGCTTGCAACGTGCCAATGGCAGCGTAGAGGCCAGCGATGTATTGGCCGAACGCGCCCCCCGGCTGGACAGGCGGCCGGTCGAGTTCTCCCATCGGATAGGTCCAGCCGCCCAATGCATACGCAACCCCATCCGTCATTCGATAGTCCCGATACGGACCGGAGGAGCCGAAGTTTGAAATAGACGTATGCACCAAGTGTGGATTGGCCTGCTCCAAGGCTTCAGCCGTGAAGCCCAAGCGGTCCAAAACTCCAGGCCGAAAATTTTCGACGAGAACGTCGGCTTGTCCGACGAGTGCGAGCGCAATCTCTCGGCCTCGGTCAGTTTTGAGATCAAGCGTCAGGTCTTGTTTATTTGTATTCAGAAAAGAAAACAGACCACTCCGCTCCACTCCAGGCTGATCAGCAAAAAAAGGTGGCAGTCCCCGCCCGCCTTCTCCTTGCCCAGGTTTTTCAATCTTCAGAACCTCAGCCCCATAATCGGCTAAGAGCTTAGTACAATACGGGCCGGCAATATAATGCGTCAGATCCACTACGCGAATCCCGCTGAGGGCGTGTTTCATACAGCTATGTTCTCCCGTTCGAGTTTCCCGACATGTTGCTCCATACCGTTAGGAGGCGAGCAGCAGTTATCATCTGCTATCTTGGCGGCTTGTGTCAAGGTTTGTGTCCGAATATCAGCTCTCGCAGGCCAGAAAACCGACTTTTTGTCAAGCTTGCACGAGATCGCATAACATCACACGACATGGCACAATACGGATTGACGTTAGGCCGTATCTTTCTATACTCTGCTCCCTGCGCCTGTCACCATTACAGAGATGCAAACCAAGACTTTGTGGGTGGCCCTTCAGAGAGGAACAAACATGATTATCGACACAGAAACCTTCGCTGAGGTCAAAAGTGCTGTGAACCAGGCGACGCAAGGGATCGGGACAGCGACACAATTGGTGAAGGGCCTGGGGCCTCAGACAGAAGAGGCGCGGACGTATATTAGCCGTCTCCTGAATCAGATCCTGGAGGTCCAAGTCCACGTGCAACGAGCGAGCGCCGTCCTGGATGCGCTCAAAGATGCCAACCAAGAAGAAAGCTCCCAACAGTGACGTCAGACTGGTTCCAGTCTTCCTGCCAATGGAAAGCCACAGCAGGTTCTCACTCCGCAAAGGATCAGCCAAGAGGCCAAGGCGGGGCTGGAGGAGTTCAGATGAATACACTCCTCAGGTGAATGCCGGCATGACCTCTTGGCTGAACCGCTGCATTGACCCGAGTACGTACGGATGCGGAAATCCACCGTAGTTAAAAATTGCTAACATCTGCCGCATGCCCCAGCTCTCAAGACGCTGTATCATCCGGATACAGTGTTCCGGCCCGCCAATAATGATCAGTCCCTTATCTTGCAACTCAGCAAAACTTTTTGTATTCCCGACTGCGCGTGTATCCACATAACGCTGGATGTAGGACTCGGCCTCGTCAGCAGCCTGTGCATCGGTCTCTCCGACATACACGTGAAACGCAAATGCTGGCTCCAGGTCAGCTGAGGATAACCCAGCCTTGTCAGCAGCCCGCTGAAAACCGTCCAGCAAGGGCTGCAACGCCTCAACATGCGGCAGGATATATGGCACGCCCATGATCGGATAACCGCGCTGCGGAGCACGTTCATAGGTTTCAGGGCTGAGGCCGGCAATCCACATCGGGGGCCGTGGTTGCTGCACCGGCAACACATTCAGCGTCAGCGGCCCATATTGAAAATACTGACCTTCAAAGGTGAAAGACTCACCGCTCCAGGCTTGTTCGAGGATGCTCAGGGCTTCCTCAAAACGTCCGGCACTCTCTTCCCGAGAGACACGAAAGCCCTCGTATTCATGGGCGAGATAGCCGCGTCCAACCGCCAGATCGAGTCGGCCCTCACTCAGAATATCCACCAGTGCGTACTGCTCAGCAATATCGATTGGGTTATGAAACGGCAGGACACTCACCGCCACCCCCAGACGTAGCCGGGTGGTCCGCTGGGCAGCCGCAGACAAGAGAACCGGCGGAGCGGGACAACTCCCATACGTACTAAAATGATGCTCGGCAAACCATGCGGCGTGAAATCCAAGCCCTTCGGCAGCTTCGATTTGGCCCAATATTTCTTTGTAGAACGTAGGCACCGAACGTCCCAGACTGGGGTGATGATCCATAATTGAGAGAGTAGAAAATTTCATACTGTCTGAGTTTTCTAAATTTTTCCTGATCCTGCCAAATCCTGCCAAACCGTGTGAGCTGCGCTACTGTGCGAGCTCTTGCATATCCCCCCCTGTCTAGCATAGACTCCGGCCGCCAACCAAGACTTCCAACAAAGACTGAGGGGTTGGATTCCCCCCCACCAAAAGTCAGGTATAATAAACGTTCGGCTGAAGGAAGAGGTGGCATGGTACACGCTAAAATAGAACACATCCGCAAAACACTCGCCAACCACCCCCCCGCCCCGCCTGCAGTCGAGACCGATATGCGCGCAGGAGTCGCAGTGCTGCTCCGACCTCAGGAGGATGATCTGCATGTCCTATTTATCCACCGGGCGCAGCATCCCCAGGATCCCTGGTCTGGTCACATGGCTTTCCCCGGTGGTCGCCATGAGCCGGATGATCCAAGTTTACAGATCACGACACAGCGCGAAACACAAGAAGAGGTCGGCATCGACCTTGAACAGCATGGCGAATATTTGGGCCAGCTGGAAGTCGTCCAGGCCATGCCACGCGGGCGGTCTATTAATATGACGGTCACCCCACATGTGTATCTCGTGTCCCCGGAAGCACGTCCAGACCCAGATCCGGTTGAAGTACAAGACATAATTTGGGTACCACTGGCGTTTATGCAACAGAATGGAGTAGAACAGAACGTCCGCCGGGATTTGCACGATGGCACCTCAATTGAAGTTCCAGCTCTGCTCTACGGCGGGAAAACCATCTGGGGCCTCACCTATCGCATGTTGCGTGGGTTTCTGGAGCTGATTGCCCGAACATGATCCCAACCATGAGGAGACAGGTGTGGTGGAACAGCCGAAAAAACCGGCCCCAGAACCAGTCCCAGAACTAACCTCAGCCTCAGACGAATCCTCTAAGCCAATCGTTCGAGTGGGAGAAAAACCCCATTTTGTCCGCTGCCAAATTGTCGGCCCGGATGGTAAAAAGCGCCCAGGTTGGGAACTCTGGATAGGCGAGCATTGCTTTGGCCGCTCCGATCGCAAAGAGCTGCTTGTCCGCAGCCTTGAACGCCAACAGCAACCCCCCCAATCCTTCCACTGGCGCGAAGTCCACCGCCAACGCTTTAACAAGAGCCAGGAACAAGAAGAGCCACACGACCACGAGGAGCCCCAGGATCAAAAGACACAAGACGATTCCAAAAAATGAACGGACGCTCAGCAGACCTTGACACAGCCCAGACGGCTGTGCGACACAACATCCATAAACGATACGATTTCATACGTACTGAAGGAGGGCCCACTATGGCCAATATGCGTGTTGTCTCAGCTGATTCTCATATGATGGAGCCAGCTGAACTCTGGGTAGAGCGACTTGATGCAAAATACAGAGATCATGCTCCCAAAGTGATCGAAAACCCCAAAAAACCTGGGTTGATTTTTGTCGCGGAAGGCATTGATCCTTTTCCCGTCGCCGGTGGATTTGGAGCGGGCCGGTCAGGGCAAGAACTCAAAGATCATATGGATAAGGGCTATGAAGCTGCTCGCCCGAGCGGCTGGGACCCAGCTGAACGGATTAAAGACCAAGAGATCGATGGTGTTGAGGCGGAAGTGCTGTACACCACGCTGGGCATGTCCCTGTTCGGTCTGGAAAACGCCGAACTGCAGCAAGCCTGCTTTCGCGTCTATAACGACTGGGTAGCAGAATTCTGTTCTTACAATCCCAAACGCCTATATGGTGTGAGCCTTATTCCCCTGGATGACGTGGATGTCGGCGTCAAAGAACTTGAACGCACCCACAAGCTTGGCTTGCGTGGAGCCATGATTTGGGGCTCCCCTCCGGAAGATAAACCCTATAGTAGTCGGGAGTATGACAAATTCTGGCAGGCTGCGTCTGACCTGGAAATGCCGCTGTCCTTGCATGTCATCACTGGCAAGAGCAAAGAGAGCAAAATCAATTTTGAGGAGATCAGCTCCTTCTATATGAACCTGATCCACGAAATCCAGCGCTCACTGACGACGCTCATCTTTGGTGGCGTGCTGGAGCGTTTCCCCAAGCTCAAAATTATCTCGGCTGAAAACGATATTGGCTGGTTTCCGCACTTCATGTATCGCATGGATCATGCCTACGAGAAGTTCAATGCCATGGAAAAGACCCCGCTGCCGATGAAGCCGAGCGATTATGTCCGGCGCCAGATGTGGGGCACCTTCCAAGATGACGCTGTTGGTCCCGCCACGTATAAGATCTTCGGCGAAAATAACTACATGTGGGCGTCCGACTTCCCGCATACCGACTCAACCTGGCCGGAATCTCGCCAGTGGATCGCAAAGGACTTCGTCGGCGTACCCGAAGCAGTCACCAAAAAGATCGTGTTTGATAATGCCGTCAAGGTCTACCGGATGGATTTGGACTAGATTGCGATAGTCCGCTGCCAAGACACAGGCCAAGAGGGTTTCCTCTTGGCCTGTTTTGTTGATGCGAGAATGGTATAGCAACTCATGACTGATGAGGTGGCTTCTGTTCTCTGAGGCTTAGACACACAGACCTTACTCATTGACCCGGAACAACCTCCTCCAAAAATCTCTGCACGACTTCAATCAACCCTTCCGGATTATCCAGCATAATATGGTGATAGCAGTCTTTCACTTCAGCCCAACGGCCGTTTGGTACACCAGAACAAATGCGCTCGAGCTTCTCCTGATTCAGGACTGGGCTGTTCTCCGCCTTCACAATCAAGGCTGGGCAGGTAATTTTTGACAATAGCTCACGCCCATCAACGGGGTCCCGAAAGAGCGTGCGGCGATCGAGCTTGGACGTCCATTTACCATCTGCCCGCTCTTTGAAGGCAAACGAGGCGATATAGTGCAGGCGCTCTTTTGAGAAAACCGATTCACGGGGTAAAACGCGAAAGCGGCTGACAGCCTCGGCAAACGAATCAAATACTTTGGCTGGCTTTTCACCAAGTTCGCTCAGGAACTTTACTGCGGATTCAGGATAGCTGACGTTGGTATCCACCATCACCAAGGCAGCCATCTCGGCGGCATGTTCGGTGGCGTAGATCACGGCATTATGCCCACCCATGGAGTGGCCTAGAATCACCGGTCGTTCGATACCAATTTTCACAAGAAGTTTATGTAAATCGTCGATATAATGACGGCTGCTATAGGCTGGTGGGTCAACGTGCTGGCTTTCACCATGGCCGCGCCAGTCTGGGGCGATGACGTGGAAATTTTCGCTGAATGCGGGAGCAAAGAAGTCCCACCATTGGGCATAGGCCGAACCACCGTGTAACAGGATGAGCGGTTGTTTGCCTGGGGTGCCCCAATCGAGATAGTGGAGCCGGAGTCCGTTGATGGTTTCAAAGTGCGCTTGCGGTTGTGCCATAGTGCCTCATCTGAAAATGGGGGAGATTCGGCCGAGCTTGTGACTGGATGCTTGTAGCCCCCCTTCACCCTGGCCCCTTCGACTGTGCTCAGGACACGCCTCTCCCGCGAGAGAGAGGAGACGTGTTCTCATCAGGTTCGTGCGTTAGGCGTTTTTTTCCAGCAGCGCCTTAGTGATCTTAGCTGGGGACATCGGCAGTTCTTGCATCCGCACCCCGGTGGCGTGATAGATGGCATTCGCGATCGCGGCCGGGGGCGGGACGATGGGCACTTCCCCAACACCACGAATCCCGATCGGGTGACCAGGATTGGCGACTTCAACCAGGATTGTTTCGATCATGGGTAGATCGAGACAAGTGGGCATCCGATAGTCGAGGAAACCGGCATTCCGCATAGTGCCGTTCTCATCGTAGAAGTATTCTTCGTTGAGTGCCCAGCCAATACCCTGCGCGACCCCGCCTTGAATTTGACCTTCGACATAGCTCGGATGGACAGCTTTACCAACATCTTGTGAAGCCGTATAGCGTACAATATCGACCTTGCCCGTCTCAGGGTCCACTTCAACATCAACGACATGTGCGGCAAAGGCGGGTCCAACACCACGTGGCCGAACCGAGGCGCTGCCCATCACTGGTCCACCAGAGCGGGGTAACTTTGGCGCGAGGTCTTTGAGGGTCAACGATTCATGGCCGTTTGTCGTACACGACACCACGCCATCTTGGAAGACCACTTCTTCGGGTTTGACTTTCCAGAATGTCGCCGCGCGCTGCTTGATGATATTGACCGCGTTGCTGGCCGCTTCATACACGGCCATACCTGTGGCAAAGGTCACCCGGCTGCCACCCGTGCCGTCGGTATGCCCAATCGACTCGGTATCGGCGACAACCGGATGCACCTCTTCAGCAGCCAAACCGAGCACCTCAGCCGCAATCATCGCACACGACGCCCGGCTGCCACCAATATCAGGCGAACCCGTCACAACATTCGCCGTCCCGTCAGTATTAATGCTGACCGTCGCTGAAGACTGGAACGCCGCATTAAACCAAAATCCCGTCGCCACTCCACGACCGCGCAGTTTGCCGTTGCCAGACTGGGGCAGTGGAGACTGATAGTGATCGCTATTTTTGATCGCATCAACCGTTTCGAGAAAACCAATCTTCTTGAACTGCGGCCCAGCCGGCTGCGAGGTGCCTTCTTTGGCACCATTGATGCGCCGAAACTCGAGGGGATCAATGCCCAACTTTTCGGCCAACTCATCAATCAGCGTCTCAGCTGCCATGGCCGGATTGGTTGCACCGGGAGCCCGGTAGGCGCATGTCTTGGGTTTATTGACCACGACGTCGAAGCCGTCGATCTGGAAATTTTCTAAATCGTACGGGGCTAACACGGTCATGCTGCCCGCTCCAACTGGGGAACCAGGAAACGCTCCGGCTTCGAACGATAAGCGCAGCTCAGCCGCTGTAATCTTGCCGTCTTTATTGGCCCCAATTTTGGCGTAAATATGTGAACCTGGGGTTGGACCAGTTGCGCGTAAGACTTCGTTCCGGGTCATGACGATCTTGACCGGTCGGCCCGTATGCTGGGAGAGAAGCAGAGCCACATGTTCTACGTAGACGGTCGTTTTGCCGCCAAAGCCGCCGCCAATTTCAGCCGGAATGACTTTGATCTTGCTGGGCGGCATCTTGAGCAGACCACCACACAGCTCGCGGATAGCAAATTGTCCCTGGGTACTGACCCAGACGGTCGATTGACCGTCTGGATTGTACTGGGACACGACACTGTGCGGTTCGATATAGCCTTGGTGGACCATGGAGGTAGAGAACTCTTTTTCCACAATCACGTCTGCGGTGGCAAACCCTTCGTTCAGGTCGCCCCGAGCAAAGCGGACTTGGTTGGCAATATTCGTCTCTTTATCAACTTTTTCTGGCGTCCCACCGGTCCGCAGATCAGAGTGTAAAATCGGCGCACCGTCTTTCATTGACTCCAGGACATCTTGTACATGCGGCAGAATTTCGTATTCGACCTTGATAAGGTTAACCGCTTCTTCGGCAATATGCGGACTGGTCGCGGCCACAGCAGCGAGCGCATGACCATCGTACAAGACTTTGTCCCGCGCCATCAGGTTCAGCGACAGATAGCGTGGATTGACCATGTTCTCACCGATTTGCAGCAGGCCCTTTTCGATCTCAGGAAAATCTTTACCGGTCACAATTGCCTTGACCCCAGGTACTGCCAGAGCAGCAGTCGTATCGATTGATTTAATGCGGGCGTGGGCATGTGGACTGCGTAAGACTTTGCCGTGTAACATGCCGGGCAAGTTCAGATCAGCACCGTACTTGGCGCGACCAGTCACCTTATCCGCGCCATCGTGGCGAATCGGACGCGTCCCAATGACTTTAAATTTATGCTCTTGTTGGGCTTCCATATTTTCCTCCGCTGCGCAGTCTTGTGTGCAATCTGGGCAGAATTCCAATTCTTTCAAAAACGTAGTGAAAATGTATCTGGAAAGTTCCAAAAAAAATAGGGAAGAGCAAGCCATGCTCTTCCCTATCTCATCCAGCGACACTGTGTGTATTTTATCCGTTGCTCTGAATCGCCTTGGCCACCTTGGCTGGGGCCATCGGCAGCTCTTGCATCCGCACCCCAACCGCCCGGTAAATCGCATTCGCAATTGCAGCCGGCGGCGGAACAATCGGCACTTCGCCAACGCCACGGATGCCAATCGGATGACCAGGATTAGGGACTTCGACCAGGATGGTCTCAATCATCGGCAGATCCAAACACGTCGGCATCCGGTAGTCCAAGAAACCAGAGTTCTTGAGCGTGCCATTCTCGTCATAGAAATATTCTTCGTTCAGCGCCCAACCGACGCCTTGGGCGACGCCGCCTTGGATCTGGCCTTCGACGTAGCTTGGGTGCACGGCTTTTCCGACATCCTGGCAGGCGGTGTAACGTAGGATATCGACTTTGCCCGTTTCTGGGTCAACTTCAACATCAACCAGATGGGTGGCAAACGATGGGCCAACGCCGGTGGGATTGACTTGCGCCCGTCCAATCACTGGGCCACCGGTCTGCGCAAACTTGGCGGCTAAGTCTTTAAGATCTATCGACTCGTGACCGTTGCTGGTGCACGACATCACACCCTGTTGGAAGATGACCTCTTCCGGGCTGACATTCCACGTTTTTGCCGCTCGTTCTTTGAGTTGACTAATCACATCTTGAGCGGCGTTGTATATGGCATAACCCGTCGCAAACGTCACTCGGCTGCCGCCCGTCACATCGTTGTGACCGATAGATTCCGTATCTGCAACGACTGGATGGACCTCCTCAGCTTCCAGTCCGAGCACCTCAGCCGTGATCATGGCGCACGAGGCACGGCTGCCGCCTATATCAGGACAACCTGTGACCACATTCGCTGTTCCATCAGAATTGATACTGACGATGGCGCTCGATTGGAGTCCCGCATTGCGCCAAAATCCTGAGGCGACGCCGCGTCCACGTTTTGTCCCGGTGCTCGACGGGGCGAGCTCTGACTTGTAGTGGTCGCTGTTCTTGATCGCCTCAAGCGTTTCCAAAAATCCAATCCGAGGAAACTGTGGTCCAGCCGGTTGGGCCGTGCCTTCTTTGGTGCCGTTGATCCGTCGAAATTCAAGCGGCTCAATACCGAGCTTTTCTGCCACTTCGTCTACAACGGTCTCGACAGCCATGACCGGGTTGGTTGTGCCAGGCGCACGGTAGGCAGCTGTCTTGGGTTTATTCAGCACCACGTCATAACCGTCAATCTGGAGATTTTCCAAATTGTATGGCCCAAGCGCCATCATTGAGCCGGCCCCAACCGGTGAACCGGGAAAGGCTCCCGCCTCAAAGGCCATCCACAACTCAGCAGCGCTAATCGTGCCGTCGTTCTTGGCACCCATCTTCATCCGGATATGCGAACCAGAGGTTGGTCCCGTCGCCCGCAGGACTTCACCACGAGTCATAACCAGTTTGACTGCCTGGCCGGTTTGTTTCGATAACAGTAGCGCCAGCGGCTCAAGATAAACGGTTGTTTTCCCACCAAAGCCACCGCCGATTTCAGTCGGAATAACTTTGATTTGGCCCGTCTCCATTTTCAGTATCCGGGCGCACAGGTCACGAATAGAAAATGCTCCCTGGGTACTCACCCAGACAGTCGCGCGGCCGTCGGCGTTATACTGAGCGACAGCATTGTGCGGTTCGATATAGCCTTGGTGGACCATCGATGTATCAAACTCGCGTTCCACAACAACATCGGCAGCAGCAAAGCCGGCCGCAAGATCGCCCCGCGCAAACTGGACGTGACTGGCCACATTCGTGGGGGTATCACTGGGCTCTTCCAGGCCGCTTGTCCTCATCTCTGGGTGCAAAATCGGCGCATCGTCTTTCATCGCTGACATAACATCCGACACATGCGGCAAGACTTCGTACTCGACATTGATGAGCTTGAGTGCTTCCTCAGCAATGTGTGGACTCGTCGCTGCAACAGCTGCGACTGCCTGTCCGTCGTAGCGGACCGTATCGCGGGCCATGATGTTATGAGACAGGTCGTGCGGATTCACAATCAGATCACCCATCGGCTGCGGACCGGGGGCCAGATCTGGAAAATCTTTACCGGTGATAACAGCCTTGACCCCAGGCATGGCCAGGGCAGCTGAGGCATCAATTGACTTGATACGGGCATGCGCGTGCGGACTACGCAGGACCTTGCCGTGTAACATGCCAGCCAGGTCGATATCCGCTCCATATTTGGCCCGGCCAGTCACCTTATCAACGCCATCATGTCGAATCGGACGGGTACCAATCACCCGAAATTTTGCTTCTTGTTGAGCCATGATTTCCCTCCTTAGGTATGGAGAACTTTTGCAAAAAAAATGGGGAAGAGCAATACATGCCCTTCCCCATCAAATCGATATCAAAATCGTTTTATCCCCCACCGATAGCGGGAACAAAATGAATCTCGCTATCAGCTGGGATAGACTCTGACAGGCCACCAGTAATGATCTCTCCATTCACCGAAACTGCTACCGAGCCAGCTAGGTCGTTGTCTTCAACCACCCGCTCACGAAAGCCAGGAAACTGGCGCTCCAGATCGTCCACGATAGCCCGCAGCGTTTCGCCAGTCGCCGTCGTGCGGTCTTTTCCACCAGACAGCTTTCGCATCAGCGCAGGAATAAAGACGGTTGCCATACAGATTCGTCTCGTCTTTTCCCTCTCCCTGAGGGAGAGGGAGAGGATTTTTTCGTCAGCTACTTCTGTTCCATGACCGCTTTTGCGATTTTGCCTGGTGACATCGGCAGCTCTGCCATCCGCACGCCAAGCGCATTGTGTATGGCATTCGCAACAGCAGCAGGTGGCGGGATAATAGGCACTTCGCCCACACCACGCACGCCAACTGGATGACCAGGATTCGGGACTTCAATCAGAATCGTCTCAATCATGGGCAGATCAAGGCAGGTCGGCATCCGGTAGTCGAGAAAACCTGAGTTCCGCAACGTACCCTTGTCATCATAGAAGTATTCTTCGTTCAGACCCCAGCCAATGCCTTGAGCCACAGCACCTTGGATCTGACCTTCGACATAACTCGGATGGATGGCTTTACCAACATCCTGAGTCGCGGTGTAGCGCAAAATATCGACTTTGCCCGTTTCAGGGTCAACTTCAACGTCAACAACGTGCGTCGCAAAGGCAGGCCCAACACCGCGCGGGTTGACCTGAGCACGCCCGGACACTGGCCCACCCGTCTGAGGCAGTTTTTTGGCCAGTTCCTTGAGGTTCATTGACTCATGGCCGTTGCTTGTGCACGACACCACACCATCTTGGAAGACGACCTCTTTCACGTCCACTTTCCAACTTTTTGCGGCGCGCTCTTTGAGCTGATTGACCACATCCTGGGCGGCCTCGTAGACGGCAGTCCCGGTAGCAAACGTCACCCGGCTTCCGCCCGTCATGTCGGTATGTCCAATTGAATCCGTGTCAGCCACAACTGGGTTCACTTCTTCCGCTTTCAGGCCCAGCACTTCAGCCGCAATCATGGCACAAGAGGCCCGTGAGCCACCAATGTCGGTCGAACCCGTTACCACGTTAGCCGTTCCGTCGCTATTCATATTCACAGTTGCGCTCGACTGGAAACCAGCGTTAAACCAGAAGCCCGAAGCAACGCCACGGCCGCGCATCTTGCCGTCGCTGGCTGCCGGTTTGGGCGACTTGTAGTGATCGCTATTCTGGGCCGCATCAAGCGTTTCCATAAAGCCAATGACGCCAAACTGCGGTCCGGCTGGCTGGGCGGTGCCTTCTTTGGCACCATTGATGCGTCGGAATTCAATCGGGTCAAAGCCAAGCTTCTCAGCCAACTCATCGATAACGCTCTCTCCGGCAAAAGAGGAGTTACTCGACCCTGGGGCACGGTAAGCAGCCGTTTTGGGCTTGTTGACCAGCACATCAAAGCCATCGATCTGGAGGTTTTCCAGATCGTACGGGGCAAGCACGGTCATACACCCAGCACCAACTGGCGCACCAGGGAAGGCCCCTGCTTCATACGCCATCCAGATCTGGGCAGCGGTGATCTTCCCGTCTTTACTGGCACCCATTTTGACCTTGATATGCGAGCCTGAGGTCGGGCCGGTGGCACGCAGGACTTCGCCACGGGTCATCACCATCTTGACCGGTTTTCCGGTTTTCTTTGATAGTACCAGCGCCAGTGGCTCCAAATACACCGAGATCTTCCCACCAAAGCCGCCACCGATTTCGGCTGGCACGACTTTCATCGAACTGGCCGGAATGTCGAGGATCATGGCCGTTTGGTCACGGGCAGTAAAAGCGCCTTGAGTGCTGACCCAAATTGTCGAGCGACCATCGGCATTGTACTGCGCCACGGCGTTATGCGGCTCAATATAGCCCTGGTGGACCATCGCGGTGTCAAACTCACGCTCAATGACAACCTCGGCAGCCGCAAAACCGGCGTCGAGGTCGCCCCGCGCAAAACGCAGCTGACTGGCTGTGTTGGTCTCTTTATCAGTCTTTTCTGCCGCTCCACTCGTCCGCACCTCAGGCAGCATGATCGGCGCATCGTCCTTCATCGCATCTACAACATTGGCGTTATGCGGCAGGACTTCGTAATCGACCTTGATGAGCTTGGCCGCTTCTTCCGCAATATGCGGGTTAGTCGCAGCGATAGCCGCCACAGCATGACCATCGTACAAGACTTTGCCTCGAGCCAAGACGTTCATCGACAGGTAGCGTGGATTCATTGGCAGTTCGCCCATCGGCACAACGCCAGACGGGAGTTCAGGCAAATCGGCGCTGGTAATAACAGCCTTCACCCCCGGCACAGCCAGGGCTGCAGATGCGTCAATGGATTTAATCCGGGCGTGGGCGTGCGGGCTGCGCAGCACTTTACCGTGCAATAGACCCGGCAGATCAATATCTGCACCATATTGAGCGCGGCCAGTGACTTTATCGACACCATCGTGCCGAATCGGGCGGGTTCCGATAACTTTAAATTTTGCCTCTTGTTGCGCCATTACGTACCTCCCTCTTACATGACAGAAGCAGCATCTAAGACTGCTCTCACAATCTTATCATAGCCCGTGCAGCGGCACAGATTACCAGCTAATGCATAGCGGACTTCATGTTCCGTTGGGTTCGGATTGCGATCCAACAGCGCCTTGGCCGTAACCAGAAAGCCTGGGGTACAAATCCCGCACTGTAGGGATGCATGTTCGAGAAACTTCTGTTGCAGCGGATGCAGCTTATCGCCGTCGGCCAGACCTTCAACTGTCGTCAGCTCTTGGCCTTCAGCTTCTACGCCAAATACGAGACATGAGCAGGACGCGCGGCCATTGATCAGCACGCTACAGGCGCCACAGTCGCCAGTCAGACAGCCTTCTTTTGTGCCAGTAAATCCCATTTCATCACGAAGCACTTCGAGTAAGCTCTGGCGGGGCTCACACAAGAACTCAGCTGCTTCGCCATTCAGTGTCGTTTGAACGTGGACCTTTCTTGCCATACTTTTCCTGCCTTCCTAAATAAAGTCATGAGGACTGAGTGGGGGGACCATTTTTTACTCAGTCCTCATGCCTCATGACTATTTTGCGCGCGCGCGCTTGCCAGCCTCTGTGAGCGTCCGGCGTGTTAAGACGCCAACCAGATGGGTGCGGAATTCAGCCGTTCCACGCATATCCGAGATGGGCGTTGCGATGTCTTGGGCCAGTTCAGCCGCTCTGGCAATATTTGCCTCATTAAACGGCTTGCCAACCAGGGACTCGCTGGCTGCTTGGGCAAACAACTGGGTTGGCGCAACCGCTCCGAGCGCAATCCGTGCGGCTGTGCAGGTCTCGCCATCCAGCGACACACACGAGCCAACTCCGACGACGGCAATATCCATCTCATTGCGCGGAATGAAGCGTAAATAGCAGTCCGACGTTTTGCCCCGCGGGGCTGGAATGCGGAGTTCGACCAGAAGTTCACCTGGGCCGAGCACGGTTTGGCCAGGAGCGGTCACAAAATCTTCAGCCGCAACATCCCGTTCACCATTTGGGCCTGCGATATGGCAGGTCGCCCCGAGGGCGATAAGGGCGGGAGGTGTATCCGCAGCGGGCGACCCATTACAGAGATTGCCACCAACAGAGGCGCGACTCAGAATCTGATCCGAGCCAATCAGGCCAGCCGCTTCAACCAGGCCAGGATACTGTTGCTGCATGGTTGCATCGCCAATGAGCTTGTAGCACGGATACGAGGCACCAAGCCGCAGTCCATCCTGGGCATTAAAGGTGCAGCTCTGGAGTTCAGGAATCGTCTTGGCGTCAATGACTATCCCAGGCTGCTTGACACCAGCGCGCATCTGAATAATGAGATCCGTGCCTCCAGCCAACAGTCGCCCATTGTCTCCAGCAGCGCTCAGCTGGCTGAGCGCTTGACTGAGTGACGTTGGCGCGTCGTATGTAAATTCTTGCAAATTTCCCTCCTGTTCGAGCCCGAACTTATGCCGGGCCATCTGAGTCTACAGATTTCAGCCGATTTCACTAGTATGTTCTAAGCGAGGAAGCAAGGCCCAAACTGTTATATACGCATGACAAAGTGGAAATAGACGCTCCCCCTACCAAACAGCAGATCCTTATATCATCCACACATTTTCCACGCAAGCAAAAGAAAACAGCTTAGCCTTTTGGCACATGCACAGAAAATCTCTTGGGTTTTGTAGGGCTCTCGTGGTATAGGCACAGCCACGACACAATAAAGGGACGCACTATGACACAGCTCCTGCTCCAAGACGAAGTCCCGCCCCGTGAGGCAATTATCCGGGTTCTGGAACAAGCCGGTATTGATATGGTCTTTGGTATCCCTGGTGGCAATACGGGTGCGCTGTTTAATGCCTTGTACGATCATCAATCGACGATCCGAACCGTCCTTGTTCGGGAGGAGTCACGCGCCGGTGTGATGGCAGAGGTGTATGGCCGCCTGACCGGCAAACCTGGTGTGGCGATTGGCCAAGCCGCCTTTCTGCTGCATGCCAGCCTGGGCGCTGTGGAAGCGTATATGTCCAGCTCGCCGATGCTGCTGTTGACTGATTTGAGTGACAATGCGCCGTATTCCCAACACGGTCCGTACCAAGCAGGAACCGGTGACTACGGAACCTGGGACGCCAAACAGGCGTTTTCGGCCATCACCAAGCGCACGTTTGTGGCAAACGACCCTGTCCAAGGCGTGCACAGCGTACAAATTGCACTCAAACATGCCTTATCTGGAGAAAGAGGGCCGGTCGCTGTCCTATTACACAGCCAAGCACTCCGAGGCCGAGTCGGTCCGGAGTCCGTTCCGCCATTATACGCAACCGAACCTTTTCTTTCTGTTCATCCCCCGCAAGCAGATACACAGCTGGTCGAAAAAGTGGCTCAAGTGTTAGCACAAGCTGAGCGACCAGTGATTATTGCTGGTAATGGGGTTCGGATCAGCCAGGCATATATGGAGTTAGTGACTGTGGCCGAAGAAATCGGCGCGCCAGTCGCGACCAGTGCCGCCGGCAAAGGCTGCTTTGCCGAAACGCATGATCTTGCCCTTGGCGTGTATGGCACCTTCGGCACGCCGCTGGCCAATGTCGAAATTGGAGCGGCAGACGTGGTGCTCGTCGTCGGCTCCAAGCTTGCCGCAACCGACACCGCTTTTGAGACGTCAAAGCTGCTCAATCCCCAGCGACAAACCCTGATTCAGATTGATGTTGAGCCTAAGAACGCGTCTTGGACGTATCCGGTTGAGATGGCCTTGATTGGAGACGCCACAGCCGTACTGGCCCAGATCAGCGAAGCCCTCGTTGCGAATGAGCGCCTTTCAGAAGAAACCGTCCGCGAACGGAAAACCCGGCTGCAAGCCGCTCGTCAGCAGCACGGTTTTTTTAATGCCCAGGAATTTCGATCCAACGCCGCCCCAATTTTGCCTCAACGGGTCATCACCGAACTCCAACAGGCGATTGCCTCAGATGCCATTGTCACCTGCGATGCAGGCGAGAACCGGCTGTTCATGATGCACTACTTCCAGACCAAAGCCCCCGGCACATTTCTCCAGCCAGCCGGAGTCGGTGCCATGGGGTATGCCACGCCAGCTGCGCTGGCCGCCAAGTTGATATACCCCGAACGTCAGGTTGTTGCCGTATGCGGCGATGGTGGGTTTGCGATTGGCATGAATAGCTTCATGACGGCGGTTGAAGAAAATATTCCGATTGTCAACGTCATCTTTAATAATCAAGCCCTCGGTTGGGTCAAACATGGTCAAGGTGAGCGCAATATCGCGTGTGATTTTGCCAGCTTTGACCATGCAAAAATTGTGCAAGCCATGGGCTGCAAAGGCATACGAGTTGAGGAGCCGAGCCAGCTTGCACCAGCCTTGCGTGAAGCTTTAACCAACGGCAAGCCAACTGTTGTTGATGTGCATACTTCGCTTGACGAAACCTTTCGAAAAGTTACATCACCGCTGGTTGGTGAACGCTAGCGAGCGCCCCCCATGTCCGACGAGATTCTCACTCTCATAGACGTCGCGGCTCTCCTCAAGGTTGCCGAAAAGACGATCTATACTCTTGCTCAACGTGGAGACCTACCGGGCATAAAAGTCGGCAGGCAGTGGCGCTTTCGACGCCAAGACCTTGAGCAATGGATAGAAACCCAAAGTCAGAGCCACCCCCAGTCCCCTTCTCCAAGCACTCTGAAACGCATTGGACCACCTGAGGCCAGCAATAATGGACGAGCAAACGGAGCCGGCCAGCTGTCTTCTCCTTCCCAGCCGGATTCTCCACAGCTCTACCTCTTCGGTCCCTATGAGCTGGACGAGAGTCTATACCAGCTCCGCTATGCGGGAACGCCTGTTGTGATCGAACCCAAAGTGTTTCATCTCCTGGCCTACCTGATTCGCCACCGCCACCGCGTGGCCTCTACAACCGAACTCCTCACCCAGCTATGGCCCGGTCAAGTGGTGACACCCTCTTCCTTGACCCGTTGCGTGGTAAAAGCACGCAAAGCCCTGCACAATACTGGCAGCCAGCAGCGCATCCAAAATCATTACGGCCACGGGTACCGCTTTGTCGCCGAAGCAGGAGTCAAGACGGCTCAGATGAATGGTCAGAGCCAGCACCAGAGCAGAACCCACACCAGCCGTTGGCGACGGCAGCCCCCGAGCAATCCGGCAGCCTACGACTATTATTTGCGCGCAGCAGAGTCTGTTTTTCGCTTCACGCCGGAAGATCAGGCACTGGCGCGACAGATGTATGAACACGCCATTGCCCTCGATCAGCACTATGCAGCCGCCTATGCGGGCTTAGCCTGGACGTATTGGCTGGAGTGGTCGTGGTTCTGGCATCAGGCCCCGTCCCTCCTCGAACAGGCCCTCACCTTCGCCCAACAGGCCGTCAACCTCGACGACCGCCTGCCTTTCGCTCACCTCACCCTGGGCTATGTCTATCTGTTCAAACGACAATACGCGCAAGCCATTGCCGAGGCAGAGCGTAGTATACACCTCGACCCGCATTATGCGTGGGGGTATGGCATGCTGGCGGATATGCAAACTGCGGTTGGACGTCCGCAGGAAGCCTTACACTTGATAGAAAAGGCAATGCAGCTAGAGCCGCCATCAGCTGGCTATTTCTCGGCCAGCCTCGGACTTGCCTATCGGGCACTGGGGCAACATGACGAGGCGATCGTAGCGGTGGAGCGAACCCTGACACGCAATCCGTGTGTTGTCTCTGCCCGCCTCTTGCTGACTATTTTATATAGCGAAACCAACCGGCAGAAAGAGGCCCAACAGGCACTCACACACCTCCGCCAGCAGCTTCCCCAACTGTCGTTGGACGGCATCAGACAACGTTTTCCTTACCAGGATCATTCTGAAACTGAACGTGTGGTTGCCGCGCTACGTAAAGCCGGCTTGCGCTAGCTGGTTGGTATCTTTTGCCCGCACATCTGTACCTCATCACATTTCTTCCCCATATCGTCACTTTTTCCTCACGCTTTTGCGTCTCAAATATGTTTTCCTCTTGAGCACAGTAAGGGTCTGGAAGGAATGGGAGGAATGGGTATGGTCAAACGTGTCCTCATAGTTATTGGTATTATCGTCGGAGTGCTGGTCCTGTTCGCTGGAACAGTCCAGTTTCTTCTCCAGCCGCAGTATATCCTCACAGTCCCGCCCCAAGAGCGGCTGGTCTTTTCTAATGTAACCGTCGTCAATCCAGGGCTTGATCGACAAAGCGGACAAACCGTCATCGTCGAAGACGGCTACATTGTTTCGATCACAGCATCCAGCCCAGATAGCGCCGACACTGAAAAGACCACACATTTTGCTGGCACCTATATGCTGCCCGGCTTGATCGACATGCATGTGCATCACTTACTCGTTGATCAAGATCTGCATGATCTCCTTTTTTTGATGCACGGGATCACGACAATCCGCAATATCGGCTTCGTTGACACCACGATCTTAGACTACAAGCAAAAGGTCCGGGACGGCATATACCCCGGCCCACGCTACTTTGCCTGCGGCCCTATCCTTGATGGTGATCCCCCCTGGCCACAACCCTGGTTTCGATCTGTTCGGACTCCAGATGAGGCACGTGCAGCAGTTAACGAAATCGCTGCTGCTGGGGTGGACTGCGTGAAGGTATACTCCGGAGTCTCAGAAGAAGTCCTTATCGCCATCCGCAAAGCGGCAAAAAAGCACGGCTTACCTGTCGTAGGCCATCTCCCCTTTGCCGTACCATATGAAGCCGCTCAGGTGACAGATGTTCAGCATCTCGGCGGCATCCCAGTCACTCTGTATCAGGTCACGCACACGGAAGCAGACCGGGCGGCTCAGCTCATCGCCTTTATGAAAGCCTGGCCGGACCTTGATGAGGAGCGGATCGACTTCATAATACGCACCTCCATCTCGCAGGGGATTGCGCATACCCCAACCCATATCGCCAATGTACAGTTGGCACGGCGCCACACCGACCCGCAAATGCTGGGCGAGACGGCCGCGGATCTGCTGCCACGTTGGTACCGTGAGCTATGGCAACCTTCAGTCATATTTGGCCCTTTCTTCGACGAAACCTCGGCAGCGATGGAGGCAGCCCTGCCCAAGATGAACGAAGTTATCCGCCGTATGCATCAAGCTGGCGTTCGGATTCATCTTGCCAGTGATGTGATGAATCCATTCATCGTCCCAGGAGCCAGCCTGCACCAAGAACTCCAGCTCTTTGTTGATGCCGGGCTCACTCCTGAAGAAGCCTGGATAACCGGCACACGCTGGCCAGGTGAGTTCTTGGGCCTACCAAAACTCGGGACCTTACAAGCAGGCGCGCCAGCCGATTTTTTGCTCTTGGGCGAAGATCCAACACAGGACTTGGCCGCCCTCTCGACGCTCGAAGCCGTTGTGACCCAAGGCCGGCTGTATCCAAAGCCGGTGCTTGATGAGGCGTATGCCCAGTATGAGGAGCGCTTCAACGGCTGGCTGTATGACACCGTTGTCACCACGGCTGCCAAAATTTTGTTCTGATGTTGTTGGCAGGATAAAAATGCACTCAGCAGCCATTTCCAAGATTTTTCCTTTCATGTAGTAGAAAGCAAGTCTACGTAAGGAATGAGTCTTGAGATTATGAGCAAAAAATTTGACGTATACGGCATTGGGAACGCCCTAGTTGACGTGCAGTTCCAAGTTGCAGAGCGGGCACTGCAAGAGCTGAGCCTCGACAAAGGTGGCATGCAACTGGTCGATACGGCTGAGCAAAACACTGTGCTTCAGTACTGCGACACAGTGTCTCCCCATCGGGCCAGCGGCGGCTCGGCTGCCAATTCCATGATTGCCGTCTCTCAACTCGGTGGGAACGTCGCCTATGGATGTCTGGTCGGGGATGACGAGTTGGGACACTTTTATTTTGACGAAATGCAAGCGCTCGGGGTGCGCTTGCATACCCCACCCATCAGCGGAGAGACGACCGGGACCTGTGTGATCCTCATTACGCCAGATGCCGAGCGGACGATGAACACCCATCTCGGTGCAAGCGCAGCGTTTCAAGTCGAGCATGTGACAGAGGATGCCCTCAAACAAGCCGAGTGGCTGTACCTTGAAGGCTATCTCTTTTCGACAGACGGCGGGCGAGCAGCCGTCCGGCGGGCAATCGACCTGGCCAAGAAACATCAGGTCAAGATCTCCCTCACCTTCTCAGATCGCTTCATTGTTGATGTCTTTGGCGATGCGCTACGCGCGGCAGTTGCCGATTGTGACTTGATTTTTGCCAATGAGCAGGAAGCCGGCGCGTATGTTGGCGTTGAACAGGAAGCCGAAATCTTTGCACGCTTTCAGGCCAGCGCCCCCAATGTCATGATGACCCGGAGTGAAAAAGGTGTCCTCGGCACGTTCGGGGGATCATCGTTTCAGGTCGATGCCTTTCCCATCCAAGCCGTTGACGCGACAGGCGCGGGCGACATGTTTGCCGGGGCCTTCCTGTATGGCATCACGCACGGTCAGACGGCCGAAGACGCCGCTCGTTTGTCGTGTTTTCTGTCCAGCAAGGTTGTCTCGCAGCTGGGGCCACGCTTGCAGGGCGATGTGAGAGAACTGGTACAAAATATGTGAAGGTCCAAAGGTCCAGTGGTAGGAGAGATTCGCGAACCTCCCCTCCATATTGCTCAGATTTTCTGCTCATGCGACAATGTGTGGAAGCGAACAGGATGGGCGGCAGAATATGGAAAAAGACCTTCACTATCAGCATCTCGAATCTCGTCCCGGTTCACATTATCGCCAGCTTTGGATGAAAGGGCGGCGCATCCGTGCGGAGGTCCTGTATCGTTTCACCGTCGGTGCGGAACCTTGCACTCCCGAAGAAGTTTCCCAGGATTACGACCTTCCTATTGAAGCCGTGCATGAGGCCATTGAGTACGCGGTACACAATCAAGAATTGTTACAGGCCGAGCGCACCCGTGAAGAAGTCAGGATGAAGCAATTTGGCCTAGATAAGCCCCCCTTTGTCCCGACACATACTCCTCATAGTGCATGAACCTCTATTTGGATGAGGATACGGCTAACCGGCGTCTAGTAACCCTCTTATCCAACGCCGGTCATAGTACCGCAGTGCCCACTGATGCGCGGCTTTCTGGGGCGTCTGACGCGCGGCACCTGATCTATACAATACAACGCTCTCTGGTTTTGATGACACGCAACCACGACGACTTCTTTGATTTACACGAAATGGTTCTGACCGCTCAAGGAATGCATCCTGGTATTTTGATCATCCGCCTCGACAACGATCCCACGCGCGATATGACCCCCCGCCAAATCGTTACCGCGATTGGACATCTTGAATCCACGGGGATTCCACTTGCAAACCAGGCTTATATTCTCAATCACTGGCGCTAAGACAGCCTATCCTCGGCGCTTGCAGGGCGACATCAAAAAATTAGCGCAAAGCCTATAAACACACGGCCCCAAGGTATCTTCTTTACGCCGAGGCACGGACCTGCTGCAACTCTTCCATGATTGCTTCATGCCGCTCCCGCGTAAGCTGGTGAGGGAGAAAGCCAAGCACCATACCGACGCCAAACAGCAACGTAATCAGCGCCGTGAACAGCCCCAGATTGTGAACCACCTGGGGATCAATACTGCCGGGAGTCGCATTGGCCGGAAACGCGGCGAGTTTAATCACAAACCCGGAGACCAGTACGCCCAGCCCAGACGACGCTTTTGCGATGAAGGCATTGGCAGAGAATAACAACCCTTCTTGGCGGGTTCCTGTCCGCAGTTCATGTTCGTCTGTGATATCCGCAATCATCGACCCAACCATGATCATAGAAATGATCATGGCGGAGTAACTCACAAAGACCGCTCCCCCGACGATCCACATGAGAATGGGCTCACCATTCCCTGGCAGCAGGCCGGCCAGGCGCAGAAAAATCTGCCCGGCCAATATCAGCGGCGCAATGACCGCCGTTGCAATGGTCAAGTGCTTTTTGCCAAGCCATTGCGCCAACGGCCGCGTGATGACCAGGGCCAACATAGAGCAGGCGATGAGGACAAAGATGAAAATGGTGAGCTGCTCTGACGTAAAGCCCCACAAAAAGGTATTGAGATAGTTATTCAGGTTTTGGTTTACCCCAAAAGAGACCCACAAACATAAACCGCCCAAAACAGCTGAGCGATATGAAGGACTCTGCAAGGCGGCTTTGATATCTCGCGGAAGATCCCTCAGGCGCGCCTGCTGCATGCGACTCTCATCGACCTGGGCCTGGAGCGCTGCGCGCTGCGTACCAAGCGAGGAGAACACGGTCGTCACGACCATGATGATAGCGCCCCAGATGGCAAAGCTGGTGTAACCGTCAGGATTCAGCAGTCCCTGTGGATACTGCTCTGTCGCCCGCAGAAAAACAGCATACGCCAAGAGGGCATACACCAACCCAAAGAGCCAGGCAAAGACAAGCCGGAGCGTTTGCAGCGACGTGCGTTCATCATAGTCTGTGGTCAGCTCAGGCACTAAAGCTTGGTGCGGAATGGCAAACAGCGTCATAGCAAAGCGCGTCCCAGCCGCAAACCCAAGCAGCCACCAAAATAGTGCTGTTTGGCTCAAGCCCGTAGGCGGCATGAAGACGCAGATAAAGCATCCTGCAAGCGGTACGCTCGACGCATACATAAACGGATGCCGCCGCCCAAGCCGCGAGCGGAGCCCATCGGACCACACCCCAACCGCCGGATCAGTCACCGCGTCAATGAGCAAGGCAATGAACAGCGCCAAGCCGCACAGACCGGGGTCAAGTCCAACAATCTGTTGATAATAAAAGAGGAGAAAGAGATTGAAAGCGTTGGTCTTAATACCTTCAGCCGAGAGACCAAAGCCGTAGGCGATTCTAACAGAACCGGACAAAGAGTCTTTTTGCGTCATGGACTGGCATCATTGATGAAGGCAGGCCACTTCGCAAGCAGTGTGGGGGTTTCGTTGTCGCATGTATCATCCCCAAGCACCAAGAAACTCTACCTGATTTTGCATATCCTCAGCGCGCTTCATAGCGATCAATTTCAGCAAACGGCGCATTTGCTCCCCCGCAGAGTAACGCTGTTGTGGAGAGAGGATTATTCCTGCATGTGTTTTGCCTGTCGTCAGATTTCATCCAGATACAGACGGATTGTCACCCGCTACTCCGTTGAGAAATATAATGTTCTCGCTCCAGCCTATCTGCTTCAGCCTCCTCGACAGCGATATCCGCTTCGATCTCGTCGCGATTGGTATGATAATACGTCAACCCAGCGTATACCTGGGCAAGAGAAACATGGCCTATTTTTCTGCTAATCTCTTCAGGGCTGAGTCCTAACTTGTACCAGCTCACAATACGCTGAACGGTCACTCCCGTGCCTGTAATCTTAGGCCGTCCGCCCTTTACTCCAGGAGCACTGTCGATAAAAGTTCCAATGTCGGTTATTGTTTGCATAGCCTGGCCTCCTGAACAGTTCCCTAAAATTCCTACAAGGACGGATATACAAAGTCATCATGCGGAGTGGCTGAATGACTCTGTTGGCTGCTCTGTTATTGGCTTATAGGATTCTTATCGTCCACTTTTTTTCTCATTCAACACGATACGTTCTTATCACCCAAATTTTCTGCTCATACAACTCGATCCGTTGTGATCAAGAAAAATTCCCGCCCTTTTTCAAAGGCAGGGGATCATTGTGCAAAAGGATCATTGATGGCCGGGCGGGGATGGGTCAGTTTCAGAAAGAAACCACAGGAGAGCATGCGTATCCAGCAACACTCTCATTCCATACATTCCTTAAAATCCTCCAGGTGCTCGTCGTCATCGACTAAGATGGGCGGTTTTCGCCTGCTTCATGTTAAAATTGCCACGAAATCCTCCTAAACCCTCCCCTATAAGGTTGACAGGGAGGTACGCATGTTCCATAATTATTCCTTTGGAACTTGAAATGCAACATACTAAAGCAACCCCGAGAGGAACGAGGTGGCAAAAATGAAGATACCGGTTTCCAAGAAATTAGAGAAAATACAAGAGGCTCTCAAACCGCTGGAGATACCGGGCAAGCCAGCGGACGCGCCCGTCAAGCCGGCCCATCTCGCTAAGCTGCTGGACGTTGCCCCGTCCTCGCTATCCCGCTGGATGAAGGATGAGGTCGTACCGAGAGGCCGACAAAAGGAACGGCTTGATATTCTGTATCGAACTGTCCTTGAGGCTGAAGCCGGGAATACGGAGGCCAAGGCGATGCTGGAAAAACTCGTCAGTCCAACGCCTTCTATGGGCATAGTAGCTGGTGCCGGACTTGCTTCGGGGTTATTGGCAGCAAGTCCAATACGGTTGGGGTTGCTTGGAGCAATTACCGCTGCTGGGTTAGGTTGGCTCCTTTCCGACAAGGAAGACAACGGCGAAGAGTAACCTGGAAGGGAGGATTCATGTACACGGCTCGCGCCAAAGTCCGAATGCAGCAGCGCGCTATACCGCAAAGCGCCGTGAATTTACTTCTTGACCATGGCGAGCGGGCGCCCGCCGGTCGCGGTGGCGAGATATTCTACTTTGGCAAGCGTGGTCGGCAGCGAGTTCATCGCTTCGATGGGTCGGTCGTTTCCCGGCGTCTTGAAGGACATTGGCGCGACTACGCGGTCGTGGCCGATGGGCACGTGGTCACGTGCGGCAAACGATACCGACGGATTCGCCGGGGTTGAACGAAAGGAGGTCTCAATGAAAAAGGCTCAACAATTAGTCAATAAGCTCTTGGACTATGGCATAGAAGGCGTAGGACCGTTGATTTCAGCGGAAGAGCTTGCCCAGGAATACCTAAATTCACCTTACTACACCAACGACGAACGTGTACACGCTCTTGTCCGCTACGAAACAAGCAAAAACTTTGGTTCGGGTTTTCTGACTGGTATTGGGGGGCTTATCACACTACCCCTAAGCGTCCCAGCAGCATTGGGAGCCTCATGGGTCGTTCAGGCTCGTATGGGCGCTACGATAGCAGCGATCTATGGTCACGATGTTAAGGAAGATCGCGTTCGCACACTTGTCCTGTTGACACTCCTTGGCAACGCAGGAGAGGAAATTATTAAGGAGGCGGGGATAAAAATCGGTCAGCGTATGACTCTTGCATTGATAAAAAAGGTTCCTGGTCGGGTTCTGATTGAAATCAATAAAAAAATCGGCTTCCGACTACTAACCAAGGCTGGGGAAAAAGGCATTATCAATCTCACCAAGATGATACCGTTAGTCGGCGGGGTGGTTGGTGGCACTATTGATGCAATAGCATGCCGGACGGTTGGTAAAATCGCGAAGAAGAGCTTCAGGCCCGAGAACCTCTTCGGGCCCTTTTCTGGTTCCTCTTCCTAGCGCTGTGCGGTTCTTGGCAGGTCGCAGAAATTTGGGCCGAGCGTCAGGTAGCAGAAAGGAGAATATCCTATGAGCACAGAATTTCTCGAGAAAGTTCAGCAGTCGGTTCGGCGGAAATACGCAACACACTTCGAATGGCCCGATAAAAAAATTAAGGAGCTAGGTGTTGTCAAGGACTGGCTGCGTTCAATGGAATCGAAGGGCGAAGCAGAGTACTCGAACCCCAGTTCAGTCCCCAACGACCCGCCAGACTGTGTGGTACAGGATCGCGAGGGCAGAGAAGTCGCCGTAGAAGTCGTGGAATTTGTATCACAGGAGGCGATCGAGGAAAGGCGTGGGAAGATCAAGTTTATCGGGATTGGAGGCCGAATGAGGTAATCAAGGAGATCAATTGTATTATCCAAAAGAAGGACGGTAAGACTTTCCACGGTGGGCCTTATGCGAAGAAAATTCTTGTTATCTTCACTGACGAAGACACCCTTGTTAGTAGTCGGTTTGAATACGCAAAGCTCCTCCCAAAACGATCATTCGGACCAGTCAAGCAGATTGATGAAGCATATTTTTTATTTTCTTATGTAGGATATGCTTATCCTTACTACCAGCAAGAGAATCCCCTCTACGACGCGAAATTTGATGAGGGATATCCATATATCAAGCTATCTTTGGGATAGGCGAACTAAGAGAGGAGCAGAATGCGATGAACATCAGACAGGACAGCATGAAAACCGTGGCCCGGATGCTTGTTGCCGCTGCATTCGTGCTTGTTCCAATCGTTCCTGAGTCAGTGTTGGCCGATCCATACAGCCGACCGTATTCCAGTCCCTACAGGAGCCCGTCGTATACGAGCCCATCGCTGCCGGACTACACGTACAAATCGCACAGCAACAGCTTTAGCGTAGGCGATTACAGCCGCCACACCTACAAGTACAAAGACAGTCTTGGCAACCGATACAAGAGCAAGACACACGTACTACCCGGTGGTACGACCGTAACCAGGGGCAGGTACCGCAGTCCGCATACGAGTCCGTCGTTACCGGATTATACGTACAAATCGCGGAGCAACAGCTTTAGCGTGGGTGATTACCACTGGCATACGTACAAATACAAAGACAGTCTTGGCAACCGTCACAAGGGTACAATCGAAGTGTTCCCTGGTGGCGCAGTCAGACACAAAGGCAAGGTCAACGGCAGGAAGTTCAAAGAGACGCACCATCGCCGCTCAATGGTCCGTGGTGCATACCCTTCGCATGGGAAGAGGCGCAAGCAGTGAGGATCACTCTTGAACAAGACCACTGAGGTAGCAGTGTGACAGAATATATAATTACACCGCTCGATTACCAGCGTGTGACGACGTGATCGTGATTTCATAACCATCTGGCCCAACCAGGGTAAACCAGCGGTGCACCGTCCCCGTTTCAATCTCTGAGGGGTTCATACCGACTGCGCCATATTGCTGGCGGGCTTCAATCACATCGTCTACCATCAGATCAAAAGGGGCTTTTGTCCCGCTCTGGATAGCGGCTTCAGCCACTCGGAGCACCAGGTGCGTTCCCCCTCGTAATTCCATGACGGTGAAAGTCGGTGATTGGTGAATCAGTCGTAATCCCAGGCTGACAAAATACTCAGTTGACTGCGACACATCGGTGACGTGCATGCTGACGTGACCAATAGCCACTGGAGGACGGGTTTGGGTATCGTTTGCCATAATAGTCTCCTTGAACAGGTATAGCCGAAGCCAAGACCAGGACATCATCGCGTGAACTGCCGTGAACTGCCGTGAACTGCTTTGACGAGCACTAGGGAATCATACGCCAGCCATCTCACCCGCTTTGTAGCTCGTTGCCTAAGGGCGCGTCAAACGAGCGCTTACCTGATCAAGCACCTGTGCAAGATCCTGGAAAGGATCGCCAGTCAATGAAGATTCCACGACATCCTTGTTCTCTTCATGCTGATGATGGGGAAAGCACCGGAGGCTGGGAAAATGCGGAGCATTGTCCCAGCGGAGAATAGGATAGCCGGTGAACAATTGATACGAGTAGAGGAGGTCTGCTTCGGTTTGGATCAGGCGAATCTCTAGTCGGTAGGCTGGTCTGAGCAGCTGGCAACGAACTTTATACATGGCCCGACGTGCTGCCTCATCGGCAATCAAGACTTGCCACGACGTAATGAGTGGTGAGGTCGTTAACAGTCCTTTGATCTGTTCGATGTCCAGCTTAGGAGACACTGCCGAGCACTTCCTGGAGCGCTTGCTGCCAGGCTTCCAACATCACAGCTGCTCCTTGCCACTCCATCCATTCGTCTTCCTCTTCCATAGCTGCCTTCCCTTCCAGGAGACAGCTGTGTTCGTCCAAGCTGTGATGATACTTCTCTTCAAATATTTGTACTTGTTCGCGGTAAGCAGCGATCTTCTGCTCGACCTGTTCAACTGCCATAGCGCGGATCGCCGTTTCTTCATCTTTATACAAACCGGTAGTCACCAAGCTCTTGGCAACTGATTCTAACACCTCATGGGAAGTCATTTTTTCTCCTCACGCTGGAACTGCCGAAGCCAGGATCAGGACATCGTACTGCTCTTGTAATTGAATCACCAGCTCATGAACCTGATCACGGACTTGATAGATCTCTTCCATTTCCATAGGGAGTCGAACCTCCACGCTAATGTCTTCATCTTCCAACGGGGCCACACGAGGAACAATCTGCACTTGTGGATAAAGCGTAAGAATTCCTTTGACCAGCTCTGCGGTAGCGGCTGAGACATGAAGCGGCGAAGATGTCGATGTCATGGTCGGGATGCTGGTGAGACGAAGACCCCAGGGTGAGGTCAGGAGATGTTCAAGTTTCAGACGGCGCTTCCGAGCGCTGGTTCATAGCGCTCATAGACATATCCCCTCAACGAACAGCTCTGGCAGCTTTCTCCCTGGACGACTTGGATGACGCTTTCGCTTTTGGGGAACGGGCAACTTTCACCAAGCCAGAGGTTCTTACACGGAGGGTGCTTCCTCCTCTCTTCCATTCAGGCCAGCTGGCAACTTCCTGTGCAGTCTCATGGATTGAATTCCAAAATTCTCTACTTTTTGCGTCGCTTGTTTTGCGTACGATTTTCTTCACTGCTCACCTCCTCCGTAACGAGATCACTCGCCGCCACTTTTTCCCGCTCAATATAAGAAGTCGGTGGCATAGGGACTCGCAGCCGAGCTGAAGAACGATCGAATATTGCCGCTCTTCCGTCTGTCTTTCTCTCAATTTTATATCCCGAACTCAACCCCACTGAAAAAAGATCGAAGAAACGCCGCGGGCCAACTCCGTGAAAAGGTTCAAACATGACTTTGTTCTTCTCTCCAGTGAGGGTTATCGAATCCCCATGTAAGGCGATGGCTTGACTCTTCGGGTAGGGTTCTACATACACGACTCGTTTAATCCCCGAAGCAACGATATGCTTTGCACAGTTGTGGCACGGAAACGTCGTTGTATAAAGAGTACCTCCAAGGGGGCTTATTCCCGAACGAGCAGCCGAAAGTAGTGCTTCCATCTCTGCATGCACGGCTCTTCCAAACTCCGTGATATTCATCAAAGATGTGTCTGAGAACAGTTCTTTTCCTTTTTTCAGAAGCGTCTTTTCATCGGCAGAGTCCTCTGGAAAAGCTTTTTTCATGATCTCTACAACTAACGCATTTCGCCGTCTCTCGTTCTCATCTCCTTTGCGCTTCCAGTCCCGTTTGTCGCTTTTCCCTGGCCAATATAATCCACCTCCAGAAGCAGGAACATCATTCGTTCCTGTTGAGATCAGTTCACCATGAGCGGATAAGATTACTGCGCCAACCTGACGCGAGAGGTCCGCTGAACGCAAAGAGGCAGCAAAAGCGAGGAACATACCGTATTCATCTTGGCTAGGGGTTTCAAAAGGCGTTCCAAAAATAAGATCGAGGAAGCGCCAGAGTTGCTCTTTCCCGGAGACTGGAACAAAAACATCGGCTAACTGAAATGTCTCACGAGTTTTTTGCCCAAACTCAATGGCTTCGTCCTCATCTCGTCGGATAAGACGCTCTGCCTGTTCTGGCGTGCAACCTTGATCATCCTTGAGATAATTGAGACGCTGCTGCTGAGTTGCTGAAGCGGCGACCAGAAAGAAACCTGTCCCATAAATCCGCCGGAGGGTGCGGACCTCGTCCGGGTGCTTGAGAGAACGCAGAATGTGTACAGTTAGCGGCCGCGGCTCGTTTTGCTGAGGACGCTCGGCATTGATTCTCTGGGCGGCATACAAGGCTAAAACATCTCCACGCCCGGCAAGCTCTCTCGCCTTATTTCCGGCGGACATATAGGTGTCAATTCGCTCGGCTGGAGTATTATCTTTTAGCCGGACTCCAACATCAATAGTCTTTAAGAACTCACTCAGGCGAATCGTATTTACCTTATACTTGAATCGTTCCAGTCTTTGCTGAAGAGCGCTATCGAAGATCGCCAGGTCTGCCCCGACAGGAGAAACAATGCCCAAAACAAGTTCGGAATCTGGGTAACTCAATTGCTGTAGATATTCCTGCATCGTTCACTCCCGTCACAAAGCGGATCTTAAACAAATTAGCAGAGAAGGTCATTAATAGTTCTATCCGCTCAATCCTCATAAAAGGGCCACGTATGACGAGTACGGTCGTCATGCACGTACCGTTCGGCCAGGCTCGGCAGCCGCACGAGCAAGGCATCGTGCTCAGCCAGAAAGGCAAAGTTTGGGCTAGCGATACTCATCGTGATAGGAGCGACTTGTAGCCGAATGTCGATACAGAAAAAAGAAGGCCATGGGAGGGAATTTTTTCTCTTGATAGCGCTTAAATAACTGACACTAACCCCAAGTGTTGCACCATTGGATCAAAGTCTCGGTCAGCATGGAGCAGAGGAACATTATTGGCAATGCAGTACGTCCCGATCATGACATTGATGATCTTCCGAACGGTGACGCCACGTCCCCGAAGAGCCCGATCATGCTCGGCACTCCGGATAGCGAGCTGAGGCCCGACCATCGTCACCATAGGAAATGCCTGAAGCAGTTGTAGCGCGTGGCGAAGATGTCGAGCGTGGCGAAAGCCCTGGAGCACCTCTGTTAGGATAAGATCGCCTATGATCACATCCTGCACCCCAAGTGCATCGTCGAGTGCATCCGTTTGGGCTGAGGAGTGTCCATTGAAATAATCAACCCAGACAGACGTGTCGACAAGAATCATGACGCTGTATCCCTCCGCATAGCATCGAGATCGCCCGTCCACGGAAGTTTGCCCCGCCACGCCTTTATCTCTGCCTGTTCTCTCATCCGTACCATCAGTTTGAGCGCTTCCTCTACGACTGCCTTTTTCGTTTTGAGCCCAGTGATTCGCTGGGCATCAGCGAGGAGTTGATCGTCAATCACGATATTTGTACGCATGGCTTGCCTCCGTAAAAATGTGTATAAATATGCTTCAGAGTACACATCAAAAGGGCGACACAGCAAGGGGAACAAAAGAGCAAAGGCCGCTGGGAACCAAATGAGCGATTCGAGATCGAGCAGAGCCCGCAGTTCTTCCCAACCACCCCTGCCTACGGCCGAAACTGCAACGCCCTCGGTACAAGCCGCGCAGGCTGAGACACGACCTTATAGGCATTGTCCACCCACTCACAAATGTAGCGGCGGGTATCCCTGGGATCGATCATCTCTTCCATCTGGAATTTATTTAACGGCCCGAGCGGTCCTCGTGCGCTTTCGATACGAGCATCGAGTTCAGCACGTAAGGCAACCGGATCTTCGGCTTCTGCCAACTGCCGTTTATAGGCCGCTTCGATGCCGCCTTCGGGTGGAATGCCGCCGACATCCGCCGCCGGCCAGACGACGCGGACTGAAGGTCTTGAGCGCGGCGTGGCATAATTGTTCCCAGCCACGCCAAAACTGCGCCGCATCAGGACGGTAAAGATAGGGACCTGGACCTGGGCGAAAGCAATCATCCATTCAGCCCCTTTGCGAATCGTGCTCGCGATTTCGTGCTCTACGCCGACCGCGAAGCCTGGATTATCGATGAGGTTCAAGATCGGAATATGGAACAGGTCACACAAATCCAGGTGCCGGGTGAGCTTGTCGCAACCGTCTGCCGTCAGCGCGCCGCCATTGACATGTTGGCTATCAGAGGCAATCACACCCAGGGGGTGGCCATTGAATCTCACAAATCCTGTCACCTGGTCCGTGCCCCACAATGGGCCGATCTCAAAAAAAGAATCCCTGTCCGCCATCAACCGGATGGCCTTTCGAATATCAAAGGTGGTGGTCCGTTTTCTGGCGATGAGGGTGGCAAGTTCCTCTTCCCGCCGGTCAATCGGGTCGCTCGTGTCGGGTACACGCACCGGCGGGACCTCATATACGCTGGAGGGCAGATAGGACAAAAATGTCCGAGTCATTGCCATTGCTTCTTGTTCGGATTCCGCCAAATTATCTACCGACCCGTTCGTACAGTGGATGTGCCAGCCGCCGAGTTCCTCCTTGGTAATGTCGTAACCCATCGCATGGGTGACGACCGGCGGTCCGGCAACAAAGAGCTGGGCGATATCGCGCACCATCACCGAAAAGTGACCCAGGACAGCCTTGGCCGCGCCAATGCCAACCACACTGCCGAGCAGCAGATTGACGACTGGTATGGTCGATAACTGTTCCGTATACATCGTGCTGCCCAGGTGTCCGGGCAGATACGATCCACCGCCCCCAGCGACCCGTGGACGTCCCGCTTTGATGGCGCCCGAGCTTTCTTTGGCGTGGCTCTCGCCCTCTTTTTTCTGGGCTGGGACCATCGCGGCGACACTGCCCCCACCGGACGAACCATCCAACAGCCGTAACGAGGGCGCCCGCATTTCTGTTGCCAGGCGATCCAGATAGCCACTTTTGGCCGCAATCGCGCCATCCGCATGGCCGCCTCGGGACGTGAAGTCATCGGCACATACAATGACGCTGCGGCGGTCTATTTTTCCCCATCCGCCGACACTGTTTGCGGGGGTAAAGCCCGTGATGACGCCTTCTTCGTCGTATGACGCAAAACCTGCAACACTGCCGACTTCACGAAATGAGCCTTCGTCCAGCAAGAGCAGAATGCGCTCCCGGCATGTCAGCTTGCCCCGCGCTCGTTGTCGCACCACGCCCGGATCGTCGGAGCCGGGTTCCAAGCGCTGTTTGGCAAAGTCTTGCAAGACCCTGGCTTCTTCCAGCATTGATCTCCAGGGCTGTTCACTCTTTATGTGGGGTGACAGTTGGGAGCGGTCCGGCGAAGGAGACACGACTGCGACCACTTGTCCTGCGGCAACGGTATCCCCGACCTGGAGTGGCTGCATGGCGGTAACGATACCGGCGCAGCCGGCCGTCAGCATGGTTTCCATCTTCATCGCGCTCACGACCAGCAGCGCGTCACCGAGCGACACGGTATCACCCTCGCGGACGCGTATCTCCGCGACTGCACTCTCTATCGGGCATTCTACGGTCTCCTGCCCCTCCGCCACCTCTAAGGCTGGCATGCGTGTTGCGGAAGACTGAAAAGACTGTACTGAGGATAGAGCCGCGACGCCTGTCTTGCCCATTTTGGCCGCCTGTTGCTCCAACAATGCGAGTGGGCTGCCTTCGGCAGCGGAGAAAGACACGCTGATAATCTCCGGGGCCTCTGTCAATAATGATGTTCTCGCGTCACCGGCCTGAACAGGCGGGTGGGATAAGATGGCCCGCAGTTGGTGGAGATTGGTTTGCAGACCCCCAATATGAAACTCATCAAGCGCGTGCAGCGTCCGTTCAATCGCTGCTGCGTACGCACCGGACGTACAAATGAGTTTTGCCAGCAAAGGGTCGAACTGCGGCGGCGGGGCGTAGCCCAGATAGCCACACGCATCGACTCGAATGCCTACGCCTGAGGGCTCCTTGTACGCCGTCAGCCGCCCCGTACTTGTGGCGACAACGCGTGCCTGCACGGCAAAACCTCGCGGCGCCCCTACCGCGTACTGGTCACCCAGACCGAGCGAGGTCAGCGTCGCACCGGCTGCAATATGAAACTGCGCCTCGACCAGGTCAATGCCAGTCACCTGCTCAGTGACCGTATGCTCAACCTGAATCCGCGGATTGCATTCAATAAAAAAATATTCGCCCGTCTCAGGCGAGACTAGGAACTCTACCGTGCCTGCATTCACATACGAGGCAGCCTGTACGAGCGTGATCGCATCTGTCAGCATCTGCCCCCGCAGATCAGCGTCTAAATTCGGAGCGGGGGCTACCTCAACGACCTTCTGGTGGCGCAATTGCACTGAACAGTCCCGTTCGTGCAGATGGACGATGTTGCCGTGTGAATCAGCCAGGATTTGGACTTCGATATGTCTCGGCCGAGCGACCAGCTTCTCAATAAAAACGGAGCCATTACCGAATGCAGCTTGCGCCTCGCTCCGACAGCGCGCAAATGCCTCGGCCAGCTGCTCAGCCCTTTCGACGACGCGCAGGCCACGCCCACCACCCCCCGCCGCTGCCTTGAGCATCACCGGATACCCAAGCTCGTTTGCCAGATTCTCGGCTTCCCGCACTGAGCCTATAGGCTCAGCGCTCCCAGGCACGACGGGAATACCCAACGACTCAGCAAGCGCACGCGCTCTGACTTTATTGCCGAATAATGACAGCGCCGCTGGCGGCGGTCCAATGAACGTGATCCCCTCGGCAGCACACAGCTCAGCAAATGCGGCATTTTCGGATAAGAACCCATAGCCCGGGTGCAAACAGTCACAGCCGCTTGCTTTGGCAGTCTGCACCAGTGCCTCGGCGTTTAAATAGGCCCCAACCGAGTCTTCTGCCGTACCGATCTTATGGCTTTCCGTCAGACCTCGTGTATGCAAGGAAAGCGCGTCAATCGCAGGATACACACCGACTGATTCCACGCCTAATACGGTTGCAGATTTGGCAATACGAATGGCGATCTCGCCACGGTTGCTGATGAACACACGTTTATGCAATGTCACGCATTCCTCCAACACTACAGAAAAGAAAAAGGCCACTGGAAGTGATCCCAGCGGCCTTTCGTCTCAGAACTCCTCGGGTAAGACTCGAACTTACAACCTATCGGTTAACAGCCGATCGCTCTGCCGGTTGAGCTACCGAGGACCAAGGAGTTTAGATCCGCACTACCCCAGCAGTACGGACAAATTTTTGTAGCAAAGGGTGCGCCTGGTGTAAAGATGGGAAGAGAGCAATTTGCCGTTCGCTCTCAGCTTGTGGCTCCCTGCTCTTAGCTCTTCCCTCACCTACATCTCGCGCCGGCCTTCGAGGGCTCGACCGAGGGTCACCACGTCAGTGTATTCGACATCGCCGCCCATGGGAATGCCGTGGGCAATGCGGCTGACTCGCACGCCGAGCGGTTTGATGACTTTGGCGAGATACAACGCGGTTGCTTCGCCTTCGGTGGTTGGGTTAGTCGCGACAATGACTTCTTGGGTGTGGCCTTTGCGGAGGCGTTCGAGGAGCGGTGCAATTTTGAGTTCAGCAGGTCCAATACCATCCAGAGGCGCTAACACACCGTGCAGGACATGATATTTGCCGCGATATTCGTGAACCTTTTCGACTGCCAACATATCGGCTGGCTCTTCGACGACACAGATTTCTTCGTCATGGCGTTTGGGGTCAAGACAGGTCGGACACTGCTCTCCTTCGGCTAGGCCAAAACATTCCTGGCAGAGCGTGGTCTCGGCTTTGACCGCCCAGACGGATTCGGCCAACGCTTCGGCGTACTCGCGGTCAGCGTTCAAAATGAACATGGCCAGACGCGTTGCCGTTTTTTCCCCAATACCGGGCAACTTGCCGAGCGCTTCAACCAGACGAGCCAATGACGGTGTTAGATTCATGCGGCCTCCCATCCCCTCGACAGGTCAAGCTTCTCAGCTCATACCCTGTTGCCGTCCAGATGGGAAGAGACGTGCTCAGGTCTACTTACCCCGTTAGTCCAGGAATCTTCAAACCGCCGGTGAGTTTGCTCATTTCACCAGCCATCATCTGCTGGGCTTGGACAATGGCCTGATTGACAGCAGCCAGGACGAGATCTTGGAGCATTTCCACATCATCGCCGTCTAGGACCACTGGGTCAATTTTGAGCGAGACCAGCTCTAGACGGCCGCTCACTTCTGCGGTGACCATATTGCCTCCAGCTGAGGCCATCACGGTCTTTTTGGCCGCTTCTTCTTGGACTTGGCTGAGCTGACTCTGTAGCTGTTGAGCCTGCTTCATGAGATCGCCAAAGTTTGGATTTGCCATATATGCTCCTTGGGCTGTTTTTATTGCGGACGCTCAATAGTACCACGGATACGGGTTGACTGGACTTCGCCGCCGAGTACATCCAAGACGGTTTTGACCAGCGGATCTTCTTCGCTGGGGGTCGCCTTTGTGGGCGCGTGTCCATTGCCAGGCGCGTTTGCTCCGTTTGGCTGCGATTGTGTCTGGGCCGGAGAATCTGCCGAAGCATCCGACGGGACACCTGACACAACACCTGGCGTATGTCCGTTTCCTGTGCGGGTCTCGCCACTTCCCCCTACACCGCTGGTTCCTCCGCTGCTGCCACCACTTCCTCCTGAGGGAGTCACAGTTCGAGGCGGACCTTTGGTGACTTCGATGCTGACCTTCCGACCAAATACCCGCTGGGCAGCCTCTTCCAGGATGAGCTTGTTTTCTTTTCGGGTCAGCTCTTTGAAATACGGATCTTTATTCACTCCAATAAGCAGGACAGTCTCAGTCAAATCGTATAGCTCACCGGACTTCAGAGCAAAAAAGAGCGACAGCTTGGTCTTTTGCACCACAGACAGAAAACGATTCCACGGTTCTTCCTGTCCACCTCCACTGGCCGGCGAGACTGATTGGACCGACTGGAGTGTTGGTTTTGGCGGCGGCTCAGGCGGCGGAGCTTGCGCTTCAGAGGGGGCGAGCGACGGCGTCAGTTGGACCTTTTCGGTCTGAACAGGTGGCTCAGGTTGAGCAGTTGAAATAGGCGCGGCGGGCCGAGACGGCGCAGACGGCTGAGGTGATCGACCCGGAGCAGGAGTCGCTGCAACCTGTCCGCCGCTTGCCAACTGCTGCTGAAGCGTGGCTAACTGCGCCAGGGCCTCGTCGATTGGCATGACCGGTGGCTGGCTGGCCAGTTTGACCAGAGTCATTTCAATCACGAGCTGGCTATAAGCCGTATGACTCATTTCTTCTTCGGCTCGCAACAACAAGGTGAAAAACCGTTGCAAATCTTCGAGCGAGCGTTTGCCGGCTTGCTGCTGGACCGCAGTAATCTCGTGATCAGGCAAATCGGCTAATAAGGCTGGATCAGGACTGACTTTGGCAATCACCAGTTGATGAAAGTGCTCTAATAAGTCACGACAGAGGCGACGCGGATCATAGCCGTATTGATATAAGTCTCCGGCGACCCGTAAGACCTGAGCAGCCTCATTGTCGAGCACCGCATCGGCCACTCGGAAGAGCGCCTGGCGGTCAGCCACTCCCAATGCATCCCGAACCGTCTGTTCATTGACATTCCCGTCGCTCCAGGTGACGACTTGTTCGAGCAGGGACTCAGCGTCCCGTAGACTCCCGTCAGCCTCACGGGCCACCAATGCCAGGCCAACTTCGTCACAAGCAAAACCTTCGTGTTCGGCAAGCGTCGTCAGCTGTTTGATTAACTCTCGGAGCGGAATACGCTTAAAATCGTAGCGCTGGCAGCGGGATAAGATGGTTTGCAGGATTTTGTGGACTTCGGTTGTGGCAAAGATGAATTTGACATGCTCAGGCGGTTCTTCCAAGGTCTTGAGCAAGGCGTTAAACGCCGCGTTTGACAACATATGGACTTCATCGATAATCACCACCCGAAAGCGGCTTTTGGCCGGACGATATTGCACCCCTTCAGTAATATCGCGGACATTATCGACCCCAGTATGTGAGGCGCCGTCAATCTCTAAGACATCAAGCGAACTGCCAATTGTAATCTCTTTACAATTGCTGCAGCTATTACATGGGTCAGGGGTCGGGCCGTTTTCGCAGTTGAAGGCTTTGGCCAGTAAGCGGGCGATAGTGGTCTTCCCCACCCCGCGTGGTCCGGTGAAGAGAAAGGCATGCGCAATCCGGCCGCTTTGGATGGCGTTGCGCAGCGTGCGGGTCACGTGCTCCTGTCCCACCACCTCTTCGAAGGTTTGGGGCCGCCACTTTCGAGCAAGGACAAGATAGCTCATACTGGGGGCTCTAGTCAGCCGTGTACAGACACGTGTGTTGCAGGGGGAAGGCTACCGTCAGTGGTGATAGCTAGGCTACCCTACGGCACAGGGGTGAAATCAGTACCGCTGCTTCCTTCCGGATCTGACGGAGTTCCCGACCTCCCTTGCGCAGGACCTAGCTATCACCACTGACGGAGAGAGAGGGATTCGAACCCTCGGTACCGGTAAAGGTACACACGATTTCCAGTCGTGCCCAATCGGCCGCTCTGGCACCTCTCCTGGGTCAGGTCACAGCTTAAAAAAAGACAACTGGCCTGTGTGGTGGTTTGTACCATCTCCGAACTGGGATCGCAATTAGGACTGAGTAACGAGTCAAAAACAGGCCAGATGGCACTCCGTCCTCGTTGCTCAGTCTTCAGTCCTGCCCCAAGGGTTGTTGACACCTCTGGTCGCCTCTGTTTTTATGCCTCGGGCATAGAGTTTCTGCCCACTTACGGGGTATATTTCTTCTTATGGAGCAATACGTTCCAGTCCTGATGGCACTGATTTTGGGAGGGGGAGTTGCTGGGGCTATGGTCTTTGCCAGTACCCTCTTCGGACCTCAGCAGCATTCAGCCGTCAAAGATGAGCCGTTTGAGTGCGGTAACGAGCCGAGTGGGACGGCCTGGGGGCGCTTTTCGGTCAAGTTCTATTTGGTTGCGATCCTCTTCATTGTGTTCGATGTTGAGGTCGTGTTCCTATATCCCTGGGCGGTGGTGTTTCGACGCCTGGGCCTGTTTGGCTTTATTGAAATGCTCGTCTTTGTCTCGATTCTGGCGGTCGGGCTTATCTACGTGATCAAGAAGGGAGCGCTCGAATCGGCCTAGAGCGGAACCTGTATGCCAGAATCAGAGCTCCTCAGCAAAGCTGCTACGGCCTTTGCTGGTAAGATTGTCGAGAGCCATAACGCACACGACAACCCAACTATCATCATTGATCGCACCGCTGTCACCCAGGTTCTGACAGCTCTGCGAGATGATCCGACATTCTCTTTCAATATGCTGATCGACCTCAGCGCGGTTGATTTTTTTGGACAAGAGCCACGCTTTGAAGTTGTCTACCATCTGTACTCTCTGCGTTTGAACCACCGTCTCCGGGTCAAGGTCCGAGTCCCTGAAGATGAAGCCTGGGTGCCGTCGATCAATACACTCTGGAAATCCGCCAATTGGCTGGAGCGCGAGGTCTGGGACATGTTTGGCATTACGTTTCAGGACCACCCGGATATGCGCCGCATCCTTATGTACGAAGAGTTTCGTGGCCATCCGCTACGCAAAGACTATCCGGTCGATAAACGCCAGCCCCTGGTTGAAGAGCGTGACCCCATCGCCAACCCGTGGCATAAAAAAAAGCAGGAACAAGAGTAACGCGTATGGCAGAAGAGGCACTCCAAGAGACGCCCGAAGTGCAAGAGGCGCTTGCTCCGCAGGATCAGCAAGATCAGCAAGATCCAACTGACCCCACGTCAGAGGTCATGTCTCTGCAGATGGGGCCATCCCATCCGGCAACACATGGGACGATTAAGTTTGACCTGACCCTCGACGGCGAAAAAATCCTGGGTCTTGATCCTGAGATCGGTTATCTGCATCGCGGCTTCGAGAAGATGTGTGAGCAGCGCACCTGGAACCATGTTGTGCCGTATACCGATCGGCTCAATTACGCCTCGCCTCTCATTAACAATATGGCTTTTGCCTTGGCAGCCGAAAAACTGCTTGAAATTGAAGCCCCGGAACGCTGCCAATATATCCGCACCATCATGAGCGAAATCTCGCGCATGACTGACCATATGACCTGCTTGGGCATGGGAGCGGCTGAAGCTGGCGCGATTTCGGTCGGTTTTTACATGATGGAATCGCGTGAGACGCTGTACGACTTGGTTTCTGCAGTCACCGGTGCACGTTTGACTGTCAGCTACGCCAGAGTTGGAGGGGTCACCCAAGACTTGCCGAATGGCTTTGCCGAGCGGGTCCGCAACGCATTTGCCAACATTCGCAAGATTTTTTCGGACTGTGATCAACTCTTATCAAAGAATCGGATTTTTATTGAACGCATGTCTGGTATTGGAGCGATTTCCCAAGACGACGCCTTGTCTTATTGCCTCACCGGGCCGCTACTGCGCGCCACAGGTGTTCCGCATGATATTCGTAAGGCGCAACCGTATCTGATCTATGATCGGCTCGATTTTGACGTACCAACAGGCACTCAGGGCGACAATTATGACCGCTTCTCGGTCCGCTTTGAGGAGCTCAAACAGAGTATGCGGATGGTCGAACAAGCGCTCGAACAGCTCCCAGAGGGACCGGTCCGAGTTGACGACCCACACATCAGTCTGCCAGAGAAAAAAGACGTCTACGGCAATATCGAAGGCTTGATGAACCACTTTAAGCTGGTCATTGAAGGCGTGCAGATTCCACGCGGTGAGGTGTATACCTCAGTCGAAGGTGCGAACGGTGAACTCGGCTTTTACTTGGTCAGTGATGGCAGCGGGCGTCCGTATCGTGTCCGTGTCCGGCCGCCGTGCTTTTTTGGTATGTCTGCTTTGGAAACAATGCTGAAAGGCCATCTCATCTCGGACATTATCACCACCTTTGGCATGCTGAATATGATTGGCGGAGAGTGTGACAGGTAGAAAACGAAAAAAGGACTGAGTAAAAAACGCGATCATTGCGAAGACCAATACTCAGTACTCATGACTTATGCCCCAATTCTCAGACGAGACACATAAACAGTTTGAAGAGGTCCTGACCCACTATCCAAACAAACAGGCAGCTATCCTGCCAACGTTTTGGTTAGCCCAGCAGGAGTTCGGCCATCTCAGCCTAGAGGTGATGGAGTATATTGCGGAACTGCTTGACCTCTCGCCAGCGTATGTTGGTTCGGTCGCATCGTTTTATACGATGTTTTATCAAAAGCCGATGGGAAAGTTTCACGTGCAGGTATGCACCAACCTTTCCTGTACGCTGCGCGGCTGTGACAACATTGTCAGCTGCTTACAAGACAAACTCGGCATTCCGCTCGGGCAGACGACTGATGATAATGTCTTTTCGCTGAGTGAGGTTGAGTGCTTGGGGTCGTGTGGCACGGCACCTGTGGTCCAAGTCAATGACGAGTATCATGAAAACCTGACACCAGAGCGGGTCGTGCAGTTGATCGACGACTTGACGAGTAAAGCCACGAGTGAATGATAGGCATAACACGGCATATTTTTTCTGAATCTTCAAAACTGAATGAGCATGCTTGACCTCATTATCCCCGCTGTCCTGACCTTCATCGGGCTGTTTATCACTCTCAACACCAGCGCCCTACTGCTGTGGGTCGAACGCAAGGGCAGTGCCTTGGTCCAGAATCGGATTGGAGCCAACCGGGCAAACATTTTTGGTGGACTGCTGCCCTTTAATGTCGGCCTGATCAATACCCTTGTCGCCGATCTGATGAAGTTCGTGACCAAAGAAGATTTTACCCCTCCTGGTGCAGATAAACTCCTGCATACACTGGCCCCCATCGTTGCCCTGCTTCCGCTACTCATCATCTTTGTGGTGATTCCGTTTGGGGATGTGTTTATCATTGGCGAACGGACGATCAACCTGCAAGCCGCTAATCTGAATGTCGGTCTGCTGTACATTCTGGCCATGGTCTCGCTGAGTGTGTACGGCATTGTGCTCGGCGGCTGGGCATCAAATAATCGCTGGGCGTTGCTGGGCAGCATTCGGGCTTCGGCCCAGATGATCTCATATGAAATCGCCATGGGGCTGTCGCTGATCGGGGTCGTCTTAACGTATGGCACCCTCGACCTCCAAGCCATTGCGCGGGCTCAATCTGGACTCATTGGGGGCGTCATCCCAGCCTGGGGAATTTTCCTGCAGCCGGTCTCTTTCTTCATCTTTCTAGTCGCAGGTATTGCGGAGAGTAAACGTATCCCGTTTGACCTGCCGGAAGCTGAGTCCGAACTCATTGCGGGCTATTTCACCGAATATTCCGGAGCCAAGCAGATGGTCTTCATGCTGGTTGACTTTGTTGAGATTGTCATCGTGGCCGCGCTGGTGACGACGCTCTTCTTTGGCGGCTGGCAAGTGCCCTTTTTGACTCGGGAGGGGTTTGTCTTTCCATGGGGAGGCGGGATTGGGCTGCCGTCGCTTGTGGTGGTGCTGCTACAGATGGGGGCTTTTACTGGCAAAGTATTTTTCTTTGGCTGGCTCCAGATCATGATCCGCTGGACTTTGCCCCGTTTCCGATATGACCAACTTATCGCCCTAGGCTGGAAAATCTTACTGCCGCTCGCCCTGGTGAATGTCATGGCGACCGCATTCATTATTCTGCTGCTCCAGTAACAGACACACGTTATGGACCCTTTCACTTTTTTCGCTTTAGCGATTCCGCTGGTCGTTGTCGCAGCGCTGGTCGTGCTTCACCCTCATCCGGTGTACAGCGCCCTGTTTCTGGTCCTGACCCTTTTCCTACTGGCGGTGTATTACCTTTTTCTCGACGCCCATATAGTCGCGGCGTTGCAGATCATTGTGTATGCCGGTGCGGTCATGGTCTTATTTTTATTTGTGATCATGCTGCTCAATTTACAGGTCGAGCCTGAGAATAATCTTGGCAGAGGCTTGAGCAAGGTCGCTTTGGGTGGCGGAGCAGTCTTGATTGCCGAGCTGTTTTTGCTCTTGCGTCATGCCCCATCCGATTCTGGCGTAGCCGAACTACCAGAAGGTTTTGGGACGGTGGTGGCAATGAGTGAGCGGCTGTTTACCGATTTTTTGATTCCTTTTGAAATCACTTCAATTTTGCTCCTCGTCGCCGTGGTCGGAGCTGTGGTGCTCGCCCAACGGCAACCATAAAAAAAAGAAAGCGTTTTCGTTCCAAAGCGAACAGCTGAGCGCTGAAAGCTATCAACATGGTTCCAATCAGTTATCACCTCGTTTTGAGCGGCATTATCTTCACCATTGGGGTGATGGGCGTCCTGGTGCGCCGGAATGCCATTATTATCTTTATGTCGGTTGAGCTTATGCTGAATGCGGTGAATTTGTCGTTTGTGGCATTTGCCCGCCAGTGGGGCTCAATGGATGGTCAGTTGAGCGTCTTTTTTGTCATGGCGGTCGCGGCGGCTGAAGCTGCAGTGGGACTCGCCATTGTCTTGCTGGTCTTTCGCGGCAAAGAGACGGTCAATGCGGATGAATTGACCCTGCTCCGGTGGTAAGGCATGCACGAAGCTCACGACGTTACTGTTCAAACGCTGCCGTATTTGCGCTTCATTGTGCTGTTCCCCTTGTTTGGGGTGCTGTTCAATATTTTTTACGCGTCGCGTCTCAACCGCCAATCAGCCAATATCATTGGCCCAGGAGTTGTGCTGCTGTCATTCATGTTGGCAGTGTCGGCCTTTTTTCAACTTCCGGACGGGGGCGCGCTCGTCGATAATATCTTCCCCTGGATCACGTCGGGGAATTTTCATGTCGATTTTGCGCTGCGGGTTGATGCGCTGTCAGCGATGATGATCTTGGTCATTACTGGGGTCGGGTTTCTGATTCACGTCTACTCGACCGGCTATATGGCCCACGACGAAGACTCGGCACGCTATTTTGCCTATCTCAACTTGTTCACCGCCGCCATGCTGCTATTGGTCATGGGTGAGAACCTGCTGCTGTTGTTTGTTGGCTGGGAAGGCGTCGGGCTGTGTTCGTACCTGCTGATTGGCTTCTGGTATACAGACGAGGAAAAGGCCAGCGCTGGGAAAAAGGCATTTATCGTCAACCGGGTGGGGGATGCCGGCTTTTTGCTGGGCGTATTTCTGCTGTTTTGGAGCTTGGGCGACAACGGGGTGTGGACCCTGTCTTTTACCGAGATTCAGGCCAATGCATCGGTCTTGTCTGCTGGCACCGTCACGGCGATTTGTCTCCTATTGTTTATCGGTGCAACTGGAAAATCGGCCCAGATTCCGCTGTACGTGTGGCTGCCGGATGCCATGGCGGGTCCTACTCCGGTCAGTGCCTTGATCCATGCTGCGACCATGGTCACCGCCGGTATCTACATGGTCGCCCGGCTGCATTTCCTGTATTCCATGTCACCCACCGCCCTCGGGGTTATTGCCTATGTTGGGGCTGGCACTGCTTTTTTCGCGGCAACTATTGCGCTGGTGCAAACTGATATTAAGAAAGTTCTGGCCTATTCGACGGTCAGTCAGCTGGGTTATATGTTTCTCGGTCTCGGAGTCGGTGCTTATTCAGCCGGCGTTTTTCACCTCATGACCCATGCATTTTTTAAAGCCCTGCTGTTCCTGGGTGCAGGCAGCGTGATTCATGGGATGAGCGACGAGCAAGATATCCGCAAGATGGGCGGCTTGCAGGACAAAATGCCGACCACGTATTGGACATTCGCCGTTGCTTGCCTGGCTATTGCCGGGGTTCCGTTTCTGTCCGGGTTTTTCAGTAAAGACCTGATCTTAGAAGAAGCATATGCCAGTCCACATGGTTCTGGCTTGTTGTGGTTAATCGGTACAATTGGGGCCGGTATGACGGCCTTCTATATGTTTCGGCTCCTGTTTCTGACCTTTTGGGGCGAGACGCGGGCTGATCATGAGGTCGCCCATCATATTCATGAATCGCCTTCAGCCATGACGATGCCGTTAGTTGTCTTGGCTGTCCTGTCTGTGATTGGGGGCTATTTCTCGCTGCCACACTTCCTCAGTGCGGTCTTTGGCGAGCATCACGCTGCGCATGTGTCTTTCCTGATCAGGTATCTCCCGACGCTGGTTGGCTTGGGCGGTATTGGCCTCGCGTATCTGTTGTACGTTAAAGAGCCTCACCGCGCCGAGCAGTTGAGCGAGCAGTTTGCTGCGCTGCATAAGCTACTCCTGAACAAATACTCTATCGACGAGATGTACGAAGCCGTCTTTGTCCGACCGACTCTGGCCGCTTCGCAGTGGCTGTGGCAGGTCTGGGATACGCTGGTCATAGATGGCACGGTGAATGGGACTGCTCAGACAGCTGATACGAGTGCTTCCTGGCTGCGCCTATGGCAGACCGGCAATGTGCAGAACTATGCCTTGTCGTTCGTGTGTGGGGCCATAGCCATTCTGGGGTATTACCTATGGTAAGTGCCGTTGTCTTTTTGCCCTTGCTCGGGGCCTTGTATCTGCTCTTCATCCCCAGTCAACAAGAAGAGAAGATCCGCCAATATGCCTTGGGCACCGCCCTGCTCACCTTCCTCATCTCCTTAGGGCTGTTAACCGGCTTCAATAGTGACACCGCCGATTTTCAATTTGTGTCGCAAGCCAATTGGATTGAGGACTTTGGTATTCAATATGCCGTTGGGATTGATGGCATTAGCCTGTTTCTGATTCTCCTCACGACCTTTCTGACTCCGCTGGTTCTGCTGGCCAGCTGGGGCGACATACATACTCGGGTCAAAGAATACCAATTCTTTTTTCTGCTGTTAGAGACCGGCATGCTCGGGACTTTTGTGGCAACGGATCTCTTTCTGTTTTATGTGTTCTGGGAAGTCATGCTGATCCCGATGTACTTCCTGATCGGTATCTGGGGCGGTCCTCGGCGCATTTACGCCGCAATCAAGTTCCTGCTGTATACCATGGTCGGCAGTTTGTTGATGCTGATCGCGATTGTATACCTGGCCTATTTACATAATGTCCAGCATGCGGTCGTGACCTTTGATCTGCTGCGTTTATACGACGTGAGCATTCCGCTCGAAACCCAGCGCTGGCTGTTTGCCGCGTTTGCCCTCTCGTTTGCCATAAAAATCCCCCTGTTTCCGTTTCATACCTGGCTGCCGGATGCCCACGTTGAGGCACCGACGGGGGGTTCGGTGATTCTGGCGGGAGTCATGCTCAAGATGGGTGCCTACGGCTTCTTACGTTTTGCCCTGCCCCTCTTCCCTAATGCGGCTTTAGAAGCGACACCGCTGATTATGACCTTGGCGGTTGTTGGGATTGTCTATGGTGCCTTAGTCGCCATGGTCCAACCTGACCTCAAAAAGCTCGTCGCCTACTCCTCAGTCAGTCATCTGGGATTTGTTGTGCTGGGCATGTTTGCCTTTAATGTGCAGGGCACTGAGGGGGCTATTTATCAAATGCTCAATCATGGCCTATCGACGGGTGCGCTGTTTTTGCTGGTCGGCATTATCTATGAGCAGCGCCATACGCGCTTGATTAGTGAGTATGGAGGCTTGTGGAAACAAGTCCCGGTGTATGCCTCGATCTTTCTGTTTGTCATGCTGTCTTCAATTGGACTGCCGGGCTTAAACGGTTTTGTGGGGGAGTTCCTGATTCTCCTCGGCACGTTCAAAGCCAATACCCTGGCTGGGGTGATTGCCGTCTCGGGTGTTGTCCTGGGTGCGGTGTATATGCTGTGGATGTTCCAACGGGTGATTTTTGGGCCGCTCACAAATGCGGCCAATCAGACGCTGAGAGACCTCAACCGTAGAGAGATCCTCATCTTTGTTCCTATTCTCGTCTTGATGCTGTTCATGGGTCTGTACCCAAATCCATTTCTGAGCCGCATGGAAAAATCGGTTGAAGCCGCGCTGGCTCGCATCGAACACAGCAGTGTTGCAACAGCGTCTGTTGCTACTCCCTCTTCACAAGAACACTAAGACTATGCCTATTACGCTTCCACCGATTAACTGGCTATCGGTCTTGCCATCTGGCTTACTGGCTCTGACCGCGATCCTGGTGCTGTTCTGGGACTTGTGGATTCGCGAGGAGGACCGTCCCCAGATAGCCTGGCTGGTCGTCACCGGCTTTGTTGCGACCGGCATCCTGTCTGCGATCTTATGGGGACGGACTGATTCTTCCGGCCCTCTTGCCCTTGATTCATACGCCTTATTTTTTAATTGCATCTTTTGTCTGGCCGGCTCACTGACCGCCCTGATGTCGGGCACGTATCTTGAAATGACCAAGATCCGCCAGGGTGAATACTACGCGCTTATCCTGTTTGCCGCCGTCGGCATGGTGTTGATGGCTGCCGCGACTGATCTGATTACGATCTTTCTGGCCTTAGAAACCATGTCGATTGCCGTGTATGTATTAGCTGGCATTTGGCACCAACGTTTAGCTTCGAACGAGGCGGCACTCAAATACTTTCTATTGGGCGCGTTTGCCAGTGGCTTCCTGTTGTACGGGATGGCTCTGGTGTATGGTGCAACTGGAAGTTTGCAGCTTGCGTCTATTGCCGAACATGTCAGTGCCAACGGCTCCTCGACCTTGTTATTAGTCGGCATGGGTCTCTTGCTGGTCGGTTTTGGATTTAAGGTTGCAGCCGCTCCATTCCACGTCTGGACCCCCGATGTGTATGAGGGTTCACCGACAACAATCACTGCCTTTATGACAGTTGGCGTCAAAGCCGCTGCTTTCGCGGCCTTTGCGCGGGTGTTTTTACATACGTTTGATGCGGTTCATACGGAGTGGGAAGGCATTGTGTGGGGTATCGCCGTCCTGACGATGACGGTCGGCAACCTGACGGCTTTAGTTCAGACGAATATCAAGCGCATGTTAGCGTATTCGAGCGTCGCACATGCCGGCTATCTGTTAGTCGCGATGGTCGCGGGCAAAGATTTAGGCGGTGCGGCGCTGATGTATTACCTGGTTGCCTACGGCTTCATGAATCTCGGCGCTTTTGGTGTGCTGGTGGCGCTCAGTCAGCAAGGGAGTCCAGATGAGCAGAATGAAGAGTTAAGTGACTACAACGGCCTGGGCTTTCGCTATCCTGCGCTTGGCATGGCCATGGCGATCTTCATGCTGTCGCTCACTGGCGTGCCACCGTTGGTCGGATTTACTGGCAAATTTTATGTGTTTAGCGCAGCCGTGAAAGCCGGCTACATTTGGCTGGCCGTTATTGGTGTGCTGAATAGCGCAGTGTCAGCCTATTACTATATTCGCGTCATCGTGCATATGTATATGCAAGACAGCGAACACAGCCTCGATATCCAAGCCCTACGTCCGGCTTTGACCGCTGCGATTGTGATTGCCGCAGCTGGTACTATTCTTCTGGGTCTCTTTCCGTCGGCGTCTGTGTCCCTTGCTCGGGAGTCGTTTTTGTCATTGGGGTAGAGACCGCCAACTGCACTCGCAACCGACTAGCATAGGCAGGCTGGATACCGGCGACACTACCCGATTCATAAAAGCTTCGCAGCCCCTTGTGGCGGAACGATTTAATCACACTGCGAAGCTAGTATATTGCGCGACATGCAACAGCAATCGCTTTTCACTGACTCGCCTGCCCATACCCCAAATACGTCTTCACCTGCCCCAAAATAATATGCGGAATATCTTCTCGGCTCTGCACGGCAAATACACTCGTGTTTTTCCAGCGTTCAGTCTCTTTTTTAAACTCAGCGGCGGAGTCGGTATCCCCAATATGGACGGCTGTAAGCCGGCCTTCGAGGGTCGATAAGTAGTCAATAATATTTTGCAGATTGGGGATCTGCATATCAGTGATCAAGAAAATGTCGGGGCTCATGTTGGGACTGTCTCGATCAACCACCTGGAGCAGCTCGTCGAGTTCTTCCAAGGTAAAAACGGTTCCACCGCCAAAATAGCGACACAGGGCTTGATAGACCCGTTTACGCTCTGTCGTGAAGTCGAGCAACAGCTTATCGCCAGCTGGCACGTCACTAAAATTGTATACCGCCACACGCGCTCCGGTCCGCAGATAGGCATCGGCAGCACACCCTGCGCCGAGAATGGCGTGACTCAACAGGTAGCGCGGGTTGGCCATGCTGCCTGAGGAATCAAGCACAATAATACAGTCAGGCACACCTTCCCGACGGCCATAGACCATGCCATTTTGGTACAGCCAGGCTTGCGAGAGACCCGGGAGAATCTTGCCAAAACTGGTCCACACATCCAGATCTTGAATCGGTTTGCCCAGCTCCCACGGTGTATGCATATGCGGATCAGACGAGCTGCTCTTCTGTAGCGGGGCTTGGGATACCGGCAGTTGGTACTGCTCAGTTAGCTTCATATAGTACAGCAGTCCAGTATCGATCTGCTCACCGCGCCCGCGTCCCATGCCTTCCTGTTCTTCAGCATGGCCTTCGGCAATCAGTTCCTCATCAAAGTCGGCAATCGTGGTGCGAAACTCACGTGGATTATCGACATGTAGCGCAAAGGCTCGTAGTCCACGTTCCACTTCATTTTGGGAGTGATTCGACAGTCCATGTCGTCCCAGCAAAGCGGTTGGCATGATCTTGCCATGCTCGCGCTCTTCTTCTAAGACCGGCAAAATCAAACGGCAAAAGCGCTGCAAGCTCTCTTCCCAACGCCGACGGTCAAGATACGGAATACGCGATAAACGACGAATAAGCCGCTCTGGTCCAGTTGCATCGAGGTCCAGGCCCCAAATTGCGCTATACAGGGCAGTCATCAATTGGTCGAGCGGACGGGAGCTCAGGTGCTGGAGGTGCTGATATACCTGCGGTAGAGCAGTCTCAAACTCTTTGACACAGTGTGTGTTGACCACGACATCAATGAAGATGTCGGTCGCCCGCTGGGCATAATCGCGCCGTTTCAGTTCGCTCTTGGCCATGGCATACAAACGTAAATGGGTCGCAAAATCCCACGGGCAGCGCGTATAGTGGGCAACGCCATGGTCAAGCAAGGCTTCGATCACATCTTCGACCGGGAGGTATTCTGCCAGCTGTTGGCAGAAGGTCGGGTTCACAATAATTTGTCGATGCCGAATCTCAACTGCTTCCTGACTCATACCATCGGTTAATTGCGGCCACGGCAACTCCGGAAAAAAATGTTTGTGTCGGACTCGCGGCCAAACGTCGCTCAATACCGCTTGGAGATTCATGCCCCCTCCCCTTCACTCTGCACTGGAGCGACCAGTCGGTCACCCAGATACACCCGTCCGCCGTGGACCTGGCCAATGCTACGGATGCGGCCATCCAGCACATGGATCTCGCCGGCCTGCATACCTGATCCAGTTTCCTCACCGCTTGTGCCGCTGATCGTGATCTTGCCGTGGCGCAGTCCACACCCAAGCCAGTCACGAGCACTGCCTTGTACGCAGACCTCTCCCCCTTCTAAGCCTGCTCCAAGCAAATCTCCACAGTGCCCATCAATGCGCAGGCGTTTTCCAGCTGATAATTTATAGCCAACCAGGTGTAAGCGAGCCGACAGCCAGGTAAAGGGCAGGACAATCTCAGCAGCACTCACCTGGTTGCACAGCGCAGACAGATACAGGCCAGACAGCGCCCACAAGCCGGGCGATTCCTCTTCGAGTTGTTTTTGGGTCTGGCTGTTGGTCTGACGTTCGACCTGTTCCTGCATCTGCTCCACGCTAAAACAGAAGTCCTCAATATCTTCCTCGGTGTAGCCGAGAGACTCCAGGCCAGCAACACATTGCGTGATGACAGTATACGCCCGATCGATAACACTGAGGTCTGGCATGCGCTCCCAGTCCAGTGGCGTGTGGGTTACACACTGCTCATATCCTCTCAGCAGCTGTTCCATAACGGTATCACGAGCAGCAATAATCCGGTCCAATGGCAGGGATCGCGGCTGAGCTTGGTAGGCCCGAAATTCGCGAAACGGGTTTACCATACCGTATCAACCCCCAGGTCGCGTTTAATCTCGACAAAGATCGGATGATCGCCTTCACTCGGAGCGACATCTTCTCCGGCCAGAATGCGAGCGGCGGTGGCAAGCGCCAGCATGATGTCTTCTCGCTGCTCGGCAAATCGCCGCCAACTTTCGGCTACTGCCTGTTTGGCCAAATGCAGCGGCAGAGGATCGCGACGCGATTCACGCTCTCGGGACGCAACATAGGCATCCCGCCACTGGGTACGATGAGCGACGATAAAGGGCAGGACCCAGCGTACATGCTCCGCTTCGACCCGCTCAGCGCGCAGGAACCAAGCCAGGGCTTGGGCATACCGGCGCAAAGAAATCGGCAGCCGGTTCGAGGCACAATTCTGGACCTGATAACACAGATAGCCGGTATAGTGGCAGCCTTCCGGACATTCCTCATTCGACCGCTTTTGCCCATACAGACAACAGAAAGAAAATTCAGCCAGGGCAGTCCGGGCAAACGCACTTGCATCCTGGCTAAATCCGAGACTTGCAATCTCGGCCTGGACAGCCCGCCGCTCGGCTTTGTCAAAAGTCCGTAGTCCATGCCGGGCGAACAGCCACTCGGCAAAGTGACCGCTGGCTTCTTCTAATTGGGCGACTAATTGGGGGGTCGTCTGCGATTCGCTCAGCACGGCATAAAACGTGTGTTCCTGCTCTGGGTCACGCAGGAACATCTCCTTACTGTCCTGCTGACCGATGAAAAATGCCAAGTTGGCCCCAGGGTGTTTGGACTCGACCATGATATCGAACCGATCAAGCAAAGGCGGAATCAAAGGGTGGGTGCCAGGGTCTTGATAATTGGCGGTGGCAAATAGACAGTACTCTTCATGCAGCAGCAACTGGTTTAAGTACTCCCAGTTGCCCCGGTCTACCCCGTCAAGGATCAGGCTCTGTTTGGTCTCCGGTAAGCGATTAATTTCATCAATGATTTTCACTGGGAGTTGGGCAAAATTGCTCCACACAACCCGCTCTTCGCCCTGATTTAATTTCCCTAAGTCAGGCCGACCAATAATTTTCTCTTCAGTTTGTTCCGGATGGCCGGCGACTTCACTGCCCCAGATCACGCCGAGCGGGATACGATACAGCAGAGAGGCAATGTATTCAGCGGAAGTTGTCTTTCCCAAACCTGGCTCGCCAATGATCAGCGCCTTTCCACCAATCAGCGCGGTCAGCAGGCTCAACAAAAGCGTCGAGTTCAACTTCTCCCCACTCAAGTCGAGATCTGGCCGGTTGAGGTACAGGTGCTCGCCGATAAAATCGTACAGATCATGGACGGCCTGACAGGTATCGGTGTGTGCTTCAGCCATTGATTCTCTCCAACCTCCTCAAACGATGAATCTCCTCAGTATTTTCCGTTCATAATTCAGCATTCGTCTATTATTCAGAGTGCATCATTTTCAGCGTGGATTATTCTGCGAAAAGGATGCGGCTGTCAAACGCTTTTGTTGAGTGCCTTGCGCCCGCAGGCTCATGCAACACAATTTCCAGACCGACATTTTTGGTGATACAGTGCGGGACACAATGCCTCCGGAGAAAACTCAAAATTCAATAGAGCCAATTGCCCGTTTCCAACGTTGGTTTCAGGAGGCCAAGCGTCAGGGCACGCCACAGCCCGAAGCCATGGCTCTGGCGACTGTGAGCCAGACAGGATTTCCCTCAGTACGCTTTGTGCTGCTCAAGCAGGTTGATCAAGATGGCTTTGTCTTTTTTACCGATGGACGCAGTCGCAAGGGCCATGAGCTCAAAACCATGCCAAACGCGGCTGCAACGTTCTATTGGAACCCACTCGGCAAACAAGTCCGGATCGAAGGACGTATTGAGATGGTTTCAACGACTGAGGCGGACGCGTATTGGCTGACCCGTCCCCGCGCCAGCCAACTGTCGGCAGCCGCCTCACGCCAAAGCGCAAACCTGAGCGACCGTGCCGTCCTGGTCGCCCGCCGCAGTAAGATTGCTCAGAAGTATCGCGGCAAACCCATTCCCCGTCCGCTCAACTGGAGCGGATTCCGGCTCGTGCCGAATGTCATGGAGTTCTGGATTCACCGCGAGGACCGCCTACACTACAGAGAGGTCTTTGTTCGGACCCTGCGGGGCTGGAAGAGCAACCTGTTGTCGCCGTAAGGCAGAAGTGAACGTCAAACGTGATTCTTCACATCTTCTTCTTTTCACGTTTCACGTTTTATGCCTTACGCCTTCGTATTCCCCCACTCATCCCAGTGAATGACTTCTTCAACAGGATTGCGTTTCACAGGCCCAAAATTCCCCTGCGGGTAGCCCATTGGAATAAGTGCGGCCACTTCCATATCGTCGGGAATATTGAGCTTTTCCTTCAGTTTGTCCTCAAACAGACAGTGAATAGTTGTCAGTGTGGCGCCAACGCCTAGAGCACGGCAGGCCAACAGTATATTCTGGACCGCAGGGAATATTGAACCGTAGATAACAATTTTACTTGCTCGCTCATTGCCCATTGAGGCGATGGGCGGATAATGGTCACGTGTACAAGCCAAAAGCAGAGCTGGTGCTTCATCCATATGAGCCGCCAGATGCGCGGCTGCATTCAGCATGCGCTGCTGAGGGGCTGGGATATCGTCATAGTTGAGATTGCCGCTCCCCCGCATCGTTTGCCAGGTATTCCAATAATAGTCACGGATAAACGTTTTCCGTTCCGGGTCCCGGACAATGATAAACGCCCAATCCTGCATATTGCCGCCGCTGGCGCAGCGAATACCTGCATCCACAATTTTTTTGAGTGTTTCTTCCGGAATCGGGTCAGGTTTGAGTCGGCGCATAGCGCGGGTTGAGTACATGACTTCAAAAATTCCAGGTTCGGTTGTCTCGGGCATGGGTGTTTCCTCCTTGGTCTTGCGTTTTCATTTCCTATAGCTGTCCCGAGTGAAACTGAACAGGGGTCGGCAAGATTTTCTACACACAAGCTTCTGCCTCTCGACCAAGAAACTAGCCTTGGATTTCATGTGTTGAGACAGACGTGACTGAGCTAAAAATTTCAGGAAGGACCTCAAATATGGGTTATACCTTCACAATTCGACAGGCCCTCTCTGAGGATGCTAACCGGATTCACGAGTTGCACACCAGCTCGGTGAAGGCGCTTTGTCAGACGCATTACTCGTCGGAGCAGATTACGGAGTGGCTCAAGAATCGGCGAGCAGTGACGCCTGGCTAGCTGCTGCAATCTACCGTTCTGTCAATTCCTTTTAACCTGCAGTCCGTCACTCATCCGGGTCATCACACTTGTCGTGCTTGGCGCAAGTTTGTACGCTGGCGGCTGGTTGTACCAGCAGGTCGCGAAAGAGACGTGAACACATTCCAGAAGAAAGTTTGGGAGAACATTGATGAAAATCGGCATTTCACTTCCCGTTCGAGAGCTAAAGAACGATATGGAAGCTATCAAGGCTTTTGCCCAGATGGCGGATGAGCTGGGCCTCACACATCTGCGGGTCCCAGATCAGGTCCTGCGGCCTGATAGCGGCCACCTCCATGAGCCGCTGACACTCCTGGCGTATATCGCTGCGGTGACAACAAAAATAGAGTTGGTACCTTCGGTTATTGTTCTGCCCTCGCGGCAGACCGTACTGGTTGCCAAGCAGGCGGCCGAGTTGGATGTGTTATCTGGCGGACGCGTGCGCTTGGGTATTGGAGTGGGCGTTAGTGTAGAAGAGTACCAGGCGCTCGGCGCAGACTTTCACACTCGGGGCGCGCGCTGCGAAGAGCAGATGCAGCTCCTGAAACAGCTGTGGACGCGGGAAACAGTAGAATTTGCAGGACAGTGGGACACCGTTTCCGGCGCGGGATTAGATCCATTGCCCGTCCAAAGGCCCATCCCGATGTGGATTGGCCCGAGCAGTACTCCCATAGCTCGTATTCGTCGCCGGATTGCACGTCTCGCCGATGGCTGGTTTGTTTTGTGTACGCCAGAAGAATTTCCGGCCGTACAGGCGGACATTCACCATGCAGCTGAGGCTGCCGGGCGCAATCCGCACGACATCGGCACTGAGGCGGGTGTGGCCGTCGTCGGTCCACGAGAAGCGGAATGGCGCGATCGGGTGTCCGGGTGGCGGCGAGCCGGTTTGAGCCATTTGTGTTTGCGGACACTTGGCGGCGGTCTTGATGCGCAGGGGCATCTCAACAAAATGCAGCAGGCGCATGCTGAGTTGCCCACGGACTGATTGCACCAACTTAAGGAGAGAACGATGCCAGACGAAATCTTGTATGAAAACCGTGGGCAGGTTGCTGTGGTTACAATCAACCGGCCGGAGGCGCGTAATGCCATCAATACCGGTGTTCGCGAAGGTCTGTTTGCCGCCTGGGAACGCTTTGAGAAGGACGAGCAGGCTCGGGTAGCAATCCTCACCGGCACGGGCAACAAAGCCTTTTGCGCGGGCGCAGACTTAAAGGAGATGGCGGCAAAGAAGCTGGGTAGCTTGCCACGCAACTTCTTGCCGACGCTAAGTGTCAATGTCCATGTCACAAAGCCAGTGATTGCCGCCGTCAACGGTGTTGCTTATGCCGGCGGCTGGTCACTCGCCCAGATGTGCGACATCGTGGTCGCCTCCGAGACCGCCCGCTTTGCTATCACTGAGGCCAAAGTCGGACGCGGCATGCCCTGGGCTGTGCCGCTCACGCATATGATCCCCCAGAAAGTGTTGCTCGAAATCCTGATGACTGGCGATCCCGTCACTGCTCAACGCGCCTACGAAATTGGTTTTGTGAACCATGTCGTCCCAGATGACCAGCTGATGCCCAAAGCCATGGCCCTGGCTGAAACGATTGCCGAGAACGCCCCGCTGACCGTCGCCGCGGCCAAAGAGATGGTCTATATGGCGACCGATACAGGGCGGCGGGCTGGGCTTGAGGCAGCTCGGCATCTGTTTGATTACGTGTATCGCAGTGAAGACGCCCAAGAGGGTCCTCGGGCGTTTGCGGAAAAACGTAAGCCGCAGTGGAAGGGCCGATAAAGACTACTGGACTATTCCTATCCCGCTCTTGGCCCAGTTTCTTTCAACACCAGAAAGAGGCAGGCCGAGAGCGCATAACAGCCTCCCCAAAATGCAAAGCCGGCAATGGGATTCAGAGTGACTAAGCTCATGCCAATAATCGGTGCGAGCACACCACCAAGATAGCCTGCCGTCAGCGCAACCCCAACTGCTGAGCCAGCCAAAAATGGCCCGACCCCGTCCATTTCCAGAGGCACGACAAAGGCGATGGGTGCAACGCCCCCGGTAAAACCCCAGACAATCGCCACCAACCACAGAGACGTCCCTGTCACATACGCGGCCAGCAGCATGCAAATACCAGCGGCCAGCATGCCAGGAAAAAAGAATATCTTTCTGAGCCCAACTCGATCAGACAGAGCGGGTAGGGTGAGGCTGCCCACGACAAAGGCCCACATAAGCAGAGAGATAACAAAACCCGAAGCGGCCGGGGTCATGCCTTGCTCAGCAACAAAATAGGTCGGTGCATAGCCAATCACCCCAATATACCCGCCAAGGAAGAACATATAACAGCCAGCAACAATCCATACGTCGCGAATACGCAACACCTTCCGGACGGCAGCCACCACTCCTAACGCGGATTCTGTTGCTACAGTCCCATCGGTCCCGTTTGGCCCTTCGGTCGTAGGCTCGACTGGCGCACGATCTTTGACCGTCAGGAACCACAGTACCCCTAAGCCAATCGAGGCAAATCCCAATACATAGGTCAGATTGCGCCAACCGCCGAGCGGCTCAAGCACGAGCGGCGTCAGGACGGTTGCTAAGGCAGCCCCCAGGCCATAGCCAGCCTGGGTCACTCCATTGGCTAAACCGAACTCTTCGTGCGGAAACCACATGCCTAAGGCTTTGGGCACATTCGGGAAGGTTAAGGCCAAGGCAACGCCAAACAGAAACATACAGGCATACATAGACGCGAAACCAGAAGCCGTCGCACGGAAGACGAGCATCGTGCCCATGAGCATGACACCGAGCCCAACACTGCGCTGAATACCGAAACGATCGCCTACTGCCCCACCCAGAATGGCCGAGAGCATCGTCCCAAACGACACAGCCGCCCACAACTGTCCCCACGCTGTCAGGGTCAAGTCCAGGTCAGTCATTACTTGAGAGACAGCCATGACAATGTACGTCCAGCCCATGCCAAAGGCAAAGGTGAAAACAAGAAAGCTATTGGTCAGCACCCACCACCGATACCCAGCTTTTTCTTCAGCCATTTTCCCTCCTTGATTCTGTCTTCACCTCTCCTATACTGCGAACAGACAGGAGACAGACTATGGCAGACGAACAGCGAGAACACCAGATCACTGTCTGGGGCGGAGGGACGACCCGCACAATGCGCGTCCATTGGGCGCTGCACGAACTGGGGATAACAAATTATAAGAAACAGCTGATTGGCTCACGGACAGGAGAGACAGAGACACCAGAGTACCGGACGTTGAACCCGCGAGGGAAGATTCCGGCTCTCCAAGATGGGGATCTCGTCCTGGCCGAAAGTGCAGCTATTATTACCTATTTGGCCGAGACCTATGGCCAGGAGACAGACCTGGTGCCACTCCCCCGGTCACGTCAACGGGCGCTGTACGATCAGTGGTGTTTTTTCATGATGACCGAGCTTGATGCGCACACACTCTACGTCATGCGCCGTCACGCCGACTTGGCCTCTCTGTACGGAGAAGCCCCCAATGCGATCAAAGCGGCAGAAGAGGGCTTTGCTCGTCAGGTCGCCGTCATTACGCAGGAGTTACGAACTGCTGGCCCGTATCTGTTAGGCGAAACATTCACTTGTGCCGATATCATCCTCACCAGCTGTCTGACGTGGGCCGACTTCTATAAACAGCCCTTGGACGATATTCTTTTGGACTATACCGCACGCCAGACTGCTCGCCCAGCGTACCAAAGCGCGGCGGCTCTGAACTACAAAGACATGCAAGACACCCCGTTGCGTCCAGCGTAGTCTGCGCTGGATGCCTGATTCTTTTTCTCAGCCCGAAGGCAAGAGGAAAAATTGTATGTTCGTGTTCAAACCAGTGCTTATGCTTTCAGTCTGCCTGTTCGAATTACTCGTATCCGGCGCGGCTTTCGGCCAAAACCAGCGAGACCAATCATATGCGCAAACCATTGAAACCTGGCGCCAAGAGCGTGAAGCACGTCTGCGCTCAGAAACGGGCTGGTTGACCATTGCCGGACTCCATTGGCTGCAAGAGGGAGGGAACCGGATCGGCACTGACCCAAGCAACGACATCGTCTTGACCGCAGACTCAGCTCCAGCTCATGTCGGTCTCTTCACACTCGAGAAGAATACCGCAACTTTTCAAGCTGAACAGGGAGTAGAAATCTTTCAAAAAGGAAAAAAAGTTCAAACAGTGAGATTTGAGGCCAGCACAGCCTCGGATGCCCTCACTGTCGGCAGGCTCAGTATGTGGGTCCACAAAAGTGGAGAGCGTTTTGCTATTCGTCTGAGAGACCCCGAGCATGCACTCCGGAAGACATTCAGCGGTTTAAGCTGGTTTCCCATCGATGCCGCCTACCGCGTCCAGGCCCGCTTTGAACCGTACGCCAGCCCGAAGCCCGCCCCCATGCTCAATATCCTCGGAGATCTTGAACAATTTACCAGTCCAGGCCGTGTCGTATTTGAACTCCGAGGGGAAACCATCCACTTAGAACCTGTTATCAGCGAAGAAAAAGATTTATTCTTTGTGTTTCGAGATGGGACAAGCGGGAAAGAGACCTATGCGGCAGCCCGTTTTTTGCACGCTGATATGCCGCACAATGGGCAAAAAGGACAAATCGTGCTCGATTTTAACAAGGCATATAATCCACCTTGCGTATTTAATCCGTTTACGACCTGTCCTCTGCCGTCCGAAGACAATAGGCTCGGGCTTCGCATTGAAGCCGGAGAGTTGATGTATAGAAAATGATGCTGCACGGCGGGTCCTCAACACGAAGGACCCACCACAGGCTTTGCCGGATTTATTTGCCTACACCGTACAACTCAGCCGCATTACCCGCGACCATCTGGTATATCTCACCTTCAGGCACGCCCAAGAAATCTTTCATGATTTGTTCCTGGGAATACGGAAACGTGCCCTCAGTGTGAGGATAGTCCGATCCCCACAGCAACCGATCCACCCCGATCAGTTCTCGTGTCATAATACCAGCTCGGTCGTCTTCAAATGTGGCCCAGAACTGGCGCTTAAAATAAGAACTCGGGGCTTCGTCCACTTTGGGCTCCATCCAGTAATGATGATCTTCCCACCAGTGATCCATACTCCGCAGCACTGAGGCGATCCAGCCAATACCGCCTTCGGCTAATACAAAGCGTAGCTTGGGATGGCGCTGGGGAATCGCGCCCCAGATAATATCGGCCATGGTCCGTGCCATCGAGCAGATCTTGGTATCGACAAAAGCTTTGCCTGTGCCGAGACGGTCGGCCTTCATGTAAAACGGCTCATCCGTGCCAACATGCATGGAAACCGGCAAACCAATATCTTGCAGCGTGGTCCACAGCTGTTCAAATTCCGGTTCTTGATATGAGCGTCCAGGCACCTCAGACGGAATGGCCAGAGAACATAGTCCTTTCTTGGCTGCGCGTTGAGCCTCTTCAACTGCCCAGGCAACCGGCCCCTTCATCGGCAGCAAACCAACACCTAACAGCCGATCAGGTGCAGTCGCACAGAACTCGCTCAGCCAGTCATTATACACCCGGTAACACTCCCGGACGTATTCGCCGTCTGGCGCAACACCCAGGAACAGTCCGACACCAGGATAAATGACCTCGGCTCGCAGATGATCCATCTCTTGGTCTTTCAGTCGAGCCTGTGGATTATTGGCACCAGGTCGAGTCTCGGAATGCCGGCGACCTTTTGGCGATTTGATCTGTCCCGAGATCTTGTCTTCTATCGACACACCTTCAAGACCGACGGGCAACGGTGCCAGCCCGTCGATCAGGTAGTAGTCGGCATCTGGCTGTGAATCGACGCGGGGAGCCCGATCACGAAAGCGTTTATCCATTCTGGTCGTCCACAAATCCGCTGGCTCGACGACATGGCCATCAGCCGAAAAATATCCACTCGTAGCAGTTGTTTCCATGTTTCCTCTCTCTTTTTTGATCTGTTCTTTTTCTCCTCGCCCCTTGGGGGAGAGAGGGTATCTTCGTATCGGGCAGCGCTCCTCACATTTACGGTATAATCTGTGAATCCCTACACATCCAGCCCATACAGCTGAGCCGCATTCCCCACCACCATCTGATACACCTCATTTTCCGGGACACCTGCAAAGTCCTTTTTGATTTGTTCTTGAGAATACGGGAAGGTGCCTTCTGTATGGGGGTAGTCTGAGCCCCACAAGAGCCGATCAACCCCGACCAGTTCACGGGTCAGAATCCCGGCCCGATCCTCTTCAAACGTGGCCCAGAACTGGCGTTTGAAATAGGTACTTGGTAACTCGTCGGTCTTGGGCTCCATCCAGTGCTTGTGATCTGACCAGTAGTGATCCATCGTGCCCAGAATCGAAGCGATCCAGCCGATCCCACCTTCGGCCAGGACAAAACGCAGCTTAGGATAGCGTTTGGCCACCGCTCCCCAGATCAGGCCAGCCATCGCCCGTTCCATGGAACAGATCTTCGTATCCACAAAAGCGACCCCCGTCCCCACCCGTTGCGTCTTGGTGTAGAAGGCTTCATCCATGCCAACGTGCAGAGAAACCGGCAGACCCAAGTCTTGCAGCGCAGCCCACAGTGGATCGTAGCGCTCGTCCTTATACGGGCTTCCGAGGACCTCTGTCGGGATTCCAAGCGACCGGAGCCCGTTCTTGGCAGCTCGCTCAGCTTCCTCAATCGCCCACTCAATCGGCCCCTTCATCGGCAACAAACCAACGCCTAAGAGCCGATCCGGGGCTGCCCCACAAAATTCACTCAGCCAGTCGTTATACACCCGGAAACATTCGCGTCGATACTCAGAGTCAGGCGCCACACTAATAAACAGGCTAGCTCCTGGGTAAATGACCTCGGCCTGGACATGGTCCATATCTTGGTCGCGCAAGCGTGCCTGGGGATCATTGGCACCCGGCCGGGTCTCAGCGTGGCGGCCAATAAATGTTTCGACCTTGCCCGCGAGCTTGTCCTCCATTGACACGCCTTCGAGACCAACGGGCAGCGGTTCTAAGCCGTCGATCATGTAATAGTCGCCCTCTGGGCGAGAGTCGACGTGTGGTGCCCGATCGCGAAAGCGTTTATCCATTCTAGTCGTCCACAAATCTCCTGGCTCGACCACATGCCCATCGGCTGAGACATAGCCACCTGTGATATTCGTTTCCATATATCCTCTCTCCTGCTTTACCTCTTCGTAGGGAGCATGGAATGCACCCTACAAAAAAATCCTTATTGTGGCTAAACGCGAGTTGCTTATGCCTCCAGCCCATACAACCCAGCCGCATTGCCAACCACCATCTGATACACCTCACCTTCCGGCACCCCCAAAAAGTCTTTCGTAATTTGCTCCTGAGAGTACGGGAAAGTCCCCTCCGTGTGGGGGTAATCCGAGCCCCACATCAAGCGATCAACGCCGAGCAACTCCCGGGTCAGAATCCCGGCCCGGTCATCTTCAAATGTGGCCCAGAACTGGCGTTTGAAATAACTGCTCGGCAGCTCGTCGAGCTTGGGCTCCATCCACCGATAGTGATCTGTCCACCAGTGGTCCATCAGGCCCAGCAGGGAGGCAATCCAGCCGATACCGCCTTCGACAATCACAAACTTGAGCTTGGGATAGCGTTGCGGAATCGCGCCCCAGATCAGACCGGCTAAGGCATTCATGGGTAGAGTGATCTTGGTGTTCACAATGCCCATACCCATGCCAATCCGTTCAAACTTGGTGGCAAACGGCTCACCCGTTGTGGTGCCAGAGTGAATCGAAACCGGCAGTCCGATGTCTTGCAGGGTTTCCCACAGCTGTGTGAACTCAGGGTCTCCATACGCTTGGTCGGCAAGATCAGCCGGTATTGATGCCGAACTCAGTCCTTTTTTCGCGATTCTATGCGCTTCCTCACACGCCCACTCGATGGGTCCTCTGAGTGGTAATAAACCAGCACCCAACAGGCGTCTCGGTGCAACCGCGCAGAACTCACTCAGCCAGTCGTTATACACCCGGAAACACTCACGTTGATATGCGGCGTCAGTAATGGTCCAGAACTGGAGACCAAAAGCACCAGGGTACAAGACCTCAGCCCGCAGATGGTCAAGCGCTTGGTCAGCCAAACGTGCCTGCGGGTCCCAGGCACCAGGGCGTGTCTCGCTATGACGATGTCCCATAACGGTCTTAATCTCACCAGCGATCTTGTCTTCCATGGTGACGCCTTCAAGCCCAGCGGCAAAAGGCGCTAAGCCGTCAATCACATAGTAGTCAGCCTCTGGGCGTGATTCGACACGCGGTGCTCGCTCCCGAAAACGCTGATCCATGCGCGTCGTCCACAGGTCTGCTGGCTCGACGACATGGCCGTCGGCTGACACGTAGCTATTGATAATGTTTGTTGCCATACCGAATCCTTCCTTTTTCATCGACAAGTCCCGAACTGGGAACAACCTTACCTGGTGGGCTATGGCTCCATCAAGTCCTGACAAAACTTGAATGGAGGATAGGAGTAAGCAAATGACATTCTGCGCTCCCTTTACAGTGTGATGAAAAAGAGGTTCGTCGTATGCGTGACCCACGGCATGCTTCTAAACTGTCACGTCTTGAAGCTGCCTGAGCGGCATTAGGCCAGCGGTGAGTTGTTGGAGTGAAGTCTGCGGCGTGAAGAGGGGAGCGAGTGCTCATTCCCAATTTGAGTACTCATTGCGACACCCTCTCCCTGAGGGAGAGAGAATTAAGAGCAGCGGTGTTTACTGCAAATGTGGCATCACATACTTCGCAAAGCGCTCGATCGAGCCCTTCACCTTTTCGTGTGGGATATTATAAACTTGCTGCATGAGTAACACACTGTCTGCCCCGGCTGCTTTAAGGAGCTTCAGCTTACGGATGCATTCTTCTGGATCGCCGACGACGATGAGGTCGTGATCGACCAGATAATCATACGTAATCGTGTCCATATCAATGCCAAAGATCTGCTTCAGGTACTCATAATCGCCACCGGCCTTTTTGGCTAAGGGAGCAACGTTTTCAATCGAACGCCGAGTTGCCCAGATCATGGCTTCTTCGGCAGTCGCCTTGGCTTCTTCTTTACTTTCCCCGCAGTAGGCCATGGCAAAAACGGCAGTTTGTTCATTCACAAATGCACCAACGGGCTCGGCTTCTTGAATACTTTTACGATAGCGCACAATCCGGTTGGCCACCTCTTCTGGTTCAACCAACAGGGTGAATGACAACAGTCCTAAACCTTTACGTCCGGCCATTTCGTGGCCTTCGGCGCTAGTGGTTGCCATCCACAGCGGCGGATGCGGTTTTTGGCGGGGTTTGGGAACGACCGGACGGGGTGGGATTTTGAAATACTCGCCTTCCCATGAAAAGGTTTCATTGGTCCAGATCTTGGGCAGCATGTGCAAAGCTTCGTCCCAGCGGGCGCGTGTTTCGCTGGGGGGAATACCAAAACCACCCATCTCAATCTCGGTTGTCGAGCGACCGGTACCCACTTCCATGCGGCCATTGCTCAATAGGTCGAGCACGGCGATACGCTCGGCAACCCGAATCGGATGATTATACGGAAAGGGCAACAACACCACACCGTGACCAATACGAATATTTTTGGTCCGCTGGCTGACCGCACCGTACAGCACTTCTGGTGCCGAACAGTGTGAGAACTCCTCGAAAAAGTGGTGCTCAACCGTCCAGAATGAGTCGTAGCCAATTTCATCAGCCAGTTGGACCTGATCCAGGACCTGCTGGTAGGTGTCAAACTCTGCATCTTCGGTCCATGGTTTAGGAACCTGGATTTCATAAAACATGCCGAACTTCATTCAATCGCCCTTTCGTTCTTTCCCTCTGACTCCTGACTGCGACACCCTCTCCCTACAGGGAGAGGGAAGAGGAAAGGCAGCTACCCCGCAAGCCCGTAGAGCTTGGCGGCGTTACTGTGCACCATCATATGCACCTCGCCTTCTGGCACGCCCATAAAGTCGCGCATGATTTGCTCTTGTGAGTAGGGGAAAGTGCCTTCAGTGTGCGGATAATCCGAGCCCCACATCAAGCGATCAACGCCGACTAACTCGCGAGTCAAAATTCCCGCCCGGTCATCTTCAAATGTGGCCCAGAATTGACGCTTGAAATACGTGCTAGGAGGTTCATCAAGCTTGGGCTCCATCCAACGATGATGATCATGCCACCAGTGATCCATGAAACCGAGCAGCGACGCGACCCAGCCAACGCCACCTTCGACAATCACAAACTTGAGTTTGGGATAACGTTGCGGGACAGCACCCCAAATGAGGTCAGCCATCGCTCGCATCGGCTGAAAGACTTTGTTGTCGGTTACACCCATACCCATACCAACGCGATCAATCTTGGCAAAAATGGACTCTTCCGTTCCAGTCCCGGAGTGCGTCGCGACAGGAACGCCTATGTCTTGGAGTGTTTCCCACATGGGATTATATTCTGACTGGGCATACGAGCGCTCGACCTCAGCTGGAATGAGGACCGAACTGATGCCTTTCAGTTTGGCTACCCGCTGGGCTTCTTCCAGCGTCCATTCGATCGGTCCCCGCATCGGCAGTAAAGCCGAGCCGAGCAGTCGATGAGGGGCAGCTGAGCAAAACTCACTCAGCCAGTCGTTATACACTTTAATGGCGGCGCGCTGGTATTCCGCGTCATGAATATGAAAAAATTGAAGACCGAAGCCACCCGGATAAATCACTTCAGCCCGTACATGGTCGCGCTCTTGATCAGCCAAGCGTGGCTGTGGGTCCCATGCCCCAGGTCGGGTCTCAGCGTGACGGCGGCCCTTGGGGGTGGTCACTTGGCCTTGGATTTTTTCCTCAATCGTCACCCCCTCAAGTCCGACTGGAAACTCCGCTACTCCCTCAATAACATAGTAATCGGCATCTTCGCGTGACTCGACACGTGGTGCTCGGTCGCGAAACTTGTGGTCCATCCGCGTTGTCCATAAGTCTGCCGGTTCAACCACATGGCCGTCAGCAGAAACATAGCCACTTGTGATATTGTTCTCCATTGTCTGTCCCTCCCTATTGAATGCGTTCGGAATTGACCCTCAGCATCTTGCACCAGAGAAGCCAAAAAAGAAACGGGGAACCAGAGAGTGATTCTCCGATTCCCCGTTTTCTATGCGAGGTTAGTGGTTAGTAGTGTCAGATCTAGCGTGCCGCACCATTGCGGAGCAGAGTCCCCGGGGTGGCACCTGAGCACTGGCCATCATTGAAGGTCACTTCACCATTGACCATGATGTGTCTGTAGCCTTCGGCCTTCTGGACACGCCGCCACTCGTTGGCTGGCAGGTCGTGCACGATCTCACTCGGCAGGGATTTGACGGTGTTGGGGTCGTAGACCACGATATCAGCCGCCAGGCCTTGGCGCAGAGTGCCACGATCCTTGAAGCCTGCCGCCCACGACGTCAGACCGCTGAGGCGGAAATGAGCCTCTTCCAGGCTCAGGACACCTTGCTCGCGCACCAGCCAGGACAACACCTCCGTCGGAAAGATTCCGGGGGTGATGAACTTCACGTGCGCGCCACCATCTGACACGCCCGGCATGGTGTACGGCGAGTCCATCAGTTCTCTGTAGCCTCCGATATCGCCGTTGGCGATTGGGCCAGCCCACTCGGTCCGCAGATCGTCAGCCACGGAGAGATCCAGCATCGCATCGATGACATGCTTGCCTTCCTTCTCAGCAATCTGCTCGACCGACAGACCCTCGTATTGCAGCTTGAGGTCACGGTTGTGCACTTTGCGAGCGATGAACTTGGGGAACTCACCGAAAACGATATTCAGGGTATCCATGCCGCCGCCGTTGTAGTCTTCACGCATTTCGGAGCGGAGTTCGGGCTTCGACAGTTTGGCTTTGCGCTCTTCGACCGTGCCGAGCGTGGCTTCCTTCCAGGCTGGAATGCTGTCAAACAGGTTCCAGTCTTCCAGCGTCATCCGGATCGGTGCCCGGACGGTGGCTGCCTGCCCGAATACCCGTGCCCCGCGTTCATTGGCTGCGTTGACCCAATCGAGCTGGGCCTTATGCGACTCGGGATGCTTGTCGCTGATCAGAATCGCGTTGTACAGCAGCGGACGACCAGCTGTCTTCGTCATCTTTTCCAGGAATTTAAAGTCGTCCTCAATGCCGAAGGTGTGTTCAGTCGCCCCCGACTGCGTAAACTGGATGCAGCCATCACCGACCTCACTCATCGCTTTGGCCATGTCGTGATAGAACTCATCCGGCAGAATGTCAGTGATCATCGGCGTGCCATCATAGTCCCGCTGCACCGACACCCGGCCCTCAGGCACCAAGCGCTGGGCTGACCAGCCGGCCGCACCGGCTTTCACTGCTTCCTTGTAATGGCCAACGATGGTGTCCATCTCTTTTTTATTTGGGAAGCGCTTCTTGGCCTCATCAAAGCCACCCATCACATAGGCGACGGCCGGCGAAATCGGAAAGAGATGGGAGACGTTGACACCCAGCGGCATATGCGAGACCCGGTCCATATATTGCGGGAAGGTTTCCCAGTCAACCTTCATGGAAACGCGCATGGGTTCCAGAGGGATAGCTTCGGTGCGGGACAGGGCGAGCATAGCCCGGTCAGCATCTTGCGGACGCAACGGAGCAAAACCAAAGCCGCAGTTGCCGATGGTGAGCGAGGTCACACCGTGCCAGCTTGAAATGCTCAGATACGGGTCCCAGTGGAGCTGGGCATCGTAGTGGGTATGCAGATCAACAAACCCTGGGGCGACAACGAGCCCGTTGGCATCAATTACCTTCTTGCCATCGTTGCTCTTAAGCTTCCCGATCTCAGCGATCTTACCGTCCTTGATGCCGATATCGCCCACGTAACGTGGAACCTTCGTTCCATCAACAATTGTTCCACCTTTCACAATGGTATCAAACTGTGGCATAGCTACCCTCCTTTTTTTGGTAATGCCTAGTTTCTGGCTTACTCTTGGTAATGCCTAGTTTCTGGCTTACTCTTGGTAATGCCTAGTTTCTGGCTTACTCGCAGTTGGTCTGGATGTCAACCTTTTATATCCAAAAAAATAAAAGGGTGGGAGAGCATATGCTCTCCCACCCTTTTGGTTGGTCTGTTTGTAACGATCAGTCCTCAGGAGGAAACTGGTCGTGCAGGTTTTGCAGGTTGTGTATGCCTAGCGTGCAGCACCATTGTACAGCAGTGAACCAGAGGTGGCACCGGAGCACTCACCATCGTTGAAGGTCACTTCACCGTTGACCATGATATGCCGGTAGCCTTCGGCCTTCTGGACACGCCGCCATTCGTTGGCCGGCAGGTCATGCACGATTTCACTTTCAGCCGCGTTGACTGTGTTGGCATCGTAGATCACGATGTCAGCAGCCATGCCCGGACGCAGCGTACCGCGATCCTTGAGGCCAGCCGCCCAGGCCGACATACCGCTCAGACGGAAATGGGCTTCTTCCAAGGACATGGTGCCGGTCTCGCGGACGAGCCAGGACAGCACTTCAGTCGGATAGATCGCCGGGGTGATGAACTTCACGTGCGCGCCGCCATCCGAGACACCAGGCAGGCTGTACTGTGAACCCATCAGTTCTTTGTAGCCCTCAATATTTGCGTTGGCGACAGGGCCAGCCCACTCAGTGCGCAGATCGTCGGCTACGGACAGGTCGAGCATGGCGTCGATGACATGCTTGCCTTCCTTCTCAGCAATCTGCTCGACCGACAGGCCCTCGTATTGCAGCTTGAGGTCACGATCCTTGACTTTGCGAGCGATGAAATTGTGGAACTCACCAAAAACGATATTCAAGGTCTCCATGCCACCACCGTCGTAGTCTTCACGCATTTCGGCGCGGAGTTCGGGCTTCGACAGTTTGGCTTTGCGCTCTTCGACCGTCCCGAGCGTGGCTTCTTTCCAGGCCGGGACACTGTCAAACAGGTTCCAGTCTTCGAGCGTCATCCGAACCGGGGCGCGGGCGGTGACAGCCTGACCGAACACGCGGGCGCCACGTTCGTTCGCGGCGTTGACCCAATCCAGCTGGGCTTTGTGCGATTCGGGATGTTTGTCACTGATCACGATAGCGTTGTACAACAGCGGACGACCAGCTTTCTTCGTCATTTTTTCCAGGAATTTGAAGTCGTCATCAATGCTAAAGGAGGCATCAGTAGCGCCAGACTGGGTGAACTGGATGCAACCGTCGCCAACATCGTTCATCGCGTTGGCCATGTCCATGTAAAACTCATCCGGCAGGATATCGGTGATCATCGGCGTACCATCATAGTCACGCTGCACAGACACACGGCCTTCCGGCACGAGGCGCTGCGCGGACCAACCAGCCGCACCAGCCTTCACGGCTTCTTTGTAGTGACCAACGATGGTGTCCATTTCTTCCTTGTTGGGGAAGCGTTTTTTGGCCTCATCAAAACCACCCATCACGTAGGCCACGGCCGGTGCGATCGGGAAGAGATGCGAGACGTTCACGCCCAAAGGCATGCGGGACAAACGGTCCATGTATTGCGGGAAGGTTTCCCAGTCGACCTTCATGGAAACGCGCATGGGTTCCAGAGGGATAGCTTCCGTCCGGGACAGAGCGAGCATCGCACGGTCAGCATCTTGCGGACGCAACGGAGCAAAACCAAAACCGCAGTTACCGATCGTCACGGTGGTCACACCATGCCAGCTACCGATTGTGCAAAATGGATCCCAATGCAGCTGCGCATCATAATGGGTGTGCAGATCAACGAAACCAGGAGCCACAATCAGGCCATTGGCGTCGATGACTTTTTTGGCATCGCTGGCATTCAGCTTGCCAATTTCCGCGATCTTTCCGTCTTTGATACCAATGTCACCCAAGTAACGCGGAACCTTTGTCCCATCGACGATTGTTCCACCCTTCACGATAGTATCGAACTGAGCCATAGCTACCCTCCTTAGTGGTAATAGTTATTCTGGGAGTACCCGACCTCCGGCATACTCGCAGTTGCGTTAGATGTCAACCTTGTCTCGCCTGAAAGATTCCCGAGAGAATACGATTAACTTCCTATCGCATGTTTTTTTCGAATCAGCAAGGGATTCGGCAATATTTTCTGAATGAGTGTTCACTTACATTATTTAAATCGGGGCATCACCTTTTGGGCGAACAGTTCAAGATTGCCCATCACTTTTTCTGGAGCCAAACCAGGCAGATGCATGCCCATCGCCAAATGTGTCACGCGAGTTTCTTCTTGGTAACGCTCAATCGCTCGAATGCAGTCGTCTGGGGTACCAACAATCGGCGCCCCGCCTGGAATAGTCGGGTCAACATCCTTGATCTGTTCAAGTGTCGGCAGCTGGGACATGGCTCGATCAGCAGGTAAGTCGCCCGCTTTTTTCAGCAAGGGAAAGGCTGAGGTGAATAAATAATACAGATGTTCGCCGACTTCTTCCCAGGCTTTTTCTCGGCTTTCAGCGACATACACCCAGCGCAGCTGACACAGATGGTAATCTTTTGGGTCGCGCCCCTGGCGTTCGAGTTCTTCGTCGTACGCCCGCTGCTGATCGACCTCTCCAGTTCCAATTAAGTGAAAACCCATCCGCGCAGCACGTTCAACCGCCTTTTTGCCACGGGCGCCAATCCAAATTGGCGGATGCGGGGTTTGCACCGGACGAGGAGTAAGTTCAGCGTCTTTCAGCTGATAATAGCGGCCATCATGCGAAAAATTCTTTTCATTCCACGCTTTTTGAATGACTTCGAGGCCCTCTTCTAACTGCGCATCACGTTCCTCGCGAGGAATACCAAAGCCTTCAAACTCATTGACCCGGTAGCCTTTGCCGATGCCAAGGTCAAAACGGCCGTTCGACATGATATCGACCGTGGCAGCATCCTCGGCAACACGCAAAGCATTTTGGAACGGCAGAATCAGAATACAGGTGCCAATCCGAATACGCTGGGTGCGCGTCGCAATACCACCGGCTAATGGCATCAGCGACGGTGACCAGCCGTCTTGATCAAAATGATGTTCGGTCAACCAGATCGTGTCATAGCCAAGCTCTTCAGCTTTCACTATTTGTTCTATTTGTGTACGATATAGTTCCGGAAACGACTGCGCCCAGCGCGCTGGGTTATTAAACGGCATTAAGAGACCAAAATCCATTCTTTTCCTCCTTAACGTATACCTGCTGGGAATAGCCCGGAGGCTCTGCTGGGTCAAGCTTGACGGGAGACAAAGAAGCTGATTTGGGAGGAGAGAGGTAATGAAAGAGGCGAACGCACACATGGGTTTTATGGAATCCAAGGACCCAACAGATACGAGTGAATATGAGACCTATCACCAGATTTTAGAGCAAGTCGAGAGGAGGAACCCATGACCGAAGAACAAATCGCCCGTGACAAAACCGCTATCGCTGAACTGATCGCCCAGTACAACTTCGCCATTGACCACGAGGATTACCAAGGCTGGGCTGACTGCTTTGCTCCAGCCGGCATCTTTGACGGCGTGATTGGTAAGTTTGACGCGCATCGCGACCTCGATCGTTTTGTCGCTGAGGTCAAACGCCTGTCGGCTGATTCTCCAAATCTCCGCCATTACGTAAGCAATATTCTCAGCGAGGTAGACGGCGATACTGCCCGGTCCAAGTGTTTTCTGCTGATGACCTCGACCACTAAAGAGGGTGGCACCAAGATAGCCATTGCTGGGGAATACGAAGACCAACTCGTCAAACACGACGGCAAATGGCTCTTCTCGTATCGCAAAGTCCGGGCAGATGGAGCCTAGCTCTTGAGCACCTGTCTCGTGCTTCTATTCGGGCCCAATAAGGAAACGCCCAAAAAGCATTTGACTTCAATTAGAAAAGGGTCTAAGGGGGATTTCAGAAGCAAGATACGGAGAAGAAGGAGAATCGGCTGAATGAACGTTCAGCCGATTTTGCCCTCAATAGTCTTGAGGGTTGTGTATATTATTCTACGTAAGGAGGGCTAAGTATGGCATATCGTATTATCTCTGGAGATTCACATTTTGTAGAGCCACCTGACATGTGGGCCGAGCGGATGGACAAAAAATTCCGCGATCGGGCGCCTCATACCGTCCAGGGCAACAATGGCAAGCCAGGCGAATTCTTCGTATGCGAAAATATCACTCCCGTTCCGGTGGCTGGTTTTTTTGGCTCAGGCAAGAGCGCCGAAGAGCTGCCGGCTCATATGGAACAGGGCTTTAGTGTGGCTCCGAAGAGCGTGTGGGACCCAGCCGAGCGGCTGAAAGATCAGGATAAAGATGGCGTCAGCGCCGAAGCAATGTATACCTCAATGGGCATGTTGCTGTTCGGTCTCGAAGATACCGCGCTGCGCGCATCTGCTTTCAGCGCCTTCAATGACTGGGCTGCGGAGTACACCAGCTACAACCCGAACCGCATGGTCGGCTTGGGCGCGATCACGCTGGAAGATATTCCGGCCGGGATCGCCGAGTTAGAGCGCATTGCCAAGAAGGGCCTACGTGGCGCCTTGATTTGGGGTGCACCGCCTGAAGATAAGCCATATAGCCATTCGGAGTATGATCCGTTCTGGTCAGCCGCAGAAGATCTGAACATGCCACTGTCGCTGCACATCCTGACCTCGCGCAAAGGGCACGGGATTGATTTCAGCAATATTCTGAACGGCTATATGAGCCTACCGCAGGAAGTTCAGCTGACCTTAGCTGATATGGTGTTTGGGAGCGTGTTCGAGCGCCATCCTAAACTGAAAATCGTCTCGGCTGAGAATGACGTGTCATGGCTACCACACTTCATGTACCGCATTGACCATGGCTACGATCGGCTACGCCACTTCCAGAACGTGCAGCTGTCGATGATGCCGAGCGAGTACATCAAACGGAATGTGTGGTGTACCTTCCAGTTTGAGGATACCTGGATTGATACTTACAAACGCCTCGATGCGACCAAGATCATGTGGTCGTCCGACTATCCGCATACCGATTCGCCGTGGCCGCGCTCTTCCGAGTACATCAAGGAGAATTTCTCCGATGCACCAGAAGATATCCTGGCCGGTGTGGTTGGTGGTAATGCCGCTGCGCTATACGGTATTAGCTAAGATCAACGACTTCCAAACGTAAAAAAGGGCGGCCTATGGGTCGCCCTTTTTTGTTGAGACTCGCTCAAGCAGTTTGTATGCTCTTGCCTGATTACGCAAATTTGGGAATCAATTGGGCGTACTTATCGAGCATCGGCATCAGGGTATCTTTGTCGGCCGAGGGCAGAAAGAGTACAGCGCGCTCAACACCTAGCTCTTGGTGTTTGGCCAGATCTTCTTCTTTATCCGAAGAGCCAAAAATCGAGACAGGTATTGGGGAGCGTCCAGCTTGGGCAGCAAGTTCCTGCAGTTCTTTAATAGAGTCAGGCAGCATACCAGGATTGAAGCCAACGGGGACCCAGCCGTCGCAATAGTTCACGACTCGTTTGAGGCCACCATTGAAGGTGCCTAACAGAATCGGCGGATGCGGATTCTGGGCGGGCTTGGGGTAGGACCAGATCTTATCGAAGTTTGTGAACTCGCCATGATACTCAGCCTCTTCATTGGCCCAGATTTCCTTCATGGCTTCGATTCTTTCGCGGAGGACCTTCCAACGTTTTTTAAACGGCGTGCCATGGTTCTCCATCTCTTCAGCGTTCCAGCCACCGCCAATACCAAAAAGGAGACGCCCGTTTGACAGCTGGTCAACCGTGGCGACTTCTTTGGCCAAGACGATCGGATCACGTTCGATCACCAAACAGATACCACTCCCGATCTTGATTTTTTTGGTGGCGCCTGCGGCAGCCATGAGCGCGACAAAGAGGTCATGGGTATGCCAGTACTCTTTAGGCAGCTCCGCTCCACCCGGCCACGGCGACAGACGGCTGGCCGGAATATGCGTATGCTCGGGGAACCAGATCGATTCAAATCCGCGCGCTTCACATGCGGCCGCCAGATCATCAGGCCGCATCGCATAGTCGGTTGCAAACATCGTAATGCCAATATCCATATTCATACCTCCTTCTAAACAGTTCTCATTAGCAGGACACAAACAACTTACCCGCCCTGCCTTACCAGTTTCTGTAGCCTGTATCAATGCGGTTCAGTATTCGACTGCGTATGATAATCAGCAATAATGCGATTCAAGGCATGCAACTCAGCCCCAAGCTCCTATGCCTGACCTTGCAACGCCTGCCAAAACGCCTGATCACCATCCCGTCGCTCTTGGCCCGCGAACTGCGCAGCGTCAAGCTTGCGTTGATATGCAGCGATCATCCTTTCTTGCTTTCTTGAATTATGCCAAGCTGTTGACTCACAGCCTCAATCTGGCCAATCAGCCAGTCATTTCTGTTGTCAAACAGGCCGGAGTTGTGTCTGATAAGGACTGATGGTTCCTCCCCAATATTTTGGCGCAGATATTTTGGCGCAGATTCTGTTTGACACTGGTTTGTTCAAGGTGTAATGGTGAGGGCAATACTGAACGAACGTTCACTCTCAAGAAGGAGGGCTATATGGCAGCTTTTGACACTCTTATTCGAGGCGGTACGATCGTCGATGGGAGCCGGCAACCACGCTATGTTGGGGACGTTGGCATCAAAGACGGCAAGATCGCCCAGATCGGACAACCTGGCACCCTCAAGTCGAGTGATGCCAAAAAAACACTGGACGCCAACGGTCTTGTTGTTGCCCCAGGTTTTATTGATCTTCACACTCATTATGACGCCCAGATCAACTGGGACCCATATTGCACCCTGTCGGGTTGGCATGGGGTCACGTCGGTCGTGATTGGTAACTGCGGCTTTGGGTTTGCGCCATGTCAGCCTGAGCTGCGCGACCGAGCAATGCTGACCATGTCTCGGGTGGAAGCGATCCCGTATGAGTCGATGAAGGCCGGTATGAAGTGGGACTGGGTGACGTTCCCCGATTGGATGGATTCCCTTGACCGGATGTCCAAAGGCGTAAACGTCTTGAGCTATGTGCCTCTGGCTCCGATTATGATCTGGACCATGGGCCTGGAGGCAGCCAAGAGTCGGCCCGCAACCGAAAAAGAACTCCAGGAAATGTGTCAGATTCTCGACCAAGCCATGGATGCCGGCGGCTGCGGATTCTCGGCCCAACGGCTGGGTAATGGTTTTGTCTCCGTCCAACGTGACTACGATGGCACCCCCATGGTGACGGACACCATGGCTGATGAGGACGTATTGGCCTTTGGGCGCGTGCTCAAAAAGAGAGGCAACGGCTTTATTCAGTTGACCCAAGCCAGCCCGGACTTTCAACAGGATATGGACTTCTACGATCGTTTAGCTGATGAGTCAGGCCGGCCGATTCTGTTCAATGCAACAGCTGTACGCGACGACCGTCCGAGCTTGCATCGGCGAATTTTGCGCTGGATGGAAAAGACGAACAAAGAAGGTCGCAAGATCTATAACCAAACCGCTGTCATGCGCCAAGGTCTGATTTTCAGCTATGCGGATATGAACCTGTTTGATGGCAGCGATGTATGGCGCGAAGTGACGATGGGTACTCCAGCCGAGCGTTTTGAAAAAATGAACAACCCTGCCATCCGGCAAGCCATGATTGCCGAGTATGACACCGGTCATACCCCAGTCGTGACGGGTTCCTTCAAAGACTTCGAAGTCGAGACGGTCAAAAACCCAGACCTGGAGAAGTATGTTGGCATGACCATTGAGGAAATTGCCCTGCAGGAAAACAAACATCCAGTTAATGCGATGCTCGACATCGCTATTAGCGATAACCTGGACACTGAGTTCAGCACCCCAGCTCGCAATCAGCGTGAAGACTATGTCGCTGAGCTGATGTCCTCTGCCCACAGCATCCCGGGTGTATCGGACGGTGGAGCACACACCAAGTTTATCACTATTGGTGCGTATCCAACCGATATGCTGACCTGGATGGTGCGCGACGCCGGCTTTATGAGCCTGGAAGAAGCCCATTATCGTTTGAGCGCCATGCCTGCCGAATGTGCAGGCTTCGAGGGACGTGGTGTCCTGCGTGAAGGCGCCCCGGCTGACGTGGTGGTGTACGATCTTGAGAACTTGAAACTCACTCCAGAGAAACCAGAAATCGTGCATGACTTCCCAGCGGGCGAATGGCGCCGAATCCAGAAGGCCGACGGCTACCGTTGGATCATGGTCAACGGCGACGTGACATTTGAAGACGGACAGTGCACAAACGCGACTCCTGGGCGACTGTTGCGGCACGGGAGAGATTAGGACTCTGAAAGCCAGTAAGGTGGGCCTCCGTTCCCACTCCGAGCCAGGTACGGAGGCCCGTGCTACTCGGGGAGTGGTGCTGGTGTTACCAGCGCCACTCCCGCCCCACACACAAACATCCCAATACACAACACCAGCGCACCATCATAGCTTCCTGTTGTGTCATAGATAGCGCCAAGCGCAATGGGGCCGAGTGCCCCTGTCACGCTCACGGAAACAGTCCCCATCACCCCAGCAATCGTCCCAAATGCCTTGAGACCAAAATTATGCCCAACAGCGAGCGGCCACAGCACCACTAAACCACCGAAGCCGAGGCCAAAAAATGGCACAACCAGGATGAGCACCCACGTCCCGAGTGCATCCATGAACAATAAGAAGCTGAGTCCGACTGCCTGCATGACTAAACACACTGCTAACAGCGTATGTGGATTGCTCCGATATTCGCTGACCCAGCCCACCACAAACCGTCCGCCCATGCTCATGCCTAAGGACATGCCTGTGATGGAAGAGGCCAATTCAAGTGAAAAGCCTGCATCTTGGAGCAGTGCTACCTGATGCGCATTAAATGACATGGCCGCCCCAATCCCACAGCATAAGGCGATAGCCAACAGCCAAAAGGTTGGTGTTCTGAGCGCAGCGCTGAGCGTCCAAGCGTAGCTGTTCTGGGCGAGAGGATCTTGCTCGTCTTCTTCAGGCTGCTGCCCTTGTCCCAGTGGGGCCAGCCCTTTTTCTTGCGGCGTGTCAGTGAGAAAAAACAAGACTAAAGGAAACATCACACCAAGAGACAATCCAGCCAGCAACTGATAGGCCAGCCGCCAAGCAAACTCCTCAATGAGGAATCCAGCCAGGGGGACTAAGACGAGGCCTCCTCCTCCAGCTCCTACTAATGCCATGCCCATAGCCCGCCCTCGCTTGGCTACAAACCACTCGGAGACGACCTTTCCGACCGTTGTGGGTCCAATCCCTGCCAATCCTGCACCAAGAAAGAAGTACAAAATATAAAAGGCCGTCAGGCTTTGCACGTAACTCAGCAAGATCAGGGCGACACCGTCAATGAGAGCGCTCAGCAAAAAGACCCAACGCACCCCAACTCGATCCGACAGCCAACCCCACAGTGGTAGAATGGTTCCAACCGCAAGGAGATAGAGAGAAAATCCTCCCGCAGTCTGCGCTCGGGTCCAGCCGAACTCCTCGGATAAGGGCTTGAGAAAGGCGGAAAAGATATAGGTAAATCCGCCGTCGATAATCGAAACAACAAACAGGATAGCAACAATAAACCAGCCGTAGAAAAATGGTTCAGGCTCGGATTGTGGTGCTCGTACTGGGACTACATCTCCCATCTTCATACCGAACCCATAACAAACTCCTGCCCAAATGGCACATACGCTACCCCCAGCCCCAAACACACCATCAGCCGAATACGGGCTTTACGTGGCGAGAGGTGGTCTTCAATACACACCCCAGCCGTTCTGAGCCCAGCGTAGGCTGTAGGATAATAATACTCTGCATTTGTCCAGCCGCTTGTGGCACTCGAACATAGGACAACTGGCAGACCCGCTTGGGCGAGGGACAGGACTTTTTGGTAGGCGATCTCAGGAATTGTCCCAGACGCCATGCCAGCAATTACCAACCCCTGAATCTGCCCCTCAGTAACGCGCTCGAGCAAGGCAGCGTCATCAGCAACGCCCATAGTCAGAATCGGCACTGAAGAGGGCAAAGCTGAAGGAATCTGGCCTAGACGTCGACGCGGAATCGGACGCCAGGAACATTCGACCTGATCACCAAAAATCCGCCCCAACGGCGCCCCGCGTCGCGCAGCAAACGCATCAAACGCACCGGTGTCGGCTTTATACACACTCCAAGCTTCAAAGATCTGGTCGTTCAGTGTCACTAGCGTGGCGTACGCGGCAGGGATCACCGCTGCGATACGCAGAGCATTTTCAAGATTTCGAATCCCATCGTAGCCGGTTGCCCAGGCCGGTCGCATCGCGCCGGTAAAAACAATCGGGACAGCAGAGGCAACGACCTCATCCACGCAATAGGCCGCCTCTTCCATGGCATCAGTGCCATGCGTGACAACAACACCGTCGATGTTTGTTCTCACAACCTTTTGAATCCAGCGGGCCAGGGCAAGAAAGTCTTCAGGATAGACACGAAGCGGGCCAGTCCGGCTTGAAGGGACAAGATCAATGCAACGGACAGTGAAGTCTCGTGCAGCTGCATCTTGCACAAAAGACGTTTGGGCGAACAAATCGGCTGCTGTCCAGACCGACACACTCTTGCTCGTCGCCGGATCTTTGAGCATACTGATTGTGCCACCAGCAGCAATCAGGGCCAGTCTGAGCTTTTTTCTGGCCCGTGCCATACTGCGTTATTTAGGGTTTGCCGGTGAAACGGTAGACGTTCATCAGGAACCAGCCTCGTCCATCCGTCCAGCGGGCACACGATTCAAACCCGTATGGCGCAAGCTGGTTGGCAACCTGTACTGCATCAAATTTGCGCGATATCTCGGTATGAATAGTCTCTTCTGGCTGAAAAGCGATCCGTAATCCGAGATCGCTAATCTCAACCTCTTGTGCCACTTGGCTTTGCAAATGCATTTCAACTTGGTGCTGTTCAGTATTATAAAAGGCCAGATGAGCGAACTGGGCCAGATTGAAGTCGGCTGACAGCTCGCGGTTGATGCGGCGCAGCAGATTCAGGTTAAAAGCGGCCGTTACCCCAGCCGTATCATTGTAGGCAGCTTCAAGAACCTCGACCGGTTTCCTGAGATCCAACCCCATTAAGAAATAATCGTTTGGCTGCAGCATTGCAGAAAGCTGAGTAAACAGCTCAGCCTGCTCAGGATCCGTATAGTTTCCCAAATTGCTGCCTAAAAAGAGCACCAAACGCCGTTGGGCTGGAGGCAGGGAGGCCAAGCCGTTCAGATAATCGGCAGCCAGCGCCTCAATAGACAGCCGAGAGTAGTCCGCGGTGAGACTCCGAGCAGCCTCTTCGAGCATCGAGGCGCTAATATCAACTGGCACATAGTGCATCGCATAGCCACGCCGTTGGTACTCATCAAGAAACAGGCGGGTCTTCACCGAGCTGCCACTGCCAAGCTCGACGAGGCTACATTCGCCCACCAAATCCAGCACCTCAGCTGCCCGCTGCCGTATGAGTGCCGCTTCCGTCCGGGTCACATAATACTCAGGTTGTTCGCAGATCTGCTCAAACAATTCCGAGCCGTATTGATCGTAAAAATAGCGTGGCGAGAGAAACTTCCGAGCCGCGCTTAAGCCCGCTCGTACGTCCTCCCGAAAGCGCGGCTGTATGGCAACAGGAGAGCTGATACGAAGACGATCCTCAGTAACGTGTTGGGTCTCCATAATAGTATATGTGTGTCGTGTCTGGAGTGAAAACGCTTGTCTGTTCTTCTCTTTACAAAGCGTATCCTGCTTGAGGTTGTCGAGCTTGTGAAGACTGAGCACACCGGAAACCAGCAAAGATTTCCCGAACCCACGGGTTATACCAATTCCGAAAAGTCGGCCGCATAACATGGCTGCGAGTGGCCCATGAACCGCCCCGTAAGACCCGGTGGCGCTGATCAAAATAGGGCAGCGAATAGCCATCATACGGATAGGGAGTGAAATCAGGATAGGGATGAAACCAGGTTCCTGTCCATTCCCAGACATTGCCCTGCATATCAAGACAACCGTAGGCGCTCTTGCCTGCGGGATGCTGGTCGACACGAGTTGTGCCAGCTACGCGCGCATCACTATTACATCGCTCAGTATCCAGTCTGACTTCTCTGCTTTCTCCCCATGGCTGAGACCGCTTGGTATTCAGACCCGGATCCCATGCGGCTGCTTTTTCCCACTCAGCTTCAGTTGGCAAGCGTTTACCGAGTGCATTGGCATATGCTTCTGCCTCGTACCAACTGACACACATCACGGGATGATGAGGAATAAGTGCATGTGTGCGTTGCCAGCCAATCGAAGCCCAGCCAGCATTGCCTTGTTTACGCCAATATAGCGGGTGTTCTATCTCGTTTTTCTCCCGCCACGCCCAGCCTTCAGGACTCCAGTACGAACGCTCCTGATAGCCCCTATTTTGGATAAACTGAAGGAAGGCAGCATTGGTTACCGGGTAACGGTCAATCTGAAACTCCTCAACATACACCTCGTGTTGTGAGCGTTCATTATCGAGTGTTTCGGCCAACTGATTACTGCCCATGACAAAGGAGCCAGCCGGGACTCGGACCATCTCGTGAGCGGGAGACGCTCCGTTCCCATTCCCCTCTTCATCCGGTTCATTCCAGCTGAAAGGCCGCTCCTGACGCGCTGCCAGCAGTTGGAGAATAACAGTAATAATTTCCTGATGTTGGGCTTCGTGCTGGAGCAGCATACAAAAGATACGGGCGTCTTGTAGGAGTGGATGAGAGCGCGAAAAATCTGTCCGTTCCAGGACGGTGAACATTTTATCTCTCGCTGTCCGCAGATAGCCCAGGATTTCCGAGCAGTCAGGCAGATTGATCCGGTTGGTTTTTGGGTTCTCAGTCGGCGAGAAAAACTGATCGTAATCTTCAGATAATGGAGCTTCCCCCTCACACTGTTGCAAGATCCAGTAGGCTTCCGTCACCCCAATATGGCCAAGATGCCAGCCGATTGGGCTAAAATCAGGATGCGCCTGACACCGGAAATCGGCGTCGCTCATGTTGGCAAACAGATTGAGCGTATCCTGGCGTGCCTCAGTAAACCATTGACGCAGAACCGCAGCATCAGGCTGGCCAAATTGCTGCTGGTGTTGGCTCGACACATCAGGCTGCGGATTCAGATGGACCAGACGCACGGGGCACCGCCTCTCTCGGGTGTAATGCAACATGCTCCAGCTGTAACTGGGCGTCACAAGAAATAATCTTATCCTCAGCCACCGTTTGCCACGCATCGCTGGCAAACGGGCGCTCTGAGGCAATCAGCGTGGCATGAGGAAACTCAGCGGTATCAACCGCATAATACAGGGATGGGGCTGGGGCGCTTGAGGCAAAACGGGCTGCAACGACAAACTCTCCATTCGTCACCGCAAGATTGAGGACGAGCTGAGTCTGTTTTGGCTCAGCCCAGCGAACAAGCTGCTCAAGCGTTGCTTGCATTGCAGCTTGCACGTTTTTGCGTGTATACGCGTAGCCGTGCAGGGACTGCAACAAGAGCGCAAAGACATGCTCCGAATCCGTTGAGCCCTCAATCGCGGTATAATACTCATCCTGCAATGCGTCGCGTACGGGTCGCATCAGCGTGTGACGGAAGTTTTCTATGAAGCCGTTATGCATGAACAGGAGCTCACGATACGCAAACGGCTGGCAGTTACTCTGGTCCACCGCTTGGCCTGGGGTCGCGCTGCGCACATTGGCAAAAATACAGCTTGAAGCAATGTGATGGCCAAGCCCCGGTAGGTTGCGGTCACTCCAAATGGGACACGTATTCGTATACACACACGGCGTCGATTCAAGTTCGGGGTTATACCACCCCACGCCAAACCCATCCGCGTTCACTACCCCAGATGTCATCTCCTGGGGCTGATAACTCTGAACGACAAGCGAGTGTTCAGATTCACTCACAATGCGTTCTAGTCTAGTAGGAGGCCCGAGGTAGGTGATGAAGCGGCACATGTTCTCAAATGGTGAAGTATGAATGCTGCATGATGAACGGCGGAGTCCTTACTTTTTCCCTTGTCTTCCATTCATCGTTCATACTGCATCATTCATCGTTTCCCCACGGCGAACTCTCCGGCTGCTTCAACAACCTCCGCCGCAGCGTCTCAGCTTCCGCGTGAATCTCCTCATAACTGCTGCCAAACAGGTCGATCTGAGCCAGCACAATGCCAAACTCACTCATTTGCCTGACCTGGCTGCCCTCTTCGAAGTAGATCGCCATACCCGGAATGCGCCGTGCCTTCTCATGGTCGAGCAGATTCTCGGCCGAGTCCTCGGCAAAGGTAATAAAGTTGAATTGGCCGCCGACCACGTCACGACGGGCGTTTTCCAGCCTCGGCCCATGCCCACAGGCTAACGACAGGCCGGCTTCATAAATACAGGCGCCCATACACCTTCTATACAGATTGTAAAAGCAGGTGGCCGCCCGGCCGTTGACTTCGGTCAGAGTCACACTGTCGTCATGACACCAAAACTCAACATTGAAAAATCCGTTATCCAAGCCAACGTTGCGAATGACTTCACATGCTTGCTGCTCTAGCCTGGCCTGAATATGGGCGAGGTGGCGCGAGGGTAAGGAGAAATTGTCGATCACCCGTGTTCCAGGATATGTGTTCGTGTCAGTAATCGCCCAGATGTGAGGCTGATTCTGATGCACCCAGCCTTCAACTGTGACCTGGGGTCCGTCAACAAACTCTTCGACGAGCATCATGTCTTGGAGCGCGAGCGGATATTTCTCAAGATCAACATAACGCTGAAAAAACGGCGAGTAGAGCGGAGACCACGCCGGGTATTCGCGACGGGCAATCTCCAACGCATTTGCAAGATCGTGGGGAGATTCGAGTTTAAATCCGAGAATCCCGAGGTTCAGCCAGGGCGGTTTGAGAAAACACGGGTAGATGGATACCGAGGGGTCAGGGTCGTTGAGATCAATTGCCTGACACTGGATTGGGCTTGGTTCTGCTCGGCGTCCGTAGTATTTGTGCATACATAAAAAGACAGACTCAACGCTCGGACCAGGCAAGCCAAACTCCTCACACAGCGCAGCCGCGACCAGATCTGCAATATCGCGAGAGTAGAAAATTGCGTCAATATGGTGGGTCTTAATATACTCTCGGCATTGGTCAATATAGGCCAGGGGGTTCAAATCAGGCGAGGGCGTGCGCGGGTTGAGTGGAGCGTCTATCAAGTGGAAGTTATAGCCCTCCAGGTTCGCAATCGCATCGCGGTCTCTTTGTGAAGGGCATGTGATAAAAACCTCCATAATCTGAACCTTTCGTGAACCTGTCGTCTCCCGATCTCTCTTCAGATCTTTTAGGCGCAGCCCCTTCACACTTTTCGTTTCGGCATTTTATTTACTGATTGTTTTGTGTCAACCATTGCAACAAACAATTGAGCAGGCAAAAATCATGTAGCCTGGGGCAAAAATACAGCGGCAGCACACCGCAGCTCTCCTGGCCTGTGCGGTACAACAGAAAGGAAGAGGCAAAAACGTATGTTACTCTATCTCGATACCAAGTTGGCACCTAATCCTCGAAAAGTCCGAATCTACGTACGTGAGAAGGGACTGGATATTCCTACCACGGAGCTCGACCTGTATGCCGGCGAACACAAGACGCCCGAATTCTTGACAAAGAATCCGTTTGCTGGGGTACCTATCCTAGAGCTAGACGATGGGACGGTGCTTGTCGAAACTCTGCCCATTATGGAGTACCTCGAAGAACTCTACCCAGACCCACCATTGATCGGCACCGATGCAGTGTCACGGGCGCAAGTCCGGATGTGGGAAAGGCGGTGTGAAATTGGGGTATATCTGACCGCCTCGCGGATGGTGCTGTCCAAAGGCGATGTCTCAGAGCATGCCAGAAAAGTCCTGCTATCCAGACTTCCGTTGGTCAATGATGGCTTAGAGGGAAAAGAGTGGTTAGCTGGCTCATTCTCGATTGCCGATATCATGCTCTTTATCGGCCTTGAAACGGCGCATAGCACGCGCTACTCAGGCGAGTTTTCGCTTGATCCCTGGACTAATCTCCAACGCTGGTACGAGGCGGTGAAGGCACGGCCGAGTGTATCCGGATAACGCAGTTTCTCTGCAAGCCGTACCCTTTATCCGGCCCTTCGACTTCGTTCCGCTCAGGACGAGTCGAAGGGCACTCAAGCTCGGCCACATCTCAAAAAAGATTCCTATAGCAGTTGCAGAGCTGCCCCGCCCCGTTCGGAATCACCGTCCTCGACTCATCCTCCTCTTAGTTCAGGACGTCTTTTTCCTCCAGTGCAGAAACTTCATCCTGACTCATGCCAAGCACGTCCATCAAAATATAGTCATTATCCTGTCCAAACGTCGGCGCCTGCCGCCACACCTCACACGGCGTGTGTGACATTTTCCATGGAATGCCCAAGTGACGGCGGACGCCGATTTCTGGATGATTGTGCTCAACATACGTGCCACGAGCTTCGACTTGTGGATCAGCCAGCATTTCACGGCCGTTCGAAGCGGGATAGGCTGCAACCCCGGCTCGCTGCAACGTCTCAGTGGCTTCTTCCGCTGTCCGCTCCTGCGTCCAGACCGTCACGATCTGCTCCAGCACCTCTTCGTTATCTTTCCGAGCAGTAGCGCTGCTGAAGCGTGGGTCTGTTGTGAAATTGGGCTGACCAATAGCTGAGCAGAACTGCCGCCACTCATCCTCAGTGCCCACAACAATACTGACCCAAGCGTCATCGCCTTTGCTGCGAAAGACTCCGTGCGGTGCCATATACAGATCATAGTTGCCCATTCGGGGCGACTGGGTGCCATTCATTGTGTAATCCATAATGGCTTCGGGCAGCAGCATCGAGCAGGCTTCCCGTTGCGACAGGTCAATGTATTGGCCTTCACCTGTTTTTTCCCGATACAGGAGGGCACACATAATCGCATACGAGCCGTGTACGCCGCCGTTTGGGTCACCGTAGGAGAAACCTGCTTGGCGCGGCCCATCCCCACGATAGCCAGTCAGTGCCGACATGCCGCTCAGTGCAACCTGTGGCGGACCATACGACACATAGCCCTTCTCCGGACCAGTCTGGCCATAGCCGGACAGCGCGGCCATGATGATGTCAGGTTTAATGGCGCGTAGGACTTCGTAGCCCAATCCCATTTTCTCCATCACTCCACCCGCAAAGTTTTCCATCACGATATCACTTTTAGCGATAATTTTTTTGGCAATATCGAGACCTTCCGGCTTCTTCAGATCGAGGGCCAGCGAGCGTTTACCCTGGTTATATTGATTAAAATAGCCGCACCGATTCACGCCTGGTTCATTCTCTGCCCAAGGTGGAATCACCCGTGAGGGGCATATCCGCGTTTGGCTCTCAATCCGAATGACCTCGGCCCCTAAGTGAGCCAGTTGCAAAGCACCATATGGTCCGGCCCACGCCCAGCAAAAATCAGCAACACGAACTCCGTCAAGCGGTGGTTTACTCATGGTTGTACTCCATATACGACATGAAACCGTGAAAAGGCAGGTTCGTTTCCGTCCTACGCATGAGGTCTTGTGTCTCTATCACGTTTTGCGTTTCACGTTTGATTCTCTGTTTTAGATCACTCCAGCCTGCTTCAATCCATCAACCTCCTGCCCACTCATTCCCAGTTCTCCGTATACTTCCGCATTATGCTGGCCCAAACACGGAGCTGGGCGACGCAGCGTCCACGGCGTCTTGGACATGGTATGGGGAGCCGTTGGATAGGTATGCGTGCCCGCTTCTGGATGAGTGATCTCGGCAAAAAAGCCACGCACTTTTAAGTGCTCGGAGTTCAGCATATCGCCCATAGTCGAGACTGGTGCGAACGGAACGCGACGGGCTTGTGCCTTGTGATACAGGTCCTCAACCGTCTGCTCTTTCACCCAGGGCTCCAAAAACAGCTGGAGCGCGTCCCAGTTCTCGGCTCGGTCCAAGCGGGTCTTGAAAATCTCTTCACCAGCCCATTCCGGGTTGTCCATCAGATCGACAAAGCTCTGCCACTGGTGTTCTTCGACGCAGGCGAGATAAATCCAGCCGTCCTTACATTCCATGATGTCGAGCGGACGGATGGCTTTATTGCCGGTAAAGCGCACCACAATCTGGTCTGCGTAGGTCGGCATAATACCGGCAAACTCAGAGATTCCCATCAAGCATTCCTGGATGGAGAAATCGATGTGCTGTCCGTGGCCATCTTTGAAACGGGAAAATAAAGCTGCGAGTGAAGCGGTTGCGGCATGAATACCAGCTTGAAAACCGGACTGCTGGCCAAAGACGCGCAACGGAGGAAGGTCCTCGCTACCAGGACCGCCACCGTTGAGGTAACACAAACCACCAGCATTCCAGGTCGTCAGGTCATACGCTTTGTAGTCTTTGCGCGGCCCGGTCAGGCCAAACGGGGTGATTGAGGTCATGACGAGGCCGGAATGCAAACCAGCCAAGCGCTCATAATCCAAGCCTTGGGCTGCCATCCGAGTGGGATGGACGTTGTGAATCAGCAGATCGGCTTTCCGAACCAGCTTATGGAAAACCTCTTGGCCGCGACTGTCCTCAAGATCAAGTGTCACACCACGCTTATTCGTATTGAGATAGAGGTACAAGCCACTTTTTTCTGAGTGCGGTGTTCCGCCCGGAAACGGTCCTCTGTAGCGAGCACTGTCGCCACTTAGGGATTCGATCTTGGTCACTTCAGCGCCCATATCGGCCATGAGTTTCGCCGCATAGGACGCCCCAACCATGTCCCCACATTCGATAATCGTAAAGCCTTCTAATGCAAGCCCCGACATAAGACCCTCCTTACTTGACTCGGCCGTCGCTCGGTGCGACACGGACCGGCGTCTACCAACCGTAGCCAGCCGTCCTCAGTCCGTCAAGCTTGGTCGGGGCCGAAAAGATATCGTTGATGACCGAACTCATACGGGGAGATATCATGGCGTCGACCCGCTCGGTGATAAGCGTCGGTTGTTGCTCCATTCCCTGAGTGTAGCGCAATCTCAGGCCCTTCCAATTGCGCTGAACAATGAGGTATAGGGTGGAGTCCAGTCGATCACACGTTAAGACACAGAGGGAGGAGGGGCATGGCGGGACCCTCAAAGGAAAAAGCAGAAGCGCCGGACGCTTCAACCAAGAACGAGTCGGGTACGGGAGCGCGCGGCGACCTCCAGATGGCGCCCGAGTTGATGCTCGACCTCGCGCGCAGGGCTGCGGAGCTTGTGGTAGAGCGGATCGAGCGCCTGCCGGGAGAAAATGCCTGGGATGGAGATTTCCGGCAGGGGCTGGAGGACCAACTGCTGGAGGAGCCGCCCGAGGCTGGTCGGCCGGCGGCGGAGGTGCTTGAGCAGGCCGCGCGTGATGTCCTCCCGTTCGCGACACGCCTGGATCACCCGCGCTGCTTTGCGTTTATCCCGTCGTCGCCCACCTGGCCCGGAGTGCTGGCCGACTTCATAGCCGCCGGGTACAGCATCAACACCGTCACCTGGCTGGTCGCGAGCGGCCCGAGTCAGGTCGAGCTGGTCGTCATCGACTGGTTCCGGCGCTGGCTGGGCTACCCGGAGAGCGCCGGCGGGCTGTTCACCAGTGGGGGCTCGGCTGCCGGCCTCGACGCCCTTGTCGCGGCTCGGGAAGCGGCCGGCCACCCCGAACGCGCGACCGTGTATATGAGCGACCAGAGCCATAGCGTGCTCAGCCGGGCGGCGATGATCATCGGTGTGCGCCCGGAGTGCATTCGCATGGTTCCGAGCGACGCACATGCCCGCCTGGACATGCAGGCGCTCGTGCGCGCCGTGACTGAGGACCGGGCGGCGGGGTTCAATCCCATCGCGGTGTGCGCTAACGCCGGGGCGGCTAGCACTGGAGCCATTGATCCGCTTGAAGCCATGGCCGACTTTTGCGCGGCGGAAGGCATCTGGCTGCACGTCGATGCCGCGTACGGCGGCTTCGCGATCGTGACCGAGCAGGGCAAAAAGCACTTGTGCGGGATTGAGCGCGCCGATTCGGTCGGGCTGGACGCGCACAAATGGTTCTTCCAGCCTTACGAGGCCGGCTGCCTGCTGGTGAAGGACATACGCACCCTGGAGAGCGCCTTCGAGGTTCACCACGATGTCCTCCAGGACACGATATGGGGCGCGGACCATCCCAATTTCGCGGACCGCGGCTCGCAACTGAGTCGCTCGTTTCGGGCCTTGAAGGTCTGGATGTCGGTCCAGACCTTCGGGATGGCCGCATTCCGGCGGGCCGTCGTGAAGGGGATGGAGCTGGCCGATCGAGCCGAGGAGTACATTCGGGAGAGCCCGACCCTGACAATATTGACCCCCGTGTCGCTGGGAATCGTATGTTTCAGGATCAACCCCACGGATACCGACCTCGACGAGGAAGTCCTGGAAAAGATCAACCGGAATGTGCTCGCCCGTATTTTTTGGGAAGACCGTGCGCTCATGTCATCAACGCTTGTCGGGAAAACGTTTTCGCTGAGGCTGTGCATTCTCAACCACGCCACAACCTGGGACGATGTGCGTGAGACTCTGGAGGCCACTGAGCGCTTCGGGCGGGAGGCGTTATCGAAGTGAATCAATCACCTCTCCCCCCTGACTCCAAGCACTGGGAGGTCCCCGAGCCGCTCGCCGTGGCCGAGGTCCGCACGGCTGACGGAACCCCGATCATCCTCAGACGGCACGGCACTCCGGGAGGACCGCGACTCGTCCTCAGCCACGCCAACGGATTTTCCGCAGATACGTATTTCCCGTTCTGGTCGTTGCTTACCGACCGGTTTGACGTCGTCCTATACGACTTTCGTAACCACGGCTGGAACCCGACCGGCGAGCAGCAAGCGCACACCATCCCCACCTTCGTCCGGGACAACGAGTGTATCGCGCAGGGCATCGATCAGCACTTCGGCGCAAAACCGAAGATCGGTGTCTTTCATTCGCTGTCGGCGCAGACGGCGGTCCTACAAGCGGCGGAGCGAGCGGCGTTCTCGGCCCTGGTGCTGTTCGACCCAGTCCTCTGCCCGCCTGGCCGGTCTCCGCAAGATCTGAAGAAACTGGAGGCTACGATGCTCCTGCTGGGCACGGCGGCCCGGCGGCGTCAGGAAAGGTTCGAGACGCAGGAAGAATTCGCCGAGCGTATCCGTCGCACGCCCACCTTCAAGCTGTTGCAGCCCGGCGTGGCGGACCTGATCGCGCGGACGACACTACACCGGGACACCAGCGGAACGGGATATGAACTGCGCTGCCCACGCGAATACGAAGCTCAGATATCCGAGGAGGGGTATCGATGGGCGCGCGCCGTAAACCTCAATCGCCTCTCCTGTCCCACCAAGGCCATCGGCGCCGACCCCACCCAGCCGTTCTCGTTTTTGCCGAGTGTGGACCTGAGCGACCTCCTCATACTCGACTACGACTTCGTCCCCGACACGACCCATTTTCTCCAGCTTGAGAATCCGGAGGAGTGCGTCGCCCTGATGCTCGATTTTCTTGAACCTCACTTGGCGTCCTTTCCAATCGAGCGCTGAGCGTGGCCGGGTGGCACGGCGGTGAGTCTGGGTGTGATAGCGTCACACAGGCGCGGGCGAGCTAGCGCGTTTTACGATAGGCTCTAGCCGTGCTGGGGGCCTTCTTGATCTTTGCGGCCAGCGTCATGATCGTTGTGGGCCTCCAACTTCTCTTGCCGCGGATGGCTGTGGCCCGCCTGTCTGCCTTTGTCGTCAGTCGCTCTGCAGATAGGGTCACGAGCGAACTTCAAGAGGGGCGTTGCCAGGGGCGTTGCCACTTGGAATACTGGAGTGGATGCTGGCACCCCTGCACTCAATCTTCACCCGCGCTTCTCAGAGTCCGCGGTCCGTTTGGACAAAGTCGAGCTATGGACGTTATTGAAATCTACCTGCGGGTCCGGCGGACGGATATCGCCTACATCAAATTCATCCTCGAATCGTATGAGGACCTCGGCATTGTGCGGACGGTTGACCGCAAAAAAGCTACGATTGTGGTCCTGGCCATGCCGGATTTTATTGATCACGTCCGGGCGGTTTTGCGCGCCCTAGGTCAGGAGCTGGAGCTGTATGAGATTCCCCCACCCCCAGAGCACGAGGCGGACGGGGATTGGCTGGTGGAGAAGATTCGGCGCGGAGAATAGCGGAGAGTAAAAGACGCGAGTTACACTTCGTCGCGTTCGTCCGGCGCTTTGGCAAAGAAATAGGCCACACCAATGCTCACCCCGTACAGAATGATCAGCGGACCGGCCAGCAGAACCTGAGAGACCGCATCGGGCGGAGTCAGAATCGCGGCCAGGACAAAGATGACTAAGACAGCATAGCGGAAAGAGCTGATCAGGAGCGTGTGCGTCACCAGACCGATTCGGGCAAAGAAAAACGTCAGAATCGGGAGCTCGAAAGTCACACCAAAGGCCAGGAGTGTCCGAGCCGTAAAGGTGAGATATTCACTGATGCGCAGCGTTGCCTCAACGCCAATGCTTTCATACTGTTCAAGAAAAAAAGTATAGGCGAGGGGGAGAACCACCACGTAGCAGAACCCCGCTCCGAGCAGAAAGAAAAAGGAACAAAACGCCACAAACGGCCACACATAACGCTTTTCATTTGCGTACAAACCGGGTGCAATGAACTGCCATATTTGATAAAAGACTACAGGGCAGGCAAGAAACAGCGCGGCGATGAGAGCCACTTTGATCTTGGTGAAGAATGCTTCAGTTGGGCCGGTTCCGATCAGCTTGCAACCAATACACGATTGACTCAGCGGTTCTCGGAGAAACCCAAATAAGAAGTCCGCAAAAAAATAGGTCGGCACAAACGCCAGGCCCGTCGCAAGTATGGCTTTTACAATGCGCGATCGGAGTTCGTCCAGGTGACCCATGAGCGACATGGAACTGTCGTCAGGGGTCATTGAGCGGACTTCTCCTCTTCCGGTTCCTGTTGGGCTGTCTGCTCAGCTTGGCGAACCTCTTCTTCAAGCGTGATCCGGGCGTTGCTGAGCTCTTCGGTAATGCCGCTCGTGGCGCGACGAAATTCACCCAAGGTTCTTCCCAGTCCCCTGGCTAACTCAGGCAAACGTTTTGGCCCAAGCACCACCAGTGCAACAACAAGAATAATGACTAATTCAGGAGCTCCGATACCAAACATCTCCCACCCTTGGCCTCTCGAACCAGCGTAGTATAATCGGAAAATCGACGCAAGGGGAAAGGGGACGCAGCATGTTGCGGACAGGGCTTGTGATTGACTCACGCTACCAAGATCATCAACCGGGCCAACACCATCCAGAGCGCCCAGCCCGGATCGGTACCCTGCTCAGTGCAGTGGAGTCGTATCAGCGCTCTGGGCTCAGCCGTTTTACTCCTCGCCTCGCGACACAAGAGGAAATTGCCCTCGTCCATGATACCGCCTATATCGGTCGCGTTGCAGCAACCGCAGGACAAGATAATTTCGCGTTTGACGCCGATACGCATGTCTCCGCTCAATCGTATGAGACAGCCCGCCTTGCAACGGGGGGGGTATTGTCAATCTTGGAAGCCGTCATGGAGGACGAAATTGATAATGGCTTTGCCCTAGTCCGCCCGCCTGGTCATCATGCCGAGCGCGATCGAGCGATGGGCTTCTGTCTCTTTAATAGTGCCGCAATTGGCGCGCAGTATCTGCGCGAGAAGTTTGGCCTTAAACGCATCCTGCTCATGGACTGGGATTTACACCATGGCAATGGCAGCCAACATAGTTTTTATGATGATGTAGGCGTGCTGTACGCTTCGACCCATCAATATCCCTATTACCCGGGGACGGGAGCGGCAGAAGAGGTTGGTCAAGGGGCTGGTACAGGTTACACGCTGAATCTGCCCATTCCAGTCGGCTGGGGGGATGCTGAGTATCAGCAATTATTCCAGACCATCATTGATCCGATCTGTCGCCAATTTGACCCAGAGTTTGTGCTGATCTCAGCTGGCTTTGATGCCCATGTGCGTGACCCCTTGGGCGGATTACTCGTGACGGAAGAGGGATTTAGTGCTTTTGCGCGGGTGTTGTTGCGGATTGCCCGTGACCATGCAAAAGGACGCTGTGCGGCCTTGCTGGAAGGCGGCTATGATCTCATTGGACTTGAAAAATCGACTCTGCGAGTTTTGGACGAGATGGGTGGAGAGCAGCTTGAGACAGCGTTGCCCGAGGTAGATTCGCAGCCATTGTTACCTCAAGTGCTGACTGTTCAGCGGAATTATTGGGAACTGCCCAAGCAGACATAGGTGGCGGTAACAGATTTGAGAAGAAGGAAATGCAATGCTCAAAGATCTCACTCAATCGTTCTCCTTCAGTGCAGTATGCGTGGGTTGTCTTGCTCTCGCGTTTGTCACCTTTTCGCTTGGTGTCGAAAAACCGAGCTTTGCTGCTGAAACCTCATCTCTTCAAGACGAAGCTGCGATTCGGCAGCTCACGATCTGTTATGCCTTAGGCACGGATGCCATTGGGACCGGAGAGGTAGATAAGGGGAAAGCCCTGTACGAAGATTGCTTTACCGAAGATGCTCCCATCGCTGCCTTTTTCCCAGATGGACAGGGGACTGAGCGAACAGGGCCGGCTGCCTGGGCTACTTTTGTCAATGGAATCTTTCGTGACAATGCATATACCGCCACCCAACATCTGATTGGCACGATCAATATCAGCATTGATCATACGACCGGTACGACTGCCAGCATGACCTCGTATGTGCATGCCACTCATCTGCTGCCAAACGGGAGTATCAACGTTGCCAACGGCACCTATGGAGACGAAGTGGTCAAGACAGCGGCAGGTTGGCGCATTCGGAAACGCACGCTTAAGCTCATCACGTTTTTGAATCTGGCACCGTCGTCTGTTTCTGAACAGTAATGTACCCAATCGGCATTCCCCAGAGAATGCCGATTGGGCGATGATGGGGCAACTCGCAGTCTCGGTAGTCCTGAGTGATCTGCGAGTTGACCCTCCGACGATTGTTGTTACTGACGATAACGTTGAGGCCAATTGACATCGCCGACAACAAAATGTTTCCCTAATGTTTCCCTACGGAGCCACGCCGCTGAGAGGACGCGACCATCACTATCCGTAAGGCGGCACCAACTCCGCCGGGCTCAGCATCCACTGCGTCCGGCGCTTTTCCCGCCTGCGGAAAATACGGCTTTACCGCTCTTCCTCCACCAACACTCCCGCTTCCCGCAATTGTTGCACCTCGTCTTGTGTCTGTCCCAGATAGCTGGTCAGAATCTCCTGGTTGTGCTGTCCTAAGGTCGCAGCTTCCAGAGGCAATTCTTCAGGAAAACTCGAGAACTTAATCGGAAATCCCGGGACATCAAGATCTCCGTGGAGGCGGTCGTTGATGGTTCGCACCGTGCCGCGTTCGCGGTGATGCGGGTAATCCAACGTTTCAATCACCGACAAGACTGGGGCGACGGGAACACCAAATTTTTCCAAGTGGGCAACCACACTGGGAACGTCGGGGAAAGCCTGGAGCCAGTCTTCCAGGATTTTCGTTACGGTGTCTCGGCGTTTGAGACGTGTGTTATCAGTTTCGAAGTCTAGGTGATCAATTAAGTCAGTGCGGTCTATGGCTTTGCACAGATCTTTCCAGTGATGCAAATGGGCCATAATGACCACATGGCCACCAGTCGCCTGGAAGACGCCAGCCGGACACGCATACGTCATATGGCGACCGGCAGGCTTGGGTTTGATCTTACCATTCGTTGCTTTGGGCTGGTGTACGTTGACCTCGTGATAGTGGTAGTACACATCGAGCAGGGCGACATCGAGGTGTTGGCCTTCGCCAGTTTGATCGCGGTGACGGAGAGCAGCCAAGACCCCCAAGGCACCATGCACTCCTGTACTGACGTCGCCGAGGCCAACTCCTGGAATGTACGGAGCCTCATCCGGCTCACCAATCATTGATGTTATCCCGGCGTAGGCTTGGGCAATATAATCGTAACCAGGCTTGTGAGACAATGGGCCAGTTTGGCCCATGGCGGAGATAGAGCACAAGATGATGTCGGATTTCAGTTCCTTGAGCCGGTCGTAATCCAGGCCCATATCAGCCATGACTCCAGGTTTGAAATTTTCGACAACAATATCGACTTTCGGTACAAGTGAGGCAACGAGCGCCATGCCTCGGGGGTCACGCAGATTGACGCACAAGCTCTTCTTACCTCGGTTATGTTGGACATAATACAGGCTCCGATTGTTCCGAAACGTGCTCGCGTTGCGGACCATATCGCCACGTGGCGCTGATTCAACTTTAATCACCTCAGCACCCATTTCGGCCAGCATCCGTGAACAGGTCGGACCGGCTAAAGCACGGGTCAAGTCAAGCACGCGCAGACCATGTAAGACATGGGGTGGAGATTGAGACATAGGGAACTCCTTTACTCAGCTATTTTTCTCCAACAGCACACCGTCTTCACGCAGCTTCTGCACGTCCTCTGAAGAACGCCCGAGATACGTTGTCAGAATTTCTTCATTGTTCTGCCCCAGGGTCGGTGCGACAAGCGGGAGCGGCTCAGGAAGGGCTGAGAACTTAAGCGGCATACCGGGAACTTCAAAGTCGCCGTGGATCGGGTCACTGATTGTCCGCACAGTTCCTCGGGCGCGATGATGCGGATGATGGACAGTCTCTTCGACGGACAGGACAGGCGCGACTGGGACCTGGTGCTGTTCTAAGTATTCCACAGCGCTCGCAACGTCGGGAAAGGTCTGCAACCAGTCTTCGATCATCTTGACGATTTCGTCCCGTCGTTCAAGCCGTTTGGCATCATTGATATAGTCTGGGTGTGTGGCCAACTCATCTTTGCCGAGGGCTTTGCACAGATCTTTCCAGTGATGCAGCAAGGCCATAATGACAAGATAGCCGCCGTTCCCCCGAAAGACACCGCACGGACACGCGTAGGTCATATGCCGGCCAGCCCGCATCGGTTTAATTTCCCCACCACTGCCACTATACGTTTCAACATTTGCCTCATGGTAATGGTAGTACACGTCTAGGAGCGCAACATCTAAGTGCTGTCCAATGCCCTTCCGGTCGCGATAGCGCAATGCCGACACAATGGCTAATGCGGCATGTACCCCCGTACTGACATCACCCAGCCCAACCAACGGAATATATGGGGCATCATCTGCCTCGCCGACCATAGACGTCACCCCGGAATAGGCTTGGGCAATATAATCATAGCCAGGCTTGCTGGACAGCGGTCCACTCTGCCCCAAGGCAGAGATAGAGCACAGGATGATATCGGATTTGATCTCCTTGAGCCGCTCATAGCCGAGCCCCATATTGGCAATCACCCCCGGTTTGAAATTCTCGACCACGACATCAACATGCGGAATCAGCTCCGTCAGTAGCGCCAGCCCTTTGGGGTCACGCAGGTTCACACACAGACTCTTTTTCCCCCGATTCTGCTGGACATAATACAAACTCCGCTCATTCCGAAAGACCGAAATACCGCGGACCATATCCCCACCCGGAGCGGGTTCAACCTTAATCACCTCAGCTCCCATTTCGACCAGCATCCGAGTGCAACTCGGGCCAGCTAAAGCGCGGGTAAGGTCAAGGACGCGTAAGTCAGACAGTAGGTGATCCGTTCCGTTGGGCATGTGTTTTTCTCCTTGTTCATAAGCCGACAGCTTTTTAGTCCCACATCAATCCGCCATCAACATTGAACGACTGGCCAGTGATGTTCATCGCTTCATCCGAGGCCAAGAATGCCGCCATGTTGGCGATATCGTCGGGGGTATTGGAACGCTTGAGCGGAATCGACGCATCCATCCGGGCAGCTGCTTCGGCTTCCGTAATGCCTTCACGCTCAGTGAGTTGTTGCATCACGCGTTCATACAGACTCGTCCGCGTCGCCCCCGGGCAGATGGCGTTGACGTTAATATTATGTTTGGCCAGCTGGGACGCGCCAATACGGGTCATGGCGATCACTGCCCCTTTGGAGCCGGCATATGAGATATTCGACGTGCCGCGAAAGCCTTTGCCGGCAATCGACGCGATATTGACGATGCGCCCCTCATTGCGTTTGGCCATCTCGCGGGCGACTTCCTGCATACAGAAAAACACGCCTTTGGCATTCACCGAATGAATCCAATCCCAATCTTCTTCCGTCACGTCAAAGAAACCAAGACTTCTGGTGACACCCGCATTATTGACCAGGATATCAATCTGGCCAAAGGTCTCTATAGCTTTGGCAACAAGGGATTTGATATCATCAACTTTTCCCATATCGGTCTTTATGAACATGCCGCGTCGATCATGCGCACTGACCTCGGCGGCAGTTTGCTGACCAGACGCCTCATCAATCTCCGCCCCGACAACGTGAGCCCCTTCTCTGGCGTAGCGTAAAGCGATAGCCTTTCCCATACCGGTACCGATACCGGTGACGAGCGCAATTTTGTCCTTCAATAACATGCGAGATCCCTCCTTTTTAGTCATGGGTCCTGAGTCGGACAAGACGAAATCAGGTCCTCTTTCTTCCAATCGGAGCTTATTCCTTAAACTCCGGCATCACTTCCTTGGCAAACAACTCTAAGCCCCGCTTCGCCCGCTGCGTATCTCGCCCTCCGGCGTGAAAATAAAACGCGACCTGATCGAGACCAAATTCGTCATTCAGTTCTGTGAGCCGACGCCGGCATTCCGCTGGGGTGCCAACAATCGCCCGTTCTTCGAGCTGATCAGGCATGGCTCGGGTGAATTGCAAAAAGGCTTTGAATGGATCGTCGTCTTTGAGACGGCTTATGAATTCAGGCGGGATAAATGAGGTAAACAACTCTGTGTACGCACGGGTTGCTGCTTGCCCTTCACGTATCGCAACGTTGTGGTCAGGATCAACAAACAGCCAGAAAACAGAGGTCATACGTTTGTGATTATGGCCGTTCTCTTTCAGCAGGCTGCGGTAGCGCTCGACACGCTTCCTGACTCTCGTATGCGGCCCCGTGAGCCACGGGACGACAAGCACATTTTCCCCATCAGTCCCGGCACTTTCGTACGACGCTGGACTGATTGTGCCCCGATAGATGGGCGGGTGGGGCTTTTGCAGAGGTTTGGGGCTCAACGACAGAGCTGGAACGTTCCAAAACTTGCCTTGATACTCAACGGGGTCCTGCGTCCAGGCGCGGCGGATAATCTCTAGTGACTCTTCGTAACGCTCCCGACTTTCCTGCGGTTTGACTCCAAACCCGTCAAAGTGCTTCTGAATGATGCCTCGCCCAACGCCAAAATTGAGACGACCATTGCTCAGGATATCGAGCATGGCAAAGTCTTCGGCTTTGCGGAGTGGATTTTCAAATGGCAGCAGGCTGATGGAAGTGCCTAAACGAATGCGCGAGGTTTCACGAGCGACTGCGGTGAGAAATAATTGGGGGCTGGGGCAAATCCCAAACGCATAAAAATGCTCTTCTCCGAACCAGACCGAATCGAAACCCAGCTGCTCTGAAGCAATGGCAATGTCGAGCGTATCTCGATAATACTGTGTCTCGTCTTGCCGATCAGGAAAAAAGTCAAACAAAGAGAATAAACCAAACTCCACACGATCCTCCTTCGCCGCTTTCGTTCAGTTTTGGACGGGAGCCTTCCGCTCAGCATCAGCAATATACGCCGCAGCATCCTCTGCCAAGAGCAATCTTTGGCCTTGGAGCGCTTTCACTGCTTGTTCGATTTTCTCTACGTACACCTGCTTGGTCGGATACCGTTCGGCCAAAGAGAGACGGGGGTCTCCAGTCTTTTCGCGTTCCGTTTTGGTCTTTGCAAAAGGCACAAATTGGCCCCAATTACTGCACATTGCCCTCATCTCAACTGGCACGTCAGCGCGGACGCCCCAGCCAGTGTGGGTGCCTAATGGAACGGCAATATCTGGGACATGAATGCCTGCCAGATCGTTTCCATCGCTATCAGTCTGGGGAACCAAGCTCGTATAGCGGGCTTCAGTACGTGCTGCGTCCTTCCCAAACTGAGGCACAAACGTAGGATTGAGACGACCAACATGTGTGACTCCAGGAATCTTGGGGAAGCTTTTGACACTCTCTTCTGCTGTCACTAACGTTGCCTCTTTCCGGGTCGGAATCTGACTCTTTGGCGGCAGCGTTCCCGCGTAAACCCAATCATGTAGAGCAACGAGCAAAGCCCGCATGACTGGTCCACGAAAAGCTGGATTGTGTTCCTGCTCGCACGGTCCCTTGGCAAGCCGCTCACCAAGGGAGGTAGTGATGGGAGAGGTATACAGTGCAAAATGCTGCGTACTCGCGAAGAAGTATACACGAACGTTGTCTGGGATAGGCACGGCGTTTCCCAACGCATCGGTATGCAACAGAGATGCACTTTTGCGCCAATATTCACTCGCAGTATTGGTCACCATAAGAAGAGGGTCAAATCCATCTCCAGGCTTTCCACTGCCGGCGCGTAATACCCCGTCTTGCTTCCCTGTGAGAGGATCATTTTGTTTCCCATACGCAAACGGGAACCAATTTTCCGGAAAGCCAAAGTCCTGGTGACCGCCTTGTGTTCGACCGGGCTGGCCAAAAACGAAATTCGTAAACGTCTTGCCCGCTCCACCAATGTCAGCAAGCAGTCCATCAAAAATGACGCGTTTTTGCTCGTCCTGATTAAAACCGCCCCAGACATGCTCTTGGAGGTAACGGCCTGACTGAGAAATGCCGAAGCCCAGCGCCTTATGTATGCCGGTCTCTTGTTCACTGATCCGGAGCGGATTCGCTGTTCCACTGTCGTCCGCCGTTTCATAACGCAGAAAAGACACAACATCGCGTGTAATCGCAAATCCAAGACCGAGGACAGGTGGATTCTTTGCCTGATAGTGCAATCCATACAATAAGCCAGATTGCAACCCTCCTCGGACCCGAACAGTTTGTCCATCATCAAACTGCCAGCACGGGCGACTTCCGTGTGTCTCGGTGCACAATGGAATTGCTTGGGGCTTCTCACGGGTCGCTTTGGTCCGGACGCTGACTTGCATCTGCTGCGGGTCTAGAGAAGCAACGGGATAGCTTAACGTCATGGTCTGGTGGTCAGGCGGATTGCTTTGTTGCCGACCAATGAACAGGTCACGGACAGCGCCGAGTATTGGTTTTCCATCCTCCAGCACAATCGGCAGCTCAGCGCTCATTATGCCTGGCTTGCCAGGCACACAGCACTGAGCACCGGGTTTGCCGCGTGCCTGCCAGCCACTCCAGACAATCGTATAGCCTTGGCGCATGAGGAAGCCGTTGCCGGCATCGTCTGCTCCTGTTGGCGTATTTGTCGTTTCCCCATAAGGCACATTGTTTAACAACACCAGATCGATCTTATTGCCGCGATTCAATACCCCATACAGAAGAGTCTTATTGCCCTTGGCTGAATCAACAGGCCTGAGAATGACGAAGTTCGTGCTATAGGACACACGCCCAGCCTTATTCTTTGGTGCCTTGTCCAGGTTCACAATCCCAGCGTTTTCCACGCTACTTGGATCAACCTCGCCAAAGAGGCGGCCAGAAATTTTCTCGTACTGCCCAACATTCTCAAACTCGCGTCCCCCAAAGGTTGGGGATTCGACTTGGGTGAGTTCTATTGTTGCAATGCGGGCCTCAGTGAGAAGCGGATGAAACGCTCCCAAAAGGATGAAGAGGCAAAAGGAGAGCAGCAAAAGGCGAACACAAAACATAATCCGCCTGTCCTATCACCACTTTTCATACAATCGCAACCATTTCGTGCTTGACTTAGCTCTTGCAGTGCAGGATAGTCCTGCTGTTGATAATCACATCTTTTCATGTTTCCAAAAGGGGATAGTATGAAGCTCTACAGTATACCGCTCAGCAATTTCGCCTCGAAGTGTCGTATCGCAGCCTATGAAAAAGGGCTAGACATCGAACTGACCGAGCCTCCAGGCGGGATGGGTTCCGACGAGTATAAGAAGATCAATCCGTTGGGCAAGGTCCCTGCCCTGGATACCGGCAGCCAGATCATCGCCGAGTCTGAACTCATCAACGAGTACTTCGAAGACAAATTTCCTGAAACGCCACTCTTGCCCAAAGATGCGGAAGGCAAAGCCAAAGTTCGCAGCTTTACCCGTCTGCATGACCTGTATCTCGACCCACCCCTGCGGGCCGTCTTTCCGAAACTGTTTGGGCAAGAGCTTGAGCAGAGCATTATTGACGAAAAGATGACGGAAATTCAGGGCCGACTCGATCACCTCGAATCGGAATTATCGGATGGAGGCTGGGCAGCGGGTTCTGATTTTACTTTAGCGGACGCTGCACTAACGCCGACGATTTTCTTTATGAACAACTTCCTGCCGGCCTTTGGTCAGAAGCCGGCTATTGAAGGGCGTCCCAAACTGGCAGCCTGGTGGGGAAAGATCCAAGAGCGGGAATCCACAAAGAAGGTCTTAGCTGAGCAGGGAGCCGCCTTAGCAGCGATGCAGAAACAGCAGCAAGGCGGATAGGTCAGTCTCACCGATCGTTCGGCCCCCCTCACCTGATGGTGAGGGGGCGCACGGTATTGCCACGTCGAAAAACACTCTCACCCCGGCCCTCTCCCTCAAGGGCGAGAGAGAAAATTACGACACAAAACTACTCTTTTTTCCCAATTTCTCAGGAGCGAGTTTTTCAAATAACTTCCTCCAGCGTTCCATCTCTTTTGTGAGCGTATCCATAATTTCGTCTTCCGACTCCTTGAAGCGTTCGAATAAGTTCACCGCACTGTCTTCTAACTGCTTTTTCTCTTTGGAACGGCTCGCAGTTTCCAGAGTCTTACTGAACGACTGGAGCCCTTTGGCCAGCCCCTGTACAGCGCTTTCCATCAGGACCATTTGACGCCGGACTTCGACTTCTGCCTCTGATTCCGCACCCGCAATCTGACTGCCAGGTGGCAGAAGCGGGCTGGTCTCATCAAAAACAACAAGGTTGAGCACCGGTCGGCCATATCCTTGCGGCTGGGGCGGTTTGACAAAAAACGTCGAGCGCTCGCACAGTCTATCTTCAAACAGGGCATTCAACGTAATCACGACATCTTTTTCCGGGCTCCCAACAACGTCAGACACACTCAGTACCCGGCCAATACGGGAGCCAGCCTCCTCCACAATATCTCCAAAGGCGAGACCATGAGTATTCTGTAACCGAATAGTCCAACTGGGGTCAGCCAGGTCTGAGGAATCCGATGGAGGCATTGCCGAGACATTCAACAAGAGGAAGAATAAGAGGCCAATCGCGCCGGACACTCCCATAATACCGAGCAGTATAATTTTCCGCATACGTGAGCCCTCCTTGACCATTCGGTCTCTTTGCAAAACACATGCTGGACTGATACGGCGCTCTGCTCCAGCCCCCAGTCCTGAGTAGAAGTAAAGACGAGGCGCCGCCTGTCCTTATCTCTTACTCAGAACTCATTACTCAGAACTCATTACTCAGAACTTCCTCCCAAAATTTGTCAGCCCTTCCTCGCTCTGCTATGGGTAAACACCATCATCGTGCAGTATTCAAGAGGTTTTTCATGAAATTTGGTTATTTCACTCTGACTGATAATCCCCCTGCGTATGGCGCCAATCGCCGAGACCCTAATCAGTTCTTATGCGAGGTCCTCAAGGAGTGCCAAGTCGCAGAAGAACTTGGTTATGAGTCTGCCTGGGTCCCAGAGCACCATTTTGGTCTATTTGGTTGCTTACCGGCACCAGCCGTTTTTCTGTCGCATGTGGCTGCCCAGACAAAACGGATCAAATTAGCTCCAGCAACTGTTTTGCTGCCGTGCCATCATCCTTTGCGCGTAGCCGAGGAATTCGCTCTGCTGGATCTGCTCAGTCAGGGACGGGCGGTGTTTTCTGCGGGACGTGGTTATGACAAACGTGAATATGATGCATTTGCCACGCCGTTTGAGGAAAGTCGCGAGCGCTTTGCCGAAGGGCTCGATTTACTCCGTATTGCATGGACCCAAGAAGAATTTACCTACCAAGGCCAGTTTTACTCGCTGCCAGAGCCGATCACCTGTCTGCCGCGCCCTGTCCAGCAGCCCCATCCTCCCATCTATGTCGCCTGCTTTAGCCGCCCGACAGTCGAGATGGCGGCGGAAAAAGGCTTTCATACTCTGTTTGCCCCTTTTGCAGCGGCCATGATGTTTGGCGGTGTTGCAGAAGCAGTCCAGACCTATCAAGAGCTTGCAGTCAATGCTGGCCATACGGACGCGAGAGCGAAGTGTTCGTATTTTGTTCATGTGGCAGAAACAAAGGCGGAAGAACGCCAGACCAAAGAGCGTCTGTTACGCTATTTAAAATCCGTCCTCCCCGCGTTTCCCTCTGACCGAGAAACAGCGCCACCACATATTGCTTATTTTGTCGATATTGTTGAGCGCTTGCAGAATATGCAGCCTGAACAAGTTGGAGAACGGAGTATTGTCACCGGCGACGTAGAAACCTGTATCGCGACTCTCAAGAAGTGCGAAGCGGCGAGTATTGAAGAGGTCATTTTGTATTTCAATTTCGGCCACTTCAGCCATCAAGATACGCTGCGCTCAATGGAACGCTTTGCGCGTGACGTCATGCCGCATTTTAGCTGATGAGCTGATCAATCTTATGCATCTGCTCATTTACGTAGCATGCGCAGGTTTCTTCGTGGCTATGAGCATTGAGGATCGCATGTCGCCATTTTGTTGGCAGCGTCCTTTTCGCACGACTCACTGGTAGCATAGGTATTATTTTTTTCCAGACAGTCCAAAATATCGTTCACAGGAACAGTCAGACAGTTGCGGAGACAGACGGGGGAATCGTTGCCTCCCGCGGCTTCAAGCTTATCGTTCATGTAGGTAGAGACAGCCCCGAAACGCGCTAACACGTTGGTTTCTCCCTGTTCGGCTGCTTCTGAAGGGGCATAGCCCTCAGGATAGCCGTCTTGAGCGTCGGCTACTCCGACAGAAGCGACCGACAATCCCAGCAAGACTCCACACACGACTCCATACACGAGGCTACGAACTGGCTCCTTCTGACACATATCTTGCCCTCCTCTTCACGGTTGCTACGATGGGCTCTCTCATATCGTCCTCTCCTGGATTACGCAACTCCAAGGGAGGGTCTGAGAAGTCCGCTGCTGATATTGAAAACACGATATGCCTCATAATCTGACACGTATACTCGTATGGGGAAGTCGCCTGCTGTGTGTGGCTATTGCCTTGATGTTGTGAGAAGCTTGCTGAGTCAGTCAACACAGCGTTCCTCATATGCTCAGACCTTACCCTACAGCAACCTTACAGACAGTCTCTTTCCTGCTCGGCGTATCCTGCCGAAGGAGCAGGTCACTATAAGAAACAGACACCAAGTCTTGCTGGGCAACGTCGAGTTCTTGACAAAATTTGTGGCATTGCTTGAGAAGCTGGGCTTGTCCAATTGTTCCCTCTCGATCAATTGCCTCAATTTCAACAAAAGAGCCCAGCTGGGGCACAGTATCGATATGGAATTTGACATTCCCGAGAAAATAAATCTGACGCTGTTTCTCGACGACGACAAGAATGCCGAGAGCTTTGGTTAAGATTTCTTTGAGCGTTGGATCCGGTCCAGCTTGATACAAGAGAACATGCGACTGTTTCGGGCCAGCCTTCTCCTCCCGCTCATAATGGATCAAGGCATTCTCGATTGTGCCCTGTCTGAGTTTTAGGCGGCCATGGCGCACCTTGAAGTAGGTATCAATCTGATGATCGAGTCCCCGGTACTCAGCTTTCTGAGCGGACAGGAAGGAGCGCACTGCGTCCGGCTGCGCACATCGGGCTTTAATCTCGATATTGATATGCCCCATTGGGGTCGAAGGGAGCGGATTGTAGAGACGCCCCGTTGGGGCGTCTCATGTGTCTCGTCAACCTTACGTGCTACGCAGCACACGGCCAGCAAAGGCACCAGAATGATCAAGCCCTTCCATGAAGACCTGACCATTCACCAAGGTATTTTTGTAGCCAGATGACTTTTGGATATAACGTCCCGCACCAGCAGGGAAGTCATACACAAAGGTTGGTGGCGGCAAATGCAGATTATCGTAATCAATGACATTCAGATCAGCATACGCGCCTTGACGAATGATGCCCCGATCCTGGATACTGAACAGCTGAGCGGGATCAGCCGTCAGCTTGCGAATCGCCTGCTCTAAAGTGAAATGCTGGCGTTCCTGGACCCAGTGTTTGAGGAAATATGTCGGCAAACTGGAATCCATGATTTGGCCGCAGTGGGCTCCGGAATCTCCAAGCCCAATCACCACGTTGGGGTGATCCAACATGGTTTGCACCGCGTCAAAGTTTGGATTCAAGAATGGATAGTTAAACAGCGCCTTACCTTCTTGTTCTACAGACAGCTGGATAAATGCCTCAGCTGGGCTGACACCAAGCCGGTCAGCATGGGCTTGCAAGCTTTCATTCTGCTGGTGGTCGTAGCGGGCTTCGTGTGTTGACAGCACAAAAATCTGGCCAAAATCGATTGGTGGTGGATCGGCCAACGCTTCGGTGACCATGTCGGCCCGATATTCGGGGTTCTTCAGCTTGGCGACTTTATCTTCCAATCGCAGATCACGCAGGGCGCGCCAGGACGGAGCCCGGTCAAAAGGAGTCCGATTCACAAAGCCAAATAAGACACCGATCCCGCGCGTTGTGGACTGGGCAAACACTTTGGCTCCACGCGCGTTGCTTTCACTAATCCCGTCAAGCATCGTTGCAAACGCCTGCGGATGAGGCCGACTCTGGGCCAAGCCAAAGGTCACCGGCCGGCCCGTGGCAAGGCTGACTGCTGTCATCCAATCGACTTCTCGCTTGAGATCTTCGGGCCTTCCGCTATCGATTCCTGGAGCGGCTTCTACAACCCCGCGTTGGAGTTTGCCTAAAGCACTGGTAATACCCATCAGTTCTTCAGAATTGGCAAAAGTCCCCGGGACTGGCTGGCCTTCTGGAGTGCGGTGCAGAATCGTCCGAGAGGTTGAAAACCCTAGCGCGCCACCAGCAATGGCTTCCTCAACAATACCGTGCATACGCGCAATGGCTTCCGGACTGGCGGGTTGATTCTCCAGGCTTTCTTCTCCCATTGCCCAGTAGCGCACGGCGCAATGTCCGACTAAACCACCAACGTTCACACCCTTGGGCAGGCTATCCAGCGCTTTGAGATATTCGCCATACGTCTCCCAGGTCCAGGGCATACCAGCCATGATGCTTTCGGCTGGAACGTCTTCGACTGACTCCATCAGGTGGGCTAAATAGTCTCGGTCCTTGGGGTGACACGGCGCAAATGTGACCCCGCAATTTCCCATCACAACCGAAGTCACTCCGTGCCAACACGACGACGAGGCGACTGGATCCCAGCTAATCTGTGCATCCAAATGGGTATGAATATCTACAAAGCCTGGGGTCACAACATGCCCCTCAGCATCAATCGTGCGTTTGGCAGAGCCCGTGATCTTACCAACCTCAGCAATCCGGTCGCCCTGGACTGCCACATCAGCCTGGTAGGACTGCTTGCCAGTCCCGTCAACTACTGTTCCGTTTTTGATGAGAACATCGTAAGCCATAGATTCCTCCTAATATGGATCGCCACCTCACTGTACTGTGCGCGATCTCGTATTATCTGTCAACGATTATGAAATCTGTGCCAAAAGCACTTTTGCCTCTTGCAAATCAGCTATTTCGGCCTGTGTCTCAAACCAAGGAATGGTCTCTCTCAGTATATCGCAGGCTTTTGTCCGCTTGCCCTGCATCTGCCAGAGACGACTCACACTCAGCACCGCGCGCAACTCCCACAGTTTTGTCTGCTGACGACGGGCGATCGCAATCGCCTGCTCAAAACATTCTTCCGCCTCTTTTAACTGAAGACTGTCTTTAGCCCCTTCACTTTTCATTGCCTGCGCAAGCAGCCCCTCGCCTTTGAGCCGATACAGTTCGGCCTCACAGAATCGCTCTTCAGTCGTCTCCACCAGTTCCAGCGCTTCAGCCACGACTTGTAGCCCTTCTTGGGCCTGGCCGGCTTTGACATATGCATCGGCGAGCAGGGATAAATAATACGGCCGCATAGCCTCCGCTCCGGTAGCCCGCCAGGCCGCCAGACCATTCAAAATTTGCTCAATTCCTCCGTGGAGAATCGTCCCCATTGCCAACCAGTAGGCAAACCCCTGCTCAGTCGAGAGTACTATTGTCTCCTCAGCAAATGCCTGCGCAGCCTGTTCATCTCGACACATATGGGACACGATTGCTGCACAGCCAAACGCATACGCCAGGCTATGCGGATGGGCAAGATCACGGGCCAGCGAGAGCGCTTGTTGCACGGTGTCACGCGCCTGCCCAAACGACCCCAGGACACACAGGGAAAACGCCGAATATAAGAGACACACCATGCCAGGGTCTTGCACGAAACCGTTGGGTCGGCGTTTTTGAGGATCATACAGGGCTAAGCCATGTTCAAGATGGCTGCGGGCTTGAATCAAGTCTCCCGTATGGAAGTACGTAATCCCCAAGGCGTCATGGGCAGACAGGAGCAAGGTCGGGTCATTCTGGCGTTCGGCCAGCATAAGGAGTTGCTCTCCTAAATGGCGTGCCGTTGTGAACTCTGCACGAGTCAGCGAAACGGCGCGCAGCCCTCGGAGCGCGCGGAAGAGCTGTGGCGTCTCGCCAAGTTTTTCACACAGATCTCGTGCATGACTGTATGTCTGCTCTACTTCGGGAGCGGCATATCCCTTGGTCATGGCCAAAGGAATACCCAGAGTCAGCGACAGAGCAATTTCCTGCCGTGTGTGCTCGCTCGTGTCCCGAGACGTCGATACCGAATTGCCACTCTGAGAATCATGTTCCTGCACCAGACTGAGACCATGAGACAGATGGCGAATAGCTTCTTGGTACGCACATCGCTGCAAGGCATTATCTGCGGCGCGCTGAAGATAGTAGAGCGCTCGCGAAAGGACATGTCCATGTTCAAAGTGGATGGCCAGTTCTGCGGCAACCTCTGCGACCCGCTGTCCATAGCCGCGCTCTTCTCGCTCTCCGATTGTACGATGGAGCTGAAGACGGCGACCCGCTGGAATGCGGTTATACAAGACATTTTGGTACAGTGAATGGATAAACTGATAACGGCCAGCGACAGTCCCGTCCGGCCATTCATCCCATCCATTAGCCCGTAGAAATTTGCCCTGTCGAGCCAAAGCCTCACAGGACTCTTCCGCCTCGACCGTGCCCTCTCCCCCTGCATCAGACAGATCAAGTGCTGCCGCAGAAAACTCAACTCCAGCCACACTCGCAATCTCAAGCAAGCGTTGCTCTTCAGCACTGAGACGCTCAATTTGCTTCTCAATCATATGCCGCAGATTGTCGGGAACTCCCTCCTGCCCTTCTTCCATTTCTTCGATACTGGCCAGGCCGGCTTGCAGTTGCCATTGGCCATTGACCTCAAGCAGATTGCCCTGAGCGACCAAATAGTCGAGCAAATTGACCAAAAAAAGAGGATTGCCATCTGTACGGGTATGAATCAGTTCGGCCAGTCTGGCACGGGTCTGTTCATCAACTGAAAACTGACGGGCGACATATTCCCCGACTGCCGCTTCAGACAGAAAAGTCAGCGGCAGTTCCTCACAATGCCCATGCATCTGCAACTCTTGTTTGAGACCAGGCAGAGAATGCTCGCCTGCCACCATATCCGCTGGACGATAGGTGCCGAGTACAAACAGCCGTGTGGCCTCTTGCCTATGGGCTAAGACAGACAGGAGAGAAATGGTGGAGTGGTCACTCCACTGGAGATCTTCAAGCACAAGAACAAGCGTCACCTCCGCCGTCACTATTTCAACAGCCTTAGCCATCTCCCGGAGCATACGCTCTCGGGTCACCCCTTGGATTCTTCTTTGCAGGGCTTCCAGCTCAACAGGCTCGATGAGAGACGGGAGTTGGACCAGCCAGGTTGGGGCGTGCTGGTCTAACACGGTCAATAATCGTTCCCCATCAGACCGTCGACACAAACGCTCCAAGGCCTCAAGCACTGGCATATATGCCTCGCCCGCGCCGTGTTGCTCAATACACTGCCCACGACCAACCCAGATTGGGAGCAGTGTGTCAGTCTGATTGAGTGCATCTAAAAAAGCTTCAACAAGAGTCGTTTTTCCGATGCCCGCTTCGCCTGTGATAAAAACAACTTGACGCGAGCCAGATTTGGCCTGCCCGAACCAGCTATGTAAGCGCTGGAGTTCATTCTCACGACCAACGAGGTTGGGGATTGGGAATTGGAGATTGGGGGTCGGGAGGGACTCGACACTCAGCACTCGTGACTCAGAACTGGGAGAGAGCGGCGCAATAAACCGATACCCACGTCGATGCACAGTCTCGATAAACTGGGGCATGGAGGCCGCATCACCAAGCGCGCGCCGAATACGGCGAATACAAACCTTCAGAACCCCTTCGCTGACAGCGGTCCCAGACCACACGGTATCGAGCAGCACCTCTTTGGTTACCAGTTGCCCCGGATGCGCAAGCAAACAATGCAACACAGCAAAGTCTTTGGGCTGCAGCGCTATTGCCTGTGTCCCATGCCAAAGACATTCGTTCCCAAGGTCGAGCCGAAAAGGCGGAAAACTAATCTGCGCTCCAGGCATCATATTCTCTTCATACCATTCCTCACCATCACTGCAATATCACCGCAATATCACCTCTTTGTCATGACTCTTGAGCTGACTCGGATTAGGTTCTGTTTGTATGACCGTAGGAAGGAGAGGTATTGATGCAAGAGCAAATGGATAAAACCTATGTGATTACCGAGATTGTTGGAGTCTCGGACAATTCGATTTCCGATGCCGTATCGAACGCTATTGCGCGGGCCAATCAGACGCTCAAAGCTCTAGATTGGTTTGAAGTCAAGGAAGCCCGCGGAACGATTATGGATGGGAAGGTTGGGCAGTACCAAGTCACCCTTGATGTCGGTTTCCGCTATCTCAGTGACGAAGCAATGAAAGGCTGGATTGAAAGCTAACTTTTGAGTACACAAGTCACCCTCGCGACAATGAACTCAAGAGAGAAAGAGACGGTATTATGCAGGACAAGACATACAAACTCATCGAACTCGTCGGCGTATCCGAAACGTCTATTGAAGACGGCATTCAGAATGCCCTCAGTCGGGCCAATCAGACACTCAAAAATCTTGACTGGTTCGAAGTGACTGAGACACGTGGGCTCATCCAAGAAGGCAAAGTCAACCAGTTTCAAGTTAAAATCAAGGTGGGCTTCCGACTGAGTCTCTAATCGGGCACTCCTCCCTCAAGAGGCCGGGACAGTCAAGAACTGCCCCGGCTTTCCCAATCTATGTTATACCTGCTGACCTGTTGAGAGGAGAAACCCATGCAATTTGCCCTTCATGTCACCCCTAAAGATCTCCCCCTTCCCAAAGCCATAGAACAACACATCCAGAACAAAGCCGCCAAACTTGCGGCCGTGTACCATCGCATTCAGAAATGTCGGATTGTCCTCGAAGGTCCCGTCCATCATCACCGGAAAGGCGGCCCGTATAAAACGCGCATTGATCTGAGCGTTCCCGGAACCGAATTGGTCGTGAATCGGCACGAGGCAACCGATCTCCGCATTGCGATTCGGGAGGCGTTTGAGGCGGCGCGGAGGCGCTTAGAGGACTATACCCAGTGCCAACGTGGCGAGGTGAAAACACATCACGTCATCCCACCAGAGCCTCCTGCCGAACCGCCTGTTTCCGCCAGCCTCTAAATGCCTGAGGGGGACCCCAGAGGTCCCCCTATGAATCATACGCATTCAGCCGGGTAATCCGCTGGTTCACTTCTGCGACAAATGGTGCGCTTGGATCTAAAGAAACCGCCCGCCGGTACGCTTTTAAGGCTTCTTTCTTTTTTTCGATCCGCTCCAATGCCTCGCCAAGGTTTGCATACGCATAGGCATAATCAGGCTGCAACTCCGTTGTTTGTTGCCATTCTTTGGCCGCCCCCTGCCAATCTTCCTGGGAGGCTAATAAGTGTCCTAAGCGGTTATGCACGTGGGCTGACGTTGGCACCAGTTTGAGCGCCTTCGTATAGGCTGTCCGAGCGCCCTTCACATCGCCCTGGGCTTCCAATGCCTGAGCAAGATGCACATAGGCCGTCGCGTTCTCTGGGTCAAGACGAAGCGAGGTGTTGAGTTCGGTAATGGCTTCGTTCTGCTCACCCCGGTCCTGCAAAGCCAGTCCAAGCAGATGGTGCACCTTGGCATTATTGGGTGCTAAGCGAGCAGTCTGCCGCCACTCGACAATTGCCTCATCAACGCTTCCTTGGTCATACAAAATCTGCCCTTGCCCCAAATGTCGTCGTGCTTCGCGAGATAAACTGTTTGGCGAACGCGATTTTTCAGGCAAAGGATTGAGAGTAGCTGCAGCAGGCGGCGGTGCAGGAGTTCGAACGGGAGGCTCGGGACGGGATTGAGGAGGAAGAGCAGCAATCTGTGGTGCTTCTCTTGGCACTTCTGCCGGCGCGCGTGGTGAGGGAATAGGAGCGGCCGAAGGAGCAGCGTTGGATCCCCGCGAAGAATCCAGGAGAGAATACTGTGGTGGAGCTGGCCGAGTGCTGGCCGTTTTGTTTGACTGCGTCAGTAATGAGTACTGCGACGGAGATGGCGGAACTCTTTTGAGCGTGCGGGACGCTGGCGGCTGCAATAAAGGAGAGAGAGTTCTCGCCTGAGCTGTAGTCTTCGGTGATGGTGAAGAGGGCGCTGACGACTTCCTTTCAGGCGGAAAAGATGTTCCCGGGAACTCCAGAGGAGGAGTCACCCGAGACGGTTTCGAGGGCACAGATTGTGGCTTCGTTGCCAGCTGTGTTTGAGGTTTCCTAACAGGCTCGGGCTTTCTCACGGGCTTAGGCTCCCCGACAGGCTTCATTTCAACCTTCCTGGCATCAGGCGGTGGGGCAATCTCAGGCAAGAGCACTCCCGGGGTAGCAGCGGTTTTGGGACGGCTAGGTGGAGGCGTGGGAGACTGAACAACGGTTTCGGGACGGCTAGGTGGAGGCGTGGGAGACTGAACAACAGTTTTGGGGCGAGCTTGCAGAGCTGGAGCAGCTTTCTTCGCAACAATAGGACGAGGTCTCTGGGCGATCCTCTTGCCAGTATGAGAGAAAAGGATCTGAACAGCAGCCTGTTCGGAGATTTTCCCCTGTCTTCCAAGCACTGCCGTCACAACAGCCTTGTCCTGCTTTACAGAAAAAGTCGGTATGGCGTTCCCTGTAAGATCGAGAACAAAACGGATGTACTGGTCATGATACCCGACTCGTACCTGTTTAATGAGTTCATCTTGGGCCCGGTACGTTGCTGATGGTAGGCCTCTTGTCGGTCCCTCCACATCAATCACGATACGTAGAGGCGAGGCAAGGGAGAAGGATTTAATTGAGATCGGAGGGTGCAAGAACTGAATGGAGACGCGTTTGTGCTGTCCTTCTCCTGTGAGCTGTAGCTCGTGGAGTGCCAGAGGAGACGCTGGCGATGCAGGCTGGGAAAAAGCTGGAACCGCCCACAGCCCACTCCAGACGAGCAACAGGAATACGGCACCTACTATCCGCACCTTTCCTGTGTTTGGGTTTGCCCTCCCTAACATTCTCTTCATCCGCACTGATCCTCCAACGGTTATGATATTTCTTATCGACCGACTGCATTCCTACCAGATTTTAAGGTGCGATCGGCTCGAGTTGGGCTTGAAATAATAATACGAAAACCCTGTTCAATACGCTTTTCGACATCCCGAGGGCTGGCAAAAGCCGCGCACGGGACATTGAACTCCTGGCAGGTCTTCAGGACCTGCAAAACGCCTTCTTCGACTCGTGGGTCTGCCATATTGCCCCGTGTGCCAAGCTCAATCGAGAGATCACCAGGCCCAGCCCAGATGGCGCTAATGCCTTTGACCTCTCGTAAAATAGACGGCAGATTGCGCACCCCCTCGACTCCCTCAATGATCGGCATAAAAAAGAGCTCGCCGTGTGGGTCAAGCGGCCATAAGTCGGCTACATCATAATATTCCTGCACACTGAGTCCCCAATACCGCGGGGCGAGGCGATACCACCAGCCGCGTTCACCCACAGGCTCACGGTCGGCAACGCCTTCGGCCTGCGGATAGCGACTCGCAATCACCGCTGCTTGCGCCTGTTCCAGCGTATCCAGATGTGGAACAATCAAACCATAGACGCCCATATCCAGGGCTTGTTTAATCACCCACTGGTTACGCTCGCGGGCATTCGGTGGCACACGGACGAATGGTACGACATCGGGCTGGAGGGAGGCTTTTCCAGCAAGCTGTTTGCGGTTGAGCAGAAACTGGAGCGAGAGACGCAAGCCGGGCAGATCGAACCCTTCATGTTCCATTTCAAATATCATGAAATCGTAACCAAGATCAGCATAATCCATGGCTTCATCAATGTTGCCAGTCCACACCATGCCGCCCCCAAAGACCACCTGCCCAGCTTCGAGTAGCTCAATGACTTTGTTTAAACGTTGTGCCATACGCTCTCCCTTCTCCTCTTTACCATGCAGTGCCCGATTTCACACTGCATCTCCTCTCTATCCTCTAGAAGAAGATCAGGTCAAGGCGAAGTCCATAGTCGTCCGGACTCGCTCCATATCGCGATCCATGCTAACAAAATGTATTAAATGCATCGTTGGAGGGTGTATCCATGGTTCGATCTCAGCCAATCCGGCATATGACAATCGCGGCGGCTTGCTCGTTATTCTTTTTCGTAGCTGTATATGCTCAGGCACTCCAGGCTGCCAAGAATGCTGAGGATAGCGAGAATGGACAGGCAGGAGGCGCTGGACCTCAGGAGTGGTCAGGCGATTTGACCCCCATTGCAGCAACCGAATGGAGCCGCGCCCGAGCCGCCCATCTCTTAGAACGAGCAGGCTTGGGGGGAACGCCACACGAGATTGACCGTCTGGCGGCTGTGACCCCTGAGCAAGCCGTCGAGTGGTTGGTCAAATATCAAGCGGTTGAGAACGATCATCTCTTGCCCTTTGACGAATCCGGCATTTTTGATCCCCCAGTTGAACCGTTTCCTAAAAGTCGGGCGGACGCAGTCCGCATTGCCCGCGCCACTGGCGAGGCGATGGGTGTCAAGCCCAAACCCAGCGGTGACCGGCCTTTGCAACCAGTTGTTGACCGGTTCTTTTATTGGCTGCGAGCAGACCGCCTCGAAGTATGGCGAGCGCAGCAGTGGTGGGCCAAGCGGATGCTGACCACCAACCGGCCGCTTGAGGAAAAGCTATCCTTGTTCTGGCACGGCCATTTTGCAACCTCAGATGACAAGCTGCGCGATTATCGCAAATCACTCAAACAGCTCGCATTGTTCCGTACTGCTGGCAATGGCAACTTTCGTGATCTGTTGATCGGCGTCGCCAAAGACCCAGCCATGCTGGTCTATCTTGATGCCGGGGAAAATATCAAAGGCAGTCCCAACGAGAACTTCAGCCGAGAGATTCTCGAACTCTTCACCATGGGGGTCGGCAATTATACAGAGAAGGATATTCGCGAAGCAGCCCGGGCGTTCACCGGCTGGACCAATGACAGCCTAACGTTTGTGATGAAACCAGAGTTGCATGATGAGGGAGAAAAGACGTTTCTGGGTCAAACCGGCAATTTTGATGGAATCGACATTATCAATATTGTCCTTGAACAGGATGTGACGGCCCGCTTTATTGCCGCCAAATTGTACCGCTATTTTGTCCATACTGATCCTTCAGCACAGCTGGTGACACGGTTAGGGAAACAGTTCAAAGAAGAGAACTATGACATTGCGTCACTCTTAAGCACTATTTTTCTGTCGCGCGATTTTTACAGCCCACAAGCCTACGGCACCCAGATCAAAAGCCCGGTCCATCTTGTCGTCTCGACCTATCGCAAGCTGGGGCTGACAGACATCCCTGGCATTCCTGATTTTAATACCGCGACCCGCAACCTCGGACAGGAGTTATTGCATCCCCCTAACGTGGCAGGCTGGGAAGGCGGACGCAGCTGGGTTACACCAGCCTTATTAGTGGAACGGGGCAATTTCGCTCGGGACGTCCTTTTCCCGGACATTTCCAATTTTAAAGCGCCTGATCAGCAGATGCCGGAACAGAACCGGCAGGTCGCAGTCAAGATTGCCCAAGGCTTTGAGATCACCCAAGCCACGCTTGAAGGCGAAGGGAACTCCATGGAAGGCAATACTATGGGGAGCGATAGTAGGAGTATGGACCCCAACGCCATGAATGCAGGCTCCATGCCCGCCTCGTCTCCCTCGCTCACGTCGCCAAGCATGTCAACCTTCAATCAAATGGCTGGAGCTGATGAAGACTATAATACCCGCTATGGCAGTACCCATGGCTGGATGGAAGCCTTCCGCCGGGTGAAACCCGTTCCCCGCCAAGCCGCCCAGCTGAACGTCACGAGCATGGTCACAGACGCCGACTTAGCTACGACGAGCGAGGTTGTGGATTATTTTCTGGCGCGTTTGCTGCGCACTCCTGTTTCTGCTGAAGATAGAGCCGCACTGATTGCTTTTCTGACCCAAGAGCTGGGGACGGACCAAATAGAGCAAACTGTCACGTACTTGGAAGAGCCAGCTCGGCTCCTCCTGCATTTGATTATGAGCACACCTGAATACCAGTTGGGCTAATACGGAGCGCCTTATGTCATCTTCTTCATTTTTTCATCGCCGCGTCACCCGTCGTGATGCCTTACGAGCGGGGCTGTACGGACTCGGTGTCAGTGCAGGACTCCCATTTTCAGCGAACACCTCTGCTCTGGCCTGGGCCGACACCGCCCAGCCAACCACCACCGCAACCCATCCTGAGCGCATTCTCATTGTGGTCGAACTCTCCGGAGGCAATGACGGTCTCAACACGGTCGTTCCATACGGAGACGATGCCTATTATCAACTCCGGCCGACGCTTGGGATTCCGGCTCGAGAAGTGCGCAAAATCGACACGGCCGACGACCATTTTGGTTTTCATCCCGCCATGGGTGGATTTGAGCAGCTCTACAAAGATGGCAACCTTGCTGTTGTGCATGGCTGTGGCTATGAAAAGCCGATTCTGTCCCATTTCTCATCAATGGGCTTTTGGCATACTGGCATTCCTCATACCGGCGAGAAATTAGGCTGGCTAGGACGTCTTGCTGATGCCTTGGACCCTGAGGTCCAGCGCGACTATCTGGTCAATGTCTCGACAGCCCAGTCGCTTGCCGTCCGCAGCCGCAAACACTCCCCTTTAGTCTTTTATGACCCGGCCAGTTTTTCACGGGCTGGAGTGTATCAACAGCAGCCTGTTTTTCAGCAACTCAGCCAGGGCAAGCAGACGTCAAATTCTTCGCTTAACTTCCTCAACGCCTTAGCAGACAATGCGACCCAAAGTGCGGCATTTGTCCGCCAGGCATGGGCAGACTATGAGACCCCGGTAGACTATGGTGCCCGCGAGGCTGGGCTGGGGCTTGATCTACGCAAGATAGCAGCTTTGATTCAAGCCGATATGCCGACCCGCCTGTATTATGTCAGCTATGCCGGCAACGTCTTTGATACCCATGTGCACCAGCTCGATCTGCATACCCGTCTCCTGACCTATTCCACCGATGCCTTGCGGGCGTTTGTTGACGATCTGAAACGCATGGGACGGGGTAAAGATGTCACCGTTATGGTCTTCACCGAATTCGGCCGCCGCGTCCCTGAGAACGCCAGCAGAGGCACAGACCATGGCACGGCAACACCAGTGTTCGTCCTCGGCGATACTGTCAAAGGCGGCTTATACGGCACCCCGCTGAGTCTGACCGAACTTGACGATGGGAACTTGCGCTACACCACTGATTTCCGTCGTGTGTATGCGACGCTGATCAAGGAATGGTTTGGGTACGAGGATACCAATTCACTGCTGAGAGGCGACTTTGAAACGTTTGGTATGTTTGCGTAGCGCCGTGTTTGCGCCCTCTCCCTGAGGGAGAGGGCCGGTCCTAAGCCTTTCGACTACGCTCAAGACAGGCTTGTCGAAGGAGTGAGAGTATTTTTCGATCTGGCTGTGGAGTGGATAGGCCAGGGGTGGATGCGCCACGCTTATCCACCCTCTTTCCTTCTCATACGACATTTCTGGGTAGCGCTTGTGTCCCTGCCTGCTCCGAATTCTCATCAATCCGCCACCACCGGTTCCTTCTCCACCACAGCTGATGGCTGCGGAGCTGTGATGGGCAGACTCGTAAACACATAACAGGCAACCGTCATCAACAGCCCAAAAATCCCTCCGCTATAAAACACGCTCTCTAAGCCGTAGATATCAACAACAAGACCGAACAACATCGGCCCAACAGTCATACTAAAGCTATGGACAGTCAACAGCAGACTCATGACTGTTCCCATGCCAAACCCCTTGGCGTTCTCCATGGCGACTGCCATATGTGCCGGATAGGCGAGTCCAAATGCTGCGCCAACGAGGAGATTGAGCACAACCAAATGCCAATAACTCGTGGCGAAAGGAAACAGCGCGAGGGCCGCGGCACTGAGTACTCCCCCAATCACAATCAGACTCACTTTATTCTTCATGCGGTCGGCTAAGCGTCCACATGGAGCCTGCAAGATCGTACTGACTAAAACATTGAGTGATATGAGCAGACCAATCTGAGCCGTACTCAGCGCTAAGAGTTGCGCGGCAAAGAGCGGCACAAACACCCAGATGGCTGCATTGGCAGAAGCATAGCTGAGACGAAAGAAGGACATGCCGACCAAGGGACGACAGGAAAAGATCTCGCGTAGCGGCAGACTGGTCGTATTTGCTGTCTTTTTCTCTGTGTGAACTTCCGGGAGAAAAAACCACACCAACAACAGAGACAGGAGGCTCAGGATACCAAGCAGGATGAAGCTCGCCTGCATGTTATACAGATCCCTGACCACTCCACCGAGGACTGGACCGCCAGCCACTCCACCCAAAAAAGCTGTATTAATATAGCCGCTGTACGTTCCCTCTTGGCCCTTTGGGGTCAAATCCCCAACGTAGGCCATGGAGACAGGCTGGACCATTGCTGTGGCAACCCCTTGCAGGGCCATAATCAGAGTCAACGCAAACAGGCTATTCGCAAGCAGAAAAGCGACTGATGTAACAGCATAAAAGACCAATCCCCACAGCAGGAATTCTTTGCGGCCGCGCCGATCAGATGCTCGGCCAATAAAGGGTAACAAGAAAGTCCGAGATGCCGAGTGTGAGCCAAACAGGATACCGATCGTGAAGCCATCCGCCCCAAACTGCTGCGAATAGAGTGGGATAAACGGCATCACCACCCCATTGCCCAGCATGGTCGCAAAAATGGCTAAACCGAGAACAAACAGACCCCGGGTCATGCGTGCCCCAGTGTTATGACATGAAAAGGGCAGCCACACAGAGCTGCCCCACTAGTTGCCACAAAGATTCTTAGGCTTTTCCTGCTAGGCACTAATACAGCACCTTCTCTTCTTGTAATTGATCAATCTCTTCTTGGGACAAACCCAGCAGTTCACGACACACCGATTCTGTATCCTGCCCCAAACACGGTACCTGTGTATAGCGGGGTTCAAAAGCGCTGTATTTACCAGGGATGCCAGAAACGGCATGCCCCCCCGTCACCGGATGTGGCGGTGAGACAAGAAAGTCTCGTGTTTGAAACTGCGGATCATTCAGCAAGCTCTCCGTATCAAATACAGGAGTTGCCGCAACACCAAGCTTTTGCAGCTGGTGCATAATATCGGTGTTGGTCCGTTCTTTTGTCCATGTGGTCAAGAGAGCATCGAGTTCTTGCTCATTGACCTTGCGGCTTTTCCGGTCCGTGAAACGCTCGTCTTCAATCCACTCTGGGTGCCCAACAGCCTGGCACAGACTGTGCCAGGCTTCTTCACTTTCAACCACAATCGCCACCCAGGTATCATCACCCTTGGAGCGATACACATTGTGTGGTGCCATTAGGGTATCATGATTCCCCATCCGGCCTTGATCACGTTTATTCATGCTATAGTCCATGATCGCTTCAGGCAGCATCGAAGTCACAACTTCAGCCATGGCCAGGTCGATATACTGCCCTTTGCCCGTCCGCTTACGGCAGAACAGAGCAGCCTGCACGGCGTACGACATCACCACTCCAACCATGTAATCAGGCCAGCTTCCGCCCAAGCTACTCGGCGGACCATCCTCATAGCCGGTCAAATGACAAATCCCAGCCGATGCCTGAGTAATCGGCCCCCAGCCCACACAGTGGCTATCGGGACCAGACTGGCCAACAGGAGTCCCGGAGACCATAATAATATCAGGCTTGATCTGATACAGATCGTCGTAGCCCATACCCCAACGTTTCATCACTCCGCCGGTAAAATTCTCGACCACAATATCACTCTGTTTGATGAGATCTTTGGCCAAAGCAATTCCGCGTGGATGGCTCAGGTTGAGAGTGATGCTTTTTTTACTGTAATTGAGCCCATTAAAGAGCGGCGAGCTATTCGGCGTAATTTCTTTGCGGAGATCTTGTCCCAGAAAGCGAATAATGTCTGGACGCTGGTGTGATTCGATACGAATGACTTCAGCCCCCATAGCCCCTAGCCAAGCTGTGCACTGTGGTGCAGCTAAAATCCAGCCAAAATCGGCAATCCGAATCCCTTCAAGTGGCAATGACATATGTTCTCCTTATCTTGAGATAACAGCGATCTTTTAAATCACTCCTTGTTGTCGGAGCTGTTCAATCCGCTCGGCACTCAGCCCGAGTCGTTCGCCATAGACCTTAGCGTTATGCTGCCCGAGCTGTGGGGCAGGCGAGCGGACCTGCCACGGTGTTGCTGAGAACTTAAACGGCGCGCCAGGGTAAGTCAGCGGACCAGTCGCTGGATGATCAATATCAACCAGAAATCCACGTTCGCGGTACTGATCAGATTCAACCACCTCTTGCATATCTCGCACCGGAAAAACTGGAATATGCAGATCCTGGCCCTCGCGCGCCAGCTCATCGCGTTTTTGATCCGTAATCCACGCCGCGACACTTACTTCGAGCGCATCGAGATTCTGAAAGCGGCTCAGCAAAGTCGCAAACAGCTCACTCTCTGCCCACTCTGGCCGACCCATCAGCACTTTCAGACTTTCCCAGTGCTGGTCGGTCAGTGCCAACAGTGCAACATGTCCGTCTTGGCACGGAAACACATAGGCCAATCCCCATTTCGTTCGGCGCAGAAACCGACTCCGGTTAGGACCGTCCGGCGGCTCATGCGAATACAGCGCCGTATTAGGCCGAATCATATGCGCCACCGCTTCAACCTCGGAGATATCGACATGTTGCCCTTCGCCGGTCAGATCCCGGTGAAATACTGCGCTCATCGTCGCTGAGGCAGCCGTCCAAGCTGTCAACATATCCGCCTGCTGTCCACCAGCTTTGACCGGGGGCTCGTTCTCCGGGTCAGTGACGTAGTTAAACGGCGTCTCGTAGCCGACCACCCCGGCATGAAACGTGTTGAGGTTATAGGCTTTGTATTCTTTATATGGTCCAGTCTGCCCAAAAGGGGAGATAGACGTCACAATGAGTTGGGGAACAATTTGATGCAGACTGTCGTAGCCAATGCCAAGACTGTCCAAAAAACCAGGTGTTTGGGTTTCGACCAAGATGTCAGCCTCTTTGACCAGATCACAGAACAACGCCACTCCCTCTGGCTTGGTAATATCGAGGCTAATACCGATTTTATTCGTGTTCAGGTACAGAAACAGCGTACTCCGATCCGGGTGTGGATCATCACCCGGAAAGGGGCCACGGGTGCGAGCGACATCCCCGCTTCCCGGCCGTTCAATCTTAATCACCTCCGCCCCCATATCCGCCATGACCTTGGTACAAAACGGCCCTGCCACCCGTTCGCTCAACTCAACGATCTTCAGACTAGCTAGCGCGCCATCAAGCATAACTCTCCTCCTAAATCAGTGATGGGGACTGAGTGCTGAGGTCCGAGTCAGAGCATTTTTTGTCTGTATACTCAGTCCTCTTTACTCATGACTCACACCGGATTGTCATACGTGAGCGGATCAACGTATTTGACGACCGCGTTCTCTTCCGGAGTGAACCGATTGCGCGTCTGCTGGGTGATATCTCCGCCATAGATATGGAAGCTGAGGACAGGTCTATCAGTGATATTAGTAAACTGATGCACGTCCTGGTCAGGCGGAATGACATGCGCAATGGCTTTCGCCGGAATGTCAAGTTCTGCTGTCTGCCTCAGTTCGGCATAGCCTGGCTGTGAGTCGTCATCAAGCCGCTGAAAGCGTTTAGTATGCAAGCTGCCGTCAAGGATGACTTCGACCGCCCACGAGCCCGCATGATCATGGACCGGTGTGCCACCATTTGGCGGCCAAATGGCCGACATCACAGTAAAGGCATCCTGTGGCGCTTTGTGAATGAGATACAGCCCAAAAGGCTGCTCTTCAGAAACAGGCTTGGTGTACTGTTCAGGGAGGAAGTCGTCAACTTCGATAATCTTGGCCATCAGAGGCTTGATAGCATCAACGATCGTTGTCGCATCTTTTCCATGTTGAACGATTTCCGTAATATCAGCAGTGAACCTTGTGAGATTATATGGCTCGGTCATACAGCCCTCCTTTTGACCGGTATGGAATGCAGAGCGTTTCCCCAACGCTCGGAGCAGTAGACAGGAGGTACTCTACTGCAAGCGAGGGGTAAAGGAAAGGTTTTGGAAAGCAATCAAATGCTATTGCCAAAATGAGAATGAGGCAGGGCGACTACGCACGCACTGGCGGCCATTTATCCCTCCACGGCTGAGCCTGCTCCAGCTGCGCCGCCACCTGAATCAACACATCTTCACGTCCATACGCCGCAACCAGATGAGTACCAATCGGCAACCCATTCGCATTCCAATTCAGCGGCAATGAAATCGCGGGCTGACCAGTCACATTAAAAGCAGCGGTAAAAGGTGCGAGGCTTGCTGTTCGATGTGCCGCAGCCATCGGGTTTTCTGGAGTAGCAACAATCTCGCCCAGCGGCGGCGGCGGTTCGCCCATAGTCGGCGTGAGTAGGAGATCAAACCCTTCGCTCCACCAGCTTACAATCCGCCGCGTGTCAGCCTGTAACCACTCAAGAGCTTCAATATACCGCCTCGCCGTTCGTGTCCGACCAATCTCAGCCGTCACGCGGGTATTGAGTTCAAGATCGTCAAGTGCAATCGTCTTGCCGGTTTTCTTACTCCACGCATCAAGAGTGGCAGCGACTTGGCTAGTCAGTAAAGTCCAAAAATGCCGCCCGCGCGGTTTATTATCATCCAGCGCCAAAGGATACGATTCCTCAACCGTATGCCCGAGCGATCCGAGCAGCCGGGCTGCCTCTTCCGTTGCCGTGACACAGTCCGGATGAACAGGAATGACACCGCCAGGTGCGCGGGTCATGATACCAATCCGTAATTTTCCTGGATCAACCCCAACCTCTTGCTGAAACGGCCGAGCCGGAGGCGGAGCCGTATAGGGATCACCGGGCATGGGACCGGTAATCACATCAAGAATAGCAGCCGAATCACGCACCGATCGTGTGACCACATGCTCAACGGCTAATCCCTGCCAAAACTCGCCATGCCCTGGGCCAAAAGAAATTCGGCCCCGTGAAGGCTTGAGTCCAACAAGGCCACATTCACTGGCGGGAATACGGATAGATCCCCCGCCATCATTCGCATGCGCAGCCGGAACCATACCCGCAGCAACAGCCGCTGCCGACCCACCGCTTGAGCCTCCTGGCGAACGGCTGGTATCCCACGGGTTACGCGTTGGACCATACGCCTCAGGCTCTGTCGTGGGTAAAATTGCCATTTCCGGCGTGTTTGTCTTACCCACAAAGATGAACCCCGCCTCACGCAGCTTGGCCGCCATATACGTGTCTTGCTCCGCAACCCATCTCAGATCACGTAAGAATTTCATCCCCTCATGATACGGATCACCTGCCGAGTGGCAGCCGATATCCTTAAGCAGAAACGGTACACCTCGAAACGAACCGTTGGGCAGATCGGCCGAAGCAGCCTGAGCACGGGCTTTTTCAAACAGGGGAGTAATAACGGCGTTGAGCTGCGGATTGACTTTCTCAATTCGAGCAATTGCGGCATCAATAAGTTCAAGCGGCGTTACTTCACCACGGCGGACGAGGTCGGCTTGGGCAATGGTGTCAAGTTGGGCTAGGTCGGTTGTCATGTTCAGATCCTCCAATTCGCTTCTCGTAGCAAATTGGGAGTGGAAAAAGAAGAAGCGCTTAGCGACAAAGGCAAGCAATGTTTGGAGAACCATAAGGCTATCACCTATGACAGACAAGAGTCCTCAGCCTTGCCTCTTCCTTCGATCAGCACCAGGACATTGACGATCACGGCCAAGTACGCTTAGTGTTTCGTTATGATCTCCGTACACGATGCATTAGCAATAGTCCTTGAAACAGTGACTCCGCTTGCCGGGGAACGGGTTGGTCTTTTTGAAGCGACTGGGCGGGTATTAGCTGAAGAGATCCACTCTGAACGCGAAGTTCCGCCCTTCAATAATTCCGCCATGGATGGCTATGCCGTGCGTTGGGAGGACATTCGTGAGGCAAGTGCTGACAAGCCAGCCGAGCTAGCCGTCCTCGAAGTCATCCAAGCAGGCGCAGTCCCAACCCAAACCGTCACCTCAGGCACAGCCAGTAAGATCATGACTGGAGCAGTTGTGCCGCCCGGTGCTGACACTGTCATTCGGATAGAGGATACCGAAGAGCACGACGAGCGTGTATCCATTCACCAGACAAATGACGCTGGAGCGAATGTCCGTAGCCAGGGTGAGGACATCCATACTGGCCAGACAGTCCTAGAAAAAGGCCGTGTCCTTCGGCCGGCTGATGTTGGACTGCTTGCCTCAGTTGGACGAAGCTTTGTGCTTGTACGCCAGCGCCCTCGGGTAGCCATTCTCAGTACGGGTAATGAGCTGGTTGAAGTGGATGGGAGCTTGCAGCCGGGCCAGATCGTGAATTCCAATGCTTACACCTTAGCGGCAGCTGTGCAAGAAGCAGGTGGCCTGCCAGTCCCGCTGGAAATAGCCCGCGATACGCTCGACGAGACCCGTACTGCCCTCAATGAATCCGTCCGTCATGATGTTGTGCTTTCAACCGGAGGCGTGTCAGTTGGTGACTTTGATTTTGTCAAAGCTGCGATGGACGAGCTGGGGATGAATCGTCTGTTTTGGCAGGTGGCCCAGCGCCCGGGGAAACCTTTGACTTTTGGTCTGCTCAAAGAACGTTCGTACTTTGGCTTGCCCGGCAATCCGGTTTCTGCACTTGTGTGTTTCTATCTGTATGTCCGCCCGAGCCTGCGCCGGATGCTCGGGTATACAAAACCCTTCTCACCTGTCGTTTCAGCGACCCTGAGTGAAGACATTCCCAAAGCGAAAAATCTCACCGAATTTGTCCGCTGTCAGCTGACCCAGCAGAATGGTCAGTATGCAGTCCGCTCAACTGGAACACAAAGTTCCGGAGTGCTGAGTTCACTATCTCTGGGACAGGGACTCATCGTTGGGCCGCAAGAATTGGATCTGTTACCGAAAGGTATGGAAGTGACAGTGATTGTTCTGGATGGAGATGAGTTTGCAGGAGCAGAGGCGCCGTTCTGAAGAAGCAAGGAAGGTGTTTCAAGTTCTTCAGGCATCCTGATATGCTCTCAAATATATGCCTCACCAGACTGTTGCACGACACCGGACTGCTCTGAATCGTACAGACTTGTCCCGGCCTATACGGCTTACTCTTGAAAATGAATTAATTGACACCGAGGCTTCGGTCTTTGACTACGGCTGTGGGCGCGGAGATGACCTCCGGACTTTGCAGAGTCGAGGAATTCAGTGTAACGGATGGGACCCAGCCTATTCCCCAAAAAACGAACGTCGCTCGGCTGATGTCGTTAATCTGGGATACGTCGTTAATGTCATAGAAGACCCTATGGAGCGGGCAGCTGCGTTGCAGAATGCCTGGGCACTCGCGCAGAAACTGCTGGTTGTCTCTGCCCGTCTCACCGTTGAGGCTCCTCGCAGTACCCAGAGGCCGTATGAAGATGGTTTTCTCACCCAACTCGGGACTTTTCAGAAATATTACGAACAACAAGAGCTACGTGAATGGGTCGATAGCGTTCTTGGCGTTTCAAGCGTACCAGCGGCACCAGGCATCTTTTATGTCTTTCGCGACCCCGACTTACAGCAGTCATTTGTCGCCTCTCGGTATCGACGCTATTCCTCCGCTCCACGGCAGCGCCAGAGCGACCTCCTCTTCGAACAGCATAAGGATCTTTTTGAGCCACTTATCGCTTTTCTGACCAATCGTGGCCGCCTCCCCGCAGATGCTGAGTTGCCTGAGACGACAGCTATTTGCGAAGCAATTGGAAGCCTCAAGCGCGCGTATGGGATCATTCGCCGCGTCACTGGAGACGAGGAATGGAACCGTATCCGAGAAGAACGAGCCCAGGACCTTCTCATCTATCTGGCATTGAGTCGATTTGACGACCGTCCCCGTTTTTCTCAACTCCCTGGTGACCTCAAACTTGATATCAAAGCCTTTTTCTCGTCTTACACCCGAGCATGCAAGGAAGCCGATGCCCTACTCTTTTCTGCAGGGGATACAGCTGCTGTAGAAAAAGCGTGCCGTACTTCTCCTGTTGGCAAATTAACCCCAGCTGCTCTGTACGTCCATATTGCGGCACTTCCCCACCTGCCTGCCATCTTGCGGGTCTATGAAGGCTGTGCCCGGGCGTACATTGGTAGTGTTGAAAACGCCAATATCATCAAACTCCACCGAGAAGGACCACGAATATCTTATCTGTCATACCCGAAGTTCGACCAAGACCCCTATCCAGCGCTGGCTACATCGCTGCTTGTTCCGCTCCAAACATTTCGGATTAAGCAGAGAGATTATACGAATTCAAGCAACCCACCAATCTTGCACCGCAAGGAAGAATTCATCCCACAAGATCACCCTCTGCATACCAAATTCTCTCGACTCACCCGACAAGAAGAGAAATGGGGACTGTATGGAAAACCAGAGCTGATAGGGACGCGGGAAGGCTGGGAGAAGACATTGGCTGACCGGAATGCAAAGCTGTCCGGTCACAGACTTGTTAGAGATCAAATCCGTAGCCCAAGCAATGGCGTCTCGGGCGGTTGATATTGCTCAACAAGTCTGCCAGGAAATTCAAAAGCGAAGCGGAGGGATCTCTCCATGAGCGGTACGCCTTGTGTCCAAATCGAGAGGCGTTAGATATCGGGATGCCTGAACCTGAGAAAAAAGAAAAGCTGCCCGTTTCCAGCATTGTTCTCTCCCCTGAAGCCAATCCCGCTCCTTTCACCGAACTTCGCCTTCTTCCCATCCTGACAACCAGTACGGCAGACCTCGTCCAGGATTTTTTTGAGCCATTACTGCTCCGCAGTCTATCCTATGACCGTGGGGTTGGGTTCTTTAGTGCTGGCTGGATTCGAATCAATGCAGTTGGTTTAGCAGGATTGGTCCGTAATGGTGGTCAGGCTCGCTGGGTGACCAGCCCAATCTTGTCACAAGAGGAATGGGAGGCTCTGCGCAAGGGAGGCGCAGCGGCAGACAATTCAGCTCTGAGCCAAGCTCTGCATCGTTCGTTGGACGACCTAGAGATGAGCTTGGCAGCCGATACGATTTCCACTCTGGCCTGGATGGTGGCTGACCATCTTTTGGAATTTCGTTTTGCGATTCCCACGGACTCCCTTGACGGAGAGTTCCATGACAAATTTGGAATATTCACCGACGCCGCTGGCAATCGAGTCAGCTTTAATGGCTCGTATAACGACAGCATCCAGGGCATCAGAAACTACGAGTCAATCAAAATATTTTGTTCCTGGCATGAATCCATGGCGCCAATGGTTGAAGCCGATGTCATCCGCTTTGAAAGACTGTGGACAGGCCAGGAACCGAATCTGCGCATCTATACGCTACCTGAGGCCATTCGTGACCGTATCCAGCGTTATCGGGTTCCAGGCCGACCGTACTCGACAGGCACCGGCTCAAAAGTAGAATTTCCGCCATCTGGTCGCTCCCCGTTGCGTGATTACCAAGAGGAGGCGATTGCGGCGTGGGAACAAGCAGGACGACGCGGCGTTTTGGACATGGCAACTGGAACGGGGAAAACCCGTATCGCTCTTGCTGCCGCGCTGCGGATTCCTGAGCTACGAGTAGTAATTATTGGCGTCCCTACCGAGGCGCTCATATCCCAGTGGCAGCGTGAGATTCGTGAAGACGCCGGCTTTTCTTCTCCGCTGGGGATTTCCCGCAGCTATACAGCGTGGCAAGACCAGGCATTCAATCGATTATGTATGGCGCAGGACGGAGAAAGCGAAACCGCCAACCGATTGCTTGTTCTTGTCGGGACGTATCATTCTCTCTCCAGCGACCGGTTTCGGACCATCCTTCAAGATGCGTCTCCCTTTCCTCGGTCTCTGCTCTTTATCGCTGATGAAGTGCACCGGCTTGGTGCTCCATTCTTCCAAAATGCGATGCAGGATATGTATGGTAACCGGCTTGGTCTGACAGCTACGCTCACTCGCCCTTTCGATGTGGAAGGAACGGCTGCCATTCATGAGTATTTCGGTGGTGTGGTGTACCGGTTTCCTTTTGAGAAGGCTGTAGGAGCGGTGCTGTGTCGCTATGACTACGGGGTCGAGTTTGCAGAGCTGTCAGACGAGGAGTTCGACGAGTATAAGGACCTCACTCGACAGCTCGCCCAAAAGGCTCCAGGCCAAGAAAACGTTGAGGAAGGGGGCAACGAGAGTGGACACACTCCTACAGAAATTGACCTGCTTCTCTTCCGTAGGGCGAATATCCTGAAACGGTGTCGAGAAAAGATCAACGTCCTGGAAACGCTCTTAAAAGAAATCTCTTTGCAACAGTGCTTAATTTATTGCGCTGACCTTGAACAAGCCGGTGCCGTCTGTGAGGTGCTCCGACACAAGAGGATTCCGTATCTCTCGTATACACATCGGGAGACACCAGCAGCCCAAGAGACGGCTCTGCGGCTTTTGGGAGAAAGGAGAATTGCGGCTGTCGTTGCCATCAAATGTCTTGACGAAGGAGTTGATGTCCCAGAGGTCTCACAAGCCATTCTGCTTGCCAGCAGCACGAGTGAGCGAGAGTTTATTCAGCGGCGGGGACGGATACTGCGCCGAGCGCAGGGGAAAGACCGGGCGTCATTGATTGATATTGTGGTGACGCCACCACGTAGAGTTGGGGCCAATGCTCCACAGCTACTCTGGAAAGAACTAGGTCGTACAGTCCATCTGGCGAAATCGGCTGTGAATAGGCCGGTCGTTGAGAAGCGGTTATTTGACCATCTCAAACAATTCGGTATACCTATCGAGTGGGTGCTGGGAGGGGAGCTGTGAATAATTCCTTAGACCAACTCATTGAAGATATCGCCAAAGAGTATGAAGTGCCTGCCGAGCTGCTTCAGGAAATGCTGAAGATGGAACGGGAGATGCTCCACTTAAAAACACGCCGTGGCCTCGTCGCCCGCCTTCGGGAGGTCCTCCAAAAAAGCACCGAGGGTGAGATATGAGCATCCGCTTTGAGCGTGTTGTGCTAGAAAACTGGCTGGTCTATCGCGGTAGGGTCGAAGTCAACTTTGGCGATACTACTCCTACGGGAAAAAACATCATTGTTGTACATGGGCTGAATGGATTCGGCAAAACGTCTTTTCTACGCGGAGTCCAATGGGCATTTCACGAGCGGCTCAAGGAAAAGGGTCTTTCGGAATGTTTCAATAAAGCAGCAGTTCAGGCAGGCGAGAAAGACTTGTTTGTCGAAGTTCATTTTTTGGTGAACGATATTCCCTATCAGCTTATTCGAAGAGCTACGGCGCGTCTGGACGGAGATGGCTCCATTGTTGCTGCTAAGTCACAGCCTCCAACACTCATCGAGAATGGTCGTGCGTTAGGAGGAGCGGTTCAGGATAAGATTGAGCAAATCCTCCCAAAGGAGTGTCAACAATTCTTTTTTTTCGATGGTCTAGAGATTGAGACCTATGCCAAAAAACAGCGTCCGGCTGATATCAGAGAGGCTGTCGAACGAGTCCTCGGCATCCCCGAAGTCCGCAACCTGAGAGCCGACTTGAAGAAGGTGGCTGAGCGCTGGGAGGATGAGCGAGACAGCCATCTAGAAAAAAAAGAAGAGCACCATCGTCTCCTCGATGAGCTTAGAGACCTACGGACAGAAGAAGAGGGACTTCGAACGAGCCTAGAAGAGGAGCGAAAAAATCACGACGCACTCGAAGAGCTGACAGGAGAACTGGATAAACGAGCCCGCGCTTTGGAGAGCATCAAAACAGAACAAGACCGGCTGAAAGACTTGGAGCGCTTAAAATCCTCCAAGGAAAACTCGCTGCTCGAACAAGAGGAAAAGCTGGAGACGGCGATTCAGGCATCTCCGTTTCATCTTCTACTTCCGCTTCTCCAAAAGCAGATGGCCCGGTTTGAAACGGAGGGCGGAACAACAGACCACCGAGCCGTCCGAGAGACAGCATTACGGGCAAGAAAAGAGTTCTTAGAGGAGCTGCTCGACGCAACAAACTGCGTCTGTGACCGAGAGCTCACCTCCCCCACCGTAACAACGCTGGAAAGCAAGATCAAAGAGATTGAGCAGATACTCGCCCGCCAGTCTACTCGTGACCGGCGGACATCAAGCCTGAATGAACGCCAGAGCGTCTTGGCACGACTGACAGGACGCATCATAGCAGAGCCGCTTGATGTGAAGAGAGTGTTTCAGCTGAAACAGCGCCTTGAACTCGAGATTCAGGAAATTACCCAGGATATTGCTGGGCTTGAGGAAAAGCTGAGCGAACATGGCGACGGTGAGGTTCGCGAGGTGTATCAGCAGTATGGCGAGAAGAAAAATGAACTCCAATCCACCAATCTCCGTATCAAGGAAAAAGAAGAACGGCTGAGAAAAACGACTGAGCTTATTGACCGAAAAAACCATGAAGTCAGTAAACTGGCCTTAGCCAATACTGAACTAGCTTCCCTGAGCCGTTCGCTTGACCTCACTATGCGGTCTGAGAAGGCGGTCCAAGCCTTGGTGGACTCACTGCTGACCGAAAGACGAAAAGCGATTATTGAGAATATCAATACAGTTTTTCGGAGTATCACGAATAAGAAGAACGAATATGACCGGGTTGAGCTGATGGATGATTTTGGGGTCTGTGTAGTCACAAAGAGCGGGAATACTTTGCCGGACGATGACCTCAGCGCGGGGGAGAAAGAAGTGCTAGCCTTCGCGTTTATTGCCGGGCTGAGTCTTTCGACGGAGCATGCCGCACCACTCCTCATGGATACGCCCTTTGGGCATTTGGATAACCGACATCGGCAGGGGCTGCTTGATGCACTTCCTGGTCTGCCAAACCAAGTTATCCTGCTGGCGACAGACCGTGACCTTCCTAAGGAAGATATTCCACGGCTACACCCCTCTCTCCAGCGTCACTTTACCCTTGTCAGAGACCAGCAGGCTGAGACTTCGAGTATTGAGGAGGTCGGATGATTCCAAAAATTGATGATCTCCAGAAAGAGCGGGCGTACGTTGCCGACGAACACAAGGCGCTTTTGCAGCATCTGAAAGATGATCTGAAGATCTTTCCGACTCAGTTGGATGCTTGGGCTTTCGCTGCGGCTTATGCGATGAGCAAGCATACTTCGGGAGAGAAACCAAAAACACCGAAAAAGAAAGAACAGCTGCCGCCGTTGCAAGTTTTGTCCGCTGACTTGCTTATCGCTCTGCTTGAGGCAGATAATCACATCGCTCCAATATCAGAGTGGAACACCGAGAATGATGCACACAACGCAATGCAGCGACTTTCAGACTGGGCGAATCTAGGATTGAGTTTGTTGGAAGCCGAATGGCAAGGGAGGGGACGAGAGCAGATTTGTCGTATCATTCTCACCACAACATCTTCCACTTCTTGAAAGAGGAATTCTACGTTTCTCAGAGTTGGCGTATCAAAAATCGAATAGTTGTTGCTGCCGACCAGCGGTGGCAAGAATATCACCCAGCTGAACATATTTCGCAAATTTCGAGAAGAGCCATTAGCTTTGTTATTCGTCCTCCTCTTCAGATGCAGCTGCACCAACCCGTTTCCACCGGCGTGGGAAATCATCGCAGTCATAACAGATAGTTGCGAGCGTATCAAACATTATGCATTTTTCGGAAGATACTGGAATTAAAGTAAGTTCAACCTCTCCTGTTCCTCTACTACACCTAAAACATTGTCTATCACGGTCTACTACAGCATAGAACAAACCAGGCTCGTTGATTTCTATTTTTGGAAGACTTATCCTATTTCGGTGACCAATGGCAAAGCGAGGTTCAACGAATGAAAGACAATCGCTTTTCCCATTATTGCATTGTTCACAAGACAATCCATAATTAGAAATATCATCCTTTCCAAATGAAGCGAGAGGAACGACGTGGTCTATAGTTACTCGTCTCTGCTTAACTTTTTTGCTAAGCGGTTTGAGACAATCATAATAACCATTTCGGAGAGGATATAACACATCGCTGAAAAAGGTTTTCACTTCTGGAATATCGGTATCACCTTGTCTAAATCGGTAACCACATATCCGGCAATGCGATCCGTCTCGCTCAATAATCTTTGGTAGAGCCTCAGCAGTATCATAATTTCTTTCTGTCCAGTATATTTCAACAATGACATTTCGTATAGCTTCTGTCACAGTTGTGATATTATCTTCGTCTACAACCTCGAGAAGATCCGATTTGATTTGGTCACGAATTTCGAAAGCATTTGGACTTCTGCTGATAATTCTTTTAGGTGTCATATAATAAAGTACTCGCCTCCGGAGATTTCGGATAATATATTCTAGATGAGGACGTTGAGATTGGCCAAGTATCCCTATTAAGAACAGAATGAGTTCGGCCAACTCCTGGTCGCTGAACCTTTCAACCTCGCGATCACGAGAAGGGTCCAAAACGGTGATAAGTCGCTCCCATTTGGAATCCATAGCTTATCGATTTTCCTGGAAAAGGCGCGATTTTCTGAAACGGAAATTTGGATCACTAATTCGCTTTCTTAGAGCTTCTCGTATCCGTTCTCTACCGTCAGGTGAAGGAATTGATTTTACGCCTCTCCATTTTTCTAAGAAAAATTCTCGAGGTACGTACTCTATCCATGTCTGGACTAACTTTTTGAACTCGGCCACTTCGTCAGACCATTGCCTCTTTGACTGGAGTGTCCAGTCCAAGAATTCATCTTGAATGATCTGAAGAACAGCAATTCTCATAAGCTGGGATTCAGGCTCCCACAAAAAATTTTCATCGGATTGAGAGTCTCCATATTTATCTTTTATTATGCCCCAGAATGCGCAAAAATATTCTAACCACTTGTCCTTTTCCCATTCTCGCCTTTTTTCTTTCATGGAGTTGCCCGAACAAAAATGAGAAGCAAGGAGTTCAAAGCGAGGATTTGGAGTAAGCTGGCGAAATTGGTTCGCAAGTTGGCGCATGCCAGGATACGGTAGCTTTCCCATTTCACCAGTGACTCTAAACTTTATCATTTTACGAAATGGGCTAGCAGGATCATTGTTCACGAGGTCCATCATCTGATATTCTTCTACGTTGATGCCAGCAGCATCGAGACGCTCCATTAGCGTCTCAATTTCAGATTGAGTAAGAGAGGTGCTAACTATAGCACCAAGAAATTCCGCGGCAATTGGTTGAGCTTTTTGATTAACGACTACAAACTGGAAGACCTGTTCTTCCCAAGATGCATCAGATAAGGCACAAACTGTGAAAGCTACATCCGCTTCCAGCGTGTGGGCACCATGGACACGATGCTGCCCATCAACCAGCATCGCAGGCTTTAGTAACTCAGTAAGAGTCTCTAGTAGCTTTTGTTCTTCTTCTGAGTAAAGATCAGGGTCATCTCCACGCTTGTCAATGTCATTTAGGACAACTTGCAAGCTGCGAATAAATCGGACGAGATGAGAGTCATGAATAATAAACTCATCGTTGTCCTCCTTTACTTCATATATTCCATTTTTCGACTCAATGGCCGAAGCATTGTCCAGCTCATGCTCTCCTTCAGAGGGGAGTCGCGGTCTCACTAAAGCAAGATACTGTTCTATAGCTTCGCTTAAAGAGGAGGGATTCTCTTTTAATTCAAATTTTATCAAGCCTATTTCACCAGGGTCATTGGTGCCCGCTAAGGATTCATTATTTTCTATCGACTGAAACCGAATTGCATCTTCTCGGAAAGCAACGACAATTGCTGTTGGAGATACATTTTTCTCGGAGGAAATAAAATTTCCTATCTCCTTTACTCTCTTTTCATCAGACTGTCTCTGAAAGCCGATTAGGGTTCCATCTCGAAATTCGTAGGCTTTTCTCGGTACTCCTGCCCATTTTACTATGTCATCTGAGGATGCTACGAATGATAGAATCGGCATCCCGCTATGAGAATGTTGGTAAAAACGTCGGGCTAGATAACTAAAAAATTTGGCCATTCTGACCTCCAGTCACCCTCACACTATACACCAGTGGATAATAGAGATGGATTAAGAGGTCAAGTCGGAGATTGATCCTTCTCTCCCCCTTCTGGGGTTCACCTTTTTCACTTTTCACTATATCCGAGAATGAAATGCTGCCTTATTTTTTTGTTTCCTCGACAGACGTATTAAAAAGGGCAAGGAATTCATATTGTTTTATTTTCAGACTTCCACACGATAAAAATAAGCTTCCAAATCCTTTCTATTGACTTCCACAAAACGACAATATACCCTCCGAAGAAGTACGTAGGGAGGAGCGGAAGCGGCTATGCCACCGCGTCAAGACTTACCCAGGCCTTTCTCGTATGTCTTTTCGGCATTACGGGGAGTTCAGGCTGGGCGTGAATACTTTGTGGCGATGTGCCCCCTCCAGCTCATTCCTAAGATCTTTCTTTTTGATGAAGACGAAATTCCACCTGAGCTGAAGGCTCAGCGGTCCCTGAACAGAGCCCGCGTGCCTGAAATAGCCCAATACCTTGTAGAAAATCCAAAAGAATACGTATTCTCTTCAATTACCGCATCTATTGATGGCGATATCCAATTTCAGTCTCTCGAAGATGGCGGACCGCATGGTGACGTTGGGCAGCTCATCGTCCCTATGACAGCCAAGTTCATCATAAACGATGGCCAGCATCGGCGTGCTGCTATTGAGGAAGCCCTCAAGGAACGGCCCGAGCTTAGCGATGAGACTATCTCTGTTGTGTTCTTTGTCGATGCAAAATTGAAACGCTCACAGCAGCTCTTTGCCGACCTTAATCAGCATGCCGTACGGCCAACCAAATCGCTCGGCATCCTGTACGACCTCCGAGACCCACTGTCGCACTTGGCACGTGACCTCATGACACAGGTTCCAGTCTTCAAAGGATTGACTGAGACAGCAAAAACGACGATTTCAAATCGCTCTTTCAAACTCTTTACGCTCAGCAGCATCTATCAAGGCACAAAGGCCCTGCTGAATAAACCCAAGAAGGGCCGCCTCTCACCCCAGGAAGAAACCCTCGCCACAGCCTTCTGGATCGAAGTAGGAAAACACATTCCGGAGTGGCAATTAGCCCAAGAGAAAAAGGTCAGTTCCGCTGAATTACGCCGGGACTTCATCCATGCACATGGCATCGCCCTGCATGCACTTGGTATCGCCGGAAACTCACTCATTGCGGCTGAACCAAAACGATGGAAAGAACGTCTCGAGTCTTTGAACAAGCTTGACTGGTCGCGGTCCAACACCAAACTCTGGGAAGGGCGCGCCATGATAGGCGGGCGGGTGAGCAAAGCCCATAACAACGTTGTCCTCACCTCCGCAGCACTCAAACGTGCCCTTGACATCTCTCTCTCTCCAGAGGAACAACGAGTAGAAACACACTTCAAAAAACGAGGAGGCTAGGCTATGGGGGAGCCCCAGGTACGGATGCTGGAGCGAGAGTGGCTTGATGCTCGCTATGAAGAAATCCGCCAAGTTTATTTGAGTGACCAACGTCCATGGGTGATGGGCTACAGCGGCGGGAAAGACTCCACCACCGCCTTGCAAATGATATGGCTCGCTTTGGCTGGCTTGCCTCGTGAACAGCTTATAAAACCCGTCTACATCATCTCGTCCGACACGCTCGTTGAAACACCCAAAATCGTTGATTACATTGATGCGACTCTCCAGAAGATGAACCAGGCCGCCCAGCAGCAAGAGCTGCCATTTTCTGCTCAAAAGCTCCGCCCTGTTCTCGACGATACGTTCTGGGTCAATTTACTGGGGCGTGGCTATCCAGCCCCGTCTAATCGCTTTCGGTGGTGTACCGACCGCTTGAAGATTGACCCGGCTAACCGTTTTATCTTGGATAAAGTCGCCGAACATGGCGAGATGGTCGTTATCCTTGGCGTCCGTAAATCAGAGAGCTCAACTCGCGCTCAAGTCATGAACCTGCACCGGATTACGGGCAGCCTTCTGTCGCGTCACTCGTCTTTACCCACATTTGTCTACACCCCTATTGAAGACCTCAAAGTAGACGATGTGTGGACCTATCTTCTGCAAACTCCGTCGCCCTGGGGTAATAATAACCGTGACTTGGTGACGATGTATCGGAATGCCCAAGCCGGTGAGTGTCCGCTGGTGGTAGATACGACCACCCCTTCGTGCGGCAATAGCCGATTTGGCTGCTGGGTCTGCACAGTTGTGACAAAAGACAAGGCGATGGAAGCCATGATTGAAAACGGTGAAGACTGGATGGAGCCGTTGCTTGCCTACCGCGATGAACTTGCTGCAACACAAGACCCAGCGGTCAAGAGTCAACTGCGTGACTTCAAACGTCGTAATGGCCGAGTCATGCACAAGAAAGATGGCGGAATCGTTCGTGGTCCGTATAAACTCAAGACCCGCCAAGACCTACTCCGACGCCTACTCGAAGCGCAAAAACAGGTCCGTGCGACAGGCCCAAATCCGTACGAGCAGCTGATTAGTCCAGACGAACTCCAGGAGATTCGCCGCATCTGGCGTTTAGAAGAACAGGACTGGGAAGACTCAGCTCCCAAAATCTACCGTGAGGTAATGGGCGAAGACTTAGATTGGAGAGCAGATGAATTGCCACTCTTTTCCAGCGAAGAGCGTGACATGCTTGATGACATTTGTGACAATCGCGCAGTCCCCTCAAAGATGGTTGCAAAGCTGTTGGATATTGAACGGGCATACCACGGGATGAGTAGGCGGTCGGCTATCCATCAAAAAATTGCGGCAGTCATCGAAGAGGACTGGCGGACTGAAGAAGAAGTGTTGGCCGAAAGTCCTGAAGCGGTCTCCTGAGTCGGTCTGATGATTTTCACCTCTCTTACTGTAGAAAATTTTGGCGTGTTCCATGGACGGCAAACAGTCCAGCTCGCCCCTCGACCGCCTCGCTCAATTATCCTCTTTGGCGGCAAGAACGGTGCCGGTAAAAGCACCCTGTTTGAGGCCATTCGTCTTTGCCTGTACGGTCCTCTGGCTCTGGAAGGGCGCGTCTCAAAGGATGCCTATCTCAACTATCTCGACGGCCGTATCCACTCGAGTCCGAGTCTGCTCATCCAGCCGACCTATGCGTCTGTTACGCTTGAGTTTCAATATGCTGATGTAGAAGCGTTACACCTGTATACCGTCACTCGCTCATGGGAACGACGCAGCAGCCAGAAAATTGTTGAACAGCTTCAAGTGCTGCGTGATGGCACTCCGCTTGATGAGCTTGCTGGAGAACATTGGCAAGACTTTGTGCGGGACCTCATTCCGCTTGGAGTATCCCAACTCTTTTTTTTCGATGGCGAAAAAATTCAACAGCTTGCTGAGGATACCTCTGACCAGCAGACGTTGGCTGAGGCGATTAAATCACTGCTTGGGTTAGACATTACCGAACGGCTTCAGACAGATTTGTCCCTGTATCTTTCTCGCTTGACGAAGGCGAGTCGCAATAACTCGCTGGCCAGCCAAGCTGATGAGTTACAACAGGAGATTAACGGCGTTCAAAAGGAGATCAAAGAACTTCAAGCTTCGCGCGAAAAGCTTCAAGCTGAGGCGGAAGGGCTTGGCTCTGCCATTGCTCAAATAGAAAAGGAGATTACCGCCGAAGGAGGTACCTTTGCACGCAACCGTGAAAGCCTGCTGAAACAGGAAGAAAAACTCAAAACACAGATTGACCAACATGAAGACCTTATCCGGCAGCTGTGTAATGGGCTGCTGCCTTTTGCTATCGTCCCCAGGCTGTGCTCCCAACTCAAAGACCAACTCCTCCAAGAAGAACAGCAAGCGAAGATTGAATCTGGCCAGGCATTGCTCAAAACAGCACAAGAGGAACTCCAGCAGCGCCTTGTGGCAGATGATTTCTGGAAGACTCTACCCAAAGTGTCCAAAGCAGCAAAGGAAAAGATTCACGGCCATTTCCTTGAAGCCCTTGAGGTCCCTCTCCAGCTAGAGCAGGCAGGGCAGATAGAAATTGTTCATCAGCTCTCCCCCCCGGACCAACGACAAATTTTTTCCTGGATTGATCAAGCGACGAATGGCTACTCCAAACCAGTGCATGAATCAGCACGAGAGATTGAAAATCTCTCGCGGAAACTCCACCAAGCGAAAGAGCGGCTCCGAAAAATTCCGGCTGAAGATGTCTTGAACCCGCTGCTTGAAAAGCTGCATGTCCAGCACCAAGCACTCGTCGAGACGAGTAAACAGACCTTGCTCATAGATGAGAAGATGAAAGTAGCAGAGACAAGGCTGAGCGGACTTCAGCGGCAATACGGACAAATAGCGGAAAAACTCGCCGCTCAGGCAACACAGGCATCTCAGGTCAAGTTAGCCCAGAACGCACAGGCAGTCCTCGAAGAATACCAAGCCAAGCTGATTGAAAAAAAGGTCTCACAGCTGGAACGAGCTGTGTCTGAGTGTTTCAATACGCTGTGCCGAAAGAAAGACGCCCTGCGCAGAATGACCATTGATCCAAAGGGTTTCTCTGTCACTCTCTATGACAGGAAAAATCAACCGCTCGCAAAGTCCAAACTCTCAGCCGGAGAGAAACAGATATACGCTATCTCCATGTTATGGGCGCTTGCGAAAACCTCAGGCCGCCCTCTACCGATTATCATCGATACTCCCCTGGCACGGCTTGATAGTGACCACCGGAAACTTTTAGTCGAGCACTATTTTCCTGCTGCGAGTCATCAGGTGCTTATTTTATCGACCGATACAGAGGTCGATCATCCCTACTTTACGGCATTACAACGTGATGTTGCGCAGGCTTATCACTTAGATTTTGATCCGGTGGAGGGAAACACGACGGCCAAGGCAGGCTACTTTTGGAAGGGGACGCATGAAGCTCGCTAAACTCCGACTCACCAAGGATGCCTCAAATCGGCTACGTTCTCTTGCAGGCCGGACAGGCCTCACCCCAAACTTGCTGTGTCGCATGGGGTTTTGCCTGTCGCTGAATGAACCGTCTGTGCCAAATCCAGAGGACTATCCTGAAGAAGAGCGAGAGTTTAACCGCTATACCCTTCTCGGAGAATACGATTCACTCTTTGTCGCGTTACTCAAAGAGCGCTGTCGTCAAGACGGGGTCAATCTTTCCCTTTCATCCGACTACTTTCGTGCCCACATGAATCGTGGGGTCATGTTGCTGCAAGCTTGCGTGCGGAGCGTCAGTGATATCGCCACTCTCTTACCCCGTATTGAGCAGGGGGCATTATCGCCTTCAAGCAGCCAGGAGGATAACTCGGTTCAGCAATAACTGCGCATCAGTAAAGTTATCGATTCCTTGTCTTGATTCTTCCAACCATTTTCAGCTAAAAGAGGGAAACTTTGGCAGCGAGCGCCGCTTATCAGGATCTGTTGTTGTGTTCGAATCAAAGAAGCGCCTATTTCTCCGCCTTGGAGACAGAGTGGTCCACCGCCATTATGAGCAGTGGGGCCTGGGGGCTGTTGTGGAAGAGATGACTTCGGTCGTTCCTGGTGGCACGTGCTTGGTCCGCATCTTATTTGAAGATGGTCAGCAGCGGACCTTTAACAACGATCTGGATAGTGAACAGTGTTCCTATTTTTTCGGGATACGTCGGCAGCAACACCTGCTGTTTGAAACGAAACCCCGCCGCTCTCCCCGCTCGGCCAAACGGCTTGCCCGTGGGTAGAGTATCCTCTGAACCTGCTTGACCTACCTCTTTCCTGCCCGCTACGAGTTCGATTCGGGCGTGTCTTTATTGTCTAACGCTTCGCCTTTTGGTCCGGTCCGGGGGATATGGCGCTGCTCAATCGTTTGGAGCGTATCCGGATTGACCCACGGGATTCCCATGGCGCATGGCTTGGCCATGCCTTCTTCTTCAACCTCTTCATAGTGGGGAAACCCGGCTTTGGCAAAATTGATCATCAGGCGCTTTCCCATGTCTGGTGTCTCCTCCGTCGAATTCTTATACTCTGATGGATCTCTCTCCGGAATTCTTCAAGAAAAATCAGGGCTTTCCCGGCCTGCCCTCTAGCAAAATCTCCCCTTGCGTCTATAGTTTATAGGCTATCGTTACGCTGGAGAAAGGCTAAGGAAGACACCACGATGAAACCGGTTGCTGAGAATGTCAAGTTCCCCGAGGTCGAGCTGGAGGTCCTGAAGTTTTGGGACGAGCATAAGATTTTTGACAAAACCCTGGAGAAGACCCGTGATCAGCAACCCTTTATTTTTTACGATGGCCCACCGTTTGCCACTGGCCTGCCACACTATGGCCATCTACTGGCCGGCACAATTAAAGACATTATCCCACGGTTTTGGACAATGCGCGGGCGGTATGTTGATCGCCGCTTCGGCTGGGATTGTCACGGTCTACCGGTCGAAATGGAAATTGAGCAAGACTTGGACTTGCACGGTCGCAGCGAAATTGAACGCTTCGGCGTGGCAAACTTTAACGCCGAATGCCGCAAAATCGTTCTGCGTTACACCGCGGAATGGGAAAAGACTGTGCGACGGGCAGGTCGTTGGGCCGATTTTCAACACGACTATCGGACCATGGACTTATCGTTCATGGAAACGGTGTGGTGGGCGTTTCAGCAGATGTGGGATAAAGACCTGGTCTATGAAGGCAATAAAGTCTTGCCCTTTTCGACTCGTCTGGGAACAGTCCTGTCCAATTTTGAAGCCAACCTGAATTATAAAGACGTGCAAGACCCGACAGTGACGGTCCGCTTTGCTGTCGACGGTGAAGAAAACACCTCTTTTGTCGCGTGGACGACAACGCCTTGGACGCTGCCGAGTAATCTTGCCCTGGCAGTCGGGCCTGATCTTGACTACGTCAAAGTGCGAGACAAAGAAGACGGTGCACGCTATATCATGGCCGAGGCGCGGGTGAAGACGTATTTTCCAAAAGAAGAAGCCTACTCCATTGAGCAGCGCTATAAAGGCCAAGACTTGGTTGGGCGTGGCTATCAGCCGCTGTTTCCGTATTTTTCCTCGCGTAAAGAGCAAAACAATTTCCGGGTGATTGCAGCGGATTATGTCACGACTGATGAAGGCACGGGCATTGTTCATATCGCTCCGGCTTTTGGGGAAGACGACTTCTATGCTTGCCAGCAAGCTGGCATTGATATCGTCAACCCAGTTGATGACGAGGGCACGTTTACCGCAGAGGTATCAGACTTTGCCGGCCTGCATGTCAAAGAGGCTGATCCAAAGATTATTGCGCATCTCAAACAAGCAAAAAAACTTGTGCATCAAGGCACCATCTTTCACAGCTACCCCTTTTGCTGGCGCAGCGACACGCCGCTCATCTACCGGGCAGTGAAGACTTGGTTTATCCGGGTTGAAGCGTTTCGGGATCGGTTGGTTGCTAATAATCAGCAGACGGCGTGGGTGCCAGAACATTTACGTGATGGGCGCTTTGGCAATTGGCTTGAAAATGCGCGGGATTGGGCGATTAGTCGGAATCGTTATTGGGGCACTCCGCTGCCGATTTGGCAGAGTGACGATGGCAGCGAAATCATGTGCATCGGCAGTATTGATGAGCTGGCCAAAAAAACTGGAGTCCGCATCACAGACTTACACCGCGAACATGTTGATGGGCTGACTTTTCCGACGACAACTGGGCAAGGCATAATGCGCCGCGTCCCGCACGTGTTTGACTGCTGGTTTGAAAGCGGCGCGATGCCGTATGCCCAGCTGCATTACCCGTTTGAGAATGCTGACAATTTCTCTGGTTCCTTTCCTGCAGATTTCATCGCCGAAGGACTCGATCAAACCCGAGGCTGGTTCTATACGCTGATGGTGGTTGCCTCTGCTCTATTTGACAAGCCGGCGTTTCATCATGTCGTCGTGAACGGCTTAATTCTGGCCGAAGACGGCAAAAAGATGAGCAAACGGCTCAAAAACTATCCTGAACCGGATGAGATTATGTCCGCCCATGGTGCTGACGCCATGCGGCTGTACTTAATCAACTCTCCGCTGGTACGGGCTGAGGAGTTACGTTTTAGCGAGCAAGGTGTGCGGGATACTGTGAGGCGTCTGTTATTGCCGTGGTGGAATGTCTATAAATTCTTTGTCACCTACGCCTTAGTTGATGACTGGAAACCGGAACACACTCCGGCTGAGACGTCGCCCAATATCCTCGACCGCTGGATTGTGTCTCGCCAGCAAACCCTGATTCGCCGGGTCAATACGGAGATGGAAGCCTACCGTCTGTATACCGTTGTCCCTGCTTTGTTGGATTTTCTGAATGAGCTAACAAATTGGTACATCCGTTTGAACCGCCGACGGTTCTGGGGCGAGGGCGACAATACCGACAAAAATTTCGCCTATCGTACCTTACACGAAGTGTTGCTGACCTTCTCCAAGCTGATGGCTCCGTTCACCCCGTTTCTGGCCGATGCCTTGTACCGCAACCTCAGTACTCTCCAGAGCGATACAGCTGTTGAAAGCGTACATCTGGAAGATTTCCCGAGCTATGACGAACGGGCGGTTGACCAGCCACTGGAAGATGCGGTGACGCGGATGCAGCGGGTGATCTTGCTTGGACGGAGTCTGCGCAATGAACGCAAGGTTAAGGTCCGTATGCCGCTTCAGACGCTGACTATCCTGCATCGCCAAGAATCCGTGCTGAATGACCTCAAACCGCTGGCAGGCTATATTCAGGAAGAACTCAACGTCAAAACGATTGCCTACAGCATGGCGGAAGGGGAAAAAGTCGAGCTGAGCGCAAAGCCCAATCCGCAGCTGCTCGGGCCGCGCTTTGGCAAGGAATTCGGCAAAATCCGCGAACAGCTGGCGACCCTCACCCGTGATCAGATGCTGACCTTGGAAGGTAGTGAATCCTTGCAGCTCAATGGATATGCGTTTCAACCAGGCGAGATTCAGATTCTGCGTCAGGCCAAAGACGGGGTACCTGATGTGCGTTCTGATCGGTTTATCTCCATTGAATTTCCGTGCGAGCTGAATAATGAACTGATTGCAGAGGGCCTGGCCCGCGAGATTGTTCATCAGATTCAACAAATGCGTAAAGACGCCGGCTATCAAGTCGAAGACCGGATTGCAGTCACTTACGAAGCTGCTCCACAGCTTGCTACGGCGATTGATCGCCATCAGACCTATATCCGGCAAGAAACACTCGCCCGTTCGCTTGAGCAGGCTCTCCCTAGCGGGGATCGGGTAGAAACGGCTACGATTGAGGACGCATCCATTACCCTTGGGGTGCGACGTAATCCGGCGTAGTCTGACCGTTTATCTAAAATCTGCTGCATATGCACCTCACACCACGAACACTCACCATTATCGTCAGTGTTATGGTTGCGCTGGACCAGCTGACCAAATATTGGATCGACTCCTCTATGACGCTGTACCAGTCAGACAGCATAATTCCAGATATTTTTGCCCTCACATATGTCCGTAATACAGGCGCTGCATTTGGCTTTTTATCCGAAATGCCGGACTGGTTCCGACAGCCGTTTTTTTACCTCACAACCGGAATCGCGATCATTATCTTAGTTGGTTTTCTGCGCCGCTTGGGCGAAACGGAACAGCTTGCCCGTCTTTCTGTTGTCGGTATTTTGAGTGGCGCTATCGGGAATCTGATCGACCGGATTCGGTTCGGGTATGTCATCGACTTCCTTGATTTTTCGTGGCACGGCTACCATTGGCCAGCCTTCAATGTCGCAGACATGTGCATCACCTTGGGAGTCCTCGGTCTCCTGTGGTCATCAGTGTGGGGCGATCAAGACCAGTCACAACTGCATTCACCGGCGCAACCACCGGATTGATTACGGTTTTATGTTTTATATTGACCTGGATCAGACAGCCCAGTAACGTAATTTTGTTCACATTCGCTTTTGTATGAGGAGGTGTACTATGACGCTACAACGATTCGTCCGTGCAGGTGTGGTGATAGTGGCGTTGGTTTTGTTCGTGAGTGGCTGCTCGCAGCCCTTGAGCACGCGTGAAAAAAGTACTGGAATAGGTGCGGTGCTCGGTGCCGGAACCGGAGCTATTATCGGTGCAGCGGTTGGGAGTCCGGGAGCTGGCGCAGCCATTGGGGGGGCACTCGGTGCTGGAACAGGAGCGCTGTATGGCGATAAGGTGCAGAGCCAAGAGTACCAGCAGGCTGGACAACAGCAGCAGATTCAACAGAATGATCTAGAGCTGCAACGCCAACGCCAAGAGCTGGAACGGCTCAAGCAGCAAAACCAAAGACGCTATGATGACGAATACTAATCGTGCAGCCGAGGTGTAAGGAGGAAGAAGGGATGCAGATATCTGCTGTTTTACGGAGCCTTGGTATTATTGCCCTAGTTCTCATTGTCGGCTGCTCACAGCCCTTGAGCACGCGTGAAAAAAGCACTGGAATAGGTGCGGTACTTGGTGCCGGAACCGGAGCTATTATTGGAGCTGCCATTGGTAGCCCAGCTGCTGGCGCAGCCATTGGTGGTGCACTCGGTGCGGGAGGCGGAGCTCTTGTCGGAGATCAGCTGCAAAAACGGGATACTGAGATTGCTGCACAAGAAGGACAGATCCAGCAACAGAACCAGGAGCTCGCCCGGAATCGTCAACTCTTAGAAGAACTCAAACGGCAAGGGCTTGAGGCTGAAGAGACATCGCGTGGGGTGGTAGTAAACTTACCTGACGTCCTGTTCCAGTTTGGCCAAGCAGGTTTAGCGGGAGAAGCCCGTAGTCGGGTGGCTGATATTTCGGATGTCTTAAAGAATCAAGCTCGTGGTCGGCGGGTATCAATTGAGGGGCATACGGATTCAGTTGGCAGCGAGGCTGCCAATCAACGTTTATCTGAACGCCGAGCTGGCACTGTGGCGAGTGCATTAGAGGGGAACGGCGTCGCTCGAAGCCGCATTACTACCAAGGGGTACGGAGAGCGCTATCCGATTGCTCCCAATAGCAATCCGGGTGGTGGTGATAATCCGCAAGGACGGTCGAAAAATAGGCGGGTTGAAGTAGTGATTGAAAATTAGCGATGAGATCTTTTGTAGGGGTGAGCACTCTGCTTACTCTTTTCACATCTGCTCTTCTTCGAGTCTGTTTTGTGTCGAAACTTCTGAATCAACAGTATCCTCAGCATCCTGTCCATCTTCGCCTGCTGCTGCTGTTTCAACTGGCTTTTCCCAAAAATCGGCCGGTTTTTTGTTCAGACGGTCAAATACGTGATCACGGAGCCTCAAGACAGTCTGTCCGTCTTCTCCATCTTCGGCCATAGCAAAGACTTGTGTGGTTTCACCTTGTGTAGCCTGCCCGATCAGCATTCCCGCTAGCTTTTCCTCAGCCTCGTTATAGGCTCGAATCGTGACCAGCGGCTCTTGCAGTCCATAGATGCTCACATCATCAGGATTATCGGCGGCGATCTCAAATCCCTTCAGTTCGTGCATATCTGTCACAAACTGAGCGAGCTCACTGTCTTTGAGCGTGCCTTCCTGCGTTGTATCAATCTGCCATTCCGCTTCCTCACCTTCAGTTTGGCCTTTCGCGAGCAGAAAGCCCTCTCCATCCTGACGCTTGACTTCAACCCGAACGACAGCAGACTTGGCAAAGTGAGCAACCGTCTTATCTCGAAAATCGCTGGCCGTTTTATCCAGATCGCGGAAGGTCCAATCGCCAACAAGATACAGGGTCTCGGCGTCTTCTCGTTTAACATGCCGTTGCTTAGCCCCTTCTTGGTCTGTTGATTTTTCGCTACCGACAAGAATTTTTTTCTGCCCGCCCTCGTCTCCAAGCGTCAAAACAACAGACAGCTGGGGAGGATCTAAGCCAAACTCTTTTGCTGGGAGCAAGGGGTCTTCGATAAAATCCTGGGCGCGCATACTGCTCAAGGATGAGAGGAAGGTATTCACCGTGGCAGCATCGGCCTGAGCGGAAACAGGTGTGTCGAGCGTCCATCCGCTCGCTGCTTTGCGTAAGACGAGCAGCGTATCTCTCTCAGTTTGCCCATCAGGTCCTTGCGGGCGGCGCACTTCAATCTGGCTGACCTCCTCTTTCTCAAAAGCAACAACGGTCTTGTTGCGCAGGTCTTTTGTCTCCTTCGTCATCCCCAAACGGAAGACTTGCGGGGTCAACAAGATCTCTTTCCCACTCGCCTTCCGGACATAGACGGAATGGCCAACAGGGGTATCTTTGCCAATAGTGATTTGAGGGAGCTGGGTACCGTCTTTGAGCGTCAGCTGAACCTTCACCGCCGGTTCATTGAGGCCGTACAGGGACATCTCTTCTTGAGTTTTCTCAAGCGTCCGTGACACTTCAGTAGTATTCACAGCTTTGACGAGCGCCTCAACCGACGACGTATCTGCTTCAACGCTAATAGGCTTTGTGAGGTACCATTTCTCATCGTCTTTTTTAATCTCGATTTCACGATCTGGATAGACGAGCGCTACATTGGTGACAGCTTCCAGATCAAACTGGAGGAGTTTTTTCGCTTCCTCGGCCTCTTCTTGCTTGGCAAACTCCACAAAGTAGATATACGCACCAAGGCCCAAGAGGACGGCTAACATGATAAGATTTCTGCTGGAATTCATAGCTATGTAGAGAGAGTCAAACGTACAGAGAAGAAGAAAAGGTCCTTATTCGACTTCTATTTTTTTGACGTTTGACCTTTGAGATTTTGTGTCTTTTATTTCCTGCTCCACCACACACCCAAGCCAACGATCAGCAAGATTTCAGGCAGAATCAAGACCGATAAGTAAAAAATTGCGGTCCCCTGTTCCGCAGTGAACTGGACGCGTGATGCACGAAGTGTTCGCGGTCTGACGGAGATTAAGCCCTCTTCGCCCCCCAACCAACTAATCGTGTTGAGTAACATGTCACGGTTGAAATATTGGCTAATATACTGATTATTGGCAAAAACCTCATTGCCGAAGACGGCCAACCGCGCGGTTCCCTCCTGGTCTGTTCCCATCTCCTTGAGATTGGCAGTCACAGCCACAGCAAGAGAGATCGGGCCGCGACGGTCTTCGGCATCGACTTTAGCGGTTTGCTTTTGGAAGATGCCCTCCAGGTCCGTCTCGGCCCAGGAGTTTGGGCTGGTTTGGGCCAGACTCACCAGTGAGAGTCCTGCCGTCCCATTCTGGTTTGGCTCAACAGACCGCGAGATGCCATAGGCGGTTAACGCGGCACCTCCGCGACGACTAAGCTCTTCCGTAATCGGATGCTGGCCATAGGTGCTGACCACTGGGGTAAGGGTGAAGGTTGGACCGCGTAGGAGCTGGATCTGCTGGTCAACAATAACGTCATTGCCGACTTGGACACCCCAGGCATTTAAATAGGTCGCCAGCTCAGGAGTCACGCGGGGGCTGAGCAGAAACAGGACGTGGCCCTCTTTCTTCATATAGCTATCGATCGTCTGGGTTTCATGGGCAAGCAGAGAACGTTGGGCACCCGCAACGATCAGCACGCTCGCATCGTCCGGCACGGCGGTGCCTTGGGTCAGGACAAGCTTTTGGACGGTATAGCCTTCATTCTCCAACGCGACCTTGAGCTGCCCATACCCGCGTCCTTGTTGGGTGTCATCAATGCTGGGCTCGCCATGACCTTCGACAAAGTAAATGACCTTGGCCTCAGCCTGGGTGACCTTAATAATCCCGTTAGTCATCCCTTCTTCGGAAATGGTCGTGACCACATTCGTCCGCTCGGCATATTGCATATGCACAGCTGGGATATTCGTAATCTGGAAACGTTCGGCCAAATCTGGGCGCGTATCTGGATCAACGATGGTATACGAGACTTTGTCTGAAGCGTAGGCGTAGCTGCCCAACAGGTCTTCGAGCTGCGGATCAATCCCAGCCTGGACAAAGGCATTCACTTCCAACGTCTGTTCCAGCTCCTCAACCAACTTTTTTGACTGCGGAGACAGGCTATAGACTCCAGCCTCGGTGAGATCAAAGCGATGGTAGTATTGCGTGCCAAGATAATTGAGCAGGACCAACACGCCGAAGGCGAGCACCGAGTAGAGTGCGGCATTCGCTCCATATTTTGTTGAGCGCTCCCCCAAAAATGTCCGGACACTGTCTTTGGACGAGGCAAAATACGCGATGAGAGCGAGCAGCCCGAGGAGTGTATGCAAAAAAACATACGTAGATACGGTACGGGTCAGAAAATACGCAATTCCTGCAAATACCAGCAGGATAACCCCAGCCACACCATAAAAGCCACCCAAACGCGGCATGCGATTACCTCCAGCGGAGTGATTCAACCGAACGCATGGTCAGGAATAAGGCAAGCCCGATCAGACTGGCGAAATAGACAAGCGCCCGTGTATCGATAACGCCTTTCACCAATTCATTAAAATGATCGGTGACAGACAGATATTTCAGGATCGGTCCCAGGATATCGCCAGCCCCCTGAGCTGGCCAGCCAATAATATACAGCAGCAGCATGGCCACCAGCCCACTCACGGCGGCAATAATTTGGTTTTCCGTCACAGAGGATGTGAACAGCCCAACCGCAACAAAAGCGGTTGCCATCATAAGCAATCCGACATAGCCGGAGACCATAACACCGACTTCCGGATTGCCAAACCACCACAGGAGGAGTGGATAAATAGCGGTGAGCCCAATCATAATGCAAATGAACAAAACCGAGGCGACAAATTTACCCAGCACAATCTCGCCTGTCCGCAACGGCGAGGTTAACAGCAGCTCATACGTGCCGCCTTTTTTCTCTTCGGCAAATGCCCGCATAGTGATCATCGGAACTAAGATCACCAGGATAATAGACAAGTTATTCATGAGCGGGGCAATCACAAAATCATTCAGATTGAGTTGATCTGCCGCCCCAGCTCCGCCCTGGCCCTGAAATTGGGTATACAAGGACAACAGCAAATTAAAACGAGACAACAGATTGAAAAAGAACCAGCCACCCAGCAGGAGAAATCCAGTCAGGACTACATACGCGACCGGGGAGACAAAGTACGAGCGCATCTCCTTGCCGACAATCGTCAAGACATTCCTCATCCCTGAGTCTCCTCCAGCTCTCTCTGCCCGCCCGGCTCCTCTTTATCCCTCTGCTCTCGGCTGACATCCGATACCTGCCCATCTTCCTGAGAAATAGCCCGCAAGAAAACGTCTTCGAGAGACTGCCCCTGGGTCAGATTGACCATACTATCTTCCAAGACAACTTGGCCAGACCGAATAATCACGACTTTTTCACACACCTGAGCGACTTCTGGCAGGATATGGGTCGAAAGCACAACGGTATGCGACCCAGCCAACTCTTTAATCAGTGCTCGGATGTCAATGATCTGCTGCGGATCAAGGCCAACAGTCGGCTCGTCTAGGATCAAGATAGAAGGATTGTGGATAATCGCCTGGGCTAAACCAACTCGCTGGCGAAAGCCCTTAGACAGCTGGCCTGTCAGTCGGTTCGCCACGTCAGTCAACCCACACCGAGATAAAGCTCTATCCAGAGCATCCCCAATCTCGGCTTTTGGTAACCCTTTAATCCGGGCGACAAAACGCAAGTACGACGTCACCGTCATGTCGGTGTACAACGGCGGGGTCTCCGGCAGGTAACCGATACGCTTGCGCACTTCAAAGGAATCGTTGAAGATATCAAACCCATCGACTTTGACCGTTCCGCTCGTTGCCGGCATGAAACCGGTAATGATGCGCATCGTCGTTGTTTTGCCTGAGCCATTGGGGCCGAGAAAACCCAGGATCTGACCGGAATCGACGTTAAACGAAATATCTGAGACCGCAGTCAGATCACCGTAGCGTTTCGTAAGATGTTGAACTTCTATCATGGTGTAGAATGAATCGACTCGCGAAAGGAGTATGATTGAGACATATGTGGCCGAGAAACACTGACCACAGAACCTGCGAGTCCCCCTCTTGTCATCTGGTCAGGCAGGAAAGTAGTAACACACTTACGACTTGTCAAGCAGTTGACCCGCATGTCCTCATGAATATGGCACCTCATACTCTCTCCTGACATAGTATCGCGGCAGCACCTGTGACGTATCCTGATCTTCCAACTTCGACGATCAGGCTGCTCAAACATTCATAAAAATCGGCCAAGTATGCAGGTAACAAGAAGAATTCTCCCTATTTGAAGCGCACCAGAAAGCACGTCAGCTGAATATACTGGCGTTGCCAGCGTCTGTGAAGCATATAGACAGTGGAATTTAAGGAACTGAGCGACTGGGAACTGGTCCGGCGTTGCAAAGAGAACGACCGGGAGGCGTTTCGTGAATTGGTCGAACGATATCAACATCGAGCTGTCCGGATCGCGTTCGGCATATTACACGACCCTGAAGACGCCCAGGAAGTTGCCCAAGAAGCTTTCACCAAGGTCTTTACGAGCATCAAGAATTTTAAAGAAGAGGCAAGCTTTTATACCTGGCTGTACCGTATCGTCTACAATCTGTCGATTGACCGCAAGCGACAAAAGAGTCGTCAGCCGCAACCTGAATATAAAAGCGCCCCGGGCGATAATGAGACCGATCCCATCGAATTGTTGCCGGCTGACACGAGGACAGACCCGTATGAAAGCACGAGCGATAAGGAATTGGGAGCACGGATTCAGGGGGCGGTGGAAGAGTTGACGCCCGCTCACAAAGCCGTCATACTGCTACGTCTGGTGGAAGGACTCTCGTATGAAGAGATTAGTCATATCCTCCAATGCTCCCGAGGCACAGTTATGAGTCGCCTTCACTATGCACGCAAACGACTCCAAACTATTTTGCAACAAAATCCCAAAAAGATCTCCGAGTAATCTCCAAGCACTCCAAGCCACTTCTGAATGATCTCAGGGGACTATGATCGCCGCCATGCGTCATACAACTATTCTGCCCATATTATTCACCTGCTCTCCTTTTTCCTCTTGTACCAGATCGCGGTAAGGCAAAACTTCATCATGGAGACGTGTTCTTACTCTGAGCGCTTATTGCCTGCCCTTCTTGACGGCGAACTTAGTGGCCCGTTGCAGCGTGAGGTTGCCTCGCACGTTGCAGATTGTGTGACCTGTACCCGCGAATCGGCTTCCATCGAGCAGGTGCAAGAGTTGGTTCGGAATAGTCTCGACGATGCAATCGAACGCGTTGACTTCTCAGCTTTTCTCGACGCGGTGATGGACCAACTTGATACAAATCTAGCAGCCACTCCCTCCTGGACTGCACGCTTTCAGCTATGGCACGAAAGCTGGCGTTTCCAGCGGCCAGACTGGATGCCTGAATGGACTGGCAGCAATGTATGGACTGGTTTGGTTGGAGCAACAGCCGCCATCGCTCTCCTTTTGAGCATCCTTCCCATTTTTCCCCTTTCTCAAACTGACGCACCTACACCAATCGCCTCTGCTCCCAAACCAACGCAAACACTCGAAGAACTTACTCTCCTCGCATCAACCCCCACATCGCGCATGGATGACCAAGCCCAGATTGAGTCCTTGACGGCCACAACCACAGTCTTTTTGTGGAATGAACCGATCAGTAACGCAACGGTCATCTGGGTAGGAGATAGTGGAGGGATGCCATGAGCTGCATTCGTTTTGTATTCGTCTTTTTTTCCAGCATACTCCTGTGGCCCCTGACCACACAGGCCGACCAGCCAGGCATTCCAAGTGGGCACGGTGCCAGACAATCTGAAATCGCTCAAACTGCTCCAGTTGCTTCGAGTGCTTCAACTCCCCCGAGTGCCGCGATGGCTCTTCAATCGAAGCCATCTGCGACGCCACCTGTTCCTGATACATCACCACAGTCTACAAGTGAAACTGTGACTGTTCATGTCGAGACTATTTTAGCCACGAATAGCGAAGAACCGGTAGACGAAAGGCTGCCAGATATACGTCGCCGGCTGGCAGTCTTTCGCTATTCTTCGTATAAATTAGTCCAAGAAAAGAGCCAACTGGTGAGCTGGGGCAAGCAAGCCAGTTTTACCCTTCCCGGCGGACGGTTTCTGCAAGTCGTGGCCAGAGCATATGCCAACGAACGCATTGGACTCCAATTAATGTTCCTGGAAGGCGGTACTCCAACTCCACTCATGAGTACAACGCTCAACATCCGCAATCGTGGCAAGCTCTATATTGGTGGCCGAGCATACCAGGGCGGTATGCTCATCCTGCGCATTGGCGCAACAACAGAATCTCCTCGCTAGGTGGCCGGAACGACCATCTGTGTGAACAAAAGAAAAGCGAGACTGGTCCTGAACATCCTGTACACTGGCTAGGTTTTCGGCACCGATCAGTGCATCGACGACCACCGGCACCCCGGCCTGGGCCAACACCTGGCGCACAAAGTTGCTGGCCATAAATCCCGCCCTGCCTGTCACAATTATTGTCTGCACGTAAAGAGGAGAGGGCTATGCTCCAACAGGTACTCGCCGGCGATATCGGAGGCACAAAAACAAATCTGGCTCTGTATCAGGTCTCTCCAGTAGAGCGTTTTCAGGCCATGACGTTCACATTAATCCGTGAGGCGTCTTTTCCAAGTACCCAGTATCAGGATCTCGAATCCGTTGTGCATGCATTTATGGAGCGGGAGACGGAGTGTGTGTCTGCAGGGGCATTTGGTATTGCCGGTCCTGTTCTGGATGGCAAAGTCGTGGCGACCAATCTGCCATGGAAGGTGGAAGCGGACAATTTAGTCCAGATCTTAGGAGGAGCCCCAGTCAGACTCATGAATGATCTCGAAGCAACTGCGTACGGAGCACTCCATACAGACCCAAACGAAATGCAGACTCTGAATGAGGGAATATCTCGGACCGGCAATTGCGCCGTCATCGCAGCTGGAACCGGACTCGGCCAGACCTTTCTCTTTTGGGATGGGGCGCGCTACATCGCAGCAGCAACGGAAGGGGGACATGTTGATTTTGCCCCTCGCAATGAATTTGAGGATTCGCTTTTGTGGTATCTGCGGAAACAGTATTCGAGCGTTTCGTACGAGCGTATTATCTCTGGCCCTGGGCTCGTCCAGATCTGTCACTTCTTGGTTGATGAACACCAGCGTTCCCTTTCTGCATCCGTTCGCGAACGGATGCAGACTGAAGATCCGGCTGCCGTCATTGGTGAAGCTGGCGTCACTGGAACTTGCACAACCTGTGCAGAAACGGTTGAGATCTTCCTGAGCATCTATGGTGCACAAGCCGGCAATCTGGCCCTCACCGTTATGAGTCTGAGTGGTGTGTATGTCGGCGGTGGGATCATAACCAAACTCTTACCGAAAGTGAGCCAAGGCACTTTTCTTCAGGCATTTCAAAACAAAGGACGGTTTTCTGCTTTGATGAAGGAGATACCAGTCCGGATCTTATTGAATCCGAAAACATCACAAATTGGTGCGGCTTATGCTGCAGGAGCACTCGTTTCCTGAGAGGCAGCTTTTTGTCGTGTCATATCCGTCAGAAAACGTCTAAGGAGGAAGCGAGATGGCAGATTTATTGAAAAACAAAGTTGCTCTAGTCACAGGAGGCAGCTCAGGGATTGGTCGGGCGACAGCCTTGGCTTGCGCCCGCGAAGGCGCCAAGGTTGCAGTCGCAGATATTGTTGTAGCGGGTGGCGAAGAAACCGTCCAACTGGTCAAAGATGCTGGCAGTGAGGCGATTTTTATCAAAGCCGATATGACCAAAGCCGCAGATCTGGAAGCCATGGTCAATACAATCGTCGAGACCTATGGGCGGCTCGACTGCGCGCATAATAACGCCGGTATTGAAGGTGCGCTGGGCAAAACGGCAAATTATGAGGAAGCAGAGTGGGATAAGGTCATTGCTATAGACCTGACTGGCGTGTGGCTCTGTATGAAATATGAGATTCCAGCTATGCTCAAAAACGGTGCGGGTGCCATCGTCAATACGGCTTCAGCCGCGGGCCTCATAGGCGTCCCGAATATGCCTGCGTATGCTGCGAGCAAGCACGGCGTTGTCGGACTGACAAAGACGGCAGCTTTGGAGTATGCCAAAGCTGGGATTCGGGTCAATTGTGTCTGTCCAGGTATTATTCAAACGCCTATGGTCTCACGCCTGACGGGTGAGCGACCTGGCATGTTTGAAAAAATTGCCACGGCCGAACCCATTGGACGGGTTGGTCAGCCAGAAGAAATTGCCGAGTCGGTTGTGTGGCTGTGTTCAGATTTAGCCTCGTTTGTCACCGGCCATGCCATGTCGGTTGATGGTGGGATTATTGCGCAGTAGGTTTAACTATGATTTCTGCAAAAAGGAGGACACATGCAGTGTGGATTACACCTCGGCGGCGGTGCGGTCATGGGCAATCCGTCGGCCGCTCAACAGATTGGTGAACTCGCGGAGGAGCTCGGTTATGCTGGTATTGTGACTGGCGATCATATTACGATTCCCAAAGAGATCAGATCGACGTACCCATATACCAAGTTAGCCGAGTCCTTGGGCTATAACCCGTACGCTGTATTCACAACAATGGAATGGCTGGATGCGTTTACCGTCTTGGGTCTGCTGGTTCCTGTCACCAAGACAGTTCGCTTGGGGACCAGTGTCACAATTGTCCCGTATCGCCACCCCCTCGATATGGCCCGTGTGGTTGCGAGCCTGGATGTTGCATCTGGCGGACGCATTATTTTTGGCGCTGGGGTCGGCTGGATGCAGGAAGAGTTTGATTTGCTGGGGGTTCCGTATAAAGAGCGTGCACCACGCACCCGCGAATATCTCCGGGTGATGAAAGAAGTCTGGACCAATGACAGCCCACGCTTCGACGGTCAATACGTCCAGATCGATAAAGATCTACACTTCGCTCCCAAACCTACCCAAAAACCGCATCCGCCTATCTGGGTCGGCGGAGAATCAACCCCAGCCTTAAAACGGGTGGTCGAATTTGGCCAAGGCTGGCACATCGGGCCAGTTGATATAGAGGAGGTCAGGCCCCGTTTTGATGAGCTGAGAGGGCTGATGGAAGCGGCGGGTCGGAATTATGCAGATTTAGAGATCACCTGGATGGTCGATAACTCGCGCACAGATGCAGCCGCGATTCGGGCCTATCGTGATCTTGGCGTGCATGGCTTATACGTCACAGCCGCCAGCGCCGATCCAAACGAAGTGTGCGCAATTATGCGCGAGTTTCCAAAGAAAGTGCAGGATGCAGTCGGGTAAAACCGCAGGGTGGGGCCTGCCCCACCAAAACTCACCCCCTCCCATCACTGCCTCTCTCCTCTCGTGCCAATCCGTATCCAAGATTATCCAGTTAGCGCTTCCGCTGCCAGCAGCTTTTGCCCTGTCAGGAGAAAATATCGGCCCCGATCAGACGCCCCGCTAGAGCATCTCTCTTCCCGTCTGTGTGCCAGGACTTCTGCACCCTGGCGATGGTTGACAGGCCCGAGAAACAAGCATGATAATCTGTATGCAAGTGCTATGAGGATCTCGAAAGGGGGGGAGTATGCCTTTCCAACTCCGGTACAGTGTTGATGATCAGGACATCACTGTTGTTGCAATTGGTCTTTTTGTTGCGCCAAACAAGATGTTGCTCGAACTGATGCGTCTCGGCGTCCGAGTGATCCTGGTTGAACCGATCATCGGTGCCCATAAGGGTCGTGGGCTACCTGACCGAGAGCGAGGTCCGCTCAATCGAGAAGGTTTGAGCATTCCGTGGCACATGCTCCACCGAGGCATGCACGCCATCGCGGTTGATTTTCATCAAGAGGCGGGCAAGCGGCTTGTGCTTGATCTGATCAAGGAAACCCATGTGCTGGTCAGCAACTGGCCGTCGCGTATGGCTCCGTGGCTTGAATACGAACAGTTGGTCGAGTACTGCGGTCCACACGTCATCAAGATTCAGTTCGACGGCGGTCATAACGGCCGAGTGGCGAATGATTACTCCATGCAGGGAGCGACCGGCTTAGCGCACGCCACTGGGGAACCGCATGGCAGACCGCTGACCATCCCCGTGGCATTTTTTGATATGACCACCGGGCTGCACGGCTTGAATGCTTTTCATGTTGGCCTGCGGCGTTTGGCGGAAACCGGGCGGGGCGATTGTTATAAAATCTCGCTCGAACAAGTCGCGTTCCAGACGCTCGCCGAGCTCGGCTGGTATGCCCAAGCCGAGACCATAGGAGAAAGCCGTGAGCCAATTGGGGACAACCTGCTCGACGCTGTGCATGGCCACTACGCCACCCAGGACGGCAAATTTGTCACTCTGAACCTGATTGGTGACAGCGTGTTACGCAGGCTCCGCGCAGCAACAGGCATGACGACCTTGGCCTACGATACCCAAGGCCATGAAATCCACGGTGATCATGCCCGCTATTTGGCCGCTGAAGAAATCAAACAACACATTGCGGATTGGATCGGTGCCCGCTCACAAGACGAAGCATTGCAGATCTTGCAAAAGGCCGGCCTGGTGGCCGAGCCGTGTCGGGATAGTATTGAAGCAGAAGAGTATACCCACCAGCTGCCCTGCTTTCACGCAGTTGATGATCCTGACTTGGGACCAATCTGGATACCAGGGCCAGTCATCGACACAAGAGATTTGGAGCCGGTGGAGCTGTCCAGGGCACCCCATCCCGGAGAGCATACATATGGCATTTTGGAAAGCGTTCTAGGCCTCAGCCACGCAGATGTCGCCGAGCTGGAACGGCAGGGGCTCATAGCTGGTCCAGCACCGAGCGAGTAGTTCAACGCTTGCTCATACTCTCTCGGTGCTGCTAGTAAAGAGGCACAGGACACCAACAACTATAGAGGAGGGAATGGTATGGCACTCACGACTCAACAGTTCGCCCAGGAACTACAAGATATGCTGACCCAGCGGCGTGCGTTTTGGGATCATCCTTGGATTCTGAAATTCCGCCGTGCCGAGCTGAGTAAGGATCAGGTCCAGCATTGGATTGAGCAGCAGTTTTACCTAACGGGGAGAGTCCACGACCTGATTGGTCCGCTGTACGTCCGTTGTGAAGACGCCAAGATGCGGGTTGAGATCCTCAAAAACTTGATCGAAGAAGAAACTGGCCAGATGTCTGGCAGCGTCGCCCACCCTGAGTTGTATATCCGCCTAGGCTGCGCGCTGGGCAGCACGCGTGAAACCATGCTCAATATCCACCCACTACCTGAGTCAGTTGCGCTGCGAACGTGGTGGATTTGGATTGTTGCCAACAAGTCCTTTATGGAAGGGCTGGCCGCCGTCAGTGTTGCCGGCGAAGGTCAGGTGCCTGGAGCCGCGGATGAATTTGCCCGTATCTTGGAAGAAAAATATGGCCTTAACCATGAAGAGAGCGCCTTCTGGTGGGTGCATGAAGAGGCGGACAAAGACCATGGTGGGGGAGCCATAGAACTGGTCGCCAAGATGGCTCAAACAGACGCACAGCAAAAGCTTGCCCGTGAGGCCATCGATCATACGTTAGAGCTGCTGTGGCGTTTCTTCGATGGGCTTGAGCTGGCGTACGGGGAGCAGAGGAAAGCGGCGTAGGAGAAGGTCATTTATCAGCAAAGCATACCGCCTTACCCTGCCTCCTCGCTACAACGTCCCCTCTCCCCTCGTGGGAGAGGGACAGGCCTGTGCTGAGCTTGTCAAAGGAGTGAGGGGTCTTCGATACAACGAGCACTGTAACGCCCTCCCTACCTCAAGATGATCGCCGCAGGTGAGTACGTGGCCGAAGGCGCACGGCAAGGAGCGGACCAAGAAAGGCACAGCCGACACCCTGCTGTCGGCTGGTAGGTCTCGCCCCACGCTACGTTTCTCCACCCAATCTCATTCCCCATTTCTTCTTTGCCTTGACATTCCATCAGCGTGATTACTTTTCGACTACGCACGGGTGTGCTGAGCCAAGCACGGAGGCCTGGCCTACCGAGAAGAGGAGGACCTCGCATGGATCTCAATCGTTTGACTGAAAAATTACAAGAAGCTCTCCACGGCGCACAGGCGCTGGCGACTCGGCGTAACCACCAAGGGGTGGATGTTGAGCACGTACTGGCCGCATTGGTAGAGCAACAAGAAGGCTTGGCCGTCGCCCTGCTGGCAGCGGCTGGTATTGCACCGAGCGCCGTCCGGGAAGGCATTGAACAAGAACTGCATAAAATCCCTCAAGTCTCTGGGCCAGGAATGAGCACCCAGCAAGTGCATATCACCCAGCGCCTGGCCCAGCTCCTGACTCAGGCTGAAGACGAGGCCAAGGGTCTGAAAGACGAATATGTCAGCGTTGAGCATTTACTGCTGGCGATGCTGGCCGACACCAAAGGTGGAGCTGGTCGCTTACTCCAAGCGTTGGGCGTAAGCCGCGATAAACTGATGCAGTCACTCCAAAAGGTCCGTGGCCATCAACGGGTGACCAGCCAAAATCCCGAAACAACCTACCAAGCCCTTGAACGCTACGGACGTGATCTGACCCAGCTGGCGACGCAAGGCAAGCTCGACCCAGTCGTTGGTCGGGATGAGGAAATTCGACGTGTCGTCCAAGTCCTGTCACGCCGGACCAAGAACAACCCGGTCCTGATCGGTGACCCAGGTGTCGGGAAAACTGCCATTGTCGAAGGCTTAGCCCAGCGTATCGTTCGGGGCGATGTACCCGACAGCCTCAAAAACAAAAGGCTGATCGGACTCGATATGGGCGCGCTGATTGCTGGCGCAAAATTTCGGGGCGAGTTTGAAGAACGGCTCAAAGCTGTGCTCAAAGAAATCCAGGAATCTGAGGGTGAAGTTGTTCTGTTCATCGACGAACTCCATACCGTTGTGGGAGCCGGTAGTGCAGAAGGTGCCATGGATGCCTCCAATCTACTGAAACCCATGCTGGCTCGGGGTGAGCTGCATTGCATCGGCGCAACAACGTTGGACGAATATCGCAAATATGTCGAGAAAGACCGGGCCTTGGAGCGTCGCTTCCAGCCAGTCGTGGTTGACCAACCAACGGTTCCGGACACAATTTCGATCTTACGTGGTTTGCGAGAACGCTATGAAGTCCACCACGGTGTCCGGATTAAAGATGCCTCGCTGGTGACCGCAGCCGTGCTCTCAGATCGGTATATCAGCGATCGCTTCTTACCGGATAAAGCCATTGACCTGATCGATGAAGCCGCCGCAAAACTGCGCACGGAAATTGACTCGATGCCAACTGAGCTTGACGAAGTTTCACGCAGAGTGATGCAGCTGGAGATCGAACGCGAAGCGCTGCGCAAAGAAACTGACGCCGTATCGCAGGAGCGGCTCACAAAACTGGAGAAAGAACTGGCCGATTGCAAGGCCGACGCTGACCAAATGCGGGCGCACTGGGAAGGAGAAAAAGATGCCATTGGTCAGCTGCGCGAGGTAAAAGAAGAAATCGAGAAAACCCGACGTGCCATCGAACAGGCCGAACGTGAGTACGATCTCAACCGAGTCGCACAGCTGCGCTACGGACAGCTGGCCCAGCTGGAACGTAAGTTGGCAGACGAAGAAGCCCGTTTGCAGAATGACAAAGGTGGTCCACGTCTGCTCAAAGAAGAGGTTGATGAAGATGATATCGCAGCCGTTGTTGCGCGCTGGACCGGCATTCCAGTCTCAAAGCTGCTCGAAGGCGAGCGGAAAAAACTGCTCCAGTTAGGCGAACATCTCCATAAACGCCTGATTGGTCAGGAAGAGGCCGTGCAAGCCGTGGCCGATGCCGTGATCCGAGCCCGCTCAGGTCTCAAAGATCCCAAGCGGCCAATCGGCTCATTTATCTTCCTCGGCCCAACTGGGGTCGGTAAAACCGAACTGGGTCGCGCGCTGGCGGAGTTTTTGTTTGATGATGAGAACAATATGATCCGGCTTGATATGTCCGAATACATGGAGAAGCACACCGTAGCCCGTTTGATTGGTGCCCCTCCGGGATATGTCGGATATGATGAGGGGGGCCAGCTAACCGAAGCGGTGCGGCGACGCCCGTATGCGGTCATCTTGTTCGATGAAATTGAGAAGGCCCATCCTGATGTATTCAACTTGCTGTTGCAGATTCTGGATGATGGCAGGCTCACCGATGGGCACGGACGGACGGTGGATTTTAAAAACAGTGTTGTCATTATGACTTCGAACATTGGGAGCCAGCATATTCTGGGCTACCGAGGGGGCGATGATCCCAGCGCTTTTGAGCAGATGAAGCGCGACGTATTAGAGGCACTGCGACACCAGTTTCGGCCGGAGTTCTTGAACCGGGTTGACGAGACAGTCGTCTTCCACAGTCTGTCGCGTGAACATCTCAAATCGATTGTCGATATTCAACTCGCACTGCTCCGCGCCCGATTGGCAGAACGCCATATTACGCTTGATCTGACTGAGCAGGCGAAGGAGTACTTTGCTGAGACGGGCTATGATCCGAGTTATGGGGCGCGGCCGCTCAAACGCCTCTTGCAAAAAGAGATCGAAACCAACCTGGGGCGGAAGCTGCTAGCGAATGAAGTCAGAGATCATGACCATGTTGTGGTTGATTGGGATGGAAAGAATCTGAGTTTCTCTTCTCAGGTGGCTTCGGCGGCAGCGTAAAGCACTTTTGTTATTCCCTGCTTGCCTGCCTTTCTCCCTCTCCCTCAGGGAGAGGGAATTGAAGCCAGGTACACTGCTGACAGTGACGGGGCTACCCTCAACACCTCCCCTCTCTTCTCGTTGACAGTCAGAGCCATTTTCCATACGCTGAAAGCGTGGCTACACGCGAAAGAATCCTTGAAACAGCAGCCCAGCTTTTTGCCACCCATGGCTACGCCGATACCTCTTTGGCCCAGGTTGCGCGTGATACCCAGGTGAGTAAGGCTCTGGTCTTATGGTATTTCGAGACCAAGGAGCAGCTGTTTCGCACTGCACTCCAACACTTTCTTGCCCCGTATTCCATTGATGAACAAAATCTTTTGGGACTGAATGCCGGAGAACAGCTCGAAAAGCTGATTGGGGACTACTCCGAGTTCATTGCTGAAAATGTCGATTCCGTCAAGTTTATGCTCGGTCAAGTGGTACGAGAAGAAGAAAGCTCCAAAGACTTAGTTGCCCATGTGAGTGGACTCTACCGGGTCTATCGTGGCCTGCTGGCAACGATTCTTGAGCGCGGTCGGGAAACCGGACAGTTTGCCACTCGGGTGAAGCCGACTGAAGACGCCGCGCTGATTATGGCGACCTTGAATGGGGTGTTGGTCCAGCAGATTGTCGAGCCGGATAATGCGGATACTCTGCGGGGATTGCTGACGCGGGCCAAGCAAGTCATCTATACCCATTTGGCTCATCAGCCAGATTCTGCTGACACCGCCGACACAGGGCGTGGGCCTGCTGTCGTTGATCCGGGTGCATGCGATACCGCGTCCAGTGAACGCTAACAGTCCTGTTCTCTTTGTTATAAGGAGGTCCCAGCATGATCGAAAAAACGATCGAACTCACCGGTAGCTCAAAGGTGAGCATTGAAGATGCCGTGTCCTTGGCCGTTTCCCGTGCAGCTGTCACTATCAGTGGGATTGAGGAAGTCGAGGTGACTGATATCAAAGCGATTGTTGAGGACGGAGCCATCGCCCGCTGGAGGGTCAAAATAAAAGCGACCTTCCCAGTGAAAGATCGCGTACATGAGTAAAATTATGGAAGAAGCCAAAATCCACGAAGTTGCTTCGGGCATTTTTCAAATCTATATGCCGCTGCCAATGCGGCCGACGATTGTCAACATCCACCTCGTCCGGGACGGAGATGAATGGGCGCTGTTTGATACGGGGATGCACACCGCAGAGAGCATCGCCACATTAAAATCGGCGATGAAGCAGGTTGGCTGCGCGCCGTCAGATATCAAAAAGATGATTTGTACCCATCACCATGCTGACCACTTTGGCACGTCACGCACCTACAAAGAATTGACTGGGGCTGAGGTGTATCTCAATCCGCTTGAGAAGCAGCGAGTTGAGCGTATGCAGTCGGATGCCCCGCGTCCTGAAGCTCTGGAATTCTTCCGTTCACATGGCATCCCAATGGACGAGTTCAAGGATGGACCGCCAACCCCAGCCAGTTATTTTGGCACGCGTTATATGCCGGTCATGCCAGATCATCCGATTGAAGATGGGGATATCCTGCATGTCGGTGACCGTGAAGTGCAGGCGGTTTGGACGCCAGGCCATACCCCTGGCCACTGCTGCTTCTATTTTCCGAAAGACAAGGTCATGATTGCTGGCGATCACTTATTGCCAAAAATCACCCCGCATGTGGGTGTGTTCTACACCGGGCCGCAAAACCCGCTCCAGGATTTCATTCACTCCCACGAGAAAATTCAGGAGCTGGATGTTGAGCTTGTCCTGCCCGCCCATGGGGGCAATTTCAAAGACCATCGCTACCGCGCCAAACAAATCATTCAGCACCATGTCTATCGGTTAAAAGAAATTCATGATCAGACCCATGGTCAAGCCATTACTGCGTTTGATGTGTCCATGAACGTCTTTAACTTGGGGAAAGAGAAGCCGCCTATCTTCCTCATAATGGCAGCGACATTTGAAACCTTGTCGCACCTGCACCTGCTGATGTATGACGGGAAGGTCGAGCGAGTTGAAGAAGACGGCTATACCAAGTTTGTTTCTCACTGAGATCCCCCCCTCAGCCCTAAATGGGCGAGGGAAAAGAATACGATGCGATACACCATCTTCGATATCGAGACGCGTATCGACAAAGGTCTGGTGCGGGAGACCTATCTCCCGCACGCGGATAGCGCAGAGGTCTCGGACGAAGACGCCTACACCCAAGTTCAGCAGCAACTGCGCCAGACGCAGGGCAATGATTTTTTTCCACTGTCCTTTCATGTCCCGGTCTCTATTGCAGTTGGCCAAGTCAATGATGAGCGGATCTTAACTGCAGTCGAGACGCTTGACGAGGAAAACTCGGACGAAGAAACCATCGTTCGGACTTTCTGGCAACGTCTTGAGCGCTTTCGGGGCACGCTTGTCACATTTAATGGCCGTAATTTTGATCTGCCGGTGCTTGAACTCCAAGCCCTCAAATACGGCTGCCCGGCGGCGCGCTACTTCAGCGGCAAAGCCCGCTACCGCTTCACCGAAGAAGGACATTATGACCTGTATGACTTTATCACCAACTTTGGCGTGCAACGCCTCAAAGGTGGCTTTAACCTGTTGGCCAAGCTGATCGGCCTGCCAGGCAAAATGGGCATTGACGGTTCAATGGTCCAGCCGTTGTGGGAAGAAGGTCGGCTGCCTGAGATTCATCGCTACTGTCGGAGCGATGTCATTCAGACGTATTTCCTATTCTTGCGTATCGAACTCGTCCGAGGACGCCTGACACCAGAGCAATACGCAGAGACGCTCGAAAAATCGGCCGAATTTCGTGAACAGCTCGAAGCTGAAGCGTCTTAAAAAAAGACGCCCTATCAGGGCGTCTCTACAGGTTGACATTGTATATCGGGAGGTGGCTATGCGGCTTGGGCCGTATCTGCTTGGGAGGAGCCGGAGGACTGGTGGACTGACAGGGTGTGGCGGCGTCCACTGACCCGACGGAAAGGCGAGTGGAAAATAATCGTATGTTCTTGATTCTCGTTATACTCGGCGAGGTGAACGGTTTTCCAGTTTAACAGGCCACTACGGAGATAGTCTGACTCAATACTCAACGCCGCACAGATATTCTCAAAGGAAAACGGCCAAGACGTATCGCCCGACTGGATCCACTCTTCAGTTTCCCGTAATAAACGCCGCTGTCGCCGATTCGCTCCAGGGACAGACTTTTGAAACGTAGCGATGGCATCTTCCATCACAGCCAGCATCAGCCGTTTCTCAGGCTGAGCTGATCCTTCGGCTTGGCGCCGATCGAAGAACTGTGAAGGAACCAGAATATCCAATTCGATCTGTGTTGCACTCGGCTCTTCCGTGACCACAGTGTTTGCCATTGCTTCTCCTCGCTTCTCCTTGCTTCTTCTTGCTTCTTCTTGGGCAAGTGTGAGCACAATTGCCTGATTCTCTCTTAGGTATGAGCAGGAAACGTGCCAAAAATTGAACACAAAAGAAGGGCGAAAATCCAGGCTTTTCCCAGGTTTTTATTCTCTCTTGAAAATAATTGGGCATGGCTGCACTAAAAAAAGACATATCATTTTGAATGCGGTGTCTTAAAATGCGACAAAACTGAGGCCTTGAGTAAAATCCAAACTCGCTTCGTCAGAACACAGTATGCCACGCCTGTCAAAATCCAAGCTGTCCCTTTTCCTGTCTCTTTTTTTGATACAATTCGGGACGGGCTGTGTGACGCAGACTGAACGGGTGGCAAACCGTCCATATGCCACTTCTCCCAAAGACGAGACGGTCTGGGAAGAGGTCCAACGGGAGTTTGGCTGGGAGGAATCTTCGTCTGGGGAGCCCTTTTACAAGAGTACAGCTCGGGGCATAAAAGAAACCGTATCAGGTTGGTTTGAGGAAGAAGAAGATACGTCGGGCAAAGGCTACGATTGGAACGATGCGCGCCGCCAGTACGAAATCAGGCGACAACACGCCATTCAGCGCGTCCGCCAGCAGAATACGCTTGAAGGCCGGATAGAAATACAGCAGTAAAACAGGTCCGCCATCCACTCAATGATCGTGCCAGCATGGTGTCCATCTGGCCATGCTTCGGGCCGGGGATAAGCGTTGTAAGGTTGATGTTCATGCTGGTTTCCGCCGATACACGTCCCGCCGGTGGGCGATACGGACGACCAGCACCAAGAGCGCATCGTCCTGCACTTCGTACAGCACGCGGTAGTCGTCGACGCGAAGTCGACGCAGGCCCCGCAACTCGCCCTTCAGCGCGTTGCCCAGGAAAGGGTTCTCCGCCAGCCGGTCAATGGCCTCGATAATCCGCGCGCGGTTCGGCTTCGCGACGCGCTCCAATTCCTTGGCCGCGCTGCCCTTAATCCGTATCGAGAAGATCACGCCTGACCCGATCCCAGTCCAGCACCGGATCGTTCGGGTCCTGGAGCCGTTCGATGGCTACCGAGAGATCGTCGAAGTCTTCAAGGTAACGCTCAACCGCCTGACGGACGATCTCTGCCCGGCTGCGCTTGAGACGGCTTGCAGCCGCGTCCAGCGCGTCAACGACCGCATCCGGCAAGCGCGCGGTAATCTGATTCATGATAACTCCGAAGCCCTTTAATGTCCTTCACTTCACATTACTGTGGAGTGATGCTCAGGTCAATGCTGGCCGCCGCGCGAAATGCGGTCAGCAGCGGCGACGGGTCACCCCGCACGATGCGCACGGATTTCGGAGTGACCGACGTTTCTGGTTGAGTGTCAGGCGACGACAAGGCGGGCCATCGCTTCCGGCTCGAAGTGTCATCGAGCAACTTTCCGCTCAACAAACGATTTTCCATGACAATCGGTACCCGTCGCATTTGGTGCTGCCGATGATTCCGAGGTAGGAGAGGTGCCGAGGCGTCTGGCGGTATTGCGGCAGATTATACGCCTCCATATGGAGCCGATGTCAATGCGGCACGATGAACACTACAACCGTCCTCCTCTTTACAGCGCCACCTAGGCTTGCAGTTCTCGCTTTAGTATGACGGCAATAAATCATGGACTGGCAGGTGTACCTCACGAAAGCGGGGAAGAGTCTTCATACTGCACGCTGCCTCAGACATGCTACGAGAATGGTAGAAACGATCGCGAACGTATTGGAACGCCATGAAAACACAGCTTGCCCTCACCGGAGATGCGAAAATACTCGATGCGCTGAGCCGGTTTCTTGAGAGGTTCGAGAAGCTCACGCCCGAACCCAGTGTTCCTCCCAAGGCCATTCAAGGGGAAGACAAAGTGGTCTATGTTGAGGCAGGGTATAGAACAGAAGAGGAAACCTTTGCCGCAGGAGATCACATGGCTCCGGTTGGAGCGGATATTGTCGAGAAAACGGGCGTGCTGATCGCCTTGGCTCCATTTGTGGCTGGAAGTAAGTAGACGGACTGAGAAATGTAGCTACGCTTCTAGGGTCGATGCCGAAATCCACACCGTCCAGCAAACGATTATGAGAGTCAGGGAGTGAGCAGAGGAAACGAGCACTACCTTCCGCTGCAAGAGGCCGCACGCCTTGTTGAGGAATGTTCACGCCAGGGGATCGCGGTTATAGGAATAGACTTTGTGCATATCCGAGAGGGTAAGGTTCAGGCTCGCGTTCCGATCAATTCTGCTGATTGGTCGCCTTTCCTGCAAGCAGCGCGCTGGCAAGATGTCGTTGCCCAATGCAACGCTGCGTCTCTCCGAATCCTTGAACGAGAAGAACGGGAAGACTCAGAGCAGTTGTGTTCCTTTGTCTTTTTTAGTGAAGAAGAGTGGACCGCGCAGCCATGAAAGACGAGAACATCGACTTCAACAAATTTTACGCCGCTTACCCAGCTAAATCTCTAACAATTGTAGCGTGTCGATTTGTTGAAAATCACGTATGTTACGTGTGATTAGGGTCGTATGCGTCAGCAGTGCCGTAGCAGCAATGGCACTATCGGCTGCCTTCAGGCGTGTGATCGTATCGCTATCATCATCGGTCAGAAGACGATGGCTGAACAGTTCAAGCTCTGTCATTGCTGAGACATAAATGGGCTCTTCTTTGTCGAAAACATCATCAAGGATACGGGCAGCGGACAGCTCGCCATTTAGATAGTAGATGATCGCGTTTGTGTCGAGGGTATGCACGAAGGATCATTTTCGGAGTGGTAGAGCGCGGTCCGATTCGGACCGAATGATCTCCTGCTCTTGGATCATTGCGTCGGCGCGATCCTTCCAGATGCCTTTTGCGCTGTGCCATAAGGCCAGTCGTTCCTTGGCTGGCATTAGGGGATGGATTGTACCCGGATAGCGCTTTTTCGGTGGGGCTTCTTGGTTTGTCTCTTTCATTGCTCTTTGTACTCGTAAGGATTTAGTCATCTTCCAGCTTCCCTATTGCCTTGAGAATCCGGTGAGATTCAACCATGAGCAAGAGGATATCGTTATAGAATGCTCTGGCATAGAATTCCCTTTCTTTCTCGGCTACAGGCTAGCCTGAACCTTCTTCAAGCACAATGGACGTGACCTCTCAGTCCTTATGCTCCACTATCTCCAGACAGACCACGCACAATCTCCACCGTTTCCAGGCTGGCGCGCACGACTTGGCCGACGATGTATTCTTCGTCGTCGAGGCGGTTTGGGTCGGAGTGGATGCCGCTGCGTGATCCAGGTTCATGAGATGATCATCTATCAGAAGGAGGATGAATGCCCAGACTGATCCACATACTGCGTGCTTGAACAATAGTCGGATGATTCATATTGAGGGCACTCACTGTAGCCCGTCCCGCCTGGGTTCGCCCTTGAATGTGTGTTCCATTACCCCTCCAAGTGAAGTGGCGTGACCACTTTTGAGTACGAGGATTGAAGAGGAGTACCAGACGCTCACTGATCGGGTCTCGATGATGCGTCCGTACGCCTTTCTGGAGATTGCAGCGAGCATCAGGATAAGGCCAGATTGTTAAGTGTTGCTGGACCGCCAAGTGCTTCTGGAAATATGTGTTCTACATGTAAAGGACCACCAGTAATCAACTCCGGACTCTGGCAGTATTCATAACGATGGTGCGCCCGCTCAGCAACTCCTTCGCGTAACGCAGAGGGAATATACGCCATTCCACATCACATGCCGGAGGCGCAGAGGTCCTCGGGAAGAGCGCTTCGCTGCTTGAGGAGTAACAAAGCCTTCGATTTGCGAAGAGTCAGCAGATCTTCCTGTTCAACAAGCTTGGCTGCTTCCTGTTGCTCGCTCTCGGTGAGGTTCCGTTGGCGTTGGGCAGTGAGCAAGTCTTGCAGTCGGCGGGTATGAACTGGAGGAACGGTAGTGTGGGCGACGTCGAGCAACTCATCGTTCGATAACTCATCGAGTCCCATAAGTTCCTCTTCTGGAGCAGGATGTATCCAGGCCAACACGACCTCTTCGATTGCCTGTTGAGTTGTTTTTGCGACCTGCTGAGCTTGTCGGTAGATCGCATCAGGGAGTGTGAGCGTTATAGAATGCTCTGGCATCGGCTTCCCTTTCTTTCTCGGCTACAGGCTAGCCTGAACCTTCTTCAAGCACAATGGACGTGACCTCTCAGTCCTTATGCTCCAATATCTCCCGGCAAACCACGCACAATCTCCACCGTTTCCAGGCTGACACGCGCGACCTGGCCGACGAGGCGGACGATGTATTCTTCGTCGTCGGGGCGGTTGGGGTCGGAGTGGATGCCGCTGCGTTTGTCGGTCTTGAGGCGGTATTGGTCAATGACCCACTCCAGGGCACTGCGGTTGCCGAGCCGATAGGCAAACACGTCGGGGGGAATCCCGGCCAGGGTGAGCGAGTCGTTGACCACAAGCGCCGTCTTGTCCTTGCTGAGCTTCATGCGGTCTACGCGGTATGACAGCGGCACGTCGTCCGATTCGATCCATTGCAGGTCATACGGCTCAAGGGCTTCGTAATCGAGATGCAGTTGGGCAAGCTGTTTGCCAGCGGAAGCGAACGCCTGAAAGTCCGGGGCAAACGGAATGCGGGGAAGCTCGCGTTTCAGATTGTCGGCGAACTTTTCCCGGTAGCCGGGATGGTGAAGCAGGCCATACACGTAATAGAAAATGTCCCATTTGGTCAGGTCTGGATTATTGTAATGATCTTGGAACTGTTTGAGTGACCAGTCGGAGATGTTTTCATGCCGGTTTGTGCCGTCTTCGTTGTAGACGTAGAAAGGGAAGCACTGGGCAGGGTCAGCGTAAAAGTTGAGGTCGGAAATACTGTTAGACAATAGAACAGCGAACTCTTTTCGTCCGTACCCGCCTATTATAATGACCTGATTTTCTTCCTCCGTAGTAGAGTTTGGGAAGATGTTCGGAAATACCGCCCGGCGATGGTTCATTGCAGAATCAAAGAATAAGAAACGTTTTGTGAAAGGCCGATAAAGCGCATTCCGAACTTTCTCTACATCGAACTCTGCATATATCCCACGCGCAAATGTCTCCTTAAGCCGGCTGCTCCACTTGAGCTTCGATTCATCGTCGACAACGAAGTTGTCAACATCCTTCGGCATCTTTGCCCGCTTCCAACGGTCAATCTCGCTGTTGTATGTTTCAATGCTCCTTTGGACTTGGTCGGCCAGCTGCTCTTTATCAAAGCAATAGACCCACGCATCCCGATTAGTATTTACACCGAGGGAAAAAGTTTTGAAAATCGCCTCTTCGTTTGCTCCCTTGTTCGCCTTTGCTTCTCGGCTCCCGATGGGGAGCATCGCTCGAAACTCGTCAGCGTGTGAAGGAAGAAGCCAGGTATGGTTCTCGTCTGGTTGTAGAGTCCGCCATTCAACTGCCGCAACATCCTGCTTCTTGGCTAGCCAAGACAGCTTTTCTTCCTTGCGCCAGTCTTCGGGGACACGAGAGTAAAGCAAGTCACGGTTAGCGCGCTGCGTCTTACGAATAGCAACGGTAATGCCGACGCCGATTTGAATGCCAAATACGTTATGAGTTGTCCCGCTGAGCTTTGGATTCTCACGGACGTTGCCGTGCAGATCAATGTGGTAAATTCTTGTGAAGTCTTGAATCAGATTTTTCCTCATGCCATCAAAGGCGATCTGATCGACAAAACTATTGTTTGTCACAAAGCACACGAGCCCGTCGCGCTTTTCCAGACGCTCCACAGCCCAGCAAAAGAACTTCACGTAGGGATCAGATAGCTTGTTTACGTTACTTGCTCTGGAATCTTTCGCATAGGTAACCCTGATGCGCTCATCTATGACCTTATACTTCCGGTTCTTGTTGTTGTCGTTTTCGTTAATCTGTCCAACGTTATAGGGCGGGTTGCCGATAATAACGGTAATGGGTGCGGTCTTTTGGCGCTCTACCCGCGCGGTGTTCTCTTCGGTCATAAACGCAAATTGCCGCTCGCTGTCCTCTGCCAGTTCGAGCGTGTCAACAAAGCACAGCCCGTCGAACGGCTCATACGAGCCAGTGCGTTCGTAATAGGCATGTTCGATGTTGAGCGCGGCAATGTAGTACGGCAGCAACATGACCTCGTTGGCAAAAAGTTGCTCGGTATACACGCGTCTCAGGTCACGCTTGGGGATGCGCCGCAGGAGGTTGACGACAAAATTTCCTGTTCCCGTGCACGGGTCAAGAATATTCACTCCCGGATCGCTGAGTTGCTTGCCAAACTCGTCTTTCAGCACCTGCTCGACACTTGAACACATGAAATCCACAATCTCTTGCGGCGTGTAGACAATGCCGAGCGTGTCCGCAGCCTTGACCGAGTAGCCCTGAAAGAAGCGCTCATACACGGCGTTCAGGAAGTGTTGTTTCTCACTAAAATCCCCAATCGTCTGCGCTGCGGACTCGATAGCCAGATAGAACGGGTCAAGCCGTTTCAGGAATTCATGTCGATTAAACGCCTTACTGACTAAGGCGTCGATGACTTTTTCTACCTCGCCAGCAATCACGTTGCGGCGGGTAAAATCCTGACTGTCAAAAATCGTCCGAATCAGCCGCTCGGTCAAAAGGTGCTGCACCAGCATCTCATCAACCGCGGATTCACTCACGTTAGGATTCAACGAGTCCCGACACAGCTCAAAGAAGCTCGCAAACGCTTGCTTAAATCTGGCGTTGGTGGTGTGGGCCGCCTGGATGATCTGAACAAGACCGCGAGCCAGGTCTGGGACGCGCTGCTTGAAATCGTCCACCGCCGTGCTGAAGTCCTCGTGGGCAGGTTCGGTGTATGAGAAAAAGGTGATGAGCAGATTACTGAGTTGCTCTGGCTTGGTCAGATCAACCTGCATGGCAACCTGCCCGTTTTGGTACAGGTAGGCGCGTCGGGTGTCTTCAAAGATCGTGTTTGTCAGCAGATAGCCTTTGGCTATTTTCTTCTCAATCTCGGTTTCAAGGTTGTCTTTGGTGTCCTTGGCTTCCCAGTAGCCACGATTGAGAAAGTAATCATCGCGGAACGTTCCGTCAGGCCGGATAGAATCCTTTTGCAATTCTGGAATGAGCGTCCAGCCGATCCGCCGACCGGTCTCCGCAAGAAGATTCTGAAAGGCAGACCTCACCGCCCCTTCATGCGTCACGCCTTGCTTCTCGTAGGCGTCTAGGGCTGTGTAGTATTCCGTGATGTCTTTTGGTTTTGGTTTGGCAGTCAGTGCAGCCGGCATGGGTCTTCCCCCGCCACAGGAGCTGTATGCCCTCGAACAGCAGAGTTCAAGGCCCAAGAAAAGGGCACTCTTCAGCGTAAGGCCTACGGAGTCACGTGTTCGCTCCCCTGTGCTTATCGGCTGTGGTAGCTGCACTCTGTAACCTGAGGAATAGACAAACCCCGCCGGTCCATGGATAAATAGAGGGCCGGAGCAGCCACATAAGGAGGGGAAATGAAAGCACTCGTCGTTGGAGGTACTGGCCCAACCGGTCCGTTTATTGTCAATGGCCTGATCGAACGGGGATATGACGTCACAATTTTTCATCGTGGAACACATGAAATTCCTGAGATTCCGCCTGAGGTCGAACATATTCACGGCGACCCGCACTTTCGAGAAACCATCGATGAGGCATTAGGCGACCGGACCTTTGACCTGGCCGTGGTGACCTATGGCCGTATCCGCTTTGTGGCTGAGGCTTTAGTCGGCAAAGTTGGCCGCTTTGTGGGAGTCGGAGGGGTCGCCAGCTATCGGGGCTATATGGACGCCTACGCGATCTTCCCACCCGGCTTGAAAGTCCCGATTCCAGAAGATGCGCCAGTGGTCGATAGTGAAGAAGAGCTGCGCTTTGCGTATCTGATTGCCCAGACTGAACAGGCAGTCATAGAGACACACCCAACTGCTGCCTACTTCCGGTATCCGTATGTCTATGGGGCGTACCAGCTTGTCCCTCGCGAGTGGAGTGTGATCCGGCGTATCCTGGATAAGCGACCGTATATTATTCTGCCGGAGGCCGGGTTGATGCTGTCCACCCACGGCTATGCTGGGAACTTGGCGCACGCCGTCTTGCTCGCCGTGGATAAGCCGGAAGCCTCAGCCGGGCAAATCTACAATTGTGGCGATGAGCAACAGCTCACCCTGCGTCAGGTCGTTGAAATCATCTCCAAAGAGATGAACTACGAGTGGGACATTGTCGGCATGCCGCATCATATTGCTCGTCCGTCCCATCCATACACGATGCAGCAAAGCCCGCATCATCGGGTTGTTGATCTGAGCAAGCTCAAGAACCAGCTCGGCTATACGGACCTGTACGCGGTCGAAGATGCCCTGGCCGAAACGGTCAAGTGGTATGTTGAGCACCAACCCGAACGGGGGGGAGAAATCGAACAACGGCTGCAAGATCCGTTTAATTATGAAGGCGAAGATCGCATTGTCGCAGCCTACCAAGAAAGTATGGCCCGCTTAGAGGCGATTCCTTTTGAGGTCGCAGCAGATCGCCCACATCCGTATGCCCATCCGAAAGCACCTGGACAGACGCGGGACCATAGGGACCGGTGACATGAAACCAATCTTGATTCTCAAAACCGGCAATCTCCCACGCCGCGTTACCGAACAGCTTGGACCGTATGAACGAGCGTTCCTGAACCTGCTCGGTGACGAGCGGTGTGTGGTTGTTGATGCTCGTAAGGAGACACTGTCTGAGACGGATTGGGCTGGGATCATTGCCACTGGCTCGCCAGCGAGCACCTATGACGGCGAGGCGTGGATTGCTCAGAGTGAAGACTTCCTCAGACGAGCAGCCGACCAAGACGTACCGATCTATGGCATCTGCTTTGGGCATCAGCTTGTTGCCCAAGCCTTTGGCGGCACGGTCGAAAAGTGCCCACGCGGTTGGGAACTCGGAACGGTGACGTTACACCTGACCCCTGAAGGACAGTCTGATCCGCTGTTCTCAGGTGGGCCTGAATCTTTTCTGGCGCAGATGAGTCATGGCGATGTCGTGACTGCTCTGCCGCCAGATGCCGTGGCTCTGGCTCAGAACGAACATTGGCCATACCAGGCATTTCGGCTCGGCGATCGCATCTGGGGCACCCAGTTTCACCCTGAGTTCACGGCAACGATTGTAGAGAACCTGATTCAGTCCTTGGCGACAGCCCTGCCCCCAGATGTGTTTCCTACCAAGCCAGCCAACGAGCCACTCCGAGAGTGGCTCCTCGCTACTGTTCGAGAGGCTCCGGTGGCGCAACGCTGCCTGGAAAAGTTTGCCCAGATAGGGGAGCAGGCCAGCGCGAAGCCTCGCGCCTGCTTCCACGGTTTCTTTTCGGAGGAGAAGAGCCGTCTATGGGGGCTGACGTTAGAAATGAACAATTCTGGTGTAAAACACCCTAAAACCTGGTGTTTAATTGCTGAGAACCAGACGATCTGCCAAATGAACAGCGGCTACCTGATGCCAAAGACTTTCAACTATCCAGCAAAAATCGAACGTGATGAAGACGGACGGTTTGTCGCCACGTTTCCAGACTTCGGGTGGGGGGCGACTGATGGAGCAACCCTTGATGAAGCACTGACCGAGGCGCAGGACTTACTGCGGGAATTGATCGCGACGACGATCCGCGAGGGCCACGCCTTACCCGCCCCGTCGCGCGCCAGTAAGCGGCGGCCGTTAGTCATTCCGCCGTTGCAGATCGCGCTGAAAGCGGCCCTCTACGACGCCTATCGCCAGGCCAACATCTCGCAACGCAGCCTCGCCCGCGAGCTGAACATTGCGGAAAACGAGGTGCGACGGATGTTGAACCCGGACCATGCCACCAAGGCCGCCACCATCGACGCGGTGTTAGGGCGGCTCGGCGCCCGGATCTCCCTGACTGTTGATAAAGCGGCTTAGGCGGTGCCCCTGGTGGAGAAGAGGCGGCTAGGCTCCCCGCGCTCGAACGACTGGGGGGTGAGAGGAAAAACGGCGCGGGACGGCGAAACGGACGTGGGCGGAGATCCCAGGATCTGCTAAAAGAAGATGGCCTCGACAGCACGGGGCCCCGTCAGGATGAGCAGCGGTGAAGAGGGAAAAGAGACACGGAGGATCACATGAGGAGAGATCAGGCCAGCGAAACCGAGACACAAGACAGGACACCGGCGCGGCACCAGGGGCCCGCCCCAGGGGCGAGAACCCGCCTGCGGGGTGGGCTGAGCGGGCCGGTGGTGGTGAGCATTGTCGTCCTCGCCCTCGTCGCCTGGGGTCGGCCGGCCCCCGCGGCGGATTGCGGGGACTGGAACACCAGGAGATTCTTCGAGACGGCGGCGCTCCGGCTGGTGCAGGAGTGTCTGGCGGCTGGGGCCGACCTGAAGGTGCGGGCCAAGTACGGGTCGACGCCCCTGCATTACGCGGCCGGGCTCACTGCCACCCCAGCCGTGATCGTCGCCCTGATCACGGCTGGGGCCGACCTGACGGCGCGGGACAAGTACGGGCGGACGCCCCTCCACCGGGCGGCCGGGTCCAACCGCACCTCGTCCGTGATCGTCGCCCTACTTGACGCCGGGGCCGACCCCAAGGCGCGGACCGCGGACGGGCGGACGCCGTGGGATGTCGTGCAAGGAAACGCGGCCCTCAAGGACACCGCGGCGTGGTGGCGACTGAACGAAGGGCGCTTCTGAGTCCCCGCCGCCACACCGCGGCCGCCGCGGTTATCTGCGCCCAGCGGGCACCGTGCCTGCTGGGCCGCATGTACGTCTGATAATCTTCTATTATGTTCACTTTGTGTGTTGATACGGAACGGACGTGGGCGGGGACCGCAGAGTCTGCTAGGGTAGAGAGGGATGCCTGAGTCGAAAGGGAGCTAAATGTCATTAGGAGTCGTCATCAAGGGACCAGAAGGTGTCGTACTAGCCGCCGATAGTCGAGTGACGCTCGAAGCGCAGCGCGGGAAGGATCGTCCTATCTCAGTGCATTTCGACAATTCCACAAAGCTCCTCAGCTTCAATGGTCACCCGTATGTCGGGGCAGTGACTTATGGCGGGGCAGTCGTTGGATTACGCACGGCGCACAGCTATATTCCCGAGTTCGAAAACGAACTTTCAGAAGCCCGAATTTCAGTGAATGAGTTTGCACAGAGATTAAGCGAATTCTTCTTGGCGCGCTGGAATGATGCTGTACAGAAAGAAGGGTTCACTGGGGCGGCCATGACATTTATTGTTGGTGGCTATAGTGAGGGGAAGCCATACGGAGAAGTCTTCCTTTTCTCAATTCCTAGCCAACGCGACCCCGCGCCGAGAAATTCTGGAGACAACGAATTTGGGATGACCTGGGGAGGGCAGTTGGAATTAGCAGCTCGTTTGATTAACGGCTATGATCCAGCGCTCATCTCATTGCTGAAGAAAGAGTTGTCCCTTCAAGATACAACGCTTGCCGAACTCGAGAAAACCCTTCAAAAAAAGCTTCAATTCCCGATCCCATACCAAGTATTGCCTTTACAGGATTGCGTCAATCTTGCGACATTGCTCATACGGACCACCATTTCAGCTCAGTCAGTTGGTGTCGGTATTCGCGGTGTAGGTGGCCCTATTGACGTTGCGACAATTACGCGGACCGATGGTCTACAGCTTGTTCAGGCAAAGAAAATTCAAGGAGAACGGCTGTAGGGAAACAACAGGAGATCAATCGTGCGACTTGCTGAAACAGTGACTACGAAAAATTGGGAAGATAGGGAGTGGAAAATCCGACCCTCTCATTTTACTGTTATGGAAATCCCTCCTCCAGAAGATTATACCGCGCTACAACAACCACCGCCCGAATTCGACGAACTTAATCCTATCGGCGGATTTTTGCTTGAGTTAGAGAAAAGCGCTAGAAAGGCGCCAGGATCGCCAGGCGACATGGGCTGTATCTCTGTCTTACCAGACGCGGGTTATAGGCTCTTACAGCCTATTCCCGTCCTTCTAGAGCAGAGCGAAGAGGGAGAGTGGATGGCTTGCTTTGAGGAGGCGAATATCAGTATGTCGGGAATAGAACCAGAAGACGCCCGTCAGGCTCTTGCTGACGACATCGTAGATGCCTTTGCACTATTTCTTGCGGAAGAAGAGACCCTAGGCCCTGAGCCGGTACAGCAACTTGCGGTCTTAAGGCGTTATCTCCAGCCTTGCTAACGATGGTCTTTACACAGCGGGAAGCCCGAGCCATTGCGGTGAAGCTCCAGGCTGAAATCAAAACAGGGAAAAAACATGATCAGGCCATCATTCGTTATGGTAGCCACGTCGTAGCAAGATACGGCATTCGACGCGGAAGCCAGGCTGCCGGGCATGACTATATTCCGCGCCAACTGTATGTTTCTCGCCAGCAGGCATTAGACCTCGTCCAATGCCCCCTTGATAGGGACGGCTATTTTGCCATCCTACGTGAGCACGGCCGACTCTCTGAAGAAAACCACACTCAGCCCGAAAAATATCAAAAAAATTCATAAGTTAGGCCCAGCACCCTCGCCTCGTCCAAGACCTGAATGGGCCACTACGTCTGATAATTGCGTATTATGTCCCGCTTGGGCAGGCGGGGCTGTGCTCTTGAGGGAGGTGAGCCCCGTGCCCCTGGTGGAGAAGATGCGGCTAGGCGACCCGTTCAATCGTCCAACTGTTATCGGGATTCCGGCTCGCAACAAAGGTGATGGTTTGGCCGTTAATATTCGAGTCGACAATGGTTATCCCTGTGCCAGCTGAGATGAACCCGAACCGCCCACTTCCGGAGGCATCGACCGAGAAGGTCTCACCGTTTGTGGGGTGGGTACAACTCTCTCCCGGATTCACCACTAACCCCGCCGTGCACTGCCCCCCCGCGCTACCGCTCCCCGCGCTACCGCCCCCAGTGGGCTCGCTCTCAAGCCGCCAACTATATCCCCCCTGCTCGCCATCGGTACAGGTGTATCGGGAGGTGGCGGTGGTTGCGGAGGTGAAGGTGAGTTGAGAGGTGCACACGTCGCCATCATCATAACTCACCGTCAGCCTGGCCGTGTTTGGCCCCGTATTGCTATAGGTATACCTGCCTGGATATCGCTCGCCCGGCGCATACTCCACGAGACGTCCGGCCGAGGGAAACTCGCTATAAAACCGGGCGTCGTCCACGCTGACCGCCCGCTTGCCGACGACAAGCCGATCAAACGCCGCTTGGTCTGCCGGCGCAAAGCCGGCAGGACTCTCGGGCACGACCTCGAAGTGTTGGCTGCTCTCATTCCAGCCCAGCCGCGCGCTCTCCCCGGGCGACGGGAAATCCTCGACCCGGACCTCGGCACTCGCGCCCTGCACAAACGCCTCGCCCAAGGTCCCCACGGTGAACGTGCTCCGGGCGAACTCTACGCCGTTGTCATAGGCCACGGCCTCATGCTCCCCATCGCTTAACAGTGCCCAGTTCCAGATGGCCACAAAGCCGTTGGGCGTATCCCCGCAGGCCCCGCTTGTATCGCCCCGCTCACTCCCATGCAGCATCGGAATGGGGTCGCCGTCGTCAATGACGACGGTAAGGGCGGTGGCCTCGCATTTCCAGCCCGAGATCACCCCAATGCCCGACAGGTTGGAGCCGGTGCCCGGAATATCCAGTGTGGCGGCCTGGGTCACCGCAGGCGCCAGGAGCAGGAGCCCCAGGTAAAGACGGAAGAAGACAGACATGAGACCCTCCTCAGGAGCAAGATGTGACAGCCCGGCAGTCTATATTGCTCCCGCGCTGTACCGCAACCGCGACGGTTCACGGCTCGGCTTCCGTCCCCCGCCTCCCACGGAACCATCTGTGGCCACGTCGCCCGAGCTGGCCTTGTTACGTCTGATAAAATCGTATTATGTCTACCCCGCGCCGTGTGAGCGGAGCAGGGCGCCGTCGGTCGGCCTGAAGGACAACCCCCCTCGGCTCGCGGGGCTTTGCGCCCGTCTGGAGCGATTCTGGGCCAAATCGGGGGCTTTCTGGTTACGGCCCCTATTTGTCGGGGGATTCCATTTAGATACGGTTCTTGCGATCTCATTAGAGTCCTCTAGAGCCCTTTACAGATCCCTTGTAGTTGTATATATTCGCCATAAGGAGGAAAGCACGATGGAATTGTTCACTGTTGAAGAGGTTGCCCAACTTTGGCGTGTTCAGCCAGAGATTGTCCAGGCGCACGTGGACGCGAGGCGTCTGAGAGGCATTAACATCGGCATCGACGAGCCCCAGGTGAGATTTGATTCGGCGGATATCGCCGACTGCCTGAAAATATTGAGAGGCCGTAGCGGTGGTGAACTGGCGGCGGCGGGGGAGCGGGCTCGCCTCTCTCTTCCTGGGGTATATCGGCTGAACATCAAGCCTGATTCTCAGGGCACCGATCCCGTAAAATTTTGCCTTGATGGGGATCAGGGCATCGCCGGCATGGGATGGCCTGTTAAGGCGAGCAGCCACCTGGATTGGGAGCAGTATCGACAACTAGCGGCCGTCGAATATCCCGACACGGCTTGGGGGAGTGTGAGTACACTCCACGCCGCCCCGAGTCACGCCGCAATTTGGACCCGACGTGACCATGGACCGAATACGCGATTTTATGTCGGGCAGGTTGTTGGCCCTTGGGAGTATCGCAATGACAAGCAGGCACGCTCGGCCGACATCGTCAACGTTCGCTCTGTCATCTGGCACGAAGTGGGCGGATACGATGCTGTCCCAGATTCCATTGCAAGGGCATTTACTCCCCTCACCTTCGCACCGATAAATCAGCCAGAGGCTGTAGAGTTCACGGAGGTATTGGCGAGCCAACTCGTCTCCGATGGTATCTGGGAAGAAATCGGCTAGGCCGCCCGTTGACCCGCAAGCCATTCAGATCGGCCTGAAAGCGGCCCACACCGGGGCCGCCTTTACGTCTGATAATGTTCTATTATGTCTACCTTCCGGCGTGATTTTATTGGGCTTTTGCGACACGGCAGAGACACACTCGAAAACGCCAGTAAAAAGGCCCCTGCAAGCGAGGCAGTTAGCAGATCTTTGAGGAGGGGCTATGCCGTGGCTGTGGCTCTTCAGCGCCGTATGAGCAGGGGACCCGCATGGAAGAGCACCGCCGCCTGAACGCCCTACTCAATCCTCTTCGGTTTCCCGCACCTTCGACAAGGCGCTCGCAAGGAGGCCGGCAGGGGCGGCCACCACGCCCAACCCGATCAAGAGGATGATGAAGGTGAATATCCTGCCGCCGGCAGTAATCGGGTACACGTCTCCATAGCCGACCGTTGTCAGGGTCACGACTGCCCACCACAGGGCATGCAAAATGGAACTGAAGGCCTCTGGCTGAACGGGATGCTCGAAGTAGTAGATGCCGGCGGCCGATATGAAGATCAGGATGAGAGTCATGGAGAAGAACAGAATAAATTCTTCCTGGCAGTCCACGAACGCTCTCAGCAATCTGTCTGACGCTCTGCTATAGGCCGCCAGCTTGAGCAATCGAAAAATTCGGAGCAGGCGAAATGCCCTGAAAAAGCGGAGCCCCGTGACCTCAGCCCCTGCGAAGAGAGCCAGGTAGAACGGGAGCACTGCGACACAATCAATGAGGCCGTAAAAACTGAAGAGGTAATCCCTTTTTCGCTCCGCGAGATAACACCTGAGCCCGTACTCAAGAGTGAAGAGCACTGTGACCACGACTTCGGAAATCCAGAGAAATTGTCTCGTGTTCTCGCTTAGGGCGGGCACTGTTTCATAGGTGAGCGCGGCGATGAAATAGAAGATCAAGACAATGATCGCCCAATCAAAGGCTTTCCCTTCCCACGTGTCAGTGCCATTGACGATGGTTCTTAGCCGGGCTTTGACGCTCATGCGTTCCCTTCGTGCAGACCTGTCACGTATGTTGATGCCGAGTTGGTTTGCTTGGTACCGTCTATAGATAAGAGAGCGCCAGCTGCCCGGAACTGATCGCCCGGGTTGCTCGGGTCATCCCTTCCGCGTCATCAACTACCATCCAAGGACCGGTGTGGACAAATCCGTACAACGGCTCCCCAGCTTTGAGCATTTTAGGATAGGTCCCACGTGTCGTGCTGAACCGTTTGCCCGCGGACATAAAATCAAAAACACGCGGCTCAAGAATCTGACAGCCGGTGAACATATAGGCTGATAGCGGTTCATCCACCTGCACCTCAGCCGGTTCGCCGCGTACGCGGCGCAAGCGTCCAAGCCGGTTGATCTCTAGCAGCCCGTACGCTGCGGCTTCTGGGTCAGGCCGGAGGACCAAGGTCCCCGCAGCCTTGTTGCGACGGTGTGCAGCCAAAACGGCACCAAGATCAAGATCAAGAATGGCATCAGAGTTGATAACCAGAAAAGTCTCTCCGTCCAAAAATGGCTGCGCGTTTTTAATGCCTCCGCCTGTCTCAAGGAGTAGATCTTCTGGGGAATACGTAATCCGGACGCCGTACGCGCTTCCATCACCCAGGGTGGTCCGAATCTGATCGCCCAGATGGTGCAGGTTAATCACGACCTGTTCTATGCCTTGGGATCGAACAAAGCGCAAAGCGTATTCGATCAACGGCCGGCCAGCGACCGGAGCAAGAGCCTTGGGAATGGTATCGGTCAACGGCCGCATCCGCAGCCCCAGGCCAGCGGCGAGAATCATGGCACGCATGGTTAGTCAGTGAAATGCGCAGTCACAATATCCTGCAACGGCCGGTATTGCGGGAGTCTTTCAAGCACCCGCCGGATAGTCGCCAGTGTCGGCGGAATATACTGACTGTAGCCAGTCTTCTGCTTTTCCAACTCTAAGTAATAAAAGCGGCCGACGACTTTGCAGGCTTTCTGGAGCAGACACAGATTGTACTCTTCCCAGGCATAGTCGTGGGACAGCGCATCACCGCCAGCTTGTTGCCAGGCGTCGTGATAATACTCAACCAGCTTGTGTTCCAAGTCTGGCGTTACAACTGTTGGCGTATCGCGGTCGTTCAACAGTGTCGCAAGATCATAGGTGGCTGGCCCTAATAGCGCATCCTGAAAATCAATGACCCTAAGCTCGTCGCCCTGCACATACAGATTCCAGCTGTGATAGTCCCGATGATTGAGAAACGCGGGGGCTTGATCAAGACGGCTGGAAATCTCCCGGAACAGGGGGCGGAGGATGTTTGCTTCTGCGTCGGCAAGCGGTTTGCCTGCTCGCTTTTCAAGTCCCCATTCCACAAAGTGTTCAAACTCCCATTCAAACAGGCGCTGATCAAAACGTTGCTGAAAGGCGATGCAGGCGGTGTCACGTTTACGAGTACCGGTGATTTGCAGCAACAAGAGTTGGTCGATAGCGTGTTTGTATAACGCTTCTTTGTCTGCTGCTGAGCGCTCTTGGGCAGCCTCGCGCAGGGGTATGTCACCGATATCTTCGAGCAGCAGAAAGCCTTCTTTTTGGCCGTCGTAATACAGCTCTGGGATACGTATACCGAGGGGCCGCAGGAAACGGTCAACATTCACATACGGCAGCTCTGTGAGTGGCTCAGAAAAAACAGACAGCTCCTCCGATGAGAGCGGCAGCGCGCTGTCTGCTAAAACCATTGCCACGGCTGTTGTCGGCGTTGCCGGCCTGCTCCCGCGCAACTGCAAACGAAGATAACGGCGACTTGAGGCATCCCCGGCCAGTGGCTTTGCTTCGGTAATCCCGGCTCCAGTCCCCCAGACCTTATACACTGCGACATCAAGCCCGTGCTGTAACTGTACATCCATGCCGCTACCGACTAGCAATCGTGTTGCCGCTTGTCAAAGCCGCTGTGTAGACAATCACTCCAGATATTGCAAAGGACTGAGGCTTGTGATGAGACAGGGCCTATGGCATCTCACCCGTCACCTGGGACGAGTCTGAGCACTGTTGAGCTTCAGGCTCTCGTCCAACAGTTACGTCAGGAACTTGCCCACAAAGAGCAGCAGATTGCGGAACTGAGAAGTCAACTGGCTCAGGTTGAAGGGAAAGAGCAAGAATCGGATGCGGGCGGACTAGCGATTCCTCAACCAGCCTCCGAGGAACCTCCTCCCGGCAGCCAGGAAGATCTGTTTGCTCAGTTGGATCAATTGTATCAGGAGAAATAAGGCGCGACACGCTGGCTTCCGACTTGATGCTGCGCCGCAACTGGACTTTTAAGGCGCATGGTGAACAAGTTGTGTTTGTCACACATACCACTCTTCTGGGGAGAAGCCGGCAAAATCAGCGCTGATAAAATTCGTTCTCTGGTCCGCCGTTACCGCCATACCCAAGGCTCGTTCCTTTCCGCAACAGCCTGCCGGACAGCCTGGCAGGGTCGGACGAGGCAATGCAGGGGGTACAGCGTGCATGAACTTGCGTTCATGCACGCGGGGCATATATGCTGAGTAATGGAGCGAGAGCAGCCTCAGAGCCCCGCATGGACACGCACCCCCTCATACTGGACAATCGCTCACGCACGGTCGCCGATTATTTGCTGCACAGCCTGCCGGACGCCGCAGTCTTTCGCCTGGTTTCGGTGTATTTCACCATTTACGGATACGAAGGGGAAGAGTCCTTTTAGTAAGCGCTTCAGCTGGGTGACCAATTACGATTGGGTCAATCATAGTGGCTATGACAACCTTGGCGACTGGATAGAAGAAGCCGCCGATGAAGCCGGCAGATAGGATGCCAATAAGTTTTTGTACACAATCGCATAGGAGAATCGACATGAGCAGAGTAGCCTTTCACCTACCCGATGCAGTCTCTCAGCGGCTAAAAAAACTGGCTGCCCGCACTGGACGCAGCGAAACCGAATACATGTATTGAGGCTATCCAGGAGTATCTGGACGATCTCGAAGACTTGCATCTTGCCGAACAACGGCTGAAGGAGATTCACGAGGGGGAGTCTCGGACCGTGCCTCTTGAGAAAGTCATGAAAGATTATGGTCTGGCAGATTGAGCTTGCCAAAGACGCAGAGAGCGAATTGAGGAAAATAGACCGACAATCGGCAAAGCGCATCCTGAGCTTCTTACATGACCGTGTCGCCATGCTGGAAGACCCGCGCAGCATTGGCGAAGCCCTCAAAGGTTCCAAGTGAGGCGAGTTCTGGAAATACCGTGTAGGCGATTCTCGCGTTATCAGTAGCATCAAAGATGATGCCCTTCTCATCCTCGTTGTGAAGATTGGCCACAGGCGTGAAGTATATCGTTGCATGAGGGGACAGAGCCCAGCTTGTTTGCGCACAGGATATACTGCCATGAGGCGGGAGTAGCAGCTATGGTCATCGAAGAAATTCGCATCCGAAACTTCAAAGCGCTCAAAAACGTTGCCCTGAAAAATCTCCCTGCCTTGGCGGTATTTGTCGGACAGAATGGAGTCGGCAAAACTACCTTGTTTCGCGTTTTTTCGTTTCTGAAAAATTGTTTGTCACAGAATGTCCGCGTGGCATTGCAAAACGAAGGCGGCTTCAACGGGTTTAAGGAAGTGATCACCCGTGGCGTTGATCCGTCGGAGAGCATCATTATTGAACTCAAGTTTCGCTTGACGATAGCGGACAAGGAACGCTTGGTGACCTATCGTTTGGAAATTGGTTTGGAAAATAAGAGACCTGTGGTGCGCCGCGAAATATTGCGCTACAAGCGCGCCGCCTATGGCGCGCCTTTTCACTTTATTGATTTTTCCCAAGGCAAAGGCGCCGCGGTCAGCAATGAAGAAGATTTTAGTAAACCTGACACAGACCTCACCAGAGAAGATCAGGCGGTTAATCCTGATGTACTGGCTATCAGTAGTCTTGGACAACTCGCGCGCTTCAAGGCGGCAAAAGCGTTTCGCGAATTGATAGAAAATTGGCATATTTCGGACTTTCATATTAACGATGCGCGCGGCAAGAAAAGCCCTGAGCCAGGCTTTCATCTTTCCAGTTCGGGAGACAACCTGCCTTCGGTCGCCCTGCACCTCAAAGAAGAATATCCCGATATTTTTGAAGCGGTGTTGAAAAAAGTACGCGAAAGAGTGCCCGGTATCTCTGATATTGAAGCCAAAACCGGTGAGGACGGAAGTCTACTGATTCGCTACGCCGACAACGCTTTCCAAGATCCCTTTTTGGACTTCAATGTTTCCGATGGCACAATAAAGATGTTCGCCTATCTGCTGTTGCTACACGACCCCAAACCACACAAAATTCTCTGCGTAGAGGAACCCGAAAACCAGTTGTATCCAAGGCTGATGACGATACTTGCGGAAGAATTTCAAGAGTATGCCCGCAAAGGCGGGCAGGTATTTGTTTCCACCCATTCGCCACAATTTCTCAACGCCATACGGCTGGAGAGTTTGTTCTTGATTGAGAAGGCCGCAGGCGTATCGGCAATTATGCCCTTCACCGCAGACCCGCTCGTGAGCGGCCAGATCGAGGCAGGGGACAAAGCGGGTTATTTGTGGGAACAGGGGATGTTCGAGGGGTTCAGCCAAAGAGCCCAAATATGATCGTGCTTCTCACTGAAGAACCATCCATGAAGGAATGTTTAGAAACTATCATTCCCAAACTGTGGCCTAGTTCCATGAGAGGGACGGATTGGCTGGTTCTGTCGTTTCAAGGCAAAAGCGACCTGGAAAGGTCAATTCCCAAAAAAATGAAGACATGGAATTACGGAAACCTACATTTTATTATTCTTCGAGACAACGATGGCGGTGATTGTTCTGTGCTTAAGCAAAAACTGTGCGATATTGCGAACCAATTCCCAAAACCTTTCCATGTACGAATTGTCTGTCAAGAACTGGAGAGTTGGTTGCTCGGCGACTTGGAGGCGATACGGCGAGCGTATCCTAAAGCAACAGTTCGAGAGAAGGCAAAGTTCCGCAAACCGGACAAACTGACAAATGCCTCGCAAGAACTGGGGCGTTTAATCAATGTTCACGCCAAGATTGACCGCGCAAAAAATATTAGCCAGTGGTTTGATTTCACAAAAAATAAGTCCGAAAGTTTTCATGTTTTTATCAACACACTGGAGCAATTAATCCGTGTACGTGGAGAGTTGGCTGAAACAAGCGGGTAACGAAGAAAGGATGTTAAACAGCCTTTTTACGCCGAAGAAATTCACATCCGAAACCTCAAGGCGCTTGCAACATTCCCCTCACCGGAAATGGACTCTGTCCACTCTCCGAGTGATGTGTAAACGGGGATCATCATAAGGAAGAGCATTCTTATGAATGGCACGGAAAAAGTCATAAAGCACTTGGAGATGATCCAAGCCATCATCAACCGCTTGGGTAATAACTCCTTCCAACTCAAAGGTTGGAGCATGACCCTCATTGTGGCCGCGATGGTCCTCATTACTCGATATGGCTTGCAAAACCCATGCATCATCCTGACGTTTATCCTCCCTATTCTGGGATTCTGGATTCTAGATGGGTACTTCCTTTGGCAGGAGAGGTTGTTCCGAAAGGTCTATGATGAAATCAGGCAACAAGACGACACCGACTTCAAGATGGATGTGATGAAGCACAGGGATAAACCCAAATGCAGTTGGTGGTCTGCCGTGTTTTCTATCACGCTCGTTATTTTTTATTTGGTCGAATTCGTATTTATTCTTGTCACCTTCGCAATACTTCGCATGGAGGTCCCATCATGAGACACGTATCCGGCAGCAGGACTTGATCGAGGTCGTACCGTCGGTACGAGTGGGATGACACAGGAGAAGAAATAATGGCGAAGATTGAAGGCTTCAGAGTAACAAACTTCAAATCGCTTAGAGACGTGACACTGGGTCAGTTGCGGAACCAGAACGAACCGCTCACGCCCATGACCGCGGTGATTGGCAAGAACGGGGTGGGGAAAAGTGCCTTGTTTGATGCGTTCGGGTTTCTGGCGGACGCTCTCAAGTCCGGCGTTGAGGAAGCTTGCGACATGCGCGGACGGGGCGGGTTTGAGAAACTGCGTACGCAGGGACAAACAGGTCCGATCAAGTTCCAGGCATATCACAAAGCATCTGCCAACGTCCAACCTATTGTCTATCTAATCCAAATCGAGGCAGACGAGGCTGGGCGTCCCTATGTGCTGGGCGAAGTAATGGCCGAAGAGCGGAAAGACGGCCCGCTACGTTGCTTCCTTATTCTCACAAAAGGCCAAGGCTATGTGTGGAAGGGACAACAGACAGGTGGTCAGGTCGATGAAACAGCAGCAGGATTTGATTTTCGTAAGCTCATGACATTGAGGAAAGAAGGGAAAGCAGAAGAATTCAAAGATGCCGAGAGGATCGCATTGGAGGACCATCGTAAGCTCGGTATTGCTACGCTAGGCGCATTGAAACAGCACCCAAGAATTGTCGCTTTTCGCCAATTCATTGAGGGATGGTATCTGAGCTACTTCACCCCGGACGCGGCGCGTGGCCTGCCCCTGGCTGGGCCACAGAAACATCTCAATATCCACGGCGACAATCTGGGCAACGTCGTGCAATTCATGCAACGCGACCATCCGACGCGTTTCCAAGCTATTCTGGAGGAGATCGCCAGTAGAATTCCGGGCATAGACAGGATTGATACGGAAAGAACCAGCGACGGCCGGTTGCTGCTCAAGTTCAACGACAAAGGCTTTCAGGACCCCTTTTATGCCCAGCAGATGTCGGACGGGACGCTGAAGGTGTTCGCGTATCTTTTGCTGCTCAATGACCCGACTCCCCCGCCGTTCCTGTGCATCGAAGAACCGGAAAACGGCCTGTATCACAAGCTCCTGGAAACACTGGCCCATGAATTCCGTGAACACGCAAGCGAGCAAGGAGGTGGCTCACAGATTTTTATCACAACCCACCAACCCTACCTCGTCGATGCACTCGACCCGAAAGAGGTCTGGATTCTGGAAAAAGGAGCGGACGGCTTTTCAACGATCCGGCGGGCAAGCGACGATCCGCTTGTCAACAACATGGTCGCGGAAGGCTTGCCCTTGGGTGGCCTGTGGTACAGCGATTACCTTGACGCGAAGTAATCGAATGCACTTTGAGATACTCGTTGAAGACCAGTCCGGTAAGAGGATGCTCAACATCCTGGTGCCAAAAATCATTGGTGCTCAACATTCGTTCAGGATTCATTCTTACAAGGGAATCGGCCACATTCCAGAAAACCTAACGAGTACCAGTGATCTTCGTAACCGCCTTTTGCTCAACAACCTTCCCAAGTTGCTCGGGGGATATGGAAGGACATTTGCTGGCGATTCTGTCAACAATCCGGCGGCGGTGATTGTGGTTTGCGATTTGGATAACAAGTGCCTGAAAACATTTCGTCAAGAACTTCTCACTGTCCTGAATGCCTGCAAGCCCAAACCGGAGACCCGATTCTGCATTGCCATAGAAGAAGGTGAAGCTTGGCTACTTGGGGACATTCCCGCGGTCAAAGCGGCCTACCCGAATGCCAGGGACAATATACTCAAAAGTTACGAAAACGACTCGATCTGCGGCACGTGGGAGCTGCTGGCCAACGCGGTGCTCAGCGGTGGCGCAAGCGGGCTGAAAAACAAGGGATGGCAGGCCGTCGGCACAGAAAAATCGGTGTGGTCAGAGAAAATCACCCCACACATGGATGTCGATAAGAACGACTCCCCCAGCTTTCACTATTTTCGGGAAAAGGTTCGAGGGCTGGCGCAAGCGACGCCCTGAACGAAGACAACAGACCCGCCGATGGCCCGGATTCCAGGCTTACTTCTCGGCTCCATCCTTATCAGCAATAGTCACGGCGGGGATGTCGGGTTCCGCTTCTTCTTGCGGCTGGCTCTTGCTTGGTGGTAGGATGCGTTTCATGCCTCACTTATAAAGCAGATCTTCCAGTGCTTGCTGATAGCCGCGCAGCTGCTCTCCCTTTAGGAAAAATGACGGTTCCATCAAAGTGAGTGAATCCGCCATTTCCCACAGCCCACTGATCTTGTCGTGGACCTCGTCAGGCGTCCCGACCACGGCGAAGGTTTCCACCATGGCGTCTGGGATAGCGGCAATCATGGCCTTGGGGTCGTGCCGCCCGGCTGCTTCCGCTGCTTGGCGAGCCGCTTGGCCAAAGCCCTGGGCGGCGAAGTATTTTTCATACTGGGCGATGGAAGAATAAAAGGCGACTGTGCCGCGTGCATCGGCGATTGCCTGCTGGCGGTCTGGATTAATCGCCACATATGCCCAAATATTCAGATCAAAATCTTGGCGTGTTTTATTGGCTTTCTTGAACCCGGTCTCAAGGTTTGGCTGTACCTGGTCCCGAATCCATTGTGCCGACCAGATAGGATGCCCGGCGAGCCCATCGCCAATCTCCCCGGCAAGACGCACCGCGCCTGTGAACAGGGCAGAAAGGTAAATCGGAATGCTGGGACGAACTGGTCGGCGGAGCATATTGAGATCACTGAAATCGACGCTGTAGTATTCTCCTTCCCATTTACCTAGCTCTCCGGTGTGTCCCTTCTGCGTAATGAGTCGGATAAGTGTGATCACCTCGCGCAGGCGCGGCAAGGGTGGATCATACTGTACCCCGTGCCAGTCCTCGTTAAAACGCCGGACGCTCGGGCCAAGCCCTAACACCGTCCGACCACCACTAATCAGGTCGAGATCAAGCGCAGACAGTGCCGTTTCAAGAGGGCTGCGGGTAAAAGCGAGGCTGACACCCGTGCCAAGTTTCAGCTTCTCCGTGCCACCAGCCGCGGTCGCCAGGGGTAAAAAGGGCGGACCAGGTAGCTGAATGCCCCACAGTCCATCTAAGCCCATCGCCTCTGCTTTCTTTGCTGCTTCAATAATCTGTGCCGCAGGTTGCGGTGGAATAATGCCCCAGTACCGTTTGCCGTTGATTGCCATAGTGTGCTCCCCTCATTTCATTCGCGTTTGTCTATTTTTGTATCTACACGTTTGTAGACGCTGTTATGGTGCGAAGCCGCTCAAACTGCAAGTCCTTTTCCAAAAGCTGAGGTCTGACAGCTGAGTGCTATTTCCAGTCTTTACCCTGCTCAGCGAAGCAGATAGTGTGATGGGCGCGGAGGGAGCAGCATGGATTTTAATTTTACTCCTGAAGAAGAAGCCTTTCGTCAGGAAGTCCAGACGTGGCTGCAAGCCAATTTGCCCGAGGGCTATGATCCACAGCATTTTGATGAAATCGATGCGGATGCGCGCTTTGAGTATCAACGCGCCTGGCAGAAAAAAGCTTCTGAGGCGGGCTGGGTTGGTATCCATTGGCCCAAGGAGTACGGCGGCCGCAGTGCCGAACTCATGCAGATGTTCATCTACAACCAGGAGATGGCCAAGGCGCACGCTCCGCGTTTTGCCAATACCCTGGGACTGCTGATGGCGGGTCCGACACTCATCCATTGGGGCACAGACGAACAGAAAAAAGAACATCTGCCCCAAATTCTCTCTGGCGACGAAATTTGGTGCGAGGGTCTCTCAGAACCTAACGCGGGCTCAGACCTGGCGTCGATGCAAACCCGGGCCGTCGAAGATGGCGACTATTTTGTGGTCAACGGCCAGAAAGTCTGGACCAGTTTCGCCCACCGCTCCGATTATATCCAGCTCTTTGTTCGCACCGATCCAGAAGCCCCGAAACACAAAGGCATTAGTTGCCTGATGGTTGATATGAAGACCGCTGGTCTGACGCTGCGGCCATTGGTCCAGATGACTGGAGATTCTGAATTCAACGAAGTTTTTTTCGAAGATGTTCGTGTGCCACGTACCAATTTGATTGGTCCCAAAGATGAAGGCTGGAAAGTATTAGTCACCACGCTGATGCATGAACGGTCTGGCATTGGCAATGAACTGCCCGTCCATCGGCATTTGGCTGAACTCATCAATCTGGCTCAAGAGCTCGAAATAAACGGCAAACCTGCCACGGAAGACCCCGCCGTTCGCCAACAGCTGGTGCAGTTCTCTATCGAATGTAAGGCTATCACCTATAATATGTTCCGTAGTCTGAGTAAGCGGATTCAAGGCAACCCACCAGGACCCGAAGGCTCAGTCAACAAGCTGCTTGGCTCTGAACTGAATAAACGGCTTTCGATGTTCGCCACGGAACTGCTCGGTCCGTATGCCCAGCTTGTTCAGGGCTCCCCCCACACCCTCAGAAACGGACGCTGGCCAAAGGCAGCCTTGGCATATCGTTTATTGACGATAGCGGGTGGTACCTCAGAAATTCAGCGGGGAATCTTGGGTGACCGCGTATTGGGATTGCCAAAAGGGTAAAAAGTAACGAGGAACGAGGACTGAAGGCTGAGTAAGACACACCCAGCACCCATAACTCAATCCGGTGCGTAACTAAGGAGGAAATGACAATGGGGAAACTTGACGGAAAAGTTGCAACAATTACTGGCTCTGGTCGGGGTATTGGTCGGGGTATCGCTATGCTGATGGCCAAAGAGGGCGCCAAGGTTGTGGTGAACGACCTCGGCAGCAGTGTTGATGGCGAAGGCAAAGATGCCAGCCACGCCCAGCAAGTAGTCAGTGAGATTAAGGAAGCCGGTGGTGAGGCAGTCGCCAATACCGAGAATATTGCGACGGTCAAAGGCGGCGAGAGCCTGATTCAGACGGCGGTCGATAGCTTTGGCAAGATCGATATTTTGGTCAACTGTGCTGGGATTCTGCGTGACCGCATGATCTTCAATATGAGTGAAGAAGAGTGGGACGCGGTGATTGGGGTTCATTTGAAAGGCCATTTCTGTACGATCCGTCCAGCTTCGGCGTTGATGCGCCAGCAGAAGGGCGGCCGGATCATCAATTTTTCGTCAGGTTCGGCATTAGGCGCTGCTGGCCAACCCAACTATGCGGCAGCTAAGGCGGGGATTTTGGGCTTGACCTACAGCTGCGCCAATTCTCTTAAGAAATACGGTGTCACCTGTAACGCCATCCTGCCCGGGGCAGCGACCCGTATGACCGATACGATCCCAGCCAATTTTGCTCAGGGTATGGGGCTGACTGAAAGTAGCGAAGCTGCCCAGGAACAGAACAGCCCAATGGACCCTAACAATGTGGCACCGATTGTGGCCTACTTGGCCAGTGATGAAGCCCAAGACGTGACGGGTCAGGCGTTTGGCGCGAGTGGCTATCGGATTGCGCTGTATACCCATCTTGAGCCGGAAAAGACGATTTATAGCCCAGGTCCGTGGGACTTGGACCACCTGTTTAAGGTCTTTAAGGGAACCCTGGGCTTGCATCTCAAACCGCCCCGCATGCTGTAAAACGGAACTAAAAACCCAGGCTTTTGGGGCACGAGGACGAGGACACGTATCTTTCACATGGACCCTCGTGCCCTTTCTTGGAAGGAGCAATAATAGTGAGGCACTCGATCTGGCAAATGACGATAGGAGCAATGCTCGCCCTGACGCTGACTTTCAGCTGGACGGTCCCTGGCAGGACACAGGACGCGGCTCCCGCAGACATGCCAATAGCAGAGGGAAAAAAGGTATCCTTCGAGTATACCTTAACCTTAGGAGACGGCACTGAGGGCGGAACAAACGTGGGACAAGATCCGCTTGTCTACACGCATGGCAAAGGCGAGATTGTCCCCGGACTTGAGAAAGAACTTGTCGGGCTGAAAGCTGGAGACACAAAACAAGTCAAGGTGTCTCCGAAAGACGGCTATGGAGAGCTTGACCCCAAACGGACCCAGCAGGTGCCGGTCGATAAGATTCCTGAACAGGCGCGTAAAGTGGGAGCGCAGCTCCAAGGGACTGGACCTGATGGACAGAAGATGTTTGCAAAAATCACCGCAGTGGATGACAAAAACGCAACAATTGATTTAAACCACCCTCTGGCAGGCAAAGATCTCACCTTTGATGTGAAAATCCTCAAGGTGGAAGAGGCAACAACCCAATAGCGATTCCCAGAGATGCCGGGCGAATATACGGCCTCTTCAAAAACCGGTTCCGTTCCCCTCTTTTTCCCTTTACACTAGGGAGTATGGAGACGGAGCACTCCCTCAAGCGCAAAACCTTCTTCCTTCCGGACCCATTCGGCACTGGGCAGCCGTTTAACTTCGCCCATGTACTCACCAGCGTCCGTCTGATCCTCATCCCATTTTTTCTGTGCGCCATTGACATCGGCTGGCAGCAACCAGGTCTGCTGAATGCTGCACTTGTCATAGGGCTGTTTCTCATGATCTGCGCCAGCGATTATTACGATGGACCGGTTGCGCGGGCACTTGGGCTGAGCTCTGACCGAGGCAAGGTGTTTGATAACCTGGCCGACATCACCTTTCTGCTGGTGACGCTCTCCTACCTCGTATATCTTGGCACGCTCCCGTGGTGGATTCCCTCGGCCGTCGCGTTGGCCTTTGGTCAATATACGTTGGATTCTTGGCTCTTATCGAGCCGCGATACGAGTGTCGTGTTTGTTTCTAACCCGATTGGCCATTGGGCGGGTATTCTCAATTTTATTTTTACTGGCGTGCTGGGGCTACACACGGCTGTCCAGCAACAGCTCTTGCCCCCGCTTCTGAAGCAAGGCGTGCTTGGATTTTGGCTGGCGTATCTCGTGCTGGCGATGAGTCTACGGCTGCGCTTTTTCTTGCATGCGCGGCGAGCAGCTCCACGTACAGCTACCAACTAAGGCAATCCTAATCCGCAGATACCCTTCCTAATGTCACCTCATTTCCAGCTTTACGAATATCAGCAAAGCTGACCCCAGCGATGGGCAGAGCGCATAAACCTTGGGCAACAAGAGTCAGAAACTGTACGGCATTCAGCACCAATCCATACGCCAAACCATCAACCTCACTCACCCCGAAGAGGCCAAGGGCCAACTGACAGGCATATTGGTACGGGCCGATCATGCCTGGGAGATTGGGCAGTGCCGTACCAAAGCCAATAAAAATAAATACGACCAAGGCAGCACTAAACGGTGCGTTCAGATCAAAGGCACGAATCATAATATAGCTGGACAGAATCGGCAGAAACCATAGCGCCAGTGATACGACAAACACAGCCAACAGCAGACCGGTGTTCGGAATCACATTCATGCCATCGGCAACCGACGCCAGGACGCCTTTGAGACGGCTGCCAAAGCGCTGTGGCAACACTCGCAGCACCCACCGCTCAGTAAATACCTCGCCTTTCCACCAAAAGAGCAGGACTAAGGTGACTAAGATCGTCGCAACTACAGCCGGAACAAGCGCCAGTTGACGTACCCACGGAGGCAGGGCATTGATCGTCAAGAGTCCAACCAATATATAAAAAACAATCGCAACCAGATCGACCGTCTTCTCCAAGACAATATTGCCGACAACATTCGAAAAAGACACATCCGAACGACGTGACAGCAGCCACGGCCGGACGATCTCTCCAAGCCGAACAGGTAATAAATTGATAGCCAGGTAGGCGACAGATGAAATGACCCACAAGCGGCCGAGCGGTACGTCAGCAAGCGGCCGTAGCTCAAGCTGCCAGCGCCAGGCTCGGAACACCATGATCAGCAGGCTGACGACAACCGCAACGAGCAGCCAGCTCACACTCACTCGTCCAAGCGCTGCCCCTAGCTCATCGAGTGCTACGTTCCGAAAAGCGAGGTATAGGAACCCACCGCTGACGACCAGACTGAGAGCCAAATTTCGCAAGCGATGTGATCCGTGCTGGGCATCTGGCATAGTGTCTCCTCATTGGAATGCAGGAATACGTATCAATTCTTTTTGGCCGCCCTGTGTATATCATGGCCTTCGTCCTTGACAAGCCTTTGCTTCCGGGGAGAAAATCCGGCAAAAATACAATATGGAGTAGTAGGAAGCGCTAGAAAGACGAGAAAGGAATCGCACCTATGAGCCGTGACCAGAATTTGGCGGTTGCCCAGGCTGTGACACTCAAGCCGATTGAGGAGATTGCCGCCCAGTTGTCCCTCCCGCCACAATACCTTGAACTGTACGGCCGGGTGAAAGCTAAAGTCGCGCTCGAAGCGCTGTCTGCCGCCGCCTCCCGTCCCCAGGGCAAGCTCATTCTTGTCTCTGCCATTAACCCGACGCCAGCTGGGGAAGGCAAAACAACAACTACGATCGGTTTGGGCCAGGCGCTCACCCGTTTGGGTAAACAAGCCGCTGTCGCCGTGCGTGAACCATCGATGGGACCCGTCTTTGGGGTCAAAGGTGGGGGATGTGGTGGAGGCCAGTCACAGGTTTTGCCAATGGAGGACATTAACCTCCATTTCACGGGTGATATTCATGCTGTTACGTCTGCCCATAATCTGTTGGCCGCTATGCTCGATAACGCGCTTTTCCACGGCCAGATTGAGTGTGATGTGCGCCAGATTCGGTGGCGGCGAGTCATGGACATGAACGACCGGGCGCTACGCCAGATTGTACTCGGTCTGGGTGGGCGATTGATGGGCGTTCCGCGTGAGGACGGGTTTGATATCACCGCCGCATCCGAAGTCATGGCTATTCTGTCCCTGACGAGCGGTCCGGCTGACTTAATCGAGCGTCTTTCGCGGATTGTGGTCGGCTTCACCCGTACAAGAGAGCCGGTTATCGCCAGCGATGTACAGGCTCCCGAAGCCATGGCCATTATCCTCAAAGACGCCTTGAAGCCGAATTTGGTCCAGACTGTTGAAGGCGTTCCGGCTTTTATTCACGGTGGTCCGTTTGGCAATATCGCGCATGGCTGCAACAGCATTCTGGCTACGCGTCTGGCACTGAGCTATGCCGATTATGTGGTGACTGAAGCCGGTTTTGGTTTTGACCTGGGTGGCGAGAAATTCCTCGATATCAAATGCCGTGAAGCCGGAATCTGGCCGTCTGCGGTGGTCTTGGTTGCCACTGTCAAAGCACTCAAAATGCACGGCGGAACGCCTGTTGCGGATATCAATACACCTGATCTGAAGGCGCTCAAGCAGGGGATGGAGAACTTGGCAAAACACGCTGAGAGTATCCGGACATACGGCTTGCAGCCGATCATTGCGGTAAACCGGTTTGCGGCTGACACCGAGGACGAATTGCAACTTGTCGTAGACGAATGCCAAGCCTTAGGTGTTGAAGCAAAAGTCATTGATGTGTTCGGACACGGGGGAGAAGGCGGCCTGCCGCTGGCCGAAGCAATTGTGGAAGCGTGTCAGGGAGACACGCCAAGTCCGCAATTTCTCTATCCATCGGAGATGCCGATTGAGGACAAGATGCGGACCATTGCCCAAAAGATCTATGGAGCGGCTGATATCAGCCTGCTGCCACGGGCGCGTACAGATCTGAAACGGATTAACGACCTGGGCTATAGCAAGGTGCCGATTTGTATGGCCAAGACCCAAATGTCATTGTCTGATGATCCTAAGCGCTATGGTCGGCCGCGTGATTTTACTCTCTCAGTGCGTGAGATTCGACTCTCCGCTGGAGCTGGTTTCTGCGTACCTTTGACTGGGGATATGCTGACAATGCCAGGGTTGGCTGCCAAACCGGCAGCGGTTGGTATGAGCATGGATGCGGATGGGAAAATTTCAGGCATGTTCTGAGCAGTGCTGAACGAAAGGCAACAGTATGAAATTTGGTCTGTTTTCCTTATTTGATTTTTTCCAGGGTCGTCAGAATGAAGCCACGTATTATCAAGATACCTTGGATCTCGTTATTCATTCTGAGAAACTTGGTTTTGATTCGGTATGGTTAGGGGAGGAGCATTTTTACTCGTTTGGGATCTGTCCCAGTCCGCAGCTGTTTCTGACAGCGCTGGCTCGGGAAACCAGCACGCTCCGCTTGGGTACTGCGATTAGCCTGCTCCCTTTTGAGAATCCGCTCCGCAAAGCTGAAGACTTTGCCATGCTCGACATCTTGAGCGATGGGCGTCTGAACTTCGGAGCTGGACGCGGCATTATCCCCAAACACTTTGAAGGTTTTTGTGTTCCCCCGCAGGAAAGTCAGGCGCGCTACGAAGAATCGCTGGAAATTATTCGGCGCGCCTGGACGCAAGACAGCTTTTCGTACGAGGGAAAATTCTGGCAAGTCCCGGAATTATCGGTGTCGCCAAAACCCAAACAAAAACCGCATCCGCCAATCTATCGTGGCACTTTGAGCATGGAGTCCTTTGAAACGGCAGGTATCGTTGGAGATAATGCCTTTGTCGTGCCATGGCTGTCGGCCCCCCATCCTGAGGTCAGGCGTCGGCTTGAGCACTATCGAGCGTTGCTCAAGGAACATGGACATACTGGTCAGGAGAGTAACTTCATCTTTTTCCTGTTTGTTGATCAGGATCGACACCGAGCCATGGCAGAAGCCAAGGAATGCACGCGCAACTATGTGGATTTGATCTCCTCGTTTATACCGCCAGAGGCGATGGCCCAATTGCGCTCCAGCGATCCGCTCAAGATATTCCTTGAGCTCGTTCAATCCCTACCTGACAACTTGGAAGAGCGGGCGATTGTTGGTAACCCGCAAGATTGTCGGAAACGCTTGGGTGAGTTGCGAGACGAGTTCGGCATAGAACAGGCATCTTTTTATCTGCATGCCGGAGCACGGGATACGGCCCGAGCAAAGCAAAACATCGATCTATTCGCGCAAGAAGTGATGCCGGAGTTTCAGTGATCCTGTCTGCTCTTTACGTGGGGTGGGGCCTGCCCCACCGGGATTTACTGCTATAGCCGACACCCTCTCCCTGAGAGAGAGGGGACTTTAAGAAACATCCTCTCCATGTCGCAGGATTCAGAAACCAGCCAAGATTTCCCCGATCCCGGCAGCCTGCCGGCCTGGAACGTCGGTAATCTCCCCGCGCCACCGCCCTTCAGTATACGTGGAGCCCTGCGCGAAATTGGCCCGGGTGTCATTCTTGTCGGCGCAGCAATTGGCAGCGGCGAATGGCTGCTCGGTCCGGCCCTCACCGCCAAATACGCTGGGGCAATGTTGTGGATTGCCACTATCTCGGTCATTCTACAGTCCTGCCTCAATCAAGAAGTCGCCCGGTATGCCCTGGCCACAGGCGAGCCGATTTTTACCGGCTATATGCGTTGCTGGCCAAGTAGCAAATGGTATAGCACCTGGTATTTGGGCTTAGACGCGAGCATGCTGTGGCCAGGTTTGGCGACCAATGCCGCGACGGCCGTGGCAGCTGGTATCCTGAGTGTCCAACGCGACGCCTACGTCATTCCGACCGAAGCTGACGCCCTGCTCATCACAATATGTGCCTACGCTATTTTTGCCATCTGTGCTGCTCTCGTCCTGTTTGGGGGTAAAGTCTACACCATGCTCCAGGTCACGATTACCTGTATGGTCGTCTGGATTTTTAGCTACTTGTTGTTCATTGATATTTTCATGGCCAGCGGGCAGTCGTGGGGCTTGGTCCTGTCTGGTTTTGTGAACTTTGGCTATTTTCCAAGTGGCGAAGCGCTCGATTGGTCACTGATTGCTGGATTTGCTGCTTTTGCCGGGACAGGTGGCTTGGGCAACGCTGCGATTAGCAACTATATCCGCGACAAAGGTTGGGGTATGGGTTCGTTGGTCGGGGCAATTCCCTCAGCTGTGGGCGGAAAAGAGATCAGCCTGTCACACTTAGGCATGGTCTTTCCAGTCACCCAAGAAAATATTCAGAAGTTCCGAGAATGGTGGAAATATCTTCTGTTTGATCAGGCGGTTATCTGGGGCGGCGGGGCCATGCTGGGCATTGCCCTGCCTGCTATTCTGGCGATTGAGTTTATTGACCCGAGTCTCAATCTGGGACAGTGGCAGGCGGCTGCATTTCAAGCCGAAGGGATCGCAAACAGACATGGGAGTATTTTTTGGTATCTGACGCTGCTGTGTGGCTTTTGGGTCTTGTTCTCCAGCCAGCTTGGGAGTCTTGACGGGATTGGGCGGCGGTGGAGTGATATGATTTGGACTGGCAGCCAGCCTGAACGAGAGGGCAGCAGGAGCCGTCTTGTCTGGATCAGCACGGCACTGGTTGTTGGCCTAGGTCTTCTCTTCGCGTGGGGATCTGAAGCAAGCCTACTGTCAGGGCCGCAGCTCCTGCTTGTGGCTGCTTTCCTGTATGGCGTTCCAGCAGCCATCTGGGTAATCAAACAGATGGCATCACGTATGCAGGCAGAACAGGTTGAAGCCCGCGTTCTCACTCCACTCGTGCTGGTGTATCTTGTCAGTGTCCTCGGCTGTGTTGCGATGTCTGCTTTGAGACTTGGTCAGGACATGGGTCCAGGCGGAACCGTCAGCATGCTGGTTGAATGGCGAACAACCGTCAGCGTCTTTGTATTTGGAACAGCTTGGGTCGTGGGCTCAGCCTTTATCTTGACTCGTCATATGCCGCCGCATAATGTGTATAAGATCTACTATCTTATCATCGGTATGTATATCACTTGGTGTTCGATCGCCATGCAGATTGCCCGACCGTTGACGATGATTCTGATCATGTCCAATATTGCAGGTTTTCTTCTCGCTGTTACCGCGCTCCACACCCTATATGTCAATCGCCGCTTTCTGCCGCTGGCCCTCCAACCCCGGTGGTGGAAGCAGCTGGCGTTGTTAGCCTGCTCGGGTTGGTATTTTTTCATGAGCTTCATGGCTCTGGATGCACGCCTGAATACCTACATGGGATTGAGCATACGTGTCTGGTTTTCCACCTGGTTCAGCTGAACACAGACAAAAAGAAGAGGATACGAAGAGGGTATAAAGATGGACGACGAACTCCACTGGGAAGCGAACAATCACAAAGCAACGCAGCTCCATTTACAGGGACGCTATGAAGAAGCTGAAGGGCTCTTTGTTGAGGCGCTCAAGGAAGTTGAGCAGTTCGGAGAAGCAGACATCCGGCTGGCGATTGTTCTCAACAATCTTGCCAACCTGTACCACAACCAGAAAAAATATGAGCAAGCAGAGCCACTGTATCGGCGGGCGTTAGCAATCCGAGAAGAGCTGCTGGACCCAAGCCATCTGCTAGTTGCCCAGAGTCTCAATAACCTTGCCTCCTTATGTCGAGACCAGAGCCAATACGGTGAAGCCGAAACGCTCATTAAACGGTCTTTAACGATTAAGGAAAATCTCCACGGTTCGCGGCACATGAGCCTGACCAATAGCCTGAATAACCTGGCTGCGATTTATGGCGATCAGAGTCGTTACGTGGAAGCAGAAGCGCTTTTCAAGCGTTCATTAGACATTCGAGAAGACGCTTTTGGCCCCTCCCACCATTCCGTCGCAAGCAGCTTGGTTGGCCTGGGCGAAGTGTACTGCGCCCAAGGCCGCTACCCAGAATCCGAAGCCCTCTATAAGCGGGCATTAACGATTCGAGCAGAAATGCTGGGGCCGGAGCATCCCTCAGTGGCTGCATTGTTTGACAATTATGCCGTTTTACTCAGGAAGATGGAGAGAGAGGCGGAAGCTGGAGAGATGGAAGTCCGGGCGAAGGCGATTCGAGAGGCATAGCCGTAAGCCGTACGGTCTGGTTCAGAGCGGGCAGGGACGCCCGCTTGGAGACACGCCGTCTGCGCTCTAATAGGGTGAGAACCTGATCGACAACCTCAAGGAACGTCGTGCTGAGATCATACGAGAGCCAGACATACGTCGCCAGAGGGTTTCTCACACGTCACATAGAGGAGGCGTGATTGCCCAGAATGAGCAAGAACAGGCAAGCATAGACCACAATAGGAAACAGGAGACAAGAACAGAAATGGAGGGCTGAGAATGGCCGAGTATACAAAAGAGATTGATCGCGACAAAGTCCAGAAAACAGCCGAAAATGTTTTTGGGCTGCTCAGCGGGGCAGTCATGTCTGGCATGGTGTATCTGGGTGACCGGATGGGGCTGTATCAAGCCCTCCAAGATGCTGGACCGATGACAAGCCAGGAGTTAGCTGACAAAACCGGCCTGCATGAACGCTGGCTGCGTGAGTGGTTGCAGGGCCAAGCAACGGCAAAGCTGCTCGAATATCACGGTGAGGGGCGTTTTGAGTTATCGCCCGAAGCCGCCTTAGTCTTAGCCAATGAAAATAGCCCCGCGTTTGCGGCTGGCGGGTTTTGTGCCCTGCCACAGCAAATGGGCGTATTAGAAAAACTCCCAGAATCGTTCAAAACTGGTCTTGGCCTACCATATGACGCTTTTGGGCCAGAGGGCGCACGCGGAGTTGAGCGGTTGATTGCCCCCTGGTTTCGTGCCCATTTGGTGCCACGAGCGCTCCCCAAGCTGGATGATGTTGTGCCGAAGCTGGAGGCTGGGGCAAAAGTCGCGGACGTCGGCTGTGGCTCGGGGGTGGCACTTCTTGAGATGGCGAAAGCCTACCCCAAGTCAGACTTTCACGGCTATGATATTTCAACCTATGCTCTCGCACGAGCAGAGGAAAAAAAGGCTGAGGCTGGTGTCCAAAACGTGGCGTTTCACGACGCCAACGGAGATGCGATTCCGACCGACCATAGCTTTGACTTTATCTCGACGTTTGATTGCTTGCACGATATGGCCAATCCAACTTCCGTGATGCACGCGATTTATCAGGCTATTAAACCGGATGGCACCTGGCTGATTGCTGATATCCATAGTTTGCCGACGTTTGAAGAAAACATGGAGCAAAACCCCATGGCATCGATGTTCTATGGATTTTCCGTCTTGTGTTGTATGTCGTCGGCCATGTCAGAACCGAACGGTGAGGGGCTTGGAACGCTGGGGTTTACTGAGCCGGTGGCGCGTAAAATGGTCACTGAGGTGGGTTTTACCCGTTTTAAGCAGTATGACTTCAAAAATCCGATGAACGCTTATTACGAAGTCCGACCGTAGAGCGATTTTTAATTGCCTGTGTTCGGTACTGATCATTTCGTGTAGGGGCGGTTCGCGAACCGCCCCTACTGCTGGTTGCTTCGCTCTATGGACAGCCTGCCCCAACAATGTCTGCTCCGTTGAAGACCCCATCCATATTACAATCTTGAGGATTGGAGTCGTCAACCAGACCGCTCAGTCCAGCCTTAATATCTGCTCTGACGTCCGGATTGACCGTGTAGTCAGGAGAGATGGGGACGATGGTAATAAATCCGGCATTAAAAGCCGTCACGTCCGCGCCAGGCACTTCATCTTGCGGGCCGGGGTCAGGGAAGCTGACACCGAAGGTATTCGGCTCATCGGCATCTCTCGCATAGGCCAGCGTCAGGCCGGGATACGTTCGCCCCTGGACGTTCAACGAGATGCCTGCAATCTCTTCAGGAGCCAATGGCGGATAATTGACATTGAGCGCCGTATCAAGCGGCAGGAGCGCGCCGTCCTCTCCAAGCGGTGCCCCCTCAAGGAACGTAACCAGCTCCACAAGAAAGTCGGCGACATGCGCAAAATGCGCCTCATATTCCATGGGATTCTCGTCCTCATCAACATCAGCCGGTGGATCTGTACTGATGGCAATGGCTGGAATCGAGCTGCCTCCCACGATCAAGCTGATAGCAGCAATGGCCCCCCCCACGGTTCCTGACACCGGCGTTGCTGCCCCGATGTTGGCTGCATCATTAGTCCCCGATATGACCAAGTCGGGTACCATTTCTTTCTCAGCCAGAAGCCCCAAGCCCACGCCGATACAGCTGGCTGGCTCGGTATCGGCGGCGGAGTATTCGTCCGGGCCGACCTCGGTGAGAACGACTGGAGCGAGTGTCAGGGCGGCACTACTGCCACTCTGAGCGCCGTCCGGGGCAACCACGAGCACGTCGTGACCGGCAGCCCGGAGTACGTTTTTCACGGTTTGGAGACCAGGGGTGGTTATCCCATCATCGTTGGTGAGTAAAATACTCAGTGATTCCGCTCTGCCCGGAATCATGACGAGTGAGAGCATAATTAGCAAAACAAGCACGTTGTGTGACAAACGTATTCTCATGAATATTCCTCCCTTTTTTGCATGAATTTTCCCTGTTCTGTTACATTTCACATATGAGTCTCTCAGATATTCTGCCCCCTCTCTGCATCTCACATACATTCATACCCAAGAACGTGAACCCTGCTAGAGAATCAGCTCTGTGAGACTATAGACGTGTTATTTAATTTCTCTGCTGCGGCAGGCGGCCCAACCTACTTCACTCATTTGTTGCTGTCAAATCAACGTTCTGTACGGGGATAAAGAGGTCTTGATACGAGTCAGATAGGAGACATTCCCGACTATTCTCCGTGCTCGCGCTGGGCTTCTCGTTTGATCTTTTCGACTAAGTACCACGACATATAACTAGCGTATTTTTCTCGCAAGCCTGGGCCGCCAGTCCTGGCCAGTCACGATTTTGCGTCAGTTCCTCGCCAGTAAAAACCTCCAGGCATGCAGCAGCCAAATGACGGCAGAAGATTCATATGATGAAGGCAGAGGAACAAGGAGAAGGAGGGACGTTTTATCACTGCCGGGGCGAGGGCTAAGGCAGGAAATAGCGGAGAGCAGACGGAGCGACCAGAGAGAGTATTGGAGCCGGGAGATACCCGGCTCAGATAACCAGTATTACCAGCGCCGACCGCCGCCACCGCCACGGGGCTCGCGGGGCTTGGCCTCGTTGACCGTTAGGGCGCGGCCTTGAGCTTCATAGCCGTTAAACTGTTCAATTGCAGCTTGGGCTTCACCCTCGCTCCCCATTTCAACAAACCCGAACCCTCGGGAACGGCCAGTGTCTCTATCCATGATAATATTGGCGGATGTGACGCTGCCAGCCTGACTAAACAACTCCTCAAGGTCTGCGTTAGTCATTTGAAAAGAAAGATTGCCTACAAACAAATTCGTCGCCACGAAAACCTCCATGAAACTAAGAAAGGCCCAAAGAACAATGAGTAGATTCCAGGGGCCTTCATCTCGAACCAAACTCACTAGCTAAGCGCGGTCAATTGATCAGGGAACTCTAGCAGACTCCTTTTCTAGAAACAAGCTGCGCGAGCTGTGGAGGATGTCAAGGTGGGTAAAGATGTGTAGACGTGAAATGTGCAGACATACTCACTCAACGCGAAGACTCACCTCGCCGAGTCCATCCACTGACAGCTCTACCACATCTTCAGGAGTGACGAACTTCGTGGCAACGACACTGCCTGTCATGACGCTCATGCCTCGGGACAGGCCCTTACCCCGCTTGGCAAACATGTTGGCAAGCCATGCCAGAGCCTCCAAAGGGTGTCCCAGGGCATCACGGCCATGCCCTTCGCCTACGATTTCTCCATTGATACGCATCGTCCCCCGGGCAGCGGCAAGGTCAAGGGAGCGCCAATCTGTGATTGCTGGGCCCAGGACGATACCCGCGTTCCAAGCATTATCAGCGAGTAGTGAGAACACGTGTGGGGCAAGTTGAGCGTAGTCCGCGTGACGATCATCAACCAGTTCAAAGGCGGCCCGGACAGTCCCAACAACGTCGGCAACGCTGTCGCGGCTATAGGGGGCTCTCTCCGCTGGCAGATCGGCAGACAACTGAACAGCGATCTCACACTCGACCCCCAAGTGCACGTAGTCACGACACTGGACACGTGCCGGCGAGTCGTGGATGGTCTTCGCTAGGATAGCGCCAGCGATCGGCTCGCCGACACCGACCATCTGCTGCATCACAGGTGTGGTCAGGGCAATCTTGTACCCGACAATGGGGCCAGACACCGCAACAAGTCGTTGTTGGAGTGCCTCTTGGACGGCATACGCTTCGTCAAAATGGTGTGGAGTGTATGGCGCTGGAATAGGAGCAAAGGAGTTCCCTGCTTGGCGTTCCTCGAACAAAAACCGAGCAGCTTCCTGAATATACGTTGTGTCAGACATTTCGGGACCTCTCGCGAACCTGCACCCTCTCACCGTCTTGGATCAAGATAGTGTCGGCCATATCAACAAATAACCCAGTCCCAACGACTCCAGGGACGGCCAATAATTTATGTTCCCAAGTCGCAGGGGAGGGCAGGGCAGGGATACTGCAATCAATAATATAATTGTCGTTGTCAGTCGCAAACGGGCTGCCGTTCTCTTCACGCAGTTGGGGCTGCCAATCGAATTGATGAAGCTGACGCAGACACAGCGCTACGCCAAAGGGCAGTATTTCAATAGGCAATTTTCCTCGCGATCCGAGGACTGGAACAAGTTTCTCCGCTCCGACGAGAATGACAAATCGCTCAGCTGAGGCGGCAACAATTTTTTCTCTGACCAGAGCGCCACCATAGCCTTTGATGAGATGCAGGGCTGGATCAACTTCGTCAGCGCCATCAATAGCAATATCGACCCTGTCTACGTCATTCAGAGTAGTCAGCGGAATACGCAGGCTTTTTGCTAAGTCTGCTGTGGTCTGCGATGTGGGAATGCCCCGAATCTGCAAACCAGCCTGGACACGCGCACCAAGGGCGCGCACAAAGTTCCTGGAGGCCCGTCCTGATCCCAGCCCGACGACATTACCATTGGTGATAAAGGTGAGAGCGTGCTCTGCGATGCTTGTCACCATACGTGGGATTATCCTACTGAGTCAGCTGCTGAACAATCGCCTGTAGGCGGGCCAAGCCGGCTTGAACATCTGCACCAAGGTGGATTCGCACGACGCGTCTGTTGCGTTCCGCTAAAACAGCATAGTCCCCCTGCGCTTGGGCGTTTTTCAAGAGGCTAAAACTGTAGGATTGTCCTGGGATAGCCACGTCTTCTGGATCATCCGCCATGAGCTGTAGAAAGACACCTGTATCAGGGCCACCTTTATGCAGCTGGCCAGTAGAGTGCAAGAAGCGTGGACCATAGCCGATCGTTGTGGCAACTTGCTTGCGATCACGCACTGTGTTGCGAATATCTTGTAGTATGCGATCGTTGGCTGCATTCATTTCAATATAGGCATTGATGGAAAAGTAATCTCCAGGCTGGAGCCGACCGAGGTGGGCAGCAAGAAATGTCTCGATCGTATGTGTTTTTGCTGTTGACATAATCGCGTTGGCGTTGGAAGGATCGGCAAACAGGGTGAGTGCTGCGTCCTGAAGCAAAGGCGCTTCAGAGGGGAGTTCTCCGCGTTCTTCGTACGCGTTCATCAGGGCACGTGTCGCGACTTTGCTGGCTTCGACATCGGGCTGGTTGAACGGATTGAGACCAAAGATCGCACCGGCAACAGCCGTCGCAATTTCCCACCGAAAGAATTCCTGTCCAAGATCAATCGTATCTTCTAGCGTGATGCGGATAACTGGCTGCCCAGCCTGCTCCAGGGCGTCGATTGCTGTGTCCTGTTCGGCTGACGGAGCAGTATTCAAACGCATATACACAAATAATCGATCCGTTCCATATACCTCGGGCGTGCCGAGCTGTTCGCCATCGATGGGAATAAGCCCGTGTCCATTTTTTCCCGTGGATTCAGCAATCAGCTGCTCCAGCCAAGCCCCCAAAGCGTCAATCGCTGGTGAGGTGACTAAGGTAATCTTATCTCTGCCATGCTGAGGATGTTGAGCCAAGGTGCCCAAAATAAGACCGAGCGTCACGCCAGGATTGGCATCCGGTGGTACGCTCGCCGCGCAAGACTGCACCATCCGTATCGTGCTATCGAGAAACCGCCCAACATCAATGCCCATAATGGCAGCCGGAAGCAAACCGAATGGAGATAAGGCTGAAAACCGCCCGCCAATACTCGGCGTTCCATGCACGATATACCGAAAGTGTTCAGTCTCCGCCAGCTGGTGGAGTTTCGTGTCTGGGTCAGTAATAGCGATAAAGTGTTCCCCGACCTGTTGTGTCCCAAGCGCACTCCGGAGCAGCTGCATGAAGGACTGCATGAGAACATTCGGTTCGATCGTGCCACCCGACTTTGAGGAGACAATACACAGTGTACGGGTAAGATCAATTTTTTGCACAATGGCCTGGATTTGAGCTGGAACTGTCGAGTCAAGGACATGCAGCTCAGGAAAACCGTCTTGTTGGCCAAATGTACGCCGCAATACCTCCGGGCACAGGCTTGAACCACCCATGCCGAGAAGCACAACGTCAGTCACCTCGCTCTGGCGCACATCGTCAGCAATCTGCTGCAACGTGTCGAGGTTGTTGTGCTGCTGCTCAACAACAGTCAGCCAACCCAGCCACTGATCTTCATCTGTGCCCGACCACAGAGCGGTATCGCCTCGCCATAAGCGGCGGACGTTGCCTGCCGTCCGCCACTCGTTGAGCCGGTCCTCAACTGCAGCGGCCGCTTCACCAAGATGATAGCTCTGCTGCGCTAGTCCTTTGCCCAGCAGGGCTTGGCGTTTGTGTTCGATCGTGCTCAGCAGTTTATCAAAGGGATCGCCAAATTTTTTGACACCGTCGGCTAGAAGATGATCCGTCACCTGTTGGAGAGAAATCCCCAGCTGACCCAATACTCGGAGCGTTTCTCGGGCCTGTCCAATGCTCTCCGTCCAGTTTTCCGTCAATCGGGACGTGGGCTGACCTGTTTGTCGAAACGCGTTGACTGTCTCGTCCGGCAGGGTATTGACCGTATCCGGACCGATCAGCTCATCCACATACATGGTCTTAGGGTAGTCCGGATTTTTGGTGCTGGTGCTGGCCCACAGCAAGCGCTGTGGGCTGGCTCCTTGTTCTGCCAAGCGTTGCCAGCGTGGGCTGGCCACCAAGTCTTGATACACGGCATACGCAATTTTGGCGTTGGCAATGGCAGCCTTGCCGAGCAGCGGCTCGACTTGAGATTCTTGTGCGGTGTTCTGAGCAGAGATCAGGGCCATGCTCAGCTGCTCATCAACGAGGGAATCCAGCCGGCTGACAAAAAAGCTGGCGACACTGCTGACCTTGTTAAGTGCTCCGCCACTGGCAGACAATTGTTCCAAGCCCGCGATATATGCTTCAGCCACAGCCTCGTACATCTCCACAGCGAATAGCAAGGTCACGTTGATATTTGTGCCTTCGCTGATGAGATGAGTAATAGCCGGGAGGCCCGCTTGGGTGGCCGGGACCTTGATCATGACATTCTGGCGGTCAATCTGAGACCGCAGGCGCCGGGCTTCCTCAATCGTGCCTTGGGTATCATGCGCCAGATGAGGAGAGACCTCAAAGCTGACGTAGCCATCTCGTCTGTTCGTATGTTGGTAGATTGGAGCTAAGATATCGGCCGCCATCTGAATGTCTTGAATCGCCAGCCGTTCATAAATGTCTTTCGCTGTTCCAGCACCTTGTTCCACAAGGGCTCGCATGGGCTGGTCGTAATCTTCGCTGCTGGACAGCGCCTTCTCGAAAATGGCTGGATTCGACGTCACCCCACACACCCCGTCCCGCTCGACTAGGGCTTGCAGGTCGCCCGACGTAATCAGGCTGCGCCGAATATTGTCATACCAAATGCTTTGGCCGAGCTTATGGACCTGTAGCAGTGGATTTTCCATGCCTCTCCCTATCTCCAGCCGTGTCTATCTGTTGTCTGTTTTGATGGACGTGCTAGGGACGCTGTGTTCACGTATCACTTACCGCACCTGCTCGCACAGCACAATCGTGTTCAGTCGGAGAGACCGATTGTGGCCTATCTCGTTTGGCGTCAACGATACAAAAAAAGCCAAACGGCTCATCGCCGAGCGCCAAAAATTGATGTGGCATCCAGGGGGCAACATACACGGTGTCGAGTGGCTGCATCTCGTGGGCAGTCGCATCAAGAACGGCTCTGCCCTGGCCTCGCACGGCAATGACGACATGCGCATGCTCGTGTTTTTCGAGGCTGGAGTAACCGCCCGGCGAGACTTCAAAATAGCGCACATGAAATTGGGTGGCTTCTGCATGGCGACCGACGAGTACCTGGCGGATGATGCCCTGCCATTTTCGGCCGGCTTCCTGGCTGTTTTTATAGGTTTCCCGTTCGACTCCGTCCCATGCGTAGCCATTGTCGCCGTCGTGGTTTTCATGAAAACGTGACAAGCCTGTGTCTGTGTCAGCCATGCGCTGTGCCCTATGGAAACTCGATAATCGTTTTGAGTGAATCCTGCGCTGCCGCTGCATTTTGGTAGGCGTCATGAATCGCAGCAAACGGGAAGCGGTGCGTAATGAATTGCTCAGCGGTCACAACGCCGGTGCTGATGAGCTGAAGTGCGTCACGCGTATCGTTCGGTCCGCACGAATAGCTGGGGATAAGACTGATTTCATTGAAATACAGATCGTACGGGGAAACCGGGAGAGTGGCCTCCGGAGTGCTGGTGGTGAACAGCACGACCGTTCCCCCTTTTGCCACACACCGAATACCAAGCTCCATCGCTTCAATAGAGCCAGGCCCGACGATGACCACCTCAGCCATCTCGCCGTTGGTATACTCCCGAATCGCCGCTTCGACCGGGCCTTGGGCTGGATCAAAGGCGACGTTTGCACCAAGCTGAAGGGCTTTGTCTCGACGGTAGGGCACAAAATCGGTTCCCATGATTGTCCCTGCACCCGCATGTCGTGCCAGCGCGACATTGAGTTGGCCCATAATGCCGAGACCAATGATACACACACTTTCACCCGCTTGGAGTCGGGAACGGCGCACGGCTTTGACTGAGCACGCGGCTGGCTCAATCAAGGAGCCATCAGCAAAAGACAGGTCGGCTGGAAGTTGCAAGGTGTCGCCGGACAGATTTTCTTTGGGGACAAGAAAATACTCGGCCATGCCGCCAGGCACAAGACGCGATGAGCGCCAAGTCTGGCACTGTACAAACTGACCACGTTGACAAGCTCGACAGGTAAAACACGGCGCGTGGTGATGGATAAAGACCCGGTCTCCTGGCCGGACATCGGAGACCTGTGAGCCGACTTCTACAATCTCTCCAGCCGGCTCATGACCAAAAACGATTGGGGCCTTCTTCTCAATATACCAGCCCATGACATCACCCGAACAAATGCCGCAGACTCGGGTTTTGACCAGAGCTTCACCTGGGCCGACGGTCGGGACAGGTTCTTCTTCGAAACGGATGTCGTTTGATGTGTATAGGCGAGCAACTTTCATGGAGGACAGTTTACGCCGAGAACATCCACTTGGCCATGGTCAGCATATCTTTGGGGCTCTCAGGCAGCTTGCGGACGACGGAGGCTTCAAAGCCGGAGTGCATAAAACAATTCTGACACAGATCGTCTTCACGCTTCTCCCAATAGTCCCAATCAACCCCGTTCCAGAATTCGTTCCAGGTCTTGAAGTAGCGCTTGCCAATCAAATAACAGGGATCTTTCCAACCAAAAGGGGTGCGGGTGACATTGCCCCACGGGGTACATGGATAATCACGCTTCCCTGCTGCGAACTCTAAAAAGAGAGGGGTGAGAGAGATCGGGTAGCGCTTGGACAGCTCTAAGACGTGCTCAAATTTCTGGTGAATTTCTTCGCGATGTAAAAAGTGGTTTTCTTTCACACTCTCGTATTGATAACCGGGCGAAATCATCATGCCATCTATGCCGAGCCCGGTGAGCAGCTCACACATCTCTTCGATCTCTTGCATACTGGTTTCACGGAAGATCGTTGTGTTGGTACACATGGAATAGCCGAGCTTTTTACCGACTTTAATCATCTCAATGGCTTGATCGAAGACGCCTTCCCGAGCACACACAAAGTCGTGCGTTTCGCGCATGCCATCGAGATGAATATTGATCGACAGGCGTTTATGCGGTTTGCTCTTTTCGTAGAAACGGTCGAGTAAAATACCGTTGGTACACAGGTAGATATGGCGTTTGCGGGCGATCACAGCCTCAACCAGCTCTGGCAGCTCTGGGTAGACGGTTGGCTCTCCCCCACAGATGGACACAACCGGGGCACCGGCTTCATCAACGGCTTGCAGGCTTTGTTCCAGGCTCAAACGATCTTTGAGATCGCCCATGTGGCGTTCTGGGGTACAGCCGACACATGCCAGATTACACGTATACAAAGGCTCCAGCATGAGAACCACAGGGTAGCGCTGGTTGCCCTGCATTTTGTTCTTCATCTGCCATTTGACCATATCTGTTGTGATGTGTAGCGGAAATCGCACTCAATCCTCCCCCTGACCGTTTGGTCAGGCAATCTTATCCGTGCAGCCGCGCTCTCGCAAGAGCAGTACACAAGACTCGTACACAGAGGACAGCACACTTTACAAGACTGGTACGCTTGGCCACAATGGTCGAGTGGCAAAAAAGCAGCCGTCAAAAGGGACAAAAGGAAAGGGAGGAGCCTTGTTGCAGGAGCTCAAGACACTTGCCGCCCAGCATGGCGTTCGGGTGCGTGAGGAAAAGTTGCTCCGTGGGGCAGGCTACCGGGTGCGAAGTGGAGGCTGTCGGGTACATGGGAAGGAGATGGTCTTCCTCGATCGCGATACGCCAGTCTCTGAAAGACTCGAACTGCTGCTCAATGAACTGTCTCAGCGAGAGATTCAGACTGAGGAAGTGTCTGCACCTTTACGTCGTATGCTTCAACGAGGGGCCTCGCTGTGAATGACCGGCTTGAAACATTCCACGAGTGGATCAAAGAGCAAGGGCTCAAATCAACCGCCCAGCGGGACGATATTGCTCGGGTGTTTTTTAATTCCGACCGGCATATCAGCGTCGAAGAGCTGTGCAGTGAAGTGCGCCAGATTAATCCACGTGTCGGCTACGCGACGGTGTATAGGACACTCAAGCTCCTCAAAGAATGTGGCTTGGCAGCAGAGCGTCACTTTGCGGATGGACAGGCGCGTTTTGAAAAAATCGAAGCAGAACACCACCACGATCACCTGATCTGTGAGCGGTGTGGCCGTATTATCGAGTTTGTGCATCCCGAAATCGAGGCGCTGCAGGAGGAGATGGCACGCCGCTTCGGCTTTGTGGCCACCACTCACAAGATGGAGATCTACGGGATCTGTCAGGAGTGTCGTGAAGGTCGCCATCCCGAGGGCGAGCGAGGGCTTCCGGTCTAGATCGGCAGACGGAACAACATCTGTGTATTCTTCTGCGTCGCTTCAGCGACTGCTGGGAGCGACATCTCTTTCACTTCCGCCACCATTTGCGCAACCTCGACCACATAGGCTGGCTCATTGCGTTTGCCACGGTAGGGAACAGGCGTCAAAAAAGGACAGTCTGTTTCAACGAGTAGACGATCAAGCCGCACGTCACGGACCACGTCCCGGAGTGCCTGGGCGCTCTTGAACGTCACAATACCACTGAAAGAGATATACAGCCCAAGCTCAAGTAGAGCCTGGGCTTCTTCGGTATTGCCGGTAAAGCAGTGCATGACACCGGCGACGTGATCTCCGCCTTCTTCCCGCAGAATCCGGGCTGCTTCGATGTATGCATCGCGGACGTGCATAGACAGCGGCAGTCCTAAATCTTGTGCCAAGCGAATAAACGCCCGGAAGTGAGTCCGCTGGTCCTCACGCGGAGAATTATCGTAATAAAAATCCAGCCCGGTTTCCCCCAGCCCGACAACTTTGGGTTGCTGAGCCAGTTCACGTAAACGTGCATACGTCTCTGGTGTGATTGTCTTGGCATCGTGTGGGTGCACGCCAATCACAGCAAACACATCAGCCTGTTCCTGGGCAAGGGCAACCGCTTTTTCATTATGGACAAACGCACCAGTCGCTCCAATCACAATAAAACGGGAGACCCCAGCCGCTCGGGCACGGTCGATCATCTCAGCGCGGTCGGCATCGAATTTTTCGTCTGTCAGATGGCAGTGTGAATCAATAAGCATTAGTTTTGTTTTTCTCCCTCGCCCTTGAGGGAGAGGGGACCGGACAGAAGCAACTACGCATTCTGTCGCTCGGTCTCTTGTTCCGCTACATCATCGTCAAGCTTCACAAACAGCGGTGCAGGTTTCCGCAACGCTTGGTTGGCTTGAAACGTGCTCGGCTCCCAGACTCCGGTTGCCTGGCTATGATCGTAACGCAGTACCACGTGTGAACCGCGTGCGTCTTCGACCGTTTCGGTGTATTGGCGCCCAAACAATTGGCCATCATAGCCGAGTAATTCATGCAGCTGTTGGCTGGTGTGGGGCAAAATTGGTGCCCACAAGAGTTTGAGCCAGTCAATGGCTTGCACAGCCACATAGATTGTTGTGGCAGCTAGCTGCGGGTCTGTTTTAATCGTTTTCCAGGGCTCTTTTTCATGAAAATACTGGTTGGCCTGCTGGCTCAAGCGCCGGACTTCGTTGAGCGCCATTTTAGGCTTGACCGCATTATACAGATCCCCAACGCTCTGAAAGCCAGCTTTGACCTCGTCCAAGAGGGCTTGATCTTTCGCATCAAGCGGCCCGGGTTCAGGGATACTGCCTTTGAAACGAGAATTGGCAAAGCCGAGCACCCGATTGACCAGATTGCCCCAGTTGGCCAGGAGTTCGTTATTGACCCGTTCAACAAAGTCGTCCCAGGTAAAATCTACGTCGCTGGCTTCTGGGGCGATCGCCGTCAGAGCATACCGCCAGGCATCAGCTTGGTAGCGTTTCAGAGCGCCCTGGATGCTAATAATATGGCCCCGGCTTTTGCTGAACTTCCGCCCGTACATATTGAGATATTCATTGGCCGGGACATCGTACGGGAGGTTCAGCCCCTCATAACCAAGCAGCATGGCTGGCCACATCATGGCGTGGAACGGAATATTATCTTTGCCAATAAAATAATATGCCCGCGCATCTGGATTGACGCTTGGATCCCACCATTCTCGCCATTTGTCCGGCGTATCATTGAGTGTGGCCCACTCAATTGCAGCGCTGAAATAGCCGATCACTGCGTCGTACCAGACGTAGATCCGCTTATCTTCATAACCCTCAAGCGGAATGGAAATGCCCCACTCTAAGTCGCGGGTGATTGGTCGGCCATGTAAGGTTTCTTGCTCGACCTGAGTGCGGGAAAAATTGAGCACGTTTGGCCGCCAGTGCGACTTTTCTTTTTGCAGCCACTCCTTGAGGAGCGGCTGGAGCTTGCCCAGGTCCAAGAAAAAATGCTCGGTCTCACGGACTTCGAGGCTGGTATTGCCAGTAATCCGCGAACGGGGCTGTTTCAACTCGGTTGCTTCATACGTTCGACTACAGTTGTCGCACTGATCCCCGCGCGCCTCAGGACTGGCGCAAAACGGGCAGGTGCCTTCAACGTAGCGATCGGGCAAAAATCGCTGGGCTTGTGGGTCGTATAATTGCTGCTGGGTATCGTTATAGATATAGCCTTTGTCACGGTGTTGGCTGAACATTTTCTGGGTGACATCCCAGTGATTTTGAGTATCAGTGTGGGTAAACAGATCAAAGGTCAAGCCCAGCTTCAGATAACTTTCCACAAACCCTGTATGAAATCGCTCGACCACGGCGGCTGGACTACTCCCCTCAGATTCTGCACGAACCGTGACTGGAGTCCCATGTGTATCAGAGCCACTCACCATCAGGACCTCATTGCCGATCATACGCTGGTAGCGGGAAAAGATATCCGGGGGCAGGTAGGCTCCAGCAATATGGCCGATATGTTGCTCTCCATTGGCATACGGCCACGCAACACCAACAAGGATTTTCCGGGACTGACTCATGGGGGTCTCCTAATATCGAGCGGAAATTTGTAACAGCATGTCTTCGACGGCAAGCCGCGCATTGGCATTCCGGCCTAGCGCCTGCATCGTATCATAGGCCAGGGTGAGTTGTCGCAGGGCCTCTTCAACACTGAGGTCTTGGGCGGCCTGCGTCATTGCAGGAAGACAGTCTTGGTAGCGTACCACGCCCTCTTGGCCCAACAAAAGATAGCGGAGTTGTTCTTCATACCAGGACAGGACAAGTTCCAAGCGGTCTCCGCTGGCTGAGGTCTCCGCCGCTTCTATCGTTTTTTGTACTTTTTGCTTCGCCCGGGGCTTCTTCTTCCGGCTTGCCACAAGCCATTCGGCCAGCCGAGAGACCTGGCTAAAGGAAGCCTCGGAGAGTTGTTGCAGCTCTTCGATGACATACTGACGTTCTTCGGTAAAGACTTCGGTATTCAGCGACAGAGCATATCCCATACTGCCCCGGCTATACAGGGCCAGAGCGTGCGCCTCAACAGGCTCTCTGGCGTGCTCTTGGACCAGCAGCTCTTCAACAACGGCAAGAGGTAGAGCCGCAAACCGAATCTGTTGACAGCGAGACAGCAAGGGCCGGGAGAGCGTTGCCGCATTGACTGATAGCAGCATCAGCAGGGCCGCCCCGGGGGGTTCTTCGACCATTTTGAGGAGTGCGCTTTGCGCCTGCAAGGTCAGTAAGTGAGCCTCTTCGACAAGAGCAATTTTACGATTCCCGCGTGCAGATTTGAGGCCCAAAAAGTGTTGTAGCTCCCGGACTTGGTCAATGCCAATCGTGCTTTTGCCTTCTTCTGGATTGACGCGTGTCAGGTCAGGATGAGAGCCACTCATAACAGATACACAGGCGGCACAGGTGTCGCAGCCTTCAGTTGGATTTTCCGTGCACAGCACGGCCTGCGCAAGCGCAAGCGCAGTGCGTTTCTTGCCAATCCCTGACGGACCAACAAACAGATACGCATGGGCGAGACGCTCAGTTTTGAGCGCATTGTGCAGAGCCGCCAGTGCGTCTGGGTGACCTTTGATTGCAGTGAAGGGCATGGGTGAAACGTAATGAGTCAAACGTGAAACGTAAAGGGACGGGAAGGCAAATTTCTGATCACGTTTTACGTTTCACGTTTCATGCCCGCCATCCTCTCCCACACTATTGCCAAGATCTCCCGATGAACCACTTCAACCGGCCGATCCGCTTTGATCAAACACACTCGCTCGGGCTGCGCGTTTGCAACAGCTAAAAACCCGGCTCGGACCCGCTCGTGGAAATCAACTGCCTCGGCTTCAAAGGTGTCGGTTTTTTCTACCACGCCACGGCGCTTGTTTGCCCGTTGGAGACCGGCTGTGACTGGCAAATCAAGGATGAGGGTCAATGCTGGCATGCACTCGCTACACACAAAAGCATTCAATCGCTCCAGCACATCGAGGGGGATGCCTCGCCCATAGCCTTGGTAGGCAATTGTGGAATCTACAAACCGATCTGAAATGACGACCTTGTCGGCGTGGAGTCCAGGCAGGATAACCTCATGGACGTGTTGGGCGCGGTCGGCCAGCATGAGGAGCAGTTCGGCCTCGGAAGCGAGGGGTGTAGCAGTAGGTTCTAAAAGAATCCGCCGCAGGGCTTGGCCGACTTCGGTTCCGCCCGGTTCCCGAGTGATAAGCACTTTGCGGCCCTGGGCTCGCAATGCCTCTGCCAGGAGCGGGACTTGGGTTGTTTTGCCCCCGCCTTCAATCCCTTCAAGTGTGAGAAAAAATCCTGCCATGCGTAATTCACACTCCAGCTGAGCGTGCGGAGCATAACGAAAATTGCGTGCTGACGCCAGCTCTATTCAGACATCGTCAGACGTCCAAACCAACCGATCGCATCAGCGCCAGGGCATTGCTCTTCTGTACGATCCCGGAGCGCATACGGTAGTCGAAGCGAATCTGTCCATCTTCGAAGTGATCTTCGAAACACACATTTGCTGCCTGGGGAGCCAGGGCTTCGGCAACATGCGCAAGAGCTAAATCGTGGGTTGTGACCAAGCCGATAGCGTTCCGCTTGAGCAGGCTGCGCACGATAGCTTCGGCACCTGTCTCGCGGTCGTGGGAGTTTGTCCCGTGCAAAATTTCGTCAAGTAGAAAGAGGACCGGAACTGAGGCCTGAGTCAGATCCATAATCTGACTCACGCGCGTAATTTCGGCGTAAAAGCGTGAACTACCCGCTTGCAGGGAGTCTTGAATCCGGAGTGTTGCGCCAGGCATAAGTGGAGACAGACGCAGTGACTCCGCTCGGACTGGAGCACCAGCCAAGGCCAAAACGGTATTGGCCCCGATTGTTCGTAGCAGGGTGCTCTTGCCCGACATGTTTGAGCCGCTGACGACTAAGACTTGTAAAGGGGCGCCGAGCTGGACATCATTCCTTACACAGGCGGAATCTGCGAGGAGTGGGTGGCCAAGCCCTTCGCTTTCAAATCGTGGCCCAGACGGCAGAATTTCTGGAAACGGATCTGTCGGATGCTCATACGCATAGCTGGCCAGGGCTGATAAAGCCTCAAATTCTCCCACAACAGCCAGCCAAGATGACACCGCCTGTCCAGAGTTTCTGCGCCAAGCCTCAATTGCCAGCCCGACTTGGGTCGTCCACATCAGCAGCGCAGCAATAGGAACAAAAAACTGGTTTTTGCGCGACTCGAGCAAGGAAATCAGCCGTTGGAGTTGAGCAATCTGGCGCGACGGTGGAAGACCATCAGTGTCAAGCTGGTTGCGTAACTGAGTTAAGCGTGGGCTCGTAAACTGTTCGTTTTCGAGACACGCCAGAATTTCAGACAATAGAGATAAGTCGTGAACCAAGCGTTCAATACCGGTAAGGGCGTGCTTGATCTGGGAACGCAGTAGAAGGGCATAACCCCCGGCAAGGGTGCCAGCAATAAAAAAAGGCATAGGACCAAACCAGTTCAGCTGCCAGCCTATCAGGCTCAATGTTGAACAGGCTGCCAAACCTGCGGCAAGCAGACGGGCTTGGGAGAGGTTTGCAAATCGTGAGCTCTCAGCCCATTGGGCAGCAATTTTTGAAAAGAGGTCTGGATCAATACCAGCTCGAATATCGGTCCCACGCAAGACAAGCTCTTCCCGCAGGTCGAGCTTTGGGCGGAGCTCCTCTACCGCTGTTTGGCGGGCTTGGATCTCTTGCGGCTCGGCTGGCGTTTGTAACCACCGTGCGAGGGTCTGCTCCCCGCCACGCGTCCGAGCCGTGCACAACAGTTCGAACAGCGAGCCGCTACCAAAAAGATCGAGGTCAGCGGCATACGGATGGGTCTCCTCAAGGAAGTCGGCACCTGATTCGCCTGTTCCCGCCCAGCGATCTTCCAATCGGGCGAGTCCCTTCTCGTAAAAAGCCACACTCCGTTCCGCCAAGCGCACACTCCGTCTAGCTCGCTCATGTAGGAGCACCAGTCCGAAAAAGCCGACAGCTGGAAGAGCCAGCCACCACCATGCCAGCAGACCCGGTCTACACACAAACCAGCCAACTCCAGCTGCCAATACGAATAGGCTCAGGCGTGCCGTACCAATCCGTTGCTCAAGGAGACCCTGGCGTTGTGCAACTGTCTGCCGGGTTTTTAGTCGTTGGGTATACTCCGTATGTGGATGGGAAGATAAGGAAGAGGAGAAGGATGAAGAGGACGAGGGGGACAATAGGTCTTTCAATAATATGTCTCACGAAAGGAAGCTGTAGAGATAGTGTGTCCTGATCGCTCTATCTCAACAGGCCAAAGTACCAATTGATAAGCGGGTCACCAAAGAAGAGATAACATAAGGCGCCAAACGACAGGAATGGTCCAAAAGGAAGAGCCAGCTTGGCATCCCTGTGTTGACGAATCATTGCCCCAATCCCGACTGCCGAGCCAATAGATGAGGCAAACAGGAGGGTAAATGGAACAGATTGCCAACCCAGAAAGGCACCGATCATGGCTAAGAGTTTCACATCGCCGCCGCCCATGCCTTCCCGACCAGTACAGGCTTGGTAGCCGAGTGCGACTGCGAGTAAAATACCTGCGCCGAGCGCGACGCCAATCAATGAGCTACTCCAAGTGACGTCCGGATTCACAAAAGAAAAAACGACTCCTGCGACAACGCCAGGCAGGCTAATCACATCCGGGATAATCTGATGATCCAGGTCGATAAACGTCACAACCACCAAGGCCGCACTCAACACAAAAAGGCCCAGCCCGGCAACGCTGAGACCGAACCGATACATGACCAGCACGGCGAGCAAACCAGTGAGCGTCTCAATAAAAAAGTAACGCGACGAGAACTGAGCGCTGCACACCCGACAGCGGCCGCGCAGGATCAGATAGCTGAGCAGTGGGATATTATCGTACCAAGCGAGCGGGCTAGAGCAGCCAAAACAGTGCGCGCCAGGCGAAACAACTGACTGCTCGAGTGGAATACGATAGACGCACACGTTCAAGAAGCTACCAATGCACGCACCAAATATAAAAACAGATACCGCGAGAAATGATGGCGCAAGTTCAGTAAGTTCAGTAAATCCGGTAAGTGGCAAGGAATACTCTCAGGCAGATTGGACTGAAGGATTTCCACTCCCAGTCTATTCTATTCGCACTCGCCCAGCAAGGCTGAAGATAATCCGGCGGGTGTATTCCCCACTGAGAGAGCTGAGAATGAGCGTCATCCCAGCATCGATATGCCCACGCGGAACAAAGATGACATTCCCTCCCGAATTGACTTCTGTAATGTGAATACCTTTGGGCAGCGGAACAGCTGCCTCTGGCGCAGCAGCTGTTCCATAGGTGTGGAGAACCTGGCGTGTCCAAGCACGTCCCCTCGCCTTTTCAATGATGTAGTCATGACTGTCCGGACGGAAGGTCACCCGGAAGCGTTGATTTTGCGCCACCGCTTTCATCCGAACCAGTTGGAGGTCACTGACAACCTTCCGGACGCCAGCATTAAAACGCACCTGTGAAAACAGGGGCCCTAACTGGAAGACGGTGAGGCTGCCCACAATGCCCAGGATTGTTAAGACAACCAGTAGTTCGAGGAGAGAGAACCCTTTCGTCATACCTCAAGTTCAATCTGCAACGCATTCAGATTACGCGCCATCATATTCCAGAACGAGGTGGCCGCGGTGAGTTCTAGAACATTTGCCTGACCAATCAGATTCGCGACCTGCTGAAACAGTCCGTCATCAACCGTAGCCTTGAGGGTCAGCTCATCCGCATACCGCAGAATGAGCTTATCATCACCGCTAAAGAGCGCACTGTCCTGATACGAGCCAACGTTATCAATCTGCTCACGGCTAATTCCCACCTGTTCCGCAATTGGGATATGTCGCCCAAAGCCATACGTGCAGTCAAGGCGCTTCATGAGAATGAGTACCGCCAGTTCTCGCAGCCGCGGATCGAGCGCGGACTCATGCATGAAATAGTCTGCCAAGGGAAAGACCCGGGTCGCCAGACCAGGGCTATTGGACAAGGCTTTCACGACATTGGGAACATTTTGCATACTGAACTGCTGGACAAACGTGTCGTACAGCTCTTTGACTTTTCCGGTCGCAGTTTCTTTTTCAACGTACGGAATGCGTGGTATGAGAAGTCCTCCTTTTCCTGTCTGGTTAAAAGCTATTCCTGCCCCCGGCGCGATTCGAACGCACGACCCTCGGATTAGGAATCCGATGCTCTATCCACCTGAGCTACGGGGGCATTGCTTGGGTAGGTACGAGAGACCTTACCAGTCTCGTCAGCTGCCCGGCAAGCCCGATACAATTGTTTCGAAGCTCCTGGGCAAGTCAGAAAGAAGAGAAAATTCTGCAAACCTGACGGATTCTGAACTGCCCTGAAGCTTTTTCCGATTGATGCATTTTCCTTTGAGCTATTGCAAAAGGCGGCGGGGCGATTGCTATCACGCAGCGATCTAAGCTTGCTGCGGTTTTGGTCAATGCTGAGCAATACGAAGCGGATATGGCAGAGCTCGAACACTATCGTTATCACCGACGGAAGAAGAACCTGCTTCCGTTTTCTCGCTTGTATGGAGATCACTGGCGGTTTAGAGGAAGGCTCCAAGCACCTGGCCGGAGAATATCACGCTGCGGTTAAGCGGAGCGGAGAAACCTTATCCGATGCTTTACGTGACTGATACACATCCCCTATTGAGCAGAGTATCAACCAGTGCCTCATCGCCACCAACACGGAGTAGAGCCTGAGAGTGAAAACTGATCTGCGGGGCCGCCTGGGCAATCAAAGCGCCAAGAACAATGGCTTCGCGTTCGATCAGTGACAGCCCGGCTCGCCCAAACACTCGGCCAAAATCGTCGTGTCGCACCCATTCAGCTAATTCAGGACTGATCTGACTGAGCCGTTGGATAAGGTCCCCTTCCCACTCGATAAAACCGTTCCAAATCATCCTTCATGCTTTGCTCTTGAGAAAGTGCAAGGAAGAAAAAATCGTGAAATGTAAAATATTTTACTTGATTTTATGTAAATAAAAGCATATTCAAAATTATGTAAGCGTTCTTTGAGATAAAAATTCGCCCTAAAGGGGAGCGGATGACCCTAGAAGAGATCAAACAACTCGTTGCGGAAGAGCGATATCAGTATTCACAGAAAGTACGGGACTTCATCGAAGAAGGATTCTTCGATGAAGCAGATTTGATCCACTGCATCCTGTCTGCAACCCGGATTCATAAGCAAGAACGCGATGAGATACGACAGGCCGTCCATGAAATGAAGTATGTGATTTTGGGTAAAGACACTCATGGGCAGCTGTTCTACACAGTTGGCAAAGTCCTACAGAAGAACCCTCAAGGGCGTTTCTATTTCTATATCACGGCTCACCGAGCCGACGAGGACTAGCACCATGGAAACAGAGGCAATGTTCGAATATGCGTGCCCCGAATGTGGTCGTGGCACGGTACAAACCCGACGAATTTTGAATTACAAGACAAAGATCAAAGGCTATCCCTTTGTGGTTGATGAGGCTCTGATAGGGGAATGTGACCAGTGTGGGGCTCGTTCGTTCGCACCACAAGAAACAAAACGCTGGGAAGAACTCTTCACGAACTCGCTTGAAGCTCGTCAGGCTTTTCTTTCCCCTGAAGAGATCAAGGAACTCCGAAAATCCCTCGGCTTATCTATGGAAGACTTTGCGAGACTGATCGGCGCCACACGACAATCCATCTCCATGTGGGAAAAGGAAGATCGTCCTTCGCCTCCACTACGGACAGCCGATTTGCTGATGAAGATTGTTCAGAAATCACTTTCCACTAAACCTGTCGATATCCTTCCTTTTCTTCTCGAAGAAGCACAGAAATGGGGCATGGTCATACAAGTTCGTCGTCCGACGACTTCCGAGAAGAATGGAGATCTCAGTCCTCCAATACGCTGACCCAATGTCTTTACAGAGATGAAACTTAGCAGCGTCACTCCTGTCGCTTATGCTTCCGCGATTCTCATACATGGGCAGGATGTATCGGGGGAAACAGGCGACGGTTGAAGATAGAGTTATACATATGGAGCATGATTGGGTATCGTATCCGGGATACAAGAGTTCGGGAAACAGGTACGGACAGAATTCGCCTTTCAGCAGCCTCTCGATATCAGGGTGAACATGAATTTATCCGCGAGGAAGAGGCTGAGAGCTTTGCCGAACATATTCGAGAAGAGCTCGACCACCACGATAAAGAGTAGTTGTCTGCCTGTCGGCCTGACAAAAACGAAGAATCCGTCCTCCCTGCTCTACCCCCTCCGAAGCCGACGGCTCGGCTGAATACCCTTGACTGGATGCGGTTGATACGGCGCTTCAAGCAGTGCGATTTCTTCATCTGAAAGCTGCTTTTCAACTGCTTCAATGGCATCATCCAAATGAGCAAGCTTGGTCGCACCAAGAATAGGCGCGGCAACGGCTGGTTTGGATAAGAGCCACGCCAGCGCGACCTGGGCTGGTTTATCGCCACGTTGGGCGGCGACTTGCTTGACTGCTGCAACAACCTCCCAGTCTGAGGGCTGGTCGTAGAGGATTTGGTCAACTACGTCGCTGTGTGAACGGGGGGTTGAGTCGTCTCCGAGGGTCGTCCGGGTGCCAGCTAACATGCCACGGGCGAGCGGTGACCAGGGAATCACTCCGATCTCTTCGGCTTCACACAGCGGCATCATTTCTCGCTCTTCTTCGCGATACACGAGATTATAGTGATTCTGCATGGTCACAAAACGGGCCAAGCCTCGTTGCTCAGACAACGCCAGCGCCCGCATAAATTCCCAGGCATACATTGAGCTGGCCCCGAGGTAGCGGACTTTGCCCTGCGTCACAAGTTGGTCGAGGGCGGCGAGGGTTTCTTCGAGTGGGGTATTCGGGTCGAGGCGATGGATCTGGTACAGGTCGATGACGTCTACCCCAAGACGCTTGAGGCTGGCTTCGCACGCCTGTTGAATATGCTTGCGAGACAGACCACCCATATTCGGTCCCTCGGACATGGGAAAGAAGACTTTGCTTGCAATAACGACTTCGTCACGATTGGCATACTCACGCAGTAAGCGGCCGGTGACTTCTTCACTTGCTCCCATGGAGTAGGCATCAGCCGTGTCAAAGAAGTTAATCCCTGCCTCAATAGCTCGACGGAAAAACGGCGCAGTCCCACCTTCGTCCAACACCCACGGTCGCCATGTGGGCGAGCCATAGCTCATGCAACCGAGGCATAAACGCGAGACTTTGACTCCAGTTCGACCGAGATAGGTATATTCCATAAATTCTCCTGTGCTGAAGACAGACTTCCTGTAGCCTGTGCGAGGTAGGCTTGATCTTCGTCCAAGTTTGATGATTCCTACTTCCGTGCCTCAGCAATATATTTCCGCGCAGCTGTCAGCGCTTTTGCGTCTACAATTCCTGATGCTGCCTCAAGCAATGCATCGACTAATGCATCGTCACCACCAACGCGTAGCATAGCTTTATAGTGAAAACTGATCTGCGGGGCCGCCTGGGCAATCAAAGCGCCAAGAACAATGGCTTCGCGTTCGATCAGCGACAGCCCGGCTCGCCCAAACACTCGGCCAAAATCGTCGTGTCGCACCCATTCAGCTAATTCAGGACTGATCTGACTGAGCCGTTGAAGAAGATTTTTGTTCGCTTCGCTCCCTCCAGCCAGCTGCTCCTGAATCTTTGCGCCGCGTTCGCCCCACACCTTGGGGGCGTATTCTTGCCAGGGCTCGGTTGATTTCAAGGCTTCTCCTTGCGAGCGTTCGGCAATGTAGTCCGGATACACCTTCTGAAAGCGTCCCAGCGTGCTCAAGGTACGCGGATAGCCAATATACGGCAGTAGATTTAAGACAGCCTCGTACATCTGGAATTCGCTGAGCCCAGCTTCTTTGCCATCTTTGAAGAGCTGCTCTGCTGTGTCGAACTGGCCGGAGGCTCCTGAGGCGGAGATTTTGGAGAGTGTAGTGAGAATAGTTTGGTTGTATGATGAATTTTGGGCTTGAGCAGAAAGCGGAAGTAGGCAAAGAATCCAGAAAGCCCCGATTTGTACTGTCCTGCTTGCCTTCCAATCGTCTACAGCTTTTTTTGTATTATTCATAAGCTCTCCCCGTCCTGATCTGAATATGTGTCCGTCTTACTGCAAATTATTGCCTTGTGCCAATCGCTTGCTTCCAAAAAATTGCAGCCAATAGCTGGCCCTCATGCTTTTTCTCAGACGGTTTGACCATGCTCATACAAATGACGTAAAAGGGCTCGTGTTGGCCAGTGAGAACTTCCAGAATAAAAGCCGTTCACTGGAATCGACTCTTCCCTCACCCCTTCAGCGGGCTCAGAGCAGATTAGAAGTGAGCAAGAAAGAAGTGTGTCAATGAAACGTGTTGGAATTGATGTCGGTGGAACCTTCACCGACCTGATTTATGTAGACGAAGACCAAGGCGAGGTGGTGGTCCATAAATTGCCGAGTACGCCATCCGATCCAGCCTTGGCAACGCTACAGGGTCTGGACGAACTGTGCGAGCGAACAGGCACCGCCCCGTCCAGTATCGATCACCTGTTTCACGGCACAACCGTTGCCACCAATATCGTTCTTGAACACAACGGTGCCAAGGTCGGTATGCTGACTACCCAAGGCTACCGCGATATTCTGCACATCGCGCGGCATAAACGGCCGCTGTCGTTTAGCCTGTACCAAGACGTCCCTTGGCAGCAGTACCCGCTGGTTCGTCGCCGCTATCGGCGGCCAATTGCAGAGCGGGTGATTGCGCCAAATGGCGAGGTCATGACTCCGCTCAACGAAGACGACGTCCGCGAAGCAGTGCGGCTGCTGAAAGCCGAAAGCGTCGAAGCGGTTGCCATCTGTTTTCTGTTTTCGTTTCTGAATCCTGTCCACGAAAAACGCGCCCAGGAAATTGTCCAAGAAGAGTTTCCAGAGTGTTATCTGTCTGTCCGGCACGAGGTGTTGCCCCAATACCGAGAATACGAAGGCTTTAGCACGGTGTGTCTGAACGCCTATGTCGGTCCCAAAGTCAGCCGCTACATTAAACGTCTCGACCAGACGGTGGCAGAAAAAGGCATTCGTGGCGGATTGCATCTCATGACTTCAGTCGGCGGCGTTGCTACCCCCGAAGGTGCCACGCAACGGCCAGTCAATCTGCTCATGTCTGGTCCAGTCGCTGGACTGATTGGCGGCATTTGGACCGGTAAAACGGCTGGCTCATCGAGTGTGATTACTCTCGATGTCGGCGGTACATCGGCCGATATTGGCGTGGCCCCAGATGGCCAGATACGCATGAAACATCTGCTCGACTCCCAAGTTGGTGGCTATCATGCCATGATTCCGATGGCTGAAATCGATGCGATTGGCGCGGGCGGCGGCAGTATTGCCTATATCGACGCGGGTGGCATGTTCCGAGTCGGACCCAAAAGCGCTGGGGCAGAACCTGGCCCAGCCTGTTACAACAGGGGCGGCACCCAACCTACAGCGACAGATGCCTTAGTCGTGCTTGGCCGACTGCGGCCAGAGAGTTTTTTGGGCGGACGCATTCAACTCCAAAAACAGCTGGCCGAGGAAGCTATTGAGCGTGAGCTGTGCCGTCCATTGGGAACGAATCTTGAGCAAGCCGCTCTCGGCGTGGCACGCATCCTGACCCACGGAATGGTCGAAGGCATTGAAATCAGCAGTGTGCGCAAAGGCTATGATCCACGCGACTTTGCCCTAGTCGCTGCCGGGGGAGCAGGTCCGTTGTTTGGGTGCGATATCGCGCAAGAACTTGGTATTCTGCAAGTGTTGGTGCCACGTTATCCGGGGATTACTTCAGCCCTTGGTCTGCTAGCAACAGACATCGTATATGAGTTTGTCACGACCGAAATGCAACTCTTCTCGGCCTTGGATCGCAACAAGCTGAACGCCGACTTTGCGGGGCTGGAACAACAGGCAACTGAGCGGTTGCAGGAAGACCATTTGGACGCCGGACGAACACTCATCCGCCGCATTGCCGACTGCCGCTATACTGGCCAAGGTTATGAACTGCGGGTCGAACTGCCTGCTGGCCCAATTGACGAAGCCTGGCAACAACAAGCTGCCGAAGCGTTTCATCAGGCGCACGAACGCGAGTATGTACGCCGTTTCCCGGACAGCGATATCCAGATTGTGAATATCCGTGTCCAAGGTGTTGGTCTGATCCCGGAGCTGCGACTCAAAGAATTACCATCTGGAGACTCCTCGCCCAAAGACGCACTGACCGCCACGCACAACGTAATTTTTAGCGTAGATGACAAACCGGCACGACTGGCAACCGCTTTCTATCAGCGAGCACTGCTCAAGGCGGGCGATATCATTACCGGCCCAGCTATTGTTGAACAACTCGATAGCACGGTTGTGGTCAACCCAGGTCTTACAGCCACAGTTGATCAGTACGGCACGATTATCATCGCGTGTTGATAAGGAGACAGGACTATGTCACAGACCTCTACCAACGGAACACAAGGCTCTGCTCGTTCGATCGACCCTATCACCCTGCGTGTTCTGAGTGGCGCATTCACGGCGGCCGCCAAGGAAATGGCCCATGTGCTGTACCGCATGTCATACTCCAGTCTTATCCGCGAATCTGAAGACCTTGGCGCGGGTCTGTACGACGCGACAGGCGATGAGATTTGTGAGAGCGATACCTCGCCAATGCACGTTGGTTCACTCCCAGCCTATATCCGGGGCTTTCTCAAGCGACTGGACGGTAAGATCAACGACGGTGATGTGATCTTACACAACCATCCGTATCATGGCTCGACCCATACGCCCGACCTTGCAGTCGCTGTTCCCGTGTTCTGGGAAGGCAAGCTGATCGGCTTTGCCGCTGTGACCGCCCACCTGCTCGACATGGGCGGTGCCGCGCCGGGCTTGAACGTTGATGTCGTCGATGTCTGGGCTGAGTCGCGGCTGTTTAATGGCATTAAACTCTACAACGCGGGTGTCAAAAACGAAGATCTGTGGCAGTTTTTCTTGGATAACGTCCGCACCCCGGAGATGAATACTGGCGACATCGAATCAATGATTGCCGCCTGCCAGCTTGGGCGAGAACGCTTTTTGCACCTTGCTGAAAAATATGGCGTGGATACGGTTCTCGATACCGCCCATGAACTCATGGACTACTCCGAGCGCATGCTGCGCAAAGAGATTGAAAAGATTCCTGATGGTGAATATACCGCCCCAACCCAATATCTCGACGATGACGGACGAAACCGTGATCAGCCTTTGGCGGTGTGTGTCAAGGTCAAAGTTGAGGGCAGTGACCTGACTGTTGATCTGACTGGCTCTAGTCCGGAAGTCCCGACGGGTTATAACGTGCCGTATGAGGGCAGTACGCTTGTTGCGTCATACGTCATTGTCCGCAGCATCCTCCTCGACGAGGCAACTTTTCCAGACCCGGTGCCACAAAATGAAGGTATCTTTCGGCCGATCAAAGTCATCGCGCCCGAAGGCACAATTTTTAACCCACGCTTTCCACGCGCCTGTTTTAGCCGCTTTAATCAGGTGCAGTACTTGGCTGATGGTGTGAATTTAGCGCTCTCTCAAGCCGTGCCGGATAAAGTGTGTGCCGGCAATGCCGCGCATGTTCACTTTCTGAGCTACAGCGGCTTCCAAGAAGAAAAGGGCCAATACTGGGTCTATCTGGAAGTCAATGAAGGCAACTGGGGCGGACGGCAGGGTAAAGACGGTCTCGATTCGATTGCCTGCTTAATTGAAAACACCCGGAATAATCCAGTCGAAGAACTCGATATGCGCTTCCCTATGCGCAATGAGCGCTACGAACTGCGCGAAGAACCTATTGCACCAGGAAAATGGCGTGGGGGCGTTGGGATTGTCCGGGAGAATCGTTTCCTGGTCGAAGGCTATCTGTCCTCCGAAGCCGAGCGTCATTTTGATCCACCCAAAGGCATCTTTCAGGGCCATGATGGCTGTCGAGCCTCAATGATAAAAAACCCCGGGGCCGAGGGCGAAGAGCGTCTGTACAGCAAAGTCACCGGTTATCCTATGCAAGCCAACGAGCTGCTCCAGATCAAAACGGCCAATAGCGGCAGCTATGGCGATCCATTTGAACGCGAGCCGCAACGTGTCCTTGATGACGTGCTTGATGATTTCATCACCGTTGAGATGGCTGAAAAAGACTACGGTGTTGTGATCGATCCACAGACGATGCGGATTGATGGCCAGGCAACCGTCCAACGCAGGGCGGGGCGGTCGTGAGAATTTTCGGGTTCCCAGACTCTGCGCCACAGGACGCAAACCTTGGCGGACAAATCCCGATGGGTATCTTGCCTAACCTTATGCATGTAGCACCCTTGGCGTCTCAGAATCCTGTACGAAGACAAACACCCGTATCAAGGTAAATAAAACTACAATACGCGAAGGTGTCCATATGACAGATGGAAACATCAGGATTCATGCCGAAATCGCGGCAAAGCTGAATTTCGCGGCGCACCAGAGTACGTTCCCGCTGCTACGCGCCCTCCAGGTCGAGAACCTCCACCCGGAAGAGCGCATCGAGGGGCTCGTTCTGAAACTTCAGGCCAACCCGGCCTTCATCAGCGAGAAGGTTTGGCCTGTGGATCGGATCGCGCCGCAGGGGTCGGTACCTATCAGGAATCGCGATCTCGAAGTCGACGGCGAATTTCTCCTCAACCTCACCGAATCCATACGCGGCATCGTTACGTTCCGGCTCGAAAAGGACGGGGAACTCCTGGCAGAACTGACCAAGTCGGTCGAATTGCTCGCGTATAACGAATGGGGCGGCGCAGGATTTATGCCGGAACTCCTTGCAGCGTTCTCCATGCCGAACGATCCGTCGGTCGATAGAATCCTCCGAAACACGAGCGAGGTTTTGCGCCGGGCAGGGAAGGAAGATCGCATCGACGGTTATGAGTCCCGCAGCCGCCAGCGAGTATGGGAGATCGCATCTGCGATCTATACGGCAATCGTCAACCTTGGTCTGACCTATGCCGTCCCACCGGCGAGCTTCGAGACGGACGGCCAGAAAATCCGTCTTCCAAGCCAAATTTTCGATGGAAGGGTCGGAACCTGCCTTGACACGGCCATGCTGTTCGCCTCGACCTTTGAGCAGGCGGGGCTCAATCCGATCATCGCGTTGCCGAAAGGTCACGCGCTGGTCGGCGTCTGGCTTCAGCCCGAGGATCTTTCCGCTATTGTCATCGACGAAGCGGAAACGCTCAGAAAGCGGATTGATTTACAGGAACTCGTGCTTATCGAGACAACCTATGTGACATCACACCCAGCCCCGCTTTTCTCCAAGGCCTGCAACGCTGCTAAGGACGCTATCCTGCCCGAGAAAGATGCCACGTTCACAGCCGCGGTAGACATACGTCGGGCACGTGCGCACAGCATTACACCTCTCGGCCTGAGAGCGGAAGAGCACCCGCCAAGTGACGAAAGCCCGGCCGCAGAGGTGGAACTCCCTTTGGAAGAGGCGCCGGCACTGCCCGGCTTCGATAGTGCTGACCTGGAGGAAGAAAAACTCGAGACGCCTGAGAGTCGCCTGCAACGCTGGCAGCGCCGGCTGCTCGATCTGACACTCAACAATCGCCTGCTGAATCACCGTGCGACCAAGACCAGCCTTCGGATCATTTGCCCACAACCCGGTCGGCTCGAGGACAAGCTCGCCGAAGGCGCGTTAATCCAGCTCCGTGCAGTTCCCAAACCCTCCGTCGAGGGGCAGGACGAGGAAATTCACCGACAGCGCACAGGAGAAGTGATCACTGAGGAATACGCGCTTGACGAGCTTGACAAGCGTCGTGTCCTGGTTGACCTGCCTGCGGACGAGCTTGACAAGCGCGCCGTCGAAGTTTATCGCAAGGCCCAGACTGCTCTACAGGAAGGCGGCGCTAACACGCTCTACCTCGCTATCGGCTTCCTGCTCTGGAAGCGGGACCAGCAAGATCAGCGTCGCTTTCGCGCTCCGCTCATCCTGCTGCCCGTTGCGCTGGAGAGGAAGTCAGTCCGCAGCGGAATCAGGATGGTCGCCCATGATGACGAGCCGCGTTTCAACACCACGTTGTTAGAGATGCTCCGCAAGGACTTCCGGATTGATATCCAGAATCTCGACGGAGAGTTGCCTACGGACAAAAGTGGTATCGACGTGGAAGGTATCTGGAACAAAGTCCGAAGAGCGGTGAAGGAGGCACCGGGATTTGAAGTGGTTGAAGACGTCGCACTGGGACATTTCTCCTTCGCCAAATACCTCATGTGGAAGGACCTCGTTGACCGGACCGACGCTCTTCGGGACAATCCTGTTGTCCGTCACTTGATCGACACGCCGCACGATCCATACGTCACGGAGATCAATTTCGTAGAACCACGACAGCTTGACCGTGAATATGAGCCGTCCGACTTGCTGACGCCGCTGCCAGCGGATTCATCCCAGATGGCAGCGCTTGCAACAGCCGACCGTGGCAAGGATTTCGTCATGATCGGCCCACCGGGGACCGGCAAGAGCCAAAGCATCTCTAACCTCATCGCGCACCTGCTGGGAAAGAAAAAGACAGTTCTCTTCGTCTCCGAGAAGACAGCTGCACTTGAGGTGGTCTATCGCCGATTGGACAAGATCGGCCTCGGCCGTTTCTGTCTTGAGCTTCATTCCAATAAAGCCCGTAAATCCGACGTGCTGAATCAGCTGCGTACCTCTTGGGATGCGGCCAGTCTCAAATCTAACGACGAATGGGAGAAGAGAGCCAAAGAGCTTCGGACCCTGCGGGACCGGTTAAACTGCGTCGTCGATAAACTACACAAAAAACATCGCAACGGCCTGACAGTACATTACGCGATGGGCGTGAAGGTCCGAGACGAGGAATTCGCAAACCGCGTTACACTGCGCTGGCCGAGGACAGACCATCACGACGAAGCGGCCCTCGATGCTATGCGTGATGCTGTCGAGAACCTCTCAATCCAGGCCAAGGCAATCGGAGATATCTCCACAAGTCCCTTCCATCTCGTCACCAACAGCAATTGGACGCCGCAATGGGAAGCCGATGTTGCCGGGAAGGCCAACATATTATCAGAGGCGGCAAGTGATACCGACCGCGCTTGCGAGACTCTTTGTACAGCGACCGGCGTCACGTTGCCCGACTGCTCGATGAAGCGCCTCGATGCGCTCGGCGAAATAGCTAAGCTGCTTGTCGTGTCCTACCGGAAACCCACGGCCTCTGTCCTCGAATCAGATGGACCAGATCGAATCGAAGCCCTCAAAAACGCCGCGGTTCAACGGTATTCCGAAGCCCAAGCGTCACTCAGCTTTCTCCATGAACCACAGACGGTGGTTGTATGGCAGAGAGAGACCAACGAGCTTCGAGCGCTCTGTGACCAGCTGAACCGCGTCGTCACTCGCCTGAATAAAGAACATCCCAATGGTCTGACAGCCCGGTACGCGATGGACGTAAAGATTCACGAGAAGGAACTCGCGAGCCATGTCAGCTTGTCCTGGCCGACAGCCGACCATCACGATCAGACGGCTATCGAGTCCATACGAAATGCTGTTGAAAATCTCCAGAGCCAAGCCAAAGCAGTAGGAGACATCGGCCAAAACCCCTTCCATCTCGTCAAAAATTGTGAATGGTCGCTACAGTGGGAAAGCCGGATCGTCGAGTTGGCCGAACGGCTGTCAGCCGCTACGAAAAATGCCGACCGCGCCTGTGAGACTCTTTGCGAAGCGATCGGCATTCCCTTGCCCGACCGCTCAATAGCGCGCCTTGACACGCTCGGCGAAATGGCCAGTCTGCTCGTCGATTCCTACCGGCAGCCCACAGCTTATGCCCTCGAATCAGACGGTCCGGATCGGCTCGAAGCCCTCAAAAACTCCGTGGCCCCACTGAAGGCTTACGCCGAAGCCCAGGCATCACTCAGTTGCGCATACGAGTCTTTCGCTTGGCGGACCCTCGATGGGGGGTACATAGGTTGGCGTTGGGAAGTCGCTACGGCAACGTGGTGGCCGAAGCGTTTCTTTATGCAGCGCAGCATCGTTAAAGAGATGCGGGCAGGTGGTGCTCAGGGACAGCCGAATCCTGAACGCGACGCGCAGGTGCTGATACAGCTCCGTCAAGAAGGCGAAGCGATTGACAGACTGGACCGACTGCTAGCGGGGCTGAAGGACTGGACGGGACATGCGACTGACCCATCTGTTGCCGAGTCGCTACACCGGCTCGGCGAACAAGCGCGTAGCGCGACTAGCAAACTGGCTGACGACCCACAAACGCTGGCGGAGATTCGTGCAAAGGTACGGACCCTCCTCCATGACGGCAACGACCTGCTTGCTCCCGGAGCTGTTATCGAACGTGCAGCAACAGCCTTCCTGACATCGCTCGAACACCTGCATGAGTCGAGGAACGAGTTCGAAACCTCAGCGGGAGACGCCCTGCGCGATGCCTTTGCCGCCGCAGACCACGATCTAGCGCAGTTAGGGGAAACGGCCAAAGTTATCGTGCTCCGGCGCGACGAAATCCGCGATTGGTGCGCTTGGTGGAAATGCAGAGCCGAGGTTGTCGATCTCGCTCTCCTACCGCTCGTGGAGGCCATGGAGCAGGGACGGGTTCCGGTTGAGGAAATGGTGAAGACCTTCGAAGCAGCCTATTGTACTTGGTGGTTGGGAGCCGTCACCGCTGAGGATGAAGTACTCCGCACCTTTTCTTTACCGGAACAAGAAACGACAATCACAAAGTTCCACGAGATTAACCATCGTCTTCAGGAACTCGCCGCCGAATACATCGCGGTCACTATCGCTGGTCTGCCAACCGACGATCCACAGACGCTGGAGGAAGCTCGTGCCGCGATGCGAACCCTCCTCCATGACGGCAACGACCTGCTTGCCCCCGGGGCTCCTGTCGAGCGCGCGACGACAGCCTTCCTGACATCGCTCGAACATTTACGAGGAGCAAGCAGCGAGTTCAAGGCTGTAGCAGGCGAATCCGTACGAGAGGCTTTTGCTACCTCGGACCGCGCTTTGACACAACTGCGGGAGGCCGCCGATGCTATCGCAGCCCGGCACAACGAACTCCGTGACTGGTGCGCCTGGCGGAAACGCAGGGCCGAAGCCGTTGACGCTGATCTGCTGCCACTCGTAGAGGCCGCGGAGCAGGGACGGGTTCTACCAGAAGAAATGGAAAAGACCTTCGAAGCAGCCTACTGCACTTGGTGGTCGGGCTCCGTCATCGGTGAGGACGAGGTGCTACGCACCTTCTCCACACCTGAGCACGAAGCAACGATCACAAATTTTCGTCACATCGACGACCGCTTTCAGAAACTGACCGGCGAGTACATCGCTGCCACTCTCGCGGGGAGTCTGCCGGAACAGGACGATGTTAAGAAAAGCTCGCAATGGGGAGTGCTGCGGCACGAGTTGCAGAAGAAGAAACGACATAAGCCGGTTCGCAGGCTACTGGAGGAAGCACCTGAGGTCATGACCTCTCTGGCTCCCTGCTTCATGATGTCGCCGCTCTCCGTTGCGCAATATCTCTCGCCTAATCAGGCACTGTCTGACGTCGTCATCTTCGATGAGGCATCCCAAATCACGGTCTGGGATGCTGTCGGTTCAATCGCCCGAGGCCAGCAGGTCATCGTTACCGGCGACCCGAAGCAGATGCCACCGACCAATTTTTTTGCGCGCTCCGACGACGACCCGGACGGCGATATAGACGCACAGGGAGATCTCGAGAGTATTCTCGACGAGATGCTCGGCGCGGGCATACCGAGACGGACCTTGAACCTCCATTACCGATCACGAAAGGAGAGCCTTATCGCGTTCTCCAATGCGCGCTACTACGATAACGAGCTGATCACCTTCCCGGCTCCCAATGTCGCCGAGCGTGGGGTCAGACTCGTTCGGCCAGACGGCTTCTACGCGCGAGGTAAGGCCCGACACAACGAAGGCGAAGCGAAAGCTATTGTTAACGAGGTCCTCCGCCGTTTGACACATCCAGATCCTGCCATCCACAAACTTTCGATCGGCGTTGTGACCTTTAACTCCGAGCAACAGAACCTGATCGAAAATCTTCTGGACGAGGCACGCTCGAAGCAACCCGAGATCGAGTGGGCGTTCTCGCGTGAACACACAATCGAACCCGTCTTCGTCAAAAACCTCGAAACCGTTCAGGGTGACGAACGCGACGTTATCCTATTCAGCGTCACCTACGGACCAGATCAGAGCGGTCATGTGACGATGAACTTCGGCCCACTCAACCGAGAAGGAGGCGAACGGCGCCTGAACGTTGCTATGACGCGCGCAAGAGCGGAGATGCTTGTCTTCTCTACCTTGTCTCCAGAGCATATTGACCTGTCGCGCACCCAGGCGCGAGCGGTTGCTGATCTGAAGCATTTCCTTGAGTACGCAGAAAACGGAAAATCAGCGCTGGGGTCGGCCGTGTTCGGCTCCGTGGGAGATTTCGAGTCGCCGTTTGAAGCGGCTGTCGCCCGAGAACTTCGTATGAAAGGCTGGCAGGTCCATCCCCAGGTCGGAGTGTCAGCCTACCGGATTGACTTAGGGATCGTGCATCCGGATCAAAGCGGGCGCTACCTCGCTGGTATTGAGTGCGACGGAGCCATGTACCACAGCTCCGCCTTTGCCCGGGAGCGTGACAAGATCCGCCAGCAAGTACTCGAAGGACTCGGATGGACACTGTTCCGCGTCTGGTCGACCGACTGGTGGACAAACAAAGCGGGGGCGCTTGAAAAAGTCCACAACGCGCTTTGTCAACACCTGGAGGAAGATCGTCGGCAGCAGGCAGAGCAAGCGAAGACCTCTGCTGTGGATACTGAAAAAATGCCGAGTAAAAATCAATCCGAGCTGCCCCCCGATACTCCCAGAAGCAGGTTCCTCCTCCCTCGCAACCGATAAAGATGGTGGAAAGAAGACCGGCGATGACGACCAAAAGGAGGCTGAGGCTGGCGAAGAACGCGAGCTTGAACTCGTACAGCGTGCAGTCCGCACCCCCTCGGCTTCCACCGGTCACGACCGTTATATTGTTGCTCGTTTCGACAGACCCGGATTAGAGGCCGATCCCGAGGCGTTCTACAGCGACGACTACGAACGCCGACTCAGCGCCATGCTGGATCACGTGATCGATATCGAGGGTCCCATTCACGAGGATGTTCTTGTCCGACGGATTGCCCGACATCATGGGTTCCAGAGAGCAGGCCGACAGATCAGGGATGTTGTGATGAAGTTCACCAAGCGCTGGCCAGGCAGAACCCAAGAGAAAATCGGCGTCTTCTTCTGGCCTAAAGGCACAGTGACGGATCGCATTGTCCCTGCGCGCTACAAAAATCGCGACGACGAACTCCGCAAGATCGAGCATATCTGCGTCGAAGAGCTTCGCGCGATTAACGATGCGTTGTCGTTAGGTGGCGATGCCGTCGCGGTCTCACGAGCCTTGGGAATCGCGCGGCTCAGCCAATCAGCCAGAGATCGGATAGGGAATGCTATCGGATAGAGAATGCTATTTATGACATCCGCCCGCTAGAGCAGTTTCGGTCTATCTCGATGTATAGCATGCGTGAGTGAAGTAGTGGGCGCATTCGTATGGCGTGGAGGCGGTGAGCGTCGCACCGACCGCTCACCAAAGGAGGATCGTATGTTTTCTTCTACGCGTAATAGCATGGGTCGGTTCATACAATTCGGCTTCTTCCTGCTTGGCGTGTTGTGCCTGATGTCAGGGCCGGCATGGGCTGACGCTCCTGGGACGGTCTCTGTTGGAACAGGACACGGGGTGTATACCTGGAATCCTTTTCCAGATAGTGAGCCGGGGGCATTTCGTGGCATCGCCGTAAGCGCGGACAACGTCCTGGGACCGGCGACGTGCAGCTCTGCCTATTCCTATCGGTTCGTCGGGAATGCTGAGCCGCCTGCTACAGATGGAAGCGGACGGTGCGACCCGACCTCTGCAAACGTCTGGTCCGTCTCGGTTGAGGACAGCGACATTCAGTGCAGAGTGGAAAACACGGGCCAGAGTTTCAGCGTGACTTTCGATGACTTTGTGTTGTGCGTCCCGTTGTCTTGCTATGGGGAGCCTCATCCGGCTGTTGGTCTCCCGCTTCCCCAGGCGGGGTGCATTGGAGCCCTCATATCCACGCTCAAAGCGACGGAGAGCGATGGCGCCTTTGAGACGACGACACAAACAGTCGAGCACTTGCTCTACGAGAAGGTAGAGTGGAACGCTGACCGCGGGCTAGTCGTGGCCCACGTCAGCAGCACGACGGCCGGGACGATAACGGCAGCCACCTTCGCCGCCCCGGAAGAAGACCGCCCCGCCCGTGATGTTGTTCTGGAAGTGCCCGCGAAGGGTTCAACGGTGAGCGGCATCGGCCTCATCTCAGGCTGGTCGTGTCTGGGGGGGAAACTGGAGGTCGAGATCAGTGATGTGAATGGAGTCATTGCCAGCGTTCCCCTTCCTCATGGTAACTCGCGAGCGGATACCGGACCCAGCTGTGGCGACACCCTCAATGGTTTCAGCGCAACTATGAATTGGACCCTCCTCGGCTCAGGAGAGAAAACCATTCGACTCATGCAAAACGGCGAAGCGGTTGCTTCCCGGGACTTCTCTGTCGTGGCGTTCGAGACGGAGTTTATACGCGGAGCGAGCGGCATGTGCAGTATCGATGATTTTCCGAGCGCAGACCAGAGCGTCACAGTCGAGTGGGACGAGCCTCAACAGAGTTTCGTGGTCGCGGAGATACGCTAGAACGGTTCCGCGCTGTGTGTGGAACGCTCTAATACCACATCTCCATCCGCAGGCCTTTTTGATCAATCGGCGGCTCAGCCGGTAGACACGTTGCTTCTGCGTTAGCGATACGTACGGCAACCCAAGCCAGCACGCAGGCATCCAAGAAATCATCCACCCCAATCTGGGAGCGTCGATACGTTGCAGAAACAGTATCAAGCGTGTGTCTTAAGGTCTGAAACACCTCGATACGTTCAAGTGCCTGAATCCGTTCTTCACGTCCGGCCGGGGTCTTTTTACTGTGCGGCATCGGCGCTCCGACCAGCGATCGAAAGGCCAGCTCAGGGTGAACTTCACACACTCGACGCTGCAGAGCTGGAGTCATCAGAGCATCAACCTCACGAATTTTTGGCAGAATACCAAACGCCTGAATACTCAGGCCATGCTGGCGTACCTGCCCATACTCAGTTGCATCCAGGAGACGACGGATAGGTGGACTAAACACACTACTTGTTCTGCCCGGAAGCAAGCGCCGAGCAAGTTGGTCGCAGGCACGCCCACCAGCCTGTCGTTCCTCAAGCAGACCGATCGGAATATCAATCGCAAGGATCTCAGGTCTAGGATGCAGAGTCAGTATGGCACCAAAATCAGCACGCAGCTGGACCTTCACCTCTTGCGATTCTTGGTGCTCTTGCGTCTGGGGAGAAACGAGCACAATAACCCAGCCAGCTCGGCATCCATCCACCCCAGCTACCCATTTACCTCTCGATATGTGCCACCCCTCTCTTCCTCATCCGTTCAGCATTCATCGTTCCTCATTCATCATTTCTTCCCGCTCTTCCCCCGCTCGATATTTCTCTAATTCTGCAAACTTCCCCTGGCGCAAGGTATCAACCACCCAACGGTGGCCTGCCTCTGCTTCCTGCTGCTGCGGCCATTGTAGGCCATACAGGGCCTGCGCCTCTTCAGCAACTTCTTCACCCTCTAAGGCATACACAGCTGTGCCAAAGCGCGCACCGTCCTGCTGTTTTGCGGCACGAACAAGATACGGCGGATACTGCTGGGTTGAAATAACAAATCCATGCGGCAAAGCTCCGACCTTATCAACCGCATCAACCGCATCAACCGCATCCTCCCAGCCATGTGGTTGCCACATCGGACTGAATCCATAATAGCGGCTCAACAGACTGCCACAGACAAAAATTGCCAGACTTCCAAGCAGCATGCCGAGCCCGTATGGAGAGTTGTACACCCACGCTAGACTGCCGAAAAACAGTCCTGCGAGACCTGTCACCACACTCGCATGGGTAAAAATCGTGATCGTCCTCACCCGAGTCTCCTTTTCCGCACCGACGAGATACTTTTCTTATAGTCTCCCTCCTCTCGTTCCTGCAATCCTCCCTGCGTTGACTGGGGTAGTGAAACGCTGTCACTCAGTTGCTTTTCTGTCGCAATTTAGATAGGAGCCATGAACTTTATACTTCTGCCGGAAGAGGAGGGAATATGGAAAAGGCGAGGAGACATTTCAGGGAAAGAAGGCCAGCATGAAGCGAGGATTCACCTTCTGGATGCTGTGGGTTTTTGCCACTTTAGGCGTAAGCGGTTGTGCCATGTCCGAGAGTAAAAGGAGAGGCACTGTAATCGGCGCGCTCGCCGGCGCTCTGGCTGGCGGAGGGATCGGGGCTGGAATTGGACCGGAGGCCAGTGACAATGAGGGCGACGGACGGGGGGTCGGGATTGTCATTGGGGCGGGGGCTGGCGCCATTCTTGGCGGCCTTGTGGGGTATGCCTTAGCGGACGACCCACCACCACCACCACCACCACCACCACCACCACCACCACCACCACCACCGCCACCACCGCCGCCACCACCACCGCCGCCGCCGCCAGATCCGTGTGACGGGATGGTCTTGCGGGGGATTATCTTCGATTTCGGGAAGGCCGACATCCGCCCCGAGTTTGAGCCCGTCCTGGATGAGGTGGCCACTCTCCTCCACCAGTGTCCGGATGTGCGCGTCTCGGTGGAAGGCCATACGGACGCAATCGGGTCGGAGCGCTATAACCAGGCGCTCTCCGAGCGCCGGGCCGAGGCCGTCGCCAGCTATCTGGTCGGCCAGGGCGTCGATGCAGGGCGGCTCGACACGGTCGGCTTCGGCGAGAGCGATCCCGTCGCCCCGAACGTAGACGCAGACGGCAGGGATAACCCACAGGGCCGGCAGGCCAACCGCCGGATCGTCTTCAAAGCCCTGTAGGACAAGCGGCGCAAGCGGGAGTATCCCAACAGCCGCCTCTCATCCTGGGCCGGAATCAGGATGAGCGGCACACAAGAAAAAGGGGATACATATGTATCCCCTTTTTTATTGCTCGTTTATATTTATATGGGCTCAGGGACGGAGGAAGGAGCTTCTCAAAACTTTTCTGGCCTGAGCTCTTTACCAAATAGGCACAAAGAGAAACAAGCAGTGAAACGCTCAACAATCTGGTTGAATGCTTGGGGCTTCCGCAACACAGCACGTCGAAAGAAAATGAAATGCTTACAGAAGTGTTGCAACGTATGAATGACTCGGCTAGGGTCGTCATCAGCCATGGGTCACGGCCACAGAGTAAAAAGCTGGACATTCCTGCTATGTGCACCTGCTGCATTCCTCTTCCTCACACCAGCCTCCTACGTTTTTTCTGAGATGTCACCAAGATCGTAAAGATCAGAAAGGAAGTCTTTTTAATGAGCACTCTGAACACACTCACACTTCCCAAGGGGCAAACGGCTCTCCTCATCATGGATTGCCAAAACGATATCGTCCACGAAGACGGCAAATTTGGCGGACAGCTGACCGGCGGCACCATGCCCAAACGTATCAAGGAACAGGGCATTCTCGAAACCATTAGCAAACTCGCCGCTGCCGCTCGGCAGGCCGGCGTTCCGGTTATTCACGTGCGACACGCCTACCGACCAGACTATGTTGATCTGCCCACCAACGCTCCGATGTGGGCCAACATGAAGGAACTGCAAGCCCTCCAGGACGGCAGCTGGGGAGCCGAGGTTCATGACACGGTCAGCCCAGAGCCCCAAGACATCGTCCTGGTCAAAACGCGGGTCAGCGCCTTTTACGCCAGCCCGCTGGCCGGGATTCTCGACGCCCAGGGGCTGAACCACTTAATCCTCACCGGGGTTGCCACAGACGGCGTTGTCGAAGGCACGGCCCGGGACGGCATCGACCGCGGCTATTCCATGACCATCCCCAAAGACTGCTGTATCGCCACCACCGAAGAGGCCCATCAGGTCATCCTGGGCGGGATACTGGGGGCCTTTACCACCGTCTGTGAGGCCGACGATATCATCCAGGCCCTGGCCTAAAACGCCTCTCGCTCAGAAGGAGCACGGACATGACTCAGACCAGTGCACTCGCCGGTACTCGGGTAATCGACCTCACCAATAATCAGGCTGGCCCCTCGTGTGGGCAGATGCTCGCCTGGCTTGGCGCGGAGGTGATTAAGGTTGAGGAACCGGGCAAGGGAGATGTCGCCCGGACGAGTCTGGGCGACCAACCGGACGTCGATAGCCTGTTCTTTCTGACCTTTAACGCCAATAAACGCAGCCTGACGATCAACCTCAAAAGCGCTCAGGGCAAAGAGGTGTTTGGCAAACTGATCAAAACGGGGGATGTGCTGCTGGAAAATTTCGGACCGGGCGTCTTGGACCGTTTAGGCTTTGACTACTCGAAGCTCAAGAGCCTGAACCCCGGCCTGGTCTTGGCCAGCATCAAAGGCTTTGGCACGTATGGGCCGTATAGTCACTACAAGAGCTATGAGCCCATCGCCCAAGCCATGGGGGGCTCAATGAGCGTCACCGGTTTTCCCGATTCCCCACCAACGGTGACCTGGGCATGCATCGGCGACTCCGGCACAGGCATGCATTGTACCATTGGCATCCTAGCCGCGCTCATGCAACGCAACACCACAGGTGAGGGTCAGCAAGTCGAAGTGTCAATGCAAGATGCGGTTGTCAATCTGATCCGGGTCAGTTTACGCGACCACCAACGGACGGGAAAAGTCGTCGAACGTAACGGCAACCAGCTCGGCCCCTTTGTGCCAGCTACCACCTATCGGTGCCATCCCGGCGGTCCAAACGATTACGTCTTCATTATTGCCCAACAACAAATGTGGCACCCGCTGCTGCGGGCCATGGAGCGAACGGACTTAATTGGAGACCCACGTTATGAGGCGCTCCAGGCCCGCGTCGAACGTATGGATGAAGTCAATGCTCTTATCGAGGACTGGACGTCTCAACGATCAAAACATGAAGTGATGCGCATTCTGGCAGACGCTGGGGTGCCGTGTGGTGCCTGCCAAGACACCGGCGAGGTCTTGCGTGACCCACACCTCAAAGCCAGGGACATGATCGTTGAAGTTGAGCACCCGGTGCGCGGAAAATATCTGGCCGCAGGCAATCCGATCAAACTGTCTGCCTCTTCGGTCCCGATTACCACCTCACCGCTTTTAGGCGAGCATAATGCCGAGCTTCTTGCCGAATTAGGCTACACCGAAGCCGATATCACCTCTCTCAAAGACGAAGGCGCTATCTGAGCGCAAGATCTGGGCACAACATATTCGTCCCGCAGACCCCACCTACGCTTGCGTAGGGACGGTTCACCAGCGACTCGGTCGTCCCCTCCAACAACCCTTGCATTCCCGGAGAAAAAAGGCGTATCGTGGCGGTGTGGTAGCGGGAAAACCTGTTGAGAACCTGAGCGGAATCGAGCAGGAGGCCCACACAACCCTGTAGCAAAACGTACGTATAGAAGGAGGGTCCCATATGGCAAACAATAGTGTGATTTCAGCGGATTCGCATTTTGTAGAACCGCCGAGCATGTGGAAGGAGCGGCTTGATAAGAAGTTTCGAGACAAGGCGCCCCACACGGTCAAAGACCTGCGCGGTAAAGCGGGGGAGTATTTTGTGTGCGAAAACATCTCGCCCTTCCCGGTCGCCGCCTTCTTTGGCGCGGGCGTCCCGTCCGCCGAGTTACCCGCGCACAATAAAAAAGGCATGGATCAAGCGCCCGCCTCCGTGTGGGACCCGGCCGCCCGGATTCAGGATCAAGATCGGGACGGCGTGGTCGCCGAGGCGATCTACACCTCGATGGGCATGCCGCTATATATGCTGGATGATGTGGAACTCCGGGCCGCCTGTTTCCGCGCCTATAATGACTGGGCGGCCGAATATTGCAGCCACGATCCGAAACGCCTCTTACCGCTGGGCCTGATTACACTCGAAGACATTCAGGCCGGCGCCAAAGAGCTCGAGCGGTGTGCCAAAAAAGGCATCCGGGGCGCGATGATTTGGGCCGAAGCACCAGAAGACAAACCCTATAGCGATCCAGCCTATGATCCGTTCTGGGCGGCCGCGTCCGCTCTCAACATGCCCTTGTCTCTCCACATCCTGACGGGGCGCAAGGGGACCGGAGTGGACTTCTTTAGTGGCAATCTGGCCCTCCAGGCCACGACGCTGTACCACGAAGTGGAACGCTCGCTGGCCGTCTTTGTCCTCGGGGGCGTCCTCGAGCGGTTTCCTCACCTCAAAATTGTCTCGGCCGAGAACGATGTGGCCTGGATGTCCTACTTTATGTGGCGGATGGATTTGATTCATGGGCGGTTGGGTTCGATGGGCACGACCGCAAAGTTGAGTCTCAAGCCGAGCGAGTACATCAAACGCCAAGTCTACGCCACCTTTATCAACGAACCGCTCTTCATCCGCACCCTCGACCTGTATGGCCCGGACAATGCGATGTGGTCCTCAGACTACCCGCATACGGCTGCCACCTGGCCCCGTTCCCAAGACTTCATTGCCAAGACGTTTAACGAGCTCGCCGAGACCGACCGGCGGAAAATCGTCCACGACACAGCCGCCAAGCTGTATAATATCGAAGTTTAACAAACAACCATGAGTTGCGAGTCACGAGGACTGCGTGGGCCGAAACCGGGGAACTTCGTCCTGTTCATACGCAGTCCTCAGCCCTCGTGACTCAGCGCCTTATACTAAGGAGGGTCATATGCCACAGTTTGATACCGTCATTAAAGGCGGAACGATTGTCGATGGAACGCTGGTCCCACCATACAAGTCGGACCTTGGCATCAAGGATGGCAAGATCACCAAAATTGGCAAGATCAACACCAATGAGGGTGCCAAAGTCCTGGATGCTTCAGGCATGATTGTTGCCCCTGGCGCGGTTGATCTGCACGCCCACTATGATGCCCCACTGCACTGGGACCCCTACTGCACAATTGGCAGCTGGCATGGCGTGACGTCTGTCACCAATGGCAACTGCGGATTTGGTTTTGCACCAGTCCATAATCAGGACGCCGACCGTTCAATGTACTCGATGGAGCGCAATGAGGCTATCCCTTTTGATGCCATGAAGGCGACCATGCCGTTTAGTTGGGAGACCTTTCCCCAATGGATGGACCATATCGATCAGCTGCCCAAGGGTATCAATATGATCCAGTTGGTACCCGTCACCCCACTCGTGAGTTATGCGATGGGTGGTTGGGACCAAGCCAAGAGCCGTCAGCCGAATGACAAAGAGATGACAGAAATTTTCCGCATCCTGGACGAATCGATGGCGGCCGGAGCCAACGGCTGGGCAGCCCAGCGCTTGACCGGTTATGGGGCGTCAGTGCAGCGGGACTACGACGGCACACTGATGGTTTCAGACATGATGTCGGATGAGTTCTATCTGAACCTGGCCAAGGCCATGAGCAAGTATGACAGAGGCACTATCCAGTTTGCCCAGAACACCGGCGCCATCGACGAAGGGGTGGAAGGCAACCGGCGGGACATGAGCTTTGGTGGCCAGCTGGCTGAACTGGCAAACAATCCGCTCATCTTTAATGCAGTGCTGGTGACGGATGAGAAGCCGGAAGTGTTCCGGACTATGCTGAGTGTGGTGGACGAATACAATAAAAAGGGCGTGCCCTTGGTGGCCCACGGCTTGACCAAGCGCCTCGATTTCCGTTTTTCGTTCTCGGACGAGTGGAACCTGTTTGACAACGTGGACTCGTGGCGGGAGGCGACGCTGGGGACCGAAGAGGAACGCAAGATCAAGCTCGCCAAGCCTGACCTGCGCCGCGCCATGAAGGCGGAGTATGACCGGACCAAACAGCCCAAAGCTTTGGGTGATATTGCCACCTTTATCTGTAGAAAGGTGGAGAACGAGGATCTGAGCAAGAAGTACCGCGATCGCATGGTCGGCGACATTGCCCGGGAGGAGAACAAGCACGTCATCGATACGCTGCTCGACATCTCGGCAGCAGACGACTGGAAGGCCGAATGGATGACTCCGATGCGGAACCAGAATCCAGATAACTGTAAGGAGCTGTTGAGCCATCGCACGGTCGCCGGCTTCTCCGATGGTGGAGCCCACACCAAGTTCCAGACGCTGGGCGCCTATGTCACTGATCTGTTGACTTGGATGGTGCGCGATACTGGAAAACTCACCGTAGAGCAGGCCCACTATCATCTCAGCTACCTGCCGGCCTGGACAGCGGGGTTCAAGGATCGGGGTTGCCTACGGGAAGGCCTGGCGGCCGACATTCTCGTCTACGATCTCGACAAACTGGCTGTGAAGCCGACCGAGATCCTCCACGATGTACCCCCCAACAACTGGCGGCGAGTGCAGGGCGCCGAAGGCTACCGTTGGATCATGGTCAATGGTGAGGTGAGCTTCGAAGACGGCCAGTCCACAGGAGCGCTGCCAGGCAAGCTGATCCGGTGTAATCAGTTGTAAGCTGTGAGCCATCGGCTCTTAGCAGTTAGCACAAGACAGTAGCAACCGGGGAATCGGGGAGTTATAAACGACTTCTTTGATTCCCCGGTCTTTTTTATGGAGGAACAAATATGGCAGGCCAGGATTTGATGATATCAGCCGATTCACATGTCATTGAACCGCGCAATCTGTGGGTCGAGCGCATGGATAAAGCATTTCGCGATCGGGCACCACGAGTGGAGAGTAACCCAGGCAACCTCAAAGGCGAGTGGTTTATCTGTGAGGGGCTGGAACCCCGCCCTGCCTCGCTTGCTTTTGCCGCAGGCAAAGACCCCAGCGAGTACAATGAGTTTCAGAAAGCAACAAACTATGACAATGGCATTGCAGGCGGTTGGGAAGCCGCCCCACGACTCAAAGACATGGCCTTCGACGGTGTTGAGGCTGAGGTGATTTATACGACCTTAGGATTTCGTTTATTCGGCTTGCTGGATGAGCCATTTCAGCGAGAACTCTTCCGAGTCTACAACGACTGGCTGGCTGAGCTGTGCGACTATTCCCCAAAACAACTCCTTGGCTTGGCAATGATTCCCCTCTTGGATGTTGACGTGGGAATCAAGGAGCTACGCCGCTGCGCCAAGATTGGATTACGAGGCGCGCTCATCATGTGCTCTCCACCAGAAGGCCACAGCTATTCAGACAGCACCTATGATCCGTTTTGGGCTGAAGCGCAGGAGCTCAACATGCCGCTCAGTTTGCACTTAGGCACAGGCCACGGCAAAGAGAGCCGCTATGATTCCAATCTGTTCCTACGAGCGATGACCATTCCGCACGAAGTTCAGCGGACCTTTGCCACGCTGGTGTTCGGCGGGGTATTAGAACGATTTCCGGAGCTGCAGCTCGTCTCAGCTGAAAACGACATTGGCTGGTTGCCGCACTTCCTGGCGCGGGCCGATCTCACCTATCACAAGCTGGGGTCACTCAAGCTAAGCGCGTCGAGTGATGCGAAGCTCACGCTGTTACCCAGCGAGTATTTCCGCCGCCAGGTGTATGCGACATTCATTGATGATGAAGTAGGCGTTCGTAACACTGATCTGTTTGGAACAGACAACTACATGTGGTCCAGTGACTATCCACATTTGATGGCAACCTGGCCGCACTCACGCGAAGCTGTCGCCCGCAACTTTCAAGGCATTAGTGAAGATGTACAGCGGAAAATCGTCCGCGAGAATGTCACGCGGTTGTATCATATCGATTTAAATTGAAGCGATCGGGATCGAATAATCAAGAGGAGCAGAAGAGACCAAGAGCTTTCGTCCTAAAAGTCAGACAGCGTCTCAGGGGAGAGCGGGCGTCCCTGCCCGCTTCTACAGAAAGGCAGATGAAATAGCAACGGGAAATACTTGTAGTCGGCTACACTGCCATTATTCGGCCATTCCGGTTTCAGCTCTTCCGGGATGACCATGGCTCTTTCCTTTCTTTGGCTTCAGCCCAGGATTGGGCGAATGCTCTCACATTGGTACAAGCGCTTTGGAGGGTCAGCAGTGCCTGCCGCTCTGAACGAGCGGCGAAAATGAGCAGATGAGCAGGGGCATTACTGCGGCATCTTAAACTCAGGCGCCATCACCGCGTTGGCATTCGTTGTGATCGAGATCCGCAGGTCCTTATGCGGCTTGTATTCCGGATCGTCCATAAAGTCCCGGATGGCTTGTTCGGATGGGAAGCGGACCACCACCGCACCTTTCGGTGGATCACCCTGGAGAGGCTCAGTTTCGAATTCCCCCACAAGCACTTCGCCTTTGTACTTGGTTAGGAAGGGAAGCACGCCGGGGATGTATTCTTTCTGGTAACGCTCAGTATCCGTTATGGTATGAGTCAAAATAAAGTATGCAGACATTGTTGTCCTCCCTGGAAGAATGGATCAAGAGATAAGCGGACAGGTATCAATACCACTGTCGGAAAGCCCAAATCAAGCACATAATTAAGGACCTTCCTGGAATCGAATTCGAGGCCGACCTTGCCTTGAGGAGACTCGCCACGTTACCCTTTTTGCTCGCCTCGTCATTGAACACCCGACATGTGAGCGGATAGCCGTAGGGCAGGCATAAGCCAGCACGGGAATGACTCAGACCTTGCCAGGCGACTCAAGCAGTCTGGCAATCTCAGTGTGACCATGTTCTTTGGCAAGAGATATTGCAGTCTCGTCCGTGAAATTATCCTTTAGCAGCGGATCGGCACCTGCCTCAAGGAGGACTTTGACTGCATCGAGATGGCCGTTGCTGGCGGCTTTCATCAAAGCAGTCCGGCCCATTTCGTCGCTGACATTAGGATCCATCCCGGCCCACAGGAACAACTGCACGATGCGAGTTCCGCCCAGCTCTGCATAGGTCAGAAAATGCGTCTGATCCCATTGTAGTCCATACAGGGCAAGCTCTTCACGTGCATCTTCAGCGCTTGGAGAACAGCTGAGCAAGACGAGACACATACCCAGGACACAGCTGTAGCGAGTGAGAAGCATAGTGACCTCCTGGCCTGGTGAATTGTTCATGCTCTCAGCCTAAGTTAAAATGAAGACCATTGATATCCCACTACACCCAGGCCACGCTCCGCCGCTTCCTGTCCTGCGAAGGGCCGCGATTCGACACGCAGGCTTTGTCCAGCATAGGATTCTAGTACAGACAAAATTCTTCGCCGCTCGTAGAAGGTCGCCCTCTTTTGATGGACCTCGAGATTTTTTCTTATAGTCGGCAGCGTCGGAGGTGCGCCTCTTCTTGGGTTCTTCCCCGCAAGAAGAGAAAAAGCCGCAGACAAAACAGATGCCTATCAGCAACCCGATACGTCTCATACAACTTGTGCCCTCAGATGTATCGGTCAGTCCGCCCGGCGGCGTATCCAATAGTGTGGATGCTCTGATGCGATTAAGGGGTGGCGAGTCAACCGGCACCAAGCTGGAATGTCTTGGGGCGCGCCAGAGTCACAGGCAGTCAAAGCCATGACGTGGCCCGCTTCGAGTTTTTTCATCCGCAGCCGCAACTCCAAGACAAGGTCACCACAGCTCATATCTCCGGCATCCCATACCGCGTCCGGAGGAGGAATCGCTTCCGCCGCCGTGCGGTCTGGCATAACCGCTTCCGCCGCCGTCCTCCCGTCTTGCCAAATACAGGCTGGGTGCTCCAGAGTCTGCTCTTGCCCTTCATAGACGTTGGCCCACTGCCAACCACTCCAGTAGCAGGGATGACGCCGAATATACTGAAACGCGTCTGTCAAAAAATCATATTGCGGCCGCCCATAGCCATCGGCCACACAGCTCACACAGCGCGGTGTGGTTTTCAATCCGGACGCCACACAAATGACGTAGGCGTGACTGCACAATGGATGCTTGCAAATCACACAGTGCAGCTGACCTAAACGTTCCAGGTCGCCAATGAGCTCGACCCGGCGTCGTTCTTCAGCTTCTTCAAGATCGTCATCAATCAGCATATTCGTCTCTTTGTCCATTGTTCGTCTTCTCTTCTCTCTTGTCTCACGTCTTGAGCTGAAAGTCACATTGTCCGAGAGACTGGCCATTCACCAGCACCTCGACCGTGTGCGTGCCGGAATAATACTGCCGGGTGGTGAGAGTCTGAAAGGCGTGGCGTTTACTGATCTCGATAGTCTCGCCAGGACTCAGCGTGAGCGTTTTCAGTTTAAAGACTTTGGGCTTGGTCGCCCCATTGGCCTTCACATGATGGATGGCGTAATCAACAACCAAGCGTTGAATTTTTTGTGATTGATTTGCTGTCGATTCAAGCGTTCCCGAAAAGGTCAGTTCCTCACCAATCTGGATCGTCGGCGTGTTGACCTGCAAGTGAGCAAGTTGAACCTGCGGTGTAGGCGTATACCCGAGCAACTCCCATACAGCAGGATGACCGGCTTTGACCAAGGTGCGGGTTGCATGTCGGACAATCCGCTCACGCCCTGGGCTTGGCTTGCGGAGCCAGCACCGGCACGTTTCGATCACGACCTCGGGATGATCTTTTGTCATATCGTTCAGGTTATTGGCGACGGACCGACGCACATATTCGCTCGGATCGTCTTTGAGCTTTTCGAGCAAACTCAGCACTGGCGTGGGGTCACGCTCAAACTCGGGCAGCCGGGCAGCCCAGGGCAGCTTCGGACGCGTGCCCTCTGAGACCAGTCGTCGAACATGCTCATCCGGATCAGCCGTCCATTGCTTGAGATTTCTCAGCGTAAGTTTAGGGTGGGCTGTGATAAACGGCCGGATGGCAAACTCCGCAGAGAACAGACCAGTGAGCTGCCGCAGAGCCGCCAGCGCAGTCTCAGGCTGCTCAAGCCCGTACACCGCGATATAATCAATCATTGGCCAAGCCGCGAAGCTCCGCAGCGGATCGTCTGGGGCACCTCGGTCCCAGTCCTGAGCGGCTTTCACAAAGATCTGCGTCGTGCGGACAAAATCATCCGGCAGATGTTTGGCGAGGATGCCAATCACATGCTGTACGCGTGCCTTTAATTCAAGGCAGGCAAGCCCCCGGTTCGCCTCACGAATAAACGCTTGTTGAGGAAAGCCTGAATAGGCGCGATGTAAGTTGCCAGCAATACGGGCAATGGCCAGCTTATCAAGACCATCTTTCATCAGTCGCTGAGTTGCTGCCACACTGCTCCCTGCTGTGTCATCTACGCATCCACTCATCCTTGAATCTATGAGCCTACTCATCAATAAGGGCTTGGTACGTCAGCACCCGTAGATCGCGCCGAATGGGATAGGATGAGGAGGGCAGCAGCTGGGTCAGAAAGATAACGCTCAGGTCTTCGACTGGATCAATCCAGAAAGCGGTACTTGCCGCCCCACCCCAGGCATATTCACCAGGCGAACCGATAATATTACCTTTGGCCGGATCGAGTACCACGGAAAAACCAAGCCCAAACCCAATGCCATCAAAAGGCATTTCGCTAAAGACCTTCTGTCCCATGCTGCCGAGATCATTATTATTGGGCAAGTGATTGATGGTCATGAACTCGACAGTTTTGCGGCCCAGAATGCGTTCGCCGTTCAGCACCCCCTTGTTTCTCAGCATGTGCGTAAAACGCAGATAATCAGATGCGGTTGAGACGAGTCCACCGCCACCTGACAGAAAACTTGCTGGTCGGCAATACAGACTGTCCAGCGGGCTATCAGCGAGCCGAATCCCACCTGCATGGTAGTCATAGTTCGCGCTGAACCGTGGGACTTTGTCCGGTGGAACAAAAAAGCTCGTGTCCGTCATGCCCAGTGGGGCAAAGATATGTTCAGCCAAATACGCATCTAACGTCATCCCGGACAGGACTTCCACCAGGTAGCCCAAGACATCGGTCGCCACGCTATAACTCCAGCGCGTGCCCGGTGAGAAGAGCAGCGGCAGCTCGCCCAGCTTTTCCACCATTCCTTTTAACGTGCCTTTGGAGCGGGAACCTTCCACCCCCCGCGCGCGGTACATCGCATCAACAGGATGGATGTTCATAAAGCCGTACGTCAGCCCGGCCGTGTGGGTGAGCAGATCACGAATCGTCATTTCGCGTTCGGCTGGAACGGTCCGGTAATGATCACGGTCGCCAGCTTGGAACACTTCGAGACCTTTCAGTTCGGGAATAAACGCGGAGACGGGGTTATCGAGTTGGAACACGCCCCGTTCATATAGGCTCATCGCAGCGACACTCGTGATTGGCTTACTCATTGAGTAGATACGAAAGATCGTATCCTCCTTGACCGGGGCCTGTGCTTCGACATCGCGCAAACCATAGCGGTGGAGATAAGCCGGCTGGCCACGCCGAGAGACGACGACCAGATAGCCTGGCAGCTTACCGCTATCAACATATGCTTTGAGATAATCGGCAACACGATCCAGGCGCGAGGAACTCAAGCCCAGGCTTTCAGGGGAGACACAATCTATTACTACACTCATGGTATGCGCTCGGCAGTCTGCTCGAAGATCCACAGATCATGTCCGAAAGTCTGAGCATTGGCAACTCTCGTCAGGCTGTGCTCAGTCCTCGTCAGCAGGCGCAGGCTGGATTTGCGAGTCCAAAGAGGGACCTGACTCAGAAATACTACCCTCGACTGGGAGTAGGCCTGAGCGGGCGGTCTAACCCAACTCAGGGCAATGCCCTGGGATCTCTTCCCAATCTTCTGCAACCAAGGCCCAGCGTTCATGATCGCGCCAGTCCCTGCCGATCTTCAGGTAGCGTTTTGAAAAGCCCTCTTTTGTGAAGTTGCACCGTTTAACCAAGGCAATCGATGCGGCATTATCGGGCTGAATATTTGCCTCAATGCGATGGAGCTGAAGTTCTTGAAACGCGTACTGCAACACGAGTTGTAAGCCTTCTCGCATGAGGCCCTGTCCCGCAAAAGGGAGAAACGCATAATAGCCCAAAAAGGCGTTCTGAAAACTTCCTCGGATAATGTCGTTCAGATTTATCACTCCCGCCATCTCGCCAGAGTGTCGCAGACATACCACGTGTCCAACATACTCGCTTCGGGAGATGCGATTCACATACTGCTTAAACGCTTCTGCCGTATCAGGTGGATACACGTATGGGTGCTGCAAGCCAGTACTCCGATGGACTGCCTTCAGAAAGGCTTCGCAGTCTTCCAGATTCGGAGAACGAATGATGACATGACGTGTTGTCATATAAGGACCTTCAAGCCTCTCCAGCCTCACCCACGGCCAGAAGAGATATGAGTCACTTTCATCTGTTCTGCTGAGGATGTGTGCGTATCCTCATTCTACGGTTTCTCATAATACGCTCGCAGACGCTCAAACGCCGCATTGTAAATCTGCATAATTTCCGTGGACGTTTCAAAGCGGTCTGGGTCATTCACAAATCGATCTGAGTGGTATTTCTGAATTTCCGTGTTGCGAACGGTACGGACTTCGTCCAAGGATGAGGGGGGAGTTAAGCCGAACACGCTCAGGTCGTCAATGACGTGTTGCGGAATACCTGGATAGGGATTGTGGCTTGGTTGGGCAGGAGAGGTCACACGGTTTCTCTGGCGTGTCTTTTCCCGGCGTGTAGCGTGTTCAGTCTGTGACTCATGATCTACTTGGCCGACTTGGCCTACTTCATCTCGGGGATCAGCAGGAAAGTCAAGAGAGGGCGAAACGTAGGAGCGGATGATTCGGACGACTCTTTGCAACAGCTCTGACATGGCGTTTTCCTCGATAACTATCAATTTTTGTGAATATATTGGATTTTAGCATTCCAGAAATAGCCGTATAGCCTCTGGTAGCCATCAGGCTGGCGTGTTTGAAAATACGCGCGACGCTTTCAGATATTTTTTGTACGGTCCGGAAAATTCAGGAAAGCTTCAGAGCGGCTTGCTGCTCTGATGGGGAAGCAGCCCAAGGGAGAACTCCATAAGCGATCGAAGCTTCATGTCAGCACGATCAAAGCGCGGATCATCATAGTGCGCAGCTGCTGGTACACTAACAACAAGCATCCCAGCCGCCTGGGCTGAGCAGAGCCCAGAAAAGGAATCCTCAAAGGCCACGCATTCCGCTGCTGAGACACCCAACTGTTTGGCAGTGGTCAGATACACTGCTGGGTCAGGCTTGCCGCGTACTTCATCTGTGGCTGAACACAGGGTATCAAAATGGTCACGAATACTGAGCTTCTCAACAGTCGCTTCAATCAGGCAGGGGGCTGAAGAAGAAGCCAAGCCGAGCAGAAACCCGGCAGCCTTGAAGCTCGTGAGTGTCTCATACACTCCTGCCAGCGCTTCTCCCTGTGTTGTGATGAGGTGTTGGACAGCCGCGACAAGTTCCCGTTCGACCGTCTCGGGATTTTTTCCCGACCACGGGAAGCGCTGGCGCCAGTGTCGGATGACTTCGTCGGTTCGGAGACCCATGGTTTCTTCACACATGGCTTCTGTCAGCGTCATACCGACCGTAGCAAAGACCTGCTTCTCGGCTTGACGCCACAGCGGCTCTGAGTCAATCAGTAACCCATCCATATCGAAGATTGCGGCTCGCATTGAAGGGGATTTTTCTACGAATCTTGTGAGCCTTGGGGTTCCTGATTGTCCTGATTTCTGCTGCGCTCAGCCGGGACAAAGAGTTGTTCGATCAGGTAACGTTTAAAGTCCTCTTCGTACGGCTGGGCTCCGAGCGCTTTCCACATGCACAGCAACCAGGTATCTCGCTCGTGTATGCCGATGCGCAGATGGTTATGAGCACGGGGGATTTGTATCCGTCCATACTTTTCCCGATACAACTTCGGACCACCGAGCCAGCCGCACAGAAACCGGGCTAGCTTATCCCGTGAGACAGTCAGATCCTGCGGATGCATGTCTCTAATGCCACGCGCCTCCGGCAGTGTGTCCATGATGTCGTAAAAGTCGTCAATGAGCTGCCGAATGCCCTCCTCACCTCCCGCGGCTTGGAATGAGGTGTCTCCGTCTCCATACTGAGGAGAAGGTTTTTGATGCTGCTCAGGAGTGTCGGTCATTTTGCTGCGTCTTTTTTGTTCTCAGGAGATTAGGGCAGGAGGAATTCTAGGCCTGGCTCGGGGGAGCTGCACAAGCCGGTCTCCTGCGTTGCTGAGGAAAAGTTCTTCTTTTTTCTTCCGAGAGGATCTCCGAAAAGAGGAGTCACCCGTTTCTTTTGCCTGCTTCTGGTCGAGCCTTACGATTCCCCTGATTTTTCTCCCGATTTTTTCCAAGCAGAGCGTCTGCAAAGACGGGTTTGCCGAGACGCTCAAGCGTATTGCGAATCCAGCTCTGATTTTCCTTTTTATACCAAAAGAAAAAACGGCTCTGCTCCCTCTTATCTTGAGTCGTGCGTGGGGTGGCAATCTCCTCCAGCGTGTAGGGATGATAGCCCGAATAATAAATCACCGTCGCAACAGTCATCGGAGTTGGCGTAAAGTCCTGAACTTGTTCAAGCTGGAAGCCTAATTCCTTGGTTTCACAAGCAAGCGCCGCCATATCTTCGAGGTGTGAGCCAGGGTGACTGGAGATAAAATACGGAATCAACTGCTGCTGTAATCCGGCCTTTTCGCACCAGTGCTCAAATTTCTTTTGAAAATCTTTGAACAGCTGGAAAGACGGTTTGCGCATGATTTTGAGCACGGAATCAGAGGTATGCTCCGGAGCAACCTTGAGCCGACCAGATACATGTTGTGTCACGAGTTGCTGTGTGTATTCCTCGTAATGATTCTTTTTCTCGTCTTTACTGTTTTTGGCCATCAGCAGATCATAACGTACACCGCTGGAGACAAACGCTTTTTTCACTTTGGGATGAGCTGCTGCGCTTTTGTAGATGTCGATTAAGGGGGCGTGATTGGTGTCCAAGTTGTAGCAGACAGTAGGATGAATACACGACGGGCTGACACATTTATCGCAGATCGACTGATCTTTGCCCTTCATTTTGTACATATTGGCTGAGGGGCCACCCAAGTCACTGATGTAGCCCTTGAAATCTGGCATCTGTGTGATCTGCTCAACTTCCTTCATGATCGAGGTTTTGGAACGGCTGGCAATCATCTTGCCCTGATGGGCAGAGATGGTGCAGAAGCTACACCCACCAAAACAGCCTCGGTGCATATTGAGCGAGAATTTGATCATTTCAAAGGCAGGAATGGGACCGCGCTTGATATATTTTGGATGCGGCAAACGGGTATACGGCAGATCAAATGAGGCATCAAGCTCTTGTTCACTCATGGTTTGGAACGGTGGATTGATCACCAGTGTCTGCTCGCCGACCTGTTGCACAAGGCGATTAGCAAACTGCTTGTTTGATTCTTGCTCAATGTGTTTGAAGTTACGCGCAAATGTTTTTTTGTCATGGAGACACGCTTCATGCGAGGCCAGCGTAAGAGTCTGCCAGTTTTTGTTTTTTGGGAGGGCCTCAGATTCGGCTTGCAAAAAAGCGGTCTGCGGAATCGTTTTCAAAGAGGAGAATGGAACGCCTTTGTTTAAGAGTTGTACAACGGATCGGAGGGGTTGTTCTCCCATACCGTAGACTAGAAGATCCGCGCCGCTGTCCACCAGAATCGAAGGCTTGAGTTGATCGGACCAATAATCATAATGCGTCACCCGTCTCAGCGAGCCCTCAATACCGCCAATAATGACTGGCACGTCCGGATACAACTGTTTCAAAATTTGGGAATAGACTCTGGCCGCATAGTCCGGACGAAAGCCAGCCTGTCCTCCCGGCGTATAGGCATCTGTTGAGCGGCGTCGTTTAGCTGCGGTGTAGTGGTTGACCATCGGGTCCATGCAGCCAGATGAAATCCCAAAAAAGAGGCGCGGTTTGCCGAGTTTTTTGAAGTCGCGTAGATCATCGCGCCAGTTGGGTTGGGGGAGAATCGCGACGTTGAGCCCGGCTGATTCAAGAATCCGCCCAACCGCAGCATGCCCAAATGCCGGATGGTCTACATACGCGTCCCCGGAGATAAGAATGACGTCAAGCTCATCCCAATTCCGCAGTTCGACTTCTCTACTCGTTGTGGGTAGCCAGTCGGTCAAGTCTTTCACTCTTTGCCCGGTCTGCTTAATTTGCATAGCCTCCTCGTTATACACGCTGATCAGGCTGACGGTAGAGCTTGCGCAATCTGGTGCCAGTCTTGGTAGCGTCGTATATGAGGGTGCAGAGCTGTGGCTTGATTCCACGGTCGGTCGAGCAGTGCCACTGGCGTATTCATCTCCTGTGCCACATAGGTCGCCATACTGAGCGAATCTTCAATTGCCCAGCAAAATTGGCGCGTGGCGAGTTCTGCCAAGGTGATGCCGATCGTATGCTCAGTCGAAAACCGCCCGTATTTATCAACGCTCAGAAAAGTCTGATACGGCATCTGATGCCGATCCAACCATTCCCGTGAAGGTTCGGTAGCAGTCGGCGGCCGGCCAGTCACGATGGCAACCTCATATCCAGTAGCTTGCCACTGCTGAAGTACCAGCTGCGCGTCGTCTATGGGTTGCATGCTCAAGAGTTCGTCAGGCCGATGCGCAATATCCAGCAAGTAATCCAGTTCATGGGACTGGAGTCCATAGGCTTGGCCAAGATCGAAAGTGGCCAATTCCTCATACGCCACCTGTTTGCCAAACTCCCGCTTCAGAAGGGTCAGCAGGTGGCGACCTGTGTGACACAGCACGTCATCCATATCGACGTAGATGGTGTTTTGACTCGTCATGATATTTTCTCAGATTCTGCGTAAGACCGGCACAGATGGCACTTCCAGGGGATTATTTCGTACGGCATAACATTGACTATTGACTAAGCTGGCGTTTTCCACAATGCCAATGAAAAATGAGACGCAGGAGGGATGCCCCGCCGAAGCGCCGGCACAAAGACGCGCTACTCTTTCGGCAACCGATACATCCGGATGGGATGTGGAGTGCGTTGAAATTCTGGCAGGTTCCGCCAAGGGCGTCCTGCAGTCACACCGCCATCAACGGCTAAGGCTTGCCCAGTCACAAAACTCGAATCATCACTCGCTAACCACAGCGCGGCCCGAGCAATTTCTTCAGGTTCGCCAACCCGGTTCAAGGCATGCATGCGCGCCGCATTTTTGCGCAGATCATCAACTTGCTCAGCCCGAGGTTCTGGACGACCAACTGCCAACGGGGTCACAATGGCGCCGGGGCAGATGCAGTTGACCCGGATATTATGTTCCCCAAGTTCTAAGGCAACGGACTTGGTCAGGTGGACGACTCCGGCCTTTGCCACGCTGTACAAATGAGGTGCCATGCCAGTCTCTAATCCCGCGGCGCTCGCTGTACTAATGATACTGCCTGCCTGCTGGCGCTTCATGATCGGGGCGGCGTGTTTCATGCCTAAAAAGACGCTTTTCAGCAAGACGTCAAAGGTCATGTCATATTCTTCAACCTCAGTCGACTCGATTGGGCCTAAGGCCCCACCAAACCCGGCATTATTGTACAAGCAGTCCAAACGTCCCCAACGAGAAAGGACGCTATCCATCGCCCTGGCAATGTCTGTCTCATAGGTCACATTAACCTGCTGAAAGAGCGCGTTTTCTCCCAGTGTCTCGGCCAGAGCCTGGCCTTTTTCGACCTGTAGGTCAGCAATCAGGACGCGGGCTCCTTCTTCAATAAACATCCGGACGGTCGCTGCGCCTATACCGCTTGCACCACCAGTGATAATCGCCGTCCGTCCATCAAGTTTTCCCATACGCAACTCCTTTTTGTATTGCTATTGTGTTGAGCGCGCCTGCGGTCGTTCCTGGGGAGATAAGGCGAGCACGTAGAAGACCACATCCCACAGTTCATCCGTGCTCAGGGCATCACCATACGAAGCCATTGACGAGCCGTCCATACCAGCCGCGAGACGCAGAAAGACGTCATGGGGAGAGTGGCCCCCGCGAAAACTCCACTTGTGGGTAAGATTGCGGGGGATGATCGGATCGCCTTCTGACGTTTTGAGATCTTGGCCTGAACGACCGTCGCCTTTACCCGTATCACCATGACAGCTCGGACAGCCGGAGTCCTGATACAGTTGCGCTCCGTAGCTGAGGCGTTGTGGAGAAAGTGGTGGGGGAGGGGGCATAGGCAGCGGTTGCGGAGTTTGCTCCTGCTCGAAACGCGGAGAGAACTGCTTCAGATAGGCGACCACATCACGGATTTCCGATTCGTCTAAAAATGCTCGAAAGGCTGGCATGCCGCTGCCTGTCAAGCCGTGACTGATCGTCCGCTGCAGGTCGCCGTCCGTTGGTAGCTGGCCAGTCGGAGTCGAACGATAGCGAAATAAACCACGAGTGAAATCGCGTGGTCGAGGAGCCAGCGTTGTAGCCAAGAGTCCTTGTCCATCACCGTTTTGCCCATGACAGCCGAGACATTCCCGTTCGTAAATCACTTGACCGTGTTCGGCAGAAGCGGGCTGAGGGGGCTCACTCGCAGCAGGCATCACGCTGTCCGGCTGATCATATGTCTGGAAGAATTCGTAGATGTGACAGTCAGTCAAAAACGTTTTCAAATCAAGTAACAATCGCTCGGCGCTATACGTCACAGTGCGGTCTGGTCCGAATGTGACTTCAGCGGTTTGGCCGTCTTGTGTAATGTTCGACAGGCGAGCTTGCAAGAGTGGTGCAGTGGGACTTGTTGGCGAACTGACTGTCTCGAAGAACACTTGCCACGGTCCAGGAGTCTGGGCATCAAGCATGGCTAAACGTTCTGCCAGATCAATATTATAGAGTCCGCCCCGCTCAGCAAAAAATTCCGGAAAATCCACATCGCGCCAGTTGCGTTCGGCAATGATATGGGCCACAGCCCGGCCCCAAGGCATGCTGACTGTTGTGTCCCAAGCGGTGTTCGCCGCCCAGCGAACAATGATGCCAGCCCCGGAATCTGAAGACGCACGAGGGGTAAAACCGACCAGCCCAGACGTGAACAGTTGCTGTTCTTTCACCCAGGCCAGGAACGCTGGCCAGCGGGGATTGTCTGGGGTCAGGGTCAAGGCAGCAGTCTGCAAGTCGGCATCAGGATTATAGCTGGTACGGATATTGATACAGCGTTGTGGCCAAGAGGAGTCGCTTCTCACATTTTCGTCTGCAGACGAAAATGTGATCGGCACGGCACAGCTGAAGAGCACACACACAGCCCATACCCTGTCGAAGCACCATCTCTCCCTCCTCCCCATCCTCTACTTCTCCACTCCTCTGTTTCAATTTGTCCAATTTGCCCAGTTTGCTCGCTCACACATCGGTCTTGATACTCAGCTCGCGGAGCTGCTTGGTATCGACCGGACTTGGAGCGCGGGTCATGAGGCACAACGCTCGGGCTGTTTTTGGAAAGGCGATCACTTCACGCAGTGAGTCTGCTCCGGCAAACAGCATGGCCAGGCGATCAAAGCCCAGCGCGATACCGCCATGCGGCGGTGCGCCGTAGGATAATGCCTCTAGCAGAAAGCCAAATTTTTCCTTTGCTTCCGCTTCGTCAATGCCAAGGAGCGAAAAGACCTTCTGCTGGATGGCGTGGCTGTGAATTCTAATGCTGCCCCCGCCTAACTCGACGCCATTGAGCACCACGTCATAGGCAAAGGCTCGAACCTGCCCGGGATCACTTTCTAATAAGGCCAGGTCCGCCTCATTTGGAGAGGTAAACGGGTGGTGCATGGAGACGTAGCGTTTGGCTTCCGCATCGTACTCAAACAGCGGAAAGTCGGTGACCCACAGAAAGCGAAACTCATCTTGAGGAATGAGTCCGAGCTTGTCGCCCAGATGAAGCCGGAGACGCGACAAAACGTCACAAACCACAGACTCTTGGTCAGCCACAATAAAGAGCAAGTCGCCCTCTTTGAGTTCCAGAGCGCTCGTAATGTTTTCTTTATCCTCGTTGCTGAGAAATTTTGCTAAGGGAGATTGCCAGCCTGATTCCGTCATTCTAAACCAAGCTAAACCTTTGGCCCCAAAGCCCTGGACGAGAGGGTTCAGATCGTCGATCTCTTTGCGCGAGAAGCCGGAATCAGACACCACAATGCCACGCAAAATTCCGCCGCTGGCCACGACATCCCGGAACACTTTGATGTCGGTGTCTTTAAACAGGTCAGTCAGTTCACGCAGCTCTAATCCAAAGCGTATGTCGGGCTTATCATTGCCAAAGCGCGCCATCGCCTCTGTATACGACAGCCGCAGAAATGGGCTGGGTGGCGTGAAGCCTTTGACTTCGCTACACAGCCGGACAAGCATACCTTCAATCAAGCGGAAAATGTCATCCGGCCGGACAAAGGACATTTCAATATCAATCTGGGTGAATTCCGGCTGACGATCGGCTCGCAGATCTTCGTCCCGAAAGCAGCGAACAATCTGGAAATATTTCTCCAAGCCACTGACCATCAATAATTGTTTAAAAAGCTGTGGGGACTGCGGCAGTGCAAAAAAGGAGCCTGGATTGACACGGCTGGGGACCAGATAATCGCGTGCGCCTTCGGGTGTACTGCGGGTCAAGATTGGCGTTTCGACTTCCAGAAATTCCTCAGTATCTAGATAATCGCGCACGATCTTGGCCAGACGATGACGTAACCGCAGATTCTCATACATTTTGGGCCGACGCAGATCGAGATAGCGATAGCGCAAACGGGTATTTTCAGCCGGATCTGTTTCATCCTCGATAGGAAAGGGCGGCGTTCGTGAAGGGTTTAAAATACGTAATTCATCGACGACAAGCTCAACCTCACCGGTCGGCAAGTTTGTATTGATCGTTTCCTCTGAGCGTCGCTCTAGGGTCCCCTGAACCGCTATGACAAACTCAGCCCGCAGGTCTTTGGCCTGACCATGCGCATCCGAACTGACTTGAGGATTACATACAATCTGGACCAGACCAGAGCGGTCACGTAGGTCAATAAACGTGACCCCGCCGTGGTCGCGCTGGGACTGCACCCAGCCCATGAGCACCATTTTTTGCCCGACTTGGGTACTGCGAGGTTCTCCACAGGAGCAGCTACGCTGCCAATCGTCTAAAGATTCCACATTGTCTCCCTTGCGCTATACACTGAAAAGGAGGAACGACTGAGCAGTCATCCCTCCAGATAAGAAACCATTGTGCCAGAGGGGCAACAGGCAATCAATTGCGGCAATTTGCGGATGGACAGGAAGTGTCCGAGGTGGAAATGGATCAGTTCCTTTTAGAGAGTTGGGGCTGTTGAGAGTGGGGAGTACTTGGATCGTTCATGACAGGCGCACCGCCCTGATTTGGGTCGAGAAAGGCGAGGACACGGTCGCCAGAGCTTTTATTCATCCATCTGCGTAAACGCTGTTCTAAAAACAAGAGTAGTCGATGGTTTTTTTTTAAATTTTCAACAACTTCTTCAGCACTTCGCCCCTTCAATGGCAGATTCTCAGCGTCTTTCTTGCGACTACGTCTTTTTGTCCCGGCGGGACTCGGTTTCACAAGAAGAGGCTGATAGTTGCCGCTCTGTTTACGATAGGCGAGCCACATCGGCGAAGAAGTATCTCGGGCGATGCGCAGCGTCTCCGCCTCGTTTTCCCAGTACTGTTCTTGGCGGGTACTCCCGTAGTAGAGAATTTCGGTAGGAGTAGAAGCACGACCCATAATATCTCCCCGGCAAACAGGACTTTACAGTTCCCTCATATAGAGCGAAAAATTTGCGAAAGAAAAGGGCGGGGCTCTGTTATGGTCTACGACCCTAGACCCTTTATCCTGTCGCGATCTTTAAATCCTGGGCTTGCGTTGAGTATGGTTCAGGTAACTCACACTTCGGCGCGTGAGCCCAGAGGCCGTCAAGATTATAAAACTCGCGGCCCGTCTCATAGAAAATATGGATAATCACGTCCCCAAAATCCATTAATACCCATTGCCCGAGCGAAAAGCCTTCGACGGCTAAGGGTTTTATACCGACCTTGGATAGCGATTCTTTTATCGCCTCGCTAATGCTTCGTACCTGAGTATCCGAGCGGCCTGTACACACAATAAGATAATCCGCCACTGAGGTGAAAGCAGTGACCTCGATGGCCACCAGGTCATAGGCTTTTTTATCAAGCGCAGATTGCGCACAGTGGAGAGCCTTTTCCCAGCTCGTATCATTCAAAATAATGACCTCTGCTACCGGTACAAGGCATGTGCTGCCATGTACGCGTCGACCGCCGGATGGACAAGGTAGCGGACCGAATGACCTCGTCGAATTTCCCGACGGATGGCTGATGATGAGATATCGAGACCCGTGATCTCGCGTAGAATGAGGGTATGATGTGAAGGGTGTGTATACATCCTTACTTCGGGCTCATAACAAAAAACAGATTGAAAATCAATGGGAAGCAGGCTCAGGGGGGAAGGCGAAAAGGGTAAGGATACCCCAGGACGGGAAGTGACGATGAGGTCACAGAGCTCAGGAATCGCGTGATACTCTTTCCACGTCTCAATTTCCAGAAAAGCGTCCAGCCCGATGATAAAAGCGAGGTTCGGAGCTTGACGGGTGGCCTGATCAGTCGCCTGAAATATCGACACAAAAGAGCGAATGGTGTCTATTGAGTACGAGAGGCCAGCCCGTTCCAGCTCAATGGCAGAAGCCGAGAAGCAGGGATTATCAGCGACCGCTTGCTCGACCATTCTGAGCCGGTGTAGCGGAGCGACGATATCGCTGGCCTCTTTATGCGGCGGCCGGGCAGACGGCACAAAATAGATATGTTCGAGGCCGCAAATCTGACGAATCTCCTCGGCACACCGCAAGTGACCGAGGTGGATGGGATTAAAGGTTCCGCCAAAGATCCCGATGCGCATAGGCTGATGCAGATATCGATGCAAGTTTTGATGCAGGGACTGAGAAGTCCTGTGTATCGCTATCAGATCACACCTTTCTCTTTCAACTGGGTGAGATCTTCAGGGCTCACACCGGCTAACTTGGTGTAGACCGTCTCATTATCATGTCCAACTGCGACTGATCCGCGCCAAATTTTTCCTGGCGTGAGAGAAAAGAGTGGGGTCACTCCAGTGCCTTTCACACGGCCCACCTGCCCGTCTTCCCATTCGGTATGCACGTTGCGAGCGTTATAATGCGGATCTTCAGCCATGTCTTTGCTATCCATGATCGGACTACACGCAACCTGGGCCTCGTTGAGCGTTTCGACCACTTCAGCAACCGTGCGTTCTGCCACCCAGCCACGCAGCAAGGCGTCAAACTCGATGCCTTCTATGGCATTCAGATCAGTACTGGCAGTTTTCCATTTGTCTTCTTCTGGGTCCAAACCAATTGCCCGACACACCCGAGAGAAAACGGCTAAGCCAACCGCGCCGATGACGACCCACCCATCACTCGCCTGAAAGGCATCGTAGGGCTGAAAGGCCGTGGCTTTATTCCCTGATCGACCACGGACAAAACCTTGGGCAAAAAACTCGACCATTGTCCCTGCTAACAAGTGGTGGATAGATTCAAATTGTGAGATATCAATAACTTGGCCTTTGCCGGTCCGTTGGGCATAGATGTAGCCTGAAAGCGAAGACCACAAGCAAAACAGAGCGGTAACATAATCCGCGGTCCACGGATTGGCACGGACCGGTGGCTCAGGATCAGGAAATCCGGTCTGGTGCATCAGGCCGCCAAACGCTTGGCCGATCATGTCATACGACGCCCGTCCCAGGTATTCTTCATGGCCAGACTGCCCGTACCCCGAGACATGGGCAATCACAATCTTGGGATTTGCCTCAAGCACAACCTCATCAGTCAGTCCCCACTTGGGATAGGAGCCTGGTTTGGAGCTCTCCATCCAGATATCACACTCTTTAATCAGCTTGAGAAAGATTGCTTTGCCCTCGGGGGCACTGAAATCGAGCGTTGTGTACAGCTCGTTGCGCCGCTCCTGGATCCAGGTAGTGGCGGCCTGTCCAGTGCCGTCCTGAGTCGGCAATTGCATGCCGAGATGTCGCCAGGAGGCATCCCCTTCTCCTGGTCGTTCGATCTGGATGACCTCGGCCCCCATTTCGGCTGCCAGCGCTGCCGCATAGGGTTGGGCGATGAGGCTACCTGTTGACAAAATCCGCACCCCCTGAAGCGCTCCAAACTGTTCTGGTAAAAGCGACGCTGCACGACTATCCATACGATTCCTCCCTGAGTATACGCCTTACCCCTAACGGAAATCAGACGCCAAGGCAACGCGGATCTGGCCGGACTTCAGTTCTCCTCCCTGGCTCGTCTCATGATCGTCCCGCAAGCCTCTAAAAATTGCCATACACGTACCAACCTGGTCAGTGAAGCGGCTACTCCAATGGGACGAGAGAGTGATGACTATAGACAAGAAGAGCGTTTCACAAGATAAGCGTAGCGCCTACACAAGATTGAACCGCACCCCACATACCACAACCTGATCATCGGCAACCCGACAGCCACGCTCTTCGGCAACTCGCAAGAGCCACGCAGAATCAGCCGCTTTCACATCAATACCGCCCAAACCTTCGCCACGTCCATCGCTCATCTCGACAAAGCGAACAGCGGCGTTTTCAAGTGGCATTTCTGTCCGCCCTTGGGCATCTTGGCGCAATGGAATCTGGGCAATGCTACTCCAGCGCTCAGCTAACGACTGCGGATCTGGAGATTGGAGCTCGACAGCAGTATAGTCGGTAATAATCTTCGTCCGCTTTTGGGCTGGCCATTTGTTGCCGCCGGCTGGTCCCCAGTTCCCTTCCGGCTCCATCTTGGCATCCCAGTCGAGTTCAAAGAACGCGCCGCCTGTGTCAGCTGGATGGAGCTGCATAACGTGAAAAGCTTTTTCCTCCTCTTCAAACGCGATCCGTACGCCCAGTTCTGCTGCCCGTGCTTTACGAGTCGCTTGGGTCTCGTGTGTGTCGCACTGGCAAATGACCATATAGCCTCCGTCACCACTCCGCCGCTTCAGATATCGACCAGCAGCAGTATTGTCTTGAATCGGAGAGACAACTTCCAGGAAATTGTTACCAACCGGAAACAGTGAGTTCTCCAGACCAAATACCTTAACTGCTGGATCAACAAAGCACACCTCAAGGCCAAAAATAGATTTCAGGTCATTGGCCACAGGAGTAAGTTTCTCAGCGACTAAACAGATTTGACGTAGACGGATCGACATTGTGTGCTCCTTATACAATCTATAATCCAACTTTTTCAGCAAATTCCTCCATGATCCCGAGGGCATGCTCAAGGTCTTTGCCCCAGTACGGAATCGATGCGGAAAAGTACTCATAGCCCAGGTCTTGGTATTGCTTGACCTGGTCAAGAAACGACTCCAAGTTTGGCGCATAGCCAGGCGCGATTAAGATCTCAAGACGTGTGACATCGCGTCCGGCCGTGTCACAAGCGCTTTTGAGTCTTGCCACGCCGTCTTGAAAGTCCTCCAGTGTTTTGGGAACCGCCAGCCAACCATCACCATATTCGGCAATGCGGCGCATGGCTCGGTTGGAGTGACCGCCAATCCATACTGGAAGTGGCTTCTGGATTGGTTTGGGCTCACATTTAATGCCACTGAAACGACAGAATTCTCCTTCAAAGTGCGGGTCTGGATTAGTCCATAGTTCACGCATTGCGCGGAGATACTCATCACTCAGCGCTCCACGCCGTTTAAATGGAGCACCAAGCAAACTGATTTCTTCTTCCATCCAGCCAATGCCTGCCCCGAGGATAATCCGGCCCTGTGACAGGACATCCAAAGTCGCAATCATTTTGGCGGTCAGAATTGGGTTGCGATGAGGCAAGACCAAGGCCGAGGTTCCTAAACGGATACGTTGTGTCACTCCAGCCAGAAATCCCAGTGCCGTCATCGGCTCTAAAAAGCCCATCTCTGGCGGTAGGGGAAACTTGCCTGATTTATTGTACGGGTAGCGGGAGTTGACTGTTGTCGGAATCACAACATGATCGGGAACCCAAAGAGACTCCAGACCCAAGGCTTCAGCTTTCTGGGCGACAATACGCAGGCTATCAAGTGCCGCAGGGCCAGTTGCCAGCGGCCCCGTGCAGGGGAGAGATATGGCAAATTTCATAGATCCCTCTTGGACAGTAGAGATGAGAAGAATACAGGGAAAGGCTGGTAGGATGTTCAAAAGAAAGCAGAAAGAGGGGGGCTCTTATATCCAGCCCCCCCTCTTCATTTGACTATTACCGATCGTAACTGCGCAGCACCTGACCCGGCATGCCGCCTTGGTACTCGTCATCCTGGTACAGGATGTTCCCGCCGACGATCGTGTTCTTAATACCTTTAGACTTGGCGATAAAGCGTTTACCACCACCCGGCAGATCATAGACATATTCAGGATCAACAGCATCAACCGTAGCGAGATCGAAAATCGTCAGATCAGCCGCCATGCCTGGGGCAATCCGACCCCGTTTGGGAATTCCGAACAGATCAGCTGGGACGGAAGTTAGTTTGCGTACGCCTTCTTCTAGTGTCAGCACCTGGTGCTGACGTACCCAGGTGCCAAGCAGATAGGTCGCATAGCCAGCGTCACACAGCATATCCACATGTGCCCCACCGTCAGACAAACCGATCATAAAGCGATCATCACTGACCAGATTCTTGACGCCTTCAGGCTCGAAGTTAAACGCTTGCAGGTCGAACAAGATTTCTAATTCGTCGGCTACAGTCATATCGAGAAATGCATCAACAGGATCTTTGCCTTGATCGCGCGCGATTTCAGCCACTGTCTTTTTACTCGCGATATGGGCTTGGGTAGCCTCGCTCTTGCCATCAATAACCGTCATCCGGCCCCACTGGCCAGCAAAGATGCGCCGGGTATTCATTTCATCCCGGAATTTGTCCCGGAAACCAGGGTCAGCATACATCTTCATCTGCTCTTCAACTGTCTTGTTGAACACCTGGTGCCAGGACGAGAAGATGGCAAACAGGAAGGGGTTTTTCATGTTGAACTGAACACGCAACGGACGGCAGGTCACCTGTGGGACGGCTTTATCCCAACCCAGAATGGGTTTCACTTTCTCGACCGCGTTGAGATACGACTCAGGTTTGCCGGGTTTGTTGAACAAGGCCAAAAATGTCACTGGCCGTTGGCTCTCATCGACCAAGAATTTCAGCAAATCGTACTCATCGTCTGACACCTGGCCAACGTTTGTGCCAGTCAGGGCAATCTCAATCGTACCCCGGCCTTCTTCCTTCATCACCTGACACAAAGCACTGAGTTCTTCCCGACTGGCATTCCGGCAGGCCAGAGGGCGACCTTCATATCCAATATGATTATTCAGAATCGTCGAAGTTAAACCAAACGCGCCGGCCTTCATGGCGTCCCGGAAGAGCCGCTGCATGTCTGCGATTTCATCAACTGTGGCCCCTCGCTCAAACGACTCTTCACCGATTGCGTAGTGACGGATTGGCGTCAGCGCAGCCAGAGAGGCGACATTGATTCCCAAGCCGCGTTTTTGTAGCGCATCTAGATATTCAGCATGTGATTCCCACTGCCAGTCAATGCCTTTTTCCATGACTTCATAGGGAATGGCCTCAACATTGACCAAGTCCCACATGACGATGTCGCGCGATTTCGGGCGAACCGGAGCAACCCCTACGCCGCAATTGCCCATGACTACACTGGTGATACCGTGCCAAGACGTACAGGTCAGCAGCGGGTCCCAGGCGACTTGGGCGTCGTAATGCGTATGCGGGTCAATAAATCCGGGCGAAAGGACTAGGCCGTCTGCATTGATTTTCTTCTGAGCGGCTTCGCCATTGCTCTTGCCGACTGCGGCAATCACACCGTCTTTCACAGCAACGCTGCCGTGAAAACTCGGTTTGCCCGTACCATCCACAATCCGGGCATTTTCAATCATAAGATCATACATGTGCGTATCCCTCCTCTGTGTTCATGATCTCCATTGGCTCAATTTGCTCAACTAGCTAAATTGACCTGTACTCCCGCATCCTGTCCCATCGCAACTCGATAACCTCCCTCTTGGGCGGCAGTGAACTTTTCACACCAGGTTTTGATGTTGTCTCGGATTTTGTGCTGTTTCTCATCGGTATCGGCATATTCGCTGACCATCTCAAAGACTGGCTCGCCGTGGGCTTCTGCCTCACCAACATGCGCGTAGAAAAACTCGAGATCTTCTTTACTCAAGTCGTATTTTTCGCGCAGGGCTCTGACCAGGCCTTTCATCGAGCTATCGCTGCGAGTCTCTCCGCCAATCGACATGGAGGCCAGGGTGACTAAGCCATACTCTCTACGGCTGAGCTCAATCACCCACTCGACATACTCTACCGCTTCTTTGGCTACGGTTGGTTGCATAATCTCTGCGTCCGTTGCGCCGAGGGCTTTGGCCAGCCGCATCGACAGCATCCAGTGGGCGTCGTCGCCACGGCCCATAATCGTCTCTTCGTCAATCAGGTTTTCAACAATGTGGCGGCGGATACGCTGATCCATCGGCCCAAGGCCAGTATTCATGAAAATACCACCAAAGGCACGAATGTGCTGGCCAGTGACGTAGAAGAGATTAAGTGCCCAGCTCTTGAGCTGAGCCCGGGATAATTTCCCATCAATAAGACTCTGGTAAAAATTGGGACCGAGAAGAGGCTTCTGGTCCTCCTCTTGAATATAGGAGCGTAGATTGTTGACGAAAACTTCCGTCGTCTCCATATGCTTTCCCTCCTTATCTGCTCACGTCTTTGTATGTAGCGTGGCAGGGACAGCAAGTGCAAGAGGAAGCTCCAGCCAGTGGCAGAGTTGAAATACTCGGTGCCAGCTTGTAGAGAACTGCTCGCTATTCCGATTTTGGATGTGCCAATTCTGGTTTGAGTGTCACCAGAGTTGCTCCCCAGCTGCCAGCTCCGAGCGGCGCATCCTCAAAGCTTTCGACATACGGCAGCCGTTCTAGCAAAGCCCGGATACTCTTGCGCTGCACTCCTTTCCCCTTGCCGTGAATCAGGCGTACGCTTGTTATACCTGCGGCACAACACTCCAAGAGATACTCTTCCACCACACTGCGGATCTCTTTTGGGGCAAACGGATGGAGATCGAGGACATCTTCGAGAGGCAGGACGATAGGATCAACAGGATCAGAAAAGGGACCCTCTGAGTCCGGCTCGTCAAGCTTCAAGTCGAGACCATCTTGGTCATGGCCAGCCGTATCTTCCGTAGCTTGGTCAGGACAAAAAATCTTCTGTAAGCGTTCCTGCAATTTGTGTATCCACACCTGAGCTCCCCGCATTAGAACACGTGTTTTTACCTGCCTGATTTCTCGACTTCCTGACTCTGCGTTTCCTCTTCCTCCGCTCGTAGAACCATCTGGACTGACCAACGGACCTCTTCTTCTTTGAAAAACAGTGCTCCCTTTTTTTTGCGCGACAAGAACTGAACAACATCTTTGTACTGTTGCTGGGCGACTTCGATCACAATCGGCACAACGACACGCGGTCCGGCCGGTAGCTCTTCATAGACGACGGAGAAGATATACTGGTGCTCCAGTAAGGCCGTCGCCATTGTTTCGGCTAGGCTTTCCTTGTTTTCGTCTGCACTCCCAATGAGCTGCTGCGCCCGGGTAATATACTCCCGATAGCGTTCGACGGCTGTTTCAGCCGCTGCTTGATCTTCAATTTTGACCATCGCCTCAACTTCGGCCAGCTTTTCCCGGGCGAAGGTGAGACACAGAGAAACTTTTTCTACGTCACTCCGGGCAAGTAAAAGTTGGCCCTCTTCCTGCACTGCATCGAGCTGATACCATACGCTATCCGGTGTCCCGCCAGGCTCAGGTAACCATTCAATATTGCCAAAGGTACTCACAAAGCCGTGTCCAGCAAGGGCCTGGGGTGGGGCGAGGAATAGAGCTGATACTAGGCAGGGGAAGACGAAGATTCTCACCCTAGCCCTCTCCCAAGGGGAGAGGGAACTATGAAAGCTTTTACTCATGAGTCGGTACCTCGCTGGGGGTAGGGACGATAGATTGCATCGTTATGTTGACTCCTTCGTCATACTCCACCACCTGTACAGTAAAATCTGTCACCAAGCGTTTTCCTCCTGGAGCTGTCTCAAAGAACAGTTTATACAGTCCGGGAGTTGGAAAGACATGGTGGACGGGAATCTGTGGTCCGTAGTACACTTGTTTGGCCGGTCCACTCATCAGCTGTACCATCATGGCATCCATTTGGGCCTTCATTTTTGCGGTCTGTTCATGATTGCGCATCATCTCCATCATGGCTGCCATCTCCGGCGTGTAGGTATGCTGATGCCCAAAATGCTCGCCATCCAAGCGCCAGCTGGCCATGTGGACTTCAGTCCCCAGGTAGAGCCCCATGTCAGTCACTGGCGATCCGGCTTGACTAAACTCGCACACCAACTCCACCTCATGTCCAGCCACAGGTGGATCAGGTGAGGTCCGCAGGGTAACACGATACGGACCAAAGTCTTTCTCTCGGGCTACATCGACCTGGGCTTGGTGTGGAAGCGAAGGGCTTTGCTCGCTCCCCATGACAGGAAATCGAAACTGTTTGATCCAACTCCGGTCCTTATAGGTGAATTCGCTGACAACCATATACTCCCCAGCTTGGGGGAATGTATGTGGAAAATGAAACGTTGCCGCAGCTAAGTCCTGCGCTGTCAGGGGAAAGAAGTCTTCATGATGGGTATGGGCAAAGACGGTCAGATCACGGCTGACAATAAAAGTGTGGAGGGCGCGTTCATGGAGAACTTGCAAAGGAACAAGCGGGCGTTCTAAGTCCCCATCTGTAATGCGAAAAGTGAGGCTGACCTCCTGCTCCACGCGCGGTGGGAAAGGGACAAGTGCCAATGTCAAGCGATATGGTCGAGCGGGTTGGCCAATCAGGTGTTGCTCCGTAGACGGTTCGCAGCCGACGAGCCCAAGAAGCAGACAAGATAAGCCGATAGTGGTGAGCGGCGGCGCAAAACATTCTGCCGCATGTCGAATTCGTTTAAACATTCCCTTGACAAAGACAAAAACACAAGTATTTGTCAATGCTTAGGTGGTTTAAGCGATTCCCAGGGCATTGCTTTTCTGTGTAGCTTGCTTTATACCGAGGGGCAGACCTTCGTGGAGCGCATGCTCCAAAGGAAGGGATGCGCGTACTGAGGCGGAGGGTACAAGAGTGACGCCAGTGGACCCACGTATGATTCATCTATACAGCTATTATCGCGATGCTGAGCTGCGCGGCGCAACTTTGCTGCTCAAGTTAATCATGCGCGTTGATGATGCCGAAACCCAAACAAAACTCTCTCGCCACCTGGCGGATGAAACCCGTCACGTCTGGTTGTGGACGAAACATATCGCAGACCAGGGCTGCACCCCAGTCCCTATCGACGATGGGTATCAGACCCGGATCGGCAAATCGATCCGTATTCCCAAAACCTTGATTGACCTCTTTGCCTTGACCGTTGTCGTCGAAGAGCGTGCCCAGAAACGCTACATCAAGCATGCTCGTCGACCGGATGTTGATCCACAGACCTTGCACATTCTGCATGAAGTGACCAAGGACGAGAAATGGCACATTAGCTGGATCAAAGACAAACTCAAAGAGCTTGCCGCCGCAAATGGCGGGCAAGAAAAGGCGCGTGCCACACTTCAGCACTATCGATCCATTGACCGTGAAGTTTTTGCTGACCTTGAAGCCAAAGAACGCCAGGCATTTGGTTTTTCCTTCTCGGATGCCCCGACGGCCACGCTTTAGATCGCCAGTTGTGAGGAATCTGTGAGCGGAGCGGCTGATGGTACTTCTGTCCCCCCTTCGTCTGCGTCTGTAAGCACCGAAAACAAAACTCAGGGGCGAAAAAAAAAGATTATTCGCCCTGCACGTGAGAAGAACCGCCTCCTCGCACGTTGTGAGTATATCCTTGTGCGTGGAGTCTTTTTGCTCCTCCGAACGATTCCGTTTCAGACTGCCTTTCGTATCGGAGAGGGGATTGGCAGCCTGTTATTCTGGATCGACCGGCCTCATCGGCGCATCGGATTGACCAATCTTGCCCTCGCTTTTCCTCACAAAAGCCGAACCGAGCATCTGCATATCTTGCGGGAGAGCTGGCTGAACCTCGGTCGCCTTATCGTGGAATTCTGTCATTTCCACAGCCTCACTCCAGACAACATTGCTGAACGCGTACGTTATGCTGATCAGAGCCAGTGGCAAACCATCGTGGCAAAATACGAAAAAATGGGCGCCCTCGTCCTAACCGGACATTTTGGCAACTGGGAACTCTTAGCCCATGCCCAGGCCTGTTACGGCTTCCCGACTCACATCATCCACCGGCGGCTACGCAATCCGTTCCTTGATGACTTCATTGTGCAGCAACGTCAACACAGCGGGAATACAGTCATTCGAAAAACAACGGCCGGCATGGAAGTCTTTCGAGCTATTCGAAAAAAAGGGGCTGTTGCCGTGGCCGTCGATCAGAACGCCTCGGGGCGAATGGGCGTCTTCGTGCCCTTTTTCGGACAGCAGGCTTCTACCTCAACTGGCTTAGCGGGGTTAGCATTGGCCACCAATGTCCCAGTCATCCCAGCATTTTTGATCCGAGAACATGGTTCCTGGCAGCATCAGATTGTCCTGCTGCCACCTGTTGAACCCATCCGCACAGGGGACCAAGAGGCTGACATTGAAGCAACCACCGCGAAGTTTACAGCCCTTTTCCAACGTATGGTCGAAGAATACCCCGATCACTGGCTGTGGATTCATAAACGTTGGAAACGACGCCCAGCCGGAGAGCCGCCGATTTATCCCTGATGATATGGACTTGACCCGTCTGACTGGACCTGATCAAGATTCGTCACAAAGGATCGTAATTATGTCTGTACTACGTGCTTCTCTTTTGCGTTGGACGCTCCCTCTTCATACGGCCTTCCAGTCCGCCAGAGGGATGAGTGTGATGGATCTCGTTATCACTGTTCTGGTGCTCTCCGTTGTGCTGCTTGCCGCCTCGTATCAATTCGACAGCTATGAGCAGCCAGCCACAGAACCTCAGGCGCAGACAGCAACAGCAGAATCCCCAGCGAATACCGAGAAGTAGACACGCTTCGACAGACCGTCGCTAGAAAGGCTACTTTTTTCGTCTCTTGCGTTTGGCGGGACTGGCGGGGCGAGCAAGACTAGAATGTTCAGCGGTTTCTTCAGACGCAATTTTGTGGAGCTGGACGTCTGATGCGCCGAGCAGCTCTCGAACGGTCTCCAGCTTATATGCTCGGTCGTAAAAGATCCGTTTAATGCCGGTGTTGATCAAAACCTTGAGACAATGAATGCACGGAGTATGGGTGACGTAGATATCGGCGTCACGGATACTGACGCCATTTTTGGCTGCCTGGGCAATCGCGTTGATCTCGGCGTGAATCGTCCGATAGCAGTTCTCCTCTAACTGACCGTCTGGCGTCTGCGACTGATATACTAAACAACCGACTTCAGTACAATGTGGTAAACCCGAAGGCGCGCCATTATATCCAGAGGCGAGAATACTCCGCTCGCGGGCAATCACCGCTCCGACTTTGGCTCGGGTACAGGTCGAGCGTTCCGCTACCTGACGGGTGATATTCAGAAAATATTGATCCCAAGATAGTCGCGTAGACAGTCGCTCGTTCATGGCTGATACACAAAAGCAAAAGAGGACACACCCGCTGCCTGGTGTGCCTCGTGTTGTGCATATCCTATGTGAGGAGCATTTCCGGCTGGATCTCCAAAAACAGGCTGATAAGCAATGGGCGTCACCTCTCCAGTCGGAAAAGTGGCTGGTTCGGAAAGCGTGATGGGCACAGGAATAAAGGTGAGTCCAAACAGGCCCACTGTACACCACGCATACAGTTTACGGCGTGGATCAAGTGGAGACAGCAAATCACGGGTAGGGGGATGATCAATACCCAAGACCAAGAGCAATACGATCCAGACAAACCAGCCGAACCAGTACCAGTACCCCAGAACAAAAATTACCCCAAGAAAGGCTCGCGCTATCCAGCGATGGGAGGTCCCAAACAAGGAGTAAATCACATGTCCGCCATCCAATTGTCCAATTGGCAAGAGGTTGAGACAGGTGACAAATAGCCCAAACCAACCGGCCAAGGCAATCGGATGCAAGATGACGCTGACTTCATCCGCATTCACTCCGAGAACAAGATGGGTGAGCGCAGAAAATAGCAAGGAGTCGCCCAAGATTAAGCCTCCCTCAAAGGGGGACAGGGGCCGGACTTGAGACAAAGACAGGCCAAGTATCACAGCTGGGATTGCCAGAAAGACGCCAGCCCAAGGACCAGCAGCTCCAACATCAAACAAGGCACCCCGATTCATTAGGGGCGATTTTATCCGAATAAAGGCACCAAACGTCCCAATTGGAAAGATATACGGGGGTGCTGGCAAAAAATATGGCAAACTTGCCAATACTCCATGAAATCGGGCCAAGAAATAATGACCCATTTCATGGCAAAAGAGAATAGACAGAAGCGTTACGGCGAAAGGAAGTCCGAGGACTAAAGCCGCTGGGTTGACGAGAGGATCGATCCCAAGCTGAAAGGTCCCAGCAAAAGTCGTTGTGCCTAAAGTTGCCAAGAACAGGACAATATGCACAATGGGCAGCCGACGCTTAGACGGTAAATCGGGAAAATTCGGAGAATCTGCAAAATCTGACGGACGCGCAAAGGGATCTGGAGCAGGAGCCGCAGGAGGAGGCACAGTAAGGTCTGATAGATCAGTTGTGGGCGGAGGCAGATGGTCGTTGTATGGCGGAGTGCGGCGCCAGCCTCCTGGGAACGGTGATGCCATAGACTTACCCGAGGGATACTACTCCGAGCTCCGGGTGGCTATGGCAGGCAAGAATTGGATGGATAGGCATAGGATTTATGCTAACCGAAAGCCGTTGCCTTGGAAAGGGGCGAAGCTGCGAAGATGAGCCGGAGAACGCGCTCAACGGATACGGCTTATCCATACCCCAGTTTATACGTCAGGAGTCCCTTGGCGATGGCTTCTCCAGCGGGTGTCGTGACGTCAATCTCGACAAACACGATACTCCGTCCGCGGCGGATCACCCGAGCTGCGGCAAACAAATCCGTCGATTGGGCTGCGGCTAAGAAACTGACGGTCAGATTTGCAGTCGCCCCACGAGTCGGAGAGGAAGTGACATTCGACCAGGCCGCTAGCACTCCGGCGCTATCGATCAGAGTAGAGATAGCGCCACCATGCACAACCTCTCCTGCCGTGCGTACTTCAGGCCGAAACGGCAAGCGCATACGACACGACTCTGGCTGGATTTCCTCTATCTGCAATCCCAGCAGGACGGCAAATGGGTCGAGGAGTTCTTGACTGCCGACTCCCATAGCTCCCTCAGCTGCCTCTTGCTGCCTCTACCAACGCGGCATCTCCAGGAGTGAGATCTCTACTGCGCCGGCAACTTCCATGGCCACATTCACAATGCGGATCGCATTATTGGTCGCGAAGTACTTGGGCATATACACCTACCGCAAGCCGTCTTGACCAGCACACTCTTCGCCTCCGACCTAGGCTTTCGCCGTCTCAAATGTATACGCCCGGGCCGCCACACGGGCAGCACAGGCCTCAGCCAACTCGCCTGCCGGCGAGAGCAGGTGCGTCTGTTTTTCGCTGTCGAGTGTCACTGAAAACGTCCTCTCTGGTGCACTTTTATCGGGCAGCTGGGAATGAAATCTTGATCGCCTCGGGCTGATCAGGTTCTTCAGGCTGGCCGGGCTGGTTCTGGCTTGGCGGGAGAAGGAGAGGGGAGAGAACTGGGGTGCGATCGTAAAAAAAGGTCATGGCGATAACAGCGTAGACAATGCAGCCCAAGGCAATAAACGGCATCCGATCGTTAAATGTCACCGGGCCAATATCAATATTTTTCTTACCTTGCAGTTTCCGCAGTAAGAAGACTATCGGCACGGTGATCGCAATCGCGATCAACACCGGATACAACATAAACGATGGTGGCGTGCGTGCCGCCCCGGCATCGATATACGGCTTCAGGCGTAGGCCCGAAACAATCGCGGCAACCATCACAGACAGGGCAGTGACCAAGAGCCCAGAGAATTGGTTCATACGGATACACTCGCTTCGTGGCGTTGTGCTTCTCACTAGCGCAAAAGGAGCAGGGAAGGAAGGGGCAGCACGATGATGAGGATTCATATCAACAGTGGCATTGAACAGAGATTGTGTGAGTTTCTCGATCTTTTCTGAAGAACAGCGCTTGGTCAGCTCATGGGCGTAATATTGAGAGTGATACGGTGTCATCTTTTCTTTACCTTGCTTTTTCTCACTCATAAAGTGAGACGACCTTCACCTCTGTCACTCGATGCATTGGCTTTGTTGGTTTCTCGGTTGTCACCAACTCGTCTGCTTCCGCTTCAATCGCCGCTGCTATATGCAAGGCATCCATCCCACCAAGCCCGTGAGCCTTTGCATAACGTAAGGCTTCCTCAGCAAGAGCTTCCGACGCTTTGACCTGATAGTGGGCACTAGAAAAGAATTCCTCATACAACTTAACCTCATCCTCATGTTTGCCATGAACTGCTTTTGGAAGCACTTCAAGCTTCTGAAATGAGCTGACAATGAATTCCCGGTCGGGATCATTAAAAATTTCTAGCCCTTTCTCTACGAGGTCTTCTCTCCCAAGTGCCAGAGTCATAAGGACTCCTGTATCGAGATACGTTTTCTTCTTGCTCATTCAGTTTCTCCTCTCCGCTCAGCCATCTCTCTCTCTATCTCGTCCCGATTCAGGAGAGGTTGCCCTGATGCCACGATTCGTAGGCGAATTTCCCACAATCGTTTTGCCAGAGGAGTTTTAAACTCACGCTCTTTCCCTTCTTTAGGAGATTGGTGTTCTAACTTTGTTTTTTTTTGTACTCTCTGTGAGGGTTCTTCAAGGTACTCCTCTAATGCTTCCTCTTGGAGGCGCCAGAGGTTGCCCACTTTTACACCGCGTAATTTCCCGCTCCGCAACAAATTTTTAACAGTTTTTACGCTGACCGCGAGCTTTTCAGCTGCTGCTTCCGGTGTAAGGAGTTGTTCCATATATTGTCACTCCAAATTCATCCTTTATCGTTCTTAATAGTTCCTATTAGTCCTTTCTAATATGTTCTGCAACCTAAGGGCTTGCACAGACCAGGAAACCCGGCTAAGCCCAACATCACCCATGAAAGTTTCCTCAGTCGAATTTGTCGGAGCAGCCGCCAAGCCAGGTGGCTCTCCCAAACTGCCGCATCCCGAGATTGCGTTTGCCGGTCGCTCAAATGTTGGCAAATCATCCCTCATTAATCGGCTACTGAACCGCAAAATCGCCCGGACCAGTAATACTCCTGGTCGCACCCAGCAGCTCAATTTCTTTGTTATCAATAATGCCCTGACGTTTGTGGACTTGCCTGGATATGGCTATGCCAAAGTCTCTAAAAGTGAGCGGGCAGCTTGGCAAAAACTGATCGAGGATTACCTCATCAACTCCCCCAACCTGTGCGGGGTCGTTCTTATCGTTGATCTGCGGCGTGGACCAGAGGACGAAGAATATACCTTATTCGAGTTCTTAGCCCATTATAACCGCCCTTTTCTGGTCGTAGCGACGAAAAGCGACAAGCTCAAACGCTCACAGCGTGATCGACAGCGTAAGGCGTTAGGCGAGCGACTCAACGGTTATCCACCGCTGCTTTTTTCTGCGCAAGACGGCATGGGAAAAGACGAACTCTGGGATGCGCTAGAGGCGTTTGCAGAGTAGGTCTCTTCAGGACGACTTCTGTGGCTCATGTCTCCGTCATCATTCCAACCCATAATCGACGCGACTTTGTCCGAGAAGCCATAGCGTCCGTTCTGGCTCAGACGTATCAGGATTTTGAAATAATCGTTGTCGATGATGGCTCAGATGATGATACGCATGCAGTCGTGGAGGAATTTTCTCGTGCCTCCCCTGTCGTTCAATACGTCCTTCAGTCAAACCAAGGCGTGTCAGCCGCTCGCAACCATGGGGTAACCCTCAGTCATGGCCAATTCTTGGCTTTTCTCGATTCGGATGACGTGTGGCAACCGGCTAAGCTTGAGCGCCAGATTACATTCTTCACCGCCCATCCAGAAGCCTTCATCTGTCAAACTGAAGAAATCTGGCTCCGCAACGGAGTGTGGGTGAATCCGCATAATAAACATCGGAAAGCGAGCGGAGATATCTTCGCTCGCAGCCTTGAGCTGTGTTTGGTCAGCCCGTCTGCGGTTATGCTGCGCCGAGCACTGTTCGACCAGATGGGAGGCTTTGACCCAAACCTGCCGGCATGTGAAGACTATGATCTGTGGCTTCGGATTGCCGCAATGACGCCTATTCATTTGATTGACACCCCGTTAGTCATCAAGCGGGGTGGGCATTCTGATCAACTCTCACACCGTTTCTGGGGCATGGATCGTTTTCGTGTTGCGGCCTTACGCAAATTGCTCGATTCTGGAGTCCTGTCTGATGAACAGCGACAGCTGAGTCTTGCGGTACTGCGGAGAAAGTGTGCAATCTTGGTCCGGGGAGCAAAAAAGAGAGGGAAGACGGGGGAGGAGTATGTGCAGCTGGCGGCTTGTTATGCAGGGGAAATGTAAAACGTAAAAAAAACGCTGGGAGTTTGTATATACTATGTCAGTATCAAGCGGCTCTCTCGCCTCCTATGCTCAGCAAAAACGTCTGAGTGCTCAAACGCTGGCTCGCTGGCAGGCGTGGGGTGAGGCAGATCAGTACGCCCTTCTGAGACTTGCCCAGGAGTTGCAGCTTGGGGAGAATCATCTCCGGGACTTTGTGGACTGGCTGGAGGAGATTGTGCTGCGCGATGGGGAAAGTATCGCCGCAGTTTTAGACCAACGGGAGATCCAGCGCCCGTTGGCGACCAAACAATCCCGGAATGATAAACTCAAAGTCGTCAAGGATGCAGTACGTAAACTGCGCTATCCATATATTGCTCGCTTAGAAGAGGAGCTGCGTGAGAGCGTCAAGGCGCTCAACCTCGGTCGTCACGTCCACATCACTTTTCCTCCAGCCTTTGAAGGCGATGAAGTGACATTTGGAATCAAAGTCCGGAATGTCAAAGACCTGGCCGACAGCCTATCGCGCCTCCAGCAGCGGATTGACGACCAATCACTCCAACATCTCTTTGACCTCCTAGACGAGGCATAAGAAGTCCTTGTCTTTTCACGTTGAATGCCCTCCCTCCTTTACGTTTCACGTTTGACGCTTTATCCTTCGCCCTCCATGCAGCAGTACCAACCACAACAGATCCTCATTGAGCGCGGCGAAGAAAACGCCCCCGTCGTTCTGCGTGTCTTGGAGCGGCTCCCCCATGTCCCAGTCCGTATCGTGGACAAAGACTGGGAGCGAGATGCTCCTATTGACCAGACGTCGGATACCTTTGCAGCTGGAAAACAAAGCCTCTTCTTCACTCGCAATCGTTCTCGCTTTCTCGAACACTGCCCAGCTGGGACGCCAGGCTTGGTGTGCTGCAACTATTTGGTGGTCAGTCTGATCTCAAACTGTCCAATGGACTGTAGCTACTGCTTTTTGCAGGAGTATCTGGCCAATAATCCGCTCCTCAAAGTCTATACCAATGTTGACGACTTGCTTGGTGAGGTGGCGGCGGCTGTTGATCGCCAACCGTGGAAGCAATTTCGCATCGGCACGGGTGAATTGTCCGATAGTCTGGCCTTGGATCCGCTCTTGGGCTTCGCGGCCGATATCATTCCGTTTTTTGCCAAGCGGAAAAATGTCTTGCTCGAACTCAAAACCAAAAGTGATTGTATCGATGGTTTGCTTCGCCTCGATCCGCACAATCGAAATGAGCGGACGGTTGTGTCGTGGACAATTACTCCACCCGAAATTGCGGACACTGAGGAACATGGTACGGCGTCGTTTGCTGAACGCATCGAAGCGGCGCGACGGGTGCAGGAAGCAGGCTATCGCATCGGTTTTCATCTTGATCCGCTAATCGAATATCCAGACTGGGAAGCGGGCTATCGCGAGACAATTGACCGCCTCTTTTCCGCAATTGACCCGCACCGAGTTGCCTGGATCAGCCTGGGGAGTCTGCGACTCACCCCAACCTTGCGCGCTACTGTCCGCCGTCGCTTTCCGCGCACGCGTCTGTTGTCTGGCGAGCGAGTACGCTGCGCTGATGGTAAATGGCGCACCTTCCAACCCTTGCGGGTGAAAATGTACCGGACTCTAAGCACGTGGCTCAGACAGGCTGCTCCAACAGCACCGCTCTACATGTGTATGGAAACGGCTCCCGTCTGGGAGAAGGTTTTTGGTCAAGCGCCGAGCTGCGATAAAGAAGTTGCCCACTCCTTGACCGCTCCTACGCTTGGGGCTGCCAGACAATCGACACTGCCTGCCACGCCCTCGGTGGCGTCGTAATGCTCCGCCGCTGGGCGGCAGGTCAGATTGGCGTAAGAGCAATGTTTGTCGGGATAGCCTGTTTTACTTTGCTCGTTGCAGCATTCGGGTTCAGCGCCCGAGAGACCTGACAGAAGCTGCCGGTTTAGAGGAATTGACGCACTGTGGCCGCTCTGGTAGCAGTCATGGAACTTCGTTTGACAGCTTCGAAATTGGACGAGTAAGGAGGGCGGTATGGCTATCGATCCACGCGAACTGCGGAATACCATGGGGCTTTTTGCCACCGGTGTCACCGTGATTACTACAAAAGATGCAACAGGGAAGCCGTTTGGCCTGACTGCGAACGCCTTTAGCTCACTTTCACTCGATCCGCCGCTGCTGCTTGTCTGCGTCGACAAGAAAGTAGACTGCTACGCCTGCTTTGATGAGTCCAAAGTTTTTGTCGTGAACTTTCTGGCTCGTGAGCAAGAAGAACTCTCCACGCGCTTTGCGACGAAAGGAATTGAGAAATTTGAAGGGGTGTCGTATACCCTCGGTAGCCTCGGCGTACCGCTCCTAGATGGAGCCTTAGCCCATCTTGAATGCAAAGTCGCTGCCGGCTACGAAGGCGGAGACCACACTATCTATACCGGAGAAGTCCAGACTATTGCCACTGCTGATGTCAAACCGCTGCTGTTCTACCAAGGCAAGTACCGCAGTTTAGCAGAATAACCAGCCTCCAATCCTTCCTCTTCAGGGCACCTTTCGAACACTAAGATGAGCCGTAGGGGCGGTCCGTGAACCGTCCCTACACAACTGAGTATTACCTCATGCTGTCGTCTGTGGGCTTCACGGCGCCGGCCTGCTATATCTGTCCCATGCCATTACTGGCCCTGATGCGGCACGGGGAATCGCTGTGGAATTTTGAGAATCGGTTCACTGGCAGTTGCGGTTTTTCCATGAATGACCTGTTCGTCTCTACCGGATTCACCTTCGATATGAAGACTATGCAACCACAACGGGGTGGCCCGTTATACAATATTGGATTGCCCGGCTTCGTCGTGAACGAGTTGGCCGGGTTCGCCCTTGGCGTTGGGCGGCGGGCGCTCGATACAATTATCGAGCTGGCACAAACAAAACGGTGTGGCTATGCGCAACAAGTCCCTTTGCCCGAACGAGCCGTATTTCAGCGCAGCATAGGGGAAAGCGACTTGCGCTTGCGTGCGGCCCGTAGCCTTGTCATCGAAGTCATGGAGAAAGCCTGGTGTGTGCAGGCGGCAAGCCAGGACCCGAGTTACAGATAGAAATGCGGAGTGCTACTGCCTATGTTCTTGAAGTTGCGCTGGATGTCACCTCCAGCGCGTTTCACTACGGGGCTGGTACGGCTATTCGTTTAGACAATATCCTCCAACAAGAACTCTGAGCAAAAGACTGACTTCTGAGAAATCGTATCTGAAAAACACAGACGATGAGACTCGCCGATTTCTCGACTTCTGGTTTGATCCGGAAAACCGTCGTGAACTGAGCGCACTGGCAACATACATATCTAGAGTTCAATCGCAAACCGAGAGAATTCTTCTTTGGTGCGCTTTTTCACGCATGATTATTACCAAAATTTCCGGCGTTTCTCTTGCGATGGATGTGTCACATAGCCGTCCCCATAAAGTTTATGATGTCGCTCCTGTGAAGCCATTTGACGCCTTTCTCAAAGCCGTCTCAAAGGTGGTCTACAATTGCCCTTTTCCAGGTACAAATGACGCTCCGCTTGCCGACGTTCGGTATGGGGACGCCAGAGCATTGCCGGTAGAGTCTGCGAGTGTGGACATGGTGATCACCTCTCCCCCCTACCTGAACGCCATCGATTACCTTCGTGGGCACAAGCTGTCCCTCGTGTGGATGGGGCACAGCATATCCGAGATTCGCGCGCTTCGGTCTGGCAATATCGGGACGGAAGTTCCGAAAGAGGCGACTTCAAATGAGGCAATTCAGGAGGCGATGAAAGCCATGGCCGATCTCGAATGTCTTGACAATCAACGCCTAGGTATGATCCGGCGTTATATTTGGGATATGGGTAAAGTGATGGAGGAATGCGGGCGGGTTCTTAAGCGTGAGGGGCGCGCCGTCTTCGTTGTAGGGGACTCCGCCATTCGCGGCGTATTTATCAAGAACTCGGAGGCCTTGATTCGACTTGCCTATAACAACGATTTCTCCCTCATTTCGCGCAACACACGTCCAATTGAAACAAAGCGGCGGTATTTGCCCCCTCCCGAATCTGAAAGGGCTGGAGATCAGATGCAGGGTCGGATGAGAGAAGAGGTCATTTTAGAATTTCGTGCTGATTGAGAAGAATAAAGAATTTCGAATAGACAGAGGATAACGTGTAGCAAACAGATGAGTTGGCGTCGAAAAACTAGGAACGAAAAAGCACCGGCTACTGCTAAAAATCTGTGCATCTATATCATGCATAACGAATCGTTCCGCCCGGAATTTTTCCGCTGCGTTTCCAAACCACACACTGCATTCAGTCGCGTACCCTGACGGCTGGGTATCACACGTGAAGCTATTTTTCATTGATGTGGCAGCCGATCCGAACAAATGAAATATTCAGATTTTCATATCGGCACGGAGTTTTTTACAGCAACGGGCAAGTGGCGTTGCACGGACGTTGGCACCCGGGTCATCGTGGCCATTTCTTTGGAGCCGCGCGAAATAGTACGTGTACACTATACAGAAGACAAGGAGCGCCACGAGGAGCGCTTCATCAGGAATGATCCCTGCGACCTGCTTGGCCCACCCTATGGAGTAGTCGAACAGGTCTTTGATGAGTACGACTTCGAAGGGTGCTATGCCACCGTCGCGGAAGCGTCGAGTTAACCGACACAGGAAATGAGCATGTCTGGTCGTCTCGTTACAAAAGAGGTTGCGGAAATAAAAGAGTTATAAGTCCCGCAATTCAAGACCTACGAAGAGGAAGCAGCGTTCTGGAATAACCTTGGTACGATACCGCTGGTTGAATGAAATCCAAGGATGTATGCTCCTCATTTCACATCAGACGGCAGGGAAAAGAGAGGACAATATGATTGAGCCAGAGGCAACATATCGGAAAAGGCTACTGGAAGAAGTCGAAAAGATTCCGATAGAGTATTTCCCCTTCCTTCTCAACATGATGCGTGCTTTCAGGGAGAGCGTCACCTTGAAGACCGCAGAGGAAAGCTTTCGACAGGGGTGGCAGGAGGCATTACAAGAGGAGACACGGCCGGTGGCAGAGCTCTGGGACGATATTGATGCCGGATGAAACAGTCAGACCAATCCGGGTTGAATTCACCTTGGAGTTCAAACGCAACGTCCGCCAATTAGCGAAAAAGTACCGCCACTTCCAATCTGATATACAGCTGATTATCTCTCAGCTGGAAGCCGGCTTGACCCCTGGGGATCAGATCCCGAGAACAGGCTACACCGTTTTCAAAGTCCGGGTCAAAAACTCCGACATTCAGAAAGGGAAGCGCTCGGGCTACCGGATGATCTACTACCTCAAAACCCCTGAGCTCGTGCTTCTCATCACGATCTACTCGAAAACCGACCAGGGAGATATATCCGCAGAGCAAATCCGCCGGATTATGGCTGAAGATGCAGTTCGATAAGATGCGGAATCTGGAGGACGCTGTATGGAAATGAAGGGATAAAGAAATAAAGGGAAAGGGATAGGCTACATTGAACCCAGCAGCTCGAATCATGCCTCATCACTTCACAACGACAAAGATGGAGGCGGCCATGAGTACAATTACCCTCCCTGATGACCGTATAGCCAAATTGCAAGAGATGGCTACTCGGTTTCAAGTAAGCCCGGAAGAGCTAGTACAAGTCGGGGTCGAGGAACTCCTCGCTCGCCCTGAAACTGATATATTTCAACGGCCGGTGTCTGCCACTCTGAAGAAAAATGAGGAGCTGTACAGGCGGTTGGCATAGTGTATTCCCTGACTCTTAATGACGTCCTAGAACTGCATCGCCGGGTCGGCGTCCGGTTGCGCAAGTAATGGCGCAGAGCGAGGGAGGACCGCCATACTTTTGCCCAGAGGTTCAACTCCTCTATAAGTCGAAGCCGCCGCGTTGCCTGGCCTCTTTTGAAGGCAAAGGCATCGCTCGCTAATGCTGTTCACTCGGTTCGCCCTTTTGTGAGTGGGACATGTCCACGTAGGCTGAGTGTTACCTTGAGGTCCATTTTTTCATAAAACGGTCCGGGATTGATAAGATGATCTTCTGACCATATAAGACACGCATTCAGACCATAGCTATGGTAAGGTTCTTTTATGAAACTCAGTCCACATCCCTCCCTGACTGCTCCTGAAGGTCCTGTTGTCCTGCTTATCCTCGACGGCGTTGGCGTCGGTGAAGGCGATGAGTTCGATGCGGTTGCCTGTGCCAAAACCCCGACACTCGACTCTCTGGGCGAAGGCGGTCTGTCCCGTCAATTGCTTGCGCATGGCACAGCAGTCGGCCTGCCGTCAGACGCAGATATGGGCAATTCTGAGGTTGGGCATAATATTCTTGGGACGGGCAGAATCTTTGATCAGGGCGCTAAACTCGTTGATGCAGCGATCGAAAATGGAGCCATCTGGAACGGTACCTGGCCGAATATCATCCAGCACTTGCAGGAGACAGCTGGCGCCTTACACCTGATTGGTTTGCTGTCGGACGGCAATGTCCACTCGCATGAAAGACACCTGTTTGCTTTGATCAATCGCGCCGCCCAAGAGTCGGTTCAGCGTGTCTACGTGCATGCGCTTCAGGATGGCCGTGATGTGCCTGAGACGTCGGCACTCATTTATATCGAGCGGTTGGAAGAAGTCCTCACAGCTGTTCGTCAAGGCGGTAAGGACTACCGGATTGCCTCCGGTGGTGGGCGGATGAAGACGACGATGGACCGCTACGGAGCAGACTGGGCTATGGTTGAACGGGGTTGGAACGCTCAGGTGCATGGTCTTGGACGTGCTTTCCCCAGTGCCCGCACGGCGATTGAGACCTACCGGGAAGAAACCCCTGGCATTGCTGACCAATATCTGCCAGATTTTGTTGTCTCTGGCGCTGACGGAAAGCCCGTCGCTACCATTCAGGACGGGGACGCGGTTATCTTTTTTAATTTTCGAGGTGATCGGGCGCTTGAAATTTCGCAGGCGTTTGAAGCGGGTTCGGAATTTGACAAATTCGAGCGGGGCAGCGTCCCCAAGGTCATGTATGCGGGTATGATGTTATACGATGGTGACCTGAATGTTCCCCGACGCTTTTTGGTCTCTTCACCGGAAGTTGAGCGGCCCGTCAGTGAATATCTCGTTCATAATGGTGTCCACCAGCTGGCCTGTTCCGAAACCCAAAAATTTGGCCATGTGACGTATTTCTGGAATGGGAACCACTCAGGCAAGTTTGATGAGGAATCTGAAGAATACATCGAAATCCCGTCTGACTTGGTGCCGTTTGATGAAGCCCCGTTGATGAAATCGGCTGAAACTGCGGACACGGTGATTCAAGCGATCCATAACGGTGACCATAAATTCATTCGGGTCAATTTTGCTGCCGGGGATATGGTTGGCCATACGGGAAAGATTGAGGCCTCGATTACAGCGGTTGAAGGAGTTGATCAGGCACTTGGGCGTATCCTGCCTGAAGTCTTAGCCAAGAAAGGCTGTTTGGTTGTCACTGCTGATCATGGCAATGCCGAAGATATGGTCCAACGTGATACGTCTCAACAGCCTCTGAGGGGAGCCGACGGTAAGCCACAGCCACGGACCTCGCACTCGCTTAATCCAGTTCCTTTTTTCTTAGTCGAAGGCGATGGCCGTTCGTTTTCACTGCGTGACGATCTGGCTCATGCTGGATTGGCAAATGTGGCAGCGACTTTACTCGAACTGCTCGGTTATCAGCCGCCCGAGGATTATGAGCCGAGTTTGTTAAAGACGTCATAAAGGCACTTTTTTCTCCCTCGCCCTCAGGGGGAGGGAACTGGAGTACCGATCAGTACTGCACCGAGAATAAAGCTTTTCAGCCTCTCTCTACACCAGCCGTCGCACCAGCAGCTCTAACAAATATATTCCCATGGCCAACGGAATCAGATACGGCAGGAATGGCTGCTGTTCTGGCTCGCTTAACGGTTGCATAAGAGAAGAAATATCTGGATTCAAACTGCCCCCAGTCGTCTGGGCCAGGGTTTCCAACAGCGCCCTATTGGGCTGCGGTTGCGGCACTTCTCCTTTTTGGCGCAGCACTGGCAAAGTATATCCGAGTGGGCCAAGTGTTTCTCCAGAAGGCAAGCTGAGTTCCACTAGATAATCACCCGGCTGGGTGTTGGTGTACACACCTTGATAATGGCCTGGAGCCAGGCGGTCTAAAGGCAAAGATACGGCAGCCCGTGCGGCGCGACGAATGGATGCAATAGCGGAGCGTCCTTTTTCTTGGCTGCCGTGCGAGAACGCGTCAATAACCAATCCCTCCTCATTATGGCCAAGCTCAACCGCAAAATCACTTTTTTTGTCTTTCTGAGTCTTCTTCTGCAAGCTCCAGCGCACAATCTGTTCCCAAAAGGTGCTGAAGCCGTCCCAGCTGATCCAGGGCGCTGACCAACGCCCATTGGCATCTGAAGTAAAAGCAACGGCTTTGCCCTTGCCGTACGACCACGAGGCGAGCAGCGGTGGCTGCGAGCCGTTCACATGCAGAGATAGATCACTCCGGGCGCCTTTCTTGAGCTGCGACTCAACATAGCCTTTGACTTTTGGTAGCCGACGCTTGGACAGGTCTTTGAGGAGTGGAGAGCGACGATTCGGGATCGGGCTGAGATCCTTCTCCAGCATGGTTTTCTCTTCGTCTTTTTCCTCAAGCTCACCGATAAACAGATCAGGCAGACTTGCCGGGTCAGTCGTATGGTGGAATGCTCCTCCGCCATATTCCGCTAGGCGAGACAGCAAACGAAGATTGGACTGTTGCCCGACAGCGATAGTCGAGATCGTCATCTTGAGTTCTTGGTGCATGACCGACACCAAGTCCAGGTAATCGCTGCCGCTGCCTCCAGTTTCGCCGTCGGTGAGGATAATGAGATGTTTGCGGGTGGCATGTTGGCGTTCCAGTTGGCGTTTGGCTTCCTGAAGGGCGGGCAATAAATGCGTGCCACCGGCAGCTTTGAGTCTACCAATCCGGCCGTCAATATCGTTGCGGATCTTGCCCATATAGCTGAGCGGGATGACTGGAAAGGATTCTTTGTCAAAGCCGATCACGCCGAACAAATCCGTGTTTTTCAAATTTCGGGCGACGCCGCGCACCCCAGATTTGGCGTACAGTAAACGGTTTTCACGCCGCATGCTGCCCGACTTATCAATGATGAGCATGACGGCAGTCCGCTTTTCTTCTTTTTGGGGAGGAGTCAGCAAGACCGGCAGAGCCTGCTCAATCGGAGTATTTTTGTAACCACCGAGCCCGAGGCTGGCTTCCCCACCGACCATGATTAATCCACCCCCATTTTGCACATATGTCCGTAAGCGGTTCAGCATGGCTGCTGGCAGTTTGTTCTTGGCCACATTATTCAGAATGACAGTACTAAACGACTCAGGGGCTGGAACGGCAGTCGAGCCGGAAGAGAAATTGACACTCCTCACATCCAGGCCGCGATGGGTGAGGGCCTGCTCTAAGTAGCGATTGTCTCGCTTCCTGGCGCTGAGCAATAAGACCTTGTCTGTTTGACTCACCCGCACCCAAGCAGCAGCCTGATTATCTTGCGAGCGGGAATCGTGTGCCTCCTGGGCCGGGGTAAAGCGAGCGCGCAGGGGAATAAGACCACTCTCAGAGAGTTTTAATGTATGCGTCAACACCGAAGCGCCAGGCGAGAGGGTGACCTGTTTTTGCCACACCACTTGTTCCTTTTGTCGCAGGACAAGCGCTCCTTGCACGGGGATTGAATTGGTATTTTCAAGCGCAACACTGACAGCGAGAGAGTCGCCTTTTTGAATTGTCTGCGGCGCACCAATACGTTGGATCGCTATATTAGGCGCTTCATCGACCCCAGGTGGGGGGAATGGATACAGTTTTTGGTGTCGTTTGGCCAGCAGCGGCAGGAGCGGAGCCGCTGATCCAACAGTCTCCCAGCCATCACTCAGCAGGTAAATACTCCGATTTGGACTTTTCCCTAACACACCGATGAGCGCACTTTCCAAATTGCTCTCTTCGAGTTGCAAACGTGTTGGTGGAGCCAACAATAATGGTTCTGCTTCTTTCCAGGGGAGCCATTGCCGACTGCCAGCAAACAAGAGGGTAGGCGTGTCTGGTGTTGGTTTGAGCTTTTCCAGCGCAGTCTCACGCATCCACTCGCGTTGGGCGAGAGTGAGACTATGCGAGACATCAAAGGCCAAAAGTGGAGCACTTGCGCTGCCAGGCCGCAGACCGTGCAAGCCAGCCGCAGCCAAGATCAAAACACAGAGAACAAGGGAGTGCAGCAGCAGACTCAGAAATCCGCCCAGGGATCGGAGCGAACGCCACTGCAGCAACCAGAACAGCGGCACCAGGCCAAACAGGGGGAAAAACTCAGGCCGACTGAAGGCAAAAGACGGGAGCCAAGACACAAGTGACGACAGGAGTGATGACAGGAAAGGAGAGACAGTGGAGGAAAGGTATTCCATGCCAAATACACTCTAGCCGAATCTATACCGTTTGAGGACTCTGTTCAGAACGGGTTCCAAGCCAGCGTTCGATGCCTAAGAAAAGGAGTACAGCAACAATAATCCACGGCCAGACAGGACGATCGGCGGTTTGCTCAGACACCGCATCAGATTGCGTTGCTATCGCCAGCTGCATGGGGCGACCTAACTGCACTTCCTGGGGATTGCTGAGATTGACTGCGAGTTGGCGTTCGTCTCCTTGCTCAGTCACTCGATACACGCCTTGCTTCAGCAACAGCACGCTCTCGCCGTTCGTGGAAAGAGGCGTACCATCTGGTCTCTGCACCTGAGCGGATGCTCCTTGTAGCGCCAGCGACGCACCCGTTTTCAGACTGGGGGGCTGGCTGGCCTGTCCAGCCAGCCAGCCCAGCAAGTTGAGAGTCAGAATAGAAGCCGGCAGATTACGTTTGCCAAGATAGGGTAAAAGATCAAATCCAACAGCGGCATAGCGATAGCCCCTCTGCCCGCCAGCGACCACGACCGGTCCAACTGTGGCGTGGATGACCGGCGTGCTCCAAGCCAGCGGTAAGAACGCTTGGCCAAAGGCAGGTTGCAGCAAGCCAAAGTTCACATAGCTGGCCAGCGGATGCCCAACTGTCCATTGAGTAATGTCAGGCTGGCCAGCGGCTTTCCCTAAAGGAAAGAGTGCATTGCCCTCCGGGGGTAATAGAAACGCCGCATTGGTCGGCGGCAGACTCTCCGGGGCCGTGAGATGAAAAATCACAACCGGAAAATGGGCAACTATTTCGGGATCGTATTCTTGTGGAGTGACCTGTTCGAGCTTGAGATAGGGAATCTGAGAGAAGCCCCGGGCCACTGCCGGAGATGGAGTCACGAGCAGGACTGAAACGTCGCTCAGTGGAGGCAGCACGGCGTAGGCTTCATTATCAATCGCCAGTCCATCTTTAACCGGTCTATCCAGCTCATCCAGCTCATATTTGACCAACAGCCGAGCCCGATAGGTCGTCGCCAGCGGCAGCCGGGGAAAGAAAAACGTCCAAGGCGGATTTGTCTGGTTTGCCTGATTGACTTGATTTGGCTCTGCTTGGAATCCAGCGCCTGTCTCGACATCTTCAATGCCGACCCACCAGCCATCTGTTGGAGCGATGCCTTCGACAACCACGGTTGCCTCAACTTCATTCGGAACAAAAGGACTCCGATACAAACGAAAGTTTGTAATTCCAAGATTGGCAAGATCGGTAGGATGAGCAAAATCGGAGCGTTCTTCACCGACTGTCACCACGGCGAGAGGAGTCTCGTCCGGAGTGTCTTCGAGTGCAAAAGCCAGCGGCCTATCGGTGAAGAAAACAACCTGCTGAAACTCCCCGTCCTGCAATAGCTGAGTCATAAAGACGGAGAGCACGTCATCACTCGGGTCAGGCGTATCTGTGACCTCAAGCAGCTCAATTTGCTCACTGTGGGTCAGTATCTGGGCTGACTGCCCGCTTTGTGGAGACGTGAGGCTAACAGGAACCGGAAATGGGGCCGTGGTAAACAGTCCAATCGTGTCTTGCGGTGGGACGGCTTCAAGCCGCTCTAAGAGTTGTTTTTTGGCCAGCTCAAAAAGACGTTCTTCTCCATTGGGTGAAAGCGCTTGCATGCTGGCAGACGTATCAAGCACAAACGCGACTGACCCACGCTGTCCTTGCAGCACCGGACGAGCGGCAATCAGAATCAAGAGCAGGAGAATGAGGAGCTGGAGCAAAAATAAGGGTAAGAGTTGTAATCGGCCCCACAGACGCTGCTGCGCCGAAGAAGCGAGGCCCTCATAGAGGAACAGGGCAGGCACAACGACTTGGGTGCCCCGCTCGCGTAATAAATACGGCAGAAACAAGAGCGGCAGCGCATACAGCAGCGTCGTTGCAGAGGACAAGGAGAGGAAGGAGAAGTCCATGGTTGTAGTTTTCGGTGTTCAGATTTTGACTGAACGACCAACAGCGAAACGTTTTCTCGTTCCCTCTTAATTCAATAACCCTAAGGCCGGCAATTCACGCAAGACGAAATTCTGGAGATCCGCGTGCCTCTCTTGGCCAGCGACAAAGAGGGCATGGTGCACCCCGGCTTGATGACACACACTGCGCAGCTCACGATTATGACGCTCAAGACGGCTGACATATTCCTTTTTGGCCTGGGCATCAAATCGGACTAAGGCCGATCCGCCACTTTCGCTATCAACAAATCGGGCGCCAGCCGGGAGCAGCGGCGGGTCCGTCTCCGCCTTGCCCAATACTTGCACAACGGCGAGGTCAAAATTGGCCGCGCGGAGCAGATTGAGCGAACTCTGAAATACCTCGATAGGAAACAAAAAATCCGATAACCAGATGGCTTTGCCAGGGCGATGGAGATTGTGCAAATGCCGCGTCAAGGCAGTTGGAGGATGGACGCTGCCGGCCGGCTTGAGGTCGTCAAAAAAATTGGTGATATCAACAAAACGCCGTCGGCTCCGAAAGAAAGGTGTTGCGTGTCCGAGCGTAGCACTCGTATCAATTGTCTCATCCGTGTCACTCGTATCATGGGTGAGCGCGTGCAGCTTCACCGCATCATCGCCAGCCAACACAATGTAAGCCAAGGCTAAGGCGATATCCCGGGCTGCGCCGTATTTATCATCGCTAACGGGATAGCCCATTGAGGCACTCAGGTCGAGGAAAAGATAGGTATACAAGTCTTCTTCTTCCTGAAAGAGCTTGATGTAGTGGCGGTCCGTGCGACAATACAGTTTCCAGTCAATGTAGCGGAGGTCATCCCCCGGCGTGTAGCGTCGGTAGTCCGCGAATTCTAGGCCCGCCCCCCGCCGGGGAGACAGATGCCTGCCTGGTCGGCTGCCTTGGAATTTCCGACGTGAGCGAACCTTAAGGGTTTCAAGCCGGGCCAAGAATTGCGGAGTAAAAACAGCAGGTAGCATACGTCTTTGATTTTACACAAAAAAACGTGACAGCAGGTTGGGCACTGTCCGTCCTCGCCGATACTACCAGAGATACCATAAGGAGCTATGCATGAAAGGCCCTCTTATCCTGATGTCCGGAGTGCAGGACATATCCAGCAGGCTCCGCATTCCAACACGATTACGGCGTATTGTACTCTGGACAGTCTTCCTGGCACTTGCTTTTCTCAGCCCACAGGGACAGGCAGACAGTCCGCACTTTGCCGAGCGCCAGGATCGTGGTCTCATCGAGCATGGTCCTATTACCGAGGCGTCTGGAATTGTTGCCAGCCGAAAAAACGCAGATGCGCTGTGGATCCATAATGACTCAGGTCAGAAGAATGCGGTGTTTGCGATCAACGCACACGGCAAACACCTTGGCGTGTACGTGCTGGATGGGATACAAAACCGGGACTGGGAAGATATTGCTATTGGGCCTGGCCCAATAGAGGGCCAGCAGTATCTGTACATTGGAGATATTGGCGATAATCGGGCACGGCACAATCTAAAATATATCTATCGTGTTCCGGAGCCGCACGTGACGGCTGACCAAACACCGAGAGAGGTCACTCTCGCTCATATCGAAACCATCATCCTTCGCTATCCGGACGGAGAACGCGACGCCGAAACACTTCTCATTGATCCCACGACAAAGGATCTGTACATCATCTCAAAACGTGAAACCAAAGTCCGGGTCTACCGCGCCTCCTACCCTCAATCCACAACCACACCGATCACGCTCGAACACGTGGCGAGCTTAGCCTTAAATGCACAAGACTCGCGGAGCGCTTGGTTGACAGGGGGAGATATTTCGCCTTCCGGCCAGGAAATTCTGCTCAAGAATTACAGTGGCATCTACTATTGGTCACGCGTTCCTGGGCAGCCGCTGCACGAAGCACTGACTGCCGAACCGATACTGCTCCCCTACCTACCCGAACCACAAGGTGAGGCGATATGCTGGAAGGCCGATGGCGGTGGTTACTATACAGTCAGTGAAGAGCATGATGATATTCCAGCTCACCTGTATTTTTATCCTCGTCTGCAGATAGGCAGCGCCACGGCACCGACACAGAAGGCAGACTAACCAGGAAGACTTAATCGGCAACTGGTACAAACGCCGATCGGTCTGGAGCTAAACAGCGGTGGGTCGCCCAGCGGGCTGCCCGTGCATCGTCATCTTCGTACAAGGGCAGGAGCTGGAGTGCTTCAGGGGCGGGCTCACAGCTAAAGCAGTCTTCATCATTGGCAATCGTCGCATACGGCCGCAGCACCCATGGCCGGATTCCCTGGATAATGCTTTCTCGATGCGATAAGCGGCTGAACCAGCGGGCCAGTCGCGGCTGGAGTTTCTTCATATCACGCGCCAAGCGATCCATCTCAGTAAAAGGCAGGACACGTGGCTGGCCACTATCATTGGTGACGATGGAGATCTCATGCATGCCCTGCGTATAATCGGCTGGAGAAGTCAGCAGGGCACCTCTATCACTTATTTCAATGTTCTGAAAATCAGCCGGGTCGAGCGTAAATGCGAGAGAACAGGTTGCATACGGCAGATCGGCAACCGTCTCACGCCAGGGGTACCAGCGACCTTTCAGGTCAAAAAAATCCCGGACAATAAGCACCCGATTTGAGCTCAGCGGATACGGACCGGAATCGGCCATACCGAGGTGCGCTTCAGCATTCAGCTGGAAGAGGTAGGCTTCGAGCACAGAAAAAAACTGCTGGACCAAGCGGCGCATTTCCATATCTGCCGGGACCAGATCCTGGTAGAGCTGTTCGACTAGGCTGTGGGGCAAAAAACGATTCGTCAAACCGGCGTCACTATTATCCAGGTGCCCATCACCCCGATGGGCGGCACTGAGACGGCGCCAATAATCAAGTACATCGGCAATGTCTTCTCCACCAGTGTCTTCTTGTGCGCCAAAGTCGAGCATGATTTCGCGCCCAACAAGAAAAAAATACCCCAGCATCCAGATAGAGAGTGGGGAAACTTTGCTGCCCAGCCGCTTGCCACGCTGCGCCAGATCTTCAGGGCTTACAGACTGGAGACGTTTGCGCACGGCTTGGGGAAACGTGAGCCATGCATGGGTCACCGCCAGCGAGAAGGATTGATTGACAGGCAGATGGGTAGGGCTCGGCCCGATCGGTTGAGCGATCTCGGCTCGAAATTTTTCCCCCATATTTAGAATGAGTTGGTTCAGATCCTGGCTATCTCGCATACTCTGCATATCCGCTCTGCACCCACTAGCTCCACCCTCCTGGCTTAGCCTGGCAGGCGGATAGGGTCAAGGGATGCGCAGTAGTTCATTCACTGCACGCATCTCGTTTGAAAAGGTGAGATTGACCGGTCAGGAAGGCGGGAGGAGAATAGTTGTCATGAACCATGGGAACCCGGATTTGGTATGTTGGTTATTCCTACTGGCTTTTCTTGTTTTTCCTCTACACGTCTCTGCCCAAGGAGGAGGAGCAACAGTCCCGAGTATTTCTCCCTCGCCGCTGATTCGTCTCACTGGAGTCCTCGAAGCCAGGCAGAAACCGCAAGGCGCAGCACTCCCGCTGCTGAGTGTATGGATCGCCGGCAAGCCCTGGCTCTTTCGGGTTGCCCAGGTAGAACCCATCTTTTCCTCCTACCGAGCGGCAGAAAAACTGCGCAAAGTCTCTGTTCTCGGATTACGCTTTTTGGCTGAGTCCCCGGTGCTCAGGACCCTCCAGAATACGGATGTGCATGATCGCCCAATTGTGATCGAAGGCTGGCTGCGACCTAAGGCTGGGGTATTGCACGTGCGGTCGGTGCGGGTCAGAGAAGCGGTGCAAGACAAACGCTAAGCACTCAGACCCCGCCTTTTGAATGCCCGTTCGTATCAGGCTTCTTCTTTGTGGCTTTGCGACACTAGGCGTGTTTTTGTGCACGCAAACACTGGGTTTGCTCCCAGTCGATCTCGTCACCTTGTCCCAACACAACCCCGTACTGTGTCCGGGCTGCCTGTGCCGATACATAGCCATTTAAGACATCTTGCCGGACACGTTCAGGGTCACGTTCTTGAGGTGGATAAAACCCGCCGCCGCCGGGTAAGCGCAGGACCACTTTTTTGTCAGGCGATAACCGATACTGGGCTTTGGGATGGGGATGTGTCCCATCTGATAATGTGAAGTCACCGAGACCACCATTGTGTCCGCCCTGATAGCCTAAGGCCGGGAACTTGGTCCGATCATACATAGCTGAGTGAATCACCGGCTCAGCAGACCGGACCGATAAGATCATCTCTTGCCCGAGGCCGCCCCGATATTTTCCCGGCCCACCCGAGTCCGGCACCAGCGCTCGCTTTTCCATCATGAGTGGCGAAACTGTCTCAATAATCTCGGCTGGCACGCCTTGGATGCCGCTTGGAAATGCGGTGGCGGAGATGCCATCTTTATCCGGCCGCGCGCCCATGCCACCTGAGGAAAAAAAGACATAGGTAAAAGATTTGCCGCTTTCTGCTTTGCCATTGAACTGGGTAATCCAAATATTGGCTGCGCCATCGGCCAGCACCCGATCAGGAACGGCCTGAGACAGGGCCCCGAACACCGCAGTCGAAAGAAAATGGCCAATAATATGACGGCCGCCAACAGGGGCCGGGAACTGGCAATTTAAAATTGAGCCTGCTGGGGCGCTGATATGGATGGGCCGAAAGCTCCCTTCATTATTCGGCACAGCCGGGGAGATCGCACACTTGAGCGGATAGGTTGTATACGCCACACAATAGGCAAAGGGCACATTAATGCCACGGTCACACTCGGCCGAGGTCCCAGCAAAATCAACAAACAGGTCTGAGCCTTCGATTCTCACCTGGATTTGTACCGTGATCGGCTCATCAAAGCCGTCCATCCGAATTTCGTGCTGATACGTCCCTTGGGGGAGCTCGGCAATTGCCTCTCGCATGGCTTTCTCTGAGGTAGTCAGAATTGCGTCGGAAAGTTGATCCAGCGCAGCTAACTCTGTGTCGTCCATAAATTCTAACAGCTTGGCCCCACCGACCTCATTACTCCCTACTTGGGCCATCAGGTCGCCTTCGACCAGGCCCGGTTCCCGAACATTTTGTTTCACCAGCCGGAATAAGTCTTGATTGGGCTGGCCAGCACGAAAGAGCTTCATAATCGGGACATAAATACCTTCCTCAAAGACTTGCCGGGCATCTGCCCCAAGCATCCGGCCGCCAACATCAACGGCGTGGCAGGTATTGGCAAACAGGGCGACGGGCTTCCCATGCCGAAAGATGGGGGTGACAACGGTGAAATCATTCAGATGGCCCGAGGTCAGCCACGGGTCATTACTGATCAAACTATCCCCGTCCTCCAGCGTCTCCCAGGGGTATTCAACCAAGAAGTGGCGCACGGCCAGCGCCATTGTATTAATATGACCAGGCGTGCCCGTGACTGCCTGGGCGATCATATTGCCCTGCACATCAAACACCCCGGCAGACAGATCACCTGCTTCTCGTACCACCGTGGTAAACGAGGCGTTCTGCAAGGCCGTGGCTTGTTCATTCACAATCGAGATCAGCCGGTTCCATAAAATTTCTAAAGAAATGGGATCAATGGTTTGCATATACGGTCATCCAGTCTTTCAGTCGGCCAGTCGTTTGCGCTGAGTCTTTTGTATGTTGTCAGGTCGGCTTGGGCAAGACTGCGGGGCGGGTTGGGGGCGGCAGCAGCCGCAGGCTCAGGCAGGAGGGGGGGGTGCGTCTGAGGATCTGACCTGGAAGCTTGACGTTTTATAGGGACCCGGCTACCGTTCTGCCAGAGGAGCGTGAGGTTCTATGTACGACGCAAACCAGCGTCTGGTTCTGACAACATTCTCTATCACTGCCCGCTGTCCACGGACTGGCATGCTTGGCGTGGCGGTATGTACAGCCATTCCAGCGGTTGGAGCGATTTGTCCTTTTGTGAAGCCCCAGGTTGGCGCGATTTCTTCACAATCTTTTGCTAATCCGTATCTGGGAATTGATGGGCTGGTTCTGCTTGAACAAGGAAAAAGTGCTCAAGAAACAGTCGAACAGTTGATCGCTGCAGATCCAGGCCGAGCGGTCCGTCAGCTGAGCGTGGTCGATAACACTGGCACAGCCGCCGCGCATACTGGGCCAGACTGCATTCCCTGGCATGGCCATCATAGCGGCGAAGGCTATGTTGTAGCCGCTAATATGATGGTTGATGAGACGACCGTTCAGGCGATGGTCGAGGCGTTTGAGACGAATGCAGACCAAGAGCTGCCGGAACGACTCTTGGGAGCGCTCGAAGCCGGAGATGCCACAGGCGGGGACTATCGAGGCAGACAGTCCGCGGCACTGCTCGTCTATCACACGGAGGCGTATCCGTCTCACAGTCTGCGGGTTGATGAACATGCCCAGCCTGTCGCCGAGTTACGACGCATCTTTACAGTGTGTGAGGAACAGCTGTATCCGTGGACGCATACCCTGCCGACACGCACCAACCCACTCGGGACGGTTGAGCCGTCTGTCGTATCAAAACTGCGCGAAGAAAGCGGCAAACGCTAACGCGATCTTGAGAAGCTTCCAATTATCCGATAGAAGAAACGACGTTTTGAATTTCTGCGATTGCCCCACTTGCTTCCGAGGGCATGAGCAGGCTACAAACTTTTTCACGATCTATCTTACATACGCACATGAATAAGGAGGGACAGTATGCCTTTAGACCCACAGGCCAAAGGATTTCTTGATCAGCTCGCCGCCGCAGGCGCGCCTGGTCTGAACGAACTGCCTATCGACGAAGCACGCCAAGCCATTCGAGGCTTGTTTGCCGTCGAAGCCCCAGAATCCGTCGCCCGCGTTGAAGACCGCACCATCCCGACAGTGAACGGGCCAGTACCGATCCGTGTCTACATTCCTGAAGGGGAAGGACCATTTCCCGTCCTGGTGTTTTTCCACGGTGGCGGCTGGGTCATTGGCGACATAGAGACCCACGACCCGACCTGCCGAGCACTGAGCAATGCGGCCAATTGTATCACCGTGTCAGTCGATTATCGTCTCGCCCCGGAACACAAATTCCCCGCTGGTGTAGACGACTGTTATGAAGTCACCAAGTGGACGGTCCTCAATATCGCTGCGTATGGTGGTGATGCAAGGAAGATTGCCGTAGGCGGAGACAGTGCTGGTGGCAATATTGCCGCTGCGGTGGCTTTAATAGCAGGCGACCGGGGTGCCCCGTCGTTGGCCTTCCAGCTGTTGCTGTATCCCGTCACCAACCATGCATTTGATACCGAATCGTGCAAACAAAATGGCAAGGATTATCTGCTGACCGTAGAGTCTATGCGCTGGTTCTGGGACCATTATCTGGAAAATGATGAAGATGGTAAGAACCCATATGCCTCACCGCTCCAGGCTCAATACGTCAACAGCCCACCCCCTGCGCTGGTGATTACGGCCGAGTTTGATCCGCTCCGCGATGAAGGCGAAGCCTATGCTGAGAAGCTCAAACAGGCTGGCTGTCAGGTCACGACGACACGTTACGATGGCATGATTCATGGCTTCTTTAGCATATTTGCCTTTGATGCATGCCGGAAAGCGATTGATCAGGCTGGTGGCGCGCTCAAGGCTGCGTTTGCGCAGTAGAGTTTTCTCTACTCAAGTAGCGTTTTCTCCTTCTCCCTCAGGGAGAGGGCTGGGGTGAGGGTGTTTTTCAGTCTGACTGTGGTGCCTGCATTCTCTGCGGTAGAGACGGCGGTCCATTCTTACCGCTCAGCATGAAAAGGTAGGCTCTCAAGTCTGCCTTTTTTGTTTTCTGCCGTAAGGAATGGGGGGAGTGGCAAAAGTTGATACGTTGACTGCCGGTCCTGTCAGCATTACTCTTATGACCAGGGCTCCTCAGAGTCAGAAGCCTAACTTTTTCCAAGGAGATGGATGATCATGAGCACTGCAACCGCCTATTCCCGTCCAGCTGCCTATGCTGGTGCCAATGTCCGGTCGGATTTTATTCGCCGCACCTACACCCATTTGGCCTTTGCCATTCTGGGCTTTCTTGTTGTCGAAAACATGCTCCTGTCCTGGTCTGGAGCTCCCGCTCTGATCAGTATGATGATGGGCTATGGTTGGCTATTCGTGCTGATCGGGTTTATGGGTATTTCCTGGTTGGCCGATAAATGGGCACGCTCAGATGCCTCGCCAAACATGCAGTACTTGGGGCTCGGGCTGTATATCGTTGCCCAAGCGGTCATCTTTCTGCCGATGCTGTATATCGCATCCAATTTTAGCTCGCCAGACGTGATTCCGACCGCAGGCCTGATGACCTCACTCCTCTTCATTGGCCTGACGTTTACCGCCTTTACGACCAAGAAAGACTTTTCCTTCTTGCGCGGGGCGTTGTCGATTGGCGGCTTTATTGCCTTAGGCGTGATTGTTTGCAGTATTCTGTTTGGTTTTAGCCTGGGGCTCTTTTTCTCGACGATTATGGTTGCCTACGCCGCCGGTTCGATCTTGTACACGACTTCAAACATTATTCATCACTATCGGCCCGATCAGCATGTGGCGGCGTCCCTCGCCCTGTTTGCTGGCGTCGCGCTGCTGTTCTGGTACGTCTTGCAGATCCTGATGGCGCTTGGCAAGGACTAATGTTGATTAATCTTCTGTCGCGGCGGGCAGAGGCTTCCCGAGAATAAACAGGACAGCCACGATGCCTGCCGCCAGCAAGGCGTAGGCTATCTCAACCGAAATTCCATACGCAACCCCATAATAGCCCCCAATGCCGGCGAGCAGCACGCAGGTCACGGCATACGGGGCTTGCGTCCAGACATGATCAAGCGGGTCACAGCCTGACGCTGTAGCCGAAAGAATCGTGGTATCACTGATTGGGGAGCAGTGATCGCCAAAAATCGCTCCATCCAGCACGGCAGCTGCGGTCAGCCAAACAAGCGGTCCTGCTATATCTCCATTCGTCATTGCATACGCCAGCGGAACAGCAACTGGCAGGAGAATACCCATTGTTCCCCAGCTGGTGCCGGTTGCAAAGGCAATGCCTGCTGCCAGCAAAAAGGTCGCAATGGGTAAAAGCAATGGCGATAAGCGCTCGCCCAGGACCGACGCGAGAAAGGCGTCGGTGTGTAAGACATCGGCACACAGCGTCTTCATTGCCCAGGCCAAGATGAGAATGAAAACAGCAGGCCAGACAACAGCTATTCCCTTCGTCCAGGCCCCAATTGCCTGTCTGAGACTGAGCAGCCGCCCAGACACGGTGAGAGTGACGGAGACGCCGCTGCCGACCACAGCCGCCAGAAAAAGGACTTTGCCTGAGCCCGCCTCAGAGTCCCCAACCGCACCAAAGGCAGTCTGCCAGACAAGTGGATCAAGAACCGAAAAAGACAGTCCTGCGACCTGAATCGCGTCAGCGCCGAAATACACAATCCCGACCAGTGCAGTCAGCACAAGCGTCACCGGGGGCAGCACGGCATGGTACCATGGCGGGAGTTTCTCAAGTGGGGCTGGGACAGCATCAAACGTCCGGCTGGTTAACAGCTGGGCTCCTTCACGCAGCACAGTGCCGTCTTGAAGGGCGCGCGCTTCGGCGCGATACATTGGTCCAAAATCTCGGTCGAGTAGGGCACTCACAAAGACAAACACCAGCGTGGTCATACAGTAAAAGCGGAGTGGCAGCAGGACGAGAAAGATTTCATAACCATCATAGCCTAAACCGAGCTGCTTGGAGATATCGTTCAATAAGCCGACTTCATACGCAATCCAAGTCGAGATGAGTGCCAGCCCGGCAACCGGTGCACTCGTGGAATCGACCAGATAGGCAAGTTTCTCGCGTGAAATACGCCAGCGATCGGCGACTGGCCGCGTGGTCGTGCCAACCACGAGCGAATTGGCATAATCATCAAAAAAGAAGAATAAACCCATGCCGGCAATACCCAACCGGGTTGAGCGAGCACTTTTGGCCGTGCCAAACAGGAGCGCTACCAGCCCCTGGGCTGCGCCGCTGTGGTGCATAACATGCACCATGCCAACCAACGTAAAAGTAAACGCCAGGATATACAGATTAAAACCACTTTTCAGATTCACCCAGATAAACGTCTCAAAACCCTGTGGCAGGGCAACCCAGGGCAGCGGGCCATAGGCTAAGAAGGCGCCTAATACGACGGCTGCGCCCAAAGACACAAACAGCTGCTGAAAAAAGACGGCCAGCAGAATAGCCAGGAGCGGGGGAAGGACAGAAGACCAATGGCCGCTTGCACTGCCACTGACTCCTTCTGGCGTTACGGGTAGGGCAGCGAGCAACGTACACGCAAGAGCGCCGACACAGACAAAACCGAGCCATCTTTTCGGATGAGTAAAGGGCGAGTGGGGGGATGAGGTCACAGATCATATACGTACCAATCTAATCTGTATCTTGGTAGGCGGGTCGAGCTCTGATAGGATGGAGAACACAATTGATCCTCACGAGATTGGCCCAGCTGCCAACATATTTTGGGTCCGCTCTCCCCACCCGACCATGAATCCCTCGGCGGAGCAGCGATATGTCTCTTCAGATTGTAAAGCCACTCTGTGGCTTGGTTGTATACGGATGCCCCGTGTGTTTGATGTAACACCTGAATCCCCAATGACTCGCTCTACCCTTCACCTCATTCTCCATGCTCTCGTCCCAGGGCTGACCGCTCGGCTGGCTTTTCCCACGCAGTGGAAATGGGCGTGGCTCGTCATGATGCTAACCATGGTCATAGACCTCGACCATCTGCTGGCCACGCCAGTGTATGATCCAAACCGCTGTGGCATTGGCTTTCATCCGCTGCATTCACCCATCGCGATTGCCTTGTACTGTGGGCTCACTCTTCTCCCAGCCTCACGTATTGTGGGTATTGGCCTCTTGATCCATATAGTCCTCGACGGCATAGACTGTCTTTTGATCGGATAAGACGACGAGGGGGTGGTGTACATGAAGCCAACCAGCCAAGAAAAGCCGGCAGAGGGAAACGAACAAGCAATTATTCAGAGTTGGCAAGACCGCGCCAGCGCCTATCTGCAGTTTACCGAACAGTGGTCGCTGTTTCCCCAACTCGCCAACCGTTTAGTTGATCTGATACCAGTGCCATTCAGCGGAACGGCCCTCGACCTGGCAGCAGGCGCGGGACTCGTCAGCGCGTGTCTTTTGCAACGTCATCCACACACGCGTGTCTATTTGGTGGAGCCAGCCGAAGCCATGCTTGCGCTTGCTCTGCCACAGCTTGGGGACCGGGTGATTGGACATACCCAACTGCGAGCCGAAGACATCGGAACTGTCTCGATCCAGGCCGATGTGATCCTGTGTAGTGTGGCGATGCATCTCATTGACGAGGGGCAGGTTTTTCCCGGTATTGCTCAGTGCTTGAAACCTGATGGACTCTTTATTTTTAATCTGTGGTGGCACTCCTGGGAGCCGACCGCCCATATCAATCCTGGGCCGCAGTGGCGGGCCGTACTCGAACAATCACTCACCGAGTTTGCTGAGCAAGCTGACTCTGACGAACCGCCGGTGCTGCTGCCAGCTCCTTCGCAGCCACGCCTCCGAACTCTGCGCGGAATGCTCCAGGCCGCCCAGCTGGCGGGGCTAAAAATTGTTCAGACCGCGACCGATACAGACCCCGTACCACTCCGCTTTTTCATAGAATTTTCTGCCATGTCTGCCAACTTTCTGAGACAGCTTTCGCCAGCTCGGCGCACGGCCGTCTTGCAACACGCCTGTGCCCGAGCCACCCAGACGGTAGCAATACAAACAACGCGTTTTGTTCTTCAACGAAGCTCTGTGTAACTGGATACACTATGCAAACAGCCAGCCAACAAGAAATACCTGAATTAACCCTGCGTGCGGTCCTGCTCGGCCTTGTGCTGTCCGTTGTCATGGGAGCGGCCAATGTCTACTTAGGCTTAAAAGTCGGCATGACGGTCTCCGCGTCCATCCCAGCTGCGGTGTTGGCAATGCTGGTGCTGCGGACCCTGATGCGGGATGCGACAATTCTCGAAGCCAATCAAGCCCAAACAGCTGCGTCGGCTGGTGAATCACTGGCAGCCGGTATTATTTTTACCATGCCTGCCCTGGTCCTCATTGGGGTGTGGCAACGGTTTGACGTGATCACGACGACACTGATCGCCTTTAGCGGTGGCCTGCTCGGCGTCTTGTTGATGATTCCGATGCGGCGCGTCTTTGTTGTGCCCAAAAACCCGACCTTAAAATTCCCTGAAGGGGTGGCCTGTGCCGCTGTCCTGCGTGCGGGAGAGCAGACCGAGACAAGTGGGCAAGGGACACGAGATGCGCGGGCAGTGATGCAGGGAGCTGCATTTGGTTTTATTTTTAAACTGTTGATTAGCTTTGTTGGACTGCTCAAAGGCACCTTAGAGGGGGCGCTGGTCCTCGGACAGCGGATTTTTTACCTGGGTGGAGACATCTCGGTGGCACTGCTCGGAGTCGGTTTAATCGTCCAGCTCAATATTGCGGCCCTTGTTTTTCTCGGCGGAGCACTGGGCTGGCTCGTTGCGCTGCCACTGTTGGGGGCTGCGCCAGAATTGTTCGATAATCCGGTTGAAGGCGCCTACACCATTTGGTCTAGTCAGGTCCGCTATATTGGGGTTGGGGCGATGGTTGTTGGCGGCATTGCCACTATTGTTCAGGTGCGTCACGGACTGCTTCAGGCCGTGCAGACACTCTTTGGGAGACAAGGCAGTACTGCGACAGCCCAGCCACAGGCCGACTGGAGAGAAAGGGATGAAACAGCTGGGCGTGATATTTCTTTGAGCAGTATCGTCGTGCTGACTCTGGTGTGCGTCGTGTTGATTGGGTGTGTGTATTATGGTCTGACACAACGCCTAGGGGTCAGTCTGATGACAACGCTGATCATGCTGGTCATGGCGTTTTTCTTCACTGCGGTGGCGAGTTACATTGTCGGGCTCGTTGGGAACTCAAACAGTCCAGTCTCAGGCATGACGATCACCGCTGTCTTGTTTACCGGCGGGCTGCTCGTTCTGTTTGGGTTTAGTGGAACGACTGGCATGCTGGCGACCTTAGGCGTCGCTGCTATTGTGTGTTGCACAGCCTGTACGGCTGGAGATGTGTGTAACGATCTCAAAACTGGGCAGCTGGTTGGTGCGACCCCCTGGCGTCAGCAGATAATGCAGATTGCTGGAGTTGCGGTTGCAGCATTGGTCATGGCCCCAGTCTTACAGCTCTTGCACGATAACACCCCAGGTGGAATTGGCGGCAAAGAGCTGGCCGCTCCACAAGCCCAACTCTTTGCCAGTCTGGCGCGCGGATTTTTTGGCCAAGGAGAACTGCCGTGGTCTCTTGTGGCACTTGGGGCTGGGTTGGGTGTAGGCGTGCTGTGTATCGACAGGATGTTAGCGCAGCGGCAGGCAAGCTTCCGGGCGCACCTGATGCCCATTGCCGTCGGTATGTATCTGCCGTTTGGACTGTCGGTCCCGATCCTTATGGGCGGAATACTGTCTTTCTTGATCACACAAAGAGCGCGTCAAGGCGCTCCCGAGCCAGAGGTACAGCCGGGGATTCTGTTGGCTTCGGGGGCGATTGCCGGTGAAGCCCTGATGGGGGTTGGCATTGCTCTGCTGGCGAGTATCGGTATTCCTCGACTGTCGTTAGGACTGCCTGGTATGCTTGTCACCGTGTTGACTGTTGGGGCTGTGTTGGGGACCTTGATCTTCTTTTATCGAGGAGCACGGGAGGTGTAGGGTGCAATCTCTCTAGCGGGCTCAAACGTCGTGCTCGAAAAATCTATGCAATCGAGAAACTCACCGTCTCCAACGCTCTGGCACAAACTAACCCATCTCTTGAATCACGTGAGTAGCAAAATCATTGAGATCAGACCCTCTGCCCGCCACCGCCACCTGCTTGACCCCCAGCTCTTGCATGTTGCGAATGCGTTCTCGAATTTCCTCCGGCGTGCCGGTCAAGGTCGTCTCCTTGATCATCTTGTCTGTCACTAGCGGCTCATGCTCTGGTTTAAACTCGGCGCAATACCCGGTGTACAGGTCCAGATGGCGGGTTTCGATTGGCGCGGTCGGCGTGCGGTAGGCATTCTTAAAAGCCATCAGGTCAGCACGAATATCTCCTGGCAGTTCGAAGGGATCTTTCACCGACAGAGCGAAGATGTTGCACTCCGAGGTCACTAACGGTCCGACTGCCTGCTGGAGGTCGGCCAAGCTCTCGCCGGGTTTGGTGAAGTGTAAAGCGGTGAGGACCAGGATATATAAGTCCTCCAGCCGTTTGCCGGCGCGTTCGGCTCCGCGCCGGATATGGCTCAGGGTGTATTTGAGCAGGCTGTCGCCGACCGTCCCGAACAAGATCACCCCGTCGCCGATTTCCCCGGCCATCTCCAGTGTCTTGGGGCCACTGCCAGCCACGTACACCGGGATGGCATCCTTCACATTGATGAACCCACCGTCGGGATTGAGGAATGTGATCATGCGCTGCCGTTCTCCTTCTTGATAGGGGACGGTCTCGCCGTTCAGTAGCCCACGACACACGTCGATATGGGACCGTAGTTCCGCAAGCTTGGCTGCCGGCATGCCCAGCGTCCGCCTAGAGGTATTGCCGGTGCCGATACCCATAATGACCCGGCCTGGGGCAAGCACGTTCAGGGTGGCAAAGTTACCGGCTGTGACCGGCGCAATGCGCGAGCTGGGGTTTGTCACGTTCGTGCCCAGTTTGATCGTCTCCGTGTGCGTCGCGCACAGGGCCATGCACTGGTAGACATCGGCCCAGACCATCTGCGAATCGCCAAACCAGGCATGGCTGAAACCCTGACTTTCAGCATGCATCGCCTCTTTGTAGCTCTCAATATGGGAAAGGAAGATCACACCAAAATCCATTGTCGTCTCCTTGAGAAGAGAAAGTATAACATTTCGCACGGGGAGGGCGGTTCGCGAACTGCCCCTGCTAAGAAGCCGTGAGTCCAGACTCACCCGACTGAGAAAGCCTTGAAAACGTTAAGAAGCCGAAGCCAACACTCCACCACACGAACTGCCAGCTCCAGCGCTACAGCCATAACAGTGAGAATCGAGTAAGATTTCACGATGTTCTAACAGCTGGACAAGATCATCTGCCGACTGCTCGCCCAAGCGGAGGGGTTTCCCATTGCCTAAGCGCATGTCGAGCATTTGATTAAAATCGCAGTCGTACACAAAACCATCCCAAGACAGGCTGACTTGATGCCGGCACATGAGTCCATCGATAGTCGCAGGATTAAAAGCCGAGGCGAGGAGTTGCATATAGGCGTCGAGTTGTCCGTCGCGCTCCAAGCTATGCGCAAAGCGAGCAATCGGCATATTCGTAATGGTGTACAGCTGATTAAACGTGATCCCAAACCGTGTTCCCAGCTCGCGTTTATACTCCGCCTCAAGTTGCTCCTGTGGAGGAGGCAGGTGAGAGCCGACTGGGTTGTAGATCAGATTGAGAGTGAGGCCCGAGCCTGCGCGTCCATAACCCGCAGCGTTTAAGCGCAGGAGAGCCTGAATAGACTTGTCATAGACTCCCTGACCGCGCTGTTTGGTGACATTTTCCTCCGAGTAGCACGGCAGGCTGGCGATAATCTCAACCTGCCTGGCAGACAGAAACTCAGGCAAATCTTCCTGGCCGGGTTCAAACAGAATAGTCAGGTTACACCGATCTATGACACGGCGTCCCTCACCTCGGGCTTGTTCGACGAGATACCGAAACGAGGGATTCATTTCCGGCGCACCACCAGTGATATCAACGGTTTGTGCATTCGCCACACGGACCAGCTCCAGGGCAAACTCGGCAGTGTGGCTGTCCATGATTTCGGTCCGTTTCGGACCGGCATCCACATGACAGTGCAAACACGCCTGGTTACACAGCTTGCCGGTATTAATTTGGACCGTATCGATATGCCCCCGACGCAACGGGGCGTCGGAGCCGCACGCCCGGGTGGCGAAAGGCAAACGTGATATGGCTGAGGGGGCCGATGCTGCCACACAAGACTCCTTTTAGCAGCACTCGCCTGGCTCGCAGCAAGCCACCGCTTGTGTCGTTGCCCGATATGCGAGTCCTTTGGTCTCTCTGGGATTCCGGACTGAATCCCGGCTACAGTCAAAGGGCGGGGCTTCTTCAAGCACCACTGGCGTCAGTGGCTGAACGGGAATGATTTCCTGAGCGTACGGCTCACGAGAGTACAGATGAAACGTCTTTTCACATACCGCCATCGGGACACCACGTATGAGTGTATGCCCATCGTCATCTTTGACCTCGCTCCACGGCCCACGGTAGATGACGGCTTGGTTACGATCCCAGCATGGTCCCTGTTTGCCTTTATAGGCGACTAAGGTCATTGAGCGGAACTCGATGCCTTCGACCGTCTGCCACGGAGTCTCATCACGTTTCAAAACGGCCATGCCGTAGAAGCCAGCGTCTTCAAACGCTTTAATAAACTCGTGCTCTTGCAGTGCACCGGACACACAGCCACTCCACAATTCCGGATCTTCTTTGAGATGAGCGGGCACCGGCTCGTCAGACACGATGTCAGAAATCACAGCCCGGCCACCTTTGCGCAGGACCCGGAAGATTTCCTCAAACAGCTGGCGTTTGTCGTTGTCTTGAACAAGATTGAGGACACAGTTAGAGACGACGACATCAATACAATCGTCCGCAACCAGGGGTTGCGTGATGCGCTGTTCAGCCATACTCGCTTCAAATGCCTGGAGGTCTTCAACTGAGGTAATCGGATGACGCCGGAGGTAGTCTTCCGCCGCATCCAGGTCCGTTCGCAGATCCTGAATTTTACCCCGCCGGAATTCGACGTTGTGGTAGCCGAGCTTGTCGCCGATCTCGCCTGTGTATTTATTGGCCAGGCCAAGCATATCCGAGGTCATATCGACCCCAATGACGCGGCCTTTGGCTCCCACCACCTGGGCAGCGATGTAACAGATTTTTCCCGCTCCTGAGCCCAAATCGAGCACAGTTTCGCCTTCTTGAAGATATTGCGAAGGATCGCCGCAGCCATAGTCACGGTCAATGATTTCCTGGGGCAAGATCTCAAGATATTGCGGGTTGTAATCGACCGGACAACACAGGGCTGCCTGTGCCTGTTGGGCGCCTGCCGAATACCGTTCCCGGACTGCCTGTTCCACGTTGAGAGTTCCTGCCATACCGGCTCCTTATTTTTGTGAAGATGAGGTGTGAGTTCTTATGGTTTCAAAAGAAAAACCAGCTCTTTTTTGACATCCTGCGCACAGATACATCCGTGGGATTCCGACAGACGCTGACATGCGTCCACTCGGCGTCTGGGAGAGGTGGTATTGCTCGTCTGTCGGGTCGCATCGGAACTGATATGCGCGCTGAGCCATAGTCTACAGGAAAGCATATTCATTCGTATACGTCTACGCATAATGAGGGGCAGGCTTCATCCCACGGATCAATCCGTGGGTTTTCACCCGCGTCAAGTGCCAGAGAAGTTTTCTGCTGGTTTGTGGGTATGCGGGTGCCTCATAATATGACTCTCATCCTTCCCCGTAGCGAGATGGCCTGCCCTCCGAAGGGCCTCGCCAGTTGCCCGAGGCAGGTCCGCATCAATGATAATTCGCTCTCTCATCTCCTCTCCCTCCAAGACACTTTCCTCCATCGAACGGAAGAACCGCAGAAAAGTCAATCCAGACGACAACGATTCCCGCTTGCCTATAGGCAGGTCCTGGCCTTGGTGCACCTCGACAAACACCCCTAAACAGCACATGTCCCAGCCTGGTTCGGGGTCCTCACGTGATATGGCAATGCGACGCTGACCGTCTGGAGGCGAGGCATTTATCGGGGGTGAGTCAACGACTCGATTAGCGGCTGCTATGGTCGAGCGAGCAAGCTACTTCAGTTGATGCTGTCCTTAATGTGGTAGACCCCACACAGTTTGATAGGATTCATAGATGGTCCAACTCAATTCATCTGAACTTGAGCGTCTTACAAAATTCCTCGGGGAATACGACCTATGAACTACCGCCGCATGGCTTGCCGGCCTGCTCACAGTCCCATCCTTACAGGCCAACACACTCCGCATAGAAACCGTCGTTCATCTGGCCGTTGCGTCCTGCTATGGACACCGCAAGCCTGGGTTGCGCGAGATTGGCAACTGGCTAAACCAAGAACTCGGCAAACTCGGCAACACGCAAATCGTCTGGCTCGAGGATCCCGCCGAAGATGTCTTCATCAGCAACGTCGAGACACCCAAAGGCAATCGTCGCATATTCGAGGGCCGCTGGGCATCAAACGACTATTTCACCCAAGCCGTTATTGAAACCCTGAACAACCGCCAAGCCCCACAGGAATGCCAAAATCTTCTAGCCCCCGTATTCACACTGCTAAAGCTCAGCGATTGCGTCGCTGAGCGAGTCGGTTTGCAAAGATGGCATACCGAGCCCTCGACTCCGGGGGGTGAAGTTACCTTGGCTCCTGCAACCCGGGTGGAAGATCGAGCAAGCGCGGTCACCTTCATAGACAGCGAACTCAAGGCCCTGGACATCAGTCGTGATTTGTTAGCTCCGTTTATCGTACGGGATGAAGACCGTCAGGCTCTGATAACCGAAACAATCGGACACACGTCTCTTGAGAGACGCCCTCTTGTAGACTGTGGTGGCAAACTGGTTCTCGCTTTGCCGCACGCTGTCAGCCTGGCAATCCTAAGATTCGTTCTTACTGAACTGTCGCAAAGAGGCTACTTACCCCAGTTTTCCCGGGCCTTAGCTGCCCTCCAAGCCCAGCAAGTCGAAGAAGATGGACTCAGGGATTTGCGGCCGGATGCCGAACTTCTTGAGCCGCCGGCACCCGACGAGGAAGTTCCGTTTCATCACGAGTGGCTGCTCAGACACGATGGCAACAAGTACCTCCATGTTATTCTCATTCACGACCGGCTGGATTTGTTAGAGACCCAGGGGCTTTCTAGTGACGCAACGTATCCACCAGCAATGGAGAGAGGTCTCAGTGAGTATATCAGTAAGATCGCCAATCGCTGTGCGTCATCACCTGATTTTGGTGGAGGAGCGACGCTCTTGGTGATGGGAGGACTCGGGCGTAGTTTCTGGCTGAGAGTCGATGGACAGCTTGACCGGTGGCAGTTATCGGCTCTCCCAATATCCGATTTTCTGATGCTGGTGGAGGGTCCTGATCAGCCTATCATAGGCTACCTGAAATGCCTCAGGCAGAGAAAGGAGGTAGAAAGAGAAGGGGTGCAATTCCAGAATAGCGGCAGTGACTACGACTTTTATTGTTACTGGCGCCGGTCAAACTACCAACTTGTGCCTCGTAATCTTCCAGTACATTCTGGATCCCTGGTCGCCATTTTTAGCGACTTCACTTTGCCTATCCGCCAGGAAGCACGGAGTCTTCTGGATCGCCATGTCCTCCAAACACCAAGAGGTGCCTACGTCCCTGTTATGCGGTCTCATAGTGACGCGGCTTTCAAATCTCTGCGGAAGCGTCCGATTTACAGGAGCCTGGCTCATCTAAGCTCGGGCATATTTGCCGGAGCCGTAGAAACCTCTCGCGGTCCGAGTTGGTTCGTCGTCATACCGCGGGAAGGTGGTGAGGACATCAAACGCTTCCTTTTTCAGATGTGGGATGGGTTCATTGACCTGTACGACAGGCTCGTATCCGAGGTCGAATCCTTATTCCCAGAAACGTCAGCCGGCGCGATGGAGATATGTCTCGACTTACGCGATGTCCTCATGCCAGAAAACTATGAAGAATCCCAGCCGAGCACCATGACCGGTGAACCTGAGGTCAGCGTCGCTCTCGAACAGCGCAGGGCTACGATCAAATTCCCACCGAATTTTCTTCAATATTTCCGACAGCCCGAGAATACTGGGGAAACGCTCGTCCTGCGAAGCATTGCGAGAGGCCTCGTCAGCCTCCATCAGAGAGGAAGCAAAGATGTTGAAGAGAGCCTACTGAACGATCTCACCAGTACGGTGATCGGTGACCCAGGCCTGAGAATTCTTCATCTCTTCCACGCCCACGACCCGATTGAACACATGCACGAGAGGCAAACCCGGGATCCAATCTTTCTGAGCCAAGAAGACTTCGTTTTTTGTAAGTTGAAGATGTCCGAAGGTTGTCAGCCATCCCCCTCCAGCACCACTCTTGATACAAAGACTGAATGCAACACATTTCTGAACAAAGTTGTGGAGAAGATGTGGAAGCAACTCAGGGAGCAATTGAGAAGCCTCGACCGGGCGTCGGTGATTCGTCGGATGTTGGAGGTCCATGAGGCCGTTATTCACGACCGTGATCACTGGAGGCGAACCGCACAGGCACTAGCGGCTCTTTACGCCTCGTCAGAGGATGTTGCCGCTCTCTCAGGAAAGCGGGAATCGGATCGAGCCACTGTTGCGATATCAGCCCGTACTGTCCTGGAGATGGCCATTTGTGAATGCCCGGAGACTGGTGGCCGCCAGCTTTCCCGCTGGGAACTCGACGAGCTGCTAGCCAGGATTACCCTGCTACTGGAGGTCGCAACGGACTCCGACGCGGTTAGAAATGACTTGGTCGCCCCTCGCATCGACTTACACCCAAACGGTGAATATTCCATAGACCGAAATTTCCATAAAACTGTCCTGGAACCGTTCTTGATGGCCTATAATCGAGAAGGATTCGAAACGGCAGTACAAGAGTATAGCGGCCTCTATCGAAGCAAGTCTCCCGGCGAACGAAAACGAGCTGATGAAATATATCCTCCAGAACTCATTTGTGCATTTCAGGCTGAATTCGGTTTGACGCTGGACGACGCGGTGGGTGGAGTTGTAGAATTAATGGACTTGGCGGTTGAGGGCGATAGCATAATCGTGGAAACAACGCTTAGTGAGCTCAAAGCAAGGTTAACTTCAAACCGTGGTCTGTCAGCTGACGCAGGCGAAGCATTTTTCCAGGCTTTCGGCCTTTTTCATCGCCCAGCATGGGAGACACCCCCAGAGGGTTTTAAGAAGAAAGACCTTTCCCCTTGGCGATTCAGCCGCAGGCTCTCCGCGCTGGTCAGGCCCCTGTTTGTCTTTGGAAAGCGGGATGGGGACAAAGTGCTTTTTGGGGTCGGTGCGCTAAAGCTTGGTATCGGCCACCTGCTGAGCAAGATCGAACAAGGCCATCTACCGCAAGACTTCTTCACCTCGGCGGCAATGAGCCAACATATTGGCACAGTCAATAACGAACGAGGCCATGCTTTTGCTCAGTCGGTTTCCGACCAGTTCCGAAAGAAGGGATGGCAAACGCGGACTGAAGTCCAGATGACTGAGTTAGGGGCTCCGGCTGAACTTGGCGATGTCGATGTTTTGGCGTGGAAGCCAAGCGGAGAAATTCAGATCGTCGAGTGTAAGCGTTTGCAGCTAGCCCGGACTCTTGCCGAAATCGCTGAGATTTGCCGCCGTTTTCGCGGGGAAGCGAAGGACCAGCTAAACAAGCATGTGCGACGTGTCAACTGGCTCAGAAACAATGCAAAAGGTCTTCAACACATCGTTGGGTTTACGCCGAATACAGCTCGCATCGACAACAGGCTTGTCACCAACACGCACGTACCGATGACCTACATGACAGAATTGCCCATCGAGGCTGACAAGATCGGTCCGTTGAAGTAATGCTGACACGTGCCTGGAGTTGGGCGCAATCAACCGAAAGGGCCATCCCCCTCAACTATCAAAGGCACAGGATCGTCAGCCGGAACCAGTACAGCACCAAATTCGATGAGGGGAGCAGCGTTATCCGGGGAGTCCATGGCGAATACCGGCTTTCTACAACTGAGCGCACGCTGGCACAAGAAACGGGTGCAAGCCTAGCCTATAACGATTTGGGGACGCAATAGACGAACGCAGGGGACCCCCGGAACGCTTGCACAGCCTTTATCCAGCCCTTGAGCAGAGATGATGGGCCAGTGCCAGAGGCCGCCCGCCCCAGTAAGGGGACTTGAGTCCGGCCATCGTTAAGGCAGCATGGCATCGCTGCTAAGGGTACTGGCCTATGTTTGCGCGTGAGTGGCTGAGTTTCAGCAACGCAGTGCTCTTGGGAGCAATACGACAAATCGGACAGCCTGAAGAGTAACGGACGAACTCATGCTTGTTCTTAAAAGCAAATGAACCTTGTCCTGCAATGCGGCGGCTATCCCCGGTGACCGAATGAGTGCTGATGGACAGTTTGTACAAAAACAGATCAGCCTTAGCTCATGACTTATGATTCTGCTTCTCAGACTGGAAAGAACCGAGGCTACCTAACATTACCGTTTTTGGCCATCTCGCTTTCATAAATTTTAGGGCGGATTGGAGGAGAGGGAGCGTCGCAGCCAGTCCCGGACCGTCGCCAGCAGGGCGGACTGCGGGGAAGGCGGAGCGAGCGGCGGGGAGGCCGGGGTCGGGCTCTCCTCCCACCACTCGACGTGGGTCGGGTGGAGTTGGGCGATTCGGGCGATGGCGGGAATGAGTTTTTCCAGGATGAACGCCTTGTTCACCTCGCTCTCCAGGAGCAGGTCTGTCTGCGCGACATAGCTCTCGGCGCTGGAACTCAGACGCGCTATGATGGCGCCGTCTGTCACCTCGGGCACGGCTGTCTTCAGGGCGTCACCCTCAAGCAGGGCCAGGGCTTTCTGGACGACCGGACGGGTTGCGGAGTCAGGTGTGTCAACGAGAAAGCTGAGCGAGAGATAGCGCAATGCAGAACGGTGGCGCTTTGGCTGCGTCACGCGGCACAGCCCGGAGAGAGCCTCGTGTCCGGGACGTTCAAGGGTGAACTCAAAGAAAGCCAACGTTTGTTCGCCCGCATAGAGGTCGATAAGTTCCTGCCTGAGGTCAATGATTTCTTGGGGCTCCTGCGGATCGGATGTGTTCCCGGTTTCCCGTGTTTTCTCCATACCCGCGCCTCAGAGTTTCTATTCGGCTGGTATGGCTGTCTCAACCAGCTCAAGAGCTGTCTGAGGGGTATCCACCACACTGTACAGCTCGCGGAACCGCTCAGGAATGAACGCTTCGGCAAAGGCGCGCCCAAACTGTGCAAGCAGGGGCGCAAAGAATTGATTGGTATTCACAAAGACGATCGGTTTAGCGTGCACGCCGAGTTGTTTCAAAGACAACACCTCTGACACTTCCTCGAATGTCCCAAAGCCGCCAGGCAAAACGAGATAGGCGTCGCCGAGTTCCTCAAGCTTTTGCTTACGGGATCGCATATCGTCTACGACGTGCATGTCGTGACCGGCTTGCCCCAGGCCCTTGTCAAGAAATTTCTTCAGGATGACCCCTGTCACCTTTCCGTCCGCAGCGAGGGCAGCCCGCGCCACAGCGCCCATCAAACCAATATTCCCCCCGCCATACACAAGCGTGTGGCCGCGCTCGGCAATCAGGCGTCCCAGCGTTTCCGCTTCCTCGATGTACACTGGCGGGACATGGTCACTGGAGGAGCAATACACGGTCAGGGCAAGTGATGTGGGGGGGGTGGGAGAAAGCGTCATAGCGTCGAGATCTTTCCAATAATATGTGAGAAGTGAAAAAGGCCGAGCGCGTTAGCCCGACACTCCATCCATTGCTTGCCATTCAACAATGGGGGTCAAGCGGCGCTTGGCAATGAGACCCTTTGCCACGAGTCCCTGAAACGTCTCAAACGTCTTGGCGTGGTCTTGAATATCAAGAACGAGGACTATTTTTGCCTCTTCGTTTGACGCCCACGGACCGGCCTTGAGGCTCACGCCTTCGGGAAAACCAGCAGACCCGTCGAGCACCCCTTTAAACATTGCCTTCACCTCGTTGGTCCGGTCGGGGGCCCAATAAATTTCGTCGAGATACAGCGGCATTGTGTTTCCTCCTTAGTTGCTTGTTGTGTCCTGAGTAGCTTTCTCCCATGCGCGACATACCACAAAGCGGCTCGAGTCAAAAGGGGAACGTGTCCTGCGTGCCTTCTTTGCCGCTCCGTACAGGGTATGCTACCGTCTTCCGGACAAGGAGGACGAGTCATGACCTTACCGCTTGCAGGGATTCGGGTGCTCGATATTGCCAGTATGCTAGCTGGCCCGTATGGCGCAACAATGCTGGGAGATATGGGAGCGGATGTCATTAAAATCGAGCCGCCGTATGGCGATGAATCGCGAGCGATTGGGCCAAAAGTCGAAAATGACAGCGGCTTCTACCTTGGCATCAACCGCAATAAACGCGGTATCGTGCTTGATCTGACCCAGCCCGAAGGCAAGGCTCTGTACTTCCGGCTCGTCCGAACCGCCGATATCATTGTTGATAATCTGCGTCCCCAAGCCAAAGCCAAGCTTGGTATTTCCTACGAGGAAAATTGTCAATACAACCCGAGGATCATCTGCATTACGGTCAGCGCCTTTGGCCAAGATGGACCGTATGGCGGTCGGCCGGGAATTGACCCACTTGCCCAGGCATTAACGGGCTTCATGAGCGTGACTGGTGAGAAGGGTGGCAAACCTCTCAAGGCTGGGCCGGCAATTGCAGACGCGACCTGTGCCAACCTCGTCGCCTTCTCGGCTATGGTGGGCTTATGGACCCGCGAACAACAAGGCATTGGCCAGCAGATTGAGCTGTGTTTGATGGACGGGCTGATTCATGTCCAGCCGTCCCAGGTCGGCCAGTTCTTTTTGCAAGGCTATATCCAACCGATGGTTGGCAATGCCAGTCCTTTTTATGCACCGTACGGGACATTCACCTGCCAGGATGGGCGCGACATCCAGATTGCGTCGTTTAATAACAAGTTTTTCCACAACGTTTGCCGGGCGATCGAACGCGAAGATTTGATCGACGACCCACGGTTTGAAACGGGTGAGAGTCGGCTTGCGCATGAAGCGGCATTAAACGCTGAGATCCAGGCGGCGTTTGCGACACGAGAGTGCGACGACATGATGCGGCGTCTGAGTGAAGCCGATGTCATGGCCGCACCGGTCAATACCTACCACGAGACCTTTGCTGACCCTCAAGTCCAGCACAACCAGATGGCGGTTGAAGTGGACCATGCCCGTATTAGGAAAATGAAAGTCGGTGGTATTCCAACAAAACTCAAGAAGACCCCAGGCGCGGTCCGCATGGCTCCACCGACATTGGGCCAGCATACACGGGAGGTGTTGCAGGAGATTGGCTTGGAGGATGCGGAGCTGGAGCGGTTGTTGCAGGCTGGAGTTATTAAATAAGCTGTGGGCTCTCAGCAGCAGTCAGCGGTCAGTTCTGAACAGAAAAAGGGAGTTCTTATGCCACGCGGAGCAGATGGGGTTGTCCACGCGCTGAAAGACGCTGGAGTGGACACGATTTTCGGCATTCCAAGTATTCATAATATTAGTATCTACGATGGACTCCGTCGTGCTCCATCAATTCGCCACATTGTGTGCCGTCACGAGGCAGGTGCGACCCATATGGCCGATGGGTACGCGCGGGCCAAGGGACTTGGCGTTATTATTTCGTCCACCGGACCAGGTGCGGGTTTTACCATTTCTGCACTGCAAGAAGCCTGGGGCAGTTGCTCGCCAGTCCTGATGCTGACGAGTAATATTGAGGCGGCTAAGATTGGCCAAGGTTTGGGCGTTCTGCATGAATTTGAGGAGCAGACGTCGTTGTTTCGCACTATTACCAAAGCGATTTTTGCTCCGCGGGCTGGGGATGATTTCCGGGCAGTGACTGCGGACGCGATTCAACTTGCCACAAGTGGCCGTCCCGGACCGGTGTGTGTCGAAGTGCCGACTGATTTATTGGCGGGTGAAGTGACGACACAAACTCCGGCAGCTGCCGATAACGGCTCCGAGACTCCAATACCGCTCCCAACAAACCTTGACGAAGCGATTGCCATTCTTCGCCGAGCCAAACAACCAGTCATTATGGCTGGCACGGATGCAGTCCGCTCTAACCTATCCGCCGATTTGACAGCACTCGCAGAAGCGTTGTGTGCCCCGGTTCTGACCAGTACACCTGGCAAAGGAGTGCTGGCTGAAGACCACCCGCTGTCTTTGGGAAACGCTGCTCGGCGTATGGCGGTCCACGATATCATGCCGAACTGTGACGCGGCCCTCATTATCGGCACCCGTTTGCGCGAGGTCGATGCCAAGCGGCGCGGTTTGGTGTTACCTGAACAGGTCATTCACGTGGATTGGGACGAACGCTGGGTTGGCAAAAACTATCCAACAACAACCTCACTCATTGGCGATGTACCGGCCATTACTCACGCACTCCGCGGCCAACTCGAAGGCGAGCCATATACAGGTCCGCGACACGAACGAGTCAGGGCATGGAAAAAACAGGCTGATGAGGCCAAAGTCCAGCTCGAGCAAGAACTGTCTGAGATGCGCTATCTCAAAACGATTCGTGAGGTATTGCCCCGGGATAGTGCCTTGGTGACTGACAATACGCAGCTCGCCTACTGGGCTGAGTATTTTTACCCGTCTTATCAGCCAAATGGCATTGTCGGAGCCAAAGGCTCTGGGCTATTGGGATTTAGCTTTCCCGCGGCCATTGGCACAAAAGTCGCCTGCCCGGACAAACCCGTGGTTGGCATCATCGGAGATGGCGGGTTTATGTACACCTCTCAGGAATTGGCCACCTGCGTTCGGCATAAGATCGGCTTTCCCATGATCGTGGTCAATGATGACGCCTACGGAGTGATTGGCTATTTGCAGCGGACTGCGTATCAAGAAGAGTACGAAGCTCGCCTGACCAATCCAGATTTCATATCCTTTGCCAACGCGTTTGGGATCGCTGCAACCCGTGTGAACTCGCCTGAAGGTTTGGCTGAGGCATTAGACCAGTCTTTAAGCTCCGGTGAAATGCATTTAATTGAGCTACAAACGAGCATTGCTGCTCCGCCGTTTGGACGCTACTAAGAGGGCATAAAACGTGAAACGTCAAACGGAATGGAAAGGAAGGGAGAATCCTCATCTTTTCACGTTTTACTCGTTACATTTCACGTTTTTTTTCAGAAAGGTTTTCACATGTCAGAACGTCGTACAGCTATTTGGGGATGGGGATACGAGGATGAACAGCCGACCCTGGAACAACAAAAGGCCATAGCCAAAGGGCTTTCAACGATGCTCGGTAAGAGCAATTTCGACCTGCTGCCAATGCCCAAGGTCGAAGAGCTGGAACTACGGGCTCCGCGTATTAAGCCACCGGCTTCTCTAGAAGCACTGTGTTCCACCACGACATACGACCGGGCAGCGCATTCGTACGGCAAAGCCTGCCCAGACTTATTGCGTGCGGTTCACCGTGAATTTCCCAATCCGCCTGACGTTGTCGCCTTTCCAAAGACAGAAGACGATGTCATTTCCGTGCTTGACTGGTGCTACCAAGTCGGAGCAGTCGCAATTCCATTCGGCGGAGGCTCAAGTGCAGCGGGTGGAGTCGAGCCGCCGCCGAGTGATCTGTATCCGGCGAGTGTTTCGATTGATCTACGCCACCTCGACAAAGTCTTGGAGATCGACAAAACCTCCCGCGCCGCTCGGATTCAGGCGGGCGTGTATGGGCCAGCCCTCGAAGCCCAACTCCGCCCGCATGGGTATACCTTGCGCCACTACCCGCAGTCGTTTGAGTTTTCCACCCTCGGTGGCTGGATTGCGACTCGCTCGGGTGGCCACTTTGCCACGCTGTATACGCATATTGACGAGTTTGTGGAATCACTCCGGGTCGTGACGCCAAAGGGCACGCTTGAGTCGCGACGGTTGCCAGGCTCTGGGGCTGGCCCAAGCCCCGATCGGATGTTTATTGGCTCGGAAGGTATTCTGGGTATTATCACTGAAGCCTGGATGCGGTTGCAGGACCGCCCCGTGTATCGTGCCTCTGCGGGCGTCCACTTTGAAAAATTCGAGTCTGGCGTAGCTGCCGTGCGTGCCCTCAGCCAGGCGGGACTCTACCCAGCCAACTGCCGTCTGCTTGATCCAGCTGAAGTCAAACGTAATAAGGTCAACGACAGTGGAGGAGCAATGGTGATGCTCGGCTTTGAATCCGCCGATCATGCACTTGATACGTGGATTAAGCGGGCCCTGGAATGCTGCGCTGACCACGGCGGCACAACCCCAAATGGAGTCGTTATTCGCGGAGCTGGCGAGACAACCGGCCGGGGTGGCTCAGTTGGCGATTGGCGGGATGCCTTTATCCGTATGCCGTACCAAATGGGGACAATCGCGGCGATGGGTGCAATTTTTGACACAGTCGAAAGCGCTATTCCCTGGGACCGCTTTGCTGAGTTTCATGCTGGGGTGAAGCAGGAGACCCAAAAAGCCCTTGACGAAGTCTGCGGCGGCGGCTTGCTGTCGTGCCGCTTCACCCACGTCTACCCAGATGGTCCAGCCCCGTATTACACCTTCACCGGGATCGGAACACATGCGGGTGCGCTGACACAGTGGCAGGAGATTAAAACTGCGGCAGCTGACGCTGTCGTCAAATACGGCGGCACGGTGACTCACCACCACTCCGTTGGGCGTATCCATCGACCACAGTATGACCGCCAGCGCCCAGATCTGTTTGCCACAGCGCTACAGGCAGCCAAGGCTTCATTCGATCCAAAGGGGCTGCTGAATCCCGGCGTCTTGATTGACCCATGAAGCGGAAAACGTAACGAGTGAAATGTAAAATAGGGTGCGCTCACATTCTCATTACGTTTCGCGTTTTATACCGGTGTAGAGGCGGAGGTATTGATGTCAGGTGATATGAAACTTATACGAGAGGCCATCGTTTCCGGACAAGCACAGCCAGGAGATTATGCGTCCTTACCCCTCCCGGATGCGATGCGGGCGGTGACCACACACAAAGACGAAATCGAGATGTTTGAGGGGATGGAATCCTGGGCCAAAGATCCGAGGAAAAGCCTCCATATTGACGAAGTCGCTCTGCCCGAGGTCGGCCCGAATGAAGCCCTGGTGGCTGTCATGGCGTCGTGTATTAATTTTAATACGGTCTGGAGTGCGATTTTTGAGCCAATCCCGACCTTTCAATTTTTAGAGCGGGCGGCCAAACGCAGTCCCTGGGATCAGCGCCATGACTTGCCCTATCATGTGATTGGCAGTGACGCGGCTGGCGTGATCTTGCGTGTCGGACCAGGCGTGACCCTATTCAAACCCGGTGATGAAGTGACCATCCATTGTAATTACGTCGATATGCAAGCACCGGATGGACACGATGACTCGATGCTCGACCCGGACCAGCGCATCTGGGGTTTTGAGACCAACTTCGGTGGTTTAGCCGAAGTCGCCCTGGTTCGGGCCAACCAGTTGATGCCCAAACCGCCTCACCTGACGTGGGAAGAAGCCGCGTCCATGCCGCTGGTCAACTCGACCTCCTACCGCATGTTGGTGAGTCACAACGGAACCCAGATCAAACAAGGTGATATCGTCCTCATTTGGGGAGCCGTCGGTGGCCTTGGTGGCTTTGCCCTCCAATATGTGCTGAATGCTGGCGCCTTTCCCATTTGTGTGGTGTCGTCAGAGGACAAGGTTAAACTGTGTGAAACCATTGGTGCCCGCTGGGTCATCGATCGGAATGAACGCGGGTATAAGTTTTGGGACGAAGACGGGACACAGAATGCGCGCGAATTGCGCCGCTTTGGCAGAGACATCCGTGACATGACGGGTGGCGAAGATCCCGATGTCGTCTACGAGCATCCGGGTCGAGAAACCTTCGGCGCCAGTGTCTTTGTTGCTCGACCGGGCGGCAAGATTGTGACCTGTGCCTCAACGTCTGGCTACACCCATGAATACGATAACCGCTATTTGTGGATGAACAAAAAGCAGATTATTGGTTCACACTTTGCTAACTATCGAGAAGCATGGGAAGCCAATCGTCTGGTGGTCAAACGTGCGATTCATCCGCTGCTGTCGGAGACCTATCCGCTGGAGGAAACTGGAGAGGCCGCCTTGCAAGTCCACCACAATCAGCAGATTGGCAAGATGGGCGTCTTGTGCCTCGCCCCAGAAGAAGGCTTAGGCGTCAGCGATGAAAAAGGTCGGGCGCGCCATATTGGGCAGATTAATCTGTATCGGAACGCAGCGAAGGGCGACTTTCGACTGGTCAAAACGGAGCCGTAATATGTCAGCTACCATCATTCGCCCCGCGACCACAGCCGATATCGATACCATCCTGCACTTCATCAAAAGCCTGGCCGCTTTTGAGCGCGAACCGGATGCGGTGAAAGCGACGCCGGAGGATTTACTCCGGGACGGCTTTGGTCAGCAGCCAAAGTTTGCAGTCTTGATTGCCGAGAAAGACAACTCGCCTGTCGGTTTTGCCCTCTTCTTCCCGACCTATTCCACTTGGGAAGGGACAGCTGGCATTCATCTCGAAGACATTTTTGTTGAAGAATCGGTGCGAGGGCAGGGGGTCGGAGAAAAACTTATGACAGCGCTTGCTGCGCTCGCTGTTGAGCGCGGCTGTGCTCGCTTAGAGCTCCAAGTCCTGGACTGGAACCCGGCCCGGGGGTTCTATCAGCGCCTCGGTATGGGCCATATGAAAGAATGGCTGTCGTACCGAGTGAGCGGAGAAGAATTACAAAAGTTGGCGAACCAGGCGTAGCTTTGGGCTTACAAACGCCCTGTGATTTTTGCTCTTGGCAGATGAGGACAGCCCCCAGGATTTCCCGCCAATCGGATCAATCCCCAATCGCATCTTCCCCAATCGGAACAACTTGGGCAGGCCCAGGTGAGCGTCGAAAACGCAGCCGTTCCCGTAGCCCGCGGAGCCTGTCTGGCATTTTCGCTAGCCCAACTTCCAGATCGTCAAACAGCGAGTAGGCGACTGGCGTCACTAAAAGTGTAATCAGTAAACACAAACTCTGGCCGCCAATCACCACCACCGCAATCCCGCGATGGCTATCCGCAGCCGGCCCTTGACCAAAAAGAATTGGGACCATGCCCGCCACCAGTGCCAGCGTCGTCATAAGAATCGGCCGCAGTCGCTCTCGATTGGCCCTCAGAATGGCCTCATCGCGTGGCAAGCCTTGCGCCCGCAGATTAATCGTATGATCTATTTGCAGAATCGAATTTTTCTTGACAATCCCAAACAACAGCAGCATGCCGAGAATTGCAAACAGGGCTAAATGCTGATCAAACATCCACAGTGACAGCAGGGCAAACGGCACCGCCAAGGGCAGCGACAGCATGATCGTAATCGGATGCAAAAAGCTCTCAAACTGCGCGGCCAGAATCATATACATACCGATAATCGATAGCAGAAAGGCAATCTGGAAGCTTTCCATCATCTCCGCAAACATCTTGCCCATGCCGGTCACGCCAGTTGTATAACCGAGCGGCAACCCCATGTCTTCGACCTCAGCATCAATGTCGGCAATGGCATCGCCGAGCGCTTTGTTTTTGGACAAGTTGCCCGTAATCGTGATCTGACGCTGGCGCTCTTGGCGATCAATTTGGACGGGGCCCGTGCCCGGAATCATGTTGACCAGACTACTGAGTTGGACTTGTCCAACTGCAGGCGAGGGGATAGTGACCTGTTGAATGACCTCGGGCCGGTTGCGGCTTTCCGGTGCCAGACGTAAGCGGACATCGTATAACTCATCGCCCTCACGGTAGGTGGTAATCTTCTCGCCAGCGACCATGATCCGAATGGTTGAGGCAATATCTGCTGCTTCAACACCAAGATCGGAAGATTTCTGTCGATTGAGATGCACTTGCAGTTCAGGATTGCCTCCTTCGTATGTTGAATCAACGTCTCGCAGGCCAGGCATTTTCTGGGCGCGTATTTTCAACTCTTCGGCGTACCCTTGTAACGTCTCCAGCTCTGGACCGCGCAGATTATACGACACATCAACATTCTGTACGCCACCGCCACTGACTGGTAAAATCTGGTCGACACTAATCCGTATGCCTGGGAATCCTTTGACCTTTTCTCGGGCGAGATCCATGATTTGGTATTGTTTCAACTCGCGTTGGGTGTAGTGCTTGAGCGTCACGACAATCTTGGCTTTAGTAACAGACTCACCAACGACCGAGCCAATTTCGGTCAGCAGATGGGCAACACCCGGCAGCGGTTGAATTTCAGCCTCAATCTGCCGCGTCACGGCGTCGGTCTGGGCCAGTGAGTAGCCGGGCGGGGTTTTCATATTCACCTCAAACTCGCCCCGGTCATCATTGGCCATCAGGCTGGGACGGACGAGGGTGGCAATCGACGGCGTAGCGATAAACAGACCGAGTGTCAGACACACGATTACCCAACGGTGGCGCATGGACCAGGACAACATGGTCGCATAGCTCCAGTCGATGCCCCGATAAAAGATCGACTCGCGGGAGGAATGCGCCTGTCCCTCAATCTTTTTGGGGAGAAAACGGGCGCACAGCATTGGTGTGAGCGTGAAGGACACCAGCAGCGAGACCATAATGGCAAAGGCCATAGTAAAGCCAAAGCTGCTGAGCCACATGCCAATAATGCCTTTGAGGAATCCAACCGGAATAAAAATCACCACCAGAGAGAGGGTTGTGGCGCTCACCGCCAGGCCCACCTCAGCCGTAGCGGTGCGGGCTGCATCAAACGGACTCATACCCTTCTCTTCGATGTAGCGATAGATGTTTTCCAGGACAACGATGGCATCATCGATCACAATACCGACCGCCAAGGTCAGACCCAGCAACGTGACCCGATTCAACGAGTAGCCAGCTGCCGCCAGCAACGTATAGGTGGCAATAATCGAGACAGGGATAGAGATGGCGGCAATGAGTGTCGAGCGCAGATTGCCCAGAAAGAAAAACACAATGATGCTGGCAAAGATTGAGCCGAGAATAAGATGTTGCTCAACTTCGTGGACTGAGGCTTTGACAAACTCCGATTGATCACGGGAGACAAGTGCTTCGACGCCTGGTGCCAGGAGTTTGCGCGCCTCGACCAAACGTTCCTCAACTGCCTCAACCGCGTCAACTGTATTCGATCCAGACTGCTTGCGAATAACCAGAGAAACGGCATTCTTGCCATCATATCGAGACAGCGAACGGGGCTCTTCGACACCATCTTCGACCCGACCAATGTCGGCAATCGTAATGGGCACGTTATTATTGGTCGCGACAACGATATCTTCAAACTCCCGCACTGACTTGACTCGGCCGAGCGTGCGCAGCACGGTCTCGCCGCTCTCTTGGGTAATCCGTCCACCCGGAAACTCGACGTTTTGTTTGGCCAGTGCTTGCGCGACCGTCCGCATTGCCAGTCCATAGGCCATCAAACGCTCGTGGTCGACCAAAACCTGAATCTCACGCTTACGGCCGCCGATAATATCGATCGCCCCAACCCCGGACACTGACTCGAGTGGTTCTTTGACCTGATTCTCAGCAATCTCGGTGAGCTCTTTGAGCCCTTGGAAGCCGGATACCGTAATCGTTGCAATCGGCGTGGCATCAATATCAAATTTTTCGACAATCGGTGGGTCAGCATCATCAGGGAGGTCCGCCAGAATCGTGCCGACTTTGTCACGGACTTCTTGGGCGGCAATGCCGAGGTTTTTCTCCAAGACAAACTGGACAATGACTTGCGACAGCCCTTCACGGGTGACCGAGCGTAGTTCATCAATGCCACTGACTGTATTGATGGCTTCCTCAATAATTTTAGTGATCTGGGCTTCAATCTCTTCTGGGCCAGCACCTGGCAGCGTGGTCGTCACCGTCACGACCGGCATCTCGACCTTGGGCATCAGCTCCAAAGTCAAACTTTTATACGAAAACCAACCCGCCACCACCAGCACGCCAATCAGCATGGTGGCAAAGACAGGCCGGCGAACACAGATATCAGTCAGGTTCATTATTGCGCCTCCGCAAATTGGACATGAACGGCCATACCATCAGCCAAACGGCTGAGACTACTGACAGCGACTGATTCATCCTCGGCAAGCCCTGTAGCGATTTCAATCCATTCCCCATCCTCTATGCCTGAAGTGACTTCGCGAGAGGTAACGACATTGTCGTGCACCACAAACACACGTTCCACACCAGCAAAGCGCGATAAACCAGCGCGGGGCATGAATAAGGCTTCTTCTTCGCCCAAAACACCCGTGATGTGGGCAAAATAGCCGGGCCGCAGTTTTTTGTCTGCGTTCGGGATCTCTGCTTCAATGAGCAGAGTCCGCGTCCTATGATCAACTTGAGCAGCCAGGCGGCTCAGTTTGCCTTCAAACACTTCGCCCGGCAGGGCTTCGACCTCTACCCGGAGAGGCATGCCAATCTGCGCCACTGCGGCAAACCGCTCTGGTACGGGCGCGCGCAGTTTGAGTGGATTCACTACGACCACTTCAAACAGCTTTGAGGCTGCCGTTTTATACTCCCCTTGGTTGGCAAACCGCTCTTGCACAAAACCATCGACTGGCGAGACAATGCGGGTGTCTCGCAAGCGTTTCTTGGCGAGGGAGAGAGATTTCTTTGCTATTTCGACCTGGGCATCAGCGACTTTGTATTCCGCTTCTGCCACATCGCGTCGTTGTGGAGGAATGATCTGTTCAGCAAACAGTTGCTGCATACGCTCGTTTTCAGCTTTGGCCCGGATATGCATGGCCTGGGCCTGCTTGACAGCACTTTCTGCTAAATCAACCTGCAGCGAGAGTTCTTCGCGTTCCATTTGGGCCAATGTTTGTCCGCGCGTGACTCTGTCTCCAAAGTCGACGTGAACCGTGCTGACATAACCGGCCTGCTTATTCGACAGAACCACCTTCTCATGGGCAAACAGTGCGCCTTGGCCTCGGCCAGTGCGTTGGACCGTTCGCTTAGTCGGGGTGGCGACTTGGACCGTGAGACGCGGGGGGACAGCTTGAGCAGGTTGCCCATCCTGTTGTCCAGCTGATTTTGCCGCCTCAGCCTCCGCCACCTCCGGCTCTCCGGATTGGCAGCCTGCGACAAAAAAGCTCCCACATGCCACAAGTGGGAGGACAAATATTGACAACACACGTCTCACGATAACAACTCCTTCTGACTTGCCTGAGCATGGTGAGGGTCCAGAACACCATGCATGAGCAGGTCAAGCAGAATCTCAGCATCTTCTACAGCGGTCCGCGCGGTCAATCCGAGCGCGCGCTGCTGGAAACATCCACGGATGGATTCATTCAAGGCAAACGCTGAGGCTTCTGTATTATGCTGGCGCAAGACACCGGCGTTCACTCCTTCTTGGATTGTTTCCTCAATGAAGCGGATATAATCAAGGTACAAATCCAGCATATGCGATGCCTCAGGATGATGCGGCGAAGCGGCTAGGAAATTGCGTTCGAGGAGAAGCATCTTAAAAAAGTCGCGCTTGCTATCGCTCAGTTCAAGGCTCGCTTCAACAAGACGAACAATTTTTTCGAGTGGAGTTGTCACTTCCTTGACCTCGGCTCGCACTTGGTTGGCAAAATTCTCCATCCCCTGCTCAACCGCAGCTTTCAGCAGGTCGTCCTTTTTCTGAAAATATAGATAGATCGTCCCTTTGGCGATTTTGGCTTCTTCGGCTACGCGATCAATGGTCGCCCCCTGAAACCCATGCTGCGACACTACCCGACATGTCGCATCCAGGATTTCCCGAACGCGAAACTCACGCAGCATCTCCTCTTTTGTGCTGGCTGAATTTTTAGTCATATGACTGACTATACAGTCAGTTTAAAAATGAAGTCAATTGACAGGCGAAAAAAAATCGGTTTTTGTCACACAATAGACAATAGAGAGGGAAGGGGGGCAGAACCACAGTTCCGGCTAGCGCGGGCCTCCGTGCCCGCTCCTATGGAACCCAGTATACGCAAGCGGCCCGCTATTTGCCCTGAAACTGTGGCCGACGTTTTTCCATAAATGCCCGAACGCCTTCGCGATAGTCTTGGCTTTCAGAACAAGCGGCCGACAACGCCTTAATCTTTTCTGCATCGCGTAAGTTGGCAGTTTTTGTACTCTCACGGACAAAGAATTTATGGGCCGCCACGCTGAGCGGGGCGTTATCGGCCATTTTGGCGGCGTACTCGCGGGTGAAGGGCTCAAGCTCGGCCTTGGCGATAACCCGATTGACCAGGCCCATGTGGTGGGCTTCTTCAGCCCCATAGGTCCGGGCGGTCATCAGAATCTCTGCCGCGTTAGCTGCTCCCACTGCATGCACCAAGCGCTCCACACCTGTTTCGATGGCATAGGCGATACCGAGCCGCGCCGCCGGAATGCCAAAACTGGCGTCGTCGGCACATACCCGCAGGTCGCACATCAGCGCCACCGAGCAGCCGCCGCCCCGGCAGAAGCCGTAAATCATGGCCACCAGCGGTTTCTCCAGCTGTTCGAGCGATCTCAGCGCCGCCCCGGTTGCTCGATTGTAGATGCCCATCGTCTCTTTTGAGGAGCGAACCTTACCAAATTGCGAGATATCGGCTCCGGAAATAAAGGACTCCTCTCCCCCGCCACGGAGAATAAGCACCCGTACAGCCGGGTCGTCAGCAACCTCGGCGACCAGGTCGGGCAGTGCTTGCCACATTTCCAAACTCACAGCATTACGCCGCTCAGGGCGATTAAACACGATCCAGGCAAGAGGGGGTTCTTTGTGTAAGACGATTGCTTGATCTGGCATATGCTTTTCCTCCAAATTGAACGAACAATAGCGCGCTCAGACCCCTTGTGTCCAGCTAATGCTGCCGATACTAGAGCGCCCCCCTGGACTCGGGGGCGATGAAGGGAGACAATAGGAGTCCGTAGCGCGCTTGAGAAAGGACAGACTGTACTTTCCTGAAGTGTTTCTTTCGCTTCGGCCCCGTGCAACAATATGGGTAGGCAAAAGGAGGCAAAACGTGTCAGATCGATGGCAAAATCAAGACGGTCCATCACCGACTGATGAGCTCTTCCAAGCAGTCGAGGAGCTCAAGAGAAAAGCTCAAGGTTTTAAGGGCGGCTGGGGAGTATTTAGCCTGGCTGCGCTTGTTCCCCTCGCGTTCTGGTTCTACTTGGGGCTCTATGTGGTCGGTCCTGGAGAACAAGGTGTTGAGCTCTTGTTCGGCAAGGTGTCGGAAATTACCGAGCCTGGCCTGTGCTGGCGCTGGTGGCCTATTCAACAATATGCCATCGTCAATGTGAAGGAGATTCAGAACGCGGAGATTGGATTTCGGACCCGAGGCGGGGCTACCAGCGGTATCCGTGGCCAGGCAGCACCCCGGCCCGAAGAAGCGCTCATGCTAACGGGCGATGAAAACATTGTCCAACTCCAACTCTTTGTGCAGTACATCATACAGGATCCGGTCAAGTATCTATTTGGCAGCGCTGACCCGAAAGGCATTCTGCATTCGTCGGCAGAGGTTGCTTTACGCGGAGCGGTCGGCAGTAACACGATTGATCACACCATGACCGACGGTCGCTTTGAGGTCCAGGAACAAGCCAACGCAGCGCTGCAGGATCTTCTTGATGTCTACCAAACTGGCCTGTATATCACTGAGGCACGACTCCTTGCTGTTGATCCGCCGGGGAAGGTGCAAGACGCATTTCATGACGTCGTGCGCGCGCTCGAAGATAGGGATCGTCTGATCAAAGAAGCCGAAGGCTACCAGGAAGATGTTGTCCCCAAAGCGCGTGGTGAAGCGGCTCAGATGATCCAGCAGGCTGAGGGTTACAAAGCCCAGCGGGTGATCCGTGCCCAAGGTGATGCCCAGCGCTTTTTGCAAGTCCTGGGCGAGTACAAAAAAGCCAAAAAAGTCACCCGCGACCGGCTGTATCTGGAAAGTGTGGAACGCATCATGCCAGACGTTGAAAAGATTATCCTTGATGCAGGCAACACCGGCGGGGTCGTTCCACTCTTGCCGTTAAAAGGCCTGGGCGGGCTGTCAGCCGCTGCTGCCTCAGCAGCAGCCCAAGAGGGAGGGAAATAGTTATGGCGCGGCTCCTAGTTGGCATTGTTTTAGTCGTTGTTTTTGTCTTCGCCATTGCGCGACCTGCGTTCACCATCGGCGAGTGGGAGCAGGGAATCATCCTCCAGTTTGGTCAGTGGCAACGCACCTTGCATGAGCCAGGACTGTACTTCAAAATTCCTGGTATTCAGACACTTATTACCTTCAAGAAGTGGGTGCTCACCACAGATGCCAGCGCTGCTGAGTACATTACCTTGGATAAAAAACGGGTCCTGATTGACCATGTGTCGCGCTGGCGGATTGAGTACCCGTTGGAGTTTTATCGCACCGTGCGCAACCAAACCCAAGCCCGTACGCGTCTTGATGCTGTTATTTCAGCCCGCCTGCGGCAGGAAATCGCCAAGCATAATTTTCTGGATCTGATTCGGGAGAAACGCGAAGATATCATGCAGGTGGTGACCAAAGACACAATCGAGACCTCAAAGTCATTTGGAATTGAGGTGCTTGATGTGCGGATTAAACGCCTCGATCTTCCCGAGGAAGTCCAAGATAGCGTGTTTGCCCGGATGCGAGCTGAACGCGAACGAATTGCCAAGCGCTATCGGGCCGAGGGAGACGAACTCGCCCGTGGGATTCGGGCCGGGGCGGAGCGCGAGCGAGAAGTCATTCTGGCAACAGCCTACGAAACGAGCGAAAAACTGAAAGGTGAGGGCGATGCTGAGGCGACGGAGACGTATGGCAGATCCTTTGGCCAAGATGAAGAATTCTACGCTTTTACTCGTCGCTTACAGACCTATGAAAAGATCCTGACCAACGGCACGACGCTCGTCTTACCGGCAAATTCGGAACTGCTGAATTACTTGCAGAGCCCTGGCAGCGACTACAATCAAGAGAATGAGATTTCGGCCGGAGAGGAAAGCAGCCCAGCCGAGCCCGTCCCACCAGCGGGAGAGGACCAGACCGCCGCAGTCGCGCCGGCAGATCTGCAGCCGGACGCGCAGCTCGCTCAACCAAACCCAGAAGAAGGCTAAGGCGATGGGGGCCCTGCTCCGCCTCCTCATCATCTGCGGGGCTGTGTATCTTCTCTATTCCGGAGTACGCAGCCTCTTCCTTCCGACCAACGCATCGAAGCGGACCAATTTCGACCGCCGTAAAGACAGAGAAACAGCACCTGGGACGGCCATGGTCCAAGACCCCGAGTGCGGCCGCTTCATTGCCGAGAGCGAATCACTCACCGTTTCATTTGGCAAGAAGAGACTGCACTTCTGCAGTCCGGAGTGTCGAGATGCGTATCAACACTCCGAGGCGGAACCTCACTGAATACCCCTACCGAAACGCCGGAATAATCTCTTCCCCGATCAAGCGTGTATTTTCATCAATATAATCTGACGGACAGGCCGAGGGCAGCATCACCATTTTTGCTCCCGCATCGACGTATTCCTGCAGCCGTTTACGACATTCATCTGGCGTACCAGCCAAAGCATATTTTCCAATCAGTTTTGAGAAATCCTGCGCGTACTGCTTCCCAAGTCGATTGGCGGCCATTTCGCGGCCTTTATCACCATCGGCATGTGTGGCAGTAAAAATAAACACGCCAGGGATAAAGGACTCCACATCGCGGCCTTCTTCTTTGCGGTAGGCTATGATTTTCTCAATGCTCTCGTGAAGTTGCTCAGGCGTGTACATATACGGCAACCAGCCATCGGCGTACTTGGCCGTGCGCTTCATGGCGGGGTCCTTGCGACCCGCGACCCAAATCGGTGGACGCGGTTTTTGGACTGGAGCGGGCTCAATCGTGACTTCATTCAGCGTCGTATACTTGCCAGCAAACGACACGTTTTTCTCGGTCCATAACTTATTGATGACTTCGAGCGCTTCATTCGTCCGCGAGCCGCGCTGATTGACCGGCACGCCGCACGCCTCAAACTCTTTGGGAAACTCGCCACCAATGCCAACCCCAAAATTGTAGCGACCGCCTGAAGCCACATCGAGCGCCGAGCCCATCTTGGCGACGAGAGCAGCCGGATACAGTGGCAGCAACACAATCGAGCTAATCAATTGAATTTTTTTGGTTGCCCCGGCCGCGACTGACAGTGAGATGAACGTATTCCCGACTGGCCCATGGAACATCACGTGCTCGCCACAGCCAAGATAATCAAAACCCAGCTCCTCCGCCCGCTGAGCAAATTCCGCCGTCTTATCCGTACCTGGTAGCGCTGTACCAAATGCAATCTTTGCCATGTAATCCCTCCTCATCTATTTTGCTTGCTCCTCTTCATATATGGTCAGTCGCGGAGGAACAACGTGGCCTACTCATTCTTGACTCGGATTGCTGAAGAGCGCATTCACGATGCCCAGCAGCGTGGCCTGTTCGACAACCTGCCCGGCAAGGGCAAGCCGATTCAGCTAGACGACATAAGCGGCGTGCCAGAAGACCTGCGCATGGCCTACCGGATCATGAAAAATGCCCACGTACTGCCACCCGAGGTTGAGTTGCAGAAAGAGATCAATACTCTGCAAGATCTTTTGAAATATGTTGAAGAAGACGGCGAGCGCAAAGCCCTGGCCAAAGAGATCGAATGGAAAATGATCCGTTTAGATCTTTTCAAGCGGCGGTCATTCTCACTCGGCACCACCCGTTTCTACGGCAAGAAGCTGGTGCGGAGATTATTGCACCGAAACGTCTAACCCTTTTTGTTTCTTCCGTTCCGCATTCTCTTCATTCTTCCGGTCGTTCGTCCATCTTTTGCCAATTGCCCTGATCGCGCAGATTCTTCACGTCCTGCGCCGTTTGTGGCACGTTGACCCCCATCGCCCCCAGCAGTTCCGTGCTCATGTCAGCCGTGATCTGATCCTTGACACTGCCCTCGCCTTTGGGATCGGCATTCATAAACGCTTCAACTTTTTCGCGCGACAGACCCGTTTCGATGAACAAGTCGAGGAATTGCAGGAGGCCAATCTGGCCTTTGTGTGCCGTGTAAATAACAAGCAAACGCTGACAGTCAGCACACACTCGACGAAACCAGCTGGCACGGTCTTGGCAGTAGCGGCATTTCATGCCTGAAACCTTAGCGGCTCTCTTACGTGCCGACAATCACGAATTCCCCAATTCCCCGTCTATCCGATTCCTGCTACACCTGAACCATCACCACGCAGGAGGGATACACCATGGGTGTCATGCGACTCGGATATGTCCATGTCCGCGAAACCGATCTTGATAAAGCCAGTGCGTATTATACCAATGTCTTGGGTCTCCAAGAGGTCACCCGTCAGGAGGGTAAGCGCTATTTCAAGTGCTGGGACGAGTATGATCACCACAGCGTCGTCGTCGAAAACGGCGGGCTGGGCTTAGTCAAAATGGGCTATAAAGTTGAAAGCTGGGATGACCTCGCCCGGATAGAAAACGCCGCCGAAACCTTTGGCCTCAAGGTCAATCGTGTCTCAGCTGGAGAAAACCTGGGCCAAGGCCAGGCCATTCGGTGTACCCTCCCTTCAGAGCATGTGTTGGAGCTGTACGCCGAAGCCGAACAGCTCGGCACCCAGGTTGGTGTGCTCAACCCAGACCCCTGGCCGAGCGAACAAGCCGGCATTGCTCCATCCCGCCTCGACCACATGCTGGTGACAGCTGAAGATGTCCAGACCAATGTAGATTTCTTTACGCAGGTGCTTGGCTTTCGAATGAGCGAGCGGATTGTCCCAGACCAGAATAGCGATGAGCTGCTGGGGGCTTTTCTGTTCTGCTCGAATAAGGCGCATGATATTGCGTTTGTCAAAGGCCCAAATGGCAAGCTCCATCACTATGCGTTTTGGCTGGACAGCTGGAACGATATTCTGCGGGCTGGGGATACCTTGTCGCGCAACAATCTGAAAATCGACATTGGCCCAACCCGCCATGGGATTACGCGAGGAACGACGATTTATTTCTTTGGACCAAACGGCAATCGTAACGAAGTCTTCTCCGGCGGGTATATAACCTACCCTGATTTTCCGTCTATCACCTGGACAGCCGATCAGATCGGCAAGGCAATCTTCTATATCCAACAAGAAGTCAACGAGCGGTTTAATACGTATGTGACCTAATTGATCCGCCTGGACAAACGAGCCGATATCGCGGCCGACCACGTCGCGTTGAATAGTCATCGCGTGTGAAACGAGGCGCTCCAGCGCGCCTGTCGCCCATTCTCATGATCTGAGGCCTGGTGACGTCAACCGCTGCTTCATATGGTTCTACCTAAACCGATCCAACCGGTACGGTGCAAACAGCTCGACATTCACTCCATCCACGATCTCAATCGCACTGAATTCACCCACCAGCGGAGCCAACGTCACCCCGCTATGCATCACAGCCAGATAGACATTTGGAACCTCTTTGGCAAAGCCCAATACCGGCAAACCATCCAGCGGCATTGGACGGTACCCGACCGGGACTGGGATGGCTCTGGCCCCAGCCAAAGCTGGCAGATAATGTGCTGCGCGAGCCAACAGCTCATCAGCATGCGTCTGCGAATCATCCCGCGCCAGACTTTCCTGCGAGCCTTCACCGATGAGAACAGTTCCGTCCGTGCGTTGGCAGACATGAATCCCAGGCCGCATAGCATCAAGCGGTGGCATGTTTAGCACAGCGGTAGACTTCAATGCCGACGCTTGTGGGTCCGTATGCACGACCACACCAGGACTATCTTGCTGCGGAAAATTGATATCCAGCAGTGCAGCCAGCTGCGTCGTGCCAAGCCCAGCGGCTAAGACAACACGGTCACACGGAAGAGGGCCAGCCGGTGTCTGCACTGCTGTGACTCGTGACTGCCCATCCTGCGCTTCCACAGCAAAGCCGGTAATCGTTGTATGACTCTTCAGCTGTCCCCCACGTGCCCGCACCTGCTGGAGACAGGCCTGAATGACTTTATGGGGCTCAACCACGCCATCATTGGGACTGAACGCCCCAATGACAAAATCTTCGAACTGGAGTCCAGGCTCCAGCTGCCGACATTCCGCTTCGCTCAGCACCCGGCTATTGTGCCCACGTTGCTGCAATACAGCCACATCATGCCGTAACACAGCCGCAGCGTCAGCCGTCGTTGCCCAGCGCAGCTCGCCGCCCCAGCGCAGCCCAACATCAGTCTGCAATTGCCGTGCAAAACGGTCCCACATATCAACCGAACGTCGATTCAAATCGTGATACGAGGCTGGTTCTTTGCCAGCCGAAGCATTGATCCAAGCAAAGGAGTGGCTGGACGCTCCCGATCCCAATTCAGCCTGATCGAGTACGGTGAGCTGGTTCAACCCATATGATAAACGAAATGCGATTGAAGCTCCGACGATGCCCGCGCCAATGACGACAATCCGAGGCTGAGAAGGGGACAACTCCATACCGGGAGGACATACCAAGCTATCCGTTGAAGAGAAAGCGCCGGCAATATTTGTAGGCGGGCTCTCGATTCTCAGCTTGTCTCTCCTTTTGCGGCGGGAGTCTTTCGGGGCTGGACATTCAAGTATTGAACTATGGAATCAAAGACAGGTATTGTGCCAACCCAAACAAAAAATATGAGGCTGCAACCTCCCCATCAGTTAAAAGGATTTACGAGACATTCCATGGATATCATCACAACACGCCAATTTGTCGAACACACGTGGACGGACACTATTATTCCCCAGCTCCAAGACTATTTAACGATTCCGAATCAGTCGCCGGCCTACGACCCCGAATGGAATACCAACGGCTATATGGATCAGGCCGTTGAGCTTGTCGCCAACTGGATTCGGGCCCAGGACGTGCCGGGACTGAGCCTCGACGTGATTCAGCTCGACGGACGGACGCCCCTGCTCTTCATTGAAATCCCAGGCAATTCAGACGAGAGTGTCTTGTTATACGGCCATCTCGACAAGCAGCCACCTATGGAAGGCTGGCATGAGGGCTTGGGACCGTGGAAGCCCGTCATCAAAGACGGCAAGCTCTATGGCCGGGGGGGCGCGGACGACGGCTATGCCGGTTTTGCGTCACTGACGGCGATCAAAGCCCTACAGCTGCAGGGACTCCCGCATGCCCGATGCGTGCTGATCATTGAAGCCGACGAAGAGAGCGGGAGTGACGATCTGCCGCATTATATTGATGCGCTCAAAGACCGGATTGGTTCGCCAAGCTTGGTCATCTGTCTTGATTCTGGCTGTGGCAATTACGAACAGCTGTGGGTGACAAACTCACTCAGAGGTCTTGTGACAGGAATCCTGACGGTCTCGACAATTACAGAAGGTGTCCATTCCGGTGCGGCAAGTGGCATTGTCCCGTCCTCATTTCGCGTCCTGCGTCAACTGCTGAGTCGGCTCGAAGACGAGCGGACAGGAGACATTCTCCCGCGTAATTTATACGCGGAGATTCCCGAAGAACGGCTGCGCCAAGCAGCGGCAGCAGCTCAGGTGCTGGGTTCGTCCGTCTCGGCCATGTATCCCTTTCACACTGGAACCGCACCGGTCACCCCAGATATGGGTGAGTTACTGTTGAATAGAACCTGGCGACCTCAATTAGAGATTACCGGTGCTGCCGGACTGCCTTCGCTCGACCAGGCTGGCAATGTACTTCGGCCAGTTACGGCGGCCAAAGTCTCACTCCGTTTGCCCCCGCTAGTTGACCCACATGAGGCAAGCACTTTTGTGAAGCAGCTCTTTGAAAAAGACCCGCCCTACGGTGCGCAGGTCACATTCAAACCTGAACAAGGTGCTTCCGGTTGGAACGCGCCCGCGCTCGCCCCGTGGTTAGAAGCCTCGCTCAAACGCGCCTCACAAGAATTCTTTGGCAAAGACACCTGCTATATGGGCGAAGGCGGCACGATTCCCTTTATGGGTATGCTCGGCGAGAAATTCCCCAAGGCGCAGTTTATGATCACCGGCGTGTTGGGGCCACAGTCGAACGCTCACGGCCCGAATGAGTTTCTGGAACTATCGATGGGCATGAAACTGACCAGCTGCGTTGCACGGGTGTTGTATGATCATTTTGAGGCGAAGGCGGGGTAGCAAGCCAACTTCCTTGCACCATCTCCTTCCCCTGAGTACAATCCCTGCTCGGTCCTCACGAGGACTATATGGAGGGAGATTATGACAAACATGACAAGTCCGAACAGATACGAGATGCTCCTTGGGGATGCCTACCAAGAACCTCAGGCAGCTTCAGGCTGGCAACTGTCGCGTCGTTTACCAGCCAGTGGCTTATACGGCTCAAATGGTATGCAATTTGGTCCAGATGGGCGGCTGTACGTCACCCAAGCTTTTGGCAGCCAGATCACAGCGGTCGATATCACAACCAGAGCGCTAGAGCTGATTTCGCCTTTAGGGGGAGCAATTGTTGCCCCGGATGATATCGCCTTTGATTCGCACGGTAACTTCTACGCCACTGAGGTCATGAGCGCCCGGGTATGTATGCGCACTCCAGCGGGTGAGGTCAGCATTGTCTCGGATGAGCTACCGGCAGCAAACGGTATTACCTGTCATGAAGATCGGATCTTTATTGATGAGTTCCGTGGCCATGGGCGTATCTTTGAGCTGTACCCACATGACGACCGTCCGCCTCGCATGATTGCCGATGATCAGCGAGGCCCAAATGCCTTGGCGGTTGGGCCAGACGGCAAACTGTACTTCCCCTTGGTCCCGCTCGGCGAAGTATGGCGGGTTGATATTGAAACAGGTAAGCGGGAGAAGGTCGTTGATGGTCTCAAAGGCCCTCCAGCCGTCAAATTCAATACTAACGGAGAACTGATCGTCCCCCAGGCCGGCACTGGCGAAGTGGTCCGCATCGATATCCAGACTGGGGCCAAAACAGTCATTGCTCAGGTCCGCCCCGGTATTGATAATTTAGCGATTAGCCCAGATAACCGTTTGTTTATCTCCCACTTTATTGATGGCGGAGTGGCTGAGGTGGCGACCGATGGGAGCAATGCCGAACGGGTCCTGGTGCCGAGCGGTCTCGTTGGTCCGTGGGGTCTAGCGTGTGGTGAGAATGGCATGCTGTATATCGCCGATGGACTAAGCCTAGCGACGCTTTCTGCAAGTGGTGAAGTCGGCCGTTTGGGCGGATTGCTCGACAATAGCTTTCCAGGCTTTGTCAGAGGCATGGCAGCTGGGGCGCCGGGAGAGCTACTGCTCTCAACCATGGCTGGTGATGTGGTGCGATATAATCCGAACTCGTTATCTTTTAGCTATGTGAGGAAGAAGCTCAATCAGCCGTATGGAGTGGCATTAGAGACGAGTGGCAGCGTTGTAGTAGCAGAGTCCGGCACCGGCTCTGTACTCCGTATTGATGCTCAAGAACAGTCCTCAGCTATTGCTGCTAGCCTATCCAAACCGTGCGCAGTTGTCGCGGCTCAGGATGGAAGCGTGTTTGTGAGCGAAATGGGAAATGGACAGGTGAGCCGCATTGATACGCATGGAAATGTCTCAACAGTGGCGGACGGACTTAGCCAACCGCTCGCCATTGCCCTACGTCAAGAGGCTCTCTTGATACTCGATCATGGCACCAAAACCTTGGTGAGTGTCGATCTCGCAACGCAGCTGCAACAAACGCTCGCGTCGCAGCTGCCTATTGGCAATCCAGCTGGTCTGTCGCGCGGCCCTATGGATTTTGCTGGGAGTCTGGCTGTAGACCAGGAAGGAATGATCTATATCCCTGGCGATGGAGAAGGTAGCGTCCTGATGTTGCAGCAACAGTGACCAGCACCGATACGCTTGATGCCTGTGACCGGCCGATCAGTCTTTGCGAGCGAGCACTGGCCCTTGAAGATACGGACCGGAGGAAAAGCGGCGACACGATTTGTGAGCCGCTGGTGGCCTTCGTCCTGGCCCAGCTCCGCATCCGGGTGCGACCGGTCCTGAGTCCGGACTGGCCTGACCAGGACATCGTCCATATCGCGCTGCTGGCTGGAACCAATAGCGGTAAATCTACCTGAGTGAATGTGTGCCTGGGCCGCGCTGCTGCTGGTATGCGAATCACTGCACATGATAGTCAATCTTGATCCCAGTCCAGACCTCCTGGCCGATGTGAAGGTATATGAGGTATAGAATGAATCACAATCAGCTGCATATAGAAGAGCGCTTCAATCACATTGCTCCCAAAGCCGATTTTTGCTCCTTACGCCTCGTGCAGGAACGAGCAACTTCTTTAGCTGTCCGCCAAAATATCCTCCAGCCAGTGCATACCTCGGAAGATCTCGGCGTCATGATTACGGTCATAGACGGGAGTGGTCTGGGTTATGCCGGAACCAGCGACGTAACCGAAGCTGGTCTGCGCCAGGCCGCCGAACAAGCGCTCGGCTGGGCCAAACGTAGTAGGGGACACAGTGTGGTCAATTTTTCCCAGGTCCCCCTCGCCCGTCCGAGTGGGGAATATGCATCGCCAGTAGCGATTGCTTGGGAATCAGTCCCACTCAGTGACAAAATCGATCTGCTCCAAGGGGTATGCAAGCGGCTCAAGACCGACCCGCGCATCGTCGATTGGGAAGCCGGCCTGTGGTACGCGGAGAATGAAACTCTGTATCTGACAGCTGATGGAGGACGGACGGAGCAGCGTCTGTCGTCTATCGTCCCCATGCTGAGCGCCACGGCGAATGCCGGTTCAGATACCCAAACCCGCACGTTTGGCGGACGTGGCTTTTGTCGCCAAGGCGGACTGGAAGTCCTCGACCAAACCGGCTTCCACACGGCTGGGCCACAGCTTGCTGCCGAAGCATTGCAATTGCTCAGCGCCCCTAACTGTCCAGAGGCTAAGATGGTCGTCTTACTTGCTCCGGATCAAATGATCTTGCAGATCCATGAATCGATTGGTCATCCTTTGGAGCTGGACCGTATCCTGGGCGATGAGCGCAATTATGCCGGCACCAGTTTTGTCTCCCCGGATATGTTTGGCACGTATCAGTATGGCTCAGAACTGCTCAATATTACATTTGATCCGAGCCGGACAGAAGAGTTTGGCAGTTATGGGTTTGATGATGATGGCCAGCCCGCCCAACGCGAATATCTCATTCGGGATGGGATTCTGCAGCGTGGTCTGGGTGGGGTGACCTCCCAGGCCAGGACGCAGCTGCCTGGGGTTGCCAACTCCCGCGCCCAGAGCTGGAACCGACCGCCGATTGACCGGATGGCAAATCTGAATCTTGAACCTGGGACTTCGCGTTTTGAAGAGATGATCGCGGCGATAGAACGCGGCGTTTACATGCAAACCAATACGTCATGGTCGATTGATGATTCGCGTAACAAATTCCAGTTTGGCTGTGAGTGGGGCCAGTTGATTGAAAACGGCACGCTCACCACGGTTGTCAAAAACCCGAACTATCGAGGGGTGTCAGCGACGTTCTGGCGTAACTTATCAATGGTAGGCAATCCAGACATTTTCGAAGTCCTGGGCACTCCGTATTGTGGCAAAGGCGAGCCAAACCAAATCATCCGGGTGGGCCATGCCGCCCCGCCGTGTGTATTCAGCGATGTCGAAGTCTTTGGAGGTGCCTAAGATGATGCAGGACTATTTTAGCCAGCTCGCCGATTATTTGGGCAGCCTGTTGCACGGCGATGAAATCTATACGTGTAGCTTCGAGGCCGAAGACTCTGACTTTGTCCGTTTGAACAAGAGTGCCGTCCGCCAGGCGGGCACCGTCACCCAACGCGCGCTGTCGTGTGACCTGATTAGCGGCCTCCGGCATGCGGCGGGAGAGATTGCCCTGTCTGGCGACCTGACGCTCGACCGCCCCCGTTTGGCCAGCTTGATCGACCAGCTCCGTCAACAGCTGCCTTATCTGCCTGAAGACCCGCATTTGCTATACGCGACAGAGGTCCAGTCGAGTGAGCATATTGGCGAGAATCATTTGCCAGAAGACAGTGGCGCAATTGTGGCGGCTGTGCTTGATGCCGGTACAGGTCAGGACCTTGTCGGGATTTATGCTGCTGGAGGAATTTACAGTGGCTTCGCCAATTCCTTTGGCCAGCGTAACTGGTTTTCAACCTACACCTATAATCTGGGTTGGAGCTTGTATGTACAGGCGGATAAAGCGGTCAAAAGCCGGTATGCAGGCTTTGTGTGGAATCCAGCCGAGTTCACTCACACAATCGAAGCGGCCACACAGCAGCTGGCTGGGTTATCCGAACCTGCCCGCACCATTGAGCCGGGCCACTATCGTGTCTATCTGTCACCGACGGCATTAGTCGAGATTTTGGAGCTACTGGCCTGGGGCGGCTTTGGCCTAAAAGATCATCGTACTAAGCAGACCACGCTGCTGAAAATGATTGAAGAAGGCAAACAGTTGCATCCTGATATCACTCTCCAAGAAAACACCGCTGACGGTGTCGCCCCTAATTTTCAGGCCGCAGGTTTCTTGAGACCCGATCAGATCACGCTGATCAACAACGGAGCCTTAGGTGACTGTCTGGTCTCACCGCGCTCGGCCAAAGAGTACAACGTACCGACGAACGGCGCATCAAGTTGGGAAATGCCTGCATCACTTGAGCTGGCCGCCGGAACAGTTCCGGACAGCGAGGTCCTGCATCAACTGGATACGGGTGTCTACATTAATAACCTATGGTATTTGAACTATTCAGATCGCCCGGCTTGCCGGATCACCGGCATGACTCGGTTTGCCACCTTCTGGGTTGAGCATGGAGAGATCCAGGCACCTGTGAATGTCATGCGTTTTGATGAGACCTTGTATCGCGTGTTGGGAGATAATTTATTGGGGCTCACAGCTGAGCGGAGCTTTCTGCTTGACCCGAGCACGTATCATGCCCGTTCGACAAGCAGCGTTCGGGTCCCGGGGGCATTAGTCGGGGATTTTACGTTTACGTTGTAGATGGAAAGATGGACAGCGAGAATTTCAAGCGCCCATTGCCGAAAGAAGGCTCGTTCGGTTAGAGAAATATGAGTTCTCTGTCTTAGGCAAAATGATATACAGCCCGAAGTTCACATCATAAAAATAATTCAGCCGCGACTCACACTCTGAGTCACAACCTCCAGCCGCATTCCACGTGAGCCTTTGACGAGAACGAGTTGCTGCCCATCAAAATTATGAATGGTCTCTTGGACAAGCGCTGCTGCCTCTTCTGCAGTCTGACATGTTTGCACCGAGATGCCACTTTTCTGTGCGTAGGTGGCGATATCCCGTGCTTCGTCTCCAACCGTAATGAGGAGATCCGGCTGCGGACTCAGTGAGGCGATAAAAACACCCATCTCCTGATGGCGCTGAACGCTCAAACTCCCAAGCTCGCGCATATCGCCTAAGACAAGAATGAGCCTTTCAGCAGTCATTCTGACTTGCTTGGCGGTGATCAGCGCTTGCTGCAGAGAAGCCGGGTTTGCATTGTAACAGTCATCCAGAATCGTCAGCCGCCGCTCGGGGAAATCGATGACGGCCATCCGGCGTGGTGCCCCCCGAGCCGTGCGTAAGGCCGCACACGCATCGGCGAGGCCAATCCCACACTCAGTGGCAACAGCAATCGAAACAAGCGCGGCTAAGGCAAAATGACTGCCGAGCAAGCCGAGTTGGACAGACCGGGTTCCAATCGGCGCATGCAGAGTAAACTGCGTTCCCTCACGCGAAACCCGGACCTCAGCAGCCCGGAAGGTATTGCCGGCCTTTTCTCCAAATGTGATCACTCGGCAGCGTGCCCGGCGCTCGACAGCTTCCAGCAGCGCCGCATCATCACCATCAACAATCGCGAGCCCGTCTTCAGGTAGAGCGGCGATGATCTCGGTCTCTGCCTCTATCACTCCAGACAGGTCGGTTAGCATCTCAGTATGTTCTTCTGCAATCGAGGTAATGACACCAATATGAGGACGTGCCAACCGGCTGAGGAGAGCGAGTTCGCCAGGACCGCTGGTGCCCATTTCAAGAACGAGGATCTCTTCATCGCCATCAGCGCGTAACAGGCTCAGCGGCAGACCAATATGGTTATTGAGGTTGCCGAGGGTGGCCAACGAGCGCTTCTTCGCCGCGCAGACCTGGGCCAGCAGCTCCTTAGTCGTGGTCTTCCCGTTACTGCCAGCGATACCAACAATTGTGGCGGAGAGTCTGTTACGGTGCCACGCCGACAAATCTTGAAGCGCCATCAATGAGTCTTGGACTGCAATGCTGGTTGCTCCGACCGACGGAGAGGACTCCGCTTGTCTGGAAAAGAGAAAACCAGCCGCGCCTTGCTGAACGGCGGCAGCCAGATGGGCATGGCCATCAGTCCTCGTCCCTGGCAGAGGAACAAATAGCGCGCCCTGCGTAGCCGTGCGTGAATCGATAGTGACAGAAGTAAACACCGTATCTGCCCGCCCGGACGTGAGCTCACCACCCGTCGCGCTACAGATATCCTTTGCGGTTAATTTCACGAGCGCTCCTCCTCCGTCATTCCACTCCTAAACCGTGTTCTCATGCTCTCTACTGGAGAAACTCTATCCACGTCGGCCCGTCCCCACAAGGCGGTGTGCCCATGCTCTATTGGCTCCATTGATCCCGCTTGTTTGGCATGTCACCATACCGAGGTGACTACGAATGAACAGCATGCCAGAACGATTATTGAGACGCTGCGTCAGAACGGATTTGTCGCCTACCTGGCTGGCGGCTGTGTCCGTGACCGGCTGCTTGGAGTCCAGGCCAAAGACTTTGACGTGGCGACGAGTGCCCAAGCCCACGAGGTCCAGGCCCTCTTTGCCCATACCGTGCCTATTGGTGCTCAGTTTGGGGTGACGTTAGTGTTCGTCGGGGACGTCTCTTATGAGGTCGCCACCTTTCGGGCAGATGGGGTCTATCTCGACGGCCGCCATCCCACCAGCGTGCGGTTCAGCGATGCCCGCGAGGATGCTCTCCGGCGCGATTTTACCATTAACGGCCTGTTCTTTGATCCAGCCACCGAGCAGGTCATCGACTACGTTGAGGGACAGCAAGACCTTGCCCAGCAGGTGATTCGGGCTATTAGTGATCCGTATGCCCGGTTTACTGAAGATCGTTTACGCATGATCCGGGCCATCCGCTTTGCCGCCCGACTCGGCTTTTCCATCGCCCCGGAGACATTTGCCGCGATCCAAGAACTTGCCCCGACGATCACTGACATCGCCTGGGAACGTATTGGGGATGAAGTCGTCAAAATCCTGACTGAAGGGGGGGCGCAACGCGCCTTTCAGTTGCTATCCGAGTCTGGCCTATTACAGGCTATTCTTCCCGAGATCGAAGCCCTGCGTGGAGTTGAGCAATCGCCGGATTTCCACCCTGAAGGCGATGTGTTTGTGCATACCTTGCTTTTGCTGGCCGAGCTAGATAGGCGCGACGAACAGGACAAACCGAGTGAAACCCTGGCTCTAGGAGCTCTGTTGCACGACGTGGCCAAGCCACAGTGCCGTGACCAAAAGGGCGAACGCATTACATTTTACGGCCATTGCGAACAAGGCGCTCAGCAGGCGATTACGATCTGCCAACGCCTCAAACGTTCGCGAGCAGTCTGGGAACAAGTCGCCTATCTGGTCAAAAACCACCTCTGTTTAATGAACACACCCGGCATGCGCACGGCAAAACTCAAACGCTTTTTACGTGAAGACGGGATTGAAGAACTCCTGGAATTGGCTCGGATTGATGCCTTGGCTTCGAGTGGTGACGTCCGTCCGTACGAATTCTGTCGCCGCAAGTTAGCCGAACTAGAGCCCATCCAGATTGCCCCGCCACCTTTACTCAACGGCCGTGATCTAATGCAGCTCGGCTTCGAGCCTGGGCCACAATTTAAGGACATCCTGAATGCGGTTGAAGATGCGCAATTGGAAGGGCAGTTAGCCACGCATGCAGACGCAGTCGAGTGGGTCAAACAACAGTGGGGAGAAAAGAGATAAGCATGGCAAAAGAACCTATTGGCACCCAACATGCCCGCACCACTTCGCACGGCCCAAGCGTGCCCGAACCCGCGTTTGCTGAGCGAGTACGCACCTTGCTTGATCTGGGGCGGACTGGGACACTCTCAACCATGTCGCAGAAACATCCCGGCTGGCCGTTTGGTTCGGTGATGCCGTATTCGCTGGATGAACACGGCCGGCCGGTGTTTCTGATTAGTGTGATGGCGATGCATACCCAGAACGTCCAGGCAGATCCCCGTGCCAGCCTCCTCGTGACACAACCGGGCTGGAGTGGCGATCCGCTCGCCGGAGCCCGAGCAACCCTGATGGGCAATGTCACCCTTCTCTCCGAAGCCGATTTGGAGGCGACACGGACTGGCTATTTGGAGCGGTATGACAATGCCCGCTCGTGGGTCGATTTTGACGATTTTAATTTTTATCGAATGGATGTCACTGACGTGTATTATGTTGGCGGTTTTGGAGCCATGGGCTGGGTCCAGGCAGCTGACTATACCGAAGCGGATTCAGACCCGCTGGCCCATGTCGCTCCAGGCATCATTGATCATATGAATCAGGATCATGCTGATGCCTTAGTGTTGTACAGTCGCGTGTATGCCGATATTGAAGCCGACACAGCTGAAATGATTGCCGTCGATCGTTTAGGTTTTCGTCTCCGTGTCCGCACTGCCGAACGGGTACGGGGCGTACGGCTGGCCTTTCCACGTGAAGTGCGTAGCAGCCAAGAAGCCCGGACGGTTTTGGTAGAAATGGTCAAAGAGGCGAGAGAGAAGGAAAAAGAGGGGTCCGGGCCTGCTGTCACAAGTTCCACAAATTGAGACAACAGGACATCGGCGGGGCAGGCCCCTTTTTCTCCCTCGCCTGCTGGTGGAAGAGGGTGGTTTCCCGATTTGAGTACTCAGTTCGACACCCTCACCCTAGCCCTCTCCCTGAGGGAGAGGGAATTTGAGTCCATTATTCAGAGTGATTTAGCCTGCCCTGGTCGTCGTTCATGCCAATCGGTATGCACTTCGTATGCGTGTCCAATCTGCAAGATGGTCGCTTCATCAAACGGTTTGCCAACGATCTGAAGCGCAATCGGAAGCCCAGCGGTGGTAAAGCCGCACGGAACACTCAGTGCGGGTTGACCCGTCACATTAAACGGGCACGTGGCAGAGATAAGAGGTCCCAGCAATTTCACTTCTTTGCCGTGTATCACGACAGACCGCGCATCGTGGGCGGGGGCTGGAATCAATGCACCCGGAGTGAGGAGAGCGTCAATGTCGCGACACTGGGCCAGCATGTCCTGACGCAGCCGCGTTCTGGCATGTTGGGCCTTTACATAATCGATTGCCGAGGTTGCTTGGCCACGTTCGAGGAATCGGCGGACGCGCGGGCCGTAATCGTCAGCCTGGGCTTGCAGATACGGCTCATGCCACACGTTGGCCTCGACATTCATAAGCGCCTCAGCAGTTGACCACGCACTGCGCAAGTCAGGTAAGCTCACTTCTTGTATTTGCGCGCCTAAGCCAGACAGCACGTGGACAGCGGCGGTGAAGGCAGCCTGCACTTCGGGGTCAGTCATATCTGAGAAAAAGTCTGAAGGCACACCAAGACGCAGTCCACTGACATCTCCGTTCAACTGTGTCGTGTAGTCAGCCGTTAGCGTCTCGCTCGAAACCAGATCGCGGGCGTCGTAGCCAGCCAGGGCTTGCAACATGAGTGCGGCATCGGTGACGGTTCTCGTGAGGGGTCCAATATGGTCAAGCGACCAAGCCAAGGGAGTGACCCCAAACAGACTGATACGCCCATGCGTCGCCTTCAAGCCAACCGTACCGCAAAAGGCGGCTGGAATACGGATGGAGCCGCCCGTATCTGTCCCGAGCGAGCCGGCACACAGACCGGCTGCAACTGCGGCCCCAGAACCACTACTCGATCCTCCAGGACTGTGTGCAGAACTCCACGGATTGTTCACCCGTCCAAAGTGTGGGCTGGGGATGACTGTCGCAAATTCATTCATATTCAGCTTACCCAGCGATACTGATCCCGCTGCCTGTAAGCGCTCAATCACCCCTGCGTCATAATCTGGGACAGAATCTTTGAGCACTTTTGAACCACAGCTGGTGAGAATGCCTTGAGTGGCAACGATATCCTTGTGGGCGAGCGGTATGCCGTGGAGTGGTCCCCGATAGGTGCCAGCCTGAAGGTCGGCCTCTGCCGCTTTGGCTTCCTGTAGCGCCCGCTCGGCGGTGACAGTAATATAGCTATTCAGTTGGGCATCGGTTGTTTCAATCCGGTCAAGGTAAGCTTGGGTGGCTTCAACGGGGGACACCGCCCGTTTTTTGATCTGCTCAGCCAGTTCTGCAATCGATAAAAAACAGAGTTCTTCAGTCGCCATACACTATCCCTCCTTTACGTGAGGACTGTACCACACAAAGCAATGAGCCGTTAGCGGTGAAGCGCCCATTGCACAGAGCTTTTTCCCCCTTGCTTGACACGCTTAAAAGCCACTGCCACCATGCCGACGAGACGCTTTTCGAAAGAGTGCCAGCAGGAGTTATATGATGAATAATGTGCAAAACTTTATGGGACGGAATCACGGCTTGGCGTGTGAAGAACTCTTGCCGCGCATTGCTGAGCAAGCCTCCCAAGCTGACCAAACCCGAAGTGTTGCCCCAGACGTTATTCACGCCATTAAACAGACGGATGTCATGCAGCTGTCGGCTTCGCGAAACATTGGTGGGGTAGAAGCCAGCGTCGGCCAGATTGCCAGAGAGCTAGAGGCGGTGTCCGGACGCTGTTCCTCGACCGCATGGTGTCTGTGGAACCATCTCTGTGTCTTTCATTTCATTGTTGCCCAAATGGGACCGGACGCAGCCGACCTCTTACAAGGCATTGTTGACAAGCGAGAATGGGTCAGCTTCCCAGCCGGGGCGGGCACGAGTGTACGCGGGCGTCTTGAAGGTGACCGAGTGATTCTGAATGGCCGGGCAAGTTTTGCCTCAGGCTCGCGGTATGGCGAGTGGGCAGCGTGTTTATTTGCTTTGGACAGTGGCAATGGCAAATCTAGAGGCAAGCCTGACCTCCGTTTTACGGTCGTGCGGACTGATGCTCCAGGCGTGTCTATTGATCCAACTTGGAACTCGATGAGCCTGCGGGCGTCAGCCACAGACCATATTAATTACGAATCCGTCTCAGTCCCTGCCTCGCTGCTGCGGCCTTTTCCGATCGAGTTCCGGTATACATTCCGTGATCCAAATACCCCAATGGTTGCCCATCGTTACCGTGAGGACTGGGTTGCTTTGTCTGATTTGTGGCTTGGTGCTCAGGCAGTCGGTCTGGCGAATGCCGCACTTGAAGAAGCCTGTGCTGAGCTGTCCGATCGAGTTGCCATCTTCGGAATAAAGGTCGCAGAGCGGCCAGCCGTGCAGTTACACATCGGTCAAGCTGGCGCCTCGATTTCTGCTGCACGCGCGGCGGTTGAGACGGGCTGTGCCGAGACGGATGCCCGGATCGAAGCCGGCATCACCCCAACTGAAGCCGATTACCTGCGCCAATTGAGCTATAGCATGCTGGCCCTGCGGCTATGTGATGAGGCCATGCGTTTACTGCTCAGGGTTCAGGGTGGGAATGGACTCCGCGAAAGTGGTTCCTTTGAGCGCCGTTATCGTGACTTTCAAGCCATGCCGCTGCATATTAATGCCCATCCCGATCGAGTGGCGGAACTGACGGGAAAATATTTGCTTGGTCTGACGAATGATGCACCGTTTCAGTAGGGAATCGGTAAAAGAGAAGCAGCTCACTCTTTTACCTGCTGAATATCATGCAACATAATGACTTGGCCTTTTCTTGAACCGGTTACGACAACCATCGTCTTCCACATCGGCCTTACGATATCATCCATAAGCCCCTCAGGGACGCTCACCCTGTGGGATGTTTCATTCTCGTCAACAATCTGTATCTCATCTTTGCCACCTCTCCCATCTGCAAAAAGAAGGGTACCTCTGATTTGTAAATGCTCCTCTTTCTCGGGCGTCTCTGCTCCTAAGGGTAATAGTTCTGTCTTAGGAAGAGCTTCAAGGGTCTGCTCAATGGAGATTCTCGGAGATTCTCGCAATGCGATGTGCCTCTCTTCTCCCTTATGGACCGTTGTGATTCCAACAGTTCGCACGTTTTTACCATCAGGAGCGATGCTGCGTACTAAACCAATAAAGTTTCGATAGTAAGGCTTGCTATCAATCTTTTTACTCAGAGTTTCTATATCGTTGAGACTGAGCAGTTCGAAGCAATCTACGACTTCGTCAACGATATCTTCTGCCCAGTTCATACCGGGAAGTTCCATTTGCGCGGCATGACCAAGACGCAAAGTGACCGCAAAGCTGGCAGCACGAGGAACAGTGAGATACACCTCAAATTTTTCTTTCAAATCCGCTTTTGGCGCGCCCCTATCCCGATAAGGACGCCCAAGCTTACGCTCGGCTGTTCGATATAAGAGTTTCTCCATATTGGTGACTCGGCCAGTGAATTCGGGAACACTCGTTACACCGAATCCGACAGAGTCGCCAGCGAGAGCGAGTTGAATCTCGTTGGGCTCAAGCATAATACCCCGGAGCTGGAGATGCCTTTGAAAATATACATCTTCGAGCAGGTCCCGAAGCTCTTCTGCTATCTCTTCAGGTGGATTACCAGCCAATCCTAACGAAATAAGCCGCTCCGCTTCCCGAATTTTATCAGCCTGTAGCGCAAGAGAAGCAGCACTGCGGCATAGGACTGATCTCGTTGGTTCACTTTCTTCTTCCTTCACAACCAATAGAGCCGCCTCACGCTCTTTCTCGAATGCGTCCCGCAGTGATTCCTCAGCTTGCCGGCTTTCCCCACGAGCTTTCTCTGCTCGGGCTCTGTCAACCAAGTCCATAGCTTTGCGGTGGATGTCAGTGGCTTTTTTCATCTTTTCACCGTCTGAGAACGTGGGGTGCTAAACTCGACCACAATTATATACGCTGGCAGCGTGCCATCCAAACGTTTCGTCTGTTCCGTCTTTTCCTTGACTCGTCTCCGGAGGGCGAAGTCGTCTCCATTCCGAATGCCAGATACTTCAAGTCGTGCTTTTTCCTGGAATAAAGGAGCTTCTGAGGACTTCGTGCCGAGCCAATAATCGAACCCAGTTCCCTTCACAGACCGCTCCGTTACCGTAAGGTCTGTAAACTCGTGGATGAGCAGCGCGGCAATGCCGCATGCCCCAAATTCTGTTGCCTCCTGGTCATCGGCCCAGCAACGATGCATCTGATCAGTAACCGGCTCCCATTAGAGCTTAATTGATTCACTGAGATGTCCTCGGACTGACAGTTTCACCCCACTTTCGTGTCCTTGGCTCTCCAAGCAGACGCCAGCAGTCTCGGCAAGACAACCTCCCCCGGAAGTCGTAAGGCCGGGAATCTCTCCACTGGCCAGAAAGAAGAGGGGAATAAGCTTTTCCTGACTTTTACCGCCCTCCTTTTCCGCCATTCCTCTCCCTCACTCAGTATGCAAGCCACTAATTCCTATTTCAGGCATGTGCTTCCTGACATACTACGCCTTTCCTCTTTTTGCGAGAGGTGTCAAGAAACGCTAGCGAGGACCGGCCACGATCATTGCTGGGAGACTGGGACTGTCAAGGGAGAGAGGAATCCGTTACTCTACGCTGAGAAAGCAGGTCGAGCCGTGCGACGGATATGTATTTTCTTCCTCGTTTGTCTCATACGGGAAACGCTTTCCTTTTCTCCGACAAACAACTATCTGCTTCCCTCTCTTCGAATTACCATTCATGCAAAACTACCCCTCTGCCAATACGTTCATCTTCGTCGAAGTCTGGTCTGAATCAGAAGAATTCGACGAGACCAGGAATACGTCAGCATGGACATGAATGTGACGACAGTCCCATCTTCGAGCACTGAGCAGCAGAACGCATCAGCCATCCCTGAGACGCTTTATGCAAACGGACAACGCTCCAGTCAGCCTCACGCTGGCCAGCTTTCGCCACTCCTAGTATGGGCTGTGGTCTTTTGCGATATTGGAACGTCCGTCTACTACGTGCCTGGTATTTTGTATGCCCAGGTCGGTACACTCACCCCACTCTTTATTGCGGCCACGATCATCGGCTTTATCCCTTTGGCCCTTAAATATCAGGAGATTTGCTGGCGGAATCCAGAAGGTGGTGGGGTGGTTTCTGTTGCAACTAAGGCATTTACGCCGCGCTGGGGGGTGAACATCTTTGAGAAGCCACATGCCACTCTTTTTGGGGGTGCCCTCATTGCAACAGGCATGGTCATTTCAGTCACCGCCCAGCAAGGCTGGTTCTCAGACTTGTGGTATCAGATTCCGTTCATCGCTCGGGCCGCCTCCCAACGGATCTCAGCAGCGGAGCTTGAGACGGAAGAGATTCCGAATTTGATCAGTCTGAGTGAGGCTCACGAAATCATGACTTTGTATCCCTCCCGAACGCTAGTGGCGATGCGAGGGCGAAACCTACGTCTCATTGAGGAGGCTATTACCCGCGAGAAAGGGCTTAACGGGAATGCCATTTACGTGCTGTACGTCGAAGAGCGGCCAGGACTATTTGTTGGAAGTGAGGCACGAGAGCCCAGCAGTGAGAGTCGTGAGACGCTCCGTTTTGCCGCCAAGACTGCCCAGCAGCGGGGGTTTGAACTCATCCCGATCTGGACGGTTTCTTATAATGCGGCTGAGGCAATTGCCCGCGCTGCCCGGGTGCTAGCGGTTGATACCGTCATGATGGGAGTCAGTCGGCGCAATGCCGTGTATCACCTGTTCCGAGGACATGTGGTCTAACGGGCTCACCCGCCGCTTGCCGCAGAGCTGTCATCTGCTGTTGCACAGTTAGCAGTCTGTCACACCTTCACTGCTGTACGGTCTCGCTCCCATGATCCACATTTGTGACAAGCCTATTTCTTTTTTGCTCCTGGCTAATATTCTAGTGCGCCTAAACCTTCTAGTGATAAACCATAACCCAGATTATCCAGCATCAAGCGTTTAAGTTGTTGAGTCAGAGCGACCCGGGCATAGCGGACCGTCAGCGGAGGTTGTTGGGCAATCTGCTCGGCCAGCTCCCAGGCCCGTGCTAACAGCTGGTCACGCGGCACAATTTCGTTAACAACGCCGACATTCAAGGCTTCTTGCGCAGACAGTTTTTGCCCTGTTAGCAGAAAATAACGGCCTCGATTGATACCTAAGAGCAACGGCCATACAACATGAACGCCATCCCCAGGGACAATACCGTTGGGAAAATGTGGGGCGTCTTGAAAAATCGTATCTTCAGTAGCCAGAACAATATCACACAACACACCAAGTTCCGCATGAATCGTGGCTGGCCCATTGACCGCGGCGATCATAGGGACTTCGATGTCGAGGTGGTTCATCAGCAGCTTTTTGGCGTCCCAGTAGATATGATCCCAGGTCTGAGGGTTCATCTCCCATTGGTCTTCCCGCGCAAACTTGGCAATAAACTTGTCCTCAGTGCCGGTCATAATAATGACCTTATTTTCAGGATCACTGCCAATGTCGTAAAAACACTTACCCAACTCAGAGTGTGGCCCCTCTCCCCATCTGAGTGTCCCGCCGTCAGTGTGCAGCTGCAGCTGCAGAATACCATTCCGGCGTTCCATACGAACATGATTGTATTTGTCTACGTACTCTTCAAACTTTGCCATAGCTTCCCCTCTTTCTACTTCCGATTTAAAGCACTCTGGGCGGAGCAAGGCAAGCTGCTGGGGCGGTTCGTGAACCGCCCCGACACGGGGGACAGAAAAAATGAAAAGCGTGAGGGGGCTGTGAACTGGGCTTGTGCAGCCTGATGCGTGAGAGGAGGCAAGCGGAGCGTAGATAAAGAGAAAAACTTTAGCGTTTTAGCTTTTCGGCAAAGGCTTTGCGCAGTTTCAGGACTTTGGGCGCGACCACAAACTGACAATACGGCTGATATGGATTGTTTTCAAAATAATCTTGGTGGTACTCCTCAGCCGGGTAATAGATCTCTGCCGGGGTGACTTCGGTCACAATCTTACCGTCCCACACTCCCGCAGTTTCAATCTCCTTGATGACCGCTTCAGCCATCTCTTTTTGGGCGGGGCTATGACAGTAAATCGCTGATCGGTACTGCGACCCGACATCTGCGCCTTGGCGGTTCAATGTCGTGGGATCATGGATGGTGAAGAAGACCTGCAGGATATCTTGGAAGGAAATGACACTTGGGTCAAATGTCACCTGCACCACTTCTGCGTGTCCCGTTGTACCAGAACACACCGCTTCGTAGGAAGGGTTGGGAACGTGGCCGCCGGTATAGCCAGAGACAACCCGGTCTACTCCTTTGAGCTCGACATAGACCGCTTCGAGGCACCAGAAACAGCCGCCACCGAGAGTGGTAATTTCTGTGTTTTGCTGGGGAGAAAGCTCGCTCTGTTCAGTATTCATACGTCTCGTTCCTGTTTCGTCTTCACTTGCCGCAGATACATAGCAAGATTCGATAGCCTTCTGCAACCCTTGGAGACAGGAAATATGAGAGCCGGCTATTGCTGCTTGGGAGGAGGTGCGTCCGATTCTTCGTCATTCTTTATGCTGTGGGGGAGAATTAACAACCTGTGAGGCAATCCAAATTTTTGCCGCCGTACGAATGATCTGCAAGGCATCGCGGCTGCCCGCATCTTCGCCTTTCTCAAAATCCCCCTCAACATTGCCCATTTGATTGGTGATATGGGCAAAACACACAACGGGTTTGGTCCGTGCTTGGGCAAAGGCATACAGCGCCGCGACTTCCATTTCAACGGCCAGAATCCCGTATGTCTTGGCCTGATCTATAGCCGTTCGGGTTTCCCGAAAAGGGGCGTCTGTGGTCCACGTTGCCCCTCGATAGACTCGTGTGTCAATTGCGCCAAACGCTCCGGCGAACAGAGACAGCAACTCCGGATTGAGATGAGAGAACTCCGCAGGCGGAAGATAATGATAACTCGTGCCTTCGTCGCGCAGGGCTTTTTCAACCAGGATAAAGAAGGGCGGTTGGCGCGTCGGCGAAATCTGGCCAGAGGAGGTCACGTGAATCAGTAGCTCGCAGCCTGAGGCGAATAATTCTTCGGCCACCAACACGGCAAATGGCGCCCCGACAACCGCGCCGATAATCCCACACTCGATGTGATCCATGCGGAAATTATACATGCTGGTGTGATAACACGCCCAGACAGCGTTCCTGTGTGCTTCCCCACGCGCCACAAGATGGGCGACAATATCCCCGTCAGGATCGAGTACACAAACGGATGGGACCCGCCCGTCAGGCACAGACCTTTGGCGGCGGGCTTCGCGCAGCAGGTTTTCAGGGGCAAATTCAGACGCTTGGGTGTAAGCTTTGTAGTGCAGAAGCGGCGCGAGCGTGTCCTGTTTGTTCATCGTGTGTCTTTCGGATTATACTGAGTAGGCCAGCGTATTTCCAAAAACGGGACGTATATCCTATTGGCTGGAGGGGACGCAATACAACAGAATGTCTAGATACTATCCTGGGTCATTTCCCTCTTTATATATGGTGTTGCAGCCGGACAAGAAATTGAGTAGCGTACAGCCTTTAGTGCGTAAAACCTCTTCGGTTTTCGAGAGAGGAGAAATGTGATCATGCCAAAAGTACTTGTTCCACCCCCCTATCGCGGCCCGACGCAAGGTGAAGGCGAGGTCTGGATTGAGGGCAATTCTGTGCGGGACTGTATGGATGCTATGGAAAACCGTTTTCCGGGTTTTGGTGAGTTAGTATACGACAGCGACGGGCAGCCAGCCGACTTTGTGCGCTTCTTTGTGGACGGCAACCAGGTGGACACAGCGACGTTCGATGCACAGGTCGAGCCGAATGCTGAAATAAAAGTCTTGGCTGCCATAGCTGGGGGCTAGGGCGAAGAAAATGATGAATGGGAAAAGACGAAAGATCGGACCCGTTCAGAGTATTCTGTCTACAATTCGTACGGACGTTTGATTAAAGGAGGCGTAGCATGAGCGAAAATGGCACCACTGGCGATCGCATGATTCGCGTTGATATGACTAACCAGACGGCAACGGTTGAGCCGTATCCTGAGGACTGGAAACTACTCGGTGGACGGGCACTATCTGCACACATCCTCCTGGAAGAATGTGACCCCAAATGTGATCCACTGGGACCGGATAATGTGCTCGTAATGGCACCCGGCGCCTTGGCTGGATCAGCTGCTCCAACGTCGGGGCGTATTTCCGTGGGTGCTAAGAGCCCTCTCACCAACGCGATTAAAGAAGCCAATGCCGGTGGTAACCCTGGGCAGGATCTCATGAAGCTTGGCTATCGGGTGATTATTGTCAAAGGCCAGCCGGCCGATCCTGACAAGCGGTATGCCGTTGAAGTGACGCCCGATGGGGCTAAGGTTGTCGAGGCTGATGCGCATAAAGGGCGTTGGAACTATGCCCTGTGTGAAGAACTGGCCAAGCATTATCCCAAGACCGCTTCCTTTATCAGTATTGGCCCAGCCGGTGAATTAAAGCTCAACGGCGCATCTATCGCGTGCACAGACCAGGACAACCGCTACCCCGCTCGGCATGCTGCTCGGGGTGGACTTGGCGCAGTGATGGGCAGTAAGGGTCTCAAATATGTGTCTGTCGATGCAGGCGGGCAGCGGGTCCGTCGCCCGGTTGATGCCGCCGCGTTTGGTCAGATGTGCAAGCTGTACACGCGTGACTATCTCGATGGTCCACAGATTTTTTCCAAAGGCACAAGCGCATTTGTGCCAGTCGCCAATAAACTCATCAGTTTCCCGACTGAGAATCGGAAATCCGGCCAATCCGAGCATTGGAAGACCCTGGACGGAGCGCGGATCAATGAGAGCTTTGAGACCCGGGGTGGTGCGATGCATAACTGCCTGACTGGCTGTATCGTCAAATGCAGTAACGTCGTGCATGACCGTGAAGGCAAATATAAAACATCGGCTCTCGAGTTTGAAACGCTGGCCGTCTTGGGTTCCAACTGCGGTCTTGAGAGCTGGGAAGATGTAGCAGACCTGGACCGTCTGTGCGACGATGTTGGCCTCGACACAATTGAGACGGGTGCGGCGATTGCTGTGTACATGGACGCCGATAAGATGAAATTTGGTGATGCTGAAGGCGCCAAGGATCTGTTACGGCAGATCGCCGACGGGACTGATGTAGGCAAAACCATTGGTAACGGTGCGGTGGCGGTTGGCAAGCGCACAGGTCATAAGCGCATACCCGCTGTCCGCGGTCAGGCGATTCCAGCCTGGGAACCACGCACCCTCAAAGCCACCGGCGTGACCTACGCCACCAGCCCGATGGGCGCTGACCATACGGCGGGCCTGATCCTCAATCCTGGTTTGCCCGAAGACCAATGGGCGTCTGAGTCACAGTTGGCCCAGCTGATTAATGCCATTTGTGATTCTTCTGGTTTCTGTCAATTTCTCCAACCCTCGGTTGACGAGATCCGACAGTTCTACACCCACATGTATGGCGAAGAAGTCACCCGCGAACACATTGCCGACTATGGCTGGAAGATTCTCCAGGATGAGTGGGAGTTCAACAAACGCGCCGGCTTCACTGAAGCCGACGATCATCTGCCCGAATACATGAAGGAAGAAGGTCTTGGGCCGCGAAACGCAGTCTTTGATGTTTCGCCAGAGATCATCGCCAAGGCTAAGGAGCGTTTGGATCTCGGTGAAAAACTCTTCACTGCCAAGCCGGCTGGTTAGTTCTCCATGCGTTTTCCTCTTGCCTATTGCCCTCTCCCTGAGGGAGAGGGAGAAAACCCCTACATCGCAATCCGACGTGCCTTGAAGTCAGGCAGCAACTCAAATTGCCCCAGTGTTGACCGCCCCACATGACACTCATCGTCCTCTAAGGATGGAGCACCGCGTCGTCCACTGCGGAGCTTGATGCGGACTCCATAACGAGAAGACATATCCATGTGAGCAACTTTTTGGCTCGTTTCTGTTGCTTCTGTTTCTGGTTGAGCGACAGAGTGCTTTTCCTAATACAAAATCTCGGCCTCTTTCAACTTGGCAATCTCCTCCGCTGAGTAGCCCAGCAGATCTTGCATCACATAGTTGGTATCATTGCCGATAAGCGGAGCAGGCGCTTGGACTCCATTTGGCGCGTTGCTCAGCCGCCACGGCATGCCGGTATGAGTCCGGACTCCAACCTCCGCATGTTCAAGCCGGGAGAAAAAGCCGCGCGCATTCAGATGTGGATCGTCAGCCAGATCTTTGCTGTTCATAGAGGGAAAGGCCGCCACTCGTGCTGCTTGCAGCGTCGTCGTCACATCCCATTTACCGCGATCTTGTGTCCAGGTCGTCAGCAGCTCTTCTAAGGCATCTTCGTTTGCCTTGCGATCCTGAGCCGTTTGGAAACGCGCGTCGGTTACCAGCTCAGGTTTACCAATCGCCTGACACAGGGCCTGCCACTCAGAGTCAGTCCCGCAGGCAATCGTGACCCACTCATCCTCTCCCGCACACCGAAAACAATTATGAGGAGCCATCAGTGGATCACGATTCCCAATCCGTTCAGGCTGATGTTTATTCATGGCGTAGTCCATCCAGCCCTCAAAGACTAAGACCGCCATCGATTCCCACAACGACACATCAATATACTGGCCTTGGCCAGTTCGCTTGCGGGCGACCACCGCAGCGGCAACAGCCACCGCCGCATTCAAACCACCATTCGGATCGCCATACGAAATACCGACCTCGGCCGGACCGCCGCCGGGATAACCGGTGACTGCTGATAAACCGGTCAAAGGCACAATCGCTGGACCATAACCCATATAGTTCTTCTGGGGGCCAGTGTGTCCGTAGCCAGAAATAGAGGCCATGATAATACCCGAATTGAGCTGTTTCAGATCTTCATAGCCGAGGCCCAAACGTTCCATGACGCCAGTCGCATAATTTTCGACCACAATGTCGGACTCTTTGATCAACGCTCTGGCAATGGGAATCGCTTCGGATTTACTCAGGTTGAGCAGCGTACTCTTTTTGCCTTGGTGCCATTGATTGGCATAACCGGATCGATTCAGATTCGGCTCCATGCCGGTCGGCACGATGGGAATGCGGCGCCCCAGGTCAGGCCGGGCTTGCGACTCGACCCGAATCACTTCAGCTCCGAGGTGTGCGAGTTGCATGGCGCAGAAAGGCCCAGCCCAGGCCCAGCTAAAGTCGATCACTCGAAGACCAGCGAGCGGGAGGCCAGGGGCTGGGGATTGGGGTTTAGAGGCTGGAGAGCTGATCTTCCTGGCTGGTGTATTGAGCACTTCTTGGGTGTGTTCTCCGAGCAGCGGAGCGGGGCGGATGATCTGCCACCAGTCATCTTTGATGCGATATGGAGGTCCCAGATGGGTGAGCGTGCCCGCTTTCGGATGCGTGACCTCAACAAAGATGTTTCTCTCCTGGAGCTGCTTTTGCTGCGGCAGCTGTTCCATACTATACACCGGGGCAAAACAGATCCGTCTTTCTTGTCCGACCTTGAACAGCTCTTCGACCTTCCAGCCTTGCATCCATTCGTCCAGATATGGCTTGAGTACGTCCCAGTTCTGGGCACGCATAAACGGGTCTTGGAAAATCTCCCAACTCGCCCATTCTGGGTTGCCCATCAGTTCGACCATCCGCAGCCACTGGTCTTGTTCAACGTTGACCACAAATATCAACCCGTCCTGACACTGAAACATGCCCCACGGATAGATCAGACGTTGTCCCAAGCGTGAGGCGACCTGCTCCATATATGTGTAGTAGACGAAGTTCTGCTCCAAAAACGAGGCAACATATTCCTGGACAGACAGATCAATATGTTCTCCCTGGCCGGTATCCAGTCCACGCGCGTAGGCAGCCATTGAGACCATCGCGGCAGTGAGTCCAGCCTGGAGGTCAGACTGATGCCCGGAAGCTTTGAGCGGTGGCAAGTCCGGTCGATCGGAAGCCCCCGGACTGAGCCAGGCCCAACCTCCGCCATGGGCCGAAGTAATCTCATACGCGTGATAGTCTTTGTGAGGACCGGTCAGTCCAAAGGGAGTGATGGAACACATCACTAAGCGGGGGTTCAGCTGGCGAAAAGTGTCGTAATCAATGCCTAATACGCGCATCTGTTGCGGCGGATAATTATGGATCAGGATATCGCTATCCGTTACCAGCCGCTGAAGAGTCGTAACGTCTTGCGTTCTGTGGACGAGATCGAGTGTAACGCTGCGCTTATTCGTATTAAGGGCCAGAAACGTGCCGCTTTTTTCCGGGTCTGCCACGCCCTGCGGAAATGGTCCACGAGCCCGCGCCTGGTCTCCGCCCGGCTCCTCGATCTTTATGACCTCCGCGCCAAGATCCCCAATCAATTTTGTGGCATAGGCTGCGGACGCCATATTTCCCAGTTCAAGCACACGCACACCTTCGAGTCCCCGCATGACAGTGTCCTCCTTCTTTCGACCAACAGATCCGTTCTCGCTCTATTCCAAACTGTGCTCTACAACTAGCCCGGCCCTTCCGAACAGACAAGAGTGTGTACGCTCTTGGTCTTGAAAAAAAGGCACAGGGCTTGAGTACACAGTGTCCTCTACGGCATGATGCTGAGGCTTCTGGATGAGAGGAGGCCCAAACACAATGGCAGTAGACATAGCAGAGCTCCAAACCCAGCTCCAAGATTTTGCAATTGCTCATTACAAGAAAGATGCAACAGTCAGCCAGGTAGAAGTCATGCCTGGTCACTCTGGCCTCAGCTTTGGTTTTCGGGTGGATTACCACGAATCCGGCCAGGATCGTTACGAATCGTTGGTCATGCGCCTGCCGCCCAAGGGGGTCCGGCAAAGTGGGAACACCGATGTCCTGCGCCAAGTACCGTTGCTTCAGACACTGAAACGTAACGGTGTTCCCGTACCAAATGTCCGCTGGGCGGGAGATGATCTACGCTGGTTTGAGGTGCCGTATATCATGGTCGAGCGACTGCCAGGTCGTACCTTTAGCGTCTGGCAGCCAGATGCCTCGTTTGACACAAGTCCAACTGCTGTTGCCAGTCTGTATCACCAAGCAGTGGATGCGCTTGCTCAGGTTCATCGGCTTGACTGGCAAACAGACTTGGCCGGCTGGGAAGAGCCGCGTTCCTTGGATACCGAGATCCGCTTCTGGGATACTATTTTGGCCAAGGCGGCTGAACCGCAGTGGGTCACCCAAGGACAAGAAGTCCGAGACATGTTGTTATCCACCCGGCCTCAAGATCCACCTATGGGCCTCTTTCATGGCGACTTCCAGGGCACGAACTTTCTGTTTGATGGAACACGCTTAGCCGCGCTCTTAGACTGGGAAATTTCGGGTATTAGCGGGCATTTGCTCGATTTGGGTTGGCTGCTCGTGTTTATCGATCCCGAGAGTTGGCACCCGACTCATAGCCCAATCGATGCTGTGCCTGCCGCGCAAGAGTTGGTCGCCCGCTATGAAGACGGTGTCCAGCGGAAAGTCCCCGATATCGACTGGTATCGGGCGCTGGCGGGTTATCGCTTTGGCGTGATCAGTGGTTTTAACGTGATGTTACATCGGCGTGGCAAACGCCACGACCCCGAATGGGACCTGATTGCCCCCTCAGTGTCATTCCTCTTCGGCCGCGCTAAGGCATTGTTATAGGAAACATAAAAAAGGGAGGCTCCTGTTAGGCCTCCCTTTTTGGGCTACTTTTTGGCTGCGCCGAGAATCCCTTCCTTAAAAGCTTTGGAAGGCGTGAAGGCGACCTTCTTGCGGGCTTTGATCTTGATCGCTTCACCCGTCTGCGGGTTTCTGCCAGTCCGCGCCTTTAACTGCTTGAGGCGGAACGTCCCCAAGTTCGGGATCTTCAGCTCTTTTTCCTTTTTGACGGTTTTAGTAATAAACCCCACAAACTCCGTCAGGTTATCATTGGCTTGGCGATTGGAAATGCCACCCCACGTCTCAGCTAACTTCTTGACCATTTCTGTTTTTGTCATAACACCACTTCTCCCTTCCTTCTGTTAAGATCTCCCCCATAAGGGATCGCTGAGCAATTGCCAATGTAGACCAGTAAATACGGCACTTTCTATCCGTCGTGTTCAAAAAAGTCAATAAAATAGAAGGCAAATGAGAAAAAATCCAAAAAAATCGGGCAAAACCAGACAAATCTAGTGATACATCTCGACGAGATCAATCATGCCCAGCTGCTTGAGCTCCTTAAACAGCCGGCCTTTGACTTGCTGGACCGTCCCCATACGAACCGCTTCTTGAGTGAGACGCCGGGCTGACTTGGCGGACAGTGAGTGAATCACCCGCTTGATGACTGGGACAAAAAACGGCTCCATACTCAACTCATCAAGTCCCATGCCGAGCAGGAGAAGCGTACACAATGGATCGGCTGCCATCTCTCCACACATGCTCACCCGTTTGCCCGCCTGTTTAGCCGTCTGCACAGTCGAAAAGACCGCCTTAAGAACGGCAGGATGCAGGGGCTCGTAGAGCGGAGCGACCTTTGGGTTATTACGATCAACTGCGAGCAAATACTGAATCAGATCATTCGTCCCAATACTGAAAAAATCGACTTCGTGGACGAGGCGATCAGCCAGCCAGACCGCCGCCGGGACTTCCACCATGATGCCGACAGGCATGGCTGCATCAAACGCCTGGCCCTCTTGGCTCAGCTCGGCTTTGGCTTGGGCGAGCAGCTCTTTGACTTGGCCGATCTCTTCAACACTCGAGATCATCGGAAACAGAATCCGTACGGGTCCACATGCACCTGCCCGCAAAATAGCTCGCAGTTGGACTTTGAACAGCTCGCTCATCTCTAAAGAGATACGAATTGAGCGCCAGCCCAAATAGGGGTTATCTTCCTGCGGCAGACGCAGATAGGAAGGATATTTGTCCGGCCCCAAATCAAGCGTCCGGATCGTCACAGATTGACCATCCATGGCTTTCAGGACCTGGCGATACAGGCCGAACTGCTCCTCTTCGCTAGGAAAATCATGGTAGGTGAGAAACGGGACTTCCGTCCGATACAGCCCAATGCCCTCTGCTCCATGGCGTTTGGCAAAAGCCGTATCGCTCAACAGCCCAACATTTGCGCTCAAACTGACCCGGACACCATCCCGTGTTTCAGCCGGGAGACCATGCACCTCCTGCAAGTCGCGATTAAACGCCCGGTACTCCCGATCGAGGCGTCCATACTCACGGACAACCCCTGGGCCGGGATTGAGATACACGATCCCAGAGTTGCCATCCACAATCAGCGTATCGTTCTGGTGGACCAACTCCGTGTGACCCACTCCAACGACGGTTGGAATCTCAAAAGATTTGGCCAAAATAGACGCATGCGAAGTCGCCCCGCCACTCGCCAGGACAACCCCTTTGAGGCGGGTATGATCAACCCGGCACAAGTCCGACAAGGTAACTTCATCGGCCACCAGGATAAAGCTTTCCCCGCGTGGCCCTTCATACTCTTCCAGGCCCAAGAGATTGCGCAACATCCGCTGAGCAATATCACGCAGATCGGCGGTGCGATCTTGCAAGTGTGAGTCACCAACTCGACTCAGGGTTTCAATATAGTCTTCAATAACTTTCTTGAACGCGCTTTCCGCCGCGATGCCTTGCTTAATAAGGGCCTCAACTTTGTCAATCAGCTCAGGATCCTCCAGCATCATGCGGTGCACGTCAAAGATCCCTCGATCGATTTCCGGTAAGCGTTCATGGACCTGCTCTTTGAGTGCTTCAATCTCTCCGATTGAACGCTGGAGAGCATGATGGAACTGTTGGAGTTCGGCCTGGGAGTCATCCGTCTGGCGTTCGGTCAGTGTATCTAAATGAATTTCAGGGTGAACGAGGTGGGCTTGGCCGGTACCAAAGCCCGGCGATGCCCCAACCCCAGTCAGTTGCACCCGTCCGGCGCGTCCCTTGGCCGGAGTTTGTTTTGTGTGCTCTTTCTCTGGAGCGCTCAGGCGGTGCATCGCCTTGCGCATACGGGTCCGATACGCCCGATGTTGGCGCTCCTTTGTTTTAAGCGTCTCTAACAGTCGAGCTTGGACGATGATCCCACTGACGTGCGACGAGATCGTCCGCAGAACTCGGATTTCGGTACGTGAGAAGCGCCGTCGGCTGCGGCTCTGGACAACCAATACGCCAATAGGCTTTTCCTGCTCGATAAGTGGCAGGCCGAGAAACGAGTGAAAGCGTTCTTCTCCCGTCTCCGGAAAATACTTATTGCGGGCATGCGTCATGGCGTCAGGGACCATGACCGGCTCCATTGTTTCGATGACCAGCCCCGTCAGCCCTTCTTCTTTACGCATCCGCACTTTGCCAACCGCGCTGCGATCAAGGCCAGTCGTCGCCCACAGGGTCAGCCATTTATTTTTTGCTCCCAGCAGGTAGAGTGAACACACATTCGTTCCCATCCGCTGGGCGATCGCCTGGGTTACCTCTTGGAGGGTTTGCTTGAGATCTTGTGAGCGGACAACCAGCGCACCGATGTCCTCAATTAACTGGAGAGCGCCACCACGGCTCTGTTTGGACGATTGAGAACGGGGAGGAGAGGGAGTCTCTTTCTTTGGCGTCCGGGGTTTAGGAGCGGTCTTTTTGGGAGTTCCATCCATGGGGAGTCAGCTATTTCCGGCATCATACACGAGACCGGGCGGAGCGACAAGGCGAAGTTTGGCTGTGAGAAAAACCAAGGCTTCGGATATGGAGTCTTGCTTCCCTGAAAGTGCCTACACAACCCAACCAGCCCGATGGTTGAGTGGAGCATGCCCCTGGCCAATCAGGAAGCCGGCGGCCATAGCCTGAGTCACAAACGTTTTGGCTGCAGCGACTGCCTCAGCAACCGCCAAGCCCTTGGCCAGTCCAGCAGTGATAGCTGCTGAAAAGGTACATCCCGCACCGTGGGTGCATACGGTATCCATCTTGTCTGCCGTATAGGCCCGAAAACTGTGTCCATCAAACAGCAGATCGCACGCTTCCTGCTCTAAGTGTCCACCTTTAACAATCACATAGGCGGGTCCGAGCGCTTGAATCCGGCGAGCGGCTTCTTCCATGCTGGGCCGGTCATTTACTTCGAGTCCGGCTAAGAGCCCAGCCTCGTGGAGGTTGGGGGTCACAATCAGAGCGAGCGGTAAAAGGCGCTCGACCAAGGCGTAGCGCGCCTCTTCACGGAGCAAAGCATGGCCCCCTTTGGCGACCATAACAGGATCAACCACGAGTTGGCGGATCTTGTATTCGGCCAGCTTCTGGCTGACGATCTCAACGAGGGGAATAGAAGACAACATGCCTGTCTTCGCCGCCTGAGTCCCAATGTCGGATAAAACACTATCAAACTGTTGGGCAACAAATTCGGTTGGCAGTTCAGAGACGGCCTGCACACCTTGGGTGTTTTGGGCAGTGACAGCAGTGATAATACTGGTGCCGTACGCGCCGAGAGCAAAAAACGTCTTCAGGTCAGCTTGGATACCGGCTCCACCACCACTATCAGAGCCGGCAATGGTCAGGGCTTTTGCAATCTCCATAATAAAAATAAGGAGGGACTCTTGTTTTTATTAATCCCCAACCCCTATTCCGGAAATGCCCTGAACTCTCCCGTATTGAGTCCTTGGCCTGCCGAGAAGCGGCCCGCTTTGAGTTCGTCGATTAATTCGCGGGTCGTCGAAACCGGCTTTTCGAGCACAGTCACCGCATAACCAATGGACGAGTCAGAGTGGCTATCGCTGCCGCCCAAGCCTTTCATACCCAGGTGCTGAGCCACGGCATGCGCGTATAGATTTTCTTGCTCAGAACAGGCACCGTTTATGACCTCAATTGCGTCGACGTATTGCAGGACTTCAAGCGCATTAATGCCCGATACCGGGTCATCAATGTCAATGGCAGCCGTCTTATGAATGAACTGAAAGCGTGGATCGAGTTTATAGCGAAAGGGATGATTGGCAATGAGAAACCCGCCGACATCATCAATCACCCGGCGCAGTTCTTTGACCTTATAGATACCGCCGATGTATTGATTGATGCCAAAAGCCCCAACGTGGCCCCACTCCGTTGACACCTCAATCCCGAGAAAGAGCGTTACTCCTCGCTCCTCAGCATAGTCTTTGATCTCCGGATCAGTCCAGGCATTATCATGCTCAGTGATACAGATACCTTCCAGACCAATTTTTTGAGCCTTGTCGATCATGACGAGAGGATCAAGATTACTATCGGCGCTGCCACGGGTGGTATGGGTATGAAAATCGACGCGCATACTGTGTATTTCTCCTTACTGACACGCTTTCAGATACGATCACCTCTATAGCGCCTTCAGTGTGAGCAGGCAAGAGAGTGAACGTTCGTTCAGATTGTCAATAACTTCTCAGGGTCTTCATCGTAGCAGCTGCTCGGGTTGTGGCGAAAAGCCACTTTTTTGTTTCGCTTTTTTACTTTGCTCCCTGGCCCGCGTGTGCTAAAGTCCGCTCAGGACAGGAGGGAAGTCAGTATGGTAATGCCATTAGAAGGAATCCGTGTTCTCGATTGGACGATCTGGCAACAGGGACCGGTCTCAACCATGATGCTAGGAGACTTGGGTGCCGATGTCATCAAACTTGAGGAACGTATCGGCGGCGACCCGGGGCGCGGCATCATGAGTATTGGTGGGGCGTCAACTGGCGATCAGCGTAATTATTATTTTGAGGCCAATAACCGGCATAAAAAGAGCCTGACGCTGAACCTCAAAAAACCTGAGGCTCAGGAGATTGTGTATAAACTCGTCGCCCAGTCCGATGTGTTTGTACAGAACTTCCGCAAAGGTGTGGCAGGCCGACTCGGTCTTGATTACGAAACACTGTCGAAACACAACCCCAAACTGATCTATGCCACGGCCAGTGGCTATGGTCCGTTTGGTCCAGACTCTGGTGAGCCGTCGTTCGATTACATGGGCTTGGCCCGCTCAGGCATTATGAATGCCGTAGGTGAGCCCGATATGGAGCCGCTCAGTATCGCCGGCGGTATTGCGGATCAAATGGGCGCGATTATGCTGGCTTACGGTATTATCACTGCGCTGCTGGCCCGCGAGCGCTTCGGCATGGGCCAAGAGGTCGATACCTCACACCTCGGGAGTATGACCGCCCTCCAAGGACTCAACGTCTCAAGTCGCTTAACCATGGGCAAAGAATTTCGTCGCGCCGACCGGACCAAGGCCCCCAATCCGCTCTGGAACCACTACAAATGTGGCGACGATAAGTGGATTTGCTTGGCGATGCTCCAGTCCGATCGCTACTGGCCCGACTTCTGCACGGCAATGGGCGTAGCCGAGTTTGGCACCGATTCACGTTTCGGCTCGATCCGAGACCGGGCCAAGGGCTGCAAAGAAATCATTCGTGTTTTCGACACCCAGTTTGCCTCGAAGCCGCGTGATGAATGGATGCAAATTCTTAAAAACGACGGCGATTTTATTTACACTGTGGTCAATAGCATCAACGAACTGCCAGATGATCCGCAGATGATTGCCAACGACTATGTCGTCGACTACGACCATCCAGTCTGGGGACCCAGCAAAGTCGTCGGCGTGCCCGTCCGTCTCAGCAAAACCCCTGGCAGCGCCAAAGCTCCCGCTCCAGAGTTTGGTGAGCACACCGAACAGATTCTGATTGACACCCTGGGATACTCGTGGGAAGACATCGGCAGATTGAAAGAAGAAGAAGTGATCTAGGGAGATGGGGATTAGGGGTTGGTTGAAGCGGCAGAAGCGAAGTCCCATATACTCAGTCCTGCAATAAGGAGGGAAAACCATGAAGCGACCACTCGATGGGGTTCGGATTCTGGATTGGACGATTTGGCAGCAAGGCCCAGTATCGACTATGATGTTGGCCGATCTTGGGGCTGAAGTAATTAAGCTCGAAGAGCGGGTTGGCGGCGATCCGGGACGCGGGGTGATGAGCATCGCTGGGGCTATGGTTGGTGCGTCGAGTGGCCCCAACTTTTATTTTGAGGCCAATAATCGACATAAGCAGAGCATTACGCTCGATTTGAAAAAGCCCGAGGCTAAAGAGATCGTGTACAAACTGGCGGAAAAGTCTGATGTGTTTGTACAAAATTTTCGTCAAGGCGTGGCGGGCAAACTCGGGATCGGCTATCAAGATCTCAAAAAATGTAATCCGAATTTGATCTATGCCAACGCCACTGGCTATGGCCCGCTTGGGCCAGACTCGGCCGAGCCGTCTTTTGATTATATGGGTCTTGCCCGCTCTGGCATTATGAACGCAGTGGGTGAGCCAGACATGGACCCGCTGAGCATCGCCGGTGGCATTGCTGACCAGATGGGCGCAATTATGCTGGCCTTTGGCGTCATGTCCGCCCTGCTGGCTCGCAACACGCACGGGATTGGCCAAGAGGTCGATATCTCCCACCTCGGCAGCATGACTGCCCTGCAGGGACTCAACGTTGCCTGTCGAGCGATGTTGGAGAAGGAATTCCGGCGCATCCCGCGCTCAGAGGCCCCCAGTCCGCTTTGGAATCACTACAAATGTGGCGACGGAAAATGGATCTGCCTGGCCATGCCACAGCAAGACCGCTATTGGCCAGATTTCTGTACAGTCATGGGCGTACCCGAAGTCGAAAAAGACACGCGTTTTGATACGATGGCGAAGCGGGCAGAAAATGCCAAAGAAATGATCGCTATCTTTGACACAGCCTTTGCCTCCCAGCCGCGTGACGCATGGATGAAAGCGCTCAAAGAAGGTGGTGATTTCATTTATACCGTCGTCAATGAGATCGCTGATCTGCCTAACGACGAGCAGATGATCGCCAATGAATACATTGTAGACTATGACCATCCACGCATTGGCAAAACCAAAGTCGTGGGCGTGCCCATCCGTTTGAGCGAAACCCCTGGAGATCCAAAAGGTATGGCCCCAGAGTTCGGTGAACATACCGAGCTGATTCTGACCGAACTGCTCGGCTACTCATGGGAAAAAGTCGCAGAACTCAGAGAGGCGGAAGTTATTTAGGAGTTCCTTTTTCTCTTATCCCCCTTTTCCTTCTTACCCCCTCTCCCCCATCTATGGGGGAGAGGGCTAGGGTGAGGGCCCCCGGCAACCAGACCAGCTATAAATAAACTCCGTGCCCCATCAATTCACTCTTACTGCTGTTCCTCCCTACTCCTTCCCCCTCACTGCCAGCCGTTTCTCACGCTTCAGTGACGAGATCGTTGATCATGTTCAGGGTAATCGTTACCAGCGGCTGCTGTGTGTCGATAAACAATTAGCCCTTGCCACAGTGACCGATGTCGGCACTGTTACAAAACCACTCCTTCAGGTCGAACTCCAAGGGCCACCAAAGACCAACCTCGACCGACCTGAGTTTGCCGCTCAGCTTCGCCATATTCTATGCACAGATCTCGACCTTAAGCCTTTTTATCGTTTAGCTCGTAAAGATGAGTTTCTGGCTCCCTTAATCAAACCTTTTCGCGGGCTCAAACTTGCCTCAGGTCCGACCGTGTTTGAATCGCTGGTAACGGGTGTCTTATCCCAACAGGTCAATCTGACCTTTGCCTATTCAATCAAAAGAGAACTGGTTGAGACGTTTGGACGGAAATGGAAGGCCAACGGCGAGATACATTATGCATTTCCTGACCCCAAACGTTTTGCGGCAGAGTCACAAGACAGTATGCGGCGTTTTCGTTTGAGCGGAGCCAAAGCTGGTGCGCTGGTGCGTTTAGGACAAGCCTTTGCTTCAGGCGACCTATCCCAAGACGCGATCGCTGCGCTGCCTGACGAAGAAGCGATCACACAGCTGACGCAGCTCAAAGGCATTGGCCGTTGGACCGCTGAAATTGCCTTGATGCGTGGCCTTGCCCGGCCAGATACATTTCCTGGTGGAGACCTTGGTGTTGTGAAATACGTTGCCCAAGGTTTATTGGGAAAAGCACAGAAAGCGACTGAAACAGATATGCGCGCGTTTGCTGAACGCTGGCGACCGTATCGTGGGGTGGCGTTGGTGTACTGTTATGCGGAGTTGACGCGGCGAAGCGGTTAGGGCGGTGGTCATTTCCTCTCTTGTGCTCCTCACGCCGCCAGCTTGTCGCATACAACTGGCATGCCTGCAGACGGTGCAAAAGTAATCCCCCGTCGCACCAGCTTTACCTTGTGTCCAGGCGCAGCATGCAGCGTGACCCGCGACAGGACCTCAGCCAGCACGATCTTCATTTCGTACATCGCAAATGCAGCACCAATACAGTGACGAATACCACCGCCGAACGGGAAGAAGTCGTATGGACTGACACGTTTGCCATAGAATCGGTCTGGATCAAATCGGTAAGGATCGGGCCAGACATCTGGATTATGATGGGTCAGATAAATACACGGGGCGATCATAACACCAGCCGGCAAGTCCTGTCCGCCGATATACACCGGCTCATGCGAGAGGCGTGCAACGATGGGCACGATCGGATGCACGCGTTGCGTTTCTTTGATCGTGGCGTCGAGATATTCGAGCTTGGCGATATGCTGGGCTTCAACCGGCCCTGAACCCAGGACTGCCTGCAGTTCTGCCCGAAGCTTTTCCATCACGTCGGGTCGCTCCAGAATGCGATGGAATGTCCAGGCCAGGGATGTTGCGGTTGTCTCATGACCGGCGACGAGCATGGTGATCATCTCGTCGCGGAGTTCCCAGTCGGTCATTGGCTGGCCGTCCTCGTCTCGGGCTTCGATCAACAGTGAGAGGATATCTTCGCGTCCTATGCCGCCCTCTTTCCGACGGTAAGCAATCTGGGCGTACAGGAGTTCATCGATCTCATCCATGAGCTGTTTCAGCTCTTTGCCCTTGGTGAACAAGTTTATCACGCCCTGAAACCACGGAATGAGTCTGATCGGATTGGCACCTAAGGATAGCATTTCGGCTAAGCAGCTCCGTAGTCGTCCTAACTCGGGTCCGTCGTCCACCCCAAAGACCGTCCGCAAGATGATATTGAGCGTAATATCCTGCATACGGGAATGGATAGGAAAAGTACGACCTGTCGGCCAGGTTTCAATGCTGTGGTCCGCGACCTCACGCATGACCTGACCATAGGCTTGCATCCGCTCACCATGGAAAGACGGCGCCATCAGCCGCCGCTGATGCATATGCCGTGCTCCATCAAGCAGGAGCAGAGAATGATCACCAACAAGTGGCTGCAAGATCGCGCGGGTCTCTCCAGCTGGGAGCTGCTCTGGGTCGGCAGTGAAGATCTGCTTCACGGCATCAGGCGAACTGAACATCACAAACGGCGCAGTGCGCGGCAGGCGAATGGTAAAGCAATCGCCATACCGCTCAGCGCACTCCTGCATGAACGGAATCGGCCGGAAGATCCAGTGCATGAGCTGGACTGCGGCGGGCGACTTTGGGCCAGCGGGTAAAGTGTCCATGTTGAAAAGGATAAGAGACTGGGGAGGGGTATGCAAGCTGGGCTCATCCACGGCAATGATTATTCGTACCCTCACGGGTGCAGCCCCTCAAAGACCAGAATTTCTCAAATCACCCCATCCGCCCTCAGCTTCTCAATCTCCCCCTCCGACAGTCCAAGCATTTTCCCAAATATCAAATCATTATGCTGCCCCAGGCTCGGACTTGGAGAATTAATGGGTGGAGGGTCATCATTCAACCGCCTGGGGGAGCCGAGGACGGCCGCCATGCGTCCGGCGACTGAGTGATTGATATCTTGTAACATGCCACGTTTCTCATTTCAGAGAGCTGTTCCGGATTGCCAATGAAGATCTCCTTCGCCTTTGCTGCTCAGTCAACCCAATTCACAACAGTAAGACCAGGAACACGCCGGAAGTGGCGAACATTTCGCGTCACTAAAATTGCACTGCGAGCAAGCGCTATACTTGCGATCAGTAAATCGGCGCGGCCGATTTTACGGAGTCCTCTTATCCCTTGCAACTGGTCCATACAAGCAGTTGCAGCTTCATCAACGAGAATGACTTGGAACAAATCGAGGAAGGCTTCAGTCCGAGAAAGAAGTTGTTGAGCTTTCAATAGTTCTGGACCAGGCGTTGCTTTAAGGATGTAATCGTAGCGTCCTCGTAACAACTCGACTTGGTGATAATCGTAATGCCAACATCGGGATCGGTAAGCTCGTGTAAATGGCGAACAACGCGAGGATGGCCAGCTTGAAGATGGGTGAGCGTGTCAGTATCCAAGAGATACACTACTGCGCCATTCCCTCGTCCGTTTCCGGCCGTCCTCGCTCTGCATAAATTTTGGCTCGCAGCTCAGGCAAGGTCTCATCATCAGCAAACGCTCCTGCCTGTTGTAACAGTATCGCGCGGCTATCTTGGCTTCGCAGCCATTCGTCGATTGCCTCTTTGAGAAAGCGCCACGTTTTCTCGATGCAACGCCCAGGAAGCTTTCCTTGAATGGCCTGACGCTCAACCGTTTTTTTGGGGAGCCTCAAGTAGCGCGAAGCTTCTTCCAGTGTTAGCACCTGAGGAAGTTCAGTTGTATGACTCACAGTTTCTCATTCCATACAATACGGTGTAGCATATCAAGCCCCTTAAAGACCAGAATTTCTCAAATCACCCCCTCCTCCCTCAGCTTCTCAATCTCCCCCTCCGACAGTCCAAGCATTTTCCCAAATATCAAATCATTATGCTGCCCCAGGCTCGGACTTGGGGAATCAATCGGCGGGTGGTCATCATTCAGCCGCCAGGGGGAACCGAGCACGGCCATCTTTCCAACTTTGGGATGATCGATGTCTTGTAACATGCCACGTTCACGGATGTGTGGGTCGGTGAGTAACTCGTCCACTTCTTTCACTGCGCCGCAGGTGATGTCAGCTGCTCCACAGCGATTCATGACTTCCTGTTTAGGAAGCGACTGGGTCCATTCGATGACCATGGCGTTGGTTTCATCGACTCGCTTCCTGCGCTTGGCGTTGGTTGCATAGTCGGGATGATCAGCCAGCTCTGCACGCCCCATCAGCTTGCACAGTTCTTTCCACTTGTGATCATCCGCGCACAGGAGCAACACGTGGCCATCTTTGGCCGGATAGCAGTCGTAGGGGACAAAGGCGTTATTCGGTGCCGTATTTCCCGGCCGTTCATATTTCTTTCTGCCATTGGCAATATAACTAGAGATCTGGGTTGTGAGTGGCGCAAAAGCTGCCTCGTACAAAGAGGTTTCCACAAAGACACCTTCGCCTGTGCGGTCGCGCTGGTGCAACGCGGCCAGAATGCCAGTCGCCAAATGAATCCCGCCCATCATGTCCATGATCGGCGGGCCAGCTTTGACCGGTGGTCCATCAGGAAAACCAGTCGTGCTCATCAACCCAACCATGGCCTGGATCACTGGGTCAAAAGCAGGGAAGGAACTGTACGGACCGCTTCGCCCATAACCAGTGCTGGAAGCGTAGACAAGCTGTGGATTGCTTTGTTTCAGCGTCTCAAATCCCAGATCGAGCTTGTCCATAACACCCAGCGCAAAGTTATCGACCGCAACGTCAACGTTCTTGATCAGCTCCTTAAAGAGATCCTTGCCACGCGACGATTTCAGGTCAAGCGTAATCCCTTTTTTATTCGAATTGAGCATGACAAAGGGATAGCTCTCTCTAGCGGCATCTCGTATCGGAAAAATCGTCCGGGCTCGCTCGCCATGACGGGGCGGTTCAAGCTTGATCACCTCTGCGCCTAAGAAGCTCAGGACCAGCGTGGCATACGGACCGTTGTAAAAATGGGTCAGATCAAGAATACGGATATCATCCAGGGCTCGGACCATAGTTTCCCTCCTCGAATATCTCTCAGCGGTCAGCTATCAGCGAACCCACAAAAAGACAAGGAACATGTTTTTTTGGTTAGGTGCTGATAGCAAAAAGGAGGGACGGGGTGAGAAGAGGTGAGGGAGAGTAATAGGTACTGAGGACTGAGTGAAAAGGGGTTCTGATTGTCCCGCCCTTTCCTCCTCAGTCCTGTTAATCAGCCCTGTTAGTCGATCTTGTAGACACGGGCAGCCGTGTCGTGCACGAGCTTTTGCCGTTCTGCGTCTGAGAGCTCACTAAATGTCTCTTTAATGAACTCCTGCGAACGCGGCCAGATAGCTGCCGTATGGGGGTAGTCCGAAGACCACATCCCATTGTCCGCCGCATAGCGGTGGAATCCATCCAGCAAAATCGGCTCCTCGATAAAGCTCGCGTACACTTGACGCTTGACGTAGTCGCTCGGCTTCAGGCTCAACTTCACCGGTGTCGCTGAGGCTTGACCAACCCGGCCATGAGCAAAATCCATCCGCCACATGAAGTACGGCATCCAGGCCACATCATTCTCGGCTGAGACGATGGTTAGCTTGGGAAAGCGCTCTAACACCCCACCCAGGACAAACACGGCTATGGAACGCTCCACTTCGTGGTGCAGCGTGGACACCTGGAGCGCCAGGTTATCCTTAAAGAAATCGACCCCCATACCCTTGCGACCGGTCAGGATGTGCAGGGACAGGGGTATATTGAGATCCGACGCGGCTGCCCAGAACGGATCATAGTCCGGATGGCTGTAGGGCCGATCAGCGGGCGGCTCAGCCCAGATCATTGCTCCCCGCATCCCCTTTTTGGCAACCCGCTCAAGTTCTTTCACCCCAGCACCAATGTCTTCCAGGGTAACCAGCCCAAGAGGGAGGAGACGTTTTGGATCATGGCTGCAATACTCAACCGCCCAGTCATTATAGGCCTGAAAACAAGCCACCCGTAGGTTGACATCATCCAGACCGTACAGCGGCATGCCCATAGAGGTGTAGATCACCTCAGCCTGTAAGCCATCCCGGTCCTGGTCCTTAATCCGGGCCGCAGGGTCCCAGACACTGGCCGGTGCCGCTTCAAACCCCTTCCTGTTATGCGCAGCAAGATCTGCCGACGGCACGCCTGCGCCGAAAAACCCGGCTACCGGGATAGGGGCAATGTTCTCACACACAAAGAACTCGCCCTCTCTCCCTCCATGTCCCTTCACCGTATGCGGCGCGCGGTCGCGGAACTTCTTGTCCACCCGCTCTGCCCACATATCCGGCGGTTCCACAAAGTGCGAATCTGCTGAAATCACACGTGTATCTGCCATAATGGACCCTCCTTATTAATGACGTATCTTTTCCCCTAGCACGTTCTGGGTTGAGATCAAGAGGCAAAGAAAGGGCTGAGCATGTCAGAGGAGTTTGACAAGGCTCCTACTCGGCCCTCAGTCCTTTCTAGGAACATCTCTCCTATGCTACCGTTCGGCTTACTACACTCGTGCGAGTCAAGACACGATACTAAGGAGGGAAGCTATGTTGGACCTCATTATTAGAGGCGGACAGGTTGTCACGCCTCATACCGTTGGCGAAGTAGAAGTTGCTATTCAAGACGGCAAGATCGTGTCCTTGAACCAGCCAGGCACACTCAATGCCGAGGCACAACGAGTCATTGATGCGAGCGGAAAACTTGTTCTACCCGGTGGCATTGAGCCACACGCTCATATTGGGGTTCCCGTCCCTCCTGATTGGACCGGCCACGCTGATGTCATGACCCAGCCGCCTGAGGCCGCTAGTCGTGCTGCAGCGTTTGGCGGGGTAACAACAATTATTGATTTTACCGGCGATCTGTCACGCAAGGCGCTGAGTGGCGAGAGCCGTCGGCCGGTGCTTGAAACCCTCGACCGACGACGCGCGGTGTTTCATGATCATTGTTATACCGACTTTGCCTTTCATTACATTATTGCTGGCAGGGCCGCCAGCGCAGCGGTCGGCCAGATTCGAGAAGCGCTCGAAGAAGGGATCGGCAGCTTTAAGATTTTCACCACGATGGAAGTACGGGTCCCCTACGGGCATCTGTTTGGCATATTCAGCGAAGTCGCCAAGCACGGTGGCATGATGGCTGTACATGCTGAGGATGATGAAATCGTTCAGTACATGACCGAAAAGCTCAAACGCGAAGGACGCGCCCAGGGTCACCACATCCACCTGGTACACAACAATATGTCCGAAGACATCGCGTTCCGGACCGTCATCCGGCTGGCCAAGTATTCCGGGGTCGGCATCTATTTTGTGCATACAACAGCGAAAGAAGGCGTCGCCGCCATTGCTGAAGCACGTGCTCAGGGACAGCCGGTGTATGGCGAAGCCCTCCATCATTACTTGGAGTTCACCTGCGAAGACTACAAAAAGCCTGGCGGTACGGCGATTCATACTTACCCCGCCATTAAATATGCCGAAGATCGAGACCAACTCATCGCCGGACTCATGGACGGTCGCCTGGCCACTACCGCAACGGACGAGTACACCACGTTCAAAGGCCCAAAGCTGTTTGGCGACACGATTGAGACCGTATGCGGCGGACATAATGGGATAGAAACGCGGCTGCCAGTTGCATTCACCAAATTTGTGACCGAACGGAATATGTCTCTACAGCGCTTTGCGGAGATTACCTCCACCAACGCAGCCAAGCTGTTAGGCCTGTATCCGCAGAAGGGCGTGATCCAACCGGGCAGTGATGCTGATATTGTACTCATTGATCCAAATTTGCAAAAGACGATTAGCCTGAGCGATCTCCACGCAGACTCGGACTACAGTATTTGGGATGGCTACGTTTGCAAAGGATATCCGGTAATGACGATTCTGCGGGGCAAGGTGATTGTCGAGGACAGCAAGCTGGTGGGCAGTGAGCGGGATGGACGCTGGGTGAAGAGGAAGGTGGAGAACGAAGTTCTGGCACGGCCAGCGTTGTAGAAGGCCTCTCGTCCCCATGCTCCGCGTGGGGACGCTTTCCCTGACGCTCCGCGTCAGCTCAAAGAGGTAAAAAAATGATCACTTCCCCTCCTCGCCCTAGCCATTGGGACCCCCAACAATACCAACGTTTCAGCCGTGAACGCGCGCGTCCTTTCTTCGACCTTATCGGCCAGACCCCTGACGACAATGTACAAACAGTTGCCGACCTCGGTTGTGGTCCCGGAAACCTCACCCAGACATTATGTACCCGCTGGCCAGACGCAACAGTGACGGGCGTCGATAACTCACCCCAGATGCTCGAAAAGGCGCGGCAACTTCCCGCCAATCCAGAGCTTCACCTCATACAAGCAGACATTGCGACCTGGCAACCCGACACTGCTTTTGATCGGGTTATTTCAAATGCTGCGCTTCAGTGGGTTCCAGATCATGCAAAGGTATTGCACCACCTGGTGAGCTTATTGGCTCCGCACGGTGTGTTAGCCGTTCAGATGCCTCGTAATTTCGACGAGGCTGCGCACCGTCTCTTGTACGAGCTGGTCCGCCAAGATCCTTGGGCGGAATCGCTCAGCTCGTGGCAGGAACGCTACTTTGTTGAGACGCCGACGTGGTATGTGGAGACTCTTCAGAATCTCGGCCTCACAGTGAATCTATGGGAAACGATCTACCAGCAGATCCTTGAAGGTGAGGATGCGGTTTTAGAATGGATGAAGGGCACGGCGCTACGGCCAGCTCTAACCCGGCTCCCCAGCGAGCAGCACGAGCCGTTCCTCAAGGCGTATCGAGACAGGCTGCGCGAGGCATATCCACAGGGGCCACGCGGCACTCTATTTCCGTTCCGCCGCCTGTTTTTTGTTGCGCAGCGGGCTTAGTTTTCGCGGGCGAAGCCGGTGGTTAGCAAAGCGTACCCTAATATTTCCTCACCGCCGCCAGTCACTTTTTACCCGCCCCGCGTCAGATTCAATTCCAGCAGTGCGTCTGGAGCAGATTGAGCCAGCGATTATGGAGTTCGACCAGCCGCCGGGCGGCCTCGTCTAGGGACTATTTCTTACCCTGGTTGGGTTTTGGTTCGCCCTGCTCCGGCTTGGGCCTGGGGGGCGGTGGGGGTGGAGGCGTCTTGCCTGGCCGGGCAGGCTTCCCCGGTGCGCTCTGGATCTTCGTGTCAGACTCCATACTGATCTTGCATCACCCGGTAGGCCGCAGCTTCGCACTTTTCGTTCAGCTTTGGGTCTTCTTGAATATCGGTATGCCCGGCCCAGCCGGTGACCTCCGTGAGTCTCCGTGACAGGCGCGTGTTGCGTTGTCGGGCATCTGTGTCGTCGATGTTCTCAAGGTCGCCCCACAAGTCTTGCCATTCGACCTCAAGGGCGCTGCATTCAATGCTGATTGCGTGCAGAATGGCGGCTTTTTTTGCGTAGTCTGACACAAAATCCCACACGACACACAGGGCGACCAGGCCACCAGCAGCAATCTGAACGACCTCTGGAAACAAATCAAGCAAGGCTGCAATGCCGCTGGCCGCCGCGGCAAGTAGCACAACGCGAATCCCAAAGTGTTTGCGTCGATGCCGGTCGGACAGGCTCTCGTAGTAACGGACGAGCCTTGCCATATCCAGGAGTCCTTGCCAGATGGTATTTCGAGTCTGATCGCTGACCATGTCTCTTGCCCGCCGTGGATTACTTGGTTTCAGGCCATCCTAGCCTGATTTATCGTCCGCGCAAACCGAGTCACGCCTGCCGCTCATTCAAAGCGCCCCGAATGGTTCAAGAGCCGCACCGCAGGCCACGCCGTGTATGGGGTCAAAATCCCTGACCAAGGACACCGCGCCGAACTCTGCTGAGCGTTTCTCTATCGAGGGTGTCGGATTACGCTCCGCTAAGCCGACCTACCGGGCTGGCTTCGCCCGCGCTCCGCACCCGCCTCGGCCTTCTACCACCCCTCCCGAATCATCAGCCGGATTTTGGCATAAGAACGTTTTTGTAGTATTTCATCGCCGTCTCGTGCATTGCTGGGGAAACTCGGTCTGCTCCCTGCTTTTCTTCTCTCTTGAGGTCTGCTCCATACTTCTCGTCGTGTGTCCGGATCATGGCCAAGAGGGTTCCGGTTAGCACGCCAAGGACTACTGGCAAGTCTTTTCCCGCTTCCCTATAGCGCCACTCCTGAAAGCTGTCTTGATGTTCGTCTATGACCCCTTCGACCCGGATGCGCATTCCTTTTCCATTTACCCGGACTTCTATCGCCTTGCTCTTTTCATGGATGCGCTGTTGTGTCTCAGGAGCCAGCATCTCATAGAGCTTCCGTAGGTTGTGAATGTTCTTGGGATTTTTCCCTTCTCGCCGAATCAGTGCCTTGAGGGCGTTCTCGATTCCAAATGCCCCCAGGATGTTCGATGATAAGACGAATGTCGTTGCTTGTTGCTGTTCTTCTTTCGTTCCTCCCATCCCTTTTTCAAATGCCGCGTGAACTAAAGAAGCAGAATGGTACATTGCTACGGCTGTCCTGATATTCTTAGTCGCTCTTTCTTTGTCGTTCACGTCTTCTCCTCCTGCCTCTCCATATTGGCCGATCTGGGTGGCAGCTCGAACAGCACCCGGTCCGGACGCTGCGTCCGATAAGGACCGGTATGTCACACCCTTACACGGTGGCAAACGCAAAGCGGGGCCGATAATAGCCACGGTGTCAAGTCTCCAAGTTAAGTGTCAGTAATTCCCGCAGCGCGTCATCGTCAGAAATGTCGGCAGGCCAGCCGTAGGCTGCTGCCACGGCAACATCAAGGCTTGCGTGGGCGTCGGCCAGCCATTGCGGGCGAGCATTGTAGAGGTTGGTCAGGGTGCGTTTCCTGAGTGCTTTCGCTGCGTCCTCGTTGCGGGGAACCGGGCGTTTGGGGTAGGTGGGGACTGGCTCGTCTACCCACTCCACCCATTCGGGCGGGTTGAGCCAGCGGTCACGCAGTTCTACCAACCGCTGGGCGGCTTCCGCAATGGCGACGGCGCGAGAGTCGTTGGCATAGTCGCCGGCGGGGATGTTGGGCGATAGCCCATCTGGAAACGGAAACGTCTCGAAGGTGGTGGTCGGCGTGTAGCGCGGGCGATCCTCCAGACTGGTGCCGAGCCGGAGCGACCACACTTCATGAAACCGGCTGTGCAGGATGCCGAAGGTCGTGTCGTCGTCGCGGGCGATGACGATCAGTTGATGGTCGGGACAGATGCGCGCGTCGTACCACGCGAATAGACGATGCTTGGCGACGGTTGGGGTTGCGATGTAGCGCGACAGGCCGTCCAGCGCCTGCCACATCGCGGGTCGGGGACGTTCATGTCGCCACCAGAAATCCCTGAGTTTCTTAACACGGCTCTTCTGTCGCGAAGGCCGAACGCTTTCTGCGATATACGCGAAAGGCGACTCATAGAGCGCAGCCTCCGCTTGTGACATCTCCCGGCCGAAATCAACAATCCATTTTCCGGTCGGGCGCCGTGCCACGTCCATACCATTAGTCCAGGGTTTCAGTACGTCAGCGTTAGGCCGTCCGTTGGGGTTTGACGGGAGTCGTAGCCACTCTCGCGCGAGGTCGCCGGAGATATCGAACGGGCCGCCTTTCGTGTCGCCCATGAAGGCAACACCGCTATTCTCAGCAAGACGCTTCGCTTGGGTCAGATCAATACCCGTTCCACCACGCTTCGCCGTCAAGTCGGCGTGAATCTCGTCCACAGCCTGACCATCGAGCCGCGCTTCCGACACCGATTCACCGTCCATGCATGAAAAGCAGATCAGGGAAACGCGCACAGCAGCGCCATCCACGACCCACGGTTCATCACTCCACGCCTCGAAGACCGGGCGGGCGTCGGTCGCGGCCTGTAACGCCCTCCGGTTTGCGCCGCCGCGAATGGAATTGGTCGCAACGAATCCGGCCCGTTTGGTCTTGCCCGATCTCATGTGTTCGCCGGCCTTGACGAACCAGTAAGTGACGAGGTCGGCTTCTGCCGGTACCCGGCCTGTGTATGTCGAAAAAACTTTCGAGACATAGTCCTCGCCAAGACTCGCGATTAACAGCTTGCCGCCAAGAAACGGTGGATTGCCGATCACCACATCGGCATTAGGCCACTCGGGCTCCCCACCGTCCGGCGCCAGGATGGCGTCGCGGCATTCGATGGTGTCGAGCGGTTTCAGGATGGGATCACGTGCTTCAGAGAAGCCGTTGCGCCGCATCCATTGTATTTCGCCGATCCAGACCGAGACGCGGGCCAGTTCGGCAGCGTAAGCGTTCATCTCAATGCCCTTGACGTTGGCCGGGCCGATGGCGGGAAATTCTCTCTCCAAGCCCAGCGTCTCGGCCTCCAACTGCACCCGATGCTCCAGGTCCTTGAGGGCATGCAGCGCCAGATACAGGAAGTTGCCGGAGCCGCAGGCGGGGTCAAGCACCGTAAAGGCGCGCAGCCGTTTGAGGAACGCGTTCAGTAGCCGCTCGGCCTCCCTGCGCCGCCGAGTCTGTGCGGAGGCTGACGTGGCAGTCGTCGCCTTTTCCAGACTCGATGCAATCTTGGTCTTGGCCGTCTCCCACTCAGCCAGCCAAGGCCGGACGATGACCGGCTCGACGATCAGCATGATCTTGTCCCGGTCGGTGTAATGCGCGCCCAGTTGCGAGCGTTTGTCCGGATCGAGCCCGCGCTCAAACAACGTGCCGAGAATCGAGGGATCAATCTCCGACCAGTCGAGCTTGGCGGCCGCGAGCACAGTGGCAATATCGGTATGTTCCAAGGGCAGGGCCGTGTCGTCGTCGAACAAGCCGCCGTTGAACCACGCCACCGGCTCGAAGCCGACCCGTCCGCCCGAGGCCATGGCCTGAAAGAGCACCCGGGCCAGCTCGGCGAACTCTTCGGGTTGCTGCCGCGCCTGCTCCAGCATACGGGTGAACATTTTATTGGGCAGCAGGCCCACGTCTTCGGCGAACATGCAGAACACCAGGCGATTGACGAAATGCGCCACAACGTGACTCTCGTGGCCGCGCTCCCGCAACGCCTGGGCCAGGGCGGCAAACGTCGTGGCCGCGCGTTCGGTGACGGCCTGCCGCGTCTCACCGGGCCGCAGCCGTTCGGGATCGGACAGCGCCCACTTGAGTGTGTCGCGCACGGCCGCGTCGCTGAGATCGTCCAGATCGAACTCGTGGGTTTGGCTGACAGTGTTGGTCCAGTTGGTGCGGATACGGAACCGCGCCATGTCCGAAACGATCAAGAGCGGCGGGTTCTCCAGCGCGAGGGCGTATTGCCGCAACTGATTGAAGGCCGCGTCGAGGTTCGCGTGTTTGCCCTTGTACTCCCAGGCAAAGTGATGGCGCTTCCACACATCGGCCCAGCCGTCGCCGCCGCTGTCTTTGCGTGCGCCACGCTCGAAGCAGTACTGCTCGCCGGTGGGGTCGGCTTGGGCGGGGGTCGGCTCGTCCAGCAGCCGACACAGGTCGATGAAATGTTCCTGCGACGCCGAGCGCTCTTTCAGTGCGGAAGCTCGCCACTTGGCGATGAACTCGCCCGGTGTCATACCTTCACCGACGCGGCCGCGCCTTTTCGAAATGAAGTCACGCTGTCCAAAGGCTCTCAGTTGTCCCGAAAATACGGGATCACATGCGAGCCCATCAACTCAACCACCCGATAGGCATGATAAGCTTCCATGCCCGGCCACCAGATACGAAAGATGAAGTGATTGGTGCCGAGTCGGTCGCGGTGCGCTTCAATCTGCTGAATGACATCATCGACATTGCCCAAGATAAAGCGGTCTTTGGCCAACTCCTCAAACGGGATGCGAAATGACTCCTGGCCAGGCATCGCCTTATCTTGCCCCCAGTCGGCATACGCCTGATATTTACCTTCCAGATAGGGCTGGGCCACTTTGATAGCTTCCTCACGGGTAGTGGCAAGGTGCATCTCTTTGATAATCGGAAACACTGGCGGGGTCGTCTTATCAGCTTCCTTCAGCGCATCTGTGTAGATCTGCATTTGGCGTTCGAGGGTCGTAAGCGTCGCATGCGGGTTAAGCAGCCATTCACAGCCCAACCGACCGGCCCGGGCAATCGCGCTATCGTGATTGGCCGCAATCCAGATAGGCGGATGCGGCTTTTGCACAGGACGGATCGTGCAAGTGCCACCGGTGACACTGAAGTGTTTGCCAGAGAAGGTCACTTCTTTCTCAGTCCATAAGCGGCGAATCAGCTCTAGGGCTTCGAGAAAACGACCCGTGCGATCCTTGCGGGTGGTATTGAACGCTTCATATTCAATATCTCGATAGCCTAGGCCCAAGCCAAAAATCACCCGTCCGTCGCTGATGACATCGAGCGAGGCAACATCTTCGGCGAGACCAACAGGACTGTAGAGTGGCAGCAGGATAATCGACAGGATCAAATCCATTGAGCCGCTCTCTGCCGCCAGCCGAGCCAAGAGCGGAATGCTCTGGATATTTTGATACGGTGGCGACAGAAAGTGTTGCCCACACGCAATGGAATCAAAGCCGGCATCACGAGCCAGGCGAGTCAGTTGGGCCGTTTCGCGGAACCGTTTGGTCGGTGAATCGGTCCGCGGATGCTGGGGCATGACCATAATGCCGAACTTCATCATGGGCGTGATTCCTTATTCCTGAAACATCGTGATCTCTAAATCCGCATAGGCTTCATTGCGCAGCGGTAAAACAGCTTGGTAGTCAGGGTCACTATACCAAGCTTCGATTGCTGCTTTATCCGGAAAACGAATCACGATACCGACTTGATATTCCTTCGGACCGTGCAATTTGCCGACCCCACTGCCGCGAGCAACAACCTCACCGCCATGCTTGCCAATCACCGTCCGAGCCGTTTGTTGGTACTTTTGCAGCGTGTCAGCCTTATCCGGATGCGGATTGCCTTGAACGAGAACCATTACACTCATGAGATGACTCCTTTCGGTGGTTCTTGTAGCGAAAACTTGCCTTACTGGCTACCTCCATACACGATGGAGGGATCATGGCGGAAACAAATTTGTCGTCAGTCAGCCTTCCAATGGCGCGATAAACACAATTTTTATATCCATGACATTTGTCCCTGTCGGGCCAGGCTGGAATAAATCACCAAGCGCGGCAAAGAGCGCATAGGAATCATTGTTCTGAAGCGCGGCCTGTGGATCAAGCCCTTTCTCGTACGCTCTATGCAAGCTGTTGCCATCAACAAAGGCTCCGGCTGCATCAGTCGGGCCATCAATGCCGTCGGTTCCAGCGCTGAGGAGGGCCCAGCCTGATTCGTTGTGTAGCTCTTGAGCCACAACTAAGGCAAATTCTTGATTGCGACCGCCCTTCCCTTTTCCCGTCACATGGACGGTTGTTTCTCCGCCTGCCAGCAGACACACGGGTCTCTTATCGTTGAGATCTTTTGACAGACGTGCCCGTATCTGCCTGGCAAAAGCACGTGCTGCCTGAGTCGTATCTCCATCTAAGGGCTCAGGAAGAATCTCTGGCGTACATCCATGCTGACGTGCCGCACAGGCTGCGGCTTCAAGCGCAAGACTGTTCGAACCAATCAGAAAGTTATGGACATTCGAGAATGCAGCTTCGCCAGGCTTAGGAGTCTCTTCGGCGAGACCACTGAGGCCCCGGGCGAGGTGCCTCTCGACTGAGCCGGGGATAGCAGTCAGCAGGTCATAATTTTCCAAAATATCCCAAGCATCTTGGAAAGTTGTCGGGTCAGCAACGGTCGGGCCTGAGCCTATAGTGCTCAGATCGTCGCCAATCACATCGGAAAGAATAAAACTGAGCACGGTTGCAGGAGAAGCGAAACGGGCCAGGTTTCCGCCTTTGATCTGTGACAAGTGTTTGCGGACCGTATTAATGGCCTGAATATCGGCTCCGCTGGCTAAGAGAAGCCGATTGACTGCTAATTTATCCTCTAACGACACTCCTGGAACCGGTTGCACCAGGAGACTTGACGCACCTCCAGTTAAGCAAAAACAAATGAGATCGGATGGGTGTCTGTGAGCAAGGAGAGCCATGATCTCTTTGCTGCCACGTAGACTGCCCTGACCAGGCAGGGGATGTTCACCATGAACTGTGCTGAGTGGATCAAGCCTGAGCTGCGCGTCTTTTGGAACAATTTGCGGAACAATAACAACCCCACCAGTCAAACGTTCGCCAAGCACGGGGAGAAATGCCTGGGCCATACGTCCAGCGCCTTTTCCGGCGCCAATCAGGAAGACGTGGCCCTGGAGAGGAAAGGTGGATGTGTGTGATCCAATGTGAACGTTAAGATGCGTGTGCTCCGTACGAACGGTGCGACGAATCAGTTGAGCGGGGTCGGCCGCATCAACACCAGCTGAAAAGAAGGTCTCTAAATGTGCGCGGAGTGCCTGCGTGGACATGCTGCTTGCACCCTAGCCTAGAGTGTGGAATATGAGCGAAAACAAAGAGGTGGTGTGAGATCACCACCTCAGTCGGACCATTTGTCAGCTGATCGCAACCGACTCAGGCGCCATCGTCGTCGAGGTCAACCATTGGGGCGCGACGGTAGGGACGATCTTCGTTATTGCTGCGATGCAGTTTGGCTTCTTTTTCAAGATCGCTCTGGCAGGACACACACAGACGGGTAAACGGCAACGCCTCTAGCCGCTCAGGGGCAACTTCTTCTTCGCACATTTCACAGATACCGTAGTCAGCGGACTCAATCCGTTCGAGTGCATCTTCAATAGCCTGGAGTTTATCTCGATCTCGATCGCTGAGGATCAGATTAATCTCCCGGTCGCGCTCTTCGCTGGCGAGATCATAGGTGTCCATCCCCTCTTCTAGGGTCCCTTCCTTGCCGACACGAAATTCTTCATCCAACTGCTCGAGAATCTGCTTCTTCTGGGCATTGAGGATTTCTCGCATTTTTTTCAGAAACGCTTTTCGCATGTCCTATTCCCTCTGACGTTCAGGCTATAAAAAGCAGCCCACCCTAATGAGGAAGCTCATCAAAGTCAACAGGGTTCTGCCACTGCTCAGTGGAGGCTGATGCCGCACCGGAAGAGACACATGGAGCAGGTGGAGCAAGTCGGGTGGCATTGAGATCGTAGCCATCAACACTGGAGATGCGGACTGGGATAATCTCTCCGCTCTCGGCTTGGGCCTGTTGGGCAGGTTGAGCAAATTCAGAAAGATAGACCACACCATCAATATCCGGTGCTTGGCCACGGGTGCGTCCCCATATGCGTCCCTGTTCGTCAGTGTCACACACAAGCACGTCCTGCTCAGAGCCGACGAGTGACAGCTGCTTTTTGCGCACGACCTGATATTGACGCTCCATGAGGTGCTTCCAGCGCTCCTGTTTGATCTCTTCAGCGACTTGATTGGACAATACGCCTGCTGCGGTGCCCTCTTCTTGCGAGTAGCGAAACACGCCAACATGATCAATTTCCGCTTCGCCAATAAAATCGAGCAACTGCTGGAAATCGTCTTCTTGTTCACCAGGAAAACCGACAATAAAAGAGGTGCGTAAGACCACTCCGGGGATGTGCGTCCGGATGCGTTCGAGCAGCCGACGAATGCCGTCACCACTTTTTTCTCGACGCATGGTGCGCAGCATCTGATCGCTGATGTGTTGGAGCGGCATATCGATGTAGGGACAGATCTTTTCTTCTTCGGCAATGCAGCGTAGTACCGACTCGTCAAGATAGTTCGGATAGCAGTACAACAGACGAATCCAATCAATACCATCGACCTGAGACAGCCCGCGCATTAACCTGAGCAAGGTCGTACCATCGCGTCGTTCTCGACCGTACGCTGTCAAGTCTTGGGCAATCAGGTTCAATTCGCGAACGCCTTGAGCTGCCAGAGATGCGGCCTCAGTGACCAGAGAATCAATTGGTCGGCTTTCTTGTAAGCCCCGAATTTTGGGAATGATGCAAAAGGCGCATTTATGGTTGCAGCCTTCTGCCACTTTTAAATAGGCTGAATAAAATGGTGTGGTTGGAATACGTGGGGTAGCATGGTCATGCAGGACATGCGCTGCCCCGACATACGAGATTGGCTCCTCAAGCGCGGCCCGCTTGGTTTGCAGAATTTCCGTGATCCGCAAAAACTCTCCGGTCCCAACAAATACATCAACCTCAGGCAGGGACTCGCGGAGTTCTTGCCCATACCGCTGAGCGAGGCAGCCCGTCACGATCAACTGCTTGGTGGGGCTGGTGTCTTTATAGGCTGACAACTCCAGGATCGTGTTGATCGACTCCTCTTTGGCTTCATCAATAAAACTACAGGTATTGACCATGAGGACGCCGGCCTGCTCAGGGTCAAGACTCATCCGGTAGCCTTCACGAGCCAGGAGGCCGAGCATGACCTCTCCGTCTACCAGGTTTTTCGGACAACCAAGGTTGACCATGTATACAGTTTTTTCCATACGTAGCAGAGCCCTCTTTGCGTATCCCAGATGTGAGGAGTGGCCTTTATTCTCGTCTACTCTTCATCGTCCGGGTCGTCTTTGCGCTGTTGTAGAAAGCGCTGGAGTGCATTTTCCATATCATGGCCGTTGGCGTGACCATTGCCGCCATTTCCCTTAGAGGGAGCAGTTTCCAGTTCAACACCGCCCTCTTCTCCTTGGTCGCGCTCTTCGAGTTGCTGCACATAGGCGGCCATATTGGGATTCTCAGCAACCGCCTGGGCAACTTTGGTATCAAAATCAAAGGATTCGGTGCTCAGCTCAGCCGTTTCAATACTAAATTTTAGGAAAGACTCGAGCCGTTCGACAAGCGCCAACGCAGCTTTGGGGTTTGGTGTGGCGGAAATGTAATGCGGGACATTCGCCCAAAAACCGACCGAGGTCAGGCCAGCTTGACGACACGCATCTCCAAACACGCCAACAATACCGGTTGGACCCTCATAGCGCGGGGGAGTGGCTTGGATTTGAGACGCGACATCCGGATCACTTGAAAATCCAATCACCCGAATAGGTCGAGAATAGGCGACATCAGCAAGCAAGGCTCCCAAGGTGATGATCGTCTTCACCCCGCACTGCTGAGCCAAGTCGAGAATAGTTGCTGAATACGTTTTCCATTTCAGATGGGGTTCAATCCCGACTCCAATAACAATATTCCGAGGCAGAGCGTCTATGGTTGAGTAAAAAAAGTCATTCGCTGGCCACTTGATCTCGCGCGTCAATCCTTCGCGCAGCTGGACATGCGGCCGGACTTCAGCGAAGTTGTAGAATTCTTCTGGATCAATACCAGCAAATCGGCGGGCTTGTAGGCCCTTCACTAGAAACTCTGCAGCATGCGTGGCTGCATTCCCAGCGTCGTTCCAGCCAGCAAAGGCAACGATCAAGACCGGATCGGTCAATGTGGGGAGTTCTTGTATCTGCAATACGCTCATGGTGACCTCCCCTCCTTATGGGAGCGCGGCTACGGGTCGGCAAACACCCAGCAGAATATTTTAGGACCTTTTGAGATCTTTTCAACTGTTCAACTACTGTGAAACTCCTGGGTGCCGCAGGAGTCTATCTGCTTCCCAGCTGGTTGCCAAGAGATTCCAGCCAGGGCAGACTGTTCTTCAGAAAATAGGCTCCCAGGGCGAGAGCGATAAAAACGAAAGCAATCACAAGCATGCGACGCGAAGACGACCCGGCCGTAGGTGGAGCAGGCGTCTCGGTGTACGGGTTTTTTTGCATATCAGCCAGAAAGAGGGAAACTGTTTGGCCTGGGTCGAGATCAAGAAAGGCTGCGTAGGTCCGCAGAAAGGGGATAAGATACAGGCTGTCGGCCAACACACGTGGATCGCCCTGCCCTTCCAGAATGTGTATATAACGCTCTGGAATACTGGCTTGATCCGCCGCGTCTGTACGCGACAGCCCATTCTCTTCCCGCTTGTTTTTGAGCAGTACTGCGACCTCTCCAGGCATACCTTTGGGCTTTCTGTATCCGACTTCTTACGCCGCAATGCGTTGAAGCAAATAGGCTTCAATAAAGGCATCAATATCGCCGTCGAGGACAGCATCTGCGTTACCGACCTCAACCCCGGTCCGGTGGTCCTTGACCATGCGGTACGGGTGCAGGACATAGGAGCGGATCTGGCTGCCCCAAGCAATATCCTTCTTGGTCTTTTCCAGACCTTCCATCTTTTCTTTCTGTTTTTCGAGCTCAAGCTCATACAACCGGGCGCGCAGAATCTTCATCGCCATTGCCCGGTTCCGGTGCTGCGAGCGTTCATTTTGACACGCGACAACCAAGCCGGTTGACAAATGGGTCAGTCGAACCGCTGAATCGGTCTTATTTACGTGTTGGCCACCTGCTCCACTCGCTCGATAGGTGTCCACCCGCAGATCTTCAGGCCGGATATCAACCTCAACACTGTCGTCAATCTCGGGGTACACAAAGACCGAGGCGAACGAGGTATGGCGACGAGCATTGCCATCAAATGGAGAAATCCGCACCAAGCGGTGAATCCCCGCTTCTGCACGCAGGTAGCCGTAGGCGTAGGAGCCTTCTACGGTAAACGTCGCATTTTTTAAACCCCCACCCTCGCCTGGCAAATAATCAGCAACCTCAGCTTTAAAACCACGCCGTTCGACCCAGCGCATATACAGACGAAACAGCATATCCGCCCAGTCCTGAGCCTCAAGCCCACCAGCACCGGGATGGAGGCTGACAATAGCATTGTTGGCATCGTGCTCGCCGCCTAGCATCTGCTGCATTTCAGCAGCAGTGACGGCACGTCCGATGTCAACCAGTGCTCTTTCAACCTCTTTTTCAGCGTCTTCGTCACCGCTTTCTGCCATCTCTAGGAAAAGCAACGCATCGGCGACCGCTTGTTCCTGTTTTTTCCACTGACTCACCGTATCGACGAGGTCGGCGCGTTCTTTTAAGACCGCCTGAGCTTTTTCCTGATTCTGCCAAAACTCGTTGTCAGCAGTCAGTGCTTCGAGGTCGGCTGCGCGTACCTCTTTTCCGGCGATGTCAAAGATGCCTCCCGAGATTGTTTACACGGGTCTGTAGTGCGGTCAGTTTTTCTTTCTCTTCGGCCAGCATGTTATCCTCCGTTGTGACGTCGATAATATATCAGATAGCGATAGCCTAACATACAGATGGCACTCAACGTACACAAACGGGCAAACACATCCCCATAGGCCGTATAAAAGCTCGTGACCTGAGGCCAAGTCACTTCCTCAACAAAGAAGGCAGATTCGGACAGTGCGGTTTGGGTGCGAATGTGGCCTGTCACATCAATAACAGCGGAGATGCCAGTATTGGCTGCCCGAATAAGCGGGACCCGATTCTCGACCGCACGCATGGCCTCCATAACGAGGTGCTGGTATGGAGCGGAGGAGTGTCCAAACCAGGCATCATTGGTAATATTGACAAGAAACGTTGCCCCACGATCAATAAACTGACGCGCCAAGTGAGGGAAAATACCTTCATAGCAGATTAATACGCCAAATGCGTGTGGAGATAGGGGAAAGACCGTCGGATTCGTTCCAGGCGCAAAATCTCCGATGCCTTCGACGAGTTTATCCAGGAAGAACAGAAAACTACTTTTAAACGGAATAAACTCACCAAATGGGGCGAGAATGATCTTATCGTAGGTATCAACCAGTTCTGCTTCGGCCGACAAGAGATAGGCACGATTAAATAAGGTGACACCTGTCTCAGTTTGATGAAACGCGGGGCTGCCAAACAGCAGAGGCGTTTTGGTTTCCCGAGCCAGATCCAGGATTCGTCCGCGATAGGTCACGTCGGATTGGAAAAAGAACGGTGCCGCCGTCTCTGGCCAGGCAATCAGATCAACGCCTTGGGAGGCAGCTTCGCGGGTCATTGCGGCATAACGGTCAATCGTTGCGCCCTGAAAACCAGGCGCCCATTTTTTATCTTGAGCAATATTGCCTTGCACCACTCCGATCCGTAGACGGTTATCTTGCGGCAGGTCTGCGAGCTGTGCCCGTCGCCAGGCTCCCCAGCCAGAGATACACAGGATGAGTGCAAGCGTGCCTAACAGGAGTCGGCCCCGGTCTGGGCCGCGTTTATACAACACTGTAAAAATAACCAAATTGCCTAAGATGACGAGGGCTGAGAGGCCATACACGCTGGTGATTTCAGCGATTTGGATCAGATTCTGCATGCTGTACTGCGAATAGCCCAAACTTACCCATGGGAAGCCGATAAAGAAAAAAGACCGCAGCCATTCGAGACTCACCCACAGAAGAGGACCACACAGGAGAAAAAGTCGCCCCTGATCCTTGTAGCAGCGGATACCAGCAGCAAAGGCTCCTGTGTAAGCAGCTAAAATGCTGCACATCAGAAGCAGCAGGATAACGGCGATGAGGGTAGGAATATTACTATACAGACCGATCGTGTGCACGACCCAGTAGACGGTACACAGGTAGAAGCCCATGCCAGCTATCCAGCCGTAAAAAAACGCATGTTTGAGGGGCTGCTCCCAGACAATCCACACCAGCGGCACAAAGGCCACCCATGCCAAAAAGCTGAGATCAACTTTGGGAAAGGCTAAGGCCAGCACAATCCCGCTCACAAAGGCGGCAGCGGTGTATACAGAACAGAACAGTGACAGGAGTTTGGACAGGAATTGCGACAACATGCGGGGGGCGATCATATCGTGATGGAGGTAGGCGGGGAAGGGTGGGCGGCGCTACAATCCGACTATTGCTTTTATTTCTCGCTCTTTCTTTCGCATGCGAATGGCCTCACTGCGCGATACTTCATGATCGTAACCGAGCAGATGTAACACGCCGTGAATGAGCAGAGTTTGGATTTCTTCGCGCAGACTGTGGCCACGTCTGTGAGCCTGTCGCGTGGCCGTGTCAACTGAGATCACCACATCACCAAGAAGAGCCGGACAGACGTCATCAGCCAAGGAGAAGGACAGCACATCAGTCGGTTTGTCTTTCTGTCGGTACTGGCGGTTGAGGCTGTGGATCTCCGGGTCCGTCACTAGGGCTATGCTGAGCTCCGCTGGGGTCTGCTCCAGATGACGGAGAATGGTCTTGGCCCAGCGTCTGAGATCGACCCGGCTCACTGCCGATATCTTGCCGGAGATGCCGATCGTGAGGGCGGCGCTGGACCCGACTTCTCCGCCGCTCTCGACGTTCTTGGTGGCGGCGTTCTGTTGCTTCGTTATCGCGTTCATAAGCGGTAATGACATCTTGGACAAGACGGTGGCGAACAACATCTTTTTCAGTGAAAAAGGAAAACTGAATCCCGTCAATATTGCGCAGAATGTACTGGGCTTCTTTGAGGCCTGAGCGGGTCCCATGCGGCAGGTCAATCTGGGTAATATCGCCAGTGATCACGGCTTTTGAGCCATAGCCCAAGCGAGTCAGGAACATTTTCATTTGCTCGCTGGTTGTGTTCTGGGCTTCATCCAAAATAACGAAGGCATCGTTCAGCGTCCGGCCACGCATAAAGGCCAGCGGCGCAACCTCAATCGTACCGCGCTCGATCATTTTTTGGGCGCGGTCATAGTCCACCATATCGTACAGCGCATCATACAATGGCCGGAGATACGGATTGATCTTTTCGGCCAAATCACCGGGCAGAAAGCCGAGTTTTTCGCCGGCTTCAACTGCTGGTCGGGTGAGAACTACACGATTAACCTTTTGTTTCATGAGTTCCGCCACGGCCACAGCCATAGCCAAATAGGTATTATGGTTGATAAAGCCGTTGGCACAGAAGGAGTGGGAACCTGGAATGGTGAGGTCGTAAACCTCGGCTTCCCCGTCTCCTATCTCAGTAATTTCGGCCCAAAAGAGATGCTGGTCATGTAGTGCCTGGAGGTGGCGGCGGGCCGGATTGCCGAATGTACGAGCAGGCACCACATCCAGGATTTCTCCCCGCTTGTCATAGCTGAGCCAGCCGCGGCCAGCTTTGTAATCGTCGAGACGTTTATGGGGGGCACGAGAAAGAACAACCCCACCGACCATGGTTTGGATCAAATCTCCAACGTGGGGAATCCGGTCAATATTGGTATTGCGGGATCTGTTTTGCCGCAATGATTGTTTGCGAACCAGGCCAAAGCCAATCTCCTCAAAGAAACGGTCGGCATCAATTCCAGTAATTTCTAACTGATACGACAGCCGGCGTTCGCCCTTGTAACGAGTCCATTTGCGTCGCTTGTTTGCAAGAATGCCAAAATTGAGAAGGAGCAGCTGAACCTGTTTGACGAGGAGTTCTGATACCGAATACAGGGTAGGGTAGCCTCCGTCACTATCTTGACGACTCACCGTTCCATCGGTATCAAACAAACCGCGCAGGAAGGCGCCCACAATCTCGCGCGGAGCACGGAGCACGGCTTGAGGGACTTGCTTGTCTACTGCTCTGCCGTTTGACATGCCAAGGTGGAGTAAGAGCTGATATAGCTGAGCACTAGCGATCACACGGTCATACGGTCTCCCACTCCCATGGGGGAAGACCTGCACGCCGAACCGATCAGCCATACCAGAGAAAAAGTCTAGGATCTCATTATCTGCGCCACTCAAAATAACGCGGTTACGGAAGCTTAGGCAGCCGGCTCCCGTGAGTAGTCCAAGGAGATAGCCTACATCTTGATCAAGGCTGCCGACGTGAATGGGCTTGGCATGGTCTTGAGGACTATTGCGGCAGTAGGTGAAGTGAATGGCTGTCTCAGTGCCAAACAGACCTTGTCCGCGTTGGATTGCGATATGATCGCCCGGTTTCAATTCATCGGCACGTTGCCAAGTTGTTGATCCTTCGGAAGTCAGCCGTAGGAGTGGATGTTCTGGAGTGGTTTCAATGGCAAAGCCCAACCGGGTCGTGATCTTTTTCGTAGGAGATCGGCCGCCGTTATAAAAATGGCTCGTCTGTTCAACACCGTTCAGGCCAGAAACCTGGACCTCGATAGGCGTATAACTGTCCGTGTGGGTTCCAGACGCTAGGCTTTCAATGGGGATGAGTCCCTGTGTCGTCAGGACTAGGGAGGAGCCGGCAATACACTTTCCTGTACCCGCCGGGCCTATACCAAACACAATGTCATCTTTGCGGAGGGCATCGATATAGGCTTTTTGGGCCGAGCTTTTAGGGGTAATCGTGCGCCGCTTAGCAGAGATATAGACTGTATCGAGAAAAATCTCACGCAGTTCTGCCGAGCGGTTCTGACTCAGGATGCGGATAGCGTAGTCAACGTCACTCGGGTAGACCGGATAGCCGCTTTTAATGAGGCTATACAGCTGATTGGCAACGAGGCTGGCGAGGTCGCGCTGGGTCTTTTCTCCAGTAATAAAAAGGGAAGAACCTGTCGCGGAGATCTTGACCCCAAGTGCCTTTTCCATCACGCGCAGATGCGCATCCTGATTGCCGAGCAAGTCGCGGAAGAAGCGCGAGCTTTCAAACTGAAGTTCAGAAATCTCTTCGGTGTGTTGCTCCATATGGTTCCGCGTTTTTGACTGCTCTCAATCTCAACCTTGCTCAATTAGCTCATATACCTTTTGCAGAGCTTCATCCAGACGTGTCGGGTCCTTGCCGCCAGCTTGGGCGAAGTCCGGCCGACCACCACCGCCGCCGCCGACGATAGGGGCAAGCTGTTTCATGAGCGCACCAGCTTTGTGCTGCTTGGTAATGTCTTTACTGACTGCAGCAAGCAGGGTGACTCGATCTTCCTTGACTGCACCGAGGACAATAACTGCGGGCTGCAGCGTGTCGCGCAAGCGGTCAGCCATGTCACGCAGACCCTTATCGTCAACACCCTCGATACGGCTAGCGATCACGTTGACACCGTTTATCTGCCGAGCGTTGCTAAGCAGGTCATCGCCTTGGGAGCCCGCCATCTGACTCTGGAGTGCGGCCAGCTTTTTCTCTAGCTCGCGCTGCTGGGCGAGGAGCCGCTCCACCCGATCGGTGACTTCTTCGTCGGAGCCTTTGAGAATACTGCCGACCTCTTTGAGAATCTGTTCTTTGTGGCGAATCCAGTCTAAGGCACCTGCTCCAGTCGTGGCCTCAATCCGGCGCACCCCTGAAGCAACACTGGACTCTGCTTTTAATTTGAACAGACCAATATCTCCCGTCCGCTGAACATGGGTCCCGCCACAGAGTTCTGTTGAGAAATCGCCCATACGGACAACACGGACCCGTTCGCCATATTTTTCACCAAAAAATGCCAGCGCTCCGCTCTTGAGCGCATCATTGAGCGACATTTCATCGGTGCTGACTTCCGCATTCTCACGGACGTGGGTATTTACTACAGTTTCAATATGTTCCAAGTCCTCGTCTTTGACCGGACTGGTATGCGTAAAGTCAAAACGCAGCCGGTCTGGCGTCACGAGTGAGCCAGCTTGGCGGACGTGGCTGCCTAAGACCTCTCTCAGTGCGGCATGCATGACATGGGTGGCAGAGTGATTGAGCCGTGTTGCATCACGGTGCTGGGTATCGAGCAGAAGTCGAACCCGGTCCCCAGTTTGGATGGCTCCCTGAGTAATCCGCCCCCGATGGACGGTTAACAGTGGCTGCGGCTTGTGCGTGTCAAGAATCTCAACCACATCCCCCCGAGCGGTCTCCAGCCGACCTTTATCGCCGACTTGCCCACCAGATTCACCGTAAAAAGGCGTCTCGGCAGTGACGATCTCAATCTCTTGGCCTGCACTGACGGCAGCGCTTTGCGTTTCGCCCTTAACCAGAACAGCCAGGATTTCTGATTCCCACTCGGTAATGTGGTCACCGACAAAGCGTGATTGGAGGTCTGTCAGCCCAGCACTGATATAGACCGTGCCCTTCTGGCCTTCACGAGCCCGACTGCGTTGCGCCTCCATAGCTTGATCAAAGCCGTTGCGGTCAATCTGCAAACCTTCGGAAGACAAAAAATCTTCGGTGAGGTCAAACGGAAAGCCGTAGGTGTCGTATAAACGGAAAGCGACATCTCCAGACAACATCGTCGTGTTGTTGGTATGCAGACTGGCAATCTCTTGTTCCAGGAGCGATAAGCCTCTACCTAGAGTATCGGAAAAGCGTTCTTCTTCAGTCCGAATCACCTCAGTCAGATAGTCTTTGCGCTCGTTCAACTCCGGATAGGCCGCACCCATGAGCGAGACAACACTCTCGGCAACCCGCCAAAAGAAGGGTTCTTCAAAGCCAATCAAACGACCGTGGCGCAAGGCACGGCGCATAATCCGACGCAGCACATAACCCCGGCCGTCGTTGGTGGGAACCACGCCATCGGCAATCACAATCGCCGCTGCCCGGACATGATCAGCAATGACTCGAAACGATATATCGCTTTCAGTGGAGTCACCATAACCAGTACTGGTCAGGGCCTCCGTTGCCCGGATGATATCACGTAAGAGATCTGAGTCGTAGTTGCCCGGAACGTCTTGCATGACGGCGGCCACCCGTTCTAGGCCCATACCGGTATCGACATGTTTTGAGGGCAGGTCATCAAGGGATTTGTCAGGGTTACGGTTATGCTGGATAAACACCAGATTCCACAGCTCGATAAAGCGCGGGCAATCAGCATTGACGCCACACGTATGGCCAGGCGTATTTTCTTGCTCGCACGAACCCGGACCCCGGTCGATGTGGATCTCAGAGCACGGACCACATGGGCCAGTCTCACCCATTTCCCAGAAGTTATCCTTTTCGGCAAAGCGCTGAATCTGGCTCGGGTTGATATCCGTGTGCGCCCGCCACAACCCGTCGGCCTCGTCATCGGTGGTATACACCGTGGCCCACAGCTTGTCTTTGGGCAGATTCCACACGTCGGTCAGCAGCTCCCAGGCCCAGGTAATCGCTTCCTGCTTGTAATAATCACCGAATGACCAGTTGCCGAGCATCTCAAAGAAGGTGTGATGGTAGGTATCTCGTCCGACTTCTTCGAGGTCATTGTGCTTGCCAGACACGCGCAGACATTTCTGGGAATCGACCACTCGCGTTTGTGTCGGCTGCTCCATGCCGAGAAAAATATTCTTAAACGGGACCATTCCAGCATTGGTGAACATTAGGGTCGGGTCGCTGGCCGGTATGATAGACGCGCTGGGCACAATACGATGGCCACGGTCAGCAAAAAAACGCAGAAAGCTGTCTCGAATTTCGTTCCCAGTCATGAATATTCTTCTTTCGGTTCTCGACTCGTCAATCCGTCAGTTTTTCAATGTGGCGCGTCTTTAGGCATCTTGGGCATCTTGGGCATCTTCCCGAGGTGGGTTACCGAGTAACTGCGTGGCAACGTCGTAGGAGTAGCCACGCCGCAGCAGCAAGCGAAACGCCCGCGCATGGATACGAACTTGTTGTAGCGCGTCCGCAGGAAAACGGCTAGCCACGAGCTTGCGGGCCGCATCAAGGTCGCGGTCGGACTCGCGGGCGTCAATCGTATGCTCAACCAAGTCTCGATCAAGTCCCTTTTGGACTAATTTTTGTTTGATACCAGCTGGGCCATAGCCTCTGGCCTGCAGACGACTTGTCATGTCTGCGGCGAGTTTGGCATCGTTCAAATAGCCCTGGGTTGTGAGACGTTCGACTGCCTGCTCCACAACTTGCGGAATAAAGCCCTTGCCGCGCATCTTGGCGGCTAAGTCGTGGGTACTATAAGCCCGCTGACCGAGTAGACGATAGGCGTAATCGAGGGGGGTCAGGTTCCCTTTCATACACTGATTGTACACCTACTAATAGATATGTCATGTGCAATGACAAAAAGAGAGAGGCGGTGTGAAGCGAGCCTGCCTAGCCGCTGGAAGCTGCGGCCTCTCCGCCGTCCTGATCAGAAGACTCAATAGACTCGACAGCTTCATTTGCGAATACGACGATCCGTTGTTCCTGTAGCAGAATCATAATCAATATAATCGCGTGGCGAGAAATATTCACGGGCTCCGCGAGTCGCTAAATCTTGCAGCAGATAGTCAGCCAAGACGAGGGCTAACATTGCCTCAGCAATCGGTACGCCTCGGATCGCAACACACGGGTCATGCCGGCCGCGCGTCGCAACCGTCTGTGGATGAAAATTTACGTCAATTGTGTTTTTGTCCTGTGGAATTGATGATGTCGGCTTAACCACGAGACGAGTCACAATGGGAGCCCCAGATGAAATGCCTCCCAGAGTGCCGCCATGATTGTTGCTTGCAAACCCTTCCGGATACAGTTCGTCATTCATTTCACTGCCTCGCATCGTAGCTGAGGCAAACCCAGCACCAAATTCCACGCCCTTGACCGCAGGGATGGACATCAGTGCTGCAGCAATCTCTGCATCCAGCTTGCCAAAAACCGGCTCACCAAGCCCTGGAGGAACACCCTCAGCAATAACTTCGATCACTCCCCCTACAGAGTCTCGGTCTTTTCTCGCTTGTTCGACCTCGTCGCGCATTGCGGCAACGCTATCTGGGTCAACACTCCGTATCTCATTATTTTCAACCTCGTCCCAGACACGCTTTTGAGCCTGGACCTTTCCGACCTGGGTGACTCCGCCTTTTATGGTGATGCCAAACTTTGCCAGTAGCTGCTTAGCCACGGCACCAGCAAACACTCGCCCGACGGACTCTCTGACAGAAGCTCTCCCGCCTCCACGATGGTCACGGTGTCCGTACTTAGCAAAATAGGTAAAGTCTGCGTGTCCGGGACGGAAGAGCTTGGCTAATTCGTCATAATCTTTGGAGCGCGTATCGCTATTGAAGACCAGAGCCATCAGTGGGGTCCCAGTGGTCTTCCCCTCAAAGACGCCTGAGAAGATTTCAATCTTGTCTCCTTCTTTGCGTTGGGTGACAAGTTTTGACTGGCCAGGACGGCGGCGGTCCATTTCGTGTTGGATGGCTTTGAGGTCGAGTGTGAAGTCAGCGGGAAAGCCATCCACGACGACGCCAACGGCTTTGCCATGGCTCTCCCCAAAGGTTGTGAATCGTAATACGGTTCCAAAAGTATTGCCTGGCATTTTTCACTGATTTCTTGAAGTATTGCCTGGGAGATGGCTCAGAGGGAGAGTCGCTGTATCCTTTGGACTGATTGACTTCAAGATACAGGATTCATTAGAGAAAACGAAGGCTTTGAGGAAATTTCATAGCCATCTAAAGTTAAGTTAATCGAGATGATGATGGATATCAAGAATATGATCTCCCGTCTTGGCACTATCTTGACAAATTCTCTTTCTGATAAAAAGGTCGGACTTGATCTACACCACCTCATCCTCTCGCAACCGGTGAATATCTTCCGCACTCAAACCAAGATCACGGAGAATTTCTTCCGAATGCTCGCCTTTCTCTGGTGTTGGGGTCCGGACGCCGCCTGGGGTGCGACTCAGAGTAACTGGTGAGCCCAAGACCTCAATTGAACCGATTTCAGGATGTTCAATCGGAGTTGCTAGGCCAAGGTGTTGGACCTGCTCATTGGTAAAGACCTGATCGATAGACAGAATTGGTCCACTTGGAACACCTGCCGTATTGAGGGCTTCAATCCATTCTGCTCCAGTTTTCTTGGCGAGCTGTTTTTCCATTTCGACGGTTAACTCGTCGCGATTCCGTGAGCGTCTCCCTGGAGAAGAAAAGCGGGGATCATCGTACAGTTCGTCCGCGCCGAGCACGTTGCACAGCCGTTTCCACATATGCTGGCCACCCGAGGCGATATTGATATGGCCGTCTTTGACCTTGAAAGCTCCGGTCGGGATACTCGTTGGGTGGTTATTGCCAGCTTGGGGTGGGACTTCCTTGCCAATCAGCCAGCGTGTTGCTTGAAAATCGAGCATTGATACCATGGCTTCGAGCAGCGATGTATGCACCCATTGCCCTTCGCCCGAGCGTTCACGTTCGAGCAAGGCAACAAAAACACCTTGGGCGGCTAAGAGACCAGCACTCAGATCGGCAACAGGAATACCAACCCGCCACGGTCCACTGCCCGGTTGACCGGTAATACTCATCAAACCGCCCATGCCTTGGGCGATTTGGTCGTAGCCAGGGCGATCTTTATACGGACCGGTTTGACCGAAGCCGGAAATACTGGCGTAGACCAAACGTGGATTGAGTGGCTTCAAGTCTTCATAATCAATGCCTAAACGCTTTTTGACATCAGGGCGGTAATTTTCAACCAAGACGTCCGCTTTTTGAACCAGTTTTTTGAGAATATCTTTGCCACGCGCGTCTTTAAGATTAAGGACGAGGCTGCGTTTATTGCGGTGCAGGTTCTGAAAGTCGAAGTTGTGCCGACTGGTGCCTTCTTCATCATTAGGTTGTTCGACTTTGATAACCTGGGCGCCCATATCGGCAAGCTGGCGGACACAGGTTGGGCCCGAACGAGCGCGAGTGAGATCGATGACAGTGATATGGTCAAGTGGTAGCGACATGGGGTGGATTCCTTTCTTCTGCCTTCTTCAATACCGTATACTGAAGGAATGTACAGAGAGACTCGTGACATTCCTCCAGCCCCGCCAGGTGGTGTGACGGAACAGCATGTTCATTTGGGTGGTTCAGTCAGCATTTACCGCCTGTGGGAGATGGGCCAGATGCATGGTATTCGCGGCCTGGGTTCGTACGACGAATTCCTGACAAAGACCCACCGCCGGCCTGACAACGCCCATTCGCTTGAAGAATATCTCCGCATTTTTGACCTGGTCGAAGCCATCCAGAGCGGTCCGCAGAATCTGCGTGAAAGCATTCATGTGGCGGTCAGTGGCGCATTTCGGACGGGCGGCATGCGACGACTCGGGCCCGGCGGGGAAGGGGCTGACCTCGAACCGGCTCTGGCGATTCGCAAGTTGGAACTGCGTTTATGTCCGCTCAAACGCACTGGCGTGCCTTTTTTGCGCGGGGAGCATGCCGGGCTGTATGATCTAGACCGGATTATTATGGCTGCCTGCCAGGCAGCGGCGGAGGCTGAAGTCTTTTATCATGGCGACATGCGGGTTGGTTTGATCTTTTGCTTTGGTCGAGATCTAACCTGGGAGGCAAATGCTATCCTTGCCAAGAAGACCCGTCTGTGGCGGGAAACCTACTCGAATATTATTGGGATTGATCTGGCTGGTTCTGAAAGTGCGAGATCCCTTGCTGACCCGGAAGATCGAGCTCGCTTGCGGGAGCTGTTTGCTGAGGCAGCCGGAAGTGGACCTGGTGCATTAGGTCGGACGATTCACTGCGGGGAAACGCCAGCTGTTGATGTGAATACGTTCATTGCCACGATTGAGGCCTTGGAGCCGCATCGTGTTGGCCATCCGCTTGCCGCTGCCCATGCGTATTGGGATAGCGGAGATGATCGCGGTTTACGATTACTCGCTGAACGCGGTATTACCTGTGAGATTTGTCCCTGGTCAAACCACTTGACGGGCATACTCCCAATTGAACGTTCTGGGGAACTCCTGTGCCTCCTGGATCAGTTTCATATCAAGTACACGCTGAATACCGACTCTCCCGCCCTTCAAAAAACCTCGCTTGCCTTAGAGATTGAGTTCCTCCTCACCAAAGGGGGAGCCCAGCCCGAACAGATCAGTCGGGCGTTTGAGACCGCTGAGGCGAGTACGTTTTTGCCGGTGCATATCTGACTCCGAGTTGTGTCCTCCTGCTGACTGCTGGACAAAGACCTGAGGGGTATGCCATGTAGATCCAAAAGGAGGACTATCATGGCACTTCGTAAGCCAACTGGTGATGACCTACGGCGCTTGGCCGAAGCCAATAATTTTGAGCTCAGTGTAGAAGAAGTTGAGGCGTTTCAGTCGATGCTGCCGGGCATGTTCGCGTCTCTGGATGAATTGGATCAAAAACCAAGCAATCTGCCTGCAATTGCGTATCGAGACCGTGATCCGGGAACACGGCCACGCCCACAGGATGATCCGCTGAATGCCATCGTGCGTCGCTGTTCGGTGAAGAGTGCATTGTCGGGCAAGCTTGCTGGCAAACGGCTGGGGATTAAGGACAATGTGTGTATTGCAGGCGTGCCGATGACCTGTGCCTCTTTGGTGCTGGATGGCTATGTGCCGGATATTGATGCAACAATCATCACCCGTATCCTTGACGCAGGCGGCGAGGTCACAGCTGTTCTCAATATGGACAACTTCGCATTCTCTGGCGGTGGTCATACAAGCGCGTATGGAGCGACACGCAATCCGCATAATTCTGATCATACAGCTGGCGGCTCATCAGGTGGGTCTGGGGCTGCCTTATCTTACAACGATATCGATATGACGATTGGCGGCGATCAGGGTGGGTCTATCCGTATTCCTGCGTCATGGTGCGGGGTGGTTGGCCATAAACCAACGCATAGCTTGGTTCCATACACTGGGATTGTCGGTATTGATGCAACCTTTGATCATACGGGACCTATGACCCAGACCGTAGCTGATGCCGCGCTGCTGCTTGAAGTGATTGCTGGCAAAGATCCTATGGACCCGCGTCAATACGATGTGCCGGTGCAAGCCTATACCCAGGAGTTAGAGAAGGACATTCACGGGCTCCGCTTAGGCGTAGTTCGTGAAGGATTTGGATCGCCGGTGTCACAACATGGGGTGGATACGAAGGTCCAGGATGCCATCAAAGCACTTGGTGAACTTGGCGCAGAGGCGCAAGAAGTCTCGATTCCGGCTCACCTTGAAGCTGGGGGCATTACCTGGGCACTGATTACTGAAGGGATGGCAGCTCTAGCTCATGGAAATGGCGTCGGATACCATTGGAAGGGACTCTACAATGAGAGCTTTGCCAAGACGCTCGGTAAATCCCTCCAGGCGCAATCCCAAGATCTGCCTGCCCAGGTGAAGCTTGTGGTATTAATGGGCTCGTATTTGAACAAAGCGTATCACGGTCGTTTATATGCCAAAGCGCAGAACCAACGCCGTGCACTCCAGGCCGCGTATGACACAGTTCTGGAGCAAGTTGATGTCCTGGTCATGCCAACCACGCCTCTGGTCGCTCAGCGATATGAGGCCAATCAGTCAGTAAAAGATAATCTGAATTTTGGTTGGACGATGCTGGGCAATACCGCACCGTTTAATATGACCGGGCATCCATCGCTCAGCGTGCCGTGTGGCAAGTCAGATGGTCTGCCTGTTGGGTTGATGCTGACTGGGAGGCATTTTGAAGATGGGACGTTGCTGCGGGTGGGACATGCCTTTGAGCAGCAGATGGCGTGGGAGGAGCGATAGCAACCCTGACTCCTAAAATTCCCTCTCCCGCTAGGGAGAGGGAATTTTAGGCAACATCGCTATCGCTTCAATTTCGACCTTGGCCCGTTCGTCAAATAAACCGCTCACACCCGCTAAGGTCATGGCAGGGAAGTGGCGGCCCATGTGCTTGCGATAAGCAGCACCAATGGCTTTGCCCTTAGCTGTGTATTCACGCGGATCAACAACAAGTAGGTTGATCTTGATAATGTCTTCAACTTCTCCACCGGCCGCGTGGACAACGTGAAGGACATTCCCTAGCGCCTGATCAAATTGTTCAACAAGCTCATCGCCCACAAGCTTGGCATCTGCACCATTTCCAATTTGGCCTGAAATATACAGCGTCTGTCCCGTACCGATTGCCCCATGACTGAAGCCAGGTGGTTTTGCAAGTTCAGGAGGATTGAGAAACCTATGGGCCATGAATCTTTCCTTTGGCTGCTGATGAGGATTTTGTGGCCGAAACTAAAAATTGTGGCAAGCAAAAGAAATAGTCTCCACTCTGCAGCCGGGATTCGATGTCAGCCAGCCAGGTATCAGCTTCTGCCTGGCTCACCGCGCCGGAGACGGTGGCGTACTGGTAGAGGCTCTTCTCAAGCATCGGCAGAGCATGTCCAGCCAGATCTGGACTAGCAAAGATCTTGGTTGCAATTTCTGTCAGTCCTGCGGCTTTGCTGAAACGAGGGAGTTTGCGACCAATACGAGGCTCTTTGGTGGCTGTGGAGGTCACCGCCTGGAGCACACGATCGTGTAAGGCTTCATCGCTGGTATCGAGGGCAAGCATGTCCCAGTCGCTGTCGATAAGAACGACTCTGCCGCCGGGTTTAGTGACACGGGCGATTTCCCGGACAGTCGTTTTAGCGTCGTCTACGTACTCCAGTACGTTTTTGCAGAAGAGACGATCAAAGGAATCATCCGGAAAGGGCAGGGGAGGGAAGTCGCTTTGCTCGAAACTGACTTGGCTGAGCCCTTCTTTTTGCGCGTTGGCGTTTGCTCGCGAGACAAATGTTCCATTAATATCAACACCAACAGCGCGGCCGTTTGCACCTACATGACGGCCAAATTCCAGCGTCACGTACCCCGGGCCGGAGCCGACGTCGAGAACCGACTGCCCGGGCTGGATATCAAGTGGAGCCAGCAGAGGAGCCATTCGGGGATGATAGCCAAGCAGGGTGTCGTAAATGGAAAAGCGGCTCTCTTCGATGTCAATCCAATGTTGTTTGTAATAGGGGGAAGACATAAGACAGTTCCGAGTCCTGGGTTAAAAAAATTCTGAGTCCTGAGCGGGAAAATCAGTTGCCGATGAGGATTTGGCGAGCTTCTTGTGGGGTTGCTGGCTCTCTGCCGTGGGCGCGGGCGACTTCGACGGACCAGTTGACGTAGTCTGCATTACTTTGCGCTAGAGTCCCGTCACCGAGCGTTGCTCGATCTTCGAAACCAATCCGAATATGTGCACCCGTTGAGATGGCCAGGCTGGCAATGGTGAAGACACTGTCCTCAATGCCATGTGCAATCCAGGTTGCGTCGGGGAACACCTCTTTGACACAATCGGTCATATAAAAATAGCTCCGGGGCGTGCCAGGCATAATTTGGAAGCCTTGGCCAAATCGGCCGGAGAACTCGACTAAGAGGTAGCGCGGAGAAGGCAGTAAGCCGTCTTCGACCAGCATAACTACACTGGACAGGAAGCCGGTATCCAGAACGGCTGGCTCGGGTACGATGCCTCGCTCGTTGCAGACCATGAGGGTCTGTTTGATGTCGTTGTACGAATTGGGGATAGCGATCGTGCGCCGGCCGCCCTCCGAGAGCGGAGTGTGAAAGACGATATTCCCGGAATTGAGAGAGATCATGTCTACTGGCTCAGGCGTTTCTCGGAGGTAACGCAAGACTTGATCAATAGTGGCATCTGGCATCCGGGCAGTCGTGTGATTCACGATGAGATCGGTCTGCTCCCGAATGAGGCGATCGGCTTCGGTATACCACTCCGGATCATAGCTGATCTCACCTTCAGGTGTCCGGGCGTGGATGTGGACGATCGCTGCGCCCGCGTCTGCACATCGTTTGGCCTCAGCCGCGATTTCCGCTGGCGTCCAGGGGACATGCGGACTCTGTTCCCGACCACGCATACCATTGAGACACGCTTTGATAACAATTTTATCCATTTCATACCCCGCCGGTTCGGGGGGATCGCCACAGCAGCCCCCTTAGAAAAGCTCATTGCTACTCGCTAATTCCCCAAATATCGCAGTGCGTTCTCACCCAGCACACGCCGTTTTGCTTGATCAGGCATATCCTCTCGTTCGCTGATTGCGGCAACGGAGCCGGGGAACATCGCATCCCAGTGGGGATAGTCAGAAGCAAAGACAATCTTGTCATCACCCAGGACCTCGACAGTATGGGCAATTTCTTCTTCATCAGGATCACACGAGATAAAGCAGTTGCCGTCTTCGAGATACTCACTGGGTTTTTTCGTGATGTTCGGCATCTCGTCGGTCCGCTTCTCATAATGCTCGTCAAGCCGTGCAACCCAGTACGGTGCCCAGCCGCAGGCGGCTTCGAGAAAGGCGACACGGAGTTTGGGGAACCTCTCCAGCACGCCATTACAGATGACGGTTGACATGGCTAACATTGTGTCAAAGGCAAATCCGCACGCATGGGCAAGGACATAATTATTCACAAAACGATCGACGCCAGCACCGCCGCCACCAAAGTGAAAGCCAATCGAGACGTTCAAATCTTGGGCCAGTTCGTATAGCGGATAATAACTGGGATGATCTGGGTTTTTACCCATCGCATTGGTTTGAATTTGCAACGTGACCATGCCAAGCTTTTTGACTGCGCGTTTTGCTTCTTTGAGCGCCGCGTCCATATCTTGGAGGGGCAGGCTGGCAACGCCTTTGAGGCGCTTGGGGTCAGTCTGGCAGTAATCCGATAACCAGTTGTTATATGCTTGGCACAGTGCAACGCCGTAGTCCCGATCTTCTATCCAGCACAATCCTAGGGCAGTCGTCCCGTATAACACCGCGATATCGATACCATCCGTGTCCATGTCTTTAAGTCGAGCGTGTGGATCATAACCCCCGTCCCGACGGCAAGCCGCTTGGACAATGCCCTCTGGGTTCCAGGCACCTCTTCCTTCTGGAGTAGGCCACAGCTTGCCCTCAATCAGATAGCGCTCGGTGCCTCGACTATCGGGTACGATGCGCGGGCGTCGTTCTTGATAAGCGGCTGCGAGGTAGTCTTTCCACATCTCTTCTTTTTCAAAGACGTGGCCGTCGATATCGATAACCTTATAGTCGCTCATGATGATCCCCCCTCTTCGGCTGCTCAAGTCTGGCACTCCTGGAGCGCAGCTGTCAAGCGAACGAAATAAAACATAAAAAAAGGGCTCCGCCCACTATGGGGAAGGAGCCCTCTCCATTGGAGTTTGCCCAACGAGATCTTAGGCAGCTTGCTGTTCTTTGTGTCTCAGCAGCTTGGCGATGACTTGATCGATGACTCGATCGGCCAACGCCCGGACCTCGTCTTTCGTCTTTGGCTGGATTGGATGCTCGACGAGGATCGGCTCGTACTGGGGCATGCCAAGGGCGGTGCACTGAGCGTGGGCTGCGCCAATAAATTCAGTCGTGGTCACGTTTGCGGTCGGGATGCCTTGCGCTTCAAAGTGGACAACATCGTGCGAACTGCACGAAATACAGCCTCCTCAATCACTGAGGGCTTCGATGATGGCGTCACACTTTTCCGTCAGCTCGGCTTTCAGCGGCGCAGGTGCGCTTCGGGTGACTGTGGGTTTCATTCTGCGCAGTACGTCTTTGACGCCGTACTGCTCGCGCAGCACTTCTTCCACCCTATCAAGGAAAAAAGCGCCTTTTGATTTGCTGATGTCCAGTAAGCCTACCGTCTTCCCAGCTAGTGTCTCCAGCCGAGGAGCGAAGGTTTTGTGTTCCCGTTCCACCTTATCAGTGGGGTCGAGTAAGATATCTCCCATCGTGGACCTCCTTTTAGGATTTGATCTCTTTGGTTGTAATACGGCTGCCAGCGTCAAAGCCTGCCCAGCCTTGCACGGCGGCAGAAAAACGCCCAGCCGTGCCGCCTGCCACAATAATAACAATATTTTCCGCTTTAGGGAACTTGGGAAAGAGCGTGTCATCTGTCGGCGGCTCACGGTCTTTCTTAGGCGTTCTGAGCATGCTCACTCCAGCGCCTTCACCACCGTTCACACCAGGCCGGAGTTCTCGTAGCGGGCGGCGGATTTTTTCGTACAGGAATTGCCGGAGATCGTCTTTTGACCAACCGTCCTGCGCAAAGGTCTTGGCGTGCTCCGGGCAAACGACGAGGACGGTATCTGAAAAGAGCGGATAGTTTTTGTGATTCCACAGTCCGGCCATGGTCCAGCCGAGCGACAGGGCGAGTTGCTCCGCATCACGGCTGGCATGGTCATTAATCTGCAGCGGCGAGTGGCCGCCGAATAGGGTGACGGTGCTCTGGTCCGCACGAAAGCCCTTTTCAACGTGGAGCGGTTCCCAGGGGCTCTCTTCCTCGTTTTCGCCAACACAGAAGGTGTATTGGGCGGGATGGCCCATCGTCGCCTTGGTGATCTCATGTGGCTTGGCTCCACCGATATTGGTCACCATCAGCCGCAGGGAACGGCCAATAGTCGCATTAGCCCGGAAGCCATGGCCGAGGGCGTTATGGCCGCAATTGACGCCAATTTCTTGGCGAATAGGGCCATTGATGATCACCATTGGCGTTGCCGAGAACGTCGTGACATTAATGCCATGAATGCAGAACTGCTCCTCACACATCGCCTCAACAGCAGCTAAGACAGTCGGAAAATATGAGGGGTGACAGCCGGCCATGACCGCATTAATGGCAATCTTCTCAATTGTCGCCCGGCCGTAATTGGGGCCGATCGTGCTAATTTCCTCTTTTGGATCACGGGTTGTGCCGGCGAGCATTCGCTTGACGCGGTCTTCGGTCGGCGGCACCACAGGCAAACCGTCCGTCACCCCCCGCTCATACAGCAGCTCGACCAGATCATCTTCTTGCGTCTCAATCCGTTGTGAGGACAATTCTGCTGATTGTGACATAGTCTTCTCCCTTTTTACTCAGCACTCGTTACGCAGTCCTCAGTCCTTATTTAATTGCCTGCGGATTCACTGGTGAGCCAACCGCTCCGGTAATCGTCAGTGGCGGAGCAACAAACATAAACTCATACACACCGTCAGCCGCGCAGTCGTCAGCCAGCTCTTCGAGGTCAAAGATTTCACCAACCAGCATGCCAGCATGAACAATTAAGATCATATGCAACGGCTGGAAGATCTCTGGAGTTTCATTTGGGATGACTTCAGTGCCCCAGGTATCTGTTGCATAGCCAGCGATTTGCTTCTCGCATATCCACGAGGCGCACGCAACGCCGAGTCCTGGTGCATTGCCACCGCTATACGTTCCCCAATCGTTTTCAGCCCGGACTTGGCCAATCTGGCCAGTACGAATAATGACAATATCGCCGGTGCCGATACTCACCTTGCCCATCTGTGCTGCGCCGTCGAGGTCATCGGGCTGGATCGCCTCTCCAGGTTCGAGCCACTTTTTGCCTTTATAGCGGGGGATATCGAGCAATACGCCGCGCGAAATGATTTTGCTTTTGGCGTTTTCGATTCCATTTTTCTTTGCTCCAGAGCTTGTGATTTCCTCTGCATCATAGCCATTATACATTTTGTTTTTGTATAAAATGTGGGCCAAGGCATCCCACTGGGTGGCACACTGCAGCGGCATGGTCACGGCATCATCAGTATATTGGAGATTGGGGAGATGCTTCTGAGCGCCAATAGCGATATCGCCACCATCTTGTAGCATAAAGTGAATGGGGTTAAAGCGCCCAAATGAGCCTGTCTGAGGGCCTTTATCATCGAACGGAATGGCGAGGGAAATCGTTTTGCCCTGCTTGACCAACTTTGCTGCGTCAACCACTTTCTCAGGGGTGATATAATTCAGTGTCCCGAGTTGATCGTCGGCTCCCCATTTACCCCAGTTTTTATACTTTTGGGCCAGGGCTTCAACGTCTGTCATAGAATATTGTAGTCCCATATGCTGCTCTCCTCCCGGTCCCTGTCTTTCCACATCTGACAGCCGTCCGTCAAGCTGTCTGCTCATATTCCAAAGACTGTGCCAAGCGCTTGTGGGTGGCCTTTGAGAAAAGCCGCAATAGGGAGGCGTTTTTTGCCCGCTAACTGGACTTCTTCGAGGGCGAGTGCCCCAGAGCCTGTAGCGATCAGGAGCTGGTTTGGAGCAGATGCTAGCACAGTCCCTGGAGCTGCTGGCGAGATGGGAGACTGCTCAAGACGGGCAGAATAAATCTTTAACAGCTTGCCCTGCACGGTGGTAAAAGCAGATGGCCAGGGATGGAAAGCCCGAATCCGTCTTTCTATACTGCTCGCGTCTTGGCTCCAATCGATCCGGCCGTCTTCTTTTTTGATCAACGCCGCATAGGTCATTTGGGTCTCATCCTGTGGCTGGGCAATGAGTTTGTCCTGTCTGAATAAGGCGAGTGCTTCGCGAAGCGCCTCAGCTCCGAGCACGGCGAGTTTATCGTGCAGACTGCCTCCAGTTTCACCGTGCGTTATCGGGGTTGCTTTTTGGAGGAGGATAGCGCCCGCATCCATCTGTTGGCTGACTTGCATGATGGTGATACCCGTCTCCGTCTCGCCATCTGCAATAGCCCATTGGATAGGGGCGGCACCACGGTATTTAGGTAAGAGGGAGGCATGGACGTTGATGCAGCCGTGTGGAGGAAGGTCAAGAATCGGTGGGGGCAAAATCTTGCCGTAGGCAGCGATCACAATCAGATCAGGGTGCCAGCTTGTGAGTTGTTCCAGCACTGCTGGCACACGCCGCAGCTTGGGCGGTTGAAAAACAGGCACCTGGTGTTCGAGCGCGCAGACTTTTACCGGCGAGGGCCGCAAGGCCATACCTCGGCCAGCCGGCTGATCTGGCTGGGTACAAACGCCAACAACCGCGTCTTCTCCATCGAGAAGAGCCCGTAGAGAAGGCACCGCGAAGTCTGGAGTGCCCATAAAGACAAGGCGTAGAGGCTGAGTCATGGGAGAACGTCAAGCGGGAAAAGAAGAACGAGGAGGGGGAGTTCCGTTTTACGTTTTATTTCTTAAATTGCTGGCGGATCTTCCTCCGACTTGAGCGGCCGCCCTGCACGAATCAGCTTTTTTACCCGACGACTATACATCTCCCGCTTAAGGCGGCTGATGCGGTCGATAAAGAGTGTACCGTCGAGGTGATCAAGTTCATGCTGCAAGGCGACGGCCAGGAGTTCTTCGGCTTGGAAGGTGATCTCTTTTTGATCAATCGTCCAGGCTTTGACCTCAACTTTTGCTGAGCGTTTGACCTCAGCCGTATAGTCGATCACACTCAAACAGCCCTCTTCCCAAATGATCGAGCCCTCACGATCCGTGATCGTCGGATTGATGAGTTTGAGTAAGTCTTTGCCTGGTTCTTCGCGATTCACGTCCAGGACGACAATCCGCTGTGAGGTGCCGACTTGGGGAGCTGCCAAACCAACTCCAGGCGCGTCGTACATGGTCTCAACCATATCTTCGACCAATTGGGCAAGATCACCATCCATGTTCTCGACCGCAGTCGATGTCTTTGTCAGACTTTTTTCTGGAAAATGCAAAATTTCTCGTAACATGGGATACCCTATAACATGCTATATGGATCAACATCAACGATCGTCCGAATACCACGGACGGGATGCGCAAATAACTCCTGTCGGGCTTGCTGAATAAGAGCATGCAGAGCGCGCGGCTGCTCGCCTTTAAGAAGCAGATGCCAGCGTTCACGTCCTTTGATTTTCTCAATCGGAGCAGGGGCTGGTCCAAGCAGGACTTCTGAGCCAGGAGAGCCTGTTGCCGTATGTTCCGCGTCTATGGCAGCATGCAGTTTTTCCGCGAACTGTTCTGCACACGCGCTGACTTTGTCTCCATCAGTGCCCTCAAAGCGAATATTCACTGCTCGCGCAAAAGGCGGATAACCTAACTGCTTGCGGTAGCGCAGTTCCTGAGTCGCAAAACGGGCGAAGTCGTGCCGAACGGCCGCCCGAATACTATAGTGTTGGGGAGAATACGTTTGGACAATGACACGACCCGGGTCATTGCCCCTGCCAGCTCGTCCCGCCACTTGGGTCAAGAGTTGAAAGGTCCGCTCGGCAGCCCGAAAATCTGGAAAATTTAAAGAGAGGTCAGCCAACAGGACGCCAACCAGTGTTACACCTGGTACATCATGCCCTTTGGCCACCATTTGCGTGCCAATCAGGACGTCGAGATCGTGATTATGCCAGGCCGCCAGAATCTCATTCAGCGCTCCTCGCTTGCGTACACTATCACGGTCGAGTCGAGCAACCCGGACTGTTGGCAGGAGGTGTTTGAGGGCTTCTTCAACTTGTTCTGTGCCAATGCCAGATCCCTCAAGTTTTGTGCCAGAGCACGCTGCACAACGCTCCGGAGCCCGACACGAGAAGCCACAATAATGACACTGCAGTCGTCCATCTTGGAGATGCCAGGTCAACGTCACACTACACCGCTGACAAACGAGGACTTCTCCACATAACCGACATTGCAGATAGTTTGCATAGCCACGGCGGTTCATAAACAGCAAGCTCTGCATGCCTGCTTCATAATTCTCTTCAAGGGCTTGGCGCAGAGCGGCTGAAAAAATTCTGCCCACATTGTCTGACTTGTTGTCTAGCTTATCGTTCGACTTACTTGGACGAGCCTCTCGGCGCAGATCAATCACTTCGACTTCAGGTAGCGGACGCGAAGCAATCCGTTCAGGCAAAGTGAGAAGAGTATAGCGCTGAGACTGGCTATGCACATAACTTTCCAGCGAAGGCGTGGCTGAGCCCAGGACAACTGGGCATGCGGATATTTTCCCGCGTACAACGGCAATGTCTCTGGCGTTATAGCGCACGCCCTCTTCTTGTTTATAGGCGCCGTCGTGCTCTTCATCAACAATAATCAGACCCAGGCGTGTAATCGGAGCAAAGATCGCCGAACGGGCACCAATAATCACAGGTGCCTCGCCACGGGCAATGCGTTGCCATTCAGCCCAACGCTCGCTGGCTCGTAGACCACTGTGTAGGACCGCAACTTGTGAACCAAAACGCTGCCGCGCACGAGCAACCAGTTGGTGAGTCAAGGCAATCTCCGGTACCAGCATCAAGACACTTTTGCCAGAAAGAAGAGCAGCCTGAGCGGCTTGCACATACACCTCGGTTTTGCCGCTACCGGTCACACCATGCAGGAGAAAAACCTCAAAGCGAGAGGGCTGTAAGGCGGATATGATATGCTTGCAGGCTGCTCCCTGTGACTCAGAAAGCGTAAAAGGAGAAACGTTCGTGCCATCAGGTGCATCAGCTGCTGCGCCTGATAGAGGAGACACAAGATCCTCCTCTGGTACTTTCCGACGCTGAGGGAGATGCTCGCGGACCTTTAGCAAATCCAAAGCTTCTAACCGCAGAAGAATCTTACTCACCGGAAACGTCGGAAATCGCTGTCCCAGGGCTTTCGTAGTTATCCGCTTCTTCTCTGTCACTACGTCCAACAGCACCTGCTCAGCGTTACTCAGCTTTGGGACATTCAGCGTGGTGGCTGCTTCCTGTTCTCCCGATACCTCCTGATCATTTGCAGATTCCGTACCTTTACCCTTTGACTTTTGCCCTTTGACTTTTGACTTTTTAAGCAGCGTCACCACCCGTGTACTCTCGCTCCGCAAACCGCCAGGCAGAATCGTGGTCAGCATTTCCCCCAATGAGGTCAGGTAATACGTCGCTGTCCACTGCCATAGATCCATCAAATCTTGAGAAAAAACAGAAGTTTCGTCCAGAACATCCAGAATATACTTCAAATTTTTTTCATCTACTGCATTCTGAGAGGTGCTGACTCCAGAGACGATACCAGTCATTTTCCGGCGTCCAACCGGGACGAGGACACGCATACCTGGTTTTAGGCTGGTTTGGTGCGCTTCGGGGATACGATACGTCAGTTCTCCGTGCGGACCAATAGGAGCGGTGACAACCACAGAAGCGAAAGTAAAAGATGAAGTTTTTTCGGACAACATTTGACACTCTACTTTTTATTTGTAATACTAAGTCCTCAAAAAGGCTGCATCTCAGGAATTTCTATGGAAGCTCTTTTTGGCAGTGCTAGCGACTTTCTCCAGAAAGTCCTCCAACTTGTCCCTTCCGTTATCTCCTTTGGGGGGGAGAAAAGCTACCTCACCCTCGACATCGGGACAAGCTCGGTCAAAATGCTTGAAGCCCAATAGATGGGGATTATAGTAAATGGGATACGGGGAGCGGCTCTTATGTGTCTGACTCTGGCAATTAGTGCCTGCACCCAACGATCGCAAACGCTGGTACCACCGACGCCGGCTACCTCACAGATGGCCCCGACGCTAGGCTTCTCACAGACGAATAAAGAGCCGTTGAAGCTCCGGGAAGTGCGGGTTATCGAGACTGCCGGACAGCGCAGTATCCTCTTCCGATTTTCCCAGCCGCCAGAGGGAGTCGACTATTTTCCGTTGCGAGAACCCAGCCGTTTGGTGATTGATGTGCAAGGACCGATTGAGTCACCCCCACAGGTCGAAACGTATAATACGCTGGACTCTTTAGTTTCTGCTGTCCGCATTGGGAGTTATCAAGGACGTATGCGGCTGATTGTCGATATGAAGAGTGAGGAGGTTCCACATTTCTCAGTAGATCATTACGATACTCTGCTGACCGCTCTTGTTGGGGAAAAGCGGAGCAGCGACACCTCCACGAACGCGGAGGTGTTATTCGTTGCTGATGATTTGGCTGATGATCGGGAAAGCTCCATTATGCAGACTCCTTCGCTACGGCCAGAAGATGCTCGAGAAAAGGAAATGCAGGCGAGAACCGACAGACCTAAGAGCTCGACCCGTGGTGTGGTGGTTGTGGTGGGGTGGAATGCGGAAAGACAGAGCTCTTAGATCTGTCGGCTTTTTTTATGAGACAGAACAGAAACAGAAGAGTTGAATACGAGGAAGAGGAGGAAACGGCCGGGACACTCGGAGGCTTGGTGGTCGGCGTTGTTGTGGGGCTGTGGAGTGGTGGAAGCGGGGGACAAATCGCTTCCTGACTTCGAGCCTCCGAGTGTCCCCGTCTGTGGTGGTTGTGGGGTGTGGTAGCGGTACGACAGGGATAAGATAGGGGTGAGGAGGGGTAGTCCCCCTCAACTTTCTGTATTGTTACACTCACCCCTATCAAACATTTTGCTCTGAAACAAGAGCGAGGCGGATGTGGCGCGGCAACTTCCGTCTATCCCCCCTAAATCTTTGAAAATCAAGGGGTTTTTAAGAAGAGTTGCCGCATATTTTTTCACAACGTGTGAAAAAGTTGCTGCGACCTGAGATCAGATGCTTCTAGGACCCTTGATTTTTAAGCCTTAAAAATTTACAAAACTTCGTTTTGTAAAAACTCTTCTTGACCTGGAGCAAATGAGACCGGGAATTGCTGCTGAGGGTACGAAGTTATAGAGCTGAGCCCTGCGGGAATAATACTGCCTAAAGTGAGTCGGCTGACTGGTGCCGAGCACTATGCCACTACGTCAAAATATTGTACTCACCGGTTTTATGGGAACGGGCAAGAGTGAGGTTGGGAAGCGGCTAGCCGCACGTTTGGAGCGGACATTTATCGATACCGATATGGTGATTGAACGTGAACTCGGGACATCGATTGCTCAACTTTTCGTGGAAAAGGGAGAAGCCTATTTCCGTGCCCATGAGCGGCGTATTATCGCCCAAACGTGCCAACAGCAAGACTGTGTCATTGCAACTGGTGGGGGGGCGATGGTTGATCCGGCGAATGCCGAGCTCCTGAAAAAAAGCGGCCTCGTGGTCTGTTTAACCGCAACGCCTGAAGTGATTTATAATCGGGTTAAGAGGAACGCAAATCGCCCGCTTTTGCAAGCAGACGAGCCTCTAACAAAGATCCGGACCTTGATCGCGGATCGCGCCCAAGCGTATGCACGAGCAGATGTGATGGTAGAGACTTCACAGCGGAGCCTGGACGATGTTGTTCATGCTGTGTTAGCAGCCTATAAGAAATCCGATGGAGACTCCTCATCTGAGTAAGAGGGCCGTCTCAGCCCTACTCGACGTAGGTGTACGAAAACCGTGACTATGGAGACCGTCACCGTTAACCTTGGCGCCCGTTCTTATCCCATCCATATCGGATCTGGTGTGTTGTCCGACATAGGCGCGCTCTTACAGGAACGGCAACTGAGGACCAAGCGTGTCGCAGTCGTGACAGATGCGAATGTTGGGCAGTACTATCGCGAGCCGCTTGTACACAGTTTGACAACTACGGGCTATGAACCGTTGGTAATTGAGCTTCCTCCAGGTGAGCAACAAAAGAGTCTTGCTACGCTGTCTGGACTGTATGACACACTGATCAAGGAACGTCTTGAACGGCGCGCTCCACTGATTGCGCTCGGTGGCGGCGTCATTGGTGACCTGACTGGGTTTGCTGCGGCGACGTTTCAACGCGGAGTGCCCTTTGTTCAGGTGCCAACAACGCTTCTCGCTCAGATTGACGCCAGCGTCGGCGGCAAGACTGCGGTCAACCATCCCGCTGGTAAGAACCTGATCGGGGCGTTTTATCAACCCCGTTTGGTCCTGATTGATGTTGATACGTTAAAAACGCTCCCCCGGCGAGAGTTCCTTGCCGGGGTCGCTGAGGTGATCAAATACGGGGCGATATTGAGCCCTGATTTGTTTATCCTGCTGGAAGAGCGGTTGGAGACGCTGCTTGCGCTTGATCCGCTCCTGCTGACTACAATCATTAAAACCTGCTGTCAGCTCAAGGCCCTCGTCGTAGAAGAAGATGAAATAGAAGGGGACTACCGAGCGATCTTAAATTTCGGGCATACCCTTGGCCATGCAGTCGAGAGCGCCACAGCGTATACACGTTTCTTACACGGAGAAGCCGTGGCAGTCGGAATGGCTTTTGCCGCTCGGTTGTCAGCTCAGCATGGTTTGTGCAGGGAGGCAACTCAGGAACGTATCTGCCGGCTGATTCAGCAAGCCGGGCTCCCGCTCAAAGTGCCTAAGACACTGACAAAAGAAGACCTCATACGGGGCTTGCAAGCAGATAAGAAAGTGGAGGACGGAAAAGTGAAATTTGTCTGTCTTGAGGAGATCGGTAAAACGCGTTTCATGCACATGAGCGCGCAAGATATTCTCCACTCTCTGTAACAATACTGCGGACAGCAATTCGGCGGCGAGTTGGGTAATCGTCAGAAGGACCCAGACCGGCACCACACCCACCACCCCAACCTTGAGAGAACTGCCCGCTTTCTCTGATTCGCCGCAAGACGAGGGCCTTCTACGATTTGTCATGTCTGACGTTGTAGATCATAAATCATCCCTTCTCGTTTCTTTTTGGTTGCCAATCTCCCGCAGCTTTCGATAACCCCGCCGTATGTCACCTTTGTCCGGACCGTTGGGAAATACCCAATAATGATCCGGTCAGAGGCGAGGATTGCCGAGCGGCCCTACGGCAAGAACGCGAGCAAGGCGGCGGCACCATGGGGAAACGGGTCTGTCACATTCTCAATCGGTGGGACAATTGACGAGACCGTGACTGTCGTGATTTTCAAGGGTGAAGACAAGATTCGCCTCTCCGATCATATCACTGGTCGTTGACCTTAGTGTAGGGGCTTTATAGTGTGTCGGGGTGGCATACCAACGACACTCTCCACCTCCTGGACGTGGGAATCCGAACACGCGTTCTAGAGGCTTCGCATCTCAGAATACACAGACAAAAAAACCTTTTCAAAAGCCCAATGAGGAGCAGAGTCAGGAACAGGGCCAGGGAGCTCCTGCTCGCTCTTTTCGACGACCTGATGAGAGAGAACGTACGACAGCATTCTCGAATCAGCCACACAGACCTCTGCAACGCGCCCAAAATACTGAAAAAGCAGGGGAGCCTAGCTGGCGTCCCCCCTGCCCACATTATCCAGCCTGTTCTGGCTGTCCCTTCATTCATTTGCGGTACGCTGAGCAGCTCGAAAAAAAGCAAGAACTGATCACAGACGCTTTTGCAGCATACTCTTCGCTTCGAGAACTCCCAGTTCCAGTTCCAGTCCCATCCCAGCGCCGGCTCGGCTACCGGGCCCGTGTGAAGCTGGCTGTCCAACGCATAAAGGGCAAACCAGTCATAGGCTTGTATCGCCCTGAGTCGCATCAGGTCGTCGATACGTCTGCTTGCCCAGTGCACCCCCCACATGTTAATGAGCTGATCTCTTTTCTGAAAACAGCCATTGAGGAGCTGCGGATTAGTCCCTATGACGAACGGCACGATCGTGGCCAACTTCGCCATCTGGATATCCGCTACAGCTTCTGGCAGCGCAGCATGTTGCTGACTTTAGTGACGCGGCACATGGATTTCCCCCAGGTCCGAGAGATCAGCCGGGCCCTGAACCGACGTTTTCCAGCTTTGGCCGGACTTATCCAAAATATTAACGACACCCCGGGCAACCAAGGAAACGCTATCTGGGGCAAGCGTTTTCATCCGCTACGGGGGAAAGATTCGCTGCTTGAACAAGTCGGTCATCTGCGCCTCCACTCCCCGGCAGATGCTTTTACCCAGATCAATCCGCCCGTTGCTCAGAAACTGTATGAGACGGTTGTGGATTGGGCCAATCTCAGCGGTCAGGAGATTGTGCTCGATCTGTATTGTGGAATTGGGCCGATTGCGTTGTTCTTGGCGACCCGTGCCAAACTGGTGGTAGGGATTGATGACAACATACGTGCAATCAATGTCGCTAAAGAAAATGCACGCAGAAATGGGTATCATAATACCCGTTTTTTTGCTGGCGATACGGCGCATAAACTCAGAGAGACAGCACTCAACCTCGCTCAGGTTGACTGTATTGTGGCGAATCCCCCGCGCAAAGGACTCAGTCCAGAAGCATTCAGTTCCCTGGTGGCTGTCTCCGTTCCACGGCTTCTGTATGTCTCGTGTGATCCAAAGACCTTGGCCCGCGATCTCGACCAACTGAGCCAAGTCGGGTATCAGGCCATGCGGGTACAGCCGTTTGATATGTTTCCCCAGACTGACAAAGTCGAAACGTTGGTATTGTTAGAAAAGACCCAGCCTGGGAAATAAATGGAGCAGACAGATACCTTGTGGCTATACGCTACTGGCTGGGAAGGTTTTCCTTCGCTTATCCACGGCTTTTCTGGTCGTTTGTCCGACCGGACGGCTGCACTTTCTACTCTCTCCAGTCAAGAGTTTCCTCTGTATATACTCGAACAGGTACATGGAAATGAGATACGTGTTGTCAGTCGCACCTCATACTGGGCCGAAGATGTACGTCCACAAGCCGATGGTATGCTGGCCGCCGAAGCAGGAAAGCTCTTGGGTATTGTCACGGCTGACTGCGTACCGGTACTGATGGCCGCACCCCAGCAAGGAATTGTGGCCGCTCTGCATGCTGGATGGCGGGGCACGGATAAAGCGATATGCACGCGGGCGATCCACGATCTCAGGATCAACTGGGGAGTGTTGCCTGAGCAATTGTGGGTCGCATTTGGGCCGGCGATTGGCGGCTGTTGCTACACAGTTGGCCGAGACATTGGAGAAGCCTTATGTCAAAAATGGGGAGAACGCGGCGAGCGTGCTTGGCAGCCATACGGAGAGAAGGGCTCGCTCGATTTGCGTCTCGTTAACCGTTTGCAATGTGAAGAGGCCGGTATCCCTCCGGACCAGATACAAAACGTCGGGCCATGTACGTTTTGTGCAAAAGACGAATTTTTTTCCTACCGGCGGGACGGCCTGCAAGCGGGACGACAGCTGAGTGTAATTGGCTGGCGGACCCAAGTCTAAGAAACAACAAGATTATGCGTATTGGTGTGATCGGTGCAGGCGGCTGGGGAACAGCTCTCGCTTCCCTGCTAGTGCAATCTGGGCATGACGTCTGCTTGTGGGTCCGTAACCCTGCTCTATGTTCTGAGCTCCAGAACAAGCGAGAAAATACACGCTACCTGCCTGGGTCTGAGCTTCCAGCCGCGTTGGTATATACCACATCCCTAGCCGAAGCCATTGCCCAGAAAGAACTCGTGGTCCTAGCTGTTCCTTCTCAGGCTATGCGGGCTGTGGTAGTAGAGTTAGCCAGCTTTCTCCCCGGAATTCTGCCCCTTTTCGTGAATACAGGTAAAGGTGTTGAAGAAGACACGTTATTGACAATGAGTGGTGTGCTGGAAGCCGTACTTGGACCTGTCGCAAAAGAGAAACTCGCCGTGCTATCCGGACCCAGTTTTGCCGCTGAGGTTGCCCGAGGGCTTCCAACCGCCGTCACTGTTGCTGCGACTGTCCCGGCTGTTGCTCATACAGTCCAAGGCGTTTTTTCTGGCCCACAGTTTCGGGTCTATACCACAACAGATGTGATTGGGGTAGAAATTGGCGGAGCCCTGAAAAACGTAATTGCCCTTGCTGCGGGAGTGAGCGATGGTCTGGGTTATGGATACAGTGCCCGCGCAGCGCTGATCACGCGCGGGCTGGCCGAGATGACGCGCTTGACAGAGTGCATGGATGGACTGCCCCAAACGCTATCCGGCCTGTCTGGCATGGGAGACTTGGTCCTGACTTGCACGAGTCGTCTGAGTCGCAATTACAGTGTTGGCATGCGTCTTGGCGAAGGGGAGCAGATCGAGGCCATATTGGGGAGGATGAGCATGGTGGTGGAGGGGGTTCGCACCTGCCGTTCGATCTTTTTCTTGGCTCAACAATTAGGAGTAGAAATGCCGATTGTTGAGCAGATGTATGCCCTTTTATATACCTCAAAATCTCCTCGGCATGCTGTGGCTGATCTGCTCGCACGCGAAGTCAAAGCTGAATTTGCAGACTGAAATTGACATATCAGCCCCGGTATGTTGAGATGCAGGTCTCTACAAACCCTACGAATTGACGAGCTATTTCTATACCGACACGGATGAAAGCCAATGAAAAGAACCTACCAACCAAGCAACATTCGCCGCAAACGCACGCACGGCTTTCTGTCACGCATGAGCACGGCGGCCGGCCGCGCCCTGATCAAGAGACGTCGAGCCAAGGGTCGCAAACGCCTGTGCGTCCAGATACCGCCAAAACAACCACGGCATTAGGCAAACGACCTGCACCTTATACGCTCCCCAAAGCGGCTCGTATTCTTGTCCGGCGTGAATTCCTGGCACTCCAGCGGAAGGGAAAGCGTCGGCATACCCCACATTTTGTGCTTATTGCGGCAAAAACACACACCGGACAATCCCGTCTCGGGGTCACTGCAACACGCCGCTTTGGGAATGCTGTGATGCGGAACTGGATGAAAAGGCGACTGCGCGAGTTTTTCCGCTTGCATCAAGCAGATCTCACCCCAGCCCAGAACGTTTTAATCATTCCCAAGTCTGGTGCTGGAACACTCTCTTTCCACCAGATTACACAAGAGCTGGAGAAAGCATTGTCTCTTGCTGAAAAAAACGGCTAAGCTCCCTCACTCTTGTGCATAAAAAATCTTCCGTGCTTCAACTGGTTCAATCGCTTCAATTTGGACCGTGCTTGAGACAAGTCTGAATATAGGCGATTATTTCTGTAAGACCTCAAACGGACAGATTCAGACGGATACGGATAAGGTAGCCAAGACGATATGGATAAAAGGAGCCTCCTCGCCATAGTTCTCTCGCTGGTCATTTTGATCGGCTATCAGGAAGTCATTACCTACCTCTATCCACCACCTCCGAGAGAACCGGATCAAACACGACAACTGGATCAAACCGCTCAATCAGGATCGCAGCAGGCTCTCTCACCTACAGCGCCTCCTGTTGCTTCTCCACCTGTCTCAACATCTGTCCCGGCAGCCCAGGCTGGACAAACGCTGCAAACGGCAGCGCCAGCGTCTACTCCAGCCGTTCCTGCCCATGAGGAAAAAGCAATAACGATTGAGAATGAAGTGTACCGGACGGTCCTTACCTCTCACGGGGCACGGCTCAAAAGTGTCACGCTAAAGGACTATCCTGGCGATGCGGGCAAAGACAGTCCACCCCGAGAGATGATTCGTCAGGGAGCCGATGGGCAACTGCCGCTCGAAGTGCGGCTTGAGGGGAACGGGACTGGCATTGATGACAGCAGTGTTTTTTATGCGGTTGAAGGAGGAGATCGCCACCTCCAGGGAGAGGGAGATACCACAACGCTGGTCTTTCGCGGCACGCTGCCAAACGGCATACCCATTACCAAGACATTTTTATTCTCTGCACAGAGATACGGTATAGGACTGGAAGTCCAAGCCGAGGGAGTCCCACAGACTATCTCCCAGCTCTCATTGGTATGGACCCGGGGGGTTAATGCCAGCCAAAGCACAAACAGCTACTACTCGACAGATGGCCCGGTTGCGCTTTTAGGTCGAAAATTTATTTATGAGATGGAAAGTGACTTAGAGGAGAGGGAAACCGTTGGACCGGGACAAATCCGCTGGGCAGGCTATTCAGACTCCTATTTTCTTGCCGCCATGATGCCACCTGATGGAGACAATTACACGAGTGTCTTCGGTATTGTGAACGATACGGTGCGTACCGCTCTGACTATCCCTTGGAATGGGGAAGCCGTACCGTATCTCTTATATATCGGCCCCAAAGAGACAACTGCATTAAATGGGACTGATCCGAGCTTTGATCGAGCGATTGATTTCGGCTGGTTCCATTTTATTGCCAGCCCACTCATGTCTCTCCTCCGTTTGTGCCATGCCGTCACGGGGAACTATGGACTGGATGTCATCTTGCTCACGGTATTAGTCAAACTTCTCTTTTTTCCTTTGAGTAATAAGAGTTTTCAATCTATGGCGGCTATGAAGAAGCTGCAACCACAGATGGAGCGGCTGCGTGAGCAGTATGCAGGTGATAAACAGAAACTCAACCAAGAGACGATGGAGCTGTATAAACGCCACAAAGTCAATCCTTTGGGCGGCTGTTTACCCATGGTGCTCCAATTTCCTGTTTTTATCGGTCTGTATCAAGGCCTGATGTATGCAATCGAGTTGCGCCAAGCTCCGTTCTTCGGCTGGATCACAGATTTGTCACAGCCTGATCGTCTGGGCAGTCTTGCCCTGCCCTTTGTCGATCCGCCCGGGTTGCCTGTCTTGACCCTTATTATGGGCGGATCAATGATTCTCCAACAAAAGATGACCCCGATGACGACTGGAGACCCGATGCAGCAGAAAATGATGATGCTGATGCCGGTTGTCTTCACTGTCATGTTTGTCAATTTTCCGGCTGGACTTGTCCTGTACTGGCTGATCAATAATGTGCTGAGTATCGCTCAGCAGTACTGGTATAATAGCCGACAAGAGCAGACTGCTTAGGAATGGGAAAGGAACAGGCGTGCGATGAACGTAGTAGAAGCAGAAGGACGAACGGTTGAAGAAGCGGTCGCTGCTGCCCTCAGACAACTCGGAGTGGAGCGGGAACAGGCAGAAATTGAAATCCTTTCGCAGCCAACAAAAGGATTTCTGGGTATAGGCGGAAAAAAAGCACGAGTACGAGCAAGCCTCCGAAAGCCGCTGGCCGTCTCTGAGAGTGCCCCAGCCCGAAAGCCGACTGCCTCTGCTCCATCTGGCAAAGATCAACCCGTTGGCAAAGACCGACCCGCTTCGTCTGCACCTCGCGAGAGGACAGCAAGCCGGACTCCCCGGACCCCAGCAGCACCTCGTCGGGAGCCGCGCGTCTCGCGCGAGCGACGCGTTCCTCCCCCTGTACCACAGGAAACAGAGACACCGTCTGTGTCAATGCGGAAAGCCGCACGGGAAGCCGTGCCAGAAGCGAGACGAGAGCAGAGCGTGCAAAGCGAGCTTCCGCCTCCGGAGTTAATTGAGCATGCGTGCGATGTGCTGCGAAATATTCTGGACCAGATGGGAATCCAGGCTTCTGTTTCTTCGAGCGTCCACGACGATGAAGTGGTGATTAACCTGGAAGATACCACCGATGGGCTGTTGATTGGGCACAAGGGGGAAACGCTTGACGCATTCGAATATCTGCTGAATCGAATGATCACACGTGGTGATGAAAATGAAGTGCACCTTGCGCTTGATGCCTCAGGCTACCGGGAGCGCAGACAGCAAAACTTAGAAAGTTTGGCACTCCGCCTGGGAGAGCGGGCCAAGCGGCGGCGTAAAACAGTGACCTTAAGTCCTTTAAATCCGCGTGACAGACGGATTGTCCATCTCACTTTAGAGGGCGACCCATTAGTGACCACCCAGAGTATGGGACGGGGCTATTTACGCCGGCTGAGTATTGTCCCAGAAGGCGGCTCTCGTCGGGACCGTAGCGCAGCCTAACTGCCTGATGAGTAGAGTGTGTGTACGAACACGACACGATCACTGCCATTGCGACGCCACCTGGCCACGGTGGCGTTGCGATTCTGCGCATAAGCGGTGCCCGCGCTGAAAGCATTGCCCAGACTATTTTTCTGCCCACACAGCCCTGGGAACAGTTGCATTCTCATCACCTATACCTTGGACGGATTGTTGATCCGCGTACAGGAAGTAGCCTCGATCAAGCCATGCTGGCGCTGATGCGGGCGCCGCACAGTTATACCGGTGAAAATGTTGCTGAGATTCACTGCCATGGAGGAAGTTTTCTTGCCCAACGGATCTTAGAGGCTCTGCTGAACCAGGGCGCGCGATTAGCCCTGCCTGGCGAATTTACGAAACGGGCTTTCCTCAATGGGCGCCTTGATCTGTCTCAAGCAGAAGCGGTTCAGGATCTGATCCAGGCCAAGAGTGAAGAGGGTGTACAGTTGGCCTGGAACCAGCTGTCCGGCCGCCTGTCGGAGCAGTGTCAAACGATCCGTGAGCGGCTGATCAGCCTGACTGCGCATGTTGAAGCTTTTCTTGACTTTCCAGAAGATGATATTCCTGAGCAAACGCAACAAGAGTTTATTCATGACCTGTCTCGTCTGGTCAGTACGATTGCGCATTTACACGCGACTTTTGCTCAGGGAAAAGTGTATCGTGACGGAGTGCGGACCGTTATTGTTGGTAAACCGAATGTCGGAAAATCAAGCCTCTTAAACGCTTTGGCTGGTACTGAGCGAGCCATTGTGACTGCTCAGCCGGGGACAACCCGCGATGTGCTTGAGGAAACGATCCTGATCAATGATATCCCGCTGATTGTTTGGGATACTGCCGGTCTACGCACGACAATAGACGAAGTTGAACGCATAGGGGTGGAGCGTGCCCGGGCTGGCATTCAACAGGCAGAATTAGTCATTGCGGTATTTGATGCATCACGGCCGTTTGACGAGGAAGATCGGGGCGTGTGTGAGTCTGTGAGTCGCAAAATGATTCTTCCGGTTCTGAATAAGATTGATTTACCGCGTAAGAATAATGCTGATGATATTAAAGCCTGTTTGGGAACTGATCAGCCTGTACATGTATCGATCAAAAATGGAACAGGGTTTGAAGAGATGACAGGAAGAATTTCGGAGCTGATACTAGGAACAGCAGACACATCACTACAAGAAGGCCAGGGGGCTGTGGTGACTCGGGTCCGTCACCGAGATGCGTTGATAAAAGCTGAGCATTGCCTTACTAATGCGCTTGAGAGTATGCAGGCAGCCTTACCCTTGGATTTAATTGCTGTTGATCTGCGAGCGGGACTGGATCACATTGGAGAAATCACTGGCCATGTCAGCAACGAAGAGATTCTTGATCATATCTTTCGGGAATTTTGTATTGGGAAATAAGTCATGATGTGCGATGTTTACGATATTATTGTCGTTGGCGCTGGCCATGCTGGCATTGAAGCGGCTCTTGCTCCGGCTCGTTTGGGGGCAAAAACGTTGATGCTGACCTTAAACCTTGATCACATTGGACAGATGTCTTGTAACCCAGCCATAGGCGGAATCGGTAAGAGCCATCTCGTACGTGAAATTGATGCCTTAGGTGGGGAAATGGCTCAGGCAATTGATGAGACTGGGATCCAGTTTCGTGTGCTGAATACTCGTAAAGGACCTGCCGTTCGAGCGACACGTGTACAAGCGGATAAAGCGCTATACCGTCAACGGATGAAACGTGTTGTTGAAAATACACCAAACCTCACTCTGCGCCAGGGCAGTGCAGAGCGGCTCGTCGTCGAGGACGGAGTAAGCAAAGGAGTTGAAACCCAAATCGGTGAGATCTTCCTGGCCAAGAAAGTCATTTTAACGACAGGAACATTTCTGAAGGGCCTCATCCATGTTGGCCTTAAGAATTATGCTGCTGGTCGATCAGGTGACTTTGCGGTTGAGGGTTTAAGCGGACATCTAGAGGAACTCGGCTTTCGGATTGGGCGGCTTAAGACCGGTACCTGTCCCCGATTAGATAGCCAGACAATCGACTACAGCAATCTCGAGCCGCAGTTTGGGGAAGACCCACCGCCGCCGCTGTCTTTCTCAACGAACGAGATCACACAATCACAGATTCCGTGTCATTTAACATATACAAATGAGCAAACGCATGCAGTGATTCGTTCGGGTTTGGAGCGCTCTCCCATATATTCTGGGCGGATTCAAAGCCGTGGTCCGCGTTACTGTCCTTCTATTGAAGATAAAATTGTTCGCTTTCCAGATAAGCTTCGGCATCAGGTTTTTCTTGAACCGGAGGGCCGGGATACAGTTGAAGTCTACCCGAATGGCTTGTCCACGAGCCTACCACTTGACGTACAGCTCCAGATGGTCCGCTCGATACCAGGCTTGGAACAGGCCGAGATTATGCGGCCTGGATATGCGATTGAGTATGACTATGCTGATCCTACTCAGCTGTTTTCGAGTTTAGAGACCAAGCTCGTGAGTGGCCTGTATTGTGCCGGACAAATTAATGGCACAACTGGATATGAAGAAGCAGCAGCCCAAGGACTCATGGCTGGGATGAATGCGTTTTTGAGTTTACGAGGCGAAGAAGCGCTGATTTTTAGCCGTGATCAAGCCTATATTGGGGTTCTCATCGATGATTTAGTCACAAAAGGCGTTGGTGGAGAGCCATACCGTATGTTCACCTCTCGTGCTGAGCATCGGCTGCTCTTACGCGAGGATAACGCCGACTTAAGGCTGGGTGAGTATGGGCACGCTATCGGTCTTGTTCAATCTCACGATTATCAGCGGACAGTCGAAAAAAAAGCCGCGATTGAATCTGAGATTCGTCGTCACGAAGAAACAGTCGTGGCACCAAACGAACAGACCAACGCAATCCTATCTGCGGCCGGTACCACTCCTCTGAAAAACCCAGCCTCTCTTGCTCAATTGTTGCGCAGACCTGAACTGTCGTATGATCTCGTACAATCCTTAAGTCCGTCTCCTCAGCCTGCGTCATTGCCGAGGGATGTCGGGGCAGAGGTCGAAATTATGCTGAAATATGAAGGCTATATTCGACGTCAAGAGGAAGGGGTTGTTCGTTTACAGCATCTTGAACAGGCCCGAATACCTGACAATTTGAATTATCAGGGAGTCAGTGGACTGTCCGTCGAGATCAAAGAAAAGCTGTCTGCACTGCGTCCACGCTCGCTAGGACAAGCCTCACGTATTCCAGGTGTCACACCTGCTGCTTTATCTCTCTTGGCCATTCATTTGAAGAAGGGGACGTTTCCACAGCAGATGGAATCTCTCTGAATGCACCAGGATATTATATGGGGTGGACGGATGTCCGCTTCTTCAGCAATGAGAATAGATACTCACGCGAAACTACCCATTCTCCTCGTTCAATTTCAACGGCCTTGATTCATGATCGATCAGCTTCATCTAGATACCCTGATAGAAGGGGCGCATGAGCTTGGCATCTTCCTTTCAGATGACACTATCTCTTCCTTAATAACCTACCTGGAGACGCTTCAACGTTGGTCAAAAACGACAGATCTCGTCTCGCAGCCCGCTCCAGAAGTCGTTATTCACAAGCATATACTTGATTCTTTAGCAGTCACACTGCTGCTTTCTCCTGCGTGTCGATTCATTGATCTTGGAAGTGGAGCTGGCTTTCCGGGTCTTATTTTAGCAATGGCCGAAAGGAAACGTGAGGCTGTATTAGTGGAACCTCGACGTAAAAGAGCTAATTTCCTGAAGGACGTTACACGAGTGGCTCGACTAAAGAATGTCAAAGTCTACGAGTCAAGAGCAGAATCGAGCGCTAAAGAGCAGGATCTGAAGGGAAACTTTGATGCCGTCGTGACTCGTGCAACGTGGGATATCAAAACGTTCTTATCGTTTGCGGAGCCCTTCCTCAAAGAGAAAGGAATAGCACTCGCAATGAAAGGGAAAAAGGGCGAACAAGAACTCTTGGATTATAACGGCAATCCGAGTCCAAAATTTCCTTTTTCAAAGAGACACGACTATACGCTACCTTCTGGACAAGAAGAGCGACATGCGTACGTGTTCAGCAAGTAGATATCCTTGCTGCTTCAGATTGTTCAACGTGAAACATTTGTTTTACGTGAAACATTTTTAGGCTGCGGACGCTTTCCTTCTCCCTAGGCTTATGTTAGGACTTCCCCACAGTGAGTAGGGTCATCTGTATAGCCAACCGAAAGGGTGGGGTGGGGAAGACAACTTCGGCAATTAATATTGCCGCCTGTCTCGGTGTAGAGAAAGAAGCGACCTTACTCATCGATTGCGATCCTCAAGGAAATGCGACTAGCGGAGTCGGAGCTCAGGTCACCTCAGGACAGGGGACCCTCTACGAAGTGCTGCTGGGCGAATGTCTGATTTCTGACGCAATATCTAAAACAGCCATTGAGTACCTAGATGTACTACCTGCCACCCACGACTTGATCGGAGTCGAGGTTGAACTCCTGAATACTGATAATCGCGAATACGTGCTTCGGACCATACTTTCAAAAGCAAGCCAGCGCTACAAATATATTCTTCTTGATTGCCCACCCTCTCTCGGTTTGTTAACAGTTAATGCTCTGACGGCCGCTGATAGTGTCTTAATTCCGCTCCAATGTGAATACTATGCGTTGGAGGGACTGCGTTCTCTCTTGGAGACCATTGATCTTATCCGCGCCAGACTGAATCCTGACCTTGCCATTGAAGGCCTGCTCATGACGATGTTCGACTCCAGAAACCGTTTATCGCGACAAGTTGAGGAGGAAGTCCGGCAGTTTTTTCCCGATCAAGTTTTTGATACGGTTGTGCCACGGAATGTACGCTTGAGTGAAAGTCCGAGCCATGGCCTTCCAGTCATTCTGTACGACCCATCATGCCGGGGGGCACAAAGTTATAAGGAATTAGCCCAGGAGATCCGTAAGCGGAGCCAGAAGACCCTACCTGCTACACCCGCTGCTTCTGAGGATGTGGAAACGAGAGGGGGACGAATCAATGAGTGAAGTAGCCATGAATACGAAAAGGCGTCCTCTTGGGCGTGGGCTCGGGGCTTTGATTCCCGAAGGTGTCTCAATGGCACACCCAACTCCTGAACGGCGTGTGCTCATTGCAGAAATCCGCCCAAATCCGCGTCAACCTCGGCGCTATTTCGATGAAGAGCGCATTGCAGAATTGGCAGAATCCATTCGTCACCAAGGTGTACTGCAGCCTCTGATCGTCCGTAAAGCGGACTCAGGATATGAAATCATTGTCGGCGAACGCCGCTTTCGTGCGGCTCAACACGCTGGCCTTGAGCGTATTCCGGTCATTATCAAGGAAGTGAGTGATGCTGAGAGCCTGGAAATGGCTTTGGTCGAAAACATTCAGCGCGAGGAACTCACCCCGATAGAAGAGGCTCTGGCATATCGACAGCTGATGGATGAATTTCACCTGACCCAGGAAGATATTGCCAAGCGCGTTGGGAAAAGCAGGCCGGTTATCGCAAATCTTTTGCGAGTACTCAATCTCCCTGAAGAAATTAAAGAGGATGTTGACCACGGCAATCTTTCTGTTGGCCATGCCCGTTCTTTACTCGCCCTGGAAACGCCTGAAAAGCAAATTGACATCTCCCGTCACGTCATCCGTCAAGGCTTATCTGTACGTGAGACGGAGACACTGGTTGCCCGTTCTTTAGAGGCTGTTCCGTCTACGCCACTGCAAACGGAGTCACACCCCCCGCAGAGCGAAGAAAAAGGGACGAGTCGTTTGGATATTTATTTAAGTGCAATTGAAGAAGAACTTATGCATGACTTAGGGACCAAAGTGCGTCTACACCCAAGAAAAAAGGGCGGGAAGATCGAAATCGAATACTACTCCAACGAAGAGTTGGACGGGATTATTTCACGGCTGCGAAATCAGGACCACAAATCTACCGAATAATGCTTCCGTATGCCCTAGCCCAAGTCTTCATTTCCCTCTATAAATGCCCCTGGTTTTGTGCTGGTTTCATGAACATGGACCGTTCTGAGAGAGGAGACTCGAAGCAGTGTTAACATTTCCTCCTGACTGGACTTTTTTCGCCCAGATCATCCTTTTTTTGATTCTGTGGACAATGCTGCGGCGTCTGCTGTTTGAGCCCAATTTGGCTGTCATAGCCAACAGAAAAAGGCAAAGCGCTGGCGCAATAAAAGAAGCCGAGCGAATCAAGGCCGAGGCAGAAGGCAAAGGCGAGGAATATCGCGTCCAACTCGTGGAAGCTCGTTCCGGTGCAATGCAAGAAGTAGAAGCCGTGTACCGTGAGGCCGAAGAGCAGTCACGAGCCCTAGTCGAAGAGGCTCGGAATGAATCGACACATACTCTTGCTCAGATGCGGGAGACACTCCAAAAAGAGATTGCTGGAGCACGCCAAGACCTCGAAAAACGGATACCAGACTTCTCCAATGAGATTGCTGAACGGCTCCTAGGGAGGCCCTTGACCTAGCCATGAGGAAACACTTAAACAAGATGGTCGGTCTCATCGCTGTCATATTTCCGCTTCTACTCACGACTGCCGCATGGGCGGCTGGAGGTGAAGAGCACCACGGAGTCAGCGGCACTCAGATTGTTGGGCTGTTTTTCTTCACGGTCAATTTTATTTTGTTTGGCCTCATTTTACGCAAGTTTGCGATGCCATTCGTTAAGGAAGCCTTACACAAACGAAAAGAAGCCGTTGTCCAAGCTCTGAATGAAGCAAAACTATCCCAGGAAGAGGCTGAGAAGGTCCGCCGCGAGTATGAAGAAAAGTTGGCTGGCCTAGAGGCGGAACGAGAAGCCATGCGCGCTCAGGCTCTCGAATCTGCCCAACGCGAGAAAGAACGCATCCTGGCAGAGGCCAGCCGCATGGCAGAACGCGCCCGAGTGGAAGCCCAGCAAATAGCAACGCGTGAGGTGGAACAGGCACGTCGGATTCTGCGTGAGGAAGTGGCTGACCAAGCAGTGAAAATTGCGACTGACCTTATTCGTTCACGCCTCAATCCTGCTGACCAAAATCGTTTTGTCAAAGACCTTGTTGATGAGGTAAGTAATGCCAGCAGTAGCTAGACGATACGCAAAAGCCCTTCTCAGCCTGGCCCAGGAGACAGACGAAGAGGAGGCCATTGGTGCCGAACTGAACCAAATAGGAACGGTGCTGGCCGAGCCGAGCATCGCAAAGGTACTGGCCTTGCCGACGCTCCCGTTGACAGCACGCCGCGACATCGTTGAACAATTAATTACAGCAGCAGCGCCAAAGGCTGTTGTCGGAAACTTCTTGCGTGTATTGGCAGAGAATGATCGGCTCAGTATTTTTGCTGATATCGAGAGCGGATATCAAACGCTCCTGGAGAAGCTGCTCGGGAAGGTGCGAGCAGCTGTAAAATCGGCGTCAACGTTATCTGAGGACGAACTAAAATCCATCGTCGATGCTTTCAGCAAGAAGACCCAGAAGACTGTCATTCCAACGATAGAAATTGATCCTGAACTACTCGGTGGGGTGAGCGTCGAGATTGAAGGTCGTGTATACGATGCAAGCCTAAAGACACAACTCCAACGGATAAGTAAGTCACTCGCTGAGCAACTGTAGGATAAACTTTCGGGTAATTGAGAGAACAAGAAGTATTCGGCACAGGACTGGATGCTAAAAATAAAGACTAACCGAAGAGATACGGTAGTGATGAGGGCGTAATGGAACTGCGTGCTGCTGAGATTAGCGAAATTATCAAGCAACAGATTCAAGGCTATGACACGGAAGTCGAGCTGCGTGAGACTGGCACCGTTCTGTCGACCGGTGACGGGATCGCGCGTATTCATGGACTGGATCAGGTCGCGTCTGGCGAATTGCTCGAGTTCCCAGGCGGTATGTTTGGCCTGGCGTTGAACCTTGAAGAAGACAACGTTGGAGCCGCCGTGTTTGGCGAAGTCCAAGCCATTAAAGAAGGCGACGAAGTCCGTCGCACTGGGCGTATTGCTGAGGTTCCGGTTGGTGATGCGACGCTTGGCCGAGTGGTGAATGCCCTGGGTCAACCAATTGATGGGAAAGGGCCAATAGCAAGCTCCGAATCCCGTCGCATCGAGGTCAAAGCGCCTGGTATCGTCCTGCGTCAACCGGTGAAAGAACCGGTCCAGACTGGTATTAAGGCGATTGACTCGATGATCCCAATCGGTCGTGGGCAACGCGAACTGATCATTGGTGATCGCCAGACCGGGAAGACTGCTATCGTTATCGATACGATTATCAATCAAAAGGGCGGCGACCTACAGTGCATCTACGTCGCTATCGGCCAGAAGCGTTCTACGGTCGCCCAAGTGGTTGAGCGTCTGACTCAGGCTGGGGCGATGGATTACACAACCGTTGTGGTTGCGAGTGCCTCAGATGCCGCTCCGTTGCAGTATATTGCGCCATACGCTGGCTGCGCCATTGGTGAATACTTTCGCGATAATGGCAAGCACGCACTCGTCATTTACGACGATCTGTCCAAGCACGCGGTTGCCTACCGGCAGTTATCTCTGCTCTTGCGTCGTCCGCCAGGACGTGAGGCGTTTCCAGGAGATGTGTTCTACCTCCATTCCCGTCTCCTCGAACGTGCAGCCAAGATGAGCGACGCTGAAGGTGGTGGCTCTCTCACTGCACTGCCTATTATTGAGACCCAGGCCGGTGATGTTTCTGCGTATATTCCTACCAACGTCATTTCGATTACGGATGGACAGATCTTTCTCGAAAGCGATCTGTTCAACTCGGGCGTTCGTCCTGCGGTGAACGTCGGTATCTCCGTGTCTCGCGTGGGCAGTTCAGCCCAGACGAAAGCCATGAAACAGGTTGCGGGCTCTCTGCGTCTTGACTTGGCTCAATATCGCGAGATGGCTGCCTTTGCTCAGTTCGGCTCTGACCTTGATGCCGCAACCCAACAGATGCTGTCACGCGGAACACGTTTGGTCGAAGTACTCAAACAAGGGCAATATGAGCCCTTGCCGTTCGAGAAACAGGTGGTCATGATTTATGCCGGAACAAATGGCTTTCTGGACAATTTCCCGGAAAGTGCTCTGCAGAAATATGAAACAGAGGTGTTCCGCTTCATGAATGCAGATTTGTTATCGGATCTCCGATCGAAAGGTGAACTCTCTGATGACATCAAGGCTAACCTCGAGTCGGCATTGAAGGAGTTCAACGAAACTTTCACGGCGTAAGAAACGATGGCTACCCTTAAAGCGATTCGTCGGCGTATCTCTTCGGTCCGCAACATTCAGCAGATTACCAGCGCCATGAAGATGGTCTCCGCTGCCCGGCTCCGGCGGGCGCAGGAGGCAGCGGTAGCTGCGCGACCGTATGCGGAAAAATTAGAAGCAGTCCTCCAAAACCTAGCGACCCAGAGTCAGGCGGTTGTCCATCCACTTCTCACCAGTCGTGAGGAGAAAAAGATCGACCTGATGTTGTTCACCTCCGATCGGGGTTTGTGTGGTGGGTTCAATTCGTCCCTGATCCGAGCGGCTGAGACTTTTATCCGTGAGCACACTGCACAAGAAGTGACTCTGTCGTTTATCGGCCGACGCGGCCTCGATTATTTTCAGAGCCGGACGACACAGCGAGGCGAAGAACACATCAACCTGGGTGGAAAATACACTTCCACGTTGGCCCACGATATTGGCGTCCGGATGGCAGAGCGGTTCACTAGCGGTGAGTCAGACGGATTCTACATTCTATACGCCCGTTTCCGTTCGGCCCTCGTCCAGGTTCCAACCATTGATCAAGTGCTGCCAATCATCCCCAAAGAGCAGGACGCTGAGCAAATACCGCTCGACTATCTGTATGAGCCGACTGCGCAAGAGCTGTTGAGCAGCTTACTCACCCGCTATGTCGATATGTTGCTGTACCGGGCGATGCTGGAATCGGTCGCCAGCGAACACGGGGCACGCATGACCGCGATGGAAAGTGCCAGCACGAACGCAGTCGAGGTGATCGATACATTGACCTTGGATATGAACCGAGCACGCCAAGCGAGTATCACCAGCGAGTTGCTCGAAATTGTGGCAACCGGCGAATCCTTGAAATAAGACACGCAGAAATAGGGACACACAGGCAAGAGAGGATACACGGCCATGAATGAGGGAAAGATTACCCAGGTGATGGGCGCGGTGGTGGATGTCGAGTTTGAGAACAGCGACCTGCCCCCAATCTATAATGCGCTCCAAGTCACAAACCAAACTATAAGTGATAAGGACTGGAACTTGATCCTCGAAGTCGCCCAGCACCTCGGGGAAAACACCGTCCGCTGCATTGCCATGGACAGCGCGGAAGGATTGGTGCGGGGCGTCCCCGTCCGAGACACGGGCGATGTGATTACCGTCCCAGTCGGAGAAAAAACTCTAGGCCGCATTTTGAACGTGGTTGGTGAACCGGTTGACCTGGGCGAATCGCTCGAAGGTGCCAAACGTTCTCCTATTCACCGCCAGGCCCCGTCTTTTACGGACCAGGCAACCGAAGTGAAAATCCTGGAAACTGGAATTAAGGTCGTGGACCTGCTCGCCCCGTATCCACTCGGCGGCAAAATCGGCCTGTTTGGTGGTGCCGGTGTGGGCAAGACCGTTATTCTCATGGAACTGATTAACAACGTCGCCAAACAGCACGGTGGGTACTCAGTTTTTGGTGGAGTCGGCGAGCGCACCCGCGAAGGCAATGACCTGTGGCTGGAAATGCAAGAGTCAGGCGTGATCGACAAAACTGCTCTGGTCTACGGCCAGATGAACGAGCCGCCAGGTGCCCGCGCACGGGTGGCGCTGTCGGCGCTGACCTTGGCTGAATATTTCCGGGATGAAGAAAACAAAGACGTTCTGCTCTTCATCGATAACATTTTCCGTTTCGTGCAAGCCAACTCGGAAGTATCCACGCTACTGGGTCGTATTCCCTCAGCTGTGGGTTATCAGCCCACTTTGTCCACCGACATGGGTGACCTGCAGGAGCGCATCACGTCAACCAAGAATGGTTCGATTACCTCAGTGCAGGCCATTTACGTACCTGCTGATGACTTGACTGACCCCGCCCCCGCCACGACATTTGCCCACTTGGATGCCACAACGGTGCTGTCCCGCCAAATTGCTGAGCTAGGCATATACCCGGCGGTGGATCCACTCGACTCGACCTCACGTATGCTTGATCCGAACGTGATTGGCGAAGAGCACTATAGCGTTGCTCGGAGCGTTCAGGAGATCTTGCAGCGTTATAAAGATCTGCAAGACATCATTGCCATTCTGGGTATCGACGAACTGTCCGAAGAAGACAGAATCGTTGTGACCCGGGCGCGCAAAATCCAGCGTTTTCTGTCGCAGCCGTTTAGTGTGGCTGAGCAGTTCACTGGTACGCCGGGTGAGTACGTCCCAGTGGCGGACACCATCCGGAGCTTCAAAGAATTGGTGGATGGAAAGCATGACGAACTGCCTGAGCAGGCATTCTATATGGTCGGGACCATTGAGGATGCGCACAAAAAGGCTGAGACGCTGGCCGCATAAGGAAGAGGAAAACCGGGCGGTCCGTTGTGGCCGCCTTTTTCACTACTCCCTCATTTTACAAATCTCGCATTTCCCGCATTCAATAGAAAATTGCCATGGCTGATACGTTTCGTCTGTTGTTAGTCACCCCCGAACGCACTCTTCTCGATGAAGAAGTCGATGAGGTCACTGCCCCTGGCACTGTTGGTGAGTTCGGTGTTCTACCCGACCATACGACCTTCCTGTCATCGTTGGATGCTGGCCGCTTGGTCTACAAGCAAGGCAGTCAATCCAAACTCCTGGCGGTCAATGGTGGTTTTGCCGAAGTCGTGGACAATGTCATGACCGTTTTGGCAGACAGCGCTGAGTTCGCCGACGAGATCGACGCTGAAGCAGCACGCGCGGCTCTGCGCGAAGCCGAAGACAAGCTGAAGACGCTTGGCGAGAGCGATGAGGATTATGCCGAGGCTGAAGCTGCGCGGCAGTGGGAACAGGCTCGGGTTAATGTAGCTGGGGGACGGTAGGGCTGTGTAGACTCAAAGTTTCTTTTTCAGCCTGCCTGGTCATGCACGCCGCCTCAATCTGCTGTGGAGGCTTTCTTCTTTCTTTCCCCTCCAATTCCTCAGTCGTTGACACTCAAAGAAAAAATGCATAGCGTCTTCTTCTGACCGGGATAAGAAAGTTCCGGCTTGCCATAGACGCGTATGGCTGATCATCACCACCTCTCCAATTTCATTTGGCAAATAGCCGATCTCTTGCGAGGCCCTTACCGTCCGCCGCAATATGAGCGAGTGATGTTGCCGCTGACGGTTTTGCGTCGTTTTGATTGCGTACTTGCAGCTACAAAAGACAAGGTCCTCGCTGAGCATAAAAAGTGGGAGGCTAGACTTCAAGACGAGGCCCTCGATAGCATGCTCAACAAGGCGGCTGGCCAACGCTTCCATAACCGTTCACCGCTCGACTTTGAAAAACTCAAAGGCGATCCCGATCCGATCGACAGGCACCTGATTAGCTACATTGAAGGCTTCTCAAAAAATGTTCGAGAGATATTCGAGCGGTTCGAGTTTGTTGCAGAAGTTGAGAAAATGCACGAGGCGAACATCCTCTATCTCGTTGTCTCCAAGTTTTGCGATATAGACCTGCACCCCGATGTCGTTGACAACATCCAGATGGGATTACTCTTTGAGGATCTCATCCGTCGTTTCAACGAAGCCGCTAACGAGACAGCAGGCGATCATTTCACTCCGCGTGAAGTCATTCGTCTGATGGTTGATATCCTTTTTGACCCGGACGACGATATTTTGACCAAACCAGGAATAGTTCATAAGTTGCTCGACCCTGCTTGCGGGACAGGCGGAATGCTTGCGGAGTCACAGAACTATTTGCGTGAACACAACGCAAAAGCACAATTGTGGGTATTCGGACAAGATTTCAATCCACGTGCCTATGCTGTTGCTGCGTCGGACTTATTGATGAAAGAGAATCAGAATAGTGATATTCGCTTCGGCGACTCCCTCATTAACGACCAATTCCCGGAGGAAGATTCAGATACGAAAGGGAAGTTCGATTATCTGCTGGCCAACCCGCCTTTTGGAGTCGATTGGAAAAAACAGCACAAGGAGGTTCAGCGCGAACACGAAAAGCAAGGTTTTGGCGGCCGTTTTGGGGCTGGGTTACCTCGCATCAATGACGGTGCACTGCTTTTCTTGCAGCATATGATCAGTAAGTTTGAGTTGTATCAACCTAAGCAGCAAAAGTATGGCGCGCGTCTCGCCATCGTCTTTAACGGTTCGCCATTGTTTACCGGCGGAGCTGGGAGTGGGGAGAGTGAAATCCGCAAATGGGTTATTGAAAATGACTGGCTTGAAGCTATCGTCGCTCTGCCTGAACAAATGTTTTACAATACAGGTATCGGCACCTATCTCTGGGTGATTACGAACCGTAAGCAGCTTGACCGTAAAGGAAAGATACAACTGATTGATGCACGTGCGCGTTGGAAACCTATGCGTCGGAGCTTGGGGAACAAACGGCGTGAGATGAGCGAGGACGATATAGCTGCTGTGGTGTGTGAGTATGGGCAGTTCGCCGAAAGCGAGACGAGCAAGATTTTCGATAACCAGGACTTCGGCTATCAGCGCGTGCCCATTGAGCGGCCTTTACGCCTGCGCTACCAGATGAGTCTTGAGCGCAAGCGCAATTTTTTGGACGCCGTGCCACATCTGCTTCGTGATATACAGGAAATTGACCACGAGCTTGGCCGCGAACCACAAAACGATTGGAATGCAATTGAGGCGGCCATCACAGCCTTACTCAAACAACGACAGAGCCGTTGGAGGGCGACCGAACACAAACTCTTTCGCTATGTGTTCACCGACCGCGCCCCTGAAGCCGCGTCGGTCATTCTCAAAGAACGCAAAGTCAAGAAAGGGCTTAACGCGCGCGTCTGGGGTTGGTTCCCAGACGATCAGAACAAAGTCGAGCGCCTATATGAAGCAGATACCAAACTGCGCGATTTTGAAAACGTACGCTTAAAAGACGACATCGTGGAATACTTCCACCGTGAAGTAGAGCCACACGTACCCTACGCCTGGGCTGATGGGGAAAAGATCAAAACCGCTTACGAGATCAACTTCAACCGTCACTTCTACACCTACACCCTACCCCGCCCCCTGGCCGAAATCGACGCCGACCTCAAGCAGATGGAAGAGAAGCTCGTCCGGTTGCTGCGTGAGGTGACGGCGTGACCAGCAAACGCTTAATCCCCCTCTCCCAGAGGGAGAGGGCTGGGGTGAGGGAATTTCAACCTGACGCCAGCCTGAGAATTGTCTTTGGATGGGGATGGTATATAATTCCCTCGTTTGACTATCCGAAATGGAGAGACCCGTGACAACAATTACGCTTCCACCCGACCTCGAACAGTCGCTCGTAGTAGAAGCTGACAAGCGAGGGACGACTCCAGAACTCCTCGCTTTGGACAGCTTACGCCAGTTGTTTGTTTTCGCTCAAAAAAGAGGACGCGAGGAAAAGAGCGAAACTCTTTTTGATTTCCTATCCGGCTATATCGGAACGGTAAACGGCACGACAGAAGCCCTCTCGAAAGACTGTGGTATGCATTTCGCAGAAGGTATGGCTGAAAAAAAGCGGCGCGGCCGTTTGTGATCCTCACCGATACAGGTCCACTCGTTGCTCTTATCAACCGGAATGATTCAGACCATACAAAGTGTATCAACGTTGTAAAACGCTTGCCGGCTGAACCGCTAGTCACAACGTGGCCTTGCTTCACCGAAGCTATGTATCTCTTATTCCGGGTTGCCGGCCACCCCGGTCAGAAAGGTCTATGGCAATTAAGGACGGCGAGAAGGCTCAATCTGCACAACCTGACCCCAGCCGAAGTAGATAGAATGGCAGAGTTGATGGACAAGTATCAGGATAGACCGATGGACCTGGCAGATGCATCACTGGTTGTCGTAGCCGAACATCTGCATACCCGGCAAGTATATACTCTGGACAGTGATTTTCATATTTACCGCCTTGCAGATGGTTCGGCGCTCGAAATTATTTCATAAAGGGTATGTATCAGGTCGTGACGAATAATAGAGAGAAGATCAAAACCGCCTACGAAATCAACTTCAACCGTCACTTCTACACATACACCCCTCCGCGCCCCTTGGTTGAAATAGATGCCGGCCTCAAGCAAATGGAAAAAAAGATTGTTCGTTTACTGCGTGAGGTGACGGCGTGACCAGCTAGGCAGATTTTATCATCCGCCGCTAATAGAAGTAGGAAATTGTTTATATGGCGAAAAAAAGAAAGCCTGGAGACAAATTGTCTCAAGAGCAGCAGACCGGTCTTCACTCTGATGCTCACGCTTATCTTCGTTTTGCTCGAAACGCTTATCTGGAAATCAAGGGAAGCGAAAAGACTTTTGAATTAAGCGCATTGAAGAATTTGAGCGGGATGAGGGTAGTCTGGACGAACACGGGATTCGCTTTGGAATTGATGCTGAAGTGGATATTATACTGCGATCACGAAAAAGTCCTTCCCGTCCACTACAGCGGCAGCCATAAATTGCACCCAATTTATAAAGCGCTTTCCCCAAAAGCACGGGAGGCGGTAGAAAAAATTCACTCAGGAGAAATGTCTTACGCAGCTACAACAGGAGAGGGAGAATTGACGGCCATAAAGGGAACCAACAACCCTCATGAGCCACCTCCCGAATTACCAAAATCGTACAAGGCTCCTCTCAACAGCACGAGATATGTTAGAATTCATTGACGCCAACGAACTATTGGCTGACGCATCGGCTCGCCTCTTTACACAATGACCAGGATCAGCGCGTTTTCGATAGCGTCATCGTCATCACCGACCGCCGAGTTCTCGACCAACAGTTACAAGATACGATCTATCAGTTTGAACACCGCCAGGGCGTCGTCCAGAAGATTGATGAGGATTCACGCCAACTGGCGCAAGCGCTTGAAAGCGCCGTTCCGGTTATTGTCACTACGCTGCAAAAGTTTCCCTTTGTTTCACGTCAGTTACTCAAACTGGCTGAAGAACGTAAACAGAACGGCAGCGGTGTGCTGCCGACCCGGCGCTGCGCGGTGATTATTGATGAAGCCCATAGCTCACAGTCTGGTGAGTCAGCGACTGAGTTGAAGGGAATACTTGGCGGCAAAGCGTTGCAAGAGGAAGCACACCAGAGAGCCCAGGAGGAAGGACAAGAGCATATGGAAGAGCTGTTCCGCAGCATGGCCAAGCGTGCGCGGCAGGCGAATCTCAGTTTCTTTGCCTTCACGGCAACGCCAAAGCATAAGACCCTGGCAATTTTCGGACGGAAGGGCATTCCTTCGCATCGTTACACCATGCGTCAGGCCATTGAAGAAGGCTTTATCATGGATGTCCTGCGTCACTACACAACCTATAAAACCTACTTCAAACTGATGAAGTCTTGCGAGGATGACCCGAACGTCAAACGCAAACAAGCCGCCCGTGCCCTATCACGCTTTATGCGTTTACATCCGCATAACATCGCCCAAAAGACGCAAATCATAGTTGAGCACTTTAATACCTTCACCCGTCACAAGATTCGTGGCAGGGCCAAAGCCATGGTCGTAACGGGCTCACGTCTTGAGGCTGTGCGCTACAAACAGAGCTTTGATCACTACATTAAGCAGCAGGGGTATCCGATCAAAACGCTGGTCGCGTTTTCCGGTATCGTGACGGACGATACGATCAAGGAGAAAACCTATAGCGAAGTAGACATGAATGGCGGCATTCGTGAGCGTGAATTGCCTGAACAGTTTGCAACAGACGAGTACCAGGTCTTGCTTGTTGCAGAGAAATATCAAACCGGCTTTGATCAGCCCCTGCTGCACACAATGTATGTGGACAAACGGCTGGCTGGTATTCAAGCCGTACAAACGTTGTCCCGCCTCAATCGCATCCATCCTCACAAAGAAGACACCTTTGTGTTGGACTTCGTGAATGAGCGTGAAGAGATTCGAGAAGCCTTTAAGCAGTTCTATGAAGGCACGGAATTCGGTGAGGAAGCTCAGCCCGAGCAGCTCTATCAACTGAAATTCGAACTCGACGCCTCGGGAATATATTTACAGGAAGAGGTCGAACGCTTTTGCGAGATATATTTCAAACCCAAGCAGCGCCAAAACCCGGCAGACCATCAGGCTATGAATGCTGCATTTGATCCGGCGGTTGATCGATTTCGAGCACTCAGTGAAAAGAATGAGGAAGAAGCCGAACTATGGCGCGGCAAGCTGGTCTCCTTTCGCAACCTGTATGCCTTTCTCAGCCAGATAATTCTCTATCAGGACTCAGACCTAGAGCGTCTGTATATCTTCCTGCGCCATCTGTCGTCAAAGCTGCCACGTCGTTCAAACGAAGCGCAGTACGATTTTGATAATGATGTCCGGCTTGAGTATTATCGCCTGCAAAAGATCAGCGAAGGCTCAATTGATCTGAAAGAAGGCTATGCCCGCCCACTCGATGGACCTCATGAAGTTGGGACAGGAGCTGTACAGGATAGTTCGGTCTCACTCTCTCAACTGATTGATGTTATCAATGATCGTTTCGGGACTGACTTCAATCAGGCCGACCAGCTCTTTTTTGACCAGATCGTCGAAGCGGCAACGCATTCTGAAGATCTCCAGCAGGCAGCACAGGTCAACTCAGCTGATAAATTCGTGCTGCTTTTCAAGCGTTTACTAGAGACCTTATTTGTTGAACGCATGGATCAGAACGAAGAGATCTTTGCCCGCTATATGAACGATCAAAATTTCCAAAAGACGATATCCGACTTACTCAGTGTGGAAGTATACCAACGCTTAACTGGCAACAAACCACCTCCGCAGGAATATCGCCGGAAGACCAAAGCGCCGACATTGCAGCAATCATCATAAGAAACTGCCCAATAGCAACATGCCTGAAATATACCTGATCACACCTCCTTTTCTGTATCGGCCGTGAAAGCAGAGCTAAACCCTTACGACATGCGAATTTCTATTCCTCAGTACTGCCGCATTTGTATCTGTTGCGGAGGCTTTCCTCTTTCTCCCTCCCTCCAATTCCTAAGTCGTTGACACTCAAAGAAAAAATGCATAGCGTCTTCTTCTGACCGGGTTGAGAAAGTTCCGGCTTGCCGTCGACGTGTATGGCTGATCATCACCACCTCTCCAATTTCATTTGGCAAATAGCCGATCTCTTGCGAGGCCCTTACCGTCCAGACACTCCAGGTGACGTGACGAGCAAACAGGTAGCGGAAGGAACTCAGAAGCTGATATACGTAGGGTAGAGCAAGCCCGCGGCTCTCCGTTGAATGGATAGTTCACAAAGAATCTATCACAGGCTCGCTCTGCTCGGGTAGGTTGTCCGCGCCGCTCTCGCGGCCACTTACGTTCTGGCCAACCCAGCCCGAGAATTGATGACTCGCGAGTAAAGACCGAAAAGGCCTCACATTGAACAAGACTGGCCTGAGATAAGGAGAGACTATGCTGATTCGCTCCCGACGTGGTTGGGAAATGCCGGAGCGCCTTGCCACCCCCGAAGATGTCTACCTCAATAGACGAAAGTTTCTGCAAGCTTTGGGAATGACCGGCTTGGGTGCATTGAGTACTTTGATTGGCTGTGAGCATGCCGAGAGCCAGACCGATGCGGAATTAGCTCCTATTCGCGGCCTGCCTAAGCCGAGCGCGACCGCAGAGCTGTATCCTGCCGAACGGAATGAACGCTATACGCTGGACCACCCCCTAACCAAAGAGGAGGTGGCGGCAACATATAATAATTTCTACGAATTTTCGCCCCGCAAGGAATATGTCACTCGCTTGGTCTCCAATTTTCAAACGCGCCCGTGGCAAATCGAGGTGACCGGGTTAGTCAAGAAATCCCAGACCTTTGATATTGATGATTTGGTCCGGCGTATGCCACTGGAAGAACGGCTCTACCGCCACCGCTGTGTCGAAGCTTGGTCGATGTCTGTGCCCTGGACTGGCTTTCCGATTAAGGCGTTCATTGATCTCGTTGAGCCGCTGTCATCCGCCAAATTCATGCGTATGGTCACCTTCAATAATATTGACCAAGCCCCGGGCATGCGGGACGATAGCTATCCATGGCCGTATTATGAAGGCTTGAGTATGGCCGAAGCGACCAATGAAATGTCGCTGTTTGTGACTGGTATCTACGGGCACGAACTCAGCAAGCAGCATGGGGCTCCAATTCGGCTTGTCGTGCCCTGGAAGTATGGCTACAAGAGCATCAAATCGATCGTGCAGATTGAATTTACTGAAGAACAGCCGGGCACGTTTTGGTCATCGCTTATTCCGTGGGAGTACCATTTTGAGGCCAATGTAAATCCGGCCATTCCGCACCCACGCTGGTCGCAAGCGGCAGAGCGCGTGATTGGGACGGGAGAGCGAAAGCCAACTTTGTTATATAACGGATACGCGGAGTTTGTGGCTGGCTTGTATAAGGCATAAGAGGGATTGGGGGAAGACAAACACCCCCCTCATCCCCAGTCGTCGTTACTCTTCTGTTTCTTTTTCTCAAGAGGACTGAGAGAAGCACTTTTTGGCTCGGCCCTCAGTCCTCATAGCTCAGTCCTTCTTACTCCCCAAACGTCTCAATCGCTTTGCGGACGGCATCGCCATAGCTTTGGTCGCCAACCGGGGCAGGGTTGAGAATTGGCATCTGAATACCTGCTTCACGAAAGCTGGCAAGCTGTTCTCGACAGCGAGCCGGTGGACCAATCACACACAGCTCATCGGCCATCTTCTCCGAAACAAATCCAGTCCCATCTCCTTTGAGCAGGCTTGCCGCTTCCGCTTCAAAACCACTGTCGTGGAAGAGCTTGTTATAGAACGGCAGCCCACCGTAGAAGCTCAGACTCTGTTTGGCGGCTTCCATGGCGGCTTCCATATCATCACTAATGCACGAGATGAGGCCAGTTGTGATGTCTACATCGGAGACTGAGCGGCCGCCTTTGACTGCCCCTTTTTCCAAGGCTCCCAGAGCAGTCGGAATCCGACTCTTGGGGCACAAGTAGAGCATGACCCCGTCGGCTACCTCACCGCTCAATCGGACTGTGCCAAGTGCCAGCGCTCCTATGTAGATCGGGATATGATTCGTTGCCGAACGGGGTTGCATCGCCATACCCGGGAGTTCTTTGCCAGCTGCCATGTCCCGAATAGCCCCAATATAATTACGCATGAAATTGCGGGGGTTTTCCATTGTTTCCTGATATAACCCCTCAACAATCGGGCGGTGGCTGACCCCGAGTCCTAGGATCAGACGGCCTTGCGACGTATCGTCAATCGCAATGGCCGTCTGTGCACATAGGGCGGCATGGCGCAGATAGATATTGGCAATCCAAGTCCCGACTTTAATCGTTGATGTGGCTTGGGCCATGATCTGGCAGTTGATCAGAGAATCATTCATGAATTCTGGCGAAAAAATCGCCTCAAATCCTGTCCCCTCAGCCTCACGAGCCAATTCTTGAAGCTCGGTGAACGTTAATCCCGACATATTTGCAGCAACCATACCTATTCTGGCCATAGACGCCTCCTCCTTTGTGTACGATTCCTGAGAGTTCTGTCATGTAGCCCTGTACTGTATCACTTAAGCGGAGAGCGGCAAGGCAATGCTAAAGGACAAGACAATCAGGCCGATCAATAATAGGGGGACTTTCCACACACACAACAACTTTTCCCCAGGTGCACAACAAACTTTGAAGACCAGAATGTTGCCATCAGTGGCGTAGCCCTGCGTGGGTTGTTTTCGGTATCGCTGTTGTCTAGACGCTACGAGCTGGACGCGAGGAAGAAGCTGGCTCTTCCTCAGACCCTTCATACCTTTTCGTAGCCGTCTTTTGTTCGTTTCAGCCGGTTTGCCTTGGTCATTTGATACAGCTGTGTATAAATGCCGGCTGCCGGCTTGTTGACCTTATTAATGACATCCTTTGCAGTAAACTGTTTCGGCAGGTCTGCAAGCACCGAGCGCCAGTCAATCCGTTTCCCACTTCCTCCGAGCGATCCCTTGGCAGAAGCTTTGGAAACCTTGCCGTGTAAAAGCTGCTGGCAGACTGCTGCTTCATTTTGCAGAGCGGAGAGTTCCTTTTCCTTGCGCGCAATTTCTTTTTGCAGAGCTCCTAGCGTCTGAGCTGCCTGCTTTTTTAAAGCTATTAAACGTTCTGCCATAACCATTACCCCCTTACTTCTTTCCGGTCTTCACCAAGGCTTATAAGGTGCCGTCTACCAAGAAACCCTCAGTAAATCAACGACTTACCAAACATGTTCGGCACCCTGTCAGTATCTCTACCAGCATGCACGTCTGTTTACACTGATGTAAATACCTGTATCTTAGCCGCTTTTTTATAATTTCTATTAAAAATTGTAAACAGACGTGTACACTTGTATTTTGCAGGCATGCAATCTTCTTAAAAGCTGTAACAAATTCAATAGTTTAGGATTTTTAAAATATGATATAAAGATTGCGAATTCGTATGACAAGACATAGGATTGGCTTTCATGCATAAGTGTCTGCAGATACTCATGAAGAGACAACTGTTCAGAGTTTCCTTGCATTTCATGACCTATTTCGCTAGCACGACATAATGCTAGCGACTGTTTTATCTGGTGCGTTGGTCGGTATAGATGGCCTCCTGGTCGAGGTTGAGGTTGATGTCGCGCTCGGCTTGCCTCAGTTTACAACCGTCGGTCTTCCCGAAGGTGCCGTCCGTGAGAGTAAAGACCGAGTCCGATCAGCGATCAAGAATTCTGGTTATGAATTCCCGTCCCGAAAAATCACGGTCAACCTGGCTCCAGCTGACATCAAGAAAGAAGGCTCCGCCTATGATCTGCCGATTGCGTTGGGTATTTTGGCAGCTGAAGGTTGGCTCGATAAAGAACATATTGTTCAATATGCCCTTTTAGGAGAGCTGTCTCTTGACGGTCGAGTCAAACCCATCCAGGGAGTGTTACCACTGGCGGTGATGGCCAAGGAAAAAGGGCTCAAAGGCTTGATTGTGCCACAGGAGAATGCGGCTGAGGCAGCAGTGGTAGAAGGCTTAGAAGTTTTTGGCGTCCCGACTCTTGCTGACGCTTTTCTGTTCCTCAATCGGACCCATGAGATCACCCCAGAGTCGGTAGATTTACAGGCTATGTTTGCAGCGTATTCCCGGTATGAGGTCGATTTCAACGATGTCAAGGGCCAAGATCATGTCAAACGGGCTCTTGAGGTGGCCGCCAGTGGGAGCCACAATTTGATGCTGGTCGGCCCTCCGGGGGCAGGCAAGACGATGCTGGCGCGCCGCCTGCCGACTATTCTGCCGGATATGACCTTAGTCGAAGCGATAGAAGCGACCAAAGTCCACAGCGTTTCGGGCTTGATGGACGGGAAAGCCCTCATTGCCACGCGCCCGTTTCGGTCGCCACATCATACAATTTCCGATGCCGGCTTGATTGGCGGCGGCTCTATCCCCAAACCTGGCGAAGTGTCCTTGGCCCATCATGGTGTCTTATTTCTCGATGAACTACCCGAGTTTCGAAAGAATGTCCTCGAGGTCTTACGCCAACCGCTCGAAGATGCCCGTGTTACGATCTCGCGTGCCGTGGGATCGATAACCTACCCGGCCAGCATTATGCTGGTGTCGGCGATGAATCCTTGTCCGTGTGGCTTTCTCGGTGATACTCAGCATGAGTGTAGCTGCACCCCACAGCAGATTCAGCGCTATCGAGCCAAGGTGTCTGGGCCGTTGCTCGATCGGATCGATATCCAGATTGAAGTGCCAGCTGTTCAGTACAAAGAACTCAGCGAAGAGACCTCAACTGAAGATTCGGTAGTCATTCGGACACGGGTGAACCAAGCCCGGAAAATCCAGCTCACCCGGTTTGCTGGCCGGACGCTCTTTTGTAACGCGCAGATGACGAGTCGCGATATCCGGAAATTTTGTCAACCGGATGATGGAGGAGACAAACTGCTGGAGAATGCGATGGCCCGCCTCGGACTGAGTGCCCGGGCGTATACTCGGATTCTGAAAGTTGCCCGGACGATTGCTGACTTGGCGGGTGAAGAGAAGGTCGGTAGTGGGCATATTGCGGAGGCGATTCAATACCGGGCACTCGACCGTCAGCTAGGATAAGTGGAAGGGGCTGAGGTGGAACTGAGAGGAAGTAGGAGTTCAGATATAAGTCTTTTTCGTAGAGACTATATTTTACCGTTGGGATGAATATTCATTTTGCACAACAAGTATACATATTCATATGGTGCGGAAGAATCTCAGAAACTTGTTCCGTACGGATGTCTTCTTCATAACACTTTAGAAGTATAAAGAGGAGAAGAGAAAGGAAAAATCATTATGGCAGAGCGTTTAACCTCGCTGAGGAACGAAGCGGCAAAAACATTAAGGGGGCTGCAAAAGGAAATTGCCCGCAGAGAGAAAGAATTGGCAGAGATGCATGAAGAGGCATCAATCTGCAGGCAGCTCTTAGGAAAATCCGACCCCGCTGGCTCAGCAAGAGGGGGCATGGGGAAGAAGCGGATTGATTGGGTTTCCGTGCTCGGGGCGCTGCCTCAGGAATTTACAGCACGAGATGTCATCGCCAAGATCAATAAGCCCCCTGCTGCGGTGTATACCCAATTGTACCAAATGACCAAGACGAACCGGCTGAAGCGAACAAAAGATGGCTATGCTAAAATATAATAAAGATGTATATCTTGCTTGTTTTTATCAGACCTATCCTTTACCCAGACGATAGGGTCCCGGCAAAGAGAAGGATGAAGATAAAAAACTGTGCTGATCGATATTCAAGCTGTCAGGCTTCGACAAAGGGAGACCCAGTGCGAAGTCACTGAACTCCGAAAACGCGTGCCGCTGTCGGCGGCCGACACCCAGCAACAAAATACCAGGCTCGAAGAACTCAAGGCGTCAGCTGATTTTTTGCATATCCTATCCCTTATCCATGCCCGTCTTGATCGAGGCGAAAAAGAGAATTTGGCTGAACTGGCTGAGTATAGACCTCCGGATAGTGAGCGACTGTATATCTTTTCTGGTGATCCGCGGCCTTTTCTCATCCGGCAGGCACTGCTGGAAGTCTCCCTCGTTGCCGGACCTGGAATCGGAGGCAAGCTGCCAGCTTTGTACTACCTATATCAAGCTGAGCAGGGAGCCTTAGCCGTTATGGCTGGGGTTCACTCTTTGCCACGTGACTATCTGGTTGCGGAAGAGGCTCAGTCTGCCCCATCGCCGTTCTCAGCCAGCGACTTACTGAGTACGTTTTGCATCTATCCGCAACGCGTAGGTCGCAACGCGTTTGTGTTTCGTAGTTTTCCGATCTGGCTACCAGATGAACTCTCTGCCGAACATCTAGAAGAGATGGTTTTCCAGTTTTTTCGGGCCAATTTTCCGGACACCGAGCCAGCTCTGCTGTGGGATCATCCTAATTTTCACCGCATTGCTGAAATCATGCGAATGGGATGGTGGGAGAAGCTTGACGGTTATAAGCCCTAGCGAAAAGTCGTAGGGACGATACGTCTTCAGGCATTTCGCTGGTGTCCGGTTCCCTCGCCCTCAGGGAGAATCAAGAAAGAGCCGAAGCAGTTATACCTGCCCCGGCTCTTTCAGTTTCTGGACATGTCCCTCTCGGTCAAGGAACAACATGGTCTGGTCTGTCTGCGTTAGGCAGCTGCAAGATCAGGAATGACTGGGTCACGTTTGCCAGAGGTTGGCAGCGGGCGCGAGCCTGGTTTCTGTTCAAACGGCCCAGGCAGATCAAGCTCTTTGGCCATCTCACGCATGGCCGGCACGACTTCCTCACCCAGCAGGCGCAAACACGTTTTGCGATCGGCAAAGCTCATCGGGCCGTGGTGGTACCAAATGCCGAAGATACCAGGCCGGAGCGTTTCCAGCATACGCCGGATCTTAGGAATCACCGTCTTGGGAGTCCCAGCTATGATCAAGCCCGCTTCCTTGGAGTTTTGATAGTTCTCGTCAATGCTGGCCAGGACTTCTGCAACATTAACGCTCTGCTTGGATTGCTTGATGATCTCCGTTCCGGTCCGAGGATCAGTCAGGGCTGCCGCAAGTCGCTTGGTCGCAGCCTTTGAGTTGTAGCCTGGAGGGAACATCCATTCGGGCCGGGCAAAGGAGCCAAACCCACCGCCAAACACAAATCCACGCCCTAGCTCTTCAGCTTTTTCTTCTGTTTCGGCCACCACCACGTTCTGCAGATAGCCGAAGTTCTCCGGGCCAGCCTGGTAGCCTTCCTGCTCAGCCACGTCTGCATACAGATTCACCATCTCGGTCGTCGCTTCAACGTTGGTGCCCAGAGCAACATACGGATAACGATGCTGAGCAGACCACACAACAGTCTCAGGGCTGATCAAACCTGGGATCCACTGTTGCGGAACCGGCTTCTGGATCGGTAACTGCCACGGATTGACGAAGCGATAGTGGTAGTGTTTGCCTTCGTAACGCCACGGGCCGGGCTTGGTCCAGGCTTGTTGGATGAACTCGTGAGCTTCGTTGAAACGTTCACGGTTGTACGCTGGGTTGATATTATTGGCGATTTGCTCACTGCCTGCGCCGCGCACCCAACCGGGAACCAAGCGGCCACCAGAGATCATATCGATCGTGGCCAGCTCTTCTGCTAAGCGGAGCGGATCACCAACGGGCAAGGGATTGCCAAGCAGCACGATTTTCACCCGCTTGGTGATACGGGCGAGAATCGAGGCTTCGACATCCATGACCGCACCACCGCAGAACGGCGTCTGGTGATGCTCGTTCAGCATCACGCCATCAAAACCAAGCTCTTCGGCGTAGACCCGCTCATCCAGGTACTCGTTCATGAGCTCGCCGCCTCTGTTGGCATCAAAGAGCGTGTTCGGCAAGCCGAAATAGCTTTGCTCGTTTTCGATGATCTTCTCTTCTTGAATATCGATGTATTCTCGTTCCGAGAAAGACATAATATGCATAAAAACTCCTCCTTTGTTTCTCTCTACACTTAGCCTTTTTCGCCTTTCGCCTATAGAATGCCGACCGATTTTTCCCCTTAGCATCAAAAAAACGGAAATGATAGGCTTTGCAGGCACTTTTCTTGCGGACAATGGAAGGGAGGCGGGCTGATTCTCGTGGGTGCGAAGCGGCGTTGGCCAAGGGCAGTATGCCTATTGACCAACGCGGAGGAGCAGAGAGACAGTCTATCCGGCGTTAGGCAGCCACGAGGTCCGGGACGACTGGATCGCGTTTCCCAGATGCCGGTAGCGGCCGTAAGCCAGGCTTGACCTCAAACGGCCCAGGCAGATCAAGCTCTTTGGCCATCTCACGCATAGCCGGCAGAACTTCCTCACCCAGCAGGCGCAAACACGTTTTGCGATCGGCAAAGCTCATCGGGCCGTGGTGGTACCAGGTAGCGAAGATACCAGGCCGGAGCGTTTCCAGCATACGCCGGATCTTAGGAATCACCGTCTTGGGAGTCCCAGCTATGATCAAGCCCGCTTCCTTGGAGTTTTGATAGTTCTCGTCAATGCTGGCCAGGACTTCTGCAACATTGGTATTGCCTGCCGTTTGGCGGACGATCTCCGTCCCGGTTCGAGGATCAGTCAGGGCTGCCGCAAGTCGCTTGGTCGCAGCCTTTGAGTTGTAGCCTGGAGGGAACATCCATTCGGGCCGGGCAAAGGAGCCAAACCCACCGCCAAACACGTATCCACGCCCTAGCTCTTCAGCTTTTTCTTCTGTTTCGGCCACCACCACGTTCTGCAGATAGCCGAAGTTCTCCGGGCCAGCCTGGTAGCCTTCCTGCTCAGCCACGTCTGCGTATAGGTTCACCATCTCGACCGTCGCTTCAACGTTGGTGCCCAGAGCAACATACGGATAACGATGCTGAGCAGACCACACAACAGTCTCAGGGCTGATCACCCCAGGGATCCACTGTTGCGGAACCGGCTTCTGGATCGGTAACTGCCACGGATTGACGAAGCGATAGTGGTAGTGTTTGCCTTCGTAACGCCACGGGCCGGGCTTGGTCCAGGCTTGTTGGATGAACTCGTGAGCTTCGTTGAAACGTTCACGGTTGTACGCTGGGTTGATATTATTGGCGATTTGCTCACTGCCTGCGCCACGCACCCAACCGGGAACCAAGCGGCCACCAGAGATCATATCGATCGTGGCCAGCTCTTCTGCTAAGCGGAGCGGATCACCAACGGGCAGAGGGTTACCGCACAGGACAATTTTCACCCGCTTGGTGATACGGGCGAGAATCGAGGCTTCGACATCCATGACCGCACCACCGCAGAACGGCGTCTGGTGATGCTCGTTCAGCATCACGCCATCAAAACCGAGCTCTTCGGCGTAGACCCGCTCATCCAGGTACTCGTTCATGAGCTCGCCGCCTCTGTTGGCCTCGAAAAGCGTGTTTGACAAGCCGAAATAGCTTTGCCCGTTTTCGATGATTGCCTCTTCGGGGACATCAATATATTCCCGTTCCGAGAAAGACATAATATGCATAAAAACTCCTCCTTATATGTGTTGGCAGGGCAGGGTCTCCTCAGGACGACGCACTCGATCCTGATTTTTCGATTGGGGTGACCCACCCCCTAGCACCAAATTATTCTGAAAGAAAGACTAAAGAGAGACTTTTCTGAAAGAAGGGGGACATGGCGAGGAGCTATCATAAGGTGACAGAAACGAAGATGTTTCATTATTCACTTCCCGGATGAGGACAAACACAAGAAGCCGCAAAAAGCTACGCTTCTGCCTGGAGAGAGAAGTCCAGTTTTTAGATACCTGCATGCGGTAGATCGGCTCCAATAGTGTGAATCACATCTTGGACAACGTCAGCGGATTGGACAAAAGCCTGTTTTTCCTTGTGGTTGAGCTGAGGATGAAGCGTGCGCACAATCCCTGCCCGACCAATCACAGCCGGAACAGAAAGATACACATCGCTGACCCCTGCATAGCCATCAATGAGCGTTGAGACGGGCATTGTTCGGTGTGAATCATGAGCAATGCTCTCAATAATGAGCGAAGCGGCCAAAGCAATAGCAAAGTTTGTGTGACCTTTCCGTTGCACAACCTCGTAGCCGGAACGGACAGTTTGTTCAAACAGGCGTTGGGCCGCCTCAGATTCTTTGACCCGCTCACCTCCATACAAAGCCAAGCTTAAGGCCGGAAATTGACTATCGCCATGCTCGCCTAAGATATAGGCGCGGATATCATCTGGGTGAATCCCTAATTCTTCGCTCAATAAGCTCCGATAGCGCATGCTATCGATAAGCGTGCCGGTCCCAATGACCCGATCCGATGGCAGTTCTGAGAGCTTCCAAGCAACATAGCTCATGACGTCGACTGGATTGGTGACAATCAGTAAGCATGTCCCGGGATTGTGCTTGACGATTTGTGGGACGTATTGGCGAAAGAGTTCAGTGTTCCCGACTGCCAGGTCATTCCGCGTTGTGTACTGTTTTCCGAATGGAACAGAAGCGCACAGGACAACAATGTCCGACCCCTGAGTGTCCTCGATATTGCCCGCGTACACCTGTATCGGGTCCGGAGCGAGCGTGCTGGCGTGGCATAAATCAAGAGCCTCGCCCACGGCGACGGCATGGGTTCGATTGACCAAGACCAGTTCATTGGCCAAGCCCTTCATCACCACCGCAAATCCCAGAGTAGAACCGACCCGCCCCGTGCCGATAATAGAAATTTTCATGCGTATCTACCAGCCCTATTGTGTCTGAGGCTCCAAAAATTTTACGGAATTCCCAGTAATTTATGCGTCTGTAAACTGAGCCGCCACTGCGGATGCTCAAGACAGTAGCGCACAGTGAGCTGGGTGTTCTTCTCTTGATCTGGTCCATCCATAGGCTGAAGAAAGAAGTGCTGAAAGTCGAGATGGATAAAGCAGTCTGGTTCCGCTCCTTTTTGAGGAAAGATGAGCTTTAGTTCATGGCCAGCTTGGAGAATGAGTTCTGCATCAGCTTTGGGACTGACACAAATCCAATCAATACCAGGCGGTGGAAGCTTCGTTCCATTCGTTTCAATGGCGATTTCAAAACTACACTTGTGCAATGCTTTGACCAGCTCTTCATCAAGCTGGAGTAAAGGCTCGCCTCCGGTACACACCACAAGGCGATGTCCAGAATCCTTCGAATCACTCGGCCAGACTACCGCTACTGCCCTAGCCAGATCATCGGCTGAAGAGAAACGCCCTCCTCCTGGCCCATCTGTTCCAACAAAATCGGTGTCGCAGAATTGGCAGATCGCTACTGCTCGATCCTCTTCAAGGCCAGACCATAGATTACAGCCGCTAAAACGACAGAACACGGCTGGGCGGCCAGTGTTCGCCCCTTCGCCCTGGAGGGTGTAAAAGATTTCTTTGACACGATACGGCATATAGAGTGAAAGAGACGTTCCACTCGGGCGTCTCTCCATTTTGAACCTTGAACCTTAGAACCTTGAACCTTAAATCTTAAACTGCTCGTTCATTCGCTCCCACCAGGCGTGTAAGCCTGGCGTCTTATCAAAAAGTGGCTCATCGCTGACCCGGGTGACCCAGGTCAAGGTGCCAAAGAGGCAGATATCGGCATAGCTGAAAACGCCGAAGAAGTAGTCTTGGCCAGCAATGGTTGCATTCAGGTCAGCGAACACTTTTTTCAACTGTGGCCGGAACTCGTCCCGCTTGGCCGCGATGTCTTCCAGGGTCGCTCCGAACCGTGACTCACGGGATTGTCGAAAATAGTCGCGGTCACCCGGCTCGATTTTTTCAAAAATATCGCTCAGGATAACTGGCGCGATTGCTGGGTGGACGGTATTATCCACATACAGATTAAAAAATCGACACGCTTCTTTTTGGCCCAAACCAGGGAAAATCTTTGGATCAGGCTGCTGTTTCTCTAAGTCGCAGGCAATCGTCCACGAATCAAAGACCACACTGCCATCATCCTTTTTGATTACCGGGACCCGATCCTGGCCAGAAAAGGCAATCTTCGGCTTTTCCGTAAAGCGGACGGTGGTCGTTGAGTAGGCAAGATTTTTGTAACACAAAACAGCCTTGGTCCGTGCACAAAACGGACTCAAACGCACATCATTTGCCCCAACCAGATCATACAGTTCAATCATAGTCTGTCCCCATTTCCTGCTGGCGATAACCGGCCTTTCCCACAGCCCTTATTTTTTGTCAAGCCGCCTGCTAAGTATATGCCTGTCTGGCATGGCCCACACGCGAGACGCATTGCATAAGACACTGACTGAAGGAGGCAGAAACATGAGAGAAGCTGTTGTTGTATCGAGTGCGCGGACGGGGATTGGCAGAGCCTTTCGGGGCAGTTTAAACGACACCAAGGGCGCGACCCTGGCCGGGCACGTGATCAAACATGCGGTTGAGCGGTCTGGGGTAGATCCTGCCGAGATTGAAGATGTGGTCATCGGCTGCGGACTGCCTGAAGGCTCCACTGGGCACAACATTGGTCGGACAGCAGCAGTCCGGGCCGGCCTGCCACTGACGACCTCTGGGATGACGGTGAACCGGTATTGTTCGTCTGGCTTACAATCGATCAGCATTGCTGCCCAGCGGATCATTGCTGGCGACGCAGACGTGATGGTTGCCGGTGGAGTTGAGGCGATTAGCCATGTGCAAAATACGCTCAATACCCGCTATTTTGTTGAGCCGTGGATCATGGAGCATAAACCCGCCATTTACTATCCAATGCTGAAGACAGCCGAGACTGTCGCCCAGCGCTACAACGTCTCTCGTGAAAAGCAAGACGAGTATGCGGTGTTAAGCCAACAGCGGACTGCCGCCGGTCAAGCAGCAGGCAAGTTTGATGACGAAATTGTTCCATTCACGGCCCAGATGCTGGTCAAGGATAAAGAGACTGAGGAAACCTCACACAAAGAGGTCACGCTGACGCGCGATGAGGGCAACCGACCAGAAACGGCATTGGAAAAGCTCGCAGGTTTACCTTCCGTCACCGAAGGTTCGATTACGGCTGGAAACTCCAGTCAGCTGTCCGACGGTGCCGCTGCTGTCGTCTTGATGGAAGCCAAACTCGCCGAGCAAAGAGGACTTGAGCCGCTCGGGCTGTACAAAGGCTTAGCCACTGCCGGTTGTGATCCGGATGAAATGGGTATCGGTCCAGTCTTTGCCGTTCCTAAGCTGCTGGCAAAACACGGACTCAAAATTGAAGACATCGATCTGTGGGAACTCAACGAAGCGTTTGCCGTACAGGCGGTGTATTGCCGTGAGCGCTTAGGCATTCCTCTGGAACGCTACAACGTCAATGGTGGCGCCATTTCCATCGGGCATCCGTACGGCATGACCGGCTCCCGTCAGGTTGGCCACATTCTACGTGAAGGCAAACGCCGTGGCGCGAAAAACGTCGTCGTCACCATGTGTGTTGGTGGTGGCATGGGCGTGGCTGGCTTGTTTGAGGTCTTATAGTTGTGTGGAGGGACGGTTTGCGAACCGCCCTTCTTGTGAAGGGGGCAGATTATGTGTGGGCGCTATACCCTGACCTCAAATTCGGAACGTATTGAAGAACACTTTGTCTGCAACACCTCCGCTCTGCCCTATTCCTCCCACTACAACATTGCCCCGACTCAACCCGTCCTCGCCCTTGTGAACAACGAAGACAATACAACACGCAGAGTAGGATTTTTGCGGTGGGGCTTAATTCCTTCCTGGGCCGCAGATCCATCCATCGGCACTAAGATGATCAACGCACGCTCCGAGACCTTAGCGGAGAAGCCCAGCTTTAAGCGGGCGTTGCGTAAGAGGCGATGTCTCATCGTCGCGGACGGGTTTTATGAATGGAAGAAACAGGGCAAGACCAAGACGCCGATGTATATTGGTTTGCAGTCACGGGAACCGTTTGCCTTTGCCGGATTGTGGGAAAAGTGGGTGGCGGAGTCTGGTGAAACCATCCACTCGTGCACAATCATTACCACCACTCCAAATACGCTGATGGAATCGATCTATCAGCGTATGCCCGTCATCTTGCCGCGTAAAGCAGAGTCTGTGTGGCTCGATCGTACGATTGAAGATCCAGCCTCCCTGCTGCCGCTCCTCGCTCCGTATCCGGCCGAGGGGATGGATGCCTATGCCGTCTCTACGCTGGTGAATTCGCCCAGAAATGATAGCGCTGAGTGTGTGAAGCCATTGGAATGAAAGAGAGAACACAGAGGAATGTTGGTAGGCAGCCCGACCGTGCTCAGGCCTGTGTATCCGATTCCAAATCCACCTGCATGGGAAGCAGAAAGCGCACGACCATATTATAAAAGCCAGTATTGAGCGTCAGCTCAACAATCTGTTCATCATCCAGAAAATCACGCAGGGCGTTAAACGTATCGTCTGCCACCCGTACCTGCTCAGTCACTTCTGTCGCGTACCGAATAACAGCACGTTCCTGTTCGTTAAAGGCCGGGTCGGTTTCCCAGTTGGTCAGCTTTTCAACTTGTTCCGGTCGCACCCCGACTCGTTGGGCAAAGGCTTGATGATGGACGTATTCGTACTCACATTCTGTCAGCCGCCCGACCGTCATAATGGCTAACTCACGATAGCGCGGGTCAAGCTTGGTGCGGTTGCGCAGTCCATCACTAAAATACAGCATCCGACGCAATAGCAGTGGACTATGAGCCACCACGCGGAAGATATTGCCAATAGAGCCGCGTTGTTTCAGCAGATCGTCGAAAATACCACGTTCTAACTCAGGCAGATCGTCGCGTTCGAGATAAGACAGGCGTGCCATGGAATACTCCTTTTGCTTTTCGATTACTTCTCAAATTCAGGCGTACGTTTTTCAACAAAGGCCCGCATGCCCTCACGTGCATCAGCCGACAGAAAGAGTTCGGCTTGGGTGTCGTGTTCGTAGGTCAGTGTTTCTGCGACACTGCACGTTGCGCCAAGGTAGACACCACGTTTAATCCGGGCCAGTGTTGCTGATGGGCCGGCGGCTAAGCGGCGGGCAAAGTGCTGGACTTCTTCTTGAAAGCTGTCGTGCGGAAAGACATGGTTGAGCAGCCCCAGACGATAGGCTTCGTCGGCGTCAATGCGATCACCAGTCATCATCAGTTCCATCGCCTTCGCGGTTCCCACGAGTCCGGGCAGTGACGAAAACCCAGCCCAATCGGGCACGAGCCCAATTTTGACAAAGCTCTCAGCAAAGCGGGCTTTATCAGACCCTAAGCGAAAGTCACACCCTAGGGCCAGGTTCATACCTGCTCCAGCTGCCACACCGTTGACGGCGGCAATCACTGGCTTGGGCATTTGACGGATGAGCTGGATGATTTTTCCGCCCACACGCATGCGTTCTTTGACTACCGCGTCAGTATTGGCATCCTGCAGTGCAACCATACTCGCCACATCACCGCCCGCGCAGAAGGCTCTGCCCGCGCCAGTGATCACCACACAGCGCACGGCAGTATCTTCAGTTGCAGCCTCCAAGGTGGCCAGCAATTCCTCACGCATTGTCCCTGCAAAGGCGTTGAGGACCTCGGGACGATTGAGAGTAATCACTGCGACGTTGTCAGATACGTCGCTCAAAATATGTTGTGTACTCATGTTTATTTCTCCGTTTCCGCATTCATGGGTTGAGAGGCAGCGGCGCAGACAGCCGCTCTCTGTACTGTCAAGACTGCCTCGGCAGATAGTCGCTCAGTGGCGAATCTGGCGAGGCTCATACTCAAAAAATAAAAGCACATATACCCCACTGATTTTACTGAATTTTTTTTGCGTTCTTTTATGCTTGATATTGCTATATATTACATATCATGACGAGAGGGAACAAATCACAAACCACCCCCAGCCGAGACGTTTTCTCCCCGGTTTCTCACATCTCCTGACATAGGGAAAACGCCGGACGAAAGAGGAAGAGAGACAAGAAGAGCAAGGCGTTGATTTCCCGCCGGGAGTGTGTTCAGTTCCGGGCCAAGCACCTGTGAGAGGATGCTCCCCATCCGGCCTGACGAGCGAAATGCTGAATATCGTTACCCTCACCGCCTTATTCTTCTTGTCGGCAAGCACCGCTTTAGGTCAGCAATATGCGGGGATGGTGGCCTTCGACCGGGACCACCCCCTGCGTTTCGACCATCGCTGCTCCGAACTCGGCAACGGCTACGATGCGTACCGGCAGGCGTATGCCTTCTTCGAGAAACGGTCGTCAGACGACCGGTACGAAGCGCTCGTGCTGGCTAACGTGCAGGTGGGATGGATCGCCGGACCGCCCGGGCCGAACGGCGTTTCTCTTCTCATTGAGAAAAAACGATTTGCACTCCCGCCCGAGTGGCACGGCGACACGTTCGGGCTGGCTTTGCAGCTTGTCGCCGTAAAGACGCAACAGGTAACCACCGGCCCGGTTTTCACGCGCTACGTCCATGTCACGCCCGACCATAGCGGAGAGAAGGAATATCGGCTCTCCGCTACCGGAGAGCTGGACTGGGTGCGGTTCGTGGAACCGGAGGAGCGCGATGCGAATTCGGTCAAAGAACACCGTCACCCTCCCGAGCTGCATCTTTACGGTAAGAATATCCCAGCTCTGGAAGGCGACTATGCCCTCAATCTGGTGTTGGAAAACACCCGAACACGCACCCGTTTGACGCTCGAAGGGCCGGTTCTGGAAAATCTTCGGTCCTTGCTGCAAATCGAAAAGCCGAAATCGGGCGTGCTGGGCTTTGCCCAAGCCATGAATCCTTTTCAGCAAGGGGGCGTGTGGGATGTGCTCGGGACCGGCTGGCGCTATAGAAAGTGCATCCAGCTCAGAAAACAGGCCAAGAAGGAATTCGAGCTTCGTTTCGTGCGTGCTCCTTCCCGTTCCCGTTAAGGCTCGCGGACGCGGCCCGACTCTGAACATCTGGCTGATAACTGATGAGAGGTCGTCTGTCGGCGTGTGGTGGATGGGCACAACTCCGAGCAGCCTTTATCAATCGCGCATACAACCAACAAGAGCAGCCAGCTCTTGGACTGTCTCAGTATCAAGCGTTTCCAGAGCCTCGACGAGTTGGATACAGCGCGCTGTGTCCGTCTGGCTGAGCCGGGTCTGCAAGCAACTGCGAACCTTAACCAGATGTTCCTCGCGTTCCAGCCCAGGCAATCCCCAAAATCCTTTGGGACCATCACAACGGGCAGTCAAAGACTGTCCATCACTAAGAGTAACCCTGACTTCGACCCACATCTTTTCCAATTGTCCAGGAATAGTCTCGGATTGGGTGAGGCTGACTTTGGGCAGCAGGGCTTCCATATCGGGCCGAAAGCGTCGCTCGTCTGAGAAGGTCTGGACCGTCACCGCTCCGTCAAGCAGAGCCGCTGCTAAGGTATATTGAAAGCTAAACTTGCCATCGAGCCCAGTCTGTGGGGCGGGGCGATCTACATACGGCATAACCGGGGTGGTGATCTGGACCGCAGCGATAGCAGCCGGGTCGCTAAGACGGGGTTGAAGCGTCAATCCAGCCGTGATCGCAAAATGGGTTGCATACTGACTCGGAAACAATTTGATGGCAAAACCAGGCTCAACGAGACGGTACGGATGACCAAAATTCAAGAAAGCTGAAACGTCAAACCCTTCACCAAAAAAGACTTCCACGTATCCGTTTGGCGCATCAAAAATCTCGGTGTTGCCCGTAAACCCGCGTCGGGCCAGCAGGGCAGCATCAAGCCCGGCTGCCGCAGACCAGCCACAATGAGTCGCTTTGGTCATCGTGCCGACATTGGCCATAATCCCGCCCGCTCGGGAGGCAGCCGTGCCAAGAGCATTTTGGAGCTGGTTCTGATTGAGCTTGAGTAAATGGGCACAGGCCACGGCTGAACCCATGACGCCGACAACACCGGGCGGATGATACTTGAGTTGGCCAGGGGCGTGTTGCTGCGAGGCAAGACGAATACGGCCCTGGACTTCACAGCCTTTGACAAAAGCGGTGATGATATCCTGCCCTGACGCGTATTCCATTTCAGCCAGAGCTAAGATCGCTGGCAAGGTAGGGGAAGTGGCATGGGTCGGCGGACTCCACATTGGCTCGTAGTCCAGGACATGCATCGCAATGCCATTGACCGACGCGGCAGACACAGGAGAGGTTTTGAAGCCTGCGCCAAGCACTGTTGAGACTGGAGTGCCGCCCAGGCTTTTTATATGCTCGGCTGCAATCTGTGGTCCGTCTTCAATGGAACCGGCGACTGCTACGGCAAGCCCATCAAGAATAATGCGCTTGGCAACCACAACGACTGCTGGCGGTAAGACCTCAAACCTTGTCTGGATAAGAGTGTGACAGAGTTGTTCAGTGACGCGCACGTTTTTGCTCTCAGTCTGCTCTCAGGAAGAGGAGGGGGGGAGGCAAGAGAAGAGCTGGGGCAGGATTGAGGTAGACATTTGCCTGGCGGAGATTGTCCTTGCGCAGCTGCCCGAGGAAATTATTCCCCACACATCCAACCATGCTGACAGCACCTCATAAGTCGCCCAACCGTACATGCTTCCTTCGCCCCTTTTCCACCCGGGAGCATTATATAGCCCAGCGGGCTCAACACGGTTTCTCCTGGGACAGGCACGTGTTGGACACCGACCACACAATCCATGTTCAAACTGCCAGCGACGAACATCGTGCCAGGCATGTCTGCGCCGTCTTACAGAAAACGTTTTTGCAGGGCTTCGATGTCAGACTTGCCAATGACCTCTTCGCGTTCGACAAAAGACACCATTTCCTCAGCCATTGCAGCGGTATGACCATCCTGACGAATGACTGCCGCGGCGCGCTGCATGGCCCGAATAGCGGCGCGCTGCAAATCTGAGGGGACGATCATGAGTCGATAACCCAAAGCGGCCAATTGATCAGCTGGGACAAGCGGAGTTTTGCCACCCCAAAACATATTGATCAGCAAAGGGGCCTTCACCTCTTGTGCAATTCGCTCAATTTCTCCAACAGATTGCGGGGCTTCAACAAAAATCATATCTGCGCCGGTCTCGGCATACGCATTGCCACGTTCAATCGCTGCCTCCAAGCCAATAACAGCTCTCGCATCAGTCCGAGCAATAATGACCAGCGCGCCTTGTTCTCGTGCCTCAACCGCCGCCCGAATTTTCTGTTCCATTTCGTGGGCGCTGACAATTTCCTTGCCCTCGTAATGACCACAGCGTTTGGGTTCGACCTGATCTTCGATGTGTAGGGCTGCTGCTCCAGCCCGCTCGTACGCACGAATAGTCCGGACTACGTTAATGGCATTTCCGTAGCCTGTGTCAGCATCAACAATGAGGGGTAAAGAGGTCACGGCCCGGATCTCTTCGAGGCGCTTAATCATTTCGGTTTGGGTCACCAGACCAACATCCGGGTAGCCCATGCTTCGGGCGATTGCCCCACCGCTGATGTATAGCGCCTCGAATTCAGCTGCTTCAGCAATCCGCGCGGATAAGCCGTCGTACACTCCAGGTGCAGTGATGAGCCCACCTTTATTGAGCAGGGCGCGAAGTTGGGCTGGGCCTTGTGTAGATTGCAGCATGCTCATTCGTTTCTATAAACCCCGCGCAAACTGCGCCGCATGCATCCCCGCCAGCCGTCCAAAGACAGCCCCACGCATCAATCCAGCCCCACCTGGATAGTTCTGGTAGAAAAATCCGCCAGTCATCTCGCCTGTTGCGAATAGCCCAGGAATCGGTCGCTCAAGATGGTCAACCACTGCGGCATCAGTATTAATCCGAATCCCACCAAATGTGAATGTGATGCCAAGGCTCACTGCATAGGCACAAAACGGGGGTTCATCGATCCGGGTGGCCCAGTTGGTCTTCTCTGGCCGCAGGCCGAGGGTGTGTTTGCCATCCAGTATATCTGGATCAAACGTGCCCTCTTGAACCGCGCCATTGTAGGCTTCAAGGGTGGTCAGAAAATTGCCTGGACGAAAGCCGAGAGAGGCATAGCGTTCTTCGATCCTGTCAGCGAGGTCTGATAACGTGTCTGCTACCACTGGAGTGCCCGTATTATAACGAGTCTCTAAAAGCGGGACCGTCTTCTGGTCAAAGACCTGAAAAACGGTCGCACTGCGCTGCTGCAAGATATCTCGACCCATTTTGGCGTAGGTATACAGATTAAAATCCTCGCCTTCATCCACAAACCGTTCGCCGTCGAGATTAATCATCACCGAGAAGGGATAAGACAGCCGGTTGGTCCTATCCGTCAGACGCAACTCTCCATACGTCGGCGCATCAGCATCAATCGGCGTGGCATGACAACCGGCCCATTCGCCATAACTTTGGGCACCAATTGTCAGCGCTTGGCGGGTCATTTCACCGGTATTAAAGCGTGTCCCTCGGACCTTTACCAAGCTCCACGCCGGTCCCAGATACGCAGTCCGCATTTCAGGGCTGGCCTGAAACCCGCCGCTGGCTAGCACCAGCGCCCGGCAGTGCATTATCCGGATACCTTCCGGGCCGCGCACTTCAAGGCCGCTAACCTGCCCATCTGGAGCAGTCAGGATACGCTGAGCCTGGGTTTCGTACAAAACCGGAATATCGGCTTCATCCGCCAGTCGAAAGAGGGTGCTCGATAATAAGACCCCTTCGCCTTTTGCCCGTAATGCCCCGCCCCGCGATAGCTTGACCTTTGACGCACCAGCAATAGTGACCGCCCCAACCGCCCGACTAAACTCCCATGGCACCCCCAAGTCAGCCATCCAGCGAACAGTATCATACGACTGATCAACCAAAATCTGACTCAATTCCGGGTCGGTTCGTCCGCCAGTCACGCGAGCCAGGTCCTGGAGGTAATCTGCCCGTGTATATGGATCAAGTGCCACGGTGCTTGGATCATCGTTATCCCGTACCACAGCAACCAGATCTTCTAGGCTGTTATACACGCACCGGAACACGCCGCCGGTGAAGCGGGTATTGCCGCCGCGCAGTTTTTGACTGGCTTTCTCCAGGACAACAACACGGGCGCCTTCTGCCCGCGCAGCCAGAGCTGCCGTAAACGCTGCATTTCCTGCTCCAACAATAATAATATCGAACACGTCTTCTGCTACTTCTCCTGAAATTGACACGGGTATTGTCCTCCTTGCTACACATTGGAAAGAAGGGACAAAAATTGAAGAACTTCCAAGGTGTGAGCAGGTATTCCGGGCCAAACCCTAGCACTATCTGTCTCTATTCGACAAGCTGCTGAAAGATTGCTTTGTCTATCATGGTCGCCTGCGGGGTAGCGCGTTCCTCCGCTTCTGGCGGTATGCATTGTCATCCGCCTTTCTTATTGTAGCCTGTAGCAGCGAGCTGCTATGGTCGTCCTGACTTTCTTGAACGTGAAAAGCAGAGACATGCAAAGGAGACACAAAACATATGAGCGCTCTCAAGCTAGATGGACCGCTGAACATCCTGGTTCTGCTCGGGCTCACCTTGCCCGAAATATCCGACGAAGACGTGGAAAAAATACGGACCGCCGCCGCGCCCGGCTCGACTATCCGAGTTGTGTCTCAGCTGCGTGAGGCCGTTGCTCAGGCCGGTGATGTTGATGTTATTCTGGGTTTTATCCCTGAACCATTGTTCCAAGCTGCTCCCCGTTTACGCTGGGTGCACGCCATTGCCTCAGGAGTGGACATGTTCCTCTACCCAGCCATGCGGGACTCTGCTGTCGTCCTCACTGGCGAGAAGGGCCTCGTTGGCGGGCATTTGGCAGACACCGGGTTTGGCTTGCTACTCGCCCTCACCCGCCAGATTGCAACTGCTATCCGTCTGGGGTCTGGTAGCTGGGATGCCCGCGAAGCGATGCGGCGTAAAGAGATTGAGCTCGCAGGTTTGACGATGGGTGTCCTCGGTTTCGGGGGAACTGGCCGCGCCATAGCCCGCCGCGCCGGGGCGTTTGGGATGAACGTATTAGCCCTCGACGAATGGCCGGTGGTGCCTTCGGATGGGGTGAAGGAGGTCTGGGGGCGAGATCGATTGGAAGAATTGCTGGCTGCCTCTGATGTCGTCACCGTCTGCTGTCCACTGACTGCTGAGACCAAGAATTTACTCAACGACACGACATTTAACCAGATGAAGCGTGGGGCATTTGTGGTCAATGTGACGCGTGGAGAGATTATCGACGGGGACGCGCTGGTGCGTGCCGTGCAAGACGGCCGCTGCGGTGGAGCGGGGCTTGATGTCGCTCCGCTTGAGCCGCTCCCAGCCGCTCATCCTTTATGGACGCTTGAAAACGTAGTCATGACTCCGCACACGGCTGGCGCCAGCCAACTGCGTGCTCCGCGCAACCTCGCCCGCTTTTGTGACAACCTGCGTCTCATCCAGGTCGGCGAGCCGCTCCTTGGAGCCATTGATAAAGAATTGGGTTATTAAAGGCAAACCAGACTTGACCCACTGATGCGCAGTAGCGTAGAGAATAAGGAAGTAACTCATTGTAGCCTAACATCAAAAAAGGAGGATTGTTATGGCAGCACCACGAGGAATGTCTCATGTGGCCCTATGTGCAACCGATATGGATCGCTCGTTGCATTTTTATCGCGACTTGCTCGGCTTTAAGGTGGCCCAGGAGGGCACCAATGTTGAAGGGCGTGGGGAGGAAGCAGACATCTACAGGGTCAAGAACCGAGAGATCCAGTTTGTCACCTTGCGGTATGGCAAGACCAAAAAGGGACCCTACGGCATGACTGAAGATGCGCCGATCGTGGTCCTCATTGCCCCCAAAGGCAAACCGCCGACGGGCAAGAGCATCAAAGTCGATCAGATCGGCATCTCGCATGTCGGCTTCTGGGTCAAAGGACTCAATGCCATGTATAAAGATCTCAAAGAGAAGGGCGTGAAATTCGCCGCCGCGCCACACGTCTTGGCCAAGACCAAAGACGGCACGATCCGCAGTGCCTTTGCCGAAGATCCAGATGGGATTTTGATCCAGCTGGATGAGATGGTGCCGGCAAAGTAGGTAGTCTGATCCCGTGCCTTCAGGCATTCTTGACCCGGATTGCTTGGGCGCGGGCTTCTTCGTTCGTTTACAGCGGTCACAGAACACTCAAGCTAATCTGGACACGAAATTTTTGATAAAAGCATTCGCTTGGTCAGGGACTTCAAGCTGAACGAAATGGCCGGTCCCAATCGCGCGGGCGAGTTCGACGTTCTTGAAGCAGGATTTCAGATGTTCATGATCAACGGCTTGAGGAAATGCCTCTCCCATCCAGGGGCCGGCGATGACGAGTGAAGGTTGTTGCATGGCCGCAGCCGGGGTGAGGGTATCAGCTGCCATGAGTCGGATCTCTTTGACGCGGATTTCTACCGGCGTACGACAGGCCTCTGCAACAGCAGTCTCGACGAGCGCTCGGTCGGCCTGTGGAGCAAAAAAGCTGGTATACAGAGTCCGAAAATACGTCTCGCCATCCGGGGCGGTCAATTTCTCTATCATGTCCGCGTAAAACTTGTCGGCCTGTTTGGTCGGGTTGTCGAGGTCTGCTTCTGGCCGCAAAGCAGAATCGACCATGATGTAAGCGCGAACCAAATCAGGATAGTCGTGGCTGAAGTACACACCGGCTGGAGCGCCGCCAGCGTGCGCAATCGCCACTGCGTTGCTGAAGCCTGCGTGCCGAGCGAGGGCAGCTATGTCGGCGGCATGCTGCTTGGGCGTGTGCCCGGAACCTGGAGAGGTTGACTTGCCCATGCCACGCCGGTCCATACGCAGGATGCGATGCGTGTCCTGGAAGTATGTAACCTGGGATTCCCAGTGATTCAGGTTGGAACACCAACCGTGAATGAAGATGAGCGGCGGATTGCCCCGTTCGTTCCCCTCGACTTTGTAGTACAGCTCAGCTCCATCTTCTGTTCTGAATGTCGGCATACTTTCCTCCTTGCCATAATTGGGTCATATCATAGTTGGCAGTCATACCACTCGCAATCTCCGTTTCGTGAATCCACGGATGCATATGTGTCCACACAATTGGCGATTTGCTGCGTACACAGCTGGCCCTGAGCACCGCATGACGGGCTGCTCAGGGTCGGTTTCCTTCCTGCGTAAAGTCGGCTATGCCACAGCTCAGGAGGAAGTTGAGATGCAATTTGAAGACCTTGTATATGAAAAAAATGAAGGTATTGCGACGATCACGATTAACCGTCCGGACGTGCGGAATGCCTTTCGGACGCTGACGGTTGATGAACTCATCGCCGCTTTCCAAGATGCGTGGTGGGATCACTCGATTGGAGTGGTGATCTTTACTGGGGCAGGCGATAAAGCCTTTTGTGCCGGCGGAGATCAGAGTGAACGCAGTGCGGAGGGCTACGATACCAGCTCGGCTGGGCATGAGATGAATGTCGAAGGACTGCACAATATTATTCGCAATATTCCCAAGCCGGTGATTGCGGCGGTCAATGGCTTTGCCATTGGCGGTGGACACGTGCTGCACGTTTTGTGTGATATCTCGCTGGCTGCTGACACGGCCCGCTTTGGCCAGACCGGTCCTCGGGTGGGCAGCTTTGATGCGGGGTATGGCAGTGCGTATCTGGCCCGTATTGTTGGCGAGAAGAAAGCGCGTGAGATTTGGTATTTCTGTCGCCAATACACGGCCGAAGAAGCCAAGGATATGGGACTGGTGAATGCAGTATTTCCGGCCGATCAGCTCATGGCGGAAGCACGCTCGTGGGCCAATGAGCTGTTGGAGAAAAGTCCCACCGCGCTCAAGTTTCTTAAATATTCGTTTAATGCGGATACTGCCCATATTGGTGGTATCTCTAATATGGCGATGGGTGCGCTGGAGCTATACTACAACACGGATGAAGCCGTTGAAGGCGCGAACGCCTTTAATGAACGGCGGCTGGTCGATTTTTCGAAGTTTCGCACGTAACGAATCATACAGGAGGCAATATGAAATTTGGCATCACCGGCGTTGGCAGCGGTTCGACTGCCCGCCCAGAACTCCTCACCCAAGTGGCAAAAAAAGCAGAAGAACTCAATTTTGAGTCCGTCTGGATTCCCGAGCATCTCGCCATCCCAGTCAGCATTAATAGCCCGTATCCCTATTCGGAAGACGGCAAATTTCCTGGCGGTCCAAACGCTGCGCTGCATGATCCCTTTGTGGCCCTGTCCTTTGTGGCTGCGTGTACGGAAAAGATTAAACTCGGCACGGGCGTGTTTGTCTTACCCTTACGCAATCCCTTGGCTGTTGCAAAAGCAGCCGCCAGTGTTGACGTGCTGTCTCAGGGACGTCTGCTGTTTGGCATTGGTGTCGGCTGGCTGGAAGAAGAATTTCAGGCAACCGGCATGAATTTCCAGGACCGTGCACCGCGCGGACGTGAATGGGTTAAGATCCTCAAAGCGCTGTGGACAGAGGAAACGCCGGAATATGACGGGCGCTTTCATAGTTTCGAGCCGATTGGATTTAATCCCAAACCCGTGCAAAAACCGCATCCACCTATTATCTTTGGCGGCGAGACACGGGCAGCCTTGAAACGCACGGCTGCGCTTGGCGATGGCTGGTATGGCGTGCGCTATACGCCAGAGAGTGTGAAGCCCCAGCTGGCTCTGCTCAAAGAGTTGACACAGCAAGCGGGGCGGGATTTTTCAGAGATCGAAATCAGTGTCGGATTTGAGCCTGGGACCGCGATGAGCTTGGACAATGTGAAACAGTTCCAAGATGCTGGGGTGCACCGCCTGATGACGTTTGCGCCTGGTTTTATACCACGTTCGCGCTTTGAGACGGATCTGTATCCCAACATGGAGCGGTTTGCGAATGAGGTAATTGCGAAAATCTAAAAGATAGAGGAAATATACGGAAAATTTTCTCTTGTAAAAAAGCTTGTGGCTGAGAGCAAGGTCGAATACAGGGGAACACACCAGGAGGCATACGCCTCCTGAGTTTATGCTTGCTTCCTACCTGTGTAGCCTTCTGGTCTCGGAAACGGTGTGTCATATTCATTGAGCCAGGTGACTTCTTCAACTGCTCTACGGGTAACTGGACCGAAGCGGCCGATGGGGTAGCCGATCGGAATCAAGGCATAGGTCGTGATGGTATCCGGGAGACCAAGGACCTCTTTCATCTCCGCTTCATGCTGAGTGGTAATAGAAGTCAGGGTCGCGCCCAGACCTAATGCCCTGCAGGCCAGCAGGATATTTTGCACGGCGGGGTAAATACTGCCGCTGATAATCCGGATGAAGTTTTCGGCATTTGGTCCTTTTTTGCGCTCAACATGTATGCGCCGCTCTCGTAGACACGGGATAAGCAAGACTGGAGCTTCGGCCAAGTGCTCTGCTAGATACGTTGCCGCCCCGACGTTTTTATCATTCTCTGGCGTCAGCCCGGCGGTGGCGTACTGTTTGAGTGCGCCCTTCCAGCCACGTTGGTAGATCGCGTCTATTTTCTTTTTGCGTTCCGGATCAGTGACCACCACAAACCGCCAGGCTTGCACGCCGCCTCCACTCGGGGCTTGGGTGCCGGCTTCGATAATCCGATAGATCAATGCATCTGGAACAGGATCGGGTTTGAGGCGACGCATGCTGCGACAGGTATACATAATGTCGAAAAGATCGTGTTCAGCCATAATGATTCTTTGCGCTCCTTTTTCTCCGTCATATAATCTTTTGGTTTTGGAAGAAAGAAGAATACAGGCTGCCAGTACAAAGCGTTGGTGGGATATGTGTACGCCGGGTTAGAGGTACTGAGTGCGTCTCAGAGATTCTGGGCTGGGAAACGCGAGTTGAATGTTCTTGAATGTGTCTTTAATGAATTGTGTACGATAGCAGTTCTGTGACACTTTTGACTGGAGTGCCTTCGCCTTCACTGCTGACGGCTTTGACCAGGCCGACGCCTCGGGCGTACCATTCGACGTAGAAGAGAGAAAATTCCGAGGTTTCTTTGCGCGGGTCTGGCACCACGCTGGTGGTCACGGTTTCGACCCGGAGACAATTGCGAAATTTCCCAGCGGGGACCTGAATTTCACTGGGATCAATCCAGGCCGTGGCTGAAGAGTGATTCTTGCCGCCTTTCGTCATAACCTGATTGTCCATTTGCATCTGCCAGTTTGCTTTTTTCACAAACGGGCTCGGCATGACTTGATCGAGGCCCTGACCCAGTTGAGTATCCCAAATTCTGTCTCCATCGGAATCCAGCCAGGGATAGCGGAATAAAAAACCATCCTTGTAAAAATAAGCCACCGTGCTTCTGGCCTCAGGCGCCCGCTTAGTCAGCGGTTCGTACTCTTCTGCGACAACGAACGAGGACCCACCTAACAGACGCCAATTGTTTTTGATCACCGTCCCAATCATGTAGTAGTGATAATCTCCACCAGAGAAGGTGACTTCGTGTTTCCAGGTGTTATGCATCGTCAGAGGGAAGAAGTCGGCACGCTCAATGTCAGCCGCGCGATCGAGTGAAATCTGTTCTGGCTGGTTGAGCAACGTTACCAGTGAACCGACAAAACACACCGCCGTGATGAGGGCAAAAGAACCATTGCGCATGAACACAGCATATACTGTTTGCCCCTTGGAGGTGCAAGCGTTTCACAAACAGCTGTCCGGGGTGTCTTACTATACAGGTGGCGATGAGTATGGTGCAGCAGAATAAACAGATTCCTTTTGCAGAATTAGTGACACTCCACCAGCAGGCGGTGTATGGCTATTTGCTGCGCTTTACCCGCGACCCACACGATGCTCAAGACCTGTTTCAAGAAACGTTTCTGCGCGCCTATCGAGCATATGCCAGACCGCAAAATAAGCAAAATGAGCAAAATGAGCCAGGCGAAATGAATTATCGAGCGTGGCTCATGCGCATCGCTATTAACCTGTCAAAGAACTATGCTCGCGACCGCCACCGTTGTAGTCAGGTGGTAGTTAGTGCGGAGCCGGAAGATGCCGAAAGCAAGGCACTGCCCGCAGGAAATGGAGCAGATGTGGAGGAAACCGTGATCGCGCATGAGACCACCCAAACCTTGCTTGCCGCCATTGAAACATTACCCTTCCACCAACGCACGGCTCTTATCCAACGGCAATTCGAAGGCTTGGACTATCAAGTCATCGCGAGTAACCTGGAGTGTTCACAGGCCAGCGCCCGTGCCCATGTGTATCAGGCGCTGCGTAAATTGCACCTCGTTGTTGCACGACACGAGGCTGACACATAGGAGAATTCGATTATGACCAGAGCACATCCACCTCACAGGCAGCTTGCCCACAAGCAGCTCGACTCGCTTCCGTGCAGATTTTCAGAACATGCACTCATTGCCGAGGCCCTCGGAGAGGCAAACCCTGAGCTGAGTCAACAGGTACGTAGCCATCTGGCTGGCTGTCCTTCCTGTGCAAGCTTACGAGAGCACTATCAAGCGTTGCAGATGCAGTTGGATGCGCTGTCTCCTTCAACCGATGAATTGAACGGGCTCCAACATGCTCGGCAGGCACTTGACGTACGACTGAATGAGGAGTTGCGTCCGCGTCTGCGCATTCAGACCTGGCAGTCGCCTATTGGTGAAATCCTGATTGGCTCTACCCAAAAGGGGGTTGCCTTGGTAGAGTTGGGCCGCCCTGATGCGTCGCCGACATTGCTTGCGCGCTTGCAGCAAGACTTTAGGGTTGAACAGCTTGAATCAGACACCGCAGCGCTTGGGAAACAACTCGACGAGTATTTTCACGGCACCCGACAGACATTCGACTGGACTGTTGATGACCGTTTGATGCGGAGCGACTTTCAACGGGAAGTCTTACGCGCGACGGCCGAGATTCCGTATGGCACGGTAGTCACTTATCAAGGGGTTGCCGACATCATCGAACAACCCAAAGCCGTCCGAGCCGTAGCCCAAGCCTTACGTCATAATCCAGTGCCAATTCATATTCCCTGTCATCGGGTGCTGGGCAGTGATGGACGCTTGACTGGCTATGCGGGCAACCTGGTTGGACTCAAGCAACGTATCCTGGAGACCGAAGGTATCCCTGTTGTCAAAACGACCAAGGGCCTGTGCATCTCAAAAGCCCGGCTGTATGTTGGCTGGCGCTCGCAACGGCGCTTGTGTCGTCCCGATTGTTGGACACTCAAAGAACAAACAGCAGGTGAGCGGGTGTTTATGTCGTCACGAACACGGGCACAGGAAATCGGTTATACGCCGTGCGCCGTCTGCCACCCCGAACGCTACCCACTTGAGCAAGAGAAAGAGTTATGGTCGGACGCGTAGGGCATTGCATTGATTGAGGTGGTGCATCTTCTGCGTCCAGCCTCAATTGATCCATAATCCCCTTCCAATCCCTCTTTCGGAGGGGATGTCCGCTCATATTCCTCCAGTCTTGTATAAACCAGACCTTTTGTGTACAGCTTCAAGAATGAGGCGAGTACATATTATTCACGGGATGCTGTGAGCGAGTTCCCATCGGATAGGGTGCTGAAGGAAGGGGACAGGTATGTCAGAAGCAAATAAAAGGATCTTCCGCCGCTATTTCGAAGAAGTTTTAAATGCCGGCAATCTTGATCTTATTGATGCACTCATCGCTCCCAATTATGTCAGTCACTACCCGACGGGGTATGATTTTGGGGGTGGCCCAGACGATGTCAAACAGATTGTAACAACTGTCCGCACTGGTTTCCCAAATGTGCATTTCACAGTCGAAGACGTGCTAGCCGAGGGCGACCGAGTCGTGGGGCGCTGGACGTTTCGTGGCACCCATCAGGACGACTTCATGGGTATTCCCCCGAGTGGGAACAGTGTGTCGGTGGTGGGCATTGCGATTTATCGTATTGTTGATGACAAAATAGCTGAAGCTTGGGTGGCTTGGGATGCGTTAGGACTCATGCAGCAAATTGGGGCTGACCCCGTAGAATCCTAAACACTATTGGTATGGCTGAGCATCTTCCCGAGTTTTATGCAGCCGTCTACCGTCTCGTGACTAAAATCCCCACAGGCAGGGTCGTGACCTATGGACAAGTGGCCGCTCTGCTTGGGGTACCACGCGCTCCACGGGCTGTCGGGACTGCCCTACGCAATCTTCCTCCTCCGCTTTCAAAGAAAGTCCCGTGGCAACGTGTCATTAATGCTTCAGGCGGCATTAGCTTCCGGGGCGACGTCATCCGGGTCGAAGAACAACGTTGGCTGCTTGAAGACGAAGGTATTGAGTTCAGTCGTCACGGCAAAGTTGATCTTAAAAAGTATCGTTGGGCCGGTCCGAAGCGCTGGAAGATACCAGAGTGGAAGACATCACTCTGATACGCACGCCCCATGCAGTCGCTTCGCCTCCTCCTGTAGCTGGTCACGAAAATCCGGATGCGCAACTGCAATAAGCGCCTGCGCCCGCTCGCGCAGGTTTTTCCCTCGCATGGTGGCGATACCGTACTCTGTCACCACGTAGTCTACAAACGCCCGTGGGGTGGTCACAATTGTTCCTGGAGCCAGGGTCGGCACAATCCGCGAGATCCGTTTGTCGTGCAAGAATGAATTCGATGGCACGGCAATAATCGATTTACTGCCCGCCAGGCTGGCGGCAATGGAGAAGGCGGTTTGTCCACCCGTGCCGGTAAATTGCTGTGGCCCAATAGACTCTGAGGCCACTTGGCCAGTCAGATCAATACTCAGCGCGTTGTTGATAGCGGTAAAGTGCGGGTCCTGGCACAGGAGGCGAATGTCATCGGTATAATTAAAATCGTACAGCTCAAAACCTGGATTGTCATCAATAAAATCCAACTCTTCGGGGCTCAGCATGGGATGAAATCCGGTGCCAACGACGGTTCCAGGATGCTGGACTTTATTTCTTCCAGTCAGGATGCCAGCTTGAACCAAGGCGACGACCCCAGGCGGAACGATCTCAGTCTGCATGCCGATATCGTTTTTCCCATACAAATACGCTGGCAATGGACTTGTCATATCTCCTGCACCGATTTGGATGGTATCACCGTCCTGAATCAGCTCGTTGACGATTGACATACAAATCGCATCGATCGCATCCTGTTTTTCCTGTGTGTAGACCTCCGGGGTAATGGAAGGCGGACGCGCGTCTTCCCGTTCCACACACCGGTCTATTTCAGAGATATGGATGTAATTCTCTCCACCCGTCCAGATAAAACTTGGGTCGATTTCAGCAATCACCCGGTCGGCTTGTTTGGTCATGAGCGGGGACATGCCAACGCTCGTGCCGTAGCTGCAATAGCCATGTTGGTCTGGTGGAGACACGCTGACCATGTAGACATCAAGCGCATCAATGCCGTGAGGGAGAGCCTCTGCTCGGAAGTACGAGACGGGAACGTAGTCGATCGCACCTTTGTGCATCAGCGTGCGCTCGCGACGGCTGAGATACCACGACTCCAGATGGAAGCAGTCTTCGAGGCCGGGAATATCCCAGTCGTAAAAAGACACGAGGGTGTTTAAGCGCAGGCCACGTAAGGCTTCTTTGTGGGCAACCAAAGCCTGACACAGTGCATAGGGTGTAGATTGGATGCCAGCAATATAGACGGTGTCGGTTGGCTTGATGAGCGAGATTGCCTGTTCTGGAGTGACGAGTTTATCGCCACATAGAGATTGCCAGGTCATGATGTCGTATCTCCCTAGTTTTTTCCTTAGCCATTGGTGAGAAGATGGGCGAGGCGCGTGTGGCAGCCCGTCTGTGTACTAGAAGTTGACACCCTCACCCCTTCGACGGGCTCAGGACAGCTAGCCCTCTCCCTGAAGGAGAGGGAACCAGAAGGGCAATTACGGAGTCAGCACCAATTTCCCAACCGACTGCCGCGATTCCATAAACCGATGCGCCTCGGCAGCTTCGGCTAATGGGAAATTTTTTCCTATGAGCAATTTGAGTTTGCCTTCTTCCATCAGTTTAAACGACTGCTCAATGCCTTTCTGATGCAGCTCTGGGATGGCAGAAGCTGTATAGAGGCCAAAACAGCTCACCTTGAGCGAATTCTGAAATAAGCCAAAGACGTTCAGAGGCTCGGGCGATCCGCCGGCTTGACCATACAGAATTGCATGCCCAAATGGGGCTAAACATTTGAGCCCTGTGGCAAAGGTTGGTTCGCCAACGGCGTCAAGGATGAGATCAACGCCTTTGCCATCGGTTAGTTTTTTTGCCTCTTCAGCAAAATCTTGACTTTCATAATTGATCACCGCGTCAGCGCCGTACTGCTTAGCCAGATCGGCTTTGCTGTCGCGAGAGACCGTTCCAATCACGTGTGCGCCAGCTGCCTTCGCAATCTGCATCGCCACAACGCCCACGCCGCCCGCCGCAGAATGGACAAGCACGGTTTGGCCAGGAGTCGTCTGATGACAGGTGTGTAGCAGATGGTAGGCCGTCAGCGTCTGAATGGGAAAGGCCGCTCCTTCCTCAAAGCTGACGGAGTCCGGTATCGGCATCACCTGATTCGCTGAGACGAGCGAATATTCGGCATACGTCCGCATGCCGATTGCCGCGACCCGCACTCCCGGCTTGATATTTTCAACGCCCTCTCCGACGGCTTCGACCACACCGGCGGCCTCGAGCCCGGGCGTATCCGGGAGTTTGGGCCGCGTGACGTACGTCCCTTGACGGAAGCGTGTGTCTGCAAAGTTAATCCCAATGGCGTGGTTTTTAATCAGGACCTTACGCGGACGAACTTCAGGAGTTGGTGCCTCTCCGAGTTTCAGTACTTCAGGTCCACCGAGTGTATCAAATAGAATAGCTTTCATGTTGCTCTCCCTTCAGCGTGAAGCAGGATCGAATTTATCGGGATTCACTTGTATCCTTTGTACTACCCCAAGGCCGTTCATGAAAATAGTGGGGACGCGTGTCCCTTGACTTTTCCCCAGCAGGTGGGGAAAAACAGGGCACGAGCAATGCGCTTTTTTCATCACTGCAGAGAGGACTACTTCAATTTTTGGAGGGAGGAACACGAAGAATGGGAACTATTCGCGGGGAACAGATTATTGGACAAGCGTTTAAGAACGAAGGGGTTGATACCATTTTTTTTATGATGGGCGGGCCAACTTCTGGGACAGCTGCCTCGTGCCTAGAGCATGGCATGCAAGGTATCTACGTCCGCCACGAACAAGCCGCAGCCATGATGGCCCACGCCTATGCGCGGGTGACAGGCAAACCCGGCATTTGCATTACACCGTCAGGGCCGGGGACAGCCAATGCAGTCACCGGACTGGCCAATGCCTGTGGTGATGCGGCTCCAGTGATTGCCATCGGCGGGTCGGCGCCCATGCGGACAACCACGATGGAATCCTTCCAGGAGATGGACCAGGTGGCGATGATGAAACCAGTCGTCAAAGCCGCCTATCGGGTTGACATCGCCCAGCGGATTCCTGAGTACATCAGCCTCGCCTTTCGGGAGGCCATGGATGGCAAGAAGGGGCCTATTTATCTCGATCTGCCTGGAGATATTTTATCGGCCAAGGTCGAAGAAGAGCGCCTGTACTGGCCAGAGAATTACCGGGTGAACAGCCGTCCGGCTGGTGATCCGGCGCTCATCAAAAAGGCGATTGAGTTGCTCAGCCAGGCCAAACGCCCCATCATCGTCACCGGTAGCGGTATTCTATGGGCTGAGGCGGGTGGAGAGCTGCAACGCTTTGTCGAGGCAAGCGGGATTCCTTTTTACACCACGCCGCAAGGGCGCGGAGCGGTTCCTGAGGATCATACACGGGCCTTTCCAGCCGCGCGTTCGATGGCGTTCCGCGAAGCTGACGTTGTGCTCGTGATTGGTGCTCGGGCCAATTCAATGCTGTCATTTTTGCGCGCGCCACGTTTCTCGGCGGATGCCAAGTTCATCAACGTCAACCTGGATGGCACGGAAATCGGCCACAACCGAGCCGTTGAGGTCGGTATCATTGGCGATGCTCAGTTGGTGCTTCAACAGCTGACTGAAGAAGCCGCTGGCAAGATCGATGGCTCTCAAGAAACAGAATGGGTTGCCCAGCTATCAGCCAAGCAGCGCTCAAACGAAGAACGTTCTGCTTCATTGCTACATTCTGACGTCGTCCCGGTTCACCCGCTCCGCTTATGCAAAGAAGTCCGCGAAATCATCACCCGCGACACGATTCTGGTTGTTGATGGGCATGAGATCCTCAACTTTGCCCGCCAATCGATTCCCATCTATAGCGCCGGCACCAGCCTGAATGCCGGCCCGCACGGCTGCATGGGAGTTGGCGTGCCGTTTGGCATTGGGGCCAAAGCAGCGCGGCCAGACAAGCCAGTCCTTGTTTTATCAGGCGACGGCGCCTTTGGCTGGAACGGCATGGAGATGGACTCGGCCATTCGGCATAATCTGCCAATCGTAGTTGTGGTTTCGAACAATGCAGGTTTTACCTCAAAACAAACCGGACGCTCTACCGCCAGCAACCTGAGTATGGGCAACGTCGGTCGTGATCTCGGCTACCAGCGCTATGACAAAATCGTCGAAGCCCTCGGCGGCTACGGCGAGTTTGTTGAGAACCCGGCCGACATCCGCCCAGCGATCGAGCGGGCGATGGCCAGCGGCCAACCGGCGCTTGTGAATGTGTGTACGGACCCAGAAGCCCAGGCTACGACGGATATGGGGTTTGGGGGGTACTAAAGCAGGACTGCGCTAGGAGGACTGAGGGTCGAGTTCGGATTGAGTCTTCCCTGACTCAGTCCTCAGCACTCAGTCCTCGGAACTACTCTGAGGAGGAGGATGATTTGCAAAAGCCCAAAATTCAGTATCCGTGTAAGTGGTATTACAAAATCATTGGTTCTGACCGAGAGCTCATTAGAGACACTATCCCCACTATTTTCGAACATTGTGAATATGATTTGAGTGAATCAAATCGCAGCAAAACAGGTAAATACACCTCTTTCCATTTCTCCCTTCACGTCCATAGTGAGGAAGAGCGGAATGTCATATTCGGTGCTCTAAAAAGTATCCCGACGGTCAAGATTGTCTTTTAGGGACGCGATAGCTGCCTCGTCACTGCGACAAGATACTCAGATCCCGAAACGCTATCGTCTGCTGCTCGGGTCCAGCTGGGGGAAAATCAGGACCAACACGAAACGCCACTTCGTTCTTTCCGGGCAGGACCCAATCTGGGTCGAGCCATAGCTCATACTCCCGCCATCCCCGGTAGAGCAGTTGGCGACCAACCGGATGCTCATTCAGGAATATATCGAGCGGATAACAGCTCTCTGCTTTTGTGTGGACAAAGGGGCGTGCCGCGAATGCGAGCAGATATTCGCCACTTTCTGGCAAGGAGATCGTCACACTGGCATCGTCGCGTTGCATCCACGTGATTGGCCCAGCGGGTTCTCGCTCGCGAGCTCCCCAGGCACCGTTGAATCCGACATGACGCGTGGTAGTGCCAAAAGAGATATGCGCGACTGCTGCTCTCTGCACTGCCCGAACCGAGGGCAAAGCGAGACGCGTTTGGGGAAAAAACAACAATATTTGGTAGCAGCCAAGCAATCCCAGACTCAGCCCAATGGCGAATCGAGAAAGGCGGCGGCTCAGTGGACGCGAGAGAAAAAAGCTCAGCCAAGCCACAGTGAGAAGGACAGTCCCGATGACATCAGCGAGCCAATGATGGCCAAGATAGAGACGTTGCCAGATAATAATAGCGGAAAGGCTGAGACACACCATCGTTCCACTGCGTTGCAACCAGGGAGCCCAGCGGTATCGCAGACCGAGGAAAATAAAGACACCGCTCATCAACAGTGCCGTGCCAATGTGACCACTGGGAAAGCTATTACCGACGAGCATTGGGGTGAGGACGCTGGGGCGAGCCCGCTCCAGGCCTGTCTTCAGCAACTCGCACAGAAAAACACCGCCAACAATTACCCAGCTTACCTGCCAAGCTGCTGCCCACTGACGCTGGACGGAGAGGTACAGAATGGGGAGCGTCCCAAACACAATCAGTGAAAGAATCGGGAGCTGCTTCAGGAAAATAGCAAGGGAGTCAGCTTGGCATGAACGGAGAGTCTGGACCCAGCGATACGTCGCTGCATCAAGAGCGACCAGCCACGGCAGACAGATCAACTCACAAACAGTAAGACCCAAGCAAATAAGCGAGAAGCGAGTAGCGGCTTTATTTGTCACTAGTTCGGATGGCCTCGGCGTGTGTCCATTCCATATTGTGACGGTGACGGTTGGCCATTTCTTTGAGGAAGGCAGCAATGTCTGGTGGGGGATTCAGGGCTAAGACCTGTTCGACTTTGCGGGCAACCCAGGCTTGGCCTTGCGCGAGCAGATTGATCTGGTCTGCGAGGGATTCGAGCTGGAGGACCTTTTTGGCAAAATCTCCTGTCTGGGTCGATGGCGTTCCACCGTGTAGACGAATCAAGCCTTCGAGAACGGCTGTATCGCTGACCTCAACATCTGTGAAATTGGCAAATAAGGCTTTGAGCTCAGGGTCTGCTGTCTCTTGGCTCATCGTATCGAGCAGAGTGTGTCCGGCTCGTTCGGATTCGAGCAGACGATTCAGGAGCGTTTCAAGTTGAGAATCCATACTCACCTCTCTTCGGAAGAATCTCTCGACCAACAGGCATGCGGCCAAAAACTCATCAAAATTTGTCATGGAATGACGTACAAAGCGTCGTCGCAGTGTGACTTTTTGCACGGTGTCCTTGTTTACCATCACTGGATACTTCAAGGCAAGCCAGCTGTAGGTTCATGTGATGTTCTTTCTGTATGAGCAAGACCAAAACAGAAGAATATCCAAGCCGATTGGGAAAGCTTTTGGGCCTCGCTGAGCGTCACCCTGCCAGAAAGCTCAAAAGCAGTGTTCTTCATGTCGAAAAAATGCTAGGACGATCTCTACATATACGGTCCAGATTTGGAACGCAAAAAAAGGAGGTGTCGTATGGCATCAGTACTCGAAGAGAAAGACGCAATTCACGAGACGATTGCGAACTATTGTTTCCATTTTGATGGAGGAAAATTTGATAAATGGGTGGACTTGTTCACCGATGACGGGACGTTTGACGCCGGTGCGGGAGGAGTCCAAGAGGGAAAAGACGCGCTGCGGGCCTTTGTTGGGGCTCTCCCGGGTCGCATGCCGATGAAAGACGGCGCACCCATGCTCAAACACTGTGTGATGAATGAAATCATCAAAGTGAACGGCGATGAGGCAACAGCCATGAGCTACATCATTGTCGTGCGTTCCAAAGGCGAGAGTGCCTTGGTCAATGGCCTGGCTGGGCGGTATGAAGATAATCTGGTCAAACAAGACGACCGCTGGCTGTTCAAAACCCGTAAGGTCCACTTCGATCTGATGGGGGATATGAACTAAGAAAGTAATAGGGAGTGAGCGCTGAGGACTGGGGAAGACTAGGGGTACTGTGAGATACTGTGAAGATGCGTTTACCCAGTCCTCGTTACGCATGACTCAGTCCTGAGTACGAGGGAGGCAAAAGTGCGCGCTGTCTTTGTGATGCTCAAGGTCGAGCCTGGGACCCTGTCGCAGGTCGCGGATCACCTAACAGAGCTGGAGAGTTTCTCCGAAGCGTATTCGATCTCCGGTACGTATGATCTGCTGGTAAAGCTGTATGTGGAGAACTTTGATGATCTATCACATCTGGTCAATGATCAAATTCAGAAGATTCCCCATATCCGCGAAACGTTTACGCTGCTGACCTTCCGGGCTTTTGAGTGAGCACTCTGCTCACGTCGTTGTGTTGGCCATCTTTTTTTCGACACTTGACACTTTGTCGGCCATAGTCTGTGCTCGGTCGATGCGGGTGCCAACTTTCAGGCTGGTTGAAATCCGAGGTGCGCCCATCTCATGCACCACTTCATGGCAGCGTTTAATTGCGGCAAACACGGTGTCCCATTCGCCTTCGATGTTTGTGCCATAGGCATGCAGCTGCGTCTTGAGTCCGGCTTCTTTCAAGATACGCAGACAGGCTGCCACGTGCTCTGAGACGGACACACCTACCCCGACTGGAACAACACACAGATCGGCAATCACTTTCATTGTTGTTTCTCTCCTCATTCTTTTGGTTCTTTTCCTGTTCTTTTACGAGCTTTAAGGACTGTAGCATCGTCGCCCATATTGCCAAGGACATAGCAAAAAAAGGAGACCAAGCATGTCGTACGAAACCCTCAAGCTAGAGCAAAACGAGGCCGTGCTGACTATCGCCGTAAATCGCCCTGAGGCACTGAATGCCCAGAGCCGGATTATGCTCGAAGATTTTGACCGAGCCATGGCTGAAGCCGCAACAGACGATTCCGTCAAGGTCGTGATTGTGGCTGGAGCAGGTAAACACTTTTCGGCCGGACACGATATCGGCAGCCCCCAGGAGCTGGAAGATCAACAACGACGTCCGATGAAAAAAGGTACGGCGAGCGAATACCAACGGACGTGGGAGCTGTATTTCGAGAACACGTTACGCTGGCGTGACTTTCCCAAACCGACCATCGCTCAAGTACAAGGCTACTGCATCATGGGCGGCCTGATGTTGGCCTCGGCATGTGACCTGATCATCGCATCAGACGATGCCAAGTTCTGCGACCGGGCCGTGCGTTGGGGCGGGTCGCATGTGCAGTATTTCAGTCTGCCGTGGGACATCGGCTTCCGGAAAGCCAAGGAACATCTGTTCACTGGTGATTGGCTAACGGCCCAAGAGGCCGAGCGGAAAGGCTTGGTGAATCGGGTTGTGCCGCGTGAGAACCTGGCAGAAGAGACCATGGAACTTGCTCAGCGTATTGCTATGCAAGACGCTTTTGCTCTGCGCACGGCCAAATTTTCGATGAATCAGATGCAAGACGAAATGGGTTTTCGGACTGGCGTGACCGGTGCCTTTCAAACGTATGCCTTGACCCGGATTTACCGGCTTGAGCAGGGTGAAGACAGCCTAGCGGGTGCCCAGCGGGCGAAAACGAGGGACAAGGCTTTTGGCGATCATAATTAGGATCATAGTGGCTCGGGGAGCGCGGGCGTGCCTGCCCGCGCTGCGTCTATTGTGTGCGTATTTTACTCAACCTTCTCTATTCTTCTGACGCTGAAACGTTGCATTCAGATCAAGAAGCGTGTTCAGATTGCGTTTCTCGATTGGTCCTCCCAGGGCCGCACTGACAAAGAGTCCGGCTGTGTTGGAAAAGGACCTATTTCATCTTTTTACCGACCGCTGCCCCACGTAATGCCGTTACGCAGCAACTGCTCAAAAGGCGCTGTTTCCCATGGACCACGAAATGACTTGGGGGTCATTCCTGAGGCTTCGACACTGTCATCCACAAAAGGCTGCACATTTGATGACGGGGAATGACAATGACCGAGAGCGATATAGGCCACGCCGCCTTTGCCAACTTCACGGGTGTATCCCAATACGCGCGTTTTGCCGTCAGGTAGCAGAGAGGTATCTTTCTCATACACAAAGCCGAAGCCTTGGGGCGAGGGATCTTTGGGCAGTTGTGTTGTCAGCAGGACTTGGCTGGTCGATGGCTCTTGGAGTTCGATCAGATAGAGTTCATCCGTGACCTCAAAAGAGGCTGGCAGGTCCTTAGTCAGGACATGCCCTTGATTGGTGACCTCAACCTGGAACTTGCGCAGTGGTGGATGGTTGAGAAAGAAACTCCCCAACGCGGCGTGGTGACTGGTTTTAACCATTTTTCGAACGCGGCGGTCGTCTCCTACAGGAGCTGCTTTGCCACCACTCGTGCCATGCAGACCGAGCCAGCGTCCACCGTCTCCAAGCCACTGTTGCATGAATTGGCTCTGTTCATCATTCAGATGGGGACCTGCAACATAGGTGATTAACAGCTGACAGGTTGGTAACCACTTGGCGAGGTCGGTAAAATCGTTTGTGACTGTCGTGTGCACGTTCGGGTTCTCATTCAGGAGCTGAAGAATCCGCAAACGGGCGTAATCCATATCATGCCCAGCAGGTGATCCAGCCGGAAACCCACCAGTAATGACATGCGCACGCATAGGGTGAGATAGACTTGATGTACTCATAGCACTGCCCTCCTTTTTACCTTGCCTGCCTGCCATTCCTAGCGAAACACATCGGCAACTTCTAGATCAGACCAGTGGAAATCCTTCCCGAAAAGAGTGGAGAGGTGAAAGGAGAAATCAAAGGAAGGGGGTTATTCGACCGCTTCGGCTGCGTCTACCTCCTGCAATGTCCCCTCTGATCCGGGAATAATGCCAAACTTTTCGCGAATCCTGGTCTCGATAGTTTCCGCAATAGCTGGATTTTCTCGGAGATATTCTTTGGAGTTTTCTCGCCCCTGACCGATCCGGTCGCCACCAAAAGAGTACCAAGCTCCCGCCTTTTCAACGATGCCCTGATCTGTACCAATATCGATCAGTTCGCCTTCTTTAGAAACACCTCTGCCATACAGGATGTCGAATTCGGCTTCCTTGAACGGGGGGGCAACTTTATTTTTGACCACTTTGACCCTGGTCCGGTTGCCCACCACTTCATCCGCGATTTTCACTGCACCTGTCCGCCGAATATCGAGGCGCACAGAGGCGTAGAATTTAAGCGCGTTGCCGCCTGAGGTGGTCTCAGGGTTGCCAAACATGACGCCAATCTTCATCCGGACTTGGTTAATAAAGATGACCAAGGTTTTTGAGCGTGAGATTGTTCCCACCAGCTTGCGTAAGGCTTGCGACATCAGCCGGGCTTGGAGGCCCATCTGAGGATCGCCCATTTCCCCTTCGATCTCAGCTCGCGGCACCAGAGCTGCCACAGAGTCAACGACAATGACATCGAGCGCGCCACTGCGGACCAAGGTTTCGGTGATTTCAAGGGCTTGTTCGCCATTATCCGGCTGAGAGAGGAGTAGATCCTCGCCTTTGATACCAAGCTTTTGGGCATAACCCATATCAAGCGCGTGCTCGGCGTCTACAAAGGCGCAGGTTCCGCCTGTTTTCTGGGCTTGGGCAATGACATGCAGGGCCATCGTCGTCTTTCCAGAAGACTCTGGGCCGTAAATTTCGGCAACCCGACCACGCGGCAGACCACCGATACCAAGGGCTAAGTCGAGGGTCAGCGAGCCGGTCGAAATAGAGGGGATGTCAGCAATGATGGCATCCGCTCCCATCTTCATGATGGCTCCTTTACCAAATTGTTTCTCAATCTGACTGACTGCTAAATCAAGTGCACGATCGTGATCCTTATCGTCTTTGCCGCTGGCCATATTTGCTCCTTGTCTAAAGGGCCTGAAGGGGAATTGATCCTAACCGAGTATATACCACCCCGCTGGGTCGGAGGTCGCTCTGATACAGTGTAACCTGATCTATGAGACTCTCGCCAAAGTAGGTCTGTCCGTGCTGCTGAACACGGGGAAGTACGTCGCTCCAGCCGTGCTGGGAGCGTACGCGGCCAAGGGTGACATGTGGCCTGAACGGACGCTTCTCCACCGGAAAATCCAGAGGCCCTAAGGCAGTTTCCAGCGTGTGGCTGACTGCTGTGAGTGTGTCTCGTGTAGCTTGGGTCAGTCCGGCCCAGACAACGCGAGGGCGTGTGAGGTTCGGGAAGCCACCCAGGCCTTGGGCATGTACGAGAAAGGCCGGTTGCGCCTGAAGCGTGGCATGTAGCACCTCCAAGATTGGTACGACTCGGTTGCGATCAATATCGCCCAGAAATTTCAGTGTGAGGTGCATATTTTCAGCTCGAACCCAACGGATACCAGCCTTGATTTCTCTTAGCTCCGCTTGGACTTTCGCTATTTCTTCGACTGTTGATGCAGCCAGATTAACTGCGATGAAGGTGCGAATCAAGACAGGTTCTCAAAAAAGTTGGAGGTCAGGGGTTGGAAAAATCTGACAGCTATCAGCCCTCAGCTGTCAGCTTTTTCTCTCCTATCTCCGAATAAAACCAGCCTCATTGATCGGAATGCCGAGCAGCGCACGCCGGACCCAGTCGAGGGCCAGCTGCGAGATGAGGGTTTTAATCCACTCTCGATTACCCCACAGCTTGTATTGGCGTGAGACCAGCGTGTCGTCCATTGCCAAAGCTATACAGGCGGTGCCAACTGGCTTGTCTTCCGTCGCTCCATCTGGGCCAGCAATGCCTGTCATGGCGATGCCGATGTCGGCTCCCAGCCGTTCGCGCACGCCAGTCGCCATTTCGCGCACGACCTCTTCACTGACTGCGCCGTGCAGCTGCAAGGTCGCTGGTTGCACGCCTAACAGCTGGGTTTTGGCTGTATCAGAGTAGGCAGTCACAGCACCCTGAAAATAGGCCGAACTGCCGGGCACATTGCTCACTCGGTGGCCAACCAGCCCGCCTGAGCAGGCTTCGGCCAAACTGAGAGTCTTGCTCTGCTCTTTGAGCAGCTGTCCGACCACGTCTTCCATGGTCAGGTCCCCTTCGCCATACACATACGCCCCGATCTTGTCGCGAATACGATCAGACAGGCTGTCCAGACGTTGCTCGGCTTCCCCAGGTTTGCCGCGCACGATGATACGCATCGAAATTTGTGGGAAGTTCGCCCGAAATGCTAAGCTGCCTTCGTCTTCGCTAATGACCCCGGCAACCATCTCGTCCAGGCCAGATTCGCTAATGCCAAAGGTCTGGAACGTCCGAGTCAGAAAGACTTCCCCCCCGCCCCGCATCTCACGTACCCAGGGCAGGACAGTCTCTTCGATCATCGGCTTCATTTCACGTGGCACACCGGGCAAGACGATCAGGTGTTTTTTGCCGGTGGATGTATCCAGATCGAGCCGGTAGCCAGGAGCCGTACCCAGATGATTCGGAATGATCTCTGCTCCAGCTGGGAACTGTGCCTGTTTCAGATTGTTCTCAGGCATGGACCGGTTAAAAGAGGCAAATAAGCGCCGGATATTTTCTGCGACTTCCTCAGAGAAGGTAAGCTCCACAGCAGCCACTTTGGCCACCAGTTCGGTCGTCAGGTCATCAGCCGTTGGACCAATCCCACCGGTTGAGACAATCACATCGGCCTGCTCCATGGCCTGCTGCCAGGCCCAAATAATACGCTCAGCCACATCGCCGACCGTGATAACAGCAGCCACATCCATGCCCGTCTCGACAAATTTGTCAGCAATATAATTGGCATTCGTATCGACCACTTTTCCAGTCGTGATCTCATCCCCAGTGCTTAGAATAGCGACACGTTCAATCATGCTACAACCCTCATATATAGGAGAATGCGGAGTACAAGATTAGCATACACTCCGGCAAAAACATCATCGAAGACCACCCCACTCCCACCAGTCACCCGTCTATCGAAATATCGGGCTGGCGGCGGCTTAACGATATCAAACAGGCGAAAAAGAAAAAAGGCGATGACGAGACGGGGTACCGTGATGTCGAGAAAGGCAGTCGCACACAGAAAGCCGGCGATTTCGTCAATGACAATTTTGCCGCTATCGTGCTCGTCCAGATAGGATTCTGCCTGGCCTGCGACCCAACACGATCCGGCGATGAATGCCAGTACTGCTCCAATATGCAGAAGGGGGGAAAAGGCGAGGAGTGCAGCGGATAGGAAAATGAACGGAAGGGCAAGCAGCGAACCGAAGGTGCCTGAGGCAAACGGAGCATATCCCGTGTACGCCCCAGTTGCCAGAAAAAGGATCAGGCTCCGCACTATCTGGGTTTCCGAATAGACAAAAATTTACAAGCTGCTTTGTAATTCATCCCGGAAGTCCGGGTGCGCAATATTGATCAAAGCTTCAGCCCGCGCTTGTAAGTCCTTGCCTTTGAGCCGGGCGGCACCATATTCGGTAATAATATAATCCGTGCAGAAGCGCGGCGTGGTGACCATTGCTCCTGTTGCTAAACGCGGGACAATCTTAGAGCGCTTCCCGTCTTCTGTTGTTGAGGGCAGGGCAATAATGGAAATGCCGCCTTCTGACAGCGCTGCCGCCTCAACATAATCCAAACTGCCGCCGACGCCACTAATCTGAACCGGACCAATCGTTTCGCCATTGCTCTGGCCGTGTAAGTCGATCTCAACCGCCGAGTTAATCGACACAAAACGGGGCAGCTCAGCCAGCAGCAGAATATTATGTGTCACACGAGAAGTGACCATCTGGACGGCTGGCGTCCGACCACAAAAGTCGTACAGCTCCTGATTGCCGGCCAGTTCGCCGGTAATTAGCTTCGGCGTGTGGCGGACTTGGTCCATAAACTGAATCAGGCCCTGCGAGAGCATGCCGGAGTACAGGTTGACCCCACGTTTCTCGGCCAAACGGCCCAGTACCATATCGGGCACCGAGCCAACCCCTAACTGCACCCAGGCATTGTCCGGAACGAGGTCTAAGACGGCCTCGGCAATCTTTTGATCGCGCTCGCTCTGATGCGGGGCAGTGTATACGCCAAGCGGATCAGACGCTTCAAGCGCAAAGTCGATCTTATCAACCGGCACTCGACTATTCCCAGCCGTCATTGGCATATTGGTATTGACCTCAGCAATCACGATCTTGGCACTCTCAATAAAGTCTTGATACAGGCTGACCGAGATACCTAGGCTGACCATGCCTTCTTCATCCGGCGGCGAGACTTGGGCGACGACAACGTCGGGCTTAATCAGACCATCTTTGCTGACAATCTTGGTAATCTCACTGAAGCGGATCGGAACGAAGCCAACCTTGTTTTCTTTAAACAGGTGACGAATCTGAGGCGCAGCTTGCCATGTTTTGTACTGAAAATTTGTCCCTAAGCCTTTGCCTAAAAACGGATACGTGCCAAACGCGAGGCCTGAGTAGATCGTCAGGTCGTTGAACCGCTCAACCTCCTGCCCAAAGGCGTCGTAAAAGGTGATCGGTTCGACACAACCGTGGGGGAAGATGACGATACTCCCGTCGGGAATGGCCTGGACGGCCTCAGTCGGACTCACAAGTTTCATGCTGGCCTCGCTTCGGGGGCGTTCTCTGGGTTGGGCACGGGGTGCACGTGAGGAGGACGATAGCTAAGGAATGATTGCATACTTTATTCCCTGCCCATTTTGCAAGAGGTCAAAAACCGCAGGCAACTGGGAGAGAGGATAGCTCCCACTGATTAAGGGGCCAGTCGGAATGTCGCCGCTGGCCAGCAGTTTATACGCTCGCCGGACCGCTCTGGGCGTAAAGTGAAACGGGCTGAACACACGGACCTGATCATAATGTACCCGGTACGTATCAAGGGCAACAGTCGTGCCTGGCGGGCAGCCGCCAAACAAAATGAGTTGACCACCCGGTCGTGGCCAGAAAACCGATTCTTGCCAGACTGCGGGCTGGGCCGTGCACTCAACCACCAGGTCTGCTCCGCGACCGTCTGTTAACGCCAAGACTTCTTCCCGAGCATCTTCCGCCGCATGTGCAATAATCCCAGTCGCCCCGAGTTCACGCGCAATCTCGGCCCGGTATGGATTACGAGCAACAACATGCACACGCTCGACCCCGAACAGACGTAAAACTGCCAGATATAGTAACCCAAAAGCGCCGGCTCCAATAATGACCGCCGTATCGTCTGGCCGCAGCACGATAGGATCAAGACCAAACACCACACACGACAGGGGCTCTAGCAAAGATGCCTCAGCAAAAGACAGCTTGTCCGGCTTGGGAAACAGATTCGTTTGATGGACCCGAGCGGGAATGCTGACGTACTCGGCGTAACCGCCCATCACCATCGTTTCCATTAAGGACACACACAGGTTCTCCTGCTCACGTTTGCAGTAGAAACACTGCCCGCACGGACCAGTCGGGGCAAGCATGACCGCGTCGCCCTCTCGAACCGTTGTGACCCGGTTGCCGCGTGCGGCAACTGTACCGGCATACTCATGGCCGAAGCGGATCGGGGGTGGCCATTTGGGATGGCCGCGCCGAAACGCTTTCACATCCGTCCCACAGGTCAACGCCGTATCAATCTTCAGTACAATTTCGTCCGGTCCGGGCTGGGGGACAGCTATGTCTTGAAAATCCATTTGGCCCGGGCCGAGCAGTATGACCGCTTGCATTTGGCCTCACCATAACAAGGGTCGCACATGGAAATGATAATGATCCGGAATCTGGCGCATATTGTGATCAAACATCCACTTCGGAAACTTGCCGGTATATTTCTGCTCGCCGACCATATTGAGGGCTTCTTCCATAAAGCTCACCTCTTCAGGCGACAGCTCAACCCGGTGCTCTGAAAAAACGGCTATAGGGACATCACACGCGTCACAGTCGAGAATGGTAAACTTGAGCGGCAGATGAAACTCGGCATACCACGGTGTATAGTGGGCTAATTCGCACAAGTCGCACATCCGACCTGAGGCCATTGTGCCAACTGGCGGCGGTTGATAATCAGCTGGCCGTTCAAACTGGCCACCGGCGTATTTCTCAGTCACCAAACGTCGCACTTGCTCTATATATGCCAGCTCTTCAGGCGTGACGGCATTGCGTGGCTCATCTTTTTCATTGTGTGCATTCTCACTTTGCAAGATCACCACAGATAGTCCGTCTGCTGCGCCTGTGCGCTCGTCCTTGCCCTCATCAAGAATGACAAAATGGAGCGGCTGATGGAACTCAACAAGCAGAAGCGGAGAACTCGGAGAAGTCAGTGTTGTGCCTGCTGCACGTGTTTCATGTGGCGTGCCGAACGACAGCCACGACGGGCGGTCGGCCATATGAGCATCCTCTCTGTTGATCGGCTTGTCCCTCATTGCGTTGGCTGAGACACGGCCGCATAATCCGAGCATAGTACGGGGGTGTCAGACGAATGACAAGTGACGGGAACAGTCATGCAAAAACCAGTCTATTCCGCAACTGAAGCAGTCGCCGATATTCCAGATGGAGCAACGATTTTGCTCGGTGGCTTTGGGGTGCTGCAAGGCTGGCCGCACGAGTTGCTCGTAGCTTTGCGCGACCGGGGTGTCAAAGATCTCACCTTGATCTGTAACTCGCCCGGTTTTGGTCCGCTCTCGCCTCAGATTTTGGCTGAGAATAGACAAATAAAAAAACTCATCGCTTCGTTTGGTGGCTATGCCTACCGGGTCACCTCGCTGTCCGAGCAGATTGGTACAGGTGACGTTGCATTCGAACTCGTACCGCAAGGCACTTTAATCGAACGCGTCCGAGCAGGGGGAGCCGGCATTCCCGCCTTTTTCACCCCAACAGGGGTGGGTACGTTTGTGGAAGAGGGCAAAGAAAAGCGGATCTTTGACGGGCGTGAGTATATTCTTGAGACCGCTCTGCGAGCCGATTTTGCTCTCCTGCGTGCCCACCGAGCAGATACGGCCGGCAATCTCATATACCGGCGGACCGGTCGAAACTTGCACCCAGCGTTTGCCGCAGCCGCAGAGGTCACCATTGCCGTTGTAGATGATGTTTGTGAAGCTGGCAGCTTAGACTCCGAAGCAATCGTCACACCGGGGATCTATGTAGATCGACTTGTCCAGCGCGACACACCGCTGCGCCGGGAAGAGGTCTTTGACTTCATCCGTCGATTGGGTCGCAACGTGCAAGTCGCGGCAAGCGCACAGACCGCTGACAAAATGGCTGGACTCTCTCCAGAGCTTATGGCGCTCCGCGCGGCCCGGCTGTTAACTGCCGGACAATATGTAAACCTCGGCATTGGGTTGCCGACACTGGTTTCGGATTTTATTGACGAACAGATTGTTTTGCATGCTGAGAATGGAATTTTGGGCTATGGTCCACTCGCGCCTACCGGGCAGGAAGATATTGACCTCTATAATGCCAGTTCTCAATTCGTGAGTCTCTTACCAGGTGCCAGCTTTTTTGACACTGCCGATGCCTTTGCTATGGCCCGTGGCGGACATCTCGATACGGTTATCCTGGGCGGCTTTCAGGTGGCTGCAAATGGTGACTTAGCCAACTGGAAACACCCGAATATGGGTGCTGGAGCAGTCGGTGGGGCGATGGACTTAGCAGCTGGGGCGCGGACGCTGATTGTTGTCATGTACCATACAACCAAGACCGGCGAGTCAAAAATGTTGCCACACTGTACCTATCCGCTCACAGCTCCTCAGTGCGTCTCTTGGGTCGTGACCAATCTTGCGCTGATTCAGGTTGATCAAGACGGCTTTGTGTTAAAAGAACTCGCACCAGGGGTAACTCTGGAGAAAGTCCAAGCCGCAACTGCGGCAGCGCTGCGTGTGGCCGACGACCTGAAAGAGATGGAGTTTTAGAGTGGTTCTTATGTTCTGGTTTCCTATCGGCATTGAATGGTATCTGTATCGTCGGCGTGATTTGTTCAGGGTGGGAAATCCAGCGCCGATGGCGACACAAAGGAGCACTTATGACCACGTCTCATTCTCTCGGTTTAGCCCTCCCGATACGCGACAGCATCGGATTTCGTGGCAGTCTTGATTTGGCCCAGGAAGCCGAACGGCTCGGCTACCGTTCACTGTGGACGGCGGAAGTCAGTGGCATGGATGCCCTGACGACCTTGGCAGCGTATGCCACTGTCACTGAACGTGTGCAACTCGGCACGGCAGTGATTGCCATCCAGAGCCGGACGCCTGTTATGACGGCAATGAGTTTTGCCTCGATTCACGCCATGTCAGGCGGTCGGGCTATCATTGGTCTGGGAGTCGGCAGTCCCATTATTGCCGAGCGCTGGCATGGTACGACCTATCCGCCGCCCCTCGCTGCCATGCGCGAAACCGTGACGATTGTCCGCCAAATCTTGAACAAAGAACGCACAAACTTTGCAGGAGAACATTACCGCACCAAAGGCTTTCAGCTCGGCGTTTCCCTGCCGAAAGACAAGCCGGTCCCAATCTATCTGGCCGCGCTCAATCCACCTATGCTCCGTCTTGCTGGAGAAATGGCCGATGGCGTGTTGTTTAATTATTCGCCCGCTGCGGCGATTGCACCGATGATTGCTGAAGTCCGGAAAGGCGCGCAAGCTGCCGGACGTGATCCAAGCAAGATCGACTTCGCTATGTATATACGCTGCTGTGTGACCGACGACGTGCAGACTGCCATGCAGGCGTATAAACGCGAATTGTCCGCATATGGATTTGTTGACCCATACGTTCATATGTTCACCACGTATGGCTTTGGCGATGACATGCAAGGCTTTCGCAAACTCTGGCAAGAAGGCAAGCGGGCCGAAGCGACAGAGTGTATCTCGGATAAGATGGTCCACACCTTGTCGGCGATCGGCTCCAAAGACAAGAGTGTCGAATACATCCAAGCGTGTCGCAACGCTGGATTGACTCACCCTATTCTCTTTCCTATCGGCTCTCCAAAAAAAGCAAGCGAAGAATTTCCGCGAACGATGCGGGAGCTGACAGAAGTCGGCGAGGGTTAGGAACGACCGCCACCGACAATGCTCAAGCGTCAAGCATTTTAATACGATACGCCCGTGCTGCCGCGTTGTGGAAAAGCCACGTCCGCTCATCCCGTGAGAAATCCTGGGTTATCCGCTTAAACGCATTCCACAATACGACGTACGAACACGACGTTTTATCGACTGGGAAGTTGCTCTCAAACATACACCGCTCAACCCCAAACTTTTCAATGCAGTACAGATAGTATGGTCCAAGGGCTTCGGCTAACTGGGCTGAGCTTGGCGGGGCAGCGTGTTTATGCCAACCAAAACCACACATCGGCATGGTCAGACCGCCGAGTTTCACCACGACATTGGGGCACGTCGCCAGCTCAGCCATGCAACGTTTCCACTCTTGAAAGACCTCGTCTTGCTTGCCCGCGTATGGGCCAATACCAAGCGGCCCGCCAACGTGGTCCATAATAATGGTTCCGTCCGGACAGGCACGGGCCAGGTCCACCAGTTCCATAAGCTGGGTGTGATACATCCAGGCATCAAAGCTCATGCCGAGCTTGTGCAAACAGGCCAGTCCTGTCTGAAACGTTGGGTCGCGCATCAGTCCTTCAGGCGCACCCGTATGGGCATTCCGAATCTTGGGACTCGCATGCCAACTTGCCGCATGCCGAATACCTCGAAAGCGGTTCGGACTCGCCGCACTATGCGCCTCAAGCACAGGTTGAACCGCAGCGCCTAAAGACAGATCTGCCAAGCCGACAATCCCAGCACACGCGGTCATCGGTCCATAGCCGCCGCTTGCGCTTTGGGCGGCAATACCCTGGACAAACTCCGTCTCACCGATGGGTTTCATCTCTCGTGGGCCGTCTTTGCGGTACATCGACATACATTCAACAAAAACGGTTTGCACGATGTTGTGACCGCTGCCAGTATCTTGCAACAGCTCGTCAAGCAGGTAGCGATTGTTCGGCTGATCCCACAAGTGATGGTGTGGGTCACAAATAGGGAGATCAGGGTCGAGAGCGTCTTCGGGGGTAAGATTGAGCCATGCGTCTTGGTCGGTTGGCATAGTGTCTCCTCAATTAAGAATTCGGCTGCTGCATGCCGACCATGGCATAGTGCTCAGGCGCGGCAGTACGGGGATCTTTATACATAAAAATTTGACACGGCCCACCAGTGGCGCCTTTCGGGCAATGTATAACCGGCCAGGGTGCACCAATGCGTTCGATCGGCATAATCGTGTGCATGACGGCAATATGTGCCTGATAGACTGTCACCTCACCTGCTAAGAACGAAATTGCATGTTTCTCTTTGACTACGGCCAGATCCAAGGGCGGTTTATGGCAGCCTTGGAGGATTTGCCGACCGCAACTGCCGCAGGGGTCTTGGAACAGGGTGAACTTCTCGTCGTCTTCTTCAACTCGCACCGTGGCAAAATTGCCCAGGAGGAGGATCACCCAGTCTCGTAAGCGTTGCTGAGCCGAGTGTGTAATATCGTCCATCATCCACGGCATCCAGCGTTGGTCACTGCTGTAGCGTAAGCATTTTTCCAGCGCATCTATGCCGTACTCCCGATACACATGGGAGAGGAGAAGCGACGTCCATTCCCGATACAGGTCGTGAATGTCGCGAAAGCCCTTCTCCATGTAATCGTAGTATTTGAGGACTTCAGCAGCGTCGCCAGTGTCAATCAGAGTGTTCATCCGCTCCTTGACAGACTTGCTGCAGTTGAGCACTTCACCCACGCTCATATCCAGCTTCAGAGCCTCGATCAGGATGGCACTGATCGGCACAGCCTTGGCCAGCCCGTCGTGGCCATACTCTTGGTAAATAAACTCCTGCCCGAGCGCGACCCAGTGGTGGTAAATGTCGTGGAAGGCAAAAAAGGCGTCTTCCAGTTCGGCATACTTCTGTTTGGCCGCCTCTTTGTCCTCGGTGCCAAGCACGGCCACCATTTGTTCCTTTGGAGAGCGGCATAGTGCGTCGAGTTCTTCCTGGCTAAATAATCGTTCAGACATGGTTCCTCTCCTTGTCTATTATGTATCCAACGGATCGAAAGCCCAAGTCAACTGGGCCAATTCACACCAGACTGCACACAATTTGACCAAACTTGCTGAAAAGATGCTGATAGAGTAGGGGTTTAGGGTGATCCGTGTCTGACCTGAACTGCTTCTGGACTACTAAGGAGGAAATATGCCCAACGAAACAAACGCAGCACCCCAATTACTTGCCGGTGTCAAAGTCCTCGACTTCACCCAATATCTGGCCGGTCCGTCGGCAACCCGGCTGCTCGCCGACCTGGGTGCTGATGTGGTCAAAATCGAGCGGGCTCCAGGCGGTGACCTGGGCCGTAAAATTCACCTGATAGAGCATGGACAGAGTGCGCTCTTTCTCGCCGCCTGTGCCGGCAAAAAAAGCCTGTGTGTTGACTTCAAGAGTCCAAAGGGCCTAGAGATTGTCCGCCAACTTGTCCGCCAAGTTGATGTCGTAGTCGAGAACTATAGCCCCGGAGTGATGGCAAAATATGGTCTGGATTATGCCTCCCTGAAAGAGCTGAATCCACAGCTGATTATGTGCTCTGTTTCAGGCTACGGCCAAGATGGGCCGTATGCCAAACATACCAGCTTCGATATCATTGCTCAGGCCCAAAGCGGGGTGATGTCCATGACCGGTGAACCCGATGGGCCGCCTACCTACGTAGGAAATTATTTTGGCGATCCGAATGCCGGGATTCATGGAACTCTCGGCATTTGTGCCGCGCTGTTCCACCGCGCGATAAAGGGGGAGGGACAATATATTGACGTCTCCCAGCTTGAATCGCTGGTGTATCTTGATTACATCAATTTCCCGCTCTTTCAGATGACTCAGGGCGCTATTCAGCCCCACCGTTTTGGCGGTGATTTTTTTAATATCTGTCCCTATGGCGTGTATAAATCAAAAAAAGGCTATATCGTCTTTGCCGTGGCCGAACACCAATGGCCGCCACTCGTCGAAGCCATGGGCAAGCCGGAATTGGCGACAGATCCTCTGTATGCCACCCAAATCGAACGCTGCAAGCGTCGCCCCGACGTCCGCAAACATATCGAAGACTGGCTGCAAACATTCGACGATGACGAAACTCCGCTCAAAATATTAGAAGGAGCCCGGGTTCCATCGGCTCCGATTCTTGATGTTCCTGGTGCTGCTGAGCATCCACAGTTACAAACCCGCGACTTTTTCCAAGACCTCCCGCATCCTCTATTGGGCTCTACCCCGGTTGCCAGATCGCCGTTTCACCTGTCCACAGCAAAAGTCGAGACGCCCTTCCGAGCAGCGTTTCTCGGCGAACACAATGAGGAGATCCTCCAGGAGCGTCTGTCGTATACGCAAGAACAGATTACCGCCCTGTACCAAGAGGGGGCGATTATCCAAGAAGAGCAGGTCAAAGAGTTGCGGGAAGCGGGCAGGTTGTAAAGACGCGGACACAGCGTTGGTAGTCGCTGGAAAAAGGGCCAGGCTGAACTGAGGAACAGCACGATGTCTTTCAGCGTTGATGCTGTTCAAGATCTGGAGCGGCTTTTAGTTGAGCGAGCAGCCAGGTCTTTCCCCGTCAAAGGGTCATGCACGGTGGTCAGCCTACGCACATGCGCAAAGGCCGCCATACGCATCTGGGTGTCTCAGTCGGTCTCGCTCATGCGTCAATGGCTCACAGATCGCGGATATCCACAACGTTTGCTATGGCGGGAACTTTCACTGATTCAGTCAGTCATTCAACTCGAAACCTGCTGGGCAATGAGGGTGGGGACGGAGTGGAAACCGCCCCCACCTGAACATTTTTCGGCCGAACCGGCCGTTCCCACGATTCATTCAGCCGAGCGTAGCACGTTGAGCGCCGCAAGTCCCTGATTTTCCTCCAACCGCCCCCGGCCGCTCGGCCTGCTCCGTCCGATAAGGGACAAAGTGTCAAGTTTGGGCGCAGATGAAGAGAAAATGGGGCCTCCGCCCCGTTTACGGGCAGAAGTCGGAGTGCGCGATCTCATTCCGGCCCTTGTCAGAACCGGGCTCGACTTCTGCCTCCCGGGAGATCGGTGCGGCCCGTGCTTTTTTCACACAGCGGGTGTATATCAGAATTGTCAGCGTGCTATGAAAAGGGACAATGAAAGAATTCTTTCGGGAATGTTGGGCTTGGCTTAAGAAGGAAAACAATCGTAGTCGTGTGGGTGTCCTCGCGACAGTAGCACTCGTGGTCATCGCTTCGGTACACACAATCATCACCAGCGGAACGGTTCCGCCCCCACCGCCACCGGGCGGTGAGGTTCGCCTGGCCGTAGAGGATTTCCAGGCTCTACTAGAAGAGCGAGAACAACAGGGAGAGCAGCGTCTTGCCCAGACGCATGGTGACGAGCGCACTCTGTTGGAGAATGAGCTCACAGAGGTCAACCGCCAACTTGCCAATATTGAGCCAGCCTATGCCGAGGCGCTGCAGCAGATCCGCGAGCTGGAGACGGCGCTGACCCGCCTGAGTAACGATAGCAGCGCCAAGCAGCGGGCGGAGATTTGTGCGGCACTAGAGACGGGGGATTTCTCGCAAGCCGATGCTCTGCTGGCGGAGATTGCAGCCCGGACGGACGGGGCGGTCGGGCGAGCCGCCGAGGCCGCTTTCCAACGCGGCCACATCGCCGCCATTCAAATCAAATGGGGCGAGGCCGCGACGCACTTTGCCAAGGCCGCGCGCCTGAAGCCGACCTATGCCCATCTCAACGCAGCCGGAAGATTTGCGGAGCGGGCGGCACAGTACAAGACCGCACGCCGACGTTTCGAAGAGCTGTTGGAGCTCTCCCACCGCGAGCACGGCGAGAGGTCGCCTAAAACCGCCATGGCACTCAACAACCTCGCTGGTGTGCTTCAGGAAACGGGCCAGTATGCCGAGGCAGAGTCGCTCTACCGCCAAGCCCTGGAGATTGACCGGACCACTCGCGGCGCGGAGCATCCAGCCTATGCCACCAGCCTCAACAACCTCGCCAGCTTACTTCAGGCCACGGGCCGGTCTGCCGAGGCCGAGCCGCTCTACCGACAAGCCCTGGAGATTGACCGGACCACCCTCGGCGCGGAGCATCCAGCCTATGCCACCAGCCTCAACAACCTCGCTCACATGCTTCAGGCTACGGGCCGGTATGCCGAGGCCGAGCCGCTCTACCGACACGCCCTGGAGATTGACCGGACCACCCTCGGCGAGGAGCATCCAGCCTATGCCACCGATCTCAACAACCTCGCTGGTATGCTTCGGGCCACGGGCCGGTCTGCCGAGGCCGAGCCGCTCTACCGCCAAGCCCTGGAGATTCGGAGGACCACTCTCGGTAAGGAGTATCCAGACTATGTCGCCAGCCTCAACAACCTCGCCAGCTTCCTTGAGGCCACGGGCCAGTATGCCGAGGCAAAGCCGCTCTACCGCCAAGCCCTGGAGATTCGGAGGACCACCCTCGGCGAGGAGCATCCAGCCTATGCCGTCAGCCTCAACAACCTCGCCAGCTTCCTTGAGGCCACGGGCCAGTATGACGAGGCAGAGCCGCTCTGCCGACACGCCCTGGAGATTCGGAGGACCACCCTCGACGAGGAGCATCCAGCCTATGCCGTCAGCCTCAACACCCTCGCTCGTGTGCTTGAGGCCACGGGCCAGTATGCCGAGGCCGAGCCGCTCTACCAGCAGGCAGTGGAGATTGTCCGAACAGCACTGGGAGATGCGCATCCACACACAAGGCGGGTGGCAGGAAACTACCGGCGGCTTTTACGGGCGCGGTTTCCCGACAATCCGGTACTGGCCGAATTGAATGCGGTATTGGGGGAAGATGTCAATGATGATTAGTCCCACCGCTCGTGCTAACTACCCCGCTTGCAGGGGCGTATTTCCTAGGGTTTTTGGGGGTGTCTGGAGCGTGCCGAAAAAGTCCAATGATTTCAAGGCAGAAAGTTAACATAATAGCCTTTTATCAGACGTAATCCGTCCCGCGCTCGCCGTTCTCAGCGCCCGACTGGGGGACTGGTAGGGGCTAGGCGGGCCGGCGTAATAATTGGGCTAATGCTTCGAGCTGCACCCGGCTTTCCTCCCGCCGCAGCCGGCTTTCCTCCCGCAACGCCTGGGCTTGTTCGCTTTGGCTGGCTGCCATGATGTCGAGCTGCCGGTTGCGATCCTCCGAGGCTTTGCCCATCTGCCGCAAGCCCCAGCCAATCATTATGAGCTGCCCGATCCCAACTCCGACCTGCGCCCAGGTGGCTATGATTTGATGTTCCATACGATCCTCGTTCCGGATGGCCCCTCTTGTTTCTCTTCCCCCCGCCGTGGTCTCGATCGAGGCGGCGGGCGGGGCGCGGGATCTCCCTCAATGCAACACACAAGGTGCACATAATACCACATTATCAGACGCAACAAGGCCGGGCGGCAATCCGGGCCGCCGTAACAGCTCGGCCAACACTTCGCCTTGCTGCTCCATGACTTTATCTTGTCGGTCCAGCTGCCGGTTGCGCTCCTCCGAGACTTTACCCCACCGCCGCAAGCCCCAGCCAACCGTGGTCTCGATCTTCCGGCCAAGGAAGAGCAACCCGCCGCCGTCTGAGCGCCCCAGAGGATCGTTTCGGTGGAGGATTTTCGGTACCGCTGGACATCGAGGAATACGCCTGACTTAGCCATGCCGTCCGCCGCCGGTCCATTCGCCTGTAGCCAGCCAGCCCTCGTAGCAGGCGAGCCAATCTATTGCCCAAGGGATTATGGTCTGGGAAACCGCGAGGCTAGGATGCCACTCTCGGTCAGCTGGATCGTAAAGACACAGAATAGGTAGCTCCAGATTGCTCCGATTTGGATAGTGATGAGGGATAGCGTCAGACGGATTTTCTGATCGTCGGCGGAGCAGAGGATCAATCACCGTTACTTGTGGAGTCCGTGTGGAAGCAGATTTGTCGTGATTTTTCTCTCGCCACAACAAAACTTGGATCGTGTAGGTCTGACACAGAGGCCGCAGTGGCCCTTCCCAAAGGACCTCCCAACGGGTGCGGTGGAGAGCCTTGAACATCGGCCACTCCTTCCGCATGAGTTCGGTCTGCCTCATCGTCGAAAGAGTCACGGTTTTCTCCTCTCGGTACCGTAGAATCTATGTCTTGGTGTTGGTCGGGGCGCTGGTCGAGAGACAGGCCGGGTGATGACAGCCGGAATGCTCAATCCTCCCTTCCCAGGATCGTGTCGGCTACGTCCCTCACGAATATCTTTCCCAATTCCTTCGTTGAATGCTCGGACTGCCTCTATAGTGGGTGCTTCACCGAACAGGCTCACCATGATTTTTTGCATTTCTTCCAGATCGCACCCCGCAACCAGCCGCTCGGCTTTGAGCACTAGGTCCTCAAGATCGCGGATAAAGAGAGCTTGGTCCTGTCGCGATTCCGGCCAGCGATCTGTCAGCACGTCCTTTTCACATACCGGATTGACGATATGAACCAGCCGGCCTTGAGTGTGGGCTTCTTGGAAAACGGACAGCATGTACCTTGCTTGTCGTAACAGCTCCCCCGATAGACGCTCCGTATGGTTGGCTGCATCGACCACAAGCTTTGTGATCATGATCGATGGGGGTTTCCGACCCTGCCACGAGTCGTACCGTACGTTACGCCAGCGCTTCAGGAGTTGCAGCATGATGACGGCCTTCGACTTTCGGAACGGTGGTTGTTGCGGAGGAACGGGGTCACTGTCCGCCTCAGCCTGTATGCTCAGGCGTTCATGCTCCTCGGCTCGCTTCTCGAAGATGTTGGCAAAGTCGTGGTCCTGTGGCGTACTGACCTTGAACCATTCAGCAAAGCCATAAGGGTTTGCAATAAGCCGGTGGCTTGGCTCCTGTGGTGCTTCTGGACGATGGTGGAATATCCAACTTTGACGTTCCGGCGTGCCCCACATGCGTAGCATGGGCGTGACGTCGAGGTGCATATCGTCACTGTAATCGACCGTGACGCACCGTGTTCTGCGCTTTGTCATCCCGTGGTATCTGGACCCTGGTTCTCCACGGATCGCTTCGTACAGCAAGTCGAGGGCTTCCTGGGGCGATACGTGGTCCGGTAGACCGAGCTGAGCGACGACATCAATATCGAACTCATCGGTTCTCAGTTTTGACGCTATGGTAGCCCCGATAGCCATTGACCCTTGCGAATAAAAGAACTCGACGCGATCCTTCAGTGGACTCCCATCACGCTCGATCCACTTGTTGATCGTCTTATACCGGAATACAACCTTATCGTAGTTCGTCCGGCTGAGTTGAACGCGGATTGCTACGTCAGCCAAGAGGATATCCGCCGGGTCGGTGAGGGGGGAGTGTGGTGAGATTGCCTTCGTTGCCATCTGGAGCCTCCGAATTCCGTTTCTATTGTTTACAATTCTCTTGCCGCCTATTTATTGGCAATTTAGTTGTCCTGAACGACTGTGGCGTTTTGGGCACCGCTTACGGGCATCCGGATTGCCCACGGATAAACGGGGCTTGACTCGCGCTGGTACTGATAGACGAGAACCTCGGGTAGATTCCGCTTGTCGTAGAGCCGCCCAAATCGAAAGACGACGCTGTTTTGTGCTGCAAGGAAAAGGTGCACCTTTTCGATGCCAGCGTTCCCGAGTGCAATGACAGTATTGAGAAACTGACACCCCAGTGCCTTCTGCTTTTCTTGGGACCAATGGCTACCAGTCGTTCCTTCGTCCAAGATCATTTCGACCAGCGGGATGTCGCCAACCTTCTCACGAACGTCGGTCGCATCAATCCGATATGACACCGAGACCGCAAGTGCGACCTCGGCCGAGTTTGCAGAAACATCTTCGAGGCCAAGGACCGTGAAACGTCGCCCATCATCATTTGCGTCCAGCGTACGCCACTCTTCAGCATGCCGATCCCAATCCATGATGGTGACTGAGCCTTCATCATCGATAAGCAGTCCAGTCAGAAAGGTAAACGGAACCGGTGTGAGGCCGCCGTACACATAGGAAATGTCGCGCCGGTCAACGCTGTTGACTCTCCGGTCAAGATCAGCGGGAAGAGAATTAAGCCGTTCGACAGCCGCGCTCGGCTCAACAATAAGACCGTCCTGCACATGCTGGCGTAGATCGATGAGTACCTGCTCCCGATCGCCTTTCAGAGATTGGGGGACTGCTTCTGTCAACGGCTCTCCACTTGCATCCCGCAGACCACGCGCCTCAATAACGATGACCTTCTTGCGTGAGAGACGCCGTTGATCTGCCCGGTAACGGCAAACCTCCCAAACGAGCCCAACGATCAAGCAAGCGGCACCTAAAAACGCCGCCAGATAAACGACGATCACGGGCGTACCTCCCGCACTGTTGAGGTTGATCTCAAATTGGCCCTCGCGCCAGGGCAACGACACGTTCAAGACCCAACCGGCACCTACAGCCAGCGTTAAACAGCCAAGCCCTATGCGCATGACCATTAGGGCTGGCGAGCGGCGTCGGAACAGGCAATCAATCGCGGACCGGAAGAAGTCCTCAAAAAGGCGGTTCATCTGGCACCGTCATCCTTGTCGGACTTCTCGATGTGGTTCAGGTCCACCTGTAGACAGGTATCGGAATCGACAACGATGGTTGTGCTGTCGCCGTTTCCAACGGGCCAAAAGACCAGTCCGCGCTTTGGGAGTTCAAAGGCCATAGTTCATCCTCCAGAAATTGTCCGTTGTTGCATTCTCTCAGACAATGGGTTACGCTGTTGGTGCCTAAGTGGACAACAGAGTGACTGTATGCATCCTGCACCAAATTCTTTATTTATCAGCAGCATGTGCCCCATACGTTGTCCATACAGACAACAGCATAAAGCTTGCGTACAGGCCTGTCAAGGGGCGAGCAGGCTCACGTCTAGCCGCTTCCCTGTGGCTTTGATGACATCCATTGCCCGAAGCATCGATCAGCGGTGAGTCCGACATGTGTCGAGACACATTAACTTGGTCTGCTAATCCCCCGATCTCACGCCATTCCTCCGTCTCGCGACTCGTCTCTGTAGCGTCGCGGAGTCCTCGACCACGAGCTTGTAATGGGGCTTGGTGTGAGCAAGGCTCCTCCTCCAACTTGGCAACCACTCAGGTCAATGTTTCGCCCTTCGGAGGATCGACCGAATCACCCCAGGAGAGAATTCAATGCCACAAAATGCACTGGGATACTTGCTAAAATGGCTTCGTAATCGGCGACAATTATCCCTTCGCGAGTTGGCGCAGTTAGCTGGCGTCGACCACGCTTACGTCCACCGTCTAGAGACCGGCGCAAAAGAATCACCTTCCGAGCAGGTTTTGTTAAGGCTAAGCCGATTTCTAAAGCCGGAAGAGAGAGAAGCTCAGATTCTTTTCTACTTGGCGGAACATACAAAAACGGATGTCGAGCTCATTGCGTACACCTTGCAGGACCCGACGGTAACATACGACATTTTTGCATCCGCCGCTGGAGCTGCATTCCGCGGCTCTTCCCGACCGAACTATCCAAAGCTGATCGCGCGAGTCCGTCGAATCCTGGAGGAGGATGAGGAGCATGGATGAGATCTCTGTAATACTAAAGGCGCGTGAATTCATCAAAACTGTAGCACCACAGACCGTACCCGTTCCCGTCAAAGGGTACGTTGATTATATCGGTGCTGTTGTTCGCAAAGAAGACGATCTAGAACCTGATGAACCCGGCTGGTCATTCGAAAATAAGGGCAAGCACTATATTTGCGTGAACACCAAGGATAGCCGGGAACGCCAGAGATTCACTGTCTGTCATGAGATGGCTCACATTATTCTAGATCTTCCGTCCGACCATAGTACTGGTCCATCGTGGAGTTACGCCCGAAAACCTCAAAACGAGATATTCTGTGACGTTTTCGCTTCAGAGCTCCTATTTCCGTACAATCTCTGCAAGCCACTTATCGATGATGTGGCTATTGGTCTTGATGCAATAGATGACTTGGCTCGGCGATTCGAGGCTTCTACGATGGCGACGGGATCACGCTTTGCAACTTTCTCCTCCGTTCCCTGTGCCTTCGTTCTTATGGAGAAAGGACAAGTACGATACACTTCACGTTCGTCTGCTCTCCGAGAAGCCAGGGCTTGGGTCCCACCAAGCGATGGCTTCGCCTAACGGATCGGTGGCTGAACGGCTGAGGTTGGGCGAAATTGTCGAGGGTCCAGAAGAAGTAGAGGCGGAGCTGTGGTTCACCGATTGGAATCGTGGGGACACTTTACTTGAGGAAGCTAGGCACCTTGATCGTTGGGACCAAACAATAGCCCTGCTCTGGTTCGAGGACGAGGAAGTGCCACCCCCAACTCGAACGCTTGACCGCCGAGAATGGGAGGAGCAAGAGTTTGGACTAGCCGAGCTTGATGGAATTCTTCCATGGCCTGACAAGAGATGGAGAAGGTAGGAGCTTTGCCAGTCTAGCAGCCGCAAGTAGCATGCGGTCCCCAGCAGTCGCAGCACCTTATGCTCCCCTTGATCCAGGGTTTAACTCTTGGTTGACGCAATGGGCGGGAGCCCCCGCACCTCAAAAACGTGATTGATCCCCTCGGACACGAGCGCGGTCACAGACGTTCTCTCCTCGGCCGCCAGCACCTTCAATCGGTAGGCCACTGCCTCATCGACCCGGAGGGTCATCAGCCGCTTTTCCCCCGGCCCGGCTTTCGCCGCCGCCGCTGTCCGTCTCTGACGCGGCGGCTTTCCTTCCAAGACATCTGCAAACTCGTTCTTGCCGGTCTTCTCAGCCATCGCACCGCCCTCCCTCCGCGTGTTCCTCCTGCGCCACACCCTGGATCGTCTGGAAAAACTGTTCAATCTCGCCGGCGGCCTTGCCTTGCGGTTCGTACTCCTGGGCGGTCAGCCCGCGCAGCACCGCCCGCGAAAAGGCGACGCGGCGGCTGATATGGATCGGGCAGACGGTCACCCCCAGCCGCTCGATGGCTTCCTCGGCCTGTGCAGTATCCGCGACGTGAGGCACAACCGCATTCAGCACCGCCAGAATCGGGACCTGGGCCGTCTTCACCAGCTCCACCGTCACGGCCAGGGCTTCCAAATCAAAGATGGACGGCCGACACGGAATCAGCACCAGGTCGGACACCTTGGCAGCCCCGAGCGTCACATTGTCCGAGTGGGGCGCGGTGTCGATCACCACGATTTCCCCCCCCGCTGTGCGGATCTCGTTCAATTCCTGGGGGAGCCGACTAGCGAACGCCGGGCGGACATGGGGCAATCTGTCCGTGTCCTGGCGCCGGTCGCCCCAATTCGCGGCCTTGGCCTAGTCTTCCTCGGGGACATACGTGGTCGAATAGCGCCGATAGGCCAGCGCGTGCCCCTGACGGACCAGCCAGCCGTTCAGGTCCGTGCCGTCCGCGGCGTAGCACATACCGAACGCCCGCATGTAGCGGTCCCGGCCCTCAATCGTGCAGGTCACCGCGTCCGGACCGCATAAAAAAAGGATAGCAAAATGGACAGCAGGGAAACTTTAGCACTCTACAAGCAGGGCAAGGAGGGGTGGAACGAGTGGGCCAAGGAGATGTTGGCCCGTCGTGATGAAAATGATCCGCAATGGGAACCCGTCTCTCACCCATCTTCATCTGTTCACCAGCTCCCAGGCTAATTTTTTCGCTGTCTCAAGGTCCGGCACGAAATGCTCTTGAGGAATACGGTCGTGGATACCGAACACACGCAAGGCCTCCTCAGCCGGGCCGGACAAGCCGACCACAACGCAGCCCTTGGCCTCCGTTTGGGAGACCTCGGCCAGATCCTCGATGACCAGGGCCGCGCTATCGTCCATATAAGTAACGGCCGAAAAGTCGAATATGACCACCTCGTGGTCCTTGATGTCCACCCCGACCGACCGGGCCAGTTCCCGCGCGGACGCCACGGAAAAATGCCCGGGCAGGGCTACGAGTCCGACACGGGCAGCGTAGGATTCCGCTGCCTCTGGAGAGACCACTGCATCCAGAAGCGGTACCGATATCACCTTCTTCAACTCCTCGGGTTCCAAGCGACGCGCAGAGACGAAGCCTGCCACAATCAGCCCCACGCCAACCGCCATTATGAGATCGACGAACACGGTCAGCACCAGCGTCAGCAACATGGTGAACACGTTTTCTACAGCAGCCTGGTGGATCCGGAGCAGGAACCGCCAGTCGATAATATCCCAGCCAACTTTTATCAGGATGCCGGCCAGGCAGGCCTCCGGGATACGCTCGACAAACGGGCCGAGGCCAAACATAAAGGCCAGGAGAATAACCGCGTGTAAGGCGCCGGATAGCGGCGTTCGCCCGCCTACCCGCACGTTGATAACCGTTCGCGTGGTAGCGCCCGCCCCGGGCATGACACCGAGCAGACCCGCCACGAGGTTACCGACTCCCTGACCAAACAATTCCCGGTCCGAGTTATGTTGCGTCCGGGTCATAGAATCGGCAACCAGCGATACCAACAAACTGCCAATAGAGTTCACCAGGGCGAGAATCAGAGCCGGCTGCAACATGTCGGTTAAAAATCCTCCGGACAGTGCCGGCCATTGCAGCTCGGGAAACCCGGTGGGCACTGCGCCAATCACCGGCGCAGCGGGCAACCACAGCCCTGCCGCTACCGTCCCGAGGAGCAGGGCCGCGAGCGGCGAGGGCAATATGTTGTGTAACCGCCGAGGCCAGAATATGACTACCCCGAGCGCTATGGCGGCGATGAGCAGGGCATCCGAGTTGAGGTTGGCCAGCGCTTCCGGCCACGCTTGGACGGCAGCGAGTGGTCCGCCCGCCGTTGGCGCTCCCAGAAAGGGCGAGGTCTGAATGAGAATGATGATAATTCCGATACCGGACTTAAACCCCGAGACAACGGAATACGGCGTATAGGCCACGAACCGTCCGAATCCGAGCAGGCCGAAAGTAACCTGCAAAACCCCGCTCAGCATGACGATCATCGCCACCGCGGCGAGATTGTCGGCGTGCTGGGCAACAATGGCCGCCGTAGCAATCGCTGTTGCCGCGGTAGGCCCGGAGACCTGCGCCGGCGTTCCGCCCAGCACCGCGGCCAAGAATCCGACCGTTATCGCTCCGTATAATCCGGCGACCGGGCCCAAACCGGACACCACGCCAAAGGCCAAGGCCAGCGGCAAGGCCACCACGGCCGAGGCAATACCTCCGAAGATATCCCCGCGCAGATTTTTCAGATCAGACATCATTGCTCTTCCCTGGTTCGCTGTGCCACTTGTTGTTGTCCGCTGGTGCTACCGGGGTTTGGTTTGACGCTATCCGGCGTTCCTGGGCTGGTGCAGCTGCCCCGTCTTGCTGACGGTTTGGGTCGCGTTGAGAGGCGGGGCGTGACCCCATATACTTGTAAGAGCCAAGTACTCTATCTGAGGCGAAAAGTCCGATCTCAAGATTCTTGGGTCGCATCCTGCCCAACTTGCTCTAGCCGCATCAGCACATCCTTGGGATTGATCCGCTTTTTGAAGAAGAACACACTGCCTGACACGTCTTTAAAATCGTCTTCACCAACATTCAGGTCGGCCGAAACCGCCACGATCATATCTGTACGGCCGGAGCGTTTCAGTTTCATGATCTTGCGTCTCAGATATTCAGGGCGCCAAAAGCCGACAATCTCTAACAGGGCCGTTCGGCCATCGGCATGCCGGAAAGCAAAGTCTGGAATAAAGACCGTATCTTTCAGGTTCAGAATGGCGACTTCGCGCTCAATCTGCCAACCACTATCAATCTCGACAAAACGCTCAGCAAACGTTCGCTCCAAGAGCGAGTCATAGATCGTGCTGTCACGGTAATGAGAGATGAGGCCACTGCTCTCATCAAGCGGAAAAAACTGATGGGTCCCGTCAGAAGAAACGATCTCGGCCTCCATTTTCCAGCGTGTACACAGCAGCAAGGCAGGCAGAAACACGGCCAGTTTCAGGCCGTACTTCTGAGACAGGCGAAATAAACTGACCGGACCGTCCAGCACAATCTCATAGCCACTATCCAGATCACCCTGAATAGTATGCATGAGCTGGTAGAACTTGATGAACTTGAACAGCTGCTTGTACCGACTCGGAATATTTCGAAAGACAGACAGCTTCATCCGGATGCAGCGGTAGAGCAAGGCTTGGGCGAGAGCCACATTATAGCGCCGCAGCAACCACTCAGGCTCGGGAGGATCGAACTCAGTCAGAATATGATTGTCGGGCAAATCAGCGTACAACGCCCAGGCAATCTGTTCGATATCAGTTTTAAACTCGCGGGCGACTTCTTCGAGGATGTCATCCTTAGAGACGGGATGAATGATGTCTGGGTGTAACGCAACGGGGTGATTCTCCCTGGCAAAGGCAAACACCCGCTGACGGATCTCAGCCGAGGGCGCAATACTGCGCTCGCTAAACTCAGACCGATGGTCCCGCAACAGTTTGGCCAGCCCACGTTGGATGCGGTAGTCCGTACTATCCTGTGAGTATTGGCTCAGCGCGTCCATCAGCTCCCGCCGCGTTTTCCCCTGCTGGTCAACATACAGGGCGATCAATTCTTCCGCCATTGTCACAAAGCGGTGTCCCTCGGTCTTAATATAGCGAGGATAGACGTTCGGACCTTCAGTGCGTGTCTGGAGTAAGTCGGAAGTCAGCATATCAGCCTATCAGGAAGCGCAATTGCATTCTTGTTGTTCTCCAGAGTCTGGAGCTTTTTTCAATCCCGAGCAAGGCCATATTCAGCCGCTTGATCTCCGCATGTCTTTCGGTTAGAAATCGGGCTGCGGAAATCGGAGGAAATACATGGATTATACTCACCTGCTGTTCGAAAAGCGCGACGAGATTGGCTATCTGACCCTCAATCGGCCAGATAAACTGAATGCCCTCAGTCCAGCTCTGATGGCAGAGTTGGGCCATGCATTTGATGCCATTGAAGCAGACCCAGAGGTCAAGGTCGTGATCTTGACTGGTGCCGGACGGGCTTTCTCTGCCGGGTTTGACATCGGCGCTCCACAAGGCGAGCCGGAGATTTATGAACGCCAACCCGACGAATGGCGCTCGTCTCTCAAGCAGAACATCGATACCTTTCTCAAAATCTGGCATTCGAGTAAACCCTACATCGCCGCCATCAATGGCTATGCCCTGGCAGGTGCGTGCGAACTCGCCCAGCTGTGCGATATCAAAATCGCCTCAGAACAGGCAACACTCGGCGAGCCGGAGATTCGTTTTGGGACAGGCCCCCCGGTTCTGATCACACCTTTTAGTGTTGGGTTCGCCAAAGCAAAAGAACTCTTGCTCATGGGTGAGATGATCTCGGCTCAGGAAGCCGAACGGCTTGGCATGATTAATAAGGTCGTGCCCCATGACCAAGTCATGGCCGAGTGCGAGAAAATGGCTCGCAAGCTCACCAAGATTGCTCGGGTCGGAGTGAAATATAATAAGATCGCCATCAATCGGGCCTTTGAAAATATGGGCTTCCTGAACAGTATCGCTCAGAATCTTGATTTGGTGACCATGTTCGATATCAGCCGAACAGAAGAGCAAGAAGCGTTTAACCAGATCCGCAAGGAAAAAGGACTGCGGGCTGCACTGGATTGGCGGGATGCGCGGTTCAAGGAAGAGTAAGTCGTTGAGGCAGTGCGCGAACCGCCCTACAGGAACGCCCAATGATGTCATGGCTCAATGACGCAATCTTCTCTTAGCCGGCTTCTCATCCTTCTCATACCGGTCCTGACTGTGTGTCTACTGAGCACGCCAACTCAGGCTGAAACGCCGACATTGGTGGCCACCCTGACTGCTGAGCAGATCAGCATTGATGGCATCCTGCAGGAAGCGGCCTGGCAGTCTGCTCAGCCCATCAATACCCTCCGCCAGCGTGAGCCGGATGAAGGTGCACCAGCCTCTGAGCGGACTGAGGTACGCGTGCTGTACTCCCACAGCCAGTTGTATGTGGGGGTGACTTGCTTTGATTCTGATCCGGATGCGATTGTTGCCTCGCGGTTTGATCGGGATGCCAACCTGGATGCCGATGACCGCCTCACCCTCCTGTTTGATACCTTCCATGACCGTCGCAATGCGTTTGTCTTTCAAGTCAATGCAGTTGGGGCCCGTTTTGACCAAATCATCTCTGATGAAGGGCAAGATCTGAATCCGGATTGGAATGGGATTTGGTACGCCAAGACCCAGATCGTAGATAATGGCTGGACGGCAGAGTTCGCCATTCCGTTTCAGACCCTGAGCTTTGCCCCGGATCGGACCGTCTGGGGGTTTAATATTCAACGCATCCTGAAACGCAACAATGAAGAGGCCGTCTGGTCCGGCTATCGGCAGAATCTCGACTTTTTTCGAATCTCTGAGGCCGGGACGCTGACTGGCCTGCATGACATTCACCAAGGCATTGGACTTGATGTTTCGCCCTTTGTCGCGGCTGTCCCCAGACGCAGTGCCACAAACTTTCAGCCGGGGCTGAATGCCTTCTACAAACTGACGCCAGGGTTGACCCTCAGTGCGACGCTGAACACGGACTTCGGGGAAACAGCGGTCGATGACTCACAGGTCAATCTGACCCGCTTTTCGCTCTTTTTTCCCGAGAAGCGGCAGTTCTTTTTAGAAGACGCGGGCAACTTTTCTGTCGATGATCTGACCACGACATCTGAGCCTCGCGTTCTCATTCCCTTCTTTAGCCGCCGGATTGGCATCGACGCCGACGGGAAGAGCGTTGATATCGTAGGCGGAGCAAAACTGAGCGGCCGGACTGGTCGCTACCGCCTAGGCATGATGAGTGCCCACGCCCAAAATCGGGGCTCGGTCGCAGGCGAGAATTTTAGTGTGATTCGGGTCAAACGAGATTTATTCACCAAATCATCGATTGGATTTATTGCCACCCGCCGTACGCCAGAACGCGGGCAGGCAACCGGTTTGGCTGGCGGCGACTTTCGCTATAGCACGTCTGAGCTGTGGGGGAATAAGAATCTCTCGTGGTCGGCGTTTGGCATGAAAAGTTTCATTCCAGGAGCAACAAAAGATATGGCCTGGGGCACGGTTTTCAGTATGCCGAACGACACCTGGGAGATCATGACCTCGTACCATGAGCTGCAAGAAGATTTTGATGCGACGATGGGTTTTATCCGTCGGAATGGTATTCGCCGTTTTCGGTGGTCGGTGCTGGCCGCTCCCCGCCCTCAACGCTGGGGAACTCGCCAAATCTCGTGCGGTTCGCGTGGTGCCTATGTTGCCGATCCTGATACAAACGCACTCCTGAGCCGCTTTATTGGCTTTCCCTGCTCGTGGCGTTTCAACAGTGGAGATATGATCAACCTCTTTACCTTTGGTGCCTTTCAACGCCTGGTCGAAGATTTTGAGATCAGCGACGGGGTGACTCTTCTCCCCGGCAGCTATCGCTACCGCCGCTACCGCGCAGAATTTCAAAGCGCTGATAAGCGCCCCGTGGTGCTGTATCTCCGCTACGAGTGGGGGGATTTTTATAGTGGTAAGCGGGACGACTGGACGGCGCGAGTCGAGTTTCGGCCTGGTCCGTACGTCTTTTTCAGTGGCCAGTATCAGCAAAATGATGTCCGCTTGCCAGAGGGAAATTTTATCGTGCGGCTGATACGTGGTCAGTTGAGCTTGGCCTTGAATCCGGATTTGTCCTGGCTGGGCCTGGTCCAGTACGACACCGTCTCAGATATTCTGAGCCTCAATACCCGACTGCGCTGGATTATTGAACCCGGCAATGATTTTTTCATTATCTACAATCACAATTGGTTGGTGCGGAGTGACATCTTCCATTCAGAGCTACGCGAGGGGCGGATAAAAGTCCGCTATACGTACCGATTTTGAGTGCGGTGGCAGATGCCATTTCTTTCTTCTGATTTTTTCTTTGCATGGGAACACACCTTGATTCTCTTTGCGTTGGATATCGGGCATCATGCTGCGTCATGGATGTATGTGGGGAAAGTGGTATGCTCTCTTTTTTTTCTTGGTCGCGAGTGGCGCTGGGCGCCCTGCTGTGCTTCATAAGCCTGCCCGCGCAGGCAGCCCCTGCGACGTTAACAGCTGTCACGACGACTGAGCTGATTACTATTGATGGGGTTCTGAACGAATCTGCCTGGCAGCAGGCCCACGTGATCGATGCGCTCCGCCAACGCGAGCCCGTCGAGGGCGAGCCGGCTTCTGAACCAACCACCGTCCGGGTCTTGTACTCCCCGACTCATCTATACATTGGCGTGACCTGTTTTGACTCTGATCCGCAAGCCATTGTGGCGACCCGGCTTGATCGGGATGCCAACCTGGATGCTGACGACCGGATCAGCCTCCTGTTCGACACGTTTCACGATCGTCGGAATGCCTTTATCTTCCAGGTCAATGCAGTCGGTGCCCGGTTCGATCAGATCATCTCGGACGAGGGCCAGGATCGAAATCCGAATTGGAACGGTATTTGGTATGCGCGGACGCAGATTACAGACCAAGGCTGGACGGCAGAATTTTCGATTCCGTTTCAGACGCTGAACTTTAGGCCCGAACAAGAGACCTGGGGCTTTAATATCCAGCGTATTATTAAACGCCGTAACGAGGAGGCGGTCTGGGCTGGCTATCGGCAGAACCTTGACTTTTTCCGGGTATCTGAGGCAGGCACTTTATCGGGGCTCACCGGACTGTCTCAAGGGCTGGGGATCGATGTTGTTCCTTCCTGGTCGATTGTTCCCAGGCGGAGTGCCACCAACTTTCAGCCGGCGTTCGATGTTTTTTATAAGCTGACTCCAAGTCTGACCCTCAGCCTGACCCTGAATACCGATTTTGGTGAAACCGAGGTTGATGATGCGCAGGTCAACTTGAGCCGCTTTTCGCTCTTTTTTCCGGAAAAACGCCAGTTTTTTCTTGAAGACGCCGGGAATTTTGCCGTTGATGGCCTGACCTCAACGTCGGGGCCTTTGGTCATTATTCCTTTTTTTAGTCGCCGCATTGGCATTTCCGACGATGGCAAAACGGTCGATATCGTCGGCGGCGGAAAGTTAAGTGGCCGTGCGGGACCATATCGTATCGGAATGATGAGCGTGCAAACGCAAAATCGTGGCCGCGTACCAGGCGAAAATTTCAGTATTATCCGGGTCAAACGTAATATTTTGGCCAAATCCTCAATTGGTTTTGTTGCCACGCGGCGGACGCCTGAACGGGACACAGCGACCGGATTGGCAGGCCCTGACTTCCGCTATAGTACATCTGAATTGTGGGGTGATAAAAATCTCGAATTTTCGTCCTTTTTCCTCAAGAGTTTTATTCCCGGTTCAACCAAAAATCTGGCCTGGGGCAGTCAAATAAGCTTGCCGAACGATACCTGGAGAATCTTCGGCACCTACCGAGAGGTCCAAGAAGACTTTGACGCGACCATGGGTTTTGTGCCGCGCAACGGCATCCGGCGTTTTGGCTGGTTTCTGCAATACGCCCCACGGCCCGACCTGTGGCAGACCCGTCAGGTGAGCTGCGCCTTTGATGGCAATTATTTTGCCGATCCCGATACGGGTACCTTACTCACCCGGAATGTCAATTTTCCGTGTGACTGGCGTTTTGATAGTGGAGATATTATCCGTTTCCGGACGATCGAGACGTTTGAGCGGCTGCGGAACACTTTCAAGATCAGTGATGGGGTGACCATCCCGCCAGGCGATTATATATTCCGCCGTCAGCGAGTTGAATTTGATAGCGCGGATAAACGCAAGATCGGCCTGTTTCTCAGCTACCAATGGGGGCATTTTTTCACAGGCCGACGTGATGACTGGATTGCTCGGTTAGAATTTCGGCCCGGACCCTATGTCTTTTTTAGTGGGGAATACCAGCAGAATGATGTCCGCTTAGCGTGGGGAAACTTCGCCGTCCGCTTAGTCCGTGCCCGCCTCAACCTGGCGCTCAACCCAGACCTGTCATGGTTTGCGTTTGGACAGTATGATACCGTCTCAGACACGCTCGGAATGAATACGCAGTTGCGGTGGATTATTGAGCCGGGCAATGAGTTCTTTATTATTTATAATCACAACTTGCTCATTCGGGACGGCGATATTCACTCGACTATTCGTGAAGGGCGGGTCAAGATGCGCTATACGTATCGGTTTTAGGCCGGCTTTGCAGGACGAACGGATTCGTTCATTCTGGCTGAGGTATAGCTACCTCGACAAAAGCACCGGCATTTGCAAAAAAGTGAAAACTTTCTCCCGGACTGCCGTGTCATTATAGATCTGTGAATGGGCGGCTTGACTGGTATGTTCGGCCAGGTTTTCGAACGCCTGTCGAAAGGCCGCCGGCAATTGGGCAGACTCAGTACTGACCGTCTGGTCACCATCGGCAAATAACAGACTGTGTGACTGATCAGGAAAATGATGGATAAACGGATCTTTCCGGAAGATGAGACAGTTCAGGGCGTCTGCCGATGCCGTGGTATCGGCCAGCAAAACAGCCCGGACGAGGGTTTTGTGGGACGTGGCGAACACGTACAGCATGCGCGGCTGTTGCTGAGGCTTTTTCCGCACAGGCGCGTGCAACCGTTCAGCCAGCACTTTGCTCCGCTCCAAAGCATTGCGGACAAAGCTGACTCTTTTGTCCATCGCTTCTTGTGATACCCCTGCACCATTATTCAGAAAGCCCCAGCCATGTTTTTGCCACAGCCTGGTCTCAAAGAGAGTATACGACAGAGGCTGGAGTTCGTGATCGAGCAGCACCGGCGTATAGATCGGCAGCATCTCATAGCCCGCTCTGAAAGAGGCAAAAGCGTGAGCTTTAATCAGGCTCGTATTCAGACCAAACTTGGCTCCATGTTTCATGTTACGAAAAGCTGTCATTGAGCCTTTGAATGGCACGGTCGCCATGACGACCTTGTCGATAGACTCGGCTCCCTGCCAAGTCTCGGCAGCAGCTTCAGGTTCTTGCGCGCCATACCGCAAGTAATAGCTCGCAATGAGCCCACCCATGCTATGGGTGATTAAAGAGAGTGACCTTCCCTCTTGGCTGCTGAGAGCGTGGACTAGAGCAGCCAGCTTTTTGACTGCCTCGAAATAGCCCTCACGCCAATCGTAGCTAAAAAGGTGGACTTGGGTGTGTGGCCCAAGCCTGGCTCGCAATGTGTCAATAAAATCGCCGTACACATCGACCGCAGCGGCATCAATGCCGGGAATGACAGGGATGCGATCCAGCACTGTGCTGGGCACAAGCTCTTGTGCTGCCGGTACCTCAAAGCCAATCCGAGCTGCCGTCTTTGAGCCGAACAACGCCTGGCTTGCCGATATCCAGACCGTCTTGCCATCGCTGGCTTGTGCCAGTCGGGTGCCATAAAAACCGGGGATAAAGATCACGTGGGATGCAGATTGATGTACCATAAGCTGTTCGGGAGACTGTATAGGCGCGAAAGGGGAACAGGCACTACTGACGCTGAGGAACACGAGCCACAGGCCGGGTGAGAGTGTTGCTTGTCGCGTGTTTCGCTGCCGCCAACATTTCAAGCTCAAACCGCTGGCCCCCTGTCCAGGTATATGTAGCATGGCTTCATACGTTCTTGACAATACCGATCCGGTCAATGACAACTGGACAGCTGAAACCGCCATGAACACGAAAAGGGAGTGCTTATGTCCTCACCTCAATCAGATTCCACAGCTGCTGCCTTCGACCTGCGTATTTTTTCCTACTTGCCTAACCCTCGGATCTGGAAAGCGACCATCGCTGCCCGGCTATGCGGCGTACACATAGACATTCGAGGCAGTAAACCACAGGATTTACAGAGCTGGTTGTGGGACTTTGATGCGCGGCCGCTGACTGACGAAGAACGCAGTGCTCCGCAGGATACCGAACGACAAGGTCGAACTGGTTTCAAAGGCCGTCTGTTTAAGACCGATGCGTTTCTGGCTGCCCACCCCTTTGGTACTGTGCCTGCGGCTTTTAGTCCTGACGGAAGCACCGGTATCTTCGAGTCAAACAGCATCATGCGGGCTGTCGGGCGTCTGGGGCAGGATCGCTACCCTGTGTATGGGACTGATGCGTATTCTGCCGCTCGTATCGACAGTTTCCTTGACGCCAGTCTGGTGTTTGCCAGAGATTCACAGATCTATTTGCTGGCCCTCTCCAACGACTCAGTCACGGCTGACATTCATGCCAGAGCAAAGGATTCCTTTGGCACGTATATGGCCGGTATTGAACGCGGGCTCCAGCCCGACCGTCAATTCTTAGTTGGCGCTGCTATTACCCTGGCAGACATCTGCTTTGTGGCGGAATTCACTCTGTTCTCAGTTGAAAAAGCGCAGCACGCAAAGCTGGCTGCCAAGGGGCTTCAAGGCATCGTCCATGACCGCATTCCGTCTGAGTTTCCGGCTGCGCTCGCTCATTATCACACGTTATGTGAGCATGAGGCGTTTGCTCCTGATGTTGCGCCGTATTTAGAGAAGATACACAAGAGGCTTGAAAGGGATGCGGGGTGAGGTGGGTTGCAGCTGACTGTTTTCTCCCGCTGCACCGCTGCAATTCTGGGGAGCGTTTGTGTCCCTGCCCGCTCCGAGCCCGTAGGGTCCTTGGCAGCGCAGTCCGAGCGCGTATGCAAACGTTCCCCCATTCAGACAGACCACTGACAAAAATCCGCTCCTTATCAGATGAAACGACACGATTCTCGTGCGTCGGCTGCCTGGATACGTGCGGACCGGATGGCGTGTCCGTCCATGCCGCATGGTGCCGAGCCGGTCGTGAATGTTATGCAGCGCCTCCCTCTGGCGTATGATGTATCTTTTGTGTAGGAACATACGGCGGTCGTGGTTCAGGCGTCGTGAGTCTTCTCCAATCGGGCGTCTCTACGCCATGCTGGGAAGTCTGGACCGCAGGGATATACGAGGAGGAAGCTGAACAGATGGAAGCTAAGTCCGCTCACGTCAACCAGGATATTCGCTACGAGCCCGACGAGCGTCCTCCGCACGCGCTCTCCATTGGGCTCGGGTTGCAGTACGCCCTGCTCGCCGTCGCCGCCGTCGTGCTGATGCCGGTCATCATGATCCGGGTCGCGGGCGGCAGTGAGGCCTATCTGTCATGGGCGGTGTTCGCCGCGCTCGTGATCAGCGGGATTACCACGGTGATCCAGGCCGTCCGCATCGGGCGCCTGGGCGCTGGTTATATCCTGCTCATGGGTAGTAGTGGTGCCTTTCTCGCCGTCTGTGTTTCGGCACTCGAGCGGGGCGGGCCGGGGCTGCTGGCGAGCCTGATCGTCATCTCGTCGCTGTGCCAATTCGCCCTGGCAACGAAGCTGTCATTGCTCCGGCGAGTCTTCACGCCAACCCTGGCTGGCACCGTGCTGATGCTGATTCCGGTGACCATTGCCCCGCTCATCCTGGGCAAGCTGACCGACGTGCCCGAAGGAGCGTCGCCTGCAGCCGCGCCCGTCACCGCGGTTGTGACCCTGATGGTCATAGTCGCGATCTCGCTCCGCGCCTCCGGTGGGTGGCGGCTCTGGGCGCCGGCCATCGGGATAGTCGCGGGCAGCGTGACCGGCGGTTTGGCCTTCGGGATCTACGACACCCCGCGCGTCCTTGAGGCTTCCTGGGTTGGGTTGCCGGCGGCCGCGTGGCCTGGATTCGACCTCAGCTTCGGCCCGGACTTCTGGGCACTCCTGCCGGCGTTCGTATTAGTGACGCTCGTCGGCGCCATGGATACGCTCGGCGATAGCATTGCTATCCAACGGGTCTCGTGGCGCCGGCCGCGCGCCATCGACTTCCGGTCAATCCAGGGCGCGCTCGCCGCCGACGGCCTGGGCAATCTGCTCTCCGGCCTCGCCGGTACGGCTCCGAACTCGACGTATGCGATAGGCATCTCTATCACCGAGCTCACCGGGGTGGCTGCCCGTTCCGTCGGCGTGTGCGTCGGGATCATCTTCGCCGTGCTGGCGTTCCTACCGAAGTTTGTGGCCGTCATCATGGCAATACCAAGTCCAGTGGTGGCGGCCTACTTCATCGTGATAGTAGCGCTCCTCTTCATCTTCGGCATGAAGATACTCTTGCACGACGGCCTCGACTATCGGAAGGGCCTCGTGACCGGTCTCGCGTTTTGGATCGGGACTGCGTTCCAGCTTGACTGGATCTTCCCGGAATACTTTCAGGGACCGTGGAGCGAACTGCTTGGGAACGGTATGACCGTCGGCGGCTTCACGGTGATATTCCTGACGCTGTTCGTGGAGCTGACGGGGCCGCGGCGGCAGCGCATCAGGATCGCGTTGACCGTCGATGCCTACCCGAAGATTGACGTGTTCCTGTCCGAGTTCGCCGCTCGCGAGGGCTGGAACGAAGAGCTGACCGATCGGCTCCGCGCAGTCGGCGAGGAGACGCTCCTCATCCTCATCCAGCAGAGAGAGGAAGGGACGGCGCACGATGGGCGGCACCTGCTGCTGATCGCGCACAGCGATGGCGATGCGGCCGATCTGGAGTTCATCGCCGCAACCGACGAGACGAACCTTGAGGATCAGATGGCGCTGCTCAGCGAACGGGCCGCAGATACGCCGATTGAGGAAGAGATTTCCCTTCGGCTGCTGAGCCATTACGCGTCGTCCGTGCGCCACCAGCAGTACCACGACACCGACGTGGTCACGGTCCGCGTGGGACCGCCCGTCTCTTTATGAACCGAACCGCTGCGCCTCTCTTATCATTGAAGATTAAAAACTCGATCTACCAATTTTCGTGTGATTTTGCCGGCCGAGAAAACCGGAGTGTACCCGGTGTACATGAGGATTTGGAGCCGCCGAGCAACGCCGGTATTCCAAGCGCAGCAGGTTTTTCAACAACTGCTAACGATTAATGTTGCCTGGCATAATACCACGTCCGGTGACGTACTGCGTCCCAATCGCACCAACGAGGGCATGGGCACGATCCATGTGAGCGTGCTCTCGAATCTGGTACACACTTTCAAATCCTGTGCAGTGCGAGCCCACAAAATGGCCGAGCTGGCGCTGTGCAACGGCTGCGCCCGTCCAGCGCAGCACCTCATCCGAGGCGGCAAACAAGTGGAAACCTCCGATAGCAGCCTGAGGCGATTGATCAGAGACTGTGGATTGCACGTAGTCCAGGGTATTGATCAGACCCGCATGGCCACAGCCCGATATCAAAATTGGCCCCTCAGCGGCCACAATTACCAGTGACTGACTCTCGGGTATAATGTCGGGGACGGTCTGTCCGTCTTGTTGCATGACCCACCTGGGACCTTGCGGGTAATTGCGTTCAGCATGCTGGCGAGGCACTGGACCAGTCAGCCATACCTGGGGCACAATCTCCGTGGCCTGTTCATACACAATAAAAGTCGCTCCAGAAGCTTCGATGGCCTGGCGGGCTGCCAGCATGGGGTTGCGCTCGCTACCGTCCGGGCCAGGACGTGAAACAAAGAACCCTTTGGCAACGTGAATCCGGGACAGTGCTTCCGGATTCCGTTTGGACAGCTCGTTGCGCAGTGTTTCGATACCACCGGTGTGATCCCGGTGGTGGTGACTGAGGATCAGGTCTTTGGCGACTGACAGATCAATCCCGAGCGCTTGTGCATTGTCCAGCACATTCCTCGGCGACCAGCCTGTGTCAAATAAAAATGCCCGGTCTCCAACCTCGATCCAGGCTGAGAAACTCCACTCGCCTTGGGTCGGAGAAGCAGTGGCCAAGGCCGGCGCGATATCAGCCGCATTTGTCGCCAGGATGGTGACTGTGACAGGGGCGGTGTCTGTTCCGGGCTGGGGTGGTGTCGCGTCTGCCCCCTCAGCGGAGCTGCTCACATCGATAGTGGCGATAGTAATGATAACAGCCAAGAATCGGAGCAGTCCTATTCGGCTGCGTCGAAAGGGGCCACGCCTAGGACTCGTGTAGATAGGCTTTGTCGCTTTCAAAGAATTGTCTTGCATGTGTCTCCTCCTTTTTGGAGTCTACTCGAAAATAGGATGGCTGGTGAGGGATGTGAAGAGGGCGGGGCGAAGCGTGTCTTCGCCCTGCCGGGGATGACTGATTGAGCTTCTGCAGGGAGGCAAAGCAGCGCGCTGACTACCAGCTCTCGCCAAACGGCCGTAGCTCGACATAAAACGACCATGCGGTCTTGGGCTGATGGGCGGTATGAAAGATGGTTTCTGCAAGATCTGCGGGCTGGGCGAAAAAATCTGCGGGCTTGTCGGTATTGTTTCGCCGAGCAAACGGCATATCGATCAGCGCATCGACGACAATATAGGCAACATGAATACCACGTGGCCCGAGCTCTCGGGCCAGAGATTCAGCCAGAATACGTTGACCGGCTTTGGTCGGAGACCAGCCGACAAAACTTGGAGTGCCGCGCAGCGAACCGGTATTGCCAGTGACCATAATCGAACCAGACCCACGCTCGACCATGGCTGGAGCAAGTTCTTGGGCGAGCACCAACAGACCAGCAGTATTGATCCGAAAATTGGTTTCAAAGTCCGCCATACTGATGTCGCGATAATTGCCAAACGTCGCCCGCGCAGCATTATAGATCACGACCTCGGGCAGTCCCTGCTCAGCAACAATACGACTCAGGGTGTGGCGAAAGCCATCCAGGTCGGCGACGTCAGTCGGGTACCCAGCGCTATGCTCCACTTCGGCTTCCCACGATTCAAGCCGGCCAGCATGTCTGGCAATCATTGATACCCGATAGCCGTCAGCAGCAAAGCGACGCACGCAGCCCATGCCTAAACCAGGACCAACACCAACGACGAGACAGTGTGATGCTGTACTCATTACGACCTCCTGCCTTACCACCACGCTTGAACAGTCACTTTGTCACCGCCCCAGCCATCTTTGAGTAGAACCAAAAAATCGTTCGTCACTCCACCGCCATCAGCAACGCCTGAGCCAGGGCGTGTACATCGTCAATCGTATTGTACACATGCGGAGAGACCCGAATCGAAGCGCCGCGCTGAGAGACATACACCTGGCGGCGACGCAGCTCGGCAAGGATAGCCGGAATCTGTTCCGCGTCGGCTACCCGCACCCCAAAGAGATGGACGGAGCGTTCGGATGGAATGCTATATGGACTGTCTTGCAGCGCCTGGGCAAGTCCGCTGCTCAGCTCGGCGCAGTACGCTTGAATGTTTCTTATGCCCCACTTTTCCAGCTGCGTCAGCGCCTCAACCAGCATCGGTACCAGAATGAAATTGGAACGCTCGCCCGCATCAAATCGCTGGGCTCCCGGCTGATACTCAGTCTGATAGTTGACCAGGGCGCTAAAGTCTTGACTGTTTTTGCGGGTAATCCAATTGTGTTCAAATGGCTCAGCTTCCAGCAGCCGATCTCCAACAACAGCAAAACAGTATTGGTACGGTCCGAATAACCACTTGTAACCAGCACACACCAACAGATCTGGCTGGATCTGCGTAAAATCAAAAGGCACCGCACCGAGAGACTGGGTGCCATCGACAATGAACACGGCGCCTACGTCGGATGCCCGTTGCCCGATCTGTTCCAGGTCGAATGGCGTGCCATCGGTCCAGTGGACGGTACTCAGGGTGACGACCGCCGTGTTCTGGTCTATGGCTTCCAAGAGACGCGTAGTCCACGTCCCAGCCGCCGCCTCAGCACGCGGGCGCTCAACAAGACGCACCGTCGCTCGGGTATGCTGACACTGCGTCATCCAAGCGTACACATTGCTTGGAAACTCTTCGCCTGGAATCACCACATTTTGCCCACCGTGCAACTGAACATTCTGACTTGCAATGGCAATGCCGTAACTGACAGCGGGAACAAGAGCCACACGATCGGCAGTCGTATGTACCAGCCGGGCAAACAGTTCTCGGAGCTGTTCGGTCTCATCAAAAAAATCGCTTGGGGTCAGTCCCGCTGGGTTTGCCTTGCGTCGCAGTCCAGCCACCCCCGCCGCTTCGACCGTTTTCAACAGCGGAGACATATAGGCGCAGTTTAAGTAATGCTGATCCGCAGGCAGGGAGAATAAATCGCGTTGACATTCCATGTTGTGTCTGTGCCCTTGTCCGGTTCCCTCTCCCTCAAGGGAGAGAGAGAAAAAAGAACAGGATTAGGCCTGCTTTAATTCCGGAAACAGATCCTGCTTGGGCGCATGGGCTTTTTTCCAGACCATGACGTTGCGGGTGTATTTACACACCAGCGTGCCATCCTGCTTCATGCCGCGTGTTTCGACTTTGACAATGCCCCACTGCGGTTTTGAGTTGGACTCACGCGTTTCCAGCACTTCGGATTCCGAATACAAAGTGTCTCCGGCAAAGACGGGGTTTGGCAGGACGACATTATCCCAGCCCAGGTTAAAGCCATTCTCGCTGACATCGGCTACCCCAAGGCCAGCCACAATTGCCAGCGTCAGAACGCTATTGATCAGACATTGGCCAAACTCTGTTTGCTTGCCGTATTCGGTATTAAAATGAATCTGATTGGTATTATTCGTCAGCAGCGTAAACCAGGTGTTATCGTTGTCCGTCACCGTTCGTCCGAGCCGACAACGGTACACATCTCCGATCTCAAAATCCTCATAATAACGCCCTTCCCAACCGGCTTTGACTGGCATAATAGTTCTCCTTGCGTGTAATTTTCGAAACTTTGTCATGCACTCTACCACGGGAAAACCAGCCAGGAGAAGAGGCCACCCGAGCGTCAAGTCGCAAACACGCGGCCCATATCTTTGAAAGATTTGAATTCAAGATGATTACCGCATGGATCAGTCAGAAACATCGTGGCTTGCTCGCCAACCTCACCCTGAAAGCGAATCCGAGGGGAAATCACAAAGGCTGTTCCCAGATTTTCCAGACGTTGAGACAGCTCGTGCCACACCTCCCAGTCCAGTATCACGCCAAAGTGCGGCACTGGCACCGCATCGCCATCAACCGGATTATGCGACAGGGCGCGATTGTCATCGGTCAAGTGCGCGGTAATCTGGTGCCCAAAAAAATCAAAATCAATCCAGCGTTCACTCTCACGGCCAACGCCACAGCCCAAGACATCCACATAGAATTGGCGCGTTTTGGTTAAATCTGTCACGGGAAAAGCTAAGTGAAAAAGCACAAAAACCTCCTTGCCAAGGCATTCCGGGTCGCATACCCTTCGCACCATGAAACTCAGCATCAACATCCGGAATTGGGGCGCCCAGTCAACACCTGCCATCATGCTCGCATGTGCCAAGGCAGCGGATGAGTCAGGCTTGGATACGCTGTGGCTGAATGAACATCTGGCGATTCCACCCAAGGTGGATATGCCAGACCGAGTGCCGCAAGGATTTTCTGAAGGGCGTTTCCTTGACCCGATGGCGACCCTGGCCTTTTTAGCTGCATCGACCAAACGGATTGGCCTCGGCACTGCGGTGCTCCTCCTCCCATATCGATTACCCATGCAAACCGCAAAGCTGGCGGCGACGATCCAGGAGCTGTCCGCAGGCCGCCTGCGGCTCGGGGTAGGAGTTGGCTGGATGAAAGAAGAGTTTCAAGCCCTTGGCGTTGACCATAGTCGTCGCGGGGCGATTAGTGATGAAGTCTTGGCCTTACTCCAGGACTGTTTCGCAAATGATGTTGTCGAGTTCAACGGACAGCCATTTCTGTTTCAGCCTCGGCCGACACGTCCACCAGTCTATATTGGTGGAACGCCACCGCATGCTCTGAAGCGCGCCGTCAAATATGGAGATGGCTGGATTCCGGCCGGAATGGAGCCAGATACACTCAAAACGCACATCCCAGAATTCCACCAGATGAGCCGGGCAGCCGGTCGCCCACCCCTTGACGTCGTTGCGATGAAAACCCTGCCCATTGATGACCCGCCCAAAGCCATCGACTATGCGCTCCAATTTGCCGACGCTGGCGTCGGGCATCTGGTCCACACCCAAGCGTACCAAGATGCCGCTGAATATCGGCGCAATGTAGACATTTTGGAAGAAAAGATTCGGCCAGCTTTGGCTTAAATCAAAACACATGACATTCGTACACGATCAGGTGTAGGCGACGATTTCACAATCTACGCAGACCTGCCGCTTTGAAAAAGGGAGGCGAGGGCGGATTTTGATCTGTCGCGATCAAGAAAAATCTCCCCCGACCCCGGGAGAGATCTACTGCATCCGCTCTTGCCTCACCTTGGTATTCAACCAAGTAAACCCAATCCACAACCCCACTCCCATCACACCACAGGTTCCCCACAGGGTTTGATAACCAAACACCTCGTACACCCACGTTCCACCCAAGGGGGCGAGGACAAATGCACCAGAAAATGCCGCGCTAAACATCCCCATATACTGTCCCCGCTTTTCGACTGGGCTGCGCTGTGCCACAAACCCTTCGAGCAAGGGCGTCGTGAGCATTTCTCCCAACGTCCAAACCAGGACGGTCAGCCCAATCAATGCCAGTGAGGATGTATATTGCAGCAGGCTGAAGCCGCCGCACAATAAAAATGCTCCAACCCCAACAACCCGTAGCGTATCAAAGCGCTGCACACTACGAATGACAACCATTTGAAAGACAACAATGACCAAGGTATTGAGCATAAAGACCAAACCAACTGTGTACTCTGGTAAGCGGTACACCGCATATATGGTCAACGGATATGTTCCAAATAACTGAGCGAGAACGGTGATCAGCAGCAACGTCAATCCGGCCAAGCTTAAGAAAATACGATCCTGCCATGGCGAGCGAGAGCCGGGAGACGTATTTTCATGCACTGTCATATCGGTATGCGGCTTTTCACCTGAGCTGTGTGTGTGGTCTCGAAACAAGGCCCGCAGCAGTCCAGCCGTCAGCAAACACACCCCCGCCTCAACAAAAAACAGCACCGTATAGGAATACACGACCAGCACCCCACCGACCGCTGGCCCAATCGCCATGCCAAGATTTGTTCCCATCCGGCGCAGGCTAAACGCCCGGACTTGCAATTCAGGCGGACTGACTTCAGCGAGGGTTGCCGCGTTGGCCGGACGGAAGCTCTCGGCGACCACACTGAGCAGCAGCACGGCTAAGGCAATGCTGAACGGAGTGGGCATCATGCTCAAGGTCACAAAAGCAATAGCCGCTGCACACAAGCTTGCTTGCTGGGTCTGAATAGATCCAATCCGGTCACTCAGCCAACCGCCCAGGTACGAGCCACCAATAGACCCCACCCCATACAAACTGAGAACGCCTCCAGCTTCGCGGGCTGTCAGTCCCTTTTGGGCGGTCAGATACAGGGCCAGAAAAGGCAGGACCATCGTGCCGCTGCGGTATACGAAGGCCACCAACGCGACCAGCCATACCGCCCGTGGTAGACCAGAGAATGATTCACGATAGAATGTCACAGGGGAAGGAAGAGGCATTGCCGGGCGCGCCACAAAAGACTAAGCTGGGGGGCACTATGAACTTTATCCCAACCGTTGTCGAGCAGACTGGCAGAGGGGAAAGGTCGTATGACCTCTTTTCCCGTCTCCTAAGAGATCGGATTGTGTTTTTGGGTTCACAAGTGACCGACGAGGTCGCAGCCTTGGTCACTGCCCAGCTCCTGTTTTTGGAGTCAGAGGACCCGGACAAAGACATTCATTTTTATATTAACTCGCCAGGTGGTTCGGTGACGGCCGGGCTGGCGATTTATGACACTATGCAATACATCAAACCTGATGTCTCGACGCTGTGTGTCGGGCAAGCCGCCAGCATGGGTGCCTTGCTCCTCACTGCGGGGGCCAAAGATAAGCGCTTTGCGTTGCCGCACGCTCGGGTGATGATCCACCAACCGCTGGGTGGAGCAGAAGGCCAAGCCAGCGATATCGAAATCCAGGCCAAAGAAGTCCTGCGTATTCGCCAGCAGCTCAACGGCATTCTTGTCCATCATACTGGTCAGACGCTGAAGAAGATTGAGAAAGACACCGACCGAGATTTCTTTTTCAATAGCAAACAGGCGGTTGACTATGGTCTTATTGATCAGGTGGTCGAGAACAGAGGCTCCAAGAAGGACGACGAGGGTAAAGAGATAAAAGAAACGAAAGACAAATAGGGAACCGGCCCGCTCCCTTCCCTCAAGTCCCTTCTTCAACCACCATACACTACGGTGGGACATGACACGGCAGGTGATTGTCTCGTCCCCCGCCTGGACATGAATGATCGGGCTGCGTCACAGCACCGGCCAGGCTGCGCCCAACATATCCTTCACCTCTCCCAACTGCTCGTCTGTCAAATCAAGCGCCTGAGTCACATCAGGTGGCCCCGGCCAAGCCGCATCCGTGCACGTCCCGCCTGCGACTTGTCTCGCTTCCGCATAACGGGGAAGCACGTGAAAATGGACCTGCTTATCAACCATCATGAGCAGCAGATAGTTGATTTTGTCGTATGAAAACGCCTTTTGCAGTGCCGTCTCTAAATCCGTGCTGACCGTCTTCATCTCCGCAAACGCCTCGGCTGAAACATCCGACACCCGCTGTGCGTCTTCTTTACATGCCAGAACAAGACTCCCCACAGTCACTTGCTTGGGACGCAGTAATACGACCCAGTGCTCGTATTCGTGGAGCAGCGTTTGCGGGTAGCCAAATTTGAGTATGGTTTCATGTGGCATAGAATTTCCTTCTCTTTGGTGTGAGCGCCTCGTACCGACAAACCTACAAGATGCAAATGCAAGAAGCAAAGTCTCAATACAAGAACGGAGCATGGCCACTTGGGTCATGCTCCGAGGAGGGAAGATAGGAAGGGGAGAGAAAGGGTCGGCAGGGACTTTACTTGGCCGCCAGCGAAGCAAAGCGGCTATTCCCATTGGGCCGTTTGAGCAACAGCAGGAGAGGTTTGCCTTCTTTTGATTTATCTACTTCCTTCTTGATGTCAGCAGACGAACCGACGGGATTCTGGTTGACTTCGAGGATGACATCCCCAGCTTGGACCCTGGCCGCTGCCGCTGGGCTGCCTGGTTGTACGCCGGACACCAGCACGCCTTCTCCGTCTTTGAGACCGGCTTGCATGCGCTCTTCGGGCCGCAGGTCGCGCAGGGCCAAGCCCCACTCGCCTTTGTCAACAGGTGTGCTCTTTGCTTGATGCTCTTCTTCCATCTTGCCAATAGAGACTTGGATCGTTTCGTTCTTACCCTTACGGCTCACCTCAACTGGCACCGTGCTCCCGACTTTTGTCGCAGCCACCAGAGTTGGTAAATCAGACGACTCTTTCACCGGTTTGCCGTCATAGGCCATGATGACATCACCGCGTTTGATGCCGGATTTCTGCGCTGGTCCATTATCGACCAGGTCTGCAACCAAGGCACCGTGGGCATCGGCAATACCGAGCGAGGCGGCCAGATCTTTGGTGACGTTCTGAATCGAGACACCCAGCCAGCCACGGGTCACATAACCATGCTCTTCCAGTTCAGGGATCAATACTTTGGCTTGATTGATTGGGGTGGCAAAGCCAATGCCGATATTGCCGCCGCTGCGGCTGAAGATGGCGGTATTGATGCCAATGACTTCGCCGCGCTGGTTAAATAACGGGCCGCCAGAGTTACCAGGGTTAATCGATGCATCAGTTTGGATGAAGTTATCGTACGGCCCAGCCCCAATCGTCCGGCCTTTGGCGCTCACGATACCAGCTGTGACCGTATTGCTCAGACCAAACGGATTCCCAATCGCCATGACCCAGTCGCCAACCCGTAAGGCACTCGAATCACCCATCCGAGCGGCTGGGAGGTCACCTTGAGGCTCGATCTTCAGCACCGCAAGATCCGTTTTGGGATCGCGTCCGACCAGCTCAGCAGTGTATTCTGTCTCGTCTGTCATGACGACCGTAATCTCTTTGGCGTTCTCAACCACATGGTTATTGGTCAAGATCAGGCCGTCTTTGCGAACGATAAAGCCCGAGCCCGAGCCGCGTTTGGGACCAGGGGCAGGTTGCTGAGGAAAGGGAAAAGGTGGGCGGAATTGTGGCCCCGGACCACCAAATGGTGACGGCGGCGCACTGAACGGAGATCTACCTGGGCCAGGCTCAAAGTCAGCCCTGTGCATGGCCACGACTTTAATATGAACAACCGCAGGAGAAACTTGCGGGGCCAGCGTGGAAAAAGAGGGCAGCTGATGCCCCGAAGGAGTGCCGACAACAGGCGCCGGGTTGTTCACTGGTAAAGTGGGCTCAGCTTGCACCGCATCGACTTGCGTCATCCGACCAAGAGTAAAACCGCCTAAAGCCAAGGATGCGGCCATCGTCCCAACAATAGCTTTGTTTGTCTTCTTCATAACGCTCCTCCTCGTGGATAGTGTCTGCATGTTCTGACGGAGAACATACAACATGAATATGAGAGCAAGATGAGAAGCAGATTAGAAAATTTTAATGTGGAGCGGATTGACTGTTCGAGGACTTGTAAGTGCCTGTGAGTGCTAGAGAAATGAATCTTTTCGATTGTGCTCTTATATACTGAATTTCTCTCTTTTGGGCGGGGTAATTTTCGAATTTTGCCCTGGCCTTTCATTGAGCCCTAATCTTGCCTTCTCAGTCGAGAAGGGATAAGCACGGTCCTTAACGTATGGGGGCGGGCCTCTATGCGCTTATTTTCAAAGAGTTAAAACAGGAAAGACAAAAAGGGGGATTTCTATGTTTGTCGCACACATGATTCACACGACAGGACGCAAGACAACAGTCTTGTTCACAGGGGCGATACTTTTTGCCCTGTTTGGCATGTTCGTCACTCAGGCCCAGGCAATGGGACCAGACGCAAAGCCGGATGGAGAGAAACTCTACAAAGAACACTGCGCCCACTGTCACGAAGGCCAAGTGACGCGCGCCCCGCACCTCAAAGTTCTTGCGAAGTTGCCGGCGAGTCTGGTGTTGCATTCACTCCAAGTCGGCAAAATGCGCATGCAAGGCTGGGTGCGGACGCATGCCGAGCGGCGGGCCATGTCCGAGTGGATTACGGGTAAAGAGATCATAGAAAAGGATGACACGGTTGCCGGGTTTTGTGCCGACGCACCGGGCTCGTTTTCGCTGGTAGCCGATGCACCCAAATGGAATGGCTGGGGCGTTGATAACTTCAACAGCCGCTTCCAGTCGACCGAACATGCCGGCATAACCGCCGATCAGGTGCCGCAGCTGAAAGAAAGATGGGTGTTTGGCTTACCGATGGACTTTCGGGTCTCTCAGCCAACCGTCGCTGGTGGTCGGGTCTTCATCGGCGCGATGAACGGCCGCCTGTATTCCATTAACGCCAAAACCGGCTGTTTGCACTGGTCGATCAAAACGACCGGCGGCATACGCTCGACCCCGGTGGTCGATACGTGGCCCGGTTCGGACGCGCCCACCGCGGTCGTCTACACCAGTGACACCGAGGCCAACGTATATGCGCTGGATGCTCAAACCGGCAAACAGATCTGGAAAGTGAAAGTTGATGACCATCCCTTGGCCACGATCACAGGCACCCCAAAAACCCATGACAACCGGTTGTACGTGAGCACCACAGCCCTGGAAGAACTGGCCGGTGGAGAGCCAACCTACGAATGCTGTACCTTTCGGGGCAAAGTGATGGCCTTGGATCGTTTTAATGGCAAGGAAATTTGGCGCTCCTATATGATTCCGGACGAACCAAAACCAACCCGCAAGAATAATATTGGCACCCAGCTGTGGGGACCGTCCGGAGCTTCAGTGTGGTCATCGCCGACGCTCGATCCAGAAAAAAACAGACTGTATGTGACAACTGGTGATAACTACTCCGGCCCGCCCTCACTCACGAGTGATTCTATGGTCGGCCTAGAATTGTCAACGGGTAAGATCGTCTGGACGACGCAGTTCACGCCCAACGATGCGTGGAATGTCGCCTGCGAGCAGGAGGAAGATACCAACTGTCCGGAAGCCCGGGGGCCAGATCTGGATTTTGCCTCGTCATCCATTCTGCGGATCTTGCCGAACGGGAAACGGGTCCTGATTGCCGGCCAAAAGTCCGGCATGCTGCACGCGGTTGATCCGGATAAGGGGGAAGTCCTGTGGCAGCAACGCGTCGGCAAGGGTGGCCTGATTGGTGGGATTCAATGGGGCTCAGCAGCAGATGCCAAACAGGTCTATGTCGCTCTGTCTGATATTGGAGTCACAACTGTTGCGGATGGCGATAAAGGCTTTGAGACCGTGCTGAACAATACGGATGGGGGGGGCATGTTTGCTTTCGACATTGCAAGTGGCAAGCGCAACTGGCACGTCCCGCCGCCTGGCTGTGGCGACCGCCAGCAGTGCAGCCCGGCCCAGTCGGCAGCCGTGTCTGCTATTCCTGGGGCGGTATTCTCGGGCTCGGTGGACGGACACCTGCGGGCCTACACAACGGACACTGGGAAGGTGGTCTGGGACTATAACGCGGTCCAAGAATACGAGAGCATGAACGGAGTCGTGACGCGCGGCGGCTCGTTTGATGGTCCCGGCCCGACGATTGTCGATGGCATGCTGTACGTACATTCCGGCTACAGCTTTAGCGGCGGCACGGGCGGCAATGCGCTCATCGCCTTCTCGGTGGATGGCAAGTAGCCTGCCTTGAAGCGCTGGCGCGGGACACGCACAAGTGCGAGTCCCGTTACACGGACACTCTTGTCGGGCCGTACCCGGAGCGGCAGGAGGCGTATGCCGCGCGCTCACCGATTCATTTGACACAGCAGCTCTCGTATCCGTTGATTATCTTCCAAGGCTTGGAAGACAGGAGCGTACCGCGAGAGCCAAGGGGCTGCCGGTCGCCTGCGTGCCATTTGCGGGCGACCAGCATGGCTTTCGCAAAGCCGAGAATATCAAATGCGCTGTGGGTGGCAAATTGTATCGTGAGGCTCGAATTTTCGGGGTCCCTCTAGGGGCGCAGGGCGCATCCTACAAGCTTTTTCTTCAGGTCTGTGATGCGTCGCCGGACATTTGCCATTCGCTTTATCGTTGTCTTCCTCTCAAGCCTTGGACTCACTACCTCTGCCACTGTGACTTCGGCGACCGCAGCCGACCTCGAACGCTACGTCCACAGGCTGATCAATGCGCATCGGACTGCGCAAGGACTCAAGCCTTTAGCCTTCAGCCCGGAAATTTCTGCTATTGCCCGCCGCCATAGCCGGGATATGGCAAGCGGGCGGGTGGGGTTTGGCCACGGAGGAATTGAAAGTCGCCGACAAGAGGTCGCCGGATTCATTACGCGAGCTAGGGTTGCCGAGAATGTTGCGAGGAATAAAGGAGGTTCTTCGCGTGCAGGGGAGAGGGCTGTTGTTGGTTGGTTACAAAGTCCCGGCCACCGACGCAATATCGAAGGCTCCTATGACCTCACTGGGATTGGCATTGCCCAAAGAGCGGCCGGTACGTACTTCTTTACTCAACTCTTTGTGAGGACGCCGTCTTATCGTCCGGGAACCTATGGAAACGATACACCGCGTTCTGTTCCTGCATCGCGTGACAGAAAGAGTGAGCCACAGGTCGGGGGAACCCGGCAGCCGTACAGCTATAAGAGTCCACAAAGAAAACAGCGCCACGAAAAAGACCCCCGTAAGCGCCCAGGACGAAAAAGAACTGCCGATGGATGGGTACAGAAGCTGGAGTGAACTCTGGAGGGGCGAATCTTGTATTAAGGATTTGATACAAAAAAGGGCATACGCACAGGGATTGCTTTCTCGGTGAGCGCCGCCGACCGTGCCCGTCTGGAAGCGGTCGTTAAAGTAAAGAGAAACGGAGACGTATATGAGCACAGAAAATGAACAAAAGGTGTCTGATTTTTGTTTTTCTTGGTTGAAGGGTGACCTGGCTGCAAGTGCTCAATACTTGTCGGAAGACGTGGTGTACCACAATATTCCATGGGAGCCAGTCACAGGTCCTGCCGGGTTCATAGGAGTATTCAAACAGTTTGTCCGTGAGGATGTGAATATGTTGCAGAAGATGGAGATCTTCCATTCCACGTCATCTGGCAACATCGTCATGAATGAGCGTCTTGAGCACTGGGTCCTGGGGGATGTAAAAATGCAACTCCCGGTCGTCGGGATGTTCGAGATCAATGCCGACGGAAAAATCTGTCGCTGGCACGATTACTTTGACGCAAAGACTGCTGCGCCTTTGCTGGAAGCGATTAGTAAATTAGACAGCTGATTTTAGATGGGGATGTTTATCATTCTATCCTGTGCGGACTGCGTCGCAGTCCGTCATCGGTCTGCAGCAACGAGTCAGCTGGCTTTGGTACTGGTGTGAAGAATTTTACTTTCGGGCTCTTTGGGAGGCAGAGGAAAAGAGACTCTTCCAGTAGTACATAACAGTTTCTCTCGACAGCTTTTCGCATATACCTCGTCAGGCTGATCAGCTAGATACTGGGCGGGAGCAAACAAGTCCGGTGTAAACACAAGCGCGGTTGATGACGCATCAGCAGCGCTATTGCACTTAGCAGTAAATGGCTCCCCTCTTTCCGTTAATGGCCGCAGTCGGAATGCGTTCCCAAACAGAACTGGCTTCGCGAGCGAGGTCACTTCAGCTCTCCGCAGATCCTCATGGACATTCATTGCAAGTTGCCGTAGCTTTTCCACGTTAATAGCTTTACCGTCCTTTCCTTCAGCCTCTCCAATTAAGCGACCTTCCTCACACTCGAATACGACGTCAAACTCGGATTCCCCATCCAGAAATGGCTCTGCTTTAAATCCAAGGATTCGGAGCGCTTCTATTATCGCGTTCTCGAGGGGTCTACCCTTTTCAAAAAGCAGACCTCGGAGTCTGCGAGTAGCCCTCAGTTCGTCAAGAACGGCTTCCATCTTCCCCTGTGCTTCCTGAACCTCTTTTTCCGCCTTGAGCAGTTGGATACGCAAATTCCGTTCAGAGCCTAAGACAAATTCAGCATGCGAAGCCCATTCAGGTTCCGGAGTAATCTCACTCGAAGTTCGAAGCGCTTTATCCAGTGAGACAATCGTTTTGACCATCCTCGTTGCGAATTGCTCTGCTGTTTTGGTCCAGACATCCTTATCCTCATCCTCTTCGATTTTGGTAAAATCTTCGGGATAGAAGTCGATATCAGGAAGCAACACCAATGTGCCCGGGGAGCCTTTGCTTCGATAGATTGCACCAACTGGCTTCTCACCGGACCGCGTTACAATGCTAGCTGGAATACTTTCTCCTTCGAGAATCACTTTAAAACTCGAAATACTCTGAAATTCATCCCAGTAAGTCGCAATATTTTCTGCACCACGATGCGATAGCTTCATGGAGTTGCCTGAAGCGACTACGGGTTTCATAGAAACTGGGATCGATTGATAGTTGTTATAGGAAACTACAAGGCGAGTGGTTTTTTGATTCCGTCCCGTGCCTGAGTAAGACCGCTCGCCAGTATCAATGTAGACTTCCTCAAGTGCTGAAAGAAAAACCAGGACCGTCTTGCCTGCTTCTGTCGCCTGCCTGATCTCCCGACGCCAATGCTCACAACATTCTTTTAACTGGAACGACGAGTCATCACTCAAAAAGGGCCTCCCCTGATAACTCGCACCGTGCAGGGAAAAGACACCTCTAATTTCCGGCCGAAATAACACTATGTCCCAATCTAAGAGAGACATAGTGGACTGAAAGCTGGCATATTCACAGGTGCTTGAGGCGAGTTCAAATCCAACTGTTAATATTTTTCGATTGGGCATTTTTAGTGACTCAGCGGTTCCTGAATAATTGGGGACACCTTAGGACGGCTCATCGCAGATGGAAAACGCTGCTGGAGCTATACTGCGCGCGGCTTAAGATGATACTTTTACCTGCATCAAACACCTTAAAAAAACAACGTTTTTAGGGCTCTCTGAAATGTCATTTCATCCCGCGCGCAGTGTAGCAATATACCATCTAAAGAGATTTTTAGTATATAGTCGAACGGATCTTTATTCCATGTACTCCTCGAAGTCCTCCAACGGAGCATCAAAGTCCGGGGCCATCCAGTGGTTTGTGTCCGTGGCGAAACCCGGCTGACACGGCCAACTGGTCCGAGGCGGCTTAGTTATAACTGCGACAGACTCTCCTTGTGAGGTCAACACAAGCTCTTCCCCAGGAACCATCCCATCTATCAGTTCTTGCAAATAGTCTTTTGCCGCGACGAACGGTAAAGTGCGCGGCATTCCTTATTCCCCTTTTTTGGATTAACGTATCTCTTACTGTGTTGAGACTAAAGGAACGCCTTGATGTCCGTCACCCTGACTATTGAAGAGGCCCAGGCGAAGCTGCTGGAGCTCATTGCCAAGCTCAGTCCGAGAGAAGAAGTAGTCATTACTTAGAACGACCATCCGGTGGCCGAACTATGCCTGATGGCGAAAGAGGGACCTCGGCCACAATTTGGAAGTTGCAAAGGAATGCTGACGATTGTAGCCGAGGATGATGAGCATCTAGAGGATTTCAAAGAGTACATGCCATGAGGGTACTGCTCGACTCGCATACATCTCTCTGGTTCGTGCTAGGCGATTCCCGGCTAAACGCTTATGCACTGGAATAGCTCCTCATAGGCTTCTCCCCGAATCATAGGAATGAAGACAGACGAGTCGGACAGTAAAGGGCGATCGTCGCCCCACGTCTTTGCAGAATCGCGTTGGTGGCAATCGTCGTGCCGTGAATAAGACGGTCTAAATCGGGAATGCTGTCTGCCAGACCGTCGAGGACGCCCTACACCAATCGTCAGGCGTTGTCGGCACCTTACGCCAAGAGAATTCTCCTGTCGTATTGTCCAGATATACAAAATCCGTGAACGTCCCACCGACGTTGATCCCTACGTTAAACATTATGTCGAGCCTCGTTTCTAATAGCTTCGTGCTCAGTAGTGAAGGTTCGCAGGGATAGACAGGCCCTGTAGCTTTGCCAATTGGAGGCTCGGCAACGGATTGAGCAATGAAAAAGAGACACGAAACATAAAAAACGTTACTCTCAAACAAGAAATATTATGTTTTTATGCGAAACATAGAACAGAGGAGAACTGATTTCTCCCATTGCTAGTCCGCTTATCGGGCTTCAAGCATTCTGGTAGGAAAGAGGCAGGAAACAGGCTTTCTGGGATAGTCTGAGGACGAACCCCAGAGGAATGCGCCGCAGAGAGACACAACGATCACATACTGGCATGCTCATTGCCCTTGTGTGTAGATATGGAATCGTCCGGTATGAAATCCATCAACTTTGAATTCCTGCGTGATGCCTGGCCAGAACTGGCTGAGCTAGGTGGATTTGCGGAAAGTTATGCCGATCCTGATCCTGCCAGTGGACTGATCAAACTCCGAACGTTTGCCGAACATTTGGTCGAGCGAGTGTATACACGTTTTAACCTTCCCAAACCCCTTTCTGACAATCTGAATGACCTCTTGCGAGAACCCGTTTTTGTTGAAGCAATTCCCGGCGTCGTTGTCGATAAGCTGCATGCCATCCGGAAACTTGGCAATGGCGCTGCGCATGGAGAAAAGACGACGACAGACAACGCACTTTGGATTCTCAAGGAAGCCCACGAAATCGGCCGCTGGCTGTTTGTGACAACTGGCAAAGGAAAGGCGGCCGATTGCCCGACTTTCCAAAAACCTCCTTCTGGAGGCTTAGCTGCTGAAACACGTGGCCAGCTCAAGCGCGAGAAAAAAGTAGTCTTAGAGCAGCTTGCCGCCCAGGAAGCCAAGATGCAGGCGCTGCTTCAGGAACTGGATGCGGCCCGCGAACAGGCACGGACGGCAGACCTCAAAGCGGAAGAACCCGAAGCGCTGAAACAGTCAGGACAGAATGCTGCCAATGATCTGAAATTTGATGAGAAGACGACGCGTCGCCGTTTGATCGATACGCAGCTGGCCTCAGTTGGCTGGCCGGTTGCCGCAAATGGCAGCAGTACCGAGATGGTCGTCCAGGAAGGGCGAGTGTCCTATCAGCCAACGCCTTCAGGGATTGGCCGAGCAGATTATGTGCTGAGGGATGATAACGGCAAACCGCTGGCCGTTATCGAAGCAAAGAGTGTTTATAAAGATGCGAGGGAGGGCTGCAAACAAGCAGCCCTCTACGCCGACGGCTTGGAAAAAATGCACGGCCAGCGTCCCGTGATCTTCTATACCAATGGCATCGACATATGGATCTGGGACGATGCCCAAGGTTACGGACCTCGCAAAATTTATGGCTTTTACTCCAAGGATAGCCTGCAATATATGGTTACGTTTCAGCGCCACAATCGACGGCTTCTGGATGAAGTCGAAGCGTCTCCAAAGATCGCAGCTCGGCTGTACCAGCTCGAAGCACTCAAGCAGGTGTGTGAGCGCTTTTCCAATAAGCATCGCAAAGCCCTTATCGTACAGGCAACCGGGACGGGCAAAACACGCGTTGCCATCTCGCTGACTGCGCTTCTCATTCGAGCCGGTTGGGTGAAACGCGTCTTATTTCTGTGCGACCGCAAAGAGCTACGCAAACAGGCCAAGAATGCCTATGCCGATTTTCTGGACGAACCCTTAGTCGTTGTGGGGCGGGCCACAGCCAAAGATCGGAATAAACGGATCTACCTCGCCACCTACCCGGCGATGATGAAGGTGTTTGAAACCTTTGATGTCGGGTTTTTTGATCTGATTATCGCCGACGAATCACACCGTAGTATCTATAATCGCTATCGTGACCTGTTCACCTACTTTGATGCGCTCCAGGTCGGACTGACAGCGACCCCGGTCGATATGATCCATCGCAATACCTTTCAGCTGTTCAAATGCGAAGATAACGACCCCACGTTTCATTACTCCTTCTCCCAAGCGGTGGAAGAGAGCTATGTCGTGCCGTTTGAGTTGTTCACCCACACGACCAATTTCCTGCGCCAAGGCATTAAATACGCTGAGCTGAGCGACGAGCAAAAAGAGCAGCTCGAAGATGGCGGAGAAGATCCGGCTTCTCTTGACTATGAAGCGCATGAGATCGATCGACAAATCTACAACCGTGACACCAACCGTGCGATCCTAAAAAACCTGATGGAGCATGGCATCCGTGAGGCCAACGGTACCCGCCTCGGCAAAACGATTATTTTTGCCCGCAATCATCATCACGCCAAGCTGCTAGCTGAGCTATTCGAAGAGCTGTACCCGCAGTATGGCGGCAAGTTCTGCCAGGTGATCGACCACTACAATCCGCGTGCGGAGCAGTTGATTGACGACTTCAAAGGCGTGGGCTCGAATCCAGACCTCACCATCGCCGTATCGGTAGATATGTTGGATACGGGCATCGACGTGCCGGAAGTCGTCAACCTCGTCTTTGCTAAGCCGATTAAGTCCCAGATCAAGTTCTGGCAGATGCTGGGGCGGGGCACACGTCTGTGTCCAAACCTGTTTGGTCCGGGGAAAGACAAAACAACTTTCCGGATTTTTGATCACTGGAACAACTTTGAATACTTTGACGAGTCATTTACCGAAGCCGACCCAGCGCCGGCCAAGTCGCTGATGCAGCAAGTGTTTGAGGCACGTATTGATCTGGCAGAAACAGCGCTCAATCAAGCTGAGGCAAACGTATTCCAACTCGCGATCGAGCTGATCGGTAAGGACCTCGCCGCCCTGCCTGAAGCAACGATCGCCGTGCGGGAAAAGTGGCGCGAGAAGCGGACGGTTTCCCAGGCACAAACCCTAGAACAATTTGCCCCAGAGACCGTCGCCACCCTGCGTCTGACGATGGCGCCACTCATGCAGTGGATCAATATCAGCGACCATGCCAGCGCGTACCAGTTTGATCGCCTGATCGCACTATTGCAGACCGAACTACTCAACCAATCCAGTCGTTTCGAAGATTATAAAGACCAAGCGCTGGAAAGAATCGCCCAGTTACAGATGCACCTGAATCCAGTCCGAGAAAAAGGAGCAGTCATTACGCAGTGTAAAGATGACGCCTTCTGGGCTTCTGTCACGGTGAGCGAACTGGAAACCATGCGCCGAGAGTTGCGCGGCATTATGCACCACCGCATTCCGCCGGCCCCGACTGGGGCGAGCGTCCGGGAGATTGATGTCAAAGACGGTGGGATAGAGTTTGCCCAGCGCCAGGCTAATTTAACCGCAGTCGATTTGGCGGCCTATCGCATTCGGGTCGATGAAGCACTCCGGCCCTTGTTTGAGACCAACCCAACCCTCCAAAAAATTCGAGCTGGTGAGCCAGTGACTGAGGCAGACTTGGAAGCCTTGAATTCGCTGGTACATCTGCAACGGCCAGACGTAGACTTGCATGTGCTCAAAACCTTCTACCGAGATACAGCGCATGGGCTAGATCAGATTTTACGCTCGATTATTGGCATGGACCCGGAAGCGGTCGAGCAGCATTTTGCGGAATTCATCCGCAAGCATCCTAAGCTCAGCGCTAAACAGGTGCGTTTCTTGGGACTGCTCAAGAACCACATCAGCAAGTTTGGCGTGATTGCCCTTGACCGTTTATACGAGCCGCCGTTTACGAGCGTGGATAGTGAAGGCCCGGACGGCATCTTCCGCGATGAAGATCAAATGGACGACCTGATCACGATTCTGGATACCTTTAAGCCGCCCGAGAGTGGCAAGATGAGTACGAGCAGCATGGAGGACGTGCGGGAATGATTACTGGCGAGTTAAAAGCCAAGATTGATAAGTTGTGGACTGAATTTTGGACGGGGGGGATTACTAATCCCCTGACGGTTATTGAGCAGATTTCGTTTTTGATGTTTGCCCGTCTGTTGGACATTACCGAGACCCGCAACGAAAAACGGGCGGCTCGCACCGGCTACACCTTTCAGCCAAATTTTAGCGCTGATGAGCAGAACCTGCGCTGGTCTCATTTCCGACACGAAGGCGCAGAGACCATGCTGCCTTTGGTGCGGGACAAGGTCTTTCCGCATTTTAGGGAGATGGCCAAGGCTAGTACTGAGAGCGGAAGTGAGGGCGAGCGGACTGGTTTTGGCGAGTATATGAAAGATGCTCAGCTGATGATTCAGAAGCCGAGCTTGCTGGTCCAGGCAGTCAACATGGTTGACGCGCTGCCGCTCACTGCTGGCGATACCAAGGGCGATTTGTACGAGTATTTACTGTCAAAACTGACTACTGCTGGCATCAACGGTCAGTTTCGTACCCCACGCCATATCATTCGGACGATGGTGGAAATGGTCGCGCCCAAGCCAACTGAGGTAGTCGGAGACCCGGCCTGTGGGACAGCCGGTTTCCTGGTCGGGACCATGCAGTATTTGATGCGGGAACACACCTCGCCGGAGCTGGTAGAGACGGATGAAGAGACGGGGGAAAAAATCTACCCTGGTGATCTGTTAGAAGAGTACCGGGAGCATATCCAGCACAACCTGTTCCGGGGCTTTGACTTTGATATCACTATGCTGCGCATCGCGGCGATGAACATGCTGTTGCACGGTGTCGATGCACCGGATGTGCATTATCAGGATACGCTGAGCACGACTTTTCCGGAGCATTATCCACAGCTGTGTTCAGATGCGTTTGACGTGGTACTGGCCAACCCGCCCTTTAAGGGCAGTCTGGATTTTGAGGATGTTCCGAACTCGTTGTTAGGCAAGGTAAAAACCAAAAAGACAGAGTTGCTCTTTCTGGTCCTGGTTCTACGGATGCTGAAGCTTGGTGGCCGTTCGGCCACGATTGTTCCAGACGGTGTGCTGTTTGGCAGCTCCAAGGCACACGTGGCTCTGCGTAAGAGCTTAGTTGATGACAACCAGCTTGAGGGTGTGATTTCTCTGCCGTCGGGGGTGTTTAAGCCGTATGCTGGTGTTTCGACAGCTATTCTTATTTTCACCAAGGGTGGCAAGACCGATCAGGTCTTTTTTTACGACGTGCAGGCGGATGGATTTTCGCTTGACGACAAGCGCGACTGTATTGAGGAGAATGATCTGCCGGATCTGTTGAAGCAGTGGAAGGAGCGTGATCAGGGGAAACTCACAGATCGTACAGCGAAGGCGTTTTTTGTGTCTGCGGAAGAGATACAAGGTAATAAGTACGACCTTTCTATTAACCGTTATAAAGAGATTGAGTACGAAGAAGTGCAGTATGATCCGCCTAAGGTAATTTTGAAGCGACTGCGAGTATTAGAAGACGAGATTCAAGGTGATCTAACTGAGCTGGAAGGGATGCTGGGGTGATTTCGTGGCCCAGAATGCAATTAGGGGATTCTCTTTCGTTTCTAACCAGTGGGTCGCGTGGTTGGAGCAAATACTATAGAGACTCTGGAGCTCTTTTTCTGAGAATCCAGAATGTAGGATACAACGAACTCCGGCTAGAAGATGTAGCTTTTGTACAACCCCCAGATAATGCCGAAGCTGTAAGAACAAAAGTGCAACCGGGGGACATCCTCCTTAGCATAACGGCAGATCTTGGCCGTACTGCTGTCATCCCTGAAGGGCTTGGCGAGGCGTATGCAAATCAGCATCTTGCTGTTTTGCGCGTAAATAATATCGATGCTAATTTCTTATCTGCCTTTCTTGCCTCAGATCTCGGCCAGAAGCAGTTAAAGAGATTAGATCGTGTCGGAGTAAAATCGGGCCTCAACTTCGATGACATCCGCTCCTTACAGATCCCACTCCCCCCCCCCTCCGAACAACGTCGCATCGCCGCAATTCTCGATAAAGCCGCCGCCATCCGCCGGAAACGCCAAGAAGCGCTCGCGCTGACCGACGAATTTCTGCGCTCTGCTTTTCTGGAAATGTTTGGTGATCCGGTTACGAATCCGAAGGGGTGGGAGGTTGTTACTGTCGGCGATGTTACAAGTAATGTTCGCGACGGCCCTCATGTATCGCCGAAGTATGCCGCATCGGGAGTTCCTTTTCTTTCCACTCGAAATATCCGTCCTGGGAGGATCGTATTTGATGATCTAAAATTCGTAACGCAAAAAGATTATGAGGAGCTTACCAGGAAGTTCCGAGCAGGACGCGGTGACGTTCTTCTGACCAAAGGAGGGACAACAGGATACGCTAAAGTCGTCGATTTCGATTGGCCCTTTACTATTTGGGTCCATGTGGCGGTGTTACGACCAACGGCAAGAATCAGGCCTGAATTTCTAGAGGCAGCGCTGAATAGCCCAAATTGCTATGCGCAGTCACAGAAGTACACTCATGGCATTACAAACAAAGACCTTGGATTAACAAGAATTCGAAGGATTACGCTGACTTTGCCTCCGATCTCACTACAAGATGAGTACTGCCGTATTAGGAATAACTCCCTCGTACTCTCGCAAAAGTCAGAAGAGAGTCTTCTTGAGGCTGAGCGGATGTTTGACTCCCTCACCCAGCGAGCCTTCCGTGGCGAACTGTAATGCTCCATCAAGGAAAGGCTCAGGGAGCGACCCCTTATGTCTTGTTGTACTGATTATAGGAGCGCTGGCTTAGCTCTTCGAGCTTTTTATCACCCCGATAGCAGTGGGTACTTTTGTTCATACTCTGATCCTCCTGGTCTCAGATGTCGCACTGTTACACCCCCTTCAAAAAGGGCTTCAAAAAGAGACAAAAAAAGACAAAACAGGGGGGTAAGAGCGGAAATTTTGTCTTTTTTTCACACTTTTCGGTCCAAAAAAAGACAACTTTTTTTTGCCATTTTCAATGAAATCAAGGACTTAGGCTCTCTCTTACCCCAAAAAAAAGACGTTTTGGAAAAAAAAGGCCAGGAAACGGGGGTTTTTGGGGGGTTTTTAGGGCCGATTCCTGCCATAGCAGTGCGTGCAAAATCTCCCATTCCCGCTCAATCAGCACCCAAAATACCCCTCAAATACGGCAAAAAAGTTCACCGTTTTTGCGGATTTATTAACTTTTCGCCACACCTGGCTCATTGCGTTGAAACCACAGGCAGCACGACCCGAAAACAACTCCCTTGCCCTACGGTACTCTCAACAGAAATCTGACCAGCATGTAAAAGAACAATCGAGCGGACAAGCGCTAAGCCTAGGCCTGCTCCCCCACGCGTTCGAGCTGGGTCACTGCGATAGAATCGATCGAAAATCTGGTCCTGTTCTTCATCAGCGATTCCTGGTCCGGTGTCACGCACTTCCAGTCTTGCCTGGCCCTCCTGTTGAGAGAGCGCAATCTCGACACTCCCGCCAGCCGGGGTGTATTTGATAGCATTTTCGCCCAGATTAAAAATCATCCGAAACAGCATGGGCTTGTTGCCCTGCACCCAGACGGTTGGTGGGGGTGGAATCGTGCAGTGAATGTCGTTCAGTTCAGCCAGAGCACGCAGGGCTGAACTGACGTCTTCGATCACCTCAGCGAGATCGACACGGTTCTGTGCACTTTCATCATTGCCGCTATCTGAGCGGGCGAGGAAGAGCAGGTCATTCACCAGGGCACTCAGTCGATCGACCTCTTCGAGGCAGCTGGTCAGGACATGTCGGTATTCCTCTTCTGGCTGAGGGGTGCGGAGGGCGACTTCTATTTCGCCTTTGAGAATCGTGAGCGGCGTACGCAGCTCATGGGCGGCATCAGCACTGAAATGACGGACCGCAGTAAACGAGCGCTCTAAGCGGGCTAACATGTCGTTTAATACGGTTGCTAATCGGTCTAACTCGTCCTGATTCTCACTGGTCTCAAGACGGCGAGATAAGTCCTCGGCTTCGATTCTGCGTGCCGCTTCGACCATGGCATCGACGGGAGTTAAGGCGCGCCGCGCGAGAAACCAGCCTCCTACTCCAGCTCCTCCGAGCGCCAGGGGGGCGAGGCCGAGCAGAATGAACAGAAAACGTGAACGGGCTGTTTCAGCGCTTTCGAGCGACATGGCAACTTGAATAAAGTTTCGCAAACGGCCGCGTTCAAAGATCGGTACGGTGAGCAGACGCACGGGGGATGAAGACGCCTCTGGCAAGTTGATCGTGGTATAGGTGCCACGACCTTGCTTGGCCTCCTCTAATGCCTCGGGACTAATAGGAAACTGGAGCCGACCCCGTGGGGTTATGCGGGGATCGGGACGACCTAGTGGGTCGAGCATGCGAAAGGAACGCCGGGAGAAACCGGGGAAAAAAAAGGATTCAAGAATGTCGTCGAGTCCGGGTCCGAAGCGGGGCGCGGCTTGAGTGGTCTCGGCAATTGAGCGAGCGACCGATTCGAGTGAGGCGTCGATATTATCGTGCAGGCCGCGCTCAAGTAGCATCAGGGCAGCGACACCTAAGACGGCTAACATACCGGACAGCAGTGCGGTATACCACACTGTGAGACGGGCTCGGAGGGTTCGGGGTCGGAGGGAGATCATACGGAGCTGCCCCGTCGAACAACATCCTCACCCCAGCCCTTTCCCTGAGGGAGAGGAAGCCGGAAAGAGCTTTGGCCTACCGTCACGCGTCTGGCTCCTTCAAGACATAGCCAACGCCTCGAACGGTGTGCAGGAGTTTGGGTTCAAACTCGGCGTCGATCTTCTTGCGAACGTAGTTCACGTACACATCAATCACATTCGTAAATGTATCAAAATCGACGCCCCACACATGCTGAGCAATCACGGCTCGGCTCAGCACCCGACCCGGTTGGCGGAGGAAGAATTCTAGCAGGGCAAATTCCTTGGCCGTCATCTCAATGCGTTGATCTGCTCGGGTGATTTCTCGGGTCACCGGATCGAGACGCAAGTCCGCTATGGTGAGGACTGGGGATTGGCTTGGAGCGCCTCGGCGCAATAATGCGCGCACGCGGGCAACAAGCTCCTCAAACGCAAACGGTTTTGTCAGGTAATCATCCGCTCCGCGATCGAGCCCAGTCACTCTGTCGGTAACGGTATCACGAGCCGTGAGCATTAAGACTGGCACCTGGAGATGCCGTTTGCGCATCTCTTCTAGTACAGAGAAACCGTCCCGTTTGGGCAGCATGATATCCAGGATCACCAGATCGTAGTCTTCGTCAAAGATGGCGCTCAGCCCACTTTCCCCATCGTTTGCCACGTCCACATGATATTGCTCAGCTTCGAGCCCACGCTGAATAAAACTGGCCACTTTACTCTCATCCTCAACGACTAAGATACGCATGTTGCCTCTCCCACACCGCTGCTCCGTATGTGAGGAATAGCGGTATACAGGGGAGAGTTTAGCATGATACAGCCAGACGGGAGAGTCTCTGTTTTCTGATTGCTACTTTTCCAAAGGAGAATCCTATGGCGCATCGTCCAACGCTTATGGGCACGCGGGGCATGATTGCCAGCGAGCATTATCTTTCGGCCCAGGCTGGGTTTCGTATTTTACAAGCTGGAGGCAATGCATTTGATGCAGCTGTGGCGGCAACGCTTGCTGAAGGGGTTTTAAACCCCCACATGCATACGTTTGGCGGAGAGCTTTCGGCGCTGGTGTATGAGGCAGCAAACAAGAAAGTCTCTGCGATCAATGGCAATACCGTTGCCCCTCGGGCGGCGACCATTGAATGGTTCCAAAAAAATGACATTCCTCTGATTCCGTTCAATGGCGTTGTCTCGGCTGGCCCGTGTGCGGCTCCCGATGCGCTGCTGACGGTCTTGCAACGCTTTGGCACGCTGAGCTTTATGCAAGTTGTTGAGCCAGCCTTGGAGCTTGCCGAGGGTGGCTTTCCCCTGCATGCCGCACTGCGTGGACCTGCTCCAGCCTATATGTCGGTTGACTTCTCTATCGCCGGGAATGCCAAACATTTTCAGAAAAAGTGGCCCTCTTCGGCTCAGGTTTATCTGCCCGGTGGGAGACTCCCGGATGTCGGAGAAGTGTTAAAAAATCCTGACCTCGGACGCACGTTTCGCCGCTTGATGGACGCAGAACAGCACGCCCAAGGACAGGGCCGTGCATCTGGTTTGGCCGCGGCCCGCGACGCTTTTTACAAAGGAGAGATTGCGCAGATTATTGAAGAGCACACCAAGGCTCATGGGGGACTCGTGACCGCTCAAGATTTGGCGGAGTTTCGGATTAAAATAGAAGAGCCTGTCTCGTATACTTATCGGGGCTACGATGTGTACAAATGTGGCCCGTGGAGTCAGGGGCCGGTGTTCCTGCAACAATTAGCCATATTGGAAGGCTACGATCTCAAGAGCCTGGGCCATAATAGCGCTGACTACATCCATACAATCGCCGAAACAATGAAACTCGCTTTTGCTGACCGCGAGCAATATTATGGCGATCCGAAATTTGTGGATGTGCCCATGGCGACACTGATATCCAAAGAGTACGCTGCCCAGCGGCGGATCTTGCTCGACCCGCAGCATGCCTCGCATGACCAACGGCCTGGCAACCCGCATACTGGGGTGGCTTTGCTTGAAGGGGAAGAGGTTTTTGCGGCGCGTAATTGGGGACCTGGAACGGTGTACGTGACGGTCGTCGATACAGAGCGCAATATGGCTTCGTTCACCCCAAGTGGCGCTTGGATTCCATCTTCTCCAGTGATTGATGGCCTCGGCTTTCCTCTCGGGACTCGGGTACAAACATTTTTCCTCGATCCTCGCCATCCAAATGCTTTAGTCCCTGGCAAACAGCCCCGGACAACACTGACGCCCAGTCTGGTGCTCCGCAATGGCGAGCCGTGTATGGTGTTCGGCACACCCGGCGGTGATCAGCAAGATCAATGGACCTTGCAGTTTTTCTTGAACGTGGTCGACTTTGGCATGGAAGTCCAGGACGCGATTGAAGCCCCGCGCTTCTCGTCTGCCCATTTTCCATCCAGTTTCTTTCCCCACAATTCTGTGCCTGGCCTGCTGCGTATGGAAGGACGCATCCCCACCGAAGTCCGCCAAGAACTGGAAGCTCGGGGGCATACGATTGAAGTCAAGGAAGACTGGAGCGAAGGGGACGTGCTGGGAATTTGTGTTGATCTTGAGCACGGGATTGTCAAAGGCGGTGCGGACATACGCGGCGAGCAGAGCAAGCGTATGCCATCGTACGCGGTTGGCTGGTAAGTGGAGCAAATCACATGGCACGAAATGCTGCGTACGATAGGAGTGGCCGGGTGCCGCCAGGACAATACGTTGTCGATAAATGGCCGGTCCTGAGCTACGGCGCCACTCCTCATACGCCTCTTGAAGACTGGGACTTTCGGCTCTTTGGACTCGTTGAAGAGCCAGTCCGGATCAATTATCAGCAGTTCTGCGCTTTACCCACAAGTCGGGTCGAGTCTGATTTTCACTGTGTCACGACGTGGTCTATGCTCGACAATACGTGGCAGGGCGTATTGGCGCACGACCTTGTCTCGCTGGTCCAACTCAAGCCGCAAGCCCGGTATGTTATGATCCATGCAGAGGAGGGCTATACCGCTAATCTGTCGCTCGACGACTTCCTCCAAGACAGTGTATTGTTTGCCCACACCCATAATGGCCAGCAAATAGACCCTGATCATGGCTGGCCTGTGCGCTTGATTGTTCCGCAGCTATATGGCTGGAAGAGTGCCAAATGGGTCCGTGGCGTTGAGTTTTTATCAGAAAACGAACGTGGTTTCTGGGAGGTTCGTGGTTATCACATCCGGGGCAATTCATGGCTGCAGGAACGCTATAGTGATGAAGAGGAAGATTTTGAGGACTGAGGAGGACTGAGACTGTTCGTCTGTATCAATTCCTTTTTTCCACTTCCCGAAGTCGCTGAATACGCTAGGCTTTCCTCTTTACTAGGCACAGCCGTAGCAGACCGTTGTCCCTTCGTATCTGAATGGACGTTCAGTCATTTTTTCTTGACAGACTGCTGCCCAGTAGAGTAAGCTGCGTCCAAGTAAATCCTCTCTGTATCGATTCGGTATAAGAGAAAATAGGATACGTGAGGCTCTCTACATGGCGGTGTATACCGTCCTCAGACGAAAAACACTTGAAGCATTGACCAAAGCATATGGCCTGGGGGAACTATTTGCGTTCAGTGGTGTGCCAGCTGGGTCGGTGAATACCTACTACCGTTTGGAATCGAGTAAGGGCAACTTTTTTCTTAAGATCAACGAAGTGAAAAGTGAGGCAGAAGTACGCCAAGAGATTGATCTGTTAGCTTTTCTGCGCGCCCGTCGCATCCCGTGTCCCAAGCCTATTGCCGACAAAAACGGTCAACTTATCCGTGAGCGTAACGGGAAAGCGCTCTCCGTATATGCTGCTCTGTCTGGGAAAGAACGCACGAAGAGCGAAATCACGACTGAGCATTTACGAGCGGTAGGCAAAGTGCTTGCCTCTCTCCACCTCGCAGGTCAAGAGTATAAAGTCAGTCTTGAAAACCGGTTTAGTTTCGGACGAATTCGGGCCTTGTACCTGCATATGCGGGAAACTATGCCGTCCCATCTTAAACAGGTCAAACACACCCTGGACGATGAGCTTGCCCATCATGAAGAATACCTGGAAGAACGTCTGCCAAAGGGCATCGTCCACGGTGATATATTTGCCGATAATCTTCTCTTTCACGGCAAAAAGGTCGTTGGGCTGCTCGACTTTGAAGCGGCCTGCCAGGGGAAATTTATCACGGACTTGGCAACAGCAGTGAACGCGCTGTGTTTTACTGACGGTGAGTTTGAACTCGAACGTTTCAACGCTCTGGTGAGCGGATATCAGGATGTGAGAGCACTGTCTCTTGTAGAATGGGACGCGTTCCCAAATGAATTACGGTTTTCTGCCCTGCGTTTTACCGTCACCCGGCTGAAAGATTTCTATTTTCGCCCTACTGACCACGCAGTCCGGGTCCGCAAAGATTTCCACAATTTCCTTGACCGCCTGCGTGTCTTACGTCGTGAGCGCGCCGGTGGCATGGATAAACTCCTGCTGGCAATGGCGACCGGGTATGATTATCGCAAGTATCAGAAGGTGCCGTAAGAAGCTGTTGAAAAACTTCCAGGGCCAGCGACACGGATCCCTTTCTGCTCTCAGGTAGTAGACAAAAATTTCTGGGCAGACTACTCCTAGCAGCCAGAGAGTATCTGGATTCTACTACCCGAGGCACATATCGTGTTCAAAAAGATCTTGATTGCCAATCGTGGAGAAATTGCCTCCCGCGTGGCTCGCACATGCCAGGAGATGGGCATTGCCACAGTAGCTGTGTATTCCGAGGCTGATCTGTCCTCTCCGCACTTACATACTGCTGACGAAGCGGTGTGTATCGGGCCAGCCCAAGCCAGCGAAAGCTATCTCAATGTAGAGGCGGTTCTTGCCGCAGCTCAGCAAACCGGGGCGGAAGCCATTCATCCGGGCTATGGATTTTTGTCAGAAAGTGCCGCGTTTGCTCAAAGTGTCCAGACAGCTGGACTCACTTTTATCGGTCCTTCGGCCGAGTCTTTGTCTTCTGTCGGCAATAAAATCTTTGCCCGGCAAACGGTGTCCAAGCTTGGCGTTCCGGTGATTCCTGCCTTAGAAGAGCCGTCTACTGATCCGGCGGTCTTACGCGAACAGGTCAAAGCGCTAGGCTATCCTCTCCTGATTAAGGCCGCAGCAGGCGGCGGTGGCAAAGGCATGCGGATTGTCAGAAAAGAAGACGATCTGATCGATGCTGTGGCGGCAGCCCAGCGCGAGGCAGTAGCGGCCTTCGCCGAGGGCACGGTATATATCGAGCGTTACCTGGAAGAACCCCACCATGTTGAAGTCCAACTGCTTGGCGATCACCATGGAACCCTCGTCCACTTAGGAGAGCGTGAATGCTCTATTCAGCGCCGGTATCAAAAGATCTTGGAAGAAACCCCCTCGCCTAACATCTCTGAGCCGCTGCGTTCCGAGATGACACAGGCTGCGCTCAGCGTGGCCCGTGCAGCAGGCTATTATAATGCGGGCACGGTCGAGTTCATTGTCGATAATCAGGGCCATTTTTACTTCCTTGAAGTGAATGCTCGGTTGCAGGTCGAGCACCCCATTTCCGAATGGGTGACCGGTCTTGATCTGGTCCGCGAGCAAATTCGGATCGCGGCTGGCGAGCCACTCGGTTTCAGTCAGGACGATGTGCACAACCAAGGTCATGCCTTTGAGTGCCGCTTGTATGCTGAAGATCCAGCCAAGGGTTTTTTGCCTGCACCGGGCAAAGTCCTGGCCTGGAATGCGCCTACCGGTCCTGGCGTTCGGGTTGATGCTGGTGTTGAACTACAGACCGAGGTCTCGGTGTATTACGACCCGCTCATTGCCAAACTCTCGACATGGGGACAAGACCGCGAGCAGGCTCGCCGACGTATGGAAGCTGCCCTGCGCCAATGTGTTGTCCTGGGTCCGACGACAAATGGTCCATTTCTTTTGGATCTTTTGTCTCATCCAGCATTTATTGCTGGACAGACCCACACCGGTTTTCTCAGCCAGCATTTCCCGGACTGGCACTCACATACTGAGCATCTCCCGCTAGCTGCCTTGGCTGCCGCCCTGGGTCAAACCCATCGCAGTCAGTCTGCTCAGACTGATGCGGCAGCAGATAGAACAACTGCGCTCACCCCGTGGAACCAGCTCGGCGGCTGGCGAGGGGGAGAGTAGAAACGCTGATGAAAACAACGTTGTATGCTGCTGGAGAAGCGCTTGCCTTGGAGTATACCCAGAACGGGGATAGGTGGGACTTTACGCTCAACGGGCAATCAGCACAAACTGAACAGCTTGGGCACACAGGCCAGGTCCAGCTGCTCTCTGCGCGAGGCGGCACCCTGACCCTGCTTGTTGATGGACGACCTGTCCAGGCACATATTGTCCAGGACGGGGCGCGGGTATTGGTCGCTCTTGCAGGCGAAGTCTACGAATTCACAACAGCCCAAGCAAGGAAAGGTCGCAAACGCACAGGCGAATCAGGTGGTTGGGATCCGGAGATTGTGTCCCCAATGCCAGGCAAGATTCTCGAAGTCCGAGTCGCCGAAGGCGACGAGGTCGAAGCCGCCCAGACCCTCATCCTGCTGGAAGCCATGAAAATGGAAAATGCTTTGGCCAGTGAAGGCAAGGCCAAGGTCAAGAAGATTCATGTTGCAGCAGGAGATCTGGTGGAGCTTGGGCAGGTGTTGATTGAGTTGGGAGCGGTTCAAGGTCCTGAGGACTGATTATCCCAACTGTGAACCCACCTCAAACCCACTCTGCTGAGCCACCTCTGCCGCCGCGACCTTCTTGCCTTCCCCGCGCATTTTTCTGGCCACGATCGTGCCGCCTGGGGCAGCGATACTCACCGTTTCTTCACCAATTGCAACGACTTGACCAGCCGGCGTCTGATCACTCGTCGGCTGCAAACGGCAATCATAGAGGCGGATCATTTTTCCCTGCCATGCCGTGTAGGCTCCAGGCTGTGGGTCACAGCCCCGGATCCGATTGTAGACGTGCTGAGCAGATTGAGACCAGTCGATCTTCCCATGTTCGTTTTCACACGGCGGGTCATAGTTGGCTTGGGATTCGTCTTGGACAATACGGGGCGGATTGCCAGCCGCAATCAGGTCCACCGACTCAGCAATCGCATCAACTCCGAGCGAGAAGATACTATTAAAATAGAGCGTGCCCGTGGTAGCGTCGGGATCAACGTCGACTTCTTTTTGTAACAGAATCGGTCCAGTGTCGATGCCTTCGTCAACCCAGAATAAGGTCAAACCCGTCTTGGTTTCGCCATTGATCAACGCCCAGTTCATGGCACTCCGGCCACGATACTTGGGCAGCAACGAGGGGTGAAAGCAGATACTGCCCCATTTCGGTGTGTTAAAGACAGACTCGGGAACAATCTGGGTCACAAAGGCCAAGATCGCCAGATCGGCATTCAGCTCCTTAAATTTTTGTAGAACCTGTGGGTCTCTTTTCATTGATTTGTGTTGATGGACGGGAATACCCAGATCAATCGCCTTTTGTTTGACCGGATCGAATCTCCCCTCTACCGCATCTGGTGGACAAAAGACGGCGACGACTTCTTCGCCTTTTTCAACTAATTTCTCAAGCGTTTTTTCAGCAAACGCGGCTTGGCCAATCAAGATAATACGCATGATCTCCCCCTTTTCCCTAGTTCTCTGTGGTGCGCAGTGATTCTACTGTGAAAATAGCGCTGTGCACACCTGGCTGATTGTTTTGCCCATTCTGACAATCTCGTCTGGACGAGTGAGCAGACTATTATTCATTTCCAGCTCCAGGTACACAAGCCGATGCCGATCGCCGTGGCTCCGGGCGCTGAAAATCAGTCCATCATACCCGGAGTAGGGCTCATTATGGCGCACCCGATAGCCCCCCTCGTCCTGGAGCCGCTGCCCAAGCTCTTCAGCCAGCTCAGCGTAGCGATCAAACAGGATTCCAATATCAAAAGACCTTTCTTGCGGCTTGTCTTGGCCCTTCATCGCAGGGGTAAAGCTGTGCATGCTGAGGAGTCGGACAGTGTCGGTTCCTTCTTGCGTCACCAGCTGCTCAATCACCCGATCAATAGCCGCATGATAGGGATAGTAGAACTGTGACAGACGCTTGTGACGTTCGGTTGCGGAGATATTTGCATTGCCTGGAATAATCGTTCCATCGCTCTCTTTCATAATTAAATCATGATCCTGCAAATCACGGTTACAGTCGATCAATAGGCGCGAATAGCCCGAGCAAACAGCCGGAGCGTCTAAAGTCTGAGCAACGATTTCGACCACCGCCCGGGCACCGATATCCCAGCCAATATGGCGGCGCAACTCCTCCTCATTGACGCCAAGATTATCGTACTCAGCAGGGAGATCATGCGAGGCATGTTCACAGGTGAGGATAAGTGGAAATTGCCCATTTGGATTGATAATGTCAAAAACTGTTTCAGCGCCCATCGTGTTTCTCCGTATTTCTCTTGAGTCTGTCAACTTGGCTGTCTAAAAATAGAACCGTGTTGACAAACGGAAACAAGATCCATTAGATTAGAACGTCTTTTGGCTATTTACGAGGAGGGAGGAAGCATGGTTCGCCGCGAGAAAAGTAATTACATCATCCAGGCTGTGGCCCATGCCCTGGATGTGCTGGAACAGTTCCACAGAGACGGGGAACTGGGCGTGACCGAGCTGAGCAAACGGCTCAAACTCCATAAGAACAATGTTTTCCGCATTCTGGCAACCTTGGAGTCGCGTGGATATATAGAACAGAATCGCTCGACTGAGAACTACCGTTTGGGAACAAAATGCCTCCAGCTAGGACAAACGTATATTCAGCACATGGGACTGCTGCAACAGGCGCAGCCAATTATGGGCGAAGTCGTTCAATCGTGCCGTGAAAGTACCTATGTTGCTGTCATGCGCAAGGGGCAAGTCGTCCCGCTTGAGATGGTTGAGCCGGATCAACCCATTCGAATTGTCTCGCACGTAGGCGAAAACCTCCCTCTGCATTGTACAGCGGTCGGGAAAGTCCATCTGGCGTTTGAACCGGCTGAAGAAGTACAGCGCGCCTTGCCGGATATTCTCACTTCTCACACTCAACGGACGATTACAGATCGCCACGTGCTGATTGAACAGCTGGGCACAATTGCCAGGAGTGGATACGCCGTTGATAACGGAGAATATTTGCCCGATGTGCGTACTGTCGCGGTTCCGATTAAAGACTATACCCGCACGGTTGTTGGCAGCTTAGCGGTCAGTGGACCAGCCTACCGTATCCCACCCGAGCGAGTGGAACATGAAATTATTCCGCTGGCGGTCAAAGCTGGTCACGAGTTGTCAAGCCGCTTAGGCTATAATGCCCAAGTATAATACTGTAATGGTTGGTGGAGAAAACACTTCTCTAGTAGGGGGCAGCTGTGTGTGGCTGCCCTTCTTTTTTATTCTCTAATATTACGAATAGGAGGAAAGGTCCGTGAAAATATTAGTAACAGTCAAACGAGTGCCTGACCCTGAGACCACAATTCGTGTCAAACCCGACAATTCGGGTATTGTTACCGACAATGTCAAATATGTCATCAACCCATTTGATGAAATCGGTATTGAGGAAGGTCTGCGCATCAAGGAAAAAGTCAACGGAAGTGAAGTGATCCTGGCCAGCATCGGGGCCAAAGTGAATACCGAACAGCTCCGGACTGGGCTGGCTATGGGAGCCGACCGAGCGCTGCTCGTCTTATGTGAAGAAGAACTCGACCCGCTGGGGGTATCCAGAATCTTGGTCAAGCTGATCGAAGACGAAAAACCAGATCTTGTTGTGATGGGCAAACAGGCCATCGACGATGATTCGAACCAAGCTGGGCAGATGGTCGCCGCCCTGCTGGGCTGGCCACAGGCGACCTTTGCTTCTGAACTCAATCTGTCCGACGATCAACAGTCTGTGCAAGTCGTCCGGGAAGTTGATGGCGGCTTAGAGACGATCGGGTTCTCCTTGCCTGGTGTTGTCACAGCAGACCTGCGCCTCAATGAACCCCGCTACGCCTCGCTGCCAGGCATTATGAAAGCGCGCAAGAAAGAAATCAAACAAATCGCCCTGGATGAGCTCGGAGTGGATATAACTCCGAGTCTCAGTGTGAAATCAATGCAAGCACCTTCTAAGAAGGAGGCTGGAAGAATTGTCGAATCGGTCCAGGAGCTGGTCAACCTGCTACATACCGAAGCAAAAGTGATCTGAGGAGGCTGTCATGGGTAACGTACTTGTTTATGCCGAAACGAAAAATGGACAATTACCAAAGAGTACACTGATAGCCATCGAAGCCGGCAAAACCGCCGCCAGTCAGCTCGGAGGTGATTTGCTGATTGCCGTCTTGGGCTCTGGAATCGATACAGCAGCCCAAGCTGCCGCCGGCTATGGTGCGGCAAAAGTCCTGGCTGCGGATGATCCTGCCCTCGCCAATTATCTGGCTGACGCGTATGCCGCAGCGCTTGAGCAGATTATCGGCAGCAACGATGTGTCTGCTCTGCTAGCGACGGCGACGGCTCAGGGCAAAGATCTGCTCCCCCGCGTCGCGGCCCGGCTCGGTGTCGGGATGGCCAGTGAGATCGTTGACATTAATGATGACGGGACGTTTAAGCGACCGATGTATGCCGGCAATGCGATTGCCACTGTGGCACTTGAGGGCGCGGTGAAAGTCGTGTCAGTGCGTGGGACTGCATATGACGCCGCCCAACCAGGCGACCAATCCAGCGTTGAACAGGCCAGTGTCAGTATCGACGCTGCCGACAAAAAGATGCAGTTTGTTGAGTTTAACGAGATAAAATCTGACCGCCCGACTCTGACTGATGCAAGTATCGTGATTTCCGGTGGTCGTGGGCTCAAGTCTGGAGAGAACTTCACTGAGTATCTAGAACCCTTGGTTGATGCGATGGGTGCCGCTATGGGCGCCAGCCGGGCAGCTGTTGATGCCGGCTTTGTGCCGAATGATCTGCAAGTTGGTCAAACTGGGAAAGTCGTTGCCCCAGAGTTGTATTTCGCAGTCGGCATCTCCGGAGCAATTCAGCATTTAGCTGGGATGAAAGACTCGAAAGTCATCGTTTCGATTAACAAAGATCCCGAAGCCCCAATCTTCAATGTTTCCGACTATGGTTTGGTCGCTGACCTGTTTAAGGCGGTACCTGAGCTGACTGAGGCGGTGAAGAAGGTGAAGGAGGGGTGAGAGACTAAAACGTGAAACGTAAAAAGAGTGGGGTTCGGATATCCCGCTCTTTTTTCACTTCTGACTCCTGACTCTTTGCTCCTCATCCTTCTTCTTCCCCTCTATCAGCCTGGTGTGTCTCCACCCGCTCCGGCTTCAGTGTTTCAGTCAGGCTCTGCAGAACTGCATTCGGATCTGCCGTTCCACACGAGAAAATATCGACGGCCATATACGCATGCTCGGGGAAGGTATGAAACGTGGCGTGAGAGACGGATAACAGAAACATCCCGGTCACACCTTGCCCGCCATCAGCAAAGCGGTGACTGAGCTGCTGCAGTACGGTAAAACCTTCTCGAACAAGTGCACTCAGAAAGACACGCATGAGTTCTTTCTCATCTCTCAACAGAGACAGTTCAACTCCGTACAGATCTGCGAGTATGTGGGTGCCTATGTTCGACATAATCCTTGTGTCTCACCATGACTTGGAGGGGCGCCCCTAGGGACTAACCTATGCTCGTATCAGTGTCCAGGAGCCCTACAGGCTGCCCCAAAGAGAGACTGGGGCGGCCGAGCTTGACGATAGCCATAAGTTTCTTCATTCTGAATGGTACAAGCCATGCGTAACTCTTTTCCTATGACACCCATCTTTCTGTCCTTGGCTCTGGTTTTTGTGGTTGGCTGCTCGGCCCCCACTTCTCCAGTAGACGAACTCCAGGCTCAACTGAAGACAGCTCCTGAATACAGCATCATTTTGGAGGATATGCGGGAGGAGGGCACCTTCTTTCCTGCATATTACCATAAATACAAGGTCATTCAGGGCGACCAGAGCTGGTCAACCGACTTGCGCCAGGTCTCAGAGGAGTTCTATCGTAGGAATGAGAACTTTCTGGGTATGACTCTGGCATCGAAGATTGAAGGCGAAAAAAGCACAACCCCCCATCCGGCTGGCTACAACTACGTCGGGAATGAAAAATATGGTCAATGGAAGAGTGATAATCGCGGTAACTCATTTTGGGAATTTTACGGTAAATATGCCCTGATGAGAGACCTGTTTGGCCTCGCTGGACGAAGTGTCTTTCGCAACGATTACAATCAATACCGAGGCTATCGGACCCAAAATCGGCCCTACTACGGTCGAACCGGCCGAGAATACGGCACCAATGGCACAGTCACCAGGCAGCGCAACCCGACTTTTTTTGAGCGGCGTCGAACGCGAAATGTGGCCAGCCAGCAACGCTTTCGTCAAAAGTTCCAGAGCCGAGTCGGGCGCAGCAGTGGCAGCTCCATGCGCTCACGCAGCTTTGGATTTGGCAAATAGACAGTAATAAAGACACGTAAAGAGCAGCACAAGCCATGACGCTCGATTCACTTATTTTGGCGATTATCTATCTCATCTGCGCCTATGCCTTGTTCTGGCTCGGCAAGCTCGCTTTTGATCTGCTGCATCCCGATTTCCATGTCACAGAAGAGCTGTTGGACAACGATAATGTTGCCCTGGCTGTGGCGCTTGTCGGCTATTATTTTGGACTGGTTTTGACCATCGGCGGGGTGCTCAACGGTCCATCGCATGGACTCCTTGAGGATGTGGTCGATATCCTTCTGTATGGACCCCTGGGCATTATCCTGCTCAACATCTCAACCATGGTCAGTGATAAACTGATCCTGTTTCAGTTCGATAATAAAAAGGAAATCATCCAGGACCATAATGCCGGTACCGGCATCACCGAAGCTGGGGTGTATACCGCCACCGGTCTCGTCCTGTTTGGGGCTCTGTCTGGCGAAACCGGAACAATCTGGACTGCGCTGGCCTTTTGGGGTTTAGGACAGCTTGGTTTGATTCTGACCGGGCTGATGTATGAGTGGATCACTCCATACAGCATTCACGCTGAGATTGAGCGCGATAATGTCGCAGTTGGCGTTAGCTTCGCTGGTGCATTGATCGGTATGGGCAATATCTTACGCTTTGCCGCCAGTGGTGAATTCTTCTCCTGGCAAAGCAATCTCATGGAATTTGGGACGTATGCCCTGGTCGGTCTGGTCTTCCTGCCCTTGATTCGTTTTGCGACGGATAAAATCCTGCTGCCTGGTACAAGCATCTCAGCCAAGCTGGTCGAACAAGACCATCCCCATCTCGGCGTGGCCTACATAGAGATGTTTTCCTACGTTGGCGCGTCCTTCCTTATCATCTGGTGTGTCTAAACTTCTGAAGCTGTGCCTGTTTGCGACTGGCTGCGCAGGCATTGTGGCCGAGTTTGTGCTGTGCACCCTGGCCAGCTACTTCCTCGGTAACGCGACTTTGCAGTGGACCCTCCTCATGTCCCTCATGCTGTTTGCCATGGGACTGGGCAGCCGCTTGAGTCGCTACTTCACGTCCGGTCTGCTCGATACCTTTACCATTCTCGAATTCAGCCTGTCTGTCCTGTGCGCGGGTGCCGCCGCAGCTGCCTATGTCCTGTCTCCATTTCTGAATAATGTCGGCGTTGTGATTTATCCGTTGGGGATTGGCATCGGTCTGTTGATCGGCATGGAAATCCCGCTCATCACTCGGGTGAATGCCAGCTACGAAGACCTGCGGGTGAATATCTCGTCAGTCATGGAAAATGACTATTATGGCGCCTTGGTCGGTGGCTTATTCTTTGCTTTTTTTGCGTTGCCGTATCTGGGGCTGACGTATACGCCGGTTGCGCTAGGGATGGTAAATTTTGCGGTCGCGTCCGTGTTTGTGTTTCGCTTTCGGTCTTTGTTTGAACGCCCGCGTGTCATGTCGGTGCTGTGGGGCAGTGTTGGTATTGGCCTCTTGAGCTTGGCTGTGTGGGCAAAGCCGATTGTGTTGTTTGGCGAACAAGCGATGTACAAAGACACGGTCATCTTTGTCAAACAAACGCCTTATCAGCGCCTGGTCATGACCCGCTGGCGGGATGATCATTGGCTGTACATTAACGGCAATCAACAGTTCAGCAGCTATGACGAGGAGCGCTACCACGAACCCTTAGTGCATCCAGCGTTGGCACTGGTCGGCAATCGGGAGGAGATTCTCATTCTGGGCGGTGGAGATGGTCTCGCCGTCCGGGAAGTTCTCAAATACTCGGATGTGAAACAGGTCACGTTGGTTGATCTGGACCCCGAGATGACGGAACTCGCCTCCTCTCATCCTGTGATAGTGCAACTCAATAATGACGCGCTCACAGATCCCCGGGTTGAGATCATCAATGCCGATGCCTTTGCATATCTGCACGATGTGCATCACCTATTTGACGCGATTATCATTGATCTGCCAGATCCAAACTCCGTTGAACTCGCTCGGCTCTACTCGCTGAATTTTTACCGCTTATGCCGCAAACATCTCAAACGTGGTGGAGTTATCGTCACCCAAGCCAGCAGTCCATTTTTTGCGCGCAAGGCGTTTGTGTGCATCTACAAGACGCTGCAAGCGGCAGGCTTCAGCCTGCTGCCGTATCACACTCACATTCCAACTATGGGCGAGTGGGGGTTTGTGTTGGGGGTGGATAAAGATCTCCTGGACCACATCACCCTCAAAGAAACCGTCGTCCGTCTCTCATTTGATCAGGTACCGACACGTTTCCTGAACCAAGAAGCGATGATTTCCATGGCCCATTTTGGCAAGGGTATTTTCGACGACAGCGACCAGGTCGAAGTCAACAATGAGAGCCAGCCGGTTTTGCAGGAGTATTATAAGCAGGGACGCTGGGAGGTGTACTAGAAGGAAGGGCGAAAGCGTTGATCGGGGCCTACGCTACGATACAACCATGAAGAGGCACTACACGGATCGCATACCAGCGGCGCACACGCTTCACGATTCCGTTTTGCTCCTCTTCAAAACCGGAAACGGAGGCACCAGTTTTTGATGCGGGGAGTTGAGGAAGCAGAGTAGGGAAATCTCACCTCTGCGACAGAACTTTTTTCTCGAGCCCCGCGCGAGCAGCAGCCTCCTCAATGGTCTGTTGAATCCGCTGCATACTCACTGGAAAGATACGCGGCTCTGCCGGGGTACTCGTGCAACCTGCTGCTCCGCCGTCCAGACTGGCAAAGAACAGCGGCGCCACATACTTGTTCCACAGCCTGCGCTCAACCAGCACCTGGCACGTTGTGGCATCTGTGGACGTGACGCGCAGCTTGATGGGATTCTCCGCGTCATCGGTCACATCCTCCCACGTCAGGCCGGTCAACTCGCTGATTCGTAGACCAGCGCCGAACACCAACATGATGGCGGCTTTGTCTTGTGGGTCTGGAGAGGCTTCCATGATAGTCTGTATTTCATCCTCTGTGAGGCTGCGAAGCGGTTGAGTGGCCCGGTCGTGATTACCATTTTCGCTCATAGACAATGGCTTCTTAGTCTCCGTAAGCCTCGGCCAACAGATCAACCGTATGCAGCGCTGTAATCGGCAGGCCTTGTTGCTGCAAGCCGGCTCGAATCTGCATCAAACAACCAGGGTTGCCCATCACCACAGTCTCGGCCTCGGTCGTCTTAATGTTATTGACTTTCCGATTCAACAGACGCTGGGCCATTGCCGGTTCGGTCAAGTTATACGTCCCGGCACTGCCGCAACACCAGTCTGACTCTGGCAGATCGGTGACGTGCAAGCCTGGAATGGCGGCCAGCAACATGCGCGGTTGTTCACGCACGCCCTGACCATGGGCTAAGTGGCAGGCATCATGATAAGTCACTTTTTTTGTGACGGTCTTTGTTGGCCTGACGAGAGGAATACTGCACAGAAATTCAGACACATCTTGCATCTTGGCCGATAATTGCTCAGCTCTTTCACTGTACGCTGGATCATCTTTCAGCAGCTCGCCATACTCCTTCATCATCGCCCCACAGCCAGACGCATTAATGACAAGTGCATCAAATTCCAAGCCGCTAAACACATCAACATTCCGTCGGGCCAGAGCAAGCGCGTTCGGCTTATCACCATTGTGCAATAAGAGCGCACCGCAACACGCTTGGCTTTGGGGCACCAGCACGTCGCAGCCGTTGTGCTGCAAGACCTTCACCGTAGCCTGGTTGGTCGCCCCAAACAGTTCCGGCATCACACACCCAGACAGCATAGCGACCGTGTAGCGCTTCTCGCCAATCGCTGCGTAGCGACCTAACAGCGCGGCCGATGACACGCTGCCCTTTTCAGGCACGAGACCAAATAGGGAACGAAGCTGTTGAGGCAGCCAAGCGGCCTGGGCTAAGCGACTCAGCCCCAATCTTGCCCCAAACTTAAGCAGTCCGGCAAAGAGCCACACGCCAAGTGGATTGGGAAAAATCGTATTGATTGCCCCACGTTTGAAACGTTCCAGGAGAGGACGTTTATAATGTTGCTCAATGAACGGCCGGGCTCCTTCGATTAAGGCTCCGTACTGGACGCCAGACGGACACGCTGTTTCACAGGCTCGACAGCCGAGGCATAAATCAAGGTGGCGGACGGCTTCCGTATCCAACGGAAAGCGACCTTCTTGAAGCCCTCGCAGGGTCACAATCCGGCCCCGTGGAGAATCCATCTCTGTGCCGAGCTCGACATAGGTCGGGCAAAACGACAGACACAGGCCGCAGTGCACACAATCAAAGAACTTGTCGTGATCAACAAAATTCGTGTTTAGTTCTGGCATAAGAATAGTGGTCCGTTCCCCTCTCGTCCCTTCCTTGCGAGGGCAATGAAAACCCTTAAATCCCCCCGACAAAGCGTCCAGGGTTCAGTAGCTCTTCAGGGTCAAGGGTTTCCTTGAGCTTTTTCATCAATCGAAAAGCCCCCCCAACGTGGCCCCAGACATCGACTCTATCTTTCAGTCTGTAATCGATGCCTTCGACAGTCATATAACCGGCCATTTTTTTGGTCAGGATGCGCAGCCAATCAACGAGCGAAATCAGCTTTTCAAGCGGCACCTCGGCTGGACGCAAAAACCGGCTATATACAATACCATTCCCGGCTCGGGCCAAAAACTCGACGCGCACCCCCCGTAGCGCAGCCTCTTCTCCAACCCGGGTACAGAACTCGGCAATCTGGGCTGGCAAGAGGCTCGTTTTGCAGCGGAGTGCAGCGTCACCACTCACCGGAAAATCGCGCAAGGTCAAGGAAAGATTCTGAGCGGCATCGCCTTCAATCTCCTGGACATGAGGAACCTGAATCTCATCGCCGCCGCCGAGCTCCAGCAGGTGAGCCCGTTGATAATCAACATCTTCCTGAATACCCGCCAAGCCAACAATGAGATGGCAGCCCGCCTGTCCATTCGCCGGGTTCATAGGATCAAAACTGGCCAGGTCAAGGAAAAACGGCTGGAGATCGGTACTAATCTGATGCAAAGCTGTCTGCATAGCCTGTTCTACTGACGCAAACTGAAGTGCAAAAATCGTCTGCGCTGCGGGCCGAGGACGAATCATAAAGGTCGCATCAACAATCACACCCAGCGTCCCAAACGAGCCACAATACAGCTTAGCCAGATCGTAACCTGCCACATTCTTGACTACCCGCCCGCCGCCTTTGATCACCGAGCCATCCGCTCGGACAACCGTCAGTCCAATCAGAAAATCCCGGATAGTCCCTTGCGACAAACGCGACGGTCCATTCAGATTGGTCGCAATCAGTCCACCGACCGTCATCTGTTCGGGATTGGGTGGGTCCAAGGGCAGCCATTGGCCGTTCTCCCCCAAAATCGCTTGCAGCTGTGATAAGCTCATACCCGCCTCAACCGTGACCGTCATATCAGTCGGTTGATAATCAATAATGTTCTGCAGCCGCTCTAGACACAGCGCTACGTCATAGCGTCGAGGAATACCGCCCAAATGCAGAAACGCCCCCAGTCCGACAGGACTCACCGCAAGTTTTCTCTCCCCAGCCCTGCGCAAAATCTCCGACACTTGCTCAACTGATGTTGGCAAGCTCACCTCCTGCGGCTGCTTACCGTCAATACTAAAGCGCTCACGCTCCTCCGTCTCACCCATTCTTATCATTCCCCTGACTTGCCCTACGACTTGTCCCTCTTACTCAGCACTCAGTCCTCAGCACTCGGAACTCTGCCTTAGAGCGGTACCTGCCGGCGCGGCGTACGCACGTCAATACAGCCCGAACCAGGCGTTGGAATAATCTTATGCGGATTACACCGATTGTCTGGATTAAAGACCGAGCGAATATCGCTCATCACCAGCAGATCTTCAGGACTAAAAATGAGCGGCATTTGCTCGCGTTTCTCAATACCGATGCCGTGCTCTCCAGTCAGGCTACCACCCAGGTCTACACACGCTTTCAGAATTTCCTGGCCGGCTTGGACCACCCGCTCAGCTTCGCCCGGGTTGCGCTCGTCATACATCAGAATCGGATGGATATTCCCGTCGCCCGCGTGAAAAACGTTGGCAATACGTAGCTGATACTTCTCAGCCACACCGCTAATCGCACGCAGAATATGAGGCACCTTGGTCCGGGGGACAACTCCATCCTGGGTGGCATAGTTCGGCGCTAAGCGCCCGATCGCGCCAAACGCGCGTTTGCGACTTTTCCATAGCGCAAGACGCTCCGCATCATCAGCCGCAATCCGGACCTCACGGGCACTATTGTGGCGGCAGATGTCTTGAATCTGAGCTGTTTGCGGCTCAAGCCCTGCGGCTAAGCCATCCAGCTCAATGATCAATACTGCTCCGGCATCAGTCGGAAAACCAACATGGAACGCCTCTTCAACGGCTTGAATGATAAGCGTATCCATCATCTCCAAGGCAGCCGGTACAATTCCCGCCGCAATGATGTCAGACACCGTCTCAGTCGCATCGTCAACAGACTCATACACAGCCAAAAAGGTCCGATATGCCTGAGGCTGACGCGTCAGGCGTAGCGTTGCCTCGGTCACCAGCCCGAACGTGCCTTCAGCACCTATAGTGACCCCCCGTAAGTCATACCCAGGCACGTCCTCGACTGCTCCGCCGAGCGTCACCACGTCGCCATTGGGCAAGACCAGCTCTACCCCCAGCACATGGTTGGTTGTTACCCCGTATTTGAGTGTATGCGGACCACCCGAATTCTCGGCCACATTGCCACCAATCGTGCATGCCTGCTGGCTGGACGGATCAGGCGCATATTGCAGACCTTCATTTTTGACCGCATTACTGACCCACAAATTGACCACCCCAGACTGGGCAACAATACGACGGTTGGTCAGATCGATATGCTTGATCTTATTCAGCCGACTTGTCCCAATCATGACCGGCGCTTCAATTGGCAGACAGCCACCACTCAAGCCCGTCCCGGCACCACGTGGCACAAAGGAGATTTTCTCCTGATGCAAGTATTGAACAACGGCGACCATTTCCTCGGTCGAGTGGGGCAAAACAACGATATCAGGAGTTGATTTCTCTAACGTATAGCCATCGCAGTCATACGTAGACAGCGCCGTTGCGTTGTCCACCACCCCATCTTCCCCAACCAGCTCACGCAACCGATCAATCGTACTCGTATCCATACTGCATCCTTCTCAGATTGCCGCAGGCCGCCGCCGAATCATCCGTTTGACAGTATATTGCAACAATATGTCGCCCTTACTGTTCAATACCTGCTGATCAAACGTCACCACGCCTCGGTCCGGTTTCGAAGTTTCGCGTTTGGACAAGACCTTAACTTTGACATGCACCGTGTCTCCACACCGTAATGGAGCTGGAACTTTCAGCTCTTCGATACCCAACAGGGCCAAGCCGCCGCGGGCCAAGCCGGCCTGAATCATCAAGCCTTCTGACATCGAAAAGGTAAACGCGCCTGGAGCAATCCGGCCGCCAAACAAGCTCTGCTTCTCCACAAACTCCATGTTGATGAACAGCGGCTCGGTGAAGCCAAACAGGTTCACGAAGTTGACGATATCGGTCTCCGTCACCGTCCGAGACGCGGTCTCATACTCGGCATCGACCTCGTACTCTTCATAAAACTCGACTGGCATAGGCACTCCTTCCCGATCCGCAAGTGTTATGGGTTCTGGTGGGGAAGTCAACCGGGCAAGTGGAGTAATGAGACTTGTGGATTCCGGCCGAATTTTGGTACAAATCCGTATACACGACACAGGAGGGTTTATGCTCAGAAGTGTTGAAGGAGTTTTTCGCAATGGAAAGATTGAACTCCCTTTGGTGTATGGGAGAGGTGCCTCACGATGAAACTATAAGTGATAGAAGACTCAGCACTCCTGGAGAAAACGAGGCAGTTAGCGAAAGTCAAAACCGAGCGGGAAGCAGTAGAAAGAGCCCTCCAGGAATTTGTCTGCCGGCGGCGCCTCAAGGACCTGGCCGGATCAGATCTCGTCGATCTGAAACAATAAAAAATAATACAATCAGGGGGCAATGCAGATGCCAAACCGACTCCAAGGTAAACGCGTGGTGCTTACCAGTTCCAATGACTTTATGGGCCAGGCAACACAAGAGGTCTTTGCCGAAGAAGGTGCAGAGATTATTGCTGATACGAGCGATCTGACACAACCCGACGCGGCAGATGCTTTAATCAAAAGCGCCGGTCAGGTTGATGTATTGATTGCGAACCTGGCAGCCCCAACGTTTTCTGGCATTGCAGCTCAGGATTTGTCAGACGCCAATTGGGAATGCGCCTTCAACGGGATGGTTCATCCGCTACATCGTTTGACGCGGGCAGTGTTGCCTCAAATGATCGAACGCAAGGCAGGCAAAATTGTGGTCTATGGCAGTGCGTCGGCGCTACGTGGCATGAAAACCCTGGCCGCCTATAGCTCAGCCCGAGCCGCTCAGGTTGGCTACGTGCAGTCAGTCGGCGTAGAAGTTGGGCCGCATAACATACAGATCAACCTGATTGCCCAAAACTACGTTCAGAGTGAAGAGTATTATCCGGCTTCCTTACTGGCTAAAGAGTCTTTTCAGCAATCGCTCAAACGCCAAGTCCCGGCTGGTCGGCTCGGCACGCCGCGCGAAGATGCTCTGTTCGCAGCATTCTTAGCCAGCAACGAAAGTGACTTTTTTGTTGGTCAGGCAATTCCGTTTAGTGGCGGGTGGGCACAGAGATAAGAAAATCAAAGGGCAAAGGTGAAGACAAGTCTAACGGGAGTTGACAAAAACAGCCTGCTCCCGCTTATTAAAATGCTATGAAAAAACGTGTTGCAGTTGTCGGAGCCACTGGCATTGCCGGGCAACAATTCCTGGTTGCCTTAGAGAATCATCCTTGGTTTGAGGTCGGTTTATTAGCCGCCTCGGAACGCTCAGCTGGAAAAATGTACGCTGACGCGATTCGGGATGCCAAAACGGGTGCCCGACGCTGGTGGTGTCTGGAGGAACCGCCGCAAGAGGTCCTGTCGATGATAGTCCATGAGGCGTCGTCGATTGACCTGAATGGAATCGATCTGGTGTTCTCGGCTGTTGAATCTGGCCCGGCTCGGGAACTAGAGCCGCTGTACGCCAAAACAACGCCAGTTATGAGCGCGGCGTCGGCGTTTCGATATGAGGAAGATGTTCCTCTCCTCATTCCAGGTATCAATCTGGATCATATCCATCTGATTGAGACGCAGAAGAAGAATCGTGGCTGGCGGGGTTATATTGCTACCCAGCCCAATTGCACTACGATTGGCTTGGCGATTACGCTCAAACCTTTGTTCGACACTTTTGGTATTCAAAAAGTTATCATGACCTCCATGCAAGGCATGTCTGGCGCGGGCCGTTCACCCGGTGTCATTGGCCTCGATATCATTGACAATATTATTCCTTTCATCTCTGGTGAAGAGGAAAAGGTCGAAAAAGAAGCCCAGAAAATTCTGGGTGTTTTGACCGACGGTACTATCACCCCAGCTGATTTTTCCGTCAGCGCAACCTGCACTCGGGTTGCAGTGATCGAAGGACATACCGAATCTGTCTTAGCAGTCATGGACAAACCATGTTCGGTTGAAGATGCACGAGCGGCCATGATCGCCTTTGGTCAAGAGTTTGCGAACATGGGTCTGCCCTCCGCTCCGCAGCATATGATCATTGTCCATGACGACCCATTCCGGCCCCAGCCACGTTTAGATCGTGATGCTGAAGACGGCATGGCAACTTCCGCAGGACGTTTCCGGCCCGATAACGCATTGGACAACGGGGTTAAATATATGCTGGTCAGCCACAACACCAAAATGGGCGCGGCCAAAGGGGCAGTTTTGACGGCAGAGCATCTCCGGCAAGAAGGCTACGTATAAGAGAAGCAAATCAAAAGTCAAAAATAAGACCTTCTTCTCGTCCTACTTTTGCCCTTTGACTTTTGATTTTTCTTATCCCCTCTCCTCATGCCTCCCAAATTCGAATCCAGCGACATTCCTGCGAAATCAGGCAGCTTCTGGCAACTCGCCGGACCTGGCGCGGTCTTAGTTGGCCTATCTATTGGTGCCGGTGAACTGATTGTCTGGCCACGCAATACGGCGCAGTTCGGGGCGAGTATGACCTGGGCAGCTGTACTTGGAGTATTTTTTCAGTTCTGGATTAATTGTGAGGTCGGTCGCTATACACTTGCCACGGGTGAGAGTATTTACGGTGGCTTTCTACGTGTATCACGTCATTTTGCCTGGATCTTTCTGCTCTTGAATGTGTGTAGTTGGATCTTGCCTGGCTGGGCACGGGCGTGTGGCGGTGCACTCAAAGTACTGATTGTCGGACCTGACGGTTGGGGCGACCCGTGGATTTGGACGACGATTACCTTTATTGGCGTGGCTTTTGTGCTGTTTGGGCCAGAGCGGGTATATGCTTCGCTGGAGCACACGGTTAAGGCGCTGGTTGTGCTGATTACTGTCGGGCTGATTACGATTGCGTTTTCAGTTGGAGATGCTTCGACCTGGAAAGATCTGGGCAGCGGAATGCTCAACATTCCGTATAAAGACCCGGATATGGCTATGTATGTCTTATTCTCCTCGATCGTGTTTGCTGGGGCGGGTGGAACAGCAAACTTATTCTTCTCGTTTTATATTCGGGATAAAGGCTGGGGCATGGGCGCGCTGGTACCAAAAGTGCTCAACCCGCTGCGCGGGCGCGAGGAAACAACAGCTGAGCGTGCGTTTCAGATCACGTCAACCGAGCAGAACCTCGAACGCTGGAATGCCTGGTTCCGGCATCTGCATCTCGACCAGATCTTGTTTTTCTGGTTTCTGAATACCGTCACGATTTTGTTGTTTATCTATGGCGCGCTAGCGGTTCTACACCCGCGAGGTATTGTTCCTAATCAGGAGCTGCTTGTCTGGCAAGAAGCAGAAATTATGGGCAGGCTGTGGGGTTCGTTTGGCAAGACTTTGTTTCTGCTCGTGGGAACCGCGTGTCTGTTTAGTACCCAATTGACGCTGATTGATGGGGTAGCGCGTTCATGCGCGGATATTTTGCACACCAACTATTCTTGGGCCCAGAAAAAACCAATCAGTTGGTGGTATGGAACGATTGCAGTTGGCTGGATTATTCTGGGAATTGTCCTGACGTATCTGTATGAGAGTCTACCGCCAATTCTGTTTTTGATGGGTTCGGCTTTTTTTGGCGGTATTGCTATGGCTATTTATACCCCACTGACCCTCATGTTGAATCGCAGGCATCTCCCACCTGAAATGCGACCTGGCCCAGTGCGAACGGCGATCCTTGGTGTGATCAGTGCTTTCTACATTCTGTTTGCGATTATCTCGGTTGCGATTCTGACTCAGAGATTGTTTGTGTAAGCGCACAAACAAAAAAGGCGGCCAATTGGCCGCCTCTACTCAGTCCTCGTTACTCAGCACTCCGTCCTGATTTACACATTTCCCGACAGCGTAAACGCGATCACCAGCGCGTAAATGGCCAGCGCCTCAATAAACGCGATACCAATGATCATCGGGGTCTGAATGCGGTCAGCAGAGCTGGGATTTCGGCCAATCGATTCCATTGCGGCAGCAACAGCGCGCCCTTGTCCCAATCCAGCCCCAACAGCTGCGATACCAATAGCCAAGCCTGCGGCGAGAGCAATCATTCCTCTTGATGAGTCGCCCCCACCATCTTGTGCAAATGCGGCACCACTTGTTGTCAGCAACAGGAATGCTGCAAATGCTCCTATCGTCCATACTCTCTTCATACCTCTACTCCTTTCTTGCCTCCCGTTAGCAAAGCCCTGGGCACGCCTCTCTCATCCTCTTCAACCGCTCCTCGCCCCTTCGCCTTAGAGATAGCTTCTTATGTAGCAGTTTTTTCTCTCTACGCGTCCATGTCCATATTCGTGCACTGATCCCTTCCATGCATTAGTGGTGATCGTCATGTGCCGTGGCCAGAGATACGTACACCAAGCTGAGCAAGGTGAACACAAATGCCTGGACCAGGGAGACAAACGCCCCCAGCGCATAGAACACCACCGGGATGCCGATCTTTGTCAGATCGGTGAAAATCTCTAAGACCACATGGTCACCGGTCATATTCCCGAAGAGTCGCAGCCCCAACGAGAAGGGCCGTACAAAATTGTCAATGAGTTCCAGAGGAACCATTAGGATTCCGAGCCACCAGATCGGACCCACAAAGTGTTTCAAGTAGGACAGTCCCTGTTCTTGAAAAGCGAAAAAATTGTAGGCGACGAAGGAAAGCGCACCCAAAGCGAAGGTGACATTAAAATCACTCGTCGGTGGAGAGAACCCCGGAACCAGACCCGTCAAATTCGCGCACAGAATAAATAAGAAGAAGGTACCATACAGGTGGACATAGCGCCGTGCTCGGTCCCCGAGGACACCCTCCGCCATACTGTGGACAGCTTCAACCAGCAGCTCGGCCATATTACGTAGACTGAGCGAATCATCAGGAATGTTGGGGTCTGGGGCTGCATCCATCTGCTGCTTGGCCTTGGATGCAAGGTAAATAAGGAGGCCAGTGATGATGATGGATGTCGCAATATGGCCTGGTAAAAGGTTCAAACCAGGGATCACAGAGACCCAGGTGAAAGGGTGGTGTTCCATGTTTCTACTCTAATGATTTTCTACGCTGCGGTGCGTCTGCTCGATCTCTTGCCTGTCATTTTTTGATACGGACAGGCCAACTATCATGCAGGCTAGCAGCAGTAAAGAGACCCCGATCGCAAAGCTCTGGCCATGAACAGGATAGCGGATAAACAGGGCACTCAGTAAAGCCAGAAAAAACAGTCCCTTAGCCACAAACCATATGAAGGCACGGGATTTTCTGCCTCCGTCGTGTGCCGACGGAGAAAGTGCCGTCCGCACAACTTTTTTGAGGAGCCAGAAGTTAACCTGCATCACGACTCCACCAATAATCAGGCTTGGCACATGCACATACTCAGTTGCCCAGCTAATCCCAGCACCTAGGCCAATTAAGAGAATATTGAGCCGTTCAATCTTTTCGATTGTTGTTTGCATTATCTAAATTATCGGGGGGACGAGACAGGTGCTGAAGCACAATAATGAGACGGTACAAGGCACCAGCCATGCCGCCGACTGCTCCCAGGACCATAAGTAGTGGTGGCGTCCCAAATACGCCGTCAAGATAGCGTCCCAGGAGAATACCAGCAACAACTGCCCCAGCGAATTCAAAGCCAAGGGCGCCGTATCTTCCGTAGGTGAAAAGCGTGTTGTCCTTTGGCATGAGGAAAACGTGAAACGTAAAAAGACTATGAAGGCTTGAGGGTTTGCATAACTTCTTTGGCGGCAAACACGGTTTCTTCTACTTCTACTTCTCCGTGTGAAAGGGAAAGAAATGCGGCTTCGAACTGGGATGGCGGCAGGTAGATACCTCGCTCGATCATGCCGTGGAAATAGCGCGCAAACATCTTGGTGTCGCAGCTGACTGCTGTGTCATAGTCATTGACTGCATCGACTCCAAAAAAAACAGTGATCATTGAGCCGAGCTGATTGACGCAGGCGTGGATGCCTGTGTCTTGAATCGCTTTTCGGAGTCCCTCGGCAAGCTGGCTACCGGTTTCGTTTAATCGCTCATACGCGCCTGGATTCTGCATAATCTTGAGCGTCTCTATGCCTGCTGTGACTGCCAGCGGATTACCAGATAAGGTTCCCGCTTGGTATACCGGTCCTAACGGGGCAAGACAGTCCATAATCTCACTCTTACCGCCAACTGCCGCTAGCGGTAGTCCGCCGCCGATGACTTTACCAAAGCAGCTCAGGTCTGGATCAATATTATACAGTTCTTGCGCTCCGCCTCGTGCCAGCCGGAAGCCGCTCATGACTTCGTCAAAGATCAAAACCACACCAGTATCTTTGGTGAGTGTCCTGAGGTCGGCCAGGAAACGTTCTTCTGGCAATACCAGTCCCATATTCCCCGGGACTGGCTCAACAATAACAGCGGCAACAGCATCTGGATTGGCTGTAATCTGGGCTTCAACGCTGGCCAGATTATTATACTCAGCGATAAGAGTCTGGCTAGCAAAAGCCTCAGGAACGCCTCGGCTATCCGGCTGGCTAAAAGTCAGTGCGCCTGAGCCAGCTCGAACAAGTAACGCGTCGCTGTGGCCATGATAGCAGCCCGCGAACTTAATGATCTTCGTTCGGTCTGTACACCCCCTGGCTATACGCAAAGCCGTCATTGTGGCTTCGGTCCCAGAGGATGTGAGGCGGATCTTCTCGACTGAAGGCACGCTAGCGATCACCATCCGCGCCAGCTCAATCTCTTTAGCTGTTGGTGCGCCAAAACTTGTGCCACGCTTGACCACGTCTTCGAGGGCACGCACGACTTGAGGATGTGCATGCCCAGCAATCAGCGGTCCCCACGATCCGATATAGTCGATGTATTCTTTGCCGTCGGCATCAACCACTCGGCAGCCACGACCCCGCTGAATGAACCGTGGAGTGCCGCCTACTGCGCGCCAGGCGCGCACCGGACTATTAACTCCGCCGGGAATGATTTCTTGAGCTTCGCGAAAGAGCTTATCTGACGTAGACATAGCGCGTTTTTTTACCTCACGATGGGTTATCCTGTGCTAACACTCGCCCTGTGTCACGTCAAGGCAAAAAGAATTGTGTAGGAAAATCAGTAACTTTACGGATCGGAAATTTGTTTGCTTGCATTGCCAATCGAAAACGTCTAAACAGCTTGGAGTAACATCATCTGAACCTCTCTTTTGAAACTCAAAACAGCGATGTCGTAACAAATGATCTTCTCCTTTGCTTCCAACCCTCCTAGCTGTAAAAGCCGGGCTTTCCGGGGAGGGAGGGGAAAAAGGCGAGGGAGAAGTATGTGCAAAACCTTGTGTAAAGTTGTGGAAAATCCTTTACGGGATAGGGTGTTAGGGAGTTATGCACAGGTGTGTATAACTTGCCTACAAACTCAGGGTGAGTGTGTGGTATGGATAGGGTGTGGGAAAACGTATTGGACGTTGTTGAGGAAAAGATTGGGAAGACCAATACTAAGACTTGGCTGAAGCCGACCCGTCCGATTGGGCTCCGAGGAGACATCTTTCATCTGGAAGTTCCGAGTCCGCTTTTTCGTGAGTGGCTCCTCAACAATCTTCTTGGACCGCTAGAAGCATCCTTGGCCTCTGTCTTAGGCCATACAGCGCACGTGGCGATCCACGTAAATAGCAGCAAACAACAGGGCGAACTGTTTCCTCAAAATGAGCGCGGCGAACAAACAGACGATGAGTCTGACAAGCAAGGCGAAACGGATGAAAAGGATAAAGAGGCAGACGACGCCTTAGCTCAACAAGCACAGGAAACACGATCGAAAACAAAATCACGCCAGACCAAGAAAAACGGACTGGTGCAAAGTTTCACGTTTTCGAGCTTTGTCGTCGGCGGTGGCAATCAATTTGCCCATGCGGCAGCACAGGCTGTGTCCGATCATCCGGGCAATCACTACAATCCGCTATTCATCTACGGTGGAGTAGGGCTCGGAAAAACGCATCTGATCAATGCCATTGGGCACCAAACGCTGGTCAAAAAGGGCAAGAGCAGTGTCTTTTATCTGTCCTCAGAGTCGTTCACCAATGAGCTCATTTCGCATATCCGCCGCGACCGCATGGATGACTTTAAAAACAAGTTTCGCAAAGCAGACGTGCTGATTGTCGATGATATACAGTTCCTATCGGGTCGAGAACGGACTCAAGAAGAATTTTTTCATACCTTCAATACTCTGTATGAGACGCGCAAACAAATCATTCTCACCTCTGATAAGTTCCCTAACGAAATTCAGGGTTTAGAAGAGCGACTGCGCAACCGGTTCGAGTCCGGTCTGATTGCTGATATTCAACCACCTGATTTGGAAACTCGGATCGCTATTTTACAGAAAAAGGCCCTGGCCAAAAAAATCCTGATTCCGCCAGATGTGGCTCTCTTCATTGCCTCAAATGTGACGGCCAACGTCCGTGAACTCGAAGGCGGTCTGACCCGACTCGGCGCCCTTGCCGGGATGAATGATACGGCTATTACGGTCGATTTTGCCCGCCAAGTTCTCAACAACTTAGTCAAGGACAAAGGTCCTGAAATTACGATTGAAATGGTTCAGCGGGCCGTCGTCAAGTATTTTGGCCTACGGGTAGCTGACCTGAATTCTAAGAAGCGAACCAAGCCAGTGGCGTTTCCCCGCCAGGTTGCCATGTACCTGTGCCGGAAATTGGCCAACACCTCATATCCGATGATTGGCATCCGGTTTGGTGGCAAAAACCATACGACTGCCCTGTACGCCTGCAGTACGATTGAAAAACGTCTCAAACGCGACGAAGAACTCCAAGCCATCCTTGATAGGATTGAGAGCACCATCTACAGCCAACGCGTTAAGGATAATTAATTCAGACGAGTCATTCGTTCTTTGCTGATAGCCGATAATAGTTATGTTTATGCAGGAACGCCCGAAACAGAATAAGCCTGTGCATAACTCTGTGCATAAGCTGTTGATAACTTCTAGAAGCTGTGCATAACTTTTGACCCTGTGCATAAGTCTCATTTTTATGCACACCCCCTGTGCATAAAATTACTGTGTGAATTCAAACATTTAAGCCAGTTATGCACATATGCACATCCCCCTACTACTACTATTATCTTATATAAAGAAGAATGATAAGAAGAGAAGAGAGCCTGAAAAGAAGAGGGAACACCATGGAATGCTCGGTGGAAAAAGATGACTTGCTACGCTGTTTATACCTTGTTCAGGGAGTGGTTGAGAAACGCTCTTCGCTTCCCATCCTTGCTCATGTCCTGATCGAATCGACAAACGAAAACATGAGCGGAGGAGATGGAAAAGGTGGAGAAGAAAGAAGCGGACTCTTGATAGGTGCCACAGACCTTGAAATCGGCATTCGTCAAAACTGCAGAGCAATAGTCAAGAAAGGCGGGTCGATTACCACCGATGCTCGTAAGCTGTATGAGATCGTCCGCGAGCTCCCGCCTGAAAATGTCTTCTTGCGCTCTGCTGGCAGCGGCTGGATAGAAGTCAGTAGTGGAAAATCGCGCTTTCGTATGGCCAGTCTTGATCCCAAAGAATTTCCAGCTATTACGCTGACCCAGGAAGATGCCGAAGGAGACAAGCCGTCCACCGCTACGTGTCCGGGGGAGGTCCTCCGGGAGATGATCGAGAAAACCTTATTTGCCGCCTCGCCAGACGAGACTCGGCTTAATCTGAGCGGAGTCTATATCGAAGCGCTGGAATCAGGAAAAATACGCATGGTTTCGAGCGATGGCCACCGTTTGGCTCTGATTGAGCGAGAAGCAACTGTTTCTGATCCTTCAGCTTGGCCCAAAGTTATTCTTCCCCGTAAAGGGCTGCTTGAGGCCAGAAAGCTCTTAGAACGCAGCGAGGAGGATACAAAATTTTCTTTACGGGGAACCACTGCTGGACTGCAAAAAGGTACCACACAGCTGTCTATGCGGCTGGTTGAAGGAGAGTTCCCCGACTATCAACAGATTCTGCCAAAAGAGCATAATTTTATTATTCCCTTCGCCCGCGAAGATTTATCAAGCGCGCTACGTCGCTTGCTGATTCTGACCACTGAGCGCTCGCGTGGCATTAAGTTGCAGGCCGAGAAGGGGAAGGTCGAAATTTCGGTGAATACACCCGAACTTGGCGAGGGGGTTGAGGAGGTGCAAACCGAATACGCTGGAGAGAATATCGCGGTTGGCTTTAACGGCAGGTATATGCTTGAGGCGTTGGGGGTGATGGGAGAAGGACAGCAGATTTCTCTCTCGCTCAAAGACGATGTGAGCCCTGGTTTGCTCAGGATGGCGGAAGATCCTGATTTCTCGTATGTGATTATGCCGATGCGGATATTCTAATTCTACAAAAACGTTCTAAAATTATTATTTTGTACGAATATCGGCCCGGCTCTTGGTTTACTTCGGAGTCAGAAAATGCTACTTTCCTTGGCACGAAAGTAGCAGAAAAATAAGCATTTTTTGAAGTATCTGACTGTTACTTCAAGAGGGCTTTTCCCGGGGAGTTCATGCTCGAACAAGAACAAGACTACAGCGCGGATCATATAAAAGTCCTGGAAGGTCTCGAAGCTGTTCAGAAACGGCCAGGGATGTATATTGGGGACACCTCGACTCGCGGTCTCCACCATCTTGTCTTTGAGGTCGTTGATAACTCGGTAGATGAAGCCCTCGCCGGCCACTGTACGCGTGTTAGAGTCACGATCCACATCGATAACAGCGTGACCGTTGAGGATAACGGCCGCGGCATTCCAACTGAGATTCACTCGACTGAGGGGATTTCTGCCGCAGAGGTCGTGCTGACGAAGCTCCATGCCGGGGGGAAATTCGACTCAAAAGCTTACAAAGTTTCTGGCGGACTGCATGGGGTGGGCATCTCAGTCGTGAATGCATTGTCAGAATCTTTGAACATCGAGATTGTGCGGGATGGCAAGATCTACACCCAGACTTATCACTGTGGAGATCCAGAAACACCGCTCAGGGAGGTTGGCCGAGCAGAGGAGAGCGGGACCAAAGTTACCTTCAAACCGGACACAGCGATTTTTGAGGTGACAGAATTCAGCTTTGAAGTGCTCTCCCAACGGCTCCGTGAGCTGTCTTTTCTGAATGGGGGTCTGCATATTGCGATTGAAGACGAACGCGACCAGAAACGCCACGATTTCCATTACGAAGGTGGTATTGTCTCCTTTGTCGAACACCTTGGCTTGGCCAAGAAGCCGCTCCACCAAGACGTAATCTATCTGCAAGGCGAGAAAGAAGATGCCGAAGCAGAAATTGCCCTGCAGTGGAACGAGGGCTACGTTGAGAACGTCTACACTTTTGCCAATAATATCAACACAATTGAGGGTGGGACACACTTAATTGGCCTCAAGTCGGCCCTGACCCGGACAGTGAATTCGTACGCCGGGACCAACGGGCTCCTCAAAAAAGACCAAGAGGGACTCCAAGGCGAAGATATCAGAGAAGGTTTGATTGCGATTGTCAGCGTCAAGGTTTCTGAGCCTCAATTTGAGGGCCAGACCAAAACAAAGCTCGGGAATAGCGATATAAAAGGCTTTGTTGAGGCAATGGTCAATGAAAAACTCGCCACGTATTTTGAAGAGCATCCAACTGAGGCCAAACGCATTTGGCAGAAGTGTCTCGACGCTTCGCGGGCGCGCGAGGCTGCGCGCAAGGCCAGAGATCTGACCCGCAGAAAAGGCGCGCTTGATTCTGGATCGCTGCCTGGCAAACTCGCCGACTGCCAAGAACGCGACCCTGCCTTAAGCGAAATCTATCTGGTTGAGGGTGACTCAGCTGGTGGATCAGCTAAACAAGGCCGTGATCGCCGTACCCAGGCCATTCTGCCTTTGCGGGGAAAAATCCTGAACGTTGAAAAGGCCCGCTTTGATAAGATGCTGTCCTCGCAAGAGATTCGGCTACTCATTACCGCGCTTGGGGCGGGTGTGGGGAGAGAGGAAACAGACCTCGCCAAGCTGCGTTATCATACAGTCATTATTATGACCGATGCCGATGTCGACGGTTCGCATATTCGGACTCTGCTCCTCACTTTTTTCTATCGCCAGCTGCCTGGTCTGATTGAAAACGGCTATGTGTACATCGCTCAACCCCCGCTCTACCGGGTGAAACGTGGCAAGACTGAGCGCTATCTCAAGGACGAAGCTGCCCTCAACGAATTTTTGATCGACCTGGGAATTGAGAATATTCAAGTCGGTGGCCAAGTTGATCCTCTTCAAGGCGAATCGCTCAAAGAATGGATTAGGACCTTTTTGCGGTGTGAAAAGCTGTTTGATATGGCCGAGCGGAAAGGCAAGGACAGACGGATTGTCCGGTCTTTGCTGAGCCAACCGGATGTCTCGCCACAAGCCATGTTTGATCGTTCGCTGCTCGGCAATATTTCTCAGGGAGCGGAATCGCAAGCAGGTGAGACTTTTCCTGATCTCTTACCCGTCTCTTTCTCTGTTGAGGACAATGCCAAGATCGAAGGCTACCATATTGTTGCAACGGCCAAGCTGAACGGCTCGGGTATCCGGACTGTCATCGACAGCGATTTTCTGCACCTGCCTGAGATCCAAGAGCTGATTAAACTGATCGACCAACTGCGACGTATTGGCACGGCTCCTTTTACCCTCGTCTACAAAAACGAAGCGAAGACGCTCGACAGTCAGCAGGCTGTTATTGACTATATCTTGAATCGTTCGCGCCAAGGTACAGATATCCAGCGTTACAAAGGGCTGGGTGAGATGAACCCAGAACAGTTGTGGGAAACGACGATGAATCCTGAGACGCGCACGCTCTTGCAGGTCCGGATTGAAGACGCCTATGAGGCGGACGAGATCTTTGCCACCTTGATGGGTGACGAAGTTGAACCACGCCGACGTTTTATTGAAGAGAACGCGCTTTCTGTGAAAAATCTCGATATTTAGCCTTTCCTATTCCCATGGAAGAATCTACCAGTCCCCGTTTAGTCGCCGTCAATATCGAACAAGAGATGCGTCAGTCCTATATGGACTACGCGATGAGCGTCATTGTCGGCCGGGCGTTGCCTGATGTGCGAGATGGACTGAAACCAGTGCACCGACGGGCGTTGTACGCGATGTTCGATCTCAGCAACGACTGGAATCGTTCATACAAAAAGTCCGCCCGTATTGTTGGTGATGTTATTGGCAAATATCATCCGCATGGGGATACTGCCGTTTACGATACCATTGTCCGCATGGCCCAGGATTTCTCGTTGCGTTATCCGCTTGTGGATGGGCAGGGTAACTTTGGCTCAGTCGACGGTGATCCTCCAGCTGCGATGCGCTATACCGAAATCCGTATGACGCGGATTGCCTCGGAAATGTTGAATGACATTGAGCGGGATACCGTTAATTTTATCGCCAACTACGATGATTCGACTGAGGAACCCGTTGTTCTGCCAGCCAAGGTTCCGAATCTGCTGATCAATGGTTCGTCTGGTATTGCCGTTGGCATGTCAACCAATATTCCGCCGCATAATCTCGGCGAAGTGGTTGATGGACTGTTTGCTTTGCTCAATGATCCGACTCTGACCAGCATCGATCTGATGCAATATATTCGGGGCCCCGACTTTCCGACTGCTGGTTTCATTCATGGTATGGCAGGCATCCGCGAGGCATATGAAACGGGCAAAGGTATCGTCCATATGCGCGCGCGCACCTCGTTTGAGGAAAACGAGCGGACCAACAAGAGTACGATCATCGTGAACGAGCTTCCGTTCCAGGTTAACAAAGCTCGTTTGATTGAACGCATGGCTGATCTGGTCAACGAGAAACACATTGAAGGCATCTCAGATTTGCGCGACGAGTCAGACCGGGGTGGCATGCGGATTGTCATTGAGCTCAAAAAAGATGTCATTCCCGACGTTGTTCTTAATCAGCTGTATAAAATGACCCCGATGCAGGACTCCTTTGGAATTATCCTGCTCGCCATTGTGAACGAGCGTCCCCAACTTTTGACGCTGAAGGATGTCCTCGTCCACTTTTTGACCCACCGTCGCGAGGTTGTGCGGCGACGGACCACTTTTAATCTTGGCAAAGCCCAAGAGCGTCTGCATCTGCTCGAAGGACTTAAAATTGCTCTGGAGAATATTGATGCGGTCATCCAGATCATCCGCAGTGGCGATAGTCCGACCAATGTCCGTCAAGAAATCGTGGCGCGATTCGCGCTGAGTGAGATTCAAGCTCAGGCTATTCTGGATATGCGTTTGCAGCGCCTCACCCAACTTGAGCAGGGCAAAATATTAGACGAACACGCCGAGATACTTGCGCTTATCCAGCAGCTTGAACACATTTTGGCCAACCCCAGCGAGATTGACGCCATTATCAGAGAGGAACTCGAAGATATTCGGACACGTTTTGCTGATGAACGCCGGACTGAAATTATTGCTGCTACGGCTGACCTGTCTATCGAAGATCTGATTGCTGAAGAAGATATGGTCGTCACCATATCGCACGCTGGCTATATTAAACGTAACGCGACATCTCAGTATCGATCCCAACGACGGGGTGGGAAGGGTATGGTCGGTGCGACCACCCGAGAAGAAGACTTTGTTGAGCACTTATTCGTGTCTTCAACCCACTCATATCTCTTGTTTTTTACCTCTTTTGGTCGAGTCCACTGGGTCAAGGTGCATGAGATTCCGCAAGGCAGTCGTACGGCTAAAGGCAAGGCGATTATCAATCTCCTTCCGCTTGGAGAAGGAGAAAATATCTCTGCATTTCTTCCCGTGCGCGAATTCAAAGAAGATATCTCCATCGTCTTTTCCACCCGAAATGGTCGAGTGAAAAAGACAGATCTGATGGCGTACTCCAATCCACGGACAGGCGGGATTATCGCCATATCATTGGACGACAACGATGAAGTCATCGGCGTACGGATGGCAAACAGCAATCAGGATATCCTTCTCTCGACCAGAAATGGCAAAGCTATTCGCTTTTCTGAGAAGGACGTTCGGCCGACTGGTCGCAGTACGCAGGGGGTAAAAGGCATCAGTCTGGAAGCCGACGACAAGGTTGTTTCCTTAGCTGTTTTAAACCCGGACGAAACCCTTCTGACTGTCTCGTCTCTCGGCTATGGCAAACGCAGTAGCGTAGACGAATACCGAGTACAATCACGGGCTGGTAAGGGGGTACTTACCATGCGCACGACAGACAAGACAGGGGAAGTTGTCGGTGTGCGCCAAGTCACTGATGAAGATCACCTGATGCTGATCACCGATAGTGGACGTATTATTCGGCTGCGGATGCGAGAATTACGCACGATTGGTCGGAATACCCAAGGTGTGCGATTATTTGATATTGATCCAAAAGAACGGGTCGTCAGTCTGGCCTTGCTGGCAGAAGATGACGAATATGAAGAGACCGACGGAGAGATTGGCGAAGAGACTCAAGCCGAAGAAAATGGACAAGAAAGCGGGCCCGTGTCCGTTGAAGAAAACAGTTCGAATATCGAGGAGGATATATGAGTATACAGGTTGGGCAGCAAGCCCCAGATTTCACCCTGAAGACCAGTAAAATGAAGGACTTTACACTGAGCGAGCAGAAAGGCAAGAAGAACGTAGTTGTGCTCTTCGTGCCGTTAGCCTTCACTGGTGGCTGAACGAACGAATTTGGCTCCGTGCAAGCCAATCTCGATAGTCTGCAAAACGAGAACACCCAAGTTGTTGGTATCAGCGTTGACAGTCCATTTTCCTTAGACGCCTGGGCAACAAAAGAGGGCTACGAATTCCCGCTGCTCAGCGATTTTAACAAAGAAACCGCGGCCTCGTATGATTCTTTGTATCCAGAGTTACTAGTTTTTAAGGGAGTCGCCAAACGCACCGCCTTTGTTGTCGATAAGAATGGTGTGGTCCAGTATGCCTGGCTGAACGATGATGCGGGCAAGTTCCCCGATCTCGAAGAAATTAAAGCCTGTCTCCAGAAGTGCGGCTGATACCGGTAGGGCGGGCGATTCTTACTTGCCTCGCCCGCCTTCTCTTCCAATATACGACAAGATACGAATTGATAGGAATCCCCTATTTCTTAAACCGCTCCCAAAGCATTGGAAAAAAGACAAGTCCGATGACAGCCCAGAGACCAAATACGAGGCCGTATAGAGTCCACAGATTCCGTGAATAGCCATCTCGACCGGCAAATACGCGGCAGATAATACCATCGCTCAGATGAATCAAGACAGCCGTATAGACGAGCGTCTGAAAAGCGATATGGTCATCTAAGAGGCGCAGACCGGTATAGTATCCGAGAAATACCTCAAAACTCACACGATTCTTCCTTTATTCATTTTCCATGTACTATGGCTGAAGAGAAAACATTGTTCGAAAAGATGTATGAAGTTGGAGAGGAAAACCTCGCCCGGTTTGCAGAGGAAGTTATTTCCAATCCTGCCTTCTCCGATACCGTGGATCAGACGCTGCGCAACGCGGCCGAAGCCAAGGGAAAAGTTGACCAGAACATAGCCGCCCTATTAGAGCTTCTCAACCTCCCCTCTAAAGTCGATTATGATAAGCTCTTAGCTAAGGTCGAGACAGTCCAAGGCACTTTGATCAATACCAATATGAAGCTTGACCGTTTACTGGCTGCACAAGAAAAAAAACCGAAACGGATGGCTCGTGCCAAACCAGCCAGCAGGGCAGGGCAATCACAACAACCACGAAAAAAGAAGTCAGTCACTCAAGAATAAGTAAGTTAAAAAAGAATTTCATGATTGTCATTCTGCTCGCTGCTTTTATCTTTGGTCTAGCCATACCCTGTATGGCATGGGACGAGGCGATCTTCAATCAGAAAAAGACAATTGCCTATCCCTACATGCTCCCGAATGGGCCGCGTGACTTTCAGACCAAAACTGTTATTGGCTCCCCCCGGACGTATACCATTCAACCGAAAGATACCTTACTCGAGATCGCTCGATTTTTTGACCTGGGCTATAACGAAGTCACGGCCGCTCATCCAGACGTTGATCCATGGATTCCCAAAGCAGGATCAACACTCAGCATCCCGACCTCTTGGATTTTACCACAGAGCCGTTTCAAAGGAATGGTGGTTAATATTCCAGAAATGCGGATGTACTATTATCCGCCTGAGGACAAGCGGATAGATCAGCCAGTGGTACTTACCTATCCGGTCGGATTGGGCCGGGAAGAATGGCCGACACCTCGGACCCCATTCCGTATTCGTGGTAAAACGGCAAATCCGACCTGGGTGATTCCCCAATCGATCAAAGAAGAACGTATCAAAGAAAAGGGCTGGTCAGAAAATAGTATCCCTGGCGGAGTGGCAGAAAATCCGCTTGGGAAGTACCGCTTAGAATTAAGCTTGTCTCAAGCCTCGGGTGCGTATGCCATCCATGGCACAAATAATCCCTGGGCAATTGGCAGACTGGTGACGCATGGGTGTATCCGCTTATACCCTGAGGATATTGCCCGGTTTTTTGACATCGTCCGGGTCGGCAGTCCAGGAGAATTGACTTATCAGCCGGTGAAGATTGGCATGCAGCACGGTCGGGTCTATGTTGAAGCGCATACAGACATCTACAATTTTGTTCCTGACTTATGGGGAGAGGCCCAGAAAGTCGTTCAAAACAGTGGTTGGGCGCCGCTGGTTGACCCGCTGCTACTGACCAAAGCCTTGCGTGATCAGTCTGGTATCCCGGTAGATGTGACGAAAAAAGGAGCAGCTCTGTCTGCCCCATAATACCGTATTCAGGAGAGCGTTGGGATGGAATATGGAGATTAAAGTCCATACCGAGAAGAAATATGACGTGGTCGATGTCACGCTTCAGGTTGCTGATATCGTGCAAAAGGCAGACATCCAGGAAGGGCTGTGCAGCGTGTATGTGCCACATGCGACAGCAGCGATGATCGTTAATGAAAACGACGACCCTCAGATCGGACAGGATTTGCTGAATGCGCTTGATAAACTGATTCCCGAAGGGGTCTGGTTGCATGATACCGTCGATGAGAATGGGGCGTCACATTTGAAAGCGACCATTTTGGGGCCAAGCGAAACCATCCCTATCCAGCGTGGCCGTCTTGGGCTAGGAACCTGGCAAGCCATTATGCTGATTGATTTCGATGGACCCCGCGATCGAACAGTCATCGTGACTCTTACTCGCTCGTAAAGAGCTGTCGCTCGGAAAAAGATTGAGAACTGCATGTCGCAGCCGATCAAATACTGGCCAGAGTCTGATCGACCGCGCGAAAAGCTGATCGAAAAAGGTCCAGAAGTGCTGTCAAAGGCGGAACTCTTAGCCATCATTCTACGAACAGGTGATGCGAGCAGTGGCCAGAGCGCACTCGACCATGGCCGTGCGCTGATCCAACAATTTGGAGAATCGTTCCGTCAACTTGAAGGGGCGAGTATCCCTGACCTGCGTCAGCTCAAAGGTATTGGCCCGGCGAAGGCAGCCCAAATAAAGGCCACGCTCGAAATTGCCAAACGTTTTGCTGAGGAAGAGCTCAAACAGGGGGAGCAGTTTCGCTCCAGCGAAGATGTCTTTAATCATTATCGCGAACATCTCGGCGGACTGAAAAAAGAAGAGTTTCACGTCTTACTGCTTGACGCCAAAAATCGTAAAATAAAAGACGTTCGCGTCTCAGAAGGATCACTGACATCTTCTCTGGTCCATCCCCGAGAAGTCTTTTCTCCCGTTGTGCGAGAATCTGCCGCGGCCGTTATTTTGATCCATAATCACCCCAGTGGTGATCCCGCCCCGAGTCATGAAGATCTCCAGATCACCCGTCGCTTGCGCGAAGTCGGGGAGGTGATGGGCGTACAGGTGCTTGATCACTTAATTATTGGTAAAGGACGCTACATCAGCTTTGTTGATGACGGATACTGGGAGGCATAGGAGTTTGATGGGGCTGAATCACGATCTCGTTGGTAAGCAATATCCAGCCCAAGACTATGGTGTCACGGCTGAGGCAGTCCGCAAATACGCACAAGCGTATAACGAGGACAATCCCGTTTTTCTCGACCCGGCCCGCGTCGGCGGCATCATCGCACCGCCCATGTTTGGAGTGGTGATGGGCTGGTTGCCGATTATGATGGTCATGACAGACACTGACCTGCGCGTCGATGTCTTGCAGCTCCTGCATAGCGAGCAAGACATGAAATTTTTTCGGCCGGTTGTACCGGGTGATATTGTTAGCTGCACGGCGACGATTCAGCATATTGAAGAGAAGGCCGGTGGAGAATCTCTCGGCGTTGAGGTTCAGGGTACAAATCAGCGTGGAGAGCTGGTCCAAACGACGCTTTTTACCGCATTCATCCGTGGCAAAAGGCGGCGGGGCAAGAGCCATGAAGTCTTCAGTCCATCGCCAAAAGAAGCGCCGCTGCTGCAGATTTCACAGTCTATCGATACCGATCAGACCTATCGGTATGCTCAAGCATCGGGCGATCACAATCCGATCCATGTAGATGAAAACGTGGCGAAGATGGCCGGCCTGCCAGGGATTATTGTTCATGGTCTGTGTACCATGGCGTTTATCTCAAAGGTCATAATTGATCACCTGTGCGAGCATGATCCAGGACGATTACACCGACTGCGGGGACGGTTTGCGCGGCCAGTCTTTCCCGGTCAGGAAATTACAACAAGAGTGTGGAAAAAGGTTGACCAATCTGAACACAGGGGTCAGACGAGAATCCAGAGCTATACGTACGAGACGTATAACCCTGATGGAAAAGCGGTGGTTAAAGATGGGATTGCCGAGATCAGGACTGCCGAGGAAACGGCTTCTTAGAAGGGGACATCATCATCATCCGGCAATGGAGGAGCACCACCAAAGTCATCAAATCCACCACCTGAGCCCCCGCTGCTCTGTCCAGATCGACCCCCCCCGCCTTCATCCTGTCCAGGCCGTCCACCTCCAGCGCCGCCTGAGCCGCCCCCGAGGAATTGCACCCGCTGGGCAACGATCTCGCTGATATAGCGTTTGTTGCCGTCTCGGTCGTCGTAACTGCGGTTACGGATAGAGCCTTCAATATAGACTTGTCTGCCTTTGGACAGGTATTGACCGCAGGACTCAGCCTGTTTGCCCCAGACAACAATATTGTGCCATTCGGTGCGTTCTTGGCGGCCGCTTTCCTGGTCCATCCAGGTGTCTGTCGTGGCTACCGGAAAGTTGGCCACCGCTCGGCCGCTTTGGGTAAACCGAACCTCTGGGTCTTTGCCGAGATTGCCGACAATAATTGCTTTATTTACAGCAGCCATGGGTGAGGTCCTCCTGCCAGGCAGCCTACCAACCCCAGATTTTCAAGTCAATTGGGAAAAAAGCGGTCAGCTACCAACATTCAGCGGCCACCTAGCACTCATTTTGGAAGTTGTTTTGAAAAGTCCGTTGCTGATGACCCAGGGCTTGCATATACTCGTGAGTGGAGGTCATTAAACTGTGGCAAATTCTCTGTGTGTCCGTTGCATTCTCGCTGTTTTTTTTGTGGGATTCCCCCTGTTCATAAATCTTGCTGTCTCAGATGATCATTCTGGATATACTCAATACGCACCGTTTGTTGAAACTGGCCAGAAGGGTATGCTAGCAACAGCGAATGTCCAAGCCAGTGATGCTGGTGCAGATATACTGCGCAAAGGCGGCAATGCGGTTGATGCAGCGGTTGCGGCATCGTTTGCCGTTAGTGTAACGCGTCCACAGTCTACTGGCATTGGCGGCGGAGGGTTTCTGCTGCTGTATCTGGCGAAAGAAAAGAAGACGCTGGCGTTCGACTTTCGCGAACGTGCTCCGCTCAAAGCGGATCGCGATATGTTTATTCGCGATGGCGAAACAGTGCCGTCGCTGAGTCGAACCGGTCCTCTGGCCGTCGGTGTTCCTGGGCTTGTTGCTGGCTTGGTCGAAGTGCACAAAAAGTATGGCAGCTTACCCCTCAAAGAGGTCATGGCAGCCGCGATTCGCTTGGCCGAAAAAGGGTTTCCAGTCTATCCGTTTTTAGCCAAAGCCTTTGGCTACCGTGAGGAAATGCTGGGCAAGTCTCCTGCGACCCGGGCAATTTATTTTCGGGATGACAAAATGTTGGGCGAGGGTGATTTGTTGATTCAGAAGGACCTGGCCAAAACGCTTCAGGCTATCGCAGCTGAAGGGAAAGCCGCATTTTATACTGGACCTATTGCTGAAGCGATTGTTGCAGAAATGGAAAAGCTAGGTGGGCTAATCACCCACGAGGACCTTGAGAGCTATAAGGTCCTCCCGCGCACCCCAATTTCTGGAACGTTCCAAAATGCTCAAATCTACTCTATGCCACCGCCGAGCTCTGGTGGGATATTGCTCGTGCAAATGCTCAACGTCTTATCAGGTTTTCCAATCCAAAAATTTGGTTTTCATACTCCCCAAGCTACGCATGTGCTGACAGAGACTCTACGGCTGGCCTTTCGGGATCGTGCGCGTTACTTGGGCGACACGGATTTTGTTGAGGTTCCTGTCGATAGGCTGGTATCGGAAGACTATAGCAACGATCTGCGGGCCAAGATTGATCAGGCCAAAGCGACCCCCAGCGAAGGTATTCCTGATGCCTCAACCAAAATTGAATCAACGAGCACAACGCATTTGTCGGTAATCGACAAAGACGGCAATGCGGTGTCAACAACCCAGACCGTGAATTTATTCTTTGGCAGCGGGGTGATGGTGCCTGGAACCGGCATTCTACTCAACGATGAGATGGACGATTTTAATACCCAACCAGACACACCTAACGCGTTCGGTCTACTGGGAAAAACTGATGCCAATGCGGTTGCTCCGCGCAAAACACCTCTGAGCAGCATGAGTCCGACGATCGTCACCCAGGACGGCAAAGTCCGCCTGATTGTTGGCGGTCCAGGCGGCTCGCGGATCATTAGCTCAGTGTTACAAGTCCTGCTGGGGGTTTTGGCTTATGACCTGTCTCTCCCAGAAGCCATGTTTGCGCCGCGTATTCACCACCAGTGGTTCCCCGATCGGCTTGATCTTGAAGTCTGGGACGGCAAACAGCCTGAAGGGTTGGTTGAAACGCTGGAGCAGATGGGCCATACGGTCCGGGTGCTTGAATCTGGTCCAGGCAAGTTCTCCCGTTTTGGGAATGTCCAAGCCATTAGTGTAGATGCCGAATCTGGGTTGATGATTGGAGTTGCTGATCCTCGGGCTGGCGGACGCGCACGCGGATTCTGACCATGCGGGGTAGGGCTTGGGGATGAAGGGCTAGTCAGGGCATTGTCTCCCCGATACAGATTTGGGAGGTGTTGGAGGGGCAGACTGCTCTTTCTATCTGGCCTGCCCGACAGGAGTGCATATGACCATCGTCGTTGACTACTACAATATTGAAGAACTGCTGAGCGAAGAAGAGCGCATGGTGCGTGACGTAGCGCGGCGCTTTGTTGAAGATGAGTTCATGCCCCGCATCCAGAAATGTTTTCGGGAAGGTAGCTTCCCGATGGAATTAGTCCCTCGCTTGGGCGAGCTGGGATTTTTAGGCATGACGTTGCCAACCGAGTATGGCTGTGCAGGACTCAATAACGTCGCCTACGGACTGGTCAGCCAAGAGTTGGAACGTGGCGATAGCGGCTTTCGATCTTTTGCCAGCGTGCAGTCGTCGCTCGTCATGTATCCCATTTTTACCTTTGGTTCAGAGGAGCAGAAAAAGTTTTGGTTACCACGTCTGGCCCGTGCCGAAGCGATTGGTTGCTTTGGGTTAACCGAACCAGATTATGGTTCAAATCCCGACGGCATGCTTACCCGGGCTCGAAAAGAGAATGGCGGTTATGTACTGAACGGCATCAAACGCTGGATCACCAATGGTTCAATCTCCGATGTCGCTGTGGTGTGGGCAAAACTTGAAGAAGACGGCCAAGATGTTATTCGTGGTTTCATAGTAGAGAAAGAACGCCCAGGCTTCACCCGCCTTGAGATCGAAGGAAAGTTTAGCTTCCGGGCTTCGATTACCTCTGAACTCATCTTTGAAGACTGCTGGATTCCTGAGGACAATCTCCTGCTCAAAAGTGGCGGACTCAAATCTCCTCTCATGTGTCTAACCCAGGCGCGATATGGCATTGCATGGGGCGCACTTGGCGCGGCGATGGCCTGTTATGAATCCGCTTTGGGCTATTCCCAAAACCGAGTCATGTTCTCCAGGCCGATTGGCGGCTATCAGCTCGTGCAGGCCAAGTTGGTGACGATGATCACCGAAATCACGAAAGGACAGCTTCTGGTGCATCGACTCGGTACACTCAAAGATGCTGGCACAATGCGACCCCAGCATGTCAGCATGGCCAAGATGAATAATGTCTCAATAGCGCTCCAGACGGCTCGTCTGGCGCGAGATATTCTTGGTGGGAACGGTATAATAGATGATTACCCCATTATTCGGCATATGCTGAACCTGGAGACAGTGAATACCTACGAAGGCACAGAAGACATACACCGCTTGACGATTGGTCGGGACGTGACTGGGCTGAATGCTTTTGAGTAAACCATTCCACCCATACGAGACCGAGCCGACCGCACTCACCATTGGCACGCGTTCTCTGACGCTCCTCCGCGTCAAGGACCTTGAACACTGGATAGACCGTGAAGCACTCCTCCGAGACGAGGCTGAGGAGCCACCCTATTGGGCGCTGCTGTGGAGTGGCGCTGGGACACTTGCACGCTACATTGAAGAACATATCGATTGCACAGACCAGACCGTCCTTGACCTTGGCTGTGGGCTTGGCCTAACCGGGATCATTGCCAGCCTCAAAGGTGCTCAGGTGACCTTTGCTGATAAAGAGGCCGAGGCAGTCTCGTTTGCAAGCGCCAATGCTCAGTTGAACAGGTGCTTTCGGTATACGACCAAGAAGATCGACTTCACCCAAGACATGCTCGACCAACGCTTTTCGCTGATTGTTGGTACCGAGATTTTATACGACCGCCCGGTGTTTCCTGCGCTGGTTGATTTTCTGATCCAGCATCTCGCTCCAGGTGGAAAAGCGCTGATCGCCGATGCGCATCGGACCAATACAAAAGAATTCTATCAGCAACTTGAGACGCAGGGTCTCAGCTGGACACGGATAGGCGTGCAAGAACGTGAAGACAATCTCCCGCTGAGCGTCCATATTGTAACGATTCAGCACACGGAAAATAACCCGGAACATGACCCTGGAACATAAGAATGGTAACAAACCGAACCGTTCATAGTGTGTTGCGCATTCTGCGCCGGGACGCACCGACCTGGAATGCACCAGTTGTGACTCAGATGGCCTCGCTGTCGCGTGATCCGTACTTGGTCTTGATCGCCTGCTTACTCAGCTTGCGGACCAAAGATGAAACGACCGGCCCAGCTGCCCGGCGTTTATTCTCCCTCGCCGATACGCCAGACAAAATGCTGACCTTAAAACCGGCTCAAATCCAGAATGCGATCTATCCAGTCGGTTTCTATAAAACGAAAGTTCAAACAGTCATTGATGTTTCTCGGCGGCTTATTGAGGAATACGGCGGGCAGGTCCCGGATGAGATTGAAGAGCTGATAACCTTCAAAGGTGTGGGGCGTAAGACGGCCAATCTGGTCAGGACCCAAGGCTTTCAGAAACTTGGCATTTGTGTAGACACACACGTACATCGTATCTCCAATCGCTGGGGCTATGTGCAAACAAGAACTCCGGAAGAAACGGAAATGGCGCTACGCGACAAGCTGCCCGAACAGTATTGGATCGAGATCAATGATCATCTGGTCGCCATGGGCCAAACAATTTGTCATCCGACCTCACCAAAGTGCACGCAATGCCCGCTTGAACGCTATTGCGACAAGGTTGGGGTTGTGCGCAGCCGGTAAATCTGATGCCAATGCCTCTCACCACCCGTACCAAACTCTTCTGGGTTGCTATTCTGTATTTTTCCGAAGGGCTGCCGTTTGGATTACTGTTTGAGGCATTTTCCGTCTTCTTCCGCACACATGGAGTGAGTCTCAAAGAGATTGGGCTCATCAGTCTGGCTGGGCTGCCGTGGACGTTTAAGTTTTTGTGGGCGCCGGCTGTCGACCTGTGGGGAAAACGACGGACCTGGATTGTTGTTTGCCAGGGACTGCTCGCAGTTGATATCTGTTTGTTACTCTTCTCTGATCCAACCCAGATTAGCACCACCACCTGGATTCTTCTCATCGCCTTAGCCTTTTTCTCTGCGACCCAAGACATTGCGATTGATGCATATACCATTGAGCTGCTTGATGAAGATGAAATCGGTCCGGCCAATGGTATCCGGGTCAGTACTTACCGGGTGGCGCTGATATTTGCCGGTGGTATATTTGTCGCTCTGGCTGGTCTCATCGGCTGGCAAGCTGCCTTTGGATGCGCCGCGGTCTTGCTCGCTGCTGCCGCGGTCTTCACCAGTCAAGCACCTGATGTGATGCGGCCACGAACAAAGACGGCCCATTGGTCTACCGCACTTGAACGGGTATTCATCGGCCCACTGCGGAGCTTCTGGCAGCGTCCCGGCGTCCTGTATGTCATGCTCTTTATTCTGACCTTTAAGCTTGGTGATATGGCACTCGGACCCATGGTCCGTCCCTTTTGGGTTGATCGTGAGTTTACGCCACTCCAGATAGGTGCAGTGCCCGGAACGATTGGGGTTGTGACAACAATCCTCGGCGCACTCCTTGGCGGAAAACTCACCCAGAGTTGGGGATTGTTTCGGACTTTATGGATACTCGGGGCTGCTCAGGCCGCCTCTAATTTGGTCTATGCTGCTGCTGCCGCGTTGCCGCCATCCACACCGCTGATGTATACCGCCTCTGTTATTGAATCGTTCTGTGGCGGGCTTGGGACTGCGCCATTTCTGGCTTTCCTCATGCACGCCTGCGATAAAACCCAAGCCGCAACGCAGTATGCTCTGCTGAGTGCAGTGTTTGGGCTCACCCGTTCAGTCTCAGGCGCGTTTTCTGGCGTGCTGACCCAGAGCTTTGGCTATGCGGCCTATTTCACGGCAACTTTCTTCTTAGCTTGGCCAGCATTCCTCCTCTTGCCGTGGGTCAGAAAGTGGATTAGAGAGGACAAAGTCGAGGACAGTGCTGGCAGCAGGGAAGCGTAAAAAGGAGAAAAAATGAATCTCATTCACTCAATCTACGAGCCGCCAGGCGATGGGCCACATCCGACCTTACTCACTCTGCACGGTTTTGGTGCAAATGCGCTTGACCTGTTGGGCTTGGCTCCGCATCTCTGCGGCGGCACGTTCTTGGTCGTGTGTCCACAAGGTCCGCTGCAGGTTGCAATCAGCGATTCTATGGTTGGCTATGGCTGGTTTCCGATTAGCGGGGCTGGTCCGATTAATGTCCAAGCGGTCCTTGCTGCCCAGGAGCAGTTACAGACGTTTCTGGCCGATGCATTCGAACGCTATCCCATTGATCCAAAAAAGCTCGTTATTGTGGGTTTCAGTCAAGGTGGGGTGATGGCGTATAGCCTCGGATTGAGTGAACCTGAACGATACGCTGGATTAGCTGCGCTGAGTTCGTGGTTACCCAAAGATCTGTTGTCAACCTTTCCGGATGTCCCAGCAACTGAACAGCTCCCCGTCCTCATTCAACATGGTAGCCAAGACGAGCTCGTCGATGTTGGCCGCGCCCGCCAATCGGTCGAGACGTTGCGTAATGTGAATGTCCCACTCACCTATCGTGAGTATGAGATGGGACACCAGATTAACGCTGAGAGCCTCGCCGACCTGTCAAACTGGTTGCAAGAGAAAGTGCTTTCGCCTGTTGTCCTGAACTCATAAGTCTTTCTCCCTCTCCCTGAGGGAGAGGGCTGGGGTGAGGGTGAACTCTGACAGATGATCCGTGACGCTTAATGCGCTAAAAACTGTCTCACCTCTCGCAGAAAAATATCCAACTGATCGTGATGGACCCAGTGCCCGGCATTCGGGATCGTCACGATTTTGGGATTCCGAAACACTTGTGCCCGGCCGTCCTTTTCCGGGTCAGCCGCCCACGAATCCGCCCCTCGGAATAAGAGCGTTGGGCATGCAATCTGTCCCCAAATGTCCTGGGCGTCCGACATATTAAATCGATACGGCGACTGCGCTCGGACGTAGTTGTCGAACTTCCAAGTATACGTGCCGTCCTCATTCCGATTCGCTCCGTATAGCGTCAGATGATACGCCTGTTCCGGGGTGAGCCGGGTATTGGCCTCGCGCATACGTTGGACGGCTTCGTCAAGGGTTTTGTATCGATGTGGCAGACGGCTGGCAAAGTCACGCATCTGCGAGATCCACACTTGCATACGCTCTTGGGCGTTTTTGGGTTGTTCAGCGATCATCTGGGGCGGGGGACCGAGCCCTTCGATTGACACAACTTTTTTGACCTTGTCCGGATACACGCCAGAATACTGGAGGACGATACCACCGCCCAGCGAGTGGCCGATGAGCGTAACCGGAAATTGATCGGTCTGGGCCAACAACTGCGCAATATCGACCACATGCTCAATCATGGCGTATTCACTACCACGTGCCCATTCTGAGTCGCCATGTCCACGCAGGTCTGGCGCGATGATGTGATAGTCCTCCCGAAACGCTTGTGCCACCCAGTCCCAGTTGCGGCAATGATCCCGCCCACCATGAATGAGCGCCATCAGCGGCTTGTCTGGATTACCCCAGTCTACATAGTGCAGCTTCAGGCGTTGGGAATAGAAGGAGTGGGAAGTCGGTCCGATGATGTGTGGTTCCGGCATAGGGGTTCCTCTCTGGCCTGGATTGTAGCCAGTGGAGGGGATGGACCGCAACTCCAGCAGATCATCTATGCCCATCACCTGACCGTTCCTGCGAGTCTGTCGGCTGGCGCTCCACTATACTACTAGCGACGACGTTTTTCATGGTGTAGGTTCGGGCCAATGGAAGTTCATCTGCGAAAACCTGAAAGAACTGAACTATGTCGGAGACAGCGATGGTGATACAACCTCCTAGCGGCCTATCAGCAGACTTGACGCAAGACTCTTCTGAGGCTGTTCGCTCTGCTCCTGTATCGACCCGCCTCATGCCTGGCGGCCAAGTGACTCTACCGCGGACCTTTACCAAGGCGCTCGGAATCCAGGAGGGGGATAACGTTGTACTCCGGCTGGAGGGAGATGAACTCCGCCTCTACAGCCGGGCCACGGCCATCAAGCGGGTGCAGAAGCTCGTGGCCCGTCACGTACCGCCTGGAGTCAAGCTCGCCGACGAGCTTATCGCGGAACGTCGCCGTGAGGCCCGGCGCGAGGCTGGTGGTGTCTGACTACGTGATCGACGCTTCGGCTATCCTTGCACTCTTACATGTGGCGAAAAGTCAATAAATTCGTAAAAACGTCTAACTTTTTGCCGTATTTGCGGGGTATTTTGGGTGCTGATTGAGCGGGAATGGGAGATTTTGCAAGCACTTATATTGCAGGAATCGGCCCCCAAAACCCCCGTTTCCTGGCCTTTTTTTTCCAAAACGTCTTTTTTTTGGGGTGAGAGGGGACCTAAGTCCTTGATTTCATTGAAAATGGCAAAAAAAAGTTGTCTTTTTTTGTCTTTTTTTGTCTTTTTTTGGACCGAAAAGTGTGAAAAAAAGACAAAATTTCCGCTCTTACCCCCCTATTTTGTCTTTTTTTGTCTCTTTTTGAAGCCCTTTTTGAAGGGGGTGTAACATTGCTACACTTACAAGTTGACTCAGACATTGAGGTCGAACTGATCCGCGAATAATGGGTGAACCTCAGAAAGGCCGAGCCACCCCGATGCCGACCCTGGACTTCAAAGGAAAACAGATCGTCTATGCCCATCACCTGACCGTTCCTTCGAGGACGCTGGAGCCGGATGCCCCCAAATCTCTCCCGCCCAAAGACCAACAGCCGTCCCTTGACGACAATCTGATTATCCACGGTGATAGCTTGCACGCCCTCAAGGCGCTCATGCCGCGCTACGCCGGACGGGTGCACTGCATCTACATCGACCCTCCCTACAACACCGGCAACGAAGGCTGGGTGTACAACGACAACGTGAACAGCCCACTGATGCAGGAGTGGTTGAAAGGCAAAAGCCCGGTAGACGGCGAAGACCTGGAGCGGCATGACAAATGGCTGTGCATGATGTGGCCGCGCCTGCACCTGTTGCGCGAACTGCTGGCCGAGAACGGGGCGATTTTCGTTTCGATTGATGACAACGAAGTACATCACTTGCGGATGATGCTGGATGAGATTTTCGGAGGAGAGAATTTTGTTGGACAATTTATTTGGAAGAGTAGGCAAAACAAAGATAATCGTAACGTGACTGGAGCTTCAATTGACCACGAATACGTCCTTTGCTACGGGACTGCTATACGAGGCGAAGAACGAAAAAGAGGTCTGTATTCAAATCCTGACAATGACCCAAGAGGGGATTGGACTAGCGGCAATATGGTAGGACTCGCGACAAAGGAGGCTCGCCCGAATCTACATTTTGACCTTATCAACCCAGAAACGGGGATCAGTTATGGATGCCCTATTAGAGGCTGGAGGTACGATCGAAAACGGATGGCAGAACTGATCGCGCATAACCGGATATTGTGGCCGTCTATGGAAGAAGGAAGGCCGAGAGTCAAAGTTTTTCTCGACGAATTGAAAGAAAAGTACACTGGGTTCTCCTCGGTTATTGGCGAAGGGTTCTTTACAAGAAGCGGGACAAAAGAGATTGACGAAATTTTTGCAACGAGAGTTGTCGAGTTTCCGAAGCCATTTGGGCTTGTTCGTGAAATCTTGACTCAAGGCTGTCCGAGCGACGGGCTTGTTTTGGACTCCTTCGCTGGCTCCGGCACAACCGCCCAAGCGGTCTTAGCGCTGAACAAGGAAGATGGCGGGAACCGCAAATTCATCCTCGTGGAGTGTGAAGACTACGCCGACACCATCACCGCCGAGCGCGTGCGCCGCGTGATAAAAGGCGTCCCGAACGCGAAGGACGAAAACCTGAAAAACGGGCTGGGCGGCGGCTTCACCTATTGCACCCTGGGCGAAGAAATCAGCCCTGAAAAATGCTCACCGGAGAGCATCTGCCGGACTACGACACCCTGGCCCGCCACCTCGTCTACACCGCCACCGGCCACGCGCCGGGCAATATCCGCAAAACGCGAAGCAAGGACGGCCTTTTCCATGAAACGGATGACCGCCTATTCTACCTGATCTACCAGCCGAATCTTGACTTCCTGCGTAGCGCCGATTCCGCCCTGAACAGCGACCGCGCCGACCGCATCGCCAAGCAAGCCAAGACCAAGCACAAAACCGCCGTCGTCTTCGCCACCCATAAGTTCATGGGGCAGAAGGAGTTGACGGACATGGGCATTGTGTTTTGCGGGCTGCCGTATGGAATTTTATCGAGCTGACTTCTCAACCGACAATGCGCGTGACAACAGCAGACCGTCAGAACAAGGGACAATGACCGATATCGACGAACAACTCACGGAGTTGAGGCAAAAAACAGCCCAACTTCTTCAGAAAAAGAATTGGGACGGATTGATTTCGTACCTGTCCGAACTGATTGGACATGAGAGTCGGAACTTCAAACCAGAGATGATGTCCGAGTGTTACCATTTGCTTGGCCTCGCATATGGCAACAAAGAAGACCATGATCTCGCTTCTAAAAAATTCTCTATCGCAATAGCACTAAACTCTAATAATTCGTTGGCTTACCACAGCCGCGGCGTCTCGCGCAGTAGCGTGGGAAGCTCTGAAGTGGCAAGGGGAGACTATGGAGCAGCGAGAGGAAACTACAAGGCAGCGACAGCCGATTTCGAAAAGGCGATAAAGCTGGACCCTAAAGATGCACTCGCTTACCAGAACTGCGCCTTTGCGTATCGGCACCTCGATCAGCACGAAAAGGCCATCAGGCTCTCCAGCAAAGCGATAGAGCTGGAGCCTACCTGCGCATCAGCGTACAAGGAACGTGGCTCAGCGTATCTGCACGAGGGGCGATATGGACAGGCTTTTGGCGATTTTGACCGAGCTAATAAGTACGATCCAGAATCGACAATGCTTTCTGCTGGAATGTATATCGTATCACGTATTACCAGCATCTACGGCACCGAGGAGGAGAGCCAGCGAGAGAAAGCTTTTGAATTCTTTTACAAATTAGCCGACGCGATACGTATAGTACAAGAAAAATTGTTCTATGAGCCGGAAAATGTCCAGGAGATTGCGCACTATACAACTCTATACGCACTCAGAAGCCTTGCTAAGCAAAGTCCTTTCCGTCTTTCCAATGGAGCCTATATGAACGACCCAGAAGAAGGTAGGACATTTTTTGAGATAATGGAAGATGTCCATGATACGAACGCAAAGGACAGCTTTTACAAAAAGAATCCGCCTTATCCATCGCCTGCCTATATCGGCAGCTTCGCCAAGGTGACCTCGGGCGAGGCAGAGTCGAAAGACAAATTGTTTCTCTGGCGGACATATGGAAAGCATGACGTGGAAGAAGCGGCCGGGGCGTGCCTGATATTCAAGCATAATGGGCAAAATTTTGCAGAGACATGTCCGCCAACAATGGGCTATATGCCTCAACCAACAATGGACGACGCGTCTCAACAGATATCCAAACCGGCGCTTTATAGGGTGGTTTATAGAAACGACGAAGGACGTATGAGTGAAAAAATCTCTGAAGAGTTGAGCCAACTGTCGGAATCACTCAAACAAATCGAGGCTCATGTCTTGCAGAGAGCGAATGACAAAGAGGAGCAACTTCGGAGCCTCGTTTGTGAACTGCTCGACAGTATCCGATTTCTTTTCAAGAAGGATCATTACAAGGAAGAACAGGAAGTCCGTATTATCGATGCTCGTCGTGCAGAAGACGATGAAACATGGAAATCAAATGGAGTCAGGGTTGACACGGAGCGCATACCTCCGCGCTTTTACCTTGAAGCGGGAAACTTACACTTCAGTGAAGTCATACTAGGCCCCCAAGCGCGCGGCATACGCGAATGGACGCGATGGTTGAAAGAGCAAGACGAAGAACTAACCGTCAAGAAATCTGGAATTGAATACGGAGAGCGACATCCTTAGGCGTTTATGGGACGGGATATGTATCGGGAGCAACCGGAGGTTCAAGAGGTCGGCTTAGCGAAGCGTAAGCCGACATCCTAGGGACAAATCGTCACCATTCACAGCTTATGCAACTCAAAACCTACCAATCCATGGGGCAGAAGGAATTGACGGACATGGGCATTGTGTTTTGCGCCTTGCCATATGAGGTCTTGAGCGGGTAGCATCCTCGGTGTGGAGGATCTGATAATGGCCAGAGAAAAAATTGCTTTGACGCTCGAAGGACCCGACGAAAACAACGGTCACTTGGAACTGTCGGTTTTCGCAGAGAAAATCAGGCATTTTCTTGATCTGTTGAACAGGAGCGTCAAAGAGATCAGCAGACAACGCGTAGTATTCCGCGTTGTCCATCTTTCTCATTCCAGCCCCGTGACAATAGAATGCGAACCGGTAGTAAGAGATGCGGAGGTTGCCAGAGCCAGGGGTGGGGAGATTGCCACTGTTGCTATCAACGTGATCGGCAAGAATATGATGTGTGTGGAAGAGGAGAAAACCCACAACCTTTCTCACCCCGTTCTGTCTGCTATGGAGCGGCTCGCAAAGTTCCAGCCCACAAAAATTGTGCGAGCCGAAGTACGAATTCTTGGAAGCGATGCCGAGGACAAGCACATTTACAAACTGGATAACAGATTCAAAGAGCAATTGAGCAACGCTCGACGCATGGAAGAAAGGGTTGTCAGCACAATAGATGGCAAACTTGAGCGGATTAACATCCACAACAATACGAATACGTTTCGGATTTATCCATCTCTACCTGCTTTTTCTTCCGTCAACTGTGAATTCCCGCCGAATTTGCGTGAGAGAGTGCAAAACTCTCTGGGGTTTTTTGTTTCCGTTTCCGGCGAATGCTTGTATCGTCCCGAAGCGCCCTTTCCTTACAAAATGAACGTCCAGGCAATGGAGGTACTGCCCCCGCCCGAGGAACTGCCTACTCTGAGCGACCTTTACGGTATTGCCCCTGGCGCGACGGGAAGCAAATCTTCCGAACAGTTCGTAAGAGAACTGCGCGATAGATGGGATGAGGATAATCAATGAAGGAGGATGTAATCTGCTGGGACTCATCGGTTTTCATAAGCTGGCTTCGGGGCAATGAGGGCGAAGACAGAGATCGAGCCATACGATACTTAGTGGAAAGAGTCGAAGCCGGGGATTACAAGGTAGCCGTTTCTACTCTTCTCTATGTAGAAGTATTGGAGAGCACGATGCCCGCACCCGCGATTGGTCGATTTGAAAAATTCATGCAAAACAGGGCAATGATCAGCATAGTCGCTGTTGATATTCGTGTGGCACGAAAAGCCCAGATGATACGAGACACGTTACAAAAAAAGGACGAGAACATAACCACGCCTGACGCCGTTCACATTGCGACGGCGATTGTCAGCCAAGCGAAATTCTTCCATACGTTTGATGCCCGTTTGCTGCGGCTCAACGGGAAATCCGAAGTAGACGGTCTTACAATCACCGCCTGCGATATTCAATGACTCCCTCACTGTTTCGACTATAACAGCCCGTAGGTCGGCTTAGCGGAGCGTAAGCCGACATCCTCGGGACGAATCGTAGCCATCCACAGCTCATGCAACTCAAAATCTACCAGCAAAACGCCCTCGATCAGCGGCTAGCATCCCTGTTCCTGTGACCACCTATGAAAGTGCGGGAGTTTGTACGGCTGGTATCTCGTGCGAACGAGAGGCAGCCATCGTCAGTCCCACCATCCGAGCAAACCCGGTACAGTCACGGTTGCGGGTAAGCCCAGTGTAGACATTCCGCCTGGTACCTTAAACAGTATCCTGAAACAGGCGGAGTTGAAGGAGTAAGATGATGCGGTACCTCGTGATTCTTGAAAAAGGCGAGTCAAGCTGGGGTGCTCATGTCCCTGACCTCCCGGGGTGTATTGCGGTGGCAGAGACCCGTCAGGAAGTGACAGCCCTCATCAAAGACGCCATTACTTTTCACCTGGAAGGTCTGCGCGAGCACGGCGAGCCTATTCCTCTTCCCGCCTCCGAAAGCGAATGTATCGAGATAGACGCGGCGTAGCCGTCAAGACCAAAACTTGGATCACGCTTCGCTAAGCCGACCTGCACGACTGATGTTGAAGGGGAACGTTGACCTGCAGCGCCAAACAGACCTCGCCGAAAAACGGCAGGAGGAAAGTATGGCAGCGTTGAGGGTCTTGATTGAACGGATAGCCGTCGGAGAATACAGAAAAGGAGTAATCCAATGGAACTGCACGAACTCGTCCTGGAAATGAAGCAACTTGAACGGCGGCTGACGCTCTACGAAGAAAAATACGACATTCTCAGCCAGGACTTTTACGATCTCTTACAAACGGGGAGACTCGCACGCTACGACGATTTCGACGAGACCCGAGCGGACTTCAGCCGCTGGAAAGGTATTTACGAAACGTGGCGCCGCCGCAAGACGGCCTATAGTGAGCAAATCCGACAAGGTGACCCGGCTGACGCTTTGCGGGTACAGCCAGCGTATTGACATGGCTGAACAGCCCCTCACATCCCTTGCCGACTACAGTCGCTTTATTGCTGAAACCCTGGATCGTCCGTCCATTCTCCGATCAACGATCCGCGTGTGGCCGACGAGTCCCCGCCTTCTCTGGCCTCGAACCCGCCGCCCGGCTGAAGCTCGACCGACTGGAAGCGGCCACCTCGCTTGAGGACCTGGCCGCGCTGCCGGGCAACCGTCTTAAAGCCTTGAGGGGAGACCGAAAGGGCCAGTACAGCATCCGCATCAACGCCCAATGGCGAATATGCTTCGAGTGGCCGCGGGTATCCTCAGGGTCTAGCTGTGTCGAGATTGTCGATTATCATTAGGGGGACCGTTATGGCCATCCGCGCAATCCATCCCGGAGCACACCTCGCGGAAGAGCTGAAAGCACTCAAGCTGAGCGCGGCGGCCCTCGCTCGTCAGATCGCGGTGCCCACCAACCGCGTCACCGCCATCCTCAACGGCCACCGCGCCGTGACCGCTGATACGGCGCTCCGGTTGGCTCACTTCTTCGGGACGAGTCCAGAGTTCTGGCTGAATTTGCAGCAACGCTATGAGTTACGGCTTGCCGAGCAGCGAGCGGGCAAAGCTATTAAGACGCTCCCCACGCTGACTCTGCCCTCCACCCTCTTTGCCGACTCTTAGGGCGACCTCTTCCGTGGCACTCACGATGATGCGGAGCCTGGGAATCTTGACCCTTCCAATCACGAAGAGAGAAGCCGCAGACGGCACGCCGGGGCGATGAAGGAGATATGGGCGAGCTGACAGGGGCTTCTCACACCCACACCTCGGGCTGAAGAGGCGCCGGTCGGCCCACTCAGCCCCGCTCTGCAGCAGAGAGCAGAGACGCTAGGACAAGGCCCAGGGAGGACGGCCCGGCGTCAGCCGGGCGGCTCACCCCCCCCACGGCTTGCGGCTCACTCAGCGAGAGAAAGAGAAAGCGAGGGAAGATGAAGCGAGGGAAGATGAAGCGAGGGAAGATGAAGCGAGGGAAGATGAAGCGAGAGAAGATGAAGCGAGAATGTGCATTGAGTTTTCGGGACCAGTTCCGAGATGCCAGATACTACGCCTTGGAGGATGCTGAAGGATATCAGAAAATCCTGTTCGTCCTGGAACGCCTCGGCTCCTATCTCTCTGAAAGCCAAAAAGATCTAGGGCGGTACAAACCCTGTATCCGGCCGCTCGTCAAATGTCATCATCCTAATGGCGGACGCCCGCCCGAGGGTTATTCCCATTACTTCATGGATTTCGACACATTGTACGAGATGGTGAGGGAGGGCCGGAATGACGCACAGCATCAGGGAGCCGTCGCCCGAATTCTCACTTCCCATTCGGTACAGCTGAGCATTATCTTGGAGGACGCGTTGAGCAACGTTGAAGAACCCGAAAAGGACCGCAAAATAAAGGACTATATGGTCCGCAATCCTGTTTGTGCTTACCTGTGGCAACCCATAGGATTCATCCGCCAGATTATGCTTGAGAACTCGTTCTCGTGTCTTCCCTTTCAATGCGGAGATACTTGGTACGTTGTGTCTGATTGCGACATTGCGAGATACTTGGCGGATTGCAAGGGCGAGGACCGCAAGAAGAAATTAAACAAAACTCTTGAATGCGTCAAGAAATCAGGAGAGATTACCCTTATGAAAAAGGCTGTCGTCTCACCGGACAAAACAGTCAGTGAGGCGCTAGAGAGAGTCAAGTGTCAGGGGTGGCCAATACTGGTGAAACGGGATGGATGTGAGGAACTGTTAGGCATAGTAGCTGCGTTCGACCTGATGTGATTGAGACACATCAGTCGGTAGCGGTCACTACGGTGACGCCCGCCTGACCCGCGTGGGTTGCGTCTGATAATGTGCTCTTATGTGAACCTCACGGGTTGATTTTATTGGGCTTGGGCTTGCCTAGCCGCCTGGCGGCTTCAACGATGGCGGCGGCTAGATCCGGAACACCGCCGCCTGAATAGAAACAAGCTGCCGCGACCCTGGACCCCCGCCCCAGCAGCAGATTTGACACGGCTCTAGTGCTGAAACAACGTGAACTCACGGCAGCAACGACAAGGCTCCCTCAAGAGACGCTTTCCCGCTATGCGTGATATCTATGACTTCTTGCAGAACCTTCCCGGTTTCCCTTCTTGATCGAACTAAAGCAGCCGACATTTTCGGGAGCCCGCGGACGGCGTCACGGGAGTCTTCCATACCCGCAAGCATGCCGTCCATCGCCTCCAACAATATGCCTATGTTCCCTTTCAGTTCCTCTCTGTCTTCGTTTCTGTCTTCGTTGAGTTCAAGATAGATTGGAACGGCTTTTGCGAACGCGTCCAATCCCCTATCAAGATGTTGCCGGTACAATGGCAACTCAGATTTCAATCGAGCTGCAAATTTGTCCATGTCACTAGATGTGTTTTTAAACATACGCTTCGCGGTCGCTCGGATCTTTTGCCTTTCTTGGACGCTGATATTTTTCTTATCGCCGCCATTTCCTTGAAGGAACTGTAATTGTTGTGTCCGTTCGTCGGTGCTTTGAGCAATATCCACCATGGCCTCGCTTATCCTGCTCAGAACAGCACCTAACGCCGTCATCTCTTCTTCGAATACTTCCTCCAAGTCCAGAATGCCCTCGTCTAACTCGTCGGTCGCCTGGCCGTCGTCGCCACCAGTGCTCGGCTCGGAAACGCCGCCGACTTCGATGCCGTCAGCTTGTCCGCCTTTCTCGCCACCCTCCTGCCAATCAAGCACGTGTTTTGTGAGGTGCATCCGTACTTGGTTCGCGAAATCATCAGCCGTCGCGAATTCCCCATACAGCCCTGCTTCTCTCACTCGTGACTGGAAATTGACGACGCGTTTGTATTGATCGGGGTCGATTTCTGCCAGCGACAACGGGGCAGCGGTTTTGAAGTAGAGCATGAGCCGAACACTATTCGGGTCTTCGTCATAGCGTCTCTTCGCCAACTCGAACTCTTCAATCGTGCCGGATTCAGCTCGTTTGGTGGGACTACCGATGGTGTGCCACAAAATACCGATGAAAATGTCACAAGGCGGTATCTGCTCGTTTATGACTGTCTGAGCATCCTTGTTGCCGAGCTCGGGAGACGTGTCTCGCTCCCATCTGAGTGACTCAAGGCGGACGCCCGTTCGGCGGGCATGTGTCGAGTTGATTTCTTGAATGATAGCGTCAAGGCGGTCGCGTTCTTCGGATACGTCGCTAGGCGATGCCACGAAGACTGAGATAATGATTTCTTTTCTCGGCACAAGAGTAGTCCTTTCTCATGTGGAACACCATACCTGCTGGCAGCCCCATAAGGCAAAAGACGAGCAATGGCAGACCAACATCATCAACTATTTCAGGCCAAAAAATTCCCCAAACCGGCAGAATTGAACTAAGACCGGGTAAGGCCCCGGCAGGAAGGCCGGAAGGCCCGGCAGGAAAAGGGAAACCAGGGCCGCAGAGATCAACTCGTCAGAACGACCTGTGCGTGTTGCGTCTGATAATTACGTATTGTGTCAACTTTGCCGCGCAATCATCGGCTTGCCCCGGTTCTGGAAAAGCAGGTCCAAGGCTTCGGATACAAGCTCCTGCATCGTCCGATCTTCCTCCACGGCTATTCCCTAATGAAAATTTTTCGTACCTCCCCCTATTTCTTTTCCCTAGACAAAATAGACCGATACTCCCCAGCAATCAATTTCGCGGCCGGGTCTATCTCGTTTACTCGCTCAACAATTTTCGGGACAGGTAGACTCTCTACCTTCTCAGTCCTGACAATATTAAGAATATATCTGTCTCGCCTTCGCCGATCTTCTTTCATCATTTACTCGCCCTCCTTATCTCTCTACGTTTAATTGGACCATCTCCAGCTCTTGCCTATTCTTCTGTATCTCCTGCTGCACCATATCGCGCAGTGCGTCCCTCTGATTCCGCCAGGAGCATAAAACGCTGCCACTCTTGCGGATCAGCTTTGAAATTAACAAGTCTGTGTTTTCCCATATTTTCAGCCTCCTTACTCTGCACAGAACAAGTAAATATGCCTTCTTTATTTTTCAACTGGACTTTTTCGCGGTTGCTAGGTGAGGATTTCCCGCTGGCCGACGGTGCTCATGTCTCTTCCCCTTGGTTACTTTTTTGGTCGGTCTGACGTGCGGCATTCCAGAAGGTGTTGAAGACCAGCTTCAACCCAAGCCACCACGCATAGATCGCGTAGACGGACTGACATGCTACGTCATCAAGCAGACCGTGTGCGAGATTATTCCGAAGATTTGGCCCGGAAGGATCGCAAAAGAGCGCCTTGATCTCAAAGCTTAGATTCTCGCCGAATATCTTTTCGGTTTCTGGAAGGTTCATAAGCGAACTCAGCCAGTTCTCGGTCTCTATCCCATTACTGTCCAGGGTCGTGGTTTTTCCGCCTGCCTGCTTCAGGTGGACGCGCACCATGTGTTCAATCTGTGGCACCAGGAGATGGAGGGCCGTGATAAAATCGCGGTCATACCCGGCGAACAATGCTTTGCCGAAGAGGAGTTCTCGCTCTATAGGCACGATGGGAGACTGCCTGGCAAGATTAACGAAATCGGCTTCCCGTAAGCGATGTTCCAGAACTAGAATATCGTGTGCAGGCAGAATGAGCCCCTCGACGACAAGACCGACGTGAAGGCTGTAATTGCGAATCATCTCGTAGTAGATGCGGGTCTCATCGTCCTTAGAGGGTGTGTCGCTGGGGCTCATTCCTGGCCGTTTGGCAATAACGCGGCCGTCGCTGTTCATAACCGTTGTGGGAAACGATGCGTGAAACGTGTGGGTTTGCAGTAGCTCCGTTGCCGTTTCACGGAGTTCTTCAGTGTTTGCGCCAGGATGAAGGTTGGCAAATTCCTCCAATGCTTCAAATGGCTCTTTGTCTCTGACTGCATTACGGGCGTCTTCGGCGATTTGGCTGATATCTACACTAGGAGGACTGATGGTGTGCCAATTCAGCTCATCCAACGATTTCTTTCTGGATTCGTTGAGACGAGCCCACAGATCAGCAATTCGCTCCTCTCCCCGATGTTTCTCCCGTTCTGCTCGTGGAATGGTACGGTAGGTCTGGATGGCTTCTTCATAGCGGTGCCCAGCCACCGTATCTTGCCCTAATGCGGTTCTGACATCAGCCTCTCTCTCCAAGCTTCCGACCACCTTGGCCTTAATTTCTGCTGGCTTCGTGCGGTTATTGGCTGCCATATACCAACCAGACGCAGCTTCCCATAGATCCCGCACATCGCAGGGTCGCCAATCGCCATCAACCGCATCGGCGATAGATTCGAGTCCCTGCGCCAACTCCAGTGCATAGCTTCTTCCCAGTTTGGTGTCCTTGAGCAAGTCTGCCAAATCAAGAGCAAGTATCTTCTTCTTCTGAGTGGCGGCATGAAAGGATTCAATGATTTTTGTCTCCATTTCCTTCAGACGATCACCGGCCCCTCTTCCTAGCATGCGCGCCAACTTTATGGCGCGTTCCCAGCAATCCCTCCTCGCACCATGCTCCCAAATTTTCCCGTCCAAAGGGATCGCTTGATAGGCATCTATCGCTTCAAGAGCGAAGCACACTTTTCGTATCCTGAGCCAGACCAGATCAGCCAACCGCGCTTTCAGCCACGGATCGTCAATTGTCTCGACGATCTCCACGAAGAAGGCGATATCGGCTTCAGACAAGTCGTCAGGGATGACCGAGCGTCCACGGCCACTGGGACGAAAATCCGCGACAGGTTTGAAAGGCTCATTGGCGCTGTTGGGCGAGAGCAGCATCGAACAGGCATCGGCTAGTAACTCTAGGACCTTGCCGTGCGTTTGACGACCTTCACCGAGGGCTTGCTTCGCGGCGTCAGAGAAGGCTGAAGACACCAAGCAACGATCTTTATCCTTTGCGTCTTCCAGTACTTCCTTCCATCCACAGCAAGCAAAGTCATCCACCGTCAGCACCATATCTTTGGGGTAACGCTCAGGAGGCCTGGTCATTTCCTTCCCGAACGCTTACCAGCGAGAACTGGAGCTTGACGCCACACGCGGCAGCCACTTTCGCGAGCGTGTCCAGCCGGGGATGGCGCCGGCCAGACAGGGCGCGAGATAGCGCGACCCGATCCAGCTTGGCGTGCCGTGCCAGCGCGGACACACCGCCTTGCGCTGCGGCGACGTTACGCAAGGCTTTCATGAGCAAGCGCGGGTCCTCCCCCATGTCCTCAATCGCCGCGTTCAGATAGGCCGCGACGTCTTCCGGGGTGGTGAGATAGTCACTCGCCTGATGGGTTTTGACGGGCATGTCGTCTCTCCTGTTTGTACGCCTGCCAACTGGCCTGGGCGGTGGCAATGTCGCGGGCCTGGCGGTCTTTCGTTCCCCCGCCCAACAGAATCACCAGGGTGTTCCCCTCGCGGCCGTAATACAGCCGGTAGCCCGGGCCGAAGGCGATTCGTAGTTCGGAGACCCCGGCGCCGACGCTTTTGTGATCCCCAAAGTTCCCCAGCTCCATGCGGTCGATGCGTGTTTGGGTGCGGGCGCGGACCTGTGGCGATTGGGTCCGAAACCACGCGTCAAAGGAGTCCGTGCCGTCTTCGGAAACGTAGTGGACGACCCGAACCATAGGAAGACTGTAGCCTAGTGGCTACAGTCTATCAAGCATGAGTGCTCCTGCCCCCACAAAGCTGTGGCCGCCCTCAAGACAAGCGAGGGGGGGCCGTGAGTGCCACGGCCAGCGCTGTCAACGCATAACATGGAAGCTCACTAAGAGATTAGCTCATCTTCGCTCCATCGAAGAACTGGTGCCGTGGGTCAATGCCGTGCTCTTAGGGAGAGAATGATGGCGGAGGCACGCCCGAAGGGGAAAGCGAAAAGGCGAGTCACCAGTTTCGGTACTTGTTGAACAATGCGTGGGCCGCGTCGTTGATACGGGTTCCGACGTTGCTATCTGTACCGCCAGCGACCAGGAGGAGAATACTCGTGTTAGGGCGTCTTCGATCCCCCCTTCTTCTTTGCCGATGGCTTGCGCTTCTTGCCGAAGTATTTTGACGCCTGGTTGATTGCCCACACCCTCTGCGTCGTAGGCAAGGGGTTGCGGGCAGCAAGACGCCCGACCCTGTCCAAGGTCTTGATGATAGGCCGGCTCTCGATTTGACGCCTAGCCGCCGAGGACATCATATTGCGGACCAGAATCCCGCTCAGTTTGACCTTTGGGATGTCATAACTAGTTTTTTGCTGGTAGAGCTGTTTCAGCGCGGAGCCGGGATCTTTCTGGCTCTTGACACCTGTTACGTCGTGCACGGTGAACGTGGCCTCGCTTTGTGCCAACTCATTCAGCGCCGTGGCGATCTCGGTACAGGAAAAATTGTCGAACTCGAACGAGTCCTTCCAGACCCGGATGTACTCCGGCCGAGTCACGTATTGCCGGCCGCTGTGAATTGACTCCGCCTCCTTGGCCGCCTCCTTGAGACGGTCTGCGTAGTTCTCGTTGTCGAGAACAAGAAACGTGAATGTCTGGTGGTGATGCAGATAATCGACCAGCCGAAGAATCGCACGGAAGCGGTCCTGTTTCTTGTTGCCGGTGGCATTGTTAACGCCGCCTAGCACGACAATCTCGATGCCATAAATACCGGGATGGGCACCGTAATACTCCTTAAAAATCTGCGTTACGGCTACCTCCTCACTTTGCCCCTCGACGATGAGCACGAGCTTGGGCTGGGGATTGATGCCGAAACGGTTGGCGACAAATTCGAGATAACGGCGCACATCGCGGCGGACTTCCATTTCCGGAAAATGATTGATGATGGTCCCGGTGACTTCGTTGGGAAGCGGCAATTCCTCCTCATATAGATCCTTGTGCAGAAACCGGAGCATGTACGCGCCCGCGCGAATAGTCTCCGCTCGTAGAGCATCGCCTTTCAGTCTTTCTCGCTCACGGAGGGAGATGAACTGCGTCAGCTGATACCAGTGCTCAAGAGGATCACAGTGGGCCTGGACGAACGCGAGACCTTCGTAGACATGGCGCAGCTTTTCTGGTGTCAGGCCGTAGAGCCTTGCTGTTTTCTTGGGGTCCCAACGTTGCGCCTCCTGCTCCCAGTCCCAATTCTGAGCACGCACAATAATCCAGCGGTCAGAGGAAGACCCACGTCGTATCTGCCTGGTTCGCTTATCGCCCTGGGTCTGTGGGAAATAGCGATTTGAAATGTGCTGGCACAGCAATGCGACAGCACGACGGTACTCGTGGTCGAGCAAACCCGCCGCACACTGCTCCGCATATTCCATGTGATGCGTGCCTTGTTTTTGCCAGTCAATCGGTCTGCTATCGTCCCGGTCAAGATAACCATCAAGCTGCACATGAAGCGTTAGCTCCGTCAGCACGAGCTGGAGGTGGTCAATCTGAAAGATAGAATAGTATCCTTCCTGCGTCTGGTCCGTGTGTGCAGGCACTTCATAGTCCTGAGGAACGCACGTTGTATCGTACGCCTATCTTTTAGTGAACCAGTTGTTTCCTGGACGGACCGGAATGTAGAACGGCACCGCTTCGCTTGGTGGTGTCCGCACCCGGAAAACCGGGCCAAACAATCCAAGCCGTTCCAAGCGGACGAGACGCTCCCGATTGATCTGGAGGCCGCGATCCGAACAAAACTTGACAAAGCGGTCGGTTCCCCGCAATGGACACGCGAGCACCGCGTCACTCTCAACTATGGCCCGCCCAGCTCTGGCCGGGATAGTCAGCAATTCCTTAGAGCCGGTCGTCTTGTTCTTGGCTGGAGCTTTTGCCATCTCTGGAGTCCTTACCGGAGGATATCTGGGATCTCGGCAGAGGGGAAGCTGTTGCCTCTACCATAGCTCCCTCCCCCTTCGCCCCGTCCGCTTGCCTGTCCATCATAAACGCTGTTATGACTGATGGTGCAGAAGGAGGATATGGCGATGCAATCGGTCACACCAGCCCTGCCGGGCGGGGCGATCCGGGCTCGGATTGCAGCCCGGATGACGCCCGCGCTCTCTTTTTATTCCTTCCTGCCTTGCTCATTCCAGAGTAGCAAAAAGAATCCAAAGTCAAGGGGAAAGTCGGGCGGTCCGGCTACCGTAGATCTGCTTAGCGAAGCGTAAGCCGACATCCCCAGAACGCATCGCAACCATTCACGGCTCATGCAACTCAAAATCTACCAGCAGCAAGCTCTCGACCAGCTCGACCACTGGCTTGAAGCGCTTAAAGACGCCTTGCAGGAAAGGGAAGAGGCGAAGGAGTTTTATGGAAAGCGAGGAAAGAATATCCCCGATGACATGGCCGACTATCCCAGTTCCGCCTGGAAGAGCCTGAAAGAGCAAAGCATTCTTCCCGCCGTCCAGAATCAAGACGGAAATACCGAAGTCCCCGACTACATCTCCCGAACCGCAACGTCCGGTGAGCCTGCCCCGCACATCTGCCTGAAAATCCCGACCGGCGGCGGGAAGACGCTGCTGGGCGTTGCCGCGCTTGAGCGTATCAAGCAGGACACGGGCTTTGTGCTGTGGATCGTGCCGACGCGGGCGATCTATGAGCAGACGCTCAAGGCATTCAGAACCCGCGAACATCCGTACCGGCAAATGCTCGAAAGAATTTCCGGCGGCAAAGTCAAACTGTTGCAGAAAGACGACCGCTTTACCAAACAGGACGTTGCAAGCCGGCTGTGTATCATGATGCTGATGCTGCCGTCCGCCAACCGGCAAACAGGCAAGGACTTTCTCAAGATATTCCGGGACAGCGGCGGGTATACATCGTTCTTTCCCGAACAGGACGACATGACCGCGAACCGCGAGCTTTCAGAACACCTCCCCGACCTGGAGAAGAATAGCAGCGGCGATTGGGTCAAGCAAAGCCTGATCAACGTCCTGAAACTCATCCGTCCGACCGTGATCCTGGACGAAGCGCACAAAGCCTATGGGCCGAATGACAAAAATAACCGGGAGTTCGTCAAGTCCGTCAATCGGCTCAATCCTCGCTTCGTGCTCGAACTGTCCGCCACGCCGAAAATCGGTATCAGCAACATCCTGGTCAACATCTCAGGCACCGAGCTTCAAGCCGAGGAGATGATAAAGCTGCCCATAGAGGTCCACAGCTTCACCAATTCCGACTGGAAGCATACGCTGGCCGAAACGCAGAAAAAAGTAGAGCAACTGGAAGAGGAAGCGCGGCAACTCCAAGCGAGAGAAAACCGCTATATCCGTCCCATCGCTCTGGTCCGGGTGCAACGAACGGGCAGGGAGCAGCGGGGCCAGGGAAACATTCATTCCGAGGACGTGCGCGAATACCTGATACGGAATCTTTCCGTACCGGAGGCGTGGATACGAGTGCAGTCGTCCGAAAACAAGGAACTTGGGCACGAAGATTTATTGAGCGACCACAGCCCCGTGCGCTGGATTCTGACAAAAGACGCGCTCAAAGAGGGCTGGGATTGCTCGTTTGCGTATGTCCTGGCCCTGCTGGATAACACAACGGCGACGACCGCCATGACGCAAATGGTGGGGCGGATCATGCGTCAGCCGTACGCCCGGAGAATTGAGACAAGTAAGGCCCTGAACCAGTGCTACATCTACTGTTACAACAAGGACGTGGGCAAGACGGTTGAGGGGGTGAAGGCCGGCCTGGAAAACGAGGGGCTGACGGGCTTGGGCGATACCGTTCGCGGCTACGGCACAGGAGACGCCCCGAAGCCGATGACCGTCCAGCGTCGCGGCAGCTATAGCAGCCTCAAAATTTTCCTCCCTCGGGTTCTGCACAAAAAGGGCAAAGGCTGGCGTCCGATTGATTACGACCGCGACATATTGAGCGCTGTGAGCTGGGGCGCGATTGACGCGGGTGGGGCGGTGAATCTGGACGACCAAGAGACCATGCGGGAGATCATCGCCACAGTTGATGTTCAGGGCGGGGAAAGCGTCTCCAACGAGTCTTTTGAGACCGGCGAACGCTTGAGCCTTGACTACTTTGTCCGGCGGCTCACCGACATCGTGCCCAATCCGTGGCAGGCGGCGCGTATACGCAGAGCTTTCTCGACCAGCACGAGACAGAGGGACACGACGGTTCAAGACTGCTGAATCAGCGGGTATATCTCTCAGAAGTATTGAGACGCAGGGTGAAAGCCGACATTGACGCCAAAGCCGAAACGGTTTTCCGTGATAAGGTAGCGAGCGATGATATCCGGTTCCAGCTTGAGACCGATGAGCGACTGAACTATGAGCTGGGCCGGTCGTTTGAGGTGTTTGCTGCCAAGGAGGAGAGAACCCTTCAGGGTGAGCACGCCAGCCCAATACAACGCAGCCTGTTCGAGCCTCTTTTTGAGAGCGAGTTCAACAGTCTGGAAAAAGACTTTGCGCTGTATCTGGAAAAGAGCAACGCGCTATATTGGTGGCACAGAGTCGCCGCGCGGCAGGACTACTATCTCCAGGGCTGGCGGCGCCAGCGGGTGTATCCCGACTTTGTGGCCTGTCGGAGGGAGGACGGAAAGCTGCTGATCTTGGAAACAAAAGGTATTCACCTGAAAGGAAGCGAGGATACGAGCTACAAGAAAAAGCTGCTGGCAACCCTTGAGGACGCATACGCAGCCGCCTTTGAGAGAGGACAAATACAATTTAACGAGCCGCCGGCGACATTCAGGATGATGTTTGAAGATACATGGCAGGAACAGGTCAGCGAACTGCTGAACGAGCAATATCAGAGACGGTAGCCCGGGCGAGCGGCAAATTGAATCGACAGCCAAGGACACGAAGGAGATTATTATGGCAGGACGACTCGATGGAAAAGTAGCCCTGATTTCAGGTGGCGCGCGTGGCATGGGAGAAGCTGAAGCACGGCTTTTTGCCAGTGAAGGAGCGAAAGTGGTCATGGGAGATGTGCTGGATGAGTCAGGCCAACACGCCGCTCAAGCTATTACCCAGCAAGGTGGAGCGGCCACCTATGTGCACTTGGATGTCACGGCTGAGAGCGACTGGCAGCGTGCGGTTGAGACAGTTGAACAGACCTACGGCAAACTGAACATCTTGGTTAATAATGCTGGTATTGTCCGTATGGCCCCGTTGGATGAAACAAGTCTTGCAGCGTGGAATGAAGTCATTAATGTCAACCAGACCGGCGTGTTCTTAGGTATGAAACACGCCATTCCAGCCATGCGCCGAGCAGGGAATGGATCGATCATTAATATTTCTTCGGTCGCTGGACTGGTCGGCTTGCCAAATATTCCCGCCTATCAGGCCAGTAAAGGCGCGGTACGGCTGCTGACGAAGAATGCTGCTGTGCAATACGCCCAGGATAATATTCGGGCTAACTCGATTCATCCGGGTCGGATTGAAACCCCGATGACTGCCCCACTGGCACCTGAACGGCGCGACATGGTGCTTCGTATGACACCTCTCCGGCGGGACGGAAAACCTGAAGAAGTTGCCTATGGGGTGCTCTTTTTGGCATCCGACGAATCTTCGTATGTGACTGGCGCAGAGCTGGTCATCGACGGTGGGTTCACCGCTCAATAGCTGGAGAGAACAAACAATGACATCCGGGATACCCAGAGTATTCTACCGGCCTGGCTGAAGCTCTTGCGCCAAAACGAAAGAGTTGCTTTCGTCGTGGGGAATTGTCTTTGAGCCAGTCAATGTTGACACAGATCCTGATGCTGTGGATGAGCTGAAGCGGCGTGGTGTTCCGCTTGTGCCAGCTGTGGTCGTCGGTGAACAGCTGGTGCACGGTTGGAATCCACCAGCACTCGCCGAGTTGGTCGGCGTGCCCTATACATCAGAACCCGTGCTCTCGCCTGCGGAATTAGCTGCACGGCTGGATCGCATTCTGGAAGCCACTCAACGTGCGCTGCAAGCCGTGTGTGTTGAACAGCTACAGACGTTCGTTCCCGGGAGAGACAGAACCATCCGTGATATCGGCCACCACATCTTTCGTCTCAGCTTGGGCTTTCGGGATGCAGCGATTGAAGATCGTTTTCCTGAAGCCTGGCTGCTTGAAGCCGTACCAGCCGATATGATCGATGGAGCAGCCCTTGCGCAGTATGGCGGAACGGTGCGCGAACAGCTGTCACACTGGTTCGCTGAACATGCGACGCAATCGTTTTCTCCTCTCGTGCAAACCTATTACGGACCACAGTCGCTGCACGCCTTGCTCGAACGCACAACCTGGCATGCGGCTCAACATCTGCGCCAAGTATATGCTTTGCTGGAAACAGCTGGAGCCGTTCCCGAGCAGCCCTTAAGCGCCCAGGATTATGCCGGCCTGCCGCTGCCGGATACACTCTGGTAAGATTTCTGGCGTTGTGCATATGCTACAGGTTCTTCTCCTGCTCAAACGCTTTTCCCAGACGCTTCGCAAGGACCGGCTTGATCGCGTTCTGCTCGCCCTTCTTGTTATTACGCTTGTCGGCATGCTGGGCATTGCCTATTTTGAGCCCTTTTCCTTGGCTGACTCGCTGTGGTGGACGATTGTGACGATTACCACCGTTGGCTATGGGGATTTTTCGCCCGCATCGCTCGGTGGCAGACTTGTCGGCGTATTGCTGATGCTGTTTGGCATTGGCTTTCTGGGTATATTAACGGCAACGTTGGCTAGCACCTTTGTTGAGGAACGACGGCAGGAGGGAAAAGGCGTGAACCGAGTCACAGTCAGTCAGCATCTGCTCATCTGCGGGTGGAGCTATAAAGCCAAAGAAATTGTCGAAGAGGTGCGGGCTGATGATAAGACGGATACCCGTCCTGTGGTCATCATTGCTGACCTGCCAGAAAAACCGCTTGAGGACGAGTATATTCACTTTGTGAGTGGTTTGATTACCAAGGAAAGCCTGGAAAAAGCGAATGCCCAGAAAGCCCAAGCGGCAATTGTCTTGTCCGATGAAAGGGTCGAGGCCCACACCCGAGATGCGAAGACTATCCTCGACACGTTGACCATTAAGTCGACGTATCCAGACCTGTATACCAGCGTGGAACTCGTTGACCCGAAAAATGTTGCACACTGTCGTCTGGCCAAGGCGGATGAGATTATTGTCTCGGGGGAGCTGAGCACGAGCCTGCTGGTGCGAGCGAGCCTCGACCATGGCGTAACGCAGATTATTACTGAGTTGGTCAGCAGCCGCTTTGGGAATGATATTTATAAAACCACTCCGCCCGAAGAATGTGTGGGCCAATCTTTTCTTGCGGTGTTCACCAAACTCAAGACAGACCAGAATGTCATTGTCCTAGCAGTTGAGAGCAATCGAGAGGGACACTTTCTTGCGAACCCTCCGAATAGCTATATAATTGAGGAGAAAGATCGTCTGATTGTGGTCGGCAAGGACCGACCAGTGTAGGAGGAAAATACGTATGCCTTCGGAGCATTTCGAGACTGTGAAGACGTTTCTGTTGGACTTGGGTTATGCGATTACGGACGAGGACGAAGCCCAAGAGTTAGTGGTGGTCAAGGATGAAGAAAACGGGATTAATAATCTGATCGTTGATTGTGAAGACCCCATCCTCATCTTGGAGCAAATGATTGTCCCGGTTCCAAGTCAGCCAGGAAATATGTTTCAGCGTCTGTTGCAAATGAACCGGACCCTAGTCCACGGTGCATTTGTCGTAGACGAAGACGGGAAAATAGTTCTGTTTCGGGACACGCTGCGGCTTGAGAACCTCGATCTAAACGAGCTGGAAGGCTCGATTGAAGCCTTAAGTCTGGCGCTGGCCGAAAATGCCAACGAGCTATTGGCCTTTAGTAAACAGTAAGAGGGGATACCTATGGCGAGCATTTTTCAGCGACTGTTTAAGTTTGGACAATCCGAGGCGCACTCTGTTATCGATCAGTTTGAAGACCCGATCAAAATGACGGAGCAAGGCATCCGCGATCTGAAACGTGACCTGCAAGCCAGCATGACCAGTTTGGCCGAGGTCAAAGCCATTGCGATTCGGATGCGAAAAGACGCCGATGATAATAAGAGCATGGCCGCCGAGTACGAACGCAAAGCTATGCTCTTGATGCAAAAGATGCAAAAGGGTGAGGTCAACCAGTCTGAGGCTGAACGCTTAGCTACGGAAGCCCTGCGGCGCAAAGAAGAGTGTACAGAAAAGGCCACCCGGACAACCAAGACTTGGGAAACGCAGGATGCTATGGCTTCGCAGCTCCAGGGAAAAATTGAGAAGCTCAAATCAACGGTCTCGAAATATGAAAATGACCTGATCACCTTACGCGCGCGAGCGAAGACGGCCGCCTCGACTAAAAAGATCAACCAGCAGCTGTCCAAGATTGATTCGTCCGGCACGATCGCCATGCTCGAAAAGATGCGTGACAAAGTTGAAGAAGATGAGTCACTGGCCCAAGCCTATGGCTCGCTGGCTGATGCGGATCAGACGGTTGAAGATGAGATTGAAAACGCTTTGGCTTCTAAGACCACACCATCGACAAATGATGCCCTGGCAGAACTGAAGGCCAAGATGGGGATCACCGCCGCCAGTTAGCCCTTCAGAAAGGAGAACGCCGGTGGCATTTTGGGATTGGTTGAAAAGACTGTTTAGTGAGGAAAAGCAAGAGCTGGACCTGCTTAATCTCTCACTGGCTGACCTGAAAAAGGGCTATCTGGTCGATTACGATCTCAAAACCTGGCAGGTCAAAAGCCATAATACATACGACTTTGACGGCGACCGAGCCGAGGAATGGGAACTCTACTCGGGCGACGACCGTATCTATCTCGGAGGTGAGAAAGACGACGAGTACGAGTGGGCAATCAGTCGCAAGATTGAGTTCTCTGCACTCGGAAAAGACGTTGAAGACCATCTGACCGCGCAGCATGACCCGCCCCAAGAGATTGTGTATGACGGGACCCGCTACGCGTTCGAAGAAAGTGGGGCCGGGTATTTCTTTCCTGATGGGCGGGTAGCGGGCGATGAGATGATCTACTGGGATTATGAAGATGAAACTGGCGAGAAACTGCTGACCCTTGAACAGTGGGGTGAGGCCGAGTTTGAAGCCTCAGTTGGCCAGACTGTCAAAGACTATGAATTTCGGAATATCTTGCCCAAGCAAGATGATTAGATGATTAATAGATGCGTCGATCGAAGGAGTGATCTCGTGAATGTCGAATCGCTTTCCAGTCCACCCCAGCCCATCATTCTGCACTTCGGTCCGGTGCTCCAGAAACTGAACGGGCACGATTTCTTCGAGTTTTGTCAGCTCAATCCGGAGTGGCGTATTGAACGGACGAGCGAAGGAGATCTCGTCATTATGGCCCCAACAGGTGGATGGACGGGCAGTCGAAACTTCACCCTGATTGGATTATTCAGTCGTTGGGTGGAAGAAGATGGCACTGGGATTGGATTTGATTCATCAACTGGATTTATGCTTCCCAGTGGGGCGAAACGGTCGCCCGATCTTGCTTGGGTGAAACGTGAGCGGTGGGAAGCTCTGACTGAACAGGAGCGCGAAGAATTCCCACCGTTGTGCCCGGATTTTTTTGTGGAATTACGTTCACGCTCGGACGCTTTGACTTCCCTGCAAGCAAAGATGGAAGAGTATCTTGAAAACGGTGCCGAGCTCGGTTGGCTGATCGATCCACAAGAGCGCACGGTGTATATTTATCGTCCTCAAACTACAGTGCAGTGTATAGAGAATCCTGAGACTGTTTCTGGTGAACCGCTTCTGTCTGGGTTTACCTTGGAGGTTAAACGACTGTGGTCATGATTCTGCACCTGCCGCTGCTCTTCCAGCGCTGATCTCGTTCGTCGGATAGCTGATTCACCAAATCGCGCCACAAGACCGCGCTAGGATGTACACTACGTCCTCTCGTTCTCCTGCTTTGCTTCTTTCCGCGCTTTTCGGCCAAGATAGCCACCGTGGTGGAATTTTGCATAGTCGGATCTGGTGAAGCGTTTTTTTTCCATTAAGACGAGCGCGAGCGCATCACCAAGAGCCATCATCGCCGTGGTACTCGACGAAGGAGTTAATCCCAGCACACACGCTTCTTTGATCGCACCAATACTGAGCACGACATCACTTTGCCGAGCGATGGGAGACCGGGCATGGCTGGTAATGGCGATGAGCGGCATGTTGTTCAGTGCTTTGGCTCGATCAATCATCTCGATGACCTCTCGTGTTTTGCCACTATTTGAGAGGGTGATCATGACATCGTCTTTGCTGACCAGACCAAGGTCGCCATGGGCAGCCTCTCCAGGGTGCAGAAAGCACGCCGGTGTTCCTGTTGATGAAAGTGTCGTGGCAATTTTTATAGCAATAATCCCGACCTTGCCCATTCCGGTCGTAATCACTTTGCCTTTGCAGTCTTGCAGGATTTGTATGGCGCGCAGGAAATCGTGGTTGAGTGGAAGAGCCTGAATAGCGTCCGCTTCGGCGTTAAGAATTTCACGGGCACGTATGAGTTCGGCAGGGAGAGGTGATTTTTTCTGTTTGTTTTTGTGTGTCTTGTTCGTAGGCATACATCTACACTTAGAAAGGAAAAGAAGCAGCGGGGCACCGCCTGTCTCTCCACAGCCCCATCTCCCAATCCCTAACCCCTATTCTTATTCCTGTAACCGCGCTCGTCTGCCCCGAGCGGTGGCTTTATTGGCGCTCGGTCGGCCGGTCGAGCGGCCAGATGAGGTTTTCGAAGCTGCCTTGGCCCGGCCTCTGGCAGCTTTTGAGCGACCATTGGGAGAAACGGAGGAAGAAGACGCGGCCGGCACCGCAAGCGTTCCAGCTGGGCTAGGAATGCCGAGCGCTTGCTTCTCTAACGCTTGCAAACGGTCGCGTAAGGTTGCTGCTTCTTCGAACTCTAAGGCTGCCGCGGCCTTTTGCATGTCTTTACGCGTTTGCTCAATTAGCTTGGCCAGCTGTTGCGGGGACATATATTCTTGGCCCTCTTCGGCAACGGCCGGAATATCAATATCCACATAGTCAGCTTCGTAAATTTTGATAAACGGCGAGGAGAGTGCCTTCTGGACACTTTGCGGGGTGACATTGTTTCGTTTGTTATAGGCCGACTGAATCCGGCGACGGCGCATGGTTTCATCAATCGCCTTTTGCATGGAAAAGGTGATCTTATCCCCGTACATAATCACCGTGCCATTCACGTTTCGCGCCGCCCGGCCGGTGGTCTGAATGAGGGAGCGTTCTGAACGCAGATAGCCTTCTTTGTCAGCATCTAAAATAGCAACCAACGACACCTCAGGAATATCCAGTCCTTCACGCAGTAGGTTGATGCCAATCAGAACATCAAATGTGCCCCGTCGCAATTCGCGTAGAATTTCGATCCGCTCAAGCGTATCGATATCGGAGTGCAAGTAGCGCACCTTGATGCCGATGTCTTGATAATAATCAGTCAGATCTTCAGCCAGTCGTTTGGTCAGCGTTGTGGTGAGCACCCGCTCGCCCTTTTCTACCCGTTTACGAATTTCTTCCAGTAAATCATCGACTTGGGCTTTGGCCGGACGGACAACGATTTCAGGGTCGAGCAAGCCGGTTGGCCGGATTAACTGTTCCACCACATTCTTATTGCTCTTTTCCAACTCATAGTCGCCGGGGGTAGCGGAGACGTAGATTGTTTGTCTGGCCTTCTTTTCAAACTCCTGGAAGCTAAGTGGTCGATTGTCAACTGCCGAGGGCAGTCGAAATCCGTACTCGACCAAGGTTGTTTTGCGCGAGCGGTCACCTCGATACATGCCGCCCGTTTGCGGGATAGTGACGTGGCTTTCGTCAACAAACAGCAAATAGTCATCCGGAAAGTAGTCGATCAGGGTATGCGGCGGTTCCCCTGGGGCTCGTGCGTCGAGGTGGCGCGAGTAATTTTCAATCCCTGGGCAGAAACCCATCTCAGCCAGCAACGCTAAATCATACCGCGTCCGTTGCTCGAGGCGCTGGGCTTCCAGGAGCTTGTTGTCCGCATTGAGTTCAGCCAACCGCTCTGTCAGTTCAGCTCGGATTGCAGTCACGGCTTTTTTCACCCGGTTCGACGTTGTCACATAATGACTGGCCGGATAAATCGCAATTTTATCGAGTCGGCGGATGACCTTGCCGCGGAGCGGATCAAGTTCAGAAATCGATTCAATCGTATCGCCAAAAAATTCAATACGCACGGCTTTGCTCTCTTCGTAGGCCGGAAACACCTCGACCACATCGCCCCGAACTCGAAACGTACCGCGATGAAAATCAAAGTCGTTGCGTTGGTATTGGATATCGATCAGTTTGCGCAGCAGCGCATCCCGATCAATGTTGGTATTTTCTTCAACAAACAAAATCAGATCAAAGTAGGCTTCAGGCGAACCGAGACCATAGATGCACGACACACTCGCCACGATGATTGTATCGCGTCGCTCTAAGAGCGCCTTGGTCGCAGAATGGCGCATCTTATCGATCTCTTCATTGATCGCCGCATCTTTTTCGATAAAGGTATCGCTGTGCGGAACGTAAGCCTCAGGTTGGTAGTAATCATAATAACTGACAAAATACCGAACCGCATTGTCAGGAAAGAGCGCTGCAAACTCGCTGTACAGCTGAGCGGCCAGGGTCTTGTTCGGCGCCATGATCAGGGCAGGTCGGTTCGAACGGGCGATCACATGGGCCATGGAGAACGTCTTGCCTGACCCAGTCACCCCCAGCAGGACTTGATGCGGAAGCTTCTGTGCCAGTCCTTCGACGAGTTCATCAATGGCCCGGGGCTGGTCACCTTGGGGTTGAAAATCCGAAACCAGATTGAACGTACCTTCCTGTTGCATCGCGCGGCATCCTAGCAAGAAACTGACAAAAAAACAGCCAATGGTCAGTCACAACGCTTTCGTTTTTGTGTTGTTTGACTTGTTGCGGGGTGAGCCGTTGCAAAACCGACGAGCTTATGGCTCACTACACGTATTCTCAACCTATCGGGAGGTAATGAAGGTATGCAGGTTTTCATGAGGCGATCATGTTGGCGGACAGTGTGTGGCACGTTTGCTGGGTTTGCACTCGGCGCTTTGGTCTCAGCCCCCCCCGCAACAGCTCAGCTTGGTAATGCACTGACAGGAGCGGCGCAAAATGCTGCGAAAAACGCCGCGCAAGAGGCAGCTACTGGCGCGGCCACACAAGCGGTCAAGTCGACCGCCGCCGCCGCTGGGCTCAGTACCACAGCCGCCCGTAAATTCACGGTCGTCAATGTGCTCTTCGAAGGCTCAAAGATGTTTGTTCCCTCAGTGCTGGCCGTGTCCAAGGGAGATACTGTCTCGGTCACCGTGATGAATAATATTCCAGGCGATCCTCCCAACCACGGTTTTGCCATTCCGGATTTCGGGGTTGAGCTGGTGGTGAATAGGGGGGAGAAAAAGACCACGGCATTTACGGCTGATAAGGCTGGAATTTTTGATATTAAGTGCCAGTTGCATCCCGCGCATATTCATGGCCAGTTTATTGTCAACGAATAAAACGGGAAACGTAATTTTGCGGGCCGCTGCCCGTCTTTTTACGTTTTACGTCCTATCTTCTCTTCACCTTCCGCAGCAACACATCAATAATGTGATCCGACGTAATGCCTTCAGCCTCAGCCTGAAAGTTGAGCAAACAGCGATGGCGCAAGGCTGGCAGCGTCACGTCGGTAATATCCTCGTAACTGACGTTCACCCGGTTATCTAATAAGGCATTGACTTTCGCTCCCAACGTAATCGCCTGGGCGCCGCGCGGACTGGGACCAAAACGTAAATATTGATTGACCTCAGGTACCGGCGACCCGTCATTGCCTGGTGTGGCTGAGGCGATGAGCTGGGCGATGTACTCATTGAGCGGAGGAGCGAGAAGAACTTCGCGGACGAGGACTTTCATGGCCTCGACAATGCTTGCAGCCTGCTCTTCGGAGCCGAACAGTGCGTGCACTTCGTAGTGTTTCTCGGTCGTCGTCCGGTTGAGAATCTCGGTCAGTTCTAGCGCGTTGGGCGAATGAATAATCAGCTTGAACAAGAAACGGTCGAGCTGGGCTTCTGGCAGCGGGTAGGTACCCTCAATCTCAACTGGGTTTTGGGTCGCCATGACAAAGAAAGGCGGCGGGAGGATGTGGGTTTGGCCAAAAACCGAGACTTGGTGCTCCTCCATGGCTTCGAGGATGGCAGACTGGGTTTTTGGCGTGGCCCGATTCACTTCATCGGCCAGCACAATATGGGTAAAGACAGGACCCGGTTTAAATTCAAAAGACCGCTCACCCCCACTTTCCGATAACACCTCAGTCCCAACAATATCTGACGGCATCAAGTCAGGGGTAAACTGAATACGTTTGGATCCAAGCGTGATTGCCTGGCTAAATGATTTCATCAGCAGCGTTTTGCCTAAGCCTGGCACACTTTCTAGTAAGACATGCCCACCGGAGAAAAAGGCGGTCAAGACTTTACGGACCACCTCACGATTGCCAACAATGAGTTGGCCAACTTCTTCTTCAAGGGTGCCGAACAGCTGACGGAAGTGATGAATGCGTTCCTCTTGTTCTTGGATCATGATGGGCTCACTCTTTTGGATTAATCCTGCTAATCCTGCTGATCCTGCTAATCCTGCAAGATTGCACGATATTCCAAAGGAATCAGCTGACTGGGTTTGGCTGTATCAGCTGGCCGGTGTGTGAGCGGGGCATTACTATATGGCGTCTTTGGTTTTGCTTGGCTCGTATTTGTGATGCGCCGAGTAGTTGTCCCCTGCTCTTCATACCCTTGAGGTACGCGGACTTTGACCAAGCGGGCATCTGTGGTGAGGAAACCGCCTGGTTTTTCGCCAGGTTTGCTAAACCGCTCGGCTTTACCTTTGCCGACGCTTTTGCCCTTGCCTTGGCCAACTCGATCAGTCTTGCCGGCTTGGTCCGGATTGGGATTGGGGTCAGGCTTATTTGGGTCAGGACTCTGGTTTTGCTGATCACCAGGCTTATTCGGATCTCCGCCCGGAGTCTTTCTATTTGGATCATGCTTGGACGCCGTTTGCTGCTGTTCGCCAGATTGTTGCTGACCGGGCTGCTTTTTCTTTTCGCCTTGCTGTTGCGGTTGGTCGAACTTAAGACCTCCACCTGGCTCTTGGGGCTGTGTATTTTGCGCGTCTTCTCGTTGTTCGCCGTCTTGCCGCTCGGTGTCTTGCTGCTCTCCTTCTTTCCGCTCGCCATTATTTTTTTGGCCTTGCTGGGGCTCATTGCCTGTCGAGGCTGAGGGCGTTTTTTTGAGCTGAGGTGATGGTTCATTGGCCTTGGCTAAGACTTTATCGTTTGGCTGCTTTTGATCGCCTTGGTTGCCTTCTCCCTCGTCGTTCTCGCTTTCAGTGGCAAACAGTTTGAGGTCGATGGGTAAGATTTGGGGTATGGAAATATTGAGTTGTATCCGCTCTTCGGCATCGTCAATAAGTTGCTCTTTTTCTTCGGGCGTCAGAGTCGGATCTTTGAGTTTCTTGGCCAGCGTCAGTAGCGCTTGTGCGGCGACCTTTTCCTCTGGGGTTTTCCCGTCTTGTGCCAACTCCCGCGCTTTTTTTTCAAGCTGAGCAAGCGCAGCGAGCTGACGCTCAGCGATATCAAGCGGAGCCGCAAGCGGAGCAGAGATCAGCTTTGATAGCGTCTGGCTCGGCACAGAAAAGATCAGGAACGCTCCACCAATACACATCACCGATACCAGCAGCCCGACGGGCACACGGCGGTCGAATTGAAAAGGCAGATCACGTTCTGGAGCAAAAGACGCCACCCGCTTCGTTGTCTCGCGTTGCAGCAAGGGAAACAGCGCCGTTTCTGCTTGCGGCTGAGATACAGTGGCAAGCGTGACAAAACGTTCCTTGCTGAGCGTCTTTTCATCAAGGAGGGCAGCGGCTGTTTCGTACTCCTCCAATCTTTGGGTGTCGGTTTGACGTAACGCAGCGGCCAACAATCCTCCCCAGATGCCGACAGGGAGCAGTATGAGCAGCGGCGCGAGAGACAACTGAGTCAGCAGCACATAACTCACAAGCGCCGCAGCCATGCCCATAGGAAGAAAGAAGCTCAGGATATTGACGAGACGCTGGCGACGGACCCGCTGGCTGGTTTGCTCAATGACAGCAAGTGGAGCCGCTTGAGACGGCTGAGCAGGTCGAGCCGCTTGAGTTGGCTTTTTTCTTTTCTGAGGCATAGATCACTATTCCCGAGGGCTGCTCAACTCAAACGAAAGCTCCTCTTCCTCTGGATTAATCCCGAATCTCCAGACCCCAGCCCCTACCCTCTCTTTTGGAAACGCCGGACGGCGCGGTTATGCTCGGCCAGACTCGTCGAAAACTGATGCGTTCCATCACCCCGAGCGACAAAATACAGATAATCATTCTCGGTAGGATACAGCGTAGCCTGGAGTGCAGCCAGCCCTGGATTGGCAATCGGTCCTCGTGGCAAACCACGAATCACGTAGGTGTTATACGGGCTTGGCGTCCGTAAATGCCGACGCGTGATATTGCCGTCAAAATCTTTGATGCCATAAATAACCGTTGGGTCACACTGCAAGCGGATACCCTTGCGTAGCCGATTATGGAACACAGCTGCCACCAGTGGGCGTTCGACTGCTGCGCCGGTTTCCTTCTCAACTAGCGAGGCGAAAGTCACCAGCTCATGCAAGCTGAGGCCCAATTCAGCCGCCCGGCGGTACATCTCGACATCCAGCGCTGCATAAAAGCGGGCAATCATTGTGCCCAGAATCTCTTCGGCCGAAGCGTACACAGAGAATTGATACGTGGCTGGATACATATAGCCTTCGAGACTGTTCGCGGGCAGCCCCCAGCGGGCGAGAAATTGAGGATCGGCGTTCAAACACAAGAAGCTCTCGGCTGCCCCCAGCCCCTTTTTTTCCAACAATACAGCAATCTGGGCAAATGTGAGTCCTTCTGGAATAGTGACTGCCTGACGGAGGATACTGCCGTGCTCCAGCCTATCGAGCAGGGCCAGCGGGGAGAGGGGGCTAGTGAACAAATATTCGCCTGTTTTTATCCCTCGATCCCTACCACTCAGCCGTGCCCACAGGCTCAATAAACGCGTATTGGTCAGCAGACCTTCCGCGTGTAAATTCTGTGCGATCATTTGCAAGGTCGCGCCTTTTCTGACGAGAATAGTGACAGGGTGGGACACTGGTGGGCCTGGTGTGGTGAGGAAGATGTAGCCGAACCAAGCTGCACCCCCACTACACACGAGTAGAGAAAACAGGGCTGCGAGGAACAGGTATTTTTTGCCCTGCTTGCCTGTTTGCATAGGAAAAACACTAACATCAGCGCTTCTCCAACACAATGTCAGTCCGGAATCTAGCCCGGATTTACCTCGGCTTCGTCTTGGCCATGAGCAAAATTGTTCTTGACATTTTCCTCTTATACTGGCAGGTTTTGTCGTGTCTTTCCCTCGGGGGGTCAATGATTTATATGAAAGGCGCCTGGCGCACCCTTTCGGCGCAACTGCGAGGCCAAATTCAGCTCCTAATTCTTGTTCCTGTTCTCGCCCTGTCACTTCTGGGGCTGGTCGCGCGGAGCGCAAGCTCAGCCGTTGACCAGCGTCTTGAAAAGCAGAAGGTTTTCGAACAGCTCAAACTGCGTTTAAGCGAAGTCCAAAACGGGCCACTGCACAGTCATCTAGCAGATGAGATGGCAGAGGACGAGCTTGGCGAATTTCTTGCAGCGACGTCGATGTTTGCGCCCGAGTCTCGCTTCTCTTCTCCTCATCCCGATGTCGAACTCGATATCGAAACAGCCCTAGCTGATTCCGTCAGTTCCGTGCACCAGGAACTGGCTCCTCCCCAGCCCCAGCCATTTCCTCTCGAGACGACCTATCGGGTCAGAAACCACGACACGCTTGGGGCGATCTTACGGGCCGAGGGGGTTGCTGCTCAGGATGCACAGATCTGGATTGCCGCGGCTAAAAAGCAGAGGCTGGTCCGCAAGCTGCAAAGTGGTCGGCAGTTCTCTTTTGTTTTCAACGAAGGAGCTGAGGACCCAGTTCTCACGCGTCTGACGTACGAGATCGATACACTCTCACATCTCATCTTCGAAAAGACGGCGGAAGGAGAGATTACCGCTCAGACCAAGACACTGCCAACCACCGTAGTCTGGCGAGTGGGCGGTGGACGCATCACCAGCAGTCTGTATGGAGCTGCTCTGAAAGCTGATATCCCCACCCAGATTATCGATGAGATGGCAGACATGGATTGGCATCTCAATTTCTCCTCTGATCTGAAGTCTGGCGATACCTTCAAGGTCATCTTCGAAGAAATCCAACTTGACGGTAAGCCAGTTGGATACGGGGGTGTCTTAGCAGCTGAAATTGTCAACAATGGCAAAGCGTCGAAAGTGTTTTCCCCGCCACAGGCCAAGCGCAGCCAGGGCGATCAGCCCTTTCTGCGCTACCCGCTCCGTTTCACCAGGATTTCTTCAGTCTTTACCCATGCTCGGTTCCACCCGGTCCTGAAAAAGAAGCGCCCTCATAATGGTGTCGACTTTGCCGCGCCACGCGGGACTCCAGTGCGTGCCGTTGCGAATGGAAAAGTCACCCGGGCAGGCAGGATACACGGCTTTGGCCGTATCGTCCGCATTGATCACTCAGGCCCATACGGTACGGAATACGCGCATTTGCATAAGATCGCGAAAGGAGTGAGAGTCGGGGCGCGGGTCAAACGCGGCCAAGTGATTGGAACCGTAGGATCAACCGGCTTAGCTACTGGTCCGCATCTCCACTTTGGCCTGTTCAAAAATGGCAAATACGTGAACCCTTTAGGCAAGGACTTGCCCCGGACGGCGAGCAAAAGGAGCAGGCAGAAAGCACCCAAGCCAGATCCAGTCAGAGAAAAAATGAAAAAGACGCTCACCCAATATCTGGCTCAGTTCGAAATTGATGCAGCACACACAACACAGGTGCTGGCGGCAGTCGTACCTCAGAAGACTGACCAGGCGACGAAAGCAACACAATCCCGCTTATAAAGGCTCGTTGAAGGTTCTTGAAGGCTTCTTGTGCTGGGCTGAAGGCGGTCTGTCTCCATCAGCCACAATGAACCACAATGAACCTTGACGGGAGTTGACACTCCACCACCGCTCACATAGGTACACAGGGATGGGATACGCAGTTATTCGGACAGGTGGAAAACAATACCGTGTGACGTCTGGCGAGTTACTCAGGATTGAATCGCTCAAAGGTGATGTTGGCAGTCAGGTTGAATTCTCTGACGTACTCTTAACTGCAAACGAGGGGAGCGTTCAGATTGGGACTCCACTCGTGGTCGGAGCATCGGTCACCGCCCAGATCGTTGAGCACGGCAAAGAACGAAAAATCATCGTTTTTAAGAAGAAACGCCGCCAAGGCTATCGCCGTAAACAAGGCCACCGTCAACACTTCACGGCGGTCCGAGTCCAGAATATTAACCTGGCAAATTAGGCAATCTCCGCTTCTGCATACCTGGCATATTTTGAGAGGACATACACCATGGCACATAAAAAAGGACAAGGATCAAGCCGGAATGGACGCGACAGTCCAGGTCAGCATCGTGGTGTGAAACTCTACGGCGGTCAATCCGCACGGGCCGGAAATATTATTATTCGCCAGCTCGGAACAAAGATCTATCCTGGAACGAATGTGGGCATGGGACGTGACTACACTCTTTTTGCCAAGATTGATGGCATCATCCAGTTTGAACGGATGGGAAAAACCCGCAAACGGGTGAGTGTTTATCCGGCCGAGCAGTCGGCACCGGTTGCCCCAGCCCCTGCTTCGTAGTAGTCCAATGTAAACAGGAGGAGGGCTCACCTCCTTACTTCAAGACAACCCAGTCTCTATGAAGCCCCGCATGGGGCTTTTTTAGTTATATGGACTTTCTATGCACTTCGTTGACGAAGTCCGAGTCTTTGTCAAAGCCGGAGACGGTGGCAAAGGCTGCATCAGCTTCCTCCGCGAAAAATATCGCCCACGGGGCGGTCCAAATGGCGGCAATGGTGGGGATGGTGGCAGTATCATCTTCCGGGTTGACCCCCAGCTCAACACGCTGACCGATCTGAGGTATAAACAGCATCTGCGTGGGCACCGCGGTGAGCATGGACGAGGAAAAGACCAGCACGGGCGGAATGCTCCGGATCGTATTATCGGCGTTCCACCCGGAACAATCATTCGAGATCGAGACACTGGAGAGCTGCTAGCAGACCTGACCGGTCAGACCACCCAGGTTGTTGTGGCAAAAGGCGGCAGAGGGGGCAGAGGGAATGCTTTTTTTGCCTCAGCTCGGAACCGTGTCCCACGCCATGCGCAGCCTGGGATACCAGGAGAAGAACGGACCCTACAGTTCGAACTCCGGCTTTTAGCTGACGTCGGCTTAGTCGGATTCCCAAATGCTGGAAAATCGACTCTGCTGGCGACGGTTTCCGCGGCCCAGCCCCGTATTGCCGATTTTCCGTTTACGACATTGACACCCCACTTAGGCGTCGTCCGCTACGGCGATGAAGACACGTTCGTCATGGCCGATATTCCTGGACTCATCGAAGGGGCACATGAGGGGCATGGTTTAGGCACCCGATTTCTGCGTCACTTGTCACGGACTTCGATGCTGGTCCACCTGCTTGAGATTGCTAATCCTGAGCGTGATCCATGGCATGATTACAGCGTCATTAATCACGAGCTGAGTTGTTTTGATGCCGAGCTGACGACTCGTCCTCAACTTGTTGTGGTGACCAAGCTTGACCTGCCAACCACCCAAGAGCGACTGCCAGAGGTGTCTGCTACGTTTGCCGAGCATGGCATACCGCTTGTGGCGATTTCGGCGGCCACCCGGGGTGGCATCACTGACTTGATCTGGAAAATTGCCCGGATGATAGAGGACAATCGGGCAAAACTTAAACAAGAGGAGCAAGCTGATCTGGCCCCCGCTGAGCAGCCAAGCCCTACTGCATCTTCCGAATCTGTCGCAGGACATGACCCATGGCGGTAAGAGACAAGCAGCTGGCTCACAAGACCGATATCCTGCGCACTGCCCGGCGAGTAGTGATTAAGGTTGGGAGTAATATTCTATCCAAAGCGGATGGGGTGAATCCGGACAGCATCACCCGTCTGGCGCGGGAAATAGCTGCCTTGCACGCGCAAAAAAAAGAGATCGTGTTGGTCAGTTCAGGCGCTGTGGCTGCCGGCATGAGCCGCTTGGGTAGGCAAACAGAGCGTTCACGGACAATCCCGACCAAACAGGCTGCAGCCGCAGTCGGCCAAATCGCCTTGATGGCGCTGTACGAGCAATCTTTTTCGGTACATGGTGCCCATGTGGGGCAGATTTTGCTGACCCATGACGATCTGGCCAATCGACAGCGCTACCTGAATGCCAAGCACACCATGTTGACCTTGCTTGACGCTCGGGTCATTCCGATTGTGAATGAGAACGATAGTGTTGCAGTTGAAGAAATCGAGTTTGGCGACAACGATAATTTATCCGCCCTGGTCGCGGTCCTGATCGAGGCTGACGTGTTAGTGATTCTGAGCGATGTGGAAGGTTTGTACGACAAAGACCCTCGGACGCATGCCGATGCACAGCTCGTCTCGCTCGTTGAGCGTTGCGATGAAGAGCTCTCGTATAATACCGTGGGAGCTGGTCCGCTCGGTCGGGGGGGCATGACATCAAAACTCCAAGCTGCTCGGAAAGCCGCATTATGCGGCATTCCGACTATGATAGCCGATGGACGCAAAACAGACAGTCTCAGCGCAGTTTTTAGCCCAACAACAGCAACGGGGACAGTATTCCTGCCTGTTCGCGACCGTCTTGCCAGTCGCAAACACTGGATCGCGTATACGCTCAAACCGGCTGGGGCACTCCGCGTCGATGCCGGGGCGGCGAACGCTATTCGTCAAGCCGGTCGCAGTTTGTTACCACCGGGAGTGCGTGAAGTACATGGGACCTTCGGGGTGGGCGACTGTGTGGCATGTCTTGATACCAATGGACACGAGTTTGCCCGTGGACTGGTGAATTACAGCTCAGCAGCTTTAGAGCAGATCAAAGGGCTGAAAACGACCCAGATTGAACAAATTTTAGGCCATAAAGTCAGTGACGAGGTCATTCATAGAGATGATTTGGCGCTACTCTAGGGAAGAAAAAAGGACTGCGTGAAGAAGGGAAACAGAGGAGACCCAAATGGATCACACTGATCAGACTGATCTTGAACACATGGTTCTCACGATGTGCCAGGCAGCGAAGCGGGCTGCGCGGGGGCTGGCAACAACTTCGACCCAGAAAAAAAATGGGGCGCTGCAAAAGGCGGCGACCCATTTACGTCGGGATAGTCAACACATTTTGGAAGCGAATGCCATAGACGTTGAGGCTGGACGCAAGAACGGCCTGTCCTCAGCTATGCTTGATCGGTTAACGCTGACAGAAGAACGTATAGATGCCATGGCCACGGGTTTGGAAATCATTATTGATTTACCTGATCCAGTGGGTGAGACGGTCGCGATGTGGCGGCGTCCGAATGGCTTGGAGATTGGACAAGTCCGGGTGCCGCTTGGCGTCGTTGGAATTATTTATGAATCGCGCCCTAACGTCACGGCTGATGCGGCAGGCTTAAGTCTGAAATCCGGCAACGCAGTGATCCTCAAGGGTGGCTCAGAAGCCTTTCGGACCAATGGGGCGATTGTTGATATTCTGACTGCCGCCATTGCCGAAGCAGGTTTGCCATCTGAGGCGATTCAGCTGGTGCGATCGACCGACCGAAAGTCGGTTGCCCTCTTGCTCAAACAAGATCGTTATGTGGATGTGATTATTCCGCGTGGCGGGGAAGAGCTGATTCGGGCCGTGACTGCGCAGTCGTCAATCCCAGTCATCCAGCATTTTTCCGGGCTGTGCCATACCTATGTCGATGCCTCGGCAGATTTTGACAAGGCCATGCGTATCACCCTCAATGCCAAGACCCAACGACCGTGGGTGTGTAATGCAATGGAGAACCTGTTGGTGCATAAGGATATTGCGCCCCAATTTTTGCCGCCATGTGTGGAAAATCTGGAGAACGCTGGAGCCGAGGTACGCGGCTGTGAGCAAACCCGCCAGCTCGTTCCGCAGGTCAAAGCCGCCACGGATGAGGACTGGCAGACTGAGTATTTGGACATGATTTTGTCAGTCAAAGTCGTCGATTCTGTGGATGAAGCGATCGACTTTATCAACGAAAACGGTTCGGGGCTAGCCGATGCGATTGTCAGCGAAAACTACTCCGACACCCGCCGTTTTCTTCAAGAGATTGATTCGGCCACAGTCTATGCCAATGCCTCGACACGCTTTACTGATGGCTATGAATTTGGATTTGGAGCTGAAGTTGGGATTTCAACCAATCGACTCCACGCCCGAGGGCCAATGGGCTTACGCGAATTGACGACGTATAAATATCAGATCTACGGCGACGGACAGATCCGAGAGTAAGACACACTTCATTTTCAACCGGCTACAGGCCTCACGACCAAAAAAGATGTCGCTGCTCACAATCCAAGACCTGCGCAAAAATTATGGGACGGTCGAGGCGCTTACAGGGATCTCCTTTGCGGTTGAACGCGGCGAGTTCTTTGGCCTCTTAGGCCCAAATGGAGCGGGGAAATCAACCACCATCAATATCCTGCTGGGTCTCATCCTGGCCGATAGTGGACTGATCCGAATTTTTGAGTCTGACCTTGCCACACAGTCAGTCGCCATCAAGCGCCGGATGAATGTCGCGGCGGCGTTTACCAGCATGAATGGAGTCCTGACCGTCCGTGAAAATCTGGGAGTGTATGGACGCATCTACGGGGTCAAAAAGATTGCACACAAGATTGACGAGCTCCTGGAGCGCTTTGAGATCACCGACCTGGCAAATACCAAGCTTCAATACTTAAGCTCCGGGCAACATACTCGGGTGACCTTATGCAAAGGCTTTATCAACGACCCAGAATTACTCTTACTGGATGAATGTACGGTCGGGCTGGACCCGGACATTGCCGAAAAAACCCGTCGGGCGCTCCAGGAAGTCCAGCGTGACAAACAGACCACTGTGCTGTTCACCTCGCATAATATGGCCGAAGTTGAAGAGCTGTGTGGACGGATTGCCTTTCTCAGCAAAGGGGAACTCCTGCGCATCGATACCGCCGAGCGCATTAAGCGTCTTATTCCCCAACAGATTGTACGCGTGCGTTTCCAGACAGGCACAGACCTGCATAGGCTTCTGCAGCAGCCCGGAAACAATGGTCTGCCCCACCCCCGGCAGAGTGGCACAGACACCGTGCAGTTCACCCTCGACAACCCCGAACAGCAACTCGACTCCCTGCTCCGCCACCTCACCCAAGCGAGTGGACCAATTGCCGACATGCACATTGAACGGCCAAGCTTGGAAGATGTGTTTATTAAAGTGGCGCGGGGGGAAATTTAAGAGGGAAAGAGGGGCGGTCAAGATAGGCAAAGGCTTGCTTTGACTCAGCACTCAGTCCTCGTTACTTTTTGTTATGCGTTACAACCTGAGCCCAGATCTCTCCGTCTCCCCCGCCACTGTATGGGGGCTGGTGTATAAGTTTTACTGCATTTGCTACCGCAGCCTGGACCGGATTTTCGATATTGTGTACTGGCCAGTGATTTCACTCCTCTTGTGGGGATTCACCAGTACCTTTATTGCCGGGACTTCGACAGTTCCCGGGATCATGGAATTTTTTCTGGGGGGTGCCGTCTTATGGAGCCTGTTTTGGCGTGCTCAGACTGACGTGGGCACTTTTATCCTTGAGGACTTCTGGAGCCGGAATGTCTACAATCTGTTTGCCTCACCAGTGACTCCATTGGAGTTATTCTGTGCGATTGGCGTCGTCGGTATCATCCGCTGCATCATCAGTTTTGTCTTTCTGGGCTTCCTGACCTGGATATTGTACTCCTACAATATCCTGCAAATTGGTGGGCTGGCGATTGCCGTTTTTACGACCGTGCTGCTCCTGTTCGGCTGGGTGATCGGCATTGTGATATCAGCCCTCATCTTTCGCTACGGACTCCGTATTCAGGTCCTGGCCTGGTCCGTTGGCTTTATCATCCAACCATTTAGCTGTGTGTTCTATCCGCTCGACAGTATGCCCGGCTGGGTCCAAGCCATCGCCATCCTCTTTCCTACCACACACGTCTTTGAAGGCTTGCGCCACGCGATCGCAACGGGCGAGCTTGCAACCGCCTCGTTGCTGACGGCCTTGGGCCTGACCTTTGTCTTATTACTCGTCGCACTGTTCTATTTTCAATATGCGCTGCACCAGGCCAAGACGCGTGGGCTGCTGACTCGGTTTGAGATGGCCTAGGCGCGTCACTCTTCCAGCGGCTGATCTGCATTAAACGAAAAGAACAGTTCCTGATTGCGCATCGCGACCCAATCCAGCGTCACGCCTTGCTGCTGTAGGCCCTCTAGCAGTTCCTTACCCTGGCGTGAGACAAAGGCCATATCAATGGCTTCAACGCTATCAAACCACAGTTCAATGACCCGCTGATAGGCAGGCGTGCCGCCTGGCGGCCAGGTCATGGTGTGGCCAATCTGGATGGTGTCTGAGCTGACCTTGCCGTACACCTGTTTCCGCAGGCCCATTAGCTGACTGACCCGTGCAGACGTTTGAGCGTACCAGCCGTCAAAAGCAATGTGCGCATGCGCCGCCTGGCCCACTTCCTGTGTGTTTTCAGCTGTCTCTTCAGAATTTTCGGACGCTGCTGGTGGACTGTCTGGTAATTCTGCCGGTGCATCATGTGGGATCCGGACCAGGCCAAACAGCTTGACCACAGAGTCTCGTCCCAAGTAGCTGCCCGAGGTCAGATTAAAACCGATCGCTTCGCTGGCCGGGTACTCGGTCTCTTCAACAAATAGCACAACCGGCAAGCTGTCTGCGTGTACGCCAATATTGCTCATCCCGTCGCCCAGGTCAGCGAGTCCGCCCGGCGAGTTAAAGCAGGTTTGAACCGCCTGAAGATCATCCCACCACACCTCAGCAATACGATGAGTCGGCGCTTGAGCTGCACCCATGAACAGCGGCTGGCGAGGCTGAGTCCGGTTAATCGCATACCGGCGCATGCCTTCCATGCCTTTGGCAATCCGCGTGTGAGTATGCAGATACCAGTCCTCGAACTGCTCCAGCGTCAAATGGCTCGGGACATTTAAAAACCACAGCACTTTGATCATGATGACAACTCCTCTTTGTCCCCATAGCCCGAGGACAGCAGGAGCACAAGGGAGGAGACGCGCTCGCCTCAGCAGCATTTTGCAGGCATGATGATCGTCGACGATCATCGACGACAACCTGCTACAACAACCCGCGAATGAGACACACAGGTGAGGAGAAATACGTATGCGCTTTGGTTTTCACGCCGTGAATTTAGGGCCTTTGGCCACTCTGGAATCCATTCATAAGATTGTCACTACAGCCGAGCAACACGCTATTGACTCCATCTGGACCGGCGATCATGTGATCAATGCCACCCAGATTGACTCCAAGTACCCGTATAGCCCGACTGGCAAGTTTGCCCTGGACGCCAAGACGGCTGTGCTCGAACCCCTGACCTTCATGGGCTATCTGGCTGCCCGGACCAGTACAATCCAGCTTGGCATCAGCGTCCTGGTTGTGCCGTATCGCAATCCTGTTGTGGCCGCAAAAGCGATTTCGACTTTGGATTATCTGTCTGGCGGTCGGACGATTATTGGGGTGGGAAGTGGCTGGATGAAAGAAGAGTTTGACGCGCTTGGTGCTCCCTTCGCCGAACGCGGGCAACAGACCGATGAGTTCATTCGGCTGTTTCAAGAAATGTGGACCAATCCTGAGCCGGAATTCAGCGGCACCTACCATCAGTTCTCCGGCATTACGTCATATCCTCGACCGGTCCAACAGCCCCGCCCACCCATTTGGGTTGGCGGCAATAGCAAACGTGCCATGCGCCGCGCCTTAGAGCTTGGCGATGGCTGGCAGCCGGGATGGTCACGCCCAGACCAGTTGGCCCAAGAGTTAGAAGATTTTCAGCGTGTGGCCGAGCGGGTCGGCCGCGACCCCAAGAGTGTCGAACTCTCACTCATCCGACCGATGCAAATTCTGGACGAAGCCAAAGAGCCCCATCGCTCGCTGATCGGCACCCCTGAGCAGATTGCTGAGGACCTTCGAGCCTATGCGCAGCTCGGTGTCAGTCACATGGTGTTCAACTTCCGCACGATACACATGTCAGAAGCGGTTGAAGCAGTCGAACGCTTCGCGACCCAGGTCCGGCCACTGTTGTCGGAGTAGCCATAAGGAGACTCTTTGTATGCCCTTTCTCAGCAGCCTGTGTCTACTGACCCTGAGTGTCTTCTTGACCGCCCAGCTTCCTGCGGCCGGTGCAGACACGCTGACCAGCACCTTGGCTGATCAATCTCACGTTGCGCTCACAATTTATAATTCCAATTTGGGCCTGGTCAAAGACATCCGTACGATTACCGTTGCAGAGGGCGAGAACGAACTCCGCTTCATGGACGTGGCGTCCCAAATCATGCCAACCACGGTCCATATTAAATCACTGACTGATACGGCCAGTCTTCATGTTCTGGAGCAGAACTACGAGTACGACTTGCTGAGCCCCGAGAAGCTGATGGAAAAGTACGTTGGCAAAGAAGTCCGACTCCTCTACAAAAACGACTATACTGGAAAAGAAACTTTTATCAGCGCGACCTTACTCTCGACCAATGGTTCGCCGGTATACCAGGTTGGTAACGAGATCCACATCGGTCTGCCCGGTCGGATGATCCTGCCCGAGCTGCCCGGCAATCTGATTGCCAAGCCAACCTTGGTGTGGCTGCTCACCAGCACTCCAGCCGGCCCGCAGACCATTGAAGCCTCGTATTTGACAAATGCTATTACCTGGCAAGCCGATTATGTGGCCGTCTTAAACACTGATGATACCAAAGCCGATCTGTCCGGCTGGGTCTCCATCGACAATCAGTCTGGTGCCACCTACACCAATGCCAGCCTCAAGCTCGTCGCCGGTGATATCAACCGCGTCCAGCCCAAGGTGATGCGTCGCCAATTCATGGCCAGGGCCGCAAGGGAACAGGCTCCCCCCCCGCCACAATTTGAAGAAGAAAGTTTCTTCGAGTACCATCTGTACAGTCTTGATCGGCAGACGACGGTCAAAGACAATCAAACCAAACAGATGACACTCCTGTCAGCCAGTGACATCCCGATCACCAAGCGTCTTATTTTTGAGGGCAACCAAGCCTATTATATCCAGTCCTACGGTTCGCCACTCTCCTCACAAAAAGTTAGTGTTGTCTTGAAAGTGACAAACGCCACAGACAACAACCTCGGCATGCCGTTGCCCAAGGGAACCGTCCGCGTCTACAAAGCTGACGCCCAGGGCAGCCTCCAATTTGTTGGCGAAGATCGGATTGATCACACACCAAAAGATGAAACCATCAAGATCAAAATGGGCGAAGCGTTTGATGTGGTTGGCGAGCGCACCCAGACCCAGTTTCAGCATATCTCCAAAACCGTCTCCGAAGTCTCGTGGGAAATCTCGCTCCGCAATCACAAAGACGAAGATGTCATCGTTCGTGTCAACGAACCCATAGCCGGCGATTGGGAAGTCTTATCCGCCTCCCACCAACACGAGAAAGCGGATGCCCATACCCTGCGTTTTGAAGTGCCTATCCCCAAAGACAGTGAGGTCAAGGTGACGTACCGAGTGCGGGTGAGGTGGGTAGGCTGAGCAGCACGGGTGATATGGCGAAAAGTCAAAAAATCTGTAAAAACGTCTAACTTTTTGCCGTATTTGCGGGGTATTGTGGGTACTGATTGAGCGGGAATGCGAGATTATGCAAGCACTTCTATGGCAGGAATCGGCCCTAAAACCCCCCCAAAAACCCCCCGTTTCCTGGCCTTTTTTTTCCAAAACGTCTTTTTTTTGGGGTGAGAGAGAGCCTAAGTCCTTGATTTCATTGAAAGCGGCAAAAAAAAGTTGTCTTTTTTTGGACCGAAAAGTGTGAAAAAAAGACAACTTTTCCGCTCTACCCCCCCATTCTTGTCTTTTTTTGTCTTTTTTTGAAGCCCTTTTTGTAAGGGGGTGTACAATGTGACATCTGAGGCCAGGAGGATCAGAATATGAACAAAAGTACCCATTGCTGTCGGTGTGATAAAAAGCTCGAAGAGAGCGATGATCCGGTCGAGTTTCTGATAGTTCCGACCTTAACACCGCTCGTTTGTCGGGCTTGCTGGCGGGAGATTTCTGGCAGGTGAGGTGGGCAGGCTGAGCAGCACGGGTCAGTCGCGGACCGATAAAAATTGCTCAGCCTGCCCGCTTACGGGATCTGCCGGGGTGCGGAGTCAGGCCAAGGGAGCAGGCTTCCAAGCATAATACAAACTGAGAGACGGGTTGATGCATGCGGAGTAAACGAATGGTCACTACCAACAACGAACGTGTGGGCAAGGCCCTGGAACTACTGAGAGCCGGTCTCGGGCCGTTTGTCGAACGGGAACTTATGAACGCCTACGGAGCGGAAGCGCATTCACAAGCCGGCTGGCGAACACGCCCGTAACGCAGTGGGATACGTATGCGCTGCTCAGGCGGATGAAGGATACCTGGCACGACGTGTTTCGCAACGTCTTGAGCCCGGCGGACAAGACCTTGGTGCACGAACTGTACGACCAGCCCAACAATTGGGCACATCCGACACACCAGAACAGCTTTTCTATTGACGACGCTTACCGAGTGCTTGATTCCACGGCGCGGCTCTTGACCGCTGTCAAGGCACCGCAGGTGGCCGAGGCAGAGAATATGAAGTCAGAACTAGGGCGGCTGATTTACGCCCAGCCGATGCGTAGCGAGAAGAACAAGGCTGGAGGCAAGGAATATTCTTGTCCGATTCCGGGGTGTCAGAAAGTCTTTAGAGACTCCCGGGGAGGATGGGACGCCCACATCGCGTCACTGAAGAAACATCCTGAATGGCATCCAGAAATTGACGATCTGTACGAGCGCAAGGCTCTGTTCAAGGCAGAATTTTCTGACTGGTTCCAGTAAGAGGCTAGGTCAGGCCGTGACGTATCCCCGAGCCCAAATCGGTGCGTATAAGTACGGTTTCTTCATTCGCACAATTGCAATTTATCCTCAAAATCAGGGCAGCGCGACAAAACGCAATTACGATAATCCGCGTTGATTCTGCGAATTTGCCGAATCAAATTTTTGGATCGGCGCAGTAGAACGAACATTACTTGTACCTCCCAATATCTCGCGGCGGTAAAGCTGCGAAGGCAGCTTCGGATGGATTCGTATCGTTTCTCAAATTCTCCCTTGGGGAATGGCAAACTGCATTTGTCCGATTTCTCGCGTTCAATCCTCCGCCTTCCAGATAAGCAAATCCGGCCCAAGGTTTGTTGCTCGAAAGACTGGATAAAACGTGAGAATGTGAATTGATGAAGCAAATTCATCTTTCAGCCTCTCTCCGGGGAGGCTGGTTGGAGCAAGTTGACTCCAGAAAGAAGGTAGTTAAGGTAAAGTTATGAAGAAGCTTATTGCAGGCATGGTAGAGCCTCCGAGGCCGCTTCCGGCCTCGGTCGGTTCCGATCCTGGGCGTCCTCTCGGTAAATTACAGCTCGATCCAAAACAACAGTATCTCCCGAAGCAGCTCTCTTACGAACCTCTTGAAAAGATCGACCGCCAATTGCTTTACCTTCCCAGCCAAATTTTTTATACGAGTCATTTTTCTTCTTAGAATCAATGGTTTTCTCCTTTCGGAATAGATATTCAAAGGTGCTCCGCATTTGTGTGGCACGGGGTAATACACAATCCGGCTGAAAATCTAAACCAAAATCATCCTGCCGGCCTGGTGGTGGGCTGGGTGCCCTGCCGCCGCGCTCCCGGCCTTCATCTCCTTGGCTGGGGCGTTTGGCGCGCCTGCAGCCCTTTTTGGGCGCTTCGCTCGCCCCAAAACCCTCGCCCCCGGCCCGCTAGATCGAGGGGCCACTAGGGACGCGCACAGCCGCTAGGACTTCCGGAGAAAAAAAGACAGACCAAGCCGGGTAGGAAAGGGGAAACCAGGGCAGAACTACGCCCAAAGTCGCACAGCGTCGCCGTCAGCAGGCACAAAAGGGAGGACACATGCCAAACCTCAAGCGCAAAGCAACGCGCCGCAGAATGATGGACCAGCGCAAAGATCCGATAATACCGCCCGCTTATAATCTGAACATCATCCCGAAAGACGAGTGGGATGGAAAAGTAGATGTCGTCCGTCAAAGGGGAGAACGCTTCGCAAGAGAAATGCGTAGCCAAGGCAAACCCTTCAAAGCAGCGATTCTAGGTCCCAAAGAAGTCCCTAAGGACGCGGAATTTACATTGCAGGCGGTAGTGATACAACTCGACTGGAAAGCAGCAACAAAACTGGAGCTGGTCGAAGATGCCAATAATTTTCTGACAAAAGCACGTCAGGTTGACATTTTTCATCCCGACTTGCTTGCTGCTTTGAAGTCGGTCCTAGAGGAAGAACCACTACCAATGCATTCTATCGGGGAATTCTTTATCTTGTATGGAAGATTTGAGCAGAAATACGAGCTCTCTAAGTCCGAAAGGACAAGAGATAAAATGGAGGAGCTGATGAAAGGGGGAGAAGTACATCGGAAAGAGTATGAAGAGGATGGTAAAAACAAGAACGCCCCGCTCCCCTACGTTGCCAGAAACATTTTAGCGCATATAGGAACGAATCCGAATACACTCCTTGTGAAGGAGCTGGATCTCGCTAAGAATCTGCTCGAAGCCTGGTTACGCCTATAGGCCGCATGTGCGTCTGATAACATTCTATTGTGTTCACTGCCCGCCGTGATTTTCGCTTTTTGCTTAGGCAGTATGTGGAGGATTTTTGTCTGCTTGCTGTCGGATATAGGCTGCGCGTATCGCGTCTAGCAGTCCGTCTGAGCGACACTCATACTGTGAGAAGTTCTGAATATTATCCCGGTTTAGATGTAACTGACCCTCGCCAACGTTTCCACGATGTTGCCCCGCAGAAAAGTAGTGGTTTGTTTCAACCTCTCTTGACGAAAGAACCCAGTATCTAATTCGGTCACGCCATACCGCAACCCACAGAAAAACATCGCAACAGGCAGGCTTTATCTGCTGAAAATTCATATCGAACTGTTTGTCTGAGTCCGATGAGAGTGCCTTCACATATAAGGGATCGTCGCTGCCAAAATCGACCGCACGTGAGGACTTTACTTCAATTTTAATCTTGCCATCAAGAAAGAAATCGTATTGACCAGAATACTGCGGGTCTAACTTCTTTCCCGGTTTGACTAAGTCCGGAACAAGTTCCTTCAAGTGCCCTTGCGCCCAAGTCTCGCCAAAGCCTCTCGGTGCGCTAATCTCAAAGATGTAGAGGAATAGGTTTCTAGCGATATAATCGTCTCGAAGTTCGACGTAATCGTCGAGCGTCAGCTTATTGAGGCCAAGTAAGGTGGAAATGATGTATTCGTATTCGTTGAAGGGGTAGACTGAAACGAGTTTCTCTAGTCTTTCTCGAAACTCCTCAGCATTGTCCAAGGTCGCAATCATCTCATCAAGAAATTTTCGAAGTTCTTCCACTGCCGTTGCCTCCTGTGCTTCTGTTTTACAGAAGGTCAAGCTGATAAGATTGCCCAGTGACATGGGCAGGGGTTTTGCTTAGGGTAGGATTAGAAAAGGAGGGGAGGACATCTTCAAAAGGATGTCCATTCTGCCACCCGAGCCGCCCAGATTTGCGCCACAATTCCAGGCGTCGTATCGTTACCTCACAGTAAATTGGGTCGATGTCCGCCGTAAAGCATCGGCGTCCTAAGCGTTCGCACGAGAGCAACGTTGCTCCTGAATGCGAAAAGAAATCTACGACAAGGGCACCCTTACGAGAACTAGCGATGATGATGCGGTCTATGGCTTTGATTGGCTTCTGCGCATAGCAGCCAGATACGTTTTCCTCCATCCGGTAAAAAACCTGCTGAATATCGACCCAGACATTCCCGGGTCTAATGTTCTCAGACTTACTGCGTTCGAGATTTTCGGTTATTTTTCCGTCTACTTCTTTGTAGTAGCCACGGAGGATTTTCGGGATGTCCGTATATTGCACCGCAAAGAACGGATTTCCTTTTGTGTAATAGAGCAGCTCTTGACGAACGGACATCCAGTTTTTCTGCGTCCCGTAGCCACGTTGATTTCTCATGGTCAAGAAAGAGCGCGCCTTTAGGTTCTTCACCTGGCGCATCATGATCATGAAATCAGGAAATGGCTGAAATGCGTTCTTTTGGTCTGCGCCAATCCAGACATAGAATGATGAGTCAGGGGCAAGGACTTTGTCGTTAATACGCACCCATTTTTCCGCCCAATCGATAAAGTCGTTCAGTTTCCTCATTTCAAAAGCAACGAGGTTGTAAGGCGGGTCTTGTATCGCTAATGAAGCCTGCTGACCGCTCATTAGCGACGATATCTGTTCATAGTTGGCTGTATCAAGACAGCCAACCTTATGCATGCCTTTTGGGTCTTCCCAGATTTCTCCCGGTTTTAAGCGGCAATGAGGGAGGAGTTGTTGCCTAATTTCATCATCTTCATCGAGCCTCGGAAGAGGATTGTTATTCATTACGTAGCACGCTCCTTGGAGACCAATAAGCCTCTATTAGGTGATATTTGTTCGCGGAAAGTTGATGCTTTACGACGGTCCAGGAATCAGCTTCATAATGGGGCTGTCCGATAGGGCTTAGGTGTAGACCTTGAAAATCCACAACCCTCGCCCGCCGGAGATCTGATAAAGAGTTAGACCAGTTCGCAGTCTAACCAATCTTCTGTCTATGGGAATCTGTTTTCTGCTAGAAACTTTGCGGAACTTAACACCAGCACCGCCCAGTTTTCAATACCAAGTCCGGCTATCTGGACAACGCGCCCCATTACGTCTGATAATTGCGTATTATGTCCGTCACCGAATCGCAGAAAAGCCGCTGGAGTTTTCAGTCAGCGGCTTTTCTGTATTCTGGTCTCCCTTGGGCAAGGAACCAGGAACGGACGTTTGATGAGGCGCAATCTTATCAAAGCGGCGGCCCGCGTCAAGCATCCGGGCGGGATTACGTCTGATAATCTTCTATTATGTGCACCTTGGCCGTTGTAAGCTCTTGATTTTTGCCATACTCACAAGCTGGTTTTGTTGCCTGTAAGCCCGCATGAACTGGGACTGTTAGCACTGAGTGAGCGGGGCAGTGAGCGGGCGGGGGGGCTCTTTGCAGCGGGCTCTCGTTTTCGGCTCCCTCCGCGAGACCGCGAGCGAGAGAGGGAAAAGGCCGTACACGGAAACGAGGAGGGGTGTTGATGTGTGATCCAGCAAGAATGATCGCTTACCAGGAGAGTTGGACCCAGGTCCAACAGGCGTACTGTGGCGGATTCATGGTGTCGGAGAGAGGGTTGCAGGCGGTCCTGTACAACGCATTACGAGCGCATCTGCCTGGTGTCCATGTTGTTGTGGAGCCGACATGGACGATGGTTGGCGGAACGCAGAAAACACCTGATCTCGTCACCCGTCACCAGGGCATCAGCGCCGTCTCATCTACGACCGCACCAAGCGCGGTCCGGTGCCGGTCAACTCCGGACCCCGTGTCTCATTCCTCCGCCCGCCGGTCCGCCGCGCCGCGTTCCCGGCGCGCCTGGGCGAGTTCGTAACTCGCCTGCATCCGCATCCAGTGCTCGGCGGTGCCCCAGCCGAGGTCGGCCAGCGCCAGCGCCATGGGGGCCGACAGCCCCGCCCGGCCGTTCAGCAGGCGTGACAGCGTACCGCGTTCGCAGCCCAAACGCGTCGCCGTCTCGGTGACAGTCCAGCCGACCTCTTCCATGCTCTCGCGGATCAACTCGCCCAGATGCGGCGGGTTCAGCATTGGGCCGACGCGGTCGTGGTCGCGGTCTTTCATGCTCAGCACTCCTCTCTGGTTAATGATAGTCTTGGAGGTCCACGTCTACGGCCTCGCCGTCCTCGAAGCGGAACACCACACGCCAGTTGCCGGAGACTCGGACACTCCACTGGTTCGCCCGGTCACCCTTCAAAGGATGCAGCCGGAAGCCAGGCGCGTCCGCGCTCCCCGGATGTGTTGCCTCTTGCAAGCGGAACAGGATACGCCGGAGCCGTGGCACGAGACGGGCAGGCAGGCGCGCCGGGTCGTCCCGCTCGTGCAGCGCCCGCAGGCCTTTGTGCCTGATTCTCATGGACCGACTGTAGCGCGCTGCGTTACGCGCTTCAAGTGGGCACGGTGTCTAATAGGGCCTGAAGCTGGCGTCTTGCATGTCAGTCATAAACGCTGTTATGACGCACTACTGGATTCAGCACCGCAGGTGGTGCTCACTTCGTTCGGCCATGTTCGCCCAAGCGAACTCCGACAAGCTACGATCGCATCGGCTCACCGATCCCCCACCGCTCAGACCGGACTCGTCCCTCGTCCGGACTAATCTCCCCCACCGTAGTGCTCGCTCTGCTCGTTAGTGTTCGCTCCTGCAAGCTCTCACTCGCTTCGCTCGACGCTTGTCCGCACACGGATGCGGCCGCAAAGGTGTGGCTTCGCCACAGCAGACCCTGATCCGCTCGTGACAAAACTATGGAACCAACCCCCGACCCTACAACGCGAACATTTCGCTCAGGACGGCCAAGGCTTCTCGTGCGGCCCTGTCGCTGATTCTCCCCAGGCGGCGGACCAGGCGCGTTTTGTCAATCGTGCGCATCTGGTCCAAGACGACCTGACCGCTTTTTCTCTGAAAACGGACAGAAATGCGGGTGGGATAGGGACGCCCCTTTGTTGTCAGCGGAGCAACGATGACGGTGCCAATATGCCGATTCATCTCATCGGGCGATATCACGACACACAGGCGCGTTTTCCGAATTTCGTGCCCTCGGGTAGGATCAAGCCGCCCCAAGTAAACCTCAAAGCGAGCAACTACCATTCCCACTCCGTGGTATCCCATTCGGTGGCTGACAGCGATTCTTCATCAAGAAGGCCGTCGTCCCCGTGTTCGCGCATTTGGCGAAAGGCGGTATCCCAGCCGCTCCGGGGCTGTGTGGCCGGACGAATAACCAAGTGGTCGCGTCGGAGTTCCAGTTCAATTTGGTCGTGGAGGTGGCAGTGTTCCAAGAGCGCTTTGGGGATGCGGACACCGCGAGAATTACCAATCCGAACCAATGCGGTTCTCACAGGAAACCTCCGTTTCAGTTGAGTACTTACAAAGTAAGTACGAAAATGGATAATCCATGTCAACCAATGCGATTTCCTATCTGATGCCGTAAGGCGTTGAGCACTGGAGCATGGAGAAATTTATCATCCATGCTTGATCTTTCTTCCCGGAAAACGATAGCTTGGTTGCGCCTGGCGCGTGAGGACAGCGCCCGCATCGCTGATATCGACACCCCTGGCTTCTGCAAGAACGCAGCTGCGCAAGCAGCAGGCCGAGGCGCATCGGCTGGACCAAGCGATTGAAGCGAATCTCCAAAAGTTTGGTTTCGAGGACATGCCGTGAATATAAATACCGACTACCTCGACCGCTGCATCGAAACGCTGGAAAGCGCGTTTAACCTATTGCAGCAACGCGAGCCGAAAGAAATCGACTATGACATCTATCGCTCGGCGTGCGTAAAGGAGTTCGAAATTATCGCAGAGCAGTGCGGCAGTCTGTTGAAGAAGCGGCTGAGAGATTACTTCGCCAGTAACCGCGAGGCTGATAAACTCTATTTCAAAGACATCTTCCGCCACGCCGCCAAACATAGCTTGATTACGGGGGACGAGTGCGAGCATTGGCTGCAATACCGCGACTACCGTAACGATGCTGCGCACCGCTACGGTGAAGACTACGCCGAGGAAGTGCTGATCGTCCTGCCCGCATTTATTGAAGACGCCAAAGCCCTGTCCCAAGTCATAGGACAGAAAACACCATGACCTGGCACCTTGATGTGAAACCTCGGCACCGGGAGCAGATTGAACGCTTATTGCGCGAGTATCTGCCTGGCGTGGAAGTGTGGGTCTACGGTAGCCGCATCAACGGCAGAAGCCACGAGGGCAGTGACCTTGACCTGGTGCTGCGCGGTAGGGACTTGAAGCCGCTCCCCATCGGCAAGCTCTCCGATCTGACGGACGCCTTGCGGGAATCCAACATCCCCTTTCTCGTAGAAGCGCGGGACTGGGCGCGGCTGCCGGAAAGTTTTCATCGTGAGATCGAGCGGGAGCATGTGGTGTTAGAGGAGAGGGAGGAAGAATGACAACGCGTACCCTCTGCCTCTTTCTTGATACGAACGTGTTTATTCAGCAGTCGTCGCCCCGTCATAAAACCCCACGATATCTTCAATCACTTTGTGGGCATGCCGCACCAACAGTTCTTGATCCTGCAACACAAAATGTGTTTTCGCGCCTGAGGTCAGCATGGATTGGGTGGCTTCCAAGGTGCTGGCGTCTTCTAAGAGCGCTTCGCGCAGAAGGATCTTGCTGTACTCCTGACTAAACCGTTGCGCAGCATTGTCAGCTTGGGGGAAATAGGTGCGGACTTCCCACAGCGTCCGGCCAGCGGCCAGGGGCCAAAAGTGGTGGGTGAGATACGTGCCATCAAATACAAACACGTCAAAGTTGGGAAAGATCATATTGGCATCAAACGCCCAAAAGCGGCTGCGGGTTGGATTCACTCCCGGCGGCAATTGGTCCATGTCCCAGTCACGTTTGACAATGGATGAGCCAAATTGATGGGCGAAGAGTTCCACCGGTGAGGGTTGATGCTCAGGATTGCCAAACACCGACATACGGTGGTTGCGCTCATACAGCGCAAAGGCAAAGGCGTGGGCAAAGGGATTGTCACGACTGGTGAACGAATCTGGGAGAGAGCGTTTGTGTAAAAACGGGACGTGATACGCCTCGTGAAAGGCGTCCTTGATCACTTTCCAGTTGGCGTTGATCTCGGTGGTCCAGGAATAACACGTCCGCAGCTTTTCAAACGGGTAGCCGACAAGCCCCTGGCCTAACGCGCCCAGATGTTCTTGCAGCGTTTGTTTGGGCTGGGGGCTCAAGTGAATAAAGATAAAGCCTTCCCAGGTGTCTGTGGTCAGTGGGGTGAGGCCAAGTGTGTTTTTATCAAGATCAAAAAAGTTCGCTTCATCGGGGACAAAACGGAGCGTGCCTTCAAGCGTATACGTCCAGCCGTGGAACTTGCAGCTGAAAGCCTGGCAGCTCCCGCCCTGATCCCAGACAACCTTATTGCCCCGATGCGAGCAGATATTATGGAAAGCCCGTACCTGACCGTCCTTGCCGCGTACCACCAGGACCGAGGTGCGGCACACCGGCAAGTCTTTGACGTAATAGTCTCCCGGGTTGGGGATGTCATCAACGCGACCGACGTTGAGCCAGAATTCGCCAAAGACTTTTTTGCGCTCGTGTTCAAAATACGCCGACGAGATGCACGGTTCGATAGGCACTGGTTCGGTGCCCAGTGCAGGGTAGTCTGCATGCCAGATTTTAGCGTTGGTTTGGGCCGTCATATTGAGATACTCCTCCGAAGTATTTTCTCATAATTCCCTCTCTCTCAGGGAGAGGGCTAGGGTGAGGGTGTCGAAATACGTACACACAATGGGAAGGACCTGCACGTCTTAATTCCGTATGCCCGTTTCCTGTGCAAAACGTTCCATGAGTTTCATCAACTCAGAAAAATCATCAGTCCAGGCTCGGAAGGATAGATATACGTGGTTCACGCCGAGTTCCTCATAGCGTGGCAAATCGCGCAAGAGTTGGTCGAGGCTTGGCGAGGCCAAGGGGAGCATGCAAATGTGGAGATCCTCCAGACGCCGTCCGGCCTCCTCAGTCAGGCTGCGTAAGGTATCGAGCGGGGCCCGGAGATCTTTCGGACCACTGCCCATTGCAATCCAGCCGTCTCCACGCCGAGCAACCCGTCGCAACGCACCTTTCGTCATCCCCCCAATCAGGACTGGAGGACGCGGCGTTTGCACGGGTTGAGGTAAGCACTTGATCTCTTCGATCTGAAAATGTCTGCCACTGAAATTGACCACGTCCTGAGTCCAGGCAGCCTTAAAGATATCGATTGTTTCATCCGTCCGGCTGCCACGCTCTTTGATCGAAACACCCAGCGCATCGAACTCCTTCTCCAGCCAGCCAGCCCCAACCCCAACAACAGTCCGTCCGCCGGACAACACATCAAGCGTGGCCAGCGCTTTCGCCGCGGCCAGCGGGTGACGGTAGGGAAGAATCAACACAGCCGTGCCCAATTTGACCTTCGTCGTTTTGAGCGACAGGGCGGCCAGAACAGTCAGTGGGTCGAGAAATGGATCATCCGGGTTAAACGCGTATCCCCCTCGATCTTGGCGGGAAAAACCACATGGTCAGCTACCCAGACCGTGCTGTAGCCCAGCGCCTCAGCCGTCTCAGCCGCCGTGACAATTCTGTGCGCCGGGTCTTCCTTGGCAAATGCAGTGAAATGGGGCAGAACAATACCGTAATCCATAGCGATTCACTCCTTGTGTGTCTTCATTGCGTTTCACGTTTTATGTCTTCCATCTACAACGTTGCCGGGACCCCTTCTTCCTCACTCATCGCCACCCGCAAAATCCCTTCCTGAGCCGCCCGGAATTTTTCACACCAAGTTTTGAGCGCTGTCCGAATTTTTTCCTGCCGCTCTGGCTGGCTCGCATATTCCCGCACCAGGTCGTAAACCGGCTCTCCATGTGCCTCGGCCTCGCCCATATGGGCGTAGAAAAATTCTAAGGCTTCACGGCTGAGGCCGTAATGCTGCGATAAACCGTCGACCAGCCGTTCCGTCGAGTTTTCTCGACGACTTTCTCCGCCAATCGACATGGCGGCCAAGGTGACCAAACCGTATTCCTGTCGGCCCAGTTCGATCACCCAGTCAACATAATCGAGCACGGCTTGGGAAACCCTGGGTTGGGCCAGTTCTTCGGGTGTCGCTCCGAGGGCTTCGGCCAAACGGCGTGACAATATCCAATGCGCATCATCACCCCGTCCCATGATCGTTTCCTCATCAATGAGGTTCTCGACAATATGCCGCCGAATTTTTTGATCCATCGGGCTGAGGCCCGTATTCAGGAAAATGCCGCCAAAAGCCCGAATATGCTGTCCAGTGCGATAATGATGCTGGATTGCCCACTTTTTCAGCGCCTCGCGGTCCATCGTGCCAGCCATGACTCCGGCAAAAAAATGTTTACCATACAGGGGGGCTTTTTCCTGCTCGGCCATATAGCTCCGTAATTCTTCAACAAAAACATTTGAATTTGTGCTAGGCATCCCTGTCCTCCTTTTAGTTTTTTGACTCGCAAAGCGTCTAATAGAAATATATGCGGGGAACACAGAGATCTTACAACGGCTGTAGAGGGGGTGGAAGATGATGAGTTGGTCTATGCCATTGACGACACATATCTGACGATCATCTCGTGCCGATATCAGTATGGGTGATCCTTTGCAGCGCTCCATAGCTCATCCGTAAACGCCATCCCCATACCACCCGAGCCAAGCACCAAATAATCGACTTCGAGTTTTTCAATCATCTTGCACGGTACCACATCAAATTTTCCTTGACTTCTCGTTCGATCTGTTGCAATGCCTGGAGGACATTTTCAATGGAGGGTTTTTTATGTTCATGCAGGCATTTGGGGGACAGACATACGCACTGCTGCGTATTATTGCGGGTTTCTTGTTCATCTTTCATGGCGCCCAGAAGCTGTTCGGCTTTCCGCTGCCGGTGCCGGAGGCTCCGGCCTTTGTCATTTATGGTGCCGGCGCGATTGAGTTGGTCGGCGGGATTTTGGTCATGATCGGTTTCTACACGCATTGGGCGGCCTTTGTGTGTAGTGGTTTAATGGCGGCTGCCTACTGGATGGGGCATGGCACCCAAGCCCTGTTTCCTATCGCTAATCAGGGCGAGCTGGCCGCTCTGTACTGCTTTGTGTTTTTGTGTATTTCAGCCCGGGGCGTCGGCATGTGGGGCGTGGATGCGGCTGAATAGGAGAGAAGACATTTATGGCTGAGTTTGCATTTTCTGCGTATGTCAAGGTTGGCGAGAACCGCTACCGAGAACGTTATGGACTTGATTTTGAGGACTTTGAGGTTGGCCAGGTCTTCCAACACCGACCGGGGATTACGATCTCCCAGCAGGACAATGTGGAAGAGACGCTTGATACCCTGAATCAAGCCATGCTGCATTTTGACGCCCACTACGCCTCTCAAACCGAGTGGAAAAAGCCGCTTGGGGTCAGCACGCTCACATTGCAGCGCCTGATGGGCCTGACGTGGAAGACGTTTAATAAAAAAATGCGTATTCGCAGCTGGGCGGAAATCAAAATGACCGCTCCCGTGTTTGGCGGCGATACGCTCTACGCTGAGAGTGAGATCAAAGAAAAAGCAGACGCCGCTGGTCATACCAATGACGCAAACTGTGGACAGCTCACTGTTGTGACGCGAGGAATGAACCAGGATGGCAAGGCTGTGTGTGCGATGGAGTATGACGTGCTGGTGTATAAGCGCGACAGCGTTCCGTTTGAGAAGGCTGGCTATTGATAGGCAGAAAAATTATGACCACATTTTACTCGCACCGAAAGGTTACTGATCACACCTACATCGAAGTGGCTGGGATTGAGTTTGAAGACTTTGCCGAAGGGCAGATTTTTGAACATCGTCCGGGCCGGACCTTTACCGCTGAAGAGAGCCGTCTGCATGCCATACGCTCACTGGATTTATCCATGCGCAGTGTAGATGCAGTCTATAATGAAAAAATCTACGGCGGGGAAGAGCTTATCAGTGAGTCTTTCCTGATCAGTGTCATCACCGCACTGACGACCAAAACCTTTGGCAAAGTTGTGGCCAATCTGGGTTGGACCAACATGCAGTTTCCTGTGCCGGTCTATGCCGGGGATACGATCTACGCCGAGTCCGAAATCCTCGGCAAACGTGAATCCAGCTCTCGCCCTAACCAGGGTATTATGCATGCTAAAACGCGGACACTGAATCAACGCGGCGAAGAAGTGTGTTCGTTTGAGAGGCGATTTTTGCTGTATAAGCGTGGACAGGGGCCGTATGAGGCGGCCGGGTATTAAAGGCGGCAACCAGGCGAAAGGATTATACCCAGCGCTGGACCGCTTTGGCCGTATCGCTGGGATTGGTATTGAAGCACAGCTTGGCGGAAGGGGCGTATTGATGGACCACGTTGATGAGCTGCTCGAACAAGGAAAAGTGTTCCGGCACAGTCCGGATGCCTGCTCCAATTAAAACGCAATCAAACGTCCCCTCGCTCAGCTTTTGCACAACTGTTGTCTCAGCTGTCTCACCAAGGTCCACAAAACATAGTTGGGCGTCGTATCCCAGCGCATTCAGATTTGCTTCATCTGCCTTTAAGGCAGCCAGGACTTTCCCGGCATTCAAGCCGGGGAAGCGAGTGTAATCCACAACGGTCGGTTCGAGCCCGATCAAAAGCACACGTTTCTTGGTGTCCAGCATGTTGTCTCTTACACTGTCGCCTCTACCCGCAGGCCATGACTGACATGGTTAAAATATGTCATATCCGGATTTGTCATCGACTCACCAACTTTGGAGTCAAGCCGACGATCAACCGCCTGGGTTGCCCATTGCCCAATTTCGACAACTTTATCCAGATCAACGCCAGTCTCAATGCTCAGGCCATTCAGCATATAAATCAGCTCTTCAGTGGCCAGGTTGCCGCTCGCGCCAGGCGCATTCGGACAACCGCCTAAACCACCGCACGCACTCTCTAGAACAGTCACACCCATTTCCATGGCCGCGTAACAGTTGGCCAACGCCATGCCGCAGGTATTGTGAAAGTGGGCCGTTAATGCCGAGGCGGGGACGCCTTCCTCAGCACATGCCTGAATGAGCGCCTTAATCGACTTTGGCGTGCCGACCCCAATGCTGTCACCGAGTCCAATCTCATAGCAGCCCATACGGTAAAAGCGGGCCACGAGTTTGCCGACCTTCTTCGGATCAACGTCGCCCTCGTACGGACACCCGGCCACACACGAGACTGCACCTCTCAGCCCAATCCCGTGTTCTTTTGCCGCGGCTGCAACGGGCTCAAAACGGGCAAAGCTCTCTTCAATTGTGCAGTTGATATTGGCTTGACTAAATTCCTCAGTGGCACTGCCAAAAATCGTGATATATTTGACGTCCGCCTTGAGAGCATCCTGAAAGCCACGCATATTGGGGACGAGGACGCTATATTCAATACCAGGTTTTTGTTGGATCTGGGCGGCAACCTGATCGGTCAGCTGCATGGCCGGAATCACGCGAGGGCTGACAAATTCTCCAATTTCAATCGAAGGAAATCCAGCCTCGGTCAGTCGGTCAATCAGTTCAACTCGGAATTCAACAGGGATGAGATGTTTAAAACCTTCCAAACCATCCCGAGCGGTGAGATCAACGATTTTTACTTGTGTTGGCAGTGACATACTAGGTGCTCCTCAATACTCGTGTGAGTCAGGTATTACTCGTCCCGCGAGGCTTATCAATCTCATGAAGCGGTTGCAAGCCATAGGCGTGGGAAAACGGCGTCGTCTGCTGGGATGCGGTCGTCAATTCTTTTCCTTCAGCCGTGCAAAGATCTGAACCTGGTGGTCCAGATCAAGGTGAAACAATTCAGTCAGATTCGATTCCACCACTGCCATCTCCGTTCGTAAATCGACTCCCTGGCTTGGAGTAGCATACAGCCCCTGTTCGCCGTACCAGGCTCCCATGAGTGTGCCTAACATTGAGGCGATTGCATCGGTATCGCCATAACTATACGCGATTGTTCGTAAGGCTGCGGCTGGATCGTCATTTGCATACGCAATGGTTGCCGCTATCTGGGCCAAGGTGCGGTACGGGTCGGCAACGCCACCCAAGAACGACTGATGAAGAAAGGGCGGCTGGGGTGGGTCAATAACCCGCTCCTTAAAAGCAGTATTAAACGTGGCTTCTGTTCTTCCCTTGAGGCCTGTCCCCAACTCCTGCATTGAATCGAGTAGACTTCGTACAGGTGGCAGCGCCTGCGCCTCAGATCCTGAACGCTCCAAGTCTTCAAGCAACAGCAGTGAGCTGCGAAAGAACCAATCCGAAAAAGACGCGGCTGTTGGTATTTCTTGCACAGCCAGAGAGACGAGTGTGGCAAGAAAGGCGGTAACGATCTTGGCATAGCCCTGGTCGAGACGTGCCTGACGTTTGTAGATGGCAAAGGTTTCAATTGGCGTTACGCCGTGATGAACCGTGGCCGCTTCTAAATACAGGTACAGGCCAAATATGATAGGCACGCCTGGATTGAAGAAGGCTTCACTCCGCTCTTCCTGTTGGGCTTGGAACATCGCCGACCAGTCTTTGAGTTGGTCTTTGCAGGCAAAAGAATACCATTCCGGGTACAGCGGCTCATGTTGCAATTGTGTCATGAACGCCTGCAAAGACGTCTCGTCAAAAGTTCGCTCGCCAGTGGCGATTGCTGCCAGCCATGGATGCAGGGTGCACAGGCGATAGCACGTCGAATCGGTTGGCATACCGACTCTCTTGGCGTGAACAATAGCCGGCAGCCAGGTGCCCCATGCTTCGCCCCACTCGGGCATGTCGCGGGGAGCCAGCGTTTTGGAAACAGGATCTGGCGTAGGCATTTCCTGGCTTTCCTGTGCTGCACCGAGCGCATCGGCGTAGGCTCCGAGGAGGAGCATACCTCTGATTTTGTCTTCGAATGAGTGTGGCATAGTCGTTCCTCTTCCCTTTAAGACTTCGCTTGTTCCATCGCATGCCGCAGGAGTGCTGCGTAGCGATAAATAGCATGCACAAATTTGCCATACGGGATGGTCACGAACAATCCGGCAACGACCCCCAGGTGGATCACCAGGAGTGTTCCCATTGCGGGCGTCTCGCGCAGCAGCATAAGCAATAAGCCTGTGAGGCTGGTCAAGAACAGCAGCACCAAGAATCCAATGTCCATACCGCGCGATTCTTGGTCGGCTGGTTCCGGATCACTGTGCCACTTGAGCCACAGCAGGCCTGCGGGGCCAATCAGCAAGCCGATGCCACCAACAGTTCCCAGCACAACAGGCACGCTCAGATAGGGATAGGGAGCGTCCCAATGGAAAAAATGGTGATATATTGCGGCAACTGTTGTGGCCATCAAATCCAGGCCGAAGCCGTAGAATGTCAGCTGATGAAACCATTTTCTGGCATACGAAAAATGCTCATCCGGATAGTTACAGCCGTGCCCACCGCCCTCTAAATATCTGAGCCGCAAGGCGTCCCAGCTTGCTTTTCCTAGGGCGTGTGGATCAGCCAACTCAGGCCAGGTCCCACCGATACTGTGCCAGAAACGATGGAAACCTATGCCAAACGCGATGACGATCAGTAGGCTCAGTATCAAGGCCGGCACAACCATCACTGCATACGGGACGACCGCATAGAAGGCTCCAGCGCCTTGGTGGGCAGACAACACGACTGAGGAATCCTGGAGCACAAACGTCAACACCACAACACACACAACGCTCACTATCGTCATCAGGCTCACCGCCCAGCCGTTGTGTCGAAACAGGCCGGAAAAGAGCTGCGGCCAGGTGAAATCCTGATACGTCTCCAACCTGAGGGCTGAGAACGTCTTGGGAACGTTGACGCCAAATTCGTGGGGTGGAGCGTATTGGCAGGCGTAGTAGCAGCCCCGGCAGTTGTGACACAGGTTGGCCAGATACGTCAGATCCTTGTCTGCAAACGTGCGTCGCAGTTCCATGGCTGGGAAGACTGCGCAAAATCCCTCGCAATAGCGACACGCATTGCAGATGGTCATGATCCGCTCAGCTTCTTTGAGTAACTCAGTCGATGGCATGGTGTACCGCCTCTCTGCCCGCAATCCGTCCAAAAACCGTCCCAATCGTCATCCCAAAACCGGCCATATAGCCTTGGCCCAGAATGTTGCCGGCCATGACCTCGCCCGCCGCATAGATATTTGAGGCAGCTTGATTGTTTTGCATGATTACCTGGGCGTGCTCATTGACTGTCACTCCTAGATAGGTGAAGGTAATACCCGGCCGGAGTGGATAGCCGTAGAACGGCGGGGTATCCAAGGGGATGGCCCAGTGGCTCTTGGGCGGCGTGAGATCGTGTGTTGCACACGCGTCCAATATTGACGGATCAAACGTGCCCGGCCGTGTTGCTGCGTTAAAGCCTGCTACCGTGTCTGTCAACGCGGCTGGATCAAGGGCAAGCTGTGTTGCTAACTCCTCAATCGAGCTGGCTTCAATCGGGGGGAAGACTGATGGCATAAATTTCCCCATTGCCTGAGAATCAATAATCGAGTAGGCGATTTGATTTGGCTGTTGGGCGACGATACGACCCCAAATCGCATAGCGCTTGGGCCAGAAATCCTCACCTTCATCAGAGAAGCGTTTGGCGTGGGTATTGACGACGATACCAAACGGCACACAGTCCAACCGGGTGACAATCCCTCCATCAAACTTGGGCGCTCGGGCATCAATGGCGACGGCATGACACTGGCGCGGATCACCAACCGGCTTTGCTCCGCTGTCCAACAAAACGCGCAACATACGACCGGTGTTGTACGGAGTCCCGCGGATAATGAAGTTGTCGGCGGCCTCCCCCCAATACTCCTTCAGCCAAGGAATGTTTGCCTCAAAACCACCGGCGGCGATAACGACGCTCTTTGCTCGGATTTCTTGTGTCGTCTCGTTTGTGCTCCCATTTGTGCTCAGGATGGCTGAAGAAAACCTGCCATCCTGAATGATGAGATCCTGGACCTGTGCGTCGTAGGCAACGTGAACGCCGAGCTTGTGAGCGGTGTGATAATAGGCATTCATCAGCGCTTTGCCACCACCAAGGAAGAACGCATTGGTGCGAGACAGATTGAGCGTGCCACGCAGCGGGGCTTGAAACCGGCAGCCCTGGGTTTCCATCCACACACCGAGATCGGTTGATTCACGAAGAGTGAAGCGAGCCAACTCTTCGTTTGTCTGTCCGCCGGTCACGTGTAACAGGTCATCCCAGAATTCGTCCTCATCGTACGGACCAGTCAGTACGCTGGTCGCACTTTTATGCAGGTAGCGCAGGTTACGGGTATGGCGACTGTTGCCGCCCCGAAAGGCTTGGGGAGCACTTTCGAGTACGAGTATCTTTGCCTTCGCATTCCCCCGTGCCGCACTTATCGCGGCGCACAGAGCAGCATTGCCACCGCCGACGATCAGCACATCGAAAGTGGGTGCACCAGTCTGGGATAGATCGATTGGAAGCGGGCTAGCGGATGCCATAATGATTCCTTGTCATTTCTCTCAAATGGGCCTCCTCGTCATACGCTGTTCGGGGTCGCGCTACCAGGTCAACCTTCTGTTCGCCGATTCAGCAATTTCACTCACGTTTCACCACTCTGTCATACCCTTGTCATGTACTCGTGACAAATAGTGGCGATGTAAGCCCCACCCCTCCTGGCAGGGGAGAGCTGCCCAGCCTCTGCCAGGCCCTCCTCTTTTTCCAAGAACAAAAAGTCTCTTGTCTCCCTAGTAGCCAGGCTATACACTAAGCCACATGGATGCACTGCTTCCCCTTTTAGCAAAGATTGCCTTTTGGGCCACGCCCGTGCTGACTGCGGTGGTCTTGCACGAACTGGCGCATGGCTATGTTGCTTATCGCCTGGGCGACCCAACTGCGGCCCGTCTGGGACGGCTGACTCTAAACCCGATAGCCCATGTCGATATGTTTGGCACGGTCTTGCTGCCGTTGATGCTCATTATATCAGGTTCCCCATTCTTATTTGGTTACGCCAAACCTGTTCCGGTCAATTTCGCCAACCTGCGCAATCCACGCCGTGATATGGTCTATGTGGCCGCCGCCGGACCAGCGATGAATTTGCTTTTAGCTGTGGCGTCTGCGTTTATCCTCCAACAAGTACAGGCCGGCCAGTTTCCTATGCACCTCAGCGCAGCGCAATCCTCAACTGATCTGATTCTGGTCTCCATGCTCCAGGTGAGTGTCTTCATCAATGTTGCCTTAGCGGTCTTCAATCTTTTTCCAGTCCCCCCGTTGGACGGTGGACGGGTGGCGACCGGTCTGTTACCACGGGGGCTCGCATTGCCCTTGGCGCGACTTGAGCCATACGGAATGCTGATTGTGGTCGGCTTGCTGATGACCGGAGTCCTCGGTGACATCGTCCATCCGGTGACGGCATTCTTGGTGAACGTATTATTATAACTGCACTGCCAGACGGGTGCTCAGGTTCTCAAATTCTTTTGTTCTGGCATTTTTCAGAAAGCTGAAGCATGTCCTACCGTGTGAGACTTGACGTCTTTGAAGGACCGCTTGACCTGCTCCTGCACTTGGTCAAGAAAAATGAAGTTGATCTCTCAGATCTCCCCGTAGCGACGATTACTGATCAGTACATCGCCTATATCGACCTGCTGCAACAGCTCGATCTTGATAGGGCTGGTGAGTATCTTGTCATGGCCGCGACTCTTCTGCATCTCAAGTCTCGTTTGCTGCTGCCCTCAGAAGAAGTGGTTGACGAAGAGTCTGGGGAAGATCCCCGCGCAGAACTCGCCCGCCAATTGCTCGAATATCAACGCTTCAGAGAAGCGGCCGAAATGCTGGACCGCAAGAGCATGCTGGGCCGGGATGTCTTTACCCGAGTACCGCTGCGGAACGAGGCCATAGACGGGCAAGATGTCGTCCGAGACGTGATGGATGAGATCTATGATGTGTCACTTGGCGATTTGCTTGACGCGCTTCAAGAAGTCCTCAAAAACGCAGCACCTGGTATTGCGCACCAGGTTCTGCTCGAACAAGTCTCTTTGCGCGAACGGGTGCACCTGGTCCTCGACTTGCTCCGAGAACGGACCCAAGTGGCCTTTACGGATTTATTCTCCACTGACATAAGCCGGCTTCAGATTCTGGTCACTTTCCTGGCCGCCCTAGAACTCGTTCGGACCCGGATAATAGATATCAACCAAGACGAACGCTTTGGCCCGATTATGTTGACCTTGGCCGTCAGTGCAGACGCGCCGCTGCCCGAGACCCTAGAACAACTCTAAACAAAGCAACGCTCAACAGTCGTTACCATCATGAACCCTGCTGATCTCAAGACAATTGCCGAAAGCCTGGTCTTTGCCGCTGGGAATCCGATCTCTCTGCGCCGCCTGTCAGAAGTGATCGGGGTGGCCCAGACAGATATGAAACCTGCTCTGACACTGCTGCGAGAAGAGTACGAAGCTTCAGGTCGGGGGATTATCTTTGCTGAAGTGGCGGGCGGCTATCAATTACGCACGTCGCCAGATAATGCTGGATACGTCAAGGTCTTGCTACAGGAAAAGCCGAGCAAGCTGAGTCGGGCGGCACTGGAGACCCTGGCGATTATTGCCTATCGCCAGCCCATCACCAAGGCAGAGATCGAATCGGTCCGTGGGGTTGCCGTCGATGGGGTGCTCAGTTCACTCCACCTCAAAAAGCTCATCCGCGAAATGGGCCGCAAAGATGTGCCTGGGCGGCCCTGGGTGTATGGCACAACCCCCCAGTTTTTGGAATTATTCGGTCTGAGCGACTTGGGCGGTTTGCCCCCACTCCCAGACATTCACGAACCGACTCTTAACCCCTTAGCTGACGACGCTCTCAACGACACGATTGAAAACGCGCTTGAGTCGAGCGAGAGCAGTGTGACAGACGCTGGCGGAGATCCTGATTACTATGCAGAAGACACCCAGAGCCCAACGACCGAACACGCCCTCGAACCGAACGAGCAGAACGTCGGGCCGGAATACGAGCTCTCCGACCTTACGCTACAGCAGGTCCCAGAAACCAACGAGAACGGAGCCGGGCCAGAGCCAAGCGGGGAGGTCAACCTCAGCCCCACCGCGGAACACGCTGCAGAGGCAGCAAACAGACACATCGTACAAGCCCTTGAAGCAGACGAGGCCGACGCGAGCACAGACGACAGAGACAGCCCCTCAGGAAGAGAAGACACCCCACGCTCCACGCCTGCACAAACTCTTAAGTCAAGCCGGGGTGACCTCGCGCCGGAAAGCGGAGACCCTGATCCAAGCCGGGAAGGTCCAGGTGAACGGGGAGACGATAACCCGGCTGGGGACGACAGCGAATCCGAAACGTGACAAGATCGTTGTAGACGGCCAGCTCCTGTCGTTCGACTCAGCTCCGCTGTATTTTCTCCTGAACAAACCGACTGGTGTCATCAGTACCCTCGCTGACCCAGAAGGGCGAGAAACTGTTCGTGAGCTACTGCGCAACGTGCGGGAGCGCATTTTTCCAGTCGGCCGTCTCGATTATCTCTCGGCTGGTTTATTGCTCTTGACCAATGACGGCGAGCTGACTGCCCGCCTGCTACATCCGCGTTATCAAATTCCACGTATCTACCACGCCAAAGTCAGCGGGGTGTGTAACTCGATTGTCCTCAAAAAGCTGCGAACCGGTGTTCGCCTCGAAGACGGGACCCAGACTGGAGCAGCTGAGGTCCGGACCATCCGTAAAAACGAGCGCAAAACATGGCTTGAATTAACGCTCCGCGAAGGCCGCCATCATGAAGTGCGGCGTATGTGCGAAGCGGTTGGGCATAGAGTCGAAAAACTGATCCGGGTCAGTTTTGGTCCAATCATGCTCAACGAACTTGCCCCCGGCGAATACCGTCCGCTTGCTCCGATTGAAATCCACGCTCTCAAACGCGCAGTTGGCTTAGTCTCCAGCTCCCGGTCTTGACTTCATCTGGTGCAGCCTATACAAAAACCGTCAAGCGGCACAGTTCCCTGTGTCGTTTTCTTTTACACCTTGACGCGGGGTGGAGCAGCCCGGTAGCTCGCGAGGCTCATAACCTCGAGGTCCTAGGTTCAAATCCTAGCCCCGCAACCAATAAAACGCCCCGAAGTTGTTATGCTTCGGGGTGTTCGTGTTTGGGGAATCGCTCACGAAATGTAGGCAGGGAATCTGCATTGAGGGGTACGAGCGCCGATTCGGCAAAAAGACTATTCATTGAACTGCTCAGTCCACGCCACCGAGCGCATAAACAGACTGAGCGCTCGGTTGATCGCCTCACAGCTATAGTTCACAGCAAACGGGCTGCAGCGTCCGTTGCGCTCGACGCGGTCGAGATCAAATTTGCGGGTGGATATGGCATTATCCCGAATCACAACCGCGCCGCTAATCTGCCCACACGCATCAGGGTCGTCAACCTGTAGAGCGCCATTATTCACTATGAAGACCAGTCCCTGCCAGTTGAATGTCGCATTCTTCAGTCGAACGCTACGGGAAATAATGAGGACGCCAGCCCCTTGAACGATTGCCCTAGCATCAATGTCGAGCGGGTCTCTGCCCTCTTCAATCCAGGTGACCTTGGGCTGCTCCAGCGTGCCAAAGGCGTGGCTCCCACCGTTCATATCGGATCTGACGTATACGACTTTTTCCGTTGGGAGCGTTGGCAGGCGACGAACGATGGCAAGGAATGCATCGCGGAGATGGGCGCGCTGTGTTGAACTTAAACTCTGAACAAAGGGAGCTGCTCTTGGACCAAAAGGTCCTCGGTTGTTCGGTGCGGTCGGTTCGTGCAGCTCTGGCGGGAACGCGCTGGCTCGAAGCGTTGAGGCCGAGAGATCAAGATTGAGAAAACAGCTTGGGTCAGTTGTATCGCATGCCCCGCTCATAAAGCGTGGAGTGACTCCCCCCCCCCGCGCACCCAGAATAATCCCGGTGTACAGGTCCCCGCAGCGTTTCCAGCGTCGGCTTGGCAGAAGCTATTCGCCCGCTGAACGATTTCCCGTTTGAGTCTGTTCAGAGCAGTCAGGAGGTCTCCTTTAGACGGAAGACAAGAGTTCCGCGGAAGCGATTTGGGAACTGATTGAGAAACTGTTCCAGGTCGAGGATGCCATCTTTTGGATGGTGTCGTTTGCTGAGGAAATTGATACCACATGGGGATTAGGAAGGCGGATTGGGCAGAAAAACAAGCGAGCGCAGTTCTGTGCTGATGGGTTCGACACTCAGCGGATTCGGATGCGAACGGCTGGTACGAACGGTGACCTCTATCGCGTGTACAGCTGCTCGTTCCGAAGCATCGAGGGGTGGTGTGAGCTGACTCCTGTTCCGGTCAAAATAACGCAGGAGAAATCCATCCGGCGGAACATCATTGATAAAGGGCTGAGGCCGTCCACGCCGGCCTGTCGCTCGAAGGATGGCCTGGCTATCTTCGCTGTACATATACACAACCCGTTCGCTTGGGTCGTCCGGACAGCCATCAGGTGGTCGGCCAGAGCGATCGCCCCGAAAATCGTACTGCATCGTCACTCGCTGGGCCTGTGCAGCAGTCAGGCGCTGAAAGCTTACACACGGACCGCTGCTGACAGGCCGGGCACCGGCCTGGCGCAGCTCCCGGGTAATAAAGTCTAGGGCGAGTCGACTGTTCTCCCGAACGCTGATTCTGATCTCTTCTGCGGCCAGGACGTTGCGATGCAGAAACAGGAAACCATACAGGGCAAGAGAAAAGATGCCAGTGAGACTGAGCGCAACCAGTAGTTCGAGCAACGTGACACCAGACGGTGCCGTTCGCAATGTGCATTCAATGAAAGACTTTTTGTGAGACACAAACGGTACCCGTCTATTCATTGATAATCGTCCCAACCGAGATGATGCGCGGCTGAGCATCGGCCCACGAGACATTGACTTCAGCCCGAGCCGTGCCTCCTGCTGGAGTACTCGCAGCCATAGTCCACGTCCTTTCAAAGCCGCGCCTTGGGATATCGCTCCCACTTCGCGCACCAAAGCCAGCGCTCAGCTCTTCGAGCTTATCCTGAGCAAGCATCGTTGCCTGGGTCAGGTTCGCGCTGATCGTATCTTGACGCACGGCATTCGTGATACTTGTGGATATGCTCAAGGCTAGGACAGAAAAAAGGAGTAATGAGACCAGGACTTCGATGAGGGAGAATCCAAGAGACTCGACAGGTGTGTGAGGCTGAGCGATTGTCATTATTTTTTTCCCTTGACAATTTTAAAGAGAAAGAATGAGAAAAGAGTGAGGAGAAAACGAGCGAGAAGAGTCACCCTCTCCCAGCTCGGAGGTTGTGTGGAAGCGTCGATTACAATTTTTGCACTGTGGCCTTGGCTTCTTTCAAGGCGCTGGTAAGCAAAGGCACCACCTCAGCATAATCCCCAACAATGCCAATATCTGCATTCTGAAACATAGGAGCCTTCTGGTTCTTGTTGACGGCAACCACAGTGCCAGCCCCACGAACACCAACCGTGTGCTCGAAGGCACCACGGATACCAATGGCGAAATACAGCTTGGGCGAAATTGCCCGTCCGGTCAGGCCAACCTGGTGCTGTCTTGGCATCCAGCCCATATCCACGATGTCTCGGGTCGCGGCCAATGGCGCACCCCCGAGCGCTTCCGCCAATTGTTCGATGACTGGTAGATTCTCCGGCCCTGCGATGCCTTTACCAACGCCAATTGAAATCTCGGCTGAATCCAGTTCGACTGCTTTCCCCGCGTCTTCACCTGTTTGTGATACGATCTTGACCCGGCTCTCGACTGCATCGTCCGGCCAGAGCATCTCGATGCGTGCCTGGCGAGCAGGATTGGCCTTTCCACTTTTCAACATGCCTGGCCGAACGGTGGCCATTTCTGGACTGGTCCGAGACAGAATGGGCGCAATAATATTCCCCCCAAAGGCGGGCTTGTACTGGAGGAGCTGTCCTTTGTCATTGACCCCAAGATCGACACAGTCACCAGTCAGGCCCAATGCTAACCGTCCGGCAACTCGTGGGGCCAGGTCGCGGCCGATTGCTGTCGAGCCCAACAGAACGACACCGGGTGTATGGTCTTGAATCGCTTTGGCCAACAGTGCGGTATACATATCGGTGCTATACGAGGCCAAACTTTTATGCTCAGCCAGGTACACCACATCTGCGCCATGAACCGCCAGCGTCGCGGTATGCTGGTCTACTCGGCTGCCAGCGAGCAGTACGCCGACCTCTCCGTTATATTTCTCGGCGAGTTCATTTGCTTTTCCCAGGAGTTCGAGTGTGACGGGACGCAGGGCATCGCCAAAGGTTTCTGCCACAACCCACACGGCTTTGCCGTCGCCTGGCGTACGGGCTTGTGGTCCGCCATTGCCTGCCTCGTCGTCATCCGCCCATTTGCCAAACAAGCCACGCTCTAACAGGAACTGAACCAGTGTATTGACCTGATCGGAAAGTTCACCTTCAAGGACTCTCTTCTCGCGGGTGTCTTCGACTGTTTGAACCGATTCGACCCAGGTCGGTGAGCCTGAGGCCCCAAATACCGAAACATCCGATGACAGATCGCTGGCGGTGACCTCTTGGATAGGTTTTTCTTTGGCCTGTTCGCGGTCGGCCTTTTTGGGAAAGCGCTCTGGCGCGAGATCTTCCGTCGCCGACAAGAGTGTGGGCAGAGAGCATTCGACCGTTTCAAACCCCGTGTCGGTTTCCCGCTCCGCCGTCAGGGTGTGACCATCTATGCTGAGCGTACGAGCACCTGTGACTTGCGGGATACCAAGGAATTCAGCCACTTCAGGCCCGACTTGGCCCGTTTCAGCGTCTGTACTATGCCGACCACATAGGATGAGGTCATACCCTTCACGTTTGAGTGCCAGGGCCAGCGTGCGGGCAGTGGCTAATGTATCTGAGCCGGCAAAAGCCCGATCAGAGATATGGACGCCTCGGTCTGCGCCCAAGGCCAAGCAGTGTTGGAGGGCTTCTGTCGCCTGGGGAGGTCCCATTGTGAGAGCCACAACTTCGCCGCCATGCACTTCGCGGAGTTCCACCGCTTTGAGCAAGGCGCGAATATCAAATGAGCTGACCTCGGAACGAACGCCTTCTCGCTGGAGGGTTTTGGTCTCCGGATCAAGCTTCATCTCCGATACCATGGGAACCTGTTTAATCAGTACGACTGTCTTCATGACCGTTCAACTCCTTTATCCATTGAGTGGAGTGGGCAGGAGACTATCGTGCTTGGCGTGGGGGCGTCAACCGTTTTGGTCGGACAGGAAAGGAATCGATCTGCTTGCCGTCCGGGTCGAACAGAAACGCCGTGTCTCCGGTGTTATTCCAGACCGGGCCGGTGTCCCAATGAAAACGATATTGGCCGTGCTGAACGCTTGTCGGACCTGGGCCGCTTGACAGGAGGGCCGTATAGCCGGGCCGTAAGCTACCGGTCGAAAAAACATACCGATGCTTCTTTTCATCCTGTATGGCAAAGCCAGTCAGCCCGACCGGCTGCGGGCTCATATTGCAGATACGGATGTATTCTCCATTTGGGTTTTTTCGATCATCGCCTCTGGCGTCCGCATGCACAGTTGTAATTTTGAGTGGTCCCTGCACCCCGCCAGGACGCCACATTCCCTTGCCCCGAGTTTGGGCATCGTGCTGCAGACGAAGCCAGTCAGCCGACCTGTCAAACGGGTCGAGAATAAAGATATGGGCCAGGCCAGCTGTTACGAGTTGGGTGTTGATCAGGGTATTGTTGACATACACGTAGGCCAATACTCGTTTGTAGGCATCTGGCCTGTGTCTGGCTGGGACGACACGCACCTCTTTGCCGAGCACGAGCTGTTCATTATGATGCTTCGCCTCTTCGGCAAACGGCTGGCCGTATTCTGGTGTATTGATGCCGAAATAACGAACGGTTTTCCCGTCGCTGAGTCGGATGGTGTCACCATCGAGTACGCTCGTGACTTGGGCGGCATGAGTAGGAGCAGAGGTAAGGAGTAAGAAAAGGGCGAGCAGGGAATAGTGGGAGAACAACACGAAGTTTGGATACGACGCCCCCTCTCCCCTCGTGGGAGAGGGACAGGGTGAGGGGGTGCTCGGTTGTGGCAGAATTGTCACTCCCTCTCCCTTCAGCCTCACTTACACTCCGCGCCCCTCAGTATAAGCTGCCAACGAATGCGAGTAGTAGAGAACAATGATCCGTTCCTTAAACCACCATTGGCCATTGTCTTTAACAAATTTGTCATCATAGCGGCCAAAGGCAATATTGGGCTCGTTTTTTGAAATCGTGATGGAGTCCGCATCGAGATAGCACGTCGAGGTTGCTGCATTCCCCGAAATCTCAATCACCGGCGATTCGATCTTATGCCGCAAATATTTGACCTTCGCCCGGAAGTTTTTCATGTAGTTGTCGTACCAGGCTCGGACGGCTTCTCGTCCTTCATGACGGTCGTCGTTTTCGTAGCGTGGCAAGAGGACAGCAGTCTCATGAAATAAGGCAGCGACTTCGTTGGCTGTGCCGCGATCTACCGTGTGGCAGTATTTATGTAAGAGCTGTTGAATAGCGATATGGTCTTCAGCTGACATGGGCTGTTCTCCTTATTTATCTCAGCGACCGAAAATGCGCCCGCACATCATCCACCAACAATTGCGGCTCTTCCATGGCAGCAAAGTGGCCACCCGACGGCATGGGCGTCCAGCGTTTGAGATTGTAATACCCCTCAGCCCACTTACGCGGCATAATGATGACTTCTTTCTGGAAGACGGCAACTCCCATTGGACTTTCGACCACTGGGGTGCGGTCATGGGATGGCTGCCAGGGATTGTGGGTCGCCTCATAATAATAGCGAGCCGACGTCCCAAAGCTTTGGGTGATCCAATAGATCATCATCGTGGTCAGCAAATCATCTTTGCTGAAGCGTTTTTCCACATCGCCGTCGCAATCGCTCCACGTGCGGCGTTTTTCCAGAATCCACGAACACAGACCGACTGGCGAATCATTCAGCGCAAATGCGAGCGTTTGTGGCTTGGTCGTCTGCAATGCAGAGTAACCACTCTCCGCCGTGAAGAAATGGTTGTTCCTCTCATACAAACCTTCTTCGCCCGGACCGTATTCCGACTCCTCCGGTATGCTCCCGACAAAAATGGACAGCGGGGCCATCAGATTCACATGCGTGCCGATCAGTTTGTCAGCGTGTTTATGACCGAGTTGGGCGGTGATAAGCGCGCCCCAGTCTCCGCCCTGAGCAGCAAATTTGTCATAACCCAGCACGTCTTGCATAAGCTCGACCCACAAGTCGGCCGTGCGCCAATAGTTGATGCCTGAGGTGGTTAGTGGGGTCGAAAAACCGTAGCCGGGTAGGGACGGGACAATCACGTCAAATGCATCGGCTGGATCTCCACCAAACGATGCCGGGTCAGTCAGTGGCCGAATAACTTTATGGAAATCCCAGAATGTCCACGGCCAGCCATGACTCAGAATGAGCGGGGTAGGGTTGGGGCCTTTGCCAGGCTCGTGAATAAAATGGACCGGAATGCCATCAATCGTCGTCTTGTAGTTGGCAAAAGAGTTCATCTCCTGCTCGTGTTTGCGCCAGTCGTACGTATCACGCCAATACTCGACCAGTTCTTTTAAGTAGTCAGCATTGGTGCCGTACTCCCAGTTCGGATTGGCAAAGTCTTGTGCCCAACGGACTTTAGTCAGGCGTTCGTGCAGGTCTGTGAGCACCTCTTCTGGAACAGTAATCGTGAAAGGTTCTTTTTGCATAGCACTTTCCCTTGTGGTGAAGCGGAGCACCGCACGTTTAGTTGTTAGCTCTAGCCCTTGTGTATAAGTTCCTGTAAAATATCAGGGGTACAAATTTTCTTCTCAACTAAAAGCTTCTCAAATGCCGCCAGCCAGCTTTCGTAGTAGGGTTGTGGCTGACCTTTTGGGGACGACTTTTCTGCCTGTTCCGCCGCTTCAATCTCGGCAATCAGCTGATCCCGGAATTCGTCCCACGCGTAGTAGCCTTGCTCATATAAAGACACCGCCAGCGCAAATACGCGCCGTTCCCACGGGTCATGAAAAACAAGTTCTCCACTGCGGCGGGGGAGAGATATCTCTCCGGGCATTTCCGCAATCTCCGGGTTGGCCGCTCTATCTGTACCTGCTCTACCTGCCATACGCCCCCCGCTAGGCCGCTTGTTGCGTATCGAGCTGCACCTTGGTCACTCCAATCATCGAGTCCCGCGTGACAAGCTCAGCCAGTTCTTCCTCGTTCATATTTTCCGTACCACTCGGCCGTTCCGGCAGCACCATATACCGGATCTCCGCGCTACTATCCCACACCCGGATGGCAACGGATTCATCCAGCTCCAGGCCAAATTCACGGATAACACCCCGGGGATCGATAACGACCCGTGAACGATACGGCGCACTCTTGAACCAGGTAGGCGGCAAACCCAGGACTGGCCAGGGATAACACGAACACAGCGTGCACACGACCACATTATGCGTCGCCGGTGTGTTTTCAACGACGACCATATGTTCGCCTTGCAGCCCACCAAAACCTAGCTCCTCAATCGCGGCGGTGGCATTGCTCAGGAGGCGCTGCTTATAAGCTGAATCAACCCACGCACGGGCAACGACCTTCGCGCCGTTTATTGGCCCGAGATCGTTTTCGTACAAATCAACCATCTTGTCGAGCGTTTGTGTTGCGACAAGACCCTTTTGGGTCAGTAAAGATTCGAGGGCTTTGACTCGGTCTTCCAGAGCGTGGGTTTGTTCGGGGCTGGTATGTTTTTCTAAACGTGGATCGGGTGGCGCGCTGTGGGGATGATTATGATCGTTGCTCATAGAATTGTCCTCATGCTGATTTCAAATGATCTTCCCATAAGTCAATATACAAACTATCGCGCCTCGGCGTATCAGGTCCCCACAGCGTCTGTGCCTCAAAACAGACCGAATACAGCGGCTGGGGTTGCTCATCGCCTCCGTGGGCATTGGTATCTGGATACAAAAAGGTGCCGTGGACACGATCAATCACACCAGCCTTGCCGCGCACATAACGCGGCATCCGAGTGTGGCCAGTTGGGTTGATGGTGCGTGCAACAACGTGGTCACCTGGCTTGAAGAGCGGGGTGAGTCTGCCGGTGTCTCGTTCCGCTGAGGCTCCCCGGCGGACGACGGTGGCTACCACTTCAGGCGGAAGTGGGCTCAGTTTCTCTCCTGGTTTGCCTGTCTCGTTTTGGAGCGTTCCTGATGCTATCTCTTCAGAGGTGAGGACCCCTTTTTCAACAGCCAGGGTTTCCAGCGCGGCCAGCCAATGCTCGTAGTAACTCGAAGACAGGTAGTGCACCGGGTCCATGCGTTCGATGGCGTGGCGGAATTCATCCAGATTGGCGATGCCTCCCAGCGAGAGCATAGTCATGGCAAACACGCGCTTCTCCCACCGGGCATGGAAGAGCGATTCGTTTTTTTCTTGTTCGACCGGACCGTAACAAGTCATGCCACCCATATCGTGTGGACCGTTCATACACGTGCTCCTGCTTTTGTGTGAAAAGTGAGGCGAGCCTACCACGGAGGGCGATACAGGATCAAGTTTTCTTGCGCTTTTTGCTACAAAGACTCGAAACGAGTGTGAAGACGAGAAAAAGACAAGGAACACAACATGGAACAGCCCAAGCCCAAACCGATGATTGGTCTCTTTGAGGCCCTCTACACGTCACGGGCGCTGCGTCGCCTCACACCTGACTCCATTCCGGATAGGGTGGGGGGAGGGATGGAATTGAATCGGAATCCGCCATAGCCTTCCAACTCTCTTCCCTGCTATGCTAAAGAAAATGTGTTTGTTTTTGGCCCCCGATATGGAGGAATGTACATGCTTGCTGAAACATTAGTCCGAAAAATTCTCGATCTTGGCCTCAGCCGTGGCGCCGATTTTGCCGAGGTCTTTGTCGAAGAATCTGAAACCTCTTCAATTGATTTTGTGCAGCAAAAGCTCGACCGGATTAATTCCGGTAATGCTTTTGGCGTTGGTATCCGGCTGCTGTTTGGCAATGAATCTGCCTATGGCTATAGCAGCGATATCGCAGAAGACGCGCTGCTACAGCTGACTGCTAATTTGGCTCGCTCAGCCAAAGAAGGTGGATCGTCTGCCGCATTTCAAAAGGAACAGGTGGCTGACCGGCATCCGGTCATGATTGATCCCTCCAGTGTCTCTAAACAAGAACGGGTTGGGCTGCTGCGCCAGTTGGACGAGCTGACCCGCCAGACCGGTTCAGCCATTCGTCAAGTCGGTGCAGGAGTTTCCGAGAAACAACGCTCAATCCTGATTGCCAATAGCGAAGGTTTGTGGATTGAAGATTCCTCGCATTACTCACGGCTGCGTCTCAGCGCGATTGCTGAAGATGGTGATGGACCGCAAACCGCGATGGAAAGCCCTGGTGTGTTAGGTGGCTATGAGTTCTTCCAAGGGCTGGATTTAGCTGCGCTGGCCAACGACGCCGGACAGCGCGCAATTCGTATGGCGAAAGCCGGTTATATCGAAGGCGGGACGATGCCGGTCATCATTGGGAACGGTTTTGGTGGGGTGATCTTTCACGAAGCGTGCGGACATCCTTTAGAGACCGAAGCCATCCGTAAAAACGCATCTCCATTTGTGGGCAAGATCGGCGAAAAAGTTGCCCAGCCAGTGCTGACGGCTATTGATGACGGCACGCTTGAAAAGCACTGGGGGTCTTTAAACGTGGATGATGAGGGCACCCCGGCGAAACGAACCGTGTTGATTGAAAACGGCGTGCTCAAAGCCTACTTGGCTGACCGTATTGGGGCCCGCCAAGTTGGGGTGATACCAACTGGCTCTGGACGGCGCGAATCGTACAAATTTGCTCCAGTGTCACGGATGCGGAATACGTATATCGACAATGGGCCACATACGACCGACGAGATTATGGCCTCCGTCGAGTATGGTTTATACGCCAAAAAAATGGGTGGTGGCTCAGTCGATCCTTCAACTGGTGAGTTTAATTTTGCCGTGCAGGAGGGCTACATTGTTCGGGACGGTAAAATTGCTGAGCCAGTGCGCGGCGCAACCTTGATCGGCAAAGGCTATGAAATCCTGCCGAGCATTTCGATGGTCGGCAACGATTTAGAGTTCGCTGCCGGCATGTGTGGGGCGTCGAGTGGTTGGGTGCCAACCACAGTTGGGCAGCCGACATTAAAAGTCGATTTCATCCTGGTCGGAGGTCGCTAATGGATCAACAGGCTGCAATTGACTATGTACTATCCCTGGCCCGCGAAGCGAGCGAGCCTGACGTTGACCTGATTGTCGAACGGAACGAGCATCTGTCACTCCGGGTGCTAAACGGCAAAGTCGAGAAGGTTGATCAGGCGACTGCACTCGGGCTTGGTATTCGGGTCGTTCACGAAGGCCGGACCGGTATTGCTTCGACAGAACGTTTGGAAGAGAAGGCGCTTGAAAAGGCGTTCCGGGCTGCCAAGGAAAATGCTTTGCTCAACGATCCGACGGAAGTGATGCTGCCCGAAGGGTCTTCGAATATTCCTGATCCCCAGGATTTGGAGCTTTTTAATCCCGAGCTGGAGCAGCTCACGGTCGAAGAGATGGGAGCGTTTGGACTCGAAATAGAATCGACGGCCCGTCAAGCCGATGCGCGGGTGACGGCGGTTCCGTATCTGGTTGTCTCGCGTTCTAACTCTGCGTATCGCATTGTGTCGACACACGGGGTGGACTATCAACAACGCGAAAACGACGTGGGGGCGTATAGCCAAGCCTTGTTGGAAGACGGCGACCGCCGCAAGAGTGGCGGACATATGTGGGCGCAACGGCAATGGGACCCCAGCCAGAGTAAGGTGATTGGATCGCTCGCAGTCAGCAAAGCCGCTGACTTACTCTCTGCGCGTTCGGTGCCCGGCGGTCCAGTTCCAGTCGTGCTGGACGAATACTGTGCTCCTCAGCTGCTGTCATTGTATTTTGGGTGCTTCTCGGCAGAGGCCGCCCAGAAAGGTCAGTCTCGACTACACGGGCAGTTGGGCGAGATGATTGCCGACGAGTCTATAGACCTGACTGCTGAACCGCATCGAGTTGGAGCAGGCAGTGCACGTTATATGGATGCCGAAGGCATCCCTACCCGTACTGCGCCGCTGATTGCCAAAGGCCAGTTTGAGCAGTTCATGTATCACATCGAGTCGGCTCGCCGAGATGGATGTGAATCTAACGGCCATGCCGGACGGAGCTACGGTGGTGGTATTGTCACTTCTGGGCATAATATTGTAATGCCGACAGGTTCACATAGCCTGGACGAACTGGTAGGCATGCCAGAAAAGTGTCTTCTTGTGACAGAACTTGAAGGTGCCGCCGGCTGTAATCCTCTAAGTGGTGATATTTCTATTGGTGTGCAAGGCTTTTGGATTGAAAACGGCCAACGCAAACAAGCAGTTGATAGCGTGACCATTGCTGGTAACTTCTTTGACGTGCTCAAAGCCATCCGTGCGCGGGGGAATGTGTATCAGCCAAACTTAGGCCGGATGTTTATTCCGGCTGTGCTGATCGATGGGCTGACAGTGTCGAGTTAGAGTTTTCTTTTCATCCCGGTGAGGGGAGAAGACGGTTAGATAAAATCTGCCTAATCTCCCCTCCCCCTTCCTCCTCTGGATACTTCCTTCTGGTCTTCCTCATACCCTCTCTGATCGAAGCTCTCGCTGGTCTTGCTATTCTCAATCTTCCGTAGGAACAAGAATCCCTAATCGTTCTTCCCAAGCAACTAATTTGTTCAAGGCTGGCTCGAGGGAATCCTGGGTCACATAATGCTTAAAAGCGAGCATTTCAAAGAAACACATAAAATTCTTCAGAACTCCGATTGCTTCAGATGGTGAAGTCGCCACACATGAGCCACATCCCCAATACCCTTCCCGGCGCACAGAACGTCTTGTGTGCTTCTTTGGGTCTATTCGGTAAACATGTTTAGGAAACAAGATCCCCGTTGCCTGTCCTGGAGGGGGCTTACTCCATAAATACCGTTTCTCATACTTCAATTCTAATAGGATCGAATAGAAAAGCTCTTCATCCACCTCATGGCCGGAAGGCAACATAGCTGGCGTGCCTTCTGCTTTGAGGTAAATACCGCTAGGAAGAATATCCTTACCCCAGAAGAAGGGCTTCCAAGGCTGCAGCTCTAGCCATCTCCTGCGTCTCATTCAGAAAACTCTCTTCTTTTTTTCATACTATAGTCTGTAGATAGGTTTGGTGTCAAACGCATACTATCGTCTCCTTTTCAGTAAGAGGTAGTAACGACGATGACGCTGGAGTTGGCGTTTGGACATGAAATCAAGAAAGCAAGGAAAATTCTGCGGAAATCACAAGAAACTCTTGCGTTCGATGCTGAGGTCCATCGCACTTATGTCAGCCTGATTGAGCGAGGTCAAAAATCTCCCACCCTCACGGTGATCGTACGGCTCTCAAAAGCTCTCAATGTTAAGCCTTCTGAGCTGATTCGGCGAGTAGAAGTCAATGTTGACTGAGGTTATGGCTCTTCCCTATTTACCAGGAGGGGCTTGAGTGCGTCATCCCCTGACAACTGAAGAGATTATTGAACTTGATGACGCCCTTATTAAGGCTTTCAAAGCCCATTGGGCTCTGAAAAGTCGAATACCAGCAGCTCGTTACATTAAATTTCCTCAGGTACCATCTATTCTTTCTGAATCCCTTGTCATAGCTACTGCTCACAAGTTATTTGGCCCAGGTTGGCAGGCGACCTTTGGCGGCTCCTTGTCAGATGTCAAGTTATCTGATCGCGCAGAAAGGACTCGGCGCGTGGAAGTGAAATCAACAGCTCGCCATGGATTCCAAGAGCTGAAAAAGAAAGACTTGCTTGCGGACACCCTCGTATGGGTACACTTTGGTAAGAGATTTGATGAGGGAGGTTCTGGGGCAATACGAATCGTGATTCTTGATAATCCTGGAAACCACATATCTGAGCCAGTGCGACTTGATATCCCAAGACTCATGAAGAGGGTTGGAACAAGCTCGGATCTACGAGAAGTTGAGGTCACCAGCCTGAAAGAATTTCTTTTACCTACTGCAAGGAGTGCAAGATGAGCGACTTCTTCACCGGCCCCACCCCACGCCTCTTCGCCCACCGAGGGGCAAGTGGAGAGGCACCGGAAAATAGCATGCCTGCGTTTCAGCGGGCAGCAGATCTCGGCATTGTCTACATGGAGCTCGATGTTCACCTGACTCGTGATGGACACGTTATTGTCTTTCACGATGAAACCCTGGAGCGAACAACAAACGGACACGGACAGGTCAAAGACCATACTTTAGCCGAGCTCCAACAACTTGATGCTGGCTACAATTTCTCCCTAGATGACGGTAAAACGTTCCCCTTCCGTGGACAAGGCGTCACGATATCTCGGCTGACAGAAGTCCTCCACGATTTCCCGCAAATACGTTTCACCGTCGAAATCAAACAAAAAGAGCCGCCGATTGAAGAACAGACCATTGCGGTCATTCAAGAATGCGGCGTGGCGGACACGGTTGTCCTTGCCTCAGAGCATGACGCAGTTGTCACCCGAGTCAGGAGCCTCGCCCCGGCTATTACTACCAACTGTGCCGCTGGCGAGGTATTCGAGTTTATGCAGAAAGTCTTTACCAAGCAGCTCGACGGCTACCGCCCGCCCGGCCAAGCGTTTCAGATTCCCCCAGAGTATGAAGATGTTACCCTTGTCACGCCGGAGACTGTTGCAGCGATCCATACTCTTGGAGCAGAAATACATGTGTGGACCATCAACGATCCACAAGAAATGGACAGACTGTTCGATCTTGGAGTAGACGGGATTATGTCAGACTTTCCAGGCCGGCTGTTAGATGTGGCTCAGAAGAGAGGTATACGCACTGAGTGAGGGAAGCGTTGCCCCTGTCCCCACTCAGTACTCGGTACTCAGAACTTTTTTCAAATCTTCGGCATCACCTCAGCCGCGAACTTATCAATACTGCGCTTGAAGGTATCGGCATTCTCATACCGCCCCAAACCTAATACATAATAATCCGCCCCAGCTTCCTTGACCATGTTAATCCGGTCCAGCATGGCAATCGGATCTTCGCGGATCATGCCGCCGGTGATGAGTTCAGGTACCGCCCGCCCGCGTTTTGTGGCCTCTTCCGTAAGATAGCTTTTTACTTCGATCAATTCAGGCGGTTTGAGGCCAATCGGGTAATAGGCATCGCCAAACTGTAGGGTCCGCTCCAGCGCCTTTTCCCCAGCCCCACCGACCCAAATCGGTGGCCGAGCTGGGCGGGGAGCAAACACAAACTCGGGAAATTTGACATGCGTGCCGTCATGCGAGTTCACATCATTGGCAAACAGTTTGTGGATGACCGCAAGCGTTTCATTTGTCAATGCACCCCGTTTGCGTGGGTCCACACCGAGCGCTTCAAACTCTGGGCGGAGCCAACCCACCCCGGCTCCCAGAATAATCCGATCACCAGACAGCTCCTGGAGGGTCGCCAGCTGTTTGGCAGTCAGCACGGCTGGACGATACGGCATGACCAGCACGGAAATGCCAATCCGGATCCGCTCAGTCATCCCCGCGATATAACCCAGCGTGATCAATGGCTCGAAATAGCGTCCGCCCGAGCCCTCGGTTTGATCAGGAGGGATGGCCAGGTGATCAACCACAAACGCGGCATCAAACCCGGCGTCTTCCGCCGCCTTGGCACAGCCGCCAATGATCTGCTTGGTCGCCTGAGGCCCCATATTCCGAATGACGACGCCAACTTTCATCGTGTATCTCCTTCTTCATCATCAAACAGCCGCTCGGCCAGGGTCTCTGCTATTGTGGACTGCTCGTCCTCATCTGCTTGCAAGAGATCATAGCCAATATTCATCAGCATCTTGCCCAAGACTTCACGCTGAATCTCATTCAGCTGTACTTGGGACGGCTGCGTCTCAAGGTGAGCGATCAGTGTTTCCATCACCCGCACACCATTATCATTCTCCTGGCGGGCCAGACGATCCCCGGCCATGCCTGCGGCCTGGTGCAAGAGCGGGAGTTCGGCAGCGGTGATTGAGTAGGTTGGCATAGGAAAAAATGTAGGGGCGACATATGTTTCGCCCCTACCGTCTTACGCATCTTCCAGAAACAACCACGGCGCTTCCTGCTTGCGCCGTTGCTCATAGGCGGTAATGTCTGCCTCGTTTTTAAGCGTGAGGCCAATCTCATCCAGGCCATGCAGCAGACAGTCTTTCCGAAACGGATCAATATCAAAACGAAAGCTCGTCCCAGATGGGGATGTCACAGTCTGGGCGGCCAGATCAACGGTCAGCTCATATCCGGGGGTCGCTTCTATTTCTTTAATGAGCTGGGCGACTTCATCAGTTTTGAGGATGGCGGGTAGCATACCGTTTTTGAAGCAATTATTAAAAAAGATGTCGGCGAAGCTGGGGGCAATGACACACCGCAGTCCATAATCAAGCAAGGCCCATGGGGCATGTTCACGCGACGAGCCACAGCCAAAGTTATCGCCGGCAACCAAAATAGCCGCATTCTGGTAGCGATGCTGGTTCATGAAAAAGCTCGTATCGGTTTCGCCACTGCTGGTGTAGCGCCAGTCTGAAAACAGGCCCTCACGTAGGCCCGTACGCTTAATAGTTTTCAGATACTGCTTGGGAATAATCTGGTCCGTATCAACGTTGACCCGATCCAGCGGAGCAGCAAGCCCTTTTACAACGGTAAATTTATCCATAGATGCTCTCCCTTAACTCCAAGTCCGAATATCAACAAAATGTCCAGCCACAGCGGCAGCGGCGGCCATTGTTGGCGAGACTAAATGTGTGCGACCCCCTTTGCCCTGGCGGCCTTCAAAATTTCGGTTACTGGTTGAAGCACAGCGTTCTCCTGGCTGGAGGACATCTGCATTCATGGCCAAGCACATCGAGCAGCCGGCCTCGCGCCACTCAAAACCCGCGGCTGTAAAGATCTGATCAAGCCCTTCCTCCTCAGCTTGCTTTTTTATGAGCCCTGAGCCGGGGACAACGAGTGCCTGTACCGTTGAAGCGACCTTTTTACCTTTGATACACGCAGCGGCGGCGCGCAGATCTTCAATCCGTGAATTGGTGCAGGAGCCGATAAACACTTTGTCAATTGTGATGTCAGTGATAGGCGTGCCCGCCTTGATGTCCATGTAGGCCAGGGCGCGTTCGGTCGCCTCTTGCGTTTCTGGCGTGGGCATATCCTGAGGGTCTGGTACTTTGCTGGTGATATTGGTCACCATACCAGGGTTTGTCCCCCAGGTGACTTGCGGCAGAATGTCTTCCGCGCGCAAATCCACGGTGGTATCGAATGTCGCTCCTGGATCGGACGGCAACTGTTTCCACGTGGCAACCGCTCGATCAAACATGTCGCCCTGCGGGGCAAGCGGCAGACCCTGCACATAATCAAAAGTTTTTTGATCAGGTGCGACCATGCCACCCCGTGCCCCAGCTTCAATCGACATATTACACAAGGTCATCCGGCCTTCCATCGACAGCGATTCAATTGCTGGGCCCATATATTCAATGACGTGTCCTGTGCCACCAGCCGTACCGATTTTGCCAATCACAGCCAGGATAATATCTTTGGAGGTGCAGCCCTCGGGTAGGGTCCCCTCAACCCGGACCGCCATTGTTTTGGCCTGGTTTTGGACCAAACACTGGGTAGCCAAGACATGTTCGACCTCGCTGGTACCGATGCCAAACGCCAAAGCTCCAAATGCTCCATGCGTTGCGGTATGCGAGTCGCCACATACAATCGTCGTGCCCGGTAGCGTAAAGCCTTGCTCTGGACCAATGACGTGCACGATACCCTGGCGGATGTCGTTCATATCAAACAGGGGCATATGCGTGGCACGACAATTTTCTTCCAGGGTTTCGACCTGTTTGGCACTGACTTTATCTTCGATTGGTTTGTCCCGATCCGTCGTTGGCACATTATGATCTGGCACAGCGAGGGCTGCCTGAGGCCGTCTGAGAGTACGTCCGGTCAGCTGCAGGCCCTCAAACGCTTGGGGAGAGGTCACTTCATGGACCAAGTGGCGATCAATATAGATGAGCGCCGTGCCATCGGGCTCAGTCCGGACAACGTGCGACTCCCAAATTTTTTCAAACATGGTCTTAGCGGCCATTGAGTACTCCTTGTAACTTATATGCTGATACTGAAGGATCTTACCTTTCGCAGATATCCTATTGGCTGGCAATATGGAAGGCTGGAAGCAGATGGCAGCGATGGGCAAGCTGTGTTAGGTTGGCGCTTTGATAAAGAATGCGCCGCGAGCAAGCTCCGAAGGAGGAAGCTGAATGAATCAGTGGACGATTAACGCAACCGATCAAGATTTTGAACAACAAGTCATAGAACGCTCACATTCCGTCCCTGTTGTAGTGGATTTTTGGGCGCCGTGGTGCGGTCCATGTCGAGCTATTGGGCCCCTACTCGAGCAACTCGCCGAAGAGCAGAGCGGCAAGTTTGTGCTGGCCAAGATCAACGTTGATGAAAACCCGATGCTGGCCCAAGCATTCGCCGTTCAGAGTATCCCAGCGGTCAAAGCGGTCCGCAACGGCGCTATCGCCGGAGAATTTCTCGGCGCCCAGCCGGAGCCGACCATCCGTAAATTTGTAGAAGACCTGCTGCCGTCTGAGGCTGAAAGCTTAGTGCTCGAAGGCATGCGGCTGGCTCAAGAAGGCAAGACCCAAGGCGCAGAGAGCCTATACCGGGCAGCATTGTCAAAAGAAGAGAATCACCCCAAGGCATTGCTGGGACTGGCTCACTTACTGTTTGAACGTGGGGACAAGGCCGATGCCATAGCCCTCCTGGGCAAAATTCCATTCACCGCTCCAGAATCTGAAGCTGCTCAGCAGCTTATGTCTCAGATCAGTCTCCAAGAGGGGGGAGTGAGTGCTGAAGAAGAAGAGGAATACCGCAAAAAGATTGAAGCGAATCCCAACGATCTCGACGCTCGCTTTGATCTGGCCCAAGCCCTAGCTGCTTCCGGCAAATACAAAGACGCCCTGACTGAATACTTGGAAGTGATAAAAAAAGACCGCAAATTTCGCGACGAAGGCGCCCGCAAAGCGATGTTAGAGATCTTTGAGGTGATCGGCGCCCGGAGTGAAATGGCCGAGCATTTTCGCGGCGAATTGGCGAAGGTGTTGTTTAGTTAGTAGGGGCGATCCTATGTGATCGCCCTCACGCCCGAGAAGACCGGGCAGCCACATAGGGCTGCCCCTACAAAAGTCCTGAATTTACACCAACGCCCACTCCTCGCCCTCATTTTTCACCACGCCTTCTTTTCCGAGCTTGATCAAATGCGACCGGACCGAACCGGCGGCGGCTTTGTGCAAGAACTCGGGGGTATCAACGTAGATGCGTTTGACCATGAGCGGAATCTCGGTCAGCCCAGCGTTCATGGCTTCCAGGACTTGCTGTTCGCGCAATTCGCGGTGGGCAATATATTCATTCAGTTTTTTATACGGCTCACGAATGGCCGGACCGTGGGCGGGGTAAATGACAGACAGGTCGAGCTCTAAGAGTTTGTGCAGCGACGGTAAGTAGTCGATCAGTCCGCCGCCTTCTTCTGGAATAACTGTTGTCCCGGCGCCGAGGACCACATCGCCGGTAAACAAGGCTTTTTCTTCTTCCAAGTAGTAACACAAGTGATCCAGCGCATGGCCTGGAGTGTGAACCGCCCGCAACGTTGCTCCGTCGGTTTCGATCGTGGCGCCGTCTTCAATATACGTCAGCGGAAAATCGTATTCATCATCTTTGCCCAGCCAGGCTTTTTTGGAGACCTTCAGCTCACCAAACTGCGCCTGCACGTGAGGCACGCCGCCAATGTGATCTTGGTGGACATGGGTAATGACAATTTCTTGGAGTTCGGTTGCACCGTTCTTGGTCTCGGCCAAACCCTGCTTGAGCAAGGGGTCATACACATCCAGGCCAATGCCGGTATCGAGCAGAATCGGCTTTTTGCCTTTCCCAACCAGATAGGTGTTTGTGCCAGGACCGGTAAAGGCACTTGGGTTCTGTCCCAAAACGGTCGAGACCCAGTTACTCCAAATATCAAAATCGGGCAGGGTCAGCCCGGCCATGGTGTCGGTCACAATACGGGTCGGTTGTGCCATCTGTGATTATCTCCCCAACATATTTTTGGCGATGGTTTGGAGCTGAATGTTTGACGTGCCTTCGTAGATCTTGCCGATCTTGGCGTCCCGATAGAACTTCTCAGCGGGAAAATCCTTGATAAAACCGTTCCCACCAAAAATTTCGAGCGACTGCGAGGCAACTCGCTCAGCGACCTGCGAGCAATAATACTTGGCCATCGCCGCTTGTTGAATGAACGGCCGCCCGCCATCTTTGAGCCGCGCGGCATTATAGACCATCAAACGACCGGCTTCGATTTCAGTCGCCATCTCCGCCAGCTGGAATTGCACGGCTTGGAACTCGGCAATCGGTTTGCCGAACTGTTTTCGCTCCAGAGCGTAGTCTTTAGCCGCATCAAACGCGCCTTGGGCTAAGCCAATCATCTGCGCCGCAATCCCAATCCGACCTTCATTCAGTGTTTCAATAGCAACCTTGTAGCCTTGGCCGACTTCGCCAATAACGTTTTTGCGTGGCACCCGGACATCTTCCAGGTTCAACTCACACGTTGAGCTGGCCCGGATGCCGAGCTTGTCTTCTTTTTTGCCAACATGAAAACCAGGCATCTCGCGATCAATGACAAAACCGGTGATACCCTTATACCCTTTGTCAGGATCGACAGTGGCGAACAGCATATACAAACCGGCGTCATCGCCGTTCGTGACCCACATCTTCTGGCCATTCAGGACATAGGTGTCACCATCCGGGCGAGCCTGGGTTTTCAAGGCGAAGGCATCACTGCCCGAACCAGACTCAGATAGCGAATAGCCGCCGATGGTGTCTGTTGCCAAGCGGGGTAAGAACTTGGCCTGTTGGTCTGGTGTCAGCCAGCGCCGAAAGGCATTGATGACTAAAGTGTTTTGCACGTCCACACATACGGCCACCGACGGGTCTACCCGTGCCATTTCTTCAATAGCCAAGATGGCCATGAAAAAGGTTGACCCGGCTCCTCCATGCTCAACCGGGACTTCAATCCCCATCACACCTAAGCTAAATAACTGATCAAGCAGCTCGCGTGGTATTTTTGCTGCCCGGTCCATATCCATGACCTGGGGTTTGACCTGCTCCTCGGCGAACTCCCGGACCATAGAGCGAAACTGTTCCTCTTCTTCGCCCAGTGTCGTGAGTGCAGGACTCTGCGCTTGTGTATTATCGGCCATACCCCGACCCCCTTGGCGTGGAGATTTCACCCATAGTCTACTTCAGTCTGCTTCCAGGTACTTTCGCACCGCAACATTTCACGTTGCTGAACTCTTGTCCAGTCGATATAGTTCGGCTGAGAAAGCGAGGCAATACATGAAAATTGGCCTGATTTCCGACACCCATATTCCCGAAGCCATGCCCGAACTGCCGAGCCAGGTCCGGACCGTCTTTGCAGAAACGGATCTGATTCTTCACGCTGGCGACCTGCACTGTCTTGACGTGCTCGATTGGCTCGAAGAAATCGCGCCGGTATTGTCGTGTCGGGGGAATGGTGATGACGGCTCAGGCGGCCGCCCAATTGTGCCGGAAGACCCACGTCTCCGCGATGCGGCAGCCACCCGCGTAGCGGGCTATCGGATCGGATTAGTACACGATGTGTTAGACCCTGACGAATTTCCCCAATGGCCAATCGAACGGACCATGGAGCATTACTTTGACGGTCACACTGATTTCATCGTGTGTGGTCATACCCATGTTGAAGGTTTCAAATGGCACGGTGAGGTATTGGTCATTAATCCCGGCAGTCCGACGTTTCCCCATAATTATGCGGCTCAGCCCGGAACGGTTGCCGTGCTGAACCTTAAAGAGGACCGTGGGGGCGGGGACGTCACAATCTACGACCTGAAGACCTTGGAAGCGTTGCCCGAGCTGGCGGTGAGTTTTTAGATTTTTTGTCCAGTTGAAAGATGCACAGGGCAGGAAACTCCCCCAAAAATAGAGAGTTTAGCCCCCTAAACTAATCATCTCAATTTTTTTGTGATCTTTGGGGTCATAACCCGCTGGAGACTGTAGAGCAGCCAGTCGCTCTTCGGAGTAGCGATCTCGGCGTGTACCCCAGATGCGGCTGAGGACGGCCAGGACTTCGTCATCCGAAGCGCCATTGCGTAGGAGGGTTTTCAGATCGTAGCCGGTGTGAGAAAAGAGGCAGGTGACGAACTTGCCATCGGCAGTGATGCGTGCCCGAGTACAGCTCGAACAAAACGGCTCGCTGACAGACGCAATGACGCCAATATCGCCGCTTCCATCCACAAACTCATAATCGACTGAGGGTGCACTGCCTCTGTCGCGACCAATTTCACGCAGGGGAAACTGGGTATGAATCGTCTCGATGATTTCTTGTTTAGAGACGATCTTGTCAGATTGCCAGCCGTTGGCGTTGCCGACATCCATGAATTCAATGAAACGCAAGGCAAAGCTGTGCTCGCGCGAAAATGTGACTAAGTCGAGAATCTCATCATCGTTCACGCCGCGTTCAATCACCGCGTTGATTTTAATCGGAGACAGCCCACATCGTTTGGCCGCAAACAACCCGTCCAAGACTGTGTTTAAATCGCCGCGTTTGGTGATCTCCCGAAAGCGGTCGGGTTTGAGCGAGTCGAGGCTGACGTTGATGCGCTGTAAACCGGCGGCCTTCAGCACGGCGGCTTTATCCGCCAGCAAGGATCCATTTGTCGTTAAACACAGTTCAGGAGCATTCTCCAGAGCAGAGAGTTTGGCAATCAGCTTGTCTAAATCCCGCCGAGCCATCGGCTCGCCACCAGTCAGGCGGATTTTTTCGACACCCAGTTGCATGAATAGCCGAACGAAACGGGTAATCTCCTCGAAGGATAAAACTTCGCTCTTTTCCAGCCATTCGTACTCGTCGAGCGGCATGCAGTAGGTACACCGAAAATTACATCGGTCGGTCACTGAGATGCGCAGATCTTTGATCGGACGGTTATAGATATCTCGCAACATGAAGCCTCCTAAACATAGCCTATTATAACCATCGGACAGCGAGAGCCAAGGGCATGTGTGTTGAGGGAGAAATTTACACAAGATAGCGACAGTGCCAAAGGCTGGCTTGCGCGTCTTTGTCGGGACTGTGGCCCCTTCTGTTTTTACCTCGGTCCGTGGGGTGCTGCTCGTTGCACTTGGGTTTGACGACTTGGAAGAGGCCAGGTGAGAGATCAGGGAACGACGGATAGGCCCATTATCGGGGCCTCAATCAAAACGCACCAGATTCGCACGGCCACACGTGCCGAGAAAACCCTTCCTGTTCGGCCTGAGTGGAGCGAAGTCGAAGGCGAAGAATGTGCCAGAAAACCGGACTCTCCGTGCCCTCTTGCCATCCTGGCCCTCTTGATATAAGTCCCTCTGCCATTCTGTTCCTAGGAGGGGGTTTTATGCATTTCGGGTCAAAATCCATCGTGTTTTCTTTTGTCTTTGTAACCTTCGCGCTTCTCATAAGTCACACGCAAGAAGCCCATGCACAGAGCATGGTCGTCCGAATGCACGGAACTGGGGAGGCCAGACTCGCAGATCCCAGTATGGGAGAACCGGCAGGGTCGTTCTGTTTTGACGTTCTCCTCGAAAATGTCCGCACCGGTGAGAACATTGAAATGGGGGGAACAGACTGCCTCGTAATCCTCCCACGAGAGGAAGGCGATGGACCAGGTAGCGTCCGAGTTTTCGGAACAACGTTATTGCATTTTGAGAACGGGACACTTGTTGCTGGAGGGGCAACGACAGTCCAGCCGGTTCTACATGGGTCTCCTGGTTACACTCATATTACCGGTGCTGTTCCAGGGGCAGACGAGATGAATGTTATACCTGAGTCTGGGACAGGAGCATATGTAGGCGTTACAGGCCGGGTCCGGCTTGCCGGCGCGGTCGATATGAGCGGCTTTTCGCCTATGCTCGGTGCTCCTATCACATTTGACTGCCTCTTTGTCATCGATTTAGACAGCACCGACAATAATAATGTTGTAGATTGCGTGGAGGAACTGCTGGGCCTGTCGTGCTCATAACCAGCATTAGGTGACGCTATTTCATCGCCTATACATTGGGGCCCGTCCTGGAATTTGACCTGGAATTTCAGACGTCGCCCCAATCATTACGCCTTGTCCGGATCTCATCCGGTATCCTCGATCATCCACCACACACTCCCCGCACTCAACAACGCCAACCCTGCCGCAATACCCATCACCCACTGAAAGCTCATCGTAAACGATGCCGCAATCGCCCGCTCTAATGCCGGACGAAGATGGTCGCTGATACGCGCCGGGACTTCTGCTGCTGCCAGCTTGCTGCGTTCTGTGTCAATAAGACGCCGCACTTCAGGTGAAACCTGAAGTGCATCCAGGTGCTGATCAAGCTGACTATTGAAAACGTTGACTACCACAATGCCGAACAGAGCAATCGCTAGCAGGCCAGCAGTTCGAGAAATCGCACTATTCAGTCCCGATGCGAGCCCGGCATACTGCTCAGCCACAGCCCCCAGAACCGTTGTTGTCAGTGGCGCGACGGTGAGCATCATGCCTGTCGCCAGGACGACAATGCCAGGAAAGAAATTCGTCCAATACTGACTCTCCAGTCCGAGCCATGCAAATAAGGCATACCCACACGCAGCAATACACGGTCCAATTACCAGCGGGCGCCGGGCGCCGTAGCGCGCCACCAAGCCACCTGCCCAGCGCGAGCCGGTAAACATAATCGCACTCATGGGCAGAAATGCTGCTCCAGCCTGCGTGGCGGAATAGCCATGGACCTGAATCAAGGTAAAAGGCAGAAAGAAGAACGTTCCTCCGAGCGCGGCATATAAGAGGAGAGTAAGGAGATTCACCCCACGAAACGTGCGTGACTGAAACAGCATCAGTGGCAACATGGGTGCCGAGCTATACTTCTCGACCAAGACAAATCCGGCCAATGAAACAACGCTCATACCCAAAGCGCTGAACACAACTGGATGCTGGAAGCCGAGATGCGGTGCTTCGAGTAAACCGTATACCAAGCTGCCCAAACCCAGCGTGACGAGGACCGCGCCCAGCCAGTCCAGTTTTCCAGCCGAGGGGTTTGCTTGGGTTTGCGGCACGCGCCAGAAAAGTACCCCCAGTACCAAGAGTGCCAGCGGCCCATTCAGAAAAAAGATCCAGCGCCACGAGCCATGTTCCACAATCCAGCCACCTAGAACGAGACCCATAGCCGACGAAATAGCAATCCCGCTTGACCACGTACCAACAGCCCGACCGCGTCGTTCACCAGAAAATGTCGCTCTGATAAGCGCCAGACTGTTTGGCACTAAGAGCGCACCACCAATACCTTGTCCTGCTCGGGCGATGATCAAGGTCTGTACGTCGGGCGCAAACCCGCAAGTTAAGGAGGCCAGAGTAAACAGGGTGATTCCGCCTGCAAAACTCCGCCGTCGCCCGAGTCGATCACTTAACGAACCACCGACCAGAAGCAGCGCGGCAAGAAAAAGCACATATGCTTCCACCACCCACTGAACCTGGGTAATCGTTGCCTGGAGGTCTTGCTGGAGAACTGGCAGGGCGACGTTGACCACACTACCATCGACAAAAACCATGCTAGAGCCCAAAATAGTCGCGACAAGCGTCCACTGTTCTGATCCCCACAGATAGGAATGATGCGAAGCACGCTGAGGCGGTGTGGTATGAAGTGGGGAAGGCAAAGTGGGCTGAAGGTAGCAATGAAAACACACCAGACCAAGAGGACAACCGTATCAAAATTGAAGGAGCGCATATGAAAATCGTTGATGGTGATAGCCACTTTATTGAACCGCTGGATTTGTACCTGCAATACATCGACCCGGAATATCGAGACCGGGCGATGCACGTCGCCGAAGATCCGACGAGTGGCAAACAGCAGATGTTGGTCGATGGCAAGCGGATGCGGCTGGGAACAAAAGACATCGACGAAATGCTCAGCATCATCGTCGGCTATGGGCAGAAGGAAGAAGGCAGCGCACTCAATGAGTTTGACCGCTCGCTGATGGCTGGCGGGGATTGGCAGAATATGGACAAGCGGGTCCAGTTCCTTGATGCGGAAGGTCTTGACTATCAAGTCCTGTTTCCGACCCTCGGCTTGTTGTGGGAAGGCGAAGTCCAAGACCCAGGACTGGCCGCCGCACTGTGTCGGGCTTACAACACCTGGGCGTTCGAGGTGTGTAGCGGGCATTTGGACCGTCTCTTTCCTGCCGCACATATTTCGCTGCGTGATTCCGCTTTGGCCGTCCAAGAAATCCAACGCGTCGCCAAGTTAGGTGCGCATACAATTATGGTCGGCTCGGCACCAGTCAATGGCAAGAGTTTTGGGCACGAGGATTATGATCCAATATGGGCGGCTGCAGAGGATGCGAATGTAGCCGTCACCATTCATCCGGCGGGCAACAAAGAATACCTGGGCAGCGCCTGGTACAAAAACCGCAATCCCGGTTTCATGTTTATCTCCATGGGCAATATCCAAGACCCGCGCATGTCGCTCAGCACGATGATCTATGACGGGGTGTTTGAGCGGTTTCCTGAGCTGCGGGCGGCCACGGTCGAGTCCATGGGCAGCTGGGTCGGGGAGTGGATTGAACGTTTTGATTATCGCTACCAATATATGCGTCACACGTCGCAGATGAAGCGACCGATTCGGGAGTATTTTGCCCGCAATATTTGGATTAATGCTGATCCGAGTGAGAAGCTGTTTCCCTTGATTGTGCAGTTTGTTGGGGATGAGAAGTTTTTTGTGGGGTCGGATTACCCGCACGCCGAAGGTTTTACCAAACCGATAGAGACGATGCGTGGTCTGCTCTCGGGGTTGCCAGCCGCTTCTCTGGACAAGATCTTAGGAGCCAATGCAGCGGCATTTTATGGGATATGATGGCGGTGAATCTGTATGACTCAGACAAGCATAACCCTATGTGGCTCCCGTCATTGTTTCGCGCGACACGGTCAGAGCGGAAAGTAAAATTGACACATCACAGCGAAAGATCTGAAAAGGCGCCGCAAAAACAATGACTTGAGGAAGGTGTCAAGCAAAGTTGACAGGGGTACAGAGAGTTGACACTTAGGGGAGAAAACCAGTTCTCTTGTGTTTCGCTTTTTCTCCCATCTATGATGAGGCCGCTTTTTTATGCAGGCATGGGAGGAAGAGATGCGTATCAAGGATAACGTCGCGTTGGTGACCGGAGGCAGCCGTGGCATTGGACGGGCTATTAGCTTGCGGCTGGCTGAAGAGGGAGCCAAGGTCGCCATTGCCGATATTCTGGAAGACGAGTCCCAAAAAACAGCTGGTGAGATCAAGGCCAAGGGCGGTCAGGCTCTCGCCATCAGGACTGACGTGACCCAAATCGATCAAGTCCACGCCTGCGTACAACACGTTATGGAGACGTGGGGACCGATCGATGTGTTGGTCAACAATGCGGGCTGGGACAAGGTTGAACCCTTTGTCGAAAGCACGCCGGAAACCTGGGATAAGGTGATTGCGATTAATCTCAGAGGTCCCATTAATTTCTGCCACAGCCTGGCGCCGAAAATGATAGAGCGTAAGCAGGGTAAAATTATTTCGATCAGTTCAGACGCGGGGCGGGTCGGCTCGACTGGAGAAGCCGTATACTCGGCGTGTAAGGCTGGCATTATTGGGTTTTCCAAAACCTTGGCGCGGGAGCTGGCGCGCTCGCAGGTCAACGTCAATGTGGTCTGCCCAGGTCCAACCGATACGGCGCTGCTGCAACAAATCACCGAAGGTGAGCGAGGCGCACGGGTGATTGAAGCTATGACCCGAGCCGTGCCGTTCCGACGCTTGGGCCAGCCTGAGGAGATCGCTAATGCGGTGGCCTTCTTTGCCTCACCGGATGCCGATTTTGTGACCGGGCAGGTCTTGTCAGTCAGTGGTGGACTGACGATGGCCGGCTAACAGAGCAGCAATCGGAGACGCAGGAAGAGGAAGAAAGCACATGCGATTTACCGATAAGGTCGCTCTCATAACCGGCTCTTCTCGCGGCATTGGCCGTGCGATTGCCCTCCGTTTGGCCTCCGAAGGGGCACGCCTGGTGGTCAATTACCGCCGGAATGCCGAGCAGGCGCAGGCGGTGGTGGCTGAAATCGAACAGCTCGGCTCCCAGGCCATTGCCGTTGCAGCCGATATGAGTGATGGGGAGGCGGTGCGGGCGATGTTTCAGCAGGTGCAGGAACAGTATGGACACCTGGATATCTTAGTCGTGAATGCGGCCGCAACCTCTTTTCGTCCGCTCTTGCAACAGAAGGAATATAATGTGACTCGGACGTTTGATCTGACGATCAAAGGCTCTCTGGTCGCTGTACAAGAAGCCGTACCGTTGATGCACGGCCGCAACGGTAAAGTCGTGACGATATCGGGCATTGACTCCTTACGGATGTTGTCCGGCCATGGTCTGCTCGGAGCTGCCAAAGCTGCCTTGGAAAATATGACGATGTATCTGGCCCATGAACTCGGACCGCACGGCATTGCCGTCAATAGCATTAACCCTGGTCTGATCGAGACAGACTCGTCGAAGATGTACGCGGGTGGTGAGGAAGCCTATGCGCAGTACGAGCGGGATGTGATCCCGAATACACCAGCAGGGCGGATTGGGCGGCCGGAGGATATTGCGGCGGCGGCGGCCTTTCTGTGCTCTGGCGATGCGGACTTTATTCGGGGTCAAACGCTGCTTGTGGATGGTGGGCTGCTGTCGTCTTCGATTGCCAGTCGCGCCCATGAGTGAGGAGGAAGAATACGTAAGAGGGGGGCCTGCCTCGCCCCAATGCCATCGCACTTTATGAAAGTCGTTCACACAAGGAGGGAGATCCCATGGCGAGGATAGAAACCATGCAGGCCGAGGAATGTGGCCTCGATGCGGCCCGCCTCGACCACTTCACCTCGGTCATACATAGCGATATCGAACGCAAACAATATGACGGAGCCGTTGTCGTGGTGGCTCGCGGGGGACACGTCGCTGTACACGAAGCCATCGGTTTTGCGGAGCGCAAGACTGGACGTCCAGCCCAGACGGACGATGTCTTTTACCTCTTTTCGGTAACCAAAGCCTTAACTGGGGCGGCCGTTCTGGCACGTATTGATCGGGGAGACATTGCGCTGACCACCCGCGTGGCTGACCTCATCCCTGAATTTGCTGTCAAGGGAAACCAACGAGTGACACTGGCTCATCTCCTGACCCATACCGGCGGCATGTCTTCCGGATTTCCTCCAGTCTCCCCAGAGCTAAGCGGCGATCTGGAAACAGTTGTGGCCGCCGTGTGTCAGCAGGGACTCGAAGCCCGGCCTGGTCACGAGGTGAGTTATAGTCCACTGACTGCGCATGCCGTGCTGGGCGAAATCGTGCGACGGGTTGATGGCGGAGCCCGATCCTTTCAGCAGATCTTGGCAGAAGACGTGTTTGCTCCATTGGAAATGCCCAACACGGCGCTCGGTTTGCGGGCTGATCTGGCGGTCCGTGCAGTACCAGTCGTTATCCGTGATCGTACCGAAGGGCTGTTTCCGCCGGAGGCGTTGGAAGGGTTTAATGTCCTGCTCAAGGAAGATTCGGAAATCCCGGGTGGGGGAGCCGTTTCAACTGCCGCGGATATTTTTCGCTTTGCTGAGATGCTACGACGTGGTGGAGAACTGGACGGCGCGCGGATCCTGTCGCCAGCAATCATCCAGCTAGCCACGACCAATCATACTGATACGCGTCCAAATAATTTGTGGAATTATGCCAGAGAAGCCCGTGGTTGGGACGCCTTCCCAGCCTTCCTGGGGCTCAGCTTTTTTCTGCGTGGAACCGGTATCTGTCCGACCTATTTCGGGACGCTGGCCTCGGCTGGGACGTTCGGCGGAGTTGGCGCAGGAACAACGCTGTTCTGGGTTGATCCTGCGCGTGATCTGACCTTTGTGTGTCTCACTGCTGGCGGCTTAGAGGAAGCCAATAGTATGGAGCGCTTCCAGCGTCTGTCCGATCTGGTCCTGGCTGCGGCAGTCTAATGGCGGATCTTCTTCCAGAGTGCTGTCCTTTGATACAGGCCAGCTGGAGCACGTTTTTGCGCAGCTTGCCAAACGGCCGCCCATTCACGTTCATGCTGTGTTGTCCGGAAACATCAACACGATTATCAAAGTGGAATGTGAGGGACAGCTGTATGGGCTACGGGTTCGGACCCAGGAGCAGGTATACCGCTATGAGCCGGATCTGGTTAAAGAGGTGTTTGTTGCTGAGCTGCTCAAGCCAAACGCTCAGCTCCAGACTGATGCTTTTCGTGCCGTGCTGTTTGCTGGGTTCCTGGCTGTCCGCTGCGGGAGGCTCCATAGTCCGGGAACCGTTTTGCCGCCTGTGCGGTATTACGATTGGACACGCCAGATTCTGGCCTTTCCGTATTGTATGTATGAGTGGGTTGAGGGCGAACCATTATGGGACACCCCTCAGGCAGCCCTATATCACGCAGCCGGACAAGCCCTCGCCCAGATTCATGAAATCCAATTCGAGGCTTTTTATGCAGATTTTCTATCGGTGGGGACACAGCCAGTCCAGTGGGCTGAGCGGTTTCCAAGTGCACTGAGCAAAGAGCTTGGTGCTGCCCACAGTCGGCTCCCACAGACCCTCGGCGCGGCCTTGGCCACACTCAGTATGCCCGCCACGATTGACGTGACCCCATGCTTGATTCACAACGATTTTTCGCCGGGCAATATCCTTGTTCAGGATGGCAGACTCGCTGCTATTATCGACTGGGATAATGCCGTCATTGATGCCCCAGCCCTGGATTTTGTGAAAATGAAGTACTGGACGGCCAAGGACCGGTCTGGCCAGCTGGCGTATGACCCAACGCTCTTTGAGGCTTTTGTAGCAGGGTATGGAACCGCTGGCCAGGACATTGTTGAGTCTTTGGCGTTTGCGTTATATGAGACGTTGTGGCTCCTGCGGGTGTTCAACTTTGAGCGCTCCAGACAGGAGCAGGGCATCGCTCGGACTCCAGGCTATCCGGAGGCTCTTGTGTATGAAGGCTTCTTGTCTGAGGTTCTGGCGAGACTCAAGCAGTTTTGAGTAAGGAAAAGGAGGGGACACATGGATCCGGTATGGTTTGGACAACTGTCAGTGACTGCGTTTTTTGCGATCGCCTTTTTGCAATCAGGAGCGGATAAGTGGATTGATAGTGAGGGCAATCTCGAATTTCTGACGGGTCATTTTGCCAAGAGTCCGTTGGCAAGCACCGTCGTCCCGATGTTCTGGGCAATTACGGTCATAGAGTCTATTGCTGGGGTGCTGTGTGCTATTGGCGCAGTCCAAATTCTATTCGGTATGGGCACTGGGCTTGCGATCTGGGGCATTGTTGTCTCGATCGTCGCCTTGCTGTGTCTGTTCTTTGGTCAGCGTTTGGCTCAGGATTACGGCGGGGCGCTGACGATTGCCAGCTATTATGCAGTAGCGCTGTTGGGATTGGTGTTGTTTCGGTCGTAAGTGCGAGTCTCGAACACACATAGTATGTTCCCTCGTCCGCTGGTGGGCGAGGGGATGCAGATGACCTCCCTGCCTTCCCCCGGAAAGACTCCGCTCGCAATGAGAAGCGCGCTAGGTTGTTCGCCGCGTTGTTCTCCTGCAAGCCGAAGCAGAGCGGGTTGTTGATTGCCCCGTTCATCCAGACATAGAGTTTCTAGAGCGCAATCATTCGTCTGCAACTTGCCGCCCAGGAGAACGTGTATGCCTATCCTGTTGATACTGATTCTGATCGTGGGTGCCTATTTTATCCTGACTGCCTTTCCGAAGACACCGCCCCCCCCTCAGCGTGCTGCTGACCCGCAGGCGAAGACTCTCCCGGCTGAGAGAACACCGACTGGACGGCTGGTCACCATAGCGGATCTACGCGTGCCAGGCGAAACCGGCTCACTTGTCGTTGGTGTCGCTCTGCTGGTCCTCGTAGTGATGTTGCTCTTGCGGGCAACGTTTGGCGCTATTTTTCTGCTGATGGGGTTTGCCCTGGTCTGGATTCGCGTCCGCCAAGGACAGATGGTGGGGCAGGCGGTCAAAGTGACGGAGCACCAATTGCCAGATGTGTACGCGGTCGCTTGCCAAGCTGCCGATCGTTTGTGTATGCCCACACCGGATGTGTTTGTCACCCAACATCCGATTATTAATGCGTATGCCTTGGGCTTTGTGGGGCGTCAGAGTGTGGTGTTACATTCGGCGACGGTTGAGGCCATGGAGCCGAATGAGCTGTGTTCCATCCTGGGCCATGAGTTTACTCATATCAAATGTCGGCATACCCGTTGGTTGGTCTTGACCAATTTGAAAGACAGTATCCGTTTGCCTATCATCTCAGAGGTGGTTGGCTTTGTGTTGCTGAGTTGGGCGCGCAAAGCAGAATATACCAGCGATCGAGGCGGGCTGATCGCGTGTCACGATCTGCGAGCAGCAATTTCTGCTTTGGCCAAAGTTGCAGTGGGGAAAGAACTGTTCAAACAGCTCAATATCGATGCCTTCTTGAACCAGAAAGAAACGCTGAATGCTGATGGAATCGCCAAGCTGTCCGAGACGCTGACGGATCATCCGTACCTGGTGAATCGTATCCACGCCCTGGTTGCATATTCGGAGAGCTTGCAGCGCCCTGCTCAGGAGACGCTGTAGCTGCTCAGCCCAGTAACACACAGTACGTGAGTAACGAAGCAAAGAAGAGCGTCTGAACAATGTCAGCCGGGGGTGGTAGTCGGAGCACGATGTGCTTCGTGCTTTCAGTGTTATCCGGTTTTCGCCGATCTACAGATCGTGAAGATAGCGGAGAAAGTTAAGGCTCAGAAATTCAGGGGAAATTCTGAATAGAGGCGAGCAGAGACCTGAGAGGCTGATCAGTCCGCTTTCCTTTGGGCAGCGTTTTCAGATACCCTGGAGCCCTCCTCATTCCGATGGCCTGACAAGCAGTTGCCAAGCGCAAGGAAAAAAGTCAGGATGGTCATATGCGCATTGGCTTAGTCACAGACACGCATCTCCCGAGTACGATCCGGCATTTATGGGACGAGGTAAAAGAGGCATTTGCCGGGGTGGATCTCATTCTGCATGGCGGTGACATTGTGACGCCCCGCGTGCTCGACTGGCTGGAAGAGATTGCCCCGACCTTGGCGGTAGAAGGCAATAACGATGGCGGCTGGGAAGATCCTCGTATGAAGGACATTCAATGGCTCGACCTCGAAGGCTGGCGCGTGGCCATGATCCACGATATGGAACCCGAGGAACGCCCGATTGCCAAGCTGAGAGACGTCCATCTCAAGGGCGAGCACGCTGATATCATCATTACCGGCCATACCCACTATGAGCGTTTGGACTACCGAGATGGGGTGTTGCAAATCAACACCGGCAGTGCAACCCATCCACATTTGTGGTCAACTCGCTTAGGGACAGTCGGATTGCTCGACCTGGCGCCAGGCAAAATCGCGGCGCAGATTGTGAAGCTTGGCGATACGCCTGACCTTCGCAACCCTGGCCAGGAATTGTTTTTCGACCTGGAGGCTCACCAGGCGGCACAAGCATCCTCACCAACGCCGGACGAACTCAACGATAGCTAAGCCCCTGGTTGTACCAGGGCGACTGTCAACGTTTGACTGGTGGTAAAAACAAAAACACCGACTCACCCTCTCCCGCCAGGGGAGCGGGAAAAGATCGGGAACGGCTTTAGAACTTGACCCGCACTCCTCCCCCGATCCCAAACGGTGCACCCGGCCCCAGAAAACGTTCGACGCCTGTCTCGTCGAGAGTATTCTCAAACAGGGCTCCGTAGCTTTCGTATTCTGTATCAAACAGATTCTCAAAGCGCACAAAAATATCAAAGTGTTCCGTTTTGTAGGCAAGCTGGGCAGTGGCGACAAAGTAGGGATCGAGCGGTTGACGCTCGTTGGTTTCGTCGCCGCGTAGATACTGTCCATCTACGTAGGCTGCGTCCATACTCAGCCACCAGTTGGAGAAGAGAGAAACCTCAACCCCGCCGTTCACCCGGTGGGCTGGAACCAGCGGAAGTCGATCGCCGGCTTTTACCCGGGCCAGGCGCTCTTCGTTGGCAAAGGTGAATAACTCGATATCGTCCTCAAACGTGGCATCGGTCAAGGTGTAATTAGCAAACCACTGACCCCAGGCCCATTGGCCACGCAGAAGAAACTCAATGCCCTGGCGGCGGGTGGCGTCAACATTTTGAAAAAAGCCCAGGATCTGACTTTCCGGGTCGTTGCGAAACAAAATGTCATCCTTCAGGTCTGTGCGAAAAAAGGCCAGGGTCGCTTGGAGAGTCGGGAACGGTGACCAGCGGATGCCGGTTTCCCAGGTTTTGCCTTTGACTGGATCAAGCGGTGGATCATCAACAATCGCGGTTGGGATCGGGCAGGGCGCTTCCGGATTGGCGCAGGTCAGTTCAATAGCCGTCGGCGCTCGGTAGCTCTCACTATAATTGGCGTACAAGCTGAGCCCTGTGACAAGCTGGTAGGTCGCGCCGACGGCTGGATTAAAGCGCTTGAAAGTATGGCTGCCGCTGGCGTCCGTGCTATCACTTGCCGTAGTGTCACTCCCCGCCAAGCGGTCTTTGATCTTCAAGTGGGTGACGTCAAAGCGCCCCGATACGGTGACTGCGAGTCGCTCGATTGGTGTGACTGTGGCGGTCACAAACGGCCCGCCTGCGTGGGTTTCCGTTTTGACATCAGTCTCGACTGCAAACTTCTCTTCTTCGCCTCTTCCTGCACGGTTTCTCCCTTTTTGACGCTCTCCAATCAGATGGTCTAGCTGAGCGCCTGAGTAATCAGCCCCTGCCGTTGCCGTGAGCAGGAGGCCGAAGAGGCCACCTTGATAGGCCAGCTGTGTGGTTCCGCCCCAGCCTTTTTGGTTGGTGCGGGCATCGACCTCTTCGTCTACGCCAGGGTTAAATTGGTCAATATCTAAGAGGCGAGCATAGACGTTGCTTGAGAGTGACAGCCCCGCAGTCAGGTCGCGCCGATATGCTCCATTCAAGAACCACAAGATAGGTTTAAAGCGGTCTGAGTGGGTAAAAACGGCTGAGCGATCGCGGCGCAAGCGACTCTCGGGGAGAGGGCCGTTACCTGTCAGGCGATTATTCACATACGTGAGGGACAGGCTCCCATCTTGTTTCTCATCCATATAACCAAGTTTGCCAAACAGGTTGCTCGCATGGCTATCGGAAAAGTCTCGGAAGCCGTCCTCTAAAAAGAAATTCCCAGATGCAAAATAATCAAAATTCCCCGTGCTGCCTCCAGTTTGCAGCAGCGAACGAAAGCGACCAAAACTCCCGCCCCAGATCTCAGCGGTCGTACCAGGATGGCTAAAGCCACGCTTGGTGCGCATGATAATCGCGCCGCCCAAGGTATCGCGACCATAGACCGGATTTGAGCCCGGCAGGAGTTCAACCCGATCAATCGCATCTGTCGGGATCAAGTCCCAGTTGACCTGATCGGCCAAGGGTTCGTTGACCCGTACGCCGTCAACAAACACACTCAGCCCGGGTGGGGTGCCGAGGAGAAAAGAACTGGTAAAACCACGGTAACTAAAATCTGGCTGAAACGGATTATTCTGGACATGGGTGAGGTTAATACCCGCCAATTCGCGGGCAAGAGTGTCTGTGAGACTGATGCCGCCACGATTGGTTATGCGTTCGCCAGTGACAACTTGAACGTTGGCTGGCACCTGTTCGTGCGGAACGCCGAGGCCCATGAGAGGAGTTGTGGCGTGGACTTCCATGTCTGGCAGGGCGAGCGGGGAAGCCGCTTGAGACGTAGCTTGGGGCGGTGTTTGGGCGAAGACTGGAAGGACAAAAAAGAGCCCATACAGCAGGCTGAGACTGAACATCGCATTCTTCATCGATTGTATCCCTCATTTTGCAGCTTTCCTCTCGTCCGCATGCTCCGCCTGGGAACCTGAAAGAAAATCCTGCCTGGTCCCCCTCTTTCAGCGAGGCTGTAGCCGCACGTTCGAAAGAGAGAAGAGACCCTTGTGCTTTCTCTTTGTCAAGGGGAAGCTGTAGGGTGAAGGGGCTTCCCTGACCGGGAGAGGGAACACTGATTGTGCCGCCAAAGAGGCAAGGAGGGGCTATGCTCGATAACATCATCTTGCTGACGGATTCGTATAAGCAGACGCACTGGAAAATGTATCCGCCGCAGACACAGACGATCTATTCGTATTTGGAGCCACGCCAGGGCGGCGAGTACCGCGAAGTGATGTTTTTTGGATTGCAATATTTCCTCAAGAAGTATTTTGCTGGGGTGGTTGTCTCAGCTGAAAAAATAGAACGCGCCGCGCCGTTTTTAGCTGCCCATTTCGGGAATCCTGAGGTGTTCAACCGTACGGGCTGGGAGCACGTGGTAGAGGAGCATGGCGGCACGCTACCGATGGAGATCAAGGCTGCTCCGGAAGGCATTGTCCTGCCGGAGAGTAACGTCATGCTGACCATTGAGAATACCTGTCCGCACTGTGCGTGGTTGGTCAATCATCTGGAAACCTTGCTGGTCGAATTGTGGTACCCATGTACAGTTGGGACTATTTCACGCCAGATGAAGAAGGTCATCCAGGCCGGACTCGAGCGTTCTGGTACCTCGACGGATGAGGTGCTCAGCTTGAAGCTCCAAGACTTTGGCTTTCGGGGCGCGACCTCACCAGAATCGGCCGCTCTTGGCGGAGCTGCACATTTGGTGAACTTCCGAGGGTCAGATACCCTGGCGGCGTGTGAGCTACTGATGGAATACTACGCTGCCGAAATGCCGGGAGTGAGTATTCCAGCTGCTGAGCATTCGACCATAACGGTCTGGGGGGAAGAGAGGGAAGGGGACGCCTTTCAGCATATCTTGCAACAATATCCTGAGGGACTGGTGTCTGTGGTATCTGACTCGTGGGATGTCTTGCGAGCGTGCAAAGAGCTGTGGGGTGCCCGGCTCAAAACAGACATTCAGCAGCGCCGGGGCTGTGTCGTCGTCCGGCCGGACTCTGGTCCACCCGAGATGGTGGTCCCGGATTGCCTAGACACGCTCGGTGCGCAATTTGGTTACACGTTGAATAGCAAAGGCTACCGGGTTTTGCCCGAGACCATACGGCTGATTCAAGGCGACGGTATCAAGCGTCAGACTGTGGCTGGCATTGTGGACGCGATTCTGGCCCGAGGCTGGTCGATGGATTGTATCACTTTTGGTTCAGGTGGAGGGCTGCTCCAAGATTGCAACCGGGATACCCAGAGTTTTGCTATGAAGTGCGCGTATAGTGTAGTGGATGGCGAAGAACGTGACGTGTACAAACGCCCGGCGACTGATCCAATGAAAGACAGCAAACGCGGACGGCTCATGTTGGCCTGGAGTGAAGAAGACAAGCGCTATGTGACTTTGCCGCAGGGAACGCCTGGGGCAACCGATGTGCTGATTCCGGTATTTCGGAATGGTGAGGTTTTGCACACCTGGACTGTAGAGCAGGTGCGGGCGCGGGCGGCTCTGGATAGCTAATTGCAAAAACTTTGGAATTGTGTAGGAAAACTTTTGCCCCTAACCCCGTGTATTCTCATCAAAAACCGAAAAAACGTGTCCTAAAGTCCGCCGAAGTCGGGCCAAAAAAAGGGGATGAGACGGGTATCAGGCAGACAAATTCGGTAATTGACCAGAGAAATTTGGTGTGTGAGGAGAGAATTTGGGATCTTTTTGCCCCCCTTTCTCCGGCTCTCCGTTGGTTCGGAAGAGAGGATTCCCTCCCCCCTAAAAGTGGAACAGTTCCACTTTTAGGCCCCCGCCCTCAGCCACGCCACACACAGGTCACGCGAGCGGGAGCGGCCATACACGGCCACTCCTGGGATAGATCATTTCTTCCCGCTACTTCCTTTGTTTGGCGGATTAGAAGGCGGTTTTTTGGGGGATAGCTTGCTCTCCGTCGGTTGATAGCCCCCCTTTATCTTTAACTCTGGGCTGGTGAGCGTGGGCTGAGGGCCGTCTCGTCCCTGTTTGGGACGGGGAGGCGGGGCTGGGTTATTATTCTTGCTCATTTATTTGCTCCCGAGGGTTATAGGGCCAGAATTCTATCGTTCTGATCTCACTGGCAGCGATGAGTACTCCTCTCTCATCGGTCGAGGACCAAGTACCATTGTCGTCAATATCATACACCCATTGAATGTACATATCACGCTCGCCAGGATCGGAAGAAGTGAAAGATTGCGCACCGTAGAAGCCCGCAAAACGGGAGCCATCTTTCAGTGTCACAAGAACCCATTGTTCAGTCATACCGCTGAACTTCCAGTCCCAGGCGGTCGGTATGGCATGAACAGGGTAGAGACCGAACCGGTTGAGGAGGTGGCGAACAAGGTCTTGCTGGATATTGATCCCAAGGAGTACCCCGAGAACAATGGGACCAACAAAGACCAGGCCGAACCAGGTCCATACCGATTCCCGTATCAACGCAGGGTCAACGAGAAGAAGAACGAAAGCACCATAGATGACTGAAATAGTCAGATAAGAAAGAAGCGCTGTCTTATTATCGGACGGAGTTCTTCCGGTTACGAACTGAGACCGCACGGACAAAGCAATAAAGCCGGGGACGATGAAGACCAGAATGAGGTAGAGACTGTTAAGGGATAGCAATTTCGCCACGGCTCGACCTCTCCTTCATACTTGGCAGACGTGATGTGTTGGTGTGGCGCTTTCGTCACAAATCAATCGCTGCGTCCGGCTCTCCCGCCGCCAAGGCATTCATCCAAGCCAAGCACAAATCACGCGAGCGGTAGCGGCCATAGGCCGCCATTTCCTGACGCTCGACAATCGGGAAGGTCGAATACACATAGCGCACGTCATCGCGGTCGGTGACGCCGTAGAGGTGGAAGAACACGGCGTCGAGCTTGGCCCGCAGGTAGAGACGGCGGTCTTCGTCCCACACAAATGGCGGCTTGACCTGCCCGGATTCATCGACATAGCCCAGGTCACGGGCAAACGGAGCCATATCGTGGGCGGTATAGGTGAGTTCCAGCACGGCGTCGCGCACAATTTCCCCAGCAGTCTTGGGACCGAAACGGACCGACTCATAGCGGTCTGGTGGCACGACGGGAAGCTGTTCGACGATGAACAGGTTCAAGGTCTGGCCTTGTACTTTCTGCCGCGTCGCAAAGTCGAAAATTGTTGCGTTGAAATTGGCGACTAACAGCCATTCCGTGCGGTCCGCCGTCTCCGGTTTGAGGATCGGTACCTTGTTCCCGAAACCTACCGCAGGCAGAAGCGCAGCGATAAAAGTCCTGACGTTCGTGGGAGCCGTGATTTCCTTGAAGCCCAGAACCCAGCCCGCTTTCGAGGGCCAGCCGCATTCCGACGCAGCCACACAATACTGAGGGGCAGCCAGCCAGGCCGGGTCTTCGTGCTGCATGGTAGTGGCCGGTACGGGTTGCGCAGGACGGTGCTGGTTCGCGCTGTTCACCACTATGTTCGCAGCTCGGTGATCGAAAGCCTGCACCATCTTGCCTTCATACAATGGCACCCACTCCCCACTTGGGCTGTTGAAACGATTGTTGCCGATGGGATACGCGCCTTCCCGCTCCTCCAACTCTTCCCGGGTGCGGAACAGGCTGGAGTCGTTCGTCATATGGAACATCGTTGAATACTTGACCGGCCACGCCTTGACTTCTTCGCCGCTGGAACGATCTACCAATACGGGCAACCGTTCATAAATCGCGGTCGTCAGTTCGGCGTCCCGACGTGACCGGAAGATGGGCGCTGTGCCGGTATTGGGATTGACGGCGGCGAAGTCCTGCGCGGCCAGCGAAAAGCAGCGGTTGGCGTCGTTCAGTTCTGATACATCCTGGAGGAAAAACGCGCACTGCGCCGGGTTGTCAGACGGGGCAGGCCCGGCGACAAAGGCGCAGAACTTAAACCGGCTGTCCACGTCCGGGAAGAAGGAGGGCGCCTTGTAGCGCGTGCGGCGGTTCTCAAAGTCGTACAAGGCCCGCAATCGCCCTTGCGTCGCCAAAGAACGGAAAAACGGCGCTGCGGTCTTGTCGGACGCGAGGCCGGAGGGCACCAGCAGCCCGACCATGCCGTCCGGCTTCACCAGCGCCATCGCCCGCTCGACAAACAGGGAATACAGGTTGATGTCGCCCCTGGACAGGAACGGGTAGTCGCCGCAGGTGCGCGCCATTTGGGCGGTAGACGCAGCGCGATTGTTCGCAAGCTCGAACTCGGCGGCTAGCAGGTCGCCGTCCTGCTGCAAGGCCGCGATCATGCGCTTGCGGTCGGCGGCGCGCTGAGCGTGGGCGATTGAGGGACGGCGGGCCGCAAACCATTCGACCTGTTGCAACTTGATACGGTCCCAGGGCGGATTGCCGATCACCGCGTCAAAGCCGCCGCGCCGTTCAGGGTGTTCCCAATCCGACCAGACGCCGGGAAAGGCGACCTGCCAGTTGAGAAAGCGTTCCTCCTCACCCAGCTTCCGGATGCGGGCAAGGATAGTGTTAAAGCTGGCGCTTGCGTCATGGCTGGGACGCGGCTTTTTTGCTCCAAGCGCAATCTGGACGGGGTCGCCAAGCGACCCTTCAGAAAAGGCCCGGACCGCAGCCACATCCTGCCGGTCCTTGAGGTGCAGCCAGTCCAAAGCGTGGCTCAGGGACAGAAAGGCGTCGAGCGGTGCCGTGCTTTCGTGCACCTCGGCAAATATCTCCGCCGAGCGGTGGGCCTCGGCTATTTCGGCATCGGTCAGCGCTTCGATCTCCTGCATCCCGGCTGTTGCCTCGACGGCCTGGCGAACCATCGGTGTTAGGTAGAGTGCGCTCTCTCCTTCCATCGCCCTGTCAATGCCCTGGCTCACCCAGAAGCCGAACAGGCTGTCGCCGCAGCGTAAGTGATGATCCAGGAAGCTGAGCGGCGCCCCCACCGTGAAGGTGTGCAGCCACAGCGACACTTTGGCCAGTTCCACCGCCATCGGGTTCTTGTCCACACCATAGATGCAGCGCTTGAGCACCATACGCCGGACCATGTGGCGGTCGTCGAGCTGTTCGGCATCAATAGTCCAGCCCCGTTCCTCAGCATTGCTCTCGATGCGGCTGCGAATGGTGTTGATGCGCTCGGTCAGCGGTGAGACAGAGCCGTCCGCTGCGGCTTCTGCTTCAGCCATGGCCGTAATCACCCGGTCGGCCAGATAGTCCACTAGACTGACCAGGAAATGCCCGGAGCCCATGGCCGGGTCGCAGATTTTCAGTTCCAAAATCTGTTCAGCCGTGCGGGCCTCGACCAGCGGTCCAACTGTTTCTTTGAGGATCAGGCCGACGAGGTCGGTCGGGGTGTAATAGCTGCCAGAGGCTTTCCGGGCGAATACATTCGGGCGGATGAAAATTTGGCCGTCCTCACGGACAATTTCGTGCTCAAGAAGACGCTCGTAGATTGAGCCAAGCTGCTGCACGCTCAGGTCGCGATAGTTGATGTAGCGCCGGCCTTGATCCGTCTTCTCAAAGGACAGGACGTCAATAACGTCGGCCATGACCTGGTCGCCGAGCCGGATGCGGGCCAGCAGCGGCGTGCGCTCCCGGTCAAACAGGCCGCCGTTGTAGGGCGGCAGGCCGATGGAAGCATCGCCCTGGTCAATGGCCCGGCACAGATCGTCAATGACCGACCAGTACCGGGCGGCGGTGGTAGAGAAGGCGTCGTCGCGGTCCTTGCGTTGCCTGATGTCGTCGCGCACCTTTTCGCGCAGGCCGTAATCGTCGTAGCGTGCATCCCGCACCGGCAGCAGGCTCCGGTCCTCGGCATACAGGATGAACAGCAGGCGGTAGAGTAGGATCAGGGCGGCGTCGCGCACCTCGGGCAACGGCGCATCCGGTGCAGCTTCGGCAATGGCCCGGGCCAGCTTGGGAAAGAGCTGTTTGAAGACCAGCTCGGACAGGTCGGCGGCAACCCGCTCTTCGTAGACCCGGCCCTCATCAAGAACACGCTGGTGGAGGGTGTGCCCACTGACCACACCGGGCAGAAAGGCTTCCCGCCGGAAGAAGAGCGTGAACAGTTTGAGGCAATGGCGGCGGTCGGCCTCGGACAGCGCAAACAGGCCGTCGTTGTGGCCGGGCAGGTCCAGCATCATTGCCAGATTCAGATCAAAGAACTGTTCCGACACGGACCGCGCCCCCGAATAATACAACCGCCACTTGGCACCGTTGGTGAGTATGCCCCAGCGGAGGCGGCCCGTGGTCAGGTCGTCCACCCGCCGCAGGTAACGCAGCATCTGGGTCGAGGGCGCGGTCTGCTCGCCAGCGCGTCCAGACCGGCGGTCGAGCGGCCGTTGCCAGCGCTTGGACTCCACCACGGCCAGGCCGAATTCGTAGCGCTTCCATTCCTCGGCGAAGGCGTTGGCACGGTCTTTGGTCGCTGCGTCGGCGAACAGCAGGCCGTCGGGCACGTCGTCCCGACCGTGGGCGGTGAGGTTCTGCTGCCGCAGGCTGGCTGTCCACCCGAGGTGTCCAAGAATAGGCCAGATTAAATCGTCCTCGGTCTGGCTCTCGTTGGGGGTCTGGGCGGTTGGGAAGCGGTCGAAGACCGCCCGCAGCTCACCGTCTAGGGCGTCGAGTGCTGCGTCGTCGAGCGCCTGCCAGTCGGCCAACTGGACAACGGATTCAGTCAGAAAATCGTGGGCGAACAGACTGCCCTGAACAGCGCTCTCGATGCTCACCCGCTTCCCGTCCTTCGGAGGCGACGCCTACTGCTCATTCCACGAGCGGCGTTCTTTTTTAAAGAAATCTTGATGCCGCAGCATGATCTCCGACTCAGCATCAAGCAAATGTGCGATCAAAGCTGCTCTGACCCACATACCATTCTCAGCCTGAGCAAAGTACATTGCTCGGGAGTCACTATCGACATCCGGAGAGATTTCATCGTTGCGTGGAAACGGATGCAGAATGGCGGCATACTCGCGCATCTTTGCCAGCATCTCGCGATCGAGAATGAATCGCTGTCGGTCGAGACCATGCAGAAATTCTGCCACTTCCTCGTCGTCGTGTTCGTGCTGGACACGAGTCATATAGACCAAATCCGCCTCCCCAATACAGTCGTTCAGATCCGAACGCTCATGGACAGTGACCCCAGCTGAAACAAGATCGGACTGAAGATCTGGAGTGATGCTGAGCCGAGGATGTTCCGGGCCCACAAAATACATCGTCACATCTTCATGCTGGGCCAATAGCTCAGCCAGGGAGCGAATCGTCCGGCTTCTGCCGACGTCTCCACAGAACAGATACGTTTTGCCATCCATGCCGGTGCGGAGACTCGGCCAGCGCGAGCGGAGATCAGACAGCCGTCGGCCAAGGTTACGGTCATCGCTTTCCCGATCGCCCTCCCGATCTCTGAACTTGAAGACTTCTCGGATCGTATAATAGTCCAGCAAGGCTTGCGTCGGGTGCTCATCTGCACCAGAGCCGCCATTGACGATTGGCACCGGCTTTTCGATGTCGTTCATCTTATAGGCAAAACACTCGGCCAGCTTGGGCATAGTGTCGCGCAGGATAACGAGGTCGAAGTACGTGCTGAACATCATGATCGAGTCAAGATCGGACTCACCTTTATACGCCGAGGACACGGCCGGGTTGCGGATCTCCGCGTAGTCTACCCCAAGGTGCTGGCAGGCTCTGACAAATGATAAAAAGGTCCGGGTTGACGCTTGGGTAAAGTGGAGCATCGCCGACTTGTCTGACAATGTTTCACGCAGCAGGTGGCTGCCGCGCCGATTGCGAGCCAGCTGCCGAATCATGGTTGCCAGACTGGTCAGGCGATCGAGCAGTTCGCGATCAAACTGGGCGGAGAAAATAACGTGTTTGAGGCGATTATTGCGTTGAAATTCCTGCACCTTCATCATGATCGGGCGGTCGAGCCGTGGCTCGAACTCCCGCAGGTGCTGCAAGCGAGCAGATGTGTCTGTATAGTCCACCAGTTTCTCCCAGGGGGTGTAGCGATAGCGCATGATAGCGCCGCACCTAGGAGGCAGCAAGAGGAAGCTGGAGAGATAGGAAGCGTAGAAGTGGGCGATAAACTTACTTGCCTGTGGTCTTTTGCTCGTCCCATGTGAGTTGTGGCCCATCAAAAACAACTGCGACATGATTCAGTACGTCACGTCCTAAGATGCCCCACGCTTGATCGCTCACTAAAAACCGCCCTTTGAACGTTCGTCTCAAGAACACCAAGTCGAGGGTCACCACTTGGATAACACTTTTCTTTCCATCAAATCCCATCACCTCATAGCCGACCCCTGGCTCAGTCTTTTTCCCGAGCAGCATGAGCGATTGTTGAGGGATGAGGGTGACATCAGCTCCAGAATCGATCAGCATGGGAACATCTGATGCCGTTTCGCCTGTTTCTGGGATGCGCAGAACGACGTGGGCCAGTGGAGCAGGCGGATTAAAGAGCCTGTCGTCATACGTCGGCATCTGGGCTATCCTCAACGACAACGACCTGTTTCTCGAAATCTGCTGCTTGTTCAGGGTGCACCAATCGTGGGCTTCCTATGTACGCGCTGGCCTGGACTTCTGCATCGGGGATCACGACATAGACCTTCGCTTTCTCCGGCAAACGAACCGTAGCGGGCAAACGAATTTGCCCATTCTCGACAACGCCTTCAAGAGTTGTGACTCCCATGATTCACCTCGCTTTTTCTAGACAGCTGGGCTCAGTCTAACATAACTGGTCCTGCCCCCGTTATTCCCCCATTTATAAGTAGGGTCTGTTGTGGTTATGGTCCGGTGTGGACCAGGTTGCAAATTCCTTCGGTGTGAGCCCATCGAGGCTCGTATGTGGTCTCTCGGTGTTGTAGTCGTGCCGCCAGCGCTCGATGATCCGGCTTGCCTGAGTGTAGCGGTTGAACAGATGCTCATTGAGGCATTCATCTCGCAGCCTGCCGTTAAACGACTCGATAAAGCCGGTCTGCATCGGCTTGCCGGGTTGAATGTAGTGCCACCCAACACCGCGTTCCTGCGGCCATTTGAGCATCGCATTCGATGTCAGCTCCGTGCCGTTGTCGCTGACAACCAGACAGGGGGCAAGGCCAGCCGGCATTCAACCGCGACAGAAAAGCAAAACTCTGCGCGAGAAATCAGTTAAATATACAGGGAAAAAGCCGGTCGACATTGAGGAGATCGCGCAACGCGCTGAGCCGGGCGAAGATGTTTCCCAATCTTTCACTGGACAGCACACCGCCCGACAACGTGTGAATGTTGATTTTTCTGTAAGCTTAGTGCGTCAGATCGACGCTGGGTGTGAGCGGCTGGGAGTAACCCGCCAGGCATGGATCAAGATCGCGTGTAACGAACGGCTTCGGCAAATGAGCAGTCATGTACATCCCGAACCTACGTCGTGAGCCCTTGGGGGGCGGTTCATGAACCGCCCCCTATCGTACGAGTGATCTATGCGTTGAAGTTCAGCTTCAAGCCAGGCCGGGGCCATTCAAAGGAAACGAGCTTACCAGCTCCCGACAGCGTGGCATATGCCGTCTTGAGATCAGGACCGCCAAAACAGATATTAGTGGTAAACGGATCGTCCAGCGGTACGTGGTCGACTTTCGAGCCATCCGGCGCAAAGGCGGAAATGCCGGCACCGCCGAGCAAGGTCGCGACACATACATAGCCGGCACTATCAACAGCCAGAGAATCGAGCAGTTGATAACCGGGCAGACTATTGAGGAGAGTGGCACCACCAGGACCGTCCAAGATGGGACCGCCTGCGCCTTCGGAACGAGAGACCTCACCCGGAGCAGTGATGTCCCACTGCCACACCCGGCCTTCAAACGTTTGGGCGATGTAGGCCTTCTTGTCGCCAGGTGCCAAACCAATCCCGTTTGGACCGTCAACCGGTTGGGCGATCTCTTTGATCATCGAGCCGTCAGGTTTGGCGTAATACACGCCGCCCCGGTCCCGATCATGGTCTCTGACTTTGCCAAAATCGGTGAACCAGAAACCACCGGTAGCATCAAACACGATGTCATTCGGGCCTTTGAGCTTGTAACCATTACATTCAGTATACAAGACCTCGACTTTGCCGGTTTTAATATCCACCCGCTGGATGCAGCCGCCGGTATAGTCAGCTGGGACTCCATGCGGGACGGTCAGACCGTTGACCTCGATCCAGTCAAAACCACCATTGTTACACACATAGATTGCCCCATCCGGGCCGACTGCCGCCCCGTTTGGGCCACCGCCTGTCTCAGCGACAACTTCCTTGCTGCCGTCTGGTTTGACGCGAGTCAGGGTTCCGCGCTTGATCTCGACCAGGATGATGCTGCCGTCGTCCATGGCGATCGGACCTTCGGGGAACTGTAAGCCTGAGGTGATTTCTGTAACTTCTGCCATTCTACTTCCTCCTTATTGGTACGTGGGTATGTATAAGAGAGCTCTTGCTGGACCTTTTGTAGCACACAGCCGATTGCCGAGTCAGTATGGCTGTGGCCGTGACTGTGTTTGGAGCTGCGCCCCTGTCGTCTTCTGTTTGCATGGGATAGGTTTGGCCGCAACGGAAAGTGAGGACGGTTTATGCCCAAGAAAAAGATTCTTATCGCTGGTGCGTCTGGTTTAGTCGGCTTTGCTGCGGTACAGCACTTTTCCCAGCTGGCGGAGTGGAAGACGATTGGCATCTCTCGGCGTACGCCCGAGGGATTGGAGAAGGCGACGCTGTTGTCAGTCGATCTGCAAGATCAAGCCCGGTGCGCGGCAGTCTTTAGTCAGATGCATGATGTGACGCATGTCATCTACACGGCGCTGTATGAAAAAGCTGATCTGGTCCAAGGCTGGCGTGATCAGGAGCAGATGCAAACCAATTTGAGTATGCTCAAAAATCTGTTTGAACCTCTGCACGCAGCGGCCAAGGGCCTGCAACAGGTGACACTGCTACAAGGCACCAAAGCCTATGGTATGCATATCGAGCCGATTCGGGTTCCGGCTCGGGAACGTTGGCCGCGCCATAATCATGAGAACTTCTATTTCTTGCAGGAAGATTATTTACGCGGCAAGCAAGCCGGGCAGGACTGGGGCTGGACGATTCTGCGTCCGCAACTGATCTTTGGTGAAGCGATTGGAGGCAATCTGAATGTATTGCCTGCCCTGTGTGTGTATGCCGCCCTCCGCAAAGAGGCTGGGCTCCCATTTTCTTACCCCGGTGGGGCACCGTTTGTGTTCGAAGCGGTTGATGCTGATCTGCTGGCTCGTTCGTGTGAGTGGGCGGCAACGACACCGGCATGCCGTAATGAAATTTTTAATATCACCAATGGCGATGTGTTTGTGTGGCAAAACGTGTGGCCGACTCTGGCCGAGGCATTTGGCATGGAGGTTGGGGAACCAGAGCCGTGCGCGTTAGGTGTGGAGATGCCCAAGCGGGAAGCCGAGTGGGCAGCTATTGTCGAGAAGTATCATCTGCGTTCGCCAGCCAACCTGCATGCCTTTATTGGCGAGTCATTTTCTGCGGCTGATTTCAGCATGGCTTACGGAGCTGAAGAAGTTGGTCCACCTGCCATTGTGAGTACGATCAAAGCCCGCCGAGCAGGTTTCCAGGACTGTATGGATACCGAAGATATGCTCCGCAAATGGATCCGCCGCTATCAAGAGCTGGGCTGGATTCCTCCAGTGGGTGTATAGGAGTGAAAAAGAAGGGAAAACCTCTTGTCTCTTGCCTCGCCTTTTTCTTTTCTGCGTAAACGAACGGAAGGTGTTTTTTACGGCTGGTGGCTGGTCGCGGTCAGCGGCTTCATCATGCTGCTGGCCAACGTGCCGCTGTTCCACGCCATGGGTGTGTGGGCCGTAGCGCTGGAGCGTGAATTTGGCTGGACTCGCACACAGCTGGGGCTGGCGTTGACCTTTACCCGGATTGAGGGCGGTCTGATGGGGCCGCTCGAAGGCTACTTGGCCGATCGACTTGGGACGCGGCGGATGATCATGATTGGGCTGCTGGTGTTATCCTGTGGCTTTCTGATGTTTAGTCAAGTCGAGAATCTGTGGATGTTTTACTTGTCATATGTCGTGATGGCAGTCGGCCAAGGTTTTGGCGGCTGGCTCCCCCTGATGACGATGTTGAATCACTGGTTCACTCGTCGTCGGGCGATAGCGATTGGTTGGGCCAATGTCGGCAGCCGATTGGGGGCACTGATATTAGTCCCGGTCATTGCCTGGGCGATTGACCCCGATGATCCGCAGCTGGGCTGGCGAGCAACCGCGATGATTTTGGGCCTCTTCACGCTGATCGTTGCTATTCCACTCTCGCGGCTCATTCGCGACCGTCCGCAAGAGTACGGGTTACTGCCAGATGGTGAACAACCAGTGACTCAGCCAGAGACAGCAGCGCCTACAGGAGGGGAGCCACAGCCTCAAGCCGTCGCCTCGCAGGCCGACCACACGGTGTCACAAGCACTGCGTACTCCAGCCTTCTGGCTGATTGCCTTCGGTCATGGTTTCACCTCAATGGTAATTATTGCGATCATGACGCACCTGGGTCTGCTCATTGTTGATGCTGGATTTGATGTGCCAACTGTCGCCTGGGTCGTGGCTATCTACACCGCAGTCGCCATGGTCGCTCAACTTGTGGGCGGCTATCTCGGCGATCGGATTCCCAAGCGGATCGCGCTGTTCCTATTTTCCACTTTGCAGGCAGTTGGGGTTGTGGCGCTCACCTACGCCACGACGATTTCAGGGCTCGTCCTGTTTGCTTTCTTATTTGGGATGGGATTTGGTGGGCGGAATCCATTGACTGTCGCGATTCGGGGCGACTACTTTGGCCAAGCCGCGTTTGGAAAAATTTTGGGGCTGTCTACCGTGCCGATGAATATCCTGATGCTGGTTGCCGCGCCCTTTGCCGGCTGGATGCGCGACACGCGGGGCAACTATGAAGCCGCCTTTTTAATTTTGGCGGGCTGTAGTTTCCTGGGCGGGGTGTGTTTTTTGCTGGCGAAGCGGCCAGTGTTGGTGTCAGTTGTGGCAGAAGGGAGAAGTGTGGCAGAAGCAAGCTCATAACAAGAGTCTTGCCTGCTTTCCGCACAATTTTCCTATGCGATTTTTAACACTCCACGTCAACAGTTTCTGCTGTAGCATTACGACGAAAGGCCGTTCAAAGGTCTACGAGGAATACGACGATCCCGTCACCCGTGTAGGAGAAGGACTGATTGTGCTAGCGAGCGTTGAACGAGGAGACGAACGCAATCCCGGCCTCGTAGCCAAGCGAGCTCGTGCTGAGATTGCGAAACTGTCCGCTCAGGTGAAAGCACCGACTATTGTCCTCCATCCGTTTGCCCACCTGTTCGCTGAACTGAGTGCTCCAGAGGTGGCCATCGATATTCTAAGCCGGACACAACAAGAACTGATACAGGCTGGATTGCAAAGCATCCGCACTCCTTTTGGCTGGTTTAACGCGCTCCAAATTGATGCTAAAGGCCATCCCCTGTCACGGGTTGCGCGGACGGTGACGGCGGATGAGTAAGCTGTTTTTGATTTGCTCCACTTCTTTTTTGCTCTATCTTTTCAGGATCTTGGCTGCTATGCGGGGAAGGAGTTTGCCAGGAAAGACACCAGCAATGCTTGTGTCTGAGAAGCATAAGGAGCGCTCGCATGCCGACCCGAGAAGATATTACCCCGCCAGATATGCAAAATATTCGCCAACGTTTTGGCTATTCGCCTGGGGTCAAAGTTGGCAATATGCTGTACATCGCCGGTCAGGTCGGTCGGGATACCGAGCTCAATGTTGTTGAAGGTAAGGAAGCGCAGTTTGCCCAAGCCTTTGAAAACGTCAAAAAAGTCCTGACCGAAGCTGGCGCAACGTTTGACAACCTGGTCGAAATGGTCACCTACCACACTGATATGCGTGACCTACAGCTCTTCATTGAGGTGAAGAATCGGTATCTGACCAACCCCGATAGACTGCCAACTTGGACCGGCATTGCCACCCACGCTTTGGCGATGCCCGGACTGTGTGTCGAAATCAAATGTACGGCCTGTCTTGAATAGGAACACACGTTCTACGTGTCGGCCCGCAGCACCGCCTGAGGAGGGCAAATGCAGAACACTGAGTCGATGGGGCAAATGGAGCAAGACCAGCCGGACGGATTTTTTTACGGCTGGGTGATCGTTGCTGCCGGCTTATTTTTAAGCCTCATTATGTATGGAGTGATTGAAGCTTTTGCCATCATGTTTAAGCCGATTGCCGAGGAGTTTCAGTGGGACCGCGGTACGGTATCGGTTGCCTCAATGGTCAACTGGTTGAGCTTTGGCGTGTCAGGGCTGTTGTGTGGCATACTGAGTGACCGGTTTGGATCACGCTGGGTGATGATTGGTGGTGGGGTGGTTTTCATCATCGGCACTTTTCTGATGAGTCAGGTTGAGTCGTTGTGGCAGCTGTATTTCTTTTTTGGGGTACTCATTGCTGCTGGTCGGTCAGCTGCTGGCGTGCCCTTGACCGCTCTTGTCACAAAATGGTTTGTCCGCAATCAAGGGCTGGCCTTGGCGATTGCGCAGTCACAGAATGTCGGCTCGGCTGTCTTTGCGCCGCTGTCCGTGACGCTCTTGGCGGCCTATGGTTGGCGCGGAGCCTATACGGGACTCGGGATGATCGCTTTGCTCATTATCCCGTTGGCCTTCCTCATGCGTGATCACCAAACCAGTCGAGCGCCGTCTCCAAGTGGGGCTCCTGGAGCGATAACAGGAACAGGCCAGACAGCGCCTGTCCAGCTCCCGGGAATGACTCTCAGTGAAGCGATGCGGACGCGGGCCTTTTGGACGTTGAATTTGATGGTGATCGGTTGCTGTATGTGTCACTCGTGTATTCTGTTGCATGGGGTCAGCCATATGACGGACACTGGGCTCGCCGCATCGGTTGCGGCGCGAGTGGTCGCGACGATGGCAATCTTTGGTATGATCGGAAAGATTATAAACGGCTTGCTGGCGGACAGAATTGGTGCCAAATGGTCGCTGGCTGGATTTTTAGGACTCCAGGCGATTATGATTCCGCTGTTTATTGAAGCGGAGACTGCACCGACTTTTTATACGTGGGCGGTGCTGTTTGGTTTGGGCTACGGGGGACCCATGCCTGTCTACGCGATGTTGTTTCGTGAGTATTTTGGTATCCGATCGATTGGGACTATTTTGGGTGTTTTCTTTATGGTCGCCTCAATTGGTATGGGCTCTGGCGGACTCATGGGCGGGATGATGCATACGTCGTTTGAGAGTTATGCCGCACCGTTTCTGACCAGTACCACTACCGGCCTGATTGCGGCGATATTAGCTCTCACCCTGCCCTCACCTAAACGGGAAGCGCCGGCTGTGACACCCGAGTTGGCTTTGCAGGCGAGTTAGGAAAAAGGAGCGGAGGAATGCCTGTCATCGATGGCGATAGCCACTTCATTGAACCTTTGAATCTATTTGAGCAGTATATTGAACCGGCCTTTCGCGGCCGCGAGATGCGGGTCGAGAAAGATACGGCGACGGGTGAACTGGTCATGCTGACAGATGGCCAGCCCTTACAACTGGTTGACGTTGATGAGCTGCTGGCTGCTGTCGTTGGTTATGGACAAAAAGAAGTCGGTCGGGATCTCAGCACCTTTGACCGGTACCTGGTCACTAACAGTCAATGGCAGGATATGGACGGCCGCATCCGTTTTTTGGATGCTGAAGGAATTGATTGTCAGGTTTTGTATCCGACCTTAGGTTTGTTGTGGGAAGGCGGGGTGGAGGACCCGGCTCTGGCCGGTGCCTTGTGTCGAGCCTATAACACCTGGGCGTTTGAGATTTGCGCCTCGCATAAAGACCGCTTGTTTCCAGCTGCCCATATCTCGTTACGAGATCCTACGCTTGCCGTGCGTGAACTGGAACGGGTGGCAAAACTCGGCTGCCGAACGATTTTTGTTGGCGGAGCACCAGTCAATGGCCGCAGTTTTGGTCATCCGGACTTTGATCCTATCTGGGCAGCAGTCCAGGACAGCGACCTGAGTGTAGGCATTCATCTGGTGGGCCATCCACATTATACGGGAAGTGAATGGTACCCGGACAGCGACCCTGGTTTCATGTTTGTGACGATGAACGTGATTCAGGACCCACGCATGGCGCTGACGACGATGGTTTATGACGGAGTGTTGGAGCGTTTTCCCAAGCTCCGGGTGGCAACTATCGAAGCCATGGTTGGCTGGGTTGGAGAATGGTTAGAGCGCCTGAATTACCGTTTTCAATACATGGGCCACACCTCGCAGATGAAACGTCCGGCAACGGAGTATTTTGAGCGCAATATTTGGATTAACGGCGATCCGGAAGAAAAGATGTTTCCGCTCATCGTCCAGTTTGCAGGTGATGAGCGGTTTTTTGTTGGCTCTGACTATCCACACGCCGAAGGGTTTACCCAACCGATACAGAAGGCGCGGGATCTACTGTCGACATTGCCTGAATCCTCTGTCGAGAAGATTCTGGGTCAGAATGCTCAGCAATTTTTTGGAATATAGTTAGGAAAAGCTCAATCCCTGATAGCGTGACTTGCTCTGGAGTCTGGAACGCCAGCCGATCAGCCAGCCGACCAGCAAGACGCCGGCTCCGGCTAAGAACCAGGTGAGGTTGCGGTCACGCTGAATATTGCTGCGTTCGGCTTGCAACTGTTCCAATTCCGTCTTGACTTCGGCCTCTCTCCTTGTCTGTACATCGGCTGCCTCGATTAAGCCATTGTTCTCCTGACGGAGTTGCTTGATCCCCTCCGCCTGTTGTTTGACCTTGGCTTCTAGTTCGCCGAGTCTATATTCTGGCGGGGCTTCGTCTGTCAGATTTTTCTTGAGGACATAGCCTCGGCGGCCATCTGGAATCTTGACCAGATAATAGTCGCCTTCCTGACTGACACGTTGCATTTTTTGGCCAGTCTTGAGGGTCGCAAAAGCATTATTCTGATCACCTGGACCGGTCCGTACCTGGATTTCACGATGGCCACTCACATAGAAATCCTTCGCCTGAGTCAGGGTAGGCAACAGGCTGAAGAGTAGGCCGCATGAAAGAATTCTCCGTATTCGTTTTTTTCTCTGCTGGGTCATACTAAGGGAAATAGCCTGGATACGCGGACGAGACAATCCTGGGTCCCCGGAAAAAGGAAAGATATATGCATCTTCTCGCTCCAGCAAAAGTGAACTTGTTTCTCCGGATCGTTGGACAACGCCCAGATGGCTACCATTTGCTCGACTCGCTGATGGTTCCAATCAGCCTGTATGATGACATTACAATGGCAGTACAAAATGTAAAAGCCGTACACTATGAAAAAGATGAAGATGAAAAGGTAAAGCCGCCGCAAACTTCGCAAATCAGCCTGAGCTGTGATGATCCGAACATTCCGAGTGACAAGATGAACTTGGCTTACCGAGCAGCGGCATTGGTGTGTCAAGAAGCGCAGCTGACTGCACGTATCACGCTCCAGATTACGAAGCGTATTCCGGCTGGCGCTGGCTTGGGCGGCGGGAGCAGCGATGCGGCCGCCGTTCTAAAAGGATTGAATACAGCGTTTGGTCTCGATTGGACTGACTCGCGGCTGTGCGCCCTTGGAGCAAGACTTGGGGCCGATGTGCCATTTTTTATTCCATGTCAGCCTGCTCATGTTGGTGGTATTGGAGAGGAATTGAGTCCTGTCTTACTTCCTCTCGATCGTTGGTTCGTTCTCATTGTGCCGCCATTCGGGATCTCAACACCTTGGGCCTACCGTCGTTTCGATGAGCTTTGCAGAAAAGACTCCGATGTCGCTTCTGTTACCTCAGCAACTGCCCAGAATTGGCCTGGATGGCCTATACCTGGGGATTGTATTAACGATCTTGAGGCTGCTGTCCTGCCCACCTATCCAGCTCTTCAGGAGATAAAAGATGAACTGCTCGCCTGCCAGGCGGAAGTTGCGCTGATGTCTGGTAGCGGATCAGCAGTTTTTGGTATCTTTCCACACCAACAGGCGGCCCAGCAGGCAGGAGAAGTTGTTGCAAAAAGAGGCAGCGTCTTTGTGGTTCAGCCGTTGCTGAGAGAGCCGAGCGGTTCAACCCGAGAAGGGGAAGAAGAGGCATAGGGCAACTTTTGCGCTGTGTTGAGCGTCCTCCCTCTTGACTTTATGCCTTTTCCTCTTTTAGTTGGATGGCTCAGCATGTAATCTTCTGCCCATATCTGGTGGGGAGTCGCCAAGTCTGGTCAAGGCACCGGGTTTTGATCCCGACATGCGCAGGTTCGAATCCTGCCTCCCCAGTACTCCGCAGGATTTCCTAGACGGTCTCTGAAAGCTGGACACTTAGGGATACCCGCATGAGGGATGTATTAAAGATCTTCGCCGGGAGCTCCAATCAGCCACTAGCTGAAGAAATCTGTGCGAGTCTTCCAGAGCGTTTAGGGGCAGCTGATATCCGGACGTTTAGCGATGGAGAAAGCTCGGTCGAGATCACGGAAAATGTCCGTGGCGGTGACATTTTTGTGGTCCAGTCTTTATGCACTCCAGTGAACGATAACTTGATGGAGCTGCTATTGATGCTGGATGCATTTAAACGTGCCTCGGCCAACCGGATCACGGCTGTGATTCCCTATTACGGTTACGCCCGCCAGGATCGCAAAGTTGCTCCTCGAGTGCCTATCAGTGCCAAGCTTGTCGCTGATCTCCTGACAACAGCAGGCGCCTCACGAGTACTGACAGCCGAATTACATGCCGGCCAGATTCAGGGATTTTTTAATATCCCAGTCGATAATCTGTTTTCGGCTCCAGTCCTGGTGCCGTATCTCCGCTCTCAGGTCGGGCGCGAGCAGATTTGTGTGGTTTCACCCGATGCCGGCGGTGTCGAACGGGCACGGGCGTTTGCCAAACGGCTTGGGGCGTCACTGGCCATCATTGATAAGCGGCGAGGACAAGAGGGTGAGGAAAAAATCCCTGGGAGCGCCAATCGTGACGTTGCCGAGATGAATATTATTGGTGAGGTTGAGGGGCGTGTGGCTGTCTTGGTTGATGATATGGTTGACACAGCAGGAACGCTGACAACAGCAGCCTCGGCTTTGCGCGATGCTGGAGCCCAAACTGTGTTTGCTTGTTGTACCCACGCGATTCTGTCAGGTCCTGCCATTAAGAGGATCCGCGAATCTGACCTCGAAGAACTTGTCGTCACGAACTCTATTCCTCTACGCCCTGAGGCACAGGTTGTGGATAAAATTCGGGTGCTGTCTATTGCGACCCTCATGGGAGAAGCAATTCGGCGTATCCATAATGAGGAATCGATCAGTTCACTTTTTGGAGAGTGAAAGAGGAATACATGGAAATCTTACAGCTCAATGTTGAAACACGCCAGACAAAAGGAAAAGAGCGTGCTGGTCAAATGCGACGAGCAGGAAAAGTACCGGGTGTCTTTTATGCGACCGGCAAAGATGCGGCGATGCTTGCTATTAATGCCAAAGAATTCCGCACCCAACTGTCAAAGATCAAAGGTGCGCCGTTGGTCAAATTAGCCTCGCCCACGTCGGAGCTGAACGATAAGCTGGTCTTGCTCAAAGAGCTGCAGCAGCATCCCGTCAGCGGGGCATTTTTACATGCCGATTTTTTCGAGATTGATGAAAGTAAGCCACTCCAAACGTCTATTCCGCTCCATTTTGTAGGTAAGGCGCGAGGAGTGATTGCTGGTGGTGTCTTGCAGATGATGCAGCGCAGCCTGGCAATAGAGTGCCTGCCACGTGATCTACCTCCCGCTGTTGAGATCGATGTGTCTGATCTTGACATTGACACTGCCGTTCGTATTGCAGATCTCAATCTACCGGATGGGGTACAGGCAACAGATGACCCCCATACAGCGCTGGTCGCTGTCCAGGTGAGCCGCCTGGTAGAGGAGGTAGAGGAAGAAACACCCACAGAGGGAGCTGAGGGCACATCAGAAGAAGCGACAGCTGAGACTGAAGCAGCGGAAGCAGCTGAATAGTAAACAGAGTTTTGTTCCGCTCTTACTGTATGTTATCAGCTCGGCCAGAAGAGATGGGGCGCTGGACAATCGGGCAGAACCGGGAAGCTCCATGCGTGTGATTATTGGCTTAGGTAACCCAGGCCCTGAATACCAAAAGACTCCTCATAATGTCGGTTTTTGGACACTTGAGCTGCTGGCTGAGCGGTGGGGCATAACATTTTCTCGATTTGCATGTATGTCTCGGGTAGGAGAACACCAGCTCAACGGTGAGCAGGTCTTGTTGATCCAGCCGCAGACCTATATGAATCGCAGCGGGGAAGCGGCAGGCGAGATGCGAGACTCTTACCGTCTATCCGTGCCAGATTTCCTTGTCGTGCATGACGACCTAGATCTGCCTCCTGGCCGGATTCGAATCAAACGCGGCGGAGGGGGAGCAGGCGGAAACCGAGGGGTAGCTTCGGTAATCGAGGTCCTGGGAAGTAAAGATTTTACACGGGTGAAGATTGGGATTGGCCGACCACCAGATGATAGCCCCGCAGTCGATTTTGTTTTACGCTGCTTTACTCCACAGGAAGAAGCGTCTATGCTCTGTGCGGTGCAGCGGGCAGCCGATGCTGTCGACGCGGTGCTGACCCATAGTCTTGAGCAAGCGATGGACAGCTTCAACCGGGCGGACCCCGTCATTTAAGCATGAGTAGTGACACATACGAGACGAGGATAAGACCAAGATACGAAAATTGGACTGAAGCCGCGCGGAATATGACATTATTATCCGGAGGATTGCATGCCGATTTATGAAACACTCACTATCCTGCACCCTGAGTTGCCTGAAACTCGGATCAAGGAGATCTGCACCTGGATGCAGGGGATCGTCGAGAATGTCCAGGGAAAGATTCTCCAGGTCGATGAGTGGGGTATGCGGAATCTGGCCTATCGGATCCGGAAACAAAAGCGTGGCTACTACGTACGTCTCGAGTATGACGCTCCACCGCCAGCTCTCAAAGAATTAGAACGAAATTTCCGGCTCAGTGAAGATGTGATGCGTTTTCTGTCGATCGTCCGCGACGCTCCTTCGGAGAAACGGCCTGTCGCTCCACCCCCAGAAATTCTTGATACGGTTGCTGAGACGGCGTCTGAGCCCCCTGTAGCTGAATCTGAAACGACACCTGAGGCGCCAACAGAGACCCCGCAGGACGATACGCCGGCTCCCCAGCCGGAAGCTATTGAAACAGGATCTGTCGCTGCTCCGGCTACAGACGAGTAACAGGAACTCCTGCGGGATTATCGCAAGATTTTTTTCACGAGACAGGGTAAAGACTGATCTACTCGATTGAAAACTGAGGAGAAGATACTATGGCAGGGAGACCACCAGCACGAGGAGGAGACAGATTCCGACGCGGAGCACAACAAGGGGACGATAGATTCTCGTCGCGTCGCCGCTTACGTCGTAAAGTGTGCCGGTTTTGTGCCGACAAAGGTATGCCTATTGATTATAAAGAAAGCCGTATTCTTGAAGATTTTGTGACAGAACGGGGAAAGATCATCCCTAGGCGAATTACAGGAACTTGTGCCTGGCACCAACGGAAACTGACGACATCAATAAAACAGGCCCGTGCCATTGCCCTGTTGCCGTATATGGCAACCCAAATCTAGCCTGTCTACACTGAGGAGAGAGCGGGACACGCCCACATGAATCTTGTGTTTTGCTGAACACCACCGTAAAGAAGAATGGCCATGGAGATTATTTTACAAGAAGAAGTCGCTAATCTGGGACAGATCGGCGATGTTGTGAATGTCCGAACCGGGTATGCCCGCAATTATTTGCTGCCGAGAGGATTTGCTGTTGAAGCGAACCGGCGTAACGTGCGAGTCCTTGAGCACCAGAAGCGCCTTGTGGCGGTGAAAAAGGAACGAGTCGAAAGCCAAGCCCAGGCGACAAGTGAACAGCTCTCAGCGGTCAGTCTCACTATCAAAGCTCGTTCGGGTGAAGAAGGGCGTTTATTCGGGTCTGTCACCAATATGGATATTGAAGCCGCCCTGAAGGAAAAAGGGATCACTGTCGACCGACGGAAAATTCTGCTTGACGAGCCCATTAAACAGCTCGGAGAGCATGAGGTGATGGTGAATATCGGCGGTGGTCTGCGAGCGAATATCAAGGTTGAAGTGACCTCTGACGCATAAACAGCTTCTCCTTTTGTAGGCGCGTAGCTCAGTGGGAGAGCGCTTCCTTGACACGGAAGAGGTCGGCGGTTCGATACCGCCCGTGCCTATGCCTTTCTGAGAAAGATATCGCATGCGTCCTCCACTCGAGCATGTCCAATATGCTTGGCCGATATAGCTGATATGAGCACAAACGCCACGACCATCAAGGCTATCACGGTCCACCTGCCAAGTGGGGAACAGCTCACAGCTGTGCCAGGCACACCGATTCGTGAAGTGCTGACACCTGTTCGTGCTGCTAAGCAAGCCATCGCTGCTCAAGTCGATGGCAGGCTGAGCGATCTGTCTCGTCCGTTGACCGCCGAGTGTCAAGTCACTCCCATCTTACCGACCTCGGCGGAGGGCCTCGAAGTCCTCCGCCATTCCACTGCGCACCTTATGGCCCAAGCCGTCAAACGGCTTTTTCCTGACGTGCAAATTACGATTGGCCCTGTCATCGAGTCAGGCTTTTACTACGATTTCAAGCACGAGCGTCCCTTCACCCCTGAAGATCTTGAGGGTATTGAGGCCGAGATGCGGACGATCGTGGCCGAGAATCTGCCTGTCAGCCGGGAAGAATTGCCACGCGACGATGCCGTGCGTCTTTTTCGCGAGATGGGTGAGCATTACAAAGCTGAAATTATCGAAGGGATTCCTACTGACGAGCCCTTGTCGCTGTACCGTCAGGGAGAATTTGTTGATCTGTGTCGGGGGCCGCATGTGCCTTCTACTGGCCGGATTGCAGCCTTTAAGCTGACCGGGGTGGCTGGAGCGTATTGGCGTGGGAATGAAAACAACGAGATGTTGCAGCGCATCTACGCGACTGCATTCCCGTCTGATAAAGAGCTGCGTCAGCATTTGGCTCTGCTTGAAGAGGCCAAACGGCGCGACCACCGACGCCTTGGCAAGGAACTTGACCTATTCAGTTTCCACCCTGTTGCACCAGGCAGCCCCTTCTTTCATCCCAAGGGTGCTTTTGTGTACAATGGCCTGGTGTCGTACGTGCGTGGTTTGTATGAGCGCTACGGGTACGATGAAGTTGTGACTCCCCAGATTTTTGATGTTGATTTGTGGCATCGGTCTGGACACTACGAGAACTATAAAGAAAATATCTTTTTCACCGAGGTTGAAGGGCGTGAATTCGGCGTAAAACCTATGAATTGTCCTGGACACACCTATGTGTACGGAGCAAAAAAACGCTCGTACCGTGAATTGCCGCTGCGTTATGCTGACTTTTCTCGGTTGCACCGCTTTGAGCGTTCTGGGGTTCTGTCTGGTCTCACTCGGGTGCGTTCATTCGCCCAGGACGATGCTCATATCTTTTGTACTCCAGAGCAAATTGAGGAAGAAGTGAGCGCTGTCTTGAGGATGGTCAATGAAGTCTACCAAACCTTCGGTTTTGAAGAGATCCGATTTGATCTCTCAACCCGGCCAGACAAACGTTTAGGCGATGATGCGACCTGGGATCGAGCGGAGGCTGCGCTCGCAGCAGCCTTGACAGCAAACAAGATCGACTATCGGGTGAATGCTGGAGATGGAGCGTTCTACGGGCCAAAGATTGATTTTATCGTGTTCGATGCATTGCGTCGTCCCTGGCAGCTGGCTACAGTGCAACTAGACTTTATGCTTCCAGAACGATTCGATCTGACGTATGTCACGCCCCAAGGCGATGAAGCCCGGCCAGTGATGATCCACCGGGCAGTGCTTGGATCAATCGAGCGGTTTCTTGGCGTACTGTTGGAGCACTGCGGAGGGAATTTCCCGCTCTGGTTAGCCCCAGTCCAAGTCAAGATTTTGACGATTACGGATGCACAAGAAGCCTACGCCCGCCAAGTCGATGCCCAGCTCCGAGAAGCTGGTATGCGTACGGAACTTGATCTCCGAAATGAAAAACTGGGGTATAAGATCCGTGAAGCAGAAGTCCAGAAAGTTCCGTATATGATTGTCATTGGGGACAAAGAAGTCACCACCCAGACAGTAGCTCCAAGGGGCCGTAAAGGGGAGCGTCTCTCTGCCCTATCTGTAGCAGAATTTACTGACCGCTTGGCTGCTGTTCGTGTGCCAGGAGGTGCGCCATAGCTCGGGAAGCCGGAGTTCGTATTAATCAGCAGATCCGCGCCCGCGAGGTCCGCGTCGTTGATGACGATGGAGGCCAGGTCGGAGTCATGCACCTAGCAGAGGCTCTGCGAATCGCTGAAGAAAAAGAGCTTGATTTGGTTGAGATATCACCTACTGCAACTCCACCGGTGTGCCGTATTATGGATTACGGTAAGTTCCGCTATTTGCAGAAAAAGAAAGTGCAAGAGTCCCGCAAAAATCAAACTCAGGTCTTGGTCAAAGAGGTTAAACTCGGGTCGCGGACAAGTGATCATGATATTGACTTTAAGGTCAACAATATCCTCCGCTTCTTGGACAAGAAGCATCGGGTGAAAGTGTCTGTCTTCTTTCGAGGCCGAGAGATCACTCATCCTGAAGTGGGGAGAGCGATCCTTGACAAAGTGTATAATAAAATTGAAGAGGCAGGCACGTTGGAAAGCCAGCCCCGCCTCGAGGGTCGTAATATGGCCATGCTGATCGTTCCGAGGTAATTGTATGCCAAAGCTTAAAACGCGCCGCGGCGCGGCAAAACGATTTAAAATCACTGGTTCTGGGAAAGTTCGGCGATATAGTGCGTATCGGCGTCATATTCTTTCCCACAAGACAACAAAACAGAAACGCCATCTGAGGCACGCTGGGCTCGTTTCGTCAGCAGACGAACGAGCGATAAAATACCTGGTTCCGTTCCTGTAAAGTAAGGAGAGGGAATGCCCCGAGCAAAACGTGGCTTTAAAGCGCGCCGGCGTCGAAAAAAGATTCTCAAGCTGGCCAAAGGATTTGTTGGTGGCCGGCGTCTCTACCGCCAGGCACGAGAGACTGTAGAGCGTGGTCTGGTCTACGCCTACCGTGATCGAAAGGTCCGCAAACGGACGTTTCGGCGCTTATGGAATATCCGGATTAATGCTGCTGCCCGGCTGAATGGCTTGTCCTACAGCCGCTTGATTCATGGGCTGACGCAAGCTGATGTGGCCATAGACAGAAAAATTCTGGCCGCCTTGGCTGTCCACGATCCAGAGACGTTTTCAGCAGTCGTAAATGTAGCCAAAGAGCGTCTCGTTGCGTAAACAGACACACAGCCTGCCGACAGCCGAAGAGGGGACGGAAATGACCAAAGCCGATATCGTAGAGCGCATTTACGAGAAAGTAGGCTTTTCAAAAAAAGAGGCGACTGATGTCGTAGAGTCTGTTTTTGAAATTATGAAGACCCATCTCGAAGGAGGTGAGAAAGTCAAGATTTCAGGCTTTGGAAATTTTGTGATCAACGAAAAGCGGCCGCGCAAGGGCCGTAATCCCCAAACTGGGGAAACGATCGTCATTTCTGGCCGCCGGGTCCTCTCATTTAAATCGAGTCCTGTCTTGAAAAAATCTCTCAATCCTTTCTAAGACCGGGTTTTTTGTGGATCAACCTGAGTTTCCCAACAAACTCTATTTTCGAATTGGTGAGGTCGCCAAAACTGTCGGGGTCAAGCCATACGTCCTTCGCTATTGGGAGACTGAGTTTCCCATTTTGAAACCTGGCAAGACTCCGTCTCATCACCGATTGTATCGCCGCCGCGATGTTGAGTTGCTGTTAGAAATTAAGCGCCTGCTGTACGAAGAGGGGTTTACTATTGCCGGGGCGAAGAAGCAGCTGAAAGACACTGAAGCTTCCCCCCCACAACCACCTCAGGATCAAATTCCGCCTCCGACCTCTCCCGAGCTGGAGGGGACAGAGCAAATCGTCCAGCTGCCTGAGTCTGTGACACTTGAGCCTACGTCGGATAAGCGTCAGCTCCTGCGCGAGATTCGTGACGACTTGCAGGCATTGTGCAAAATGCTTGAAAATAAATCGACCTAACATATTTGATCTGGCTGAGGCTGCCGAAAGCGGGCTGTCGGGCGGTAATGAGGTTTTCAATTGGCTCCAACCCTGGCTTACCGAGAAAAAGGGCTCACTCAAATGAGAACTGCTATTAGGAGACTGTCTTTTCTTCCCCAAAGGGCTTCTGAAGGGAGGAGAGGCTCTTGCAATCCGTCGAAAAGTGCTTATTTTACTCGCTCCTTGTATACGTGAGAGACCTGAAAGGAGAATATGAGCATGGCAAAAAAGCAGGTGAACTTGCATGAGCAAGCCCGAACCGGAGTCCTAAGTGGTGTCAATCTGATCACTGATACGGCCCAAATCACCCTTGGCCCAAAGGGGCGAAACGTTCTTTTAGAAAAAAGTTTTGGGGCTCCCGTCGTCACCAAAGATGGGGTGACTGTTGTCAAAGAAATTGAGCTCGAAGATCATTTTGAGAATATGGGCGCAAAAATGCTCCGTGAGGTTGCCACCAAAACCTCAGATATAGCCGGTGATGGTACGACGACGGCAACAGTGCTATCGCGTGCGATCCTGCGCGAGGGGCTGCGTCTGCAAGCGGCTGGATTTGATCCGATGGCACTGAAACGCGGTATCGACGCCGCAGTTGAAAAAGTTGTCGAAGGCGTCACACAGCAGAGCCGCTCGGTCAAAGGCAGAGACCAAGTCGCTCAGGTCGGGACGATTGCGGCCAATGGTGAAGCTGAAATTGGCAACATCCTGGCTGAAGCGATGGAGCGTGTTGGTAAAGAAGGCGTAATCACGATTGAAGAAGGCAAGGGACTCGACACGACGTTAGAGGTCGTTGAGGGGATGCAGTTCGATCGTGGTTTTCTCTCGCCGTATTTTGTGACCAATACAGAGCGGATGACAGCCGAGATTGAGGCGCCGTATCTGCTCTTCTATGAGAAAAAAATCTCGAATATGCGAGACTTGGTCCCGCTGCTTGAAAAAGTTGCTCAGAGTGGCCGTCCCATTGTCATTGTGGCTGAAGATGTCGATGGCGAGGCGCTGAGTACTTTAGTCGTCAACCGTTTGCGCGGAACGCTGCAGTGCTCTGCCGTTAAAGCACCAGGCTTTGGTGATCGCCGCAAAGCCATGCTCGAAGATATGGCTATCCTGACCGGCGGGAAAGTCATTGCTGAAGAGCTGGGTATGAAGCTTGAAACCGTTGATCTCGCCGATTTGGGGAGCTGTCAGCGTTTCCTCATGGACAAGGACAATTCCACTATTATTGCTGGCGCAGGCAAGAAGGCTGCTATCACTGCCCGGATGGATCAGATTCGTTCTCAAATTGAAGATACGAGCTCTGACTACGACCAAGAAAAGCTCCAGGAGCGGCTGGCAAAGCTGTCTGGCGGTGTGGCTGTTGTTAAAGTTGGAGGGAGATCGGAAGCCGAGATGAAAGAGCGCAAAGCCCGCGCCGATGACGCCATGTATGCCACTCGGGCAGCTTCTGAAGAAGGTATCGTGCCCGGCGGCGGTGTAACGCTGTTGCGCGCCCAGAAGGGTCTAGACGAGCTAAATTTCACTGATGAGCGAGCCCAGGGCGTGTCCATTGTCCGCCGCGCTCTTGAAGAGCCGTTGCGTCAGATTGCGGCTAATGCTGGATGTGATGCGGCAGTGGTGGTGAACAAGGTACGAGGAGGAAAAGGTGATTACGGCTTTAACGCAGCCAGTGAAGAATATGAAAATCTGTTCAAGGCTGGCGTCGTCGATTCAACAAAAGTAGTCCGGGTGGCTTTGCAGAATGCTGCCAGTGTCGCCGGATTGATGATTACCACTGAGGCTTCGATTGCTGACCTGCCTGAGAGAGCAGCCCCGGCAGGCGACGGGCATGACCATGACCATGACCATATGGATGATGACTATTAAACTGAAACTCCTGTTTGAAACTCCTGATAGATGTATGCCATAGTGCAAGATCTCAGTTTTGATTAGCTCTAAATAGGAAGGGGGAAGCATGCAAACAATTGGACGTCTCATGACTGGGCTGGCAGCCCTGACTCTGCTCTCAACGGTCAGCCTGGGATGTTCGGCAATCCAGCCGAAAGATACCTGGACAACAGCGGCAAATACGGCCAACCAAGCAGCGGGTCGGAGTGAGGCCGCAGCGGGTCGGAGTGAGGCCGCAGCGGGTCAGAGTGAGGCCGCAGCGGGTCGGAGTGAAGCCGCAGCTTCACAGTCAGAAGCAGCGGCGAGTCGCGCTGAGGCGGCATCAGAACGGGTTGAGGCCATGTTTGACCGGATGATGCGCAAGTAAACTGCTAAAAAAACGGGGCTGCTCTGCAAACAGAGCGGCCCCGATCTCTCGCCGTTTTTTTCCTTTTTGCTCCAGCCGATAAAATCAACCACATCGTGCCTGCCTTTCTGTGTTGTTCTGGGTATGTGTACCCATACAACTTGGAGGAGGCGCTTGCCGACTGGGGCCAGGAACGGCCCGCCGACTGGGGCAAGGACAACTCTCAGTGAGTCACTTGGATATGTCGAGACCCATTCAGCTGGCAGATTGCCTAAAACGATGCCTGGCCTTGCAAAAGCAGCCAGAATCAGGAAATACTACCCGGACGTGTAAAGCAGAGTAGAATCATGGAAAAGCACATCCGCTCCAGAGTTCTCGCGATTGGCCGACCACTGCGTGTTGAGTTACAGCTCGACGGAGAGTGGCTTGACCGCTTGCGGAAGTTGCTTCAAGAGATGGGAGAAGGAGATGGTACGTATCCCCTCCACCGCTATCTTGAAGAGCTCCTCGAAGCGGATATCGTACATCGGGAAGGTCGTGCCCGCCGTCGAGAGCGGTATGTCGAGCGGGAGGCTATCAGGCGGTGGCTGGAGCAAGGACGCCAAGCTGAGAGCGCAGCCCAGGCTACTGCCAATAAGCGCTAGGAGTGTCCACCAAGCCTTGGGGAAACAATTTTGCGGCGGCAAGAAACCCGCTTTCCTGACCACAACACGTATCGAACCTTGCGGGTCTTATCCGTTGTCTTCGGTGCCCTGAGCACCAGAATCTGGTTCACTTTGTTGTGCTTTGCCGATAGAGTCGATCCTGTTCGTTCCACTATTGCCCCTAGAGGGACCGATGTATGAGCCTGGACAATCTGTGCATTGTTCTTGTCCACCCGAAATATTCCGGCAATATTGGTGCTGCGGCACGAGCTATGTGGAATGTCGGTGTGCATAATCTCCGTCTCGTTGACCCGGCTGCGTTTTGCCGCCAGGAGGCTGATACTATGGCCGTTCACGCTCGTGAACTGCTGGATACAATGCGCACTTATACGTCCTTACACGAGGCTATCGCTGATTGTCATATGGTTATTGGCACAACATGCCGCCCCGGCTTGTACCGCGAAGACACACAGTCCCCACGCAGCATCGCTCCACAGATAGTACAAACGCTCAGTGCAAATCAGGTCGCGGTTGTTTTTGGCCCTGAAGATACCGGGCTGACTAATACTGACCTTCGCTATTGCCACCGTTTAGTGAAGATCCCAACTGCCCCAACTTTCAGTTCGCTCAATATTGCCCAGGCCGTACTGGTGTGTTGCTATGAGATTTTTCTAGCAGACCAAGAAGGACTTGAGAGCCAAGAAAGATTGGAAAGCCAAGAAAACCAAGAAAGAGAGAGCCCCCAGGCGCAGAGACAAGGTCTTGGAGAGGATATTGGACAGGATATCGGGATGGCTCCCGACCGTACGGCTGCCGCTGCTCTGGCTGACGAGCGGTTCTCAGACGACGCAGCTAAGTCGCCGCGTATTCTTGCTGTTGCAGAACGCCAAGAGTTCATGTACGACAAATTACGGCAGGCTCTCCTTTCGGTTGGATTCCTGCATCGTGATAATCCTGAGCACATTATGTTTGCCTTGCGACGTATACTGGGACGCGCTGGCTTAGAAGACCGTGATGTTCGTATCCTGCTTGGCCTTGCCCATCAGATTACCTGGTATGCGCAAAGTGGCTGGCAGCTCCAACCGAGACAGTCTCCCAGACAACAAGGACCGCAGGAAGTGTTGGACTATCGAAAACGCAACTAATTCGGATTGGATGCGGCTGGAAGATCACACGGACGTAGTATGGCGGAAATTGTCTCTCTAGGCGCTCTACGCCAAGCGCGTCACCGATCGTCTCGGCCTCATTAGAACAGAGTTTGCAGCTGCACCCCGAAGAATTCTCCAGCGCCTCCGAAGACGAGTGGCCAGTCCGGAAGAGTAAAATTCGGAAGCTGGGGGAATTATTAGAATACACGACTGGTTTGCTTTAGGGTTTCAGTCCGTCAGCGTAGGCCTGCATATGGCTGAGCGCAACCAGTCCGTAACCCTGAACCGTCCCCAAAGCGTTTCAGGCCGAGAAAGGAGTGTCATGGCCAAAGCTGCCGCTTCGACACCTAAGCGTGGAAAAGCCACCACCAAGACTGCAACCACGGCCACAACAACTGCAACGACCAAAACCGCGGCAACAGCAAGTAACGCCAAACCGCGAAGCCGGACTCCGAAACGGATAGCTGAAGCAGAATCTGCGGCGCAGACGCCTCCGACCGCGGACCAGACGCTGGCTCAGCTCGCCACTCGGCTGGATGCCTTCGAAGAGAAAATCACAACAAATTTATCTTGTCTGCAAACAGACCTACAAGTTGTGAAAGATCTGTTGCACGCTGTGCAACAAGTCCAACATACCCAACGTGCCCAGGATGCCCAATTTGCTGAGCTGACTGAAGGGGTGCAGTACATACAACAAGCACAGCAAACGCAATTGGCGGAACTGGCACGACATGAGCAGGCTGGAGGGACGAGCCAGGCCAAGCACACACAGACAAATGGTGAGGAGCCGTCGGAGACTTTCTTACCTATCGTGGCTGACCTGATCCGGCAGAACCTGACTGAGCACCTCTCCCCCCTCACAACAACGCTGCGACGCCTTGAAGAGCGAGTTGGTTTTATGAGCAACCGGCTCAAACCTGGTTCAGGCGGACAAGGTGGATCGAGTGGACAAGACCGACAAAAGCCGTGGCGGCGGGATCAGCGTGACCAGCAGCCTCATCATTCTCGTTCTCGTGGACAGGGGCAAGGGCGGCAGGGACCAAGTCAAGGGCAAGGACAAGTGTGGAGCCCGCCGTCTGCGGCTTCTGTACAGGGACATTTTGCCCCACGTCGTTTTCCCAGCAATGGTGGAGAACTGCAGGTAGGGGATGATGACGAGTAGGCATGCCGTCTAGCCGCCTACTTCGTTCTCCCCCATGTGTCCTTTTGTGTCTTTTGGGCGAGCCGGGGGGGGGCAGCGGTCCGTGCGTTGTCCTAGTCTAGTCTAGCGCATGCGAGTCTGCCCGCAGGGCAATGTCGCGCAGCTGGGCACCAATACGACTCTTTTCCTGTTCGAGAGAACGGAACAAGGCCACGACATCGGGCCACTCAGGATCCCAGTACATGCCTTGTTCGCCATACCTCTTCATCAGCATCTGGTTGTCTTCAAGATCATGGACCATTCGAGCCCAGTGGTTTTTTCCGCTCTTGGGTGGCGGTAGGACTGAACTTTCATCGCCCTGAGCCTGCTGCGTTGTCTCGCCATGGACCATAATAGCATTATGCAAAAGTTCGACAACATGGTCTTGGTGGGCAGCTACACCCTGGAGCTGCTGCTCACCAGATTGGTGGGGAGACCGCTCGGCGTGATCGCGGATTTGGCGTGCGAGTCCTCGCTCTTCGTCATAGCTTGCAACAAGCTTTTGCAGAAGCTCTCGTGTATCTTTGCTTTGAGCAGATTCTGATCCAATAAGGCGTTCCCAAAAACCCATAGGATTCTCCAGGTTCTTCTAAGTTTTTTTAGTGGACCGGAAGTACATTGCAACTTGCCCATTGTCAAGATGAGGTTTCTTTCTCATTGCCTTTCCGCTATGGATGGGTGTACGCGTTCCGTAAGCGTCCGGTAAATATCCAGTAATCATCTAATCATCGCTGGAGGAGGAAAAAGTGGCCCGGATTACTGTTGAAGACTGCTTGTACAAGATTCCTAACCGTTTTGAATTGGTCGTCGTTGCGGCCCAACGAGCCAAAGAGTTGCTCAAAGGGACACTTCCCCTCGTTCCCTCAGATAATAAAGAAGTCGTCACGGCCTTGCGTGAGATTGCGGCAGAGAAAGTCTGGAAAAAAAATCCTAACCTCCCCGAATAAGGATATTCCTGTCTCATATAACATTTAACATTTATGGCTCATGAGGGTGAAAAAGTTGACGGTTTGCCAGACAGTCCAGAGCACGATCCTCCTCGGGATCTTGCTGAAGGAGAGCCTCCGGCCACTATAGAATCTCCTCGAAAGAAACGTCAAGCGCAGGGTACAGGAAAAGGCGGCCTCGAAGAGACAGAGGCTGCTGAGGATAATGCTGAGCTGGAAGCAGAGACGGCGCTCGTCCCGACTGATTCGCTGAGTCGCTATATGGCAGAGCTGCGTCGCTACCCGCTACTCAGCCTTGAGGAAGAACATGAACTTGCCGTTCAGTACAAAGAATATGGAGATGTCCAGGCCGCGTACCGGCTCGTGACTGCTAACCTACGCTTGGTTGTGATGATTGCGCGTAGCTACCAACGTGCCTTTCAGAATCTGCTGGATTTGGTTCAGGAAGGTAACGTGGGACTCATGGAAGCTGTCCGAAATTTTGACCCCTATCGTGGCGTTCGCTTCCCGTCATACGCCGTCTGGTGGGTGCGGGCCTATATTATCCGCTACATCATGAACAATTGGCGGATGGTAAAGATTGGCACGACCCAGGCCCAGCGTAAACTCTTTTTTAACCTCGAACGAGAAAGAAAGCAGCTTGAATCTGAAGGCTTCTCGCCAGCTCCTAAATTATTAGCCCAAAACCTTGGGGTCAAAGAAGAAGAAGTGATCGAGATGCAACAGCGCATGTCTTCCCGAGACTTGTCTGTTGATACCCCGATCGACAATGCGGATGAGTCTTCCACTTTACTTGATTTTCTTGCCGATCCACACGCCACAGCAGAAGAAGAAGTTTCCACTACCGAGTATCGCAGCCTCATTGGGGAGAAAATGGCAGCCTTCGCCCTCACCCTCGCGGGCAAAGAAGAAGTCATCTTCAATCAACGTTTATTAGCTGAAGAGCCCCTCACCTTACAAGAAATCGGAGACCAGTACAGCATTAGCCGTGAGCGAGTGCGACAGCTGGAAAGCCGCTTGAAGAAAAAATTGAAAGTCTATCTGTTGCAAGAGTTCAAAGATCTGGAAGATCTGAAAGTCGGCTTTGCTGAGAATCGTTAGGATTTTGGCCCAGCTCTTGACTTGAATGTCTCTCGTCCGATTCCATCTTATTTATTCAGATCTCGAGCTGACGTCTCGCCGATATCCTGTTGATAGCAGGCTGAATATTGCTCTGGGCAGGGAAATAAGGCTATAGTGTCGGGTGTGCAGGAATACAGGCAAGAACTCACGGCAGGCATCGTCATCATTGGCAATGAGATTCTGTCCGGCAAGACAGCCGATTCGAATTCTTCTTTTCTCGCCCGAGAGCTGCGCGAAATTGGAGTCACTCTCCGACAGGTGATTGTGATTCCCGACGAGCTGGATCTCATCGGTAACACCGTCCGAGACTTTCATGAGCAGTTCGACTTGGTTTTTACCTCGGGCGGAGTCGGCCCCACTCATGATGATATCACGATGGAAGGTGTTGCGCACGGCTTAGGGAGACGGGTGATTCGTCATCCCATTCTAGAAGGCAAACTGCGTGAATATTCAGCCAGCCGTGCGACGAATGCCGCGTATATGAAAATGGCTAACGTCCCAGAAGGGGCTGAACTGCTGTCACTTGATACGTTGCGTTTCCCAACGGTCAAGATCAAAAACATCTATATCCTGCCCGGTATTCCAGAGATTCTACAACAGAAATTTCTTGCTCTCAAAGATCAGTTCGTTTCGAGTCCTTACTATCTCAAGATTATTTATACCAATCAGTACGAGAGCGGGATTGCTGAATCCCTGAATGAAACGCTCGAACACTATCCTGAGCTCCTGTTAGGCTCGTACCCAAAGATGAATGACCCGGAATATCGGGTCAAAGTCACATTAGAGTCCAAAAACCAAACCTACGTTGAGCAAGCCTTTGTTCATCTGATGAATTTGTTGTCTCCAGGCGGTGTGGTGAAGACAGAAGGATGAGGAGGAGGGTGACATGAGAAAAATGTTCCGATGCTGGGTGGCAGGTGGAATAGTTGCCTCTGTATTAACAGTGCCAGCGCTTGCAGGGATAGCCCGAGCTGATTACCTGGAAGATGCGGGCATAGGTACCGCGACAGTCGCGGCAAATGTGGTCTATATTCCGGTGAAACTGGGCTACGCGCTCTTAGGAGGAATGACCGGAGGGGTCGCGTACGTCCTCACTGGGGCGAACTACAATGTTGCTGAACGGGTCTGGGTGCCATCCATGGGAGGCAATTACGTCCTGACTATAGACCAGTTACGCGGGGCTGAACCTATCCAGTTCAGCGCACCAACAAGACCCTAGTGTAAGTCTGTAGTACAAGCCCATAACGTACGTCCATAATGTCTGAAGTAGACACGTTGTCTGGAATAGGTTTTGGCTGTGAAAAATCTGCTGTGGGGACCCATGGCTGTGGTCGCGATCGGAGTCGCCTTTGTGGGCGTGCGCTACTATCAAGTCATGTCCACTGCGGCAGAATGGGACAGTCCGGTTGCCGAAATTCTGACTGAGAAGCTCGATAAACAGGACAACACCATGGAGATCGAATTTACCTCTCGGCTCGATGCTCCAGTCGCAACTGTCATGCAAGCATTTTCTGAGCCCGAGCGCAGCCAGGAGTTTAGCGATTCGGTCCGGCGTTCGAATTTGCTCCATCATAAGGGAAATCGCAAAGTGATCGAACTTGAAATGGTTGTCCTTGGTCGCCCTCAAGAGAGTACTATGGCCTTTACCTTTCTCCCCGAGGAGAATCGAGTCTTGCTTGAGACGGTCGAGAATCAACTGACTGATCTGCGCGGAGAGTACCGATTTACGCCTTCCCCAGACGGCACTAAAACCTTACTGACCTATAGCGTTTCTGCCACGGATAAAACCCAGATGCCTGTTCCATTAGCGCTCCAAAAGAGCGCTATGCGAGAGGCATTTGTCTCAACCTTGCGGGCTCTGAAAAAGGGCCTAGCAGTGCAAGCCCAGGCTCAATCCTAATCAGCCTCTCCAACTTTAGGCGCAGCAACTGCCTCGTCTTGTTTTTTTTCTTGCTCCTGCGTCGCTGGAGCAGCTGGCTCCATTGCTGCTAATTCCGATTTATGCTCGCGTAAAAAGGCTGCGACGCTTGTGGTTGCCCGCATAAGCATCTCAAGATGGGCTGCTTCATGTGTCGTCAATCCAGCGACTGCTTGATAGTAGGCACCCAAGGCAGACAGCAGCTGCGTCTCTTTCTCAGGAACAACCTCAAGACGTTCGCTCAGACATGCATTAACCTGTTCGGCAAGCGTTTCCACAATTGTGGCGGGTTCTTCCTCTATCTGGCTCGCCACCATTTCCCGCCATAACACCTCAACCACATAGCGAGCGGCGTGATCTCGGCGCAGTCCTGCGCTCAATTGATACAGCTGGTGAGCCAGGACTTGGGCATTTACTGGACGTTTGCGAGAGACAAGTGCATTTGCCTTGAGCAGTTTGGTATGAAACTGGGCCATCCCCATGTGTTCAACCAGGGTCGTAATCAGATCAGTAAATTCCCGTGCAGTCAGTTGTGCCACTGGATCCTCTCTTTCTGCTCATCAAGATATGACAAGATCCCAGATGATGACAAAAACTGTGCGTCGTCGCAATCGAGGGCAATAGAGTGTCTGCTTGCACGGCTGCACGTGTTCAACTAAACACACAAGAGAGAGTGCAGAATCGAAAAGATAGAGAAGACAGAGAAGAGAAGATTATGAAAGCGATTGTTTTTTCCGCTGAGCGACAAACAAAACAGGCTGCTCCAAAAAACCTGCCGGGCTTGGCTAATCTCAGCCTGACTGATGTCCCTGTCCCGGATTTGCCAAATGACAACTGGGTGGTGGTCAAAAGCAAAATTGCTGGCATTTGCGGCAGTGATCTCGGATTTCTGCAGTGGAAATCCATGCCTGCAGCTGAACCCTACTTTCAGCTGCCGATTATTCCTGGACATGAATTGTTTGGCGAGGTTGAAGCGGTGGCTAAGAAGGTCCGTGGCTTGTACGTTGGTCAGCGGGTCTCGATTGACCCAACCCTAGGCTGCCAAGAACGCGGCTTCAAAAAGCACTGTCCCCAGTGCCGCGACGGCAATCCTGGCATCTGTGAGCATCTGGCCGAAGGCCTATTAAAACCCGGTATTCTGATTGGCGTCTGTCCTGATACCGGCGGAGGCTGGGGCGAATATTTTGTTGCCCACAGTCGGCGCCTCTTTCCCCTGCCAGATAAAATCGATGACGATGAAGCCTCACTGTTAGAACCGTTCTCTGTGTGTCTGCGTGCCGTCCTCAATAATCCACCCCAAAAGAGAGAACTGGTTGTGGTGATTGGAGCTGGCACGATTGGCCTGATGAATATCGCTGCTCTGAAAGCGGTTGAGCCGAGCTGTCGGATTGCGTGTGTCGCAAAATATCCTTTCCAAGCCGAATTGGCTGCGAGTTTGGGGGCAGAGTATATCATTGATGCCCAGCATGATGATGTGATGGAAAAGGTCGGACAGCTGGCTGACACAACCGTTCATAAGCTCACAGGTGGTGGGGCGGTGCTGGCTGGTGGGGTGCGGCTGGTCTACGATACCATCACCAGCTCGCTCACCCTCAATCAAGGCCTACGCATGGTGCGGGGGAAAGGCAGCCTCGTTATCCTGGGTTTAGCCGCTCTACCGGAAGGGGTTGATTGGACTCCGATCTGGATGAAAGAAGTCACGATTGTTGGTAGCCTGACGTACGGAGCTGAGGTCTTTAAAGGCAAACGGATTGATACTTTTGCTCGGGCGATTGATTTTGTCGCCCGCCGGCGGGTTAATCTGCGCCTCCTCCGACCGCGCAAATATCCACTCGATCAATATCGGACGGCTTTACGTGAAGCGGCTAGTAAAAAAAGCTCAGGCGCGGTCAAAGTTTCTTTGGTTCCCTAAGAGAACACTCTTACATGCATATGAGCATGACACACGCGCAGCAAAAGCCGACCAAGATGTTCCACAGGATGTTCCACGGCTGGTGGATTGTCGTGGTTGCGGGCGTCGGCCTGTTCATGGGCTACGGCCCGATTGTCAGCTTCACATTTGGTATTTTTCTCAAACCGCTGAGCACAGAGTTTGGCTGGAGCCGGGCTCAACTCTCGCTGGCCTTCTCGCTGTCCCTACTGGTATTAAGCTTTGCTCTACCAGTCATTGGCCGCCTGGTTGACCGTTTTGGAGCGCGTACAGTCATCGTGCCTTCGGTTGTGTTGTTTGGCCTAGGCCTGGTGTCTTTTTCTCTTATGTCGGCCAGTCTGTGGCATTTATACGGGCTCTATCTCCTGATGGGGCTTGTCGGAGCTGGCACGGCTCCTATTCCCTACTCAAACGTCATCTCTCACTGGTTTGACCGTAAGCGTGGCTTAGCACTGGGTGTCTCAATGGTTGGCTTAGGGCTCGGCACTTTTATCATGCCGAGCCTGGCTCAAGTATTGATTGATAGCATTGGTTGGCGTCAGGCGTATGTCTTCTTCGGTCTGATGGTCATGATCGTCGCCATTCCCACTGTTGGGCTGTTTCTCAAAGAGACCCCGCAGCTGCTCGGCTTAGAGCCGGATGGGCAGATCTCCTCATCCTGACACCACGCAGGCCAAAAATAAAAAAGAGCAAAATTCGGGCCCTGGTGGCCTGAGCTTTCAGCAAGCCCGACAAACCTCAACCTTCTGGCTGTTAATCGGTGTTTTTTTCCTCATGTCTGCCAGCGTGCATGGCTGTCTGATTCATCTGGTCCCGCTGTTGACCGATCGGGGCGTCTCGGCCCAAAATGCAGCTCTGGCGACGTCTCTGCTTGGCGGGGCGCTGCTGTTCGGGCGGGTTGGAGCCGGCTATTTGCTGGACCGATTTTTCGCCGGGATAGTTGCCAGCTGTTTTTTCTGTGGAGCAACACTCGGGCTATTGCTGTTGTGGGGCGGCGTGTCCGGCAGTGTGGCGTTTGTTGCTGCGTTCCTGGTTGGCTTGGGCATGGGAGCAGAAGGCGATATCATCGCCTATCTTGTGAGCCGTTATTTTGGGCTGCGTTCTTTTGGTGAGATTTATGGCTATACCTTTGCTGCGTTTACCTTTGGCGGAGTTATTGGTCCGCTCTTGATGGGCGTTGGGTTTGACTCAACGGGCTCGTATCAGCTGGTGTTGGGAGTGTTTGTGATTGCGACCCTGATTGCCGTCAGTCTTATGAATCGTTTGGGACCGTATCAGGAGTGGACAGTGGCCGGCGAGCCGGTACCGGCAGCGTCATAAAGCCAAACGGACCTGTCTTGATCAGCTATCCTCAGTTATCTTCAGCCATTTGCGGAGTGAGAACAGAAAGTTTGTCCATGCGAGAAAAAGATCTGCATGCCCTTGAGTTTGATACCGTCCTCCAATTGCTGGCCGAGGGAGCAGTATCGCCGGCTGGCCGAGAAGCATGTGCCGCTATTCGGCCGCACACTGATCCAGATCGGATTGTCAAAGACAGCGAGCGGACCTGGCAATTCTTCTGGCTGCTGGAGCAGCAGCTTAGTCTTCCCCTGCGCGAGTTCCCAGACATTCGCTCCTCCTTGCAATGGGCAGTCCATGTCGGGACCGCCCTTGAAGGCGCAAAGCTGCGCGAGATACTGGGCGTCATTGCCCTCTCTCGTCAGCTGTCACAGTTCTTTCGCCGACATGCTGAGTCAGCCTCATTACTCGCCGACCTGCCTGCCCGTTTGCCGACCTTCCCAACGCTCGAAGATACCCTGAACCGCTGCCTGGATGACGGCGGCAACCTGAAAGACGAAGCCAGTCCACACCTCCGCAGCCTGCGACGGCGAGTTCGCACCTTGCAAGAAGAGATTGAGCGACGCTTGCAGCACCAGCTGCGCTCGTCTCAGGCCAAAGATGTGATTGCCGATCAGTATATTACGATTCGGAACAACCGCTTTGTGATTCCAGTCCGAGCTAATTTTCAGTCGCGTTTGCAGGGCATTGTGCAAGACCAGTCTGGATCCGGCGAAACGGTGTTCATTGAGCCGCTGTTTGCAGTCGAACTCAATAACCGACTGACCCTCGCGCACAGAGAAGTCGAAGCGGAAGAGCAACGTCTCTTACAATGGCTCACTGAGCTTGTCCGCGAAGAACTGGACGCAATTAAGAGCGTCTTTGCGACCTTGACGGAAGTTGATGTCTTAAACGCCAAGGCTGTCTTGGCGCACAAATATCGCTGCAGCAAACCGCTCTTTGGCGGCCCTGCCGTCCAGCTCCGAGCCGCTCGGCATCCGCTCCTGTTAGCAACGGGTAAACCCGTTATTCCAATTGACCTGCATATCCCAGAAGGAAAACTCGGCCTGATTGTAACCGGCCCAAATACGGGCGGAAAGACAGCAGCTTTAAAAACCCTGGGACTGCTGTGTGTGATGGCCCAAAGTGGCCTGCTGATTCCGGCTCAAGAAGAGAGTCGGCTGCCTTTTTTACGCGGGGTGTTTTGCGATATTGGCGACGAACAGTCGCTGGAGCAAAGCTTGTCCACTTTTTCTGGTCATATCAAAAATGTGTCTGAGATCTTGGCCGAGCTGGTCGCTCCGGCTCTCCTCCTATTTGACGAACCCGGTGGAGGCACTGATCCGATTGAAGGCGGCGCCTTGGCCTGCGGCTTGCTCAGTTACTTGCAAGAACGCGGCGTCTACGTTGCCGCCTCTACCCACTTGACTCCCCTCAAGCTGTTTGCGCTGGCCGATGGAGCCTATCAGGTCGCAGCGGTGAATTTTGACGTAGACACGCTGACCCCGCAGTACGCCTTACACTACGATACGGTTGGCCAGAGCATGGGGCTGGCAATGGCCCGGCGTCTGGGTTTACCACAAGAGGTGTGTGCGGCAGCTGAAGCCTCATTGTCACTCGAAGCCAAACAACTATCCGAGGCGATGACGAAACTCGAAGAGTCACGGGTTAGGCTTGAACACGAGCGTGTCCAAGTAGCCGGCGAGTGGAAACAGGCCAGCGCCATGCGCAAAAAGCAGCAGGCTCTCCTGGCCGATGCAGAAGAAAAGAGACAACGTATTTGGCAAGACGAACTGTCTGAGGCCAAATCCCTCGTGCATAACATTCGTGAAGAAGGGCGTGTCTTAGTGGCCAAGGTCCGCGAACGCACCCGTGCTCCGCAAGCCGAGCGCCAGAAAGCCCAGCGGGCGCTAACCCAATTTGTCCATGAGCAACGGGGCGCCATCGCCATCCGCGAAAACGCGCTCCGACCGGCCTCGACGGATGTGTTTACACCACCCACAATTGGCGATCAAGTGGAAGCCAAGAATGGCAAAATCCGAGGCGAGCTGGTCGCCGTCAATGGACAACGCGCCCGCATCCGGAGTGGCGGGCTGACCTTCGACTTAGCCCTGACCCAGCTGAGTAAAACGGCTAAAATAAAAGGTGAGCACCTCGTCCACGTGGCCGTCCGGCGTCCAGAAATAGTCCAGCCTGAGATCAACTTGCTCGGCTTACGGGTCAATGAAGCCCTGCCCCGCTTGGCTGAGTTTCTTGACCAAGCCATGCTTAACCGCCAATCGTCGGTCCGCATTGTACATGGGTTTGGGACTGGTGCTTTGCGACGGGCGGTGCAAGACTTTTTGTCCCAGTCGCCATATTGCGCCTCGTATAACGAAGCGCCTCAGAATGAAGGCGGCGGCGGCGCAACAATTGCCGAACTGGCCGGTTGAGGACAGCGTATGCCAACTAGGCTGACGACCCGTAATCTTCTGGCTGAGCTCATACTAAAAGCGTTCGATGATCCCATTGCGGCCAGCGCTGTGCAATGCCTCGCCGCCTATGCTGGGACGATCAAAAATGCACCGCCAGTCATTAGCCCTGGCCAGCTGCTGCGCTCCGCGTCAGAAATCGAGCGAGAGGCAGTGCGGCGTTCTCTCGAACACTGTGAACTCTTAGTCTGGAGTACACAAGGCAAGGTCCAGCAGGTCACGCTGGCCCAGGATTTTTTGCCAGAGTGTCCTGAGATAGTAGCCAAGCTCGTCCTGTATGGCACAGCCCTCGAAGGCTGGATACGAGACAAGTCCGCTTCCGATATCGCTCTTGCCCTACGCAAAGGCGCCGCACTTTTTAACCACCATCTTTTTTTCGAAGTCCATGAAGTGCTCGAAGCCCAATGGGTCCAAGAGGTCGATCCTGAGCGGCGGTTCTTGCAGGGGCTGATTCAAATTGCAGTTGCATTTTATCACCACAGTAATGGCAATCTGCGTGGGACGCTGTCGCTCTTGCAAGACGGGTTGGAGAAGATCAGGCCGTATGCGCCGGTATATTTGGGAGTGGATCTGTCTGATTTTGTGGTTGATATCGCCGACTGTCGCCAGGCCATTGAACGGCTGGAGCAAGAGGGGATGGGACAATTTCAGACAGAGCGTATTCCGAGGATAGGGTTTGTCTTGGAGGATCTATGACTTCGATGGTAGAAAATACCTCCCCCACAGGGTCATTCCTGCCCGGACGGGGGATGGAATCCAGACGGACACTGGCAAAGCAGAGGCCTCCTATGCCGGATGCTTCAGTCCTCTCTCACATACTCCCCCAACCAGCCCGCCTCGATCCCGCGCCGGACAAACTCTTCGAGTGACCGACCCGCTATCTGAGAGAAGGCAATCGTGTCGTACGTCTCTGGGTTGTGCATGCACGCCTGGGCTTGATTCTCCATAAAACCCAGTCGCATTAATAACTGTTGGATAGATGGAAACCGCAGCATTTCAGCTTTGGTCAGAATGCCGTTGCTTCGGCGGCGCTGATCTTGGTGTGTCTCGTCTTCTACCTTCTGGCCTCCTTTGCAGACTGTGGCCACTCGGAAGACAGTCTCGACCTCATACCAGCCTCGGACCCGGGCGCGGTCCCATAGGATGCATACAAGATCCATGCCCAAAGACACCTCAACCACGCTGCCTGCGTCTGGTCCGTGAACAGTATACGCCCCGCCAAGGGTCAAGCTGTGCTGGTCCGGCAGACTGACGTGATCTCCAACATCGGGCAGAAAGAGCTTCATGCCATAACCTCCTTGTCCTTACCCAAGACCGCGTTCTACTGTTCTCTTCTGGTCTGTCTGGCACTACCAGATTCCTTACACCACAAGCTGACGATTGAACAGAGTGCCACCGAGAACATGGCGTCGGAGCTCCTGTCCGTCCAGCCCGTTCCGGTTCTGACCAAAAGCTTCACCAACGATCCAGTCAGTGCCGGCGCAACGCGGGTAGTGGGACTTGAGCTTGGTGAGTGCGATGGGCGTGTTGCTCAAGGAGGATAAAAGCTTGTTTGCGCAGCTCTCCTCCCGCATGAAACTCAACTTGAATGCGCGGTTAGGATATGTGTCCTGACATCAGGGTGGGGACGCTGCTTGCTGGGCTGCTACTTGGGGTGATGATCGAGTCGTATCACCGCAGCCAGTGAGGGGCTAAAGCTGTTGTCGGGGTACGCAAGAAAGCCTCGACCGTATGCAGCCTGCTCTAGAACCACTCTCGCATCCGCAGAAACGAGGCAAAGCGAGGGACACCAGCCTGTGTGAATCCCTGGTGCTTAAAACGCACAGTACTGCCAATTGGCGGCGGATTGTCCCGCTCGGTATTGGAAAACCCCGAGCCGATGGCAAACTGCACACCATTGGGCAGCTTGACTTGAATTGCGCCCATCCGACCGGTGTTCCGTCCTGAGCCGGGCAGGTGGGCAAGGACAACGGCTTCGGCGTCTTGAAAGGTTTTGACTTTTAATATCGTGCTGGAGCGCCCAACAGTATAGGCCGACTCAGGCTGGCGTAAAATCAAACCTTCTCCACCCAAGGCTTCGATCTCGGCAAGTCTTTTACGCAGATGTTGCTCGTTTTGGCAGACTTCGTGCTCAACGATAGATACATATGGATTCGGATGCTGGCTAAACCACTCACGGGCAAAGGCCAGTCGCTGTTCAAAGCCGCCCTCGGCCTGAGGTGCATCGAAAATCATGTAGCGGACAGACTTCCAGTCGTCAGGCGGCGTTTTACGGCGAACAATACTGGCGACTTGGGCAAATGTTTGGTGACCTATCCACAGCTCTCCATCCAACGGGACTGATGGAAAATTTTCGGTAAACCAGGCGGGCACGGCAAACGCATTCCCTGCCCGAGAAATCAGCTGGCTCCCCGTCCAATAGCCTCGAATACCGTCTAATTTCTCGCTCATCCACCAGCCCTGAATATCCATGCCTGGTTTCCAGGAATGAGCGAGTAACACCGGTGCCGGTTGAGATTCGGCATGTCCTGCGGACGAGGGTTGGGAGAGACAGGCAAAGAAGAGAAACAACAGACTGATGAAACAGCGCAAGCGCGAGGCGGGAGATTGTGTCATAGCAATCCCTGAGACAGAAACGTAGGGTGGGGCTTGCCTCTGTCTCAGCCCTGAGGAGGCGATCTAACCCAGCCCAGGGCAACGCCCTGGGGGTTTTTTATTTGATGTATTCGGCGAATGTTTCATCTGTCGATTGAGTTCATCACGGATACCTTACTATCAGCATCTAGGACTTCTAGAATCTCGACGACATTACCATCTGGGTCGCGCCCGTACGTCGCCCGCAGGCCATTGCCCGCATTCTGAGGTGGGCAGTGGAAACGCATGCCGGCTGCGGTAAGCCGTTCATACTCTTCCTCAATATCACTGACTTCAAGACAGACATGGGTGATGCCATGGTCGCACACCGGCCGCTGTGGATCTCCAAGCTTGGGGCTGGGCGCGGCATACTGAAACAACTCAATGCAGGCATTGCCTGCACGCAGCATCACGACCTGTGCGGCAGAATCGTGCAGGTCCGTAATGTTATCAACTACAGTATTTCCGGCCTCCCAATCAAAGGCAAAGACTTCCTCAAAACCAAGCAGGTCTTTATAAAACCGGAGTGCGCGTTGCATATCGCCAGTTGAGATGGCTGTATGGTGAATGCCACGGATCATAATCGTTCCCTCCTTTTTTCCAATTCCCGTCTTAGCTTCGATTGGCGACCTTTACAATCGACGTCTTCCAGACTTCCACCGCCGGCTGGTTGTTCAGGTAATACGTCTGATAAAATGTCACCCAGTCGTTCTCCCCCCGTTTCCACTTTTCAAGAGGCGTGCAACGCAGCTCGACTTCGTCGCCAATCCGAATCAACTGCCGGGTGAGAATAATGCTACCGGTATGAATCCAAAATGGCATTTCAAACTGATGCTGGACCGCCATACTGCCCTGAGCCATCAGCAAGCCTGGGTGGAGGGGAGGGGCATCACCTTCCAGATAGAGAGGGAGCCTGGCATCAGTGAGATCACAATAGGTGTTCTGCTGAGACTGCGCGATCGTAAAATGATACGGGCGAAACGGGGTGTGGAGCTGCATACGATCCCACGTGCCGAGCTGCCGCTCGCCTGTCCACTCCATCGGCTCAAGCGCTGCTAATGGGTCAACCGCCGGCAGCGTCTCAGGGATGTGGGTGCGCATCTCGATGAGTTCTTGACCGTCTTCATTAGTCGCCCGAATATGAAAAGGAATGTCTCCGTTGTCACTCGCTTCCGGCGTAATATGGGTGGTGACGTAATCATCGTCATAGGCGGGAGCTTTGAAGCGTAGGCTAAACCAATGCCGCCCCAGCCAGGTTTCGCCGTAGCGCTGTACCAGCGGTTGAATCATTTGGCCATATACAATTGCCCCACCGACAATAGCGCCTTTGAAGCCCATCGACTGTGCGCCCTCTTTACTGTGGGCTTTATTCTCGCCTTCTCGCGTATTACGGGTCTGAAAGACGTACGGTGCAAACGGTTCTGGTGTGGATTGTTGCTCGCTCATACTTCTCTCCCCTTATATGTCTCAGGACTCAATTATTGGGTCGCGTCTGGCAATCATTGAGGCTTGCAAACCCGTGTGTTGACACTCGTCGGCACTATAGAAAGGAGTTTTCTGAGCGTCAAGGTGTCAAGTGCCTCCTTATCGGGCACTCCCAGACAAGGGGCGTGTCTTGCTGAGCGTATATTTCATTCCATCACTGACGACGGTGACCGCCCCAGCTTGATCAGTCCGTAGCACCTCGCCTCCTTGTGCTCTATAGCGCTGCACAACCTCCGGAGCTGGAAAGCGAAAGCGGTTATGAAAGCCCATAGAAGCGACCGCCACTTCAGCCGATACGGCGGTGATAAACTCAGGCGTGCTCGAGGTGCGACTGCCATGGTGAGGCACTTTCAAGATTTCACTAGAGATGGATTTATCCGCTGCAAGCAGGACTCTCTCTCCAGCGGCTTCAACATCACCGGAAAATAAGAAGTCTATCTCTCCATGGCTCAGTCGTAGGATTAAAGACGCGTTATTGGTGTCTAGGCCAACCGCTTGGCAGGGCGGATGCAGGATTGCTATGTGGACCCCAGCTTGGTCTACCAGTGAAGAGTCCCGGCACAGCATTCGGAGACTGGTCTCAGCGTGCTGAAGCGTGTGTTTGAGCTCCTTGAACCGCTGACTGTCAGTCTCCTCGCCGTTGAACCAAAATTCCCTCGGCCCAAAATGCTTGGCTAAAAAAGCCAATCCACCATAATGGTCCAGCTGTGGATGACTCATGACCAAGGTATCAATGTGTCCAATTTTCCGGTCCCATAGAAACGGAGCAATGATTGCTTGCCCGGAGTCAAACGTTCGGCTAGCAAAACCGCCGCCATCAATGACCATGACGTGAGAGCCGGGAAACTCGACCACTGCGGCATCGCCTTGCCCAATATCAAGAAACGTCACCCGCATGTCTTGGCGAAAGAAGCGCTGCCAGGTCCAGTAGGTGCAGTCGGCGAGGAGCAGAAACAATAAAGCGGGGAGTATGTATCGAAGAGGGCTGAGGGGGTGGGGGAGAGAGGTTGGTTGGGGCGCAGCATGTGGAGATTGCCGAGAAGGAAAGAAGCGCAACAGCAGGTAGAGCAGCAGCCCATAGACCAGTACGAGTTCGAAAAACGTTGGTGTCACAACCCGAAAGGAAGCATACGACCAGGCACTCATCTCTTCAACCAACCACGTTGCGACATGGATGATAATACGTGCTCCAAACACGATAAGGCTTGCCAGCCCGGCATGCACAAAGAGGAGTCCGGCTGCGGCCAGACCGAGGATGACCGCGGCGCTACCAAGCAGCGGGACGACAAAGAGGTTGGCAAACAAACCGGCAATGGCAATCTGGTTAAAGTGGGCAGCTGTAATCGGCGCTGTCGCTATGATTGCGCAGCCTGAAACAACTAGAGACGTTACTCCCCAACGCAGCAAGCGAGCACGTTGGGGGCGTAATTGAAGGAGGAGTCGGTCGCTCAGTCTCTCCCACCATATGTTGAATCGAGCCAGACCGACAAAGATCATCAGTATTGAGACAAACGACAGCTGAAAGGACACTTCCAGGACGGCTCGCGGCCAGATTATTGAGATCAACAACGCAGCAAGAGCGAGGCTTCGGTAGACTTCGTGCTGCCGACCCAACATAATCGATAGCAGATACACAAAGACCATAATCACTGCCCGCCAGGTAGACACCCGTCCTCCCGCTAGGCCGGCATACAGCAACACCGGCGGCATCGTCAGCAAGGCAGCTAATTGGGGCATGGAATACACCAACAGGATGGTCTGGCTGCGTCCCAGTAGCCACCACCAGGCTCCATACGCAGCTGCGGCAACCAGACCGATATGCAGTCCTGAAATCGCCAATACGTGGGCGACTCCAGCTCGGGCAAAGGTGTCACGCAATTCCTGACTGATACCGCTGGCGTCGCCAATAATGAGCGCCCGCAGGATAGCTGCGGTGTGGCTGTCAAGCTGGGAGTCAAAGAAGATCCCAATGGTCCGTCGGGTGTGCTCAAGCCAGCTGCGGAGAGAGCCGCTGTGTGTTCCGATCTTTGCGATTTCATCGTCATCCCACACAAAAGCACTCAGGAAAATGTCACGTCGAGCTAAATAGCCCACATAGTCGAAACTTCCTGGTGTGTGGAAATTGCGTGGGACTCGGAGGCGGACAGTCAAACGCACAATATCGCCATATTGCCAGGCGCCAGACAGGAAACGGACGGTCAGCAGAATCTTGCCTGTCGCAGGAACAGGTACCCCCGCCTGCCAGCGCTTTGTCACGGCAAGATACAGTCGAGCCCGGTGGGGCAGGCGCTCAGGTTCTCGGTACAACCAGCCTTCCACATGGACTTTTTGCGGAAGGCTGAGTTGACGCAGATGCTCGGGAGGAAGTGGGGGGTCAAGCACACGAACGAGAGCAAGATTCCCTAGACAGAAGGCCAGGACGAGGCAAGCCGTGAGTCCAACGAGCCTGCTATACAGCCTACGTCCTAGCGACGATAAGAAAAGCCCGATGCACCCGAGAATGCCGAATAGGATACCGACTACCCACCACAGCCCATCGGCCGGTGAGGAGCCGGAGTAGACCCAGACAACACTGACTTGACCCAGCAGGTAAGCGATACTCAGCGCAATGAGCAGACTCCGGCAGAGCGAGTCTGCAAGAGATTGGCAGATGGAGTGGATAGGGCAAGCAGACTGGATTGTCACCAGCTCACTATACAAAAGAAAAAAGCCGCGGACATGGTCGTGTGTCCTCGGCTCAATCGAAACACAAGAGATTCAGACACCACACAGCCTGTCCCACCCGTTCGTGTCATTCCGACAGCGGAGCGAGGAATCCGGTCTGAGAGACCCTGCGTTACGCTCAGGGTGACACAGGGAGTGCACCAATCTCGTAAGGTCTGATTTAGCCTAAAGAAGCCAAGAGACTGAGATTGCTGCATGCAGAGTCACGACAAAAATGGGGCCACGCCTAGCCGTTTTTTTTCGATCAGTCAGACGTGTCTCAGATCGTGCGTTCTCGCCCATCCGTCAGCTGTTGAAGAATGGTTTGGGCCAGGAGCGGTGTCACGCCACGAACCTGGGTGAGTTCTTCGACGCTTGCCTCGCGGACTCGTTTGACGCTGCCAAAGTGGCGCAGTAAGGCGTTGCGCCGACCCGGGCCCACTCCCGGAACAGTATCTAAGGACGAGCTCAGCCGTTCTTTGGATCGTAATTGGCGGTGATAGGTGATGGCAAACCGATGGGCTTCATCCCGCACCCGTTGGAGCAGGAACAGCGGCGTGGAGTTTTGTTTGAGGACAATCGGGTTTTTGCGCCCTGGCACAAAGACCCGTTCAGACGAATGTGTGACTTCCTCGGCGAAGGCGTCTCGTTCGGTCCGCATCTTGGCCAGTCCAATCAGATCGACCTCGGTAATATTGAGTTCCTTCAGCACTTCAACCGCAACCCCAAGCTGTCCCTTGCCGCCATCAACCATTAACAGATCGGGCAGGTCGTTTTCTTCCAAGGCACGCCGGTAGCGACGTCTCAGTACCTCGTACATCATGGCAAAATCATCAGCGCCCTCGACTGTTTTGATCCGAAAGCGCCGATAGCGGTTTTTGTCCGGCTCGCCTTCGTCAAAAACGACCATTGAGCCGACAGCCAGATTGCCTTGGATGTTCGAGATATCAAAACACTCGATACGTTTTGGGGCGCTCCGTAAATGTAAGCCCCGACGTAAGCCTTCCAGGGCCTTTTCTCTTTGCTCAGTCCCCCGCCGTTTTTCCAGAAAACCGTGCTGCGCGTTTTCTTGGGCCATCTCCACCAGCCGAACTTTATCACCCCGTTGCGGACACACCAGATCGACCTTTTTGCCTTTCCGTTCCCCTAACAGCTCGGAGCGAACCTCAACGTCTTCAAGCTGCAACGGGAGCAGGATCTCATCTGGAATAAAGCGCCCGCCTTGATAAAATTGGGTCAACAGTTCAGCCAGGACCTCTTCGTCGGGAAATTCGTTATCCTTGAAGCTATAACCCAGATTGCCGACCAGCTTTCCAGCCCGCACAAACAGGACTTGCCCTTCGATGAGTCCGCCCTCTCGGTACAGGCCAAAGACATCCTGATCGTTGCCCAGTGGCGCGGCGACTTGCTGTTTCTCGGCTGTCTGGGTAATGGCCCGAATCTGGTCACGGAAACGCGTCGCCTCTTCGAATCGTAATGCCTCAGCCGCCTCATTCATGCGCTCCGTCAACTGACTCACAAGTTGGGTATTCTTCCCCTCAAGCAGCATCACCGCGCCCTTAATCTGACGTTGATATTCGTCTGTTTCAACCGGCAGCACACATGGCCCCAAGCAGCGCTTGATCTGGTATTCCAGACACGGCCGGGTGCGGTTGCGAAACACTGTATCCGAGCAGGTGCGGAGCGGGAACACTTTGCGAATAATTTCGAGTGTCTCCTGGACCGAGCTACTCGAATGGAACGGACCGAGATACTTGCTGCCGTCTTTGCTCACCTGGCGGGTGAGCAGGACACGTGGCCAGACATCTTGGCTGGTGACCTTTACGTGCCAGTAACCGGTATTGTTTTTGAGCTGAATGTTGTAGCGGGGTTTGTACTGTTTAATGAGGGTGTCTTCAAACAGCAGCGCCTCTTTTTCGCTGTGGGTGACCAGCACCTCAACATCAACCAACTGGGCGAGCAGAAAACGGATCTGCGGCCGGCCATCACCACCCCGTGCGTATTGGCGGACCCGATTACGCAGGTTTTTGGCTTTACCGACATAAATAACCTCAGCTTGCTTATTTTTAAAGAGATACACCCCAGGACGGGTTGGTAAGGTTGCGAGCTTGGTTTCAAAGTCAGTCGGTGCTGCTTGTGTCGGCTGTGTCAGGGTATCCTCATCCATATTAGTGGCTGCCCTGGGCTCGGGCAGGCCAAACAGAAACTGCGGCCTGCCCCTACGGCTTGCTGGACTGCTACTTACAGCTTCAGGAATTGCTTGAGTCCACCCAAAGTCTTGTCGCCAATCCCAGGGACTTCCTTGAGACCATCAATCGATTCGAAATTACCATTCTTTTTGCGGTAATCGAGAATAGCCTGGGCTTTTTTAGGCCCAATATTCGGCAACGTTTGCAGTTCCTCGGCACTCGCCGTATTGATATTCACCGGCCCGACTGGGACTGCTTGCTCGACTTTTTCCCCTGCTGTGCTTTTCTCGCCGCTGTCAGTGCTTTTCTTTTCGGATGAGCTGGCTTCACTGGATCCCTTCTCCTCATGATGATCAGCCCAGACTGCGCCACTCCCGAGCGATGCCATCACCACTGCCGCCACAAAAATTTGTAAAATCCTTCTCATCAAGACACCTCCTTGGTATTTCCCCCGTAGGGTTTTTTCTCACTTCTGCACTTTGCTATCTATTTGTCAATGCGTAAAAATACTGTACAGCATTCGCGCAGGCACCAAAGGAAGCGATATGCGAGCAGCGAATGCGATATACGTTGACCGCCTGAGGCAAAAACGATACGAAATGGGCACGGATTCTTGCGTCTTGATTAAGGAGATCAGTCCACTATGGCTACAATAATCACAAGCGATTGCATTAACTGTGGGGCGTGTGAGCCCGAGTGTCCGAACACCGCGATCTATCAAGGCGCTGTGGAGTGGGAACTCGGCGGAGTCACGTCGGAAGCGATTTCCGACGATATTTTTTATATCGTTCCTCAGAAATGTACGGAATGTGTTGGTTTTTATGATCAGGAAGCCTGCGCAGCGGTATGTCCAGTCGACTGTTGTATTCCCGACCCAGACATTCCAGAGACGGAAGAGGTCCTTCTTGCCCGAGCCAAAGAGCTGCATGCCGACGAGACATTTGAGGGCGACTTCCCGTCCCGTTTCAAAGCCGGAGCAGCCGCAGGTGCGGCTGCTCCGGCTGAAGCTGCTGCAACCGAAGCCCCTGCGCCTCAGGCCAACGGTGCGACTGAGCCTGCTCCGGCAGCTCCTGCTGAATCCGCCCCTGCACCTGTTGCTGCTCCGGCTGCGGCGAAAGCTGCGTCCGCTGCCAAACCCGCCGCTAGACCCGCTCCGCCTAAAAAAGAAGAGCGAGAAAAGGTTTTTCCGAGCGAGCTGGCTGGAAGCTTTGAGCAGGCGCAGTCTCGGATCAAGCCCAAACAGGCCAGGCCTGGGTTTGGCTCTCTTGTCGCCGTTGCCCAGCCTCTATTGGGAGCCTTGCCAGCATCGACCAAACAATCTTTAGAGGAAGCCGTTGACGACCCGCGCTATTTTAGCGCCGCGACTTCGACTGGTCTGAATGTCCTCCTGAATATGATTCTGTATCCCGCCTTGTGCATGACTGCGTATGTCACCATGGGCGGCGAGCTGTTTAGCCAGAACATTAATACCAGTATTTTTATTGGCCTTATGGTTGTTTCAGGGGAAACGCTCTTCCGTTTGCGCGAATCTTTTTTTCAAGGTGTACCAAGCGAGGAGGCCACGTTTCGTGGCGCTCCGTATGGTCTCCTCCTGGCACCTTTCGCTGCTCCATTTCTGAGTATGAAGACCCGCCGTTCGCAAGAGCGGGGGAATATTCCGGTTGAGGGCTATTACACGGAAGAGTTCGATGAAAAGACGGAACGCTCCCGGCGCTATGGCGAGGCCTATACCGTTGACGAAGAGGGCAATGCCTATCTGTTGCGGATGGAGTTTCCACGTCGTGTTCCGGTTTCTGCTCTCAAGCGAGAGTTGGGTATCGGTGATGACATGCCCGACTACGAGTACGAATTGTCTCTGCAGGACAGTAATTTCATGGTCAAAGGCAGTGTCACGGATCCTGATCTGCGCAAATTGGCAGCGGTCTCAGCAGCTTTTCCGCCTGATTTTACCAAGCAGATCAATTTCGACCGTCCCGTAGCGAGTTTTAAACATCGCTACCGTGATCGGACGTTGGAAGTCATCTTGTTCCGGCGCTAGCAATCGCTCAATCCAATGCAATCTCATGTCAGACACTGCTGAGCCTCAAGTCAATCCACAACGTGACTCAGCGGTGTCTGTAAGACTCTGCACAGAAGGAGATCTCGCCGCCATCTTGGAAATTGAACAAGTCTGTTATTCCACCCCCTGGAATCGTCCCGCTTTTGTCCACGAGTTACACAATCCGCACGGTCGCTTTCTTGTCGCCGAACAGACTCGGCCTGTTCACTATGTCAAACCATCGGGAGAAATTGTAAAAAAAGCTACAAAAAAAATTGTTGGCTACCTGTGCTCCTGGTTGATTATTGATGAGGCCCATATTCTCAACCTTGCCGTACATCCGGATTGCCGTGGATGCGGTATTGCCCAGACGCTGTTACGGCAGACCTTGACCCAGGCAAGTCAGGCGGGAGCCTGTTCAGCCAATCTGGAAGTCCGCCAGAGCAATCAGGCGGCGATTGCCGTGTACCGCAAATTTGGTTTTGAAACGGTCACAGTCAGGCGTAAGTATTACGAAAATCGAGAAGACGGACTGTTGATGGTATGTTCCTTGAAAAACAAGGATAAACACCGTAAGCAGTGAGGTATGCCCCAACGGCGTGTGTTTGTGACGGACGCGTCTGCGGTTTTGCAAGATGCGCTTATTGCTGCGGTGCAAACTATCCAAACGGCACAAGCACTTACCCCACTTACGATTCTCGTTCCGAATAGTTCTGTTGCTGTGTATTTGCGCCACGCTATTGCCTGGGCGGGGCGAGGACACTTTGGGCTTCAGTTTTCTACACTGCTTGATTTTGCTCGCGACTGTACACAAGACAGCCTGATTCAGGCCGGCTGGCAGCCCTTGTCACCGCTTGCCGCTCCATTCATTGTCTCAAATATTGTCCAAAAATTGCTTCGTGAAGCGGGGATTTCTCCTGTTTTTGCTTCTTCTTCTCGACAGCCTGGATTTGCGGCCGAGTTTGCTCCGAAAGCTGCTCCAGAAGCTACATCTGGCTTTACTCGGATCTTTTTAGAGACGTTGGCCGACTGTCAGCAAGCAGGCATCTTTCCAGACCATTTGCGCACGTTTATTAAGCAGGCTCGGCTCACAGGCCCGTATCGCCACAAGATTGACGGTATTGCAACGCTCTACACACGCTACCGTCGTTTTCTGAGTGAACGCCAGCTCTACGATGACCATGAACTGCTTGAGCGTGCAGCCCTGTTGCTAGAGGCCCAGCCAGATAATACTCGTGCGGGCGACGCTCCTGCATCTCCCCTATTTATCTATGGATTTGAAAAATTCAGCTCTCTTCAGCGGCGTCTTCTTGCCGCTGCAATACACGGGCGAGGAGATTCGTCAGATCGCGACGTACTGGTCTTCTTTTCCTGGCGGGCTGGCAGCGCCTATGAGTCTGCTACGCCAAGCTTGAACTGGCTGCGAAGTTTAGGCTTACAATATACGCCCCTGACTCCGGCAGCAGAGTATCGAGGCAGTCAATCTGCTGCCGGAGTATCTGCTCGTGGAGTAGACAAAAACGGCTTGGTACGAGTTCAACGCCGTCTTTTCGAAGAAGGGATAGAACGTCCAGAAGAGAGTCCGGAAGAAAGTCGGATAAATGGCTCAGATGATTTGTTAGACAATTCCGTCATTTGTCTAACCGCTCCAGGCCGCAGCCGCGAGGTGCGTGAGATTGGGCGAACGATTTTGGGCTTGGTCCGTGATCATGATGTACGCTTTTCTGAGATTGGGATCTTCCTACCCGACGCGGCCAACTATGGCCCTGTACTGCTTGAGACCTTAAGCGGATTTGATATCCCGTGTTTTATGTCTGGTGGCTTGCCGCTACTGCAAACTTCTGCCGGACAGGCTCTCCGGCTCTTGTGTCGGATGCTAGCTGAGGACTACGCCCGTCCGCGCGTCTTCGAATTCCTGAGTGTCAGCAATCCGCCCTATGCTGGACTCCTTGAAAAGAAAGATTTAGGAACAGCTCGTGGTCAAAAACTGGATAATATATCTGCCTATATCCGCCCAGACCGCTGGGAGGAATTTTCTCGCCAAGCAAGTATCGTCCGCGGTGCCGAGGAGTGGCGAATCCGTTTAGCTCGACTTGAAAAACACTACCAACGTGAGGCGCAAAGTGCCCAGAACCTAGACGACCTCCACGTTTTGCAAGCTTTTGTGGCTTTTATGCAGGACTTTTTGGCTCTAGCTGAGCAGCAATCCAGCCTGCACACCTGGCACGGCTGGGCAGAGTATACTTTACAGCTGTGCCAAACCTATATGATGCCCAGACCAGAGACTGCTGATATTGAAGAAACCCTCCTGCGTTTGGCTCAGCTGGATCTTCTGCAACGAGATCTTTTCAATGACCAGCTCGGAAGCAGGCTGGAAGACAAACACGAGTCCGCTTCGTCCGTCACACGGGAAGATTGGATAAGAGCTGTCATGAATGCTTTGGCTACGGCAACCGCAAACACCCAGCATTTTGATACGCAGGGTGATGCCCAGGGTGTTTTTGTGGGGGATGTGTCTGCCGCTCGTGGAGTCCGTTTTCGAGTGCTTATTGTCCCAGGGCTTATTGATGGGAATTTTCCGCGCCCCGCTCGACAAGACCCGCTGCTCCTGGATGCCGAGCGGCAGCACCTAGCCGAGACGGTTGGCTGTGAGATTAGACAAAGGAGCCAGCAGAATGAAGAAGACCGCTTACTCTTCAGCCTCATCGCCCACAGTGCCACCGAATACTTGGTATTGACCTATCCGAGTCAGGATCAGACAAGTGGACATGTTCACATGCCGTCATGGTATCTGTTGCGTGTTCTTGAGGCATTACGTGGGACTCCTCAGACGTTTGCTGATCTCGAATCGTGGTGTCGGCGGGTGCCACTTGTGCCTGTGTATACAAGTCCTCCAGATAAGGTCCCGAATACCTTAGATACTTTTGAGTTTCATCTGTCCAGCATCGGACAGGCTGTCGCCACAGGCGCTGCCAGTCCGTTAGGCTATCTACCAAACTTTGCCCCAGCGTTTTTTCATGCCCAGCGGGCAAACGTCCAACGCTGGGAGCAGGGGCGGCTGACACCGTTTGATGGTATGCTTGAATCTCCTGAAGCAAGGAGCGTCCTGCATCAACGCCTTTTTCCGGCTGGAGTTGTCGTGTCAGCCAGCGCGCTTGAAATGTACGCTCGGTGTCCTTTTCGTTATTTTTTGAGTGCGGTGTTAGGCCTTGAGCCGCGTCAGGACCCGGAACAGATTCTTGCTCTCAGACCCCAAGACCGAGGGCTGCTGCTACACGATATTTTGTATGATTTCTTCTCTCAGTTGCGGGCGGCAGGCCAACTGCCTATGGCAGATCAGTCCGATCAGGCAGATCAAGATAATCACGCCTTCAGCCAACGGCTCAGCCAGACCGCAGAGAAGCATTTTGCACATTTTGCTGAAACCCATCCGACAGGCTTTGCCTTACTCTGGGAGCTGGAAAAAGAGCGTATGCATGAACGTTTAGCCCTCCTCCTCAAACGGGAGCGCCAAATAGGGGCAGAATTTGTGCCTGAGGCTTTTGAAGCCCATTTCGGTCTGGGCATGTCTCAGCGCTCAGCTGAAGGAGTGTCTGGGGCATCTGATGATATGCTCGAGAGCCCGTTTTTTCCCAAAATTCCTATTCAGTTCGCACTAGACGATGGAGAAATAATTGACCTACGGGGGCGTATTGATCGCATCGATCTTTCTACAGGAGACCAGCCGAAAGCCCGCATCATTGACTATAAAACAGGCAAACTACCGCCTGGCCAGTTTGCCAAAGGCATGGTCCTCCAGCTGCCCCTGTATTTATTTGCGGCCCAAACATTACGGCCGGAATTGATGTGGGAATCGGCCCGATATGTTGGTGTGGATGGTAGCGAACGTAACACCCCGGCTGCGTTCACTGCACAGACATGGCCAGAGGCGCTGCGCACCTTGCGCCATATTATGACCATCATTGTGACAGGCGTACGCTCAGGTTGTTTTTTTCCTCAGCCAGACACCTGTTCCCCATGCCCTTTTCCTGAAATCTGTGGCAGCCAAGTCGGTAAACAGATGATGCGCAAGCAAAACGATCCCCGTTTGCTTGCCTTCCGCCAACTGCGGAGGATTTCTTGATAGTGTTCAGTGTCCTGAACACTGGGAACTGAACACTGGGAACTGAACACTGGGAACTGAACACTGAACGAAGCAGACACAAGGGACGAGACAGACGCAGGAGTACGCCAGCGGGCAGCAGGTGAGCTGGACACGACGTTCCTCGTCGAGGCCGGGGCTGGGACTGGCAAGACCGAGGTGCTGTTGCAGCGTTTGTTGAGCGTGATCTGCACGGGGCGGAGTCGTTTGGAGCGGGTCGTAGCTGTTACCTTCACCGAAAAGGCAGCCAGTGAGCTACGTATTCGACTGCGAGTTGAGATAGATAGTGTTCTCGCCGGCAGTTTACCAGATGAGGAACGCCGTCACCTCCGGGCCGCTCGTTTGCAACTCGAACGAGCGTCAATTTCTACAGTCCACGCTTTCTGCTCAGCATTGCTACACGAGCGTCCGCTTGAAGCTGGAGTTGATCCAAATTTCACTGTTCTCGACACGTTTGGGACACGCGTGCTGCAAACCGAAACGTGGCAAGAGTGGCTCGCTCAGGAGATGGAGCATGGACCGAACGTCGTCAAAACTGCTCTGCGGGCTGGCCTGAGCCTGAAACATTTTGAGGCGCTGCGCGATTTTCTTGTTGAACAGCGAGATTGTCTGCCATTACTCGCTGAGCCTGTTGACTCTCCTCTTCCAACCTTTCGACTACTCTTTCAGCAGTTGCTTGCTCGTTTGGTGAGTCTGCAGCCGGCGTGTAGTGACAAAACCGACCGTGCCTATGCCCAGATCGTGCGAGTGCAAGAGCAGATAGAGCAGGTAGAGCAGCTGCAGCAGCCTGAAACAGGTCACAACCAGGGCTGGGAGCGACTGTTGTTCCAGTCCTGGCCAGTCCAAAGACGGGCAGGCAACAAGGCGAACTGGAAACCGACCGGGACATTGGCCGAGGTCCGGGCCTGCTTTCAAGACCTGGCGGATGCTCATAATCAAGCCCGCGCAGCTTGGGTGCACAATCAAACGCTAGGGCTTGTCCAGTGGCTCAGCGGCTATCTCTCGGCGTATGACAAAAAAAAACAGGACCAGAGTTGCCTGGATTTTACTGACCTGCTGCTGTGCACGCGAAACGTTCTAGCTGACAATCTTGAGGTCCGCCAGTATTTCCAAAACAAATTTGATTTCTTACTGATCGACGAATTCCAGGATACTGACCCGCTGCAAGCGGAAATTGTCTTTTTTTTGGCAGAGCGGAAACCCCAGGCCAAGGAATGGACGGAAGCGGTCCTCAAACCAGGCAAGCTGTTCCTGGTTGGCGACCCTTACCAGTCGATCTACCGCTTTCGGCGGGCCGATCTTGCCGTGTACAGCCTCGTCCGGACTGCTATCGAGCGGCAAGGCGCGGTCATTGCCTTATCAATGAATTTCCGGACTCGAGCTCCAATTCTGAACTGGATTAATACCACTTTTGACCGGGCTTTTGGCGATATACAGGAAGATGTATCAGAGGCTCTGGTCTATCGCCCACTTCTTGCTGCGCGGCAAGAAGCGCAAGGAGAGCAAAAAGAAATAGAAGAACCAGAAGAAAGAGAAGGACAGGCAGAAGACAAAAACATTCAAGGCCAAACAGGCCGATACGGACCTGCCATTCTACCGCTGCCGATCCCTAAAAACCTCCTCCCCCTAAAACCTGTCCGGCAAGATATGCGTGTGGCGGAAGCCCAAACCGTCGCGGCGTTTCTCCGGCAAGCAGCTGCAGATGCAGCTACTCATTTATGGAGAGAGCTATCGGAAGATGGGGCGCTCAATTATCGTGATATCGCCGTCCTGTTTCGCACCCACCGAGCCATGGACGCCTACGAGGAGGCTTTTCGCCAAGCTGGTATTCCTTATCAGGTCCTAGGCGGACGGCAGTATGTCAGCCGTTCGGAAATAGAAGAACTCCGAGTCCTGCTGCGTACGATTGAGAGCCCGTCCGATAATGTCGCTCTGGTTGCAACCTTACGTTCGTCAGTGTGTGGATTTTCCGACGAAGAACTGACTGCTTTTGTGAGCAGCGGTGGAAGTTTTCAATATACGACTGATATGAATGAGTCTGTTCCCTCGGCTCTTCCCAGTGCAGACCGCTTCCGGGCGGCGTTTTGTCTCTTACGGGGTTTGCATGCCCGATCCAGACAGTCCAGCCCGGCCCAACTATTGTACGATATCTATAATCAGACGCATCTCGTGCCACTTTTTGCTCTACACCGACATGGCGCGCAACGGGTCGCTAATCTGCTCAAACTCATTGACTTGGCTCAGGCATTGTCTGCCCAAGGTTTGCGGACTTTGGGCGCTTTTAACCGTTTCTTGGACCAGCATGAAAGTGTGGCACAAGAAGGCGAAGCTGTGATTGCCGAAGATTATGAGCCGGCCGTGCGTTTCTTGACTATTCACAAAGCAAAAGGACTAGAGTTTCCCGTCGTTATTCTGGCAGATGCCGTTCCGAGCTCAGGCCGATCGAGTCCGATTGGTCTGATCGAACGGACACAGCACAAAAGCAGGCTTGAGTTACAGCTTGGACCAAGTGCTTTGAGCTGGACAACGCACGGCTGGCAAGAGACCCAAACCCGCGAAAAAGTCCGCGACACGGCTGAGGAACGCCGCTTGTGGTATGTTGCCGCAACACGGGTACAGAATCATCTGATTCTTCCCCTCGTGCCCGATATGTCCAGCTTCGAAGAGACTGGGAAAAAGAGCTTTTGGAGCATCTTCAACGGCAGTGATCCAGCATGGTCTCAGATTTTAGGAGAAGCTCAAAACGGAGCGTTAGCGTTAGATGGAGCGCAGGACGTATCGGATGTGTCGCTTGTCCCTCCGATACAACCAGTAGAACCCGTACCAGAGCTTGAGCCCGAACCTCTCCAACTGTTCACCGAGATTCCTACTGATGAAATGGCCTTCCAGGTCTACCAAGCGTGGCAGGACGACCAATACACGTTGAGAGAAAAAGGGCGGAGCAGTCGGGCGGTGACTGAAGTGACTGCTCTGCTTGTGGAGACAGGCGACCCGGCACAGGCAAGGAGTCCCCAGGCGACTCTGCGGCTTGGCAAAGCTGTCCATGCAGCTCTCAGAAAAGGCTGGAAAACTGGTGAGAGATTGCTGAGCCAGAATCTACACGATGGTATGACAGCAGCCGAAAGAGAGGACGCCGAACATATGGTCCGTAATATTTTGGCTGCGCCTAGTATGGCCAGAGTCCGGGCTGCCAAACAACGCTTTGCTGAAGTGCCCTTTAGTCTGCATTATAAAAAACCAATCAATGGAGCCGATTGTTTACTTGATGGTGTGATCGATTTTGCTTTCCTGGAAGATAATGCTTGGGTCATTCTCGATTTTAAAACGGACGCGATTCCAGACGAAGAGATCCCGCTCCGGGCACAACGCGATCGCCTCCAGCTTGGTTTGTATGCACTTGCACTTGAGGGGCTGACCGCCTATCCAGTAAAAGATCTGATCATCTTGTTTGCCCGTTCCTCACAAGACGTATGCTTTACCTGGAATGAGGATGCGCGCTCAGCTGCTCAGGCTTTCTTGCAAGCAGAACAGAAAAAGTAAGCTCTCACACAGCATAGTTTTGGCACAATCATGAAAAAAATGGCCCAGATCCCATTTTCTGAAAAAGACTTCTATCTTGAGGAGTTCCGCGGCAAGAGTTTCTTTTTTACACTCCAAGCTGGAGCCCTGAAGAGCCAAGCTGAGGTCGAAACCTTGGCTGCTGTGTGCCAGGACCTTGTCGCAAATGAAACCCGAGTGGTCTTTCTCATCGAAACAGCTGATTGTGCTGATTTTGCTGGAGAACAGTGCTTGGAGGAACAGCATCTGATTGATAAGCTCAGCCTCAGGATCGCCAAGACTGTCCGCAATACTGCCCAATTGAGCCATATTCCACAGCCTCAGCCCGTTATTCTGTCTACAAGAGGAGAAGACAATCTCTTGCTCGAACAGCTGTGGGCGGTACTGCGGACAACACCGGTGTGCATTGGCATATGGCCTGTCGATTTGGGCTGTGGAGACGAGGAAGACCAGGTAGACCGCCTCGAACAGCCACAGTCAGCTCTGTTGTCATGTTCACAGCGCTTGGCCGTTCGTTTGAAGGTACATAAACTGGTCATCCTCGACGCGGCTGGTGGTCTGACTGCCGGGGAAAGGCAGCTCTCATTTATGCACGGCGCGGTTTTGAATGAACTCCTGCGCGAAGGCGAGGCAGAATGGACGGGATTGGGGATTCGCCGACCACTCCTTGACGCAATCCGTACAGCTTTAGAGGGTGGTGTTGCTTCAGTCTCGGTGTGCAGCCCGTCCGGTTTGGCCCGCGAGCTGTTCACCTATGCTGGCTGCGGTACGCTTTTTACGCTGACTGATTACTGTCGAGTTGAGCCGCTTGGGCTGGACGATTTTTATGACGCCGAGCGGCTTATTCAACGTGGTGAACAGGAAGGCTATCTGAAGCCCCGAACTCCTGAGGAAACGAGCCGCCTCCTTTTGCACGGTTATGGCGCATGGCTTGGAGCCGCAACTGGAGAGTTGGCAGGATTTTGTGCTCTTTTGCCCTATCTCGACGACAAAGTTGGAGAAATTGTTGGTTTGTACACCATAACTCGTTTTCAAGGTGAGGGCGTTGGTGGTCGCTTGGTCAGTAGGATGATACAAGAGGCCAAAACTGCCGGCCTGCGTTATATTTTTGCCTGCACATTTCAAACAGGCGCCCAACGCCTGTTTGAGCGCTACGGTTTTCAGCAGGTTGATCCGGAAGCTGTCCCCGGCGCAAAATGGCAGAATTATGATCCGGCCAGAAAAGAACAGATTACTGTCTATCGGCAAAATTTGTGACAGTACGTAAGACACATGATTATTGGTATTGATATTGGTGGTTCGACAACAGACGCTGTTCTGCTCAACGAAGCAGCAGTGCTTGTTGAAACAATTGAAACGAGCGATCCGCTGGCTGCCGCAGCGGGGGCTTTAGGCAAGCTGCTCAATACGGCTGGCCGCAAACTCAGTGACGTTCAGGCTATTGCGGCGAGTGGTGGTGGAAGCCATCACCTGGCGGACGAAATTTTTGGCGTGCCTGTTGTCAAAGTTTCAGAAATCACTGCTATTGGGGTTGGTGGGAGTACGTTGGCTGGAAAGTCTGAGGCCCTCGTTGTCTCTCTCGGCACCGGGACTGCTTTGGTCTCTGTCCGTAAAGACCAGATCGACCATTTGGGCGGAACTGGCATAGGCGGAGGCACGCTGCGTGGTTTGGCTCGGCACTTTCTGGGTATTACTCAGCTGGATACGCTTGAACAGCTTGCCGCACAGGGGGATTTGAGCCAGGTCGATCTGACTGTGGGCGATATTGCGGGTGGGCCGGTTGGTATTGTCCCAGCCAAAGCTATAGCGAGCCATTTTGGCAAGCTGCAGACCGATCCCTCTCAGGCAGATAAAGCGCTTGGCTTGGTCAATATGGTGGCCTGGGTCACGTTTACCCTGAGCATGTTTGCCGCCCACACTCGTCAGCATAATGAGATCGTCTTAACCGGCAAACTGACCCGTCTCCAAGCCTTCCAGGCATGTATCGAAGCCATTCGCCCACGGCGTGGGGTGCATTTTACCATTCCCCAATATGCAGAATATGCAACAGCCATAGGAGCGGCGCGGGCAGTCAGCATGTCATCCTAATCACCTGAGAGCTATCATCCCGTCTCATTTTTTGCTGAGTAGACTAAAGTTAAGAGATCTGCGCTGATCCTCAGGAGTGCAAACACACAGAAAACCTTTTTGCCCAGACGATCTTCTCTTGACTTCTTGCACAACCGTTCTTAGGATAGGGGAACTTTACGTTCCGTATCAGGATCTGTAGCCTGATTGAGGAACCTTCCCAAAGATCTTGTACCGTCTAAACAACATCAATGCAGCGAAGCGTTCCGCGCTCCCTTCCTCTGCCCGGACACCCAGTCAGAAAATAGTGGCCAACCACCTGTACTGTGCGCACCGCCCAGATGGAGAGGTATAGGTATCCTATGGAAAAACGGAAAGAAGCGAGAAGGCGAAACGTCGCCTCTGTCCCGGAGAAACCGACCATGAACGCAGCCCTAGAGGCGACCCATGCTCTTCTCGCACCTGAGATCGCCCCAGCAGAAGACATCGATGGCGTCATGTCCGTTCTTGAAGAAATGGATATTGAAGCCACAGAGGTGACCGACGACGATAATACGGTCAGCATTGATATTCCCAAGCGTGGAGAGGAAGAGTGGGAAGAGGAACTGGCGGTTGTGGTCGAAGAGCCGCCTACCACCGATACCTCCGACCCTGTCCGCATGTATCTTCAGGAGATGGGCAATATTCCTCTGCTGAGTCGCGAGGAAGAAGTTGCCATTGCCAAGGAGATCGAAGCTGGTGAAAAGCTGGTCCGGCAAGAGGTCTTTTATTCTCCCCTCGCGCTCCGATACGTCTTAGCCTTGGCAGAAAAACTCAAGCAGGAAGAAATCGAGCCGCGTTATATTTTTGGTGACGAAGAGGAGGAGGCCGACGCGACCGGGAAGGAGGACCACCGGGTTGAACTCTTTCTCAGCAAGATGAGCTCGCTCAAACGCTTAGCTGGAGAAATGGAGAAGGTCGATCAGCTTTTACACAAGCGCTTGAGCATCAAAGAGCGTGAAAAGGCCGTAAAGAAAGTTAGCGATATCAAAGAAAAAATGCAGCTCGCGCTGGGAAGCGTGCCGCTTGGTCGGCGTCATATTGGAGTCATTGCCGAAAAGCTCAAAGAAGTGGGCGGGCTGTTAGAGAACTGTCAACGCATGGTTCGATTCCAAGAAGAGATCCTGCACAGCAAGGCAACCGATATTCTTGCCCTGGCCCGAAGTCTTAAATCCGGAGCGCAACGTGCGGAAAAACAGCCTAGAGAATTGAGCAAATCCCAGATCCAAAAAGTCAAAAACGCAAATCAAGTGATTCAGGAGGCGCGCAGAGAAGTCCAGAAGATTGAAGTCGACATGGGTATCAGCAGCGAAGACCTACGAAATTCTCTGCACAGCGTTTCCCGTGGAGAAGCCCAGGCACAGGAAGGCAAGCGCCGCTTAATCGAGGCAAATCTGCGCCTGGTGGTGAGCATCGCCAAACGCTATGTTAACCGCGGCCTAGGATTCTTGGACCTTATCCAAGAGGGCAATATTGGGCTGATGCGGGCAGTCGAAAAATTTGAATATCAGCGGGGCTATAAATTTTCGACATACGCGACTTGGTGGATTCGCCAATCCGTCAGCAGGGCGATTGCTGACCAAGCCCGTACCATTCGCATTCCTGTCCATATGATCGAAACGATCAACAAAGTCCTGCGTACCTCGCGTTACCTGGTCCAACAGCTCGGTCGTGAACCTTCTCCAGAAGAAATCGCGATCCAGATGGAGGTCCCACCCGACAAAGTCCGTAAGGTCCTCAAAATTGTGAAAGAGCCTGTTTCGCTGGAAACTCCGATTGGCGACGACGAAGAAAGCTCGCTGGGCGACTTTGTTGAGGACCGTCAAACCCTGTCTCCAGCAGATGCCGCTATGGCGCTGAGCCTGGAAGAACAGACACGTAGAGTCTTGGCAACCCTCACCCCGCGTGAAGAACAAATCCTGCGGATGCGGTTCGGTATTGATGAAAAAACCGATTATACCTTAGAAGAAGTCGGACAACGCTTTGCGGTAACCCGCGAGCGAATCCGTCAGATTGAGGCCAAAGCGCTGCGCAAATTGCGCAATCCGACTCGCGCTAAGAGCTTAGAAGCCTTTATTGACGGATAACACTCTCACGAAAACATGATTCGAGGAGGAAATGTGATTCAGAAAGATGTAGATAAGCAGTTAAAACAGTGGCGCGAAGATCGTGCCCGCAAGACGACAGCCTCTCAGCCATCTGCCGCTCGGCGCACCTTACGAGTTAATGGCCAAGATGTCGTTGTGATTAAAAGAGGCCGGAGCAAACTCCAAGAGGCTCAAGGCGAGATCTGATCCAAAAAAGAAACCTGAGAAGAAATCCTCTGGCATGTTCATCACCAGAGGAATATTGCCACATCACTATTCAGTCCCCAATTCTGTTGTTAGGAATTGAGAACGTACTCCTTCACCACAGCACAAAAGTCTGTGGTGGATGACGAACCGCCTTGGTCAGGGGGAAGGATCTTCCCCTCGGCATAGACGCGGGTGATCGCTGCTTCAAGCCGCTCGGCCTGTGCTTGCCAGCCGAGATACTCGAGCATAAGAGCGGCTGAGAGCAGGGTCGCGGTAGGATTGATAATATGCTGACCGGCGATGTCTGGAGCGGTGCCATGGGCAGACTCGAAATACGCATAATCATCGCCATAACAACCGCTGGGAGCCAGACCGAGGCCGCCGATTGTTCCAGCTGCAGCGTCTGAGAGCAGGTCACCATATAGATTTGGCATGACAACGACATCAAATTGACTCGGGTTTGCCACGAGACGATGAGCAAAATCGTCAACAATATACTGATTATATTCGATATCAGGGTACTCTTTGGCGGTTTCCTCAGCCACCTGCCGAAATAAGCCATCGCTGATGCGCAACATATTGTACTTACTGGTACAGGTCACCAGACCTCTTCCGCCGCGTGCTTTGCGCTTACGGGCCAGTTCACATGCAAAGCGGACGACTCGCTTGGTGCCTTCTTCGGTAATGACTTTGAGGGCAAACTTTCCGGCCGGCGTCGTATCTAAAGGCTTTTTGGTTAAGTAGCTGGTCACGCTTGCCTGTGGCAAAGCCGATAGCACATCGAGATCACCCTCAATGCCCATGTACAGATCTTCTAGATTCTCACGGACAATGACCATGTCGATGCCCTCAGGCTTCTTGAGTGGACTCTGGAAACCAGGCAACCAGTGGGTTGGGCGCACATTCGCATAGGTCTGCTTGCCCCAGCGTAAATAACTAATCCCGCCAGTCGTTCCATTTGTTGAGCCAAACAAGGTCGTATCAGACTGATCAATGGCATCGCATAAAGCTTGGTGAAAATCTTTTCGTGAGCCGTATTTTTTGACGCCTTCTTCACCAATGGGAAATTCTGTAAAACTGATGTCAAGAGCTAAACTCTTGAGAATCTCAACCGTTGGTGCCATAGCCTCCGGGGCAGCGTCATCGCCAGGAATAATGACCACACGTTTGGGCATTTGACTCCCTCCTCTTCACCTCTTCTTGGCCTCTTTATATGCGCTCATTGGTGCTTCGGCGTCAACTGACGATTGAGCCGAGTGCTGCGATAGTTACGTCCTGGAACGACTTTGCCAAGCACGACTGGGCGTCGCGCGCCGGTTGCCCCAATCACGTTCGAGGGCATACCGTGCAGCGTGGCATATGCCAGCACAGCAAATGCGAGAGCTTCAAGAGCTTGGCTTTCAAAGCCAATTTCTTCCAGCGTACGCACCTGGACCTGAGGTAAAGCCTGAGCCAGCTGTTCACGCAAAACAGGATTAAGGCTCCCTCCGCCGGTGAGGAGGATTTCATCAAGTGGTCCGCGCGGACACACAAAGTGACGATACGCGCGGGCCATGCTTTCGACCGTCAGGGCCGTCGCCGTCGCGACTGTATCCTCAGCACTCAACTGCAACGTCTTTGTCTTTTTGACGAACTGCTGAATATAGGTTTCACCAAATTCCTCACGGCCAGTTGATTTTGGTGGTCGGCGGCGAAAATACGGATGCTGCAAGAGTTCAGACACGAGGCGGGTATGGACCGTTCCAGCCCGAGCCAGGCGTCCATCTTTGTCATACAACTTTTTCCCGTCGCTGACAGCCTGAACAGTACCATCAATGACCATATTGCCAGGGCCAGTGTCAAAGGCGAGGACGCCATCAAGGCCCTGTCTGACTGGCAGATAGGTCAGGTTGGCAATCCCGCCAATATTGTGCACGGCAATTGATCGCTGTGGTTGATGAAACAAGAAGTAATGCACATAGGGTACTAAGGGCGCTCCTTCTCCCCTCATGGCAACATCAGCAGGCCGAAAATCAGCCACGGTTGTGATGCCGGTCTGGGCTGCAATAACGGCTGGCTCACCAATTTGCAGAGTAGAACCGGGTCCTGGTTGCTGCCGAGGTCGATGGTAGATGGTGTGGCCGTGCGAGCCAATTGCCGCAACAGAGTCGGGAGAAATCTTTGCCACTTGGCAGAGTTTACGAGCAGCTTTGGCAAACAGCTCGCCTACCAGAACATTCACTTGTGCTATTTCACCAGCATCAACCGGAGCGCCTTGACTCAACCGCAGCAGACGTTCCCGAACAGGTAGAGAATAGGGAAAGGAGCGAAACGCTCGCTGTTGGATCTGAAAACGTTTCCGAGCAAAGGAAATATCAACCAGGGCCGCATCGACCCCGTCATGCGAAGTTCCTGACATTAAACCGATAAGCGTTTGTGTTGGCATAAGGAGGCACTCAAAGACTTGCAGAAAATTACAGCAGTTTGCCGTAGCGTGGAGAAAAAGAGTGAGTGAACAGAGAGAAAAATTGTGGCAGAACCGCATTCCTCCTCCATCTTTTTTGCTTTTTTGCAAAAGACGGAGGAGGGAGAGAGGATCTTGTTCGGCTAGATTAGCTCAGATCGAACTGAAAAACTGCATCCAAGCCTTTTGAGGCATCTTTGTTGAAACTATCAGCTGAGCCTGCGATGATGTCCTGAACGGTGGCGACTTCAGGATCGCTCGCCTCACGAGCTTTGAAAAGCCCTTGGAGCCGCATCGCGAGCCCCATGTCCCCCGCAACTTTGAGCTTACCACTCATAAAGGCCATCTGCCCATTCAGCTTGCCGTTTACCATATCGAGGTAATCACCTTCCTTCATAGAAATCGTGATATTAGGCGAGTCATGCTTTCCGGATTGCACGTCAATGGTCTCATTAGCGACTTTAAAATAATATTGCGTGGCCATTCCATTCCTCCTCTAGGGACAAGGTTGCCTCAGGCTACCACACTCTTGGAGCTTTGGGGAAGGGGACGGAAAGAGTAATAACCATCTCTCCCCACACGAAGAGACTCAGGACTGAATGACTGAAAACTGGCCAACTATTACGCAAAATATGGTAGCACTTGCTCTCCCATTAGCCGAATAGACGACAGCATCCGGCTCTGATCACGGACGATGTGACGGAAGAGAAAGTGGTTGCAGCCAAATGCGCGATATTTCTCCACTTCAGCAATCATATCCTCGGGACTTCCGATAATGAGCGCTTCTAAACGCTCAGGGGTGAAACCTCGATAGCCAGCCTGAATGATAGGGTCGGTATGATGTTTGGCGGTTTCCCGGTCTGTGGCAACGTAGACGTCACGTCGAATGGGTATTTCCGTCACACTCTTCCCATACTCATTCAGCGCGTGTTGATAAAATTCGATGCGCTCTTTGCATACCGGAACGGAGAGCCAGGGAGCAATCAGCCAGCCATCAGCCGACCTTGCCGCACGTCGGACTGGCCTGTCTGCATCAGCCCCAATCCAGACAGGGAGCGGATTTTGGACAGGCTTGGGGTTCATCGTCACATCGGAAAAATTCCAGAATCGCCCAGAGTAGGAGACCTTATCCTGTGTCCATAAGAGGCGCATAATCTCTAGACATTCCTCAAAGCGAGGAGCGCGTTCTTTCCATGGAATATTAAGGGCAGCATGCGCCTCTTGTTGGCCTCCGACTGCGGTAATCAGCGTAAAGCGGCCTTCACATATGACGTCTAACGTCGCGACCTGTTCGGCTAAGATAATAGGCTGAAACAAGGGCAGCATGAATAGTGCACCGATCTGCATCTGGCCAGACACAGCAGCAATGCGGGCAATTATTGGTAGGTTCTGTAGATAATGGTGTGGGGTGACATGATGGTCACCGACCCATACCGAGTGAAATCCAGCGTCTCGTGCGACTGCGACTCGTTCCAGGAGATCTCGGACGCACTGCTGTGGGTCTGTTTGGACGGGGTGGGAGGTGGTGAATGAGAATCCAAAACGAACAGTTGGCTCAGCCATCGTGAAATTCCCTTCCTCATGGGATTGTGTCGGTGTAAGAGTACGGCAATATGGGCGCTATTGCGATACTGTAATACTATGAGATCGTTTCCAGAGGATGCATAGGCAGGAAACCGGAGGAAAGAATGACAAAAACAAGGACGTGCGCTTTTCAAAGACGTTTTTTTGTGATTTTGAGCTTGAGCTTCATCAGTTTCGTATTGGTTTCACTTGAAAGCATCCCGCTGCTGTTCGCTCAAGAAAAAAAGGCGAATTCGAGCCCTACGCGAGCTGATCTGGAAGCCGTTGCTGCGGAGTCACTTGTCGAAATTACGACCATTGGACGAAAAAGCGACAAGCCCCGGACGGTCACAATTTGGTTTATTTACGATAACGGCCATTTTTATATCCAATCAGGCCAAGGAGGAAAAACTTCTTGGTACCGAAATCTGAAGAAAAATAAGCAGATAGATATAAAAATTGGAGACCTTACTTTCACTGCGACAGCGCAATTTATCGATGATTCGACAGAAACGGAACGTATCCATGAGATGTTCCGTAGTAAGTACTTGAGAGCACGTCTTGCTGGCTGGGTTGGGTCGGATGTTGGCCACGGAAAAGTAGTCAAAATTGGACTACCGTTTTAAAAAAGTTGTCTGTTTTCGAATAGTTATAAATTTGACGACAGCGACTGAATCCGCTACCATTTTTGGATCCTGAGTGCCGCTAGGAGAAAAACCTATGTTGAAAATCGGGGAGAAGGTCGTCTATCCTGGCCATGGCGTGGGTTCGATTGAGGGGATGCAGGCAAAGATCATTTCTGGCCATGAACAGAAGTTCTACGTGCTGCGGATCCTAGAGAGTGATATGACCATCATGATACCTACCAGTAACGTGGCAGCAGCCGGTCTGCGGCCGGTTATCAGTAAAGATATGGTCAGTAAGGTCTATCGTATCCTGCGCACGAAGAAGGTCGAAGTTGATCAGCAGACCTGGAACCGTCGGTATCGAGAATATACCGAAAAGATCAAAACAGGCTCTGTGATTGAGATCGCCAAGGTCTTGCGTGATCTCTTTGTCCTCAAAGCAGATAAAGAATTATCCTTTGGGGAACGAAAAATGCTCGACACGGCGCGCAATCTACTGGTCAAGGAGCTGTCCATCGCGAGTGCTCATACCGAAGAGAAGATCATGGATGATCTCAAAACCATCTTCGCTCCCTGAGTTATTCCATTCTGTTCCCTGGCTGGATTCGGATACAAAAGGCTGGGATATCCCAGCCTTTATTTTTTCCTGTCTTTTGGCATGCACGTCAACGCAATCATTGTCGCCGCAGGCAAAGGGGAGCGGATGGGGACAGCATTGCCCAAGCCGTTTCTCCCTCTGTGCGGTGTTCCGCTCTTGATCCATACCCTACGCAGCCTAGATCAGTCATTATCGCTCAAGACGATTGTTCTTGTCATTGCTCCTGAACGAGAACAGTTGTGCCGCACGATGCTCAATCGCCACGGACCATTGCGCTGTCCAGTCCGCCTCGTACATGGTGGAGCAGAACGCCAAGATTCGGTTCGGTGTGGCCTCGCAGCCCTGGACCCGGAGTGTGATATCGTGGCGATCCACGATGCCGCACGCCCGTTTATTACCGCTCCTGTTGTTGAAGAGAGTATCCGCGTTGCTGCCCAGGCTGGGGCTGCGCTTGTGGCGGTACCAGTTTCGGACACGCTCAAGCGAGCCGATGCTGCCCAGGCTGTTGTTGAAACCGTCTCCCGAAAAGGGCTGTGGTTAGCCCAGACTCCACAGACTTTCCGGGTTGACACTATCAGAGCAGCCCACCAGCGTGCACAAGATGAGGGCATTACGGTCACTGACGATGCGGCACTGATTGAAAAAATGGGCGGGACCGTCCAGATTGTGCCTGGTGATAGGCGGAATTTTAAGCTGACCAGCCCGGAAGATCTGCGTATGGCAGAAGCACTGCTGTGCTCAAACTGATAAGGTGCTGTGCAAAATTACGCAAAATACTGTGTTCAACACTGTAAATATTACTCGTACGTAGGGAGAAGCGGAATGAAGCAAGCCCTGAAGACAGCGATTTCCCCCATCCGGGAGGAAGACTACGCTGAATGGTATCAACAAGTCGTCCGGGCAGCCGACCTGGCGGAAACGTCTGCCGTCCGAGGCTGCATGGTGATTAAGCCCTGGGGCTATAGCCTGTGGGAAAATATCCAGCACGTCTTAGACGGCATGTTCAAAGCGACTGGCCACCAAAATGCCTATTTTCCGTTGTTTATTCCACTAAGTTACTTACAAAAGGAAGCTGAACACGTTGAGGGGTTTGCCAAGGAATGTGCTGTGGTGACCCACCACCGTCTCGAAGCTGGGCCAGATGGAAATCTCGTGCCAGCCGGGGAGCTGACTGAACCACTGGTTGTTCGCCCGACATCTGAGACCATTATTGGTGCGACTTTTGCCAAATGGGTCCAGTCGTACCGTGATCTGCCCTTGCTCATTAATCAGTGGGCAAATGTTGTCCGTTGGGAGATGCGTCCGCGCATTTTCTTGCGTACGACAGAGTTTCTGTGGCAAGAAGGACATACCGTCCATGCTAGCGCACAAGAGGCGCAAGAAGAAACGGAGCGGATGCTAGATGTCTACGCTGATTTTGCCGAACGGTATATGGCAATTCCAGTCATCAAAGGCGAAAAGACCGACAGCGAGCGCTTCCCCGGCGCCGTCTCGACCTATTGTATCGAAGCTATGATGCAAGACCGTAAAGCGCTCCAAGCCGGAACCTCACACTTTTTAGGCCAGAATTTCGCCCGTTCGTCTGAAATTACGTTCTCCGATGTGACCGGCAAAGAAGCCCACGCGTGGACAACCTCCTGGGGTGTTTCGACCCGCCTGATTGGCGGTCTGATCATGACCCATAGCGATGACAACGGCCTTATCTTGCCGCCTCGGCTTGCTCCGCGGCATGTCGTCATTCTACCGATGTTGCGCAAGGACAAAAATCGGGCCGAAATCTTGGCGTACTGCAAACGGGTTGCTCAAGAACTTCGCGGGCTCCGTTACGATGACCAGCCTCTCCAAGTGGAACTTGATACACGAGACGCTTCGGGAGGCGAAAAAGTCTGGTCATGGATTAAAAAAGGCGTCCCTCTTCGCGTAGAGATTGGACAGCGCGAACTCGACAATGATGCCCTGTTTGTTGGTCGGCGTGATCAGACCCAGTCGGAACGTTCCAGCCAAGCCCGAGCCGAGTTTGTCCAAACGGTGACCAAACAGCTGGATGAGATCCAGGCGGCGCTCCTTGAGCGGGCGCGTACGCTGCGCGATCAATACACGCGTCGTATCGATTCAAAGGATGAATTTTACGACTTCTTTACCCCGCAAAACCGTGACAAACCAGAGATCCACGCCGGCTTTGCACTGAGTCATTGGAACGGCCAGCCTGGGATTGAAGAGACGATCAAGAACGATCTGAATGTGACAATTCGGTGTATTCCACTGGATGCTCCAGAAGAGGACGGACGCTGCATTATGAGTGGAGAACCGAGTCGGCGACGAGTGATTTTTGCGAAATCATACTAACGCTTCGACTTCACCCACACGGCTATGCTCAGCATGAGTGGGACGGTGGCCGGTGTCCCCGATCAAGATCTCCAGGACAGCGACACAGCCATCCCCCCTCTTCTCTTACACAAGGTTTGAGTGACAATCGCCTCAACAGAATCGGAAAACTGGGCGCGAATCTGTGACTGCTGCGCCGTTGGAAAGACATCCCTCAAAAATTCTCAAAATGAGCAACTACCCAGGAGAATCTCTCTTGTCCGGCTGTACATCGCACGCTATAGTTCTACGGACAGAGAAGATTTCTCCGGACACCCTCTCGGACACCACGAGAGCGAAAGTGAGAGCGATGTACCCGAGCAACAAGACGGCTGAAGACCGACGGCAACAAACGGATAGGTGCTCAACGTCGGTACCGGCAGCCCTGGGCCTGGTCGTGCTAAGCGCTGTCCTAGTGCTGGGGGCTGTCGCGTTGCCAGCCAAGGCCCAGGATTCCACGCCAGAAGATGAAGCGGCCGCCGCCTCCGACAACACCTTCGTGTTGGAAGATGTTGTCGTGACCGCCCAAAAGCGCTCTCAACCGATTCAGGACGTGCCGCTGTCAATCACCGCCTTCGATGCCGAGCAGATTGACGCCCTGAAAGTGCGCGACCTCAGCAACCTGTCGATCAACATGCCCAATGTGACCCTGGACGACGTTGGCACGGCACGCGGGATCGCGAACTTCTCGATTCGCGGCCTGGGTATCAACAGTTCCATTCCGTCCATCGACCCGACGGTCGGCGTATTTGTCGACGGGGTCTATATAGGCACGAACGCGGCGGTCGTGTATGACACCTTTGACCTGGAGAGCATTGAAGTCTTGCGCGGGCCGCAAGGCGTCCTGTTCGGCCGCAATGTGGTGGGCGGCGCCGTTCTGCTCAACACCAAAACTCCGACGGACCGGTATGAAGCCACGGTCCGCAGTGCGGTTGAAGGCGGCGGCAAGGCGCCCAACGTCTATGTTTCGGGCACGCTGAATGCCCCGCTGACCGACACGCTGGCCGCGCGCTTCACCGTCTATTCCAATCAGGACCAGGGCTGGTTCGAGAACGAGTACAACGACCGGGCCTTCGGCGCGCAGGACACACTGATGCTGCGGCCGGTCGTCAGGTGGCAGCCGACTGAAAGCCTGGGCCTGACCTTGCGCTACGAGTATCAAGAGATTGACGGCGACGGCCCGGCGGCTCAGAACCATACCAACGGCTCCGGCCTGTCCAGCCCTTTTGCCAGCTTCGACCGTGACAGTTTCGACTTCGCCGTCAACGAAGACGGCTATCTCAAGTCCGAGGTGCACTCCTTCAACGCCCGGTTGGATTGGGACGTGCCGCTGGGCGACGGCACGGTCACCAACATTTTTGGCTGGCGCGACGCCTGGGGAGATGCCCTGAGTGATATTGACGCGACACCGCTGTCCTTGTTCCACGGAGGTGCCCTCCAAGTCGCGGAACAGTTCAGCAACGAGTTGCGCTACAGCGGGTTGTTTTTCGACAAGCTGTTCCTGACGACCGGCTTCTACTATTTTCAGAATGATATCGGCTATCACGAACGGCGGCATCTGGCCGTAGGAGAGTTCAGCGGTGGCGGTGTCTATGACGTCGAAACTTTCGGGCTATTCATGGCCGGGGACTACGACCTCACCGACTGGCTGACACTGACCGCTGGGCTGCGCTACACCCATGAAGCGAAAGAAGCGGACATTACGAATCTGGCCCGGAACGGTGCTACCCCGTGTCACATCGTGAACGGCCCCGCCTGCCCAAGCCATTTCAAAGACGGAGAAAGCTGGAACAATCTGTCGCCCAAGATCGGCCTGACCTACCGGTTTGATGACGATACCCTGGCCTACGCCCACTGGACGCGCGGCTTCCGGTCCGGCGGCTATAATCTGCGTGACACGTTTTACGATCTGAGCAAGGACCTGCCGAGCGCGCAGATCGCTCTGCTTGAGCGTCTCGGCCTGCAGGTTGCCCGTGACCTTGGTGCCGAGGCGTTTGACGAAGAGCGGATCGACAATTTCGAGATCGGCTTTAAGAAAACCTTCGGCACGCGCGCCCGCCTCAATGCGGCGTTTTTCTACAACTTCATCGACAATATGCAGCGCGAATTAAGTCTCGCCGAAAACTTGCCCGTTTTAAACCCAGATACCGGCTTCCCCAACATCCTCTTTGTAGATGGCAGGCCGATTGTGCAAACGCAGGCGAATGTCGTGCAGGTGATTCGGAATACGGCCGACGCCGAAATGTGGGGCTTCGAAGTGGAGGGAAGCTTTGCCCTCACCCCTAGTCTCGTCCTGCTTAGTTCAGCAGGTTTTGTCAAGACGGATTACACTAAGGTCAAGTTCGACCTCAATCGTGACGGCCAAGTGGACGGGAGAGACCAGGACCTGGAACCGCCCCGCGCCCCGCGCTGGACCTACAGTATGGGCCTGCTGCACACGCTGCGGCTCGGCAACCGCTATCGGCTCGCCTCACGGGTCAATTACGCCTACCGGGACAAGTGGTATGACAGCGACGACAATCTCGGGTTCAACCGGCACCAGAAAATTCTAGATGCCGGTCTTGACCTGTCCATCAACAACAGTCAATGGGTGATCGGGCTGTACGGCAGGAACCTGCTGAACCACACCAGGTTTGGCGGTGATACGCAACTTCCGTTGGCACTCGGCGGCGGCACTTTCTCGCCGCTGGCGAAAGGCCGCACCTTCGGTTTGGAGTTGACTTACAATTTTGTTGGCGTCTGATCGAGCCGTGCCGGGTATCTTCCGCCACGCCTTGTCTGTGAACTCCCAGCCCTTTTCAGGCGTCGGATCTCTGAAGGAAGAACACCATGGAGCGTCGCCGGGTCTATCTTATGCGCCACGGGGAAACCCTCTATCAGAGAACCGCCAACGAAGGCGCGATTGGCAACGGTGCCCTGACTGAGCGAGGCCGTGAACAGATTGCCACAGCAGCCCTGCTCTTTCACGCTGTCCCGCTCGATCGGATCTATTCCAGTCCTCTGTCGCGCTCCCACGAAACAGCCCAGATCATTGCCAAAGAGAAAGATCTCGACGTCAGGCTTGACCCGGACCTCCGAGAGATCATGCCAAGTGAAGATCTGACCGCGACTCAGAACATGACGGATATTTTCCAGCAAGTGCAACGTTTCTTCACCAGCCCGACAACCGGCTGGGACGAGCCGTATCTGGGTGGCGAGAGCTTCGGGCAGGTCCGAGAACGGGGAGAGCGGTTTTTGCAGACTATCCTAGGTCAATCAGATTGGCGTACTCTGCTCGTCGTCGCCCATGGTGGCAGCAATAATGCGCTGCTGGCTTCCGTTCTGGGCACAACAGACGGTCGGGTATTTAATATCGAGCAAGACTTTGGTTGTATCAATATCATTGATTTTATTGACGATCGTCCCATGTTGCGGCTGGCCAATTTTACCTTATACGATCAGCTCAAAGTCAATCTGTGGGACCACAGTCTGGATATTATCCTGAATTTGTTGCAGGAGCGAGGGGTAATTCGGAAAGACAGTCCTGAGTAAAACGAGTCCTGAGTCAGAGAATTTTTCAAGCCCTACTCTCATCATTCAGGGCGCAGAACTTCAGAAAGCCCTCACCTAAAAATAAAAAATCAGACTATACAGCTTTTTCTGTAATTTTTTTTAAGATTTTCTTGACAAAATGCTCAGTTTCGCTTACTTGGTTCACACAAACTACTTTGAGAAGAGCAATCCGTCGTTCTTGTCGCACTTCGCATATAAGCAGTTCGCCTAAATCAACTCTCTCCAGATTCTTTTGCAATACAGTATCTTGAATAAATTCCCAGCTGCATTTATATAGTCTGTGTAAACTAATTTGAGAAAGGTATTTTGTGAGCGTTCAACTCGTCATTCTTGGTCTACTTTCTGAGCAACCCTACCACGGGTACGAGCTTCGCCAAAAGGTTGAGAAGCGTTTGTATGCGACGTATATCAATCTGAGCGGGGGGTCCCTCTATTACAATCTCGGCCAGCTCGAACGTTCCGGATATGTGGAGAAAGCTCGGGCCGAACAAAAAGGACGTTACCCGACTCGGCAAATTTACCAGATCACGTCGGCGGGTCGCGGATATCTCCAGACCGAACTGCGTCGCCTCTTATTTGACACTGAAAGCAGAGAGAAAGTTTTTGATCCGCTCAACGCAGCGTTAGCTTTTGGCCATTTCATTAATCCCGCTGAACTGCGTGACGCTTTGAACACGCATTTGCAATGGGCGCAAAAACGGCTCAAATGGATTGTCGAGCAACAGGCTTACTGGGCAGAAAAAAAGACAGGTCAAACCCAGGCCAAGATTATTGAACATGGCCTTGCCGCCTACAAGGCGGAAATCGGCTGGCTCGAACAATTTTTGCACGAGCTGGATGTTCAAGAGGACAAGCAATCCATCCAGACAGCTCAAAACACTGCCTCTTCAGCCCAAGAGGAAAACCTTAACCAGCAACACAATCACTCGGAGCCATAGGAGGGCATAATATGGAAGGTTTGAGCGTAATTGATATGATTCATCAGGGGTGGTACGTGAGTTACCCCCTTGTCCTGATGTCGATGGTGTGTATCACGATCATTCTTGAACGGCTGTGGTTTCTTGGCGGGATTATGTCGAAAACCCTGCGTCTGGCCGGGACTCTAGTGAGTCCATTGCAGAAGGGCGATTTTAATGCTGCTTTAGAGACGGCTCAGAAGCAAAACGAATCTCCTGCCGGGCGTGTATTTCGTGAGATCATTTCTCGGCAGTCAGACGAACCCATGGAGCATTTGTCAACTGTAGCCGAAGAGCGTCGTTTTGAAGAGAACGAAGCGCTGAAAGGTGCCATCTGGATTCTTGCCACAACAGGTGTCAGCGCCCCGTTTATCGGCTTACTCGGAACAGTCATCGGTATTATCAAATCCTTCCAAAGCATGGCAGTCGAAGGCAGCGGTGGTTTTGCAGTCGTTGCTGGCGGTATTTCTGAGGCGCTGGTGGCCACCGCTTTGGGCTTAGCTGTCGCTATCATCGCCGTTATCTTTTACAATTATTTTAATACAAAGTTGGAACGGATTGAGACGGCGATGACTATTGGTTCCGACCGTGTTATCGACGCGATTCGTATCGGTAAAAAAGAAGCGGCCCAAGCTGCTTAGGAAGGAAAAAATCTCATGGCAATGGGTGGCATGAAAAAGAAGGGTGGCCGTTCTGAGGTCATGTCCGAGATTAATATCACTCCCTTGACCGACATCTTTCTTGTCTTGTTGATCATCTTTATGGTGACCAGTGTCGCGATGGTACAATCCGGTGCAACGATTGATTTGCCCCAGGTCCAGGAAACAGATTCTGAGCCGCGCCAGATCATCGTTACCGTTACTCCGCAAAAAGAAATCTTTGTGAATAATCAGCCCGTCTCTATGGCTGAATTAGAACTGACGTTGCGTCCCATTATTGCAGCCATGAAAGATGTGCCAGTCGTCCTTGAAGGAGACCAAGCGGTCATCCTGGGTGAAGCTGTCAAAATTCTTTCCGCTGCGCAGCGCGCTGGCGCGACTCAGGTTGCTATCGCAGCCCAGCAGGGGTGATCTGGACGATGTCCAGCATATCGTGACCGTAACCTCCTTAAGCCATCTGTCGTTACAGGCTAGAAGAGAAGGAGTATTTGCTATGGCTTCTGCCGAAGAAGAAAATAAAAACGCAAAGCCTGCTGTCGTTGCAGTACCGGAAGACCTGTGGTTTTCCAGAGGCGGCTTCGGTAGCAATGCACGCTGGTTTGCCGTCTCCACGGTCGCCCACGTGCTGCTGCTGTCTGTCTTTGCCACAACGGCTGTGACTGTTATGCAAAAAAGTCAAGAGCTGATTAAAGTGGCGGCTCTCCCTGCCTCGCAGGATCCTGCGCAACAGGCGGAAGAGCAGAAAACCCCCGACGATTGGGAAGGCGAACCGTCACTGAAAGACCTGCCGGGGGCGTTATCCATGGAAATGCTGCCGCATAAAAAAGTCAAGAACTGGTCGGCAGGACCTGCACCGCTGGCAGGCCGGGTGCAAGCCATTCGGCCAACCGCTCTCCCTATTATCAGTAGTGCGTTTAGCCCGGTGACGATTCAGGTTGGACGGACCTCTGATGATCTCAAGGGTGTCACCACCCAAATCACCAATCTGAGCGGTTCGCTCAATGGGGTCGCTGGTGGAGGCTTTGGTGACCACGTCGGTGGTCTGCGCCGGGTCGGTATTGATGTCGTTCTTATCGTCGATGCAACTGACAGTATGCAATTTGTCATTGACTCCGTGCGAGAGCGGCTGAGTAAGACAATTGAATCCCTGCAAACAATGGTCGATACCACCCGAGTCGGCATTGTTGCCTATCGTGATAGAGGCGAAGAATATGTCACCCGCTGGATGGATTTCAGCTTTTCAACCTCGAAGCTACAAGGTTTTCTGGCCAACCTCGAAGCCGGTGGCGGAGGCGACTGGCCTGAAGCTCTGTATGAAGGCGTCGATGTTGCCATTCACGATCTCAACTGGCGCAAAAAATCACGGCGGATTATCGTGCTTGTTTCAGGTTCTTCTCCGCATCCTGAGACGGTCAGCAATATCATGAATTTGGCCCAAGGTTTTCGCTCCCAAGGTGGGGTCGTGAGCGCCATGGACCTGGCTGAAAAGATGCATGAAGATTTTGAGCGGGCGTTGTGGAAACAAACCGCACACCTCACCAAAGTTGCCTTTAAAGTATCCCCATTGCCCGGCTTTTACCGCGAATTTCGAGACACGATGGCATCGATCTCGCAAGCTGGTGGCGGAGAGTTTATTCCACTGACTGAAGAGAAACAGCTGACCAAGCAGATCATTATACTGACCTTTGGAACGCGCTGGAGAACGGAAATGGAGCGATTCCTGCGAGATCTGGGCTAGCTGAGATAGGAGTTTCGGCGTGCGACGTATAATTGTTGTCTGCTCTCTTTTCGCTTTTGTGTCCGGGCTGGTGGCTCCTCGGCTGAGTCTCGCCGTCACAATTTCTGAATTGTCGTCTCGTGCGGCCCAAGCAAAAAGTCGCGTAAGCCAGCTGAAGAGCGGAGGTAAGGACGCGCAGCTCGAAGCCATTGGGATCATTGGTCCGCTTGCCATGGAATTTGTGGCGGCTTCTGACCTATCCAGAGCGGTCAAGTCCAAACGTTCGACCGTGCGTCAAATTCACAAAGACCTGAGCGATCCCCTCCAGGACATCTACGATTCCAATACCTCCAAAACAGAGCGCTGGATGAAAGACGTCATGGCTGTCGATGGCGACCTTGAAGCGCTGTACGAAACAAAAAAATGGAAAGACGCCCAGGATATCTCTGCTCGCTCGGTGTATTTTCTGAATTGGCTCAATTATATCGGCTCTTTCGTCCATGAAGGCAAAAAGCAAACCAAAATGCTTGAAGCAGCTATTAACGGTTTCTCCGAATTTGCCTCTGGTCCAGCTTCCAGCATCAAACGCGAAACCCTATTTGGACGTGCGTTGAGTGAGCGCGAACTGGGGGAATATGGCTGGGCGATTCGCGACTTCGAATTGCTGTTGGAGGACAGGGCAACAAGCCCAAATATGCGCCAGAAGATCCAAAGTGCGCTTCAAGAGACCCGCCGTCTCGCCAAGAGTGGTAAAAGGAAACGTCGGAATGAAGAACCCTCGGCAGATGACATGCTGGAGAGGCAGTTTGCTGAAGCCAGAGACCTATTCAAGCGGAGTCAGAAAGAAAAAGGCGGCAAACGCAAAAAGACACGAAAACGGGCAATTGGCCTTGCGTTAGGCATAAAAGAATCAAAAGACGCTGACGACTCATGGAAGAAAGAGGCTGATACACTCCTGGCCAAAGAACTGGACGCAGACGAAAAGCTGGTTCTCAATCCGTACGTGCCGTGGCAGAACGTTGCGACATTCATTCGTAAAGGCCGATATTCCAAGGCCATTCCAGAATTACGGACAGTCCTGGCGTCAAACGACTCACGTGCCCAGCGCTACAAGGAAGATGCCCAGTATTATCTTGGTGATGCTCTGGTCAGAACTGGCAAGCTACGCCAGGCGATCAAAGAGCTTGAGACCTACTTAAACAGCAAACCTTCCAAAAATGTGGTGAATGCTTCCTACCTGCGTTTTAAAGCTGCCGAGTCTCTATTCGCCCAGTTACAGAACCAGACCAGCGGTCTTCTGTATGTGAATGCGGCCAAGGACTTCATCAATCGTGATCCCAAGAACAAATCCAAGGCTGTGCATGAAGCTCATTTTCGGCTTGGTGAGTACTACCACGGCCAGGAGAATTACCTCAAAGCCGTGGATTCGTATCGGAAAGTCAGCGGTAATGCAGATTTTCGGTTCCGGGCTGATTTTTCTATCCTCCAGAGCTATTTCTCCCTGTATGAGCAATGGGAAGAAGACCCCAACAAAGATCTCGGAATTAAGCCTGATGATCTCAAGAAGCGCATCAATATAGGGCTTTCTGCGTTTCAGAAGAGTAGCGCTGCGTTTGAGAAGCAGAATCCGAGTGGCAAACATAGCGAAAACCTCAGAAATTATCGAGGCCGGGTCAAGTTCATGAATGCGGTCTTACTCAGTGAAGACATGGATGCGAATGCTGTGCAGATTGCAGACTTGCTGGAAGACTTTGAGCAACAGTATCCCGTGCATAAAGACGCGTTTGAAACGGTTGCTCGGGTGCGGCTGGTGACGCTTGAGAAAGCGGGCCGTTTTGACGATCTGGCAAAGAACGTGGACGCTATTTTTGCCAACTATGAAGGAGAGAAACGTTTAGAGCTACTCACAGCGCTTGATCAAGTCCTCGTCCGGGATATGAAGATCTTGAAGAAAAAAAACGATAAGGACAATCTTTTGGCCGCTAAACGGACCCTCGCCCGGCTGTATAGCGATAAGATCGAGCGGAACGACTTTGCTGAAGACGAATCACAAGACAAGTTCAAATACGATCTCGCTCAACTGTATTTGGATGTCAAAGATTATGACAAGGCAGCAGCCTTGTACGGCCAGCTCCAGGATGGCGCCTATTCGCTTGTCTCACTAGCTGGCTTAGCCCGTATCGCTGAAGTCCAAGGCGATAAGAAGAAAGCGCTGGTGTACTGGCAGGAAATGGTTCAGGATTCACAGGTTGGGGATCCGATTTGGTTCCGTGGCTCGTATGAAGTCGCTGTCCTCAACACCTCACTTGGCAATGCGCAAGCTGGCTGTCGAACTGCCAGAGGTACCCGGGCTATGATAAACCGGCTGGGAGACCAGGGCCTCAAGAAGAAAATTCAAGATTTTGTGACACAGAACTGCGGAGTCTAGTACCACCTGGCGAATTTTCTGCCAAGTTTCTGATCAATTCCGCTTGCGGCCATTCCGGTGCCAGCTTCTCATTCTTGCATGCACGGGAATGAGAGGCTGAGGATCTCCATCAGACATGTACTAAGCACTCGCTGAGCACTCTCTACCTCTTCCCCTCTCCTATTAACTCGGCTACAAATACCGGGCTATGCCAACACAAACAGATCCGGGAGTGTGGTTTTTTATCGATAAGGGGGGGGTGGTGATGCTCATCATCATCGCCCTGTCAGTCGTTGCCTTTACGGTTGTTCTGGCGAAATTCTGGTCGCTGTGGCGTTTCCGAACCCACCTGGACAAACTCGGTCGACGGGTCCAGCCACAGATTGTAGAGGGCAACGTTTCCATTGCCCTCAACGTCTGCCGTGAATACACCTCACCTGTTAGCCGCCTGTTTGAAGCCGCGATCCTGTACCGTCGGCAGGAACGCAGCGAATTGACCCGGCGTCTTGAACGTCTGGGAGGGGATGTGGTGGCAAGTCTCGAATCATACCTGGGGGTTCTAGCCGCCATTGTCGGGGTGGCGCCTCTGCTCGGCTTTCTTGGGACCATCATCGGCTTAATCCGGGCTTTCCGTAGTTGGGAGGCGATGGGAGATCAGATCACCATCAATATGTTGGCCGGGGGTATTTACGAAGCCATGATCACTACTGCCGCAGGTCTGAGTGTGACCATCCCGTATTACCTCATTTACAGCCATCTCACTACGCGCGCCAAAAATCTGACTCGACTGACTGAGGAACATACAGAAACGCTGGTTGACCTCCTTATTGAGCCTGAAACGCAGGAGCCTATTCGCGATGCGGTTTAAACAACACCCTCAACCGAACATTCCGCTGGATTCGGTGGCGCTGACCGACATCATCATGAACATGTTCATCTTCTTCTTTATTACGTTCAGCTTCCTTGCCACGTTTAATCAGATAAAAGAAGGGAAAGTTAACGTCAGCCTGCCCAAAGCGTCTTCCGCCACAACTCAACTAGAGAAGAAGCGGTTGACTGTGAGCCTGACCAAAGACGGCGGCCTTTTCATCAACGAAGAAGAAATCAGCATGGATCAGCTCCAAGCCAAGTTTCAGACTGAACAAGCGCAGGGAGCCGAGATCACTCTCGTTGTCCGCGCCGATCAAGAGGTCCAGCATGGCCGAGTTGTCAATGTCATGGATCTGGCTCGGACTGAAGGCCTGCACCGCTTAGCCATTGCCACGGCCCAATGAGCTTGACTGGGAACGAACCGGAATAGGGGGAGAGATTGGCGCTTTGGAAGTGGGCAAATTGGATGCGAAAAAAACGCTTCAGCAACCAACCTCTCGTCCCTAACTCCCAGCTTCCGATGTCTCCTTGGCAAGAAGACAATCTCACAGACATTTCCCAACGCTTGCTTCCGTTCCAAGACACCCAGTCTGGCATCCTGTTTGAACAGGTCACATGCTATAACCATATCATTGTCCGGCGTAGCCGGGAGCAATTGATGCTGTGTTATCGTCACACAGGTAGCCAGATCGAAGAGATTGAATCTCGGCTCATTCCTGTTGCTCCGCTCGCTCTGCCTTCAGCCTACACACAGGCCATGCTCCTGGCCTTGATTTGGCGACCCGAGCCAGAGCGCATTCTGCTGATTGGATTAGGCGGAGGCAGGCTACAAATGATCCTACATCATTATATGGAGCAGGTGGTGTTGCACACAGTCGAGCTCGACCCGCTTGTTGTGGAGCTTGCCGAACGCTTTTTCGGCATTTGCCAGGACAAGCGCCAGCATATCATTGTGCAAGACGGTCGGGAGTACTTACGGAGTGCTGTTGCGCACACCGCCTACGACATCATTATGCTGGATGCCTACAGCGTCGAAGGTATTCCGCTCCATCTGAGTACCCAAGAATTTTACAATGAATGTCGAGCGTGTCTTGCTCCGGGCGGCGTTGTAGCGACCAATTTGCAGTCCGGTACCCCGGAGTATGATGCTGTCCGAAAGACCTTTGATGCAGCATTTCAGCATACGATGGTATTTCCCTTGTTTGGGGGAAACGTTATCGCTATCGGCAGTGACCTCGCTCCCGGCTTGGCTCCGGATCTTGATCCAATCAATGAGCAAGAATTCCACACCAGAGTCGGTCTTGTTGAGCAGCGCTTCTTGGGCCAGATTCCCCTTGCCCGGCTTGCCCAAACCCGCGACAAAAAAGCAGGCTATCGGCATAAGACACCAATTTTGCATGACAGCGATAAAGCAGCAGAGTAGCGCGTGTCTTTTTTCGTACACTCATTGGGCTTAGCTCACAGTTCTCCGGAGAGCCCCTCTGTTCCTCATCCTTAGCCTGCCTTCCCGCTCCCTCCAGTTGACTTTCCCTAAGTGTTCTGATTTTCAGGGAGCTTCTTGCGAAGGAGGACTCCGTGGAAAACGGCAAAATCTGGATGGATAGCGAGTTTGTCCCTTGGGATGAGGCTAAGGTGCATGTGCTCACTCATACGCTGCATTATGGCGTCGGGGTGTTCGAAGGTATTCGCTGCTACGCCGGTGAGGATGGCCGCTCAGCAGTCCTGCGTCTTCCTGAACATATCGAGCGTTTGTTTGATTCAGCGCATATTCTCGACCTTAAGATTCCGTTTACACCTGAGCAGATTACGGAAGCGTGTTTGGAAACTGTCCGCGTTAATAATCTCAAAGAATGCTACATCCGCCCGCTTGTCTTTGTTGGCGAAGGCGATCGTGGGCTGCATGCCCGGACCAATCCCATCCGCGTCTCTATTGCTGCCTGGGCGTGGGGAGCCTACCTGGGTGAAGAAGGGCTGAAAAATGGGATTCGGGTCAAAACGTCCTCCTTTCAACGGTCTCATGTCAACACACTGATGACCAAAGCCAAAGCGGTCGGGACGTATCTGAACGCCATTCTAGCTGGCCAAGAAGTCTGGGCTCTCGGTTATGACGAAGCCCTTTTACTCGATACCAATGGCAATGTTGCCGAAGGTCCGGGCGAGAATATTTTTATCGTCCGCAAGGGAAAAATCAGAACCCCACCACTGTCCACATCTCTGCTGCCCGGTATCACTCGCGATATCGTGATCACCTTGCTGCGTGACGGAGGGTATGACCTGTCCGAAGAATCCTTCACTCGGGATGACATCTATCTTGCTGACGAAGCTTTCTTTACTGGCACCGCCGCCGAAGTCACCCCTATCCGCGAACTCGACGACCGTCAAATTCGGGGAAAAACCCCTGGAGAAGTGACCAGTTATCTCCAGGAACGCTTCTTTGCTCTTACCAAGGGAACGGATAATAACTACGGTCACTGGCTTACGTATATTTAAGAAGTACCGAGTAATGAGGACTGAGTTGGAAAAAGACGATCTGCCCCCTCAGTCCTCATAGCTCAGTCCTCATCCATGTCATCACTACGTCACCTCTGGTTTGATACTCGCCATTTGCTTGGAGGCGAACCTGGTCAGACCCTCTTGGCTGAACTGGAAGCGTTGGCCTCTGAGGCACATGAGACGATTCTTGCGACTGGCGATCGGCTGGCTGAGGTCTCATTGACTCTCGCCCAAGCCTTTTGTCGCAAAGCACCAGCGGCTTGGCATGTCTTTGGCCCTGATGCCTTTTCACGTTGGGCAGCCATCGGCGAACAATTAGCAGGCCAAGACCCTCCTTCCCGGGATGGGGCGGTGGCTTATTTTACGATCGAGCCGCAAGCTCTCTCTGATCTTGGTCTCGACCAGACTGGGGAATGGGTTGCAATTGGCCGCGAAGTGCTGGGAGCGTCGCGCCGCCTTGGAGCGCAATTTTTCCAAGCATCGGCTCCCCTTTTGGCTGACCTACCGGCTCCTTTTGGCCAACGACTCCGCGCCTGGGCGGAGCAGGGGCGGATGCTGCTGGGCTGCAAAGGTTGGAAGGGTGAGTTCCTGGCCGTATCGTATTTCTCGTCGGCAGCGGCAGCTCTGCCGTTCCTGACTCCTGAGGAAATGGCGGCGTGGGCAAAACTCGGCGTGCTGGTCCAAGAATCTGGACCGTGGACTTTTTATACGCGCTTGCCAAACGGGTTTTTGTATTTCAGTACGACAGAGCGTATAGCCTTCCTACTGAACGCGCATGAGGCGGCAGCTCACTCAGCCACAGCCGCACAGGAAATATTCTTTTCTCTGCCGTCAACTTTGCGTGAGCTTACGCCTGAACTACAGTCTTTTTATCTGTCGGCTCTTGCTCCCGTTATCCGCTTAGACCCACAACTGGTGCCGGCACTTTTGCCGCTGCTTGGACCGATTGTTAAAGCGGTGCAGCTGGAGCAACAACCACGATTGCGAGAGACCTTGCTGCACCTGGCGCAGACATTTCCGGCCGGTATGCCAGCGTTGATTCGGACCTTGCCACGTGCCTATGAGGAAACTGGGCAACATGGACTGGATGGGCAGGGTGGACTGGATGGACTCCAGGAGTGGCTGGGCAAGGGCCTGGCGATTGCCCAGGATAACGCTGACGCTGGGGTCGCATATTTTTCTCTAGAGTCACGCACAAGTTTGAACGTGCTCCAGCAAGTGTCGTCGGGTATTGACCTCGAAGAAGTCCAGGAGCTGCTGCGCAAATATATTCAGATGCTGACCGGCAATACGGTTGGCATTCAGCGCCAAGAATTTTTTTCGTATCCTCCACCGCTCGAAGAATCTCCCGAATACGGGGAAGACTTACCTCTGCCTGGCCGCATCGAAGTCTCTGAGACGTATGAGGAGAACTTTCGGCTGTATCGTGGTCTTGCCGCACTCCAGGCTGGCCGTCGTGAGTTTGGCACCTATGCGTTCTCTCTGAGCACGTTGTGGCCAGACCTGTCACCTACGATTCGGCAGATTATGCACGAAGACGCCACACCAATGGGCGGGCTGGCCGAGTATTTTCGCTGCTTTCCGCATCCGGACATTCTCGAAGCTCTGTTTCTGCTGATTGAAACCCAGCGTATTCGAGATCATCTCAGCACTGCCTACCGTGGGCTCAGCACAGATATGGACTGGCTGCCGACGCTGACCCTGCCTTCGCTGTTACCAGTCGCCAGTCTCCAGTCTTCAATTCTCAGCCTCCTGAACACTGAACACTGGCAACTGAATACTGTCTATGACTCAGCGACCAGAGCGGCTGAGATCTATCTGCAGCTCCTTTCGTCCTTGGTCAAAGCACGCCTCACGCAAGACGACGCTTCAGCATTTGGTTCTATTTTCTTCGATAAGCTGACCGGAGATGCGCTCATTGATCCTGAGATGGAAGACGAGAGTCCACCCCCCGAGGGAACGATCGACATACCCGAACTTGAATTAGAAGACGAGCTGGCTGACCAAGACGGGGGCAGTCCGCTGTCGGCTGAAGAGCTGAAAGCTTTGATCGAAGCCGGCGTTGATTTGCAGATTCGGCAGGGTAAGCAGGAAAAAGTCACTCCGCAAGGTTTGTATGTCAGCGATCTGGACGGAAAAATTCCGACCAATGGTGAAATGGAACAAATCGCGGCAGAAAATGATCCAGCCATCCCCGCGGTCCAGCGCCGCCGCCAGCGGGATGAGGGACTCACTTTCTATTATGATGAATGGGACTATCAGATTGCAGACTACCGGACGCGTTGGTGTCGGCTGCGTGAAATTATCTTGGCTGGCGACGCTGGAGAGTTTTTTGCCAAAACGCTGAGTGACTACACTGCCCTGACGCCAGCCATAAAACACGAGTTTCAGCGTATTCGGCCCGAGCAATACCGGCTGGTCCGGGGCTTAGAAGACGGGGAGGAGTTTGATCTGAATGCGGCCGTGACAGCAGCCGTTGATATGCGGGCCGGGCTGACTCCTTCATCCAAGCTGTACACAAAACGACGTCAGACCGAGCGCGACGTAGCAGCCTTATTCCTGCTGGATATGAGCGCTTCAACTGATGAGCCGATTGTCCAAGTCGAACGCAAATACGCAGAGGATGAGGTGGATGACTGGCAGCCGATGTGGAAAAAACGGCCGACCGTGCCACAGCCCAAACCGCGCCGGATTATCGATGTCACTAAAGAAACCCTAGTCCTGATGTCAGAGGCGCTCGAAGAGATCGGGGATGCCTACGCCATTTATGGTTTCTCCGGTCAGGGAAGAGACAATGTTGAGTTCTACCATGTGAAGTCGTTCTCCGAAGCACTCTCGCCAACGGTTAAAGGCCGGATCGGTGCCATTGAGCCCAAACGCTCAACCCGGATGGGACCAGCCGTGCGGCATGCGATGGCAAAACTCAAGGACATGGCCTGTCGGGTGAAACTGCTCATTCTGCTGAGCGATGGCTTTCCCCAGGATATGGACTACGGATCAGATCGGCGTTCGACGACCTATGGTATCCGCGATACCATGATCGCCCTACGTGAAGCTGAAGAGGCTGGGGTACTGACCTTTTGCTTAACCGTTGATAAGGCGGGGCATGACTACTTACGGGAAATGTGTGAGCCGTCACGCTATATGGTTCTCGATGACGTTGCCTCACTTCCAACTGAACTGCCTAAGGTCTATCAACGCTATCTCCGCCCGCGTGGGATTTAGAGGATAAGGGTTGGGGATGAGAGAGCAGGCTGCGAAATTTTGCTGAAGATGATATATCTCAGCTCCTGGAGAGGAGAAGCACATCCATGGATATTCAATCACATGTTGCTGTTATTACAGGTGGAGGTTCGGGACTAGGTGAAGGCACTGTCCGGGCACTTATTGAGAAAGGCGCCAAAGTCGCCATCCTTGATATCGGCCGTTCACGCGGCGCCGAAATCGCACAAGAGCTGGGGAACAACGCCATCTTTATTGAAGCCGATGTGACCAATGAAGAGCTGACTGCCGCAGCGATGGACAAAACGGTCGAAGCCTTTGGCGCCATTCACGCGGTCGTGAATTGTGCCGGTATCGCAACCGCTGGGAAAACGTTAGGGAAGGGCAATACGCCGCTTGACCTGGGCCCTTTTAAGCGCACGATTGAGGTCAATCTGATTGGGACCTTTAATGTCATTCGTCTCGCTGCCGCGCAGATGGCTAAGAATGAGCCGACTGCAGACGGAGAGCGAGGGGTGATTATTAACACCGCCTCAGTCGCCGCCTTTGACGGACAAATTGGCCAAGCTGCGTACTCCGCTTCAAAAGGTGGGGTCGTCGGCATGACGTTACCCATCGCCCGTGACCTGTCCCGCGACGGCATCCGTTGTTGCACGATTGCACCCGGCATCTTCGAGACCCCGATGTTGATGGGACTGCCAGAACCAGCCCGTAAAGCGCTGGGGGCGAGTATTCCGTTTCCATCGCGTTTGGGCACGCCAGCCGAATACGCCCAATTAGCCTGTCAGATTATTGAAAACGTGATGTTAAATGGAGAAACGATTCGCCTCGATGGTGCTATTCGGATGGCACCCAAGTAAGAACCGTTAAGAAACCGTATCGCATTTCTCTTGATCGCGATTCCTCATGGAGAGGCACCCTGGTGGGGCGTCTCCGCATTCACAGAACCAACTCTCATACGGTGTACCGTGTACAACCGCAAAGACGCGTTTTATAAAAAAGCCAAACAGACTGGCTATCGCTCACGGGCTGCCTATAAGTTGCTCGAACTCAGCAAGACCTTTCGCCTTATCAGACGTGGTCATTGCGTTATCGATTTAGGCGCTTGGCCGGGCGGCTGGGTGCAAGTTGCAGCCGAGCTTGTTGGTCCCCAGGGCAAAGTGATTGGGATCGATCTGGCCCAGATCGATCCTCTCGAAAAGGACAATGTCATATTGCTCCAAGGAGATGCGACAGCCCCAGACCAGCAACACCAGCTCCTCAGCCTGCTTGATGGACCGGCCGATATCCTGCTGTCTGATATGGCACCCAAGTTGAGTGGCATTCGTGAAGTCGATGAAGCCCGCTGTCAGGAACTCACCCAAGCTGCTCTCTCCTGCTCCACACACCTTCTGAGACCAGGCGGCGCGCTGCTCCTCAAAGCGTTTATGGATTCTACCCATAAAGTCCTGCTGGCTGAACTGCGTAAAACATTTACGACGGTCAAGACAACCAAGCCAGAGGCGACTCGGAAAGGCTCAGCCGAGACCTATATTGTGGCAATTGGGTTATGCGGCTGACACGCTTTCTACGGCGTGGTAAGAGAATAGACGCTGTTCTTCGAAGGAGGCCTTCATGGCTACTGGAGCAAAGTCAGTCTTGAGCATTTCCCACATGTATGGAAGTGGCGGCAGTCGCATCGCACGCGCCCTCGGTGACCGTCTCGGTTGGAGTGTGTGGGAAAAAGAGATCGTGCGAAAAATCTCGGCTCAGTACAAAGTATCAGAAGAGTATGTAGACGCCAAAGATGAACGGGTCGATTCTTTTATCGAAAGAATGGTCGGATTGTTTGGTATGGGTGGCTTTGAATCGGCCTACGATATCCCGCCTCCGCTGTGGCTCAATGATGCCCAACTCGTTCGCATGACGCGTGCTCTGATTGAAGAGGTCGGCGCGGGCGGACAGGCGATTATAGTTGGCCGAGGAGGAAACTATGTACTCGCCGATCAGCCACGCGCTCTGCACGTGTTTCTCTTGGCCCCTTTGGAAGCGCGTATCGAACGGGTGAAGGAAGTCGAAAACCTCTCTCGTGACGAGGCAAAGGAGCGGATTGCAGGCATGGATCGTCTCCGTGCTGATTACGTGCACACCTTTTACCACGACGACTGGCGCGATCCGAGTCGCTACCACTTATCAATCGATTCGAGCATCTGGGGGGAATCGGGAGCGGCAGATATGATTATGCAGGCGTTGGGACAGTCAAGGGCGTAGAGAATGTGTAGGGGCAGTTCGTGAACCGCCCCTGCGATGATTAGCCACACCTGACTCTGCCCCAAGCTCTGTGGCAAGCTGCTCACCCTGCTTATTCTGGCCAACCGGTACAAAGACCCGCATGATCGTGCCTTGATCGAGTTCACTCTCGATGTGTAAAAAACCGCCATGTGCCTGCACAATATGTTTGACAATAGCCAGCCCTAAGCCGGTCCCGCCAAGTTCACGTGAGCGAGCCTTATCCACCCGGTAAAAGCGTTGTGTGAGGCGTGGAATATCTGCTTCAGGAATGCCACAGCCGGTGTCAGCCACTGCGACCTCGACCCAAGCAGAGTCAGTCTGCACCTGTCCGTTGTCACCATTTGTGCTCTGTCGGCGACTCGGCAAGGCGCATTCCGCAAGGGCACGTGCCGAGACTGTGACGTTTCCTCCCGCCGGTGTGTACTTGACGGCATTATCCACTAAATTGAGGAGGACTTGGTGGAGCCGGTCAGCGTCTCCGGTCAGTGTTGGAAGCAATTCGGGCAAGGAAAGTTGCAACGTGACCTCACCATGTGTGGCTTTGTCTTTCACGAGATCAAACACTTCATCCACGATATGGGCAAGCCTGAGCTCTTCTTGATGGAGTTCCATCTTTCCCAATTCTAAGTCTGACAGGGTCAAAAGATCGTCAATCAGCCGACTGAGACGTTCTGAGTGCCGATCAATAATGCTGAGAAAGCGCTTCGCAATAGGCGGATCATTGAGCGCTCCATTGAGCAGTGTCTCGGCATAGCCTTTGATCGCAGTCAGCGGGGTGCGCAACTCGTGTGAGACATTAGCAACAAAATCCGCCCGGATGGATTCGAGCTGTTTGACCTGGGTCAGGTCGTGGAGGGCCAAGATAACACCATTAGGAGTGGCACCCATCTGGCACATCTGCCTGGCGCTGACCGCCACATGGTGGGTTGTTTCTCTCTCTAGAGTGATTTCTCGTATGACCGCTTCTGCCCCTGGAGGGCTATCTGTGACCTCTCGAACGAGACCTTGGAGGATAGGATGACGAGAAAACTCTAACAGTGGTTTGCCGTGCCAGTCGATCTCTGGAGAGAGGCCGAAGAGCTTAGGGGCGGCCTGGTTCGAGAACAAAATCGTACTTGCCAGATCGAGCACGATGACCCCTTCGGCCATACTCTGCAAGACGGCTTCTCGATCCTGACAGGCACCTTGCAAACTGCGAGTGTATTCATATTGACGCTGGATAAATCGCTGCATGCCTGCTTCGACAACGCCTAGCTCATCTGCTCCCCACACGGGTAGTGAGGGGGGCAAGCCGCGATCGGGAGCGACCAGCAGAACGGCTCGCAAGCCGGCACACCGTTGCACCAGCCGGCGGCTAAAGAAGAAAGCGCCAATGGGAGCAAACAAGCCGAGACCCAGCGATCCATACCAGAGCCACACCGGGCGTGAGTCCTGGGAGAGTGTATAAAAACAGACGATCCCAAGCAGAGCAAAAAAAGCTAAGCTAGGAAAGAGAACAATCGATGTGGCGAGACTATTCCTCCAAGGCATCGGGATTAAACTTATACCCCACCCCGCGCACGGTCAGAATGAGGGTTGGGTGACTATCATCGCGTTCAATACGTTGGCGCAGGCGACGAATATGGACGTCCACAGTCCGGAGCTCGACATATACATCGTGTCCCCAAACCAGATCAAGGATTTGGGTTCGGGTAAAGACCCGGTGCGGATTGTTAACAAAAAATTTCAATAGATCGAACTCTCGTAGCCCCAGGTCCGCGGGCTGGCCATCTCGGCTGACTTCGTAGGTATCATAGTCAATCCGCAGCCAGCCTTTTTCATAATACTCATGCGGCCGCCCATTCGCCTGTCCATACGAGCGGCGTATAATCGCTTTGACCCGCGCCACAAACTCACGCGGACTAAACGGTTTGGTGACATAATCGTCTGCCCCCATCTCTAAGCCCACGATTTTATCCACCTCGGCAGCTCGGGCAGTCAAAATAAGGATGGGCACCTGGGCTGTTTCCTCTCGGGTGCGCAGCAGGCGACAGACTTCTAGCCCAGATAAACCTGGTAGCATTAAGTCGAGAACGATCAAGGCTGGGCGTTTTTTTGCGGCAAGGTTCAGGCCACGCTCTCCGTCGCTGGCGTCCACCACCGCAAAACCCTCGGCCTCCAGATTATACCGGACGAGGGTGCGGATATCTTCTTCGTCTTCAACGACCAAGATTGTACGTGTTGCCTTGGATATGGCGACTTCTGTTGTCTGCATGTGTCCTCCCCCCCCGTCCCCTGCAAACCGACTCGAACTGACTCAAACCGATGACGGTAACGGCGAGACGTGCCGGATGCTTTTGCCCTTCGCCATGTAAATAACCATTTCGCCGATATTGGTGGCGTGGTCAGCAATCCGCTCCAGATATTTGGCCAGAAACAAAATACGGGTAGAGCGGGCGACTGTCTCCGGTTCTTGCGCCATCTGGGCTAACATTTGGCGGAATAATTGAGCTGTCAGGTCATCGATAAAATCGTCGCGTTGACACACCTGCAAGGCAAGTTCGGTATCCTCACGGACAAAGGCATCGAGACTATCTCGCAGCATCGATCGCGCCCAATCAGCCATGCGCGGGATATCAACATAGCGGGGTGGGGGTTCTTCGTTGAGCTCAAGCGCCCGTTCACACACATTTTGGGCAATATCACCAATTCGCTCCAAGTCGGTCGCGATCTTCATACTGGTTATAACAAACCGCAGATCGCGCGCTGCTGGCTGATGCAGAGCCAGCAGGCGGACGCCTGTTTCGTCAATGTCAACATCAAGGTAGTTGACCATGTGGTCTCGTTCAATGGTTTCCTGAGCCAACTCAGAATTGCGCTCGGTGAGAGACGTTATGGCATCGCCGATTTGTTTTTCGACGAGTCCCCCCATCTCCAGGACTTTCGCGCGCAGTTGCTGCAATTCTTCTTCATATTGCCGATCAGTATGTAGTGGCATAGACACCCCACGTTTAGCCAAAACGACCAGTGATATAGTCTTCGGTCTCTTTTTTCTCCGGTGTCGTAAACAGTTTTTCAGTTTCTCCAAACTCAATCATTTTACCCAGATACATAAACGCCGTGTAATCAGACACCCGCGCAGCTTGCTGCATATTATGGGTGACGATGACAATGGTATAGTCTTGTTTGAGTTCGTGGATCAACTCCTCAATTTTTGCAGTGGCAATGGGATCTAACGCGGAGCAGGGCTCATCCATCAGCACAATTTCAGGCTCAACCGCGATTGTGCGAGCAATGCACAAGCGTTGATGCTGCCCGCCAGACAGTGCCAATGCGTTGTCGTGCAAACGATCTTTGGCTTCGTTCCACAAGGCCGCGTCTTTCAGGCTGTTCTCAACAATCTCATCCAGGCGTGATTTCTGACTGATGCCTAAGATGCGCGGACCGTAGGCAACATTTTCATAAATCGTTTTGGGAAATGGGTTCGGCTTTTGGAACACCATGCCCACTTTTTTGCGCAGTTCTGTGACATCTAAGGTTGTATCGAGAATTTCTGTTCCACCCAGATTAATGCTGCCGCTGATCGTGACTCCATCAACCAGATCGTTCAGCCGATTGAGGCAACGCAACAGCGTTGATTTTCCACATCCGGACGGGCCAATATAGGCCGTCACTTTCCCCCGCTCGATATCCATATCAATATCGTATAACGCCTGCTTACTGCCGTAATGGAGACACAGGTCTCGGATACGAATCTCAACCTCCATGTCAGGAGGGGAAGCGTCCAGGTCTTTCCCATTGCCATGCTCAGCCGGCTGCGGGACCGAAACGGCATGGGTCGGGCTGAAGGTGTCTTTCTGCATCGTCTTGTCTCTCTCTTTCAGAACGTACCAAAGCGAAGTTTACTGCGAAGGCGATTGCGCACTATGATTGCGGTCAGATTCAGGGTAATCACAATGCCAATTAACAACAACGTCGTCATAAACACCATCGGCTTCGCAGCCTCGACGTTAGGCGACTGAAAACCCACGTCGTAGATATGAAAGCCCAGGTGCATGAACTTTCTGTCTAGATGAAAAAATGGCCAGTGTCCATCAAGCGGCAGACTCGGGGCGAGCTTGACCACTCCAGTAATCATCAACGGGGCGACCTCTCCAGCTCCACGCGCCATGGCTAAGATGGCTCCGGTGAGAATGCCTGGCAGTGCACCAGGAATGACAATCTTGCGTAAGGTTTCCCACTTGGTCGCCCCAAGAGCGAGAGACCCCTCGCGCCATTCGCGTGGAATAGCAGACAAGGATTCTTCAGTCGCGACGATAACAACAGGAACCGTCAGCAGTGACAACGTCAGCGATGCCCACAGAATACCACCGGTGCCATAGGTCGGAGTTGGCAGAGATTCTGAATAAAAGAAGGAATCAATCGATCCCCCAATGAGGTAGATAAAAAATCCGAGACCAAACACCCCAAACACAATCGACGGCACTCCAGCCAGATTATTGACCGCAATCCGCACCGCGCGGACCAACGGTCCCTGTTTGGCATATTCACGTAAGTACAGAGCGGCAATCACTCCAAATGGGACAACCACAATACTCATGACAATGACCATCATGACCGTACCAAAGATGGCTGGAAACACGCCGCCCTCGGTATTCGACTCACGCGGGTCGTCCCAGAAGAACTCCCAGAACCGGGAAAGATACAGGCCGACCTTCTCGAACCAGTTCATCTGATTCGGCTGAAAGGCCCGCACAACTTGGCTCATGGCTAAGCTTTTCTCTTTTCCGCCGGCAGCCTGGACAACAATCTGATAGCGTGCATTTTCTGCGTATAAGGCGGACAGCTGCTCGGCGACTTCTTCGTAGCGTTGCTGCCAAGACTCCATCTCTTGTTCAAGCGGGCGAATGCGTTCGGCGACGCGCTGGGGGTCGTCTTCGCCTAGTGTAATGCTCCGGATTGCTAAACGCAGGTCTTCAATCTCGTAGCTGATATCGCCAATTTCTTTGCGCTCAAGCTGATGGATCTCGTCGAGGATTTCTCCCGTTTGAGGATGGAGATCCTGGAATTTTTGCCAGCTTTGTTCAGCCCCTTCCGCAACAACTTGGCCATCAACGCTGACTGACTTGAGAAAACCAAACAGCGCACCCCACTCCAGGCGTTCAAAATAAATCGCCTCTTCAGGATATGAGCGATTCACAATCAGTTCATCATCCACCCACCGAAAATCCGCTCCGTACAAGTCTCGGTTGGCGACCTGAAATTGGGTCCTATATGTGATGTCTGCACCACTCTGGAAAGTTTCCTCATGGTCACGGATCTGGCCCAGCAGCTCACCCCCATCGCTGAGGTGCGCCAGCACCAGCCGATCCGGCCAGAAAAAGCCCAAGGCATTCACCGCCACAATCCACACCAAACCAACAATCATGATCAGGCTAAAACCGAGCGCCCCGCCGGTTAGCCAGATAAACGGATCACCGCTGTTCCAAAAGGTTTTATTCACCGTCGTTCCTCACGCTCACTCGGCATACACAGCAGACAGATGCTTAAATTCTACTATAACGCTCGCGCAAATTCTGGCGGACCAGCTCGGCGGCTGTGTTCACCACAAAGGTCAAGATAAACAGCAGCAGGGCCGCCAGGAACAAGATCCGATACAGCGTGCCGCCGTGTGGCGCTTCAGGAATCTCCACTGCGATATTGGCCGACAGGGCACGAAAGCCACTAAACGGATCAAAATCCATAACTGGCGTATTCCCCGTTGCCATGAGCACAATCATGGTCTCACCCACGGCTCGGCCAAAGCCGATCATAATCGCTGAGAATACCCCGGGGCTAGCCGTCGGTACGACCACCCGTATAGCGGTTTGCCAGCGGTTTGCCCCGAGCGCCAGTGAACCAGACACCAGATGTTGCGGCACGTTGGAGAAGGCATCTTCACAGATCGTGTAGATAATCGGAATCACCGCAAAGCCCATAGCAAAACCAACAATCAGCGAGTTGCGAGGGTCGTAACGTGAGCCGGTTGTATCATACAGCCATTGGGGAAAGTCTCCGGAAAAAAATGCTGCCTCAATCGGATCACTGAGCAAGACACACAAATAGAGAGTACCCACCAACACCGGAACCAGCAGGACGAGTTCCACACCGGGCCGGAAGCCGCTCCGGGTAGCAAGCGGAATCATCCGCCAGACGAGGGCAGCGCCCAAGGTCACACTCGGCAAAACAACAGCCATAAGAAACAAGGCCGGGACCATGTCAGCGACGAGTGGTGCCAGCCACAGCCCAGCAAAAAACCCCAATACCACACTGGGCAGTGCCGCCATGACTTCGACCGAGGGTTTGATCAAATTGCGCAAACTCGGATGCATGAACTGTGAGGTATACAAGGCCGCACACAGACTGAGTGGAATAGCCAGGAGGAGAGCGTAGAACGTCCCTTTCAGCGTGCCATACGCCAGCGGTGACAGACTAAACTTCGGTTCAAAGTCGTCCGTCCCACTGCTCGACTGCCAGGTATAATCCGGCTCCCGGTAGCCTTCGTACCACACTTTGCGAAACAAGGTCGTAAAGTTAATCTCTGGGTGTGGGTTATCAAGCGCCCAGGCCGACAGTGTGGCCTGGGCATCAATGGAAAAGATCCCGTTGACGCGGGGCGCAAATGACAGCATCTGAATCGCTGTCTTCTCGCCGGTGTTTAACTCCAGCAACGTTTGCTCTGACGTGGCATGGTGGAGCAGAATATTTCCTTCGGTATCCGCCGTGATAAATCCCTTGTCCCGAGCGGAAGGGCTCATGGCCGTGACCGGTGCGGGGTGGGGTTCGAGAATATGAATCTTCCGATACGGACTATCGGCTGGCGGGCCTTCATCCCGGACCTGAAACCAGACGCTCACACCGCCGGCCGAATCACCAATGACAAGTGAGCGCCCGCCTAAAATCCAGGCCAGTATTGTTGCTGACACGTCCGGTGTGTCGCTGACCGGAAAGGTATGGATGAAACGCGGTGCAGCTGGATCTTGAACCTGCCAATGCAAGAGTTCTCCAGTAGCTGTTGTGACTAAGAGATTGGTTAAGAACGCATCCAACTCTATGGCCGTCACATCGGCAGATATGTCAGGGGAAAGATCGACTCGATTTTCCTGCGTCTCGGCCTCACCTAAAAATGATTCCTGTTCGATTTGGGAGTACAACACCAGCGCGCGTGGGCCGAGTAAGGCTGCGATACGGATGCCTTCTTCATCTTCCCCAGTCCGGTAGACAAGCTGCTGAATCGCCCGGCCTTGGGGGTCAAGAGCAATCGCGGTGTCTTCGCTCGCGCTGGGTGTAATGACGCGCTTGCCCTGCGTATCGTAGCCAAGCCCAAAGTTCACCGACACTGGGACAACCAGCCCATTTGCTGTGCCAATGGCTACCATGTGGTCAAAGGCGTTCTGATATACCGCTGTTGGGCGGTGTCCCTGGAGTTGAGCGATTGTGTATTGTTGGAGGAGGCTATTGTCTTTGAGGGAAATAAAATGAAGCGAACCACTGTCGGTCACGACGTACGCAATTTCTTGGTATTCTTCAACGCCGAAGGCAATAGGTTTGCCCGCATTGGGGACTGCTCCATCAAGTACTTGGGCAAGTGCAACCGAGTGACGAAATTCCGCATCTGGCGCGGACCATAAGGGGAGTGTCTCAGCCACAATCACAAATAAGATGGCAACGATACTCAAAATAATCGCGATACCGCCAAAGGTAATAATACCGCTCGCGGCTTTATCGTACAGCTTTTTGCGTCGGAAGCGCGCTTTGTCCTCCATGGAGGACAGCCGGAGGTCAACCTTAGTCGCGTTGGCGGATGCTGAAGACGCCTCTTCTGGTCTATACGTGCGTTGTACTTCCGACATGGAGCTCTCAGTAATACGCTTCCAGGTATCAGCTTATAGAGGAAGGTTTGAGGTGTGGTCGTGGCGTCATGAACCTACCCGACTTTAGTACCATTCTCGCCTGACGGGGAATAGGGAGGGGGGGCACCATTTGGTGCAATCCTCCCTTTGTTCTTCCCCCCTTGAACACAGGGGGGATTGAGGGGAAATTTTCTCCGGCTCAAGGAGGCTGGTTGATACAACCTTGCGAGCACGGAGGTCCGCGCCACCCGGCAGCTATTGGAGCTTGGCTCGTTCTTCAGTGACGATCTGAGCCGAGACAGGATAGTAGCCGTCTTTGATAACGACTTCTTGACCTTCTTTGCTGAAGATATATTTGGCAAATTCCTGGATGAGTGGATCAACCGGCTTGCCTGGCGCTTTGTTGATGTAGATGTACAGGAAGCGCGACAGCGGATACTTGCCAGACGCCACATTGTCTTGGCTCGGTTCGACATAGTTGGCGCCTTTCTTGGCCAACGGCAGCGCCCGCACGCCAGAGGTCGTGTAGCCGATACCGCTGTAGCCAGCAGCGTTTTTATCTTCGCTTACACCCTGCACCACAGAGGCCGAGCCGGGCTGCTCTTTGACCGTATCTTTGTAATCGCCTTTGCACAGGGCTTGCTTTTTGAAGAATCCATATGTTCCAGAGGCAGAGTTACGGCCGTACAGGCTAACCGGAGCGGTAGACCATGAACCATTCAGACCCAGATCGCCCCAGACTGAGGCTTCTTTCGCAGCGCCACAACGCAACGTCTTGGAGAACAGCGCATCAACTTGATCAAGAGACATGCCTTGGAGTGGATTGTCTTTGTTCACAAACACGGCCAAGGAATCGAGCGACGTGCGCAGCGGTGTCGCTTTATAGCCGTACTTCTTCTCAAACTTATCCATCTCGCTGCTCTTCATAGAGCGAGACATCGGACCCAACTGAGCCGTTGCTTCGATCAGAGCCGGTGGCGCCGTGCTAGAACCTTTGCCTTCGACCTGGATGTTGACATTCGGATACACTTTTTTAAATCCCTCGGCCCACAGGGTCATAAGGTTGTTCAGCGTATCTGAACCAATGCTGTTAAGACTGCCCGAAATACCGCTGACCTTTTCATACGCAGGCAGATTCGGATCAACCTCGACCTGCGCGGCAGTCGGACTGCTGACGGCCAGACTCAAAGCGAGTCCACCGATAACTGTTGAGAGCGTCTTCATTTTCATACTGACTCCTTTCCAGTGAGAGAGCGAGAGAGTGTTTAGAAATCAACCTGAGCGCGCATCTGGACGATGTCGGCCTGCCCGTTAATGCTGCGCTGATCAGCATGCACGTAGTTGAACATGAAGCGCACGTTAGGATTCAGGTACCAGTTGAGACCAGCCGTGAAGTTGCTGAGCGTGCCGCCTCGGATTGCTTCATCCGACAGATGGAGGTTTGAGTATCGGAACGCCGCTTCAACAGCACCGAACCCTCCGCCCCAGCTGAAATTTTGTTTGGGTTTAACCCGATCAAATGCGCCGCTTGAGGTTTTGTAACGGCGATGGTCGCCTGGGGTCAGGAAGAGGCTGCCATAGATGTACGAGCCATCAAAACTCGGATCATTGGCCGAATCCGAATCAACGCTGGCATACATGTATTCACCTTGGAGAGAGAACGGTCCGTAGACCAGAGCGAGTTCAGGGTTAAAATAATTAATGCCGTCTGCGGTGAAGCTACCGGTGTCAACAAAGCGAGGACCGAGATGGGCTTCTGGCCGCGACCGAAAACGCACGCTGCTATTATTATCGCGAAACTCGTGACTAAAACCGAACCCAATATGGACGAGTTGCTTGCCTTTGTCCTCATACCAGGGCAGGGCGCTGATACGGGTCGTGACGTTATAAGACGAATCTGGGCCAAAACCGTTGCCGGAGTCACCCACATCACGGAAAATACCGACCGCAGCGGTCATACGCTTATCCATAAAAGCGTTCGAGATCTGGAAACCCGTGTTACGGCCCTGGGAAAAGACGTTGGGCAGCGAGCGTTCCATGAAGGAGAGGTATTTACTGCTGGTCAGTTCTTCGAGCGACATCGGCTCTTTGAAGTGACCAATCTTGAAATTCCCAATGGTCGGCATCTTCTTCAGCTCAATGTATACGTCTTTGAAGTCGGCGTCTTGTCCAGCAAAGTCGTACTGGGCTTTGTACTTGATGTTTTTGTAGATGGAGCCTTCCATGTACAGCCGCGCCCGGCGAAACTCCGTGCCATCACCAATAGAGAGACCTTCATTGCGTCCATCACGAATGTTCCGGTCGGTGCTGTAGATGGACCAGTCATTCATGATCCGACCACCGATTTTGAGCTTGAAATTGCCGTCTGTGCTATCCAGTTTCAGACCGGAACTCCAGTACGCGCGCAAGGTTGAGGGATCGGGTTTCTTATTCCCTGTACTGATTGCTGCCTCGACCTGTTCCTCCTCTGCTTGAGCTTTGATCATTAAGTCGCGATACTGCGTAGCGTTGATTTGCCCGTTGGATTTGAGGATGTCAAGAATCTCGACCGCCACACTTTTCTTCTGCGCAAGAGCTGGGCTTGCACACAGCAATCCTACGGCAATCAGCCCACTCCATACAAGGTTGCCTAGCCTCTCCATACTGTTCTTCTCCTTCCTGACAAGGTTGCCTAGCCTCTCCATACTGTTCTTCTCCTTTCTGACTCTGTACTAGGCAGGAAAATAAGAACGCAAGGTTACGGGACAATGACACAATGGTTATTTGTGCATGACACTCGCCGCACGATAAGTGTCGAGACCTGATGGTATTGGTCGCAAGAACGGACAGAAAATCTGTCTGGGGCTCTGTGAGCATTGCCTTGCTGACGCTTGTTCGATATGACTTTGCCTCAGCATGCAGAAGCTTATTGAAGGCATTCACCACTTTCAACAAAACGTTTTCGACACCCAAAAGTCGTTGTTCGAGCGACTCACCCAGGGGCAGCAGCCGTTGGCCCTGTTTATCACCTGCTCAGACTCGCGGATTGATCCAAACCTGCTGACCCAAACGCAGCCGGGCGAGTTGTTCATCATGCGTAATGCAGGAAACATTGTTCCCTCCTATAGTGCCGTTTTAGGCGGCGAGGCAGCCACGATCGAATATGCCGTCGCCGTTCTGAAAGTGCAGGACATCATCGTGTGTGGCCATTCCTTGTGTGGCGCTATGGATGGCCTGCTGCGTCCCGAGCAGTTGGAGGGGTTGCCTGCCATGAAAGCTTGGCTGCTGCATGCCGAGGCGACCGCCCGGATTATCAAAGAGAATTACGGCCATATCACCGATGAGCAGGCCCGCCTGACGGCAACCGTCGAAGAGAACGTCCTGGTGCAACTGGAAAACCTGCGCACTCATCCCAGCGTGGCTGCGGCAGTTTCACGCGGTGACCTGAAACTGCACGGCTGGACGTACAAATTCGAGACCGCTCAAGTCTTTGCCTACAATCCTCAGCAATCGCAATTTCTCTCTCTCCAGCAAATGGCAGCATTTGATCGGGGTCCTGGTAATTAGCATTCTGACGACCGTTGGAAATGCAGGGTCAGTATTCTATCCTCCTGTTTCGCAGGCAAAAACAGTGTGAGTCCAGCAGCAGCGAGCACGAGCCCAGCCGAAGTCCACACGCAGCCAGGCAGCCCAGCCAGTAGATACATACTTCCCGAAAGTAGCGTCCCGACTAACCGGCCAGCGGCGTTGGCCATGTAGTAGAATCCAACATCCAGTGTGACTTGGTCTGCATCGCTGTAAGCCAAGATTAAGTACGAATGCAGTGACGAATTGACCGCAAATACTACCTCAGGCGCTTTCCACACTACGTCTTGTGGTGACGGATACGTGCTGAAAGACACACGTTTGCCATCAACCCAGATGGCATCGCTTTCAGGCTGTATGTCTTGATCCCAGCGGCCGTGGACGGTATCGAATTCAAGCAAGTGAGCAGCAGTCTCAGGGCCACCTGCAATTTCGTTGATATGGACAATGTCGAACTCGGGCCAGTCCCAGGCGGCACGGAAACTGAGTCGCCCCATGCGACCGAACCCGTTGATCCCGATTCGCATGTGCACACTATTAGCTAGGTCTGTTCGTCCGGTCCAGCAAAATCAACGCCTCAGCGTAAAATTTCATACTCCTGAAACACTGTTGTCACGGAACTGTCACCAACGTCCCCTCATCAACGAGCCGTCTGCGACCAGTCCAGCAGGATGTCCCACTTATAGATCTTGTCGGGGGGAAGAGTCAGGGCAATTTTTTCATCGACCAAATCGAAGACATTCTTTGGCGGGGTTACGCCAACTTCCCGACCAGAGATAAAATCCTGGTCCTCAACCACCGTCCGGTATGCCTTATTCAAGAGCAGTGCCCGTCCCGGGGAAGGCGTAATAAGAGTGTACACGTCAGGAGCGGCCAGCACCGCCTGGGTGTCGACCGAACCGTCTTCATGATACCAGCGCTGTTCCATCTCTGGATTACTACGAAATTCTGATCCACCGCCGACCCGTTCCAAGTACGTCAGGATCTCACCCCGTTCCTCTCCCACGGACGGAGCGTCGGGCATGCCCCGGAGTTGGATATATCCCCAGCCCTGGGCACCCTCGACTTTGCGCGGAAAGCTGAACGTTTTGTCGATAGTGCTGCCGACCGTAGTGTGACAGCCCATGCAGTACATGTTTTCTTCGTAAGTGTTCAACCGCAGCCGTCCCTCTGTATCTTCAATAAATCCCTGGACCAGCCAGCCCATTTTGTTGTACAGTCCAGCGTGCCCCCAGTCAGGATAGTGGGGCAGAGTTCCTTCGAGTTTTTCTTGGTATTCTTGGTCATACAGACTGGCGAGTTCACGTGGGCTCAAGAAGTCACGTTTGCGCATGTAGCGGACTTCTTTCATCCGTCGCGACGGAGTGATGTCGCCTTCATCGGTCACCCCGACGTAACGCACGGTGTGCAGAAACTCGGTCCCGAGTGGATACACATGGGCGACAACCGTCTCGGGGAGAGCAGCACCGACGTACGCCCTCGGGCGTAACACGTGACTGGTCATGCCGATCATGCCGTCGCCACTCAAATCTTGTCCAATCACAGCCTCATCAATAGGTGGACAGCTGATCGATTCCAGCCCTTTGATCGCCATTTCAACAATGGCCAAATTGGCCAGGTACACGTCGAGGGCTGTTTGCCCGTCGGCTGTTTGTCGAAATTTTTCAGGCAGGCGGATCATCACATCATCGGTCGAGCCGTTGGTCGGCCAAAAGGTACTCGGAAAGGGTTTATAATTAAAAGCAACCCAGCCACTGCCATCCTTGGCAAAGCCTGCGGTATCAAAAGCGGCGGCCCCGTCAGCCAGATTGGCGAGTTTGGGAATATAGCCCCGAAAGTGCGCCACTTCCAAACGATCAGCCAGAGCAGAGAAATTATCCGTATTGATCCAACTCCGAATAGCGTCGTCGCTGATTGCCGCCACCCGTTCCGTCCGATCTTCAAAGAGATTGTACCAGTGATTGGTCAGGCCTGCATCGCTAAAACTATACGCGCGTTGCAGATGCCCATCGTTCATCATGTTCTCACGCTCGGAGATATGATTCTGATGGCACACATAGCACGGATTAAACCGGCCCTCGGTCTTGGTATAGCACTGGGGAGGGATAACCGCTTCACGATTTTCAATCCCGGCATGGCCGGAGCCTGGCCCGCGTGGGGGCAGCACGCCAGCCGTTTCATTCGAAAGCGCAAGGCGGTCGAAAGAATGAAGCGGCGGCGAGTGCGGGCGGCTGTTCTGAATATTCCCGCTCGTTGAGGTTCGGAGCGCTGCGCCAACAGTTTTTTCAGCCCTGGTCTGGCTGCTGAGACTCAGGACACATGCGCAGAAGATACACAGTAAAGCTTTCATAGTCAGCCACATTTTTTAGGGCGAATCGAGCCCAGTGCGTTGAAAACACACAAGACAACTATCCCAGGACCATACGGCCCTGGGATACAGGTTAGACTTCTGTGTAGGCTGGGGCCTGCGCCACCGAGAACCTAAAGACAGCCCAACACAATCCGGCTCAGGAGATCATCCGTTGGAATGTCGGCACAGGGATCATTGTTGGTACCGTCGTCGTCGCTCGGGGTAGGACCGAAGCCGAAGAACAGCTGGGATGCGTCTGCCAGTTCATTTTCCACAAACCGCCCAAAGTCGGCGCTGGAATCGTACGTGCCCACATCGAAGCCGCTAACCAGAATAAGATCATCCGTCCGGAAATCATCAACCAGAGGCATATTGCCGTCAGCACTATGCTGGATATTGACGTAAGCCTGCTTGCCATCCGGGGTAAAGATAAACCCCGTCGGTTCAGCCGAGGTATCGGCCAGAGTGAGGACCTTGACGCACCCGTCGGTCTTGATATCCGTATCGGCTCCGTCGGGTAAACACGCCCACACATCGGCACCGCCACTGTTATCTTCGATCACGTACAGATTATTCGTCACCGGCTGGAAAGCCAGGTTATCCGGTTGGTTGAGATCAGGATTTCCTTCCACAAAGCGGTTGATGACCACCTGGCCAGTTTCCCCGGTCGCGGCAGTGATATCGCTATCTATGGCGCACTGGACTTCGCCGTAGTTGGCGGCGGATTTGTTCCCTGTCGCAGCAAAACAGAACCGGACCCTATGCGGACTATTCGCATCGCCAAATTGTGGGTCGACATGCAAATCCTCAGGTCTGTAGTAGGCAGTGGCACCAGCTGACTGAGCTGCTTCGCGACCAATTCGAGGCGTGCCTTCGTCAGACGAATCTTCACTCGCCGGGGCCGGCGTCAGGGCAATCCATGCCCCCGCTCCGATTTCGCACCCTTGACCAAATTGCTGTTGATCGTCGCGACACGAGACCTGAAGCGCGTAGATTGTGCCAGAACCGAGCGGCGACTGATCCAGCGAAGAGATCGTGCCTCCGTTGTGCAAGCTTGTTGGAATAAATTTATAGATGGCACCGCCATCGGTGTCGCCGGGCTCGTAGCTGCCAGGACGTTCTTCGTCTCCAGCAATGATGACGCCGGAGTCGTCCACGACAAAACCTTCGTAGCGGATCACCGGCAACGCAGTATGTTTGACAATATAGGCGGAGGCATCTGCCCCAGTCTGGTCAACGATGGTGGCCGGTGCTCCGCCACTGCCCCGGTCAAGAACCGTATATACATTGGTCGTGATCGGATCGAGAATTTCATACGCCGACCCGGTATCGCTATCAAAGTCCTCTTCGGTGGCCAGTACGGTTCCCCAGGGAGTGGTTCGGATACCATCACAGATAGTCATACCGCGGACGATGGCCGTTACCCCGCGCGTTGCCAAATCAATGAGTTGTACGCTTGGTGTCAGTTTATCGCCGAAGACAAATGGGTCACCACACGTACCGGACAGACACTCTAGGCGTTCCTCAATGCACGCAATCAGGTGGGTAGGATTGTCTGAGTTATGAGGCCAAAAGACCATTTGGTCCCAGTCTTGGCCAACCTCGCGGCTAAAATATTCAACCGAAAGACCTTCGGCTAAAAAGGTCAACTGATCCTCAACCGCCTGGGTTGGCGTTCGAAAATCTTGGCTCAACACTGGTGTGGCCAAAACCGCCGTGAGAAGAACAGTGCTCAACAATGTCCCAATACGTACCCACATATACACTCCTTTATCTACTATCTACAAAGTTGGCACCATAATCGCATGAAAACTGTGACGGGAGTATGGCAGTCCGATGACAAAAAGACGATGAATGTGTGGCATTTATGTTTCAGATCGGCACCGCTCTTGGCGATTTGGTATTATGGTAAGCTGAGTTCGACGTCAGGATTGTGGAACGCGAAGCCCGGTGAGTAAGCGGGGAGGCATGCCCCACGCCCTCCCCGCGAAAGGATGCGCGGAGAGCTATGGGCGCGCTGTGATGGCGCCTTGTGGGACGCCGCCGCACAAGCCGCGGCCGTCATCTCCCGCGCTATGGGATACCGAGCCGGGCCGCCACCGCTGCCCGAAGAAACGGACTATGCCGGAGACGGCAAGGAACGCGATTGGTCGAACGCCTTAGATAAGAGAACCCAGCCGACCGATCCGCTGGAGCCTGCCACGACGGCGAACCAGCACGGGTGCCCGGATGAAACAGACTCCAGAATCGCCGCAGAAGAACTTGCCCGCCGCCGCGAAATTGACTGGCTGGGCGACGATTCGTTTGGGTCGAATTCAGAGCCGGCCGTCACAGACGGAGAGTCCGAGCCTCTCTACCGCCGGGACATCGACTGGTTGTAACCGTATCCCCTGACGCCGAATCCAGATTCGCCTGCCACGAACCGCAGAGAGCCTTCTACACCGTACGACCCGCAATGGTATTAAGTGATGCATTCCGGGCCAGCATGCGCCGGGTGACTCTGACATCCTTCCAATTCGCGACGCGAAGGAGGTAAACACTACTATTCGATTAAGTCCAACATACCTTGATGGATGTTGTGCCAGTTCTGAGCAAGATCGATGCTCCGGGCGCGAATCGGGAAGCCCTCCAGGCACACGTCCACCGCCACCGGCGCGTCAACTGTCGGGTAGAGCAGCATCCCTTCGTGCCTCGCTCCTGGCCCTGCTGTGGCCTCGCGATTTCTCAAGTAGGTCAAGAGTTGGTAGAGATTGTTCGAATGCAGCTTCCCGCCGTAACGGCCGCCCAAGGCCTCCCGGTAGTACTTGGCATCCATGATGATCCGACGTTCTGGTGCTTCGAGAATGACGTCGGCTTCCATACGCGGAAGCTTCGAGCGCTGGTGGTCGGGCGTGCCTTCGTCAACCCACGCGATAGTACGCCCTTGATGGTTGACCCGATAACGGCCCTGCTCACGGCGGTAGAACCCGATGATGAAGTCCTCGTACAGTTTTTCCATCCGCTCTTCGCTGAAGTCGGTGAAGGTGGCATCCCCGGACCGCTCGTCGACCAGCAACTGCTCATGGATGAGCCTGCACACGGACAACAGGAATCGATAGTACCGACGGTTGCGGTCGAGATGCACCTGCCGGAACATCCGGCGGCTCAACGGCACCACGCTTACGCCGTCGAGCTTCGTGTAGGCGCTCCGGACTTCGGCGCGCACGTCCGAATGCAAGGTCGGGAGTCGCAGCAGGGATCTCAGCGTGGAGCGCAGGATGCGGTTGTGGAGCACGTCGTGCGACATCTCCTCAAAGTTACAAGCCACCTGACCGCGGGCGCGTAGCGCCCTTTTCACTGTCTCGCCCATGACGATCTTTCCGCGGATTCCGGCGAGATTCTCGTGCACATCCCGGTAGCCGCGATCGATGCCTCTGCGGATCAGTCGAAAGGTTCCCTCGGCCAGCACCTTTCCCAAAAGATCGTGAACTCTCTCCAACTCCTCCAACTCGTCCACCCGTACCACATCGCTTTCCTCGACATGGCCCCAGGCGTAGCACAGAAGGTAGTAGATGTTGGTAATGGGGATTTTCTTGTCGTTCACTGCCGCAATTTCTTGACCAGTTGATCAACCTGTTCTGGACGGTCGAACCAGTACTCACGCAGCAGGGGCGCTATCTGCGATTCGACGATGCCCAGGTACCACTGCTCGTCTGGCGACTCCTCGGGTACGAAGTAGCTGTGCCCGACCTCGAAGCCCGGGCCGAGATCCTTGCCGTCACGGATACGCTCGTTCAGCGCGGACAGGTTCCTGTCAATCCGGTCCACAAGGTCCCGGTCAACGTCCGCTTCCAGCAGGTATTCCCGAAACTTTCCAATGCCATACGCAGGCCTGAGCGTCTCGAACGCAAACCGGCGGCGCAATGCGTAGTCCACGATCGCCAGAGAGCGGTCCGCCGTATTCATGAGACCGAGAAGATGCACGTTGTCAGGGACGCTGAACCGCTCTCCCGACGCACTGTAGGTCAGTGTGATCGCGTGCTCCGGGCCGCGCTTGTCCGCTTCAATGAGCATGAGAAGCTCGCCGAAAATTCTGGATAGATTGCCCCGGTTGATCTCGTCGATGATGAAGATGAATTTTTTTTCGGGAACTTTCTCCGCGCGCTTGCAGAACTCGAAAAACACGCCGTCGCGCAACGTGAAACCGCCGGTCTCGGTCGGCCGCCAGCCCTGCACGAAGTCCTCATAGGCATAGGATTGATGGAACTGCACCATCTCTATGGACTGCGAGTCCTTGTACCCCATCAGGCACCACGCGATCCGTCGCGCAATGAATGTCTTGCCGACGCCCGGCGGCCCCTGAAGAATCAGGTTCTTCCGAAGTGCGATGGAGGCGAGGATGCGGCCGAACTGAGCTTCTTCCAAGAACAGGCCATCGAGTGCAGCGGCGATGTCATAGGGTTCGTTTTCCGGGCCACTGAGCCCGGTTTCCGGCTTTTCCGTATCGGTATCGATCAATTTGAAGATATCCCGTATCCACTTCTTGTAAGGGGTGAATCGAGTCAGCGTCTTGGTGGTGATCGGGTTCTTGAGGTTGATCGGTGCGCGGCAAGGATACCACTCGACCATCCGGAGGTTCCGATACTCCGGCCGCTCGGAATCGTAGGCGTACCCCCCAGCAACTTTTCCCCATGCGAGAATCGTGCTGCAACCTCTCTTGGCGATGAGAATGTCCCCGATATTCATCTCATGGAATTCCCACGCCGCAAGTGACTGGTTGTAGGGGTTTTGCCCTGCGCCGTTCTCGATCAACGCACTGTGGATAGCCTCCCGGGACCCGTATTCGCTGAGGTCTCCGAGATCGTCCCACCCGATCGCCGCGATACCAAGTTTGCGGAATTCTCCCCACAACCGAGCACCCTCGCCCGGCGCGATACCCCACACGTCCGCCGTGCCGAAACGTTTCCGGTACCATGCTTCATCGTCGGTCCCATCTCTGGGACCATCAACGTTTGGCGGCGGCGAACCGCCTTGCCAAACCTCCCGGAAGGGAGATTTGTAAAAATGAATTTCTTGTCCGGGATGTTCGTCTTCGAGTCGTCTCCTTACTGCCAGCACCGCCTTGTCGAGTTCGATGAGGCTTATGCGGTCGACATCGGGAGTCTCGCCGGTTTCATTACAAAAAGCCTTTACGATGTTCTTTTTGTGGCGTGACGACACGATGGATTCGAACTCGTCGGGGAACAGCAGGAACAACAAGGCATGGCGGAATTGACGTCGGTGGCCGTCCGTTTGTCCGTCGAGCCATTCCGCGAAACTCCAGGGATCGTGCAGCAACGATTCCCGTTTCCTTGCGGAACGGGAGTTCCAGTCGAGCATCATGGTGATGATGAACCTGAACTCACGCCACTGGTGGCTTAGATAGGCCATGCCCGGATTGACAATCCCTCCGTCCAGAACATTGCCTAACGCCCAGTGATCTTCGGGCAACGCCGTTCCCGACCACTTCCAGACCGTCCTGATCCTGTCGAGCTTCTTTACCCGGGTTACGGAACTCACGATTAGGTAATACACCCACGTGATTTCCGCCCACAGACGCTGTGCCTCCGGGGGCGCGGGTTCGAGTTGGCGGCGTAGCTTTTCCTCGAACGAATCGCTTCCCTCATCGGGATGTTCGACGAAGTAGGTTTGAAGTTCCCCGAAATGTTCGCGCGTCCAGAGCCTTTCCTCACCGAACAGCGAACTACCATGGAGCAGGCATTCGTGCTTCCACCGTTCAGCGGCGTCGAGGATTGCGGCGCTTCTCAATCGACTCATGGAACCCCCTTGGGATTTCCTACATAGTAATGCATACCTCCCAGTAGGCGGGACATGAGAGACGCGCTTAGCGCCAATGCGGTGCCAGAACCGGCCTCTGTGAGAGGGACCATAAATCGCGCTGCTTGCACGATCCGAATATATCGGCGTTGTAAGTCAATCGGTGGAACCGGAATCGGCAAACGGCTCAGGCTCGCGATGTTGATGTTATAGTTTCCGGCCGTGGTCCGCGCCAAACTCAATATGACCTTGCGCATCATTACGGTACTGAGAGTCCCAGCGACATATTCGGAGCTAATAACACTGTCAGACTTCAGGCGTGCTCGAATAAGGTAGGATGCATAGGCAGCACGGCGGTTGCCGGAAAATACCGCGCATCGGCCAACCCGGTCATGGAACGCGGCGATCAGATCCGGCAAATCGTCCTCATTGATCGGCTGGTCATGGTTGGCGTCCAGCTTGAAGCCGTCGTTGTCGGCGTACAGGAACATCACCCGCTCGGTCGTCCCGCCTCTTGCGAAGATCAGCACCGATGTCTTGACGCCCGAATAGGGGTTGAAGACCCCGCCAGGCAGGGGTCAGCTTGTGGGCTCGGGCCTGACCACCCTTCTGGCCCAAAATCTGGCTGGCGGTTTGGACTGAGATGGGTGTTTCTGCTTCTTCGCCCGTGGCGATCCGGGCAACCCGGACTGCTGCGCCGATGGCATTGGCTGGGCGCTTTTGTCCCTGTGGGCCGCGTGGCATGGTGTCCTCCTCCCCGGTTTGGCGGCTTCCTTGTAGTACAATTATAGATGCTGCGTCTAGAGGATGCTACAACATTTTGTAGCATCATTTTTTGGGCTGTCAGCGGACGAGCTTATTGGGACAGGTGACGATACGCTACCAATGCCTGAAAAGGCAAAAATGGGCGGGCGAATTTTTGAAACTGAGACACTACCGAATATCCCTAGAGAAGATGAGGATGGAGTGAAAGACGCAAAGCGTTGAGCAGGGGCTACGCGGGGATGTGATTGCTCGACTTGACTGCCTTCCATTTACAAATACGATCCGTTCTCGCCTGGAGCGCAAGATTACACAAGACTGACAGAGAAGACCATATCTAGCTGATACTCCAGCGAACCTAGGTTAACCGTCGAACTGGTGACGCAGCATGATTTTCTAATCGAAAAGAGAAAAAAAGCCCGCAGGAAAAAGGAGGGGAACCTGCGGGCTTATTGCCGTCGCTGAATCGGGGAGAACTCAGCGATGCAAAGGACTGTCGTTACTCGACCTGAGCCTAGTGTAGCAAAGTTGAGAAAAATTGGAATATAAGCCGGAAATATTTTATTTGAATAATTTTATTAGAAAAACTTATGGATAAAAATCGCACTAGATGTATCGTACTTCTGCCTCACATGGTTATAGGCAGGATACTCAAAGAAGTGTAGGCAAAAAAGTTACCGTCGGCCATCAGCACGGTTTCCGGGTGAGAAAAGATGGCTTTTATGCCTACAGGTTTGGTATCCTCGACACATCCCCCGGACCTCTCCTGGACATCCCTCGGGAAGCCTGGACGGCGCACCTTCGCTGTGGGCTCTTTTTTCTACTTCTCAGTCGCAGACTGCCGCTAGGCCCGTTCCGTTCCCCGTTTTCGACTTCATAACCCCTTGCTCGATCGTAGAAAGTTTCAACGTATTCGCCGTGACCGGCTATGGGCGGTGAGCGTATTGGTCTGGGTGACGCAACATATAGGCTGGGCCATGCACGCCGTTGATAGCGGCATTCTCACCATAGATGTGCTCCTTCATCCACTTGAAGTTTGTCCGATTCTCACCCAGGTGGGCCAGACTTTGGGCACGTTCGATAGCGCTGGGTAAGACCGCAGGAAGAGCAGCGACTTGCTGTACGATCCCAGCGCTGAGCGCAGCAGGACCACTCCAGCGACGGGCCAGCTGGACCGTCTGAAAAAAGGCAGGCATCGGTATTTTGTGACGGAACAGCGCCAGCTCTGGCTCGGGGATGGTCATGCCGAGCTCTATTTCATTAGCGCACAGAAACCCTCGGTCTTGGCGCATGGTACGCTCATCGTGACACAAGGCAATCATAAAGCCGGCCCCGAAGGCGTGTCCATTCACTGCGCAGATGGTAGGCATAGGAAAGGTCATCATCCGTGCAAAGAGGGCCATTATTTCCGGACCGAAGGCTTTGCGATCGCCGCCTAGATGCTCGCCGTCGGAGCTGATCCACTCAAGATCGAGTCCGTTCGAAAAGAACTTGGGGTTGTCCGAGGCGGTGACTAAAGCGGCAGGACCGCTGGACTGCTCAATTTCGTCCAATGCCTGTGCAAACGCTCGGGTAAACGTCGTATTCCAACGGTTTTCCCCTTCGGTCATAGTGAGGACGAAGACGTCTTGGTGTTTGTCGATTTTCATGATTTCTCCTGTTCTGTGCGACTTCCCAATATCGCAGAATATCCAACGATGTGCGGTTAGTCTTTCTCTCCTCCCCAAAAGCGGGATGAAAAACGACAAGACTAATACGCCCAACAAACATTGTTTCCTGTGGTTCACGTAATTTTCACGATCTTGTAACATTCTTGTAATAATTGATTCGTGGGACTGCGTGGCATCGATTACATGTCTTTTTTCGATTGCTTAGGGACAAAAGCCTTATGATCCAGGCGGTTGTCCGAGTGGAGCAGCAAGATGGTTTCAGGCAGGGACACACTTTTTGTGTTTCGAAAATGCCAGCTCTCGCTTCCCCCACTTGAGACCTTATCGACTTCTGATAGCATGGCTCTTAGAAAGAGGGGCTGGTGATTTTCCGCCTGTATTGTAGTTGGAGAAAGATTCACCTAAGGATTCATCTATGGCAGACTTCGACTTCCAACGCCCTGAAGCAGAGCAGGTCGATCCAGCTACCCGTCTGACTCAACACTTGCTGCTGCAGCCTCAAGACTTGGTTGATGCTTGTCGCTTGATGAGACATTTTCGGGTTTCTCCAAAAGACTTCACTGAGGTCCTGGCTCAGATTGGAAAATTCGCCCCTTCAGACGACTAAATTCACAAAGGGTCAGCATCTCTCCAACGTTTTTCTCGTTCTGCTTTCCAGCGCCTCTCCTGCTCGGCTATCCAGCGCCTTCTCTTCGCTGCTCTTTCCCGAATCTGTCTGCCAATCTGCCCAGCTTCGGTACTCTTCAGGCTTGGATCGCGAAGATTTAACTCTCGCTCCAGAATCCCGCGTTTCCACCAGACGGCTTGCAGGTGTTGTTTGGCAATGTTGAAAGACGGAAAAAGGACCTCCATACTCTGAAACCGCTCTCCGATGCTCTTGGAAGAGATCTCAGCATCATTCCGCCATTTGTCTACCACTGGCATAAAGATTGACTCAGCATACTGGGCAACCAGGGTACTGCTGTATGCGCTTATTAAGCCATCGTGTTCAGGCTCGCTGTAAAAACGGGGAACCGTTTGCGTCGCGATTGCAGAGAAGACTTTTGTGAGAGCGAGCAGTGACTCGCGTGCTCGTGCGGTAGCGTATGCGGTGTCTTGCTCTTGGGCGGCGAGTGTCGCGGAAAGAGATTGCCAGCCCTGTTTGGTTCTTGGATAAGAAGACGGAGCTTGTGTGAGCGATGGCTGGCGAGGGTGAGGAGATGGTAGGCGATCACTGTCCCTAAAAATGAGGACTGGCGGAATGACTAATATCGCCTTGCCATGCGCATCCGCGACCCGTCTCGCGTGCTTCTCATCGCCTTCGAGTATGGAATGAAAAGTTTGCCACATGTCTCTGCTGTCTGGCCTGTCTAAACGCGTCCAACCGCGCTGTAAAGTTTCAGCCACGAGATACTCGGCAATGGCTTCTTTCTCTTGACGGACAAGAACGGTATAGCGTCTCGCAGTCATATGAGAGGTCCACGCTTCAAAGCCAATATTGAAGAGGAAAGTGAAGCTTGTCATGACCAGGAGCGTGATAAGCACGCTGCTGGCGAATTTCCCGAAGGGAGCGTAGGGACACCGACGGCGGAGAGAACATAAACTCACAGTGATAAATGTGAGGACAGCAGGGACAAAAACCCACACTGACCAACCGCTGTAATCCTCCAGCGTGATCTGAAACTGAAGCAGCTCTTTCTCAACGGATCTGAGCCAGCCGGGATCAATCGTAGACGCAAGAGTATTGAGAACGAACAGGAGTACAACGAGAAGACTACACGTCAGTGCGACCCACTTCGCAATCCACTTCTCCCAATTGCCACGATCGGTCCACATCGACATGAATCAAGCAGCTGCGGCTGGCTCCAGAAGCCCAGCATGACCGAGTGCCTCGGCAATCTGGCGACGTTCAGCAGAGCTAATCGGCTGCAACGGCGGCCGGACAACCGCCTGATCAAGTCGCCCAAGGAGGACCAGCGCTTCTTTCATGCGGTTGTGCATATCAAGAAACGGCGCGGCGTAGAACACTCGCACCAGCGGATCGAGACGGTCGTTTATCAATCGGGCCGCCTCCCAATCACCGCGCTGGACACAGGAAAACAGGTCGGCCTGTACGTCAGCCGCCACACTGCCCATCCCTGAGATCGTGCCATCTGCCCCGAGCATAAAACTGCTCAACAGCGACATCGTGAAACTCGATAACACGGCAACGGGCCGCCCAGTTGAGCGGATCGCTCGCAAGTTGCGCTCGAATGCGACAATATCGTTGCTCCACTCCTTGACCCCAACCACGTGTGGAATGTCCGTCAGCTTGATCAGGATCTCCGGCGTATACCCCAGCCCGGACGCGGGCGGATATTGAAACACGACCAGTGGCATGTCCACCGCATCAGCAATCATCGCAAAGTGACGATAGGGCATTTCCGGCCGCAGCTGCGCCCCCCACGCAAAGAGACTGGGGGGAAAGATCAGCAACCCCTGTGCTCCCTCGGCTTTCGCGTCGCGGGCGAACGCAATAGCTTCGAAGGTGCTGTCGGTAAAAATACCGCTAATCAGCGGCAGTTGCATTCCCACTTCATCAAGGGCGATGGCCAGCGCGCGCCGCCGCTCGTCTCGATCTAGAGACGATACCTCAGCCGCGTGACCGTTCACCGTAATAGCTGTCGTTCCGGGCACGTCAGCGAGCCAGCTGAGATGGCGGCGATAATCCGCTTCAGCAATGGCGTAATCCGGGGTAAACGGTAGCACGTTGGCCGGAATCACTCCGGAAAATTTTAGCTCCTGGCTCATCTTGTTCTCCTTACTAATATGCAAAGTGCTCTCGTAGGCGTTTTTTCGCCTATTATCCCGCAGCCAATCACATCCCCCGGAAGATAAAGTAGGCCGCGCCGACCAGGTAGAGCGAAGCCCAGATGTACCACGGTTTGTGATGCAGCATCTTCAGATGCAGGGACCAGGCCGTTAGCATACACATGTTCGAAACGGTCAAGAGCAAAATTGTGCGGGCAAGAATAGATAGAATTGCCAGAGTTTAGCCTAGAGAGGATGCAGCTCAGGACTGAGGATTGAGAGCCGAGGACTGCGTTGAAACACGTCAAAAAATGTCTCTCAGTCCTCAGCACTCTTGTTACTTCTTCTGCTCAGCCCAGCCTTCGTTCAGCGGCACGAAGTAGTGCATATTGACTTTGCGTGAGCGAAATTTCCACGCTCCGTCTACTTTGGCATATGCGTCGTCGTAATAGGCGGCGGCAATCATACTCTTGCCGTCTTGGGTCGCGCGCAGTTCCAGATAACATGTGCCAGTGGCCCGATCACTACTTTCTAGATCGATGACGTGATTATGAATAAAGGGGTGTGGGTCGAGGCTGCTGAGGCCCTGCTCATACGATTTGAGGAGCGCCTCTTTGCCCTTTGCCGCAGCTTGAGCACCACCAGCGTCAAATTCTCCATCATCAGTAAACAGGCTGACCACGGCCGGTACATCCTTCTTCCACACATAGTGGCAGTAGCGAAGCGGCAAGTCCCGAATTGCTTCACGATCCGCCATTTCCTGCACCATTGTCTCTAGACTTTTGTCTGCCATAATTCCCTCCCTATCCCATCCGATACAACTTAATCGCGTTATCCGCGATAATCTTCTGGGTCACATGTTCAGGCACTTTGGCAAAGTCTTTCTTGATCACCGATTGCGATTCAGGCCAGGTCGAGTCGGTGTGCGGGAAGTCAGAGGCCCACATATAGTTATCTTCGCCAAAGTATTCCCACGTAGACGGTCCAATTGGATCATCCTGAAAGGTCGCGTACAGTTGGCGCCGGACATATTCACTCGGTGCCATAGGCAAGGACTCTTTGTCAAAGTAGCGGAACTTCTCCCAAGCGTGGTCGGCGCGATACATGTAATGCGGTATCCAGCCGGTGTCATTCTCAGCCGAGACAATCAGCAACTTGGGAAAACGCTCTAAGACCCCACCCAAGATAATATCGGTAATCGACTGTTGGACCTCGTGGATTAAGCGCATATACACGCTTTGGCGGCCGCTCCGGATTATATTTGCGGGCGGCGGTTGCTCTCCGCTTGCGTTTTTCTTTTCTTGATTGCCTTTTTTGCTTGTGACTACGTGCAGACTGACTGGCATGTGACAATCTTGAGCGGCTGTCCAGAATGGATCATATTCACGGCTGCTGTACGGCTTGTCTCGTGGTGGTGCCCCCCAAATCATTACCCCTCGCATACCGTTCTTGGCGCAGCGTTCCAACTCTTTGACTCCAGCCTGGATATCTTCGAGTGAAATGAGCGCAATACCAAACAGACGTTTTGGATCATGGCCACAGAACTCGCTGACCCAGTCATTATACGCGCGAAAGCAAGCCTGCTGGAAACCGGCATCATCAAGGCCGAACAGCGACATGCCAAGCGTGGTGTACAATACCTCCGCATCCACCCCATCAATGTCCTGATCCTTGATCCGTTCAACTGGATCCCAGCCGCTCGGCCGGGCACCCTCATAGCCTTTTTCCCAGGCTTTTGGCAGATCTTCGGGCTTATTACCGGCCGCAAAACCACCGGCCACCGGAAAAGGTCTGAGACCTTCGACGCAGAAGAAATGCCCCTTCTTACCATTATAGCCCTCCACAACACTGGGGGCACGATCTCTATATTTTGTGTCCAGCCGAGTTTGCCACAGGTCGGCGGGCTCCATCATATGTGAATCTGCAGACACAACACGCATGTTCTTTCCTCCTTTTTTCGGGCAGTACCTGGAGTCTATGCTACTCCAGTGCTCCAAATCATGCAGGCACGAGCCTGAAGGTATTGTCTGCCGAGCCTTGAGGGTTTGTCAAGAAGTGGGGTGGGAAGGCTACGATAACAGACCTGACCTGTGGCTACATCACTGGCTGCCGACGTCCTGCAGGATGACCTTGCTGTTTCCCTTGCCCGAGCCGAAGAACTCTGGCGGATCAATTATGGTCCGAAGGATTATGATGGCCGTCGTGGCGGGGACTTGATTATTGACATTAATCCCACTGATGCCAGTATCAAGAACGTGCTGTGGGGGCAGTGAGTCCTGTCTGTTCGGGAGAAGGATGGAAGAATGCTTTGAGAAAACCTCTGAATATCCTGATAGAATCCGGGCATTTCAGTATGTCTTGAAACAGGACAGTCACTAATAGTGCATAATTTCTACACATCACCAAAGGAGGAACAGCATGGAAATGACGAGTCGCCTTGACCCGGAATTGGCACCGCCGCTTGAGACTTTTCTCAGTCTGACGGGAGGTGGGATTAACCTCCATGACATTCCAGTCGCCCGGACGAGGATGGATGAAATGGCGGCGGCGCAGATGGCCAAGGCTCCTGCAATTGAGGGGATCAGCTCTGAAGATCGACAGGTGCCCGGACCTGAGGGTGACCCCGATGTTTTTGTTCGCATGTATCAGCCAACAGATCGGCCTGCCACTCTGCCTGCCTTGCTCTGGATTCATGGCGGAGGGTATGTTTTGGGCAGTGTTGAGCGAGATGATCTATTGGCTAAGCACTTGTCCAAAGTCGCCAATTGTGTCGTTGCGTCCGTTGAGTATCGGCTTGCTCCTGAGCATCCGCACCCCGCACCGGTTGAAGATTGTTATGCCGGACTGAAGTGGCTGGCAGCTCATACGGACGAATTTGGGGTTGACAAATCACGAATTGCGATCGGTGGAGCAAGCGCAGGTGGTGGTTTGGCGGCTGGGTTGGCTTTATTAACCCGTGACCGGGCGGAAGTCGAGCTGGCGTATCAGCTTCTGATTTATCCCATGATCGATGATCGGAACCTTGCTCAGGCCAGTGAGACAGCCCCTGATACGTATGTGTGGAGTCGGGAAAATAACCTAATGGGCTGGCGCGCTTACCTGGGGCATGAGCCCGGTGGGGCAGACGTGTCGCCGTATGCCGCGGCTTCTCGGGCGACCAATCTGACGGGTTTACCGCCGGCTTATATTCCAGTCGGCGATCTCGACTTGTTCCTGAATGAGAATATCGACTACGCGCAACGCCTCCTTGCAGCTGGCGTACCGACCGAACTGCATGTATATCCAGGCGGCTACCACGGCTTCAACGGTTTCGCTCCTGGTGCGGAGATCGCAAAGCGTTTCAACGCTGAGCGCGATCGTGCGCTCAAGCGTGGGCTGCATCGCTAAACGAAAAGGGCTGAAATGGGGGGAGGGGCGTACAGCGCAGCTGAAGCGAAAAACACCCTCGCCCCGGCCCTCGCCCTAAAAGGGCGAGGGAGAAAACCCGTCTTTGCCAAGGGTTATAGTCCAGCCTGTTCTAACTCGCCTTTGTCGGTCCTTCGGCCAATTTGGAGGCAACCAGAACGGGAGCGTCGCTCTCGGAAGTGAGCCAGCCAAAAACCAGCGTGCCAATGAGACCCGCGCCCGCACCAAAGAGGAACAGCGGCCGCAGCCCAGACAGATCGGAAAACACACCGGCGAGCACCGGCCCGAGCATCATGCCAACACTCATGGCCATATTAAGCACGCCCATAACGGCTCCCATATTGCCGTCGGAACCCTCTTCCGCTGCCAGGGCGGTCAGGGCTGGCATGGCCAAAGCACCCATTACACCAGTCACGCCGGCGATGAGCATTAAGTGCCAAAAATTCTGGGCGAAGAACACTGTGGCAAAGACGACCGAGCCCAACAAGCCGCCCAAGATAATGAGGAGTCGCTTATCAAACCGGTCGGCCATCCGGCCAAATGGAACCTGGACCAGGGAACTGACAAGCATATAACACGCAATCGTCCAGCCAACCTGAGTGTTGTTGAGGTGTAAAACTTCAACTGCCAGTAGAGGTAAAAACGAGAACCACAGACCCATCTGAACAGTATTCACCATCCGGAACAGAGCCAGACCCTTCACTCCAGTCCGTTTGAGCAGCTCCCAGTATGATACTTGCTGTTTTGACGTCTGGGCCGCAGCTTGAGATGTGGGCAGGAGCAGCACCACCATAACGAGTGCCACGGCGTTCAGCGCTCCCATGCAGTAAAAACTCGCCTCCATACCATACGTGTCACTCAGCCAACCACCGGCTAATGGGCCAATACCGATACTGCCCGTTATGAACAGATTAAAAATCCCCATCATCGTGCCCCGTTTCTCAGGCGGAGCAATATCACCGACATAGGCGGTGGCAATCGGCATAATCAGCGCGACAGACGCACCTTGGAGAAAGCGACCAAGGGTGAGGTACACCATATTGGGCGCAAACACGAACCACAGCGAGAGCACACTGCATAGGAACAGACCTAAGGCGATGAACGCCTTGCGCCCGTGTTGGTCGGACAGACGGCCAATCATCGGCATAAACAGCATCTGGGCCAAGGGAAAGCTGGCAAAAAAGATGCCGATCGAGATACCGCTTGCTCCTAAAGTCTTGGCGTAAATCGGCATAAAGGGAATGACGATGCCCATGCCAAGCATGGAGGTAAAAACAGAGAGGTTCAGCGTATAAAAAACGCGTTGGTTCATTCCATGCTTTGTTTCATAGCCACTGAACGAGGACAAGAGTACGAACCGAGTCATTCAGGTCCAGGTGTCTTGAGGCGGCTTTTCCGATAGGGGGGCTTTCTGCTAAGAAGGGAGGACGAACCAATAGGGAGGCGAAGACCATGTGGAATCATCCCATTATTTCAGCTGACGGTCATATTGATCTGCCGTGTTTACCGGCAACCTTATTTACCGAGAATGCGCCAGCCGCAATGCAAGATCGCATGCCTCGGGTTGTGGACAAGCCAGAGGGCAAAACCTGGGTTTCTCACCAAGGGACGGCGATGGGGCTTGTTGGGGGCATGGGCTCAGCCGGGCGCGAGTATACCCCTGGCCAAATTTACCGGGCTGACAGAATGGCCGAGACGGGCCTGTATGAGGACCAAAGCCGTGGGGTGATGCGCACGGCCACTCCTGAATTGCGCCTCAAAGATCAAGAGCGTGACGGCGTTGTCGGAGAAGTCCTGTATGGCGTATTAGGTGCTGCCAGCCGGATGAACGATGCGGAGGCAAGCGATGTTGTGGTCGGGATCTATAACGACTTCGCTGCCGGTTTTAGCAAGACTCACCCTAACCGCTTTGCCTGTGTGGCGAGTTTACCAACGTCTACTCCGCAAAAAACTGCGGACGAAATCCGCCGCTGTGCCAAGTTGGGCTTAAAAGGAGCAGAACTCGCGGTGCAGCATGGCATGATGCCGCTGTGGCATATGGACTGGGAGCCGGTCTGGCAAGCGTCTCACGACACCGGCATTCCTATCCATCTGCACACGATTGGTCCCAAAGCCGATATGAAGTGGCTGCAAGACCGCCGTTCGCGGCGGATGTGGCTCGCCACGATTTTGACCGAGTTTCAGATCTCGATGGCCGGATTTATTGGTGCCATTATCTACGGGGGTGCCTTAGAGCGCTATCCCAATCTGAAAATTGTGATTGGTGAAGCCGGCATCGGCTGGATCCCATACGTATTAGAGCGGATGGACTACGAATGGGAAGACCAGTTCAAAGACCTTGAGCTGAAAATGAAGCCGAGCGAGTATTGGTACCGCCAAATGTACGCAACGTTCCAGCAAGACCAGACCGGTATCGATATGATTGAGAAGGTTGGAGTGGGTAACGTCATGTGGGGCTCAGACTTTCCGCATCCAGACGGGGTATGGCCTGACTCGCAAGAATTTCTGCAGAAACAACTTGGCCATCTGTCAGCGGACATTCGGCGCAAGCTGGTATATGAGAACGTCGGCAAGCTGTACGGATTTCCAATGGGACAGTAGGGGCTGAGCCTCGATACGAATCTCATCCAAGGGAAGACGGAGCGCGGTCTCGTCTTCCCTCTTCGCCGCCAAATTCTACTTCTTCATAGCTCATAAACAGATTGAGATCGGGACACACATATCTCGAAGTGGACGTCACAAGGTCGTCGGTGTCTTACACGCGCCGCCGCGCCGGGAGAATCAAGCTATGTTACAGCAAGCGCTCGATTTCCGAGAAGAAAACGAGACAATCTTTGCCCTCCTCGATACCTTAGAAGATCAGGACTGGGAGAGAAAAACGCAGTTCAAAGAGTGGACGATCAACGATGTGTTGGCCCACCTGCACATGGGAAACTACGCGGCAGATTTATCGCTGCAGGATACCGAGGCATTCTACAACTTTATGCGCGGCTTTGCTCAAGCGCGCAAGCAAGGCAATGGACTGCTGGGCTCGACTCGGGCGTGGCTGGCTGGCACTCAGGGCCGCGCTCTGTTGCAGCGCTGGTATGACTTCGCCGCTGAGATGTCTGACAGATTTGCTGTGGCTGATCCTAAGAAGCGTGTCAAATGGGTCGGGCCTGATATGAGCGTCCGCTCCAGCATCACCGCCCGTTTGATGGAAACCTGGGCTCACATGCAGGCTGTCTACGATATTTTGGGCCAAGTTCGGCAGGATTCCGATCGCATTAAAAATGTTGCTGTTATTGGCATAAATACCTTTGCGTGGACGTTTACCAATCGGGGCTTAGCTGTTCCTGCTGATCCGCCGTATATCCGCCTGACTGGCCCGTCTGGGGCGCTATGGGAGTGGAATCAGCCGGAGCAAGAGAATCCGAAGAATCTCATACAAGGCAGTGCGCTCGAGTTCTGTCAGGTGGTGACTCAGGTCCGTAACATTGCCGACACGAGCCTGAAAGTTGTTGGGGAAACAGCGACCTCGTGGATGTCGATTGCCCAGTGTTTTGCTGGCTCACCAGAAAATCCGCCAGCACCAGGCCGTCGATTCATCCAAGTCGAGGCATGAGTGTCATACAAGAAGGGGACGCGGTATGTCAGATCAATCGACTCTGTTCAACGACTACTACTCACAAGAGAATCACGGTCCGTTCGAATTATTCGATCTTGGGAACTTTGTACTCGAAGACGGCGGCATGCTTCGCAGCGGCCAACTCGCCTACGCGACGCTTGGGACGCTGAATGCTCAAAAGGACAATGCGATCCTTCTGCCGACCTGGTACTCAGGCACAAGTAAGATCATGAGCGACGTGCACGTCGGCACAGGTCGAGCAATTGATCCTGATAAATATTTTGTCATTATTGCGAACCAGCTTGGCAATGGCTTGTCGAGTTCACCCTCGAATACCCCGATTCCGTTTAACATGGCGGCATTCCCTCATATACGCATTGGCGATGACGTGCGGGCACAGCATAAACTGGTGACTGAGCAGTTTGGTATTGAGCGGCTTGAACTGGTGTGTGGCGGCTCGATGGGCGCTCAGCAAACCTATGAGTGGGCGGTGTGTTATCCAGACATGGTCAAACGCGCCGCACCGTTAGCTGGCACAGCCACAAATACCCCGCATGACTTCCTGTACGTACAGACCCTCAACGAGGCGATTACCTCGGACCCCGCTTGGAACAACGGCTGGTATACTGACCCGCATGCCGTCCACGTTGGCTTGCGTAGACAAGCCCGACTGTGGGGCGTGATGGGGTTTTGTACCGAGCTGTTCAAGCAAGAAGCCTGGCGTGAGCTGGGCTTCTCGTCCACTGAGGATTTTGTGGTCGGTTTTGTCGAAAACTACTTCCTCCCCATGGACCCTAACAACCTCTTATGTATGGCCTGGAAATGGCAGCGTGGCGATGTCAGCCGCCATACCGGTGGAGATCTAGAGCAGGCGTTGGCCCGCATTACAGCCAAGGTGTTTGTCATGCCGATTGACGCAGACATGTTCTTTCCGCCACGCGACTGTGAAGCCGAACAGCAGCTCATCCCAAATAGTGAGTTTCGGATCATACACAGCATGTACGGCCATTTGGGATTGTTTGGCATAGAGCCCGAGTATCTCAAACAGATTGATCGGCATCTTGGGGAGTTGCTGGCGATTCAAGTCTAGATGTCTATCTGCTCCCTCCCTTTTCTAAGGGAATGATATCGTTTATTACCCGAATGGGTTTCAAGAGTGAAAACTATGGGGACAGGACTTCAATACCCGGTAGCATACGTCAAACCGAAGGAGGCCGTGGATATAAAGGCCGCCGCGGCCGGCCGCCCTCGGGCCGGCTTGGGGTCGATCCAGCGGTGGCCTCAAATGTCTTTGTCACCGCCTGCACCGATATTTGTGGATTCTTTTCTTTTCTGGGAATTCTCACTCTATTCTGGAGGTTTTTCTAAACTGTGCCATTCAGCGCATAATCCAGGAGGTCAAAATTCCGGACCTGCTCAGTCCGTGCCCGACTGGCATACGTCTCAGAGAGTGGCTGGGAAAGAATAAACGGCACCTGTTGCTCCGTCAGGCCACCGTGAGAGCGTAGCGGCGTATCACCTAAACCGGACAAATCATGTTCGATTTCTGTCGTCCCAAGGACAGTATCCCGATCACCAATCACAACCAGATCCCCCTCGCGATCGGCGGGTAGGCCAAATGTACGACACGCTTCAGCGCGTTCATACACGGCCGCGACGCCAGCGAGTCCAGGTCGTCCTTGGATCACGTCGCGGGCTAGCGTTGCTGATACTGCCGAACAATACACCCGGACAAATGATCCCAATGCACCATGATGAACGATGTAAGGATCGGTGATGGGACAGATGACCCGTGTCGTTCTAGTCCCGAAATGCCTGTCCAGAATATCTTGCAAAAAAATTATCTGAGGTTTGAAATTCATGCCATGGTCTGCTGTCAGCGCAACCAATGCCCCGGCAGCCGCAAACTGGCCAAAATATTTATCCAGCGCGTGATAGAAGGCATTCGCATCTGGACTGCCCGGTGCGTGTTTGTGCTGCACATAGTCACTCAGAGACAGATACATCAAGTCCGGCCGATCTCGTTCGAGCAGCCGCAAGCCGGCATCCAGAACAAATAACGATAAATCTGCCGAATAGACCTCAGGCTGGGGTCGTCCAAGCAACTCAGGGACCTGACTGATACCATTGTCCTCGATCGTACAGCTGTTGGCTCGTTCTGACGAAAAGCAGATGCCGTGCTGCACCTGGTGGCCAAGCATGCGGCGGAGTTTGTCTTTGGCGGTGATGATGACGACCTTGTGACCGTGCTGAGAAAACAGGGCCGGGAGTGTCGCTGAACGGACATGCGCTGGCTCGCTTAACATGAGCGCCTGCTGGCTGATCGGGTCCAGAAAGTAATTACCAGAGATGCCGTGGCACAGCGGCAGACTGCCAGTCACAATGGAGAGATTGTTGGGATTCGTGAATGTCGGCACAACGGCTTCAGCGGTAGTGCCAAAGCCTGTTTCCAGAAACTGTTTAATATGCGGCAGCATACCGTCTTTCAGCCCTTGATCGATATAAGCAGGATCACACCCATCAATACACACGACAACGAGGGGCCGAGAAGGAGGGGCGTATGCCCGGTTATGCAAACGGATGGTGGTGAGCTGAGTCGGCATGTCTTCGTCTTTCGTTTTTGCTCTTTTGCTTTTCTGCTGTACGTCTTGCTTGCGTCTTGTCTCACACATGCCATGAAAAAACGGGCGGGGAAAGGATGTCTCAGATTCTTGTGTAAGCTGGCTTAATAAAAATATTCAAATAATTTTTCTGATCTTATATTGCAAAGCCGTTTATTTTTGTTACACTTGTGTCAGGTCAATCCAAGCCGGTTGAGATCGACTATGGACAATCCTTTGCCTCGCCGAGTTCTCCCCAACTCAACGACGGCAATAAGCCCGCAGGTTTCCCCTCCTTTTTTCCTGCGGGCTTTTTTTTGTCCATTTTCTTTCGTACCTAAGCAAAATGAACAAGCTGAGCAAAGTGAGAAAGCTGAGATGCTGGATCGAGAGGCGGCCAAAGGAATTGATTTAAGCAAATTGGTGGGCCGTATTGAGAGAGAAACGGCTAAGGATAAGCCAGACCATGCCCTTCAGTTCGAACTAGCTCGCCTGGCTCTTCTTCTCCCCTAGTACGTGGACTTTATGGATGACCTCGTCACAACTGAACGAACAAAAGTCTGGAGTAAAACAAGGGGACAAAGAACAAAAAGACAAGAAAGAAAAGCGGTTTAGGCCCCACTGACAAGCTTAGTCTGTCGTCTGATTTCTAGGCCACCGTTGAGAAAAAGGCTTCTAACTGTTCCTGTGTTGTTGGCGGGATGAGGGTGAGACGAAGCTTGCCTTGCTGATACGCGGTCACGAGTTCTTTGGTGTAGGTGTATTTCTGGTCGGGGGTATTTTTTTCGATCCACTGACTCCCTGATGGCGTCAGACACAGGACATCGGTCGGCCCGCCTATCGTTTTCCAGCGCTCGCCTTCCGCCGCGTATGCGTGGATGGCCTTTTGGCTGAGGTGGGTCGCTTCCTGAACTGAAAGATTTTGCAAGTCGTGCACACGTTCGGAAAGCGATACTTTGCCGGACGAGAGGAGGCCGGTCGTGACGTAGCCGAACGAGCCAGTCGGCTGCTGTTCGTTGAAGTAACTCACCACTGGGCTGGTCCCATCGTAGCCCGCCGCAAAGAGTTTCTGCTTGCGCATTTCGAGAAAGACAGCAGGCGGCATACTTTTTCGACAGTAATCGAGGAAGAGCGGGAGCAGATTGTCGATACGTGGGTACTGCGTGATCCTGTGTGAGAAGTCCTCAATGAGAGCGGCAAAAAAGACGTTATCTATGAGTCCTTGCCCGGTTTCTGCAATGGCGGCGGCCCCGATGGGAAAAATTCTCTGGCAGGCATCGTAGTACGCCAGCGGGGTGTGTGAGGGGTCCGCCGGATTAAAGAGAGTGGCCCGTGACGCAGCGGCCAAAATGATGCCATCCCGACAGATGGCACTGATCACACAGGAATCACCATCACCGAGGGCGCTCGTCTGCGCGTAGGCATCCTGAGATTCCATAACCGAATGTTGCCTCCTTCCCTAAAATATCGGAGCAGGGGCGCTAGTGGGAGGCGAGCGCTTGGAGTTCTTCCTCAGTCGGCGTGGTCGCAAACTGCGGGAGAGTGGCAGACAGCTCATCCCACGGCTGGGCGCTTGCTGTCCAAATATCGGCCGTCAGCTCGAGCTGGCTGGGGTCGTCGAGGCTGGCCGCACTGATGCCGCGGATATCAGGGATCAGCTCGGCTCGGGCCGAGATGGGCGACCCACACTCGGCACAGAAGCCCCGGTGGGTCTGCTTTCCACTCGTGCCGGTGCTGACATGCTCCTTCGGAGCACCTTTGGTGAACCGTACGGTGGAGGCAGAGAAAACCACATTGACGGCAGCGCCGCCCCCAGTGGAGCGTTGACACTCCCGACAGTGACAGTTCCACATAAACATCGGCTCTGCTACACATTCATACCGAATCGCGCCACAGGCGCAGCCGCCCGTCAACGGAACAGAAACAGCCATACAAAAATACTCCCTTCTTGTCATGGGCTTATCACCTGGGAAGAGGCAACAAAAGAGGGCGGCGGGTGTCACTGAGCGAGGATGACATGCGACCTCCTGAAGAGGGTAATTGGGGCAGGGAAAATCTTCAAGAACTGTCTTCTCCGACTATCAGGCCCAGCTGTCTTTCAGCAGCTGAATGAGGGCTCTCAGCTTGGCGGGCATATGACGCTTCCTCACGTAATTGATAGCGTGGCCAAATATGCCAGACGAGATAGCGTTCCTCTTTCCAGCATGCTTATATCGGACTCACTGTTATAACTCTGAGGGCTGAGCCATGGCCACAAAACAGATTCGTTTCCAAGATCTACCGGCTCTTGTTGGGCAGGAAATTGGCGTGTCGGATTGGTCTCTCGTCACCCAGCACGCCGTGGATGCTTATGCTGCTGCAACAGATGACCATCAGTGGATTTGCGAAGATGTCGAGCGGGCCAAGAGGGAGTCGCCTTTTGGAGGGACTGTTGCTCCAGGCTATTTTATCTTGGCCCTTGTGCCAGGGCTACTCAAAAAGGTCTGGTATCTCCAAGGTGCTCGGCTTGGCATGAACTACGGGATCAATCGACTGCGCTTTCCGGCCCCGCTGCTGATTGGCAAACGGGTGAGACTGCGGGTCCGTGTCCACAGCGTCGAGCCTGTTCAAGACGGCCAGGAGGTTGCCTTGAGCCTGTCGTTTGAAGTCGAAGAAGGCGAGAAACCTGTCTGTGTGGTTGAGACCGTGTATCGGTATATTGAGTAGCTTGGGTGCATTTCCAAAGATGACGAATATCTCACGATCATCTCGTGCAGAGAGCATTATGAGTGATCTGAATCTTTTACAGCTTGCGGGGTGCTATCTGACGTCACAAACGCAGCAAAGCGCCGCCGCCAAGCCACCGATGGCTTATCTGCCGCCACGTTTGCTGTTTGTGTTGGGTCAAGCGGCAGCACGCCGTCAATCTGCTCCAGCATGGCTTTGTCTTCTGCGCCAATTGCCAGGTCAAAGCTGATGATCTCTTCGGCTGGAACTGAGAAGTCATCATTACGCCAGACCACAAACGTGAAATAAGACGTCACGTCGTCGATCGGTGTGGATAGAAGCAGGAGCAGGTGTTCGAGACCTGTTTCGTAACGAATGGTGCTCCGACAGGTGAAGGGCAGGCTGAAACCGCTCGACATTTGGCGGGTGAGAACGCTGCTTGCCATTCCCGATGTCGCTGCGGCTTGCGCAGGATTGTCTACCTTCATTTCATAGCGATAGCCGAAGAAGTCGTCGTCGAGCTGCTCCAATGTGATATTGGGGACACCCTCGTCAGTACTGCTACCGATAGTCCCCCAGTGGACAAATGGGATGTGAGCGATGTCCAAAAAATTGTCTACCATCCGTGTGGCTGAGACGCGCCAGATATCTACTGGCGTGTTGATACGCTGAAAGGTCGGGGCAGCTTCTTGTGGAATATGGGGTATTGCTGCCGCAGGCTGGCCTGGACAGAGCCAGATGAGTCCATACTGCTCGGTAGTGTGGAGAGTCGAAAGATGGGCTTTGGGTGGGATTGTTGCACCAGGTCCCACTGACGGAATGTGCACACAGCGGCCCTGTGTGTTAAAGCGCCAGCCGTGGTAGCGGCATGTAAGCTGCCCCTCCACAATACATCCGGCCGACAGTGGGGCTTCCCGATGCGGGCAGCGATCGGGCAAAGCGACAACACCGCCCGCAGGGCTACGCCACAACACGTACCGCCGACCGAGGAGATGGACTGCCAATGGTCCGGAAGTCAGGCCGGCCGACAAGGCCACGGCGTGCCAGCTGTTGGCAAGAGCATTGCTATGGCAGAAGATGTCGGTTGCGCTGTTCATCTCATACCGTTCCGCATGACTATCGTGCACTTTGGTGCTTAATGTGCCATGTTCGAAGGCCAGTGTGTACCCCAGCTCTGAGGAGAAGCGAATGGTTGTAAAAGGCAGTCAGGCAATACATGGGCAGTTTGGTGAAAAGCTGCACGTATGCGGGGCAAAGATGGAGATGCGGTCGTGGGAAGATATTCCACCTGGCTTTTCGTTTGCGCCGCATGATTTTCCAGCTGACATCGCCGGTTTTGTGATCAAAGGCAAGGGACGCTGGACGATTGATGGGCAGGAACATGTCACAGGTACGGGCGACAGTTATTATCTGCCGATGGGAGCAGTGTACGGACTGGAAGTCTTAGAAGACTTCTCAGCCGTCGAAGTGATGAGCCTACCGAGCAAATTCAGGCAATAAATACGACATTGGTTTTATGAGCAACGCCGCGTGGATTTTTGGGTATGGATCATTAATTTGGAACCCTGGCTTTTCATTCATTGACCGGCGGATTGGGTATATCCGTGGCTGGGCACGGCGATTTTACCAAGGTTCCACGGATCATAGAGGTGTTCCCGGCTCACCTGGCCGAGTGGTGACACTGGTCGCTGATGAGACAGCCACATGTTGGGGAGCAGCGTATCAAGTTGCTAGCAGTTCAGTAGACTCGGTGTTGTCCTATCTCGATTATCGGGAAAAGGGTGGTTTTCGACGACATAGGGTGGACTTTTATGCTAACACGTCTGACGATCAACACGCTTTGCAGGGCGTGTGTGTGTATGTAGCTGAAAGTGAAAATCCCAATTATCTAGGACCCGCGTCTCTCTCGGAGATCGCCCAACAAATCTTTCGAGCAAAAGGGCCAAGTGGACCAAATGCCGAGTATTTGATCGAACTGGCCGAGGGTTTACGCGCCATTGGAGTCAGCGATGAACACGTTTTTAGCCTGGAGCAACAGGTGCGTTTGCTTGAAACAGCTGTTCGGTCAGGCTAATCTGGTAACCCAAACGCAATCACCGCATCGCCCAACGGAAAATTGAATAACTTGTGTCCACCGGATGCCACCGCAACAAATTGTTTGCCTTCCAGGCTATAGGTCACAGGGGGCGCATTCACACCCGCCCCAGTATTAAAGTGCCACAGTTTGGCGCCATCTTTTGCATTTCGGGCCACAAAGTCACCGTTGGATTCGCCGTGAAAGAGCAATCCGCTTGCAGTCGCCACCGAGCCACTGAGTAAAGGCAACTCCGTTTTTTTCTGCCATTTAATTTTTCCGTCGCTGGGGTCAATTGCACTCAGTGTTCCCCAACGCTCACCACCTTCTACAAACGACAGTGCGATGTTGGCCGGCTGGCCTGCTTCGCCAGGTTCGAGCTGGTAACGGGTGGGGTTATGGGTGCCCGACACGTACAGCCAGCCAGTTTGGGGACTGTATGAGGTCGGTGGCCAATTCGCTCCACCGCCTGCACCAGGCGCAATGATCACCCCCTCAGGAGTCGGTCGGTGGAATATGAGATCGTTGTGCGGCACGAAAGCTTCGGAACGTCGCAAGGCTTGTCCGGTTGCGCGGTCGAACACATACAGCCAGCCTGATTTTGATGCCTCGGCGACAGCACGGACAGGTGTTCCTTCGGACAAGAAGTCGAATAACACGGGCGGGTTGGCAACATCGTAGCCCCAAATGTCGTGGGGCACGATTTGGTGATACCAGCGCAGCTCGCCTGTCTTCACGTCTAAGGCAATGAGTGACGCAGTATACAGGTTATCGCCCGGCCGTTTGTGATCCGCATAACCTGGCGAGGCATTGCCGGTGCCGAAATAGATCAGTCCCAATTCCGGGTCGATGGACGGGGAGGAATAGATTGAACCACCCCCACCTTTCCAGGCGTCCTTGTACTTGTCTGCATTTGCCCGCTCGGTTTCCACCTCACGTTCCAGTGTGTCACCAAACGAAGTTTGCCGGGAAAATTCGCCTTCCCAGCCTTGAGCAGAGGTCGAATACCAGCGCCAGACTAACTGGCCGTTTGTCGCATCATAGGCGGACAGAAAGGCACGCAGGCCCCGCCGAGTGCCAGCCCGGCCAAGCACAGACGGACTGTCTGATTCTGCGTCGCCCAGAACCGCGCTATAGCCCGTCCCACTCACCCCAACAAAGACCTTGCCGTCATACACGACTGGGGCCATATTCCCGGCAAAGCGAGTCAGCTGTTTCAATGGGGTAGGGCTGTCAGGCTGTACGGCATTGCCTGCCTGCAGGGCCGTAAGCGCTTCGATGTCTTCCAAGTCTGCCGGATTCCCAGTCGTGGGATCAACGACTGGCATATCCCACACCAGCTTTCCTGTGGCGGCATCGAGTGCGACGAGGCGCGCGTCAGCGGTAATCATGTATAGCCGCCCATAGCCGATGGCCACGCCCCGGTTGTGGGTTCCACAGCACAGCTTGTCGACTGCCATCTCATGGGTGTAGCGCCACCGCTGTGTTCCGGCTGCTGCATCAAGGGCGATGACATGATTGTACGGGGTGGTGAGGTACATGACTCCGTCGGCAACGATTGGGCTGGTTGGGAAGGTCCCGAGTACGCCGGTTTGGTAGATCCACTTTGGGACCAGTCGTTGCACGTTGTCTGGATTAATCTGATCAAGCCCGCTATAGCGCTGATTGGCATAGCCGTGGCCATAGGTGAGCCAGTTCTGATGGTCTTTGTGCGCGTCAAGAAGTCGGGTGTCATCTATGGCAGTCACAGAACCACTCCCGATGAGGAGAACGGTTCCTGCTGCGACGACAATGCCCATACAATGCCGTACACAATTCGAAACTTTCTGTTTAAACATAAAAAACTCCAATAGCATGCATGACCCAATACCCTCCCACATGTGAAGCCGTTGATGTACTCCACTCACGCACAAGGATCAAGCCGAGGTGCACCTGTCCCAATCTAGACAAAAGAGAGGCCCTTGGCAGATGGGCGTTTTCTCCCTCCAGGGAGAGGGAACCGGACAACACGGAAACGCCTTGAGTCGGAACACATGGCCGAGGCGCCACTCTTAAAATTTTGCAGCGCGGGGTTTATAGTCTCGTAGTATGTGTGGAGCACATCTTGATTTCCGATCCCGGTCGCTGGCCGTTTGAGGATTTGTATGAGCTGTTTGCGCAAAAGAAAGGGGTCGAACTCATTGAATGGCAGGCCGAGGAGCCGTCGTCAGGGAACAGGATAATCCTCAATATACAACTCAGCTGAAACAAAGAGCGAGGAGAGCAGACTATGGGTACATTCAAAAAGGTTGCAATTGTGACAGGCGCGGGCACTGGTATCGGCAAATACACCACGCTGGGACTGCTGCAGGAAGGCTATGCCGTGGCTCTGGCTGGACGCCGAGCACAGCTCTTGGAGAAAACCGTCGAAGAGGCAGACGCGGCAGGCGCTGCTGGTGAACAGACGTTGGTTGTCCCGACTGATGTGGGTGACCCGGCTTCCGTGCAAGCTTTGTTTGCCAAGACGCTGGAGACCTTTGGCCGGCTGGACCTGTTGTTTAATAATGCTGGGACTGGCGCGCCGCCTATTCTGCTGGAAGACCTGAGCTACGAGCAGTGGAAGACGGTGGTTGATATCAATTTGACCGGTGCCTTTCTGTGCACCCAGGAAGCATTCAAGATCATGAAGCACCAAGAGCCGCGTGGAGGACGGATTATTAATAATGGCTCAATTTCGGCCCACGCACCTCGACCAAACTCTGCCCCGTATACGGCAACCAAGCATGCTATGACTGGACTGACCAAATCGACGGCGCTGGATGGCCGCCAGTATGATATTGGGTGTGGTCAAATCGATATTGGCAATGCCGAAACTGAAATGACGGCTCGCATGAAAAACGGCGTCCCGCAAGCGAATGGGACTACTGCTGTAGAGCCGACAATGGATGTGGATAATGTCGTGCGAGCAGTGATTTATATGGCCAGTCTGCCCTTGGATGCCAACGTGCCGTTTTTGACGGTTATGGCATCCAAGATGCCTTTTATTGGACGCGGCTAGCTTTTTGAGTCGTATTTCGTATGCTCTGGTCTGAGCTGAAAGGAACGCCTGTATGTCTTCTGCCGAGCTGTGTTTTTTGACGGCAACTGAATTAGCCTGCTGTATTCGAACCAGAGAACTCTCCTGCCAGGAGGTGCTGGAAGCCCATCTGGGCCAAATTGAACGCATCAATCCACAGGTCAATGCGATTGTGACGCTTGTTGCTGAGCAGGCGCTGGACCAGGCACGGAGAGCGGATGAGACGTGGCCCACGCACGACGAGCTTGGGCCACTGTATGGACTGCCGATTGCCCATAAAGATCTTGTTGTCACCAAGGGGATTCGTACGACCTTGGGTTCGCCTATTTTTGCTGACTTTGTGCCAGACCAAGACGAATTAATTGTTGAACGTATGCGCCAAGCCGGGGCGATTACGCTTGGCAAGACGAATACGCCCGAGTTTGGGGCTGGCTCGCAAACGTATAACGAAGTGTTTGGCGCGACGTTGAATCCCTACGATGTGACAAAGACCTGTGGCGGCAGTAGTGGCGGGGCTGCAGTTGCTCTGGCGTGTGGCATGCTGCCGCTTGCTGATGGCAGTGATTTGGGCGGCTCGCTCCGTAATCCGGCCAGTTTTTGTAACGTGGTCGGTCTACGCCCATCGCCAGGCCGGGTGCCGACCTGGCCCCACCGGGTTGGCTGGTTTCCGCTGCCAGTAGAGGGGCCGATGGCGCGTACGGTACAAGATGCGGCTTTATTTTTGAGTGCCCTAGCGGGTCCTGATCCACGTGTACCGATTGCGATCAGCGAGCCCGGCAGTCTTTTTCGGCAGCCCTTGGAACGGTCTTTTCAGGGCACCCGTATCGCCTGGAGCCAAGCCTTCGGAGATCTGCCGATTGATCCCCGCGTGACTGCTGTGCTTGAGTCACAACGTGTAGTCTTTGAAGACTTGGGCTGTATTATTGAGGACGTCACCCCAGATTTCAGCGATGCGGACGAAGTCTTTCGGGTCTGGCGGGCCTGGTATTTTGATCTGGCTTTAGGTGAGTTGCTGCCAAACCATCGGGCGCAGATGAAGGACTCGGTCATTTGGAATATTGAAGAAGGTCAGAAACTCACCGGCCCTCAGATTGGGCAAGCCGAACGCAAACGAACCGAGCTGTATCACCGTCTCCGAGAATTTATGGAGCCGTACGCTTTCCTGATTGGGCCTGTTTCGCAAGTCCCACCCTTTGATGTGACACAACAGTATGTGACAGAGATTAATGGCACGCCGCTAGAGACATATCTCGACTGGATGAAGTCGTGTTACTACATCAGTGTGACCGGCCTGCCTGCGATCTCAGTGCCGTGTGGATTTACACCTGAGGGGCTGCCCGTCGGCGTACAGATAGTCGGGCGTCATCAGGACGATTTTGGGCTGCTACAGTTTGCGTATGCCTTTGAACAGGCGACTGAAGTCGGCAGGCAACAGCCTACTATTGCACAATGAGTGAGGGAGTCGGCTCAGAAAGAATGCCGCAGGCGACAGCCAGAATGTTTGCACAAATGTCAATGTCTGAAATATCCCGGACAACAATCCGGTTGTTGGCAAAAGAATACTGATTGACAAACGGATTGACGCAGATTTACGAATAGGTTGACACATGTCAGGGGACTACCAAAAACATCAAAATTATAGCGACCACGAGGACCACGATGATCACTACGATCCGTACTATCGTGATTTTCCGTCAAATCTCTTGCCGACCCGCACGCCTTTTACCCGGTCTGGACACCACGATACCGGCCAAGTGTTTATCTACATGACCCGCAAATGGGTACGCTGGAGTCTGTTGTTGGATCACACCCGCATAGAGCGTATTTATGACGAAGCGCGGGAGTGTATCCCGTCGGGCTTTTCCCAGTTCTGGTTGCTGGAGAAGTGTTATAGCACCCAGAAGCCGCGCACGCGGAGCGGCTCCTCGCGTGCTGTTGCCTCGCGTCAAAGCAAAGCTTCTGACGAGAGAGCCAACGAGCCACAGCCAACCGCACTGGAAGAGAAACTGTATGTGACGTTGCGCGAACCCCCGCAGCAGCCGGATGGCAAGGGAGATATGCTATCGTACCATCTGCATGAATCTGAGGCGGTTGCGGCGGCTGATGCTTATACCCGACAACAGCACCGTCGGGCTGTTGTCGGTTTGTTACTATGGGATGAACTGTGGTTCTAGAAACCAGAGAAAAACTTACCGAACACCGAAAGAATGTGCGGAACAAGAGTGTGAACCTTTGGAGGTGATCGTTGCTGGACTCCTCTATGTCAGTCCGCACGTCCTTGCCCAGAATGTGGAGGCTGCAGAAGCCGCAACGGACGCCGTGACTGAAGCAGGCAACCCTTTTGCTGGAGACCAAACTGTGATCATGTCGGGAAAAGTGACATTTGAGGCGCAGTGTCATCCCAAGGCAGCTGCCTGGAAAGGTGGCAAAAATGTGTTACCAGCGAACGATTGAGGTCCCCCAGGTCAGACCCCCCCCACAGCCACACAGCGCGATAATATCGTTTTGCTTGACCCTGCCGGCACGGACCGCTTCGTCAAGGGCGATGGGGATAGAAGCGGCTGAGGTATTCCCGTAATTCTGGACATTGCAATAGACTTGGTCCATGTCGAGACCGAGACGATCAGCGACGGCTTGGATGATTCTGAGGTTGGCCTGATGAGGAACCATGAGAGTCACATCTGTGGGGGAGAGACCGGCCCGGTCGAGCGCTTTGCGGGTCACATCTGAGAGAGACCGAACGGCTACTTTAAACAGCTCTGGGCCTTTCATTTGAATGCCCCAGTCTTTGGGGTGAGAGCCTTCTTGATCAACCGTTTGGCGATGATCAGAGCGAACGTGTAGGAGCTCCCACAAAGCTCCACTTGATTCGACGACTGTGCTGAGGAGGCCGCGTCCATCGGATCGGGCATTTTGTGTATCCAGTACCACCGCCCCGGCGCCATCGCCAAACAATACGCAGGTTGAGCGATCTTCCCAGTTGACCATCGTGCTCAGGCTATCAGCCCCAACCAGGAGAATCCGATCATAGTCACCACTCTTGATATAGCTATGGGCAACAGACATGCCATACACAAAGCCAGCACAGGCGGCGTTGACATCGAACGCCGGGATACTGTCTAGACCGAGCCTGGCTTGCAGCAGACAGGCGGTTGAAGGAAAGGCATAATTGCCTGAGACAGTCGCCACGACAATCGCTTGCAGGTCTTTGGCTGTGATGCCTGAACTCTCTAAAGCCTGGGTACTCGCTGCATACATCAGGTCGAGAATATCCTCCCCTGCGGTCATCACGTGCCGTTGGTGGATGCCAGTCCGAGTGACAATCCAGTCGTGGTTCGTGTTAACGCGTTTTTCAAGGTCGGTATTGGTCAGGCAGGTTGTGGGGACAGAGGATCCTGTGCCGATGATACGAGCGCCCATGCGCAATCCCTTTCTGTGTCTTGGTACGAGGCATCCAGCTCATGAATGGCTCTCAACAGCGTATGACCAGTGTGCGACGTAGTACTTCTTACTCCGTCCACTTCCGAAACGCGAGACAGGCATTCGTGCCGCCAAAGCCAAATGAGTTTGAAAGGACGGCCTGAATCGGTGCTTTTCTTGCCGTGTTGGTCACATAATCGAGGTCGCAATCCGGATCGGGCTCTTCGTAATTGATCGTCGGCGGCAGGACGCCGTGATGGAGCGCCAAGGCCGAATAGACGGCTTCCACCCCGCCTGCTGCGCCGAGCATATGGCCGGTCATCGACTTGGTTGAACTGATCGCGAGACGGCCGGCGTGCTCGCCAAACACTCGCTTGATGGCATGGGTTTCGGTCGCGTCATTGTACGGTGTTGAGGTGCCATGGGCGTTAATATAATCGATATCTGTGGGCTGCATTTCTGCACTGCGTAGCGCCAACTGCATGCACCGGACGGCCCCGTCTCCTCCCGGGGATGGAGCGGTCATATGGTGAGCATCACAGTTTGCTCCATAGCCCACCACTTCGGCATAGATCTTGGCTCCATGGCTGCGGGCGAACTCGAGCTCTTCCAGGACCACTATCCCGGCACCTTCTGCCATCACAAATCCATCTCGGCGTTTATCAAACGGACGGCTGGCTTTGTCCGGCTCATCATTACGTGTAGAAAGCGCCTTCATAGCGATAAATCCGCCCAGGCCCATCGACGTGAGTGCGGCTTCCGCGCCACCGGCAATAACCGCCTCCTGCTCACCCAGGCGAATGAGACGAAAGGCTTCACCAATGGCATGTGCGCCAGACGAACAGGCGCTGGTCGGCGTGTAATTGATTCCTTTTGCGCCGTATCGAATCGCAATCTGACCTGGGGCCAGATTCGCTATCAGCTTAGGGATGAAAAATGGCGAGACCTTTTTGAGACGGGACTTGAGGAAGATCTCATGGTATTCTTCAATGCTCGTCAGGCCACCGATACCGACGCCGACGATGACGCCGACCAAGTCTTCATTGTCCGGAGTGATGGGTAAGCCGGCTTCCTGCATTGCCATCTGGGCTGAGGCGTATGCATATTGGATGAAGGGGTCCATCTTCTTGACTTCTTTTTTCTCGATGAAATCCTGTGGCTCGAAGTCTCTGACTTCTCCTCCGATACGCGTTGGAAAGTCTGATACATCGAAACGCGTGAGCGGACCGACTCCTGACCGGCCTTCGCACAAGGCCTTCCAGTTCTTCTCAACACCAGTCCCGAGTGGGGTGACTAGACCGGTCCCAGTAATGACGACGCGACGTCGTTCGTCTTTCATAGTACTCCTGCCTTTGCCAGTACATGGACTCAGCGGACCCGCGCATCTTAGAGCGTCTATTTCCGGACTGTCAACCGCTAAGGCACGTTGACAACCCCCAGGAAAATCCTCTAGCGTGGCGAAAATATGCTCAGAGCGATTAAGCTATATGTGTGTCTCATGGTCCTTTTATGTGTGGGCGGCTGTTCAGCGGTCGTCAAGCGCCCATCGGCCCAAGAGTACTACAACACCGCTGAAGAAGCCTATTTGGACGAAGACTACGATATTGCTACGGATAACTTCCGCGAACTGCTCGACCAGTATCCGCTCAATCCCTATGCGGAAGAATCTCAGCTAAAAATTGCCTATTCATACTATCTCGCCGAGGAGTATGCACTTGCGATTGCCTCATTTGGCGATTTCGAGCGAGCCTACCCGACGAGTCAGCATCTGCCTTTTGTTGAATATTACCGCGGGATGTCCTGGCTCGAACAAATGCGCTCGATCGACCGAGACCAGAGTGTGACGCATAATGCGTACCGCCACTTCCAGCTCATCCTTGACCGTCACCCAGAGAGTACGTTTGCCCTGCTGGCAGAAGAAAAGAGTCGGTTCTGTCGCGAATCGATCGCGTCGAACGAACTTATCGTGGGCGAGTATTACGTCACGCTCGGCCACCTGTTTGCCTCTCGGGTTCGGTTACGCTCAGTCATTGAAAAATATCCTGAAACCGATGCCACCACTGATGCTCTCGCCAGTTTAGAGGACGTTCTCAGCAGAGACGGTGAGCCTGAGCTGGCTGCATTGGCTGCCAAAGCCTATGATTTTCGCACAAAAACTGAACTGTCTAAGGAGCAAATAGCGCAGCTGCAACAAGTTGCGGCTCTGGTAGAAGAAGTCGAAGAAACAGGAGAGGTGCAGAGCGCAACAGACCTGACAAGCCTGGCAGGTTTGCCTGAGCCGAGCATTGATCCGCTCTTACAGTTGGTCACCGAACTGCGCAAAGAAGAGATGAGAATTCGAGAAGCGTCTCTCGAAGATCGACGGCTGGAATTGAAGTACATGGAGGAGCAACGGGACAAAGCTATTGCTGCTGCTGAAGAGCGCAAAGCGGCCGGCATTGAGGAGCCTCAACCGTGGGGGATCAATCGCTTGCTACCATGGACGAGAGGGAGGGCTGAAGAAGACCTCGAAGAGGAAGATTTCGAGGAAGAAGATCCGATGCTCAAGATACGCGAATGGATGCCGGATTGGGTCCCTCTGTAATCTCTTCTGTAGTCTAGGCAACCTATTGTCATCTATGCAATCTCGGCAATCCCGGCAATCTCGGCTAGATGGAGCGGTCCTCGTAGTCGGTGTTGGCGGCCTGGGCTGTCCCGCGGCACTTGCTCTGGCGGCAGCTGGAGTGGGGAAGATCGGTTTGATTGATCCGGATCTGGTCGAGCTGTCTAATCTCCAACGCCAGATTCTGCATCTCACTCCGGATATCGAACGACCAAAAGTAGACTCAGCTCGGGAGACGTTGAGCCGGCTGCAGCCGACGAGCCAGATCATTGCCCATCATACCCGTCTCGGCGCAGACAACATCGCGCAACTTTTCCAGGACTATGATTTTGTCATTGATGCGACAGATGGCATAGCGACAAAGTTTCTGATTAATGACGGGGCTGTTTTGCTGTGCAAGCCGTTTTCGTACGGTGGGATTGTCCAGTTTCAAGGTCAAACCTTGACTGTTCTGCCAGGAAAAACAACATGCCTGCGTTGCCTCTTTCCCGTGCCTCCGTCTCCTGATGATATTCCCAGCTGTCAGGAGGCTGGGATTTTGGGCAGTGTGGCGGGGAGTCTGGGTCTGATACAGGCAACCGAGGCGGTTAAATATCTGAGTGGCAGCGGCGAGTTGCTCACTGACCGTCTGTTGACTTATGATGCACACACCCCGCGTTGGCGCGAAGTGCGGCTGCAGCCGAATCTTCGCTGTCCCGTGTGCGGACCGCAGCCGACGATTACACGCCTCCGACGAGAACGCTATGAAGAAGCTGGTCTGTGGCAGGTCGGTCAAGTCACTGAGTGACTTAGTCGCCCAGTCATTCAGTCTATTTGGCAAGACAGTGATTTGGCAGCTGATTTGTTAAAGAGAATAGAGGATAGTCATGAGTACAATTACTGGTTTAACTTGCCGTGAATGTGGACAGGAATACCCCATTGCGCCTGTCCATGTGTGTGAGACCTGTTTTGGTCCGCTCGAAGTTGGTTACAATTACGACGAGATCCGCCGTACCCTCACCCGCAAGACGATTGCGGAGCGTCCGGCCTCGTTGTGGCGCTATCAAGAGCTGCTCCCAGTCACCCAGACGCCGAGCATTGGCTTACACAGCGGCTTCACCCCACTGATCAAGGCGGATCGTTTGGCAGCTGTGCTCGGAGTCAAGGAATTGTACGTGAAGGATGATTCAGTCAATCATCCGACGTTTTCCTACAAAGATCGGGTCGTCTCAGTCGCGATTTCCAAAGCCGTCGAGTTTGGTTTTGAGAGAGTCGCATGCGCATCGACTGGTAATTTGGCTAATTCTGTTTCGGCTCACGCGGCTCGGGCTGGGCTGGGCTGTTGCATTGTTATTCCTGCTGATCTTGAGCGGGGCAAAGTTGTTGGCTCAACGATCTACGGCCCTCAAGCGGTTGCGATTCGTGGCAACTATGACGATGTCAACCGACTGTGTAGTGAGATTGCCGATAAATACGGTTGGGCTTTTGTGAATATTAACCTGCGTCCGTATTACACCGAGGGGGCCAAGACGTATGGTTTTGAGATTGCGGAACAGCTCGGCTGGCGCTTGCCCCAAAACGTGATTGTCCCAACGGCGGGCGGCACGATTTTGCCCAAAGTCGCCAAAGCCTTCGAAGAGCTGGAAAAAGTTGGCTTAGTCGAGGACCAGCCAACGCCGAAGATCTACACCGCCCAAGCCGCAGGCTGTGCTCCAGTGGTCCAGGCTCTGCACAAAGGCACCGACCTGATTGCACCGGTAAAGCCGAATACGATTGCCAAGTCGATTGCTATTGGCAACCCGGCTGATGGGTATTATGTCCTGCGGGCGGTGCGCGATTCAGGCGGCTGGGGAGAGGCAGCGACAGACGAAGAAATTGTTAAAGGCATCCAGCTGCTGGCCCGGACCGAAGGGATTTTCACCGAACCTGCCGGTGGGACGACTGTCGCAGTGACCAAGAAGCTGATTGAGCAAGGCCGTATCCCGCGTGATGAGTCGATCGTCATCTGCATTACTGGCAATGGCTATAAGACGATCGAAGCGGTTGTTGGAGAGCTTGCCGAGCCGCATACCATAAACGCCCGCTTGGCAGAATTTGATCAGCTGCAGGAGTCTCTTGATGGCGACAGTGCCAAATTGGCTGAGCTGCTCGAAAAAGGTCCAACAACGGAATTGCATTAGAAAACAGCGGAGCGCTAAAGGTTCTTGCCATAACCCCCGAAAACCGTCACAGTAGGGAAATCTTTCAGAGGAGGTTTGCGGCATGAGTGTCCAGGTGCGGGTGCCAACCCCACTTCGCCGCTTCACCGGCGGTGCTGAACAGGTGAATGCAGACGGCGCTAGCATCGCTGCGCTGGTGAACGATATCGAACACAATCATCCTGGGATTAAAGAGCGTATTTGCGATGACCAGGGCAATATTCGTCGCTTTGTCAATATTTTCGTGAATGGCGATGATATCCGCTTCTTAGATAACCTCGAAACCGCTCTTACAGACGGTGATGAGGTCTCGATCGTGCCGGCAATTGCCGGAGGATAGGCGGGATAAACGTGAGAGGCGTGACATGAGAGAACCGGGAGGACTTGCCACCCGGCTCTGTGTCCTCGTCTCATCTCTGCTCGCCAGAGGGTGTCATGACAGAACGATTCTACTTGACCTACCCTCCAGACTTGATCAAAGAACCTCTCCTGTATCTGGTGGGGAAGAAATTCAGTGTGATCACCAATATCCGGGGGGCGAATGTCTCTAACGAAATGGGCCTCATCGCGTTGGAGATGGAAGGACACCTGTCTGAAATCAATCTGGCTGTCAGCTGGCTCCAAGAGCAAGGGGTCAAGGTCGAGCCGATCGAGAAGAATGTGATTGAATAAGACTTCATTCGGCCACTCTTCTACGCCACGGTGTTGCTCTTTTCCGCTCATACACTGATTTTTATCGGACATGCTGTCTGAAATCCAAATAGAACGCTATAGCCGCCAGATCATCCTGCCCCAGCTCGGTGGCAAAGGCCAAGAGAAACTGCTCAACGCCAGAGTTCTGGTGAATGGCGCTGGACCGCTCCAGACGATGGTTTTACTCTACCTCGCCGCAGCTGGAGTGGGGACTATCGGGATCCGGGCGCAGGACCGGGCGCACGAGCTGTTGCCAATTTTTTCTGCATTTTCTCCACAGTCTGAGGCGAGCGAAATGAGTCAGGTAAGTGGGATGAGCGCAGTGGTCGCCACACTCAGTCGCTTGAATCCAGACTGCACAGTTGTCGAGCATGCTTGTTCGGCTGAACAGCAAACAGGCGGCTTATCCAGTTCACCTGGCTCATCTCGTTCATACGGGACAGAACAATTCGTGCAAGCGCATAATCATGCCTATGACTTGCTGCTGTCCGACCCTGACCCACTGCTGGATCAATGGTATGCTGCTGGTCGCCCGTTCTGTTGCAGTTGGGGACAGGCGGCAGAGGGGCGATTGTTTGTGTGTGGTGGGGGTGCCGATGAACCTTGCTTCCAGTGTATTCCTGCTGAGCAACGTGTCCTCAAAACAGCCGACGGGCCAATTGGTCATCAAATTCATGAAGCGGCGCGCTTCGAGCTGCTGGCCAGCCTCTTTTGGGGTGCTTTTCAAGCCACCGAAGCATTAAAATGTATTATCGGCCTCGACGTGAAGTCTCGGGGGCGTTTGTTTGAGTGCCAGTTTCCTGATCTGCAATTTGCTGAACAGCCTGTCCACAAAGATCCCAACTGTTCCGGCTGTTGTGTGGCTGACTGATTGTTTTTCCCCCTAAAGAGATGGGACAATAAGCGAAATGAAAACAGAGGAAAAGAACTCCCGTGTTCTGACCCATTTACGGATTCTTGAAGCAGAAAGTATCCATATTATGCGAGAAGTTGCGGCTGAGTTTGAGAATCCAGTCATGCTGTATTCGATTGGCAAGGATTCCTCGGTCATGCTGCATTTGGCGCGTAAAGCGTTCTATCCTGGTAAACCCCCGTTCCCACTCATGCATGTCGATACGACCTGGAAGTTCCGAGAAATGATCACATTCCGCGAGTCGTATGCCCGGCAAGAGTTAGGTTTGGACCTCATCGTTCACATCAACGAAGAAGGCCGCAAAGCCGGGATTGGTCCATTTACCCATGGCTCAAAAAAACACACCGATGTGATGAAGACCGAGTCACTCAAGCAAGCCCTGGATAAATATGGGTTTGATGCTGCTTTTGGTGGAGCCCGGCGCGATGAAGAAAAGTCACGGGCTAAAGAGCGCGTCTACTCATTTCGGGACCATAATCATCGCTGGGACCCTAAAAACCAACGTCCAGAGCTGTGGAATATCTATAATTCGACTGTGGACAAAGGCGAGAGCATCCGGGTGTTTCCCCTCTCAAACTGGACCGAACTCGATGTGTGGCAATATATCTATTTGGAAGACATCCCCATCGTGCCGCTGTATTATGCCAAAGAACGCCCAGTCGTCGAGCGAGACGGGACCTTAATCATGGTTGATGATGACCGGATGCCGCTCAATCCAGGCGAAAAACCGCAGATGAAGATGGTCCGTTTCCGCACCCTTGGCTGTTATCCACTGACAGGCGCGGTTGAGTCCGAGGCGGATACCTTGCCGCAGATTATTCAGGAAATGCTGCTGACCAAATACTCAGAACGACAGGGCCGGATTATCGATTTTGACCAAGCCGGGTCAATGGAAGAGAAGAAAAAAGAAGGCTATTTCTAGTCCTGACCTTGTCACTCTCAGAAAATACACACCATGTCTCATCAATCTGATCTCATCGCGACTGATATTGAAGCCTACCTGGCCCAGCACGAGCGCAAAGATATGCTGCGTTTTCTGACCTGCGGGAGTGTTGACGATGGCAAGAGTACGCTCATCGGCCGGCTGCTGTATGACTCGAAGATGATCTATGAAGATCAGTTAGAAGCGATTAAGAAAGACTCGCAACGCTACGGAACAACGGACTCAGATTTTGACCCAGCCCTGCTGACCGATGGGCTCAGAGCCGAGCGTGAGCAAGGCATTACCATTGACGTTGCCTACCGCTATTTTTCAACCGCCAAGCGAAAATTCATCATTGCCGACACACCTGGCCATGAGCAGTACACTCGCAATATGGCGACTGGAGCCTCAAGCTGCGACTTAGCGATTATTCTGATCGATGCCCGTTACGGAGTGCTGACCCAAACCCGCCGGCACAGTTTTATTGCTTCTCTATTGGGGATTAAACACATCATTGTTGCCATCAATAAGATGGATCTGGTCGATTACAGCCAAGACGTATTTGACCAGATTGTGGATGAGTATTCGGCTTTTGCTGCTCGGCTGGAACTCGGCGACATTCGTTTTCTGCCTTTGTCTGCTTTGCAGGGGGACAACGTGGTCAGCCAAAGTGCAAATATGGCGTGGTACCAGGGTGCGACCTTGATGCATCTGCTCGAAAACGTGCATATTGCCTCTGATCTGAACCTGATCGACTTCCGCCTGCCGGTTCAATATGTCAACCGTCCGGATGGCAATTTTCGCGGCTACTGCGGCACGATTGCCTCCGGGATTGTACGACCTGGCGATGAAGTCATGGTCTTACCCTCCCAGAAAACAAGCCGGGTCAAAGAGATTTTGACCTTCGATGGTCCGCTCGACGAGGCGACCTCACCGCTCGCCGTCACACTGACGCTTGAAGATGAGGTCGATATCAGCCGGGGTGATATCCTGGTGCATCCAAATAACCGGCCTTTAGAGTCGCACAGCTTTGAGGCCATGCTGGTGTGGATGAATGAAGACGCCATGCAGCCCGGTAAGCAGTATCTCATCAAGCATGCCACCCTGAAGACGCCCGGTGTGATCCGCGCTGTCCGCTACCGGATGGATATGAATACCCTCCACCGCGAATCTGCCACCCAGCTTGAGCTGAATGAAATTGGACGGTGTGTTTTTGAGTTGGAAAAACCTATTGCCTTTGACCCCTATCGCAAAAATAGAGCAACCGGCGCGTTCATCATTATCGACCGCCTGAGCAATAACACGGTTGGGGCAGGCATGGTCATTGACCGCGTGCCAGACAAAACCCTGCAAGAGCGTGTTTCTGTCCAAGTCGAAGGCCAGCAGTCGAGCGATATCCGCCACGAAGTGGGGCTGGTGTCTGGTGCCGATCGAGAAAGCGCATTGGGACAACACGCCCTGACGCTGTGGCTGACTGGACTGTCTGGCTCAGGCAAGTCGTCGATTGCCCAAGCGCTGGAAAAACGTTTGCACAACGCTGGTTTTCATACCTATTCGCTTGATGGGGATAATGTCCGGTTTGGATTGAATCGGGACTTGGCCTTCTCCAAGCAAGATCGCCAGGAGAATATCCGGCGGGTTGCAGAAGTCGCCCGGCTGTTTAATCAGGCCGGATTGATCGTTCTGGCCCCAGTTATTTCACCCTTTCAGGATGATCGGCAGAAAGCACAAGAGATCATCGGGCCAGAGCGCTTTTTTGAGATCTACGTCGATGCGCCGCTTGAGGTGTGTGAAGGCCGGGATGTCAAAGGTTTGTACCAAAAAGCACGGGCTGGGGAGATCCGCGAGTTTACCGGTATCTCTTCGCCGTATGAGCCGCCGGACAATCCCTCGCTCCGGATTCAGACGGCCGACCGGTCTGTAGAAGACTGCATGGAAGAAATTTTTGAGGCGATAGCGGGCCGGATTAAGTCTACGCCATCATAGGTGGGCTAAGCCCCTTGTGTATCCAACACACGATCCAGCTTGTGTCGGAGGTCTCCCCATAGTCTGTCTGCATCGATTGCAGTAATCCAGGTAATACGCTGTGCTGGAGGAAGCTGCGCAATAGCAGGTGCTCGGCTGGCGTGCTCAAAAGTCATGTCATCACGTAGAGTCGGACGGGGATAGACCTCGCTGTGGGTGAAGCCCAACAGGTACGCAACCGTGACCTCATCCCAAATAGGCCAGGAAAAACGGTCGCCTGCGACAGCTTCGCATAAATCGCCATTGGTATTAATCCAAGAGGCGAGCAGATCAGTCAGATAGCGACCTGATACACCACACGAGGAGAAGTCAGCTTGGGCGCGTTCGCGTGTCATACGCAGATGACGTGCCGTGACAGTTGTATCGCCGCCGACAATCGGCGCCTGCGATTCGAGTAGAATTTGCCAGGCTGAAATATCGTTTTTGACATTGAACGGATCTGTTCCCTCCGGCCATTGATTGAAACCCATGCCAATAATTTCAATCCGGTCTGCCAAGTTTGGATCAAGAAGTAAAGCCGAGGCAACATTGGTGGCAGCTCCAATGACAAGAACCGTCAGCCGCTGACTTGGTGTAGAGGAACGGGACGTCTCGAGAATAAAATCGACTCCAGGATTAGGCTGAGGAGTGGACTTGTGGCTCAGAGCTTTGCTTGAGCCAGCGATGACTGGTGGCTGAGACTGTAATGAGAGATGATCCAGAAGCTCCCGAGCCACCTGGGCAGACGTCTCAGCAACAGGCTGGGCAAGAAGCTCATGCTCCCCAGTATGCGTGGTGACAATCCCTAGCAAGGTAAACTCTGGCGACAGCGCTAAGTGAGACAGCGCCCATTGGTCGTCTATCTCCGCCCCACAATCAGTGCTGAGAATGATAGCCCGGTTTGTCTTTTCGATTCTCTCAATGTCCATGAACCTTACAGATCCGGATGCTGGGTGTGCCATTCGGTCGCTTGTTCATACGCATGTGCAACTTGACAGATCGTGGCTTCATCAAAAGGATTTCCAGCAATCTGGAAGCCGACTGGCAGGCCATCGGTGTCAAAGCCGCACGGGACCTGAATAGCTGGCAGGCCAGTAAAGTTGAAGATCGGGGTATAGACCGAGAATGCTTTTGACACAATGCTTAAACCCGGCGATTTATCCTGAATCGTGTTGATCTGGAAACCTGAGGTTGGCAGCATCAGCACGTCAACATCTGTTTCCAATGCTTTGAGTAAATCATCTCGGACTTGCGCTCGGGCTTGGGCTCCCATCAGATATTGCGCGCCACTGACCAGCAGTCCATACGCAACAAAGAGTTTGGCATGTGGATTGTACTTATCGCCGCTGTTGCGCACGTTATTGACATGAATCGTCGCGCAGTCGGCAAATAAACCTGGCCATTCGATCGCCTGCATCTGCGCCAGAGTGATAGAAGGCACGTCAATAACAACTGCGCCGAGGTCTTCAAGCTTCTTGACCGCCTCGTTATACGGCCCCAGCAGCTTAGGATCACAGTTGTCTTCGTACAGGGAACGTAGCAGACCAATCCGTATGCCCCTGATGTCCTGGCCGAGCTTTGCGGTAAAATCGGGAACTGGAGTATCGGCCGAAGCGGGATCGAGTGGGTCATAGCCTGCACAACCTTGCAGCATCAAAGCCGCATCTGTCACTGTGCGGGTGAGCGGGCCTGTATGGTCAAGACTCCACGACAGCGGGTACACGCCTGCCCGGCTGACGCGGCCATAGGTCGCCTTTAAGCCCACAATGCCGCACGCTTGAGCAGGCCAACGGATGGAACCGCCAGTACACGAGCCCATACCTGCATAGGCCATTCCGCCTGCCGTGGAAGCGGCTGTGCCGCTGCTTGAGCCCCCGGCATCGTGATCTAGGCTCCACGGATTGTGGGTTGGTTTAAAATACGACTGGGTGGTGGGGAAACCATAGGCAAACTCATACGTGGCTGTTTTGCCCAGGATAATCGCTCCGGCTTGTTTGAGTTTGGCAACTGAAGTGCAGTCCTGGTCTGCGACGTAGTCTGCTAGAGACTCCGAACCACACGTCGTTGGGCCGCATTCGTAGATGTCTTTGATGCCAATGGGAACGCCGTGCAATGGGCCACGGTATTCCCCACGCTGAATGTCTGCTTCTGCTTGACGAGCGGCTGTTAGGGCTTCAGCGCGGAAGACGGTGTTGAACGCATTGAGTGTGGTGTCAAGCTCGTCGACTCGGATGAGCATGGCCTGGACCACTTCGACGGGGGAGATGTCTTTCTTTTGGATTTGACTGGCCAGTTCTGAGATAGGCAGGTAGGCCAGTTCTTGCACCGAGGTCATTTCACACCCCCTTTCTTGTCCAGAGTGTGGGTGAATATGGGCTCGCTCTCAGGGAATTGCATGCCGTTGGCAATTTTGCGTGAGCGCAGCATGTCTTCGACAGTCCCTTGCCAACGGATGAGGTTTTCGTAAGCGGGAACGAGTTGGTTCAGTTCACTGTCGGTCAGCTGTAGATCCCACTCGGCGAGCTTGGCTGCAATAATGTCCTTGTTATCCATATCCGAATGTCCTCAGATGTATGCTCTTCTGCCAAAGAGCAAGGGCTCCAGAATGGAGCCGAACTTTTTTACTGTTTTTCGATACTGAGTGCTCCCGATGGACACTGGGCAACGGTTGCCTCAATCTCTGCATCGGTTCCAGCACTCTCATCAATGACGAACTTGCCGTCTTCAACCCGAAAAACGTTTGGCAGCGTTTTGACACAGTTTGCACTGTGGCTACACACGGTGTCATCCCATTTGACTTTGAGCATTGTCTTCCTCCTTTTGGCTGTTGCCTTGTATACAAAGTTCTGGTGGTTTTGCAAAGCGTCCGGTTACCGAAACGCAGGAATCACGTCTTGTGCAAAACGGTGAATGGCTGGGCGATCCTGCGGGGCAGACACGGAAAAGATGATGTGCGTCACCCCAGCTGCAACGTATTCCTCGACCTGCGTATGGGCTTCTGCGGGCGCAAACATGCCTGTTACCAAAACTGACTTTTCAATCGTGTCAGGATCGCGACCGATACGCTGACAGTGTTCGGTCAAGCGCGCAATCTTATGCCGAAACACCTCTGGTGAACCAAAGGTATTCCACATGTCTGCATGGCGCGCGACGATGCCCAAGGCGACTTTTTCACCTGAAGCGCCGACGAGAATTGGGGGATGTGGATTTTGGACGGACTTGGGCAGAAATGGTGCATCCTGGAGCTGGTAGTATTTCCCCGCGTAATTGCTTGTATCCTGCGTCCACAGCTGCTTGATGAGGGTCAAGGACTCATCGAGCCGGCCGAGGCGTTCTCCAACGCTGGGAAAAGGTACGCCAAACGCCTCATGCTCACGTTCGAACCAGCCGCCGCCAATGCCCAAGATCAAGCGTCCGCCGCTGATGATATCGACCGTGGTCGCGGTCTTGGCCAGGACGGCTGGATTTCGATACGTATTGCCGGTGACCATAATACCGAGCCGCACATTTTTGGTGGCCATGGCGAGCGCAGATAAGGCTGTCCAGCCTTCCATGCACGGACCGGTTGGATCAGAAAAGATAGGGAGAAAATGGTCAAACACCCAAGCGGTATCAAAACCCAAGGTATCGACTTCCTGCCACAAGGACAGCGTCTCTTCCCAGGTGTTACTATTCTGCTGCGGGGTTTGAATACCAAAACGAACAGGGTGGGTCATCCCTATCTCCTCCTAATGGAAAGCAGTCAAGATGTTTTGATAATTGTGAACAATCTCTTCTCGGCTCAAGCCAAACGATGCTGAGGTGATGATAAGCTCATCAACGAGCCCTTCATGCTGAGCCAGCTTGGCACGACACTCTCGGGGCGTTCCGGCAATGGCTACTTGATTCACTAACTCATCGCTGACCCCAGCAATCATCCCGGCGGTGTCGCCCCGCGCGGCGGCTTCTCGAATGCGTGTCTTGTCCTGGGCGAAGTCGTGCAGATCTAGAACAATATCGTAGTACGGGATACTCGCGTAAAAGGCGAGCTGGCCTTTGACCTGTTGTCTAGCTTTGTCGCCATCGGGATCAACTGCACAGATGGCGGTACTGACGATCTCTCGTTTGCCTGTTGCTGACGGTCGTTCTTGCCGTCCTGCATTCAGATTGGGGTAGACAACTTCGCGCAGATAGCGGGTGGTGTGGAACGATGCGACACACAAACCATCCGCAACCGCCCCTGCAGTACGCAGAAAACGTGGCATCACTGCGCCAAAGTAGATCGGAATCTGTTCACGGTAGGGTTGTCCGAGTCGCTGATAGTCCTTGATGTTGAGATACGTACCAGTGTAGCTGATCTGTTTGCCGGAGTGGGCCGACCACATCAGCCGCAGGACTTCGGTATATTCTCGGATATAGGCGGCCGGTGGATGAAACGTGACCCCATGCCAGTTTTCGTTCCAGGCTTTGGGACCAGGACCTATGCCAAGTACAAGGCGTCCCTGAGACAGCTCATCAAGTGAGGCCGCCGCCTTTTCCATGATGACTGGGCTGCGAGCCATCGCCAGGGCAATTGCCGTTCCAATGCGAACGCGGCTGGTTTGCAGCGCAATCGCCGTCAGCGGCACAAACGCATCCCGCCACGCTTCTGGAACCCAGATCGAATCAAACCCGTTGGCTTCAGCCTGACGGGCAAACTGGAGAGTTTCTTCGAGCGTGACTTGATCACCACTCAGACTCAGGCCGATTTTCATGCGGTGTTCCTGTGACGTTTCCCACAATTCCTTTCTTTTAGCCCGTAGTGAATGCCGCCGCAATTCTGGCGTTTTCGTCATCAAGAATCCAGGGGCCGACGAACCAATATATCGGATGTAACCAGTACGGAGCGCCGGGCAGCATAAATTTGCCACGCAGCCGATTCACAATACGACACTGCTGTGCATCAATTGGAATGACGCTCAATGACTGGCTATGCGGAAAGCGATCCTTCTCTTCTGCGGCAAATTCTCCCCAAGCAATAAAGTACGGACGCAGGGCACGAATACGAGCAAAGCGTGTTTGCGTATAGACACCAAAGAAACGGTGCTGAATGAAGATGGTGCTGCCTTTCTGCAAATCCGTCTCTGGAAACTGAGCCATGAGGTGAAAGACATTCAGACCGAACACGTGCTGAGGAACGGTCAGCCATTCCCAGACACACTGGGCTGGGGCAGCAATCTGTCGCTGGCGCTCACATTCATAGACCATTGTTGTGCTCTGGAGTCAGCAGTCGGTTTTCCTAACTATGGTTGGGGCTGTTTTGTGTCCATAGCACTCTTTGTCTGGTTTTGTCATAGGTAGGAATCGTCTTGCTTGCTCAGGGGCAGTCTTTACTTTATGACGGGAACATCATCTCAATACTGCGATCAAGACTGCATTTGTTCAAGGAGGGTATGACATGGACGTTGGTGTTTTAGTGACAGCTACGGCTCAAAGTGGGGATCTGGCTGAAGTTGCAAAACGGGTCGAAGCTGAGGGCTTTGATTCGCTCTGGATTCCAGAACATCCAGTTATTCCAGTCGGGCATCAAACGCCTTTTCCTGGGGCCAGAGATGGCAAGCTGCCGGAGCATTATAACCGCTGGGCAGATCCGTTTATTGCTTTAACCGTGGCAGCTACAGTCACCAAGAAGGTCAAGCTGGGGACAGGCATCTGTCTCATTCCAGAACGCGAGCCGATGGTGACGGCCAAGACGATTGCCAGTCTGGATCTGTATTCTGGCGGCCGGGTGATCATTGGGGCTGGAGCTGGCTGGCTGCGCGAAGAAACCGAAATTTTGGGTACGCCTTTTCGCCTGCGTTGGAAGCGTATGCGCGAGACGGTCGAAGCGATGAAGGCGCTGTGGACACAACCCGAGGCCAGCTATGAGGGTGAGCTGGTCCAATTCCCCGCAGTACGCTGTGAACCCAAACCGATTCAGCCAGCTGGACCGCCCATCCTACTCGGCGCACATGGTCCCAAGGCACTCGAACGGGTCGCCCGCACGTATGACGGCTGGTTTCCGCTGGTTCAGGATCCAGATACGTTTAGCAAAGAGATGGCAACTCTGAGAAAGCTCACCCAGGAAGCGGGCAGAGATCCTGATGCGCTCAAGATCACGGTGATTCTTGATCCTGGCGAGAACGGGCCGTCAGAGGACCTGCTGAAACGCTATCGTGATGCTGGTGCCCAAGAGGTGGTGACTTTTTCGCAACAGATGGGGACGGAGATCGCCGATGGCAAAGCTATGGCTTGGCTTGACCGGGTCGTGCCGACTGTGGAACGGGCGCACCGGGTGTGAGCGTGAAAAAAATTCCCCCTCGAGCCCCCCTTTTTCAAAGGTAATAACATACTTGACTAACCAATAACCATGATCTAGCCTGCATTTGCGTGACAGGCTGGTTTCATGGTATCGTCCAGGGTATGGATGAAACACACCCACGCCCACGAGAGTATGAGTACACGGAAGGCAAGGACGCGGCAAGGCGGTTTGAAAATGTAGTCAAGGCTGTAATGACTATTCCTTCCACGGAGAGACAGAAACAGGCCCCAGCATGGCAGAAGAATAAAAAGGAAGTGCAAAAGGGCACGGTCCTGGCCCATGATGAAAGTTCCAACCGGGCGCTATAATCCAGCCCGATCTTTTTGCTGGGAATAATAACGAGGCCAACATGGCAGAACAGCGGAATATATATGGGGGTAACGACCCCAGGGATATTGCTGCGTACACTGTGGCTGAGGCGGCGCACTATGTTCGCATCCCTCCACGAACGCTCCGTTCGTGGGTCGCTGGTCGATCAGACTCTGGACGACAGCCGTTCTCTGCCCTCATCTCTGCGCCGGAATATGACCCTCCCCGCCTTTCTTTTAATAACCTGATTGAGGCGTATACGCTGCGAGCATTGAGGATAAAACATCAGGTATCTATTAAAGCCGCACGTGAAGCTATGAACTTTGCGGAACAGGCTTTTACCATTAGCCGATTATTTCTCCATCACAGAGAATTACGTGCGGGTGCGGGCGAGTTGTTTCTTGAGAAATACAGAGAGTTTGTGAATCTCAATCGGTCCGGTCAAATTGCCATGGCCAAATTCCTAGAAAATTATCTCGATCGGATTGAACTTGATGATTTGAATCTTCCGATACGCTTCTATCCTTTCGATGCGGATACAACCAGAACCATTGCTATCGATCCTCACATTGCCTTTGGTCGGCCCATCATTGCCCGCCGTAGCATCTCAACAGTAGCTATTATTTATCGTATCGATGCTGGTGAAAGGGAAGAGGAGATAGCAGAAGATTATGCCCTTGACCTTGAGGAAGTAGAAAAAGCGATAGTCTATGAACAGGCAGCCTAGACGTGATCTTTTTTACGGACCGTGATCTGGGTTCGCTATTCCCCCAGATTTTATCAGAGGCAGGGCTGCACGTCGAAAAACACGATGCTCACTTCCCTGAAAACAATACACCTGATGCCTCTTGGTTGTTAGAAGTTGGGGGCAATGGATGGTTCGCCCTCTCAAGAGATAAGCGCATCCGCTATCGACAGAATGAACGAGATGCAGTAATGAGGGCTGGCGTCGGTCTTTTTATCATCATAGGACAAGCCAGCCATCAAGAACTTGCAGACAACTTTGTGGCCTGCATTCACAAAATACAGCAGTTCTTGAACAATAATGATCCTCCCTTTATTGCAAAGGTCTATCAGCCCCCCTCTGAACAAAGGCGGCGGGGCAGTCGCAGGACAGGGCGGATCGAGATGTGGTTCTCAGAACAAGATTGGATGAATCTTACATAATGAACCGGGACTATGTTCTTCGCCGGCCACGGCGTTCCCTATTCATTATGCGGGGGTTGGTTCCCCAATCAGCTTTTGGTAGGTGAGACGCCTCCCAGCAACCGAGCCAGTAACATGAACAAAGCGGTCTAGGTCTTTGCCGCCCCGCTCATTAAACCGGAAGGCTTGCTCATCCAGATACCGATGCAGATGGAAGGGCTCGACACTGACATACGAGCCTTTGATGGTACGTTTCAGCAGGGTCCAGAAGTTCTCAATGCGATTTGTGGTAACGTGGCCTCTGACATATTCGTTTGCGGCATGGCTGATGACCTCGTGGGTGTATTCGTCTTCCAGGCCAACATACCCACTATGCTCATCCGTATGGAGTTCACTGCCCGTCTTAAGCCGCTGGCGGACTTCTTGGTGTAGGGTCGTTCGGTCTGTATTCTTCACGACGGCGGCTTGAACCCGGCTTTTCTTCTTTCCCTTGCCACGTTCGAGCAGCCCCATCACAATCGTTTTCCCGGCCGATCCGCGGCCACCCTGCAAGGTCTTCTCCTTACGGCTCTTGTGCATGAACCGGGCCTTGTCCCCGATCAGGGTTTCGTCCGCTTCGACCTGGCCGGACAGCTTCTCAGGCGTATCGTCCTGCATGGCAAGCCGAATCCGATGGAACATAAACCAGGCGGTTTTCTGCGTGACTTTCAAGGCGCGGTGCAGTTCATAGGACGAAATACCGTTTTTACAGTTCGCCAGCATCCACATAGCCGGAAGCCACTTCGTGAGCGAGATCGGGCTGTCTTCCATGACCGTACCGACCTTGATGCTGAACTGTTGGCGGGCGTGTTTCGTCTTGCATTTCCACCGCCGCTGCGTGGCGAGGTAATACAGCTTGTCACTCCCACAGGTCGGGCACGTCACGCCCTGCGGCCAGCGCATATTGACGAGGTAGGCAATGCACCGATCCTCATCACTGAAATATACGATGGCCTCTTGGAGCGTTTGCGGCGTGTGGATTGTCTCTGTCTGCTGTGTCATAACTAGGAGTGTAGCAGATTAGACGTGGTTAGTCAAGTATATTATTACCTTTGACAAAGGGGGGAAGAAAGACGGACAATCCCCTGAAAAAATGGAAGCTAATAAAGCGTATCTTCCTACGACATCTCCTCCACATTCACACACGCTAACCCAAACGTTTCTGCAACCCCTTTATGAACGACCTGTCCTTGCAGAGTATTGAGTCCCCGGCGGAGAGCTGGGTTTTCCTGCAAGGCGTCGAGTCCTTTGTCAGCCAGTTCCAAGGCATACGACAGGGTAACATTCGTAAGGGCATACGTTGAGGTGTGAGGGACAAGCGCGGGCATGTTGGTGACACAGTAATGCACCACGTCTTCTTCTCGAAAAATCGGGTCATGGTGGGCGGTTGGCCGTGAGGTTTCTGCACTGCCGCCCTGGTCGATGGCAATATCAACAAAGGCGGCTCCGGACTTCATACCTGCAAAGAGCTGACGAGTGAGCAACTTTGGTGTTCGTGAACCTGGTACTAAGACCGAGCTAATAACCAGATCTGCGGCCAGGACCTCTTCTTCAATATTGGCCCGGTTAGACATCACGGTTGTCACATGCCCGCCCAGGATGTCATGGACATAACGGAGTCGGGCCGGGTTGATATCCAGGATGCTGACTTGAGCCCCAACCCCAACTGCAACCTGGCACGCATTCGTGCCGGCAATGCCGGCCCCTAAGATGACCACATAGGCTGGCTTGACCCCAGAAGCTCCACTCAGCAAGACACCTCGGCCTCCGTTTTGGGCTTCTAAACACCATGCGCCAACTTGGACGGATAAACGTCCGGCGACTTCGCTCATTGGAGCCAACAAGGGCAAGGAGCCATCATCAAGCTGGATCGTCTCATACCCCACCGCTGTTACCTTTTTATCAAGCAGTTCATGGGTGAGTGTTTCTTCCGCGGCTAAGTGGAGATAGGTGAAGAGCATGAGCTCTGGGCGTAGCAGCGCATACTCTTGTGGCAGCGGCTCTTTGACCTTCATGATCATCTGGGCTTGCTCCCAGATATCAGCCGCAGAGGAAAGTAATTGGGCGCCTGCCGCCTGGTACTGCGCGTCTGGCAGACTACTGCCGACTCCTGCCCCGTGTTCAATCAAGACCTGATGGCCATGGGCGACCAAGGCCGCCACGCCACTCGGGGTAATGGCCACCCGACTCTCTTCTGCTTTGACTTCTTTGGGGATGCCGATAATCATGTCTTTATTGTACCGTGCGGAATTCTGCTATCCTAGCGCTGTCCAGCTTTGCATGAGGAAGGTGACTCACGTATCTTAGTGCGTACAAGGGTAGGGTGGACATGGGTGCAATTCTTGATGGAAAAGCTATCGCTCAGTCGGTTCGACAGGCAGTGAAAGAAGAGGTCGCACGCTTTCGCGATCGGTATGGCATGCCACCAGGTTTGGCGACTGTCCTCATCGGCGAGAATGCCGCCTCGCGGGTGTATGTCGGAACAAAGGAAAAAGCGTGTCAGCAGGTCGGCATACAGTCTTTTGCCCATCGCTTGCCCGAGACAGTGACGTCGGCAGAAGTGCTCGCGTTGATTGCTGAGCTGAATGCGCGTCCCGAAGTCCACTGCGTCTTAATCCAGCTGCCGCTTCCTCGGCACTTGGAACCAGAACGTTTGGTCGAGGCACTTAATCCAGACAAGGATGTGGATGGGTTGCACCCGATTAATCAAGGCAAACTGTTCGGAGGTGAGGAGGGCCTACGGCCGTGCACTCCGCTCGGGGTGATGCATCTGCTTGACCAGACTGGTATCCCGCTGGCTGGAAAAAAAGCGGTAGTGATTGGACGTAGCACGCTTGTTGGCAGGCCGCTTCTGTTCATGCTATTGGAACGGGATGCCACTGTCACGGGCTGTCATTCCCGGACCGTGGATCTGAAACAGGAAATCCATATTGCTGATATTGTGATCCCAGCGATTGGACAACCGGGTATTATCCAAGGGGCCTGGATCAAGGACGGAGCGATCGTCATTGACGTAGGTATTTCTCGGGTTGCTGATGGTTCGCTCAAGGGTGATGTTGAGTTTGCCGTCGCGCAGGAGCGCGCCGCGTTTATTACGCCAGTACCGGGCGGAGTTGGGCCCATGACGGTGGCCATGTTGCTGAAGAATACGGTAAAAGCAGCGTACAGACAAAGACAGGACTGAGTATCAAAAGGTTACGCTGTCCATCTGACTCAGCACTCATTACCGAGACATATGCTTAAACGGACTCCTCTATATGAAACACACCGTTCGCTTGGTGCTCGTTTCACTGAGTTCGGAGGCTGGGATATGCCGGTCCAGTATACCGGTATTCTGGCTGAACATCGGGCCGTGCGGACACAGGCCGGTTTGTTTGATCTCAGCCATATGGGGGAGATCAAGGTACGCGGCACAAACGCTTTGGAGGTGTGTCAGGAGCTGTTAGTGACCGATGTGTCCAGGATCCAACCTGGACAGGCCCAGTATAGTGTCTTGTGCAATCCGGATGGAGGGATTGTTGATGACGTGATTGTGTACCGACTGGTCGAAAGTTCCTCTTCAGGGCATGCTGAAGACCATTATTTTGTGTGTGTGAACGCGGCACATATTGAGGAGGATTATGACTGGTGCTGTGCACATAACCGTGGCCGGGCTGAGATCATCAACTGCAGCGATGCCACGGCCTTGATCGCCATCCAAGGTCCGTTTGCAGCCGATATTTTACAGCGCTTGACGGCACTAGACCTGTCCACCATCCGGCGCTATTGGTCGAGTCCAAGCAAGATCGCTGGAGCTGCTGGACTTATTGCCCGGACTGGCTATACCGGGGAAGATGGATTTGAGCTGTTTGTGTCGGCCGACCAAGCACGCACAGTGTGGGATGCGTGTCTACAGGCTGGCCAGATGGAGGGGCTTGTTGCGGTTGGTCTGGGTGCTCGGGATACGTTGCGCCTTGAAGCTGGTTATCTCTTATATGGACAGGATATGGATATGCAGACCACCCCGCTCGAAGCTGGTCTGTCCCGATTAGTACACTTTGAGGCCGGAGAATTCCTCGGTCGCACAGCCTTGCAGCAGCAAAAATCGCGTGGGGTCGACAGAAAACTGATTGGGGTACAGATGGAAGAGCGTGGGATTCCACGGCCTGGATACCCGCTGTGGTCTCATGGACAGGTGGTGGGACAGATGACGAGTGGGACGCAGTCCCCAAGTCTTGGTATCGGTATCGGATTGGGGTATGGGCCCCCAACGGCCACGCCAGGAATGGAGATTACGGTAGAAATCCGTAACCGACAGGTTCGTGCCCGAGTTGTTCGACCGCCTTTTTATAGCAAGGAGAGAGAAAAGAGCAGGAGGTGACAATGGAAGTTCTTCAAGAGCTTCGCTATTCGAAGGAACACGAATGGGTGGCAGTGGAAGATGGTATCGCGTGGATTGGCATTACTGATTATGCCCAGGAGCAACTCGGCGATGTCGTCTATGTTGAACTGCCTGAGGTCGATACCTCGGTTCAGAAAGATGAACCGTTTGGGGTGGTGGAGTCGGTCAAAGCCGTATCCGATATTTTCTCTCCGATCAGTGGGACCATTGTCCAGGTGAATGTTGATCTGCAGAGCAGCCCAGAAATGGTCAACGATGACCCGTATGGTGATGCGTGGATGATCCGTATTCAGATCAGCGAGCCAGAAGAGCTGGAAGACCTGATGGATGCTGAAGAGTACCTGGCTTTTGTGGAACAAGAGCAGGCAGAACAACAAGAATAGGGTCTCTCAATTGAGATAGACCAACGGACAGAAATGTCTCCTGAGAGATCCACCTTTTACCGATGCGTTATATCCCTCACACTGACCACGATGTTGCAGAGATGCTGAACGCGCTCGGCATCGCGTCTGTTGATGACCTCTTTCGTCATTTTCCAAAAACCCTCCGCTCTCAAGCCGACATCAACCTCCCCTCTGGTTTGTCTGAAACGGGGGTGAGAGCACGTCTGTCAGAACTGGCAGAACGCAATCGGACCGGTCCAGAATCGAGCGTCTTTCTCGGCGGGGGAGCCTACCGTCATTTTGTACCAACTGTTGTTGATCACCTGATCCAGCGTGGAGAGTTTGCCACAGCGTATACGCCGTATCAGCCCGAAGTCAGTCAAGGAACGTTGCAGGCAATCTTTGAGTTTCAATCATTGATTGTCTCCCTGTTTGGCTTGGATGTGGCCAATGCCAGTATGTACGACGGCGCTTCGGCTACGGCTGAAGCGGTGCTGATGGCCAAGCGGATTCTCCCCACACGGTCTAGCGTGCTTGTTTCTCGTGCCCTGCATCCACACTATCGCCATGTTATTGAGACCTATTTGCATGGCTTTCCCGGTGTTTGTGTTGTTGAAATTCCGTGGGGCGCTGACGGGCGTCTGGACAGCAATATTCTAGACCAACAACTCAACGAAACGGTCGGCTGTATTGTGCTTGGCTATCCAAACGTCTTTGGCGTGATTGAAGATGTCGCTGCCATCAGTGAGGCTGTCCATCAGGCTGGTGGGCTTGCTATCACGGCGACAACTGAATCACTTGCCCTCGGACTGCTCAAGTCGCCTGGTGAGCTTGGGGTAGATATTGCTGTTGCTGAAGGGCAAAGTTTGGGTATTCCACTCAGTTATGGCGGACCCGGAATTGGACTGTTTGCTTGCCGAGAGAAATTTCTGCGCAATATGCCGGGGCGCTTAGTTGGGGAAACGGTTGATCAAGACGGACGGCGTGGTTTTGTGCTGACCTTAGTCACCCGAGAGCAGCACATTCGACGCGAACGAGCGACATCGAATATCTGTACCAATCAGGGGTTGTGTGCGCTAGCAACGGCTGTGTTTCTCTGTTTGATGGGCAAAAACGGGCTATGCGAGATGGCACGCCAAAATGTGAAGAAGAGCCATTATGCACGAGATCTTTTATTACAGACTGGTCGCTGCCGCGCGCACTTCTCTGCGCCTTTTTTTAACGAGTGTGTCCTTGAAGTTCCCGATGCGCGAGAGGTCTGGCAGCAACTTCAAGCCGAGAATCTTATTGCTGGACTGCTCTTAGAAGACTGGTATCCAGAACTAAAGGATTGTCTTTTGGTGTGTGTGACTGAGATGCATACACGTACAGAGATTGAGCGGCTGGCTGAAAAATTTGGAGCGCCATGAAAACCAACCCGCCCAAACGATCCGGTCTCAACGAGCCACTCATTGCGGAACGCGGCTCGCCTGGACGTATCGGTTACTCTCTTCCCGCGGATGATACTCCTGCCCGTGATCTGGCCCAAGATTTGCCGCCCGAACTGTGTCGCGAAACGCCCCAGGATTTCCCTGAAGTCAGTGAGGGCGAGGTGGTACGCCATTTTACTCGGCTTTCGCAGTGGAACTTCAGTGCCGCCACAACGCTGTATCCCCTGGGCTCGTGCACAATGAAGTATAATCCAGTTGTCAATGAGGTTGTTGCTCGCTTGCCAGGCTTTGCCCAATTGCACCCTCTCGTCCCGGACGAATATGCCCAGGGGGCCTTAGAACTCATCGCCTGCCTTGAGCACAGCCTCGCTGAGATTAGTGGCATGGATGCGATCAGTTCACAGCCTGCGGCTGGCGCTCAAGGCGAACTGACAGGCATGAAGATGATCCGGGCATATCACCAAAGTCAGAAAGACCCACGTAAGAAAGTCCTTATTCCAAGCAGCGCACATGGCACCAATCCGGCTTCTGCCGCTTTATGCGGGTACTCTGTAGTGGAAGTCCCGGCTGGACCACATGGCATGCTCGAAGCAGAAACCGTCAAGCGATTCGTGGATATGGACGTTGCTGCTCTGATGGTCACAAATCCAAATACTCTGGGTGTATTTGAGCGCGAAATTGTCCAGATTGCGGACCTGATGCACGCCCACGGAGCCTTGGTGTATATGGATGGGGCAAATCTGAATGCTCTCATGGGAGCGGCAAAACCAGGCCATATGGGCGCAGATGTGATCCACTTCAATTTGCACAAAACATTTTCCACTCCACATGGTGGAGGCGGTCCAGGCGCAGGACCAGTTGGCGTCAAAAAGATCTTAGAACCCTATTTGCCCGTACCGCGTGTGATTCAGGAGCAAGGCGTATACCGCTGGAGTGAAGAATTTCCCGACTCGATTGGCCGGGTGCGGTCTTTTTTTGGCAATTTTGGGATCTTAGTTCGGGCTTACGCCTATATCTTGGCTATGGGCAGCGATGGACTGAACCAGGCCACCCGGATGGCGGTACTGAATGCCAACTACGTGCGCAAACGCTTGGAGTCAGTCTATCGGCTGGCGTCGGGTTCACCATGTCTGCATGAGTGTGTCTTTTCCGATCGTTCTTTCCATCAGAGCGGTGTGAAAACGCTGGATATTGCCAAACGCTTGCTCGACTATGGTTTTTACGCCCCGACCATTTATTTTCCGCTTGTTGTCAGTGGGGCACTAATGATAGAGCCGACTGAGACGGAAACAAAAGAGACGCTCGACGAGTTTGCTGATGCCCTTTTGAGTATTGCAGAAGAAATCGAGCAAGATCCCGAAGGGCTGAAGCAGGCTCCTGTTTCGACCCCAGTCAGTCGTTTGGATGAGACCCGAGCCGCCCGGCGTCCGGTCTTGCACTGGGGACACCGGCAATAGGCTCAGCCGAATGGACACAATCAGTATTCGCGGTGCCCGCCAGCATAATCTGAAAAACATTAGCGTTGACATTCCCCGCAATAAATTGGTGGTCATCACGGGAGTCTCAGGCTCAGGCAAATCCTCGCTGGCTTTTGATGTCTTATATGCCGAAGGGCGCCGCCGCTATGTTGAATCACTCTCGGCCTATGCTCGACAGTTTCTTGATCAACGGGCCAAACCGGATGTAGACGCCATTACTGGCCTCTCTCCAGCTGTGGCTATTGAGCAGCGTGGCACGACCACCTCTCCCCGGTCTACGGTGAGTACCGTTACCGAGATCGCTGACTATGTACGTTTACTGTATGCCCGCGTCGGCACACCGTATTGTCTCAACTGTCAGCACCCTATCGTTCGTCATAGCGTTCCCCAGATCGTTGACCAATTGCTTGATTTGCCCGAGGGCAGCCGACTCCAGGTCATGGCTCCTATTCGAGTCCAGACGGCGGCTGGTTTTGAACTTGCTGTGCAAGAACTCCGCAAAGCAGGCTTTGTGCGGGTGCGTATTGATGGCGAACACTACGAGCTTGTCGATGATCTATCCCCGTCCGCCCAAATTCCGTCCGCATTTGACCTGATTGTTGATCGCCTGATTGTCAAGAGTGGTATTGCCCGACGTCTGTCTGACTCATTGGAGACTGCCCTGCGATATGGCCATGATGTGGTAAAGATTGGGGATGGGCGGACTGGTGGACCTGAAAACTCTCATGCTCCTCACGATCCTGAAGAGCAACTCTTTACCCAGCGCTTGCGTTGTCCATCGTGTGGATTTACCTATCCAGACCTCACCCCCGCGTTTTTTTCTCCGAATAGTCCTCAGGGAGCCTGCTCCGAGTGCGACGGGCTGGGTGTTCAGACAGATAAAAAACACAAAAAAAAGGCGGAAGCTGGAGGAGCCACTGAACAGCCACTCACCTGTGGTGCGTGCGCTGGGACGCGACTCACAGATGAGAGTCGTGGAGTACGTATCCAGGGGCACGACATTGGGCAGGTCACGGGCTTTTCCATTGCCGAGGCAGCAGAATTTTTCCAGAACCTGTCTTTCGATGGCCAAGCAGCTGAGATTGCGGTACCGTTGTGCCAGGAAATTGGCACCCGACTTCAGATACTACTTGATATTGGCCTAGCATATCTAACGCTTAATCGACCCGTTCCTACGTTGTCCGGTGGAGAGGTGCAGCGCATCCGCATGACAACGCAGATTGGGGCTGGATTGTCAGGCGTGTTGTACGTGCTTGATGAGCCTTCTATTGGGCTCCATCCTCGTGATACGGCACGGCTCTTAGCCACGTTGCAGCAATTACGAGAGAACGGCAATACGCTTGTTGTTGTTGAACACGACCGGGAGACAATGCTGGCCGCGGATTACATCATTGATTTGGGGCCAGGTGCAGGCGAACGCGGAGGAGAATTGCTCGCTGCTGGCACGCCACAGATGATAACGGACTCGCCTGCATCGATTACTGGGCGCTATCTGCGTGGTGAGCTGCGTATCCCCGTGCCGACACAGCGTAAGCAGGCAGAACATTGGCTGGCTCTCTCTGGAGTGAATCTGTACAATTTAAAAAATGTCACTGCGTTGTTTCCGCTTGGGACCTTCATCTGTGTGACCGGGGTGTCCGGTTCTGGCAAAAGCACTTTGATTCTCGATGCTCTCGCTCCAGCCCTCTCTCAGGCTTTAGCAACTGGCAAATCTTCAGAAGGCGGCTTGGGGGAACTGACCGGTTGGGAGGCAATTGAGAAGGTTATTCGGGTTGATCAAAGCCCGATTAGCCGGACACCACACTCGAATCCTGCAACCTATGTTGGACTCTTCAATCCACTCCGCGAGTTGTTTGCCCAGTTGCCCGAGGCTGGGGTGCGTGGTTATGGGCCAGATCGCTTCTCTTTTAACGTAAAGGGAGGGCGCTGTGAGGCGTGCAGTGGAGGAGGGGTCGTAACGGTTGAGATGCACTTTCTTCCGGACCTGTACGTCGAGTGTGATGTGTGCCATGGACTGCGTTATAACCGGGAGACCTTGGAGGTACAATTTCGGGGGCTGCACATTGCCCAAGTTCTCAACCTGACTGTCTCTGAAGCGTTGGAAGTCCTGGGAGATATTCCCAATATCCGTTCACGCTTAGAAACGCTCCGAGACGTTGGGCTCGCATATCTTCGACTTGGCCAACCCGCCCCAACGCTGTCAGGCGGAGAAGCCCAACGACTTAAGCTGTCCCGCGAGCTGAGCCGTCGGACGGCCGGGCACACGCTCTACCTCTTGGATGAACCCACAACTGGGCTGCATATGGCTGATATCGAACGTCTGCTCAGTGTACTGAACATGCTGGTTGATGCCGGGCATACCGTCTTGGTGATTGAGCATAATGTCGATGTGATGAAAACAGCCGACTTTATTCTTGATCTTGGACCTGAAGGCGGTGAGCAGGGGGGGGAAGTGGTCGCGGCTGGGACGCCCGAAGAAGTCGCCCAAGTTGAACGCTCGCATACTGGACGGTTGTTGAAATCCCTGCTGCATGACATTTGACAATCTGGGCTCTCTCAGTTCCTCTTGCCGCCTGATCACATTGACACAATGGGGGGTTTGTCCTATCTTCGACCTCTAAAGTCTACTTTCTTATCTCCCTAATATTGTAAGGAAAACAGCATGGCACAACCTTCAAAATTAAAAATCGACATCAGTGACAATGCAATGCTCAAAATCCAAGCTCTGGTCAGCCAGCAGGTCGAAAAGGACCAAGATGGAAAAGATGGACAAGAGGGAAAAGGCCTGCGGGTGAAGGTTGTCGGTGGCGGCTGTTCTGGCTTGTCATATAAAATGAACCTAGATGCTCAACGGGATGGGGATCGAGTTTTCGAGCGTGGAGATGTCAAAGTCTTGGTGGATCGGAAAAGCTTTTTATACCTACGTGGCACTGAGCTTGATTACTCTGAGAGCTTGATGGACTCTGGTTTTAAGCTCAACAACCCAAACGTGAAACGCTCGTGCGGATGTGGCAGCTCGTTTTCTGTCTAGCTATTGCCTGTACTGATTTGGGCTGATTTTGCGCATTCTTTCTTTCTTTACCACCGATATTACCGATGGCCTCCGCTGAGACGATCCGCTGTTGGCGCTGCAACAACGACTTTCCTACTGCCGCTTTATGTCCCAGCTGTGAGGCAATTCAACTCTTGCCGCTCCAAGTAGACTACTTCAGCGTACTCGGGGTGGCACGGCAGCCTGTTCTCGACGAAAAAACGCTGTCTACGTGCTATTATGATCTCAGCCGCCGCCTGCATCCAGATTTGTATCAAACTGGCACGGCTCAAGAACAAGAAGCCAGCCTAAAAAACACTGCTCTTTTGAACAAAGCCTACCGGACCTTACGCGACCCGGCTCAGCGCGGTGTGTATTGGCTTGAGTTGCATGGCGAGAAACTAGGCAAAGACAATAATCGGGTGCCGCCACAGTTGGCCAGTTTGGTCTTCTCCATTCAGGAGCAGCTTGAAGAACTGCGTGAATCCCGGAGTGCAGGCAAAGAGGAAGAGGTGCAGAAGGCGCTTGGCCAGATTAAAGCTGAGTTGGAAGAACAGCGAGCACAGATGCAAACTGCCTTGGCGGAAAATTTTACAAAATGGGACAGTGAATCTGCCGCAGACAACACAACACAACACTCTGCCTTGTTGGCTGATTTAAAACGGATTCTGTCTGAGATGGCCTACCTGCGGACCCTCTTACGGGATGTAGAAAAGGAAAACGACGTATCGTGGAACGCATAGTTGGTATTGACCTGGGAACCACTAATAGTCTGATTGCATACATTGATGAGGAGACGCCCCGCGTTATCCCTGATGCACAGACAGGCACAAATCTTCTGCCCTCTGTTGTGAGCGTATTGCCTGATGGCAGGAGCGTAGTCGGTCAACCGGCAATCGAACGGGAGACAGAGAATCCGCTGACAACACTTCGGTCAGTCAAGCGTTTCATGGGGCTGGGCATGGAACATGTCAGCTCAGAGGACCAGCGTCGCTACGTTTTTGCCGATGGGGAAGGGGAGAAACAGGGCATTGTCCGCTTTGCCGTGCGTGAACGTAACTATACACCACCAGAGATCTCTGCCTTGATCCTGCGCAATCTGCGCGAGCGAGCTGAAGCCGCGCTGCAGGAGACCGTCAAGAAGGTTGTGATTACGGTTCCCGCGTATTTTAACGACTCTCAGCGACAAGCCACAAAAGACGCCGGTCGTATTGCTGGCCTGGAAGTGATCCGTCTGGTGAACGAACCGACGGCCGCCTCGCTTGCGTACGGGCTCGATAAACAAGAAGAAGGCTTGATTGCAGTCTACGATTTTGGCGGCGGGACGTTTGATATCTCTATTCTCCGCCTGCATACCGGCATTTTTGAAGTTCTGTCAACAAACGGTGACACACGTCTCGGTGGCGATGATGTTGATCAACGTATCGTTGAACAATTCCTGTTGGCTGAGCTACCGGAACAGCTGCATTCCGATCCGTATGTCTTAAGCCAGGCATATCAAGCTGCTGAAGCAGCTAAATGCGCTCTATCCGAGAAAGACGACGTGGTGTTGTCCCTGACTCTCGCCGATAAAGGCGTCCAGATTGAGAAGACGCTCAGCCGCCAAGACTTTGAAGCTGCGATCGATAATATTATTGCGCAGACATTGGTGCCGTGTCGCCAGGCACTCAAGGATGCGGACTTGGCTCCGAGTGATATCGATGCGATCGTGCTGGTCGGTGGATCGACGCGCTTGCCCCTGGTTCGCCAAAAAGTAGCCGAGTTCTTTGGCCGTACGCCGTTGACGGATCTGAATCCTGATGAAGTTGTCGCGCTTGGGGCAGCGGTCCAGGCCGATACCTTGTCTGGGCGCCGCAAAGACATGTTGCTACTTGATGTCGTGCCATTGTCGCTTGGTATTGAGACTATGGGCGGCGTTATGAGCCAGATTCTTGAGCGTAATACGACGATCCCCGCTGTTGTCAAAGAAATGTTCACCACTGCGGTCGATGACCAGACTGCGGTGGATATCCATGTCTTGCAGGGCGAGCGAGAGCTGGTGCAAGATTGTCGGAGTCTGGCCCGCTTTACAATTCCGATCGAACCGCATCCGGCTGGGGTGCCACGGGTTGAGGTGACGTTCATGATTGATGCCAATGGGATCTTGAATGTCGCGGCAACCGATTTGCGGACTGGTCATGAGCGCTCTGTTGATGTCAAACCTTCGTATGGTCTGAATGATGAGGAAATTGAACAGCTGCTGGAAGAATCGATTGACTACGCAGAAGACGACTTTACCCAGCGCCTCTTGATTGAGGCCCGAGTCGAAGCAGATACGATCCTGAATGCGACTGAAAAAGCTCTCAAGGAAAGCCCCTCTGCTCTCCAAGAAGGGGAAGAAGAGCGTATCAGCAAGGCCATCCAGGCTTTACAAGAAGCCAAAGCCGGTGAAGATTTCGATTTGATTCGTGAGCTGAGTGAAGCCTTAAGTGACGTAACAGAGCCTTTTGCCCAGCGGATTATGGACTCTTCCATCCAAGAAGTGCTTGGCGAGAAACGTCTGTCTGAGGTATGAGCAATGAAACTGTATTGGGACAGTCTGGAAGATATTGCGGAGCAACTCTTGGAGGCGAAGCCTGAGACTGACCCCTTGAGTGTGCGTTTCACTGACCTGCTTACCTGGGTGACGGAGCTCGAAGATTTTGCTGACGACCCAAAAGATTCGAGTGAAGGCAAGCTAGAGGCTATACAAATGGCGTGGTTCGAACTATATAAGGAGGAGCATGAGGTATAGGCTGTTTCTCAGATTTTGAAATGGCCTCTAAGGTCTCCCCTAAGCAGCTCTATGGAGAGCCGCACGCTTGGAGGGGTGGTTGTGGGTTTGAGGAGAATCCTCAAACAAGAAAGAAGCGAGGCTGCTCTATGCAACAGATGGGTCTTATCTATGGAGCTGCGTCTATTTTCGAGCCGAGTACCCTTTTGCCGTCACAGTTTTTTGCTGCGATGCGGCAGAAAGCGGAAGCGGATGGGGAACGGCGCCTGATGTTCGCCATTCTCGAAGACGCAATTGAGTGTTTCCAGAAACATCTTTGGGCAGAGGATCATAAGAGACGCCAGCTACATCTTGATGCTGAATCCTGGTTTCTCGAAGATGATCCCAGTTGGCTGTTCTCTTTTGTGAATATCTGCGATGTATTTGAGATTCACCCTGTATTCCTCCGCCAAGGACTGCTGGCATGGAAAACCAAACAGCTGGCTGAGGGGGGCATGTCACTCGCGGATGTCGCAGCTGTTAACGATAATGTGGATGATGTGCCTGAGCCTAGGTAAGTCGTTCCTGTCGGCTCTATGCAGATACGGAAGGGACAGACAGCGGCTCCTCCCTTCCTGCCCCTAATTCAGCATGGCAGGCTTCACTCCCATCAGGTTTATCTCTTTTATCTTTCAGCGTATTGCGCGCGACTCTCTCCGAGCATTGCTGTGGGGAGCAGATTCCTGCGCCCGTCTGGTCGGACGTAGACCTGCCTATAATACGTTGCGGCTTGATATCTCGGAGCCTCCAGAAGAAGAACACACGACTTCGCTCCGATCCATTATCCAGCCCCAGGGACCGGATTTGCTCAGCATTATGTCCCTCCTGCGCTGGGCACGTGAAGATGAAAATATTCGTGCGGTCGTATTAACCGTGTCCGGCCTCGATATTGGCTGGGCACGCTTGCAAAGCCTGCGCCGCTCACTGATCGCCTTGCGTCAAGCCGACAAGCAGGTCTGGGTCTACCTGACCGAAGCCGGCATGCGCGAATACTATTTAGCCAGTGCCGCCGACACGATTGTGGTTGCTCCAGCTGGCCATTTAACGATTACTGGGCTTGCAGCTGAGACCATGTTCTTCAAAGGCGCACTCGACAAACTTGGTGCTGAGGCGCAGGTCATCCAAGCTGGTCAATATAAAGCTGCTGGAGAGCCATTCATCCGTGAGTCCATGTCTCCAGCCCATCGAGAGATGATGGATGGCTTGCTCGACGATCTGTACGATCAGATCCTTGAGAGTATTGCCCAAGATAGAAACAAAGAAAAGGCCCACATCCGTGACCTGATTGACCAGGGGCTTTTCCTCGCCGGCGAGGCGCTCGCGTCTGATTTGGTTGATTATATTGCTTATGAAGATGCGCTGCCGGATCTGCTGGAGCCTGTTATCGGCCCCGTCAAGCCGATTGAAGCAGATGTGTATCAACGCCGGCGGAGCAAGATCATTCGGCGTCAATCTTTGCACGGCGATGTCCGGACGATTGCCCTGATTACGCTTGATGGTGTGATCAAGCATGGTGAAACGACTGAGCAAGCAAGCGGTTCACGGGCAATTGGCTCAACGGATTTTATCCGAAACCTGAAAGAGATTCGTGAGCAGCCGGATATTGCTGCCTTAGTGGTCCGGATTGCTAGTCCAGGCGGTTCGGGCTTGGCCTCCGACCTGATGTGGCATGAACTCCTGCGTCTGCGGACCCAGATGCCGATTATTATCTCAATGGGAGATGTAGCTGCTTCTGGTGGCTATTTTTTAGCCTTGGCTGGAGATCAAGTCTTTGCTGAGGAAGGCACAATTACCGGCTCTATCGGTGTTATTGCTGGAAAAGCTGTGCTGCAGAATCTGTATTCTACCTTAGGCGTTAAAAAAGAGATTCTCACTCGTGGGCGACGGGCGGCGCTCTTTTCTGATTATCTGGCGATTGCTCCACCTGAACAAGCCCGGCTCGAATTAGAGGTCCAGGCTTTCTATCAGGATTTTCTTGAGAAAGTAGCTGACTGTCGCGGTTTGAGTCCTACTTCCGTCGAACCTCACGCTCAAGGCCGGGTGTGGAGCGGACGCCAAGCCTGGGCACGCGGTTTAGTTGATACAATCGGTGGCCTTGAAGAGGCAATCGGCGCAGCAAAACAGCGCATCGGAGTACCGAAATCGTGGCCGGTCCGGGTGGAGCGGTTTCCTCAACCATCCCCCATGTGGCGGTTGTCCAGGCTGCTGCGTTTACTGCCGAGAACACAACTGACGAGTCTTATCAGTTGTATTCACCTCGCTGATTTCGCTCAGTTTGCTGATTTTGCGAATTGTGATTATCAACCTCATCAGGTGCATAATGCTCATAATGACAAGTTCTGGTGGCGGCATGAACGGCTGTGGACTATTTTGCCAGTGCCGTTCCGTTTTTTGTAACCTAAGGCGCAGGATCGTACGAAAGAGGGCCAAAGAGGCCCGAAAGAACTTGTAATATTGGAGTCGGTACGATACTTTGCCGTCGGCTTGACTAGTCGTATGTTATGATACCTTTAGCTTTTTATAGCAAAACTGTTGCAAAAACCTGAGGAGGAAGATGCATGGCAACGAACCCTGCAGTAGCTCCAGTGGAGAAACCCGTCCAAGACCTGGACAATGTGGTTATCCGCTTTGCTGGAGACTCTGGTGATGGTATGCAACTGACGGGAACCCAGTTCACAACTGAGTCCGTCTTCGCAGGCAATGATATCGGCACCCTGCCAGACTTTCCGGCTGAAATCCGAGCGCCTACTGGAACGTTGTACGGCGTGAGCGCTTTCCAGGTCAACTTCAGCAATGCGACGGTCTACACCCCAGGTGACGACCTTGACGCGCTCGTAGCCATGAATCCAGCCGCCTTAAAGACCAACCTCGAGGATCTCAAGCCGAATGGGATTCTCATTGTCAACACCGCTGAGTTTAACCCGTCTAATCTCAAAAAAGCGAAGTATGAAGCCAACCCGCTGGAAGACAGCTCCCTTGATCAATACCAGGTCTACCGCGTCGATGTGACGAGGATGACGACTGAGGCACTGAAAGACCTCAGTCTGCCAAATCGCACAATCATGCGCTCTCGGAACTTTTTTGCGCTAGGTGTGGTGTCTTGGTTATTCAATCGCCCCATCGATCCTACCCTAGAGTGGATTCAAAAGCGGTTTAAGAAAACACCTGAGATTGTTGAAGCGAATACGCTGGCCATTAAAGGCGGCCACAATTTGGCTGAAAATACAGAGCTGTTTGCCTCTTCGTATGAGGTCAAGCCAGCCGAGATCGCTCCGGGCGTGTACCGCAATATCACAGGCAACTCCGCCACTGCGATTGGGTTTGTGGCCGCCGCCAATAAAGCAGGCATTCCGCTGTTTCTCGGCAGCTATCCCATCACTCCTGCCAGCGATGTGTTGCATGATTTGGCTGAGCTCAAGAATTATGGCGTGTATACCTTCCAAGCGGAAGATGAAATCGCTGGTGCAGGTTCTGCCCTTGGCGCAGCATTTGGTGGGGCGATTGGCATCACCACAACCGCTGGACCTGGGATGAACCTGAAAGCTGAGACTGTTGCCTTGGCGGCTGTTGTCGAGGTGCCGATGGTCATCACCGACATTCAGCGAGCTGGGCCAAGCACAGGTATGCCGACTAAACCAGAGCAGTCCGATTTGATGCAGGCCTTATATGGCCGTCACGGCGAGTCTCCGCTGCCTGTCATTGCAGCGTCTACACCAGGAGATTGTTTCTACGCTGCATATGAGGCCGTCCGCATTGCCATTAAATATATGACCCCAGTGATCCTGATGACCGACGGCTTCTTGGCCAATGCGGCTGAACCGTGGCTAGTCCCAAAATTTGCAGATCTGCCTGACATCAAAGCTGAGTTCCGGACTGATCCGGAAGGCTTTTTCCCCTATATGCGTGACGAAGAGACCTTAGCCCGCCCGTGGGTACGGCCTGGCACGCCTGGTCTTGAACACCGCGTCGGCGGTATCGAAAAAGACGTTCTGACTGGCAATATCAGCTATGCCCCGGTCAACCATGAGCAGATGGCTCGTGTGCGGGCGCGTAAACTGCAAAAGGTCACGCAGGACATTCCACCAACCAAGATTGAAGGACCAGACAGTGGTAAGCTGTTGCTGGTTGGATGGGGGAGTACCTATGGTTCAATCGCCGCTGCCACCAAAGAGGCGCAGGCACAAGGCCAGGCTGTCTCGCATGTTCATCTGCGCCACCTGAATCCATTGCCGGCTGATTTAGGCGACATTCTGGCTCGTTTCGATAAGATATTGGTACCAGAAATGAACCTGGGACAACTGGTGCGCGTCTTGCGAGCTGAGTATCTTGTTGATGCTATTGGTCTGAATAAGATTCAGGGTCGTCCGTTTAAAGTCTCTGAAATCTCTACCCGAATCGCACGCATGCTGGAGGAATAAGGTTATGAGCGCAGAAGCTACAGCGAAATTAACCCGTAAAGACTTCGTTTCTGACCAGGACGTCCGTTGGTGCCCAGGATGTGGCGATTACTCCATCCTGGCCCAGGTCCAGAAAATTTTTCCTGACTTGGGTATTCCGAGAGAAAAGACGGTGTTCATTTCTGGGATCGGCTGCTCAAGCCGTTTTCCCTACTATATGAACACCTATGGTTTCCATACTATCCATGGCCGGGCGCCAGCCATTGCGACTGGACTGAAAATCTCACGCCCAGATTTAAACGTCTGGATGGTGACGGGTGATGGTGACGGTTTGAGTATTGGCGGTAACCATTTGATCCACGCCTTGCGGCGCAATGTTGAACTCAAGATCATGCTGTTCAATAACCGCATCTATGGTTTGACCAAGGGCCAATACTCTCCGACATCAGAAATTGGCAAAGTAGCCAAATCCACTCCGATGGGTTCTGTCGATTATCCGATTAATCCTTTGAGCCTGGCGCTTGGCGCAGAAGCGACATTTGTCGCCCGTTCTATTGACGTTGAAGCGAAGCATCAGCAGACGACCTTGACCCGAGCGGCTGAGCATAAGGGTGGCGCTTTTATCGAGATCCTCCAAAACTGCAACGTGTATAACGACGGTGTATGGGATGCATTAACGGATAAAGGCACCAAAGCCAATAGCCAGCTCCTGGTGGAACATGGCAAACCCATGATCTTCGGCAAGGAAAAAGATCGCGGTATTCGGCTAAATGGTTTCACCCCCGAGGTTGTTCAACTCGGCAACGGAGTCACAGCCGATGATCTACTTGTACATGACGAGCACGATCAGACTTTGGCCTTTATTCTAAGCCGTATGACCCCACCAAACTTTCCGACCCCGATTGGTATTGTGTATTCGACTGAGCGGCCGACGATTGAGGCCCTGATGGCCAAACAGCTCGAAGATGCTGTGGCCAGCCAAGGCACCGGCGACATTGATGCCTTGCTCAACCGTGGTGATGTGTGGACTGTAAAATAGTCACGACTCTCGCGTAGTAATACCTGGGCCCCTGCCTCAGCAGCTGAGCAGGGGCCTTTGTACTTCAGATTATGCCTCTCCATCTTCGCATCCCCTGCCCCCAATGTGGAAAAGTCCTGTATAAGAAACGTAGAGGGCGCTGCCCTGCGTGCGGGACGCCGGTCAGTGTGCATGTCGAAGAGGTCCAGGATAGAGAAGAGCGGATTGAAAAGATCATCGCAATTGTCGGAACGGGCTTGGTGCTTTTTGTTTTTCTTCTCTCCGGAGGAGTGGGCCTATTCGAAGGAGTAGTAATGTATGCTGCTGCTGGCGCAGCGATGTTCTACGCCGCCAAAAAAACGTTTAAACCCAATGACCAGCGTAAGGATTAGACTATGGCTGAAAAAACGGAAATCAAAGAGCATATCGCGGCAATGAAAGTCAAACGTGATGACGCCATCGCACGCCAAGCGCACGCTGAACTGAAGCAGATTCGGCGCGGCATTCGGACGCTGAAACGTCGTATTCGAGCCCTAGCCAAGGTTGCTAAGGCACAGTCGATTGAAGCCGAAGTGCCGCAAGAAGTTCCAACTGAAGCGGCAGCTCCTGCTGAAGCCGCCGAGGAAACTCCTACCCAGGAATAGCAGTCCGGATATGGGCAGGAACCAGACCCTACCGGATATTAGTATCGTTACAGCCAATTGAGAATCTTTGAACGCCAGTAGGGCGGGCCTCCGTGCCCGCCTTTTCGCTATTGAAGGACACAGTGTATGAATATCCGTATACAGTCACAGCCCATTACGGACATTAAAAGCGACCTCCTGGTTATTTCACTCGCCCAAGGCACGCAGAAAAACGGCACCGTCCAAGCCTTGGATACGGTACTGCAGGGCGCACTCAAAGACTATATCGCCCAGAGCGGTTTTACCGGGAAACAGGGCGAAACGCTGGCCTTTCCGACCCAAAAGCGTCTACCGAGTCGCACGCTATTTTTGCTTGGGATGGGCAAAGAAAGCCCAGAGGCAGATACGTGGCGACGCAGCGCGGCCAAAGCTCACAAAGAAGCGAAGAGCCAAAAGGCCAAGCATCTTGCCTGGTTTTTTGCAAAAGAGCCGCGGCATGAGGAGCTGGCTGCTGTGGTCGAAGGCACGCTGCTGTCTGGCTACGCTTTTGATAAATATAAATCTGATACAGATGGGAAACCTGCCAGTGTTGAGACGCTGACCCTAGACGGGGCTGCACTGCAGAAGACAAGGACACTGAGTACGGCTCTCGAAGCTGTCCAAAAGACTGCACCAGGGGTGTGTTTAGCCCGAGACCTTGTCAATGAACCAGCCTCAGTTTCGACCCCTTCCTATCTGGCTGAACAAGCCACAAAAATCGCACGGGCAAGCGGAATCAAAGCCGAAATATTGGGGCTGAATAAGATTAAGACGGCCAAAATGTCAGGCTTGCTGGCTGTTGCTAAAGGCAGCGTCGAGGAGCCGCGTTTTATTAAGCTGACCTACACGCCGAAGGGGAAGCCCAGGAAAAAGATTGCTTTGGTTGGCAAGGCGGTGACCTTTGATTCTGGAGGCTTGTCGCTCAAGCCGCCCAAATCGATGGAAATGATGAAGCTAGACATGTCTGGTGGGGCAACAGTCTTGGGCGTGATGCAGGTTCTCTCTCAGCTCAAACCCCAAGTTCAGGTGGCCGGCTATGTGCCATCAACTGAGAATATGCCGAGTGGAACAGCCCAAAAACCGGGCGATATTATCCGCTACCGAAATGGGAAAACGGTTGAAGTCCTGAATACAGATGCCGAAGGACGGTTGATTCTCGCTGATGCGCTCATTAGTGCTGTCGAAGATAAACCAGACGTGATTATCGATTTAGCGACATTGACTGGGGCATGTATGGTTGCCCTCGGATCACAAATTGCGGGCATGTTCTGCAATAATCAAGAATTGGCCGATGCTTTGCAAACATGCGGAAAAGAGTCCGGTGAAGCCTTATGGCCGATGCCCCTGGTCAAAGAGTACAAGGACGATATCAAAAGCTCGATTGCCGATATCAAAAATATTGGCGGTGGGCATGGTGGGGCTATCGCTGCGGCCTTATTTCTCGAAGAATTTATAGGTACGGTGCCTTGGGCGCATCTTGATATTGCTGGACCAGCTTTTGCCGAGCGGGATATGCCGTATACTCCAAAAGGTGGCACAGGCTTTGGGGTACGGACCTTGGTCCGGTATGTCATGAGTCTTTAGGTTCGTATGAGCGTCTGCTGGTGGAGATGCCGAGCCCCCTCTCTGAGGGAAAGGGGATTCCAGAGTAGCCAAGTCTCAATAACATCATCTTCTGTATGCCTACCTTTGCCCAAGTCCAACGTGAAATCGTCAGCTGTTCGCGCTGTCCTCGGCTGGTGACCTATCTTGAGCATATCTCTCGTGAGAAGGTCAAGCGCTACCGAGAATGGAAATATTGGGGGAAGCCTGTCCCAAGCTTTGGAGACCCGAAGGCACAGCTATTGATTGTCGGCTTAGCGCCTGCTGCCCATGGGGGGAATCGGACTGGGCGGGCGTTTACCGGGGATCGGAGTGGCGATTGGCTGTACGGTGCATTATATGAATCGGGGTTTGCGAACCAGGCGACTTCAACCCATAAGAAGGACGGCCTCAGACTCCAGAATTGCTGCATGACCTCTGCCATCCATTGTGCACCCCCGGATAATAAACCCCTCCGCGAAGAGTTTCTTGCGTGCCGTTCGTATCTTGTCCAAGAACTACAACTCCTCAAAAGAATCCGAGTTGTGGTGACGCTTGGCCAAATCGCTTTTCAAGCCTATCTGACCGCCCGGCGTGAACTGGGTCTGCATGTCCCTTCTCCGAAGCCGCACTTTGGCCACGGAGTGAGCTATGGGATGGGTGGAGTTACCCTGATAGGTTCCTATCACCCCAGCCAGCAGAATACGTTTACTGGACGGCTGACCAAAGAGATGTTTCGGGCTGTTTTTTCACAGGCCCGAGCATTGGTAGATAAAGAGAGGTAGGGGCGGTACACGAACCGTCCCTGCGCAGGGTGATAATGCCGGTCTTTACGGAAAAATCGCGTTAATCACCTCATCAATAGCTCGCTGAGAGTCTACATCATCGGTGAGCGAACGCGACACGGCAACCGCGCATGCCCGCCGAGCAGAAACCCCACGCCCCATCAGTTGTCCAGCGTAAATAAGCAAACGCGTACTCACCCCTTCTTCAAGACCGCTCGCCTTCAAATGGCGTACTTTTTCGCCAAGTCGAGCTAGATCAAGAGCGGTTTCCACATCTAAACCGCTTTCGTGGGCGATGATTTCCGCCTCTTTATCACGCGGTGGATAGGTAAATTCGATGGTGACAAAGCGCTGCCGGGTCGAGTGCTTGAGGTCCTTGAGAATGCTCTGGTAGCCGGGGTTATACGAGATCACCAACAGGAAATCTGAGTGCGCCGCCTGAATCTCGCCTTTTTTGTCAATCGGTAAGATGCGCCGGTGGTCAGTCAGTGGATGAATGAGCACAATCGTATCTTTGCGGGCTTCGACGATCTCGTCGAGATAACAAATCGTCCCCAGCCGTGCTGCTTGCGTCAGCGGTCCGTCAATCCACACGGTTTCGTCGCCCTTGATCAAATACCGGCCGACGAGATCGCTGCCAGTCAAATCCTCATGGCAGGCGACTGTGATCAAGTTGCCCGGCACTTCTTCTTTTTCTTCCCGCATCAGGCTGTGGGCCATATATTCGACAAAGCGGGTCTTGCCACAGCCTGTCGGGCCTTTGAGCAGGAGGGGCAGGCGACATTCATACGCGGCCTGGAAGATATCAACTTCATCACTAATAGGAAGATAGAAAGGTGTTTGTCCGTTTTCGTTGCTCATGATGTTTCCGTTTGTAGTGTCTCCATGACATTTTGAGTATCTACGTCAATAAACTCCACGGTCACGTTTTCTTCAATACTGCTGGTCTTCTTGGCTACCCCGACCTGGATACGTAGCTTGGCTAAGAAGCGGTCGCGGACATCCTCCGGCATACCAGCCATAGGAAAGTTTTTCAAATAGACCTGCGCATCAGCTGGACGCGGCCACTCGATACGAGCGATCTTTGGACCCATAATCTCATGTCCGCGCAAGAGTGTATCGACTGCGCTTTGGAAAGGCGTTCGTGGCGGTGCGGCTGAAGCCGTGGCCTGCTCGGCCAGAGCCGAACTGCCAAACTGGGCCAGGACTTGATCGACACGGGTATGGATGCGTGTGTCATCAGTCAGGGTTCTGGCATGGACTAATGTTGCTCGCGCTTTTTCAAGGTCGCCTTTTTCCCGGTAGGCAATACCCAAGTTGAAATTGGCCTGAAAGAAGGCCGGATTTTTATCAATGACAGCCTGATACTCGGCAATCGCTTGGTCTAACTCACCGCTATACAAGTACATCGTGCCGAGATCAGTCCTGACATTCTGGTCGTCTGGCTTGATGGAGAGATACTGCTGATAATAGGTAGTTGCCTTGGGATATTCTTCAAAATCGTAATATACATTTCCAATCCCCCGTAGCGCGGCGTGGTCCTGAGGAGCAATTTTTAGAATGTGTTGATACGAGGACAACGCCGCGCTGCGATAGCTCGCATCAACTTGGGAGGCACGAAACTGCACTTCTGCCAGCTGTCGCCAGGTCTCCACAGACTCCGGATTTGCATTCGCTTCATCAGCAAGAGTGCGAATGCGTTGTGTCACATCTTCCGGAATAGCGACTGGCGGGTGGTTTTGGGGCAGTGTTTGTGAGCCTCCCTGGCTAGCTGGGCCATTTGCAGCAATCACCGGGAACGGCTGTGATTGCAGGACAAAAATCCATAAACCGATCCCGATTGTCAGATATGTCGACAGCACGGCAAGCCCTGGCATCAGGGATTTCCAGTTGTGGTGAGGTGGAGCAGCTGAAGCCTTTTTATTTGCTTGGCCTTTTTTTCCGCCGCTTGCCAAGGCCACACCACACTCAGTGCAGAATTGTGCTTTAGGAGCTGTTTTAGTTCCACATTGAGGGCAAAAACGCATGATCGGATATATCCCTGTATCTGTTGTCTTTTGCTGCTTGTAGGAAGATAACCTCTATCCTTTGCTCCAATGCGAGAGAGTATACCTATCAGGAATCCTACACGGCGGCTAGGTCTGGCTGTGTGTCTTTAGTCTCTTCTCTGTTGAACATCCTTCGATCATACCATTGACAGCATCAAAGTCGCACGGCTAAGGTTTTCCCGTTTCATTGAGGAGGGTATATGGCAAAGAAAAAGGCTGTTGTCGATGCAAGATTGGCTGTAGGAAAGGAACTCTTGGGGCAGTGGGGAATAAGCCTGGCCGGATTGCGGGACAAGGGTCTTTCTCTGTCCGCAGTAGAAGAGCGTATTGGACAAGATGCTGCCGCAGATTTGGCGCTCGCCGGTCTATTGGGCGATTATCCAGTGCCTGAGACGGCCTCTGTGCTCGTCAGCTGGGAAGCCAAGTTGCAAGATAACCAGGGGAAGCAGGATAAAATCCTGCGCCGAAGTCTCCATCGTTCTATGTATAAATTATCGCAAAAAGGCATTGCGGTAGAGCGGCCTCAAGCCCAGGCCAAATCCATTTTGGCTCCAATTGAACCTGAAGGATACCTGTCCTCCATGGACGGGCGCGGGGATCGCCTGGTGTGGTTGCTGAAACCCCGGACTGGGGGAGGACTGCAGTATTTGTCTGCTTTGATCAATGAGCCGGATGGCATGCGGAGTATCGAGGCGGCAGAAGTCAACCGCAAAGGCATTAAGCTTGCCCAACAAGATTTAGCCGCTCGGTACCAAATCTCCATGGTTGAAGCGCCGTGGCAATACTGCGACTTTTTGATGCACGAAGGCTACGAACGGGCCAACGCTCGCAATGCGCCGAGTGACCAAGGTGGACAGACTGAAAACACCGAAGCGACCCAGCAAATGAGCCAAACCATTGAAGCCTACCCCGCTATGCGCTCACATATTGTATCCAGCCCAGCTGAGCAGATTGGCGTTCCGTTGCCGGACAGTTTGGATCGAGAGGCGATTGCCGCCGATGAGGCCCTCCTGGCCACATCGACCCAACTGTTTGAAGAGCCTGAACTCCAACGCTGGCTGCTTGATCACGACCAAGCTCATATCTATGTCGATAAGTTGAGCCAAGCCCAAGACAGCCCGCTTGTGCTCAACAAATACCAACAACAAGACCGGGCACAGATTGTTATTGATGAAGCACTCGGAGACCTGTTCGCTAATGACCAAGCCCAAATCTATGCCCGCCGTCTGGAAGAGACTGCTTTTCACTTAGCAGCGACGTCTCGACTGGAGAGTGCCAAACGTGCTTTGGCCGTTTCCATTGCGTTGCAGAAGAGTGGGCAGGACGGCAAAGGCATCCCATTCTGCAAGGAACTGATACAGCAAAGCATTGCTATGCACCATCACGAAGAGCGTCAGCAAGAACAAGAAGCGGCACCTGGCTCACTCATTATGAAGCCCGCCGAATTTGCCTCCCGCATGCAATCCGCCCGGCAACGCACCAGCAGATAATGTAGGTCATAACGAGAAGTTGTTGTAAGAACGTGAGTTGCGAGTGGATAGGTATTTCTGGTATTGGCTTGAGAGGAAGAGTACAGGACTGAACGCGGCTGAACGGTAGTGAACGCAATAGGGGGGACCATGGCTCGCCCTGCAGCTGATGAGATTACCTTCTTATCCTCGTTGAATTCAGGAACCATTCTCTCTTGCCCGGAATGTGGCATGGGATTGTACATGCTGACCAAGAAAGTCCAACGCGGCGGACGATTTTCTGGGTCGGTGAAATCCTTGGTAGGCGTACCAGAATACGCTGGCGGTGGCATGCCAAGAACATGCCCGCTGTGTAAGACTGGAGAATGGTGGTATCCCCCAGGTACGGTTCACACGCTCCAGCATGGCTGGGTAGAGTAATTGGCACGGGCCAGATAGAGAAAGATCGGCAAAGTATAGAAAGATAGAGAGAAGCCAGAAAGGAACCGGAGGGCCGATTGATGCAAACAGATGCATCTGCAATCAAGGACTATCACGTTCATGTGTATTTCGATCGCGCTACCCAAGAGACAGCCGAGCGGGTGCGGGATGGATTAGCTGAGCGCTTTGATGTTGAGCTTGGACGTATACAATTCAAGGCCATGGGGCCGCATCCGGAGTGGATGTACCAAGTCAAGTTTGATCCAGACGAGTTCAGCAAGCTGGTCCCGTGGCTGATGTTGAACCATGAAGGCTTAAATGTCCTGATCCATCCTCAGACGGGGGATGACGTCGCCGACCACTCGGCTAATGCCTTGTGGCTCGGCAAACAGCTCGATTTGAATATCGAATTCTTGCGAAAGATGGCAGCCAAAAAACAGGAACAGGCGAAGGCGTAGGCCTGGGTCGCGAACGTTTCTAGTATGGTATTATGTCTAAAAAGCTCACCTTAAGTGTGGTCGATCAGTCTCCGGTGCGCCAGGGCGGGACGGCTGGGGATGCGTTGCGCGAGACCATTGCGCTGGCTGAAGCGACGGAAGCCCTGGGCTATCAGCGCTACTGGGTTGCTGAGCACCATAGCTTGCCAGGCTTTGCGGGGACCAGCCCGGAGATTATGGTTGGCCAGATTGCGGCACGGACCAGAACGCTTCGGGTTGGCAGTGGTGGGGTGATGCTGTCCCATTACAGTGCGCTGAAAGTCGCTGAGAATTTTCGCATGCTGGAGGCACTCTACCCAGGTCGTATCGATCTTGGCATTGGTCGCGCTCCTGGCAGCGATCAGCGCACGGCAGCAGCTCTGGCCTATCCTGGCCGGATGCGCGATATTCAGGATTTCCCGGAGCAGATTGATCATGTGGTTGGGTATCTAAAGGACGAGATGGATCCGTCTCATCCTTTTTCTGCGGTCCGCGCTGGTCCCACCCCATCGACTATGCCTGAGGTTTGGCTGCTCGGCTCTGGGATCGATTCTGCGGTGATGGCGGCTGAGCGTGGACTGCCGTTTAGCTATGCGTATTTTTTTGGGGCCGGGGTTGAGCACGGTCCGGCCATCGTTGACCACTATCGGCAGAAGTTTCAGCCTTCAGAATATCTGTCTGCACCACGGGTGAATGTGGCCGCTCAAGTGTTGTGTGCCGAGACTGAGGACGAAGCCCGACGGCTGGCCTTAAGCCGTAATCTTGGGCGTCTCAATATTCTTCGAGGTCGAGGGACTGGAGTCCCGCCGGTCGAGGAAGCCGAGGCGTATCCCTACAGCGGCCAAGAACAGGCGTATCTGGAGCAACAGAGTCGGGTTAATATAGACGGAGATCCCGATCAGGTCAGAACAAAACTTGAACAGCTGGCTGAGCTGTATCAGACAGACGATCTCAGTGTTGTGACAATCTGTTATGATTTTACTGATCGGGTCCGTTCGTATGAACTCGTTGCCCAAGCGTGTGGGCTGACGGCTCCGTAGCTCGCTCTGTCATCACTACCAATCCTCAAGCCCATGAAGAAGATCACTTTCTTACTTCGGCATGCTGGAGGAGAGACAATTCTCGTGTCTCTCCTCACTCCTGTGTGGCATCGGCCGGCGGTCGGGAATCTTTAAAAAAGAGGGGCTATTGGCAATGCGGGATGACTTCCGTGGCAAATAGCTCCATGGAGCGTCTGACAGTAGCCGGCTCGACGAGTCCACCTTGATTGAAGTAGCCGATGAACTCGTCCATCTGAAACTCAGCCTGTAACGCCTTGATCCGTTCGATACAGTGGGCGGAATCACCAAAAACGCCCATGCGTTTATCAACGCCGTCGTAGTTGACCCGCTCCAGTCTTTCGAGGACCTGCTGAAAAGCTTCAAAACTCTTAATCGTGGCGTTTCTTAACGGTTTGAGTCGCTCGCCTGCTGCCTTGAAGAAGTGCATCAGACTGGCCTCACATTCTTGGCGGGCTTGCGCTCGGCTGTCCGAGACATGGACAGGAAACATGAGCGCCACATCTTGCCTAATCCCAGGCTGGAGCGCCTCGCGGTGGACCGTCAAATACTCGCGCAGTTTATCCGGAGGATTGATAAGCGGAGACGCAAAAATTGGCGTTCCCAGCCGTCCGGCGATGGTAAATGTGTCTGGGCTATTTGCGGCCAAACGAATTGGTGGGTGAGGTTTTTGGAGCGGTTTGGGAACGACGGACAGTTCCTCCGTCTGGAAATACTTGCCTTGGTATGAAAACGTGTCTTGTGTCCAGGCTTTGAGTATGACTTCCAGGGCTTCTTCAAATCGCTCGCGGCTTTCTTCCTGGTTGATGTTATACCCAGTGTAATGAATCGGTGCGGTGCCTCTACCAACGCCTAATTCAAGACGGCCGCCACTCAGGACATCGGCCGTCGCAGCCTCTTCAGCAATTTTGATCGGATTATGCAAGGGCAATAGCGTCACGGCTGTCCCGAGACGAATCCGTTTGGTGCGTTGGGCTGCTGCTGCCAAGATCATCAACGGCGAAGCCGAAATAGACGAGCGCCGCCCAAAGTGCAGCTCTCCTAGCCACACTGCATTAAAACCAAGCTGATCGCCCAGTTCAATCTGGGTCAGAATATTCTGAAAGCGTTGCTGTTCCGATTGTGTGTCATCACACGGCAGCTGATCAAAAAATCCAAAACGCATAAGCCCCTCCTTATTGGGAAATGCAACGCCGAATGCCAATATGGTCGTTCCTGCTACATTCTTGTTGCTACGCCGTTACGGCTGTCGTTCTCACTCTTGGCTCGGCACAGCCCTTGCCCGATACAAAATCATGCAGATGTTGGAGACCGGTTAAAAAACGGGCCAGATTTTGTGGAGCAGGAACAATGGGAACCATGCTTAAAGCGTAGAGTGCCTTATAGAAACTCTCCCGTTGTTGCCAGTTCAGGTTAACGTCACAGATTGGTCGTGCCCAGGCTGCGGTTTCGAGCAGACGTCTGAGTTGCCAGAACAGCGCTCTGTCGCCGAGTGCCTGGAGTTGCGGAGCATCGGTATGGATCGTTAAGGTAAAGGTCGGAATTTTACTCGGGTCGTCCTGCTGAGACTGTACAGAAAACAAGCCGAGACGCAGGGCTAATAACTCAGCCGACAACCAACTGGTGAACTTAGCCATATCAATAGCAAAATCGCCTCTACCAATACCCAATGGTGCCAGCGGGTCGATCAGCACAAACTGTGGGCACGGCTGGCTTACGCTCGGGGCATAGACTAGAATATTATCAGGATACAGATCGCCATGGACTTTGCGGACAATCCGAGGTCGGAGTTGTTCGCGGAGGCAGTCATTATTCTTGATCGCACTCAATAATGGAAAAATATTGGGCAGTGAGGTGTCGTTTAGTGCGACGCTCTCTGACGTCATGAGCTGAGAAAACGTTGGGAGATTGGACAGCCGATGTGCATAGTCCTCAAGCAGTGCAACAAGCTTATCTGGGTACGCTGCGGTCTCTTCGGGATAGGTGACAGCAAAGATCTCACCGAACATGATTTGAAGGATATGGCCGATGATCGCGACTTCCTGTTCACGCCCAAGAGTCTGATTCAGAATGAGATCGGACAGCAATACCCAGCCCTCGCCAAAATAGGGCATATCGTAAAAGATTGGATGTCCATTCCCAGCGTGTTTGCTGCTCCGTAAGACCTGTGGGAAGTAGCGGTGGACAGCCAGCGGGACTTCTTCGAGCCAGGCAATCTCTGCCGACAGACTGCCACTGATCTCGGGCTTCGTCTGTTTGCGGACAATCGTTCCCCAACGCTCATCGGTGAGCAAAAACAGACGCTCGCTATAGCCTTCGCGCAACAGTTGCACGACCCCTCCAAAGTCTCGTCAGATATCGATAATACCCGGCTAGTCCTACTCACTTTTGGGGTGAGCTGTCAAGACAAGAGAGGCTTCGGCTGAGCAAAGGTTATCCTGTCCCAACGGAAGCCAAGATCCGTGTTTTCTCCCCCTCCCCCAGGGAGAGGGCTGGGGTGCGGGTGTTTTTTGGTCTGGAGGAGGGGATTTCGTCGTTGAGACTTCGCTTACGCCTTAGCACTCGGTCGAGCTGACACTGCACCGTACCAGCGCTTCGTATTGATATTTTCAGCCGGGATGTCCATCTTGAGCATCTGTGTCGTCATATCCATTACGCACAGGGCAGTGATATCAGCGATGGTGTACTTGTTTCCAGCAATGTATTCGGTTTCGCCCAGCCGCTGCTCTAAACGCTCATAGAAACGTTTGACGCCAGCCGCGCCGCGCTCAACCAATGCTGGAATAGCGGCCACATCGTTCACCCCAGGTAAGCCCCGAGTTTTAAACGGCGCGAAGGAGTTACGCAACGTTTCACCAGCCGAAGCGAGGCCATCAAACTCCATGTGGCGCTGCCACGATTCGACAACCGCCTTATCAAGGCCAGGTCCGCCCATCAGATTGGGCTCAGGATGCACTTCTTCAATATAGCGACAGATAGCGACTGTTTCGTCTAAGAGCGTACCATCGTCGAGTTCGAGGACAGGCAACAAACCGCGCGGATTGACCTTGAGATAGTCAGGTTTCAGATTATCACCATCAATAATACTGACTTCGACCTTGGGAATATCGAGTCCCTTCTCAGCTAAAAAGATCCGAACCCGGCGCGGATTGGGTGCCATTTGGCAATCATACAGTTTCATACTGACCTCCTGGTAAAGATGCGTTCGAAATGTCTGGCTGAACTGTACCAGGTGGAACCTCTCAGGCAAGTGGGGAAATATGCGCCGCGTTAGGGGTTGACGTATTCTTTCACCCGGTAGCGTCTCCCTATTTGCCCTCATGCTGTGCATACGCTGATGTAGGCAAAAATAGAAACAATTGCTTACAGGAATGACAACTGCTAAAAAGCCAACTATGGTGCAAGAATCGGTGATACGTACAGATCCCTTAGCGAGGGATCTGAAAAAGCGTCTTTATACGGCTCCAGAGCTGATGCGGCTTACCGGGATGACCCGCAAGCAGATTACTTACTGGGCGCGAATTGGTCTTCTCCAGCCCAAGCTGCATGATCCGAAAGCGCTTCCTGGGCAACCCGGTCTGTTTTATTCAGCAGTCGAAATTATCAAAGCGTTAATTATCTGCGATCTGCGGCGGGCCGGTTTTACACCGCGTCAAGTGCAACAAGTCGCCCGGAACCTTGAGAAGCAAGGGATAGGCTTGGATGAATCTCAAGCCTATCTCCTTACCGATGGTTACTCTGTCTACTATGCCTCAAGCGATAACGAAGTTATTGACCTGCTCAAACACCATCGTCAGCTGCTTCTTCTTGTCCCGCTCCGAGAACAGATTGAGAAGTTGGAAAAGGCGGCCTAGAGGATGCGAGGGCTAGCACGATCCATAGGAAGGTCATCGCTATGAGCTCCAGCCAGAGTCATCCTGGAGTCGCCCTGTTGCGGCCCTATCTCCTTGACTGTGGCTATCGTACTTCACAGCTGGCGAGAAATATTGAGGTCGAAAATGGGCACCGTTACACAGTCCCCCTAGCCGCTTTTGCCCATTCCCTTCACGATTCACGTTCTGCATGCATCGCTGTTGTTGATGGTACTTCTGACTCTGAGGCTACCGTCGTCTCTTGTCGTGGGTTGGGAGCACCACTGGTATTTCTCTATTTCCCTGACCGATGGCAACTCTGGCAGCAGAGTATGCCAAGGCCGAAGCTCTTACGACAAATCCCTCCTGAAGAGTTACCTGGCTTTTTTCTAGAACGAACGGAAGATCTCGCTCCAGAATCCGTTTATCGAGCCAAAACGTGGGCACGATTCGACACAAGCTACCAGCTGGATTTTGTTGATGTGGGTCTCATGCCATTGGTGGAAGAAGAGGCGGGAAGAAAGCTCACAGAATTGATCGAGCGGGTAGTACAGGCCGCGAAATCGAGGCTCCATTGGGATGAGATTTCTCAGCAGCAAGGGCAATGGTTATTGCAATCTCATTTTTGGCTCTTAGCGGCGAAGATCCTGAAGGACAAAAACGTTCAGACATTTGCCGCACTTGACCTTGAAAACGTGCAGGCTGCATTCGCTCGTGTAGCTGACCACTATGGAGCAAATACACCAGATCGAGTTGGGACGAAACCACAGGTAGAGGCATTAAGAGAATCAGCTCAGGAAATATCGCGGTTCAGCCATTTAGGCTTGGTGAGCACTGATGCTCTCGCCTACTTGTATGAACACGCTCTCATTACGCCGGAAGTCCGCGCTGCGCTTGGGACGTACAGCACGCCAACATACTTGGTCGATTACATTATCGGAAAGCTCCGACCCTGGATTGAAGATATTCCAGTCAGTCAACGCCAAGTCTTCGAACCTGCCTGTGGGCATGCTGCATTTTTGCTTGCTGCTATGCAACTACTCGGTGATTTACTGCCGGAAGGGATGTCTTCTCCCCAGAAGCGGCACCAATATCTTCGCACACGGCTACATGGGTACGATATTGATTCCTTTGCCTTGGAGATTGCTCGACTTGGGTTGACACTTGCTGACGTGCCCAACCCAAACGGTTGGGACTTAGAAGTCGCCGATATGTTTGAAGGCGAGACCTTGGCTCGCCACTCGCAGGAAGCGAGTATCATTCTCGCAAATCCACCGTTTAAAAATTTCTCCGCTGAAGAACGCGGCTGGACTGATTCTCGTTCTGCGCCTCCCTTGTATGTGAATGCAGCTGCCGAAATGCTGTATCGAATTGCTGTGAAAATGCAGCTTGGAGCAGTGTTTGGCGTCATTCTTCCGCAAGGTTTTCTCCGTAGCGAAAATGCGGCCTCATTACGGCAGCTTCTGGTAACAGATTTCGAGATCAGCGAAATCTGCCTATTGCCGGACAAAGCTTTTACCTCCGGTGCAGAATCAGCCATACTTTTAGGGCGTCGCGTACAACCCGGACAGCAAAATCAACGCTCCGTTCGTTACAGACGAGTGCGTGAGTCAAACATTGAAGACTTCAAAAGGTCTTATGTACCGACATATGAATCTCGCGTTCAAGTGTCACGGTTTTCAGGTGCAAATAGCTGGGATTTTTTTGTTCCTGACCTAGAGGAAGTGTGGGAGTTTTGTCGGGAGCTTCCTCAGTTCGGCAGTATCGCTGAGATTGGGCAAGGCTTTCAGTTTCGCTCCAAAAATGATCCCCGATTTCCGGAAGGCTCAATCACTGAATCCGATACGCCACAGGATGGCTTAGTAGAGGGCTTTGCACGCCTCCGTGAAGCGCTCCAAACTCATCAACAACCCGACAAGACTTGGTTAAATCTGGATCTTTCGGTCATCCGACGCCCTGGGTATGGAACGACAACAGGAATTCCACAGGTGTTATTGAACTATGCACGGGTGAGCCGTGAAGCCTGGCGGCTAAAAGCGTTTATAGACAAGGGGGGGCATCCTGTAACCAGTCGTTTTCTTGTCATTCGGCCTCATGACAAAGGCTGGCCGTTAGAGGCGCTATGGGGAATATGCAATTCATCTTTCGCTAATGCGTATTCTTATGCGTTTTCCAATAAGCGGGACGTGTTAGCGGGGTTGATGAGGAAGATGCCCACCCCTGATATCAACTCTGTAGATCCGACTCTGCTAGTAGAAGCCGTCAACGCTTATCTGAAAGTTGCCCCTACTCAAGAAGACGGCTCGCTCTCTCCTCATACTTTGGACAAACTGAAAATACTGCACTGGCGTATCGATGCCGAAGTTCTCCGATTGTACGGATTACCACCGCATTTAGAACGACAACTCCTCGGCTTGTTTTCCGTTGTGAAGCGTCGCGGGGTGCCTTTTGAACAGAAAGAGTATTTTCCCGAAGGCTTCACTGAAATCTCAACCCTTAGCGAACTTCTGGCCATTACAGTGGATTGGGAGCTGACTAATGAGCGACGCACCCAACTCATTGAGAAGAAAGTAAAAAGAAACATTCTGGTCGAGGAGAAATACGAGCTTGATTATCTTCAGCAACTCACAGATGCCAGAATTGAGCTGCTAGCCCCATTGCCCATCAAGCAGTTAGAGGAACTTCGGGAGGAGTTACAACGGAGGGGCATATGGGAGGGGGAATAAGAACAACTTCTGACCCCTTTGCTTATCCGAAAACCCCACATGTCCGGAGGCATGGCCCTTACGGCTACAAAGAGTATGAGTCTTATCGTGATTGGCTGCGTGATGAATTCAGCTTCCGCTGTGTGTTCTGCCTCAGCCGTGAGCAGTGGGGTCTCGTCAGAGGAATGTGGGACATCGATCACTTTGCGCCGCAACACAACCATCCCCAGCGCAAACTTGACTATGAGAACCTGCTGTATGCCTGCCATACTTGTAATTCCACTAAGAGTGACCAGATAGTTCCAGACCCATGCGAGATTGCTTTTGGCGAATGCATTGAGGTTCATGAGGATGGGACTATTAGTGCCCTGAACGAGAATGGTGAGAGATTGATTGACAGGTTGAGGCTCGACAATGAGGATTATACAAGAGCTCGCCGCTTGATTATCACTACGCTGAGATCCCTTGCTAGACATGACAAACAAACATACGTTCTGTGGATGCGCTACCCTGAGGATCTACCAGACCTCAGCAGACTGAAGCCGCCTGGCAATACCAAGCCCGAAGGAATCAGCGATTCTTGTTATGCACGCCGAATGCGGGGCGAGCTTCCAGAAATATATTAGCAAGAAAACCGAGATCCCAAACCGATCCATTCCTCAATTCCTTTTGCTTTCCCTCAAGCGTGCTATCCGGTATCCTCTAAAGTCCTACGAGGCCGAGACAATGAAGAGGGGTCGTATGCAGTACAAAGACATCCAAGTTGACGTCCAGGACGCTATCGCAACAGTCACACTGAACCGTCCCCAAAAGCTCAATGCCTATACCAGCCTTATGGGTAATGAGCTGACCCATGCCTATGAGTCATTAGGCAAACGCAATGATGTCCGAGCCATTATTATGACTGGCGCTGGCCGTGGCTTTTGCGCTGGAGCAGATATCGGCGGCGTGTTTCAGAAAAGCATTGATGAGCGAGATGAAGGTAGAGAGGCGGAAGCTGCACGCGGCGGAGCGATTGCTCACTCACGCTCGGGGCTTCAATATGCCATCCATAATTGTCCCAAGCCGACGATTGCCGCAATTAATGGCGCAGCCGTTGGCATTGGTCTGACCCTCACTCTAGTCCAAGACATCCGAATCATGGCTCAAGAAGCCAGTCTGGGGGCGATTTTTGCCAAAATGGGACTCATGCCCGAGCTGGGCTCGACGTTTATGCTGCCTCGACTGATTGGTCTGTCGAAAGCCTTGGAGTTGACCTATACCGCCCGGATGGTCAAAGCCCAGGAGGCGGTGGATATTGGCTTAGTCAATCAGGCAGTTCCAGGTGAAGGTTTGATGGCAACAGTGAAAGAGATGGCCAGCCAAATTGCGTCTCTGCCACCGCTCGCTCTTGCGGTATCTAAGCGTGCGTTGCAACAGGGCGCAGAAAATGATTTCGATGCCGCCGTCCAGACCGAAACTTTTGGTCTCGAATACTTGTTTAAAACACACGACCATAAAGAAGCTGTTGCTGCTTTTCTGGAAAAACGGGACCCACAGTTTCAGGGGAAATAAACTGTGAGCACAGGTCCGCTAAAAAGAGGGTAAGAAAAGCGACGAAATGCCGATCTTTCTCTTTTAGCGGTGGTGGTGGAAGGATGTGGCAGGAGGAATGAACTGTGCGCTCAGAACTCATATCGAAGACTATACCGAGAAAAGACTCGCTGACCGATCAGATCCTCAACTTTTGCGCTAGTGGCCAATTTGGTGTCAGGGAAGCAATTGCTGCTGCCAAGATAGAGAAAGTGGATAAGGAAAAGATGAAGGAGCGCAGTGCGCAGACTCGGGAACGAACGCAAGGAGAGCATGCGCACACTACAACCACAGCCTGATCGAAAAACACCCTCACCCCGGCCCTCTCCCTGAGGGAGAGGGTGAAAACAGAAAGCGACTAAGAACCAAAGCCTGCCCTCCTCTTACAACCCGAGTACATCCTTCATTGTGTACAACCCGGGCGCCTGACTCGGCAGCCACAAAGCAGCCCGCAGTCCACCTCGGGCGAGACACTCACGGCTCTGAGAGCGATGGATCAATTCCAAGCGTTCGCCAAAGCCAGCGAAGATCACGGTGTGATCACCAACCACATCTCCGCCACGTAAGGTCTGCATACCAATTTCATCATCCGTCCGCTGTCCAGTGATTCCATGGCGGCTAAATTTGCCCTGCTGCTCAAAATCTTTGCCTTGGGCATCAGCAATTGCTCGGCCAAGGGCGAGGGCGGTCCCACTTGGTGCGTCAATTTTATACCGATGATGGATTTCGATAACTTCGGGGTCAAAGTCGTCCTGAAGAATCCGGGCGACATCAGAGACCGCTTTGAGCAAGACATTGACCCCAACACTCATATTTGGGGCAATAATAGTCCGGGTCTGCGTCGCAAGCTGCTCGGCCTCAGTCCGCTGTTCGGCTGATAAACCTGTTGTTCCGATTGCAATGGCTGCGCCTTTAGCTGCTGCCGTGCGCAGATGGTCCATGGCGGCATCGGCAATGGTAAAGTCAAGGGCAACATTGTCTGGGCCTGCGACTGCGGCATAATCATCGATAAGGCTGACTCCGGCTGCTCCAATACCAGCCACCTCTCCAGCATCTTTGCCCAAGGCTGGATGGCCTGCAGCTTCAATGGCACCGACCAGTTGGAGTTCGGTATGTTCCTGAATAAGACCGATCAAGGTCTTGCCCATACGTCCGGCTGCGCCGCAGACAACAACATGTGCTGGCATGCTCTTTCCTTATTCTTTTTTAATTCAGATTTCCCTTTTTAGCTCAAACAGCCAGCGTCTTTCAGTGCGGTGGTTAGCTTCGCCACATTGCCTTCCGCCATCGGAACCAGGGGGAGACGTAGATCAAACTCACATTTCCCCATCAGGGCCAGCGCAGTTTTGACTGGAATAGGATTGGTTTCAACAAACAGGGCGCGAATGAGGGGAACGAGGTTCAGTTGCAGCTTTGAAGCTTTGTCCCATTCCTTGGCCAAACAGGCATTCACCACAGCGGCCATCTGTTTTGGCGCAACATTGGCAACGGTACTAATCACACCTTTGCCACCCAGCGTCATCATGGAGAAGGTCAACGAGTCTTCACCAGACAGCACCGCGAGTTTTTCGCCGCAAGCAAGCCGAATATTAATCACCTGATCAATAGATCCGGTCGCTTCTTTGACCCCAACAATATTGTCGATCTCTGCCATCCGGGCCATGGTTGATGGTTCAATATTCGAGCCGGTGCGGCCAGGGATATTGTAGAAGATGATGGGGAAGCCCGGAGCAGCATGCGCGACCTCTTTGTAATGCTGATAAATACCCTCCTGGGTTGGCCGGTTGTAATACGGCGAGATCATCAGCGCTCCATCGGCACCAACTTCTTGGGCGTCACGGGTGAGACGAATGGCTTCAGCCGTTGAATTTGAGCCTGTTCCGGCAATCACCGGCACACGTTTTTTGACGATATCAACCGTCAGTTTGACCACCTGGGTATGCTCTTCATGTGACAGTGTGGCCGACTCTCCGGTCGTACCACATGGCACGATGCCATGGGTGCCGCTACTAATCTGCCATTCGATGAGGGCGGCGAGTCGCTGTTCGTCGACCTTGCCATTCTTGAATGGCGTAACCTGTGCAACAAATGAACCTGAGAACATAGACGCCTCCGGTGGAAGAGATAAAATCTAAAACGTGGGACGTAAAACGTAAGGCCAGTAAGAAGGCTAGACCTGACGTTTGCTCTTGAGCTCTTGCTTAAATTTGGATGGTTCCTTCAAATACTTCTTCGGCCGCGCCAGTCATATAGACGTGGTTGTCTTCTTCCCGCCACTCGATTTCAAGATCTCCGCCACGCAGATGGATTGTCACCCGGCGTTCAGATTTGTTGTTGAGAATGGCGGCCACTGCTGCGGCACAGGCACCAGTCCCGCACGCCCAGGTTTCGCCAGAGCCACGTTCCCAGACCCGCATATTCAGTTCAGTCGGACTCACGACCTGGATAAACTCGGTGTTGACTCGATCCGGGAAAAAAGAGTGGTGCTCAAATTTTGGTCCGATCTTTTCGAGTTCGAGTGGTTCAACATCTTCAACAAAAGTCACACAATGTGGATTACCCATGGACGCACACGTGACCTGATAGGACATATCAGCGACGGTTAACGACTGATCAACAATCTGACCGCTTGCATCGACAGGGATCTGGCGACCTTCCAGAATAGGCGCGCCCATATCAACCGTCACACGAGAGACCTGATCGTTTTGGAATTCGAGGAAGAGAACTTTTATGCCAGAGTCGGTGTCAACCTTGAGTGGATTGTCCTGGCACAGGCCATGGTCGTAGACATATTTCCCCACGCAACGGATCCCGTTACCACACATCGCACCCCGACTGCCATCCGCGTTATACATTTCCATCCGGGCGTGAGCGGTGTCCGATGGGCAGATCAAAATCAGACCATCGCCACCAATGCCGGTTCGACGGTCGCTGACTCGCTGGGAGATAGAGGCTGGGTCCGAGACTGGATTGGTAAAGGCATTCACGTACACATAGTCGTTACTGATGCCGTGCATTTTGGTGAAAGGCAGTTTCATGCTGAAGTCCTAGAGGGTAACGCGTAAAACGTGAGAGAAAAGTGGGTTGTTCCCTCCCTGAGGTTTTACGCCGGAGTGATCTGCTGCGTCAACTAGTTTCGCACAGAGTTTTGAGAGAGAAAGACGAAAATAATCACCTCCTCATTTTGCCCTTCTCATTTCACGGCCCCTCCTGTTGCCACAGCACCTCAACGATATTCGAGGGGGTGCTATATTCGCCGTCCAGGGTAAACGCTCGGACCCGATAGCGGTAGCGAGTCCCGGCGGTGATTTGTTCGTCGGTGTACCGGAAGCGTTTGGCTTGGCGAAAGCGGTCTCGATCTTCTACCACAACAGTCGCTAATTCGCTGAACTCGCTTGTCTCCCCACTTGCTGATCCATCTTGAGCTGCCTGAACAGCTCGGAGCACAAGAAACCCACCCAAATCGTCCATGCTACTCCCATCCACATAGGTCCGTGGTCGGCTCCAGCGCAGTTCGATGCCCGTCGTTTTGGCCTCAAGCTTCAGGTCCTCAATTGGTTTGGGAGCCACCAATTCTGGCGGACGCACGGCCGTCTTGCGTCCACAGGCGGAAACGAGGGCGAAAGCGGTCGCAATCAGACACCAAGTGAGCAGAGTGAGCAAGGTGAGCGGGATGCAAATCGACGGGGCTCTCAGCATCGATTTATACCCCAATTTCCCGTAAGCGTTTGTCCACATTGACCCGTGCCGTGCCACCCGCTGAGCGGCGGCGGTCAACTGCGGACTCCAAGGTCAGGCGAGGGAAGAGATCCTGCTCAAATACTGGTGAGAAGTGTTTCCATTCTTCAACGGAAAGCTGTTCGAGCCCCTTGTTTTCAGACAAACATGAGCGGACAACCGCACCGACAATTTCGTGGGCTTTTCTGAAGGGCACCCCTTTTTCAACTAAATAATCGGCAACATCAGTGGCCAAGGTAAAGCCATCTAAGGCGGCGGCCTGCATCCGATCTTTGCGAAAGACGAGTTTGGCCAGCATCGCTTCTAATACTGTGAGCATGCTTTTGATCGTATCGACTGTATCAAAAAGCGGCTCCTTATCTTCTTGGAGATCTCGGTTGTAGGTGAGGGGGAGGCCCTTGAGTGTAGTGAGGAGGGCAAACAAATTGCCGTAGACTCTGCCTGTCTTTCCTCGGATGATTTCCGGCACGTCAGGATTTTTCTTTTGCGGCATCATCGAACTGCCGGTGGCAAAAGCATCTGGTAGCTCAATAAACTGAAACTCACTACTCGCCCACAAGACCAACTCTTCAGCAAAGCGACTCAGGTGCATGCTGATTATCGCACTGATCGACAGGAACTCAACTAAAAAATCTCGATCCGCTACCGTATCAAGACTGTTCTTACTCACGCGGGCAAAACCGAGCAGACGCGCGACATATGCCCGGTCAATAGGCAAGGTCGTACCAGCCAAAGCGCCAGCTCCGAGCGGCAGGACATTAATCCGCTGCAGACACTCCTGCAACCGCTCGGCATCGCGGTCCAACATCTCATAATAGGCCAGTAAATGATGAGAGAGCAGCACTGGCTGGGCACGCTGCAAATGGGTGTAGCCGGGCATGGCCACATCGCGATGCCGTTTGGCTAAGCGAGCGAGGCGTTTCTGCAGCGCAGTCAGTAATTTCTGGATGGTCTTTGTTTCCTCGCGTAAATATAGACGGACATCTAAGAGGACTTGATCATTCCGACTCCGGGCTGTGTGCAGCTTCCCGCCCACCGCGCCGATCTTTTCCGTCAAGCGCCGCTCAACCGCCATGTGAATATCTTCGTCCGAGGGCAGAAAGGGAAAGGTATCTTGCTCGATCTCGTGCTGGACACGCTCCAGACCTTTTTGGATTTTTGCCCCTTCATCTCGGGTGAGCAGCTTCTGCTTGACCAACATCCGGCAGTGCGCCTGACTGCCCTGAATGTCGTACAACGCCAGCCGCTGATCAAACGCCAGCGAAGAGGTGAACGCCTCCATAATCGGATTGGCCGCCTCGTCGAAGCGGCCAGCCCAGGCTTTTGTTGTCTTTTGGATCGTTTTGCGTGTGTGTTTCATACACAGCTGACAGCTGAGAGATCATTGCTGACAGCTGTGTTATTTTTGGGCTAACGCCCGCAGCCGCAAGCGTAGTGCATTAATCCGAATAAACCCCTCGGCATCCGCCTGGCGATAGTCTCCACCAGCTTCAAACGTCGCCACTTCTGGATTGTAGAGGGTCTTGTCCGACTTACGCCCGACAATCATTACATTGCCTTTATACAGCTTGAGGCGCACTGTCCCAGTGACATTTTTCTGCGATTCATCAATCGCGGCCTGCAACATCTCACGCTCTGGAGCAAACCAGTAGCCGTAATAGACCATCTCGGCATAGCGGGGGATGAGCGAATCGCGCACATGCATAGCTTCGCGATCGAGCGTCAGTGATTCCACCGCCTGGTGGGCAACGTGGAGAATAGTGCCGCCGGGTGTTTCGTATACTCCACGAGATTTCATGCCAACGTAACGGTTCTCAACTAGATCGATCCGACCGATACCGTGTTTGCCACCGAGTTCATTCAGCTTGGCCAGCAGGGCGGCTGGTGACAGCGATTCACCATTGACAGCCGTCGGGTTCCCGGCAACAAAATCCATCTCAATATACTCAGGCGTATCTGGTGCCTCTTCAGGAGACACTGACATGACAAACATGTCATCATACGGCTCATTCCACGGGTCTTCGAGAATGCCACCCTCAAAGCTGATGTGTAGCAGATTCCGGTCCGTACTATACGGTTTCTCCGCTGTCACTGTGATGGGGATGCCATATTTTTCGGTATACGCAATCAGCTCTGAGCGGGAGTTCATGTCCCACTCCCGCCACGGGGCAATGACCTGGATATCAGGCTCTAAGGCATAATAGGTCAGTTCAAAACGAACCTGGTCATTGCCTTTTCCGGTTGCACCATGTGAGACGGATTCGGCGCCTTCGATACGGGCAATCTCGATTTGACGTTTGGCGATGAGCGGCCGCGCAATTGAGGTACCTAGCAGGTAGCCGCCTTCATAAAACGCGTTAGCTCGAAATATCGGAAAGACGAAATCCCGCACAAATTCTTCGCGCAGGTCGTCAATATAGATCTTACTCGCCCCGACCTGCTTGGACTTCTCTTCAACCGGAGCGAGTTCCTCGCCTTGGCCCAGGTCAGCACAGAAGGCAATCACTTCGCACTGGTACGTTTCAATCAGCCAGCGCAGGATAACCGAGGTATCCAATCCACCGCTGTAGGCAAGAACAACTTTTTTCACATCTCTCATGTCAGGTTTTACATTTTGCACAAGAAAACACCCATTCAAAAAAGTGCGGGCAGCCTACCATGCAGCTGCGAGCAAGACAACGGAGAGCGTGCTTCTGTGTCCGAATCTTGAAAAAGAAGTTTCGATACTGAGCGGAGGGTGTGTAAGATTCTCCGAAGTTGTAAAAGAAACCATTGGGCTGCTCCAAGACACTGGACGACTGACGTATCAAGGGCTCAAGCTGCCCACTCGAATTGGCGAATAGAAAGGCTTAAAATGCAACGAGAATTGGCGAGGAGGTCGCTTCCTCGCCAGCGGTGTAAGTCTGCAAGAAGCGGCAGTGTCTGCCGATTCTCGCGAGCAGTCTCATCCTCGTTAGATTTTAAGGAGGACGTTTGCATAACGAGCTGCTGAGGAGACGCTACGGCATCCTGTTGTCGTTGTTAACCTTTTTGTTTGTTCTCCGCGTTCTTGGCCAGGTCCTGGTTGCCTTTTTTGGTGTCGATTTCTTACCTGCCATGGAACATTGGTATTCCGGCTTGCTTCCTTATCCGGTCCTGTTGCCAATCCAGATCGTGATGATCATAGTGATGGTCGGGATCATCTGGGACGTGACACGTGGGTCAGGGATTTTTTCTATCACGAAACGGGAAACCGGCATTTTCCTGAAATGGTTCAGCTACGTGTATTTTCTGTCAATGGTCGTGCGGTACATGTACATTATGGCTGGACACCCGGAGTGGCGTTGGTTTGGCCACACTATCCCGATATGGTTTCATATGGTGCTGGCGGCCTTTCTCTACACCTATAGCCACTACCACATTGTCTTCTCACACAAGCAAGTAGAGCAGGTAGAACAAGTAGAGCAGAGGCCAAGGCCATGACTCTCGCAGAGCCAGCTGTCACGCTTACAGATTACGGTTTGGTGTTTGAGTGCGTAATACTCGCGTTGTTACTGCATAGGTTACAAGGCACAGCCACGGGATTCCGTCATTGGTTTATCGTCTTTTTCTATGCGCTTGGTTTCGCGGCGTTCGCGGGCGGCACGACCCATGGATTTATACATGAAAAAACGTCCCTCCTGCATACTGTAGTCTGGAACGCGACGTTGATCGCGATAGGTGTTGTCGGCCTGGCGGCATGGATGATCGGGGCACGACTGGTGTCTCGTGATGTCGTCAGCAGAGGGATACGTAGCGCCGCTGTCACCTTTTTTGTGACTTACTGCGCAGTGGTCGTGCTTATGGTGAATAGTTTTGTCGTTGCTATTATGTACTATCTTCCGGCGACCCTGTTTTTATTCATAGTGTTCCTGTCGAGATATCGGCAGCGACGCAGCAGCTATGGACTGTCAGGGATGAGCGGCTTGTTGTTGACCATAGCGGCAGCGGGTATACAACAAGCCGGGGTCGGGCTGCACCCGATCTGGTTCGATCACAACGCGCTGTATCATCTCATCCAGGCGGTTGCACTCTTCTTACTATTTCTGGCAGCACGCGGATTTATTCAAAATGAAGGAATATGAACATGCAGACGCGTAGAAGCTTTCTGAAAATTCTGGCCCAGGCGGGCGCTAGTCTGGGCAGCGCTCCTTTTTCCCTGGCTGGTGAACGTGCAGACGGACGTGCAGACAAACTTGCAAGCCAGGATCGCGTGCTGGTCAACGATATTCACTCGCAACTCAATCCGACCTATGTCCGAGAGGTCGTTCACGCAGACAGCTTCTCCCGGCTACAGGAGACGGTCACGACGGCAAAGCGCACGGGACAAACAATCAGTATTGCCGGCGGCCGGCATTCTATGGGGGGGCAGCAGTTCGGGACCGATACCCTGCTCCTCGACACCCGGCCCATGAGTAAGGTGCTCAACTTCGATACGACGCGTGGACTCGTCGAGGTTGAGGCAGGTATCCAATGGCCGGAGCTCATCAGTTATCTTATCGAAGTGCAGAAGGGGCAGGCGCAGCAATGGGGCATTGTTCAGAAGCAAACTGGCGCGGACCGCCTCTGCCTGGGCGGCGCACTAGGCTCCAATGTGCATGGCAGAGGCCTAACCTTCAAACCACTCATTGGCGATGTCGAATCCTTCCGGATGGTGGACGCAAACGGCGCAGTGAAACAGTGCAGCCGCTCTGAAAATAGTGAGCTGTTCAGGCTGGTGATAGGCGGGTATGGCCTCTTTGGCGTCATCGTGAGCATTACCCTGCGCTTGGCGCCACGTAGGAAATTGCAACGCGCGGTTGAAATCATCCAAACAGGTGATCTCATTCCAGCCCTAGAGCAGCGCATTGCGGACGGATATCTGTATGGAGATTGCCAATTCTCCATCGACCCAGGATCTGAAGGTTTTCTGAAGAAAGGCGTTTTCTCCTGTTACCGACCGGTCGATAATTCCGTTCCTATTCCTGCGACACAGAAAATATTAAATATCGACGACTGGCGTACACTGTACTCCTTGGCGCACAACGATCCGAAGCGAATCTTCGAGGTCTATTCCTCGTACTATCTGTCTACCAGTGGCCAAGTCTATTGGTCTGATACCCATCAGCTGGGCACGTACGTCGATGACTATCATAAGGCGGTGGATCAGCATTCAGGTGCGGATTGGCCGGGTTCGGAAATGATCACGGAGGTGTACGTCCCACCGCCTGCATTGGGCATATTCCTAGACACACTGTCTGTGGACTTTCGTCGCTATGCGGTCAAGGTCATCTACGGTACCATTCGCCTTATTGAGAAGGATGACGAATCGTTTCTTCCGTGGGCGAGGGAATCCTATGCGTGTATCGTTATCAACCTTCACGTTTCTCACAACCCTCAAGGTATTGCAAAGGCGGCGAACGATTTCCGGCGTATTATCGACAGGGCAATCGAACAGGGGGGCAGTTATTTCTTAACCTATCACCGCTGGGCCAGTCACCAGCAACTCGACGCATGTTATCCGCAGATGTCAAGATTTTTGGAACTCAAACGTGAGTACGATCCTAACGAGGTCTTCCAGAGCGACTGGTATAGACATTACCGGCGCATGTTGGCCTGACTGGATTCTTGTCAAGTGGCGGGTAGGCCACAGAGTTGCCGAACAGCCTCTACAACTCACTGCATCTGCCCGTCGGAGGAGCCTTTGGATGTCAAAACTAGTGTTCCTTCACTATGCTCTACAATCTCGGTTTTCTCCATCCACATCGGATGATATTCCACCTCCGCCCAAGGCTGGAGCATGTCGTCATAGTGTGGGGTGAACGGCCGGCCCGATTGTCCGATGGCATTCATCGATTGGGCCTGGGTAACGTCAGCCATGTCTACAATCATGCGATAGGTTGCAGCAGCGGTCGCATTGAACGGCTGTTTGAACGAATAGTGCCCAAGGTTCACCGTGTGTCCGTCGCCACCATGCGCGACGGAGCGGTTCAGCAACCAATCGAGTGGCCAGACTTGGCCTAACGGGTGGACAAAAACAGCTTGGTGCAACTTCTCCCATTGCCAGTTGCTAGCGTCCGTACCGAGGCGCTGCCGAGCGTCCGCCACGGCATCCTGTACACTCTGGCGGAGGATATCCGTACGCGTCTCGACAACCGGAGTCTTCACGTCATCCCACCAGTGCGCCTGAGGTTGTTGAATCAGCAGGTCGATGCCTGAGTACAGGAAGGTGCCGAAGCGTTCTGCGTAGTCCTCGTACAGATCTCTGAGGTCATCGCTGTAAGTATTTTTCATCAGGTGAAAAAAAACTAGTTCATACAGGGTTGCTGCGGAGGAATCTTTTGTCACCTGGCGATCCCACTCGCATAGTGTTTGTACTGCCCAGCGGAGATCATCAGTCTCTTGGGTCTTCGTTGGGATCTCACAGATAAGGGGGACGAGTGTATCTGCAAACAGCGAGCGCTGATCGGCCTGGTACTGCTGGGCGTCTTCCACCGAGATTTTTTCCTTTTGGCCGAGCAGCTGACTAAGGCGCAGGAAACGATACGGGGGGACCCAGCTATTGGAGAGGTGGTATGGGTAGTCAGTCTGGACCGTCCGCTGGTTTGACGTGGCCACGACGTGGGTGGGAACGGAGGAAACGGCGCTGCCTGTCACCTGTGGATCGGCCCCGCCTGGTGGTAGGAGATAGCTGGGGTTCTCTTCAAATGGCACAAACCCCGTCCACTCATGCTCGCCAGTCAAGCCTGGGACCGGAAAACGGCCATCTCCCTTGGCCCGAATGGGAACCTTGCCTGTCATTTGCCAGCCGATATTGCCAGCGACGTCAGCATACATCAGGTTGAGGCCCATGCTAGAAAACTTCTTCGTTGCCGCTCGAAACTCTTCCCAGTTTGTGGCCATATTGATGAAGCGAAAACCCTCGATGCTGTTGTAGCTGAGTCCTTCTTGCACTCCCATCCATTGCAGCGCAAGTGTTTCCTTGAGACCAGGGAAGAGCGGAGTGATAATCGGTCCATGCCGAGTCGAGTGAATCTCGTGTGTTTCCGGGGTCTGGCCTTTGACTGAGATGGAGATCTGTTCCACGTGCATCTCTTCCCACTGGCCCTGAAACCAAACTTGCGTGGGATTGTCTGGGTTGAGCCGCTCAATGAAGAGATCTGAGGTGTCTGTCATAGCATTCGTCGTTCCCCAAGCGATGTGGCGATTATGCCCAACGATGACATACGGCAGGCCAGGATAGGCGGCACCGATGACATCGACGCCTGGTGCAACCAGATGCACCTCATACCACGTAAACGGCAGCGTGGTCGGCAGGTGAGGATCACTGACAAAAAGCGGCTTGCCCGTGGGAGTGCGTGCTCCGCCGACAACCCAGCCGTTACTAGCCGGTGTCCCGGAGCGGACTCCAGGCAGATGTAGAGGAAACAGGGTCAGCTCTGGGCCGAGACGCGAGAGGGTATCTGAGGACAGGCCAGAAAAGACGGGAGTGTATTGCGAATGTCTTATGCCAGAATCAAGTGAGGCGAGGTTGCCGGACCGTGTCCTGGCGTTGCTTATTTTGCTGACTTGACCTGCCTCGCCTGGCAAAATTGTTTCAGGCGCCTCAGGGAACAGCTCAGGGAGGAGAGCCGGGTCTAGCTTCGCAGCAATCTTTGTGGCGAGGACTTCATCGGCAACATTCATACCTAAGCCCCAGTGCATGGGGAAAAGCATCCAGGCACAGTCCATTGCTTCAAAGGGTTCGAACTCATGGCTCAGGAGAAAAAACTCGAGCGGTAGCTTGCCCGGATGTAAGGCCACAAACGCATTCACTCCGCGTGCAAACGCGTCGAGCTCGTCTCGGACCTCCGGCGCGAGTGCCTGCCACGCCTGGCGCAAGAACTCCTCTTGATCGGGGCGGTAGACAGCTGTGCGTAACAAAAGATCAACATTGAGCACTTCAGGGTTTGCACCAAACAGCTCTGAGAGTCTGCCCTTGCCAAAGTGGCGCAGCAGATCTATCTGCCACAGCCGGTCCTGGGCTTCTGCATAGCCAAACGCAAAGGCCAGATCGACCCGGTTTTGGGCAAAGATATGGGGAATGCCATAGGTGTCTCTGATAATCTCGACCGGTTGTGAGACGCCTTCCACCACGACCGTGCCATCAATGGCAGAGTCACTCCGGTGGATGAGATACGAAAAACCGCCGATGCCGGCCACGGTACCAACCAAAACGAGCAGGACGAAGAGAACAAGAATACGTTGCAACCACTTCCTCATAATGATGACCTCCTGGGTAGGACAAGAGGCTAGCAGCTACAGGTTGATCCCATTAGCCAAAAGGTTACACTCTCGGTGAAAATTTCGGTGAAATTTCGAGGTGCTGAGGACACACAAGATATGACACTCCCGCAAACGCTTATCTCCCCACCTTTTCGGTTCGATCTTGCTCATCGCCGGTTCTGGCACGAGTCGGAGGAGCTGTTCCTGCGTCCCAAGGCATTTGCCATGCTGAGCTACTTGCTCGAACGTCCTGGGCAGTTCGTGACGAAGGGGGAATTATTAGCCGCGATCTGGCCTGGAACATCGGTGAGTGATGGGGCAGTCAAAGCCTGCATTCGTGAGCTGCGCAAAGTATTGGGCGATGATGCCCGTACACCGGAGGATATTGAAACGGTGCATCGACGGGGGTATCGATTCATTGCCCCACTCCATTCGGCTTCGCCGGTTCAAGGTTCAAAGTCTCAAGTTCACAGTCCTGATCCAATCCCTCCCCCCCAATCCCTCCCCCCCATTTTTGTTGGTCGTGAGGCCGAACTCGAGCAACTCCACGACTGGTTCAGCCAAGCACACGCCGGTGCGCGGCAAATTGTGTTTGTCACAGGCGAGCCTGGGATTGGAAAAACGTCACTTATTGAAACGTTTCTTCACACACTCCGAACAACACAAGACGTATGGATTGCTCAAGGGCAGTGTATTGAGCAGTACGGACAAGGCGAGGCATATCTGCCGGTGCTGACGGCTCTTGGTCGGCTGTGTCGAGAGCCGAGCACTGAGCACCTCGTGCCATTGCTGCATCAGTGGGCACCAACGTGGGCGGTGCAGTTGCCCTGGCTTCTCAGCGACAATGCGCTGGCTGCGCTCCAACTCCGGCTTCAGCGGTCCACGCCAGAACGGATGCTGCGGGAGTTCGCTGAAGCGGTAGAGGTTTTAACAGTGGAACGTCCGCTCGTTTTGTGGCTCGATGATCTGCAGTGGAGTGATTTCTCGACGCTTGATCTGCTGTCCTTTCTCGCCCAGCGTCATGAACGGGCGCGGTTGCTCATTGTAGGGACATATCGTTCCGGTGACACGGTTGATAGTGGGCACTCGGTATCGGCTGTCGCGCATGAGCTGTATCTGCATGGACACTGCGACGTTGTTCCACTCGGTTTGCTGGGTGAGGACGATGTCAGACACCATCTCACTCAGCATGAGATCATAGGTAAGCAATCAGCGACAAGCATTTCTACGCTTGCACGCTCTGTACACCAGCGGACGGAGGGAAATCCGCTCTTCATGCTGAATGTGGTGGAGGAGGTGCTCAGTCAGGGAGGGGTTGAGCAAATTGAACAGGCTTGTGGAATCGGGACCTGTGAAGAACAAGAGGAACAACAAGACACGTATACGCTCAGAGTGCCTGACTCCTTGCGGCAGATGATCGAACAGCGTCTTGATCGGCTGGATGTGGAAAGCCAGCACGCGCTGGAAGTTGCCAGCGTTGCTGGTCTGGAGTTTACTGCTGCTACTATTGCGATACAGGGACACAGGGATGCTCTGCAAACGGAAGCTGTGTGTGCGGAGTTAGCAAGACGACAGCAGTTTGTGCAGGCATGCGGGATCTGTGAATGGCCGGATGGCACGCTGACCACACGTTACCGATTTCTGCATGCCCTGTATCAAGAGGTGCTGTATGAGCGGCTGCCAGCCGGAAGACGACGCTTCCTGCATCAACAGATCGCCGAGCGCCAGGAGCGAGGCTATGGTCAGCGGGCAGTGGAAATTGCGGCTGAGCTGGCCGTTCACTTTGAACACGGGCGGGCATATGGCCGAGCGGTGGAGTATCGGCAGCAGGCTGCCCATGTTGCGCTACAGCGCTATGCATATCGTGAAGCGTTGGCGCACCTCACCCATGGAGACGAGCTGCTCCAGCGACTCCCAGTGACACCAGACCGTAACCATAAAGAGTTGCACCTACTTTTGCAGCTGACCGAGCCGCTGATGCTCCTCAACGGAGGAGCAGCGCCAGAGGTCAAGCGCACGTACTCCCGTGCTTTAGCGCTGTCTCAGCAACTGGCCGATCCTGCAAAAAATACGCAAAATGCAGAAAATCTTGTGGACAACCTTGCTACACACTGTCAGGTGCTACTGGGGCTAGGCACGGTCCATCTTGTCTGTGGAGAGATTCTGACTGCCGATAGGTATGGGCAGCAGGCGATGACTCTGGCCGAGCAGATACAGCAGCCTATGTTTTTTGTGTTTGCACACCAAACGCTTGGTACGAGCGCACTCTATCAGGGACGTTTACGTCGTGCGCTTACCCACTTTGAAAACGTGATAACACTGGCTGATATGCCAAGCCCACCTTCGCTCGTATCAACGACACACGTCTTCTGTCTCGTCTATACGAGCCTCGCCCTATGGGCGCTCGGCTATCCGGAGCAAGCGGTGCGGCGGAGTCGAGAAGGACTGACCGCTGCCGACCAGCTGGGGCTTCCGTATAGCCAGGTGTTCGCCCTGTATGGTGAGGCAGTTCTCCACACGTTCCGTCGGGATGTGCAGGTGGTCCAGACCCGTGTTCAGGAAATGATTACGTTGTGCGAGAAATACGGCTTGCAGGAAATGTTGGCCTTAGGGACTATTATTGACGGGTGGGCATTGGCCGAGTGCGGGCACGCAACACAAGGTATTGCCCGAATGCAGCGTGGCCTTGCTACGTATCAAGCTACCGGGGCGCGACTGTCACTGCCACATCTCCTCGCCATGCTCGTTGAAGCCTCCGCACAAGCAGAGCAGGCCAATGAGGGACTCGAAGTACTGACTGAGGCGGTCGATGCGATGCAGCACAGCGGAGAGCAACTCTTTGCGCCCTGGCTCTTGCGGCTCAAAGGCGAACTCCTTTTGGCGCTCTCGTCGGAGCAGCACTTTGAGGCCGAGCAATGTTTTCTGGATGCGATTGATGCTGCCCAATGTTCTCAAGCGAAGTCGTGGGAGCTCCAGGCGACGATTCGCCTAACCCAACTCTGGCATCAACAGGGCAAGCGAAAAAGAGCGCGCCAAAGACTTGCGGAGATTTTCGGCTGGTTCAGCGAAGGCGGCGACACCACAGACTTGCGTGAAGCGAAGGCTCTTCTTTCGGCGTGGTCATAGGCCACGAGCGTGTTCTTGCTAAAGCCCGGCTACTGCAGCAGCCAGACCATGATCGCCTTTTGCACATGCAGGCGATTTTCAGCCTGCTCAAAGATGACTGACTGCGGGCTGTCTAACACCTCTTCAGTGATCTCTTCGCCCCGATGAGCGGGCAGACAGTGCATGACTAAGGCATCAGGTTTGGCCAGTGCCATGAGGTCAGCGTTGACTTGGTATGGACCAAACGCCTCACGTCGGACAGCACTTTCTTTTTCTTGACCCATGCTGGTCCACACATCCGTGTAAACTGCATCAGCGCCACGCACAGCGTCTTCCAGCGATTGGGTAATGAGGATATCCGCGCCTGCTTGTCGAGCAGCTGCCAGCATATCCGCATTTGGTTCATAGCCTTGTGGACAGGCCAAACGGAAGGAAATAGGCAACTTGCTGGCCGCGCTCAGCCACGAGTTGACGATATTATTGCCATCGCCGACAAAAGCGATGCTGAGACCGTCGAGCTGACCCCGCTGTTCAATCAGGGTCAAACAGTCAGCCAGGATTTGACACGGATGAAGCAAATCTGACAGGCCATTAATCACCGGGATTGTCGCGTGCCGGGCGAGTTCCATGACAATTTCGTGTGAGAATGTCCGGACCATAATCAGATCGACCCAGCGTGACAGGTTGCGCGCCACATCAGCCGGTGATTCACGCGTTCCAAGACCGATATCAGGCGGAGAGAGATACACCGCATAACCGCCCAGCTGGACCATTCCGGCTTCAAAGGTCACCCGTGTGCGCAGGCTGGGTTTTTCAAAAATCATCGCCAGTGTTCTGCCCGCGAGCAGCGGGTGTTGCCGGCCGTCTTTTCGATCTCTCTTCAGGCGCTGAGCGAGAGAAAAGATTTTCTCAAGCTGCTCCGGCGTGAGGTCGGTAATACTGATCAGATCCCGTTTCCGTTCCATTTTCATTGTCGCGCTAAGACTTTCTCAAGAATATCCATGCCGTGATCGATCTCATCTTTAGTCACAATGAGTGGAGGGATAAAGCGTAACACTTTTCCGGCTGCACAGTTAATCAGCAAACCTTCCTCTAGGCAGCTCGTTGCAATATCAGCACCATCACGATCGAGTTCCGCCCCAAGGATGAGTCCTTGACCACGCACGTCCGTGATAAAAGAAAACTTGTCTTTCAGCGCCTGGAGTTTGCTGAGAAAGTATGCGCCCATTTTTTGGCAATTCTCCAGGACTCCATCGTTGAGCAGTGTCTCAATGACGGCAACCCCAGCTGCACATGCAACCGCATTGCCGCCAAAAGTTGAACCGTGACTGCCAAGGCTTAAACTTTCTGCGACCTCCGCCCGCGCAACCATCGCACCGACTGGAATGCCACCGCCCAAGGCTTTTGCCAGGGGCATGATGTCTGGCTCAATACCGGTATATTCATAGGCGAAGAGTGTCCCCGTCCGGCCAATGCCAACCTGGACTTCATCGGCAATCAGCAACAAGCCGTGTCGATCGCAGATCTCACGCACGCCCTTCAAATAGCCGGGCTGTGGCATCACCACCCCGCCTTCGCCTAGAATCGGTTCGACGAGGATCGCAATAGTCTTCTCAGAGACGGCGGCTTCCATTGTGGCTAAGTCATCATAGGCCACATATCGGAATCCTTCGAGCACTGGACCAAAGCCTTGGCGGACCTTTTCCTGACCGGTTGCGGCAATGGTTGCCATAGTCCGTCCATGGAAAGAGCCTAAAACAGTGAGAATTTCGTAGCGCCCCTCGCGCTTGTCCACTCCATATTTGCGAGCCAGTTTGATAGATGCTTCATTGGCCTCGGCTCCGCTGTTGCAGAAAAAGACTTTGTCACCAAATGAGTTCTTACACAGCAGCTCAGCCAAACGCGCCTGCGGAACGGTGTGGTGTAAGTTGGAGATATGGGTCAGGGTGGCAACTTGCTCTTGGACGGCCTTTACTACGGCAGGATGGCACTGGCCCAGGTTCATGACTGCCAGGCTGGAGAACAGGTCTAAGTACTCTTTGCCCTCTGCATCCCACAACTTACAGCCTTCGCCACGCACAAAAGCGACTGGGTAGCGCGCGTAGGTCTGGCATAAATATTGGTTGTTCAGATCAATAATTTCTTGGCTTGTTTGGCTCATTGTGTGTGTCCTCCGCTCATCCGAACCACCTCCGTGCCGATCCCTTCTTTCGTAAAAATTTCAAGAAGAATAGCATGGCGGACTCGGCCGTCGATAATATGGGTCTTTTTTACCCCGCTGTGTAGGGCGTCGATACAGCACTCGACCTTGGGGATCATGCCGGCACTAATAGTGTGTTCTTCGATTAGTATTGTGGCTTGGTCGCTGGCCAAGGTCGAGATCAGGCTCCCAGTGTGGTCTTTGATACCTTCCACATCAGTCAGCAGGATGAGTTTTTCGGCTTCTAAGGCTTGCGCAATTTTTCCGGCGACGAGGTCGGCGTTGATATTATACGTGGTCCCGTCTTCGCCGATACCGATCGGAGCAATAACGGGGATAAAGTTGGCTTCGGTCAGTGAATGGACGACATCTGGATTGACTCCAACGACTTCACCGACCTGGCCGATATCGAGGCTCTTAGGCGGTTGTCCGTCTTTGCTGACCGTCAAGAGCATTTTGCGGGCGATCATCATTTCGCCGTCTTTTCCGCTCAGTCCGACGGCTTTGCCGCCTTGGCGGCTGATCAAGGTCGCAATCTCTTTATTGAGTTTGCCCAGGACCATCTCGACAACGTCCATGGTGGCAGCGTCAGTGACACGCATGCCGCGGACAAATTCCGACGTAATGTCCAGCGTCTTGAGCATCTGTCCGATCTGCGGGCCACCACCGTGGACCACAACAGGGTTCATGCCCACATACTTGAGCAGAACAATATCTTGAGCAAACTGTTGCTTGAGGTCTTCGTCCTGCATGGCATGCCCCCCGTATTTAATGACCAAGGTTTTGCCGGAGAAGCGTTGAATGTAGGGCAATGCCTCAAGCAGAGTATCGGCTTTTTGAATGAGTGCGTCCACTGTTCAGAATAATCCCGTCCCATTCTGGGAAGTAGGAGTTTTATGCTATTGTCCTCCGGTGGGTCAAGAGCAAATACGTTTTTCTAGCGCATAGCTCTGTTTTTCTATCCCACAGCTCTTGGTTTCCAGGAATTCTTGGTGTAGGAGAGGATTCATGCGTACCGTCATCTACTTGTTTAGCTTGATTCTGTGTCCCTGGTACGTCGCAACGGCTACAGCCGATCTGTACCAGTGGACTGATTTGAATGGAGTCCTCCATATTGTAGATGAGGCGGTTGAGGTGCCGGATGAGTACAGTGAGAAGCTGACTGTCTACAGCGCTCCTGAAGCGGAAGATCCTCCCGAGCCTGCGGCATTCCCGCTTGCGCCGAGTCGAACCTACGTGACTAACAGCCAAGGCGCGTTTGCCCAAAAGCTCGCGCTCGATCTGGGATTGATCAAGAATGAGAAAGAAGATGCCTTAGGCCCTCTTAGTGGTGCTGGTATCGGACCCGCAGGCAGTTGGAAGGTCGGCGACCCATTGTCTCATGAGGCGCTCGGCGAGATTGCAGCCGCGGTCCGGCGGGCAGCCCAATCTCAGCGACTCAAACTCTCGGCCAATGAAGCTGTTGCTGCCGTGGACAAGGTCGCCCAGCCATATCTGCCGGTCCCGGAAGTTGTACAATCGCCTCCACAGCCAGAGGTCATTGTGATTCAACAGCCGCCCCAAATCATCGAAGTCATCGAAGTCATCGAAGTCATCCATGAGCCGCACTATATACCGGTTCCGTATGGGGGTGGTTCAAGGAGATTCTCCCACCGCCGACGTATGCGTGATCAGGTCCAAGGGGGGTTCTCAGGCGGAGGCGGCATCGTGCTCGCTCCCCCATCCGAGCCTCGTCAGACACCAGGCAAGCCGCCGCTTCCGAGCTTCACCCGGTCACCTGTCAGAGGGTCGCGTCTCCCTATGGGAACCTCCCGTTTGCCACTGGGCTTAAGTTCGTCAGCCAGTCGTACCATACGGCGTTAGGACAGTAGTCAGCCGCTTGTGACAGAGGACAGTATGCATATTGCCGTCTTTAGCGATTATATCTGTTCTTTTTGCTCTATCGGCATTGAAACCTTATATGGATCTGACATAAATCTGGCTCAAGTCAAGTAATGAGGGTCGAATCAGGAGGGGAATATTATGACACTACAGATTACTCCACTCAGTGCTGCTTTGGGGGCAGAAGTCACTGGCGTTGATTGGAAGCAACCGGTAGACGCTGCTACGGTGCAAGCTATCAATGCGGCATTTCTTGACTACCACCTGTTGTGCCTTCGATCGGAACCTCTGCAAGCTGTGGAATTCGCCCAGGTCGCGCAGTATTTTGGTGACCCCCAGCTCCAACTCCTGCGCAGCTATCGCGATGGAGAAGCCCCGGAAGTCTCAGTGCTCGACAGTAGCTACCAGACTCCCGAAGCCAAGCCCGATGATCTGTCCTTACTCCGACGGACGGGTTGGCATACGGATGATTCCTATTTTGCCGTGCCGGCCAAGGCGACGATGCTGCAATCACTAGCGAATCCTGAGTACGGTGGAGAAACATGCTTTTGTAACTTGCGAGCGGCTTATGACGGCTTGTCTGAAGAGATGAAAGCCCGGGTTGATGGACGCCAGGCCGTGCACGGCTACGACACTCTGCGAGCACCTGCGCGGGCGCAGAAGCGGACCAAGGAAGAGGAAGACGAAACTCCGGATGTGGTGCATCCCTTGGTTCGCACCCATGATGATACTGGCAAGAAAGCCATCTACCTCAACGCCAATCGGACTGATCGGATTGTTGATCTGGAGCGGGATGAGAGCGACGCCATCCTTGATCAGATCCACGCGCATATGACCCAGCCGCAGTATCGGTACGATCATTCGTGGCGGGCCGGGGATATTCTACTGTGGGATAACCGTTGTCTAGTTCATTCGGTGAATATGGATTTCCCGATAGGACAACGTCGACTCCATCAGCGGATCTTGCTCAAGGGGTCAGTCCCTTTCTAATAAGAGAGGCGCTCTCTTTGGACTACGTATGACTCCTGCCATTAACGTGCTCAAAAAAGCTGGTATAGCTTACCAGATTCATGCATATCAGCATGATGAGGATGCGGTGTCGTATGGCTTGGAAGCCGCCGAGGCGCTTGGCGTTGAGGCAGCCCAGGTTTTCAAGACGCTCGTTGTCAATCTACAGCCTAAAAGTTGTGTTGTCGCCATTGTCCCAGTTACCTCGCAGCTCAGTCTCAAAGCCCTGGCGCTAGCGGCTGGAGGAAAAAGTGCCAGGATGACGGAGCCCAAAGAGGCGGAACGGATAACGGGTTATGTGGTGGGTGGGATAAGCCCGCTGGGGCAGAAACGATGCTTGCTCACTGTGATTGACGACTCGGCCCTCACCCATGCCGCCATATTTGTCAGCGGAGGTCGCCGAGGGCTGGATATGAGTGTCGCGCCAGCGGATCTCATCGCACTGACCGCAGCCAAGGTGGCTAATATTACTGCATAGGCTGAGGAATACGAAGGAATGTATTATGAAAAATTTGCTACTGACAGCTGTCGTGCTTGCTTGCATCGTCATGTTCGGTGTCGCCTGTCCCCAGGAGACACAAAACAAGTTTGGCCGGGCGGTTCAGAATTGGACGGGAACGAACGGAGTGCTGGAAATTTATGCCGGTGAGAAGCTCGTCAGGCGCTTTCTTGAAATTGATAAGCTTTCCACCGCAACTGGGACAGAGGATAGCGCTCCACGGCCGTATCGTTTTGGCTACGGTATTCTGGACACGAATTTAAACGGAACGCATGACGATGGAGAGGAGAAAGTCTACTTCGAGTTCAGCGATTATTCGACATCATATGTGTTCTATGAGAGTCCATCTTAAGAAGTTGTTGGAAAACCTCTCATAATAAGGAGCGCAAAAAAGAAATGGTGGAGAGCTACCCTCTATTCCAAGTAGCTCTCTCGCATATGGATCATATCAAAAGCCGAGTATGAAATTTGAAAACTCCTTTAAACCCCATACAAGCGATGAATATTATCGTACGTAATTTTGCGCTTCACTTCAGCCGAAATATTAACAAAGTTCTGCTCAACCACCGCGCGTGAATTGGGCCACGTTGAGGCTCGATGCGGAAAGTCTGAGGCCCACATAAAGTTATCTTCGCCCACAAGCTGGCTGGTCAGCACCCCCGGTCGGTCGTCTTGGAACGTGGCGTAGATCTGACGCTTGAAGTATTCACTCGGCGGCATCGTGATCGGGGTTGGATCAATGTAGCGCAAGGTCTCATACGAGATGTCGAGACGGTTGAGATAATGGGCAATCCAGCCAATATCGTTTTCTGCTGACACAAGCTTGAGACCGGGAAAGCGCTCCAGCACGCCATTATAGATGAGGTCAGTCAGCGAATACTGGACCTCATGAATAATCGACATATTGGAGGCGACGCGGCCTTTTTTGAGCCGAATGTTCTGTTTACCGGTCAAGATATGTAAGCTCACCGGCATATTCAGGTCCTGAGCGGCCGCCCAGAAGGGATCATAGTGCGGGTCGCTGAAGGGTACATCGCCGGGAGCGGCCGCATTCATCATTGCTCCACGTATCCCTTTCTTGGCAATGCGCTGGAGTTCTGTGACGGCTGTGCCGACATCTTGCAGCGCAATCAGTCCAAGTCCAATGAGTCGCCTTGGATTATGGCTGGAAAATTCAGCAATCCAGTCATTATAGGCCCGAAAGCTGGCCCACTGGAGGGCGGTGTCTTTCAGATGGAACAGAAACATACCCAGCGTGGTATACAGCACTTCGCCTTCCACGCCATCAACATCTTGGTCTTTGAGCCGTTCGGCTGGGTCCCAACCGCTGGGGCGGGCTTCCTCGTAGCCCACATTTTGGTTGGCGGCCAGCTCTTTGGGATCTTTGCCTGCTGCAAAGCCACCTCCAACTGGAAAGGGAGTGAGCCCTTCGGCTACGAGAAAGCTGCCCTGTTTGCCCTCGTGGTTTTTGATGACGCGCGGGGCGCGGTCGCGAAACGCGTGGTCTACACGCTCTACCCACAAATTTGCGGGTTCCATAGTATGCGAGTCAGCTGAGAAAATAGGAGCGTTTGCCATACATTCTCCTCCTTATTTTGGGAGCTGTGATTATCTCGCAAGCGCTTCCATTCTGTCAATGGAAAACGTGCAATAAAATCTATAGGTGTTTGACGAAGAGATCGTCTTTCGGGTACGTATGCGAGGCAGAAATACGCAGAATTTCAGAAAGTAGGGGTTCATGAGTCTGACACGTCTTTTAGTCGCAAACAGGGGTGAAATTGCTATCCGGATCATGCGCGCGGCGGCCGAGCTGGCTATCCAGACGGTGGCTGTTTTCTCTGAGGACGATGCCGAGTCATTGCACACACAAAAAGCCGATGAAGCCCGTCCGCTACGTGATGCGGGTGTTGGCGCCTATTTGGATGCTGAGCACATTTTGGCTGTGGCCAAAGAAGCTGGCTGTGATGCTATTCATCCCGGTTACGGTTTTCTGAGTGAGAACGCGGGCTTTGCCCGACGTTGTGCTGAGGAAGGTCTGACCTTTGTCGGGCCCCGGGCAGAAACTCTGGAGCTGTTTGGTGATAAAGTCCAGGCGCGCTCATTAGCCGAGCGCTGCCAGGTGCCGGTACTGCCTGGAACGACACAGCCGACGAGCCTTGAAGAAGCGCAGGTGTTTCTCTCGTCTTTAGGCGATGGCGGAGCCATGATGATCAAGGCCGTCGCTGGTGGTGGTGGTCGTGGCATGCGGGTCGTGCAGAGTCCGACCGAGCTTGAGGAGGCGTATATACGCTGCCAGTCAGAGGCCAAGACTGCCTTTGGCAACAGTGATGTCTATGTCGAGCAACTCATGCCACGCGCCCGCCATATCGAAGTCCAAATCGTGGGTGACGGATCTGGTGCGGTTAGCCACCTGTGGGAGCGCGAGTGCAGCATTCAACGCCGCCATCAGAAGCTGGTTGAAATCGCACCTAGCCCTGGACTGCCCTCTGCTCTGCGCGATCAGCTCATTGCTGCCGCCGTCCTGTTAGCCGGGACCGTGCGCTACACCAACGTTGGCACGTTCGAATTTTTGGTCGCTGCAAACGCCACAGATGGCGGCACACGCTACGCATTCATTGAAGCCAATGCGCGTTTGCAGGTCGAACATACGGTGACTGAAGAAGTGACAGGTGTTGATATTGTCAAACTCCAGCTGCAACTCGCCGCCGGGCAATCGCTCGCAGCATTAGAGATCGAGCAAGCCAACATACCAGCGCCACGTGGATTTGCCATGCAAGTCCGCATTAATATGGAGACCATGCAGGCCGATGGCACGGCGCGGCCTGCTGGCGGAGTCCTGACCGCATTCGAAGTCCCCTCAGGGCCTGGCCTGCGGACTGATTCGTTTGGGTATGCTGGGTATCGCACCAGTCCACGCTTTGATTCATTACTGGCCAAACTGATTGGTCACAGCCCGTCACGAAAATTTTCGGATGTTGTGACCCGAACGTATCGCGCATTATGTGAGTTTCGAATCGAAGGTGTGCCAACCAATATTCCCTTTTTGCAGAGCTTGTTGCAGCACCCTGATTTTGTGGCGAATCAGGTCTATACCGGCTTTGTTGAAGAGCACCTTGCAGAGCTGGTGTCCTCTGAGAACGGCACCCATCAGCAGCTATTCTTTGCCCAGCCTGGCGTGGTAACACAAGCCGGTAAACCAACTCTTGCAGGCGTCAAAGTCGATACTGTCGATCCCTTAGCAGTGCTCGATTTTGGCAAAGGCGAGGGCGGTGCACAAACCGTTGCCACGAGCGCTGTTCCTGCTGTGGCAGCAGCGGCGTTTGATATTGTTGGACCGGAAGGCAGTGTGGCTGTTGAAGCGCCGATGCAAGGCACAATCGTCAGCTTGGGTGTTCAGGAGGGCGACGCGGTCTACGCCGGCAAGCGGCTGTTGATCATGGAAGCCATGAAGATGGAGCACGTCATCCAGGCCGAGAGCAGCGGCATCGTGCAACAGATCACCGTGGCTGAAGGCGACACCGTGTACGAAGGTCACCCGCTTGTTTTTATTGAAGAGGGTGACGTCGATGTCGCAGAAACAGAGGAGCGGGCAGCGATTGATCTTGACTACATCCGCCCAGACCTGGCTGAAGTTGTTGAACGGCACGAGGTTGGGCTTGATGCCGCTCGTCCTCAATCGGTGGCACGCCGCCGGAAGACCGGCCAGCGTACGAGCCGTGAGAATGTGACTGACTTATGTGATCCAGACACCTTTGTGGAGTATGGCCCGGTAGTCGTCGCGGCCCAGCGCCGCCGGCGCTCACTCGAAGATCTGATCAAGAACACTCCGGCTGATGGTATGCTGGCTGGTATCGGCAGTATCAACGGCAATCTGTTTGACGATGACCGCGCTCAGTGTGTTGTGTTGGCGTACGATTACACGGTGTTAGCTGGCACCCAGGGTTTTAAAAATCATTACAAAAAAGATCGCATGTTCGAGCTGGCCAAGAAGTGGAAGCGGCCAGTCGTATTCTTCGCCGAAGGCGGCGGCGGTCGGCCTGGTGATACCGACTGGTCGAGCCCGGCTGGTCTTGATGTCATGGCCTTCCACCTGTGGGGTGGATTGAGTGGTCTGGTGCCTCTTGTTGGCGTGACCTCAGGCCGTTGCTTTGCGGGCAATGCAGTTATTCTTGGCTGTTGTGACGTGATTATTGCGACCGGGGGCTCTAACATCGGTATGGGCGGTCCGGCCATGATCGAAGGTGGCGGGCTGGGTGTCTTCCGGCCAGAAGATGTCGGACCGATGGAGGTCCAGGTGCCGAACGGCGTCGTCGATATTGCGGTCAAAGACGAGGCCGAGGCTGTCCACGTGGCAAAGAAATATCTGTCCTATTTCCAGGGAGCAATAACAGACTGGGAGTGTGCCGACCAGCGGCGGCTGCGCAGAATTGTGCCTGAGAATCGTCTGCGGGTGTACGAAGTTCGCGATGTCATCGATACACTGGCTGACACTGACTCGGTGCTAGAGATCCGTCGTCACTTCGGGGTTGGTATGGTTACCGTCTTGGCTCGAATCGAGGGGCGCCCGATTGGCATTATTGCCAATAATCCGAAACACTTGGGCGGTGCGATTGATAGCGACGCGGCTGATAAAGCGACGCGGTTCATGCAGCTGTGTGATGCCTTTGATATTCCCATCCTGATGTTGTGTGACACCCCAGGCAATATGGTTGGACCAGAGGAAGAGAAGGAAGCCCTCGTCCGGCATTGCTGTCGCATGTTTGTGACGGGCTCAAGTATCACGGTCCCCTTCTTTACCATCGTGCTGCGTAAGTCCTACGGTCTCGGTGCTCAGGGGATGGCTGGCGGGAGTTTCAAAGCTCCGATGTTTGCTGTCTCGTGGCCGACTGGAGAGTTTGGTGGCATGGGACTAGAAGGAGCGGTCAAGCTTGGTTTTCGCAAAGAACTGGCCGCAGAGGAAGATCCACACAAGCGCAAAGAACTCTACGACCGTTTAGTCGACCAAATGTACGAGAACGGCAAAGCCCTCAGTACTGCTACGTACTTTGAGATTGACGATGTCATCGATCCCGCTGCGTCGCGGCGTTGGATCAGCAGTGCGCTACGTTCAGTGCCACCCCCACCGCCCCGTGAAGGCAAGAAACGGCCGTGTATTGATACGTGGTGAGCCTCTTCAAAAGCCCGTTTAGGCGAGTTCTGTGTCCCTCTCTTGCTCGACGCTACGACTTTTCCAGACAGCAAAAATAGCAGGATAGACCGTCAGTTCCAGGAGAAATGACGTGATGAGCCCCCCAACCATAGGCACAGCAATGCGGCGCATCACATCTGCCCCCGTGCCAGCACTCCACATAATCGGGAGCAGCCCGATAAACGTAGTCAGCACGGTCATGAGTTTAGGCCGAATACGCTTGGCTGCCCCTTCAACAATCGCCTCTTCAAGCTCTTGTGCCGTACGCAGTTGTCCTTCTTTCTCTCGCTTTCTGTAGGCAAGCGTGAGATACAGCAGCATCACGACTCCGGTCTCTGCATCGAGCCCCGCCAGCGCAATCATGCCGACCCATACGGCAACGCTGAGATTATAATCAAGGAGAAACAACAGCCAGACTGCACCGATGAGAGAGAAGGGAAAAGCCAGCAACACGATACCGGTTTCGGTGACGGACCGGGTATTCAGATATAACAGAAAGAAGACAATGCCGAGCGTGACCGGGACAATGACCTTGAGCCGTTCTTTTGCCCGCTCGAAATAGGTGAACTGTCCGGCCCAATCGAGCCAATATCCAGCTGGAAGGTTGACCCGCTCTGCGACAACCTTTCGGGCGTCAGCTACATAATCAGCAATCCCCCGGTCTGTCACATCCACAAAGACGAAGCTGACGAGTTGCCCGTCTTCGCTCCGCAGCATCGGTGGACCAGTCGTCAACTCTACCTCGGCCACTTGGCTCATAGGAATCTGCGCGCCCCTCGGGGTTGGCACGAGCACCCGCTTGAGCGTTTCGAGGTCCTCACGAAACTCGCGTGCATAGCGCACGTTAATGGGATACCGCTCCCGCCCTTCAATGACTTCGGCAATGTTCGTGCCGCCGATAGCCGACATCATCACCTCTTCAATATCCTCCACCGTCAGACTATGCCGGGCCGCCTCCTCACGCTTCACATGAAAGTCAATGAAATAGCCGCCCGTGACCCGCTCAGCAAAAGCGCTACGAGTATACGGCTGTGTCCGGGTATCTTCCTGCAAGGCACGCTCAATCCCAACCGAGATCTCCTCAATTGTTGCAAGGTCTGGCCCAAACACCTTAATCCCCAGCGCGCTCCGAATGCCTGTCGCGAGCATCTCGGTGCGCGTCTGCACGGGCATCCACCAGATGTTGGGCATGCCAGGATAGCGCATCGCCTGGTCCATCTCAGCGATAAGCCCTTCCCAAGTGAGCCCGGGTCGCCACTCTGATTCAGGCTTGAGTACCACCACGGATTCCACCATCGACAGCGGCGCAGGGTCAGTCGCCGTGCGTGCCCGCCCGATTTTCCCGAACACGGATTGCACCTCAGGAAACTTTTTGAGTTCGCGATCCATAGATTGCAGCACGGAGGATGCCTCAGTAATCGACATCCCAGGCAGGGCGGTGGGCATATACAGGATAGTCCCTTCGTTGAGGGCTGGCATGAACTCATTGCCCAGCCGGAAAAAGACGGGGACAGTTGCCGCCATCATGCTGAGAGCAATGGCGATAGTAATAAAGCGATGCCGCACGACCCAGCGCACGACGGGCGTGTATCCGGCAATGAGCCAGCGGTTGAGTGGATTCGCCTCTTCGCGTCGGATACGTCCCCGGATGAAAAGCACCGCTAGGGCTGGAGTGAGCGTTATTGCGAGAAGCGACGCAAACCCTATTGAATACGTTTTGGTGAACGCCAGCGGCTTAAAGAGTCGGCCTTCACTACCCGTGAGGGTAAACACCGGCAGGAAGGAGACCGTGATAACCAAGAGCGAAAAAAAGAGGCTCGGCCCAACCTCCTGCATGGCATGAATGACCACGGCGGTTCGTTCTTCCTGGCGTCCGCCGCCTTCCCATGCTTCGAGTTTTCGGTGGATGTTTTCAATAATGATGATGGAGGCATCGACCATTGCCCCGACGGCGACGGCAATCCCCCCCAGAGACATGATGTTTGCCGTGAGCTGCTGGCCGAGCATAGGAATAAAGGCGAGCAGCACGGCAATCGGGAGCGTGATGATAGGGACAAGGGCCGAGCGAGCATGCAGAAGAAAAACAGCGATAACGAGACTCACGACCATCATTTCTTCAATGAGGGTGTGGCGCAGCGTGTCGATGGCGCGCAGAATCAACTCAGAGCGGTCATAGGTAATAACAAGCTCAACCCCTTCGGGGAGAGAATCTTTGACCTCGGCCAACCGCTTTTTGATGGCGTCGATGACCGTGAGCGCGTTCTCGCCGTAGCGCATAACGACGATGCCCCCGACCGTCTCGCCTTCTCCATTGAGCTCGGCCAATCCCCGACGTTGGTCTGGCCCGAGCCGAACAGTCGCCACATCGCGCACCAGCACAGGCACGCCCTCGCCGTTCACGGTGAGCGGAATCGTCTCCAAGTCCTGCGTTGACTGAATATAGCCACGGCCACGAATGAAATGTTCATGGCCAGCGATTTCGAGTACGCGCCCGCCCACGTCGTTGTTGGAGCGCCGAATCGCTTGTATGACATCACGCACTGGAATCCCGAAGGCCAGGAGTTTATTGGGGTCAAGGTTGACCTGATACTGTTTGACAAAGCCGCCGACTGACGCGACTTCCGCTACGCCTTCAACGCTCTCCAGCCAGTAGCGGATAGTCCAATCCTGGAGGCTGCGCAGCTCGGCCAAGTTGTTCTTGCCGGTCTGATCTACCAAGGCATACTCGAACACCCAGCCGACACCTGTGGCATCCGGACCGAGCATCGGATTGATGCCTTCCGGCAGCCTCCCTTGCGCACTGTTCAGGTATTCCAACACCCGCGAGCGTGCCCAGTAGATATCCGTACCATCTTCAAAAATAACATAAACAAACGAGAGTCCGAGGAAGGATTGGCCCCGGACAAACTTGACCCGCGGGGCGGCGAGCAGGGTGGTCGAAAGCGGATAGGTGATTTGGTCCTCTACGAGGTCAGGGCTTCTCCCCGGCCATTCGGTAAAGATAATCACCTGCGCATCAGACAGGTCAGGCACGGCATCGAGCGGGATGTGGCGCAGGGAGTAATACCCCCAGAGCGCCAGCGCCACGACCGAGAAGATGATGAGAAACGGATTACGCGCAGAAGCGGCAATCACGCGCTGAATAAAGCTAGGCTGGTCAGTCGGGTCGTTTACCATTTGTCTATCCCCGCCTCGAGTTTGCTTTCAGAGGCAATCAGGAAATTGCCTGAGGTGACGACGGTGTCGCCTTCCTCCAGCCCGTCCAGGACGATAAACCCTTCTGCTACCTTTCTGCCGAGGGTGAGTGTTTGCGGTTGCAAGCGACCATCGCCACGGTCAATAAACGCCAGGTTCGTCTTGCCGGACATCATGACGGCTTCTTCAGGCACGATGAGCTGCTCACCAAAGGGAATCTGTAGCTCGACATTGACATACATGTCCGGCTTGAGCGTGCCGTTGGCATTTGGCACGTTGAGACGAATTCTGCCGGTGCGGGTGGTGGCGTCGAGATAGGGGTAGATGTAGGCAACCTTCCCCGTAAAGGTTTTTCCTGGTTGATACGAGAGCGCCTGTTTGGCGGTCTGTCCAATCTGCACGAGCGGGATATCACTCTCGTACAGGTCCGCTTCGACCCACACATGCGAGAGGTCCGCCACCCGATAGAGCCGCATACCGGGTTCAATAGCGCTCCCCGCGACGACCCGTTTCTCTATAACCGTTCCCGTCACCGGTGATAGAATCGGAACATACTCGGCGACTTCTCTCGTTTCTGCCAGGTGGGCAATTTGGCCTTCGGTCAGATCCCACAGGCGGAGCCGACGGCGGGTGGTGTCCAGCAGTGTGCGCTCCCGTCCGTTGGCTACGCCTGCCCGCCTCAGGCTCTCTAGAAACTCTTCTTGCGCGGACAGCAACTCAGGGCTGTAAATGGTACACAGCGGCGTGCCCTTTTTGACATGGATGCCAGTGTAATCGGCATACACTGTCCCAAGCCAGCCTCGGTATTTGAGTGTGATATCGGTGAGGCGGGTTTCATCATAGGTGACCCGTCCTATTGCGCGGATTGTCACTCCTACCTGTGTTCGGGCAACCGGTGCAGTTTTGACGCCGATGAGCTGCCGCTGGGTGGCGTCGATAACGAGAGTCCCAGCCTGCCCGTTTTCGCCTGGTGGTTCACTGCTGGTCGCTGGCGTATCGGTACGCCTGACAGGAAGTCCAGTGACAAAGTTGAATCGTAGCTCGGCCTGGCGTCCGTCTGGCGCACGTATGGTCAATGCAATTGGCCACGACCCAGCCATGGCAAGGTCAAACGCGAGGCGGTAGCGTCCCGTTCCTTCGGGGGTCACCTGGCCCTGGCTGCGCATCTCAGGCATGACGCCCATAGCGTACATGGTGGCGCGGGCGTCAATCGTGGCGCCTTCAACTGGTGCGCCGTGTGTGTCCCGAACGGTAAGCGTCAGAGTGTTTTTGCCCACGCGCGGAGGGTCAGGTTGAAAGGCGGCTGTTGCCTGAAACGGACCGACCGTGTAAGTGGTGTTCTCTCCAGTGATTGGAGTTTGCACTGCGGACCACCAGGTAAAGAGCAGCCCCCGCGACATCCATCCTATGCCGAGCACAAGGAGCACGACAACAGCTGCGGTCAGGGTGCGAGACCGTTTCATGGCGTTGCCTCCATGTGGGCGAGAGGCAGCCCGACGGCCCGTTCAAGCTGGGCGCGACCTTTGTGGTAATTCGTCAACGCCTCGTGATACCTGAGCGTCGACAGCATGAGGGCTTTCTCTGCGGTAATGAGGGTTAAGAAATCCGTGATGCCCGTCTCATAATTGGAGCGCGCAGCCGCAAGATTTTCTTCTGCTAGCGGAACAATTGAGTCCGCATAGAGCTGGGCGACATGCATGTTCTCTTGCACGGTGTGAGCGGCCTCATTCACGACAAAGTGGACCTGAGCGCGGTGCTCTTCGAGGCGGGCTTTTGTTTGCTGCTCCTCGGCTTGGGCTTCCCGCAGGGCCGCGTGTCGCCTGCCTAACTGGAGGGGGAAGTTGAGATCGACGCTGAGCATGGGGCGCAGGTCCTCTTTCTGCCGGAAGCTATTATAACCGCCTGAGACCGTCAGGTTCGGGAAATAGTCGAGCTGTGCGAGCTTCACGTCAGTGCTCCGGGCCTCGACCTGGAGTGCTAGGGCGCGTAATGCAGGTTGGTGCTGGACGGCAGCAGCCTGGAGCGCCGCAATCGGAGGCATGCCCACGACGCTGGGAAGTTCGTTTGGGGGGGGAGGCAGAAAACTCTCAGGTGGACTATGCAGGAGAGTATTCATGCGGGCCACCGTGACCGCTCGCAGGTGCTCCAAAACAATGCCACGGTGGGCTAAATGTTGCTGCTCGACTTCTGCTTGGAGCGTATCTTGTTTCGGGACAAGCCCAGTGGCATAGCGCGTTTCTGTCGTGCGCTGAAACTCCAGGAGCAAGGCGTGGTTGATCCGGTTGATGTCAATGGCGCGGTGCACAAAGTAGTAATCGTAAAAGGCGTGGTCGGTCGCTTCGATGAGCTTCAGACGGATGGCGTTCAGGTCCTCGCCGACAGCTTGGGCTTCGCTGTGGACGACCTCTCCCCTAAGACGCAGCGTGCCCGGCCAGGGGAAACGCTGTGAAAGCTCAAGCCGTTGTCCAAAGTCGAGGGTGCTTGCCCCGATGGTAGCTGGGGCGAGACCATACGAGAACGTGGGGTCATCGAGCGCGGTGACTTGCGGATAACGCTCTATGGCCGCTTGCCATGCACTCTGCATTGCGGCCAAGGTCGGGTTACGGTCTAGCACGGCTTGTCGCACTGCTGTAAGATTGAGCTCAGTTCGCCCGTCGAAGGGGAAGGCGTGCTCTCCGAGTGAGTTGGTCGTCTGCGCAGGAATCGACGAGACGTCTATTGATTGAGGACGAAAAGGTCCTCGTGCCTGCGCTACCTGTGTGCTCGAACAGCCTGCACTTATTGTGCTGACACAAAGCAAAAATGCAAAGTGCAGTGTGGGGATGGCACTTTTGAACATCTGGTTTCTCCCTGTTTGCCCCGTGGAACAGCAACACACCATAGGTTTTTGTCAACACAAGGCGTGGGACAGTATCGGGAATGAACATAGGCATGCCCAATCCCGTCACGGCCCCGGAACGAATGTGAGCGACAGCGTCACTCGCTTCGTTGTTGAGAAGACCGAAATGTCAAATCAGGTAGGAACAGTTTTGCAGAAAAATGGGAGGGGCCGTCTGGAACGGACACGACCTCTGTTTTCGGAGTCTGACTGAGGAATCTTGACGGAAGCCAGTGGGCTCGACAATCGCAGGGAGCGCAACCAGAGCAGGTTGGTAGGTCGTGTTTCCCCAAGGGAGCCGATTGCCGTGAAGAGGCTCGCTTGCAATGCACTGAACATCACAACAGGAATTGTCTTTTTGGTGTAAGCTGCACGGGCGCTCCTCATTCAGGCCCTCGCAGTGGTCGATGTTACAAAAATACAGGAGTCGTCCCGACGCACTAGACGAAGCGAGGAGCGTAAGAGCCACAAGAACGGTAAGGAACTGCTTCCGCATACTGTTCACTGTACTCTATTTCTTTTCCCATGGCTAGACTAACTGGGCCAAGAGCCTCGCTTCCTACCAGGATTTCCTATACGCAGACGTCTAGGAAAGGGGCACGTACGATGGCAACGCAGACTCCCATAATTGACTCCCAAGTCCATGCTTACGAGCGGGATCGGCCTGAGCGTCCGTGGAGCAACTCCCTGCCGGGGCCGGCCGAGGTCACCGGTGACGATATGGTGGCCGCGATGGACGCGGTCGGCGTGGCTGGGGCGTTGCTGGTTTCACCCTTCACTATGTACCGCTACGACGCCAGCTATGCCCTCGAAATCTACGCAAAACATCCGGGTCGGTTCGGCTTGATCAAGCCCTTCAATCCGCACTCAGAAGCGGTCGCTGACGAGATCGCGGAGTGGGCCGGGACACCGGGGGTGGTCGGCGCCCGCCTCATGTTCACGTCCCGGTCACGCGAAGCCGACGATCCGGGTCTCAATCGCATCTTCGCCGCCGGGGCCAAAGCGGGGATTCCGGTGAATGTGTTGTGCTGGGGCAAGCTGTCTCTCTTACGTGACCTGGCCCGCCGCCATCCCAACACCCAGATCGTGGTCGATCATGTGGGTCTGAGCCAACCCTTCAAGCCTCCAGCACCGCCCGAACCATTCGCCGAGCTGGCCAGCGTGGTTTCGCTGGCGGCATGCGACAACGTCGCGATCAAGATTTCCGGCGCGTGTACCCTGTCCCATCAGCCCTTCCCCTACCCGGACATCTGGGAGCCGCTGGGCAAGATCTTCGACGCGTTCGGTTTCGACCGCTGCATGTGGGGCACCGACTGGACCCGAGCCGTGGACTTGTTGACTTACGAGCAAGGCGTTGAGGCGTTCCGGGTCACTGACCAGCTCACGGATTCCGAGCGTTCGGCACTCATGGGCGGGAGCCTGGCGAAGATCTACAACTGGTCGCCTGACATGGGTGGGTAGATAGCGGAGGCATAAGCGCTCCCCGTGGACCGGGGAAGGGGGCTGTGTCTGATCGAGACACACAACGGTGTCTTATCGTCTTATCTTGAGGGGGGCTGCGTGTCTGGGCTTATTTCCCCTGCAACAGCAGCGTCATCACGCTAAATTTATTGGCACTCATTGGCCGATTGATGAAAATCTTATAGATCTCAAACGTGTTGGCCCGCTGCAGCTGGTAGTCGATTGATCCCTGAGCCGCGATCTGGGCAAACCACTCCTTGTTATCCCACGGATCGTACTCCGGGTGACGAGGAACGACAAGAAACGTCCGCTTGTGCTTGCCGTCGTGACCGTAGGTCAGGGCGTACAGCGGCAGGGCGGTCTGAACATCTATGTACAGCACCCGACGGCTGTACATGGGGTGGGCACTCTTGGGTTTGCCTTCGACAACGACCGCTAGGCGCAGCTCCCACGGATCGACCGGATACCAGTTGGCCTTGCCGCCCCAGGTCGGCTTATCGGCTTTAATCGGGCCGGGGGACAGCACGACTTTTTCTTCAACAAAGGTCCACTCGTAGTCGGCGATATAGCCCAGAAAGCCGCCCCGGTCTTCAATCAGCAAGACGCCCCGCTCGGGCGAGACATACGGATTATACACAACCTTGCGCGTCCGCCGACTCTGGGGGTCATACGCCCACTGTTCGTGCGGCTGGGCGTCATTGTCATAGGTGATACCGACCAGCTGACTGCCCTCCATGTCAGAAGGTGCCAGCATCAGCGAGTAGTTCTTTGAGAAGACGCCGTGGCGTTCCCACTGGGCAACATTCCAGGCAGGATCGGGGCGGTGCATGCCGTACCGCATCAAAAATGAAAAGCGCTCGCTACGCTCGATCGTGCCGCTGTCGTTCAGGAGTGCATTAATGGCCCACATCTGGCTGGTATCGCCCTGGTCACGATAACGCAGATTCCACACCGCCTTGAGGCCGGCTTGGGGATCGTCGGCCTTCAGGATGGGAAAGGGCAGGCCGGACACATAGTTCTGGAGGATATCTTCGCCGACGACCACCCCTTCAGCGTGTTGCAGGGTGGCGTCGAGAAACGCCTGACGGGTCGGAAGATTGGTCGTTTCTTGGACGCCGATCGAGAAATCTCCGGCGCCGATATAGCTAAGGATCTCGGGCGGCAGCACCGCAGCAGCGGCGCTGACATTCGTACTGTCCAGGGTCATGCCGGGGCGGACGCCCGCGACCTGGGGGGTGCCCTCGGCGTAGGGGAAAAAACGCTGCATTATGCGCTGACGGGAAGAATCCGTCTGCGCCTGCGCTTGGTCAGTTAGCAGCCAAAGCCCAATCCCGAGTCCGAGACATACAGTCCACCATTGCCTCACCACTCTCCTCCTCAGCGCCGTCCACTGACCATATTGCGTAGCGAGTAAAACTGTTTGGCCCGCCCCGCCGAGAAGAGGCGCTTCATCACATAACAGTGAGAGTAGGTTGCGTGTGGCTTCTTGGCATTGATGTCGGTCTCGCCGACATGAATGAAGACATGGTGGCCGACATTGTTGGAAAAATCCTGTGTGAGGAAGGGCGCCTGCATGGCGGTCTCGTGGGCATAACTCTCCGAGTACTTCAGAAAGTGCTGACTCAACCGCAGCAGCTGGTCGTCTTGCCGATCAAAGGCCACCATCCACAGCGTCCAATAGGTTTCCGTATCGATGAAGACGATCTTGTGGCTGTAGGGATGATCTGCGCTCTTGGGGTCGATGAGCAGCACGTGGGTGTCGCGGACCTCCCAGCGCGTCTTGTTCGGCACCCATAAGTGAGGCCCGCCGGCCGCCGGGTTGGTGGCCACGTTGATGGTCGCCAGTACCTTCTTGCGCCCCAGATAGGTCCAGTTCTGCTCATAGACCTTGCCGCCAAAACCCATCATGTCTTCTGGGGTGAAATCCATCCCCATCATCTCGCTGGTGCGCTCTGAGGCCAGGGTCCGGCGGGGTTTGCGCTGGGCGGGCAGATACATCCAGCCGCTGTCTTCTTTGTAGTGATCGACGTAGGTGATGGACAGGTTCTTGGCCCCGGCCATATCCCGGGGGGAGCGGAACTCCATCAACATCTTGCGGCGGACCTCTTCATACCCCGGCACCAGGCAGTTCGCGCCGCGCGCATATTCGGCACTGACCCCCGTAAACTCGTATTCCCGATCCAGTTGGCCGTGTTCGCTACGCGACCATGCCACCATGGGCATCATATAATCATCCTGCCCGGGTCGCCACAGCATATTCCAGATGACCTTGACCGCCGCCTGCGGGTCCTCGGGAGCGATCGTCGGAAATGGAAAGCCGCCGCCCTTGAAATCGACCAGCACGCCTTGCTCATCCAGCGCGTAGCCGGACGGGACATTTTGGCCCCACTCGGGCGGCGGCGGATACTCACCCGTCGAGGCAATTTCCATCTCCATGTCATCAAAGAAATAGTACGCCCAGACCGACTGGGGAATGAACGGCTCGAGCGCCTGGCGGTCTGGCAAGCCCAGGGTTTGGCCGGGGGCAAACGTCGGCGGGGTGTCCCGATATTGTTCGAGCCAATCCACCACGGCTTGATAGCTCTGCCCCTCGGCGGCGCGGGCGGGGGCAGGCGTAACCCAACTCCCCACCAGGATGAGAGCGGCCAAGAGACATACCAGCTGCGGGACGGGCTGTTGACGTTTTCCTTTTTCGCGCATGCGTTCCTCCTTACGGCACTGCTGCACGTCCGATATTGGCAGGCAGCATAGCAAACCAGACGATAAAAGAATATGCCGGCAGTTTCGCCTGACCTTGGCCGTGCTCGGTGCCTTTACGGCGCTGGCGGCGGCCATCATCGGCTTTGCGCTGTGGGACCGGCGGACCAAGTACTCTCGTGACTGTTCGCGGCGTTTACGACCCGAGAATGCCTCTTCCAAGAGCGATTCCCAGAAAGACACCCAGCAAACCAATGGCCACACTGCCAAACAGCTTCACAAACGCCAACAGGAAATTCCCATCCTGCAATAGCCCAAGGGATTCATAGGTGTAGGTCGAGAAGGTTGTATACGCTCCCAGAAAGCCGACGGCGAAAAAGAGGCGATAAGGAGACTGGAGAAGATCACGATGGGTGAGCACAATCATCACAAAACCCAGCAGGAAACTGCCGCTGACGTTGGCAATAAATGTTCCGTAGGGAAACGCCGTGCCATATCGCTGGGCTGCCCATTCCGCGACTAGCGCTCGCGCATTTGCCCCCAGAAAACCGCCCAGGCCAATTAAGAGATACTTCACTGTCCGCTTCCTGTCTTCCCCTTTTCTTACGTTTTACTCTTCAGCATAAAACGTAAAAACAAGTTCCTGGTGTCCCTTTTTCTCAAGCGTGAGTCGCTGCTCCTGTGTCCCAAACCGCTCATGCCACGCTACGATAACATAATCGCCGGGAGGAATGTTTGGCAAGGAAAATGAGCCTCCGGCATCAGTCACTGCAAAGTACGGATGATCAAAGACACCCACATACGCACGCATCCAGCCATGAATATCACATCTAATTGGAATGCTGTTCTCTGGCGTTTGTATGCTGATCGTCCGTGACGCGCCCTTCACGCCGAGGCTAAAATTCCACGGGCGGGCGTGCTGCGGCAAGCCGTGCACGTTATGGGCGGTAGGGTCGCTGTTGAGAAACTGAAGCGGCTGGTCCACGCGGACGGCCATGATCCGGGGTAAAAACAGACAGCCTTTCTGGTTACTTTTCACTGTCTCTTCCGGGACAGCAAAGACTCGGTCGCCTAAGCCTTTTTTGATGAATACCACCACATTTTGGAGTTTGCCGTCGTGGACAAGCACGTCAGTAGTGTATGGCAGGCCATCCGGATATTGAGCGGCACACGCAGGCCAGCCGCCGAGTTGCTGTGTTGTTTGATCTGGAATAGTTCCTTCAAAACGAACCTGTCCCGAGACGGTCCCAACCGTTGAAAGGTCGAGCGGCGTGGGGGTACGAGGTGGTTTTGGGGTGGATGGGGTGTTGCAGGCGGAAAGCGTAAGGAGCAATGGACAGATTCCCCTGATCAGTATCCGGAAAACAGGATGCCTCATGCTGTCTTTTCACGGCACAAGTCCGCGCCGGCGCGCTTGCACCTCTTCCAGGTTCGGGCAGTTGATAGGAGGCTGGCCGGCTCGAATACGGTTGACGTTTGCGGCAAGACCACGGGCGATGTCGTTATATGACAGGTCTGTCACACCGGCGGTGTGAGGGGTGGCGATAACATTATATTGAAAGAGTGGGTCTTCCGGGTCGGTCGGTTCGTCCCAAAAAACGTCCAACCCTGCGCCGGCAATGTGTTTCTGGGCCAAGGCTTCAACCAGGGCAGTATGGTCAATGACTGGGCCACGCGCGACATTAATCAGGAATGCTTTCTGCTTCATCCGCGCAAAAGCGTCAGCATTCATCATCGCTCGGGTTTCTGAAGTAACGGGAAGTGCTAAGACCACAAAATCTGCTTGTTCCAAGACCTGCGGGACGGCGTCTTGGCCACCCAGAAAATCGAGTCCCAGCTCTTGTTTGAGTACCTCAGACGGATGCTGTTTGATGCCGAGCAAACGGACCTGAAAGTGCTGCAAGCGCACGGCGAGCTGGGCGCCGATACTGCCCATACCAAGAATAGCAACAGTCTTGCCCATCAGGGCTGTGCCCATTGGTGCGCCAAAGATGCGCTTCTGGACGTTTTCCTGAGCTTTTGGATATTTGCGGGCCAGGGCGAGCATCAGAAAGATTGCATGTTCGGATACCGATGCGGCGTTGCCTGCTCCTTCGTGGCCAGGCACGTTGGCAACATAAATGCCCCGTTGTGTTGCGGCAGGAATGTCAACGCCTTCAATACCGACCCCAAATTGATTGATGAGCGTTGCTGAGGTGTTGCCAATCACTTCAGCCCCAACCCGGTACATGGCCGGGACGAGCACGTCAACTTGTGCTGCGCGGGTGACGACTTCCTCAGCTGGACAAGAGATAATGGTATCTTCGGGCAGATGGTTGCGGAGCGTTTCTGCGCAATGCGGGAAATGAGTGGTGCAGATCATGACCTTCATTGGTAGCAATTATCCTTCACGCACAGCATTCATTATCTTGGCAATATCAAGCACCCGTGGACCGTCCCAGGATAGTTCAACTGCCCAGTCATCAGCAGCAGTGACCTGAAGTTCGCGCTCTCCATCTAGGGCGAGGATCGACGGTTTGAAGGTGACGGGGGCGCGATCGCCAATATGCATACGGGTGCAGTTCTGGATACCGACCGATGTCACCAAGCCTGGCGCAATTGCGGCGGTGACAGCTTTCCCGCCGTCTCCGAGCTGAAGAGACAGACCGGCGTCCTCATCAGGCCGGACAGGGTCTCGCATACCGCCAATTGAGGCCATGCCAATATTGGTCGGCTGGCCTTGGGTCAAGAAGAGCTCTTTGAGGCGATGGACTTCCCATAGGGCGCGCGCCCCAACAAACTGGTAGTCACATACCGCGACATCGATCAGAGCGACATCTTCAAACGTCCCGTTGCGGTATAAATTGAAACGTTTTGTTGGAAACGAAAATTCTTCAAGCGACAGACCCCGGACGGCATAATAACCAGCTGCCATGCCTGCCAAAGTGGATTCGACAAAACGCGGAAAAGCATTATTGGTGCCAGTGGAGAGCGGAACCAGGGGCATTGATCCGCTGCCTTTTGTGACCACACGATTTGTGCCATCCCCGCCGAGAACAATCACACACGAGACGCCTTGTTCCTGCATGAGAGCCGCCGCCCGAGTGGAGTCAGCTGCCTCGTCGTAGACCGACATTTCCAGCATCCGGACAGTCGCCTTTCTGTCTCCTTCGATGCCAGAAAGCGCTTTCGGACCAATGGAGGCAGGGTCAGGAAAAAAGACGATTTCATCGACCCCCGCTCCTTCTAAACCCAGAATCGCCCGGCGAACGATATAGACTTTTTCTTGTGTATCGAGGACGGAGCCGTGGGCGACCAGGCGACGAATGTCTTTCCCCGCGCGGGGGTTTGCAATGATTCCAACAGTATTCATAAATTTAGTGCTGCGTGCTGAGTGAGGGACAAAAAACGCTTTCAGGCCTTCTACTCAGCACGCCGTCCTCATGACTTAGAAGAGCGCTAAGGCGGCTGCCGTCACCTTCGTCGCATTCGGCAGATAATGATCTTCCAAGGTCGGGCTGAACGGCACTGGCGTATGTGGTGAACTGACGGTTTTAATCGGAGCGTTCAGGAAATCAAAACCCTTGTCAGCTACCGTGGCGGCAATGTCAGTGGCCATATTACAGCGCGGGTGAGATTCATCGACGATGACTAGACGGCCGGTCTTTTCAACGGATTTCAACACCGTCTCTTCGTCGAACGGTGAGAGCGTACGTGGGTCGATGATTTCGGCGCTCTTGCCTTGTTTTTGAAGTTCCTCGGCCGCGAGTAAAGCGTGGTGGACCATTTTGCCGATCGCAACAATGGTCAGGTCGCTGCCTTCACGTTTGATGTCCGCCTGGCCAAAGGGAATTTCGTACGGTTCTTCCGGCACTGGACCTTTCATCGCTCCGAGAGTGATATCTTCAAAAAAGATGACGAGATCATTATCCCGAATCGACGAAATGAGGAGCCCTTTGGCATCGTACGGGGTAGAAGGAACCACCGTCTTCACCCCTGGGATATGAGTAAAGAGTGAATACAAGACTTGTGAGTGCTGGGCAGCAGCCCGAAAGCCACCGCCATAGATTGTGCGGATGACGAGTGGGACTTGGGCTTTGCCACCAAACATGTAACGCAGCTTGGCGCCTTGGTTCAGAATCTGGTCAAAACACACACCCATAAAGCCCACAAACATCATTTCAGCGATGGGCCGCAATCCGGTGACAGCTGCTCCGACAGCAGCGCCAATAAAGCCAGACTCACTAATGGGGGTATCCAGAACGCGCTCGCGGCCAAACTCTTTGACCAGACCCTTGGTGACGCCAAGCACCCCGCCCCACGCGTCATCCCCATCCAAATGCTCAACATCCGCTCCGCCGGCTACATCTTCGCCCAGTAAAATCACTTTTGGATCACGCTGCATCTCTTGACGCATTGCTTCATTTAACGCTTCATTAAAATTGAGTTGTCGCTCAGCCATGGTTTTCCTCCGGCACGAAAGCCGTCAGCTGTCAGCGCTCAGCCAGACAAAAAAAGCTGAAAGCTGAAAGCTGGTTACTTCTCAATAATTCACATACACGTCAGTAAACGTTTCCTCGACCTCTGGAAACGGGCTGTCTTCAGCAAACTGTACGGCGGCTTCGATTTGGGCGTTGACCTGTTCTTCAATCGCATTCAGTTCCGCCGCAGTGACGAGGTTGCGGGACAGGACGTTGTCTTTGAAGAGTGTAATCGGATCTTTCTCGTTTTGATATTTCTCGGTTTCCCCGGGGATCTTGTACGTCTGCTGGTCGCCTTCGAAGTGGCCAAAGAAGCGGTAGGTCTTGCATTCGAGCAGGGTTGGACCTTGGCCGGCACGGGCGCGGGCAATGGCTTGCTGGGCGGCTTCCTCGACGGCAAAAATATCGTTCCCGTCCACAGACAGACCGGGCATATTATAGGCTGCGGCGCGGTCGGCAATGTTTTCAACGCTACAATGGTAATGGGCTGGAGTGGACTCTGCATAGCCGTTGTTCTCGGCGACAAAGACAATCGGCAGTTTCCAAATGGCGGCCAGGTTGAGGCTCTCGTGGAGCGTGCCCTGCTCAGAGGCCCCATCGCCAAAGAAGCAAATCGTGACCTGATCAGTCTTGTTTGTCTTGGCCGTCAGACCAGAACCACAAGCGAGCGGCGGACCACCACCAACAATGCCATTGGCGCCCAGCATGCCTTTATCCATATCGGCAATATGCATTGAGCCGCCCTTGCCTTTACACGTCCCAGTGGCTCTACCGAACAGTTCGGCCATCATACCGCGTGGATCCACGCCTTTGGCTATACAATGGCCATGCCCGCGATGGGTCGAGGTCATATAATCGGCATCCGTCAGGTTAGTACAAATGCCAACCGCGATGGCCTCTTCTCCGGCATACAGGTGGACGAAGCCAGGAATCTTGCCTTTCCCAAACTCGACTTTCACCCGGTTTTCAAACACCCGGATAACTTGCATGCGCTCGTACATCCATACAAGCTGCTCTTTGCTGAGTTCCATGCTGCCCCCTTTTTTTGAGCCCAGTGTATAGTGCTGCTCGGCTTCATAGCACGAAATAGTCAGGGGGGGAACACAAGAAGGGGAACACCAGAGTGTGACGAGCGCGTCAGTGCTTACGGAACACTGACGCGGAGAGAGACAGGTGTGCCAGGCAGTTGACCTCGGTTGACAAGAATGTGGATAGCGCCTGTGTCGTCACGTGGGTCAAACAGCACAAGATCATCAAGGCCATCGCTGTTCCGATCAAGAACGACGCTATCACTGGCTGCCGGGACTGTCTGAGTAGTCTCACTTGAACTAAAGCCTGGGCCGTTTTTTCCTGCCGTTCCAAGGTGGATCGCCAACTCCTCCAGGTTGAGCCCATACAGCAGATCGCGTCGCCCGTCTCCGTTCCAGTCGCCTTCAGCGGTTGGGAGTAAGCCTTCTGCTCGCCCTTGGCTGAAATCAAGTCGTAGGGTGACATCTCCTTGCCATGAGGTTTCTGCCTGCGTGTGGCTTGCTTCAGGCAAGGTGAAAATACGCAGATCAACGGCTGCCCGTCGTGTGGTCAGTATCCGAATGGCTTGAAAGATGCCGAAAGCGAACTGGGCTTGGAGAATTTCAGTGCGTCCATTCCCATCCAGATCCACCAGCTCAATCGTGGCAAATGCATCGTCTGTTGTAAGGGTCAGTTGTGGGCCAGCCGACAGATCAATACCAGTGCCTTGATTGCGATAAATATCGGTTGCCGCCCGACTCTTGAGCATGCTGCCTGCGGTGCGATGCACAACTAAGTCGGCCAAGCCATCTGCATCGAGATCGCGGGCAAATAAGCGCACGGCAGTCGCCCGTGGACGCAGCTGTTCTGTTGCAGAGAACAGACGCAGCCCAAAGCGGTGGGTTGGCTCGCTAGCGAGGCCAGTGTCTGTCGCGTGATAGATCCAGACCCCAAAGCGCGACAGGCCGAACAGATCAAGCCGCTGATCGCCATTGTTATCCGCCTGGGTGATGGTCGGCCATGTTACAGTTGACCCAAAGAAGCCAGCAGGTGCTCTGGTGCGTCTATCGGTTGTCCAATACTCCGCCTGCATTGGCAGTGGGAGGTCGGTACGTGTCCCGTTTTTCTCACTTTGCAATGGAATCAGAGCCGCACCATTGAGGGTCGGTACAAGCGCTTCAATGACCCCATGACCAGTCCAGTCGCCAAGGATAGCTAAGCGAGACAGGCCATGTGTGCGTGGCGGAAGAGGAAGAGGAGGTTGGACAGCAATTTCACGCGTTTCTTGCTTCGAAAAAGGACGGAGAATAGTGAGTTTTGAAGCAGCGATAAGGACGATCTCGTCACCAGGGCTCTCATCAATATTACCCACATCAAAAGCCACAATATCAGGCGGAAGATCAATTGTGATCGGTGTAACCGGTGTGACTGGTGCTGGTGAGCCTGCTGGAAACAGGACAAGCTGCCTTTTTTCGAGTGGTGGGGAATCTGAGACGGCTACGACGATAAGGCCGTTGCCCTGACTCTTCGCGTCCATACGTAAATCGGGACGCAAATCTGCGGCGACAACCTGTACAGGCCGGCCTGAAACAGTATGTGTCTGGACTTGAAAAAGAAGGTCTTCTCCCCGGGCTACTCCAGCGAGAAACAGGGCGACGAATAGAATAAAAAAGAGTGCGGTGAGTTGAGTTGTGATTCGTAAAAGAGAGGGCGCCGAGCCTTCTTGGTCGAAATTGAATGCTGAGTGCAAGTCTGGACTGCCTTGGCAGGAGCGCATTACTCTTCTTCTGGCAGTCGGTAGGCAGTACCGGGAATCAAACGATGGGCTTCATAATTCCACTCACCCATCCACTTTTCGATAACGTTGTAGGCGGGACAGTGGCCTCGGGCGACTTCTTCCTGGAGCCGTTCCAGATAGATCGTTTCGTTTTCCCCAGCTTCGTTGCAGTGATTATTCCTTTCCAATCCTGTCCAGGCGATGGAGACGAGTTCCTTGGCATAATCGGCCAGCCGGATACCCTGGACTCGTACACCAAGCCCTTCACGATGGGCAGCTTGATAGGCTGTGACACGTTCTTCCCAGCTCCACTTTTTGACCAAATCCCAGGCCGCCCACAGCGGATCATCATTATAGAAGATGCCTTTACACATGGCCGGGACAGATAACATCAGCTCGTATGGCTGATTATCGAAGCAACGCAGCTCCAGGTAGCGCTTAATCCGGACTTCAGGGAAGAGTGTGGTGAGATGCTGGCTCCAGTCTTCCATAGTTGCCCGTTCGCCATTGTGGCCTTCTGCCAGGTATTGTCGGAACGGAATACCGGTCATATCGATCCACTGGCCACGCCGGACAATGAAATACATCGGAATGTTGAGCGCGTATTCCATGTAGTCTTCAAAACTGACCTGATCGGAAAAGGCAAAAGGTAGCAGTCCGCAGCGGCGACGGTCAGTATCGGTCCAAACGTGTCCACGCATCGTCATGTAGCCGTTGAGACTACCATCAGAGATCGGCGAGTTGGCATACATGGCGGTGAAGATAGGCACAAGCCCCATGCCGACCTTAAACTTGGCCATGGCATCAGTTTCGTCACTAAAGTCGAAATTGACCTGGATCGAGGCAGTCTGCTTCATCATGCGATGGCCCATGGTGCCAACCTGATTCATGTAGGGCGCCATAAAGCGATAGCGGGTTTTCGGAATCCATTGGATATCGTCGATTGGACTGATTGGCTGCATGCCGAGATTCAGAAAGTCGAGTTCCAGTTCATCGCCTGCGGCAAGCAGGTGTTTGAGGTGATTCCGGAGCTCTTTTTCGGCGCAGTGCACGGTCTCACACTGCTCACCGGAGAGTTCGAGCTGTGCGCCCGGTTCAAGCGTAATATTTGCTCCGTCACCGAGGAGAGCGATGACGTGACCGTCTTCTTCTTGCGGTTCCCAGCCCAGAGAATCAGCCAGGAGAAAGAGCGTGCGTTCAATGCCCCGTCGAGTTGAATAGCGCGCAGCCCGGCCGCTCCGGCGCGAAACGCCGACCATCTCGTACTCGGTACCAAGCCGCCAATCTTCACGCGGTTTGGCGGCTTGATGGAAGTAGTCCACGAGCTGGAATCGGTTTTCAATCAGCTGCTCTGCGTCAGGTCCCTCGACGTACTGCGACATGCGCCCCCCTTAACAATACTCCCCCGCCACCCCTAAAGCGGCCTTAGAGTAGCAAACATGCCTGCTAAGGCAAGGGGATTTCGCCTGAGAGACGGGGCCAAACAAAGTACGGCTGTCGCTTTGTTGCCGGCAGTATGTCTATTCTGCCTGGTGGTTAGAGTAAGACCCCCTGTCAGAAGGTCGAACGCTAAGCGACGAAAAAGCTATACAGTAGGACAAGGATGGAAGAACCTCTGATTGATCAAGTTGTTTGGCGGATTAAGCACGCCGCCGAGCTATATCACCGGCTCGTCTTATTGGTGGTTCCTACACAGGGCGGAGAGACGTCTGTCCTCCGAGAAGTCGCGAAGATGAAGGCTATCCAATGTCAGTACATTAACCTGAATCTAGAACTCAGTCATCGCTTATTGGATCTGACTGAGCGACAACGACTCCTACAAGTCCCTCGATTTCTCGGGGATATCGTCGCCAAGTCGGGAGACTCAGTTGTCCTGCTGGATAATCTTGAAATCCTTTTTGATATTTCGCTCAGACAGGATCCGTTACGTCTCTTGCAAGGGCTATCCCGGAACCGGACGGTTGTGGTGAGATGGAAAGGAGCGGTTGTCGATGGTTTTCTCACGTACGCAGCACCTGACCATCCTGAGCATCGTCGCTACCCAATTGATGACCTCTTGATTGTACGTGAGGAAAGGGCAGTATGATCGCACCCAGAAAGCGAAATGAGAGAAGCGAGTGATGCGATACCGTGACCTGATCCAGTTTGATCCTATCGAGACTGTCGTGCAGCTTCGCGATGCCGATCAAGCAGCCACAGCCAAGCAGCTTGTCACCACCTATGTTCTCTCGGGCGAAATGGCTGAGAAGTTGGTCAGCGTTGCGTTTCCTCAATTGCAATTCGACTACCCGGCCGACAACAAAGGGCTCTTGGTGGTTGGAAACTATGGCACTGGAAAATCGCACTTGATGTCGGTTCTGTCAGCACTTGCTGAACACGCTGATTTTGCTGGGACTCTTGCTCATCCTCTCGTGGCCGAAGCCGCTACGCAGATTGCTGGGAAATTCAAAGTCATCCGAACCGAAATTGGTTCCACTACAATGTCCTTGCGAGATATTCTTGTCACCGAACTAGAAGAATCTTTGGCTACTCTCGGGGTGGATTATACCTTTCCGGCTGTTAGTGAAATTTCTAATCATAAACAAGCCTTTGAGGATATGTTGACGGCCTTTCACCAACAATACCCAGACCAGGGTCTTCTTCTGGTAGTCGATGAGCTGCTCGATTATCTACGTAGCCGAAAAGATCAGGAGCTGATTCTCGATCTCAATTTCCTCAGAGAGATCGGTGAGGTGTGCAAAGACCTCCGGTTCCGCTTCTTAGCTGGCGTGCAAGAAGCAATCTTCGATAGCCCTCGTTTCTCCTTTGTTGCAGACAGTATTCGGCGTGTGCAGGATCGTTTTGAACAGCTTCTTATCGCTCGGCGAGATGTCAAGTTTGTCGTGGCTGAGCGCTTGCTCAAAAAAACTGCTGAACAGCAGACTAAGATTCGTGCCCACCTCACTCCTTTTGCTAAATTCTATGGCTCTATGAACGAACAGATGGATGAGTTTGTCCAGCTTTTTCCCATCCACCCCGACTATATCGAAACATTCGAGCGGATCGCAGCTATTGAAAAGCGTGAAGTGCTGAAAACTTTTTCCTTTGCTATGAAGGATCTTCTTACTCAGGACGTACCTGAGGACAGTCCTGGACTCGTTGCCTATGATAGCTACTGGAGTACTCTGCGGGAAAATCCCTCTTTCCGATCAGTGCCAGACATCCGGGCAGTCATCGAGTGTAGTCAAATTCTAGAGTCACGTGTCCAACAGGCATTCACCCGTCCAGCCTATAAGCAGATGGCTTTGCAGATTATTCACGCGCTTTCGATTCATCGACTGACAACAGGGGACATTTATGCGCCTCTCGGGGCGACGCCGGAGGAATTGCGGGATGGTCTGTGTCTCTACGATCCTACGATTGCCGAGTTAGGAGGCGAGCCAGACGATGACCTGCTTTCTCTCATCGAAACGGTTCTACGAGAAATCCACAAGACCGTCAGCGGCCAATTCATCTCTTCTCACCCGGACAACCACCAGTATTTTATTGATCTCAAAAAAACAGACGACTATGACGCCCTGATTGACAAGCGGACAGAGAGCCTCGGCGAGGAACAATTAAACCGTTACTACTTCGAGGCGCTCAAAAGAGTCATGGAATGTACAGACCAAACCATGGTGACAGGATATCGCATCTGGCAGCATGAACTGGAGTGGCGGGAGCACAAAGCTGCACGCCTCGGGTACCTGTTCTTTGGCGCACCAAACGAGCGATCTACGGCGCAGCCGCCCCGCGATTTCTACCTGTACTTTTTGCAACCATACGGTCCGTCCGATTATAGCAACGAGAAAAAACCGGATGAGGTCTTCTTTCACTTAACTGAGAGAAATGATGACTTTCATCAAACGCTAAAAAAGTATGCGGCGGCATTGCAGCTCGCTTCGACTGCATCAGGCCAGGCGAAAGCGACCTATCAAGGAAAAGCAGAAGGCACGAACCCGCCAGGGTATCTGCAACAACTTGTCCGATGGCTTCAGGAACATATGGCCACCGCTTTTACTGTGACCTACCAAGGTAAAACTCGGCCGCTGCTAGAGATGATCAAAAGAAAGCTTTCAGCAACTGCCGGGATGCGAGCCAACGTGCGGGACATGGTCAACACCGTAGGATCTGTCTGTCTTGTATCCCACTTTGAAAATCAAGCTGCAGAATATCCAGTATTCTCTGTATTGATTACGAATGAGAATCGCAGACAAGCGGCACAGGACGCGCTGCGTTGGATAAAAGGAGCAACAAAGACGCAGCAGGCGACGACGGTCCTCGACGCCTTGGAGTTGCTTGACCCCCAAGTATCAGAAGACACACGTCTTGATCCCTCTCGTTCCCGATACGCTCAGTATATCCTGGAGCTCCTACACAAAAAGGGACATGGACAGGTGCTAAACCGGGCGGAACTCATTCAGGATGACCTTGGCGTTGAGTACATGGCTCCTGAGAAATATCGATTGGAACCAGAATGGGTCATCGCTCTTCTTGCCGCGCTGGTCTATAGCGGAGATGTTGTCCTTGCTCTCCCTGGCAACAAGTTCGATGCAGGGAGTCTCGATGCGTTCGTTACAACATCACTCGACGCCCTGCTCAATTTTAAGCATATCGAACGGCCCAAGGAGTGGAATTTACCTGCTCTTCGACAACTTTTTGAATTGCTGAAGCTACCGTCTGGACGGGCCCAGATGATTACCCAAGGCGACCGTGCATCCGTGCAGGAGCTACAGGGGGCTGTGGCGCAGGCTCTTCAAGGAGTTGTGCTTGGCCAGCAGTCCATCCAAGGGGGAATTCCCTTTTGGGGGCGCAGTCTTCTTTCCGAGCAAGAACAAACCGAGTATCGAAACCGACTCGATGGAGTCAAAGATTTCCTGGAATCTTTGCAAGCCTATTCTACATCGGGGAGGCTGAAGAACTTCCGCTATGACGTGGCTGCGGTAAAAGCCCAGAAGATTGGTCTGGAGACGCAACACGATGTGGCTGCTCTTCAGGAACTCACGACAGATTTAGGAGCGATTGCTGGCTATCTGTCCCAAGCAGAAATGCTCCTTCCGACTGATTATTCTTGGGTTGAGCGTCTACAGAAGGAACGTGATGCCATCCTCGGCGAGATCCATACCTCGACGAAGCGTCGCACTGCGACGTTTCGTCAACAGGCTGTTCGGACGCTGGGGACTCTTAAGAAAGAGTACATGACGACCTACATAGCCCTTCACGCTAAAGCGAGGCTGGGTGCAAACGAAGACCAACACAAAGCAGCCCTCCTACGAGACGAGCGGCTAGAACAGCTTCGAAAATTGGCAACTATCGATTTAATGCACGCGAGTCAGCTGGTCGATTTTCAAGACCAGCTCACAAGCCTACACAGCTGCTTTGCGCTTACTGAACAAGATTTACAAACCGGACCGCTGTGTCCACACTGCAGTTTTAAACCGTCTATCGAGTCTGGAGGAGCAGCAGTAGCTAGCCAGCTCATAGCTCTGGACAACAAACTTGATCGGCTTGTGGACGACTGGACTGCTACCCTCTTGGAGAATCTAGAGAACCCTGCAACCCAGCAAAATATGGCGTTACTCAGGGCAACTTCCAGAAAACTTGTAGAGGGCTTTCTGAAGAAACGGAGTCTTCCCGATGATCTCAGTCAGGACTTCCTTGTAGCAGTCAAGGAAGGACTTTCAGGACTCGTGAAGGTCATCGTGAAGACTGAAGATCTACGCACTGCAATCTTGGCGGGAGGGGCGCCGGCCACAGTTGTTGAGATGAAGAAAAGATTTGAAGACTATCTTGGCGATCTGACCAAGGGCAAAGATCCCGATAAGGTCCGGGTTGTGCTGGAATAAGCAGCCATGACTAAAGACGAGCTGATTGAGCGCCTCAAAGGCTATGAATGGAGCGATCTTGAATTCAAAGAGGCAAGGACCGATGTGCCGAAATCAGCTTATGAGGCTGTCTCTGCTTTTGCTAATACAGGAGGTGGCTGGCTCGTCTTCGGGGTGCAACACAAAGATGGAAAGTATGAAATCGTTGGCGTTCTGGAGGTCGATAAGGTCCAAAACGACTTCCTCAGTGTGTTACGTTCTGGCCAGAAACTCAACAGAGATGTCTCCGCCAAAGAATCACTCGTGCAAGAAAGTGAAAAGACGTTATTAGTGTTCTACATCCCTGAAGCACGCCGCCAAGAAAAGCCTGTTTATCTCGACGGAGATATTAGACGCTCTTTCATCCGCCGTGGCGCTGGTGATGAAAGGTGCTCTCCGTCTGAGATAGAGCGATTCCTCCGTGAGGCATCAGATGAGCGCTACGATGGACAATCGGTTGCTCTCGATCCAGAGCGTTGTTTTGACCAAGAATCAGTAGGTTGGTATCGACGGGTCTTTTCGGAGCGCAATCCTAGCCATGATCAATCTATTTCTGATCAGGAGTTCCTCTACGCATGGGGGTTCCTTGTCGAGCAATCTGACAGGCTTCGACCGACCAGAGCCAGTATTCTGCTGTTTGGTACAACGCCAGCTCTCTTGCAAATATTGCCTCGTCCGATTGTAGACTACCAATGGATTAATGCCGATTGGTCTGACGCGTTGTCTGAGCAGCGTTGGGCAGACCGTTGGGTTGCCGAGTGTAACTTGGTGCAAACGTGGAAAGCCTTAGTCGATCGTTACCTCCAGCACGCGGAAAGAGCGTTTTCTATTCGCCCTGACACCTTGCAGCGGGAGGATACGCCGCCGGATTATATCGCTTTTCGTGAAGCGGCTATCAATCTTCTTATTCATCAGGATTATGGCGACCATACTCGGAAGCCCGTCCTCCAATTCTTTCGGGACCAGACTATTTTCTGGAATCCTGGAGACGCCTTTGTGACTCCAGAAGAACTGCTGGAGCCTGGCGAGAAGGAAGTGCGCAATCCACATATTGTTGCTGCCTTTCGGCGTATTGGTCTCAGTGAACAAGCAGGAACTGGGATGCGCTCAATCTTTCGCAATTGGGGCCAGCTTGGACATGTTCCGCCGATCATTGAAAATGATAAAGCAAAGAAGGCATTCCAGCTGACCTTACGCAAGGAAGAGTTGCTCTCAGAGGAACAGCTTCTGTTTCAGGCCCAGATTGGCGTGCACTTAACCGAGCCAGAGGCTGCTGCTTTTGCCTTTGCGTGTCGTCAAGAACAGCTTCGGGTGATTGATGTCAAGGCAATCACAGGGCTTCCGAGTCCAGGTGCTCAGAAAGTCCTCGACAGATTAGTTGTTCAGGCACTCATTGAGCGGATTGAGGCTGAACCACAGCCACACTATGTGATCGCAGAACATCTGAGGGGTAGATTTAGGACAGCGGACGTATCGACTGACCAGCCTAGTCCTGATCAAGCGAAGTTGGTCACTGACCAACCTGCCGTCAAAACAGAGAACTTAGTCAGTGACCAACCTGAACCGCTACGGGAACTCAGCGAGACGCAGTGGGAAATTGTGGCACTCTGTGAAGTCCCTCGTTCCTCGGCCGCGATTATGGAGCATATGGGTCTGACCCACCGAACTTTCTTTCGGCGAGCGTATTTGGAGCCTTTGCTCCGTGGCGGAATCGTGCAAATGATGCATCCTGAACGCCCCAATCATCCCAAACAAGCCTATGTGTTGACCGAGATTGGTGTGGAGTTGAGAGCACGCCGTCTCGACAAGAAAGTTGCGTCTAGCAGTAAGACTACGGTGACAAAAACGAAAAATGAGTAAACAACGAACCCACCAGGAGGAGTTTTTCGAAGAGGCTGAGCCGCAAGGCCCGGTTGAATGTCTGGGCATGACTTTTGAAAACGATGAGGCGCGCCGCGCTTATTTTCTGGACAAATTAAGCGAGAAGCTTAAAGATCCTGAATTTCGTAAGATCGAAGGATTTCCGATTGGGGAAGACGAAGATATTCTGCGTCTTTCTGATCCGCCGTACTATACGGCTTGTCCGAATCCTTTTCTTGAAGATTTCTTCGAGTGCTACAGCACGCCTTACGATCCAAAAATGGATAAATACCGGCGGGAGCCTTTCGCCACCGATGTCAGTGAGGGGAAGAACGATCCCATCTATAATGCCCATTCCTATCACACCAAGGTTCCGCATAAGGCGATTATGCACTACATCCTCCATTACACAGAGCCTGGAGATATCGTCTTCGATGGATTCTGTGGAACTGGGATGACGGGCGTGGCTGCGCAACTATGTGGTGACCGAAAAGCAATTCAAGATCTTGGCTACAAGATACAGGACGACGGAATCATTCTTGATGCAGACGGTAAGCCATTCTCAAAATTGGGGTTCCGGCGAGCCGTCCTAAATGATCTCTCTCCTGCGGCGACCTTCATTGCATATAATTATAATACTCCGGTGAACGTTACTGGGTTCAAGAAAGAGGCAGAACGGATTCTTGGGGAGATTGAAAAAGAATGTGGTTGGATGTATCTGACCTTGCATCAGCCAAAGCCCAGACAAATAGAAAAAGAAATCTCCGAGCTCAAAATTAACTCACATCTCAGAATTCAGGATTTGGGAGCACCATACGGACATATTAACTACACTGTCTGGTCAGATGTGTTTATTTGCCCAGAATGTGTTCAAGAAGTGAGATTCTGGGATGTCGCGGTGAATAAGGAAGACGGGGAGGTACGCCAAGAATTTCACTGCCCCCACTGTAGTGCTCGGATTACAAAGCGTACCATGGATAGGGCATGGGAGGCAAAGTTCGATAAGATGCTAAATAAGGCCGTCCGTCAAACTAAACAAGTACCAGTTCTGATAAATTATAGTTTAGGTAAAAAACGCTTTGAGAAAATACCAGATGCATTTGATTTAGGCATTATTAAAAAAATAGAGGATAGTGAAATTCCCTATTGGACTCCAAATTATCCTATGATGTTTAAGGGGGAGCGGTGGGGTGATTCTTGGCGAGCAGGAATCCATTCAGGTATCACGCACGTACATCACTTCTATACGAGGCGAAATCTGCGGGTATTTGCTTCCCTCTATCGTTATGCGACCAATCCTCTTATTCAATGTGCCCTCCTGGGTGGCTATACGGTCGGACTAAAGACCGCTCGCTTCCTTCCTCTTCGCTGGGTTAACAAAGATACAGGTCCTATGAAGCCACACACCGCAGGAACACTTTATGTTCCCTCACTTTGCGGAGAGCAGAACTGGATGAATATTTTTCTTGCTCGTACTGCGGCTACCGTCCGCGCTTCGCAACATATTAAAGAAATCGAAAAAGGTATACTGATTAGCTGTGGCTCTTCATCTTGCTTTTCTACCCCCGATAAATCTTTAGATTATATTTTCATTGACCCACCTTTCGGTGGGAATCTGATGTATTCTGAACTTAATTTCATCTGGGAATCCTGGCTCAAGACATTTACTAACAACGAACCAGAAGCAATAGAGAATAAAACCCAAAGAAAAAATTTGTTTGAATATCAAGAATTGCTGATTCGATGTTGCCAGGAATTCTATCGAATTTTGAAACCCGGCCGCTGGATGACAATAGAATTCCATAACTCCAAAAATAGTGTATGGAATGCTATTCAGGAAGCCCTGCAGCATGCGGGGTTTATCATTGCTGACGTACGTACTTTGGACAAGAAGCAAGGGACCTTCAAGCAAGTCACGAGCAGGGGCGCAGTGAAACAGGACCTCATCATTTCGGCTTATAAACCAAATGGAGGCTTGGAAGAACGTTTTAAAATAGAGGCAGGAACTGAGGAAGGAGCATGGGATTTTGTAAAGACCCATCTACGTCAACTTCCTGTCTTCGTCTTGTCTAAAGACGGCCAAGCTGAAGCAATTGCTGAGCGACAAAACTATCTCCTCTTTGATAGGATGGTTGCCTTTCACGTGCAGCGAGGAGTTGCAGTCCCACTTTCCGCTGCAGAGTTCTACGCTGGACTTAAGCAGCATTTCTCGGAGCGTGAGGGTATGTATTTCTTGCCTGAACAGGCTGCGGAGTACGATAAGAAACGATTGACAGTGAAAGAACTCCTTCAGTTGGAATTAGCACCTAGTGATGAATCTTCTGCTATCCAATGGCTCAGGCAACAATTGACCCGAAAGCCGCAAACTTTTCAGGAGCTACATCCGCAATTCATGAAGGTGATTGCTGGCTGGGGCCGACACGAAAAACCCCTAGAACTTTCAGATCTGCTGAAGGAAAACTTTCTTTGCTACGATAGCTCCGATCCTATTCCCGCCCAAGTGGTTTCTTGGATGAAACACGGTGCTGAACTCCGGGAACTCATCCGCACAGAGCTGGCGGCTGGTCATGCAACAGAAGATAATGGGGCACTCAGTACCCGCCATCCGGCCCTCCTCAGTCGTGCTCAGGCACGCTGGTACGTTCCTGATCCCAACAAGGCACAGGACCTTGAAAAACTCCGCGAGCGAAATCTGCTCAAGGAGTTTGAAGAATATAGCGAAATCAAGCAAAAGAAGCTAAAAATCTTCCGCCTTGAAGCTGTTCGAGCAGGGTTCAAAAAAGCCTGGCAGGAACGCGACTATCAGACCATCATTGGTGTTGCAAATAAAATTTCCGAACAGGTCCTCCAAGAAGATCCGAAACTCCTGATGTGGTACGATCAGGCGCTGACACGGACAGACAAAACGGTTTAAACACAGTGCTCGATGAGAAAAAGACAAGCGAAAAGCTGGCGCGACCAAATCTTGAAGGAGTTCGCCCCGCAAGTCGCTCAACTGACAGTCGTAGACGATCCAGACGGGCTTCTGACTGAAGAAGGTGTTTGGCAAGAGCTACAAAAGCGAGGATTTGACCTACTCCTCTTCGATGATCCTATCGCCTTCCGCTTTGTATACGAGTCCAAATACCGCTCTTGTTGGGACCGAGGAGAGGGCACAGAGCTGATTGTGGTCTCAAGGTCTCGCTTCTCCGACATTCATGTCTTGCCATACGACTTGCTAGCGACGGGACGGCAGCTCTCTTTCAATCTAGGAGAGCTGTTCCCAAATCTCAGTTATCCAGTGGTTCAGGTACTCGATCAGGGCGAGCTTGACGCGCTATACCAGGCGCAACTCCAACACAATCCAGAGCCGCTCGGAGAAAATGCCACCAAAGATTTTGTCCTGCGACATGTCTTCGAGATTGTCCCGGAACTCGTCAAGCAACCCTCCGACTTACTGCGAGTCCTGCTGCGTCGTCATCATCAGGGACAGCGCATTCCTGTCATGCTCGATGATCGTTTCATCAAGATCCTTCGTCAAAGGAGAAGTTTTGAAGCTTGGCCTTTGGAACGCATTGTTCCAGATAGACAAGCCTTCTTTGCTTTCCTCCAAGAACGGTGGCCGCGTTTTGTCCATCGCTTGTTGGGAAAAAAAGATTCGGCTTACAATCCTGGTCGCAGCAAGGACGTTGCAGAGCCAGCAATGGACTCTGAAATCGAAGCCCCACTTGATTTGCCCTTTGAGCACGATGATGTGCGAGTCTATGTTGATAATCTCTTTCTGGAAGGATTTCTCCACCCAATTGATGTTTCAGAAGCTTACTCAGAACCGCAAGATTCTGAACTGTTGTCTGACTGGATCTCTTTCGGCGTCCATCTCGATCCAGTAGCCGACCAGATTCGCCGTCTAGAGAGACTCCTGCAGACGGTTGGGACTGCCATACCTCAGCCAGAGGCAAGGCATCAGGATTGGCTCACCTTTGCGTATCGTTGGGCAGAGCTGTGTGTTCTCTGGCATAGAATCAGTCATTCAAAGCAGACTGTGTTCACAGGACAGTTTCAATCGTTGCAAGAGGACGTCGACACACGCTTTTTCTCGTGGATTCAGGATCGGTATGGGAGTCTGCATAATCTCCCGGCATCTCCACCTGTGATGCTCCATCACATTCCGAGGTATTTAGCTCAAGCGTTTTTGGCACAACCTCGGGCACGCAAGGTGAAACATGCTGGGAAGGTCGCTCTGCTGCTGCTCGACGGATTGGCTCTTGATCAGTGGCTTGTGCTTCGTGATGTCTTGGGCCAGCAACGACCACACTTACGAGTACGTGAGGAATCTATTTTTGCATGGCTTCCAACTCTCACCTCAGTGTCCCGCCAGTCGGTATTTGCTGGCAAGCCTCCAATTTACTATCCAGCGAGTATTCAGACGACTGATAAGGAAGCCGCATTGTGGAGGAAGTTCTGGGCTGACTATGGATTCCAGTCAACTCAAGTCGCCTATGCAAAAAGTCTAGGAGAAGAAGAAACACTCTCCAAAGTAGAAGAGCTCCTCTCTCATCCCAAAGTCCAGATTGTTGGCCTAATTATCGATACGATTGACAAGATTATGCATGGCGTGCAACTTGGCACGGCTGGTATGCACAATCAGGTACAGCAATGGGCAGAACAGGGATTCCTTGGACAGTTGCTGGATCTCCTCTTTGAACAGAAATTCAATATCGTTCTGACCTCTGATCATGGCAATATCGAGGCAGAAGGATGTGGGCGACCATCAGAGGGAGCTGTTGCTGACTTGCGAGGCGAACGGGTTCGTGTCTACTCGAATCAATCGTTGAGAGCACAGGTCAACGAACGCTTTACCGACGCCATAGCTTGGCCGCCACTTGGATTGCCTGAAGACTACCTTTCCCTGTTCGCCGCTGGTCGGACCGCATTTGTACAAAACGGCGAGCGAATTGTTGGACATGGGGGGATATCGCTTGAAGAACTGATTGTCCCGTTTGTCGCCATTGAACAGTAGAGGAAGCGGATCATCTTATGGAGATCGGATTTAGTCAACGTATTCAGCTGGAGTGGCTCCAGCTGACAGCAGGGCTCCTTCTTGCAGAAGGTACGAGAAGTCAAATCCAAGTTGCTCTTCAAGAATTCCTGCAAGAACAGCTTTCCGTGGGAGGGACAGCAGTACGTGGTAATAGGGAAAAGGCTATTACGATTCTGCTCAAGATCTGGGTCTCTGTCCCAAAGCATGTAGAAGCTCTCCGAGACGATGGTCTTGGACATCTCAAACGCTTGCCTTCCGGCGATCATCTTCCGGTTCATTGGGGTATGTGTATGGCAGTCTATCCGTTTTTTGCCATTGTTGCAGAAACAGTAGGGCGCCTCTTACGGCTACAAGGCTCAGTTTCTGCTGCTCACGTTCAAAGACGTTTACGCGAACAATTGGGCGAGCGCGAGACTGTTGCACGGGCAGCTCGTCGCGTCCTGCGATGTTTCGTCGATTGGGGAGTGCTAGAAGAGACTGGAGAGAAAGGAGTCTATCAAGCGTCTCCAGTACGATTGGTGCAAGATACAAGGCTTTCACCTTGGCTTATCGAGGCAACGCTCGTAGCCAGAAACACCTCCTCAGGTGCACTTAAAGCAATCGTCGATGGCCCTGCCTTATTTCCTTTCTCATTTGCTTCTTTCAGCGTATTGGAACTGCAGGGAAACAATAGACTCGAATGGTCCCGTCAAGGGCTCGATGAGGATACGGTCACACTCCGTTATGCATGAGCTGTCGTCCGCTCTAGGTCCGTGTGATGATATTAGGGCTGAGATTGCGTCTCAGTTCAAGGGGAAGCGGCTGGCTGTGTTCCTTGACTATGATGGAACACTGACACCGATTGTTGCTCGACCAGAGCTGGCAGTGCTCGCTGAGAATATGCGAGAGACCGTCCGCCGCCTTGCTGAGCTGTGTCCTGTTGCCATTGTGAGTGGCCGGGACCGGCTTGAGGTGCAGCAGCTGGTCCAGCTTGAATCGCTCATTTACGCTGGCAGCCATGGGTTTGATATTGCCGGGCCGGAGGGCAGGGCCATTCAATTTGAGCAAGGAAGCAGCTTCTTGGTGAGCCTTGATCGGGCTGAGCAAGAACTCCTGAAGGCACTCCTGGGACTGGATGGGACGCGAGTTGAGCGCAAGAAATTTTCCATTGCCGTGCATTTTCGGGGAGTTGCGCAGTACGATGAGGGGCGGGTGGAGCCGATTGTTGATGCGGCATTAGCTCGCCATCCAGACCTGCGCAAAGGATTGGGCAAGAAGGTTTTTGAATTGCAGCCAGGCATTGACTGGCATAAGGGCAAAGCTGTGCTGTGGTTGCTGGAAGCACTTCACCTGAATGCAGATGACGTTGTGCCTGTGTACATTGGTGATGATGTGACCGATGAGGATGCGTTTCAGGCTCTTGCTGGTCAGACTGAGCGTGCTCAGCATGGAGTTGGCATCGTTGTGACCGAGACGCCGCGACCAACAGCAGCTCAGTACAGTCTGAAAGACACGGATGAAGTGCAGGCGTTTTTACACCAGCTGAGTGTGGCGCTGAGGGTCACAGCTCAGTAAGGACGTCAAGCAAGTCTTGGGTCACCCGCTGGGTCATACCCCAAATCGTATAGCCTTGGTAATAGTAGGTCACGATCGGAATGTCTTCTTCTTCGTGCCGCCAGATTTTGTTGTTCTGGTTGTCTGGATTTTGCAGGAACGCGAGCGGGACCGAGAAGATTTCAGCCACTTCTCTGGGGTCAGGACGGTACGGGTACGCCTGCGGGATAATGCCGACATACGGTGTGACAAGATAGTTGGTACTCCGGGTGCGGAGATCGTCTAAGGGACCTAAGACCTGTACGTCTTCCGGTTTGAGACCCACTTCCTCATGGGCTTCTCTCAGTGCTGTGTGCAGCAGAGAATCATCGTCTTGCTGATACCGTCCACCAGGAAAAGCGACTTCTCCGTTGTGGGTGCCAATACTGGTCGGCCGTAAGGTATACAAGACATGGTATTCGGAATCCTGGAAGAAGAGGGGGACTAAGACTGCTGCTCGACGTGCGGATTGGTCATCGTCTATCTCGCGCTGGCGTTGGGCGAGCCGTTGTTTGAGGAGATTCGGGAGGTCTGTTGTCATGATTCGGCTTCTTTGAGATCCTTTGGAGCTTATTTGCCGCGATTTGTAGCAAAGCCTGTCTCAGCACCGAGGACTGCGACTGGCCGCTGTCAGTCCTCCTGCCTCAGCAACGATTCCATGGCAATGTTGAGCGGTTGGACTGGAGTATCTGAACGATCAATGAACTGGGCTTTTGGTTCGGTCATGTATCAGTCTCCCCTAGTGCATATGCGAGGAAGGAGATAACACACTCACAGCGAAAACGCACGACTCAAGAAAATCCTAAAGCTGGAGGTACAGAAGGCCATTTTCAGCCTTGACCTGATACACTGTTGCGTGGGCTGGACGTGGACTGCTGCCATCACGCAGATCAAACCGCCAACCGTGCATAGGACATTTGATGCCGCCTGTGTCGTCGATAAAGCCACGGATGAGCGGGCCACTGCGGTGAGGACAACGGTTTTTGATCGCGTAGATAGTGCCGTTCACGTTGAACAGAGCGATTTCAACACTCTTCAACTGCACCAGCCTGCGTTCCCCGGGCGGAAGTTCTGCTACTGGGCAGACCTCGAACCATCCGGCGTGGGAGTCAGAAGACATGAGCAGGGGAGCAAAACGTACAGGAAAGACTGAATGTGTCTTCGTCTTTTTATGTTCCACTCGTTACGTTCTAAGGCACGTAGCCCCACAGGCGGACAACATCTTGGGAGTCGATACTCCGGTACGCTTTGTATTTCAAAAGGGTATCGATACCATCACAGGTGCGCTCGAGGTTGGTTTCCATGTCAGGAAAATCGCCCCAGCCACTAGCATTCTTGTTGTCGAGAATCCAGCGCATGCCGCGTAGAATAGTTTCTTCTCCTTGCTTGTCATCCAGGAGGCGGGTTACGACCATCAGAGAGCGGGTGCAGTCCATGGTATGGTCAACGTTTTCCCCATCCCATGAGCCGTCTGTGGCTTGCCATTCGTACAGCTTTTTTGCGCCTTTTGTGCACGATTCGCGTATGCCACTTATCTGCTCGTCCATGGCCAAGTCGGCAATCAGCGCGTCCTGAATAAGGTGGGCGGTAATCTCAACACCGGAGGGATGAAATTCTTCGTCGTACCAGCCTCCGTCGGCGCCTTGATTGTCCACGATAAACCGCGCTCCGCGTTCCCAGGAACGCAGGACTTCAGAACGTCGATACGGCTCGCCTAAAGCCATAACCACATTAAAGAAACTGACCGGATGGCTGGTTGTATCCAGGTCTGCCCAGCTTGGATCGACCCAGCGGCCATCGCTCTTTTGTGTATCAAGAAAATAATCAATGGATTTCTGAACGGATTGGCCCAAAACATCGTTGGCCAAGAATCGATTCCCCCGAATTACCATGAGCCCACAGAAAGCTGAGACCCAGACCGTGCTGTCACGATCAGCAGAAAATGGGCTCCAGCCGCCATCCTGTGCTTGACAGTCTACCAAACTCAGATACTCGTCCAAGAAATCTGGGGTCGTCCGCGCATGCAGTAGGACCCGCATGGCATGGGCAACTAACTCCAAATCTTGGGGGCCGACCGTCAAGCTCCAGCCCGGTCGTTCGCGTAGGAAAAAGGTATATTCGCCTTGTATGAGATGGTCGATCTGGTCGATTTTGTTGAGCTCAATCTGCATCATCCGTACCCTCGTACGTTGTCACTTCATTTTTGCCCACGCCCGCTGGTAATCTTCAAACGTGTCGACCTCCAGCCAGCCTTTGTAAATATCGACACAGGCAACCTGGTGATCACGGTTGACGAGTTCCTGCAAAATATCTGTAAAGGCTGCTTTTTCCAATGATTCAGATTCGTGCAGGCGGCCGGCTTGCGAGTCTGCATGGATCTCGCGGTGGGTCCGGCGTAAGATCTCGGCACCTGTTTCGGAAAACATGGCGAGTCCGACAAATTCGCCGTCGGCTTCTTGGGGAGCCAAGTTGCGACCAATGCGAGCCAAGTGTGTGCCCTCTATCGTTGGCAGAAAACGGTAGCCGGTCTGCGGGGGGTGGTTGGTCACAACAAGATCAGGCTTGTTGGCCTGAATCTCTTCTGCGGAACGCGGCTGATCATTCCACGCCCGGTCTACCACGATACTGATGTCGGCTTGTGATTTGAGCAGTTTGTCTATGATTGTCGGGTCAAAAATAATGTCGGAGTACAGAAAGAGAAACGGACCAGACATCTCAGGTTCAGCCAGAAAGAGGGAGGTGAGTTCACCGGTTTCTAAGAACTGGTCGTTATCGTAGTAACGGACATTCGGCATATTGATCTGCTCCTTCAGGTAGCCACGAACCACTACGACGTCTTTCACCCCGCACTCATTGAGCGCACCGATCTGTCGCTCAAGAATTGTCTGGCCTTTGATCTCCAGCATGGCTTTAGGGCGATCTTCAATCAACGGCAAGAGCGTCTCTTCAAATCCAGCTGCGATAATAATCGCGGTGACGTCATGACCGCCCGGCACCAGAAACTTCTGCTCGTTGGCTTGCAGCTCTGGTACCCCGACCAATTCGTAGATTTCAGGCAGTGTGACAATCTGGTCATCCACCGCAGCCGGCCGCTCCTCTTCTTTCATTTTTGCCAAGGCTTGACGCATGGCACTGACGGCAGCACGCAAGACTTGATTGGCGAAGATCACCAGCTTAAAGCCTGCTGCAGCCAGATCGGTTGCTGTTGTCTCGGCATACGTCGTTGGCACACACACCAGTGGACATGGGCTGTCCCAGTCTGCGGTAAACTCTTGCAGCTCGTCGAAGGTTGAGGATTTGGAGTGAATCAAGACTGCATCTGCTCCCGCTTCGGCGTAGGCATACGCGCGTTTCAGCGCTTCCTGTTTACCCCAGCCTGCAATCAAGGCTTCGGTACGGGCAATGACGACAAAATGAGGATCCTTCTGAACGGCTTTGGCCGCTTGGATTTTTCGGGAATGCTCATCAACTGGCACCAATTCGCGCCGAACGCCAGCATAAAAGCTACATCGTTTTGGAAAGATATTGTCCTCAATGCACAGTCCGGCGACCCCGGCTCGCTCATATTCGGCGACGGTCCGTATAACGTTGATGGCATTGCCAAAGCCATTGTCGCAATCCGCAATAACTGGGACGCCAACCGCATCGCTCATGCGTCGGACGGCGTCGAGCGTTTCACTCATGGTCAAAATATTGGCATCGGGCAATGCACTGGCCGCAGAAATGCCAAAGCCGCTGGCCCAGATCGCATCAAATCCAGCTTCTTCAGCTAATTTTGCAGAAAGTGCATCGTGGGCACCCAGGACGAGCCCTGGTTTAGGACGCTGAAGCAGAGCACGCAGTTTTTCTGTCATTGAAGGAGTAGACATCGGCAAAACTATACGGCCAGGGGGGTAGGGGGGCAAGTCCCCGATATGAGCTGTCTAGGGACGGCTCTCGTGTTCAATATTGCGCAATATCAGATTCCAGACGCTGCAGGTCCTTTAGGGCAATGCTGATTTCATCGAGGCGTTCATGAAGAGAATCCGGAGAATCGATCGGAAAAATTGCACCCTGTGAGCGATCGGGGTCTCGGAGCCAGGCGGCGATAATGACGCTGGCGTCAATCTCTTCTGGTCTGAGTGGGACATCACGGTCCTGATGAAAATGTTCCTGGGCGAGTGAGGCAAAAGTGGCGATATCGGCATCTGTCTGAACGATAGCCCCGGTATTTCCCTCGTCCTGGATGAGGCGCCCATTCAGCACCAGATATGCCTGGGCAGCCCCTGGTTCTCGGCTAGGGAGCAGAACAAAGGCGTGGGCACGGGTAATAATCCAATGAAATCGGCTGTGAATATGCAGAATATGATCAAGTAGTTCGATTTCTTTTTGGAGCCGGGCTGCGGCTTCAAATCGGAGCGCCGCTGAGAACTGGTCGCGTTTGGTCACGAGCGAGTCCCGCAGTACAGTGTCTTGTCCCTCAAGAAATTGTTGAAATGACGCGACTTGCTCGTGATATGCCTCGCGTGTCACTTGCAGATTGCACGGGGATGTACAAGCGCCAATTTGGCCACTCAGACACGGAGAAAAATCTGGCTCTGGGGAGAGATTGCCCTGACAGGTCCGTAGGCCAAACAAACGGGCCAGCAAGCGTTGAGCTTTGTCGGCAAAGTCTCGGCTGCGGAATGGGCCGATGTAGAGCGCACGATTACTACTTGGTTTGGTGGCTAAGGAAAGACGAGGAAATGGATTTGTCACTGTCAGTTTCAGAAATGCAACACGTGGCAGATGCTTGGATAAGGTATTGTAGGGCGGTTTGAGAGTGCGGATCAGTTCTGCTTCACGGAGAGACGCTTCCAGCTCTGAGCCGGTCTGTTTATAATTCACGTCATGAATATTCCGAATGAGGTCGAGCACTTTGTCGCTGTGTCCAGCCGAGTTCGTAAAATATGAGGTGACGCGCCGCCGGATATTTTTGGCCTTCCCAATATACAGCAGCTGTCCGTCTTTGTTCAGCATATGGTACACGCCCGGGCCTTCCGGGAGATGGGCCAGCGTCGGGCGTGGGACTGTATACTCAAAACGACGACCATCACGGGCGTTATGCTGGAAATCGAGCAGCTGACCCAGCGTCTTGATGCCTCGTTCGGGAAGCTGTTCGAGGAAAATGAGAAAAACCTCGGCAGTAATACGCGCATCGCCTAAGGCCCGGTGGCGATCGGGGCCGGACACGCCGAGGTGAGAAGCAACGGAATCCAGGGAGCGAGAACGGATGCCGGTCAGGAGTCGCTTGGCCAGCCGCAGGGTACACACCGATGGATTGAGCAGGGGATTCGACACCAGGCGACGGGCGTCGAAATTAAGAAAAGCGAGGTCAAAGTCGGCATTATGGGCGACTAACGGCATCGAACCAATAAAAGTATGAAGTTGTGGAAAGACAGCATCAATGCGCGGTTGATCGCGCAGCATCTCATCGGTGATGCCTGTTAAGCGGGTAATCTGGGCTGGAACCCGCCGGCCAGGATTAACTAAGGAATGGAATTCTTCTGCAAGTCGGCCTTCTTCAATGCGGATCGCAGCAATCTCAGTAATGGCTGCTGGCCCTGGTTTGAGCCCAGTCGTTTCCAGATCGACGACGACAAAATTGGTATCACGGAGCGGCTGTTGGAGGGCGGTATGGATCGTTGCATACCAACGATTGTCATCGGCATCGTACCAAAAGTGCGGGTCTGCGCCTATTGCCGCGTGCAAAAAACGAGCGTTGAACTCGACACTCCGGTTGGGTTTGAAGCCGGAATCTGCACCTGGGGTGAAGAGGAGGTTCAAAAGTTCAAGCGAGGTCGCGCCGCCGGGCCGCTCGGCAACATAATCATACAATTTTTGACGCATACGAGAGGAAATCCTGGCCAATTGTCGTCGGCTAAAAAGGATATCATACGGCGCGGATTGTGAACAGTCAGACAGACACGTATGATGACCGAGTCGTGAATACTCTGCTCACAGATATTGCACAAGCCACTGCATTACGAGAGGGGGCTGAGGGAGTCGCTCTTGTCCTGCGGGCAATCTATCAGGCCGGAAATATCACTCTCAGAGATCTTTCTCGCCAAGCCCATCTTCCGATTCCAGTCCTCGCGGCCATGCGACGAGAGCTTGAACGGGCAGGGATCTTAGCGCGTCAAGCTGGGCTCACGCTGACACAACACGGTCAAGACTTTGTCAAACACACCCTTCTGGTGCAGACCCGTCACGATGCCACATGTCCGACATGCCGAGGCCAGCGGGTTATTATTGGCGAGGAGTTTTCTCCTATTGTTCAGCGTCTGGAGGACTATAGCCGCCAGTTGCCTGGTGTTGATGTGACGTTGGACCAGACACCATGTACTTCAGAGACGAGTCTCCGTCGAGCGCTGTATATGTATCAGGCGGGAGTGCTCGAGGGAAAAAATGTTATTTTTGTCGGGGATGATGATACGGTTTGTGTGGCTGTGGCGCTGTTGGGAAAAGCTTTGGGGCGACCACGTTTGTGTCAGAAGCTCACTGTGGTCGAGACGGATACACGCTTCATCGCATACATTCAGGACATCGCCCAAGCAGAGGAGGTTGAGATTGAATGTATCGAGCATGATCTCCGCAATCCACTGCCTGAAAAACTGCGTGGTTGCTATGATACCTTTGAAACAGATCCGCCCTATACGCAGGATGGATTGAATCTTTTTGTCTCTCGGGCAGTCAGTGCCCTGAAAACGGGGCTTGGGCAGCAAGGATTTATCTCATATGGAGTGCGTGATCCGGATGCTTCCCTTGAAGTCTTGCGGAGTATGGTGACAATGGGATTGGTGGTTCAGGAAATCATCCCGACATTTAATCATTACCGAGGCGCATCTATTTTGGGTGGAACAAGCCAACTACTCCATGTCGTGACTTCACAGCAAACCAGCTCTACCTGCTCTACTGGTGCGGCGATGTGGGATGAGAGTCAACTATACACCGGCCAGCGTGTGCCAACGATTCGCCTGTACCGCTGTCTTCAATGTGATACTGCTTTTTCTGTGGGACAGGGCCAAGCCCATCGAACGATAGAGACGCTCAAAACGGTGGGCTGTCCAACCTGTGGTCATCAGCGTTTCCGATATCAGGGGCGGAACGCTTCGACCGAGGCCTGAGAGTCATGGGAGAAGGAAGCATCATGCAAATTCGAGTCGCTGGCGAAGAGGATTTACCTGCCTTAGTCGAGTTTGAAATTGAAATTGCCCGGATCTCATTTCCGGAAGATCCAATCACTGCCCCAGCCACACATACAAAAAAGCTTACGAAAGCTTTGCAACAATCCCCAGAAGGGATGTTCGTTGCTGACGTCGATGGACAAGTTGTTGGCTGGCTGTGGGTAACCGTCAATACCCAATTTCTGACTGGGGAAAGATATGCCAACTTTCGTAGTTTTGCCCTGCATCCAGATTGGCGTGGTGGGGAGACTGGCCAGCAATTAATGGAATTCTGTGTTGACTATTGTCGTAAGCAAGATGTCAAATGGATCACGGGTAAAGTCCATGTGAAAAATATTGCGATGCGGGCACTGTATGCTGCGCTGGCGTTTCAGCCTAAGCATTTGACAATGGAGTACCGCTTTGATGAGGAAAAGGGGCCGTGAGAATGTGCAGGTGTATACCTCTGTGTCTTGTTGAAGAATTACTATCTGGACTTCTCAATGCACGGCTCAGTTGGCCTCAGGTATCGGTACAGAGCAATGTTTGAAACAGGTCAGAAAAAAATTAAGTGTCTTGTCTGGGACCTCGATCAAACGCTGTGGTCGGGAGTCCTGTTAGAGGGGGACCTGCCTGTTTTGCGGCCTGGAGTTCGGACGGTCGTGGAGGAGCTTGATCGCCGGGGTGTTTTGCAAAGTGTTGCCAGTCAAGGCGATTCAGATTTGGCCCTTGCCGCTCTCCGTGAGGTCGATCTACAACAGTATTTTCTTGCTCCACAAATTAATCTCGTAGAAGAGAAAGCCCAGAAAATTGCGACTATAGCAGAAATACTCAATATCCAATTGGAACATATTGGACTGATAGATGATTGTCCGTATCAGCGGGCTGCGGTATCCTACGCCTTGCCCGATGTGACTGTTCTCGATGCCCAGCAGGCTACGCATCTCCCTCGCTTATCTCTTTTCGGAGTCAGCGAACCGACAGCCGAAGCGCGTAATCGGCGTCAGCTCTATACTGCTGATCTCAAACGACGGACTGCTCAACAGGGCTGGAACGGTAGTCGGGCTGACTTCCTCAGGTCGTGCCAGATCGTAGTAACGCTCCGAGCTGCGGCTGAGCAGGATGTGGCCCGTATAACTGAGCTGTGTGAACGGACACATCGGTTCAATGCGTCAGCACTTCGTTCCAGCAGAAAAACAGTCTGTGACTTAATACGTTCCGAGCAG
>OZ246887.1:3485000-5742785 GCA_965231765.1 Binatia bacterium
TAAACGGCGGCCGTAACTATAACGGTCCTAAGGTAGCGAAATTCCTTGTCGGGTAAGTTCCGACCTGCACGAATGGCGTAACGATCTCCCCACTGTCTCAACCACGGACTCAGCGAAACTGCACTCTCGGTGAAGATACCGAGTACCCGCGGCAGGACGGAAAGACCCTGTGCACCTTTACTACAGCTTTGTAGTGAATTTAGGGGTAGCATGTGTAGGATAGGTGGGAGGCATTGAAGCAGGAACGCTAGTTTCTGTGGAGCCGCCCTTGAAATACCACCCTTGCTGCTTTTGGATTCTAACCGAGACTTTTGTCCGGGACACTGCATGGCGGGTAGTTTGACTGGGGCGGTCGCCTCCCAAAGAGTAACGGAGGCGCGCAAAGGTCGGCTCAGGCTGAGTGGAAACCAGCCTTCGAGTGTAAAGGCATAAGCCGGCTTGACTGCGAGAGAGACATCTCGAGCAGGTGGGAAACCAGGTCTTAGTGATCCGGTGGTTCCGCATGGAAGGGCCATCGCTCAACGGATAAAAGGTACGCCGGGGATAACAGGCTTATCTCTCCCAAGAGTTCACATCGACGGGGAGGTTTGGCACCTCGATGTCGGCTCGTCACATCCTGGGGCTGGAGCAGGTCCCAAGGGTTCGGCTGTTCGCCGATTAAAGTGGCACGCGAGCTGGGTTCAGAACGTCGTGAGACAGTTCGGTCCCTATCCGCCGTGGGCGTAGGATTCTTGAGGGGAGCTGACCCTAGTACGAGAGGACCGGGTTGGACGCACCGCTAGTGTACCGGTTGTTTCGCCAGAAGCATTGCCGGGTAGCTACGTGCGGCAGGGATAACCGCTGAAAGCATATAAGCGGGAAGCCCCCCCCAAGACGAGGAATCCCAGGTGGTAACACCTCTAAAGGCTCCTTGTAGACTACAAGGTTGATAGGTCGGCGGTGGAAGCACAGCGATGTGTGAAGCCTACCGATACTAATTGGCCGTGAGGCTTCTCCACTCGGTTCGCCGCGTAGAGTTGCCACTTGAATACATCTGATAAAAACGACATTATATTAGGACTGTCACATCTTCTCTAATCCAGACACAAAAAAGCCAAGCTTCCCCTACAGGAAGCTTGGCTTTTCTCTTTGAGGATAAATCTAATCTGCGGTCTTTTCCTGAGACACTCTCCTAATGTTTTGGCTCTATTTTTTTTCCGTACGTGACCTCGCCTTTATCAACCCGTAAGGAAAATCCGCAATCAGGATTGGTGCAGACCCATGCTTTAAAAAGAACCGAAGCTCCTTCTTGCCCATAATCCGATAAGGGAATGAGATCCCCTTCCTCACATTTTTGGCATTCTGGAAAACCGGGAAAATCCATTACCCACTCCTTTCAAAAACTTCACCCTCCCCCATCATTCTCCCAGTATCGATCTGCTTGAGGTAAGAGGACAGGAAATGCTCCACACACTTCTTCAACTCGCTACGTGTGTATTAAAAACTCCACTGCGGTGTCCCGCTAAATCCAGCACAATTGAAGAGAAGCCCAATTCTTTCAATTTGTTCCCAATCGTGACCATTATTTGGGGGGACGATATTTTTGCAAACTCGTCTGTATTGATCTCAATACGAGCGCTCTGACCATGATGCCGAACTCGTAATTCTTCGATTCCTAAAGAGCGTAAAAAAGACTCTCCGTGCGCAATTTGGGAAAGTATACGTGCCGTGATTGGGGTCCCGTATGGGACTCTTGAAGAAAGACAAGGAGAGGCCGGCTTTTTCCAGGTTGGTAGCCCTAAGCGCTTACTTTCTTGACGAATCGCTTCCTTATCAAATTGGGCTTCTACAAGAGGATGCCGAATCTTATATTCCGTTGCTGCATGCAAACCTGGACGAAAATCTTTGAGATCATCCGTATTGACACCGTCTACAATAGTTCTCAAAGACAAGCATTTTGCCTCTTGGCGGCAAATTTCATATAAGGAATGTTTGCAGAAGTAGCAGCGGTTCGTCGGGTTTGCCGCATAGGCAGGGATGGCGAGTTCATCATGTGGGATGGTGAGGAGCCGAACGTTCAGCGACTCAGCAAGGTCTTTCGCCTGGCGCGCATCTTCAGGAGGCGTTGATGATGATACGGTCATGAGGGCAACAACCTGATCTCCTAAGACATCGGCAGCAACAGCTAGAAGGAAACTCGAATCCACTCCTCCTGAAAAAGCGACGAGGGTTGGACCCATCTGCCGGAGTATATGCTTAAGCCTCAGTTGTTTTTCTTCAGGAACAGTCATTTGAAAAATTCATGTAGCTCGGTAGTTTGGATGAGATATCGCAGGTCCGAGACGCCATTCTATCGAGGCTGTCTCGCAAAGTCAATTGAGAATGTCTGAACGTATTTTAGTCATATTCCCCGGCAGTCTTGGCGATTTTGTGTGTTTTCTGCCTACCTTGCAGGCTATCATAGAAAAGACAGGCCGTGTCGAGGTTTCCCTTGCAGTACGCGGACCAGCGTTTGAAATTGCTCAATGTCTTCCCCCTATGAGTGCTGTCTACTCACTGGATAGTGGGATTTTTTCTCGGCTTTTTTCTTCCTCTTTTGGAGAACGGCAGGAGGAGCGACAATTCTTTTCATCCTTCAACCATGTATTTTCCTGGTTCGGGAATGCGCATGAGCAGGTACTGACGAATCTGAAGAAGTACAGCCGATATGCTCGCTCCTTCCCATTTTTCTCTGGCCAAATTTCTGAGAAATCTCAAACACATGCGAGTCTGTATTATCTGCGTTGTGTTGGAATACAAGAAGTCCGTTGTCCTTCTCTCTTTATAGGAGAAGCGCAAGGTCGGTACGGGCACGATTACGCGGACAGGAATGGCGGGAATGGGCGGTTGTCAGATACCCAGGTCCTTGTCATACATCCAGGGAGCGGTGGCCAGAAAAAGCGCTGGGACCCGAATGGATTCCGCCTCATTGCAGAATGGTGGAAGACTGAGAAGACTGACTCCCAACGTGTTGTCCTCATCCTCCTCGGACCAGCAGAAGAAGCCGAAAGCAAGATGTGGCAGGCAGTTGGACATGTCCTGCAAGGGAGGACCATATGGCAAGTGGCTGCTCTGCTACGACGGGTAACTGCATATCTTGGCAATGATTCAGGCGTCAGCCATCTTGCCGGAGCTGTTGGTGCGCGGGGAGGAGTGATTTTTGGACCGACTCAACCTCAGCTGTGGAAACCCCTTGGTGGGGCCTTGTCTGTTATCCGCAACGACCATTACCGTGTAGCATCTCCCTACATGGCAGGCATTTCTCTCTCGGAGATTCCTGCCGAAAAAGTGATTGCAGCTTTGACACGTATCGTGTAGAGGGCTGCCTCCTGGCTTGTCAAAAAAACGGGGGAAGCGCAATATGTGGGAGACTTCACGATGCAGGGCTCATGCGATGCCGTAATATAGTGATGCAGTGAAGAGGAAACTCGACTATGGCAAAAGAAGAACAAGAACGTGCACGTGACTCTCAGGCTCAGGAAGATACACCTTCACAAGCCGAGACTCCATCTGAGATCCCTGCCGAGGTTCCTGGAGGAGGGCTGTCTTTTTCAAGTTTTATCCTTGGTCTCAGTACGCAAGCCTTAATGTATATGGGAGAGGTTGCCGGTCCGGGCCAGTCGCTCCCGATCGACCTCACTGCTGCCAAAGAGATGATCGATATTTTGACAATGTTACAGCAAAAAACGAGAGGTAACCTTGATAACAATGAGAATGAGATGATCGAGAGCATCCTGTTTGATCTGCGGATGCGGTACGTTGAGTTAAGGAGTAAGAGGCCTTGAGCAGCGCCGTGTGCAGGAACATCGGAGACGGTATGTGGGAGATCATCACACATGCACCTACGTACCCACGCACAGTGGGATGTGACTGAAGGAAGATATCTATGCGGCGGGTAGTCTGGAGTCTCGCGTTCGTGACCTTTCTTTTCCTACTAGGAGTGGCGGGGCTGGCTGGCTGGCGTTTTTACCATCAGCTTGAGCATGAAGTGGTGACGCGTTTTGATAGCCACCGCTGGCAGGTCCCGTCAAAAGTTTATGCTCAACCTTTCCTCCTCTATCCAGGCAGAGATGTCGTTCCCCAAGCCCTCCTCGATCAGCTCACCCGTCTGGGTTATCAACATGTCTCGGGAGCAGTCTCCGCGCGTGGGGAATATGCATACAATGACAAGAAGGGTGAGTTGCAAATCTTTCTCCATGAGTTCCCGTCTGTCTCTCGCCGGAACTTTGCCCAACGTGTCCACCTTGTCCTCCAAGCAGGCAAAGTGGAACGCATGATCGATCTTGATAATGACGCGGAGCTGCGTGCTGTTACCCTCGACCCCGAAGTGATTACCAAGCTGTATGGCGAGGCCTGGGAGGAGCGTCGGATTGTCAAATTATACGACTTGCCATCTTTGCTGGTGAAAGCACTGCTGGCGGCCGAGGATCATCGCTTCTTTGAACATTACGGAATTGATTTGTGGCGCATCATGGGTGCGTTCCGAGCAAATTGGGGAGCAGGGGCAACAATCCAAGGCGGAAGTACCTTGACCCAGCAATTAGTGAAGAATTTCTTTCTCTCTCCAGAGCGAACGCTGGGGCGTAAGCTGATTGAGATCTGCATGGCCGTGATTGTTGAAAATCACTACTCCAAACTCCAAATCATTGAAAATTATTTGAACGAAATCTATCTTGGTCAGCACGGTCCAAAGGGCATATTTGGCGTATGGGAAGCCTCCCGCCTCTATTTTGGGAAAGAGCCCCGTGACTTGGACATGAGTGAAATGGCGCTTCTAGTCGGGATTATTAAAGCCCCCAATCGTTTCACCCCGACTCGGCACCTTGAACGTGCAATCCAGCGTCGCAATTATGTTCTGCGGCGTATGCGGGAGCTGTACCCGTCTGAAGTTCCAGAAGAAGACTACCGAACTGCGCTCCAAGACGAGATCATACTGCGTGAACCCTCTTCTGGCCAGAACAACACCGCCCCATATTTTGTGGATGCAATCCGAAAAGAGCTTGAAGAGAAATACCCGAGAAAAATGCTGACGACAGAAGGATTTCATATTTTTACCTCATTGGATATGCAGCTTCAGCGTATTGCGCAGGAGGTTGTTCGCAGTGGCCTCAAGAATCTTGAGAAAAAATATCCCCGCCTCCAGCGAGAAGATCCACAACAACGCTTACAGGCGTGTTTAATTGCACTCCAACCACAGACTGGCCGCATCAAAGCGATGGTTGGCGGGCGTGACTACCGCGTCTCCCAGTTTAATCGGGCCACCCAAGCCTCTCGGCAACCGGGATCTATCTTCAAGCCCGTCGTTTACCTGACCGCTCTCACTGGTCAAGGCAAGCAAAAGTACAGTCCTGCTAGCACTATCCGAGATGCTCATTTTACCTGGCCATTTGGTAATCAGCGTTGGAGCCCAGAGAACTATCGTCACAAGTATCGTGGCTCGGTAACGCTCCGTCATGCGTTGGCACTGTCATTGAATGCGGCTACTGCCCGTTTGGCGCGTTCGGTTGGTTTGAAACCTATTCGAGACATGGCTTGGAATTTGGGCTTTCGCAGTCCTCTCCCCTTGTACCCCTCACTTTCTCTGGGAGCGGCAGAGGTTACACCTTTTGAAGTTGCGGTGGCATATGGGACATTGGCCAACCAAGGCATTCGCGTTGATCCACGGACGATTGCTGGTATCGTCAATCTTGAGGGAGAAATCGTTGAGAGAAAGCACTTAGAATTCAAACAGGTCGTGACTCCACAGCAGGCGTACGATATAACAAACATGTTGGAAGATGTGATTACGCAGGGGACAGCCCGACGGGCACGACAGCAAGGATTTACTCGGCCCGCCGCAGGAAAAACGGGTACCACCAACGATTTTGGCGATGCTTGGTTTGCTGGTTATACACCAGATCTTGTCGCCGTAGTGTGGGTCGGATTTGACCGGCGAGAGTCGCTCAACCTCGCTGGTGGACAGGCCGCCTTGCCGATCTGGACAGACTTTATGAAGCAAGCACTCGCCGGTCAGCCTGATATTGCATTTGTGCGCCCCGCTCAGGACCCACCAACACCGCTTCGGCGTTTTGCGCCTTATACCCCATATGTTCCGTACGGAAATCAAACGGCACCGAATGATCCTGTCCAGCGCGGCTCTACCGCAGCGCAGCCCTCGAATTTCGCAACAACCACTCCTGCTGCTGCCCCTACTCCTTTTTCTTTCGAGACCAAGCGTGATTGAGTCTATACACAACACACGCCCTTCTCAGTCGTCACCTCCCCAGCTATCCTGCTGCTTCGTTTCCAAAAGCTGTGCGAACAAGCTGTGGGCTGTCTGGTGTGTCTGCTGGTGTGCTTGGTTTTTTGCAAGCGTAAGTATGTGTTGGGCTCAAGGAGAGCAGCGTTCTCCTCTGGCGGACTCCATCCGTGAAGAAGATCTACCGGCTGGTCCAAAGCCCGACTTTGGACAGCCTTTTCCACTGCCCTTTCGGCAGATAGGCCCTCCTCCGACAGTGTTGGACTCGCCTTCCCTACCGGTGCTGAATGAAGCGTTGCAGGGAGACGAAGGTAATACCAAAGACACCAGCGTAGAAAAGAAGGAGAAGAAAGAAGGAGAAGAAGAGGAGCAAGCAGACTCCGTTTCCCTCTCCGTTTCCTTGTCTCCTCGGGATCTTGTTGCCTTACGTTTCGTCGAAGAAGGAGAAGGTATACTCGAAGACGGAGACGTCGAACGAGCCGGTATCCTGTTCGAACAGGCTATTGAGTTAGCTCCTGTTCAGCCCTATAGCTATCATTTCCTGGGCCGGCTTGCCTTCTCCCAAGGAAAACTGGAGGAAGCCTTAGTTTTTTTGCAAAAGGCAGAACTGCTATTTGATAGAAGGAATACGGAATGGTTGGGAGAAACAACGTGCCTCAGAGGACTCATTGCTGAAGACCTCCAAGATTTCGACGAAGCCCGTTCGGCGTATAAGCGGTGTCTGTACTTTACACCAACCAATCTGCGTGCTGTGACCGCCTTAACGCGTTTGTCTGGAGAAGAATCTGAACCTGAATTGAGACGCCCTGCACCACAGATACCACGGACTCATGTTTTCCACGCACAACCTGAAGATTCTCGGAATAGAGACGTCTTGCGATGATACCGCGGCGGCTGTGGTGCAGGGCAAGCACGTCCTAGCCAGTGTCGTCTCGTCACAAGATGCCGTCCACAGCCCGTACGGAGGAATTGTGCCGGAGCTCGCTTCGCGCCACCATATGGGGAACATCGTGCCGATTGTAGATGCCGCGCTTGAGCAAGCTCAGGTTCCCCTAACGAAGCTCGATGGTATGAGTGTGACGTGTGGCCCAGGGCTGATTGGTTCTCTCTTGGTTGGAGTGTCTTTTGCAAAAGCCCTGGCTTTTGCCCACAGCATACCCTTTGTCGGGGTGAATCACTTAGAGGGCCATCTCTTGGCTGTCCTGCTCGAACAAGATGTGGCCTTTCCGTTTGTGTGTCTACTCGTCTCCGGGGGGCACACCTGCCTCTATCATGCTCGGGACCGGGGGGATTATCAACGACTCGGAGGGACGCGGGACGATGCAGCCGGTGAAGCCTTTGATAAAGCGGCCAAGCTGATGGGGTTTGGGTACCCTGGCGGCCGAATCATAGACCAGCTAGCGCAATCAGGAGATCCAACTGCCTTTCGTTTTCCACGCGCTCGTTTGAAAAAAGGCAAACATGATTTCAGCTTTAGTGGCCTCAAGACAGCTATGCGCCAGTTTCTCCAGAGCCCGCAGAGTGAGACATTGCGAGCTGCTGATATCGCGGCGAGCTATCAAGCAGCAGTCGTCGATATGTTGATTACTCCCACTCTCGACGCCGCACGTGGGCTGGGTCTGAGCCGAGTCGTTGTCTCGGGCGGAGTTTCGGCTAATACCTGCCTGCGCCAACGAATGGTTGAAGAGGGCAAGCAGTGTGGCCTCGACGTTTTTGTCCCCTCCCTCTCCCTATGCACCGATAATGCGGCAATGATCGCCTTTGCCGGAGCCTGGCATCTGAGCCATGGGCAGCGTGCTTCGCTTCAGCTCAATGCTTCAGCAAGCTTACGACTCTAACACGTGCCTACTTTACTACAACAAACCCGTTTTGCCCTTGGTGAACTTGGGATTCGTCCTCACAAGCATTTGGGCCAGCACTTTCTCATTGCCGCAGATGTCGTACATCAGATGGTTCAGGCTGCACAGCTTGGCCCTGAAACTCTTGTGCTAGAGATTGGTCCTGGTCTGGGGGTAGTCTCCGATGTATTGGTTGATGCCTGCGCGCAATTATATCTGGTCGAGGTCGATCCGATTCTTGCCGGTCGCTTGGAGCAACGTTTTACCGGAAGAGGTACGGTACAGGTCGTGACAGCTGATTTTCTGCGGCTCGATCTGTCTACTCTCGCCCCTCTTGGTGTTCCCTCTCCGATGCATGTGGTGGCCAGTTTGCCGTATCAGGTGGCAACGCCTATTCTTTTTCGCTTGCTAGAGCATCGGGCGCAGTTTCCTGAAGCCACGGTCATGCTGCAAAAAGAAGTTGCTGAACGAATATGTGCCGTGCCTGGAACAAAGGCGTATGGTGTGCTGTCTGTCTTGATTCAGCTATATGCCGAGGTCGAAACCGTTTGTGTGGTTGGGGCACAGAGTTTTCTTCCTGCACCAAAGGTGCAGTCTCAAGTGATTCGACTCGTCTTTCATGCTGAACCTCGGGTTGCCGTACACGATGAAAAAATGTTCCGGCGGCTGGTCAAAGGAGCATTTGGCCAGCGTCGTAAGACGCTCCGAAATGCACTCCGCACAGCTGGATTTTCAGATCTAGAAGATATTGCCGCTCAACTCAAGATTGATCTGCAGCGCCGAGGCGAAACCTTACAGATCGGAGAATTTGCCGCTTTGGCAAATGCTATCATCGCGGGCGGGCTTCATTCCAACAAGGAGCGTAACGGGAGCGGTACGCTTCAAGAAACAGATCCAGATCGTGGACCGAAAAAAGCCGCCTCTGAGGGTCCAGTTTGTTGATGGATCGACGCAGACGACGCAGATTGCGTTCGCAACGATTCTGTTGCAGGGCATGCGGAAATACCCGTGCCCGATCAAAGTCAATCAATAAGACTGCAAAATGCGTTTGATGCGTCGGAGTCTCGGCCCTCGTGCAACGGATAAGAATATTGGTCAAGTTCAGATCTGCATGGCCAATGCCTGCCGCATGGAGCTGTGCCACAACCTCAGCCACCGCGGTGGCCGCCCGTTGACGCTCGTGTTGTGACGGCTGTGTCTGCAGCCATTCCCACCAATTGACAAATCCGTCTGCTGTCCGGGATATCAGCAACCCCCTATACAGGCCGAAAGAGCGCCATTCGACACACGCCCCAAGCACTTCTCCAGTCGGAACGCCACGCTGGCGAGCGGTCTCCGTTGCCTCCAACTCAGCCAGGGGGCGTAGGGGAGAGTTCCAAGGTGCCCAGTAGGTTTCACGTAGAAAATGGCGGATAAAGCCACCCCGCCGGTAGCGGCGGATCAGAAGACTGCCCTGCTCGCCGACCTGCTCATCAATCGGAACCCGGACCATCTTCCCCCGTCCGCCTTGAACGGGCAGAACGTTTCCGCTGGCTGGACAGGAAATAGCCGTCCGAATCGTCTCTTCCCAGCCGACTTTCAGCCAGCACAGCTGCGTAGAAGAGTGCTCCTCAATAAATCCCTGTGGAGGATGACGGGGACGAAGCTGCGGCTTCCTGAAAAATATGGGGAAATCAGAAAAAATGTATGATTCCAGTTGGTCTAAGATGACTTTTGATCTTGTTGTAATTCCCACACTTTGACCACATTCACAAACACTTCATATGCAGCAAACAACGCATCGCCGAACCCGACTCGTCCGCGCCGCCACGCGCCGTGCCAAAAATAGACGCGGAGAAATGTCAGCCCAGGGGTTGCAACCATACCCCAGATACGGACTTTTATCTTCTCAGCTACCAGCTGGTTTGCATGGCGAGATGAGGTTTCGTTCAGCGCCTGAAAGCGCTCGCGTAAGGAATGATTAGGCATCGCCGTACAAGGTCGCCGCAGAAGGTACGGGGGAAAGCAACTGATCCACACCGTGCAAGACATCGTTCACTGTGATCAAGCGCATACAGTCTTCCGTGCCACGCGGACACCGCGGGCCGCCATGCCGGCCGCAGGGACGGCACGCCAGATCTTTTTGCTCGACAATGACCGCTCGGGAACTGTAGGGAGCATAACCCAAACTCGGCGTTGTTGCGCAAAAGATGGCGACTACGGGTACATTTCGAGCAACGGCCAAATGCATCGGAGCGCTGTCATTGCTGATAACGATACGAGCCCGGTCAATCAGGGCCATAAATGTCTGTAGATCTGCTTGTCCAGCCAGACACACACTCTGTCCCCCAGCCTGCGTCTGCACGGCTTGGGCAACCGAGAGGTCGTCCGGTCCGCCACAGATCAGCGTCCTGCCATACGTTTGCTCCAAGCGCCTCACTAATGCTGCATACCCCTCAATCGTCCAGCGTTTGGTAAACCAGACTGAGCCAGGACATACGATGATCACAGGCTCTTTGTGTCCGATTCCTGCTGCGTCGAGCAATGTCTGGGCGTGCTGTTGGGCAGCATCATCATACATAACTTGAGGCGTAGCAATATGCTGTTGAGGGTCAACCTCGCAGGCCCGGAGCAAACTCAGGATGCGTTCGACTTCATGGGCCTGGGTATCTCGAACGGCAGTCCGATGGTAGAGAAACCAGCCTGGGCTTTGCCGAAATCCTAGTCGGTAGGGGATGCCCGCTAAAGCGAGTAAAAGGGCTGTCCGCAACGACTTATGGGGAGCAAACGCGACCTGAAAGCGGCTCCGTCTCAACTGCTGTGCCATACGGACAAGCCCGCTGGGACCACGCCGTTCCTGACGTTTGGCATCAACGACAACCCGGTCGACGTCAGGATGGTGCTCCAAAAGAGGCTTGGCCTGTGGGGTTGTCAGGACCGTTATTGAGTCGGGGGCGAGGGTGCGGCGCAAAGCGCTGAGCAAAGGGGTGGTCAGGACAACATCCCCCAGAAAGCCTGTTTGAGCGACAAGTAGGCGCGGGTGGGTAGGAAGGGGGTTCAGTGGATTCGGTAGATTCATCTTGCGGTATCATTTGGGACTAGGTCAGAGGACGCAAAGGGCGTTTGAGTATGGGGTCGTCTCAAAAGACAGGCGCTCTCCACTTTCCGAAAACGTAGGACCAGATTATCCTCCATCAGCATGCGCGGATGGACAAGCCAGGACTGGAGGCGTTGATTTTCCTGTTTCTGGCGTGCGTTCTTTTCCCGTAGTTGGAGCGTATACCAGGTATAGGCCCGGATCAGGAGGCCAAATACCGTCCACAGAAAGCGCGAATACCCTTTGACTTTACTCTGTCCCAGCCGTTCGATTTCAAGCCCATTTTTTTGGCCTAGATAATACAAGATGGGCAAATCAATCGGGTAATTATGAAAGCGATGGGCTTCCTCAAGTGGTGTCTCAAAGGGAATGAAGCGACGCTTCGTCTTATGGTAACCGCTCAGAAAAAAGTGCAGCCGCGAGTTGAGCCGCATAATATTCGGCGTGGTCAAAATCAGCACACCACCTGGTTTGAGAATACGAGCTAACTCGCCGAGTGCAGCACGATGATTCTCCAGGTGTTCAATGACTTCAATCAACAGTACGACATCAAAGCTCGCATCGTCATACGGAAGCCGCTTCAGTAGGTCTACTCCGTAGTCGATGGGAATGTCATCAAGGCCAGGCCCAGTTTCCTCATAGTTTGTGCCGTGTAAGCTGAAACCGTGCGACTGGAGTGCTTGCAGAATGTCGCCTTCTTTACAACTGATATCCAGAAGCTGTTTGCCCGAGGCTGGCACATCAGCCAGAAGTTCAGTCACAGCCTTAATGAGGAACGGTGCTGCCATATGATCACTTTTCCGGAGTTTGCTCCAACTGGCGTTCAATGGCTGTGAGCAACTTGTCTGCGTCCCTGATTTCCATACCCACCCGCAATGCAACGAGTTTGCCTACAGGAAACGAAAACTGTTCTAATTTGACAAGATCCTTCTCTGTTGTGACAATCAGATCACAGCTCCGGCTTGCTGTTAAGATAGTCTGCCAGTCAGCTTGTGTATAGGCATGATGGTCGGGAAACGACAGGACTTGTGTCAGTTCGACTCCCCAGTCACGCAGCATGCCATAAAAAGGCACGGGGTCGGCGATACCAGCTACCGCAAGCACACGTCGATGTTCGAGCAGGACGACGAGCGGGAGTTCCTGCCAGGTCTGCTGAACGGACTGGACAAGTGCTGTTGGTTTGAGGTCAGCATAAAAAATAGGCTTATGGCCAAATTGCTGGTTTTGGAGATCCGGACCACCGTGCCAATCTTTCCCCTCTTGGACACGTGGGCAACCCTTGGTAAAGACGACGATATCTGTGCGGCGGGCTGAAGACAGCGGCTCTCGCAAAGGGCCGGCCGGCAACAGCCAACCATTGCCGAGGCCGTGTTGGCCATGACTGGCATTCACCAACAAGATATCGATATCACGCTGGAGTTGACGATGTTGGAAGCCGTCGTCAACGAGAACAATATCGGTCTGAAAGTCCTGACCGGCAAGCTTGGCTGCTGCCATACGGTTTTTACCGGCAATGACAACGCCCGGGAAGGTGCGGGCTAACATGACTGCCTCATCGCCAACTTCGGCTGGGCTGGTCCAGACTTCTCCCTGCGTACCGACAACGACGGTACCCGTTTGACTGCCCCTATACCCCCTCGTCAGGATACCAACCTGATAACCACGCGCCTGTAGAGCGTTGGCTAACCACAAGACAAAAGGCGTTTTTCCAGTCCCTCCAACCGTGAGGTTGCCAACGCAGATCACTTTTGGTGTGGGGCGTTGCATTGGCAGCAGACAAAAATCGTATAAAAAATTTCGACTCCGCACTAGCACTGAAAACGTCAAAGCCACGGGCGCAAGCAAGAGCCACACAAGTCTGCTCCAGAAACTTTGATGGTGCCAAATCGTTTGAATCACATGTTCTGGAATCGCCATATTTTGTTTCGTATCGCTGTCAGCGTGCGTTCCGCCGCTCCTCGTTCGTGCTGGATCGCTGCATACGCTTGGCGGCCAGCTGCTTGGCGAGCGGCAGCATCTTGTAACAGGGGCAGTATGCATTCGCACAGGCTGTTGCCATCCGCGACTTCGATTCCACCCCCTGACTGTTTGAGCGCGTGCACAATAGGAGCAAAGTTTTGGGTATGGGGACCAAAGATCACCGGTATCTGAGCCAGCGCTGGCTCAATAACACTATGTCCCCCTGGGCCTTTTATAAGGCTTCCACCAACAAAAGCCAATGCAGCGACAGAGTAAAAAGAGGACAGCTCACCCAAGGTATCGAGCAAAAAGACCTCAATATTTTCGCTCTGCTTGATCCTGTCGACATGTTGCGTGTGAAGAGCCTGGAGTGGCTGAGCTTGGCTGCGTTTGCAATAGCGATAACCGCCGGTTTGGAGCAATGTTTCGACCTCAGCAAAACGTTGCGGGTGACGCGGGGCGAGTAAAAGCAGCAGTTGCGGCACGCTACGGCGGAGCTGTTGATAACTTTCTAGCAGGATTGCTTCTTCGCCGCGGTGGGTACTCGCTGCGACAAGAACCAGCCGCTCAGTAAAATTGATCTGAGCGATTTTCTCTATCTGGTCCATTTGGTCCATCTGCTTAGGACGCTCAATCGGCAGACCCCCATCGCCTTTGAAATTTCCAGTGACGTTGACACATGCTTGGGGGACTCCAGCAGTAATCAAACGCTCTGCGTCTTCTTGGGTCTGCATGCAACACAGGCTCAGAGACTGAAAAATTGGTTGAAACAGTGGGCCAAAAAATCGATAACGTCGTACCGCGCGGGGAGAAAAGCGCCCGCTGACAAGAACGGTTGGGACCCCTTTGGCGGCGAGGGCTGACAAACAGTTTGGCCACATCTCTGTTTCGGTAAAAAAAAAGAGAGCAGGATTGATCGACTTGATCACACGCCGGACGAGGAGCGGGTGGTCTATAGGGAAGTAGATGACTGCATCGGCCTCTGGCAGGCGGGTTTGAGCAGTGTCATAAGCCGTCGGTGTTAACACTGACAGCACGAGTGCGGTGTCGGGAAACTGTTTTTTCAAGGCGCTGAGAAAAGGGTGGGTTGCAAGAATTTCTCCCACTGATGGAGCATGCAACCATATGACTGTTTGGCCAGCGAGGCGCTGTTGCACCGCAAGCGGAAGAAAGCTCAGCCGTTGTCGGAGACCTCGACGATAACGGGGGCGGATCAACAGCGCCAGTCCAATGAAAGGCAGAGCAGGCAGCAGCAGCAGCGTCAACACGCAGTTCGACAAAAAAAGAGTCGGGTTCATAAGTAAGGAAAAGTCTATGCCAGACTGGAAGAGGCGTCGGCAAGCGCGTCTGCTTGAGCAGTAATTGCTTGGAGTGTGCACTCCAATTCTTGGCGTTTCTCTTCCATCAGCTCTGGAGAGGCATCGGCAGGCACGCTGACCGACTGTCCGACCACATAGCGAACCTTGCTGAAAGGAAACGGAATAATTAAGCGATCCCAACTCCCGATGTGTGTGTTCCAGGCTGCCCCATAGGTCACCGGATACACAGGCGCCCCGGTCCTTCGAGCAAGTTGCAAGACGCCCGGTTTGGCCTGGTACCTTGGCCCGCGTGGGCCATCTGGCACGATAATCAAATCGTAGCCATGTTGGTACGCCTCAACCATGCCTTTCAAGCCACTTGCCCAGCCCCGGGTTGAAGAGCCTCGGACGGAAATAATACCAAAGCGCCGGACCACCCGGGAGATGATTTCTCCGTCCCGGTGGCTGCTGTTCATAATGCAGGCTTTGGAGCCGCGGTAAGGAAACGGCATGAGCAGCATCCGGTTGTGCCAAAACGCCAAGATTACCTGTTCGCCGCGCTCCCAGCGTGCAAACAGCTCCTGCGTGCCAACATAGCTGAAGCGCATCGTTTTGCTCAGTCCCCATAATGTGGCTAAGGCCAAACCCGCCCAGCCGCGGATTTTGAGCTCTTCACGCAACGGAAAAGAGGGCTGATTAATGAAGGGTGGTTGGGTGGAACTGGAGGTCATACAGTTTTCGGTACTGAGCGTTATGGGACAGGAGTTCCTCATGGCATCCTTCTTCAACGATTGCGCCATCTTCTATGACGATAATCCGATCTGCCCGGTGAACCGTTGACAGCCGATGGGCTACGACTAAAACCGTTCGGCCAACCATTAAGCGTTCAATGGCTGCCTGGACTAATCGTTCTGACTCGTTATCGAGTGAAGAAGTCGCTTCATCAAGAATGAGCAGCGGCGCGTTTTTCAGCAGCGCCCGAGCGATGGCCAAGCGTTGGCGTTGGCCGCCTGATAAACGCACCCCGAGTTCACCAACGACGGTATCGTAGCCCTCAGGCAAGGCCATAATGAAATCATGCGCATGGGCAGCTTGGGCGGCTTCAATAATTTCTTCAAGCGGACGGGATGGCCCGCCGTAGGCGATATTGTTTCGCACGCTATCGTTAAACAGAAAGGTAAATTGGGTGACCACTGCAATCTGAGCGCGCAAAGATTGGAGTGTGACACTCCGGATGTCCAGCCCATCAATACTGATGTGTCCCTGATTGACATCGTAAAAGCGGGGGATGAGATCGGCTAAGGTGCTTTTGCCGCCGCCACTTGGCCCGACCAGCGCGACGACTTCACCAGCGCGAATATTGAGGTCAATCTTTCGGAGCACCCACTCTTCTTGGTACCGAAACGAGACATCATGGAAGTGCAGCCCTTGGACTACTCCCGACAGAGGACGCGCATCAGGGCGGTCGGCGACCTCTTGAGGTTCATCCAGAACCTCAAATAATCGTTCTGCGGCAGCCAAGCCATTCTGGATCGTCGTACTGGTACGGGTCAGGTGTTTAAAGGGTTCATACAAGAGGAGCATAGCGGTCAGAAAAGCAACAAACGCACCTTGTGTCCGCGTTCCTTCAATGACACTTGAGCCGCCATACCAGACGACAGCGGCGATTCCGCACGCGGCTACGAGCTCGACCATGGCGGGAACGAAGGCGCGTAAACGGCCCGCTTTCATCGAATGTCGAAAGATACGCCGGTTTTCCGCACCAAAGCGTTCCTGCTCGTACTCCTCCATGCCAAAGGCTTTGACGACCCGGTTGCCCTGTATCGCTTCCTGCAGTGATGCTGTCAGGTAACCCAATGCCCCTTGGCTTTGGCGGCTGAAGCGACGGACTTTTTTTGCGACCTGCATAAGCGGCAAAATTGTGACCGGAAAGACAATGAAGGCCAATAAGGCCAGAAACCAGTCTTTGACAAACGCGACAATAATCAGCGCCCCCAAAGTGGTCGCATCCTTCATGATTGAGGCCGAGGTTTGGGTCAGTGCTTCCCGCACCAGGTTTGTATCGTTCGTTACCCGAGACAGAATGGTTCCGGTCGGGTTGCGATGGAAGTAGGACAGGGACAGGTATTGCAGATGGAGATTCAGCTGGTTGCGGAGATCTTCCACAATCCGTTGGCCGACATATTCCATGAGATACGCCTGGCCAAAATTCACAACTCCACGGACCAAAAAGGTGCCCATGATGATGAGGGGAAGAATTTGGAGTGCGGCCAGATTCTTTTGGGCAAAAATGTCGTCAAAGACATGCTCGACGACAAACGGCAGCGCGCCAGTCGTGGTGCTAAAGACGAGCATGCAGCCGAGCGCCAGAAAGAATTGAGGAAGATATGGACGCAGGAAGGGCAAGAGGCGGCGGTAGGTTTCCATAAATAGGGATTGATAACGATAGCAGTCAGCTTTGCTCTAGCATATTCAGGATGAGAGTAGCCGTGCGTTCGGCTGCCCCACCGCCACCGAGACGACGGCGGACCTCACGCAGCCCCTCTTGGGCCACGCTATACGCTTGTGGGTTGGTGAGCAACTGCCGGGCTTCATGCGCAATCCGGTCTGGGGTGACTGCGGTTTGAAGCAATTCTGGAACAACCAGCCGCTCAGCAATCAAATTCGGCATGCCAATAAAAGGGACATCGACAAAGAGCCGAGCCAGCGTGTATGTCAGCGAAGCCACACGATAGACAATAACCATCGGCCGTTCGAGCAGAGCCGTTTCCAGCGTCGCTGTCCCTGAAGCCACTATGGCAAGGTCTGCTGCATGTAGAATATTATACGTATCGTCTTGTACCACCCGGATGGCTGCGAGATCTAAAAGATTTGAAAGATTCCGAGACAGATTTTTTTCAATCTCGGCACCATCCAAGATTGAAGCAACCGGAAGAATAAACTGGTAAGTCTTGCCCAGTGCGGTTGCCGTTCCAAGCAGTGGATCAAGCAGATAGCGGAGCTCTTGGGACCGACTGCCTGGCAGCAGAGCAATAGTCTGTCGTCCTGGGTCGAGCTGATACCGCTGGAGTGTCTCCTCACGAGAGCGAGTCGGGCGGACGCGGTCAACGAGGGGGTGACCGACAAACTCGGCTGAACAGCCGTGGGCGGCATAGAACGCTTGTTCAAAAGGAAAAACGACCGCTAATTGATCAACCCGTTTGGCGATCGTATACACCCGCCGTTTACGCCAAGCCCAGACCTGGGGACTGATGTAATAAAAGACACGCACCCCGTTTTGTTTTGCGATCTTTGCCAAACGGAGATTAAACTCAGGAAAATCAATCAGGATGAGCAGATCAGGCGGCTGGGTGCGCAAGATTGCCGTGAGCTGGCGATAGGTGCGGAGCAGATTGCCGACTTTATCTCGGGCTTCGACCAGTCCCATGCCAGCAATCGTTGCGGTATCGACCAAGGTCTGCATGCCTGCCGCGCGCAAGGCTGGGCCGCCAACCCCAAATACCTCGATAGGAGGAGCGTGCTGTTTGAGCGTTTGAACGAGATCAGCACCGTGTGCATCGCCAGAAGCTTCTCCTGCAACAAGCAAGATGCGTCTTTTTGAACGAGGAACGAGGAATGCTGAATGCTGAATGGGGGAAGATGTGGGCATAATGCTGAATCAGGGCAAGTATGGGCAGCTAGGGAATCTCAAGGCTGTCGATGATCTGTTCTGCGAGTTCAAGCGCCTGGAGACCGGCACGGCCACTGACGATGGGCTCGCTCCGCTCTCGGACAGCACGCAGAAAGTCGCGGATTTCCTCTTCAAGGGCATCTTCTCCATTCTCGCCACCGACTGCACGCTCTTCAAAGGTCAGGTTGGGCAGGGCTCCGGGGTCAGCTCCGGGCTCGCGCTGACAGATCCGAATACGGTGTTCACCATAATCGACAACCAAATAGGTGTCTGGCTGAAAGATCCGCATTTTGCGTTCTCGTTTCAGGGCCACTCGACTGGCTGTGATATTGGCAATACACCGAGAGGCAAACCGTAAGCGGACATTGGCGATATCAGGCTCCTGGGTGAGGACTGGAACACCAAAGGCTTCGATGGAAGTGACTGGGGAGCGGACCAGGCTAAGAATGACGTCAAGATCATGAATCATCAAGTCCCGAACAACATCAACATCTGTTCCCCGCTCAACAAACGGCGCAACCCGATGGCATTCGATAAAGCGGGGGGCAGTCAGGATTCCAGTGAGGGAGCGTAACGCCGGGTTAAAGCGCTCCAAATGTCCAACCTGGAGAATGCGCCCCGTCTCTTCCGCCAACGCTACCAGCTCACGGCCTTCCGCCCCAGTCGCAGAGAGCGGTTTTTCGACGAGCACGTCGATCCCGTGGCGCAGAAATTCCTGGGTAATGGCATGGTGAAGCTGGGTCGGAACAGCAACGCTCACACAGTCAACCTGGGCGAATAGCTCACGATAATCGGTCAGTGCCGTCGTCTGATATTGGGCCGCAATGTCCGTCGCTCGGTTGGGGTCAACATCAACCACCCCAACCAGCGTGACTCCTGGCTGGGCAACATACTTCTGCACGTGAAAATGGCCTAGATGGCCAACGCCAACAACTCCGACGCGTGTATTGTGGGTGGAGTCTGTCATGTCCGCGCCCGTTGCAAGCCTCCACTACCGCAGAGATTCGGCAATACGCAGGATCGCCGCGTGGAAGGACGGCTGGATGTTTGCTCCGGCGGCGTCCAGCGCCCCGAGCAGCATGAGATTATCGGCCATAGCGAAGTTCTCGATGGACTGGCCGTCGATGTCCACCTGCGGGTTCTTCGGGTCGCGCTTGTAGTGAACTGCGACTTTATCGGCATACAGCCCCGGCGCTTCGTTCTTACCGTAAAACGGCTGCGTGTCGTAGTAGCCGAACACCGGCTTTCCAGAGCCGCGCATATAGCCCATTTCAAAGGCCGTGCCCGTGTCCATGCCGGGGCCGCGAAAGCGTACCATGTTCGCCGCGATGAAATGCGCCTTGTCCATCATCGCAACGTTGGCCCGATAGATACGCAAGCCGGTGGCCCGGTCCGGCTTGAAACCGGAAATCTCGTTATCCAGCGGGTACAGGCCGACGAGCCGGAAGGGCCAGTCATGCGCCGCGTTGAGGCGTTCGATTATTTCCTTCTTGTCTTTGCCGGCCTGTACCGGCTCCGGCAGGAAGACCTCGGGTCCCGCCAGATACACGTAATACACGGGCTTATCAGCGGCGCGCGCCGTTGCGGAAATGCACAAAAATGCACCTGCGATTAACCATGCAATGAAACGGCCCAAGTCTTCCTCCTGTTGCTTCAAGCATATCGGGATATCGGCAACCGCTTCGGCGTCCCGGCTGGCCACGGCCTACTCTACCGTGGACAGCCATTTCTTCCAAAACTAAATCTACCTTTGCACGCCGCACCAGGGTCGCCAAGCCCCGTGACAGGAAATATGATGTCTGGGACGATGTGATCATTGGCCTTGCCCTGCAGGAAGCCATCAACCGCTACATCGCCGAGCACAACGAAACCTACGCCAAACCATTCACATGGCGCGCCGCTCCCGGTGAGATCATCGCCGCTCAAAACCGAGGGTTCCAAACGTTGGAATCAATCCACTGGAATGCTCCACCGGGCAATGGGTTGATCCAATTCCGTCCAAGTGATGAGTACCGGAAGCCGCGATCTGAACCACACTCGCAACCTTGCCAATCTTAGTATATTTTCCTCTATGAGTTCAGCGAACTCGTTCGAGAGGCGAAACGACTGATGGGCGATATCGACGTCATGACCGTGCGAGAGGTGGCCGAATACCTGAAGGTCTAAAGAACGCACCATTTACCGCCTGGTTTCTCGGGAAGACATCCCCGCGTTCAAGGTTGGGGGCTCTTGGCGCTTTAGCAAGGGGGGAGATCGACCAATGGACCGAGTCTAATGTCATTGGGCTGGACGCATTAGGGGAAAGGACGGAGAGGAAACAATGACTGTCCCAACGGTTGTCGAGACGCGCGATTCACGAGAGGACGTCCTCACAGAAGCGATCACAGATTGAGCACGGTCGCTTCGACGCCAAACAGACGCGCGAAGTGAAAGGCTGCGATGAGAATTGTTGTCAACACTGGGACGGATCGCTTAGTTGATCTCATTCACACATGGCTTCGGCCTGGTCATCAGATCGACTTGGCCTCCCGAACGCTATCCCTCCATGCCTTCGGTGAACTCGCCGAGAAGCTATCCCGTCTGGCGAAAACGCGTCTCGTCTTACCGCCTGATGACGCGGATCTCAGCCTACTCGGGACCGACACGGACAGAGCCGCACGCAACCGGCTGCAGGGGCGCTGGCTGGCAAGATGTTGTGCAGAGTGGGTCGAGAAGACCGTCGAGGTCCGTCGGACCGACCAACCCATTCCGCAAGGAGCCGTTGTTCTGCGCAACAGTGACGGACGCCCACAGCAAGTCGCACTCGGCTCGTTCTCCTTTAGCACCGCCGGGCTTGGCCTCGCTCCGGGAAATCCGCTTAACCTGATTCAGGCGTCCGAGACTCCCGAGGAAAGCGATCGCTTGTCCGAATGGTTCGACGGGCAATGGTCCGCGTTGGCGGCGGACCACGCCGCGAAGGCCGGTGTTGTAGACCTGTTGCGATCCCTTGCAGCGCATCACGCCCCGCTCAGCATCTACGCGCTGATCTTGCACCACCTCTTCCGCACCCAAGGCGATGAACTGGACGAGGAGCAAATCGTCAAGTCGGCGACGGGAATCCGAAGTACGGAAGTGTGGAAGAAGCTTTTCAAGTTCCAGCGCGACGGAGTCGTGGGTGCCATCGACAAGCTCAACCGTTTCGGCGGGTGCATCATTGCCGACAGTGTCGGGCTTGGAAAAACCTTCGAGGCGCTGGCCATCATCAAATATCACGAGCTACGCAACGACCGTGTTCTGGTTCTCTGCCCCAAGCGCCTGCGCGACAATTGGAGCCTCTATCGCGCCAACGACCGTCGCAACTTCCTTGCCGGCGACCGCTTCAACTACGACATCCTCAACCACACCGACCTGTCGCGCAATGCTGGCCTGTCAGGCGACATCAACCTTGCCCATGTGAATTGGGGCAATTACGACCTCGTCGTCATCGACGAATCACACAACTTCCGCAACAAGCGTACGCCCCGCCAGGGTGGAGAGACTCGTTACGACCGGCTCATGCGCCGCATCATCCGCGAGGGTGTGAAGACGCGTGTACTCATGCTTTCCGCCACGCCGGTCAACAATCGCTTGGCAGACCTGCGCAATCAGATCGCCTTTGCCACCGAGGGGGACGATACTGCGCTGGCCGACCACGGTATTTCCAGTATCGACGGCACGACCGGGCTCGCGCAGAAGCAGTTCAACCGATGGCTCGATATGGATGATGCCGAGCGCACGCCGTCGCGGCTCATCGAGATGTTGGGGTTCGACTATTTCACGCTGTTGGATCGACTCACCATCGCGCGGTCACGCCGGCATCTCGAGAAGTACTACAGTACAACGGAGACAGGCCGCTTCCCCGAACGTCTCAAACCGATCAATGTCAAACCCGATGTGGATCTCACAGGAGAGTTCCCCTCCATTCGCGATATCAACTCCGAAATCCGGCGGCTGAAGCTGGCCGCCTATGCGCCGCTCCGCTACGTGTTGCCGTACAAGCAAGCCGCGTATGACGCGAAGTACAGCACCAAACTCCAAAGCGGTGAAGGATTCTTCCGACAGGCGGATCGCGAGGAAAGCCTGATCCAACTCCTGCGCGTCAACGTCCTGAAACGCATGGAAAGTTCGGTGGCTTCTTTTGCGCTTACCGTTCGGCGCCAGCTCGACCGTGTGGAGACGATGCTCGCGCGCCTCGAAGAGCAGGCCAAAGAGTTGGAAGAGCTCGACATCGGCGATGTCGACGTCGACGATGCGGCCTTCGAGAGCCTGTTGGTCGGCCGCAAGGTCAAGGTCCTGCTTCAGGACGTCGACCAGATTCGCTGGCGGCAGGACCTGATTGAAGATCGCAATCGCTTGGCCGCGCTTCACGCGGCGGCTCGGCAGGTTACGACGGCACGTGACGCCAAGCTCGCCGAACTGCGCTGGGTCATCAATCGGAAGTGTCGCGATCCCATCAACCCTGAAAATCGCAAGGTAATCGTCTTTACCGCATTCGCGGATACAGCGCGCTACCTGTATGACGAGCTGGCCCCGTGGGCGCACGACACCCTGGGACTGGAATCCGCGCTCGTGACCGGAACGGGAGGGAATCAGATCACGTTGTCGCATCTCCGAAAGGACCTCGCGTCCATCCTGACCGCCTTCGCGCCGCGGACCAAAGAACGGCCCGACGATCTCGCGGCGGAAGGTGAGCTTGATCTCCTCATTGCGACCGACTGTATCTCGGAGGGTCAGAACCTCCAGGACTGTGATTGGCTCATCAACTACGATATCCACTGGAACCCGGTGCGAATCATCCAGCGCTTCGGGCGGATTGACAGGATCGGCTCGCCCAATGAGCGCATTCAGCTCGTGAACTTCTGGCCCAATATTGAGCTCGAGGAATACCTCAGGTTGGAACAGCGGGTCAGCGGTCGCATGGTCCTGCTCGACATTTCCGCGACCGGTGAGGAGAACCTGATTGAGCAGCGGTCAGGCGATCTGATGAACGACCTGGAATACCGCCGCAGGCAACTCCTGAAGCTGCAGGACGCAGTCATCGATTTGGAAGATCTGTCTTCGGGTGTTTCGATCGCCGACCTCACACTGACCGACTTTCGCATCGACCTGGCCGACTTTTTGAGAGACGGTCCAGATGCCTTGGAGGCCTTACCGTTCGGTGTATACGCGGTGACCACAACCACCGATCCCGAGATTTCGCCTGGCATGATCTTCTGCCTACGTGCGGAGGGCGCGGCGGCGACTCGACAGTTCGAACCGGGCTATCCCCTCGTACCACATTACCTGGTCCACGTCGGTGAGGACGGAGCTGTGCTCTTGCCGTTCACCCAGGCTAAGCAGGTTCTCGACAGTCTGAAACGTCTCTGTCTGGGCCGCGACATGCCGGACGCCGACGCCGGCGCCCACTTCGACGAGGCTACCCGCCAGAACGAAGACATGCACGTAGCACAAAAGCTCCTTGCTGCCGCAGTCGCCTCCATCGCGGGAAAGAGCGAGGAGCATGCGATCGCCAGCCTGTTCTCGCCGGGAGGAACACATGCAATGGCAAGTGAGTTCGCCGGCATCAATGACTTTGAGGTGGTCGCATTCCTTGTCGTGTTGGCGGGAGATGCGGCATGAATACCTTCGATCTCTTTGCGGCTCTCGCACTCCCCAGTGAGGCGCTCGTCGATCGACGGGTGCCAAAAACACTGTTCATCGAGAACGGTGCACCAACGGCAGCCGACAAACGGCACATCCGGGAGGGAATCGAGGAGATCCGGTGGCTCGCCGTGCTCAAACCCACGACGATCGGCGTGGCTGAATACCGTGACGCGGCCCGCGAGTATCTGGAGATCGCCGTACTGCAGCTCACACTTCGCTCTGGGGTAGGCGCTGAGCGACTCACCGAGCTATTGCATCGCGCCGTGCCCTATCCGGTGCTGCTGATTGCCTGGCAGAGAGACGTCCCGGAACTCTCACTGGCTCATAAGCGCTGGTCACAAGGCGAAGCGGACAAGATCGTGGTCGACGGCGACGTCATCGCGGCCCGGCTTTGGGACGGTTGCGCGGATGAGCTGACCACGGCGTTCTGTGCCGCCCTTGCGTTAGCCCATCAGCCTCGCACTACGCTCCATACCCTCTACCAGGGTTGGATTGATGCAGTACAGGCGCTGTGCGCCGCGAGGGTTACCGGCGTTTTTTCGATCCCTGCCTCGGCGATGGAGGCGGCAGACCGGGCAGCGACACTGCAGGAATACCGGCGTCTCGATACCAAGATCGCCGAACTATATTTAGTTGCCAAGAAAGAGAGGCAAATTGCCCGCCAGGTAGCGTTGAACCTGGAACTCAAGCGCTTGCGGACCGACCGCGACGCCGCGCGTGCCAGATTGTGAACAGAGGAGACGGTATGAAAAAGATCACTGCCAACGACTCGGAAACCCGCTCATCAAACGTTATCGCCGAGAATGTCGAACATCTGAAGAGCCTATTTCCCGAGGCGTTCACCGAGGGGAAGGTTGACTTCGAGGTGCTCAAGCAGTTGCTCGGCGGTGCGGTCGATGAGCGTGAAGAAAAGTACGGGCTCAACTGGCACGGGAAACGTCAAGCCCGGCAGCTTGCGCTGACACCTTCGACCGGCACCCTGCGCCCCTGCACGGAAGAAAGCGTTGACTGGGATACAACGCAGAACCTGATGATCGAAGGTGACAACCTGGAGGTGCTGAAGCTGCTACAAAAGAGCTACGCTGGAAAGGTAAAGCTCATCTACATTGACCCGCCATACAACACGGGCAAGGACTTCGTCTACCCGGACGACTACCGCGACAACATTCGGAACTACCTGGAACTGACGGGGCAGATAGACGGCGAGCATCGCAAGCTGTCGTCCAACACGGAAGCCTCGGGCCGCTTTCATACTGACTGGCTGAATATGATGTATCCGAGGTTGAAACTGGCGCGGAACTTACTGAAGGAGGATGGAGTCCTCTCCATTTCTATTGATGATAACGAGCAGGCAAATTTGAAAAGACTTTGTGATGAGGTGTTTGGAGAAGAGAGCCATGTAAATACGATTTGTGTAAAGATGTCAGAGTCTACGGGCGTAAAGATGGCACATGTAGGCCAGAGACTACCGAAGCTAAAGGAGTACGTCCTTTTCTACAAGAAGATGGAAGTACGAATAGTCCCTCCTCTCATACCCAAAGATAATTGGGATAGCGAATACAAACACCTCGTCTGCGGGCTTTCTAAAGAAGAAATAGGAGAATTGAAAACAATAATCGGGGATGAATCGTCTGCCGAATCTAACATTGTGAAAGCTGACCATATTTGCAGCAAAATCAGCCTTAAACCTTTAAATCGCCTGTTTGATGAGCGTAACGTGACTACAGAAGACGAGAAGCTACGCGCTAAATATGAAAATGCCTGGCGAATAGTTCGTGACGTTGCGACGACAACGGTAGCAAGGAATCTAGCAGACCAGAAAAAGTTGAATACCGATGCTGGGTTCTTCCTAGTGGTTACCCCGAAAAAGAAGAAATATCTCATAAAGAGCGATTACAATCAGCAATCTGAACAACCTAGAATAAGACTGTTGTTTGCCGATCAATATCTGACAACGAATCCGGGTGATTTCTGGCAAGATATTAGGACCACAGGACTTGATAATGAAGGGGGAGTAGACTTCAAGAACGGTAAGAAACCACTCAAGCTGTTGGACAGGCTGCTGAGGATATCTACTGATTCAAGCGATCTAGTGCTCGACTTTTTTGCTGGCTCCTGTACCACAGCCCACGCTGTACTAGCACTGAATAAGGAAGACGCAGGTGAGCGGAAATTCATCATGGTACAGTTGCCAGAGCGGTGCGACGCTACATCCGAACCAAAGAAAGCTGGCTTCAATACGATTGCGGACATTGGTAAGGAGCGCATTCGCTTGGCTGGAGAGGAAATTAGAAGAGAGAATCCTGATTATGACGGCGACCTCGGCTTCCGTGTCTTCAAGCTCGATAGCTCTAATATCTGCGCCTGGGAGCCGGACCGCGACGACCTGGAAGGGACACTCCTTAAAAACCTTGAACACATACAGCCTGACCGTAGCGAGAAAGACATTCTCTACGAGATTCTACTCAAGCTCGGTCTTGACCTTTGCATACCTATTGAGAATCGAACCATCGCGGGCAAAGCTGTGCACTCCATCGGCGCCGGCACGTTGATCGCTTGCCTTGGCGAGAACGTTACTCGGAAGGAGGTCGAGCCCCTGGCCCTCGGAATCGCCGAGTGGCATGATGAGCTCGCACCTGCCGGCGACAGTACAGTGGTCTTCAGCGACAGCGCCTTTGAGGATGACGTGGCGAAGACCAACCTCGCGGCCATCTTGGAGCAGCACGGGCTGGGGAATGTGAGGAGTTTGTAGGGAAGGAGTTACTATGTCTCAGGAGGCTTCCAATTCTCTCATAAATTTGGGAGACTTGACGAAACCTGCGGATACCCTAATTGAGAAGATATCGGACGCAGTAGGCGTTCTCTATGAGCCACATCAGATCAGGAGAGTCGCAAAGGCTAAGGCAGACGCCGCCTTGACAGAGGCTAAATCTGAAATTGAGATAACCGACCTGCATCAACGAGCCGCACGTCGATGGATTGGGGAGGAAGCGCAACGCCAGAAAAACATGGAAGACATTACCGCTAAAGCGGTGCCGCAGTTGAACGAAAACGCGAAGCCCGACTCAATCGCAGACGATTGGATTGTAAACTTCTTCGATAAATCCCGGATCGTGTCTGACAATGAGATGCAGGAGCTATGGTCGCGCGTTCTAGCTGGCGAAGCGAACGTTTCCGGAACCTACTCGAAGAGGACTGTCAATTTCCTTTCAGATTTCGATAAGACTGAAGCCGATCTGTTCACTCGGTTCTGCGGATTCGTTTGGGTGCTTAGTGGAGTTCGTGACCTAGTGATGTTCGATGAGAGAGCGAGAATATACAATAGACACGGGATTGATTTCGACGGCCTAATTCACCTTGACAGTATTGGTCTTATTCAATTCGGAGCGACGAAAATGACTTGGGACTATCTTCCCAAGAGATTTTCTGTGGCTTACTACGACAGGCCGCTTACGTTGGAGATGCCCCGCGACGGCGGCAACGAGCTTGTCTTTGGGATGGCGAAACTTACGCGTATCGGACAAGAACTCGCACCGATATGCGGAAGCAAACCCGTGGATGGATTCTGGGAGTATGTAAAGGACCAATGGAAGGAATACTTGCCGAAGTCAGAGACGGAATAGCGACGACCCAGCAGCAACCACCTGTAGACAAGGCCGCGTTGGATGCCCTCGACCGATTGCAGGCCGCGTTACACTTACGCAAGATTGACCTCGCCGGGTGGGCACAGGACGTGAAGACCGAACGGACCAGAAAAGAGAGGAACGATGGATAAAGAGCAAGCCTTAACGCTGCTCCGAGATCACAAAACGATCCTGGTGCAACGTTTCGGTGTTACCGATATCGCGCTTTTCGGGTCAATCGCTCGCGGGGAGGCTACACCCGATAGCGACATGGACATTCTGATTCGTTTTGACGGGCCTGCTACGTCCAAACGCTACTTCGGTGTGCAATTCTACTTGGAAGACTTGACGGGGCTCTCCGTTGATCTGGTCACTGACAAAGCGCTCCGCCCGGAACTGCGCCCGTATGTCGAGCGGGAGGCCATTTATGTCTGATGCCGGTCAAGGACGGCGGGAATGGCGTTTCTACGTGAATGACATGATTGAATTTGCCGAGAAGGTCCAATCCTTTACCGACGGCATGGATCAAGACACTTTTGTCAGCGACGCTCTCACATACGATGCCACTTTGCGGAATCTAGAACTGATTGGCGAGGCGGCTACCCATATCCCGGACGCGGTCCGCGAGACCCACTCGGAAATCCCCTGGCGAACGATAGTGGGTATGCGCAACCGTGTTGCGCATGGATATCTGGGGATAGGCAACGATATCATCTGGGACGTCATTCAGAATGATATTCCCGCATTGTTGCTAGCCCTGAGACGGATAGCAGGGATGACGGAGTCAGTTGATTAGGCCAAAACCCAATGAAACTCCACTTTGAACCCAATCTCGACTTCCAACTCCAGGCGACTGAAGCTGTGTGTGACCTGTTCCGCGGCCAGGAGGTGTGTCGGACTGAGTTCACCGTCACGCGGGACACGGCGGATCCCCAAGCGCGGCTCGCCTTTGCCGAAAACGATCTCGGCGTCGGCAACCAGCTGACCCTGCTCGATGAGGAAATCCTTGAAAACCTGAATGCCATCCAGCTTCGCAACGGCGTACCACCCTCCGAATCGCTGGCTTCCGGTGATTTTACTGTGGAGATGGAGACGGGGACTGGCAAGACCTACGTGTACCTACGTACAATCTTTGGGCTGAACAAACGCTACGGCTTCACCAAGTTTGTCATCGTCGTGCCGTCAATAGCGATCAAGGAGGGCGTCTACAAATCGCTCCAGATTACGGACGACCACTTTCGGGCCCTCTATTCGGGCACGCCCTTTGAGTATTTCCTCTACGATTCCGCAAAGCTCGGTCAGGTGCGGAATTTTGCCACCAGTCCGCAGATCCAAATCATGGTGGTGACGGTTGGTGCTATCAACAAGAAGGACGTTAATAACCTCTACAAGGACAGCGAGAAGACCGGCGGCGAGAAGCCGATTGACCTCATCCGGGCTACGCGGCCCATCCTGATCGTGGACGAGCCGCAGAGCGTAGATGGCGGTCTGGGCGGGCGCGGCAAAGGAGCCCTAGCGGCTATGAATCCGCTCTGCACGTTACGCTACTCGGCGACGCATGCGGACAGGCATCATATGGTCTACCGGCTCGACGCCGTTGACGCCTACGAGCGTAAGCTGGTGAAGCAAATCGAGGTGGCGTCAGCTACGGTCGAGGACGCCCACAACACGCCCTACGTCCGCGTGGTATCAACGACTAACCGGCACGGGGTCATCAGCGCCAAGGTCGAGCTTGACGTTGAGACATCGGGGAAGGTGCGACGGCGGGAAGTCAGCATCCACGACGGCGACAATCTCGAACAGACAACGGGCCGTACTGTCTACCGTGATTGCCTCATTGGCGAAATCCGGGTCGAAAAAGGGAACGAGTTTGTCGAACTCCGCGTGCCCGGCGGTGAGCACTACCTCAGAAAGGGAGAAACCTGGGGTGACGTGGATGCTCTCGCCGTCCAGCGCGAAATGATCCGTCGAACCATTCGGGAGCATCTCGACAAGGAGAAGCGCCTGCGCCCGCAGGGGGTCAAGGTGCTCAGCCTTTTCTTTATCGACGCGGTGGAGCGTTACCGGAAGTACGATGAGGAAGGCAATGTCGCCAAGGGAGACTACGCCCAAATCTTCGAGGAGGAGTATCGGCGTCTCGCCCATCATCCAGACTACTGGGCTCTATTTGTTGAAGACGTGGCCGCTGAGGAGGTCCACAACGGCTACTTCTCCATCGACAAGAAAGGCGGCTGGACAGACACCGCCGAAAACAACCAGACCAACCGCGACAGCGCTGAACGCGCCTACAACCTGATCATGAAGGAGAAGGAGAAGCTCTTGAGCCTTGAGACGCCGCTCAAGTTTATCTTTTCCCACTCGGCCCTGCGCGAGGGGTGGGACAACCCCAACGTCTTCCAGATTTGTACCCTGCGCGACATTCGGACCGAGCAGGAGCGGCGGCAGACGATTGGGCGCGGTCTGCGCCTGTGCGTCAACCAGGCGGGTGAACGCCTGCGCGGTTTCGACGTCAACACGCTCACGGTCGTTGCGACAGAGAGCTACGAGGAGTTCGCCGAGAACCTGCAACAGGAGATCGAGACCGACACGGGGATTCGCTTTGGCGTCGTGGAGCCGCATCAGTTTGCGGCCATTCCGGTCGCCGACAAAGACGGACAGACGACGGCTCTTGGTTTTGAGGCGTCGAAGGTTCTATGGGCGCACCTGAAGGCAGAAGGCTACATCGACACGACGGGGCGGGTACAAGATTCTCTCCGCAAGGCACTCAAAGACGAGACCCTCAGCGTGCCCGAGGCATTCACGGCACAGCGTGCGGAGATCGCCGATGTTCTGCGTAAGCTCGCCGGGCGTCTGGAGATCAAAAACGCCGACGAACGCCGCCCGGTACGCCCACGCCAGGCCGTGCTTCACAGCCCGGAATTTAAGGAGCTGTGGGACCGCATCAAGCACAAGACCACCTACCGTGTGGCCTTCGATAACGAAGACCTGCTCGCAAAGTGCACGCAAGCGCTTCAGGACGCGCCAACGATCCCGAGTCCCCGGCTTCAGTGGCGCAAGGCCGACATCGCCATCGGTCAGGCCGGGGTGGAAGCGACCGAGACAACTGGGGCGGCCACGGTAGTGCTGAACGAGACCGACATTGAGCTGCCCGACGTGCTGACGGAGCTTCAGGACCGGACGCGGCTCACGCGGCGCAGCATCCGGCGGATTCTTTGTGGGAGTGGGCGCCTCGGCGACTTCAGGCGCAACCCACAGCAGTTCATCGAGCTAGCCGCACAGGCCGTCAACCGCTGCAAGCAGCAGGCGTTGGTGGACGGGATCACGTACCAGCGCTTGGGAGATGAGCACTATTACGCGCAGGAACTCTTCGAGAAGGAAGAGCTGACCAGCTATCTGAAGAACATGCTCGACACGACGAAGTCGGTCTACGAGAAGGTCGTTTATGAGTCTGGCACCGAACTCGGTTTTGCAGACCAGCTTGAGAAGAACACCTCCGTGAAGGTGTACGCCAAGCTTCCCGGATGGTTCACGGTGCCAACGCCTCTCGGGAGCTACAACCCGGATTGGGCTGTCTTGGTCGATTCTGATGAGGGAGAGCGGCTGTACTTCGTGGTCGAAACGAAGGGCAGCCTGTTTGCCAGCGATCTTCGTGGCACCGAAAGCGCCAAGATTGAGTGTGGAAAGGCGCACTTCGACGCACTCGAGGTCGGGAAATCGCCGGCTCGATATGAGGTGGCGACCAACCTCAACGAACTACTCGCGGGCATCAGAACGGACTGATATCAACACAAGAATGAGATCCGCCCGCCGATCCATTGATCTGGCGCTCGGTTGCGACGCATAGAGCCATCATGACCTGATTATGCAACGATCGCCACTTGCAAACAAAGCACCCATCCGGTGATTCCCAATAGATTCCCAGACGGATATCTTCGTTGTGTACTAGATATGAAAACCCCCTGAAAACACATTTTTTTCAGGGGGTTAACTTTGGTTGCGGGGCATGCAATAGCCGAGACCGACATTCACTTGTAGTCGCGATCTTATCCCTGTCGGCTTTTACAGTGTCACCGCGTTCGAAGATTTGGCGAGGAAAGCCTCTCGCTGTCGGAACCCGGTCGCGCCGGTTCCGCCCTTCTCCCGGCTCCTTGCTCCCTCCTCGGAAAGATTCTATGTGTAGGAGCGACTGAATCTTCGTCTATCCTGAGGTGAGGCCGTATGGACTATCCTAAGCTCCGGCATATTGAGGCGTTTCCTGTGGAAGTGGAAAAGGACACCCGGGTCTGTATCCGCGACCCACTCAATTATGCCACGGAATCGCTACTGATTCCCCAGGTCACGTATTTTATCCTGAGCCATTTTGATGGTCAGCACTCATTGCTAGATATCCAAGAGGCGTTTGCCCGCCAGTTCAGCCAAGTCCTGCCACGTGAACAGCTGAATGCATTGATCGACCAGCTCGACACCTATTATTACCTCGACAGTGAACGCTTTGCCCGGCTGCAACAAGAAACGCTCGACGCTTTTCAGCAGGCGCCGGTCCGTGAGATGGCCCATGCCGATACCTGCTATTCCTCTCAGCCAGACGAATTTACTACGCAGCTGTCGGCCTTCTTCAAAGGCGCTGACGGGCCAGGATTGCCTTCGGCTGTGACTCAGGAACACCCGCCGATTCGCGGCCTGATCGCGCCACACATTGACCTCCGGGTTGGCGGACCGACCTATGCGTGGGCGTATAAAGAGCTGGCTGAGCGCTGTGACGCCGATCTGTTTATCCTGCTGGGGACCTCACATTACGGAACGAACGATTTGTTTGTTTCAACGCTTAAGGATTACAATACGCCGCTTGGACCAGTCCGTACCGATCAAGGCTTCACGCGGACCTTGCAAGAGCATTACACTGAGGACTTGTTCGGTGATGAATTGCTGCACCGCAACGAACACTCACTTGAATTCCAAATGCTCTTCCTGCAGTACATGCTGAGTGGTAAGCGAGATTTCACCGTCGTGCCGATTCTGGTTTCCTCGTTTCACCATATGGTCATGACCAAAACTCCACCGACTGAAATCCCACGTATGGCGGACTTTCTGACGGCGTTGAAAAAAACAATAGCTCAGAGCGGGCGCAAAGTGTGTTTTGTAGCCGGGGTGGACTTTGCCCATGTCGGGCAGAAGTTTGGCGATCAGGGGGATTTAAAGCAAGATTTTCTCGACTGGGTGGAATCAGAAGATAAACGGCTGATTCAAGCCTTAGAAAACGTTGACCATGGTGACTTTTTTGACCAGATTGCCAAAGACGGTGATAAGCGCCGGGTGTGTGGCTTTTCGCCGATGTACACCCTGTTGCACCTGTTACCTGTGGTTGGGGCAAAAGAAGGCAAACTGATCAAATACGACCGTTCGATTGATCCACATACCCAGTCTTCGGTCAGTTTTGCGAGCTTGGCGTTCTATTAAGCAAGGAGCCTGGAGCTAAGAGGAGAGTGGGGAACCGAGCAAGCATTTGATATCATACTCCAGACTCCTTGCTCTTAGCCCCCATAGCTAATCCGATAGATCTTATGCGCCAGGTCGTCGGTGACGAGGAGCGCGCCGTCTGGCATCACCAGGACATCGGATGGCCGGCCCCAGACGCCGCTGTCTTGTAGCCAACCCTCGGCAAAGACTTCATACGATGTCGCCTTGTGATCTTCGAGGCGGACAAGCGTCACCCGGTAGCCAATCCGATCTCTGCGGTTCCAGGAGCCGTGTTCGGCAATAAAGATCTGATTGCGGTACGCTTCCGGGAACATCTTTCCGGTGTAAAAACGCATCCCAATCGCAGCCACATGCGGGCCCAGCTCTTGGGCTGGGGATGTGAACTGTGTACAGGGCCGCTGCTCGCCAAAGTCCGGGTCAGGAATCCGGCCGGAGTGGCAGTACGGAAATCCAAAATGGAGTCCCTGCTTTGGTGCCCGGTTCAACTCGTCTGGGGGCACATCATTGCCTAAATTATCCCGCCCATTATCCGTGAACCACAGCTCATGAGAGTCCGGATGCCAATCAAAGCCTACCGTATTGCGAATGCCTTTGGCAAAGATTTCTAAGCCACTTCCATCTGCATTCATGCGTAATAATGACGCGTAGCGTTCGTCCTCACGTTCACACACATTACACGGCGCGCCGACTGGGACATAGAGTTTGCCGTCCGGCCCAAAACGGATGAACTTCCAGCCATGCCAGCGGTCGGTGGGCAGCTCGGCATTTATCACCACTGGTTGGGGCGGATTGTTGAGGTGCGCTTCTATATCATCAAAACGTAACACCCGGTGGATTTCTGCGACGTATAGGGCTCCCTCCCGAAACGCCACTCCATTGGGGGCAAACAGACCAGTCGCGAGGGTGATGACCTTGTCCGCCGTGTTGTCCTTGTCACTATCGACAACAGCATAGACGCTGCCTTCTGAGCGGGTCCCGACAAAAACCGTTCCATTGGCCCCGAGTGCCATTGAGCGGGCATTCGTAACACCTCTTGCATACTCGCTGATAGAAAAGCCGTCCGGGAGCGTAATCGTCTGCAAGCCCGTAGACGATTGACTGCTGGCCGATGAGCACGCAAACAGGCCAAATAACGCTACGGTTAGGGCGTACATACAAGAGGGAAATCGTCGCATAGATTCCTCAAGCCTTTCCGACAGGGTGCGTTCTTCACTGACCCAACTGTTGCACGACGGGGCTGCTCCATCAAGCGACTCAGCCACCTCCTCGCTCTGGGCCGTCTTGCTTCGCTTTTTGTTCGCTGGCATAAAGGAATACAGGGAATGAGGAGGGTGTTATGATTCTAACCCGCAGACAACGTGAAATCTGGGAGTATCTTGACTCCTACGCAAACATGCATGGCTATGCTCCAACACTTGAGGAGATTGGGACGCATTTTGGGTTGTCTTCCTTGGCAACTGTGCACAAACATCTGAGTAATCTTGAACGCAAAGGTGTCATTGCCCGTAAATGGAACTTGAGCCGAGCCATTGAATTGACCCCACCACAAAAAACAGCCCAAGCGCTGGAACTCCCATTGCTCGGGCAAGTCGCAGCCGGGGTGCCGATTGAGGCAGTTGAAACGCAAGACGTCTTGTCCATTCCTGTCGATCTTGTCCGGCGTCCGCATGAAGCCTTTGCTTTACGGGTCACAGGACGTTCAATGATCGATGAAGGTATCTTAGACGGAGATTTTATTGTTGTTGAGCAGCGGCCGAGTGCCGATAATGGTGAGACGGTCGTGGCGCTGATTAATGGCGAAGCAACGGTCAAGAAATTCTACTACGAACGTGGCGGCCGCATCCGCTTACAACCCGCCAATCCCGACATGGAGCCGATTATTGTCTCTGAGACTGAGGTCGAGATTCAGGGAGTTGTGGCAGCTGTGCTGCGGAGGTATGGCAAGTAGTTGCCAGTTTCCAGGAATAGCGGTTTCTGCCTTTTTGATCTGACCGCTGTTTCCTGATAGCTGATTCCTATTCTATGCCTTTCTCCCTTTACGTCCACATTCCTTACTGTCTGGTCAAATGCCCCTATTGTGATTTTAATGCTTATGGGGGACGGAGTTGGCCGGAGGAGCGTTATATCGATGCCTTGTGTGCTGAACTCCAGTCCGCGGCCGAGCAACCGGTATGGCGAGATAAGCAAATAGAAACGATCTACTTTGGCGGGGGGACGCCGGCGCTGTTTGCCCCGGCCTCGATTGACCGCTTCCTCAAGCTCGTTTCCACGCTGTGCCGGCTGGCACCTGAGCTGGAAATGACTTTAGAAGCAGACCCGGCTTCTGTCACCAAAGAAACGCTGAGCGAATTTCGGACTGTTGGAGTCAATCGGCTCAGCCTGGGAGTCCAATCCTTCCAAGCAAACCTCCTCAAAACCCTAGGCCGATTACATACCCAAGAAGACGCGTTGCAAGCCATGAGCTGGGCACGCGAAGCGGGCTTCTCAAACCTCAATATTGACATTATGTTTGCCGTGCCTGGCCAGACTACGGCCTTATTAGCTGCCGACTTGTCCCGGGCCTTTTCTTGTGTGCCCGAGCACATTTCCATCTATAATCTGACCTACGAAGAGCACACCCCATTTTTCAGCCAACGTCAAAAAGGCCAACTCCAGCCTGTGACTGAGGATACTGAAGTCAGTATGTACGGCCAGATTCAATCTGCGTGCCGCGCGCACGATTACCAGCACTACGAAATCTCTAACTTTGCCCGTCCTGGGTTCTCTTCTCAGCACAATACGCGTTACTGGACTGGCCAGAGTTATCTTGGCATTGGAGCTGGCGCACATTCTTTTGCCCATGAACAAGACTGGGGCATGCGTTGGAGTAATGCGCGAACCCCGAAAACCTATATGGACAAAGCGCTCTCATACGAATCAACCCACAGTTTTGAAGAGACCTTGACCCGAGACCAAGCCATAGGCGAGTTTTTGTTTTTAAACCTCCGCCAGCTCAACGGCTTTGATCCGAACGCGTTTACCGAGCGTTTTGGTATGAATCTGCTGGAAACCTTTCCCCAGGTGACAGACTTCATCACCGAAGGGCTGCTGCAAGAAGAGGCCGGACGTCTGAAGCTGACGGCTGAGGGGCTGCTCATCGCCGATACGATTTTTGCAACATTCGTCTGAAGAGCAGAGAGTAAAAAATCAAACGCTTTCTTGGGTCTGTGCTCTTCTCTTAGCTCCAGGCTCTTCGCTCCGAGCTGCCCACTCATACAGTACTTGCATATACGGCCCACACGGGCGGCGTGCTTTCACAAAATCGCGTGCTTCGGCTAGTCCGAGATTGTGATGGACATGCAGGTAGGCAATGGCTAGGGTTGGGGCACGATTACAGCCTGCATTGCAGTGGAGGAAGACAACGTTACCCCCCTGGACAAAGGTTTGTAATTCGGCCAAGGCTTGGGGGAGCGTATCCGCTAAGCTCTGGCAGTTAAAGTCTGTGACCGGGGTGCGGCAGAATGCAACGTTGTGCTGATGGTAGGCCGAACGCAAGTCTGGCAGGCTAAGATTATTGACCGCGAGGTCTTCGTCATCTTGCAGACTTAACACAGCGGAGATACCGAACTCGTGTTTTAGCCAGACAACGTCCTCTGTTCGGGGATACTCTCCTACGAAGAGGCTGGGCAGAATCTCGCTGACTTCAGGCTGCCGCTCACGGACATCTCCCGCGTGGCTGCTGACAGAGGAGAAAGGATCATAAAAATCGGCCATGTCCGCAAAGTAAAACAGCCCTCAGCACGCGTCAAGGCTGACTCGAGTCGTGGCCGCAAATGGGAGTCTTGCCATCAGTAGGGGATTTCCGCTAGGTAATAGGGGCAAGCCCAAAGACAGAACATGCCCATCCCCGAAAAAGGAGGACCGTGATGAGCGCAGAGAACGAAAAGCTGGTGGCTGATTTTTGCCTGGCATGGGCACACAAGAATACCGATGAGGTGCTCAGCTACATGACCGAAGACTGTTTCTATCACAATATTCCGATGGAGCCGTGCGTCGGACATGATGCCATCCGGAAGTTTGTTGAGCCATTTCTGCGGGGAGCAGATACGGTTCAGTTCGACATCCTGCACACTACGTCGGCTGGGAACGTTGTGATGAATGAGCGGGTTGACCATTTTGTCATGGGAGAAAAGAAACTCTCCATGCCAGTTGCTGGAGTCTTTGAATTCCAAAATGGGAAAATATCGGCCTGGCGTGATTATTTTGATCTTGACACGTTCAATAAGCAAATGGGCGGCTAACAGCGTTCACACAATGGCTCATAGAATCGCTGACTCAGGGCTGCATTACTGACCACACACATATTTCTCGAGGAGAGAGAAAGGCCGCTGTATGGACAAGTTTATTCCTGGACTAGAAGGTATACCCATTATGGAGTCCGAAGTAGGCTTCATTGATGGGCAGAAGGGTGTGCTCGAATACCGTGGTATTCCGATTGAAGAATTAGCGGAAAAAAGCACGTATGAAGAAGTCGCGTCGCTGCTGTTATGGGGGAAGCTACCCACCCGCCAAGACCTTGAAAAATTCGATCGTGATCTGCGCACCCATCGGCGGATTAAATACCGGGTTGTCGATCTGCTGAAATCTTTTCCTGAAACCGGCCATCCGATGGATGCCTTACAGGCGGTTGTGGCTGCTTTAGGCATGTTCTACCCAGCAAAAGATGTGGCAGATCAGGAGCAGAATTACTGGTCGATCATACGTCTGATTGCCAAGCTGCCGACGATTGTGGCTGCCTTTGAGCGCATGCGCCACGGTGATGAGCCGGTCAAACCGCGGGATGACCTGTCCCACGCGGCCAACTTTTTGTGGATGCTGACTGAAAAAGAGCCTGATCCGCTGGAAACCCGGATTGTGGATGTGTGTCTGATTCTGCATGCCGAACATACCATGAACGCGTCAACTTTTGGCGGCCTCGTGGTTGGTTCGACCTTGGCCGACCCCTATACGATGGTATCGTCGGCTATTGGTGCATTGACGGGCCCACTCCACGGCGGAGCGAATGAACAAGCGCTACGTATGTTCCAAGAGATTGGGACTGTTGAGAATGTTCGCCCGTTCATCGAGGCCAAGCTGAAGGCCAAGGCCAAGATTATGGGAGTTGGCCACCGCGTGTATAAGGTCAAAGATCCGCGGGCATTTGCCTTACAGGGCTTGACCACGCACCTCTTTGAGCAAAAAGGTGAACACCCCTTATACAAAGTTGCCCAAGAAGTAGAAAAGGTCATCGGCGACCATGTTGGCCGAAAGGGAATCGCCTCAAATGTCGATTTTTACTCTGGGGTTGTGTACGACAAACTGGGTATCCCAATTGACCAGTTCACTCCTATCTTTGCCATCGCTCGGGTAGCAGGCTGGCTGGCTCACTGGCTTGAGCAATTACCCAATAACCGGATCTTCCGACCGACTCAGATCTATACTGGTAAGCATGCTGAGCCGTATGTCCCAGCTGAGCAACGAAGCTAAGAGCAGCTAAGAGCAGCTAAGAGCAACAAAGCTAAGAAGGCGTTTAACGTTTGACTCTTAGCTCTTAGCTCTTAGCTCTTCGTTAAAACAGTGCAGGGGTACTGCTCCGCTTCTGATCCGGTTAATATTTTCTGCGACTTTCTTGCCAATCCCTTGTAGGCTGAGATCCGTCGCTCCACCAAAATGCGGGGTGGAGATCACGTTGTATGAAAAGATAGGGTCACTTGGATCAAATGGCTCTTCCCAGAACACATCCAAGCCTGCCCCCGCAATCCGTTCTTCCTTGAGCGCGGCTAAAAACGCATCGTAGTCCAGGACTGGGCCACGTGCGACGTTGATAATGAACGCACCCGGTTTCATACACGCAAATTCTGCTTGACCAATCAGGCCACGCGTTTCGTCGTTCAAGGGCGGGGCAACGATGACAAAGTCGGCTTCGCGCAGGACATCGTGCATGTTGTCGAGCGTGCCGTGGAAATCGACCGGAATCGCGTTTTCCTCAGGTGTGTCTTTAGGTCCACGCTTGGATACGGCCAGGACTCTTTTCATTTCAAAGCCAGCCAACCGCTGGGCAACCTCTCGGCCAATGCCGCCATAGCCGATGATCGCAGCCGTACGATCCTTCAGAGTCTGGCCCATTGGTGTGCCGAGCCTTTTTTGTTCAATACTTTCTTTGGCCTGCGGGTATTTACGAGCTAAGGCCAGCATAAAAAAGAGACTCAGTTCGGCCACTGACTCAGCATTGCCAGTGCCTGCGCTCGGGATATTGGCGACGTACACGCCAGCTTGCGTTGCCGCCGGGATATCGACCGAATCGAGCCCAGCACCGTATTGCTGGACCAACTTCAGGCGCGGAGAGGTAAAGGCGGCAGCCCCAATTTTTGATACTGTCGGAATCAAAACATCAGCGTCCCGAGCAACTTCCGAGACCTTTTCAGGGGCACAATCCAGAATTTCATCATCTGGCAGTTCGTGTTGCAGAATGTCTCTGAGATACCCCATACCTTCTCGACAAAAATAAATACGCATAGCTGTTTCCCATGGTCATCGATAATTTTCGATGATCTTTTTGAATCACCTTGATCGTTACTCAACTCTGACAGATAATAGGGCGCCTTGAAAAAGGAGGACTGAGTATGGATTACAGTCGTTATCACTATCTTAGCGCGGAGCGCAAGGACAAAATTTTAAGCGTAGCGTTCAATCGTCCAGACTCGCTGAATGCGATTAATGCTGGGCTCCACACCGAGCTGTCACAAATCTTTGCCGACATTGCTCAGGACCAGGAGACTGAGGTGGTGGTGTTGACTGGCAAAGGCCGAGCCTTTTGTGCAGGTGGAGACATTAAGTGGTTTCAGGACATGAGCGGACCGCAACTCGATGCCTTGTTCACTGAGGCGCGCAAGATCATAATCGACATGCTGGAAGTCGAACAGCCGATTATTGCAGCTGTGAATGGAGCGGCGACTGGCTTAGGGGCGACCCTGGCACTCTTCTGTGACGTGATTTATGCTGCGGAAAATGCCAGAATCGGCGATCCTCACGTCCGGGTTGGCGTGGTTGCCGGCGACGGTGGGGCGGTCATCTGGCCCTGGCTTGTTGGGGTGGCGCGAGCAAAAGAGTTTCTGATGACTGGTGATCTGGTGACGGCCCAAGAAGCTGAGCGAATTGGGCTCGTGAATCACGTTGTGCCAAACGAGGAGTTGATGGATAAGGCCATGGCATTTGCCACCCGTTTGGCAACTGGTCCGACTAAGGCAATTCGGTGGACGAAGGTTTCGGTCAATAAGATTTTGCGAGATACGGCCAATCAGGTGCTCGACACGTCCTTAGCTTTGGAAAAGCATTGCTTCTACACTGAGGATCATAAAGAGGCGATCCGTTCGTTTGTGGAAAAGCGGGAGCCTAAATTTACAGGAAAATAAAGGTTTCTGATTTTTTCCCTCGGGGAGAGGATTGGGGTGAGGGGGTTTTCCAGCCGTGGTGCGGTGCGCGCCCCTCCCCTTGACGTTTGTATGCAAGGAGAGTGCATGAGTGATTCACACAACCCGTTGAGCAGCCTACTCGATTTTTCCGGTAAAACCGCCTTAGTCGTTGGCGTGCTTGATGAGAATTCCATCGGTTGGCCGATTGCTAAAATGCTTAATGACGGAGGCGCACGGGTTGCCCTTTCCATTCAGCGTAAGGCCGTCCGACGCATGATGGGCAATATTCCTGAACAGCTCACTCATCCGCTCATCCTCGAATGCGATGTGAGCAAAGATGAAGAGATTGAACGTCTGTTTAGTCAACTGAGCCAGGAATTTGGCCATATCGACTTCTTGGTCCACTCGGTTGCGTATGCCCCCCCGCAGTCGTTTCAAAATCGATTTGTGGACATTCAGCGGACGGATTTTTCCTTGGCCATGGACGTCAGTGCCTACTCCCTGATCGCTCTGGCGCATGGGGCTTTTCCCTTGATGAAAGACCGGGGCGGCTGTATTTTGGCTATGACCTACTATGCCGGGGAAAAGGTCGTGCCTGGCTACCAGTTGATGAGTATCACCAAAGCAGCCTTAGATAACATTATTCGCAATCTGGCCTATGATCTGGCGCCGCACCGCATCCGGGTGAACGGGTTGTCGCCAGGGCCGACTGCGACCAAGGCCGGGACGAGCATCCCCGGGTTTGAGATTATGCAGAACCATATGAAGGAGTTTGCGCCTTTGCAGGAAGAGATCCTCAACTCGGATGCGGGCAAAACCGCACTCTTTCTGTGTAGCTCATTAGCAGAGAAGATCACGGGAGAGATCGTCCACATTGATGGGGGCTACAATATTTTGGGTATGTCGGTGCCACGGCCACCTCTTGCTTAGACAGCGATCACGTATGCTCGGGCACTCACGGACCAAAGAGATACCGGAGGAGAGATTTCCATGCAGACTGTACATCCCAAAGAAGTCGGCGTTGATGCCGACCGCGTCGAGCATCTGTTTCGTGCTATTGAAAAAAAGATTACCGAAGGCTGGCTGTTTGGGGGCGCTTTCCTGCTGGCGCGACGTGGCAAGATCGTGGCCGCGCGCGGGGTAGGCCAGACTGAACCCGAAAAAGGTCGGGCGGCCAAAGTTGACGATATCTTTTGCCTGTTTTCTACCACCAAGCCCATCACCGCCACAATGCTGCTGATGAAAGCCGACCAGGGCGACGTTCAGCTGTATGAGAAGGTTTCCGCCTATATTCCTGAGTTTGGAGCGGCTGGGAAACGGCATATCACTGTGGCTCAAGTGTTGACCCATACCGCTGGTTTTCCCACAATGCCAATAGACTGGAAGCTAGCCCAATGGGCTGATTGGGATGCCACAATTGCCCGTTTATGTGCCCAGCCGCTCGAATATGAGCCGGGTACCGCAGTTCATTACCATGCGCTCACTGGCTCATGGATTCTGGCTGAAATTGCCCGCCGGGTAGATGGTGGGACGCGCAGTTTTGCCCAAATGTGTCAAGAAGATCTCTACACTCCTTTGGGTATGAAAGATTCCCACATGGGCGTGCGGCCAGATATGCAAGTGCGCCGGGTGCCTCTTCAAGCTCTGGACCAAGGCGGAGCACCCTTTCCCATGGCATTCCTTGAGGCGTTTAACCGGCCCGAAGTCCAAGGGGCAGCAGTGCCAGGCGCTGGTTCGTATTCAACGATCGCCGACTTAGGACGATTTTATCAGATGTGGCTCAATGGTGGAGAATTAGACGGCGTGCGTGTGCTGAGTCCGGCTATGGTTGATCTGGCAACCACGATCCATACCGGAGACATGGAAGATCGACTCATTGAGCCAATTCGGGTTGCCCGGCAGTGGCCCAAAGCCCCTGCCAATCGTGGCCTAGGATTCTGGATGCGCGGCACTGGTATCTTCCCTAACTACTTTGGCTCTCTTGCCTCGCCTCGGACGTTTGGGCATGCCGGAGCAAGTAGCATTATGGCTTGGACAGACCCAGCTCGTGAGCTGGTTTTTGTGGGTATGACAAGCGGACTCATTGAAGAGCCGCGCAGTATTACGCGTTGGCATGTGTTGTCCGATTTAGCCCAGGCGTGTGTGGTGGATTAATGGAAAAACAATCAACTGGGCTGATACTGATTGGCCTACTCTTGGGCGTACTGGCAGTAGGCAATTATGTTCTCCTGCCAACTGGTGGCTCGCTGCTCTATTTTATCGGCGCTCCGCTCCTGATCGCGATCATACTCGTCATTCTCCTCCCGCTGCTCCCGAATCCGATTGCTTTTGACACAGCAAGTGTACAGGCCAAGCCGCCTGCAACGCCAAAAGCTGGACTGCCGCCCGCCCCAGCAAAACCGAGGACTGACGCGGCAGTCCAGCTTTTGGCTCTCTTCCAACGCGACGGTCGCTTGGTCGATTTTCTGCGCGAAGACATTCAGTCATATAGTGATGCCCAGATCGGAGCGGCCGTGCGTACCATTCATGAGTCGTGTCGTCAGGTCCTCACCGAGCACGTGACTGTAGAGCCCGTCCTGAATGGTCGAGAAGGAGACGAGGTCAGTATTCCAGAAGGCTTTGACCCATCGGCTATTCGCCTCATTGGTAACTTCAGTGGCGAGCCACCATTCCGAGGTGTCTTACGGCACGCCGGATGGCAGACGACGCAGGTGACGCTCCCCGCCCAGCCGTCTGGACAAGACCCAAAGATTGTTGCACCGGCAGAGGTGGAGATTGGGTGAGGCGCTAGGGGGTGAGAAGGCGTTCGATGCTTTCCTCTCTGCCCTTGGCCCTTTGAACCTGACACCTTGAACCTGAAACCTTGAACTTGACACTTGGCACTATGTCTTCCCGCTACATCATTGGTATCGACCTCGGCACGACGAACTGTGTCGTCGCTTATGTTGATACGCAACCGCCTGACGGCACGCAACCAACCATCCAGCTCTTCTCGATTCCACAGCTTGTCAGCCCTGGGAATGTGGAGGAATGCGATCTGCTGCCGTCTTTCTTGTATGTGCCCGGAAAAAAGGAGTTGCCCGAGGGGAGCCTGGTTCTGCCCTGGGCTGATGATATGCCTTTTGTCGTTGGCACATTTGCTCGGAGTCAGGGGGCCGCAGTACCAGGGCGGCTCATCTCGTCGGCCAAATCATGGTTGTGTCACGTCGGAGTTGATCGGACCGCGCCTCTTTTGCCGTGGGGAGTTGAAGACAATGAGGCAGAGCTGCAAAAGATGTCTCCCTTGGAGGTCTCAGCTCAGTACCTTCTTCATATCCGCCAGGCCTGGAATACGTTCATGGCGCAAGACAATTCAGAATACGGGCTTGAAAATCAGGACATCTTACTGACTGTTCCCGCCTCGTTTGACGCCGTGGCTCGCGACTTGACCGTCCAAGCGGCGGACCGTGCTGGCCTGGGATCAGTGACCTTGACCTTACTCGAAGAGCCTCAGGCAGCTTGTTATGCCTGGATTGAAGCCACTGATGAACAATGGCGGAAACAGGTCCGGGTTGGAGATGTGATCCTGGTCTGTGATGTTGGTGGCGGAACGACAGATTTGAGCTTGATCGCTGTGTCTGAGGAGGCTGGAGAGCTTGTCCTGCAACGGGTCGCGGTTGGCGATCATATTCTGCTCGGTGGCGATAGTATGGATCTCGCCTTGGCGTATGCCGTTCAGCAACGCCTGGCTGCCACCGGCATCACACTCGATACCTGGCAGCTGCGGGGGCTGGGACACAGCTGTCGCGCGGCAAAAGAACTCTTACTCCAAACTGGGCAGGCTGACAGCCAGCCGCTCACGATTCTTGGGCGTGGCAGCAGCGTTATTGGTGGAACGATTCGGACGGAATTGAGCTCCGAAGAGGTCGAAGCGACTTTGGTCGAGGGATTCTTTCCGCATGGGACAGCGGCTGATCACCCCCAAAAAAGTCGGCGGGTGGGCTTTCAGGAGATGGGCTTGCCGTATGCGTCTGATCCAGGCATCACCCGCCATGTTGCCAAGTTTCTGAGCCAGCACTGTCCGCAAGACCAGTCAGACCCGCAAGAGAGCCCACATACTTTTGCCCATCCGACGGCAGTATTATTTAATGGCGGAGTCATGAAAGCACCCCGCTTGCGCCAACGGATGATCGAGGTCCTGGGGGAGTGGGTCCAGGCAGAAGGCGGCGAGGCCATTCGGACATTAGAAGAGACCCAGCTCGATTACGCCGTTGCCCGAGGAGCAGCTTACTACGGTCTGGCTCGACGTGGCCAAGGTGTACGGATTCGGGGCGGCACGGCACGCTCGTATTATATCGGTATCGAATCCTCAATGCCGGCCGTGCCTGGCATGCCAGCCCCGCTCAAAGCATTGTGTGTTGTGCCGTTTGGATTGGAAGAAGGAACGAAGAGTGATATCCCCGACCAGGAATTTGGTTTGGTGGTTGGCGAGCCGGCCGAGTTTCGCTTTCTTGGTTCAAGTACCCGGCGAGACGATCAGCTCGGCGCTTTTATTGAAGACCCAGGCGAAGACATCGAAGAGCTGAGCCCCCTGGAGACAACGTTGTCCTGGACTGACCAAGAGGGTGTTCTGGTGCCTGTCCGCCTACATAGCCATGTGACCGAAGTTGGCACTCTTGAACTGTGGGCGGTCTCACGTGACGATACTCACCGCTGGAAGCTGGAGTTTAGTGTGCGGGCAGAAGGCGAGGAGCAAGGAGCGAAGAAGTAAGAGCAAAGCGCTGAGCGCACTCAGGGAAACCTCAAATATCTTCTTCGCTCTTACCCCCCTTCACGCGTGAACTTTCTTGCATGTCCTCTTCTCGCTACATCGTTGGTATCGATCTTGGCACAACAAACTGTGCAGTTGCCTATATCGATACGGCCGAATCTCGACAAGCCCAGTCTGTCCAGTCTTTTCCCATTCCGCAGCTGGTCAAGGAAGCTACGACTGCAACTCAATCGACCCTCCCCTCTTTCCTGTATCTTCCCGGTCCGCATGATCTCCCAGCTGGAAGTCTCGGCTTAGCGTGGGACACGGAGCGAGACTACGCAGTTGGTGACTTTGCCCGGCTGCAGGGCGCGCGGGTGCCTGGTCGGCTGCTTGCCTCGGCAAAGTCCTGGCTGTGTCATGCTGATGTTGATCGCAATGCGGCGATTCTTCCCTGGGGCAGTCCGCCTGAGGTCAATAAGCTGTCTCCAGTCGAGGCGTCTGCTCGGTATGTGTTGCATATTCGAGAAGCCTGGAATCAGGAAATGGGAAAAGGGCACGCTCTTGAAGCCCAGCACGTCATCCTCACTGTTCCGGCTTCGTTTGATGAGGTCGCCCGCGAGTTGACAGTCCAAGCCGCAGCACAAGCCGGGCTGACAAAAGTGACTCTCTTAGAAGAACCCCAGGCCGCCTTTTACGCATGGCTGGCAGCCCATGCCGACAGTTGGCAACGCGAGTTACAGGTCGGCAGCCGTATCCTGGTGTGTGATGTTGGTGGAGGGACAACCGACCTGAGTCTGATGGCAGTCCTGGCTGGCACCTCCCAGATTGAAATCCACCGGATCGCAGTGGGCGAGCACCTGCTGTTAGGTGGCGATAATATGGATATCGCGCTGGCCCGTCTTGTCGAGCAACGTTTGACCAAGGGCGGACGGCTTGATGCCCAGCGCTGGCATAGCTTGTGTCACCTGTGTCGGAGGGCCAAAGAGGATATCTTTGCCGATGCCAATCAAGACGGTGTAGCGATTACCCTGGCTGGGCGCGGGAGTGCGATTGTTGGCGGGACGCTGAAGGACAAACTCGAACGCCAAGAGGTGGAAAGCGTCGTCCTCAATGGCTTCTTTCCGCATATCGAGAAAGAGACCATGCCTCGACGAGGTGCGCGGGTAGGGCTGCAAGAATTTGGTCTGCCGTATGCCAGTGAGCCAGAGATTCCGCGCCATATTGCCCAATTTCTCAGTCAGCAGGCCGCCGCTGATGAAGCGGCTATCCGGCCCGATGCGATCCTGTTCAACGGCGGTGCGCTGACTCCCATTGCCATCCGCCAGCGGGTTGTCGATATGCTGTCCGATTGGTTTTCGGTCCCCAGCGAGTCCGCCGAGTCCGCTTGGAAACCCACAGTCCTGACGAATATGAGTCTCAAACTGGCGGTCGCCCACGGGGCGGCTTACTACGGTCTGGTCCGGCGTGGCCAAGGCGTCCGGATTGGTGGTGGGAGCGCCCGCGCGTATTACATCGGCATTGGCGGGCAAAAGGGACACGTACCAGAAACGGACGAAACTATATCAGCTTTGTGTCTGGTCCGGCGGGGAATGGAAGAAGGCGAAGAGATTCGTCTCAGGGAACCCGAATTTGAAGTGATCGCTAATCAACCGGTCAGTTTTCCACTATACGCGTCGAGCATCCGTCAACATGACCAACCTGGGACTGTCCTGCGCCTGCCCGCAGGTGAAATATCTTCGCTGCCAGCTATTCGGACTGTCCTGCGCTTTGGCAAAAAAACAGGAAGTGTCAAAATCCCTGTTCACGTCTCAGCCCGCTTTACTGAAGTCGGAACACTTGAGCTGTGGTGTGAAGCGCGTCAGACGAGTCACCGCTGGCGCTTGCAATTTCAGCTGCGTGGAGAGGCCAGTGTCCCACGTGGACTTGGCGGATTGGGTGGACCCGGGGCCAGCTCGTCGTCCCCCACCGGCGTGCAGGAAGAACATATTGTGGATGAGGTTCGGCTGGAGGAAGCTGGTCAGCTCGTTCGAGCTGTCTTCTCAGCCGCGGGAAGAGCGGGAGAAGCTGGTGTGACTCCCCAGAATCTCATCCGTCAATTGGAACACGCTATTGGCACGACCAAAGACAGCTGGCCGCTGAGCGCTATTCGGATGGTGTGGGAGAGCGTGCTTGCTGGAGAAAAAGGGCGTGCCCACGGCGCCGAGTATGAAGCGCGATGGCTGAATTTGGGGGGATTTTTACTCCGACCGGGATTTGGCCACGCGACAGATGAATGGCGGATGCAACAGCTGTGGAAGTTATATCCGCGCGGACCAATCCATAAGAACGCGCTGCAGTGCCGAGCAGAGTGGTGGAACCTGTGGAAACGCATTGCAGGTGGTCTGAGTCGCCAACAGCAAAACGTCTTGTACACCGATATTGCCGCTTGGGTCTTACCGCACGCAAAGGGCAAAATAAAGAGCGGAGCCAAACGTTCTAAACTCGGATCACAAGAACTACGCGAAATGTGGCAAGTGCTCGGGAGTTGTGAACGTCTGAATGCTGAAACAAAGGCGAATCTTGGGGAAGAACTGGTTCGCCTTGTGGCCAAAGGCAAAGCTTCGAATCAGGAAATCTGGGCGCTGTCTCGGCTTGGGGCTCGTAGATTAATCTACGGCCCAGCAAACTGTGTTGTCCGACGTGAAGTTGCCACACGTTGGATCGAACAACTCCTTGACGGTAAAGCTCGCCAGAAAGCTGGTGAGTCAGAGGCGCTCGCCTTTGCACTGGTCCAAATCGCCCGGTGCACTGGGGATCGCACCCGAGATGTAGACCAAGCTATCCGCCAGAAAGTAGTTGAATATCTGACGGCCTTTCCTGCAGGACAAGGTTGGGCAAAACAGGTCTTAGAAATTGTTGCACTCGAAGCAAAGGAGCAGGCCCGGATCCTTGATGAATCGTTACCTGCCGGGCTCCAGATACGTGGCGGGGAGGGAGAAAGGAGCTGAGTGACGCATCATCGAAGAATGCCGTAACTCGTTCAGCATCCTTCGACTGAGTAGCCGCGCGACAGACTCTGCGACTCCCTCGCTGTCAGTTTACAAACTCCGCTTTTTGCCACGCAGATTGCGGCGACTGCCTTTGGGCTTTCCGGCCTTGGGATTGAACGGTTGTCCCGATGGTGATCCAAAATCTGAGTATGAGTTTGAAAAAGAAGAGGGGCGTTGTCGCTGTGGACGCTCTTCGGCTTCGTTCACGCGCAGATTCCTGCCCGCAAGATCGTAATCGTTGAAGCGCTCGATAGCGGCCTTTGCTGCGGCTGTATCAACAAACTCGATAAAGGCGAATCCTCTTGGGCGTCCAGTCGCACGATCAACTGGCAGAAAGACATCGCTGAGTTCGCCCATTTCAGCAAAAAGGCTTTCCAGTTCCTGTTGTGTTGTATCAAAACTCAGGTTCCCTACGAAAAGTTTGGTGCTAATGCTGTCCTCCTCTTTATTGACGGATAAGTCTATTGAGTGATCCAGGCTACTCTAGCATGAAATCACAACTACGGGAGTCATGTCTCAGGAATTTTTTCCGACGGCCTCAGAGATGTGCCCAATATGTTGTGTATCAAAAATGTCCAGCAAACCGTGGGCAATCCGCCGAGCTAAGAAAGGGCCTTCGTAAATGAGGCCGGTATACACCTGAATAAGAGACGCACCGGCACAAATCCGTTCATACGCATCTGCGGCTGAGAAAATGCCTCCAACGCCGATAAGTGGGAGTTTTCCCTCAACGTTTTGAAAGATCAGTCTCAATACTTGAGTTGCCCGAACCGTTAATGGACGGCCGCTCAGTCCACCTGTTTCATTGATAGGGGTATGTAGAGCAGGCCGTGCAATCGTTGTATTGGTGGCAATAAGGCCCGAAATACCAACTGCCACGGCCAGTTTAGTGATTTCGATGATTTGTGTCTCATCGAGATCTGGGGCGATTTTGACTAAAACCGGTTTTGGTGTGGTATTGGTCTGCTCGGCAAGCTGTTTGGCTTGGCCGATTAAGGCTTCGAGCAACTGGCCCAAGCGCTCGACTTCTTGCAGTTTGCGCAGCTCTGGTGTGTTGGGCGAACTCACATTGACAACAAGATAGTCGGCAAAGGGCAGCAGTTGGGCTGCGCTTTCCATATAGTCGCTGACCGCATCTTCCAGCGGGGTTATTTTAGACTTCCCGATATTGAAGCCAAGGGGAATAAGATGCGGACGGTCTACTGGTAATACGCGGGTGAGACGCTCAGCAATCGTTTTGGCACCGTCATTGTTGAAACCCAGACGGTTAATACAGGCCTGATCCTGCTCTAAACGGAAAATCCGAGGTTTAGGATTGCCTGGTTGGCCTTTTGCGGTGATCGTACCGAGTTCGGCAAAGCCGAAGCCTAATGTAGGCCAAGCGAGGAGGACTTTGGCGTTCTTGTCATAGCCGGCAGCCAATCCGACTGGATTAGGAAAGTGGAGTCCCCACAGATCTTGGCCCAAACGGGCATCGCTCGGAGGTGCAGATCGGAGGGGGGAGGCTTGGAGAAGCTGGAGGGTGTGAATCGCAAAATGGTGAGCCTGCTCAGGGTCAAGGGAAAAGAACAATGGGCGCAGCAGAGGGTAGAGCATTGTCATCGATATTGAAACGAATCTGTGGAAGACTCTCGCGCTGAGCAGGAGGGGGTCAAGCGTGTTCTGCGTCTTCAGTGTGTGTGTCGGTTTCGTTTTGCAATAGCTCCAAGGTCTGTGAGGCTGCCGCCTGGTGGGCGCTTTTTTTGCTTGGTCCTTCCCCACGTCCGTAGAGCTTTCCGGCAATCAGAACTTGGCTCACAAAACGTTTTTGATGGTCCGGGCCTCGGACTTCAACCACCTCATAGACCGGAGTTTGCTTGAATATTTTTTGTGTCACTTCTTGTAGCCGAGTTTTGCTATCAAAGTGGATGACGGTTGGCTTTTCTTCGAGATTGGCTGCAAAGTGAGCAGAGACGAGCGCCAGAGCTGGGGCGAATCCCCCATCAAGATAGACTGCCCCTAGCACGGCTTCATACGCACACGCCAGAATAGAGCCTTTTTGTCGGCCGCCACTCCGTTCTTCGCCCCAGCCCAAACGTAACCAGTGACCCAAGGACAGCGCTTCTGCTTTTTGGGCTAATACCTGGGCGTTGACGAGTGAGGCCCGTATTTTTGACAATTCACCTTCTCGGGATTCAGGAAAGCGGTGGATCAGAAGGTCACTGATGGCCATGTCCAACACGGCATCGCCAAGAAACTCGAGGGTTTCGTTATGGTCCTCGCCAGGCTGTAAGGGAAAGGAGCAATGGGTTAAGGCCAGCGTCAGGAGGTCCTGGCGGGTAAACTTATAACCCAGCTGAGTTTCGAGTGGAGCAAGGGAGGCAGGAGAGTTTGAATCTGGCATGGAAAAAAGAGGCTAAAGCGTAAGGGGTAAGGGAGTGGTTGAAGGGTTGCTATCCTGGATTTCTCCCCACACGTGACCGCCTGTGGCTGTCGTAATACGGACCGGGACTTCGCGATTCATGTACGCATCGCTTCCGGCTGCCATGACTCTGAGGTAGTTTCGGCTGTAGCCTTTGAGCAAACCGCTGTTTTTATCGCGGCTATGCTCAAAGAGGACGTGGAGCGTGTGCCCCGCAAACTGATTGGCAAAAGCCGCTTTCTTGTGTTCGCCGAGTTTGCGAACTTGGCGGGCACGCGCCTCGATTGTCGGTTTGGGGACTTTGTTGGTGAACTTGGCGGCTGTTGTGCCATTTCGGACTGAATACGGAAACACATGAAAGTAGGTAAATGGGCTGTGTTCAAGAAATTGATAACCCTGAGCAAACTCTTCTTCGCCTTCACCAGGAAAGCCCACAATCAGATCTGTGCCGAGCGCGGCGTGGGGCAAAGTCTCGCGGAGTCGGGTCAGCACGTCAGTGGCCAAGGTCCGGTCATAACGGCGGCGCATGCGTGACAAGATGCTATCATCGCCAGCTTGGAGTGGAATATGTAAGTGAGGACACACCGTTTGTGCTTGGGCGAGCAGCGAGATCAGGGGTTCACTAAACTCGTGTGGATCGAGGGAACTGAGCCGGACACGAGGAAGCGGTTTGCGCTCCTCAATAGCGGCTACAAGCCAGGCTAGGTCAACCGGTTGATCAAGATCTTCGCCATAGCCACCGAGGTGTACGCCAGTCAAGACGACCTCTTGAAAACCCCGAGTAGCCAAAATGTCGAGCTGTTCAAGGACGATCCGTGGAGACACGCTACGGCTCCTGCCGCGTGACATGGGCACGATACAGAAAGTACAGAATAAGTCGCAGCCTTCTTGGATCTTTAAAAAGGCCCGGGTTTGACCGGCAAAGGTCTGGGCGCCAAAGACGCCAATATCTGGCGTGTGGCCATTATCTGTTTTCCGTAAATTGCTGACAGCAATCTTTTGGCTGAGTTCCGCCGTAACAGCGTGGAGTAAATCGTCAAGACGATTAATCCCGATCACATAATCGACCTCGGGAACCGCTGCGACAGATGCGGGCGCGACTTGGGCATAACAGCCCGTCATAATCACTCGGGCCGATGGATTGCAGCGTTTGGCTCGACGGGCAAGCTGACGGCTCTCGGCATCAGCCTGATTGGTCACCGTACAGCTATTGACCACATACACATCAGCCGTTTCAGCAAACGGGACAAGGCTGTGACCTTCAGTCCTGAGCCGGTCCTCGATCGTCGCGGTATCGTATTGATTGACTTTACAGCCAAGAGTGGTGATCGCCACACGCAACATGCTACAGCGCTCCTTCAATCCAGCCGCCGCCCAGGATCCGGTCGCCATCATAAAACACCACCGCCTGACCAGGGGTCACGGCAGGACAGGCGTATTGAAAGCGGACTTCAGCTTTGCCATCGGGTTGGGGCAGGATGCGGGCTGGAATAGGCGGATAACGATATCGAATCTTGACTGTTGCCATGATCTCATCGGCCTCCTGCGGCTGTTGTCCATCTATCGCATTGCCCGAATTGATCCAATTGACCCGACTGGCATATAGACCGGAGGCTTGGAGGTCTGCCTTGCTGCCGACTTCAACCTGACCTGTTGTGGCGTCGATATTTGAGACATACAGCGGTTCAGGCTGGCCACCTAAGCCAAGGCCGCGACGCTGACCAATCGTAAAGCGGTGAATCCCAGTATGCGAACCCAGCACCTGTCCCTTTCGGTCAACCACCTTGCCTGGAGTGAAACGTTCGGGGGACAGGCGTTGTTCGAGAAAACGGGCGTAATTGCCATCCGGCACAAAGCAAATATCTTGACTCTCTGGCTTATCGGCCAGACCAAGTCCCAGGCTGTGAGCTTTGTCACGGACTTCAGCCTTGGTCAAATGCCCGACTGGGAATAAGGTCCGCGCCAGCTGCTCCTGACTCAAGGTAAAGAGAAAATAGGACTGATCCTTACTCTGGTCGCTGCCGCGTAAGAGTTGGTAGCGCTGGGTGTTCGCATCCTGCACAATCCGGGCGTAGTGACCCGTCGCAACATAGTGGGCATCGAGTTCCCGCGCCCGCTGCCACAGCAGATCAAACTTGAGATCGCGGTTACACAACAGACACGGGTTCGGTGTGCGGCCTTGCACGTATTCATGACTAAACACATTAATGACCCGACTCTGGAAGGCATCTTTCAAGTTCAGCACGTAGTACGGAATGTCTAAGCGTTCTGACACCCGGCGGGCGTCTTGAAAATCATCAATTGAGCAACAACTGCCTTCATGGCCCTCAGCGTTGCCGGCCAACAGCATAGAGACCGCGATCACTTCATAGCCGGCCTCAACGAGGAGAGCAGCGGCGACTGCGCTATCGACCCCGCCGCTGAGGGCTGCGAGAACGCGCTGGCCTGAGCGGGGAGAGGACTGAGGACTGAGTGCCGAGTGCTGAGCAGGGGAAATCGGAGTGTCCCAGGTATTGTCTTGTATTTTACTCATTGCCCAGTCCTCATTACTGATTCGCCGCTCGTACTCGCTCAACAACTCCGGGCAATATTTCGAGTACCCGCTCAATATCCTGCTCAGACGTGTCCTTGCCAAGACTAAAGCGAATGGCACTCTTGGCGGTCGCAGCATCACGCCCGAGAGCCAACAGGACATGAGAAGGTTCAACAGAACCAGCTGCGCAGGCTGACCCAGTCGATACCGCAATTCCGGCCAGGTCAAGCCCCATCATGAGCCCTTCTCCTGATGCACCGGGAAAGCCGACATTGAGCGTATTCGGCAGGCACGCCTGCTGGGGCGTATTGCGTACAATGTCGGGAACTTTGTTGTGAATACCTTGCCACAGCTGGGTCGTCAGCCCAATCAACTGGGTGGCTCGTGTTTCTCGTTCTTGTCCGGCCAAGAAGGCGGCAAGACCGAAGCCAACGGCTGCAGCGACATTTTCCGTGCCGGCGCGTTTCTCACGCTCTTGCGGCCCACCCCGCAGGAGAGGGGTGAGTTGGGTGCCCTTTCGGACATACAACGCTCCGACCCCTTTGGGACCATAAATTTTGTGGGCCGATAGGGATAGCAGATCCACTCCTAAGCTCTCAACATCAAGCGCTAATTTGCCTGTCGCCTGCACCGCATCCACATGCAACATGACTCCCCGTTCGCGTGCGATCTGGCTACAGGCGGCAATCGGTTGAATTGTGCCAAGCTCGGGATTGGCCAAACCAATGCTGACCAGCCCAGTCGCTGGACACAGAGCTGCGTCCAGGTCTGCGGGATTTATGCGGCCTTCAGTATCAACTGGTAGGAGTGTCAGGCTGTAGCCCTCATGTGTGAGTGCTCGCAACGACTCCAGGACTGACGAGTGCTCAATTGGGGTCGTAATGATGTGAGACGTGCCTGGATGTTTTGCCCGCAAGACGCCATGTATGGCCAGGCTATTACTTTCGGTGCCACCACTGGTAAACAACACCTCAGCCGGCTTGGCCCCGATACATGCCGCGACCTGTTCACGAGCGTGTTCAAGGCCCTGTTTGGCTCGGCGACCAGTGCCGTGCACACTCGACGGATTGCCAAAGTGGGTCTGCAAATACGGCAACATGGCTTCGAGCACATCCGCTCGTAGCGGCGTGGTCGCATTGTGGTCCAGATAGATCTGTTGCATCTGTTGAATCTCGGCTTATTCAGGGTCCCAGCCGTACTCACCTTGAAGTTTGACAAATCGGCATTCACCAAAATATTCTTCTTGGATGCCCCCAGGCTCTTTCCAAACGCAAACTAAGGTCTGCAAGTCTTCCTCGCCCATCGGCACGACCAGCCGCCCGCCCATACGCAGCTGGGATAGCAGCGGACGTGGCAAACTTGGTGCGGCGGCACTAATCACAATCGCATCAAAGGGCGCTTCCTCTTCCCAGCCCAAAGTGCCATCGCCAACATGCACGTGTACGCCTTGGTAGCCTAACTCGTGCAGCACGTTTCGGGCTCGCTCGGCCAAGCTTTTAACGATTTCGACGGACGAGACGACAGACCCTTGTTCGGCCAGGATAGCCGCCAGATAGCCAGAGCCCGTCCCGATTTCGAGGACATGCTCGCTTTCGGCCAGTTTGAGGACAGATGCCATGTGGGCAACCATATACGGTTGGGAAATTGTCTGATTATGGCCAATCGGGAGGGGATGATCCTCGTAGGCACGTGCGCGCAAAGATTCCTCAACAAACAGGTGACGGGGCACTTGCTGCATTGCTGCCAGGACCAGCGGGTCATTCAGACCGCGCTCGATCAGCTGCTCCCGGACCATGCGTTGACGGGCTTGGGTGTAGTCTACTGCCATGAGAGTTTCATATCGCGCAGGTTCTGGAGCGCGTGGTAGTTGGTGAAATCAACAAGGAGCGGAGTGACGGAGATATAGCCTTCATTGATTGCTACACAATCGGTGCCTTCTTCAGGCTCAAACCCCAGATCATCGCCCCCAATCCAATAGTATTGTTTGCCACGCGGGTTTGGACACACTTCGATTTTTTCACTGTAATGACGTTTGCCTTGGTGGGTGAAGCGATAGCCCTTAAGCTCGCGCCGGGCCAGATTGGGAGCATTGACGTTCAACAGAGTTTGTGGTGGTAACCCCTGGGTCGCAACCTCAGCTGCAAGTGTGGCTGCAAATTCTGCGCTTGGACCAAACTGATAACCGGAGTTCATGGCCACGACGGAGACAGCGATGGAGGGAATTCCCAGGATTGCACCTTCCATTGCAGCAGCAACCGTTCCTGAGTAGGTAATATCATCGCCAAGGTTTGGGCCTTTATTAATCCCAGACACGACTAAATCGGGTCGTACCGGCAAGAAGCCTTTGACCGCCAAGTTGACACAGTCGGTTGGGGTGCCATTAACGGCAAAGCGGCGCGGGCTGAGTTCATCAATGCGCAAGGGCCGATGCAGCGTCAGCGCGTGGCTGATAGCATTCCGCTCGCGGTCTGGGGCGACGGTATACACCTCACCAACCGTGCTGAGGGCTTCTTCCAGGGCATGAATGCCCTCAGAGTGAATGCCGTCATCATTCGAAACCAGGATAACCATGGCCGCATTTCAGCAGAAAGCCGACAAAAAGAAAAGGCGATTACCAAAGCAACCGCCTTTCATAGAAAATAACATCGGGGTGAGCCGATTTGAACGGCCGACCACTCGCACCCCAAGCGAGTGCGCTACCGGGCTGCGCCACACCCCGTTGTGTGTTTGTCATACTCCCTGTCAGGCAAAGGGGTCAAGGGCCTGGGGATATGATAAGGACTGAGTCACGAGGGCTGAGTAGGAGGGAAGACATGTCAACTTATCAAGGCGGCTGCCACTGTGGCCGGGTACAATTTGAAGTGATGGTTCAGATTGATGAGGTCATTGATTGCAATTGTTCAATTTGCGCCAAAAGAGGCTTTTTGCATTTGATCGTTGAGCCCAAGCAGTTTCGCTTGCTCACTGCGGAAGATGCTGTGGCTCTGTATCAATTCAAGACTAAAACCGCGAAACACTATTTCTGTCCCGTGTGTGGCGTGTGTTCGTACTATGTTCCCCGTTCCCATCCCGACAAAATTGATGTGAATGTTCGTTGCCTGGAGGGCATAGCTTGGGAAGAGCTGCGTATTGTTCCGTTCAACGGTCGGGAATGGGAAAAGAGCCGCCATACGTTGGAAGATTAACACCGCTACTCAGCCAGAAGTTAGCCCAAATCAAGCGTAACAAACTGGTAGCCCAGGGATTTACCATGAGCAACAAGAACGGTGCGAATCGCCGGGTCAAGGAGACGCGGACGGTCTTCGGGTGGCGCTTCAATGCAAGCCATTTTGTCTTCGATCCGGACCTGATATGAGGGCAGCCCTAATGAGCGAAACACCGGAACCCAGGCTGCCGAAGGGTCTGGATCAGTAGCGGGACGATCGGGGTTGTTTTGCTCCATAGGCGCTGACTGTACTACAAAGTGTAGAGGGGAACAAAGTATATGGCCCATCTGCCGGATGAAGGGTTTTCTGCTGGTGTCATCTTCGATCTTGACGGTGTGCTGATCGACTCCGAGGGTTTATACTTCCGCGCGTACAGCGAAGTCTTGAAGCCGTATGGAGTGACGGTCAGCCGAGAAGAATATGAAGAACACTGGATTAAGACTGGCACCGGACCAGAGTATATCGTGGCCAAGCATAACCTCGCCGTCCCACCCGATGAACTGCGCAAGCTGCGCTCGCCTCTGTATTTGAAGATGTTAGAAGAAGAAGTCCAGCTGATGCCGCATGTTGAGGAAGCCCTGGCTCGGCTGGCTCCGCATTTTGCCCTGACGGTGGCAACCAATAGCAATCGGGATGCTTTGGATTTCGTTCTGAAACGTTTTGGTATTGACCGATTTTTTGCCGTCACCGTTGCTCGGCAAGACTACACAGGAGCCAAGCCGCTGCCCGACGCTTTTCTGACTGCGGCCCAGAAACTTAAGCTCGCGCCGACCCAATGCGTGGTGGTGGAAGATACCTCCAAAGGTGTGATGGCAGCGGTGAATGCTGGGATTGCCTGCATTGCTGCCCCCAACCAGTACACCCTACGAAACGACTTTAGCAAAGCCAGCCTCGTCCTCCCAAACCTCGGTGAATTGACACCGGAAGTTGTCCGTAAGCTATTGCAGGGCTAGGAGGTTTCAAAGGCTCACTGGGGAGAGAGCGCGCAGCCCAAATCAGAACATGTGACATTGAGGACAGTTCGTTGCTGGAGGCACCCTGCTCCAGGGCTGGGCGTTTGGTCCAGATGGTCATCCGATTACCCAGGTTTAAAAATTCTCTCTTCCCTCCTTGTCGCTTTTCCTCTATTCTAGGCCCCCGCATGGCCGAACAGGCCAGCCAAGATCGGAAAGGCGACAAGGAGGGGAAAATATGACGGCACAGTCAACCGACTGCTATGTTGAAGCGAACGGACTAAAGTTTCATTACCTCGACTGGGGGAATCCTGACAATCCACCCCTGGTTCTCCTGCACGGGGTCGGCCAAACCTGCCATACCTGGGACTTGTTCGCTGCTGCAATGTCCCCACATTTCCATGTCATGGCCTTTGATCAACGTGGTCATGGCGACACCGATTGGGCCCCAGATAAAGACTATTCGCGCAAGACCATGGTCAAGGATGCCGGGGCTTTTACCACAGCTCTCGGACTGGATCGCTTTTTTCTGACCGGCATGTCGATGGGTGGAGCCAACTCGTTGGCGTTCACTGGGCAAAATCCAGACCGGGTCGAAGCCTTAGTTGTGGTTGACGTTGGCCCGCGCGTGGAAAACAAAGGCGTGCAGCACATTCGCAACTTTATGAAAGACTTCCGCGAGTTTGATTCGCTGGATGACGCTGCTGCAGTGATCCACAAATTTAATCCCCGTCGGCCGCTCGAAATCATCCGCCAATACACTGTCGTGTACAACTTGAAACAGCTGCCCAGCGGCAAGTGGACCTGGAAATATGACACATATTTTAGCGAAGGCCACAGCCGAGGCGATGTCAAACAGATGGAGCAAGAGCTGTCGACAGAGGTCAAAAAGATTTCCTGTCCGACGCTGTTGGTAAAAGGCGCAGAAAGTGACGTGCTCTCGCTGGATGGGGCCCGGTTGCTCCAAGCCGCCGTGCCAGGTTCTGAATTTGCCCTTATCCCAGGCGCAGGCCACTCGGTGATGGGTGATAATCCACCCGCGTTTGAGGCAGCGGTGCGGGAGTTTTACCAGAAGAAGGGGTATTTGGCGGCATAAAACGTATTTCACGCTTTACGTTTTACGCGTCTTCTCAGAAAGGTTTCTTATGGATCTTGGACTCAAAGATAAAGTCGCAATCGTCGGTGGTGCAAGTAAAGGTATCGGCAAAGCAGCCGCCTTAGGCCTGGCTCGGGAAGGTGCCAAAGTCACGATCTCTGCCCGCAATCCTGATCAGCTGAATGCAACGGCTGAGGAGATCCGCAAAGAGACTGGCGCAGAGATCTTGGCTGTGCCTGGCGATCTGTCACAAGCTGAGGCAACTGAGCGGGTGGTGGACGAGACGCTGGCTCGGTTTGGCACGGTGCATGTGTTGGTCGCTAACACGGGTGGCCCACCAATGGGCGGCTTTGACAACATGGACGATGCGGCGTGGGAGAGTGCGTTTGCGCTGAATTTCCTCAGCACTGTCCGTTTAATTCGGAAAGTCCTGCCGCACATGAAACAGCAGAATTGGGGCCGCCTCCTGTCTGTGATGTCGATGTCGGTCAAAGAGCCGATTGATGGGTTGATTCTCTCAAACGGCGTGCGACCTGCCGTCGTTGGTATGGCCAAGACGCTGTCGCGAGAAATCGGTCAGTATAATATTACAATCAATACGGTCCTGCCGGGTCTGATTCTGACTGACCGTCTGCGAGGTGGCCTTATGGCCCGGGCTGAGCGGGCGGGGAAATCGTTTGACGAGACACTCGAAGCCAGTGCGGCTAATATTCCCTTAGGCCGGGTTGGCGACCCGCAAGAGATGGGCAACGTTATCGTCTTTCTTGCTTCTGAAGCGGCAAGTTATGTGAATGGAACGAGCATTCAAGTCGATGGCGGAGTCATCCGCAGCTTGCTGTAAACGGTAGTGGCAGGCCTCTGTGCCTGCCCGTATCTAAAATATGGATACCATTCTCTCCGCCGCAATCGAAGCTGCAAAAGCCGCCGGCGAAATCGCCCGGCACTATTTCCGCACGAACCTCAGCGTCGAAACGAAGGCCGACCGCACGCCAGTGACCCGCGCTGACCGTGAGTGCGAAGCCCGCATTACCGAAATCCTGAGCGCCCATTTTCCCGGTCACGGGTTCCTGGGCGAAGAGCTTGGCGAGCGCCCCGGCACTAGTGACGCCCGCTGGATTATTGATCCGATCGATGGCACCAAGAACTTCATTCGTGGCATTCCGTTTTTTGCCACTTTGATTGCCTTAGAAGAAGCCGGAGAGATCACCGCTGGTGTGATGTACGCGCCAGCTCTTGACGACCTGCTGTACGCCCGGCAAGGCCAAGGTGCATTTGCCCAGAATGCTTCTGAGAACGCGCGGCGTGTTCACGTCTCCGACGTTGAACGGCTGCAAGATGCCATGCTCATTCACGGCGGACTCAACGATCTGAAAACCCGTCCCTGTTGGCAGCCTTTTCTGTCGCTGATAGACGCAACCTCACGCCAGCGCGGCTTTGGTGATGCGCTTGGGCACAGCGTAGTCATCGATGGCCAAGCCGAAGTGACTCTAGAGCCAGAGATCAAGCCGTGGGATGTCGCACCAACCAAGATTCTTGTGACAGAGGCAGGTGGGCGCTATTCTGACTTTGCCGGGAATCCTTCTATTTATACCGGAACAGCGGTGATCTCGAATGGACGCGTACATGACGCTGTCATTGCTATATTGCAAGGAAAAACAGGAGAATGACTATGGATACTCCAATCGAAATTATTGAATTTTCTGATTACCTTTGACCCTGGTGTTATCCAGCGGCCGTGCGCCTGCAAAAAATTAAAGAACACTATGGCGATCGTGTGACAATCAAATGGCAGCCCTTTGCCCTGCGTCCCCAATACGACCCCACTCCGCTTCAGTTCAAAGATAGTTATGTCGAGAAAGCCTGGAAACGCGCCTCGTCTCTGGCTGAGCCGGAAAAGCTGTCCTACACCATGTGGCCACATGAAGAGTTTCCGCGTTGGAGTATGCCTGGCTTAGAGGCCGGTGTAGCCGCGCAACGTCAAGGCGAAGAATTGTTCGAGCGTTTTCATACCAAGCTGTTCAATGCCTTTTTCATCGAAAGCAAAAGCATCATTGAGAAAGACACGTTTGTGACGGTGGCCCGGGAGTGTGGACTCGACATGACCGCGTTCTTGCGTGACATTGAGGATAAGGCATTTCAGGAGAGTGTCAGGCAGCAGTGTATTGATGCGGTTGATACGTACTTGGTGAGTGCGGTACCGACAGTAATTATCGGTGGTAAGAAACGCCAGATTGGCATGGTGCCAGCAGAAGCGTATTGGCAGGATTTGGCGGACTTGGGGCTGGAGTAGGGGGCAGGGGCTCCGCAAGAGGAATGAATGCTTCATGGAAACTTCCGCACAAGGCTCTGGGTGTCTCTGAGTCGATCCTATTGGGGAACGTTGCGGGGAAACTCAGGGTTGTGGCTTCCTCTTCTGGCTTCACAGTGTTCCGGGGCCGGGAAGGGGAATAGCAGCACAACCTCAATAGCCATGCAACGTTCCCAGTCTCGGTTCCTGAGATCATTGGAGGAACAGATTGCCAAAGTCGAGAAAGATTTAGCAGTTTTCCGGGAAGAGGTTGATATCTGTCTGCGAGTCTTGGGAAAGCCGACCTCTGAGGCTTCATCCAAAGAGAGCTTTTGGAAAGCGAATCAATTGGGCAGAGATTCTTGGTCGCCTGCCTAAGCAGTTTACGGCAAAGGATGTAATTGCAAAGATCAACAATCCGCCTGCTGGTGTCTACACGCAGCTCTATCAGATGACGAAAGCGGGTAGGCTAAATCGAACGAAGGATGGATATGAGAGAGTCCGAATAATTGTACTAAGTAACGGGCTTCAAGTCCATGCCTTCCTCTCACGCTAGCGGCCAATTTAGAATCGTATAAGCAAGTGCTCTGCTTTAGGAGAATGTCTATTGCCTCGCCATAAGCGCAGACACCCAGATAGACTAGAGCAGCTCCGTCTTAAAGTGCATGAACTCTATGATGGCTCGCACCTAGAGCCAGTAGGGGAAAAACTGAGAGCTCTCATTTCGGAAACCCAGGCAGCTATTTCTGTGGGTAGCGCCAAGCCAGAGATGGGCTTGGTGGTGTACAACTCCGTTACCGGGATATTGCAGCTTTTACCTCAGGCATTTGGTCCACGCTTCGACTTTGATGCTGTAGTACTAGGCGCATTAGCTGAGCAATGGAGCCAAGGGGCAATTCAGCTTTCAAATATGCTAGTCCCCAAACTGGACGAAACGTGGGGCTACCAAAGAGTTGTCATGCCTTCGATAGATCAAAACGATACCCATAGTGTTGATGTCGTTTTATTCCCAGGGGAGAATAGCCTTAGCCATATTGACCTGCTTTCGTATCCATGGATTTGTCACGAAATGGGCCATAATGTCCTTTATCGAAACCATGAGGGTTTCATAAATCTTTTCCAGGGGGCATTAGACAAAGTGATTCATGCTTTACGCCTGAGAGCTAGTGCTGACCAAGGGGCTGCGAGAGATAAAGCGCGGAGGATTATCGAGGAGGTACGGCAAGTATGGAGCCCAACTCCTGACCATCGCAATTGGGCTCATGAACTCGCCATTGACATGATTGCCCTATGGACATGTGGCCCTGCATATCTTGCGGCTTTTTATGATGAGGTTGATAGCTCAGAAGTCAATCCCTATCGGATTGACCAGAACCATCCTCCCTACGAGACTCGGGGTCTAGCACTCATAGAAGCAAGTGGCGATCTCGGATGGAGTTCTCATACCAGCGACCTAAAGCGGCATTTCAAGGAGACCAGTAAATCTCAGTGGAGAAAGGAGAGAACAAACCGTTACGTTGCTTTGACAAGTCCTGAATTGGTTCGATCCTGTGTGTCATCTTCATTCGAAATATGCAAAGTCTTAGGATTACCAAGATGTACGCCTGAACATCTGAACCAGGCTAGGGATATCCTTCATCGTGATGCAATCCCTGACTTCGGCAGAGAATTGCTCTTGACCGCCTGGTTAGTCCATCTGGAACAAGGCAGCAGCAAGTTTGAACACTGGGAACAGCGAGTCATCAAGACACTAATTGATGATCACATCAAACAGTAATACCTGTGACTCGATACGACCGCGAGCGTTGAAGCGCACCAGTATCAGCGACGTGTAGAACCCAGGGGAGCCGAAGACCCATGTCAGTTTTTGTGAAACACATGTCAGCTTCCCAGACTAGGTCCCGAACAACTTCTGACCGCTCTGACCGACCATAAATGTTAATAATACGGATCAGCAAAGGACACCCGGTTCCCTGTGAGAGGTAAGGGGCACCAGTAGTGCAAACCAGACCAACATTTTCATCATCAAATGGAAAAAGACACTGGCCCACGAGTGGATTGGTTACTTTCTCATGGGAATGCAGCAGTCTCCATCCTTCAGCATTCTTGAGAATTTCTACCGCTGTCCATACAGAATCTTCCGAAATCCATCCCCGATTTCGCAACTCCGTATGAAGTTGGGTAAGCGCATCCTGTTCATTCCATTCGTCGCCGTTGCCTAGAAGCTGTCCATCGCGGAAGAAAAGTGCACGTTCGAAATCAAAGGAGGGGAGTTCAGCATGAGCATATTCGAATAAATTGAGAAGCCCCTGATAGAGACAATCAGTCGGAATCGGCTCGGCTTGTTGGACATCAATAGGGATCTCTTCTGGACGAAAGAATAAACCGTCAATGGGGCGCTGGAGGCCATGTCCTAAGCAGGCCATAGCTGTGTTGTTGTGCTGCCCCCCAACATCGAGACCAATGTGGACGTTATAATGAAACGCCTCCTCAGGTGCGAAGGGAACCCAGTTGTGCTTGACTAAGAGATTGCTTAGACAGAGCTCATAACGCTGTTGAATTCTCCGAAATAGCCTTGGTTCGGCAGCTCGAAATTCACGCAGTGATTTATTGACCCAAGTTTCGGGTAAGGTGTTATTGTATTGGATACACTGAGACGGAATCTCAATCCGTTGTTTAATCTTTTCATGGGTGTCATCAGAGCGATGCGCTCGGCGTGACCCTTCTGGAAGAACAGCGAATAAGGCATCGTGCCCGTCACGTTCTATCTTCTTCCTGAGGTGCTCCACATCGTTGAAAAGAAAATACTCGAATTCAAAATCAATCCCTTGCCGCTTCCACAGAGAATTCAGGTCAGATTTCATCCTTCTTGCTCGGTCTTTCAGATGTTTAGGCAATGCCAGCAATGGATTAATAGGACGTTGCTGCAAGAACCCGTAGCGACGAATATGTTCCTCACGTTTTCTTGCCCGTTCTTTCAGTTTGTAGCCCTGAACCGTCTCAGGAGCAGCGACGATAGTCTCTCTTCCATCTTCACTTTTCACACGAACCGCGGGAGGAGGAATTGAGAGAGCAGGAAATACGCTGACATCAACTGGAGTATCCGCTAGATGGATAACATTTCCATACGCATCTATGCCATTGATTAAATTACGCAATTGACGCGCTAAAGATTCTCTTTCCTCTGGTTCAATAATCGTATCGCTATGCTCTTCCTGTGTAATTTGGGTGTCCAGGACGAGGCGGACTTCGTTCAGAGAGGCATCAACAGCTGAACCGTTGAATGGACGGCATCGGACTGATCCGTTCGCAAGGGATATCTGTTCTTGATGAGATAATGTTGCGTGCCCTAGGAGAACCTCAGGGTCATATAAATTGGGAACACTTATATCTATTCGATAGGCTGTACTCTGGTCCCGCCAGACGCGTACCTCTGGCGGACGATTTTGCCGAGTGCGTTGATTAGCACGTTTGGCCTCAATCATGTCGGCGAGAACACCAACCTCGCCTTGGCGGTAATAGTCCGCGAATGACTTGCCATCAAGGGTTGCAGTGCTGATTAACAACTCCAATACCCACTGGTTGCCTCGTAATACTTTTGCAGCAATACCAAAGCGTCGGCATGAGAGGTAATCTTTCTCCTCTCCATTGTTCGGCATTTGGCAGAACTGATTAAAGTCTTGCCATAAAATGCCTAATTCTTCCGATTGATTTTTTTTGAGATGATTTTTTACTGCCTCGCGGATAATCCCAGCAACAATAGGATTGTCTCGTGGCTCAAAAGCGTTTGTTATGAAATCTTCCTTACGTGTTACTTCGAAATCGTCTATTTGCACTGAAGAAGGTAAGTCCCAGTTTGCTGGGACTGCAACAATCCTTTCGCCGATGTCGATAACAAAGCCAAAACCCCTACAGCGGCTCGCATGCTGCTTCCGAAGTTTCCATATAACATCTCTAATTTTTCCCCGATCTTTGTGAGGCTGTCGCTGCCCATCTTTCCGTACGACATCATAGGTTCGGACGCTCCACGCTAACCGTGATGGATGGGATATTGCATAACAGTTGAGGAAGAATTCGGGGAGATCTGAGGACCGGGTTATAGTATTCGTCTCGTGGGCTATCGCTGTTGCGCCTCTCATGATTTCTCCTTTGTGAAATAATATGTGGTAGCAGCACCCACAAAACTCGCTATGACCGGAAACCACATATTGAAAATCTGTGCAAGACTTTCGACTGTTTCAGCCTTCCCTTCTATCGTAAGGAAGATGGTCGTGGTGTAGTGCGCCCCGACGCTGATGGCCATAATCCAAACCAGCCGCAAAGCCAGCTTTTTTGCTGTCTCTGCACGGTGTCTGGCTTCATGTAAAGTGAGCTCTTCTAATTCGCGAACGTAGCCAGCATTGATTTCTTCTCCGTCTGCTTCCTGCCCCACCTTTTCCTCAGATATCTCACTCATGATTATAGCTACTTTGATGAAGGTTGAAGACTTGGAATCACTACCACTCGCTCTTCTTTCGTTTCCGGATTGCGTACAACGATTTCGGTGAAACCTTGGCTTGCTTGGACCTGTAACGCACGGCTTATTTGGAGTGATTCCCGGACCGAATCTGCCATGGAAACAAAATGTCCTTGTTCGGTGATCGTTTTTAGACTGTCTAGACTTCGCTCATCGAAGCTAAATACGACGCGGCGAGTTTTGGGCATGGCTGTCCTCCTTATTCAGGAATAAGTGTATAATGTGATGCCTTTATTGTCAATAGTTTGATATCATATTTGATGTCTTAAAAAAGGGAACAGGCAAATCTGTACCTTTCAAACTCCAGTTGACGGTTTTCAGGAAACCTCCGACGATACGCAGGCCGTAGCCCAAAAAACTGTCAACTACCTTTGGCTTGTTCTGAAAGGTGCCGGCAAATAATACTTGAATATTTCGGAGGTATCGGAGACTAGAGGACGTTCGTGAAGCACCGAGCTAAGATCGGTTGTGTCAGCCGGCGGCGAAGCGTACACAGGGAGGTGATGGGCCGCAATGCGCAAGCGAGGCTATTGGGGGACGTTGCAGGGAAACTCGGGTTATGGCTTCCTCTCCTGGTTTCACAGTGTTCTGGGCCTTGGGCCGGCAAGGGGAATAACAGCACAACCTTGAATAGCCATGCAATGTCCCCCAGTCCGCGAGATGATCGGTGTCCAAGACTAGCATCTCAGTTGTCGTCCTCTTGGTCTCGTGCCCGAATCTGTCGTCCTAGACGGATCATTTCCCCAAACCCCAGATCGTGAGCAGACCTGCCGAACGTTTTTCGCCAATCCTTCTCAATGCCAGTACGCTGGAGAATATATCTCAAAAGGATTGCTGACGTGCAAAAATTGCCTAACGCCACAGCAGGAACTGGCTATCAGTGGGATTTCACGTGCGCGGTCGGGGCTCCATCGTCTGATTGACAGCTTGCAACCATCAGTCTAGGGTTTTTCGTAAATGCAATCAAAGCAAATCACTGTACACGCTGAATGGGATGGCGAAGCCAACGTTTGGGTTGCCACCAGTGACGATGTCCCCGGACTCATTACTGAAGCGAGTAGCGTTGAAATTCTGACAGAAAAACTCGCCGTTTTGATTCCTGAGCTGCTCGAAGCGAATGGCGCACTGGTCGGCAAAGTGCTTGGCCAAGTCCCGATCAATCTGATTGCTCATCGCGAACAGCTGGTCACTCTCCGTCACTAGCAAGATGGCTGACTACGCGCCCGACGTGAAGCGGATTTTACGGGCGAATGGGTGTCATTTCCATCGCCAGGGCAGAGGTGATCACGAAATTTGGTACAGTTCCATAACCAACCGTTACTTCCCTATCGACAGCCAGGTTTTATCCCGCCACACGGCTAATGGCATTCTTAAACAGGCAGGATTGCCAAAAGAGTTCTGACCTTTCTTTTATTAGTGGGAAAAAGAGGACGCTGTACTACACAACTATGATATCCGTTAGCTTCTGATATGTGTCATCGATAGGTGCCAACCTTAACCATATGAAAGGGGACAACATGACTGCATCCACACATACCAACTCCGATAACGAGCAACCCGTCTTGCCCGGCCGCCTGGCCGATCCCAAGAGGCTCTTGAAGACCGATCCGCGTACCGACCCGCGTATTATCACTACGCTCGCTCCGTTTGGCTTAGCCGATGCGCCAGAACCTGCACCAGTGAATGTGGACTCGCCACTCCAGGAAAGGCTCGACTATGTCGCAGGGTTCGAGCGTGGCATGGAAGACGTGTTCGCAGCGTTGTTCGCTGATCTGCCGCCGATTGAGAATGTGGACAGGCGTACCGAGGTCATCACGGGCATGGACGGAAATGCCATCAGTTTGTACATCCACATGCCGCAGAACGCTTCGGGCGTGGTCCCGTGTGTGTATCATATTCACGGCGGTGGCATGGTCTTACTGGAAGCCGCTGGGGCTGCCTATAGCCGCTGGCGCGACGAGCTTGCTGCCCAGGGCATGGTGGCGGTGGGGGTGGAGTTCCGCAATGGCGCGGGTAAGCTCGGCAACCACCCGTTCCCGGCTGGCCTTAACGATTGCATGAGCGGCTTGCAGTGGACGTACGACAATAAAGCGACTCTCGGGGTTTCCCAGATTATCATCTCGGGTGAATCCGGGGGCGGCAACCTCACCCTGGCGACAGGTTTGCGAGCCAAGCAGGAGGGCAAACTGGAGCAGATTGATGGGATCTATGCCCTGTGTCCCTTCATCTCCAATGCCTGGGGGAAGAGGCTCCCAGAGCTACCCTCCCTGTACGAAAACGAGGGCTATCTGCTCAGCGGCAGCGGGTCAGCCGTGATCGCCTCTGTCTATGATCCTGAGCACAAGAACGACACTAACCCGCTGTGCTGGCCGTACTGGGCCAAGAAAGAGGATCTGCAAGGTCTGCCCCCACATGTCATTTCCGTCAACGAGTTGGACCCCTTGCGGGACGAGGGCCTGAAATACTATCAGATGCTTATGGCAGCCGGGGTGAGCGTGTATAGCCGGACCGTCAACGGCACGAGCCACGCTGGCGATCTCATGTTCCGCAAGGCGCTCCCGGAAGTGTATGCGGCCACTATTCGCGACATTAAAGGCTTCGCAAGCTCGTTATAGTTTGAGGAATCGGAATGCGGTATGGGGCGAAGCGGCCAAAACCATTTGAAAATATCTATTTTCCTACACAGTAAGCTCCGGGCCGGTAGCCATTCGTGGCGGCTACCGGCCTTACCACCTTCTCAACTGAACCGTATACCCCGTTTTGGGGACGGAGCCGAGAGGAATCAGGTGATTTCTCCTGACAGCCGGATCTTGGCGAGATCACGTCGTGAAGTTGACTTCCTGATACGGTTCTCCAGGTCTATGCGGGCTGATCTGGATTGTCACTTTCTGATCTAAGCGTCGCAGAAAGTCTAATAATTTGTCTGCGGTAAACCGGCTATAGTGTCCGTTCATCAGATGTGAAACATCTGGCTGGGCGATGCTCAGAAGATGAGCAATCTCTCGCTGTTTAAGATTTCTGTTTTTCAGAATCTGGTACACATAAAACCCAATCTGGGCTCGGGTAAACAGCTCGCTCGCATCTTCAAGCTCCAAGTCAGCCAACACATTGCCGGAACTTTCTTCATACTCGATTTCGGCTTTTTTGCTCTTGCTCGTCATGTTTCGCCAGCTCCTGTGCTTCCCTGTAGCGTTGTCTGATGACTTCCACAGCCTGCTTTGGGGTTTTCACGCCAGTTTTGGATTTCTTCTGAAACGCATGCAGGACATAAATTTTCTGGCCCAATTGTACGGCCAAAACAGTACGGAACGCGTCTGTGTCGTAGCGAATAGCAATCTCAAAGACTCCGCTCCCAATGCCTTAATGGCTGGCTGGCCTAAGAAACATGCTTGATAGAAAGAATGTTCCCGATCCAGAGCACAATCCTTTGAAGCGTGTTAGCAGGATGTGGCGGCGCTAATCGACAGAACAGGAATTTCGGACGGAATGTGAAGTAAGGTGCGGGCGAATCTCTTCGCCCGCAATTGGAAGCGTGTCTAGCTGGCGCGGCTGCGTCCACGGCCGGCCGAATTGTATCGATTGTTCCGCTGCTGTCCGCCGGGCCGCCTATCGTGTGACGCGCCGTGGCGTTTGGGCCTCTCGGCGGTGTCAGGCTCGAAACCCTCGACCTGCTGGCGTGGAATCGGTGAGCCAATCATGCGTTCGGTCGCGCGCAGCCAGCCGTGATCACTTCTGGTAACGAATGTGCAGGCTACGCCCTGGCGTTCCGCGCGGCCGGTGCGGCCAATGCGGTGGGTGTACGCCTCTGGCGTATTCGGTACGTCGAAGTTGATGACGTGAGAGACACCGCTCACGTCGATGCCGCGTGCCACAATGTCAGTTGCCACCAGGATGTCGTAGCGGCGCGAGCGGAAGCCGCTCATGGCGCGATCGCGCTGGACCTGGGACAGATTTCCTTGGATACCCACGGCCTTGTGGCCTGCCTTGCAGAGTTGCTCGGCCAGGTGACGGGCGCGGTGCTTGGTACGGGTGAAGACGATGGCCGAGTGGCAGTCGTCGCGGGTGAGCACGTGCTCAAGGAGGGCATGCTTGCGCTGTTCTGCGACCAGCACCAGGGCGTGATCGATAGTGCTGGCAGGGGTGGCATCGGCTAGTTCAACGAGGTGCGGGGTCTTTAGCAGATCGTCGGCCAGCCCACGGACTTCCCTCGGCATGGTGGCCGAGAATAGGAGGTTCTGCCGACGAATAGGCAGCGCGCTGAGGATGTTGCGGACACTCGGCAGGAAGCCCATGTCAAACATATGGTCGGCTTCGTCGAGCACGAGGGTCTCGACCTGATTGAGGCGAAGTATTCTCTGTTCGAGCAGGTCAAGTACGCGGCCTGGGCAGCCAACGACGATCTCTGGACGCTGACGTAATGCTCTGACTTGGCTGTGCATTGAGACACCACCGTAGATGGTTGTCATCTTGATACGGGTGAACTGAGAGAGCGTCCGGATCTCCTCCGCGATCTGGGTGGCAAGCTCGCGGGTGGGGGCGAGCAGTAGGGCGCGCGGGCCCTTGCCGGGCTCTTTGAGGAGGCGGTTGAGCAGCGGCAGCGCAAAGGCTGCTGTCTTGCCAGTGCCGGTATGGGCCAGGCCCAGCACGTCACGGCCCTTGAGGCCGGCGGGAATGGTTTCGACTTGGATCGGCCAGGGAGTCTCGAAGCCAGCGGTGCGGATACCGCGTACAAGGGCTTGGTGAAGTTGGAACTGGTCAAATCCGGCCGGTGCAATGGATACTGAATCAGACATGAAAAGATTGATCTCCGCCGTTGGCGTGCAGGCTGAGCCTGTACGGCACGGTCGTGTATTTCCGACCCAAACAACAGTAAAGGGCGATAGGGATTGTGTGGCGGCGTGATCTCGAAGGGACGAAGAGATGTCCTGTTGTTCGCCGCTGTCGGGTGGATACCCGATCGAAGGGGGTAAGATACCCGATCAGCGTGCTTTGTGCCAGCCCGGCACGCAGATCGGGTGTCGCCAATACGGGGCGGGCGATCGGCTGACCCTTTTGCCTAGACTACAACCGTTACAGGTCCATGCTTGACAGAAGATACATCGTCTTTCAATCTGTGCTGTACAGAGTAGCGCGGGACGAAAAAGGAGAAACCATGATTGCACTAACCGTGAACGGAACAAAACACAACGTTGATGTCAGCTCTGACATGCGACTGCTGTGGGTGTTGCGGGATATCCTGGGGCTGACTGGCACAAAATTTGGCTGCGGTATGTCCTTGTGTGGGGCGTGTACCGTTCACCTCGACGGTGAAGCCGTTCGCTCGTGTGTGATGCCCGTCTCAGTGGCAGCAGGCAAGAGAATTACGACCATAGAAGGACTGTCCGAAGATGGCAGCCATGCTCTGCAGAAGGCCTGGGTTGAACATCAAACGCCACAGTGTGGCTATTGCCAGACCGGTATGATCATGTCGGCAGCTGCATTGTTGGTAAAAAAGCCCCAACCAACCGACGCGGATATTGACGAATCTATCACCAATATTTGTCGGTGTGGCACGTATGCGCGTATCCGCGCAGCGATTCACACGGCTGCCAAAAGTGTATAGCTGGATCGTATAGTTAGATAAGGAAGCTACTATGGAACAGTCGCTGAAAATGTCCCGTCGTTCGTTTTTGTTACGATCCGCCACTGTGAGTGGTGGGCTACTGCTAGAAGTCACGCTCCCAGCGTATAGCTCTGCCGAGACTGGCACTCAAACTGCTGCTGCTGAAAGCAGCTCTAACGGCCCTGAAGTCACGGCCTGGGTTTTAGTGAATCCTGATGACAGTGTGATAATTCGGGTTGCACGTGTAGAAATGGGCCAGGGTAGTTTTACTGGTTTGCCAATGCTGGTCGCCGAAGAGCTAGGCTGCGACTGGAGTAAGATCCAAGCGGAGTATGCCTCAACCAGTGAACACCTGCGCCGGAATCGTATTTTTGGCACTATGCTGACGGGTGGGAGTCGATCGATCCGCGATAGTCATGAGTATTTGCGCCAAGCTGGTGCAGCAGCCCGGCTCATGTTGACCACTGCTGCGGCCCAACAGTGGGGCGTACCCGTCTCCGAGTGTCTGGCGGCCAACAGCCTGATCACTCATACCCCAACGAAACGACAGCTGCGTTACGGCGCGGTGGCTGCTGAGGCTGCAAAGCTCGACATTCCCCAAGACCCGCCGCTCAAAGATCCCACAGACTGGACCGTCCTCGGCCAGTCTGCTGAACGGTTCGATATCCCTGATAAAGTGACTGGCAAGACGCAGTTTGCGATTGATACCAAGCTGCCAGGTATGCTGTATGCCTCGATTGCCCACTGCCCGGTGTTTGGGGGTAGGCTGAAAAGCGTGAATGCTGACAAAGTGAATAAGATGCGTGGAGTGGTTAAGGTTGTTCCTCTGGAAGATGCCGTCGCCGTCGTTGCTGAAGAAAGCTGGTGGAATGCGCACCAGGCGGTGCGAGCACTGTCGATTGAGTGGGACTTTGGAGAGAACGCAAACGTGAGTAGCGACAGCATTATGGAGTTCTTGCGCGAAGGGATTAATCTCAAAAAGGCGCCGGTCTCGCGGGATGAGGGGGATGTTGAGGCAGCATTTGCAGCCGCCGCAAAAACTGTGGAGGCCGAATACTATGCGCCGTATCTCGAACACGCGACAATGGAGCCCCAGAACTGTACGGTGTTATACACGGACGATCGCGTTGATGTCTGGGCACCGTCTCAGAATAGTGAGGCCACGGCAGCAGTAACCGCCGAAACCGCACAAGTCCCGATCGCAAATGTTGAGGTCCATAAAGTCCATCTCGGCGGTGGTTTTGGACGCCGGGGGCTGTTCATTGAGTTTGTCCGCCAAGCCGTTCGCATCGCCAAGACCATGCCTGGCAAGCCGCTCAAACTCATCTGGTCCAGAGAAGAGGATATCCAACATGGCCGCTACCGGCCGGTGGCGTTGGTCCGTATGAAAGCCGCCTTGGATGCGTCTGGCGAACCCACGGCCTGGTCGGTGCGTCAAGCTGATCAGTCCATTTTCAGCGCTATCCGCCCCAGCCTCATAAAAGACGGGATCGATGTGGTGAACGTTCGGACCTTTGCCGATGCACCGTACGCCTTTCCGAATATTCATATGGAATATGCCATGCGCAACACTCACGTGCCGCCGGGGCCGTGGCGGGCTGTGGCGCATACTCATAACCCCTACTTTCGAGAAAGTTTTATTGATGAACTGGCGCACGCGGCTGGACAAGAGCCATACCAGTTCCGGCGCAAACTCTTGGCCCAAGCTCCCAAAGACCTGGCGATCCTTGATGCGGTGGCCAAGGCTGCCGATTGGGAAAAGTCCTTGCCGGAAGGGGTCCACCGTGGCATTGCCGTGCAGGATGCGTATGGCAGTTATACGGCAGCCGTTATTGAAGCATCAGTCAATGCTGAGGGGGTGCTGAAAGTCCATCGGGTTGTGGTTGGCATTGATTGCGGGTATGTCGCCAATCCCGACTCGGTTCGGGCTCAAGTCGAAGGCAGCGTGGTGTTTGGCCTGACGGCTGCACTGTATGGCGAGATTACTATCAAGGATGGCCGTGTCGAACAATCGAATTTTCATGACTACAAGATGATGCGGATTGCTGAAATGCCCAAGGTTGAGGTTGTCCTGGAGCCCAGCGGTGGTTTTTGGGGCGGCGCTGGAGAACCGGGCGTGGCTCCGCTTGCGCCAGCTCTGTGCAACGCGATCTTTGCCGCGACAGGTAAGCGTATTCGCTCACTCCCGTTGAGTCAGCATGATCTGCGCAAAGCCTAATATGCTCCCGCGACGCCAGGTGCTTGCGGGTATTCTTGTGTCTCCCTTTCTGGCACTGCTGAAGGGGCGGCCGGCGTTTGCCATTCCTGAAAAGCTCAGTCCGCTTATACGGGAAGCGACTGGCGGCATCCAACCCAAGACGGGACGGGTTACACTGACGCTGCCGACGCTTGCGGAAAGCGGGAATTCGGTCCGACTCAAAGTTCAAGTTGACAGCCTGATGACAGCTGAGGAGTACGTACAGAGTATTCATATCTTGTCGGAAAAAAACCCAAGACCGGTGATTGCTCGCTTCTCGCTTGGGCCGCGCGCAGGCCGGGCTGAGGTGAGTACACGTATTCGATTGGCTGGCACGCAGCAGGTTGTTGCTGTTGCGGTGATGAACGATGGGACGGCGTGGATGGCGATGGCGGAAGTCGTGGTGACCGCCGCCGCATGTGTTGAAGGCAGCTGAAGGAAATGGCAAACGCCAGGATTAAAATTCCCGACAGCGTCAAACGTGGAGAAGTGTTCGAAATCCGCCTGCTCATCCGGCATCCGATGGAAACGGGCTTTCGGTATAACAACGTCGGTCAGAAAATTCCAAAGAATATCGTGAAGACTGTCACTTGTCGTTATAATGGAGAAGAAATCTTTCAGGCTGAACTGTTCCCCGGTATTGCTGCGAATCCATATTTGTCATTTTTCACCACAGCGGAAGCGTCTGGCGAACTGGAGTTTGTATGGACGGATGATGCTGGAGTGACTAGGTCTGAGCAGGTGGCACTTACGGTGAGCAAATGAAATGCGTGCTTGTCTCGGGCAAGATGTTTGCCGTCTTTTGCGTGCTGCTCCTGTCCGGTACGGCTGGGGCAGAACAGGTCACGTCACGCGGGGCTGCTCTCGCGTATGCCTGTGCAGCGTGTCATGGTCCGGATGGACACAGCCAGGGAGTCATTCCTTCTCTCGATAGTTTATCGCCTGAGGACTTTCAGGACGCCGTGCGAACGTTCCGGGCTGAAACACGTCAGGGCACGGTCATGCATTACATTGCCAAAGGCTTCGACGATGCGGATATTGAAGCAGTGGCAGAGTATTTCGCGGCAGTAAAGTTACGTGCCGGCGTAGCTGGCAGCGAGGCAGCCGCTCCCGGTAGGCCAGGCCCCACTGACAGGTGACTGGGGAATGAATGCTCCTGTTGCAAAACGCTACGCACGTCTCTCAGCGGGACTCACTGAGAATCAGGCCTCTCCTCACCCGTCGTCAATTCTTCAGTTTTGCCGGGAGTCTCCCTTTTGTCGGCGGACTAACGCGCCGGGTCCGGGCGCACACGCGTGTCCGAGTTGTTGTGGTTGGTGGTGGCTTTGGCGGGGCGGCGTGTGCAAAATACCTCCGCCGCATTGATCCAACCCTTGCCGTCACGCTCGTCACCCCCCACCGTCAGTACATCACCTGCCCTTTTAGCAATGCCGTTGTTGCCGGTCTGGGCGAGATGGCGTCATTGACCTACACCTATGACCTGCTGCGGGAGTGCTCTGGCGTGCAGGTGGTCCATGCTGAAGCAACAAGTCTTGATCCCATCACGCATCGCCTTACTCTTAGCGATAGCAGTAGCCTAACATATGATCGGCTCGTCTTGTCGCCTGGCGTTGAGCTTCAATGGGGAGTGTTAGCAGGCTACGATATCGCAGCCAGCGAAGTCTTCCCACACGCTTGGCAGGCTGGTCCGCAAACATTACTGCTGCGCCGCCAACTCGAAGCAATGCCGGACGGTGGACTCGTTGTGATTACAGCCCCGGAGACGCCATACCGCTGTCCGCCCGGTCCATACGAGCGAGCCAGTCTCATTGCGCATTATCTCAAAACATACAAACCAAAGTCGAAGCTATTGCTCCTGGATGCGAAGGACAGCTTCACCAAGGACACCCTGTTCCGAGCTGCGTGGCAGCGTTTGTATCCTGGTTTGCTTGAATGGGTATCCGGCTCACAGGGCGGACGTGTGACACAGGTTGATGTCCGTAGCGGCATTATCCAGACGGAGTTTGATGCCTACAAACCCGCAGTCGCAAATGTGATTGCGCCACAGCGTGCCGCTGCGATTGCCCGCGCGGACGGACTTGACGAAGGAAAAGGCTGGTGCCCGGTAAAAGGGAGTAGTTTTGAGTCTACCGTTTATCCGGACATTCATATCATCGGTGACGCAGCGCTCGCCAACCCGATGCCCAAATCCGCCTTTAGCGCCAACAACCAGGCCAAGGTCTGCGCGGCAGCGATTGTCGGCCTGCTGCGGGGTGAGCCGGTGACACAGCCAGCCTTGATGAATACCTGTTACAGTCTTGTTGCGCCTGATTACGGTATTTCGATTGCGGCTGTCTATCAGGTACAAAATGATCAGATCACGATCGCGCCCGGTTCAAGTGGCACAAGTCCGCTTGATGCTCCTGATACTATCCGCGCTCTGGAAGCAGAGCATGCCCGCTCATGGTATGCTAATATTACTGCCGATACGTTTGCGTAAGAGGCGTATGCGCATTGTCGTCACAGGGATCTTTGTCGGTATCTTTTTTGGGACCTTGGCGTTGGGAGTTCTTGCCAGCCTCGCGCGAGGCGATCAAGAGTTCATAAGCATTCAGATCCAGAACGAAACAATGCCTTCTCCACTCACCGACCAGCCTGGTGATGCTGAACGTGGGCGTCGCATTGTGCTTGACCGTGAGCGAGGCGATTGTGTGGTGTGTCATGCTATGCCGCTACCCGAGCGTCAGTTCCACGGCACAGTTGGACTGCCGTTAGACGGCATTGGCAAACGCTACACGGATGGTGAATTGCGTTTGCGGCTGGTAGACCCCAAAAGGCTGAACCCACAGACTGTTATGCCAGCTTATTACAAAGCAGAGGGCTTGTTCCAGGTAGGTGAGCCGTATCGGGACACGCCAATTCTGACTGCCCAAGAAATTGAAGATGTTATTGTGTATCTCTTGACCCTGCAGAAGGATATTCCTCACGGCGCGGGCACGCTAAAGACCACACTGAGGTTGCCAAAAAATCCGTTGCAGAAGTCCAATCCACAGCTCCCATACATGAGCGAAGACCGCCGCTCTGGTTATACCTATCTGTCACAGGAAAACCAAAAGTTACAAGACGACGAGTTCGGCAACCCAGGCATGTTATGGGTCGCACGTGGCCAAGAGCTGTGGGGGCAGACACAAGGCAGGAGTCAAAAGTCTTGTGCAAAGTGTCATGATGACGCGACCGAGAGCATGCGCGGAATACGCACCCTGTATCCACGCTTTGACTCACGCAGGAAAAAGCTCATTAATCTGGAGCAGCAGATCAATCGTTGTCGTGAAGAGCATATGCAGGCGACGACCTACCCATACGAATCTGAGGACCTGTTGGCGCTCAGTGCATTTGTGAGCTTTCAGTCACGTGGCTTGCCGCTTCGAGTGCAGCAGGTGCAAATAGACGGACCTGTCACACCGTTCTTTGAAGCAGGCCGGGCATTTTTCATGCGCCGTCGTGGTCAGCTCGACATGGCCTGTGCGCATTGTCATGAGGACTCCGCCGGTCTACGCCTGCGCGGCGACGTTATCAGCCAAGGGCAGATTAATGGTTTTCCCATCTACCGGCATACCTGGCAAACCTTTGGATCAACACATCGTATGTTTGCCTGGTGTAATACGGCTATCCGAGCTGAGCCGCTCGCCTATGGAGCTGAAGACTATGTCAATCTTGAGCTGTACTTGGCTTGGCGGGGGCGTGGCCTTCCGGTGGAAACTCCAGCCGTGCGGCGCTAAATCAAAAATTAGGAAAAAATACGTCAATTGAAAACTGGGGCAGAAAATAGTCTCTCAACATGTATACTGCTATGTCACCGAGAGGTGTTCGCATGGGCAAAGTAGGCATCGGCGTTCTGATTGTGTTTGCGTGGCTTGGGCTGGAAGCCCACTACGTGCTGCCCCAAACGGCTCCGCTCCGGCTGCAGGAGATACAGTTCTCGGTGCAGGACGGCCAGCGTATCGTCTCTCTGGACTTTTCTCACCCACCGGATGCTGTCAAATCTTTTGTCCTGTCGTCGCCGTTGCGGCTGGTCGTTGATGTGAAAGGTCACGTCGAACAACGAGCTGCGGCAACGTATATGGTAGAAGACGCAGTGCTCCAGCGAGTTCGGGTGGGCTCCCATCCGGGGTACACTCGCTTTGTCATTGACCTGGACGGAAAGAAGATGCCGTCTTTTGCTGTTGAGCAACACGAGGGACTTGTGACGGCTGTCCTGGGCGAATCGACTGGCGGGTCTGAAGAGGGCTCTGCTCAAGTTCTCTTTTCCCTGACACAAAAGGTCGTCGCCTCTCGCCGTACTCCCCAGAGTTCCGTGCCGGCTGCGTCGGCTCCACGCTCTGCACCAGCTCCGCCAGCTGCCTCCCCGAATCTCTTCCTCAAGGAAGACTATTCGTCGCAGGCTTTACGATCAGAAACGCTGGCTCATATGGAAAAGGGACAACTGCGGTATGACAACGGGCAGGTTGATGAGGCAATTGCCGAGTGGCGCAAGGCCGTGCAGTTAGCTCCCAAAACTGCCAAAGCTCACCACTTGTTGGGAGTGGGGTTACGGAAGCGTGGCGATCAGACTCAAGCAATTGCCGCATTTCGAGAAGCCCTGCGGCTGGAGCCGGATAATGCCACCGTCCATGTCCATCTTGCTCGGGTCTTGGAGGCGACGGGAGATACGCCAGCGGCCCTGGCGGCGTATCAGACTGCTCTCAGGCTTGTCCCGTCTGCGCCGTATGTACACAATCGCTTAGGCCATCTGCTGGCTGCTAAAGACGACTGGCCCGCAGCCGCTCGAGAGTGGCAGCAAACGATAGAATTGGCCCCGGACTATGCCTATGCGCATGTCCACTTAGGGGAGGCGTATGAACACCTGGGTAGGGAAAATGAGGCACTCGACTCCTATGAGCGTGCCCTATCGATGTGTGCCCGCTTTGCCCAGGCTCTGGAGAAGATGGGCAAACGGGATCAGGCCAAGATATTCTGTGCCGAGGTCAGCCGAGGTATTGAACGGCTGCGCACTCAAAACTGAAAGATCGCGGTAAAGACTGTCTCGTTGCGGTTGTTACGTCCGCCCCCAAACCGGCCACCAATAAACCACGGCTCTTCGGTTGATTTGCCCCAGTAGATATCATGCGTCAACCGGAAGACGAGATGGTTGGAATACAGGTAATCCACCTCGACGCGGTTGAAGAAGGTTGTCCACAACGGATTATAGGCTACCGCAAACAGCGGCTGGATTAAGCCGCCAGGGCCATAAATGGTTGAGGCGGACAGGGTCGCGACGACGCGGTCTTCAAAGATGCGGTCAGTGTTCACGCTGGTATAGCGGCCGGGAATAACCTGGCCCGAGGTCGGGTCAAGCGCCCGGTGCGCCGACGGAATCCCCCGGAAGAAGCGGTTGTAGTCGGTAAAATGCTCCCAGAAAATCTGGCCGCTAAGAAAGAAGGTCCGCAAACTATTGAGTGGACGAATCCAGGTCGGCCGGTCAAAGGCCAGCATCAGCAAGCTCTGCTCGGTCGTTTTGTAGAAGTTGTTATCTTTATCCAGACGGCGTGGGACACCGCGCGGGTCACGGGTGCCGAGCCCCATGGGGATGCCGGTCGTGTAGGTGGCTTCGACCCGGTAGACCGTCTGGGTATATTTTTCTTCGGAATAGTTGGCTGACACGCCAACCACATGGCTACGCGGGTTGACCAGGTCGAGATGCACAGTCAGTGGATCGGTCGTGCTCGGGTCAATCCGATCATCGCGGAACTTGACCCCAGTTGTGTCGGACAGGGTCCAGAAGTAGTGCAGCCCAAAGTCGATGAGGCCATAGACGGCTTTAAAGCGGAAGCCAAGCTCGCTGTTTTTCAGTTGCCATTCGGGTTTTTTGTCATTAACGTCGATTTTCAAGTCCAGGACTTGACCGTCGTCAGTAATCACGGTGTTGACCGGCCCACGGCGGCGGGAGCCGTAATAACACCAGGGGCGATTGGGATTGCCGCAGCCACGGTTGCGTTTGAAGTCACCGGGAATCCAGATGCCTTCGATGAACGACTCCTCGAAGGGGCCGAACTTACCGATATCGTAGATGGCGCGGGTCATGAAGATGGGGAAGCGGATATCCTCCCACGGCTCGCGACTGAAGTGCCATGAGGTGTCCAAAGGATTAATGACATCGAGAGCCCGGAAGGTATCGGTCTCGCCCCAGATAACCTGCTGGCGCCCAATCCGTAAGGTTACGGGCGGGATGGCCAGGTCCAGATATGCCTCACGAATCCAGTTTTCGTACTTCAAATCATTGCGCTGACCTTTACTAAAGTTGTCTCGACGAGAGTCCAAGAAGTCATACGACGAGTCGTAGGCAAAGCGGTAAATGACTTTAACCGTTGCTTCTTCAATCGGCCCTGTCGAAAAGTCGCCGATCGACGTCCGCCCGTCCCGAATGAAGTTCCAGGTGTTCTCTAACTGGACCGTATTGCGCTGGATGTTCAGCTGGGCGTCTTGGTAATTGGGCGTGCGTAAAACGAACTGGCTTTGCACAAAGCCTTCCAGCTCTAAATCGTCGCGCAGATTGATGATGGCCCAAGCCTCCGTGCCGGGAAAGGGCAAGAAACTGAGCACGATCAAGCTGAAGAGGATCTTTTTAAACAGAATTGTCTTGAGTAGCATCTCGGCGAACACAGACATGAATACACTCCCTACTCTTTACAACTGCGCCGCCACACCCTGAGGGTGGGTTCGACGCTCAGCAACGATATTGGGAGAACGGGGCGAAGAGATGCTCAACATGAGCATACAAGAGCAGTTGTCCTTCCGTTCGTTGCTCCCGGAAGCTAGCACATCCGCCTTGGGCTTGCCAAGGTCATGTTGAGAAATTCAGAAATACAGTCTGAGCTGCAGATAATAGATATACGGATACAGGCCGAACTCGCTCCGCGTCTGCACGCCGTTCAAATCGGCTCCCCACGGCAGATAGGTGCCCAAGCGGACATCGGCTTCATCACTCAACGACACACTCAACAGGGGACCGACCAGCCCACTGTGGTCAAGCATATTCCATTGGCTAAAGAGACTGCCTCGCACCAAGGGGTGGAATTCGTACTCGAAGATGGCTCCCAAATAATGGCGACCAAGGTTGAAGATTTCACCTCGGGTGAGTCGTTGCGAAGGGAACAGACGTGAGTAGGAGGCTGCATCGGTTTTCCCAAACCCGTTGTAATAATATTCCAGTAGCCCATACACCCCGTTGGCAAAACGGTAGTCCACACTCGTCACGCCGCGAACAAAGGTGCGGCGTTCATCGAGTCGTCCGGCGGTGTTCTGAGTCAACGTAAACTCTGCCCGAATGCCTGCTCCGCGGACTTCACCGTCAAAGAACGGGCCAATGACAAAGTCCCGGTAAGATTTGCCGGCCATGAGACCCACATCAAAATCTTGTATACTTGTCTGACCTCGGAGCCCAATCGTATGGGTTCGAAAATCCTCCTCTAATGCCGCGTACACGACTTCGATTTGAGAGAAGTTTCCAAACGGAAACTTCATATGGACCGCATCGACGCCAGGTTTAAAATCTTGATCAATCTCAACTGGCGAGAATGACACAAATAGATCAGCTGGTGTCCACAACCGGCCGACACCCCATGAGATGGCTTGGCGTCCGACGACAATATCCGCAGCTGGCAGACGGAAGTGAACATTCAAGCGATCTAACTCGTGCCGCCAGAGAAAGCTGCCACTGTGTTTGACTGTCCAATCCAAAGGCAGCAGTGAAGCACGCTGAGCCTGGCTGGAACGATCGCCCGAGAAGAGGTTCGCATTACTCCCACTGTTGGCGTTGATCACGCCAAAGTGCTCATAGTGTACCGTCCAGCGTATCCAGCTGCTGATATCGCCTTCCAGCATCAGTCGTGCCCGGGTGAAGTCCATCGCCCTAATGGGGGAGTCAGGGGCAGGCGCATCCAGACCTAAAGCCAGAGTTTTGACGTAGCCCGTGGCACGAACAGAAATGGAGTTCCAGGTGTTCTCGGGCTGGACCGTAGTGCGCTGGACGGCCGGCTGGGCGTCTTGGGATTGGGGGGTGCGTAAAACGGACTGGCTTTGTACAAAGTCTTCCAGCTCTAAATCGTCGCGCAGATTAACGATGGCCCAAGCTTCCGTACCGGGAAAGGGCAGGAAACTGAGGAAACTGAGGAAACTGAGCAAATTGAGCAAATTGAGCATGATGAGGTGGAACAAGGTCTGCTTGAAGAGGGTCTTTGTGAATAGTATCTCGGCGACCACAGACATGAATACATTCCTCGCTCTTCGCAAACGTGCAGCCATACCCTACGGGTCGTCCGGTAAGGCGCGCATCCCTGCCCGCCTTACCAGTGGCAGGTCTGGGGAGCAGTTTTGTGAAGAACCGGACTAACTCCACTTCCCCTGCCGGGTCGGAAACGTCGACGCCTCAGCCAGTCGGCCAAGAAAGTCTGCTCGTGAGATTTCATACGCTCCCAAGCGCTGTAAATGGGGATTGATGATCTGGCAGTCGAGCAGGCTGAATTCCCACTTCACAAGCTTTTGAGTCAGATTGAAAAAGGCGACTTTCGACGCATTGGCGACCTGCGCAAACATCGATTCGCCAAAAAAGGCTCGCCCTAAACTCACCCCATAGATACCCCCAGCTAATTGCTCCCCATCCCAGGTTTCAACCGAGTGAGCAAAGCCGGCTGCATGCAGGTCGCAGTAGGCGTCGATCATATCTTGCGTAATCCAGGTCCCTCGACCGTTGGCTAAACGTGTGTGGGCACAGGCGTGTATGACCTGGAAAAACGCCTGATCAATCGTAACCCTGAAGCGTCCCTGCCTCATGAGTCTTTTGAGGCTGCGCGAAGCGTGGAATTCTTCAGGTTTGAGAATACACCGTGTGGCTGGGCTCCACCACAGCAAGGGATAACCCTCTTCATACCAAGGAAAAATACCCTGCTGGTAGGCCAGGAGCAGGCGCTCGACCTGGAGATCCCCGCCGACGGCTAAGATGCCTTCCGGGTTTGACCATTCCGGATCAGGGAAAACCAGCTCTGCCGTCAATTGGTATACTGGCATTATCCCTATCGGCTTACCCGCTTACGCACGGTCGAGAAAGGCGTTCAGCCGGTCGAGAGCTTCCTTGGCAGACTCGGCAGATTGTAACGGTGTACTCTGGCTCAGCTGGGGTGGGCGGGTCGGCTTTTTGGCCGTGCACTGAGACAGGAGGCAACAAGCCGCCAGCGCCAAGCTGAGGCGCCCGATATAATCCCTCACTGATATGGGTCTGTGTATCATAGGCATAAGAGGCATAATGTCAGCAGAGGAGGAGTCCAACTCCTGTGCTGCTTCTGCTTTCAGCGCTGCATTTTCGGCCTTGAGTCGCTCGAGTTCTTCCTGCACACCCGCATCTGCTATGCACTTGCTTCCTTATAGAAATTTTTGCGAAGTGTGTCGCGAAATTCTTTGCCTATCTTACACTGTTGACGATTGAGAAACACTATGGGCGGTTTCAACCAACCGCTGGGCACGCAGATCAAAGTCACTCAGGCGTTCATCCTGGAGCTGCCCGTTTGTGTATAAGACAAACAGCTGCAAACACACAATGGCGGTCTTCCACAGGGCAAACGTTTCATAAAAAGCAATCCCGCTCACGTCACGTCCACTCTTTTCAGCATACCGCTGTACCAACTCAGCCCGGGTATAAAAACCGCTCAAGCTTGTTGGTGCCTGACTGATAAACTGTCGCTCAGGGGTGTCCGTGGCTTCAGTCCAATAATTCAGTAACAAGCCAAGATCGATAAGCGGATCACCCAGCGTACATTGATCCCAGTCAAACAGGGCAGTCACCCGACCGATATCCGTAGGATCAACCATCATATTGTCGAGTTTGTAGTCATTGTGGAGCAGGGTCGGAGCTTGGGATTGCGGGATATGGGTGGAGAGCCACTGACCAACCTCGTCAAGAAGTGGCATCTCGTCGCTTTTGGCGCTCTGCCAACGTTTGAGCCAGTTACGGACTTGGCGCTCCACAAAACCGGTGGGTTTGCCCAACGTTTCTAAACCAACTGCGTTGTAGTCTACAGCCTGAAGAGCAACCAGCGTATCAACAATCGCTTCACTCAAGCGACGATATAGGTCAGGACGATCAAGATACTCCAGCGGCATGTCTTTATGGATGACCAAACCAGTTTTGCGTTCCATTACAAAAAACGGAGCGCCCAGGACGCTCGTATCATCACAGAAGAGAAACGGCCGCGAAGCAGGCAAAAAGACAGGCCACAAGGCAGATAACACCCGAAACTCACGGGCCATATCATACGCGCCTGCCGCCAAGGGACCACTCGGTGGACGACGCAGGACATACTCATGGCTGCCAAAGCGGACCAGATAGGTCAAATTGGCGTGACCACCAGCAAATTGCACCACGTCGAGCGCACCGTCCGTCTGGGGTAAGCGGCCCCGTAGATACGACGTAACAACATTCAGGTCAAGCGTGGCTTCTGGGCGGACAGAAACAGTTTCGGGCTCGGTCCACCCTGGCGGCGTATGGTCTGGCATGCGGTTCCCTTTCTGACTCCCTTTCCCAGTTCCCTCTCTTGGGTGCTGTTTACCACGAGGGAGATGGCCAGAGCAATGAGGGAAAGCCTCTGGGATTGTGAGCTGCTCCTTGTGTATGAGGCGGCCACCTCATTGATGAGTACCGAGACGAGTGCAGATGACTGAGACTGCACACCTCTTCTCCAGCAGGGTTCAATCCGGTATCCTGCGTCAAAAGAAACGCCTGGTTTGCCTTACAAAAGGGAGCCCCGGCTTTCTTCTTGGACAGAAAACGAGGGTCACGCATGTCTCCAGACGAAGTGTTCAAAAACCAACATATCCGCACGGCCATGATTCCCGGTTCGTTTCCGCTTGAAGCGCCTGATACGGAGCTGCCAGAGGTGTTAGGAGTTGATCATCTTGATCTTACGGTTACGGATCTCTCCCGGTCGTTGTCATTTTACGAAAAAGTCCTCGGCGCACTGGGTTTCCGCAAAATGGTCCACCCCTATTACAACGGGTTTCATAACGCGCATATGATCATTGGGATTAAAGACGCTGCACCTGAAGAAAAGGCGGCTGGTCATAATCGCTTCCGAGCTGGTTTGCATCATCTGGCACTGAAGGTCAAACGCAGGGAAGATGTCGATCGCTTTCACGACTTTCTGGTGGCTGAGGGGATTACGGTGTTAGATCCACCGGCTTCCTATCCTGCCTATGGTCCCCGCTATTATGCAGTTTTCTTTGCCGACCCAGATGGGATAAAGCTAGAAATTGTGCATTATCCCGTGCAGTGGGGATATTGGCAGAAAACGCAGCTTGAAGGAGAGGATGCCCGACCCCGGAGTGAGCGCGAGTAAGATTGTGTCTTACACAAGGTAACAAAAAGGAGGACCGAGTATGTCGAATTTAGAGGAGTATGCCAATAAATACCAAGATATCCGGATGCAACGCCGCAACGGAATCTTGGAGATGACACTCCACAATAAGGGTGAATCCATGCTGTGGAACGAAAGTATCCACCGTGAATTTGCCTATGCCTGCACCGACATTGGAGCAGACCCGGAAAATAAAGTCGTGATCATGACTGGGACAGGGGACGACTTCTGTGCAGATCTTGATTTTTCCACTTTCGGTAGTGATTTGGGCACCCCGCGTGGCTGGGATAAGATCTATTGGGAAGGCAAACGTCTGCTGGTCAACCTGTTAGACATAGAAGTACCGATGATCGCAGCGGTGAATGGCCCAGCTTTGGTGCATGCGGAAATCGCCGTACTGTGTGACATCGTGCTGGCCTCCGACACTGCCGTGTTTCAAGATGCCCCGCACTTTAAGAATGGAGTCGTGCCAGCCGATGGTGTGCATCTCGTCTGGCCGCTCTTACTCGGCGCAAATCGCGGACGCTATTTCTTGCTGACAGGGCAGAAGCTGTCGGCTCAGGAAGCCTTGAATCTGGGGGTGGTCAACGAAGTCATGCCCCAGGATAAACTGCTGGCCCGCGCCTGGGAGCTAGCTGAGCAACTGGCCCAGCAACCGCCCCTGACACTGCGCTATGCGCGGGTTGCTCTGACGCAAGAGCTTAAACGCCTGATGCAAGATGGCCTTGGATATGGTCTCGCCTTAGAAGGACTGGCAGCTATGGATCGCCAGCCGGGGAGCTAGTACTCAATCAGGACATCTGACTTCGTACACGGCCGTGGTATGTCGTGATTTCACACTCTGCGGAGCCGTCACGTAGCTGGCGCTGTGACGTAGCCTGGTCATTCATGCTCCTGTTGTAAAACGCACGGTGCGTCTGGTCCCCCCCTTTGAGAAAGGGGGGAGATCATTCTGCGGCCGCGAAATTTGTGAAACCCCAGGAGAAGTAAATCCTCTGTTCACAACCCCGACGTTTTGGTCTGCATGGGCTGCCGCACTTGCTAGTATCTTTTTCGGCGGGATGGTTTTTAGTACCCGCTTTGTCATCGATCAGACCGATCCCGTGACGCTCGCCTTCTGTCGTTTTGGCATTGGCTCTGCCTGCCTGCTACCTTTGTTCTTACGAAAAAGCCGAGTGCATTTAGACAGAGCTGATCGCGGCGCTGTCATATGCCTGGGTATTCTCTTGTATGCGGTGATGCCAAGTTTGGTGACGACTGGGCTGCAGTTCACCTATGCGGCGCGCGGTGGTCTTGTGCTTGCATCGCAGCCGTTGCTGACACTGCTGCTTGCCCGCTGGCGAGGGGAGGAACAGTTCACCCTTACAAAGTTGCTCGGTATTACGTTCAGCGTTATTGGGCTTGGACTCGCTCTGAGTGAGGGAACAGTGCCAACGGACAGCAAACAGCTGGTGTGGGTGGGAGATCTGTCACTGTTTACCGCCGCATTGTGTGTCTCTGTCTACAATGTCTATTCGCGGCCTTATCTACAGCGCTACTCCGCTCTTCTTTTTACCACACTGACGATGACTGTAGGCGCGCTGGCGCTGGCACCTTTTGCTATCGGTGTGAGCCTGATGCGGGGGCTGCCAGTCTTGACTCCCCTAGGCTGGGCGGCAGTGTTCTACATTGGCACTTTTGGAGCTGGGGTTGGATATTTCCTGTGGGTCTGGGCTTTAGAGCGGACAACTCCTAGCCGTGTCGCGATTTTTCTGAGCCTCAATCCGCTGACCGCTATGCTGCTGGGGGCTGCCTTTCTCAACGAGCCGATCACGCCAGGCTTTGTCATTGGTTTTCTGGCCGTGCTGATCGGTATTGTGATGGTCGCCCGCCCAAACCGTGCTAATCGGCATGAGCCGCTGGATTGCTAAATGGGAGAGCTAACAAGCAGCGAATCCAGCGAATCCAGCGAATCTTGGGAGAAATCGGTGGAAGACGACTGCTGGGGTATATCACCTATTTGCTGGCAAGCTCCATGTCCCAAAACGCCGCTTCGATTTTGTGGCCGTCAGGATCACGGACAAAGCAACCGTAATACGCCTCCCCATAGTCTGGCCTTGGCCCTGGCTGCCCGTCATCGACGCCTCCGGCCTGCAGGGCGGCCTCGTGAAATGCGTGAACAGCCTGTTTTGTTGGTGCCACAAAGCCGATGTGTATGCCATTGCCGCCAGAAGCTGGCTGGCCATTGATGGGTGCCTGAACCCAAAATTCTGGGAATTGCTTGCCGTAGGCAACGGCACCTGGAAATTCTTCGATTTTCTCGCAACCCAGGCTGGGGAGCACTTTGTTGTAGAACGCTACGGCACGCGCAAAGTCGTTTGTGCCAATCGAGACATGCGAAAGAATGTTGGGGTTGTCGTCCGCCACGATGCTCCTCCTGCTTGATATGATTGATAGCTGTATTTATATGCAGTATATAGCGCTCAGTCAACCGCTTTTCTCATCTTCCTCATTGAGCAGATTTTGGGACACCATCCCGCCAATAATGGGCAGCGCGAGCTGAAAGATCTGACGCCGACACGAAGCGGAGGGAGAGGTGTGGGAAAAGAGGTGAATACTATGATCTCATAATCGATGCATGGCTGACGCTTTCACCTCATAAGACTAGCGGATCATCAAGAGGCGTCAGGATCGGCTGGCTCTGACGGAGATTTCATTTGGAGCAGGTCAAGGAGCTGACCCGGCCGAGACGTGGCGACGATATAGGTGACGGTGTCGGTCACCTCGCCCTCGGCATGCAGCGCTCCGCGCGGAATGAGCAGTTTGTCGCCGGCCTCGATCGTGATCTTTTCCCCTGTTTTTCCATCCCGAACCCAGGTGCTCCCGCTAATGACGTAGCCGTTAATATCGACATCGTGCCAGTGGACACCGACGCCTGGATAGGGTTCGGAAATAAAGGTGGTAGGCCAGAACCCGGTCTTTTTTAAGTCGTCCATGATTTCTGATCGATCTGTGAAGAAACCCTTTTTAACTTCGAGTGACATATTCTGCCTTTCTGTTCGCGGCGACAATGCCGAGTTGTGACGGGAGCATGATTGTGATGCCGTATAGCATTTCTGTATTCAATCCACAAACAAAAGAGACGGCAGACCGAACTCGCGTGTATGCTGATGGGCTGCCAGCCTTGATGATGGACCATCCCATTTTGGGCGTTTTTTTGTACGTTGGTCTGACTGTCCTTGCCGAGCTTAAGACAAGCCACCACATGAAAAGAGTTGCAAGAATCCGCTGACGTGCCTATAACCCGGCTTGGTATCCCAGCCAAGGAGGGGCATATGACGACTGCCATAAAAATTGACTGTAATGTAGACATTCCCATGCCGGATAGTGCCACGCTCCGAGCCGATATCTATCGACCCGATGACACCGAACGCCACCCGGTTTTACTGGCCCGTTTACCCTATAACAAAGATCTGTCTCTGATTACGCTGTCCTTACTGAGTCCCGTCCGAGCGGCCAAACATGGCTATGTTGTTGTCTTGCAAGATACACGTGGGCGGTTCAAATCCGATGGTCACTTTGCGCCGTTTGCCGACGAAACCCAGGATGGTGCGGATACCATCGCGTGGTGTGCGGCGCAGCCATGGTCAAGTGGGCAGGTCGGGATGTTTGGGGCCTCGTACTATGGAGCAACCCAGTGGCTGGCGGCGACTGCTCATCCGCCAGCCCTCAAAGCCATGGTGCCGACGATTACGTCGTCCGGTTATCATGAAGGCTGGACCTACCAAGGCGGTGCGTTTCAGCAAGGCTTTATTCAGTTCTGGACTGCGGGCTTAGCGGTTGAAACCTTGGGGCGTTTGGCTGACGCACCCGGCGATGCCAGGGGCAAACTGTATGGCACAGTCTTTGGCATTGATGAAGCGTACAAAAATTTGCCGTTGAATGATTTTGCTCCAGCCACCGTACCTGGTTTGATGGATCATTATCGTGAATGGCTCCGGCACCCGGCTCAGGATGACTACTGGGAGAAATGGCGAATTGAATCCAAGTATGCCGAGATGGACGTCCCAGCTTTACATATCGGTGGTTGGTACGACATTTTTCTGGAAGGCACGTTGCGCAATTATGTCGGCATGCGGACGCATGCCAAAAGCGCTCAGACTCGCGAGCGACAGCGTTTATTTATTGGTCCATGGCTGCACGGCTTATTCGACCGAGTGGTTGGCGAAGTTGACTTTGGTCCGAGTGTGCTGCTCGACGCGGTCAATCTGGGTGGTATGCATCTCAAATGGTTTGATCACTGCTTAAAGGGTGAGCCTGATAATAGTGCCCCGGTGCGGATTTTTGTGATGGGACCAAATGTATGGCGCAATGAAAATGAATGGCCACTCGCCCGAGCCGTGCCGACTCCGTACTATTTGGCTAGTGATGGACGGGCAAATAGCTTGCGCGGTGATGGACAGCTGCTGAGCCAGCCGGCAAGTAGCACTATGAGCGAAACGAGCGAAACCTGCGATACGTTTCTATACGATCCCGATCGACCCGTCCCATCCTGGGGAGGCAGTACTCTCTTTCCCGGAGCCCAAAGTGCTGGTCCGCGTGATCAGCGATCCGTCGAAAAACGGGATGATGTCTTAGTCTATACGTCCGCGCCGATGACACAGCCGACTGAAGTGACTGGTCCAATACAGGCGGTTATTTACGCCGCGACGGATGGGCAGGATACGGATTTTACTGCCAAGCTGGTTGCTGTGGCTCCAGACGGACGGGCGATCAATTTGTGTGATGGGATTATTCGGGCGCGGTACCGAAACGGCTTGTCTCAAGCGGAGTTGCTCGAACCTGGACAGGTGTATGAATACCGTATTCAGCTGGGCTCGACGAGTTTTGTTTTTGCGCCGGGGCACTGCATACGACTTGAGGTGTCGAGTAGCAATTTTCCACGCTTTGATCGGAATCTGAACACCGGGGGAGAATTGGGCGTTGAATCCGAGGGGCGACCTGCGGTGCAGCGAGTGTTTCATGACGGCGTCAGGGCATCACACTTGGTGTTGCCGATTATTTCACAGGCGTAAGGAAAAAGACATGAAAACCAAAGTGTGTATTGCATTTGCCGGAGCGCCCGGGCTGAGTGGCTTTCCCGCCTATTCGTCGGAATTGGCTCAGCAGCTTCAGGGCGAGTTTCCTGACAGTACGATCAGCTTGATCCAAGACCCGAAACAGCGGCAGGCAGAAATAGCCGATACGGATGTCCTGTTTGCCGTCCGGTTTAGTCCTGACGATCTCCAGATTGCTAAACAGCTGAAATGGTTGCATCTGGCCTCTGCTGGCGCAACCCATGTGTTGTTCCCGGAGATGATCGACAGCGCTGTCGTCATTACCAATTCCCGTGGGCTGCACGGTATTCCGATTGCCGAACATATCCTGGGCGTGATGATTATGTTGGCTCGCCAACTGCATGTGGCCTACCGCTATCAGCTCGAAGGAAAGTGGCCCCGACGCGAGATGTTTGATCTGTATCCGACGTTTACTGAATTGCATGGACGCACGGCGGGGATTATTGGCTTGGGTGGCATTGGTATGGCTGTTGCCGAGCGGGTGAAGGCTATGGGCATGCGGGTGATTGCGACCAAGCGGACGATCGAACAGTTGCCAGCCTGTGTAGATGAGGTATTGGGCACCGAAGGGCTGCCACGCCTGCTGCAAGAGTCTGACTTTGTCATTATTGCTGCCCCATTGACTCCAGAGACTCAGGGCTTAATCGGCGAGCAAGAGCTGCGTCTCATGAAATCCACCGCTCACATTATCAACGTTGGGCGCGGGCCTATCATTCAGGAACTTGTGCTCATTCGAGCGCTCAAGGAAGGCTGGATTGCGGGAGCAGGCTTGGATGTGACCGACCCCGAACCACCCCAGACAGAGAGTGAGTTGTTCCATTTGCCCAATGTTATTCTCACCCCACACTACTCCGGGCTACGCTCCAACTATTGGCAGCATGCAACGGAGGTCTTCAGACCTAATCTGGCAAAGTTTCTGCGCGGTGAACCGCTTGATAATGTGGTCGACAAAAAGGGGGGGTATTAATCACGCCATTTGGTTTGGGTAGGGCGGGCATCCCTGCCCGCCTCCCATATTTGCATGGCTATTGCGCAAACGCATCTCGCCCAGGTGCATAGGCAAAGATATTCTGGGCGGAGTTCCGATTGACCATCTCACGGCCATACATCGGGTGATACAGGCTGCGCACTTCGTGCTCGAGTTCGCACAAAAGTTTGCCTGTTTTTGGATCAACAATGGCTTGAAATCGGTACTGATGGTCGTCCGATTCTTGCGTAATGAGCTTATGGCGTTTCAGGAACTTATGCGGCCCGGAGAAGTCAGCAACATACACGGCGATATGATGGCCATCATAATCGGGCAGCGCTTTGGTTGTTTCGCGAAAGCGTAAGACTTGCGTTTGGCCCATGTGTACTTCAGCCAGTGCGCCTTTCTTGTTTTGAGTCACAGTCGCAGGAGTCTGCATAACCTCACGATAAAAGTTGGCAATGCCCTTTACCGTCTTTGGTTTCACCTCAATTTCGACGTACGGCATGCCCAAAGTCAGATGGCCAAATTGAGAATTCGGTGCATGACAGCGAATCGTGTTGCCCCATGGACAGGTCACCTCAACATGACTTTTTTTGGCGGACCAGCGAAAGGCTGTCCCAGCGAGTTTGTCCTCAAGTCTTTTCAGCCGGCGTTGCAGGGCGTCGAGGTCTGGAACCACCAGACCAATGCAGCCGGTCAGGACTTGCGGGTCGCGGGTCGGTAAATGAAATTGCTGATTGCCAACATTCACCCACATGTTTTCCGGGCCGACCATCATATACGGGTCGCGGGTCAAGCCAAGACCTGAGATATAGAACCGTAGAGCAGTTTCCTGATCAGGAACTGTGACGTTCACATGTTCCATCCCCATAATATTGCCCACATCTTGAGTCGTCCGATCATATTTAGGCTCAGCCATACTCTCCTCCTTCGTCCAGCGTTACGGAGTAATTATCCCGTTCGTTGCCATATTTTGCAAGCTTGGCACGCCGCCTCCGAAGATGGTAGAGTGAGCCGCACCAAACATGAGCCCAATATGAGCCAAAGGAGGCAGTCGCATGTCCGCATTAGATCACATCCGGATTCTCGATCTCACCCATTATGAAGCGGGGCCAGCCTGTACCGAACTCCTGGGCTTTTTAGGGGCAGATATCATTAAGCTGGAACCGCCAGGCAAGGGCGAGCCAGGACGCAGCTTTGTACGCGATAAGCCTGATGTGGATGCCTATCTCTTTGTGCTGCTGAACGCCAATAAACGCGGCGTGACTCTGAATCTGAAATCCGACCAGGGCAAAGAGATGTTCCGCTCGCTCATCCAGCAAGTCGATGTCGTCATTGAAAATTTTTCGCTGGGCACGATGGAGGAGTTGGGTCTTGGTTATGAGGCACTCCAGGCAATCAATCCGCGTCTCGTCTACGCTGCCATTAAAGGCTATGGCACGTATGGGCCGTGGAGTCAGTATAAAAGCTTTAACTCAGCCGCTCTGGCGACTGGCGGTGCGATCAGTATAACCGGCTTACCAGATGGACCACCGATCAAACCCGGACCGACGATTGCGGATACTGGAACGGGGCTGCATTGTGCCGTTGGCATTTTGTCGGCCCTACTCCAACGCGACAAAACTGGGCGCGGCCAACACGTTGAAGTCTCCATGCAGGACGCCATGGTCAACTATGGCCGGGTGCCGATGCGACATCATCTGGAGACTGGCAAGGTCGTGCCGCGCACTGGCAACCGTCTGAGTCATGCCGCGCCGACCGATACCTATCCGTGCCATCCTGGCGGACCCAATGACTATGTGTATCTGATGGCAACAACTCCAGCGATGTGGGATGCGATTCTACGGGTCATAGACCGAGCAGATCTGATCGGCGATCCACGCTACACCAAGCGGTCGGAGCGCAATGCCCGATTTGATGAAGTGTATGATTTTATCTGCGCCTGGACACAACAACATGACAAGTTCGTTGTCATGCACAAAATGGGCGAGGCCGGTATTCCGTGTGGAGCCGTGTTTGATTCGCAGGATATCTTAAGCGATCCGCACTTACGTGAGCGTGGCATGGTCAGGACGCTAGAGCACCCCACCCGCGGAGAGATCACGATGCCGACCTGTGCCGTGCAATTGGATGACTCGCCGCTTGAGCTCAAGCCTGCGCCGCTTTTGGGGCAGCATAACGCTGAGGTGTATCAAGATTTGCTGGGATTGAGTCCTGAGGCAGTCAAGGAATTGGAGAAAGAAGGCGTTATTTAAGCGTGCGGTCTGCGCATGCTGATGCCTGAGACTTCGCCGGTTATATCTTGTCTGTCGCTAGAGCGTCCATCTTCTCAGCCAGCTTGAAGTCCAGCTGGCTGATCCCTCCAACATCATGGGTGGTGAGATCAACTCTGACTGTGCCGTATACATTGAACCACTCCGGGTGATGGTTCATCCGCTCTGCAACGAGCGCCGCACTTGTCATAAAGCCAAACGCCTGGATGAAATTCGTAAACTTGTATTCGCGATGCAGTTTGCCTGCAACAAGCGTCCACCCAGGCCGGGCCGCCAGGCTGGCCTGAATCTCGGTGTCTGAAAGTTTGTGTCGAGCCATTGGTTTTTGTCCCTTCCCATTGCGTATTGTGTGTATTGTCTGAATATTGACATCAGGACGCCAAGAATGCCACACTGAGCGGGCCAAAAAGGAGGAAGCCATGTCAGAAGCCGCTTCCCTACACGCCCAGCGGATTGAAACGCAAGAAGAAGATGTCATCGAAGATCTCTTTGCGCGTGGTTTGACTGATGGCCTCCCGGTCGTGCCACCAACGGAAGAGCGTGTGCAGCGCATGCTGGCAGCAGTTGATCGTGACCCACAAGAAGTCTTGGGTGCGGTTGGACCCAATTATGGACCAGCCAGCGTCGAAAAAGTTGCTATTAATGCAGTGATGGCTGGCTGCCATTCAAGCTACTTCCCCGTTGTCGTTGCTGCCGTTGAAGCCATCTGTGAAGAGCAGTTTGCCCTGCACGCGATTAATGTCACGACCTTCTCAGCCACTCCATTAACAATTATTAATGGCCCCATCCGTCGAGAGATTGGGGTCAACTGTGGTCACAATGCCCTTGGCCACGGCTTTCGAGCGAATGCGACCATTGGACGGGCGATTCGTCTGATTATTTTGAATATCGGCGGAGCCAAACCACAAGAAATCTGCAAAGCCACGCTCGGACACCCAGCCCAGTTCACCTTCTGTGTCGGAGAAGACGAAGAAGAGAGTCCGTGGGAGCCACTACACGTTGAACGCGGCTTTCGGCCAGACCAGAGTACGGTGACCCTATTCGGTGGCCATTCGCCTTTTCAGATCAATGACCACGCGAGTCGGACGGCTGAGCAGCTGGCGCTTTCTCTGGGCTGGACGATGGCCTCGGTCTGGAATCATAAAAATTTCCCCGTCTTTTCTGATACCGCGCTGATCCTTGGCCCTGAGCATGCCAAGACCTTTGCCCAAGACGGCTGGTCGAAGAGCGACCTGCGCCAGTTTCTGTTTGAAAAGATTCGGCGTCCTTTTCGTGAACTCAAGCCTGGTGTCAACGGAGGAGAGGGCGCTGGTGTCAGCATGCTTAAAGGCGTCAACGCCCAGACAGAGCCGCCAACGGACGACACGCTGTACCCCAAGTTTCCAAAGCTCGACAGCATTCTGATCCTTGTGGCTGGTGGCACGGCCGGGCGCTTTTCGGCAGCAGTGCCTGGACTCGCCCGAGGCGGCGCTGGCAGTACGATTACGACCAAAGCGATTCAAAGCAATGCCGATTCAAAGTACTAGATAGAACAGTAAGGAGGTTAGAACGATGGCGTTATTACTTGATCCCACCTCTCAGGTGGAACGGACGAAGAAAGACTTTGCTCCTCGGCTTGAGACCTTGGCTGGCAAAACGATTGGCCTGCTCGATATCAACAAGGCCAAGGGCGAGTTTTTCCTCGATCGTCTCGAAGAAATTCTGCGCGAGCAGTATGGAGTAAAAGAGGTCTTGCGGCGCAGGAAGTTGACTCCAGGGCGGACTGTTCCTGTTGATGTCAAAAAGGAATTGGAAGAAAAGTGCGATGCGGTGATTGAAGCCCTCAGCGATTGAGGCGGCTGCATTTCGTGCAGTTCGCACGATGTTGTTGGTTTTGAAGAAAAAGGCATCCCGACCGCAAATGTGACCACGACTGAGTTTCTGACTGCTGCCCATGCCCAGTGTACAGCACTCGGCATGCCGCAGTACGAGCCGATTCTGGTTCCCCATCCCATTCAGCCCAAACTGCCGGACGAAGTCCGGGGGCTGGTTGATCAGGTTATGGACCAGATTGTAGCCAAGCTCTTGAAGCAGCAAGCACAACAAGCCGCCTGATTTGTTCTCAAGTTCCCTCTCCCCCAGGGAGAGGGAGAAAACAAGTCTCTACTAAAGAACACGTTCGACCACAGGTGTCTGTCGGCTCCTCGGGAAAACTGAACGGCAGCGTCGTATGGTGGGTCGTCAGCTCAGGGATATGGCAGCCGGCACGGCCCGCCTGGTGGAAGAGTTCCTCGCCCCCGCATGGTCGCCATTCTCCTGCTCTGGTCGGGCCGTTCCATGCTGATCGGTAAGGAAGGCTACACCATCGACGCGAGGGAGGATTGCACGATGAATACGACTGTTATCGCCACTGGTTTGGCATTTCCTGAGGGACCTGTGTGTGATCGTGATGGAACGCTGTATGTCACCGAGATCGCAGGAGGGCGAGTACGAAAGATTGCGCCGGATGGCACGCTGTCCATCTTTACCCAGCTAGGTGGCGGTCCAAATGGGGCTGCTCGAGGTCCGGACGGGGCGCTGTATGTCACCAATAACGGAGGTTTCTCGTGGCGCAAGGGGCTCCCGATTGGTCCGGCTCAGGACTATGAAATCGGCCGGATTGAGCGGATTGATCAGGCCGGACATGTCCAGTGTCTGTATACTGAATGTGAGGGTGTAGATCTGAGTGCTCCGAACGATCTGGTTTTTGATGCTCAGGGAAATTTTTATTTCACTGACCCGATTCACCGTACCCCTGGTGTGCATGAGCCCCTCAACACACCAACCAAACGGCGCGGCAGTGTTTATTATGCGGGTCCTGATGGCAGTTTTATTCGTCGGGTGGCCAGCCCACTTCAGCATCCAAACGGCATTGGTATTACGCCAGATGGGAAGACTCTCCTGGTTGCGGAAACCTTTGCCAGTGCGGTGTGTGCCTTTCCTATTTTGGGACCTGGGGAGTTGGGTGACAGGCAGCCGTTTGGCAGCCTGCCCGAGGGCTATCATCCTGACGGGTTTTGTCTTGATGAAGAAGGCTATGTATTGGTGTGCGGCGTGCTGGGCGGAGGGATCGTCGTCTTTGATCCGCAGGGCAAACAGGTCGAAGTAATTGCCTGCGATGATAAAGTCGTCACCAACGTCGCGTTTGGCGGACCAGAGTATACGACGCTGTATATCACCGAGTCGGGATTAGGGCGGGTGGTGACGCGAGAGTGGCCTCGGCGGGGGCTCGTATTATTTCCTGAGCGAAGATAAAAGATCCCTCTCATCTGCTCATATGCTCATTTGCTCATCTGCTTTTCCGTAGGGTGCATAAGATACAGCCTACGGTTTTTTCCCAACTAAGCGGAGCAAAGACGCCCCACCGAGGCGTCTCTACGACACAGGTTTGTCGTTCGTGTCCAGTCCTTAGCCACGTATCTTTTTCATTTCCGCCGTGAGTGGGGCCATAGTCTTGGCATCAAAATAATCGTGCCAGCGGCTAATTTTGCCCGCGCTATTGAACTCGAACATTCCAATGACGGGCAGGTCAACTTTGACACTGCCAATCGCCCAGGTTTCCAGGCGTTCGTTCATAACAATATTGCCAGACGACGTGGTGTGCTTGATATCCATCTTCTCCAGAAGATTATTGTCACCTTCAACAAAGCCGTCTAAGACCTGGCGGACACCCGCATGCCCATTCACTGGTTCCCAGGGCATATTATGATAATCCACATCCTCAGACAGGTATTGCACGCTTTTGCCCAGATCAGCATCTCCTAAGGAATTACAGAAATCCGTTGCTTTCTTTTCGTTCTCGGCACTCATAGGTTCTCCCTTTACGGTGTATTGTTTCCTCCCTACCACATGGGTAGAGATGTTGCGAGGTTGGCATCTTTTCCCTTGTCTTTTTACGGGGATCACTTTGGCGTGGGGTATCACCCCCGCGCCAGGACCTGAGATAGGAGTGCCGTCTTATATCTATCGAAATTCCCGAACCAACTTTGCCCCTTGCTCCAAGATGTGCCACTGGTCGTCTGGCTGGCCTGGCTCAATCAGGAAAACAATGCGCTTGAAGCCCAGGTCAAGCAGCTCATGAATCCGTTTGATCGCATCAGGGGCAGCCTGTTCGTAGGCAGTTAAGACCCAGGTGATGACACTCAGGTCAAACTCGTCCATGGAGCGTCCCATTCGGTCTGCTTCGGTGCGGATAGCTTCCAGGCCACTGGATATGGCGCTCAGCCCGTCTATGCCATCGACCGGAATCCAGCCATCACAATATTCAACAATGCGTTTGGGTGACCACTTGGAACTTGCGCCCATCAGGACTGGTGGCCCTCCGGCTTGAAGCGGCTTGGGCCAGGACCACAGCGGATCAAAGTTCACAAATTGGCCGTGGAACTCAGCGATCTCTTTGGTCCAGATCTCTCTCATTGCCAGGATGCTCTCGCGGGTGACTTTCCAGCGGTCTTTAAATGCTACGCCGTGATCGGCCATTTCTTCGGCATTCCAGCCAGCGCCGATACCAAATAAAAACCGCCCATTGGCCACCCGATCCGCACATGCAACTTGCTTGGCCAAAGTAATCGGGTTGTGTTCCGGCACCAAGCAGACTGAGGTGCCAACCTTGAGAGTTGTGGTGACGGCTGCCGCAGCACTCAGGCCAACAAACGGATCGAAGAACTCTTTGTAATATTGTGGCAACGCACCACCGCCAGGAAACTGGCTCTCACGACTGGTTGGGATATGGCTATGTTCTCCAAAAAAGAGCGATTCAAACCCATTGTCTTCCATCCAGCGGGCAAAATCGACCGGCTGGATGGTGTAATGCGTCGGGATCGTGACGATTCCAAAATCGGCCATACATATTCCCTCCTCTTATGGCTGCGTGCTCTCTCGCTGATTCACACACAGAGCATATCTAGATACGCGATACGTGGTCTCTTCTTCAAGTCTTCCAGGTAGGTATCAATATTGTGTTCTCTGCCCAGCTGCGCATCGATCATGCCCAGAGGATCGAATGTCCCGCCAATTTCTATCTGATGGCCATCAATGCAACACCGGATGCCCGTATGCTTATACGTCCCAGGCATCAGGGTATAGGGTGGAAACGCATATGGTACGATGTCTTTTCTGCGTTCGACACGGTAATGGGTTGGTTCGTAGTGTTCACCAAAAGTCCGGTCGCCAACCCGTGGGGCGCCATAGGTGTAGACCCGAGGGAGTATGTGGTGCCGTACATACATCTCTTGAGCCGCCAAGACCGCCAGGGCTCCACCCATACTGTGACCGGTGAACCAGATGCGCTGGTGTCTGTTGCTACGCTTGGGTTGCTCGTCTTGCGGATTCTGCACAGCGTACACATTCTGTAGGCCGTGCAGAATGGTCGGCAGCAGACCACTGACGATTGGCAGCGTATGGGCAAAGCCACGATGAATAGACCCGGGTATGCCTGCATGCGAGGTGAGACCTGCGGCCAAGTCGGTGAAGATCGCTTCCGCGAGTTGCAACGGCTCACCGCCTTTGTTCAAGAACGGAGTGCCGCGAAACGCGACCACAATAGTCTCCCCAAAGCGGCCAGCAAAACCTGCCACGACGCCTTCCTCAAAGGGAATGATTTGGTCCAAACCCAGTTGGGCTTGAGCCGTCTGCACGCTGTCAGGATACGCCGCACGGGACGCCTGGGCGAGGATGTACGCGGTCTCGAGATCAAAACGGTCCATGGCTTGTAGTAAACCATGTTCTGTGTTGAGCGGCCAGAGGACACTGGTGAGACCCCACCTGTCCTCATAGCCGCTAACCGCTGTCGCAAAAAAATGCTATGAAAAAAGTATGGATGGAGTAGAAAAAGTTTTCCCGATTGAGACGCCGCTATTCCGTCGGGCAGCCCAGTTTTGGTATGAATTGGAGAATGAGAAGAATCAGCTGTCTGATTTGATTGCGTCGCCCGATTCCCACTCGCATGCCGAAGCCGTTATTCAGGAAGCCTGCAAGCTGGCCGAAGTGTATGTGTGTTCGCCGGTCGCTTTAACCCGGCCAACCAGGAGTGCGCTGGCACGCGGTGATACCCGAGACCCGCTCGTTATTCTGCGCGAAAAAGCTGAGCATATTTTTGCTTAAACTGTGCGTTCACAAGGAAGGAGTTCCTATTGAAAAGGACAGCCCAGATGGTGAAGCGGCAGCTTCGGGTGACTTTTTTGGTCGTCGCGGCAATATCTTTACTCTTCGGGGCCGTGGCCCAGGCGAACGACGTCTACGTGCGGGCCGGGGCCGGTCTCGATTGGTCGGGGGGAACGCGATTCAAGGACAAGGACTGTGCGAACCACGCACCGCCGGCCATATATGCCTTGTATGGCTGCGGAGCGGGTATCGACGGAGCGCCCTTGAGCACGCGCGGCGATTTCGGCGCGCCGGCCGGCTTCGAACTCGGTCTCGGCCACGCTGTAACGCCCGCCTTGCGGATCGAGACTCTCTTTCAATACCGTCCAAGATTTTCCCTCAAGGGCCGCGCCAACTTTGTGCAAACCACAGGCCAGCAGAGGGTCTCGGCGACGTTGTCTTCCCTGTCTGGCATGCTTGCCGCCTATGTGGATCTCCCACAGCTCGGCCTGCCACGGCTCGGGCCGTTCAGCCCGTTCATCGGCGGCGGCGTGGGTGCCTCGTATATCGATATCGGCAAAACCCGCATGAAGTTCCCGAGAACGAGGACTATCGTTCCGAGCCGACACCAGGTCAATTTCGCCTGGATGCTGACGGCGGGTGTCGGTACATCGCTGACCGATGCACTGACGCTTGATCTCGCTTATCGCTATACGGATTCCGGCGCTGTCGAGACCGGCGAGGGAATCGCGAGGGTTGTCAATCAGGCCGGAGACGTCTTGGTTCCTCTTAATGTCGGTCGAACGCGGGCCCATCTGTCGAGCCACGGGTTTTGGGTATCCCTGCGCTACGCATTCTACACGCTGTAGGTCGGCCTGCTTGTCCTGAAAGGCCCCGAGAGGCTATCGTCTGTTGATCGTACAGACTGACGGAAAAATTTCCTGCGCGTTTTGAGCCTCCAATCCGGCAGGGTGCGCAAACCGAGACCGCTTCTATTGAGCCACAGGATGGAGCGAGTCAAAACTCACCATCCGTATGCACTGAAAGTTCTAAACCGGCTAACAGTTTCTCAAAATGGGTCAGATCGGCCGGCAGCATGACGTCGGTTTCTGGACTGGCCAAATAGCCAAGATTCGTGATGTATTTTCCGGCCATGTCGAGCCGGATGGCCTGGGCGCCGCCGTCCTCAATGACGGCTGCACCAATCTTTTCAATCGACTCAGCGGTTACCGCTGCTACGGCGAGAATCTCAGAGGCTTTCCCCTCGGCTTCATTAATGGTTTTTTGCATCTCGCCTTCTGACAGGTTAATCATCTCGAGCTTGCGGCCCTCAGAGGTGTTGATACGACTTTGTTTGTCTCCCTCGGACTTGGCGAAGATGGCTCGCCGCTCGCGCTCGGCATTGACCTGCTTTTCCATTGCTTCCTGGACGGTCATGGGCGGCCGAATATTCTTGATTTCGTAGCGGTGGACCATAATCCCCCACGTTTCTCCGGCTCGGGAGAGCGTGTCCACGACCTTGGCACTGATAGTATCGCGTTCCTCAAAAGTTCGATCCAACTCCAGCGTGCCAATCACAGACCGGGTGGTTGTCTGAGCAAGCTGGGTGGCGGCAAAGCGGTAGTCTGTCACACCATAGGTGGCTTTGACTGGATCGACGACTGAAATGTAAATCACCCCATCCACCTCGACTTTGACTTCGTCTTTTGAGAAACACTCTTGGGGCGGAACATCGATAGTTTCTTCTCGTAGGTCCTGCATCTCTGTCACCTTGTCGATAAAAGGCAGCAGCAGGTGAAAGCCGGGTCCGAGAGTGGCATGGTATTTTCCCAGCCGCTCGACAATCAAGGCCGTCCGGGTTGAAACGATCCAGACGGATTGAATGAACTTGCTGACGACGATCAAGAGGAGCGTGCCCCACACCACAAAATTGAAGATTTGAAACATGTCCATGTTTTACTCCCCCTCTTTCCGGCGTGAGCGGTGGCCGCTGTTTGTGCCGTCCGTTATGCTCTGTGACACACTTTCGAAGATACCTTTGAGATTGGCTAACTCAACCGGTAGGACCGATACTTTGGCGGTTTGAATCACCCGGCCCAGATGCTCGATAAATTGCTCGACTAGCTTCATTTTGACAGCCAGCTCGCCGCCTGGTTTGCGGATGGCGGCGCCAACGAGACGGGTGCTCTGTGCCGTTGCTTGGGCCAAAATCGATATTGCTTTAGCCCGGCCCTGAGCTTCATTAATCCGTTTTTGCTTTTCGCCTTCGGACATATTGATGGCCTCCTGGCGGTGGCCCTCTGAGATCAGGATCTTGGATTCTTTGTCGGCGCTGGCCAGAGTGACCTCAGCCCGCTTTGCCCGTTCGGCCTCCATCTGCTTCTCCAGCGTATGAATCACCTGAGTGGAGGGCGTGATATTACGGATTTCATAACGCAAGACCTTGATGCCCCACGGCTCTGAGGCTTTGTCAATTTCACTGACAATGGCTTCATTCAGGCGGTCTCGCTCGGCGTAGGTGGCGCCCAGAGTGAGCTTGCCTATTTCCGAGCGCATCGTTGTTTGGGCCAGATTGACACTCGCCCGGCTGTAGTCGCCAATGCCATAACTGGCCCGATGGGCGTCCATCACTTTGAGATAGACTAAGCCATCGACCGACACCTGGATGTTATCGCGAGTGATACAGCTCTGGGCCGCAATATCTAAGACCTGTTCCCGGATCTCCTGCTGGTACGCGATCCGGTCGATGAAGGGAATCACGATGTGTAGACCAGGTTCGAGGACGGCCCGAAAGTTGCCCAAGCGTTCTAATAGACAGTGCTGGCGCATGGGCACGATGATGACCACGCGGATGAGAATGTACCCAACGACAACAACAAAAATCGTAAATACGGTGAACATACGCCTTTCCCCCTCTTCTTCATCCGTCTCTCTATCCCTCTTCAGCATGACTCTCGTTGACTTCGACAGAGTCTACTGCTTCCACAATCCACACCAAGTTTTCGCGAAAGATTAACCGGGCCTGACTACCCTGAGCCAGAGGCTGCTCCCCATCGTAGTTTCTGGCCCGCCACATCGTGCCTCGGAAGTGAATGCGTCCTTCGCCCTGGGACGGAATCGTTTCAGCCACTTCCACAATTTGGTTATACGCATCAAAGTCTTCGTCGGTATTCGCCTTATCGAGTGTTGCAGGCGCAAACCGCTGCATGATGCCTCGGAAGCCAACGAGCAGCACGAGGGAACTGATAAACCAAGCGATGAACGCGGAAACTGGGCTATGCACCACGCCCAGCAGAAACAGCAGGCCGACACAGGCAGCACTGAAACCCAGGAAAAAGACGATCCCGCCTGGCATAAGCAGTTCGAGCAGCATCAGGACAATGCCGCCGATCAGCCACAGTGTACTTGGGGTGAACTCAAACACGATTCTCGTGACTATAGACGCCGCCCGACCAACATTGCAAGCCATTGAAATTACTGACAAAGACGCTATCCTCGAAGCGCTTTTGGCGGGTCAGGATCTGGATTTGCATGACTTTCCGGTGCGACTTGTCTGATGTGTTTTGCCGGGCCGTTTTGCAATCTCTCCGTATGTGGACACAGAAGGTAGGATATATGAGTACGTACGACTATGATCTGTTTGTGATTGGTGCTGGTTCGGGTGGCGTGCGGGCCAGTCGGATGGCGGCCTCGTATGGGGCACGGGTAGCAGTGGTAGAAGAGCGCTACCTTGGGGGCACGTGTGTGAATGTTGGCTGTATTCCGAAAAAGCTGTTTGTGTATGCGGCTGAATTCCGGGATCATTTTGAGGATGCAGCTGGCTTTGGCTGGACCGTCGGCGACCGGACGGTTGATTGGCCCAAGCTGGTCACCAACAAAAACATCGAGATCGAACGGCTCAACGGCATCTATCGCAATCTGCTGACCAACGCTGGAGCAGAGATCATTGAAGGCACAGCGCATCTTGTGAATTCGCATACGGTTGCCGTTGGCGAGCGGCAGTATACGGCTGAATACATTTTGGTGGCGACTGGCAGCTGGCCGTTTCTCCCTAAGATTCCTGGTATTGAACATGCCATTTCATCAAACGAGGCCTTTTATTTAGAGCAGTTACCGAAGCGAGCCCTCATTGTGGGTGGCGGGTATATTGCGGTTGAGTTTGCCACAATTTTTCAGGGTCTTGGTGTTGAGGTGACTGAGCTATACCGAGGTGAGCTGTTTTTGCGCGGGTTCGACGTGGATGTCCGCAAGGTGCTGGCCGATGAGATGCGCAAACGTGAGGTCGAGCTACGTTTCAACACGGATGTGGCGCGCATTGATAAGGCCGATGGAGGCTTGCAGGCGACGCTGCTAGATGGCACAACGCTCGGAGCTGATCTTATCATGTACGCGACAGGCCGTTTGCCCAAGACAAAAAATATTGGACTTGAGGCGGTCGGGGTTGAGATGAATGAGATTGGGGCGGTCGCGGTTGATGCCTACTCGCAGTCTAGCGTCCCGAACATTTATGCCATTGGTGATTGTACTGATCGACTCAATCTGACGCCAATGGCTATCGCCGAGGGCCAAGCCATGGCGGAGACGCTCTTTCATAACAACCCGCTCAAACCAGACCACACCGATGTGGCGACGGCTGTGTTTAGCCATCCGCCGATTGGGACAATCGGTTTAACAGAAGAAGAAGCCCGTGAGCGGTATGGCGAGGTCGATATCTACAAGTCGACGTTTCGGCCGCTCAAACACACGCTCAGCGGTCGAGATGAAAAAACGTTTATGAAACTGATCGTTGATCCAGCTTCTGATCGGGTGCTGGGCTGCCATATGATCGGGCCAGATTCGGGCGAGATTATCCAAGGCTTCTCCGTGGCGATTAAATGCCAAGCAACAAAGGCGCAGTTTGATGCCACGATTGGGATTCATCCTACTGCCGCCGAAGAGTTTGTGACGATGCGAACCAAGTCTGCATGAAAAGCGATTGTACACCGACTCCTTGAGAGGTCTGTCGAACCGAAACTAGAGGAGAACATGAGATGCGTGCTGCAATAATGCGAGACCACAAACTGGTCGTTGATGAGGTGCCAACCCCGGAACCGGGACCGGGTGAGGTGCTGGTGAAAACCCTGGCGTGCGGAATCTGCGGTTCAGACTTGCATACGCTCAAGCATGCTGAGAAATTGGTTGAGGTGTCTGAGAAGTCGGGTGGCGTCTTTAATATGGACCTGCAGCGCGACATCGTTATGGGCCATGAATTCTGTGTCGAAGTGGTTGGGCATGGTCCCGAGACCAAGCAGACACTCAAAGCCGGAACGCGCGCATGCTCGATGCCGGTGCTGATTCGTCCTTCGGGGGTCGAGACGGTTGGCTACTCGAACAACAACCCCGGTGGTTATGGCGAGCTGATGCGGCTGACCGAAGGTTTGCTGCTTGCAGTGCCCAATGGCCTCACGACCGAATACGCCGCGCTAACCGAACCGATGGCAGTCGGCTATCACGCCGTACAAATGGCCCGTATGGATAAGGACGATGTGCCGCTGGTGATTGGCTGTGGTCCGGTTGGTTTGGCGGTGATTGCTGCGCTGCGCATGAAGAATATCCGCCCCGTTGTAGCAGCGGATTTTTCATCCCGTCGGCGGAAACTCGCCGAAGCGATGGGGGCAGACATTATCATCGATCCGAAAGAAACGTCCCCGTACGATAGTTGGAAAGAAGCAGCGGTGGCCGATCCGAAGAGTGCTCCGCAGCAAGCCCCCTGGGCAGTTGGTCCACCACTGCGACCGGCAGTGATGTTTGAATGCGTGGGCGTCCCTGGGGTGATTAATCAGATGATGATGTCGGTTCCACAAGGCGCACGCATCGTCGTGGTTGGGGTGTGTATGGAGGATGACACCATCCAGCCAATGTTTGGGATTAACAAGGAGTTAAACCTCCAGTTTGTCCTCGGCTACTCCCGCGAAGAGTTCAGCGAGACGCTGTATAATATTGCGGATGGAAAAGTCCCGGTTGAGCCGCTGATCACCGGTAAAGTTGGTGTGGAAGGTGTCGCCCAAGCATTTGAAGATCTCGGCTCGCCTGAGCAGCATGCCAAGATTCTTGTTGAACCGTGGCGAAGTTAGCAGTTCAGTGCGTAGGGGCGGTCCGTGAACCGCCCTACATCTCTCTTACATCTGCCCCGTCTGCTGGGCCCATAACCCTTGGGCTTGCTCCCAGCCTACAACCGCTAATGTATTGCCATCTTCATCAATGAACTGCAGCGGCCCCAGAAACGTCATATAGAACTCGCTGTCTTCGACAAAATTGGTCTGATCGTGCCGGGCATTACACGCTTCGTAGCCATAGCCTACCGCTGTTGCCGTTGAGCCACCTTCTTCATTCCCGCCTCGGACTTCCATTTTTCCTTTGGTAAGAAAATATTCGCCTGGCCCAACGTGAATGTGTCTGGCAAAAGATGAGCCTCTGGGACAGTCAAAGATAGCTGTCCATGCACCAGATTCAGGTGATGCGTGCAAAAGCTTCCACTGAATTCCGCCGGTGGAAAATTCTCCAGGAAAAGGTTGCCAGGTCACCGAGCTGACATGCACGTAATCACCTGCCAGTTTTTCTTTGAGTGCCATTCCATCCCTCCTTCGTGTTCTGCGTTGCAAATATTTTGATGTGTCCTCCGACATAAAATGATCTGGTCTGAGATGCAAGGGGAGCTTGGGTCATTTCAAGACAAGCAGCCTTCTTTCACTCCCATCCCTCTTCTCCTGACGCCCGGAATACGATACTTCTGCTCCTGCAAATAGCAGCAGGTTTTCTCTGGCTGCACCATTTTCTGGAATGCCGGAGATGTAAGAAGCTGTTGTCAAGCCTATGGCGCGGTGCGCGCGACGGTTTTATAATAACTTCTAGAAGGTAGCCGTATCACGAGGAGGCCGGATGAGAGAGGCGGTAGTGGTTGTTGGGGTAGTGGCGGGAGTATCGCTCGTCCTGGTCGTCCTCGCCCTGTTGTCTTCCTTTGGCGTATTTGAGGTGCTCGATCCCCGCTTTGCTGGGAGCTGTAGTGTCGTCCCAGGACCGCCCGGCCCTGAAGATATTGCCATCGACCACGAGACTGGGATAGCCTATATCTCGTCCGACGATAGGCGTGCGCACCAGCACGGGGCGAACATCCCTGGACAGATTTACCAGCTGGATCTATCTAAACCCGCCAACCCTGACACGGTCCCTGAACTCCTGACTGGGACTGATCAGCTTGAGTCCTTTCATCCCCATGGCATAAGTCTGTTTCGAACCGCTGCCGGCCAAACCTTGCTTTTTGTCATTAATCACGCGGTTCCCGACCAGCCGCGAGCCGGCCACAGTATCGAAATCTTTGCAACTGCTGAAGGCAGGCTGAATCACCTCGAGAGTATTGCCAATCTGCTCTTTCGTTCGCCAAATGACATTGCCGCCGTTGGGCCGCGCCAGTTCTATGTGACCAATGATCGTGGCTATCTGGATGGAATCGCGATGCAACTGGAACGTATCTTTAGCTGGGCAAATTCCGATGTGGTGTATTTTGATGGTCAGGTCGCCAGTGTTGTATTGGATGGGTTGACCTTTGCGAATGGCATTCAGTTTGAGCCGCAGACCGAGCGAGTCTTTATTACCGAGACAGGAGCCAACACACTCAGTATCTATCGTCGATCCCGTGCCGATGGAGCGCTGACGCCTACAAATGGGGCGGAAGTGGGTCGTGGGCCTGATAATATTGACATTGATGAAAACGGCAATATCTGGATTGCGACCCACCCTAAGACCTTCAAGCTGATCGCCCATGCGGACAGACCAGAGTCGCCATCCCCCAGTCGAGTCGTGCGACTGCAAGAGGATGGAACAAGCCTTGAAGAGATCTATGTTGGGACTGGGGAAGAGCTCTCTGCTGTCAGCGTGGCTGCGGCGTACAATGGAGAGATGCTGCTTGGGACAATTTTTGATGCCAAGCTGTTACGGTGCCGGTTGGCGGAATAAGCGAAGAGAAGAGTTCGTATTTTTTTCTCTCTCTCCCGCAGGGAGAGGGTCGGAGTGAGGGTGTTTTCTTGCTCTCACTTTCCTTCCGGCACCGCCGAGACATGATACAAAAATAACTGCCACGTTCCGTTGTCTTTCACATATGTCCGACTGAAGCGAATGGGGAAAGTGACTTCCTCGCCGTCTTTTGGTTTATTCAGAATCTCATATGTGCCCCATACAATGCCGCTATCGCCGACGACGCGAAACTCAGGATTCTGAGGTGTAACTGTAAACTTTTCGACTGCGTCAAAGAGTTGCTGATAGCCTTCTCGGCGGGCAGGCTTTGTGTCGATTGCCTTGAGCGAGCCTGGGTTCATGGCAACAATTTGTTCATGCTGCATGGTCATGACGGTTTCCAGGTCACTCGCATTCAACGCCGCGATCTCTTTTTCAAAAACAGCCTTGAGGCTCGCGACGTTGTCACCCAGGGCGATAGCTGGCATGAAGGCGAGGGTGAGGATGAAAACGGTAGGAATATAACGGTGCAGAAACATAGGTCCTCCTTTGGTTGAGGAGCCTATCATAGGAACTGATGAGAACGCACCTGTTCCTGCTATTTCTGAGGTCGCCCTATCCTATACGCCCCGGGCCGCTGCCGCCGCGACATGTCCAGCAAAACTCGTCACAAACGTTTTGAGTCCAGTCAGCTGACTCATTTCAGTATAGTGCCCCGTGCGTATTGCCGAACGTGGAGACAGGAGAACCGTCGCTGCGGTATATAGCTGTTCTTGGACTAGTTTTCTGCACAGAATGTCGTAGCGGTCAGCGTAAGAAGCGCCTTGAAATTCTAAGAAAACTGGAAAGTGTGGAGACTTATCTTCCACCGGTTTACGAGAACCGGGGGCATCTTCGACTAAAATCAGATAGCCGACAAATGGCCGAGGAATATCCCCAAAAGCGCCTTCCCGATAGGCCGTCTGAAGATCTAGCGCTGTCCCCATGGCTTCTTCTGTTCGGTTGTTTGCATTATTGCCGAAAGACGGCCCAACTTGAGATTTGAATTCGAGCGCGGCAATGAGCTGGCCGTCATGGATAACCAGTAGATCCCACAATTTTGTTGGCCGAAAATAGCCTGGAAGTGTCAGCAGGCGACGCTGTTGCATAATATCTGTCTGAGCAAGGCCATTGGCTGATACGAGATCGCTGACGAGTCGGACAAAGCCGTCCATGTTTTTCCCCGCAGTCACTGCGCTGCGTTCTCCTTGATCTGTTTTTCCTCCTGTCTGCTGCTTACGGGTCGCCCGCTGGCGATTCCGCCAGAACTCTCGAACAGATTGTCGCCCACGTTCTTCGTAATTTGTCACTTCAATTGCCATAGAGGAGACTCATCTGGAGGGAAGGCTCACGTTTCTCAGAATCTTTGCGTCCTTCTTTGTTAAGCCATACAGCTTCCCAATAAGGTTGATATTCTCAGTAGGAGGAGGGGATTCACTTGCATGAAGTAACTCTTCTTTGAGCTGTTCGGACAGAGAGTCCCAATGTGGAATCCGAATACGGCGCAAGTGTTGTGCCTGGAATCGTAAATAGCCACCCCGCATTTTTGTTGAATAGAGAGAGACAAAGAGATGAGCGATCCCAGACAAGAGGACGAATTGCAAGGCTTTGAGATCCCAGGTGTCTGAGACGATATAGTACAGGTTGTGGTGCGGATAAAACCTGCCCTCTTCATAGACAATATGAGCCGTGCCTTTGATGTCGGGAATCAGCAATTTGGGCTGACTTGTGAGCGCTGGATAAATACGGTCAATGGTTCGATACCAATTCTGAGGCGCACGCTTGGCAACATGTCGTTGACTCAGCGCCACTTTGTGGCCTTCCATGTACGCTGCAAATTTGGGGTAGCGCTGTAAATGCACCAAGGCCCCATCTTCTTGGAAGGGGTTCAGAATGCCCCGCCCCCTCCATTGGACCGTTCCGCTCTGGATGTCTGCGGTCATGATCAGAGGAAGCTTGCGACCTTCCTCAACGCCCAACTCCTCAAACGGACCGATAAAAACAGCGTCTGCGCCTGTAGCTACGCCAATGCCGACTTTGCAGCCTGCCTCTTCGAGTGTTGGAAACTGTGACTCGATGTGGCGAACGAGTGCAAGTTCATCAAAGGATTCGAGGACCCAGGGATCGGAGCCTTGGGCAATACGGGCGATCTCGATGATGCTGTTATTGGCGAGCTGAGGGCGTGTCATCATATCTGAAGCCAGCTTTTTCAAAGCTGACTGCTCAATTTCCGGACGTTGGGCTAAGCGAGTTTTCCCTGCTTTTTCTCGGGCAATAATGGTAATGGCCGGATAGGCACTCACTTCAGCATGAAACGCAGGCGTGTCTACCATGTCCACGTAATACTTGAGCGAGAAGTGGTCTGCAATGAGCTTTCGAAGCGGTCCTCCGTAGCGATTCTTCATCCACCGATCAGAGCAGATCATTCCGAGCGTACCTTGTGGCTCTAACGAGAGGAGTGCTTTTTCGATGAATGGGATGTAGAGATCGGCTCGGTCAAAGATTGTCTGAAAGCGTTTTCGATACTCGGTCATTAACTCGTCTGGAATCAGTTCGTGTCGCACGTAGGGTGGGTTGCCGACAATATGTGATAAGGAAAAAGGAAAATCTTTAAGCAGAAAATCTCCTCGGACTAACCAGCTTCTGAGCAAGGTTTGCGCAGTTTCGGAAGACAGACCAAAACGTGCGAGGAGTTGGAGAAGTGTGTTTCGCGTTTCGGCGAAGCTTTCTTGGTGGAGCTCTACGGCACGGATTGCGTTTCGGAGATCAGCTGTGACGTCGGCAGAAGAATCTTCCTGAGCTTGATATGCTGTCAAGAGTCGCTCGACAGCAGTGAGAAGGAACTCACCCCTTCCAAACGATGGTTCGAGGAGCCGTTTGTGATGTAAGGGAACATCAGTCGTATACCCAGACAGGTCAAGAATAAACTCAACAACCTCCCGCCGCGTAAAAACGGCTCCACGCTCTCCGCCTCTTGCTTGGGCGAGTTGTGCCAGGGCATCCTGGACTGGGTTGAAGCCTGGGAGGAAGTGCTGCACGGTCTGCGTATTGAGTGGGGTCGCGACGCTTTTGGGCATTTGGCCAGCCTACCACTGCCTCTTCTTGTCGTCACCCTGTCCGCGTTTGTCTTCTCCCTAATATCTTTGGTATACCTCCCAGACATTTGTTTGAAACAGACACAGGAGGGATACGTATGGCCTTATATCTTGATGAAGTCTGGATCAAAGACCCGACTCCCGAGCGGGTCAAAGAATTTACGAAATTGATCGGCACAGCGGCCAAGGCTCCGACCTCTGTTGGTGTGCCGCAAGGGGTCCGCCAAGTTGCTGGTCCGTGGATGTCGAATGAGGAGCCAAAGGCGATTTTTATCGTTGAGATTCCTGACCATAGGCTGACCTTCCCAATCTTTGGACGGCACCTGGCCCACGGGCTTATCGAAAAGCGCCGTTTGACTCCGATTGTGGAATGGGGCGAAGTGGAAAAGATGGTCGAACAGCTTTAATACCTCATGACTCTTTGATTGAATGATGCTGGCGAGTGGACTGGCCGAGATGATGATTGGCTGTTATCGGACGGGAGCCACAGGTATCTTTCTCACGAGTTTGTCTCATCGCCGGTTCATACGGATTATGATCTCCCTACCACGACCGCTTCCTGCGTGACCGCCACGCATCGTCCTCATCGTTGTCTTCCATCAGCATGACCGGGGTCAAAATGTCTCTGGGGATGCCGTCTAAAAAGCGGGACGGTTTGCTGAGCACCATGCCAGTGGCGCGGTCGAAGATATTGATCGGGTAGCTAATAAACAGGTTCTCTTTGGCTCGGGTGGCGGCCACATACATCAGCCGCCGCTCTTCTTCGAGCTCGTCATCGTCTTTGTTGTACACGGCTGGGAAACGTCCCTCGACTGCCCAGATAATAAAGACCGAGTGCCACTCCAAACCCTTAGCGGAGTGAATCGTCGACAGGGTAAGTAAGCCCTCGTCTTCTCCTTCTGTTACGACTACATCGCCCACACTACTATTCGGTGGCTCAAGCGCCATGTCAGACAGCATGCGATCGAGACTCTTGTAACGCTCAGTGATGATCGTAAAGTGTTCCAAGTCTTTCTGGCGTTTGGGGTGGTCGTCGTGGTGGCGGCGTTTCAAGATCGGCAGATAATAACGCACGATCGCTTCCAACTTCTCGGCAGGCTTTAACTCTTCATCACTGGCAATCATCAACGTTTCTGCCAGCGATTTTAAGGCGGCAGACATCGTTCCCCGCCCTTTATACGTCACCAGCCGCAGGAATTGATCCGTCCCCTCAAGCACATGGGACAAGATCGCTTCGCTGCTCTTGGGGCCCACGCCTTCCAAGAGCAGCAACACCCGGTGCCACGACACGGCGTCGAGCGGGTTGGCAATGATACGCAGATGAGCCAGGACATCTTTGATATGGGTGGTTTCAATAAACTTGAAGCCACCGCGTTTGACAAACTGAAGGTTCCGCTTGCTCAGCTCAATTTCTAAATCAAACGAATGAAAACTGGAGCGAAAGAGTATCGCAATCTCAGGCAGTGGCACGCCAGATTCGTGCAGCTCCAGAATCTTCTGACCAACAAAGCGTGACTGGTAGCGTTCGCTCTCGGCCTCAACCAGGACCGGCTTGACGCCTTCCTCACGGCGGGTGAATAGGTTTTTGGTATAACTTTCTTTGGCCTGGAGAATGATTTCATTCGACAGATCAAGAATCGGCTGGGTGCTGCGATAGTTCTCTTCCAGTTTAATGATTTGTGTATCGGGAAAGAGGTCCGGAAACTCAAAAATATTGTGCACGGTTGCGCCGCGAAAGCTATAAATCGACTGAGCATCATCCCCAACAGCCATGACATTATTGTGCGAATGGGCGAGCAGCCGGATAATATCGGCCTGCAAGCGGTTGGTGTCCTGGTACTCGTCAACCATGATGTAGCGGAAGGTGTGTGACAGCCGTTCCGCTACTTGCGGATGATTGCGCAGTAAGTCGCGTAGATAGGTCAGCAAATCATCGTAGTCGAGCAGACTGCGCTCCAGCTTATAACTGCGGTAGTGTTCCTCTATCTGGCTCAGTTCATCCAGCTCATTGAGCAGATGTGGAAACTGTTCATCCAGAATCGCGGCCACCTCACAGGTTTTATTGGCGGCCAGGCTGACGATTTCCATGATGGTATTCTTGCGGGGAAAGCGGCGGTCTTTTTTATCCAGGCCCATGCGACTGCGGATCAGATTGATCACATCTTCAGAGTCGCTCCGGTCGAGAATCGTAAACGAGTTGGCAAAACCCAACAGCTTGGCGTAGCGGCGCAAAATTGTATTGGCAAAGGAATGAAAGGTGCCGCCGGTGACGCGATCACAGCGGTTGCCCAATAACTCCTCAGCCCGCTGCAACATCTCTTCAGCCGACCGGCGAGTAAAAGTCATCAGCAGGATTGAAGCCGGGTCAATGCCCTCCTCAACCATACGCGCCAAGCGGAAAACCAGGGTCCGCGTCTTACCACTGCCCGCTCCAGCCAGAACGAGCAGGGGACCCTGGTGGGTCGCCGCTGCCGTGTACTGTGAGGGATTCAGTTCCTCCTGATAGTTAATCAGGAAACGCGTGGGTTGGTCGTCGGACTCTTGACGCAGCTTATATCTTAAAGGTTGGGTTTCGTCACTCACCGCTCCGCTCTCCATTCTGCCGCTCAGGCTTTGGCTGCTGTACAGCTACCCAGCATAGCGGAAAAGCTGCCTGTCGTCAGCGGCTCGGCCATAGTTGTCTGGCCCTGTGGCCGTCTGCCTGATGGGCTGACGACAGAACACTTCTCTGCTATGTACACAGCCAATGGCCCAAAAGACCGAACAGATGAATCTACACGGCGTTAAATGCCCCCTGAACTGGGCCAAGGCGAAGGTCCGCTTGGAATACCTGGAACGCGGCGATCTGTTGGAGCTACTGATTGACGATGCCAAAGGACGGCGCGATATTCCACGTGCTGCCGAAGCTGAGGGTTATGTCATTGTGGATATCGACGAATTGTCCGGTCCTGCCGATTCTACTAACTCGGTTGACCCTGAAAAAGTAAACCACTGGCGCATTCTGATTGAAAAGTAGCAAAGGAGATCCGCATGCAACCCAACCCTATCCAAATTACGGCCTTGCCTGTCTTTGCTTTGCTCCGGACCCCAATCGTCAATAGCGCCGAGCCTCTCTCCCCAGACCGGCCGCTTGAAGGCCGCCTCGACTTTGAGGCCAAATTCGTCACCGAACACGGGCAATAGGGTCAATACACAGTAAAGGAAGAGCGTATGCACAGCACAAGGATTGCACTGAACGGATTTGCCTCATTTGCCGCGTTTGCCCTGCTGATGTTCGCCAGCTCTCACGCCTGGGCTGTCAATATGCCCGCACCAGATGGCGCGGCGCTGTACACAGAGCACTGTGCCAAGTGCCACGACACAGTCGCCCGAGCACCAAAATTTAAGATGATGCAGAAGCTGCCGCCCGAGTTCATCATGCGTTCGCTTGAGGCAGGCAAGATGCTTTTTCAAGGCATCATGCGAACCAAGGCCGAACGCACGGCGATTGCAAGCTATGTCTCTGAGAAAGAGTTTGGCGCGGCAGGCAGCGAGCAGCAACCGTCGTGGACGTATTGTTCTTTGCTGCCTGGTCAGCTGAAAGATCCGGTTGACGGCGCGCATTGGAATGGCTGGGGTGGCGATGTCACCAACTCTCGATTCCAGTCGGCTGAAAAGGCTGGCATGACTGCTGCCGATATTCCCAATCTCAAACTCAAATGGTCGTTTGGCCTGCCGCTGCACTATCAAACCTCGCAGCCGACGGTGTTTGGTGGGCGCGTGTACATCGGCAGCATGGATGGGGTCGTCTTCTCCATGGATGCCAAGACGGGCTGTTTGTACTGGGCTTTGCGAACGCAGGCCGGAGTGCGTTCGACGATCAACGTTGGGCCGCTTGAAGGCACCGATCCACCGCGTTATGTCGCTTATTTTGGCGATGTCGAAACCAATATGTATGCAGTCGATGCCCGGACTGGCAAAGTCGTATGGAAAACCAAGATTGGTGAACATGTGACGGCTCGTATCACTGGTGGACCTGCCCGGCACGAGAACCGTCTGTACGTCGGTATCTCTTCGGTTGAAGAAGCTACGGGCGGGGAAGCGACATATGAGTGTTGTAGCTTCCGGGGCAGTGTGAATGCGCTGAATGCCACAACTGGTGAGCTGGTGTGGAAAAGCTATACGGTTGATCCAGCAGTCAAAGTCCGCAAGAACAAAATTGGTGTGCAGCTGTGGGGGCCGTCTGGGGTTGGTGTATGGGCGACGCCGACGCTCGATCTGAAACTGAAGCGTGTGTACGTCACGACTGGCGATAATTACTCCGACCCAGCCTCGCTGACGAGCGATGCAATGATGGCGTTTGAGATGGAGACCGGCAAGCATATCTGGACCCGGCAATTCACGGTCGGGGATGCGTTTAATCTGGCATGTGAATCCGGCGATGATACCAACTGTCCAGAGGCTCGAGGGCCAGATTTAGACTTCGGCTCATCGGCGATCTTGCGGGCTTTACCAGATGGCAAACGGGTGCTCTTAGCCGGGCAAAAGTCGGGTGTCGTACACGCGGTTGATCCAGATCAAGATGGCAAGATCCTGTGGCAACAACGGGCTGGCGCAGGAGGCATCTTAGGCGGTATTCAGTGGGGACCGGCGGCGGATGCAGAAAATATCTATGTGGCCTTATCAGATGTCGCCGTAAACTTGGTCCGGGATGAACGCGGGACACGAACCTCGATTGACAATAGCAAAGGCGGCGGCATTGCTGCGTATCGTATTGCGGACGGAGAAAAGCTGTGGTTTACCCCGCCACCGGGATGTAATGGTAAGGAAAATTGCAGTCCAGCCCAGTCGGCGGCTATCTCGGTGCTGCCTGGGGTAGTATTTTCCGGTTCCGTCGATGGTCACTTCCGGGCCTATTCGACCCAAGGCGGAAGCATTGTCTGGGACTATGATACCGCCCAAGAATACTACTCAGTCAATGACGTGGATACCAAAGGCGGCTCGCTCGACGGCCCAGGCCCGACGGTGGCTGATGGCATGCTGTATGTGTACACCGGCTATGGCTTCTGGGGTGGCATGCCCGGCAATGCGCTTTTGGCGTTCCATGTTGACGGGCAGGGGCAAGAAAACGGAACAGCAAAAAAAGAGTAATGAAAAACAAGGAGGAAGACATGTATCGGAGAGGGATTCTACTGGCTGCATCAGTATGTGTCATGCTGATGAGCGGGCCAGCTTGGGCTGTTGTCGCGGCCGGACCAGACGGCGAAGTGCTGTATAGCGAGCACTGTGGTAAGTGCCATGGCTCTGTGGCCAGAGCACCCAAATTGGAGGTCATGAAAAAATTGCCGCCCGAGTTCATTATGCGCTCGCTGGAGACTGGCAAGATGGTCTTCCAAGGTGCCATGCGGACCAGGGTGGAGCGGACCTCTATTGCCGACTTTATCTCGGACAAAGAGTTTGGCACGGCTCGGGATGATGAGGCGGCCTCATGGACGTATTGTTCGCTGTTGCCGGGACAGCTTGAGGACCCGAACGCAACGGCCAACTGGAATGGCTGGGGCGGTGATATCACCAATTCGCGCTTTCAATCCGCTGAAAAGGCTGGTTTGTCGGCGGCCGACGTTCCCAATCTCAAGTTGAAATGGTCGTTTGGCTTGCCCATGAACTATCAAACCTCTCAGCCAACGATATTTGGTGGCCGCGTGTATATTGGCAGCATGAAGGGCGTCGTGTACTCCCTGAACGCCAAGACGGGCTGTTTGTACTGGGCGTATGCAACTGGGGCTGGCGTGCGTTCTACGACAACCATCAGCCAGATCGAGGGCAGCGACCCGCCCCGCTATGCGGCGTATTTTGGTGACATTGAGCGTCACATCTATGCGCTGGATGCCCGGACCGGCAAACTCCTGTGGAAAACCCAAATTGAGCAGCACATGACCGGGCGGATCACTGGTGGGCCGGTCGTGCACGAGAATCGGGTATACGCCGGTGTGTCGTCGTTTGAAGAAGGCGCGGGCGGCGAAGCGGACTACGAATGTTGCACCTTCCGGGGCAGCGTGTCTGCGCTCAATGCGAGCACGGGGGAAGTGATCTGGAAGGCGTATACGATTCCTGAGCCATCGAAAAAAGTCAAAAAGAATAGGATTGGTACCCAGTTGTGGGGGCCATCTGGATCGGGGGTGTGGGCCACCCCAACGTTGGATGTGAAGCTCAAACGAGTGTATATCACTACTGGAGATAATTATTCTGACCCGCCGGATGGCACCAGTGATGCGATGATGGCGTTTGATATGGAGACCGGCAAACATATCTGGACCCAGCAGTTTACGGCGGGCGATGCGTTTAATATCGGCTGTGAATCTGAGGATGATACTAACTGCCCGGATGCCAGAGGGCCAGATGTGGATTTCGGTTCTTCGGCTATTCTGCGGACCTTACCCAGCGGGAAACGTGTTCTGCTGGCCGGGCAAAAATCGGGTGTTGTGCATGCGGTCGATCCTGATCAGGACGGCAAGATCCTGTGGCAGCAGCGGGCTGGAGCGGGTGGTATCCTGGGTGGTATTCAGTGGGGACCGGCGGCTGATGAAGCCAATATTTATGTTGCTTTGTCCGACGTTGAGGTCAACCTCAGACGCTCGCGGGAGGGCTCGATCACAACCTCAATTGATAACACAAAAGGTGGTGGAATCACCGCCTACAGTATTGAGACCGGCGAGCAACTGTGGTTCACGCCGCCGCCAGGCTGTGGCGGTAAACCGAATTGCAGCCCCGCCCAATCGGCTGCCATATCGGTTCTGCCAGGTGTCGTTTTTTCTGGCTCGGTTGATGGTCATCTGCGAGCGTATTCCACCCAAGATGGTGCGACTGTCTGGGATTACGATACGGCTCAGGAATATTATTCCGTCAACGATGTCGAGACCAAAGGTGGCTCACTCGACGGTCCGGGTCCGACGATTGCTGGTGGTATGGTGTACGTCTATACCGGCTACGGCTTCTGGGGCGGTATACCAGGCAATGCGTTGTTGGCCTTTGAAGCCGGAGGGGAAAGCAGCCAGAACGGCGCAGCTCAGACAAACGGCAAGACACAGTAGGGGCAATCGCACTGTCCTCAGTCTTTCCTGAAGACATCTCATTATCCGCTTCCCTCGCCCTCAGGGCGAGGGAGAGAACAGACACAGACCCAAGGGCCAAAACCACAACGCTTCACTCAAAATGAACCGGCTTTCCACAAATTTGTCGAATTAGTTTGCTCCCCCTCCAGTCAGCTTTGTGAGCAACTGATCAAACACCGCATCAGCCCGATGATAGACCTCATCCGAAGTTAAGGGCTGAATAGGATGCTCAACCAGAATAACCTCAAAATCGGGCAATCCGAGCGCTTTGGCTTGAGCGCGGGCGGCGGTACTAAATTCTGTTGTCGCAAAGACTGCGGAAGGGATCCCAGCTTTTTCAAAAAAGATTCCGTCGTGCACACTGCACGTTGTACACGACCCTCAATCGGCAAGGGCTTCAATAACGAGGTCGCACTTCTGCGCCAACTCCTGGCGAGTGCCCTCTGGTGCCGGTCGGGCGAAGGTTGGTTTCATGCGCCGAATAATCTCTTTGGGCTGAAACTGGGCTCCCAACCGTTCGGCCAAACGATCGAGGAAGAAATCGCCTTTAGATTTGCTGATATCCAGTAGACCGATGGTTGTGCCTCGTAAGTCCGGTAAGCGTGCTGCCAGCGTTGCTGAGCTCTGGGCTGGAGCTGCGGTTGGGTTGTAGAGTTTTGCCATGCGCTATTTCTCCTTTTTGATTGCTGGGTGTTACTTCTCGTCAATCGGGACGGTCACTAACTGGCTGCTGCCCGCGCCGCCACCCCAGCCACACATATGGACGGAGAAGCGACCGGCTGTCCCGCCGGCTACTGCGATAATAATATTGTCTGGCGAGGAGACCTTTGGAATCAATGTGTCATCCCTGCTCGCGTCAAGCCAGCCTGGCAAACGCTCGCGCGCCAGGCCTTCACTGCCATCCGGGCCAGGCAGCAGTTCGTGGAGCGGTCGGCGGACGTTTTCGTATAAAAACCGTTTCACTGCCTGTTTGTTCATTTTATCCGCAGCCATTGTTTTGGCATGTTCTGGGCCAATGACGACCAGATAATTTGCTGACAGATACGTCTTATCGCTCCAGCCGACGGCCATGCTGGCACCAATGGTACTCAAGATGCCTCGGGCCGTCCGACTGCCATGATTGCTGATACATTGGGGCGCGTCACAGCAATACACACTCACCGTGCTCTGCTCCTTGTCATAGCCACGCTCGACATGCAAAGGCTCCCAGGGGCTGACTTCCTCATACTCTCCAATGCAATAGGTATATTTACCTGGATGGCCCATGGCAGACTTGTCGATTTCTCCAGGCTGTGCACCGCCAAGATTGACCATGATCAAACGCAGTGCTCGTCCTATTGTCGCGTTTGCCCGCCAGCCCGAGCCAAATACACCAGTCGCGCAATTAATATCAAGCTGCTGTCGAATAGGACCATTGACGATAAAAAGCGGAGTCGCTGTGTGCGTTGTGCCTTGCACGCCGTGCAAGTTCGCCCGCTCATCACACATGGCTTGGACACCAGCCATGACAACAGGCAGATAAGCGGGTTTACAGCCAGCCATGACAGCATTGACAGCGATCTTCTCGACGGTGGCTTGGCCATAGTTTGGTGGGACGAGGGCAATGACTTCGTCAGTCGGCCGTTTGGTCGCAGCCAACATACGCTGCATGCGTTCTTCGGTCGGAGGAACAACAGGCAGCCCGTCGGTAACACCCTGATCAAAGTAGAATTCAATCAGGTCTGTTTCGTCTCCAAGTTCGTAGCCTTGTGTGTCGTGTGCTTCTTGTGTCATAAGATCTTCTCCGCTCGCAGCCTATCTTGTGTATGGTATTTTCTGCAAGTTCTGGGACCATCTTTACGCGTTCCAGCGTGGTTTCAGCTTGAATCTCGGAGGGGTACAAGCCCCGAAGCTGACTTCGTTCTGAGGGCTTGGGGAGCAGAAGGGGAAAGAGCCCAGCAACTATTTGCATGCGGTCAGAAAGCGCATGGCAAGTGTCTGAAACGGCTTATAAGGAGCGTAATATATCGGAAAAGTGATGCCGGGAGCGAGACTCGAACTCGCACAGTGTTTCCACCGGTGGATTTTGAGTCCACTGCGTCTGCCAATTCCGCCATCCCGGCATAAGGGGGTCAAACAGGCTGCTTTTCTATCGGAGGGGAACGCCACCTGTCAATATGACCTTATGTCAGCCCTTTGCTTGAATTCTCTGAATATTTTGAGAGGTACGTGACCGCGAGACTGGTTACGAAGACGCGCGTTTGGTTGAAGACCAGCAGGCCCGCTGAAAAAGGGTCTGACATCCTTTTCCCCCTTATTCCTCAATATCTCAGTGCCGCGTCTCTCTGCTCTCTTCTATGACATCAAGCCCAGCAGAAATCAGGGTCATCATCTCGATATTGTCTGCTTCTTTGGCCAGCATACGGGTGATCGCTTGCTGTAAGATTGTGGTGAGTGGTTTTTCCTGGGCGGCTTCTCTGAGGGCGATCCGCACGGGCTCCATTTTCTCATCATATTCATCGCCCAATTCTTTTTTGAGCGTTGTTCGGATTTGGGCGAGCTGACTGGTGAGTGCGAGGGCGCTCTTGTCTCTTTGCTGTGCCATAGCGTCTAGCAGACCAAAGGCTAGGGGGCCTTGTCAAGTGAGAAACAACTTCTGGGACCACACCTTAGATCATGCGGTGTTGATGCACCGGAGGACGCAAAGAAGGGTTTCCACAAGGCCAAAATTGCGCTTAACAACATGCTTAAAGGCAAGCGAGTTTCATACATTGAGGTCAACCGCGACAAATGCGGCCGCATCGTGGCGCGTATTTGGGCGTTAGTGAGGTCTCGTGCCATGAGCCTCTCCGCTTCTCTGCATCATCTTCTCTGCATCATCGGGGTCAACCTCGGAGCAGAACCCCGTATTGCTGAGATGGCTCCTAATGATGCGCCCGCAGGTAGTGGACGATTTCCATTATGACCTGGTAGGCGACTTCGTTGTAGCAGAGCATCTTTACGCCAGAATCGTTGGATGTTTCCCGAATGCTACGGTAACAGCAAGATAAGAACAAGATTAGAAAATTTTAATGGGGGTTTGCCAACAGAGCAAAAATTCAGCTATACCAGCATTATTACTGGAAAAACTGTGTGGTTCTGGGAATTCGCTTCAGAGCGGAAATGCAGGGCTGCGCCTGCGGGCGCGAGCACCTTGCCCGAGTCCTTTTGTCGGGTGAGGTGTTGAGTTATAGAACTGCCGATTCCAGTATCAGATCAGAACAAACACTGCTGATGGCGCCACAGGGGTGCCATTGGTTCATAAGGGACAGAGTTGATGGCAAATCCCAAAAACCTGGTATCAAGCCTTTCCACCCATTGGGACATAATTGAGTATCTGGCTCATATCGCACGGGAAATGCCCGCATTTCGTGACGATGAGATCCTGGCGGCGATCGGCAAGCTCAACCCTGCCATGACGGTCGAAAAGCGTGCAACAGTCCTACGCAGCTTGTGTTCTAGCCAAGTATTACAGCAGCTTCCGCGGTCAACGAGTGTACAGCTGAACCCGCTGGTATTGGAATTTGTCCGTGGCCTGACCCGTGAGCACGAGTTGGGGCTGTCATCAGTACTGCAAGCACGGATAGAGGCGGTCCGGGGTGCTACCCTGGCTCTCAACAATGGTACGGAAAATTCTGACATGGACGTGATGCGGAAGGCCGCAACCCGCCTGTCTGAACTGTTCCGGCAGATTACCCAACAGTTGGATCAGGATCGGCATGCCATTCTGGAACTGGCCGAACAAGCCAAATCCGCCGACAGTAGTATGCCGATCGCCCGGCGTTACCAGACAGTACTGGAAGCCTATGATCAGTATGTTGAGCCAATGAACCAGATGATGGACACCGGCCCCGCCGGCACCTTTTACCGCTATCTGGAAACGGCCGAGCAGGCTCTTGACCACACTGTCCAACAGCTGGAAGTGCGGGGCGCCTTGTACAGCCATCATCAGCAACTGCGGCACGTCGCCCATCAGGCCAAGGAACTTCGCCGTCTCGGTCGGGTTGTTGCCAAGCAATGTGCCGATACCTTGCTACCCCTGCGCGAGGAGATTCGCCAACACAACACCCTTTCTACCGCCATCAGCAGCTTGCTTGGCCAGGTCCGCAAAAAAGGCTTAACCCGTGCCCTCCGTCAGATTACCACCGCTACTGCACTGCCGGTGTGGCGCTCCGAACGCCAACGCCGGGTGTCGGTTGGCAGTGAAGTGCTCACCATCATGTCTGAAGCCCGGGCCTTTACCCCCGAGGTGCGGACATTTCCCGAAGAACTGGAAATACAACCCAACGCCATTGCCGAATGGGTTGAAGAACCGATCTTACGCGCTCACCTCAAGTCTAGCCTCCCGGTGCCAAATCTGCTGCACTGGTTGCGTCAACACTACAGTCAACTGCCGGATGCCGTGTTGCTACGCCTGTACCATGAGCTGGTGAGAAGCAGTGAATGGCAGACCAGTCAGGACGACACGGAATCTATCATCACCCTACAGACAGTAGGCGTCCGTCACTACCCCCACGCAGTCAGGATACAATGACCGAAAAGAACCCCGTCGATCTGGACCAGCTCGGCAAACTGGCCGAGCTATTCAAGCTCTTCAATAGCGGCAAGCACCTCAATCGGGTCGCCGAACCTGTCCTGTGGACCGAACTGGAGCAGGAGCTGGAAGCTTATCAATCGCTGTTTCAAAGCCTGGGCTACGAATTGCGCATAGACAGACGTGGTTTTGCCTGGTTTCACAGCGATGAAGCCAGCAGCACTATTAATAAGGCGACCCGTCAGTTGACCCTGTTATTTCTGGTGTTGTTCGAGTATCAGGCCGATACCGGTAAGCCGTTGCAGCGCTTTGCTGACTGGCTGATTGATCACGCCTTGCTGCGAGCTATTTTTGAGCAATATCAGGGGTTGTTGACCGCTGAGGAACTGGACGCCGAGGGGCTGACCGGCTTGCTGGAAACCACCGCCGCGCGTTATGGTTTTGCCAGCGGCGAGTCGGGGGGCTGGCGTTTACTACCGGCTGTTTGCCGCTACCTGGATCACTTTGAGGAACTGGCCCAGCAGCAAGACAATACGGCCGACTGGATCAGCTCAGACCAAGAGGATCAGCCGGGAGAAGACAGAGAACCATGATGCGATACGGATTTCAACGGCTGGTATTGCTGGGCAGTGCGGGCTATCAGCGCGCCGAATTACCCCTGGATGATTCGGTATCACTGACTGGGCCGAACAACATCGGCAAAACCAGCTTGATCAATGCCCTGCAGTTTCTGCTTATCGTCGACAAGCGGCGCATGGATTTCGGCGCTCATGATTCGGATGCGAGCCGACGTTTCTACTTCCCCAATAACAGCGCCTACATTTTGCTGGAAGCCACCGTGCCGGAGTCCGGTACGGTGGTGCTGGGTTGCGTGGGGAAAGGCGTCAGTCACGACTATGAGTATTTTGCCTACCACGGTCAGCTGAATGTTGACGACTTTCGCCTGCCCAATGGTACGCTGGTCGGCCAAGTGCAGCTGAAAGCGCACTTGGCCGACAAAGAAAAACTGGTGTTTTCCTACCTGCCTTCAGAGTTCGCCGATCGTCTGTACGGCAAAGGCCGGCGGCGGACCGGTGACGAGCTGAATTTCACCGTCTTTCGTCTCGAACACGTCTCGGATGACGGCGTCTTTCGGCGGGTGCTGACCCGGACCCTCAAACTGGACAAGCTCAGCTCCGCTGAAGTCAAGGGTTATCTGTTACAGATTTTTCACCGTGATCTGCCCGATGCCACCATCGACTTCAAGCACGAATGGGATAAAGCCTTTGCCGAAGTCAATGCGGAGCGGGCACAGTATCAAGCCGCAGTCAACCAGTCGAAACGTATCGAGCGGCTGGAAAAACTGCACGAAGAGCGCTTAAAGCTGCGTGGCAAGCTGATTGTGTATAAACCGCTGATTGAGCAGCGCCTCGGTGAATGGCAGCACTACTATGACATCACCCGGCAACACTATAAAAACGAACAGCAACGCCTGGATGACGAGCAGCGGCGGCTGCTGCAAAGGAACCGAGAACTAGCCGGGCAACAAATCAAGCTGAAACAAAAATCGGATGAGCTACACAACCAATCTCGCCGCCAGGCAGAACTTGAACAACGCTTTGCGCTCGTCAATTCCCGCACCGTGCTAGAATCGCGCCTGGACGAGGCCAAACGCAGCTTGGAAGCCCACATTACGCTCGTCAGTCAGGCGAGCAGCCGTACACTGACCGCGATTCAGTGCGATCAGGAGCGCAACCAGCACGAACTTCGCCAGCTTGAGCAAGAGCTGAAAACTCTCGCAGATAATCTGTATCAGCGACTTGCCGCGCAGCTGACCGAGGCTGAGCTGGCGCGCCTCAACCGCGTGTTGAGCCGAGAAGTCATGGCTCTCGGGGCGGAGAGTTTTCAGCTGGATGCAACCCAACTCACCCGCTACCTAGCGGAACCGGATGGCCACCGTTTTAGGCTGCCCGGTCTTGAAATCGGGCTGGAACCGCTCAGCCTCCAGTATACGCAGCGAACCAAGGAGGAAATCGGCCAGCGCATTGCCGAACTGCAACAACAGCGGCAGGACTTAGCCGCCCAGGCTAAAACGGCCCAAGCGCTTGACAAAGCCCGCGCCCACAAGACAGAGCTAGAAAAGAACGTCCGCGATATTGAGCAAAAACTGACGGATTACGACCAACTCGGCAAACTCCAGTCTGACGCTAGTCAACGTGCTGAGGAGATGGCACTGATCCAGCGTCAGTTGAAGGACGTGGACAATGACGTAGCAAACGCCGATAAAAACGCGGACAATTTGCGCCAGCAGCGGGATGCTGTCAGTCAGGCTCTCGGCAAGCTCACAGACCAGCATCGTGATATTGAGCAGCGGCGTAACCAGCGGGGGGATGACGACGCACAGTTCGGTTACCTTTGCCAGCTGCCCTATCATCCCTGGCTGGCTGATCCGGGCTTTGAGCTGGAACAACTGGCCGAATGCTTGCTGCACTACCAGCGCGACTGTCAAAATCTTGGCAACCTAGATCGCGAGTTACATACTCTGCTGGCCGACCTGCATACCGACGGACTGACCAAGTACCAGTACAGCGATGGTGAGGAAAGCGAGATCAGCCGCATTATCGACTTTAGTCACCAGTTGCCCCAGGAAACTGAGGCCCTGGACAAAAAGGCCCGGAGTGCCGTCGTCAACGTAACCGCCTGTTTGCGCGAGCTGCGCGACGGCTTGCGTACCTTGAAAAGCCGAATGCGGGACTTCAACCGGCTCATCAGTTCTCGTCAGCTGTCCGATCTAAAGGTATTCAAAATTGAACCTCGGGACGAAACCCACTTGGTGGAAGCCATTGAAATGATGATCAGCACTGCCGAACAGGCGGAAAGCGGCGAAACCTTCGAGCTGTTCAACCATGCCAAGGTGTTGGACGATAAACAGCTCGACTCTAAAGGTATTCAAAATTGAACCTCGGGACGAAACCCACTTGGTGGAAGCCATTGAAATGATGATCAGCACTGCCGAACAGGCGGAAAGCGGCGAAACCTTCGAGCTGTTCAACCATGCCAAGGTGTTGGACGATAAACAGCTCGACCGGGCTAAACAACTCCTGATAGATGAGGGGAACGCTCGACGCGGATTACAGGTCGCCGACCTGTTTCGGCTTGAGTTTGTTGTGGGCAGACCTGGGGCTGACCCCGAATCCTTCGACGATCTCGACAGTGCCGCCTCCCACGGGACAGTTCTGATGGCCAAGCTGATTTCTGGACTCGCTATGCTGCATCTGATGCAGGATAAACGGCATCAGATGCAGGCGGTGTGCTATCTGGATGAAGCACTATCGCTGGATGCCCGGAACCAGAAAAGCCTGATCGATATCGCGGCTGAGTTTGGTTTCACCCTCATCTTTGCTTCGCCGGCGCCGCTTACCACCGTTCGCTATTGTGTGCCTATCACCTACAGCGAGGGCAAGAGCCACATTAGCCGCAAGAACTGGCAAATTTTCGAGCCGGTCGAGGAAGGTCTACCATGAGCCGGGTACTGATTGCCGCCCTGGGCAAACTGCGAAAGAGCCCTGAGGGCAGCGTGGCAGGCTCAGCACTGACCGATTCTCAGAGGCGCGCACTCGACACCTTTGTCCGCCAGACCGGCTGCCTCAGTTGTCAACCCCGGGGACGCGGCGTGGTGTACAGCATCAGCAAACCAGACCTGCTGCTGCAACACTGGCGCCGCCTATGCCCGACCGATGAGGCCGATATCAGTAAAGATCTGCCTGCCCGCGCCGCCAATATCGCGCGCCAGCGCAACAGCAAAAGCGCCGGACACCAGCACTCGCGTTATTACCTGCTATTGAAAGCAATTGACGGCACCGCAAACTGGAAAAACGATCAAGACAAACCTCTCGCCGTGGCTAACTTAACAGCCCGCTATGGCGCCGCGACCCTGGCAATCGCGCCGCAGGACAACTGGCAGAGTCAGGCTCCGCTGTGGCTGGTAGAAAATCAGGCGTTGTTCGATCAACTGGACTGGCTGCCGACCGGCAGCAGCGGTTCCATCGCCTATTATGCCGGGCAGCTGAACACCCTGTTACTTGACTGGCTGGCCAGCAAACCTCGGGCCAGTCAAATCATTCTGTTCCCCGATTACGATGGTGTGGGGCTGATGAACTACGCCCGTTTAGGTGAGTGCGCGGCCTGCCATTTCTGGTTAATGCCCAATTGGCAGGAGAGACTGCAACGGTTTGGCAATGCAGATCTTTGGCAGGCGACCCAGAAAGATTTTCACGCCGCCGCCAAACGTATCCGGCGCTTCGCTCCCTCAGCTCAGTTACACGAGCTACTTCACGCTATGCAGACAACCGGATTGGCCCTTGAGCAGGAAGCCGTGTGGCTGGTGTGAGCCCCGGGTCACGCTCTCACTTTGGAGGCGCACGCATGCCAGGAGCCGGGAATCTCAGAGCAGCCTCTCTTTAAGGCGTCGACAAGGAAACTGACTTTCTCGATCCACTCGTGCCTCATCAAGAGTAATACCTCTCGGCACAGGCAACTTTTCAGTAGCGTCGCCTCCAAGTTTCCACCAGCATCGACTCAAAGTTCTTGGCCCGTTCTGTCCATTTCTGAGCGCCTGGAGGCGCACTGGCAAAACGAATATCAAAGGCTGCATCAAGCGCTGCTCGGCGCGAAAAATCTGTGAGAAGAATCACAAAGCCGAGCTGTCGGCCGCTCCGGGCCGTCAGATAACCGGCCAGCCCGTCCGCGTAATGCATTGTCCCAGATTTGGCTCTGACTGTTGTGCGTCCGGTTTGTGTGCTCTCACGCACGGGAAGGAGGCTCAGAAAGTCCAGGCCGCGTGCTGGTCCCTGTTTGGGAGTGCGCCAGCCGGAGGTGAGGATCGCGGCTAATTGGCGTGGCGTATGACGGGAGAGACTGCTGAGGCCTGAGTGGTTGATACACTTAAACCCCTGCCAATCCGTCTGCGGCAGTTGGGTACGGTGCCAGTTAGCCAGGAGTGAAGCAGACTCCCGAAGTGACACTGGGTGGCCAGATAGCCGACGGGCGGCAACCTGGCCAATGAGTTCGGCTGAGAGATTATTGCTGTAGCGTAGGACGCCAGCCAGTAACTTGGACAGTGGCTGGCTGTGGTGGATGTAGACAGGCTGAGTGAAATTGGGGACGTGAGCAGGTTGTGGAGCTGGTAGGCTGATGCCCTTTTTTTTGCACAAGGCATGAAAGACGGACGCCGCAAAACGGCCCGGGTCTGTCCGAACTGGGAGGGTTTCCCGGCCTTTGGCTGGCAGTTTGCGTGATAACAGCCAGTGGTCAAAATCTGTAGATGCGGCAGACTCCGGTGCGGAAGGGAGAAATTTGATACGCCGATCGAGCCCCCTGGGTAAGACGCCAGTCCGGATCGCTTTGATCCGTAAGGTCTCGCCTTTTGCTGGAGACCAGACTGTTGTCCGGAAATTTGTTCCGCCCGGTTTATGCCGCCAATGAAGCTGAACGCGGTTATAGTTAAGTGACAGCGCACTCAGGCCAGGATTATACGAAACCGCAGCCGGCTGTTTTGCGTCAATTGCGTTTGTTGAGTGCAGAAAACTCTCGTCGAAAAAGAAATTGCCTGCTACGCGCTGAATGCCGGCGTCCTTGAGCGCAGCAACAAAATGTTGCAGATCGTTTGTGGACAGCCCTGGATCTCCGCCGCCGCGTAGATACAGGTCGCCGTGTAAGGTGCCAGCCTGAATTTCGCCGGTTTTGAAGAGAGATGTGGTAAAGCGGTACTCAGGCCCTAAGATGGACAAGGCTGCCAGGCCAACTACCACTTTGGTGGTTGAGGCTGGAATGCGAGGAGTGTCAGCTAAGTGTGTCTCTAGGACTGTCCCCTTAGTCGGGTCAAAGAGAAGATAGCCAATATCTTGAGAGTTGAAGCCATACCGGCTTGAGATTGTTTCAGCGCTTGGGGGCTCCTGAGCTGTGGGAGCGGCAGTTGCAGTCCGGCAGATCAGCAGGGGAAGAATGCTGATAGCGAGGGCGAGTAGGCAATGGATAAGAGCAATCTGAAGAAAAGGCTTGGTCGTCGGGCCTGTTGTCGGTATTTTGGGCCGACTCGACGATGCGTACCGAGCGGACTGATTATGACAAAACGTACCGGGTTGTCTTCCTGTGTTTATTCCTACCCACATACCTCCACATCCTCCTCAGGACAGATTCTCTCTAGCGTCCTCTACGTTTTGTCTATCTCATCTGCTAACCGGCTGCCCTGCTAACCTCCTGGTACCTCAACACGCCGAGCAATAATATTGAGCCGGACATAATCAATGAGGGCTTGGCCAGTCTGGCGTATGACTGTTGCTGAGACGGCTTCGGCAAATGGTCGGTGCTGCTCTTGTGTCAGTCGTAGGAGATGTGTGCCAAGCACAATCGTTTCTAAATAATCTGCTAAGTGTCCGTGTGATTCGAGTGTCACTGGCTCCGGATTGAGCCAAGTATCAAGCGGTTCAAAACCTGCCCTGGCGAGTCGCTCGGCGGTGACATCTGGGTCAGCAAACTCCCAGGGATCACGCCAATCGGCAAAAGCTGCTTCAAAAGGAGGGGTCTGTATAACCTCGTCAATCGCCATCCTCACTCTATCAATATTGCCCGCTCCTCCACACTGGGCAACCAGCTGTCCGCCGGGCCGTAGGACTGTTGCCAGTTGGGCAAACAGGGCATCATGATCTAGAATCCAGTGAAAGGTGGCGGTGGAAAGAATCGCGTCAACACGAGCTGGAAGTTCAAGAGTCAGTAGGTCCGCCGTTTGTAGCGTGACTTGGCCTGCTGTCCCGAACCGTTCTTGAGCTTGCTCAATCATCGCTGCTGAAGCATCCACCCCAATGACGTGACCATATGGGAGGCGAGCCAGCAGCTGCGTAGTGACACGACCCGTTCCACATCCGGCATCGAGAACAGTTTCCTTGCCGGTCAGTGTCAAACGCTCAAGGACTTGACCACCCCAACGGGTCATAGGATCGGCCAGCCGTTCATACTCTCCTGCATTCCATTCGCGTGCCATGCGACTCCTTCCCAGTCAATAATATCTTTTCCTATCTGGAAGAGGAGAGTCGGACTAGACCCAAGAGGAGAGCAAAAGAGGAAGGGAGTAAGAGCGCAAGTGGCAGAGGATTGGTGAGGCTGTGGGACTCGCACGTTTTCTTGATCCATGCCACAATCCTCCACAAGCATTCTTCAGCGACAACACTAGAAGCGAAAAAAGAGGCGTGTATGCGAAGTGTGATGCTGATTGTCTTATGCAGTCTACTGCTGCTTGATGTTCAGAAGGTGCACACGGATGTTCAGATAACGGCTGGCCAAGAAGCCACACATGACCATCAAGCATTTCTCCAAGAAACGTTTGATGGCTATGCGGTCGGCTCGTTCCCAAGCAGGTGGGATGTGCGGGGCGATGATGACGAGGCCCGGACGGTCTACACGATTGTCGAAGGAGAAGCAGGCAACCGTTTTCTCCGCGCCCGTACGGAACAGCAGGATATTCAAATTGGTCTGAGTAAAGAGTTCGAGCCTAAACAGTTCCCCGTCCTTCAGTGGCGCTGGCGTGTCTCCCAAATCCCTATGGGTGGGAATGAACGCGCAAAAAGAACGAATGATTCGGCTGCGTCGGTGTATGTGGTATTTGATAGCACTCTCATCCCCCGAGCGATTAAATATGTTTGGAGCGCAACACTGCCCGTCGGCACAAAGTTTGACAGCCCGATATATTGGCGCGCAAAGGTCGTGGTCTTGCAGAGCGGGCCGCAGAGCGATGGAGAGTGGCGGCAGGAAACGATCAATTTTTATCAGGATTACAAAACGTTATTTGGCTTTGAGCCAGGTGAGGTGCAGGGCATCGCCGTGTTGACAGATTCCGATACCACTCACAGCGTTGCAGAAGCGGATTATGATGATTTTGCTATCTTGCCGACGGCGGCATTGTCAACGCTGAATGATAATAGCGCGAAAGCGCCTGCTGCGAAGCAGGCGGAATGAAGCCAGCTCTTGGCAGAGACCTTTTTCTCCCTCGCCCCTGAGGGAGAGGGAACCGGATAAGTAAGGAAACGCCTTCATCAGCTGAGACCAATGTCTCACCGGGGTGCCTCCACACGATTGATCTACTCGTTGTCGTAACTCAGATCGTGGGCCACGGATTCCACCGTATTGGCAGCAGGATCAAAGTAGTTGAGCGTCTCCGTAGTAATATCCCCGCCGTAGATATGAACGCTAACCGTTGGCTCTTGGGTCGGGTTAATGAAATCGTGCACCGCCTCGTTCGGGTATAAAACATGCGCTACATCGCCGGGGTGCAGATCTAAAGCGATACTTTCTCTGAGCTCAGCATGGCCTGTTTGGGAGCCGTCATCTTGGCGTTTGTAGCGAACGGTATGCAATTTATTACGGTAGACGCCTTCTACCACCCATTTCCCGGCATGATCATGAACGCCGCTGCTGCCTCCAGCTGGCCAAATTGCTGACATAATATTAAAGCGCTCATTGGCTCCTTTGTAGAGGCGATACAGGCTGAAGTCTTGATGGTCAGACGCGACTCGTCCAGTGGCAGGAGTGCAATACTCCTCAGCCAAGGTCTGAGCGGCTAAAAAACGGGCCAGTAAGGGCTCGGTTTGTGCCACAATATTTGCGTGTTCAGTCTCACGTGCCATAACTGCTTCGACATCTACCGCCAGTTCTTCCACACTGTACGTGTCTTGTTGGTGAGCCAGATTGCCTGCCATAGGTCATCCCTCCTTTGTTCTTATGTCTTTCTTTTATCCCACCACCCGTCTCATGGGTCAAGCAAGAGAGCAGCATGGATTGGAAGAAGTGTAGCTTCTTTGCTATGGTTCCCACGCAATACGGAAAGGAGTGCTCACTATGGCTGGACGACTTGATGGAAAAGTAGCCTTGATCTCTGGAGCGGCGCGTGGACAGGGAGAAGCCGAAGCTCGACTTTTTGTTGCCGAAGGGGCAAAAGTCGTTTTAGGCGATATCTTGGTTGAAGAGCAGCAAAAGGTTGTTGATTCGCTGGGTGGACAGGCAACCGGGGTCAAACTTGATGTGACCCAGGAAGCCGACTGGCAGCAGGCTGTTGATACGGCCGTCCAGAACTATGGCAAGCTGGAGATCTTGGTCAATAATGCTGGCATCTTTCCGACTGAAGGGCTTGAAGAGACCGATTTAGCGCTGTGGAATCGGGTGATTGCGATTAATCAGACGGGGGTCTTTCTGGGCATGAAATACGCCGTACCGGCAATGCGCCAAGCGGGCGGTGGGTCGATCATTAACATTTCTTCGGTCGCCGGGCTGATCGGGTCTGGCATGGCAACCGCCTACCATGGCACCAAGGGCGCCGTCCGCTTGCTGACCAAAACCGCCGCCATAGAATATGCCAAACACCAGATCCGGGTGAATTCCGTGCACCCCGGTGGGGTGGATACGGTGATGCTCGATGTCTTGAACCCCGAGGCACGCCAAGCGGCAGCACAGGGCCACCCGCTCGGTCGGCTCGCCACAGCCCAAGACATTGGCTATGGCGTCCTGTACTTGGCCAGCGATGAGTCGTCTTTTGTGACAGGGACTGAGCTTATTATCGATGGTGGGTATACCGCCCAGTAAGTGCACGACGAGAATCGAGGAAAATCGAGGAGGGCACATGGCCTACGAAACTTTTACAATGGAACGCTCTGGTCCAGTTGTGACGGTGTATTTTAATCGGCCGGAGAAACTGAACCCACTCAACGAAAAGGTCCTGCGGGAGTTCCTCGCCCTTACCTATGAATTACAAGAGGATGAAGACTCGCGGGTGGTGATTCTGACCGGGAACGGCCGGTCTTTCAGTGTCGGGGCGGATATGGATGCCCTATCAGCTGGGACAAGCCCCGAAAAACAGAGCAAACAAACCGATACGGCCAAGCTGCGATTGGCCAAACTCGGCTGGCGCGTCATGGACGAGTGGGAGCGGCTGGATCAGATCAGTATTGCGGCAGTGAATGGATTTGCGGTTGGCGGAGGCGTCTCGCTGGCTATGGCGTGCGACTTTCGTATTGCGGCCAGCGGGGCTCGTATGTGGTTGCCCGAAGTCCGGCTTGGCGTGCCGTATATGTGGGGGTCGATTACCCGCCTGATTAACTTAGTTGGTATGGCCAAAGCCAAAGAACTGGTCATGACCTGTGATGAACTGACGGCTGAAGAAGCCCTCAAAGAAGGCTTAGTCAATCAAGTTGTGGCCCCAGGCCAGCTGCAAGAAGCTACGCTGGCTTTTGCCCAAAAACTGCTCAACAAACCGCCTATGGCCCTGCGCCGGACAAAAGAGTTTTTCAAAGCCCTGAGTACAAATAAATCCGGTGATATTACCTATGCTGATGCCCATCTGGGCTTGGCGTGTACGATGGGAGAAGACATGCCTGAAGCGGTGGCTGCCTTCCGCGAGAAGCGGGAGCCTGTATTTTCGAATAGATGAGAGAGAGCTGCAGCCGAGCTCAGCTGAACGTATCTGACTTTGCCCGACCTAGCACAACGAATCGGGAAGCTGCTACACTGCCCATTCTCAGCTCTGACACAATGCGGAATGAAATGCTGCGAACTCTATATGGAACTCTGAACACGGAGCTGTGAACATGAAAACGAAGGAGTACTGAACTACATGGTCCAGGCACAATCGCTGCGCGAGTTGCTCGCGCAAGACCGTTTGTTTATGGCTGCCGGCGCCTATGATGTGATCTCGGCCCGACTGGTTGAAGAAGCTGGCTTTCCCCTCGTGTATTACTCTGGTGGTATCTCTGCAGGAGCGATTGGCTATCCTGATTTTGGCATGCGGACGCTGACCGAAATGGTCATGCAACTCGAAGGCGTTGCGCGTGCCGTCAGTGTGCCGGTCATAGCCGATGCTGAGGCAGGCTTTGGCACGGTTCTCAACGTCGTCCGTATGGTCCAGGAGTATGAGCGTATCGGAGTGGCGGGGCTGCATATTGAAGACCAAGATCTGCCCCGCCGGTGCGGGCATCTGGGTGGAAAAGTCTTAGTGTCAGCCGAAGACCATGCGGCCAAGATCCGGACCGCAGTTGAGAACCGGGCGCATGCTGAAACGGTCATCATCGCCCGTATTGATGCCATCGCGGTAGAAGGCTTTGAGAAGGCTGTGGCTCGCGCCGACGCCTATGTTGAGGCTGGGGCGGATTGCTTATTCTTCGAAGCATTTGAATCAGTCAAACAAATGGAAGCAGCCTGCAGTCGATTTTCCAAAATACCATTGCTGGTCAACATGGTCGAAGGCGGTAAAACGCCCTTCCTGCCAGCCGTAGATTTAGCCGACATGGGCTTTCGGATTGTCATTTATCCGGTCACTGGGGTACTCGCTGCTGCTTACCAAATGAAAAAAGTGTATACAAGCCTTAAAGAGACCGGTACAACACAGGGTTTGTGGCACGAAATGTTGCCGTTCAACGAAGTTGTCAATGGACTTTTAGGCTGGGATCAAGCCCTGGAGTTCATTGATCATTACACAAAGAAGTAAAACGTAAAGAGTCACACGTAAAACGTAATGGGGAGGGAGCCGAGAGTCTTTGCTCCTTCTCTTTTACGGCGTTTCACGTTTTAACCTTAATGGATCTCCCCAGCAAAGAACATTTCTCTAGCCTCCCGCTCCACGAGCAAGCTGTCCAACTGACCCGCTTACCGGCCAAGACACGTCAAGAGTTGATCTTGACTTCTCGCCAGAGCCTTGATCTCGCCCGAACGCTGTCTTCTGAAACCTTTTTCTATACTCTGAAAGAGATCGGCCTGACCGATGCCATTGGGCTGTTCGCGCTGGCGTCTCCCGAGCAACTCCGAGATATGATGGATCTGGATTGCTGGCAGAAACATGAGTTAAATGATCGACGGCTGCTCAGCTGGCTGATGTTTTTGGATGAGGCTGGTAGCAGTAAACTGGCAGAGTGGGCGCTGCAAGCAGATGTCGAATTGTTGGTGTTGCTGGTCAAGCGCCATTTTGAAGTGATCCGCAATGCGGATGTAGAAGAGCTGCTGGATTTTGATTACAGCCTCTATTTTACGTTTGACGACCAGTATCTGCTGCGCTTTATTGGCGATGAAGAGCCTATTCTGCACCTCTTGCTCGAACGTTTACGTGTACTCGATTACCGTTTTTATACCGATATTCTGGAGAATAGTTTGTTTGAGCTGGAGACGTCGCTCGAAGAAGAGGCGCTACGCTGGCGCGGTGCCCGCCTGGCTGATCGTGGCTATCCCGACTTTGAGGAGGCGCATGATGTCCTGCGTGCCATTCAGCCTGAAACGGTGCGGTTGGAACCATACCAGCAGACAGCCGTGTTCCGACCCTTACAGTTTGCCGCTGATGAACGCGTGATTCCACCCGATCACGCTCTACTTTTCTTGTCGGGTGTAGAGTCCTTTTTTGGCCGCGCCCTGTCTGCGGTTTCGTCTGACATGCTCGAGCGGATTGGCATAGATTTGGCCTATCTGACAAACCATGTGGTCATGGCTGAGGCGTGTGATACCGGTGAGCTGAGCGAAGTCCGGCGATGTGCCGAACTCGTACACGATATGCTCAATATTGGTTTGATGTACGCCACGCATGGAGATGAAATGCAAGCTCAGGAGCTTGTGCAGACGACAAAACTCTATCCTTTTTTCCAAATAGGCTGGGGCTTAACCCTGCGCCTGCAGGAACACGCCCAGCAGCTTGAGGCGTTCCTGAATAGGGAAGGAGGCGGGGATTGGCAGAGCTATTTTGATACGCCTTTCCAGGAAACGTTTACTGGCGCCCAACGCCGGACACCGACCTTTTTTCAGGGTTTGGAGAAGCCTGGCGAAGTGCTGTATCGACGGTTTCAAAAGCTTGCTGATATCGACCAGGTCGAGGCAATTCTTGCTCATATCCCGCATTGGTTTATGATTATGCGCCGCTGGGGGCTGTTGCCAGAAGGCCCTGCGCCGCAAGAGGTGACGCTCGGCGTACTGTGGAATACCGCGTTTGTCCATTGGGTCGTTGGGCAGACTGTCGAGATTCAGCCTGTACATCGCTCGGATGTGGCTCGTTTTCAGGAACGGGTGCAGGAAACTTCGCTGGCGGAACAGTCTGCCGCCTTTCTCGCTCTGGCTGCTACGCAATTGGATTTACAGGCAGAAGAACAGCAGGCGCTGGCGTCCTTTAGTGCTGCCGTCCAAGAAAAGCTTCGCGAGATTATTGAGCTTGCGGTTGAGCAGGCAGATTTACGATTTGTTGGTGGAATTTTAGTCGCTGAAGATTCGATCTGATGACCTCCAGGACCTTGACGCCCACCCCGAGGTCAGCCACGCCTGGTTGTCGGCCATAATGCATGTCACGAAGCTTGATAAATCATGAAATAGGAATTAGAATGGACATTGCACAGAACAGGAGGGTTCGATGCCGCAAACCCGCGAGAAATTCGCAACCCAGTTGGACAGCGCCCTGGTGGCCGATCTGCGCGTCCTGGCGAAGCAAGAAGGCCGCCAGATTCAGGCCCTTGTAGAAGAGGCGGTCGTCGGCCTTCTCGAAGAGCGCCGGCAGGGCAAGGCGCGCCCCCACGTCATGGCCGCCTACCAGAAGAGCCATGCCTGCTTCGCCCAGCTTTACCGGAAACTCGCCGAGTGAGGGATTACCTCACCCGCGCCGACGTGCTTGCCATTCACGCTGATCAGATCGCCACCTATGGCGGCGCCGCTGGCCTGCGCGACCCCGGCCAACTTGAGGCGGCGTTGTTCCGGCCGCAATCAGGTTACTACGAGGACGAGATCGCCGAGGCCGCGGCCTTGTGGGAAAGCCTTTCGCAGAACCATCCCTTTGTGGACGGCAACAAGCGCATGGCTTTTGCCTCGGCCTACACCTTCCTCGCGATCAACGGGATCGAGGTGACGGCCGAGGCGGAAGCGGTCTGGACCTTTCTGTCCGATCTGTACGAGAACAGCGTTTTCGCATTCGAGGTGCTGGATCTCTGGCTTCGCCGGAACAGCGGGCCATGTTGATCGGACCGGTGGCGGCCGCGCCGACGCTTACAGCAAGAAAGGTGAGAAGCTCCAGTGGCCATAGTGTCTGTCCATTAATAGGTGCAGGACGACGATGATGGAAGCATCTGACCAATGCCATAGATATAGGTGAACAGAGGGCTCTCTTAGTGAGAAGCGCTTGAGCGCACATGAGGCAGGGAGTGGCGAAGAGATCGTTATGCCAACTCAACTCTTGTGTAATTTTTTCAAAGCCCCAGTCGCGGCTTTACTAAGACTGATATCCTCGCTGTGCACCGCCTGTTGTAAGGCCGCCAGCACGGTTCGTGAGGTCACGCCTAGCTGGCCCAGTGTCACCGCTGTCGCACGCCGAACCCCAATCTCAGAGTCACTTTCCAACAGCTGGATCAGCTGGGGCTCAGCTTCCGGAACGCTGAGTTTGTGTTTGCCCAAACACGACAGTCCAGCCAAACGCACTCTGGAATCAGCGTCGTTCAGACGCGTCACATAGACGTGTGATGCGACGGTTTTGGTCTGGGGGGCGTCACGCAGACAGTACAAAGCCATGCGCCGCTGAACAGCGTTGCCGGCGCTGGCCAAGCTGACCATTGCAGGCACGACCGCTGGCTGATGAACTGCCAGGCGCAGGACTGCTGTGGCTGCCGCCCAACGCAGATCACTCTCTTCATGACCGAGGTTTTCAATCAAGACAGGCAGAACCGACAAGGCCAATAGAGTCGGCACAGGAAGCTGGGATAATGCAAACGCTGACGTCCAGCGCATGCGTTGATCAGGGTCAGTCAGCTTTTGGCCGAGTTGATTGATAATTTCGGGCTGCATAGGAGAAAAACGGACCAACTGTCCTGCGGCTGCCCGCTGGACTGCTTTTGTATTGTGGGCAAGGCAGGCAATGAGGCCTGCTATGAGCTCTGACGGGAGCGTCAAAGGCGAGCTATTTTCCTTCAGCAGAGCTAGGGCAGCCAGCCGAATCTGGGGATCATCCGAGCGGAGTTGAGGAGTCAGTGATGCGAAGTCCATGACTACAACTGTCCTGTGTACCCTTTCAGAATGGTGTCTGGAATGATGCGCATATGCCGCAGCCCCAGAATATAGTGCTGGGGTTGGAGGAAGGTCTGCTCCACAACTTCCCACAAAGCTGTGTACTTCAATGGGCAGCCTCTCAGGCTGTGTTGCAGCATCGTAAGCGTCGCAGGCGATGCAATAAAGTCTCCGCTCAACTGAAGCTCTCCCAAAGTTTGCTCTGGGGTAACGGCAAACCGGATATCCAAGTTGCCAAGTGCAATTGTGGTGGTGGCATGAAACGAGAGATCGCTTCGCAATGGCCAGCTGTGGAGCCAATCGTCTGAAGAAGCTGCTGCTGCCATACGATCAATCTGCTCCTGTTCTCTATGGCCTAGATCCTCGTCGATACACGTAAAATCTGGCTGCTCAGCATACCCGTCCCGGATGATATGGGCGATCTGAAAAAAGGAGGGAGATGTTCCAGTTAATCGTCCTACGCTCGTCACCTGATCAGGCATAAAAAATTGGCTGGAGATCGTCCCGTTTGGATCGATACGGTCAAGCAAATATGGCAGTAAGCTAAAATCGCGCTGTACCGACACGCCGCCCTCACACAGCAACACACCAGTGTCTTCTACGCTGAAGGAGATCCAACCGAGTGGTTGCCGTTGCACGGTCAATAGATCCCGGCCAGGATAAAAAACGTCGATACCAGCCGTCTTGAGCCCATGCAAAAGTCCCCGGACATGTCGATTCAGGACTTGAAACGGGGCTAAATGATACGGCTCGTCAGAAAACGGAGCAGAACGGTGAGGAACAATCAGCGAAAAGTGGACAAAACCGTCTCCACTCGGTACAACCCGACCACCACTCCAGCGACGAGCAACGGCGACCTGATCGGCCTCAGGCAGTGGGCCTACAGCGTGGTACCGACCGAGTCCAAGCTGATCGCCTGGCTGGGTATACACCCGCAGCACGGCAGTCTGCGTATTGCCTACGGTTTGCAGGAAAAACTGATCGGTCGCTCGACTCAGAGCAGACGAAATATGCTCCTGACAGAAGAAGCGTAGCTGCATACCTCCAGCATACGGCACAGGAAAGAGGCCAGCAATGCTGGAGTTGTCTGGGCTCCTCAGCAGAAGACAATACTTCTTTCTTGAGCACGTTTGTGTTACTGCTTACCTAGAATTTCATTGATTTCCCCCAAGCCCTTGAGTAGGATCAAGACACTATGGACAACTTATGGGACCGCGCTGAAGAATTACTGGCCGATGGCAAGTCTTTTGTCTTAGCAACGATTATCCGCACCCGTGGCTCGGTACCGCGTGAGGTCGGGGCAAAAATGGTCGTGCCGCCAGAAGGGCAGCCATTTGGCACGATCGGTGGTGGGTGTGGGGAAGGCGAGGTGTTGCGTCGGGCGTATCCCGTCCTGCAGCAAAATTTGCCACCCTGCATTGTCGAAGTCGATCTGACCGGCGAGTTTGATCAGGATATAATCCAGGTCTGCGGTGGGCTCATGGACGTGGCCATAGACGTCTGGCGGCCAGCAGAGCACCGCGAACTCGCCCATACCCTTGCTGAGGCAAACCGAGCGCGTCGTCCCATGGCTTTAGTGACCGCTTTGGACTCAGTGAACGGCAGTCTGAATCCAGGCGAAAAGAGTTGTTTGTGTGTCGATCCAAACACAGCAGAGGGAGCAAACTTGAGCCCAAACTTGTCGCTGGATCAGACCACAGTCGAGACATTTTCCGCCTCTGTGTCTAACGGCAAGTCGCAGCTGTTTGCCGTCTCGCCCGAGGGAAAAGCAGTTGAAGAAGCTGTTGCCGGCAAACAAGATTGGCCCAAGATTTTTGTCGATGTGCAATCTGGCCAGCAAACGCTGATCATTGCTGGAGCGGGCCACATTGCCCAGCCGTTGTGTGAAATTGGCCACATGATGGGCTTCCATACCATCGTGGTCGATGATCGCTGGGCTTTCGCCAACAAAAAACGTTTTCCCAATGCAGCTGATATTCGGGTCGGTCCTTTTGGCGCAGTGCTGCAAAGCCTGGATATGAACGAGCAGACCTTTGTTGTTGTGGTGACTCGTGGTCACGTCCATGACGAAGAGTCGGTGCGGGTGGCGCTCAGTAAGAACCCCGCTTATATTGGCATGATAGGCAGTAAACGCCGGGCAAAAACAACGCTTGAGCGCCTGGCTGAACAAGGCCATAGCCCGGAGCAGCTCAGCCGAATCCATACCCCGATGGGATTAGATATTGCCGCTGAGACCCCGGCCGAAATTGCAGTCGCCATTGCGGCCGAGATTGTCCGCGCGCGGCGTCGGAGTTCTATTGAGACTCTTTCCCTGGCCGCCAAAGCACGCCCGACTGGGCCATTCCAATTTACAGCATAAGCCTTGGACGTGCTCTAATACTCTATAATCATGATCTCGGGTATTATTCTGGCTGCTGGCGAGTCGCGCCGTATGGGCTCGCCCAAGGCGCTCCTGCCATACGAAGGCTACACCTTCATTGAGCGGATTTGTCGCGCTTTCCTGAGCGCTGGAGTTGATGAACTCATCGTCGTGCTCGGAGCCTGGGAGGAGAAACTCCGCCCGGCATTACCGGCCCACTCAGCGCTGCGGACAGTCGTTAATCCTGATTATAAGCTTGGCCAACTGTCTTCTCTCACCACAGGGCTCAGCGCGCTCTCGCCGGAAAGCGAAGCCGCAGTAGTCAACCTGGTTGACCATCCGCTCGTCGTGGCTGAGACGATCGCTGCGCTCATCGCTTCATTTCGGGCTGATCCACTGCCTATCATCATTGCCTCCCATCACGCTAAACGTGGCCACCCGGTCATGTTTTCAAGTCAAGTCTATGCCGAACTGCTTGCCGCTCCACTGGATCAGGGTGCCAAGGTAGTCGTGCGTAAAGATCCGGAACGGGTCCGTGAAGTCCGACTGGACGATCCAGGTATTCTTGCCGACATTGATACCCCAGAAGAGTATACCCGCTGGACAGGACGCAAAGTGCACTAAAGCCTTGCCTCAATTGGGCCTTGCAACTGGCTGCTGCAATTGACTCCTGCCAGTCTCGGCAGTAGAAGAAGCCGAACGAAAAGGAGTCGTGCGTATGAACTGCTCTGGCTGTCCGCACCAGGATCTTCAGCAAAATCTTGAGAAGGAGCCTCACCAGAATATCCGACGCCTCAGCCGCCGGACGATCCTTAAGTCTGTCATCGGTGCAGCGGGATTGAGCCTGTCGCTGCCCGAAAGCGCTGCTGGTGCTGAAAAGAAGAAGAAAATAGACGATCCGAGAAAGATACGTCCGCAAGCCGGAGACGAGCTCGTTTATCCATTTTGGGAAAATGACGGACGCATGGTCACGCTTGACGATATTGTACTGGGCGGTCCGCCAGTCCTGGTCTACCCCAGAGACCCGGCAACCCAAGTCGCCCGTGACCGTTCTCGGCTGAACCAGATTTTATTAGTCCGTTTTGCTCCCGAAGAACTGAGTCAGAAAACCCAAGAGCTTGCTGTTGACGGCATCATTGCCTACTCGGGGGTGTGTACCCATACCGGCTGTAATATCTCCGAGTGGGATACTGAGAAACAGCATTTTCTGTGTCCGTGTCATTCGTCAGCTTTTGACCCCAAGGACCGGGCGCGGATTCAGGGCGGGCCTGCCTCCAAACCACTGCCCGCCTTACCGCTCCAGGTGGCCGCTGGAAAGTTGACGGTTGCCGGGCCATTTACCGGTAAAGTCGGCGGCAAAAAAAAGTGAGAGAATACGCATGAAGAGAAGACTAAACCTATTTGGCCTACTCGCTGTGATGATCGTCGGGCTGCTGTCGAGTCTCGCTGTCGCCCAAGGCGTTGAAAAATATAGCCCTGTCACCAGCGAGCGTCTGCTGAAGCCTGAGCCGGAAAACTGGTTGATGTACCGGGGCACGTACGACGGCTGGGGCTATAGTCCGCTCGATACAATCACCCCCCAGAATGTGAAGAAGCTGGTGCCAGTGTGGACCTTCTCCACCGGTGTTGAAGAAGGCCATCAATCTCCGCCGATTGTGAATGACGGGATCATGTTCATTACGACCCCGCAGAATCAGGTCCTCGCCTTAGATGCCAAAAAAGGCGACCTGATCTGGCGCTATCGACGCGAACTGCCCGAAGACTTGTTTCAGTTGCACCCGACCAATCGTGGGGTTGCCCTGTATGGCGACAAGCTCTACCTCGCGACGGTCGATGCCTATCTCGTCGCGCTTGATGCCAAAACTGGCGAAGTGGTGTGGGAGAAAGAAGTCGAGAATTACCTGACTGGCTACTATATGACGCTGGCTCCGCTTATCGCCAAGGGCAAAGTCATGGTTGGCATGTCAGGTGGCGAATTAGGTATTCGGGGGTTTATCCAAGCCTTTGACACCGAGACTGGAGAATCAGTGTGGAAAACGTACACCATTCCTGGTCCTGGAGAGCCCGGTCACGACACTTGGGCGGGAGACAGTTGGAAAACAGGCGGCGTGCCGATCTGGGTCACGGGGAGTTATGATCCTGAGACAAATCTGGCGTATTGGGGCACCGGCAACGGTGGACCGTTTATGGGCAGCGCCCGGCCTGGCGATAATCTGTACTCGACCTCGGTCATTGCCCTTGACGCAGACACCGGTGCACTCAAAGGGCACCATCAGTATCACTGGAACGGCTCGTGGGATTGGGACGAAGTGTCTGCGCCCATTTTAATGGATGTACAACGAGATGGTAAAACCATTAAGGGATTGGTGCACGCAGGCCGGGATGGGTATTTGTGGCTGCTCGAGCGGAGTGCCGATAAAATCACGTTTGTTGATGGAAAACCTTTTGTGAGACAGAATGTTTTCACCAGGCTTGATCCTGAGACTGGCAGACCAGAGTACGATCCGGACAAGGTGCCCGATATTGGCAAGCGGGCTGAGTTTTGCCCCTCAGTCTGGGGCGGCAAAGACTGGCCGCCCTCGGCCTATAATCCGAAGACGGGCTATCTATACGTCCCGGCCAACGAAAATCTGTGTGGGGCAATGCGCGGGAAGGAAGCCAAATACCGGCCGGGCGAGCTTTTTATTGGCCTTGAGATTGCTGACATTGAAATCATCCTGCATGAAGATGCCAAAGACCATATTGGTGAACTCCAAGCCTGGGACATGAATAGCGGCAAAAAAGTCTGGACCTCCAATTTTCAATATCACAACTGGGGACCGGTGCTGACCACAGGCGGCGGGCTGGTCTTCTCCGGCGGTACCAATGATCGCTACTTTCGGGCCTTTGACGCCAAGACGGGCGAAGTCTTGTGGAAGCAGCGAACCAACTCTGGTGTGACGGGTGTACCGAGTAGCTACGCGATTGATGGCGTACAGTATATTGCCGTTCAGTCCGGCTGGGGTGTGGATGCTCAGCGTAAACAAGAGCTGCTCGATAAAGCGTTTGGCTTTCAAACACACGTCCCGCAGGGCGGAGTGTTGTGGGTCTTTGCGCTGGCTGAAGAGTGATGCAGTATGCGTAGGAAAGAAGAAACTGTCAGCTGAAGAGCAGCTATGGGTATCGCTCCTGAGCTGGTTGAACCCCGTGTGAAGGGCTAGACGCACGCGTGCTCAGAAGGGGACAGAACCTACTCATGCGGTCTAGAAGCACCAATGATATTTCCATACCGATGTGTTGTCTGAGACACTGTCTGCTCACGAAGATACAAGCGTAATTCGAGACGGCCATTGGCGAGTATCGGTTCTCTCATAATGGGCATATGGGCAGCATTGGCGGCCTGCTGGATACGCTGCGAGATTGGGTGCAAGACCCGCAGCCGCTCTGCACCCGACTCAGACAGACGGTGGCTGAAAACATCCTCGTCTTCAGGGAAAAGGTCACCGGTCTTGATAGCGGTGAGTGCAGTGAGGAGTGGAGCCTCTGGAGCAATACTGATGGTGAGGGAGACCTGGCAGATGGCAGCGGCGAGCATCATCTGTCCGATTGTGAGCCAATGGTCGTTCTCTGCCACTCGACACTCCATCTTTTTGAGCGGCCGGTAACGAAAGACATTACTTTCACCCAAGACCTGACTCGGATCATGATCCTGACTAAAATGCGTGTGCCAAGCGTAAACATAACTCCGGGCACTGGCTCGGAGCAGGTCTGCTTCTTCCTCAGTCAGGAACGCATGCTCGCGGCCGACCGAGATCAGTGCGTGTAATAGCTCTGCGATCGCAGGCGGCGGTTCAAGCTGCTGGAGCGGGAGCTCTTTTTGCTGCCAACGTCCCAAGCTCAGTACATAATTCGGTCCGCCAGCTTTTGCCCCGCTGCCAAAAACTGATTTCTTCCAGCCGCCAAAAGGCTGACGGCGCACAATCGCACCTGTTGTCGAGCGATTGATGTATACATTCCCGACTTCGATCTGTTCCTTCCACTGGGCAATTTCACGCTCGTCTAGGCTCTGAATACCGCTCGTCAGGCCAAACTCCGAGTCGTTGACAATGCTGATCGCGTCGTCCAAGTTTTCCGCTCGCATCAGGCCCAATACTGGCCCAAAACATTCTGCTGTGTGGAAGAACGAGCCAGGTTGTATTCCCAGTTTAATCCCGGGTGACCAAAGTTGGGGGTTGGTGCCGATTTGCCGTGGCTCTAAGAGCCATGACTCACCTTCCTCGAGTACCGTCTGGGCCCGGTGGAGCTCCGGGCTTGGCTGCCGAATCAGAGGCGTTACTTTGCTGCTCAAATCCCAAGCCGAACCGACATGGAGACTCGCCGCTGCATCGCTGAGTTGGCGTAGAAAAGTTGGATTATCGTAAACCTCAGCCTCAAGCACGGCTGTACTGACAGCCGAGCATTTCTGTCCAGCATGACTAAATGCTGAATGTACAAGATCCTTTATCGCCTGGTCGTAGTCAGCTAGGGCTGTGATAATCATACTATTCTTACCACTGGTTTCAGCCAGCAGTTTGAGGCAAGGTTTCCACGATTGAAAAAGCCGTCCGGTTGCATACGCGCCAGTCAGGATAACCGCATCAACACGGTCGTCAGTCACGAGGGACTGACCGACGGCATCGTCCGTGGTTGGCACAAACTGGAGGGCAGCCTGCGGAATACCGGCTTCCCACAGTTTGTTACATAGCTGCCAGCTGACCAGAACCGCTTCAGGGGCGGGTTTGAGAATAACCGTATTCCCTGCCATGAGAGCCGCAAGCACGCCGCCACATGGAATGGCGAGCGGAAAATTCCAGGGAGGAGCCACAAGGACAGTCCCAAGCGGGGTGAAGACACAGTCAGTGAATTCTGTGGCGAGGGCATCAAGAGAGCGGGCGTAGTCATTGGCAAAGTCTATTGCTTCAGAGATTTCAGCATCTGCTTCGGCTGCTGCTTTGCCACCATCAAACAGTATCGCTCCGATGAGTTCGCCACGGTTGCGGGCCAACACTTCTGCACAGCGTACCAACAACTGCTTACGTTTCGGAACCGATATCGCAGCCCAGCTGGCCTGGGCTGCGACGGCTTCATCCATAGCCGTGTTGATTTGCTCCGGCGTGGCCTGGGCGTAAGAGTAGGCGAGCTGGGCTGGACGAGATGGGTCACAGCCTTCTCCTGCATACGACTCCGCAATGAACGCACCCCCAATCTGCAAAGGAATCGGTTCTGGTTCACAGCTAGTCCAGCGTTCAACAATAACAGCAATCCAGTGTTGATGGTGACGGAGTGACCAGTCGGTATCAGGCTCGTTAGTGAAAGGCGTGTCGGCAGCCATGTGAGGGATGTGGGTCACTCGATTTTGGGTGCGTCGGGGACCCACCGAGATTCGATCTTGGTTTTGATCCTGAACAGCTGCCAGGAAAGCATCTTTTTGTTTCTCCCAATTCGGACTCCCAACTTTAAGACCAAACAGGTCGTGCAGAAAATTCTCTTCGGTGGTGTTTTCATCCAAACGGCGAACCAAATAGGCAATCGCACTGTGGAAGTCTTCTCGTTTGACAACTGGCGCGTACAGTAGCAGTCCCCCGGCTTGCTGTTGGACCGCCCGGGCTTGATGATTAGCCATGCCTTCGAGCATCTCAAATTCAACATATTCTTCGACGCGGTTGTGGGCCCGCAGCAGCAATCCGTACGCAATATCAAAGAGATTATGGCTCGCAATCCCGAGATTGACCGCCCGCGCATGCTGCGGCTGACAACCATACCTCACCATGCGTTTGTAATTTGCGTCAACCTCGTGCTTGGTGAGGTATGGTGCCTGCTCCCAGCCGCGTTGCGCCGCTTCAACCCGTTCCATGGCAAGGTTGGCCCCTTTCACAATCCGCAGCTTCACCGCTACGCCACCTTGACTCACACGTTGTTGCGCCCACTGGGTTAGCTCGTATTGGATGGGAGAGGCGTCGGGTAGGTAGGCTTGTAGAACAATACCGGCTGTGTGGGGCAGAAATTCTTCTTCGCTGAGGACCTGCTTGAACGCTTCAACCGTCAGATGCAGATCTCGGTATTCTTCCATGTCGAGGTTTACGAATTTCTGAACGCTTTGCCCACGCGCAGTGATATACTCATTGGCCAGAGCGACTCGGTACAACGCACGGAGCCGTGTTTTTATAGCTTCTACCGTCTGATCAAAAGCGATGAGGTTAATCTGACTGACAATCGACGAAATCTTGGCTGAGATATATTCAACATCAGGTCGAGCTAACAAAGTGAGATAGGCGTGTAAGCGTCGCTCAGCTTCGGCTTCCCCCAGGATCGCTTCGCCCAGTTGATTCAGGTTTAAGCGGGTACCGGAAGTATACCGTTTGTGCAGATAGGCGCGAAATTCGTCTTCCTCACTCGGAAGGATCACGTTTTGTGTGTCATGCCGAAGTTTAGCGGTGATGACCGGCATAACAAGTTGTGGCATGTACTCACCCATCAACGCGCCAAGATACAGGCCAGCTTGTTCCCAGGCGGAAAAATAGTGGGGAACGCCATACTGATCGATAAGATATTTGAGTTGATCGGCACTCCGGACTGGCTGCTGACTGCGAAAAGCCTGATCCACCAGCGCCAGCGTCATAGCTTTGCCCAGGGGGTCTTCCATCATCCGCGTAATTTTGGCATCATGCATCTTCTCCCGAGCAGTCTGTTGCTGCTTGGCTGCTGTCAGTAAGCGGGCCGTAAGATCAATACTCGCATGAGGAATGTCAGTTGATTCAAGCAGATTATGAGAGAATGTGCCGGAAGGGAAAATGGGCAGAGGATTTGTCTTTGTCATAACCTGTTCTCCTCCTGTTCTATTAGAAACTCTTTCATACAGACCTTGACTCTTTTTATCCCATGCTACGATCCTCGCTCGGCGCAAACAACTTAGGTGGGACTACAGACGACATTTTGAAATACACAGCTATGTGTGATACGGTCTATTCGTCTATCAAACTCTCTCTTTCTCCATCCGATAGGGAAGTTTCGAGAGTAATAGATGGACTCTTACTAAAACACTTTTTGAAATGATTCCTTTCGTGAATTATACCCACAATTAAATAATCCTTCTAAAGTACTGATTTTGAACGGCTTTCTAAAGAGAAAGGCTTCTCACTAAAAGCTGAGGCTCTCTCTTTTAAGGACGACCTATGGCTGTTTCCGCACCCTGCTAAAAACTCTGCTAAAGGAAAAACTGTGTCTCAAGGAAATGTTCATTTTGTGGGTTCATCTACGCCTATTTATTCTGACGCTCATGCAGTCTGCCGTCTTTTATCCTTGTCTGCGGTTATCGTGAGCACTGTGTCTGTTGTCCTCCAAGGCCCGCTGACCCCTCCACCCAGTTCTGTTGCCCAATCTGTTTCACACAAGGAAGAGTTAGCTGTAGACAAGGCAGATCCTCCTGCACCGGTTGCTGTGGCGACTCAGAAGCGGTTAGGAAAGAAGCCCGGGTCTAAGGGAAAGCTGACCTTAGAAACCTATACGCGGTGTGTTGCCCGTGCGCTAGACGTTGACGAGCCGCTTGCGGTTTCTGTTTTGATTCAAGAAAGTGATGCGCGCAACCCGATGCGGAGAGGCAGACGGGGCAGTCTAGGTCCTTTACAGGTCCAACCGATTGCGCTTGAAGAGGTTGGCCTGTCCCGCCATGAGCGCTCGTTGCCAATTCTTGTGTATGGTGGCTTACGATACCTCAAAACAATGATGTCTCGCTTTGATAATCTGCAAACCGCTCTGGCTGCCTATAACATGGGACCAACATCGCTTGTCAAGCGTGACTATCGACCGTATGGGGTCACTCAAAGATATGTGCGCCAAGTCCTGAACCGAGCTGGGAAAATTCGCGCCGGTCACGTCCCGTTTTATCCAGTGCTTCAATACCCTCTGTCCCAGCGTGATCTCTCTTCCCGGCATCGTAAAATCGCTCCTCTCCAAACATGTCTAGTCGTGTTATAAATGCGCATGTTCCAAGCCGATATTTCGTGGAATCCTTTAAATAACTAACGCTGAGATCAAGAGCCCCACTCATGCAAAAAATGAAACCTGTCGCCGGTCTACCCACTGCCATGATTCGTGTTCGGATGAGTGCCCATGACGCCCATTATGGCGGGAATCTCGTTGATGGAGCTAAGATGCTCCAACTTTTTGGTGATGTGGGAACAGAGCTGGTGATCCGTCTTGATGGCGATGAGGGACTTTTCCGCGCCTACGACAGTATTGAGTTCCTGGCTCCCGTCTATGCTGGAGACTATATCGAAGCCCACGGTCGTATTGCCCAGGTCGGGCACACCTCACGCAGGCTCGAATTTGAAGCTTGGAAAGTCCTTCACCCTCGGCCTGATATTTCTGATTCTGCTGCCGAGGTGCTGCAAGACCCCATCCTTGTGTGCAAAGCAAGTGGCACTGGGGTCACCCTCTTAGACCGCCAACGTTATCCAAGATCATCCTAAACGAAATTCGCCAGAGCTGATACGGACGGTCTGTTTTGTGTCCGAGCTTAGCGATACTGAGCTGTCGGAGCTTGCCTGCTTTTCTTTCAAGAGTCAGAGATGATTTCTGCCGCCATTCAGGACGGCTCGTGCTGGCCCCAGGTATCAAAATGAGTGACTTCAGAGATGGGGCGGCGTTTGACCGGGCCAAATTTCCCGGTTGGGAAGCCGATGGGAATCGTTGCTACCACGCCATACTCTTTGGGAATACCCGTACGCTCAAGCAACTCGTCTTCAAACATCTGGTGCATGGTTGTCAGGCTGGCCCCCAGCCCTAAAGCCCGGCAGGCTAACAGAATGTTTTGTACACACGGATAAATCGAACCATACGACGGTGGCGCATGACCGACCCGCTGTTCTTGGGGGACGGCAAACGGCCAGTCACGTTTGCCACACACCAGCACCAGGGCTGGTGCTTCATGCATATGTTCTGCCAGATGCATCGCCGCCCGAACCGTTTTTGCCATCGACGATGTGTCGTTCGGATCGGTTTTCATTCTGTCACCAAAACGATCGACCATGGCTTGGTGATAGCGCTCCTGGAAAAACTTTTTTTTGGCTGGATCTTGCAGCACGACAAACGCCCAGCCTTGGATGTTTTGACCACTCGGAGCTTGCGTGCCCGCTTCGAGGATTTTCCGGATCATTTCTATAGGGACCGGATCGGGTTTAAGGCGACGCATCGCCCGCATGGAATACATTGTTTCAAAGATGCCCATTTCTTCAGCCATACGGTGTACCCCTCTCCAACGGCTTTGCCGGTTCAGCTGTCGGTTATAATGAGACAGGTCAGGGAAAGCAACGGCGGTAGGCACAAGAAGCGGCCAGGGACGGCCGTGCTACAAGAGGCTATTGCCCTTTCAACAAATGCCGGGCGATGACAACGCGCTGAATCTGGGAAGTCCCTTCGTAGATCTGAAGCAGCTTGGCATCCCGCATCAGCTTTTCCACTGGATACTCACCGAGATAACCATATCCACCAAAGATCTGGACGGCATCAGTGGTAATTTTCATCGTCTGGTCGGCCCCAAAGGCTTTGGCGTAACTCGATACAATCGACGAATGCGCACCCTGGTCAAGCATCCAGGCCGCTTTGTAGGTCAGCAAGCGCATCGCTTCGAGTTCAATCGCCATATCGGCGAGCATGAACTGAATGGCTTGGAAATTTGAAATGGTTTGGCCGAAGGCTTCACGCTCCAGGGAGTATTTGACTGACTCATCCAAAGCCCGCTGGGAAATACCAATAGAGAACGCGCCAACTTCAGGGCGGCTGTGGTCAAACGTGCGCATAGCGACTTTGAAGCCTGCACCTTCTGCACCGACCAGACCTTCGTGTGGCACCGTGACATCTTCAAACACAATTTCGGCGGTGTCTGAGGCGCGTTGGCCCATTTTGTTGTGCATGCGGTTGGCAGTGATACCCGGAGTATCGGACGGCACCACAAAACACGAAATCCCGCCGTGCTGCGCGTCTTTATCTTGGGTTGCAAACACTGCATACCACTGGGCAATGGTGCCATTGGTAATGAAGTGCTTGGTACCGTTCAGGACGAACTCATCACCGACTTTGCGATAGGAGGTAGAAATGCCGCCCGCGTCAGAGCCCGCGCCAGGTTCGGTGAGGGCAAAGGCAGCATATGCAGGCTCCTCTACTAGCCAGCCGAGATACTTCTTCTTCTGTTCTTCAGTGCCGGCAATCAGTAGGGGTAAAGCGGCCAGATTATTGGCCACCATATTGAGAGCGATACCGGCGCAGCCATAGATCATTTCTTCATCAATCAAACAGGTATCCATGACGCCGAGACCCAGACCGCCGTATTCGGTTGGGATTTGGGGATTCAGAAAACCGAGTTCCCAGGCTTTCCGACAGACGGCAAGGGGCAGATCTTCTTTTTTGTCGTACTCCGCTGCGACGGGGATGATTTCTTCTACCGCAAAACGATGCACGGTTTCTTTGAGCTGTTGTTGTTCTGGGCTAAGATCAAAACTATACACGCGCGCACTCCTTATTTTCCACTAGACTATTTACCAACAAAATTTGGCGCGCGTTTTTCTAAAAAGGCGCTAATGCCCTCGTCGCCGTCAACGGTATGGGCACGGGCAGCGATGGCTTGGGATTCCAGCTCCATCTGGGTTTCAACGGTCTCTGTCCATCCATTATGCAGTAGCCGTTTGGCCGCGCCGAACGCTCCAGTCGCACCAGCGGCAAGAGAGCTGGCGAGTTTGGTGGCTTCTGTCATCAGCTCAGCGTCAGGCACGACCTGATTGACGATACCCCATTCATGGGCTTCTTGAGACGATAACATCCGGTTGGTCAGGACGAGTTCGGTGGCGCGTTTCATACCGACCGCACGGGATAAGAAATACGTCGAAGATCCGTCAGGGGTTAAGCCGGCTTTTGTATAGGCCATGGTAAATCTGGACGACTCAGCCGCCAGGACTATGTCACACGCACAAGCTATACTCATGCCCGCCCCAGCGGCCACGCCGTTGATGACACCAATCAGCGGTGGGTCCATACGCAAAAAGCGCGAGACAGCCCCATGCAGATAGATCGTGACTTCTTTTAAGTGGGCGGCAAGCTGTGCGCCACGTCCATGCGAAGCAAAGCTTTTGAGATCTCCACCGGCACAGAACATGCGACCCGTGCCCGTCAGCAACACAGCCCGAATCGAGGGATCTTCACTGCACTGAATAGCTGCCTGCATGAGCTCTTTTGACATATCGATGTTGAGCGCATTGGCGTTATCCGGCCGATTGAGAGTGATTGTCGCAATAGTATCGCGAACGTCGAATATGATTGCGGAATAGTCCATCGTAACCTCCAATAGGAATATGCTTTAAGCCAGCAGCTGGGCGATAGCCTGGCCAATCTCAACTGGTGCGTCTTCTTGAATGAAATGGGTGCCCTTGACCGTAATCTCTTTTTGGTTTGGCCAGGTACGGCAGAATGCGCGCTGGGGGCCAATAAGAATCGTGCCTGGATCGGCATTCACAAAGAGCTTTGGAATGTCACTCGTTGAGATCCATTTTGCGTAGGCCGCAACAATTTCCGTCACATCAGCTGGTTCGCCTTCAATCGGAATTTGGCGCGGCCAGGTCAGGGTGGGCCGGCGGGATTCACCTGGCTCCAGATAGGGGCGTTTATAGACGGTCATCTCTTCTTCTGTCAGGCCCCGCATAACGCTGGCCGGCAGGATACGTTCAACAAACGTATTTTTCTGGAGTACAATTTCTTCTCCAGCCGGCGAGCGCATAGCCTGAAAGATCTTTTTTGCCGCCTCGGGCCACGCATCCCAGGTCAATGGTTGGACAATCGCTTCCATATACACGATGGCCTTAATGCGGTCCGGATGCCGGTGCGCCCAGTGAAACCCGAGTGCCGAACCCCAGTCATGAATGACCAGCGTCACACTCTGAGTGAGGTCCATGGCTCCGAACCAGGCATCCAGATAGCGGGCATGATCGACAAAACGATACGAACCGGCTGGATTCTTGCCTGAGTCACCCATGCCAATCAGGTCCGGGGCAAGGCAACGGTGACCTTTCTCCACCTGTGGGATAATATTCCGCCACAAATACGATGACGTCGGGTTGCCGTGTAAGAAGACAACCGGATCGCCCGAGCCGGTATCAACATAGGCCATGTCGCTATCGAGGACACTGACACGGTTGCGTTCATAAGGATCGTTGGCAGAAATTGTTTCGCTCATGGATAGACTCCTTGTAGAGAAATGAAACGTGAAACGTAAAACGTGATGTGAACGCTACAAATCTCTTCTGTCTTTTGACGCTTCATGTGTTCGTCTTCGCAATATCAGCCATCAAATGGTACGCCTCGGGCTGCTGGGATGACACCAGCATGGTGCTTACCCCGGAATCTTCCCAGGCTTTGAAACGTTCACGAATGCGCGATTCCGGACCGCACAACGACATTTCGTCGCACAGCTCATCAGGCACGGCTTCGGCTGCTTCGTCTTTTCGGCCGGCGAGGTAGAGATCCTGGATACGCGCCGCTGCATCGCCGTAGCCGTACTTGGTGACCATCTCGTTATGGAAGTTTTTGTTGCGGGCTCCCATGCCACCGACGTACAGGGCAAGCGTCGGTTTGATCTTGGCTAGGCAGGCTTTGACATCGTCACCAATAATAACCGTGCAACCGGCGGCGATATCCCAGTCCTTCCATGATTTACCGTTGCCTGCTCGCTGAAAACCTTCTTCAATGATGTCGCTAAACATGCCAACTCGCTGTGGGGAGAACCAAATCGGTAGCCAGCCGTCGGCTAACTCAGCAGTCAGGCGCACGCTACGCGGCTGCATCGTCGCCAGATAGATCGGTAGCTGGCGGGTATGCAGAATGGATTTCAAGGGCTTGCCCAAGCCAGTTGCTCCGGGACCTTGGTAGGGTAACTGATAGGCTTTGCCGTCTAAGGCGACGGGTTCTTCGCGCGCCCATATTTTGCGTAAAATCTGGACATATTCACATAGCCGAGCCACGGGCTTGTCGTAGGGCATGCCATGCCAGCCTTCAATAACTTGTGGACCTGACAACCCCAGGCCGACCAGCACCCGGCCGTCAGACAAGGCATCCAGTGTGGCCATCGTCATTCCGCACATAGCTGGGGTGCGGCCTGCCAGCTGCATGATACCGGTGCCGAGCTTAATCCGGGTCGTTTTTGCTGCCAGGTAGGCGAGCGGTGTGACGGCGTCTGAGCCGTAGGCTTCGGCACTCCAGACGGAGTCATAACCAAGCCGTTCGGCCTCAAGAATATGCTCTATCGGAAGCTGAACTTTGCCGCCAGAATAACCAATGCTGATTCCGAGTTTCACGGGAACCCCCTTTTCGTCGTCTCATCTTCTTTCGGTGCTGGCCTACGGCTACCGTTGGGGGGCAGGAGAGTCAAGCAGGGGTAACAGAAAGGGCAGGGGAAAGGACAATACAACTCGATTGACACCGGCCCCTAAAATGACCGAGAATAAGAGGTATGCAAGAATCAATTGAAGTCAAACAGCTGCGCTCTCGGTTGGGGAGCTATCTGAATCAAGTCCAAGAGGGCCTCACTGTCGTCGTGACCAGGCAAGGCCAAGCCATTGCCGAGCTCCGGCCGCATGGCTTAGGCCAAGCAGGGCAAGACGTGCAGAACGATGCATCGCAAGAGCCATCGCAAGAGCCGCAGGACGAAGCCGTTCCTATGGTAGAAGGAATGAGTGCTCTCGGCTTGACGACTTACGTGTGCCAAATGGAACAGGCGAGTCCTATGATGGTTCCAGACGAGGAGAGCGAGAAGGCGGAAGAGGACGTAAGCTCAGAGCAAGCCATGCCGGAGCTGCAAGCGCAGGAGCAAGCGCCAGAGTCTCAGCCTGAGCTGGCGATACAAACCGAAATGACGGCGGCAGTTGAGGCAGAAAGTGCTGGGGCGGTTTCTCCTCCGCAGGCAAAAGCGGCAAAGCGTGTACGACCGAGTCGTTCTCGCACAGCAAAGACTGCTGCCTCTCCTAAACGACGTCAGAGCCGTGGGACATCAGCAAGGAAGAAGTCTTCGTAGGCTGTTAGGCGGCGAGCAGGAGTTCACATTCCTGCTCGAAGTCCACAAAAGACGCTGAGCGTATGATTATTCAGATGACTGTCTGGCTGCTTCTTCCTTAGCTCCCGTTTCGACAGGCTTTCTCATCCGAGATCTTCCCAACAGACTCGCCGTTTTTCCGTGTTTGACGACTCGGTTTTTAGACGGGGATGGGGCCTTCTTTTTTGGGCTATCTTCCCCGCCCATTACACCCGATGCTCCAAGGCCCACATAATCAGGTCTGTCGCCCCGTCTTCTCCCAACTCTCCGGAGTCGAGCTGGAGATGGTACCCTTCCGGGTCGCGCCAATTGGCTTTATAAAAGCCGTGCACGTAGTCAGTCCGCAGTTTGTCCATACCGGCAATACGCCGCTCGGCCTCGGAACGGGTCAGCTTCTCGACTTCCATGGCCCGTTTGATCCGAGTCTCCTTCGCTGAGAAGACAAACACATGTAAGGTATTGGGTCGGTCGGCCAGGATGCAGTTCCCGGCTCGCCCGACAATAATTGCTTTGCCCTCTTTGGACACGTCTTCAATCAACGTTCGGGTTAAACGGGCGAGTTGCGCATCCCTCAAGCGGAGCGGTGGGGGAATATTGTACGCCGTCTCAAACCCGCCGACACCAAAAAAACCAACCGTCCGCTCAATAAAGGAGGCGACCCGTTCGTCTTTGTTCTCCACATAGCCTTCCGCCACATTCTGCTGCGAGGCGATGGTCCGCACGATCTCTTTATCCCACACTGCCCAGCCCAGGCGTTGACTGAGTTCCTGGGCGATGAGAGTGCCGCCACTGCCGTATTGATGTGAAAGGGTGAGCATCGGGGCTAACGTTGTCATGGTCCTCTCCTTAGATATGTCCATTCTCCAAACGTGTGCTGAGAAGCCACTTCTTAGGCTGCCAGGGCTGCGGCATCTATGACCGGATCTCGCTTGCCTGACGGGGGCAGACGTCGGGAGCCCGGTTTTACATCATCCGGGCTTGGTAGGTCTAGCTCCTTGGCGATCTCATGCATAGCTGGCAGGACTTCCTGGCCAAGTAGACGAATGCTGGTCATGGTATCTGCATGGCTCATCGGACCTTCGTTGTGGTAGATGCAGAACACGCCGGGTCGCAAGACTTCCATCAGGTGCCGAATCTTGGGCAAGACCGTTTTGGGGGTACCGATAATAAATTGACCATTTCTTTGCTGGTCTTCGTACGTGGCATAGATTTTCTTTTTGGCGGCCTCGACGTCCATACCAGACTCGCTATCAACAGCGCTGAGCAGTGCCTTGCCTGTCTTAGGATCAGTGAAAGTTTTGGCTAGACGCTGGGTGGCTGCTTTAGAAAGGTAGCCCGAGGGGAAGGTCCATTCGGGGCGGGAAAAGGCAGGTTGTCCGCCGCCGTATAAATAACCCTTGCCCAGTTCCTGGGCCTTCTCTTGTGTTTCGGCAACAATCACCCGTTGTACATAACCAAAGTTTTCCGGGCCAGCCTGGAAGCCTGCTTGGGCCGCCGCGTCAGCGTACATATTCCACACCTCAGTCGTCGGCTCTAAAAACGTGGCTAGCGCAACATACGGGTAGCGATGCTTGGCAGCCCAGAGAATAGTTTCTGGACTGACCACACCCGGAATATAAGATTGTGGAATTGGCTTCTGCATGGGCAGCGCCCAGGGGTTGACCATCCGGTAGTGATAATGTTTGCCCTCGTAACGCCACGGGCCGGGGGTGGTCCAGGCTTTGATAATAAAGTCATGGGCTTCTTCAAAGCGTTCACGATTGTGGGCGGGGTTAATGCTATTGGCCAACTGCTCAGCCCCAGCTCCGCGTACCCAGCCAGTGACCAGCCGTCCGCCAGAAATCACGTCGATCTCGGCCAGTTCTTCAGCCAGTCGCAAGGGGTCGGCAACTGGGAGCGGATTGCCGAGCAGGACAATCTTCACCCGTTTTGTGATCCGAGCCAGAATAGCGGCTTCGACATCCATGACCGAACCCATGCAATACGGAGTGGCGTGGTGTTCGTTAAGGACTACGCCATCAAAGCCGACCTCTTCGGCGTACAGTTTTTCGTCCAGATAGCGGTTATGCAACTCGCGCGCTTTGTGGGCATCGTAAAAGGTGTTCGGGGTATTATAAAATCCGCCGTTTTTGATGATCTCGTCTTCTGGGACGTGGTAATATGGACGTTCGGTAAAATACATGACATGCATGGGTTGTCTTCTCCTTATTCTTCTTGCTGACCCGCTGTAGTCGAAATCGTCCGGCTTCGTCGTGCCGAAATAGCCTTGGTTCAAGAACAAAATCTGTCCCCGCTGACGCGGTCAGATAGGACACCTCAATGCCGTAGGCCTCGATTGTCTCGGCATGTTCCGCAAAAAATCGTTGCGTTGCCAGTACTCTGACCTTGGCTTTTGACAGCGACAAAAAGGCATGGATCGGCAGCCAGTTCTTCGGCTGAGCCCGGCTGGATGACGATCTCGGCTATTTCTCCTGACTCCCAGCTCAGGTCGGGTGACAAATAAGCCCACACCTCAGGGTCTCGCCAGACGTACTGCGGACCAAGCAGGCTGGTGAGCGTTTCAGTCACAGGCTGCATGTCTATGGCCATAATGGGTGCTCCATACTACTTCTGAAGCCATACCACGCTGGGCAGGCTCGATCTACAGCATTTAGCCTACCGGGGCGCGGGCGGGGACGCCCGCGCCACTGGGGAACGGGCAGGAGGGCAAGCGCTACCAATGCAAGGCCCGGCGGCGTGCAAGACAGGCTCGAACCGTGTAAAATGAGACGCATTCTTCTGAGGCGACCACGGCCGCGACCAAGATACAAATCCCTCATCAACACTGGGGAGGCTACTGTCATCCACTTCCGCCAGGGGATGAATCCCCTGACTACGAGACAGCGTCCCATAAATGGAGTTTAGCCCAAACCAGGCTCTGAGGCCTGCCCCACCAGCGCAGACTCACCACAATGCAATACATCCTCGCCCTCGACCAAGGCACAACCAGCTCACGAGCCATTATCTTTGATCAGGCTGGAGCTATTCACGCCGTGGCACAAAAAGAGCTGACACCAATCTTCCCTCAACCCGGCTGGGTAGAGCAAGATCCGAATGAGATTTGGTCTTCACAAGCTGGTGTTGTCACTGAAGTCCTCCAAAAAGCGCAAGTCTCCGCCACTGACATCGCCGCGATCGGTATTACCAATCAGCGAGAAACGACTCTTGTGTGGGACCGCAAAACCGGCCAACCGATCTGTAACGCCATTGTGTGGCAAGACCGTCGCACGGCTGACATCTGCACGAGGCTCAAACACGACGGAAAAGAGGAACTTTTCCAGCAGAAGACAGGGCTTGTCATCGACGCTTACTTTTCGGGTACAAAGCTTGCCTGGATCTTGGACACTGTGCCTGGTGCTCGTCAAAAAGCTGAAGCCGGACAGCTGACGTTTGGCACAGTCGATACCTGGCTTACCTGGCACTTAACCAAAGGACGTTTTCATCTTACCGATGTGACCAACGCCTCCCGCACCCTGCTGTACAATATTCACACTGGAGAATGGGATGACGAATTGCTCGCCATCTTGAACATTCCGCCGAGCCTGCTTCCCGAAGTGCACACTTCAAGCGAGGTGTATGCGGAGACCGTGCCAGAGCTGTGGGGAAGAGCGATTCCAATTGCGGGTATCGCTGGTGATCAGCAAGCAGCGTTGTTCGGACAGATGTGTACCAGACCGGGCATGGTCAAGAATACGTATGGAACAGGCTGTTTCATGTTGATGCAAACCGGGACACAAGCTGTTCGCTCTCACAATAATCTGCTGACCACACCAGCCTGGAAGATTGACGGGCAGGCGTCGTATGCGCTCGAAGGCAGCGTATTTATTGGCGGGGCGGTCGTGCAGTGGCTGCGGGATGGTTTGGGCATTATCAAATCGTCTGCTGAGGTCGAAGCGTTGGCCGCAAGGGTGCCCAACACTGCTGGCGTCTACCTTGTGCCAGCCTTTACTGGGCTCGGTGTTCCACACTGGGACCCGTATGCACGAGGGACAATAGTTGGACTAACGCAGGGAGCCACGGCAGCTCATATCGCGCGGGCTGCATTAGAGAGTATTGCCTATCAGTCATACGATGTACTGGCGGCAATGGCGGCTGATGCCCAAGTCCGGCTGCCCGAACTCCGGGTTGACGGTGGGGCAACAGCGAATGATTTGCTCATGCAGTTTCAGGCTGATGTGCTTGGGGTGTCTGTGGTTCGTCCCAAAATCGCGGAAACAACGGCGCTCGGGGCGGCGTATTTGGCTGGCTTAGCTGTAGGCTATTGGAAAGATCAGACTGAGCTTGCCATGCAATGGCAGGTTGAGCGGATCTTTGAGCCGAAGATGTCTCAAGAGCGGCGAGACGGGTTGCTTGCAGGCTGGCACAAGGCGTTGGGCCGGGCGAAGGAATGGGAAGCGCCGGTAGAGGGAAGAGGAGAAGAGCTGGAATAGTCCGATTGCTGTGCGTGCGATAAACTGTCCAAGAAGCGTTTGTCACAAGGTGGGAAAAGGGAAAGGAACACAGACAATGCAAGCACGCATCGAACTGTTCCTGCACTGTTCCTCTTCATTCTAATTGACGTCCGTCAATGAATGATTAGGTTCTACTGAATATCGCAGATTTCCTCTCAGGACAGACGCCATTTCTTAGACAAGGCACAGAATTGCTGAAGATAAGGAGATATAGACAGTGGAAGCTCAGACCGAAACCTATCGCTTTGAAGCAGAAACCACCCAGCTACTCAACTTGATGATTCATTCCTTGTATACTGACAAGGAAATCTTCCTACGTGAGCTCATCTCAAACGCCTCGGATGCTATTGATCGCCTCCGCTTCGAGGGGCTGACTACGCCAGAGCTCATCTCAGAGGACCATACCCCTGAAATCCGGATTGAGGCTGACACAGAGGCACGGACCCTGACCATTGAGGACAATGGGATCGGGATGAGCCGTGACGAAATCATCACCAATATCGGTACAATTGCCAAGTCTGGTAGCCGGGCACTGTTGGAACAGGTCAAGTCCGAGGGAAAGTCCAGCGAAGCCTTGGCCGAGCTGATTGGGCGGTTTGGAGTCGGATTTTACTCGGCTTTTATGGTCGCCGACAAAGTGACTCTGGTCACGCGACGGGCAGGCGAGGAGACCGCGATCCAGTGGGAATCGGCTGGCGACGGGGAATATAGTCTGACCCCAGCCGAAAGACCTCGGCATGGCACTTCTATTATCCTACAGCTGAAAGATGTTGAGCCTGATAATGGGATTGAAGACTTCACCCAGCAGTGGACGATCAGTAGCATCGTCAAGCGCCACTCCGATTTTGTGTCGTATCCAATCAAAATGCGGCAGGAGCACCACGAAGTTGAACGTGACGAAGAAGGCAAGCCTAAAGAGGGTGGCGAAACGACTGTGACGATTGAGGATAATACCCTCAATTCGATGAAACCAATCTGGACCCGGCCCCAGTCTGAGGTGACTGAGGAAGAATATACCGAGTTCTATAAACATATTGCCCATGACTGGACCCCACCATTCAAAACGCTGTCTTTTCGCGCTGAAGGACGTTTTGAGTTCCAAGCCTTAGTGTTTCTGCCGTCTCAGGCGCCGTTTGACCTGTACTACCACGCGGCTCCCTTTGGTCTGCAACTCTACGCCCAGCGGATCATGATTATGGAGCGCTGTGAAGACTTAGTGCCACGCTACCTGCGTTTCCTCAAAGGCGTGGTCGATTCGGCTGATTTGCCGCTCAATATCTCGCGCCAGCGGCTCCAGCAGGAGCGGCATATTAGTCAGATTCATCAATGGCTGACCAAACGCATTCTGGATGCCTTAACCACTATGGCTGAGAATGAACCCGAAGACTTCATGAAAGTGTGGGAACACTTTGGGAAGACGATCAAAGAGGGTGTGAGTGCCGATTTTGAAAACAAAGACCGTATCGTGCCCTTGCTGCGCTTTCCGTCTTCACACGATCCGGAAAAGCTCACCACGCTCAAGGAGTATGTTGAGCGGATGCGGACCGAGCAGACTGAGATTTATTATCTGACTGGAGACTCGCGCCGGACGGTGGAAAACTCACCGCATCTCGAAGCGTTTAAGGAAAAAGGCTACGAGGTCTTGTATCTGGTCGAACCGGTAGACGAATTAGTCGTCCAATCGCTGACGGAGTTCGAAGAGAAAAAACTCCAATCAGTTGGCAAGGGGACTGTCCAGTTAGGCAGCGAAACGGAAAAAGAAGAAGCCGAAAAAGCCCTCAAAGAGAAGGCTGAGGACTATGCCGGGCTGATGGAAACACTCCAAAAGAAGCTCGACGAGCATGTGAAGGAAGTCCGGCTGTCGAGCCGTTTAACGACCTCACCAGTATGTCTGGTTGGGGCAGAGCAGGACTATAGCCCCCAGCTTGAGCGGCTCTTAGCCCAAAGTCAGGATACAATGCCGAAACAGAAGCGTATCATGGAGCTCAATCCAACCCATCCGATTCTGGCCAAGCTGCACGATCGGTTCCAACAGGACAAAGAGGATGCGTCTCTTGATGAGTATGCCGAACTGCTGTTCGGGTATGGACTATTGGCTGAGGGATCTGAGCTGCCTGATCCGGTGACGTTTAATCAGCGGGTGGCTGAGCTGATGGTCAGAGGGTTGTAAGTCGCGTATGCCATTTCGGATTGGCCACGGTGCCGATATTCATCAGCTTGTGGCGGGCAGAAAACTGATACTCGGGGGAGTGGAAATCCCCTGGGAGAAAGGATTGCTCGGTCACTCAGATGCCGACGTGGTGTGCCACTCGCTCAGTAATGCGCTGCTGGGCGCGATTGGAGCCGGGGATATTGGTCAACATTTCCCTGACTCTGATCCACGCTACAAAGGCGTTTCGAGTGTCACACTGCTGCAAGTGGTGATGGAACAGGTGAAGGAGCGAGGGTTTCGGCTGGGGAATGCAGATATTACGATATTCGCTCAGAAGCCGAAGCTATCGCCCTATAGAGACGCGATGCAAAAGCAGCTGGCAGAAGTCCTCGAATCTGAGGTATCAGCGGTGAATATCAAAGCCACGACAGGCGAGAAGATGGGTTATATTGGCCGCGAGGAAGGCATGATGGCGGAGGCGGTGGTGTTGTTGGAGTCGGACGAATAGTAAAGTCGAACGACCTGTCGATTGCGAGAAATCCTCCTGCGCTCCGCGCTTCCAGGGGGATTGAGGGGGGGCGGCTAGGGCGGAATGATAGGTAAGACAGTCCCAATCAATCAAAATCCCCTATCCCTCCGCCGAACTCATCACCATCATCATCCGGCATATTGCCAGCCTCAAGTTCATTGACCATCTGATCAAAGTCGTCTCCGCTAAACTCTTCGCCCATCTCCTTGCCCATATTTTTCATCCAACGGGCCATGCCTTTGGGGTCGTTTTCATCCAAACCAGATAGACTACTGGGGTCAGATAAGGCATCGAGTCGCGCTTCTTCAGATTTGGGCATAGCAAAGCGTGACATCAAGCGAGACAAGTTTTTGCTGCCACATTTATCGCATTCAGGTTCAACCTCTTCGCCCACTCGCAGGGTCAAGATTGAAACTCGCTTGCGACACTTTTGACAGCGATATTCGTAGATCGGCATACCATCCTCCGCATGGCAAAAGGGTAAAATCCGGTCGGTCTAGGCCGGTCCAAGTCAGTACTTTGTGATCCCTTTGCTCCCTCAAATATATGGAGTCTCTATTGTAGCGCTTCTTGGCCTGAAGAGAAAAGCGTCTGATAATCTCGTTCGGCCCGGAAAGCTAGCTGTTCGGAGCTGAGTCCAGTCTCGTCGTTCGGCCCGAGATCGGCAATCATACATTTGACTGCCCCGCCGCCTTTGCGCAAAAACTCGCCTACATCGATCAGAACAGGCTCTACTCCTCGTTTTCGGATTTGTGCTTGAAGTGTGTCACTCACCCCAGCTGGCATGAACAAAGAAGAGGTACCATTCTGAGTCAGGGTAAAAGAATTGGCGGCGTACAATGCGGCGTCCTGGGTGCTCAAGGGAATAAGGTCTGCTTGAAACAAGGATTGCAGCTGTTCAACGGCGGTTGGCATCAGTCCATCGAGATAAGCGAGCAAGAACTGACGCTGGGGGCCAAAGGCACACAGCGCGGTGTCGCCATGGTAGTAGGCTTCATCGCGGAGTTCGAGCGAGACAACTTCTCTCTCTCCCACGATTGCTTGCAATTCTTCAAGAGCCCCACTTTCAGAACGAAACCCATACACCCGCTCATAAGGAGGCAGGCCAAAGCGCACGCGAAAACGCTGCGTCTTCACCTGGCCGTAGGTAAAAAGATAACGCTCACCAGTCGGGAAGAAGTCAGCTTCGCCTTCAAAACGGGCCTTCAGAATGCGCGGCTGAAAACCGCAGCGTTCTAAAAAGCTGGCATAGATCGGCTGTTCTCCCGCCCGAGAGGGCAGGAGGTTAGCGAGATAAAAAGCCTTTGAGGCGATGGGAGTAGCCTCATCAAGCGGAAAAAGAAGACCGGCATTGGCTGGATACACTAATCCGGTCAATGCCGGATCTGGAGGGATGACTAAGACGCGCACCCTGTACTGACCAAGTGTCTGGGCAAACAGATGCCACTGCTGAATAGCAGCCTCAGGGTCGACCCGTTTGCGTCGTCCCCAGGCTGTGCGTGTGTGCGGATTTGCTCCAGATACGATAGAGAAATGGGTCGGGTCACCCATGAGGACAAGATGTGATTGAGACATGACGCAAGATTCTAGAGGAACGGAATCGCTCCGACCTCCACGCCTTCTGCTAAGCCAAGGGCAGCAGTATCAGACGCAGAGCAGAGCAGTACAGCATCATTCGGCTGAGCCGCAATGCGTGCCGCCCGGAATCCGTCCTCGCTCTCCCAGCCAATCAGCAGATCTCGAATCAGCAGGTCGTTTGCGTGCGGCGTATCCGAATCAGCACGATCCACCTCGATGGAATAGCGACGAAATTGCTGAATTGGCAGCAGGTCTTCAACTGGAGCACCATAAAACGGACCGGCGTCAAACGGGTCCACATGGTTCAAAAAACGCAAACCGACTTTTTTGAGCAAATGTACTGCACCTTCGGTATCACATCCGACTTGGCCAATTTGTTTCTGGACTTCTAGCGGCAGCATACACACATATAGCGAAATGGGGGGAAACAAAGCGTCGATGAATTCCTTATCAGTAATGCTGAGCCTATCGGCTTCGCGAAAGCTGAGCCCAGTCACCCGCTTGCCATAACACTCCCAAAACAGACTTTCTCCGTCTTTGGTTAAGGGCGGCAGCATTTCAGCCAGCACTCGATCTTCAAAACGCTCAGGATACATGGCCAAATACAGAAAACGGACAAAAGAGAGTTGTTTGCCGATTTTAGCTGATCCTTTTTGAGCCGTTCCTGTGCGAAATGCGGGATCAACGACCAGTCCACCAAGCTCAGTTGGACCATCCATAGAATGACGTAGGGTCAGATAGTCATGCCGAAACATTTTTTGAAGCGTTTTGGAATAGCGCTCGTCTGTTGCCATCTCCAGATAATAATGGGGGCATTCAGGCGTGCCGTGTTTAGCAATCAGCATGGCAGTGCCGGCAATCTGCTGAGTTGTTGCCTCCTCCAACACAAACAGGTACATCCCGTGCTGCGGGTCTTGAAGCTGGCCGCCAAAAGATCGGCGCGACTGCTGAATAAAAGCGGCTAAGTTGTCGTGCTCAGTTGGCAGATTGATCGAGTCAAGCAGTCGTCCGAAATGGAGAACCTGCTCACAATCAGCCGGTGCAACTTCACGTATACGGAAGGGAATCGTTGAGGCAAAAGGTTGCGATGAGTCCAGCGTAGAAATCGACGCTGCGTTCAAGCTGGGAGAGGGAGATCCATTCATTTGGGGCATAGACGTTTCCTCCTGAGACCCCTGCGCCGCATACGAGGGCAGGGGTGCCACGTTCTTCTCCATAGGTTCCGGTAAACACCAGCGGACGAATAAATGCCTGGCCATGAAGACGCTCAATGGCGGCAGCCTTGGCCAGCCAGTCAAGCTTGGCATCTGCCCTGCCGAGACCATACAGGCGGCCGCCATCAATAAGTTCAGGAAGAACGGTCGGGGCAAGAAAGTCTGTCAGGGCTCGAGTGCCCTGGGTTGTGGCACTGTTGGTTACCACTATGGGCTGAGCAAGACCGATGAAGTCCATGAAAAAGTCGTTCAGTCTCTCAGTCAATGACTGAACGACTTCTAGGCTGAACAACTCATTTCAGCGGCCGCGTAGCAAAGCCTTTGTCGCTATACGACAAGAGGGCGCGTTTCCCATTCACCTTTGTTTCCAGCCCGACTTCATGCCCCCATAATTGATGCAGATAGGAAAGACAGCGCTCGGCGTATTCGAGCTGCAGATCCCGGCCATCGTGGTAGTGTTTCAAGTACAGTGTCCGGTTCTGGGTGTAATCTGCGTCCTCGATTTTGAGGACGGGTATAGTCCCCATGCCAACACTTTTGAGCAAGGTCTCCTTGATGTCCCGCCAACCGTCATTATCGGATACCCGAGAGATCACCAAATCATCCCCGCGCGGCTCATACTGAAACATGTCCATTTCGCGCATCAACTCCTCGGTTAAAAAGCGGCGCAAAAAAGACACGTCCCGATCAACTTCGCGGATTTCAAAGATGGCTTCCATGCCAGTTTTGTCCGGCTTGCCGTATTTGTCGATTTCTTCCGGGGTCGGGTCATCATGCCGACGTTTGATATCGTCCCAGAGCTTTAAACCCAGATGATACGGATTAATGCCCTGCGGGTGGGGCCGGACAACTTGATTATGGCGGACCAGGAATTCAAGGTATAACTCCTGGGGCAGATCAAGGCTGTTCAGGATCTCACGATGCCAAAAACTGGCCCAGCCCTCGTTCATAATCTTGGTTTCCATCTGAGGAATGAAATACTGCGACTCCTCTTGGACAATGGTCAGCAGATCCTTTTCCCATCCGCTCAGATACGGATTGTAGTCGCGGATAAACAGCAGGACGTCTTCTTCTGGAGAAAGCGGCGTCTTATGCAGGTCGGGCTGGACATATTCTTGCCGTTTATGGATTTTTTGAAACGGATCTTCTTTTGGCTGGGCGGCTTCAAAAGCGCGTTTGCGTTCTTCTGCCGGGGGGAGCTTTTTAATCGCAAAATTGCGCCGACATTGCATCGACAAGGAATGCGCCGCATCAAGCAGAGTTTCGACTTTCTCCACGCCAATAGACGGATCTTCAGTATACGTCCGCACCCGCTCAGCATGAATCTTACACCGGTTAATGGTCGAGGCCGCTCCAGTGTGTTGGAAGGTGAAATTATTTTTGAAGAAGTCATTGTGCCCATACACATGGGCAATCGTAAGCACTTGCAGGCACAAGGAATTATCCCGCATTAAGTAGGCAAGGGCAGGGCTGGAGTTAATGACCATTTCATACGGCAGGCCAGACACGCCGTAGTCGTACATGGTCTTGAGCTTCTCATAGCTCTTGCCAAAAGACCAATGTGGATAATGTGAGGGCATGCCATGATAAGCCATGTAGCCCAACATCTGTGTATGGTCACAGACTTCAAATTCCTGCGGGTAGCAGGATAATCCGAACTCTTGGACCTTCTCCTGGATCTTCGCTTCCCAGGCTCCCAGGTCTCTTACATTCCAATCTGCCATAGCTTTCCCCAATCACGAGCTGGAGGCAAAGCATCTCCACACTCGTTATTCTTCCACTGCTTCTTCCGTAGGAGCGGCGTTTGCCTGCGTGCGCTCGCCTTCCTCTTTTGACATAAAGGCGCGAAAACTTGGCCAGATGTCTTCTTTGCGTTCAATCAATACAGTTTGATAGTTGTCTGCCTCAAGCCGCCGAAAAATGTTCAACATTGAACTCTCGTAATAGCGCGAGCCCAAGGGTTTGATCTCGCCATAGCCGAACAAATTACACAGCTCACACAGCTCTTGAGCAGCTTGCAAGGTCGCCGGATTATCTGACTCGAAGTTATCCCCGTCAGAGCAGTGGAAAGCGTACACGTTCCACAGACTCGGATGATACCGCTCTTGAATAATCTCAATGGCTTTCGTGTAGCCCGAGGAGATAAACGTGCCACCGGACTCGCCTTTGTAGAAAAACTCGTCTTCGGTAACCTCGCGGCCCTCGGTATGGTGGGCAACAAAGGCGAGTTCGACGTTCTGGTATCGTGTACTCACAAACTGATACAAAAGAAAAAAGAAGCTACGGGCCAGATACTTTTTCATCGTATCCATTGAGCCCGAGGTGTCCATGATACACACCACCGCGGCGTTCGAGTCCGGGCGTGTATCTGTAATCATATGCCGGTAGGTTATATCATCTTTGTGGAACGGAAAGCGCTGCTCAGCATCCCACTCGATCTTTCCCTCACGCCGCATGACTGCGACTTTACGCCGAATGCGAGCAATAGCTGTGCGCCGTTTGTCGAGGCGCACCCGGACGCCCATCTGGCGGTAGCCCTTGCGTTTGCTGAGACGATCGGAGGGGATCTCGCGCAGAATCTTGCGTTCCATATCGGGCAGCTCAAGGTCTTCGAACATGATTTCGATCAGCTCTTCGAGCGTGACATCGGTCTCATAATAATCGACCCCGGCTTGATCACCGGCTTGGCCCTCACCTTGGCCCTCACCATCTGTTTTGCCAACCACTTGACCCGGTTGAGAGTTGCCATCGCCTTGGCCCACCCCCGGCGTATTCTCGCCGTAGATGAAGCGATACTCCTTCATCCCTCGGATCGGGACTTTGATGATTTTGTCTTTGTTTTTGCCGATGATGGACTCTTCGGCGATCAGGTCGGCAATATTATCTCGGACTGCCTCACGGACCTTTTGTCGGTGGCGCTGACGATCAGTCGCGCTTCGGTCGGACCGCAAGGAGTCAGAGGAGGAATAGGGACGAAAGATTGTGTCTGACATGATGTTTCACCATAGCCTGTACGCATGCACGGGGTGGCTTGCCTACGGCAAGCCACCCCCGCGTCTACGTTTTACCCCGTGTAGCTCAGTCTTTCCACAGATTATTGGCCGCGTATTTCAGCACCACATCCACACAATGTTCGCAGTAGCCATTCTCTAGCAGACTCTGCACCATGGCCCCGTACTTATCCGTCTGTTCCTCGTCCCGGGTACGGGCTTTGGTAATGATACGGCTGATATCACGGACTGAACTCATGAGCTTCTTTTCAATTGCTTCTTTGAGCGGCTCATAGCTCTGGTATGAGACCTTCTCGTTCCGCCGACCAGCGGCCCACAGGTACGCGATCACTTCCTGTCGGAAACCCTCGGCTGCTGAGCCGATAATCGCAATCTGCTCTTCCACCGATTTGAGGAAACCCTCATCCGGCTGGAGCTCTTCGCGGGTGTTGGTATCTTTGACCTTGGTGTTGTTCACATACGCTTCAGCATGATCCAGATAATTCTGGAACAAGGTCTCAGCCTGCTCCTGGTACGAATAGACAAACGCTTTTGTAATCTCTTTTTCCACCAGCTCAAGATATTCTTTGTGCAGCGTATCTTGGAGAAATTCAAGATACATCTTCCGCATGTCGTCAGCCATGTCCTGGTCTTTGATCATGCTGATCATGGATTCGCGCACGTTAATCGGGTTAATACACTTGCCCGATTCTGCCAACGCATTGTCGAGCGCCTTCATGATAAAACGAGTCGAGATACCATTCATGCCCTCCCGCTTGGCTTCGTCACGCAACTCTTCAATATTAATCTTCTTCGTCCGGCCTTTTTCGACCACTTCTTCGCCATTATATAGGCTCAATTTGGTCATCAGGTCGCACTTTGGAGTCGGTTCAAGTCGAGATAAAACCGCAAACATCGACGCCATCTCGAGCGTATGCGGAGCCACGTGGGCATCAAAAGACGATTTCTGCAGGATTTTCTGATAGATCTTGACCTCTTCAGACACGCGTAAATTATACGGAACCTTGACCACCACAATACGGTCAAGAATGGCTTCGTTGGTATGGTCGGCTTTGAACTTTTGCCATTCGGCTTCGTTCGAGTGGGCAACAATGACCGAGTCTATATACACTGTGCCGTGCCGTCCTGGCGCAGGGACAAACTTCTCTTGCGTGGCCGTAATCATGGCGTGCAGGTATTCGGTCTCGTTTTTAAACACCTCAATGAATTCGACCATGCCGCGGTTACCGACATTAAAGGCACCGTTCAGCTCTAGCACGCGGGGATCACCCTCAGAGTACATGTCGAGCTTCGAGATATCCTCTGAGCCAATCAATACAGACGTGTCTTGGTTATTGGGATCAACCGGCGGGACAACGCCAACGCCCCGCCGACTACGCTTGGAAAATTCCACTTTGACGATGGGGAATTCTTCATAGCGTGCGCCAAACTCTTCCTTGAGTCGATGACGGCAAATAGGGCACAAATCTCCCTCGATCTGCACTTCCAACATCTTCTCGAATTCTTTGCGTAAATGGCGCGGAATAAGGTGGAGTGGCTCCTCAAACATTGGGCAGTCTGCAATGGCATAAATCGGCTCAGCTTCTTCCAAACCCCGCTGGAGTTTTTCAACGAGTGAGCTTTTGCCCGATCCGACTGGCCCCATCAGATAGAGCACTTGGCGGCTCTCTTCGCCTTTGAGCGACGCCGAATGAAAATAGCGAACTATTTGTGAGGCTGTTCGCTCAATGCCAAAAAATTCATCTTTGAAGAAGTTATAGACCTTGATCGGCTCATCTTTGTACAGCCGCTTGACCCGCGGATCATCGGATTCGGTGATCTCCGACATGCCCTGGGCGGTCATCATGTTGTACAGACGATTGTGTGACAGCCGGGTCATGCCCGGGTTCTCCCGGACTTTTTCAAGGTAATCGATCAATGTTCCCTGCCACTTCGTGCTGTCTCGATTGGCTCGATCATCCTTGATCAGTCGCTCAAACGTATTCCTGTTAATATCATCCATCTCCACCCCCTAAACATTGAATGGTTAGGTTTCAGGTTACGTAGCCATTCCACATAAGGACTCTAATACGTTCATTATATCAATGCTTACGGGGGGCGAGGAAGACAGGCGGGTGCTGCGGGAAGAAGGTCTCGGTTGTGTCGCCGTCCCCGTAATGTAACTGATAAGCACAGTACATCAGTATATCATAGGAGATGAAGAAGCCAGGGAGAAAATTTTTTGCAAAGAAAGGGGCAAAACGAGAAGAAAATAGTCCCAACGGGAATCGAACCCGTGTTACCGACGTGAGAGGCCGGCGTCCTAACCGCTAGACGATGGGACCCAAAAGATGAGTGAGAGCTGAGGTGGTAGGACTCGAACCTACAATAACCTGTTCCAGAGACAGGTGGCTTACCAATTAGCCCACACCTCAGTGAGTTCAAAGGTAAAGAAGAGACAGACTGAAGTCAAGCGGAAACGTTAGTGTTTTCATCTCTGACAGTTGTTAATGCGGTATCAAGCCGGGCCAGCGTCTGCTCCTTGCCCAATACCTCCATGACCTCAAAAATACCAGGACTTGCCGTGCCACCCGTGAGTGCAACGCGGATAGGCTGAGCAATCTTGCCAAGTTTGAGCTTGAGCTCTTCCATCAGACTAGTGAAGACGGCATGCAGGGCTTCCTCAGTCCAGTCTGGTGCCGTCTTCAGTTTGCCACGGACTTTTTCGACAATTGTTAAGCCGTCCTGGGTCAAAAATTTCTTGGCCGCTTTTTCTTCAAAGGTGACTGTTTCCGTGAGGTAAAAATGGCTTGCCGCAGCCAATTCAACTAAAGTTTTGGCCCGTGGCTGGAGGGTTTTCAGCATACGGCTGAGCTGGACATCATCCGGCAGGCTATAGCCTTTATCAGTCAAAAAGGGTTTTATCTCTTGGGTAATGTGAGCGGGCTCACGCGTTTGCTGGTATTGAAAATTGAGCCATTCAAGTTTCTCAGCGTTAAATACCCCGGCGGATTTACCAACGTCAGCAAGGTGAAATTTTTGGATGAGTTCAGCTCGGGAGAAGATTTCTTCATCGCCATGTGACCAGCCTAAACGGGCAATAAAATTGACCAATGCATCCGGTAGATAGCCCATTTCACGGTAGGCTGTGACTGAAGTTGCGCCATGCCGTTTACTGAGCCGTACACGATCAGGGCCGAGAATCAATGGTAAGTGGGCAAAGGCAGGTGGAGTTGCATCAATCGCCTGAAAAATGAGGACTTGCCGAGGCGTATTGCTGAGATGGTCGTCGCCACGCACGACATGGGAAATCCGCAAATCTGCATCATCGAATACAGAACAGAAATTATATGTTGGCGAGCCATCGGAGCGGACGAGAATCAGGTCATCCAGTTCTTGATTCTGAAACACGACGCGGCCTTTAATGATGTCATCAATGCTAGTCTCGCCTTCTTTTGGGCTCTTGAAGCGGACGGTAAACGGCCGCGTATCACCTGGCTCAGGAGTGTAATCCCGACACGTTCCATCATAGGCAGGTTGGCGTCCTTCAGCCTGAGCAGTTTCACGTTTTGCCTGTAATTCTTCCGGGGTGCAGTAGCAGCGGTAGGCTTTGCCTTGACTCAGAAGTCGCTCGCCAGCCTCCTCATATAAGGCTGTGCGTTGGCTCTGAAAATACGGGCCTTCATCACCGTCTAACTCAAGCCAACGCAGCGATTCCAGGATTTCATTCTGAAATTCTTGGGTGGACCGTTGACGATCAGTATCATCAATCCGCAACACCAAAGTGCCATTATGTTCTTTAGCCGCTAGGTAGGCGAACAGAGCTGTCCGGGCACCCCCGATGTGCAGATAACCCGTTGGACTTGGAGCAAAACGTGAACGAACAGTTATCATAGCGGAACGCTACCAGCGAGGCGAGGAGCAAGTCAACGCCAGGCAAAAAAGAAAGTGCCTATAGTTGAGTTCTGTGTTATCATCAGCTATGTTTCCGCCCAGACCGAGCCGATAGCTCAGGCGGTAGAGCATCTGCCTTTTAAGCAGAGGGTCCCGGGTTCGAGCCCCGGTCGGCTCATACTCTCATCCGTTTCTCCATACGTCCCCGTCGTCTAGCCTGGCCTAGGACACCGGCCTTTCACGCCGGCGACACGGGTTCAAATCCCGTCGGGGACGTCCTTCCACTATGCGTACCAGATGCGTACCAGATGCGTACCAGGGGAAAGGCCGCTGGCTTGCCTTTTCCCCCCGAAGCCGTATACAAAACGTGCCTAGTAGGGTGGGCAGTAGCAGCTTCTGGCCTTCCCCTTTTTTCATTTCATCGCAAAACTCATCGCACAGTAAGGAATAGCCATGCCACATAATCTTTTTAATACGTTACAGGCATTTGATCGGGGGAACGGCCAGACTGGTCAGTTCTACTCTTTACCTCAATTAGAGAAAGAGGGCGTTGGGCAGATCTCGCGCCTGCCGGTGAGTATCCGGATTGTCCTCGAATCTGTGTTGCGTAACTACGATGGCAAACGGATTGAAGAGAAGGATGTCCGAAACGTGGCCAGTTGGAGGCCGAATGACACGCGGACGGCGGAAATTCCGTTTACGGTTGCGCGTATTGTCTTGCAGGACTTTACTGGTGTTCCTTTGCTGGTTGACTTAGCCGCGATGCGTTCGGCAGTTGCCAAGCTGGGCAAAGATCCAAAGCTCATTGAGCCACTCGTGCCTGTGGACCTGGTTGTCGATCATTCGGTACAGGCCGATTATGCTGGGGTTGGCAACGCCCTGCAGCAGAACATGCAGAAGGAATTTGAGCGCAATCAGGCACGCTATCAGTTCCTGAAATGGGGCATGCAAGCGTTTGATAGCTTCAAGGTTGTTCCACCCGGTATTGGCATTGTTCACCAGATTAATCTCGAATACTTGGCCAAAGGGGTGCTGGAAAAAGACGGGGTGTACTATCCAGATACGCTCGTCGGTACCGATTCGCACACGACCATGATCAACGGTATTGGTGTGGTTGGCTGGGGCGTTGGGGGTATTGAGGCTGAAGCGGGTATGTTGGGCCAGCCTGTTTATTTTCTGACTCCAGATGTCGTCGGTATGCATCTGACGGGCGCACTGCGAGAAGGCGTGACCGCAACCGACTTAGTCCTGCACTGCACCGAGATGCTGCGGGCAGCAAAAGTCGTGGGCAAGTTTGTTGAGTACCATGGCGAAGGAGCCACCAACTTGCCGCTGACCGACCGCGCGACTATCGCCAATATGGCTCCTGAATATGGGGCGACTATGGGGTTTTTCCCTATCGATGAGGAAACGTGTCGTTACCTCAAAGCGACTGGTCGGACAGATGAGCAAGTCGACGCATTCCGCAACTATTTCCAAGCCCAAGGCATGTTTGGCATTCCGGGCAAAGATGAGTGTGTATACAGCCAAGTCTTAGATCTCAATCTTGCCGATGTCCAGCCAGGTGTGGCTGGCCCCAAACGGCCCCAAGACCGGATCAATCTTCCCGAATTAAAACAGACTTTTGAGGCGCTATTTCAGAAACCAGTGAGTGAAAGTGGCTATAACAAAACCCAGGCAGAACTTGGCAAACGCTATCCTACTAACGGAGCCGGAGACCTCGGCCATGGTGACGTCCTGATTGCGGCCATTACCTCGTGTACCAATACTTCCAATCCGAGCGTCATGCTGGCGGCAGGCTTATTGGCCAAGAAAGCAGTCGAAAAAGGGCTGACCATTCGGCCAGCCGTCAAAGCCTCTTTAGGTCCAGGTTCCCGGGTGGTGACTGCATACCTCCAAAAAACCGATCTCCAACAGTATTTGGACAAGCTCGGGTTCAATCTTGTTGGTTATGGCTGCACGACGTGTATTGGGAATTCCGGACCGCTTGATCCCAAGATCGAGGAAGTGGTGACGACAAATGACCTCATCACCGCCAGCGTTTTAAGCGGCAATCGGAATTTTGAGGCACGTGTGCATCAAAATATTAAGGCCAACTTTCTGATGAGCCCACCGCTCGTCGTGGCTTTTGCTCTAGCTGGCCGGGTTGATATTGACATGCATACACAGCCACTTGGAACGGACACTGCTGGCCAGCCGGTTTACCTGCGTGATATCTGGCCCAGCTCTTCAGAAGTCCAGGCGCTTATCCACGCAGCTCGCGATCCGGAAACGTATCGTGGATTATATGCTGATCTCAACGCGGATAACCCGCTGTGGAATGATATCTCCAGCAGCACTGGTAACCTGTACGAGTGGGATACGGCTTCAACCTATATTCAAGATCCGCCTTTTTTTGAAGGTTTTGGCCTGGAACCAGGCACAATCAGCACTATTACTGGCGCCCGTCCTCTGGCTGTGTTGGGGGATTCCGTCACGACCGATCACATCAGTCCGGCTGGGGCTATCAAACCGACTTCTCCAGCCGGGCAATATCTCCAAGAAAACGGGGTCGCAGTCCAGGATTTTAATAGCTATGGGTCACGGCGTGGCAACGATAAGGTGATGACGCGCGGGACCTTTGCCAATGTGCGGATTAAAAACCTGATGGTTCCTGGTACGGAAGGTGGGCTGACCAAATACTATGCCAATGGGGGACCCGGCGAACAGATGGACATCTATGCTGCTGCTGTCAAATATCAGTCAGCGGGTGTTCCACTGGTCGTTCTGGCTGGCCAAGAGTACGGAACGGGCAGTTCGCGTGACTGGGCGGCAAAAGGCACCAGCCTGCTGGGAGTACAAGCCGTTATTGCGCAAAGCTTTGAGCGCATTCACCGCAGTAACCTGGTCGGTATGGGCGTGCTACCGTGCCAATTCAAAGAGGGCACTACCACGCAAACTCTTAACCTAGAGGGTAATGAGACCTTCGATGTGGTGGGATTCGACGCCAACCTTCAGCCCCAGCAGGATGCCACGCTTGTCATCCACCGAGCGGGTGGAGAGACGCGAGACGTGCCAGTCACAGTCCGAATCGATACACCGATAGAAATCGAATATTACCGGCACGGTGGTATTCTCCAGTATGTACTGCGGCAATTAATTGCTCAGGCGTAGAGAGTCGGTGTCGGGACGATTCGCGAACCGTCCCGACACAAGAGCCTCATACCAGAAAGACGGCTAGCCTTTTTTCTGTCTCTTACCTGAGGGGAAGCGCTTATTGTGCGATTCGATCACATCGTCGGTCAGGTCAATGTTGCGTTTTCCGTACAGGACGACCGTATTATTGCCTTCGAGGATGATGGTATAGTCGCCTTTTTCTCCTAACTCGGCCACGATCTGGTGAAGTTCAACCAGAATCTTGCCTGACAGCTGACGGTCTCGTATTTTTAGATCCTCTTCAGCATCTTTGTACTGACGTTCGAAGGACCGCATGCCATCGCGGTAATCCCGTGCTAGGGCCTGCTGTTCCTCTTCTTTGAGGACCATCCCCTTCCTTTCAATTTCATTTTTGAGCTTTTCGACCCGATTTTTTTGTTCGACCAGGCTCTGCTCCGAGCGTTTGGCTTCCTTCTTCAACTGCTCTTGGGCTTTCTTGCCGCCCTCGCTCTCGGCCATTGCCCGGACGAGGTCAACATAGCCAATTTTGATTTTGCCATTCGCACTTGCATTGCCTTCCTGCGCTGCTCCTATTGCAAGGGGAAGTGACAGCGACATGAGCAATACAGCAAAGCACATCCTACGCATGGTATCCTCCTACGATCTGACTGAATTCGATGAACACTGCGGACGCCGACTCGTCTCCGTCTTTATTAAGCACAGGATTCCGGATCTGTCAGCCGTCCCTCTTGCATTTGGCTATTTCGATTTCTATGATCCCGTCCTATGAACTGGGCGAAAGAAACGGGTAATACATGATGGGACGGCCCAAACAAATCCGGCAATTCCTCATAGTCCCGCTGTGTGTCTTGTCTTTTGCCTCTCTTGGCTCGGCGGCTGATGATCTTCTCGATCATTACCTCTCAATGCCTGGCTCGTACGCTTTTGTCCGCCGCGTGCCTGAGGACGCCAAGCCTGATTCTGTGAGGCTGACAGTTTTTGAGGACTTTTTGTGCCCAGCCTGTTACCAAACGGTTATCCAGATTATTCCCCAATTACAGAAAAAATACGGTGCGCGCCTCAGCGTACAATTTTTGGGCTATCCGTTCGTCCATCCAAGCTCTGCTATTCCCGCCCGCGCCTATATTCTAGCAGAAGAGTTCGGGCTGCGTAAAGAAATGCAGCAGGCGCTCTTCCGAGTCCAATTCGAAGAGCAACTTGATATTACCAGCCAAGATGGTCTTGCCCGAGTGGCCTACAGTATTGGTCTTGACCCAGAGCTACTTTTTGCTCGTTTAGACAACAAAGGCGGCGAGGACGAAGTTAAGCAGATTCTTGCCTTAGGAAAAAGCTACCGGATTGACGCGGTACCGGGCCTGATTTTTGATGGCTGGATACGAGCGAATGCAATTTCTCAAACGAATCTTGAAATGATTATCGACGGGATTTTAGAAAAAAAGGCGACTCAAAAATAGGCTCGAAAAACAAGTCTGACATAATATCCCTGACATGTCTGATACGAGGAGAGGTCCGAATATCGATGCCGCATGCGTACGCAAGCCCCCTCCGCCAGGAGGTGAAAAAAGCCTCTGATCAGACTATTGACCATTTGCCTTGTTTTCTGCCATTTTTTTAGCTACATACGATGTTATCCCCTGGTAACAGGGACTCGTCCAGTATGGACGGTAAGGAGAGAGCGACACTATGGAACGTGCTCCACCAGGTACTCAGTCACAAGACAAACCGAAGAACAGGTATGTACATCTGCTGGAGAATTGGAAAAACTCCAAACTCCACCCCTAAGGAGGGAATAGTATGAAGCTGAATAAGCTACTTGGAACTGGCTGCGCCGCACTTGCTGCTTGCGTGCTCATGGCCACTCCAGTGAAAGCCGACGTCAAAGCTGGCGACGTCATCACCAAAGACAATATGGCCGATGCTGGCGATATGATTATCCCAGCCATGAAGTGGTATCTCGAACAGGGCATGCCGATGAAGATCATCGACACGATCAAAATCCCGCTGCCGAAGCTCTTCCAAGAGGCGACAGAAAAATATTCCGGTCAGGTCGAAATTTCGCCTGATGGCCGTGAAATGTTCAACTTTGTGTCTGGCGTGCCATTCCCCAATATTGATCCGAACGATCCCCTTGCTGGTGCCAAGATCATGTGGAACCAGGAGCAGAAACCCCAGTACGTGGACAACGTGGGCACCGAGTGGATCACTGAGTTGGTCAATAACAAGGGTGAACTCGAGCGTACCTACGGTTCGCAATTCTGGCGGCGTATGATGTGGACCGGTCGTTTGTACACCGATCCGAAGCCTGTCGTGCCGAACAACCCTCCAATGCGCTACACCGAGCAGTTCGGTCCCCTGTTCATCCCGAACGACCTGAAGGGCGCTGGCGTGTTGAATAACCGTTATCTCGGCATGGATACCCCAGACGATTCGTACATGTACCTGCCTGAGCTCCGTCGTGTGCGTCGTATTAGTGTCGCCAACCGCAGTGACGCTTTCTGGGGCACTGACATGGACCTTGACTCCCTGTGGGGTTTCAATGCGAAGCATTCCTACTGGACTTTCCGTCTGCTGTCGGACAAGACCATCCTCGCTCCTGTTCACATCGGTCTGTACGGAACGCGCGAGATCTGGTGTGCCGAGCCGGATGGTACCAGCGGTACCAAGGCTTTCCTGCCGTGTAACATCAACTGGGAAAAACGTGCTGTGCATGTCGTCGAAGGTATTCCTTCGGCCTATAGCCAGTATGCCTACTCCAAGCGTATTATGTATATCGATAAAGACTTCTGGGGCATGAGCTTTGCCGAGATGTATGACCAGGGTGGTGAGCTGTGGAAAGTCTGGTTCAACATGTTCAACTACGTCAAGACGCCGTATGAAGGCTATCCGACCAAGCCGATTGAGGGTGCCAAGTATAACTACGAAGACGTCTGGGCCTTCACTCCACATGGACAGGGTGCTGACGTGCAGTTGGCCCATTCCACCAAGTGGGATGCACCTTCCGGTTACGCAAAGAGCAAAGAAGAGTGGACCCAAGAGTGGTACTTCAACGAAGCTACTGAGATTAACACCCCAGAAGCCTTCTCTGTGAACTTCCTAATCCGTAGCGCTCGCTAAGGCTGGGTATTTTGAGAGGCAACCCCCTGGTTGCCTCTTGCTCTCTTTCATCACTCTCCTTACTGTCCATTACTCTTCGCTCAGCGTGCAAGCCCGTCTCAAACTCATGTTGCACTGTGTGGCAGATACTGCTGGCTTCCCCTTGGTTCTCTTTTTTGCTACTTTAGTGTCCTCACATCTTCATAGGAAAGAAGGGAACATATGGCAGAAGAACAACAGGTTGCAGAAGAAGAATCACTTGGCAAGCTTGCTTGGGGCTACGTCGGGGTTGGGGTGTTATGGGTCTCCCTGCTTGTCGCCGGTATTGCGTTTGAACGCTTAGGACTGACCTCACGCCTCTTCTCTGGGGTCCTGCCTGGAGAAGTTGGTAGCCTGCGTGAGCAAAATGCGGAATTTGACGAGAACCTCAAAAGTGTCACCCAAGAACGCGATGTGTTCAGTCGCCGCTCTGACACCTTTCAACGCCAGCTTGAGCAAGAGAAGAATAAGGTTGCAGATTTGCGAAAAGAGCGGGATGACCTCAAATCCGCTGCCGCCCCGCCGCCTGCTCCTGCTGCAGAAGCGGTGGCTGAATCCGCGTCCGGAACTCCATAATCTTATGCCAGGTGGCCAGGGCCTCACTGAAGGTCAATATGATCGAAGTCCAGAACGTCACAAAGTATTACGGTCAGGTGCGAGCCCTGCATAATGTCTCCTTCGGTGTGAAACCGGGAGAGATTGTTGGTTTGCTAGGCCCAAATGGATCAGGAAAAACAACCTTGATGCGTATCCTGACTGGTTTCTTTCCGCCGACCGAGGGGAAAGTACTTGTGGCTGGACATGATGTTGAAAAAGCCTCGTTACAGATGCGCCGAAAACTCGGCTATCTCCCCGAAAACGTCGTCCTCTACCCGGATATGTCAGTCCGGGCTTTTCTCGGTTTCAGCGCTCGGGTGAAAGCCTCCAAGGGTGCTGAGCGACGCAGGCAGGTCGCGCGGGTGTTGGAGGAATGTGGACTGGCTCATATGGCCCGGCGCCAAATGGGAACGTTGTCAAAAGGCTACCGACAACGGGTTGGTTTGGCCCAGGCACTTTTGTGTGAACCAGAAGTGCTGATCCTGGACGAACCCACGATTGGTCTTGATCCAAACCAGCTCATTCACATGCGCGAGTTGATTCGGGGATTAGGAGGAAAAACAACTGTTCTCCTGTCGAGCCATATTCTGGCGGAAGTGGCCCAAGTGTGCCACCGAGTTGTCATTATCAATACGGGTCAGATCCTGGCAGAAGATACGCCTGAGGGCTTGAGCAAACGCCTCCAGGGGGTGACTCAAACCCGAATCCGAGTCGAAGGCCCGGCGCAAGAAGTCCAAAATGCACTCCGTGCCCTACCTGGGGTGAGTGATGTGGTACCTGAAGAGCAAGAGGCCGAGGATCTGTTGGGTCAGATGTATGTCGTCCTGTCAGAAGATAGAAGCGTCACGCATGAGATCGCAAAAACCGTTGTGAATCGTGGTTGGCAACTCCAAGAGCTCAATCCTGTCACTGCTGGTCTCGAAGAGCTTTTTGTCCGTCTCACAAAAGAAGGACAACGCCCGGCTGCTTGATACGCTATCGTACATAATCGTAGAGATGACACGGGCATGTCAGCCGTCCAAATTCAATAGTTGATTCAATACCATCAGTTGAGAGGTACAGTATGGGCCAGGTGGGGTCGTTCTTCATCAACTTTCGGGCCGTCATGGCCAAAGAACTTCGTTCGTATTTTCTGTCTCCATTTATTTACCTCGTAACGGCAGTGTTTCTGTTGGTCAGTGGCTATTATTTTTATACCGATCTGATTTTTTACGTCCAGTTTGGTTTTGGTCTGAATATTATCGAGAACTTTTGGCAGTTGCTGTTTACCGATATTCGGCTGATGCTCCTCCTGGTGACCCCATTTTTAACCATGCGATTACTTGCCGAGGAAAAACGGCTTGGCACCATTGAACTGTTGCTGACCTATCCGATGCGCGATATCGAGCTTTTTCTCGGCAAATTTGTTGCCTGCAGCATAGCAACGCTCTTTATGCTGTCTTTCACGGTGGTGTATCCGTTTCTGTTGTACCAGGTGCAGCCGTTTAATTGGACAATCGTGCTGGCTGGTTATACTGGACTGGCGCTCATCTCGCTGGCTTGCATTGCCTGTGGTTTATTCATTTCTTCGCTGACAGACAACCAAGTGGTCGCAGGATTCGCCGCCCTGTGTGTTTTATTATTCTTTTGGATTCTGAGCTGGAATGAAGGCGCAATCAGAGAGGGACTCCTGTATTCTTTAGCCCAAGCCTCTATGGTCACCCATTTTCAGGGTTTTGCCCAAGGTTTTATTGACTCAAAAGAAGTCACATTTTTTATTGCCTTTGTCCTCTTCTTTAGCTTTCTGACCTTGCGTTCTCTTGAGTCTCGACAGTGGAAGGGGCGTCGATGAGTACCAATCTGCGCAATATACTCAAGCTCGTCATTGGATCGATCGGATTCCTTGGCATGCTCATCGCCTTTCAGGCGGTTCTCAGCCAATTCAATCACCGCATTGATCTGACTTTACAAAAGAAGTTTACCCTTGCCCAGCGTACCCAACGGGTCATTTCAAACTTGAAACAGGATGTTCAGGCGACCGCCTTCATTCACCCTGATCGTCCGGAAAACTATTTTCTGGATGACATGCTGGGCCGCATGAAATCCCTGTCTCCACATTTCAGTTATACGATCGTAGATATGAATCGGAGCCCTGCCATTGCGCGCCAATACGATGCCAGGCAGTACGGGACGATTTTCTTTGAGTCAGAGGGGAGGAGACGCAAGGCTTCGCTTAACGCTGGGGAAAACGACGCTGTTGCTGCGCTGTTATATGTCGTCCGCAACGAGGAAAAGATTGTGTACTTCCTGACGGGGCATGGAGAAGGAGACCTGAGCGACCCGCAGCCTGAAGATGGCTACACCAAACTGCGTGGCGCATTAGCAGACGAATTTTATACTGCAAAAACTCTCTCCTTGGCTGAGAGTGGGGGAGTCCCGGACGATGCAGAAATTGTCGTCTTGCTCGGACCAAAAGCCTCGTTGCTGCCCTTTGAACTCGAAGCCTTGGATGCTTACTTGAAGCGTGGCGGGGCTGTCTTTGTCCTCATTGAGCCAAAGAGTTCTCCGACCCTCGTCGATTTTCTTGAAGAACGTGGTATTTCTCTGCCGCCCTTTATTGCGATTGACCCCTCAAAACGCCTCTATTCCGGTGAATTGGTGACCTTTCGTGCCTCACGGACGTCAATCACCCACGACATGATTAAATCTGTCAACTCTCCACCCATCTTTTCTTTCTCGCGGGTTGTCGAGGTCCGCCAAGATCTTGATAAAGGCATCACCGCTGCGCCTATCCTGGCCACTTCCGGGTCGGGCTGGGGGACGGCAGAGGAGGAGATTGCGCCTGGCCAATATATCGCCTTTGCCCGAGGACGCGATATGAGCGGTCCGGTCCCTGTTGCAGGGGAAGTCTTTCTCGACAATGGTGCGGGTCAGGACCCTGGTCGTATCCTGGTTTTTGGCGACGCTGATCTCGTCCACAATGGCTTGCTCGAACAGGGAGGCAATCGGGACTTGTTTGTGAATGCGGCCAACTGGTTGGCCGCAGATGAATGGCAAATAGGCCAACGGGAAGCAAAACAAGCACCCGGGGTGAAACAATTCTTTCTGGGTGCTGAAGATGGACAACGCATCCTAATTGTGAGCACGATCGTCATGCCCAGTTCATTTTTGCTCCTGGGTATTGGCATCTTCGTGTGGCGGAGGCAGCGAGGATGACGTGGCGTCGCATTGGGGTGTATTACGGGCTGGCTATTGTGTTTGGCTCCTATTTTGTTTTCTTTCTGTGGGATGCTGTGGGTGACGGGCCTCGCCGGGGTCCGAATGTATCTGTTCGGAGCCATTTTTTGCCTTTTACTGAAGAGTCGATCCAGCAACTCCAGCTCCAGCGCGAGGGGCAGGTCATTACGTGCCGGAAAAATGGTGAAACATGGCAGGTGCTTGAGCCACAGGGGGCGAATGTCACATCGGGCCTAGTGAGTGGCTTAATTGAAAGCTTAACGCTCGAAAGAGAAACGAGCAGCGTCAACGAAAATGCAACCGACTTAACCTTCTACGGGCTTGAGCCGCCACATGCGATAATCGTGCTGACTGGAAAAGATGATCAAGAGTTGGCAAAGATCTTGATTGGTGGCCACAATCCGACTTCAACTGCTGTGTATGTCAAAAAAGAAGGTTCGCCGCAGGTCGCACTCCTCGGTTATAACGCTCGGTATTACGAAGAGCTCCTGTTTGAAGCGGCGACAGGATCAACCCTCGGCATTGGCCAAACACCGGCCCTAAGCCCAGAAGCAGCGGCCGCTGAGCCGGCCATACCGGCAGCGCCGAGTGGACTCGATAGTGAAGCTGCGAATACGTCTTCCAGCAATGAGGCCGCAGATACCGCTCAAGAGCAGCAAGGAGAGTGACGAGGATCCTGTGGCTTTTCTTTCCCATCCGCGCGTCTCTCAGATGCAAGCTTTTCAGACTTTCAGTAGTGTCCTGTGCCTGTCCTGCCTCTTTCTCCTGAGCAGTATGCTGAGTAGTTGTACGCCGCCACAAGAAGACAATATTGCAGAGGATCTAGAAACCTACCTTGAGAAAAAGAAGGGCTGGCAGGAGACGGAGGGTAGGATCAATGCAGCCATTGAAATTGTCCGCCGGGATCAATTTGTTCACGATGATCTGACCATCAATGTCTTAAGTCCCTTTGTTGGCGTGGCTGAGGAACATGTACGAGCGCTTGAGGAATATTTACCCAAGACGCCACCCGTAACGAACATCCACCAGCAGTATACCGAGGGGTGGCGGGCGCATCAATTTGCCCTTGCCGCGCTTGTTGATGCGGCACAGCGGCAAGATTATGTCCAGCTCGCCACAGCTCATACAAACCTCTTACAAGCCCAGCGTACGGTTCTCAGTACCATGGCGACCCTCACCCAATTCGCCGAACAGGCTGGGGTGATAGAGCCGACCCCTGTCGAAGAAGCAGCGCCTTCCTCTTCCACCTCTGGTGAAATACTTGTGAAGTAGTCTCTTATGTAATTTGAGGATGTAAATAAACTTGCACAAGGGTGAGCTTTTCGCTATAAGGCGCTGAGTACATACGTGCTGCGCTTCTTGCAGCTGAGGGGTAGGGATTTTTGATAGCGCATACATACAGGATAGCCAGGATAGCTTTGAAGGGGCATAAGAGAGCAGAGCCACGACATGTGGAAGGAGGTCTGCCTGGTCGCATACTTAATTATTCAGGAAACTGGAAAAGGAGGTGCGTAGACAGGAGAAACTTTTCTGTGCTGATCATTGCTGATTATTGAGGAGGGCGATAATGGGGTGTGAGGACATCAGACTATTGCAGAAGAAACGTTTTCAAGGAGGGCATATGATAAGAAGGGCAACAACACTTGGGCAACGCATAGCCCTAGGCGTACTGGTAGGCGTTCTTGGGCTGCTGACGTGGAGCGGCACAGCCTGGGCCTCGACCCGCTTAGCACCGGGCATCGAGCTTCAGGCCTGGTACCGCATGCGGCATACATTTCAGACCGACACGGACCATTTTGAATGGGCGCAGTGGCGGAATGAAGGTTTTATCTGGCTGACGTACGACAGTGTTTACAAAAATGGCAAACTCTTCGATACAATCGACCTCCCGGTCCCGCTGGTGGACAATATCAACCTGAGTGGCCGCTACCGCTCGCGGGTCGATCCGACCTTTGTCATTCGTAAACATTACAGGAAGCTGTACGACCAAGAGCATACCGACAATTGGCTGGTGCCGGAGAACGGCTTTCGGGATGTGTACGCGGACATGGAGCATGGCTACATCGGCCCCGGCAAGCTGTACACCCGCTGGGGATATCAGCAGATCGTGTGGGGTGAGTCCGACCTGTTCCGCTCAATTGATATCGTGAACCCGCTCCGGATCGATCAAAACTTCGGGGTGGGCGAAAAGTTTGACGAATTCCGCAGCCCGATTCTGGCTCTCAAAGCCTTATATGACATCGGGAACGTCAGCACCTATATCTCCGGAGCTGGCATCGAAGCCTTCTACACTCCACGCTTCCGGACCGGTGCGACCGACCTGGTGCTCGAAGATGGCTGGCGGATTCAGAGGCAAGTGCGCGGCTGTGAAGACCCCAACAACCCAGGCCGACTGATTGACTACACCCTGGACAACTGTGAAAATTCCCGCCGCTTTATGCTCTATCGACCCCACTGGGTCGGCCACCGGCGTGCCCGGCATCCGTGGTCGCTCAACGTGGTTGGCAACAACTCACGCTCCGACTCGGTTGACTACTTCTGTCCGACAAACCGGTGTGCGCCTGACGTGCCGGGCGATCGGATTAGCACGATCGTCAACTTGCCTAAAGGGAATGCACATCACCACAGTCGAGGTCACTGGCATGCGGCCGGGGCTCGCTTTATCGGCAGCACGTGGTTTAACCTGGACTTCTCCATCAACTACCTGTACATCCCGTATACCTTTGCGAACGGCAACGACGTGAGTGATTTCGGGCAATATGGCGACGTACCGGTCGGGACGGCCTCAGCGGGCAGTTTCCGGGAAGGTTTGTTGCGCTGTCTGTCTGAAACCGGCAAGCAACACGTGGCCGCCAATGGCCGGACGAATGGCAACAACTTTATCGGTCTGCATGGCGCTGACTTGCATGGCTACGACTGGAGAGAGCGGAAGCTGGATCCGACCGGCTCGCCGTACGAGGTCATCAATCCCAACGATCCGGCCACGCGCAGCCGCGGCCGTCAGCTCGCCGATCATGCGCATGCGACACGGGTGCCTTTGACGTATTGCACGAACGCGTTCAGCCATCAGCGACGCTACTCGCATGTGCTCGGCTTCACCCTGACCTACAACGACTTCGACTACACCGGGGCGGTGTTCCGCTTCGAGCAGAGCTACAGCACCAAAGAAGCCCTGAACAAACGCACCCTCGGCTCACCGAATAGTGGTTTGGGTGTCAATGGGGTTGATACGACCCGCCGTGATCGGCGCGATGGTCGGATACTGAACAGCGGGGGTGTGTGGCGCAGCATGGCCGGGTTTGATTTGATCCAGGCCCTGATGAACTACCCGGGTATGAACTGGACCAAACACCTGCCGGGTCAGTTTGGGGTGCAGCAGTCGTTCGTGACTGGGCAGTGGTTGATGCAGTACAATCACACCGGCCGTGGGGGGACGAGCGCTAATATGTGTAACTGGAACCACGCCCAGGGCACCCTCGGCTCGGTGCCGTCAGAGGAAACGGCTGGGAATCCGGGTGATCCGCTGGCGCCCCAACGGAATGCCATTCGCGGTTGTCACACCAAACGCTGGAACCATCTGTTCACCATCGCCTTGGCCGGCAACGGGTACTTCCGGGGCAAGTTAGAAGGCCGGAACGCCTACGTGTATGAGCCGCGCGGCAAACACAACCTACTGTTCTCGCAGTGGTGGTGGCGTGAGTTCATGAGCATGCCGCTCGACATCTCAATAGGCACGGCGTGGTTCCTGGGCAGCAAAAACGACAACTCGTGGACGCTGCTGAACTACTTCGCCGATCGCGACTTGGTCTGGATTTCAGCCACGTACTACATTATATAAAAATTGTAGGAATCACTGAAGAGCGAGGGGAAGCGTGTTGCTTCCCCTCGCTCTTTGTTTTTTCTCTGCTGGTATAACCCCTTCTCGCTTCAGCACAAATTCCCACTCGCACTTTTTTCTCTTTTTGTACCCTTGACTTTTGAAAAAAAACCATGCAAAGGACGAAGGTCACACTATCCTACCGGGGATGATCGCATTCGCCCAGTCATAAAGGAGGTCATAGGCGATGGATACGCACAGGGCCAGGAGCGCCCGCAGAAGTCTGAGTTTCTTTGTTCTAGCCGTGGCAGTAAGCCTTGGGGTAGCCGGCTGTCATGGGGACTTTTCATCAGCATTTGTCGATAAGCTCATCTCCCGTACGGACAAGCTTTTCGACGTGGCGCACACAACAGGCGATGGTTTTGTCATCGTTGGATATAACGGCCGTATCATCCGTTCTGAGGACGCCGGCGAAACATGGATTGAGGTCGAGTCGCCCGCAGAATGGACCCTCAACCAGGTTGAATTCATCGGCGATAATGGCTGGGCGGTTGGTCACTATGGCATTATTCTCAATTCACGTGATGGTGGCAAAACCTGGACCAAGCAAGACTCCCAAACGGAAAAGACTCTTTTCTCGGTCTCCTTTATCGATAACCTGCACGGCTGGGCAAGTGGTGATGAGTCAACCTACGCCTGGACCGATAATGGCGGCGAATCCTGGAACGTCAAGCGCATCGACGTGTCCCAGGTCGGTTTAAACGAAGACATGTCCTTGGCCGTGCCTGACATCATGTACTACGGCATCCATTTTGTTGATGCCCAGCATGGCTGGATGGTGGGTGAATACGGCAATATTCGCAATACAACCGATGGTGGGGCGACGTGGGGTTCACAGCACGGCAGTCTGCTCGACGAGCTGAAAGCGATGGGCGTGATTGCCTCTGATGTGATGTCGCTGGCAGCCTTCTTCCGGGTGCATTTCACTGATCCGATGAACGGTATCATTATGGGCGGTGGTGGTGCTGTGGTGTCTACCACAGACGGCGGTCAGACGTGGCACTGGGTCTCTCGGGATGGAACCCATGCCGATATCCCAAGCACACCGATCTACGACTTTGTGCGGCCCGGTTCGGACGGCAAGCTTGTTGCCGTCGGCTCTAACGGCCTAACGCTGACCTCCGACAATGGTGGCGCGAACTGGGCCCCGTCAAAAACCGAGGCTGATGTGTTTACGTGGCTGAACGGTCTTGCTATTGCTGACAGCGGCAAGGGGATCATGGTTGGTGGGAAAGGGAGTGTTCTTCTGACCAGCGACTTTGGCAAAACCTGGCGTCCAACCAAGGATCAATAGGCATCGCAAACACGAGACACCGCAAACACGGCTCCCGTGCATTCTGAAAAAGGAGACAGGCATGGCTGATGATGTAAACACCCCAACAGGGGGTATGCAAGACGAGGACGGTCCCCTCTACCGCCTCGGAGAAGGGTTGATTCGACTCCGTCTTCCGATCACGCTTACCGTTGGTATCCTGACTGGCTTTATGGCCTATCAGGCGATGCAGCTGGAGATGTTCACGCAGTTCAGTAACCTGCTGCCGTACCAACATCCGTGGATTCAAGTCCATTTTCGGTTTGCCGAGCAGTTTGGGGGCGCCAATAACGTCAACGTCATGCTCAAAGTCAAGGAAGGTGATGTCTTTACCAGAGAGCTGCTGACCAAGGTCTATGACATGACCCAGGCAATTGACCGGGTGTCTGGTGTGAACCACGACCAGATTGAGTCGATTGGTCACCGTACGACACGCTATTTAACGGTGCTGGGTGGAACAATCGCCACCCCACCGGTGATGCGCCGACCTCCAAAGACGCCGGCCGAGGTCACCGAGATCAAAGAGATCTGTTACAATGACGAATCGATCTATGGCCAGCTCGTCTCACTCAATGGTAAGGCGCTGCTGATCAAGGCCAATTTCATTGAGGGCCGTTTAGATTACAAAGAAATCTTCGACCAAATCGACCGGACCGTCAAAGAGCCGTTTGAAACGGAAGCCCACGAGATTTATATCGCGGGTGAGCCCCAGCTGTACGGCTGGATTTATTATTACGCCAACGAGGTGTTCTACGTCTTTTTGGCGGCAAGTATGGTGTGTTGGCTTCTCCTGTACCTGTACTTCCACGACTGGCGGGGTGCATTGCGGCCAACGATCACGGGTGTGATCTCGGCCTTCTGGGGTTTAGGTATCCAATCCATGATGGGGTTTGCCATGGACCCCTTAGCCTTGGTGATCCCGTTTTTTGTGACTGCGCGGGCGGTCAGTCACTCAGTCCAGATGCACGAGCGCTACTATGAAGAGTATCGTAAGTGTAACTGGAATAAAGAGCGCGCCATTGTGGCCGCTTTTGCTGAGCTGTTTGTGCCGACCTTAAGCGGTATTATTACTGACTCTCTCGGCATGTTGGTGATCATTATTGTCCCAGTTGTCATCTTGCAGCGTATCGCCATTTCCGCCTCGATTTGGGTCGCTTCCGTGGCGATTAGTGAATTGCTGCTCAACCCAGTTGTGTACTACTACCTGAGACCACCCGACAAAGAAAAAGTCCTCAAACGCGAATCAGGCTGGTTTCAAGACATCATCGGAAAATGTGCCACCTGGATTGTGGTACCCAAGAACGCGAGGATCATTATCGCTTTCTGGGTCATTTCCTTCCTGGTTTCTCTGACTCAGGTGCGCCACCTGACTATTGGCGATCCAAGCGCCAGTACTCCTCTCCTGCATACAGATTCTCCGTATAATCTTGCTCACCTAGAGATTCAGCAATTCTTTGGCGGTATTGAGCCATTGATTATCGTGCTCGAAGGCCGCGATAAAGACGTGCTCAAAAACCCCCTACTGCTGCGCAATATGGAGAAGTTCCAGCGGCATATGGAACGCGACCCAGATATCGGCTACAGCTTCTCGCTGTCCGATATTATCCAGTCGATTAATATGACGTTCTACGATATGCAGCCGCGCTGGGGTGTGATCCCGCAGGAACGCCAAAAGGTCAGTGCACTGTTCTTCTTCTTCTTTGCTGGTGCCCCTCCGGGTGAAACCGCCCGCTTCCTGGACCCGAGTTATACGACGACTCCTGTGCGATTTTACTGTGCCAATCACCAGGGTGATAACATTGCCCGGATTATGTATGCAGTCCAGGAATACGTCACAGCTAACCCGATGGATACAGCGGACTACCGTTTAGCTGGTGGTCTGATTGGTGTGACGGCTGCGGCCAACGAAGAGATTCTCAAAAACGATATTCTGATGAACGCGCTGGGTTTCGGTACGATCTTCTTGATCGTGATGTTTACCTATCGCTCACCGGTTGCCTCGTTTGTGATGATGATCGGCTTATTCCTGGCCAATGGTATTGTGAACGCATACATGGGTTTCCGGGGTATCGGGATTAACCTCCAATCACTGCCGATTGTGACTGTCGGGGTGGGATTTGGCATTGACTATGCCTTATACGTCGTCAGTCGAGCGGTCGAAGAATACAACGGCCGAAATGTTGCAAATCTGGTCGCGGAGTATCAAGCAAATAATAGCGACGCGACTGAAGATGATGTGGAAACCTTCAAGGTCAGTGAAGCGGTCCGTGTGGGTCTGCATACGGCAGGCAAGGCGGTTGCCTTTACTGCTGCTACCCTGGTTGGCGCTACCTTGCTATGGGCGTTTGCCAGCATCCGTTTCTGCTCAGAAATGGGTATGCTGCTCGCACTGTGGATGACGATCAGCTTCTTCGGTTCCTGTACCTTTGTCCCAGCGGCGTTGGTGCTGTTTAAACCGAAATTCTTCCTCCGGGCGGCCAAGGAAGGGATTATCGCTTAGGTGTCATCTTCCTCATAACAAAAAGGGCGGTTCTCGGACCGCCCTTTTTTGTTGCAGGAAAATATGGGAAGATGCGCCGTCTTCACATCTGATAAGGAGGACTTTATACATGGCAACTGTTGATGGGGGAGCCTTAATTGGCCGTATTCTGAAGGAACAAAACGTCAAATACATGTTCGCTGTGAATGGTGGGCATACATTTCCGATCCTCGCCACGTTGCGGGAGAATGACATCAAACTGATCCATATGCGCCACGAGCAAGCGACGGCGTATGCTGCGGATGGCTATGCACGTGTGACCGGCGAGACAGGCGTCTGTTGTGTCACGGCTGGCTGCGGACTGACAAACGCAGTGACCGGTCTGTGTGGAGCAGGTTTGACCAATAGCTCAGTGCTGTGCTTAGCCGGACAACATCCAACGACCGAGGACTATATTGGCTCGTTCCAAGAAGCGTACGGTTCGGACGTGGTTAAATCCTTCGCTAAGTTCGCCAAGCGAGTGCTTGACTGGAGCACGATTGAGGTTGACCTGCGCCAAGCAATTCGCGAGGCGATCAATCCGCCTCAAGGGGTTTCCCTGTTGGAAATCCCACAGAATATCCTGTACCAGCAAGGTGACGAGAGCACCCAGCGACGAGGGGCCAAGGTCTACGATCCTGATGACATCCGCTCCCAGGGCGATCCGAGAAAAATCGAAAAGACTGCTGAGCTGTTGTTCAAGGCTCAGCGGCCGCTGATCGCTGGTGGTGACGGCATCTTCTGGTCAGACGCCATGAGCGAACTCGCAGAGCTGGCTGAACTGACCAGCACCCCAGTCTATTGCCGTCGGGCAGGCCAAGGCGCCGTGGACGAGGAAAGCCCATTGGCCATCCGTGGGGCGTGGAAAAAGCCCTTTACTGGCAATGCTGATGTTATTTTGGCGATTGGTTTCCGGTTCTGGAGTGGGGAGAAGTTTGGTGAGCCGCCGACATGGACTGATAAAGCCACCTACATTCAGGTGGATACTGACCCGCAGCGGGTTGGCTGGCACGTCCCGGCTGAGGTCGGTATTGTTGGTGATCCGAAGCTCGTCCTGCGCCAGATTATCGACAAAATCAAGGAAATGAAGCTTGATTTTAGTGCCAAACGTGAGAGCCCGTGGCTGCAGCAGATGGTTGAGGTGCGCCAAAATTATGAACAAGCGATCACTGAGCGCGCCCAAAAAACGCATGCTGATGTGCCTATTCATCCTGATCGCCTCACCAAAGACTTGGTCTCGGTGATCGACCGGGATGCGACGCTCATCATCGATAGCTTTACCCTGAGTGGCTATACCAGTCAGTGGTTCACCGCTCATACGACTGGCCAGATTGTTGATGCCGGTCCGCTTGCACCTGTCGGACACGGCGTGGGTATGGGCATCGGTGTGCAGCTTGGCCGTCCAGGCAAACAAGTTGTTGTGGTGTCTGGTGACGGTGGGCTGGGCATTGGTGGGATGGATATGGAAACGGCCGCTAAGTACGATATCCCTATTATTTGCCTGCTGTGGAACAACAGCTCGTGGGGACCGAGTTTTGAGCAGATGCCGTTGCTCAAAGGCCGGACTGATTCGTTCGGCATGATCCCAGATATCCGCTACGACAAAGTATTTGAACCCATGGGCGTGTACACTGAGCACGTTGAGCAGCCTGACGAGATCGTTCCGGCTCTGGAACGGGCACTCAAGTCGGGGAAAACATCGCTCATCAACGTAATGGGCGACAGGCGCTTTGGCCATCCGACGCTGGGTGGAAATCTGCTCGGTTCGACAAAAGCAGTGTAAGAAAAGAGCCATGCTCCCTGTGTCCCACCCATGTGGGACACCCCACAAGAGACGCCCGACTGGGGCGTCTTCAGGGCTCCTTTTTCATCACAATTTCAATCTCCTCAAGTGGTGACATGCCGCGATTACGAATGTGAGATGTCCAGCCTTCGAACGTGCGTAAGTACGAGAAAACATTCCGTACCAGGCCAGGTTTGATTTGAACTTCCCATTCATTCAGCCACTCATCACCCTCAAAATCTTCCTCATCCCAGGCTTCCATTGGAATATCTGTGCTTAAAGAAAAGCGCAGACGAAAAGTGTGCTCTTCACGGTCTGGCATAATTTGATACTCCCTTACAAAACAATTTGATCTGACACTCTGATTCGCCCGCCTTGATTACCTCGCTCGACGCAATTTGTTATGAATGCGGTGTGCAGGATCATGAGCAGGACCACGAGCAAGATCGCGAGGAGTATACTACGCAGCACCGGGCCAGAGTGCTACAGCGTGAAAATTTTCGGCACCGCTTAGAAGAAACACTCGGTTGGCGTCCGTCAGCCTATTATCAGCGTGTGCGTGTCTATTACCGACGCTGGCGACACATTTTTGTCGATCTCTGTGAGCCCCTGATGAAGAGACTCGGGCGTGATCCGTACACTGTCTGGGTAGACGAGGAAAAACAGCTCATGGGCGCAGAGACAGAAGGTCTTGCGGCCCTCCTGACCCAACCAACGGTGAGTATCGTCCTGCTGATCCAAGATCCACACCTGCCTTGGCTGGCAGCCTCCCTCTCTTCAGTTATGGCCCAATCATACCCGAAGTGGGAGCTGTGCTTGTGTGATTTCAAGCCTTCACCTTCCTCTCATTCTGTTTTGGAGGAATATACGAGACATGACAAACGGATCAAAATTGGGACATATGTTGATTCGCTCGAAGCTGCCGAAGCGTTCACGCACGCCCTTGGGCTCGTCTCTGGAGAGTATCTTGCCCTGTTAGAGCAGCATGACATGCTCTCTCCTTGGTCTCTTGCTGAAGTGATTCGTTACCTCCAAAAATCTCCAGTTGATATCCTGTACTCAGACGAAGATGTCATCGACACTCAGGAGACACGCAGTGCACCATTTTTTAAGCCTAATTGGTCACCTGATTTATGTCTGTCCAGTCCATATGCCTGTCATCTGAGTGTGTATAAGCGCAGCCTGCTTGAAACGATTGGCGCTTTTCGGGCTGTCGATAGCGCAAGTCTGAGCTATGACTTGCTGCTGCGCTGCACCGAAAAGACTGCCCGTATTTGTCATATTCCTCGTGTGCTGTATCACAAACGCCAAGCGTCCGTGCCGCAGGGCAATACCTCGCTGTCAGCTGCCGCGACTGATACTGTCGTTCATGCGCAGACAAGACGGGTACTGACCCAGGCGCTGGAGAGGAGAGGCGTAGCAAGTGTGGTCGAGGATGGGCCTGCTCCGTGTACCTTCAGAGTTCGGCGGACACTCCTGGGTTCACCTCTGATCAGCATTATTATTCCAACCCGTGATCGGCTGAGCTTGTTACGTCGGTGTGTGGAGAGCATAGAAGAGCACACGACATACAAAAACTATGAAATTCTCATTGTTGATAATGGCAGCTGGGAATCGCAGACCTTGGACTATCTTGCCTCTTCCACACACCGAGTGATGCGGGATGACGGTCCGTTTCATTTTGCGCGTCTGTGTAATCAGGCTGCCACTTGTGCCAGAGGAGAGCAGTTACTCTTTTTGAACAACGATATGGAGGTCATTAGCCCCGAGTGGCTTGAAGCCTTGCTTGAACATGCCCAGCGTCCTGAAGTTGGTGCAGTCGGAGCCCAGCTGCTGTATGCGGATAAGACGATCCAACATGCGGGGGTGGTGTTTGGCATGCGCGGAGCGGCTGGGCATGCGCATAAATATCAGCCAGCAAAACGGGCTGGGTATGGCTATTTCCCGCATCTCATCCGGAATTATAGTGCAGTAACAGCGGCGTGTCTGATGATCCGTAAAGCTGTCTATGAAAGCATCGGCGGAATGCAAGAGCAGCTGGCCGTGCTGTATAACGACGCTGATCTGTGCTTACGGCTGCGGCAACAGGGCTATCTTATTGTCTATACGCCGTACGCCAAACTCTACCATCATGAAGGTCAGAGTCGCTGGTATCATCCACCCCGTCCTGAAGAAGTACAGTATATGCTTGAGCACTGGGGGCCACTCATCGCGCAAGACCCGTATTATAATCCAAATCTCATTTTAGATCGCGAGGATTTTAGTTTCGCTATCAAGCGGGCTCGGTTATTGGCAGGCAAATGAGGCCGGCCCGCTCTTGCGATTAGTCGCCCAACTTATACACCTGGGCCACATTCTCGCCAATAATCTGCCGGCGGGCGGTATCGGACAACGGTGTCACCAGTCGTTGCAAGGCGGGGATGTAATCATCGCTGTGATCAGGATGCGGAAAATCGGAGGCCCAGAAGAAACGATCGGACCCGACAAATTCGATAATCTGTGACAAGGCTTTCTCGTCGGGATCAGCCGAGATCCAACACTGACGCCGGAAGTAGGTGCTGGGCATTTCCTTCATTTTGGTTGAGTGGGAGAGCGGGCCATCAAAAACGGCATCCATCCGGTCAAGCAAATAGCCAATCCAGCCAGCTTGGGATTCAAGAATCACTGTTTTGACCTTGGGGAAGCGTTCAAAGACCCCATAGTGGAAGAGGGAGACGAGACACTGTTGCATGCCCTGAACCACCAGTACGTCAAAGTACCAGTTGAAATCAATCGGCTCGCCTGGCCGCAGGTCATCAAAGCGGGTATGTACCTGATGACTAATCGGCTCAAACGTGGGGTGAATAGCCAGCGGTACGTCGAGCTCTTGGGCTGTCGCCCATAAGGGATCAAAATCAGGATGGCCCGGTGCTTTTTTGGTCCAGGAGAACGGCGCAATAAAGCCACCTTTGGCCCCAGACATTACTGCGCGTTCCAACTCGCGCGCGGCTTCTTGGGGGTCACCGGCTGACAGATGGGCAATCGGGATCAAACGGCCACCAGACTCAGAACAAAAATCAACAATCCAGCGGTTATACGCTCGGCAGTATGCGGCTGAGATTTCGGGGTCTTGGACTTCGGCTTCCCACAGCAGGCCGATTGTTGGATACAGGATGGCTTTGGAGAGTTTTTCTCGATCCAGGCGCTCAATGCGTTCCTTGGCATTCATTGAGCCATGTGGGGCTCCCTTGAGGTAGGTCCGCTCTGGGCTTGGCACAATATCTTCAGCCCCCATTGCGCCGGCCATACCTGGCATACCTGGATTGACGAGCTTGGATGGTTGGCCGTTGAATTCAAAGCACTCTAGACCTTCGTTATTGGTACGGATCCGAATCGCCCGATCCCGATATTGTGGCTCCAGATAGGTTTCCCATAAATCAGGTGGCTCTAAAATGTGACCATCACAATCAATAGCACCGTCAACACTCGCAACATGAGCGATATTTTCTGCTGTCATAACGACCCTCCTTATACAGTCTATCTTCCCTCATAGCCGGAATGCATTCTGAGAATCAACCCAAATCGTTTCGGCTTGACGAAAACGACACAAGCCATTACTCAGATTGAAACCGGTCAGCTGAAAAATTGGGAACAGACTGGTAACGCCCACACACTAAGCTTGGCCGCCACACAGGCCTGTATCGAAGCTGAATTCGATACACAGGCACAGCTGTGTCGTTTGACTCTCCAGGAGCTGCGAGAGGCGATCGAAGGCTGGGAGACCTTTCTGCAGCAGGAAAAAAAGGCTAAAAAGACCGAAAAATAGCCTGTTTTTGTCTATTGATCCAAAAGATTGTGTTTGTCGTAGCCCGAAGGTAAAGATTTTGTGTGTCGTGCCGTACTAGGGAGTAAGGCTATGGACAGGGAGTACGGATCCTCCCCCACCCCCCCACCGTGCTTCCTGTCCATCCCTTACCTTTCACTCTCTTTCTTCCTTTACAAAATTTCTTCCTCTGCTCATGACGTCAGGGATTGACACATGGAACCCTGGTCGGCTAAGTAGTCCTGCTACTGCGCGAAAGTGGCGGAATTGGCAGACGCGCAGGATTCAGGATCCTGTGGGGTAAAACCCGTGGGGGTTCAAGTCCCCCCTTTCGCATACTATAAGGGGCCAATCTCGTATCGAGATTGGCCCCTTTTTCGTGTAGACTGCTGACCTCGAATAATGCTATTGGACTGCTTCCCCAAGGATACTGATGATGCCGCAAGAACTCGCTCCCCAATACGATCCGTCTGGCCTTGAAAAAAATGTGTCCCAGCAGTGGGCTGAGGCCAAATCCTTTGCCGCCACACCTGACGATAATCCACACCCGTATGTGATTATGATGCCGCTGCCAAATGTCACTGGCGCACTGCACATGGGCCATGCCATGGATAATGTCATGCAGGACATGCTGACCCGTTGGCATCGCATGATGGCCGACAATGCGCTGTGGATGGCTGGTACGGACCATGCCGGGATTGCCACCCAAGCCGTGGTTGAGAAACGCTTATTAGAGCTGGAGGGAAAAACCCGCCATGATATTGGCAGGGAAGCGCTGGTCGAGCGTATTTGGGACTGGAAAGAGCAGTACCAGGTCCGGATTGTTCGCCAACAGCAAGCGATGGGCTGCTCGTGTGATTGGGACCGGCAGCGTTTCACTATGGACCCAGTCTGTGCCCGAGCTGTCTCGTGGACTTTTTTCCATTTATTTCAAGATGGACTGATTTTTCGCGGCACCCGGTTGGTCAATTGGGACTGTCATCTACAAACTGCTGTCGCTGATGATGAAATTGTGTATGAAACAATCCAGGGCCACTTCTGGCACCTCCGCTATCCAATTATCGACCCTCAATCGGGTGAACCCGATTACGTTGTGGTAGCGACAACTCGGCCTGAGACGATGCTTGGTGATACCGCCGTTGCCTGCCACCCTGATCCGCGCGGAGCCCTTGAGCAATTGATCGCCAAAACGCACGAGCGTTTGGCGACGGCGAGCCAAAAAGAACGCGCAGAGATCGAAGCCGAACTGGAACGGCTCAAGCAGCGGGCTGAAACCCATCTGCCGTTGTTAGAAAAACTGACTGACATGGCCAAAGATGGCCGCATGGTCCGTCTGCCGCTGCTTGACCGCTCGATTCCGCTCATCTGCGATGAATGGGCCAAGCCAGAGCTGGGCAGCGGCTGTGTCAAAATTACCCCTGCTCATGACCCCAACGACTACGCCGTCTGGACGCGCCATAGCGACACAATTGGCCTGATCAATATTTTGCAGATTGATGGTTCGCTGAATGACAATGCTGGTCTGTATCAGGGCCTCGACCGCTTTGCCGCCCGCGAAAAAATTGTTGCCGATCTCCAGTCACAAGGCTTATTAGAACAGATTGAAGACCGCGAAACCGAAATTGGCCACTCGGATCGCTCAAAAACACCGATTGAGCCATATTTGTCTGAACAGTGGTTTGTCCGTATGGGCGATGTCGCAGGCGGCGTTGTGTGTGGACGGGGGACACAAAAGGAGTTTACCACCCCCGGTTTGGCCCAAGCTGCGATTGATGCCGTCGAAGGCAGCTGGCGTTCCCCATCTGGGCGCCAGGTCACATTTCATCCTGATACGCGTTATGGCAATACCTATGTCAATTGGCTGGCCGAGAAACGTGACTGGTGTATCAGTCGCCAGCTGTGGTGGGGCCATCGGATTCCGATTTGGGCTGGAACCTTTAGCCGACAAGCCCTGACTGAAAAACTGGCCTGGCTTGAACCATATCTGAGTCGAGCCGATGTGACGGCTCGGTTGCTGCACGTCGACGGGTCGAGTGAACTCGTGCGGCCTGGTAGTGCGGCACAACATAGTAGCGATACAACCCAGCTGCTCGTATGTTTGCGCGAGCCACCTGCACAAGAACAGCTCGGGCAAGAACTGGAAGCGGCAGGGTTGGCGCGTGATCCTGATGTTTTAGACACCTGGTTCTCCAGCGGCTTGTGGCCACACAGTACCCTTGGCTGGCCTGATCCAGCTAGTGCAGAAATTAATCCAGGCCAGGCGCTGCTTGGTGGACAAAATGGGGTCGCTGACTGCCTGTCGTTCTACTATCCGGGCAGCTGTCTGGTGACGGGACGCGATATCATTACCCTGTGGGTCGCCCGCATGGTCCTGATGGGCTTATACAACCTGGGTGACGTGCCATTCACCGACGTCTTCATCCACGCCACGATTCTGGATGGCAAGGGTGAGCGGATGAGTAAATCCAAGGGCAATGGGATTGACCCGGTCGATATTATCGATCGCTACGGCTGCGATGCGATGCGGTATGTCTTGTGTGAAATGCAGACCGGCTCGCAGGATATTCGGCTGCCCGTCCAAGCCATCTCGCCCTATACCGAAGAGATGATTGACTTGGCCAATGCTAAGCATGGTCGGACTATTTTTACCTATTTGTGTCCAACGAGCGGTAAAGAGTTTGATGTCCTTGGCACGATGCCAGATATTCCCTCAGCAAAACTGGTCAGCGAGCGATTTGAAGTTGGCCGCAACTTCTGTAATAAGCTCTGGAATGCAACTCGCTTTGCCCTGATGAATATAGAGGAGGCGACGTTTAACCCGCTACAAGTAACAGACCTGGCGCTTGAGGATCGCTGGATTTTATCTCGATCGTCGCGGGCGATTGCTGAAGTCCATACGCAGCTCGAAGCGTACAATCCGTCGGCGGCGATTGCGGCTGCACGAGAGTTTTTCTGGTCTGAGCTGTGTGACTGGTACTTGGAGATGATTAAGCCCCGCCTACGTGCAGCAGGCGAAGCTGAGACAGCCCGCCAAGTCTTGGCTTTTGCCATTGACCAGGTGCTGCGTCTGTTGCATCCGTGTATTCCGTTTTTGACAGAATTTCTGTGGCAACGTCTGAACGAACACGCTCCCCACCGGGGGATTGAGCAGGCACTCGAAGTTCCCGAGCTGATTACTCGTGCGCCGTGGCCTCGACCGCAAGATGCGTGGCAGGATGTACGGTTAGAACGTGATGTTGACTTCTTACGCGATGTGATCCGCGCTATCCGTGATATTCGCAGCCAGTACACCGTGCCGCCGAAGCAAACGGTTCAGGTGCGGATTAAAGTAGACTCTGTGACTGGGCAGGCTGCTCAAATTCTTGAAGCTGGGTCGGCTCACATGAGTCAGCTTGCGGGTGTGGCGTCACTCCAGATTGCGGCTGATGTCGAACGGACGGTTGATGCGGCAACGGCTGTCGTTGGTGAGCTCGAGGTGTATATCCTCGGTGTTGTTGATATTGAAAAAGAACGTGCCCGGCTGATCTCCCGGATCACAAAGCTGACAGGGACACTCGAAGGTACGCGCAAGAAACTCGCCAATGAGAATTTTGTCTCACGGGCCAAACCTGAGGCCGTTGAGAAAGAACGCGGACGGTTGGTCGATATGGAGTCGCAACTGGAAACGCTGAGTACAAGTCTGAGCGCACTGGGGTGATAAATGAGGAGTTGTTTCAGCATGTACCCTTTTAATCACCCTGCTATTGCCCGCCTTATTGCCCGAGCTCTTGAGGAAGACCTCGGCCGGGGCGATGTGACAACCCTGGCAACAATTCCTCCTGACTGTACTGCCCAGGGAAAAATCACAGCCAAGGCTGGGCTCACGCTCGCAGGTTTGCCCCTCATTCAGCAGGTCCTGCATGCGGTCGATACCAATGTTGAAGTACACTTGCTGAAAACGGAAGGGGCTGGTGTAACCACAGGCGACGTTGTCGCTACGCTGTGGGGCAATGCCGCTTCTTTGCTCATCGCCGAACGCACTCTCCTGAATTTCTTGCAGCACGTCTCTGGTGTAGCGACGCTGACTCGGAAGTTCGTTGAGGCTATTGTGGGAACGCAGTGTACGATCATCGACACCCGCAAGACGCTGCCTGGTTTTCGTTTGCTGGATAAATACGCCGTGACTCAGGGGGGGGGCACAAACCATCGTATGGGTTTGGACGATGGGGTATTAATTAAAGACAATCACATCAGCGTGTGTGGCGGGGTTGGTGCAGCTGTCCGCCAGGCCAGGCAGCATGCCTCAACCCTACTGCGGATTGAAGTGGAGTGCACGACTCTGGAAGAAGTTCAGGAAGCGGTGGAGGCGCAGGCTGATATCCTTCTGCTGGACAATATGACTACGCCGCAGATGCGGGACGCGGTACAGCTGGTGAATGGCAAAGCTTTGCTCGAAGCCTCGGGCAATATGAGCCTGGGGCGGGCACGCGAAGTAGCCGAGACAGGGGTAGATTTTATTTCGGTCGGTGCGCTGACCCACTCCGCTCCAGCCGTTGACCTGAGTATGGCTGTGTCACTTGATCCTCAGGTGTGAGTCGCTCAGTGATACAGTTTCCTCGTCAGGAGTCCTCAAGCATGTCTGAACAAGACTTTGTGATTACTGTCGGAAGCCGGCTCAAGACACGTCTCATTGGTAAACCGCTGCATTTTTTTGATGCTATTGATTCGACGAATACCTACGCTATGCAGCTGGCTCGTGAGGGCGCAGCTGAAGGGACTGTGGTTGTCGCTGATGCTCAAAGTAGTGGAAAAGGCCGCTTGGGCCGCACTTGGGTCTCGCCAGCTGGAGTCAATCTGTACTGTTCTACGATTCTTCGTCCCTCCGTCCCGGCGGCGCTGGCTCCCCAGATGAACCTCGTGGCTGCGGTGGCGGTGGCCGAGGCTATTGTTGAAGTGTGCGGCATCACGCCGACGATTAAGTGGCCAAATGATGTGTTGCTGAAAGGTAAAAAAGTCTGCGGTATTCTGTCTGAAATGCAAACCGGCCAAGCCGGGGCGGACACTCTGAAAGCCATTATTGTCGGCATTGGAGTCAATCTCAACACCCGACGTGACGCCTTTCCTGAAGAGCTGAGGGAAAAAGCCTCCTCCTTACTCTTGATCACTGGTGAGCCGGTTGAGCGGGGGGTCTTTGCCGCCAGCTTGCTGACCCATCTTGAGCAATCCTATCTTCTGTGGGTACAAGAAGGTTTTACAGTGCTGCGCTCAGCATGGGAGCGCTATGCGAGTGACCTGATTGGGAAGCAGATTGCGGTTGCTGCTCCAGAGGGAGCGGTGAGCGGGACCGTCCTCGGACTCGATACCGATGGCGCCTTACTGGTACGAGAGCAATCGACCAATGCCCCACGTAGGATCGTGGCTGGGGATGTGACTGTGATTGATGGCTATACAAGCGGAGACAAGCATGATCCTCGCGATTGATGTGGGCAATACCCACACTGTGGTCGGCGTCTATCAGTATTCTCGGCAGGATACCAGGCAGGATATCCCGCTGAATCCTCAGCTGATCCAGCACTGGCGTTTGGTGACTGAGTCCCAGCGGACGTCTGACGAGTATGGCGTCTTGCTGAGCAGTTTATTTGCCGCCTCAGACTTCTCTTTTTCTACGGTTGAGGGCATTATCGTGTCGTGCGTGGTGCCGCCTATGATCAAAGTGGTTGAGGAATTCACCCAGCGGTTTTTTAAGCAGAGTCCGCTCGTTATTGGTCCCGGCACAAAAACTGGTATGCCTATCCTGTACGATGTCCCGCGCGAGGTTGGCGCTGACCGGATTGTGAATGCCGTCGCGGCATATGAGCGGTACCACGATGCCACTATTGTGGTTGATTTTGGGACGGCAACTACGTTTGACTATGTGACTGCCAATGGTGAATATTTGGGCGGCGCGATTGTACCTGGAGTCGGGATCTCACTCGAGGCCTTGTATAACAAGACCGCCAAGCTGTATCGGGTTGAGCTGGTGAAGCCGCCCAAAGTCGTTGGACGCAACACGGTCCATGCCATCCAATCTGGTATTTGTTATGGCTATACCGCCCTTGTGGATGGTATGGTTGACCGGATTAGAAAGGAGAATGCTCACCACGCTCAGGTAATTGCCACAGGGGGATTTGCCGGGCTGATTGCCAGCGAATCGGCAACCATCGAAGCTGTAGACGAGTTCTTAACCCTCGATGGACTCCGGATCTTATATGAGCGAAATCGCTAATATGACAAATATGGAAAATATCGCAGGAAGATCTACAAGAAGATCTACAAGATGACCTGATTGATTGCTCTAAGAAGGAGGGTTCCAATGGCTGATGATATCCGCCGTGTTCGTACTGTTGGGCTACTAGCTGAGGGTGGAGCTGGGAAAACTACCTTGGGCGAGGCATTGCTATATGCCTCCGGTGCAACGACACGTCAGGGCCGGGTTGATGACGGCAACTCGGTGTTTGATTTTGAATCCGAGGAAGTGCGACACAAGGCGTCGCTGTCTACAGCTCCCCATTCCACTACGTGGAAGCGTCACTCCATCTGTCTCCTCGATCCGCCGGGGCTCGCTAACTTTTTATCCGATACGCGGTATGCCATGGAAGCCATGACGGGGGCGGTGTTTGTGGTCAGTCCGACTGGCCACTTGAAGGTTGAGGGGGAGCGTGTCTGGGGCTGGGCGAACCTGTTGCAGTTGCCTCGTTTGGTATGTTTGTCACGTATGGACCGTGAGGAAGGCAGCTTAGAGACTGCCCTCAATGGACTCCGCGAGACTCTCGAAGGAACGTTTGTGCCCATTCAGGTTCCGATTGGGAGCCAGGCCGACTTTGAGGGGGTCGTGGACTTGCTGTCCATGAAGGCCCTCATGTTTACTGGTGACAATGGGACAGTCGAAGAGCAAGATATTCCCGGCGAGGTGCAAGCTGATGCCGATGCCCAGCGTGAGCAGTTGGTTGAAGCCGTTGCTGAACTCGACGACGATTTGCTGAATCGTTATCTTGAAGGGGAGGAAATCACGACGGATGAACTCAAGCAGGTCCTCAGCAAGGGCGTTGCCTCAGCTGAAATATTTCCCGTGTTATGCCTGTCGGGCGGGCAATGTGCTGGTGTTCAGCCCTTGCTTGATGCCATCGTTGACTATCTGCCATCGCCTGACCAAGGGCCTGTGGTAACGGGGAAACATCCCAACAGCCAAGCGGACGAAGAACGGGCCCCAGATCCGGATGCTCCATTTTCAGCCCGTGTATTTAAGACGATTGACTCACCGACCGGACGGCTGTCGCTTATGCGGGTCTGTTCTGGAAAAATTACGAGTGATTCAGTCGTCCATAATTCCACCCGGGATGCCAAAGAGCGGCTTGGCCAGCTGTTTGTTTTGGATGGAAAAAAACAGCAGCCCGTGGCGTCTGCCTTATCCGGTGAGGTTGTTGCTATTGCCAAGCTCAAGGAGACGCACACTGGGGATACCCTGTGTGACGAGAAATCGCCGATTTTGCTGCCACCAATGGTAGAGTTTTCTCCGTCTATCTCTTTTGCTCTTGGTCTGAAGTCGCATGGTGACGAAGAGAAAATCCTGTCTTCCCTGCACCGTTTGTGTGAGGAAGACATGGCCCTCAAAGTCGATCGGGATGCCCAATCCCACGATATCCTCATCTCTGGGGCTGGCCAGCTCCACATTGAGGTTGTCGTCGAGAAGCTCAAACGACGCTATGGAGTTGAAGTGGAGCTCAAAGCTCCCAAAGTGCCGTATCGTGAAACGATTAATGGCACTGCCGAAGCGCAAGGTCGGCTCAAGAAACAGTCCGGCGGACGCGGGCAGTTTGGTGATACCTGGATTAAGTTAGAACCTCTACCACGCGGCGGCGGCTTTGAATTTGAGGATAAGATTCGTGGTGGAGCCATTCCACGCCAGTATATCCCATCGGTTGAAAAAGGTGCCATTGGCACATTAGCCAAAGGTTTCCTGGCCGGCTATCCTCTCGTGGATGTCAAGGTCTCGCTATATGATGGCTCGTATCATGACGTGGATTCGTCTGATATGGCTTTCCAGATCGCTGCTTCGATTGGCATCCAAAACGCCTTAGAAAAAGCCAAGCCGGTTATTCTGGAACCGATCATGCACATAGAGATCTCCGTCCCTGAGGAATATACCGGCGATATTACCGGCGATCTCAACCGACGCCGTGGCCGGCTCAATAACGTTGATGCAAAAGGCAGCACTCAGATCATTAAAGCCTCGGTGCCAATGGCAGAGATTTTGTCCTATGCACCTGATCTACGTTCCATGACGAGTGGGCGAGGGGTCTTTGAAATGGAGTTTTCGCATTATGAAGAGGCTCCCCATCATCTGACCGAGAAGATCATTGAGGAATCGAAGCACGCCCGACAGGAATAACAAGCGGAATACAGGTAGACAGCTGGACAGACGTGTGACGTTGACAATTGAAGTCTGCCTGTATTACAGTCGGTGCGATACTCAACTTTCAGGAGGGGCCGTATGGAATTAAAAGAAGAAGAGCTGATTCGCTCGTTGGCCGATACCGATTCTGAGTTGCGTGAATGCTACGACGAACACCGAGCACTTAAGCAGCGTCTTGAAGAACTCCGACAGCAATCCCACCTAACTGAAGAAGAAGAGCTCGAAGAGAAACAGATTCAAAAACAAAAACTTGCTGGCAAGGACCGGATGATGCAGATTCTGGCCCGCCACCGGCAACAGTCCGCAGCATAAAAGCGTACGAAAGCATACGAATCTCCGGAATCCTGGAATTCCTGTCATAATAAGTCTTTTCACGGGGGGGAGCGAGTCAAGCTGGCCCCCTTCGCTTTTCTCCGCTGCGGCGTTCCTCACTCTGAAGGTTCCATGCGCCACACCATTTCTATACTTGTCGAAAACGAAGCCGGAGTGTTAGCTCGGGTGGCCGGTTTATTCAGCGGCCGTAATTATAATATCAGCAGTCTGTCCGTAGCGGAGACGCTTGATGATACGGCTTCCAGAATTACCTTGGTAACTGAAGGCGATGATCATATTGTTGAGCAGATCACCAAGCAGCTGAACAAGCTCATCAGTGTCATCAAAGTGATTGATTTTCAGGACACCCCGCATGTTGAGCGTGAGATGGCGCTCATTAAGGTTGCCTCGGATGAGCGCACACGGAGCGAGGTGCTGAATATTGTCAATATTTTCCGGGCCAAAGTTATTGACGCCGGTCCTCGTTCATACGTCATTGAAGTGACTGGCGATGAGGGCAAGATCAGTGCCATTTTAGAATTGCTCAAACCGCTCGGGGTCCGAGAGATTGTCCGGACTGGTAAAGTCGCTATCCAACGTGGTATGCAAGTGCTGTCCACTGCAAATGGGGGCGAAGCGGTGGAACTCAATAAAAGAAAAATCCACAAGGAGAAAGCAGCATGAATATTTACTACGATAAAGACGCCAACCTTTCCCTCCTCAAGGACAAGAAGATTGCGGTTGTTGGGTATGGCAGTCAGGGCCACGCCCACGCCCTCAATCTCCGCGACAGTGGCATGGACGTCCGGATTGCGCTCAAACAGGGTAGCGGCTCGTGGCCCAAAGCCGAAAGTGCAGGCTTTGTGGTTCAAGAAGTCTCCCAAGCGGCAAAAGAGGCTGACATCATCATGATCCTGACCCCAGATGAAGTCGCTAGTGAGATGTATGAGTCTGATATTAAGCAAGGGCTAACGGCTGGGAAATCCCTGGCTTGTGCGCACGGGTTTAATATACACTTCAAAAAGATTGTCCCACCGGCAGATGTGAATGTCTTTATGGTCGCTCCGAAAGGTCCAGGCCACTTGGTGCGTAGCGAATTTGAAAAAGGCCAGGGCGTGCCGTGCCTTATCGCTATTGCCCAAGATCCATCTGGCAATACCAAAGATATTTCCTTGGCCTACGCATCTGCTATCGGCGGCGGCCGAGCAGCTGTTTTAGAGACGTCTTTCAAAGAAGAGACAGAGACTGATCTGTTTGGTGAACAGACCGTCCTGTGTGGCGGAGTCACAGAGCTCATGCGCGCCGGTTTTGAGACGCTTGTTAAGGCAGGCTATGCCCCAGAGATGGCCTTCTTCGAGTGTATCCATGAAATGAAGCTGATTGTTGACCTCATCTACGAGGGCGGCATCACTAATATGCGCTATTCAGTCAGCAATACGGCTGAATATGGTGATATGACCCGTGGTAAACGAGTCATCGGAGACGAGACGCGCAACGCGATGCAAGGCATCTTAGCGGATATCCAGTCCGGCAAATTTGCCGATGAATGGATTGCCGAGCATCGGTCTGGCTCGCCCAACTTCAACTCCCTGCGTGATGCCGCCAAAGGCCATGAGTCTGAAGTCGTTGGTGCCCATCTGCGGGGCATGATGCCGTGGATGCAGCAGAACCGTTTGGTTGACAAGGCGAAAAACTAAATATCCGGACATGTTTTTTTGCTCCCTCTCCGCCCAGGGGAGAGGGGACTTTTGATCTACCATCTCACCTCTTTGTCACTATGCACTTCGCACCACAGGGATATCCCTGGATCTTTGGCCTCGGCATTACCTCACTGATTCTCGGCCTAGTCGATCTTCGCCTCCTCAGTTTGACTGTCTTCTTCCTCACGCTGTTTGTTGCTTATTTCTTTCGCGACCCAGAACGCACGCCTCCCGAGGGCAGAAACTTCATTGTCGCTCCGGCTGACGGGAAAGTCGTCACCATTGAGCAGCAGTGCCAGGATACGCGTTTTTTACAGGCGCCAACGACCCGAATAGGAATCTTTATGTCGCCTTTAGATGTGCATGTAAATCGTCTTGCCGTGTCCGGGCAGATTGAAGCGGTCCAGTATCATCCAGGTAAATTCCGCCCTGCGTTCGCCGAAGAGGCAGTGAATGTCAATGAGCAGAATGCCGTCACTATTCAAGACGAACGTGGCCGGAAAGTCGCCCTCGTCCAGATTGCTGGTATCCTTGCTCGGCGGATTGTGTGTCAGCTGAAAGGTGGCGAACGGGCGAAACAGGGCGCTCGATATGGGATGATTATATTGGGTTCTCGGGTTGATGTGTATTGTCCACCAGACGTCGAGTTCAAGGTCAAAATTGGCCAGCGGGTGAAGGCAGGCGAGACTATTTTAGGAGCGTATCCGAGTCCTGGTCTCGATCTTGGTCCTGACCCTGAAGCGGATAGTATAACCGAATGAAGCGTGTACAATGAAACGTATGGATGGCCAGTCTCAGATTCGCTCCTTGCCCAAACGGCGAAAAATGACCCCTCCGTTGCGTAAGGGGGTCTATCTGCTGCCAAATCTGTTTACGACTGGTGGGCTGTTCTGTGGCTTTTATGCGATTATCGCGACGCTACGCGAAGAATACCTGTTTGCAGGGATTGCCGTTCTGATCGCTATGGTCTTTGACGGGCTCGACGGGCGTATTGCCCGGATGACTAAGACCTCTAGTAAATTTGGTGTTGAGTATGACTCGCTGTCCGATCTTGTCGCTTTTGGTGTAGCCCCCGGTGTCTTGGCATACCGCTGGGCGCTTGAGCCGTGGGGCGCCTGGGGATGGCTCGCCGCTGCTCTGTATGTGACGTGTGGAGCACTCAGGCTTGCTCGGTTTAATGTCCAGTCCGAATCGGCAGACAAAAAGAATTTTATTGGCCTGCCAATTCCTGCTGCCGCAGCTGTGGTGGCAACGACCATCCTGATGTATGACTTCCTGGGCGGGGAAGGTGCGACGAGCAAGCATATCACCCTACTGTTGCTGATTTATATTTTAGCGAGTTTGATGGTCAGCAATATCCGTTATTATAGTTTTAAAGAGCTCAACTTACGCAACCGTCAGCCCTTCTGGTTACTGCTGCTAGCGATTATCGCCATCCAGGTGACTATTGCTCAGCCGCAGATCATGCTGTTTAGCGTCTTTTGGTGTTACGCTGCCTCTGGACCTATCCGGCTGGCTATCCGGCTGAGCAAGCTGGGTTTGGCAAAAATTAAAAAGCAGCCTGTAGAAAGGTCTATAGAGAAGCCCCTTGAAAACGTGCATCCTCTACCGAGGCTTGACAGAGACAAGGAAGGTTCGTTATAGGTGATGGGAGGAAGTCTCTTACGGGGAAAAAATGACTGATCACACAGTGACTCTTGGATTGTTGGAACTATCTGGTTTGTTAGGACGTGGCCTCCTGCTGGGCCTGCTGCTTAGCACCCCGCCGAATGGTTCCAAGAGACACGTGTAAAAAACTAAGGACTCTCGGAGGCCATGGGCGGGAAACAGCCCGTGGCCTTTTGCTTTCCAAAAGGGCTGCGGGATATCTCGCAGCCCTTTTTTTATGGAAGTAAGGAGGAACGTTATGGAACGGGATATTGTCCAGATTTTTGACACCACGTTGCGTGATGGCGAGCAGTCGCCTGGAGCAACGATGAACATCGAAGAAAAGGTCATGATCGCCCGCCAGCTCGAGAACCTGAATGTCGATGTAGTCGAGGCTGGTTTTGCCGCGTCGTCAGAGGGAGATTTCGAATCAGTCAGACGGGTCGCTGAACTGATGCCGACCCCGATTGTCCTCAGCTTGTCGCGGACTAAGGAGGACGATATCCGGCGTTCGATCCAGGCGGTGGAAAAGGCTAAAAATCCAGGCATCCATATTTTCATCGCCACGTCTGACATCCACCTCAAAGACAAACTGATGATGAGTCGCCAGGAAGCGCTGGATGCATCTGTCTGGGCAGTCAGCTATGCCAAGAAATATCTCGACTATATTGAATTCTCAGCAGAGGACGCCTCGCGGACCGATCCTGACTATTTGGTTGAGATTTTTGGTGAAGTGATTAAAGCTGGGGCGGTCACGATCAATGTTCCGGATACGACTGGCTACGCCATTCCGCGTCAATATGGGCAATTGTTTACCTTCCTCCAGGAGAAGGTGCCTGGCGGAAAAGATGTTAAATGGAGTGCCCACTGTCATAATGATTTGGGCTTAGCTGTTGCCAACTCTTTAGCTGCTATTGAGCACGGCGCGCGCCAGGTCGAGTGTACGATTAATGGCATTGGCGAGCGGGCCGGGAATACTTCGATGGAAGAAGTCGTCATGGCGCTCAAGACCCGCGAAGATGTCTTCTCCAATGTGACAACAAACATCGTCACCGAGCAAATTTATCCAGCCAGCCAGCTGTTGTCGCAGATCACTGGTATTACCGTTCCGCTCAATAAACCTATTGTGGGAGCGAATGCGTTTGCCCATGAGGCGGGCATTCATCAGGACGGTGTGCTTAAAAACAAGTTGACCTACGAAATCATGCAGCCCCAGACGATTGGGCTGAGCAGTAATAAGCTCGTTTTAGGCAAGCACTCCGGCCGACATGCGTTTGTTGATCGCCTGAAGACACTCGGCATCGATTACACTGGGACAGACATGAACAAGGCTTTTGTGAGTTTTAAGGCTTTGGCCGACAAGAAAAAGAACGTCTATGATGAGGACTTGATCGCAATCGTCACGGAAGAAACCGCCCGCTTGCCGGATAAATATGAACTTATCTATCTGAATGTGACCTCGTCGAGCATGGCCGTGCCACACGCAACCGTGAAGATGAAGGTCGAGGACCAAGAGGTGGTCGATAGTGCTGCTGGAGACGGTATGGTGGATGCGTGTTACAAAGCGGTGACAAAGATTGCCGGGCTTGAGCCGAAACTTGAGCGCTACACGGTGAAATCCATCACTGGCGGTGCAGACGCCCAGGGCGAAGTGTCGTGTATGATTCGCGAGAACGGGACTTCGGTGAATGGCCAAGGTGCCCACACCGATATTATTATGGCGAGTGCCTTAGCCTTTATTAATGCGCTCAATAAACTGGCCCATCGGGAGCGCTATTATCAGAGTCAGACCGCGGCCGGGCGGGAAGGGCCGTGAAAAGTACTGAGTAAAGAGGGGCGACCGAGCGGTCGCCTGTGTGCTATGAGCAAGGGAGACAGCTTGGCTGAGAGCCAGGAAGTCGCTTGAACAGAAGGAGATGGAATGGCCCATAAAATCGCAGTTTTTGCCGGTGACGGTATTGGTCCTGAAGTGATTGGTGAGGCACTTGAAGCCCTGAAGATTGTTGAAAAACGTTTTGGCCTCAGCTTTGCCTGTGAACAGGCGCTGGCTGGTGGCTGCTCGATTGATGAGTACGGAGTGGCGCTGAGTGACGCCGCACTGCGGGTCGCAACAGAAAGTGATGCTGTGCTGCTCGGCGCAGTCGGAGGCCCCAAATGGGATGATCCGAAGTCCACCGTCCGGCCGGAACAGGCCATCCTGGGCCTACGCAAAGAGCTTGGCCTGTACGCTAATCTGCGGCCGCTCCAAGTCAACACACATCTGCTGCATGCCTCAACGCTCAAACCCGAAGTGCTGGAAGGTGTTGATCTCATTGTCGTGCGTGAGCTGACTGGTGGCGTGTACTACGGCCGTCCGAGTGAGCGCCGAACTGGCAATGCTGGGCGTGAAGCGGTAGACACGATTTTCTACACTGAGGGTGAGGTTGAGCGTTTGATGCGGACCTCGTTTGAGCTGGCCCGCAAGCGTCGTAAAAAAGTCACCTCAGTTGATAAAGCTAATATTATGGCGACCTCGCGGATGTGGCGTGAAGTCGCCCATGAAGTTGCCAAGGACTATCCCGACGTGGAATATGAAGATGTCTTGGTCGATGCCATGTCGATGCATCTGATCCGCCGCCCAGGCGACTTTGATGTGATTGCCGCTGAGAATATGTTTGGCGATATTTTGACCGACGAAGCGTCGATGATCGCTGGCTCAATGGGATTGCTGCCCTCAGCGTCATTAGGCGAAGGCTCGCGTGGCTTGTATGAGCCTATCCATGGTACAGCACCCGATATTGCCGGACAAGATAAAGCCAACCCGATGGCAGCTCTGTTGTCTACGGCGCTTATGCTGCGCCTGTCGTTCAATCAAGAAGAAGCCGCCCAAGCAATTGAAGACGCGGTCGATGCTGTCTTATCCGAAGGCTACCGGACGCCCGATATTGCCCAGCCCGAGTGCCGTCTGGTCGGTTGTAAGGAAATGGGACGGGTCATCCGAGAAAAGCTCGGCTAACACTCAGGAGAGGGCGATCCCTTTCTGAGCGCCCTTTCCCAAAACATGCCTAGCTGTGAACCAAGAACAAAAATACGCCATCGAATTGCGTCACGTACGTGAAGATGAACAGCGAGGCATTGCTGGCGAGCTCCACAGGGGCGTTGCCCAGACCTTGGCTGCTCTTCGTATCCAGCGTTGGAGGGGGCTGTCTTTTTCCCTCGTGAGGGGAGAAGGCGGCAGCTGTTGTTCTGACAGTTCCGCTGTTGTTGGGAAATGCTGAGTGAGGAACAACGAAGAGGGGGGCTCTACCGATGCAACAGATCGTACCAGTGAAAGGCAACCACGACTAAGGCATGGGTGATGTGTCCCCGGCGGATGAGGTCGGGAATATCGGCCAGCGGGACCAGGACGACCTCGGTTTCCTCGGTCGTATCAAAATGCGTCTCAAAACGTTTCTCAACGTTGCGGGCTAAAAAACTGTGACACTGATTGCCTTGAATGGCCGGATTTGGATGAATAGGGCCGAGTAACACGACATCGTCAGAGTCATAGCCGGTCTCTTCCTGCATTTCGCGACGTGCTGCGTGGAGTAGTGATGGGTCTTCAGGGTCAGCCATGCCGCCCGGAATTTCTAGCGTAAAGTCATCCACGCCATGCCGATATTGACGGATGAGCACAACCTGTTCGTCTGCCGTGATAGGAATGATATTGATCCACTCCCCGGCGTCTAAGAGGTAAAAGTCGTGTCCTTTGCCAGTCCGTGGCGAGCGTTTATGATCTTCCCGCAGGGAGAAGATGCGGCACGAATAGACGGTTTTGGAGGTGAGGCGTTGCCAGGCTTTGAGCGTTTTTGGTGTGGTGTCTGACATGGGGAGTACGTAAAACGTCAGGCGTAAAATATGAAAAGACAGGGCCGGGAAGCCTTTCTTACGTTTTACGTTTCACGTTCGATTCTCAAAATAACTTCCTGTACTCAATCGCTGGACACCGATCCATCACTACCGTCAAGCCTGCCTCTTGCGCTTTGCGTGCGGCAGTTTCATCAATCACATCAAGCTGCAGCCACAAGATGGACGCTTGCTCCGCAATGGCCTCATCCGCAATCTGAGCCACGAACTCTGAGCGCCTGAAAACATCAACCATATCAACTGACTCGGGAATGTCTTGCAGGCTAGCATAGCACCGCTCGCCCAAGATTTCCTGGCACTTAGGGTTCACTGGGATAACCTTGTGCCCTTTGGCTTTGAGCAAGGCGGCAATCTGGTTACTATCTCGATCTGGATCTGGTGAGCAACCGACTACAGCAATCGTCTTTGGGTTGGCTAAAATATCGTAAATCTGGGTATCCGACGGATTTTCAAACGTGCGCATGAGATAACCTCAGCAAATCCTCAAAAGAATTTTCCAGACAACGCTGAATCTCGACCATCCGCGCCCGAAACGCCTCTTCGCCTTGCATGGCGGGATCGTCAATGTCGCCTTCCTCACCAGCAAACTCTTTGAGAGTGTAGGCAGGTTTTCCTTCGGCTTCGGGATAGGCGTCGAGCATGCCTTTTTGTTCCTCAGTCATCGCCAGAACGAGGTGTGCATCCTGAATCAGGTTACGATGGCGTTTCAAGTCGGTTGAGACAAAGTCTTCGCCTTCCAGATGAATACCATGTTCCCGCAAAATCAAGCGGGCGTCGAGAGAGGCATACATACGATCTCGGGCGTAAATCGCAATGCCGCCGGAACGAATCGTGATGTGTTCAACTCTACGTTCCTTGAGCATTTTTTCGAGCAGGCAGTGAGCCATCACGCTACGGCTGGTGTTAGCGTGACAGACGATGAGTACGCAAAAGGTGCTATGAGCAGGACGAGATTGTTGTTGTGTCACAGAAGTTAAAAGAGGCGGCTCACCAAAGCGAGCCGCCTCGCCCTCAGTATGAGATTTTCGGGTTACGCTTTGAGCGATTTAAAGACTGAGCCGAGATCTTCTTTTGCAGTAATGCCCTTGACCAGCTCAACTTTCAGCTTTTCGCCAAGTTCAACTGGTTCCCAGTCGCCGAGTTTTTTGACCGTTCCAGCTGTATGCCAGCCCTTCATCATCCACACACACCCGCCGCCAACGCGGAAGACTTCGCCGTGGACATTGGCCGCATCATCGCTGGCTAACCAGGCGACCAGCGGGGCAACATGGTGGGGACTGAAGTAATCGTGTTCGCCTTCTTTTGCATCCATTAAACCGGCGGTCTGCGGAGTCGCATCAACCGTGAGACGAGTCCGAGCTAAGGGGGCAATCGCGTTGCCGGTCACACCATATTTCTGCATTTCCCGGTCAATAATAATCGCCAACGAAGCGACCGCCGCTTTGGCTGGACCGTAGTTTGGCTGGCCAGGGCTGCCCAGGATACCGGCATCAGACGAGGTGTTAATGACGCGGCCGTTTAGGATGTTGCCCGCTTTATGCTGTTCGCGCCAGTATTCACACGCGTGGCGGGCACAGTTAAAGGTGCCTTTCATATGCACGTCGATGACTGCATCCCACTCTTCTTCCGACATGTTGAAGATCATTCGGTCGCGTAGGATACCTGCGTTATTGATCAAAATGTTGAGATGGCCAAAGGTATCGACAGCTTGCTCAACAATCCGCTTGGTGCCTTTGAAATCGCTGACACTTTCGCCATTGGCAACGGCTTCTCCTCCGGCTGCCTTGATTTCATTCACGACTTGTTGGGCCGGGCCAACGTCCGAGCCGGTTCCGTCGAAGTGACCACCCAAATCGTTGACTACAATTTTTGCTCCGTGTTTCGCCATGAGCAGTGCTTCTTCGCGGCCAATCCCTCGGCCTGCGCCGGTAACGATCGCGACCTTGCCGTCTAATAACATGGTAGGTTCTGCTACCTTTCCCGTGCACCCAAGTGCACCCGTGTCAGTTCCTGCTTCTCTGAGCACTGCACGGATTTCCGTGTCTTACACACTCTCCACAGGCGTCACTCCCCGTGTAGCCCACGGTAGATAACTCCACAATTCCTCTGTCTTTGCTTCCATCTCAGTGATACCCGCTGTTGTATCATGGCTCCTTATGGCCCAGGTCTACCCCTCTCAGAGGGGAGACGACGGGCGTCACGTTCCTGCGCAGGCCAAAGAGGTTTTCTGAAAAGCAAAAACGCCATCGCATATACTGTCTGTCCACATTTGTCCACGTTTGTGTATCTTGACAAAGGTCTAAGCTCCCTTCCTCATTAGGACAGATATGGAGTGTAAAGCTCCTTTTGTCTGCCTGACTTAGCTAGATTTGTCAAGGAGTTCGGAGTGTCGTTCGATGAGCCGGAAGGGATGGAGGAAACACAAAAAAGGGGGAAAAGCCTTCCCCCTGTGTGGCTATAACAAACCAGGAATCCGCTTCGACTTACACGTCGTAGTACAACGTAAATTCGTACGGATGGGGACGCAGGCGCAACGGATCAACCTCGTTTTCACGTTTGTACTCAATCCAGGTTTCGATCACGTCTTTGGTGAAGACATCGCCTCTGAGCAGAAAGTCGTGGTCATTTTCCAAGGCATCAAGCGCACCGGGCAGTGAACCAGGAACGGACGGCACATCGACCAGCTCTTCTGGGGTCAGTGAGTAGATGTCTTTATCGAGCGGGTTACCTGGGTTCAATTTGCGCTCAACACCGTCAAGGCCAGCCATCAGCATGGCAGAGAAAGCCAGGTAGGGATTGCACGATGGATCTGGAAAACGGACTTCAATGCGTTTGGCCTTCGGGCTTGGCGAGTACATAGGGATGCGCACCGCGGCCGAACGGTTCCGAGACGAGTAGGCCAGATTAACCGGCGCCTCAAAGCCTGGAACCAGACGCCGATACGAATTGGCCGTCGGCGCAACAAACGCGCACAGGGCTGGGGCATGCGTCAAGATGCCAGCAATGTAATGCAGCCCCATTTCGCTGATACCACCGTAGCCGTCACCAGCAAACAGAGGCTGGTCGTTTTTCCAAATCGACTGGTGAACGTGCATGCCGGAACCATTGTCGCCGAAGACTGGCTTCGGCATGAATGTAGCTGTTTTTCCGTGCTTCTTAGCTACGTTCTTAACAATATACTTATACCACTGAATAGCGTCGGCCATTTCCACTAGAGGTAGGAAGCGCAGGTCGATTTCAGCCTGGCCAGCGGTTGCTACCTCGTGGTGATGCTTTTCGACCCGTAGACCGACCGCTTCCATGGTCTGGATCATTTCAGTTCGGATGTCCTGGTATGAATCCAATGGAGAGACTGGGAAATAGCCTTCTTTGTGACGCGGTTTGTAGCCGAGGTTCGGTCCTTCGTCTCGGCCGGAATTCCAGGTCCCTTCAACTGAGTTGATATGATAGTAGCCTTCATAGGCGTTCTGGTCGTAGCGTACATCGTCCAGAATGAAGAATTCGGGTTCTGGTCCAAAAAAGGCAGTATCGCCGGCACCGCTCGATTTGACATATGCCTCGGCTTTACGGGCAATATTGCGGGGGTCGCGCGAATAGTCTTCTTTGGTCAGCGGGTCAACAATATTACAGATCAGGGACAAGGTCGGGACTTCACAGAAGGGATCTACAGTCGCTGTGTTCGGGTCCGGAATGACCAGCATGTCTGAGGAATTGATCGCCTGCCAGCCGCGAATCGAAGAACCATCAAAGCCGAGCCCGTCTTCGAAAATGTCTTCGTTATATTCGCTCAGCGGGACGGAAAAATGCTGCCAGGTGCCAATGAAATCCATGAACTTAATGTCCACGATCTCGGCCTTTTTCTCCTGGGCTAGATTAATGGCATCCTTTGGTGTCATGTGTCTCGTCTCCTCCTGTGCTCCTGTGCTGTGTGTACTTTTTTACGGACAGCTGGTCAGCTTAAATCGCGTCTTTTCCGCGTTCGCCAGTCCGAATACGGATCACTTCATCAACCGAAGAGACAAAAATTTTGCCATCTCCAATTCGACCGGTATTGGCCGCCTTTTCAATCGCCTCGACAACGCTCGAGGCCAGGTCTTCGTCAACAATGATTTCAAGCTTGACTTTAGGCAAGAAGTCAACCACGTACTCTGCTCCACGGTAGAGCTCAGTATGTCCCTTTTGGCGGCCAAAGCCTTTGACTTCGCTAACGGTTAAGCCACGTACGCCAAGGGAGTTGAGGTTCTCTTTGACTTCATCCAGCTTGAACGGCTTGATGATCGCTTCTACTTTTTTCATGGTGCCTTCCATAGAGAGTACCTCCTCAGGCCCTCTCTAGAGTAAAACTCTGAGCTTGTAAAGCTCTCAGTGTGGTTCTAATCAGGAGAGAGCAAAAAGGATACCAAAAACACGCCACGGGAAATGTGCCCTTTCTCCGGGAAAAAGGCGAAAAAAAGAGAATTGTTGGGGCGGCCTGATGCTTATTTCTCAAGCAGCGCCGCTTTTTTAAGCAGAATGTCAGGGATCTAGAGGCTTAGAGATCTAGCTGCGACTCCTCGCCCTTCCACAGCCGCATAATATTTTCGCGATGGCGGACAACGATAAGCAAAGAGATCACTAAGCCAGCAATAATATAGGAGCCAGAGTAGCCGAACACGGCTAAAAGAATTGGGGCGGTAATAGTTGCTGCTAAAGAGGAAATAGAAACAATTTTAGTCAGTCCAAAAAGCACCCCAAAAGGAAGTATAGCCAGCAGCATGGCCTGAGGGGCTAAACCCAGGAAAGCGCCGAATCCAGTCGCAATGCCTTTCCCGCCTGAGAAACCCAGAAAAATTGAAAACGTATGTCCGAGAACGGTAGCCATCGCTGTCCCGGCCTCGACATTTTCTCCAAGCCCAAGTTGACGCACGACAAGCACGGGAATGAGGCCCTTGAGCATATCGCTGGCAAGGGTCAAGATGCCGGCTTTCCTGCCTGCTGTACGGGCGACATTTGTTGCTCCAGTATTCCCACTCCCAGATTCGCGTACAGCAATGCCCAGACGGCGACCGATGAGCTCTCCCGTCGGGATACAGCCACATAGGTAGGCTAGTAGCATCAGCAATATAGATAGGAGCAAGGAGGACTCGTCGAGCATAGTATTTTTTGGTGCTAGGCAGCGCCGCAGAAGCAGCGAGCCAGAACGAAATGGGAGCAAGAAGGAGTATGTGGTCGGGGTGACTGGATTCGAACCAGCGACCCCTCGGTCCCGAACCGAGTACTCTACCAGGCTGAGCCACACCCCGACACAAAAGGACAAGTCTCCTTGCCCCCTCCTCATAGCGCTTGACGGGTAAAAGGGTCAAGTAGGGACTCTCAAAAGTAGGGACTCTCAAGAAGACAATCAAAAGCCTGTCCTGAGCCCCGTCGAAGGGGCAAATGTCAAAACTCAGTCAATGCAGGGGACACGACAGGAGTGTCCCCGCAGCAGAAAATCCATTTCGTTTCAACAGCTCTTCATCTCTGAGTCCCGGGGCATTGCAGGCCTGGAGGTACATCAGTTGGCAGCCGCGCTTACGAGCCCGAACTTTGGCAAAGTCGAGGAGCGCTTGGCCTACCTCTTCGGTAGCTGAAGCAAGAATAGTGATATCGAGGCTCGCTCGCCAGCCTCGATTATGGAGTGAACGGAGGTAGCCCACCAGAACCATTCCTTGGAGGCTCCCGGCCTGTTCTGCAATGTAAAAGTCCAACGCCGGATCGCTCGCCAGCCGTCGCCAATGCTGTATTTCTTGCTTCGTCAGGTCCTGAGATGCCTCTTTCAAGAGTGTTGCCCGAACTGCTTGTTGAGTTGCTTGCTTATCATCGATCAAGCTGGCTACCGCGAAAGACAGGGCTTGCAGGGCAGGGGCATCTGTCCGTTTCCCGCGTCGTATGTGGAGTGTGTTCTCTGGTCCGTGCGTCATGGCTCGCCGTATTTAGCACAAAGCCCAGCCTTGTGGGAGATAGGAAGGTGCTGAGTTTGGCTTTCCCCTCCCTTTACGTTTCATGCTTTACGTTTTACGTTCCCACTCACCGTCCTCTCCTGAGCACCACCCATGTCTTCTCAACCTCTTACCGTCACGATTGAGCGTCTCTCCTATGGCCCTGCTGGCATCGGGCGGGTTGATGGCAAGGTCATCTTTGTGCCAGGCACCGTGCCGGGTGATATCGTCGAGGTAGTGATTGAGGAAGAGAAAAAGACCTATGCCATTGGACGTCTGGTTGCGCTGAAGCACGCTTCGGCTGAGCGCCGTTCTGCGCCGTGTCCCTATATTCCACGCTGTGGCGGCTGTCCGTGGCAGCATATGACGTATGCTGCGCAGTTGCGAGCCAAGCAAGCCTCGGTCGAGGAAAATATGCGTCGGATTGGCGGCTTGACTGAGCCACCGGTCCTCCCCATTATTCCCAGCCCGGACGAATGGCATTATCGCCACCGCATCCGTCTGCGGACTGAGCCACCAGATCGGCTGGGCTTTTATCAAGCCCGTTCTCATGAGCTGGTCGAGATTGAGTCATGTCTTATTGCCAACCAAGACAGCTCAGACCAACTACGCCAGGCGCGGGAATGGCTGGCTGTGTTGCAGACAATTGTCCGTCGGGTTGAGCTGCTGACTGAAGAAAAAGCCATGCGGACTGTACTGGTCGGGAATGCCGAAGGCGTCTTTCAAACGGCTGATGACCTCGCCTGTCAACGCTTCCTTAGTGCCCATCCCGGCATTGCTGGTCTGGTGCTGTTTGGTCGTGGCTGGCGTCGCGAATGGGGAGAGACGCAGATCAGTGTAGATTTGGGGCAGAATGAGCTGGGCGAGATCGACGAGATTGATAAGGCGGATAATCTGTCTCTGTCCGTCAGCAGTGGGATTTTTACCCAGGTCAACTTAGCCGGCAATCGGCTTCTGATTGAAACACTCTTACGCCTGGCGGACTTTGATAGCGAACATCAGGTACTTGAGTTGTACTGTGGGGCTGGAAATATTACGCTCCCTCTAGCCTATCGAGTCCACAGCCTTATTGGCATCGAACAAGACCGGGTGGCGGTTGCCAATGCCCGTGAGAACGTCGCTCGCCTGGGGCTTTCAAACGTTGAATTCATGCAGACTTCAGTTCACAAAGGGCTCGACATCCTGCTCCGCAACCAGAATCCGCACAACCAGCATAAGCACGACGCAAGAGGTACCGATACAATTGTTTTAGATCCACCTCGTGCAGGCGTGGCGGATATTGTTGATAGACTGCCCCGCTTCGGCGCCCAGCAGATCGTATATATCTCGTGCGATCCAAGCACTTTGGCCCGTGATTTACAGCGCCTTGGACAGCATGGTTATCGTGTGGTGAGCCTCCAACCAATCGATCTTTTTCCCCAGACGTACCATGTCGAGACCATCGCCATCGCTGTATTGACTTGACGCTATCCACCCCCTATGCTCTGCCTACCGCAGGTGAGAGTACAGATGTGTAGCGGAGGACGTAGCAGTAGGCTGCGTATGCGTGGGAGGCGTGCCATGTCAACAACACCCCAAGAAAGCCCAAAACGACCAAAAATCACCCTGATCTCTGAAAAAGGGGTGTCGCAGACTATCAACTACCTCCTCGAAGATCGGAATGAATTGGAATGGCTTGTGGCCGTTGGTCGCAACAAAAAAGGCGAGATTTTCTTTTACGATACTGGCGGGGATATTATCGAGGATCTTGGCGCGCTCGAATATTTAAAACAGCGTCTTAGTAGAGCCCACATGGGCGAAGATTGGGAATAAAACCCTTTTAAATTAGAGACTTATATCAATCGTCGCCATCCTCAATCGGCTGGCCAGCAACCACATCATCCCCAACAATCTCAAGTGGGATACGCGCAAGAAACTGTCCACACGGGGGACCAAACACACATTCTCCAGTGTTGGGTTCATAAGCTGCGCCATGCGTGGCACACAAAATATAGCGGCCATCTTCATTCAGGAACTGATTTTCGACCCAGTCCATGGTCATCGGGACATGGCGGCAACTGTTCATATAGGCGAAGAGCTGGCCATTATAGTTCACGATGAAGCATTCAGTTTCTCTGTCATTCACTACTCGGATAAACTTCTTGGTGGTCCCAGGTTCAATTTCTCCGACCTGGGCGACAACCGGCTCCTTGGTGTAGGTTGGTTGCTCGATTTGCTCATCGTAATCCTTAAGCGCCATATGTGTCTCCTGCTGAGGCTTATCCCTGCCGTGTTGTAACACACGTTCCCAAATAGCATAAGAAGGCAAGGTGGGGAGAAGGCGGAAGGCAGAAATTAAAAGTCAAATGTCAAAAGTCAGATGTCAAAAACGGGGACAGAAAGCCTGGGGGTGGAAGGCCGGGTTTGTTCCGCTGTTTTGGCTGTGTTGCATCACACCAACCTGGGCGCAAGATGGAGCTCCTGTTCCACCGCTTGAGGCGGGCTGGGTGCTGACACTACATCCGGTTTTTGTGCATTTTGCGACTGCGTTGACTGTGTTTGGGGCAGTCTTAGATGGTCTGGGTAGCGTACGACAGCAGCCAGGCTGGCAGCATGCTGGACGTCCGTGTTTTTATGCAGGGGTTGTTGGGATGGGGCTATCTGTTTTGAGCGGTTGGATTGAACAGCAGCTCCCCCAGCCGAATAGTGCATTTGATACCCAGATTCAGGATTTGCTCATCTATCATGAATACCTGGGCTACGGTTTGCTCGGCTTTTTTATTATCCTGACAGTCATTAGGGTCCAGATTGATGGCCGCTTGCCAGTATTCTTTCTAATTATGATCGGGCTGGGGCTGGGCGGGCTTGTCGTGCAAGGGTATTGGGGAGGAGAGTTGGTTTATCGCTACGGGACGAGTGTCAGAGCAGTCCATATCCTGAGTGAACAACACACCGTGCTGAAAATGAAAACAGCCCCACAGGCGTCCTCAGGGGCCGTTTCCGAGGCTGTTGATGCCAAAGAATAAAGACGTTTATTCTGCTGTCTCTTCGGCGACAAAACCAGACGTCTGGTGGGTGCCGTCACAAAACGGCTTATTTGAGGACTGGCCACAGCGACACAGATACATTGGGTCCTCTTGACCCTTGTACTCACTTCGCTTCTGATCCGTTAGTTTTGGTCCACCACGCACTTCGAGAGGCCCGTTTTTCAGCGCACGAATTGTCACATCTGCCATACATATCCCTCCTTCTTGGATGAAAAAAATATAGACTCTATCGGCCGCAGAATTATGCCATACCCCCTAGCCAGCTGCAATCTCTCAGTCTTTTTCCTCTCCGTGTCCCCTGCTCCTTGCCCTTTGTTCTTTTGCCTCCCTCACTCCGCCTCACCCAACTCCTCACCTGGCTCAGCCAAAGACACCGGCTCAGCCTGCAGCCCAAACGGCTCAAGCGATTGTGAAGGCTGTCCAGTCGTAATCAGCTCACTGATTAACTGACCCGTAATCGGAGCTAAGAGAATCCCATTGCGGTGATGGCCAGTCGCCAGGACGACGTTGTCCAAACCCGGCGCACGACGCAAAATTGGCCGCTGGGTCGGAGAGTAGGGACGTAGGCCCGCCCAGAAGCGGCTGAATGGAGCCTTACTGATGCCTGGCACGATGGTGTCTGCCCATGCGGCTAAGAGTTGAACCGCTTCTAAAGTAACATCCTTGTTATAGCCAATAAATTCAATCGTAGAGCCAATAATGACTTCGCCATTTTTACGTGGCACTAAATAATGGTCTCCACTTGAAATGACATGCCGGAGCTGCGTCGTGCGAACAGCCAGCATTTGTCCCTTGGCTGGCTGTATCGGAATCGTCAGGCCAAACACCTCGCCAACTTGGGCGGACCAGGACCCAGCAGCGATCACAACCGTGTTGGTACTCACCCATTCGTCACCAATCCGGACCTGACTGACCCGTCCGGCATTGATGCGAACTTCAGTAACAGTTTTTCCTGTGTGCAAGGTGACGCCGCGTTGCTGCGCTGCCTGAACCCAGGCTTCGGCCAGTTTGCCAGTATGCAAGTGGTAATCTCCAGCAAAATGGACAGCAGCTCGTACGCCAGGCGTCAAACTTGGTTCCCGACGCCGTGCTTCTTCGGCTGACAACCAGCTGACTGCGTGGCCTTGTTCGAAACGGACTTCATATAAGCGACGCTGTTTCTTCTCGTCTGCTTCAGTCAGAATAATCTCGAAGATGCCTGGAGTTTGACACTCAATATCGATCCCCGTGCATTCTTCCAATTCACGAATAATGGCTGGATAAAGCGCCTGGCTCGCCTGTTTGAGCTGATACATTGGGCCGCGTTTAGACCCGGCACCGGTGCCGGCCAACATGCCTGCTGCGGCTGAGGACGCTTCTTGGCCTGGCGTGTTCTTTTCCACCAGCAAGGTACGGACGTTTTGCCCTGCCAGATGATAGGCCACAGAGGTGCCAATGACTCCCCCGCCGATAACAACGACATCGATATCAGTTGTGATTGCCATGGCCGGTCATTGTAACGAGGGAGCGGAGAAAAAAAAGGCCAAAGCCGTATCCTGGCACTGTCCTATGCTGTAGGAAAGGCTGGAACCGTCCCGCTTAGAAGCACCCCGAGCTCGGCGGCTGGAATACGCAAACCCAGATAGAAAGTCCCGAAGAGACCATATAGTGCGCTGGCTTCATCAAAACGCATTTCATACACCAGTTGCTTAAACACAAGTGGGTCATCGGCAAACAGATCCACCCCCCATTCCCAATCGTCAAAACCGACCGAGCCGGAAATAATCTGGTTCACCCGGCCGGCATACCGCCGGCCTATCATGCCGTGCTCACGCATCATCTTTTGCCGCTCTGCAATCGGGACTTGGTACCAATTCTGGACATCCCCCCGTTTTTTATCCATCGGGTAAAAACACAGGTAACGACGGGCGGGGATAGCCGGAGAGATACGTGGTGCCATGACCTCACGCTGGCGCGCTAATTCGGCTTCGGTCGCTTGGTCCCACTCCGGGGTATATGGCTGGAGTCCTTGCTCGTGCAGCGAGGTATACAGACGGACTGAGGCTTCATACAGACCCAGCTCGACAGTAGACAGATAGGACGTCGTTGGCTCCAGAAACTCCATGAGATGCAAATTTGCCAGCTGCAACTCCGCGGCATTCAGCTCGTCAAAAGACGGCCGGAAGTGGACCAGCAAGAGGTCGCCCTTATGGCCGAGTTGCGAGAAGATCGCGCTTTGATTGCCTTCGCCTTGTTCTACTTGTCCTACTTGTTCGCCGTGTTCCATTTGAGTCAAAACGTCAGTTGCCTCTTCTATGACTGATTGCTGGGCAGCTATAGGCAGGGCTTTCCAAGCTTGCCAGCGGATGCGGAGCATCTGGTGCAGGATGGCCGAACCATCAATCGTGAGAGGGACGGGCGGGACAAGCGGGGCCTGAGGAGCGTTTTTTGTGTGTTCAGCTGTCATTAGGAGGGCATCCTTTTGGGCGTTGTTGCTTTTGTTAGGAGGACGAATGTTGCAAATTCCTTTTCCCTATGCTTATCGCCAAGGCTGAATTGTGTAAACATTGGTCCCGATCGGTCCGAGCGGTCCACCACAGGAGGCAGGTATGAAATTTGGCATTCTGTATATTCCGGATTATTACGAGGAGCGATACCACACCTCGAGTCGCTATTACGGCGAAATGCTTGACCAGATCCAGATGTGTGAAGAGCTGGGCTACGATGGTATCTGGTTTGCCGAGCACTATGTGGGTGGTTATGCGTTTCCGTCCCCGCCTATTTTTGCCACAGCCGCCGCTCAGAAGACCTCCAAAATTCGCTTTGGGACTGGGGTGACGCTGCTACCCCTGACGAATCCAGTCAAGACGGCCGAAGAGTATGCCATGCTGGATGTGTTGAGCAATGGACGGCTGGACTTTGGGGTGGGGCGTGGTATTTTGCGTGCCGAGTACGATCTGTTTGGTATTGACCCTGGCCACAGCCAAGGCCGTTATCATGAGGCGCTCGACGTGATTCTGCAAGCCTGGACTCAGGGCGAGGTTGAGTATAACGGCCAGTATTTCCAGATCGAGCTGGTCAAGACGCTGCCGACTCCTGTCCAAGTCCCACATCCACCAGTCTGGGCCGCTGCCGTAGCATCGCCGGAGTCGTTCGCCTGGACAGGTGAACGAGGGTATAACATCATGCTCACGCCGTTCGCCTATCCGACCTTTGCCCCGCTGCGTGAGCGGATCGACCTGTATCGCCAAACGCTCGTTGACAACAGTCACGATCCTGCCACTAAAGAGACGCTGGGTGTGTATCAGATGTATGTGGGCGAGGATGATAGTCGTACCCAGCAAGACGCTGGGGGCGAGCTTATGCGCTATCTCCAGTTTTTTGGCAGTTTGGACAAGCCTTGGAACTCTGACGACTATAAAGCCTATGGCAAGGGGCTGGCGGATGTTTTCTCCCAGCTGAACTACGACGTCATGGACAAGGGCGATGGCATCATTTTTGGTAGCCCCGAACGTGTGGTCCAGCGGATCAAGAATATCAAAGAAGGCTTAGGCTTGACCTACATACTGCTGGAGGTCAACTTTGGCGGCATGGCTTACGATAAAGTTGTCCGATCGATTGAACTTTTTGGCAAAGAGGTGATGCCTCACGTCCGTGATCTCTAAATATAAGAAGGAGAACAGGAGGAGAGTGATATGGAATTTGTTGACGTTGAAACGGCAAAGAACAGTGCTGGCCTGCGTGGTGCATTCGTTGGCGGTGCGCCAAGTCCATGGGGTGAAGCAGCCAAGGGATTTTTTCATATCAAGAAGATCCCGTATGTGCGTACGCGGTATCTGCCAGGTGGCGATAACAAGGCTCTGGTCGAATGGACAGGTACCGATAGTGGCCCGGCGATTGCGTACGAGAAGGAAGCAACACGCTCAGGTTGGGCAGAGATCCTCCTGCTGGCCGAACGCTTGGCTCCTGAACCGTGTTTGATTCCTGAAGATCCAGACCAACGGGCTTTGCTGTTCGGGCTGTCACACGAGATTTGTGGCGAGCTGGGTTTTGGCTGGAGTATTCGCAACGTGTGGGTTGATCTTGCCCTTGATCCCAACGTAGAGTTTCCAATGGATACGGGTGCTGCCCAATATCTGGGGTCAAAGTACGGCTATCGACCCGGGATTGGTCCCGAAGTCCGCAAACGGACTATTGCTGTATTGCAGCTCTTATCGCAGCGTTTGAAAGATCAGAAAGCCAAAGGTAGTAAATTTTTGATGGGCGATAGCCTGACTGCCCTGGACGTCTACTGGGCCACCTTTGCTGCGCTGGTCTCACCGCTGCCGCCAGATAAATGTCCGATGGTGGAGGGACTCCGAGTCACCCTTGAAGCAGGCGACCCCGAGGTGAACAAAGCCGTTGATCCCGCCCTCCTCGCCCACCGAGACTTTATTTACAACGAGTATTTGGTGCTGCCGATGGAGTTGTAGAACTGCTGGTTTTTGTAGGGGCGATCCTTGTGATCGCCCCGCCTCATGGTCTCAATAAAAAAGGAGACTGTCATGCTTGTTGATGGAAAATGGATAGACGATTCGCAGATGCAGAAAGCGACAGATACCAACGGCCGATTTGTTCGCCAGGATTCGACCTTTCGCAACTGGATTACACCGGATGGTTCACCCGGCCCAACCGGTGTCGGTGGCTTCAAGGCTGAGCCGGGGCGGTACCATTTATATATTGCTCTGGTGTGTCCCTGGGCATGTCGCACTTTGGCCTACCGGAAGCTCAAGAAGCTCGAAGACGTCATCTCCGTGTCGATTTCTTTTCCGGCTATGGGGAAAGAAGGCTGGGAGTTCGGCGAATACCCTGACTCCATTCCTGACCCACTCTACAACATCCGCTACGTCCACGAACTCTACACGCGGGCAGATCCGCACTTCACTGGCCGGACAACCGTCCCAGTGCTGTGGGACAAAGCCCAACATACCATGGTCAATAATGAGTCAGCCGATATCATCCGTATGCTGAACAGCGCCTTTGATGCGTATGGCGATGCCTCAGTAGATTTCTATCCGGAAGCACTACGGCCTGAGATCGATAGCCTGAACGATCGTATCTACAGCGCTCTCAACAATGGCGTCTATCGCACGGGCTTTGCCATGTCTCAAGACGCGTACGATGAAGCAGTGACGGAAGTCTTCGATTGCCTGAATGAATTGGAGCAACGGCTTGAAGGCCAGCCGTATTTACTTGGTGAGTGGATCACTGAGACGGATTGGCGGGCGTTTGTGACGCTTATCCGTTTCGATATTGCCTATCACGGTGTGTTCAAATGTAATCTGCGTCGGGTGAGCGATTGCCCGAACGTTGCGGCCTATCTCAAGCGCTTATACGACGTGCCAGGAATCGCTGAGACGGTTAATTTTCATCACATCAAACACGGCTATTACGGTATTAGCAAAGTGAACCCAACTGGCATTGTGCCCAAAGGTCCTGCCCAGATTTTTGCGGTATAGGGCGGCTTTCCGTCTACAAAAATTGAGAGATGCTGGGGCGAACTTTGCCTTCGCCCGACCTACTCACCTTCGTCTTGAAAGACCAAATGCCCCGCCGCTTCTTGAGCGGTAATGGCTGCTTCGAGTGCAGTCGGCAGTTCGATTTTACGATGCTGAGAGAATTTATTGCGGTCAAGCGTGGGCCGTAGAAAGAACTGTTCGGGTGAGGTGACCTCGACCTGACTCTTGAGCGGAGCAAAATGCCACTTGCGGGGCAGAACGGCTGGGTTAAAAAAGACTCGCTGGTCTTCGGCTGACCACTCCCGGATAATATGAGCATCATGCACGCTATAGCGCATGTAGTCTAAAGTGACATCCCAGTAGTGGTTGAAATGCATGCCATAGCCTTGATCGCCTATGGCTGGGTTGAGATGGTCGGCAAAGCGGGTTTCGATAAAGGTGAGATCTCCGTCGCGGTCATACTGTTCGATACGCAGCGGATAAAAATAGCGCTGATCGAGCCAGTATATGATCGTTGGGGCGTAGTAGTTGGGCAGCCATTGCTGTTTGGCTTGAGCTTTCACCACCCAGGATTTGACTCCCCCATCAGCGGTATAAAACGGATACTGTTCTCCCATGAGCTGAAAATCTTTGGTCTCAACCGTGTGGAAGGTCCCATCAGGCCGAGCCAAGGTGATTGTCGGACGCGTTGAAGGAAAACGAATAGTCTTGTACAGGACATCTGTCCCTAACACTTCCCAGCTGAATTCCCACGGATCACGTCCAAAAACGTCGTCAAACCCTTCCGCGCCTTGGGCAAGTTTATCGCTCCGTCGCGGAGAAGGTTGGCGGCGGACACGACGCAGCCCTTCGGTGTAAATAAATAAATCCCAGCGGGTGGGATGCTCCAGGTCAGTCCGGTACTGAACCAGGCTCATCTGGTTGCCATAGCTCTCGGGCGGAAAGACATCTTGGCCGGTAATCTGACGCGTTGGCTGGCCTGGCTCAGTTCCGTACAACTCACCGGCAAAGCCGGTCAGTCCTTTGGCATTCGGAACGTAGAAGATTGGACTGTAGAGCTTGGAGGTGAATAAGTAGCCCTCGCTTGTCAGCGTTCCGCTGACGTCAATCAGATTACACGACCAGCGTGGCGAATGGCTGAACTCCATTGCCCGAAATCCCATCTCTTCGGCCGTGTAGGGCGGCTCAAATGGGTAGCGTTCCGCTGGGATGTAGGGATATTGGGAATCGCGAGGGGTATCGGTTCGAGGGTCGATTTGGGATCGTTCTTCCTCAGTCAGTTCAGCCAGGAGGTGCCAGGTGCGTTGTGCTGCTGCCTGGTCATCACTGGCAACCGTCGGGAGAGGTAGGAGGAACCAGGCTGCAATGAGAGAGAGGCTGACCCTCAACCAGACAAGACGCATCATATCGTTGGTCTCCAATCTGTATGCCGACCGATTCCTGTTGTCCTGACATTACGAAGTGGGAGCTGCCTCTCGAATTGCTTCTGCCACCGTTGGCCAAGCAATGTCCCCTAAGTCCACAGGCGGATGGACAGTCGTGCAGGCAGCACAGGTACGTGCTGCCGCATCACTATTAAACGTCTGGGTTGCGTCCCAATACGCCTGCTGCGGAATCTGACTGCTGGTATCAACCGCCTGCCAATGGACAACTGACTCACAATTTGCGCAGTACCAGACCGTTGCTTCTCGACCTGGCGTTTCCGCTTTGAAGCGGACCTGGAGGTTTGGGGTATGCGTCATCACCCGGCTGGGGATACCCGCTGGAAGATAGACACTATCCCCCGCGACCAATAAGAAGCGCTCACGCCGTTCGCCTTGAAACCAGACCTCTCCTTCGCCGCTCAGATTGATGAGCGTCTGATCTTGGTCACTGACTAAATAGAAGGGTTGAGAGATCGTATTTCGGCTCAGATGCGGCATTGGGTCGGTCCCTACCGGCAGTGCTGGAAAGTCATCAAAAGATCCCCACAGCTCTGGCCCGGTGTCAAACAGCTGAAGCATGCGTTTGCGTTCCATACCCGTAGACTCTCCTTACGATGTCTGTTGAGAACCGAGTTGCTCAACGGCAGCCCGGGCCCGGTTGGCCACATCGACCTGCATGGCATAACGCCGCCAGCCAACTTGCTCAGCTGGGAAAGGCGTCTGCACGTGGCTACACTTAGGGCAGGTGCGGTCTGAAGCGTTAAACTCGTCTATGGCATCAGCGTAAAAACCGAGTGCGTAAAATTCTGGATAATAGGGACGGTCCGGGCCAGTCTTTATGTTTGCCTCGCTTTGATACACCTGCTCGTTGCACTTTTCACACCGGATGAGAAACTCTTCCTGTTGATCTGCGTGCTGGTTCATCCGAATCGTGATCAACACGACGAAATAGGCGTCCTCATCTTCCAGGTCTTTCAGAAAATTCGTCACGCCGTGCTGATTGGGTAGCACCATCATCTGTCCGGCTTGCAGGCTGGCATTTTGCCCCGCGAGACAGATCAAGACTTCTTGCACGACATTATTATGAAAGAACTGAAACTTCTGCGTACCAGGCCGACCAATCGACACACTCAAGCACGGTACGATCGATCCATTGTCGAGATACGGAAAGACGGGTACCAGCTCCAAGGTGCCGGTGGCATGGATGACTTCTTCGAACAGGTTTTTCTTAATCGGGGTCTTACCTGGCACGAGCGGTTTGCCAAACCAGGGTTCTGGGAGTGAGGATGACATGGGTTGTTCTGCTCCTTTGCGCTGGCCTCGTTTGCACTGCTGTATGCCTTATCAAACGCTTTTAGGCTTGTCAGGCCGGAAACATCAAGGCAGAGTAAGAAGGTGTTGTAAAGAGGAGGAGAACATATGTCAGCGGAACACCACAAAGACGTCATTCGTCAAGCACTGCATGCTTTGGGACAGGGCAACATCGAAGGATTTTTGGCTGAGACCACCGATGACTTTCACTTTACCCTGGCCGGCACTCCACCCGGTGGCAACACGTTGCAGGGAAAACAGCAGATGATCGAACTCCTCACAGTGGTCTTTGGTAAACACTTGGAACGGAGTGCGATCGCCATGACGATTGAACACATGATTGCCGAGGGAGATTGTGTGGTCGAGCAGGCTCACGGGGAGGCCCGCACGCTGGATGGGCAAGACTATAACAACGTGTATTGCCGAGTGTGGCGTTTCCGCGAGGGGAAAATTGCGGCACTGACAGAATATATGGACACTGCATTAGCCCGGCAGTGTTTGTGGAGCTAGGAGTCTGGCATGGAATTCAAAGATCAAGACGTTCCGGGTCCGAAGCGTAATTTTGTGGGTTATGGCCGCCAGCAGCCAAAAGCTGTCTGGCCTGATGACGCTCATGTCGCAGTGAATCTTGTCGTCAATTATGAAGAAGGCTCTGAGTATTCGAAATCCGCAGGCGACGACCGGAATGAAGGCTTGGCCGAGATCAACTACGCCCTCAATCCTGCATACCGTGACCTGTGTGCTGAGTCGGTCTATGAGTACGGCAGCCGCGCCGGGATTTGGCGTATTATGCGGCTGTTCGATGAATACCAGCTCAAAGTCACTTTCTTTGCGAGTGCCGTGGCGCTAGAGCGCAACCCTGAAGTCGGCCAATGGATTCAGGAGAGTGGGCATGAGCCGTGCTCTCACGGGTGGCGCTGGAGTGAGCACTGGCTGCTCAGCCGCGAAGAAGAGCAGCAACGTATGCAGTGGGCAATTGAGTCCATCCAAAAAACGTGCGGCGAGCGTCCGCAAGGCTGGTATTGTCGGTATGGACCGAGTGTGAATACCAGAGAACTGCTCGTCGCAGAAGGTGGCTTTGTGTACGACTCCGACGCTTATAATGACGATCTCCCGTACTTTACCGAAGTAAACGGCACGCAACATCTGATTGTGCCGTATTCTCTGACGTATAACGATGCGCGCTACGTGCTGCCCCAAGGCTACGGAAGCCCGACTGATTTCTTCGATACCTGCAAACGCGGCTTTGACGAACTCTGGCGAGAAGGTGTGGCCGGCTATCCCAAAATGATGTCAATTGGTCTGCACCCGCGTATGGTTGGCCAAGCTGGTCGAACATCGGGATTGCGGGAGTTTATTGAGTACGCCTTAAGCAAGGGCAACGTCTGGTTTACTCGTCGCATTGACATTGCTCGCTGGTGGCTCGACCATCATGAAGAGTTTGTCCGTTAAACAAAGGAGCCGCCGTGCGTTTTGGCACCTATTACTTTCTTCAGGCTCCGCCAGGCAGCTCGCACGCTGAGGTTATTCATCGCGAATTTGCTCAGATGCTTTTGAGTGAAGAGCTGGGTTATGACTCGGTGTGGCTGACTGAACATCATTTTATTGAATACGGTATCTCGACCAGTCCGCTTGCTCTTGCGTCAGCGATTGCCGCTCGAACACAGCGGGTGCGTATTGCACTTGCTGCCGCTATTCTGCCCTTTCACGATCCCATTCGCTTGGCCGAAGAGATTGCGTTTGTTGATATTCTCAGTAAAGGCCGTCTGTCCGTTGGGATTGGGCGCGGCAATCGGCCGATTGAGTTCCGTGGCTATCGTATTCCCCAAGAGAAAAATCGTGAGCGTTTTGAAGAGAGTGTGGAGATCATGGTCCAGGCTTGGACCCAAGATCGCGTGTCGTATCACGGTAAGTTCTTCACCATCGATAATATCCCAGTCATTCCCAAACCGTACCAGAAACCTCACCCTCCGCTCCTGTTGGTCTGCGTGAGCCCAGAGACGATTGCTTTTGCAGCACGTCGCGCTTGGCCAATGCTGAACTCGATTCTGTTTGGGCCCTTGGACCAAGTTGTCCGTAATCGGGATGTGTATATCTCAGCGATGCAGGAAAGCCGCTACAGTGAAGCCGCCATCAAGACTACCTTAGCGTCCTGGGGCGTGTCACGTCACGTCTATGTCGCGCCAACTGATAGTCAGGCCATTCGGGAAGCTGAAGCTGCTGAACGCTGGTACCAAGACTCTCTGGCTCGTTTTCTGGTGCCTGAGAATATTAATGCTGCCCTACCAGGCTTACAGCCCCAATTTCGTATGCTGGCCGAACGGCTCAAAACAATCACCTGGGAAGGGCTGCTCAAAGAGACCGTCCTGTTTGGATCACCTGAAAAAATTATTGATAAGGTTCGAGAAATGGAAGAGGCTGGGGTAGGGGAGTTGCTGTGTTGGATGAACTTCGGTGGCCTGCCGCAGGATCGGGTCGAGCGTTCGATGCGACTGTTTGCTGAGAAAGTGATGCCGCATTTTAGAAAGGAGCACAACTATGGCTGATGTCCCTCAATGGTGGATGAAAGGTGACTGGTTTGACGTGTGTAGCTGTAACATTGCCTGCCCGTGTGAGTTTGCCCAGCCGCCGACAAACAATAAGTGCCAAGGCGTCTTGGCCTATCACGTGCGCCAGGGCCGCTATGGAGATGCCCGGCTCGATGACTTCAGCGTGATTGCTGTTGCCGAGTTTGAAGGTAATATCTGGGCGCAGGAGGCAAAAATTTCCCTGGGCCTGTTTATTGATGACCGCGCCAATGAGCAGCAACGCCAAGCCCTGCACATGGTCTTCTCCGGCCAGGCAGGCGGATTTATGGCTGGTTTTGCCAAATCTATCGGCGAGGTACGCGGGATTGAGTTTGTGCCTATTGCCTTTGACATTGCTGAAGACCTCGCCTATTGGAAGGCCGAGATTCCAAACCTGGTCAGCGCTGAGGCCGAAGCCTTGACCGGGCCGACTACGCCAAAAGGTGCCCGGGTGCAGACCCTCAATCCGCCCGGCTCAGAGGTCGGCCCTGGCCAAGTCGCGACCTGGGGCAAGACCAAAACAAACCTGGTCAATGCGTATGGATTTCAGTGGGACTGGGCGGAGCAGTCGAGCAAACATATTCCGTTCGATTGGTCTGGGCCGGTGTAAGCAGCGTGCAGGGGGGAGTAACAATGGCAACAAAAGACATCAAAATTGCCTACGGTATTGACGTTGACGCCGTAGCCGGATGGCTCGGTTCGTATGGGGGAGAAGACTCGCCGGATGACATCTCACGGGGACTTTTTGCTGGTGAAGTCGGCGTTCCTCGTTTGGTGAATCTCTTTGCCAAGTACAACATGAAAACATCCTGGTTTGTGCCTGGCCATTCGATTGAGACTTTCCCACACCAGACGCGCCTGATTGTCGAAGCCGGACATGAAATCGGCGCGCATGGCTACTCGCACGAAAATCCGATTGCCATGACGCCTCAGCAAGAAGAGGATGTGTTGCTGAAGAGTATTGACCTGATCACCCAGGTGGCAGGCAAACGCCCCGTCGGCTATGTGGCCCCGTGGTGGGAGTTTTCGAACATCACGAACGAACTGTTATTGAAACACGGCTTCACCTATGACCACAGCCTGATGCACAAGGACTTCCAGCCCTACTACGTCCGGGTTGGCGATAAGTGGACAAACATCGACTACACCAAAGACGCTGCCGAGTGGATGAAACCCTTGCAGCGTGGGGAAGAAACGAATCTGATCGAGGTCCCCGCCAGCTGGTATCTCGATGACTTACCACCAATGATGTTCATTAAGAAATCGCCCAACAGTCATGGCTTTGTCAATCCACGCGACATCGAACAACTGTGGCGGGATCAGTTTGATTGGGTATATCGGGAATACGATTACGCTATTTTTGCCATGACCATCCATCCGGATGTGAGTGGTCGTCCCCAGGTCCTGCTTATGCATGAACGCTTAATTGAATACTTCAACAGTCATGCTGGAGTGAGTTGGTGTACACTTAGTGAGATTGCGGAAGACTTCGCTCGGCGACAGCCAAGAGGTTGAGAAGGAGCACAGCTGAGAGGCGCTCATCTTCCTTGCTTGACGCCTCTTGACTACTCGCTATAACAGCTGCATGCCACAACATACCGGGCAAGCCACGCCTGCGACCCAAGATCAACAGCTCGACCTCTTCGCGATTGCCTTAACGATTCTTCTGTGCGCGATTTGGGGTGGAGCTTTTGTCGCGATCAAGGTTGGCACCCTGGATATGCCGCCTCTCGGGGCGTGTGCCCTGCGGTTTTGTCTGACCAGCGTGGTCCTCACTGCGTGGGCATACTACAAACAAGTCCCCATGCGCTACGAGGGGCCAGAAGTCAAACTCTTGCTGATCCTCGGAGCCTTATTCCTATATACCAATGTTGCCGCCTATGTTGGCACGGCCCAGACGACTTCTGGGCGGGCGGCGGTGTTCTTTTATGCTCAGCCGATTTTTTTGGCGATGCTGGCCCCGTACTTCCTCCCCAGCGATTGCATGACTACCCGCAAGGTGCTCGGATTAGGCTTGGCATTTGGTGGGATCATCATTTTATTTCTTGCCAAGCTGGGCGGTGGGCTGACACCGACTATGGTGGGGGATACCATTGTCCTGAGTGGAGCCGTGGCAACTGCAGTCTCTGGGGTGATAGTCAAGCGAGTGGCCGGCCGGGTTCATCCTGTTGCTTTAGTGTGCTGGCAGTCGTGGATGTCTTGGCCAATGCTGGGACTCTTCTCCTGGATATGGGAACCCGGAGCAGCATTCATTTTTTCTGGACGGGCGATTGCCGCACTCTTATATCTCGGTCTGATTTCCGCTGCCTTTGGCTTTGTCGCCTATGCCTGGCTTATTCAACGCAACTCGGCAACCCGAGTCGCCGCGCTGACGTTTCTGTCGCCAGTCTTTGCGGTCGCCTATGGTTGGCTTCTCCTTGGTGAACAGATGGGGACAACCCAACTCCTCGGCGTGGCAGGCGTGTGTCTTGGTGTGTACATTGTCAATAGCCACGGCCTGCCTCGTTTACCGACTCCGACTGGGGAACGGGAACAGGCGCTGCCCACAACTAGTGAAAAGATGAGAGTCTCAGGTGCGTCATAGCGCTGCACCCAGACGCCCGGCACGATACCACCTGGAGACATCCCCAGACGAGATGCTCTCGCCTGCCTGAACATCAGCATCACTGATTGAGAGCAGAGGCCGAAGACCTCTGCTCTCCTGTATCGGCCTCTTTGCCCAGCGCAAGCACCTTCTTTTTCGCTTCTGTATAGAAACGTCTTAAGGTGAGCATCTCCGCTGAGCGAAACGGGCAGGCAAAACACTGCATGGTCGCTTTGGCATAGCTCTGACAGCAGACCCCGGTCTGGCGACTCATTGCCCCTTCCACATAACCCGTGCCATTCGTTTTCATCAGCGCATATAAACATTCGTCCAAGAAGCGCCAGACTGACGCCGTTGGCTTCACTTTCACCTCACTCGGCGGCTGCAAGCCCAGCGCTGCTGCATGTTGCTCGGCAAACTCTTGAGGCGTGAGTCCCCCTTCAGTTCCTAAGAAACCTTGCATCGTTAGCATAGTCCGTACATCTACCGACTCTTGGATTGAAAAGAAAGAAGCCCTCTTCACGCGTATTGAGAGGCTGATAGGATGGCCAATAATCTGAGGCTGAAAGGAGCATACCCATGTCTGATATCGGACTGACCCATATTGCCTTGCCCGTCACCAATATGGAGGTGAGCCTCTCGTTCTATGCCGCCTATGCTCGGATGCAGGTCGTTCATAGACGAACTGATCCGGATGGAACCGAAGTGGTATGGCTCAGCGATCGGACGCGTCCGTTTGTGATTGTCCTTATTGGCATGCCAACGGTGGATACCCCGCTGCTGCCATTTGCCCATCTTGGGGTGGGCTGCAAAACCCGAGAAGAGGTCGATCAGCTGTGTGAACAAGCACAACAAGACGGTTGTCTGCATGCCGGGCCGACAGATTCCGGTTATCCGATTGGCTATTGGGCGTTTCTGGCTGATCCGGATGGGCACACGCTCGAAATATCTTTTGGCCAAGAAGTGGCGCTCGCGGTTACCCAGCCGTAACACGAGGAGAGATCCTATTTGTTTTGAGAGTGTTCTCTTTCCTCCAATAGAAGGCACTCTCCTTTTGTGGTTGCCCTGAGGCTGGGCTTACGAGGGTTTGGGAGCCATATAGACTAAGACCGTCAGGCGCTCCGGGCCGGGGTTACGGACACCGTGCTCAGACCCAGCCGGAGCAAGGGCAATGTCTCCCGGACCCAGCTCTTTGGTTTCCTCACCAACCCGGACCTGGCCGTTGCCCTGCAGTACATAGTAGACTTTGTCCGAGCCGGCGTGGGCGTGGGGTGTTTGCTCCTGGCCTGGCTCGAAACAGTAGACGTCACAGAACATCCGCTCCGTGGTAAAGAGGTTGACCTTCTTCATCTTTTCCGTCGCAAAGGCGACGTGAGCCGCTACATTTTTAAACTCATCCATGTGTTTGCCTTTATCGTAAAAAAGCCATTGCTGACAAGATCATGAGATAAGATCATCAGTTGAAGCCATGAGCTGCCCGCTGTTTCACCGCAAAATCCTCCTCGGGTGAGTAAACGAGAGTCTTGCGGCCATATACGGCGAAATAGAGCAAAGCCACAGCGTACCAAACAGCGCATCCCCACACGCCGACCCGATAATCCGGATTGAGGAACAAAAAGAACAGGGTGACTAAAGCGATGCTCAGCGCGATCCATGCCCCAGGCACACCGACCGGACTGCGATATGGGCGCTCAATATGTGGTAGGTGTTTGCGCAACAGGATAAACGAAAGCATCTGCAAGGCGTACGAGATAACCGCACCGAAGACGGCCATATTGAGCAGCACCGCGCCGACTGGCACGTCACCAAAGATTGCCTCGGAGTAATTGATAATCAGGGCCACCACGTAGCCGATGATTGCCCCAATGATCAAGGCGACATACGGCGTCTTGCGCGTGCTATGCGTGATCGACATCCAGTGCGGAAAGTAACCCGCCCGGGACAGCGAGTAAATATTGCGTCCATACGCAAAAATGATGGTATGAAAACTGGCGATCAATCCAGCCACGGCAATGAGGGCTAACAGTTTTGTACCAATCCCCTCGCCGAAGATTGTCTGAAAGCCCAGGAATAACGGCTCATCAGACAGCCCAACCTGCTTGGCTCCTGGGGCAATACCGGCGTTTAAGAACAGAACCAAGAAGGCCGTGACGATCAAAGTGAGCAGACCGAGCAGAATACTCTTGGGCATATCGCGCTTTGGATCGTACGATTCCTCAGCCGCCAGGGGCAGCTCTTCAATAGCGAGGTAGAACCAAATCGCAAATGGCAACGCCCAGGCGATGCCCTGCCAGCCTTTGGGCAGCATGCGGCTGCCACCCGGTTCCGGTTCGATATTCAGCGTCCACTCCCAAGAGAAATGTGAAACCGCGCCGATATAAAAAATGAGCAAGATCGCCAACGCCACAAAGGTAATGAACACGGCAAACCGAAAGGTGACTTCGACACCCCAAATGTTCAGGCCCACAAAAAGCACATAGGCGAGTAACCACCACACCGGTGCAAACGCATTCGGAGTCTCAAAAATGGCTCCCAGATAGCCGCCGATCCCGACCACAATCACAGCAGGAGTCAGTATGTACTCGATGTTCTCACCCAGCCCAGCAATAAAACCGCCCCACGGACCCATGGCAGAACGGCCAAAAGAATATGCCCCGCCGGTATGGGGCAGTGCCGGTGACATCTCGGCAATGGAATAGCACAGGCCCACGTACATGACTGTGATGATAACCGTGGCGATGAATAAGCCCCAGAACCCGCCCGCGTCCAGGCCAAAGTTCCAGCCAAAGAAGTCGCCCGAGATGACTGCACCGACACCAAGCGCCCACAGCGACCAGACTCTTGCATGCCGCCGGAGTTGGCGCTGCTCAAAATAGGCGTCGTCGTGTTGTTGATATTCGACTCCTGCAATGGTGTGTTTTTTTGAGTTCGCCATGGGCGATGTGTTTTCTGGTGAGCGATTCTGATTTCCTTTCACAATATATGAGGGAGGAATTTCATCATAGGCGTGTCTCGTAATTTCCACCATCATGCCGGATGGGAGAGATTGCAATGGCGCACGATAAGTCACTGTCTTTCGCGCCACGGAATAAGAAAAGAGACAAAGTAGGGTTACTTTTGGTAGGAGAAATGTGCCAAGCTTCTCCGCAAGGAGGTCTATCATGCAACGAAAATCATAGGGGTTTGTTGTTGAAGCCAAGAGCGATGTTTTACGCAATCCCGATGATAATCACACGCTGCCTGTCTTTAATCCGGATATTCGAGGCAAGACGGATCGGTTTGTGTTACAGTTGCGCAAGCCTGAGGAGGAACAACAAGAACATAAGGAGAAGGCCGCCTAATGTCACAGCTTACCACCACTGATCCATTTGCTGGAATTCTCACAACCACCGATGCACATCGCGCCCGTCACAACTGCGGTGCATACCCGTATGACAAAGGCACACTCCTTGGTGTCCTGGCCGCAGCCGTCAATGCCCGGCGTATTGTTGAGGTTGGGACAGCTCTTGGCTATAGCGCCATTTGGCTGGCCTACGGCGCTCCGCAGGCACGGGTTGATACCATTGAGTCTGATGCAGAGCATGTCAGCATCGCCCGTCAGCATTGCAACGACTATGGTATGATCGCGCGTGTCCATGTCCATCAAGGGGATGCTATGACAGTGCTGGGTAGCCTCGATCGCAACGCGTACGACCTTGCTTTTTTCGACGGATTTGCCCCAACACCACAGCTGATCAATGGGCTGCGTGAACGGCTTCGGGTTGGTGGGACGCTGGTATGCGCGAACCTTACTCTGGGTGGCCCTGAAGCGAGTCGGCCGCTTTTTGACGCACAAGCGTGGCTGACGCATTCCTTTGGCGAGACTGCGATTGCCGTCAAGCGTTAAGCTCCGGACTCGTAGCTGATTGGCGACGGCTCCGTATACCGTTCCAGATCGAGAGTAATGTCTTAAGCCAGTCTTTCCAACGCTATGGTATTCCCACAGCCGAATTAGAAGACTGGCCAGAAGTGCCTGCGGCAAGAAGTCTCGAAGAGACAAACGCAGAGTGACAAATAAGTCCCCTCATTCATCATTCTGCGTTCATCATTCCTCATTTTCTTCTTCTACTGTCCGACATTCGAATGCGGCACCTGATCCAGCAATGCGCGCGGATCATGCGTTACCCCGCCCCGCACGACCGCAGTTTTGTTGCGCAGTTCTCGCACGTCACGGAGCGGGTCGCCATCAATAATCGAAAAATCCGCATATCGACCTGGGGCAACACTGCCAATGTTATCCTCCTGGCGCAGATAGCGTGCAGCAACCGAAGTCACGGCCTTAATTGCATCCATCGAGCCAATCGCTTCCGCTAAAAGCTCTACCTCGCGCAGCAAGGCAAACCCTGGCGGTGGGTAGGACAGTCCGCCGCAGTCTGTACCGCCAACGACGAGTCCACCGGATTCATGCAAAATACGAGTCGCTTCTTGATGTTTCTCCAAGGCTTTCACACATTTGCCAGGATCAAAGATGCCAGGGTGCATATCCCAATCCGGCCGCTCGCCCATATGAGCAACCATGGCTCGCTGACGTTTCAATGCCATTGGGGGAATATAACGGCGGTCAGGATCTTTCAGCGCCGCCTCGGTTCCAAATTTTGCTAACCACAACAGATCAAGCGTTGTGCCCATGTTGACTTGCTTATCAACCATTGCTCCAAACCAGGTTTTTGCACCTTCGCCTTCGAGATCTGACTCTTCCCACCCCTTGGTAATCTGGGTCCAGAAACCGGGGTTCATCATCGACGCCCCTGCGCCGAACCGCATGTCTAAGGCACAGAACTCGTTATACGGCGAGATCCACATATGCTCCAAACCGTCAATGCCCTCGTTAATCAGATCCAGGGAATGGCTATAGCCCAGATGGCCCGTCACCGGCACCCGTTTATCGACAAACCGAATAATGGCTTTGGCTGTATCGGGCGGCAGAGTAAAGTACAGCTTGACGCCATCAACCCCGGCTTTGAGCAAGTCACCAATTTTTTGCGGCACGGCTTCAGGAGACGGTACGCTATCAAGCATCTCACCCAATTCGCTGTTGTAATCAAAACTCTGGTCTGCGCCGTCCAAGAGCGGACCGAGAATAAACAGGCGCGGGCCGAGTTTGGTCCCACTATTCAGATCTTCTCTGAGCTGTTTGACCTTTTCCAACTTGCCACCAACATCACGAGCGGTGGTGACACCAGCCGCGAGAAACAGGGGCAGACATTCACTATCCAAAAACGTGGCATGCACGTGGGTGTCTATCAGGCCCGGCACGATCGTTTTGCCAGCCAGATCAACAACCTCAGCACCAGCCGGTGCGGGTACGTCGCCACTTTCGACTTGGCTAATACGATCGCCGTTAACCACAATCGACATCCGTTCTTGAGGCTGATCGGCCAGACCGTCAATCAACCGCGCATTTTTGTAGAAAACTGTTTGGGCCATAGTCCCTCCTTGTGATGGCTCTTCTTCGTAGCTGTTGTGGGTAAGTGTATTTTATGTCTGAAGCCCCTTCTCTTTCCTGTCTTACAACAGGCGAGGCAAGGTGTCGATGCTTGTGCGCTTCGACTCGCTTCTCAGATTTCTCCTTTGAGCATCCGCAGCAGCCGATCCAGAATCTGCTCACCATTCATGCGCAGGCCGCTGTGGTCGTACTCATTTGTCACCCACAGTTTTATGCCTTGGATCGCTTGTGCTGTCTGCTCTGAGAAATGCCGCTCGACGTACATATCGTCATAATAAATGGCGGCGACTGCGGGTACGGTGTTTTGCTGCAAGACCGTGCGGTCATACAGGCGTGGCCAGCCAGCGTACGCTGCCACACGATCTGCGGCGTCTTTCAGCGGACGCAAGTAGGCATAATCTTCACACATCCATGGAAAGACCATCTCGCCAGTAAAGAAGACCGGCTGATCGGCACTAATATCGAACTCTGGGAATTCCTGCTGAACTCGGTCTGACGCCCAATTGGAAGCTTGCTGCTGACAATAAATCGCTTCATGCAGCACGACATACAACGGATTGGTTTCAAAGGACTGCGTGTTTTCAATACTGCGCAAAAACACATAGCTCAGCTCGCGTCCCTGGGCTCCATTGATGAATGCCTCTTCGATTAAATAGTGAATCTTCTCAAAGCCACCGCTGAAGCCAAACTCAATCCCCAGCTGCTGAAAACGTCGGGGCGTTAATCTCCCGCCGCCTGGAAGGTGAACTTCATGATCAGTCAGGTAGGCAATAATTTCGTGAATACGTTCAACATCGTCTGGATAGCGTTCATAAAAGCGACGGTTTTGCCCCATCACCCGTTGATAGGTCGCGCGGTATACATCGTCAGCAGTGCCGTTGAGCGGTGGTAAGCCGCCAGTGAATATCGCCTCACGTAGTCCCTGTGGTGCAACCGAAAGATAATGCGTCAAACAAAATCCACCAAAGCTCTGGCCCAGGACACTCCAAGTACGGTCTACGCCAAGGAGCTGTTTCCGAATATATTCAGCATCCTGCACGATAGAATCTGCTCGAAAATGTTTCAGATAATCAGCCTGGGCTTGAGCGGAAGGTAAACGAGCCAGCGTTTGGTGGGTCACAGGCGTGCTGCGGCCAGTACCACGTTGGTCGAGGAGTAGCACACGATAATCTTGGAGTGCTCGCTTGATCCAGCCGCTTGCACTCTCCGGACGAGGCGAGGGAAAACCAGGCCCGCCTTGCAGAAACAGCAGCCAGGGTAAGTTCGTTTTATGTTTACCGACGGCGACAACTTCGCGCGCGAAGACGTCGATGTGTTCCTGGGTGCTTCCACTATAATCCAGTGGCACGGAAAAATGATGGCCAGTTGTAATAATCCCGGGCAGATGGTGTACGGCTTCCACTTGAGATCTCCTGTGGGTATGTTTCTCGACCATCTTCGTATACGCCATGTCCAGGCGGGAAGGAAGCCATTCTGCTTCCCTTGCAGGAATGCGGCAAAAGGGAGTAAAGGGAGGGCAGCAAGCAATACCGCCGCAGGAGTATTGCGCATACCAAAAAGGGGGATTTTTCAATGGCACGTATTCCATATGTTGAAAGAGACACCGCGACTGGGGAAACCAAGGAGCTGTACGATAACTTTGCCAAGCAGTTCAACCTGAATGATGTTCCGAACGTGGTGAAAGCCCTGTCGAACAGCCCCAAGCTGGCCAAGCGGGTCTTTCCGCTGGGCGACTATTTTATGCATCAGTCGTCATTAGACCCACGCTTGCGCGAGCTGGCCGTGCTCATTTTGATGAAGCGGCTTGACTGTCACTATGGGTTTACCCGACATATTGGCATTGCAAAGCAGACCGGGCTGACCCAGGAGCAGATCGATAACATTGGCGCGTATCAAACCAGTCCCCTGTTTAGTGATGCAGACAAACTAATCATTCGATACGCCGAAGATCTGACCCAAAAGGGAAAGGTTGATGATGCGTTGTTCCAGCAGGTCCAGGACCAAATCGGCCAGCAGCATATTCTGGACCTAACGGCAGCCACGTCTTTTTGGAATATGATGGCACGCAACCTGAATGCGCTGCAGGTGGATTTGGAAGCGTGGTGAGAAAGCAGCGTACAATCTGAGAGTCTAGAGAGCTCAGGGTGACACAGTGAGTGTGCCAATCTGACCATCTCAGCCTGGAGCAATCAAGGCTTGACAATTGGAAGCCTCAGCGTTCATGCTGAGGCAGGTTTATCGCTTTCCTGTATCAGCAGTCCGGTATGTTTGCTGATGGTGCATTTTTTTCCAACCAAAGGAGGGGGTTCGTATGGCAAGCATTGAAGGTGGCTATATCTCAGCCGATGGGCATTTTGTCGAGCCGGCCATGTTGTGGACGGAGCGCATGGAGAAACGGTTTCGCGACCGGGCGCCACGCGTCGAGACTCGTGAAGACGCAGATTGGTACATTATTGACGGAGTGACGCCGTTTCCGGTCGGGCTCGAAGGTGCCTCGATGGAGGATAAGATCGCCGGGGAAATTAAAATGATGGGCGGCCACCGGCATGCCGACACACGGCCTGGGGCGTGGGATCCACAGGCGCGTCTAACTGACCTGGAAATGGATCATATCCAGGCCGAGGTCATGTACCCAGGTGGGTTTGGACTCCAGTTTTGGGCCGCTCCAGACGCGGAATATCAGCGCGACAGTATCCGGGTCTATAACGACTGGGTGAGCGAGTTCTGTGCTGTTGCGCCAGACCGATTCTTAGGCGCAACGATGGTGCCCATGCGCGGGCCAGTCGAGTGGGCTGTGGAGGAAGCCTATCGGTCGGCCAAACTGCCGGGGGTCAAGACGATCTCCATCCCGACCACGATGGTCGGTCGGCCCTATTCGCGGCCGGAATACGAGCCGCTGTGGGCTGCGCTGGAGGAGATTGGGAAGCCAGTATCGATCCATATCGGGACGACCGGCGAGCCCATCTATGACCGCTTTCTCAAACTCGGTATCGGCGTAGGGGTCGTGAGTGCAAAAATTGTGACCGGCGAGCTGGGTATGGCAGAATTGATCTGGGCCGGTATCCCGCAACGCTATCCCAAGTTACGCTTCATCATCGCCGAGGCTGGTATTGGCTGGATACCGACGGTGCTGGGCTTTATGGATCACTGGTGGACGGATCATCGGCGCTGGATGGAGCCGCAGTTAGAAGAGCCGCCGAGTTTTTATTTTAACCGGCAGTTCTGGGCTACATTTGAGGAAGACCGGGCCGGGGTCATCCTTGCGCGTGAAGGGTTGATCCCTATGGATCGGCTGATGTGGGGTTCGGACTATCCACACACCGAGGGAACGTTCCCGTATTCGCAAGATGCGGTTGGGAGAAATTTTGCTGGGCTGCCAGAGGCAGACGTGTACAAGCTCGTGGTGGGGAATGCCGCTAGTCTGTATGATCTGAACTAACGCAGAGCTATATTTTGTCACAGGACTACGGCCAGGAGCGAGCAGAAACGCCCCTAAGGAGGGAGCTATTATGGCGTCGATCGTGGAAGAGAAAGAAGCAATTCGGGATATCTTGTCGGCCTACTGTTTTTACGTAGACGATGGCAAGTTTGATGAATGGGCAGACCTGTTTAGCCAGGATGCCGTGTTTGATGCCGGACCTCAGGGGAAAATGCAGGGGCGGACGGCGATCAAGGATTTCATTGTCAAAGCGGTCCCGACGCAGGGCGAAGGGCCAGCTCGCAAGCACTGCACCATGAACAGCATGATCCAGGTGAACGGCACTGAGGCCAAGGCAGATAGCTACATCATTGTGGTGCGCGAAGCCGATCAAGGCATCATGACCTCGCTCGCCGGTCGGTACGAAGACCTCTTAGTCAAGCAAGGAGAGACGTGGCGCTTCAAGGTCCGAAAAATTCACTTTGATATTGCTGGCGACCTGGGGCTGAAGAAGTCGTAAGCAGCCGTTAAAAAACCTCCGACGCCCCCCTTATTGAAAAAGGGGGGCTAGGGAAGATTTCCGACTCACGACAGCGACGGCAAAACGCTGACGGCTAATGGGGTTTTTTCTATCATCCGCCACCAATCTAACTCAGCCTCAGCCGACTGCCTGTGTGTCAGCCGGGTGTCCACTTCACCAAAAGAATGGTACATGAGCTGAGGTACTCCGCTCGTCTCGTTATTCTGAACGACGATCACATCTTCTCCATACATCAGCCATTTGAGCCGTAGCAAATATCTTGTGAGTGCTGGGTTGTGTAGGTGTCGAATATTGTCTCTCACCCGACGTTTCGCAAAATCTGTCGCCGTCTCGATTGAATCAAAACCCGCGAAGCACAGTTTGGCGTTGGGACGCACGTAGTTGAAGAGATCGGAGACGACCACAAGTGGACCTGGCGACTGAGCTAGAAATACGCCCTCGTTGGCGTTCATCGTGGCTTCAAAGGGCAAGCAGCGGCGCTTCGCCTCTAGCATACCGGTGTACACTATCATGAGGGTGGCGATCTCGTCCGGTGCCGTTGACACCCGGACGCGTGCTTGAAGATCACGGTGTCCGTCTGGGGCCGGATACTTGAAGCGATCATCTATTGAGACGATCTCCAAATGCATCTCTTTCACGGTTTTTTCCAAGGCTGGATAAATCGTCTTTGTATCATTGACTGGAATTGCAATACGGGTGCGGTCCAGCAGGCGGCTGGCGTCTCCATAGAAACACGTCGTGATGCGCTCTTGGACTCTGTGTTCGTCCAGGACAAATGGCTTACCCAGCAGACGATACGTATCTGCATTGGGTTCAGCATTGGATTCAGCATTGGATTCAGATTGATCGGCCATCATCTCTAAGCTCTGAAGCTATTCTTTTACCTGCTGGTCTTACTGTAGTGCTTATTACTCACTTTTTTCTACCCTCAGTTTTGTAGTCTCACATCTCTTCTTTTACTATCTCTCGTATCTCTATCGCACGCAAACCCGCCTGTTACCGGACTGAACGCAGCATCACGAAAAAGAACGCTTGATTTCTGACACCTGATCGAGGCACAGTAAGTTCCGTTGGTGAACAGCAAGGAGGGTGTCATGGCTGGACCGCTCAAAGACATACGGGTGCTGGATTTTGGTATGGCAGCGGTTGGACCGCTGGCCACGACCTACCTGGGTTTACTTGGCGCGGACGTGATCAAGGTCGAGCAACCCAGCGGCGATATTGTCCGCCGACCCAGCGGCCCGACGATGCAGGGCATGGGTATTACCTTTATCGCGAATAACTACACCAAACGTGGCGTGTGCCTGGATCTCAAAAATGACGCAGAGCGCGAGATTGCTTGTAAACTTGTTGCCACGGCTGATGTTACGCTGGATAACTTCCGCTCGGGCGACATTATGGAACGCCTTGGTATCGGCTATGAGGTTCAGCGCAAGGTTAATCCGCAGATTATCTACTTGCAGGCCTCAGCCTTTGGGAATCGAGGGCCGTGGAAAGGTATGCTCAGCCATGAATGGATGACACAAGCGGCCGGTGGTTATACGAGCCTGAACGGCAAGCAGGACGGTGAGCCAGAGTTTTTGCGTGGCACGGCTAACCTAGACTGGAATGCGGCTATGCTCAACTGTGTGGGGCTGCTGGCGGCGCTGTATGCCCGGCGTAAGACCGGTCGAGGGATGAAGATCGAAACCAGCCAGCTGCATGCGACCGCCTTGGCCGGTCTGACGCGGTACGCTGAGTACTTCTCTACTGAAAATGTACCTGAGCGGATGGGCAGCTCGCGTCCGAATATCGTGCCTGACCAAGCCTTCCCAACTGCACTCGGAGAAATCAGCGTATCGGTGATTCATAACGGCATGTGGGCGCGCTTGTGTGAAGCCCTGGGGCTGCCAGAGCTGATCACTGACACACGATTTGTGACTAATACTGAACGTGTCAAAAACCGAGAGACCTTGATCCCGCTGCTCGAAGCCATCTTCAAAAAAAAGGCGGCGTGGCAGTGGGAAGAAATCCTCAAGGCTCATGGGGTGCCGTGCGCGCAGTATCGACGAGATAAGCCGCGCAGTCATTATGTGAAAGAGCATCCCCAGACCCAAGCGAATCAGATGATTGAATCGATTGAGACTCCCTGGGGACCGTGCAGTGTCAGTACTGCTCACTGGCGGTTTAGTAGAGATACTACCTCGATCGCACGCCCGGCTCCCAAGCTGGGAGAGCATCAGGAGGAGATTTTGCAGGAGCTTGGTGTGACACAAGATCCGGCCCGCGTCTCTGCGGCGTAATCTCTGGCCGCGAAGGAGAATCCATGGCCTTAGCACTCGAAGGCATCACGGTTGTTGATATCTCTCAAGGAGTCCCCGGCTCGCTGTGCTCTATGATGTTGGGCGATCTCGGAGCCAAGGTCACCAAGATCGAGCCCCCAAGCGGGGACTGGCTCCGCACAATCGGGCCTTTCACCAATAGCGAATCTGATCTGTTCATTCGCCTCAATCGGAATAAAAAAGGCGTCTGCGTCAACCTGAAAGAGAACGCCGGTCGAGATATCGTTCAGCGTTTGGTCACAGGCGCTGACGTGTTCATCGAGGGGTATACAGCGGGTGTCACAGAGCGTCTTGGGCTCACCTACGACAACCTCTCCAAACACAACCGAGGTTTGATCTACTGCTCCATCTCAGGCTACGGCAGCCAGGGGCCTTTGGCCGAGACACCTGCGACGGAACTTGATCTACAAACTTTTGTTGGCAAGTTTCGCCACCTTGGTACTCCCAATGAACCACCGCTCCGCGTCGGTTTTGACATCATTTCGTCAAATGCCGCCTGGGCTGCCTGCCAGGGTATTCTGGCGGCCTTGTATTCGCGCGAGTTGACAGGTGAAGGCCAGCGGGTCGAAACGTCATTGCTCGATGCAGCCGTTGCCATTATGCAGTGGACGGTCGCCTCGGAAACCATACCTGATGAATGGCGATCCCGGCCGATATCCGGCTACACCGAAGCACCAGATCATGGCTTCCAATGTAAAGATGCCAACTTCCTGATGGACTGGGGCAACCAAAATGAATCCTGGCAGATCCTGTGTACGACGCTTGACGCTGCGTATATCGGTACCGACCCCAGATTCGACGGATGGTTCAAACGCCTCAACAATCGGGCCGAGCTGGCTGAAGAGTTACAGCCGTTTTTGGCAAAATGGAGCTTTGAGGACTTGCAGCAGCTGGTGCAAGGCATGGGCGGCACAATCGTGCGGATGAATACAGCAGATACCTTGTTCAACAGTCCGCAAGTTGAGGCGCTGGGGATGCTGAAAGAGCTGGATCACCCCGCAGCCGGGGCATACACAACCATTGATGTGCCCTGGCTGTGCTCTGAAGACATGGCCGCCTTATCACCCGTGCCTGCCCCCAGCTTGGGGGAACACACTGGCGAAGTGTTGAAAAACTTTGCTTATGACGATGACCAGATCGCTCAACTCGTGCGTGCTGGTGTTGTTGGCGGTGGCGGATAGCTTGGGGCTGTCCGTCTACCCTCGATGAAAGTTTAAGAAAGATAACGTCCGACCCCGCCTTTTGCTATTGCAGCAACCCTGCGTGGCTTACCAGTGCACCACGCCGCCATCCACGTTGAAATTCTGGCCAGTAATAAAATCACTGTCTGCCGAAGACAGGAAGACAACCGTACCAACCAAGTCTTCCGGATATTGCTCGCGTCCTAAAGGCGACTGAGCGGCGAGTTGTTTGCTCATTTCTGCCAGCTCAGGCCAAGCGGCCATCATGTCCTTGACCGCTTCGCTCAGCGTCAGCCCAGGCGTAATGCTGTTCACCCGAATGCCTGACGGACCGAGTTCTCGCGACAGCGCACGGCTCATCGCAAACACCGCCCCCTTTGACGCAACGTAATGCAGCAAGCCCGGGACGCCCATCAAGACAGTCGTTGAAGAAATATTAATAATCTTGCCGTAGTGCTGTTGAGTCATATGTGGGGTGACTGCCTTGGTACACTGCCAGACCCCTTTGACATTCACCGCCATCAGCCGATCCCACTCCTGCTCAGGAATATTGGTGAACACCCCCATCGTCAGCCCCGACACCATGGCCGCATTATTCACCAAGATATCAATCTTCTGAAATGCTGTAATCGCCTGGGTCGTCATCTGCTCCACGCTGTCGAGGTTGGCGACATCAACGTGCACGCCGATTCCCTCAGCACCGACCTCTTGGACTTTGGCACACGTCTCCGCGGTATCCACGATATCAGCGACCACGACCTTGGCCCCGGCTCGGCCCAAACCGATGCAATACGCCTGTCCAATCCCACGCCCCCCACCGGTGACAATGGCCACTCTGCCATCCAGATCTCGTGCCATACTATCCTCCTTGTTTTTGTGGCTAATCCAATACTCGTGTTTTTATACGCCCCTCCACGCCGCTCGTGCAACGCTGTTTGCGGTTGACAAGACCAGTACACATCAATTAGTCCTCTGATCTTGTCCCTTTCACTCTTTATCCCCAGCTGAGAGAGATGTGTGAAGATTGTCTTAACCGGTGGCTCGGGTAATTTGGGAACTGTTCTTACGCCCAAGCTGGAAGCACGCGGCGACACGCCTGTACGGCTGGACATAGTGCCGCCGCGTGATTCCCGAGGTGTGTATGTGGCAGGCTCTGTGCTTGATCGGGCTGGCCTCGCGGCTTGTTTAACGGATTATTTGACGAACACTGAGTGCGTCGTGCATATTGCTGCGTGGCATGGCGTGCACGATGTGCCGGATCAGCCAACAAACCCTCTCCAAAAAGATGTCTACGCCTTTTGGGATCTGAATGTCACCGGCACGTTTAACGTATTTGAGGCAGCGGTGCAGGCTGGTATCTCGAACGTGGTCTATATCTCGAGTACAAGCGTCCGGAACCGAGACAGCGTATATGGCCATACGAAGGTGTTGGGGGAAGAGATCGCCCGGACCTATGCTAACCGCCATGCGATGAATGTAGCGATGCTGCGACCACGCGGATTTATTCCACACTGGAATCGCGCCGTTTATAACTCGTTTGTCGATTGGCTGCGGTGGTTTTGGCGCGGAGCTGTCCATATTGACGATGTCGCCGAGGCGGTTGTGCAGAGCATCGATCTGCTCACCACGACACGATTAGAGGCACCGCTGGCGTTACCTGTTGACGGCGCCTATGAGTATACAAGCGACGATCTGGCAAACTGGGATGTCCAGGGACCAGGCTCGACCTTCCGGCATTACTACGGAGCGTACGAGGACCTGGTCCGGCGCTATGGCTTAGTGCCGGAAGAAAAGCCATTCAAGTACGACCTGTCGGAAACACATCGGTGGTTAGGCTATACACCGCGCTATAGCCTGATGAATGCACTGCGTGAATTGGCACGCTACGGTCCGGCTGGTCCCCCACATCCGTATGGGTGATCACGGTGTCTTACTGTCTCACTTGGCTCGGGTTCCATTCGGTTCTGCGCGTTCTGCGGCATATTCCTTCGTCGCCTTTTCAATGGCATGAGCGGTGGCATCGGCGTACTTACCGCCCGCATTGACGACCAAATCATACGATGCTTGGGGAGCCGCCTTTTGGTTTTGGAAATACGGCATCACATATTGCGCTATCAGTTCGTATGAACGTAGCGTCCCCTGCCAGTCCGCAAAATCACCGCCAATTGCCAGATAGGTGCCGAAGCCCCCCGATTGTTTCTGCAGCCGTTCAATCTGGGCAATTGCCATCTCCGGCGTGCCGATGACACCCGTGCCGGCTTCATTCATGCCTTTGACCATTTCTTCGTAGGTGATGTTCCCGCTTGGAGGCGTTGGCAAGATATGCGACAGATAGGTCATGATCGACTCAAACCCGTAGCGGCAATCTTCGAGCGCTTGCTGTTCCGTTTCCGCCACGTACATCGGACCGACCATGCGCCAGTTGCGGCGGTCGACGGTCTGGCCATGTTTGGCGGCTTGTTCCTCAACGACTTCCCAGTGATCAGCCAACATATCGAAACCAAAGGGATTCGTCGCGGCAACCGACAGCAGACCCGTGCCAAACCGGCCAGCCAATTTGGCTCCGGACGGCGAGACAGAGGCCGCGACCGCAATATCAAAACACGGGTGGCTGTACGGGCGTAACTGCAACACGCCTTCGTCAATAGTAAACCAGTCAGTCTTGCGGCTGACTGTCTCACCTTGGAACAGAGCCATGATGACCTCGAAGCTTTCTTCCATCATCCGGCGCTGATCATCCGGCTGAATCCCCAGCATAAACGCATCAGACGTGAGCTGACCCGGTCCCGCCCCGAACATAGTCCGGCCCCGGGTGATATGATCGAGCATGACAATACGATCGGCCAGGATTAATGGATGGTGGTAGGGCAGGGAGTTAACCCCGGTGCCGAGTTTCATATGCCGGGTACGTTGCGAAGCCACGCCAATAAAGACTTCCGGCGATGCAATGGTTTCATAACCCGCAGAATGATGCTCCCCAATCCAGGCTTCATCGAAGCCCAAACGGTCAAGGTGTTCCATCAGTTCAAGGTCGCGCTGTAGCGACAAGGTTGGATTCTGTCCTACGGGATGCAGGGGCGGAAGAAAAATGCCAAAGCCTAATGGTGACTGTGTACTCATCCCTCTGTCGTACCAGGCAGAGGGATGAGGTCAAGAGAGAAGATAGGCTGGTCGGCGGATAAAAGTGGAAGCCGTGGAGTTTTTGCGACCTTGACCTTTGAACCTTAAACCTTAACTGACGAGCGGCTCAGCCGAAACAATGATGCCATTATTATCGGCGTATACAAATTCACCAGGATTAAAGGTCACCCCACCAAAAGTGACTGAGACATTCCGGTCACCAATCCCGCGTTTGTCTGTCTTCAAAGGAATCGTGCCAAGCGCCTGTACGCCAATGTCCAGAGCACCGACCGCATCGACATCCCGGATACAGCCATAGATAATGAATCCTGCCCAGCCGTTTTTGACCGCATTCTCGGCAATCATATCGCCGAGTAAGGCTCGGCGCATAGAGGCACCCCCGTCAACGACCATGACCTTGCCCTGGCCTGGTGTTCCAGCCGTTTCTTTCACCACAGAGTTGTCTTCATGGCACTTCACAGTGACAATCTCGCCGCCAAAGCAGACCTTGCCGCCATAATTAGTGAAGAGTGGTTCCACAACGCGGACGAAGTCAGGATGTTCATCGCATAAGTCGGTAGTGAGGAATTGCATTGATGGTTCTCTCTTTTCATTCAGGGTCTGTCCACTTCAACCGCCTATAACAGGCACTAAGAGGTTGCGACAGATTTTCCTGGCGAGTCCGTTTGGGAGCTCGGTATGCCTGGGGACAGTCTCGACAGCGCCGGTGGCTGGATTGCACCATAACGAGTGTGCACCTCCTTCTCGCTTGAGGTAGCAGCCGTTTCGGCGCAGATGTCGGAGGTAGGGTAGTTCGCTTCACTCGACAATCACCGTGGCGCGTTCTGCTTCTGCTGGTACTCCACGCAATGCGTCTTCGCGCCGGTCCTCAAGGATAAGGGCGATAGCTTCAGCCAAACTCGCTCGCGCTTGCTCCTTGGTCTGACCCTGCCCGTTTGCCCCTGGAATCTCCGGACAGTACGCGATGTACCATTCCTCATCGCGTTCAATGATCGCAGTAAATTCGTTGCGCATAAAACTTCTCCTATTCAAGCGCTTCCAGGATTCCCACATATTTGGCTGTGGAGCAAGCAGTCCTCTCTTGAAGGCACGCCCTGTTGTGCCGTAAATTCATTAGTAACAACACGGCATAACAGGGCGTAAAAGGATTTCCGGAGTGAGAGATGCAGAGAGTAGAGTCGTATCCTGAAATAACAATTACCAAACGGTCGTCGAAAAGCGTTAGCGTCCTTCCGTTGCGGCGTCCGTCGTGGAAGAGGAGTAGATTCACGATGCGAGCGAACTCGCGTCCACTGGATGCACTCTTCGCTGGTAAGATGGCGCTGAGTGTTTTTGTTTCTTGTATACGTTTCGGTACTCTTGTGGCCATATGGGACTCTCTTGTTGTGAAGTATGTCAGAGCTACTCAGTGAATTATTTATCGTTCTACTACTTCATGGATTGAAGGCCAGCGCTTCGATCGTATTCCGCACGCCATCCCGCGCCGCAGCATCTGGCAGGTAATTGGTGAACGTCGGATGGATGGGGTAGATGATGGGTAAGGTCACACCAGCCGCCCGGTACTCAGCGATCCTGCTGTGACACTGCTCAGGTGAGCCGTAGACAGCGTAGGCGTCAATCATAGCATCGCTGACCAAAGCGGCTGCACCGTCTATATCCCCACGGGCTCCGTGCTCTGCGATGCGAGCCACAATTTCTCTATAGCCACGGCGTTGGAAGTAGCGTTGATACAGGACGTATGAGGTCAGGTGAATGGCAGTAACATATTGCATGGCCCGCTTAGCCATAGCGTGATCGTCACACACACAACACGGCAGATAGCAGCCAATATCAATCGTTGTAGGCTCACGGCCCGCCCGTTCCGCGCCTCGTCGGACTGCTGCAACAACGGTCGGAACAACGTCCAGCGGAACAAAAATAGGCAAGATACCGTCTGCAATCTCACCTGCCAGCTCAAGTGTCTTGTCTGCCAGGGCACCAAAGTATACGGGGATCGTGTCACGATAGGCGTGGAGCCATGGCTCATAATCAGTAATCTGAAAGACTTCGCCAGTGTACTGCACCAAATTGCCTGTTGCGGCGCCTTTCAGAATAGCTCGGACAACTTCAGTCGTTTCACGTAGCCGACGTTGCGGCTGCTCAAAGGGCAGGGGGCGGGCCGGTTCAGGGTTATCACGGGCACGGTGAATCTCAGGATGTCCGGCGCCTAAGCCGAGGCGAAAGCGTCCTTCTGAAATGGTATCGACTGTCGCTGCTGCGATGGCGATCGTTGTCGGATTGCGGGTAAAGATGGTTGCCACACCAGTGCCGAGAATGATGCGACGGGTCTCACGGGCACAGGCGGAAAGAACACCAAAAGCATCAGCGAAACTTTCGATGAGGTAGGCGGACTCGTAGCCCTTTTGATCAGCTAGCACGACGCTGTCTATTAATTCATTGACGGCCATGCCGCCCCAGAAACCTACGCCTATGCGATCCATGCGTGTTTTCCTTCCTGTTCGTACGGTTTTCTTATTCTTGCTATACCTGAACAAGAGGGTAGCAAGCCATTTTTTTGTTTTCTACGGCTGTGGCAGTATTCGGGGGCGTGTAGCTCAAATCTTCCACTCGAATTTACGACAGGAAAGGAATACCATTCCTCATTCCAAGCCTCGTCTGCCAGCAGGCAGGGGAGTAAGAAAGGAAACACCGTATGCCAGAATCGAACCTCATTATAGACAAAGATGTTCCTGTCCCCATGCGGGATGGCACGATCTTACGGGCTGATGTGTACCGCCCGGCGACGGCTGGGAGATATCCGGTCATCCTCCAACGAACGCCGTATAACAAAAGCCTGCTGGCTGGCGTAGTCTTGATGCTGGATGTGGTTCGCACAGCGGGTGAAGGGTATGCCGTAGTGATTCAGGATACCCGTGGTCGGTATGCGTCTGATGGTGAGTTTTATACGTTTCGAGATGATGTCCTGGATGGCTATGACACGGTTGAATGGTGCGCCGTGCAAGCATGGTCTGACAGCAACGTCGGTATGTACGGCGCGTCTTACGTTGGTGCAACGCAGTGGCTGGCGGCGCTGAGTACGCCGCCACATTTGAAAGCAATCTTCCCGCTGATCACCGCTTCGGACTATCATGAAGGCTGGACGTATCAGGGCGGAGCTTTTGCCTTGGGGTTTAATGTGAGTTGGACGCTGGCTCGCTTGGCACCTGATACGTATATGCGCTTGATGAAGACGAAGCCCGAGGTAGGGAAGAAATTAGGTGAGAAATTTGGCAGGATGATCGGGGAAATCGACCAGCTCCGCCACCTGTTTCAGCATCTCCCGCTCAAAGATTTTCCATTCGTAGATGAAGCTGCTCCGTACTTCTCCGACTGGCTTGAACATCCGGATGATGACGATTATTGGGCGCGTTGGAATATTGAAGCCCAGCACGAGTCTGTCAATGTGCCTGCCTGCAATGTAGGTGGCTGGCACGACATTTTTTTAGGCGGAACGATTCGGAACTATCTGGGCATGCGCGAACGTGGCAGCACTCCTGAAGCGCGTCAAGGACAAAAACTGCTTATTGGACCCTGGTATCACACCTTGCCGCTTGGCAATGTGGTTGGCGAGATGGACTATGGATTTCTCAGCCATTCGTTTGTGGCTGACTTAGACGGTTTGCATATCAAGTGGTTTGATTACTGGCTGAAGGGCAAACTGAACGGCATCCTCGAAGAACCACCGGTCCGCATCTTTGTCATGGGCGAGAACGCGTGGCGGAATGAGAACGAATGGCCGCTCGCAAGGACACAATACACCAAGTATTATTTTCATAGTCATGGCAAGGCAAATAGCCTTCGTGGAGATGGGCTGCTGAGCCCTGAAGCGCCTCGGAGTGAACCAGCTGACGTATATGTCTCAGACCCGCGTAACCCCGTGCCAACCCGAGGTGGCGCCGTGACAGGCTGGCCAGCGGCGATGCCGGGCGGGGCGTTTGATCAACGTGAGATTGAGGAACGGACGGATGTCTTGGTGTATACCAGTCCTGTGTTGGAGCAGGATGTTGAAGTGACTGGACCGATGAGTGTCACGCTGTACGCGGCGACTGGCGCAGTCGATACTGACTTCACGGCAAAGTTCGTAGACGTTGGGCCGGACGGATACGCGCGTAATCTCACCGACGGTATTATCCGTGGCCGCTACCGTGCGTCTCAGACACAGGCGCAACTGCTCACGCCGGGAGAGGTGTACGAATATACAATTGACCTGTGGGCAACGAGTAATGTATTCAAGGCCGGCCATCGTATCCGAGTCGAGATCGCCAGTGCAAACTTCCCGCGTTTTGACCGGAATCCGCAGACGGGAGAAGAGGCGGCCGAGGCACGTCAGTTAGCGCCTGCGTTGCAGTGTGTGTTTCACGATGACGCACGTCCATCACATATCGTGCTGCCCATCATTCCCCGCTAAGCCATACACAGATATCATCTATAATGCCCCGACAAGGAGAATACACCATGGACTCTGCTACTATTCGTGAAATTTCGGTTGAGCCAGCCACCCCAGAATCCGTCGCCCCATTTGGGCAACTGCTCGGCGTGCATGACCAAGTCAAACCCCTGCCAATCAGTTTCTACGATGGCAAAGTCAGTGTGTATGCACCCGTCGAGTTTCAGTCTGATGACGATACTGTCTTGACGCTTGCAGCGGTGGACCGTCGAGATATGCAGGTCCAGTGGATGGAGCGTCATTTCAAACATACACAGACGTTCATTCCACTAGAAGGGAAACCCTTTGTTGTCGTGCTTGCCCCTCCGAATGATGCCGAATTGCCAGACCTCAATCAGACCCGGGCCTTACTGTTCGACGGCTCGTGTGGATTCACCATGAAAACAGGCACGTGGCATGAGTTCCCATTTGCTTTGGTCGATCAGTCACATGTGATTGTCATTCTGCGTGGCGAGACGACGCGTGACTTAATGCCCAGCAATGTGGTTGAGGGGGAAGCCCACGGAGCAGATTTAGATAAAAAGAATTTGGTTGCCCGGACGGGGGTGACCCTCAAGGCGGTGTTGTGAGAGGAACTCTCTCAGATTTCTCCCACGATTTCACGCTCACAACTCTCAGTAGATCAACCCACTGAAGTGGCAGCCACGGTTTCTGCAGGGCGACCGGGCTGAGCAGGTCGGTACACGCCAACCAATTCATTGACAACGAGTGAAGTAACCACAACTGCGCCGCCGAGGAGGGCCAGATCACTCGGTCGCTCACCAACGCCGATCCAGACCCACAGTGGCCCCAGCGTTGTTTCGAGCAGAGACAGCAGACCAATTTCTGCCGCCGAAATATGCCGGGCCGCCAGCGTCATCAGCACACAGCCGAGGCCGGTTTGGAAAGTGCCCATACACGCCAGTATACCAACGTCCGGCCATGATGCACTGAAGGGGGTGCTGAGCGGTAAGGCAACACACAAAGCCACGAGACCCGCCACAAGCACGGTCGGGCTCGTATCGGTCCGAGCACCACTATACCGAAGCAGGACGATACTCGCGGCAAAGGCGAGGGCGACTCCACCAGCCAGCAGATTGCCGAGTGTCGCCTCTGTGCTAATCGAATCGGCACACATCGCGCTGATCCCAATCAGGGCAATCCCCATAGCCACATAGCTCCGCGTCGCAACTGGTTCGCCGAGAAACAGACGGGCAGCCAGCGCAGCCAGAAATGGAGCGATACTGATGATGATGAGCGTATTGGCAACAGTTGTCCGGGCGACTGCGAGGATGAAACACACCGTCGCCATGGCCAGAAAGACACCAGCCAAGAAGCCCGACACCCCTAAGCTGGTTACGGACTGGAGGAGCCGACCCGCGTGACGCACATACAGTATCAACGCCATAACAAGCGCCATCGCGAGTGAGCGCCAGAAGGCAATCTCCCAACTATTAGTGATGTCTACCGAACGAACGAAGATGCCGCCGGTACTCCAGCACAACCCAGCACCGGTCATGAGCAGAATGCCTTTGAGATGCTGCGATCTTTCGGGGCTGGCGTGATGAAGGTCCATCGTATATTTCCTCAGCAGCACAGCCCTATTCCGTCGAGAGCGGGGTGCCGCTGTCACTGCTCCATTTAATCCGTGTGTAATGGCCATTTGCCTGACCGCTGGTGTCCTGCCATTCAATTCCAAACACACTGACAAGCATCCGGACGACTTTGGCTAAGCCTATCCGTTTGTTGGCGAAGTGCAGCGTATTATCCATCATGAGTGGTTCATGTGGAGTCACCGTACTCATGACCCCTTCAACAACGTGTTCGAGAGCACCAGGAATCGTGAGCGTTCGTGTATGATCACTATTCTTGACGAAGTGAATCGGTTTCACTTCGACTCCTCGGAAATCGCCGACTAAATGGGCCAGCGGAGCAAACGGGCCTCCGTTCTGGCCACTTGCAATGGCAGTCAGCGCTTCTTGCTGCGGTGGGCTCGCTCTCTCGTCAACGATCAAGCCGACCGCCCAGTCACCCCTGATCATCGCTCCGGGAGAGGACACAACCGTGGCGAAATTCAGGTCGTCTAAAACGATATCACCAAACTGTCCTGCATCAATGTGATAACCACCAAGCGCAATACAAGACGTGTGACTGGGAAGCGCCTCTAGATTTGTGTACAGACACGGGCAGACGTAATCACAGCTACAGGCTTCACAGTATTCGCCTGTCAGATGCCACGCAGGTTGGACGTCAGAGGGAAACATGCGCGTCGCCTTATAAATCAAAGAACTGAATAGCGTTCTCGCCTAAGATTTTATCAACCGAGGCCTGGGGTAAGCGGGCCAAACAATCGCGGGCTTTACTGACGGTGTCGGTAAAGCCTTCGGCATGCGGATAATCCGAGCCAACAAAGAACTTATTATCGCCAACCAGTTCGACCATATACGGCAAGGTCCGTTCAGACGGATCAGCCGAAATCCAGATGTTGCATTCAAAATACTCACTGGCTGGTCGTTTCATCTGGCACGTATGGCCCATGTAGCTAAACCGATAATCGAGTCGATCAAGCCACTCGGCGACCCAGCCGCTGGCGGACTCGATCGTTGCAACCCGCAAGCCGGGAAAGCGCTCAAATACGCCGTCGTATACCATCGTTGTCAACGCCATACGCGGGTCTTGAATGACGTTCATACTGAGGAACATAAAGCCAGGCTCAGGATTACGATTCCACTCATTGCCAATATATTTTTCGTGCACAACAAGGTGGAGACCAATCGCAATATTACACTCCTCGGCAGCCCGCCAGACTGGATCAAAATCTGGATGACCAAAACTCTTACCGTCAATCGGCATGGCACCAACAAACGCGCTGTGGATACCCGATTTTGCCAGGGAATGGAGTTCTTCCACCGCCGCCGCAGGATTCCGCAAGGAGATATGACCCAGCGGATAGAGCCGATCCATATGACCTGTACATACCTCAATCATCCAGCGGTTATAGGCTTGGCAGTGGGCAGCGGCGAGTGCGGGGTCAGCGACGAGATCTTCCCAGAATAGACCCAGGGTTGGGAAAATACACTGGCCAGCGAAGCCTTCAGCGTCCAGAAAAGACAGCCGTTTGTCCATATCGCCGAGTGAATAACTAAAGGCTGCTGAGGGATCAAAGGATTTGAGTCCTTTGCCCTCTTCTTTTTGGCCGTAGCCAACAGCCACTCCCATTAACTCTTCAATGCTGAGCCCGCCAGCCCGGGTGGTACGGGTGTCTTCGACGGCAATGGCATACTGGCCACTGGCAGAGTCCTGTTCAAATCGCAGGCAGCGCGGCCGAAATTTTGGATCAATATACTGCTCCCATAAATCGAGTGGTTCCATGAAGTGACTATCAGCATCAATAATACGTCTCATGTGGTTCCTCCCCGAGAAAATGCCCGAATACGCATCCTCGTCCGCAGACGCTACCTCCCCGGCTCGGTCGTTGTCAATGAGGCGGATTGCTCAGTGGCTAGGCCCACAACAAGGGGATTCAGGAAGAGAAAAGGGCCACAAAGAAGCGGGAAATGCCTAAGCTTTGCCGTAATCGTAGAATCCCTTAGCGGCTTTGCGGCCAAGGTAACCGGCAGCAACATAATTCCGTAATAAGGGACACGGCCGATATTTATCATCGCCCAAGCCATGGTGGAGTCGCTCCAGCACGGCCAAACACGTGTCGAGCCCAATGAGATCAGCTAAAGCCAAGGGGCCCATCGGTTGATTGGTGCCGAGTTTCATGCCTTGGTCAATATCCTCAACGCCGCCAACCCCTTCGTATAAAGCGTAGATCGCCTCGTTGATCATTGGCAGCAAGATACGATTAACGATAAAACCCGCATAGTCTTTGGCAAGGATGGTGGTCTTCCCCATCTTTTTGGCGAGCGCATCGACTGTCTGGAGCGTTTCATCGGCTGTTGCCAGACCCCGGACAATCTCCACCAGCTCCATCACCACTGGTGGGTTCATGAAATGCATACCAATGACTTTCTCTGGCTTTTTTGTGACCGCTCCGAGCTGAGTGAGAGAAATTGAGGAGGTATTGCTGGCGAGAATAGTCTCTGGACGGGTCAGCTGGTCGAGTTGCTCGAAAATGCCTTTTTTGACTTCGTAATCTTCAGGTGCTGCTTCAATGATAAGATCAGCATCACGCATATCCGCCAAGTTACTGGTGCCGCGCATGCGGCCAATGATGTTTTGTTGTTCGTCCCGAGAGAGTTTACCGCGATCGGTCAGGCGGACTATGTTGCGCTGCACGTTTGCCAGCGAGGCATCAACAAGATCCGAAGTCACGTCATACAACAAGACCGAAAACCCAGCCTGAGCCGCAACCTGTCCAATACCAGCCCCCATCTGACCGGCACCAACAATACCGAGGGTTTGTACATCCATAATTTTTGTGGCAGTCGAGAGACGTATGAGAAGGCCGTAGGCAGGGCTTCGCATTCACGCCTAGCTTGTACCCTCCTCCTGTACCTGGTGCATGCTTCCCTGTGTCCCAGTCTGTGAGCCGATCCACACTTGTCCGCCTTCATATAGTTCTTTTTTCCAGATAGGGACAGTTTCTTTAAGCGTATTGATGGCGTAATGGCAGGCCTCAAATGCCGCGTGGCGGTGGCTTGAGGACACGGCGATGGCCACACTGGCCTCTCCAATATCGACGCGGCCGAGGCGATGAATCATCGCAATTTTGAGAATCGGCCAGCGTTCGAGTGCCTGCTCACCAATTTTTGCCATTTCTTTTTCAGCCATGCCTGGATAGCACTCATATTCGAGACGAACGACCTCTCGGCCTTCGTTTGTGTTCCGGGTCGTGCCGACAAAGGTATTCATTGCCCCCGCGCCTGGATCAGCAACAAAGTCAGTCAGCTCCTGCATATTGATTGAATCTTGGGTGATCTTGGCCAAGATACGCGCTGGCTCTTTTTGATCTTCCTTTGCATTTTGCTCTTTTTGCATAACTCCCCCACTGACCGGCGGAATAAAAGCGAGTTCGTCATTATCTTGAAGGGGGTGATCCTTGTCAACGTATTCCTGAGCCACGGCAAAGGCGACCGATCGTTCTAGTTCTCGTAGCTCAGGTCGCTCTTGCGTTAAAAGATGCCAGACCGTGCCAACAGTCGCCCCGTCTTGGATTTCACGGGTTTCTCCTGCTTTCCCCAGGCGTTCACGCAGGGAGGCAAAATACCGCAACTTAACTTGCATGCGGCTCTCCCCGCAGCAAAAACAGCATATGGCCGAGTTCGGGTAAAACCAGCTTGGTCATGCCTAATTCAACCGCTCCAGTTGAACCTGGCAGAGAAATAATAACTTTTCCCTGGGCGACACCTGCGGTGGCCCGAGTGAGCATAGCGGCTGGTCCGATGTCTTCATAACTCAACATCCGAAACATCTCGCCAAACCCCGGGATTTCCTTTTCCAAGAGGCCCTGAATTGCCTCAAACGTTGTATCACGTGGGGCAATGCCGGTTCCGCCATTGGTAATGATGACGTCCACATTAGGCTGAGCGAGTAAATCACGCACGGCCGCTGTGATTTGATCGGGCTCGTCCTTTAAAATCTGGTACGAGGTCACGGGCTGATTTTGCTCAGCTAACAGGTCTTTAATGCGTTTGCCGCTTTTATCTGTCGTTTCATCCCGCGTATCGCTGAGCGTAATAATCGCACACCGGACCGTACGATGGGCCTTGTTTTTATGTTCATGAACCGCCATAGCAGTATCTGTCCTTCTCACGTCATGCACAAGAGTAGGGAGTCGAGCAGAACAGGACGTACCCATCCTATAGCGCCAGTGCAAAATATCGCAACCCTGTGGAGGAGAAGTCGTGGCAAGCAGTGTTGACAGTGTCGAAATGATAAAAAAACTTGACCAGCAACGGCATGAGCTCAAAGCCTTACGCTATTTGCTCGAATACCATCCTCAGAGCTTGCAAGACCGCGGCGCCTTGCCGAGTCGAGACGATTTTCAAATCCTCGATTGCCAGCTGATGTATGACGCAATTCTTGCCGCCAAGACGAAAGAGGACGCGGCTGAGGCAATTGAAGAGCTTGACCTTGAGGATACCGAGGTCGAGTCGTTCTTAGGGCTTGGCGGGCAGTTTTATCACTCTTATCCCGCTCTGGTGAAGGAACGTGGACAGGAGTTTCGGAACGGAAAAATGCGGCTGGTTAATCCGGGTGGGGAAGACTGAGAAAATAGTTCTGAGCCCTGAGTGAAGGCAAAAAAACGCTTAGTCTGAGATTTTTATGTATGACCCCTCAGGTGCCAGGCCGGCGCATTCTTCTGGATGGAGTATTTCAGCTAACATTTCGACGCTTTCGACGATGCGTGGACCTGGGCGGTTAAAATACGCATTGCCGTCGGCAATATACACCCGGCCTGACTGAACAGCGGGCAGTTTTTGCCAGTCCGGGTGGGCAGTCAGGGTGGGCAAGTCGGTCTGCGACTGTGGGATTTTAAAGCCGCATGGCATCAGGACGATGACTTCGGGTTGTAACTCGACCAGGGTTTCCCAGGTGATCGCTGGGCTATGATCGCCGGCTGATGCCAGGGCATACGAGCCGCCAGCGATTTCGACCATTTCAGGTATCCAATTGCCGCCAGCCATGAGCGGGTCAATCCATTCCAGACAGGCCACCCGAGGGCGTATGAGATGGCGGGTTTTTTGTTCGACTTTCCATACTCGCTTCTTGAGTCCTCTAAACAGGTCTTGAGCAAGACTCTCTTGGCCAGCCGCTTGGGCAAATCGCTGAATGTCATGCCAGATATCCCCCAAGCGTTGCGGACTGAGAGTGACAACTTTGACGTCCGGACTGAGAAAGGACTGGACGGCGTGTTCAACCTCCGACACTGACACCGCGCACACTTCGCACTGGTCTTGGGTGACAATCAGGTCTGGTTTGAGATCTTGGAGGATGTCGGTTTTTATCCGATACACACTCAAGCCCTCTTGGACGATTTCCCGGACACGCGCATCAATAGCAGCACTCGTCCCGCGTGGGTCGAGCTTCGGCTCAGTCAGGATGGGCAGACCAACCACATCGGAGGGATAATCGCACTCATGAGACACACCGACCAGCTGGTCGCGCAGCCCCAAAGCACACACAATTTCTGTACTGCTAGGCAGCAGAGAGAGAATACGTTCTGGTTGAGACATACAGGGTCCTCCTACATCGTCCTTCCTACATCATAATAAGAATAATAGAACAGAGGCGAGACTCGGGGTCATCGTCTGGATCGAAAGAAAACAAGCCTGCTTCCTCAGAACTCAGAACTTGGCACCCTACCATCCCCCCTCCCAACCCGCAACGAAGCTATTGCTCTCGCACGGCAGAGCCGCTACAAAAATCCCAATGGAACCGCGCAAGGTCTACATCGAAACCTACGGCTGTCAGATGAATATCGCTGACACAGAACTGCTCATCGGGCTGCTGAAACCGTACGGCTATGAGTCGACGCAACAGATCGCTCAGGCTGATGTGATCTTGCTCAATACCTGCGCGATTCGGGAGAATGCGGAAGAGAAGGTATTAAATCGCTTAAATGCACTCGCTCACCACAAGGTCCGGCGGCCGGGCGTGCGCCTCGGTCTGACTGGTTGCATGGTCCAGCATCAGCGCGAGCAGCTGCTCGATAAAGCTCCGTTTCTTGATCTCATCCTTGGCCCCGATGCATACCGGACGCTGCCGATACTCTTGGACCAGGAAGATAAGGATGATCCTTTAGTCTCGGTCCGGCTTGATCGGGATGAGACGTATGCCGATATCTCGCCAGCGCACGGCGAAGGCGTTCGCGCCTGGGTGACGATCATGCGCGGCTGTGACAAGTTTTGTACTTTTTGCATCGTACCGTATGTGCGTGGTCGGGAACGCAGTGTGCCGGCCGAGGCATTACTCAAGCAAGTGCGCGAGCTGGCAGACCAAGGTTATAAAGAAGTTGTGTACTTAGGCCAGACAGTGAATGCGTATCGTGATGGCGAGTGTGAGTTTGGTGCTTTATTGCGCCACACGGCCAAGATTGATGGCATTGAACGCATTCGTTTCACTTCGCCTCATCCTTCGGATATGAGCGAGGCAGTTATTGAGGCGATGGCAACCTGTCCTCAGGTCATGCCGTATGTCCACTTGCCGCTCCAATCCGGGTCGAATCGAGTCCTCGAACGGATGGAGCGGGGCTATACGATAGAAGAATATGCCGTACTCGTAGAGCGTCTGCGCACAGCTCTGCCGGGGATCGCGTTTTCAACTGATATTATTGTCGGGTTTCCAGGTGAAGAGAAAGAAGATTTCCAGGCCACCTACGATTTTATGGCTGAAATGCGCTACGACTCGGCCTTTATGTTCAAATATTCAGCCCGAGAAGGCACCAAAGCATATAAGTGGCAAGAGACGCTGTCCGAAGAAGAAAAAGGGCACCGTTTAGAAGAGATTATCGGCCTCCAAGAGCGTATCTCAGGCGAAATTAATCAGCACAGTGTTGGTCAGACGGTTGAGGTGTTGGTCCAGGGGCCAGCCAAGAAACAAAAAGACTGGCTAGTCGGGAAGAATCGGCCGTTTAAGACAGTGGTCTTTCCAGGTAATGGGGCAAATCCTGGAGACTTGGTCTCCATAAAAGTGGCTTCAGCGACAGCGCATACGCTGGTGGGACAAGCAGTATAGGGGGGGATTGGTCACCAATCCCCGAATCCCTTTTAATCCAAAAGCTCTTTCACCATATCACCCGGTCGCGCTAAGACGGCGCGTTCGCCGCGAATGATGATCGGTCGCTGCATCAGTTCAGGGTGTTCGAGCAAGACTTTGACAACTGCCTCAGGGCTTGTGTAGTCGTCCTCGTTGAGACCCAGCTCCTTAAAGCGTTTGTCCTTGCGCACCAAATCCGCAGGTGGATTGGGTAAGAGATTCAGAAAACGTTCAAAATCGGTCTGAGTCAAAGGATTTTTCAGATATTCAGTAACGTCGACCTCGACGCCGCGTTCTTGCAATATTTCGAACGCTGTGCGGGACTGCCCTCAACCAGGGTTGTGGTACATTTCGAGTTTTTCCATCAGTACTCCCTCCCTCAGAATAGTTTGTGCAAAGCTCAATTCCTAACGCTTCGAACCTCTATCATCCTACGCTTCTTTCGTCACCACCAAGCCGCTGCCACGCAGCATTGGCGAGCCATCAATGGCACAAGCCGCTGTCGCATTCACCACCTGCCTTTTTTCTGCTCGCCCAGTGACTTGGAGGACGGCTTCGGCAATATGGCCCATGCCGTGCAGACGCCCTTCACTCAAACTGCCACCGAACGTGTTCACCGGCAGCTCGCCCTCCAGCGCAATCCGACCATCCTGGATAAAAGCGTAGGCTTCTCCCTGCGGACAAAAACCGGCGGCTTCCAACCAATAGATCGTTGACGGACTAAAACCATCGTACAATTGGGCGGCGCTCATATCTTGTGGCCCGAGACCGGACGAAGCCCAGAGTTTTTTGGCCAGCGAGCCACCGCATGCCATGTAGTCGTCTTGGGAATAGTGAAATAAAGTCCGCCGACTGCTGGTATTCTGACCATAGCCGGCCACATAGGCAGGCGGATTGCGCAAATCACGCGCTCGGTCGGCCGTCGTCAGCACCAGCGCAACACAACCCTCAACCGGAATATCACAGTCAAACAGGCATAAGGGCTCGGCAATCTTTCGGGCTGAAAGATAGTCGTCGGAGCTCATCGGGGTTGTGTAGAAATAGGCATGCGGGTTGAGATTCGCATTGCGGCGACTATTCGTCACGAAAGTTCCGAGGTGCTCGCGGGTTGCGCCATACAGGTGCATATAGCGTTGCCAGGCCATAGCATGCCATTGAAAAATGCCTGTGCAGCCATACGGGGCAATGAATTGGGCATCGCCCGCCGCCCGATCACTCTTCCACGCGCCATAACGGCCACGCGGGTTGTGCATCGCCCGCCAGACTAAGACGTAATCACAGGCACCGACGAGTAAGGCATGGACTGCTTCGATGATCGGACTGGCAATCATGCCAGTTTCAATCTGGGCGTACCAGCGAATGTCCGGAGCCAGCGGCAAGTGGTTCATCATGTACTCAACGCTGACAATATTCTCCCCATCCTTATGACCAGCACCCAGGAATGGGGCTTCCGGATAGGTCGCCAGGCCATCAACCTGATCTGGTTGTACGCCAGCATCGTCAAGTGCTGCTCGACACGCGTCAAGTGTCAGCAGTCCGAGTGGTTTCTCTGAGTGACGAGTTAATTCAGAATAGCCTACGCCGACAATTGCGGTTTTGCCTTTCCCGTTCCACATACTGTTCTCCGTTCTGACTTACACCACCCGAAACCGTGGCAAGCTAATCTCCGCATCCACGTCTTCGTAAAAAACCTCAACCGGTGCCCCAATTTTGACTGTATCTTGATCTGCCATAGATAGGTTTGAGACCATGAACAGCTTTGGCTGCTCTTCAAGCTCTACCAGAATATTCAGATACGGAATTTCGTCTTCAAAGCCTGCAATATTAGGTTGGTGCATGACCGTGAAGCTATAAATGGTTCCCCGGCCACTGACTTGTTCAAAGTCCAGTTGCTGCGATTGGCAGGCGTCACACGCTAAACGGGGTGGGTGGTTAAAATAACTACAGTCTTGGCAGCGCTGGAGGGTGAGCTGATGCTGTTTGGCGGCGTCCCAGAACGGCTGAGTCAGGTCATCGACAGCTGGCAATGGTTTTGGACGTTTTTCTGGCATGCTGGGCTCTCCTTTGTCACGCTATCCTGCCACAAGCTTATTACGGGATTCAATCGGTCTACGACGAGACCGAGATCGTACTCGATTGGCTGCTTTTATGGATATCAACCCGCATCGGCATGGCCGCTGCAACTTCTTCAACGTGGGTAATAATACCGACAATGCGACCTTCTTCCCCACGCAGTTCCTGGAGCGTTTCGGTCACGAGTTGCAGCCCTTCACGGTCCAACGTGCCAAAACCTTCGTCCAGAATAAGACATTCTGTCGAGGTTTGGGCAGCTTTACCTGTGGCAATAGCCCGAAAGCCTTGGGACAGAGCCAAGGCAATAGCCAACGAGGCTAAGAATGTCTCTCCGCCAGACAAGGAATGAGTCGGGCGGGTACGGCGATGATCTTCATGATCGACAATCTGAAGCTCAATTGTCCGGCGTTTATAGGCAATATCAAAAGAGTAGCGCCCATTCGTCAGGCGCTGAAGATGGACCCCAGCGTCGCGCATCAATGCTTCAACCGCGCCTTGAGACAGAAAATCTGTAAACTCCGCCCCCAGCAATTTGCGTAACTCCGCCGCCAGTTTTTCTTCCGTTTTGGCCGTTTGGAGTTTTTCTTCCGCGTGCTCTTTTTCAACACACCGACGCGCTAACTCGACAATCTCTGCCATCAGCCGACTGCGTTGCTCACGCAGCGTAATAGCCTGTTCGCGTACCGTGGCCAAACGGTCTGGTAAACCAGCACCATCGGTACTGATATCGGACAGCTCGTTTTCTTGAACAGCTGTCTGGAGATCTGTTCGGGCGTTTTCCAGGAGTTGCTCTGCCTGTGTTCGTTTGTCTTGTATCTCGCGCAGAATGCGCTCGCGGGCGTGTAGGTCGGCTTGCAGGCTCACGACTTGGCGTTGAGTGTGTTCGTGCTCTCCACGAAGCGTGTCAAAGCGTTTCTGCAGGCGAGTGAGCTGTTCATGTTTGCGGGTCCAGAGGGCGAGTGCGCTTTCCAGTTCCGTGATTTCTGGCAGAGAAGTATCTTCAGTCAGAGACAGGTTCTCTCGTACGGCCTGGGCTTCGCTGGTGACGTGCTGGTGTGCCGTTTCATGTTGTGAGCGTAACACGCCGAGGGTGCCCTCATGTTTGACTTTTTGGGTGGTGAGAGTGGTCAGTGCATTTTCCGCTTTGTGCAGCTGTGTTTCAGCCGTTTTGGTCTCGTGTTCTGCCTGACTGAGAGCGTGGCGTTGAGCGCTAAGGATGGCTTCTGGATTCCCTCCAGTTGAGAGTACGTCGGCCAGCGATTGAGCCAGTTCGCTCCGTTGGCTTGTCAGACTCTCAAATCGCGTGCGTATCCCGTGCAGGGTTTCGGTCAATGTTGCTTCTTCACGCTGGGCCTTTTCGCGTTGTTGGGTGACTGATTGTTGCTGCGCTTCGACAGCCTTCGTTTTATCTTCAATAGCCTGGAGAGTAGTGCTCAGTCCTTGGCGCTCGGTTTGGAGCGCCTGTAGGGCCACCCCGAGCGAGGAGAAGCCTGGAAAGCGTTGCGTAAACTGCTCTTTTGCTTCATGGCTGCGCTGTTCTCGTTCCGCCAGTTGGCGCTCACTTGCTTCCTGTTTGGTCCGAGCAGCCGCCAAGACCGCTGCCCTATCCTGGGCGGCTTGACGAACGCGAATGAGCGTCTGCCGAATCGTTGCGACCTGGGCCTGAAGGCTCGCCAGATCGTGTTGAGCTGTCTGAGAGGGTGCTGGAAGCACGTCCACAGTTTGCTGACACACCGGACAATGATCGCCTGCACGGAGGGCGGCACGAAGGTGGCTGGCTTCATGTTGGCGACGATTTTCTTCGAGAGCGTGGAGTGCGTCTTTTTCTTGTTGCTCTGTCCGGGTGAGTGCTGCTTGCTGCTGCTGGGCTTCTTGGTTTGCCTTTTGGCATGCTGTCTGTGCTGTTTCAAGCTCAGTCCGTTCTCGTTTCTCAACGCTGACCGCGTCCTTTAGCTCTTGGCCCAAACGGGTGGCCTCGTCTTCGGCCCGGCGTTTGTCTTGCTCGTCTTGGCGCAAGTGATCCTGCTGTTGTCTCAGTTCACGCAGGCTGTTTGCATTATCTGATATCTGTTGAGTCAGGGGAACAAGCGTGAGCTGAACGGTTGAGAGCTGCCCAGTGCTCGTTTGTTGCTGCTCAAGTAGGAGGCGTTCTTCGGCTTGGAGCTTTTGCCATTGCTTGGCTTGGGCAATTTTTTCTGTCAATTCGGCAATGCTGCCGCCCGAAGCAAGCGCTGTCTGTAGAGCTGTTGTGCGGTTTTGGTGCTCAGTACGAGCTGCCGCAACCTGCTGCTCTTGCTGATGCAACCGCTGGGTCAGTTGGTTCAGCTCCTCTTGGGCCTTGGTCAGGGATGCCTGTTTTTGTTCGGTATCTTGGGTGGCAATACGATGCGCTTGCAGATGGCTGACAGCTCGTTGCAGCATGGCATGCCGGTCTGCATCGTAACCAATGGTTTTCTGTTCTGCTTCTAGCTCTGCGAGCTTTTGGCTGAGGGTCTGGACCTGTGTTTGGGCTTGTGTATGTCTGTGGCTCGCGCTTTGCTGTTCTTCCTGTCGTATGCGCTCCTCCGTCTGAAGTTCGGTGCAACGGGCCAGAGTAGTCGTAACGGTTTCTGCTGTGTGGACTAACTCTTGGAGAGTTTTTTCTTGCTGGCTGATCTGGGCAATCTGTTTGTGAAGACTCGTTTCCTCTTGACGCTTGTGGTCTAACTGTTCGCGGCTAATGTTTACATATTGAGCCAGTGTCTCCTGAAGCGTCTCAGCCCGCGTCTTGGCCTGTCCGGCGACTTCTTTGGCTCGGTCTGCGACGTCTGAATACACTCCAAGTTCTAGAATGTGGGCCAAGAGGTCACGCCGTTTTTTGGGCTCGCTGATGAGGAACTCTGCGTAGCGGCCTTGGGGCAGAACAACGGTTTTGGTGAAGCTATCAAAATCAAGACCCAACAGGCTTTCAATGCGTTTGGTCAAAAGCTCAGAGCCTGAAGTATCTTGTATCCACTCGTTCCCTTCCAGTTCACTCAGTCCGGACTCAGTCGTCTTGCCCGTCCGGCGGACAGCTTTATACCAGCGTGAGCCAACGGTGAAATCAAAAGAGACTTCACACCCACTCGCGCCTGTGGAGATCACGCCCTTAGAGTCGCCCGAATAGCGCGCCGTCCGGCCAAACAGACACCACACAATGGCATCAATCAGAGACGATTTACCGCTGCCCATTGGGCCGCTGATGGCAAACAGGTCGAGCGACGAGAAGTCCAGCTCGTGCGGCTGCCCATCTGCCGACCGGAAGGGCATGAAGTTACGAAGAGTGAGTTTTTGAGGTCGCATGGGTAATACGCTACATGATTACGCGTCATCATTCCCAGCATTGACTTCCTGGTATAGCCGATTAAACAAGGCAATCAACTCTGGCGCAGGCTCAGTTTTGCGTTTGGTTTTATAATACTCGCTAAAGAGTTCGGCAGGCGGACGGTCGCCTGGGCCACGTCGCGCAGACGCCACATCTTCTAACGTTGGAGCCAGCTCTTCAAAACGGAGCGAAATTATATTCGGTAAGGCGCGGATTTGATCGGCCAGTTCAGCGGTCATGCCATCGGGTTGCAGCACGACCTCGACCCAGGCATCTACAAAATCTGCGGCCTGATCAAGAATGGCTTCGGCTGTTCCGGTTCGGCGCAGGAGCCACTTGCCTTGGCTGAGTTCGACTTGAGAAATTTCGGCTGGTTTATTGGGCTGGGCTTCAATGATAGTGACGCTTTTGCGTTGTTCGCGCTCACCAAAGTCCATTTGCAGAATAGAGCCGGCATAACGTGCCTGCGATTTTGCTCCGGTGATAGGCTGGGGTTTGTGCATATGACCAAGCGCTATGTAATGCACGTGGCTCGGCAACATGCCAACATCGACTGGAAAAACACTCGAGCGCCACTCTCCGCCACCAAACTCACATTGGGAAATATGCAGATGCGCCATCAGCAGCGAGACGGCATTTTTGTCTCGCCACCGGATCGTCTCTTCCAAAGCCCGAAAATAGTCCTGGACTTTACTCTGATACAGGCTGAATCGAACATCTTCGCTGACCCCAGCTCCTTCGGCAGCTGTCAGGACTTGATGCGGGTGGAGATAGGGCAAGCAGCCAATAATCGCGTTCTCGGTGCCGTCTCGACTGGTGAACGGCACGAGCAGTGATTCTGGGTCTTCACTGAAATCTGCGACCATATGAACCTTAAGAAGATCCCCGAGTGGCTTGAGTGTCCGTAGGCGGGCAGCATCGTCATGATTGCCCGGAATCACGACGGATGGAATCTGGGCGCGCGCCAGCTCGGCCAAGGTCTGGGCAACCAACTCTTCAGCCGCAATCGGCGGGCGGCGTTCATGAAACACATCACCAGTCACCAGGACCGCATCGACCTGTTCGTGTTTGGCAATGTCGATAATCTCGGCAAATACTGCCCGATGCTCATCCATCCGAGAGCGGGTTCTGATAGTTCGGCCGACGTGCCAGTCTGAGGTGTGCAGGAATTTCATGGAGTGTCGAATCGCATCGTATGCCAAATGCGGAGTAATCCCTATTCCTCACCACTCCTCACCCGAGCAAGTTTCAGATTCGGCGCTGGCAGCTTCTGCTCCTCAGCCCGGGTGGCCCAGGATGGCATGGGAAAGAGGATGGGTACCGGAGTCGGAATATCAGGTTGTGAGACGATCATCCGTCCGGAGGTTAAAATCGCGGCGCGCTGGCGCAAAGTAGGCGACAGAAAACCATACTCGGCCCGCTCAGCTTCCGCGGCATCTAAGCGGCCGACGATCCGAAAGGCGGGGTTGGCAACAATCCGCCGTTCGACCTCTGAGGCGGTTTGCTGGGCACCGATCAGGATTGTTCCACTTGAGCGGCCGCGTTCTGCAATTTCCAGCAAACGCTCCCGAATCGGTGACCAGCCGTCACGCGGAGCATAGCGGTTTAATTCATCAACAATAATAAAACACAACGGTTCAGCTGAGCCAGTGGCTTCTTTTTCTTGTTGGATTTGTTGCAGGACTGAGCCGACCACAAAACTTTTGCCAATCTCATACAGGCCGGTCAGGCTGATGACAGTCACCTGTTTGTGACGCCAGTTAATGGTATGGGTCGTAGGATCGGTGTCGGCCGGGTCACGAACGATATACGACACTTTGTCTTCGGCACCGTACAAACGTCGCATAAAGGCACCGATCGTGCCTTGGGTATGATTGGTCGTACTGGCGATGGCCTCCATTGCCCGCATGAGAGTTGGAAAGTCACGGATCTCTTTGACTTCTCCAGCTGATTCCGCGTCCTCACTCGTATCTTCGTCTTTGCCTTTTTTTTCGGCTTTCTCAACTGATAAAAAGATGCTCGAACCGGGGCCGTGTGTATCTGCTTCTTCTGCGGCTTCACTCAGCCGGCGTTCGATCTGGTAGATCAAAGTTGACAGCAGGGAAGCTTCTTCTCCGCCTTCAGTAAACAGGTAGCGCAGCAGCCGTTCCCGGCAGAAATTGCGCACAGTCCAAAAATATGGCGTGACCTCATCCGCTTTGCGGGAGCCGACTTTGGGCATGATGGGCCCGCGTGCGTTTTCTGTTGGAGGCACATAGAACTGGACCGAATCAAATGGCTCGGCTGGCAGTCCCATCAGGTCGTATAAGGCTTCATCTTCGACGGCGATGGTGTTATTGGCTTTGTCGAGGAACAGCAGGTCTTCGCCTTTGACATTGAAGATAATGGCGTGGGTGTTCTTGGCGTCTGTCAAATGGCCGCAGTGCAGCAGGCTATGCAGCAGAAAGGTCGTGTAGGTTGTTTTGGTCGCAATACCAGACACGCCGCTGATATTCATATGAGCGCCTTTACGGCCATTCAGGAAGTCCAGATTGCCATACACGACTTCTTTGCCTGACAGCGACAGCCCTATGGGAAACTTACGCTCCATTTTGTCCATGAACAGGGCTTGGGCGTATTCTTCTCCTCTGACGACTCGGACAGTATTACCGGGCAACGGCGGATAATAATACTCAGGAATCAGGCGAGTGACTCTAATATGGGCGGCAATAGACAGCTCGACTGGCAAACCATGCTCTGCTTCAACCACATCCGAGTCAAAGGTCGAGCCTTGATGCCGGGCGCGAATAATATCGACCATGCCAAACAGTTTGACTGGACCGGTTGGCGCGTGTGTTTCGACTACCACCGCCTCATCAACTTGGACGGCTTCGCCTTCCTCTAATAAGACCCAGAATTCCAACGGGGTGGAATCCTGGGTGCCAATCACTCTGCCCATACTGTTTCCTTTACAGTCCGTTCAGTCCGTGTAAAAGCGCTTTCTCGATTCCCCGGCGGACCAGTTTTGGATCACCGAGTCTGCGCCGCAGTTGGCGTTCTAAACCGCCAACCGGCAAGAGGTTTTGTGGCGCGCGAGGATCTTTGGGCGCGCGGGAGGCTAATTCAAAGACTTTGACCGCTGCTTGGTCGAGCAACGCAACAGCCTTATCCGGGCCGAGCGAGGCTTTGACCTCAAGCCGTACTAAGCCGGTAAAGACGTGCTCAATCCGGCGTGGTTGAGTCAGTCGCAAATAACACGAGAACACATCATAGCTTTCTCTTTTGTTCCCGCCTTGGATACGAAACAGGGGGGTGCGTTGACCAGGTTCCAAGCGTTCAAGGATTTTAGTACGCTTGGTTGAGAGATACATACGATAGATAGATTTGATGACGCCAACGACTGAGGAGCTGCCACCAACGTAGGTCAAATTGCCGTCAGCAAGAATGAGCCCGTCCGGTCCAGACAGTTTTTCGGCGATCCTAGACTCAGCCTGGCGCATTTCATTGATGAGCGCTTCGCTCAGCTTATCGGGCGTTGTTGCTGGAGAGCTGTGGCTTACATAGGTCAGAGGGGTACTCGTCCCAGCCGGGACGTGTACCGCGTCGGGTCCTGACTGTCCACTGCCAGTAATAAACAAGCGCTGGACCTGCATCTCTACAATTTCGACCCGCTCGATTCGCTCGACCGGCTGTTCAACGACAACAGCTCCAGTCGCGTGCGAACAAAAGAGGCCTAAAAAGCGGATATCGTCCTGGGTGACCATGGCCCGTGCATCACTCCGCATCACTCCGTCAATAACAGCGGTCAGCTGCGGAAGTGTCAGCGGTTGCGGGTGGCGCGGCTGCCAAGGGCCGTTTTCAATGGGCTCTTCCAAAGCTTGGACGGTAGTTTCTTCGCTATCCATATCGTGGGGTGTCGCCACTTGGCTCGAATAGTCGCTGCCCCAGGGGTCTAGTGCAATTTGCATGCGCGCTTTCCCTTTTTCTTCGCTGCTTTTTACACCACTCTGGCATATCCTGCCAGGGTGCTACAAAGTCCTGAGGCGCAACAGCGCCAGATCGGTGTGTCATTCGAACTCCAGGACGCAGGACGAACGGTACATGGCGCTGGACTGGCATGAGAGCGAGTGTTCACCAATTGACTGACCAATGCCCTCAAGTTTACCCCTGCCGGCGGGCGCATCAGCGTCCAGACTGCTGTCTCAGGTGAAGAGGCAGTTGTAACGGTTATTGATACTGGTCCCGGTATTGCGTCTGGAGAAACCCGGACAATTTTTGAGAAGTACCGGCAAACCCTGGTCGGCATGCAACAGGAAGAAATTGGACTTGGGCTGTTGATTATAAAAACGCTGCTGGAAGCTCACGCGGGCAGGACAGTTGTCGAAAGCGCTCTTGGAAAAGGCAGCCGCTTGTCCGTATTGCTGCCACTTGCTCAGGCTGAAGCTGTCTCAGCCAGTTAAGACACTTCGCGGCGGGTCATGATCGCAGTGCCGACAATCACCCGGTCACCATTCTGATTCTCAATCACGACATCACAATCGACCAAATCGACCCCCTCTGCGTGTTTCTTTTCGGTGACCATGCCCCAAAAGCTCAGCGTATCGCCATGGGCGACTGGCGTGCGAAAACTTGTGTTGAGCATTGTGATGCGCCAGCCGACAAAATGATCTTTGAGGACTTTGGCCAGGAACGTGGCACTGAGTGGACCAGGCACAATCGGCTTCGCAAAGCCGACCTGACGCGCCCGTTCTGGATCGATGAAGCGTGTGTCTTTAATCTGGGCAGCTTCGGCGTAGCGTTTGACGATATCGGTTGTTGGGACCCAGGTTATAGGGCCGATTTCATCACCGAATTCGATGGAGTCGAACGATCTTTGTATGCGGTGTGTCAAATCTTTTTCTCCGGTGAACGTATCATCTGTCGTTCGCGCAACGCCATCACTGTGCCCCCATCCTCATCTTTGACCAGCATTTCACGGACAATGACACCAAGTGGACCGCTACGGCCTGTCTTTTCATACACCTCGGCCAAGCGGGCGACCACTGTGTAGGTTCGGCCAGCGTAGATCTCATCGTTGAATTCAAGCTCTTGTCCGGCGTGTAAACTTGCTAATCCGGGTTCAAGTGGAACCTCCGGCAGGACCTTGCTACCCCGCAGATGCATACAAAATGTGGGCGGAGCAATAACGTCTGGATAGCCAGCTTGGCGAGCTGCGTCCGGATCGAGATAGAGTGGATTCAGATCGCCGACTGCCTCGGCAAATCCTCGAATTTGCTCTGCTGTGATGGCAAAGGTACCAACCGCTACCTCTTGCTGCATCAGCTCCTCAGGGATGTGTAGCATCGCCATAGTGTGTGCTCAGCGTTCCTGTTTTCTCTCTCTCCCTGAGGGAGAGAGATGTATCTAACGCTTACTCAGCGATCTTTTCATAGAACTCAAGCACGGGGGCGCCATCTAGCATCGAAGCGAGGTCTACGCCCAGCTCGCCCAGATGTTTGCGGTGGGCTTTCACGGCGTCATCGTCCGCGTACTCTTCAAAGAACATGAAGACGCGTGGGTTTTCCTTGGATTTGCAGAAGGTATAGGCATGATTGCCGGCTTCTTTACGCACTTCGGCAACTACCTTATCGCGCATCGCCGCCTCGAATTCTCCCTCCTTGCCTTCTTTAATCGTGAGTTTCGCTGTAAATGTAACCATTCGCTGTTCCTCCTTTTTCCAGCATGAGATACTGAGATACGCTCCTTTTTGCCTGAGTGCGGGGGCTTTGGCAACCAGTGGTCTCAACTTCAGACTTTTCTCCTGTTGAGGAGCTGCCAATTATCGATGGAAATTATGGTCACGCTTCCATTTTTTGGAGATGCAAACGTGAGCAGGACGGATGGTTCACTTGGTCGGGGAGTAGAAGAAGAAAGTTGCTGATCGGGGGAGTAGTCCTAAAGGTTCAGCGGCGATTTCTGCCTACACCTTCTCATACCCAGTCTTCGTCCGATTCAGCCTTCCCGCCTTTGTCATCTGATATAGCTGCGTGTAAGCGGCGGCAGGTGGCTTATTGATCTTTGCAATCACCTCTTTGGCCGTGAACTTCTTCGGCAGGCTGCCCAGAATTTCAACCCAGTTGATCCGCTTTCCTGAACCTCCTCCTGCTGAGACCTGGGAGGTTGGTTTTCCCAAGACTTGCAGACAGATATCAGCTTCTTCCCGAAAAGTTGCTAATTCCTTTTCTTTTTTGGCAATCTCTTTTTCTAAGGCCTCGAGTGTTTGAGCCGCCTGTTTCTTTAGAGCTGCCACACCTTCGAGCATAACCACTCCCCCTTTCTTATGATCTGCGATGAAATCGACTTCTCTTGTGTATCACGTTATCTCGCATCATTTGTGTATGTGAATATATTTATATCTTCGAGATATGTCTAGTGGTTGGTTCTGACATGGGAAACTCCGAATATAGTGAGATAGTTCTGAGTGCCGAGTCCTCAGTCGAGAACCGTAATGGTTTTTCTTCACTCAGGACCCAGAACTTGGGACTTGTTTTGGGTCACCTTTCACGACTGAGCTTTGATGTGGTATCTGTATCATCATCACTCATGGATGACACAGACACAGAAAAGGAGAGCATATGAAAGCTGCTGTATTATATGAGCCTAACAAACCGCTCGTCATTGAAGATTTGAAACTCGATCCACCCAAAGCTGGAGAGGTCAAGGTCCGCGTTGCCGCCAATGGTGCCTGCCACAGTGATTTGCACGTCATGACTGGCGACATGCGCCAGCCCTTGCCGATGGTCCTTGGTCATGAAGGTGCTGGGATTGTTGAAGAAGTTGGGGCTGGGGTAACGTCTCTCCAAGAAGGCGATCATGTCGTGCTGTCTTTTAACCCGGTGTGTGGCATCTGTTTTTATTGCACCAAAGGCAGTCCACATCTGTGCGAGACGCGGCCGAACTCTGCCGGGGTACTCATTGATGGTACGACCCGTTTGCACAAAAATGGCACCGATGTGCACCATTTTGCTTTTACCGCGTCTTTTGCTGAAGAGACGGTCGTGCACGAGAGCTGTGCAATTAAAATTCGAGAAGATGTGCCCCTGGACCGGGCCTGCTTTGTCGGCTGTGGAACAATGACCGGCATTGGTGCGGCTATTAATACTGCCCAAGTTCAGCCCGGGAGTAGTGTGGCCGTTATTGGCTGCGGCGGTGTTGGCCTGAATGTGATTCAAGGTGCGGCGATTGCCGGTGCACGGCAGGTCATTGCTGTTGATTTGCTCGACAACAAGCTCGAATTTGCCAAAATTTTCGGTGCAACGCATACCGTCAATCCAGCCAATGATGATGCCTTAAAGGCGGTCATGGAACTCACCCAGGGACGCGGAGTGGATTACGGCTTTGAGGTCATCAGTACGACCAAAACCATCGAATTGGCCTTTAAAATGACCGCCCGGGGCGGAACCTGCACAATCGTTGGGGTGTCGCCAGACGGCTCTCGCATTTCGCTCAATCCCAACGTCTTTATGATGATGGAAAAGAAGCTTCAGGGTTCGTACTACGGCTCGACCCGGCCGCGCATTGATATGCCGCGCCTGATCGATATGTACATGGACGGGAAACTGAAAATTGATGAGCTGGTGTCAAAGACGATGCCGCTGGAACAGGTGAATGACGCCTACGATATGCTCAAAGAGGGCTCTGTGGCACGAAGTGTGATTAAGTTCTTCTAAGACACAAGTTCGACAATAGTTCTGAGTTCTGAGTAAGCAGAAAAGGTACCCACACTCGTCTTATGCTCAGAACTCGGAACTCAGCCTACCCCGGGCAGCCTCTCAATCCGCCACCGCAGGCTGTGTCTCTAACACCTTGTGTGTTTCTGTGTGTGGTAGAGAAGCTCCATGGGTGAGGAGATAACAGGCTACAATCAGCACGCCACCCATGATTCCGCCACTCCAAAAGGCGCTGCCTAATCCAGCCTGACTGGCAATCGTACCAAAGAGGGTTGGCCCAATCAGCATACCAAACCCGTGGGCCATCATGAGCAGGCTCATAACGGTTCCCATCCCGTACTGATGACCATGCTCCATTGCTAACGCTGTGTGAGATGGAAATGCCAACCCATACATTCCGCCAACACAGATATTGAGCACCAGTAAGTGCCAGAACTCTTGGGCAAAAGGGAAAAAGGCGAGCGTGATGACGCTACCCAGTCCGCCAATGGCGATGAGGTAGGCTTTGTTGACTCGGTCGGCCAAACGTCCACACGGAGCCTGAAGGAGAGTGCTGACTAAGACATTTAACGAAATGAGTAGGCCGACTTCGGTCGTGCTGAGCGGCAGGAGGCGGGTGGCTAAGAGGGGCAGAAAGACCCAGGTCAGGGCGTTGGTCAAAGCATACGAAAAACGAAAACAGGCCGCCCCCACAATCGGCTTGCAGGTCAGCAGGGTACGCACAGGTGTTGCTGGGTGCGTCTTTTTTGTGCTGCTCTGAACACGTGGCAGAAAGAGGGCCAGAGATACCAAGGCTGCGGTGCTCAACCCGCCCATGATGAGGAAGTTGAGGTCCATACCAAACAGGTCTTTGATAATCCCACCTAGCAATGGACCGCCCGCAATGCCGCCCAACATCGCCGTATTAATATAGCCACTATACGTTCCTTCTTGACCTTTGGGGGCCAGATCACCAACATACGCCATGGCAACCGGATGCATAATCGCAGTTGCCGTGCCATGGACTATCATGATCAGGATAAACGATATCACGTCTCCAGCCGGGAGGTAGGCAAAGGACGTCAGCGTGTAAAAAAAGAGCCCAACGAGGAGGAAGTATTTTCTCTCCCAGCGGTCGGACAGGCGGCCCGTGAACGGCAGAATGATGGTCCGGGTCGCGGCATGGACGCTGAACAGCATGCCTGCTCCCAGCTCACCAAAGCCAAATTGCTGGACGTAGATGGGCAGAAATGACATTACCATGCAATTGCCGAGCATAGTGGCAAAAACGGCCAAGGACAGAGTCAGGACCGGACCTTGAAACATAGCTGTTGTGTAATCAGAAATGGACAAGCTTGTCTGCCCCGTAGTGCACGGAGACGCACCAGGTTTTTCGTGCGGAGGGATATCCGTGACTGCGGTCGTTTTTCCTCACTCTGCATGCATAGCTTACCCGTTATGAGAGTATTGTATTTTTGGCTACTTTAGCAAAGAAATCATGAAAAAAGAGATGTCGAGCGCACGGCTGTATGTAACATTACGGAAGCTGAACGGAGTCGGAGGAAGTCGCAGAAAGTGATAAGAACAAGAAGAGTCGAGGAGTGGAAGGGTGTTGGAAGAGCAGGCTGCTCAGCAAGGTGATGGTGATACCGTGGTGTGGGGGAGAGTTTGGCAAGACAGGGAGGGGAAGGTGAAGAATGGAACACTATGAAGACAGGGCTCTGTTAGCCGTGATCGAAGAGGTCAATACAACGCTAAACGGACTCGTGTGGGGACCACCGTTAATGATTCTTCTGATCGGGACAGGGCTGTATTTGAGTGTACGTCTGGGGTTTATCCAGTTCACCCATGCCGTCTTTATGTGGCGGACAACCTTAGGACGGCTGTTCGCCCGTAGGGCAGCTGCGGAAGAAGGTGAACTGAGTTCCTTTCAAGCCGTCAGCTCAGCCATGGCGGCTACAGTCGGAGTCGGCAACATCGCTGGTGTGAGCACCGCGATTGCTCTTGGCGGACCGGGCGCGCTGTTTTGGATGTGGATGACGGCGATCGTTGGGATGACAACAAAGTTTAGTGAAGTGGTGTTGGGGATGCAGTACCGGCAAACACATCCGACTGATGGACAGGTGTCTGGTGGGCCAATGTATTACATTGCCGAAGGGCTCGGACAAAAATGGCTGGCAGGGGTGTATGCCTTTCTGACTGGGGTGGCAGCCTTAGGCATCGGCAATATGGTCCAAGCGAATACCGTTGCCACGAGCGTCAAAGAGAGTCTCGGAGTCTCACCGACGTTCACCGGGATCGTCGTTGTTGGATGTGTGGCAGTCGTCATTTTAGGCGGGGTGCAGCGTATTGGGCGTACGGCTGAGTATTTGGTGCCAACGATGGCAACTCTGTATGTCCTCGGCGCTGGGACCATCTTACTCCTGCACGCTTCTGCAGTGCCAGGAGCTTTGATGACGATCGTAACCGATGCGGTGAATCCGGCTGCGCCTGTTGGGGCCTGGACTGGTGCGACGGTCGGGGCCGCGATTCGATATGGTGTTGCGCGGGGTATTTTTTCCAATGAAGCAGGACTCGGCTCGGCTTCTATCGTGCATGCCCAAGCCAAAAATACCCCTGTCGGGCAGGGCTTTTGGGGCATGTGGGAAGTCAGCGTTGATACCTTGATCATTGCCAGTCTGACTGGCTTGGTCATCTTGGTCACTGGCGTTTTGGGCGAGCCTGATATTCCGGCCTCGGCGCTTGCTGCTGCTGCCTTTACACGTGGGCTACCCATGATCGGCGGGCCGCTGGTTTTTATGTGTCTGGTGCTGTTCGCCTATAGCACGACGCTGACCTGGAGTTTTTACGGGGAAAAAGCCTGGGCCTACCTCTTTGGCGGCTGGGTGGTCCTGCCCTATCGCATCTTATTTTTAGCGTTCTTATATGTCGGAGCCATTGGTGGCTTGCAGTTGGTCTGGGAGCTGGCTGATACCTTAAATGGTCTCATGGCTGTCCCCAATCTTATTGCTTTGCTCTTCTTGGCGCAGCTGGTGGTAAAGGAGAAAGAGCGTGAGCTCGGCGGCTAGAGGTTGAGGCGGATGAAACCTGCGCTCGGCTCCGTGTCTTAAGGAGATGGTCTTTTTGCCGAGCTGTTTTGAGCACTTTGCACACTGAATGCGGAGACGAGTTTGCGTTTGCCTGTTTCGGATTTGGTATGATAGCTCTTGTCCGCGGCCGTAAACCGCGTATGTCTGTACGAAACGTGTCTACTCCTGGTAGGCATCATGCTGCCGCCGTCGTCGGCTGATCCCTTCTTCTACCGTACCGGCCGTAATGACTTCATACAGGACAGCTTGTTTGCCTTCACGCTTGCGCAAAATGCGGCCCAGACGCTGAACATGTTCGCGAATTGAGCCCGAGCCGGACAAGACCACGGCGACACTCGCCTCAGGCACATTCACACCTTCGTTGAGAACTTTTGAGGTTGCCAGAGCGAGATAGTCTCCGTGGTTAAAAGCCTCAAGGATCTCCTTGCGCTCTTTGGTCGGTGTGTGGTGGGTGATTGCTGGAATCAAAAATGCGGCGGAGATGGCATACACGGTGTCATTATCACTGGTGAAAATCAGTATCCGTTCCTGGGCATGCTTCTTGAGCAAAAAGTCGAGTGTTCTGAGCTTGGCTGAGGTCCCCAGCGCTAATTTTTTAGCACGTTGATGAGCTAAGAGCGCCTGGCGACCCTTGCGGCTTCTGGCACTCTCGCGGATAAAACGATGCCAGCCTGACAGTCCGTCAAGAACAATGCCGTGATCAACAACGAAGTTATAAAACGTGCCCCTGGCTTGCTTATATTCTTCTTCCTCTTCTGGGGTGAGGTGGACGGTAATACGTTCGGTCAGATAGTCTGCCAGATAATCTCCTGACAACTCTTTGATGCCTTTGACGTACACCTGTGGGCCGATCAGTTCGTTGAGCAACACATGTCTGCCGTCTGCCCGCTCTGGCGTTGCCGTCAGACCCAAACGGTACGGGGCGAGGCACATTTCCGCTGCGTGACTGTACATCTCGCCCGGCAAGTGGTGACATTCATCAAAAATGATGAGTCCCCAGCGGTTGCCCAGGCGGTCCATATGGTTATAGGCGCTGTCGTAGGTTGTGACGGTAATATCTTGGATTTCGTAGTAGCCGCCACCGATCAGCCCAATCTGCTCGCCAAACGCCGCACACAGCAGATCGTACCATTGGTTCATCAGATCAATCGTTGGGGCGACGACGAGAGTGCCACGCTGCACGCTGGCAATCGCCATTTGGCCAACATAGCTCTTGCCAGCCCCAGTTGGTAAGACAATGACTCCCCGCCGACCAGCTGCTTTCCAGGCCGCCAGCGCTTCAGTTTGAAACGGATGCGGGGTATGTTCGAGACGACTCGCAAGCTTGAGGGTAGGGTAGGCCGGAGCTGCATTGTTATAAGATGTTTTGGCCTGTTTGAACTGCTCGGCCACGAGCCGATAATAATGCGCCTGCGCCCGCCACCGATCCACCCGGCCATCCCACTGAAAACAGGACGGGGGGGCGAAGTCCGTTGGCGGATCGTACAGGATCAGGGTACCAAGATCGAAGCTGAGACGCATAAGGCAGTCATGAGTAACGAGGACTGAGAGGAGAAAGAAGGCAGCAGACAGGCTCTTACTCAGTCCTCAGTCCGTGTCCTTGGAGTCAGACGACCCTTTTCTCTCGCAGCTCCGCGATCTTATCCGGGCTGTAGCCGAGGCCGCTCAGGACGGCTTCGGTGTGTTCACCGATTGATGGTGCAAAGGAGCGGATAGAGCCGGGTGTGTCAGACAGTTTGACGGCGACACCGGCCTGGGTCACTTTGCCAGCCTGTGGATGATCCAGCTCGACGGCCATTTGGCGGTGGCGGACCTGGGGATCTGCAAAGACTTCCGGGACGTCGTAGACCTTACCGACACACACATCGGCTTTGGCTAAGAGGTCGTACCACTCGTCGCGTGTTTTAGTCATCAAGACGGCTTGGAGTTCTTGACGGACTTGTTGATGCCGCGCAGTAGTCGTCTGCGAGAAGTCACCCACCTGCATGCCACAGTTTTTCCATTCGGGGCGTTCTAGCGTGTCACACAGATTGTTCCACAGCCACGGCTCCGTACAGCCAATACTCAGCTGCTTATTGTCTTTAGTGTTATAGACACTGTAGTAGGCAAAGCCACCACCAAAAACGCCTTTGCCCCGGCCGGGCATAGTACCTTCAGAAAAATAGTCGCGGACGTTAGGGGTTGCTGCCAGTAATGAGATGGTGGTGTCAAGATAGGACACATCGACCAGTTGGCCTTTGCCGGTCCGTTCGCGGGCAAACAGGGCAAACATGATGCCGCTCACGCCGTGCATCGAGGCGCCGGCATAGTCGGCGATGATGTTGAGCGGAATAGCTGGCGGGCCTTCCGGCTGACCAATCAGGTTCAGCACGCCACCAAGGGCCAGATAATTGAGATCATGAGCCGGATAATCACGATACGGTCCGTCTTGGCCAAAGCCACTCAATGAGCAGTAGACCAGGCGCGGGTTCAGTTTACTCAGCGTGTCGTAATCGCCGCCCAAGCGCTGCATGACTCCCGGTCGGAAGCCTTCGACCAAGACGTCATATGTTGTAGACAAATCTTGTAATACGGCTTGTCCGGCGGCTTCTTTCAGGTTGAGGGTGATGCTTTTTTTATTCCGATTAGTGAAATTGGTAGCCAGTTTCTTGGCTTGATCAGGTGTCGGCGAAGCGCCCGAGCCAGCCAATTTGCCTGACGGCGGAGCCTCGACCTTGAGCACCTCAGCGCCCATATCGGCTAACATCATCGTACAGAACGCCCCCGGCCCGACTCGGGTCAGTTCCAGGACTTTGACTCCTTCTAATGCTCCAGCCATCTGGTCCTCCTTTTGACAACACGTCTACGGTAATCGTTCCTGGCCGTTATAAACCATCAAGCTCATACAGTGCTAGAGGACTCGCGTCCCGGCTTCTCAGTGAGAACGAGATAGCGCATCCGCTTACTCCTTGCTACATCATACGGACATTTGCTCAGAAAAAGGAGAATGTGTATGCCAGGAGCTGTTGAAGGAAAAGTTGCATTGGTCACTGGTGGGAGTGGCGGGATAGGCCGGGCAACGTCTCTCGTGTTTGCCCAACAGGGAGCCAAAGTTGTGGTGGCAGATCTGCTTGTTGAAGCGGGCGAAGAAACGGTTCAACTCATCAAATCTGCTGGTGGGGAGGCAACGTTCGTGAAGGTTGATGTGACCCAGGCGGCTGAAGTTGAAGCCATGTTGAAGCACGCGGTTGAGACATATGGCAGTCTTGATTGCGCGTTTAACAATGCGGGCATCGAAGGTGGGATGGCCAAGACTGGTGACTATGAAGAAGATCGCTGGGATCAGGTTATTAACATTAACCTCAAGGGCGTGTGGCTGTGTATGAAATACGAAATCCAGCAGATGCTCAGCCAGGGTGGCGGCGCGATTGTGAATACTGCCTCCGTCGCTGGTCTGGTCGGCTTTCGACACGGCCCAGCCTATGTCGCCAGTAAACACGGAGTGAATGGCCTGACTAAGACGGCTGCGCTTGAGTATGCCAAGGTAGGCATTCGCGTCAACGCGGTTTGTCCTGGCGTCATTAAAACACCGATGTTTGCGCGTGGCGTACAGAAGAATCCGCGCCTCGAAGAGCGCTTTGCCGCGTTTCATCCAATCGGACGCGTTGGCAATCCAGAAGAAATTGGCCAGGCCGTGGTCTGGATGTGTTCACAAGCCGCGTCGTTTGTGACTGGGATTCAAATGCCAGTTGATGGTGGATTTGTGGCGCAGTGAAGGAGAGCGTCCAGTCCAGTTTTTTGCAGGCTGCATCCCGTGCACCATTTTCTTTGGTGCGCAGGGCGCCGCCTACGCGATTCAGACGATTCTTGATGGTTCGGAGTTCCTCTCCGGATACACGCCTGCAATTCATCCATGTGGGTGAGTATACCGGTCGAACACCCACATGGATGAACGGGCGGTTCACGAACCGCCCGTCCAATCTTAATACAACACTTCTTGTTCTTTCAGCTTGGCAATCTGCTCATCAGAATATCCCAGCACCTCCCGCATGATCTGATCGGTATGTTGGCCCAGCAACGGGGCTTGGGTCCGGACTCCGTTTGGTGACTCGGTCAGCACCCAGGGAATGCCGGTATGTTTACGGATGCCAACTTCATCGTGCGGCAGTTCGGCAAAGAAGCCGCGCTCGTTGAGATGCGGATCGTCGGCGAGATCTTTGCTGTTCATTGACGGAAATGCCGCGACACCAACCGCTTGTAAAGTCTTTGTCACTTCCCACTTAGCCCGCTTTTCTGTCCAGGCAGTAATGAGCTTTTCCAGTTCGTCTTCGTTGGCCCTGCGGTCTCGGGCAGTTTGGAAACGAGCATCCATGACCAGCATGGCGTCACCCATGACTTGGCACAGCGCCTGCCACTCTTCGTCGGTGCCACACACAATCGACACCCATTCGTCTTCACCAGCACACCGGAAACAGTTATGCGGCGCCATATGAATGTCGCGGTTGCCTCGACGGGTGGGTTCGTTGCCATTCATGGCGTACTCCATCCAGCCTTCATGCACCAGGGCAGCAACAGACTCCCACAGTGAAACGTCGATATATTGGCCTTTGCCTGTACGCTTACGGGCGGCAAGTGCGGCGGTGATGGCAACCGCAGCGTGGATACCACTGTTCGGGTCGCCGTACGAAATGCCAACTTCTTGCGGCGGACCGTCTTCATAGCCGGTCATGACTGACAGTCCAGTCAATGGCGCGATAGCTGGGCCATAACCCATGTAGTTTTTCAGTGGCCCGGTATGCCCGTAACCGGAGATCGAGGCCACAATGATGTCGGGTTTGATCTTGATGAGGTCTTCATATCCAAGACCCAGACGTTCCATGACGCCCGTCGCAAAATTATCTACGACGACGTCACTGTTTTTGATGATCTCTTTGAGCAGTGCGATACCTTCAGCCTTGGAGAAGTTGAGCAGCAGACTCTTCTTGCCCAAACTCCACTGATTAAACAGCCCAGAACGATTCACTCCGCCTTCCATGCCTGTGGGGTACATCGGTAAACGGCGGGTGATATCAATCCGGGTGTTGGATTCTATTTTTATGACTTCCGCGCCCAAGTGGGCTAGGTACATGGTGCAGTACGGTCCTGCCCAAACCCAGGTGAAGTCGGCAACGCGAACGCCTTCAAGGAGGCGGCGGGCGGGAGAGCTTGGCGCTTGGAGCTTGGCGCTTGGAGTCTGAGGTTTTGGCAGTGCGTCGAGGACTTCTTGTGTATGTTCTCCCAGCAATGGGGCTGGGCGGCGGACTTGCCACCAGGGTTCACGGAGCTGGTAGGGCTGACCAATTTGGGTCACGGTACCAGCCTGTGGGTGGGTCACATCGACAAAGAAGTTTCTGGATTGCAGTTGTGCCTGGTTTTTCAGCTGCTCCATGCCGAAGACAGGTGCAAAACAGATCCGGCGTGATTGGGCTTCGTGCCACAGATCTTCGACCTTCCACTCTTTCACCCATTCGGCCAGGTACATCTTCATCACGTCCTGGTTTTTGGAGCGCTCTGCGCCGTTTTTGAAGATCTCCCAGCTGGCCCACTCCGGATTGCCCATCAGTTCGACAATCCGCTCCCATTGGTCTTCTTCGACTGCCAGGATAAAAATCAGCCCGTCTTTACACTCAAAGATACCCCACGGATACAGCAGGCGTTTTCCTAAACGCGAGGCGATTCGATCGCAGTATGAGTGATAGACAAAGTTCTGTTCTAGAAAGGCAGCAATAAACGCCTGAGTGGAGAGATCAATGTGTTCACCAGAGCCTGTTTCTAAAGCACGATGATAGGCAGCCAAAGTAGCCATCGCACCTGATACTCCGCCTTGGAAATCGCACTGATGGCCAGCCGTTTTGAGCGGCGGCAAGTCTGGAAAGTCCGACGCGCCAGGGCTAAGCCAGCCCCAACCGCCGCCTTGGGAAACGTTTAGCTCATACGCTTTGTAGTCTTTGTACGGCCCGGTCAGACCAAACGGGGTGATAGAGCACATGACCAGCCGGGGATTAATCTGCCGAAAGGCTTCATAGCTGATCCCCCGTTCAGCCATCTGGGCGGCCGGATAGTTATGGACCGCAATGTCGGCCCAGGCGACTAACTGGGCCAGCCTGTCCTGCTCGTGAGCCAGATCTAGCGTGATGCTACGCTTATTGGTATTGAGCGACAGAAATAAGCCGCTCTTTTCCGGATCGAACACTCCAGCAGGGAAGGGGCCACGCAGCCGGGCGAGGTCTCCGCCTGATTCTTCAACCTTGATCACATCGGCTCCCAGGTCAGCCATAATCTTGCTGGCGTACGAAGCCGAGACCAGCTCTCCCAATTCTAAAACCTTGACACCTTCAAGTCCTTGCATCTCGCACCCTCCTTTGGAGCATCAGACCCGTCTGCGGAAATTGAACTTGTTATGATAGACTTCCGGGCTCGCTTTTCAACACCAGTCTGGCTATAATTCCAATAACTGCAAAGAGAAAGAAACAGAATGGCGGAGCAACGTTTTTCCCTAATCACCGATGAATCCCTGGCTTCCCTACGGCGTCTGATTGACGTGCCGATTGAGGACTCCCTCGAACCGTGGTGTTACGAAGCGACCCGTGACAATATCCGCCATTACGCGCATGGCATTGGTGATGATAATCCGCTGTGGTGTGATCCCGACTATGCCGCGAAAACACACTATGGGACACTCATTGCCCCGCCGTCGTTTGTTTTTCCTCTGAACCGTATCTTGAGTGGCTATGTTGGCGGGCTGCCCGGCGTGCATGCCATGTGGGCTGGGGCTGACTTAACGTGGTATAAACCCATGCGGCGCGGCGATGCGTTCACCACCAAGGCTTCGCTGAAAGACTTGATTGAGCACGAAACGCGCTTTGCTGGTCGGGCCATCCAGCAAATCTATCATGTTGACTACTACAATCAGGATAATGAGCTGGTTGTTGGTGGAGACAGTTGGTGTTTCCGGACCGAGCGCGATACTGCCCGCGAACGAGGCTCGAAGTACACGGAAGTCAAACAACGTGAGCCTGTCCAGTATTCCCGGGACGACATCGCTGAAATTTTTGCCAAATATGCAGCAGAAGAAGTACGCGGGGCAACACCGCGCCATATTGAAGACGTTCAGGTCGGTGAAAAATTGACCACGATGGTTAAGGGGCCAATGACAGTGACGGGTTTCATTGGTTATGCCCAAGGCTGGGGCGGTCTGTATATTCGCGCTAACCGACTGGCTTGGAAGCAGCTCAAGAAGCACCCAGGCTTGGGCATTCCAGATCGATTTGGCATTCCAGATGTGCCGGAGCGGGTGCACTGGGATAGCGACTTGGCAAGGCTAGTCGGCACTCCAGACGCATATGACTATGGGCCGGAACGGACCTCGTGGATGACCCACCACATCACTGACTGGATGGGGGATGAGGGCTTCCTGCGGCATATCCATGTTGAAATCCGACGCCATAACCCAGTTGGTGATACGATTTATATTAATGGTGAAGTCACGCGAGTCTTTGAAGAGGACGGTGCGCATTACGCCGAGATTACACAGACAGCGAAGAACCAAGACGATGAACTCTCGGTGCGTGCTACGGCTACGGTTCGACTGCCGTCGCGGTCTTAACGGCTTTTTGATGGGAGAGACAAGCTGCCTCTCCTAACAGGAAGGAGGAACGGTATGACAGTCTCCTCATTACCCCCGATAGTCAGTGGTTCAACCCCGGTTATTGGACACGCTATCCAATTCCTTAGAAATCCGATCCCTCTGCTGGAACGGGGCTATCAAGAACATGGCTCAGTATTTTCCCTGCAGCTCGGCACGAAGCCTGCTGTCATCCTCCTCGGGCCTGAAAACAATCGCTTCTTTTTTACCCAAACCGACAAACTGCTGTCGATTCGAGAAGGTTACCCGTTCTTCATCAAAATGTTCCACGAACGTTTTTACTTCTTTGCTGAGCTGGAAGAATATTTGGAGCAACGTGCCATTATTCTGCCTCGCTTCCAGGGCCAGCAGATGAATCAGTACGTCTCGACGATGACCCAAGAGACTCTTGGGCTGATTGACCAATTAGGCGATAGCGGTTCGTTTGATTTGATCCCAACCCTTGGCCCGTTGGTCATGAATATTGCCGCCCATGCGTTTTTGGGTCTCGATTTTCGGGGCCATCTGGGCGGTGAGTTCTTTACCGACTTTCGGCGTTTCTCTGGCGGCATGGAACCTATCCTGCCGCTCTGGTTACCTCTGCCGAAGCTGCTGAAGAGCCAGAAAGCCAAGAAAAAGCTTCACCGTGTATTGGGCAAGCTGATCCAGACCCGTCGCCAGCAACCGGTCGATCCCCCCGACTTTCTGCAGACGCTGATTGAAGCCCGTTTTTCAAATGGCAATCCGATTGATGAGGAAATGGTTATCAATCTGATTCTGTTGCTCGTTTGGGCCGGGCATGAGACCACTGCTGGCCATATCAGCTGGGCACTCATTGACCTGTTGCAACATCCAGACTATCTGCAGACGGTTATCGATGAACAAGATGCCTTGATTGGTGATGACCACGATCTCACGATGGCCGACGTGCGCCAGTTGCCGCGTATTGATTGGGCCGTCAAAGAAACCGAGCGACTCCATCCAGTCGCCTATATTCTGATGCGCACAGCAGCAGAAGATATTGAGCTTGAGGGCTTTCACATTACAAAAGGCACTCAGGTGTTTGCTGCCCCTTCAGTTTCCCACCGTATGCCGGACGTGTTTCCCGACCCTGACCGCTACGTCCCAGAGCGCTTCTCTCCAGACCGGGACGAATCGCGCAATCAACACAGCTTGATTGGTTTTGGCGGTGGCGTGCACCGCTGTGCTGGAGTGAATTTTGCGTATCTGGAAATGAAAGTGGTGCTGACACTCTTGCTGCAACACTACGAGTTCAGTCTGTTTGATGCCAATCCACAGCCGGTGTCTGGAGCCATGACCAAATGGCCAGCCAGTCCGTGCCGAGTCCAGTATCACAGGCGGCAGGCGGTGCCGAAAGTTGAACGGCAGACTTCTACTCCGCTAGAGACGGCTCAGAGCGCAGGCGCATCGGTAGGCCAGTGTCCGGTGCAGCATTGAACGTTGAAGGAAGCCTCTTCAACTGTGATCTATGGCTGACAAAGAAACTGAACAGACTTAAGTATGACACAGAGCTTCTCAAGCTGAGGGCTCTTTTCATCCGTCAACAGTCTACAAAAAAGACTCCAGGATCTCCTGGTATGCACCCAGCGGCACTATCGCACAGCCCCTTTGGGTAGTCTCTTTGTCCTGAGTCTTGCGACCTGGCAGACTACGACAATCACTGTGGACTCAAACTGCCAAGCTTTCTTTCCTGAAACAACTTCGGTTCGCCAAGACCCGATGCGTCTCGATTTCTAATACTCACGCAAACGCGCCCAGCGCTCACGGTGCCAGGCAGCATCACCAAAGGTCATTTCTGCGACCCGGGCGCGCTTCATGTAAAACCCTGAATCATGTTCGTCGGTCATGCCGATACCACCGTGCATTTGCACGCCTTCGTTGGCCGCGAGGACAAACGTATCAGAGCAGCGCGCTTTTGCCAGCGAAATCAGCGTTTCACGCTCAGGATCTCCCGCGTCGGCTGCTCGAGCGGCTGCCATCACAGTCGAGCGAGCCAGTTCAATATCCATGAACAAGCGAGCCGCTCGGTGTTTGAGTCCCTGAAAGGTGCCAATCAGCACCCCAAACTGATCCCGAGTCTTTAGATACTCAAGCGTATCCTCAAAGATTTTTGTCATGCCGCCTAGCATTTCGGCACACAGTCCGACGGTCGCAAGATCAACCACCTCAGAGAGGGCTGGGTAGCCTGCGCCTTGCGTCCCAATAATGCTGTCAGCCCCGACTTTGACTCCGTCTAAGGACACCAGAGCAACCGCCCGACTATCAACTCGCGCCTGGGGAGTGATGGTGATACCAGGCGCATCCTTGGGGATCAGAAACAAGGTGATGCCGTCTGGATCCTTCGGCTCACCAGCAGTCCGAGCCGAGACAATCAATGCGTCAGCTGCATACCCGTCGAGGACCTGAATCTTCTCACCAGAAATCCGCCAGGCTTCGCCTTCGGGTTCTGCTTGTGTCGTCACCCGGTTCAGATCATAGCGACTGCGCACCTCTTGATACGCAACACTGACAATCTTTTCCCCGGCCGCAATACCTGGCAGCCAGGTCTGTTTTTGGTCCTCACTGCCGGCGCTGGACAGCAGCTGTCCGGACAGCAGGACGGTGGAAAGAAAGGGTTCTGGTGCCAGATTACGTCCCAAGGCTTCTATGATCACGGCAACATCGGCCAGACCCATTCCAGCACCGCCATGGTCTTCAGGAATAAGAATGCCAACCCAGCCAAGTTCGGCCATTTCTTGCCACAGTGTTCTGGAAAAGCCAGTCGGGTCTCCCGAGTCACGCAACTCGCGTATCCGTGAGACGGGAGAGTTGGCCTGTACGTAATCGAGGGCTGTTTTAGCAAGGAGTTCCTGATCTTCGGTGAGAACGAGCTGATCCACTGTTATGTCTCCTGCAATAGTTGAGTCTACAAGCAACAGCACAGCCGGACAGACTGTGTCTTTTTGTCCAATCCCCCCTTTGAAAAAGGGGGGACGAAGAGGGGGATTTTCTTTTTTAATCCGGCAGTCCGAGTACACGCTTGGCAATGACGTTCAGCTGCACCTCGCTGGTCCCGCCTTCAATGGTGTTGCCCCGCGAGCGCAGCCAGTCACGGGTGAGTGTCAGTTCTCGATCTTCAAAACCTGGGCCTTCCCAACCTAAGGATTGCGGCCCGGCAATCGACAGCATGAGTTCCTGACGGCGTTGGTTCAGCTCAGTCCCGTAAATTTTGAACATCGAACTCTCAGGTCCTGGTGGCCGACCGGCTTTGGCCGCAGCACTGCTCCGCTCCGAGGTCAGCTTGAAGGCCATATTGTCCATTTCAAATTGGGCTAAGCGGTCCCGCAGGGCGGCATCAGCCATCCGCTCTCCGTCAAAGTTGACATACTGCTGGGCCCAGTCTCGCATCCGGCTCCGCTTGCTACCACCACCGCCACCAAAGGCGGTGGCGATCATCGAACGCTCATGGTTGAGTAGAGCTTTGGCTACCGTCCAGCCCTCGTTAACATTGCTGACGACATTTTTGGCTGGCACAGTGACATCAGTGAGAAAGGTTTCACAGAATGGCGAAGAGCCGCTAATCAATTTGATGGGGCGGGTTTCAACCCCGGGGTTGTCCATGTCCATCAACATAAACGTAATGCCCTTGTGTTTGGGCGCGGCTGGGTCAGTCCGAACCAGGAGGAACATCCAGTCAGCGTAGTTTGCGTAGGAAGTCCAGATTTTTTGACCATTGATCGTATAGAAATCTCCATCCAGAACAGCCTGTGTCTGGAGTGAAGCCAAATCGCTTCCTGAGCCGGGTTCTGAGTAGCCCTGGCACCAACGAATCTCACCCCGCACAATTTTTGGCAGATGCTCGTGCTTCTGCTCTTCCGTGCCGTACTGCAGTAGGGTTGGGCCAATCATGGTCAGGCCGAATCCGATGAGCGGAACAGGTAGCTTCAAAGCTGCCATTTCTTCCCGCAGGACCTTTGCCTCGGCCTTAGACAGTCCGCCACCGCCGTACTCAGTCGGCCACTCGGGGGCGGTCCAGCCGCGCTCGGCCATCCGGTCGAGCCATACTTTTGCAGCGGGGTTTGAATAGGTGGCTTTACGGCCGCCCCAATTTCCCTCCAGCTCACTCGACGCTGTGCCAACAATAGACGCAGGGGCATTGTCTTGGAGCCATTGGCGCGTTTGCGCACGGAAAGTTTCAAGATCAGCCATGCCTAAACCCTCCTCAAGTATGGATGCGTGCCAAAATTGTAGATCATTTTCGGTTGGTACTGTATCTGATACGGAAAAAAGACGAAAGCGGCGGTTAAGAACAGCTGGGAACAGGCACAAACACAGAGGGGCGACCAAATGGGCCGCCCCTCGATAGGCATTCCCGAGGGCAGTCTTCCCTCACCTCTGACGTCTTACGCAGCGTTGAAAGCAGGCGCCGGCATATTGGTCAGCGGCTGAGGCGTGGCAAGCGGCGTGGTATCCCATTTCTTGAGTTCAGGCAGCACGTGTTTGGCAAAGCATTTCATACTCTGCTCAGCCTGGGCGTACGGCATACCAGCAAAGCTCATGTTACACATGATGCCGTTGATATCGATGATATCGCGCATGTCCTCGATTTTTCGCAGCACCTGATCTGGCGTGCCCCATGGCATCAGCTTGACAAAGTCTTTGGCGGCGCCATCCATGCCATGTTTGCCGATGTATTTGCCAACGTTGCTGTAGAACTCGTAGCCTTTATGCGTGCCGAAATGCTCACCGGTCATTTCGTAGTGGCGCATGGCGGTATGGTAATAGGCGCCAATCCACTTATAGGCTTGTTCTTCAGCCCGCTTTTCATCTTCGTCGACATAGAAGAAACCACCAGACAACGGCTGAGGCGGCTTTGAGTCAGCCCCATACTCGTCCCGCCAGACCTTGTGGTAGACTTCGAAGTCCTGCTTCACAACGTCCCACGGTTTCTGGGGAATAACCAGCAAACCAACACCCAGCTTGGCCATAATCGGCATGGACTCCGGCGACACGGCGGCGGCATAGGTGCGGCCCTTAAACGAATATTTCGGATACGGGCGAATATCGCGACGCGGCTGCTTGGTGTCCAAACCACCTTCCATATGGCCGTTTTCCAGGGCATTCAGCACCAGTTCGGCATGCTCAACAAAACGATTGCGGCCTTCATTCTGGTCGATCCGAAAGCCATCATATTCAACCCGGGCTAAACCACGGCCAAAACCTAAGATCAGCCGCCCGTCGGACAGATGGTCGAGCAGCGATACTTGCTCAGCAACCCGGATAGGATCGTGCCACGGCAGAACGATGACCATCGTTCCTAGCTGCATGTTTTTGGTTTTGCCAGCCATGTAGGACAGAAACTGGACAGGATCTGGACACATGGTGTAATCGGTGAAGTGGTGCTCAATCGACCAAATCGAATCAAAACCCAGCGGCTCAGCCATCTCAGCCAAGCGCAATTCTTCCTGATATACCTCGGCATCCGACAGGGCATTACCGGGATTCTGGAAAACAGGGGCGTAACCTACGTGTAAAGGCATAACATCCTCCTTAAAAGATTGCTCAGTTCATATTACATACTCATGAGTGTATAAGCCTAGCACCCCTGTGGTGTCAAGGAAACGGTGGCAAGAATGAAACGTAAGGCGTACAACATGAAAAAGAAGGATCTTTTTGGTCTTCTCTACGTTTTACGTCGCCTGCCTTGCCTCAGACCGATCAAAACCGCTACAACAGCCTGACATGTCTGCTGAAAAGCGTCCGCGCTCTCGCAAACGAACCGCTGTAGAGGAAGAAATTCTTAAAGTGGCGGCTGATATGTTTAGTCAACGTGGTTACCAGGCGACGACTCTGGATGACATCGCCCTGGCTGCTGGAATCTCTCGGGCTGCTTTCTATTCCTATTTTCCCAGCAAAGAAGAATTGCTGCGCCGGATGTATAATCAGGTCATCTCCTCAACCCAGACGGCCTTGGAGCGTATAGCCGCCGAGGAGTTACCTGTGCCTGAGAAGCTGCGGCGGATTATTCGCCACCAGGTCCATTATTTAGCCACCAATATGCCACTCGCCCAAGTCTTTTTCTTTGAGATCTTCAATTTGCCACAAGAAATGGAGCGTTCAGTCACCCAGGCGAATCGGACGTTTAGCCAAGTCATTGAACGGGTGGTTGAAGAAGGGGTTCAAACAGGGGTGCTCATCTCGATCCATCCGCAACGCTTCACCTACGCGGTCATGGGCATGTGGAATTGGATGCATCGCTGGTACCGGCCAGGTGGCGAGTGGGCCCCAGATACGCTTGCCGAAGAATTCATTCGGATTCTGGAAGCGGGCTATCTGAGCCAAAAAGCAGAGTCACCTACGGAGACGCTGTTGGCAGAGGTGCGGGCGTTACGGGCGGAGATGGCAGAGCTGCGAGCGACGCTTCTCACAACGGAAGGCACAAACGTATTCAGAAAGGAGTAACATTATGGCAGGTCGGGTAGACGGAAAAGTTGCATTAGTCACTGGCGGAGGTTCTGGTATTGGGCGGGCAACCTCACTTGCGCTGGCGCGTGAAGGGGCCAAGGTCGTTGTTGCTGATATCGTCGTCGAAGGTGGGGAAGAAACCGTCAAGATGATCAAAGACACTGGTGGAGATGCCACTTTTGTCACGGTTGATGTCTCAAAAGCGGCTGATGTCGAAGCCTTAGTCAACAAGGTCGTCGAGACGTATGGCCGGATTGATTGCGCGTTTAATAATGCGGGCATTGAAGGGCCCGTCGCGTCTACAACAGAATATACAGAAGAAGATTTTGACCGGGTTGTGGCCATTGACCTCACTGGCGTGTGGCTGTGCATGAAGTATGAAATTCCGCATATGCTCAAGCAGGGGGGCGGAGCGATTGTGAATACTGCCTCGGTGGCTGGCCTGGTCGGCTTTCCGGGCATTGCGGCTTACGTGGCCAGTAAGCACGGCGTCAATGGCCTGACCAAAACGGCCGCCCTCGAATACGCCAAAGCGGGGATTCGGGTGAACTCCGTGTGTCCTGGCGTCATTGAGACCCCGATGGTCAAACGCGCCTTTGAGAAAAGTCCAGAGATGGCAGAGGGAGCCGCCAGCGTCGAGCCAGTCGGTCGTCTAGGGCAGCCCGAAGAAATTGCCGAAGCCGTTGTATGGCTGTGCTCCGACGCCGCGTCGTTTGTCACAGGTGTGCCGATGGCCGTTGATGGTGGTTTGGTCGCGCAGTAGACAGAGGCAGATCGCTTGTCACCAATTCAGCGCGGAGTGGAGAGCAGCATGCCCCTATCAGGCGTCCGTGTTATCGAAGTTGGTCTCAACCTGGCTGGCCCTTTGGTCGGTGGTATCTGTGCGGACCTGGGAGCCGATGTCATTAAGGTCGAACGGCCCGAAACAGGCGATGACTCGCGCGCTTGGGGTCCGCCTTTTGTGGACGCTGCTTCCGTCCCTTACCATGCCATGAACCGCAATAAGCGTTCGGTGACAGTCGATTTCAAAAATCCAGCCGAGATGGAAAAACTCCGTCAGCTGATCGCTCACAGTGATATTTTTCTGCATAACCTGCGCCCCGGTGTGGCAGACAACATCGGCCTTGGACCCGAGATTCTGATCGAAGCGAATCCCCGTCTCATTTACTGTGAAATCTCGGCCTTTGGCCATAAAGGACCACTCAAAGACAAATCGGGCTATGAAATTCTCCTCCAAGCCTTCGGCGGCTTGATGAGTATGACGGGCGAGAAAGACGGTCCGCCAATGCGGATGGGGACCTCGGTGGTGGATTATGGCACCGGCATGTGGACCGCTATTGCAGCACTTGCGGCCCTACGAAAACGCGATCAGACCGGTCGGGGTTGTGTTATTTCTACATCACTATTTGAGACGGCACTGTTTTGGTTGAGCAATGCGTTTGCCACCTACAAAGTCAACGGCAAAGTTCCTGAACGTCATCCTAATGGTAGTCCGCGCCAGGTCGCTTTCGGTGCATTTGAAACCCAAAACGGTCTCATGGTCATTGGCGTGGCCAACAGCCGTTTGTTCGTGAAGCTGGCGCATGCGATCGGACGCCCAGAGTGGGCCGATGATCCGCGCTATCAAACCAACGCCGATCGTTTGAGGCACCGCGACTATCTGACTGGAGAAATTCGATCCATCATCCGCCAAGAAACCAAGGAGCACTGGCTGGAGCTGTTGGGTAAAGCCGGCGTGCCTAGTGCTCCGATTTTAACAATCCCCGAAGTGCTGGCTCAACCCCAGACCGAAGCCATAGATATTCTGCGCAAAACTCCCGAGAATGAGGTCGAGCTGTTTGGTTTGCCCCTATCGCTTGATGGCGAACGGCCGGCTTTCCGAAAGCGCGCTCCGCAGCTTGGTGAACACAATCAAGAAGTGTTTGGGCAGGCTACCAAAAAGGAGGGCCAAAATGAGCCAGATGTGTAATCTGTGGAAGATCCAGCCAGGTCTGTCCAGCCTGGTACTACTCGGAGTTATATTCTCTTCTCCTGCGCCCACCCGTGCAGAAGGAGAAAAAGAAATTACAGACCTGCTGGATCGCCTGCTCGGCTCACCTTCACAGTTGGTCCGGGCAAGGCTCCTTCCAATCGATGACATAACCCTCTCCCAGGGAGACGGGTGACCTGCTAAGAAGTCTGTATGACTGCTCCAGCCTTTCAACACTTCTACGCCAACCTCAAAGACGTGCGTCTGCATTACGTCACGGTGGGGCAAGGCAGGCCAGTGGTTTTTTTGCATGGCTGGCCACAGACGTGGTACGAATGGCGTCTCGTGATGCCGCTTCTGGCCGATACGTTCTTTTGCGTGGCGCCTGATCTACGTGGTTTGGGCGATTCCTCGCGCCCAACTCGTGGCTACGACAAAAGAACTGTGGCCAATGATATCTGGCAATTGATGCATGATCATTTGGGCCATGAGAAGTTCAGCGTGGTCGGTCATGATTGGGGCGCGCCAACCGCGTTTCGCCTCGCCGCAGATCACCCTGAGGCAGTCACACACCTGGTTATGCTTGATGTGCCGGTCCCTGGCGATCAACCGACTGGTATGGGCGGGCTCGTGCCACGCTGGCACCATATGTTCCACCAAGTCACAGATTTGCCAGAAGCCCTGACGTTTGGTCGCGAGCGGATCTATTTGGAGTGGTTTTATAGTAACGGTACAGACCAGGCTGGGGTGTTTAGCGATGCCGATATTGCCGAATACGTTCGCAGCTATTCTCAACCGGGCGCAATGCGGGCCGGGTTTGATTTCTATCGGGCGCTGCCTGGGGACATGGCTGATAATCGGGCAACGCTCGCTAGTGGATTCAAACTGCCGATGCCAACGCTTGGGCTTGGCGGCGGTGGGTCGCGCGGGCGGGGTGATCTTGTTGTAGAATCCTTGCGGCGTGTTGCCGATCAGGCTGAAGGCGGCTCGGTCGCGGACTGCGGGCATTTTATTCCTGAGGAAACCCCCCAGGAACTCGCTGATCAATTACGTACCTTCCTGTTAAAAAAGCCCCAAGACTGACATTGTTATGGCTACCGCTCCACTCCCTCCTCCCCCTTCCGACCCAGCTGAGGCTGCGGCTTGGATCGAGTTTTATTATCAACACGGCTGGAGCGATGGCTTACCATTAGTCCCGCCAACGGAGGAATCCGTCCACGCTATGCTTGCTGCGGGCAAGCTCACGGCAGATGGCATCATTGGCACGATTCCCGAACGGAACTCTGTCATTCCGTCAGAAAAGGTCGCGATCAATGCGGTGCTGGCCGGCTGCCTGCCTGAGTATTTTCCGGTCGTATTGGCAGCAGTCAAAGCCCTGTGTCAGCCTGACTTTGCCTATCACAATCCCGCCACCAGTACGGGCGGCTCTGCTTTGGCGATTATTGTCAACGGTCCTATCGCTCAGGAACTCGGGATCAACACAGGTAACAATCTGTTTGGTCCAGGCTATCGTCCAAACGCCACGATTGGCCGGGCACTCAGGCTGGTCATGATGAATGTATTGAATACACGCCCCGGCCTGTTGGATCGTGCCACCCTCGGGAATCCAGGCAAATATACCCTGTGTTTTGCTGAAGACGAGGCCAATAATCCGTGGCAGCCCTTGCATGTCGAGCGCGGTTTTCAGCCCCAGGACAGCACGATTACCCTGTATGCGTCCAATACGCTGATGGGTGTGTATAACCAGTTGGCGAATACTCCAGAGCCTCTTTTGCGCGAGTTTGCCGATGCCGTGTGCAACTTGGCGACGCCAAACGTGTATGGCTTTAATCAAACCTTGATTGTCTTAGCGGGGGAGCATACCGAAGTCTTGCGCCAGGGTGGCTGGAGCAAACACCAGATCCGAGAATTTCTTATTCGACACGCCCGCCGGACGGTGGCTGATTTTAAACGGGCTGCTCGGCTGCCTGGGGAAATTACATCAGAAGATGAAACTACCTGGCGCTACGTACTGCGCAATCCGGACGACTTGCTGATCGTGTGTGCTGGCGGCCAGGCGGGGAGTTGGTCGGCGTGTCTGCCTGGCTGGGGTAACAAATGGACGCGGAGTATGACGATCCCGATTGAGTAAGAAAGACCGACAAGAGGAGAATGATTATGCGCCGGACTGTGTTTGATCCTACCGTCTCTTTCCAACAAATGGCATTCTCGTATGCCCCTCGACCAACCTCGTTGCAGGGGCTGCGAGTCGGCCTGGTTGAAAACACAAAATTTAACTCAGATGTCATACTCTTGAAAATTTCCGAGCGTTTACATGACCGCTATGGCATGAGCATGGTTCATCTGGATCGAAAAAAATCGTCAGGTCACAGCGTCAGCGATGAAGCCATCGCGCTGTTCCAGGATAAAGCTGATCTGGTCATTGCTGGGGTGGGTGATTGAGGCTCATGTAGTTCGAGCAGTGTGCTCGACGGAATTAAGCTCGAAAAAATGGATATGCCAGCCGTGTCGATTGTGACCGAGCCGTTTATTGCAACCGGCCAGGCCATGGCAAAAAATTGGGGCGCGCCGGACTATACATTTTTGGTCACTCCACATCCGATTGCGAATGTCAGCGAAGCAGAGTTAGACGCCAGGGCAGATGAGCTGACAGACCAAGTTGTTGCTTTTTTTATGAGGACCACCTAGTGCAAAAACGCTTACTCCTTGCTGTTCTTTTTCTTTTCATCGCCGCGTATAGCCTCACTCCAAGTCTGGCCTCCGCCACATCCCCTACACTGATCGTGCAGATCACGATTGATCAGCTGCGAGGCGATATGCTGCCCCGTTTCAAGAAGCGTTTTGGTGCTACAGGGTTCCGCTATGTGATGGACAACGGGGTGTATTACACCAACGCACACTATTTGCACGCCAATACCTTTACCGCTGTGGGACATGCAACACTTGCGACCGGTGGCCATGCCGCTCAGCATGGCATGGCCGGAAACTCCTGGTTTGATGTCGAGACCGGCCAAGAGGTCTATTGCGTCGAAGATGCGGACCATACGCTGATTGGTAAAAAGTCCACAGACCACCAAGGCACCTCGCCTCGGAATCTGCTGTCTAGCACGTTTGGTGATGAACTGGTGCTGGCATCCGCTCATACCTCCCGGGTCTTTAGCGTTTCTGTGAAAGATCGCGGCGCAATCATCCCAGGCGGACACGTAGGCAAGGCATTCTGGTATGACAAGAATTCAGGCCAATTTGTCACCAGCACATACTATTATAAGGACTATCCAGAGTGGGTCTCACAGTGGAACGACGCAAAACCTGCAACGGAATACCAAGGCGCGTCTTGGACTTTGCTGCATGATCAAGCGTCGTACCTGTACGGGACAGGCGATGCTCGTCCCTTTGAAGGTATCCCACCTGCTTTTGATGCAACTTTTCCACATACCCTCCCTGATGAAGATTCAAAGACACTGTATAGTCTGCTGCGTACTACGCCCTACGCAGACCAACTCACTCTGACTTTTGTCAAGGAACTCGTGAGGCAGGAAAAACTGGGCCAGGGGAAAAGTCCGGACGTCCTCGCGATTAGTTTTTCTGCAACCGATTCAATCGGTCATACGTTTGGGCCGCATAGTTTGGAGTATGAAGACAACCTGCTCCGTCTCGATGTCACCCTGGCTGAGCTGTTTACTTTTCTCGATCAACAGGTCGGTTTGGCCAAGACCCTCATTGTCCTGTCTTCCGATCACGGTGTCAGTGATGCACCAGAGTATATGCAAGATCACGGCTTTACGGTCGGCAGGTTGAGCCCCAAGGAAGTTGTGCACCAAGTGAACAGCGTCTTTCGGGCTCGCTTTGAGCGGCATACCGATATCGTACTCGATTTTCAGACTCCCAGTTTCTATTTGAATCGAGATCTTGTCGCTCAAGTCGGTCTTGATATAGAAGCGGCAGAGCAGGCCGTAGCCACACAGCTCCGAACGATTCCAGGCATTGCCCAAGCGCTGACACGGAGTGATCTGTTACACAATGCTATTCCAGACACCCCCCTGATGCAGAGAGTCCAGCGATCTTTTCATCCTCAGCGCTCAGGCAATGTGGTGATCGTCCAAGAACAGTACTGGTTCTTGCATAGTCAGACACAGCTTGCCGCCATGCATGGCTCGCCATATGCCTACGATACGCATGTCCCAATTATCTTTGTAGGTGCAGGCATACCGCCACAACTGGTCAGTCGAACGGTAGCCCCCGCAGACATTGCCCCAACGTTGAGCGCTATGCTGGGCATCATCCCGCCTTCGGGTTCGACGGGCACGCCATTGGCTGAGGTGTTGCAGCCACAGCAGTAGGGACCAGAAGAAGACGCTCTTGTCCTCAGGTGGCAGGGGCATCTTGCCCCTGATCGGTGGCAGCCTGGCAGCAGTTGCGTTCCACGGGCTGGAAGCCCGTGCCACCAATACTACCCAGCCCCATTCCGCACCAGACTCTCTAAACTCTCGACACTCAGCCAACTGACCATATCATCTCGGCCCGTTGCTTTCTTACGCCGAAAGTACATGACTCGCCGTGTGTCACACACCACATCCATGCGTGGACCAACTGGACAGCCCGACTGACAAGCCGTCTCGTGTACACGTACCGCGTCCTGACGCTGCCGGATCGCCACCAGATTACGAACCGCGTCGAGGAGAGCCGGGCCATTATAGGTGCCTGCTTGTGCGTCCGTGGTATGCAGTTTGACCTGCATGGATTTGGCGCTACACTTGCTTTTCGTGCAGATGTAGATATCAAGCCTGTCCATAGCGACACAGCATAAAGGAAGGACTGTCATGAACGCAACCGAGTTAATGGAATACCGCCGTGCCACTGTCCCGCTGTACAACGACAACAAAATGAAGCTGGGGATTTTTGGCTCTAATTGCAGTAACGGTTGCACGATTACGCATGCTGAGACGACCTATGAGGCGACCTACGAGCATACCTTGTCGATTGCCCAGCAGGCCGATGATCTGGGGTTTGAACTGCTTGTGCCAGTCGGTCGGTGGCGTGGATTTGGTGGCTCAACTGACTTTAACGGGACCTGCATGGAGACCTATACCTGGGCCGCAGCACTGGCCGCGCAAACCAAAAATATCATGCTCTTCTCGACTTCCCATGCCCCAACGATTCACCCCATCGTAGCGGCTAAACAGGGGGCAACGATTGATCATATCTCGAACGGACGCTGGGGGTTGAACATTGTGTGTGGTTGGTTCACACCCGAGATGGAAATGTTTGGCGGGGCACAGATGCCGCACGCTGAGCGTTACCGTTACGCTGGGGAATGGATTCAGGTCATTAAACGCATGTGGACTGAGCAAGGCTTTGATCACAATGGCGAATTCTTTCAGGTCAAAGATGGCTATCTGCTGCCCAAACCCGTCCAGCAGCCGCACCCCGTTCTGATCAACGCTGGCATCTCACCAGCCGGAAAAGACTATGCTGCCCGAGAGGTCGATTTTAACTTCATGGCCGTGGATACGCTTGAAAATGGAAAGGCGATCACCACCGAGATCAAACAGCTCGCTCGCCAATATAACCGCGAGATTGGGATGATGACCTACGGGTTAGTCGTGTGCTGCGAGACTGAAAAAGAAGCCCAGCAAAAGTATCAATACATTATCGAAAAAGGCGATTGGGAAGCAGCTCACACCATTCTGGGCCTGCTCGGTATTGAAAGTGAATCCTTCACCGAGCAGCATCTGACAGAGTTTGCCGAGCGTTTTATAGCCGGTTGGGGGGGATATCCTTTGGTTGGTACGCCCGAGCAAATCGTTGACAAAATGTGCCAGCTTTCCCAAGTCGGATTTGAAGGAATGATTCTGTGTTGGCTCGATTACAATGAAGAGATGAAGTACTTCGGAGAAAGAATCCTGCCCGTGATGCGTCAAGCTGGATTGCGACAGTAACCGTTTGGCCGGCCCTACACCGGCCACTCCCCGCCAGTCAGGGCCATATCCCAAAACAGATACTCGTAACGCAGGGTGAGCCGAAAAAGCTCCTCCATGCGTGTCCGTTCAGCATTCCCACACGCTTCCGCGAGCGTATTGAGGGCGTGTTCGACCTCTTGCAGCGTCCCGGCAAAGGCATCCCCACTCCAATGATCGATGAAACGCTGGTAGGGACTGGATTGGGTTTGCTGCTGTTTGACCTGGGTCCAGGAATCAAAATACGCTTTCTCAACGCCATACAAAACAGTAAATGATTCGGCAAAACTGCGTGTATGGGCTGTCGCCAGCAAGAACATGCTATAGGCATGGCTCACAGGAGCCAGTTCAATGTCATCGAGACTGATGCCAAAATCTTGGGCCTCAGCTTCAAACATATCAAGCTCAGTGTACAACGCCGGAATGAAGTTGCCTATCAGCCGATGGTGTTCCAGTGGAGCCTTGGCAATCAGACTGCCAATTACTCCGATTTCTTTACGAACGAACACATAATCCTGTCGCAGCCAGGCTTCGAAGCGTCCAGGCGCAAGCGTCCCGGCAGCAGTTTGGTGTAGAAAAGGATGGGCTAACATCGTTGTCCACTGTGGCTGGACGGTTTGCAGCAGGTGGGCTGAAAAATTCATGATTGATTCCTTTCTTCAGAGGGGCAAATCATCTGTTCCCTCCAGCTCTGTTATACAGGCATTGCACCCGACTTGGCCATGACAGTAAGATAGTGATATGCCACGTCCAGAGCAGAGTCTCACCTACGCCTCATACCTGCGCCTGCCAGAGTTGCTGAGCCTCCAGACGCCTCAGTCTGATCCCCAGGCCCACGATGAGTTACAGTTCATTATTGTCCACCAAGCCTTTGAACTCTGGTTCCGCCTACTGCTGTACGAAATCCGGGCGATTATTGGACACCTCCAGGCTGGCGAGGTGCGCGAAGCAATTTGGCTGTTTCGGCGCTTGATTGAAATCGAACGGGTCATGACCCAACAGGTCCAGATCATGGAAACCATGTCACCGGCGCGTTTCCTGGAGTTCCGCGACGTGCTCCAGCCCGCGAGTGGTTTCCAGTCGGTACAGTTCCGAGAGCTGGAGTTTTTGTCGGGGTTGCAGGGAGAACAGGCTGAGCATTTCTTGGCTGTGTTTAAGAATAACGAGGCAGCCCGTACTCGGCTGCAGCGTGTCTTAGACGGACCTAATCTGTGGAGCGCCTTTTGTGAGCTTTTGCACCGGCGGGGCTTCGATATGACTGACGAAGAGCGGTGCCAGCAAGCTGTCATGCAGGTGTATACCGAGTCTCAGTATATTGATCTTCACCAGCTGTGTGAAACCATGGTCGAATACGATGAACTGTTCCGAGTGTGGCGTTCCCGACATGCCCTGATGGCTGAACGGATGATCGGTGCCAAGCCAGGCACAGGACATGAGCAGGTGAGAGGCCTCATTGACCAAGAGTCGTTCCAAGAGCCTGGCGTACGGTATTTACAGGGCAGGGTTGGACTGAGGTTCTTTCCCCTTCTGTGGGAGATGCGGACCCGGCTGACCGGGCCTGCGGGCTCTGCTGGTTCTGCGGGCTCTGCTGGTTCTGCTGGTTCTGAAGGAGGCAGCGATGGCGGATGAACTGCTGTGCTGGCGATCAGCGTTTCCTATTTTAGACAATTCGACGTATCTGATCTCTCATTCGATGGGGGCCATGCCGCGAGCGGTAGCCGACTGGCTCCAGCAATATACCGAAAGCTGGCAGCACGAAGGCAGCGCAGTCTGGGATCGCTGGATGGGGTTCTTTGAAGAGACGGCTGGCCTGCTGGGACAATTTTTACACGCCGAGCCTGGCAGTATTGTCATGCACCAAAATGTGTCGGCCTTGTTTAATGCCGCTTTGTCATGTTTTGACTTCAGCGGTCCTCGTAACAAGATCCTGTACGCCGAGCTGACGTTTCCTACCCTGCGTTACAATATTCAGACCCGAGCGCGGCGCCCAGCCGCTAGAAATTTCCTCACCAGACGGCATTCGACAACCAGCCGAACGATTTATCGATGCCATTGATGACCGCACCTTATTGGTGGTCTTAGACCATGGCCTGTATCGATCAGGCGCCCGAATCGATGTCGAGCCGATCATCCGCGCTGCGCACGAGCATGGCGCCCACGTTATTGTAGATGCCTATCAAACTGTGGGTGTCATACCGATTGATGTCCAAGCCTGGCAAGCTGATTTTGTTGTCGCCGGTTCACATAAATGGCTATGCGGTGGTCCTGGGGCGGCGTTTTTGTACGTTCGGCCGGACCAGTTACAGGCACGTCAGCCCCAAATCACTGGCTGGTTTTCACAAGAACAGCCGTTCGCCTTTTCTGATGAGCTTGAGTATGCCCACAGCGCACGACGTTTTCTGGGCGGTACGCCCGGTATATCGGCCTTATATGCGGCGCGGGCAGGGTATGAGACGCTGCTTAAAGTTGGCGTTGCGGAGATTCGTGAGAAGAACGTGCGGCTGTGTGAGCGTTTGATTGCTGGAGCACAGGAGCGCGATTTACACCTTAACACTCCGCTTGATCCAGCCGAACGCGGTGGCCTAGTGTGCATGAATTTTGATGGGGCTGACACAGCAGAAGAGGAGCTGGTCCGCCGCCGGGTCTTTGTGGATTATCGTCCAAAGTGTGGGCTTCGCGTCTCGCCACATTTTTATACACGGGAAGATGAGATTGATCGATTTTTTGAAGAGATTGATCAGATACGGTGTGGCTGACAGAGCAGGGGGCTGACAGGTGCGACCACCGCAGCCCGACCGGAAAACACCCTCACCTCTTCTCCCCCTATACATGCTCACGTAAAAATCCACTCACAATTCGATTAAATTCATCCGGCCGTTCGAAATAGATAGAATGGCCAGATCCAGAAATTTTCACAAAATGTGCTTGGGGAATCTGAGCTGCGATACTTTCCATCGCTTGGGGAGGCGTGAGGACATCTTCTTCCCCAACAAGGAGCAGTGTCGGAATCTTGTGCTTAATAATGGGAGCAAGATCAGACTTGAGTCCAAACAGTGCGGCGCCCAGATTCGGCGCGACATGCATATTAAGGGCAGAAATCTGTTGATACAGAAAGGTCAGCACTGGTTCACGCTCTGGAAATGTCCGAGAGTACGCGTTCTTCAACACCTCGGCTAAACTCCCACGTGAGCGCTCCTGAATCCCAACTTGGGCTTGCCGCGTCTCGGCGGTTTCGATCCCGCCCAGCGTATCGCACAGGATCAATGCGCTCGTCCGCTCTGGATGCGCTGCGGCAAATCCGCATACGGTCCACCCGCCCATCGACTGGCCAGTCACTGCGGCTTTCTCAATATGAAGATGATCGAGCAGGGCAGTCAGGTCTTGGATAAACGCCCTCGGACCCGGGCCGTCTTGCACGTCACGTGAATGCCCAAAACTCCGATGGTCAAAGGTGATGACTGTGTACGTTTTGGAAAACTCTGGCACCTGCTGCCACCAGCTGAGATGGCTGCCACCCCCACCATGCGCCAGGACAAGGGCCGGGCCTTCGCCGTGGACTTCATAATACAATTCAATACCGTTGATATTTGCAAAAGGCATAAGATGTTCCTTTTTCCCCAAGCGCTCGGCTATGTCCTCTCCGCTCCTATCTCAGTATGTGACGCAACGACGCGTGTATCTTTGAGGTGCCCTATCTGCTCCTCTGAATAACCGAGCAAGCGCTGCAAGACCGAATCCGTGTGCTCTCCTAACAGTGGTCCCGGCGCTGCCACCCCGCCCGGCGTCGCAGACAGTTTAACCGGAGTTCCATCCACGATGGCTTCTCCTTCCTCTGGACTGTTTACCGTTGCCCAGTAGCCTCGGGCTCGGAGCTGTGGGTCACGATCAAGATCTTTGCCAGTGGCCACAACGCCCGCCGGGACGCCGGCTTGCTGAAGCTGGATCATGAGGGCTTGTGGCGTATGCTGACTTGTCCAGCCTTCGACATGGCGGTCTAATTCACTCTGATTTTTAAGACGCTTAGCCAATGTTGTGAAACGTGCGTCTTGTGTCCAGTCAGGATTGCCCAGGACAGTGCAGAACGCTTGCCACTCTTTTTCGGTAAAAACAGTAATGGCACACCAGCGGTCGTCTCCTGCACAGCGATAGATCCCATGTGGTGCAGCTGGCGCTTCTTGGGAGCGATTGCCGAAGGGAGGGATCGTTTCCTGATTCGCCGTAATATTCAGTAAGGAAGGTCCAAGCACACTGGAGATCGTCTCAAACTGTGATAGGTCAACAAACTGCCCCTCGCCCGTGCGTCTCCGATGCCACAGTGCCATGAGCACGGCGAGTGCGCCACTATACCCGCCCGACATATCGGCATACGAATATCCCCAGCCTGCCGGTTCTTTGCCGGCATGGCGCATGAGCAGGGTATAGCCAGATAGGGCTTGGAGCGTTGGTCCATAACTCACATAGTCTTTGTGCGGGCCAGTATGGCCAAAGCCGGACATGCTGACGGCGATGATATCGGGTTTAATTTTTTTGATGCTGTCGTAGTCCATACCCCAGTTGCGCATGACCCGCGCACTGAAGTTATCGATCACCACATCAGACACCGAGATGAGTTTCTGGGCAATCTCAACACCCCGCGGATCGGCCATATTAATGACGGTGCTTTGTTTGCCTCGGAACAGATTGCCAGTAAAGCCACTCCGCCGGGTGCCAAGATCAAGTGAGTCACGTCGCTCAATTTTAATGACCTCGGCGCCTTGGTCGGCCAAAATACGTGTTGCGACTGGGCCTGCCACGACCCAGGTAAAGTCGAGGATGCGAACGCCGTCGAGGGCGCGGCGTTTCGGTTCCTGATTTTTCATTCGTGCAGCTCTTTCGCTCTGTCAGACTACCCTGTGACCACAATCTTGCCAAAGTGCGTCGCCGCTTCCATACACCGCAGCGCATCTTGGGCCTCCTCAAACGGATACACTTTATCAATGACTGGCTTGATCTGGTTAATTTCCAACGCTGCATTCATGTCATCAAACATATCGCGCGAACCAACATACACGCCTTGGAGCTTGATGCTCTTCTGCAGGACTGGCATGGGATTTACTTCAGCCTCTACCCCACCCAGAATCCCAATCAGGCCGACAGTACCGCCGACGCGGGTGGCTTGAAACGATTGCCCCATCGTTCCAGCTCCGCCGACTTCGACGACATGATCAACACCAACACCGTTAGTCAGTTCAAGCACAGCTTTCCCCCACTTTGGCGTTGTTTTATAGTTGATGAGCGCGTCGGCACCTAACTGCTTGGCGCGCTCCAATTTCTCATCACTGCTCGATGTCACGATCGCCCGCGCACCGGCGGCTTTGGCAAACTGCAGGGCAAAGATAGAAACGCCACCTGTGCCAAGTACGAGAATCGTGTCGCCCGCTTTCATATTGTCGAGGGTCACCAAGTCCTGCCAGGCCGTGACCGCAGCACATGGCAAGGTCGCTGCGTCTTCGTACGACATATAGTTTGGAATTTGCACAACGCCGTCTTCGTGTAAGACAACATACTCCGCCCACATGCCATCCAGGGCACCACCTAGAGCAGACTGACCATGCACAGCATTCGGCCCGCCGGATAACCAGGATTGAAAGAAGATGCCGGCTACTCTATCACCCGTTTTGACACGGGTGACGCCTGTACCAGTAGCCACAACTTCACCCGCTCCGTCTGACAACGGAATTAAAGGCTTTTTCCCACTACCCATTCCACCGTGTTTCACCGTCATGAAATCGCGATAGTTGAGCGATGTCGCTTTGACTCGAATGCAGATCTCGCCCGCTCCCGGCTGTGGATCAGGCAGCTCGACACATTGTAAATTATCAATTCCCTCTGTGTTCACTTGCCACGCACGCATATGAGGCTCCTTTGTGTTGGAATGTTTGGTTGTCCGTCAAATCTCTGTGCTGAAGCCAGGTGGGCAGGAGCGCCCACCCTACTCACTGCAGGCTCTTGCTCGCCCCCGTCTTCTCCCTCGCCCGCTGGTGGGAGAGGGCATTCGGAGGTTCATATCTGTAACTTCCACGTAGCACCATTCGGAACAATTCTGCCACCCGTCGGTGCCAAGAAATGAGCTGCCAGGACGATCACGTCTTGCTCTGAATATGTCTCCAGAAATCTCCGCCGGGTTGCAGCGGATTCGGGCGGGTTCACACAGAACCCACTGTTCCACTGCGGCTCTGAGCACTGGACGGGGTGATGCATGATATCGCCGGTCATAATCGCCCGTTTCCCACTTGATTGAAGATGCAAGAACACATGACCTGGGGTATGTCCCGGAGACGGCTCTAAATGCAACTCGTCGTCAATCTGGTGATCGCCTGCAACTAATTCCGCCTTACCAGCTTCGACAATCGGTACGACGCTGTCGGCAATTGAACCCCCATCAGCCGCGTTATCACGCCCGCTTTCATATTCGCCCTTCCAGAACTCCCATTCCTTTTTGGCAAACAGATACGTAGCGTTGGGGAAGGTCGGCACCCACTTGCCATCTTGGAGTCGGGTGTTCCAACCGACATGGTCGAGATGCAGATGTGTACACAGCACATAATCAACCTGCTCTGGCGCGATTCCCATTGCAGCCAGGTCTTGGAGATAGGAGCCGTTTAACATATTCCAAGCTGGGAAATTCGCCCGCTGCTTGTCATTGCCGATGCAGGTGTCAACCAAGATGGTGTGATGACGTGTCTGTATCACATAGGTCTGAATACTCATTTTGAGCGTGCCGTCTTCAGCCACAAAATTTGGTGCCAGCCAGTGTGTATGTTTGGCCATGCTCTCAGGATTCGCTCCAGGGATCAGCATCTGAGGCTTCATGAGCGGCCCTTCCATTTCGACTAGGCGCGCAATGTTGATTTCGCCAAGATTCATACTCATCTGTCCCTCCTCTTTTATGATCAGAAAATATTACGCAGCAAAGGCTTCTATGATTTTCCGCCAGCGTTTATCATGCACTCCCGGCGGATCAGGGTGATAAAAGGCGACCCGATCGAGGAGGCCGTCATAGCGCTCCTTCAGGAGGGCTGGGATCTCCTCGGGAGAGCCGGTCAGCGTATACTCGTCGAGCATTTCATCGGTGATGTCCTTGGCCATTGCCTCCCACTCACCTTTGGCCGCTTTTTCATTCAAGGCCAGACACACATCACCCCAACCGTGGACATCAAGCACTGGCTTATAGGTCCGGGTCGAGGCGTAGAAGGACATCTTGCTGCGGACTTGTTCCCGCGTGGCGTCAATCTCTTTTTGGCTGTCCCCCATAATAACAAACGAGGAGCTGGAGACGACAACGTCCTTGCGACTCCGTCCAGCCTGCTGCGCCCCGTGTTCAATTTGCGGAATGACACATTCACGCAGAAACTTGGCCGAATGAAACGGATGGGCATGAAAGCCATCACACAGTTCGCCAGCTAAACGACAGATGTATGGATTCACTCCAGCAATATAAATCGGGACATACGGGTGCTCAATTTTTCCAGGGTTAAAGGCTGGAGTCATCAGCGTATGATTGAAAAACTTGCCTTGGAATTTGAGTGGGGTGTCGTTTTGCCAGCAGTCCCAAATGGCCCGCAAGGCTTGCACGATCTCGCGCAGTTTTGGTCCCGGTGATTCCCACGGTACGCTATAGCGACGCTGGTTATGGCCTTTGACTTGGGTGCCCAGGCCAAGAATAAACCGGCCGTTTGACGCCTTCTGTAAATCCCAGGCTGTGTAGGCGAGTGACATTGGACTGCGGGGAAAGGAGAGGGCAATCGCAGTGCCTAGCTTGAGGCGGCTAGTTGCCGTTGCCGCAACAGCTAATGGCAGAAACGGATCATGTTTGTTTTCCATCGTCCAGGCCGCGTCGAAGCCGACCTCTTCGGCATAGCGGACTATTTCAATCGCTTCGTTCAGTGAGTTTGCAGTCATCAGGGTATCGAGTTTCATGCCGGCTCTCCTTATCTCCGTCTGGTCCAACTCGTGTACAGAATGCAGCGTGAGACAAGCATACGCTTGAGTGGAAATCAACGCCAGCAGAGTATTCCCCTAACATAGGAGTGATGATGCACCCAAAGCGCTCTGTACCTGTTCCATTGACAGGTCAATGGAACCCCGAGATAACTGCTCCCTTGGAGCTACATACTATGAAAAAATCCTTACAGTCCTTGATCTATCCGTATGCTACGTCTGAATTTTTTGAGCATTACGAAGGAAATACTCCTCTCGTTATTCATGATTTGGGAGAAAGTATTCGTGAGCTGACAGCGCTTCCTTTTTTAGCCTCTTTAGAAACCTTACTCGCTTCTTGGCCGAAGAAGGTCGACGCCTATCTGCCGGGTATTGCAGACGAGGACAACGCGATAGCAATAACAACACAGGAGGCGCTCACCCATTTTGAAAATGGCAGGGGACTTCTTTTTAACGATATCAATACTATTGCTCCTGTATTACAAAGGTGGCTCGAATCGCTCAAGTATGAGCTCGGTCTTTCGTCCCTGACGTATGCTCGAAACCTCGTGTATGCGACTCCTGCGGGGCAGGGGACCGCACCTCATTTTGACCAGAATATAAATTTTGTCCTACAAATTCATGGCACAAAAAAATGGTGGGTGGCTCCCAATCAACATGTGGAAGGCCCTCTGAGCAGATATACGATTGGTCTTCCAATTGATCCAGAACTCGGCAGTTATACGAAGAGGGCGATGCCTGAGCAGTTTCCGGATAATGGCGCAGAATTTGTGTTACAACCAGGCTCGCTTCTTTTTGTGCCACGCGGCGCCTGGCATAAAACCGAGGCGCTTACGGATGCGCTCTCCCTCAATTTTACATTCAGCGCGCCTACTTGGATTGATATTGTAACAGCTACCCTGCGAGGGCGTCTTGCCCAGTCAAGTGAATGGCGAGAAACAGCAAACTTTGTGAGGGATAAAGAGCGTGTTCATGAGGCCATGGAGAAATTGGACGCATTACTCTCAGACTTGGCCCAAGATATCCCCAATTGGACTGCTGCTGATATTTTAGGGACGACCGAGGCAGGGCAATGGCCTTTCGAATAATGCTTATCTCCTCTCCTTCTTGTTTGGATCATTGCTAGGCGGGTGATACTCGCTTTCCTTGCCAGCTTGCACTCGTCGTTATAAGACAAATGCAACAAAAAAGGAGAATAGACATGGCAACTGGCGATACTCCGTGCGGATTCGCAATTCCTCAAGTTTTTCCGGGCTCTGGTCAAGACGCTAAAGTAGACATGCAATTTGTCCGTGACTTTGTGCAAAAGGCAGAAACGCTGGACTATGACAGTTTGTGGGTACAGGAAACAATTCTCAGCGACTTCTCGATTCTTGAGCCGGTAACGCTGCTGACGTATGTGGCAGCCGTTACGTCCAAGCTGAAACTTGGCACGTCGGTCATGCTCACCACGCTGCGCAACCCGCTCCAACTCGCCAAAGCGCTGTCGAGTCTCGATCAGATGTCTGCTGGCCGGTTGATTGTCGGTATTGGCGGTGGCGGACACATTTCAGAGACGCTCTTTGGCTACTCAAAAGAACACCGTATGCGCCGTTTTGTCGAAGGCATTGAGGTCATGAGAGCTCTGTGGACCGAACCCCAAGCCAATTACACCGGGACCTTCTGGCAGCTGAAGGATGCAGCTATGGAACCAAAACCTGTGCAGAAACCGCACCCGCCAATTTGGTTCGGTGCCCGATCGGAATCAGCTCTACGCCGAGCGGTGCGGCAGGGTGATGGCTGGATGGGCGCGGGCTCCTCTTCGAGCGCCGATTTTGTCAAACAGTATGGCCAGATTCAACGCTTTTTGGATGAATCTCAACGTGATCCAGCCAGCTTTACTATTTCAAAGCGAATGTACATTGCCGTAGACAATGATCGAGATCGGGCAGAGCGACGTCTGCGCGAATGGTTCGGTATGCGCTACAAGAATGCCGATATGGGCTCACAGGTCTCGGTTTGGGGCAGTCGGCAGGAGTGTATTGACAAGCTCGGCGCGGTTGTTCAAGCCGGGGCGCAGCATCTCATGATTAACCCAGCTTTTGATGACATGGAGCAGTTGGAGATCGTGGCACAGGATATTGTGCCGCATGTGTAAGCGTTTCAGGCGAGCGCGGGCCTCCGTGCCCGCCCCTACTTCATCCCCGACGCCGAAATCTTTTTGTTATCCCCGCTCGCAAGCGGCTGAGGCACGATCTGTGCTTCTGCATGCTTGGGTGGGAAGAGTAACGAGGCAATGACTGAAATCGTTAAAATCCCAGCAATCACGCCAAGTGAAGTTCCAATCGGGATTTTGTAGATATCGACCAGCAGCATCTTGACCCCAACAAAGCTCAGGACAAACCCGAGCCCATAGCGCAGATACACAAACAGGTCGATGATACCCGCAATCAGAAAATACAGGGCACGCAAGCCAAGGACAGCAAAGACGTTTGAGGTATAGACAATAAACGGATCGTCGGTCACCGCAAAAATAGCCGGGATCGAATCAATGGCAAAGATCAGGTCCGTACTTTCTATAATGACCAGGACGACCAGGAGCGGAGTCGCAAAACGTTTGCCGTCCCGGAGGACCACAAAGCTCTGGCCCTCATATCCTTCGGAGATTGGCATGAACCGCCGTAGCAGTCTGATCGCTGGATTATTCTCCGGATCTGCCTGCTCTTCTTCTTTGGCTAGCATTCTTATGCCGGTAAAGACTAGGAACGCCCCGAACACATAGATGATCCAGTAAAAATTGTGCAGCAGCACCGCGCCGACCCCAATAAAGAAGCCGCGCATGACAAGCGCACCCAGGATGCCCCAAAGTAGTACCCGGTGCTGGTAGATGGCCGGAACAGAAAAATACGAGAACACCAGTAAGAAGACGAAGATATTATCAACGCTCAAGGACTTTTCAATCAGATAGCCAGCCAGGAACTCGAGTGCCCGCTCTTTGCCGTAGAAATAGTAGATACCCGCGTTAAACAGCATTGCCAGGCTGATCCACAGGACAGTCCACAGGGCGGCTTCCTTTTTGGAGACGACATGCGCGTGGCGATGAAAGACCCCCAGATCGAGGATCAGCATGCTCAGTACAATGGCCGTAAAAGCGACCCACATCCATAGACTTACTTCCATGACCTGCTCCGCTTCCTAGCCACTCATCAGATGGGCAGTGATTTCTTGATAGCGCGCGGCGGCCCGCGCGATAATTTCCGGGGGCAGGTGCGGCGCTGGCGGCTTTTTGTCCCAATTGATCGACAGCAAATAGTCGCGAATGATTTGCTTGTCGTAGCTGTCTTGGGAGGCGCCAGGTTGGTAGATATCCGCTCGCCAGAAGCGCGACGAATCTGGAGTAAAGACTTCGTCAATGAGGATCAGCTGCCCGTCTTTCATACCAAACTCAAACTTGGTATCGGCCAGCAGAAATCCCTTTGTCTTGGCCAAGGCCAGCGCATGGCGGTAGAGGGCTAAACTCACATCGCGCACCTGTTCAGCCAGGGGTGCGCCAATCAGCTCTTCAACCTTATCAAATGAGATGTTCTCGTCATGCTCGCCTTCCGGCGCTTTGGTCGATGGGGTGAAGATGGGCTCTGGCAGCTCTTCGCTTTCACGTAGCCCTGCTGGGAGTGGAATGCCACACACACTTTGTGTTTTGCCATACTCCTTCCAGCCCGACCCCGCCAGATAGCCACGCACGATGCATTCAACCGGCAGTGGTTCTGCCTTTTCGACCAGCATCGTGCGGCCAGCCAGCTGGTCTCGATACGGCTGACACACGGCTGGAAAGTCCTCCACATCAACCGAGATCAGATGATGCGGCACGAGCTCGGACAGCTGATTAAACCAAAACCGTGATACTTGGGTCAGGACTTGGCCTTTGCCAGGAATGCCATCGGGTAAGACAACGTCAAAGGCAGACACCCGGTCGGTGGCCACAATCAGCAGATACGCGTCCGTCTCATAAATATCCCGCACCTTGCCGCGTCGGGGGGCGGGGAGTCCGTCAATACTGGTCTCTAAGACAATGTCACTCATATACACGCTCTCTGTGTTTTCATGCTCTGCCTATGGCAGTGTGTCCACTCCCAGGCGTACTATCCTTCATTCATCTGGCAGACAGGCGAGCAGGACCAGATAGACCCAGACAGGATTAGAGCTGCTGCTCCAGCACCTTGGCTGCTTGGCGTTCACGATGGGCTTTCAAGCGGCCACACAATTCGGCATCTGATACAGACAGAATTTGGGCGGCCAGCAGACCGGCATTGGCTGCACCAGCATCACCAATGGCCAAGCTGGCAACAGGAATACCTTTCGGCATCTGAACGATAGACAGCAGCGAGTCCATACCGTTTAAGGCTTTGGACTGCATCGGTACCCCCAAAACCGGCAGCAATGTTTGCGAGGCAATCACCCCACCCAAATGGGCAGCGCCACCTGCTCCAGCAATAAACACACACACGCCACGTGCCTCAGCATCTTTGACATAGGCGGCAAGGGCATCTGGAGTACGATGGGCGGATAAGATCCGATTTTCATGCGGAACGTTGAGTTCGGTGAGCATATCACTAGCTTGGCGCATGCAGTCCCAATCGCTTTTACTACCCATGATAATTGCTACACGTGGCTGTGGCATGCCAACTTCCTTTCCTCGCTGAATAGAAGGGCGGTTCGTGGACCGTCCTTCTTCTTTCAAATCACACCGTCTTGTACAAGCCCGGCAAGCTGTTCTGGGCTGAGTCCCAACTCGTGAGTGAAGATCTCTGCATTGTGTTCGCCCAACAACGGTGGCCGGCGAGAAATTCGCCACGGCGTCTTGGTGAAAAAGAATGGGCCGCCAGGATACTGAAAAGAACGGCCGAGTTCGGGGTGCTCGATCTCAGAGAAGAATCCGCGCTCTTTCAGCTGTGGATCATAAACAAGCGCTTCAGGCGGACGGACCATGGCATACGGAATGCGCCGCTGCTGGGCACCTTCCATCAGCTCGGCTACGCTATAGTCTTTAGCCCAGTCATCAAGCATATCAAACAGATTCTCGGCATTCTCCTTGCGATATTGCAGGTCTTCCCAGTCTGGGTTGTCTAAACTGTGACGCTGGTCTTGGCCCTTGCCGTCGCCCTTGACCCACTCAACAAGAGAGGTCCAGTCACCCAAGGAGCAATGCATCACATAGCCGTCTTTACACTGCGCGACCCGGAAGTAGCGGCTCCAGTGTAAGCTGCCACGTCGGGTCTCAATGCCTAAACCTTGGTGGTAATACGGCGAGACCTGCTCAACTGCTCCAGCCACCGCCTCTTGCAAGCTGATATCAACCCACTGACCCTCACCAATGCTATCACGCGCCCACAGGGCAGACATGGTGCCAATCGCCGCAAAAAAGGCGGCACTATGGTACGCCTGCAAGCCGAAACCACGCAGCGGTGGCTCGTCAGGGAAACCATTGACGTACACCATGCCGCCTAAAGCTTCAGCAACTGTGTCAGAGGTCTTGTAGTCTTTATACGGTCCGGTTTGGCCAAAGGGCGTGATTGAGGTGAGCACGAGCCCAGGATTGAGGCGTTTCAGTTCTTCGTAGCTCAGGCCCAGATCGGCCAATGTCCCTGGAGTAGACGATTCGATAACAACATCAACATTCGCGGCGAGTTGTTTGAATAGCTCCTGACCTGCGAGTTGATTCAGATTGAGTGTCATGCCGCGTTTACTGGTGTTATAAAACCAGTACAGCAGGCTCCGTTCACGGTGGGGAGGACCATCCAGGAACGGTCCGATATCACGCATCGCGTCCCCGCTTGGTGGCTCGATTTTAATGACATCGGCACCCATATCGCCCATCAGTTTAGCACACAGAGCGCCTTTGAGGTCAGTCAAGTCGAGCACCCGGAGATCAGACAGGGCGGAGGCAGGGTCGTTCATAGTCTGGCTTTCTTTTACTCAGTCCTGGCCAGCGGATGGGCCTGCTTCCACTCTGTGGCAACTTGGCCCATAGTTTTGAACGTCACGCCTTCGTGCTCTTGCATGTATTCGATTAATTTTTCAAGCATCAAGATCCGATGGCCACGACCGATGACTTGTGGGTGCATAGTGAGAGTAAAGACGCCCTCGCCGATACGATCATACAGAAAGTCAAAGTCAGCCGCCCAAATCTGATACACCTCATCTGGTGTGCGTAAGCCAACATGCTTGGCTGGCCAATGAATGTTAAAATACGGCCAATCATCGAGACTCCAGTCCATTGGAAATTCAAGCACATCAACTTCTTTGCCAAAGACGTAGGGCGCGTCGGTCCGCATTTCATCGCCGATGCGGCAATAGTACGGCGTAAAGTCATCAGCCATCATGCTGGAGTCGTATACAAAGCCGTACTCCAAGAGCAGACTCAGCGTAACCGGGCTGACATCCGCAGCTGGAGAACGATAGCCAATAGGCACTTTCCCGGTTACATGCTGCAAACAGGCGATGCCACGCTCAAGAATCTGGCGTTCTTCTTCGGGGGACAGCGAACGAGGATTTTCATGGCAATAGCCGTGATGGCCAAGTTCGTGCCCGGCGTCGACGATACGCTGCACACTGTCAGGAAATGTTTCAGCCGTATGCCCAGGGACAAACCACGAGGCTGGGATGTCATAACGGCTGAGCACGTCGAGTATGCGCTGCGCGCCGACTTTGCCAAACTCACCCCGCGAGAGCGTACTAGGAGATTTTGTCCGGAATGATCCAGTCCAGACGGACACGCCATCGAAATCGAAGGATAGACAAACAGAGATATTTTTGGACATAGGAGGTCTCTCCCGACAGACTTACAGCTTCACAAACAGGTCTTTCACCCCTGCGCTGGTCAACTGTGAAACGGTAGTGATCTTATCGCTGAATTCTTTGAGCGTGCCGAGCGAATTCGATCCGATATCAATCAAGATCGAAAATAGGGAGAAGCCCAGTGCCTCCTTCTCTTTCCGAAACCGCTCAGCCCAGTCGGCGCTAACTCGACACTCACCATCGGTAATAAAAATAATATCGCCACGCTGAAAGCGTGACTGTTTGATGCATTCTAACGCGGCGTTCAACGGAGTTTCAAAGTCGGTTCCGCCGCCAGGGAAATACTCAGCCAACTCCATGACTTTCGGCGTTTCGACTTCATACCGCTCACGCGGATTGAGGTCCAGGATATGCAACGGGCTGCCCGCCGAAGAAAAACAGATCGAGCGGAATAAACGCCGTTGACGCCGCGCAATCTCTAGCAGCGTCAGGGTCAGCGCCTTAGCCCAAATTTCTTTGTCGCCCATCATCGAAGAGCTGCCGTCCAAACACACAATGACAGGCCCTTTGCCTTTCTCTTCAATGCCACGCAGCGAATACAACAGGAGCTGGCCATCCAAAAAACGCCGGGTAAAGTCTTTGCGTAATACGGGATGGTGTAAGGATACCAGCTCATGCGGCAGCAAGCGGCTAATTTCATTGCCCAGGCTGGTTTCAAAGAGTTCTTCTGAAGTGCGCTCAAAAATCTTACGTCGCAGTGCCAGCGCGTGATACTTCATGCGCCCGACCATCTGAGCCAGTTTCTTGAGCTTGTCATTACCAGCGAGATGTTTACTCAGTTCGATCTGACGTCCGGGTGAGGATTTATGGCCGCCACCAACCGTGACACTCCACGACTCTGCTTCTTGGAGTGCATCGTCTAAATTCTGGGTGACATCGATGGCTTCTTTGCGAAAGCGATTCTCTATCTCTTTCTGCATCTCGGCCAGTTCACTTGCCAATTGCTGGGCCTGTTTGCGCAGCCGGGTATCCTCAGCCCGTGCCTCACTCGCCAGCTTATTGGCCGTTTTTTCTAAGAGTTCTTTGGTTTTTTTGGAGAGCTCGCCCTCCTCAGCCAACTCTTTGGCGACCTCTTTGGCATCTTGAGCAGTCTCGATCTTTTCTTGAACCGTCTCCTCTTGTTTCTGTAAATTCTGCATATCCAGCATATGGCGACGGGTCAGCGTTTTTTCTGACTTGAGTAGCTTGAGCGCGCCTTCGCCGAGTAAAACCGTGGCCAAACCTGCTCTGGTTTCGTCCAGGACCGTCGCCTCACGTAGGAACTCCGCCAGCTCGCCTTGGTGCAAGGCATCGAGGAGAGTCTTATTCAGCGTTGCACTCGGCAGGACGGCATCTTCTTTCAGAAACAGGACATTGTATTTGAACAGCGCACAGAACAGATCCTGGAGGAGACTATCAAACTGGGGCACTAAGGTGTTTCCACTCTCTTCTAAGGCTTGCAGAGACAGCGATTCCTCACGCAGTTTGCGGTAGACAGTCCGATCGTAGGAATCGCTCTCGACCCAGCACGCGTTTTGCGGGATAGGGGCAGGAGGAGGGAGGATGAATTGGGACTTTTTATGTGTGGATGGAGACCTTGCCATACAGACCTTTTATCCTTCAGATTTTCTCTAACAGTTGCTGCTGAATGTCCGCAATTTCCTGCCGGATTGCCCCAACTTTGTCGAGCGGACGACCGCCATCTTGCGCCTGTTGGCTGATCTCTTCGACTTGAGTAAGAATGCGGCGAATCTTGGTATGGGCTTCAATGACGGCTCGGGCATGTAGCTCTTCGGTGTCCCATTCCCGTTCAGCGTAATCGCGTAGCTCACGGGTTTGAAACAGCAACTCTTGTACCGTTTCCTCATAGCCGTGGATCAGGCTTTGGATGACGGCATGCACTTCGCTTTGCTCTGAGGGCTCTTTCCACAGCACGTGTTCCAGAAAAAACAGGTCTGATTCAGTGACAGCCGTATGGCCGTACAGATACGCCAAAGCTCGGAGTAATGACAAACTCTGGCGGTAGCGTCGATCAGAAGCGATGATGTTTTTCTTAGTCAGCTCGCGGCGGATATCGGCCAAGGCGTTCAGGACGCCATCGGGCACGCTGATCGCTTGGACCTCGGCCTGCATCTGGCGCAGTTCATCTAAAGTAATCGTGGTTTCCTGTGCGGGAGGCGTGCTCTGCAACATTTTGAGGAAACGGAAATCTTCGCTGATGTAGTTGACCACAAAGCGCAGTAGAAAACGGTCGTACAAGGCCAGCAGCTCATCATCTTCAGGCAGCTCGTTACTCGCGCCAAACAGGGTCAGCAGCGGGACGGACACAATCTCTCGACCATTATGAAATAAACGCTCATTAATAAGGGTCAGGATTGCGTTCAGGATCGACGAGCTGGCCTTAAAGACTTCGTCGAGAAAGGCAATCTGTGCCTCAGGCAGCTTATGATCCGTCACGCGACGATAATCGTCAGCTTCCAAGGCTTTCAAACTCACCGCCCCAAACAGCTCTTCAGGTGTGGTGAATTTGGTCAGCAGCCATTGATAATAGGTCCCGCCAGTAATCCGTCGACACAAGGCATCGGCCAGCATTGATTTTGCGGTACCTGGCGGACCGATAATCAAGACATGCTGAGCCGAGAGCAGGGCAGCCAGAGAGCCATCAATCAGCTCAACTCGCTCCAGGAAAGTCCGTTGAAATTCTTCACGAATAGCACGTAATTTGTCTTGGGGGCTCACCCCTTAGGCTTAGCAGATCGCACTCGGGCGGACAATGCACGGCTGGGCACTTGGTGGCTTGGGATGGTAAGGCAGTCAAGGCTACAGCCTGCTCCATCGTTTGGACGCAGGCGATGAGATTATTTCACCCCCCGCGCCACCGCATCCCGTTGGGTCCACTTCCCCAGTTGTGACATATGCACTTCGTCTGGCCCATCGGCGATGCGACAAAAACGGCTGGTGTGGAAGACATGCTGGAGTGGGATATCCTGACTCACTCCCTTGCCTCCGAATGCCTGGATGGCCCGATCGGTCACGGTCTGACACATTTGCGGAGCAACAATTTTGACCATGGAAATAAAATCGCGCGCACCTTTTGAGCCTTCCCGGTCCATTTTATCGGCGGCCGAGAGCACCAGGAGGCGACACTGCTCAATGTCACACCGCGAGCGGGCGATATCATGTTGGATGCTGGTCTTTTTGATGAGTGTCTCCCCAAATGCGACACGTTCACCAACCCGTTGGCACATGAGCTCAAGACAGCGCTGGGCCATGCCCACAAACATCATCGCGTACTGAAAGCGTCCCGGTCCGAGTCGGCCTTGAGCAATGGCAAACCCTTGACCTTCGCCGAGAATCATATTCTCCCTGGGCACGCGGACATCTTCTAAAGACCAACTCACCCTCACCTCCAGGAGAATGATAGCTGCCAAAGGCTTTGAGCGGACGGACAATCTTGAAGCCTGGGGTATCGACAGGGACGAGGACGGTTGAGTGTTGTGAATGGCGCTCGGCATCCGGATTGGACTTGCCCATGACTAACATGACCTTGCAACGCTCGCCCAGTACGCCGGTAATCCACCATTTCCGGCCATTCAGCACATAGTGATCGCCATCGCGAGCGATAGATAGCTCCATATTTGTGGCGTCAGACGAGGCCACTTGGGGCTCGGTCATGGCATACGCAGACCGAATCTCGCCGTTGAGCAAGGGGGTGAGCCACTGCTCTTGCTGCTCTGGTGTCCCATATTTGGCCAGCACCTCCATATTGCCCCGGTCAGGTGCGCTACAGTTAAACACTTCCTGTGACCAGAACACCTTGCTCATGACTTCCATCAACGGCGCAAATTCCAAGTTTGTCAGCCCCGGACTCCAGGGTGTATACTCATGCGGCAGAAACCAATTCCAAATCCCCGCTTCTCTCGCTTTGCTCTTGAGGTTTTCGAAGAAGGGCGGGTATCGCCACAGATTGTTCTGGTCTTCGACAAACTCGTAGTAGTCGTGTTCGACCGGATAGATATGCTCATCCATAAAGCGCGCAAGACGCGCTTTCATTTCCAATACTTTGTTGCTCGGAGCAAAGCTCATGTGACTGTCTCCTTTTTCTTCGATGCCTCAAGCCGTCGCCGCCTTCACGCAAGCGGCTGCCAACCGCCGTCGGCCTTGCTAAAGGTCGGCTCAAATGGAGAGCCAGAAGAAATATTTTGCCGAGTTGCCATAGCATACTCCTTTTATCATCTTGTGGATGTTCCAGGGACCGCCTCACGGAGGGTAAAAAATCGTCCCGTTGCTTGTCAGACCCTCATACCTGAGCGCTGTGGCGGATTTTTTTGAGGAGTGATTCCCGGTCGGATTCTGCTCGCTGAAGGAAGTGTTGGGAAATAGGAGTATCCGGGTCATATTTTGTGCTCCTTTTTCCTTTGTGTCAGGACGTATATGACGCCGGAACATTCTTGTCTAGGCGTTCTTCGTCTCACTGTCTCGCTCCGGCATGAGATGACATTGTCTCTTGCGCATTTTGTCACTAGCATGTGGCGAAGGAGATCAGCTATGAAATTTATGTACTTTTTTCTGCCATCTATTCCGGCCACTCCCCAAGAGCGGAAAGACCTGCGCCCGATTGCCTATCACACCGAGCGATGGCAAAAAATGTTCGACGAAGTCATTGAGGTTTCTCGGATGGCCGAGGACCTGGGCTTTACTGGGGTCGCCTTTCCCGAGCATCATCTGCATACCGAAGGCATGGAAATGGGCAGTCTGCCCGTCCTGACCCAGCATGTGATCCATAACACCTCGACCCTGAAGGTTGGGCCGATTGGGTACGTCTTGCCGGGCTGGAATCCGTTGCGGCTGGCGCTTGAGATCGCGTGGCTCGATCAGTTGACCAAAGGGCGTACCCATGTTGGTTTCGCCCGTGGCTATCAATCTCGGTGGCTGAATCAGATGGCGCAGAAGATCCATATCGGTGCCACCGTCAGCGATCAAAGCGACATCGACGTGCGCAATCGCGAAGCGTTTGAAGAAGTCTTTCAAATCTTAAAGTTAGCCTGGGCCGACAAACCGTTTCGTTTCAAAGGCAAGCATTACGAGTATCCGTTCCCGTACGAACAGGGTACGCCCTGGGCGGCAGATGAATGGACACGCCAGTATGGTTCCCCAGGTGAAGTCAGTGCAGACGGACGGGTCCAGATGATCGACATCGTCCCCAAACCTTACCAGAAGCCACATCCAACGCTGTTTCAGGCTTTCTCCATGAGTGAAGCGACCGTCCGCTGGTGTGCCAGGGAAAACATCGTGCCGACCCTATTTATTTCCGATCATGAACAGGTTCGCTTCTTTGCAGACACCCACGTTGAAGAGGCCAAGGCTGTAGGCCGCAGTCTTGAGCGCGGGGAATCTTTGGGAGTCCTGCGAGCCATCTATCCTGGTGATACCCAAGATGCGGCCAAGAAGATGCTCGCGAGCGGCTTTTGCGGCTATGGCTTTCAGAATTTCTTCCAGCACTTTGGTTTCCTCGAAGCCTTCCGCACCAAGGCCGACAATAAGAAGTATGGAGAAGGTCCGCTGCCTGTCTCTGAAGCCACTCCCGAGCGGATGATCGACTCAAACTTTGCCATGGCCGGGTCAAGCAGTGATATTCGCCGTGGCATGGATAAGTTGGTCGAAGCCGGCAACCCTGAGTGGTTCATTTGGCAGGGCGACCAAGGGCTCCTTCCGATTGAGGAAATCAAGCGCACCGTCAGGACAGTCGGCGAGGAAGTCCTGCCGCATTATATGTAGAACGTCTGTGAAGACTGACGCATCCCCCATCCCCGCCGAGGAGGGGGTGTTCCCGATGACATCGCTTTAGCCGTCTGCCTTCAGGGCTTCCAGAACCTTGTGCGGATGATCGGCGGCTTTTGGCACTTTTTTCCAGTGTTTCTTGACTTTGCCGTCTGGGCCAACCCACACGGTTGAGCGGATGACACCGATTGTCTTTTTGCCGTACAGCATCTTCTCACCGTAGGCATCGTATTTGGTCATAACGGTTTTACCGGGATCACACAGGAGAGTAAACGGCAGTTTATATTTGTTGACAAATTTCTCATGCGAGGCTTCGGTGTCTGGGGAAATGCCGAGGATGGTGGTGTTGTGTTTTTGCATATCTTTCCACACATCACGAAAGCCACACGCCTCTTTGGTACAACCGGACGTATCGTCTTTTGGGTAAAAGTAGACGATCACATTCTGACCTTTGAGGTCTTTCAGTGAGACCTTGCTGCCCGCTGTGTCTGTGAGGCTAAATGCAGGAGCAGCTTTGCCTTCTTCAATTGGCATACCCTATTTCTCCTTTTTCTCCTGCGTCTTCTGCTAAGTCGATTTCCTGTTCCGGGTGCACCCCAAGCCAACAAAATGCTGCCACACATGCCAGCCCCGCCATAGTATACAGTGCGGTTTCCCAGCCATACACTTGGGCCAGATATGGAGTCAGGGTGGGAGAAATTGCCCCGCCAATATTGCCCCCCATGTTCATAAAGCCTGAGACCGTACCGGCATACTTTTTGGCCAGATCAATCGTCGTCACCCAATAGACAGACGCACTTATAAACAGCGAACCTGCACCAAGTGACAGAAAGAGGATCGCCGTATACGCACTTGTTGTTGTTGCCCCAGCCGACACGAATACCCCAGTCAGTATCAGGCTGGTAAAGCCGATAGCGCACCGGCCAATACGTTTGCCAAATTGAGCGCTGAGCGTATCGCTCAGCCAGCCTCCGATGGGGGCGAAGACCGCGCTGGCGAGAAACGGTGCCATCGTATAAAAGCCGCCACTCTGCATGGAAAAGCCGCGTTCATTGACCAGGTACAGAAAAAACCACGAAAAATAAAAATATAAGGTATAGCCGAGGACAAAGTAGGCTCCCGTCAGCAGCCACAGGTCTGGACGGCTCAAGAGTGCTTGCCAGGGGATAAGATGGAGTGGCGGACTGGGTTCTTGGGCCGTTGTCTCGCCTTGGCTGATATGCTGACGCTCGGCCTCATTCACCCAGGGGTGATCTGCGGGCTGGTCTCGGGCCAGCATGTACCACAGGAACCCAATCCCAATCCCGACCCCGCCCGCAATATAAAAGGCTGCCCGCCAGCCCCACGCCAGCATAATCCACACGATCAGTGGCGGGGTCAGGGCTGCTCCGAGTGAACTGCCGCTGACGGCAATGCCCAGGGCAAGACCGCGTTCATGCGGGGCTGCCCAGTTGGCAATTACTCGGTTGCCGTTGGGTGGGGCAGCGGCTTCGCCGAGACCAATCAAGACCCGGACCACGGCAAACGAGCCAATAATCCCAATCAGTGAGGTTAAAAACAATTCACCGGCGATGGCAGTCACGGCGGTGAAAGTCGACCACCACAGGATTGCTCCGCACATGACCCGCCGCGGGCCAAAGCGGTCGCCTAACCAGCCGCCTGGAATCTGAACCAAGGCATAGCCCAGGACAAAGGCACTAAAAATCCAGCCAATTTGGATCTCAGTCAGTCCATACTCGGGCATGATGTATTTGGCCGCAATTGAGATATTCACCCGATCGATGAACATGAGGACGTAGATGAGAAAGATGAGAAAAATGACCAGCCAGCGGATACGGGTGGGTTGTTCAGTCATGGGATAAGAACTGATTGTAGGGGCATGTGGCTGCCCTTCCTCAATGAGGGCGACCACATGCCCCTACACCGAGACGCCGGGTCGAAACCCGGCGTTTGCATGAACGACTAATCAAAAACGGTCACGGCAGGAGTAAGCCTGCGTTCGCAGGCTTAGCTGCCAGCCTGATCATAGCTACGCAGCATCCGGCCCGGTAGAACTCCAGTGCACTCGCCATGGTCGAAGGTCACATCGCCATTCACAAGCAGGTAGTGATAGCCATCGGCCTTTTGCACCCGCCGCCAGTCGCCATCGGGCAGGTCATGGACCGTTTCCATTGGCCGCACGGCCAGCTCTTCGAGGTTATATACGACGATATCGGCCGGCATCCCTTCCCGTAGCCAGCCACGGTCGCGGATACCGATCGCCCAGCCGAGCATCGCTGATAGCCGCCAGTGCGCCTCTTCCAACGACATGATTTGTTTGTCACGGACCCAGTGAGCTAGGAAGTGGGTCGGATAACGACCTAAGGTGAGGAACTTGGTGTGTGCCCCACCATCCGACGCACCGATCAGGCACTGCGGGTGCTTGAGGATCGTGGTCAGGGCTTCTTCGTCATTATTGATGAAACCCTGCATCGCAAACTCGGTCTTCAATTCCTCTTCCACCGACAGATCGAGCAGACAGTCAATCGGATGTTTGCCCTGTTCTCTGGCCACTTCTCCAACGGTCCGGCCCTTCAGTGACTTGTTCTTTTCCAGGTGGACGTCGTCGATAAACGTCTCATCCCAGCGGAACATCCGCAGCTGGCCCTGTTCGCCGTCAGGATTGGTGCCCGGCATGACCGTTGGCGCCGCTTCCATGTCGGCCTTGAGGGCAGCCCGCCGACCTGGGTCGCCCAGCTTCATCCGCCGTTCTTCCAAGGTCCCCACAGTCGCTTCGTTCCAGGCTGGTAGCTGGTCGAACAGCCCCATGGTTTCAAGGGTAAACTCAAACTCAATCGGCATACAGATATTGACCGCAAAAACCGGGGCTTCCTTATTGGCCTTCTCCGTCCACGCCAGCTGCTCACGCCAGGTATTGGGCGAAGTAGGATCATAAATGACCGCGTTCCAGTTCACCGGCCGTCCACTGGTCTTGGCCAGTTCCAGCAGGAAGTCCATGCCCAGCCCCTGCAGGGCATGGCCCATTGTCCATTCGATTGAGCCGCGGTTGAATTCGCGCATGACTTTCGCCATTTCGAGGAACTCTTCACGCGGGGCAACGTGGGTCGGCAGATAGCCACCGTCGTAGTCCCGGTTGGCCATGCTAAAGCTGGCGGAGAAGCCAAACCCGCCCGCTTTTAAGCCTTCGCGCAAGATGTTTTTAATTTCCTCGACTTGCCCTGGTTTTGTTTTGTAATCGGGGTCGCGAGCTGCATCGTTCCCCAACACATAGGCGCGCAACGGCGAGTACGGTATCAACGAGGCCGCGTTTACACCCAAGCCGCCGCGCTCCAGGCTATCCATATATTCGGGAAAGGTCTCCCAATCCCAACGCATACCAGCTTGCATACACGACAGGGGAATAGACTCGGTCCGTTCCATACGCCGCATGGCCCGGTCGCGGTCTTCTGGGCGGACCGGGGCAAAGCCAAACCCACAGTTTCCAATCGCCACTGTGGTGACTCCGTGCCAGCCCGACAGCGTGGCGTACGGATCCCAGGCTGTGCCGCCGCTGAGGGCTGCGTCATAGTGGGTATGGATGTCCATAAACCCAGGCGCCACAGTCAGACCAGTGGCGTCGATGACTTTCGTCGCACTACCCTGAATGTTGCCCATGGCAGCAATCTTGCCGCCACGAATAGCAATGTCCCCCCGATAGGCGGGAACCTGCAACCCATCAATGATCGTGCCGTTTTTGATCAGCACATCATAGTCAGCCATAACACCCTCCTTTGTGCTCGTATGAGCAGGTTAATGGTTGAACCAATATATTCCTTGGACTTGCGTCTCCCCAGTGAAAACCTTACCTCGGTCCTAGCATAGTGCACAGACCTTTGACAATGAGTAAGCGTTCAGTCGTCGGTTCTCTCCCATAGGGGAGTTTTCTTCAGTCGGAGGTAGGGACAAAAACGGTTGGAAAAATGTGAGAGTGACAACAAAGCGCCGGGCTTTTGCCCGGCGCTCGCATCAACGGTTAAGGCAGGCAAAAGCCTGCTTGGGGGTGATTAGGCAGCGGCCGTATCGTAACTGCGCAGCATCTTGCCCGGCAGGGCACCGGTGCACTTCTGACCCTCAAAGGTGATGCCTCCGTTCACGATCGTATAGTTGTAGCCATCCGCCTTTTGGACTCGCCGCCAGTCGTTGTTCGGCAGATCAGTGACGATCTCTGTCGGCAACACCTGTAGCTTGTCCAAATCATAGACGATAATGTCAGCCGGCATTCCCTCACGCAGCCAGCCGCGGTCGCGGATGCCAATGGCCCAGCCCAGCATGGTCGACAGCCGCCAGTGCGCCTCTTCTAGTGACATGAGCTGCTTATCGCGGACCCAGTGGCCCAGGAAGTGGGTCGGATATCTACCAGTGGTCAGGAACTTGGTATGGGCTCCACCATCGGAAGCGCCGATCAGACTCATCGGGTGCTTGACAATCTCGCCCACCGCTTCCTCATCGCCATTGATGAAGTCGTGCAGGGCAAATTCAGTTCCCAGGTTCTCTTCGACCGCCAGGTCCAGCATGGTGTCAACTGGATGTTTACCCATCTCTTGGGCGACCTCGGCTATGGTTCGGCCCTCCAGGTGCTTGTTCTTTTCCAGAGCCACTTCAGAAATAGTTGTCTTCTCCCAATTGAAGAGGGATATCTGGGCAGCTTCGCCATCATCCCGCCTTTTCTCCATGAGTGTCGGTGTATTTTCCATATCCCGCCTCAGGGCTGGGCGCCGGGACGGGTCAGACAGCATTGCCTTGCGCTCTTCGTGGGTTCCCACCGTGGCTTCATTCCAGGCTGGCAGCTGGTCAAAGAGACCGACGGTTTCAAATTTGAACTCAAATTCGATTGGCAGGCAGATATTGACCGGCAGCACCACGGCCTCACGAAAAACCTCTTCTGTCCACTTCAGCTGGTCGCGCCAGACACTCGGGTTGGTGGGATCATAGATAATGGCGTTCCAGTTCACCGGCCGCCCGCTCGTCTTGGCCAGCTCCACCAAGAAATCCCGTCCCAGACCTTGCAGGGCATGGCCCATCGTCCACTCGATCGAGCCACGGTTGAACTCGCGCATGACCTTGGCCATTTCCAGAAACTCTTCGCGTGGGGCCACGTGGGTCGGCAAATAGCCGCCATCGTAGTCACGGTTGGCCATGCTAAAGCTGGCCGAGAAGCCAAAGCCGCCGGCCTCCATGCCTTCCCTTATCAGGTGCTTCATCTGGGCGACCTGATCCGAGGTAGCCTTGTAGTTCGGATCCCGGGCCGCGTCAGTGCCCATCACCCAGGCGCGCAACGGAGAGTACGGTATGAGCGACGCTGCATTCACCCCTGATCCATGCTGTTCAATGCTGTTCATGAACTCAGGAAAGGTCTCCCAATCCCAGCGCATCGACGCCTCCATAATGGACATGGGGATAGTCTCAGTCCGTTCCATGCGCAGCATCGCCCGCTCGCGATCCTCTGGACGGACGGGGGCAAAGCCAAAGCCGCAGTTCCCGATCGCCACACTCGTTATCCCGTGCCAGCCCGACAGCGTGGCATACGGATCCCAGCCGGTAAGCGCTGCATCGTAGTGGGTGTGAATGTCCATGAACCCGGGAGCCACGATCAACCCGGTGGCATCAATGACGCGCTGAGCGCTGCCCTGAACATTGCCCATAGCGGCGATCTTGCCATCCCGGACGCCGATGTCCCCACGGAACGCAGGCATCCGCAAGCCATCGACAATCTTGCCGTTTTTAATAAGCAGATCATAATCGGCCATAAGGACCTCCTTTTTGCTCGGCATTGTGTATGCGAGCAGGTTACTGGTTGAGTTAATGCATTCGCAGAGCCATCAAGTTTCAGCAGTCAGCTATGAGCAGACAGGACAAGAGAAAGAGGATTCTTATTTATGCGTCAGAGCTGAACGCGAGCTATCTACTAGAACCTGTAGCACAAGAGCCGTAGCTTTTACAATGAGTAAAATGAGTAAACGTTCAGTCGAGAGAAAGAGGTCGGCGGCCTGTGAGAAGCTTGCCAGATACGGCGTGAAGAGAGTAAAAAGAGCGGGCTTTCATGTTCACGAATAGGAGGGTCGTTTCATGCGTGTTGCTGTCGGTGGATATCTCACCTGTACGAATTCCTTTGCTACCCAACCGTTGGGATTGGAACAATTTCAACGCGCTACCTTGACTGGTGACAAGCTCCTTAGAACCGGTCGTGGCTGGAGCGCGATTGCTGGGTTCCTGGATATTGCCAAAGCAAAGAGCTGGGACGTTGTCCCGCTTCAATTTATTCTGTCCGGTGTTGGTGGCAAGATTACCCCTGATGCCCACGAATACGCCAAAGAATCGTTTCGCTCCTTGCTGAGTAAAGCCGGTCCATTGGATGGGGTGTTTTTGCAACTCCATGGTGCAGCGGCAGCCGAGCACGTTGATGACTGTGAGGGAGATTTTTTAGCCTCGGTGCGGGAGTATGTGGGCGAGTCGCCGCCGCTGCTCGCCTCCTTAGACGGCCACGCCAATGTGACTCCGCTTATGGTCGCGCAGGCCAGTATGCTGATTGGGGTCAAGACTAATCCACACTACGATTTTGTTCCAGTTGGACGACAAGCTGGCCAAGTTATGGCTGGTATGTTTGATGGATCGATGTCGCCTAGCAGCGCCTGGGCGCAACCGGCCATGGCGCCTGCGCTACAAAAGATTTATATCGCACCAGGCTGGCCGATGGATGAGTTGATGCGGTATGCGCGGAATCTCGTTGCTGGCAACGAGCGGGTTTTAGACGTGTCACTGCTGGGCGGATTTTTCTGCTCAGATATTCTTGAGACGGGTATCAGCGTTACGGTGACGACCAACCAAGAGCCTGCGCTTGCTCAAGACATTGCCGAACAGATCAAAGCCGCCTGCTGGGCCAAACGCCAAGCGTTTCATGTCGATCTGGTATCAGTCGAAGACGGCGTGCGTGAAGCCATAGATACAGATGAGGGTCTGGTCGTTTTGGGTGATGTGGCTGACAGCGGTGGGGCTGGCACGCCTGGTGATGGTACTGTGCTGCTGGCCGAGCTACTCAAACAACAGGCCAAAAGTGCGGTGGTTGGCAATATTACTGACCCGGCAGCTGTGCAAGAAGCTATCCAAGCCGGAATTGGCAAAGAGGTCACGCTCACTGTTGGTGGGAAAGTTGATCAATCCCATGGCGACCCACTCCAAATTACGGGAAAGGTCCGGGTTATCCATGATGGTCGCTATACGGCTGCGACGCAGTTCAATGCGGGCAACTACCGTAGAGGAACGACCGTTGTCGTCGATTGTAATGGAGTTGAAGTGATTTTGACCTCACGCCCAACCCACGGCTTTGAAGTCAATCATTTTCGGAGCCTGGGCATTGAACCAACCGCCCGTAAGATTGTGACCTGTAAATCTGAGCTCCAGCATCGGGCTGGTTTTGAAGGCATTGCCAGCAAGATTATTGATGTTGATACACCGGGGCTGGCGACGCAGGTTATGAGTCGCTTGCCGTATGAGAAGATTCGACGGCCAGTGTTTCCATTGGATGAGATCTAAGACGGACTGAGTGCCGAGTAAAAAAATAGCTCCCCACTCAGTCCTCAGCCCTGATCTTCCTCAGCGCCGTTCCAACACCGGCAGCTGAAGCTTCACAAAGACTGCCACCCCCAAACAACACACACCGGTCAAGCCAACGGTGAGTGGGGCGCCAACGACAGGGGCGAGGTAGCCAGCCACTAAACTGGCAATGGGCTGGCAGCCCATGACCATTATGAAGAAGAGGCTCATGACTCGCCCGCGTAAGTGATCGGGAGAAATGGTCTGAAGGAGGGTGTTGATCGCGGCTGTGGGAACCATGAAACCTGAGCCAATCAGAGGGAGAATCAGCAGCGAGAGCCATAAGTCGCGCGACCACGAAAAGAGCAGGAGTCCAATCCCAAAGCGAACCAGAGCAAAGACTATCACTCGGCCGAGCGTATCGGTATTCCGGTGACGGGACAGAAAGCCCGCCCCGACCAAAGCCCCAGCACCGGCTGAACCCATAAGGATACCCATGGTATTGGCGTCGCCGTGTAAAATGTCCTTGGCAAACACGGGCATGAGCACGGTATACGGTGTGGCAAGTAAGCTGACGAAGCCTATCAGAACGAGCAACAGGCGGACCGCTGGGGTGTGGAACGCGTACTGAATGCCTTCTTGGATGAAGGCAAAGACTGACACTCGAGGTGTGGAGTCGGCTTCTCGTTTTGGAAGCCGCATAGACAGAAAAGCACCAATGATGACGAAATAGGACAAGGCATTGACCGAAAAACAGGCGCCTTCTCCTGCCGCGGCAACGGTGATACCAGCCAAAGCCGGTCCCAGAATACGCGCTCCGTTGACTAAGGCTGAATTGAGCGCAATCGCACTCGTTAAGTCGTCTTTGCCAACAATATCCATCAGAAAGCTCTGCCGAGCGGGCATCTCAAAGGTTTGGATCGTTCCGGCAATCAGCGCCAGGACAAATATGTGCCAGGGGGCAATCCACTCACCCAGGGTCAAGACTCCCAGCACGGCGGCTTGGATGGTGGCCAAGACAAGCATAACGACGATGACTGAGTAGCGATTGAAGCGATCAGCTACGACACCGGCGAAAAGACCCAGGAGTAAAGTTGGAAACTGACCGGCAAATGCAACCAAACCGAGCATGACTGGCGAATCAGTCAAACGGTAGACCAGCCACGCCTGGGCCATATTTTGCATCCAGAAGCCAATCCGAGACACAAACTGGCCGGCAAAAAACAAGCGGAAGTTACGATGCTGCAAGGCGCGCAGCCCATAGGGGGGCTGCCAGCCTGAACGGGCTGGCTGAGCGGTCTTCGTTGGATGTGTCTGTTCTTCCTGGTGTTCTCGTTCTTCGGGGGCGAGAGATATTTTACGAGACAGCACCGGTTGAAACTATGCGGGAACGCCTGGACTGTCAATGAAAAGGAAGCAGCAGTCAATACACAATGGGGGAAGGTATGATGCTTTGTCAGGCGAGCGCCCACCAAGAATCACGACACGTCCACTCGCTTATCCAGGCAGGGCTGGCGACAGGTGGGGTGCGGTATGCGCTCTTGAGTTTTCAGAAGAGCGCATACCTTTTCTGAGCAATTTTTTCCTCCAGCGAATGGCTCGCTAGGCGTGTGATCTGATTTAATGCGTCGGCAGCGGCGAGAAGTGGCAGCTGACGATTTTCCACTGGCCGTCTTCTTTGGCAAAGACCAGGGTGGTCCGGCCATGCAGGTTCTGGGCTTGGCCATCTTTGGTCACTGCGCTGAAGGTATCGTAGCCGTTGGCAACCGCCACGCTATCGTTAAACACCCGGCACGACAGTTGGCGTATGCCCGCGCTGGCCGACTCAATCCCAGCCGTTGCACCCTGTAAAAACTCAACAAATTGGGCTTTGTTATCAAACCGGTAGGGCACATGGTCGATGACCTCAAGGTCATCGGAGAACATGTCCGCAGCAGCTTGCATGTCGTTGCGGGCGAAAGCAGCAAAAAGCTTATTCGTTAGGGCTTCAATTTCTGCACTCATGATCAATTCTCCTTATTTAGTGAGTTGGCATCGGCGAGAAGTGGCAGCTGACGATTTTCCACTGGCCGCTCTCTTTGGCAAAGACTAGGGTAGTCCGGCCGTTCATGTTAATAGGCTTGCCGTTTTTACCCATGCCTGAAAACACATCGTAGGCATTCGCGACAGCAGCATTGTCGTTAAACACCCGGCACGACAGTTGGCGCGTGCCAAAGCTGCCCGACTCAATGCCGACCATGGCGCCGACCAGGAAGTCGGAAAACTCTTTTTTACTGTCAAACCGGTACGGGACATGGTCAAAGACCTCAAGGTTATCAGACAGCATGCTCGCCACTGCACCCATATCGTTACGGCTAAAGGCGTCAAAAAACTCATTTGTCGCGGCTTCAATCTCTTGTACACTCATATGCAGGCCTCCTTGTTAGGGTTGTTCTGTCTCGCTTTTACTAAAGATGGACCCTGACGTGCAAGAGGAAAGAATATAAAAAACGTCTTGTTGGAGGAGTGGGGACGCAAGGAAGGAGGTGAGACGGTTATGGTGAGCCCCCCTCCGTAGATGGAGGAGGGCTGCTTTTGATTTGGGTGTTCGTTTGTAGGCGAGACGTTACTCTTCTTTACGTAAAGCAAAGAACGAAGTAAACGTATTCCGGCGGACGAGGAGGAGGAGACTTTCTTTTTCCTTCATCTCAGAGATCGCTTTGGCAAAATCCTGGACTGATGCGACCGCTTTCCGGTTGATCTCTTCGACGAGGTCTCCGCGCCGAATACCAGCTTGATTGGCCGGGCTACCAGGCTCGACGGCGGTGACGACAATGCCTTGCTGATCATCCTTGAGTTTGAGGTCCTGTCTGATCTCAGCTGTGAGGTCGGAGACGGTCATGCCCCAGTTTTCCTCGCTGGATTCTCCGCTTTCGGCTTTTGCCTGCTGCTGGTCGGGTAACTTGCCAAGGATGACTGTAAAGGTCTGCTCCTTGCCACCGCGCAATACTTTGACTGCTGATGGGTTTCCAACCGGTGTTTGCGCGACAAGGGCCGGAAGGTCACGTGAGGCGACAATTTCTGACCCCTTAAAACTGGTGATAATATCGCCCCGCTCTAAACCCGCTTTGGCGGCTGGGCTGTCCGGAGTCACTTCGGCGATCAGAGCGCCTTTTGCTTCTGGCAGGTCAAATGACTTTGCCAACTCGGGGGTGACCGATTGAATCATAACCCCCAGCCAGCCCCGCGTCACTGAGCCTTTTTCCTTCAGTTGATCGACAATGGATTTGGCCAGATCGATCGGAATGGCGAAACCAATGCCAACATTGCCACCCGAGCGGCTGAAGATGGCTGAGTTCACCCCGACGACCTCGCCTTGTAAATTCAGCAATGGGCCGCCCGAATTGCCCGGATTAATTGAGGCGTCAGTTTGGATAAAGTCATCATACGGGCCAGCCCCAATAACACGTCCCTTGGCGCTGACAATGCCGACCGTAACGGTCTGGGACAAACCAAAAGGGTTGCCAATCGCCATGACCCAGTTCCCGACTTCAAGGGTTGCAGACTGTCCTAAGGGCACGACTGGCAGCGGCTGCTTGGCTTCAATCTTAATCAGCGCCAGGTCTGTCTTGTCGTCCGAGCCGATTTTTTTGGCTTCATACTCTTCGTCGTCAGACAGACGGACAGTAATCGTGCCTGCCTCATCAACGACATGATTATTGGTGACGATATAGCCGTCCTCGCTGATGATAAAACCAGAGCCTAGACGCCGCTGCTGGCCGGAAGGCGGCTGGTTGGGATTGGGGCCAAAGCGGCGAAAGAATTCCTCAAACGGGTCTCCCTCACCAAACGGGTTGGGCTGGCCTGGCCCCGGCATCGGAGGGAACTGGCGCGGCCGTTGCTGCGTCCGTCGTTCGGCCTTTTGTGTGGTGGAGATGTTGACGACCGCAGGCATGGTCCTTTGGGCAACATCGGCAAATGACCTAGTTGGAGCAGATTGGGCCTGGGCCGTGGTCCCAAAGGAGGCTCCTGGAAGGAGCCCAGCAACACTACCAATGACAAGCAGACCCAACACGGCTCGAGTTCGGATATGGACGCTACGAGCAGTGTCGTGCTGCCAAGGAGATTGAAGAATGTGCATACATCCCCTACATTCAGTTGAGATTCAGTTACGGACGCCCAGGGCCATTCTCGGCTATCCTACTTCAGTTAAGGAGAGCGTAACTCTGCCCTGTTCGTATACATCACCCCTGGTATTGTCAAGCGTAAACACTCTGGGGGAGGGGGGCGCAGAACTCGGCAGAATTGAACGGAATTAGGCAAGCTGAGAAGTTGTCACAGTCTGAAGAAAAACGGTTCTGTCGCGTCCATAATGGACAGGCAGAATAGGCAGGAGAGCGGGGAGACTGATGGAGAGTGGAATGGACGCCGGGATTACCGCCCTAAATGAACAAGTCAAGCAGGAGGTGACGGCGCTCGTACGTCTCCGGGAAGAAATCGGCCAAGTCATCATTGGCCAACAGGCACTGGTTGAGCGGCTCTTAATCGGTCTGTTAGCGAATGGCCATGTCCTGCTTGAAGGCGTGCCTGGCTTGGCCAAGACCTTGTCGGTGAAGACGTTGTCCGAAACGCTTGCAGCCAGCTTCCAACGCCTCCAATTTACCCCGGACTTGCTGCCAGCCGATTTGATCGGGACCTTAGTCTATAGTCCACGCGACGGGACGTTCAGCACCAAAAAGGGGCCGATCTTTGCCAATATTGTGCTGGCAGACGAAATTAACCGAGCACCGGCCAAGGTCCAAAGTGCCTTGCTAGAAGCCATGCAGGAGCGCCAAGTCACAATTGGCGAAGAGACGCATGCTTTACCCGATCCGTTTCTTGTCCTGGCGACCCAAAATCCGATTGAACAAGAAGGCACGTATCCGCTCCCGGAAGCCCAGCTTGATCGCTTTATGTTAAAGGTCTGGGTCACCTATCCTTCAAGAGAAGAGGAGCGTCGGATTTTAGATCGGATGGCAGCAACAGGTGATCCGCACAGTGCCCGGGTGGTTCTCCACACGGAAGATGTCCTGCGCCTACGACGTCTGGTCGATCAAATCTATCTGGACGATAAGATCAAAGACTATATTCTGGACTTAGTCTTTGCGACCCGTGAGCCTGCCTCGTATCAGCTCGACCTACAGCAGCTGATCCAGCATGGTGCCTCCCCACGCGCGACCCTGTACTTGACCCTGGCTGCCAAAGCCCAGGCGCTGCTGCAGGGGCGTGGCTATGTCACGCCTCAAGATGTCAAAGCCATTACACCGGACGTATTACGCCACCGGGTGATGGTGACGTATGAAGCCGAGGCAGAGGATATTACGTCAGATATGGTCGTCCAGAAGATTCTGGATGGAGTGCCGGTGCCGTAGGCTGAAAGACAAGTCAGAGGGCCAAAGCCAAATAGCAAAACGAAGAGGTCCAAAGACTGTTGTGATCAACCATTCAGATGCCACAGTGTTATGCTGACTACGGAACAAATCAAAGCCGTCCGGAAGATTCATGTACGGACCAGTCACCTGGTCAGCGACCTGTTTGCCGGCCAGTATCACAGCGCTTTTAAGGGCCAGGGCATGGAGTTTGCCGAAGTGCGCCATTATCTGCCTGGCGATGATGTGCGCGCAATCGACTGGAATGTCACGGCCCGGACTGGAGTGCCGCATATGAAACGCTTTGTTGAAGAGCGTGAACTGACGGTAATGGTCTTAGTGGACGTGAGTGCCTCAACCCATTTTGGCACAGTCTCCCAACTCAAAAGTGAAGTGGCAGCAGAGATGGCTGCGCTGTTTGCTTTCTCGGCAACTACCAATAATGACAAGGTAGGCTTGGTGATCTTCAGCGCTGACGTTGAACTTAGCCTCCCACCCAAAAAAGGCACCCGGCATGTCTTGCGAGTCATTCAGGAAGTCCTGTCATTCCGCGCCCGGCAGTCAGGGACAAACATTGCGACTGCGCTGGAACATCTGAACCGTGTCAGCAAACGGCGCTGTGTGGTCTTTCTCATCTCCGATTTCCTGGACCCTAGCGCAGGCTTAGCCTTAAAGATCGCCAATCGGCGTCACGATGTTATTGCCGTTGTGTTGGATGATCCGCGTGAGTGGAGTCTGCCGAGTATTGGACTGATGGAATTCCAAGATGCCGAGACTGGTGAGCATGTCGTACTCGATACCAGCAGCCAGCGGGTCCGTCAGGATTTTGAGCAGCGGGCTGAAGACACAAGGCGCGAGCGGACCCGGATGTTGCGGGGTGTGAATGTGGATACGGTTTCGGTCCAGACGGACCGTTCGTATATTGAGGCGCTCCTCCGCTTTTTTCGTTTACGGGAACGGCGGCATTAGTAGATGTGTATGGGTGTATTGGGATATCCATGCTGGCGAACAGCTGGGCGAAGAGGTGTACAGAGTCTCTTTTTGCTCTGCCTGTGGGCAGGAGTTGCGGGAGCTAATAGTACGGATGAAGCAAACCAACAAGCACCCAGCCCCAATAGTCCCCCTCTTGTCAGCGTCCAGGCCAGTGTTGATCAGGCTGAAGTCAGCATTGGCGATCGTATCCGGTATTCCATTGCGGTGACTGCTGCGGCTGATGTTGAGGTAGAGATTCCGCTATTGGGCGATCAGCTGGGTGATTTCGCCGTTACTGATTTTGGTGAACTGCCAGTCGAAAAAAAGGCTGACCAGCGTGTCACTGCCCGCTGGTATACGCTGACTAGCTTTAAACCGGGTGAACACCTGTTGCCGGGGCCGACAGTTCGCTACCGGAAGCCTGGAGCAGAACAGCAGCGGATTGACGGCAACGATGTAGCTGTCACTGTCATCAGCCTGCTTGCCCAAGCGGAGCAGAGCCAAGAAGTCCAAACCATCCGCGACATTAAACCGCCCGAACAGCTCCCCTTTGACTGGCTCCCGTACGGCGTGTTATCGGCTGTTGTTCTGGCTGTCGGTGGGCTTGGCGCAGGTTTGTTTTTCTATCTCAATCGTCCTCGCGCCCCGGGGCTCCCGCCGACCCCGCCGGCACATGAGATTGCGCTCGAAGCGCTGCGGCGGCTGCGTGCGCAGCGGCTGATCGAAAAGAAAGAATTTGAGACCTATTATGTGACATTGTCGGCGATTGTCCGGATCTATTTAGAAGATGGGCTGCATCTGCGCGCCCCAGAAATGACAACGGAAGAATTTTTGCCGGTCGTGTCTCAGGACCTCCGACTGGACACAACGCAGCGCGAACGGCTCAGCGAGTTTTTATCACAAGCTGACCTGGTGAAGTTTGCTCGGCATGTGCCAGGTTTGGGCGAAGGAGAAGCTGCCTATGAAGCGGCGCGCCGTTTTATTGAAGACACCCGGCCGGACAAGGCTGAACTTGCAATGACTGGGGGAAGTGAAGGGAGTGCGGAAACTGAGAAGACTAGGGGGGGCTGATGCGTCTGCATGACCCCTGGGTCTTAGTCCTACTTCTGCTCGTCCCGCTCGTGTTCTGGTTCCGCCAGCGTCGGCTTCAAGAGGCGACGGTTCGCTACCCGAGTGTCGAGGTGCTGCGGGCACTGCCGAGCGGCGGGCGTCAGCAGTGGCGCTGGCTTGTCTCTGCCTTGCGTGGACTGGTTTTTATCCTGTTGGTGTTGGCGCTGGCCAGACCCCAACTCGGCAAAGCCCAGAGTACCTATTTTGGAGAAGGCATCGATATCATCCTTACGGTTGATATCTCTGGCAGTATGCGTTCCGAAGATTTTACGCTGGAGAGCGGTCGGGCCAATCGGCTTGCGGTGCTCAAATCGGTTGTGACCGATTTTGTTGCCCAGCGTCAGGGCGATCGCATCGGGCTGGTGTTGTTTAGCGCCCGGCCCTACACCCAGTGCCCGTTGACGTTAGACCATGGCTGGTTGTTGCAGAACCTGGAGCGAGCCAGGATAGGTATGATTGAAGATGGGACGGCAATTGGGTCTGCGTTGGCGACCGCAGTTGGCCGACTTGAATACTCTGATGCGGAGAGCAAGATTGTCATTCTGTTGACGGATGGCCAGAATAATGCTGGAAAAATTTCACCTTTCACTGCGGCTGAGGCGGCCAAGGCTTTGGGCATCACTGTCTATACCATTGGGGCAGGAACACGTGGCATGGCCCCGTACCCAGATCGTGATGTGTTTGGCAACCTGGTGTATCGTCCGGTCGAGGTTGATATTGACGAAGAAACCTTGCGGAAGATTGCGGATCTGACTAGCGGGGCGTATTTTCGGGCAACTGACACGGAGAGCCTGAAAGAAGTCTACGATACGATCAACCAGTTAGAGCGGACAACGTTTACTGCGCCGCGCTACCTAGACTACGACGAAATGTATCCCTGGCTACTGATCCCAGCCTTGGTGTTGCTTGGCCTGGAAATTGGACTGAGTCATTCCGTGTTACGAAAGCTGCCGTAATAACAATGAATTGGAGTGCTCCCCATCTGCTGTGGCTATTCGTGTTGATCCCAGTGCTTGTGAGTGGTCTGGCCTGGGCGTTGCGCCGACGCCGTCAGGCGCTTCTGGAATTTGCCGAAGCCAGACTGTTGACGACCCTCACGCCAGACCTGGATGCACGTCGTCAGCTGCTACAGATGGGTCTCATCGTCATTGCCGTGACGCTTTTGCTGCTCGCTTTAGCCGGTCCGCAATGGGGTTTCTCCTGGCAAACCCTTCAGCAACGTGGTGTTGACATCGTCATTGCACTCGACACCTCGCGGAGTATGTTGGCCGAAGATATTAAACCCAATCGCTTGGAACGGGCCAAACTGGCTATCCAGGATATGCTCCAACAACTCCAGGGCGATCGTGTCGGTTTGGTTCCGTTTGCCGGGTCTGCCTTCGTGCAATGTCCGTTGACGCTTGACTATGGGGCGTTTGCTGAAAATCTGCGGGCTGTTCAGGTTGGGATTATTCCCAAGGGCGGCACGTCTCTAGCCGCTGCAATTACCCGTGGTGTCGAGGCATTTGAGGGACGCCATGGCAAAAATGCTGCCCTGTTAATCCTCACGGATGGGGAGGATCATGAAGGCCGCGTCCAGTCGGTGGTCAAACAAGCGGCAGACAAGGGTGTCCGTATTTATACAATTGGGATTGGCACGGCTGATGGCGAGCTCATCCCTCTCGCTGAGCGTGGACAGAATGGTGGAGCCGGCCAAACGAGCTTTTTGAAAAATCGACAAGGTCAAATCGTGAAATCGCGTCTTGACGCAACCGCTCTCCAGGATATTGCCCTGGCGACTGGCGGGGCGTATATCTACGCGACTGGACAAAATTTAGGGCTCGATGAATTCTATCTCCGGTATATCAGTACGCTTGAAGGCCGCGAGTTTGCGAGTACGGTAGAGCGCCGTTTTCACGAGCGGTTTCAGTGGCCGCTGGGGCTGGCACTGGGACTGCTGGCGATTGAAGCCGTGATGAGCAATCGTCGTCAAATGCAGGATGAGAAACGCTGGTTTACCGGCTGGAGGAGAACGTAGTGAACCTCACCCCACCAACCCTATGGAAGCAGCGGCTTCTTGTCCTGGGTGCCGCTCTCGGCTGCCTGGCCTGGATGAACCCGACCCGCGATCAGATTGAAAAAGGTAATCGTTTGTTCGAGCAGGGCCAGTATGACGAAGCCGTGACAGCCTATGGGGAGGTCCTCGTAGACGATCCTGACGCGCCTTTACTCAACTTCAATATGGGGGCAGCCCATTATAAAGCGGGGAAATACGATGCTGCGTTGTCCTCCCTGGCCCGCGTGCCAACTGTGGACGACAAGCAAAACCGAGCGGCCAATACCGCCTATAACATGGGCAACACCCAGTACCAGATCGGTGCCGCAGCTGAAACCCGTAACCCACAAGAAGCCTTAAGCGCTTACGAGGCGGCCCTGGCCTCGTATCGGCGTGCACTCGGAGCGAACCCTGCTGACCATGATGCAAAATTCAACTACGAGTTTGTGACCAAAACGATTGAAGACCTCGAAGAACGTATGAAACAAGACCAGCAGAATCAGCAGAATCAGCAAGCCCAAGATCCGCAGGACCAGCAAGCCCAAAATCCGCAGCAGCAAAATCAACAACAGCAGTCTCAGAACCAGCAGCAACAAAACCAAACTCGGCAAGACGAACAGCAGCAAGGCCAGCAACAAGATCCGCAGGACCAGCAAGCCCAGAACCAAGCCCAGGGCCAAAGCGGCTCACAAAATGAGTCTGATATGTCAGAGGAAGAAGCTTCGGCTCTCATTGACACGGCCAGAAACGAAGAACTCCAGCCCGGCGAGTTTATTCGTCAAGCGCATGGGGGAGTTATGGCAGAGCCTGTGGAGGACTGGTAATGCCCAAATATCCCCAGTCTTGTCAGTCTTGTCGGTCTTGTCGGTCTTATTGGTTGTGTCAACCCTGGCTGCTCAGTTGGCTTTTCTGCTTTGTCACCGTCCTTGGCCTGGGGCTCCCCGCAGCCTGGGGCGATATTCGTGTGCGGGCAGAGGTTTCACCCCAGCAAGCAGAAGTCGGGGACGTCCTCAGCCTGATGATTGAAGTCCAGGGAGCCCAAAATGTGAACGCCCCAGCGCCAGATGAGATGGATGGACTAGACGACTTCGAGAGCTCCTATATTGGACCATCGAGCCGGATGTCCATTGTGAACACCCAGGTCAACTCCTCGGTCCAACACCGCTATGCTTTGCAAGCACAAAAAGAAGGCCAGTTCACGCTTGGGCCTTTCACGGTCGCGTATGAGGGCCAGCAGTACCAGACCGCAGCCGTGCGAGTCGATATTGTTCCCAGTCGCCGCGCGACTGGCAGGCCGTCGCAAACGCCACCCCAATCTCAATATCTGACCAACCAGCCACGGGCTGCCAAGCGAGACTTTTGGGTGGAGATCACCACCCCGAAGCAAGAAGTGTATCTCCACGAGCAACTGCCAGTTGAGGTCACTTTATACGTTGGCGGGGTCCGGCTTGCCGATGTCCAATACCCGGTCCTGCCTGGAGACGGATTGTCTGTCGAGCCGTTTGAGGAGCCCGTTCGACGCCGTCAGCAGATCAATGGTCAAAATTTTCGTATCTTGCGCTTTCGGACCAGCGTTGTCCCCCTGCGCTCGGGGAGTATCGACCTTGGGCCGGCTTCTCTTGATCTCAGTGTTATCGGCCGCTCCTCACGTCGGAGGGACTCAGTGGGATCGATTTTCGACCGTTTGTTCCCCGATTCTTTTATGGCCATGGCGCGTCAGCCCCGCACCTTGGAGTCTAATCCATTGACGCTGAGCGTGCTGCCCTTACCAGAAGAAGGCAAACCGGCTTTATTTTCCGGAGCGGTTGGGCGCTTTAGCATGGATGTCACTGCGAGTCCGACGCAGCTGCCTACTGGCGATCCGCTGACGCTGCACATGGCTGTTAGGGGTAGGGGCCACCTCTCGGATGCCCAGCCGCCTGTCTTGTTGAGTACCGAAGGTTTTCGGACTTATACGCCGCAGACCGACCACCCAGACGAGGAAACCACTGTCTTTGAGCAGGTGCTTATTCCTCAAGACGAGACTTTGTCTGCGATCCCGTCAGTCCACTTTAGCTATTTTGATCCTGGAACACGCCGCTACCAAACTATTGAAAGCCAACCCATCGGTCTCGTCCTAGGCCCCTCACCGCATGTCCAGCGGACTGAAATTGTTGGTGGACATGGATCACAGGTGGCGACAGCCGAGCAGCTCGGACGCGATATTGTCTATATCAAAGACGACCCAGGCCAATTACGGCAACGCGCGACAGCGTGGTATCAGAGCACGCTCTTTCTGTTCTGGCATGCCGTTCCTCTTGCGCTCTTTGGCGCGGCAGTCTGGTACGACCGTCGCCGCCAGCGTTGGTATGGAGATGTCCGCTATGCGCGTTTCAGGCAGGCTGGAAAAGAAGCCCAACAGGGGTTAGCACAGGCTGAACAGGCACTCGCCGGTAGCGATTCTCAGGTGTTTTACGAGACGCTGTCGCATACTCTTCAGGAATATCTGGCGGCTAAGCTCGACCTGCCACCGGGTCGGATTGATGCCGATGCGATCTCGGACTGTGGGGTGCCTCACGACTGTGAGCAGCGCATTCATGAAGTTCTCATAACATGTGAACACGTTCGCTTTGCTCCAGGCCGCGGAGACGGCGATTTGCAGAGTATGCTGGCTGCGGTGCAAGATATTGTGAACCAGCTGGAACGCGAACAGACGTTTCCGGTCGCAGTGACGGCCCGGGCGGCGTAAAACACACCTGCGTGCCAGAAACGGCAGCTGGCCGCGTCGATAGTGTGTAGACATGGAATCTATCTTACGCCACCGCTGTTTCCAAAAACCGTAATTCCTGCTGTTCCATATCGAGCCGAACCCGGGTGCCAAGCGGCAGCGCAAAGTTTTCTCCATCGTGTCCTGCTGGCAGTCCGAAACCAACTGGATAGTTGTAGTCCGTAAAAATGTCTTGAATAACTGCATGCACTGGAGCCAAGTCTTCTTCGGCTTCCCAACACTTGCTCATCTCCCCAAAGATAACGCCTGCCAAGCGTTCAAGTTTGCCAGCTTGTTTCAGCTGCGTTAGCATTCGATCGACCCGATACGGCCTTTCTCCGACATCTTCAATAAAAAGGATGCAATCCATTGTATCGATAACAAAAGGTGTTCCAAGAGTCGCCACTAGCATGGATAAACAGCCGCCGAGTAAACGGCCTTCAGCAGCTCCGGCGATTTTTGGGGGCTGTAGAACCGTTGGAAACGCAAGCGTCTCTTCCCCTTGACCTTCGGTCAGCAAACGCACCAGATGGGTCTGGGAGCGTGGGGAAAAATCCTCGGCAAATTCTCCGCTGACGAGCGGACCATGAAAACACACAAAACCAGATCGTTGGACAAATGCATTGAGCAGCAGGGTGACATCACTATAACCGAGAAAGATCTTGGGCTGCTGACGAAGTGTTTGCAAGTCGAGCAGCGGCAGGAGGCGGCCAGATCCATACCCAGCGCGTGAGCAAAAGATGGCCTGTATGTCTGGATCATGAAACATCGCGGATAATTCCTGGGCCCGCTCGGCATCAGTTCCAGCCAGAAAACGATGCCGGTCGAGGACATGCGTCCCGATTCGGACGCGAAAGCCCAGGCTTTCCAAGGCGTGGCAGCCGCGCCGCAGCTTATCTGCTTGCACCGCAGCTGCCGGAGAGATAACGCCAATACAATCGCCAAGCTGGAGCCGGGGCGGTTTGTGTAATGTGGTCACTCTATGCTCCGAAAAAGCGGCTCTTGTCGGCCGCGACCCGCTCTTCATATTGCTGTTCAAGGAGAGCACTGGGGACGTATAAGGGCTCGATGCGTTGACGCAGCTTCCACACTTGCTGGCAGGCGGCGACTAAACGGGAGAGCTGTTCGGGAAATAAGCCCTGGAATCCATCCGACTTGGCAATCAGTGGATTAGGGTGGGATTCAACAAGGACGACCGATGCGCCGGCCATAATGCCGGCCAGAGTAAGCGGATGGACGAGATCACGGATACCGCTGCCATGCGAGGCATCAATAGCAACAGGTAAACACGATAGCTGATAGTGAAAGGCGGCAATGCCACCAATATCCAGTGTATTGCGAGTGTATTGATTGGAACTCGAAATACCTCGCTCACACAGGATGACATTTTCTTTGCCGGCTGCCATAATGCGTTCGACCCATAAGAGATACGCTTCGATATCTAAGGAATTGCCGCGTTTGTGGATGACTGGTAGCGGGGTGTCACGCAAACGATTGAGCAGTGCCTGATTTTTGGCGTTGGGTTCGCCAACTTGTAGACAGTCCACGCCTATGTCTTCATAGATCGATACATCGGCGACATCCAACACCTCAACCACGGTTGGTAGTGCGAAGGCGCGACCAGCCTTCACAATCAGTTCGAGTCCATTCCGCAAGGCTTCTTCAGAGCTGGAGCCGATGCCTTCCCAGCCGCTGTATGGACTTGATCGATACTTGACCACTCCACCTCGCAGCGCCTTTGCGCCTGACTCTTTGACAAAGCGGGCTGTTTCCATAATCTGGGCTTCGCTTTCAACTGAGCACGGACCGGCAATTATGCTCAGCGTATCGCCGCCGACTTCGACATTGCCAATACGCACTGTTTGATGGATCAGTTCTCCGGGCGCTCCCTTCTGAGCGACCCGTTTATACGCCCGCGAGATTGGGATCAGGCGCTCTACACCAGCCATCTCTTGAATTTCGCCAATTGGCAGCTGGGTGATATCGCCGTAGACACCGATGAGGGTAATTTCCTCACCAACCATTTTGCCAGTTGTATATCCTAAGCCGTGCAGCTTTTCTTCTATCGCTGCGATTTCTGATGACGTTGCACGTCCAGACATTTTGACAAGCATGACGGAGACCTCCGTTACGACTGACCGCAGTGGTGGACTGCAGGAGTTGAGCAGTAAAAAAAACGGATAGACGGAGATGTAAAGAAAGAAACAATATGCCCCTTAGGGGGCAAAATAGAAGAGGAACTGGGGGCAGGGAAGAAGTTGGAGAGGGCAGACGGTCATGATGTTTTTTGTACTCCCCTTGTGTGTTCTTTGTCAATATATTGAGGCGGCGGCGGGCACGGAGGCCCACCCTACGCTAGAACTGGATACTAAATCCCTCTCGTTCTTTATTCTCTTGTTCAACAAAAGAACCCCGTGCGCCAGTATAGGCGCCTGGAGGATAGAATAAATAGCCCTCGACATACGCTCCCGGGGTCACGGTTTGGCTGGACAGGGCAGGCCCTGGCAAGGCTTGGTCAGACTCTGTCATTGGTTTGACCCGTTTTCCCGAGCTGGATAAGAGCACGATCTTGTCGGCTTCCAAGAGATAGGCACTCGTTGTCGAGTTAAAGACTGTGATTCGTACGGGGGTGACTTCCTTGGCCTTATCTCCAAACTCTCGTTCGATATCAGCCGCGATCAACGGGACCACGCCAATCTGGACCTGATCCATTTTGGCGACTTTGTTTTGGTGGGCAGGAGATTGGAGATACGCAAACTCATCGACCACGGCCTTAAACATGGCATAAAATCCACGTTGAAAATCTGAAAATGCCTGATAGAAGTTGCGATTCTCCAAGAGCGGACTTTCTGAGTTCGTATCGACCATGACCCGGTTCCGCTCCACTGTGCAGGTAATGGTTACTGTAACGGGATCTTGCCCCTCTTTCTTGCCTTTGACCATGCCGGCTCCGCCAAGCGGAGCCGGTTTGAAGAGGCTGACCTCATAGCCGCTGTCTTCGACCGTTTTGCGCATTATCCGGTTGGCTTGTTCACACGGCGGAATCTCAGTTCGAGGGGCAATATGGGCGCCATCTGGGTCGCATGAGATTTTCACTGACACGGGTTCTTCTTCTCCCCAGAAACCGAGCCGTGTGCCTTTGACCTCGCCGCCCATATCAGCAGGGGTTTTGGGGCCGCCAGTGATCTTGTAGTGTAGCCGCTCAAGCGCACGGCGGGTGATCTTATCCGCTTCGGCGCAACTCATTTTTGGCTCGCTCAAATCATATTCTGTTGTCTGTTCCTTGGCTCTAGTTTCAGTTGTATTTGCGGCTGCATTTGCTCCACCCCCAACACACCCAATGACACAACTCGTCATAAACGCAACACATGCCAGATGTGGAACATGCCAAACAGCCTTTTGCATCGTCTCCCCCTTTTGGCCAATCCTATTGGCGTAGGTCATAGCAGAAAGTATGCGAGGAAAGAAGGAGTGAGGTTTTCTGTCGTGGTCGTGTTGTCCGTGAAGCAGAACCCAAACGGCATGCAGAACCAGACACATTCACAGGGCCTAAGGACAAAAACGGAGGTGAAAGCGGGGCCAGGGAATGGCGGCATCGTGTTCAACCCCAACGAGACGCACGTTCGCAGGAAAAAGGAGAGCTTGTAAGGAGCCGAGGTCGTATAGGAGGGATGCGGAGATCTGTACGCATGGGTGGGAGTTCCCACCCTGCAGCTGCATCAATACATGTAGACAGGCTCTTTAGCCCTCTTTCTTCTTATCAATCGAATCAAACACTTCCTGCGCAATCCGCAGACCATTCACCCCGACCGGCCAGCCGCCGTAGTGGGCCAGATGAATCATCATCTCTTGAATTTTTTCCCGGCTGATGCCGACATTCAGCGCCCCACGAATATGGACCTTCATCTCTGGACTCCGGCCTAAGACGGTCAGCGCGGCGACGGTGATCATCGACCGTTCATGGGTTTCTAGCCCTGGCCGGCCCCAAATATCACCAAACAGATTTTCAACCGTGATATTCAGGAAATCTGCCTGCATCGTACCCGGTCGCGGTTCGGCACCGAACAGCTCTTTCATCTTTGCTGCACCTTTTTTGTAGCGTTCTGACTCTGCCATACTCTACTCCTCCTTTGTGGAATATCGCGCCCTTGCGAGCCATAAGTTGGTTGTCTAGTATCAGACGATCTGTCCAAGAGTCAAAGTAAGCCTCAAAGCGAAGGAAGCGTATGGTCTCAGAGATTTCTGTGCAAGAGCTAAAAACAAAACTAGATGCTGGTGAGGCGTGTGTCTTGCTGGACGTGCGTGAGTCAGAAGAGGTTGCGATTGCGTGTATTCCGAATGCCGTCCATATCCCGATGGGAGACATCCCCGGCCGACTGCATGAACTCAATCCGGATGCGAACATCGTTGTCTATTGCCATCACGGTATCCGCAGCATGCAGGTCGCCAATTTTTTGGCCCAACACGATTTTGAGCAGGTGCGGAACTTAGCGGGTGGTATCGAAGCCTGGGCGGTGGTCGTCGAGCCTGGGATAGCACGCTATTAAGGCAGTGCTGAGTTCTGGGTCCTGAGTAAGAATTTTTTGCTGAGAGAAATGGAACGCTTATGAGTGACCAATCCCCAACCCCTCACCCCTCGCCCCCAGGTCCCCTGCATGGGATTCGTGTTCTTGAGTGTGGCCATATGGTCGGGGCGGCGTATGCCGCAAAGTTGATGGCCGACCTTGGCGCCGAGGTAATTAAAATTGAGGAGCCGGGTGGCGATGACGCCCGACGCCGAGGGCCGTATCCAGGCAATATTTTCCATCCGGAGAAGAGTGGGCTGTTCCTGTATATGAATACCAATAAGCTCGGAGTCAGCCTGGACTTGCAACACGCCAAGGGCCAGGAGCTGTTCCGACGCTTGGCGCAAGATGCGGACTTGGTGGTTCATAATTATCCACCAGCCCAGATGCCGGCGCGGGGTTTGGATTATGAAGAACTCCACAAGCTGAATCCCAGATTGGTCATAACTTCAATCTCGCCGTTTGGCCAGACAGGTCCCAATCGCGACTATCATGCCCATGATTTGACCATGTGGAGTGCCGGGGGGATTGTGTATCTGAGTGGTCCTTCAGGGCGGGAAGATTTGCCGCCGCTCAAGGCATTTGGTCAACAAGCCGGCATGCAGGCTGGAGTGAACGCCGCGGTTGGGTCACTTGGCGCGCTGTTTGGGCGGTTCAAGAGTGGCCAGGGACAGCATATTGATGTGTCGATACAAGAGTGCTTAGTCGCCATTATGGAGAATAACTATATCTCCTGGCCGTACGATGGCACGCTTGCCTCTCGGCTCGGTTTTCGCCTGGTTCCGCAAGACGTGTTGGCATGCCGCGACGGCTATATCTATGTGTTAGCGATTGAAGATCATCAGTGGAATGGAGCGGTCGAGCTGATGGGCAATCCCGAGTGGGCGTCAATGGATTTATTCCAAGATTTCCCCTCACGTTCGGGCAACTGGGATGTCTTGAAGCCGCTACTTGAGGACTATTTGCAAGATAAATCAGTCCAGGAAACCTACCACGCGGCTCAAGCCAGACGTGTGCCGTTTGCACCTGTCTCAACAATGGGTGATCTGCTCGACTCCTCGCACCTGAGTGCGCGCGGATTTTTTGCCACCATTGGTCACCCCGAAGCGGGCTCCCTACGCTATGCCGGTGCGCCGTATAAATTCTCCGCCTCACCGTGGGCATTGCGCAGTCCAGCTCCATGTTTGGGGCAGCATAATGTGGAGATATTTGGAGGGCGGTTAGGACTTGGGCAGGCGGAGTTGGATGAGTTGCGGACTACTGGAGTTATGTAAATGGTGGAGTATGAATAATGAACGAAAAACAGGAGAACAGGCCTGCCGTTCATCCTTCTGAATTCATCCTTTCTTATAAAGTCTTATAAAGAGATCACAGCAATGGAAAATCAACTACCTTTAGCCGGTATCCGCGTTGCCGACTTCACCTGGGTCTGGGCTGGTCCGTTTGCGACGATGCAGTTGGCGCATCTTGGCGCTGAGGTGATTCGGATTGAGACTGAGAATCGTGTGTGTGTGACCCGTCGTATTCCGCCGTATGCCGATGGTGAACCCGGACTGAACCGGAGTGGTTATTATAATCAATATAATCAGGGCAAGTCGTCTCTCTCTTTGAACCTCAAGAAACCTGAGGGCATAGAGATTGCCAAGAAGTTGGTGGCTGCCAGCGATATTGTGTCGGAGAATTTTGCAGGTGGGGTGATCAATAAAATGGGCCTTGGATATGAGGTCCTGAAGCAGCTCAAATCCGATATCATTATGATCTCAATGGCTGGGTATGGGGCAACAGGACCGGAGAGTGCGTATGTGTCGTATGGCCCAGCCCAGGTGCCGATGAGTGGTTTATCGTCGGTGACAGGTTTTCCTGGGTTTCCGCCGATGCATGTGGGTTTCTCGTATGGGGATCCGAATGGGGGACTGCATGGCGCGTTTGCTGTGCTGGCGGCGTTGATGCATCGGGCGCGGACTGGGGAAGGACAGTATATTGACCTGTCACAGTGGGAGACGTCGGTGGCTTTATTGGGTGAAGCGCTGATGGCACAAGAGATGAATGGAGAGGCACCGCCACGTATTGGCAATCATGATGAGTATATGGCGCCGCATGGGCTGTTTCGGTGTCAGGGCGAAGACCGTTGGGTGAGTATTGTGGTGGCCAGTGAAGACGAATGGCAGCGGCTGTGTCAGGGCATAGGCCAGCCGGGGCTGGCGACGGATGCACGTTTTGCGACGGTTGCTGAGCGGAAGAAGAATGAAGATGCACTGGAAGCGCTGATCGGTTCCTGGACTGGAGTCCGAACGGATGCGGAGGTCACACAGACGCTCCAAGCTGCGGGTGTTGCTGCTTTTCCAGCTCTTACCAACAAAGAGCTTACGGAAGATAAACATTTGGACGAACGGGGCTTTTTTGTGGAGCATGAGCATCCTGAAGTTGGTGCTCGTCGTCATGCTGGCGTACCCTGGGTGTTTTCTGAGACGCTCTGTCAGGTCCGCAAACCAGCGCCGTGCTTGGGCCAAGATACGGATGATATCCTGCAAGATATATTGGGCTATTCGGCGGATGAGGTTGCCACGTTGCGGGCGAATGAGGTGTTGACGTAAAAGCGCTTTGCAGAGCTTGGCTGCGGGTCAGGGGCACAGGGGAGAGCACTGGATCTCTACCGGCCAAAGCGCCCATCCTGTCAGAAGCCTATCGGAGTATCCTGTGGTCTGAGTCAAGCGACTTTTTCCTCATTCACAGACACCCCTAGAGGCTGTGCGGTCTGTGGAGGAAATGCTCATGCAAGAGGCGGCAGCCAACCCCGGAGAAGAGTCGTGAAGTAGAGCCTGGGCCGCAGCTGCTTAGGCTGGCATATTAAGGATTATCCCAGGCCGGCTGCACGCCCTGGGTGAGGGTGTAGTTGGGGCCTTTCGGGCACTGGCCTGAGTCGTCTGTTCCCACTACCGACACTGGGTCACCCGAGCCGGCGGCAGGCGCTGTGGGTACGATGGTGACGTCCTTACTGGCCGCGATTTGGAGGGCAACAAGATCTGCCGTGTAGGCATCATTGGCCGAATAGTAGGCTTCCATGGCCAACATGGTGTTGTTCACATCGGACTCGACGCGGGAGCAATATGCATTCCGGCGATAGCTAGCAAACTGCGGAATGGCGACTGCGGCCAAGATGCCGATGATGGCGATGACAACAAGCAGTTCGATCAGGGTAAAGCCTTCTTCGTTTTTGCGAAACGTCTGTAACATAGTAGTTCTCCTCTCGTAGAATGTGGTTAGGGTCTGGTTCGGGTGACTGTCAAATAACTGAAGGGCCAACACGTCGCATCGTTAGGGATTGTCGAGAGCGGTGCTCTTTTCCCTCGTGTCAGTTGTTAGAGGCGTCATGCTCATAGTGTGTGTCTTGAGAATCATGCACGGTCGAGAGAAATACAGGGCAATCGGCGTGCCAACCGGATTGATTACTGGCATACGGGAACTTTCTTAGCCTAATATATACGTAAAGCGAAAAAAAAGAGAGAAAAAGAAAAAAATTCCCAGGAAAAGCAAAAAAAGAGACAAAATCCAAAGTTTTCCGCCCGCCTGGGGCCCATTTTGTGCACATCTCAGCTGAGACAAATCCACCCACACTGACAAAATTCAGCGCTGGCTGGTATCTGAGTGCCACTTTGTGGCAGCTAGGAGATCCTATTGCCATAGTGTGACTCTCGACTTCCCTTTGCTTCCTGTGCTGGCGTCAGCAGCCCTTGCACTGACATACACTTATGGGATTCCTTTTCCGGATCCTTTTTGCGAGAATGGCGCCCGTCCATAAGGTTGATGGAGGTTTACGAGGAAGAGATCCTATGCCACACATCATTGGAACAGCCGGCCATATTGATCACGGAAAAACGGCCTTGATCAAAGCACTGACCGGTCATGAGACGGACCGTCTCCAAGAGGAGCAGGAGCGCGGCATCTCGATCGAACTCGGATTTGCCTATCTGGATCTGCCCAATGGCGAACGGGCTGGCATTATTGATGTGCCTGGCCACGAGCGTTTTATCCGTAATATGCTGGCAGGCGCGCACGGGATTGATCTGGTGCTGTTCACGGTCGCAGCCGATGATGGGGTGATGCCACAGAGCGAAGAGCATCTGGATTTTTTGCATTTGTTAGGAGTCCAGAATGGTATATTTGTGATTACCAAAGCCGACCTGGTCGACGCAGACCGTTTGGCCGATGTGCACGAAGAAATCGAAATCTTGACCCTCGACACAACCTTGGAAGGCGCACCGATCATTCCAGTATCATCAATTACCGGTCAGGGCCTTGATACCCTCCGCGACACTATTGCTACCCGGCTGAGTGACTATGAACGGCCGTCCTTAGCAGGCTATTTTCGTCTCCCTGTTGACCGGGCTTTTGTCATGAAAGGACATGGCATTGTGGTCACCGGAACCGCGATTGCTGGCAGTATTCAGGGCGGGGATACCGTCCGACTGTTGCCGAGTGGGGAAGAAACCCGGATACGCTCTGTCCAAGTCCACGGCGAGTCGGTCTCTGAGGCGAGCTGGGGCCAACGGGTTGCCTTGAATCTCGCTGGTCTGGAGAAAAGTGCTATCGCCCGAGGGCATGTGGTGTGTCACCCCAAAGTGACTCGGACGACGCAGCGTTTTGATGCCTGGGTCGAAATCCGGCCAGGTGCTAAACGTGAGGTTGAGAATCATGAGCGGGTGCGAGTGCATGTTGGGACAGCTGAGGTAATTGGAAAAATCATCCTTCTCAATGGACAAGATGTCCTCGCACCGCGTTCGGCAACGTTTTGCCAAATCGTGCTGGACGAATCAGTCGTGGCGTTGCGTGGCGACCGGTTCATTTTGCGCAACCAAACCGCCCAAGGCACGCTCGGTGGAGGGGAGGTCTTGAATCCCTTTGCGACCCGCCACCGCCGCTCAAAAGGTGGCATGCAGGAACGACTCGCTCCACTCCGGACCAGTGACCTGCGCCAAGCATGTCGAGCGTATATCGAAGTCCAGCCTCAGTTTGCTGCGCCGCTTGAGGAAATTTATCAAGGAGTGAACGCCCAAGAACACGAAGTGGCCGCTGTGCTGGTTCAAGATCCAGATGTTTTGCCCTTGCCAAATGCTCAGCATCCCGAGGCGTACTCAGTCATTACAAAATGGCAACGGCTGACGACCGAAGTGAGCCGTATCTTAGCCAACTTTCATCAGCGCACGCCACTTGCTCAGGGCATGGAAATGGAGTCGGTGCGCAGTCAGCTGTCTTTTGCCTTTTCGCCCAAACTTTTTCGAGCTGTGGCCGACAAGCTGGCTGCCGAGGGCATTGTCGTACGTGCGGAGAGTAGCTTGCGGCTGCCGTCGCATACTGTCACGTTGAGCGAGGATGAGCAGGCGACGGCAAGCCGCTTGCAGCAGGTGTTGGATGCGGGAGGACTGACGCCGCCTGAGATGAAAGATATTGAAGCAACACTCGGGCTGCCACGTAAGCAGCTGGCTGACCTGCTGGCTATCTTGGAGTCCCAGCGGAAAGTTGTCAAAGTCACGACTGATTTGTATATCGGCATGCCCTCTTTGGAGGAGGCGCGGACTGCGCTGATTGGGCAGCTCACCAGTCAAGGCGAGATCTCAGCAGCTATATTTCGCGATGTGCTGGGCATTAGCCGTAAAACAGCTATTCCTTTACTTGAATACTTTGACCGTATTGGACTGACGCTTCGAGTCGGCGATGTGCGTAAACTCCGTAAAGCCTGACAGACAGCAGACGACCCCAAAGCATGAAGGAAACTATGAGTATAACAGACCCACGTGGCGAAGGTGGTGAAGATCCGCGTTCCCAAATCCGCCTGACGGAAAAAGTGAAGGCGGCTGGTTGAGCGGGCAAACTGGGTCCGGCGGACCTCGCTCATGTCTTAGGCAGCCTCCCCCGCGAGCAGCATCCCGATCTCTTAGTTGGGATTGAGACGTCTGATGATGCTGGCGTCTTTCGCCTGCGGGATGATCTGGCCATCATTAATACTGTCGATTTTTTTACTCCAGTTGTCGATGATCCGTATACGTACGGGCTGATCTCGGCAACAAATTCCCTCAGCGATGTGTATGCCATGGGTGGGGAAGCGAAGACAGCGATGAATATCGTGTGCTTTCCCCAGGATGGCATCGACAAGACAGTTCTGGCTGAAATCCTGCAAGGCGGGGCGACAAAAGTCCGTGAGGCTGGGGCAGCACTTGTCGGTGGACATTCGGTTGCTGATGATGAGATTAAATATGGGCTGGCCGTCACCGGCATTATCGATCCTCGGCGGATAATACGGAACGTTGGCACTCAGGTTGGAGATGTGCTGGTCCTGACAAAACCGCTCGGCACCGGCATTCTCACTACTGCGCTCAAACGCCAACACCTTCAGGCTGACGAGTACGCGGCTGCTGTTGCCTCGATGACGATGCTCAATCAGAATGCGGCCGCTGTCATGCCGCACTATAGCGTGCATGCGTGTACCGATGTGACGGGTTTTAGTTTAATGGGCCATAGCTATGAGGTGGCGCAGGGCAGTGGCGTGACCCTGCGGCTGCGAGCGGCTGATCTGCCGTGCCTGCCAGGGGCTGCGCGACTCGCTTTGGAGGGCTATATAACTGGTGGCTGCAAGCGGAACCGCAACTACTTGGCCGATAAGGTGCAGATTCAGCCTGGGGTGTCTCCAGCATTAGATGACATAGCCTTTGATCCGCAGACCTCGGGCGGATTGCTCATCGCTGTTCCTGAGAGCGAGGCGAACGCGTTTGTGCAAGCCCTGTTAAACGCAGGCAGCCTGACCGCCGCAATTATTGGCCAGGCCGTGCCACCCGGCGCCCACTGGGTCGAGTTAGGTTAGGAGGGGGGACAACTGAAAGATTGGCTGTCTAAAAAAATTGTTGCTCTTCCCGATGTATACGGTTTGCCCTTGGAAAACGTATTGCGCCTCAGTCTGAGGTGCATACAGGACAGGCACTGGCAGACGGGGGAAATAGCATGTGGCACTCGGAATCAGTCGCTCTACGCCAACAGCTGGCAGTCTTGCGCGAGAGGTTGGGCTGTTCACGCCCAATTCAGTCAGCTCAGCCAGTCCAATACTCAGAACTGAACAGGAGATTTGACTGAATTATAAGGTATATCGGCTGTGGACGACAGCATGAGCCGCAAGTGGAAGCTGTGACTGGGGGAGGGACGGGGAGTATTGGTTTGTCGAAAGAGAGCAGCTGGCGGGACCGCGAAGCATATCGCGGTCCCGCTATTCACTGTCCACGCGCCGAAGTGATCTAGCAGCGTAAGAAGTACAATACGTGCACCAGTGAAAATAACAGCTGTCCCATCCACCACATCCACCACCACATCCATAACCTTAATAAACTAAGTGAACATAAAATTCAAGCTTTAGATGAAATTTTCTATTCTAAGATTCTGATACAGAGGAAGATACAGGTAAAAATACAGACTGGCCTTTTTTTGTTTTTACAGATGTGAGACGATGGGAGACGAAGAAAAATGACGTTCATTAATTCCTAAAATTTCTAATTTCTACTATTCTGCTCTCACTACTCTGTGCACTACGAACTCTTTATCAGCCTCCGTTACCTGCGTGCCAAGCGGCGTGAGGCGTTCATTTCTCTGATTACAAGCATCTCGACCATAGGGGTGTTGATTGGTGTTATGGTGCTGAATGTGACGCTTGCGATCATGACCGGTTTTGAGGAAGATCTGCGGAGCCGGATTCTCGGCTTTAACCCGCATATTCTGCTCTCTAGCTTGAATGGCCCCCTGGATGCCTATGAACAGGTGACCGATCAGGTACATCAAATCCCAAAGATTGCTGCGGCAGCTCCTTTTCTGTACGGCCAAGCCATGGTCAGTTCGCGCCACGGTGTCTCCGGGGTCGTGGTGCGCGGGGTCAAGCCGGACTTGGCCAGTGCCGTGGTGAGTATTGAGGAGCACATGAGAGAGGGCAGTTTGACAGCGCTCGGCCAAAAGCAGCAGGTGATTGTCCGCACTGGTGAGACCGAAAATACGGTCGAACTGTCGGGGATTGTGATCGGCGAAGAACTGGCCACACAACTGGGCGTCTTACTCGGCGACCCGCTTACGCTTGTCTCTCCCATCGGGGGAACTCCCGGACCACTCGGTATGTCCCCCCGGTTTAGACGTTTTGTTGTGGTTGGTCTGTTTAATTCTGGGATGTCTGAATACGATATTGGCCTTGTGTATATGGGGCTCGGGGATGCCCAGGGGTTTTTTAAGCTCGACAAACAAGTGTCTGGGGTTGAAATCCGTCTCAAGGAAGTCTACGAGGCACAAGCGATCGCCCGTCAGATTGAGGACGTGTTGGGTTTTCCGTATAAGGCTCGTGACTGGACTGAAATCAATCGGAACCTGTTCACTGCGCTCTCGCTTGAAAAATTTGTCTATTTCATTGTCGTGCTCCTAATTGTCCTGGTTGCGGCGTTTAATATCATTGCCACCCTTATTATGGTGGTTATGGAAAAACGGAAAGATATTGCCCTCCTGAAATCAATGGGAGCTTCGAATGCCGCCATTGGGCGGATTTTCATGTATAAAGGACTCATTATTGGTGTGATTGGGACTTTTTTAGGCACCTTCGTCGGGTTTGTTATCTGCTGGTTGTTGCAGCGGTATGAGTTTATCGATCTGCCTGATGGTGTCTGGTACGTTTCAACCGTCCCGGTCAAGATGTATGCATCGAATTTTCTTATCGTTGGTCTGGCTTCTATTGCGATCTGTTTCGGGGCGACCATTTATCCGGCCCGCCAGGCTGCCCGTTTAGCCCCAGTCGAAGTTATCAGATACGAATAATTATGAATAATCTGAATCAGGACGCTGGGATAACTGGAGAGACAGTCAAAACTGAAATTGAAACTGCTACTGTCCTCATCCGAGTAGAGCAACTCAGTAAGCAGTATGGGGAAGATCCACACGCTATCCATGTCTTTACGGATCTGGACCTTGACATTCAGCGGGCCGAACGCGTTGCCATTATCGGCGAGTCAGGGGTAGGGAAAAGTACCTTGCTGCATATTCTGGGGACGCTGGACCGACCGACCGCAGGCACGGTATGGCTCGCTGGCCAAGATCTGTTTACCTTGCCTGCCGAAGAGCTGGCTGCGCTGCGTAATCACGAGATCGGATTTATCTTTCAATTTCATCATCTGCTGTCGGACTTTACGGCTGTCGAAAATGTGATGCTGCCCGGCCTTATCGCCCACCTCGGCTGGTCTCAGGCAAACAAACGAGCGGTTGATATTCTCGAGCGGGTCGGCTTGCAGGAACGCCTCACCCACCGGCCCGGCGAACTGTCCGGCGGGGAGCAGCAGCGGGTAGCGGTTGCCCGTGCGCTTGTTCAGGAGCCACGGGTTATCCTCGCCGACGAACCAACCGGCAATCTTGATCCGGCAACGGGAGACGGCATTCTCCAGATGCTGCTCGACCTCAACCAAGCGATGAATCTCACGATGGCTATTGTGACACACAGCGAAAAGCTCGCAGCTTCCATGGACCGCACGCTTCGGCTAGAGGGGGGCAAGTTGCACCAAATCTCGTGAGGTTGTGCCAGATTCTTCCGGGATTCCCCCTTACTCTGCAGCTTTACAACTCAGGGGGATTTTGGTAGGGGAAGCAACTGGCGAAGAGGACAGATTCTCAAATACAGAGGTATATCTTAATGTGGAAGATAAACAAAAAATTTGGGATCGCCTTGGTGACAGGACTCGTCCTGCTCAGTCCCCTTGGCTATAGTGGCCGTGGCTGGGCTCAGTTTCTTGATCCGGCTGCTCAAAAAATTGGACCTGCTGGTCTGACTGGATCTGCTGAATCTGCCCCGCTGGCGCCAAAAAAGGTTATCATCGGCGAAATTACGATCGGAGGTAACGAGCAAGTCGAGGGCGAAGCCGTCCGTATCCGGCTGTCTTCCCGGCCTGGTGAACCGCTCAACCCTGAGACGGTCGATGCCGATATCCGGTCGGTGTATGAAATGGGGTTCTTCAATCATGTTGAAGCTCGTACAGCTGAGCATAGTGGCAAAACGGTTCTCACCTACTGGGTCCGAGAACGTCCCCTCGTACGCCGAGTCCTGGTCGAAGGCCAGGACAAGATAAAGAAAGAGGATCTGCTCACAGCGCTTAAAATCCATCCGCGGACCATTCTGAATCCGGTGAAAATCCGGCGTGGTATCCTGGATGCCAAGAAACTCTATGAAGAGAAGGGCTATCTCGATACCGATATCTCATATCGGACTGAGAAGACGAATAATGGTGAGGCAATCCTGACCTTTACTATTGCCGAAAATAGCACAACGAGTGTTACCAACATCATTTTTGAGGGCAATGAGGCTTTTTCCGGCAAGGCTCTGCAAGGCTTTATGCAGACAAAAAAGAAAAGCTGGCTGTCACGCTTCATGCCCATCGGGATTCTGAGTAACGCGGCGCTGAAGACGGATGTCGAACGCTTGACGGCCTTCTATTACGACCATGGATATATCAATGTCAGGATTGATGAACCCCAGGTCGAGCGCGGAGACAATGGCTTGAATGTGACGATTCGTGTCGAAGAAGGGCCCAAGTTTAGAGTTGGCGAAGTGCACGTTGTCGGAGATGTGCCGGGTGGAGAGGCAGCGGCGAAGACTGCGCTGACCTTGCGACCCAAGCGTACGTTTAAGGCCAGTGTCCTGCGGGATGATGTGTTTAATCTGACGTCGTATTTCAGCGATCAGGGCTACGCGTTTGTGAACATCGAACCGGAGACGGATGTCCAGCCTGAGGACAATATTGTCAATGTGTCGTATCGGGTCGATAAAGGCCCCGAGGTGTATATTGACCGGGTTGATATTGCTGGCAATAGCAAAACGCGGGATAAAGTGATTCGGCGGGAGCTGGCCGTTGTCGAGCAAAGTTTGTTTGCTGCCTCATCCTTGCAGATGAGTCGCGACCGAGTGAAACGGCTCGGATTTTTTGAGGATGTGCATCTCACCACCAAGCGTGGAAAACGGAAAGATCTGCTGAACGTCTTAGTTGACGTGAAAGAAGCCCAAACAGGCTCCTTCAGTCTAGGGGCTGGGTTTAACTCTGCGACCAGTGTCGTTGGTAATGCCCGCATCCAAGAAAATAACTTTCTGGGACGCGGCCAACGTCTCATCCTGGGGGCCAGTATTGGGACCCGTTACCGGAACACGCAGCTGAATTTTATGTATCCGTATTTCATGGATACCCAACTCCGGGCAGGGGTTGAGCTGTTTGACTGGCGATTCGCTTTTGAGGATTTTGACCGCTCCGGGACAGGCGGAGGGCTTCGCCTTTTCTACCCGCTCACGGCTTTGGGATATCATTCCGTATTTGGCTACTCCTTGCAGGATGTTGAACTCGGTTTCCACTACCAATGGGAGCGGTCTAGGGTTGGCAATTTTGAGCTGATTACGCCCGATGCTGTTCGGGCTGAATCAGGAGGCCAGACTGCCTCGCTTATATCGCCGACCATCCTGCGCAACACCCTGGATCATCCTATGGAGCCGACTGCGGGCTCCCTCCAACAGGTGTCGTTCAGCTTTGCTGGACTTGGCGGAGATACTAATTATACCAAGCTGGAGCTTGAGGCGCGGTATTTCTTGCCTGTCTATCGAAGCCGCAAATTGGGGACGTTTACTTTGATGACTGGTGGTATCTTTGGCTATGGGTCGGGGGAGATAGATTTTACCGAGAATCGCCATATTGCAACCCAGCGCGAGAAAATTTTGGAAAACGATGTGCCCCTGTTTGACCGCTACTTCCCTGGCGGTATTAACTCCATTCGAGGATTTGGGGAGCGGAGTTTAGGTCCGCGTGAAGACGTCATCGTCGTAGTGAGTGATGGTGATTCTCCTGGGGGGCGCAAGTCACGGACCTATCATCGGCCTATCGGCGGCAGTCATCAGCTCATTATCAATAACGAAATGGTCTTTCCACTTGTCCCACAACTCAACCTCAAAGGGGTTGTTTTTAACGATATTGGGAATGCCTTCACTAATCTTCAAGGTATCGACCTTGGAGATCTGCGATATTCCGTCGGCGCTGGGGTGCGTTGGAAGTCGCCGTTTGGGCCGATCCGTATCGAAGTTGCCCGTCCACTGAATGCCAAGAATAATGAGCGGACCAGCAATATCCACTTCTCATTCGGCGGCTTTGGCGGCATCGGGCAAGGCGGTGGCGGAAATCGTTTCGGCTCACTGTTCTAGCCGGATATCCATCGAAAACCTACGAAAACATTTCAGATATCCGACAAAGAGCTGCCGAAGACCTCTATTGAGGAGAAAATTATGCGCAGAATTTATATGAGTGTCGTCCTCAGCGTATTGTGTCTGCCAGCTTTTGTTCTCGGCCAGGAGCCCGCAGACCTTGATGATATAAAAGTCGGCTATGTGGACTTACAGACTGCCCTGAATGAATCTCAGGCTGGCAAGAAAGCCCAAGAAACATTCAAAGCCCAAATGAGCCGTATTGAGAAGAAGCTTGAGAGTCGCAAGAAGAAGATCGATCAGCTGAAGGCAGACCTCGAAAAGAAAGCCCTGCTGCTCAAAGAAGATGAACGACTCGCTCTCCAGCGCGATTATCGGCACGAGGCGCGCGATTTCAAACGCCTGTACGAAGACTCCAAACAAGAGTTGGAGCTCAAAGACAAAGAGTTAACCAACCGTATTGTGGCCGAATTGCGCCAGATCGTCTATGACCTCGGTGAGCAGGGTAACTATACCGTCATTTTAGAAGGCAATAATACGGTGGTCTTGTTTGGCGCCAAAGCAATTGATCTTACAAAAAACGTGATCTCGTCATACGACAAAAAAGGCACCAGGATCGCTCAGCTTAATCGCTAGCATATCCCGTACGCGCCACCGTTCTCTCTCGAATTCTGTTTATTCCGCTTCACAATATGGACACTTTGCCTGTCGCGGCTCTCCTCCCCCACCGCTACCCCTTCCTGCTCGTCGATCGGGTGGTCGAAATTACCGCTGGCCAGCGGATTATTGCACTTAAAAACGTAACGATTAATGAGCCCTTTTTCCCCGGACATTTTCCTGACTATCCAGTCATGCCAGGGGTCTTGGTGTGTGAAGCAGTTGTCCAGGCCGGTGGTATTCTGGTGTGCTCTGCCAGCGCTGACGGCGATACGAGCCAACCCAAATACGCACTCCTCACTGCGCTTGACAAAGTCCGTTTTCGCCGTCAGGTCATTCCGGGCGACCAGCTCCGTTTAGAAGCCGAGACGGTACGTCGGCGGGGAAAATTTTGGAAGATGCGTGGCTCGGCATTTGTGGCTGACAAGCTTGCGGCTGAACTAGAGTTTGTCCTTGCCGCGGCTGACCCTGAAGAGAGCCAAGCCGGTAGCACCGACACGGACGGAGGCGCATCATGACAGCAGCCACTGTCGTTCACCCCTCAGCTGTCATTGCCCCAGAGGCTGAGTTGGATAGTGGGGTACAGGTGGGGCCGTATTCTGTTATTGGTCCGCACGTCCGGATTGGCAAGCACAGCCAGATCGGCTCACATGTGGTGATTGAAGGCCAGACAACGGTTGGCTGTGAGAATCAGATTTTTCAATTTGCGAGTGTCGGGGCTGTTCCCCAAGACAAAAAGTATGACGGCGAAAACAGTACGCTCATTATCGGAGACCATAATACGATTCGTGAATTTGCTACGCTCCAGCCTGGGACGAGCGGCGGAGGGATGGTGACGAAGGTAGGAGATCACAACCTGTTCATGGTCTACTCACATGTCGCCCATGATTGTATCCTCGGCAACCATATCGTGATGGCGAATAGCGCCAATCTGGGTGGCCATGTCACGATTGAAGATCATGTGGTTGTCGGAGCCCTGGTTGGCATCCACCAATTTGCCCGGATTGGCGAGTCCGCGATTGTGGGGGCCGGGGCTATGGTCTCTCTCGATGTCCCGCCGTACTGCATGGCCCAAGGTGACCGGGCGTATCTCTTTGGCTTAAATCTGATTGGTCTCAAACGCCGTGGGTTTACGGCCCAGCAACTCGGGACACTGAAGAAAGTCTACCGGGGACTGTTCGCTGAGGGGCTGCCTTTCAAAGAGGCGCTCTCTCGGATCCGCAAGGAGTATGCGAGCGCGCCTGAAGCCATGTGCATGGTAGAGTTTCTGGCCCAGTCGCAACGGGGCGTTTGCCGCCCACGTGAAGGCGGGAACTCTGAAACTGACGCGGCGGTCTAGCGCCTTAGCCTGACGATGCAGTACGGGTGACGGTATGTCTCGATTAGGTCTCATTGCTGGTAATGGCCGCTTTCCACTCCTTTTTGTCGAAGCGGCAAAAGCCGAGGGGGTTGAGATTGTGGCCGTGGCCCATCAGGGTGAGACGCAAGAAGATATTGTCGATTATGTTCCTGACGTGACCTGGGTGCGGGTCGGTGAATTGGGCAAAATCATCGCGATCTTCAAAGAAGCTGGGATTAGTCAAGCCGTTATGGCTGGCGGCATTCTGAAATCCGGCGCGCTGACCAATATTCAACCGGACGAGCGCGGCCTGGCGTTTATTAGCCGTCTGCCGAGTCTCAAGGATGATGTTATCTTACGTGGTGTGGCTCAGGAACTGGAAAGCGAAGGGGTGACGATCGTGGAATCCACCCGCTTATTATCTGGTCTTGTTCCGCAGCCAGGTGTGCTGACAAAAACTGCTCCAGACTCGAAGCAGTGGGATGACATTCATCTAGGCGTTGCCGCCGCCAAAGAAATAGGGCGCTGGGATATCGGCCAGAGTGTCGTGGTGAAGCGCGGCACGGTGTTTGCCGTCGAAGGGGCAGAGGGCACAAACGCGACTATTCGGCGTGGCGGGGAACTCAGCGGGCCGGGTACTGTCATTGTCAAAGTCAGCAAACCCCAACAAGACCTCCGTTTTGATGTCCCGACCGTTGGTCGGGAGACGATCCAGGAGATGCAGTTGGTGCAGGCCCAGGTCTTAGCCGTTGAAGCCGACAAAACATTAATGCTCGATAAATCGGCGGTTGTGCGTGACGCCAACGAAGCTGGCGTGTGCGTGGTCGCCGTCTCAGCCCAAAACGTTATGAATGACGTTTAGGATCACCCAACACCGAATCGGAGCAGCTCTCACACAGCTCCAGAGCATATCCGAGCCTTTCTGCACCATCCAGCAGTGAGCCCTTTGCCAGTAGTGGAATACATATGAAACAGCGTAGCTTTATTGTCCTCTTGCTCCTTATGGGCGGGCTTTTCTTTTTCCCCAGGGGTGGCCAGGCTGATATCCGGTTGGACTTCGAAAGCCCAGCGGACGACCAAACGATCAGTGGGCTGAGCCCAATATCGGGCTGGGCTTTTTCCACAGACTCTGAGGCCTCTGTGACCGTCCGCCTCCGTATTGATGACGGTGATGCCAGCGTCATTCCGTGCTGTGCCGGCCGCACAGATATTGCCGACGAAAACTCGGATTTCCCACAAGCGGCAACGAGTGGATTTGGTCAGGTGTTTAATTTTAATTCATTAGAACAAGGCGAGCATACCTTAACGATTGAGGTCGAAGACACCAGTGGCACCCGCGTCACCCAAGCCCATACCATCACGACGGTGAAGCCGGGGAACTTTGAGGTTCTCGAACGACTCGATCTCCAGTTTGCAGGTATCAAGATCCGGCAGGACGATATTCTTATTGACGGTGCAGGTGCCATAGACAGTGTGACGGGGAACGCCCAGGAGGTGGACATCCGGCTGGCCTGGCAGGAAAAATTGCAGGCTTTAGGGGTTGTGTCCTCTGAGAATACGGGTGCTGTCACGACACCACAGACAAGCCGTGTCACGAGTAAGATCCAAAGAGCGGAACCAGTGAATACTCAGGAGCAGGTGAACCAGGCTGTAACTGGGCAACTTCCGGCTGTCATTCGAGTAGACCCGAACACTGGTAATCGGACTATTGTATCTGATGCCAACACAACCATACCAGCCGAAGATGGAACGGACACTTTGGTAGGTTCTGATTGGGTCGTGCCTCAAGGCGTTACTGTTGAAGCGGACGGCCAGCTGGCAGTCACTGATCCCGGTCGCTTTTCTGTCTATCGGGTAGACCCGGACACCGGTGAGCGGACGTTTGTTTCCGGGACAAGTTCATTGTCCGGCTCGCCTTTTATCCGACCCACTGGGATTGCTGTTGCCCCTCCGAATTCTGAGTCTGATGGCGTGTTTATTGTGGCGGATACGAGCCAAGGGGTTGTTGAAATAAGTTCGACTGGGTATCGCTTCATCCTGTCTGACGCTGAGATCGAAGGCGCGGTGAACTTGGAATCTCCGTTTGGCATTGCTATCGAGGCGAGCGGAACGGCTGTGGTCACAGATCTCGGCCTGAAAGCTCTTGTTCGGGTCATGCTTGATGAGACTGAGGAGCGTGCGATTTTTTCGGATGCTAGCACTGGTAGCGGGGTCAATTGGATCACCCCGCTCGATATTGATGTGGAAGACAGCGGGGACTTGCTCGTCGTTGATGCCGGCCTGAACGCCGTTGTACGGGTGAACCCCACGAATGGAAATCGGACAGTTGTTTCAAATGCAACGAACGGAACTGGTCCTGCCTTTCAGCAGGTGCGTGCTTTGGCGATTGAAGCCAATGGCCAGCTGGCGGTGCTTGATGAGGGCTTACGGGCGATTTTCCGGGTTGACCCGACAAGCGGTAATCGGACCATCCTATCCGATGCCAGCACCGGGAGCGGAGATGAATTCCGGGTGCCGACTGATATTGCGGTTGAAGCAGATGGCAACTTGATCGTCATTGAGACTGCTCCTTTGTTGGCCGCTCTTGAAAATCCGTTAGGAGATTCTGTTGGTGGGTTTGGTATGATTTCTGGGTGGCGTTTTTCAAATACGCCGGCTGCAGAGATTACGGACTTGCAGCTGCAGATTGATGGAGTGCCGTCGTTCGATTTACTGTGTTGCATTGACCGGGAGGATGTGGCGGATAAATTTCCTGAACGTCGTTCGCAAGCATTGCCGAGTGGCTTTTCCACACCGATCAATTTTAATCTTCTTGAGAGCGGCCAGCATACCTTTGATATCACAATCCAAGACAGTGCAGGCGCCTCCCAAACCCTGAGTTCTTCCTTAGATACTGTCCGACTTGGGAGTTTTGAGTTTGTTGAAGAATTTGACTTGTCTGATGCTGAAGTCCGCTTGGCTAATCAGATCCTCTTTGTCGATGACCTCTCTGTGCAGGGCAGAGGGAGTGACGGGAATCTAGAGTCCCGAGAAATCGACGCCAGCTTTGTCTGGCAGGCCAGTTGTCAGTGTTTTGTTGCTTCCTCTGAGTGTGGAAATGGGAGTCTTGAGTCCAGCGAAGAATGTGACGGAGCTGACCTGGGCGATCTGACGTGTCAAGAGATTGGGTTTTCCGGGGGGACGCTTGGCTGCAGAGTTGACTGCAGCTTGGACTTTAAGGAGTGTGAAGGCGGTCCGGCTGTCTTGGTGACGAATAGCGGAGATGATACGGTTTCGCTCCTCAGCGCAGCAACACATGCAGTAGTCAAAACCATTCCAGTTGGGGACAATCCTCGCTCGGTCGCGGTCAAGCCCGCCTCACAAGTTGCGTATGTCACAAACGCGTGGGACGATTCGATTTCGGTTATGAGCCTGAATACCTCGACGCCGGAATCGACGGTCGTGACAAACACCATTGAAAATGTGGGCGACACTCCAGTTGGCCTCGCCTTTACCCCGGATGGTACAAAAGCCTATGTGGTCAATGGAGACGATGATACAGTCAGGATAATCGATACGGCAACAGAGACCCTTGATAGCACGGTCATACAAGTCGGGAGCAACCCCTTAGAGATCGCCATCAATGCGGCTGGTACATACGCGTACGTGACGAACTTTGAGGATGACACGGTCTCTGTCATCGACCTGGGCACGAATACGGTTACCGATACAGTGACAGTCGGCAGCGGGCCAAACGGTATCGCCGTCCGTCCAGATGGGGCAGAAGTGTATGTTGTCAACCTGGAAAACGATACTGTGTCAATCATCGATACAAGGACAAATGAGGTGAGCAAAACGCTGACCCGAAAGCCCGAGGAGGGAAACATCGAAATCCGGCCACAACAGGTTATCTTTTCGCCTGATGGCGCGCGCGCGTACATCAGCAACTCGCTCGATTTTACTGTGACCGTTATCGACACGGCAACGCGCAATTCCATCAATTCGCTCTTTGTCGGCGCTGAATCGTTTAACGATGTCATAAATGAGCCCAACGGTCTCTTCATTTCTCTGAACGGTCGCCGGCTTTACGTCGCCCTCTTCGGTCGCAATGGGCAGGGCAGATACCTCGGTGTATTTAGTACCGCAACAAATCGCATTCAGGCGTTTACCGAGGTCGGGAACGGTCCCATTAGCGTCACGGTTGGAGGATCGTAAGGGAATTGACTCCTTAGGGAGAACATGACACTATCTTTGGCTCTCAGCATCCCGTCTGTATATGTGGGGCCGTAGCTCAGCTGGGAGAGCGCTTGACTGGCAGTCAAGAGGTCGGCAGTTCGATCCTGCTCGGCTCCACTTCGCTTTCCGCATATAGCTATTCCTGGCCATCCTAAAAATGATGCACACCCGTCTACGGTGGTGGGCCAATAAGAAGATCTGGCACGATATCTTGGATGGGGCAGTACCGGGCAATCCCACGTCGATGCTCCCAATATAAACCGCCCCGTTCGGCTACCCGTGTTTGGTGCGGATGACACCGATTGTTTCCTTGACATGCTTGCCCACGGCGATAGGGTCTCAGTCCGGAATTGGATGTGAGACACAATGGATCAGAAATTTTCTACACAAGTGACTCTAGAGGAGCGTCGTCTCCCTGGTGATTCCCTGGCCAGAACGCGTCTGCTGCTCATGGGCGTGCTGATAGCCACACTCGGTCTTGCCGCAGTGATCTACTCGGAGGCTTACTTCAACACAATGATGCAGCTCCGGGCGACAAAGCCACGGATTGCGGCGGCTGGGATCAAACAACTCTACCAGGTTCTGGCCGGATGCAATCTCCTCCTGGGCATGTTCTTGACCGGGGTTCTGGCGACGTTTTCATTTCAAGTCTTGGGATCCGCTCAAGTTCCGCCACCTGGTATGCGCGTTGCTTTTTCGACAAAAGTCCGAACGGGGAAAAACGCGAGAAAGATAGCGATTATCAGCCTGGTGCTTGCTATCGCAGTGTTCGTTGGGTGCCTCCTGAGTGGGATGCACCTGTGGGCCGTTGGGCAGGAATATGAGATGATTTATTCGAGGCCGCTTCGGTCAGTGTAGAGCAGGACAGTCTCGAAAAGAGGAGTCTTTTTAAGTCGAATGTCAAGGCTTTGCAAGGCTGTGCATGAGATGCGAGAAGTAATCGGGAGGTTACACGCTAGACTTCAACCACATGGCCGTCGTGGGCGCATTCAAAGCTGACTTTCTCTTGACGGGCTAAGACTTCGCGTCCGAGATGACTCAACAGCAGCCGCTTGCAGCCGAGGTGCTCACGTTCCTGGAGCAGCTCTGGATAGCTCAAATGAATGGATGCAACTCGTGTGAAATCCGTATACTATGCTGATAGGAGAGCGGACTATTAAACTATGTAAGGAGGAGAACTGGGGTGCAGGCTTTTACCTCGGCTCGCTATACCGTCCCCCTCGGACATCATTCATACCCGATGGATAAGTACCGTCTGGTGCCAGCCCGTCTCCTGGCTGAGGAGATACTGGCAGCGGATGAGATTGTCGAGCCTGAGCCGGCCACACTCGGCGATATCTTGCGTGTCCACACTGCCGACTATGTCCACGTATTTTGTCAGGGGACTCTGGAGCGCAAAGCTATGCTGCGGCTCGGCTTACCCTGGTCTCCAGCCCTCGTCCAACGCGCGTTTGCTGTGATCGGTGGAACACTGGGGGCGGCCCGAGCGGCGTTCCGTGACGGTGTTGGCGTGAATTTAGCCGGCGGGACACACCACGCATTTGCCGACCATGGTGAGGGCTACTGTATTTTCCACGATATGGTGATTTGTCTGCGGCGTCTGCGCCACGAGGGCAGAGCGCAGCGATTTCTGATCATTGACCTGGACGTTCACCAAGGCAATGGAACGGCAGCCTTGTGCCAGGCCGATCCTGACGTATTTACTTTCTCCATGCATGGCGCAAACAATTATCCAGCTCACAAAGAGCACAGTTCGTGGGATATTGAGCTGCCTGATGGAACACGCGATGAAGAGTATCTGGATCTGCTGACCTCAGCGCTCGCCCAGATCTTGGAGCGTTTCAAGCCTGAGGTCATATTTTACCAAGCAGGGGTGGATGTCTTAGCCGGCGATCGGTTTGGAAAGTTAGCACTCACGATGAATGGTGTCGGCGAACGCGATCGATTGGTGTGCGCATTTGCCCGCCAAGTCGGGTTGCCACTCATTGTGACTTTTGGCGGTGGATATGCGCGCGATATCAACGTGATTGTTGACACACATTGTCAGACTGTGCAGGTGGCGAAGGGGGGCGGTGCGTAAAATGGGACATCTTCGCTGACTCCTCACGACGGTGATCGTCCCATATCGGAAGTCGTAAGGACCTGTGCTATCGCGACACGACGACTGCACTGACAAAGCCGAAGCTGATGAGGCCTCTAGACGCTCACTACCGGCAAGTCCTCCCCTAATGCCAAACGCGACAGAAATTTGCGCAGATCGTCATCTGATAAGCCCGAGTCGGATGGGGTATTAAAAAAGAGCGCAACTTGCTGGTCTTCAAGCGAACGCTGAGCCAGCCGTTCTTGGGCGCGTAAGCGAACCACGGGACCAATCAGTCGGGCGAGTTCGGAGGTAAATCGGGCGGCTAATAAAAGCGCCTCTCCGGCACTCCGCGCGGCTGCAACAGTCTCACGGTAGACAGCGATCATGCCAGCGTGGAGGACAAACTCCGTCCTTTTTTCCTCCCACAGTTCGCCCTGAACCGTTCCCCAGGTCAGTGGCATCTCCTCTACGACCGGCCACAGCTCGGGGTGTAACGCTGCGGCGCTTTCGGCTGCAATCAGGCGGACTAAGACGGCTTTCCAGTCGGCTGACAGCTGAGCCGGGGCACGCACATGCCAGCGCTGTGGCGGAACAGGGCGCTCCAGGATTTCACCAGTGGCGTCCAAGATGAGGTGGTCTTCGATGGACTGGCCGAGCAGCACAAGGCTGGCTGTATACGTCACTTGCCCGTTGTGGCAATGTTCGGTGCGTAAGGCATGCGCGCTTACGGCGAGGTTGGGATGGTAATAGACGCGGCCGCGATCGTAGACTTTTTCAATCCCATCCCGAAGTTGAACACACGTATGGGCGGCGGGAAAGAAGCGTTCATATGGAGAGGGGCTCCAGTCGAGCGCGGCTTCTTTCATTTCCAGGTGCACGGCCGCTTCTTCGGCGCCCTGGGTAAATCGTTCCCGGCTTGCACCGCTCTCACCACCGGTGTGGAACGACTCGCACAGAGTGGCAAAGAGCTGTTCACTAGGATACGGACCACGATAGCGGAGCGCCGATTTTCCCTGGTCTTGGCTGAGCAGGGACAAGACATTGAGCACGGTTGAGCCCGTGCCTGTTGGCAGCCGGCCTGGATCATCCAAGGGCGGCAAAGCTGTGATGTCTTGATACGGCACGGATCGAAACAGGGTCAAGAACCGATCTGGGCGAAAACCTAACTCATTATTTTCATCATCCCTATCATCGAGCGTCCACAGACAATCCGAGAGTCCCCAACCAAGATGTGAGGACGCACCCGGAATGATCCCCAGGAAGTGACCATCCAGCCCGCGGACTTTGCAACGGGCAAGCGTGCCGTCGGCTTGCCACATCATGAGCAACAGCAGCCGACCGCGGCGATCAAACGTGGCCAGCCGTTGGGGTGGCTGTGGTGATGATTGGGCTGGTGCAAAGAGGCTCAGTGATCCATGTTGGGACTGCTGGGCAACGAGGTGCGCATGGTCATCGGCATTGGCACGATATTGGAGGGACAGGATTCCGTTGTGTGTCTGGGCGACCGCTTGATTGAGCTGCTGGGTGAGGGTGTTGAGCAAATCAGGAGCGACCTCCTCCAATGCCAGAGTTTCGAGGGCGATCGAGAGGACGTCTGGAGCAATGCTGTCGGTCATGAACGGCATGCCTTCTTTCTTGTGCTTTTCTTTTTGGATGGATAACGGAATGAGAGATGTCTCGACTACACGCTGTGCAGGGCTTCAATCTGGCTTGGTGAAAGATAAGCTGCTAACACCTCTGGTGAGGCGTCTTGGACTGCGGCTGGAGAGTCAAAGCCTGCAGCAACTAAGGCTCTGGCTGCGTCGCGGCTTACCCCTGGCAGTTGGGCGCGAGCCAGGGCCAAGCCTTCAGAGCCAACCCCAAAACGAACGCAATCGGCTAAGTCTTTGAGCTGTTCGGCCGAGGTCCAGCCCATGACTTCCGCAACCTCAGTGGCTGCATCTGCCAGCCAGCTGATTTCGTCAGTGAGCATTTTGATCGTTCCCGCATAACACCGATACCGACTTTCCAAACCCGACAGCGCGTCGCCTTTAATCCATTCTGTGAGCAGGAGAGATAATTTGGCCGAGCGGACTTCTTTTGTTGTCGGCAGCATACTGGCATGCAGCAATCGCCCCAGTTCTTCGCCGGCCATGCCCTCGTTTTCAGACAACTGCTCATTCAGCATACTCTCATACATCCGGCTGCGATGTTCGGTCGAGGACAGAGGCACGTACACCCGCTTGCCGTCTTCGGTCAAACTCAACAAATGAAAGAGCTCCAGCTCGGGTACTTCCCGACTCCGCGCATTAGTAAAAAAGCGAGCCAGCTTGACTGCTGTGGCGGCCTTAATCCCCTTGCGTGCGGCAACTTCTCCGAGTGTCGAAGCTTCGAGGCGACCATCCTCACTCCGGTGTAATAAGTCAGCCTGGAGAAGACTGTCGAGCGCCTTTTCGACCGTGGCGGTTAAGGTCGACGTTTGAGACGCCGCTTTTGGGGCATGCCGTTGGCGTTGGAGAAAACCCACATAGGTCAGATCAAAGAAGGTGACCAATTCGTCTAGACTCGAACACACCTTGGAAGCAATGAGGTTGAGGACGCGATCGGCAAATCCTTCCTGGCCTGGGGCTAAGGTGAACTGCTCCTGCTCACCAAGAATATACCCCCGCCACAGCAGGTCAGACTGAAACTGATTGACCGCAATAACAATGGAGCGACCAAACTCTTCGCGCAAGCCGAGGCGACCAGCTCGGCCAGAAATATTTTCGTACTCGGCCCACGTCAGCGGGACCTCAATAGCTGTCCCAGTCCGCTCGTCGATGTCCCATTTCACCGCTTCAAGAAAGACGGTTGAAGCCGGTAGATTGACCCCAAAGGCCAGCGTTGTGGTGCACGCAATCACCCGCAGGTCTCCCCGCCGGTAGGCTTTTTCGACCAGGCTGCGTTCCTCAGATGTCAGATCGGCATGATGAAAAGCGACTCCACCGGTAAAGGCAGTCTGAAGCTGGGCCTTGAGGGCCGTTTCTTCAAACGTCTCAAGCTCTGCTAAGGCATCTGTGGCCGGCGGGATTGCTGCCGTTTCCGCCAGCGTCAGCGCGCACTGGACCGTATCCCGTTTACCCTTGAGGAAGATCAAGATTTGTTCTTTTTGTTGGGCCAAATGTTTCACCGCGGCAAATAAAATTTCGCTTGGGTTTTCGCTCTCGACCAGTTGATCTGTTTCGACAAAACATTCTTCGCCTTCTTCTCCAGTATTATAGGCTTTGTAGCGAAAGACGCCGTTTAACAAAACGCCACGATACAGTTCAACCGGTCGTTCGTCTTGCAACAGTAGATCTGCCTCCAACCAGTCCGCGACCTGTTCGGATTCACGTAAGACCGCCGATAGACCTAGCAGCTGAGGCCGAGGATTTGAGCCCAGGAGTTTGGCTAAGGTCAATTCCAGACCGGCCCCGCGTTCGGTATCGCCGAGCATTTGCAGCTCATCGACCACAACCAAAGCAACGCTGTGCAGCAAGTGGGGGTGACGCACGAGAAGCTGAGAGAGTTTTTCATACACCAGGACGGCTAAGTGATAGTTGCCTTGTTCAATATCTTGATCAAACTCATGATGATCGCGGGTGGCGACCACCACTTTGACGCCATACGTGCCATACCGATCACGAAATGTTTGGAACTTTTCTTCGGCCAGGGCTCGCAACGGGGTTAGGTATAAGACTCGTTTGCCCGCAAAGGTCGCTCGCATGGCTGCCATCTCGCCGACAAAGGTTTTGCCAGACGACGTGGGTGAGGAAATAATCAAACTTTGGCCATCAAAAAGACCATAGCGTTGCACCGCGACCTCTTGTACGGGCAGGAGAAAATCGCCCTGCTGCTGTTCCCAGATTGCCAACAAACTGTCCGGCAGACCATATTTGCGTAAGTCCCGAATACGTCGCACTGTGTCGCCTGCTACCTTTCTCGTGTACAAATGTGCGCACGTCCAGTTCCTGCCTCAACGAGTTGAGTTTCACCTGAGCCGAAACTCAGGCCAGCGCTCAGCCTCTCCACAGGCGTCACTTTGGACATATTATTGAAACCTAGCTTTTAGCTCCTCATACGTCCATGCTACCAAGGGCCTGTGGATGAGAAAAGAGTGCTCTGCCAATATTCCCTTCTACTTCTTAGCTTGGATTTCGTGCAGCTTCCTCCGGACTCTCTGGCTCTCCTGAATGCCGCTCGGAGAGAAGGAGCCAACGACCGTCAACGCCTAATGCACGCTAATGGTCCCCGACACGAACCGACCAAAGCGGGCCAACTCTTTTGAAGTGGAGCGAGGGATGACGGGGATTGCTCGTGAGCAGCGCGTAATTTTTATCGGCGAGGTCCCGAACGTCTTGGGACAGAGCCTGGTAGAGTGCCCAGAATTTTGAGGACACGAAATGCTTCACATTTCCCGTGCCTTTCCTGCCTTGAACTCTGCACGGGCCTCATCGATCAGGCGGTCAAGCTTCCCTGCCGCAGCGTCTGCTTCAATCTGCTCATCCCACAGCTGATGGTCGATCTCAATAAACCACGTCCGAAACTTCGCCAAATCCTCTGGGGAGAGCTGCAAGACCTGTTGTTCCAGTTGCTCAAGGTCGCTCATTTTGAATCCTCCGATCTTGGGTCTGAAGCAATTCTACGTCTGTCCTCGATTGTTGTCTAATATGGGATGTCGCAAACTCGTGGAATGCAATCGGTCTTGAATATTTTATCTTACCCGCATCGTCCTTCTTTGCTCCTGGGATGGTAAGGAAAGCCAAAAGAATGATGTAAATCACAGCCCACCAAGGCATAATGAGATTTCCTGAACGGCTAACGCCCATCGCTCACCGGTCGCGGGACGCGATCAAGGTGGAGCGGTCAGTTAGGCGGGGCCGGGTAGATAGCCCAATTGCCCCGAATTGAATAATCATTCAAAAGCCTTCGTCCAGAAGCTCTACCGTTTTGACCATTGAGCACTCTGGAAATAGCCCAAGTCTGCTTGGATGCCGACAACACGCGTTTCATTTTCTGCTGTCCATTCTGGAATGTGAATATACACGATATCGGACGAATAGCCGATTTCAGAGGTGCCTGGCCGATCAGTAGCGATTCCCACGACAGTTGTGACTCCTGGGAGCCGGCCGCGGATGACTAGGCATCTAAGGGACAACTCACGTGCTCTGTAGTCTCTATCTGAACTTTTTCCTATTAGAAAAACGAATGCTGTGTCTGCATAGCCTTTGGTTGCTCTTGAAGCTACTTTCAATCCTGGATTTTGGAGGAACTCCATAAATGCTTCGGCAAGAACCGCGCGATACCCTCTTGGTTGCAAAGCCATTGTCACTAATGCGAGCTCGTTATCGGTTACTTTCTTGCTATGCATATCAAACATTCCATCAGTGAGAAGATCACCGGCGTAATACTCGATTAGGCGGTCCCAAATATAAGAGTTTTTAAATTCTTCTTGCATTGTTTTGTAAGCCTCGGATTTATAGAACCCCTTCCACAGATCGTCACGTAGAATGACCTCATCGGGTTGATCGTCTGAATCTGCCGAAAAATCAAATGATCGTCTATTCGACAGATAGAATGCTACGAGATCTTCAATACCTCCACCGTCGAACAGCAGCTGAACGCCACTTCTAATCAACGCTTCGCTGGCGCCAAGGAACTCCACGAAGTCTGTGATCGTATCGAGGGTACTAAAGACAACGCCAACACTGTGTTCGTCACAGACATGGATAAATCCATTTCCAAGATCGCCCCACTTTATGGGCACGAATCCCCTTCCACCCAATGAAACGGAAATCCGGTGATACTTGCGTTCTGCTTTGGCAGGCAATGTAATCCTGCGTCCGTCATGGCGGACAACTTGATCTACAGTTTGAAGCCAGCGTTCAGCCCCCCAGATCTGCGAAGCAGACTTTTCTATCGCGGCCTTTTCCCAGCGCTTCCAGCCTGTTTTGTCGCCTGTGTCTTTGTATGCACATTCTTTGACTGAGATAATCACTATATGGAGGCCGCATACAATTAAACAATCACATAATTCCTTATTATTTTTTCCCTTCGGATTAGGATGTGTCCACAAGCGTAGAAAGGATCGCTCACAAAGTGCGGCAACAAACTTTTCTGAAGGTGTGAGTCCGTGTGTCATTGTTGCTGGTTCCTTCTACGCTTATCGTGAAATTAGTAACGTAAGTCCCAGATAATATTGTGAAAGTAAAATTTCATTTCATGCCTGGCTAACTACCGATAGACCGCGCCATGCTGTATATACATATACATACAAGAATCTACGGATATATACATTCATCCTACGAGCCTGCCTGCTCCTCCTGAAGTGCTCGCACATAACCGCTCATCCCACCACAGGCGAGGATGTCGATATACAAATCCGAAAGATCCCGGATGGCATACCGCGTACCAGAGCTGAGGTCTTTGACGATCGAGTCATTAACATCAATCCGCAAACGGTCATGCGCCCGAATCTCGCCCGCCTCCCATAAGGTCAGCGGTGGCAGGCCGATGTTGATACACACCCGAAAAAAGGGCCAGGCAAAGCGGGTAGCAATAACGCTGCGAATGCCGCTCCGTTGTAACACTTGAGCCGCTTGAGCTGCCTGAACGGGATCGGAGCCGTCCCCCACTCCACCTGTTACGAGTAAGATATTATCCTCGGCATCTCTCGTCTGTTGAGCGGTGTGGGTGATGATCGTCTCGTTTGATACAGGTCCTTCTACGACCCATGCTCTTCCTGTCAGAATAATTTCGTCCGTTTCCACCTGTTTCCTCGCAGTCAATAGGATATCTAGCGCAGGCAGCATATTCGTGCGCTCCGAGCTTGTCGAGAGTGGTTCGCCTAACCCTTGCAAACCCCGACTGGATCGGCGAAAAAGACGTATAGCCGACTGAGAGGGGAGTCTCTCAGTGGAGAGAAGGGACATGTATGAAATTTGGGCTTCATTATCAGCTGCCGTGTACGGATTCCCAGTCTGCGGTCCAGCGCTATCGAGATACCATTGAACAGGCCGTGCATGCTGAGAGCTTGGGCTTTGAGTCTGTCTGGCCGGTTGAGCAGCACTTTAACCCGCAGTTATCTATCCTCCCAGCCCCTTTGCTGTTGCTCGCGGCAGTCGCTGAGCGAACCACGCGCCTACGTCTGGGGATTGCGATTGTCCTGTTGCCGCTATCGCATCCCGTCCGCGTAGCAGAAGAAGTTGCGACCCTGGATGTACTGAGCAATGGCCGGGTAGAGTTGGGTATTGGGCGTGGATCGATTCCGACCCATTTCACTGGCTTTGGCGTTAATCCAGAGGAGAGCCGCGGGCGGATGATGGAATCGATTGAACTGATTCGCCAAGCCTGGACGTCTGAACGGGTTTCTTTCCAAGGCAAATTTTACCAGGTTGAAGACATTTCGGTCGTCCCAAAACCGGTCCAACAGCCACACCCGCCTGTCCGGGCAGCAGCGAACAGCATTGATACGTTTGAACTGATGGGGCGCTTAGGGTATCCCATTTTTGTTGCCTCGCAGGTCAATCCGTTTACCAAAATACGAGAATTGCTACCGGTGTATCATGACGCGCGTGCGGCGGCCGGCCATCCCAAGAGTAGTCGCGAAGATATTTCCCTGCTGGGACCGTTGTATGTTGGCGAGAGTCCGGCCCACATCCGCCAAGAATTAGAACCCAGTATCCGTCGCTTCTTGCAGTCGGTCGCCTCGCTATATGCTACGCAGGGGGCAAATTTCGGAGCCCAATCGAGCCGTATCAAAGAGGTCATGGAACGGGTTCGGAGTATGACCTATGAGAAGGTCAGTGAAGTGATGGGCATCTTTGAAACCCCCGACGTGTGTGTCGAGCGCTTGAAGGGCATGGAAGATGAATTTGGCATGGGGCGGATGGTCTGTTGGTTTAATCCAGGTGGCATGGTGCCACACAAACAGGTGATGCACAGCATGGAGCTATTTGCTGAAAAGGTCATGCCGCATTTTGAATAGCGAAATAGCGCTCAGCTCAGATAAGGAAGAACTCTCTATCCTTAAGCTGAAGGCTGACAGCTAAGAGCTGACAACGAGCGACAAAAGGAGCCATGTATGCTTGATCTCCTCATTAAAAACGGTTGGATCGTGGACGGTACGGGGACGCCAGGCTTTGCTGGAGACCTCGGGATACGGCAGGGCAAAATCGTTGCTCTTGCGCCTCACCTTGCTGAGCAGGCCGAGCGCGTTATTGATGCGGCAGGTCATGTTGTTGCTCCGGGCTTTATCGATATTCATACCCATTATGATGCGCAGGTCTTTTGGGACCCGCTGTGCTCGTCGTCCTCCTGGCATGGCAGCACAACGGTCGTGACGGGCAACTGTGGATTTACACTCGCCCCGTGTCGGCCTGAGGATCGGGACTACCTGACCCGGACCTTAGCCGTGGTTGAAGACATGTCGCTCAAGGCGCTGCAAAAAGGCATTGTGTGGAACTGGGAGGATTTTCCGGGCTATTTAGCTGCGGTCGAACAGCAACCAAAAGCGATTAATATTGGCTGCTACGTGGGACACTCTGCAGTACGTCGGTATGTGATGGGCGAGGATTGCCGACGGGTTGCGACACAAGCAGAGGTTGCCCGCATGCAGGAAATCGTGCGTGAAGCGATGCAGGCGGGCGCGCTAGGGTTTTCTTCTTCCCGCATTCCCTTACATGTCGATGGCGAGGGGAAGTCCGTGCCCAGTTTTTATGCTGAACTGTCCGAGCTGTTGAGCTTGGGCCGGGCGTTACGTGAAGTCGGCCGAGGGGTGATGGAGATCACGGCCAAAATGGTACTGCCCGAAGGCGAGCATGAGGCAGGTGACCTGCCTGACTTGGTTGAACTGGCTAAAGAGTCCGGGCGACCGGTCACCTGGGCTTCAGTGCGTTATCTTCCAGCCTATCCTGGACGTTCCTTATTCATTCTGTCCCAAGTCGCCCAGGCCGCTGAACGTGAGGGGGTGCGTCTGCATCCACAGATTGGCTGTCGTCCGTTTGAGACTTTTATGAACTGGCAGAAACTTATGCCTGTCTTTGCCCATTTGCCGAGCTGGCGTGCGGTTATGTTTTTGCCGGCGGAGGAGAAGACGGCTGCGCTGCGCGACCCAGCCAAACGAGAGACCATGCGAGCTGAACTGGTCGGGGCTTCGTTTTTTACTGGCTGGCAGCATGTGCTGGTCAGGGAAGCTAAACGGCCCGAGCACAAAGAGCTGGAAGGCCGAAGCCTGACTGATATTGCGGCTGCGCAGAATAAAGATCCGCTTAGCGCCTATTTTGATCTGTGTGTGGCTGAGGAGTGTGAAACTGAGTTTACCTACTGGGCCGCTGATATGGCTGAGGAGCCAATGGGCCAAATGCTCAAAGATCCAAATACGTTGCTGGAAACGGATGCTGGCGCGCACCTGACCTCGCTGTGTAATGCCGACTTTCCCAGTTACCTGCTTGGACACTGGGTGCGCGAGACTGGCGTCTTGAGTCTTGAAGAAGCGGTTGCCCGTTTAACCTCGCGTCCGGCTGATGTCCTTGGTGTAGTTGATCGGGGACGATTGCAAACAGGTTTAGCCGCCGATGTCGTCATTTTTGACAAGCAGCGTATTCGGGGTGGACACCAGCAAACCGTATATGACCTACCAGCCGAGCAACCGCGTTTGATCCAAGAGGCGGAAGGCATACAATCCGTGATTGTGAACGGCGAGATTGTATTAGCAGAAGGCACCCATACCGGAGCGACGCCTGGACAGCTGGTGAGGGGGACGTGAAAAGTGCGGAGTCCTGAGGACTGAGTCGAAATGAACAAAAGGAGAGAACCGCATGCGCTATGTCCGTTTCTTAACTCCGTCCGGACCCAGTTGGGGCTATATTGATGGGGACCTCATTCGAGCCCTGAGTGGTCCGCCGTATGCCGCTCATCAGCAGACCGGCCAGACTCAGATCCTGCGCTTTGCCAAGCTGTTGGCTCCAGTCACGCCGACCAAGATTGTTGGAGTAGGCCTCAACTATGCCGAATGGACCAAGGTCAGACCAGAGTTCAAACTCCCGACGGCCCCAGTCTTTTTCTATAAAGTCTTGTCTGCGGTCAATAATCCAGACGAGCCTATCCAACTCTCTCCGATCAATACCGACGTCATTTTTGAGGCTGAGATGGCTATGGTGATTGGCAAGATGGCCAAACGGGTGAACGAAGCCGAGGCATTGGAGTATGTCTTTGGGCTCACCATTGTGAACGATGTGACGGACTTTGGTTTGATCTCCCAAGATAAGGGTAACCTGGCTCGGAGTAAGTGTTTTGATACCTTCTGTCCGGTTGGACCGTGTGTGGTGACTGATTTAGACCCGAATGCTATCCACATCCGCTCACGGCTCAATGGCCAACAAAAGCAGGATTTTTCCACCGCAGAGATGCTTTTCTCTGCACAGAGAGTGATTAGTGATCTTTCGCAGGTTATGACCCTGTATCCCGGAGATCTGGTCCACACCGGAACGCCGCCAGGCCCGGAGCCGATGAAGCCAGGAGATGTGGTCGAGATTGAGATGGAAGGGGTAGGGACTTTGCAGAGCTCGGTTGCAGCTGGCTGAGGTCCACAGTGCCAAACCTCGAATTCAAACTCGCCCGATTGCGACATGCCCGACGCATTGCCCGCATGTCCCGGGACCTGGTAGAAGCTGGTTTACCCTGGGCATGGACGCCGCAGCGGGTGAGCCATGCGATTCGTCAGCCTGAGACGGTGGTGGTAACAGCTTGGGAGACGGAGAAACTCGTTGGCTTTGCCATCATGCAGTTTTACGCTGAGCGGGCGCATTTGAACCTGCTGGCTGTCGAGCCTGCGTATCGACGCTTTGGAGTGGGAGCCCAGCTCATTGAGTGGCTGGAAAAAACAGCTCGAACTGGGGGGGTCTTTTTTATTAATCTGGAAGTCCGGGCTCGGAATACCGGAGCCCGAGCGTTTTACCAGCGGCTTGGTTATCGGGAGACTAAGTCAATTCCCGGCTATTATGCCGGCCGGGAAACGGCCATTTGTATGCATCACGATCTGCGGGTGCAGCTGCCTTCCAATACTTCTCCTTGAGCAGCATCGCCCTACCTTCCGTGCCTCAGTAAACGCCCGTTGCGCTCGCCTGTATGCTGTCCCTGCTCAGCTGTCAGCTTGCCGTTAACAATCACGCAATCAATCCCTGGAGGATATTTCCGGGGCTCCTGATAGGTGCCAACATCGGCAATGGTACTCGGATCAAACACAACCAGATCTGCATATGCGCCTTCACGAATGGTGCCTCTGTCATTGAGCTGAAACTTGTGAGCCGGAAAGCCGGTCATACGGTATATCGCATCTTCTAAAGTCAGGGTCTGCTCAGTCCGTACGTATTTGCCCAAGACGCAGGCAAAGGTGCCATACAAACGTGGGTGTGGTTTACCTTCGACTGAGGGAATTCCATCGGAGCCAATCATGGTAGTTGGATGGGCGAGAACCGTGCGGACATCAGCTTCGTCCATTCCAAAAAGAACGGCAACCGTGCTTTCTCCTTCTCCCGCGAGGAGTTCGGTGACTGTCTCTTTCAGCGGTTTTCCAGTCAGGCTACATATTTCCTCCAGCGTTTTGCCTTCATATTCATGCTTGGCAGGTGTTGAGGCAATCAGTATGTCGGCTGGTTTGACGCGAGCAACAATACCGCCTTGGACCAAGGCAGCAAGCGTTGTACTACCGGCGACATACGGATAGGCGTCGGAAGTGACATCCATGCCCCGCGCCCGTGCCTGTTCAACCAGAGCGAGACTGTCTTTGACCTTGCCCCAGTTTTTACGGCCCATGGCTTTATGGTGGGAGATTTGGACGGCAATCTTAGCTTCTTCTCCAATACGCAAGGTCTCAGCGATTGAGTCGAGCAAACCGTCAGCCTCATCGCGCATATGGGTCGCGTACACCCCGCCGTATTCCGAGACGACTTGGGCCAGTGCAATGACTTCTTCTGTCTCGGCATACGAGCCTGGAGCGTAGAACAGACCGGTTGACATACCGACTGCACCGGCCTGCATGCCTTCCCGTACCAACGCTTGCATGGCTGACAATTCCTGGCTGGAAGGAGCACGCTGCGTATTTTCTAATACCCCGTAACGTACGGCGGCGTGAGGAACCAGACCGGCGACATTCAGCGCAGCTGGGCGTGCTTCGAGAGCGTGGTAAAATTCTTGGGTTGTTTGCCAAGAGAAATCGCCCAACGGTCCAAACAGGGTCACCCCGAAGCCCCGCAGGAAATTACGATATGCGTCATTAGCAGGTGCTGCGCCAAAGCCACAGTTGCCAATGATCTCAGTCGTCACCCCTTGCATGATTTTGAAGTCACATAGCGGTCGGTCCAACACCGCGAAGTCATCGTGTGAGTGGGCATCGATAAAACCAGGGGTCGCAACCCGTCCCGTAGCGTTAATAGTCTGGAGCGCCTCTCCAGCCAGACTGCCGACTGTGACGATGCGATCATCTTGCACGCCAATGTCAGCTTGGAAGCCTGGTTGGCCGCTGCCATCAATGACTGTGCCGCCACGAATGATGAGGTCATAGTGCATGGTTTTTTACTTTTCTCACGTTTTATCTCTGGCTTGAACGCATTTCTCAGTGGCACGGGCTTCCAGCCCGTAGGATGCTGGCATCCAGATCTCGTGCGTCAGGGGCAAGATGCCCCTGCCCCTTTGAGCGAACGCGGCATCTCTACTTTATTCCACCAGCGTAAACTTTGCGACCGAGATGTCTTCCGTCCAATCTTCAAAGGTGACCTGGACGCGCATACCAATCTTTACCTTTTCGGGTGGACAGCCGACCACGTTGCTCATCATTTGTGGGCCTTCGTCGAGAGCAATCAACGCCACGACATACGGCACGTCCTCGGCAAATGCTTTTGTCACTGGCCGGTAGACTGTCGTACAGGATAAAACCTTGCCGCGTCCCGAGGCGGTGACCCATGCGACTTGGTCGCTCATGCACTTGGTGCAGTAGATGCGCGGGTAGAATTGGAAATGGTTACACGCCGCGCATTTTTGGATACGCAGTTCATGGTTCTTGCATCCGTCCCAATACGGCTGGGTTTCACTGGTGGGTTCCGGAACTGGTTTGGCTGGCAGCTGCGACATTAACCTCTCTCCTTTGCTAGGATCATTGAGCAGTGGGTAGACATGATGCCGCCCTGGGCATGCACAAAAGCGACTTCGGCGTCCTTGACTTGACGCGGGCCACATTCGTTGCGGAGTTGGAAGATGGCTTCCGTCATAGAGAACATTGAGCCCGGATGGCCCGGATGGCAGTGCGACATCATACCGCCGTGGGTATTGATCGGTAACTCCCCGCCTAACTCGACCCGACCGTCTTCGACAAACCGGCCGCCTTCGCCTTTGGGGCAAAAGCCCAGATCTTCCAGCTCAACAATCACAACGGGAGTGAAACAGTCGTACAACTCAGCGACGTCGATATCTTTGGGACCGAGCCCTGCCATTGCATACGTCCGCTCGCCGGCTTCCTTGGCGGCTGAGGTCGTCAGACTGCGGGCCTGGCTGATATGTTCGTGTGAGTGGCCTTCGCCAACGCCGAGCATGTAGACCGGTTTTTTCTTGAAATCCTTGGCTCGTTCAGCTGAGGTCATAATGATAGCGGCCCCGCCATCCGAAACCAGCGAGCAGTCCAGCAGGTGGAGCGGGTCGGCAATGATTTTTGAATTCAACACATCCTCAACTGTAATCGGGGTCCGCATCTGGGCGGCAGGATTCATCGACGCATGTTTGCGACACGCCACTGACACGGCCGCCAATTGTTCACTTGTTGTGCCGTATGCATGCATATGCGCCTGCGCAATCAAGGCATAAAAGGCAGGAATCGGTGGGCCATAGGGACGCTCGAACTGGGCGTGCCCGGCCGTAGACATAGCCTCAATCGCCTTGTCGCGTGACAAACCTGACAACATGTTATCCGCCATCGTGATCAAGACAGTATTGCACACGCCTGAGGCGATTGCGGTTGCCGCGTGCTGCATAATCGCCAGTGTCGTTCCGCCACCTGTTGCCACGTTCAGGCAGTAGCGCGGAAAGATCTGCATATACTCGGCAATCATCTCGGCATGGTACAGGTACGGTTCAACCCATGAGTTGCACGTAATCAGCCCATCCACGTCCTCTTTGGTAATACCGGCATCTTCCAGCGCGAGCTTGGCCGCTTTGACATACATCTGGGTGGCACTGAGGTGAGGGACGACACCAACCTCGGTATCGGCCGCACCCACGATCGCCACTTTGCCTCGGAGTGATTCCATACGTTTTTCCTCCAGTTTCTCACACCTGCCAACAGTGTCTGTGCTTGTCCTCTGGGGCGCTATCTTGCGGTCACCCCGCCATCAACCGTAAACACTCCGCCGGTTACAAAGGCGGCTTCATCCGAGGCTAAGTAGAGCGCCATATAGGCAATATCAATCGGCTTGCCGGCCCGATGCAGTGGGGTGTTTTCCAGGTAGGCGTGTAGGAGTCGCTCGCTACTTACGACTTCTGACACCATGGGGGTCTCAATAAAGCCCGGACAGATCACGTTTGAACGAATATTCTGGGCGGCATAGGTTGTGGCCAGGGAACGACTGAGGGCGATCATACCGCCTTTTGACGCGGAGTAGGCGTGAATATTACTGCCCATCAAACCGGCGGCCGAGGCGGTATTGACGATAGCACCGCCTTCGGCTTTGATCATTTCGGGAATAGCATGGCGGCAGCACAGATACATGCCCTTGAGATTCACGTTCAGGACCAAGTCCCAAATCCCGTCTTCCATACGGGTCACTGGTCCATCCTTGCCGCGCAAATACACTCCGGCGTTATTATATAACACGGTGAGTTTGCCATATGTCCGCACGGTTAAGGCCACGGCCTCTTGCACCTGCGCCTCGTCGGATACATCCATACGAGTCGCAACCGTCTGTCCTCCAGCTGCTTTGACCTGCTGAAGTGTTTCGGCGAGTCCCTCCTCGTTGACATCAGTGACGACCACCTGGGCCCCTTCGGTGGCAAACAGAACGGCGGCTTCTCTGCCTTGGCCGGAGCCGGCTCCAGTGATTAAGGCAACTTTTCCTTCGAGTCGCATGGCTATCTCCTTGGCTGAAGCGATTGTATTCCAACAGCTGCTGAGTTCCTGCCTGTGGCATATGAAACTTTGCGTTGCCGGTCAAGCGAGTGGCTTGCTCTTGAGATTCGGTGGACTGGGTGCGCCCGAGCCAGGCAGGCGTGACCGTCTTCAGCTTATCGTGATGACGGTTCCGGGAAGGGCTCGATAATATCGACACCCGGCGGAATGTCGAACTGAAAGAGGCTGTCATCAAGCGAGATATTCCGATTGATATTGCTAAACCGTAAACGAGTGGTATTGCCGAGTGGGTCGGTGACTGTTGCCTCGACAATGTCAAAGGTCTGGCGACTTACAGCAAGGGTTAAGCGCCCGACTGCATCGGCGTCCTGTTTTGAGGTCAACTGCAAAAGGTAGGTGTCTTGTCTGGAGTCCTGGAGCGCGACCTGAAAATCGTCCTCAAGCCGACCGACTCCAGTCAGAAAAGAGACCGGTGTATTCGAACGGAATACCTGATGAAAAGGGGTCTTGACGACTTGTTTGTCCGCCGGTTGGTAGAACCAAAAAGAATTGCCGTCGGAGACCAGGAGCTGCGCCGGTTGGCTAAAATTCCAGCGCATCTTGCCCGGCTTTTTAAAGAAGACCTCCCCTTTTGAGGTCATCGTTTGTCCGAGAGTCGCGGTGGCAACTGCCTGAGTAAAGTCCGCCTGAAAGCCGAGAGTGTCATCGTATCGGGCCTGTAGCTGAGCAACAATGTCGGTAACGGATGGTGTGCCAGGTGCGTCTGTTGAAGCCGGGGCTGGCGCAGTTTCTGGCGGCGATCCACACGCGTGCAAAACTGCATAGCCGCTTAAAAGAACGGTCGGGACCAGGCATACCGTCACCCAAAAACGAAAAGAAGAGATTCTCATCATTTTGTGTGCATCATTTTTTCACTCTTCCGTCACCGCTTCGACCAAGACCTGGCGTGGTTTGCCGGCTTCAGCAGCCGGACCAATCAGGCCTTCACGCTCCATCCGCTCTATCATCCGGGCTGCACGATTGTAGCCGACCCGTAAGCGCCGCTGTACCCATGAAATAGAAGCCTGGCGACTTTCTATCACCAACTCGCGCGCCTGCTCGTACATCTCATCATAGGTGTCATCGTCTGCCGCATCGGGGCTTTGCTGACTCCGGGCGTTTTCTAAGGCGCTGACAAACTCGCTATCAAACACCGCCTTGCCCTGTTTCTTGATTGCGGCAACCGCTTTGCTAATCTCCGGCTCAGAGACAAACGCGCCGTGAATACGTTGCGGCTTGGCACTGCCCGGTGGCAGGAACAGCATATCACCAGCACCGAGGAGTCGCTCAGCTCCTCCCGCGTCCAAAATTGTTCGGGAATCAATCCGTGATGAGACTTGAAAAGAGATCCGGGCTGGAAAATTGGCTTTGATCAAGCCAGTAATCACATCAACCGAGGGGCGCTGGGTGGCGAGGATAAGGTGAATACCAGAGGCACGTCCCATTTGGGCTAGGCGGGTAATCGGTTCTTCAATCTCACGTCCGACCGTCAGCATCAGGTCTGCTAACTCATCCACAATCACAACCAGATAGGGCAGCCGCTTATGGACCATTGCGGTGCCTGACGTGTCTTTGTGGGTGCTGGAGGGCGGGGGCATTTCTCCATTGTCGTCCTCGTCGTGGATGACATCGGTGAGCTTGATGACTCCATCTTGGTTGGGCTGGCCATTTTCCAAGGCGTGATTATAGCCGACAATATTCCGCACCCCTTTGTCACGCAGGAGTTTGTAGCGATACTCCATGCGCCGCACGACTTCTTGTAATGCTGCTCCGGCTTCTTTGGGATTGGTAATGACGTGTGACAATTGGTGCGGCAAGTTTTCGTATACCGAGAGTTCCAACATCTTCGGATCGATCATAATGAAGCGGACTTCTTGCGGACTCGCCCGGTACAGCAAACTCATGATCATGGCATTCAGCGAAACAGATTTACCGGTCCCTGTTGCTCCAGCGACAAGTAAGTGTGGCATACGGGCGAGGTCTGCGGCCAGGGGGTTGCCAACTGGATCTTTGCCTAAGGCGAGACTCAACGGGGAATCGGTTTGGTGGAAGCCTGGACTATCGAGGATTTCACGCAGATAGACCTTCTCGCGATTAGGATTCGAGACCTCAATACCAACAACAGCCTTACCCGGAATTGGAGCCAGAATACGCACCGAGACGGTCCGCAGGGCCATCTGTAAATCGTCGGCCAGTGAGACGATCCGGTTAACCTTGACCCCGGGAGCCGGTTCAAACTCATAGGTCGTGATGACCGGCCCTGGACGGACGGCAACAACGCTGCCCTTGATGCCAAAGTCATGCAGTTTGGTCTCTAAAACCTGGGATCTGGCATGCAAGGAGCTCTCATCGATCTTCACCGTCGATTCTACTGGAGGGTCTAACAGTTGAATAGACGGCAGTGTATAGGGTTTGCCACTGCTCGGTATGGCAAGCTCGTCGGTCTGAACGGCGGGCTGGGCGCGCTGGGCTTTGGGGACTGGTGGTGGCGGCCGATTAATAATAATCGGTGGCAGAGCGGCGTCTTTTTTGAGCGGTTCATCCTGTTTAGTCAGCCCATTTTGCTTGCCCAGTCTGTCTTGCTTCTTAGGCTTGCCTGTCTCCCATTGGGCGTCTCCGTCTGCCAGCACAGGATCTTGATCACAATCCGGATCAAGATCCTGACCAAAATTCTGTAGTGGCTTGGATATCACTTTTTCCTGGGACGATATGATTTTGGGATTGGCCCGCTTGGACAACGGGGAGATAAACAGCGGCTCAGACGTTTCCGACTGCTCGGGCGGGTGGACAATGAGCTGTGAGAAAGATTCGCTGGCGGCGGACCAGATCCGGTGTGGAAGCTGTAAGAGTTGCAGCCCTAAACGGCTGGCGGCAGGCAGCAAACTGGACAGCAGGCCGGTGCCTGCTCCAGACAAAGACATCCGAGAAATCCCCATAAAAGAGACCAAGAGAATGGGGAAAAGGACAAGATACGCTCCAAGCTGATTCAAACCTTGGCGGAGGTGAGTGGCCAAAAATCCGCCCACCCACCCGCCAGCCTGGGCAACCGGTTGATCTGCATACCACAGCGCGAGCAGGGACGCGCTGGTGAGGACAAACACGAGTCCCGAGATGGATTGGGCGAGTGGGACGGGGCATTGCCACAGCTGAAATTGCATGCCTGCTGCATACACCAGCAAAGCAGGCAAGACGTAACATACTTTGCCCAAGGCGGGGCAAAAGAGATCGGCGAACAAATACCCGATGACGCCGACTTGATTGCTAGACGGAACGTCCGGCTCGTACGAAAAAAAGGCAAAAATTAAAAAAACCGCACCAACCACCAGGACAATCCCCAGGACTTCACTGCCAGCTGGGTGTTCCGGGGGCTGGGACTGCGACTTACGTGCTCGCGCCATTGCCACCACCTCCTCTTCATCACATCTCCATGACAAACGGCAGCACGACTGGCCGGCGGCCAAGCGTGCTGCGGAAATACCGGCGCAAAGAAACCCGGACCTGTTCCTTGAGCAGACCGATATCTGTCCGCGACTCGTGCGGTAACTCACTGAGCATCGCGCGCACAACGTCTTTTGCGTCGCTGAAACCTTCACCATTGGTATTGGTTAAGAACCCGCGTGATATCAGCTCAGGCCCACTGAGCAAATCTCCCGTCTGGGGGTCAATGCCGAGGATGGCGACAACCAGACCATCAGCAGCCAAATGGCGCCGGTCGCGTATGAGTTCTTCTTCGATTCCTTCCAAACCATCTACAAATATACGTCCCGTTTGGACCTGCTCAGTCAGAAAAGCGCCTTCTTGATCAATCTCTAGGACATCTCCATTTTCTAACAAAAAGACATTTTCTGGAGTCACCCCGACCTCACGGGCGAGTGCAGAATGCCGGACCAGGTGGCGGTATTCTCCGTGGATCGGCGCAAAGTATTGGGGCCGCACGAGGTTCAGCATCAGCTGGAGTTCATCTTGACAGGCGTGACCAGACACGTGCACACACGATATCGCTTCGTAATGGACTTCAGCTCCGCGTCGCGACAGATTGTCGATCAAGCGGGAGATCGTACGTTCATTGCCCGGAATGACCCGGGACGATAGGATAACCATATCTCCGGCTGTGATCTGTATCTGAGAGTGGGCTCCAGAGGCAATCCGAGACAAGGCGGACAGCGGCTCGCCTTGTGAGCCAGTGGTCAACAGTGTCACTGTTTTGGGGTCGCGTTTTTTCACCGCGCCGGTATCAATGAGTGCGTCTGGCGGGATCGGCAGATGTCCAGTGTCTTGGGCAATCCCGATATTGCCGACGAGGCGTTTGCCAACCACACCAACGGCGCGGCCTTGTCTCACAGACAGGTCAATGATTTGGCGGATACGGTGAATATGCGAGGCAAACGTCGCAACCAGGACTCTGCCCTGGGCCTGGGCAATCAAGTTTTCGAGCGGGCGGGTCAGCGTCCGCTCTGAAGGATTGGCTCCCGTGCGTTCGACATTTGTCGAGTCTGCTAAGAGTAAGAGGACGCCGCGTTCGCCCCATTCGGCTAAACGGACGAGATCGGTCTGCTCGTCATCGATGGGGGTGTGATCAATCTTGAAATCGCCACTATGAATAATCGTTCCCAATGGGGTGGTGATGGCCAAGGCGGCGGCATCCACAATGCTGTGGGTAACGTGCATGCCTTCTATTGTAAACGGGCCGACCTGCCACTCCTGACGTGGCTGAAATTCATGGATCGTCGTTTGTTTCAACAGCCCCCGCTCAGCCAGCTTGTCGCGGATCAACCCAAGGGTGAAGGGTGTGCCATAAATGGGGACATCAAACTCTCTCAGCAAGTAGGGCAGGGCACCAATATGATCTTCATGTCCGTGGGTAAAGATAACAGCCTGGAGATCACACTGTTCACGTAAATAATGAAAGTCTGGAATAACGACATCAATCCCCAGCATTTCTTGCTCGGGAAACATCAGGCCACAGTCAATCGCAATCGCCGCTGGGCGACTCCCGTCAGCTGGACGGTATTCGATTAACATCAGATTGAGGCCAATCTCACCGAGACCGCCAAGGGGGATAATACGGATTTGGCCATCGCTCATACAGCAGTCCGATTGTCAGGCGCTAAAGAGGCTGGCGAAGACTGTGGAGAAGCTTGGCTGGAAAAGGACGGACCGGCAACCGATTGCTGGGTGTCCATAGTATGCTGAGCAGCATGCTCAGCAACCGCTTCTTGGACTTGGGTCAGCAAGGTCTGCCGCGCCGTTCTTTTATCCAGCGCCGAATCGATCTGGATCGGTGGGCTAAACACGATTGTCATTGGGCCAGACCGGATTTTCCAATCGCCTACGGGCAAGATGCCATACCCACCGCTGACAGTCACCGGCACGACAGGCATGCCGGTCTCTACTGCAACTGCAAACCCACCTGCCTTAAAGGGAAGCAGGCGACCGTCCTTGCTGCGTGTTCCTTCAGGAAAAAAGAGGACCGAAATACCTGCCTTCAGGAGTGCCTTGACGTTTCGGATAGTGGCGACTGCCTGCGTCCGACTTTCTCGATCAACCAGGACCTGCCGGGTGCGGTGCATGCACAGGCCAAAGACCGGGACCTTGCGTAGCTCGTGTTTGGCAACCCAGCGGAGCTGGAAGGTATCAAGAGCCACCATAATAGCCAGAATATCAAACATGCTCTGGTGGTTGGACATAAAGAGGTAGGCATGGTTGGACTGCAGCTGTTCATGGCCACGGGGATGGACAGTCGTGCCGCACGCCCACAGAATTCCCTTGGCCCAGCGGCAAACCAGACGGGCTGAGCGTTCGGCATAGGGATCAAAGAACGACATCAGGAGAACAGGCACACTCCAGAACACGGTAGATACAACGATAAAAAGGATTCGAAGAATCGCGAGTAGGGTCAAAGGTATTCCTTAACTACAGGCCATGCTCGGACAAATCTGGACTATTATAGTTTTTCTTGTGACTTGCCGTCAATGTAGTTGATTTTTCTTCACTTCTTTCTATACAATGAGTCAGTATTGAGGGGAGGATGCGGTGGTTGTTGCATGTCCGGCTTGCCATACGCGTTACCGGGTTAATGGGAGCGTGACACTCGCTGGGGAGACTTCTTTTGAGTGCTCTCAAGAGGAGTGCAAACATATTTTCGTCTATAATCCGCCTGTCCTGTGGAAGGGGAATACCTCTTCCGATATTGACCCGCCTGCTGATCCGCCCATTCCCGATTCCCTGTCTCAGCAGGAACCAGCCTCCCAAAACGAAGCCAAACAGAGTCCGCAGGCTGAGGCTTCCCGTCCTGAGCCCGCTCCTGATTCTCGTCAAGATGTCCTTCGCGATTCTGTCCCAGCATCAGCCGCAGACGTGCCGTCCTGGAAAACGCCTCAAAGCCAAAGAGAAGTTGAGCGCTCTTTTGCCCTACAGCCCTCTGTCTCTATGGCCCCGTCTTGTCAGGAAGAAGAGGACGAAGAGTCCAGGCTGAAATTTGCCTATCGTGACCAAGATGAGCAAAACGAGCAAAACGAGCAAAACGAGCAAGGGGCTGAGCAGCAGTATGAGCAAGAAGATGCCCAGTATGAACAGGGTGAGATGCAGGAGTACGAAAGAGAAGAAGCATTTCTGCCCCTCCGTACGGTTTTTCTCCTCCTGGTAGGTTGTGTCTTAGGCTATGCGGCTCTCAGCTATTATGCCCTCTCGGATCTTCAGGGGACGAAACTTAGCCTGCGTAACCTGCCCTTTGTGGGTGATGTCTTTGTGGCTGAACCGTTTTCCGAGAGCCATATCACATTGACAAATCTGAGTGGCAGTTTTTGGCTGAGCAAGGACAACCGACGTGTGTTTGCTGTTGCTGGAACGGTTGTCAACAACGCCTCTTCTCCTGCCAGGCTGGTCCAGATTGAAGGCACGCTCTATAACCAGGTCGGAAAGAAAGTCGGTCAGGAGATTGTATTCTGCGGCAATGAGGCAAATAGCAATCTTCTACAGAGCCTGACCGTGCGCGATATTGAGACGTTACAAAACCTGGCGCCACCCGAGGATTTTCGTATCCCAGCTGGGCAGGAGGTGAATTGTTTATTGGTCTTCACCAAACCGCCTGCGACAATCGCTGAACTTGGAGGGCGTGTTGTGTCGGTACAGTTCGAGGAGCCACACGGACCGCTGGCATCTGTACAGCTTGAGGAAGTCGAGGCAAAATCAGAAAGACCGCCTCGGTTATGATGACGGATTCTCCGGCTGTTTTTCGGCGTCACTGTCTGGCGTGATATCGATTTCTTCCGTTTTCACTGATTTTCGGAAGTTTTGAATACCTTTGCCAATGCCTTCGCCAATTTCTGGCAATTTTCCCGCGCCAAAGACGACCAGGACAATGACCAGAATAATCAACAGCTCTCCAATACCAAGACCAAACATAGTTCCTCCACTATATGCCATGTCTTTCCGCTCAGGCAAGGTGGGACAAGAAGTTTCTTGCAGGCTTGCCGTAAGCAGGCTAGAATGCGGCCGATGTCGACGGCTATCCTTCCGCTTCCGCGCCCGCAGCAACGCGACCCGTTCGTCGTCTTTCTCATATTCTCGCTTCTTTTTCATTTCCTCTTTTTTACCCTCTTCTCGCTTTCTGAACAGGATTTCCTCGCTCCAGCTCCTGAGCAACTGACTGAAGTTGAGTTGCTTCCACCAGAAGAGCCCAAGATTGTTGCCAAAGCCGAGTTGTCGCCTGATGTGCCGCCCAAAACACCTGAAAAGCCAGCTGAGGAACCTTTCCAAGAAAAGAAAGTAGAAGAGAAGAAAGCCAAACCGCCCCCCCCTGAGCCGCTGCCGGAGCAGATTGTCAGTCCGCCGGACGAGGTCAACGATCAAATCCCAGACGAGACCCGTTTTCTGAGTGATCGGAATACCACAGCGCAAAAAGAGACGGTCGCCGTTGGCACCCCACTTCCGGCTTCGAATCCTGAAAAAGACGAACAAAAGAAAAGTAAGTCCAAAAAACAGCCTGAGCCCAAAAAAGAACCCACCAAACTCGCCGCGCTCAAACCCCTAGAAAGCCCCGTCACAAAAAAACCGCCAATCGAAAAAAAGCCAGAAAAAGCGCTCAAAAAGAAGACCCCGGAAACGGCCAAACCAGGTACCCCGAAAGGTCCCAAGCGGATTCCACAACTCTTTGCTCGGCCAGATGACTTATTGAGCCAGGGGTTCATCAAGGATAGAGGCAGAGAGCAAGATCAGCAAAACGAGCGTCGTCCGCCCACGGGTAATGAGCTGCTGGCCATGGCGCCTCCGATAAAGCGGGGGTTTTTGTCCCTACCTGGACCAACCGGGACGCCGGATCATCTGCCTGATGTCCAGCAGGGGAAGATGACGTTTTTAAACACCAAGGCGCACCGTTTTGCCCCATTTGTGAGACGAGTCGCCCAGCGGGTGTTTCAGCATTTAGTGATTTCCCAGCGCAGAAATCTGCAGCTGGATGACGTGATTGCTGCCCGGGATTGGGTCACTATTGAGGCCAAGTTGACTGTGGACGGAGAGTTGACTGGCTTGGTATTGCGGAGTCGTTCTGGCAGCTACTCAATTGACGAGTCCCTACTCAACGCCTGCCAGCAAGGTGCCTGGGATCAAAATCCACCTTCAGACGCCCAAGCCGAAGATGGTTTTATCCATTTTATTTTCCGCTCTGAGATCAATGCCCAGTACGATGAGCTTGGTTTAAAAGGCGTCGTCACTTTTCTGCAAGTCGGACTGACCTGAGCAAAATCGCTTCGTGTTGGCACGCTTGAGAAAACGTGGGAAAACCCGCCTTCTCTTGCAAAATTTCCAGGCGGCTGCTAGGGTCCTCTGGCTCTACAGAGAGCCTCCTGTCTTTTTTCCTGCCCGATCGTCCAACATGTGGGGCTGTAGCTCAGTTGGGAGAGCGCTAGAATCGCACTCTAGAGGTCGTGAGTTCAATTCTCATCAGCTCCACTTCTTTTTCGCAGATTCGCATTGATTGATAGAAATAATCTGGACCATCTGCGGCTTGGCTGCCATACGTTTTGTCTTGTGGCCTCTTGTTCTTCAGAAGAAACACGTGAAAGGCTAAGCTCATGGCAACCAATCAAACCAACGTTTCCAAGAAGAAGGAGAATCCGACAGCGTTTCAATGCCGTTGCATCGCATATGTCTGCTTCGCTCGCAATGAGATTCACCTCCGCTTAACGCTCGACTGACGCGCTTCGTGGCGCACTCCATACTTTTTATACTCCCCTCTAGAGGTGTTCCCGATTCCATTGCTCGTCTGTGCATCGCCACCCGTCCTTACCGCGTAGAGTTGGAGGTTCGCCGGGCGGGCTAAGACCAGCCTTGGCGCTCAATATGAGCGTAGATCGTTGGGATCACATACGGCTGACCGTCCACACTAAAGCCGATATGGCAGTACACACCTTCAGCCAGAATAGCCCCAACGACTGCAGCGTCGTACGAAGCGTGCTCCGGCATGCGGCGTAATCGGGCTCGCTCGGTTTTCTCAAAATGAGGCATGGACGTTCCCCTTTCTCTTCCGCTGAGTACTGAGGCTGGATGGTTGATTTGCCCCCATACACTATATCCCTCGACAACGCCCTGAGAGAAGGGCTAGAAGAGGATGGAAAAGAACACCGGAGGGGTCAGATGAGCCAATTTGAAGATTATGCCAATAAGTACGAAACAATGAAAATGCAGCGTCACAACGGCATTCTCGAAGTCACCTTTCATACCAACGATGGGCCCTTGGTCTGGAATGCGCCGGTCCACCGCGAAATTGGACACGCCTGCGTTGATATCGGAGCCGACCCGGAGAATAAAGTTGTTATCCTGGCCGGAACGGGCGAGAGCTATTGTGCGGATGTTGATTTTGCCAGCTTTGGCGAGAGCCTGGGGACGCCACGCGGCTGGGGCAGCGCGTCTTGGGAAGGCAAGCGCCTGCTCATGAATCTGCTCGACATTCCCGTCCCTATGATATCCGCAGTCAACGGGCCGGCGCTCATCCATGCGGAGATTCCTGTCCTGTGCGATATCGTCCTGGCGTCCGATACCGCAGCTTTTCAAGACGCCCCTCATTTTCCGAACGGCATTGTGCCGGGGGACGGCGTTCATCTGGTCTGGCCGTTGCTTTTGGGAGCAAATCGAGGGCGCTATTTTCTCTTGACCGGACAAAAGCTCTCGGCCCAAGAGGCGCTCGCCCTTGGGGTGGTGAACGAAGTGCTGCCACAGGATCAACTGTCTGCTCGCGCCTGGGAGCTGGCCGAACAATTGGCCAAACAGCCTCCCCTGACCCTCCGTTATGCACGCATATCCATTACCCATCAGATCAAAAAACTGATGCTGGATGGTCTGGGCTACGGGCTTGCTTTGGAAGGCATGGCCATTATGGATAGGCAGCCCTAGGGGCACGGTATACCGTGTCTTCCTCGCCTCCCTCATTGAAGACTTTGCTGACGAATGGCTGACCAAAGCCATGTTTCATTACCGCTGGGCCTATGACGCTGACATTCAGTACGCCTCGTTGCGGATCGCCGATGACTGCTTCCCCGCTCAAAAAGGAGCAGCACGCCGCAGCGGCAAAGCGTTTCGCGAAGCGCCAGATCGAACGTATGCCGCTCGTGGGGTGTACCCCGCAAAACGCGCCGATTATCGAGGCAACCTATACCCGGACGCTGGACTTGCTCGAAACCCACGTCAGCTTGCACGAACACCTCCAGTCAGGTGCCCTGTGAACGTTTTCGCAGTGCGTGAAAAAGAATCGCAACAACGCAGCCGTCACTAACTTATCCGGTATTGCCTTCAAACTCTCGTGGGAGAGTCTATCTGAAGAAACTCGCAGTGCAGTCATTGAACATATGATGGTAAACGCCGATCCCATCAAGGCGCGACCGAAGGCAGTCCTTGCGGATGATGGAGAGGCTTATGATTCCTGGCCGATAGTAAGCCGACGGCTTGTTCAATGAGGACGCTAATGCCGACACTACCGCTTAGTGTCCACGCCATAGCCGTGTAAGCAGTCCGAGGTTCCACCAGGCTAGTTCGTTCCTTTAGCCACACTTGGTTCGCGTTGACACGACTACCAACGATCCCTCAATACTTCTTTCTCACGTCTTAAACGCGAGGTTTTCTTTTCCATGAGCCGCGCCCCTCAGGGCCTCGGCTCATGGGACGAGAAACGACGCAGCGCATTCCCCGTAATACGTGAGACAGTGTTGTCATAATGCAGGTTCTCATCTGTGATTACATCACAATTCTGATCTTGCTGTTCTAACCAATCGATGCGGTGTGAGTCAGCCGGGAATTGATGCGGACAGTTGAGGGCACGCATGTGATAGCGTGGCCGCATGTTGAGAATCGGTCGCAGCCGCGGGGTGGGTTCCTTTTTGCCTCACACGTTCCAGGGGAGAGGGAGCAGTCGCTTCCTCTTGTCTCTTCCCGCTGTCTCTTATATTTCTGTTGCTCTTACATAAGGAGGAAAGACTATGCATTTCATGTAGTTCACAGAACGCGCCTATCACTACGACCCGGAAGAACATCCGGAGCAATACCGCGTACCAGGAGCTGATGAACTTTGACGGCATTATGCTCAACGAGCACCATGCCAATCCGTTCTGCCTGGGCGCGGTCATGGATGTCGAAGCCTCGGTGTTAGCCAAGACGACCGTATATGGAGCTTGCTGCGGACACGCAAGCGGCGTAGAGCCAGCACAAAAAACACAAGTTTGGCACGTTTCGTGCCCGTCCCCTACCGACGATGTGATGGGCTCGCCCGACCAACTCCGCATAAGGAAATATCGGACGTGAGCACGGAACCACGGCTATTCAAAATCAATTCCTCGACTCGTGAGTCGGAGGCCATGAACGAGGTCAACTTCGCCAACTTGGGGTTTCAGGAGCGGCGAGACATCCAGGAATGGATAGCAGCCAACCCCGGTATCCTGGGTCAGGAATTACTTATAGTCAGCAAGGAGTTTAGCGGCTTCGACAAAACAAATGAGAGGCTTGACCTTCTGGCGGTGGATGTTGACGGAAAGCTGGTTGTTATTGAACTGAAGCGCGATGATACAGGTGTGGATGTCCATTGGCAGGCTATCAAGTACGCGAGCTATTTGCATCGTGCTAGCGCAGGAGGTATCGTCTCGATGCTCGCCGACTACGCAGACGTGTCGGAGTCCTACGCTCGAAACAAAGTGGTGCAACACCTTGGCGCTGACGACGACCTCAATGCCCTGAACAACGATCAGCGCATCATCCTGGCGAGTCACAGGTTCGCCCCAGAAGTAACGTCTGCTGCGCTGTGGCTGAACGAGAAGGCTACCGGGAGGAACCTGATAACATGCGTTCAATTGACGCCGTATCAGGACCCGGAATCTGGTTCGCTGTACATACAGGCAAACACAATCATACCCGTGCCCGGAGTAGAAGGTTACGTTATCGGCGTCGGTGACTCATCAGCCGATATAGGGTCTGTTACGCCACGGTCTTATTCCAATCGACACGATGAAGTTACCCGCTTTCTCCAGCGAATTTCGGAGTTGGTCTTGAGCAGCCTACCGGACGCACCCAAGCTGGATAAAAAGAGCCGGTGGGCAGGTGGAGACTCCGGTTTCCGCTACTATCATATGTGGTACTCGCAGCCGCCTTGGGGCAACTGGGATATGACATATCTGATTGAGTTGGTGCCCCAGAGGGATGAGGATGGCCAAATACATGGCGGGCAGACGTGGGGTTCGCATACTGGAAACTCGAAGAGGTGGAGACCAGGCTTGCGAATCTGCGTGTCTATGACGATCAGAAAATTGAAAACAGCTGTTTTTACGTGTCACGCCGCATCAATGCGTTGGACGAACCATTCGCCAGTACACTAGCAGAGACGCTCACGCGCTTCATCAAGGTGGTAACATCCGCAGTCGAGGCTTTTTTGGAGGATGAAAATAACCAAGAAGACATTTGACCCGGAAAATACGTGAAGGGAGAATCGCCTGGTCCCTCGCCACCAAGGAGAAGCCCTGCCCCCGCTCGAACAGTTTTTACCGAAACGGAAACGCCTGCCACCCCTCTCCCACCGATACGACTTCTCGGATGAGGGGTGAAGGACAGCGCGCTTGTTCAGCCCCTTCATCCACCTGCTGATGCTGACCGGCCCGCTGAGGTCTGCGACTGGGGCTGACCTCGCGCTCGGAGGCGATGCAGGTCCGCTATCCCGCCTGGCCCAACACATGCTCCCGCAAGGTTGGGCCCGTGTAGTCGTCTCGATACACCCCACGTTTTTGGAGTTCCGGGACTAAGAGGTTCACTATGTCCTCATAATAGTCGGGCGCATAAAACGGGGGCGTAATCTGAAAACCGTTGCCGCCGCCTGCTTCGAGGAAGTGCTGCATGGCGTCCGCCACCTGCACCGGGGTGCCGACGAACGGATTGGTCTCGCTCCCGGCAAGATACGTTTTCGCGATATCGCGCAGCGTGATGTTGTCATCATATTTTTGATACATCTCAAACAAGCCTCTCGTGCCAGGCACGTCCAGGTCCTGGACCGGCACATCAAGGGCAAACTGAGACAGGTCGAGATCAAAATGCATCGACATTTGGGCCAAAGACGCTTCGAGCGGAATCCGGGCACGAATGGCGGCATAGCGTTCACGCGCTTCCGACTCACTCTCTGCCACGAGCGGCTGGCCGGCCCACATAATGGGGATGTCGTTCGGATTGCGCCCTAACCGTTCTGCCCGGCTGGCAATATCCTCACAAAATGAACGCATCTGCTTGACGCCACGCGCAGCACTGAAGATGCCCTCTGCGTGGCGGGCAGCAAAGGCCCGCCCACGATCCGACTGGCCAGCCTGAAACAGAAACGGACGCCGGCGGACAGAGGGCATCACCGTAAATGGTCCCTGGGTCTTATACCACTGACCCTGAAAATCGACCCGGTGGACTTTGGACGGATCGGCAAAGACCTTGTGCTCCATGTCCATGTGTACCGCATCCGCGTCCCAACTATTCCACAGGCCGTAGCACACCTGCATGTATTCGTCGGCGCGCTCATAGCGGTCGTTGTGTGCCGGCAGGCTATCCATACCGAAGTTTTTCGCCTCAGCCGTTGAGGTCGAAGACACGATATTCCAGCCAATCCGACCTTTGGTGAGATGATCGAGCGTCGATAACGTCCGGGCCAGCAGAAATGGCGGGTAAAAAGTTGTGGACATGGTGACGGCAAAGCCGAGTTTTTTGGCCACCGCCGAGAGATAGGTCACTAGAGAGACCGGGTCGTGACTGGGGAATTGGATCGCATAGCGCACTTGATCGGGCTGCGTGCCGCCCGCCAGGCTGTCCGCGAAAAACAGCATGTCGAACTTGCCACGCTCCAGGGTGCGGACCACGGCTTCCCAGTACTCGCCCTCATACCACTTGTGGCGAATCTTCTCGCGCGGATAGATCCACGACAGCGGCATATGCGGAGCCGGGGTGAAGAGGGCGAAGCCGGCGAGATGGATTTGCTTGGACATGGCCGTATCCTCATGAACGATCAACGCATGCACACACCGCACCCAGCCTACTGCGTTCAGGGCCGCCTTGTCGAGCGTCTGTCAACACTTGCGCTGAACAGCGGACCGTTTTATGCTGGGCGCATGGCACGTAAAAGACACCCCAGGCGGATTCAACGCAAACGCACGAAGGACTGGAAGATGCCGAAAAACGCCGTCTATGTCGGACGGCCCGGCAAGTGGGGCAATCCGTTCTTTCGCCTCAAGGAAAAACCCGACATGGCCGTAGACCGGGGCTTTCTTGTTGCCGTGTACAAGCTGTGGCTGAATGGCGAGTTGGTATCGAGTCTGGCAGCGCTCTTTCAGGGCAGTGACACGCTCCCGCCCCCGCCCTCACAGGAGACTATTCAGCAGCAATTCAAAGGGAAGAATCTTGCCTGCTGGTGTCCGCTGGATGACGACTGCCATGCGGATGTGCTACTCGCAATCGCAAACGAAGAGGGTCAGGAAGGATAGTTGATCCCCTTCCCGGCACTGAAGGTCCTGTCCTGGGGATGGCTTACCACCACCCCAGCTCAAACGTATGGATAGCGCGCCGCTTATAGTCACAGAGAGACGTGCCACAAAATCCACACCGCAGCGAAGACCACACCGAGCGTGGGCGAATCGCCTCCTGGAGCGGCTTTTCATATGGGGCTATCGATTGCCCCCTCCTCCTTCCCTTTGAAAGCCCATCGGCCCGTCTTTTATGACTCGCGGATTGAGCACCGACGCCTCAGGACTCACCCATTCTGTTACGTCGGCGCTACGAGTATGCTAGCCTGCCAGCATGAAAAATGACTCCTTGTCTGAGATGCATCGGCGCGCCTACTGGCGTAAAAATCTCATTATCGTCACGGCTTTATTAAGCGTCTGGTTCCTCGTTTCTTTTGTCCTCTCGATTGTTTTTGTTGACGCCTTGAACGAAATCCGTATGGGCGGCTTCCGGCTGGGCTTTTGGATGGCCCAACAGGGCTCGCTGTATGTCTTTGTCATTCTGATTTTCGTATATGTGTGGCTGATGAATCGTTTGGATCGGGAATATGGCGTAGAAGAGCTGAAAGATGCCAGCAGCACCGGAGCGGCCCAGTGATGGACATATTCCCGACTGATCCTGTCAAAATTTGGACGTTCATCATCGTTGGTCTCTCGTTTGCGCTGTATATTGGTATCGCCTGGCGAGCCCAGGCCGAGTCAACGAGTGATTTTTATGTTGCCGGCGGACAGGTCGGTGCGGTGGCCAATGGCATGGCGACGGCCGCCGGTTGGATGAGTGCCGCTTCGTTTATCTCGATGGCGGGCATGATGTCCTTCCTCGGCCGCGACGGCGCGATGTATCTGATGGGCTGGACGGGTGGGTATGTCCTCTTAGCCCTGCTGCTTGCGCCGTATTTGCGGAAGTTCGGGAAATACACCGTGCCGGATTTTGTGGGCGAACGGTATTACTCGCAGACCGCTCGGGTTGTCGCTCTTGTCTGTGCTATCTTTGTCTCGTTTACGTATGTGGCGGGTCAGATGCGCGGGGTGGGGGTCGTGTTTGCTCGCTTCTTAGAGGTGCCGGTTGAATTGGGTGTTATCATCGGTATGGCCCTCGTCTTCGTCTACGCGGTGATGGGTGGACAAAAAGGTGTGACCTATACCCAGGTCGCGCAGTACTGTGTGCTGATCTTTGCCTACATGCTGCCGACCTTTTTTATTTCTGTGTTGATGACCGATACCCTGCTGCCCCAAATTGGTTTGGGGGCGGAACTGAAAATGGAGCCGGGGATTTCTCTGCTGGATAAGCTTGACGGCTTGAGTCAGGAACTTGGTTTTGCCGCGTATACGGGCCGGGGCAGTAAAACCATTATCGACATCTTTTTCATTACCTTATCTCTGATGGTTGGGACTGCCGGTCTGCCGCATGTCATCACCCGGTTTTTTACGGTTCCGAGGGTGAAAGATGCGCGTATCTCGGCGGGCTGGGCGTTATTATTTATTGTCATCCTGTATGCGACTGCCCCCGCCGTTGCTGCATTTGCGCGCACGAATCTTTTAACCACTGTGCATAACGCTGAATACGCGCGTGTTCCTGACTGGTTCTCAAAATGGGAGGAAACTGGACTGATCCGCTTCTCCGATAAGAATCAGGATGGCCGCATTCAGTACTACAACGATCAAAATCCAGCCTTTGCCGAACGGGCCACGGCCCTGGGCTGGAGTGGAAACGAGCTGGACATTGACCGCGATATCATCGTGCTCGCCAATCCGGAAATTGCTCAGCTGCCGGCCTGGATCGTTGCCTTAGTGGCGGCAGGAGGTCTGGCGGCGGCTCTGTCTACTGCGGCTGGATTGCTGCTTGTCCTGTCGATGTCGATTTCACACGATCTGATGAAAAATGTGCTGCGTCCAGATATCACCGAACACCAAGAGTTGCGTTATGCGCGTATCGCGGCAGCCGTCGCGATTATGATTGCCGGCTATTTCGGTATTCATCCGCCGGGGTTTGTCGCCCAAGTCGTCGCCTTTGCGTTCGGTCTGGCCGCATCGAGCTTCTTCCCGGTCATTGTCTTGGGTATTTTCTCCAAACGCATGAACCAAGCCGGAGCCATTGCCGGCATGATCACCGGCATGAGTTTTACGACTGCCTATATCATCTTTTTCAAATTTATACACCCCGAAGCCAATACCGCTGCGCACTGGCTGTGGGGCATCTCGCCCGAAGGCATCGGTGGGGTTGGCATGTTGATCAACTTTGGGGTTGCGCTTGGCATCTCTTCTCTCACCAGCCCGCCACCGCAAGACGTGCAAGACATAGTTGAAGAGATCCGGATACCGCGCAGTGAGAAACCCATCGTTTAGAAGGGGATAGTTCAATACCCAATGGCCACGCCCGGATAGCAGGTATCCGTTCCCCCATGCAGCGTGCCCGTCTGTTCATTGACCAGTATCCCCAGGGGCAGGGCATAGTTCCACGTTCCGATGAATTCTCGTGTAGTCGTAATGGTATGGCCCATGTCTCTGAGTCGGGCACAGCTTGCTGCTGGTATACGATCGTCAAGATACGCTGCCTCTCCCTCCGAATGGATACGAGGCGCGCTAATCGCTTCTTGCATGCCCATCTTATGATCAAGGACATTCAGCAGGACCTGAGCTACAGCAGTGACGATGCGCAGGCCACCCGGCGCCCCAACGCTCATCAATGGCTGGCCGTCACGAAAAACGAGGGTGCTGGTCACTGGCCACCAGGTGATTTTTCCAGGACCTGGGCAGTTGGGTGAGTCGGGATTTGGATTAAACGACATCATATTGTTATTGAGGAGAATGCCGGTTCCGGGCACAGTGACTCGCGAGCCAAACAATGAGCCCAGCGTTTGCATCTGGGAGACCATGTTGCGATCTTTATCCACGACTTGCAAATGAGTGGTGTGCCCGCCATCGATCAAGGGTTCAAGCGCGCCAGGCGGGGTTGCTCCAGGTGGTGCACTACCATCACCTTGGAAGGCCCACGGATCACCTAGCGTTTGTGAAAAAGAGGCTCGGTGGGGATCGATATGCTTGGCAATCCAAGCCGCATACCGTTTGGATAATAAACCGTCCCACGGAACCGGCACTCGCGCAGGGTCTCCAATATAGGCAAAGGTATCGGCATAGGCGCGGCCGAGCGCTTCTATCAGCAGGTGGAGTGCCGCAGGCGAGCCAGGGCCAAGCGCTGCCAGATCGAAACACTCTAAAATGTTCAGCATTTCCTGCTGCGTGCGGCTGCCAGTCGGGCCAGGTGAACCCACGATTTGGTGGCCACGATAGGTGCCGCGCAGCGGCGGATCATACACGGTAGGGCGATACTGGGCGAGATCTGCTTGGGTCATCAGCCCACCGTTGTCGGCCATATCTTCGGCTATGCGCTTGGCAATGGCTCCGGTGTAAAATGCTTGGGGGCCGTCTTGGGCAACCGCGCGGAGTGTCTCGGCCAAATCCTTTTGAACCAGTATGTCAGCTGGCGAGAACGGGACCGGGTTAAAATCAAAGTGGCCAGTGATAAAGGTTTTGACTGACTCTGGAAAGCGAGACAGCGCGCCCCACTCTTTGGCAACCATAAGTTTCAGATGTGAGTCGTACGGAAAGCCATTTTCCGCGTAATGAATGGCTGGAGCCATGACTTCGGTCAAGGGCAGGGTACCGAACTGCTCTAATGCCAGGCACAGACCAGCAACCGTGCCAGGTACGCCAACCGCTTGATGGCCGAGCAGATTGGCATCGTTTTCGACCCCGGCGTAATAACCACGAGTGCCTGCGTCTGTTCTGAGCGGATACAGATGCGGATGAGCTGCCAGCGGAGCGCGGATGTTGTAATCGACTACGACTGTTTTGTTGGGTTTGCGGAAGTGAGCCAACAAAGAGCCGCGCCCGCCGATGCCGTTCATGTATGGTTCAACCACGGCCAAGGTGAAAGCCGTTGCTACTGCGGCATCGACCGCGTTGCCGCCACGCTTGAGCGTATCAATACCCACCTCAGCCGCCAGCGGATGGTTGGCGGCCACCATGCCGTGTTCGCCAAGGGCTTCAGTCTTGCTGAGTTGCCAAGTGCTGTGAGACATCGTGTGTATCCTTAGAAAGTTATGTTAGCGTTCGGCATCACGTCTAGCCGCGACCTTCTCACTGGCCTCTATGACTGCCTTGGCGACTTCGAGATCTGGAGGGACGCGCCCAGTCTTGCCGGACTCGTCAGTGTACGTGAGGAAGACATCGTAAACCTTGATCGCGAGAATGGCCAGCTGGGTTGCGTTGCTGGGTACGAACCCAGCCGGGAAGCACTCCGCACGTTCTCGTAAGAATCTTGCGGCGGCCTGTAGCGCTGCCTGCTGGTGGCGGTCGCGCTTGGTCGGGTAACTGAACTTCCAGCGCTGCATGCGCTGCGTAATCAGTGCCTTGTCCTCGTCACCGGCTGTCATCCCGGCTGCGGCGAATACCCGGCAGTCGTAGGTGCGACAGGTGAGTGGGCGATGCTCATAGATCGAACACGTGCCATCGATGAGCATGGGGCAGTGACCATTCTCAGCGTAGCCCAACAGGACATTGCCCTTGGGCAGACCGGGTGCCGGGAACAGGAGTTCTCGAGGTATCCGGGAAAGGGTCTGGGTCTCTTCGGGCCTGATATGGATGAAGTAGGACGACGTACAGCAGGCGGTACACTCACCGCACGGCACGTCAGCTCCGTCTTCCTTCTTTTGTGTGCTGCGTGTACGACGCAGCCACGAAGAGAATCTGCCAGCAGGCAGACCTTGCTGTTCGGTCACCTCTTTGACACCGAGGGGTTTTGTCTCGTTACTCATGAGAAACTTTTTCGGAAGTCCGGAAGGTCTGATCTTTCAATGGCTTCCTGTGTTACATCCCCACTTACCCGATCGCGCCCTTCTCTCTGAAAGCGTTCAGCTCCTCCCAACTATATCCAGCTGCTAACAACACCTCCTCTGTGTGTTGCCCAACCTCTGGTGCAGCGGCTTTGACCTCAGCCGGTGTTTGGCTGAAATCAACGGGGGTGGCGACCAGTTCAATCCGCTCACCCGAGGGATGGTCGAGTGGTACAAAGGCACCATTAGCGCGGGCTTGTGGATCGTTGATCACGTCTTGGACAGTTTGCACAGGGCCCCAGAAAATTTCGGCTTCGTCGAACAAGGCTGCCCACTCGGCTTGGGGCTTCTTGAGCAATGCAGCGTCTAGAATCGTGACGAGCGCGCTGCCATTCTCGCGTCGGGCTGTGCCATCAACAAAGCGTGCATCGTGCAGCAAATCCTCACGGCCAATTGTCTTGCAGAAGGTTGGCCAATGCCGGTCGCTTTGTAGCATGACCAAATACAGCCATTTGTCGTCTTGGGTTTGGTAGGCGTTAAACAGCGGATTCCCGACAGATTTGCGGCTCATGCGGGTAATATTCTGTTTACTGATCAGCGACATTTGAATATCAATCGAGTCGGCCCAAATGCCGGTCCGATACAGCGACACGTCAACCTCTTGGCCAATCCCTGTTCGTTCTCGGGCGAACAAGGCTGCGCTGGTCGCGGCGACTACAGCGATAGACGTAGTATGATCTCCCATACCGGGACGCTGACTGGGGGGTGGCGCATCTGGTTCGCCCATTGAGGCCATAATGCCTGAGCGTGCCCAGAAACCAGCGTAGTCAAAGGCGGCTCGGTCTTTTTCTTCACCGTGTTTGCCGTAGCCGGTCAGACCTACATAGATCAGCTTGGGGTTGCGAGTCCGTAAGGTCTCGTAGTCCATGTGGTAACGTTCGATTGCAGCTGGACGAAAATTGGTCAGAAAGACATCAGCCTGTTCAACCAGGCGATGCACAATCTGACGACCTGCCTCAGTCCGGATATCAACCGCGACACTTTTTTTATTCCGGTTGTCGCTCTCGAAAGGACCATTGAGCGCTGAGGCCGAGGCTGGCCCAATACCGGTCGATAAAAAGCCACGATACGGATCGCCGCCGTTTGGGTCTTCAACCTTCATCACTTCAGCACCCCAATCGGCCATAATCACAGCGCCACCTGGTGCTGCGGCCCAGATAGCAAGCTCAACGACCCGTACCCCTTCAAGTGCTCCAGCCATGCTGGTCCTCCTTGTGGTGTTCCGCTAAAGTTGTCTCTGTGTACCCAGCCAAGACGGGGAAAGTCAACCGATTCCTGTGTGTGTACACAAAAATTCCCTTGACTCTCCAGCCGCAGTGCATATAAGGCAAGGCTGGCAATAGAAAATGGGGACAAGAGGGCAAGACACAGATGAAAGTCAACCTGGCCAAGGCGTATCGTACACGCCTCTTGCAGCACGAGTTTTATACGCCGATCCTGATTGGTCTTGAACGCCGCCAGGAGACTGGGCTGGCTCTGCGGGTGCATAACTTGTTTTCCTTCCGTCGAGAAGGCGTGCCTATTGTCGTACGGCTTGTCGGCTATCAAGGTCGGGAAGGTGTATGGTTGATTGCCGTTGCCTTTCGTATTGCGACCGATGTTCGGTTACAGTTAGAAGGTGTTGCGTATCTGAATCCTCGCCGTTCAGCTGATTATCGTCTTTTCCAAAATCTTGCCACGCAAGACGGTTTCCCGCTGCTCTTTCTCAACGATAACCTCAAAGTCGGTGTCGGCCAAGCAGTGGTCTGGTCAGTGTATAATCGACAGCAAGTCAGAGTCCTTTTGCGTCAACTCGATCATGTCCTGCCAGAGGTCGTGGGGCAGGGCAGACACGGCCACCAAGAACAGACGGAACAGCCAGACGCTGCCTTTGAAGCCGCGCGTACGGAATTCCACACCCGTCACTCGGTCGAAACGCTGTTGGCAGCACAGCCACATGTGAACGGGACGAGCCTCGCTCCATCTTTCCAGGGAGTGGTCTTGGAATAAGAAACTGCTGGATGCACAGGTATGCGCAAGCACAACGGCGGCTATCTCTATACACCTTCCGATCTGGTTGAGTTTCTGAACTCGCCTTTTGCGACCTGGATGACGCGCCGCTTTGTTGATGACCCCAGCGCTGTGACACCTGATGCCGACCCGCCAGAGCTGCTGAGTCTTCGTGAGCAGGCACAACGTCATGAGCAGGCTTGTCTGGCGCAGTTGCGAGCAGAGGGGCACGATGTATATGAAGTCCCAAGCAGCGAAGATCGTGTCCAGCTCACCCGCCAAGCTATGCAGGCTGGACACGACGTAATTTTCCATGCGGTACTGGCTCAGGCCGATTTTTGGGCACAGGCTGCTTTCCTGGTGCGGGTTGATGCGACCTCAGTATTTGGGGACTATGCCTACGAAGTCTGGGAGACGAAAGTCGCCCGAGTGGTGAAACCCGAATCTCTGATCCAGCTGTGTTGTCATGCCGACCTGCTCGAAGCGCTTCAAGGCTGTCGTCCCAAACAGATCCATATTGTTTTGGGAAATGGCGAGCGGCAGCCATTTCGGACAAACGATTACGTGTATTATTACCGGGCACTCAAAAGAGCGTGTGTCTCATTTGTAGAGCAGGCGCATCATGCGCATCCACCATTGCCCAATCTGGGGGTCAATAATGGCCGTTGGCAGTCCCAGGCTGAAGCACTGCTGGAGTCTGCGGATCATTTGTGTCGGGTGGCGACGATTACTCAACAACAGATGGACAAGCTCCAGGACGCAGGTATCACGACTATGCAGGCTTTGGCCGAGACAAGCCAAACCCATATTGCCCGTCTAGACGACGCAATCTTTGCTCGCCTGCGGGAACAAGCCCGGCTGCAAATTGCGTCTGCCAAGCGTTTACAGCCTGCCTATCAAATTGTGACTCCTGTTGCGGATGATCCGCGCAAGGGATTGGCTGTGCTCCCGCCTGCTTCTCGGCTTGATGTCTATTTTGATATGGAAGGCTATCCGCTCATGGAAGGGGGACTGGAATATCTGTTTGGCGCGCTCTACGTCGAGCCGGGTGAAGCCCGATTTATTGACTGGTGGGCGCATGATGCACAGGAGGAAAAACGCGCCTTTGAAGGTTTTATCGATTGGGTGTTTGCCCGTTGGCAGACGGATTCGTCGCTACACATTTATCACTACGCCAACTATGAGGTTGCAGCCCTGCGTAGACTAATGGGCCGTTATGGCACGCGTGAAGCGGAGGTTGATACTCTGCTGCGCCAGCATGTCTTTGTCGATCTGTATACCATCGTGCGCCAAGGGGTACAGGTTGGCGAGCCGCGCTACTCCATCAAAAACCTAGAGCATCTGTACCGCGAGCAACGAGCCGGGGCGGTGACCCAAGCGATTGATTCGATCACGTTTTACGATCGCTGGCTGGCCAGCGGCGAGTCTGGGCGTTGGCAGGAATCGCCGCTGCTGCAAGATATTCGTGATTACAATCGTGATGATTGTGAATCCACCTGGCAGCTCACCGAATGGCTCCGCCAACGCCGGTCCGAGGCCGGTATTCGCTGGCTACCACCAGGTGGTGGGGCGCTCGACGCTGAGCAAGCCCTGGAAAGTTTATCCGAACCAAATCCTCGGCACGCATTAGCAGAACGTTTGTTAGCAGAAATTCCGCACGCAGCAGCAGCCCGGACGCCCGAGGAAGATCGCTGGCACCTGCAAGAGATGTTCGGGCATGTTGTGGAATTCCACCGACGTGAGGAAAAGCCGCTGTGGTGGGCGACATTTGAGCGGCATGCCATGACAGAGCAAGAACTGGTCGAAGACTTGGACTGTTTAGGCGGACTGGAGCGTGCATCTGATCCACCTGTTCGCGTCAAAAACTCTCTAGGTTTTTGGTACGTGTTTGATCCTGATCAGGATACAAAGCTGACTGCAGGCAAGACCTGCTTTTTTGCCCATGATCTTGATATCACAACTGATATCCAGGTGCTGGACCGAGATGCCGGGCGGGTGTGTCTCAAATTTGGGCCGAAAAAAATCAAGCAACTCGATGGCCAGAAACCGCCGCGGAGGCTCTCGTTGATTCCGAATGAACGTGTCTCAGCCCAGGTGATTGCCGAGGCGATTGAGCAGGCGGCGCGGAGCTGGCACGATGCTCAGCAACTCTCTCCAGCCCTGAAAAACTTTCTGTTGCGCGAGCCGCCACGCTTACAGCACACGCCGGATACAGCCGGGACACTTTTGTCCCTGATGAGCTTGCTGAACGCGGGTGAAGATGTGGCAACAGATGTCCAGGCAGACCTCGGGATCGCGGCGGTGCGTATCGTCTCCGCCCTTGATCATTCTACCCTGTGCATCCAGGGGCCGCCTGGCGCGGGAAAAACAACGACTGCAGCAGTGGTTATTCTGGCCCTCCTGGCTGATGGCAAACGGGTTGGCATTACGTCTAACAGTCATGCCGCGATCCTGAACCTGATGCATAAGTGTAGTGACATGCAAGACGGGCATCTTGCTTGTATAAAGGTTGGTGGCTCTGAGGACGCACCATTTTTTGCGCAGTGTTTGGGGGCGCAATATGTGAAATCGGTCCGGGATGTCTTGCCCCGCCTGTCCCAGGTCGGGCTGATTGGGGGCACGGCATGGACGTTTAGCGCGCCGGGCATGCGGGATAAACTGGACTATCTCTTTGTTGATGAAGCTGGCCAGGTCTCCGTCGCCAACTTGATCGGCATGGCCGCCTCGACCCGGAATATTGTCTTGTTAGGAGATCAAATGCAGCTCGGCCAGCCTATTCAAGGCGCGCATCCTGGTGACAGTGGCCAGTCGAGTTTGGCCTATCTCCTCCAGGGCCAAGCGACGATTCCCAATACGCTGGGGCTCTTTCTGGGCACAACCTGGCGACTCCATCCTCAGTTGTGTGATTTTATTTCAGACACGATGTACGATGGACGTTTGCAGGCTGCCGCCCAGACCGCGCAACGCATCGTTCGTGTCCCCCACACAGGAATGCCCGTTATCCGTCAAGAGGCTGGCCTGGTGTTTGTCCCGGTCCAGCATGCAGGCAATAGCCAGGGCAGTGATGAAGAAGTTGCCATGATACAAGAGATTGTGGCTGAGCTGTTGGGTCGTGAACTGACTGATGAAAACGGACAGGCGGTGGGGATTCTTGGCTTTGAGGATATCGTGTGTGTTGCGCCGTATAATATGCAGGTGCGAAAGCTCCAGGCGGCCTTAGGACCACAAGCGCGGGTCGGTTCGGTCGATAAATTTCAAGGCCAAGAGGCGGCTGTGGTGATTGTGTCGATGTGTGCGAGCCAAGGTGAGAGCTCGCCCCGAGGTATAGAGTTTCTGTTCAATCGTAACCGGCTGAATGTGGCTCTCTCTCGGGCGCGCAGCCTGGCTATTGTGGTAGCCAATCCTGGTCTGTCTCAGACGCGCTGTAGCACTATCGCCAACATGGCTTTGATTAATTTGTTTTGTCGGGTGATGGAAGAGGGCAGTCCTGAAAGATTAAGTGTATGAAAACCTTCCACAAATACCTGCTGCTCCAAATTCCCGGCTGGATCCTGTGGAGTCTCATCTTGATGTGGGCGCATAGCTCGCTCAAGCTGCCGCTGTGGACAGCTGGTATCCTGCTGGGTCTGGCAGTCGTGAAGGATTTTGTAGTCTACCCGTTTGTTCGCTCAGCCTATGAGTCTAACGCTAAAACCGGGACAGAGCGACTTGTTGGGGTTGGCGGAAAAGTCCAACACACCATCAATCCGAAAGGTTATGTTCGGGTCAATGGCGAATTGTGGCGGGCGGAGACAGAACTTGCTGATCAACCCCTGCCGTCTGGAAGCCCTGTCACAGTTCGAGCGTTTCGGGGCCTGACCCTGATCGTTGCTCCAAAAGAAAACCTGTCATAAAAAAAGCCCCGCGCAGCATATGCTGCGCGGGGCTTCGAGACCTTATCTCTACAGACGGTTCGAACCGCCGCTACGACTTATTTGGCTTGAAGCGTCGCCGCAGCGGTAACATCCACCGGAGCTTGGCTGGTCTTTGGCGTCCAGCTATGAAGCTCTTGTCCAGCGGTTCTGGCGAAGAGACGCATGCACTTCTCAACTTCGTCGTATGGCAAGCTCTGGTAGCTGAAGCAACCGTTGACTTCGAAGTCACCAATGACTTCGCGGCGCTTGCGAAGCTTTTCGACGATCCTATCCGGCGTGCCCCACAGGTTAGCCTCAATGAATTCCTTGACCACGGCGTCCATGCCAGCTGCTTTCATCTGCTGGGCAGCCGCCGCATAGTGGGCATAGGACTTACCGGTGTCAGCAAAGTGATCACCGGTCATCTCGTAGTGCTCCATCACACTCCAGTAGTAGCCGACAATATTCTTGTTGGCGATCTCCTCGGCGCGCTTCACATCTTCTGTACAAGCCACGAAGTCTGCGCAATTGATCGGCGGCGCTTCTTCGCCATTGTTCTGTTTGCGATAATCTTCGCGATATTTGTGGATGCTGTCAGCAGATTTTTCCCACGCCGCCTGGGAGAACATCATCGCCCCGAGACCCAAGCGGGCGGCAACGTCAAACGACTCGGGTGACATGCACACCATGTAACGGCGGCCTTTGAAGCTCCCGATAGGCCGCGGGCGGATTTCAACCCGCGCTTGTTTGTAGTGCTGGGTATCAGATTCAACAAAGCCTTCTTCCAGCCCGTTGACAATGATCGCAGCCGCTTCATTAAACCGATCCCGGGCCTCGGACATATCCACACCCATGCCACGGTATTCACGCCGTGACAGACCACGGCCAAGCCCTAAAACGGCGCGGCCATCTGACAGATGGTCAAGCATGACCATCTTCTCAACCACCCGCATGGGGTTATTCCAGGGCAGGATGATTGCGCCCGTTGCCAGTTGGAGGCGCTCGGTCCGGGCAGCGATATAGCTCAAGTACTGCATATTGTCCGGGCAGATTGAATAATCGAAGAAATGGTGCTCAACTGGCCAAATTGAGTCAAAACCCATGCCCTCTGCCTCAATGGCGAGCCGGGTTTCGTGTTTGAACATCTCCCGATCGTCATAGTCGTTGTGGTTCGGAATTACCATCTGAATACCGAATTTCATAGTCACTCCTTTCCTCTCCCCCGTGTATTCTCGAAGGGAGGGTACATGACAAAATATCTGGCTAGCCTACCCGAATCAGTCTGATCCGACAAGGCGTGGCATCCCTGAAGCGCTGAAGCTGAGCGGCCAGCGGCAAAATGGAGCAGGTGTCACAGATAGGGCAATGATCCGTTTAGACATCACCTGTGCTCAATGCCAACCCTTGTGGTTTGAGCTGACCATGTGTGATAGCACGGCGGTGGGGCAAATGGGCTAAAAAGAATGCCGCAAGCTCAGGTTAAAAACGGAGGAAAATCATGCCAGGACAGGCATCCACACCACCGCTCACAAAAACGGACAAACCGCTCTGGACTCCAACACCCGACTGCGCCCGACAAACCCAGCTGGCCGAGTTCATGAACAGGGACGGGAGCCCACATTTTACAGATTATCACTCTTTGTGGGAATGGACGCTTGAAAATCCGGCTCAATTCTGGTCAGCCGTCTGGGATTTCTGCGTGGTGATTGGAGACAAAGGCGAGGCGCTCCTGGCCGCCGCCGACAAAATGCCAGGCGCGCAGTTTTTTCCGGAGGCCCGCTTAAATTTTGCTGAGAACTTGCTCCGCCGCCGCGATAACGCCACTGCTCTGATCTTTTGCTCTGAAGCTGGGGCGGAACGCAGTATGAGCTTCGCTGAACTGTATGACGCTGTCAGCCGTTTTGCCCAAGCACTTCAAAACCTTGGGGTCGGGGCGGGCGACCGGCTGGCTGGCTGTATGCCGAACATGCCGGAGACGATTATTGCGATGCTTGCCGCCTCTAGCCTGGGGGCAATCTGGTCCTCGGCTTCGCCGGATTTTGGCGCGCCAGGCGTGCTCGACCGGTTCGGGCAGATTGAGCCGACAGTCCTGGTCGGAGTAGATGGATATTTCTATAACGGCAAACCCGTTGATTGTATGTCCAAAATCCGAGAGGTCCAGCGCGCGTTGAAGAGTCTGAAAAAAACGATCATTGTTCCCTTTGTATCGGACAGTCCTGATCTCGACGGTTTAGCTGATACCGTGTTGCAGGACGATTTCATCGCTCCCTATCAAGCCGCAGAGATGACCTTCGCCCGCCTGCCTTTTAATCATCCCTTATTCATCATGTTTTCGTCCGGCACGACGGGAGTGCCCAAGTGCATTGTCCACGGCCAGGGCGGGACACTGATTCAACATCTCAAGGAGCACCAGCTCCATTGCGATATTCGCCGGGACGACCGGGTGTTCTATTTCACGACTTGCGGCTGGATGATGTGGAACTGGCTGGTGTCGGCATTGGCCAGTGAGGCAACGCTGCTGCTGTACGATGGCTCACCCTTCCATCCGGATGGGCATGTGTTGTGGGAGTTCACCACCAAGCATGACTGCAAACTGTTCGGCACCAGCGCCAAATATATCGATGCGCTCAAAGTCAACAGCCTCCGCCCCGGCGACACGCACGACGTGAGTGCGCTACAGGTCGTGACCTCGACTGGTTCACCACTGGTGCATGAGAGCTTTGATTTTGTGTACGACGCGATTAAACAAGACGTGCACCTGGCCTCGATCTGTGGCGGGACGGATATCATATCGTGTTTTATGTTGGGCAACCCGATCTCTCCTGTCTGGCGGGGCGAGATCCAGGCAGCTGGGCTGGGCATGGCGATGGATGTATTCGACGAAGGGGGTAAACCCATTCCAGCCGGTGCAGGGGCCGGGGAGCTGGTGTGTACCCAACCTTTCCCCAGTATGCCGGTCGGTTTCTGGAATGATCCGGAGGGCAAGAAATATCATGACGCCTATTTCGATCGCTTTGACAATATCTGGTGCCATGGCGACTGGATTGAGCGCACGGTTCATAATGGGATCATTATCCACGGCCGCTCAGACGCGACGTTGAACCCCGGCGGCGTGCGTATCGGCACGTCTGAAATCTACCGTCAGGTAGAACAGCTTGAGGGCGTGGTCGAGAGTATCGCGGTCGGTCAGGATTGGCAGGCGGATGTCCGGGTCATTCTGTTTATTATCCTCAAAAACGGCCTGGCGCTGACGCAAGCCTTGGAAAAAGACCTCAAAACCCGTATCCGGACTGGAGCTTCGCCACGTCATGTCCCGGCCAAGATTGTGCAGGTGACTGACATTCCTCGCACTAAAAGCGGGAAAATATCCGAACTCGCAGTCCGCGATGTCATCCATGGCCGGTCTATCAAAAACGTGACTTCTCTTGCGAATCCGGAAGCGTTGGAGTTGTTCAGGGATATTGAGGCGTTGCAGGAAGATTGAAGACGGTATTCTCAGGCTTGCAGCGGCCCGCTTCACTCAATAACGAAAGAGGTCAGTCAAATAAGGAGAAGAGTATGTCTGTCACTGTTCCCACGCCTGATCAATTGCAGGCAATCGCTGAGAAACTCGGCCTGTCTCTGACAGATGATGATATCGCCTCGTTTATCGGCCTCATGAAACCGACTGTTGAGGCCTACAACGTTGTTGGCCAACTACCCGACAACCTCCCCCAGGTCCACTATCCCCGCACGCCGGGTTACCGTCCGTCGGCTGAGGAGAACCCCCGTAACGCTTGGTACTACAAGACCCGGATCGAGGGAGCCAGCCAGGGTAAACTCAAAGGCAAGACTGTTGTTCTCAAAGATAATGTCATGCTGGCTGGCGTACCGATGATGAACGGTGCGTCTACCCTCGAAGGCTATGTGCCGGAAATTGACGCGACCATCGTCGCTCGCATTTTGGATGCCGGCGGCACGATCGTCGGTAAAGCACACTGCGAATATTTCTGTGTGTCTGGGGGCAGTCATACCAACGCCACTGGCCCAGTCCACAATCCCTATAAGATGGGCTACTCAGCTGGCGGCTCCTCCTCAGGCAGCGCGGTCTTGGTTGCGCTCGGCGAAGTGGACATGGCGATCGGCGGCGACCAAGGCGGCTCTATCCGTATGCCGTCTTCCTTCTCTGGGACCTACGGCATGAAGCCGACCCATGGCCTGGTACCCTATACCGGCATCATGCCGATTGAAGTGTATGTCGATCACACCGGTCCCATGACCGCTACGGTCAGTGATAATGCGCTTTTGCTTGAAGTCATTGCTGGACCGGACGGCTACGATCCACGTCAGTATGCACCGACCGTGCATCCCTATGCCCAGCTGTTGGAGGGCGGTGTCCGTGGTCTGAAGATTGGGATGGTGCAGGAGGGATTTGGCCGTCCGGAGTCAGAGCCTGACGTTGATGCCAAGGTCCGCCGTGCAGCCGCATTATTTGGTGAGCTGGGAGCCACAGTCAGCGAGGTGTCGATTCCGTGGCATCTGCTGGCCGGGAGTCTCTTTTTTCCGATCGTGGCTGAGGGAATGACACAGACGATGCTCGAAGGGGATGGCTATGGAGTCAGCCGCTCGGACCTCTACGTAACGAGTCTGATGGATTTTCATCGGGGCTGGCGTCAGCGGGCTGACGAGCTGTCAGAGACCACCAAGCTCTTTGCCCTGTTTGGCACGTATGTTCGTCAGCAGTATGGCAGCCGCTACTACGGCAAAACCATGAACATCATCCGGCAGCTCATCGCGGCCTATGATGCGGTCCTGGCAGAATACGACCTGTTGCTCATGCCAACAACGCCGATGAAGGCCCAACCTCTGCCGCCGCCAGATGCTCCGCGCGAAGAGGTGGTCGATCGCGCTCTTGAAATGACGACCAACACCGCTCCATTCAATCTATCCCACCATCCTGCTATGGCTCTTCCATGTGGCATGAGCGACGGACTGCCGGTGAGTATGATGCTAGTCGGCAAGGCGTTTGATGAGCCGACTATCTATCGCGCGGCCTATGCTTTTGAGCAAGCTGGAGATTGGAAACAGTTGTGAGTGAGCCTGTGTATGATTCTGACGGACGGCCTGAAGCTGAGGTCAGCGCTATGACTCCACGAGAACGAGCGATACAGGCAGTCCGTCTCCTGGTCACTGACAAGCTGGCAAACATCCCTGCCAGGGTGTATTTGATTGGATCCAGCGCTCGTGGTGATAGCCACCGCTACAGCGATATCGATATCGCTATCGAGACTCTCCAAGCAACGACAGAGACTTTGATTCCAGACATTCGTTGTCTGCTCGAAGAGAGTGATATCCCGTTTTTTGTCGATGTCTTTGACTTTACCCAGCTCGACGAATCATACCGTCAGCATATCAAGAAAGAGGGGGTGCTGTGGACCGTGTCGCCAGAACGCTAACAGACGCCCGTCGCGCTCTCACTCCATTGTTCGAGCTGTGCGATTTGTCACACCCAACCGATATTGAAAGAGATGCCACTATTCAGCGATTTGAGTATAGCTTTGAAACAGTGTGGAAATCAGCTTAACAGATTCTCTTGGTAGAGGGAATCGAGGCCAATTCGCCACGTGCTGCTATTCGCTCCAGCCGAAGCGTAGGTTTACTCAGTGACGAACAAGCGGAGGCGGGTATGCGGATGCTCAACGATCGTAATCTCACAAGCCATACATACCAGAGCACTCTTGCCCAAGAGATCTTTGGCCGACTTGCTACACATGCGCGCCTCCTCGATTCCTGGCTGAGCGCACTTGAAGCTCGTTTAGATTAAGGGCTCGGGATTTTGTACGGAGACTGCTTATTCACAGGGAGAACCTATGAAAACATCTATCGCTGTCGGTGGAGCGACGGGAACCAATATCCGAGGCACGCTTGAATTTGTCCAACAGGCTGAACGTTTGGGCGTGGACTACGTCTGGTCAGCTGAGGCGTGGGGCCAGGATGCGGTGACCTCGCTGGCGTACTTGGCTGGACAGACCAGCCGAATCAAGCTGGGGACAGGGATTATACAGATCAGCGCTCGCACACCCTCAATGACAGCCATGAGTGCCTTGGCTCTGCATGATCTGTCTGAAGGGCGTTTTGTGCTTGGTTTGGGCACCAGCGGCCCTCAGGTTGTCGAGGGGCTGCAAGGAATACCATTCCGCGCACCGCTGACTCGGCTTAAGGAAACGGTTGATATTGTCCGCATGGCTTTTCGGGGCGAGAAGCTGCGCTATAACGGCCAATTCCATACCCTGCCGCTTCCAGGCGGCGAGGGCAAAGCGTTGCGGATTGATCATCCGCCGGCTGATATTCCCATTTTTCTGGCTACGCTCGCTCCTAAAGCGCTTGCCTATACCGGGGCTGCCGCAGACGGCTGGCTTGGCACGTCATTCTCGCCTGATCACGCCGAGGCACATCTTGCACATATCCGTACAGGAGCAGAGTCAGTTGGCCGGACGCTTGATGATCTTGCATTGAACGCCTCTTGTACGGTCGCCATTGGCGAAAATGTTGAGCAGCTCATCGCGGCGCAAAAACCCGGGGTGGCGTTTCGCATGGGTGCAATGGGTTCAGCTACGACCAATTTTTACAATGCGGCTTTTCAACGCTCTGGCTTTGAGGACGATGCCAAGGCAATTCAAGACCTGTGGATTGCTGGTAAACGAAAAGAAGCCGCGGAGCGTGTACCGGATGCGATGGTGACTCAGTTTGACGCGATCGGGACACCCGCAATGGTCCGCGAACGGTTCCAGACATATCAACAGGTTGGTATTGATGGGCTGACGTTACGTATTGAGGCAGATGGTCTGACAGAGAGGATCGCCAAGCTCGAACAGGTGATGGATCTGATCGGCTCTCTTGATGGAAAATGACGTTGCTCTTTTCGATGTTGACAGGGCCATCTTGAGCGGCGAGATTCTTGAACGCCCATGTGTAGAAAAGGAGACACTCCATGCCGGTAAAACTCCCCACCCTCGACGACCTGGCTGATATTGCGGCTGGCTATTCGCTGAGCCTGGAGCCAGAAGACCTGGAATCTTTTCAAGGCATTATGGAAGATACGATTGCATCCTATAACCGCCTTGATGAACTGACTGAACCGAGCTTACCGGTTGTGTATCCCCGCAACCCTGGATTCCGGCCGCAGCCTGAGGACAATCCGCTCAACGCCTGGTACTGGCGGAGCGAAATCAAAGGAGCCGCGTCTGGGCCGTTGGCAGGCAAGACTGTCGCGATTAAGGACAATGTGTGTGTGGCTGGCGTGCCGATGATGAATGGCAGCAGTATCTTAGAGGGCTACGTGCCTGAGATTGATGCCACAATTGTGACACGTATTCTTGAAGCCGGCGGAACGATTCTCGGCAAATCAGTGTGCGAGAATTTCTGTTTCTCTGGGGCCAGCCACACCTGTGCGACCCCGCCGGTTCGGAACCCGCATGATCTGAGCCGGACGACTGGCGGCTCGTCGAGCGGCAGTGGTGCCCTGGTGGCGTCCGGCGCAGTAGACCTGGCCATTGGTGGCGATCAGGGCGGGTCGATTCGTATTCCGAGTAGCTGGTGTGGCATCTGCGGACTCAAGCCGACGTATGGATTAGTCCCGTATACGGGCGCTTTCCCTATCGAGACGACGGTTGACCACACTGGGCCAATGGCACGCACGGTGGCAGACCTGGCCTTATTCTTGGAAGTCTTGGCTGGACCGGATGGGCTCGATCCGCGCCAACAGGCTGGGTTGAGCGGTGAAGCGTATAGCCAGGCGCTGTCCGGCGATGTGAATGGCCTGCGATTCGGTATTGTGACAGAAGGCTTCGGCTGGGAAGGACTGTCCGAACCAGATGTGGATACGAGTGTCCGCGAATCCGCCCAAGCGTTCAGCCGCCTGGGAGCGGAGGTCGCTAACGTCTCAATTCCCTGGCATCGAGATGGCCAGCATATCTGGAACGCGATTGCCATTGAAGGCGCAACGATGTTGATGGTGCAGGGCAATAGCATGGGCACCAACTGGAAGGGCCATTACACAACGAGTTTGTTGGATGCCTATGCGCGGAGCTGGCGAACCCGGACAAATGATTTTCCAGAAACGGTCAAGAACGTCATGCTGCTGGGCCAGTATATGCAAGAGCATTATCATGGCCGTTATTATGCCAAAGCGCAGAACCTGGCTCGTTCGTTGAGCGCGGCCTACGATGCGGCGCTGACCAATTGTGATTTGCTGGTAATGCCAACCCTGCCGATGAAGGCGACCAAGATCCCCGCAGCGGATGCGAGTCGCGAAGAGTCTGTAGCGCGCGCGTTAGAAATGCTTTCCAATACGTGTCCGTTCGACGTGACGGGACACCCGGCCATCAGCATTCCGTGTGGCATGTCTGAGGGGCTACCGGTCGGCATCATGCTCATCGGCCGGATAGGCGAAGATGCAACCGTACTGCGGGCGGCAGATGCGTTTCAACGCCAAGTGTTTCGGACACCGACTCCTGTCTAAATGCCGGAAGCCCAAACAATTGCAGGGAAGGGCTGCCACTAGGCCGTCGCCTCCGATGGGTCCCACAGGGTACTCAGCTGGCGCATGACGCGGCGTTCATTCCGGTCCCAAGAATCGCGTCGGTGCAAGCTGCCCAGCGTATCGAACATGATCATATCGCCCAGTTGCCAATCATGTGCATAGACAAAAGACGGGCGAGTCGAATGGGCATGCAGCTCTCGGAGCAAGTCGTCACTCTCATCCTGGGGCATACCGATGATATACTTGGTAATGCCAGGGTTGACGTACAGGATTTCTCGACCGGAATCCGGATGGCGTAAAATCACTGGATGTTCAGCCTCTGGAATGGGGGGACGTGTGAGCCCCAGCTTTTTGTTGCGGGCTTTCTTGGCCATGAATCCGGCCCGAACCCCTTTCTGCACTTGACCGTCAGCCGAGTCTTCGACGAGCTTCCCAGCATACATGGAACTGATACTATGAAAGGCGCGGAGCGGTCGCAGCATCTCGACTGTCTTGCGTGGGAGCGTCTCCAGCGCCACATACTGACTACAAAAACAGGTCTGTGGGGGTGATTTGGGCAACTCACAGGCTTCCAGGAAGCTTTCTTTGCCGACAGTGGAGACGTACGAATAATCGGAATGCCATTCCAAGTGTGTTGAACCGCCGGTCCCCTTGGGCACGCCATCAGCATCGTGCAAGTTATTCACCGGCAAAATTTCGGCATACTCCCCAATGTCACCAAACCACTCCGACCCTTTGACCAGATCGCCAAAATTACGGGTGAATTGCACCAGTTCCGTGTCGCTCGGCCGGTCATGGCCCCGGAATATCAAGATCTGATATTGGCGTAAGCCCTGAAGAATGTCAGAACGGTCCTGGGAGCTGAGCTCGACTGTGGGGTTCCAACCATGAACAAGAGCTCCGAGCGGTTCAGCCAGTGGCTGTATTTCTAGTGCCATTTTTCCCTCCTCATGCGCTAACGTCTGATTCGTAGGCTATGGGCAGGCCGTCCGTCAAGCAGGACTGCCGCCCGAATATTGAAATCTTTCAGCTTCTAAGCGGTCACGTCCTTTGCACGAACTGCTCTATGAGTGCCGACACCGCCTCTGGGGTATCCTCTTGTAAGAAATGGCCGACACCGGGGAGTGTCACAACTGGTCCGGCCGGCCACATGTCCTTGAAACCACGCGGACTGGCGAACCGAGGTGGTGCTGTCCGGGGCACGACCTCCGACGAGGGCATTCATGATACACAGCCGTTTCACACGCTCAGGATGCCGATAGGCAAGAGAGCCGCCGATGGGGCCGCCCCAATCCTGTATGACCAGCGTGCTGTTGGTCAGGTCCAAGGCCAAGACGAGCTTCTCTAGATTGGAGCATTGATCCTAGAGATCGTATCTTCCAATCCAAATGCCTCGATATAGGGTTGCAAAGCTTCCTTGAGGTCGGCAATCGCTTCCTCTTCTGTTTCACCTTCTCCGTAAGCAGGGATGCCGGGGACCCGAGCTGTGAAGCCCCCCTCTCCGGAGTCAGGCATAAGTGCGACAGTGAGTTGCTGGTTCATAGCTCTAGCTAGGGGCGAAGAGTGTCTACCCATTCCATGTTAGCTGAAAAATTCCGAGAAGCCATCTAGGAGATTGATCAGGCTTTCATTCCCGTCTTGAAATCCCTCTTTCACCCCCCCCTCTTTGATCTTATTTTCCACTCCGGCCAATCCGTTTCTCAGGCGCTCTAGCGCGAGGTCTCGATTCTCAGGCGGCAAACTGCTCAGGACCAGCATTAGTACCGCCTCTAAGTGCCGGACGCGGCCGATTAGATACTGGGCTTCGTCAGAGAGGTCGGCCATGTTGTCCTCCTATTCCTTTCGTCTGGTGACGGTCCAGGTGCCGGAGCACCGGGCATTGTTGAACCAAGTCCCTTCTCCTGTTCGGCCCTTTCTTTCCCCAAGGTTGAGCCGACCACTCAGGGCGAGGATGGCGTTGTCGTCTCGTTCGAGACGGACACTCCCTTCGAGATCGCCGGAGACGTAGAGCAGAAAGGAGCTCCATGACATCACGATTTTTTCGTCTCCGACCTGCAACGCAAAGACGATGAAGGCGGTATGGGTCCAGTGCAAGGGGGCGCCAATGCTGAGGATGAACTGCTGTGGTGGGTTATGCATGCAGGCCAATGAGGTATACTTCATCTCACCATCCCAGGTCCCGTAGAAGTGATCAACCTCAGGATAGTGTGCTGTGGTCGAGGTCGTGAGCAGCGTGACGAGTAGAGCACACAGGATGAAAAGCCGCCCCCGTGGCGGCTTCTGAGCGTGTCGCATCGCAGCTCCCCTTTCTGCGTTATGGAGTATGGCAGACTTAGTACAACGTGTACCAGTGGGCTGCAGACCACTGGTACTGTTGGGGTAAAACTCCCAAAATCGAGAACTCGCTGTATTTGTGCTCAACTGAAACAGCCTCCGCTCACTGCTGCCTCTCATCACTCGCCACCTGACCGTCCACCAAACGTACGATACGTTGGGCATGGTCCATGACGCGTGCATCGTGGGTGGAAAAAATGAAGGTCACGGCGCGTTCACGGTTCAGCTGTTGCATGATGCCGAGGAGCTTCTCGGCCGTCTCAGAGTCCACATTCGCGGTCGGCTCATCGGCCAAGACAACGGCCGGGTTGGCCGCAATGGCGCGGGCAATGGCAACGCGCTGCTGCTGGCCTCCGGACAGCTGGTCAGGCCGTCGCTCCTCCAGCCCTGCGAGACCTACCTCGGCCAGGAGCTGCATCACCCGCTTGCGGCGCTCAGCCGCTGAGACTCCTTGCAGGGCCAGGACGGTTTCGGCATTCTCATACGCGGTCAGGACGGGCAAGAGGTTATAGGCTTGGAAGACAAAGCCAATCCGATCGCGGCGCAGCCGACTCAGCGCCCGCCGGTTCAATGTCTTGAGATCGTGGCCTTCGAGCTTCAGGCTGCCCGAGGTAGCAGAGTCCAACGCGCCAATGAGGTTTAGCGCGGTGGTCTTCCCCGAGCCTGAAGGGCCACAGATGGCCAGGAATTCGCCCTTGTGGATAGTCAGATTAATGCCCCGCAGGGCCTGGACGTCGAGCGTTCCTTGGCGATAGTCCTTGGTGACAGCTGTGAGTTCGACCACAGGAGCGGCATTCGTTTCAGGCATAGCTTTCCCTTACACCAGCTTGATGGATTCGACTGGGACAACATTCCCGGCTCGCCACGCCGGATACAGGCCGGCGGTCAACGTGGCGAGGACGACGGCGAGGACGATAATCACCAAGTGTTCGGGAAAGATGCCAACCCGTAACGTGCCATCGAATCCAACTCCGGCTACCTCAGTGGCCACTCCGGCCGTCCCACCTATGGCGCTCATGTCGATACCTGTGTTGACCAGGTACATATACGGCCCAATGGTCATGGCCGCGCTGGCCGCGATCCCGACCAATCCTAGCCACAGACTCTCCCACATCACCAGGCCAAATAGTTGGCCGGGAGAGTAGCCGATGGCCAGCATAATCCCGAACTCGCGCGTCCGTTCCATCACCGATACAAACAAGGTGTTAAAGATCCCGGCGGCGACCAGAATTGCGATGATCAGTTCCATGAACCGAGCCCCGCCCACCTTCATGGCAATGAAGGTCGATAATTCAGGCCGGATCTCGTCCCAGGCCAATGCCACACGACTCGCGTCTCGCCCCCCAGAGCCTAAGGTGTTGTTCAAACGCTGGGCGACTGCTGGGCTTTGGCGCGCGTCAGACAAAAACACCGCCACCGCCGTGCTCTCGTCGCTGGCGTAACCGAGCGCCTCGCGCACCGTGTTAATCGGTAGCAGACACAGACCCGCATCCAGACTGGGTGCGCCGGTACTGATCACACCCGAGAGGCGCCGCATGCCGGACACAATCTCGCCCTGCTTGTCCAGCATGGTGTACACGACCTTTTTCCCGATTTTTAGCCCCAGGTTCTGAGCCAGCTTCTTGCCCAGAATGATGCCTGTATCGTGTGGAGTCGTATACATGGCTCCTTCAGTCAGGCCCTCGCCAAAGGATAGCGTACTTGCATCCTCCAGCTCCGGGTCGTAGGCCATAAAAAATGCCCCAAAACTGTCACTGGCAGTCGCCAGCATAATCTGGCCACTAATACGCTCAACCGCTCGTGCCACATCGCTATCCCGAGTGACGAGCGCGCGCAGCTCAGCACTTCCCTGGACAGTTCTAGTCAGTCTGGGCGTGTCGAGATAGTCAGGGTGCTGCAAGGTCACATGCCCACTCCCCAAGCGGGCAGCGGTGTCAATGAAGTCGGCAAACGAGCGGTCCTGCAAGGCAGTGAACAATACTGCCAAGAAACCACCAAAGGCAATTGAGGAGAGTGTCAACAGCGTCCGACGCTTGTGGCGCCATAAATTGCGCCAAGCCACAACTGCGAGTTTGAGACCTGTCATCGCCTCTCTCCTTTGCCTGGTGTTCTTGTTCTTTCCGCTACTCCCGCTGTTACTGATACCGCATAGCTTCAACAGGACGAATGAAGGCCGCCTTGAGCGCGGGGTAGAGCGCGGCAAAAAAGACAATGACAACCAGCATGATCAGCGGACCACTGAGCGTGCCAACAGTGTATATCCCGTACCAGATTGGTCGCATGGCTACTCCCATGGCCGACATGCCACCCAGTCTGCCTACGTTGATACCGACGCTACTCAGATACCACATGCCAGGCAGGGCGAGCGTCACCCCGGCGACAATGGCTACGCCAGCCTGGATCGCACTCTCGACCAGGATCAAGCTCACAATATGGAGCGGCCCGGCGCCGAGCGCCTTGAGCACGCCAAATTCGCGGATACGCTCAAAGACTGCCATGAGCATCGCATTCAGGATTAAGATGCCGACGGCAACGTAGATAATGAAGAACACGACAAGGATCAGTCCCTGGGTTGATTCCAACATGTTGGCAACGACTGGCATGAGTTGCTTCCAGGTCTTGACGTCGAGGTCGTTGATATTGTCGGGGTTGTGGAGATCGTGGAGATTCTGACTGAGCCGCTGCACGGTTGCTGCGGCAGTCTCCAACTCGACTTCTTCAGGCCGCCGGACGACCATTTGATGCGCACCCTGGGGAAACGCCATCAACTCTCGGAAGGCGGGTGTCGTCATAAAGATGGCCGTGCGGTCAGTCGCATCTGCGACCCCCATCAAAACTCCCCGGACGGTATACAAGTCGTTGGCCATGCTGCCATCCGCAGCCTGACTCAGGATCAGCAGTTCGTCACCCGGTTGCACTTCTAACGTTTTGGCCAAGCGCCGACCGACAACCACCCCATATGGATCAGCCGGATCGAGCCAGCTGCCTGCGGCAACCTTCTCGCCAATCGAGCTGACCCGCGCGTCTCGGGCCACATCTACGCCCCGGAGCGCTATCCCAGCCGAGAATTCGTCAGACGCAGCCAAGCCGCCACCGAGCAGGCGGGCGCTGGCCGGGTAGCCGACCGCGTCGAGTTGGGTCAGGAGGGCGTCGGGGTTCCTGATCGTGGTATACATCGACGGCTTGTCCACATAGTCCCCGGCAAAGATCTGCATGTCGCCGACCTCAAGGTCGAGCACGTCATCTTCCATACCCTGCAAATAGCCGGTCACCAGCCCGGCGTAGAGTAGCTCCACGCACAGCGCGAGCGTCATTGCGGCAATGGTGACGACTGAACGGCGGGTGTTCCGCCATACATTTCTCCACGCCATGCTGAAAATATTCAAAGCATTGCCCTTCTTGACGGTATAAAGTCGAATCAGTTACCAGGTATTCCCCGACATTCACATGAGACAACAATGCGCAAGCCTCATATTACGCAGGACTGGGCTTACCTGCCGACTTGAGCTGTGACAGCACGTCTTGAAACGGAACGTGTTCCAGCGAGCCAAACAAAGTATGCGAGCTGAGCTTGGCTCGGGTCAGTTTCGGAGACGTGACGCCGCATAAGAAACGGGTGAGGACAGATGGGTCCGACAAAATCCCTGGACGCGCTTGACGCAACTCTCCGGCTTGGCGCAAAAGATCTGCATCGACGCGTGGCGTTGCCCGTTGGGATACGGCAATCGGGGCGTGGCCATTGAGACACCACGAGCAGTGGCCGCAGGGTTCCTCCAGCCGACGGTCAAAATAGGCACACAGCGCCGAGACCTGACAGCCATCCAGCTTCGCCAGGTCGAGGACTTGTCGGAGCCGGGCGATTTCGCGCGTTTCGCGCTCTGTCGCGCGTTGGTAGAGCGATTGGGCTAATGTTGTAAGATCATCCGGAGTATTGAGGCGGCGGTAGCGATGCCGCACGCCTTGGGCTTTGATTTCGAGCATCTGGTGTGCGCCCAAATAATCCAGCGCCCGCACAATGCGTTCTCGGGCTACCCCCATGGCTTGGGTGGCTTGGTCCACGTCGATAGACAGCCATATCTTGGCTTTTCTCGCGTGTTGAAAAATCTGAAACAAAAATGCGCGGCGTTCGCCTTCAAAGCGGGCCAGGATTTCCTTTGACGACAGGATGGGTTTGAATTGGTAGTCGGAATAAAAGGGCGTGCCGCCTTCCAGGCAGCCGTTCAATTCGAGATACGTCAGCAAGGTGCGCACGACCAAAATCCGAATGTCATGTTGCGTTGACAACTCCGTATAGCTCACGTCAAATTCTTGCTGTAGAGAAAATAGATCGTCTAATAAGCTCTGGATGGCCGATAGCGTCGGCGTATCGCCATACACAAAGTTTTCCAGCACGTTCATATCGTCCTGGCAAACGAACATCTGGCAAATTGAGGTCGCGCCGTCACGGCCCGAGCGGCCGATCTCTTGGGCATAGTTTTCCAGGCTCTTTGGCAGATTGTAGTGATAGACGTAGCGGATATTGGCTTTGTCCACCCCCATGCCAAAGGCGATGGTCGCCACCACAATGCCCGCTTGGGTCCGGATGAACCAGTCTTGGACTGCGGTGCGTACCTCGTTTCGCAGGCCAGCATGATAGGGTTTGGCCTGTAGGCCCGCAGCTGACAGACGTTCGGCAACTTCTTCTGCCGTGCGTTGGAGGGTGACGTAGATGATAGTCGGGCCGGCCGGGCGGGCTTGCAGTTGTTCCAGGAGCAGCTCATCCCGCTGAGATGCTGCAACAGGGACACTCAACAGCGTCAAGTTGGGGCGATAGAAGTCGGTACAGGTGGCGCAGTCGGACGGGATATGCAAGGCTTCACAGATATCTCCCAATACCTGTTTGGTCGCAGTCGCGGTGAGGGCCAAGATACGTTCGGCCTGACACAGGGTGGCGAACTCGGCGAGTTTCAAATAATCGGGCCGGAAGTTATGTCCCCACTCTGAAATACAGTGCGCTTCGTCCACCGCAAAAAGCGAGACGCGAGTCCGCATGATGGCTTGACGAAAGCGCTCGTTGCTGAACCGCTCGGGCGCCACGTACAGCAATTGCAGATTGCCCGAACGGACTTCGTTCATGACGGCGCGATAGGCGTCTGCAGTCAAGGTCGAATCCAGCCGCCGGGCAGCAATCCCCCGCGCCGTCAGGGCGTCGATTTGATCTTTCATCAACGCGATCAACGGCGAAACAACCAGTGTCACACCGGGCAGCATCAGCGCTGGCAATTGATAACATAACGACTTCCCGCCCCCAGTGGGAAAAATCGCTGCCGCAGACCGGCCCGCCAGCAAATTTTCGACCACCTCGCGTTGGCCGGGACGAAATTGGTCAAAGCCGAAATTTTGCTGGAGGACTTGGGGGAGGGTTTGTGTGTCAGCTGCTTCTTGCGGTTCTTGCATGGCTGGATTTTACCTTATCAACCTTGCCCTGAAATCGCACGCTGAATTCTTTCTCTCCGCACGCCTCAGAATTGCAAGATTGAATAAGTTACGCAAGCTTCATTTCTCTATTCGTTTCTTCCACTTTTCATTGGCTCAAAACACGCTACAATTATGCGGGATTCTATTCTTCGTGCGGATACGTCTCCTTGGCCAGTCGCTCGACATTGTCGCCGGTCAGACTGTGAAGAAACGCAAGCAGAGCGTCTTTGTCCTCTGCTGTGAGATGCAAGGGTGCAATCCGCGCGTCCTGGCCTGGCCCACGGCTGCCGCCTCTATCGTAGTAATCAATCACGGCTTCCAAGGTGAGCAAGACGCCATTGTGCATATAGGGAGCGGTCAGGGCGATATTCCGCAGGGAAGGAATTTTGTAGTGCCAGAGGTCTTGTGGGTCGCGTGTTACCTCGTAGCGCCCGAGATCTTTGCTGGGTGGGGTCAGGATTTCATTAAGCTGGGCACGTGGCATGCTGGTGCGAATTCCTCCGCCGAGATCGATGGCAAGCGTTTCCGTTGGAATGAGTGGTAGGTGGGATGCGCCAACGTTGCGGAACTTATGGTCGGTAAACAAGCCTGCGTCTTGACTGAAAATGTGACACGTCCCGCATTTTCCTTTGTTGATAAAGATTGCAAAGCCGGCTTTGGCTTGCTGGCTGAGCGCGGCTTGCTCGTGGCCATAATACCATCGATCAAAAGCGGAGTTGCCGGACACGAGCGTCCGTTGGTAACTGGCGAGCGCCTTTCCAAGCGTTGCAACGCTTGGTGCGTCGCCGAAGGCAGTGTGGAAGGCACCGCTGTAGCCTGGCAGCTTCTTGATTTTATTCACCACGTATCCAATCGAGGGGTTGCCCATCTCGTCCGGCTGGGTCAGCGGAGCGATGACCTGATCCTCAAGCGTGAACTCGCGTCCATCGTGGAATAGCAACTCCTGATAAGCCACGTTGTATAAACTTGGTGCATTCCGTTTCCCCGTTTTGCCATGTATGCCAACAGCGAGGCGGGTCTCATTGACGCTGAAGCCCTGAGCTGGGACGTGGCACATCGCACAGGATATCGTGTCATTGGGGGACAGACGCCGATCAAAGAACAAACGCCGCCCAAGGTCGATCTTTTCGGGAGTCAGTAGATTCGTGTCCGGAACAGGCAGGGGCGTTGGCAGACCGAGGGGGATAGGCAGGAGTGAAGGAAGCGACTGGGCATGGACCGAAAGAGGCCACATGGGGTTGAAACAAAACAGGACTGTGATGCACCCACAACAAATCCAATTGATTGTCCTGTTCATGGCACAGGTCCTATCTGCTGATTTTCCATAAGCAGCGTTTCAATTCTCAAATGCCCACAGCTTTGTTATTTCTCAAACTGAATCGTCTCGATAGTAGCAGGAAAAAGAAAGGGACGGCGTGAGGGTAACACCGTCCCTAAGGAAGGACTCCAGGCCAGGAGAGAGACCTGTGGTCCTAGGAGGTTGCACGCAGAAGGGCTGTACTGCCGTGCATCTGTCTTGGCACAGGGAGCAGGAAGCGTGCCAAGTTGCGTTTTGTTGCGTTTTACTGTTTTCTGGCCACTTTTCTTGAAAATAGTGTATTTTTTCGCTTTGCTGGACAAATCCTGCTACTTTCTGCTGCCTATTTTTGCAGCACAGTGCTTGCCGAGAGCACAAGAAGGGCTCGGTTCCGGGTGGATGCGTTTCCTTACGGAACTCGACTGCCCCTGCTGCTCACGCAACAAATTGCTTCTTCTTTGCCTATGCAATCATCAAATCATCACGGCCTGACTCCCTGTTCGAAATACAACGTGTCGAAATACATGCATAAATCCTGCCATTTTACATTTTTTTCGTGATCTTAGACTCTCCTTCTCCAACTGGTCTGTCTTTTGCTCATACATTTGCTGCGCTGGTCGAAGATCAGCCAGCCAGACGGACACGAAGGAGACACGACACATGGCAGAAAACCGTAGGGAACGACTCGTGGTCATTGGCAACGGCATGGCAGGTGCGCGGGTTGTGGAAGAGATCCTGGCCCGTGATTCCAACCGTTTTGACATCACGATGTTCGGTTCCGAGCCGTACGGGAATTACAACCGTATCCTGCTCTCGAACGTCCTCAACGGTTCGCAGAAGATGGAAGACATCTTCCTGAATCCGCTGGCCTGGTATGAAGAGAATAACATCATCTTGCACGTCGGCGTCAAAGTTATCTTGATCGACCGCGAACGGCAGGTGGTGGTTGGCAAGCCAATGCGTAGCGATGGGGTTGCCTATGGCCTGAACGGAATTGAACCAGCCGCTGCTCCGATCGAAGAACCTTACGATAAAGTCATTATTGCCACCGGTTCACGCCCGTTTGTTCCACCTATGGACGGCATGGGCAAACCCGGCACGTTTCTGTTTCGGACTGTCGATGATTGCGAAAAGATTGCGGACTATGCCGAGTCATGCAGCAGAGCCGCCGTCATCGGTGGCGGTCTGCTGGGCCTGGAAGCGGCGCGGGGGCTGCTGACCCATGGGGTTGAAGTGACGGTCCTGGAAGCCATGCCGCAACTGATGGGCGTCCAGCTCGATCCTGACGCTGGGGAAATGCTCAAGCTGAACATGGAGCAGATGGACGTCAAGGTGAAGCTCGAAACGATTACAACTCATATTGTGGGTGAGGAGCATGTCACAGGCTTGCAGTTCAAAGATGGCTCCAGTCTGGAAACTGACATGGTTGTTGTCAGTACCGGGATTCGGCCGATTACTGAAATTGCCACAGATTCAGGTTTAACAGTTGAGCGCGGCATCGTATGTGATGACCAGATGCACACCAGCGATCCCGACATCTTCGCCGTTGGTGAGTGCGCCCAGCATAGGGGCATGGTGTATGGTCTGGTCGATCCAATCTGGGATCAAGCGTGCACCATTGCTGATGTGTTGACTGCGGTGCAACCTGAAGCTGCCTACGTCGGCTCAAAGCTGGCAACAAAACTGAAAGTGATGGGCGTTGAGTTGGCGTCTATGGGCATGACCAAAGCGATGGAACCAGATGACGAGGTCGTGGTCTATCGCGAGCCAAATCGTGGGGTGTACAAAAAAATGGTCATTCGGGATGAACTGCTTGTCGGCGCTATCCTTCTTGGCGAAACGGATACGGCTGGTGTTCTGACCCAAATGTTTAGTACGGAGACGCCAGTGCCCCAACGCCGTGCAGACCTGCTGTTCGGTACCTCTAGCGGAGCACCTATTCTGTCGGTCTTTGATCTGCCGGATCAGGCTCAAATCTGTAACTGCAACGGCGTACCCAAAGGCAAGATCAAAGAGGCGATTACAATTGGTAAGTGTCGCTCAGTGGGAAAGGTTGGCGTGCATACCAAGGCCGGAACCGGTTGTGGCAGCTGCAAAGGATTGATTATGCAGCTGCTGGAAGTGTACGGCGGCGAAATCCAAGAAGATCCCAGCGAGCATTATTATGTGCCAGGTGTCCCGCTGACCAAACCTGAACTTGTTGCAGCGGTTAAGGAAAAACACCTCACCAGCGTCAGTGCCGTGTTCCGTGAGTTGGCCGACGGCAAAGAAGATCCTGGCAGTAAGGTTGGGCTGGCGTCGTTGCTCAAGTCTGTGTGGCCCGGCGAATATGAGGACGAGCGAGATGCCCGGTACATCAATGATCGGGTGCACGCCAATATTCAACGCGACGGGAAGTTTAGCGTGATCCCGCGCATCTATGCCGGCGTGACTACAGCTGCCGAGCTCAAGCGTATTGGTGAAGTGGCTGAAAAATACGATGTTGAGTTGGTCAAGTTTACTGGCGGTCAGCGTATCGATCTGCTCGGCATCACCAAAGACAATTTGCCTAAAGTATGGAAAGACCTGGGTATGCCGAGTGGGCATGCCTATACCAAAGCGTTTCGCACCTGCAAAAGCTGTGTGGGAACGGACTTCTGCCGCTACGGTCTGGGCAACTCGATTGAACTCGCCAAACAGATTGAGCGTCGCTTCCAAGGGGTCGAGTCACCACACAAGATGAAGTTGGCCACTGCTGGCTGCCCGCGCAACTGTTCTGAAGCGTATGTCAAAGATCTCGGCGCGGTCGCAATCGAAGGCGGCCAGTGGGAGATCTACCTCGGTGGGGCAGCGGGCAGCAGTGTGCGCAAAGGTGACTTGTTGTGTACTGTCGATAGTCATGAAGAAGTGCTCAAATATATGGGCCGTTTCATTCAGTACTATCGTGAGAACGGGAAATATCTGGAACGCAGCTACGGTTTTGTCGAGCGAGTTGGCATTGAGCATTTGCAAGATGTCTTACTCGAAGACAGCCTTGGTATCTGCGACCGACTCGATGCAGAAATCGAAGCGGCCGTAGCCGCCTACAAAGATCCATGGGCAACCGAAGCGGCTGAACCTGTGCATGCCAGCCAGTTCGCCGCTCCGATTCAGATCGAACAAGTCACAGTCAAAGCAAAGCGTGAGGAGGCTGTGCAATGAGCCAACAGATGCAGACTGCCCTTACCTCAGTCGATAATGCACAAGCACGACTCGGGACTGGGGGTATCTTTCAGAACGAAATCGATCTCGGCCCGATAGACAGCGTTCCTTTGGGCCAGGGCCGGTCCTACACTTTTGCCGGGCGGACGATTGCCGTCTTCCGCCAGCGGGATGGGACACTCTATGCTACCGACAACTCGTGTCCCCATCGGCACGGGCCACTTTCCGATGGTATCCTTGGCGCAGATACACTGATTTGCCCACTGCACGTGTGGAAATTTGACCTGAAGACGGGCAAATGCATTGGAGAAGATGCTCAGTTGCAGACTTACCCGGTGCGTGAGGTGGATGGCCAGATTCGGATTGCGCTGTGAATAAGTGGCCACGTGGCACGGGCTTCCAGCCCGTGGGCGATCAAGGGCAAGATGCCCCTGCCACGTCAAGAAAGGCGTTTAGTTAAGTATTCTCAGGCATCATGTAAGAGGAATATCCCGTGCCAAAATCACTGTTTCGCCGCTCCCCGTCTTTCACATACGCTCCCGATTCACCCGGCTGGCGGACGCTCGACCTGGTGCGTTCTCCATCTTCGCCACGGCGTACGCTTATGACTAGCAATCCCTCATTTATTGACCGTAAAGCTGGTATTGCCGGCTGTGTGGCAGGCAGTATGATTGCCGTCTTGATCATCGTTGGCTCTGGCAACTTGCTACATTTTGACTGGGTGTTACTGCCCTACGCTCTAGCGACGGTGTTCTGTGCAGCGGCGGTCGCTTATCGGTATACCGTTTGGCTGCAACGTCCGCCGACTATGCGTTACTGGAAACAGGGCTGGCGGTTGTTCTGGGACGATGCCCGACTCCACAACATGGCGATCCTGAGCGGCTTATTATTTGATAATTTTGCCACCCAGCGCTTTATTGGTCAGCGTAGCCACACGCGTTGGATTCTACATATGTGTATGTCCTGGGGCGGCATGTTGGCTTTTGCGATTACCTTTCCGCTGGTCTTTGGCTGGATCCATTTTGAGACACCGGCGTCTGATCTGCATACCTATCAGGTGTTTGTTTTTGGTCTGCAGGTCGCAGCCTTTGCGATTGATTCTATCCAAGCTTTTCTTGCTTTTAATGCGCTGAATATCTCGGCCATTCTTGTGCTCATTGGCATTGGCTTATCCATCCATCGGCGACTCACCGAACCTGGGGCGATTGCGCTGCAGCAGTTTGGAAACGATGTCTTGCCACTGCTGCTGCTCTTTGTCGTTTCTGTCACTGGTCTTGGACTCACTGTCAGTTCGCGTTGGTTATACGGCCACGGCTTCACGTTTATTGCTGTCACCCATGCGGCCTCGGTCATTGCCATGCTGCTGTATCTGCCGTTTGGCAAATTCTTTCATATCTTCCAGCGCCCAGCGCAGCTCGGGGTTGCCTTTTATAAACGCGCAGCCCAGTCGGGTCTCCAAGCAAAGTGTCAGCGTTGCGGAGAGCCGTATGCCTCGCAGATGCAGGTCGATGATCTCAAGCAGGTGCTCGGCGAACTCAATTTTCAGTATCAGCTTGATGGGGCAATTGCCCATTACCAGGATTTCTGTCCCCCGTGTCGGCGGCGTCTGTTGGCTTTGAATCAAGGCAGGACGATGCATCATCGGTTTGGAATCATACCTACGGACGAAGCCGTTCAGTCCGGCAAGCAGGTTGCTTAGCGACAAACTCACAAACGAAGAAGCAGAGAAGGACGCACCCATGGCGACGCTTCCAGTGTCTGAAACCGAACTGATTGAACAGTTTGGCCCGCACCTGAATTACGAACCGCCAGATGGCTGGCACGCAGATGCCCAGCCAGACCGGCTGGTGAAAACGCATTGCTGCTTCTGTGGTGTGCAGTGTGGCATTCAACTCAAAGTCCATGCTGAGCGGGTGGTCGGATTTGAGCCTTGGGACGATTTTCCCGTCAATCAAGGCAAGCTGTGTCCCAAAGGGGTTAAACGGTATCTGCAAAATAATCACCCCGACCGCATTCTGTCGCCATTGATCCGTACACAGCAGGGCTTTCGTGAAGCGGATTGGGATGAAGTGATGCCGCTGATCATAGACCAGATGGGTCGGATTCAGGGCGCGTATGGCAAAGATGCCTTCGCTATTTTATCCGGCGCTTCTCTGACCAATGAAAAATCCTATCTGATGGGCAAGTTCGCTCGGGTGGCCTTGCAAACGGCCAATATCGACTACAATGGACGTCTGTGCATGGTCTCAGCTGGAGCAGCCAACAAGCTGGCTTTTGGCATTGACCGAGCGGCCAATCCCTGGTCGGACATTCCGCTGTCTCAATTAGTGCTGGTGACTGGGAGCAATGTCGGCGAGTGCTTCCCTATTCTGACTGACTATATCTGGCGCGCCCGCGACAACGGGGCAAAACTGATTGTGATTGACCCGCGCATGACCCCGATCGCCCGGACCGCCGACCTTTTTTTGCCTGTCCGACCTGGACGGGACAGCGCGCTGATGAACGGTATCTTACACGTCTTGATTGAACACGACTGGATTGATCACGATTTCATTGCTGCGCATACAAACGGCTTTGAGGCAGTCCAAGAAGCCGTCGTTGAGTATACCCCCCAGTATACTGCGAACATTACTGGCGTCCCGGCAGCCAATATTGTTCGTGCCGCAGAGATGTGGGCCGAAGTCGATGCGTCGATGTTGCTGCACGCGCGGGGCATTGAACACCACACTAAAGGTGTTGAAAATGTCCTGTCGTGCATCAATATGGTCCTTGCGACTGGGCGACTTGGAAAGCCGGGCTGCGGTTATGGTACGATCACCGGTCAAGGCAATGGCCAAGGTGGCCGTGAACACGGACAACGCTGCAACCAATTGCCCGGCGGGCGGGATATCACCAACCCGCAGCACCGCCAAGAAATTGCTGATGTATGGCGCGTGAACGAAGCCGATATCCCCCAGATTGGACTGACCGCAGTTGAGCTGGTGGATGCCATCAATGACGGAAAGATCAAAGGTTTACTGTCCTTATCGTTCAACCCTCTGGTCTCCTTACCTGATACTTCAAAAACACGAGCAGCCCTGGAGAAGCTCGAATTCTATGTGGCGATTGATCCGTTTATGTCTGAGACCGCCCGACATGCAGATGTGATCCTGGCAGGTTCTCTACAGGAAGAAGACGAAGGCACAGTCACTACTGGGGAAGGCCGGGTAGTCCGGATTCGCCAAGCCGTGCGGCCACAGGGGAACGCACGCACGGACTGGGAAATCATTGTCGAACTCGCCCATCGGCTGGGCAAAGAGCTGCTCTTTCCATACGCTGAACCAGAGGACATATTCCGGGAGCTGTGTCGCGCGTCTGACGGCGGGCCGATTAACTATGCTGGCCTGACTTACGATCGGATCGAGAAAAACAACGGTATTTTCTGGCCGTGTCCAACCCGCGCCCATCCGGGCACGCCACGCCTGTTTGAAGATGGCACCTTTGCCCATCCTGACGGCAAGGCAAAATTTCACCCCATCCAGTATCGTCCACCGGATGAAGATATTGATGCTGCCTATCCGATTATCATGACCAGCGGCCGCGTGGTTTCCCAATATCTGAGCGGCACCCAAACCCGCCGGATCGGTCCTCTTGTTGACCAATACCCCGGCCCACAGGTTGAGATTCACCCCCGGCTGGCGAAGAAGCTGGATATTAAAAACGGGGATATGGTGTGCGTCGAAAGCCGCCGTGGCTCGTTGACTGTACCGGCCTTAGTCGTCCAGACAATTCGCCCCGACACGATTTTTATCCCGTACCACTGGCCGGGTGATAAAGCGGCCAACCTGCTTACCAACCGGGCGCTCGACCCGGTGTCAAAAATCCCAGAATTTAAAGTATGTGCAGTCCGTATGCACAAGGCAGAGGGAGTCACCTAGGTATGGAATTTTTCATTGACCCTTCCCGGTGTATCGGCTGTCAAGCCTGCGTGCACGCCTGCGCCGAATGTGAATCCCATCGCGGGGTGTCGATGATTCACCTTGACTATGTGGACCGGGCAGTTTCTCCGCAGACAACACCGACGGTGTGTATGCATTGCGAAGACCCGACCTGTGCCCAGGTGTGTCCCGCCGATGCCATTAAGCAAACGGCTGAAGGAATTGTGCAATCAGCCCTCAAGCCGCGCTGCATTGGCTGCTCCAACTGTGTCCTGGCCTGTCCGTTTGGCGTGCCGCGCTATTTGGTTCAAATGGACCAGATGATGAAGTGCGACATGTGTTACGACCGCACGTCGGCAGATCTGAAACCCATGTGTGCCACAGTGTGTCCGAGTGGTGCCTTGTTTTTTGGGACGCGCGAGGAAGTCGAGCAAAAACGCCGTGAGAAACCGATCAACAATTTCACTTTTGGGCGTCAAGTGGTGACAACTAAAGTGCATCTGATGGTCGGTCCGGATGCGGCGGACGAGATGGACTTTGATGTGGCGAGTTTTATGGAAGAAGAGGGTGGGGAGTAGGCGAGAAGCTTTGCACCAATCTTACGATGATCGATTTAGGAGACATCTTTCATGGCTGATACAACTCCCCGACCCGTTGCCTCTGTCCCGCCATCGGCAGTCCCGCATTGGCGTGCAGACTTCCCTATCAATTGGGAGGATGACCATTTTGTCACTCGGCGTGCGTTCACCGCCTTTTTGACCCTGATCTCCGGGGCCTTATTTTTGGGTACGGGATTGGTCGCCGTCCGTGAATGGTGGCAGCATGTGTGGCCGACACAGACAGTCTCCACCCGGATAGCTCTGGTGAAGGACATCCCTGTTGGTGGCGCCCGGCTGTTCTTCTATCCAACCAAGAACGATCCGTGTCTACTCCTACGTCTGTCAGAAAGCCAATTTGTCGCCTACAGCCAAAAGTGTACCCATCTGCAATGCCCCGTTTTGTATAATGCGGACAAAAAGCAACTCCACTGTCCGTGTCACGAAGGCTATTTCTCGGTTGAGAATGGGGCTCCGCTCGCTGGGCCGCCCAAACGCCCGCTGCCACGCATTCAGATCTCGACAAAAGGTGAAGAGATTTGGGCAACAGGAGTAACGCTATGAAAACTGTTTCTTCAACACTCCGAGCCCAGCGGAGCGCCGTCGTTTCGATGGTAACAGCGTTTATTGTTGTCCTGTTGCTCATCCAGTTGTGGCTCCTGGTGGAAACGATCGAAGGCCATCTCGGTGGGGTCGGTGCTCTCGTTGCCCCTGCGACCTTTGCCTCGGGGCTGTGTTTTATGGCGGCTTCATGGTTGTGGCGGACAATGCGTCAATAGCCGCGTCAGTAGAGGTCGTCTCTTAATTTTTTCTCAGGGGCGACAAACCCTCTGCATTCCTCCAGCCACATCCCCCCATTGTCCCCTTTTACATCTGCTGCCACAGCAACAATTTGCTGATCTGGATGCATGTGGATCAGCACTTCTCCTCGTATCTTGTCCATCTCATCTCTCCAAAGAAAAAGTTTTCCTTATTTATCGGGCTCTTTGGGATAGGCTGTTCGTCTTTCCGTCCTTGGCCTCAAAATTGCTCTCCTCACAAGAAATTACATTTTCTAGAAGGGAGCTGAGAGAGAAAATGGAAGTTAAAAACAAAGCCACCAAGATTGATCTATTCAGTCTCGCGACACCACAGATGCGAACCTTTCATATGACCTGGTTTGCGTTCTTTCTGTGTTTCTTCGGTTGGTTTGGTATCGCTCCGCTGATGGCGCTGGTGCGTGAAGACTTGATGCTGACCAAGACGCAGATCGGCAATACGATTATTGCTTCAGTCGCGATAACGGTTCTGGTCCGCATTATTATTGGTCCGCTGTGCGATCGTTTTGGTCCGCGGCTGACATATACCTGGCTGCTGTTGTTAGGCTCACTTCCCATTATGGGTATTGGGCTGGCGGACAGCTATGAAAGCTTCTTGCTTTTCCGGCTTGCTATCGGAGCCATTGGTGCCTCGTTTGTCATTACCCAGTATCACACGTCGGTGATGTTTGCCCCGAATGTTGTTGGCACGGCAAACGCGACCACGGCCGGTTGGGGCAATCTGGGAGGCGGCGTGACCCAGATGGTCATGCCGCTCATCCTCGCCTTTGTCCTGCTCTTTGGCGTCAATGAAGTGTTCGGTTGGCGGCTCGCTATGGTCGTTCCGGGGGTCATCCTGTTCCTGACGGGCATTGCCTATTATCACTGCACCCAGGACGCTCCTAATGGCAACTATAAAGATCTCCGGGCTAAAGGTGAGATGCCTCCGGCCGAAGGCAGTTCGTGGGAATCCTTCATACTGGCGGCCAAAGACTACCGGGTGTGGGCACTGTTTGTTGTGTATGCGGCCTGCTTTGGAGTTGAGCTGACTATCAATAACGTCGCCGCACTGTACTATCACGATTACTTCAAACTCAACATTGCCACAGCTGGCCTGATTGCCGGCCTGTTTGGCTCGATGGGCATCTTTGCCCGGACGCTGGGCGGTATATGTTCTGATAAAGTTGCGGTGAAGGGCGGCCTGAATGGTCGGGTATGGTTTATGGGTGGGGTTCTGCTGGCAGAAGGAGCGGCTCTGCTCCTCTTTTCATATATGACCGTCCTGCCCCTGGCTGTCATTACTATGATCTTTGCCGGCCTGTTTGTTCACATGTCCTGCGGAGCGACGTATGCTGTGGTTCCATTTATTAACAAGAAGGCTCTTGGTGGTGTCGCAGGCATCGTCGGCGCGGGTGGTAATGCGGGCGCTGTGTCAGCGGGGTTCCTGTTCCGCTCCGAGAGCCTGGCCACGCAGGAAGCGTTAATGTGGGTGGGGCTGTGCGTGTGTATCGCCTCGGCATGTACTTTTCTGGTGAAATTCTCACCTGCCGTTATCGAAGAAGAACAACAGGCATTGGAGCAAGCTCTGGCGGAGCGCAAAGCGTCGGCCGAAGCCAGGCCGGAACTGGCCGCTACCTAAGACAAGAAACTACGTCAAAGTAGGGGAGGGAGGAGAAAACACTCCTGATGATAGCTGGGCGACGTGTTGAGTAGAGCCTGAGTAACGTTGATAACGCCGCACCTGTTGCTCAGGCAGCAGATTGGCCTGTGTTTTGCCTATGTAATCGGCTTCGTCCCGTTCCCTGTTCAAGACACGGCTGGTCAAAATGAGCTGATAAATCCAGTCATTTCACGCTTTATTTGACTCTCCGGCGCCTTTTTGATGTGATTGGCCTCTCTTTTGCTAGTTGATTTGTAAGGAAGGGAGAGAACACTTATGCTGATGCGACTGTATATTTGGCTTTCTCATGTGACACATGTGAGGGAGCGGCCTACTCTCAAACGGCAAAGACGGGCTGTCCTGCTCGCCTTCTGTCTCCTCACATTTTTGCCGTCTGGGCTCCGGGCAGACGTGCCACTCCCGCAGATCTCCTCCAAACTGTCGCTCTCGGCGAACCTCCGGGTGCGGGGAGAGTTCTGGGACTGGTTTGAGGGCACGTCGGGTGACAATTCCTACGCCTACGCGGCAACCGTTGCCAAGTTTGGGCTGAAGTGGTCGGACGAGCTGTTTGACCTGTACGTGGAGGCGCAGAACTCCTCACTCATGGGTCTGCCCGATGACGCCAGTGCCCCTGCTCCGCAAGCCGCCTTTGGCCTCGGCACAGTCTATCGCGCCCACAACCGCCGCAATAACGACGCCAGCATTTTTCTCAAACAGGCGCATCTGACGCTGAAAAATTTCGGCATCCCCGGCCTGAGGGTGAAGGGCGGCCGTCACCTGATTGCCGAGGGCGCCGAAGTGTTGAGCAAAGATCCAACCATCGACTGGATCAAGCGCTTCCGCGTCTCACAGCGTCTGATCGGTCCGTTTGGCTGGTCGCACGTCGGCCGCTCGTACGACGGCTTCACCCTGGGCTATACCAAAGACGCCTATAACCTGACCGTGCACGGCTCCCACCCGACCCAGGGTGGGTTTGATCTGGCCGGCGTCAAGATGATGGACGATATTGATCTGCTGTACACCGCGTTCAACATCACCCGGCCGTCCTTTGCCCAAACCAGCGACGCCCGTCTGTTTTACATCTATTATGCCGACGGGCGCGGTCTGCGACCGACCGATAATAGACCTGCTGCGGTGCGCAACGCCGACCGCCAGCATATCGCCATCCATACCGGCGGCGGCCATGTGATCCATGTGCTGCCCACTCCCGCCGGCCCCATCGACCTGATGGGCTGGGGTGTTGGGCAGGGCGGTGACTGGGGCAAACAGGACCATTCGGCCTGGGCGCTTGCCTTCGAGGCCGGCTGGCAGCCCCAAACCTTGCCCTGGAGACCCTGGTTGCGGATTGGCTATAACCGCAGCTCGGGCGATGATGATCCCACCGACGGCGACCACGAGACCTTCTTCCAGGTCCTGCCCACCGCACGGGTGTATTCGTTTACCACCTTCTACAACCTGATGAATAATGAAGACGCCTTCTTCCAGCTTATTCTCCGGCCGCTCAAAGGGCTGATCTGGCGAACCGACTTTCACAACATTCGGGTCAGCGAAAAAAACGACCTGTGGTACCAGGGCGCCGGGGCAACGCTGGAGGACCGCCAGCCCGGCTTTGGCTACGTCGGCCGGCCGGCGTTCGGCAAACGCGGCCTGTTCCAGATCATTGAGACCACGCTGAACTATACGATCAACAAGCACGTCAACGTCAACGTCTTCTTTGCCCACGTGTTCGGCGACAGCATTGTGGACCGGATTTATCCGGGCGGTAGTGCCAACTTTGGCTATATTGAGATGACGCTGAAGATCTGAGCGGTCTCCAGATTCGCTTGGTCATATTTCTCTGGAAAAGGGGAGCTTGCGGCTCCCTTTTTTTACGCCGGCGGGCATTCTGTCAGCTTGTCTTGAGCAGTCAAACGCTGCTTACGAAATGAACAGGTGGCTGCTCTTCTGCTGCTCCACAAACACCCCTGTGCCCAGCCTGTTTGATCTTTGTCCGCTTCCCTTGCGGTAAAAGGCCTGTTTTTCCATGTCTTTTGGCTTTTCGCTGCCTGCGCTTCGGCTTGGCATACGAATTGCTCATCTTCTTTCTCACGTTCTATTACTCGTCAGAACGAATCATATGCCTTGGAGGTTATCTGTATGGCCCACAACAGCTTACAGGATCCCTTTGATCCCCAGACGTCGCTTGAGCATGCCCACGGTCATGGTGAGCAGCCCACGCCGGATAATCATGCTCTTCCTGACACCTCCGAAAAAATCATTGACCGGGTCGTTGAGAGTACGGTGGTGCGCGCCCTGTTTGGCGGCAATGACATGAAGCGTCGCCGCTTCATGCAGATGGTTGGGGCAGGCGGGGCGGCGGCGCTTATCGAATCACTCTTTCCTCTCAAAACCGCAAAAGCTATGGCTCAGGAAAAGGCCGGCGGGATTGAAAAGAAAGACCTGACGATTGGCTTCATCCCGATTACCTGTGCCACGCCGATTATCATGGCCGAGCCTATGGGATTTTATGAAAAGCACGGGCTGAATGCCAAAGTCCGGCGCGCTTCTGGCTGGGCAATGGTACGGGATTGGTCGATCAATAAAGACGTGGATGCTGCCCATATGCTGAGTCCGATGCCCTTGTCGATTACGCTTGGGGCAGGTTCAAAGCAGGTGCCGTACTTCATGCCGGCTGTGGAAAACATTAATGGCCAAGCCATTACCCTGCATACCAAGCATAAAGATGTGAAGTCGGCCCAGGATATGAAAGGCTTCCGTTTTTGCGTGCCCTTCCGGTACTCCATGCATAACTATTTACTACGCTACTATTTGGCAGAAGGGGGAGTCCATCCAGACAAGGATGTGCAAATCCGAGTCGTCCCGCCGCCAGAAATGGTGGCCAACCTCAAAGCGGATAATGTAGACGGCTATCTCGCCCCCGATCCATTTAACCAACGCGCGGTATACGAAAACGCTGGATTTATTTACATGCTGTCGAAAGAGATTTGGGAGGGGCACCCGTGCTGCGCCTTCGCTATTTCTCAAGAGTTTGCGTCAACCTATCCGAATACGTTCCTGGCCTTGTTTAAGTCGATTGTGGACGCGACCCACTACGCCTCCAAGTCAGAAAACCGAAAAGACATTGCCAAAGCTATCGCGCCTAAAAACTACCTCAATCAACCGACGATCGTGCTTGAGCAAGTCCTGACGGGCAAATTTGCCGATGGACTTGGCAACATTAAGACCGTGCCAGACCGGATCGACTTTGATCCTTTTCCCTGGCACTCGATGGCCGTTTGGATTCTGACCCAGATGAAGCGTTGGAAACATGTCGAGGGCGACTTTGATTACCAAAAAGTTGCCGAAGAGGTGTATCTGGCATCGGAGTGTGACAAAATTTCTCGGGAGCTGGGCTATGCTGATCACCAGCAGACCTCGAGCACGCATGTCCTGATGGGAAAGACTTTTGATCCCACAAAACCTGAGGAATATGTCAAGAGTTTTCCGATCAATAATCTCGTGTAATGCAAACACAGCAGGGAGGACGAAGTATGACACGTCAGGAAGCGCGAGACGTATTACTGGCCGCCAAAAAGGACAAAGGACTGTCTTTTGCCGATATCGCAACCACCTTGGCAAGAGACAAAGTTTGGGTCGCTGCCGCCTTCATGGGCCAGGCGACCTTGTCCGCAGAAGAAGCTGGGCAGCTGGGCGAGGTGTTAGGGATAACACCAGATGTGACTTATCCACTCCAGGAGCCGCCCCTCAAAGGTGCCTTGGACAGCACGGTACCAGTTGATCCGCTCATCTATCGGTTCCACGAGATCACCCAGGTCTACGGAACAGCAATGAAAGCCGTGATCCATGAGATGTTTGGGGATGGCATTATGAGCGCCATCGACTTTGAAATCGATATTCAGAAAAAAGAAGATCCAAAAGGGGATCGCGTAGTTGTGACATACAATGGAAAATTTCTCCCATACCGAAAGTGGTGAAGCAGTGAACGGGCGCGCCTTGTCCATGCGAGACGCCACGACCGCCCTTCTGATGCAGCGTTCGCCAGGCGAGGAAGTGGCAGGCGGGGCGGAAAAGAGACCCGTTGATACGCCCGCGCCCGCCCGCTCGGGACTGTTGCTCACACAAAAAATGTCTGCTCAGAGTCAGCCGTGGTTGCTGTCTGTTGCTCTGCTGGTCTTTTTTCTGGTGGCCTGGCATGCGGCGACTGTTCAGCCGTCGTTTGATCCGGCCAGCTGGACAGAAGACGAACTGACGACCATGGAGTTCAACGGGGACATTATTAGGACGGAGCAGGGGAGCTATATTAATAATCCTGAAAAAATCCTAGGCATCCCAGGCCCGCTCGTGCTGGTCAAAAAATCGATTTCCGAACTGTCAGACCCTTTCCATAAGAAGGGAACAAACGACCATGGGGTTGGACATCTGGTCCTCTACACTGTGTGGCGTTTTGCGGCCGGGTTTCTGTCCGCCTCGGTGATCGCCGTGTGTATCGGTATTCTTATCGGGATGTCGCGACCGTTGTATCAAGCCCTGAATCCGTTTATTCAGATCTTGAAGCCGATCTCTCCCTTGGCGTGGATGCCGCTGTTGTTGTACAGCGTGCAAGACCCGACCTGGACCGCTGTTCTTGTTGTCTTTATGGCGTCACTGTGGCCGACCATTGCCAATACCGCATTTGGGGTGAGTTCGATCCGCAAAGAATACATCCAAGTCGCCCATCTCTTGCAACTGGCGTGGTTCCGGCGGCTACTCATGGTCATCTTGCCTGCGGCAGCACCGACTATTATCGCGGGACTCCGTATCTCTTTTGGGAGCGCCTTAGTCGCCGTTGTCCCGGCCGAAATGTTGTTGGGTGAACTCGGGCTGGGCTATTTAACCTGGATTGAGTGGAACAACCTCGACATTTCCGGGGTGATGTTTGCGATTCTTGTGGTTGGTGTGGTGGGGATTGTGCTTGACTCCGGTTTTAATCAACTTGCCCGGCTGGTGACATATACGGAGTAGGCGCCAGTCCGGTCGCAGGAGCAGGAAGGAAGGTTAGGATGTCTTTTCTTGAGATTGACCATGTCAGCAAGCATTTCCCGCTTCGCGAGGGGACGAATAACAACGCCCAGAGTGCGGAGACTTTCTGCGTCTTCCAGGATGTCTCGCTGGACGTGGAACAGGGAGAATTTGTCACCCTGGTTGGTCACTCGGGGTGTGGCAAGAGTACCCTGCTCAATATCCTGGCCGGCTTTGAGGCGGCCTCTGAAGGGGGCATGGTCTTGGACGGCCGGGAAGTTGTCGAGCCGGGCTTAGATCGCATGGTCGTGTTTCAAAATTTTGCCTTGATGCCATGGTTGTCTGCATTTGACAATGTGCGTATTGCGGTCAAAGCGGCCTATCCGCAGTGGGACAAAACGGCGGTTGATGCCCATACCCAAAAATATCTGACGATGATGAGCCTCCAGCAGGCCGCCGACAAGAAGCCGGCTTTTCTGTCGGGAGGCATGCGTCAACGTGTTGGGTTGGCCCGGGCGTTTGCCGTCCAGCCGAAAGTGCTGCTCCTCGACGAGCCGTTTGCTCAAATTGATGCCCTCACACGAGGTGTTATCCAAGAAGAGCTGATGAAGACGTGGGAAGCGACCGGAACAACGGTCTTTATGGTCACCCATGACGTGGATGAAGCGATTTTACTCTCGGATCGTATTGCGCTGATGACCACTGGTCCGGCCGCCTGTCTGGCCGCCTGTGTGGACGTCGATATTCCTCGGCCCCGCAGCCGGGAGACGATCATTGATCTGCCACAGTACACCCAGCTGCGCAATGAGGTGTTGCATTTCCTCATGCAGGCCACGCATACAGAATAGCGTCGGGTGCTGCTTCTCTGAGCGTGTTCGTGCCTGTCTTCCCGTCCTCAACTGCTAAACAGACGAACTGGCAAATACGCGTGCTGCATTGCCCGGATATCTGCCAGGGGAGCAAACGCGCCCATCTCTTCGAGATCTCGCTCCCATACCATATCAACCAGCGAAGACAGCTGCGGCCGAAGGCTGAGCAAGATACGTTGCGCCTCGCGGTGTCCGATGCTGCCCAGACGTAAGGCAGCACCCAGAAAACTGACCATAAAGGTATACAGCAGCACAATCCCGCCTGCCCTTTGGGGCACCTGCCAGTTGAGACACACAAGTGCTAAACAGATCGGGGCATTGCCGTCACTCTGCTGCGTGCGCACTCCAGTAACAAATGCTTGGAAGAGCGCGTTCTGTTCCAAATGTTCCAAGGGACGTAGAGTTTCGAGGAGAGCCCGACCTGAGCGGGCTGCGCCGTGGCGTAACTCCTGGGGGAGGAGAGACGCGGTCAGATAGCGGTCAATATGCTGGAGGTGCTCGAGATCGGCCGCTTCGGCTGCTCGATAGGCGTGCAAATAGGCAACCAGCTCGAGCGGCACGACTTTATGCTGAAGATAATCTTTGAGTAAACGCGGGATGTCTTTGCCTGATTCCGGGTGCAGACTGAGAAACGCTTCAAGCCCGTGCGACAGGGTGAGCGTCCCAGACGGAAAAAACGAGTCTGCCAGCTGTAAGGCGGCGAGAAGTGCTGTGTCGTCCATTCTTTTTAGTGGGTATGACCTGGCTGAGTGTTCTGCTCGTGCTGATCTGTGTGGTCTTTTTGATCTTTTTTGTCTTTTTGATCTTTTTTGTCTTGCGGCCACGGGCGACGATCATACTGAATCTGAAAATAGTCTGTCATATGATGGGTCCGTAACACGGTTTCCATCACCGTCCGATCCAGTGAAACGGGAACCAAGATTTGCCCGCCGACAACAGCAATCGGCCAGTGTTGATTGCCCAACACGTGTCCCAGGCGAACAGCCTGCTGTAACTGTTCGGCCGTATCAGTTGGACCAGCAGGTGCCAGCGGAGTGAGGACCATGACTTCTTGGAGGCTGATGTGGACTAACACCCCTCCCGCTTGACCGGCTAAGGCAAATACATCACCATCAGTGAGTGTCATACCCCGCGGCAGGATAAGTCCCAGCTCCCGTCGGCTCAGAGTCCGGACGCGTAAACGACTTTTCTGCGCGCCACGTTCGTCGAGCGTGATCTCTTCGAGTTGTGTTGTTTGCTGCCAGTGGCTGACTTGGTCAGCCAGAGCAGAGTCGGTATGGATATTCCCGAGAGGGTGGCTTACCCGCAGCATACTCATTTCTCCCAGTCTTGTGCCACTGCTTATTTCGGAAAATCAGGCGGGGAGACGCCGATATGACGCCTCCGCAGCAGGTTCCAGACTACGGACAAGATGTGTCGGACTGCGCGGACCTGCATCCCGACAACTTTGATACTGATGCCGCGTTCTCGCGGCAGCAGCGTGACTCCCCAGACCGTGCCGGCTTCCGTTGGCAGCCGTGCATGGATGTCACGCGCCCAGTCGGCTGGAATGTCGGGGCCAACCAGAAATGCCTGGCCCCATACCCGATATTCAGCCAAAACACCTGGCCCGCTGAGCGGCTGGTGGGCGGGTAAGGCCAGACTCTGATCCCGGAGGAGGACGTTTTTGTCGGCATCCAACACTTCGAGGCTGGTGGTCAATGCCTCAAAAGACGCGCCATCTGCCACACCCTCTTGCGCCCACCGGGACACAAAAATCTCCGAACCAAAAAAACTGGCTCCCGCTGCTAACTGGATCTGCACAGCCTGGCCAAAACGCGCTCTCGGAAACAGGATGACCGGCTCCGGACAATATTCCGTGTAAGCATCAGTGTCGAGTGTGAACGCAATCTGTTGCAAAGCGCAGTTGGCCGTCATGGTGTGGATCTTCTCGGCCGCCTGGTTGGTGATATGGACCTGAGCTGCGGGACCCACATCAAACTGGAGACACGTCCGGTCGCCCTGGATCAGTCCACCACCTGGAGTTTGTACATACACCACGGCCATGCCCGGCACGGCCGGGTCTAAATACCACGGATGGGTGAAGTGAAACGGGTGCGAGACAAAGGAATGGTCCAGACGTGTTTTTGCCGACTGAGCGCTGAACCCCAGGTGACACACCCCCTGTTTGCCCATCGAAGCGGCCGGGCGTTGGACGAGCGGCTCGGCTTGGTAGGTACGGAAGATGTGCGGCCAGACGATGTGCGGCCAGACGATGTGCGGCCAGTTGAGCCCCTGGTGAGGGACTGCCTGGAGCGAAACTTTCGTCTGTGGCGCGGGGTGACCTGCACGCGCTAGGTGAACAGCAGCTCCCGTTTGATCCACGCGCCTACCTCAGTGATACCTTGGCCAGTTTTGCAGTTGGTGAAGATAACCGGGCGTTCCCCTCGAACCTGCTGGGAGTCGTGTTCCATGACGCTGAGGCTCGCCCCAACATACGGGGCCAGATCGACTTTATTGATGACCAGTAAGTCAGAACGGGTTATGCCAGGACCTTGTTTGCGGGGAATATCATCTCCCCCAGCCACATCAATGACAAAAATAAACGCATCGGCCAGCTCTGGCGAATAGGTTGAGGCAAGATTATCTCCGCCACTCTCCAACAGGATGAGATCAAGGCTAGGGAACCGGACTTCCAGTTGGTGCACGGCTTCGAGGTTCATGGTCGGATCTTCACGAATGACCGTATGCGGACACGCCCCGGTCTCCACACCAACAATCCGTTCTGGAGGAAGAAAGCCCCGACTCCGCAGGCGCTGGGCATCTTCCTTGGTCAGGATGTCGTTCGTCACTACTGCGACTTGCTTATCCTGCTGCTGCAAATAAGGCACGAGCTGTTCGATCAGAGCCGTCTTGCCCGAGCCGACCGGACCACCAATGCCCAGACGCGGAACCTCGGCTTGCATCATGGAGTCTCCTCAGTCATCAAAAACCCCTGTTCTTTAGCTCTGTGTAGCGCCTGTTGCCGAACCTCCGAGTCAGTCGTATTGCCCTCAGTCAGCCCGTTTAAACCCAAAGCTATGCGTTGGCCACCAAACGGCACCAGGCTGACCTCTTTTTCTCCTCCGGGTTCAAAGCGGACGGCGGTGCCGGCTGGAATATTGAGATGCAGTCCAAAGGCCGTCTTTCGATCAAAGCGGAGTGCCCGATTGGCTTCGAAAAAATGATAGTGAGAGCCAACCTGGATGGGCCGATCCCCGCTATTCAGCACAATCAGTGACTGTGTCGGTCGCCCGGCGTTTAAGGTGAGAGTCCCAGCGGCTGGGAGAATTTCGCCTGGAATCAAATGCGGTGTTGCTTCCTGAGATGCCATGAGCCACTCGTCCTTTCCTGACCTGGGAAACGTTTCCCCCTATCTGTCATGTCATCTTCCCTCGCGCAAGAAGCCTGCCAATACTCCACAGCGCCTGAAAGGGCTACTCGGCAGTGTTTCTGAGCTATGAGGCAAAGGGATGTGACGATATTCGCCGCACAAAAAATAAACATTTGCCAGTTTTTTAGGCATTGTGATCCGGTTACCAAGAAAAGCACAGGGGCTGCCAGCTTCGTATGGGGGGAAGGGCCAGCAGGCGTCTCAAACACCTCTAACCTAGTAATAACCGTGTGTTTTTATGGGTAGAAAATTTCGCTGGATGGGAAAAATCAGCAGGCTTTGAAGCGTGACTCGGAGTGGCCCACTTATTGCTTCCCTAACTCTCCCCGAAGCGCTTCATGCTACTTATGTAAAGGGAAGGGATTTATGCAAAAGAGAAGATGGAAAGCTCTCATTGTGGGGGCTTGTTTTACGTTTGGGACATTCGCCAGTACTCCTACCTCTGTGCTGGCAGACGAGCTGAGTGATTTAAGGCAGCAGATCACTCAGCAACGTCAGGCCATGGAGATGATGGAAAAACGCCTCCTGCAACTCGAAGGCCAGCAGCAAAAACGCAGCGAAAAAGAGGTCGAGTTCGGATATGCCAAAGGCGAGGCTGGTCTGCGCAGAGACGGCTTTGATGCCAAAGATGTGTATGACGGCGGGTTTTACATCCGGAGTAAGGACAATCGCTATTCTCTCAATATTAATGGCTTCGCCCAGACGCGTTACACGTTTCTGGCGCCCGATCAAGGTAAAAGTCGGAGCAATTTTGACGTTGCCCTGGCGCGTTTAGCATTTTCGGGCACGATTTTTGACCCCAAGGTGTCGTACTTCTTCCAGTTTGAAGGCACGACTTTTGGCAACAACAATCGAGAAAGCATGCTTGACTGGTGGATGCAGTACAGCTTTTCAGACCAGGCCAAGGTGCAGGCTGGGCGCTTTATTTTGCCGTATAGTCGTCAGTTCTACACCCATCCGGGCAATTTGCTGTTCACCGACCTGTCTGAGGCAGACTATGCCTTTAACCTGCAACGGGCGGTTGGCGCTAATCTGAGCGGAAAAGTTGGCAAGCTGTCCTACCACGCTGTTGTCACCAACAGTATTCGGGCTCTGGATGCCGGAGGGCAGCAGAACAGGGGAGCTGAGGTCGCCTGGCAGGGACGCTTGGAGTACGACGTTCTTGAGTCCTACGGGTATTTGGAAAGCTCGCCAACGCCGGCCGCAGCTCCGCAGCTCTCGCTGGGGATTGCTGCTGCGTTCAACCCGGTTGATGATGGGTCTGGATTCCAGAACGTCATGCCTGGTGACCGTACGACCAATGTCACCCTTGATGGTGGTTTTCGCTACCAGGGCTTGAGCTTCCAGGCGGCTGGTTATTATCGGCGTAACGCATTCGAACGGTTGAGCCAAATTGGTCATGACTGGGGTTACTACGGGCAGGTCGGTTACTACCTCACACAACGCTTGGAACTCGCTGGCCGTGTCTCGGGTGTAGACTTTCAGTTTGCCAACAATCCACGTACCAGAGGTGATGTGCGCGAGTATACGACGGGTATCAACTATTATTTGTATGGCCACAACGTGAAACTCCAAATTGATTACAGCTTCTTGGACGGGGACCCGTTTGTTGGCAAGAGTACCAGTGACAATCGGTTCCGAGTGCAAACCCAAGTGCTCTTTTAGACACAGCTACGCGTAAACTTGGCAGCTCGTTTGGGAAAAGAAAGGAAAGTGTTGAAATGAAAATCACAGTGAAAACTCAATCTCTCAGCTGGAAAATCTGTGGTGTGATGATTGCCGCTCTACTGGTTGGTTCGCTGGCCTGGACTCGGACAGCCCAGGCTGCAGATCCGATTAAGGTCGGTATTTTACACTCGCTTAGCGGCACCATGGCGATTAGCGAAACCTCGCTCAAAGACGTCGCGTTGATGACAATTGAAGAAATTAACGACACTGGTGGTCTACTTGGTCGCCAGATCGAGCCGATTGTCGTTGATCCAGCTTCGGATTGGCCGCTGTTTGCCGAAAAGGCCCGCGAGCTGGTTCAGCAGGAAAAAGTCGCGGTGGTGTTTGGCTGCTGGACCTCGGTGTCTCGCAAGTCGGTCCTGCCAGTCTTCGAAGAACTCAACGGCCTGCTCTTTTATCCAGTCCAATACGAAGGGGAAGAGTCGTCGTATAACGTCTTCTACACCGGCGCCGCTCCAAATCAGCAAGCCATCCCGGCCGTGGAATACTTGATGAGCGAAGACGGTGGTGGAGCCCAACGCTTTGTGTTGCTAGGCACGGATTATGTCTATCCTCGGACGACGAATAAGATTCTCAATTATTTTCTGGAATCCAAAGGGGTGGCCAAAACAGACGTTATGGAGTTGTATACGCCGTTTGGGCACAGCGACTATCAGACCATTGTTGCCGACATCAAGAAGTTCGCAGTCGGCAAACCGACCGCAGTCGTGTCGACTATTAACGGTGACTCCAACGTGCCGTTCTACAAAGAGTTGGCCAATCAAGGCTTAAAAGCTGAAGATATCCCGGTGGTGGCGTTCTCGGTGGGCGAAGAGGAACTGCGCGGGATCGATACTGCTCCGCTGGTTGGTCACCTTGCGGCGTGGAATTATTTCATGTCCGTTGAGACGCCTGAGAACACCGCGTTTGTTGCCAAGTGGAATGCCTATGTCAAAAAACATCAGCTGCCTGGTGGTGAGAAGCGGGTGACCAATGATCCGATGGAAGCCACGTATATTGGCATCAAGATGTGGGCCCAAGCGGTTGAGCAGGCCCAAACGATTGATATTGACGCCGTGCGCCAAGCCGTCGGTAACCAGGTCGTGCGCGCTCCGTCCGGCTTTGATATTACGATGGACGCAAAAAACCATCATCTTCACAAACCCGTGCTGATTGCCGAGATCCGGGAAGACGGCCAGTTCGATATCGTCTGGAATACTGACGGACCCATTCGAGCTCAAGCCTGGAGTCCGTTTATTCCAGATAGTGCCAAGAAGGTCGCGGACTGGACCTATCCGTGGGTATGCGGGAATTGCACTGAGCCGAAGTTTAAGAATTAATGGACACAGGCTCTTATCCTTCTTATTCCCTGGCCCCCTTGGGGGAGAGGGCTAGGGTGAGGGGGACGCAATCAGTTGAGCAGGTGCGAGGCCATTGCAAGCCACATGAAATTCTGGACCCTTATCCTACACATCACCGCTGTTCTTGTGGCGAATCCCTGGTCCATGATCCCATCACAAGCGGCTGAGAACGACCTCGCGACCCTCCTCAATGGACTTGGGGCAAAAAGCCGCACCCAGATCAGACAGACGATAACAGACCTCGGAACGCTGAACGACCCAGCCGCCCTACCTGCGCTTGAAGCCTTGGGCGACCGACGTTTGCGGGTCGATGAGGCCGGAGCAGTCTACATCAAAGACGAGGACGGGAGTCTGCGTGCTGCGCTTGGCGGCCGACTGGCTGAGCGTGCGGCAAGAGACGAGTCACTGCTGCGGACGCCCCGGATAAACAACGCTATCCGGCGAACGCTGGGGCCGATTATCGCTCAACTACAGTTGAACGCTCCGGAGACCGCCGTGCGCCTCGCGGCTGTACAGGAACTCACCAAGCGTCCCCGACCGGAGATGACCGGTCCCTTGCAGGCGGCTCTGGAACGCGAGACGGATCCAGACGTCCGAGAGGCTTTGCGCGTTGCGCTAGCCCAAATGCAGCTACACAGCGAAGACAAAGCTGAGCGTCTGATGGCGATTACGGTGATTGGCGACTCGGGCAACCTTGGGTTGCGACCCCAGCTTGAAGCTTTGAGCGCCACACATGAAGACGGATCATTTGTTGAAACCGACCCTGAGGTGCGCCAAGCTGCCGAGGCAGTCCTGACGAGCTTTGAACGCACCCAATTCCTGATTAATAGCGTTGGGAATCTGTTTTATGGCTTCAGTCTGGGCAGCGTCCTGCTCTTGGCTGCGCTTGGTCTTGGCATCACGTTTGGTTTAATGGGTGTCATTAATATGGCTCATGGTGAGATGCTGATGCTGGGTGCCTACGCGACCTATGTGGTCCAGGGGCTTTTCCAAGACTATATGCCCGGCCTGTTTGACTGGTATTTGCTGGCTGCTATTCCAGCTGCCTTTGGCGTATGTCTCGTCGCCGGCATGGTGTTAGAGCGGGGGGTTATTCGTTTTTTATATGGCCGTCCGCTTGAGACGCTGCTGGCAACCTGGGGCATTAGTCTGGTCCTGATCCAGAGCGTTCGGCTGCTTTTTGGCGCGCAAAACGTACAAGTTGCCAATCCAGCTTGGTTATCGGGTGGAACCGAGATTCTGTATGGCGTTGTACTGCCGTACAGTCGGCTGGCTATTATAGTTTTTGTCTCACTTGTTGTAGGCTTGGTGTGGCTCATCCTGCAGCGCACCCGCCTCGGCTTACAGGTCCGGGCGGTCACCCAAAATCGAGCGATGGCAGGCTGTATGGGGATTTCTGCCGCTCGGGTAGACATGTGGACCTTCGGACTGGGGTCAGGCATTGCTGGCTTAGGCGGAGTTGCCCTGTCTCAGATTGGCAATGTCGGGCCAGAGCTGGGGCGTTTATATATTGTTGATTCCTTTATGGTCGTAGTGCTCGGTGGGGTCGGCAATATTGCTGGTACGGTGGTGGGGGCACTCGGTCTGGGCTTAGTCAATAAGTTCCTGGAACCCGTCGCTGGAGCGGTGCTGGCAAAGATTGGTGTTCTGATTTTTATCGTGTTATTCATCCAGCAACGTCCACAAGGGTTGTTTGCGCTCAAAGGGCGTATGGCAGAAAGTTAAGTTGGTGTCGCCTACTTCCTCCGAGACTTCTTCAGAGTCACTGATTGTCCGCTCCGCTCCGCAGCAGACTGGGCCAAGTGAACAGGCTGAACAGGCCGTGCTGGCCGAGCCGACCGGGTCTGGTGTGGCGTCCCTGGTGCGGCTCCACACCCCGCGCGAGTGGAGTCTGGTCGGATTGTTTGTGTGTCTTGGTGTCGTTGTTATTCCTGTCTTGAATCTCCTGCCGGCTGACTCGGCGCTGCACTTCCCCGATTATCTCATCCCGCTGCTGGGCAAGTTTGTGTGTTATGCACTTGTCGCCTTAGCGGTTGATTTGATCTGGGGCTATGCCGGGATTTTGAGCTTAGGACACGGGGTGTTTTTTGCCCTCGGCGGCTACGCCATGGGCATGTATTTAATGCGGACAATCGGTACGGAAGGGGTGTATCGGAGCGAGTTGCCCGACTTCATGGTTTTCCTCGATTGGCAAGCCTTGCCCTGGTATTGGTACGGCTTTAGCAATTTTGGTTTTGCCCTGTTGATGGCCCTGCTGGTGCCAGGTGTGTTGGCGTATGTATTCGGCTTTTTTGCCTTTCGTTCACGCATTCGAGGCGTGTATTTTTCGATCATTACCCAGGCGCTGACGTATGCCCTGATGCTGCTCTTTTTTCGGAATGATACCGGCTTTGGCGGGAATAATGGGCTGACCGACTTTAAGCGCATTGTGGGTTTCTCGCTGCAAGAGCAGTCCACCAAGCTCGGCCTGTATATGATCTCGGTTGCGGTGTTAGTGGCGGCCTACCTGGGCTGTCGCTATCTGGTGGTTTCGAAGCTGGGTCGCGTCTTAACCGCAGTGCGGGATGCCGAGAGCCGACTCATGTTCTGCGGGTATAATCCGCATAGCTACAAGCTTTTTTTGTGGACGCTGTCGGCCGTCTTATGTGGCTTGGCTGGGGCACTGTATGTGCCTCAGGTGGGCATTATTAACCCAAGTGAGATGCAGCCGTCCAACTCGATTGAGATGGCGATTTGGGTTGCCGTCGGCGGGCGTGGTACGCTATCAGGAGCCTTGCTGGGCGCATTTCTGATAAACGGGGCGAAGAGTTGGTGTACCGCGGCTTTTCCGGATCTGTGGTTATATATCCTTGGGACCGTATTTATTGTGGTGACCTTGTTTCTGCCGCGCGGAGTGATCGGTTTGTTTCGCTCCAGCGACGAAGCTACTCAGCCCTAACATCCCTCGTCGTGTGGAGCCTCGCATGAGTCAGGATATTCAAGAAGAGATAAGAGGTCAGGGTAGCGAGTCGCAAAATAGTGAATCGCAAGGGAGCGAAGCGGTGCTGGCCCACGTTGCCCAGCCTGGCGTGATTGATACCAGCCACGGGGTCAGCCTGTATATCGAAAATCTCACGGTCAGTTTTGACGGCTTCAAAGCTCTAGACGGGCTGAACTTGTATCTCAATACCGGCGAACTACGCTGCATCATTGGCCCCAATGGTGCGGGCAAAACAACACTGATGGATGTCATCACCGGTAAAACGCGGCCTGATGCAGGGACGGTGTTTTTTGGCAACGCCTTAGATCTGACCCAACTGTCGGAATACCAGATTGCTTTGGCTGGTATTGGCCGTAAGTTTCAACGCCCAACTGTTTTCCAAGGCCACACTGTCTTTGAAAATCTTGAGCTGGCAATGCAGGCCACTAAAAGCGTCTGGCACAGTCTGTTTGCCCGGCTGAGTGGCGAGCAGCAAACGGACATCGAAGCCACGGCGGAGACAATTGGTCTGCTCGAACAGCTCCACACTCGCGCAGGATTACTGTCGCACGGCCAAAAGCAATGGTTGGAGTTGGGCATGCTGCTGATTCAAGACCCTCAGCTGCTCCTCGTTGATGAACCGGTAGCTGGTATGACGCACCAAGAGACGGAACGGACGGCCGAGTTGCTGGTCTCACTTGCTGGTAAGCACACAGTGGTGGTGGTTGAACACGACATGGAGTTTGTGCGTAGCTTAGCTCGTCAAGTGACTGTTTTGCACGAGGGGCGGGTGCTGGCCGAAGGCAGCATGGAAGCCGTGCAGAATGATCCACGGGTGATTGAGGTGTATTTGGGGGCCTGAAGGGCTGCCGCCGTGTGGCATGGGCTTCCGGCCCGTGTCTGCTCGGGGGCAAGATGGGCCTGCCACGTGGAGACCACGGGAACCAAAAACAGCGATGCTCCGTATCAGCCAGCTCAACCAATATTATGGCGAGAGCCACATCTTATGGGATGTCGCATTGCACATCCCAGCGGGGTCGTGCACCTGCCTGATGGGGCGCAATGGGGTGGGCAAAACAACCCTCCTCAAAACGGCTATGGGCAGCTTGCCCATAGCCTCAGGGAGTCTTCAGTTTGAGGACAAGGAGCTGGCCAATCGCCCAGCTGAGCTGCGGGCTCGGCTCGGGATTGGGTATGTCCCGCAGGGCCGCGAAATTTTTCCGCAGCTGACAGTCGAGGAAAATCTGAGGATCGGTCTACCCGCGCGGCGTGACAAGAGCTGGTCTATTCCGGAGTCCGTGTTTAATTTTTTTCCGGCCTTACAACAAATGTTAGGCCGCCGGGGCGGAGACCTGTCAGGCGGGCAGCAACAGCAGCTGGCCATTGGTCGGGCCTTAGCGATTGATCCGAAGCTCCTTATTCTCGACGAACCAACGGAAGGTATTCAGCCCAATATTGTACAGGAGATTGGTGATATCTTGCTCCGGCTCAACCGAGAACAAAAGCTGACTATTTTATTGGTCGAACAAAAATTGCCTTTTGCCCGTCGGGTGGCGGATGCGTTTGCGGTGATGGAGAAGGGCAGTGTGGTCGCCACGGGAGCAATGACGGACTTGACGGATGAGATCATTCGTCGCCATTTGTCTGTGTAAACCAGCGGCGTATGTATTGAGATATTGAGGACGAGCGATATGCACTTTACTCCCCACGAGCAAGAAAAGCTGATGATCTACCTGGCCGCCCAGCTGGCCCGCGAGCGACAGGCGCGTGGGCTCAAGTTGAATTACCCCGAGTCTGTGGCGCTGATTACGAGCGCTATTCTGGAAGGCGCCCGGGACGGCCAATCGGTTGCCCAGCTGATGTCGTACGGAGCAACAATTCTGAGCCGTGAGGATGTGATGGACGGGGTGGCCGAGATGATTGATCTGGTCCAAGTTGAAGCCACGTTTCCGGACGGTACAAAATTAGTCAGCGTGCATCAGCCGATTCGCGAGGCAGTAAGGGAGACGACATGAGTCGAACGATTGGACGGCGACAGTATGCCGAAATGTTTGGGCCGACAGTTGGCGATCGGGTACGTTTGGCTGATACGGATTTATTGATCGAGATTGAACGCGACTACACGGTCTACGGCGATGAGGTCAAGTTTGGTGGCGGCAAGGTCATTCGGGATGGCATGGGCCAATCACCCACCCAGACCTCCGCCCAAGGGGCACCAGACTTGGTGATTACGAATGCCACGGTGGTTGATCACTGGGGCATCGTCAAAGCTGACGTCGGAGTCAAAGACGGCCGTATCTGTGGCATTGGTAAAGCCGGCAATCCGCTGCTGATGGATGGTGTGTCGCCAGAGCTGGTCATTGGTCCGGGCACCGAGGTGCTGGCCGGAGAAGGCAAGATCCTGACTGCGGGCGGAATTGATGCCCATATTCATTTTATCTGTCCGCAACAGATCACCGAAGCCTTGGCGTCGGGCATCACCAGCATGTTTGGTGGCGGGACTGGCCCGGCAACTGGTACCAACGCCACAACCTGCACGCCCGGAGCGTGGAATATTGCCCGGATGCTCGAATCGATTGAAGCCTTTCCCATGAACCTGGGTTTTCTGGCCAAGGGCAACGCCTCGCGTCCCGAGGCGCTGCGTGAGCAACTCGAAGCCGGCGCAATGGGACTGAAACTCCACGAAGACTGGGGCTCGACTCCGGCGGCTATTGATTGTGCGCTGTCAGTGGCCGACGAATATGATGTCCAGGTTGCTATCCATACTGATACCTTGAACGAGACGGGTTTTGTTGAGGATACGATTGCGGCGTTCAAAAACCGCACGATCCATACTTACCATACCGAAGGGGCCGGCGGTGGGCATGCGCCGGACATTATCAAGGTGTGCGGATTTCCCAACGTCCTGCCGTCTTCCACCAATCCGACCCGGCCATTTACCGTCAACACGATTGACGAACACCTCGACATGTTGATGGTGTGCCACCACCTTGACCCTGGTGTGCCGGAAGATGTGGCCTTTGCCGAGTCACGCATCCGGCCCGAAACGATTGCAGCCGAAGATGTATTGCACGACTTGGGCGCATTCAGCATGATGGCTTCCGACTCCCAAGCCATGGGCCGGGTTGGCGAGGTCATTCTGCGCACCTGGCAGACCGCTCACAAAATGAGAGTCCAGCGCGGGCGCTTGCCTGAAGAGACCGGCCAGAACGATAATTTTCGGGTCAAACGCTATATTGCCAAATATACGATTAACCCGGCGTTAACGCATGGCATTGCCCATCACGTCGGCTCGATTGAGGTTGGCAAGTTGGCCGACCTCGTCTTATGGGAGCCCAAATTTTTTGGTGTCAAACCAGAAATCATCCTAAAAGGTGGCTTTATTGCCTGGGCGGCGATGGGCGATCCCAACGCGTCCATTCCGACTCCGCAGCCTGTTTTTGGTCGGCCGATGTTTGGCCATTTTGGCCGCGCGCCAGCAAGTCTGTCGCTCAGTTTTGTTTCCCAGGCAGCCTATGAAAACGGCCTTGCCCAGCAGCTCGGACTGCAAAAGCAGCTGGTGCCAGTCCGGAACTGTCGTAATGTGGGCAAAAAAGATCTGATTCATAATCAGCTGCTGCCGCACATTGAGGTCAATCCCGAGACATATGAGGTCAAGGCCGACGGCCAGATTCTGACCTGTGAGCCAGCCAGTGTGCTGCCGATGGCGCAACGATATTTTTTGTTTTAGAATGTTCTTCACTGTGGCAGCAGGGATACGGGGAGATGAGCTATGATTCAAGCACGTAAACTTGGTCATGTCGTACTAAAAGTCCGTGATGTGCAGCAATCGAAAGCATTTTACACTGGGGTGTTGGGCCTACGGGTGGCTTATGAAGATAGCCAGCGCAACGCAGTCTTTCTCAGCTTCGGCACTGAGCATCACGAGCTGGGTTTGTTTCAATTAGCGACTGGGGAGTCGCCTGAGGCAGCCCAGCCGGGCCTGCACCATATGGCCTGGCAACTGGGCAGCTTTGCTGAGTTGCAGGCCGCGCATCAAGAATTGCTCGCATTGGGGATCGCCGTAGATGCCACGATAGAACACAACGTCACCCGGAGTGTGTATTTTCCAGATCCGGACGGGAACCGGGTCGAGTTATACTGCGATATGGTGGCCAACGGTTTTGAAGCGATGCAAACGATTGGTCCGGTGAGTAAGCCTCTGGATATTGAGACAGGCAAGCTGCGCGAATGAGCGACCTGTCTTCATGCAATGAGGGTTGGCACTCTACGAGGTAATCAGGAAGTTCACAAAGCTCAGAACGTTCCTCGTTCAAGGACGTCCCCCCAGTCCTCCCGAGCGGATATATACGAATAGTTAGACCGAAAGTTAAGCGGAAAGGGCCAGAGTCTTGGCAACTGCATCTGGCAACTCGACGGGAACGAAAGAGTCTGCTGGGTACAGATAGTCTTCCCCTGATTCGTCGATGACTCGAAGATAGCCTTCCTGGGATGCTTCCCGATCAGGCAATACTTGATAGATCTTACGAACCTCTAGATCGTCACAATCGGCGTTTCCTACGCAAAGGACAAATTCTGGTTGAGATTTTTTTCGTTTCATATCCCCTCGTCCAAGAATCGTTTGATCTTGAGTCCCCTCTTTCCAATACCATGCGCTTCGTACCAATGTAACTCAGCTCGCCGAACCCGACCACTCCTCAGACGGACCGTCGCCACGCCTTTACGCTTGCGCCAGCGGCCTGGGCCAGTTGTTCATCGATCATGGCTGGTGTGATTTCCCCGCACTGTGTGGCCCACTCCCCGAGAGTCATTAGGGTCGCCCGGCTTGGATATTTCATGAGCCTGAGGTCTGTTGCATTGACCTGGGTGTGGCCATTAAATCGACGAAAATTCTCGTCAACAGCGGTTGTGTTCAGGAAGACGGCAAGGCCCTGAGCAAGGCGTTCAGGCAAGCCCTGTTTGCGCTCGTGAAACACATTAAGGTGGTTCTCAAAGCCAAGCCGCTCAGCTCCGGAAAAACAGTGTGGCTGCACCACACTCGCCACAACCCGTCGTTTCTCTTCTTTTGAGGAAAAGCGGCGTACCACGCAATACCATCCGTTTGGATACAGCCATTTCTCGGTGTTGGCATTATGCACAATAGCGTTCGGTTTCTTTACGTCAGGCTTCGGCCACTGCGTGTTGTGTCCAGTGAAGTGACCAGGATAGAGCAGTGGGACGGTCCCCTGCTCAGGCATATCACGCAGGTACTCTTTGAGACGAAAATCTACGACAGGACCAGTCGATACGCTGATTCCAATGTCACTCAACGAGGAGTGAACAGCTGGCGATCTCTCAAGGGCATTCTGTCCGGGCGAGGGCGGGATATGGATAAACCGCTCGTGGTCATCCGGACAGACAATACGCTCAAAAGGGTGTGTGTAGGTCTGTACATCGGTGAAACTATTATCAGTCGAGGTCGTCACCGTCACCTCGTCGTGCGGTGCGCCTCGCTCACACATGATGATAACGTTTTCTTGCAGGACGGCATCATCTTTGAAAGCCGTGTTCCGCGAGGCGAACAAATGGAGATGGCGGATTGTCGCGCGCTCCAGAACAAACTCGCGAAAGGGCCGATAGTACGGACCGTTGCAGAAGCTGCGGGGGATGATGGCGACAAGCTGACCGCGGTTTTCAAGCAGAGCGAGGGACAAGGCGACAAAAGCTGAATAGAGATTAACGGTCTCAATACCAGCTCTCCGCAATGCGGCACGGTAGGCAGAATCGCTCCGTATCTTCTTGTACGGTGGGTTCAGGATGGCATGCGTAAAAGGGGGGAGAGGTGGGACAAACAGGCTTCCACACATTGACTGAACCGCAGTTTCTATGAAGTCGCCTCCCCTGATATTTGAGACAATATCGAGATGCCGCCTGTATTCCCCGAGCGTCTTGTGCAAATAGGGGTGCAGGGACCCGTCAAGCTCGAAAGCCTCAACTGTGACCTGCTGGTAATCAAGGCCGCCAGAAGCCCATCTTTCGAGAAAAGCAGCAGTCAGAGAGCCGATCCCGGCTCCGGCATCAAGCAGGTGGCAGGTGCGGTGCGGTGTTTGAGTAAACAGCCCAGCCATAAACTGAGCTGTGCTCGCTGGCGTGAAAAATTGACCGAATTGTGCCTTCCTCTTCGCATCGGTGGCTTTTGATACTTCAAGCCGAGACTGTTCCACTTCTGATAGCAATTGGGTGGCTCCGAATATTGCGCTTCCATGCTTATGGTATGTCGGACCTTCATACAAGGCTCCGCAGCTCAAACTGGAGCGAAAACGAAGACCAGACTCTTCCAGCGGTCGCCGCCGAATCACTGTAAAGACTCCAACAGCGCGATAGTCGATCGCGATAGTCGATATTGACACGAGCTGAATATATCGGCTGGGTTGTATGGACTTTCCTGAATCGAAGACTTGGATGGCGTGGATTTTGTGAGAAGAGATTGTAGGCTTCTTTCGCTTGACGCCGGACAGCTCTTGGCAATTTTGCCACCAGTTGCCGGAAGCGCCTTGTGGTATGAGAAGTCACATTTTGTCGGGATCTAACGTTTGGGTCTGTCCCAGGTGATGTTCAGCGAGTGCTTCTTCTGCCAGTTTGGATAAGACATCCTGGGAATCGGCAAAGGATTTGTCCCACCGCCTTTCTGATTCCAGCTCGGCGAGTAACCAATCTGCGAGTGCATCCTGTTCAGCCAGCGGAAGTTTTGAGACTTCAGTAACGGCTTGTTCAAATCGCTTTGTCATAATCGTGTCTCCGGTCTTGTTATTGCAGCGTCAAATACTCCCTTTTCGACAGTAGGACCAGCCGCTGGGGAACGTGTATCAGTTCCCCAGCGAACGGTATTACAAAGCTCAGGAAAGCAACACCTCATTGACACTCGCTTAGCTCTATACCATGTTGCTTGCTGCCTAAAAGCTTTGGAGGGAAGGGGACAGTGCGCCGACTGCGCATTTCGTCTCTACGGCGTGGAGGGAGCGGTGACACCAACGGACAAAGAATCAGAGCAACATAAGTCTGTCCGCTACTTGGCACATGTTCGTAGCGACGGCGCCACGTTCATTCCGCACGACCTGGATGAACACTTGCGTGGCGTAGGGCAACGTGCGGAAGAATGCGCACGTAGTTTCGGTAGTGGAGACTGGGCACAGGTGGCCGGGCTATGGCATGACCTAGGGAAATATAGTGTGGAATTCCAGCGGCGTATCAAGTCCGTGTCTGGTTATGACCCTGAGGCACACCTGGAGGGCCAGGTTGGTCGGGTTGATCACTCTACGGCTGGAGCCCAGCATGCAGTGGACCAATTCGGGGTGCATGGACGTATTCTGGCCTACCTCATCGCTGGTCATCACGCTGGTCTACCGGATTGGCATACAAGTGAGACCGCGGGCGCTGCCTTAACAGCACGCTTGGATGATAAGAACCACCTGGAGCGTGCACTCAGCCAAGCGATTCCTCCCGAGATTCTGTCGCAAGCTAGACCAGACAGTGTGTTACTGGGCAAGGCTGAGGGCTTTGCCTTGTGGGTACGGATGTTGTTTTCGTGTCTAGTGGACGCGGATTTTCTCGATACCGAAGCATTCATGGACAAGGACAAAGCAGGGCAGCGTGTGGGCGCTCTGACTATCACAGAGATGGTGCCACGGTTTAATGCTTATATGGAAGAGCAATTTTCGTCTGCTCCACCTACGAGAGTGAACCGCGCCCGCACTGAAGTGCTCCAGCAGTGTCGGGATAAGGCGCGCGAGGCGCCGGGACTGTTCTCGTTGACTGTGCCGACTGGCGGCGGCAAAACGCTGTCAAGCCTCGCCTTCGCTCTAGAGCACGCCGTGCGCCATAGTAAACGACGGGTGATCTACGCTATCCCGTACACCAGTATTATCGAGCAGACGGTAAATGTTTTTCGAGACATATTTCCTGACGCGGTGGTCGAACACCATAGTAATCTCGATCCTGACAAGGAAACAGCGAAGAGCCGCTTGGCAACGGAAAACTGGGACGCGTCATTGATCGTCACCACAAATGTCCAGTTCTTCGAGTCATTGTTTGCGGCCAGAACTAGCCGTTGCCGTAAGTTACATAACATCGTCAACAGCGTGGTGGTGCTCGACGAGGCGCAACTGCTGCCACCAGAGTTCTTACAGCCCATTCTCGACGTGATGAACCTACTGGTGCGTCACTACGGTGTGACATTCGTGCTATCGACTGCGACCCAGCCTGCACTCGGTACGCTGCGGACTTTTCAACGCAAAATTCGCGGTCTTGATCAGGTGCACGAGATCATCGACGATCCGGACGCGCTGTATCGCGACTTGGAGCGGGTTGCGGTCTCGATGCCACAAGATTTGCATCAGGCGCAAGACTGGGACGATATCGTACAGCAGATTCAGCAACACCCCTGTGTACTGGTAGTAGTCAACTCTCGTGCTGATGCGCGTGAACTACACCGTCGCATGCCCGAAGGGACGATCCATCTATCGGCACTGATGTGTGGAGAACATCGCTCGCGTGTTATTGCCGATGTGAAACAACGCTTGCTTGCTGGCGCAGCTGTGCGGGTGGTGAGTACGCCGTTGGTGGAGGCGGGCGTGGACCTGGATTTTCCTGTCGTGTATCGCGCGATTGCAGGATTGGATTCTATTGCCCAAGCGGCGGGGCGGTGTAACCGCGAAGGGAAACCAGAACCTGGTCAAGTCATCGTGTTTGTGCCGCCTAAGCCTGCGCCGTCCGGACCTTTGCGGAGTGCGGCGGACACAACTATTTCGTTGTTGACTGGAGTGAATGATAATCCGCTCACGCGGGATCTGTTTCAGCGCTACTTCCAGCATTTCTACATGCGTGCCCAATCTTTGGACAAGCACGGCATTACCGATTTGCTCACACCTGAAGGGAGCGGCGATGATCAGCTGAAAGTCCAGTTTCGTACGGCTGCTCGGCGTTTCCAGTTAATCGACGACTCGGGTTATCGCAGCGTTCTGGTGCGTTATGCTGATAGTCCAGGCTTGATCGGTCTTTTGCAGAAAGAAGGACCAGAGCGCTGGCTGATGCGCAAGCTCCAGCGTTACAGCGTGTCGCTACCGGAGTATCAATTTCAGAAACTGCTGGGTAACGGCGACGTGCATGAGATTTATCCGGGTTTGTTCGCCCAGACTGCGGACGTGTTGTATCACCCGAAACTCGGGGTATTGGTGGACGAGGCGACTCCCGATCCAAGTGCTTTGATCAGTTAGGGAGGGCAAATGAAAACCTATTGTCTTGAAGTCAGTGGCGACTTCGCTTGCTTCACGCGGCCAGAGATGAAGGTCGAGCGGGTCAGCTACGACGTGATAACACCTTCGGTTGCGCGGGCAGTATTTGAAGCTATTTTCTGGAAGCCGGCGATACGCTGGCAGGTGAGTAAGATCGAAGTGCTTAATCCCATCAAGTGGATCAATCTACGCCGTAACGAAGTTGGTGGCGTGGCTTCGACGCGAAATATTGAAAGCGCGATGAAATCCGGCACCGGTCGGCTAGGTTTGTATATCGAAGACGAGCGTCAGCAGCGGGCAGGACTATTTCTCCGTGATGTGAAATACCGCATCCATGCCTCGTTTGCGCTACGCGATCCTAGCTTGCATAAGTCGAACTTTCCTCATCTGAGTAAACGGACAGTGAGTGTAGACGAGAACGATACAGAGAGCGAACTGAACCAAGCGGCGAAATTTATGACTATGTTTGAGCGTCGCGTCGCCAAGGGCCAGTGTGTCAATCAGCCGTATCTGGGCTGTCGCGAATTTGCGGCAGATTTCCAATTAGTGAAGCCGGGAGAGTCGCCATCGCAGCCGATCGTCGAGACTCGTGAGCTGGGCTATATGCTCTACGATCTGGACTATCGCAATGTTGCCGACCCCAAGCCACGTTTTTTCCGCGCATCCTTGGTGAACGGTGTGATAGACATTCCAGCTTGGGACAGCGAGGAGGTACGGGGGTGATTCTACACGCGCTCTACGACTACTACGAACGGAAAAGTGCCGATCCAGAGGCGCACATGGCGCCGCCGGGATTTGAATGGAAGGAGATTCCTTTTGTCATTGAAATCGACGCCCAGGGAAAGCCGATACAGATTGAAGATACACGCGAGGGTGAGGGCAAGAAAAAACGGGCACGGGCCTTTCTCGTTCCCCAAGGCGGGAAGAAAACCTCTGGCATCGCCGCTAATCTGCTCTGGGATAATGCTGAATACGTGCTGGGCGTGGATACTAAAGGAAAACCAGAACGGGTTGCGAAACAGCATCAAGCGTTTATCGCCAAGATCGAATCACTGCCTACGTCTCGGACAGACACGGGAGTACAAGCCGTGTTGGGATTTTTAGAGCGCACTGATACCGATACCCTGTCACGATATGCAATGTGGAGCGAGATTGCCGAAACCAATCCAAACCTCACGTTCCGTTTGCACGGGGACATAGATCTGGTGTGCCAGCGACCAGCAACCGTGAAAGCCGTCACGACAAACCAGGAGGTAGAGAGCGGAGGAGAATTGTGTCTAGTGACGGGCGAGACGGACGAAATTGAGCGTTTACATACCGCAATAAAAGGCGTCTGGGGCGCGCAAACATCCGGGGCCAATATCGTTTCATTCAATCTTGATGCGTTCAACTCCTATGGAAAGACGCAAGGCGCAAACGCACCTGTCGGCAAGCGTATCGCATTTGGCTACACCACAGCACTCAATCACTTGTTGCGTAAAGATTCGCCACAACGTTTGCAGGTGGGAGATTCAAGCGTAGTGTTCTGGGCTGACAAACCCACGGAATTAGAAACTGGGATTGTGGATGCTTTTGGAGACCCGCCGAAGGACGATCCCGACCGTGACGTCCGTGCGGTAGAAAGCCTCTACAAAGCTATCGAGCATGGCTTATTGGAAAGTGACGAAGGCACGGCGAAATTCTTTGCGCTAGGTCTTGCGCCTAATGCTGCGCGTATCGCTATCCGCTTCTGGCAGCACGGGACAGTGGCGGAGATGGCCGTGCGCATCCGGCAGCACTTCGATGACCTCGCTATTGAACGCTCCCCGCGTGATCCGCCGTATCTGTCGTTGTTTCGCTTGCTGGTGTCCGTAGCCACACAAGGCAAAGCGGACAACATCCCACCGAATCTCGGCGGCGAGTTGATGCGCAGCATCCTCGCGGATTTGCCCTATCCGCACACGCTGCTCTCAGCCGCCGTACGGCGCATTCGTGCGGAGCACGAGGTGACATATGCGCGAGCTGCATTGATCAAAGCCTGTCTCAACCGCGCGACTCGTTATGCCAATCCTGCGATAAAAGAGGAGTTCAGAATGTCTTTGGATGAAGTTAATACAAACGTCGGCTACCGGCTGGGTCGGCTGTTTGCCGTGCTGGAGAAAATCCAGGAAGAAGCCAATCCTGGTCTCAACGCGACCATACGTGATCGATACTATGGTGCAGCGTCAAGCACGCCGGTAACTGTATTCTCGACCTTGTTAAAACTTAAAAACCATCATCTTTCGAAGTTAGATAATCGCGGCCGTGCGGTGAATCTGGAAAAGCGTATCGGCGAGATTATGGACGGACTCGGCGATTTCCCTGCGCAGCTACCTTTAGCGGACCAAGGTCGCTTCGCCATTGGCTATTACCACCAGCGACAAGATTTTTTTAAGAAAACTGAGACAACTGCGGCGGAAGGAGCATAAGCATGACAATTGAGAATCGCTACGACTTTGTTTTGTTGTTCGATGTGAAAGATGGCAATCCCAACGGCGATCCGGACGCGGGCAATTTGCCACGCATGGATGCGGAAACAGGCCGAGGCTTAGTGACCGATGTGAGTTTGAAGCGCAAGGTGCGCAACTACGTTGGTATGGTGAAAGCAGAGCAGCCCCCATTTGAAATTTACGTGAAGGAAAAAGCGATCCTCAATAATCAGCACGCACGCGCCTATAAGGCCATCGGTGCTGGTGACTTGCTCAAGGGCGAAGATAAGAAGCGCAAAGGCGGCGACAAGGTGGAAGAGGCACGGGCTTGGATGTGCAAAAATTTTTACGATGTACGTACCTTCGGCGCAGTAATGTCGACCGGTGTGAACTGCGGCCAGGTGCGTGGACCGGTGCAACTGACATTTGCACGTTCGGTCGATCCCATTGCTGCGCAAGAACATTCTATTACGCGTATGGCTGTGGCGACTGAAGCAGAAGCCGCAAAACAAGAGGGAGACAATCGGACTATGGGGCGCAAACATACCGTGCCCTACGGACTGTACGTCGCGCATGGTTTTGTATCGTCGCATCTAGCGGCACAAACTGGCTTTTCTGATGACGACCTCAATCTGTTATGGGAAGCACTCGACAACATGTTTGAGCACGACCGTTCGGCCGCCCGTGGGGAGATGGCGACGCGCGGACTGTATGTGTTCAAACACGCCTCGCAACTGGGTAATGCCCGCGCGCATAGTCTTTTTGCACGCATCCAGCCGAAGTTGAAAGAAGGTACCATCGTACCGCGCGATTTTGACGATTACAGTGTCTCGGTCAATGAAGCCGATCTTCCCGGCGGCGTGACAGTAGTCTCGCTAGCGGGGTGAGCGTATGGGTACCTCTGATAGCACCCAGTCCAAAGGTTGGGAGGGGATTGAAATGGATGAAGAGCCCATCATGATCTCCGCCCTAGAGCACTACAGCTACTGTCCGCGCCAGTGTGCTTTGATTCACCAAGAGCAGACGTTTGATGAAAACCTGTACACCCTGCGGGGACAGGTGCTGCATAAGCAGGTGGATGAACCGGAAGGGGAGGTTATCAGTGGGGTGCGTGTTGAGCGAGCACTGCCGCTGTGGTCGCACCGGCTGGGACTGGTTGGTCGGGCTGATGTGGTCGAGTTTCACGGCGAGGTGCCGTATCCGGTTGAGTATAAACACGGTCCTCGGCGCCAGAAGGATCACGATGATTTACAGCTGTGTGCGCAAGCCCTGTGTCTGGAGGAAATGACTGGTCAGCCGGTCTTGAAAGGCGCGATTTTTCATCACAGTTCGCGGCGTCGGCGCGAGGTCGAGTTTTCGTCTGTGTTGCGTGAGCAGGTGGAACGCAGCGTATATGAGGTCCGCCAGATGCTGGCGAGCGAGGTGCTTCCGCCAGCGGTGAATGATGCGCGGTGCAAACACTGCTCGCTGCAAGACTCGTGTCTGCCTGGGGTTGTGGCGGAAGGGGCACGTCTCAAACAGTTTGCTCGTACGCTCTTTGTGGCTGCTGATCCAAAAGAAACGCTCTGAGGTGGGTATGCACCAGCTGCTGAATACTTTGTATATTACAACGCCAGAGGCATATGTCAGGCTTGATCATGAAACCCTTCGTGTCGAGGTGGAGGGCACGACAAAGCTGCAAGTGCCGCTGCATCATCTCGGTGGAATGGTGTGTTTTGGCAATGTCCTGATTAGTCCAGCTGTCTTGCACCGGTGTGCCGACGATGGACGGTCGGTGGTGCTGCTCAATCGAAATGGGCGCTTCAAAGGCCGTTTGGAAGGACCCGTTTCGGGGAACGTGCTGCTCCGCAAAGCGCAGTACGAAGCGGTCAGCGATCCAAAAACTGCGCTTGGCATTGCCCGGCATATTGTGGCTGGGAAGATCCAGAACACCCGTCATATCGATATGCGGGCCGCGCGGGAGGCGAAAACTTCTGAGGATGAAACCGCTCTCAAAAAAACCGGGCAATCTTTAGCCGCGACTCTCGATCGGGTCGCTTATGCGGAAGATATGAATCAGTTGCGCGGATTTGAAGGAGAGGCGGCTCGCCGGCACTTTCAGTCATTTACTTGTCTGATTCGAGAAGACCGAGAGTCCTTTGCGTTCAACGGTCGCAGCCGCCGTCCGCCGCGAGATCGCACGAATGCCCTGTTGTCTTTTCTCTACGCGTTATTACTGAGCGATTGTGTTGCTGGGGCAGAGGGTGTTGGACTTGATCCGCAGATGGGCTTTTTGCATACGCTGCGGCCAGGGAGGCCAGCTCTGGGATTAGACCTGATGGAAGAGCTGCGTCCGGTCATCGCTGAACGTTTGGTGCTGACGCTGATTAACCGCCGACAGATTACGGCTGAACATTTTGTAGAGCGTCCAGGTGGGGCAGTCTCCCTGAACGACGACGGCCGTAAAGAAGCGATTGTGGCCTATCAAAAACGGAAACAGGAAGAGGTACACCATCCGGTTCTTGAGCAGAAACTTCCAGTTGGTCTGATTCCGCATGTGCAAGCGCGTTTGTTAGCGCGGGTGCTGCGAGGGGACATGGAGACCTATTTACCCTTTTTGTATCGCTGAGGAGAATTTTGTTATGCAAGTGTTGGTGGCGTATGACGTTGCGACGGAGAAAGATGATGGGAAGCGACGGTTACGAAAAATTGCCCAGGTGTGTAAGAACTTTGGCCAGCGGGTACAGAAGTCACTGTTTGAGTGTTTGGTTGATCAAACCCAATATGAACAGCTGGTTCGAGATCTGGTGAAATGTATTGATGAAAAGGAAGATAATTTACGGATTTATCGTTTGCGAGAGCCGAAAGAGCAATATTGTCAGCATTTTGGAGTGAAGCCTTCCATCAATTTTGACGACCCTTTGTTAGTCTGAGCGCGAACCACAAGCGATGGCACAAAACCGGGGGGGATCGCGTTGGTTGTAAGTCACGAACTTTTAACGATTTTCTTGTTTTCTCGAAGCTCGTCTTGGCGGATTTCCGGTCCGGTTAAGGGGGGATCGCGAAAACAGGAAAAAAACCCCAAGCAGATCAACTGCTTGGGATGTTAGCATGGCACCCAACCTTCGGGTTGGGTGAGGATTGAAACGCGGCGGCTATCCTCGGCCTCGGTGGCTCTGCGCTCATGGCACCCAACCTTCGGGTTGGGTGAGGATTGAAACTCCGACAATTCCTACCTCTCTTTGCAGATCGACATCATGGCACCCAACCTTCGGGTTGGGTGAGGATTGAAACCGAGTCTCCTCGGGATTTTGACGGGTGAATTGGACATGGCACCCAACCTTCGGGTTGGGTGAGGATTGAAACGAAGAAGTCACCCAGGTCACCCAGATCTCCGTCTCATGGCACCCAACCTTCGGGTTGGGTGAGGATTGAAACCGGAGGGGGGACACCAGCGCGGAGAGATCGGATCCATGGCACCCAACCTTCGGGTTGGGTGAGGATTGAAACGTCCGGTCTACCTGTACCTCCCCTCAACTATGTACAGATGGCACCCAACCTTCGGGTTGGGTGAGGATTGAAACACTTCAGGGATCCTCTCTCCACCACCGCCCGCACCGGATGGCACCCAACCTTCGGGTTGGGTGAGGATTGAAACAGGGCCGTCTCGACCTACCCGTCCTCCGCATCATCATGGCACCCAACCTTCGGGTTGGGTGAGGATTGAAACATGCAGAAAATCGAAGCTCGCAATAAATATGTCCATATGGCACCCAACCTTCGGGTTGGGTGAGGATTGAAACTTCCTTCGGTGGATCTTTTTGAGACGGCGGCTTTTATGGCACCCAACCTTCGGGTTGGGTGAGGATTGAAACCTCTCATTGGGCCTCCTCCGGTAGCGCTCGGACTCACATGGCACCCAACCTTCGGGTTGGGTGAGGATTGAAACGTATTGGGCTTTGGACTTACGCCAGATCTCAAATAGATGGCACCCAACCTTCGGGTTGGGTGAGGATTGAAACCGGCCCCCCTCTCTCTTACCTCCTATCCGGATGTCAATGGCACCCAACCTTCGGGTTGGGTGAGGATTGAAACGTTGTGAGAGACATAGATGAAGTCTTTTGGCTGTGATGGCACCCAACCTTCGGGTTGGGTGAGGATTGAAACTGCAGCGTCTGATGGGAGTCCAGCCCCCCAGCCGCCGATGGCACCCAACCTTCGGGTTGGGTGAGGATTGAAACATATCGACGTCTCTCTCGACGTCTGGATCGCCGGTATGGCACCCAACCTTCGGGTTGGGTGAGGATTGAAACCATAGCAGGCGGGAGTACATAGTCGGGGTTATCTGACATGGCACCCAACCTTCGGGTTGGGTGAGGATTGAAACTTTGGTATACACATAATGCACCAGTAACTTACTGTATGGCACCCAACCTTCGGGTTGGGTGAGGATTGAAACATGTCCAACTTTTCTGGCAAGGAAAAAGCCGCCTTATGGCACCCAACCTTCGGGTTGGGTGAGGATTGAAACATTTACGAATACCTCCGATTTTGGGGGTTTTGCCAGATGGCACCCAACCTTCGGGTTGGGTGAGGATTGAAACGGGGGGGGGCAGCCCCTTGAGCTGTCGCAAGCCGGATGGCACCCAACCTTCGGGTTGGGTGAGGATTGAAACTCAGCTGCGGATATCGTGGACATGCTGGGCATCGTATGGCACCCAACCTTCGGGTTGGGTGAGGATTGAAACATCCCTGACAAAGGTGCGGGCTAACGTCTCGCAGACATGGCACCCAACCTTCGGGTTGGGTGAGGATTGAAACTTGCCTTGCTGGGCAGCATTACACTCTGTGTGACATGGCACCCAACCTTCGGGTTGGGTGAGGATTGAAACCGCTCACTCCAGAGCAACAAAAAACCGCCGACAACATGGCACCCAACCTTCGGGTTGGGTGAGGATTGAAACAGATTAAACTAGAGCTATTGACTAGAATCTCTATATGGCACCCAACCTTCGGGTTGGGTGAGGATTGAAACTTTCTGATGGCCGGGTCTTTCGCCCGGCGTAAAGCAATGGCACCCAACCTTCGGGTTGGGTGAGGATTGAAACGATGGCTACTACTACCCTCGTCCAGAGTCATCCGCATGGCACCCAACCTTCGGGTTGGGTGAGGATTGAAACGCAGGCCCCCGGAGGAGCCTGAGAGATAGATTAAAATGGCACCCAACCTTCGGGTTGGGTGAGGATTGAAACCGCTGCTGAAATCGGAAGTCCACGCGACCCTCAAAGATGGCACCCAACCTTCGGGTTGGGTGAGGATTGAAACAAACGCCATCCCGAAAAAGCCCCCGAAGCTGAGAATGGCACCCAACCTTCGGGTTGGGTGAGGATTGAAACACTACCGCGATAGCAAAGAACAACTCCTTGCACGATGGCACCCAACCTTCGGGTTGGGTGAGGATTGAAACTTCACTTTCCCTATCTTACTGGCACCTATCCGGATATGGCACCCAACCTTCGGGTTGGGTGAGGATTGAAACAGATGCAGCGAGTCGCGAAAAGCAGCCAGGTCGTATGGCACCCAACCTTCGGGTTGGGTGAGGATTGAAACTTTAGCAGGATCACCAAGAGCACGAGCAATGGGAAATGGCACCCAACCTTCGGGTTGGGTGAGGATTGAAACTAGCTGCTCTACCGATTGGGCTCTGCGGCTATTGGGATGGCACCCAACCTTCGGGTTGGGTGAGGATTGAAACGCCACTGAACAACCTGCTGCATAATCTTCTGATGGGTGATGGCACCCAACCTTCGGGTTGGGTGAGGATTGAAACATGCAAGGCTTGTCTTTTCAGACGATGTATTTTCATGGCACCCAACCTTCGGGTTGGGTGAGGATTGAAACGAACAAGGGGGTTGGATTTTGGTCCCCTTTTCTTATGGCACCCAACCTTCGGGTTGGGTGAGGATTGAAACGTCTATATGCATTTTTTATCTTCCCGTTGATCATTATGGCACCCAACCTTCGGGTTGGGTGAGGATTGAAACTTGTTACCCTCTTTCGCCTGTTTAAATGCCTGATATGGCACCCAACCTTCGGGTTGGGTGAGGATTGAAACACTGAAATACCAGTGGAGATGACGCCTAAACAACGGGAATGGCACCCAACCTTCGGGTTGGGTGAGGATTGAAACTCTGTCAATTGGTCATATGAACAGCGTGCGCAGGCATGGCACCCAACCTTCGGGTTGGGTGAGGATTGAAACTAACTGTAGTAGCGTCGAATGGCGTAGGGACTTATACAATGGCACCCAACCTTCGGGTTGGGTGAGGATTGAAACAATGCTATAGCCCTTGAGTCGTTTATCAATAAGCTTATGGCACCCAACCTTCGGGTTGGGTGAGGATTGAAACTGTGTGTTGATCCGTCGCCAGAAGCTCGTTGATGATGATGGCACCCAACCTTCGGGTTGGGTGAGGATTGAAACTACTGGGAATTTGTACCTATGGGACATTTTTCAGTGATGGCACCCAACCTTCGGGTTGGGTGAGGATTGAAACCAAAAATCGACAAGCTCGGTGAAGCCATCATGCACTCATGGCACCCAACCTTCGGGTTGGGTGAGGATTGAAACCGCAGAGCCTCAGCCTTGCCGAGTCCCGCGCCCAGCCGGATGGCACCCAACCTTCGGGTTGGGTGAGGATTGAAACGGTGTATGTCCGTCCAAGAGGTCGACGCTAGGACGATGGCACCCAACCTTCGGGTTGGGTGAGGATTGAAACCTGCAGGGCCTGATTCTCCGCTTCGATGGTGTCCCGATGGCACCCAACCTTCGGGTTGGGTGAGGATTGAAACTCTACTCACTGTCGCGTGCTGCTAGAAAAAAGGGATGGCACCCAACCTTCGGGTTGGGTGAGGATTGAAACAGCGCTCTTACCAGCGCTCTTACCTTGGCCCAGGATATGGCACCCAACCTTCGGGTTGGGTGAGGATTGAAACTTATTGGGATACAGGCAGTTCTCGGGAAGTTCGGATGGCACCCAACCTTCGGGTTGGGTGAGGATTGAAACGGATCAAAACAAACTTATCGCCGCATGGGGTGGGATGGCACCCAACCTTCGGGTTGGGTGAGGATTGAAACACACAACAAAAAATGGAGGTGTTCTGTGATCTTATGGCACCCAACCTTCGGGTTGGGTGAGGATTGAAACATAGAGACCGTTCCATTGTCCTGATTGATGGCCGGATGGCACCCAACCTTCGGGTTGGGTGAGGATTGAAACCTGTTCTTGAGGCCGCCGATTCCAACGGTGCGGGATGGCACCCAACCTTCGGGTTGGGTGAGGATTGAAACGATCGCACGCTTTTTCAGACTCGCCGAACAGTGGAATGGCACCCAACCTTCGGGTTGGGTGAGGATTGAAACGGCGTTGCCTCGGTCGTGGGTCTTTACGACGCTGATGGCACCCAACCTTCGGGTTGGGTGAGGATTGAAACTGACGCTGACTCACTCAATGTGATGCGGCAGGGTATGGCACCCAACCTTCGGGTTGGGTGAGGATTGAAACCGTCTCCGGATGCAGTTTAGGACAGGCAGTATTGCATGGCACCCAACCTTCGGGTTGGGTGAGGATTGAAACGCACGGTATTGCTGGCGGGCAGCACGCTGGACAAACATGGCACCCAACCTTCGGGTTGGGTGAGGATTGAAACTACACTCAGCCCGGCCTCTGGGTCAAATCTCACCCAATGGCACCCAACCTTCGGGTTGGGTGAGGATTGAAACACCTGCTAACAACTTGTCTCGCCAGCATGCCCAATGGCACCCAACCTTCGGGTTGGGTGAGGATTGAAACTCTCGGATCGCCTCGCGCGTGCCGAGAATGGTGCTATGGCACCCAACCTTCGGGTTGGGTGAGGATTGAAACGTCGTCAGAAACAAAGAAAAAATCTGTAGAGAAAATGGCACCCAACCTTCGGGTTGGGTGAGGATTGAAACTCAGGCCACCATTCAAGCAAGGAAACTTTCCGGGCATGGCACCCAACCTTCGGGTTGGGTGAGGATTGAAACTTGTACGTGGGAATCTTTATTCTTCCTTTCGTGATGGCACCCAACCTTCGGGTTGGGTGAGGATTGAAACTTCCCGGATCGGCTGATTGTTCTTTTTTATGTGCATGGCACCCAACCTTCGGGTTGGGTGAGGATTGAAACTATTAATTGGTTATAAATTATTATCATCAGGGGGGAATGGCACCCAACCTTCGGGTTGGGTGAGGATTGAAACAATTTATTATAAATTATTCTTATCAGGGGGGACAAATGGCACCCAACCTTCGGGTTGGGTGAGGATTGAAACTGCTTGGGGGTCATGCTCATCCTCCCTGAGCGACAGAATGGCACCCAACCTTCGGGTTGGGTGAGGATTGAAACCCCCCCCCCATCTCCCGAGTTAGGAGTTAGCCTCATGGCACCCAACCTTCGGGTTGGGTGAGGATTGAAACCAACTCGCTGAAATGATCTCTCTCCATCGTAAGATATGGCACCCAACCTTCGGGTTGGGTGAGGATTGAAACCGCGAACGCTTCGAAAGTCTTTGCCGCAAATACGATCATGGCACCCAACCTTCGGGTTGGGTGAGGATTGAAACTTCTGGGGTAGGTTCAGGCGGCTGAGGGTCTTGCAGATGGCACCCAACCTTCGGGTTGGGTGAGGATTGAAACCGTGACAACGGAGCTGATGCTGCCACCATGTCCGACAAATGGCACCCAACCTTCGGGTTGGGTGAGGATTGAAACGAGAAGTCATAGCTGCCTCGGCCATCTCATTTTTCCCGTTCGGGGAAAAACGATACAGGCAAGGAGAAATGGGCACAAAAAAGCCCGGCGGAAAGGCTGGGCTTTCAAAAACACGCTACCAGTCCCGCTGATTTTCTTCTCCCCGCCCCACTTGCTACAATAGACGTATGGCCACTACGTCCCCCTATTCCGGCCGTGAGCGCCACCACGCGGAGCGCCTCTCCGGGTGCTCGGGCCTGACCCGGGCGAAAATCGAACAGACGACCGGCATTCCTCTGAATACCCTGAGCCGCTGGGCGAAAGCGGAGGACTGGGCCCAACGCCGTGACACGTATCGTGCCCTGGCGCTGAGCGTCCCGGAAATTATGCAAGCGCACGCCCTGAAAATGCAGGCCTGGGCCGAAGACGAGAAGGAGAAGGCGGGGACGCCACGTGAGCTGAACGCATCGGTCGAAAGTGGCAATAAGGCCATGTATGCGTTGTGTCTGGCCGATCAGGCGTATCGCGCCCATGCCAAGATGAACCACCTAGATGAGATCTATCTTGACGACTATGAGACCCCGAAGTGGGCAAAAACCCCAACGCTCGTGGAACAGGATTTTACGCGGATTCAAGCCGCGTATTATCCGGCTTTACGCGAGGGCGGCAGCCGGATTATTGTCCACAATATCTCTTTACGGCGGTGGGGGTCATGGCCCGCTGCAAAGACGATCCGGACCTGCGGTGTATTGAGAGCCCGCTCATCCCCAACGGCATCTGGGATGGGGGGACATGGCGCTATCGTGAGGGGCAAGCGGGCTGGCCGGGCAGGTGCAGCCTCGCCTCGATCTCCCGCAAGCGGCGTTTCCAGGGATCGGCCACGTTTCTGGCCGAATACTGCAACGCGCCTGAAGACGATAATAGCAAGAGGGTTCTAATAGGGGGATGTATGGGCCACAACACCGAAAAAAACGGCCAAAACCATCAATTCACCATCAAGGCTGCTAAGTACCTGAAAACACTCAGTTTTAGAAAAGAGGGGGGGGGATGTATCGCTTGCTACCGTTAGCAAAATTGATTTGCAATCTTTTTGCAAACGCACAGGCTGCCGCTGCCAAGACCCGTGCGTGCAGTAATTTTGCAAGAGGAGTGCCTGAGAAGCTGCGCGCACTAAAAATTTCGCCAAGCGTGGGGAGCAGGTCAGGCCGTTGTGCGATTTGCCGTGCCCCGGCTAAAGTCCTAACTCTGTTAAACCAGGATGATCGTCAGGGCGTGGGCCTTGTGCCCAGAGGAATTTCCGCTCAGCCTCCTGAATGGGTACGTCATTGATACTGGCTTCACGACGACGCATGAGACCGCGCTCATCAAATTCCCAGTTTTCGTTGCCGTGGGCACGAAACCAGTTGCCTGAATCGTCCCGCCATTCATATTGAAAACGCACCGCGATGCGATTGTCATGAAATGCCCAGAGTTCCTTGATCAGGCGGTACTCCAATTCACGGGCCCATTTGCGTTTGAGGAATGTGACGATTGCTTCGCGCCCATGCAGAAATTCAGCCCGGTTGCGCCACCGGCTGTCTTCCGTGTAGGCGAGCGAAACTTTTTCCGGATCACGCGAGTTCCACGCATTCTCGGCCATACGCACTTTTTGAGTCGCACTCGCTTGAGTAAATGGAGGAAATGGTGGTCGTTCAGACATCGCACTGACTCCTCGCTTTATTTATCAATGGGTCCGGTATATACGAATCGGTACAGGGTGCAAATGTCCTGGCTGCGAAATATGTTCTACTCCTGCTGCGTCAGTTTGCCACCGCGACCAATCCACGAGACTTCCAGAACAGATTATCTCTAGCTGCCTCTGATAAGGAGAACCCAGGTGAAAAAACGCATCTACTTTAACGCCTTCCATATGAACTGTGTCGTCCATCAATCGCCTGGGCTGTGGGTGCGCTCAGACGACAAGATGGATCATTACACGGATCTCGACACCTGGGTTGAGCTGGCCAAGCTGCTGGAACGGGGCAAGTTTGATGCGCTTTTTCTGGCTGATGTGGTCGGTGTATACGATGTCTATCGCGACAACCATGAGGCGGCGCTGACCCAAGCCGCCCAGATTCCCGTCAACGATCCGGTGATGCTGATTCCGGCCATGGCGTATGCAACTGAGCATTTGGGCTTTGCCTTCACCAGTTCAGTGTTGCAGAGCCATCCATTTGCATTTGCCCGGGCCATTTCCACTCTCGATCATCTGACTAAGGGGCGTATCGCCTGGAATATTGTGACCTCGTATTTGGAAAGTGCTGGACGCAGTTTTGGCCAGGAGGGTTTACCCGAACATGATGAACGCTACGATATGGGCGATGAGTATCTGGAAGCGTGTTACAAATTGTGGGAAGCCAGCTGGGAGGATGACGCGGTGGTCAAAGATCGGCAGCGTGGCATCTATGCTGATCCGGCCAAGGTCCACGACGTGCATCACGATGGGAAATACTTTCGTGTGCATGGCTGCCATCTGGCTGAGCCTTCGCCGCAGCGTACGCCGGTGTTGTATCAGGCTGGAGCGTCGCCACGTGGCCAGCAGTTTGCGGCGCGACATGCCGAAGGGGTGTTTATCAGTGGGCCCACCCCTCAAGCCGTTGGAGCGTATATTCAGTCAATTCGCGCTGTCGCCGCCCAACGGGGCAGAAACCCACACGACATCATTTTCTCAACGTATATCAAAGCCATTACTGGCGGCACCGAGGCTGAGGCACGCCGCAAGTACGACGATTTTTTTGAGCAGGTCAGTTATGAGGGCGCACTGGCTCTGCTGAGTGGCTGGTCGGGGATTGATTTTGGCCAGTACGATCCTGATCAGGAGCTGGAGTATGTCGAAACAAATGCCGTGCGGACACTGATGCAAATGTTTGCCAAAACAGACTCGCGGCGCAAATGGACGATGCGTGATCTGGCCAAATACGTAGGCATTGGCGGGGGAGGGCCGGTCTTAGTCGGCACGCCGGAGCAGCTGGCTGATAGCCTTCAAGAATGGATCGACGTTGGTGTAGACGGGTTTAATCTCGCCTATGCGATCACGCCAGGCACGTTTGAAGATTTTATTGATGGGGTCGTGCCGGTTTTGCAGCAACGTGGCATGATGCAGACAGAGTATCAAGACGGGACGTTTCGAGAGAAGCTGTTTGGTCAGGGGCGTGCCCGATTACGTGCGCCGCATCCTGCTGCGCAGGCGCGTGGGGCGCGGGCGGATACTGGCAATGGATACACCCAGAGCCCGCGTGACACAAGTGAGACGGCTGGTGCATCTGTGGCAAAATAATCCAACGTGCAGTAGCAGGGATACGGACCGCACCAATAAGGGGGAACTATGGCGACAGGACAACAGCCCATCGATTATGAGGCATTGGTCAAACATGACCGGGTGCATGGACACGCATATACGGACACCGACATCTTCGAAGCAGAGATGGCTCAGATTTTTCACCGGGGTTGGGTGTATGTCGGCCACGCAGGAGAGATTCCCAAGCCTGGCGATTTCCGGTTGACCAAGATTGGCCGCCAGTCCGTCATTATGGTCCGAGATGATGACGGCTCCGTCCAGCTGTTCATGAATCGCTGCCCGCACCGGGCGAATGCGGTGTGTCAGACAGAGCGAGGCAATAAATCAGCCTTTCGCTGTGCCTATCATGGTTGGACGTTTCGGCGGAACGGTGAGCTGGCCAGTGTGCCGTACCAAGACGGCTACGATGCGTCTTTTCGTAAAGAGGACTTTGGCTTGCGCAAAGTCCCGCGTACCGATATGTACCGCGGCTTTGTGTTTGGCAGCTTGAGTCCGGCAGGGATTACGCTAGACGAACATCTGGGCAAGGCCAAGGAGCAGATCGATCTGTTTGTTGATCAGTCTCCTGAAGGTGAGCTTGAGGTCCGCTCGGGTATCCATAAATATGGATATAAAGCCAACTGGAAGTTCCAGCTTGAGAATGCCATGGATGGCTATCATCCAAATTTTGTGCACCAAGCCTTTTTGCGCTCTATTCAGAAACGGACCGGCATCAAGGTCGATACCTTCTCCGGTGATTCTATCGGGCTGTCGCGCGACTTTGGCAATGGCAATGTGATGCTCGACTACCGTCCAAATAACGCCGCTAATCGGGAAAAGATGATGGCTGTTCTGCCGACGACTGCGGGCGGGAAAGCTTATGAAGACGCATTAATTGCTCGGTACGGGAAAGAGCGAGCTGACGAAATTTTGATCGCAGGTGGAACACATCTGCTGGTCTTTCCTAATCTGATTTTGATTGGCGTCCAGATTCGCGTTGTCCAGCCGCTGAGCGTCGATCAGACTGAGGTCTTTCTGTATCCGACCCTGCTCAAAGGTGTGCCACCCGAGATGAATATCAAGCGCTTACGTGGTCATGAGTCATTTTATGGACCGGCGGGGTCTGGTGCGCCTGACGATCTGGAGATGTTTGAACGCAATCAGGTTGGGCTGAGTGCTGAGGTTGACCCGTGGTTGCTGCTCGCGCGGGGACTGCACCGTGAGCGACGCGATGCGGATGGTACGATCATTGGACATATGACCGATGAAGTCACCCAGCGTGGTATCTGGCGGCACTGGAAAAAAGTTATGACCCAAACCGCTGGTATGCTGGGAAGCCAGCAGCGGCGAGCAAGGGGAGGCGTGTAATGGCCGTAGACCGCCACCAGATTGAAAATTTCCTGTACCGCGAAGCCCGGCTTATGGACGAGCACGCCTACGATGAGTGGTTGTCACTGTGGACGGAAGACGCCCTGTATTGGGTGCCGAGCAATGACGATGATATGGACCCGACCCAGCAGGTGGCCATTATTTATGACAACCTGGCCCAGATGCAGAACCGGATCGATCGACTCAAAGGCGGAGCAGCCTACGCGCAGGACCCCAAATCTCGTCTGCGACGTGTCGTCTCGAATATCGAGATCGAAGAGGCGAACAATGGCGAGGTCATTGTTTACGCGAACTTCAACCTGACTGAACTTCGGCGTGGCAAACAAGACACCTTTGCGGCGCGGACCATTCATCGATTGCGGCCGGATGGAGACGGCTTGAAGATGGCTTCCAAAAAAGTCCTGTTGCTGAATAACGATGAGGTCATCGATAATTTGACGTTTTTGATTTAGGAATTATCACAAGGTTGCAAGCGGCGTCCCATTTTGTGTAAAGACATACTATAAAGGAGGATCACGATGGCAACTCAAGCGTTTGAAACCCAACAATTGCTCAAGGCATATCGCAAAGGACTTATCTCGGATGAGCTGTTTGAAAAACAGATGCACGAGGTGAATGGCAACGACAAAAACGGGGCGAATACGCTCGACGTCGCCAATGTCTTTGACCATAAAGACACGTCTTTTAAGATGTTCCAGAACACCCCGCAAAGCCAAACGGCGGTGTTTACTTTGCCGCCAGGTTATACCAACGACGAGGAGAGTGTGCATAAAGGCGATCAGATTCTGTACGTTGTTGACGGCTGTGCAGTGGCCAATGTGAGTGGCACGGAGCACGAGATCAAGGCTGGTGATGTGGTCATGATTCCAGCTGGCTCGCCGCATACCTTGCGGACTGGTGAAAATGCCTTTTTCGGCTTTACTGTTTTTACCCCGCCTGAATTAGAGATGGACATGTCGAACTAGATCTCCCCCCCCTCCATCTTCCTGCTTTCCTCAGCTCTTTCTTCTGTCCCCACAGCCTGTGTGGGGACGGTCCTCCCGCTGGCCGGGGCTCCACGCATAATAATGAATCTACCGGAAGTTATTCGACTCTTACAGAGCATGGCTGACCCGGAAGAGGTGAAGAGAAAGCAAGCCAAATTTGGGATAACGGCGAACCATTCTCTTGGCGTGTATCAGAAAGACCTGAATGTCCTGGCCAAAACCATTGGCCGCGATAATGACCTGGCTGTAGCTCTGTTCGATTCAGGCATCTACGAGGCCCGATTGCTGTGAGGTCCTGACTCTGCTGACTTCCCTGCCAGCGTCTTCTCCCAGTCTGCCAGCTCGTCCTGATAGGCTGCATTCTCGGCCTCTTCTTGATTGGCCTGCACCAGAGCCGCTTCTAGTTGGCGTTGTTTTTCCTGTTTCAGCAGCTGGTTAATATAGGCACTTCTGTTATTTCCAGCCGCCGTAGTCAGGAAGGCAAATGCCTCAGCTTCTAATGTAAAAGTTGCGCGATGGGTCATCGGATCACCTCTTTCATGCACAAGAATTATCATACTAGAAAGTATGAACCAAGATGTGATCGTGGCCCTCATGCTACGTCTGTGTGGCTGGATTGACCCCTGGAAAAGCGGGTGAAACGCCATGTCCAGCAGATGTTGCTTTGTTTGTACGCGTGAGGGAAAAGGATCTAACGACGATTCAGTATGGACCGAATACCTTCCAAAGGAGTTGATATGCAACAGATCACATCTCAATCCAGAGTGAAGTCTTGGGAGTCTTGGGGCAAGCTGCTTACGCTGAGCAGTCTCGTCAGTCTATGGGTGATTGGCTTGGCCAGCGTGGGTGGAGCTGAGGTCTCTCCGGGTGATACAATTACCAAAGATAGTGCGGCCCAAGCCGAAGCCTTCCTGACCCCATCCATCCGTTGGATGCTGGAACAGGGCATGCCGATGCAGGTCATTGCCACAAAGAAAGTGACCTGGCCGAAAGCCTACGAAGAGGCGACCGAGAAATTTGCGGCCCAAGTCAGCCTGTCTGAAGATGGACGGACGCTGCTCAATTATGTGGCTGGTTGTCCCTTTCCCACGATTGACATGAACGATCCGCTCGCCGGTTTTCGGATTATGTGGAATCAGGAGCACCCACCGTTTAGCATCGACAACTTCGGCACCGATTCGACAACCCAGACTGTGGACGCGAGCGGAGCCCTGGGACGCACGTTCGCCTATCCGTGGCGGCGGCTGATGTGGACCGGTCGTTTGTATAACGATCCCAAGCCCGTCATTCCTCACGCGCGGAACGTCCGCCACACAAATATGATTGGCCCGGCATTTCTGCCTAACGATCACAAGGGCACTTCCATCCTGTATTTCCGCTACCAGGACCCCGATGCGCTTGATGACACCTACGCCTATATTCCTGAGACGCGTCGCGTTCACCGGGTGAGTATTGTTGACCGAAGTAGTCCGCTGTGGCGGACGGATGTCGATCTGGACTCATGGTGGGGCTTTAATGCCAAGCTCAGCTTGTGGTCTTTCCGAGTGCTGGCTGAAAAGGTCATCCTGGCGATTGTGCATAGCAATAAGTACGGCGATCCGTCGGCGTGGTGTGCGCCGCAAAACGACAATCGAGGTATCTTGGCTGCTTTACCCTGCGTGCCGTGGGAGAAACGGCGGGTGTGGGTCGTTGAAGCAAGCCCTGTCGGCTATGCCGGGCGTTATACCTACTCCAAACGGGTGCTGTATGTCGATCAAGAGTTCTTTGCTCCGGTGATCCAGGAAATCTACGACCTGGATGGCGAGCTGTGGAAGGTCTTTTTGCGCAGTATTGCCTACACCAACAAGCCCCACGACCGATATCCCATCAATCCGATTGATGGCGCGGAGTACAATTATACAGACGAGTGGGCTTTTATGCCGCAAGCGGTGATGGTCGACATGCAGGCTCCCCACGCCACGACTTTTGAGGCGCCGGCTATCCATACACCAGCCTCGGAGTGGCAAAGCGAGTGGTATTTTAACGAGAATATCGACAGCAATAACGAATCGGTTTTTTCTCGGAACTATCTCATCCAGAGCGGGCGCTAGGCCGCTGCAAAGAGGCGGATGCTGGATAATTCACAATTTCTCATTTAGGACCGCCCCGGCACAGCTGGAAAGAGCAGTCGGACAGCGTGTTAAGTCGGCTCCCTCAGCTTTGATCAATCCCTTCTCCTGGGCGGGCGTCCCGCCCGCTTCAAGCAAGCGACTAGGCTGGTCGTGCTTGCAGAGAGACGCGCATACGGAAACTTCTCTCAGCCAGACGGTCCCTCAAGAGGGGCTTTCCGGAAATGCGAGGCACAGATAGGATCTGAGCGGAATTCGCCGAAATTTTGCGAAATTTGGACAAGGAGAGTCTGGTGCAGGATATACAGGCTATCAAAACGCAACTGAGTGAAGAACTTTCCGCTGCAAGCTCGGAGCGTGAGCTGGAAGAAGTCCGGGTCCGCTACTTGGGCCGTAAAGGCACGGTCACCTTGCTGCGAAAAAACGCCGATTTTTCCAGCATGTCGGCGGATGAGAAAAAGCAGTTTGGTCAGCAGTTTAACGAGATCAAGACCTTTGTTGATCAACAGCTGAGCGAGGCCCGGGCGGGCCAGACAACACCCCAGACGCCGCAGGTCCGCCTTGACATGACTCTGCCAGGTCTCAATAACCGGACGGGACATTTACATCCAATCTCACTGGTCCAAATGGAGCTGGAGGAGATTGCGCGGGCGATGGGTTTTCTGATTCAGACCGGCTATCACGTTGAGACAGAATTCTACAATTTTGAGAGCCTCAATATTCCAGCTGACCACCCCGCTCGGGATATGCAGGATACCTATTGGCTGAGCAATGGCATGCTGCTGCGGACGCATACTTCGGCTAACCAAGTCCGGGCCTTAGAGGAACATGGCGTACCGCTCCGGGCGATATTCCCTGGCCGTTGCTTCCGCAACGAAGCTATTGACGCCAGCCACGAAAATACCTTCTACCAACTTGAAGGGCTGATGGTCGATAAGAATATTTCCATTGCCAATCTTATCGCCATGATGAAGACGCTGCTCACAGCCGTCTTTCACCGCGAGGTCACCGTCCGGCTGCGGCCCGGCTACTTTCCGTTTGTGGAACCCGGCTTTGAGCTGGATATTCAATGCCTCATCTGTGACGGGACGGGATGTGCGACGTGCAAACGCTCGGGCTGGGTTGAGCTGTTGCCATGTGGCCTGGTTCACCCCCGCGTCTTGGAGTTTGGCGGGGTTGATCCGGATGAATATAGTGGTTTTGCGTTTGGGCTGGGCCTGACCCGGCTGGCGATGATGAAATATAACATTCCTGATATTCGGCTGCTCAATGCGGGTGATTTGCGCTTTTACGAGCAGTTCCCGGCGTCGGTGTAAGAACGAGAACAGGCATGAAGATATCGCTCGACTGGATTTCTCAATACGTTGATGTGTCCGGCATTGCCCCGGCCACGCTTGCTGAACGGCTGACCATGGCAACGGCCGAGGTCGAAGAGGTGGAGACGCTGACCCGCAGCCTTGACGGTGTCCGGATTGGCCGTGTGGTATCGGTTGAAACGTTGGCTGATCATACCTCTTTTGTCCGGGTGGAGTGCGACACTGACGCGTTCACTACGGTATGTGGTGCGCCGAATGTCCGGGTTGGTATGACCTCGGCTTTTGCGCCGGCTGGGGTGACACTGGCGAATGGGCTGCGTTTAGAAGAAAGGCAAATTGCCGGCCGCACCAGCCAAGGTGTCCTGTGTTCGTCTGAGGAACTCGGCATGGGCGGCGGGCATATGGGGATTATTGATCTGCCCGACTCGGTTGAGAGCGGCCGTTTGCTGTCAGAGCTGATTCCGAGGACAGACACCATTATTGAAATTGACAATAAGAGCCTCACCCATCGGCCAGATTTGTGGGGACACTACGGTATCGCGCGGGAAGTCGCGGCCATCTTGGGCCGGCCGTTACAGCCGCTTGGCCGAGCAGACCTGTCCGTTTACGACGGACTGCCAGCGTATCCGCTCACGCTTGAGGATCTGGAAAACTGCCCGTGTTACTGCTGTATTGAAATGGCCAATGTGGCAGCAGTGCCCACTCCACTCAGTATCCAGTATCGTCTGCAGGCCTTGAGCCAGCGAACGTTCAATATCCTGGTAGATCTGACAAACTATATTATGCTCGAACTTGCTCAGCCCATGCACGCCTTTGATGGCGCTCGTTTGCAGGCGGTGCGTATCGCTCCGTTTGGAACGGACGGAAATTTTACGACTCTGGATGGCCAGGCGCGGCTGATGCAGCCAGACGACCTGATGATCTGGAATGAAAAAGAGCCAGTTGCCCTGGCTGGTATCATGGGCGGATTGAATAGTGAGGTCGGCCCGGATACCGCAACTCTGCTGCTCGAAAGCGCCAATTTTAAAGGCGCCCGTATTCGTCGCACGGCCACCCGGCTTGGGCTGCAAACGGACGCCAGCCAGCGCTTTGAGAAACAGCAGCCGCCGGCCACGACCAAGATTGGCATCGAGCGCTTTGTGTCGTTGCTGCAGGAAGCTGGAGTGAGCCCCGAGGTGCAGTCGCGCTTTACGTATGGCGGTGATCTGAAAGAAGAAGTGCGGCGACTCAGTATTGCAAAAGACTTTTTTGATCGGCGGATTGGCAATCCTATTGCCAGCGACAAGATTGTCTCGATCCTGACCTCTATTGGTTTTGAGGCTGAGATGGATAGCGATAACACGGGCAACGCCAAATTACAGGTCGGTATCCCGCCCTTTCGGAGTGAGAAAGATATCGCGCTGCCGGTTGATATTCTGGAGGAAGTCACCCGTATCAACGGCTATGACAATCTCACGCCGCAGCTGCCAGGTTTTTCTGCCGCCACCGTTGCTTCTGCCGATAGCCTACGAGCAGAGCACAAAGCCCGGCGGCTGTTGGCCCAGGCATACGATTTTTCAGAGGTTCACAATTACAGTTGGTTTGATGAAACCTGGTTGCAAACAATTGGCTATGAACCTGAAGCAGCCTTACGCGTCGCCAATCCAAGCGCCGAACAAAATGTTCGTCTGCGCACGAGTTTGATTCCGAATCTCCTGGCCGTGGTCAAGAGAAATGCTTTGCACAGCGATCGTTTCCGGATCTTTGAATTAGGGCCGGGCTATCTCTCCGTCGGCGAAAAGGACCGGCAGGAAACTTTGTTTCTGTCCGGAGCCAGTTTCCAGCAGGATAAAATTGCGCCACTGGAAGAACATTTCCGGACTGTCAAAGGTGCTATCGAAGCCTTAGCTGGCCAATTGAATGTAGGAGAGTTGAGTTTCACTCCAGGTGCGGAGAATGTCACTCCGTGGCAGACGGCGGGCAGTTATGTGCACATCAGCCAGGCTACAAAACCTGTCGGGAGTCTGGGGTTTCTGAATGGCTCTCTACTGAATGAGATGGCGGCCAAGTCCCAAGTCGTCTGGTTTGAGCTTGATTTCAACTCTTTGGATGGCCCGCTTTTCCCGGATGTCAAGCATATCGCCGGTTCTCGTTATCCTGGTTCGTGGTTTGATTTTTCTATCCTTGCGCCAATCGAGGCAAGTTTTGCTGAGCTGGTCAGCAGGCTGGATACGTTCTCGCACCCTTTTCTGAAGAAACGAGAGTTTGTGACGCTTTACACTGGCAAGGGTCTTGAGCCAGGCATGGGCAGTTATACCTTCCGGTATTGGATTGAATCAAAAGATAGCACTCTGACTGGCGAACAAATTGAGGCGTTTCAGCACGAGTATATTACTTTCCTGACCTCCAAAGGGCTCAAGCTACGTTAAACACTGGATACAGAGTACGACGATTGGTGAGATAAAAGGATACTGACTATGGAGACGATTTTTAGCGGGATTCAGCCCTCTGGCGAAATGCACTTAGGGAACTACCTCGGGGCAGTGCGGAATTGGGTGGCCTTGCAGGAGCAGTATAACTGTTTCTTTTGTGTGGTGGATTACCATGCCATTACCCAAGACTACGATCGGGATATCCTGGCGCAGCGGACCCTGGAGATGGCGACGGATCTGATCGCGTGTGGCATTGATCCTGAACGCGCGGTGGTGTTTGTCCAGTCAAGCGTGCCGGAGCATACAGAGTTGTGTTGGATTCTGGATAGCGTCACCCCGTTTGGCGAGCTGGGACGCATGACCCAGTTTAAAGACAAGTCCGCCAAGCAGGCCGATAATATTAATGCCGGGCTGTTCAGCTATCCGGTTTTACAGACGGCTGACATTATCTTATACAACGCCACCCTTGTGCCGGTTGGAGTGGATCAAGTCCAGCATGTTGAATTAGCGCGTGAAATCGTGCGCAAGTTCAATGGCCGCTGGGGAGACTATTTTGCAGAGCCAAAGGCGCTGCTGTCGAGCACGCCAAAAATCCTGGGTTTGGACGGTCAGGCCAAAATGTCGAAATCGCTCGGCAATACGATTGGGCTGGGCGCAGAAGACGAACAGATCCGCAAACAGTTAGCAACGGCTGCGACTGACCCGCAACGTGTCCGCCGCAAAGACCCAGGCGACCCGGATGTATGTAATCTGCATACCTTGCATACCTTCTTCTCAGACGAAGCGCGCCTCAAGTGGGTGCGGTCGGGCTGCACCACCGCCGATATTGGTTGTTTCGACTGTAAGTCGGCACTGTCTGACAATTTGATTGCGCATCTACAGCCCATTCGTGACCGCAGAGCTGAACTCCAAGCAAACCCTGGCCGGATTGAAGAGATCCTCCACGAAGGAGGCCGCAAAGCCCGAGCCGTTGCCCAGCAAACGCTTGCGGAAGTCCGTGAGCATATTGGCTTGTGGGGGTAGGCGGACTAACGCCACGGCCTTTTTTTCTCCCTCGCCCTCAGGCAGAGGGCCGGGGTACGGCGGGGAAGGTCCTACCCTACCTATGGCTTAACCGCTTCTTTGGCTTGACCGCTTCTTCGCTTCTGTCAGCGCGTGTTCCCGGAATTCTTCAAACGTGCCCCGAGGCTGAGCAGTATCACTAAACAATCCCAAAAACTCAATCGTGTTTGTATTGCCCAAAATGGGCGAGACAATAAGATCAATCAGTGATAAGCCACATGCCTGACTGCCTGTGGCGACCGTCTCGAGCGCAGTCCGCAAACTGTTCTCACTGTTCGGAGCCGCCTGTGAAGCTCCTTCAAACAACGGTTTAATCAGACCTACGAGCGTCTTTTTGCCTACAAAGAGCGCTGCCAAAGTCGGCAGCGCCTTTGTCAGTGACACATACGATAAATCTGCCACACAAAGATCTAAGGCGGGTTCAAACTGTTCAATTTGGAGCGTAGCAATATTCGTCCGCTCCAAATTGATCACACGCGGATCATTGGCCAGTGTCGCGCGAATCTGGCCATAACCCACATCGACCGCATATACCTTGGCTGCGCCGTGCTGCAGGAGACAATCCGTAAAGCCGCCGACTGAAGCCCCAGCATCCAGCACGGTTTTGCCGCTGACCGGAAGTGCAAAGCGGCTGAGGGCGGCTTCCAGCTTCAAGCCGCCTCGGCTGACATATTTTCGGTCTAAATTTTTAATCTGAATTTCGACATCGCTTCGGACCTTTTGGCCAGCCTTGGTCAGATATTGGTCAGCGACGCGTACTTTTCCAGCCATAATCCAGCTCTGAGCGGTTTTGCGGTCTTGGAAATAGCCTCGCTCCAGGAGAAGCTGATCGAGTGAGATGTGTGTACCCGACTTTTTCTGTTGGGATGGCATAGGTTGCTTTTGCTGCCTCAGTGAGAAGAGATCAAGGCCCTTCAAACCCCAGCAGCTGCTGAATTGCCGAATTCTCGACCGCCTCCACTCCTCCTGTCGTCAGCACATACTGATCCATATATTGCTGCGGCGGCAAAAACTTCACCTGCTGCTCCTGCCAGAATTCAGCCACGCCAACTGTCATCGGAAAATCTGCATAGGCATACGGTACGCCATCAAAAAACGGCGTGAACAGTCCATCCCAATGATGCGGAATATGGGCTTTGGGTTGCAGCACGTGGTGAACGGCTTCGGCAAGTGGACGATCGCTAAAGCCCAGCCACAGATCGACTTGATCGAGTTCCGCCTTCGTGAGCGCGGTTTGTAAATGTTCTCTCGCTGGAGTGGCATGCTCAGCAATACTGAGGTTGTTGAGCGGCAATGACAAATCGGCGAAGAATGCCGGCTGTATGTGAACGGGATCACGAAACGTGATGGCGTTGCCCGTATTTGAATAGAACCAACTGACGAGACCTGTCGTTGTCTCGGCACTGAACAGGTACGCGCGCGCCCCGCCGCCATTTGGAAAGTCTTGCAAAATGCCTGGTTTGAGGCCTGGGCTGTCCAGAGTCGGTGGCTCGAGGAGTTCCAACGGCGCATGCAGCAAGCGGCCATCCGTTGTCGTTACGTCCCCGCTGTGATTCCAGCGGACGACACGGACGCTGATTCCCGGACCAAGCGGAATCTCTTCCCCGCCTTCGATCGCGGTGCATTGAGAGGCGGGAATGCCTTGGGCAACTGCTTGCAAACATGTTGACCGCGCGCCAATGATGTGGGCGTCTGTTAGCCGAGACCAGGTTGCCGCATCAAAGGAATGATCAAAGTGACTGTGGCCGGTCAGAATGAAATCGACCTTCGGACTGCCAAGCGCTTGTATGACCTGTTGGATGCCGGCTGTATCCGGGACGCTTGGCTGGCCGTAGGCAAAACTTGGTCCGCTAAAGGCGGTCTCTGGAATCCGGGTGATGTACCCGTCCGTCACAATCCGTGTATCACCGACTTCAATAAACCAGTTGGCAATCGACATCCAGGTCAGAGAGATTTTGTCGGGAGGGGCTGCGTGGGCTGGGGTGGATAGAAGGCCAAGGAGGAAAAAACAGGAGACAACATGGGAGAGAAAAAATTTCATTTCTTGCCTTTCGGAGTGCTTATTTCGACCCCCCTCACCCTAGCTCTCTCCTGGAGGGAGAGGGAACCAGACGGCTAAGTCCTGGCTGAGTTTTTTTCTTTGCGGCTTGCGCTTTTGTCGGCCTGGCTTTGCGCTTTGGGGCAGGGCTGGGCTGCCTGCCTCTCTTTTCCAAATCTGCTAAAAAGCGCGCCCGCCAGGTCTGGGCGGTGCGTTCGTGCACCCGCTTATTCAAGGCTTGCCAGCTCTCACGGCGCTCTTCGAGGTCCATATTCAAGGCCCGATTCAGCGCTGTGGCGGTGCCATCAATGTCATATGGATTCACAATCACGGCTTCGCGCAAGTCCTCTGCCGTGCCACAAAACTGAGACAGTAAGAGCACCCCGGGATTGTCAGTCTGGGAGGCCACATACTCCTTTGCCACGAGGTTCATGCCATCTCGTAAGGGCGTGACTAAGCAGACGTCTGCCTCGCGGTAGAACGCAGCAAGTTCCTCTTGGGTGTAGGATCGATACAGGTGACGGACGGGAATCCAGTCTTCTTCAGAGTAACGCCCGTTGATTTCCCCGACTAGGCGATCGACCTCTTGTTTCTGGGCAATATACTCTGGAACGCGCGTCCGCGACGGAGACGAGATTTGGGTCATTGAGACCTGATCTCGCCACGCGGGGTAGCGTTCCAGCAGACGATCAAAGGCAAGCAGTCGTTCAGGAATTCCCTTTGTATAATCCAGCCGATCGACGCCTAATATGATGCGGCGTCCGCGGACCATCCGGCGCAGCCGACCGGCTTGGAGGGTGGCTTCCGGACTGTTTGCCCAAGTCGCAAAGGTATCTGGATCGGTGCCAATGGCATACACACCGAGCTGCGTCTTGGCCTTGCCGTGGTGATAGATTGGTCCTTCAAACGTTCCGCCCAGTTCCGACTCTAACGCATCCGCGCAGTTATGACGGTAGCGCTCGGTATGAAAGCCGACCAGGTCATACGCTTCCAGGTCTTCTAGCAAAGGTTTGGAATGGGGGGAGATGGTCAGAATATCGACCGAAGGAAACGGAATATGCAGAAAAAATCCCAGGCGTCCTTTCCATCCCAATCGACGCAGCTCCATGCCCAAGGGAATCAGGTGATAATCGTGCACCCAGACAAGATCATTGGCCTTGAGCAAGGGGGCGAGCTGGGCGGCAAAATAGCGGTTGATGCGACGATAGGTACGGTACTCACTGCTCACCACCCGGACCTGAGCAGGGAAACTATGAAACAGTGGCCAGAGTGTCCGGTTACAAAAACTGACGTAAAAATCATGCACTTCTTCTTCGGACAGATTGACTGTGACGAGCTGGATGGGGCCAATTTGACGTTTCTGGGGCGAGCCCTTCTCTCTCTGGCGGGTGGTCTTGCCACTCCAGCCAAACCACATCCCACCCGTTTCCAGTAGAGCCGGATGCAGGGCGCTGACCAGACCGCCCGCTGCCTGTTTGCGTGCTTCGGCTGGCGTCTTAGGGGTCGTTAAGTCCGGGGTACGATTTGAGACAACGACTAAGCGGCCACTCATTTTTGATTGCATACTCTTCTTTCGTTACGTATTCAGGCAAAAATAGCGAAATCCACCGCCACCCTGCCAGTGCATCGCCTTTGAAATACCACTGTGATCGGTCCCATCAACGACGCGTCGGAGGCGCGGAAGAATATGCGAGTGGCACTGCGGGCCGTGCTCAATGAGCAGCCAGCGACGTCCCATTTTATGCGCGACGGCTCCCGTTGTACCCGACCCGGCAAAGGCATCTAACACCCATTCGCCAGGGCGAGTGGCCATGCCAATGATCCGCTTCAGCAGCATTTCGGGTTTTTTGCCTTGCGTAAAATCCACCCCGCCTTCATCGCCTAAACCTGTTGTCTTGATGTCCGACCAAAAGTCGCCCGGATGCACAGTCAGATAGTCATCGGCAAATAACAAGCGCATGCGTGGCTGGGCGTGATCCCTATTGTAATCGGCTTTGATGACATACAGCTTGCGCTGCGGGGTCTCAATGCTGAAGGCACCAGTGCGGACTGGGTGATTGCTCTGGAGTGTGTCTGCGATGTGTTTGGCCTTGGCGCTCGTCGAGCAGGTGCGGACGATGCGCCAGGCATTATCGTACCGCCAGGCGTCAAGACGCGTGGCCGCTCGGGCTTTGCGTTGGTATACTGTCTGGCATGGCTCGAAGACAAAGCGGGCACATATCGCGTTGGCCTGCTGGATATCGGCACTCGTGCGGTCTGGATTCGCAATAATCGCTTTGAGCTGTTGCAGGTCGGTGTAGGTGACATGACTCACCACCAGACGATATTCTCGGTCCCAGCTGCCTTTGGCCACGCGCTCGGGCTGGAGCCCCCGGACTCCAGACTTTCCGGCCAGGATAATATACTCCTTGAGCTTCGGGATGCCGCCATGTTTAAGCACCTGAGCCATTTTGACTCCAGTTGGTTCGGCCATTTTCACGCAAATGACTTTGAGGTTACGCTCCTGACACAGTTCAGCCAAAAAGAGATACAGGCGTGCAAATTCATGGTCGTCAATCTGAACGGCTAAGAAGCCATCGCTACGTAGCAGCGACCACAGCACGCGCAGGCGAGGCTTCATAAAGTCGAGCCAGCTTTCATGACCGAGCCCGTCCGGATAATGCGGGAAGGTATTGCCGGTATTATACGGAGGGTCGATGTAGATGCATTTGATGGTCTCCGTGAATTCGGGCAGCAAGGCGTGCAGGGCGGGCAGATTGTCAGCAAAAATGACCCGGTTATCCGGCTGATTATCTGCATTTTCCACATTGTCCAAGCTTTCGCGAATATCCAGCTGAGGATGGTGATACGAGTAGCCCGGATCTTCCTGAAGGACTGTTGACGGAGACGCGAGAGGGTATGTCATGTGTTCGGTTTGTATCAGCTCGGTGTGTCGTATGAATAGAGCCGACACACATGAGCCTTGGACGTGTTGCGAAATACCTACACGGGTGGCAGGTCTCGCGCTGATTGACAGTCGAGCAGCCGAGAGGTACGGCTGGGGGTGCAATAAGGAGGGCTGCGCATGGAGACGCTGCGTGTCATTTCTGCCGATTCACATATGACCGAGCCACCCGATCTGTGGACCACTCGGCTCGATAAGCGATTTGGAGATCGGGCGCCCCGAGTCGTGCATAACACGGAAAAGCCCGGCCATTTTTTTATGGCACCGGGCATCACGCCATTTCCAGTCGCCGGTGGGTTTTCGACGGGAAGAAGTGGGGAAGCACTCAAAGAACATCTCAAGAGCGGCTACGAGGCAGCTCGTCCGAGCGGCTGGGACCCAGTTGAGCGGCTCAAAGATCAGGATATCGATGGAGTCGCAGCCGAGGTGATTTACACCACTTTGGGCTTGGCCTTGTTTCAACTCAGTGATGTTGAACTCCAACACGCCTGCTTCCAGGTCTATAACAACTGGGTGGCAGAGTTCCGCTCGCATAATCCAAAACGTCTGCATCCGGTCGCAATGATTTCGCTGGAGAATATTGCTGAGGCGGTCAAAGAGCTCGAACGGGTAGCCAAGCTGGGGCTCAAAGGCGGCATGATTTGGGGTGCTCCGCCAGCCGACCGACCGTACTATAGCGATATCTACCATCCCTTTTGGGCGGCAGCGCAGGATTTGGAAATGCCGATCTCGCTGCATGTGGTGACGAGTCGAGATGCAAATGAACGGGTGGTGATGAACGCAGGTTCAGGTGGACCGGTGAATCAAACAGCGCTCCGATTTGTGCATCTGATCAACGAAATACAGAAATCGCTGAGCGCCTTTATTTTGGGTGGCGTGTTAGAGCGTTTCCCGGGGCTCAAGATCGTCTCGGCTGAAAGCGACGTTGGCTGGTTTGCCCATTATGTGCATCGGCTTGATCATGCTCAAGAGAAGTTTGGAGCGATGGTTCAAGAGCCGTTATCGATGAAACCCAGCGAGTATGCCCGGCGCCAGATTTGGGCTACGTTTCAAGACGACCCCGTTGGTCCCGCCAACTATCAGTTCTTTGGTGAAGATAATTTTATGTGGGCCTCGGACTTCCCGCATACCGATACGACGTGGCCTCACTCACGCAAAGTGATTGAGCGAGATTTTACTGGAGTGCCAGCCAACGTCACGCGCAAGATGGTGTATGAGAACGCGGCTCAGTTGTATCGGATTGATTTTGATTGAGCTGGGTTTGACTCAACGTGAACGTTCACGCCGCAACAGCATGCTCAATCCGGTGCCGATAGGCACTCTTCATGAGACAGCAATGTCTGCGACCTTCTCTTCCTTTGGTTCACGGATCTCCGCTGGCACGGGTTTCACGTCCCACACCAGGCCGAGCCATGACAGCGCGACAATGATGTAATACGACATATCAATTTCCCACCAATAAAATCCCTGACGAGCGGTATTAGGATAGTGGTGGTGGTTGTTGTGCCAGCCTTCACCAAAGGCCAGGATCGCCAAGAAGAGATTGTTGCGGCTGGTATCTGTCGTCTCGTAGCGTCGGCTCCCATACACATGCGCCAGGGAATTAATCATGTAGGTGACATGGTACAGGGTGACGGTCGAAATAAAGAACCAGACCAGCATTTGCATACCGCTCGTACCCAGCTCGGCTGGCAAGCTTGCGCCAAGGATAAACATGCCAGTCCCGATGAGAACAGAGATGACTAGGTCAAAACGGTCCAGAAAGCGCAGTTCGGGAAACTTGGCAAAATCCTGAATAAGCTCGATCTTGGTTGGGAAGTTGACTGGAGCGGTAAACCAGCCCATGTGACTCCACAAGAAGCCATGCTGCACAGGCGAGTGGACATCTTCCGGGTCGTCGGAATGGGCATGGTGATGGCGGTGGTGTGCTGCCCACCACAAGGGGCCACGCTGGATAGAGGCGGTACCAATCAGGCCGAATAGAAACTGAAACCAGCGGGACGTTTTAAACGTCCGATGCGAAAAGTAACGGTGATAAAAACCGGTGATGGCAAAGATCCGCAGCAGGTACAGGAAGCCCGCGACACCAACCGCTACCGAGCTCCAACCGACCCAGATCACGCCGAAACACATCAGATGGATGCCGATATAGGGGGTAATGCGCAACCAGTCGGTGCGTAATTCTGCATTTTCGGCAATATCCTCGGATCTGGCCTCAGCATCAAAATGGCGCAAAAAGCTCGTCACAAAAGGGATACGGTTCATTGTGCTCTTTTTCGTACTCATTTTTCCTACTTTATCAGACACTTAGGAGCTATGTAAGCATGCGGCAGGATCAAGTCGCAAGGGAGCGTCCTGGGTCTTGGCCTCCTGGCTGATCAGTTCGCTCGGGCGGCTCGTCTGGTTGTCGTTGACTGCTGATAATCTAGACGTGTTGCCTGCCCGTGCGGTAATAGTGTGTCTTTATTTTCAAGGATAAATACCGCGTAAGAGAACAGCCTCAGCCACCCGTTGTATGGCCACGACCTGGGCTGCCGTCCGGGTATCGATCTTTTTTTCCTGGGAAACCCGCGACACCAGGTTAAAACCACGCACCATAATCTGTCTCAGGCGTTCGTTGATTTCATCTTCTGTCCAGAAAAAAGACTGCAAGCCCTGGACCCATTCAAAATAGGAGACGGTCACTCCGCCAGCATTACACAAGACATCCGGAATGATAAAAATGTCTCTGTCAATAAGGATCTCATCCGCTTCTGGGGTCAGCGGACCGTTGGCACCTTCTGCAATGATCTGGGCCTGGACCCGGGGGGCGTTGTGGGCCGTGATCTGATTCCCAAGCGCACATGGCATCAGCACGTCACAGGCAAGCTCGAGCAAGCCGGCATTGTCGATCGGTTCGGCTTCTGGATAGCCAGCGAGGCTGCCGTGGGTCTCGGTATAGGCGAGCAGCGCACGGGCATCCAAGCCGTGTGGATTGTAGACGCCGCCGTGTACATCACTGACGGCGATGACCGTCGCGCCGCGCTCTTCGATCAAATAGGTTGCGGGAGCGCCGACTTTTCCAAAACCCTGGACCGCAACGCGGGCTCCCTGAACAGGAATTTTTTTGCGTTTGAGCGCTTCGAGGGTGGTCATCATCACGCCCCGGCCGGTTGCTTCGCTACGGCCGAGGGAACCTCCAATCACAATCGGTTTGCCCGTTACGATGGCTGGAACGGAGTAGCCATGATGCATCGAATAGGTATCCATAATCCAGGCCATCTCGCGCTCTCCGGTGCCGACATCGGGAGCTGGGATATCGCCTTGGGGATTCATGAGCACCTGAATCTCAGTCGCATAGCGACGGGTGAGATTTTCTCGTTCGCGTACGGACAGCTGCTGTGGGTCGCAAATGACTCCCCCTTTTGCACCCCCGTACGGAATCTCCAGGAGGGCACTTTTCCAGGTCATCCACATGGCCAAGGCGCGGGTTTCGTCAAGGCTGACGGTCGGATGGTAGCGGATGCCACCTTTGGTCGGGCCAAGAGCGGTATTGTGATGCACCCGGTAGCCGGTGAACATACGCACTGATCCGTCGTCCATCTCAACCGGAAAGTTCACGCTGAGTTCTCGTTTGGGCAGGCGCAGGTGATTGGCTACGCCTGCCGGGAGATCGATATGCTGAACGGCTTTATCAAATTGTTGCAGTGCCGCGGCGTAGAGATTCTCGGCCACAGGTTTTCTCCTCAAACGGGGTATGTTTTCATACGCAAAGAAATCAATGTACAGGCAGGAAAGAGAGGGTGCTTGCCCAGGAGTCGACGCAACTCCTGAGCACGAGACATTTAGCTCAGACCGTAACAGTCCAGCACATTCTTTCCCAACAGCCCGGCTCGTGACGACTCAGGCAAAAGAGATACGAGTTCGATCAAATGCGGAATATATTCAGGTGGATGATCCGAGTGGGGAAAGTCGCTGGCCCAGAAAAAGCGGTCTTCGCCCACAAAAGGAATCACCCCGGCGACTGAGCGCTCGTCCGGGTCGCCCGAAATCCAACACTGGCGCCGAAAATATTCGCTGGGTTTATTTTTGAGTGGTACCGTTTTGCCAAGCGGCGACTCGTAGGCCGCATCCATGCGCTCAATCCAGTACCCCGCCCAGCCGGCACCGACTTCCAGAACAATCACTTTGAGTTCGGGAAACAGATCGAACACGCCATATTGAAACAGGGTAGTGAAGCCTTCACGAATGACGTTGCCCAGGGCGACATTCTGGAAAAAAGCGGTGTCTTTGCCGGTCATTCTACCAAAGCGGGTTGGCGAAGCCCAATGCGGCTCAAACGAGGGGTGAATACCAAACGGCAGGCCGAGTTCTTCGGCCGCGGCCAGGATGCCGTGATGATCGGGATGGCCGTGGGCCTTGCGGCTCCAGATGAAGGGCGGGGCGAAAAAGCCTTTGACGCCGTCTTTGGCAGATCGGCGGAGTTCTTCTTCGGCCAACTCAGGCAGACCAAAGGGAATATGGGCAATCGGAATCAGCCGTCCGCCGGAATCGGAACAGAAATCAACAATCCAGCGGTTATAGGCGCGGGCATAGGCCATGGATAATTCGAGGTCGTCACACTCTGGTTCCCACAAGAGTCCGACCGTGGGATACAAAAATACCCGTTCGATATTTTCAATATCAAGACGTTGGATGCGCTCGGTGGGGTCCATCGAACCAAACGAGGCGTTGTCAACATAGCCGCTGCCAGTTGGTTCGCGTTCGAACTCGAAACCACCTAACTTGTCCATCACGCCAAGGGTCGAGGGGGCACCGCGACGGACCATTTTGGATGGTCCGCCATTGACTTCGAGGTATTCGAGGCCGTCATCATCCTTGCGGATGCGGACCGCTCGGTCGCGGTACTTGGGCTCTAGATATTTTTCCCACAAATCTGGGGCTTCCAGAATGTGGCCGTCGGCATCGACCGCCCCGGACATGGGTAAACTCGGTAATTGTGGAGGCGTCATCGTCTCTCTCCTTTCGTGTCTGTATCGGGTTCAACGCAGCAGTATGATGAAAAGCACACCGAGCGCAATTTTTGAAGAGCCCTGGGCCAGACGCCGTCAGGAATGACTGTTTCCCTGTTCCCCTACGTCTGCCTCTCGGCTACGATACGCACAAAAGGAGAACCGCTTATGCCTGGACCGCTTGCTGGCTACCGTGTGATCGATGTGACGCAGATGCTGTCTGGCCCGATGTCAACTATGATTCTGGGCGATCAAGGGGCAGACGTGATTAAAGTCGAGCCGCCCCAAACGGGAGACCTGACCCGCGCTTTTGGCAGCAAGGGGATTTCACCGATGTTTAGCATGATTAACCGCAACAAGCGGTCGGTGACGATCGATCTGAAACACGAGCAAGGGGTTGCGCTGCTCAAACAGTTAGTGGCTGAGGCGGACGTGTTTATCCAGAACTTCCGGCCTGGCGCAGTCGAACGGATGGGCATTGGCGAAGAAACCCTCCGCCAGGTCAAACCCGATCTGATCTATGTCTCGATTAGCGGCTTTGGCGAACAGGGGCCGTATAGCCATAAACGGGTGTATGATCCGGTGATTCAGGCGCTGTCCGGCTTGACAGATATCCAGCGCGATCCCGTCACCGGGCGGCCAAAGATGATGCGCTTAATCATCCCAGACAAAGTCACCGCGCTGACAGCTGCCCAGGCAACGACGGCAGCCTTGCTGGCGCGCGAGCGGACTGGCAAAGGCCAGCACGTACGCTTGGCGATGCTGGACGCGGTGGTGTCTTTTCTGTGGCCCGAAGGCATGGCCTCTCATACGTTTGTGCGCGATGGCGACGCCGTGTCGCGGCCGCAAGACGTGCGAGACCTGATTTTTGAAACAGCAGACGGATATATCACTGCTGGTGCAGTATCGAACAAAGAATGGGCAGGTCTGGTCCGGGCGCTGGAAAAACCGGAGTGGTTGGAAGACGAGCGTTTCCACACGCCAGCCGGGCGGATGAAGCATACTGATATCCGGCTTGAAATGACGGCTGAGGTTATTAAAACGGGGACGACTGCGGACTGGATTGCCCGCCTGGATGCTGAGCAAGTACCGTGTGCACCGGCCCTGAGCCGCCAAGAAATGCTGGCCAACGAGCAGATTATAGCCAATCAACTTATTGTTGAGTCCGAGCATCCACACGTCGGCCCGACCCGGATGACCCGTCCAGCCGCCCGGTTTGAAGAAACGCCGGCCGCGCTGCGTTTGCCTGCCCCTATGCTTGGGGAGCATACAGATGAGGTATTGGCGGAGATAGGGGTGTCGTCAGAGCAGTTAGCGAAATTCCGTGCGGCGGGGCTGTTAGGAAGATAGGGGGCGCGATGCTGACATCGTCTGCTGGCTCGCGACAATCACGTCCTCAGCCCGTGGCCGTACAAAAGGCACAAGCCCCGTCATGTGTGCGGCTTGAGACCCTGCTTGACCTCGCCCGAGTTTCTGGAACACTCCTTGATATATGACGGAACAGACCCCACTCATTGAACTCCGTAGCCTGACCAAGGTGTACCAAGAGGGCGAACGCTCGCATCCGGTGCTGCGCGAGGTCAGTATTCCAATTCAACGTGGCGAGTTTGTGGTGCTGTTGGGTCGCAGTGGGTCGGGCAAATCGACACTCCTCAACCTGATTAGCGGGATTGATATGCCGACATCAGGTGAGGTGATCATTCATGCTGAGAGCGGGCCGCTTTCAGTGTCGCAGCTGACCGAACAGGAACGCACGCTCTTCCGTCGGCGGCATATCGGTTTTGTGTTTCAGTTTTTTAATCTGCTGCCGACATTGAGCATTAAAGAGAATATCTTGCTGCCCTTGGAGCTGAACGGTTGGGATACCGCACCGGCGGAGCAGGCTGCGGTTGACATGCTGGCCGCCGTTGGGCTGGCTGACCGGGTCGATGATTTTTCTGATCGTTTGTCAGGTGGCGAGCAACAGCGGGTAGCGATTGCCCGGGCGCTGGTGCATGAGCCGCTCCTGATTCTCGCCGATGAACCGACGGGTAATTTGGATATTGAGACTGGACGTACCGTCCTCGACTTGCTCGACCGCCTGACCCGCCAAGCGGGCAAGACGATGCTGATGGTAACCCATAGCCAAGAGGTCATTGGCATGGCCGACCGTATTTTCAGCATTCAAGACGGACATCTGTTCGAACGCTCAGCCGAGGAAGTGGCATGAGCCGTCTGCTGTGGCGGGCGAGCCTGCGCTACCTGCTCCATCATCCCTGGCAAATCGGCCTGTCTCTGGTGGGCGTGGCACTCGGAGTGGCTGTTGTTGTCGCGATTGACCTGGCTAATAGCAGTGCCCAGCGGGCGTTTTTTTTATCAACTGAAAGTGTCGTGGGACGGGCGACGCATCAGGTTGTGGGCGGCTCACGCGGGATTCCTGAAGATATTTTTCGCGCCTTGCGGATTGAAGCTGGGGTGCGTCTGGCCGCGCCTGTGGTTGAGGGCGATGTCGCCGCGCCTGAGCATCCAGGCCGGACGTTTCGTTTGTTTGGTATTGATCCCTTTGCCGAGGCCCCGTTCCGGCCGTATTTGGCAGGCATGAGGAGTGGAGTCCAGAGTGACCTGGTGGCGTTCTTGACCCAGCCAGCGACTGGCATCGTCTCGCGCGGGACAGGCCGTCAGCTGGGATTGGATATCAATACCCAGCAGCAAAACACACGAGACAGTCTGCTCATTCGAGTAGGCAGTACCCAGCATAGCGTCAAAATTATCGCTTTACTTGAGCCAAGTGGTGAGCTCAGCAGACAGGCGCTTGAGAACCTTTTGGTCACAGATATTGCCACCGCCCAGGAGCTACTGGGCATGACGGGGCGCTTGAGCCGGATTGATCTGAGTATTCCAAGTGGTGAACGCGGCGAAGCTGTGCTGGCCAAGGTTGCGTCAGTCCTGCCGCCTGGGGCTGAGGTACGAAGCGCGGCAGCCCGCTCGCAGTCTGTGGCCCAAATGACGCGTGCGTTTAGTCTCAACCTGACGGCACTGAGTTTATTGGCCCTCATTGTCGGGATGTTCCTCATCTATAATACGATGACCTTTTCGGTTGTTCAGCGCCGCAGCTTGATTGGAATGCTGCGGACTCTTGGCGTCACGCGGGCGGAAATTTTCAGCCTGATCTTGGCTGAAGCCGTGCTGATTGGTGTGCTTGGGACGGCTGTCGGGATACTGCTGGGTGTGATTCTCGCTCACGGTTTAGTACAGCTGGTGACCCAGACGATTACGGATTTATATTTTGTCGTATCTGTTCGGGAACTGACGCTGACATGGTTTGGGCTCCTCAAGGGGCTCGGTTTAGGCTTGGGGGCAACCATAGTGGCAGCCCTGGCACCCGCTTTGGAAGCAACAACTGCCCAACCTCGGGCGGCGCTCAACCGTTCGAGTCTGGAAACACAATCGCAACGGGCAGTGCCGAGGGCAGCGCTGGCTGGTGTGTGCTTACTGCTGTTCGGGGGTGGGTTATTACTTCTGCCGAGTCGCGATCTCGTTCTGAGCTTTGGGGCTTTGTTTGTCATTTTTCTCGGCTGTGTGCTGTTGGTTCCAGTGACGGTGGTTGTCTTATTGCAGGGTCTCCAAGTTCTTGTCGGCTCCCGAATGGGGATCTTGGGCCGTTTATGTATTCGGGGTGTGGTGGCGTCGCTCAGCCGCACGGCCGTCGCGATTGCCGCGCTGATGGTCGCCGTCTCAGTCACTGTTGGTGTGGGGATTATGGTTGAAAGCTTTCGCCAAACCGTGGCGTATTGGCTGGAAAGTGCATTGCAAGCCGATATCTATATTTCTCCGCCGGGCATGGTATCGCGCTGGAATGAGCAGACGCTTGATCTGGATTTGGTCGCTCGTTTTTCAGCTGCCCCAGGGGTGGACAGCGTGAATACGTATCGGCGCGTTTCCGTTGAATCGCCGACAGGGCGGGTCCAACTCGTCGCTTTAGCGCTTGATGCTCGTCAGTCCACCTCCTACCGGTTCATTGAGGGAGCGCCCGGCACGATTTGGCCAGCCTTTGAAGACGGGCAGGCCGTCATTATTTCAGAGCCGTACGCCTATCATCATGAGCTTCAGCTTGAGGACGTTGTCCGATTACGGACGGATCGTGGACAGCACGCGTTTCGGGTGGCAGGCATTTTTGTGGATTACGGTTCGGATCAAGGTTTGGTCATGATGAGCCGCAAAACGTATGAGCAGTTTTGGGAGGATCGGGGTATCTCATCATTAGGACTCTATGTGACACCCGAATATGATGTGGCGACGCTGGTCGCCTCACTGCGCGGTCTGGTCGCTGCGGAGCAGGAGGTTCTGATCGGCTCGAATCGGGCGCTACGCGAAGCCTCGCTCGATATTTTTGATCGGACGTTCACGATTACGTCGGTCTTGCGCTTGCTGACAACGGCGGTCGCCTTTGTTGGGGTATTGAGTGCCTTGATGGCGCTGCAACTGGAACGGGAGCGCGAACTCGGGGTGTTACGCGCCACCGGTTTCACCCCGCGCCAGGTCTGGGGGCTGATCACGGCCCAGACGGGTCTGATGGGATTCGTGTCTGGGCTACTGGCCTTGCCCGTTGGCATGCTGCTCGCCTCAGTGCTGGTGTTTGTGATTAATCGGCGCTCGTTTGGCTGGACGCTCCAGTTAGAGATTTTGCCGGGCCTGCTTGTGGAAGCGGTAGTGTTGGCTCTTGTCGCGGCATTCCTGGCTGGTATGTATCCCGCATTCAAGATGGCGCGGACCTCGCCGGCAGTGGCATTACGAGAAGAGTAGAGAGGCAGGACACACGTATGGCACAAAAAGGGGGTAGTGTTGGGGGCAGGGGTCTGCTGAGCCTGCTCATCCTGCTCATTCTGGTACTCGCTGGCGGGGCATACGTCCTGGGCAAACCGCACGTGTCGGGAAATATCCAGGCGCAACTGTCTGTGATGCAGGTGCTCGGGGGGGAGACCGATGGGTATGCGCGGGCGCTGGAACCACGCGTTTTTTCCTTTCCCCAGGATCACGGCCCGCATCCAGCGTATCGTACCGAATGGTGGTATTACACGGGGAATCTGGAGACACAAAGCGGCCGGCACTTTGGTTTTCAGTTGACGTTTTTTCGTTCGGCATTGGCGCCGCGGGTTGCCGCGCGTCACTCTGCCTGGGGAGCCGGACAGGTGTATATGGCGCATTTTGTGCTGACGGATGTGGAGAATAACCGCTTGTACGCATTTGAACGCTTTAGTCGGGCCGCGCTTGGATTGGCTGGTGCTCGGGCCGAACCATTTCGGGTCTGGCTTGAAGACTGGTCGGTACAAGGCGCCGGACACAACGGGCTGCCTATGCATCTGCGGGCTAGGGAAGGCGAGGTTGGTATTGATTTCCGCCTCCAGAGCCTCAAACCGATTGTCTTACAAGGAGACCGGGGCCTCAGCCAAAAAGGGCCCGAGGCCGGGAATGCGTCGTATTATTACTCGCTGACGCGGATGCCGACACAGGGGACCATCACTGTGGCGGATGAGACGTTTCAGGTCAGTGGTACGAGCTGGATGGATCGTGAGTGGAGTACGAGTGTCTTGGGTAAAAACCAAGTTGGCTGGGACTGGTTTTCGCTCCAGCTGTCAGACGGCAGTGAGCTGATGTTTTTTCAGTTGCGGCATGTTGACGGAGAAACCGACGCGTTCAGGAGTGGCACCCTTGTTCGGCCCGACGGGGAGACACTCACGCTGCAGCAGGACGCGGTGCACCTTCAGGTGCAAGAGTATTGGCACAGTCCACGTAGTGGAGGAGACTATCCGGTCCGGTGGCGGTTACAGATCCCAGCTGAAGATCTGGCAGTGGAAATTATTCCATATCTTCCTGATCAAGAACTCTCCCTATCCATAGCTTACTGGGAGGGGGCCGTACGTGTACACGGGAGCGTGCAGGGAGAGGTGCTCCAGGGCCATGGTTATGTCGAATTAACGGGCTATCATACACAGACGCGAGACCGTGCAGGCAGGGTTGGACGGGCGCGCCCAGCCAGCAGTTGAAAACGAAACACAATGGCAAATATCCTGATTGCAGGCTGTGGGGATGTTGGGAGTGCCCTGGGTGAACGTTTAAGCACCGATGGACATCGTGTCTGGGGTTTACGTCGGCATACGGATGCCCTGCCAACCAGTATTCAGCCGTTTGTGGCTGATCTGGTCGTTCCTGAGACGCTGCAAGCATTCCCGCCTGGATTGGATTTTATTTTTTATACGGCCGCCGCGGACGCTGCTTCTGATGAGGGCTATCAGCGTGCATACGTTGATGGGGTACGCAATGTATTGACTGCCTTAACATCCCAGTGTCAGACCATCCGTCGGATCTTTTTTGCCTCCAGCACCGGAGTCTATGCCCAGTCGGCAGGTGAGTGGGTCGATGAGTTGTCACCGACCGCGCCAGCGCACTTTTCCGGTCTTCGGATGCTTGAGGGAGAACGGCTTCTATTAGACAGTCATTTCCCTGCTACGATTGTCCGGTTGGGGGGCATTTATGGACCAGGCCGCACGCGTCTTCTTCGACAAGTACGTCAGGGCCAAGCGATCTGTCGGGCTGGCCCTCGGGTGTATACCAATCGTATTCACCGCGCGGATTGTGCTGGCACCTTCTCTCACTTGATGACCCTAGCCGAGCCACAGACACTGTATCTGGGGGTTGATCACGAGCCTGTGGAGCAAGGGCTGGTCTATCGCTGGTTGGCGGAGCAGATGGGGGTGGCGCCGCCCCGGATCGAATCGGTGCCGCTGAACGATGGTCGAACGCGGCGCAGCAATAAACGCTGCCGAAATACAAAGTTGCTGAACACCGGCTACGTATTTCAGTATCCAAGCTTTCGTGAAGGCTATACTGCTGTCTTACGCGAGCAGGCTCAGGAGGGGTAAGACACATGAAAACAGCCGTCTTTATCAAGCGCTCTCGGATGCCCGCACCTGCTGACGCTGTCTTTCGTTGGCATGCTCGGCCTGGAGCGTTTGAACGTTTGGGGCCGCCGTGGGAGTCGGTTGAAATCGTGGAGCGGACGGGCGGCATCGAAGATGGCGCACGGGTTGTGCTGCGGATGCGTATGGGGCCGGTGTGGCAACGCTGGATTGCTGAGCATCGTGACTATGAAGAGGGCCGACAATTTCGGGATGTGCAAATTTCTGGTCCATTTGCTCGCTGGGAGCATACGCATCGCATTGAACCCGTTGAATCTATGGGATCTGAGAATTCCGAGGGTTCTGAGGCCTGCCAGTTAGAAGATCGGATTGAGTATGCTTTGCCGTTTGGCCTGCTGGGTCGTGTTTTTGGTGACGCGTTTACCCGCAAAAAACTTGAACGGGTGTTTCGTTATCGGCATATAACAACCCAACACGATCTGACTGCTCACAATATGTACACAGGAGGTGCACCAATGAATATTGCGGTGACTGGAGCCAGCGGACTGGTCGGCTCGGAGCTCGTTCCTTTTCTCACTGCCGGTGGACATCGGGTGGTGCGCCTGGTGCGTTCAGCTCCCAAGCCCGGCGACGACGTGGTCCAATGGGACCCGCAGGCTGGCCAGTTAGATCCGGCGAGTCTGGAGGGCCTGGACGCGGTGGTGCACTTGGCCGGAGAAAATATTGCTGCCGGCCGCTGGACTGCGGAGCAAAAGGCGCGCATTCGGGACAGCCGGGTGAAGAGTACTGGTCTCCTGTGTGAAACGCTAGCCAAGCTTTCTCAGCCGCCCAAAGTCCTGGTGGGTGCCTCAGCGATTGGTGTATATGGCAGCCGTGGGAATGAAACGCTGCACGAAGATAGTCCAGCTGGGAGGGGATTTTTAGCACAAGTCTGCGAGGCCTGGGAAGCGGCAACGCAACCGGCCAGCCAAGCTGGTATACGGACTGCTTTGCTGCGTATCGGCATGGTCTTAAGCCCCGCTGGTGGGGCACTGGCCAAGCTGGTGTTACCCTTTAAAATGGGTCTTGGTGGGGTGGTGGGCAGTGGCAATCAGTACTGGAGCTGGATTGGGGTCGATGATGTGGTGGGCGCGATATATCATGCGCTCATGACGGACGGACTCGACGGCGTGGTGAACGTCGTCACGCCACAGCCGGCGACGAATAGAGAATTTACGAAGACGTTAGGCCGAGTCCTCGGGCGTCCAACGTTTCTTCCTTTGCCCGGATTTGCCGCCCGCTTGGCGCTGGGAGAGATGGCCGATGACTTACTGCTAGCCAGTACACGAGTCGAGCCAAAGAAACTTGCAGAGACTGGCTATCCCTTTCGTCATCCTGAACTTGAGGGCGCCTTGCGACATCTGTTGGGCAGGTGATGGGGCGCCCTACACGGTGGCGGCCTGGAGCATCCCCGGGCAATAAGTGGGCCAGGAGGATTGAGGATTACCCCACTTATTGGGGCAGCTGAAAGATATTGAAGCTCCCCGCGCAGCCTGCCGTATCCTCCCAGATGCCTGGACAACTCTCTGTCCCAAGGCTGCCGGTGAAGACGCCGGCAAATCGGCCGTCGAGTGACCATTGTCCGACGTAGAACCCGTTCTGCGCACAGACCTCGCCGGATGTCCGGAAACGACCATGAGGCGGAGCACGGGTGACACCGGAAATTTTTCCGTCCTGTATCGTGACTTGGGTTGTCCCGCGCACGGCCGTACAGGTGTAAGTGGCGAGCTCCGCGTAGTCGTGCTGGAATTGAATCAAATAGTCACCATCAAATCCCCCCTCTTGATCGGGTGGACAGGGCAAAGGTGGGGGGAGCAGCAGGGGCGTAGGAGCAGGCGCGGGCCCAAGCGTTGCCGGGGACGGCTGGGACAGGCATATGTCGCTGATATCCTGGGAGCGCACTACCTCCAGATGTTGGGTACTCTGATTCCACTCAAAATACGTTTCCTCCCCCGGCGACGGGAAATTCGGGACTCGGAGCCAGAGGCTCGCCCTAGCCACAAACTCCTCCCCCAAGGTCGCTACCTCGAACGTGCTTCTGGCAAACTCCACATCATTATCGAAGGCCACAGCGGTGTGCTCCCCATCGCCCAGAATCGCCCAGTTCATGTAGGTCACAAAGCCGTTGTACCCGCTATTCCCACACGCACCCCGTGTATCGTTCCGGGGAAGCCCCTTGACTGTGGAAAGATGCTCGCCTCCATTGAGGCTCACGGTGATGGTCCCCGCGTCACACTTCCAACCCGAGATCACCCCCACTCCCGACAGTTGAGTCCCGTTGCTTGGAATTTCTAGCGCTCCACTCTGGGGGTGTGCTAGCGTCGGGACGAGGGCGCCGAATATAAACACACACAGACGTAGGAAAAAAGGCATCCGACCCTCTATGGAAAACATTCGCGGCACTGTAGCCAACTACGGGCTTTTTACAACCCCCTCGCCTCAGCTCTCAGAACGCAACCTGAAAGCCTGCCCGCTCCTGACTCTTGACCTGTGTCGGATAGCCCTGAACCCACACATACTCCCCAGCCGGGTAGTCCAAATACCCGTATGTCGTGACCTGGACAGCAAGCCCCTGACCCAGCATGGGGGGTGGGAGACGCGGGGCGTCTTTTGCGTGTAGTGTGTGGACCTTGTGATGTGGCGGGCGTGGTATATCATGCGTTCATGACGGCCGGACTCGACGGCGGCGGCGCGCCACAGCTGGCGACGAATAAAGAATTTATGAAGACTTTCTGTGGCTGACCACTATGAACAAACGCCTGCTGCATATTGTTTTTTCCTTTGTAGAGAACCTTGGGGATGCTGTCTGGGTTGGAGCGCTGGTAAGCTTTGGCTTTGCGGTGGCTGGAACGGTTTTCCAACAGGTGCCGAGTATTAATGTGGCTGGAAATTTGAACGCTGCAATTCTCGGGAAACTCAACCGCTTAGAGTGTGTGGCGGCGGCGTGTATGGGACTTGGAACGCTGTATTTTGTGCTGCAGGCGGCGGAGCGAACACGCCTGCGGGTGTGGAAGACTGGGATATGGTTTGTGATGCTCGGCCTGCTCTTGGTTTACGCCACGCTGATTACCGACCGGCTGGAACACCTACGGACAGTTGAAATCCAGGACTTTGACCATTTTGATATTGCAAAACAAGCGTTCCGGGACGAATTTTCTCGTTTGCACCACTGGTATACCCGGCTTGTTAAAGCCAATCTGTTCCTGGGGCTTGGCTTTCTCTTCTTGTCGGCTTGCGAGAGACGCGAGGCAAAAGGCTGAGCAAGATGCTCAGACAAATGCTCAGAACTGGCCAGAACTGGCCCGTTCTGGTACAGCGGCAGTATGCAAGTGATCGGACATCGTGGTGCAGCAGCCTTAGCTCCGGAAAATACCTGGATCAGTTTTGATACCGCCCTAGCCCTTGGCGTTGATGCGATTGAGACGGATGTACGGACCACGAGCGATGGGGAACTCATACTGCTCCACGATGAGCGCTTGTCGCGTACGACGAGCGGTGAGGGATTTGTGCGTGATACCCCCTGGTCAGTCATCAAATCGCTGGACGCTGGAGCCTGGTTTCACCAGGACTTCCAAGGAGCCAGAGTCCCCTTATTTGGAGAGACATTAGAGCGCTATGGCAAGCAAATCCCCCTCATTATTGAGGTGAAGCAGCTTGATCTTGAACTCCGTGTTCTGGATATGGTCCGCGAATATGAGCTGCTCGATACGGTCAGCTTTACGTCATTCTATTTCCCAGTTGTCCAAAATATAAAGCTCCTCGCCCCGGAAACAAAAGTTGGTTATCTGACCTCTGATACGGGAGATCAGAATGTCCAGCGGGTTATTGATGCCGGCCTTGACCAATTCTGTCCTCCAGCCCAGGCGATTTCCTCAGCCCAGGTCAGCGCCTGGAAAAGCTTAGGACTTGATATCAGAGCGTGGGGAGTCCGAGATCCCGCATTGATGTACGCCGCGCTTGAGGCTGGGGTCGATGGGATGACCGTCGATTTTCCGCATCTTTTATTACAAGCTGTGGGGAGAATGGAAGCGCGGCAGGATTGACACAATCCATATGTAGGGATCTCTACGACGAAGACGCTGATAGTTGCTTGAGCTTGCTTTGGATACTTTGGATAAGATTTTCATACGACGATTTATTGATAATGCGATTGAATTGGGTCCGATAGTTGCGGACCATACTAATATTTTCAATCACCACATCGTAGATCAGCCAGTGTCCATTGACAGAATGAAGGCGATAGTTCAGGGAGAACGTTTTATCCAGCGCAGGGGCAATAATGCGTGAATTGACCTCTGCATGGGTGTCTTCGACGTGTTCACGATCAAACAGGAATTGGGTATCCTGGCTATACTGGTCGAGGGCGCTGCTATAGGTCTTCTCCACCAGAGTGATAAGGAGTTGTATGAACTCGGCGCGCTGGGTTTCCGTCCGATCACGCCAATGTATGCCTAGGGTTCGTCTCGCCAGTTCCCGAGAATCAAAGTGTGGGAGGGCCACTGCGCGGACTTTGCCGATACGCTCTTGTTGGTGTTCGGGGCCTTTGTAAGCAGTATCTTGCAGGACGGCGATGACTTGTTCCGTCATGTTTTGGATGACGGAACGAGGCGAATCGTTTGCACTCGCTGCTGGCAGTTGAGAGAACAGCAATACGACGAGTAGGCTCAGGAATCCGAAGAGTCGGTCTAATTTGTGTACTGGGGAACGGTATACTCTGCTGGAATGAATTCCAGCCAGATTCCAGATCCCAGGGTGTAGAGCGGTCACGTCTTTTCCCTTCGTCTGACCGGTCAGTCGCTACGAGTTTGTGGCGCTAGTCTGCAATGGCCTGTGCGCGGCGCTGCAGATAGCCGTCTTGGACTGCTCCATACAGGTCAAGAGAAAACCGATCAACATTTTGGAAGAGTTCGAGGTTCATAGAACGCGAGTTCACCGCATTGCCGAGAGTCAAGCCGCCCTGGATAGCGATCGATTGAATCGTTGACAGCAGATAGTTTATCGGGTTCATAGCGCTATCGACGGCAAACCCGAAGGTATCCCGCAGGGTTGAGGGGCCAAAGAATGGCAGCATAAGATACGGCCCAGAGGAGACCCCATAGGTTGCCAGTGTCTGGCCAAAATCTTCATCGCTGGGTTTCCAGCCAAACATATCGTCAGCAACATCAAACAGGCCAACCCCCCCGAGAGTGGTATTGACTGCAAAGCGGCCGACTTCTCGGCTGGCACCGCCGAGTTTGCCCTGGAAGAGACTATTTGCAAAGCGTGGCAAGATACCAAGATTTTTAAAGAAACGATCAACACTCCGCTGCCCAGCGTCGGGTACCAGTGTGTCATAACCAGTTGCTACCGGGCGGAAGAGGTATTCATCAAGCTTCAGATTGAAGGTAAAGACAGGCTGGTTGACGGCTTCCCACGGGTCGTAGGGAGTCTGCATATTCGCCTCTTCCGTTTCAAATGAGTCTTGCATTTGGGCCTGTACGTTTGTCAGGCCACCGGCTAAGAGGCTGATTACAAGTATTCCTGCCATTATTGCCACATTCACGTCACCCCTCCTCTGTGCCAAGCTATCCATCAGCTGTCTACTGTGTAAGATGTGCATCGGCGCTTCACGTTTCTTTCTTCATCAGGATCTCATAGATCGCCAAGGTTGTTTGAATTGGTTCAATCAAGACTGAGCCCCCACGGGTCTGCGTCGTCTTCAGACGACGACGGCGTCTCGGATGGGGCGGTGTTACTAAAATTTCCAAACAGCGCTTGTCCAATAATATCAAGAATGTCGACGGGAGATTCCGTCTCGTGGATCTGCCCACCCGGAGCGAGGTGTTGGGTTGCTGTCCCAGGTTCGAGATCAATATATCGCTCGCCAATCAGTCCTGCCGTTTTAATCGCCGCTCGGCTATCCTGTGGAAGCGCAATATCGGATTGTAACTGAAAGGTGACTCGCGCTTTGCTCAGGCTTGGGGTTAACGAGACGTCGCTTACTCGGCCAATTTCTACTCCGGCAAGTTCGACTCGCGCGCCGCTTTGCAGCCCACCAGCATCCGAAAACTCGGCGGAAAGACTATAGCCTTGATTGCTGGCAAAACTGACTTGACCAAACTGGAGCGACAGGTAGATCAAGAATCCTACCAGTAATAGGATCATCCATCCAACCAGGAGTTCTGCATCAAGTTTCATACGCCTGTTTTCATCGGCCTGTTACTGGGCCTATTACTGGGCTTGGATTGGCCCCTCTGTTCGGCCGTGAATGAACTGTTGCACCACCGGGTTAGTCGAAGCTTGGAGCTCTTGTGGCGTTCCAGTCATCGCAACTTTTCCTTCGTTCAGCATAGCGATATATGTAGCCAGAGAAAAGACCTCTGGAATTTCATGGCTGACAACAACGGCAGTAAAGTTGAGTAGACCATGTAAGTCGAGAATCAATTGGTGGATAGTATTGACCCGGATCGGGTCAAGGCCAGTCGTCGGCTCATCGACTAACAAGATCTCTGGGTCGGTGACCAACGCACGCGCCAAAGCTGCCCGCTTGAGCATACCGCCCGACAGCTCCGAGGGGAATTTGGTATCCACGCCTGAGAGCCCAACTTGACTGAGTCGTTCGTGGACTTTGTCGCGAATGGCCTTCTCTCGCAGGCGCGTTTTCTCACGCAGCGGAAAGGCGAGATTATCGTACACCGATAACGAGTCGAACATCGCTCCGCCCTGGAACAGCATACTAAAACGACCCCGGACACGATTCAGCGCCCGGCCCCGCAGGGCATTTACCTGGACATCATCAACCCAGACTTCTCCGCTATCTGGCCGCATGAGCCCGATGATGTGTTTGAGCAAACAGCTTTTGCCCGACCCGCTGCTGCCGACCACCACAAAGATTGTCCCGGTCGGAATTTCGAGATCGATCCCACGCAGAACATGTTGCAGACCAAACGATTTATGTAGCTGACGAATCTGAATCATACCCAAGGCTCTAACAAACGGTGCGAGCAGTGACAGATGCTGATCAAAAGAGGAGCGAGCCCAGCAGATAATCCCAGACCAGAATGAGCACCGAGCACATGACTACCGCTTGGGTCGTCGCTAGGCTGACCCCTTCTGCGCCTCGGGCTGCATAAAATCCCTTGAAGCAGCATACCCAGGCCACAATAGCGCCAAACGAGAACGATTTATATATCCCTGTCCACACATCATGCGACGTCACTGCACTGGCCATCTGAGAAAAATAGCTGCCAACACTCACCCCCAAGAGCTTGACACCAACGAGGTAGCCCCCATAAATACCTACCACAGTAAAGATGCTGCTCAAGACTGGAAAAGATATTAACGATGCCAAAAGAATCGGCACAACAAGATATTTGATTGGATGGATGGCCATGACCTCAAGCGCGTCAATCTGCTCGGTGATCCGCATAATACCCAGCTCGGCCGTCAGGGCTGAGCCAGCCCGGGCTGTAATCATGAGGGCTGCCAAGACAGGACCGAGTTCAAGAATGAGAGATAGGCCGACCATCGGGCCGAGAGCCGCTTCTCCACCGAAACGACGCAGCGCGATAAAACCCTGGAGGGCAATGACCATCCCAGTGAAGGCACCGGTGAAGATGATGAGCAGCAGTGAGCGGGCGCCAATGAAATGCAGCCGTCGAAGCACCTGTCTGATGCGCCAGGGAGGGAGGAAAATATGTAGCAGCGCGGTGCTCAGAAAGAGCCCCATTTTGCCCATTTCATGCAGCGCGTCTAGTGAGCGACGTCCACAGCCACGCATAAACATGGCGAACATTCAGACTCCTTTCTGTCCAAGGTCTGTTCCAGATGAGTATGATGGATCTCTACCAATAACCAGCGGCGAAACCCCTAGCATACCCCCTCTTTTTCCTCAAGAGAGTCTCCTCAGAATGTCTTCCAGAGTTTCTTCAGCAGACCGGCAAAACGCGACAAGATGCCTGGTCTGGATTCCCCTTGTCAGGGGCGGCGGCGAAGGAGTATGTTGAATATATTGTCAAAGCAGGCTAACAGGACTGCTGATCACGTTCCCGAGGAGGAAACGCTATGGCGAATACAGCCGGAGCGACCAATGCAGCCAATGCCGCAATATACGCAGATGAGCCCCCCCTACGTGTCGTTGAATCGAAAGAGACGATGAAATGGGCCCAATTCCAGATGGTGCTAAACAAGCACCGCGGAGAGAAGTTACTGCTGATCCTGACCGGTTATCCTGACCCTGACAATATCGCGTCGGGTCTCGCCCACCAGTTCCTGGCCAACGAGTTTGATATCGAGACGACCCTCCTGTGTTTCCACGAGGTCAGTCACCAAGAGAACCGGGCTTTAGTCAAACGACTTGAAATTGATCTGGTCCTGTACGAAGAAAGCTTCGACCTTGCACCGTATAGTACGTACGCCTTTGTAGATACGCAGAAGATTGATACGCCAATTGTAGACCAGCTTGCAGACAAGGCATTTTTGTCCTTTGTCGACCACCATAAACGGGTAGGCGATATTGCGGCCGAGTTTATCGATGTTCGTGAAGATGCTGCTTCGACCTGCGCCATTTATGCCGAGTACTTACGGACACAGTATCCCCAAGGGCTGAATCCTGGTGAAACAGACCAAATTCGCCTTGCCACTGCACTGATGCACGGGATTCGGTCCGATACCATGGATTTACTGGAGGCGAGCCGGCTTGAGTTTGAAGCCGCGGCGTATCTGTGGCCGTGTGTTGATCAAGCCCTGCTGAGAAAGATTTCAGATCAATCTTTGGCCCCAGCGGTCATGGATATGATTCAAAAAGCGCTCGAAAATAAACAGGTGTTTGATACCCTGTTGTTCACGGATGTGGGTTTTGTGCGTCGTGAACATCGGGATGGCATCCCCCAGGTCGCAGAATTCCTGTTGCAGCGGGATGGAACCGATACGGTGTTAGTCTTCGGTATTGTGGATGCCAAGACCGTCGATGGTTCGCTGCGGACCCGCAGCGACACGGTGACGCCAGACACCTTCTTGAAGAAAGCCTTTGGCGGTGGTGAGGATAAAAAGAGCTACTACGGCGGGGGGAATATTAAAGACAAAGGCGGCTTTCAGATTCCTTTAGGGTTTCTTGCTCAGACGGCTGATCGTGAAGGTTTATACCAAATGGCTTGCGGGGTCGTGCAAGAACGCTTTCTCGAAGCGATTGGGCGCAAAGAATAGGCCCTCGCGTATGAACACGCGGAAACTACGTAGTGAGCGACGTACTGAGATATGGAGGAGAGGAACTATGGCAGCACAAGAAAGCGGCGATCTGATCTACGATATTCCGGCCGCAGTCAAGGGGAAAACTGCCATCGACCCAGATACGTACGAGCAGATGTATCAACGCTCAGTACAAGACCCCGAAGGGTTCTGGGCTGAGCAGGCCGAAGAGCGGGTGACGTGGTTCAAGAAGTGGGACAAGGTCTTAGAGTGGGATTTCCATACAGCCCAGACTAAATGGTTCCTCGGCGGCAAACTCAATATTTCGTATAACTGCCTAGACCGCCACGTTGAAGCGGGAGCAGGCGGACAAGCTGCGCTTATTTGGCAGGGCAATGACGCTTCAGAATCGCAGCAACTGACCTATGCCGAGCTGCTTGATAAGGTGAGTCAGTTCGCCAACGCGCTCAAAGCTATTGGCGTACAAAAAGGTGACCGGGTCTGCATTTACATGCAGATGATCCCAGAGTTAGCAGTCGCTATGCTGGCCTGCACCCGGATTGGGGCGGTCCACTCGATTGTGTTTGGTGCGTTTTCGCCAGATTCTCTGCGTGACCGAATCCAAGATTCGAGTTGTAAGATACTGGTTACTCAAGATACGGGTCTGCGCGGAGCCAAGAATGATATTCCGATGAAGGCCAACGCCGACCAAGCAGTTGCCGCGTGTCCATCAATTGAGAAAGTCGTTGTTGTGCAACGCACCAGCCAGGCGGTAGAGATGCAGGCCGATCGAGACGTGTGGTGGCATGAGTTAGTTGCTCAGCAGTCCACAGACTGCCCGCCTGAGCACATGGATGCTGAAGATCCCCTGTTCATCCTGTACACCTCTGGTTCGACCGGTAAGCCTAAAGGCGTCTTACATACGACAGGCGGGTATCTGGTCCACGCGTCGATTACCCACAAATACGTTTTTGACTATCGGCCAGGTGATACCTACTGGTGCACCGCTGACATCGGCTGGGTGACTGGGCACAGCTATATTGTGTACGGACCGCTCGCCAATAGAGCGACGACAATGATGTTCGAAGGTGTCCCCAATTATCCTGATTTTGGACGCTTTTGGCAGATTGTCGAGCAGCATAAAGTCAATATTTTCTATACTGCGCCCACCGCTTTGCGAGCGCTGATGAAAGAGGGCGACTCCTGGCCGGCAAAATATGATCTGTCGAGTTTGCGGATTTTGGGCACGGTTGGTGAGCCGATTAAAAGTCCCGAATGGCACTGGTATTTCCAGACGATTGGCAAAGAGCGTTGTCCGATTGTTGATACCTGGTGGCAGACGGAAACCGGTGGCATTCTTATTACGCCCCTCCCTGGAGCAACCAAGACCAAACCCGGCTCGGCAACCCGGCCATTTTTTGGCGTCCAGCCATGTTTAGTAGATGAGCAGGGCAAGGAACTCGAAGGCAATGGCGTTTCCGGTAATCTGTGTATTAAGTTTCCGTGGCCGGGTATTATGCGAACGCTGTATGGCGATCATGAGCGCTTTCATCAGACGTACTTTGGCATATATCCAGGAAAATACTTCACTGGCGACGGCTGTCGGCGGGATGCAGACGGATATTATTGGATTACGGGACGCGTTGACGATGTCATTAACGTCTCTGGCCATCGTCTCGGAACAGCTGAAATTGAAGGCGCACTGGGCAAACATCTGGCTGTCGCAGAAGCTGCGGTCGTTGGTATACCGCACGATCTGAAAGGGCAGGGCATCTACGCTTTCATCACATTGAAGACCGGACAGCAACCTTCCCCAGATATAACGAAAGAGCTTATCGCGACCGTCCGTCGCGAGATTGGACCCCACGCCAGTCCAGATAAAATCCAGTTCTCGGATGGACTGCCCAAAACACGGAGCGGCAAGATTATGCGCCGCATCCTGCGTAAGATCGGCGAAGGGGCGATTGATCAGCTGGGTGATATCTCTACCCTGGCCGACCCGTCAGTTGTTGACCAGTTGGTGGCAGGTAGACAGTAAGCAATTTTGCTGATGGCCGATAGTTTTTACAATCATGGCTCTCCGTTTTCATAATACCCTGACAGGCAAAGACGAAGCATTCACTCCACTCACTCCTGGCAAGGTTGGCATGTATGTGTGTGGGGTGACGGTGTATGACCGCTCACATATTGGGCATGCGCGTGCGCTAGTGACGTTTGATGTGATCTACCGTTATCTGCGGTTTCTTGGTTATGACGTGACTTTTGTCCGCAACTTTACTGATGTGGATGATAAAATCATCAAGCGCGCCAATGAACGTGGTATTTCTGCTCAAGAGCTGTCACAGCTGTATATCCGTGAATTTGGGGCAGACATGCGGGCGTTGGGTTGTCTGCCACCGACCATGGAGCCGCTTGCCACTCAGCATGTTCCCGACATGATTGGCCTGATTCAGGAGTTAGAAAACAAAGGCATGGCGTACGCGGTTGAGGGCGATGTGTATTATGCGGTGGACCGCTTTAGGGACTATGGCAAACTGTCCCATCGTCAGCTCGAAGATATGATGGCCGGGGCCCGCGTTGAGGTTGATGAGCGCAAGCACCATCCAATGGACTTTGCGCTATGGAAGTCGAGCAAACCAGGCGAGCCTGAGTGGGAGAGCCCGTGGGGAAAAGGACGTCCTGGCTGGCATATCGAGTGCTCAGCCATGAGCAGTCGCTATCTGGGACAACCGTTCGATATTCATGGTGGCGGAGCAGACCTTATCTTCCCTCACCATGAGAACGAGATTGCCCAGTCCGAAGGTGCTCAGGATTGCGCCCTGGCGCGCTACTGGCTGCACAATGGCATGGTCACAGTTGAGCATGAAAAGATGTCCAAATCGCTTGGCAACTTCCTGACCATCAGCGAGGTTTTAGTCGATCGGAAGCCTGAAGTCTTACGCATGGTGCTGCTATCAACCCAATATCGGATGCCACTTGACTTCTCGGCCCAGAAGCTGGACGAGGCCGAGAAAGGCTTGCGGCGCGTGTATGAGACCCTGGCACGGATTGACGCTGCGCTGCCAGCTGAGGCCCCAAATCAGAGAGATCAAACCGGTCATACTGCATCTGAAGCGGCAAACTCACCAGACTCACCTGTTCCGGATCGCTTTCGGGAAGCCATGGATGACGACTGTAATACACCTCGGGCTCTGGGGGTTGTGTTTGAGACAGTCCGTGAGGCAAATCGGGCGCTTGATGCTGGACAGCTCGATACGCTGCCGCACATTCGACACGGATTGGCGACGATTGGCAATGTTCTCGGGCTCCTGCAAGAGTCGCCTGAAGATTTTCTGCAGCGGGTGAAAGAAGAGGGATTGACGGAAGCCAGTCTTGCGCCTGAAGATATCGAGCAGCTGATCGCCGATCGGGCTGCCGCTCGCAAGGCCCGAGACTTTCAGAAAGCGGATGATATCCGTGATCAGCTCCAAGCCCAAGGTATCGTTCTTAAAGATTCCCCGATTGGGACAACCTGGACCATCGATGCTGAACGACACAGCTAAGCGCTGATGGTGCTGGCTCAATCCCTATAAAAGATGTTACAGTAGTCCGAACGAAAAGAGACCATCCCGTCACACGGGCAACACTGCTTCCCAGTGAGTTCATACGTGGTTGATTCTCCTTGCGCGCCCGTAGCTCAATTGGATAGAGTGCCGGGCTTCGAACCCGTTGGTTGGGTGTTCGAGTCACCCCGGGCGCGTTGTTTTTTTGCTTTCCCTCTGGGCGGTGGTGAGGAGTGGTGATGAAGAAGCTCTTCGAGCGCCTGATCAAACGTCCTTCGCACAATCCTCCGAATACATCTCCTGCTGCTCTTCCTGAACCACCATACACGGTTGCTGCGGCTCTCCAGCCCGAAGAAAAGTCTCTGCTCTCTTCCCCCCATAATCTGAATAATTACATCGTCGTTATTCTCGACAGCTGTCGCTACGATGCGCTTATGGCTGCCGCGCCCAAGACGCTCAGCCGTTTGGGCCAGGTCGAACGCCGCTGGAGCTATGCGTCCTGGACTGCGCCTTCGCATTATAATCTGCTCATGGGTTTACTCCCCCATTCCAGTCCACCCCACGTCTATGCCTCAGAGTATTACAAGCACGATTTTCTGAAATATAACGAGCGCTTAGGCGCGCAGGATTTTGCCTTTAAAAGCTTGCTTCCACACCTGTTTCTCCCAACGTTCTTAAAACACACACTTGGCTACCAGACGCACGCTTGTGTCTCCTTACCTGTCTTGAATCCGGCGACTCCGATCAACCGTGATTTTGATTCCTTTACCCTCATGCCGAAACATAACGATATGGCGGCGATGGTGGAAAAGATGACGTTCTCTGCTGACCGCCCGTCTTTCTACCTGTTGAATGTCGGAGAGACCCACTATCCGTATGCCTTGCCAGATGAACCCGAGAACCTGTGGCCCAAAATTCATGGTGTACATGGGGTTTTTAAGCATCTGGATGATATGTTGGTAGGAGGCAAGTTGGTCGAAGAAGAACAAGCTGGAGAGAAGTTTTTCGATCAGGCTAAACTTGATCAGCTCCGGGACCGCCAGATTGAAGCGGTTCGTTATCTTGATCAGGTGTTTACCCAGCTGTTCGATATCGTGCCGCGTAATACGTATATCACCGTGACCGCTGACCATGGGGAGTTGTTTGGCGAGGAGGGATATTTTGGCCACGGTCCGATTCAGCACGAGAAAGTCTACGAAGTCCCTTTTGTTGAAGGTAAACTGCGCTGAGTGTTCTCCACCGCGTAACGGAAAGGCCCGTTCGTGAGAGATCCGAAAGTCCTTGTTGGTATTCTGCTGAGCGTACTGTTCGGCTATTTCGCCGTGCGTGGGGTGGACTGGGCGGCAACTCTCATTGCTCTGGAGCGGACGAGTGTGCTTGCCTTGATGGTGCCGACCGCTTGGTTTAGCCTTTTTTTCATCGTGCGTGCGTACCGTTGGCAAAGATTTGTTCAACCGCTCGAAATATTGCCGGTCCGCCCTTTTTTTTCGGCAACGATGATTGGCTTTATGGCGAACGACGTTCTGCCTTTACGGGCTGGCGAGCTCGTGCGTGCCTACGCCTTGTCTCATTTGACTTCCGTCCGTTTAACGACTGCCTTAGCCACAACCGTCTTAGAGCGGGTATGGGACGCTATTATTATCGGGCTGCTGTTTGTGTGGGTGTTACCACGTTTTCCGCTGCCAGAGTGGGTGGCGCAGACGAACACAGTCCTTTTGGTAGTCTGCGTGGCCGGTTTAGTTGGAGCCTGGTGGGTTGCGCGTCGGGAAGAAGGAATCCAGCTCTCGTGGCTTCCCGAACGTGTCGCTGCTCTTGTGCAACATTTTATTGAAGGACTAAGAGCGCTGCAGAATGTCTCACTGGTTGCTCAAATCGTCTTGATGTCTCTAACGATGTGGCTCATTTTAGCTGTGTACTATTGGCTGTTACTGTGGGCATGTGGCATTGTGTTGCCACTTGAAGCAGGTTTGGTGCTCATGGTGGTCGCCGCCTTTGGGGCTGCCGTCCCAGCCGCGCCAGGTTTTGTTGGCACATTTCAGTATGCCATTATCTTAGGCTTATCCCTGTTTTCTATCCCAAAAGGAGAGGCGCTCGGTTTCTCTATTATTGCCCATCTGGCTCAGCTGCTGCCAGTCATTGGCGTTGGACTGATTACGCTGATGCGGTCTGGATTACCGCTCTGGCCTGCGAGACTCCTGCCTGCCAAAGAAGACCATGTGGGCTAGACGTTTTCTGCTTAACGTTTTTAGACGAAAAGAGTTACCCTTCCCACTCTCACACGATTCTTTGTGGCTAGGGGAGTAGGCAGGTAGGTGAAATGCCGTAATGGGAAAGGCAAGACAGAGGGAGCTCCCTGAGGCTGGTGGTAGGATGTGCGGCAGATGCGTGGCAAAAAATGATGAATCTCCTCTCTCGGCTTATGTGCCTTGGCTCTGGGTCGTTGCTGCTGTATGGGACGATAGCCTGGCTGAGTCACTCCTTCATTTATGGGCAGGGGCATCTCCAACGCCCAATTCTGCTTGTCCTGTCGGTGTACGCTGGAATATTTGTCTTCTATTTCTTGGCTATTCGTGACTTGACACGCCTTTCAAGCAAAAAGGGGGATGGTTGGCATATAAGGTATATCGTATGGGCTATCCTCGGCTTTGGCGTACTCTTTCGTAGCGTGTTCCTCTTTTCCAACCCAATTCAAGAAGACGATTTTTATCGGTATTTATGGGATGGAAAAGTCGTTGCTAGTGGCCTCAATCCGTATCGTTTTGCTCCGCACGCAGTACACGAAAAGAAAGCGCTGAATGAAGAGTTGATGGAAGAGCTGGCGTTGTATGCTCAACTTGCTGAGGAAGACCCCCATATCGCGTTTATTCTGTCACGAGTGAACCATGCCACTATCCCTACGATTTACCCTCCCTTTACCCAGGCGGTATTTGGACTAACGGCTTGGATTGCTCCGGGCAGCCTGTCGGCTTTACGGATTGTTTTTCTCGGCTTTGATCTCGGAATCTGTGGGCTGGTGGTTGTCCTGCTCAGATATCTCTCGCTGAATCCTCTCTTCGTGCTGATATATGCCTGGTCGCCGCTGGTGATTAAAGAAACGGCGAATTCGACCCATTATGACGTTGTGCCGACATTCTGTCTGGTGCTCGGGCTCCTGCTGATGGTGAAGGGACGAGCACTGCTCGCTCAAATCAGTCTGGCTACCGCTGTCCTCGGCAAACTGTACCCTATTTTAATGCTCCCCCTCTTCTTTGTCCGGGTGTGGAAAAAACAGGGGGCTCGTCCAGCTTTGGGTGGGCTCGGTGCTGGAGCTGGTGTCATACTGCTGGGCTACGTGCCTTTTTGGGATACTGACTCGCTGTGGACAGGAACGCGGACTTTTGCTGAACAGTGGCAGACCAATAGCTTCATTTTTCCCTGGATTGTTTTACTCGTTGGGGAAAGATGGATCGCAAACGCCATTGTTGGAGGGCTGCTAGGAGGAGCCATTCTCGCCGTGATACGTTGGGGGGAGTTATCTGATGACACGCAATTTGTGTGGGGAAACAGCATTGTCCTGGGAGTGTTGTTTGTCTTGAGCCCGGTCGGCAATCCCTGGTACTTTCTGTGGCTTGTCCCGCTTTTATGTCTCTTTCCACTCCGGTCGTGGTTGCTGCTGTCCGGTTTGCTCGGACTGTATTATCTGTCCTTCTATTTTATCTACCGAGGCCAGGCGGAAATTTTTGAATGGGTCGTGTGGTTGGAGTATCTACCATTCTATGGAATGCTCCTATGGGAATGGCGGCACGGAGCATACCAACGGAAAAGTGACGAATCAGAATCTATGCAAGAGGTGGTATCCGGATGAATAAACGAGGAGGCGTCTCTCTCCTGGTCGTGCTGTCGCTCGGACTCGTTATCCTGATTGGCAGTTCGAGCCAGTCAGCTGACACACCCACTGAAGCCATGCCTTTGCTGGTGCTGACTGAGCAGAAAGAAGTGCATGTCTTGGGCCAGATTTTTCCGTCCCGTTTTAATGCCGCCAAAGGTCCGGAAGCGCAGTATCATTTCCTGGTCTGGCAAGGCGGAACCTCTCCTGGGGCACTTATTGAGACACCCGTTGACGACCTCGACTTTCACGCTGCAATCCTGAGCCTTGGAGCCCAGCCGGGCAATCACCTAACAATGGCAGCTTGGACCAAACGACATGAGCACAAAAATCCAGCTCCTCAACAGACCGTCACCGGCAGCCAGTTAAAGGTCCGTATTGCCTGGCCAGCCAAGCCTAACGGCTTCTCTCTTGAGCAAGCATTCCTAGACTCAGCACTCAGCACTCAGTCGTCAGTCCTCGATCCCCGCTTCAGCGGCAATCGAGATCGCTGGTTTAATACCATCCCCCTCGTTCCCCGCCCAGGCTGCCTCATGTGTTTATATAGCTGCCCCAGCGGCAAAGTCGGGAATGGGGTACTCAGTATTGCCGACTATGTGCACAAGCCGCGGCATTTTCACGCCGATACAGACCAACTGCCGCCCGATGGGACAGCCGTGATTGTGACGTTCCAGCTTCAATCTTAATCTATGCCTGAAACAGTTCCTCGCATTGCGGTCATCATCCCGGTTCTGAACGAAGAAGCCTCGCTGCCTCTCGTACTGGCTGATTTACCGAAAGATATGCTTGAAGAAGTTGTTGTCGTGGACAATGGCTCGGATGATCGGACTCCACAAGTCGTCCGAGATGGTGGAGCCACACTCTTACACGAGCAGCGCCGAGGCTATGGTTGGGCGTGTTTAGCCGGTATTGAACACTTGAAAACACGTATGCCAGACATTGTTGTGTTTCTCGACGGCGACTACAGCGACCATCCTGATGAATTGCGCGAGGTGGTGCATCCTATTGTGACGGACGCGTACGATATGGTCATCGGCTCCCGGACCAAAGGGGAGGCCGAGCCTGGCGCGCTTTTGCCCCACGCGCGTTTTGGTAATGCGCTGGCCACGAGTCTGATCACATTCTTGTATGGATTTACCTACAGTGACCTTGGGCCGTTTCGAGCAATCCGCTTTGCGGCTTTACTTGAACTCGGGATGACGGACTGTACGTATGGCTGGACGGTGGAAATGCAAATTAAAGCCATTCACAACAGACTGCGCATCACCGAGGTGCCAGTCCGATACCGGCAGCGGATTGGGGCATCGAAAGTCAGTGGAACGCTCAAAGGCACGATCATGGCTGGGTATAAAATTCTGTGGACGGTATTTCGACACGCGAGGAGGAAGGGGTGACGTACAAATTGATTGAGTGGAATCTCGGCTTTGGGTACGCTGACGTTATTGAACGCCTGGCAAAAATGCTTAATACAATAGGGAGCACGTATACTCAGGAAATAACAGATTCAAAAGCCGTCTTCCACGCTCGTCTTCCCTACGGTCGCCTCGAACTCAGTGCCCGTCCTGCGTCTGTGCCAAAGAGCTCGGCGCTCCTCCAAGCGGTCAGACACCGGACGTTCCTTGGGATCACGTTCATAGAAGTCAGTCCTGAAGACGAAAAAGACTTTATGCAGCGCTTAACGATTGCCTTTTTGCGGGTCGGGGGTTGATGCGTATCTCTGTGATTATCCCGACGCTCAACGAAGCGGAAACGATTGCGGACACTTTGGTTCAGGTGCGCCGGGCTGGAGACTGTGAGGTGATCGTTGTCGATGGTGGCAGCAACGACGCAACGCCTGACCTTGCTCGTGACCAAGCTGATACGTTCTTAACTGCTGGACGAGGACGAGCCAGGCAAATGAATGTTGGGGCTCAAGCGGCAAGCGGTGATGTCCTCCTCTTTTTGCATGCCGATACTGTTCTCCCGCACGGATTTCCTGGCATACTTGAACAGGCACTGGCTGAGCCAGCAGTGATTGCTGGTCGATTTGAGGTGCGGCTGGGCGCCCCAGGCTGGCCTTTTCGGATGGTCGAGATGCTGATGAATATCCGCTCGCGTCTGTCGCATATTGCGACTGGCGATCAGGCAATCTTTGTGCGGCGTGAGGTCTTTCTTCACTTAGGTGGATATCATGAGGCGGAGTTAATGGAGGACTTGGAACTGAGCTATCGCCTCAAACGACAAGGAAAAATTGCCTGTCTGCGTGAGCGGGTCGTGACATCAGCTCGGCGCTGGCAGCGCAACGGGATTGCACGGACTATCGTGCTGATGTGGGCTCTACGATTTTGCTACTTTGTGGGAATACCGCCGAATTATTTGAAGACGTTTTACGCAGATACACGCTGAGAACAGGGGCAGGCTCTAGGCTGTAGGGATTGTTTGAACCCTGGAATCTGTCTTCCTCCCCATAGCCTTCAGCCCAAAGCCTTTTCCAGCTGTTACTGAATCGTGCCCTCGTAAATTCCCATAACCGTATCGAGGAATTTCAGCCCGTCCTCTTTCGAACGTTGGAAGGAGTTCCGTCCAATAATCGACCCAAACCCACCACCATCACGGATGGCCCGGACTTCGCCCAAGAATTCTTCGTCGCCTTTAGCTGGGCCACCAGAGAAAATGACAATCCGTTTGTTGTTAAACGCACTCTGGACAACATGACGAATACGGTCGGCCAGGGTGTCAATCGGCACGTGGTGCTTCTGGTAGGCTTTTTCTGCTTCAGATTGCTCAATGTGTGCCGAAGGAGGTTTGACTTTAATAATATGTGCGCCCAGTTGGGCAGCAATCTGGGCGGCATAAGCAACAACGTCGATTGCCGTCTCGCCCGCTTTGCTCAGCGATGTCCCACGTGGGTACGACCACACCACCACGGGCAGCCCCTTGGATTTGGCTTCCTTCGTTATCTCACGCAGCTGTTCATACATGACTTGGGCGGCTGCCGAGCCTGGGTAGATAGTGAAACCAACCGCCGCGCAGCCGAGCCGTAAGGCATCGTCTACACTCGCTGTCACCGCTGACAGGGGATCTTTTTCGTCGTTCAGGCTATCGTGATTATTGAGCTTCAGGATAGTCGGAATCCGGTCCAGAAATTTGTCCGCGCCTGCCTCAATAAAACCCAGTGGAGCAGCATAAGCATTACAGCCAGCGTCGAGGGCCAATTGGAAATGGTAATCTGGATCATAGCCGGATGGGTTAGGTGCAAAACTGCGAGCTGGACCATGTTCGAAGCCCTGGTCGACGGGAAGAATAACAAGCCTCCCGGTGCCGCCTAAACGTCCACTCTGTAACAATCGTGCAATGTTGGCACGCGTGCCTGGGTTGTCGCCATCATACCAGCTCAGAATCTCACGAACGCGTTCAGTCATACTACTACCTCCATTGCCCACCCCCTCAAAACGTTCATATTATCCGGGGATGCACGAGCAAGTTTTTACCACATTACGATTCCGCAACATCACTAGAATCAAATAAGACTCGTATCTTGACACCGGAACCTGAGACAAAAGAGCCCTGCGGAAAGATGAGGAGGAGAGGTGGCTAGGGAAGAGGCTGGCTGAGTTCCGTGTGTCTGTCGAACCTGTGTTCCGATCGTCTGTACTTGGGACCACTTTCTATTACAGCTCTTATTCTCGGGTCAAGTAGAGGCGACGTTGCGGTCTTCCTCTGAGCTATGTATAGAACGATTCCGCCGTCTCCACATCCTTTGCACTGCCGATTAATAGCGGAGTCCGCTGATGGAGGCTGGTTGGTTGGATATCCCGGATTTGTTCAGTCCCATTGCTGGCCCGACCACCTGCCTGCTCAGCAACCATTCCCAAGGGAGCGGCTTCGTACATCAGACGCAGTTTGCCGTTGGTATTTTTGGGATCGGCCGCATACAGGAAGATGCCGCCTTTCAACAGCGTCCGATGAAAATCGGCGACGAGGGAGCCGATGTAGCGACCGGAATACGGCCGTTTGGTGGCTTTATCACTCTCTTGCAGATAGTCGATATATCCACGGGTCGAGGGGAACCATTCGTTGCGACGCCCTTCGTTAATGCTATACGTCGAGCCACGTTCGGGAAGGCGTATGTTTTCATGCGACAGCAAGAAGTCGCCAATGCCACGATCTAGAGTAAATCCATGCACACCCTGGCCTGTTGTATAGACTAAGGTCGTACTCGGGCCGTAGAGTGCATAACCGGCTGCAACTTGGTCACGGCCACGCATATGCAGAGCTTCAACAAGATCAGCGCCTGTTTTTCCCGCAGGACGACGATGCACGGAAAAGATTGAGCCAACCGTTACATTGACATCCAGGTTTGAGGAACCATCAAGCGGATCAACAAAAATAACGTATTTGCCTTTTGCCTGATTCCCTTGAATCGCGGCTGGCTGTTCCATCTCTTCGGAGACCATTTCCGATACCAGTTGACCATTTGCAAACGCAGCCAGGAAGGCATCATTGCTGATCTGGTCAAGCTTTTGTTGGACTTCGCCCTGAATATTAATCTCGCCAGAGTCACCCAAAACGTCCGCTAAACCAGCTCGGCCGAGTTCTCGAGCAATAGTTTTGGCGGCAAACGCGATTTGAGACAATAACATGGAGAATTCACCGGTTGCACCGGAATGCTCCTGCTGTTGCATGAGAAGATAACGGGTTAGTGTAATGCTTGTCTTTTCCATTCTCTCACCCTCCTACAAAAGAAGCCCCTTTTCCTTCTAGTATCATAAGAGGCAAGCTTGGTCCAAAAAGACAAAAGAATAAGAGGACGGCAAGACCGACCGACAGTTAGTCGGTCGGTCGGTGTGACAGGACTTCACTCAGCATGAAAGCACTCTGTGCCTGGAAAGGAGGACTGTGCATCTGCTCAGCCAGTTGGAGGGCGCTCTCTAGGTGTGCGTGAGCTGCTTCCTGGTCAGAGAGGTCATCTTGGCTCACGATACGACCGAGTATCATATGGGCCAGGTACAGGAACCAGCGACTTTCACTTTTCTCGGCTTGGATGAGAACGGCTTGCGCAATCTGGAGCGCTTCCTGTGTCCGGCCCATATGCAGCAGAGCTTCGGCAAACCACGTGCCAATCAATTCATAGTATACCCCTTTCTCGTTCCATGTCTTGGCCAAGTCCGAGATGGGGTATGAGGAGACATTTCCTGTCGAGGAAACGGCGGCAAGAATCAAGAAATACTCTTGGACAGCCCCTGCCATCAGCAGGGAAGCTGGCGCGCCGATTTCCCGCATAAGGCGCAGACCATTATCTGCTTCGTGTTGGGAGAGGCTATTCTCCCCTTGTAAAGCATGCACAAGAGCCATGCCCCAGTGTGACAATGTTTGGGGAACACGTTGGCGGTGATCCTTGGCTACGCTATTGGCTTGACGCAACTGCTGGAAGCCGAGTGCTGTATCGCCTAAAAATCCATGACAGATACCAGATACGGCAAGACACTGAATATACGGATAGGCGCTCCTCGTCGGCTGTGTGTCTAAAAGTTTGTGTTGGGTGATAAGCGCCAGCCCGGCCTCGGCAATCTGCAATCCCTCCTCAAAACGACCGGCCAGCCACAGCAGGTGGGCCAGTGGGCCATGCGCTCGGACTTGAGCGACAATATCGGTCCGCTCAGCCGTCAGGTGATATGCCGTCTGGGCATATGGCAAGCCTGCTCGTGGGCGTCCCCACAAGACATACGTGCTGGCTACAGTGGCATGCACAGTAGCCAGCAGACGGTGGTCCTCTAGACGCAGGCAAGCCGTTTCAGCCTGGGTAAATTGAGCCTGGATTTGTTCATCGTCACTGTTTTGGCGTGACAGCAGCGTAATAAGATGTAAACGTGTTCGGACTTCGAGTTGGTCTCGCTCTGCACTGTGGGGCATTGTCGCGAGTAACGCTAAATGCTCCTCCCAAAAGTGCCGGGCATCGGTATCAGCGGACAACTCAACGGAGCGCAGGCCAGCCGAATACAGATACTGTTCGGCTTTGTGTGTGGTGGTGCTACGGCTGTAGTGATAGGCCAAGGTCGTCACATATTCTTGTAGCTTATCGGCGTAGAGCGTTTCGATTGCAGCACCTACGGCGGCGTGGAGCTCAGCTCGGGATTCTTGCAGGAGAGAGTTGTACGCGACTTCTTGGGTCAGGGCATGCTTAAAGGCGAAGATGGTATCGGGGTAGACGGCCACTTCATATACAAATTCACGTGCGTGAAGAGCGCTGCAGGCCTGATCCAGAGTATTCTCCGACCAGCCCAGCACCTGGGCAAGCAGGGGGCGGGAAAACTCTCGACCAATCACTGAGGCGGTCTGTAGGAGCTTCTTAAAGAGCGGATCAAGGCGGTCGAGCCGACTGGCCAACACACCTTGGACGGTTTCCGGTAAGGCTCGTTCAGACAAGGGGCGGACCAAATGATACTGGCGATTCTGACGGTACCTTCCCGCAGACCCATCCAGGATGCCGCTTTCTTGCAAATGCTGGACAATTTCTTCGAGAAAAAACGGATTGCCGCCACTCTTGTCACTGATTAAAGGGGTCAGTGGTGTGACTGGTGAATCGGTGCCGAGCAGAGCCGTTAATAAAGATTCCGTCGAATCCTGCTGGAGGGCCGTCAGCTGGAGACGCTGGGCAAACGATTGATTTTCCCAGGGGTAATGCTGACTTGTCTGATTTGTCTGGTCTGGACGATACGACAGCAGCAATAGGACGGGAAAAGCCGCAACGGTAGATGTCAGGGAGTGCAAGAAGTCGAGACTATGGGTGTCGAGCCAGTGTAAATCTTCAAGCAGAAAGGCGACCGGCTGGCGTCGGCTTTCTGCAACAATCAACTGTTTTGTCCCCTGGACAAACTTCTGGAGCCGAACCTCAGGGGATACGCTTAGCATGCTTGGGTCATGGCTCTCGATGCCTAATAATTCAAGAAAGACGGACTCATATTCTTGCAACGAGTGGTTGGCGGCAACGAGTTTTCTATGCACCTTGTCTCGGTACATCTGTGGATCATCCTGGTCGCTAATGTGCGCATAACGCTTAAACATTTCGATCCACGGCAGGTATGCACGCGTTTTTCCATACGGAAAGGCAGCTCCTTCGATGAGCAGATAATTATGGTTCTGCAGAGTTGATTTGAGCTCTTCCAACAGGCGTGATTTCCCGACCCCGACCTCACCAACCAGAGAGACAATTTGTCCCTGGCCACGAGCCGCGAGTGCCACGAGTTCGTGTAAATGGGCGAGTTCTCTGGCCCGGCCTACTAAAGGGGATAAACCCTGTGTGGCACGCGCCGCCAAACGCGAATGTGAGGCATTGGGGGCGAGGAGTTCATACGTTTCAAGTGGGGTAGACACACCTTTGACTTTGACTGGTCCTTTGGCTGCCAGCTGAAACGAATCGTGGACCAAGCGATAGGTATGGGCGGTGACCAAGGTCGCTCCAGCAGGGGCCAGCGACTCCATACGGGCAGCCAGGCCAACGGCGTGACCGACTGCGGAATAATCCATGCACAGATCATTGCCAATCGTTCGAACCACAACCTCACCAGTATTAATCCCAATCCGTATTTGTAGCGGGATACCGTGACTTTGGCGTATCTCGACGGCATACCGGTTGACAAGGTCATGCATATAGAGCGCGGCATACGAGGCACGCTGGGGATGATCTTCGAGAGCCAGAGGAGCACCAAAGAGAGCCATAATGCCATCGCCTAGGATGCGATTAACCGTACCCTCAAACCGATAGACTGCTCGCATCATGAGTTGGAGGCAGGGGTCAAGCAGCTGTTTCGCCTCTTCGGGGTCGAGGCTCTCCATGATGTCCATGGAGCCTCTGATATCGGTGAAGAGAACAGTGACGATTTTGCGTTCGCCTTCAAGAGCTGCCTTGCCGGACAGAATCCGGTCGGCAAGATAGTTCGGCGTACGGTCTATAGGCGACTGAGAGTTCTGGAGAGGGGGGTGGGGATGCAGGATCTGAGGTTGAGCGGGCAAGACTGGAGAGGCTGGCTGCGCATTGGAAAATGGTATTGTCGCTGTAGTCAAGGCAGTTCCACACTCGCCACAGAATTTTTTTCCGACCAGAATATGTGTTCCACAACTGGGACACACAAGACCGAGTCTGGTCCCGCATTCTTCACAGAACTTGATCCCCTCCCGATTGGACGTTCCACATTTTGTACACTGCATAAGCGGATCCCCCTCCCAGGGTATGACTGACTTTTGCTGTATAAATCGCGCCAACTATGTGCCAGATAGCAAGAGTAGGTTTTTTAAGGAGTGAGGGCTGACAAGGAGAGATGCGTGTCGACGTTGGTTGACACGCATGGAGTTGAGACTCATGATCGCGTATTCGCTCTGCTGCGGCTTGTGGATGAGTTAGCGAATCAGGAATTGGGTGATAATTTCAGCCACATGTTGGGGCTGTTCGAGTAACAGGCCATGGGCTGAGTCTGGAACTGGGGCAACTTCTGCCCCAGGAATACGGTCTTTGAACAGAGTCGCGAGCGCCGGCGGGGACATGCGATCCTGGTTGGCCCAAATGAGCTGGGTTGGAGCCGAGATACGAAACAGACGGTCTTTGAGGCGGGGGTTGTACAGATAGGGTGGCTTCCAACCCAGTCTGGCTGCGACCATCTGGGCTTTATAGAACATGAAATTCGCTTCTGGGGTCATGTCATCCGGGATGGCTCCCATCGCCAGTTCAGAATTGGGATCTTGAAAGATCAGCTCGCGGACTTCGTGCTGTCCGCCTTCGGCTTTGGGTGTGACCGCATAAAAGAAGTTGCCAATCCGCGCCTCAGGGGTGGAAATTCCCAGCGGGTTAATCAGCACGAGCTTCTGTAAACGATGCGAGTAGCGGGTCGCAAATTCTGTTGCAACCCAGCCGCCCAGGGAAGAGCCAACCAGGTTGACTCGATCGATACTCAGGCTATCCAACACATCAAGGCAGAAAAAAACTGCGTCCTCGATATTTTCAAGATCGTCAAAGCCTTCACTGTCGGCATAACCAGGCAGCGCCGGTGCGCAAAAGGAAAAGGAGGCAGCCAGAGCCTCATGAAAGGCAGTAAAGCCGCTCGGGTCGGGGACACTATGAATATCGGCCACGATTCCATGCAGATACAGGACTGGAGCGCCGCTGCCACCCCGGAGGAGTTGAATAGTGTTGCCACGCACGGAGAGCGTCTCGGTCGTCAAAGCCATAATACTGTTCCTGTTGGGCGTGAGATATAAAGACACACAGGCAGGGCGGTCTGCAAACCGCCCCGTCTCCACTAGGCGTGGACCTCAGCCTGCCCAGCCTGCCTAGTCTGGACACCCGGTAGAGAGGCAAAGTCTGCATCGGCGTGTTTCCGGACATACGGAAACACATCGTTGGCCAGGAATTCCATATTTTTCCGGGTCAGATGATCGGGCAAACTCCCAAACTGCGGCAGCGCAAGAATATGGCCGACTTTAAATTCGAGCACATATTTCAGGAGTTTCTCGCGTACGGTTTCCGGACTGCCGATGAGGACCGAGCCCCCCGCTTCGACGTCATCCCACGTCTGGGCGTGGCCTAATTGCCACTTTGCGTAGCCACTGCCCCCAGCATTGAGTTCCTGCAAGCGCTGCAACGACTTGAGCGAGGTATAACCTGGCGGCATCCACGTCCGGCCTTTCCCAGCAAAACCTTTAATGAGCTTATCGATAAAATACCAAATATGCTCCTCCGCTTCCTCACGTGCTTTTTGGTCGGTTTCAGCCACATACATCGGGACCAGCCAGCCTAACATTTCCGGGTGATACGGATTCTTGCCCACTCGCTCAACAGTTTGTTGAAAGAAGGCTGCGTTCTGGCGGAACGAATCGACGTGGGAGTAGGTTAAGGCGGCATAGGTGAAACCGCGTTCCGCTACCAGTTCCATGGTCTCCACACTCCCGACGCCGGGAATCCAGATGGGCGGATGGGGCTGCTGCACCGGCTGGGGCCAGACGTTGCAGTACTGGAGTTGAAAATGTTTGCCATCCCAGGTGAACGGGCCTGGATCGGTCCAGGCTTTGATGATCAGGTCAGTTGCTTCCCGGAAACGCTCACGGGCATACGTCGGGTTGATATTGTACGAGTAGTATTCTGGACCGCCACCAACAACAAAACCCGCATCAAACTTGCCCCGGAACATGTTGTCGAGCATGGCAAACTCTTCAGCGACTTTGAGCGGAACTTCATGCAGCGGCAAACCGTTGCCCAAAACCATTACCCGACCGTTCTTGACCCGTTGGGACAGCGCCGCAGCGATCAAGTTTGGGGATGGCATAATACCATAGGCATTCTGGTGATGTTCGTTGATGACCACGCCGTCAAAGCCGATTTCATCTGCATAAGCCAGCTGGTTAATATACTGATGATACACCTCTGGCCCTCGTTCTGGATCAAAGAGCCCATTTGAGCAGGTGACCCAGGCCGTGTCGTAGTTGTCTTCAAAATTATCCGGCAAATGCGGCCAGGGCATTAAGTGGAACATCCAAAATTTCATCGCGCCTCCTCATGAACGAGCGTTCAGGTGTGATCTAGCATAGCAGTGCGGCATTGCAAGGGGCTGGATCCAATAGAGATCGAGCATTGCTCAGGAAAGGAAAATCTGTACGATCAGCAATCCCATGTCCAATCCCATGTCCAATCCCATGTCTCAGTCCGCTGCATGTCCGGGATTCTCATTATGCCCAGGTCGATGTGCTGGTTACGTTTTTCTGTCTACGTGTGTTTGTCGCGTCTGCTGGTATCTCGGCCATACGCCAGCTACAATTTGGAGCCATATCAAGAAATAAGGAGGGATAGACATGAGTCAGATTCCAGCTGATCTGCTTGCATTTATGGAGACCTTAAGTCCGCCCAAAGGAGTAAACCCGGCGGATTTGTTGATCAAGCATAACGATCTGATGAACGGCAACCCACCCCCAGTTGGGGCTGTTCACGATGACGTTGTGCTCAGAGAAGTTGCGGGTTGGAAGGTCACCGCCGACATCCTGGTCCCTGAGGGGGAAGGGCCGCACCCGGTGCTGGTCTATTTCCACGGTGGAGGCTGGACCATGGGCAGCCCCAAGACACACCTGCGCCTGGGCAGAGAGTTTGCCGCTGCTGGTTATGTGACGGTGAATGTTGATTATCGGCGCGCCCCGAAACATCGCTTTCCTGCGGCTTTTGACGACTGTTTATTTGCGACGCAGTGGGCGGTGGAAAATGCTGCGCAGTATGGCGGCGATGCCCAACGCCTAGCTGTTGGCGGAGACTCGGCTGGAGGAAACTTGGCCGGAGCTGTGCTGGCGGAATGCAGTCAAAACGGTGGGCCACAGATTAAAGCTGGAGTGCTGCTGTACGGGGTGTTTGATTATCATAAGACTATGGGCACCTTGGGCGGGGGGCGTCCGAACCAGCAGTTTTATTTGGCAGAGGACGAATATGAGACGTTGCGGGAAGATCACCGAGTCGATCCGTTTTTCGCCTGCAGCAAGTTTCCGCCGTGTTACATCGCAGTTGGGACCAAAGATCCGCTCCTGTCAGAATCCCAGGATCTGGCTAAGGCGTTAACTGCGGCTGGGGTTGAGCATGACCTGCATATTCTTGAAGGTGCGCCGCACGCTTTCTTTCAGCTGCCGCCTTTAGCAGCGTACGCGCAAGGGTATGGCCGAGCAAAAGCGTTTTTGGATACGCACGTATAAGGTCCTGATGGAAGTAGTGGAAAACGTCTGTTGCCAACAGTTTTGTTGGCAACAGGATTGTTGGGATATGAGGTTTAAGGGCTAGGGTTGCGAAAAGTCCTAGCCGTATCTGTTGTTCGATTATTTCCCGCTGGCCAGCTTCCAATGGCCGCCAAGTTCCTCCGAAATGGCAACCAAAGTCTCTCGGAGTGTTGTCACCATCTCGTCAATCTGCTCCCTGGTGATAATCAACGGCGGACAGATGGCAATGATATTTGCCCCGCCCATGCGGGTGAGTAAACCGGACCGGAGTGCGCGTTCCCACACCCGAGCCACAACCTTGGTCTCAGCCGCGAACATCTCTTTGGTCTCCTTATCCTTGACCAGTTCGACCGCAGCCATCAAGCCCTTGCCGCGCACATCGCCGACGATGGGCAAGTCTTTCAAGGTGGCGAGCTGTTTTTGCAAGTAGCGGCCTTGTTCGCGGGCTTTTTGGACCAGCTTCTCGCTTTCAATAATTTCGATATTGGCCAGCCCTGCGGCGCACACCGTGGGGTGTCCGGTGTAGGTGTAGCCATGCCAGAAGGCTTGGTCGCCAGCCTTTAGAAAAGTCTGAAAAATCCCTTCTTTGAATAGTACCACGCCGAGGGGTAGGTAACCGCTGGTAATCCCTTTGGCCGAGACAAGGATATCAGGTCCCGCACTTGACGAGGCAAACATCGTCCCCGTCCGGCCGAAACCGGTAATGACTTCGTCACACACCATGAGAATATTGTGGCGTGAGCATATCTCACGAATTTTAGGCAGCCATTCTTTGGGCGGCACAATCACTCCACCCACGCCTTGAATCGGTTCGGCTACAAACGCGCCGATATTTTCCGCACCTTCGCGTTTGATAATACGTTCTAGCTCGTCCGCGCAGTCCACTTTACAGGAGGGGTAGGTTTTGCCCAATTCGCACCGGTAACAATACGGCCGAGCCATATGGATGACACCGGGGAGACCTGGATCAACTTGATCATTGAACAGCGCAATCCCAGTCAGAGCTGCTGCCCCACTCGACGTGCCATGGTAGCCTTGGTTGAGGGTGATGAACTTTGTCTTCTTTGGTTTTCCTTTGGCTTTCCAATAGGCGCGGACCAGACGAATCATCGTCTCATTTGATTCTGATCCGCCAGAGGTAAAAATAACCCGGCTTAAGCCTTTGGGTGCAATCTTGGTCAGTTTGGTGGCCAGCTGGACGGTCGGAGCTGAGGTTGGGCCAATCAGAGTTGGGGCAAAGGCGAGTTGGTCCATCTGGGCAGCGACCGCCCGGTTAATTTCTTTACGGCCGTGGCCGACATGCACATTCCACAGCGAGGCAAGGCCATCGAGATAGCGCTTGCCGTCTGTATCCCACACATAGACGCCTTCGCCTTTGACAAAAATAGGCATACCACGTTCCTGATGCATACTGAGGGGAACAAACCCATGCACGAGGTGCGCCTTATCCTGCTGCTGTAAGGCTTTGGCCTGCTTGGCATCAAGCGACGGCGCGGCTGATTGCTGTCGAGATCGAATGGGGATTACTTTCGCTAAGGGTTTGGCTTTCTGTGGCATGTTTTTCCTCCTGGTGCGTTACACGCGTACTCCCTGTTTCAATTGCCTGTTTCAATTGGCCGACACTTTGTTCCTATTATACTCTTTCTGACACATTTGTCGTGCTGCGGCATGTGCCGCTATTCGATTTCACAACTGGGTCGCTTGATCTGTCACGTTTCTCGACGTACACACCGATCATAGCAGATCATACAGGAGGAACAGTGATGAAAACGAAACGTATGGGACGAACGGGTTTGAAGGTTTCAGAAATTTGTTTGGGAACCATGACCTTCGGCCGACAGTGTGATGAGCCGTTGAGCTTTTCGATCATGGATACTGCTGTCGAGGCAGGCGTCGATTTTTTTGACTCGGCAGATGTGTATCCTGCAGGTGGGGATACCAGCACGGTCGGCCGGACTGAAGAAATCGTCGGTAAATGGCTCAAAGGAAAACGGGAGGACATTGTCCTGGCGACCAAGTGTTGGGGAGCAATGGGCCCAAACCCGAACGACCGTGGCTTGTCCCGCAAACATATCTTTGCCGCAATTGAAGAGAGCTTGCGGCGTCTACAGACAGATTATATTGATCTCTACCAAGTCCATGCCCCGGACTTTGAAACGCCTATCGACGAGACCTTACGGGCGCTTGATGACCTCGTCCGGCAGGGCAAAGTCCGCTACATCGGTTGCTCCAATTTCCAAGCCTGGCTGTTGGCAAAATCGTTGTGGACGAGCGAAAAGTACGGGCTGGCACGTTTTGACTGTGTACAGCCACGCTACAATATGTTGTTCCGTGAAATCGAGAATGAACTGTTGCCGCTGTGTCGTGATCAAGGCGTTGGGATTATTCCGTATAATCCTTTAGCCGGTGGGTTTCTGACCGGCAAACATATGACAAATCAAGCCAGCCAAGAGGCAACGGACAATACACGTTTCGCTCTGGGGGGACGACAAGGAAAAATGTATAAGCAGCGCTACTGGCAGGAAGCTCAGTTTGCTGCGGTTGCGTACTTACATGAGTTCTTCTCCGCCCGGAACAAATCCTTGGCCCAAGTCGCTATTGCCTGGGTCTTGGCTCAGGAGGAGATTACCTCACCGCTTGTCGGTGCAACGTCACCAGAGCAACTGCGCCAGTCGCTCCCGGCTGTCGATATGAGTCTTGATGAAGAAGAGATGGCGGTGTGTAATGAGGTCTGGTTTGAGCTACCGCGGCTTAAAAACCCGGCGGTGGCACTGCGCTAAAGTGGGGCTGGGGGTTGGAGAGAAAACTCATCCCTACCCCCCTCTCACAGTATCTCATAAAAACTGCCTTCTCCAGGCACAAACAAGCGGCTGTAGAACCGCATAGCAGACGAATCCGTCATGCTCGCTAAAAAGTCACAAATCACCCGTTTACGAGCCGCTTCATCTCCGTCAGATAATGCCCGCTGGTAGTTTTCACCTTGTTCTTCGGGGAACAGGCCCACGGACTCGTGACCTTGGTCAAGGACGGCAAAGAGACGTTGCAACACCTCTTTGCCTTTGTAGCTGAGCGTCGTGACGCGTGGATCCAGAATAACTTTATGTGATTCAAAGGCTTTGAGGATTTCGATACGGACCCGGCTCGAAAATTCGGTGTCAATTCGTTCTTGCTGAATCCCGACGGTACTGGCGAAGGCATGGATCAGGTCTCTGGTGAGCATCTTGCGGGCGGCTCGTCCAGCTGTGTGTTCTAGCTCTTCTAAACGATCGGCAATCTGAGCCAGTTCGGACTGAATGGTTTCTGTACTGACTGTCCGGTCCCAAGCGGTCAGCGTCGCGTTTACCTCTTGCACTAAGCGCTCAGCTGGAAATCGGCGGAAGTCGGCGAGGCTGATGAGTCCGGCTTGGAGACTGTCTTCAAGATCGTGTACCGAGTACGCAATATCATCGGCCACATCCATGATCTGGCACTCAAAACTGCGTCCCTGGCCCGTACCTGTTGAGTGGATGATTGTAGCAACAAGATCGCGGTCCCCAACATAAAATCCCTTAATCGGCTTCGTATGAGGGGCGGCGAGGGCTGCTGCATCAATGCAGGTCTTGTATTTGAGCAGACCGTCGAGGGTCGGATAAGTCAGGTTTAAGCCAGCATATGCCTCATGCTTGCGTTCCAGATGGGTCACTATTCGTACGGTTTGAGCGTTGCTCTCAAAGCCACCAAAGTCGCGCATCAGAGCATGCAGTACACGCTCACCAGCATGTCCGAACGGTGGATGGCCCAGGTCATGGGCTAAACACAGGGCTTCGACTAAATCTGTATCTGCTCCGAGTGACAGAGCAATGCCTTTGGCAATCTGGGCAACCTCAAGCGAATGGGTCAGCCGGGTCCGAAAGAAATCTCCTTCGTATACCCCGAACACTTGTGTTTTGCCTTGCATACGCCGAAACGCGGCTGAGTGGATAATCCGCGCGCGATCATGCTCGAACTCTGAGCGCAGATCATTCTGGGGACGATTCGGCTCAGGCGTATGACGCTGCGCTTGTGCCGGGCAAGCCGGTTGCACCAAACGGGCTCCTTTAGCTGGCTCCTATATTGGAGACCTTTTTCTTCTCTCGCGTACTAGGATAGACGAGCGGGTTCGTGCTTCGCAAGGGAACACACACAAGATCGCGGAAACACGAGGGCACTTCTTAGGCTTGCTTTCTGTCCGTAAGCAATGCAGAGTCCTGCCTGTCTTGCACGGGAAGAAGAAGTCATGCAAAGAATCACCTCGGTGGAAACATTGATTTGACCGAGATTAGCTGTGCTGTAGAAAATAACACAGCTCCGTAAGAAGCGGAGGGTTGACGACAACTGCTCAGCGCTCTTGAGTATCCCCGCCACGACGTTTAGTCTGGACGCAGATGAGGAGGGGGCGGATGTGGACACGCAAGAGTATGTCGATATGTATGCGGATCGTTGTCGTTTTTATCGTAGCCTGCCTGTCGGCGTGTGGCGCGATGCAGCAAGGGCCTGAAGAGACAGACGACTTTTTTTCCGATTCTAGCGATCCCTTTGATGATCCTTTTTTTACTGGCTCGCCAGACTGGGATAAGACCATGCTGGCACAGAGTGAAGTCCTGTCTCAGACAGACTTCGAAGGCGAGGCTGGTGAAGAGTTTGAGGAGTCAGAGTCTGCGCAGGAACAGACCGAGGGAATACTACTGAGCACAATCTCGGTTGCCACCACGCTTGGAAAGTTGGCCCTGGTTCCCTTCGGTCTGGGCTTCTGAGGTCCGCGAGCCCCACACAAAAATAACCAAGGCAACAGCCAGACAGCCACTGCCACACAGGTACATTGGAGTGAATCCGGCATGGGTCGCGATACTGCCCATGAGGACTCCACCCAGCCCCATCCCCAGGTCCAGACCTTGGGCGAAGGTTGCCATGCCTATACCGCGCCGCTCAGGTGTCAGACGGTCAATGACAAAAGCGCCCAGACCCGGCTGCGCGAGGCCGATCCCCATCGCGTACAGACTGACGCCGAGGTAGAGTGCCTCCCCACCCCAGGCAAAGGCAAAGACCAACTGGGCCATAAGAGCCAGACTCAAACCTGGCACGATCACCGCTGAGCGACCGTAGCGATCACCAAGCCGGGCACTCAGCATCCGAGTGACGACAAGAACGACAGCATAGCTCGAATACAGATAGCCTGCGTTGCCTAGGCCAAACGTCCGGGCGTACAGCGGTAGGAAAGTGGTATACGAGGTAAAGGTCAAATACAGAAAGACGTGGACGAACATAGGCAGGAGGGCTTCCCGCGCAAAGAGTTGACGTCTGCCGCTGCTGACTGCTGACGTCTGCACTTCACACAAGCAGCTACTCAGTCCACTGGCAAGGAAGGCAATACTGGCGGCTGCCAGAAAAAGCAGAGTGAAATTGTCTGGCCAATCGGCTTTCTGACTTAAGCCTGGCAGAAGTCCGACGAGGCGTTCCTCCCACGGATGGAACGTCGGACTGTCCATCAGGCCCAACGCAAATGGTGGCACAACACCCATCGCCAGCGAGGTCACCAATCCCCAATAGCTCGTCGCTTCAGCACGTCTGTCAGCCGGAGCCACGTCGGCCAGATACGCCCCAGAAGCCGTCGTGAAGCAGCCTAAGGCAAAACCATACAGGAGGCGCAAGGCTAACAGGATGCCAATACTCAGCGCCCAGACGTGGAGAACCGCTCCGCAGGCGAAGAGTCCGATCGAAACAGTCATGACAAAAACCCGGCCATAGCGGTCAGTCCAACGACCGGCGAGTGGCTTGATGCTAAATGAGACAAGACTCGAAATGCCAATCAGCAGACCAACATCAGCTTCCTGTCCACCCAGGTGTTTAATATAAAACGGCAGCGTCGGGAAGAAGAAAAAGAAACTGGAAAAAAATCCCAGAGTGACCAGGCACAGCAAGACAAAATCGCGGGTGAAGAGGGGAGAGGAAGCCTCGGGTGATGTCGGGATGGTCTGAGAGGCTGAGGCCAAGTGTGATCCTAACCGATAATGTGGATACTAACAGATAGACAGGCTATCTGTCGTTGTGTACAGGATAATCATGGTTTTCCTCCTCCGAAGAAGCCCGGCTAGCCTAGCAGAAAAGCCTTTTTCTCGCGAATGGTGATGGAAGAAGAAAGAAGCGGGCCGGCTCGCTCTCAAGAGGAAAGAAGTACCGCTGACTGCGTTTCAAGAATCAGCTGGCAAGTAAGGAAAGTCCTCGATTCGGTGAGCTGGTTGAGCGGCGAAGCCTGTCCCGGAAGGAAGCTGGGGCTATTCTCGACTTGCCGCAATCAAACGTTTCTGCTCTCGGACGAGGGAAGTTGGAGAAGTTCACAATTGACCGGCTGATATGTTACATGCGGAAGCTCGAGCGCGATGTCGCCATCAGCTCCACCCGGAAAACCAGCCCCTCACTGCTCCTGTGCCAACGCTTTCTCTAACCCTTCGTACAGATGTAGTAGTTATTCAGCATATCCTGTTTCACATTCTTGATGCTGACCTGGGTAAAGCCAGCTTCGCTCAACAGCTCCCGCGCCTGGTGTCTGCCCCACATTGCTCCGAGACCCTCACCACGGAGGGCCAATGAGACGGACATTCAATGCATGCAGGAGATGGTGTACATCATCGGACCCAAGATGTGGTCGTGATTCTCCTCCAAATGACTGGAGCTGTTCACGTCTACCATCAAAAACGTGCCGTTGGGTCGCAAGGCTGCGCCAATCCCCTTCAGTACGGCGCGGGGGTGCGCCTGGTCGTGGATAGAATCGAAGGCGGTGATGAAATCGTAGCGGCTGACCTCGTCAATCTCGGCCACATCCTTGGCGGCAAACTGGGCGTTGGCGACGCCCCATGCTTGGGCTTCCGCCCGGCCCGCGGCGATACCTTCTTCCGAAAAGTCATAGCCGGTAAACCGACTCTGGGGGAACGCTTTGGCCATCAGATTCACCGCATGGCCACTCCCACACCCGACGTCGAGCACGTCAATGCCCGTGCGTAACTGGTCGACCAGCTGGGAGACGAGGGGCAAGGTGGTGTTGACGAGCGAGGCATCGTGCACAGCCCCGCTCATCTCAGCCATCAGCTGATGGAAGTCGGCGAACGCCGAATACGGCACACCGCCACCATTGCGAAAACTGTCAATGATGCCCTGCTGGACGCGCGCCACCATCGGCACCATTTGCAGCATCGCCGCCAGGTTTTTCGGTCCGGCCGCCCGGCGGCCCGATGATGACGATAGCAGCACCGAGGATACGCCGCCCAGCGTGACCGGCCCCACCCACGTCGAGTACGCCGAGAACGCCACCCAGCCCGTGGCCGAGTACACAGCCACCAACCTCCCCACCCCCACCTGGCGCGTGACCGGCCCCGACGCCGGCGCCTTTGCCATAAGTCCCAGCGGCGTCCTCCGCTTCACCCGCCCACCCGACTACGAGGCGCCCACCGACACTGACCGGGACAACCGCTATACGATCACCGTCCACGCCGCCCCTGGGACCACCCCCGCCCAGCTCGCCGTGACCATCACCGTCACCGACGTGGGCGAGCACGGCTTTGATAGCAGCGGCGCGCCGTGCGCGGCCGACCGGCACGGCGGGAGCCCCGCCCAAGCGACCGTGCTGCCCCTGCCCGCGCTCCTGGCCGGTGCCATCTGCCCAGCCGACGACCAGGATTACTTTCAGGTCCACGTCCCCCGCGCGGGCCGCGTCTTTGTGCAGACCTTCGGTCGGACCCCGACCGGCGTGACCGTCTGGCAAGACGGCGTGGCACGCGACCAGATCGCGCCCAGCAATGACTGGCACAACTTCCGGCTCAGCGTGCCCGTCCAGGCCGGACCGGTTGTCATAATCGTCCAGGGGACGGGCACCACCACGGTGCGGTATGAGCTGGCCGTGACCTTTGTCGCTGGGGTGGTGGAGAATCCGGCCCCGGCGTCCTTCCAGAGTGGCATTGGGGTGATCTCCGGCTGGGTGTGTGACGCCGAGACTGTCGAGATCGTCCTGGACGCGGGACCGCCCTTGATGGCGGCGTATGGCACGAGTCGGGCCGACACCGCGTCCGCGTGTGGCGACACCGACAACGGCTTTGGGCTGCTCTTCAACTGGAATCTGCTCGGGGACGGCGAGCATACCGTCGTCACGCGCGTCGATGGCGTCGAGCTGGACTGGACCACGGTGACGGTGACCACGCTGGGCGCGGAGTTTCTGCGCGACGTAGCGGGCACGTGTATCCGGGAGCACTTTCCGGCGCCGGGTGAGACGGTCCGCCTGAGCTGGCAGGAAGCCCAGCAGAACTTTGTCATAACGGATGGGGCTGCACCGCCCGCCGACAGCCCGGCCGGGCCGCGTCCTGCCTCCAGCCTGCCCGGCGTGCTGGAGAATCCGGCCCCCACCTCCTTCCAGAGTGGCATTGGGGTCATCTCCGGCTGGGTGTGCGACGCCGAGGAGGTGGTGATCGAGATTGACGAGATGCCGCTGGATGCGGCGTATGGCACAAGCCGGGCCGATAGGGCGGCCGTGTGTGGCGACACCGACAACGGCTTTGGGCTGTTGTTCAACTGGAATATGCTCGGAGACGGGGAACATACGGCCGTCGCCTGGGTCGATGGCGTGGAACTCGGCCGGGCCACGGTGACGGTGAGCACGCTGGGCGAGGAGTTTGTGCGGGGGGCGGCGGGCCGGTGTGTGCGGGAAGACTTTCCGACGCCAGGGGAGACGGTCAGCCTGAGCTGGCAGGAAGCCCAGCAGAACTTCGTGTTGGCCCCGCTCCCGCAGAGCAACGGCGGCCCGTAAGCGGCTAGGGGCGCCAGCGCCGTGTATTGGCACCTCAAGCAGAGCTCTCAGAAGCTGGGCCTCGCCCGGCAGGCGGACCGGGTGCGGGTGGTGGTGTCGGTCCCCGCGGTCGGCTGACCTGTGTCCTGACGGCGGGGGACTAAGCCGAGCGCGCCGGCCGCTGCCCCGCCTCGGTGCCCCACCCGCGCCCAACGTTGACACTTTGTCCCTTATCGGACGGAGCAGGCTGAACGGCCGTGGACAGGTGGAGGAAAATCAGGGCCTCGGTCCTGCGCACTTACGACGGGGGCATTGCCACGAAGTCCACGTCCGAGAGAATTTCTAAGCCCTTTTCCTCTTCGAGTACATTGGCCAAGAGGTAGAGATCCCTTGCGTGCGTCCCGAGCCTCTTGTGTCGCCACACTCGACACCTCACCCCATTTAGCACTCCGTGGGCATCACCATAGTCCTGCTCACCGATACCATAGAACAAGAGAGTGTTCCCGCCGTACATCCAGTCCGCCTGGAAGACAGGAGGATGCTCCGACAGGAACTTCTCGAAGGCCACTAGCTCATCGCCCTCGGCGCTCATGCCTGCAGGTTGCGGCACGTTCGCGACGACGAGCTTGAGAGAAGATGGAATCAGTCCCCAATCCCCATGATTGTCATTGCCGGGTTCGCGGACGCCGTACTTCACATCTCCCCCCAGGCGTCTAAGCCGTTCGTGTCTGGAGAAGAAGGGATAGGTCTTGATGAGTGCGCGCGCAATCTCCGGCAAGAATATCGGATAGGGAGTTTGCGATTTGAGCAAGTTCCGCAGCTATAACCAGCAGATGCAAAGCAGGCATCAATTCGATGAGGATTCTGCTAAACGGTGCTCCAGCGAGAGCGGCAAGCCCCGCATCGGGCGCGTTCTTCACGCCGTCTGGGACGCCACGATGAGTTCCTGGCCGAAGGCCCGCAGGGCCGTGTGCAGGCGGGTGGCCGCCGTGTGGTGACGCGGATCGAGCCAGCGCCGGACGACTTTTTCATTGACGCCCAGGTGGGCCGCCACGGCCAGGCGCGACAGCCCGCTCGCACGGAAGGCGAGGACGAACGCGGCTTTCGCGGCCATGTCGGGGGGCACGGCAATGCGTCGCTCACCGGCGTGTAGCCGGCTCGGTACTGGAATCGGCTCGTTGTCGTCAATGCGGCCGGCGATGGCTTCCTCAAGCGCATCGCCCGCTTCTCGCAGGGCCTCGGCCTCGTCGGCCCCCGAGGTGAGACACTCAGGGAGATCCCGAAACGAGACAAGAACGGCACCCGAACTATCAGACTGCAACCGGGCGGGATAGCGGAACTGCATGCAACGCTCCTTTTCCTCCTCACCGGAAATTGCGGCGAGAGAGACCAAGCTGACGGATTGTGGCGGACAGGAGACCGGGGGCGACTTCTTTGCGGAGGTCTTTGACGACGGTCTTGCGCGTGCCGTAGTAGAGCGTGACGTGGCTCCCCTTGCCGCGTTTCGGTTCCACGCGGACGGGTATGGCACGTTCTGCGCCCAGCTCGCTTACGCGCTTCACGAATTCCCTGCCTTTGATAGCGTTCGATATAGGACAAAAGTGTCCGAATAGCAACAGCGGTCTGGTCAGACTCCCGGAAGAACACCCAGCGCGGTCCTCCAGACAACCCGATGGTACACCCTCCCTCGATCAGGTTGCGGCCGCGCTGAACAGGGTGCGAGTGAACGGGTCGGCGGGCCGAAGCTGCTTCCGTTCAGGATGGGGGAAACAGTGAGAACGGGCCGCTCTGGCCGGGCCGGGCGACTGGGATGCGTGTCAGCTGCAAGGTCCCATTTTGCAGCTAGGTCAGTGAGTATTCCCGACACAGATTTCCGCGACGGGTAAATAGAACACATTTCCCCGTCTCAGCCCCCCGGCCCATCGTACCGGTGTCTCACAAAACCCCCGTTTGACAAGACACAGGGCAGGTGCCGCGCCGCCCAAACCCTTGAAGCAAAAGCCCATCAGCAGAGGCCGCAAGAGCCGCGCCGAGGGGACCCGGCCCCGCTCTGCGGCATCTTTCGGCGTCGCGCCTCCTCTCTTCGTTCGTCCGCCCCACGCCAGATCATGCCCCGACCAAGCCGCCCACCCCCCTCGGCTCTGTAGGTACGGGTCCAGCTCTGTCCGGGGAGCGCCTCGCTCCGCCCTTGTGAAAGCCAATTGGTCCCGTAGAGAAACTGGTATATGGTAGTCTATCTCGTTTCTGTTAGCGCTTCCGTGGAGGTTATTGCGTCCCGTGTCATCGCCAACGATTCTGCCCGCCCGGCTCCCGTGCCTGTGCCTGCTCGTGGCGTTGAGCACTCTGGCGTCCGGCTGTCTGGCGACATTCGGGCCGCGGGCCCTCAAGCGCACGCATCCCGCTTACAACGAAGCCATTATCGCTTCAATCAATGAGCAGATGCTCCAGAATCTGGTCCGGATGCGGTACCGGGATGTCACGTTTTTTCTGGAAATCGGCAGCGTCACGACGAGTTTGTCCCTGCAGGCCAGTGCCGGGGTCGACGGCACGCTGAATTTCGGCAGCCAGGATTCTCTGCGCCCCGGCGTCGGGATTGGCTATGCCGATAACCCGACCATCTCCTACACCCCGTTACAGGGGGAAAACCTGTTGAAGAGCCTGCTCAGCCCCCTGCAACTCGAAGCCATTCTGGTGCTGACCCAGTCCGGGTGGAATATCGCCCGGGTGTTCGGCTTGTGTTTTGAACGGATCAACCACCTGTACAATGCCCCCAACGCCTCCGGACCGACCCCGCAACTGGAGCCGGACTATGCCCAATTCAACCTCCTCCTCGAAGCGCTGTCCAGGTTACAAAGGCGCCAGCTCATCGAAATCGGCAGAAAGGAAGGCTCCTCTCAGATCACCGTGAGGTTGGTCACACAGGATGCGGACTACCGCGAGGACATCGACCGCGTCTATGCGCTGCTCCACCTCGACCGGGCGGCCGAGGATTTTGAGCTGAGTACGGATTTCCTGAATCTTCAGGCGCAAGAGACGCAGTGGGTGGTCCGCCCCCGCTCCATCTCCGGCCTGCTGTATTATCTCTCCCAGACGGTGGACACCCCGGAGCAGCATCAGTCCGCCGGCCTAGTGACCGTCACCACATCGAAAACCGGGGGCATCTTCGACTGGACGAAGACGCCTGCGGGCCGCCGATTCAAAGTCAGGACCCAGGCCGAACGGCCTGAGAACGCCTATATTGCGACCTACTATCGCGGCCGCTGGTTTTATATCGAAGACACCGACCTGGAATCCAAATCGACCTTTATGCTGCTGCGCCAACTGTTTGACCTACAAGCGGGACAGACCAAATCCCAGGGGCCGACCCTGACTCTGCCTGTCAGATGATGTCAGCAGCGCCGCCCGGTCCGCTCCGAACCCTGACGGCCGAAGCATCTTCAGCAGCCAGGCGGGAGAGGCAAGCTGTGGCGGCGGAGCGCGCCCAGCAGCCGGAGATACGAGACAGACGGGTAGGTGATCTTGAGCCCGAGAGTCATCACCACACCCCCACAGTTCCCCTAGACATACCCGCACAACACAGCAAATCAACCGGGCAGGCGGTGTGTGTGACGGTTTTACCAGACTGTTTGTTAAAATCCGGGCCATTTAACAAACAGAAAGCCTGCCGGTCCCAGCGTTCCCAGCCTGTAACAGCCTGTCCACGCCGTGTATTTATCTGGACTGTCCAACTGTGCTAAGTGCTTGATTTTCCCGTGTCCACTGTGTGTGTCCAACTCTGTCCAGAGGAGGTGACGCTATGCCTGCCAAAATCACCCCGGCTGCCACGTTGGCGCGGGTCCAGGAGCTGATCGACGCCGGCCACAGCTTCCGCCAGATCGCTGAAATTCTCGAATCTGAAGGCGTCCCGCCGGCCGGGCCCCGGAGCCGCTGGCATCATGCCAACGTCCGCTGGTGCTTGGATGAGCTGGAGCGCCAGAATGGGGCGGCGGCGGCGTGGGGCTTGAGTCCCGAGCTGCGCGTCCGGCTCGCGGCACAGGGCCAGGAGATTGAGGGACTGACGGTCGCCGCGCTGCAACGGCTGAGCACGAGCGTACAAGCCGCCGTCGAGGAGGAGCTGCATACCATCCGGAGCGAGACGGCCCGGCAGACCGCCGCCGTCCGCCGGAGCTTCGCCCGGCTGTGGATCTGGCTCGTGTATGCGGGCCTGGCGATATGCCTGGGGCTGGCCGGGGGCGGCTGGGGGATCGGGGTCTGGCTGACGAAGGACATCAAGGAGGCGCGAGCGGAGCTGGTCGCGATCGAGGCCGACATCAAGGATGGGAAGGAGATGCTGCGCCAACTCGACCAGAAGACTGGGGGGCTGGAGGTTGTGGAGACGGAGGAAGGGCGGTTGCTGATCTGGGCGCGGGGCGGCGAGCCGTATAAGACCAAGCGCGGCCGGTGGGCCGCGAAGCTCGGGGAAAAGTGAGCTTTACGGCGGCGGCTTGGGGGTGAGAAAATGTCCCCACTGTGAGTTTACCCTGCCCGGTTAGTCCCCCCTGCGGGTGCTAACTACCCCGCTTGCAGGGGCGTATTTCCTGGGGGTTTTGGGGGTGGCTGGAGCGTGGCGAAAAAGTCCAATGAAATCAAGGCAGAAACTTAACACAATAGAACATTATCAGACGTACTCACGCGGGTCGGGCGGGCGGGGTGGGCGGCGCTCGATCCGGACGATAGCCGGGTGCAGCTGGCACAGGCGCAGCGTTCACTCCAATCTTTGGACCCAGCCCCCGTCAGTTCTACGCCGTAGGCGGCGAACGCGGGGGTCTTTTTCCGGCCGGCCGCGCCTCGGCGCCCGCGCGGCCCTGACCGGGAGGGCCGTCGCTACTGGCAGCGGCGCTGGGCGCAAGCCCGCCGAGGCGGGGGGATTCCATAGGTTCCCCAGCCCTAAGAAGGCGGCAAGCCGTTCCAGACCTAACGCCCACTTGGGCCTCACAACAAAGAGCTGAGTAAAGTAGTACATTCCGTCTGCGGCGCGGGCAACGCCAATTCCAGTCAGGTGGTAAGAGCCTTCCATATTGCGGCGGTGGCCGGGGCTTTGTAACCAATTAAACACCACGACGGGCGCAACCCGGGGGCGGGGTCCTATTGCTGCAACATTCTCACCCTCCCCCTTTGAAAAAATAAAATTCGCTATCTTTTCCCGGCGCAAGGCCATTCCGCCGTGGCCAAACCGGACCCGCCGGGTCGCCATATCCCGGCTATGGTGGCGGGCAATCTCCGAGATTTCCGGGCTGAGGGCTAACGGCGTGAGTCCGAGAGCCACGCGATGGTCATTGACCAGCCGATGGACGTAGTGTTCGAGGGCGGCGTGGAGCTGCGGATCTGCATGGGCAGAGACGGTGAGGGCGGGGCTGGAGAGGCCGACAACCAGCAGCCCCAGGGCAAACAGCCGGGGGCGTGACGTTGGGCCGGGGTGAAAACATGATTTTTTCGCAACACGTTCTAGCAAGCCTATTGTCCTCTCATTTCTAAACACACAACAGACCAAAACAGCACGCGACCTGGGATGGTTTAAGTGCAATGGCGTTTTTCTGCTTTTTGCGGTAGGACCACCTGCGCCGAGATAGGCCCTCGGCGGCCCATGGTTTCAGCACCGCATTTGTCCCTTGCTTTGGATGCGGGCTTGCCCGCTGGGGGCCGTTCTTCGGCTTCTCTATGTTCAGCTTGCCCCTACACGACTGGAGATAAGGAGAACGTCTGCTGCTGCGCGCCGCTGGATAGCTGCCGTTGATGCCGCTTGTGGACCGACCGCACAATGCCCGCGACCTCAGCCCCATCGAGCGGGGGCGCGGCCTGGATGGGGAAGGGCAGGGGTTGCTGTTCAAAAGCCGGAGGCTTGACGCGGGCCGCCGCGTTGATAAAATTATGCCTCATCCAACCTCTGTTCCTGGTTCCTTGCCCAACCGGAGACCAGCATGCAGAAAAGCCGCTGACGTAAGATCCCAGCGGCTTTTCTGCGTTTCGGTTACTGACATAATACGGAATTATCGGACGCTCCAGGGCACGTCGGGCCTTGCACTCTTTGGTCAGACAACCGCAGGGGGGGAGACGTCGCCGCCAACCATCACCGGACCGGCCCGCCGGACCCGCAGGGGACCGGTGAATTGGGGCCTGGCCAGCGCTCTCACTCTCCGCTCCCGCAGGCGGGTTCCTGCACCCGGGGCGGGCGCCTGGTTCCATGCCGGCGTCCCGTTCTCGCAGGCCTGATAGCTCCTCATGTGAGCCCTCTTGTCTCGTGCCCCTCAATCTGCGTCCAGCGCGGCGCGCCGAAGAACGGCGCGAGCTTGGGGTTGATCTCCAGTTGGTATTTCCGTGCTACTGTCTGTGGCTACTGAGTTGACACACAGGCCGTTCTCAGACGTAATTTCGGGCCATGCCAGCTACCCGTCCTCTGGATCAAGTCCAAACACCGCCACGTTCTTCATGATCCACTCGCGCAACTCCTCCTCCGACTGTGCTTCCAGTTCTAGCCCTAGCATAAATTTGGCGGCTATACGCGATTGGAGCGGATGAGCTTTCAGAAAGCGTTGCACCTGCTCAGCCCCTTCCGCCCCAGACACATCGACTACCTTGGCCTTAAATTGTTGGCGGCCTATCTGTGCCTCAATGAAGGGGTGGGCTTCAATATTGCGGACCCAAGCCGAGCGCCGGCCCCAGCCCGGTTGGACGTAATAGCGCCTGGTCGTCGGGTCATGTCCGACTATATCCAGCATGACTGCGTGAGGTTTACCTGTCCGGCGGCCCTTGGTGGTGACTAAAATCCAGCGTTGGCCGAACAGCCGTTCGTAACCTGGCAGGCCAAGACGGTAGAGAGCGATGGGGAGGCGGAGAAACCACAGCAACAAACGACTTGGTGGATGAGGGGAGTATTCAGACATATACACTCCGTTATGCTTGGTGGATTTCTTTCTATTAGCATGCCTATTGCGTGTCGGGAATCGATGTCACCCGGTCAGGGCCGCGCAGTAGCAAATCCACCTGAGCTATGCTCTAATCCCTCCCCGAGGAGAGCTATTATGTCGATCGAAACATTGAAAGATAAAACTGCGATCGTCGGTGTCGGACACACCGAATATTCCAAGGATTCTGGTCGCAGCGAGATTAGTCTCGCCATTGAATGCATTCAGAAGGCGATTGATGATGCCGGGCTGAAAACGAGTGATATTGACGGGGTTGCCAAATATACGATGGACAATAACGATCCAGTTGATTTGGCTGCCCACCTCGGTATTCCCGAACTGCGCTTCTTCGGTGAGGTTGCCTATGGCGGCGGTGGCGGTCCAGTTGGATCAGTTTTACTCGCAGCGATGGCTGTTGCCACGGGTATGGCCGATACGGTTGTGGCCTTTCGGGCCATGAATGAACGCTCTGGGCGTGGCACGCCACGCTTTGGCCAAGCGTCTGGTCGCCGAGGGGCACCAGGCGTGGGTGCCTATCTCGAACCGTATGGACTCTTCAGTCCGGCTCAAATGGTGGCCTTGGCCGCCCGACGGCATATGCATTTATATGGCACTAAGAGTGAGCATTTTGGGGCGATTTCGGTTGCCTGCCGGACGCATGCCCAAAGCAATCCCAACGCGGTGATGCGCGGGCGTCCGATGACGATCGAAGATCACCAGAACTCACGCATGATTGCTGACCCGTTGCGCTTACTGGACTGCTGTTTAGAAACCGATGGTGGAGCTGCTGTGGTCGTGACCAGTGACGAGCGGGCAAAAGATCTGAAGCACAAACCCGCCTATATCATGAGCGGTGGGTTTGGGGCTGGGGAATGGAATACCCAACGAGTAGTCAAAGATATCGAAAGCAAGGAGACTGAATCCACTGTTGTGGCCAAGGCGATGTTTGGCCGAGCTGGTATCACCCATGCGGATCTGGACGTGTGTTACCTGTATGACCACTTCACGCCATTAGTCCTGATGGCTTTTGAGGAACTCGGCTTCTGTGAACGAGGGGAGGGTGGTCCGTTTGTGTCTGATGGCAAGTTATTACACCCGAACGGCAGCCTCCCGTTTAATACCAGTGGTGGGAATTTGTCTGAGGGCTATATCCACGGGATGGAGAATATTGTGGAAGGCGTGCGTCAACTGCGCGGACAAGCCATCAATCAGGTCAAAGATGCTGAGATTGCCCTCATCACCTCCGGTAATGGAGTGCCAAATACCGGCATGATTATCCACGGCTGAGCGGCCGTGTCAGACTGGGGGAGTCCTGCGGTTTATTGCTCCGTCTGACTCTCTGAGTCACGCTCAAATCCACTACAAGACGTTACCGGTAAGGCGGGGTACTTCGTGTAGCGGGCATCGGTCTCCGCCCGCGTACAATAAAAAAATTGGGAGCCTTTGCCACTGACCAGCTGGCGGGTGTAGCGACAGTCTCCACATAAGCCGATGTTTGGGGATGGTTGGTTTGCCTCGTGTCTCTCCATCCTGCATCCTTTCATCTCAAAATAGCCGTGATTGCTCAACGGCCAGGGATCATAGTAGATTTGTCGTAAAGAAAGCGCGCTCAGCTGTAAAGCCGAGTGGGTGCAAAAGTCAGTATACAGTCGGCAGAAAGGAGCCCTCCACACTATGGCAGCACGAATGGTTGAATATAACGATGTGAAATCTTGGGTCGGTCAAGAACTCGGCGTGTCCGATTGGCATCTGGTGACACAGGAAGAGATCAATTCTTTTGCTGAAGCCACCCATGACCACCAATGGATCCATCTTGACGTTGAACGAGCCAAGAAAGAGTCTCCGTTTGGTGGACCCGTCGCCCATGGGTATTATACCTTGTCCCTTGCCCCGCATTTAATGAGCCAAATCTGGGGTGTCCAAGGGGTAAAAATGGGGGTCAACTATGGCCTGAACAAACTGCGTTTTCCTTCCCCCGTTCCGATCGGCAGTCGGATCCGGGCTCGGGCGACGCTCAACAATGTTGAGGATGTGAAAGGCGGCATGCAGGTGACGGTGGGTTTGGCTTTTGAGATAGAAGGCCAGGACAAACCTGCCTGTGTGGCAGAAGGTTTGTACCGCTATTACGCCTAAGAAGCCGTTGAAACCCTGCTCCTTCTAAGAAGCTGACAACCGGGAACCTCTATGGCCGTGCGCGATGCTCAGTGGCGTAAGCGACTGCGTTCCTTTCTCTCTCCTCACATTGATGATGCAGTCTTGCAGCAGGAGTTGGGCCGTTTGCGCCACGGTCTGCCGCCACCTGTCATCTGGTTATTCGGCAAAGTGCAAGCCGGAAAATCTTCCATTATTCATGCTCTCACAGGCGCTGAATCCGTGCAGATCGGAGCGGGTTTTGCGCCGTGTACACGCTGGGCACAACGCTATGATTTCCCCAGTCCGGAATGTCCATTAGTCGTCTTCCTTGATACCCGTGGCTTGGGTGAGGTAGGGTACGATCCCCAAGAAGACGTGGCCGCGTTTCAAACTCAGGCTCATATGCTGCTGGTCGTTGTAAAGGCCATGGATATGGCGCTTGAACAATTATTGGGCGGCTTACACGCCATCGTCCAGACCCAACTCAAGTGGCCCATCCCTATCATTGTCGCCCAAACAACGCTGCATGAGGGCTACCCGCCAGACGTGCAAGATCACATGCAGCCGTATCCTTTTGGAGTCGAACCAGTCGCTGGCAGTATTCCTAGCGACCTGGCTTGTGCCTTGGCTTTTCAACGTAGACTATTTGCCGATATTCCGGTGAGGCGTTTTGTTCCAGTCGATTTGACCTTGCCTGAGGATGGATTCACTGATGTCTTGTATGGACGTGAGGCGCTGCTTGATGCAATAACCGAAGCCCATCCGCATGCGGCCTATCACACACTGCGCCAACTGCCCGCATTGACTCAAGAGCTGAAGAGCGTCCATTTTCGCCAGGCCCAGCCCCACCTCCTCGCCTATGCGGTTGCCGCTGGGGCAGCTGGCGCTACGCCGCTGCCTATTGCCGATCTCCCGCTTATTAGTGGTCTGCAACTGAAACTTCTCCACACGATCGCCTCTATCTACCGCCAGCCGCTTGAGGTCAAAACATTTTTGGAACTAGGCAGCGCGGTTGGGGTCGGTTTGCTCTTCCGCCAAGGCGCGCGGAGTCTGCTCAAAGTTGTGCCTGGCTTTGGTTCGGCTGTGTCTGGGCTGTATGCAGGTGCCGCAACGTATGCTCTGGGATGCGCCTTGTGCTTCTATTATCAAGCCGTTTTTGAAGGCCATATGCCGCGTCCGGAGCAGATCAAGGTGTTTTACCAAGAGCAATTTGCTGAGGGGATGCAGCTATTGCGCACGAGCGAGCACAGAACACACAATAGCCAAGAAGATGGCCCATATCAAATCGGCGGAAATGGGCGGAAATGAGAGGAAATGAGCACGAGTTCGGACCGCACCGACCAGAGTCCTGGAGCTGCCCGAGGCTGGCGTGTGTGGGTCTTGGTGGGGTGCGTTGTGCTGCCGCCGCTGACCTTTGCCGTAGCGGGTGGTGTGTGGTTCTACGAACAGGGCTGGCTCGGCTGGGCTGGCGTTACTTTCGTGGTTGGAGAGGCGGTCACCCTTTTGCTGTTCCGTCGCTGGGCCCAGGCTGAGCAGCCGCTGTTGCCCCAGCCGTCAGCACGTCCGCCTGAGAGTTTTTCGCCCCGTGATGAAGAAGCCTGGAAGCTTGTGCTCGCCTATCAAGAACAGATCGAGCGAGGGGAACTCATCTTCACCAGTCTGGACGAATATATCGGGTTGGGACGTGAAATGCTGGAACGCATGGCAAAGTTTTATCGTCCCGATGACCCCGATCCGTTGATCGCCGTTCCGGTGCCGCTGTTGTTTCGGGCGCTTGAAGAAACCGCCCATGATCTGGCAACCGTGACGACAAATTTGCCGTTTGCCCATCGGGTGACAATCGGTGAGATACTGCGTGGTTATCGGATTGGACAGAAGCTGAAGCCCGCCTATGATCTCTACCAGGCTTATCGTATGCTCTCTCCGCTGCTGAACTGGCAAAGCGCACTCATTCGATTCTTTGTCACTGAACGCTTGTTTGACCTGACGAAGGAGACTCTGCAGCAATGGCTGCTGCGCTGGTATGTCGATCGGGTCGGCTATCATGCGATTGGGCTGTATAGTGGCAAACTGCTCCTTGATCAGCGTCCCGACAATCTTGCGTTGGAGACGGGCAAGCCACTTGAGTCGCAAAGTGAGACGCCGGGAAAACCGCAGAATAAGACGCCAGCAGTCTCGTCTGAGCCACTTCGAGTTCTCATCCTCGGTCAAGTCAAAGCCGGCAAGTCGAGCATAGTGAATGCGCTGTTTGGGGAAGTGCGTGCGTGTGTGGATGTCGTCCCGACCACGCTCCACCTCACCCCGTATGTGCTCGACCGTATTGAGGCAGAGGCTGCTGTGTTGCTGTACGATATGGGTGGCTATGATGATCCCACTATGCCGAGAGAGCGCCTTGCTGAAGTCTTATCAGAAGCCTTGCAGGCCGACCTCATTCTGCTGGTCAGCTCCGCAGTGAACGCAGCCCGTGAGCCTGATCAGCGTGTCCTACAATATGTAAGAGACTATTTCAGTGCCCATCCTGAGCTGCATCCTCCGCCCATTCTTGTGGCGTTGACGTATATTGATCGGCTGCGGCCGCCACTCGTCTGGGAGCCGCCATATAACATTGTCACTCCGGAGAATCCAAAGGCACGCTCTATCCGTGGGGCGCTTGATACGGTTGCTCAGGACCTTGCCTTAGTCCCTCAGCAGATCCTACCGCTCTGTGTGCATCCAGAACGGCTGTACAATATCGAAGAAGCGTTGATGCCTGCGCTCGTCCATAGCCTGCCCGATGCCAAACGGACGTTGCTTGTCCGTAGCTTGAAAACGAAGCAAGAGCAGGAGCAATGGACGATCCTGGGGCGCCAGGCTCAGACAGCTGGGCGGTTCTTACTGGAAATTGGTGGAGAAATATTGCAAAAGGTGATCGGTACGGTTGTCTATGAGACCCGGGGTGCTAGGACGGGGAAGAGGGAAGAAAGGAGCTGAAAAGGAAACCGTCCAGAAAGAGAGCCCGCAGTTGGAATGCTGCTCTAGGGCTGCGAGCCTCAGTGAACTCGACACAAGAACACAGTGGGGACGCGAGGAATGGCTCGCGCACTCTTGTAGGCTGCGGCAACCGAGCATTCAGGTGCTGTTCCGAGTTCCAATCGTCCCATACGACCCCCCGAATCTTCATGTCGTCCTATGCTACTCGACTGTAAGAGCCATAGACAAGGACGGAGGGAGAGAAACTCAAGAGTATACAAGATATTGCAGTTTTCTTCTTCAAACACGGGGCAAAAGCACCCCAGGCGGCATCCAGAGGCAAAAGCCCATCCCATGTTTGACCCTCTGTCTGAAATCAAATATACCTGTGGATACGCCTGACACCCACTGTCCAGCGTGTTAAGATCGCTCAAACTCAAAGGTTTTACGTAAAGGTGTGTTGAGCCTGTATGGAATTTCCACGGATTAAACGACTGCCGCCGTATCTGTTTGCCACTCTTGATAAAATGAAGATGGAAGCACGCTGGGCAGGCGAGGATATTATTGACTTCGGCATGGGTAACCCAGATCAGGCTTCGCCTCCGCATGTGGTGGAGAAGCTCGTCGAAGCAGCCAATAAACCCCAGAATCACCGTTACTCCAGCTCGCGCGGTATTTATAAGCTCCGTTTGGCAATCTGCGACTGGTACAAACACCGTTTTGATGTTGATCTGGACCCGAATTCTGAGGCCGTTGTGACGATCGGCTCAAAGGAAGGCTTGTCCCATCTCGCGCTGGCTGTGCTCGGCCCTGGCGAGGTCGCAATTTGTCCTAGCCCAACGTATCCCATCCACCAGTATTCGATTGTTATGGCCAATGCTGACTTGCGTTTGGTGCCACTCATTCCTGGCCAAGATTTTTTTGCCGCTTTGCAGGAAACCGTACGCCAGTGCTGGCCAAAGCCGAAGATGCTGTTGCTGAACTTCCCGCATAACCCGACTACGGCTGTTGTTGATCTGGAGTTTTTTGAGCGCGTCGTGGATTTTGCCCGTGAAAACGATCTGTTTGTGGTGCACGATTTTGCTTATGCCGACTTGTTCTTTGACGGCTATACGCCTCCGAGCTTCCTGCAGGTCGCGGGCGCTAAGGACATTGGGGTTGAATTTTTTACCCTGTCCAAGTCGTACAATATGCCGGGCTGGCGGGTTGGGTTTGCGTGTGGCAATCCTGAAGTTATCACGGCTTTGAGCCGCTTAAAGAGCTATTTTGACTACGGCATTTTCCAACCGATTCAAATTGCTGCCATTCATGCTCTCAACGGACCCCAGGACTGTGTTGGGGAGATTCGCCAGCGCTACCAGGTTCGGCGTGATGTCCTGATTGATGGTCTCGAACGGATTGGCTGGCAGATCCCCAAGCCCAAGGGCACGATGTTTGTCTGGGCACCAGTGCCTGAGCCATTTCGAGACAAGGGCTCTATGGAATTTGCCAAATTTTTATTAACTGAGGCTAGGGTGTCTGTCTCGCCAGGTGTTGGTTTTGGCCCGTACGGGGACGAGTTCGTCCGGTTTGCATTGATTGAGAATGAACATCGTACCCGCCAAGCCGTCCGGGGTATCCGAAAAGCATTTGGTGGAGTGGAAAATCAAGACCTCAAAGACGTGGGTGTGGGGTAGGTGTGGTGGTAGGTGAATTGAGGCTCGGTCTGATGGGTTTGGGGACTGTAGGGACAGGAGTTGTCCAACTCCTTGCACAGAATGCTGACGCGCTTGTCCGTAAACGGAATTGCCACTTACGCCTTGTCCACATTGCGAGCCGCAGCATCCACGACAAACCTCACCCTGACCTTGGTGCGGCTCGTCTGTCAACCGACCCCTGGGCCGTTGTGCGTGATCCTGAGGTCGACGTCGTGGTCGAGCTGATTGGCGGTACTGAGCCTGCCCGGCCATTGATTCTCGAAGCGATCGAACGCGGCAAGGCTGTGGTCACTGCGAATAAAGCTTTGCTGGCTTTGCACGCGGAAGAGATTCTTTCGGCCGCGGAAGCTCGCGGCGTACATGTGGGCTTTGAGGCGAGTGTGGCAGGCGGCATTCCTATTATCCGCGTCCTGCGCGAGAGCTTGGCCGCTGATCGCAACCGTGCCCTATTTGGGATCGTCAATGGCACCTGCAACTATATTTTGACGATGATGCGAGAGGAAGACGCCGAGTTTGAGGTCGCTTTGCGCAGCGCTCAAGACAAGGGCCTGGCTGAGGCCGACCCGAGTTTTGATATTGATGGTATTGATGCCGCCCAGAAATTAACGCTCTTGGCGATGCTGGCCTTTGGCGTCCATGTGCCCTTTGATGCCGTATATACGGAAGGCATTCGTCAGCTGAGCCAGACGGATATTTTGTTTGCCCGAGAATTTGGCTATGAGATTAAACTCCTGGCCATTGCCAAAGAAGAGAACGGGATAGTCGAGGTGCGTGTCCATCCGACTATGGTGCCCCAACGGAGTTTACTCGCTAGGGTAGGTGGGGCCTACAACGCGATTTTTGTCCAGGGCGAAGCGCTGGGCTCGTCTCTCTATTTTGGCAGTGGAGCAGGGAGCTTACCAACCGCAACTTCAGTCGTGTCTGATCTTATGGAAGTCACACGGACGCACGGGCTGGCCTCGCCTCGATACCTGTCGAGTTTAGGCTATGCCTGGAAAGATCTGCGGACTGCTCCGATTCGCCCTATGGATGACGTCGTGAGTGAGTATTATGTTCGCTTCCAGGCGTCTGATCGACCTGGAGTGCTAGGCACGATTGCGGGCATTTTGGGCGACCAGTCGATCAGTATTGCTTCCGTCATTCAGCGCGATCGTAGTGATGGGGGTGCAACCGTTCCCTTAGTCCTGCGGACTCATAGCGCGTGTGAACGTAATATCAAAACAGCCCTGCAGCAGCTCAATCAGTTTTCCGTTGTGCAAGGACAACCCGTCTGCATACGTATCGAAGAAAATTTGGGATAATGGGGCAATTCGGATAATCAAAACGAAGAGGAAGTCCTTATGGCAAACGGTGCGCTTGCTCAGCCTCCAGTGTCTCAGACGTCTCCTCCCTTTCGGGCGTGGTTTGGCTGTTCGGCCGGCTGTAACGGAGAACTGCCACTCAATCAGATCATCTATTACTGTCCCAAGTGTGGCAGCTTGCTCGATGTGCAGCACGATCTCGACGCCTTGAGAACGCGCTCGGCCAGTGAGTGGAAAAACCTCTTTGATGATCGCTATCGGCGCACCACGTACCCATATGGCAGTGGAGTGTGGGGCAAGAAGGAAATGGTCTGCCCTGCGGTTGATGATGACAATGTTGTCTCCACCTACGAAGGCAGCTCCAATCTTTTTTGGGCCGAGCGGCTTGGCAATCAGGTTGGCGTCGGAGATCTGTGGATCAAGCAGTGTGGAACTGCGCATACCGGATCGTTTAAAGACCTGGGGATGACCGTACTGGTATCGATGGTCAAGCAGATGCGAGCTGAGGGCATGAACATTCCTGCGGTTGCGTGTGCGTCAACTGGCGATACCTCGGCCGCCCTGGCGGCCTATTGTGCAGCCGCTGATATCCCGGCCATCGTCATTCTGCCGCGGAACAAAGTCTCGACCGCCCAGCTGATTCAACCCATGGCCAATGGGGCTTTAACTTTGTCCCTGGATACCGACTTTGACGGTTGTATGCGGGTAGTGCGCGAGCTGTGCACTCAGGAGAATATTTACCTAGCCAACTCAATGAACAGTCTGCGCCTGGAAGGGCAAAAGACGATCTCGATTGAAATGGTCCAGCAGTTTGATTGGGAAGTCCCTGACGTGGTGATTGTCCCTGGCGGCAACCTGGGGAATATTACGGCAATTGGGCGTGGGTTTTTATTGATGCATGACCTCGGCATGATTGATCGGCTGCCGCGTCTGGTCTGCGCCCAAGCCGCTCAAGCCAATCCTTTGTATCGCAGTTATGCCACAGGCTTTGCCACCTACCGTCCGCTGAAAGCCAAGAAGACCCTAGCCTCAGCCATCCAAATTGGTGATCCGGTCAGTATTCATAAAGCGATCACGGTCTTGAAAGCGTTTGACAGCATTGTCGAGCAGGCAACCGAGGAAGAACTGGCCGATGCGGCCGCCTTGGCTGATCGGACTGGCTTATTTAACTGCCCGCACACGGGAGTCGGGCTGGCTGTGTTATTGAAACTCTTGGACCGAGGAGAGATTCAATCGCATGAGCGCGTGATTGTGGTCTCCACCGCCCACGGACTGAAGTTCACCGACTTCAAGCGCCGCTACCACGAAGGCAAGCTACGCGGTATGGCCTCACAGTATGCGAATCTTCCAATTGAACTCTCCGCTGATTATGACACTGCGCGGAATACGATTTTTCGGGCGTTAGAAAAGAACTGAGTGCTGAGGATTCGATATGAAGTATGTCGTTCTGCAAGGTGATGGCATGGCCGATTGGCCGGTTCCCGAGCTGGGCAATAAAACCCCGCTTGAGTATGCTCGGACACCGAATATGGATCGGATTGCGTCGTATGGAACGCTTGGCTTGACGCATACGATTCCGCCAGGTTATCCACCTGGCAGTGATGTTGGCACGATGAGCTTGCTGGGTTTTGATCCGCGGGCTTATCATACGGGCCGCTCGCCGATTGAAGCGGCGAGTATGGGAGTTGAGCTGGGGCCGGATGACATTGCCTTTCGCTGCAATTTGGTCACGCTCGGGCCAGACGCGGCTGGGACCGAGCTCATGCAGGACTTCACTGCTGGTCATATTTCCAATGAAGAAGCGGCCGAACTGATGAGCGCGGTCAATGCTGAACTGGGTGGAGCTGAGCTGAGCTTTTATCCCGGGGTGAGCTATCGACACCTACTGGTCTGGCATAATGGCAAAGAACATATGCAAACCACCCCACCTCACGATATCACCGACAAACCGACTGCCGGATATTTTCCCGTTGGCGAGGGTGGAGCTGAGCTCTGCGCCTTGATGGAGCGCTCACGTGACATTTTTGCCACACATCCAGTGAACCTGCGCCGTCAGGAAAAGGGTCAGAACCCGGCCTCTGCTATTTGGCTATGGGGACAGGGCCGGCGTCCTGCCGTGCCGACTCTGCAGGAACAGTTTGGGCTTGAAGGAGCGGTGATCTCAGCCGTCGATTTGGTCCGAGGGATAGGGGTGCTGGCGGGTCTCGAAGTGATTCTTGTGCCTGGCGCAACCGGCTTTCTTGATACTAATTATTTGGGGAAAGCGGAGTATGCGCTGGCGGCGCTCAAAGACAAGGACTTTTTGTTCGTCCATGTTGAGGCCACAGACGAGGCCGGCCACATGGGCGCGGCGGACAAGAAAGTCCAAGCCCTGGAAGATTTTGACGAGAAAGTCGTCGGCACTATTTTGAACGGACTCGGGGCATTTCCTGAATGGCGGGTGTTGCTGATGCCTGATCATGCCACACCAGTCGAGATTAAGACTCACTCTGACGACCCAGTGCCTTTTGCTGTTGTATCGTCGTATGAGTGGACAAGCGGGACTCCGCAGCCTGTTCGCTACAATGAGTCCAGTGCTCACGAGACCGGGATCGTTGTCCCAGAAGCCTATCAGATCATGTCACAATTTATTCAGGGCCAAGCTGTTGGGCAGGCTAGACGTTCCTAACCCAGGCACAGGAGCAATGCACCTATGGAGAGCAATTTAGCCCTCGAAATGGTACGGGTGACAGAAGCTGCGGCGCTGGCGTCTGCTCGGCTGATGGGCCGAGGCGACGAGACCGAAGCTGATTATGCGGCGGCTGAGGCCATGCACAAGTTGTTTGCTGCTATCGATTGTGGCGGCAAGATTGTCATTGGTGAGGGCGACGAAGAGTCTATTCCGTTGCTGTATGTTGGTGAGCAGTTGGGCAATGGGAACGGACCAAGTATTGAACTCGCCGTTGATGCTCTGGAAGGCGCAACCTCGTGTGCGACCGGCTCGCCCAACGTGATCTCTGTTATTGCCACGGCCGAACCCGGTGGCTTCCTGTCCTGTCCACCGAACTGTCAAATGGAGAAAATCGCTGTTGGGCCAGCCGGCAAAGGGGCGATCGATTTGGACAAGTCGGTTGAAGAAAACCTGCGTGCTGTGGCTGAAGCCAAAGGCGTGCCTGTCCAGAACCTCACCGTTGTTGTTCTGGATCGTCCCCGCCACGATGCTTTGATCGGTGAACTGCGCGAGATTGGGGCACGGGTCAAACTGATTGGTGATGGTGACCTGTCGGCTGCTCTGGGAACGACTCATGAACCGGCGGGGATTGATCTACTGATGGGGACTGGCGGGGCAGCCCAAGGCATTCTTGCCGCCGCCGCACTGCGCTGTATCGGTGGGGAAATACAGGGCCGGTTTTGTCCCAGCAATCAAGATGAGGCGAACCAGCTGCACAAGCTGGACATCTATGACTTTCGCAAGAAGTACACCACCGAAGAGATGGCCGGTGGTAACGTCATGTTTGCTGCAACTGGCGTGACAACGGGCAGCTATCTCAGAGGCGTGCGTTTTTATAGCGGCGGGGCGATGACAAACTCAGTCGTTCTGCGCTCCAAGACACGTACGTTGCGCCTGTTAGAAACGTTCCACCATTTTGAGGAACACCCGGAGTATTAATATGGCCTATGAAAACATTCTGTTTGAAAAATATGGAGCAGCAGGGATTCTGACCGTGAATCGTCCCAAAAGCCTGAACTCGCTGAATCCGGCAACCGTGGGCGAAATTGCGGCGTGCCTCGAAGAGGTCCGCCAAGACACCTCCATTCGATGCTTGATTATTACTGGTGCCGGCGACCGTGCGTTTGTGGCTGGGGCTGATATTTCTGCCATGGTCGAGATGACTCCGCTAGAGGGAAAAGCGTTTGCGACCAGTGGTCTGAATGTTGGCCGTACCTTGGAAGAATTGCCGATTCCAGTTATTGCCGCGGTGAACGGCTTCGCACTAGGTGGCGGGACTGAGCTGGCGCTGTCGTGTGACCTTATTCTTGCCGCGGACAAAGCAAAATTTGGCCAGCCTGAGATTAATCTTGGTGTTATCCCTGGCTTTGGCGGCACCCAGCGCTTAGCTCGTCGAATTGGGCTGCCGCTGGCTCGTGAGCTGATCTACACTGGAGAGATGATTGACGCGGAAACAGCCGTCCGGTACGGCTTAGCAAACCGGGTCGTGCCCTTGGCCGATTTAATGACCGAAGCCAAAGCCTTGGCCGAAAAACTCGCCTCCAAGCCACCTGTGGCGATGAGACAGGCCAAATCCGCGATTAACTCTGGCATTGATATGGACATCGCCAACGGTAGCCGTTTTGAGGCTGAGGCATTTGCTATGACGTTTGCGACTGAGGACAAAAAAGAAGGTATGTCGGCGTTTTTGGAGAAGCGCGAGGCGAAATTTACCGGGAAGTAAAAGGAGTTCCCCTTCTGGGATATGATCAGGTATATATCCTGATCTTACCCGAATATTGCTTCCCTCACAGCGGCCAGCTCTGCCTGACCTGCTGAGCATTGTTTGTTAAGGAGAAATGATGAATAAACAGGAATGGCTGGCCCAGAAGTATCCCACGCAGCGCGAACGGCTGGAACGCTTTTCGACCATCTCTGATATGGAGGTCTCTCCGCTGTACACCCCGGACGACGAGAATGGGACGGACTATGAGCGGGATATTGGCATGCCAGGCGAATATCCTTATACCCGCGGAGTATATCCCAATATGTACCGTGGCAAGTTCTGGACCATGCGCCAGTTTGCTGGTTTTGGTACGCCTGAGGATACGAACCAACGTTTCAAGTTACTCTTGTCTGAAGGCCAAAATGGGCTCTCGACTGCCTTTGATATGCCCGTTCTGATGGGCTACGACGCAGACAGTCCACGCTCGCTTGGAGAAGTTGGACGCGAAGGAGTATCCGTCTCGACCCTGAACGACATGGAGCGGCTGTTTGACGGTATTCCGCTCGATCAAGTCACGACCTCAATGACCGTCAACTGCACGGCGAGTATTATCCTGGCGATGTATATTGCGGTGGCTGACAAGCAGGGGATTCCACGTGATCAACTGGGCGGAACCATCCAGAACGATATGCTCAAAGAGTATATCGCTCAGAAGGAGTGGATTTGTCCGCCTGAGCCTGCGGTGCGGATTGTGGCCGATATGATAGAATTCTGTGCCAAAGACGCCCCGCGTTGGCACGCTGTCTCGATCTCCGGCTACCACATTCGAGAAGCGGGTGCGACGGCTGTGCAAGAGTTAGCCTTCACACTGGCCGATGGCATTGGCTACGTGCAGGCAGCCTTAGAACGTGGCCTTGACGTTGATGACTTTGCTCCCCGACTCTCGTTCTTCTTTGACATCCATAATGACTTCTTTGAAGAAATCGCCAAGCTGCGCGCCGCCCGGCGTATGTGGGCCAAGATTATGAAGGAGCGCTTTGGGGCCAAGAATCCTAAATCTTTGCTGCTACGGACGCATTGTCAAACGGCCGGAGTGAGCCTCACCGCTCAGCAGCCAACAAATAATGTTGTCCGCGTTGCGGTCCAAGCCTTGGCCGGTGTTCTGGGCGGAACCCAGTCACTGCACACAAATTCGATGGACGAGACCTTAGCCTTACCGACTGAGCAATCGGTGATGGTTGCCTTGCGGACGCAGCAAATCATTGCTGAAGAAAGTGGGGTGACAAACATGATTGATCCGCTGGGAGGCAGCTGGGCAGTCGAGGCACTGACCGATCGCATGGAAAAAGACGCGTTTGCCTATATCGATCGTATTGATGAACAGGGTGGGATCATCCGAGCGATTAATACCGGCTATCCACAAAAAGAGATTGCTGACTCCGCCTACCGCTTCCAGCAGCAGCTTGATGCCAAAGAGAAGATCATTGTTGGGGTGAATAAGTATCAGGTCGCGCCCGAAGAGCGCCCTTTAGAGCTGCTCAAAATTGAACCCGAAGTAGAACGCGGCCAGATCGAGCAGGTCAAAAAGATTAAAAAAGAACGTGACCAAGCCGCCGTCAAAGAACACCTGGGTCGGGTACATGCCGCTGCCCGGAACGGCACGAACCTGATGCCGCCGCTGATTGAGGCGGTCAAAGAGTACTGTACTCTGGGCGAAATATCGGACATCTATCGAGAGGTTTTTGGGGTCTACCGCGACCCGGCGTGGTTGTAATGAAGAGCTATTATACTGCGTGCGGGATGAGATGAGACTTTAGAGAGTCCTAAAGATATTGTTTTTTAAGGCATAAACGTAGGTAAAAGTCTCACTTTAAGCCGCGCGGAGTATAGCTGTTCTCTCTGACAAATGGAGCTTCATTGAACTTGAAAACACGCGCACCACGGAATCGGACACTGACTTGCAGCGCTGATGAGCGTGCTTCGTTTGAAAGTCGGCTCGTGTGCCTGAATGCGCCTTCTGACATCGCGTCGTTGGAAAACCGAACAATCAACCAAGACTTTTTCTCTGCGATCGCGCTTTTGCCACGCAGTTTTGTGGATCTACTCATACTCGATCCGCCGTACAATTTGTCTAAGGATTACAACGGGAAACGCTTTTCCGAAAAGGACGCCAACTCTTATCGGGAGTGGTTTCGTAAAGTGTTGGAACTGATTGTTCCAACTCTGACCGCTACCGCAAGCATTTACGTGTGCTCGGATTGGAAAACATCGATTCTGATCGCCCCAGTGCTCGAAGAGTTGTTTCAAATTCAAAATCGTATCACGTGGGAGCGCGAGAAGGGACGTGGCGCAAAGTCAAACTGGAAAAACAACACCGAGGATATTTGGTTCTGCACACGATCAAAAGAGTATGCCTTCGACGTCGATGCTGTTAAACTCAAGCGAAGAGTGATTGCGCCGTACCGAGATGCTGAAGGTGCTCCAAAGGACTGGCAGGAAGAAGACGAGGGCAATTTCCGATTAACCTATCCTTCTAATATTTGGAGTGACATTACAATTCCTTTCTGGTCGATGCCAGAAAACACCGATCATCCTACGCAAAAGCCCGAAAAGCTGATTGCGAAGCTTGTTTTAGCAAGTTCTTTGCCTGACGATTTTGTCCTTGATCCGTTTCTTGGTAGTGGAACAACGTCGGTTGTTTGCAAAAAACTTGGGAGGCGGTTCCTAGGAATTGAACAAGATCTTGAATATTGTTGTTGGGCGGAGAAACGACTGCAGTTAGCCGATTGGGAGAAATCCATTCAAGGCTATTCTGATAGTGTTTTCTGGGAGCGAAACAGTTTGAGTGATCAGAAACCAGAAAAGAAATCGTCGGTCGGCTCGCAGACGTTGAGCCTCTTCGATGAGTAATTCCCTCGATCTGCTGGTATTGTTCGTTCAGCGACACAACGGCATCAACGACAAACGTCGCCTCTGTGAACTCGTTGTGTCAGAGTTTCATCTCACGCGGGATCGGTCTGTTTACTATTGCCCGGAATTCGCGGTACGGTTCAGTTCTGCCGCATCTTTAAGTTTTTCGAACACCGTGTTGTCACTTTCGAATCTTCGGAAGATCGACGATCGACCATTCTTAGTATGCGTCACGACACCTTCGGAGAATCACTTACTCCTTGCGAACTCCACTCTCCTTCGAAAGATCAGCCATAGTTCGCAAGCATTTCGTGAAAATAACATTCGCGGTTCATTCAATGGTTCTGACATCGTACGCGACTTAGAAGGCATCGAGAATGTGCCTTCCAACTTTGCTCGATTGTTCGACATTCACACGGAAATTGGTTTTGACGGCAACCTCGCACGGTTGGTCGAAGCCACGAACAATATTTCTCCTTCCGGAATCAAGTTTCTCGTCACAGATGCTGCATCAAAGCAAATCTTGGACGCCCCCGATCGCGCCAAGGCGTTCGTTGCGTCGAACGACGCTCGGCAACTCAAGGCCGAACTTGATACAAGGGTGGCACAGTACAAAAATGAAATACTCCTTGCGGCGCTGATTGAGAACGTAAACGTACGTGGGCGCGTAATCGAATACCTTGTGGCTGGTCAAGATGAACGACTTCGGAAATCGCTTATTGCGGCCCTACGAGACAATTCCCATGGACTTCCACCATTCAAGACAGCGAATTCGCTCGGGGACTATACACGTATCTTCGACGCTTTTCACACCGAGACAGACGTGAAAACGAAGATCATGATTCTGAATTCAAATCCGAAAGCCTATAACCTCGACAAGATGCTTGAGTTTCTTTCCAAAGAACGTTCAGTATTCATGTTTTACTTCGTTGGTGTTGACCCGGGTAAAGTGGTAGACACTGTTCTCGTTTCGATGTTTCAAAAGATTCTTCTTGCAGGGACGATTACTTTGAAACACTGGGCAGGCCGCAATTCGAGGGGTGTCACTCAATTCGAAGGCGGGGCTGTAGGGAAGTTGATTCAAAATTCGAATTCTGAAATCGACGTCGACAATGCACTGGCGTTCTTGCGTCGAATCATCGCCCTCTGAACGAAAAAGGGTGAACAAAGCGTTGTGCACGGAGCTGCGGAGTCGGGCGGTTTGATCATTGAGAATCGTTCGTCGCGGCCCGGTGAACGCGATCGTTAGCTTCTAGATATGGAGGCCATTGATTTTCATTCAGCTGCTCGCTAATTGCTAACAGTGAACAGCTTATTCTGGAGGATTGTTGTGTCAGAAGAGAAAGTTTTACGTATTCTCGTCGCAAAGGCTGGCTTGGACGGTCACGATCGAGGGGCCAAAATTATTGCCAGAGCGCTACGCGATGCAGGTTTTGAGGTGATTTATACTGGGCTGCACCAGACTCCGGACATGATTGCCGAGGCAGCGATCCAAGAGGACGTGGATGCGATTGGGCTGAGTATTCTGTCTGGAGCGCACATGACGCTTTTTCCGGCGGTGATGGACGCACTCAAAGAGCGTGAGGCTGAAGACGTTGCCGTGTTTGGCGGTGGAATTGTGCCAGCAGATGATCTTCAAGCGCTCAAAAAATCTGGAGTCAAAGAGATTTTTACACCCGGTGCGAGTACGCAGATGATTGTGGACTGGATTCGTGGCAATGTCGAGTCGCGGGCTGGAGTGGTATAGGGCATAAAACGTGAAGAGGGGGAGCCTCATTCTTTTTACATTTCACTCTTTACGTTTGACGTTCCGCTGGTGATGTTGTGGATGTTGTCATTGTAGGGGCTGGACCGGCCGGGACGGCCACCGCGCTTTCCCTTCTGAAAGCTGAGCCACAGCTGGCAGGAAATATCCTGCTTCTTGATAAAGCTGTTCACCCTCGGGACAAGATCTGTGCTGGGGGGCTGATTCCGCACACGCTCCATTGTCTCGATGAACTCGATATTCCGCTGAATATTCCCCACGTCCAAGTCGACCGGGCTTTCGTGCGCGTTCCGTCCAAGCGAGATGTGTTTTGTAACGATGGGGGCATGTGCTCTATTATTCGGCGGAATGAGTTCGATTTTCTTTTGGTGCAAGCTGCACGTGCTCGGGGTGCCATCATCCGTCAGGGCGAAAAGGTCGTCGATCTGGTTCGCGGCGCTCATGGGGTGCAGGTCATTACCGACAAGGAGAGGTATGCTGCCCGTGTTGTGGTTGGTGCCGATGGCTCTGGCAGCCGAGTCCGGCGTCTTTTAGTCGATGAGGAGACCGTGCCTGTTGGTAAGGCTGTGATGTGTGATGTCCCGGTGACACGCACCTGTTGGGATGGATTTGCCCAGCAGCGCTATGATTTTAATTTTCGGCCGGTCAGTCAAGGCCTGAAGGGGTATTTGTGGGCTTTTCCGTGTCTGATTGATGGAGTGCCACACGTCAATATTGGGATCTACTCGCTCGGCGATACCCAGCTGTCAAATACCGACCTGCGTCGTATGCTGGCTGACGAAATTGCTCTCTTGAGCACGGCTGAATCTCGATCCCCAACCCCTAATCCCCGTTTTCAGGCTTTTCCTATTCGTGCTTATCATCCAACACGAACCCTGGCCGCTCCGCATGTTGTCTTGGCTGGCGATGCGGCTGGAGCCGAGCCGCTGATGGGCGAGGGCATTTCTTTTGCACTGGAGTATGGCAAATTTGCGGCGCAGCAGATTCTGCCTGCTCTCCATCAGCACCGTTTTGATTTTACTGAGTATACCCCTACGTTGGCCCAGTCTGATATTGGCAAGAAGCTGACTCGTTTATCTTTCACGACGAAGATGTTTTACGGACCGACGTCGCCGTTGTGGTTTGCTCTTGCGGCACGCAGCCGGCGTCTACAGTCCGTTGGTCTGAAGTGGTATAATGGAGTTGATGGCTGGCACCACCGCAGTGGCTGGGACGCGGTCCGCGCAGTATTGCGGCCACGCTCATCATCTTCCTCACGTCGATTAGGAACGTAACGTATGGCTGACAAAAAAAAGACAGCAGCACGAAAGAAGAAAGCGCCAAAGCAGAAATGGCGTTGGATATTTTTGAAGTTTTTGCTTTTGGTAGCCTGCCTTGGATTAGCTGGATTTCTCGGGCTGGTGACCTTCCTCAATGGGGAAGCCCAGCGCTTAGGAGTTTTTGAAAAGGTCGGCGGACACGGGCCTGCCCCAGCTGAACAGGCTGCCGCACGGGAAGCAAGACCAGCTGCACCAGCGTCGGACGGTGAGGGCTATACACCGGATGAGAAGCAGCAGCTTGAGGCTATTCTGGAATTGCAAGGTGGACAGTAAGGCTGGCGGGCTGCTTTTTCAGAAGTTGTTTCGATGGACTTTCTTGACGAACTGCAACGGACTGTTTCGCTGCCCGACTACCCACAGCGCATTGTGTCTCTCGTTCCGAGTGTGACTGAGACCTTGTTTGCGCTTGGAGCGGGAGAGCGGGTGGTCGGAGTGACGAGCTTTTGTACCCATCCACCCGAGGAAATCGCTCGAATCGAAAAAGTCGGGGGAACAAAAGACCCACAGCTGGAAAATATTGTACGTCTAGCTCCTGACGTCGTGATCCTGAACGAGGAGGAGAACCGCCGCGAAGATTTTACCTGGTTGGAGGAGCATGGGCTGTGTGTGTACGTCACCGCACCGCGAACTGTCGGTGACGGGATTCACATGATCGAGAACCTGAGCAACTTGCTTGGCCGCCAGGAGGCCGGCCAGGCTATGGCTCAACCGCTTCGTGTCCAAGCAACCCAGCTGTCCAGTGCAGTTGAGGGGCAAACACGTTTGCGCGTCTTCTGTCCGATTTGGCGCAAGCCTTGGATGTCGTTTAACGCTGAGACGTATATCGATGACATGTTATGGCTGTGTGGTGGAGAGAATATCTTTCGGGCCAAGCCTGAGCGCTACTGCACGGTCACACTTGACGAAGTCGCAGCTGCTGACCCGCACCTTGTGCTGCTGCCGAGCGAACCGTACCCCTTTGCCCCGAAACATTTTGCCCATCTGAAACCGCTGTCCGAGACATGGGCTGGAAAAATGGGCCATCTGTATTGTGTCGATGGCATGGCGCTGTGCTGGTATGGGCCGCGTATTGCGGATGGGTTTGCTGAGCTGAGTCGTTTGTTTTCCTATGTCCGAGAGGCATTAGACGAGTAAGCTGATAAAAAGGCTGTGGGTTTGAGCCAGACCATGGTCGCTTGCCCCGTACAGCGGCTTTCAGTATCCTCCTGAGACTGTGGCTACTCTTGAAGACACCTTCCGGAAAGTTCCGCCTCAAAGTTTAGACGCTGAGGAGTCTGTCCTCGGCGGGATTTTACTTGATACCGATTCGCTTGACCGCGTGATTGAGGTCATGGGCGTTGAGGATTTCTATCGTGAAGCGCATCGCAAGATTTTTCGGGCGATGTTGTCCTTGAGCGAAAAAAACGAGCCGATTGATCTGATCACCCTGACCGACACCCTACGCGGGCGTGGAGAACTCCCGGAGGTGGGCGGGGCGACCTATTTGGCCGAGTTGGTTGACCGGGTTCCGAGTGCCGCAAATATTGCCAATTATGCGCGCATCGTGCGTGAGAAGGCAGTCATGCGCAGCCTGATTACGGTCTCGAACGAGATTGCTGGGCGCTGCTACGACGGCCAAGAAGATGTCGAGCAGTTTCTTGATGAAGCAGAACGCTTAATTTTTGATGTATCCGAGAAACGTATTCGTCCGGCTTTTTACAAAGTCGGGGATATGATCATGGATACCATCAAAACCGTTGAGCAGCTGTACGAACGTAAAGAGTTAGTCACTGGCGTGGCGACCGGTTTTCTAGATCTCGACCGGATGACGGCAGGCTTGCAGGCGTCAGACCTGATTATTATTGCGGCTCGGCCCAGCATGGGAAAAACCAGTTTCGTTCTGAACATCGCCCAGTATGTCGCCCTGCATAACAATACAACGGTCGGGGTGTACTCGCTTGAGATGTCACGCGAGCAGTTGCTGCTGCGCATGTTGTGCTCAGAGGCCCGAGTGGACAGTGCCAAGGTGCGGACCGGCTATCTGGGGGAGCGTGACTTTCCTCGCTTAGCCATGGCCGCTGGGCGTTTGGCGGAAGCGCCTATTTATATTGATGACACGCCAGCACAGAATGTGTTGGAGATGCGGGCCAAATCCCGGCGTCTGAAGCGAGAAGCCGATGTCGGTTTGATTATCATCGATTATCTGCAACTCATGCGTGGTCTAACGTCCCAGGAAAATCGTACCCAAGAGCTGTCTGAGATTTCCCGGAGTTTAAAAGCCCTGGCCAAAGAACTGAACGTGCCGGTGATTGCGCTCTCGCAGCTGAACCGCCAGGTTGAACAGCGGGCGGACAAACGACCTGTGATGTCAGATATTCGGGAATCTGGTGCCGTCGAGCAGGATGCAGACATCATCATGTTTATCTATCGTGACGAAGTCTATCGACCGGATTCGCCCGATGAAGGGGTGGCGGAGATCATTGTCAGCAAGCAGCGCAATGGCCCGACTGGTACCGTTCGCCTAGCCTTCCGTCGGGAGTATACCCGCTTTGATAACCTGGTTGAAGACATGGAGGCCGGAGGCGAAGCAGAAGAAGAAGGCTAAGAGTCCTGCTTTCTCTACTCCCGACGGTGCGACACTTTTTGTGGTCAACGCCGATTCTGGTTCTGTGTCGGCCATCAATACGCTATCGGCTGAGCTCTTCCAATGTGGTTTGGACTTTACGCGTCACTTGGTCAGCCAGAACAATATCACTAATCATAGCAACGGCATTTGCACCGGCCTCTAGAGCCGCTGGCGCACGCTCTGCGCTAATTCCCCCAATCGCCACAATCGGTAGATCGACCTGGGCGCGAATGGTTTGGAGCTGATCAAGCCCCCGAGCAGTATAGCCGGTAGCTTTTGTTTGAGTGCCAAACAGCGGACCAAAGCCGATATAATCCGCACCCTCACGCTGTGCTTCTAGAGCTTGGGCTATGTCATGGGTGGAGACGCCAATGATTTTGTCTGGACCAAGCACCTGACGTGCAGCCCTCAATGGCAGATCCTCTTGACCGATATGGACTCCATCAGCACCAACCGCTAAAGCAATGTCGGCCCGGTCGTTTATAATCAACACACAGCTGCAGCGCTGACAAATAGTCTGCACCTCACGAGCAAGGCTTAGAAATTCTCGGACAGCGTGGTCCTTTTGATTTTTGAATCGGAGTTGCAATACCTTTGCCCCCCCAGCACAAATCTGTTGAGCCAGGTCAATATATGACAGCTCGGGCCGACTTAGCGTGTCGGCAATTGCATACAGCGGACTCGGAAAAGAGAAACGTGCGCGTTTAGCCATGGGCAATTCGCCTGTCGTTCAAATATCCAAATATCCGTGAGTGAGCGCATTTATTTTTTCAACTCAATCTTTAAATGCGTAATCTTCTTGCGCAAGGTGTTGCGGTTGATGCCCAGCACTTCCGCTGCTTTCAATTGATTACCAGAGGTATGCTCCAAAGTCAGTTCGATCAATGGCTTTTCCACCTGAGCAAGAATGACGTCGTATAAATCGCACGGATCAAGAGAGGCGGTCTGGTCAAAATAGGCACTCAGCTTGCGCCGAACGAGTTCTTCAAGCGACAGATCAGCAAAATTCTCAGGTAAGGTCGGCGCGGCAACAGGCAAGGAGAGGTCAGTCGAGGTCAGCATGCGTCCCGGAGCGAGGACGGCAGCCCGCAGCAAGGTGTTTTCCAGCTCGCGGACATTGCCCGGCCAGGCATGCTGTTCGAGTTGAGCTTGAGCTTCAGGTGTGACTGCGGTGACGCCAGTGTCCATTTCACGGTTAATCTTATCTAAGAAATAGGCCGTCAAACTGGGGATATCTTCCCGCCGTTGACGCAGTGCGGGCAAGGTGATCGGCACGACGCGCAAACGAAAAAACAAATCTTCTCGAAAGCGTTGCTCTTTGACCGCGACATCCAGATCCTGATTCGTGGCCGCAATAATCCGGGTATTAATGTGGATCGTGTCGCGCCCGCCAACCCGTGTCAGCTCCCGTTCCTGGAGAACGCGGAGTAGTTTTGCCTGCAAGGCCAGCGGCATATCGCCGACTTCATCAAGGAATAGTGTTCCGTCACTGGCTTGTTCGAATTTTCCAATCCGGCGCTCAGCCGCTCCGGTAAAGGCACCCCGTTCGTGTCCGAAGAACTCGCTTTCCAGTAAGTCCGCCGGGATCGCCGAGCAGTTGACGCCAACAAAGGGTGCCCGCCGGCGGGACGAATGATGATGAATAACACGGGCGACGAGTTCTTTGCCGGTCCCACTTTCGCCTTGTAATAAGACGGTCGCGTCGCTCTTGACGATACGCCCAATGGTTTTGTACACCTGCTGCATGGCCGCGCCATGGCCGATGATTTGTTCATTCCGACCTTCGACGACTGCAAACGGAGATGCCGGCTGAGTCTCTGTCATGCGACGGACTTCGAGTGCGCGCAGGACCATGGTTTTGACCTCTTCGAGATCAAAGGGCTTTGTCAAGTAATCAAACGCACCGCGCTTCATGGCCTCAATTGCGTTATCGAGGGTGGTTTGGCCGGTCATAATAATGATTATGGTCTGAAGCGGTTTTCCTGTTTTGGGGTCTTTCTGAGCGTTTTGGACCTGAACGAGAATGTCGAGACCACTCTGTTGCGGCATCCGAATATCGAGCAGTGCCAGGTCAAATCTATTGGTGCTGATCGCCTCCCAGGCGAGTGCACCATTGTCTACGGTTTCGACCGTGTGGCCCTGCTCCTGTAACGTGTCTGCTAAGACCCGTCGGATGAGTTCTTCGTCGTCAGCAATGAGGATTGTGGCGTGCTGCATGGATGCTACTCGGGACTGACTGGTAAGTAGACACGAAAGTGAGATCCCTGCCCAGGCTCGCTTTCCGCCCGGATCGTGCCGCCATGCTGGGCGACAATCCATTGACTGACGGGCAGTCCCAAACCCGTGCCTTGACTCTTGGTGGTGAAGAATGGCGTGAACAGTTGTGGCAAATGAGAGGCTGTAATACCTGACCCGTTGTCCATGAAGTCAACTGATAGGAAGCGGACCCGGTGGGGTGCACGATGAGAGGGTTGAAGAGGATGATAAGGCTGAGGCGGAGGCTGATGTTCATTTATTGCGTTCGTGTGTTGTTCAGTGCGCAAGAAGTGGAAATCGGTTGCCATACGGGTGGATAATGTAAGAAGCCCATGCCGACGGCCGTTCAAGGCTTGGAGCCCATTCTTGATCAGGTTTCGAAAGACCTGAGCCAAGGACGCTTCATCACCTAACACATCAGGTAGACTCGGATCAAAATGGGTCTGAATATTAACTTCGGCTGGCGCGGTTTCACGCTCCAGCAATAATACATCGCTGAGCACTTTATGCACGTTGATCGATTGGGGCTCAAAACGCAATGGGGAATTCAGTTGCAAGAGTTGTTCAAACAAGGCGCTTAAGCGGTCAATCTCCCGAATCATGACGGTTGTGTATGCTGTAGAAGATTGGTCACTGTGCGATTGAGCCAACCGTCCTTGCAGAAGCTGAGCTGCGCCCCGGATGCCGGCCAGCGGATTTTTTATTTCATGGGCGAGCCCAGCAGCGACAACGCCAAGATGGGCCAGACGATCCTCGCGCTGGACTTCTTCGGCCAGTTCTTTCTGATAGCTCAGATTGTGGAAAATGAGCACAAGCCCGAGAAAACTGGGTAAACTGGTTTTATCATTAAAAATGGGTGAACACGTGATACGGACCGAGGTCGCCTGCTGAAAGCCGCCGAGCAGGATCCCTTCGGCAGCGGTGTGACTCTGGGTGTCGAGGGTGCGTTCGATGATGGCGATAATCCACGGGTTGGCGGCGAAGACGTGTGCATACGACTGTTGGTCAACGTGGGCCTCTGACTGGCCAATCAGGGTTGCGGCTGTCGGATTGATAGACGCAATCTGCTGGGATTGATCAATGACGATGAGACCTTCTTCCAGGCTGGCCAGGATATGCTCCCAGGCGTTACCAGGAAAAGTTTTTGTGGGCGTAGGGGAAGCAGACTGAGGCTTTTTTGACCGTGATGCCATGGAACATCCCATCGCAAAGTGCAGTTTTATTGTCAAGCCGGGGTTGCCAAAACATTGTGTTGTCGGATATGGAATACTCCATGCGGTATTCTGAAGCCCTCTGCCGTCTAGTTGCTGAGACATTGATCACAACGCTCAGCGACAAATCTCTGCTGCAACTGGGGTCGGATCAGAGTCAGGTTGTCGAGAAGGTGGTTCGCGCATTGCTGGACAATTTTCGCCAAGAAGAGCAATTGCAGCGGGATGCCGAACAGCTTGCAGAAACCCATCTGCAAGCCGGTCAAGTGGTCGATCGACACAGGGTTATTCAGATGATCACGAAACGCCTGGCCGAAGAACGCAACTTTGTCTTATGAACCTTGAGCAATATGAGCCAGTTATCTGATAATCGTATCGCCGCCCTGGCCCGGCTGAGCCTGAATATCTTGGCGGCCGAAGGGAAAATCGCCAACCAACGGGTTGCCTTGAATGAGAGCAAACGCGTCTTGGCCGAACATTTCCAGATCGATGACAAGATCAACGTATTTGTCCGGCAGAAAATTGCTTCCTTGTCCCGCCAAGTGGTACCAGGCAGCGGTGAGTGGGATGTCTTGTATCGGCGTTACTTTGAAGAGGAGCGCCGTAAACGCAAATTCTGAGAGATCCCTCAAGTTTCCCCAAGTTTCCTCAAATTTAATCTTGACAACAGCAGGGGAGTGATTAAGTTTCTCAACGTCTCGTGGAGGCTATCGGCCTCCCTACATGCACAATCGGAAATACAATTTTTTCAGAGAAAGGAGAGGAGGTATGAAAATTCGGCCTCTACAGGATCGGATCATTGTGAAGCGGACCGAGGAGGAAGAGACGACCAAAGGTGGGCTCATCATTCCTGACACCGCAAAAGAAAAACCCCAAGAGGGCAAAGTCGTCGCCGTTGGTAAGGGTAAAGTTGGTGAGGACGGCAAAGTGTTGCCTCTTGATGTGAAAGCGGGAGACCTGGTTTTATTTGGTAAATATGCCGGGACTGAAATCAAAATTGAGGGTGAAGAACACCTGATCATGCGAGAAGACGATCTTCTCGGTGTGGTTGAATGATACGCGGGATGTAAGGAGGATCCACATATGGCCAAGCTTGTCAAATTCGGTCAAGATGCAAGAGATCGGACACTGAGGGGCGTCAACACCCTGGCCGACGCCGTTACAGTGACCCTCGGCCCCAAGGGCCGGAACGTGATTATTGAACGATCGTTCGGCGCACCCGTAGTGACAAAAGACGGTGTCTCCGTCGCCAAAGAGATCGAGCTTGAAGACAAGTTCGAGAATATGGGTGCCCAGATGGTCAAAGAGGTGGCCAGCAAAACGTCTGACGTGGCTGGCGACGGGACGACGACGGCAACCGTCCTGGCTCGGGCCGTCTACTCTGAAGGCGTCAAGATGGTGGCTGCCGGGCATGACCCGATGAGCATCAAGCGCGGCATCGATAAAGCCGTCGGCGCAGTTATCGGAGAACTCAGAAGCCTGTCCAAACCGACCCGCGATCAGAAAGAGATCGCTCAGGTTGGCACGATCTCAGCCAATAATGACCTGACGATCGGCGAGATTATTGCCGAGGCAATGGACAAAGTCGGGAAAGAAGGCGTGATCACCGTCGAAGAAGCCAAAGGACTGGAAACGACTCTTGACGTTGTCGAGGGTATGCAGTTCGACCGCGGCTATCTGTCGCCTTACTTCGTGACTGATCCCGAACGCATGGAGTGTGTGTTTGAGGATGCGTATCTGCTGATCAATGAGAAAAAGATCTCAGCCATGAAAGACCTGCTGCCTATCCTGGAGCAGGTGGCGAAGAGCAGCAAACCGTTGCTCTTGGTCGCTGAAGATATCGAAGGGGAAGCCCTGGCGACACTGGTCGTGAATAAAATCCGCGGCACCCTGCAGTGCGTTGCCGTCAAGGCGCCTGGATTTGGTGATCGACGCAAAGCCATGTTGGAAGACATTGCTATTCTGACTGGCGGACGGGTGATTGCCGAAGAGCTGGGAGTCAAGCTGGAAAGCCTGACGCTGAACGATCTGGGTCAGGCCAAACGCCTCGTCATTGATAAAGACAATACGACTCTTGTTGATGGCGCTGGCAAGAAAGCTGACATCCAAGGCCGGGTCAATCAGATTCGAGCCCAGATTGATGAGACGACTTCCGATTATGATCGTGAGAAGCTCCAGGAGCGGCTGGCCAAGATGATCGGTGGTGTCGCTGTGATTAAGGTTGGGGCTGCGACTGAAATTGAGATGAAAGAGAAGAAAGCTCGGGTTGAAGATGCCCTGCATGCGACCCGTGCGGCCGTTGAAGAAGGCATCGTGCCAGGTGGTGGTGTTGCCCTCATTCGTGCTTCAGGCGCGCTCGATAAGGTCGAGGTCGATGAGGCTGAGCAGTTCGGCGTCAATATTGTTCGCAAGGCAGTCCAAGAGCCGCTACGCTGGATTTCTTCCAATGCTGGTGAAGAAGGCTCGGTTGTTCTGGATAAGGTCCGGAGTTCAAAGGGCGCCAACGGCTTTAACGCAGCCAGTGGCCAGTATGAGGACTTAATCAAGGCTGGTATTATCGACCCAACAAAGGTCGTGCGAACTGCCCTGCAGAACGCGGCTTCTGTTGCTGGTCTGTTGCTGACCACGGAAGCCACCGTGGCCGACAAGCCTGATGATAAGGGCGCCGGTGGTGGCATGCCTCCGATGCCTCCAGGCGGCATGGGTGGTATGGGCGGCATGGGTGGTATGGGCGGCATGATGTAAGTCGTCTTTTTCGACTTGCCCAACGTCCTATGTGTGTCATACAAAACGGCGCTGCCCGGATATCCGGGCAGCGCCGTTTCTGTTGGTATGAGATGGCAGCGGAAGAGACGCCCCGCCGCCGCGTCAATGCCTGCTGTATTGGGAACTACGCGTCCGGTAAACCAGTGATGCGGATGCCGGCCGAGTGGACTTTGTTACGAATGTTGAGGCGAATCAAGAGCGCGGTGATTGGTTCGATCAGACTCGCAGCTTCGATAGGGCCGACATCCACCGTACGAATATTGAGCTTTTTAATCAGACCGATAACCGTCTCTCTGGCTTCTTTTGGGGTTCCGCAGACGAGGACATCACAATCAATCTCGGCTTTCACGTCGCGGAGCAGATGGGCGGAGATATTTTGTAGGGCACACACTACGCTGACCCCATCGCCGAGGATTTCCTTTGCTTCTTGAGAGGCCGAGCCAGCCGCTGGCATACGCACCTTGCGAGCGTTGTCCGGGTCAAGTGGGACCGAAACATCAACAAATATTTTGCCCTGGACCTGGTCTTTGACTGACGCTAAGGTCGGGACATGGGCGGAGTAGGGAACAGTCAGGACAACGATATCAGCCGCCGCGGCCGCACTGACATTGTCCATACCGACCAGCAAATCTTTACCAAGCTCTTGATTCAGTTCAGCCGCGACCTTCTCGCCCTTTTCCTTTTGCCGTGAGCCAATAATGACTTCCTCGCCAGCGAGCACCCAACGCAGTGCCAGTCCTGGGCCTTGTTCTCCAGTCCCGCCTAAAATAGCAATTTTCACTCTTGTGTCTCCTTCCAGACGTGCCAGACTCACTCAAAAAATTCTTCGACATTACTGGACAAGACCGGGATGGTCCGCACCGCATTATCACGGAAGATACGAAAGAGAATCGTCTCTCCGGCAGGGCGACTCCACAGCTGTCGGTAGAAGATCTTCCGGTCAGCGATTTCTTCTCCATCAAGGGCTAACACAACATCACCAGCTTTGAGCCCTGCTGTTTCGCCGGGACCGCCGGGCAAGATCCCAGCAATGACTACATGATCGCGCAGTGTATAGGAGTACATGCCAATCCAGGCCCGTGACGGCCGGGTGACGCGTCTGCCATACCGAATCAATTCTTCCCGATAGTCTTGAAAATTTTCAATCGGAATCGCTAAGGAGAACTTTCCGACTTCATTCAGATTGAGTGACACCACACCGATCATGCGGCCATGCATGTCAAACATGGGTCCGCCACCGAGTCCAGGGTTGGTTGCCGTGCTGGTCAACGCCCGGTCCAGAGAGTATTCCCAATACGCGTCAAAGGGAGAGACTGAGGTCAGTCCCCCACCACTAACGCGGCGCTCGTTGTTTTCTCCCGAGCCAGCAACAATGAAGACATCCTCTCCAGGATTGAGCTCTTCGGAAGAGCGTAATGGTGCAGCTGGAAAACCAGTATTCGGGATTTTGATGACAGCGATACCAGTCGCGAAGTCTTGGGCGACGACCTCAGCATCCATTTGGGTGTTATCCAGAAGGCTGACTTTAATCGTGCTTGCACCGATCACGATGTAATTCACAGTCAGGATGTAGCCCTGTGTATCAACGATGGCACCTGATCCCATACGTTCGGGGCCGAGAAGCTGAGCCGAATGGTGGTGCTGCGGAACCGTGACCTGGATACTCACGGTTGAAGGAACAACCTGTTCAATGAGCTTTACGGAGGCGTTCACTCTTCCTCCTTATGAAAAAGATTTTCCAAACCTAATGCCTTGTTTGGGGGAACGCAACCCCTCGGTCTGATTTCTTTGTGTCGAATTCTTGCCACTTTGATCTTGATATGTCATCATTTCGGTGGACTGGATTTTTTCCGCCGTTGTTTCCATGATTGTGCCTCAAGCACGGAAAAGCGGTAAAAAATCTGGCCTTTTGGCAATGGAGAAAAGTGTCCCAAAGAAGAAGCCCTGATATTCGTCTTTGGCCTTTTTCTTGCCGACCTCATAACAGGAGGAATGCTGATGCGGCGGATGGAGTGTGAGTATGAGGGGAATCTTGTGAATTCTCATTTCCCGTTCTTTTTATGTCCAGATCTGTTTTTTTCAGACCGGTGCCTGAACGGGTCGGTTGGGGAGGAAATGTCTCTCAAATGGGGAGTCTTCGCCGATGGATTGCAACAATTCTGGACCCTGGCTGGTGACCCCAATTGTTGGCACACACCCGAGTTTGCCGAAGAAGAAAGATGGGTTTTGTCCGAAGAGCGTGAATGGCCATTTGCGTTTGTGAGCCTGTGCGAAGCCTTTGGGCTCCGGGCGGAAGCGTTGCGAGTCACACTGCTTGCGCGTAAAAATGGACAGGCGACGGAAGCGGCACACGCTTAGTTCCGTTCGGTTTACGCATCTCTAGACTGTGATCGTTCCTTGTGGGGCCTGTGCCGACCCATCCCAAGTAGGGGGTCCTTCCTGCGTCCCTCCCTGGGCGGTCTTCTCTCTTCTTGCCCCTTTTCTCCCTTTGTCTTGGCAGCTGGGGCTGAATCTTATAGTCTCTTTCCAACTGTTGAGGAGAGAGGTCGTATATGCCGAGCACCGATGCTGCCCCCGAATCTGCGCAATCTTCCACGTCTGATGGATCTGCTGATGGATCTGCCACATCGGGCAGCCCTGACACCATACCAAACCAGACACAGACGCTTTCTGAGCATGCCTCGAAACAGCTGCTCGCTGACTACGGCGTGTGTGTCACGCAAGAGATCTTAGCCGACAATCCACAGGCGGCCGTCGAAGCTGCTGCTCAGATTGGCTTTCCGGTTGTGGTCAAGCTGTGTGGTGATCGCATTGCGCATAAAACCGAGCGAGACTTTGTCCGCTTAGGGCTGAGCGACGCAGAAGCAGTCGCCCAAGCTGCGAGTGACCTATGGGAGCGCCGTCTCCCTGAAGATGGTGACGTCTCGCTGTTGGTTGCTGAGATGGTCCAAGGGCGGCGTGAACTCATCGCTGGGATGATTCGTGACCCCGAGTTTGGTCCATGTATCCTCATTGGACTAGGCGGCATTCTGACCGAGGCGTTGGGTGACGTCGCATTTGCCCTCGCACCATTTGAACGTGATGAAGCCCGGCGCATGGTCGAGTCCCTGCGCGCAAAGCACTTGCTGCTCAAGCCATTCCGAGGGGAAGAGCCAGTTGATCTGGGTGCTTTAGCCGATACGCTAGTTGGTCTTGGACAGCTCGCTGTTGAGCGCCCGGATATTCACAGTGTTGATGTGAACCCGCTGATCATCGTAGACGGTAAACCCGTTGCCGTTGACGGGCTGGTTGAAACCGGTGCCCCCCATCCAGGTCTGCCTGTCACCCCAGCTGTCTCTCGATCAGCTGAAGAAATCCGCGAACGTTTTCGTCCCCTGTTTCATCCGTGGGGCATCGTGGTGACTGGAGCGTCAAGCCATCCGGGCAAGTTCGGTTTTGTGACGCTGCATAATCTGCGCCGTTTTGGCTATCAAGGCGAGATCTTTCCGATCAATCGCGAAGGGGCTGACATCCTTGACGCTCCTACCTACAAAGATATTGCGGACATCCCGCCTGGGAAGGCCGACTTCGTGTTTGTCTGTACGCCTGCTGCTGCCAATATCGGCCTGCTGCGGGCGTGTGCCGCAATCGGGGTACGGGCTGCTTTTGTGGCCAGCGGGGGTTATCGAGAGGTGGGCGAAGAGGGCCGTCAGCTCGAAAAAGAACTGGTCGAAACAGCGAACGAGTTAGGGATATTGCTCGCCGGACCGAATGGACAAGGGGTCATTTCGACTCCTGTCTCGATGTGTGCCCAAATAGTCGCGCCCTATCCCCCGTCAGGCAGGATTTCAGTTGTGAGTCAGAGTGGGAATCTCCTGTCATCGTTCCTGAATTATTCGGTACAAACCGGGATTGGCGTGAGTAAGGCCATCTCGGCTGGAAACTCGGCTCAAACCAATATTGCAGATTATTTTGAATACTTTGCGGCTGACCCGGAAACAGATGTGGTGCTGGCCTACCTTGAAGGTATTCCTGACGGACGCGGTTTTGTTGAGGCCGTCCGGAAGCTCACGCCGAAGAAACCCCTGGTCTTACTCAAAGGCGGAGTGGCTTCTGCCGGCCAACGAGCGGCCCTGTCCCATACGGGTTCACTGGCAACTGATGATCGGGTGTTTCAAGGACTGTGCCGACAGCTGGGTATTGTCCGCGCACCCAGTGTGGAACATGCGTTTGAATGGGCAGCGACCTTGGCCACCCAGCCTTTGCCCCAGGGCAACCGGGTGATCGTTTTTACCACAGTCGGTGGCTGGGGCGTGTTGACTGCCGATGCATGTGCTGAGGCTGAGCTGGCTCTCATTGCCTTGCCAGCCGATATTGAAGAAAAGATCAGCCGCATGGTACCAGCCCGCTGGAGTCGAAATAATCCGATTGACTTAGCCGGCGGGGAAACGCGGGATACGGTTCCTGAGATTCTTGATTTACTATGTGCTCATCCTGAAGTGGATGCTGTCATACAGCTCGGCACGGGTATCCAAGGCGCTACCGCGAACCTCTTCAAGAGTGGCGAGTTCTATCCAGGGCATGGCCTCGACCGGATGGCTGATTTCCACGAGCGCCAGGAACGACGCTACGCTCAGGCTGCGGTGGACGCATCGGAGCGGTATAGCAAGCCGATTCTGACCACGAGCGAATTGGTGTATACCGATCGTGACTATGGTAATGCTGGTCCTCTCGCTGTTCGTGAAGCCGGACGGGTGTGCTACCCCAGCGCCCATCGTGTCGTCGCTGCATTACGGGTACTGGTTGACTATGCGGCGTTTCGGCGTCGGCACGACACATAAGACGAGAGAGTAGGGTGGGGCCTGCCCCACCAATCCACTGCTGATATTGAGCGACATCTATGTCACAACAAACAAGACAATCCGGCCGCAGTGAGTGGCAACGTGTGCTGATCCAGCTCAGTCCGGCTTTTGTGATTCTGATTGCTGGGATTGGTTTTCTGTGGCGTACCGGCCTGTGGTATGTACTGCTTGGACAGGAAGGAGAGCGTATGGCGGAAGAGGAACGAGTCCAGGCTCCGGAACTCGAAGGCGGGATTGAGTGGCTCAATACGGATACCCCGCTGACACTGGCTGGGCTCAGGGGCAAAGTCGTGTTGCTCGATTTCTGGACGTACTGCTGTATTAACTGCCTGCACGTCATTCCGGAACTCAAGCGGTTGGAAGCCGATTATCCAAATGCACTCGTTGTCATTGGGGTGCATTCGGCCAAATTTCCGAATGAGGGAGCATCCGAAAACATTCGCCAAGCCATTCTGCGTTACGAGATTGAGCATCCGGTGGTCAACGACCGTGAGTTTCAGATCTGGCGGCGGTATGGTCCCCAAGCATGGCCGACCTTGGTTCTGATCGATCCCGAAGGCTATATCATTGGTGGTATATCCGGCGAAGGTCACTACGAGACCTTGCATCATGTGATTGCTCAGCAGATTGAAGAACATCGGGCCAAGAGCACGCTGAATGAAGAACCCCTACAGCTGGCTCTGGAAAAGGCCGATTTTCAAGCCTCGGTGTTGTCTTTCCCCGGCAAAATTGTGGCTGACCCAGACCAAGACCGACTGTTTATTGCTGACTCCAATCATAATCGCATTGTCATCACCACCAGAGCTGGCACGGTGCTTGACGTAGCCGGGGTGGGGGAGAGTGGGCACGGCGATGGCACGTTTGAAACCGCAACGTTCGACCAGCCCCAAGGCATGGCTCTCGATAACGATAGCCTGTACGTCGCCGACACCGAAAATCATCTCATTCGTAAACTTGATCTCACAGCCCGGACTGTGACGACAATTGCTGGAACAGGCCAGCCAGCCTTCAGAGAATCTCGGCGCGGTGAAGCCAGAAACGTGTCGCTCAATTCTCCGTGGGATGTCCTTGTCGAGAATGGTATTTTGTATATTGCCATGGCCGGGCCGCACCAGATTTGGGCTCTGAATCTTGCCCATGAAGAAATTGGACCCTACGCCGGGTCCAGCAAAGAAGCCCGGATTGACGGACCACTCATGGACGCCGCGCTTGCGCAGCCGAGTGGGTTGGCTTCAGATGGCACGAATCTGTTTGTGGCCGACTCTGAGGTCAGTGCTATTCGGTCGGTCAGTCTGAATCCACACGGAACCGTGTCAACTATTGTTGGGGTTGGTTTGTTTGAGTTCGGCGATCAGGATGGCCAAGGAGACAGTGTCAGGCTCCAGCATCCGCTCGGCATTGCGTATCATAATAGCGTCCTCTACGTAGCGGATACGTATAATCACAAGATCAAACAGATTGGACCAAGTCTGCGGACCTCGACAACTTTTCTTGGGACGGGAAAGCCGGGTTTGCATGATAGTAGCAATGGCCAAAATGGAGAAGGCGCGCAGTTCTACGAACCCAGCGGGGTGAGTATTGCAGACGGAAAGCTGTATATTGCGGATACCAATAATCATGCGATTCGGGTGGCAGATCTCGGGACAAAAGAAGTGACGACACTCCAGATTCGCGGCTTGGACAGGGGTGGACCGGAAACGCAGGGGTCGCCCGTATGGCCCAATTTAAAAGAGCTGAGCGTCCCACCCCAGCTTGTCCGGGTCGGTCAGACAACCCTGACTGTCAATGTTGATATTCCCACGCCTTTTAAGCTCAATCCAGGCTCACCGTTGGAGTATCACGTCGAGATGAATGGGACGATGACGGCAAGCGGTCTGCGGACGCCAGAGGAAGATGGCCAGTTTCCGATTGAGGTTCCGCTCGAATTCTTTGGGGATGAGACGGAGCTGCGAGTCGCCGTCGGACTTGTGTACTGCAAGGATGGTGAAGACGGTGTGTGTCTCATGCAGTCCTTGCGCTGGACTGTGCCAGTAGAGATGGGCAGTGATGGGGAAGGGGGATTGCGGATTGATCATACATTGGTGCCGGAGTGGCCCGGGGGCTAAGAAAGTGCTGAGTCTTGAGTCAGAAGATACACAAGCTATGCTGCCGGTACAGAGGGGAGAGCGAACATGAAACTCGATTATCCCGTGATTGATGCTGATGGCCATGTCGATGAAAAAGCTGTGAACTGGGCGGAACGCATGCCCAAGCAGTATCAGCGTGATGCGCCGTGCTGGGTGGATTATCCGGATGGTCGCACGCATATGGTTGTCGAGGGCAAGATGTGGCCGAGTCGACGTGATTTTTATGGCAAACTTGGCATGTGGCCTGAGCCGAAAAAACCGGCCCATCAATGGGGCTGGGATCGGGAAGGCATGCAGGACCCGCATAAGCGCATTCCCGATATGGATGCTGAGGGCATTGATGTCGCGGCACTCTTTGGGACTTTTGTTGGTCTCGGGGCAGCCGCGTCGATTGAAGACCCAGGGCTGGCCACGGCTGTCTCGACAGCTTATAACAACTGGTTAGTAGAATATTGTCAGCCCTATCCCGATCGCCTCAAAGGCATTGCCATGATCCCTATGCAGGACCCGCAAGCCGCGCGTAAAGAGATTCGGCGCACGGTTGAACAGCTCGGCATGGTTGCCGTTCAGGTCCTGACCAATTTTGGCGGCAAGCTGCTGCACGAAGAAGAGTTTGACCCGATTTGGGAGGAAGCTCAGGGGCTCGGCGTGCCGATCTGTGTGCATATTATTTCGACCAACTCAGCTGGGATTGATCGGTTTGACCGCTACGTCTTTAAGCATGCATTTTATCCGCTCGATTCCATGCTCGCCGCAGCATCGTTTGTGTCGGGCGGCATCCTAGAGCGTTTTCCAAAACTCAAAGTCGCCTTTATGGAAGCTGGAGCAGGTTGGGTCCCATGGCTGATGGACCGGCTGCATGAGCACTATGAGTTGTTGCCGCAGCAAACCCCGTGGCAAACCCGTGATCCGATAGACTGGATGAAGAGTGAGAATTGTTTCTACGCGGTTGAACCAGAAGAACTGACCATTCCCTTTGTTGCCCAAATGATCGGTGAAGAGAATCTCATTTATGCTTCGGACTACTCGCATTGGGACTGCATCTGCCCTGACTCGGTCAAAGTGTTACAAGAGCGGACAGACATTTCAGACGGGCTGAAGAAGAAAATCTTCAACGAGAATGCCGCACGGCTGTTTAATCTATAAAGAGCTGTCGGCCATGAGTTTGTAGCTGCCAGCTCTTAAATTCCCTCTCCCTCAGGGAGAGGGTGTCGCAACAAGTACGCAAATCGGAGACCCTCCACTGTATGTACAATTGCCTTGCTAGGGAGTCCGGGCCTCCGTGCCTGCTCCAAACGTCTTGTGAAAGAAAGATCGGGACATGGCGATTACACAAACCAATTTCATCACCCCTGCTCGTTGGCAAACAGGTATCGAAGAAGTTGCTCCCAACGTCTACGCCTACGTACAAGCATTTGGCGAACTCGGTGTGAGCAATGCCGGACTCTTGCTCGACAAAGATGGCAATATGGCCGTCGATGCACTCATGGTGCCGTCGATGACAAAACGCTTTTTGGAGTCGATTAAAAAGGTCACCAAAAAGCCGGTTTCACGCTTGGTGAATACGCATCATCATATTGACCATAGCGGCGGCAATTTTCTGTTCCGGGATGCTGAAATTATCAGCCATACGCACTGCCGGAATGAGATGGTCCGTGCGGGGCTAGCGGTCGCAGCCTACCAACAGCGTATCCCTCGTTTTGCTAAAGAGTTCCCCAAGCTCAAGCCGAAAGTCCCAACCGTCACGTTTGAAGATCAGATGATCTTCCATCAATCTGGCCGTGATGTCGAACTACGTCACCTTGGACCCGCTCACACTTTTGGTGATGCGTTTGTGTATGTACCGAAAGACAAGCTGTTGTTTGCCGGAGACCTTGCGTTCTATTACGTCACGCCCCTGGCCTTCCAAGGTCATGTTGGAAACTGGATCAAAGTCGCTGATCGCATTCTCAAGATGGATGTCGAAACCATCGTGCCTGGCCATGGTCCGATTGGCGGCAAAAAAGAACTGCGCGAGATGCGGGCCTATTTGGCACTCGTGCGGCGAGAAGCCAAGAAGCGATTTGACATTGGCATGACCGAGGAACAGGCCGCACGCGATGTGAAACTCGGCATCTACGCCAGCTGGCGCGAACCTGAGCGAATACTGCCCAATATCATGCGTTTATACCAAGAGTTTCGTAAAGAACTTGATACACCGATTGATGTCCAGCGGATGTTCGAAGGTATGCGCCAACTCCGGGCTGAGCGGCATGAGCATAGGCACGGAATTGATGAACCGGATATGTGTTGTACGTAAGGAATCCGGGCATGACCGAAACCGATATGGGTCGGCATGCCAGGATTGCTTATGGTGAGGGCGCGGAACAGATTATTCAGCAAACTCAGCTGCGGTGGGGCCCTGAGGGTATTACTAAAGCCGTGGCTTTCTTCGTGTCAGATGACGGAGCCTGTATCACATTGGCCAGCCCATCCATGTTGATGGTGGGCTGACCACGTAGGAGGCTCTCGTTGTGCGCTATCTCGGAATCACCGGCAACAAAACGTACGATGCCCGGTCTTCCTGATGGAAGACGGTCTGCCGGGCCGTCACACCCTGGGTGCCCTCGCCAAATGCTTCACCCGTATTCAGGTTCCGATCAAACTCGGGAAAATGGCTCGAACTGATCTCAAGCCGGATGCGATGGCCTGGCAGGAAAACGTTACTCGTCGACCATAAATCAAGCGTGAACTGATACGGCTTGCCCGCTTCCATCATCTGGGGTGTGGTGGCAGAATCCCGATAGCGCGCCCGGATAATGCCATTCAGCAGATTCTGGGCATAGCCGTCAGGATGGACGTCCACCAGTTTGGCAGTGAAGTCCGTATCAATAGCCGAAGACGACGCCCACAGCGTGACCGTTACTGGCCCGGTGATTTCTAACGCTTGGGCGATCGGCTCTGAAGTGTAGACGAGCACATCGTTGCGCTCTTCGACCGGACGCTGATCCTGCACGCCCATATCAACCGTCAGATTGTTGCCGCCGAGTGATTGGACCGGATTGTCAGGGTCATACACAAAAGCATCAGTCTGTTCTTGGCTGGGCGGTACGGTTGAGAGCGTGCCATTCCCTTTCAGGGTATTGGCCTCTCCGCCGCTATGCAAGAAGTAACGCACCTGGCGCATATTGGGTGGCGGCCAGTCGGACATATGCTGCCAGCGGTTTTCACCAAGAGTGAAGACGCTGACCGGTGACTCGTCCATTATCCCGTTGGCCACGTCCTTGAGCCAGTAGTCAAACCACCGCAACAGAGTTTCATTCAAGTCGATCAGCGCATTCGGACCAAAATCGATGTCCCCAGCCCCGCGCGAACTCGGGTTGGTATAGGGTAACAGATGGCCCCAAGGCCCAATAATCAGGCGCTGACCGGTCCGGGCTACTGAAAATTCACTTTTAGTGCTAATATTCTGATAGGCGGCTGGTCCACCCTCGGCAAACGTATCGTACCAGGAGGTCACGTGGAGCATTGGCGTACTGATTGTCTCAGCGAAGTGATTCACATTGGCCCGGTACCAGTACTCGCCGTCGTCAGCATGGGCGATATGTTCAGCCATATAGGGAGCCGTTTCCTTGAGCAGCTCACCCCAGTCTTTGATCGGCAGGTGTCGATACCATTCATCAGTCAGAGGGGTAAAAGCGTTCAAACCCCAACGGGTCTTCCGGACTCCGGATAACTCGCCACCTTCGACATACTCCTTCATCTTTTCCATCAGATCTCTTCGCCCTTGACGCTTCAGGGTGTCGAGACCCTTGAAGATGGCGTACGGCACCATCCAGCCCCACTTGGATACCCCACCGGTCTGATAGATCCAGCTGGCGTGATAATCCGCCGAGGCTGAGACTGGGGCCATGCACTGGAGAGAGGGCGGCATAGGATCGTTGCAGGCAATGAGATACTGGGTGAGTCCAAGATAGGATTGGCCGGTCGTTCCTACCCGGCCGTTTGAGCACGGGAGTCGGGCTGCCCATTCGACGGCATCATAGCCGTCGGCGGCCTCTTGAAAGATGGTGTCGTATTCGCCTTCAGACGCAAAGCGGCCGCGACAGTCTTGGGTGATCGACACATAGCCATATTGGGCGTACAAGGAGTTTGGTCCATTCGGGTCAGTTGCGCCCGTTTTGCCGTAGGGCGTACGGCTCAGCAGGGCAGGAAACCGCTCGTCCGAGTCTGGCCGGACGATGTCGGCATACAGGGTGATGCCGTCCCGCGTTTTCATCGGAACATTCTCTTCGGTGGTGACTCTGTATCGTTTGCGCGCTGGAACAATCATGGCTGCCTCCTTTTGGCTGTGTCATAGCATCTTGACTTCGTCCTTGATACAGTTTCGCACGCTGAGTCCCGAGTCGGATAAAACGGGGAAAACACCAGTCTTTTACTCGGGACTCAGCAGGCGGAACTGTTTCCCAAGGAGGGTCTTGTGAAATTCGGGATTTTCTCAACTGTCACCAAAGCGGATGAACGTAGCACGCAGCAGCTGTTCAAAGAAAACCTGGAACAAGTGGTGTATGCCGAGCAGCTTGGCTACGACAGCTTTTGGTTTGCCGAGCACCACTTTTCTACTTACAGCATGATTGCCTCTCCCAATTTGATGGTCGCTTCAGCCGCGCAACGGACCAGTCGAATCAAATTAGGACCGGCAGTCAATGTGCTGCCGTTTCACCATCCGATTCGCCTGGCCGAAGAAGGCGCGATGCTCGATATGATGAGCGATGGCCGCTTGCTGTGGGGGATTGGTCGCGGCATTCAGCCGGGCGAGTTTGTGCCGTGGCAGGTCGATCATAACCACAGCCGTGAGATCTTTGATGAAACCCACGAAGCCGTCGTCCGGGCCTGGACGCAACCGACCTTCTCGTATGAAGGACAGTTTGTGAAGATCCCTGAGACAACGCTCGAAATTCGGCCGGTCCAACAACCGCATCCGCCGATTTGGACTGCCGGACTCTCTGAGGCGTCGGTACGCTGGGCAGCAAAACGCAACTATCCGTGTATGGAAGTGTACACCCTGCTGCCGACCATGCAGCAGCACTGGGACATGTACAAAGAAGAGAACGCCAAACATGGCCACAGCATAGATCACGTCGGTCTGGTCCCGACCCGCCATGTGTATCTGGCGGCGACTGATGAACAGGCCAAAGCAGAGGTGCTGCCGACCTTGGCCACCCGTTGGCAACAACTGCTGAAGCTGGCCAAACCGGACGAAATGGCCAATTCGTCTTCGTACTCCTACCTGAAGGGCACCTTTGACGCTGCGGCACGCGGTGACTTAACCGAACTGATGGATCTCGGCATGCTGCTGATTGGCAGCCCGGAGACGTGCATCCGCCTCATCAAACGTCACCAGGAGTTTCTTCCTGATCTACAATACATGATCCTGTTCTTCGCCTATGGCAGTTTAAGCCAACACCAGGTGTCTCACTCGATGCGCCTGTTTGCCGAAGAGGTCATGCCTGAGTTTACGGACACTGGAGTAGGCAAGGCAGCGGTTAACGGACACGCCGCACAGGAAGATCGAGCATAACAGTTTGTCAGAGAAAGCGAGGGAGGTTATGTCGTTTCCGAATCTGTATATTACGGAACCCATTGCGAAGGTGATGGACGATTGGGATTTTCTGAGCGAGCGGGTGATTGGCAAGTTTTCCGGCTTTAAAGAAGTCGGCCAGCAGGTTGTTGGTATTCGCCACTATACCCCGACCGAGACTGGCGTCGTGGATGCTGTTTCGGGCGGGCAGCTCAGTGAGATCTGGCTGATCGAGCCGTATACAGGCTTGACCAAGTTGGCCGATCCGCCAAAGCCACTTGACGTTGGTATTGTTGTCGGTGGCATCCCGCACCACGCGGCCAATTACTTTGGCTACTGGCATATCAATGACCGGGATGAATTGTTTATCCCCTTACCGCCAGACGAAAGTGGGCAGATCCCATTTTTGTTGATTCAACAGATGCCGGAGAAGAATGAGAGCGACCGATTTGCCTGGTATTGTCTGGAATGCTTGACCCTGCTCTTCGAGCGCGTCTATCCGACCGGCGAAAAAGGCATGAACGGCTTTTGGAAAGCGGAGCGGGCGGCGGTGACTGAATACAATAGTGACAGCCGAAACCGGACCTGCCCCGAGTGTGGAACTGTGAATCTGGAAGGCTATTGTTGGCAGTCGCGCAAAGATACGCCTGCCGAGCGTGAAGCCCGCGCTCAGTGGTAGACGTAGGCGATGCAGGAAAACCACGAGGAGTCACAGGCTATGCCTCACAAGACCCCGCTTCGGGACTACAAAGCCTCTGTCACTGATCCCGAGGATCTGGCCGCTCTTGGCAAGTGGCAGGAGGCATTTGACTACCGCATCTGGAGTGCCCAGCTCTCCTTAGACGCACCGCAATTTCAGCTGTTTGAAATGCTGCCTGAGGGCATTTTAGAAATTCCTCAGCAGGGCAGTCGGCTGCTACACTTGATCAAGGCTGGCGTACCGCATCACGTGTCTTCGCAATGGGGCTATTGGGCGGTCAGTGATACGGACCGCATCTGGATTCGAGCCGAATGGCAAGACAGCGCGTATTACACGATCATCATGGGCGGAACGCCGTCAGTGTATCAGTGTGATCGTCTGCGCTGGTATTGCCCACAGTGTGGCGCTGTGTTGCATGAAGTCGTGTATCAGACTGCACAGCAAGGCTGGCGCGGATTCTGGGATGAGGAGGGGCGAGCCGTGGAGCAGTTTAACACGGATGCTTCCCTGCGGACCTGTCAGGCGTGTAGCAGTTTGCATCCTTTTGCCTACAGTTTCTTTGCTGATCGGGATACGCCTGAGGCGCAGGCTGCCCGCCGCAGCTGGTGAGGATATGTATGTCGTGGGTCACAGTTGGAGCTGTTGAGGCGTTCCCGGTGGGAACAGTCAAGGCAGCGAAGGTCGCAGGCAAGCAGGTCGCTATCTGTAATGATAACGGCGAATTTTTCGCCGTAGAGAATGACTGTCCGCACAAAGGCGGCCCCTTAGCCCAAGGCTGGCTCAAAGGGGCTGTTGTGACCTGTCCGTGGCACCGCTTTCGTTTCGACCTGCGCCGAGGTTGCAGTGTGACCAACGAGGCGATGCAGGTGTATACCTATCCGATGCGAATAGAAGACGGTGTGCTTAAAATCGATATCATGTATTGAGGGAGGACAGCATAAAGAGAATACTGGCAGTCTGTCTTGTCCTGTTCCCCGCTGTGACTCAGGCCGCACTACTGGAGAATCCCACCCACAACACCTTGTATTCCGGCATTGGCGTCATTTCCGGCTGGAAGTGTGACGCGAAGGGAGCGCTGACTGTCCGCTTCAACGGAGAGAAGCCAGTCCCGCTCGTGTATGGCAGCCAGCGGGACGACACCCGCTCTGTGTGTGGCGATACCAACAATGGCTTCGTGGCAATCTGGAATTGGGCCACACTCGGAGATGGAACCCATACCGCTGTCGTCTATGACAATGGCGTTGAATTCGCCCGAAGTACGTTCGACGTAGGCACGACCGGGGAAGAGTTTGTGACAGGAGCAAGCGCCCAAGTGTGGGCGGAAGATTTTCCGTTACGAGGTGAAAGAACCCGTTTGGAATGGAATCAGAGTACCCAGCATTTTGAGCTGGCCGAAGTGAGCGGGCCGACACTTGCACCCGTAGGAGAGTGCAACCTTGAAACAGCCCAGATGCTCGTTGACAGCGGAGCGGACGGGCACCCGTGGGAACAGTGGGACCAAATGACCTTGTCGATGCTTCGCCTTCAACCGGAAGCAGCCTACGTAGCCGCATGGTGTGTCGCTCAAGGCGGGCAGGTGGAAGTCCGCTTGCGAGATGGGACGCGGGCGGACTGCGTGCTGCAGAGGTATGCAGTCGAGGCGGACTTTGCGAATAAGTGGTACGAAGGGATCGGCCAGGCCGCCCACTACGCCCACCTCCTCCAGAAGCGTCCAGGCGTGCTGCTCATTCTCGAACAACCCGACGATTGCCTCTATCTCGCGCGGATGTGCACCGTGCTGACGGGGCTCCGCGTCCAAGAGCAATTGATCAAGCTCTGGACGACGGGGCCGGTCTCGTGCTCGCCTGTCCAGTAGATGCTGTTTGCCATAGAATGGTGCTTGTGGTCGATCTGGACGAGCACGAGCAGAGCCACTTGCACGCATACAACCGCCTCAGCTCAGCGACGGCCACCAGCAGCCACGCCAGGATATGGCGCATCAGCCGTGTTGACGCCCACCGGATGCAGTGGCAGACCTGAAGACCCCTTGGGGACCCCTGTGGCCGTCCCTCGTCTGGGGGGTGAACCGTGGGGCTCTTGTAGACGTGCAGCAGAAAACCAAAACGGGACGGGACCAGAAAAGGAGATCGTGACGCGTGAAAAAGTGTGACGTGCGCCCGGCGTTCCGGTTTGGTTCCGGCCTGCTCGTGACACGCTAACTGTTACGCTTGCAGGCCGCTTGCAGCCCCGTTTCATGGGGTTTTGCGAGCGTGAAAAACAGCTTGTTTTTTGTTGTGGAAAATCAACAGCTTACAGCGGCCCAAGTTGACATAAAGGTCTTTATCAGACGCAGATCAACAACTACCAATAGCCACACAAAGGAAGAAAAATCCCAATGGAAGGACGAATCCCCAAGGGAATGGTCCAATTGCACGTTTGTATTCCATATATTCCTTCCTCTTCCGTGCTTTTTCCAGGGCTACATCTAGCTTCGTGAGGTCAAGGGTGTCTGCCATATCTCCGCCCTTTCCGCTAACAAGCGTTAGCGCGTCAATTTCGAGATCGAAGCAGATCTGAGCCGCGAGCGTTGTAGCTGAAGAACGGCCGGGTTCCATTCTCCTCACGGGTGACCGCCAGCTTCGCACTTTAGCCCAAGCTGAGCACCTCTTTCCAAGACCTACGCTGCCGCTGTCGGCACTTGTGAGTCAGGCAAATCGGCTTCTTGCGCAGTATCTGGCTCTACCCACGCTTTGACTGTCACCACACCAATACTGACGATACCCCAGCCCAAGCCCACAACAACACCGCAGTCAAGAAGGCCGCGCCACGGCTGACTGATGTACTGAAAGGCGGCAATGAGCGCGCCAATACCAATGGTCAAGGTGTATACGGAAATGAGTCGTCGGCGGGTGGTATGAAAATAGCCCATACAAAAAAGTGGGGCGAGGAACAGTCGGAGTGGGGGCGGGTTGTCCAGCAATACTCGTGCCCGCGCGACGACTCTTGGGGCCAAGGATTTTTGGAAGCCCTTATACCCTTCGGAATGCGCCATAAACGCCGTGTTGAGGACGAGCACCGTCCAGTGCCGCCAGTCCCATGAATATTGGAACGCTTCGAGTGATGCTCCAGCCAGGCGAAAAACTGAAAACACGAGTGCAACGACAATACCACCGATTCCCCAAATTGCTCCTAGTCTAGCCAAAACGTTTGTCCCACCTTTCCCTCCTTTTTTTCGTTCTTCTTCCAGGATACCACCGCTCCGTGTATATACCGTGCCCGCAGAAATCCGTCAGGTCCCTCTAGGCGGTGACGTTGTTACCAATCACTCTTGCGTTGTGAGCCGCCCGGGCCACTGTACGCGATAGTATAACCTGGCTGCCGCTGGAACAGGTCTGTAGGAATCGTGCCCAGCGCCTGCTTCCACGCGGCCAGCAGGCGATCCTCGGCTGCATAGTCGAATGGGTCTTGCAGCATGCGTTCACTCTTTCCGTCGTATTCCAAAGGGTTTTGACTCAACCACAGGGCTGCCTGTTGCACCCCTTCGATCGGAGAGATGATGTCGTGATAGCCGAGTTCTGATTTGATTTTAGTCAGATCAAACACGCGGTGGGTTGTCCACGGTTGGGAGATTAAAGGCCTGGCACTGACCGCCAGGTTGTACGGCATCGATACGATTTCCCACTCATGCCCAAGGGCTTCAGCACACAGTTGCACAACTTGTTTAAGGGTTAATATATGTTCATCGCCACAGTTGTATATCTGTCCCGCGGCGACTTCCGGTTGATCCACGGCCAGCAGCAGAGCGTGGGCCATATTGGCGGCTGCGCCACAGTGGTTCAGCGACAGGCCGTCGTCCGGCAGAATAATGAACGGCCGCTTGTCCCGTATACGCCGGACGATCGACCATTCACGGGGTGTGACTTGATAGGCTCCATAGATCAGGGGATACCGGAAATGGGTGGCGTCGGGATGATGCTGAAAGACGACTTCCTCTGAGCGGTATACACGATACCCTTTGCCATCTTCCGCTTCGCTCAGTGTCTTGGGCGCATTCTCGGCAGTCGAGACAGGTAAGCCCGGTGGGTGGCACCTGTCAGCATTCATATAGCCCCGGTACGCCGGGCCGCCACCGATTGAGATAAATCGTCCAGTCCGACCAACCATAATCTCAGCCACCCGCCGCAAGCGGCCGTAGGTCGCTATTGTCAGATCAAAACGGGCGTCGCCCAGGGCAGTGAGCAATGCTTCATCATCAAACGGGTTGGTATGTATGTGGAGCACGGACGCAGGAATCTCAGCCACCTCATGTCTGCCGGTATGCAAGATGGATACGCCGAAGCCGCGTTCGACTAATCCATTAACGATGAAATGTCCGGTCGGTCCGGTCCCACCGATCACTAATGCCTGTAGCATGTGTCGTCCGCTCTCAGCCGCATGACTTAAAAAGAGGCGGCGCGGACGGGGTCTTTGCCGTTCCAATTTTTTGCCGCATTTTCAACCATCAGGGCCAGTCTGGTAATGATATCGGAGTCTTGCCACAATTCGGTAAAATGGCCAATCGCTTGGACGGTATCAAAATAGACGACTTGGGCGTCCCCGACGGTTAACTCAAAAGCAGCTGCATGCCCTAATGCCTGATGCTGCGAACACGTCGCTTGATAATCCAAGGGCATAATGCCGAAGTGATGCAGACCCACCCGACCGGCGTCCAGGAACTCTTTATATACGGAGGGCGTGTCTGCATGTTGCTGTATCAGCTCGATTTGCATCCCACCGGAGTTGCCGAGGGCAATAGTCAGTTCCACGTTTGAAGGCGTGCCCCGATAACGTTGGTTTTCGAGCGTGATATGTTCAAGAAGAAAAAACGGACCCACATGTAACACATCCACCCAGTATTTGATGGCAGCATCAAGATCGTGGGTTACATAAGCGAGCTGGCGGACAGCATCCAGCGGCTGTGACATATATGATTCTCTCCTTGCGTGGCGTAATCAGCATAATCAGGAAGTGAGACAGTAGCCGACATTGGCGCTGACGGCAATATTACCCACCGTGCCTCTCTACAGCAGGCACACAAGCGGCTAAGCTGCGGGGATACACACAGCTGGAAGAGTAAAGAGGAGTCTGGACATGAGTGATATTCATTTTGATGGACGGGTGGCTGTTATTACTGGGGCGGGCAATGGACTGGGACGGAGTCATGCCCTGTTTTTGGCCTCGCGTGGGGCAAAGGTGGTCGTTAATGATCTGGGGGGCAGTGTGGCTGGGACGGGAGGCTCAATCGCAGCGGCGGATGGCGTCGTTGCTGAAATTCAGGCTGCAGGCGGGGAGGCGGTTGCCAATTATGAGTCAGTCGCAACGGAAGAAGGTGGACAGAATATCATCAAGACAGCCCTCGATGCCTTTGGCACGGTTGATATCTTAATTAATAATGCCGGCAATGTCCGTGATAAAAGCTTTGCCAAGATGGCTCTCGAAGACTTTCGATCTTTGATGGATGTGCATGTAATGGGTGCGGTGTATTGTACCCATGCTGCCTGGCCGGTCATGAAGGAGAAAAGCTTTGGCCGGATTGTTATGACAACCTCAGCCTCGGGGCTGTATGGCAATCATGGTCATACCAATTACGGGGCCGCCAAAATGGCGCTGGTTGGTTTTATGCATGCGCTCAAAGAAGAGGGCCAACGCTACAATATCGCGGTCAACGCTATTGCGCCGATGGCGGCTACGCGGATGTCACAAGAAGCGATGACACCTGAATTTGTCAAAATCACCCAACCCGAATTTGTGACAGCTATGGTCGCCTGGCTGTGTGCGCCGGAAAATGACGCTTCAGGGCATATTATTGAAGGCGGCGCGGGCTATTATGCCAAGGTCGAGGTGCGCGAGGCTGCGGGCGTATTGTTTGGGACGGAGAGCGTGCCGACTCCAGAGCAGATTCGGGAGCGCTATAGCGAGATCACGGATATGAGCAATGCCACCCCTTTTAGTAATGCGTCTGAGATGATTCGGAAAGTGTACCGGCTGGTGATGCCGAAGAAATAGTGCAGACCAATGTCCGCGCGGGGCTGGCCTCCCCTCACCTGTTGGCCGCTGCAGGGGGCGGTTTGCGAACGGCCCCCGTACGACAAGCTACCCCTCTTCCACCAACGCTGTACTCAGATAGCGTTCCGACGAGCTGGCAAGTATGGCGACAATCATCTTGCCTGCATTCTCCGACCGGGAGGCGACCTGCAGGGCTGCCCAAACGGCTGCTCCGCTGCTAATCCCGGCTGGAATCCCTTCTTGCTGTGTCACAAGGCGTGCCGTTGCGAGGGCGTCTTCGTCTTTGACGCGGACGATTTCATCGATAATCTTGGTATTCAAGATAGCGGGCACAAAACCGGCGCCGATGCCTTGGATTTGATGGGCGGCAGGTGGCTCTCCGGACAGGACGGCCGAACGGTCGGGCTCGACGGCAATGGCTTGGAAGCTGGGTTTCTTTTGCTTGAGAACCTCGGATACGCCAGTAATGGTACCGCCTGTCCCCACTCCACTGATCAGGATATCGACTGCCCCGTCGGTATCATCCCAGATTTCAATCGCCGTCGTCTGGCGATGGATCTCCGGATTGTTGGGATTTTCAAACTGTTGGGGGATAAAGCTGTGTGGAAATTTGCCGGCAATCTCTTCCGCCTTCCGAATAGCGCCTGGCATGCCTTCCTGAGCTGGCGTCAGCACCAGCTCTGCGCCCAGGAGTTTGAGCAGGCTGCGACGTTCGACACTCATTGAGTCCGGCATGGTCAGGATGAGATGATAGCCACGCGCGGCACATACAAAGGCCAGCGCAATACCAGTGTTGCCGCTTGTCGGCTCCACAATGACCGTGTCCGGGGTGATTTGGCCTGCCCGCTCAGCCGCCACGATCATGTTGTAGCCAATCCGGTCTTTGACACTGCCAAGCGGGTTAAAGAACTCCAGCTTGGCATACACCTCAGCATGCAAACCGCGGGTCACCCGGTTCAAGCGCACAAGTGGGGTATGGCCGATCGTCTCTGTAATGTCTTTGAATAGGCGTGCCATCAGGCTCCTCGCAATATGGGCTGGCACCTGAGTGTACTCATAATCGCGGGCCTCCCGCAAGCGTGGAGGTTGTGCCCAGGATGAGGAAACTCAGGCCAGGAAGAGGGGCGCAGCGGACAGGCGACAGGCTTAAATGCCTTCCCCGTCCCGATTCTGAGTCTCTTCGTATTCGTGCTGGAAGCGGCCACTTTCGATTGAACAGTGCATACCGCATTCTTTGAGTGCCCCGTTCTCCCACCACCAGCGCCCAGCCCGGTGATCTTCACCAGCCGAGATGGGTCGGGTGCAGGGGGCGCAGCCGATGCTGGTATAACCCTGATCATAAAATGGGTGAGTCGGGACAGCGTTGGCCCGGACATATTCCCACACCTGCTCTTCTGTCCAGTCGGCAAGCGGATTGATCTTGACAATCCCGCCGTGGTCATTGTCGGCCTCGACCTTTTGGGTGGCGGCCCGGCTGCTGAGCTGATCACGACGCAGGCCGGTGACCCAGGCATCAAGCGAGGAGAGCACCCGCTGGAGGGGGAGGACCTTGCGCGTTTGGCAACATAACATGCGCTGATTCACATCTTGATAGAACAAATTCATCCCATGCCGACGGACAATACTTTCAACCTGGGTCGCGTCCGGCGAATAGACTTCTATCTCGGTGTTATAGTGTTCCCGGACTTGATCGATCAGGTCGTAGGTTTCTTGCGGCATCCGTCCGGTATCGATGGTAAAGATTCGGACGGCGGGATGAATCCGCCAGGCCATGTCGAGGATCGCCATGCCATCAGCTTGAAAGCTGGTACAGATAGCCATACGCGACTCAAAGCGCTCTAAAGCCCAGTTGAGCACATCGTGCGGGGAACGCTCTTCGTATGCGTCGGCCAGTGCGGTGATCGCCTGCTCATTCAGGCCGATATGATCCATCATAATTTTTTACTCCATCGACTCCAGCTTCTTACGCCGAGCATTCCCCTTCGCCGCGCTCCAGTTTGTACAGCGCCGAGCGGTTCCAGTCGATGAATTCACTTTGATGCTGTTCATCAAATTTCACTGGGAGCGAGAGCTCTTTAATCTGTGCCTCGAATGCCTGCACCCCAACCCGATCGAGAAAGGCATTGAATGACTCGCCATCTTGGCGGTTGGCTTGGTAGTAGCGGACAAAGCGTTCGGCAGCCTCAGGCGCGCGTTTCGAAGGCACTCGGACGCCGAGACGCTGGGCGATACGAGCCCGGCCATCATCGTACTGGCCACCCAGCATGACAATATAACCCGGCACTTGGCGGCCATCGAACTTCATGGCCGCGCCATAAAAGCCAATATTGGCGATGTGGTGCCGACCGCAGCCGTTCGGGCAACCACTCATCTTAATATGGATCTGCTTAGTGAGCGGATCGTCAAGCTGCAGCTGCTCCATCCGTTCCTGGACGGCTGTGGCTAAGCCCATGGAATTGGTAATGCCAAGTTTACAGCTTTCGGTGCCCGGGCAGCTGACCACATCAGTGATCTGACGTGCGCCTGCATCGCCTAAATTCAGTGTTTTGAGCCGAGACCAGACATCGTACAGACTTTCGTTGCGCACCCAGCGCAGGACAATATTTTGGTCATCCGTCGTGCGGGCATTGCCACCGGTAAAATCGCGCATGATTTGCGCCACTGCGCGAAACTGGGCCGGAGTGAGGTCGCCCCGCGAGACTTTTATCTCTGCGGTTGAGAATCCAGCTTGGCGTTGGGGTCGGACGTTGGCTGCCACCCAGGCGGTAAATGCGTGCTGGTCGCCGTTCGGGCTGCCCGGATTGACTGGTTTCTCAGGGGCGCGGCCTGCTTCGTCGTCCACAAACTTGAGCGGCTCGGGATCAAAATTGCGCTCCTTGACCCAATTGCCCTGCATTTCGTTATCGACCATGGTCCGGAACGCATCAATGCCAATGCGGTCGATCAAGAATTTAATACGAGCCCGGGCTCGGTTGGCGCGCAGTTCATCGCTCCGGTTAAAAATCCGCAGCATGGCTTCGGCCACTTTCAGATATTCGCTGACGGATACAAACTCATACAAGGTGTAGCCAATCCGGGGCAGAATCGAGGTGCCGCCACCGGTGCGGGCTTCAAAGCCTTTTTCGCCATTCTTGATCCGTGGAATGAGTCCGAGATCATGGATGCCCGAAATACCCACGTCTTGGTCGGTACTGGAGAAAGAGACCTTGAACTTACGTGGCAAGTTTTGCGTCAGCTCACTCCGGACAAAGTAACGGACAAGAGCGCCAGCGTAGGGAGTCGGGTCAAACAACTCGCCTGCACTCACCCCGGCAAACGGATCACAGGTCACATTACGGACCGTGTTGCCGCACGCCTCACGGCTCGACAAATCGTGCTCGCCCAGCAAACGAATTGCCTTGGCTGCCTCAAGGAGCGGAATGTGATGAAACTGGACATTCTGACGGGTCGTAATATGGCCTCTTTTGAGCGGTGCGTAACGCTCTGCCAGATCGCCTAGGGCATCCAGCTGATCTGGATTCACGCCACCAAAAGGGAGTTTGACCCGGATCATCTGGGCGTCAGGCTGGCGTTGACCATACACCCCTTGTCTGAGCCGAAAACCCATGAAGACCGGGGCCTCAATGTCTCCGTGAAGAAACTTCTGGGCTTCGTTGTCAAAGTCATCAAATTCTCGCTCAAGAATCGGAATGACCTGACCGGGGACGTTCCGGTACACTTCGGGATTTTCCAATGAGCCGAGTTTGGCTTCTTTTTTGGCTTGGTTTTCTTGCGTATGGTCCATGTGCTCCTCCAAGAATATCTACTAATTCTATAGATATTAAGGGAATAGAGCAATTATGACTATTCTGAATCTTGTGTCAAGCTGGTTTTCTCGTATAAAAGGCATACGGGGACAGAAAATTGTGGGAAGTGAAAAGAAGGCAGGGTTTTGGTTTGACATCCTATTGTCTACCATTTAAATAGAGATTGTGAAGCTGTCAAAAAAAGGTGAATATGCGCTGCGTGCACTGACGTACCTCGGCGCTCATGGCGCACCATCAGTCGTGTCCATTCAGGAGATTGCCCGGCAAGAGCATATTCCCAAGAAATTTCTTGAACAGGTTTTGCTCGCCTTAAAGAAAGCTGGTCTTGTCCAGAGCAGCCGGGGCAAGGCGGGAGGATATACGCTCCAAGGTGCGCCCGCCGGCATAACGCTTGGCGCCATCCTCCAAGCAGTAGACGGGCCATCTGCACCGCTGCCGTGCGCCAATCCTCATGCGCCGCTGAGGTGTCCGGACTGTCCGAGCTTGGAGCATTGCTGGCTGCGAGGAGTAATGACTGAGGTTGGAGAAGCGTTGAATGGGGTGTTCAATCAGATCACGCTGGCGGATCTGTGTCGTCGGGCTGAAGAGAGCCAACGTCGGTCAGGCCAGGCCTTAATGTATGAGATTTGATGAGGCGTGACTTTGACTGACTTTGACTTGACTCTGCATCCAGGCTTTCCTAATGTTTGTATAACGGTTTTTCACAACTCTTCACAACATGAGATTGGGTGGGGCACGGCCCACCCAACGACAAGGAGGATGATATGAAACGGAAATTATTTGATTATCTGGCCTGACCGTTTGCAATGAGGACGAGGATCGTTCTCAAGGAAAAAGACCTCGATTTTGAGCGGATTATTATTGACCTGCCGAGTAAGGAACAAAAACAGCCCTGGTTTCTGTCCCTCAACCCGTACGGCAAGGTGCCGGTGCTGGTTGAAGAAGAGGCCTGGGTGGTCGAATCTGCCATCTGTAACGAATATCTCGAAGAGAAATATCCCAATCCTCCGCTCGCACCGACAGATGGTCGGGGCAAGGCCGAGCTGCGCCTCTGGGTTGAGTTCTGCAACAGTCAGTTCGTGCCCCCCATATTGAGTGCCCTGTATGAAACACGCAAACCAGCTGGAGAACAGAGCCCAGAAAAGGTCGAGCACAACAAAGAGAAACTGGCAGAGTTACTGCCGCGTCTTGAAGAGCAGCTGCAACATCGTGACTACCTTATGGGCGAGCACGGTATTGCTGATCTGACCTTCACCCCTTTCCTCACGCTGGCTGAGCGAGCAGGCTTTGATTTTAGCCCGTTCCCTCATATCACCCAGTGGCACGAGCGGCTCAAACAGCGGCCGAGCTATGAAGAGGTCAAGATCGGGTTTTCGGGGTAAATGAGTGTAAAGGACTGAGGACTGAGTCAAAAACTTGGGAGCTTGTTCGTATTTTCCGGCAAGCGCAGCGGAGCCGACTCAGTCCTCATCTCAGGAACCTGATATGCTCAAATCACTCGCAAAAGTTGCTCTCATCGTAATCTGCATATATGGCGTGGTCCTTGCCTGTGGGCCAGCTGATGCAGTCGATTCGGGTGATCTGGCCTCGACTGACCTCGAACGGGTGCATGTCGGCAGCGTAGCGCCAGATTTTACACTCGAAGATGAAAAGGGAAATGAGATTACGTTGTCACAGCTTCGTGATCAGAAGAACGTTGTCCTCGTCTTCTATCGGGGCCATTGGTGACCGTATTGCATACGTCAGCTCGTTGGGCTGCGACATATGTTTCTCGATGATACGCTGCGTTCCTCTACCCAGATCTTGGCTGTCAGTATCGATAGTCACGCCGATTCACAACAACTCATACAATTGATTGAAGAAGACGGATCGAAAGTGACGTTTCCTCTCCTTGAAGACACAGGCCATTCAGTCATAGATCAGTATGGCCTCCGCAATCCGCACGCCACAGGCATTCCCCATCCTGCGACATACGTCATTGATAAGCAAGGAATTGTGCGCTGGAAATTTGTGGAAGTTGATTACACCACCCGACCGGCCAACAAAGTCATTTTGGCCGCATTGAAAGCCCTTCAATAGCTTTTTAATCCCAGCCAGAACGATGACGGTGCGGCAAACAGTGTGGGGGGTGGTTGGGGCTTTGGTGCTGTGTGGTGTGTGTTCATCTGTGGTCAACGCCCAGACCGCAAAATTCTACCTCAACGCAGCTGTCACAGCCATGGGCGGGATTGAGGCGCTCCTCGCCATTCAGAGCCAGCGTATCGTCGCCCATGGGGAGAATTTCGAACCCGCTCAAGCCGTGCGTCTTGGTGGCAAAGCTCCTCGCGTTTCCACTTTTCGTTATACCTTGCTGCGAGACTTTGCGACCGGTCGTTTTCGCTACGAGTGGCAACGCGAGACACTGTATCCCTTTTCCGCGCAGTGGACGTATACTGAAATTAGTGACGGCTACAGCGGGATGATCCTTGGTAAAGATGGGCTGTGGAGTCCGGACAGCCGGGCGGCTTCGGCCGCCCGCATAGCCATGCGTAAAAAAGAGCTGGGCCGTTCCCCTGTTTCGATACTGCTGACCGCTTTGTCCCGGCAAACCTCTCTCCTGCGCCTGCGCGATCAAATGATTCGGGGCCGTCTGCATTACCTGATTTCGTACGACGATGGCGGCACGTCCGTGATTTTTGCCCTCGACGCAGAAACACGGCTGCTCACCAGAGTCCAATGCCTTGAAGACGACCCGCTCCACGGTGACAGCTACAATGAACTCTTCTTTTCCGACTGGAGGCAGGCTGGAGACATCAAGATGCCGTTTTTTTTCCTGTGGCGGATCAATGCACAGGTGATTATGACTGAGCAGATCGAGGAGATTGAAAACAACATCATCCTTTTGGAAGAGGATTTTTTCTTGCCGCTGAAGATTTTGCAGGTTGAAAACGGAGACCCTGCCCGTGGGGAATTGAGTTCACATTGGCTGCTGCGGCGGATTGCCATGGCCAGCCCTTTAGATGAAGACCAAACCCGCATTCGGGTGCTTGATGTTGCTCCAGGCGTTGTCCAGGTGACGGGAGGCAGCCATCACAGCCTGGGCATCGCCATGCAGGATCACACTATTGTTGTGGATGCGCCTTTGTACGAAGCGCGCTCAACGCGTGTCATGGATAGCTTGGAAAGGCGCTTTCCCGGCAGACCTATCCGCACCATCGTGAATACGCACTTTCATAATGACCATGCCGGAGGACTGCGGACCTACGTTGCGGCGGGGGTTGGGGTGGTGACAAGCACGATCAATGCAGCGTTTTTTCAACAGGTTTTCAGGGCGGAACACACGCTTGTGCCTGATCTGTTACAGCACAACCCGCAAGACGCCCGTCTGGAGACGGTTGGTACGGACAAAACTGACAAAAAAGTCCTGACTGACGGGACACGACGGGTCGAAATCTATCCGGTGAAAAACTCGCATGCTGAAGATATGCTGGTCGTCTTTCTGCCTCAGGAAAAGGTGTTGTTTGTGACTGACCTGTTTTCACCCGGTGCGCCGCGCCAGGTCCAAACCTGGAGTGCCGAGCTGTTGGCTGCCATTGAGCACTACGACTTGGATGTTGAGCGGCTGGTCGGTGGTCATGGCGGTGTCGCTCCGATAGCGGAGCTGTACCGGGCTGCCGGGAGCCAGCTCGCTCAAGTTGAGTAGGCAGACCTCCCCACGAGGGCACACAATGGCTGATACTTATTGGATGGCCCACGCACTTGCCCAAGCCCGGTGTGCCGAGGCTGAAGGCGAGGTGCCAGTTGGAGCGGTGGTCATCCGAGATGGGAAGTGCATCGGGCGCGGACATAACCGGCCGATTACTGGCCATGATCCGACCGCCCATGCTGAGATTCAGGCTGTGCGCGAAGCGGCCCGGGCGATTGGCAATTATCGTCTTGTTGGCTCCACGCTATACGTGACAGTTGAGCCGTGTGTGATGTGTATGGGCGCGCTGATCCAGGCCCGGATACAGCGCCTCGTCTTCGGCTGTGTTGATCTGAAAGCCGGCGCGGCTGGCTCCGTGTACGACCTGGCTCATGACCCACGCTTGAATCACCAGATTGAAGTCGTGGCTGGAGTCGAAGCCGACAAGGGCAGGGCGCTCCTGCAAGAATTCTTTCAGAAAAAGAGAAAAACGGACACCTAATGCCGGCAAAGAATATCAGGCTCAGCCGCACGGCTATCTCGGCGGAGAGCAACGGTACCGGTCTCATTATACCACTGCCCGGCTTTCTTCCCTTTTTCTTCTGCATGGACTTTGCTATAGCTTCAGCATCTTTTTCTTGAGGAGGGCAGCATGGCACTGTATCTCGACGAAGTCTGGCTCAAAGACCCAAGCCCGGAGCGGATGAAGGAATTTGTCCGGCTCATCGGCTCAGCCGCAAAAAATCCGGCCTCGGTTGGCGCACCCCAAGAGGTCCGCTTTGCCGGCGGCCCGTGGTTCTCAAATGAAGAGCCCAAGGTCATCTTTCTGGTGGATATTCCTGACCACACCCCGACCTTTCAGGTCTTTGGCAAAATCGTCTCAAGCGGCTTGATTGAAAAGCGACGCCTGACTCCGATTGTGGAATGGAGCGAAGTCGAGAAGCTGGTGGAGCAGTTGTAGGACAAATATGATGAGAAGAATGCTGGTTGCCCTTGCAATCGCCATACTCTTTCCCCTGGAAGGGCAGGCAGCCCGGGAAATGATTCATGCTGAAGAATGGTGTTCAGAGCAGAACAGCGGGCGTACAGAAGAGCTATTGGACGATGGGACCAAAGTGGACTGCCTCACTGATACACACGCCATTGAGCTTAAACACGCTGCTAAATGGGGGGAAGTCGTAGAGAGCTTGGGACAAGCCATACACTACGCCCAACAGGCAGACCGCCAACCTGGCATCGTATTAATCGTAGAGGACCGAAAAGACTGTCGGTATGTGAGGCGTCTGAGGAAAACTCTTAAAGGTGTTTCCGTAGACGGGAGTTCCGTCGAGTTATGGACAACAGGCCCGAGTGTGGAGGAGTGTCAGTAGTCGCTGGGGGGAGGGAAAGGGCCACATCCCGGCGCACCTTCTACAAAACAGCCGTCCACATGGAACAGCACGACGGATGGCGCTGTTGAGGAAACAGTCAATGGGATAACATTCCCGCCGCGATCTTCTTAGGCGGAGCCATGGAAGCGGTCCACCGCTGGTGCTCTTCCCTTTCAACCAAAACCGGACACTTCCAGGCTGAAAAGAAGACAGCTAGCCTCAAAATAGGCCGGTACCAGAGCAAATCCGCCCTTTACGCAAACAGGGGAAATGCCCTATACTGAATAAACACTTCCTCAGTGGAGAGATGGCAGAGTCCGGTTGATCGCGCACGACTCGAAATCGTGTATGCCGAAAGGCATCGGGGGTTCGAATCCCCCTCTCTCCGCCACTTCATTTCTTATAACTAACTGATAATAAAGGATTATTCTAATATACTGAATAAGGAGTACCCCTTTGTGTCCCACGTTTGAGCGGTGCGAGAAGGCGTCGGACGCTATGGCGTTGACGAAATGTAGGGAGTGCAAAACGGAGATTTTCCCTCAGCGAGAGGGCGAGTGAACTGAATGCCAAAAGTCAACCAGACACCCGAACAGAAGGCGCGCGACAACATTGATGCGATGTTGTCGCAGGCAGGCTGGTTAGTTCAGGATAAGAAGAAGATCGACTTCAGTGCCGGTTCCGGGATCGCCATTCGTGAATATCAGACGGATGTTGGCCCCGCCGACTACGTCTTGTTCATCGACAAGAAGCCCGTCGGCGTTGTCGAGGCCAAGCCGGAGGATTGGGGCCAGAAGATCACGACGGTTGAGGAGCAATCCTCCGGCTATGCTTCTGCCAAACTCAAGTGGGTGAACAAGAAAGAGCCCCTGCCATTCGTTTATGAAAGCACCGGCGTGCTCACGCGCTTCACCGACAGACGCGATCCGAAGCCTCGCTCCCGGGAGGTGTTCAGCTTCCCTCGGCCGGAGACGATGCAGGACTGGCACACCCAGCCGGCCTCGCTCCGTGCGCGGCTCCAGGGACTTCCGAGCCTGGACCGCACGGGATTGAGGGCGTGCCAAGTCAACGCCATCGAGAAGCTGGAGGCGTCCTTCAAAGATAACCGCCCGCGTGCTCTCATTCAGATGGCCACCGGCTCGGGTAAGACCTATACTGCCATCACCTCGATCTACCGGCTGCTTAAACACGCTGACGCCAAGCGCATCCTCTTTCTCGTAGATACCAGGAATCTGGGCGAACAGGCCGAGCAGGAATTCATGGCCTATGTGCCGAGTGACGACAACCGCAAATTCACCGAGCTGTACAATGTCCAGCGCCTCACATCGTCCTTCGTCGCCAAAGATAGCCAGGTCTGTATCAGCACCATCCAGCGTATGTACTCGCTGCTGAAGGACCAGGAGATGGACGAAGCCGCCGAGCAGATCAACCCGGCTGAGATGGTGCAGCCCAAACAACCGATGCCGGTCGTATATAACGGTAAGATTCCGCCTGAGTTCTTTGACTTTATCATCATCGACGAATGCCACCGTTCGATTTACAATCTCTGGCGCCAAGTCCTGGAATATTTCGACGCCTCTCTCATCGGCCTGACCGCCACGCCGGACAATCGCACCTATGGATTCTTCAGGAAGAACGTCGTCAGCGAATACGGCCATGAACAAGCCGTCGCCGACGGCGTCAATGTCGGCAACGAAATCTACGTCATCGACACGGCAAGGACGAAGCATGGCGGCCAGCTCAAGGCCGACCAGCAGGTCGAGAAGCGCGAGCGCTTGACGCGCCGCAAGCGCTGGGAGATTCAGGATGAGGACCTCACCTATACCGCCCAGCAACTTGACCGCGATATTGTCAACCCCGATCAGATTCGCACTGTCGTCCGCACCTTCCGCGACAAGCTGCCGGAGATATTTCCCGGCCGTGACGAAGTCCCCAAGACGCTTGTTTTTGCCAAGACCGACAGCCATGCCGACGACATCATCCAGACCGTGCGCGAGGAATTCGCCGAAGGCAACGCATTCTGCAAGAAGGTCACCTACAAAGCCGAAGAAGACCCGAAATCTGTCCTCGCCCAGTTCCGAAACGACTACTACCCACGTATCGCCGTGACTGTGGACATGATCGCCACGGGCACCGACGTCAAGCCGCTCGAATGCCTGCTGTTCATGCGCGACGTGAGGAGCCGCAACTATTTTGAGCAGATGAAGGGCCGTGGCTCCCGCACCCTCGACCATGATGACCTCAAGAAGGTCTCGCCCTCCGCTGTCAGCGGCAAGACTCACTATGTGATCGTCGACGCCATCGGCGTCACCAAATCGCTCAAGACTGCCAGCCAGCCGCTTATCACCAAACCTTCCGTGCCACTCAAGGACCTGGCCATGGGCATGATGATGGGCGCATGCGACGAAGACACGGTGAGTTCCCTTGCCGGACGCCTCGCGCGGCTCAATCAGCAACTTGACCCAACTGAGCAGGAGCGGATCAAGGCGCAAGCCGGCGGCATCGAACTCACCAAAATCATCGGCAATCTGCTGGCAGCCATTGACCCCGACCGCATTCACGAGAGGGCGCGCGAGATCGAGCCCGTGGCAGGAGATGTTGAGCCGACGCCCGCCGCTCGCGAAAAGGCTCAGGAACAGTTGGTCAGTGACGCCGCCAGCGTCTTCAACGGCGAGCTAATCGAGCTGATCGACTCCATTCGGCGCGACAAGGAACAGACCATCGACTATGAGAGCCTGGACGCCGTGCTCCGTGCCGAATGGGAGGGTGATGCCAAGGAGAATGCAGAGGCGATGGCGCAGGACTTCCAGCAATATCTCGAAGCCAACCGCGACGAGATCGAAGCCCTGAGCATCTTCTACGCCCAGCCGCACCGGCGTAGCAAGCTGACCTACGCGATGATCCGGGAGGTGCTTGACAGGCTGAGAAACGATAAACTCGGCTTGGCCCCTTTGCGAGTCTGGCAGGCGTATGCCCTGCTCGACGACTATAAAGGCGCCCAACCCGTTGGCGAACTGACCGCGCTCGTGGCCTTGATCCGCCGCGCCTGCGGCATTGATGGGAAGCTCTCGCCGTATTCGGAAACCGTGCGACGCAATTTCCAGAATTGGATCATGACGCGCCACAGCGGCAGCGGAGCAAAGTTCAACGAGGCGCAGATGGACTGGCTGCGCATGATCCGTGACCATATCGTTAGCTCGTTTCATCTGGAGCGCGACGACCTGGAGATGGCCCCGTTCGATGGCAAGGGCGGCCTGGGGCAGATGGACAAGCTCTTCGGCGACCGGATGGATGATGTGATTGACGAATTGAATGAGGCGTTGGCAGCGTGACGGACGTACAGGAAACCCGGTTGCGGATTGAGAACATTGGGCCTATTGAGGCCAACAACAGTAGGAAACCATTTCAGCCAGGACGGAGGCTCAGGTGTGAGAGCCAAGGCGGCACCACATGGGAGCAGATGGCGATTTCGGTTCTCACGGAGTCGCGGCCTGGGCATCCTCCGTCTCACTGCTTTGGGCGGCGAGCGCCCGCACGACCGAATCCGGGTCGTGGTCGATCACGGTCAGCAGCACGCGGGCGGCCCGGTCGGGAACCCTGCGGCCCTGTTCCCAGTCCTGCACGGCCCGCGCATCGAAGCCGAAACGCTCCGCGAACTTCCGCCTGCTCAGCTTCAGGCGCTTGCGAACAGCGGCGATCCGCCCGGCGTCGGGGTCATCCAGGATGCGGCAAGGAAGCGTTGCCTCGCCGCGCACATGGGCAAGGACCTCCGAGAGCGCTGTTTCAATCTCCTGGCCAATATCGGTGCGTTTCTTCATTCTTTTTGCCTCTCTTTTTTGATCGCCGCTTCCATTTCCAGACGGGCCTCGGCGGAAAGCAGCTTGCGAATGGCGCGTTCATAGGTGCGGGTAAAGTAAAGGCGCATGGATTGCCCATCGTGCGGCATTGCCGCAGGGTGTGCAAACTCTTCGGTGTCCGTATGGCTGGGGTGATTGATGAATTGAATAAGGCTTTGGCAGCATGACCGGCGCACCCCGAGAGAATCTGCCTAATAGCTGGAAGCTCGCGGACCTGTGTGAAGTCGCAGAATTGAATCCACGGCTCGACAAGTCTGCTCATACAGGCAACCCAATGGTGTCATTCGTACCTATGCCTAGAATAGAAGCGGGTACAGGCGCTATTGATGTTAGTCAGACACGAAACTTGGAGGAAGTGAAGAAGGGCTACACGCCTTTCCGAGAGGGCGACGTACTCTTTGCGAAGATCACACCGTGCATGGAAAACGGCAAGATGGCGGTTGTTCCGCCTCTGAAGAACGATCTTGGCTTTGGATCAACTGAATTCCATGTGTTGAGACCCTATTGCGAGATAAGCGCTCAATACATCTACTTCTTTGTATCGTCGGAGTCGTTTCGTAGGGACGCCGGGCATAATATGACTGGCGCGGTTGGTCAGCGCCGAGTCCCGACTCCCTATCTGGCTGACCAATCCATTCCGGTGCCACCGGCGCGAGAACAACGCCGCATCGTCGCCAAGATCGAGGAACTATTTTCCGAACTGGACAAAGGCATCGAGAGCCTGAAGACGGCGCGGGCGCAGCTCAACGTCTACCGCCAGGCCGTGCTCAAATACGCCTTCGAGGGCAAGCTCACGGCGCAATGGCGCGAAGAGAACAAAGACAAACTTGAGACGGCGGAGCAACTCATCGAACGTGTCCCAGTCTGTGATCAACCAAGAGGAGGAAGAGCAGCGAGTACAGAGGGGATTGAGGGCGTTGCTGCAATGGCGGTTAACATCCCCTCAAAAGCACCGCCGCAGGGGTGGTCTTGGGTTTCGTTACTGAGGATAGCCCGCCAGGAGACCGGACATACGCCGAGTCGAAGGCACCCCGAATACTGGGATGGCGATCAAGGTTGGATTGGCATTGCCGATGCTCGTTTGCACCATGGCAAAGAAATTCAAGACACTATCCAAAAGGTTACCAGAAAGGGGTTAGAAAATTCCTCTGCGCGAACACTTCCGGCCAGGACCGTGTGCCTCTCGCGTACCGCTTCAATCGGTTACGTTTGCATCATGGCTAAACCGATGGCCACTAGCCAGGATTTTGCAACATGGACGTGTACTGAAGCGCTTGAGCCAAAGTTCCTTATGTACGCGTTGATGGCAGAAGGCAATGAAATCACGCGCTTTGGAAAAGGCACTACACATACAACCATATATTTCCCAGAGATAAGGGCAATGACAATCTGTCTGCCCCCGCTGGAGGAACAGAACGCTATTATTGATGCTGTGGAGGCCAAACTACAGCAACTAGATGCGTTGGCAGCAGGAATTGATTCGAGTCTTGCTCGTTGTGACGTTTTTCGACAGTCGATTCTCAAAAAAGCCTTTTCCGGTCAACTCGTTGCGCAGGACCCCAACGACGAACCCGCGTCGGTTCTTCTGGACCGAATCAGGGCCGAGAGAGAGAAGGCGGCGAAGAACAACCACTCCAAGAAAACAAAGAAGAGAAAGACGACTGCATGAATACCGCTCCCATCGTCTCCAAAGTCTGGAGCTTCTGCACCATCCTCCGCGATGACGGGGTCGGCTATGGCGACTACCTGGAGCAGCTCACCTATCTGATCTTCCTTAAGATGGCCGACGAGTACGCCAAGCCGCCAACCAGCGCTTGCGACCGTCTTCCGAATAATGATATCGCTTTCTCAATGTATTGATATCGGGTGAACCCATGAGCAAAGGGCTTATCAGAACAGTGATCAGCCTGGATGACGAACAGAAGGCGTGGTTGGACCAGCAGGCCGCGTTGCGCAGTGTGTCCATGGCCTCGCTGATTCGTCAGGCGGTAAGCGAATTTCGGATGCGGGAACAGCGCGGCTCGGCCGCGTCGTTTCAAGAGGTGCTCAAGCATACGGCAGGTATCTGGCAGGCCGGGGACGGACTCGAGTATCAGGAGCGTATTCGCAAGGAATGGCCTTGAGGGATGGCCAGATATCTGCTCGACTCGGTCATCGACCACTTTAACGGCGTTGAGGCGGCGACGGAGTTTCTTGCCACCCACGGGCGCGATTGCGTGATTTCCGTCATTACCCGTGCGGAGACGCTTGCTGGATTCCCTATGGCATCGGAGCCCTTGGCCCGCGAGCTATTAGACACGTTTGCGACGCTGCCCGTAACCGTCGAAGTCGCCGATGCTGCCGCACGGTTGAGGCGCACCCAGCGCTGGAAACTTCCAGATGCGATTCAGGCGGCCATCGCCATTCAGGAAGGTCTGACATTGGTCACGCGAAACACCCGGGACTTCAAGGCTGGCAGCCCGGTCGCGGTGGAGACTCCGTATCAAATACCCAATCCGCTCAAAAGGAAGAATGCCGCCACATGCACATGAATACCGCTCCCATCGTCTCTAAAGTCTGGAGCTTCTGCACCACCCTGCGCGATGACGGGGTGAGCTATGGCGACTACCTGGAACAGCTCACCTATCTGATCTTCCTCAAGATGGCCGACGAGTACGCCAAACCACCGTACAACCGCGATGTCGGCATCCCAGCCGAATGCAACTGGCAGAGCCTGAAGTCGAAAAAAGGTGCGGAACTCGAAGACCACTACGTCACCCTGCTGCGCCAGCTCGGCACCAAGGCGGGCATGCTGGGCCAGATCTTTACCAAGGCCCAGAACAAGGTTCAGGACCCGGCCAAGCTGTTCCGCCTCATCGACATGGTGGACGACACCGAATGGGTCAGGATGAGTGCCGACGTCAAAGGGGATATCTACGAAGGGCTCCTGGAGAAGAACGCTGAGGACACCAAGTCAGGCGCGGGCCAGTATTTCACGCCGCGCGCTCTCATCCGGGCTATGGTCGAGTGTATACGTCCCGAGCCTGGTAGGCTCATCGCCGACCCGGCCTGCGGCACCGGCGGTTTCTTTCTGGCCGCCTACGACTTCATGATCAACCCGAACAACTTCAATCTCGACAAGCAGCAGAAGGCGTTCCTGAAACACGAGGCGTTTCACGGCAACGAGATCGTCGCCAACACGCGCCGGCTGTGCCTGATGAACATGTTCTTGCACAACATCGGCGAGATCGTTGGCGGCGCGCCCATATCTGCGAATGACTCGCTTGTGGCCGATGCCGGCCAGCGTTTTGACTACGTGCTGGCGAACCCGCCTTTCGGCAAGAAAAGCTCCATGAGCTTCACCAACGAGGAGGGCGAACAGGAAAAGGACGACCTGACCTACAACCGCCAGGACTTCTGGGCGACCACCTCGAACAAACAGCTCAATTTCGTGCAGCACATTCGCACCATGCTCAAGACCACAGGACGTGCTGCCGTTGTTGTGCCGGACAATGTGCTATTTGAAGGCGGCGCCGGCGAGACCATTCGCAAGAAGCTGCTGGACACCACCGACCTGCACACCATCCTGCGCCTGCCGACCGGCGTGTTCTACGCGCAAGGGGTCAAGGCCAATGTGATGTTCTTCGACAACCACGAAGCCAGCCCGCAGCCCTGGACCAAGCAGGTCTGGTACTACGACTACCGCACCAATATTCACCACACGCTCAAGAAGAAGCCGATGCGCTTCGAAGACCTGTCGGATTTCGTTAGCTGCTACACCCCGCAGAACCGGCACAAACGCAAGGCGACCTGGGACGAGCAGGACACACCGGAAGGCCGTTGGCGCAGCTACAGCTATGAGGAACTCCGAACGCGCGACAAGACCAGCCTCGATATTTTTTGGCTCAAGGACAAGAGCCTGACGGATCTCGACAACCTGCCCGCGCCCGACGACCTGGCCGAAGAGATCATCGAGAACCTGGAGGCTGGCCTGAATAGCTTCCGTGAGGTTTTAACCGGGTTGGCAGCACGCTAGATGTTGAAATTGAGGCCACTTTCTTCGACTCGTTAGAGCTCCAGTAGTTACTTTTAAATCGATTGCATGAAGCACATGCATAAAATAGGTTGTCATACGTATGGCCGGGGTGCTCGACGCATGACGGCGATGACGCCGCTTCTGCAGAAACGTCCGGGCGAAACCTGTCATGGGCCTGCTCTTGATCAGCGGAGCAAACTATTCACCGGCCAGCAGCTTGTGGAGGCATCAGGATGAGACTGGATGATCAAGAATTGGAACGCCTCCTCACCAACGGCGAAAGCTTCCATGTCGAGTGCAAAGAGACGTTGCAGGGAAATGCCCCCAAGGCCATTCGGGAAGCCGTTTGTGCCTTTGCCAACGACCTGCCGGGCTCGGGCAAGCAGGGTGTCGTTTTTGTCGGCGTCACCGATGATGGCCGGCCAGCGGGAGGCGAAATCACCGATGCGCTCCTGCGTCAACTTGCCGATGTAAGAACCGACGGTCAGACCGTGCCGCCGCCTTCCATGTTCGTCGAGAAACGACGCCTGAGCGACATAGACGTTGCCGTCGTGACCGTCCTTCCGTCGGACTCGCCGCCGGTGCGTTATCAAGGCCGTATTCATGTACGGATCGGTCCGCGACGTGGAATAGCGACAGCGCAGGATGAACGTATTCTGAACGAGAAAAGGCGTGCTTTGATCACGCCATTCGACATTCAGCCCGTGCCATCGGTTGACCTCTCTGCGTTGAATCTGCGTCAGTTCGAAGAAGAGTATCTTCCCCGAGCCTTTCATCCCGACGTTCTCGATGCAAACGATCGCAGTACGGCTGAACGCCTCGCGGTCACAAAGATGATCATATCCGCCGCCGATCCCACACCGACGGTCCTCGGCTTGCTGGTGCTCGGCAAAAGTCCGCGCGACGCCCTTCCCAATGCCTGGATACAATTCCTTCGGATAGACGGCCTAGAGTTGTCGGATGACGTTATTGACGCGGAGGATATTGACGGCAGCCTAGCCGGAATGTTGTCGCGGCTTGACGATAAACTACGGGCGTATATCCATACGCGGATCGATCTGACGACAGCAGATACAGAACGGCGCATCGCGTCATATCCACTGGTGGCGCTCCAGCAAGTGGTACGCAACGCGGTCATGCACCGCACCTATGAAGGGACCCATACACCCGTTCGTATCACTTGGTTCAACGACCGGATCGAAATTCAAAGTCCGGGCGGCCCGTTTGGCAGCGTGACGGAGGAGAATTTCGGGCGAGACGGCATTACGGATTATCGGAATCCGAATCTGGCGGACGCGATGAAGGTTCTTGGCTTCGTGCAACGGTTTGGCGTTGGGATCGCGACGGCGAGAAGAGCGCTGCGGAACGCTGGACATCCACATCCCGAGTTCCTCGTTGATTATGGTTTTGTTACGGTGATTGTGAGAGGGCTTCAATCATGAGCATCCCAGTTTTGACTTTTTTCAACAACAAGGGAGGCGTCGGCAAAACGTCCCTCACCTACCATCTGGCCTGGATGCTGCCCGAGATTGGCCACACGGTGCTGGTTTGTGATCTCGATCCACAAGCCAACCTGACCGCGGCATTTCTCGACGAGGATCGTCTGGATCACCTATGGAACAGGGAGAAAAACGATGATCACGGTGCGACGATTTTCGAGTGCGTCAAACCCTTGATGGAAGTCGGCGACGTGCTGCCACCAAGGCTTCAGAAAGTTTCGCCAGGACTCAGCCTGTTGCCAGGCGATCTGGCCTTGTCCGGCTTCGAGGACTCGCTTTCCAGGGAGTGGTCCGAGGCGCTCGGCTCCCACACACTCTACCGGCCGTTCCGCATCCTGACGGCCTTTTGGACCGTAATGCAGACCGGCGCGCAAGCGTGCGGGGCAACCGTCATCTTGGCCGATGTCGGCCCCAACCTCGGGGCCATCAATCGCTCCGCGTTGCTCGCTACAGATAAGGTCGTCGTGCCGCTCGCTGCCGATCTCTTTTCCCTTCAGGGCCTTCGCAACCTCGGGCCAACGCTGCGCCGCTGGCGTGAGGATTGGCGGAAAAGGCTGGATAATTGGAAAGACCCGCGATTCGATTTGCCCGAGGGAAAGATGGAGCCGCTGGGATATATCGTCCAACAGCACGGGGTACGGCTGAATCGGCCGGTCAAGGCCTACGACAAATGGGTCAACAGGATGCCAGGGGAATACGCCCGAATGCTTCTGGAGCGAAATAGGGGACCGTTCGCGGCCAAGCCGACCGAGGACGAACACTGCCTTGCCACCATCCGGCATTACCGGAGCCTGGTGCCGATGGCACAGGAACATCGCAAGCCGATATTCCAACTGACCTCAGCCGACGGCGCCATCGGCAGCCACTCCCAGGCTGTCACCGACGCGTACAGGGACTATAAGCGACTTGCACAAGACCTGGCCAAGCAAGCCCAACTGCGTGCCCCAAATGGTTAAGAAAAAGCTCATTAAATGGTTAAGAAAAAGCTCATTGAGGTCGGCGATCCGGCCGGAGGCTCGACGGCTGGGCCTGCCCGCTTATGGTAGCGATCTCAATCCGGTCGCAGTGATGATCGGCCAGGCGATGATCGCGATTCGGCCGGAGCTCTGCTCAGGGTAAGGTATTGATTCCCCTTATGGAATGTGAAATGTGAGGTGGAGTGTCTCTGACTACGCGAGGACCGGGACGCTAGGCCGGTCTGATGCCTTGCGCCGTTGTTGGTTCGGGACGGCGATCTGACCGAAAGACGAACCCTCACCCCTACATACGGAGGCTCTTGCAGTTATGGATATTGGACTCGGTATTGCGCTGCTGGCTGGCTTTCTGTCATTTGCCTCCCCCTGTGTGTTGCCTATTGTCCCCGGTTATCTCACCTTTATTACTGGCCTGAGTTTTGACGAGTTGACTGAACGTCAGGACGGTTCGCAGGTGATGATGAGCGCCTTGGTCAAAAGCCTGCCGTTTGTCCTCGGCTTCTCTCTGGTATTCATTGCCCTTGGTGCCTCAGCCTCAGTGGTGAGCTCCCTCTTACGCTCGAATCTGGGTCTGCTGAAGGGTATTGCTGGCGCTGGGATTATTGTCTTGGGACTGCATCTGACTGGTCTGTTGCCCATCCCGGCCCTGTTGCGCGAGCGGCGTTTTGGCGGGGAGCACGCCCAGCCTGGTACGGTCCGGGCCTTTGTGGCTGGGCTCTTGTTCGCCTTTGGCTGGACACCCTGTGTCGGGCCGATTCTCGCCGGTATTTTAGCCTTGGCCGCCACGGCTGAGAGCCTGAGCCGGGGCGTTTTGCTCTTGGCCGCCTATTCGCTCGGACTCGGGATTCCGTTTATTCTGTCGGCCGCCTTTCTGAATGGTTTTCTGTCGATGTTCAAGGGGCTGAAGGGCTATCTTCGCCAGGTCGAGATTGCCAGCGGTGTGTTGCTGATGTTGGTTGGGGTGTTGATCTTTACCGACAAAATGTCCTGGATCTCATCCAAACTGACCTTTCTGAACCCTGAAGAATTGTTGGTGATGGAACCGGCCGAGCCTGGTGTCCCAGCCGCACTTGCTGTGGACACTGCGACTGAATACGGTGACTACAACTTCAATCTGACCACAATCGATGGAGATGAGGTCAGCCTCGCGGACTACCAGGGCAAGGTCGTGCTGGTCAACTTCTGGGCGACTTGGTGCGGGCCGTGTGTGGTGGAAACACCAGCTTTGGTGCGTATGTATAACAAGTACAGGGAAGCAGGCTTTGCCGTCATTGGCGTGGCTCTGCAAAGTGAAGAAGACGGGGTCAAGAACTTTGCTAAAAAATACCGCATCCCGTACGCCGTCGGTCGAGATACCGAAGAGGACATCGGTCTGCGCTACCAGGTGTTTGCTCTGCCGAGCAGCTTTCTGTTCTCGCCTGATGGCAAGGTCAAACGGGCTTTTACCGGCTTTGTTGCCGAAGATGTGCTCGAAGGTGAGTTGAAGAACCTGTTACGCTCCGTGCCGGAGCCGGTCAGTCCAGTGCCAGAGCCAGTGTCGTATCAGCCATAGCTGGAGCTGGGAGGAGCAGCATGATTCAAGGAATTTTTCACATTAATATTAACGTCACCGACTTTGAGCGTTCACTGGAATTTTACAAAATGTTGGGGTTTACCGTCGTGGCTGATCTTGGCGAAGGTGGCAGCGAAGCGCTGAACGCAGGACTCAAAATTCCTGATGGACGTGGCAAGGCCGCCTTGTTGATGCTGGGCAAAGATCCGCACGCGACTCGGATTGATCTGATCGAGTGGAAAAATCCCAAAACTGAAGGGCAAGCCTACCCGCATCTGTACCATGTTGGTATGGCCCGCTTAGCCCTCAAGACCAAAAATCTGCAACAGGTCTACGAAGATCTCAAAACCAAAGGGGTCGAGTTTTTCTCAGAGCCCCAAGAACTCAATTTTCCCAATCAGGGCAAGGCCAGTTTTGTGTGTTTCACCGACCCGGATGGCACAATCCTGGAACTGATTGATTTCTAGCCAGCCTGTGCCAAGTTTCTTCTCGCTTTCTCGTCACTCCCTCGCGCCCCAGCCCAACGTGTGCTAATGAGAAAAGGTCTCTGAATCTGTACTCTTTACGTTGTTAGGGTGCCTATGCCAGCAGCTACAGCAAAGAAAAAACGGATCTACAAAGTCGTTTTCGCCAATCACGGCCAGATCTACGAGGTCTACGCCAAAAGTGTCAGTCAAGGCAACCTCTTTGGCTTTGTCGAGGTCGAAGGGCTCATTTTTGGTGAGCGCACAAGCGTTGTGATTGATCCCTCAGAAGAAAGCCTGCAACGCGAATTCGCAGGTGTAGAGCGCACCTACATTCCCATGCACACTGTCGTGCGCATCGACGAGGTTGAAAAACGCGGCTCCAGTAAGATCCATTCAGTCCCCGAATCCAGTGACAAGGTCACCTCCCTGCCGACGCCGATTTACACCCCGACCAAAACGGATAGGTAAAACTCCTCGCCGGGCTGAGGGTCGCCATGTGGACAGACCCGAGTATCCTGAGTTCGCATTGTCACATTTGGCGGAGTCGGCCGCCCTCGCTGAGTCTGACGAGCGGCGTCAGCAGCTCACTCCGTCTGTCATAGGCGCCTACCTAGTGCTATCGCTGTGATTGGCGGTGTGAGCTCATACTGTCAGATCGGGCGTGGCTTCCTGTACCGCTGCATGTGGCGGTGACGACCGTCAGAGAAAGGGTGAAGCGGTAATATGTTCGATATCATCTCTGTTCCAGATCATGCTGCCAACGCGACCGAGCCCCTCGGGACAAAGCCCAAATTTTGGTTCCGAGACGATCAAGACCATCGTTGGCTTTACAAAGAAGGAAGACCTGGGACGGGGGAAGATTGGTCTGAGAAAGCAGCCAGTGAACTCTGCTCTCTCATCGAACTTCCTCACGTGGAGTATGAGCTTGCTCTGTGGAAGAACCGAAGAGGCGTAGTCTGTCGCTCAATGGTTCCTCCAAGTGGACGTCTGATTCACGGAAATGAACTCTTGGCGAGAATCGTGCCTGAATACCCCAAGACAAAATTCTTCTATGTCCGCCAGCATACGGTGAAGAGTGCCCTAGCTGCGCTAAGAGGTTTCCAAGTTGGACTACCACTTGACTGGAAGGGCCTTGAGGGTGTTCAAACAGCTCAAGATGTATTTATTGGGTACCTCATGTTGGATGCCTGGGTAGCGAATCAAGATCGGCACCATGAAAACTGGGCGATTGTCGTGACATCGGAGAAGACAGTTCATCTGGCTCCATCATTCGATCATGCTTCAAGCTTGGGAAGAAATGAAACAGACGAACAGAGGCAAGAGCGACTCACAACGAATGACCAAGGGCGATCAGTCACGCATTATGTAGAGCGAGCAAAATCTGCCTTTTACCTCGACCCGCAAAGCACGAAGACTTTACCGACAATACAAGCTTTCCGCGAAGCAGGGAAAGTGAGACCATCAGCGGCTGACGCCTGGCTTGGACGGCTCAAGAGGGTCATATCCTCTGATATCCGCCGAATTTTTGGCAATATGCCAGAGGAGCGACTTACCCCTATTGCGAGTACGTTTGCCCAGCATATGCTAGAATTAAACCGTGAACGCCTATTAGCCTTACAAGGAGCTTGGCGATGAGAGACCTTTACGTAGCTTGGCGAGATCCCGAAGATCGGAGGTGGCTACCGGTAGGGTTGTTACGGTTCGATGGGCAGAGCTATCTCTTTGTGTATACTGAAGGGGCAAGACAATCCCCGCGTTTTACCCAGTTCGCTTGCATGGACGATTTCACAACGATTTACAAATCGGAGGAACTTTTCCCTATTTTTGCTAACCGTATCCTTTCTAGGAAGCGACCAGAGTATCACGAGTTTTTGCAGTGGTTGGACATCCCAGAGGACTCAGCCGATGCGCTCACACTCTTAGCTCGCACCGGAGGCATTCGAGAAACAGACTCCCTTGCCCTCTTCTCATGCCCCCAAAGAGGCTCAGATAATACGTACCGCGTTCAATTCTTTAGCCACGGCATTAGACATCTGTCCGAAGCAACAGTACAGCGGATCTCCGATTTGGCCCCAAAAGAGCGACTCTACCTGATGCCAGATCCACAGAATCCTCATGATGCCTGTGCGTTGGCTGTCCGCACTGACGATCCCATTTTTATCGTAGGCTACTGTCCGCGCTATTTGGCGAGCGACTTTCTCACTGTACTCAAGAGTGTCGATGAAACAACAGTCCGTGTTGAGCGAGTGAATGAGGATGCTCCTCTACAGCTGCGTCTCTTATGTAGTCTTAGTGCTCCGTGGCCCGACAACTTTCAACCCTGTTCGGAGCAGTTTTATAAGCCTTTAGTCCAATATTTGGAGCAAAGATCTATGCCAACAGGAAGGCTGAGTTCCAAACGACTGAGCTGAAGGTCCGGGATGAGTGCAAAGCCCAGCGTGGTGGCACGACCCACTATGCAGACGGCCCACATCGGCAAACGCTCCAAGATTCCTCTACTGAAGGGAATAGGGAGCTCTCTCTATGAGAGCTCCCGACAAAACCCTCCACGTTGAGCACAAGAAAGAAGCCCTCCGGCATGGCTGGGGGGAAGTGCCTTCCTGAGTGTTCACCAGTGAGGATGGGACACCAATCCACGCCAGCAACTTCCGCAATCGTGTCTGGTCCAAGCTGTTGCAGAAAGCTGGGCTCCACCGTATACGGATTCACGACCTCCGGCATACTTTTGCCTCTCTGCTAATTCAGCAAGGAGAGTCCCTGGTATATGTAAAGGAACAGTTGGGCCACCACAGCATTCAAATTACTGTCGATACCTACGGACACCTGGTACCAGGGGGGAACAGGGCAGCAGTCAACAAGCTCGAGGGGCTTGAAAATGCAACCAGCCGTAACCTATCCGCAACCGCGCCCTTGAACGCTGTTTCTGGTCGTGGCAGAACTACCTGAAAAATAACGAGAAGTATGAAAGATATATTCGTATGAGCTGGCAAAAAGAGGTTGAAGGCATCGAACTCCGCCGCAAGCTTGCCCTGGAACACGGCGGTCCGGAAGCGGTCAAACAACAGCACGCCAGAGGGCGCCTGACTATCCGCGAGCGTTGTACTGGCTTGACTGATGATGGATCGTTTCGCGAACAAGGCCCTATTGCAGGCTATTCGGAAACGGATGAGGAGGGCAGGCTGCGTTCATTTTCTCCGGCCAACTACGTCCTTGGCTTTGGCAAGATTGCTGGCCGTCCGTGTGTTGTGGGCGGTGAAGATTTTACCTTGCGAGGCGGCTCACCAACGCCTGCTGGCCTGCGCAAGAGCGTATGTATTGAAGATTTGGCCGCCCAGTATCGGATTCCATTGGTCCGATTTCTGGAAGGTGGCGGTGGCAGTGTGCCGCGTGGCAAAGGCCAGGGCGGTGGTGACGGCGGCAGTGCGGCTAATGCTCCGCACCGTTTCATGTCGGTTATGGAGGTCATGGGCGTTGTGCCGGTGGTCTCGGCAGCCGTCGGAGCGGTTGCTGGATTACCTGCGGCCAGATTGGTCGCCTCGCATTTTTCAGTCATGACGCAGGAGACCTCACAAGTCATGATTGCGGGCCCGGCGATTGTTGAACGGGCGTTTGGCAAGCTGTACTCAAAAGAAGAGCTTGGCGGGCCGCATGTCCATTTGGCCAGCGGGGTGGTGGATAATGTGGCTGACGACGAGCGCGGTCTCTTTGTCTTGATTCAGCGCTTTCTCAGCTACCTGCCAAGCAATATTTGGGAGACTCCGCCGATCACTGTGTGCGATGATGACCCGAATCGGCGTGAAGAGGAACTCGTGTCTATTATCCCCCATAATCGGCGTCGGGCGTATCCGATGCGGAAGATCATTGAAGCCGTGGTTGACCGGGGTTCTTTTTTTGAGCTGGCACCGGTGTACGGCCAGTCGCAGGTGACTGGGCTTGCCCGGATGAATGGCCACCCAGTTGGCGTGTTGGCCAATGATCCGATGTGGTTTGCGGGATCAATGACTGCCGATGCTGCGCAAAAAGTGAAACGTTTTGTTGATCTGTGTGACACCTTTCATCTCCCGATTGTGAGTCTGGTTGATGAACCGGGTTTTATGATTGGCCCTGAAGCTGAGCAGGCGGCGACGATCCGGCACGGCACGGCAACCCTGTTTGCTATCATGCAATCAACCGTACCGTGGATCTCGGTCATTGTCCGCAAGATGTATGGTGTGGCAGGTGCGGCGCACTTCGCCTCTGGTGGCATGGTCTTGAGCTGGCCATCAGCCGAAGCTGGTGCGTTACCGATTGAGGGCGGTGTTGCGGTGGCGTTTCGGAAGGAGATTGCAGCTGCGTCTGACCCGGATGCCAAGCGGCGAGAAATTGAAGAGCGGATCGCGGCCCAGCGCAACCCGTATGCCCGGGCCGAAAATTTTAGCGTGCACGATCTGATTGATCCACGTGAGACCCGTCCGGCGATCTGTGATTGGATTGAAATGATTCAGCCTCAGCTGAAGGCGCACACCGGGCCACGGGCGTATACGATTCGGCCCTAAGGGCGAGAGTGCTGGACTCTCTCGGTGGCAGAGGCTGAGCGGAGAACCCTCACCCCTAGCTTCCTGCTCCCTAAGCGTGAGGGTGGTGCTGAGCGCGTCAGCCTTGCGTGCGGCCGCGTTTTTGAATGTCTTCCCGTCGGGAGGCAATAGCACCTGGAGTGACTTGGCGGAGATGCTCGCGCCATTCTTTGGCTTCGATAGTGAGGCCATCTTCTAGGGTTTGAGCAAAGCCGGCATTCATCGTCCGTTTCATTTTTGGCAGCATGTCTGGGACGCAGGATAACATGTCTGTGGCGAGCGCCTGACAGGTCGGGAGCAGCTCTTGTGGCGCCACCACCCGATTGACCAAGCCCCAATGAGCGGCCTGTTCAGCAGACAGGAAGTTGCCGGTCAAAGACAGCTCTTTTGCCCGATAAATGCCAATCGCGCGGGACAGCTTCTGGCTCAGTCCCCAGCCCGGCATGACGCCTACTCGGGCGTGGGTATCGGCAAAACGCCCTTTTGCTGAAGCGATTAATACATCGCACGCGAGGGCGAGCTCAAAGCCTCCAGTGATAGCAACGCCATTGATCGCGCCAATGATCGGCCGATCAAAGCGGCCCAGCGCCTCAACTACGTCTAGCTCATTGCCTGGCGCCACGTCTCGGTTGAGGCTGGTATCCGGACTGCCTAATTCTTTTAAATCCAACCCCGCACAAAAAGCCCGCTCACCAGCACCAGTGAGAATAACCACCCGCGTGTCCAGATCGTTTTGCAGCTGATCAAACGTCTGGACCATCAGCGTCCGTAGTTCACGCGAAAGCGCGTTCATCGCCTGGGGACGGTTGAGGGTGAGCGTCGCGATCCCATCGTGTTTCTCAACGAGAAGAATTGTGTCTGACATGCCCGCGCCCTATAGCGCAGCAAGATAGGCGTTGTCAATGTGAGAAGAAATTGCATAAGGTAGTCTGCCTATTTGCTTCCGCCTTGACTCACGAGTGATTTGTTCCGGACAGGAGGGCTGATTATGACAACTTTGAAACTGGATACGATGTTTATGGCGCGTTCGCCTGCCGATGCAGCAGAACTGGCACAGGGTTATGAGGAAATGGGATTTGATGCCTTGTGGGGAGTGGAAAGTCAGCACGATCCATTCCTGCCCCTGGCTGTGGCTTCGACGACAACAAGAAAGGTCAAGTTGGGAACTGCGATTGCGCTGGCCTTTCCTCGCAGTCCGATGTCGTTAGCGTATACGGCCTGGGATCTCCAAAAAGCCTCGAACGGCCGGTTCATCTTGGGACTTGGAACACAGGTCAAAGGCCATAACGAACGTCGTTATAGCACCAAGTGGGGTTCACCTGGCCCTAAGCTGCGCGAAGTAATCTTGTCCCTACGAGCTATTTGGGACTGCTGGCAGAATGGCACCAAGCTCGACTTTCAAGGCGAGTTTTATCAGTTCACACTCATGCCCCCAGCGTTTACGCCCGGCCCTATTGAACATCCGTACGTTCCCATCTACATCGCTGGAGTGAACCCGTATATCTGCCGTCTGGCTGGTGAGCTGTGTGATGGTTTTCATGCCCATCCCTTCCACTCGGCCAAATACCTCCGAGAAAATGTGTTGGCTCAAATCAGAATCGGCGCCCAAAAGGCCGGACGCAGTGCCAAAGACATTCCCATCTCGACCTCAGCCTTTGTCATCATGGGCGACAGCCAGAAAGAGATCGCTGAGATGCGTGAAGAGGTCCGGATGCAAATCGCCTTTTACGCTTCGACCCGGACCTACAAACCTGTGCTCGACGTGCATGGCTGGGGAGATACCTGCGCTCGGCTGAGTGAAAAAGCCGCCAGAGGCGAATGGGCCGCTATGGCCAAAGAGATTACGGATGACATGCTTGAGGTCTATGCGGTGACTGGCTCGCCTGAAGAAATCCCGGCACTCCTCAAAGAGAAGTACAACGGCCTGCTTGACCGGGTGGCATTGTACCATACTGATCGGCCAGGGAAGAATACTGCTCGCTGGCGGAATATTATTGAGGCGTTTCGTGGCTGATTTGGCTGCGCCTTGCGCCCTCTGCTGCATCAGGGTAGGCAAGGGATGCAGAGCGGGCAAGCTGTGTACAAAACACGAGAAGAAAAGAGTACATGCAGTTTCAGTTGAATACCGAAGAGCGACAGCAACTCACAACGCTCAGCCGTCGGGAAAAAGATTCACGTGCCTTACGTCGGGTCCAGGCCCTCTTGTGGCTGGATGCAGGCACAGCAGTCCGAGAGGTCGCGAAGCGCTTGAGCGTGAGTCGCCAAGTGATCTACCACTGGGTCGCACGCTTTGAAGATCGCCAGGACCTCACCCCGGAGGCACGTATTCACGACGGTCTCCGGCCTGGGCGTCCCCGCTCGGCGCACGGAGTGATCGATCCTCTTATCGAAGAAGTGATGAATCAAGAACCGCGTGATTGGGGCTATCCTGGCGCTGGATGGACGTCGGGAACATTGGCCCGCTACCTGGCGGAGGTCCATGATATCGCAGTCTCGCGTCGCAGTGTGAGTTTTGCTTTAGTCCGTCTGCGCCCCAAAGGTGGTCTGGGGCGTCGCAGGAATGTACGGCCCCAATGATATGGGGGGATGTTTGGAAGCATTTCTGCGGAGGTATTTGGCTCTTGTTCGGCTATGCCGCACAAGAAAAGACACCGTTCATAGGAGGGACGGACAATGAGCACAACGTTAGATTGGCTTGGCTGTGCAACCTTTCGACTCAGCATTGGCGAGCTGGTTGTTTTTCTGGATGCGTATATCGACCGGGTGCCAAGTGCGGCACAGACCGGTATGACGACTGACACCGTGCAAAAAGCGGATTGGATCGTTGTTGGCCATTCCCATTTTGATCACTTGTACGGGGCTGAACGGATTGCTAAGGCGACTGGGGCGACTATTATTGGTTCATATGAGAGCATCCGGATTATGGCCGCCCAAGGGGTGCCAGAAGAACAACTCATGCCAGTCGCTGGCGGCGAAAAAATTCAGCTTGCCCCAGATGTAACGGTCACCGTCTACCCAAGCCAGCATTCTTGTGTCTGGACCAAGACGGCCATGCCGGATTCCAATGCGGTATGTATTGGCGAACTTGGTGTGACATACCAAGAACAGGCTGAGCGCATGAAGGGGCTGTGGGCTCAACTCAGTGCAATCGGTGGGGAAGTCGTCGAACATCTCACAGTCTCAGCCCAGGGTGCGCGCGGCGACGGGGGAGCCTTGGTGTATGTGTTTGAGACACCAGAAGGATCGTTGTTATACCAAGATACGTCTGGGCACTGGAGTGGGATTCTCCGTGATCGACGACCAGATGTTGCAATTTTAGCCGCAGCTGGTCGGGGTAATATTGACGGCGAGCCGATTCAGGGATCGTTAGCTCAGTTCGTCGCTCGGCAAGTCGATATATTGCGGCCGCGTCGCGTAGTGCTGGGTCATCACGACAACTGGTTGCCGGGCTTCTCCAAAGCGATTGATACCGCTCCGATTCGAGAAGAAATGGCTCGCTGGGCACCCAGGACTGAGCTGGTTGAGATGGGCTATATGGAGGCGTATCCGATTTTTGAGGAAAGGTAGGGGTGTACAATACTTTTCCCCTACCGCCCAAAGGCGCGAAGCTGGCAAAACTGGAACCGCTGGCGCAGGCGGTACTTGATGCCCGGCAGGCGCATCCGGGTGCGAACTTGGCCGACCTGTACGACCCCGACCTGATGCCGCCCAACTTGCGCAAGGTCCACCACGCTCTCGACCGGGCCGTGGACCGGCTCTGCCGGCCCGGCGGCTTCGCCTCGGAGCGCGAGCGGGTGGAGCATCTGTTCGGGTGGTATGAGAAGATGACTGCGCCGTTGACCGTGAAGCCAAAGCCGAAGCGGAGGAGGCACAAACGGTAAGGCGTTGCCGAATGCTATTCTCGCCGTCTGGTAAAGTCTCAAAAAATTGTTTTTCTACATTGATAACGTCAATCTGAGGATTTTATAGAAGATTTTAACTTTTCTAGACTCCTCAGATAGCCGCCAAAATACAGAGCAAATGGATGATAATGGCCAGCTCGCGACCATGTCTTCAGATTCCATCCCGCTTCAACGAGGTTCGAGGAAGCGAAAACGAATTCCAAGGTTGCCGTGAAAAAAAATAGTGCTAGGCCCATTTCGCTAGAATCTATGTGAAGAGGACTTCCGTGCACGTAATGATTTCGACAATTCACAGCCTCATCTATTATCCAAAATATTTCTGGGAAATCGTTGCCGCTCACGGCAACTAGAATTTTTGCTCTGTGACGTATCTTCTCCTTCAGTGTGTTACTGCCAACACGACCCAGGGCACCGAGGAGGCTATTCCGGTCAGGAGACGGGGGAAGCTTTTTAATGATGTCACGACAGCGATCCCTAGCGGATTTGAGATCTTCTGGAATCTCAGTCTTTGGAGGCAAGGCTGTGTCTGGCAGAATATCGAACATGTTGGCTGCACCGACCAGGCGGTCAATATCGTAGCGTCGTTGCTTGAAGAAGCCATTGAAAAACCTCGAATGCGCATCCTCCCAGGTTTCATAACGCCCTAGCCAATTTGCGGTCATATGCGAGAATTCTTCTTTTCGCTGAATCGGATTTATCAATATATCCAGATTTGAATTTCTTTCTTCATCGTTTCTTTCGTATATTGGGAGATCGCACTGGATTGCCTCAAAGCGTTCTGCCAATCGTTCCTCTTCACCTTTGAAAAAAGAAAGGCTGGTGATATTTTGCGGCCGACCTATTATTATCTCGAACAGTCGCAACAATTTTACAACGCTCTGGACAGCATAGTCCGAATCTACTGGCTCTGGAAATTTTAGCTTGATAGTTATTTGATTTTCAATTCTTACACCGTTAAAGGGATCAAAACGTTCTCCAATTCCCCGATATACCGAAATATTCCCTATTACCGTGTCTATGGAAACAATGTCGAATTTTCCGTTGAAGTACGCAATTATGGGCCGAGGACCTGATTCAATTTTTCTGTTTTCTAGCTCGCCTATCTTTTCTATCAATGAAGCCACATCTTTATCTTTGTACGGGTTCACGATTCCGAAAGCGTCCCGAGCGTAAAATAACTTAGCGGCATCATCGAATGTGAAGTTTGCTTCGACTATCTCTTTATCGTTCGGGAGGAGATAGTCGTTGCCAATAACAATCAACCTAGGGCGCAGGGTGCAATGCCATGTCTGTTCCGATTCCTTGTGGGTGCTGTGCTGAATACCACCGCTGGGCCAGCAATCGCTTAACGATACTTTTTTAAGATTTTGTAAATACCCTTTCACAGTGACTCTTTCGTCGATAAAGGTGTCATCCTCGCTCCACACACGTAGAGAACTGTTTGGCCCTGCGATGGTTAGGCTACCTGTAGTATCGGTGTCAGGCAGAATTTTGAATTTTCCTGAGTATGTCGCATTCTCCATTGATAGGAACTCCTTACCCCCTCGGCATTAACTTCCTCGGTATTCTGAATCAGGCAGAAGCGGGGTCGGCGCGGGGAGGGTCGTAGGTTTCTTGTCACGCTTGGGCTTGGACGCAATTTTGTCAATCGCGGAAATCCATTGCGCGATAACAAGTTGGGGATGGTTTCGTGTAAACTTTACAATATCGACGGGGGTGTCGTTCGGAGCGCCGAGGCTACTCTTTTGGCGAATTGCCCGCTGGAGGTTTTCCCCAGCCTCGAACTCCGTCTCGCTTCGACCATAAGGTTTGATAATCCGCATATTGGCCCCCTCAAATCGTATCCTGTCTGTTCTGATGTATAGCTAAATTTTCAAATTATTAAAATATGTTATAAAGATAACTTTCAACCAGTCACCTCGCAGGGAGGAACAAACAATGGCAGAGGAGGCGACCATCGCCGCAAACGTTGCCCGACTACGGCTGGACCGTCAATTGACTCAGGCGGACCTCGCTACGAAGGCCAAACTCTCACGTGTGGCGCTTGGAAAGATTGAGCGGGGGACGGTCGTCCCGCGTGCACGGACCCTCGACGCTTTAGCAAAAGCGCTCGTGGTCCCGGTCGGCGAGCTTGTTACCCCCGTTCGGCCTCTCGAAAGCGTGCGATTCCGCGCTCGGGCGCTGGTTCATGCGCGCGAGCAGATTCTGGCGGAAGTCTCGAAGTGGCTGGACGCCTACGCCGGGCTTGAGGCCGCCTTGGACGAGCGTCTCCCGTTCCGGTTCGAGCCGGTGGTAGCTCCGAGCCGCCGAGGCAGCCCTATGAAGGCCGCGCAGGCCGCGCGCCGGACGGTCGGACTCGGACCCGAGGAACCGGTGCGCGATATCTGCGGACTGCTTGAGGAGAGCGGGGTGAAGCTCCTGCTCCTGGAGACGAATCGGGACTCGTTCTTCGGGCTGAGTGTCGGTGCCCGCGACGGCGGCCCGGCGGTAGTTGTCAACACCTGGGATCGGATTTCGGTGGAACGCTGGATATTCACTGCGGCGCATGAACTGGGCCACCTGCTACTTCACCCCTCCGAATATCAGCGAGAGGCCACCGATCTCCCCTTACGGGCAGAACGAGAAGCTGACGCTTTCGCAAGCGAGTTCCTGATGCCGGAGACGGCGTTCGCGGTCGAGTGGGATGTGACCCGTGGTCACTCGCTTCTGCTGCGTGTTCTCAAGGTCAAGCGAATCTTCCGCGCGAGCTACAAGACCGTGCTCTACCGGCTAGTGGAGTCAGGCCGCGAGACATCCGCCGTCTGGCGTGCATTCCAGGGCCAGCACCGTGGCTACTTCGGCAAGACGCTCCGCAAAACTGACGAGCCCGAAGCTCTTGAGAAGAGCGAGTTCGCGTGGAACTGGAGCCGCTCAGGGGAACCAGCGGGTCTCTCCAAACACGACTTCATTGAGGACCGCCTGTCGCGACTCGTGCGACGGGCGCTCGAAGAGGAACGCATTTCGCTCGGGCGCGCCGCCGAGATACTTGGGCTCACTCGGGACGAGATGAGGCAGAAGGCGCGCGAGTGGGTGCGCTAAATGCAGGCTACGCCGACGGTGCTCCTTGCCGACGCGGACGTGCTCATCGACTACCGCGAGTCCGAGTTAGCGATCCTTAATCTCGTGGTTCAGCACCTGGGACGGGTGGCCGTTGTACCGTCCGTGCTTGAGGAAGTGCGGGGCGTCACGGCAGTGCAATGCGTGCACCTTGGCGTTGAAGTCATTGAGGTCTCAACGGATCGGATGCTCCAAGCCGCGAAGGTCGAGTCGAGTGTCTCGTTCAACGATCGCCTCTGCTTGGTCGTTTGTCGCGAAGAGGGGTGGACGTGCGTGACGAACGACGGCGCATTACGGCGGCTCTGCAAACGCCACGACGTTGAGACGCGCTTCGGCCTTGGCCTCATGGTGGATCTGGTCGCAGCCGGCGTCCTGACACGGCGGCGGGCCGCTACGGTCGCACGCCGGATGCAGGTTTCAAACCCGCTGCACATCAATGATCGGGTGCTGGCTCGCTTCTTGGACGCGCTGGACAATCGGGTTCGGTGATTTGGGATAATTTGCTCCTGTGTCTCTATCTTCGGTTGAAGATTGACGATGAGGAGGGGGAGATAGCGAGATATTTGGATACGGAGGAAGTCCGGTGGGGCGGGTCAATGGAGTGGAATCCCAAGCCGGCTTGCAGGAAGGCGGCTATCATCTACCAATAGCCCAGACTCAAGGCAGCGGCTTCATACTCGGTCATGCCCGGTTCTCCTCGTGATCCTGAAATCCGTTTAAGGTTATCTCTCCTTGTTTGTCAACGAGAACCGGGTTGAGCCATTCTGTAGAGCGCTCTGCTCGGCTATAGTGGATGTCGTAAGGCAAGGAGAACGACATGGATGAACCGCGCAGTCCGTATGCCCGAGGATGGCACAAACCGGATGAGCAACAGGCGCAAGATGTAGCCAACGATCCACACGGCGGCTTTCGCCACGCGCTTGCCGCCACTCAGCCCGATAGCCTGACCATCGACGTCCAAGCCGGACCGTTCACCTGGACGCTTGATGAGCCGCAGGCCATGGGCGGACGCGGCAGCGCGCCGGACCCGGTCACCTCTTTTCTGGGCGCGCTGTGTGGCTGTTTGCTGCTGTCGGTACAGATCACGGCCCGCGCTCGGCGGGTTCCCTTGGCGGGCGCGACGATCTCGGCCCGGGCAAATGAAAAAGGTTTTGTGAAAACGATAGATGTGAACTTGGCCGTGCAGAGCAGTGCGCCTGAAGAACAGATCCGGACGATTGTCGAACGGGCGGAAAAAGGCTGCTACATCAAAGGGCTGCTCAAAGACAGTATTGAGTATCGGCTGCATCTGAATGTCGAGCCCTCGACGCAGCCTGAGTAGGTTGAGAGGGCGTACACCGCAGCTTGACGGCCCCTCTCACCCTAGCTCCTTCGGTCTTGCTCAGGACAGGCACCTCCCTGAGGGAGAAAACACAGCTGCTGCTGACACAACAGATTGCTGCTTAATACGCAGTCACATTGGTCGCTGCTTTTTCCTCATCCTCCAAAAACTCGTGTCTTCTTAGGGCTTTCCTGAAAAATCCAGCTCGGCATTATTCTTGCTTAATTTACTTGGCTGAAAGAAACGTTTCAAGAAACTCAAGCTTCACGAACGTGTTATGGATTTGTCACGCAAGAGACATGAAACACAGCTAATCTAGACAAAGCACCGACCTTGGTCACCTGGGTGACAGGCGTTGTGTTGAGTACGGGAATCCACTGCCCTATCGTAAATACAGACAGAGCCTTGAGAGTGAAAACGGAAAAAGTAGGCAAGGAGATCAGCATGGCAGACACAGCAATCAAGAACGGAATGAATGAGTTTCTGACAGCGTATACGGCGCTGTGTATTGATCTGCCGTTCGCCGGGATGCGGATGGGGCTGGGGATAAGTGATGAGAAGGAAGCGACTGAGGCGGCTTGGAAGACTTATGATGCGACGGTTAAGCTCAGCTCAACGGTGGTCGATGATATGTATCGCAACCCCGTGGTCGGCGAGATGACAGCCTCGACGCTTGACGGCATGCTGCGTTGGCAGAAAGCCAGTAGTGCGATGACGGGTGCCTTCTTCACCGGCATGTGGAAAGCGATGGGCTTACCCACCGCTGGAGAGATTCAAGCCCTCCGCCAAGAGGTCCGCTCTTTGGCTGAGAGAAGCCAACCGGTTGAGCTGCAAGTCAAGCCGAAAATTAAACCGGCTGCTCACACAAGCGAAGTGACCCCCATTCATCGTAAGGTCGCCTAACACCAATCCTTTATTACCCCGTACTCTCTCAACATGAGGAACGATTATGTCTTTACTCAGTGAACTCCCTAAATATTGGCTCGACGGTGCTGTCCGGAGCTTTGATGGCTTTCGGCGCGGGGTTGGTGAGGCGTACCCAGTTGAGGAAGATCCGCCTACGGCGACTCCGTATGAGGTTGTGTACGAAGGTGGCAAAACTCGCCTGCGCTACTATCCAGCGGTAGGTGAACCTTTAGGCACCCCGATCCTGATTGCGTATTCGCTGGTCAAACGGCCGTTCATTCTAGATCTGCTGCCGGGCCGGAGTGTGGTGGAAACGCTGACCAAGAACGGGCTGGAAGTGTATTTCATCGACTGGATTCCGCCGACCCAGGCCGACAGCTGGCGGGGCTTTGATGCATATGTGAACGGCGACCTGGCGAATGCAGTGCGGGCGATCCAAATTCGTGAAGGTGTGGATCAGGTCTCGCTCCTGGGCTACTGCTTTGGGGGATTACTGACAACGATGTACACGGCGCTGTATCCCGAGCAGGTGAAGAATTTGGTTAACTTCACGCTGCCGCTGGACATGAGCGTCCGCGAGCTGCCGACCCAAGCACTGATGGACAAGATCTCACCTGAGACCATGAAACTCATGACTGAAGTGTATGGCAATTGCCCGTCTTGGTTTATGAAATCGAGCTTTGATGCCATGGCACCTGTCCACCATGCCATAGACAAATACGTTGGACTGTATCGGGGCAAAGATAACAAAGATTACGTCCAGATGTTCGATCTGTTCGAGAAATGGATGAATAGCGATGTGCCCATGGCTGGCCAGATTTTCCGGGAAATGACCGAAGAGCTGAATCAGAAAAACGCCCTAGTAAAGAATGAATTCCAGATTCGCGGCCAAACGGTGAATCTTCAAGATATCACGTGTCCAGCGCTGAATGTGATTGGGCAACACGATGATGTCGTGCATCCCCAGTCGAGCGTACCTTTTGTCAATTTGGTTGGGAGTGAGGATGCAACCAATCTGGTCTTTCCGACTGGCCACATTGGGGCAGCGGTGAGCACTGGAGCGCAGAAGAAACTCTGGCCCCAGGTGTGTTCATGGCTGCGCGAGCGGGATGACAGTATCGGCCATTAGACAAGGTCTGCTGCGTCAGCTTGCTGCCTGGCACGCTGAGAAACTCCATTGCTAGACAAAAGACGGACCTGCTCCGTCTTTTTTTATTTCCGCTACAACACCCCAAAAAAAGAAAAGGCCCGCACGTCAGGAGAGAGAACGTGCGGACCTGGGAACACCGTCAGCCCAAAGCGGACGAGACGGCGAACTGAAAAAATGGGGACAGCGCAGGAGAGGTGCACTGTCCTCCTAGACAGTAGGGAAAGAGCAAGAGGGACAAGCCTTTCTCTACCATCTATGTCGGTCGCCTTGCCTTTAGAATGCAGGTATTATGCCAACGCATTCCCCATAGCGATGATGTGAAATCGTTAGGGTTTTTCGTCAAGCAGGACGGTTGTGTTGTTGGGCTGTCTCTTGTTTTATCAGTAGCCTGCTGTGGAGCAGCAGACCTCTATCCGCCGGCCTATTTTGTTTGGTCTGTTTTCGAAAACTCTTCCCATATATAAGGAGTGTGTTCATGGCTCTCCGTGTTGCCCTCCACCATACTACTCAATATCACTACGATCATCTGATCGGACTCCATCCTCAGTTAGTCCGTCTTCGGCCTGCACCGCACTGCCGGACGCCGATTCAAGCTTACTCGCTGCATGTCCAGCCCAAAGAACATTTTATCAACTGGCAGCAAGATCCGTTTGGCAATTATTTAGCGCGGCTGGTATTTCCGGAAAAAACGCGTACCTTTCGTGTCGAAGTGGATCTGGTCGCCGAGATGACGGTCATTAATCCGTTTGATTTTTTCCTGGAGGAGCAGGCGGAAGACTATCCCTTCCAATATGAGCCTAGCTTGGCAAAAGAGTTGGCCCCGTATTTAGAGGTGCGCGAGCATGGCCCGCGCCTGACTGACTGGTTAAGCGGTATTGATCACCGTCGGCAGCGGACCGTGGACTTTCTCGTGAGTCTGAACAGTCGCTTGCAGCACGATATTGGCTATGTCATCCGCATGGAGCCAGGCGTGCAGAGCTGCGAAGAAACGCTGAAGCTCGGCAAGGGGTCGTGTCGAGATACTGGCTGGCTACTCGTCCAGATTCTACGCCGGTGTGGTTTGGCCGCCCGCTTTGTATCGGGCTATTTGATCCAACTTGTGGCGGATCAGAAAGCACTTGACGGCCCATCTGGACCGAGTGCCGATTTCGCGGATTTACACGCCTGGGCCGAAGTCTATGTTCCAGGCGGGGGATGGCTTGGCCTTGATCCGACTTCAGGATTATGGGCCGGTGAGGGGCATATCCCCCTCGCGTGTACGCCCGACCCGATTGGCGCGTCACCTATCAGTGGCACGACGGAGCCGTGTAAAGCGGATTTTCAGTTCGACATGCAGCTGACCCGAGTCCAGGAAGATCCACGGGTGACTAAGCCGTATAGCGAAGAGCAGTGGCAGGCGATTGATCGGCTTGGACGAGCAGTGGATGAAGTCTTGCTGGCGGGTGACGTCCGGCTGACAATGGGCGGAGAGCCAACCTTTGTATCGATTGACGAGGTGGATGCAGATGAATGGAATATCGCAGCTGTGGGACCCACAAAGCGCAAGCTGGCCAGCACCTTGCTCAAGCGGCTACAGAAGCACTTTGCTCCAGGAGCTGTCCTCCACTATGGCCAGGGCAAGTGGTACCCCGGTGAAGCGTTGCCGCGTTGGGCGCTGAGCTGTTACTGGCGACCTGATGGCGTACCGGTCTGGCAAAACCTGGCGCTGCTGGCTGATGAAGAGCAGCCTGAGGACAATGGCGCTGAGCAGGCTGAACGCTTTATCCGCCGTCTGGCTGAGCGTTTGGATGTCAATCCTGAGTGGGCTATTCCTGGCTATGAGGACACGTTTTATTACCTGTGGAAAGAGGGCACGCTGCCGATCGGGAGTGATCCCTTTAAAAGCGATCTGTCTGACTCGGCTGAGCGGCGGCGTTTAACCCAGATTTTACACAAGGGCATGGCTGCCATTAGCGGCTATGCCTTGCCCTTAGACGCCCAGATACGCGATCAAAAGGGCAAGAATGGGAACGCACATGACTGTGTGTGGCGCAGCTGTCAGTGGCAGTTCCGTTTAGATCGCATGTTCCTGACGCCAGGGGATTCGCCAATGGGGTATCGGCTGCCGCTCGATTCTTTACCTGCTTGGGAAGAACGTGAAGAGGAAGAAGGCACGGTCGAGATTTTTCGTCCCGTGCTGTGTGTGGAACCTCGAGATGGGCATCTGTATGTGTTTCTGCCGCCGGTGACTCACCTCGACGCATTTCTTGACCTGATTGCTTGTCTCGAAGAGACAGCGGCTGAGCTCGCGCTGCCGATCATACTAGAAGGCTATCCAGCACCGAGAGATTGGCGTTTGCAGCGCTTTTTAGTGACCCCGGACCCTGGTGTGATTGAAGTCAATATTCACCCCGCTACGAGCTGGCAGGAGCTGGTCCACAATACGACGATTTTATACGAAGAGGCGCGCCAAACCCGCTTAGGCACGGAAAAGTTCAGGCTTGACGGCTCGCATACGGGGACGGGTGGTGGCAATCATATGGCACTGGGTGGGCCGACGCCAGCCGATAGTCCGGTCCTGCGCCGTCCTGATTTGCTGCGCAGTCTGCTCTCGTATTGGCATAATCATCCCAGCTTGTCGTACTTGCTGTCGGGGCTGTTTGTTGGTCCAACTAGCCAGGCGCCACGGGTTGACGAAGCACGCCATGAAAGCCTGTACGAGCTAGAAATTGCCTTTCAGCATATGCCCGATGGGGAAACGCCAGCCCCGTGGTTGGTTGATCGCTTGCTGCGCAATCTCCTCGTTGACCTTACTGGCAACACCCATCGGGCGGAGTTTTGTATTGATAAACTGTACGCACCTGAGTCGGAGACTGGCCGCCTTGGACTGGTTGAGCTGCGGGCGTTTGAGATGCCACCCCACGCTCGGATGAGCTTGGTCCAAATGCTGTTGGTGCGAGGGCTGGTCGCTCGGTTTTGGCAGCAGCCATACCAGCACAAACTCGTCCGGTGGGGCACGGCTTTGCACGACCGTTTTTTGCTGCCCCACTACGTGTGGCAAGACTTTACAGACGTGATTGAAGATTTGCAAGCCGCTGGCTATGCGTTTGACGAGGCATGGTTTCAGCCGTTTTTTGAATTTCGCTTTCCGCGCTATGGCACAATAAACGTCCGGGATATTCAGCTTGAGCTGCGCGCAGCGATTGAGCCCTGGAACGTACTGGGCGAGGAAATGACAGGCAGTAATACGGCTCGCTATGTCGACTCCTCAGTCGAGCGGCTGCAGGTCAAGGTCAGCGGTCTGACTGATACGCGCCATCAGGTGGTGTGTAATGGCCGTCGTGTTCCACTCCAGCCGATTGGTCCGTCTGGCGAAGCAGTGGCGGGAGTGCGCTATAAAGCCTGGCAGCCTCCATCTGGTTTGCATCCGACAATCCGCGTCCAGGCCCCACTGGTGTTTGACCTTGTGGATACCTGGACAGGTCGCTCACTGGGTGGTTGCACCTACCATGTGACCCATCCTGGGGGGCGTCACTATGATACATTTCCAGTCAACGCCAATGAAGCCGAAGCCCGTCGCTTAGCCCGCTTCTGGTCGTATGGGCACACCCCGGGGCCGATGGCGTCGGTCGCAACTGAGCTGTCCCAAGAGTTTCCCCACACGTTGGATTTACGTCGCTCAATTGAGTGCTAAGCGCTTGCCCCCCGAATTTGCTCGTGTTTTTGCCCGGGTGGTCTCTTCAGATTTCACTACCTGCTGTTCCTGATCACCAGTGTGCTGCCAGAGCAACACACTGGTGGTGTTGCCCAGTCATCACTCTCGCTGCTGGCAGCGTGCTGACTGCCGCTTGAGTCAATATTGTTCTGATGATTAAATAGTCAAACTCGCGGGGAAAGTAGGAAGTCCCGAATATTCCACCATGTCTGATGTGGATCTCGCCGTTCCGACACCGGGACACACGAGTCTTTTTGCTGACTATCAGGCCCCTGCGGGGAGCTACGATGAGCTGTGTCGTGAGCCGCAGCAGCCCCGCTCCCATTGGGAGTACGTCATCCGTTCGTTGGAGGCTCTCGGACCTCAGGAACTGCTCCGCCGCGAACAGGAAGTGCGGCGTCTGCTGCGCGAGAATGGAGTCACGTATAATGTCTATTCTGATGCCCGAGGCGAAGGGCGCCCGTGGGCCTTGGATCTGCTGCCAACTCTGTTAACCAGTCAGGAATGGAGGGATATTGAACGAGGTCTGATTCAGCGAGCGGAGCTGTTCAATCTCATTCTCGCTGACTTGTACGGACCACAGCAGCTCATAAAAAAAGGGCTCCTGCCGCTCCATTTGATCTATAGCCATTTTGGATTTTTACGCGCCTGTGTTGGCATCGCTCCACCCTCTCGGCGTTTTCTCTTTTCCTATGCGGCCGACCTTGCTCGCTCTCCCGACGGCAATATGTGGGTTCTGAGCGACTGGACCCAGACGCCTTCTGGTGCTGGCTATGCCCTCGAGAACCGGCTGACGCTCGCACGAGTCTTCCCGAGTCTGTATCGAGATGCGCAGGTTCATCGCTTGGCACTGTATTTTCGGACCTTGCGCAACTCTCTGGCGACGCTTGTCCCTCAGCAGAGGGAGTCAGGGCGGACCGTGCTGCTGACGCCGGGACCAGGCAATGAGACCTATTTTGAACAGGCCTATGTCGCCCAATATCTTGATTACACTTTGGTCCAGGGAAGTGATTTGACTCTTCGAGATGGGCGGGTGTGGCTCAAAACTCTGGATGGTTTGCAGCCGGTTGACGTTATTTTGCGTCGCGTTGATGATACGTTTTGCGATCCGTTGGAGTTACGCAAAGATTCACTCCTGGGCACACCGGGGCTTGTCCAAGCCACCCGCACGAATCAGGTTGCGGTTGCAAATCCACTTGGAGTGGGAATCCTCGAAAATCCAGCTCTGATGGCCTTCTTACCCCGGCTGTGCCGAGAGCTGTTCGGGCAGGAGCTGCGGCTGCCATCAGTCGCAACGTGGTGGTGCGGTGGGGAGGACGAATGTCGGTATGTCCTGGCTCATCTTGATCGTCTCGTGATTAAACCGGTCAGTCCATACCTGCCACGTGTGACGCAGGCTGCCTCGGACACCGTTTTTGGCGCTCAGCTGTCTGCCATGGAGCGAGAAGCGCTCAGTGCGCGTATCCAGGCGCAGCCCCATCGCTATGTTGCACAAGAGTACCTGCCTCTCTCTACCACGCCAACGTTTGCAGATGGAAAACTGGTCCCGCGTCCTCTGGTGTTGCGGAGCTTTTTGGTGGCTCGTGATGATGCGTATGTGGTGATGCCAGGCGGGCTGGCCCGGGTGGCTCCTGGCCCGGATTCCTGGGATGTTTCAAACCAAACTGGCGGGATGAGTAAGGATATCTGGGTCTTAGCCTCAGAGCCTGAGCAAGCGGTGAGTCTGTTGCCGTCGGCTGAACAGCCTGTCGCTCTAACGCGGAGTGGCGGAGAGATTCCCAGTCGCGTGGCCGATAATCTGTTTTGGCTCGGGCGCTATACCGAACGTATGGAAAGCAGTGCCCGCGTGTTTCGGGAGATGTTGCTGCGCTTACTGGATACCGAAGTGGTCAATCATGATCCCTATTTGCCTGGATTGCTGTCTGCCGTGACCCACAAAGCTGTGACATACTTGCACTTGGTCGGTCAGGCTGGCAACCGACGGCTGATGGCAAAAGAACTCGAGTTACTCGCAGTTATTCTCGAGCCAACAAAGTCAGGCAGTTTGCGTTCAACCCTTGACGCTTTATTGCAGGCCGGGCGGTCTGTCCGCGACCGCTTGTCTGATGATACGGCACGGGTGCTCAATACGCTTGACCAAGAACTGTCTCCGCATATGCGTCTTGATCAGACCATAGAAAGTCTCACTCGGGTGGTCAGTGGCTTAGCATCCTTCAGCGGGTTGAGCGTGGAAAGCATGAGCCGGGGCCAAGGGTTTCGGTTCCTGGAGATAGGACGGCGTCTGGAACGGACACTCCATACTATTAGTCTGCTGCATACCGCCTGTGAGATGGCTCCAGGCGGTCGGGGCGCGCTGTGGGAGGTGGTGCTGGCCATGACGGATAGCTTGCAGACCTATCGGCGTCGCTATTATACGCAGGTTGACGCCCAGGCCGTGCTTGACCTCCTCCTGCACGATGAGAGTAACCCTCGCTCGGTCGGCTATCAGTTGGCCCGTCTACAGGAACACGTTGATGGATTACCCCGTCAGGCAACTCTGCCGCACCGCAGTCCCGCTCAACGACTGGTGTTGCAATCTCTTACCGCACTGCGGACAACGGATATCGAGGGGCTTTCCCAAGCGGTGTGGGAAGAGCCGGTGTATGAAACGCTCGACGAGCTGTTTGCCCAGCTCGGGACGTTCCTCCTGGCGTTATCCGATGTCCTGAGCCGTACCTACTTCAGCCATATCGAAGCCCAACAACAGTTGATGGAACATCAGCATGATTCCCTACGCCATCGTCCATACGACCCGCTATCGCTATAGTTTGCCAGTCCCGCACTGTCAGAATGAAGCCTATCTGCTGCCGCGTTCTTTTGAGCGCCAACAGTGTCAGACCAGCCAGCTCCAGATCAGTCCCGCTCCAGCGGTGTATCAAGAACGCGCAGATTTTTTTGGCAATCGGGTGGCGTATTTTGCTATCCAAGAACCGCATACTGTGCTTGAGGTCACTGCGTCGAGTACGCTGATGCTCAGGCCTACTGCGCTTCCCTCTCTCCAGGCTTCCCCGGCTTGGGAGGATGTCAGGCAGGCTCTTGTCCACGATCTGGGTCCCGAGAAGCTTGATGCCCGCCAATTTGTTTTGGATTCTCCCTTGATCAGTGCCGATCCAGCCTTTGTCGAATATGTTGCTCCGTCGTTTTCCCAGGGACGCTGTCTGCTCGAAGCGGCGCACGATCTCATGCAGCGTATCTCCTCCGACTTGACCTATGATCCGAACTTCACCACTGTGGCAACCCCTGTCCACGATGTTCTGCACCACCGCCGTGGGGTGTGTCAGGACTACGCCCAGCTGGCAATTGCATGTCTCCGATCCCTAGGGCTAGCAGCCCGCTATGTGAGTGGCTATCTCGAGACCGGCCCTCCGCCAAGTCTCGCTCACCAAGCAGGCCAATCAGAATCGGCGCAGTTAGTTGGAGTGGCGGCTTCGCATGCCTGGGTATCTGTCTACAGTCCTGGTCAGGGATGGGTGGATTTTGATCCGACCAATAACCTGATGCCGACAGACCAGCATCTGACTCTTGCCTGGGGACGGGATTACAGCGATGTCACGCCCTTAAAGGGGGTGGCCTTCGGTGGCGGGACGCATGAACTGGATGTGGCAGTCGATGTGAGCCGGACCGGTCTCATGTTTCGAGAATAGCCCCACCAATTGGACGGGCGGCAAAAAAGGTTTCAAATATGCCATCGCCAACCAAGTTGAGCTTGGTCTGAAAGGCGTCAACAAATTCGTGTACGCCACGCTCAATGATTTGTTTGACTTCCGTGTAAGCGAGTTCCGCTCGGAGCTGGCCTAAGTGCTGCTCTGCCGGGTTTCTGAAGGTGCCGAGGGAGGTGCCTGAAATCGCGTGCAATGATTCGTCGGCCTGAACCAGACAGTGGTGCACTGAGCGGGGAAAGTCCCGATCGAGCAAGAGGAAGTCCACAACTAGGGTGGGGATAATATGGTGATGGCGTTTACGGTACATTTCAAACGCGCTGGTTGAGCGTAGCACGGCCGCCCACTGGGTATCGTCGCTGGGAGTACCGATGTCAGAGACAGCCGGGAGCAGAATAAAATATTTCACATCGAGAATGCGGGACGTCTTATCAGCTCGTTCAAGCAAGGTCCCGAGCCGGGAGAAATGCCAGCCCTCACCGTGCGACATAGTATTATTCGTGAGCCCCTCGAACAGATGACCAGCCAGCTTGATTTCGGTAAAAAAATCATGCGGGGAACCCATGTCTCGATTTTCCACTGCCGCCTCATTGACCATCAGGTAAAATTTGTTGACCTGCTCCCACATATCCGAGGAGATGACCTCCCGAATGGACCGAGCACTTTCCCGCGCAGCACGCAAACAGGAGAGAATCGAGTTGGGGTTGTCACGATCGAAACTCAGAAATTGAATCACATTGGCACGGGTCGCCTCTCCATAACGTTCCTGGAACGACTTGTGATCGCCAGACGCGATGATGAGGGGTTCCCACTGTTCCCGGGTACCTGAGGGCAGATCCAAGAGCATGAGCAAGTTCACATCAATAAAACGGGCAACATTTTCTGCTCGCTCAATATAGCAGCTCATCCAATAGATCGCGTCAGCAACGCGGCTTAACATAAGGCCCTTCCCTATACGGTATGTCTGTCATACGGCATATCTACTTTGCTGAGTGCTGGATTTGTGATTGAGCCGTTTGTCTTTGCGTCTGGTCGGAAAGTGAGCTGGACAACACCCAGGTGTCTTTACTGCCGCCACCTTGCGAAGAATTGACGACCAGCGATCCTTTTTTGAGCGCGACGCGGGTCAAGCCGCCGGGCAGGACGTAGATATCTTTCCCGTACAGAATATACGGGCGGAGATCGACATGGCGGCCTTCGAAGTGATCGTCGATCATGACTGGCACGCGGGACAGCGATAGCGTCGGCTGGGCAATATAATTGCGCGGGTTGGCCTTGATCTGTTGAGCAAACTCGACACGCTCCGCAGCAGTTGAATGCGGGCCCACCAGCATGCCATAACCCCCCGATTCGTTGGCGGCTTTGACGACCAGCTGGGCAAGATGCTCTAACGTGTATTGCCGATCTTTGTCATCCCAGCATAGATAGGTTGGCACGTTGGGGATGATTATCTCCTCGCCCAGGTAGTATTGAATCATTTTCGGCACATAGGCATAGATGACTTTGTCGTCGGCAATGCCGGTGCCTGGGGCGTTCACTAAAGCGACCCGACCGGCCTTGTAGATTTCCATAATACCTGGGATGCCAAGCATCGAATCAGAACGAAAAACCTTCGGATCAAGGAAATCATCATCGATCCGACGATACAGCACGTCAACACGCTGGAGTCCTTGTGTCGTGCGCATCTGCACAAAACCATCGACGACTATTAAATCTCGCCCTTCAACCAGTTCGACACCCATCTGCTGGGCGAGAAACGAATGCTCAAAATAGGCGGAGTTGTATATGCCTGGCGTCAACACGGCAACCGTTGGCGTCGTGGCATGGGCTGGAGCTAAGGACAGCAGCATTTCCAGCAGACGGCTCGGATAATCATCAACTGGGCGGATCTGGGAAGATTCAAAGACCGATGGAAAAGTCCGCTTCATGAGATCACGGTTTTGCAGCACGTAAGACGCACCAGACGGGCAGCGGAGATTATCTTCCAGGATGTAGATTTGCCCATCGCGATCGCGGATGAGGTCAGTCCCAGTGATATGACACCAGACGCCGAGTGGCGGATCTAGTTCGATACATGAAGGTCGAAAACTGCTCGCCGAGTGAATAATTTCCTCGGGGATGACGCGATCTTTGATGATTTTTTGATCGTGGTAAATATCATTGATGAACAGATTCAGGGCATGGATGCGCTGCTTGAGTCCACGTTCAATCCATTCCCACTCCGTTGCGCCGATGATCCGAGGCAGCAGGTCAAACGGCCAGATTTTTTCTGTGCCGGCTCCATCACCATAGACATGAAAGGTGATGCCCATCTGCAGCAGAGTGCGTTCGGCCGCTTGCTGGCGACGGATGATTTCTCCATCAGGCAAGCCCTGAATCTTTTCCAGGAGCAACTTTGCAGCTGGACGAGGCGTGCCTTCAGCGCATATCATTTCGTCGAAAAAGTCCTCGGTATCATAGACATCAAAGCGTGTCATAGTGACTCTCTCCCCGTCCTGCGAACTCGGCGCGGACGTATCCGAATGGAGAAGGCGCATATATCGTGCCAAACTGAATACTCAGCACCCAGAGGGCTCTTGAACGGTCTATCCAGCCTGATTTCTCGGGAAAAATACGTATTCTACAGAAGGACGAAGACATGTTAAATTTTTGGAGCGTGGATGGATAAAGTATTTGTACGCTCAAGTAAAAAGCACCATGACTGCCCATTTTTTGGGCAATGGGAGCCAGATCATTGCTCTGTAGACAGAAGCGTCAATAGCCGAGTTGGGTGTGTGGCCGCTGCGATAGGAAATCTCCCGTGTGCGGTCCGATAGGGATCTACGCGTATTGGATCTGGATTGTTCTTTCTATTCAAACTATTATAGCCGCCATTGTGGGACAGGAGAGTTTGCGTCTTAACGCTCATTGGATAAGGAAAATTGCTGTATGAAGTCGAACCCTGAGTTTGTTCGTTGCACGAAGAGACGCAGAAAAGAAAGTACTCTGCATCATCACAGACCGCTGTCTTTTGTATGGACTGGGTGTGCACTCTCACTCGGAGAGGAGCAAAATTGTGGCTTCTTCTGTTAAGCTCTACCTCATCCGCCACGGCCAACCCAAGGCTGGTTTCGGGGAAGACCGGGATCCGGGTTTAGACGAACTTGGTCGCCAGCAAGCGGCAGCGGTTGCAAAAGAGCTTGAATCGCTTGGGTCACTATCGCTTATTACCAGCCCGCTACAACGTGCTCGCGACACTGCTGTTCCGTTTGAGAAAATGTGGAATTGCACGGCTCAGGTTGAGCAAGCGGTTGCGGAAATTCCTTCGCCAACAGAGGACCTTGAGGGACGCACAATTTGGATTCGCCAAGCGATGCATGGGAGTTGGGGTGATCTGTCTGAGTTTCACCAGCAATGGAAAGCACGACTGACAGATTTTTTGTGTGGCCTGGAAACTTCAACTGTCATCACGAGTCATTTTATAGCGATCAATGTCGCTGTGGGTGCCGCCACACAAGATGATCGGATGATTTGCTTCGAGCCTGACCATTGTTCGTGTACGGTGCTAGAGGTTGCCGATGGAGCTCTGCACGTTGTCACACTTGGGAAGGAACGGGAAACGCCAATCCTGGCTGGCTGAAAAAGGAGAGAACTCAATGACGACACCGTCATCTGAAACCGCCTCACTGCTGTCATTAACGGCAGATACTGCTCCGGTGCTCGAACAGCATCGTTTTGATGAAGCCAATCTTGAACGCTATATGAAGGAGCATGTTCCTAGCTTTGTCTCGCCTCTCGCCGTTGGACAAGTGCGGGGCGGGATGTCGAATCCAACGTTTATCTTGTCTGATAGGGCGGAGAAACGCTATGTGTTGCGTAAAAAACCACCAGGCAAATTGCTGCCCTCGGCCCATGCCGTGGACCGGGAGTTTCGCATTATCTCGGCCTTGTGGGATACTGAGGTACCAGTCGCCAAAGCCTACGTCCTGTGTCAGGATCCGTCTATTATTGGGACGGATTTTTATATTATGGACTTTGTTGATGGGAGAGTGTTTCGGGGCTACGAACTGCCCGAGTTAGAGCCGGCTGAACGTCGCGCGGTGTATAACGCCCACATTGACATCATGGCCAAACTCCACCAGGTGGATTTCCGGGCGATTGGACTGGAAGACTACGGCCGCGTCGGTGGCTATATGACCCGTCAGGTCGGTCGCTGGTCAAAGCAGTATGAGGCCAGCAAAACCGGCGACCTGCCTGCCATGGATAAACTCATGGCCTGGCTACCGGAGCACTTGCCTGAAGATGAGGAAACCACGATTGCGCATGGTGACTTTCGCTTAGAGAATATGCTCTTCCACCCGACTGAGCCGCGTATTTTAGCGGTGGTAGACTGGGAGCTGAGTACCCTGGGCGCTCCATTGTCAGACTTGGCGTATAGTGGTCTGCCCTACCATGTGCCAGACGATATCCGAGGAGACATCACCAATCTGGATTACGCCAGCTATGGCATTCCTTCAGAGGAGGAGTGTGTGGCTCGGTATTGTGAACAAACCGGCCGGGCGGGGATTGAGAACTGGAACTTCTACGTGGTGTTTTCACTCTTCCGCTTAGCGGCGATTGTCCAAGGGGTGTACAAACGGGCACTTGACGGTAATGCCAGCTCTCCTGAAGCAATCACTCGTGGCGAAAAGTGTAAGCAGCTGGCGACTGCTGCGTGGGAGCTGGTCGAGCAGGGCATGTAGGGTCGAGACTGGTATAGGAAAGCAAAGGAGACCCTCCTAATGACCGACACACAACCTGGAGAACTGCCTCTCATATCCCTGACAACGGAAACCGCACCAGTCCTTGAGCAGCATCGCTTCGACGAATCAAGCCTTGAACGCTATATGCGTGAACACCTTGAGGGCTTTACGTCACCGATACAGATTGGTCAGATTCGGGGTGGCATGTCGAATCCGACGTTTGTCCTGACTGATAAGGGAGGCCGACGCTATGTGCTCCGCAAGAAACCGCCGGGTAAACTCTTACCCTCTGCCCATGCGGTTGATCGCGAGTTTCGGGTTATGTCAGCTTTATGGGATACGGATGTCCCCGTTGCTAAGCCATTTGTTCTCTGTCAGGACCCGAGTGTGATTGGGACCGATTTTTATCTGATGGATTTTGTGGTTGGCCGAGTGCTACGAGGTTATGCTTTAGAGGATATGCCAGTGGCCGAACGACAGGCAACGTACGAGGCGATGGTCGATGCGATTGCCAGGCTACACCAGGTCGATTTTCGAGCGGTCGGGCTGGAAGATTATGGACGGGTTGGGGGCTATATGACTCGTCAGGTCGGCCGTTGGACCAAGCAGTACGAGGCCAGCCAAACAGATGAAATTCCAGAGATGGAAAACCTGATTGCCTGGCTGCCAGAGCATCTGCCAACTGACGATGAAACCACCATCTCGCATGGCGACTTCCGGCTGGAGAATATGATTTTTCACCCGACTGAGCCACGGGTGCTGGCAGTGGTGGATTGGGAGCTGAGTACGCTTGGGGCCCCGTTTGCTGACCTGGCGCATAATTGTTTGCCCTACCACGTGCCTGATGAGCTGCGGGGCGATATCACTGGGCTGGATTATCTGGACTATGGGATTCCGTCTGAGGAAGCGTATGTCGCCCGGTATTGTGAACTCACAGGACAGAAGACGATTCCGAACTGGACATTCTATATTGTCTTCGCCCTGTTCCGGATTGGCGCGATTATTCAGGGTGTGTACAAACGTGGACTCGACGGCAACGCCAGCTCACCCCAGGCGATTACGTATAAGGAGCAGTGCCGGCAGATGGCGGTGGCTGCCTGGTCTCTAGTGGAGAAGGGAGTCTAACTGAGTGACGCTGACCTGGGGGGGAGAAAGAAAGAGCTGGGCTGCCTGCTGAATATCGTCAGGCTCAGTGCTGTCCAGCAGTACCCCAAAAACTGACAAACGGTGCGCGCCGCTCTCCAAACGATTGATCTCGAAAAACTGAAAGCCAAAATGTGGCAGCCCCCCGACTGTCTGTGTCATACTCTCAGCAAAATAGGAACGTTGGTCAAGTTTGCTCAGTGCCCCTTCAAGCCGGGGAATCAGCAAGAGGGTCCGACCGCTGGGCAGTACGAGTGCTGCCCAGCGAGCGGGACGTCGATCCAAGGCACGTTTTGCGGCGGTCATTGAACCATTCACCGGTTCACTCAGTGGCATGCCATGTAACAGAAAACGTGCGTCGTTCATATTCAGAAAATCAAAATAGGTCTTGAGTTCGCCATCCGCCAAAACTAGCCGGGGCGGGATTTTCATTTTTATCAGTGCGCTTCCTTCGACAAAGTCGCGGTAGAAGATGAGATTGACCTTGCCGGAGGTCCGCAGGCCAAGAGGCAGCGGAATCCAATACCTGGCCTGGCGGAGCACCCGGATGGGGCCAGGCTGGTAGCTGCGTAGCTCGCTCTGCAGATCAGCATCTGTCCGCTGAAAGGTGAACAGACCGCCGAGTAAGCGAACTTCCGCCGCAGCTTTAATTCCAGAGATCATATTCGTGCCAAAGTCGCCCATCTGTTCAACTTGGGCAAAGTGGGTGGGTAGCGGCGCGTCAAAGGCAAGCGCGTAGCGCTCGGCATAAATGCGATCAGTGGGCGGATCATACCTGGCATACAGCTCTTCCTCCAAAGTCGGCACTGTAGCAGGTGTGAAGAGTCCGACATACACAAAGCCGAGCGGCGTATGTGGATGTCCAATCTGGACTTCGGCCCACACCTGTGCTTCGTCTGGAATAACAAGTGGGTCTCCTTGCTCTCCCAGGTCACGATTCATAAACAGCAGCACATCATTCGCGTCAAATTGCTTTGCTGGGATATCCTGTTTCCCTTTGGGGCCGTGGTTCAGTATCCAGCGGTCTCGACGGTCCCGTTCATCGATTTGGAAAGGGATGGGAGTAGGGATTGCATCTTGGAAGGCGTACACCCGAAACGCGGACGTCGGTTGGCCGTGGAAGAATGGGGCGAGGCAACCTTCAACGAGAGTGATGCCAGGCAGTGGAAGCGAGGATTTCAGAGAGAGGTCTGCCGCATATGCTTTCACTGGGAGAGTCGAGAGCACGATAAGAAGCAGAAGTGGCAGCATAGGAAGACACCTCAGTCAGATAACAAAAGATGCGTCGACTGCTGGGCTTCCTGCGCTGTCTTGTGGCACGGGATTCCAGCCCATGGATACTCAGGGGCAAGATGCCCCTGCCACGTGGAGAGCCGACGAAGGGGAGGAGAGACTCCGCCACGTAACCGATCTGTTGATGAGCAGCGTAGCCGCTGATTGACAGCGTGACTAGCGTTGTAGCCAGGCACCACTCGCATCTTGATACCACCACTTTGCGCCTGCGTTTGCCACCCAGCGGCGAGCAAAGGTAGCACGGATGTTGGCTTCCCATTCAGGGTGGCCGTTGGCCTTAGCGATTTCGCGGTACAGGGCGTTGCGGTCATTATTTTCTGCACTGACTAGTTGTTTGACCTTATTGCGATCTTTGAGCGGAATGTTAGTAGCATCACGTTGAGTGATGAGAGCTCGATTGGTGAGTCCAACTGCACCGTTGGCATAATAGGGCGCGATCTGGGGGTGGCGAGCTTTGAGAGCGCCTTGGATCTTTTGGATCGCTGGGGTGGAAACGTTCAGATCTGCCTGAGCGTAGGCTGGGGTAAGGAGGAAATCAAACAGGAAATCGAGCGCCGATTGTGTCTGCGGTTCTTCGGATGCAGGATGAGAAAGCCCAAAAGGATCAGAGCTGCCGTCGGGTAGTGGGGATGTTGGCAGCTGTCCGGTCGCACTCCACACGTCCTGAATAATGCGGTCCGCGGCCTTTTCTGCGGCCGCAGCTGGAAAATAAATATTAATTGTCACGCAGGCCGTGAACACAATGGCCACGAAGAAGGGCAGGGGGCGAAGCGAATTTTTCCGTTTTTTCTGTGTTTGCCGGATTCGCATTGTTTGCATTGCTGTCTCCTCAGTATCCTTTTGCGATCTTCTCACTCTTGTCCAATTTGCGGGCCGGCCCCACTGGTGGCTCGTTTGAGCCGTTCGATGAGTTCTTTCCAGGCCACCTGTCGGGTATGGCCAATAATATTGATATGTGGGGGGAGTCCCCCGCCTTTGACAAGATAATACCCATTCTCTGCCGGCTCCACCCCGTCCATTTCGCATACATCGAGACGCAGGCCACAGCGGAATCCCAATCGACTATACGAGAAGTTTTCGAAGAAACCGAGAAAGCTGCGAGATAAAGCACCTTGGACTCCGCCAAGACTCGACAGGCTGTCAATCGCACGCTGGCTGATCCGATGGGCGGACGAATCGTCTGGAGGGGTGTGGAGTGCCGCATCGAAAAAAATCGGTTGCCAGTCCTGCATAACAAGATTATGGACTTTGCCTTCGAGCTTGCCCCGGATCTTGCCAAAGGAAAACGTTTCGGTCAGCCGCTTGAGGTCGAGATTGTCAATATCAATGTCTGCGGACAGCTGCGGCGCCAGACTGAGCAGTTGCTCCAAGCGAAGATTGCGGATGGTGACCGTGCCATCAAATACGTGTACCTGGAGATTACCAGCAACCTCAACGAGTTGGTCGGTGTAGGTGACGTGCGGAATCACTCCTGAAAGTGTCCCAGCCAGAGGAGGCCAGCCGACTGCCTCACTAAACGTTTCCATAGAGATTGGATCGATACGACCGGTAAATTGCCAGCGTGGCTTGAAGTCGTCTAAAACGTCCATACGGAAAAGATCCATCTGTAGGGCTCCGTCTAAGACGGGAATGTTCGCGGGCTGGAGAAGCTGTACCTGCTTGCCGTGGGCTTCGAGGTCCAGGCTGCTCGCTCCCAAAAACAACTGATAGACTTGACCTTTCTGCCACCTCAGCTGGGACGGTACAGGTGGGCTGCCTGCGTCTGTCCAGGCGGTTGTGCCACTGACTCCATGAATAGCAAAGCGTCCATGTTGGTCGTCGATATGGATGTCGTCCAAGCTGACTTGGAGCTGCGTTGTTCCTGTTTTGTCGTAGTTAAGGCGGAAGCTGACGTAACCGCTCGTATCAAGGGCATCGAGTTGTGTGCCAATAAAAAAAGGCTGCAAATACGTCTGATACAGGCCGTTCAGCGGAGTCGCGAGCATCTGGATGTGAGCGGATGTGAGAGAAGGCGCGTCGCCCAGGTGAAGGCTGAACTGCACTTCGGTGTGAACAATATCAGTCTGATCAAAGCGAAAATGAAACACTTCAAGCAATTGAGTGTGTGCTTGCCAGTTGGCGTCAAGTGATAAGACCACAGGTTGTGTGGAGAAATCAAGAAAAACTGGCTCAACGTAGACCTGACCTTGCTGAGCCGCGAGCGTGGTATGGAGTTGCCATTTATTGTCGGCTTGGCTTGGTATTGCAGTGAAAGAAAAGGTGCTGCTGACCTGCTCTCCGACGTGCTGTGCTTCTGCATCACTGAAGCTGAGACCTTGGAGCATTCCGTTGAATTTTGCCGTTTCCACCTGCATGTCTTGTCCTATCGCTCGTGCATGAAGGGTCAATGTCCCTGCACTCAAAAAACTCGCAAGCTGAGTAAAAGTTGCTGTTGGCAGCTGTGACAGACGGGTCGAGATTTGTGCCAGGTCGAGCGCTTTTGCGCTTAGCGTGAGCTGCCAGGAAGCTTGCTCAAACTGCCCGTGGATATCAAGCTGACCGCCTGTAGCCGTTGTTTGGGTAAGAGTGAATTGGAGCGCTCTGGAGCTCGAGTCGTAGCTGAACGCAATGTAAATCGGGGCTGGATCAAGTACAGGCGTATTCAGTTGTAAGATACCATTTTGGCAACGAACAATAGTGGTTTGAGTGGTTTGAATGGTCGCGCGTGGGCACTCTAGTTTAATACTCGCCGTGTGATTGAGCGGGGAGGGGAGGTGCAGCTGCCCAGCTGAGAGCTGCAAGCCGGCTATGTCTTCTGTGTGCCAAGCAAGCGTGAGCTGTGCATCTTGTACCCGCCAGCCATAGCCATCGAACTTGATGATGTTGAGACGCAGGAAACGCTTTGCTGCCGCCTGGGAGATTGGAAACTGGACAAGCAGGCATGCCAGCAAGAAAAACGCGAGGAAGTGTAGTGACAGCCTGAACGACATCAGCCGCAGCATAACATGGCGTTTGGGACTTTGCCGAAGCTGTAAATGACAAACTTTCATCCCTGGACGACTGTAGCTGAGTCAGGAGGAGAAAAGAAGTTTGGTGCTAATTGAAAGTTGAATTTGCAATTAGCACCAAGCTTTTCGCCTGGCTCCGTTTCACCGCAATATTGGTAAACGACTCATCAAAACGCCGAAGCTGTACTTCTATGACTCTGGTCTGCTGTGTTACCTGCTTGGTATTCGGAGTCCAGAACAGCTTGAACGTCACCCCCTGCGTGGAGCAATCTTTGAATCGTGGTGCGTGAGCGAAATCCTCAAACACCACTATCACACAGCCTAGCGCCCAAACTGGTTCTTCTACCGTGACCGCAAAGGCACGAAGTGGATCTGATTTTGAATCAAGGCGAACGTCTGCTCGCAATCGAAATCAAATCCGGACGTACTCCGGCTGCTGATTACTTTTCAGGCTTGACGCGTTTTGCTGAGGAGGTAGTGCCTAAGGTAAGCGATATTCCTGGGGCTGTGTCCAATGTGGTTGTATACGCCGGAGAACGTTCGCAGAAACGAAGCCAGGGACAGCTGTTATCTTGGGAAGATACTGATACCTTTCCGTGGTTAGGAAGCAGCTGAGAGGAAGATCGCTTGAAGACTGAGGCATCTGAATCAATCAGACTCTGACGCACATACAGATCAGAATAGGGCGAATGCCTTATTTCAGAAAGAAGATTCTCTCCCTGCTCTTCACTTCTTAGCCAGCGACATACACATTAGGGAGAGTCTGCCTGAATGCTGTTTCGGGAAGAATGGTCAGAGAAAGTAAGGAAAGATGGAGGAGGAGAGCCCGCGCCCTAATTGCGAGAGGCTCTGCTGTTATGTTGTTACTCTACCGAAACAAATCCGCCTCCGCTGGCCGGATCAAGACCTTGCCACTTCCCTCCGCGGGGATGTACTTATAACCCCGAATAATCACCGCAGGAATAGCTGCGCTTTTTTCCATCAGCAGACCAGCCGCACAGGAGAGTTCGTCGGCAACGGAAATGACGGTGTGGTTCAGTTCTCGGCCCTGGAGGTCTTCTCCTCCACGCAGGTCAAGCAATCCCTCGAACCCTGAGACACCTAAAGCAAACTCGGCCAAACCATCACGCCAGGGGCGACCAAATGTATCGGTGATAATGATGCCAATCGAGATGTTGCGGTGCTCTTGAACAGTGAGCCGCATTTTTTTGGCGGACTCGTCCGGATCTTTGGGCAGAACGATCACGATATCGTCCGCTAAGGTATTGGACGAATCCACTCCGGAGTTGGCACATACCCAACCTTGCTTAGTCTCGGTGATGACGACCCCGTTTTTCATCATCACGATGCGGTTGCTCTCTTGCAGCACTACCTCGACCATGCGGGGATCTTTTTCCCATTGCTCAGCAATCTGGTGGGCAAATTGAGAAGGCTCCACGGTCTTGAGGTCAACCACTGCATTTTCGGCTTTGGAGACGATCTTTTGGCACATGACCAAGATGTCACCGTCTTTGAGGCCGACCTTTGATTCGTCAATGGCGTCAAGCAGGATTGAAATTAGGTCGTCGCCGGGTTGAATTTGGGGAACGCCGGGGATGGGGATTATTGCGATGGTACTCATAAGATTAGTCCCGAGTCCTGAGTATTTGGAAGAGGTAACGCTCTTCTTTACTCCTTACTCTTTAACCGTTTCGTGTAGCTCTGTTCAACAACTGTCTGGGCCAGGGCAACCGACTTGTCCATATCAGTCATGATGGTATCGGTCACCTGAACCGTCAGACCCTGGGCTTCAAGTCTAGCCTGCTGACCGGCATCTTGCGTATCAATCACAAAAGAGTCAAGAAAGTCTGTGTACATGCTCGCGACCCCGGTTGCTGAGGCTTCAATGCCGAGGCCACTCAGCATGCGGTCGGCTGGGCCTTTAATGGGCTTGCCCGCGACAAGTGGACTGATGCCGATAATTGGAGCAGGGGTTTCTTGTAAGGATTCGCGCACTCCGGGCAAGCCCATAATGGGGCCGATGCTGACGATTGGGTTGCTCGGTGGAAGAATCACCAGTTGTGCAGACCGGATGGCATCACAGACGCCTGGAGCTGCGAGGGCGGTCTCAATCCCACGGAGTTCGACTTTTTTGACGTTGCCTTCTCCACGACCTTTCACAAAATACTCTTGAAAGGGCAGAGCACCCGCTTGGGTGTGGACGACTGTTCGGACTGGGTCGTTGCTCATTGGTAAGACCGTGGCTTTTACACCCCAGGATTTTGCAATAGCAGCAGTCACTTCAGTCAGAGTTTTGCCTTGTCGTAATTGCTGGGTGCGAAACAGGTGCGTCGCCAGGTCCGTATCGCCTAAACCGAACCACGTATCAGGATAGTAGCGTTTGAGAGATTCAAGACAGCGGAAGCTTTCGTCTGGCAGGCCCCAGCCTTTGCTGTGATCCACGGCATCAGCAAGAGTATAGGTGATGGTGTCGATATCCGGGGAGACCGATAGGCCGAAGAATTCTTCGTCATCACCAGTGTTAACGATAACGCAGAGGTTCGCAGGATTGATGACACGGACGAGGCCACGCAGGAGGCGGGCTGCACCAACGCCTCCGGCAAGAGCAGTGACTGTGAGATCTCGAGATAGGGGCACGGTGGTCTGTGGAAAGGGCAGCCTGGTCTGCTGCCCGGTGTGTGTTAGTGAGAAGCTGCTTGCTTCTCGCGTTCGAAAGGATGCACGTAGCGGAACTGCTCCGAGGCGGCGAGCCGACGGTACGAACCGAACTGCTCGTCTGGATTCTCAATCATATCCAGCGGGCTTAGCTCATCGTCCTCGCCAGTAAAGACCGTCCGCAGTTTATACGTGGTACTGCGCTCGGCCGGGGTACGGCCAAGATCACGAACCAGGCGGCGGAGTTCTTTTGGTGGCACGAGTTGGCCATATTGGGCACCAGCCGAGGTGGAAATACTCTCGTTAATCAAGGTCCCACCCAAATCGTTTGCGCCAACATTCAGCAGATACTGGGCCATCTTAGGGCCTTCTTTGACCCATGATGATTGAATATTGCGGAACGTCGGGCCGAGCATCAGTCGGGCGACCGCGTGCATCTTAATGACTTCTGTTCCTGTTGCGCCCTCACGCACATTTTTGACCAGTTTGTGTTGGTACATGGGCGCTTCTTGGTGAATCAAGGACAGGGGTACGAACTCAGTAAATCCTCCCGTTTCTTTCTGGATATCGCGCAGCAGATTCATATGCTTGACCCAGTGAACCGGTGTCTCAATGTGTCCGTACATAATCGTCGAAGTGGTTGGAATGCCGAGACTATGGGCAGACGTAATCACTTCAATCCATTTGTCTTTTGTAATCCGTCCTGGCGCAATGATATCGCGGATTTCTTGATCAAGAATTTCAGCCGAGGTGCCGGGGAGTGTGTCCAGTCCTGCCTCTTTCAGAGCAGCCAGATACTCGGGAATGGAGACCGCCGACCGTGTGGCGCCGTAGAGGACTTCTTCTGGTGAGAAGGCGTGAATGTGCAGATCAGGTAGCGCTTTTTTGACGGCTCGGGTCAGGTCTACATACAGGCTGCCGTTCATCTTGGGCGGCAGACCAGCCTGCATGCACACTTCAGTTGCGCCCATATCAACCGCCTCTTGAGCGCGACGCAAAATTTCCGTTTCTGGCAGAAAATAGCCTTCCTCTTCACGATACTCACGGCTAAAAGCGCAGAAGGTACAGTGTTTGATGCAAACGTTGGTGAAGTTGATATTGCGGTTGACCACATACGTCACCACATCACCAACTTGACGACGCCGCATTTCATCCGCGACCAGACACATGACCTGAAGGTCTAGCCCATTCGTCTCACACAACCGCAGCCCCTCTTGCCAAGAAACTTCTTCTCCGTCCAATGCACGATGCAGGATCGTGCTCACTTGAGGATCGATGTGTTCGAGAACACTCGCGAGGCCGTTGGTTGCCACGTTGGGTCTCCTTTTTTCGGGCGTAAAACGTCAATATTTAAAACGTCACACGTAAGCAGGACTGGGTGTTTTCCCTTTACGGGTGACGTTTCACGTCTTATCCCTTGCCTTCTTATGCCGCGACCACTGCCTGCAACTCCTCAGTCCGTGCGCGCAGAGCAGGCAGCAGAAAGCCGGGCCGATCAATATACTCTTGGTAAATAGCGAGTCGCTCGCGCAAGGTGAATCCCTCTTCTTCGCAGGTCTGAGCGAGAGTTGTGAGATGCGGCCAGGCCGCTTCAGGATTCACATAGTCTTTGGTCACTGGAGAAATGCCGCCCCAGTCATTAATGCCGGCTTGGAGGAGGAGGCGATGATCAACTGGGTTCAGGTTGGGGGGAGCTTGGACATTCATCTGACCGCCGAGGAGGAGCCGCGCAACCGCAACTGTTTTGGCCATTTCCAGGCTTTCTGGCTCTGGAGCCTCGGCCATACGTGTATCCGGCTTTGCCCGGAAATTCTGGATAATGACTTCTTGGATATGATCGTATTCTTGGTGGATGTTGCGGATAGCAATCAGGCTGTCAACCACTTCTTCCCAGGTCTCACCAATGCCGATTAGAATCCCTGTTGTAAACGGAATCTCCAGCTCTCCAGCTTCGCGTATCATCTTGACCCGCATAGCGGGGTCTTTGTCTGGCGCAGAAAAATGGGCCATGCCACGCTCGCGCAGCCGAGGGCTGATATTTTCCAGCATCAGACCTAAGCTGACGTTCACGTCTTTGAGCCATTTCATTTCATCGGCGGTCAGAATGCCAGCATTGGTATGTGGCAGAATGCCATACGACAGAGCGATCTCACAGGCTTCGTAGACGTATTCGGTGGTGTTGCCATGGCCGAGATTTGCGAGCGTGGTCCGGTAGCCGCTGGAAACTAACTCAGGCTTATCGCCCAGGCACATCAGGGCTTCTTTGCAACCTTGGGTGTGGCCACGGTCAAGCCATTCATGCAAATCCTTTCGCGTCATCGTCCAGGCGGCCGGATCACGCGGGTCCTTGCGAAAGGTGCAATATGAGCAGCGATCTCGACACAGATTGGTGACCGGCAGAAAGAGTTTGCGCGAATAGGTCACCGTCCGGCCTTTATGGCGGTCGCGTAAGCTACCGGCGGCAGCCAAAAGGGCTGGAAATTCTTCCTGTGTACAGTGAATGAGGCGGTAGCCTTCTTCAGTCGAGAGGACTTCGTCTGCAAGTGTTTTATCGAGAATCTCGGCAAAGGGCTTGTTTGCGTGTGTAGGAAAATGATCGCGCACCGGTTTCTCCCATTTCCAGATCCACTGCGAAGGTAGTCAACGGTAGGTGTAAAGTCAACCGCTTTTTTGTGGTTTTCTCACTTTTCAGTGATATCACTTGTCTGCACGGTTGTGGGCGAGGCTCAGCCGGTGCTAGCCTCATGGCCTTGAGGCTCCTGCTGGAGTCGAGAGAACTGATGTCTGAGACGAACGAGGGCAATGGCTGAGCAGAGTAAACCCAGGCCGAGCATTAAACGGCCACTGCTGAGGACGACATGGTAGAAATCGAGCTTCGCCTGGGCTATTTCCCAGCGTTCGCGGGCTTCGCTTGGAAAATAACGCTGCTCGCCGCGAAACAAAAAAGCCGTGGCTGCTTGGACTTGCGGGGCGGTAGCGACCAGGACAGCTTGATACTCCTGGACTTTGTTCACGGCTGCAAGCGCATTACCAATACCGAGCACGACCAGCACCGCACCAGCGATGAAAAGGTAGTTTCGGGACAGTAATTGCGCTATTGTCATGAGAGGAACCTTCTCTCGCCCTACCACTCAAGCAGAGGGCAGTCAAGGCGCGATGTGAAAGGGCTTTGCCTCTACGCGAGCGACTTTTTGGCAGTGGCTTTTGGAGAAGGTTTGTGAGGAAGGAAAACATAACTATGCCGAATGTTGTCCTCAGTGACAGACAAGCTGGGGTGCGCAGGCTAACGATTAATCGGCCCGAGAGGCGCAACGCCCTAAATAGTGAGACGATCTTTGCCCTGAAGGATGCGCTGAATGAAGCGGCTCGTGATCCCGGCAGTCGGGTCGTGGTGCTGACCGGAGCCGGAGGAGCATTTTCATCTGGAGCTGACCTGCGTGGCGGAGGATCTGGAAGGTCTGACAGTACGCCAGCCGGCGATGTTATGGAAGATGGGTTTAATGCCGTAATCCGAGCTATCTGGAACTTACCTAAACCAGTCCTTGCAGCAGTTGATGGGGTGGCGGCTGGATTTGGCTGTTCCTTGTCTCTGGCGTGTGATGTGCGTCTCGCATCTTCGACGGCCCGTTTCTCGCTTATTTTTGTTCAGCGAGCACTGACGATTGATGGCGGAGCCAGCTACTTGTTGCCACGTTTGGCTGGCTTGAAAGGGATTGAGTTGGCTTTGACCGGGGAGGTGATACCCGCTCAAGAGGCAGAACGCATCGGCTTGGTGAATCGGGTTATTCCAGAGGGAGAATTCTCTGCTCGTGTCACCGAATACGCGCAGAAGATGGCCAAACAAGCCCCGCTTGCCCTTGCAGCGATTAAAACGTCGCTGCACCATGCCCTGGGGAGGAGTTTGGACGAGGTATTAACGTATGAGATGGCAGAGCAGCGAAAAATGGTCCGGACCGCTGACTTTCGGGAAGGGTTGGCTGCCTTTCTGGAAAAACGAGAGCCCAACTACACCGGCCGATGAGGAACGTACTCGTCGGCAAAGAACTGGTGAGGAAAGAAAATCGATGGCGCGTTTTTTCATTGTTGGAGACATTCATGCTTGCCCGCGCGAACTTGAGGTGTTGCTCGGCGGACTGGCGCTCAAACCAGAAGATAGTCTCGTTTTTCTGGGGGACTATATTGACCGAGGTCCTGGAGCGCGTGAGGTGATTGATCTGCTGTTAGGGCTCCGGGCTGATGAAGTGTGCGGGCTGACTTTTCTCAAGGGCAACCATGAGGATATGTTCCTAGATTTCCTGGGCTACGAGGGCATGTATGGCGATGCGTTTATGATGAATGGTGGCGTCCAAACCCTGCATAGTTATGGCTGTGAACCAGAAGCAGACGAAGCCACAGTCCACGAACGTTTGCCTGAATCCCATATCCAGTTTCTGCGTGGGCTCGAACTCTCTTTTCTGGAGGACGATATCTTGTGTGTACATGCGGGTATTGACCCCTTGCGTGCATTAGAAGATCAGGAGCCTGAAAGTCTGATCTGGATTCGCCAAGAGTTTATCAATAACCGCCACCTCTTGCCCTATACCGTGGTATATGGCCATACCCCGCAGCATGAGGTCCGTTTTGATCTGCCCTATAAAATCGGCATCGATACCGGTCTGGTGTATGGAGGGCGGCTTTCCTGTCTGGAGTGGACCGAGAAGACACTGTTTCAGATTGCGAAGGGCAGCCAGAAGGTGAGAGTCTTTGATATCAAGAAATACTGGCAATATGCATCTTGATGCGTCGTGACGTGTCGTGATGCGCTTGGTGCGTTCGTAGACTTTGGGCAGACGGTTCGCAGGAAAATCCCTATGTTGTATGTCTCCTTCAATTGTATCCAGTCAGCAGAGGGTGCTTGCAAATAAGACGGCTTGCCTAATGTGTTGCGAGTTTGTTGATTCTCGGCTAGTATCCCCCCTGTTCTGGACAGCCTATCTGTAGTTGCGAAGCTGCCTTCAGTGCAGTACTGAGGACAAACGCTGCTGCGTGGTCGAGCTGGATAGAGCGTGTGGCGACGTAGCTCAGTAGGCTAGAGCGAGGGTCTCATAATCCCTAGGTCGGCAGTTCGATTCTGCCCGTCGCTACGCATTTCAGAAGAAATCAAAAACGCAAGAGAGAAATCAGAGAAGATACGAGGAGACGTTACATGGACCCGCTCGCAGTTTTTATGTGCATCGTTGCTGGGACAGGCGTTGTCTTTGCTGCAATCTCAGCTGCGGCTGTTTTTATGACCGGGGGGAAGAAGTAAGATTTGCTCACAATCAGAGTGAATGAGAACTGGGCAGCACAGACCATCTCTCACTTAAGCCACTTCTCAACTCGTCGCAGGAGAGGCTGGCAAGAGGAGGGTCACTGGCGAATCATTTGCCAGAACCGTTGCTTGGGTAAGCAGCTCCTGAGCAGAGACCTCGCCTTCGAGGAATGCCCGCAGCGATTCTCCTGGAAAATAAAACTTTGCTTCCCCTGCGGTACCAGGCTTGTCAATCCCCTCATACAGCTCCTCGCGGGTTATATAGGACTTGTGGTGGTAGCGAAGGGCAATCAGGACACCATCAGTAGGGAATTGTAGGGCAGGAAAAGCGGCAAACGCCCGGGCAATGATTTTTGTCCACAGCACCCCCAATTGGTCTGTTTGGCTGAGGAGCCGGGAGTTCAGAACAAGGCCAGTTTCTACCTGAAAAGTGAGGAATGTTTGGCCTTCACGTGTCTCCTCTCCTGTGACTCCAACAGATGCTGTCCGCAGGCCGCCGCTGCGTGTTGCGGTATCAAGTAAGCGACCCAATAAAGCGATCGTATCTGAACCATACTTTTGGTGTAAATCCTCCAAGAGTTCTGATAGCCCCGGCGGGAGTGTACGGCCCCACGGATTATCGTCAATTGCCAAAGCTCGCCCTGGCCAGATGATCCAGACGCATAACCAGACACCCAACACGCTGTAAGATGCATATTTCGACACCGCCCAGTATCATGCCAAGCTTCTCTAGACTGAACAAGTACCTGACACAGAGACAAGCCAGGAGCCGTGCAGACCAGTCGCTGCTTCCATACAAAGTCCGTATCGCTCTCGAGCGCTTGTTAGCTGCCCACCAAAAAGAACAATCCCCAGCCAAGTCTGCTCAGTCTGGCAAGTCTGCTCAGTCTGGCAAGCCTGCTCAGTCTGGCAAGCCTGCTAAATCTGACAGACCTCAAGCTGGGCCTATTCATATCGGAGTTGCTGTTTCAGGTGGTCCAGATTCTGTTGCTTTGTTGAGTGCTTTGGCAGCACTCCGTTCGACGCAAGACCTCCAGCTGGCAGTCTTACATGTGAACCATGGCCTGCGACCAGAAGCAGATCAGGAACAAGCCAGTGTCGAGCAACTGTGTCAACGCTGGCACCTGCAGTGTGTCTCAAAAAAACTTGATCCACCTGCTTCGCATCGAGGAATTGAAGCCTGGGCGCGGGACGAGCGGTATCGTTTCTTTCAAACTGCTATGGAGCAGTTGGGCCTCGAGTATGTCGCGCTGGCTCATACTATGGATGATCAGGCTGAAACCGTTCTTTTCCGTCTGTTACGAGGCAGTGCTCGGCGCGGGCTGGCTGGTATTCCGCCGATTCGAGCGCTAGAGGCGCCAGGGGAAATCGGGACAGCTGGAGTGGGTCAAAAAGGCTGGCTGATTCGCCCGCTCCTGGATTGCTCCAAGGAAGAGGTGCTGGCCTATCTGGCTGCCTGTCACCTGCCTTTTGCAACCGATTCGAGTAATACCGATCTTCGCTATGCGCGGAATCGTATTCGACATCGGCTTCTGCCATTCTTGGAAGAAGAATTCTCTCCTCAGGTTCGTCCTCATTTGGCCCAGTTGGCAACGACCTTACGGGAAGAAGAAGACTGGCTTGAGGCCAGCGCGACGCTAGCCCGTGCACGAGTGCAGGATACAAAAAATCGCTTGAATGCCCACGAACTAGCCGCACAGCCAGCTGCTCTGCGGTCACGGATTATACGCCAATGGATTGAGCACGCAGCTCAGAGTCACGACCTAGGATTCGATCATCTTGAACAGGTGCGTGCTTTAGCTGAAGGCCGTATCCACGGAATGAGTGGGATCATTGAACTGCCCGGTTCTTCCCAAGTGCGGATTGAACATGGCTATCTCGACCATCTGGACTATCTAATCATGGAACCAAAGCAGGGACAGCATGTCTCTGAGCCGTATGCCCATGTCCTCACCTGCGGACAGGAACTCAGCCTTGCTCAGATTGGTTGGCATTGTACTTTGAGCTTCCCCCGAAAATGGTCAGGAGCGCCCGAGCAAGCTCGGGTGTCAGATCCATGGACAGCTATTTTTGATGCGGCAGCGCTCTCTTCAGCTCTCTCGCCGGCTCCCTCTTTTGGTCTTTCCCCATCTGTTGCCAAGTCTCTTATCGTACGATCTGTCTGGCCTGGAGACCGGATTTTGCCTCTGGGTATGGCAGGCCACAAAAAAATTCAGGATGTATTTGTCGATGCCAAGCTGCCCCGTCATGTGCGCCAGGTCTTTCCATTGGTTGTGTTGGAAATCAAGACTCAGGAAATTGCCTGGGTGCCTGGTCACGCTCGTGGGAAACAAGCCCTGGTGACTGGGACAACGTGCGATGTGTGCCAGCTTGAGGTAAGCCCATTGCCGGAGAAACCAGAACTATGTTAGGCTGGGAAAGCTCACACCATCTGGAAGTATTTAGAAGTATTCGAAGGAAGGGTATTTAAGGAGTGAACAAAGTTTCGCACAATCTCGCTCTATGGCTGGTGCTGGGACTCATGATCCTTCTCCTGTTCAATTTGTTCAATCAGCAGCCCAGAGAACCTGAGGTCGTATTTAGTGATTTCTTTGCCGCAGTGAAAAGGGGAGAAGTTACTGAAGTCACCATACAAGGGCAGACGATCCATGGTCACTTCCGCGACGAGAGCGGCTTTAAAACCTTTGCGCCGGACGATCCGGACCTGATCCCAACCCTGCGAGAGCAGGGCGTACGGGTTGCCGCTAAGCCTGAAGAGGGCAACCCATGGTATGTGGCGATCTTAGTCCAGTGGTTTCCGATGCTACTACTCATCGGCGTATGGGTGTTTTTCATGCGCCAAATGCAGATGGGCGGTGGTAAAGCCATGTCATTCGGTAAGAGCCGGGCCAAGCTCCTGACGGAAAATCAGCAGCGGGTGACTTTTAGCGATGTTGCTGGCGTCGAAGAAGCCAAACAGGAGCTCGAAGAGATCATCGCCTTTTTAAAGGACCCGAAGAAGTTTACCCGCCTCGGCGGACGTATCCCAAAAGGAGTCCTTTTAGTTGGCGCACCAGGAACTGGTAAGACACTGCTCGCCCGCGCTATTGCGGGAGAAGCCGGCGTGCCGTTTTTCTCGATCAGTGGCTCTGACTTTGTTGAAATGTTCGTTGGTGTGGGGGCGTCCCGTGTACGCGATCTGTTCGTTCAAGGCAAAAAGCAGGCGCCGTGTCTCGTTTTCATTGACGAGATTGATGCGGTTGGGCGACACCGCGGGGCAGGGCTCGGCGGCGGCCATGACGAGCGAGAGCAGACACTCAACCAGCTCCTGGTTGAAATGGACGGCTTTGAGGCCAACGAAGGTGTTATCCTGATTGCGGCCACCAACCGTCCTGACGTCCTTGACCCAGCCTTGCTACGACCCGGACGTTTCGACCGGCGCGTGATGGTGCCAAGACCTGATGTCCGTGGTCGAGAAGAAATCCTTCGAGTCCATAGCCGCCGGGTGCCAATGGACGATAATGTCGATGTCGGAACCCTGGCTCGCACGACTCCTGGATTTTCTGGGGCAGACCTTGAAAACTTGGTCAATGAGGCGGCTTTGCTAGCCGCCCGACATAATAAAGAAAAAGTCGATATGGAGGACTTTGAGCTGTCCAAAGACAAAGTCGTGATGGGTGCCGAGCGACGCAGTATGATCCTCAGCTCTGAGGAAAAGCGTAACACCGCTTATCACGAAGCAGGTCATGCTTTGGTCGCGGGGCTTACACCTGGGACAGACCCGGTGCATAAGGTCACCATTATTCCCCGCGGGATGGCCTTAGGGGTTACCCAACAGGTGCCCAATGAAGATCGTTATACCTTGACGAAGGACTATATCCTCAAGCGCCTCGCCGTTATGTTTGGTGGCCGAGTCGCCGAGGAAATCGTGCTGGGACATACCACGACTGGTGCGGGAGATGATATTGAGAAGGCGACTGAATTGGCTCGCCGCATGGTGTGTGAGTGGGGCATGAGTGAAAAACTCGGTCCGATGACGTTTGGGAAAAAAGATGAGCAAATTTTTCTAGGACGCGATTTTACGCAAATGAAGGAATATTCCGAGAAAACTGCCGTCGAAATTGATACTGAAGTGCGTGGGATCATCATGCATGCCTACGAGCGAGCCAAAGCGCTTTTGCAGGCGAATATAGAAGTCCTGCATAAAATGGCCGAACATCTGCTTGAGAAAGAAGTCCTCGATGGGGCGGAAGTCACCGACATAATTCAACGTTTTGGCAAAGATACCAGTACGGTAAACGATTCGCCAGCAACTGCGTGAGCCAAATTCGATCCAGTTCGATCCAGTTCGGCAACCTGGACAGACAAGCCCAGAGCGTCAGGCGTACATACAGGTTTTTTCGAGGCTGGTACTTGCGCTTTCTGGCAGGCTGGTAGGAACTCTGCTAGTATAGAAATCCTGTCCCTCTACAAGAATCTTCTCGTCCAATATGCTGTGGGAGTGGCAGAGAAGCCCCCATGCCCGATCTTTTTATCCAACTTCGCTGGCAAGACCTGCTTGATGTGATCCTCGTCGCATGTGGGTCATACTGGATTATTCACTTTATCCGGGGCACCCGCGCGGTGCAGATGCTGGTCGGCCTAGTCGTGCTCTTCCTGGCCTATTTTGGGTCGCAGCTGTTCGAACTGTACACCCTCAACTGGGTTCTCAACAATTTTATCAGCTCCATTCTGCTTGTCATCGTCGTGCTGTTCCAGCATGATATCCGTCGGGCACTGACTGAGATGGGGCGCGGCTCGCTGTTTGGCATCCGTCGTCGGGCTGCCTACACCCCACTCGTTGAAGAGTTGACCCGGGCTGCCCTCTCGCTGGCCTCCAAACGGATTGGAGCGTTGGTGGTGTTAGAACGCACAGTCGGCCTCAATGAATATATCGAAGTTGGCACCCCACTTGACGCCCAGGTGAGTCGAGAGCTCCTTGGCAGTATTTTTCTGCCGGCCTCACCTATTCATGATGGAGCCGTTGTGATCCAGGCCGGACGGATTGCTGCCGCAGGTTGTTATTTGCCGCTGACAACAAACCCAGAGGTGAGTAAACAGCTCGGTACGCGTCATCGCGCGGCAATTGGACTCACCGAAGAAACCGACGCCATTGTTGTGGTCGTATCAGAAGAAGAAGGGACTGTTGCCTTGGTCAGGGAAGGCCAGATTAACCAAGCTCTGGATGCTGGGACACTCCGGACCGAACTCCAACGGTTTTTTTTGCATGATTAAGCAAGGCTTGCAGACACTCTGGTTGCTGGTTGTTCGCAATCTGTCATTGAAACTCTTTTCTGTGGCCTTTGCTGCTGGGTTATGGATATTGGTCAATGCTGGCGAGCGCGATACGGAAATGTCGCTGACTGTGCCTCTTGAATGGCGGAGTCTGCCGCCGCACTTAGTCGTAACCGGACCACCAGTGGATTCGGTTGATGTCCGAGTTGTTGGTCCCCGCACGCTGTTAGGCTTATTAAACCAGCAAAAAGTTATTCTTGACTTAACCGGTATGCGTCCGGGCCAGTCTTCATTCCGGATTGGTAGCGAACGACTCAGCTTGCCGCGTGGGGTTCAGCTGGTGCGGGTGAGTCCATCCCAGATTAACCTTGAGATTGCGCGTATTCAGAAGCGAGCCCTCCCGGTTCATATTGATGTATTGGGAGAACCGCCAGTTGGCTATAAAACTGGGGAGATGGAAGTGGTGCCAGATGTGGTTGAGGTGACCGGTCCAGCCTCCTCTCTGGCGCGTCTGCAATCGGTGTTAACAGAACCTTTGCAACTCGGTCGGTTGATGCAGTCAACGACACTCGACCTCGACGTCATCACGCCGCAGGATCCACTCATTTCGTATAATCTGCAACAGGTCCGAGTCCGAGTGGATATTCAAGATGTCATGCTGTCACAAGAATTCGAACGCATTGCGTTCACGATTCGAAATACTGACCTCGAAGCTGAAGCCTCGCCAGCATCTGTCGATGTTGTCGTACGCGGCCCACAACGTGTGGTCGATCAGTTGCAACTGGGTCAGGATGAGGTGTTTATTGATGCGGCGGGAAAAGAGCCCGGGACTGCACTGACTCCGGTGACCGTCCTCGTTCCTCCAGAGGTCGAGATTGTGTCACAAGAGCCAAAAGAAGTTTCTCTGACGCTGAAAAGCAGGCAAAATGAGAAAGATGGTCAGAATGAGCAGAACGGACTGGCAGGTGAAGTCGATGACGTAGGTGGCGCAAGTGGAGAACAGACAAACGCCAGCGAAGGCTAACCCAAAAAGACAAGCGGGAACACTCTGCACCAATAATCTAGAGGAGGGGTATGACTAGGAATGGGAAAAGGCGGGAACGGTTGTTTGGGACAGACGGCATCCGTGGAGTGGCCAATATTGAGCCGATGACGGCAGAGACGTCATTACGACTGGGACGAGCACTGGCGTATGTGTTCCGCGCGCGGCCTGGACGTCATAAAATTCTCATTGGCAAGGATACCCGGCTGTCTGGCTATATGCTTGAGACTGCACTTGCCTCAGGTATTTGCTCTATGGGGGTAGACGTGCTCCTCGTGGGGCCAGTCCCGACTCCTGGCATTGCTTTTTTGACACGCAGCCAGCAAGCTGATGCTGGGGTCGTGATCTCGGCTTCGCATAATCCGTTTCAAGATAATGGGGTGAAGATCTTCTCTCGGGATGGCTTTAAGCTACCAGATGAAATGGAAGATGAAATCGAGTCCTTAGTTGTTGACTGCAAAATTGACCATCTGCGGCCGACGGCAACTGCGATTGGCAAAGCGTCTCGTGTTGATGATGCGCTGAGCCGCTACAATGCGTTTGCCAAAACGATATTTCCTCGTGACCTCACGCTCGACGGACTAAAAGTCGTTATCGACTGTGCTAATGGAGCGGGATATAAAGTTGCGCCTGAAGTTCTGGCTGAGCTTGGCGCTCAGGTCATCGTTATTGGCAATGAGCCAGATGGAGAAAATATTAATGCTGACTGTGGGGCGCTGCATCCACAGCATGTCCAACGTCTCGTCCGAGAAACGGGTGCCCATATCGGTGTTGCTCTCGATGGGGATGCCGACCGGGCGATACTCGTTGATGAGGCCGGAGAAATTGTTGACGGGGATGCCATCCTGGCTATTGCGGCCCAAGAGAAGCTGAACAATGGTGGACTGCCACAGAATACTCTGGTGGCAACAGTGATGAGCAATCTTGGTCTTGAGGTTGCCCTGCGTAACATGGGTGGCAAGTTAGTGCGGACAGCGGTGGGAGACCGGTATGTGGTCGAGGAGATGCTGCGGGGCGGGTATACACTCGGCGGTGAACAATCAGGCCACGTGGTTTTTCTCGATGCAAACACCACGGGTGATGGGCTTGTCACCTTTCTGTCGATTTTGGCTGTGATGGTTCGTCGGCAGCGTCCCTTGTCTGAGCTCAAACAGGTCATGCAACGCTATCCGCAGAAGCTGATCAATGTCAAAGTCCGTGAGCGACGCGACTTATCGAGTGTCGAACCGGTTGCCAAAACTATGCAACGGGTGACGGATGCACTTGGAGACTCGGGCCGTTTATTAGTCCGCTACTCAGGCACTGAACCACTGGTGAGAGTTATGATCGAAGGCGAAGATGAAGGCCAGGTGGGTGCATATACTGAAGAAGTGGCCGAGTCGGTGCGGCTCCATTTAGGCGTGGTTGAATAGCCTACTCGATACAATATCCGTCTCAGTAATATCCAGCAATATTCAATAAGATATTTGAGTCATGTACCTCGTCACAGCGGCACAAATGCGTGAACTCGACCGGCTCACGATCGAACAGTATGGCACGCCCGGCCATGTTTTAATGGAGCGGGCTGGAGCTGGGGCAACTGAGGCCCTGCTGACAGCTTTTCCGCATGTTCAAGCGCGCCGGACCAGTCGAGCACAATCACCCGCTCGTGTCTTAGTCATTGCCGGGAAAGGCAATAATGGCGGCGATGGCTTTGTCATGGCTCGTTTACTCAAAAAAAAAGGCATCGCATGTGAGGTCGTGCTGGCCGCTAAACGGACCGATGTGAAAGGGGATGCACACCGAAACTTGCTGGCCTTCGTCCGGATGCGTGGCCGGGTCAACGAAGTGACACAGCTGGACCAACTGACCGTGGTGGATAAGAAACTCAGGCAGGCCAGCCTCATCGTAGACGCTCTGTTCGGGACTGGCCTGAATGCTCCGGTACGTGGACTGCCCGCTGCGCTGATTGAGTTGATGAATGCGAGTGGCATCCCAATCCTCGCCGTGGATGTTCCGTCCGGTTTAGATGCAGATCGGGGAGTGCCACTCGGGACAGCGGTCCAGGCGGCTGTGACAATAAGCTTTGCCTACCCAAAATTGGGCCAGGTTGTCTATCCAGGCGTCCAGCTTGTCGGCCGTCTTGTGGTGATCGACATTGGGACCGCCGCTGAGGCCGTAGCTGAAGTTGATCCGCAGATAAAGCTGCTCCGCAGAGAAACGATGGGAGCACTGATACAGCCACGTCAGCCCGAAGCGCATAAGGGCAGCTTTGGGCATCTCTTCATCTTAGCTGGAGCCCGAGGAAAAAGCGGCGCGGCACTCTTGGCCACGTCTGCCGCCTTACGGGTGGGAACTGGGCTCGTCACGCTTGGCGGTCCACAGTCACTACTACCCATATTTGCCTCAGCCCTACTGGAAGCAATGACCGTCCCGTTGCCTGAACGCGCAGATGGAAGCCTCCGTATGGTGCCAAAGGCGCTTGTCCAAATTCTTGACGTCCTTCAAGACCGGACGGCGATTACTTTTGGGCCGGGTATTGGTGTGTCTGCCGACACCATCAAACTCACCCGCTGGTTGCTGAAACATACACGCCAACCGCTGCTCATTGATGCTGATGGGCTCAACTGTGTGGCCACCGATCCAAGCATGCTAGGCCACGTGTCTTCGCCAGCTTCGCCAGTTGTCTTGACCCCCCATCCTGGTGAGATGGCCCGTCTGACTAAAACGAACACTGCCGAGGTCCAGGCAAATCGCCTTGAGATGGCGCAGACATTTGCCACGCAGTACCACTGTTATGTCGTTTTAAAAGGGGCGCGGACTGTTATTGCCGCCCCTGATGGTTGGACATGGATTAATCCGACTGGCAACCCTGGTATGGCAAGTGGCGGAATGGGTGATGTCCTAGCTGGTGTCATCGGCGGACTGCTAGCCCAGGGATATGCCCCACACGAAGCGTGTCAGCTCGGAGTATTCTTGCATGGGACTGCCGGAGATCTCGCTGCCCAAGAGGTGGGAGAAATCGGTATGCTTGCCCGAGATGTGATTGAGCGGTTGCCGAGTGGATTGGGTGTCTTGCGTCAGGCGGCTCCTTCCAGTGAAAGTGTGGGAAAGCATGCGCAAATATGCGAAAGTGTACACGTGTAATTGATGCACTGTGAGGTCCGCACCACAACTGCTGAGGAAACCCAGCTGCTCGGCCAGCAGCTGGGCCGTTTACTTTTCCCTGGAGCCGTGATCGGCTTGGAAGGCGATCTGGGAGCCGGAAAAACGTGTTTGGTCAAAGGTATCGCCCTCGGCCTGGGTTTCGATGCAGATGAGGTTGCAAGTCCTACCTTTACTCTTATCGCTGAGCACTATAGGGAAGAGATCTCGCTCTACCATATTGATCTGTACCGTTTAGAAGGAGCTAATGCGGAAGAGTTGGGCGAAGATCTCGGCTTAGACGAGTATCTATTCGGTCAGGGGGTGACGGCGATTGAATGGTTCCAGTTTTTACCGGCTGGAATGATTGAAGCGTATCTGCTGATTGCCCTCTGTTTTGGCAGCGCTGACGAACGAATTATTACCCTGACTGCGTATGGGCAGCCATACGAGCAAATCGTCCAGGCCCTGTATCCACAAAAAGTATGCTAATTGTCCAAAAATATGGTGGAACCTCAGTCGGATCGGCCGAGCGGATCAAAGCCGTTGCGAAACGGGTGGCTGACACACACGCGGCCGGCCATCAGGTGGCAGTCGTTGTCTCAGCCATGAGCGGAGAAACCGACCGTCTGCTGGGGTTGGCGAAACAAGTCACAGCCCATCCTGAAGCCCGTGACAGCGATCTGCTAGTGTCTACCGGCGAACAAGTCACGGTTGCACTGTTAAGTATGGCACTCAAAGAGATGGGCCATTCTACCCGATCACTCCTGGGGCACCAGGTGGAAATTTCGACTGATAGTGCATTTGGGCGGGCGCGGATTAAACGGGTGAATGCCAAACGGCTGTCTGCCGCAGTCGAGCGCGGGCAGATCGTTGTTGTCGCCGGTTTCCAAGGCGTTGATTCTGAAGATAATATTACGACGCTTGGACGTGGCGGGTCAGATACCTCAGCTGTCGCCATTGCCGCAGCCGCCAAGGCTGATATGTGTGAAATCTATACAGATGTTGATGGAGTGTACACGGCTGACCCCCGCATCTGCCCCAACGCTCAGAAAATGGAGCGTATTTCCTACGACGAAATGCTCGAATTGGCCAGTCTTGGGGCCAAAGTCCTCCAAATCCGTTCTGTCGAATTTGCCAAACGCTACCAAGTGCCAGTCCACGTCCGATCGACCTTTGTGCCGGACGAAGGCACGCTCTTAGTAGAAGAGGATCCCAGTATGGAAGAAGTCGAAGTTTCCGGGGTAACCTCGGATTTGAATCAAGCCAAAATTACCGTGCTGCATATACCAGATCGGCCTGGTTTGGCGGCCAAGCTGTTCACGCCTATCGCTAAGGATAATATTAGCGTAGACATGATCATCCAAAACGCGAGTGCCGAAGGATGGACTGACCTGACGTTTACCGTCACCCAAGACGATGCGCCCAAAGCCCTCGCTCGCGTTGAGGCAGTAGCCAAAGACATTGAGGCGGATGGGGTGGCATTTGATCCCTATGTGGCCAAGGTTTCAATCGTTGGCCTCGGGATGCGCAGTCATGCTGGAGTCGCCTCACGGATGTTTGAAACCTTGGCTCGTGAGGGGATCAATGTCCAAATGATCTCAACTTCAGAGATAAAGATTTCAGTCGTGGTTGATGAACAGTCCCGCGAGCGAGCAGTGCGGGCTTTGCACAATGCCTTCATCCAGCCACAAAAATGAAGTCATACTGATGAAACGAATTGCTCTATACGATACCACTCTCCGTGATGGCTGCCAGTCTGAAGATGTGTCCTTCACCCTGGAAGATAAGCTGCTGATTGCCCAGAGACTGGACGATTTTGGCATCAGCTATATTGAAGGCGGCTGGCCAGGCTCTAATCCGCGCGATGAAGAGTTTTTCAGTGCGATTCGAAAAACCTCCCTCAAACGGGCTAAGATTGCTGCATTTGGTTCCACCCGACGGGCGAATATTGCGGCAGCCGATGACCTGAATATCAAGCTCCTGCTGCAAGCCGAAACCCCTGTTGTCACGATCGTTGGCAAGACCTGGGATTTGCATGTCCGGGATGATCTGCGGATTTCAAAAAAGGCCAATCTGGAAGTCATTGGTGACTCAATCGCCTATTTAAAACAGCGGGTTGATGAAGTCTTTTTTGATGCTGAGCACTTTTTTGACGGTTATAAGGCCAATCCTGAGTACACCTTGGAATGTCTGAAAGTCGCGGCACAGGCGGGAGCTGACGTCTTGGTACTCTGTGATACGCGTGGGGGCAGTATGCCGCACGAGATTCGTGCGGCTATGCGAGCGGCCACTCAGCTTGGCACGAAGTTTAGTACGAATTTTGGCATTCACTGTCATAACGATTGTGAATTGGCCGTTGCCAACTCGCTCGCCGGAGTGGAAGGTGGCGCCAGCCAAGTGCAGGGCACGATGAACGGTTTTGGGGAACGCTGTGGCAACGCCAACCTGTGCTCAGTCGTCCCGAATTTACAGCTCAAATTTGGCTATCAGTGTGTCAGTCCGACGCAGCTCAAAAAACTGCCGACGGTATCCCGTATTGTATACGAACTGGCCAATATTGAGCCGCAGAAGCGCCAGGCTTATGTTGGCGCTAGCGCATTTGCCCATAAGGGCGGGCTGCATGTTGCAGCCGTGCAAAAAAACAGCAAAACCTACGAACACATTGACCCTGAATTGATCGGTAACTATCGGCGCGTCTTGGTCTCTGACCTGTCGGGCCGCAGCAATGTTATCTACAAAGCTAAGCAATTTGGGCTTGATGTGGACAACACTGACCCTGCTGTCAAAACGATTTTACAAGAGGTCAAACAGCTCGAGAGTGCCGGCTTCCAATATGAGGGCGCCGACGCGTCGTTTGAGCTGCTGATGCAAAAAGCCTTAAACGGTAAAGTCCGGCATTTCCGTTTGATTGGTTTTCGGGTGATCGATGAGAAACGCAAAGAAGACGACCCGCCTTTATCCGAAGCGACGATCATGATCGAAGGGCCGGACGGTGCTGTCGAGCATACGGCTGCCCAGGGAAATGGGCCGATAAATGCGCTCGACTGTGCCTTGCGCAAAGCCCTGACAAAATTCTACCCGCAATTAGAAACGATGGAGCTGCTCGACTATAAAGTCCGGGTACTGGGTGGAGATGGTGGAACCGGTGCGACGGTACGGGTCTTGATTGAATCTGGCGACGAACACAGTAAATGGGGCACCGTTGGTGTATCACCCAACGTCATTGAAGCCAGCTGGCAAGCTCTGGTCGATAGCATTGAGTACAAATTGTACAAAGATAAAAAAATCAAGGGTAAACGCGCTCTCATTGATGCCCACGCGGCTCCCCCGTCTCGGGCACGGACATACTGAAGGCGTTCAAGTTCCCTCTCCCTCCAGGGAGAGGGAGAAAACAACTCTCCGCCAAGGGCCAAAACCACAACTCTCCGTTTGAGCTTGGACTATCTCTCCTCCTCTTCTCCGTTATTTTTTATGTTTCTTGTCTTGTTTGTGCGTGCAACGCGTGACCTGGCATTGCGTTTCTGTTAAAGTTAAAGGAGAACATCAATAAATAAAAGTCAAATATAAGCAAATTAAGGAGAATTGATGATTCGCCGTGCGTACGACTGGGTTCTCGGCTGGGCTGACCATCCGTATGGGAATGTCGCCTTGTTTGGGATTGCCTTTGCCGAGTCGTCCTTCTTTCTCATTCCGCCAGATGTGTTGTTGATGGTGCTGGCCTTAGGCAAAACACAGGCGGCTTTCCGGTTTGCCTTGATCTGTTCGGTTGGGTCTGTCGTGGGTGGTATTGCTGGTTATCTGATTGGTTGGCAGCTGATGGAATCCGTCGGACAGCCGATCCTTGAATTGTACAATGCCCAGGGAAAATTTGCCGATGTCCAGCAGCAGTTTCTAGACTATGGCGGCTGGGCGGTGGCGATTGCCGGCTTTACGCCGATTCCTTACAAAGTCTTTACTATCGCTTCTGGAGCTGCTCAGCTGTCGTTTTCGACCTTTGTGATTGCCTCAGTCCTAAGCCGATCGGCCCGCTTTTTTCTGATCAGCGGACTGATTTATTATTTTGGTCCAACCATTAAGGCGTTTATTGACAAATACTTCAACATCCTGACAATAGTCTTTACGGTCCTGGTGCTGCTCGGGTTTCTTGTCATTGGGTGGTATGGGTAGGAGAGGGGAGTGGTGGTGCGGAGGCGGGGATACATCTGGCTTGGGCTTGTCCTAGTAGTGTGTGGAGTTTCGTCTGCGTGCTCACGCGGAGTGAAGCAGCTGAGCCACACGGTACGCCCAGGCGAAACCTTGTCTGAAATTGGGGTGCAGTACGGTATCCCTTTTCGAGAAATTGCCCGTCTCAACAAAATTGCTAATCCGAATAAGATCCTGATTGGTCAACAGCTGCGCATTCCGCATGGTGGAGAAGAGGAGCTAAACCGGCGTACCTCGGTCCGGAAACTCGCGGCTGAAAGACAGCCCCGCCTCCGGCGTCTCGCTCGGTCTCGATCTGGCCGACGATTGCCGAAACTGTCCGCATCTCTGCCAAAAAGCCCTGCCCGCCGTCGCAAAGAACCGGCCCGCCTACCGCTGCCTGAAGGCAATGGCCGTTTTATCTGGCCAGCCGCAGGAACATTGACCTCGCAATACGGTCCGCGTAACAAAAGCCATCACGATGGGATTGATATTTCCGCCCCAATTGGCACGCCAGTCGTGGCCGCAGCTTCTGGTGAGGTCATCTACAGTGGCGTGTTGCGGGGCTACGGTAAGGTTATTATTATGCGGCACGGTAAGGGCTACGCCTCGGTGTATGCGCACAACAGGGCCAATCACGTCAAACAGGGCCAAGTGGTCAAACAGGGCCAGAAGCTTGCCGAAATCGGGAAGACCGGGCGGGCAACCGGTCCCAACTTGCATTTTGAGATTCGCCGCAATAATAAAGCCCAGAATCCTCTCAAATTTTTACCCCCTCATCGTCGGGTCGTGAGACGATGAAGTGCAGCGCTGGAGACTGCTATGCGCGATCTTAAATCGTATATTCGAGATATCCCAGATTTTCCCAAACCAGGTATTCTGTTTCGTGACATCACCCCGTTGCTAGCTAATGGTCCAGCCTGGCGCGAGTGTGTTGATCGTTTCGCCGAGCGCTATAGGGACCGAGTCGATATTGTACTCGGCATTGAATCGCGCGGTTTCATCATCGGCGCGTCGCTGGCCTATGCCTTAGGCTGTGGTATGGGAGTGATCCGCAAACCTGGCAAGCTGCCCGCTGCGACGTTCAGCGCCGACTACGAGCTGGAATACGGCACCGATTCGATTGAAATGCACCAGGACGCTTTCTCGGCTGGCAGTCGCGTCTTGCTGGTCGATGACCTCTTAGCCACCGGCGGCACCGCCCAGGCTGCGCTCCAGTTGATTCAACTACTTCAGGGCAACGTAGTTGAAGCTGCTTTTCTGATTGAACTGTCTGCCTTGAGTGGTCGCCAGCGCCTAGCGCCGTGTGACGTGTTTGCGCTGATGCAATACGAATAGGCGTACGTGTAAAACTGCGCAGGTCTTTCAAATAAACACTCCAGGGTTGATCTTAAAAAACTGACCAATCTGCCTGCAACAGGTCAAGCAGTCGGTTCTCCTCTGGGGTCAACTGCTCTTCCTCTTTTGCCATGAGTGTCTCGACTTCAGCAACAAGCCGCTCATAACTCTTCTGGCGTACGAATTTTCAACGGGAGAACCTTCCCCTCTACAACTTCGTCATCGAAGGTTTTTCCGACGCCATACCAGCTTTGTATACCCCGAGGACGTAGCGCGTTCAGCTGGGCAATGTGGGTTGGAGTTGTCCGACAACAGCCCCCGATCAACGCCGCTCCAGCTTGACGCCATGTCTGACTGGCCGTCGCAAAGTCGGTAGACAGAGGGGAGGCTCCCCACTGCTGTGTCTCTGCATCATAGATTTCACCAGAATTTGGGTAAACGATAACCGGTTTGGTTGTAACCCGGCGGACTGCCGCAATCAGGGGCAACACATACTGCGGTAGGGTGCAGTTGGTGCCCAGCGCGACCACTTGAGGATTGTCAACAAAAGGGGCAATGGCTTCGGCCAGCAGCGTGTCGTCGTTGATATGTTGCGCATCGCGACAGCTAAAACTCACCCAGGCGAACCGTTCTGGGGTTTCCGCCAACAAACGGGCTAAAGCGCGTGCCTCAACCGCAGAAGGAATCGTTTCGCAAGCGAGTAGGTCTGCTTGGGTAGCGGCTAAGAGCTGCCAGCGCCGTCGATGAAACGCGACCAGTTCGTCTTCGCTCAGGCCGTAGTTGCCCGTGTATTCAGACCCGTCGGCAAGATATGCGCCGTAGGGACCGATACTGGCCGCAACAAGCGGGTGAAGGCGGCCGGTGTGATGTTCTGTGTTCGCCCAAAACACGTCACGCGCAGTTACGGCCAGCTCGACTGATTTACAGAGCAGGTCAATGGCCTGCGTCTGGCTATAGCCGTGTTGAAGAAAACCAGGGATGCTGGCCTGATAGCTGGCTGTGATAATGCAGTCCGCCCCGGCCTCCAGATAGTCTGCATGGACTTGTTGGATAGCTTCCGGAGCAGCGTGTAGTAGGCGGGCGGACCACAGCCCATCGCCCAGCTGGTAACCCCGCGCTTCGAGCGCGGTTGCCAGCCCACCGTCCAGGACGAGGACGCCGTCGCGTTCTAAGAAGGGAGTGAGCGGTGAGCGTGGATCGGAGGGGACCGGTTGCATAAACGAAAGAGTCCTTCTGCACGATTCTGTTCTCTGATCTGTTGATTACGCAACGTACCGATTAACACGGATCAAGAAATCAGTATCGGAAAAGAATTAGAGCATCTTCATCCACGAGGCAATCTCTCGCGCCGCAAGTTTCTTGATCACGTGTCACCTACCCAAGCAACGGCTGTAAGCGATCCAATGCTGTTGCCAGAACTTCTGTTGAGTTGGCAAAACACAGCCGGATAAAACCTTCTCCGGATTCTCCAAATGCAGAGCCGGGAGCGAGACCGACGCGGGTCTCGTGCAAAATATGCTGGCAGCCTGCCACGCTGTCGCTCATGCCATCCACTGCAAAAAATACATAAAACGTTCCAGCTGGCCGCTGCACTCGGACACGAGGCATGGCCTGCAAGCGTTCAATACACAGATCACGAGCTTGACGGTAGCGCTCAACTGCATTCCGAACAAAGTCTTCTCCTTCAGTCACGGCAGTCACACCCGCAACCTGACTGAAATGGGCTGGACATGAATAGTGAAACTCAATGACTTTTTCTAAGACAGGCCCAAGTGCTGCCGGCGTGGTCAACCAGCCCAGCCGCCAGCCGGACATCGCCCAGGTTTTAGAAAAGCTGTTGACCACAATCAGCTTGTCGTCTGGGTCGGCAATATCAAGCACGGATGGAGCAACAGGCTGATCGTAGACGAGCCGGTTGTAGACCTCGTCGGAAATCATCCATCGCCCCCGCTGACGACAAAAGTCGAGCACGGCCTGTTGCTCGTGTTGCTGCATGACCCAACCCGTCGGGTTATTGGGAGAATTAATCAAAATGGCGATAGTCTGATCGTCAACCTGAGCAAACAGCCGCTCAAGATCAAGCGTCCAGCCGGCGGCTTCAAAAGACAGCGGCACCAGGCGCGTCTCGCCGCCCATGATATGGACCGATTCGATCAAGTTAGGCCACAGTGGCACGACCACAACCATGTTTGTACCTGGTTCGGTCAAGACTTGTTGGATGAGATTAATCGCCACACAGCCTGATGCGGTGACCGTAATACGGTCCGAATCTATATGGGGCTTATGCAGGCGGCTCAGATATTCAGACAGCACTGTTCTTAACTCAGGTATTCCCCGATTATGGGTATAAAATGTACAGCCCTGGCGCATGGCTTCTGCCCCGGCTGCGGTAATAAAGTCTGGAGTCGGCAAATCCGGCTCACCAAACCACAGTGGGATGATGCCTTCCATGCCCAGACTGGCATTGGCAATTTCCCGAATTTTTGACGCTGGCAGCCGCTCGACTTGGGCGCGTATACCGAGAGGTGTAGAGGTTTGCTGGCCCGTGCTCGTTGCCATTCCTGCGCTCCTTTCCCTGCTGGGATGAATATGGCATACATCAGGAAGACGGGGAAGAAGAAAACGATGAATGCTGAATTATAAATGATGAACGGAAGACGAAAACAAGCAGACAAATAAGGAGGTGTAATAATGGATACAAATCGAGCAACGGATATTTTGTGGCAGTCGATGCAGCAGGGCAACCACGCACCGGAGGCACTCAGAAAGACGCTGGCGTTGAGTGAGGCGTATAACGTTCAGCTGGAGATTTTGGATCGACTGGTTGCTGGGGGAGAGAAACTGAGTGGCTGGAAGATAGGCGGCACGTCGGATGCGGCGCGGCAGATGCTCAAGCTGACGGAGCCGGTGCGTGGCTACCTGCTGGCCAAGAATCACTATGCGAGTGGGCACACGTTTGATCACGCCGAGATTGGCAAACCCGTGATCGAATCTGAGCTGTGTATTACATTTGGCAAAGATCTGAAGGGGCCGGGAGTGACGCGGGAGCAGGTTGTCGATGCGGTGTCAGCGATCACTCCAGCTTTCGAAGTGGTCCAGATGCGCAGCGACATGGCGTCTGATTTGCCCTTGGGCGTGGCTGATGATGTCGCCCAGTGGGGGATTGTGACAGGAACGGCGGTGTCGCCGTATCCCAAGGATTTGGATCTCGGCGGTATCAGCATTGAAATGAAGAAAAATGGAGAAGTTGTTCAGCAAGCCGTCGGCCGAGAGGTGATTGATGATCAACTCGATGCGCTGGCATGGCTGGCCAATCACCTGGCAGAATACGGCCGGGGCTTAGAGGCTGGACAATGTGTGATGACGGGCTCGTGCACCAAACCGACGCCGATTGCGAAAGGCGATGCGTGGGAGACGACGTTTTCGTCGGTTGGGGTGGTTTCGGCGAGCTTTCTTTAAATGTTGCATCGCTGTCTCTTCGTCATCGAGCCTGGGATGGGGCATTTCCATCCCATTGTTCCCGTCATTCGAACCCTCCAAGAGCGCGGCCATACGGTCGCCTTAGCCACCAGCCAGCTGTATCAAGACCGCGCAGAGCGGGCCGGGATTCTGTTTTATCCGCTTGGTCCCCACTACTCAGAAGAACGCCTAGCTGAATTTTACCCGTGGGTGGACCGCCTGCCCAACGCATACCTGCGAGTCAGCTACGACTTTGTCCGGATCTTCATGGCTTCGATTCCGCAACGCATGCCGGAGCTTGAGCGCATTGTCTCTACCTTCCAACCAACGGTTGTAGTGACTGGCTCAATCGCCTTTGCTGCCCAGCTGTTTTGCGAGCGGCAGACTCCGCAACTGCCCTGGGCGGTGCTGTGTCCAATGACCCATTTTCTGTCACCCGGACTCACCGCCCCGCCAGCCGGTTACAAACGACCGGCCAAAGAGAGCCTCTTTGAACAACTCAGGTGTCGCAGCATTGTACTTGGTGCGTACATACTGATGGCCCCCTGGCGCTGGACCTTAAACCACTACCGGCGTCAGCTTGGTCTACCAACTTATGCGAACCCTTTGTCTCCGCAGGTGATGGCGCCGTATGTGTTGATGCATCTGTCGAGTCGGGAGTTTGATTATAATAGGGATGATTTGCCGCCCCAGGTGTACCACGTCGGGCCGTCAGTATGGAATCAATCGTCCGACCACTCTCTGCCACACTGGGTGTTAGACCTACCCGACAACACACCTCTCATCTATGTCACGCTGGGAACCGTCTTCAATAAACGCCCGGCCATCTTTCGAAAGATCATCAAGGCATTGGGAGAACTCAATGTCTATGGAGTAGTCACCACCGGGCCAGGCTGTGATCCTCGATTATTTGATCCCCTGCCGTCCAACGTCCGCGTTGAGCCGTACATCCCGCAAAGTCTGTTAGCCGACCGACCCAGTGTCATTGTGACACACGGGGGCATAAACACAGTCATGGAAGCCCTCTCACGCGGCATTCCGCTTGTGTGTCTCCCCCAAGGCGCAGACCAGCCAGATAATGCCCAGCGGTGTGTGGAAGCGGGAGCTGGGCTGCGGATTGACGCCTGGCGTTTGACCGTGCCACGCTTACAGGCGGCACTCTCTGCAGTCCTGACCCAAGCGTCTTTTCGACACCAGGCGCAGCATCTACAGCGCAGCTTGCTTGCCCATAATGGCCCAGAAGAAGCGGCGGAGTTGATTCTCAGATTAGCCCAGACGAAGGTCCCTATCTTGGACACCCCTCTCAAGCGCGGTTTCAAGCACTTTGCGCTCAACGGCTTTGATTTCTGGTGACCGGCCTTGGCCCGTCCGTCCGACATGCATGGCATAATCTGACGGACCCCACTGGACCATACTTGTCTTCAATTCCCGAGTGCCCCACCGTTATTCTGAATGGTAAAGCCGCCATCAACAACAAGAGCAGCACCGTTGATGTATGACGAAGCAGGCAGGACTAGGCTGAGGGTAGCCTGGGCGACTTCTTCCGGGTCGCCGTACCGCTTGAGTGGTACCCGTCGCCGGGCAAAGGTTTGTTTGGATTTGTCTGGAATAGCAGCGGTGAGACCAGTGTGGATTGCGCCGGGACAGATACAATTGACAGTCACACCTTGATTGCCTAACTCAACTGCCAACGCCCGAGTGAGGCCGATAACGCCGTGTTTTGCGGCAGTATACGGGCTGGCATAGGCGCTGCCACCAACACCTTCAGTCGAGGCAATGTTGACAATCCGGCCTGCGCCATTTTTACTCAGGTGGGGCAGGGCGGCACGAATCAGACGATGGTGGGCGGCTAAGTTAATGCTGAAGCAGCGCTCCCATACCTCTTCGTATTTGCTGCTCTGAATACGCGCCCCTGCATCAATCCCGGCGTTATTGACCAAAATATCAAGACCACCAAAATGCGTGGCAATCTCGCTTATTGCGGGTGCAAGCTCGTCACCATTAGCCAGATCAAGTGTCCAGCCTTTGGCTTCGCCACCGGCTTGTGTAATTTCCTGAACAACTGTGGTGACCCCTTCGGCGTTACGATCAAGGACCGCAACCTGAGCACCTTCATCGGCAAACAGGTGAGCGGTTGCACGGCCCATGCCGCTAGCGGCTCCAGTGACGAGAGCAATTTTTCCGGCGATAGATCGGCTGAGTTTGGTAAGTCGTGGCATAGGTTCTTCTACTTTCCTCGCCTCACCATCTCCTTGACGGTAAACCGTTTGGGATTGATTGGTTGATTGATGACGACTTTGCCGCTCCAGATACTGGCCATGTCCTCCAGGTAGTCAATCCAGGTGTTCCCGACGTGGAGGGGCACGCCTTGCACATTGGCGTTGTCGGGATCAAAGGCTGGATTGGCAAAAACGTGGAACAGGGTGCGCTGGTGGGCTCCGGTATGATCGTAAGCGAAAGCATACATAACCGAATAGAACTGACGGTCGATGTATAAGCGGCGCTTGCCGTACGGGTGGCCTGATCTTTGGGGCGTGACATCCAAAACGATAACTTTGCGTAGCTCCCACGGTATCAGCGGGTACCAGCCGTTTTTGCCACCGAACTCAGGCGGCGTCTTCTGCAGCAGCCCTGGCACCAATACAACTTGTTCTCCCACATAGTCCCAGGTGTGTTCGCTCAGGTAGCCGTTAAACCCGTTGTAGTCTTCGACCATGAAGTTTAAGCCGAACGATGAGTCCAGCATACTCACCACCACACTGCGCGTCCGCCGACTCTGTGGATCATAGGCCCAGCCTTTTTTCTCATTCGCGTCGGCCGCATAATGGAAAGTTAGCTGCTGGGCGCCTTCGATGTCCTGGGGAGATAGCACAACGGAGTGGTCTCTAAACCAGGTGCCCTCCTTTTCCCATTTGGCGACATTGTTGTCTGGATTCGGGCGGTACATGCCGTACATCCGGGCATACGTGTTCTCGACTGCGCGTTCGATGTTGCCAGAATTATTGACTGAGCGCAGAGTGCCTTGGTTCTGCATCGTATCCCCAAAGTGACGGTAGCGAAAATTCCAGGCGATCTTAAGCCCGGCTTGGGGATCAGACGCATCAAGGTGCGGAAAAGGCTGGCCGGCAGTATAGTTTGTGAGTTCTCCGTCCGCGCCAATCTGGGTCTGGCCAGCATATTTGAGGGACGCATCGATATAGCCCTGAAACGGGGGAAAGTCGGTCGTTTCCTGGACGGTGAGAACATAGTCGCCAGCCTGAACATAACGGAAGACTTCAGGCGGCAACACTTTCTCAGCAACTTGGGCATTGTCTGTGGTGATTTTTAATCCGGGGGTAATCCCCTCTACTTGTGGTGTGCCATCCCGGTAGGGATGAAAGCCGGCAAGCAATGCTTCGTTCTCTTGGGCGTGGACGCCTGAAGAGAAAAAGCCGACGCTAGCAATGATCATAAGGGCAATATCGACTTTTCTGAATCGCACGAAAGTCTCCTTCTGAAATAGGATAAATGCTTAGCCCCTCTTACTGGAAAGGCCGGGAGTTCGCAATACGGAAAATGATGAAGTATGAATGCTGAATGGAAAGGAAAGAGAAAAATGCTGAACGCTGAACGCTGAATGGAAGACAGGAAGAGAGTGGAAATGGGGAGTGCGTGAGGCTTGCGTTCAGTATCGCCGTATGGGCATTACTGAGCGCCCTATTGGTCGCCCCTTGGGGCAAGACGCGGAAAGGAAGGGTCATGGCTCGGCCTGTGCGATACAAGATGATTGGACTGCTGTTTTGCAGCTCGGTCGTCAATTACATTGACCGGGTCAATATCTCGGTGGCTGCGCCGGCTATGATGCTGGCGACTGGCTGGGACAAAGACCGCTTTGGCCTGGTATTTTCGGCTTTTTTGGTTGGGTATGCCTTGTTTCAGATTCCAGGTGGAATCCTGGCCGATCGCTGGAGCGCGCGTAAGGTATTGGTGGTGGCCTTTTGCGGTTTTTCACTGTTTACGGCGCTGACGCCGCTGGGTCAGCAGGTGTTTGTACTGTTACTCTTGCTCCGGTTCTTGGTTGGGGCGTTTGAAGCCATGACGTACCCGTCGGTGACTTCTATAAATGCACACTGGATTCCCAAACCGGAGTTTGGTCGAGCCCAAACCTTGAGTGTTTCTGGTGCGTCAATTGGGCAGATGGTTGCGTATCCGCTGACGGCTTGGATTATCCTTCAATTCTCGTGGCAAATGGTCTTTTATGCCAACGCTGTGCTGGGCGTGATCTGGGCCGCTGTGTGGCTTTCGTATGCGGCCGATACACCCCGTGAGCATCCGAGCATCAGCCAGGACGAACTGGAGTATATCGAGTCGAACATTGCGCCGAAGCCGAAGGACAAACTGCCGGTGCGTTTGATCTCTACCTCCGGCCCTATTTTGACGCTCGCTGTCAGCACGATGTGTTACTCCTACATTCTGTGGACGTTCTTGTTCTGGTTTCCAACCTATTTGATTGAGGCGCGGGCATTCTCTTTAGCCACAGTTGGAGTGTTAGGCGTTGTCATTCATAGCCTGGGGTTTATTGGCACCATCAGCGGCGGCGCGCTCTCCGACCGGTTGCTGCGACGCGGGTGGAGTCCCCGGATGGCACGGACGCGCTTTGCCGGTGTGTGTGTCGGTGCCTCTGCCTCCTTTCTGATAGGTGCAGTCCTGGTGCCGTCGGCGAACCTATGTGTGATTTTGTTGATGCTGTTCTACCTGTTGTTTTTAAGTGCTCTGGTCGGGTTTATGGCGACCCCAGTCGAGTTTAATCAGCATTTGGCGGGAGCCATTTTTGGCACGATTAATAGCCTGGGCAGTTTTGCCGGAATTTTTGGTCCAATGGTAGCTGGGTTCATGGTCACCCAGACGGACAGCTGGGTGCTGCCGTTTGCGGTTGCCGCAGGAGTTGGGGTGGTGTGTGCGATTCTCTTGTGTCTTGTTCCTGTCAGGCCGATTGATTTTGGAAGTGCTGTTCCAGAGTCGCTTTAGGGCGGTTCGCGAACCGCCTCTATTCTCAATTCGGTGGGAATGTGGCAGGTCAGTGCTACTTCTGTGGATAATTCAGGCTTCCTGTCTACAGCTATTTTCACATCTGCCTGCCTTTGTTCTTCCATTCAGCATTCAGCGTTTTCTTAATAGCGTCGTATCACGTGCTCGGCAAAGTCCGAAAAAACTTTGCGGGCCGATGCCATGGGCGGCAACAGGGCAACTTCTTTCAAGCCAGCGCGTTCAGCGGTCCGGATCTGCTCGATGAGGTCGTCCGGCTCACCAACGATGCCGACCCCTTGCATGGTTTGAGGTGTCACAAAACGCCGTTCCTCAGGCACCATGAAGGTACAGTGGCCATTGTGCAGTTGGAGGTAGCGTTTTTCCTGGGGAGTCTCCATTTTTTCAACATGCGCACAGTACTCATCCCAGATATCCAGGAAAGCGGCAGGGATGTTTTCCTCTTTACCTGTTTGCTTGAAAATCTCGTAGGCAAAATGAATGATGGCAGTGACCTGGGAACCACACTCATCAATCACTCGATCTGAGGTCAGCTTCTCTCCCGGTTGCAGGACGACAGAGGTGGTCAGGGTGGCGGTAAAGAAATCGTCTGGCAGCGTCCGATCTGCCCGATCTGCTCCTTCCCCGACCAGCTGCAGATTGTGCTGCAACATCTCCGGGCGCTCGTTGAAGGCTGAGACCAGCCCATCACCATATTCACCCGCTGTTCTGAGCGCCCGAGGGCCATTGGCCGCGACATAGATAGGAACCGGGTTTTCCAGGTTGATAAAGCGTAGATCTTGGTGCAGAAATTGGATGGCGCGAGTTCGGTCATTGAACGTATATTCAACTTCTTCGCCCCGGAGCAGTGTTCTGACCACCCGCAGGTATTCCTGAAAATCTCGAATCCGCATCGGCTCCATGCCCATCACCCGCATGGCGGTGTGGCCGGTGCCAATGCCCAGAAATACCCGACCCGGTGCGATCTGATTAATCGACGCAATCGAGTGGGCCGTCACCGGCGCAAGCCGGGTTCCAGGGATAGCCACCCCAGTCCCGAGCCGAATGCGCGACGTGTTCTGAGCCGCTAGGGCCATCACCGCATAACAATCAGACCAGATCATCTGCGAGTCTGGAACCCAAGCGCTATCGAAGCCCAGATCCTCGGCGTATTTGATTAATTGCCAATCATCGATTTTGGTGGCCATACAGATACCGAATTGCATCGTGCTCTCCTTTGCTTTCTTCTCTGCCGTTCATCATTCTTGATTTGCACCATCCATCGTTTATCATGTGTTTGGCGCCGGTGGCATAAAGACCTGCTGCTGAAACGCGTCAGCCGCACGCAAGACCGTCGCCTCGTCGCCCATCCGGCCGATCAACATCATACCTACGGGTAAGCCCTCCGACATGCCACACGGGACGGTCAGCGCAGGATGACCTGTGACGTCGAACGGGGCGGTATTCGGTGCCATTTCCATTGACCGGGCAACAGATTCTTCGCGGCTGGCGTTTGTGGCTGGGAGACGTGTGGCCTTGAGCGGCACGGTCGGCATGACCAACAGGTCACACTCTTGGAGAGTTGCATCATACGCTGCGGCTAAGGAACGGGAGAGATTCTGAGCTTTGGCGTAATACCGGCCGTGATACTTATCCTGCATATAGCGTCCCAGCATAACGATCAGTTTGACGGATTCTGACAGGTCGTCGGCGCGGGTATGTTGGCCCCGGGCATACGCGTCTAATAGACTTGTTGTGTAGTGGCCTTTCCAGTTCGTCCCCATACTATTGCCTTGGGCAACCAGAGCAGTGGCGCCTTCCGTCAAAATGGCATTCAAAATGTGCCGGCCGTCACGATGCCATGGGATAGACACTGTTTTCACTTCAGCTCCCAATCGGCTAAACGCTTGGGCTGATTCAGTCACCCCCTCGTCTACGTCTTTTTCAGACAGCCCTTGCCAGCCAAAACCTTCTTGGACAATGCCTAAACGCAGTCCCTGCACATTCCCGGACAGGGTTTGCGTATAGGCCTGTCCTTGCAAGCTCGCATGTTGACGTGGATCGAGGCCGTCCGGCCCAGCAATCACTTCCAAGAGTAAGGCAACATCAGCGACTGTGCGGGCCATCGGACCAGTGTGGTCAATCGTAATGTCGATGGGAAAGATGCCCGTGTACGGCACCAGTCCGTGGGTCGGCTTCAGACCACAAATGCCACACCAAGAACTGGGAATACGAATTGAGCCGCCCTGGTCACCGCCTATCGCCATATCGACTTCGCCGGCTGTGACGAGTGCCCCGCTGCCGCTTGAAGAGCCGCCAGTCGTTCGGGACGGATCATACGGGTTGCGGACTGGGCCGCTATCACTCGTATGGCTGCCGCCCGAAGCACACAGATGTTCGCACACTGCTTTGCCGAGAATGGTACCGCCAGCATCCAGCATACGAGTGACGATAGTTGCGTCTATGTCAGGCACATAGCCTTCCAATACGCTGCTGCCGTTCATCATTGGGACCCCAGCCAGGCAGATATTATCTTTGAGTGCAATCGTCTTCCCAGCCAGCAGACCTGAGGCCGCGCCTTTCACTTCCGTTCGCCAGTACCACGCTCCCCAAGGATTGTCTTCAGGCTGGGGACGATAGCCTGGAGTGCGTGGATAGGTAACAGGCAGTGTGGGCTCAGTAAGTTCATCCAAGCGGGCATACGACGCCAGCGTTCCGTCCATCAAACCCTGAAAGGATTCGAGATCTTGTTCGGTCAAGTGCCAGGCATAACTGCCTGCAATGTCAGCCAATTCGTCGAGGGTTGGTACCGTGACTGTCATGACAAAATCCTCCCTTTTTGCTTCTCAGCGTTGATTATGGATCATTAGCAGATTGGGGAAGTCAAATCTGCCCGTGAGACTCCGCTTCGAGATACGCCTAATATTCGCGTCGTGAACATATCAGAGTGTTCAAAAAACGTGACCAGCTGAGCACTCATAACTCGTGTACGTTGAGGCTGAATATTTTGAAAGGCTTTTCTTTGACTGTTCTGGAATACTCCTGGCTTTGTGCTGGCCCCACAAAAAATCGTTGCGCGAGCACAGCCAAGATGTGTATAACAGCTCTGAGGAGGGGACTATGAAGTTCGGTATTTTGTACAACGTTGAGTATCATTCTGAGATCCACGGGACGCCTGCCGAGTACTATGAACATATTTTGAGTCAGATCCAGTTAGAGGAAGAGCTGGGTTTTAAAGCCGTGTGGTTTGGTGAGCACCACTATTCGGGCTATTCGTTTGGCTCTCCGCCGGTGATAGCCATGGCCGCGGCTGCGCGGACCACTCGGATTCGGGTGGGCACGGGCGTGTCGTTGGTACCCCTACATCATCCGGTGCGCTTAGCTGAGGAGTACGCCATGCTGGATGTGCTCAGCCAAGGCCGGCTGGAATACGGCATTGGGCGGGGATTTATTAAGTACGCCTATGAAGTCCTGGGGATTGACGAAGAGGAAAATGTCGAGCGTTATCAGGAGGGGGCGGATGTACTGATCAAAGCCTGGACGGCAGACGGCCCGTTTTCCTATCAGGGAAAGTTCTGCCAGCTTGATGACTACAGCTTTTTTCCGAAGCCCATTCAGCAACCCCATCCGCCTATTTATGCCGCTGGAGCCGTGACGCCTGAGAGTTACCGTTGGGCCGGGAGTCGTGGATTTAATCTTGGCACTGCCTTTTTCATTCCTGATCGCGAAGCCGTCCAGCAGGGCATTGCGATTTACCGCGAGGCGCTGATCGAGAATGGCTACGATCCAGCTGAGCGGAATATCGCTGGTATCTTTCAGATGTACTGCGGTGAGAGCAATGCAGAAGCCCATCGTCACGGCGGTCAACACGTCTTTGACTATTATAATTTTTTTGGCAGTTTAGCTGCCCGCCGCCCGCATACTTCACCGACGTTTGATCGACACAAGATTATGCTCGAAGGCTTTTCCGGAGTGACGTATGACGACTTGGATGCAAAGAATTTGATCCTGATTGGCGACCCGGATAATCTTATTAAACGCATCCGCTGGGCTGAGGAGTTTTATGGCACGAACTATATTCTTCTGGAGGTCGCCCAGGGCGGCATGCCGCCTGAAAATGTTGTGGCTTCGCTGAAACGTTTTGCCAAGTATGTCATGCCTGCATTTGAGAATGGGCAATAGCACAAGGCTTACGTAGGAGGATGTCCCATGAAATTCTACACCTTTGATGAACTGACCTATCCAGACCTACCGGCCGAGTTTGGGCCGGAGGTGCGCTTCACTAACCGGTTCTGCGATCCGCAGGCGGTCACCAAGACGTATCATGAGCACCTGGATGAGTGGGCGATCTGTGAAGACCTGGGCTTTGACGGCGCTTTTGTCAACGAGCACCACTTTACTCCGATTAATATTCAACCGGCCTGCAATCTGATGGCAGCGGCCATCATCATGCGGACCAAAACGATGAAAGTCGGCGTGATTGGCAATGTCCTTCCGCTCCGTCATCCGATCCGTACCGCAGAAGAGTTTGCCATGCTCGACTGTCTCTCTGGTGGCCGTTTTATCGGTGGCATCGTCCGTGGCGTGCCGCAGGAGTATGTGTCGTACAATGTCGATCCCTTCACGGGACGGGAGCGACTCATGGAGTCGTATGACATCATACACAAATGCCTCAACGAAGAGATCTTCGATTACGAGGGCAAGTTCTGGAACTTGACTGGGGTGTCGATCTGGCCCAAACCGATTCAGCAGCCGCTGCCGTTTTGGATGCCGGCTGGTTCTTTGGAGTCGGCCGAGTTTGCGGCTGAGCGCCACATTGCTGGTGCCCAAGTCTTCTTTCCATCCGAAGCATTTAAAGACGCTTTTGACTTATACCGTCAGGTTGCTCGCGAGCGTTTTGATTGGGAACCTGGATTTGACACTTTTATTGGGGCGCGGTTGATCCACGTGGCGGAAACTAATGAGCAAGCGATTGAAGAAGCGCGTGATGCCGTCTACTACTTTTTCCGGACCCTCACCCGCCCGGTCAATAATCCAGCTCCGGTGCCAGGTTTGACGACCGACCGCTCCTACCAACATCGGCGGAAGATTGAGCAAGACTTCCCTGGGCCGCAGACACCGTTTGAGACCATGCGCGAGAACGGTTTCATTGTGTGTGGCGATCCCGACTATGTCACAAAGTGGTTAGAAAAAGATATGCAGATCGCTGGCTACGGGCAGTTTATGGGTATGTTCCACGTTGGCAACCTGGCCCATGAATTGGTCATGAAGTCGAAGCGGCTGTTTGCCGAACACGTCATGCCAGCGCTACGGCATGTCAATGTTGATGCGCCACAGCAGGCTGCTGTACAAGCGCCTGCGTATGAACTCAAAGAGGCACAGCCATCCGGACAGCTCCCCTTGTATGGTGATTTTAACTACACGCTTGTCAAGGAAGCACCAGAGATGATCCGTGAATTTATTGAGCGCGAAAATGGAACAGTGACAACCGGCTGGGAGATGCGTGTCCCCGAGCGCGAGCCGGATGGCTTCCCATATGAAGTGATTTTTGTTGGCCCGACTGCTGACTATCGGGGCAGTGCGATGCGTTTACACCTCGTGACCAGTGACGGTGAGGCTATCTCTGATGAGGCCCAGGTCTTGGTAGAGACATACGATCGGGAGGGCCAAGACCGTCGGGCTGTTTTTCAGGGCACGTATGGCCAGTTCAGCCAGATCCCAGATCAGTACGAACCGAATGCGGCAGTCCCGGCTCAGCAGCGTGTTGTTGCTGGCGACCGGTATGTTATCCGGCTCAGCGTGAGCGTCCCCGCAGAGACACCGACGCCAGACCCTGAGGCGGATGAATCCTTTTTTGAACTCGAATGCTTTAAGCATTGGCTGACAATTACGGCATAAGAAGGTCGCTGTGTGTGTATCCACAAAGCCACCCAAGTCGTTCCCTCTCCCTCAGTCTTTAGGGCCGACGTGGTCCGTCCTGCAATCGCCTGTTGACAGCCGGTCGATCCGGGCCATGTTTGACACCGTGTGTGAGACCTATCGCGTTGATTGTTCGCGGGTGTATCTGTCCGGTCTGTCTGATGGTGGGACCTATACGTATCTGTTGGGCTTGGATCAGGCCGAACTCTTTGCCGGGATAGCGCCTATTGCGGGCGAACTGAGCCCCGCCACGGATGGGATGCTGCGCCAAAAGCGAGGCATTGAGCTGCCGATCCATGTGATTCACGGGGTGCATGACTTCATATTTCCGGTTGAAGCCATTCGCTCATCGAACGAACTGCTCGAACACATCGGCTACAACGTGCGGTACACCGAGCTGCCCGACTGGAGCCACGCTTTGACCTACACCATCAATGAAACCCTGGTGCTACCGTGGTTTGAGGGTTTGGCGTCACAAACGCAACCGTCATAAGAACAGGCACGGCAGGAAGCGCTTGGTAGAACTGGAGAATCGAGGACCATGTACGACAAAATCAAGAGAGAGATCGAAGCAGATTACTATCAGCAGCATTTCAATAACGATGGCCAACGGTTCGTCGCGTGGTACGTACAGAATGTCCATCGTCGAGATATGATCGAGACGAGGGAGGACGTGACGGACGGCCCTGACGACAAGCAGATTGATGCCATTGTTGTTGATGATGACGCCTCGACGGTGTTCATGTTGCAAGGCAAGTTTTTCGGCGAAGGTGCGGTGGATGCAGAACCTCTCCGCGAAGTCCTCTCATCGTGGGTTCAACTCAAAGACATCATACAATTGCAGGAAACTGGCAATCAGAAACTCAAGCGACGCTTGCCCGAAGTGGCGACAGCACTTGAGGACGAATATGGCGTGTCGTTCGAGTTGATCGTCACGGGGTCGCTCACGCAGGGAGCCAAGGATGACCTCGCCCGGTTTCAGCAAGAATTGGCCGATGCTGAAGATTTCCCTGCCGAGATACACGTCGTCGATCCCGACGAGATGAAGCGGCGCTACGACATAGCCTTGGAGGAAGAGAACCCGCTGTTGAGCCATAAGCTGCAACTTGAGAACGATAAATACATGGTGATGCAAGTCGGAGGCACTAACTGTGTCGCGGCAGCATTACCGCTGAAGGAGTGCATCAAGCTACCGGGAATTAAAGACGGTACGTTGTTCCAGAAAAACGTACCGTCAGCCACTTGGCCTCAACAATCGGGTGAACAAGGGGATCAAGAACACGATCTACGGGAGTGACAGCGGAGATTTCTTTTTCCGCCACAACGGTATCACTGCAATCTGCAAAAAGGCAGAAATTGCGGATGGTACGCTGACCGTCAAGGGTATTAATGTTGTGAATGGTTGCCAGTCTCTGAACACTATTCTTTCATGTAGCGAACGGGTGAAGGAAGTAGACGACGCGTATGTGCTGTTCCGCTTCTACGAGATTCCTGAACGTGAGCGGGTTGACCGGATAAGTACATGCACCAATTCGCAGAGTGCTGTAAAGCCCAGGGATTTACGGAGTAACGATCGACGTGTTCTCGCGATTAAGCGTGCTTATGAACAGAAGTATCCTAAAGGCTATTTCATTACTAAACGAGGGGAGGAAGCGCCTGCTGACCGAGATACATCGTGTGTCGTAGACCTACTTGAACTGGGCAAGTACCTAATGGCTTGGCACTCGCAACGTCCAAACGTCTCATACAGCGAGAATAAGATTTTTGACAAATACTTTGAACAACTCTTCAAGCGAAACCCAGAATACGCACCGGAAAACCTCGATGCGCTTCATCAATGGATGCAGGAAATCTGGAGAAGGTGGGGGAAGGAGAACCCTCTCAGCTTGAACGAGTCACTGTTAGCGATGCGCGCATACGCTCCGTACCATCATCTTTACGCTGTATCCCTGTTCTTCTGTCAGGTGAATGGCATGGGACAGAGCGTTCCTAATCCTGCCACCACTTTCGCCAAAGCATCAGAGGCGAGCCTCGTCGGCCAGATTGTGGACTCCGCTGGTACGTGTCTTAACAGTGCGTTGGAAGCTGCTGCCAATGAGCAGCAACCTACGAACCGAGTCTTCAGTCCACAGAACTGGATTAAGACGAAGACCTGCCTCGCCGGCATTCGCCAAGCCATTGGACAATATTTCAATATGCTTCCCGCAATGCCTGGCGCAAGCGAGTTAAACCAAAAACTACGTACTTCCCTGAAAATGGAAAATGAACAGTTCGAGGACCGTTGGGCAGCGGATTGAACAAAGGAGGAAACAATGTCTCAGGATACCGAAGCCCGTTTGCAGGCGCTGGAAGCAAAGATTCAGGATTTGAGCGATCGCGAAGCTATTCGCTCGCTACGGTTTCGTTATCACGAGTGCATCAACGAGGGGGAATTGGAAGCTATCCCCGATCTGTTCACTGAGGATGCTGTCCTCGATTTTGACTATCTGGGCAAAGCTACCGGTCGGGCCTAGCTGACAAAGTTTTTTCAAGGAGTCGAAAGTCTGCTGTCTTTTGTCAAACAGTTTATGCATAACCATGCGGTGGATGTGCAGGGGGATACGGGCGAAGGCTATGCCTACCTCGAAGCAAAGACTATACTCAAAAGGGGATGCGTATTTCGTGGCCGCTCGCTATGACGACGAATATGTCAGACAGAATGGCGAGTGGAAGTTTCAGAAGATGTCGCTCTCCCCGTATTTTACCGTACCGTTCTAAAGAGGGCTGGGCGCAGGAAGATCGGTTGAAGATGGGAAGATAGCAATCCCTACGTGTAACGAAAACAACATCCCTCAGGAGGTACACCATGCCCTACCAACAGCTCAGTCTGGACCAAGTGGAAACGGCGGCGACTGGATTCAAAGGTCCGGAGGGCGTTGTCGTTGATCGTGAAGGGAATGTCTATGGCGGGGGAACAGACGGTGTGATCCGTAAGCTTGCACTGAATGGAACCGTCACGGAATGCGCGCGTACCGGCGGCCGACCAGCCGGGATGGCGCTCGACCAACAGGGCAACCTCTTTGTGTGTGACCCTAGCGAGAAGGCCAGGGTGAGGGTGTCGCAATCAAGACACAGGCCGCACTTCATATGGTCGTTCACGGCGCTGCACGCCGGCGAAAAAGGTGCATTAGGGTGCACCCTACGCAGACAAGACTCAGGAGAATTTCTATGGGAGCCGGATACGGATCGCAGTTTTCTCGCAATAGCGTAAAAGTGGGTGACCTGACTGTCCAATACCTCAAAGGCGGGCAGGGGAAACCGCTCCTCTACTTACATGGCATCGGCGGCTGGGGCCGCTGGGAGACATACCACCTGGGGATGGGGGTGACCAATGAAGTGTACGCGCCCCAGTTGCCGGGCTGGCAAATGGGCAAGATCCCACCACAGGTGACCTCAGTCCGAGATTATGCTGAGATCATGCTGCAATTCCTTAACACGCTGGGGATCGAAAGCGTTGATCTCGTTGCGCATTCAATCGGTGGCTGGGTTGCCTTATATCTCGCAATTGAACACCCTGAGCGGATTTCTCGTCTTGTGCTCATCGATCCGCTTGGATTAGACGTGCCTGCTCATCCGGCCGCGAACCTGGCTCAGATCGATGCAGATACCTTCCTGACTGCTGCTTTTGCGAAGACCGGGCTGGTACTGATTGCGGGCGACTTTGGCGGTCAGTTAGAAGATGTCCGCACTGGGCAGGAATTTAAACGCCAATGGAAGGGCAGGGGGTTGGTCGCTCAGCTGACGAACGGCCAAGGCGTTGATCCCGATCTCACACACGAAGTGCAATCTCTCAGCATTCCTACCTTGATCGTGTGGGGACATGAGGATGGGCTCGTCCCTTGGCAGCAGGGGGAAGTATTGGCCAATAGCATTCCCCGGGCAAAATTTGCGACCATTGCTGATGCAAGTCATACGCCGATGCGAGACAAGCGGGAGACCTTTCAGCACCTCGTCCATAGTTTTCTGATCGGCCAGGCAGAAGACCGAGAGCTGGAGCCGATGATCAAGAGAGCGTAAGGCCCGGTGTACTCGTCACGCTGACGCCGCTTCGCGACCCCCCGTGTTTTCAGCAGCCTCAGGACCGCGCCCGGCCTGGAACGTCTTCATAAGAGACTGCTGGAGTCAATCTGGCAGCGAACGTGTATATTTTTATTACGCCGCCTTGGCAGGCGCGGGGCGGTGGTAATCGCGAATCTGTTTAATCTTGCCGTCAGCGATGTCCACGACCTCAGCCCCGAGCGCTTCGACGACCTTTCCTTCCTGCGAGTGAGTTCCGTGGAAGAACGATTCTGCAACGGCCTGGCCATTATTGCCGGTGAGGGTGCGCAGCTCGCAGAAGCCATCAGGAAACGTGGCAAAACTTGTCTCGTAGGAACGCCGCACCTCGTCGCGGCCGACAGTTTGCTGTCCTTTTGAATCAACGAGGCTGGGCTGGCCATGAAAGCAGGCCATCACGCCCTCAAGGTCGTGGCGGTTAAACGCGTCAAAATAGCGCTGGATGAGTTGCTCTTCTGGTGTCATAGTTTTCCCCTCCTGACAAATGATACGGGCCAGCTCCAGTTCCTCGCTCGTCAGGAATATGGTTCTGCAATTGGGATGTTGATATTATCCTATGGCTTTCTCTACGGCGCTCCACTCCACAAGAGGTGTCAGGCGTCGTTTGGCAATGATGCCTGAGCTCACCGCTTTGGCAAAGCCATCAAAGGTGAGCGAATGGTCCTGGATATCGAGGATGAGCACAATTTTCGCTTCTTCATTTGACCCCCACGGGCCGGCCTTAAGAGTCACCCCAGGCGGGAAGCCGTTCTTGAGCACCTGCTGGATGAGCGCGACACCTTTTTGAGTACTCTCTGGGCTGCTCGCGTTAAAGTAGATTTCATCTAAATACAGCGGCATGGTCGTTACCTCCTTGTTACGTGGACAGAGCGGAAGCCGGAGCTGTGTCCTGTATACTACATGCTGTGGAGATTAAAAGTCTTGTCTCAGGTCGGGATTCATGCATTGCTAGGCTCGGGTAGCTGCACTGAGGAATAACACCGACACGCAACAGGAGGAACACATGCCAAAGCAAATCCGCCGGATTTTGACCGGCCACAATGCCGCAGGAAAATCGATCATTGCTGAAGATGCCATTGCGACGAGCATTCTGGATCTCGAAGCGGCGCCAGGTCTGCGGGCCACTGACCTGTGGGAAACAACAACTGCTCCGGCTGACCTGTCGAGCGCTGCCGATCCGGTTGATCGGCCTGTACATCTTGAACCCAAACCGACTGGGACAATCTGTCGCATCGTCGAATTCCCGCCCGATGCGGCCTGGCAGGACCGTGTTGATTCAAGTGAAGTCTTCTCCTCTATGGACGCGGGTCATGCCGTTGATTCTACAAGCTCAACTCCGATGATGCATACGACCGCTTCGGTGGACTACGCCATCGTGTTGTCAGGCGAGATTTGGGCCCTCATGGACGAAGGCGAAACGTGCATGCAGGCTGGGGATGTCCTCATTCAGCGGGCGACAAATCACGCCTGGAGCAATCGTTCGACACAGCCAGCCATGGTCGCTTTTGTTTTGGTTGGAGCGAAACCCTAAGCATAAGGAGGGGACAAAAACATGCAATGCCAATCGAAATATCAACGTATCGTGACAGCAGGGCTATTCTCCCTCTAATACGGGCACGAGGTCAGTGGTCAGCTGCTGGAGAATCGTTTCGAGATTCCGGCTCATCGCTTCCGCAATGGCAGCTGGATTCCGTTTGGTGGCCTGGCGGGTGACAGAGTAGGACTCAAACCAGAAAGGCGTTCGTTGGGGCGGTCGGGCCAGCCAGACGTCAATGCCCAACGCCGCCTGCCAGGTCTGGTCCTGATCGATTTCTTCGATCTGCCGAAGTGTCCCACCCAAGACAATATCGATCATTTCGCCACTGCCTTCTGCGGTTGGAAAGACCTTGGCAAACAGGCCGCTGCTGCGCAGATATTGACGTGTCCAGTCCGTGATCTGGTCTGTCGGCGAGGCTGCCCAGCGGTGATAGGTATAGAAGTCGAGCCGGTAAGGCGATGAGCGGTAGATCAGACGTTGCTGATCGTACGGGTCATGAGCAGTGAAAGCGCGGACGAGTAAGGTGTGTTGATTGGGTATCGTCGCCCGGGCAATTGTTCCCGGAACAGTCGGGCGTAATATATAGTGTTGAACAGCTGGGGCGGATTGGGTCAGACTACAACCGGGGAGGGACAAAATCACTAAGCTCGCTAAGCTTGCTAAGCTCACTCGGCTCGACAGGAGGAGCGTTACTAACCCCCGGACTGTGGGCAAGCAAGGCCGGTAAGACTGGAGTCGTTGCCGAACGGATAACCGACATGAGAGCGGGGAGTAGCTCATGGGTCAGGAATCTCTCGCGGTTGCTGGCTTTTGCCCCAAATGAGATCCGACGGATCATTCCGGATCGTATCACTCGTTTCTTTGAGGTCTTGTGAGGCTGCCGACAAATTGCTTAACAGCCGGTGTAATTGGGGCTGATTTTCGACCACCAGCTCGTCAATATGGCGGGTCAGTTGGGAGATTTGATCAGCCAGCCGGGAGGTCATTTCTGCCGTGTGACTAATCTGGACTAACATGGTTTGGCTGTTTTGGAAGAGCTCGTCTCGGACGTCATTGATCGCTGTTGTTGCCTGTTTGATACCGGCCGCCGCTTCAGCCAGATTCTTGATCATATCCTTGAGGGCTAGTCGTGTCTGTGGAGTGGCAACAGCATCAATCGACGCGCGTAGGTTTTCGGTCAGCTCAGCGATATTCTGTAAGACGGTTGTGATGGCCTGACTGTTTTGTTCGTTCAGCAGATCTCGTTCAATCCGGGTCAGGGTATTGAGCAACCGTTCTGCGATTTCACTCGCCTTATCCCGAAACTCTTCCAGGCCTCCTTCACGGACAAAGATTGTTCCTCCAGATTCTTGGAGTGGAAAATTGGCTGAACCGCCCTGTAGCTCAATAAACCGGATACCGGTCACAAACGAACCAATCAGATGCGCAATCGTGTTCCTGCGGACGGGTGTGCCAGGCTGCAAGGCAACAGTCACCCGTGCGCGTGGTGGAGTCTCCTCGGTCAGGCGTAAGCTTTCCACTTTTCCGACCGTCACCCCTTGATACTCAACCGCTGCGCCCGGCAATAAACCGCTCACAGATTTTGTAAAATAAATATTGTAGGTGTCGACTGGCTGCAGAAACCGCGAGCCAGCAAGCCATAAAATAGCACCGGCCAAGAGGAAAAAGCTGAGGGTCACAAATAAGCCGACTTTAAGCCGTGTCTTGCCCATAGGATTCCTCGTCCAATGCAAGCATATCCAGCAGCCCGCGTTGCAGGCTGGCTTGGCGTGGGCGTCGATCAAAGAACGCCTGGACCTGCGGATCGTCCACCGCTTGGATTTCATCCAGGGTGCCGGCTGCCAGGACTTTCCCGGCGTGGAGCATGACGGCTCGGTCGGCGATCATCTGGATACTGCCCAACTCGTGAGTCACAATAAGAATGGCCATGTTGAACTGGGTTTTGAGACGCAAGACAAGCTCATCGAGCTCTCTGGCAGTGATCGGGTCGAGGCCCGCCGAGAGTTCGTCGAACAACAATAAGGTTGGATCGAGAGCCAAGGCGCGGGCAACCGCCGCCCGTTTTTTCATCCCGCCGCTGATCTCTGCTGGCAGCAGGTGGGCAGCGTGTTCGAGACCGACGAGCGAGAGTTTCATCCGGGCCAGGAGCCGAGCGGCGTCAGGACTCGCTTGGGTATGTTCAACGATAGGCAGGGCGACATTCTCTTCTAAGTTCATCGAGTTGAATAGCGCCCCGCCTTGGAATGACATTCCCACGTCGCGTAAGATCGCTTCTTGTTCGTCTTCAGTCGCCCGATGCATGTCTTGTCCATTGATCAACACCTGGCCTGAGACCGGTGTCAGCAGGCCGACAATATGCCGCAGGAGCGTGGTTTTGCCACAACCGCTGACGCCTAAAATGACTGTGATCTCTCCCCGTCGGGCACGTATATTTACATCATCAAGAACAGTCAGATCCCCGTAGCGAGCCACGAGATTGTTGACGAGGACGTACGGCTGTGTGTGGGCTGGCGTATTTGGATATTCCTTGTGGGTCGCAGGCGTCATGTGTGTCATCCAGATGCAGGTGGCATCTCAATCGAAGTAGAAAAAAATGGTTGTGAAGATCGCATCAGCCAAGATACACAGGACGATCGACACAACAACGGATGCCGTAGTATTTGTCCCGACCCCTTCGGCTCCCCCTCGAACATACACGCCACGATAACATGATACGAGCCCAATCAGCAGCGCAAAGACTACACTCTTCACCATGCCGGCCACCAGATCACTCATCAGGAGTGCTTGACCGGTCTGCTGTAGATAATTGCGGCTCCCGAGGCCAAGCAGCATGACCCCCACCCAATAGCCACCAAATATGCCGGCCAGGTTGGACAGGACAGTCAAGCAGGGCACGGCACACAGGAGCGCCAGCATACGCGGTAAGAGGAGAAAGCGGCCCGGGCTGAGGGCCATCGTCCGCATTGCATCGAGTTCTTCTGATACGACCATTGTGCCCAGCTCTGCGGTAATCGCAGAGCCACTCCGCCCGGCTACAATCACGGCGGTAATCAAGGGGGCCATCTCTCGGGCCATCGAGACTCCGACTAAATTGGCAATATAAATGGCGGCGCCAAACTGCCGCAGTTGACTGGCCGCATTGAGCGCCAGGACTGCTCCGATCAGGAAGGACAGAAACGTCACAATGGGAATCCCCTCAATCCCAATCTTCACCACCTGCTCCCCAGTTCGATCCCACTTAACGCCTTTGCCTCGCCACGGTGCGACGCCAAACCAGTAGCTCAGTTCGCCGATCATATCGAGCAGGCGATGAGCAGTTGCCAGCAGCGCAATCGTCTGGTCGCCAACCTGTTCAACAGAAGACAGTCGGGCTGGGGAGGTGTGGATATAGCTGAGGATATCAACCTCAAGCCCGGCAAACGCTTGGCGAGCCTCTGCAGACAGACGAGAGAAGCGGACCTCGATCTTTTTTTGCTGTCCTTCGGCGACGAGGCGTAGCAAAGTTGCCGCTTCAAGACCGCTGAGCTGTTGGACTCCAGAAAAGTTGAGGACGAGGCGCATGCCAGGCTCCACGTGCTCCCAAATTTGCGAAACCTGCAAAACCTGCTGATCCAGTGAGGCAAAGACAAGCTGGCTGTTTGTCTGACCAGTGTGGGATGGCTGAGCAGCGGTCGAGACGCTGAGTTCCAAAGCGGACCTTTCTCTCTGCGGTATCGGGTGCAGCTTGTGAGTCGATATGTGGCCCAAAAGTCTAGTCAATATTGTGGCACACCATGTCCCAGAGAGCCAGCCAAAGACGCCGCGTGTTGGGTGGCCTTTTGCGTCTTGCACGTTTTTCTGGTGTTCTTTTGGCCTTCAGTGCGTTGGCTGGCCAAGCCCTTGCTTAGACTCTATAGCCGTGATGTGCTGTCAGCCGCTGTCTTCTCTGCCGGGTGGTAGCGAACCTCTCAGCAGTGACAGCTTCTCAGACGGCCTTTTATTCAAGCAGTCTCTTATACCAAATGGAGTACGTTCATGTTGTGGTGCGATAAGCTCGCAGAAAGAGTGACCGGTCAACAGATTATTAACGATTCCAAGACGCCTTCAGGGCGAGTGCACGTTGGTGCCTTACGGGGCGTGTTGATCCACGACGCGATGTTTCGGACCCTCACAGATCGGGGGATTCCGGTTCGCTATACCTTCGGGGTGGATGACTATGATCCGCTCGACGAATTGCCAGCCGGATACAAAGAGTTTTTTACTCCCTATCTGGGGACGCCGCTGTGTTTTGTGCCGCCACCGCCGGGCTCTTCAGCATCTGATATTGCTGAGCATCATATCTCGGAATTTTTTGATATCTTCCGAGAGTTGGGCGTTGAGGCTGAAACCTATCGGATGCGAGATATTTATCGAACGGGGCAGTTTAATGAAGCGATTGATACGATTCTGAAGAACGCTGAGACAGTCCGGAAAGTATACAAAGAAGTGAGCAACTCTGATCGCCCCCCCAACTGGTACCCCTTCCAGGCGGTATGTGAAGAGTGTGGACGGATCGGTACGACCCAGGTCACAGACTACGACGGCAAAGAGGTCACCTATACCTGTCGGCCCGATTTAGTCACCTGGGCGACGGGCTGCGGATATGCCGGAAAAGTCTCCCCCTTTGATGGGAAAGGGAAGCTGCCGTGGAAGTTGGAATGGACGGCGAAGTGGAAAACCTTCGGCATTAGCATCGAAGGTGCTGGCAAAGACCATAATACTAAGGGCGGTTCACGAGACGTTTCGGCGGCCTGTCTCCGCGAAATTTTTGGCCAAAATGCGCCGCTCAATATTCCGTATGAATTCTTTTTAGTCGGCGGGGCCAAAATGAGTTCATCAAAAGGTATTGGTGTCTCTGCCCGTGATATGGCCGATTTCTTGCCACCTGAAATACTGCGGTTTTTGATGATCCGCACCCAGCCCAAGCAGCCAGTCAATTTCTCGCCGGATGAGAAGTCGATTATCAAAGTCTTTAATGATTTTGATCGGTTTCATTCGCGTACATTTCACGATCCCAAAGTGTCGGAAAATGATAAGCGAGTGTATCAACTATCCGAGATCACTCCAGAAGGCGACTTCTATGCTGCCGACTTTCAAATTGTGGCAACGATTGCTCAACTCCCCCATCTGGATCTCGCCAGCGAGGCGGAAAAGCGGAAAGGCTCAGCGCTTACCCCAGTTGAGCAAAAGCAACTCAACCGCCGCGCACAGTCGGCACGCTACTGGGTGGAGCATTACGCCAGTCCTGAGGAGCGGATTGTCTTGCAAGACACACTGCCTGAACGCGCCCAAGAGCTGACCGCAAGCCAGCGCGCTTTTCTGCATCAACTGGTAGCTGTCTTACCAACAATACCGCCGGAAGATAACGCCTTGCAGACGGCCCTGTTTGATGTGGCGCGTCTTACGCCGATTGCGCCAGCCCAGGCATTTAACGCGCTGTATCGGGTTTTGCTCGACCGCGATTCGGGGCCGAAGGCGGGCAACCTCCTCGCCTTTCTTGACCAAGATTTTATGCGCAAGCGTTTCCAAGAGCTGCCGTGTGATCAGCATGTGTTTTGGCAGGAGACCGGTACAAGCCAAGAGGAATTTGAGACATGGCTGCGAGAACAGCACGCTTCAATTAAGCAACTCGCGACCGAGGGCCGACTTGCTGCCGCAGAAAACGGAAGGCCAGCACGGTTGGGAATTGTCGAATGTACGGTTGCGCTTGATGATAACAAAACGCATATGAAGCGCGTACTGCTTGGAGAGTTTACGGAGCCAACATCTTTTGAGGCTGCGGTGCAGGCGTATGTCGGGCAGATACAGGGGAGATATCCGCTGGTAGGCTCGTGGCGGTTCGGCGCAGGAAGGGAGTAACCTCTATGACGCATAAAAATCTCCTCTCCTCTGAGCAGCCGTAGCCTTCAAGACGCGTTCGCAACAGGCTTTGCTCTTGGAAGAGACTGCGCGCGCTCCTCTCCCATTCAGCAGGAAACCCGAAATCGTTCGGTTGCTGCTCACAATGCCCCCGCTGGTCCATCTTCTATGGCGTGAATCTCTTCCACTCCGCGCCGATACACCCGTGAAATTTGGCCAAGCTCGAGCATTGTTTTTTCTCCTACCCCCTATGCTGCCGGAGATGAACACAGAGGAAAAGCCAACATTTGTTCAATTTACGTCAGAGCTGCGTTATATTTGTGTCCAACTTTGCTACACTCGTCGCATGTCGTCCACGCAATGCCTTGTCTCTCCTCCTGTGCGTCTTGACCTACTGAATGCCTGCTTGTAGGAGGAGAAAATCTGGCTAGGTTCTAAGACCTTGTTGTTAATGTCCTTCTATACTCACCGGCCTCCCCTCATTCAGCCCTTCAGCTCCAGATACAATCAAAGTCTCACCACCCTCGAGCCCACTTGTAACCTGGACGGTATCGCCGAAGTCTTGACCGATTTGTACAAGCGCGCGCGAGACGTAACCATTCCGCACAATCCAAACGAAGGTCTGATGTCTATCACGCTGAAGGGCCGCTTTTGGTATCACTATTTGCGGGATAGCGTTATCCTCAGAAGCCTGTGATGCTTGAGCCGCAAAATTTATCCTCACCGACATATCTGGCCGCAAAGAGGCATCTCTTTCCATGAGTTTGAGTTCAACCTTGATCGTGCCCTTCTGGCGATTGACCTGAGGATAGATTTTGGCCACCTGTGCAGGATAGCTGCGATCTGGGTAGGCATCTGGCACAACGTCAGCCTTTTGACCTAAGCTGATCCAGTGAAAATCGCTCTCATTAATATCGACCTCGCAACGCAGGTCTTGCAGATTGGCCAGACGGATGAGATCTCCAGAGCCGGAAAATCCCCCTGGAACGGCGATCTCACCGACTTCCTTGAGCTTGGCCAGCACGACGCCGTCAGCTGGGGCGGTGAGTCTGGTATGGGCAAGATTCACTTTGGCCAGAGCGACTTCCGCCTCCGCCTGATGCACCTCAGCTTGGGCCGCCGCCCGTTCATATTCGGCGATGTCAAGGTTTTCGTCGGCAACCACTTCCGCCTCGTGCAACTCTTGTATGCGTTCGAATTTTTTCCGTTTGAGCGTCAAGTTTGCTCTACTGAGCTCCAAATGGGCTTCTGCTTTGCGCAGCAGCGCTCGGTAGTCGCGGTTATCGAGGCGGACCAGCAGTTCGCCTTTGCGCACGAAGTCCCCTTCCTCGACGCTATACGCGACAATACGTCCGGGAACACGCACGCCCAGGGAAATATAGCGGTCACCCGTGACCACGTAGCCAGCTCCAGAGAGGACTGGACCCGCTAGACCACTAAGCGGTTCATGAACCCCAATACGCTGGACAGAAGCGACCTGAACGAGAGGAGGCTGACCGAGTGTAGAGGACTGCCACAGATGAATGCCGCCTATGGCTAGACCAAATGCTAATAGAAGCCCTGTCCACCAGATCCACGTGCGGCTTGTGGACTGCTTCGCTGATGGATCAAGACGGAGTTCGGATAAGGCAGAACGCTGCTCTGCAGCGGAACGTACGGCTTTTTCCATGTTGGAAGAAAACGGCTAAGCGCTGCGTAATGCCTCCGTCACGCCCAACCGAGCGGCATGACGAGCTGGAAAGAATCCACCCAAAATGCCCATGAGTACAGCTAAGCCGAAGGCCAGCAAGAGAATGATAGGCGATACATGTAGACTCACAACTGCGGTCGAGAAGGAAGGCAATTGAAACGCGACGCCCTGCATCATGCTATTAATCAGGGCGATTGCACCCAGGCCGAGTAAAACGCCACCGATATATCCGAGCACGGCCAGGAGGACAGATTCCGTCACAAACGAGACTAAGACCGCCCGGCGACTGAAGCCGAGTGCCCGTAGCGTCCCAATCTCGGCCGTGCGTTGGGCGACGGCGGCAAACATCATGTTCATTGCCCCAAACACCGCCCCGGTGCCCATAATAATGGAGAGGACGAGGGTGAGGAGATACAGCGTCGCTGCGCCTTCAGCCTGCTCGCTGTAGTACTCCACTTCTGGTTTGGCTTCGAGGGAAATGCGTGGGTCTTCATCGATACGACGAATGAGTGCCTCTCGATCAGTTCCTGGTGCTACGCTGAGGCGTATACTTGAGTAATTTGCCCGGTTGGCGTCAGTGAAGAGATCATCAATATCAACCCACACCTCGGAATCAAAGGCTGAACCGTCGGTGCTGAATATGCCGACAACCTTCCAGCTGCGTCGGCCAAACTGGAGTGTTTCTCCTAGTTGAGCGCCCTGATAGCGCTGCGAAACGGCAAGCCCGACCGCAGCTTCTCCCAGGGACTGACGGGGCGGGCGTCCGGCCACAAAGTGCAGATTTTTGTGAAAGACAAAGCCTATTGGTGTCACGCCACGGACAATCAGATTTTCTTGCCTCCCCTCTTTTACGGTAAAGAGCGGCTGGGAGATCAGTTCTGGTGAAACGAGTGGTTCCCCCTCCGACGTACGGGCGATGCCTGGGAGGTGCTGGACGGCCAGGACTTGGTCACGCTCGATAAGACTCACTGACTCGCTTGTTGAGCCTTTGCGTACCGCAACCAGAGTGTCAGGACTCCCGGTGATTACTAACATCCGGGTGAGTCCCATCACCAGCGACAGCAAGAGCAGGCTGACCAACACGACTAAGGCGATACCACCAGCGGTGGCCAACGTGGTCAGCTTGCGAACCAAAAGGTTCCGAACATTATACTTGAGAGGGATAGCCATTGTTCATGTCTCTAATGTGTCTGCCGCAGGGCGAGTACAACGTTACGCCGCGCAGCTGCATGGGCTGGGAGAAGGCTGGCCAGCATGCCGATCAGGAGTGCCAGCAGGATGCCTTGGAACATGACGGATAGCGGCATATTGAAGATGCTCAGCGGCCCTAAAAATGAAGACCACGAACTACTGCCGGCATGTAGAATCAGATACGCCCCACCGGCCCCGAGGATGCCTCCCAAACCGGCAATTAAGAGTCCCTCGCTGAGTAAAAGCCCAAAAATTGTCCGTTGCCGAAAACCAATCGTCTTTAGGACAGCGACCTCAGCCGTCCGCTCACGCATCCCCATGGCTGCGGTGTTGGCGGCAATCAAGACAACGGCTGCCACAACCAGAAAACCAACCCATATGATAATGGTGAGGAAACCGCCAAAGGTACTCAGCAGGCCGGTGAAGTAGGCATGCTCCGTCTGCGTCGCCGTCTCGGCCGCAGAGTTTCGAAATTGGGCATCAATTGCGGCCATGACGCTATCTACATGCTGGGGCTGATCGATGCGTACCCACAGCACGGTGACGAGGCCAAAGCCGCCATTTCCTTGCAGCGCCTCCTCCAAATAGTGGCGCGAGAATAACAAGGTGGTAGAGATGAGGTGCTTCTGATCCGGAATCAGCCCAATGATCTTGACCGCTAAGTCCAGACCAAACACGCTATCGCGTAAGGTGATCTCATCTCCCACTTCCCACCCAAATTTTTCCATAGTCCGCGTACCGACTAAGGCACCGTTGCGGGTGCGTTTAAACGTCTCCAGCAGATCTGGGGCCCAATCGTAGTCTGCCCAGACCTCACCCAGCGTTTCAGGATCAACGGCAAAATTCGGAAATTGGTCCTTGGGGTCGGTGTACACGCCGCCAAACCATGACCAATGGTTGACCCCCAGCACGTGTGGCAGAGCCCGCACTCGCTGTATATGCGCCAGTGGTAACCAGTAACCAAGCCCCGCCTTATGGTGCACAATTAAGCGTAAGCTGCCAGCTGAGCGGACCAGCATTTCGTCCCGGACCGAAGGCAGGGTCAGCACGGCACATACCAGAAACACCGAAAAGGCAATTGCCAGACTGGTCAGCAGCGTGCGTAAGCGGTTGTGGGTCACATGTCGCCAGATCAGCGTCCAGTAGCTCACGTGACGCCTCCCGTGGCTTGAGTCTCGGTGACAGAGCTGGTGCTGACTAAGACGCCTTTATCCAAACGGAAAATCTGGTCAACATATTCCTCTGCGCGTGGATCGTGAGTGACCATCACAATCGTCTTCTGAAACTCGTTTTTGAGTCGGCGCAACAGGTGCAAGATGGCGTCGGCATTCTGGGCGTCAAGGTCACCGGTTGGTTCATCGGCCACGATCAGCTCGGGATCAGTGACCAGCGCGCGGGCAATTGCCACCCGCTGCTGTTCTCCGCCTGACAGCTGGTTTGGTAAATGGCTGTTCCGATCGGGCAAGCCGACGACGCTAAGCGCCGTCTCAACATGCTGGCGGCGTTCGGCCTTAGACAGGCTGGTGAGTAAGAGCGGCACTTCAACGTTTTCTGTCGCAGTCAGTACCGGGATTAAATTATAAAACTGAAAAATAAAGCCAACATGAATCGCTCGCCAGGCTGCCAGCTGATCCTCACTCAAGCCATTGAGGACAAACGTGTCGGCTTTTAGGGTTCCAGCAGACGGCTGGTCAAGACCGGCGATTAGATTGAGCAAGGTAGACTTGCCTGAACCTGAGGGTCCCATCAGGGCCACAAACGTACCACTCGTGATCTGCAAACTGACGTCTGCTAGGGCGTGAATCTCTTCTGCTCCGCGACGATAGACGCGTGAAATCTGGCTGAGTTTGAGCATCGTTTTCTTCTCCTACGCACTATGCTGCCGAAGATGGATACGGAGGAAAAGCCGACATTTGTCCAATTTGCGTTAGAGATGCGTTATATTTGTGTTCAACTTTGCTACACTCGTCGCATGTCATCGGCACAGTGCCTTGTCTTTCCCCCTTTTCGTCTCGACTTGTCGAATGCCTGCTTATGGGAGGGGGAGCAGGAAATCCGGCTACGTCCCAAGACCTTTGCGGTCTTGCGTTACCTCGTTGAGCATCCAGGGCGAGTAGTCAGCAAAGCGGAACTCCTTCAAGCCGTGTGGGCCGAGACTGCTGTGAGCGATGGCGTGCTCAGAGGCTGCATCAGCGAACTGCGCAAGGCGCTGCATGATTCAGCCCAGACGCCTCGCTTCCTTGAAACGATCCCGCGCTGGGGCTGGCGCTTTATTGAAAAAATACGTGTCTCAGATCACATGAAGTCCGGCCCCGAATCCTTGCCGCCTGGCTATGCTTTCCCAGTGATAGTCGGACGAGAGGCAGAGTTGCGACAACTCTACGCCTGGTTGCAGAAAGCCCGCCGAGGAGAACGGCAGACCGTTTTTGTCACTGGCGAGCCAGGCATTGGCAAGACGACGGTCGTGGAAGCCTTTGTGGACAGTCTACGGGCCGATACCGACGTGTGGCTTGCCCGAGGCCAGTGTTTTGAGCAGTATGGAGTCGGCGAAGCGTATCTCCCTATTCTGGATGCCGTGGGACGCTTGTGTCGTGAGCCAGGCCATACGTCGCTCATCAGCCTACTCGACCGATATGCACCAAACTGGCTGGTACAGCTGCCGTGGCTGATTAATGAGTCTGGGCTTGAAACACTCCAACAGAAAATCCAGGGAACCACACCTGAGCGTATGCTGCGCGAGCTAGCCGAGTTCGTCGAAGCGTTGGCGCAAGACGTAACGCTCGTCCTGGTGCTGGAAGATCTGCATTGGAGTGACTATGCGACATTAGATGCTTTGTCATTTTTGGCCCAGCGAAGAGAGCCTGCACGGGTCTTTGTGATCGGCACGTATCGGCCAGTCGAGATAGAGGATCGCGGCCACCCATTGAAAGGCATGAAGCAGGAATTGCAACTGCACCGGCAGTGCGCAGATCTCCCACTCGGGTTACTGACCCAAGCGGCTGCGACGGAATATCTTGCCACCCGGCTGCCAGATCACAGACTGATCAATCGCTTAGGACAGGGCTTGTACCAGCGGACGGAGGGGAATCCATTATTCATGCTGAATGTTGTCGATGCCTGGGCAGAGCAGGGGAGCCTAACCCAATTAGACCGTGCGGAAAAAGAAGGGGAATTGCCGAATTTGGAAAGCACGGTCGAGGAACTGCTCGGCGGAGTCCCAGACAACCTGCGCCAGATGATTGAAAAACAGATTGATCGACTCAGTCGGCAAGAGCGGCAAATCCTGGAGGTTGCCAGTCTAGCGGGTATGGAATTCTGTGCGGCAGCGGTCGCAGCAGGCTTAGAGACAGCACTGGTACAGGTTGAACGGCGATGTGCTCAGCTGGCTCGGCGTGGGCAGTTTGTGTGCTCAATCGGTCAGGAAGAGTGGCCGGACGGAACGCTGTCTGAGCGCTATGTCTTCCGTCATGCCTTGTACCAACAGGTCTGGTCCGAGCGGGTGCCGACGGGCTGGCGGATGCAACTTCACCGCCAGATCGGAGAACGCAAAGAACGCGGCTATGGGTCGCAGGCTGGCGACAGAGCCGCCGAACTCGCAGTGCATTTTGAGGACGGGCGAGACAGAGAGCGTGCCCTCGTCTACCTCAAGCATGCGGCGGATAAGGCAGTAAAACAGTCGGCCCATCATGAAGCGATTCGCCACCTGACCAAAGGGCTGGAGCTGATCCAGACACTACCAAGTACACCGGAGCAGGCGCGGCAAGAGCTGGATGTGCAGATTACTCTAGGTGTGGCATTGATTGCGGTCAAAGGTTATGCCGCTGTGGAAGTGGAACAGGCATTTACCCGGGCGCTCGAATTGTGTCGCCACATCGGAGAGACCCCACAGATCGTACCTGCGCTGAGTGGACTGCTCGGGGTTGCGTTGATGCAAGCCAAGGTTGCTGAGGCGCATGCATTGAGTGTGCAATGTTTGCGTATCGCCCAGCGGGTGCAGGAGCCAAAACTGCTGTGTGAGGCACATGCAACACTCGGGGTGACTTCCTTTATCCAAGGGGCGTTCGGTGACGCACGGAATCATCTGAAACAGGGGATGCGCTACTACGACCCGCTGCACTACCGTGCCCAAGCGGTCTTACATGACCCGAGGATTACTTACGAGTCGTACCAGGCCTGGACGCTGTGGTCACTCGGCTATCCGGACCAGGCGATCACAAAAATGCAGGACACGTTAGAGCTGGCCCAGCGTCTATCACAACCGCACGGAGTGGCGTATGCCTCGCATTTTGCCGCCCTCCTGTACCTCTTGCAGGGAGAGAAACAGCTGGTCCAAGATCTCGCTGACCGACTGGTTGCCCTCGCTGATGAGCACACGTTTCCAATGTGGCTTGCCTGGGGCACATTTTATCATGGCTGGGTATTGGCCGAACAGGAGCAATGGGCAGACGGGATTGCTTGCATGCGCCGCAGTCAGGCTGCGAACCAGACTATGCGGGCTGAATCAGGCCACCCCTATCGACAGGGTGTGTTAGCCCGAGCCTACGCGCAGAGTGGGCAAGTGGAAGAGGGCCTTGCGCTCGTGCATGCGGCGCTGACGGCAGCCCAGGGCAGTGGCGAATATTTTTATGAGGCAGAGCTCTACCGGCTCAAGGGAGAAGTGATCCTCGATGCAGAATGCGGGATGATGAGTGCAGAAGGGAAGAGGAAATCTCTGAAAGGAAAAGGAAACAAGGCGAGATCAGTTCCGTATTTTTTTGACGCGGACACCTGTTTTCAACAGGCACTCGAAATCTCTCGGCGTCAAAACGCCCGCTCGCTAGAACTTCGGGCCGCGCTGAGCTTGAGTCGCCTGCGGCAGAAACAGGGGCAGAGAAAAAAAGCGCATCAAGTCCTGAGCGAAGTATGCAGCTGGTTTAGCGAAGGCTTTGGCACTAGAGATCTGAGAGATGCCAAAGGGCTTCTTGAAGAGTTGGCTTGACACTTCCCTTGCTAAACGTAGGGTGGAGCCCGCCCTACCAGCGCTGATAGCAGTGAGGCAGGGTTCACGGTGGGTCATAACCCACCCACAACTGGCGGGCGACTGCTCGTTTTTTGCTACGGTGTCCATTCAAAATAATTACGTAAATTTTCCGACTCACGCTGCTGACACGCCACTGCAATACGTAGCTTCTCTAAATGCTGCTGCATCATTTTTTCGCCTTGTTTGACAGGATGCGCAGTGAAGAATGCACTGGCCTCAGCTTCGAGTGCTGGGGTGACTAAGCTGGTAATGCCTTCACACATGCGAGGCACGGCGCTGTCCGGATACTGGCGCACCATCTCGTCCCAGTTGGCCTGTAAAAATTTCCAGGCGCGTTCACGTTGGGCGGTATTGAGCAGCAGGAGACGCATAAAGAACGGCGCATTCTGGGTGCGCACCTCACCATTCAGAGTCAGCGCTAACGCCTTGTCAAATAACTCTGAGGGTTGAAATGAGGCCAGCGCAAACAGATAGCGGATTTCTTCCTGCGGGGTCTGAGCGGTTTTAAAGTTGGTATAAAATTCGTCGTACTGAGCGGCATCCCCGCTGTGGGCCAAAATCGATACCAACGCTGGCACTAAGTTACGATCGACAGATGCACTGTTGGTTTTATACTCGGCGTACCGAGCACGGGCTTCTGCTTGGATCGCAGCGTCATTGCCCAGCGTACCGAGCGCGCCAAGTAATTCTCCACGCAGCTGACCCACCAAGTCATTCTCTCCGTCCGTAGACTCCCAGCCCAAGCGTTGGGTGATCGGGCCGAGGAGGCTGTGAACACGGGCTTGCAGAGCCGGGCGTTGAGACGGGTCAAGGGCCCGGTACAGATAATGCAACGAACCCAGGATGGCGCTCCAGACATTATGATCTGTCTCATCTTCAAATAAGAGCAGCAGATCGAGGTAGTCGGTAAGCGGCGTCAGACCGGCCAAGGAAGACGCCCAGGTATCGTTGATCAGGTTAAAACGCTCAATCGCTGACAGCTTGTCTTGGACGTTGGTCGTGAGGCGGGCGAGCAGATCCGAGTCATAGCGCACGCGGTAAAAACCATGCCCACCCGAGTTGATCACCACCCAATCAGGCGCGGCAGGGAGTTCCAAGCGCACTTCACCGTCTGCGAGCAGGGCCGTTTGGGTGGTCAGCGTGCCGTCGGTACTGGCGCGGACAAACAGGGGCACCTGCCAGCGCCGGGTCGCGTCGGCTTCGTTGGGGAGATACTGAAAAACTTGTTGTGATAAGACCAGGGTGTTTTGCTCAGTCCGGACACTGATCAACGGATACCCCGGCTGAAATACCCACGAGTCCATCAGGGTGCGGACCGGCTGCTGGGCAGATTCTTCAATCGCGTCCCACAGATCGGTGGTCTCGGCGCAGTCGTACTCATGCTTTTTGAGGTAATTGCTGATACCGGCTCGGAATGTCTCTGGGCTGAGGTATTGCTCCAGCATCCGTAGGACCGCCGCGCCCTTTTCGTAGGTCAGAATATCAAACATGCCGGCGGCTTCGTCTGGATGGTGGACTGGAAACTCAATCGGCCGCGTGCTCTGCAATCCGTCCACCTGGAGGGCGGCCGCTCGTGACACGGCAAAACTCGTCCAGCGTTGCCACTCCGGTTTCCAGGCGTCTACGGCCATGAGTTCCATAAACGTGGCAAAGGCTTCATTCAGCCACAAGCCATTCCACCATCGCATAGTCACCAGATCGCCAAACCACATATGGGCGTTTTCGTGCGAGACGACGTCAGCGACCCGTTCCAATTCACTCCGGGCGGCTGCGTTTTCATCTACTAAGAGAGCCGTCTCACGGAACGTAATCGCTCCCAAGTTCTCCATTGCGCCCATTGCAAAATCCGGAATAGCAATCAGATCGAGCTTATCGCCTGGATATTTGTAGTTGTAATATTTGCGAAAGAAAGACAGCGAAGCTGCGCCGATGTCCTGGCTAAACTTTGCCAAATGACGCTTGCCGGGAACGGCCCAGATGCGGAGTGGCACGCCATCAACATCAATCGGATCGGTGCTCTCAAACTCGCCGACAATGAGGGCGACCAGATACGTAGACATCTTAATCGTGTCGGCAAACACGACCTCTTTTTGGTGGGTATCAGGCAAGGCCGTCTCTCGGACAACAGCGGCGTTTGAAATCGCAGTCAGGGCTTCATCAATAACCAGCGTCACGTGAAAGACGGCTTTGAGGGCGGGTTCATCCCAACACGGAAACGCCCGTCGCGCATCGGTTGATTCAAACTGAGTTGAGGCCAGAATTTTGTCCTGGCCTTCAGCATTTGTATAGCTACTCCGATAGAAGCCGTGCAGTTTGTCGTTCAGGATGCCGCTAAACGTCAGCTGGAGTGTCCAGGCACCGGGGACCAATAGGCGTGGAAAATGCAAAACGGCTTGTTCGTTTTCTTCGTTCAGACTGACCGTGCCTTGCAGCGGCTGGCCGTCTGGACCAACAGCCGAGACGGTGTGAATAGTCAGTTCAATCGCATTTAAAACGATTTCGGTAACCGGCTGGCGAACCGTAATCGCCACTGTCTCTTCGCCGGCAAACGTAAATGCGCTGAGATCTGGAGTGAGGCGAATGTCGTAGCGTTCCGGGGCAACCGTTTCGGGTAGCCTATAGGCGGGTGTGTCTGGCATAATGGCTCCATAACAAAAGCAGTTTGGGCAGTTCGCAGTCAGGTGATCAAGAGATACCAGAAACCGTTTCTTCTTGCGACTCCTCTTGGCAAAGCGCTGTTTGAGCGATATGGAAAAGACACGGGGCCGGTAGAAACGTGTTCTCTGACTGAGGGAGGATGATATGGCCAACGATTACGAGAACGATAATGATCTTGATCGTGGGGTAATAACCGAAACAGAGAAAAAGACCAAAAAACCGCCACTGTATAAGGTGTTGCTGCACAACGACGACTACACCACTATGGAGTTTGTCGTCCATGTTCTGCAGTCGGTCTTTCACCTCGATGATACAAAGGCAACCCAGGTGATGTTACACGTGCATCGCAAAGGCATGGGCGTGGCTGGGGTGTACACCTGCGAAGTCGCCGAGACTAAGGTGGACAAGGTCCACTCACTGGCCAAGCAGTACCAGTACCCTCTCAAATGTAGTATGGAAGAAGCGTAATCTGAGCCACGTGGGGAGTGACTGGACAATTAACCTTATACAGGGTGTCTTCAGAGATACACAACGCCCTGAGGAATGAGCGGAGCAGAGAATGCAAATCAGTCGGGAATTTGAAATTGCCCTGACCTTGGCGATCAAAGAGGCCAGACGCCATCGCCACGAATTTCTGTGTCTTGAGCACGTCTTATATGCCCTGTCCTTTGATGAGGATGTGGCTGCCATTATCCGCAGTTGCGGTGGAGATGTGGAGCAGCTGCAGAAGGACTTGCTGAAATTCTTTGCAGAGAACATCGAATCGCTGCCCGAAGAGAGCGAAGTTGATCCGCAGCAAACCTCGGGATTTCAGCGTGTTTTGCAGCGGGCAGCCATGCATGTCCAGTCCAACGGCAAAGATCTGGTCGAGGGACGGAACTTCTTTGTGGCGCTGTTCCGCGAAGAAAACAGCCATGCCCTGTACTTTTTGCAAAAGCAGGGGATTACTCGCCTAGACGTGTTGAATTTCATTTCGCACGGCATCTCCAAGGTCCAGACTGATGAAGAAGAACCTGCTTCCCAGCCAGATGGCGAAGGCATGGAGGAAGAGGGCGAATCCCGTCCCGCCAAAGACCCGCTCAAGGCGTTTACCGCTGATCTGGTTCAGCGAGCCAAAGATGGTGAGATTGACCCCCTGATTGGCCGTGAGGACGAAGTTGAACGTACAATCCATGTATTGTGCCGTCGGCGCAAAAATAATCCTGTCTACGTTGGTGATTCTGGGGTGGGAAAAACAGCGATTGCTGACGGACTGGCGCTCAAGATTGCCAATGGCGAGGTGCCGGAAATTCTGAAAGACGCCAAGATTTACTCCTTGGATATGGGCTCTGTTTTGGCTGGAACAAAGTTTCGCGGCCAGTTCGAGGAGCGACTCAAAGCGGTCTTGAATGCACTCCGCAAACAGCCCGAGGCGATTCTGTTTATTGATGAGATCCACACCATCGTTGGCGCGGGCGCAACCAGCGGTGGCTCAATGGACGCCTCAAATATCCTGAAACCTGCCCTGGCGTCTGGCAAGTTGCGCTGTATTGGGGCGACAACCTACCAAGAATACCGGAGTTATTTTGAACGTGACCGCGCGCTGGCTCGGCGTTTTCAGAAGATTGAGGTCCATGAGCCGAGTGTCGAAGACGCGATCAAGATTTTGGAAGGCCTAAAATCGTATTACGAAGACCATCATGGCGTTTCCTATACACCCGACGCGATCAAAGCCGCCGCTGAGCTATCAGCTAAATATATCAATGACCGATTCTTGCCCGACAAAGCCATCGACGTCATGGACGAGGTTGGCGCCGCGTTCAAGATCAAGCCACTCATAGAAGGCGAAGAGAAGATTATTGGTGATATCGACATCGAAGCGGTTGTCGCAAAGATCGCTAAGATTCCGCCTCGGAGTGTGTCTGTTTCAGACAAAGAACGGCTGCAGAGTTTGGACGCTGATTTGAAGAAGGTCGTCTTTGGCCAAGATCCTGCCATTGCGGTTATCGTTCGGGCGATTCGTCTGGCCCGAGCTGGCTTGGGGCAGCCAGAAAAGCCAGTTGGATCTTTCTTGTTTTCCGGACCGACTGGAGTCGGAAAGACGGAAGTGGCCAAACAGCTGGCCCAAACCCTGGGCCTGCAATTCCTACGCTTTGACATGAGTGAGTACATGGAGAAGCACACGGTCTCGCGTTTGATTGGTGCCCCTCCCGGATACGTCGGCTTTGATCAAGGCGGGCTGCTCACCGAAGCGATTACCCGTAACCCGCATTCCGTCTTGCTCCTCGACGAAATTGAGAAAGCTCATCCGGATCTGTTTAATATCTTGCTGCAAGTCATGGACCACGCCACGTTGACTGACAACAATGGCAAAAAAGCCGACTTTCGGCATGTCATCCTGATTATGACTAGCAATGCCGGGGCGCGAGAAATGGCTGCCTCTGCGATTGGTTTTGGAAATCAGTCCAACGAAGGCAAAGATCACCAAGCCATTGAAAAGCTGTTTAGCCCTGAGTTTCGCAACCGCTTAGATGGCACGGTCCACTTCCAGACCCTGCCATCCGAAGCCGTCGAGCGGGTGGTCGATAAGTTCATGCAAGAGCTGATCGATCAGCTCATAGAAAAGAACGTCAGCATCAAGCTGACTCCAGATGCCCGGCGTTACATGGCCGAGAAAGGGTATGACAAAACCTTTGGCGCACGGCCGATGGCTCGTTTGATCCAAAGTGAGGTCAAACAAGTCTTGGCCGATGAGATTCTGTTTGGTCAGCTGCAAAACGGCGGCAAGGTCGAGATAGATCTGGGTGAAGACGGGCTGGTGTTTCAGTATGAGCCACGCGGAGCTGAGGAGCCTGTAGAAACCGCGACACAAGAGCCGACTCCAGAAGTTGTGACGGAATAATAAGACTGGAGAATCAACAATCCGTATGCATTCTGAGCCCATCTCCTCTCAGGAGGGAGTGGGCCTGCCTCTCATCTTCTGAACTATTCTCGCCGTATCCTGCCCCACCTTGCCTCCTTGGCTCTGCCGTTGTACGTAAACGTCTCAGATGACGCAGCGGTTCTTTGGTAAGAGGTGTGTGTGACTTCTCATTTTCTGGCAGCGGTCAAAATTGATCGTGCGCAGGCAGCACGAAGGATAGCTCTACTCGTTGGGTTGGGCTGTGTGTTCTGGGTGGGCCTTGTGTGTGGCATTACCGTTGTGAATGCACCGCTGGCCGCCCAGCTCAGTCGGTTTCAATTTTCCGCGCCTTCGCCACAGGCGAACCCCACAGGTTTAGCAAGGGGAAAATTCCTCGTTGCGAGTCGGCACCTGGATGATCCTAATTTTTCGGAATCGGTTGTGTTGTTGCTGGGGTATGGGCGGCAGGGCGCACTTGGTGTGATCATTAATCGGCCGACAACGGTCCCATTGGCTGAAGTCTTACCGGACGCCGTACAGGCCAAACCAGAATCCGGACTGGTCTACATAGGTGGTCCAGTCGCCCGCACCACAATGCTCTTGCTGCTGCGCTCCACATACCAGAGCGACGATATCGAGCAGGTGTTTGAGGATGTCTACTTTAGTGGCAGCCCAATGGTGCTGCAGAAAAAGATAGACGAGCAGGGGGGGATCTTTCGGATGTATTCTGGACACGCCGGCTGGGGACCTGGACAGCTCGACACTGAAGTGGCCAGGAGCGACTGGCATATTGTCACGGCTGATACGGAAACTCTATTCAACATGCCGTCCGAAAAGATTTGGCCCACATGCATTCAGCGCAGTGAAGGGAAATGGGTCCGTCGGTCTGTACCACTCTTCAGCAGGTTAGGGGGGCGGAGAGAATTTTCTTGATCGTGACAGCCGAAATCCCCCCTAATCCCCCTTTTTCACAGGGGGAATTAGACGCGCTTCGCGTTTTGTAACAGTGCGATAGATGGAGAGAGACGATGAATCTATTAGAAGAGGGAACAGACCTGACCCTTGATTTCAAGAAGTTAGGCAGCATTGCAGACAAAAATCTCGATGTTATCCCGGTCGTTCTGCAACATGCGGAGACGGGCGAGGTGTTGTTTATTGGCTATGCCAACGATCGTGCTGTGCGTGAGGCGCTGAAAATCCGTGAGGCGGTCCTGTGGTCAACCTCACGTAATGAGCTGTGGCGTAAAGGGGCGACCTCAGGCGACGTGCTCGACTTGGTCGAGGTGCGGGTTAACTGTGAGCAGAACTCGCTGTTATACCGCGTCGTGCCACGCACAGGCGGGGTGTGTCACACCAAAGACCAAGACGGCAACGCGCGGCAATGCTGTTACTACCGCCAGCTCAAGGATGCGGGTAAGGAGCTTGAGTTTGTGTAAGTACGACAGGAGAGAACCACATGGATCTTGGCGTTTTCAGTTTTAATACCGAATATACAATGCCGGCCGACGAATTGGCCAAGGAGTGTGAATCGCGGGGATTTGAGTCCTTATGGCTGCCGGAGCACACCCATATTCCGGCCAGTCGTGAGTCCCAATATCCTGGTGGGGGAGAGTTGCCGGAAGAATACGCCCACATGTCCGATCCTTTCATTGGGTTGGCAGCAGCAGCAGCGGTAACGAAGACGTTAAAGCTGGGGACTGGAATTTCGCTGGTGACTGAACACGATCCGATCGTACAAGCCAAGCAAGTTGCATCGCTGGATCGTATCTCGAATGGCCGCTTTCTCTTTGGTATTGGTGCTGGCTGGAACAAAGAAGAAATGGCCAACCATAGTACGCCACCCAATAAACGTTGGAAAGTCTTGACGGAGCGTATTCAGGCTATGAAGGTCCTGTGGACTGAAGACGAAGCCTCGTACCATGGTGAGTTTGTGAATTTCGATCGGATTTGGTCATATCCCAAGCCGCTGACCAAACCCCATCCGCCTATCCTGTTGGGCAGCCTCAGTTCACGCCTGGGCCGACAGCGTGTTGTTGACCTGTGTGATGGTTGGATTCCCGTTGAGACAGCGATTGAGGATATGCCGGGGGCGATTGCCGATTTACACGACAAAGCCCGCGAAGCTGGGCGAGATCCTCATTCTATTCCTCTTTCCTTCTTCTTGGTCCACGCGCCAGGTATGGGACGGCTAGAGCGTTACAAAGCACTCGGTGCAGTCCGGACTGTTGTACGCGCCCCAACGGCAGGCCGTGATGAGATCCTGCCGTTTCTGGATAATTATGCTGAGATTGCTCAGAAGCTGGCCTAAGAGGAGTCCGGTTGCATACTCAATCAGTCCTCGTGAGATTGGCCCAGATGTCAAGGCGTATTCATCGTCCGCACCGGCTCTCCCTTCAAGAATGCCTGAATATTCTCGACGGTGTGATCAAAGAAGATTTTGTATGTCTCAGTTGTCACATATCCAATATGCGGAGTAATGACGGTATTCTCTAATGTTCTGAGTGGATGATCGAGCGTCAATGGTTCCTCATCAAACACATCCAGCCCGGCTCCAGCAATCGTTCTGTTTTGGAGGGCTTGATTGAGAGCCTGTTCGTCTACAATTGGTCCACGCGAAGTATTGATGAGGTAGGCGGTCGGTTTCATCAGCCCTAGCTCGCGTGCGCCGATCAACCCCTGCGACCGACTGCTTAATACTAAATGGACGGATAGAATGTCTGACTGCGATAGCAGCTCATCTTTGCTGACTAACGTTGCCCCACATTCTGCCGCCCGCTCAGCGGTCAGGTTTTGACTCCAGGCAATCAGCTCCATTTGGAAGGCTTTGCCAACGGCCGCAACTTGTGAGCCTAATCGACCGAGTCCCATCAGACCGAGTGTTTTGCCATTCAAGCCCAGGCCCATACTGACCTGCCATTGGCCTGCACGGACGGCTTGGTCTTCACGCGGAATGTGGCGCAGCAGAGCCAGAATGAGTCCCCAGGTCAGCTCCGCAGTCGGGTACATGACACCACTTGTCCCGCAGACCAGCACGCCACACTGTGCTGCCGCGTCTAGGTCAATGGCGGCGTTGCGCATGCCGGTGGTGGTGAGGAGTTGTAGCTTGGGCAGTTTCTCCAACAGGCGGCGCTGAAAAGGCGTGCGCTCCCGCATGGCCATGACAATTTCGAAATCTTTGAGACGCTGTGCGACGGCGTCTTCGTCTTTGAGGTGATCTGGGAAGATCTGGATTTCGACATCTGATGGCAGCATACTCCAGTCGGTCATTTCAAGAGCAATATTCTGATAATCATCTAGAATGGCAATACGTACCACTATACATTCTCCAGCTAAAATTCCCTCTCCCTGAGGGAGAGGGCTAGGCCTGTCCTTGAGTTTGTCGAAGGGGTGAGAGATCTGATTTATTTGTTCAACCGCACAAACTTTTGCAACACATGCCCGTCAAGCGGGATCAGACCCTGTCTGCCGCCGGCGCTGTAGTTCACCTCGCTGACGTACAAATCTCCCCGAGAGTCCGCCCAGATACCATGCGGGGCATAAAAATTACCTGGCTCTAAACCATGTCCGCCAAAGCGGTGTTGGACTTCTCCATCCAGGGTCAGGACGCTCACGCACGACGGCGGTTCATGGGGTGGAACCTCTGCACCTAGGCCATTTGGCATGTTGGCGACTTTAAAGCCCAGCTCGGCAACAAACATGTTTTCATCGGCGTCAATATACAAATCGTCCGGACGGTTCACATGTGTCCATTCAGTGATGTATTCGCCATCGGCTTTGAAAATCTGAATGCGTGAGTTCTCGCGGTCGGCGACGTATACGGTTCCGCGCCGATCAACGGCAATCGCGTGCGGAATTTTAAATTGGCCGGGACCGCTGCCGGGCTCGCCCCACGAGAAGAGGAGTTCGCCAGCAGCCGAGAATTTATGCACCCGGGCATTGCCGTAGCCATCCGCAATATACATATCGCCGTCTGGCGACAGAGCGACATTCGTCACCATATTGAACGGACCCGCCGATTGTTTGACTGGAGTGGTCCAGGCTTCGAAGCCGGTATCGGCAGGTTTGCCTTCCTCACCCAGAGTTTTAAGCAGGGTGCCGTCTGGTTTGAAGAGGCGAACCGTATGGTCAAAATTATCTGCGCAGTAAATGGTATCATCCGGGCCAATAAAAATACCGTGGGCGTTGGCGAACACGCCTTCTCCCCAGGCGTTGACAAACGTGCCATCCCGATCAAAGACAATCATCGGGTGCTCACCACGGTTAAAGGCATAGACCCGATCTTGGGAGTCCGTGGCCACGCCTGCCACCTCAACAAACGACCAGCCTTCGGGCATTTGCTCCCAACCTTCGATCACTTCGTATTCGACTTTGTTAGTGCCAAGTGCCATCCTGATTCCTCCTGTTAGGGTACGCGTTGATCAAGCTGGATGACGATACCATCTGGGTCTTTAAACAGCGTCGTCAGGACTTTGCCGCCTTGTGCTTCGCCATACGCAACGCTATCGAAGGCTTTTGGAGCAAGGACAACCGGTACGCCTGCTGCCTTCACTTTTTCGAACGTCTCCTCCAAATCGTCCACCCAGAAGGCGAAGTGATGGATGCCAACTTGAGTCAGATTAATTGCCTCGCCCGAAGTTGGACGGTTCTGGGACAGGACAATGAAAGTTGCGTCCGGGCCATCTTCCCAGCGTAGATACACTCCGTGGCGACCGGGCCGCTCGGAGCCAGTGACCGTCTGGATCATCCCGCCTGGGTTTTCGTTCGGATCGTTGAGCGTGACTTTTAGCCCCAAAAGGTCGCGGTAGAATTTTAGCGATTCCTCCATATTGCTGACACCGATTGCGATATGTGAAGTGGCTCTGATTTTCATACTCCCCTCCTTAGCATGCGTGCTCCTGACTGGCAGCTATGACATGGTTTACTGTGACAGTCCAGACGCGTAGGGACTCGCCAAGAAAACGTCACAAACGGTCAGCTATACGGCACTGTATCAACTGACTCTTGCGTTCGTACAGACTCTGTTCAAGCCCCACCCGATATTGCTGCGGGTCGTGGATGCGTTTCACTAGGGGTGATAAAAAGTGAAGCTGGTCTTGAACACGCTGGCGAATCTGGGTCAGTGATGAGTCCTCATAGACCACTTTCCCTCCACGGAAGACTGGCACTAACAGGTCGGTAAAGTCCGTTTCGTCCGTAATAGTCCAGTGCTGTGAGCCGTCTGTCTGGTTCACTCGTGTCCATCCATCTGTCAGACCGGTCTGGGCATCGTACAACACGTCACACAAAAACTCATTTTTTGTGTGATAGCGTCGCACCTGGAGAATGCCCGGATTGGTGGTCTTAGCCTCCTCATCAGACAGTTTGAGTTTGTATTGCCACGGACCATCTGGAGCACGGATGGCATTCAGTTTGTACACGCCACCCAAGGCTGGATGGTCAAAGGCCGTCACCAGCTTTGTGCCGATGCCCCACAGGTTGATCGGGGCGCCACGTTTTTTGAGGGCCGTGATGCTGTATTCATCCAGGTCGCTGCCGCCGACAATGGCGGCGTCAGGAAACCCAGCTTCGTCGAGAATCTTGCGGGCTTCGATGCTGAGCTGGCCAAGATCACCTGAATCTAAACGAATGCCGCTCATTGTATGGCCATTTTCCTTGAGCCACTTGCCGACCTCAACCGCTTTGCGGATGCCCTCGTGTGTGTTGTAAGTATCGACGAGAAAAATACAGTTGTTAGGCATGGCTTCGGCATAGGTCTGAAACGATTCTCGCTCATCGTCAAAGGCCATGACCCAGCTATGGGCATGGGTGCCTCTGACCGGAATGCCAAATATTTTGCCGGCTAAGACATTTGACGTTGCCGCGCAGCCGCCAAGATACGCTGCCCGACTGGCGCTGAGTGCCCCATCAATGCCTTGCGCGCGCCGCAGGCCAAACTCTAAGACCGGCTCTCCTTGGGCGGCGAGACAGATACGGGCGGCTTTGGTGGCAATCAGCGTCTGAAAATTGATGATATTGAGTAGAGCTGTTTCAATGATCTGACATTGCAGCAGCGGGCCTTGGACTCGGATCAATGGTTCGTGCGGAAAGACGACTGTGCCTTCAGGCACGGCGTCAACGTGACAGGAAAACTGGACCTGCTGTAGATAGTCGAGGAAAGCCTGGTCAAAGAGCGGTGTGTTGTCAGTCCCACGCAGCTCTGCCAAGTAGTCAGTATCTTCTGCTGTGAAGGTGAATCTGCTGAGTAAGTCGATGATATAGGCGAGACCGCAGGCGATACTAAAGCCGCCCTGAAACGGCTGCTGACGAAAAAAGAGGCTAAAAACAGCTTCTTTTTGGGTCAGTCCTGACTTCCAGTAGCCAGCGGCCATGGTCAGCTGGTAGAGGTCAGTCAGCAGGGCGAGAGAGGGTTGGTAGAGCTGGGAAGGGATATGCATGTGGCTGTTTGTCTTTTTTATTATGATCATCTTGTCTAACCTGATCATCTTGTCCAACCTGACACATATGCGCAAGTTGTTTCCTGCCGAGTAAAGAGAGGGGCGAAAAAAGGAGGAGCGATGACCAAGGATGAATTTTTCCAAGAGGCCGATTCGACAACGACTGGTCCGTTAGATGGGATTGTGGTGCTGGAGGCATGTACGACCTACTCTGGGCCGGTTGCAGCAGCGGAACTGGCTGACATGGGGGCTGCAGTCATTAAGTGTGAGATTCCGGGTAGCGGCGATGTCAGTCGAGCGTTCCCGCCTCGGGTACCCGGTGCCCCAGACATCGACTGTAGCGCGCCGTTTCTCAGCATCAATCGCAACAAAAAAGCGATCACCTTGAACTTTCATCATCCGCACGGGCAAGATATCTTTCGCCAGCTAGCGCGTCGGGCTGACATTGTGATCCAGAACTTTCGGCCCGGGACCATGGACAAGTGGCATATTGGCTACACTGACATCCAACAGGTCAAGCCAGACATTGTGTACGTCTCGATATCGTGTTTGGGCCAGTGGGGACCACTGGCCCATAAAGTCGGCTACGACATTGATGCCCAGGCTATGGGTGGGCTGATGTCGATTATTGGTCACGCAGACGGTCCTCCGCTTAAAACGGGCAATGGTATTGCAGATTATCTGACTGGCATTAAAGCGGCCCAGGCGGGTCTGGCGGCTATCGTGAGTCGGCTACGGACAGGCCAAGGGCAGCATGTCGAGATTGCGATGGTCGACGCTGTCCTGTCTGTTACCGAAGGGGGGATTATGCAGGCTGCCACATGTGGCGAAGTGTGGAAACGGGACGGCAACCATCATCCTGCCGTATCACCAGCGAACACTTTCGCCTGTACAGACGGCTACATCATCCTTGCCGTAGCCCATGCCAGGCAGTGGCAGCGCCTGTGCACAATCATAGGCCGAGAAGAGCTGGTTGATGATGCCCGGACTGCGACAGTCTCAGCCCGCAAGCAGCATGAGACGTTTGTCGAGGACGCAATCAGCGAGTGGACACAAACGCAGACTGTGCGCGATGCCGTTGCCCAGCTGAATGCTGAAGGCATCGCGTCTTCGCCTATTTTGGGCTTTGACGACATTATCCAAGAAGAACATTTTAAGGTGCGTGAGATGGTGTGTGAGGTGGAACACTCGACAGCTGGGAAAATTACCCACTATGGCGTTGCGCCCAAGTTTGCCCGGACACCAGCTCGGGTTCGAACACCTGCACCGCTGCTAGGGCAAGATAATGCTGAGGTGTATGGGCAGTTGGGATATAGCGCGGAGGCGCTGGAGGAGTTGCAAAAGGAGGGAGTGATCTAAGGTGATTTTCGGTTGAGTGTATCCTTTTAGTAGGCCAGGCCAAGGTCTGGGTTACGTAAAGGTCGGTGCTGTTGGCGAATTGCCCGCCAGGCTGGTGTGGGAGCAGCAAACGGTGAGTGCCCAATTTGAGCCCGTTGCTCTTCCTGCCACGAGGCGGTCGCGCGGGTCAGAAGGGATGGATCGTGATAATACGGCGCCTTCTCAAGATTTTTGCCAGCGTCGTAGCTGGGCTCGGCCTGCTTGTGGGTGGGGGGTGGTTTGTTCTCCAGCTTCCCGCAGCGCCTGAGGTCCCGAACCAGGAGCAGCTTGTGTTCTCCAACGTGACTGTGATCAACCCAGGCCGCACCCGACAAGCTGGCCAGACCCTTACGTCTGAGGGCGGACAGATTATTTCGATCTCCGCAACGAGCTCCGACAGCCCCACCTCCGAGGCTAGCGATCGTTTTTCTGGTGCCTACGTGCTCCCTGGCCTGATCGATATGCATGTGCATCACACAGCCATTGACTGGGAGCTGTACGGCCTGCTCTTTCTGACGCATGGGGTCACGACGGTCCGCGACACGGGGTACGCCAATACAACAGTCCTCAATAAACGACAACAGCTCCAGCATGGCGAGTATGCTGGGCCGCGTCTTTTTGCTTGCGGACCTATCCTTAGATGGCGATCCACCTTCTGTCGCCTGGTTTCGGACCGTCCACACCCCAACCGAAGCCCGAACAGTCGTTGATGAAATAGCGAAAGCGGGAGTGGACTGTGTGAAATCGTACTGGGGTCTCTCCGCCGAGACGCTCGCGGCGATCCGTAAAGCGTCCACACAGCATGAGCTGCCCGTTGTGGGCCATATCCCCTTTGCCGTCCCCTTTGAAAGAGCCCATGTCAGCGACGTTCAGCACCTGACAGGTGTCCCGGTAACCTCGAACCATGTAGCAACAACCACGACAGAGCTGACCGCCCGGTACGTAGCCTTTATCGCAGCATGGCGGGAGGTTGATGCAGCCCGGGTGGACTTCATCGTCCAGACGTCCGCACAGCAGGGACTCGCTCATACTCCCACACTTGTGGTCAATGCCGGGGTTGCGCAGTTGCGCGACTACCCAAAACTGCTCGATGATCCCGTATCGCATCTGCTGCCACGGTGGTATCGTGAAGTGTTCTGGCAACCACCGGCAGCATTTGATGCGACCTTCTATGAGCACTTAGATGTGGCGCTGCCTAAAATGAAGGAAGTGGTCTCTCAGCTCCACAAAGCCGGGGTGCGGATTCACGTGGGCACTGACTCCCCCAATCCGTTCGTGGTGCCAGGTGCGGGCTTTCACCAGGAGCTGCGCCTCTTAGTAGAGGCGGGGCTGACACCTGAAGAGGTCTGGCTGGCGGCGACGCGCTGGGCAGGCGAATCCTTAGGTGTGCCCAAACTCGGGACCCTAGGGGAGGGAGCACCAGCCGATTTCCTCCTCTTTCGTGAAGATCCCACTCGTGATTTGGCCGCGCTCTCAACCCTTGAAGCGGTGGTGGCCCAGGGGCGGCTCTATCCGAAGCCTGTACTCGATGCGGCGTTTACACGCCACCGCGACCATTTTACCGGATGGCTCTACGATCGACTGACAATAGCCCTCATGTCTGGCATCCGGTGGATAACTTCTACTCTAAATTTGCCTCAATCAGCATCGGTCCCGATGTCTGAAACCCGTAGCGCAAAGCCTCATTCAATTCTTCCGCGGTATACACAGCCCGTGCTTCGACGCCAAAACCTTCGGCCAGTTTGACAAAATCAAAAAATGGCTTGTCTAGACCTGTCAGTGACAGACTCGCTTCACCAGGAGTCATCTTAGCTCGCTCTAACTCCCAGCGCAGGATGGAGTAGGAACGGTTTTTACAGATAACTGTGGTCACATTCTGTTTCTCGCGTGCCATCGTCCACAGCGCCTGAATGGTATACAGCGACGAACCATCGCCTTCGAGGCACACGACCGGACGATCTGGAGCGGCGGCGGCGGCTCCGGCTGCACACGGCAGGCCCTGGCCAATCGAGCCACCAGTGAGGGCCATATAGGTAAATGGCGGGGCACCAGCCGCCATGGGATAATAGGCAAAGCCTGCGGTTGCTCCTTCGTCCATGATAATCGCGTTGTCCGGTTGCAGCGCGGCAACTGCCTGACACATATTGAGAGGGGTCAGTGCTCCCGTCGGCGGTTGGGGTCGGTCGGCGGCCGGGGCTTGGCGCTCGGCTGGGGCACCTAAGGCATCGGCGATAGCTTGCACGGTCGCGGCAGGGTCGACGTTTGGGCTGCACGCTTCAAGCAGTTCCGCATCTTCCGCGTATAGGCCACTCCGATTGTCGGGATAGCCAAAAAAGGCCACCGGTTTTCCTGCGCCAGCCAGTACGATGGTTGTGTACGGCTCGAGGACCTGACGGGCGGGCTCTGGGGCGTAGGGAATCTTGTCGGGACAAATCAACCCAATACCGCGATCTTGTACTGTTGGAAACGTTGGAGCCAAGACCTTGCAGCCGGTGGCTTGAGCAATCCGGTTGGCGGCTCGTAAACCAGCGGCTCGGAGTGCACTCCCGCTGAGAACAAGAGCGGCATTCGGCTGTTGTAAAGCACGGGCGGCACGCTCCACTGCAGCAACGTTTGGTGCGCCCGGTTTTGAGAGTGTCGGGGTCGGTAGCGCTTGGGTGACTTTTGCCCATTGCATATCACCGGGCAAAATGAGCGTACCTGGACCACTTGGCAAGCTGGTGGCTTGGGCAATCACCTCAGCCATGTCAGCTGCGGCGTCCTCTGCTCTGGCTGTCGTTTTGACAAAACTGGCCATCGGTTGGGCCAGGGTATTGATATCGGATGTGAGTGGAGCGTCTGCTGCGATATGCCACGTCGCATGTTCTCCCACAACCGACACGACTGGTGAGTTGGCCTTGCGGGCATTATGTAGGTTAGCTAAGCCGTTGGCCAATCCAGGGCCGAGATGGAGGAGGGCAAGCGCAGGACGTCCCGTAATCCGGGTATAGCCGTCAGCCGCCCCCGTGCACACGCCTTCGAAGACGGACAAAACGGGGCGGATTTCGGGACAACGGTCGAGTGCCTCAACGAGGTAGAGTTCCGTTGTACCAGGATTGGCAAAACATATATCAATTCCAGCTGCGGCCGCAGTTCTGATGACCGCCTCTGCCCCAGTCATTTCCGTGCCATTATTTTCCGTCGCCATAGCTGCTGCTCCTCGCCCGAGAACGTGCTAAACATGCTAAACATGCTAAACATGCTAGAGAGTGGCTGGGGAGTCAAGCCGCGTCCTTTTTTCTCTCTCGCCTTCTCCCTGGAAGGGCGAGGGAACTGAGAGTAGTCAAGCGCCGCTTAGTCAGACCTCTTCCTGATGCCCTAGACAGAATTAGTGATTTTTGGCATTTTACTCTCAGTTCTTTATCGTGAGAGCGGAACGTTGAGGCTTCAAGGGATGGGCCTCGTCGCGTTCCTTGCCCATCACCATCTGTCGTTTTATATTCGTGTTATGCACCTTGAAACCTTTAAAATCTTTTGTGACGTGATTGAGACGGGGAGTTTTTCCCTCGCGGCGTCAAAGAACTTTCTGACCCAGTCTGCCGTCAGCCAGCAGATCCGCAGACTCGAAGAGCACTACGACCGGCAACTGATCGAGCGTTCTCGGGGATGCATCCGGCTCACCCAGGCCGGAGAGGCGTTATACCAGATCGGCAAGGAGATCTCCCAAAAGTATCGGCAGATTGAAGAGGGTCTGCAGGCGCTGTCGCGTTCAGTGACTGGCAGCGTACGGGTGACCACGGTGCACAGTGTCGGACTGTATGAGCTGTCTTCTCCGCTCAAGAGGTACCTCCAGACCTTCCCAGAGGTCAAGGTCCACCTCGAATACACCCGTGTCAACAAGATCTACGAAGACGTAAGCCGCGAGAATATTGACCTTGGCATCGTGGCCTACGCGAGTAAACGACCACAGATTCTGGTCACACCATTTCGTGAGGATCGCCTGGTATTGGTGTGTGCCCCGCAGCATCCGTTTGCCCAGTTCCACAGCCTGCCGATGAAGAAGTTAGATAAGGAGAAGTTTGTCGGTTTTGCGCGTGACATTCCAACCCGCCGGGCGCTTGACCGGATTTTCCGCCAGCACCATGTCAGGGTTCAGTACATGACAGAGGTAGACAATATCGAAACCGTTAAACGGATTGTCGAGCTCGGTTCGAGCATTGCCATCGTGCCGGAGCCGAGTATCGTCCAGGAGGTCCAAAACGAAACCCTGAAGGTGATTCCCTTCACGGACGAAGTTGTGATGCGCCCACTGGGGATTATCTCGAAGTGGGGCCGACGTTTCACGCCCGCGGTCCAGGAGTTCGTCAACTTCTTGAAGGGAGAGTCCCAGCCAGGGGCAGCCCAAGAGTCAAAAGATTCAAACCAGGCGCTCCAGGCTACGCTGTAATCCCTCGTCAGAGTTTCGCTTCTCGCTGACAAATGGACCCCTGTCCGTATGCAGCCGATAGCTTTCCGTGATGTTGCTCTCTCAGGCTGGGCAGCGAGTCTGCACGGGCTCCATCTCTATTGGGCTAGACAGGCTGAGCAAATTTTGGCATCATGCGCCGACTCTACTTTTGGACGATAGGAAAGTGTTCTTGTGGTGTGCAAGGTGGTCTTCGTCTACCTCCGTATCCTGCCACCACGCGACCATTTGGAGCATAGGATATGGCACGTAAGAAAATTGCACTGATCGGCGCGGGCAACATCGGTGGCACACTCGCTCACCTGTGCGCCCTCAAGGGACTCGGGGATGTTGTTCTGTACGACGTGATTGACGGATTGCCACAGGGTAAGGCATTGGATCTGCTCGAAGCTGGGCCAATCGAAGGCTACGACGTGAACCTCATTGGGACTACAAGCTATACTGATATTCAGGATGCCGACGTCTGTATTGTCACCGCTGGGCTGGCGCGCAAGCCCGGCATGAGTCGAGACGACCTGCTTGGCATCAACTGCAAAATTATGCGGGAAGTCTCCGAGAACATTGCAAAATATGCTCCCAATAGCTTTCTCATCGTTATTACCAACCCGCTCGATGCAATGGTGACGTTGGCCAAACGGGTCACCGGATTTCCCAAGAACCGGGTTGTCGGTCAGGCCGGGGTGCTCGACTCGTCGCGCTATCGGACGTTCATTGCTCAAGAGCTCAACGCGTCTGTGCGCAACGTCACGGCTATGGTTTTAGGTGGGCATGGCGATGATATGGTGCCAGTCCGCAGCTACTGCCAGGTGGCCGGTATCCCGATAGAGCGGCTGATCTCGGCTGGGCGGCTCGAGGAGATCGAGAATCGGGTGCGTCAAGCTGGAGGGGAAATCGTGGCCCTGCTCAAGACCGGCTCGGCTTTCTATTCTCCGGCTTCGGCAGCGATTCAGATGACTGAGGCGTACCTGTACGACAAGAAGCAGATCCTGCCCTGTGCGGCCTACCTCGAAGGAGAGTATGGGATCGAGGGGGTGTATTTTGGCGTGCCAGTCAGCATCGGCGCCGGGGGGGTCGAGCGGGTCGTGGATATTGCGTTGAGCGACAAGGAGAAGCAGGAGATGCAGGTGTCGGTCAGCCATGTGCAGGAACTGATCGTGGCAATGGACAACGTGTTGGCGCAAAGCGCCTAGGGCCGACAGAACAGATGCTCAGGACAAAGCGGAAGTGCTCTCGCATTCGTATTGATGAAGCTCAAGACAAGCAAGCGTAAGGGAAAGCATGGCACCAGTGCATGACATACTCATTATAGGCGGCGGCGGAGCGGGGCTCCGCGCCGCCATCGCCGCCGCTGAAATAAATCCTCAGCTTGACATCGCGCTCGTCTCCAAAGTCTTCCCGATGCGCAGCCATACGGTTGCAGCAGAGGGCGGTACGGCCGCAGTCATTAAAGAAAACGACAGCCTGGAAGATCATATCAACGATACGATTACCGGTTCCGACTGGATGGCGGACCAGGATGCGGTTGAGCTCTTCGTCAACGAAGCTCCAGCCGAGCTCATCCAACTAGAACACTGGGGATGTCCCTGGAGTCGGGAGCCCGACGGCACTGTCGCGGTGCGCCCGTTTGGCGGGATGCGGATTGAGCGGACCTGGTTTGCCGCCGATAAGACCGGTTTTCATATGCTTCACGCCCTGTTCCAAACGTCTCTCAAGTACACCACGATCACGCGCTATGACGAGTTTTTTGCAACTACATTGCTGGTAGAAAACGGTCGCTGCCAGGGGGTGACGGCTGTTGAGCTGCGCAGCGGCATGGTGCAGCCAGTTCTCGCCAAGGCGGTGATTATGTGCACCGGCGGAGCTGGCCGGATTTTTCCCTTTACGACCAACGGCGCCATTAAGACTGGAGACGGTATGGCCCTGGCCTACCGGGCTGGAGTGCCGCTTAAAGACATGGAGTTTGTCCAGTACCATCCTACTGGCTTGCCAGGGACAGGCATCCTGATCACTGAAGCCGCCCGTGGTGAGGGAGGAATTCTCGTCAATAAGGACGGCTACCGCTACCTGCAGGACTACGATCTCGGCAAGCCGCTTGATGTGAACGATCCCGGACATCCACAGAAACGGACGATGGAGCTGGGTCCACGGGACAAGCTGTCGCAGTGTTTTATCAAAGAGCATGACAAGGGCAACACGATGCCGGGAGCGTACGGTGACGTGGTACATCTCGACATCCGCCACCTGGGGGAGCAAAAGATCGACAAGAAGATCCCTTTTGTGCGCGAGTTGTCCAAGAACTACGCAGGCATCGACCCAGTCTACGAACCCATTCCGGTCCGTCCGGTAGTGCACTATATGATGGGCGGGATCCATACAGATTTAGAGACGGCGACCCCACTGCCAGGCCTGTTTGCTGCTGGCGAGTGCGCGTGTGTCAGCGTCAATGGGGCCAACCGGCTCGGCTCAAACTCGCTCACCGAGCTGTTGGTGTTTGGCGCCCGGGCCGGTCGGGCGGCTGCGGCGTTTGCCCAAGAACAGCCAGCCTGTGACACCCAGGCCCTTGAGGCTCAAGCCAAAGACGAGCAAGCCCGCATCCAGAAGCAGTTCATCAACAAGACGGATGGCACCGAGCGTATCGCCAGCCTACGCACCGAGATGACAGCGACTATGGAGGCTGGGGCTGGCATTTATCGTAATGAGGCATCACTGAAAGAGACATGTAACAAGGTGTCTGAGCTCAAGGAACGATTTGCCAATATTAGTCTTGATGATCACAGTTTGACGTTCAATACTGACTTGACTGCAGCCCTGGAGCTGGAATGCATGCTCGACGTGGCCGAGACCGTTGCCTATTCTGCTTTAGTCCGCACAGAGTCGCGTGGCTCTCACCAGCGCACCGATTACCCCAAACGTGATGACGACAAATTCCTGGCCCACTCTCTGGCCTACCGCACGGATGGCCCACCACAGATAGAGTCTGTGGATGTCGTCATCACCCGCTGGCCGCCTGCTGAACGAAAGTATGGAGATTAATCATGGCTGAGCCTAGTATCACGCTCGAGGTTTTCCGTTACCGGCCAGAGATTGAGCAAGAACCAACCTTCCAGACCTACACTGTGCCATACCGTGAGGATTGGGTTGTCCTGGATGCGCTAAACTATGTTAAGGATGAGGTGGATGGCAGTTTATCCTACCGCTGGTCCTGCCATATGGGCGTGTGCGGCAGCTGTGGCATGATGGTCAATGGCGATCCGAAGCTCAGCTGCGCGGCCTTCCTCAGAGACTACTACCCAGCACCGATTCGTATCGAACCGCTGGCAAATTTTCCGGTCGAGCGTGACTTGGTCATCGACATGGATGACTTCATGGCCAAGCTCAAGGATGTCCAGCCGTGGATCATCCGCGACGAGGAGAAACCGGTTGCTGAGGGTGAGTATTTGCAGAGCCCAGCCGAACTGGCTACCTATAAACAGTTCAGCATGTGTATCAACTGCATGCTGTGCTATTCTGCCTGTCCCGTGTACGGTCTGGACCCCTCCTTTGTTGGCCCAGCCGCGATTGCCCTAGCCCAGCGCTACAACCTCGACTCGCGTGATCAGGGCCAGGACGCCAGGCGAGAGGTGATCTCACAGCATGAAGGCGTGTGGCAGTGTACCTTTGTGAGTGAGTGTTCTGTGGTCTGCCCCAAGCACGTAGACCCCGCTGGTGCGATCCAGCAGGCCAAGGCGTCTGGAGCAATTGACTGGTTCAAGTCTGTGCTTTTGCCGAGGGGATCGTCGCAATGAGTGAACCATATCGACGCCCGATATCCGCTACGACGTGGTGGCTGAGCAAACCCAATTATGTGCTGTTCATGCTGCGCGAGCTGACCAGCGTGTTGATTGCTGCCTTTCTGATTGTGTACCTCATCCAGCTTGCCCAGCTTGCTCAGGGAGCTGAGGCGTACACGGCATTTGTCGAGCGACTTGCTTCACCGGGCTGGATCATCTTCCATCTCCTAGTGCTCATTGCCGCGCTCTACCACAGCATCACCTGGTTTAATCTGACCCCCCAAGTCATTATCGTGCGTAGGGGAGAAGAGCGGGTCCCGCCAGTTGTTATCGCTGGCTCCCACTACGTGGCGTGGTTAGCTGTCTCCGTTGTGATCATGTGGATTGTTCTGAGGAGCTGAAAACATGGCTAAGTCGGGCGAAGCTTTTTGGTGGTCTCTGTTTTCGGCTGGGGGCATGATTGCCGCCCTCGTGGTGCCGATTCATGTTCTACTGAGTGGGATAGTGGCTCCCCTCGGCTGGGTATCAGCACAGACATATGGGAATCAGATGCACGCTTTGGTATCGCATCCGCTGATCAAGCTCTACCTGCTGGTGCTTTTTTCCTTGACGTTTTTCCACTGTATGCACCGCATCCGGCATACTCTGTATGATACGGGTTTGCGGGCCTATGAGACCCCTATTGCAGTTGTGTGCTATGGGGCGGCTGTTATTGGCACGCTGGCAACTGTCTTTGTCCTTGTGGCGATTTAAGCCAAGCTTGGCGATGCAAGCGAAGGGCTGGGTATGAAAACGAGAATCGAAACGGATAGCATGGGAGCAGTCGAAGTCTCTGCCGACCGCTACTGGGGGGCACAGACCCAGCGCTCGCGTACAAACTTCCCGATCGGTGTTGAGCGCTTCCGTTTCACTCGGCCTATCATCCGGGCGCTGGGCGTACTCAAGAAGGGTGCGGCAGTGGCGAATGGCGAGCTGGAACAGCTCCATCAGGAGAAGGTAGACTTGATTATTCGGGCGGCGGACGAGGTGATGTCTGGTGCCCTGGATGATCACTTCCCCTTGGTGGTCTTCCAGACTGGCTCGGGCACTCAGACCAACATGAATGCCAACGAAGTGATCTCAAACCGGGCCATCGAACTGGCCGGTGGCGAGATGGGGTCAAAAAAGCCGATCCACCCTAATGACGATGTGAATCGCGGACAGAGTTCAAACGATACGTTTCCAACGGCAATGCACATCGCCGCCGTTGAGCAGCTCGAAGACGTTCTGATTCCGGCCGTCAGCCAATTACGCAACACGCTGCACGCCAAGTCTGAGCAATTTAAAAACGTGGTAAAGGTTGGCCGCACGCATTTGCAAGATGCGACACCGATCACGCTTGGCCAGGAGATTGGCGGCTGGGCCGCTCAGCTTGATGGAGCCCTCGACGGCGTGCAGCGGACGATTCCTGGTCTGTGTGAGTTGGCGATCGGGGGGACGGCGGTCGGAACCGGCTTAAACGCGCATCCCAAGTTTGGTGACTTGGCGGCAGCCAAGATGGCGGCGGAGACTGGACGGCCATTCATCTCGGCGCCGAATAAGTTCGCCTCTCTATCTGCTCATGATGCTATGGTCACAGCCAGTGCATCGCTGCGGACCCTGGCCGGGGCGTTGATGAAGATGGCGAATGACGTGCGCTGGCTCGCCTGCGGCCCGCGGGCGGGGATTGGGGAGATACTGATTCCTGAAAACGAACCGGGCTCTTCCATCATGCCGGGCAAGGTCAACCCGACCCAGTCAGAGGCACTGACGATGGTGGCCGTGCAGGTGTTCGGCAACGATGCGGCCGTGGCCTTTGGTGGCTCACAGGGCAACTTCCAGCTGAATGTGTTCAAGCCGGTAATGATTCACAACTTGCTCGAGTCGGTGCAGCTCATTGCTGATGCCTGTCACGCCTTCAACGACCACTGTGCGGTTGGCATCGAACCCAATACGGAGCTGATTGAGAAGCACTTGCAGGAATCACTGATGGTGGTGACTGCGCTGAATCCTCATATTGGGTATGAGAAGGCGGCAGAGATTGCCAAGAAGGCTCACAAGGACAGGTCAAGCCTCAGAGAAGCGGCGCTAGCACTCGCCCACGTGACCGCTGAGCAGTATGACCAATGGGTCCGACCCGAGGATATGGTCGGACCCAAGGCCTAAGCCTTCGCTTGAGCTACAGGCCTGTTACACCGGCAGCTTCGTCATCAGCTGTAGCGTCTCATCTTCAATACATTCTTCAATCACCGGCACGAATTTCTGGAATTTGGGATCTTGTGAAGCGAGTTCCAGGGTGGTTTGGACTGAGTTGGCATCGGGCAGCTCCCAGACATCGACGACCGTGTTCAAGCGGCCAATAGTGTTAAAGTAACTCCCCTGGAGCTTCCAGCCTCCATGCTTTTCTACAACAGAAGCAAGCTCGCCGATCATCTCGGTAAACTTCTGAACTTTTCCTGGCCGCAATTTGATATGTGCAAACATGTACACCATAGTACTGCCCTCCTTATAAGAATAGATATGTCCGACACTAGCGAAGCCTCTGCTGATCGTCAAGTCTGTGCTAGGCGGTTTTGGACGGCTGTGGTAAAGGGAGGAGCAGCGACGAAATTTGCTTGGGCGCCGTGTAAAAAGGAGGAAGAATATGGATTTAGGACTGAGCGGAAAAAAAGCAGTGATCACGGGGGGAAGTCGCGGTATTGGCCGGGCAATTGCCGAAGAGCTGGCTACTGAAGGCGTGAGTATTGGTATGTGCGCCCGCAAAGTTGAGGGACTCCAGGACGCAGAAGCATCGATAACTGCCAAGGGTGTCGCTGCCTTCAGCAAAGCGGTCGATATCACCCAGGCGGAGGAGTATAAGGCGTTCGTTACTGAAGCCGCTGAAGCGCTGGGTGGTTTAGATATTTTTGTCCATAACGTCAGCGCTATGATCGGCCAAGGCGAGAAAGGCTGGGAGCGGAGTTTCCAGATGGACATGATGGGCGCGGTCCGCGGAGTCGAGGCAGCTCAGCCGTTCTTGGAAAAGTCCGAAGCAGGCAACATCATTCTTATTGGCACTACGGCTGCCATTGAGAATTTTGGTCCGCCTAATCCGTATAGCTCACTCAAGGCTGCACTTTTGGCCTACACAAATGATCTCGGCCAAGCGCTTGCTCCCAAGGGTATCCGGGCCAATACCGTTTGCCCTGGCTCGATCTACTTTAAAGGCGGAGCCTGGGATCGGGTCGAAAAGAACATGCCAGACTATTTTGAGCAAGTCCGCAGCTCAATCCCTTTTGGTCGCTTTGGGCGCCCCGAGGAAGTAGCACGCGTTGTTGCCTTTATGGCGAGTCCAATGGCCAGCTGGGTGACAGGCACGAATATCATTGTGGATGGTGGACAGCATAAAGGGGTCGATTAGGAAAATGATGAAGTATGAATGCTGCATGGAGGGCAGGGGGAGGACTCTGATTGCCGGGAAAGGGCAAACAAGCGGAGCGAGAGCTGTAACAGAAATAGAGACTGGCCCGACGGGCTCAGAGGTCACCGGCCACAGTGGAGTCAGTCTCCCAGAGACGCTCCTTGGCCAAATTACACCCGCTGGTGGAAGAGGCCCAACCGAAGAAGGTGAATTCGGTACTATTCCGCCGCCGACAAAACTCCTTCATTTTCTTAGGATCAATAAGACTGCCTGCACTCATGTGTCACTCTCTTCGACGGCTTTCGACTATTTTTTCACCATACTCTCAGAAACACCACCAGAAACAACACTCCTGCAACACTTGGCAAATGAAACGCTGTCCTTGGCCTATCTTGCCGGAGACAGTATCATTTATTGCTATGAATCGTATGTTCGTTTTTCTTCTGGTCGGGCTTCTGGCCCCTCTTGTTTCTCTTGCCGAAACTCATCCGCCTACCAACCCTGAAGCTTCGCTTTTGGCAAACATTCGCCAAGTCACCTTCTCTGGCCGCCGGGCTGGGGAGGGGTATTTTAGTCAGGATGGAGCGCAGCTCATTTTCCAGAGTGAACGGGATGCCGACAATCCGTTTTTTCAGATTTATTTGATGGACTTACAGACTGGGGACACCCAGCGTGTCTCACCGGGTTACGGCAAAACGACGTGCGCGTGGATACATCCGAGCGGCCAGAAAGTCTTATTTGCCTCAACCCATCTTGACCCACAAGCACGGGACAAACAAAAACAGGAACTGGAGCTGCGGGCGGCAGGCAAAGAGCGGCGCTATTCGTGGGATTATGATGAGTATTTCGATATTTTTGATGCTGATCTCCAAGGTCAGCAGCTCAAAAATCTGACGAATACTCGTGGCTATGATGCGGAAGCGTCGTGGTCGCCGGATGGCAAACTGATTGTGTTCTCATCCAATCGGCACGCCTATGCTGAGCCGCTATCAGCAGCAGCAGCAGCTTTGTTCGCACATGACCCAGGGGCACTCTTAGATCTGTATATGATGAATGCTGACGGCACGAATGTCCGCCGCTTGACCAATACTTTGGGGACGGATGGCGGTGCGTTTTTTAGTCCGGATGGCACACGCGTCGTCTGGCGGCGCTTTGCTCCGGACGGAGCGACGGCTGAAATTTTTACTATGCCTGTTGATGGATCTGACCAGCGACAGATCACCTCGCTCGGAGCGATGTCGTGGGCCCCGTATTTTCATCCGTCTGGCGACTATTTGATCTTTGCCACAAACACACATGGATTTGCCAATTTTGAGCTGTATCTGGTTGATAACCAAGGCACAGCTGAGCCGGTCCGAGTGACACACATGGACGGCTTTGATGGGCTGCCGGTCTTTGCGCCGGCTGGCAACCGGCTGGCTTGGACGAGTACCCGCGGCAGCGCAAAACAATCCCAGATTTTCTTTGCTGATTGGGACGATGCTGCAGCACGCAAACTGTTGAGTCTCGACCCACACAGCCAAGGCGCTGATGTAGCAGCCACTGTGCTTGATGCAAGCGGAGCAGAAATCCGAGCGGCTGATCTCCAGCATCATATTGAAACCCTGGCTTCAGAGGAGATGGCCGGTCGGCTGACTGGGACAGCTGGGGAGCAGGCCGCTACAGCCTATGTTGCGTCTATATTCGAGAGCTTGGGGCTCAGTCCAGCCGGTGATGATGGCACGTTTTTTCAACCCTTTCCCTTCACTGCCGGTGTATCACTTGGGCCAGGTAATGCCTTGGTAGTGTCTGATAAGGCGACCACACAGGGGCAAGCAGATCCCCAGGTTGGACCGGCGTATATTGTTGATCAAGACTGGCGTCCGCTGACGTTTTCGAAAACTGGCGCGTTGAGCCCAGCGGGAGTCGTCTTTGCCGGTTATGGTCTTGTTGCGCCGCAGGCAGACGGACATCCGGCCTATGACGCGTATACCCACCTCGACGTGCAGGACAAATGGGTGTTGGTCTTTCGCTATCTGCCTGAGGGTATTTCCCAGGAGTTTCGTCAGCATCTGAATCGCTACGCCAGCCTGCGCCGCAAAGCAATGCTGGCCCGTGACCACGGTGCCCGTGGCCTGATTGTGGTCAGTGGGCCGAACGCAAAAGTCAAAAGTCAGCTCGTCCGTCTGTCTTTTGACGCTTCGCTCGCCGGTACAAGCGTTGGGGCACTGTCTGTGACAGATGCTGTCGCGAATACCTGGCTGCACTCTGCCGGCAAAGACTTGAAAACTCTTCAGGATACGCTCGATAGCGGACAGCCGATGCTGGGTTTTGGACTTGCTGACCTGACGGTTGGGGCCAACATCGACATCCAACAGCAGAAGAAGGTGGGACGTAATGTGCTCGCTCGCTTAGCTGCGAGTGCGACTGCATCACTTTCTCGTATGATTATTGGGGCGCATATCGATCATCTGGGCACCGAGCATGGAGCGAATTCTCTTGCCCGTGGCGAAGAACAAGGTGGTATTCATTATGGGGCTGACGATAATGCCTCGGGCGTTGCTGGCTTACTAGAGATTGCCCAGTTTCTCGCCGGGCAAAAGGCTAGCGGTCAATTGGCGCTCCAACGAGATATCGTGTTTGCCGCCTGGTCGGGAGAAGAGATGGGACTCCTGGGGTCGAGTCATTTTACCCGGACGTTTCGAGGCCAAGCTGGTGAGCCCACGACGCTGCGGCCGGAAGTGGTTGCGTATCTGAACATGGACATGATTGGACGCCTCGGTACAAGCCTGGTGTTGCAGGGGATCGGCTCAAGCCCAGTCTGGACGGGGCTGATTGAGCAGTACAACGTGCCAATTGGGCTGTCGATTACGCTGCAAAATGAGAGCTATTTGCCAACCGATGCGACGTCATTTTATTTGAAGAAGGTGCCAGTCTTGAGCGCCTTTACTGGTGCGCACGCAGACTATCACACACCGCGTGATACGGCTGATAAAATCAACGCTGCTGGGGCAGAGAAGATCGCCCGTCTTATGGCTGCGGTGACCAAGAATATTGCGACCCGTGAAGACGTACCGGAGTATCGAGAGATGGACAAACCGGCGGGCGGTATCGGTCGGGTCGGTCTCCGTGCCTACCTGGGAACCATTCCAGATTACGCCCAGGGAGATATCGTTGGCGTCAAATTGTCGGGGGTTGTGAAGGGTGGACCAGCCGAGCAAGCGGGGCTTCAAGGCGGAGATATTATTACTGAGCTAGCTGGCAAGAAAATCGAAAATATTTATGACTACACGTATGCGCTTGATGCGCTCAGCATAGATACTCCAGCCGCAGTCGTAGTACGCCGTCAAAAAGAGCGGGAAGGGCGGGCAGAGCGGATTGTTCTTTCCATTACCCCGGGAGCACGAGAATGAGAGCTGCGTCTCAAGGCAAGCGAGGTGAGCCCGACGAACGCACGTCTCTTGTTACTGGTGGGCCGTCCTTTGTACGAGCTGGTTGCCCGCTACAGGCTGTTTGTGATGAACACCACAGACGAAATTATCAAAGTCTTTGAAGACTATCAGAGGAGAAAATTCTTGGATTGAGAAGCCTGCGTCACAGCTCATCTGAGGTGCGTCAATCTCCTCTATCTTTGCTCTTGACCGCACGGTTTTCTTATGGCACCGTTCGATCTCACTGCGATGCCCCAGGAGGAAAATCGGAAAGGTGGCAAACCGTCCATGCAAGGTGAGGATGCCTCTACGAATTCACGCTCCACTCCGCTCACTCCAGAACGGTTTGATGCCGTGTTGTTTGACCTTGACGGGGTGTTAACTGCAACTGCCAAAGTCCACGCAATTTGTTGGAAGCGGATGTTTGACGAGTTCCTGCAGCAGCAGGCGGCACTTCGCAACGAATCTTTTATTCCCTTTGATCTGGCGACCGATTACTTCCGCTACGTCGACGGGAAGCCTCGATATGAGGGCGTCCAGAGTTTTCTCGCCGCTCGTGGATTCTCTTTGCCGTATGGCGATCCAGACGATCTTTCTTCTAGCGAAACGGTGTGTGGACTTGGGAATCGCAAAAATGTACTGATCCACGCTGTCCTCGCCTCGGATGGTGTTGAAACATATCCAGACGCGCTCGTCCTCGTCCGTGCCATACGTGCTGCAGGCATCAAGATTGCTGTCGTTTCTTCGAGTCGGAATTGCTCTGCTATAATGGAAGCTGCAGGTATTGCAGACCTTTTTGAGATCCGTATTGATGGCACGGCCGCAGCCGAACGTAAACTCCCAGGGAAACCTGCACCTGACACGTTTTTAGCCGCAGCTAGCCAACTTGGCGTCGACCCGCAACGTGCGGTAGTGGTTGAAGATGCTGTGGTGGGGGTGCAGGCTGGTCGAGTTGGTGGCTTTGGTTTGGTTGTTGGTGTGGCTCGTCGGAGTGAAGAGAGTGAAACCAGTGAAAATAATGAAGCTGAGGCACTCCAAGAGAATGGCGCCGACATCGTTGTCACGGATCTGAGGGACCTGATTCCGCATGATTAAACAACAGACTGCAAATTCTCCGCACTACGCCTACCCCGTTGATAACTGGAAGATCATTGAGAATCGGTACTGCCCCCAGTTTATCGCCGGAACGGAAACACTTTTTACCCTGAGTAATGGCTATCTAGGCATGCGGGGGTGCTTTGAGGAAGGCTCACCCATTATTCAGGATGGCACGTTTGTGAACGCCTTTTATGAGTCTTGGCCGATTGTGTATGGGGAAGAAGCGTATGGTTTTGCCAAGACCGGCCAGACCATTGTCAACGTCCCGAATAGCAAGATTCTCAAGTTATATATTGACGATGAACCGTTTTCTCTGCGTTTTGCCAATCTGCTCAAGTATACCCGCACGCTTGATATGAAGGCTGGGACGCTCGACCGAGAGATTGTATGGGAAACGTCCGCCGGCAAACACATCCGCATTACATCGCGTCGCCTGGTTTCTTTGAGCCATCGTCATCTGGCGGCGATTTCGTATCAGGTCACAGTGTTAAACGCCTACACACCTGTTGTGATTTCCTCTGAAGTGGTATATCGACATGAGCTCCCAGACATCAAGGGTAATGACCCCCGTAAAGCTCGTGATTTTCCACAACGGCCGCTCCAGCCTGAGCAGCATGATGCTCCAGTGAGTCAGGACCAGCGTGTTGTCCTGAGCCATGCCACCCGGCGTAGCCGGATGACTATCGCGTGTGGGATTGATCACACCCTGGAGACCCACTGTCCATATTCCTATGCCAGGGAAAGTTCCGACGATACCGGAAAAGTTGTCTATACTATCGATGCCTCACCAGGTGATCCGATCATCTTGACCAAGTACATGACGTATCACACGTCAGGCACGGCGTCGGCGAGCGAGTTGTGTACCCGGGCCGAATGGACCCTCGACCGGGCGGTCAAACAGGGCATGCCGGATTTGCTAGAAAGCCAGCAGTCATATTTGTATGGCTTTTGGCAGCGGAGTGATGTCGAGATTGAGGGAGAGCCAACCGTCCAGCAGGATATTCGTTTTAACCTCTTCCAACTGTGTCAGGCCACGGCCAGAGCTGAAGGGGCGGGTGTTCCGGCCAAAGGACTGACCGGCCAAGCGTATGAGGGCCACTATTTTTGGGACGGTGAGATCTATGTACTCCCGTTCCTCACCTATACGACTCCCCGTATTGCAAAGAATCTGCTGAAGTTTCGCCACGACAAACTGCCGCAGGCCCGGCAGCGTGCTCGAGACTTGGATCAGCGCGGAGCCTTATTTCCGTGGCGCACGATTAACGGCGAGGAAGCCTCAGCTTACTACGCGGCTGGTACGGCTCAGTACCATATCAACGCCGATATTATATACGCCTTGCGGCAATATAGTGATGTCGCTGGTGACACGGAGTTTTTGCATGAAACCGGAGCAGAGTTGCTGGTCGAAACTGCCCGGATGTGGAGCGATCTGGGGTTTTACTCGGGGCGTAAGGGCGACAAGTTCTGTATCCATGGGGTGACGGGCCCGGATGAATACACCACGGTCGTCAACAATAATACGTTCACCAATCTGATGGCCCGTGAGAATTTGTGGTATGCGTCACAGACTGTGGCTGCATTGCGAGAAGACAAGCCTGAGCGCTACGCGATCTTAGTCGATAAGACTGGTCTGGCCTTTGAAGAGGTCGAAGAGTGGCAAGCGGCAGCAGATCAGATGTATGTCGCGTATGACAAGGAGCTTGGTATCCATCCCCAAGACGATCAATTTCTTGAAAGAGAGCCGTGGGATTTTTCAAATACACCTGCCGATAAATATCCCTTATTGCTGCACTATCATCCGCTCAAGATTTATCGCTACCAGCTGATTAAGCAAGCCGATGTCGTGCTGGCGATGTTTTTGTTGGGGCATGAGTTCACCCTTGAGCAGAAAAAGCGCAATTTCGATTATTATGATCCATTAACAACTGGAGATTCGTCACTGTCAGCCTCGGTGCAAAGCATTGCTGCCTCGGAAATTGGCTATGCTGATAAGGCGTATGCATACTTCCGTTACGCAGCGCTGATGGACCTGGCCAATGTCAGAGGCAATGTCCAGGATGGTGTCCATCTGGCCTCTATCGGCGGCACTTGGATGGCGCTGGTATACGGATTTGGCGGGATGCGGGATCAGGGCGGACATCTTTCCTTTTCTCCACGGCTGCCAGCCCAGTGGGAGCGATTAAAATTTCCATTGATGATTCAAGGCATGAGCCTGGTGGTCGATATCCAGCGAGACTCCGTCACGTATTTCCTCCGCCGGGGAAGCACTGTATGTATTTCTCATCAGGGCGAAGAGGTGCAGCTGACGGTTGGGGTGCCGTGTACACGCCCACTGTCTTAGACAAGAATCGTTCGATTTCGTATACTTTTCTGAAGATAAGAGGGGCTGGCATGGCTGCCCCTGTTCAGCTCTGTAACTTGCGGTAGCAGCAGTGCAGGTGGTAAGGTTCTGCATATTCCTGATCAATATCTGTGTTCGCCGCAAGGACGCAGGCCTGCCCTCGACAACAGAAAGGAGCCCCAATGAGTACCAAAGATGTTGTGATTCCCAAAGGTATGGAAGCCTTTTACACCCGGTTCCACTTTGCCCCAGTCGTCAAAGATGGCAATTTGCTGCTGTGTTCTGGGCAGCTCGGAAACGGTGCAGGTAATACAATCGACGCTGACCCTGAGGCCCAGTTCACCCAAGCCTTTGAAAATGTCAAATCCGTGTTAGAAACCGCTGGCGCGTCGTTTGACAATATTGTTGAAATGACGACGTTTCATGTTGATTTACAAAAGAATCTCAGCGCCTTTATGAAAGTCAAAGATCGTTTCATGCAAGAGCCGTATCCAGCCTGGACGGCGATTGGGATTACTGAGCTGGCATTTCCCGGAGCGTTGGTTGAGATTAAAGTAACCGCCCGCCTTCACTCCTAGCCGAACTATGAAACAAGCAGTATATCTGGCGGCCTTACTGGGGATGATTTTTGTATTTTGGAATCACACCGTCCTCTATCCATTGAAGCTGCTTGTGGTTTTTTTTCACGAGTCTTCGCACGCCCTGGCAACAGTCCTCACTGGGGGAACAGTCCAATCAATGGTGATCGTCCCCCAGCAGGGCGGGTATGTGATCTCTGTTGGTGGTAATCGTTTTCTCACCCTCAGCGCTGGTTATCTCGGCTCCCTGCTGTGGGGCATGGTCATCTATTTGCTGGCTGCCACAACGGACCGAGACAAAACGACGATGATGGTCTTAGGGGGATGTGTGGCCGGGATCGCACTTGTGTATATTCGCAACCTGTTTGGCCTGGCATTTTGCTGCATGACTGGCCTGGGCATGATTGGGGTAGCGCGGCTGTTGAATCGGGAGGTGAATGATTTTTTGTTGCGTGTGATTGGGCTGACCAGCATGATGTACGTCCCGCTGGATATTTATAGTGATACCATCCTGCGGGCAGCACTGCGCTCTGACGCGCGGATGTTGGCTGAGGAATTCGGCGGAGCAACAATGGCATGGGGCGGGTTGTGGATGGTCGTGAGTATTATTGCCGTATTGTATAGCCTGCGCTGGAGCTTGCGAACCGAACCATCGGAACCCTCGAAATTTCGCCCCGAGGTTGAGTAGAGACACAAAATTTGACATCTGTCCGTGATGTGTTGCCAAACATAGTGAAGAGGCAAGTGTCCAAGCGGAGAGGTATTATTCCTGCATAGCTCTCAGAACGATTGCCCTTACGTTTTACGGACTACGCGTCTTGCAAGGCTGCGACCCCCGGCAGCTCTTTGCCTTCTAAGAATTCCAGCGTCGCCCCGCCCCCAGTCGAAATATGTGTCATCTGAGAAGCGACACCAGACTGCTCAACGGCAGCGGCAGAATCGCCGCCGCCAATGATCGTTGTCGCATTGGACAGCCCAGCTAACGCCTCAGCGACCGCAAAGGTCCCGACCGCAAATGGTTCCATCTCAAACACGCCCATTGGTCCATTCCAGATCACGGTCTGAGCGTTTTTGAGTGTCGATTTGAAGCGCTCTATAGTTTGTGGACCAATATCAAGAATCCGCCACTTGGCGGGCACCTCATCCACGTTGACTGTCTGTTTTTGCGCGTCGGCAGCAAACCGATCGGCGATGAGCACGTCCTCAGGTAAGAGGAGTTTGTCCCCTCCGTGTTGAATCAAACTGCGCGCAAGATCAAGCGTATCTTCTTCAACCAGAGACTCGCCGATCGCTTTGCCCTGGGCTTTCAAGAATGTATTGGCCATCCCTCCGCCAATGAGTAAGACATCAACCGTATTCAGCAGCTGTTCAATGAGACCAATTTTGTCGGAGACTTTTGCTCCACCGAGAATGGCCACAAACGGCCGTTCGGGATGAGCCAACGCTGTGTCGAGGAAATTGAGCTCGCGTTCCATGAGAAACCCGGCTACGGCGGGCAAATAAGCTGTTACGCCAGCCGTTGAGGCGTGCGCTCGGTGGGCTGAGCCAAAGGCGTCGTTGACATATACGTCAGCCAAAGACGCTAATTCCTGCGAGAAAGCTGCCTCGTTGGCTTCTTCTTCGGCATGAAAGCGCAGGTTTTCAAGTAGCAGAATCTGGCCAGACCGCAGAGCCGACGCGTGGTCTTTGACTGCTGGACCGACACAATCAGACATCATGTGGACGGGGCGGCCGATCAACTGACTGAGCCGCTCGGCGGTTGGAGCAAGGCTATATTCAGCATTCGGCTTGCCCTTGGGCCGCCCCAAATGAGAGCACAGGATCAGGCTTGCCTGACGTTCAAGTACGTACTCCAGGGTCGGTAGGGCTGCCCGGATGCGGGTGTCGTCACTGATCGTGCCGTTTTCTAGTGGGACATTAAAATCGACACGAACAAGCACTCGTTTGTGGGAGACGTCAATATCCCGAATGGATTTTTTTTGCATGTTTCTTTCCTCATCCTTCAGGCCACGGGATCGTATGGAGCTTAGCTTTCCTCTCCGCTATACCTTTGTCAACGACTGGCTGACTGTGGTGGAGCGGGGGAGGGCGAGGTGGGCATTGATCTGGGACAAACTGGACAGATAGGCTGTAGCTATGTCCGACCTGGATTACTATTCTATGCACCATCTGACACTGATACCAACACGTTTCCTGCTCTTTTTCCTGTGTAGCGTCGTTTTTATTGTGCCCTTGTTTTTCTTCGATATTGTTGGATTCAACGAGGCACAAGAGGGCTTGCGACTGCACGCTTTTGTCTCCTCAGTAGATGAGGGAGTTTGGCACTGGCTTTTTCCCAGCATCCGTAAACCACCTCTCTTCTATTGGCTTGGTGGGATAGTGGCCTGGCTACGAGATGGGATAGTAGACGCGCTCTCAGTCCGGCTGCCCTCAGCCTTGCTCGCCAGCTGCGGCGTGTTCACGATTTTGTGGTTGGGACGTGTTGTGGCCAGTGCTGAGACTGGCCGAGTGGCGGCGCTCGTTCTGCTCACCGCTCCGCTGTATGTCGAGCAAGGGCGTATGGCCCGGCCAGATATGGCGCTGTGTTTTTTTGTGACTCTGAGCCTCGGCCTCTTTTTTGTTGCACATACACAAAGCTCGCTACGGAACAAACGGCAGCCAGCCAGCCAGCCGTTTGTTCCGTACGGATTTGGGTTTGGGTTGCTCGGGGCTTTATTCAGTACAGGACCTGTTGGGGTAATCTTGATTGCGTTGCCGATTGGAGCCTTTGCCGTGTGGCGGCGCGAACTCACGCCTATTCGTCTGCTCTGCAAACCTGGGCCGATCCTGATTGTGCTGTTCGTCGGGCTCGGTTGGTACGCCAGCGCTGCCTGGTGGCAGCCACACCACTTCTGGCACACCCAGATTGAGGAGGAGAATCTGGGCCGCTTCTTCGGCAGTCTTGCTGTCCTCTCTCCCCTTTACTACCTAGATGTGATCTTTCTACGCTTTGCACCGTGGGGCCTTTTTTTGCCGATTGCGGTGTGGCGGGCGTTTCGGTCCCGTGAGGAGGGGCCTGTTTTTCTGGCCCTGTGGTGGGCGACGATGACTGTTTTTTTTCATCTGGTTGCCTCTAAACGTGCCCGCTACCTGTTGCCTATGTTTCCTCCGGCAGCGCTGTTAGTTGGCTGGTGGTTCAGCACACAGAGGGAGACACTCAGCAAACAAATGCAAAGCTGGGCGAGTTGGGCGAGCTGGCAAAATGGGCTAAAATTTGGCTGGGGAGCGGCTGTGATCGTGATCTGCATCGGTTTCTCCGCACTTGCTTCGACCCGGTCCGATCAGCAGACTGCTTGTCAGATTGTGCTCTGCATATTCCCAGCCATGGCAGCGGGGCAGGCAGAAGCCTACTGCGGCTGGCTGGGAAACCAGATATGGCTCGGTCTTGGGGTGTGGGTTGCGTTTGCTGCAAGTCTTGGCGCCTTCCTGTTTTCTCTGGGTCGTGTTCAGCTTGTCCGGGCTTTTGGATTCCTGGTTGCAGTCCTCGTCCTGGTGCATGCCGTTCTCCACCCTTCGTGGTTGATGATAGACAGCACTGTGCGCTCGCCACACCGCGTGGCTCAGCAGGTGATAGCGCATACACAAGAGGCCGGACGGGTATTTTTGCTCACGCCATTGACTGCGACAGAAGATCCTGATGTTGCTGGCATTTTTCACGTCCAAGCCCAGGTTCGGGTCGTGAATATCTGGTGGCCGACAGGAGATTTCCCGCTGGTGCTGCCCAAGGGGTATTACCTTGTGCCAGCCAACCGTAAGAGGGAGGTCATGGGCTCTGCGCATGGACGCTGGCGCGAAATACGAATTGAGAAGGAGGGCACGCCTTGGGCGTTTGTATTGCTGGCGCAGACGGCCAGACTCTCTCGTGACAACCCGCTATGAGAGTCTTCCTTGTTGCACTATTTTAGCGTAAGAAGAAGAGGTTCTTACTTTAAAGGCACGCGCAAAAATTACCGCAAAAGGTCAAGTCCCTATTCTGCTGGCCATTCGTCAGCGGCTTGGCGTCAGACCGGGGGATGAAATAGAATTTCAGGAAACAGGTAATGGAATTCCTGTGACAAAATGCGTAGCCGCTTCTCCTTATCGATACGTATGTCGGTTACCTGAAAAAGAAGCGTGGTCGGCAGCCAGATCATATTGTCGATTGACCAAACTGGCCAGCCGTGCCAAAACACAACCCTCATCCGTAGAGAACAATGATGTATACTCCCTGGTTTGTCCGTGGCGATCTTGACGGATTTTTTGGTCTGTTCATCGATAATTTGCTCAACCTCATGCTCATCGCGGTATTGGGGACGGTTGTATGTGGTTTCCCGCCAGAACTGATCACCGGCAAGATCCTGCCTGGGGCAGCATTGTCGATCCTGTTGGGCAACGCGTTTTATGCCTGGCAGGCACGCCGGCTGATGCGTGAGACGGGCCGTGATGATGTAACAGCATTGCCGTATGGGATTAATACCCCGAGTCTGTTTGCTTACATCTTTCTGATCATGGGGCCGATTTATCAGCACACCAACAATCCGACTCTCGCTTGGCAGGCTGGACTCTTTGCGTGTTTCTTGAGCGGCAGCATGGAAACACTAGGTGCTTTTGTTGGGGACTGTCTACGACGCTCCACGCCTCGGGCTGCCCTATTGGCCGCGCTGGCAGGCATCGCGATGACGTTTATTGCGGTGGGATTTGTTTTTCAGATCTTTGCTGCACCCGCCCTCGCGCTGCTCCCGATGATGATAATCCTGGTGACGTATGCCTCCCGAAAGACTTTGCCTTTGGGGCTGCCGGGCGGACTGGTGGCCGTCCTGACTGGTGTCGGCTTGGCCTGGGTGCTGCGGGCTTTCGGCTGGTCTGTGTTTGAACCACCGGCAGAGACGTATGCGTTTGGCCTGTATCTCCCCCAGCCTGTCCCGGGTGATCTGTTTGCCCTGCTCAGCAATGCAGAAGGCTGGAAATATCTAGCAGTGATATTCCCGATGGGACTATTTAATGTGATTGGCTCGCTCCAGAATTTGGAAAGTGCCGAGGCGGCTGGAGATCGGTATGAGACGCGGCCGTCCTTGTTGGCGAATGGGATCGGGACGCTTATTGCGGCCCTGTTTGGCAGTGCTTTTCCGACCACCATTTATATTGGTCATCCCGCTTGGAAGGCGATGGGTGCTCGGGCGGGGTACTCGATGGTCAATGGGATTGGTGTGACGTTGCTGTGTCTGGTTGGTGGGATTACGCTTGTCCTGCAGGTTGTGCCGTTGGAAGCGACGCTGGGGATTCTGCTATGGATTGGGATTATGATGACGGCCCAAGCCTTTCAGACGGTGCCCCGCGAGCATGCCTTAGCGGTTGCTTTTGGGTTGATCCCGGCGCTCGCTGCCTGGGCGCTGCAGCTGATTGAGACGAGTATCCGCAAGGCAGGTTCCAGTTTGTTTGACGTGGCGCCGACGTTTGGGGCTGACCTGTATATCCACGGGGTGATTGCCCTCAGTCAAGGATTCTTGCTGAGTTCGATGGTCTTGGCCGCAATTCTAGTGTTCGTCATTGAACGTGAATTTTTGCGAGCAGCGGGCTGGACCGCAGCGGCAGCGGTATTGTCGCTGACAGGATTAATTCACGCCTATGAGCTCACTCCGGCTGGAGTCCAGAACGTGTTTGGTGTGGCGGCAGCTCCGACATTTGGGGTGATGTATGGGCTGAGTGCGGTGTTTTTAGTTGGGTTGCATCTGCTGGGAGGGGAGGGGACAGCGAGTTTTGCAGAGGAGGGATGAGGGAACGGTTCGCCAACCGCCCCCGTCCAGTTTAGGATTTGGCTTCTTCTTTTTTCGGGATTAATTCAAAGTCGATCGTGATCGTGACTTCCTCACCAATAGTAACACCACCGGTGTCTAACATGGAGTTATAGGTTAACCCAAAATCAGTCCGGTTGATCTTCGTCGTTGCTACGCCCCCAAGCCGATTATTGCCCCACGGGTCTTTAATCGGGGTGGTGGAGCCTTCGACATCGAAGACGACCTCTTTGGTCGTCCCTTTGAGTGTCATATCGCCGGTCATTTTGTAGTGAGTATCGTCAACCTTCTCGACCATTTTTGAGACAAAGCTCATCTTGGGATGCTTTTCGACATCAAAGAAGTCTGCACCCTTTAAGTGCTCGTCTCGTTTGGCTTCACGCGTATCGACCGAAGCAACATCAATCTCAGCTGTGACCGCAGACTCGGTCACGTCTTCTTCGTTCAGCGTGACGGAGCCACTCATCGTCCCAAACGTCCCACGGACGGTTGAAACCATGAAATGGCGGACGGCAAACTGGGCATTGGAATGGGACGAATCAATCGTCCAGTCTGACCCATGGGCCAGCGGGCTAGAGAGCACAACAGCAAGAGCAGCAACGAATAACAACATACGACGCATATACATCTTCTTTCTTTTGATCATCACAGCAAACACGGTGAGTAGGGTGAGAGTTCCACAGCATGATCTTCAATCTGGGCTCTCATATCTAAAGCGGTCACACTCTCGTCTTTCACTATCAAAATCTGGGCTTTGTCCATAACCCCAGCTGTTCCTGTTCGTGTGTGTTCCCGCCTCGACCGTACATTTCCTCACTGCCCGGAACGCACCGCGGGAATGACTGTCTTGGCAAACAATTCCAAGTGTGGCTGAATCCAGCTGGTGGGTAAGCCTGGCGGCAGCGTCCACGAGTAATAATGTGTGAGTGGTGTTTCAGAGGCATAGTCACGGATCATTTTGACGCAGGTATCAACATCAACGACTTGCAGCAGGCCAACCTCACGCAAATGGTCTCGATCCCGAATCGTATCGAACAGTGGCATGCCTGCTTTGGCCGACCATTCGGCATATTGGTTGGTCTGATAGATTACGTGGTCAGCAGCTTCGTTCCAGGTCTTGTCCGGATCTTCGGATGGGATCAACCAGAAGAATCCACCAGCCAGGCGGAGATTGGTTGTTGGTTTGCCTTGCTTTTCCAGAGCAGCCACATAGCGCTGGTAGTTTTCCGTGATCGGCCCGACACCGATATAGCCATCACCATATTTGGCCGCCCGGCGCAACGCGGGTGGGGTGAAGCCGCCGACCCACAACGGTGGTCGAGGTTTTTGAATTGGCTCGGGAGTCAGTTTGACATTATTGACCTCATAGTACTTGCCTTTGAAAGTGAGTGTTTCTCCTTCCCATAGCCGAGCGAGAATCTCTAAGCTCTCATTGGTCCGGGCGCCGCGCTCTGTACTCGACACGGCAAAGCCTTCGAATTCTTCGACCTTGTAACCGACTCCAGCACCGAGTTCGAAACGTCCACCCGAGAGGACATCAACGGTTGCCGCGTCTTCAGCGAGACGGACTGGATTGTGAAACGGCAGCAGCATAACGCTGGTGCCAATCCGGATCTTTTTAGTTTTCGCCGCAATCGCAGCGGCGATGGGCATCAGTGCGGGGGAATAGCCGTCTTCAATAAAGTGATGCTCAGACAGCCAGATATCATCAAAGCCATTGTCTTCACCCCACACAATTTGGTCAAGAATTTCGTTGTAAAGCTGGTCATACGGACGTTTCCAAGCCGGCGGATTACGGAAGTCGTACCACAGGCCAAAACGGAGTTGCGGGTTGACTGGATTTGTCATTGTTCCTCCCTAAGCAGTGTTTATTGTCGCATTTTTCTTTTATCCTATTCGACACAAAAGGATAAGGCGTTCGTGCTTTGATTCAAAAGATTGAGCAATGTGGGGAGCGGAGTGCCCCCGTCAGAATATTGAATCACTCGCTTAGCTAAAACACTCCTCCAACCCTAGCTCCGCCAGCCAGTTCGTCACAACGAAAAGAGACAAAACAATCCAGAAATGCCCAGGTGGTCTTGCAACAGGTCGTGGGACATGGCCAAAAGAAGGGCATTCAATAAAATGGAAGAGAAGGAGATCTCATGAGCGAAGAGCGCAAATGGCCAATTGAACATCCTGACCGCATCCAGCTGTACTCCTTGGCAACACCAAACGGACAGAAGGTGAGCATTGCGCTGGAGGAACTGAGTCTCCCGTATGAGCCGCACAAGGTGAACATTATGGAAAACGATCAGTTCACCGACGAGTTCAAAGCCGCCTGTCCGAACTCTAAGATTCCGGCCATTGTTGATCCCGACGGTCCTGATGGCAAGCCGCTGGCCATCTTTGAATCTGGAGCGATTCTGCTCCATCTGGCTGAGAAAACAGGCAAGCTGATTCCGACCGATGCACGCAAGCGCAGTGAGTGCCTGCAATGGCTGTTTTTCCAAATGGCTGGTGTCGGGCCGATGTTTGGTCAGCTTGGCCATTTCTACAAGTTTGCCAAAGAGCGTCTCCCGTATCCGACTGAGCGCTATACTAACGAAGTCCGGCGTCTGCTGGGCGTCTTGGAAACCCAGCTCGACGGTCAGTCGTATCTGGTTGGCGAGGAATACACGATTGCTGACATTTGTACCTTTCCTTGGGTTGGTTGTGTGGACTGGGGCTACGGGGCACGCGAATATCTCAAGCTTGATGCAGACTTTCCCAACGTTGTCGCCTGGCACAAACGCTGCGCCGAGAAACCCGCCTCCGTTCGTGGGGCCAAGGTGTGCGGATTTGATTAAGCCTGCATATGGAGACGCTGGCAGGGCCGACATGACTCATATGACCGGCGTCTCATCTGTTCATCAAAACGGAGTGGGTACACGCTGGAATTCAGTTCCGAGTGAAGAGCGACCCAGATCCATCCAGGCATAGGGGAAAGATATGGATTGCCGAGCAGGCTGTGGGGCGTGTTGCATCGCTCCGTCCATTTCTTCTTCCATTCCCGGCATGCCGCACGGTAAACCCGCGGGCGTACGCTGTGTCCAATTAAGTGAGGATAATCGCTGTCTACTTTTTGGCAGACCTGAACGACCTGTGGTGTGTCAGAATCTCCAGCCCTCCGAAGAAATGTGTGGTCGGACAGATGCCGAGGCATATGCGTACTTGGCGCGTCTGGAACGGCTCACTTCAGGGTGACTGCACCGTATTTGCGGGCTGGTCTTACTGATCATGTCCTTTCCCACACTCGTTCGGCTCTTGCATATGCGCTTCTGGAAACAGCTCCAGCGGCTGGTCTATGTTGCCGTCCTGTTCCTGTTTCAGCCTCTGATGCACGCTCCCCTCGCGCTCCGTTGGCTGAACGCTGCTCCACTCTAGCAAGAATAGTCAATTCCACGTATAGCATTCACTCCTAGCAAATATGGGAGGGGCCGCAAATTTTTCGGCAATGATTTTTCTTCTTTTCGCTATTATTTGTTCTGCTGCTATACCGGTGCTGTTCAAGGCGTTTGGACGCTGGAATCTGGATGTTCGGCTCGTTGTGCCGGCTAATTATTGGGCCTGTACTGTCTGTGGCACCTTTTTCTCTGGACAGCTGTATTGGCAAACAGCACAGTCCGGGGGATTGATGATTGCCCTGACGGTTGTGCAAGGTGGTTTGCTGGCCGGCAATTTGTATCTGCTCGCCTACGTGAGTCGGACCGTGAGTGTGGCGCTGGCGGCTTTTGCGAGTCGGGTCTCTGTCGCCATTCCTACGGCGGCCGCATTTTTTCTGTTTAATGACCAATTGACAGGAATGAAGGGACTTGGCATCGGGCTGGCTGTCGTCGCCTTGTATCTGGTGACAGTGTCAACTGTCCCAACTGTTTCACGCGCAGCCCAGACGCAGGCGTCCCGTTCCAGAGCCTTGCTCGTCGTTGTTTTTTTCACCTTTGGCTTGCACTTTCTATTCTTCAAGTATGTGCAGCAAACCTATCTAACGGCTGAGACGCATCATCTATACCTCGGGCAGTCTTTTCTTTTTGCTTTTTTGATCAGCTTAGTGCCGTTGCTCTTTTCGTCTGCTCAGGCCAGGAACCGAGAAGGCCAACCCCAAGCAAATTCCATCGGCTGGGGAATCCTTCTTGGCCTATCCAACTACATTGCCGTGTATTTATTTATGAAGGCGTTAAGCATGCCTGGCTGGGAAAGCTCAGCCGTGTTTCCAGCCTTTAGTTTTGGCGTCGTGCTGCTGAGTTCTGTGGCGGCCGCGGTGCTCTTTGTTGAGCGGCTGAGTCGCGTGCAGCTTGTCGGCCTGGCGGTTGGGCTGGTGTCGGTGGTGCTGCTGAATCAGTGATGCTGAGGCGAGTGGTTTATATCGTTGCCGTCCAGCTGTCAGACAGTTTACCCGCCTGTTGTAACACAAGGTCGATGGCTTCAGGCTGTCCATCGGGCGGGTATTTGTAACGACGCAGGAGACGACGAATGAGATTGCGCAGGCGGGCACGCACGTTTTCACGGACTTGCCAGTCCACGGTGGTGCTCTTGCGGAGTTGATGCGTCAGTTCGGTCGCAAGCTTTTTCAGTGTGTGATCACTCAGTTCCCGAACAGCACTGGCGTTATTCGCGAGTGCATCGTAGAAGGCCAGTTCGTCCGGAGTGAGACCGAGTTCTTCTTCACGCTTGAGATCTTGCTGGAAATCCGTAGCCATCGCGATGAGTTCTTCAATGACCTGGGCGGTCTCAATCGCGCGGTTATGGTAACGGCGGAGCGTTTCTAACAAACGATCACTGTATTGCTTTTCTTGCACGACATTGGTCCGGGTGTGAGCGCGAATCTCGTCATGCAGCAGTTTCTCAAGGAGTTCGACTGCCAGATTGCGAGCCGGCATATTGCGAACATCTTCGAGGAATTGGTCAGACAGCAATCCAATATTGGGTTTGTCGAGACCAGCGAGACCGAACACGTCAAGCACGCCTTCGGCAACGACGGCATTATCGAGAATGTGCTTCAGAGCCGAGTTCTTTTCCTCTTCTTCACGTTTTCGATCTACACTCGTGTGTTTCACCATGACCACTTTGATGGCCGAGAAGAACGCTATTTCTGTACGGAGTACTGTCGCTTCATCAAGAGTGCTGCATAGGGCATAGGCTTTGGTGACTGAAGCCATGACGTCGAGGAAACGCTTTTTGCCGTCATCAAGGCCCAGGATATGGTTGGCAGCCGGGACGAGTAAGGCAAGGGCATTGGTTTCGAATTGGCTGTAGTCGAAGCCGTGGAACATCCCACGCACGATGTCGATTTTTTCGTGTAAGATCGCAAGGGCTTCTGCGGAGTCAAGGGTTGGGGTGCCTCTGCCTTTGGCGTCGGTATAATTCTTGAGTGCGTTTTTCAGTTCAGCTGCAATACCAATGTAATCAACGACCAGACCACCTGGTTTATTTTTGAAAACCCGATTCACGCGGGCAATGGCCTGCATCAGATTGTGACCACGCATCGGTTTGTCGATATACATAGTGTGGCAGGATGGGGCGTCGAAGCCCGTCAGCCACATATCCCGAACGATCACAATTTTGAGTGGATCATTCGGGTCTTTAAAGCGCTTTTCCAGCCGCTTTTTTTGGTTCTGGATAAAGACGTGGTCACGGAGTTCTTCCCGGTCCACCGCGCTACCCGTCATGACAATACGGATAGCCCCGTCCTCGGGATTGTAACCGATGTCCTTACCTTTCTTCTGTAACTTGGTTCCTTCCCAGTCAGGCCGCAGAGCGATGATCTGATTAAAGAGGCTCACGCAAATATCACGGCTCATACATACGGCCATGGCTTTGCCTTCGAGTGTCGCGGTGCGAGCCTCGTAATGATCAACCAGATCTTCGGCAACTTCTTTCAGACGCGGCTGTGCCCCGACAAGCTTTGCTAACTCCGCCCAGCGACTCTTGGTTTTTTCGCGAATCGCCAGATCTTCCTCGTCTTCAATGACTTCATCGACATCGTTGTTGAGCGCTTCAATCTGTGCCCGGTTGATATCGAGCTTGGCCAGGCGGCTTTCATAATAGATCGGAACAGTCGCACCATCATCAACAGCGTCTTGAATGTCGTAGATACTGACGTAGTCGCCAAACACACCACGTGTATCTTTGTCTTCAAGGGCAATCGGAGTCCCGGTGAATCCAATGAAGGAGGCATTCGGCAAGGCATCTCGCATATGCTTGGCGAAACCGACCACATATTTCCCGTCCTGATTCAGCTTGGCCTTCATGCCGTACTGGCTCCGATGAGCTTCATCAGAAATCACCACGACATTGGAGCGAGCATATAAGGTGGGATGGACCATTTCTTCGCTGAGCAGGGAGAACTTCTGAACGGTAGTGAATATAATACCGCCCGACTGACGAGCAGCGAGCATGGCCCGTAGCTCGTCCCGACTATCAGCTTGCTCAGGTGTCTGTTTCAGCAAATCTTTTGCGCCGCAGAACTGCTGATACAGCTGGCCATCAAGGGCGTTCCTATCAGTGACAACAACAAGAGTCGGGTTCTGCATGTCTGGTTGCTGAAGCAGTTTTCCAGCATAGCAACACATGGAAATGCTCTTGCCTGAGCCTTGGGTGTGCCAGAAGACTCCGGCTTTACGAGAGCCAGGGACAACCTCTCGGCCATACATGGCACGGTCTTCGAGAATGCGTGCTCGTTCGGTTTGCTCAGATGCGGATGCTATCAAGGTCACCCGGACAGCTTCACGCACGCCGTGGAACTGGTGATAGCCAGCAATCTTTTTGATGAGTGTGTCGCCGTTTTGCTCAAAGAGGACGAAGTAGCGGACATAATCCAGGAACAAAGCCGGCTGAAAAAAGCCACGGACGATTTTCTCCAGCTCATATTCGAGCAAAGGTGTGTCGTTTTCATCTCGGACAGTCCGCCAGGGGAGAAACCATTCTTTGCTGGCAGTCAGTGATCCAACCCGTGCAGTGATGCCATCACTGACGACGAGCGCTTCGTTAAAGACAAACAGGTCGCTGATTTCATCTTTGTAGGTCTGGAGTTGTCCATAGGCTGTCCACACATCGGCGTTTTCATCACGCGGGTTTTTCAATTCGATGACTGCTAAGGGCAGGCCATTGATGAAAACAGCGATATCTGGCCGTCGCGGTTGTTTGGTGCCAGAGATAGTGAATTGATTGACAACCAAGAAGTCGTTGTTCTCAGGGGTGGCGAAATCGATCAACTGGGCGTGATCAGCCTCTTTTTTGTCATCTCTGGTGAACTCAACTGGAACACCCTCCATGAGCAAACGATGAAAGGTACGGTTATTCTGGATAAGACTGGGATGATCCGGAGTCGTTACGAGGTGAACAACTGTGTCGAGCACTGCAGGCGGGAGGTGTGGATTGATGCGCTGTACGGCCTGGGACAATCTGTTTTTCAGAACGACGGCCCGGTAGTCAGCTCGCTCTGGGGAATCGCCCTCAGGTGCAATGTCTGGGCCGTGGGCGTAACTCCAGCTGGTATCTTGGAACCATTGCAGGCACAGCTGTTCGAGTTGGGCTTCGGTGATCGTCATGAGATTTTCTCAGCCCTGAAGGGGCGATTTAACCCAGCCCAGGGCAACGCCCTGGGTTCATGAGGGTGCGATATCACGAATTCATGGCCTATCCCAGATTCGCGGATTTCTAATCCCATACATACCGTTCATCGTATTGAATGCCGTGTCGTTTTAACATGGCCCGATATTCGTCTTGAAATGTGTTGATCCGGTGATGTTCGCGTTGATTGGTGATGTATTCGCAAACCGCTGGTACGTTCGACTCGCTCACAGAGAATGCGCCATAGCCGTTTTGCCAGGCGAAGGATTGTAAAGTCGTTGATTGTGTTTTGAGCCATTTGGACGATAATTTTTTGACCTCTTCGACTGCTGAACTGATCGTGATTGTGCGGCTCAGTCTGAAGAGGATATGAATATGATCTTCAATCGAATTTATCAGAACAACGGGGCATTGGAGATTGTTCAAGCTTGTTGCCATGTAAGCATGGAGGTCATCGCGGACGATGTCGGTGAGGAATGGCTCCCGGTTTTTGGTGCTGAAGACGAGGTGGATGTAAATTTTTGCGAGAGATTGGGGCATAGGATGGGGAATCGTTAAATTGTGATGAATCGTGGTGAATGATTGTATCGTTTGGCGGTTGTGTTGCGCACCTGTGTTATGCGTCGTTGGCGTCTATGGGGTTCGATGTTCGTGTGGTCTGTCAATCGTAAACCCAATACATGTAATCCATGATCCCACACAATCCCAGGGCGTTGCCCTGGGATTCTGGTTTATCCGAAATTCACCTGCGCCTGCGTCAAGCGCGTTTTACTTTGAAACCTGTTTTCTCTTCGGTTTGTAATCGTTGGTATGCGACCTACAACCACCCAGGGCGTTGCCCCGGGCTGAGTTAGGATTGCCCCTTCAGGGCGTTAGGAAACGGATAACAATATCGGTAAAAGTAGATAAGTGCGGGTTACAATGAAACAAGAAAACAGTTTGATTTCAACAGTTTACGAAAAATCAAGGCTCCTCGTGCGGATTACAATAAAATAAGAATTACGCCCAATGAGGGATGTAACGAACATACCTGCGAGATTCGGTGGAAGAAGGGTCAGGTTTGATCAATCCCTCTTCCACGGTTGCAGAGATGATTTGCGAGACCGAACCACTGCGGCGCTCTGAGAGGCCAAATCTTTCCCGAAGCGTTTGATTAGTCATTCGTTTGCGCATAACCCATTGAAGCACACAGTGTTGATAAGACGCCCGGATGCGATCACGCCGATCCATATCCCTAAAGGCTCGCGGGCCAGCAATGACGGCAGAAGTTCGCTTGAATCCGACCTGAAAGTCTGGGGCTGGCAGTTGGAAGATCTCAGCTACTTCGATGACACGATCAATTCCGCTACTCTTTTCCTCACAGATCCCAAAGCGACGCATGAGGTCTGCCAGCCGTTCATTGCGGGACTGATACCCGTCGATAAAACGTTCGACTGGGACAACCGGTTCGCCAGGATTAGAGATCTCGACCCGATTTTCGTATATCTCGATCATGACCGAAGTGCCAGATTCGGAAAAATCTTGATGGATGAGGGCATTGGCCACCAATTCACGAATCACGATTTCTGGGACGAGTTTTATTTCTTTGCGGACAGCGTCTTCAATGACCTCATTTTGAGGGAGTAGGTCCATGATGGAAGTCACCAAGTCTTGGAATCCGACGGCGTAGCCTTTCGTGGTTATCCTGTCTACTCGGGTTTCGAGCTTTGATGTCCCTTGGTAAACGACAACGCGAGGCGCTTTCCGAGAGACGGAAGGGAAGTCTCCAAGCCGACGTGCGAGCAGCAGAGCGCCAAGGCGACTGACGGCAAGCCCGTCTCCATGTTTTGAGACGAGCTGTTCCGATAGCAAACGGTCGATGACACCGGCACGGCTAGACGGGTAGGGCAGGTTCAGCAATTCGAAGTAGCCTTGGGTATCGAGCAGTTCCACGACATCCTGTTCTGTGATCCCGGTGACAGCAAACTCTTCAAGCCAATCTGGCCCGCCTTCGGCGAAAATGCGCCGGAGGCGGTCTTCACTCATTGGGACCAGCTCTTCGCCAGAGCGCATCGGGTAAGCGCCTTCATGATGATACGCCGCACCGTGTGGACGAGAGGGAATGTGGAAGACCAGCACGCGTCCATCTGGATGTAGGACCTCTTCGATGTCTACTCGAAAACCGACAACCTGAAAGAGCTTGGCCGCCATTGCTACCGGGTTGTTGAATGCTGCTGTTCCCACGACTGAACGGGGCGATTTATCTGTGACACCGAGAACCAGATATCCGCCCCCCTCATTGGCGATGGCGACGCAGTAGCGGTAAAGTCTCCTGTTGTCGAACTGCCTCTTGGCTTCCTTGAACTCAAGATGCTGAGCCTCTGAAGAAGAACTGCACCAGAGGTCGATCTGTTCTGGTGGTGTTGTCATGGTAGCGTCAATTTAGTTTAGGTACCTGAGTTATTCTCTGGTGATTCAACTTCTTTCTCTATCAGCAGGTTTAAAAGTTTTGTGACAATCTCGTCACGGATCACAGCGGGATAGCCGAGGCGACGAAGGATCACTCGTGCTACGTTCCGCAAGCGAGCTTGAGCCGGTTCTCGATCTTCCCAGTCAACGACCATGTTTTTGGCGAGCTCGCGCTGCAACTCCTCAGCCATCCATACGATTCTGCCTGGCTCAACTGGTGCTGCCTCCTCAGGCATCTTCAAGACAGCGACGATTTCAGAAATTTCTGTGGCTGACTGGACTTCCTCGTCGGTTTCTGTGAGCGAGGGGCTTTCTTCCTCGTTCTCCATCTCTTTCGTTTTTTCTAGCTGCTTCGTTTCTGCGAGCTGGAGGGCTTCTTCTGCAATTAGGATGTTACAGTATTGTGACGAGCCGATTAGATCTGGAAAAAGGCTCGCGTGGTGTACATTCATGCGTCGCAAATTCTTTAGGCATCCTTCGCGATCCTCATTTGCAATATAGATTTTGCAGATATAGCGAGCGATCTCGTTAGCCTCGGATTTCTCGTCGATCTCGACAAGTGGCTCTTCCTGCATTGAATTGACGAGGGCGTTTTCAATTGTGTTGCCGTATGGTGCGTAGATGAAAAGCCCCGCCTGGTTCACGAGGCGGCCGTGCTCGTCTTGTTTCGGTTCGATAACCCGGACTTCTGGACAGATCGTGTCGTCAGCGATAAAAGCTTTATCAATGACGTAGATGACGCGGTACGGATTTTCCTGCTCGTGTTTCGGGTCTTCATGTTCGAAGGCAAAAAAGAGAGCGACGAACGGCGAAAATGTCCAATCGAGGAGAGGGGTATTGAGACCGTGATGTTGGCCGATTGACCAGAGTTCATCTCGTTGCTCCTCGTCAACCAGTGAGTTGTCCCTCAGTCTGCCTCGGACTGCTTTGGTGAAATACTCAGCCTGCTTTTCTGCGATTTCTACTGTCACAATCCCAGACGGGTCCAACCGTCCTAGGTTCGGAGTGAGCGACCAATCGTAGCGACGCTGTCCTCTGTAGACGTATTGAGGCCCGCGCCGATTAAAGAAATCGTCCTCCAGTGCTTGTGAAAATTCTCGCCACCCCGCCAGCTTCGTCACAGGGATTCGACCACTCGTGTTATCGAGCATGGCCTCGAAGTCGGGCCAGTCTGGGATCTTACCGAAGTCATAGTCCGCCATAATTCAGCCATTCTCTAACCTGATTCTGACACTGGAAGCTCACCGGAGAGAAGCTTCGGCAAAAAGGTATCGCGAAGATCAAGGAGGGTTTCAGACTGTTGCGATAAGCCTTTGATTGCATGACGAAGGGAGCGAGTGAAATCCGTGAATGCTGTGATGAGCTTCGGTGGAAATTGGGGGATTTTGATACGGTAAACGTTATTCCTATTAAGGCCAGGAACTGCCGCATCAGTATTCATCGTTTCTAGGCTGAGCGTCTGAAGTAAATAAAAAAGGAACTCTAGAGATACTCCTTCCCTCGCTTTGACATAGAATACGGTGTCAATTGGGAAGAAAGGTCGATCCTCCCAATAAACGCTTCCAACGGTTCCTTTGCGTCCAATAATGATACCTGGACCTTCTACCAAGAAGTTTTCGTGTTGCCCGGTTATCCCTCCAGAGCCATATACTGGAAAAGGTCCAGGGCTCCTGTGACTTTTTTTTAGAGCTTTTCCATACACAAAATCTAGTAGGTTTTCCAAGTTACTTACTTCCCATCCCTCCGGAATCAAACCCAGTTCAGATTCAACGAACCCACCTGGAAAAAGCGCCGCAGTCCGGGCCAGTTCCTGACGTTCCCCTTCCTCAAGCTGGTCAAGCTCAGCTTCCGCCTTGACCAAATCTTCAACGGACAGACCCGCCGGACTCTTTGGAACACAGAGTTTGCCACTGAGGGCAGCCATGGCAGCCCGTTCTGGATCACGACCAAGCGCCTTCGCCGCCTGCTTCACCTTCGCCGGGTCGAAATCCACAAACCAGGACTTGAAGATTGCCTGCGCCATTGCTTCTAGGGTCTGGTTCATGTGGCGATTCAGATGCTGCTTTTCTTCTAGAGGGAGGATCTGGGTAACGATATTATCCTGGATACGTTTAGACGGCACTGGCACCGGCAGCTTTCTGATTGTGGAAACGTTAAGCCTTTCGGCAACTGTTCCATCTCTAAATGCCGTAAGATAATTCTGGAAACTCCGTGAGTTAATCCAAAGTCGAAGAAAGGTGCTATCTATGATCGACTGATTAGGACGAAGGAGAACCATCCTTTGACCTAAGCAGAGAGGTGTTTCTGGCGGGACCTCTGCGGCGTCTCCAAAGTAAGTTCCTTCCCGGCTTAACAGGATGTCACTCTTAGTTGGGACAGCACGGGTTGTGCGCTCTCGATACGTCTCCCACGAAACATGTGCTGCTTCGGAAAAGTCGAAGTAACCATTTCGGATATCCTGAGTGCGCACCATAAATGGACCATCGTCTGATAATTTTGGAGTAGAATGTGGACAATCAAAAATGTTATCGCAAACGAATTCAAGAGTTTGGATCTCCCATTCAGAGAAAAGACCAACGAGAGATGGACCGGCGTAGCTTCTATGTCTCTTCTCTTCTTTCTCCTGCACAACCACATACCCCTCCCAAATCTCCTCCCGAAATTTCTCCGGCACCTCATCCCAAATAAACACATCAACCCGAAACGGCAGATTGCTCTCCTCAAACGCCTCTCGCAGAGTTGCTACATCATGTAGAGTCTCAACCGCTTACAGTTTTAAGCCTAGCTGACTCAGGTTCTTCTTGATCTGAGCTTCCAGCTCTGTACTTTGCACAAACTGTCCACTCAGCTCTGCCGTTAAGCGCTGAATCTTATCGGCAAACAGCTCACCGTCGTCTTCCTCCTCCGAGGCGCCGACGTAGCGGCCGGGAGTCAGGACGTAGTCATGACCGGTGATGTCTTCCAGCTTGACTGACTTACAGAAACCCGCCTCGTCTTCATAATCTGTCCCACGTTTCCAGTTATGGAATGCACCGACGATTGTGCCAGTATCCTCAGCAGTGAAGTCGCGCAGCACCCGGTCTTTCATATAGCCGAGGTTTCGAGTGTCAATAAAAAGGGTTTCTCCAGAACGGTCGCGGAAGTCGCCACGGGCGTTCTTATTCTTCGTGAGAAACCATATGCACGCAGGTATTTGCGTATTCGTAAACAATTGGCCAGGCAGGGCGACCATACATTCAACAAGGTCCGCTTCAATAAGCTTCTTTCGGATATCGCCTTCCCCTGAGGTGTTCGAACTCATCGAACCATTGGCCAGCAAAAGTGCCATCGAGCCATTCGGCGCAAGGTGATAAAGCATATGCTGGAGCCAGGCGAAGTTGGCGTTGCCAGCGGGCGGAGTGCCGTATTTCCAGCGCGGGTCGTTTTCAAGCTGGCCGTCTCGCCATTCCTTCATATTGAAGGGTGGATTGGCCATCACAAAATCAGCCCGCAAGTCAGCGTGCTGGTCATTGGTAAAGCTGTTAGCCGGTTCCTGGCCGAAGTTGAAATCGATACCACGGATGGCCATATTCATAGCTGCCAGTCGCCACGTGGTGGGGTTCGACTCCTGCCCATAGACAGATAGCTGGCCAAGCTTGCCTCCGTGCTCCTCAATGAACCGCTCGCTCTGGACAAAGAAACCACCCGAACCCATGGCCGGGTCATACACGCGTCCCTTGTATGGTTCAAGCATTTCAACAACCAATGAGACAATCGACTTGGGAGTGAAATATTGACCACCCTTTTTGCCTTCGGCAAGCGCAAACTGGCCCAGGAAGTATTCATATACGTGGCCCAGGATATCCTTTGCTTTGAGACTCTCGTGCTGAAAAGGGATGGTGGCGATCAAGTCGATCAGGCTGCCCATATTCGCTGGGTCAAGCTGGAGCTGGGTGTAGGTCTTGTTCAGAACTCCTTTGAGTTTGGGGTTTTCCTGTTCGATCACGTCGAGCGCATCATCGATGAGCTTGCCTGTTGAAGTAATCTTATAGGTCTCTTTTTTTCCGTTCGTGATGGAAATCTGAGTGCCTGGTGGCAGCTTGGCATTGTCTTGTAAGGTTTGCCAACGGGCGAGGGCAGGCACCCAGAAGACATTTTTTTCCGTGTAGTAGTCGCGTTCTTCCAACTCTTCATGGATAAAGGCTTCGTATTCCTCTGGAGAGCCATAATCCTCAGGGTCAGCGTAATATTCGTGTTCAGGATTACGCAGCTGAGCCGCGATTTCTTTCTGACGTTCTTCAAAGGAATCGGAGACATATTTGACAAAGATCAAGCCAAGGACAGCGTGTTTGTAGACTGCTGCGTCAAGATTCGACCGTAAACGGTCGGCCATCGTCCACAGGCGTTTGTCTAGCTCATTCAGAAATTCTTGTTCAGTTTCGGGCATATTCAAATCGACCCTAGAGGGCTTCCTCTCATCGTTTGGTGTGCGGAGTGTATCAGCTAGGGAAAACAGATAACAACATGCTCCCATTCCGGAGCCCTGAAGGGGCGACTTAATCCAGCCCAGGGCAACGCCCTGGGATCTGAATAACAGCTTCCATCCACCACGCTTGACCCCATCCCCCATTCATGGCGATATCTCCTGTGAGCATTGTACCCTTTCAGGCCGGGCCTCCAAGACTCTGCCTGCTTATAGAACGAGAGGAGCATATGGCAAATTTGGTCAGCGTGGGACAACCTACAGGCCATGTCGAAGGACCAGAAAAAGTCACCGGCCGGGCACGCTATACGGCAGATGTTGCCCTGCCTAGTACGCTGTGGGGCAAGTGTCTGCGGAGTCCGTTTCCGCATGCCCGGATCATCTCGATTGATGTTTCGCGAGCGAGAGAACTGCCCGGCGTGCATGCCGTGATCACCGGTGCTGATCTCCCAGACCGACGCATTGGCCGCTTCTTTTTGGATATGCCTGTCCTGGCCCGTGACGTGGTGCGTTTTGTGGGCGAAAAAGTTGTTGCAGTCGCAGCGGATTCGATAGACGTTGTTGAAGAAGCGCTGACGCTCATTGAGGTCGAATACGACGAACTCCCGGCGGTGTTTGATGCTGTGGAAGCCATGCAAGACGACGCCCCTCGGGTGCATACGGACACCAGTGGCTACGCCCATCCGCCCATCCCAGAATTTGCTCATAAAGGTGATGACCGCCTCTTTCCACCTATTCCCAATGTCGTGTCCCAGGTGCTGTATCATCACGGTGATATTGAGGCTGGCCTTGCTCAGGCAGCCCAGGTCTTTGCGCATACATTTACTGTCCCACCTGTCCATCAGGGTTATATCGAACCGCATGCCAGTGTGGTCCAGATAGAGCCACATGGAAAAGTCAATCTGTGGATTTCGAATAAGACGCCGTTTATCGCCCGGGCGCAGTTTGCGGCCGGGATTGGGGTTGAAGAGGAACAGGTGCGGGTGAACACCGCGCCGCTGGGCGGAGACTTTGGTGGTAAAGGCTCACTGATGGATAGCGTGGTATGTTATCACTTAGCTGCCCAGTCGGGTCGGCCAGTCAAGATGGTCATGACCTATACCGAGGAACTGATGGCGGGTAACCCGCGTCACGCGGCGACAATTACTATGCAGACTGGCGTAACGGCTGATGGTCATATCACGGCTCGAAAGGCGAAGCTCGTTTTCAGCTGTGGAGCGTATAGCGCGTTTACGCCTCTGCATACGGTTCATGGCAGTGTGCATGCTGGTGGTCCGTATCGTATTCCGAATCTAGAGATTGAGGTGTTGCGTTCATATACGAATACCGTCCCAGCCGGGCACATGCGGGCACCTGGTGCGCCACAGATTGTTTTTGCGGTTGAGAGCCATATGGATCTGATTGCACACGAATTAGGACTTGATCCCTTAGCCTTCCGTCTGCGCAATACTTTGCAAGAGGGCGATCACGCTCCACTCGGTGAGCAGTGGCGCATGATTCGGTGTACAGAAACCCTGGAAGCTGCGGCGGAAGGGGCTGGCTGGAGCACGGAAAAGGCGCCACACGTTGGACGCGGGATTGGCATGTACGATCGTGAACCCGGTGCATTTGGTCCGTCGAGTGCGACGTTGACATTGAATGCCGACGCGACACTGACCCTGATGACAGGGGCGGTTGATACAGGTACCGGCTCTTTTACTATTTTGCAGCAGATCGTGGCTGAGGAATTCCAGCTGCCCTTGGAGCGGGTCAGCGTTGTCCAAGGCGATACGGATACCGCCTCTTGGGAAGTCGGTGCGGGTGGCAGCCGCTTGACTCACATGGCGGGCCAATCCACGCTGCTTGCCGTGCAGGAACTCAAAGCTGCGCTCAGCGGCGTGGCCGCTCAGCATCTGAACCACGCCGCTGAAAAAATACAATTCCAAGCGGGATATTTTCTGACTGGAGATGAACAGCAAATCGATTTAGCGACATTGGCCACGTGGGCCGAACAGCAGAGAGAGATGCCGCTGTCCCGGATTGGCAACTATGTACCAGACCCGGTTGATGTGACGTCTTTTTGTGCCCAAGTCGCCGAAGTCGCAGTTGACCCGGAAACAGGCCAGGTGACACTGCGAAAGCTGACGACAGCACATGATGTTGGCACGATTCTGAACCCGTTCACCCATCAGGGACAGATTGAAGGCGGGGTTGCCCAAGGCATCGGCCAGGCGCTGATGGAACATCTCCTGATCCAAGACGGCAGTGTGACAAGTTTACACCTCGGCGATTATAAACTGCCGACAGCTATGGACATGCCAGAGCTCAAAACGGTTTTGGTGGAGAGCAATGCTGGCCCGGCTCCGTATGCGGGAAAAGCGGTTGGCGAGCACAGCAATGTGGCCATCCCAGCCGCTGTAGCAAACGCGGTCTTTGACGCCGTTGGCGTGCGCTTGATGGATCTGCCGGTGACAGCAGAGAAGGTATACGCAGGGCTACATCGGAAAGACAAGGCTGCCTGAATCGAAGAGAGGACACTATCCAATGAAAACGATTCAACTCCAGGTCAATGGGACGTCCGTGAGCCGGGAGATTGTCGATAATCGGCTGCTGATTGATTTCCTGCGCTACGATCTTGACCTGACCGGGACAAAAGAGGGGTGCAGTGTTGGTGTGTGTGGGGCGTGTACGGTCTTGGTAGATGGACAACCGGTGAGCGCATGTTTGACGCTAGCTGTCTCGGTAGACGGTTGTGAAGTCACAAGTATTGAGGGTTTAGCCGACGGCGATCAGTTCCATCCACTTCAGCGGGCCTTTATCGAGTATGGCGGCTTTCAGTGTGGTATCTGTACGTCTGGGCAGATTATGTCAGCCAAAGCACTCTTGGACACCACCCCGCATCCGTCGCGCGAAGAGATCCAAGCCTGGATGATGGGCAATCTGTGCCGCTGTACCGGCTACTATAAGATCATTGAATCGATCCAAGCGGTTGCAGAAGGCAGGGTGTCGTCATGATCCCTTTCGAGTATGTTGAGCCGACAACGCTAGACGAAGCCCTTGAAGCCCTCGGCCGTTACGGAGATGAGGCCAAACTCATTGCTGGAGGAACTGGACTACTCAATTTGATGAAGCAGCGATTAGTGCAGCCTGCGTATCTGATTGGATTACGGCGGCTTGTTCAGGTCGATAACCTGAATCAAATCGTCGAGGTGAACAGAGCAGAGTCCGGAAGCGCGTTCCGGATTGGCGCCTTATGTACCCACCGAGAAATTGAGGCAGCACCGCTCGTGCTGAAGCACTTCCCACTCTTAGCCGAAACCTTTCGGCATGTGGCCAGCATTCGGATCCGGACTGTGGCAACTATGGGTGGTGCCTTGGCCCATGCCGATCCAAACCAAGACCCGCCCCCGACTTTGATGGTGCTGGATGCGCGGGTGTGTGTGCGCTCTCGCCAAGGAGAACGTGAGGTCGCTATGAACGACTTTTTCGTAGACTATTATGAAACCGTACTTGAGCCGGATGAGATTGTCTGTGCGGTCATTATTCCAAAACAGCCCGACAACTCTGGGGCGGCTTTTTTTAAGTTTCTGCCCCAAACGCACGACGACTACGCAACTGTCGCTGTTGCGGCCCGCATCACCTTAGATGGCGATCAGATCAAAGAGGCGCGGGTTGCTCTTGGGGCAGCCGCAGCAACGCCACTCCGCGCCACGGGCGTTGAAGCGGCTCTGCAAGGTCAGCCTCCAAGGTCTGACAGGATTCGTGATGCAGCGGCACTCGCCGCCGATAGCGTAGACCCCATCTCGGACTTTCGGGGCTCTGCCGACTACAAACGCGATATGGCTGTCGTATTGGTGCAGCGGACAGTAGAGACGGCGATTGCCCAGGCCAAGCAGAGAGGAGGGCAAACATGACTTTTGAGCACCGCTGCACAGTCCCCGTTGCACGGGAAACACTCTGGAATTTTTTGATGGACGTTCAACAAATGGCCTCGTGTGTGCCCGGGACCAGCGAGGTCGCCGCAAAAGAAGGTGGAGAGGCAGAGGCATTCACCGGCCGAATGCGGGTTACCGTTGGCCCTATCGGTCTGACCCTGCAAGGCGTGATGACTATCCAAGAGCGTGACCAGCACGCCTGGCGAATTACGGCGCATGCCGAAGCCCAGGATCGCCGAGTCGGAGGAGGTGTCTTTCTGAACACGAACATCTCTTTGGGTGAGAACGGGACTGACAAGACCGAACTGACGATTGCCTCAGAAGCACGCCTCATGGGCAAACTGGGTGAATTCGGGCAACCCATCATCCGCCGGAAGGCTGATACGATTGTCGCGGGCTTTGCGAAGAACGTGGCTGCGCGCTTTGCTGGATAGATTCTGGCTTGGCTTTTTTCTACGTGTTTCAACCGCTATATATGCGCCCCGAAAGCAGGCGAGCCTTAGCGACCTATCGACTGCGTGGTCTGTCGCTAGAAGCCTGGCATGAGTTGTGTGGCATGCTTATCGCCCTGCACGGGCGCTCCTCTTACGGCAAGAGTGTGTTTAAGAGTTTTTCCATGACACTATAGATCACCGGCGCAGCGACGAGGAGGACGATGAGCCAGCGCGTTTGCAGTGTTAAGGACTTCTGCATATCAAAAAGCCGTATCTCCATGCGCTCAAAGCGTTGATCGATTTTCTCAAAGCGTTGATCGATTTTCTCAAAGCGCTGGTCGATTTTCTCAAAGCGCTGGTCGATCTCACCGAATCGTCCCCACACTTCCTGGCGGAATTTTTCATTTTCGGCCCGCATCTCCTGGCGGAACTTTTCGCTTTCAGCCTGCATCTCCTGGCGGAACTTTTCATTTTCGGCTCGTACTTCTGTCTGAAAATGACCAAACCGCTCCAAGAGGCTGTGAAAATCCTGGCGGTATAGCTGTACGGTATGACTGAGTTCTTCGACGCGTCCCTCGATCCGAGCCTGGCGCTCACTCAGCTGTCGCAGCTCGGCGAGGGACTCCCGTTGCAGCTCAAGGACTTGATTGTCTCGTATGCTTCGGACGAAGACTTCAAGCTCCTCGGGGGTTTCAGGCATTACGGTCATGCAGCGGCTCTCCTGCTAGCATTTCAGGCGATCGAGCGATTGCCTCTCCTGCCGCTCATTTGTAGCGCTCAATCCACTCTCCGTCCAGAGTCATACAGTTTTGCCTTGCGCCTTTATTTTCAGCCAGCACAAAAATAAGGTAGACGGCGTGATGAAAAGAGAACGATAAGGAGACCCTACAATGCAACAGATTACAGGCGGATGCCACTGTGGAAACATGCAGTACGAATTTGTCTGGCCCCTGGATGACGCCGAGATTCCGGTGCGGGCGTGTAGTTGCAGCTTTTGCCTGAAGCACAGCGGGACGTATACGTCACATCCCGAGGCTAAACTCACCGCGGTGATAGCTGATCCAGCCCGAGTGACAAAATATACCTTTGGCACCAAGACTGCCGACTTCTATGTGTGTGTCTGCTGTGGAGTTTTGCTGTTTGCGGTCAGCCGGATTGATGAGAATGACTATGCGGTGGTGAATGTCCATACCTTTGAGGGGATTGATTCCGCTCGGCTTGTCTCCCGGGTGACCAATTTTGACGGCGAGAGTCTTGAAGGACGTCTTGAGCGACGTAGAAAGACCTGGACGCCGACGGTGGGAGTGAGCGTCGCTGAGGGATGACAGACACGTTGCCGTCGGCGCTGGTGGGTTACGACCCACCCTCCGTTTCAGAGCCGGTAGCGTGAACAGCAGCAGCCGACTTTTCAGTCAGCTGCCGAGAAGAAGAAAGGGGCGAAGCAGGGAGGGCGAACCAGCCGCTTGTCCGCTGACATACTCGCACCAGCATCAACATGACCGGTACTTCGATCAGCACACCGACAACGGTTGCTAAAGCCGCCCCTGATGACAATCCAAACAACATCGTTGCTGTCGCAATTGCTACTTCGAAATGGTTAGAGGCTCCAATCAGAGCGGACGGAGCGGCGTCTTCGTAGGCAAATCCAAAAAAATTTGCCAGTCCGTAGGTCAGGCCAAAGACGAGTACGGTTTGAAGAAAGAGGGGAATAGCAATCCACACAATGGTCAGTGGGTTGGCGACTATCACGTCGCCTTTTAAGGAAAATAACACTACGAGGGTCGCCAGCAAGGCCACAATAGTGATCGGGGTGAGCAATGGGAGAAATTGTTGTGTAAACCAGGCTTCGCCTTTGGCCTGGAGAATCCACTTTCGAGAAAAATACCCCGCAACCAGCGGCAGAGCGACATATACACCAATCGACACAATGAGAGCTTGCCAGGGCACGGGGAGGCGTCCGACACCCAATAGGAATCCGCCGAGTACACCGTATAGGACTAACATGGTCAGCGAGTTGAGGGCGACCATGACCACGGTGAGTCCGTCATTGCCGCGTGCCAGATAGCCCCATACCAGGACCATCGCGGTGCACGGAGCAACGCCGAGAAGAATGCAGCCGGCCAGATAACTCCGCCACAGCGGCACGGCTAGCATCTTCACTCCATCAACGAGCACGACTTCTCCAGCCCCGTAGGAGCTACCAACTGGGAGTGATAGTCCCAGCGGCATCTTTATATAATCGACTGCCTCTGGCCCGATAAAACCCTGAAAGAATGTGCCGAGACACAAGAACGCAATGGCGTACATAGTAAAGGGTTTTATTGCCCAGTTAACAAAAAGTGTGAGAGCGACCGGCTTGGCATTCATACTGAGAGTGGCCACTTTGGCAAAGTCGATCTTGACCATGATCGGGTACATCATGAAAAACAGACACACTGCAATCGGAATGGACACTACCGGAGCGTCGCCAATATAAATGGCGAATCCGTCTAAGGCGGTTGCCAGATTGGGAATAGTCTGGCCCAGACTAATGCCGCCAATGATGCATAATGCCACCCAGAGGGTGAGATAACGTTCGAAGATGGACATATCTTGTGTTGAGGGTGCTGAGGGTTTTTGTGACATAGTTATGGCCTCTGTGTGGTGGGGAGGGCGGTTTTCTGGTCTCCATAGTCCCTACGCAGAGCATAGGGACTATAAGATTTTTAGGCCGTCTGGTTAGCTGCAACACCGGGCAGAGGATTCTGGCCCGAGAGTCGGCTCTCCACAGCATCCGGTGGAAGACTCAGGCGCAGAACAGGCCTCTGCCTGCACCGGCGTTGAAGCACTGAACTCTTCAGCATCGCCGCGAAACTTATAGAACTCCCACAACAGTCCTTCGGGGTCTTTGGAATAGACAGTGCTCTTTTCAGCATAACAACAGGTTTCATCCCGAATCACCTGAGCGGCAAGACCCTGAGGCTCTAAGCGTGCGATGGTGGCCCCAACTTCATCGGTATCCATCTCGAAACCCACATGATTGAGTCGCTCGTTTGCCTCTGGTGCTTCGAACAGCACCAGCTTGATCGGTGGCGAGTCTACGGCGAAGTTGGCATAACCGGGTTTACGTTTATTGACGGGCGCACCGAGCAGCTTCGAGTAATACGGAATAGCTTCATCAAGATTGTGTACGTTCAGAGCGAGTTGGAACCGCATAGTATTCTCCTCTCAGAATGGATTGGCATCAACAGCACTGCCCACGACTTTTGGCCCGAGATTGTGTCCCTGTGGCCTCTTCGACTCCTTGGCAGCAGTTCTCGGTTAAGAAGCCGAGCAAGGCATTCATCGTCTTGAAGTCAGCGCTGTAGATGAGGGAGCGACCCTCACGCCGACAAAACACGGTACTTGCATTTTTGAGCTCCTTGAGATGGAAGGAGAGCGTGGCAGCCGGAATGCTGAGTGCATCTCCGATGGCGCCTGCTGCTAAACCCTCGTTCCCAGCTCGAACCAATAGCCGGAAGATGTCGAGACGCGTTTCCTGGGCTAGGGCGGCCAGAACACTGATGGCGTCTTTATTTTTCATATTTCCAATATTATGGAATTATAGAAATAAGTCAAGCCTTTTTTTAAAAATTTATCCGTCGCCTGATTTTTTGTCTCCAGAGTGATAACCCAAAAGGTATGCTTGCGTGTCTAAACAACACAAGGGACAGACCTCACGAATGAATTATGAAAGAGAGGAGCAAGCCCGCTGTCACGGACTATTAACCACATTTTCCGCACGCTGGCTGTGGGAAGCGCTTTCAGTTTGATGGCCGCATATCCTGTTGGTGTTTCTTTTGCGCAGGACTTTGACAATAACCCGCCGGGCTCGCTCGGCGGGCGAGGGACGAACTGGGAAAATTGGCCAGGTCCATTCGGAGGGCCAGGAGCGAGTCCGAATCGGAGGCGCCGCTAGGAGGTTGTCATTGTATCATTGCGAGCATTACAAGTCTGACATACAAAGGAGGAATAGTATGAAATCGTTACGAATGCTGGGAGTAATCGCGTCTTTAGGCAGTCTGGTTGTCCTGTCTGCGCCTGTTAGTGCTGAGCCCGGGAGTGGCCGTCGTGGAGGCAATCATGGCGGCGAGCGTCTGGAGCGGCGAGTCGATCGTATGCAAGAACGGTTGGGGCTTTCTGATGAACAGGCCGACGAGGTTGCTGCGATCTTTCAAGAGGCACACCAAAATGGCGGCTGTAGGCAGATGGAGGACGTGACCCAGCGTCGGGCGTGTCATCAAGACAAACGGCACGGGATAGGCGAAGAAATTGCTGCAATGCTGATGGAAGAACAGCTCGTGGAATTTGAGGCCATGCGTGAAGAACGCCGCGCGCAGCAGGAGCAGCGGCGAGGAGAACGTCCATAGAGACGCTTGAGGGATTTTCTTGCTCCTCAAGTAAATCCGCTGCATCATGAATGACCCAATCCGGGGAGACACTCTGATCTGTGGCGAAGACAAGTGGGGGCGATACCTGCTACAAATGGAGGCACGTCATGCGTGAGGTGTATGGAATCGGAGACTTTCGCTACGAGTATGTTGAGGGCTGGGCCAAACTGCCCCTGGGCGTTACTTTCCGAGAATGCCCTGGAGTTGCCGTTGATGTACAGGACAATGTGTACGTTCTCACCCGAGGTGAGCAGCCGATCATGGTGTTCGACCGCGAGGGAAATTACCTGCGTTCCTTTGGGCAGGGCTACTTTAGCAACCGCACCCACGGACTGTATATCGCCCATGATAGTTCCCTGCTGGTAGCGGATGACGGCATTCATACGATCCAGAAGTTCGGCACTGACGGCGGCCAGCTGATGGAAATCGGCCACCGCAACGCCCCGGCTGACAAATGGAGTGGTGAACCGTTCAACCGGCCGACGTCGGCTGCTATCATGCAGAGCAATGGCGACGTGTACGTTTCTGACGGCTACGGCAACTCCCGTATTCACGCGTATACGAGTTCCGGCGAGTACAAATTTTCCTGGGGTCGGCCCGGCATTGATGCCGGTCAATTTATCCGGCCACACAATATCGCCATTGATGACAATGACAATGTCTATGTTGTGGACCGAGAGGCCCACCGCATCCAGATCTTTGATCCGCAGGGTAACTTCAAAACCATGTGGAATAATATCCATCGGCCCGATGCCATGGTGCTGTGGGGGGAGCATATCTACGTGGGGGAACTCAACGGCATGGGGGGTGTGGATGACGCGCCTGGCTTAGGACACCGCGTCTCGATCTATGATCTGAAGGGCAATCTAGTGTGCCGATTCGGTGCCGAGGAAGAGGGCGAGGGGTCAGGCCAATTCATTGCCCCGCACGGCATCGGGGTGGATTCCCATGGCGATATTTACGTGGCGGAAGTGTCCTATACGATCCGCGGACAACACCTGAAGCCGCCTCGGGAACTGCGCAGCATTTCTAAATACCGGCGGGTGTCATAAACCGCTTGTAGGCTGTGTGAGATTCTCCGAAATCATCGACCGATGGGCTCGTTCGGGGTATAAGTTTATCGGGGGACAGACTTTTTTGTACGTGGTGTACGGGCTGTTTCATGAGCCGGACAGCGCCCTTCAATCAGATCGCGCTGGGCGAGAATAGCCGTGGCCATATAATCCATAAATGTTTGTACCCGAGTGGTGTTGCGCAGATCCGCATGGGTGAGAATCCATATTTCACGGCCAAGTTGTGGCGTTCCGGGTGGAAGACGGCGGAGGGCTGGCTCTCGGTCGCCAATAAAACACGACAGCATGCCTATGCCCATACCTGCCTTGATGGCTTCGAGCTGGAGCATGCCATTATTGAGCCGATGGCGGACGGGAATGGCAGGAAACGGGCTGTCTTTGACCCACCTCGGATAGGGGATCATATCTTCCCAGCCGATCCAATTGAGGCCGGCAAGGTCAGCCGAGTCAGCCAAGTCAGTCAAATCGGTCTTGACCTGATGCTGAGTCAGATAGTCGCTGGAGGCATATCCTGTGCTGGCATGTCGAAGCAAGCGGCGTCCGACCAAGTGCTCAGGCGGATTATTTGTCATTCGGATCGCGACATCGGCTTCGCGCTTGGTGAGGTTCAATTGCTCGTCAGACACAATCACTTCGAGTTCTATATTTGAATAGGTCTGGGTAAAAGAAGTCAAACTGGGCATGAGGAGTCTGGTCGCCAAGATATCTGGCATGGTCACCCGTAGCTCACCTGTCAAACGGCTATCCTGTCCGAGGACGCGACGTTCGAGGGCTTGGATTTCTTCCTCGACCTGAAGTGTCGAGCCGAGCATATCTTCCCCGGCGGGAGTGAGCGTATAGCCGGTCGGAAGGCGCTCAAACAGACGCACGCCGAGACGTTGCTCGAAGGTTCGAATTCGACGCGAGACGGTTGAGCTGTTGACACCCAAGATAGTGGCAGCCGCCCGGACTGATCGGGTCCGGGTCAGGGCAAGAAAAATCCGAAGATCATTCCAATCCATCATTGCTGCAATTATGCAGCAATGATGGTTAAAAATCGAGTTATGTTTTGCCTCTTCGCAAAATTTCCTGGATTTTTGTCACCTGTTACATCATCTCCGCAGACACAGCGGCGGCGAAACACACGCCGCTAACGATTTTTTACGCTGCTCGCAGGAGCAGTCGTCTTGGTGCCTGGCGCTAGAACGTCAAACGGTTTCTTTGCTCGTGAGAATTCTCAGGCCGCAGCACTTGGCCGCTGCTTCATCTGTTCGTACCAGCGAAGAAGATGCGTCCAGGCTGGATCAAGCTGAAACTGTGACTGCGCAATAAAATCAAGGCCAACCAGCAAGGTGATATCGGCTAAAGAAAATGCCTCCGTCAACCACTCTCGGTCTTTGAGATGCGCATTCATGAGGCTGAGACGCGCTTTCAGCACGCCCCCGGCTTCTTCCACAACTTTGGGATTTTGCTCGACACCGCGCGTCGCAAAATAGGGACTTGAGTGTAAAAATCGCCGGGTGCCTTGGATAATCACTCCCAGTTCACAGCGTCGTTCCCAGGACCGCACCAGTGCTCGGGTGAGAGGATTTTCTCCTAAGAGTGGGGGGGCGGGGTGCAATTCCTCCAAATATTCAATAATAGCTAGTGACTCCGGGACAATCGTGCCGTCATCCAGTTCGAGTATCGGAATCGCGCCAAACGGATTGCGCTGAAGAAACTCTGGAGTGCGTTGTTCACTGCCTAACAGATCAACTGGATGGAGGGGCACCTGAAGACCTTTCTCGGCGCAATAGACACGGACTTTTCGACAGTTGGGGGATACTGGATGATCGTATAGTTGCATGCTGGCTCCCTCTGTTCCTCATAGCGATGTACACCTCTCCATCTTTCCGAAAACACGCCAGAATGCAAGCCAGGCAGACCTTTTCTTGTGTCGAGACCAGGTGCATGTTATGGCAAGTCTCAGACTGATAAGGAGGGACCGATGTTAAACGCAACCATTATTTCGAGCGATTCGCATATTGTTGAACCACCTGATCTGTATACCAAGGGCATGCCAGACAAGCTGCTGGATCGTGCGCCAGTCATTAAGCGCTATACAACCGAAGATGGCAAAGAGGCGGACGCGTGGTTCATCGGAGATATGCAAGTTGCCACGCTCGGCTCAGTCACCCAGGCTGGACGCCGCTTTGAAGATGCCACGACACTTGATTTTGTGAGCATTTGGGAAGATGTCAGAGAAGGTGCGTATCAGCCAGACGCGATGCTTGTCGAGTTAGAGATGGACGGGATTTGGGGAGCTGTCCTGCAACCGAGTCAAGGCTTGTTTTGGTACCATCTGGAAGATAGCGAACTGCTGTCCGGCATCTGTTATGCCTACAACAGTTGGATTGCCGATTTTTGTTGTGCCCATCCCGGACGGCTGCGAGGTATCGGTATGATCAACGTCGATGATCCCAAAGAGGGAGCTGCAGAGCTCAAACGGTGTGCCAAACTCGGGCTGGCCGGGGTCTTTATTCCGGTGACTCCGCTGCCGGGACGGCCGTATCGCGATCCGATGTATGAGCCGTTCTGGGGCGCTGCTCAAGAGACGCAGATGCCCTTATTGTTCCATCTGGCAACCCAACGGGCGAATACTCCAGGCTGTGAGATTTCGATTAGCTTTTCCTCGTTTACGCCAGCAGGTTTACGGCCGACCCAAGATTACTGGGTGCGCTATGCGTTGACTGACCTCATTTTTGCTGGCGTGTGTGAGCGCTATCCTCAGATTAAAGTCGGATCAGTCGAACACGAAATTTCTTGGGCACCGCATTGGCTCAAGCAGATGGACTTTACGTATATCAATCGACCAGTCTACGCCAACTACAAGTCCAAAGACGGCTTCATGCCGAGTGACTATTGGCACCGCAACATGTTTGCCGTCTTTCAGGAAGACGAGGTCGGCGTAGAGCTCCGGCACCGGATTGGTCTTGAGAACATGCTGTGGGGCAACGACTTTCCCCACTCAGAGTCAACCTGGCCCAAGTCGATGGAATTCCTCGATATGATGTTCAAAGGCGTCCCTGAAGACGAACGGCGTCAATTGACGTACGATAATGCGGTCAAGCTGTTTGGCTTCAGCGCAGACTGATATGCTGGGCGGTTCGCGAACCGCCCCCATTGCTCACGATACAGGCGTGTCAGCTGAGTTTTGGTCTGCGCCGGCATTTTTTGTGGCGTAGCGTAACCCCTCTGCTGAGAAAGACGACAGGCTGTCTTCAATAAAACGGACTACCCGTTCGGCTCCCGCCATGCTTTTGTTTTGGAGTTCCGCCGTGTGTCTAACCGTTGCTGGAGTTTGGGAATGAGGGCCATAATTTTCGCGCCATCCGTCTTGTATCGACGCATCTTCAATCATCTAATCATTTAATCATCTTGCCGCACCTTGACCGTCAGTTTTTGGCGTCCCCATTCGAGCGCTCTTTGCCGAGTGGAAAAATAGACATCAAGTCGATTTGGACCCTTGATCGCACTACCGGTGTCTTCTACGGTACCCTTGCCATAGCCCGGAATCTTCATGACGGTACCATACGGGTAGTAGCGTGTATCGGCCGCGATCGTGCCTTTGCTGGCCTTGGTCCCACTTGATGTGATCCCAACGTATTTACGTTTGCCTTTATTTGGGCCACTGGCGACATACGCTCGCCAAAAGAAGAGGCGTCCACGCCTCCAGTTGGTGCTAATTTGATCGGATGAATACGCGGTAACGACCATTTGGCGATCTTGATAATGCGCGCAGCCGCCAGAGCACAGCAGACCCATAAGCACCGCAAAGACAAATAGGTGGGTCCGATATGGCGATTGTCCCGGCTGTGTGTCGGCTCTCCTCATCCTCCCCCCGCTCCGTCCCCGAAAACGTTAAGCGCTTCGCTTGTGGATTACTGGCTGGCAAGTGTAATTGGCACGTTCGTTTCTTTGCCAGCTTTGACCGAGACTTTTATGCTCTCCTCGCCAAGCGCTTCCTGCTATACCTCACGACTCTACTCCCCAGCTGGGAGGTCAGTCAAGCGTACGGCCCCAGTCTTGTCTGTTATGGTGTAATACGCATGTTCCTGGACATGTCATCCAGGTATGGACAGTGACCACACCAGCATGCTGAGACCTGCAAAAATAGCGATTTTCTCTTTCATCCTTATTCCGGCTCGGGGGTTCTTGTCGGGTGTGTGCGATTGAGCCAGGGAAGTTTCTCCAGATCAACGTTGCCACCCGATAGGATTATACTCACCCGTTTTCCATCGAAACGTTTGCCGAGCAGCGCGGCAAGTGGTACGGCTGAAGAGGGCTCGACAATAATTTTCAGGCGCTCCCAGATGAGCCGCATGGCATTAATAATTGCGTCTTCGCTCACGGTCACGATTTCATCCACGCAATTGCGGATCACAGCAAACGTCTTGTCCCCAAGCGAAGTCAGCAGCCCATCGGCAATCGTGTGTGGGTTACGTGATGGAATGATGTGACCCGCCTGAAAAGATCGGTAGGCATCATCAGCGCCTGCGGGCTCAACTGCGATCATACGTGTGTGTGGAGACAGTGCGCGGACGACCAAGGCTGTGCCGCTGGTCAGGCCACCGCCGCCAATTGGAGTCAGGACAGCATCGAGATTGGGAACGTCTTCGAGCAGCTCTAAGGCGGCAGTCCCCTGACCAGCAATGATACGTTCATCGTTATAAGGCGGAATAAAGACTGCTCCTGTTTCTGCTACGACACGTGCCAAGTGCGCTTCACGTGCTTCCAAGGTTGGTATGCAAAAGCTAATCCGCGCGCCATAGCCAGCCACGGCATTCTTCTTAACCTGGGGGGCGTTCTCCGGCATAACGACGTAGGCTTTCACGCCTCGGAGTTGAGCTGCGAGTGCCAGTGCCGCCGCATGATTGCCAGAGGAGTGGGTTGCCACACCATGGGCAACCTCATCTTCACTCAGCGAGAAGGTCGCGTTTGTCGCACCACGAATCTTAAAGGCGCCGACTTTTTGAAAATTTTCGCATTTGAAGAAAATCTCGCCGCCAAGCATGCGGTTGATGCTAGAGGAGGTCAGGACCGGAGTGCGGTGTATATACGGACGAATACGGTTGGCTGCGGTACGGATATCGTCGATGGTTGGCATAGAAGACAAAGGATGACCTGCTTTACTCACAGGGCATGAGTTGCCTACTCACCCAGCGGCACCACCGCCGTTACCACCGGTTCATCACTCACCACTCGTGTTGTATGCCCCTGGCCGGTTGTATCTTCAACCAGCCGTGCGTCGCCTGCCCCAAAGCGACGGGTGGTGCCATCACCCAGTCCGATTTCTAACGTCCCAGAGAGAATAATCACATACTGCCGGCGCGGAGCAGGGTGCCAGTCTATGAACCGACCTGGAGCGAGTTCGGCAAAAAATATACGCGAGGCGGTTTGCGCGTTTGTTAGGTCTGGATGTGAAGCTAAACTCTGATCTTCAAAGTGCGATTGTCCGTCGTCACCGGTATACAGTCGAAAGAGTCCCATGCTGTCCCTCCTTATAGCTGCTAAATAATCCCCTGTTCTTTCAATGCCCGTAGCTTGTCTGCATCTAAACCCAAGCCCTCGCCATACACATCTTCATTATGCGCTCCCAGCTCTGGAGCTGGCTGATCAAACTGAATCGGATTTTGCACAAACTTGATCGGCATGCCAAAACCTTTCACGCCCGGCATCGTGCCATAGGTTGGATGGGATAGTGGAACGACCATCTCTCGTGCAGCAAGGTGTTCATCTTCCAGCAACTCCTGTGGGCTCAAGACTGGGCTTGAGGGTACTTCATGTGACTGTAAGATATCGACCGCCTCGGCAACCGTATGCTGCGATATCCAGTCTTGCATGAGCTGGTCAACTTCTTCGCGGTTTTGAACCCGATTCAGCAAGATAGAATAGCGTGGGTCGTCTTTCAGATCTTCTCTGCCGATTGCGACGAGGCAGTTCTCCCAGCCACGATGCGTCACCGCACAGACTGAAACATGCCCGTCAGATGCTTCATACACATTAAACGGTGCGCCGCCAACATGCGAGTTGCCACGCCGGACGGGGATTTCTCCGGCGTTCAGATACTCCACCAACTCTGGCAGGAAAAAGAAGGTGCCATCTTGCATAGAGATATCGACCCAATCACCCTTGCCGGTATGCACCCGCTGTTGGACAGCGGACAGGATACCGATGACGGCAAACAGCGGCGCCGTTGTATCACTGATGGCTGCCCCACAGCGTGTCGGTGGACGATCGGGGTATCCGGTGACACTATTAATGCCGCTCATAGCTTGGATGATGGGGTCATACGCCCGCCACTCACTGTACGGTCCCGTTTGGCCAAAGCCGGATATCGAACATAAAATGAGGCGCGGGTTGATAGCCTGCAAGGTCGCAAAACTCAGGCCCATTTTGTCCATCGTGCCAGGCGAGTAGTTTTCGACAATAATGTCGGCTTTGGCACACAGCTGTTTGAACAGCTCAGTCCCTTCTGGGCTACGTAGATTGAGTGTCACACTTTTTTTGTTCCGGGCGCGATGTAAGACCATCAGGCCGATATCATCATCGGTCTGTTTTTCGAGACTTGCGCCTTGCGGGCCGCCATAGGGCGGACGGTCGCGATGCCCTTCGCCTTTCCCTGGGGGCTCGACTTTGATTACCTCAGCGCCCAAACCGCCCAGCAGTAGCGTGCAATACGGACCGGCCAGAAAACGAGTCAGGTCCAGGACAACAAGATCTTGTAATGGCTTCATGTACCCTCCTGCCACTCCTGTCGGAGTGATGGAGCTGGTGTATATCAATTGGCGCCAGAAGAGAAGAGACGGACTTTCCCCAATTTTGAAAGCAGGCTAAAACAAGGCAGTACTCCAGGGCAGGAAGGGGAATACATGCCCACACCCCAGTAAGAGTGCAAGAGATTTCTATCATGCCCGACCCTGATACACGTGAACCCGAAGCGACCTGGATCGGCGGCACGTATGAAGCCGACCTGGTCACAGAGGCAGATGCCCGACTAACGCACAGGAAATCCGATGAACAGTGACGCCTACATCTCTATCGACCGTACAAAGCGCCTGAGTGCAGAACCCCACACTGGCCATAATCGCTGGCATCCCGATATTCCCCCGGTTGCGACGGTCGAGCCTGGCCAAGTTGTTGGCCTCGAAACCCGGGATGCTTTTGATGGACAAATCCAGCCAAATTCAACGGCTGAAGATGTTGGCAAGATCAATTTGAACCTCGTCCATCCGCTGACAGGGCCAGTCTATATCAAAGGGGCTGAACCAGGCGATCTCCTCGAAGTGACGATTGAAGAGATTGAACCGCAGCCCGTCGGCTTTACCGTCCAAGCGGTTGGCTTTGGATTCCTGCGCGACCTGTTTCCTGAGCCGCACATCGTACGCTGGAATATTGCAAATGGCTTTGCGACCTCAGACGATTTGCCTGGTGTACGTATTCCTGGTGCGCCATTTATGGGCGTGATCGGCGTTGCTCCGTCCCACGAATTGCTCGAGCAGATTACGAGTCGTGAGGCCGATCTATCCCGACGCGGCGGGATGGTGCTGCTACCGGAATCGACTGATGCTATTCCAGCCGGCGGTACTCTGGCGAGTCAAGCCGTCCGCACGATCGCGCCACACGAAACGGGTGGCAATGTCGATATTAAACAGCTGACCAAAGGCACGATCCTCCGTATTCCGGTCTTCACCCCGGGGGCATTATTCTCGGTCGGGGATGCTCATTTTGCCCAGGGGGATGGAGAGTGTTGTGGCACAGCGGTTGAGATGGGTGCAACCTGCTACTGTTCGTTTCAAGTCCTCAAGGAAGTTGCTGCTAATCGACATATCCACGACGTGCAATTTTCACGGACTGAGTATTTTACCTCACCTGAAATGGCAGCTCCCAAGCGATTCTTTGCCACAACCGGCCAGTGTTATACCCGAGACGGCGTCGCGTATGCGGAAGACGCGAGCTTAGCCGCAAAAAATGCGCTGTTGAATATGATTGATCATCTGGTTGATGAGTATCAGTATACCCGTCAGCAAGCCTACGCGATCTGTAGTGTGGCCGTTGACTTGAAGATGAGTGAACTTGTTGACGCCCCGAACTTTCTTGTGTCAGCCTTTCTGCCGCTTGATATCTTTGTGTGAGATGAAATCCGAGAGGAGTTTGCCATGACTCAGCTCTTGCGCTTTGGGACATACACCGAGATTCAATGCCCGCCGGGTAGAGACCATGCTGCACTAATCAACGATGTGCTGCGGCTGGGCGAGCACGCTGACGAGCGCGGGTTTGAGATTTTCACCACATTAGAGCACGCATTTTTTGAGAAGTTTGGCATTAATACCAATCCGCTTGCCCTGTTTTGTACCCTGGCTCAGCGAACACGCAATCTGCGTTTTCGAGCGTTGTGTCATACCCTGCCGCTACACAACCCCATGATCTTAGCGGGCGAGATTGCGCAGGCTGATATTCTAATGAATGGACGTCTGGAGTGTGGCATCGGGCGCGGGCATGCGTGGCTCAACGAGCCAGCTAATATTGTGCTGGAAGAGAATCAAGAGCGCTATGTTGAAGCGCTGGATATTTTGATTAAAGCCTGGACTGAGGAGAAGTTCTCCTACGCAGGGAAATATTACACCGTCAAAGATCTCTCGGTCGTGCCCAAACCTATGCAGAAGCCTCATCCCAAGATCTTCCAGGTGGGGACGAGTATGAAGTGGTTCAAGCGAGCGGCCGAAAGCGAATGGGGAGTCACTGTTGGTGGCCCTGCGTCGTCTGTTGTGTTTAAGGAACCGGCTGACTACTACCTTAACGCGTGTAAGGAAGCAGGCACGACACCGTGTCTCGGCTATGTCAAAGCCATTTATCTGGATGAAGACGAAGACACCGCCCACCGGGAAGCAGAACAGGCAGTGCGAAACTTTGTTGATTTCAATGTTTCGCCGATGGATTCACTGGCGCGCAGCACTGAAGAAGAGAAGCAGCGTCTCACTGATGCGGGGTATGCCTTTTATGCCGCTGACGATTTTCCTCGACTGCGGGACTTGTCGTATCAGGAACTGATTGATGCTGGCATTGTCTACGTCGGCACGCCACAAAAAGTTGGGCAACAATTGCTTGATCTGTGGAAAGAGTTCCATTTCAACGAGCTGATCATTATGAGCCACTACGGCGGGATAGAGCTGTGGAAAGCAATGAAGACCCAAGAGCTGTTCGCCAAGCATATTATGCCGATGTTGAAGACTGAGACGAAGCGGGCAGGGCAAGTACGAGCGGTAGCGTAGCGAAAGACTATTCAGTGGCTGCTATTCGTCTTTTGGTACGTCAAGCGGAAAGCCTCAGCATCGATCTCCAGAACATGGCAGATCCACAAAAACGACCCAATATACCAGGCATCACTAAAAACCCACTGATCATCTTGCGCAGAGCGCCAAGCGGCTGCCTTAACCGTTGGGGCCAAGATTCTGCTGTTCAAGACATCCCGTAAGACCTGTACCCATAGCCGCCGGCACCCAGTAAGGGGGGAGAGGGTAGATGTAGATAATGGAGGCTGGTCAAGGAAAAACATGTGAGTCTCGATAAGGGAAGAAAGACTGACCTTAGCATAATTTTACTGTGGAAGGATAGATGAAGCCCAGCCCCCCTCGTGCCTTCATCTGCTGAGTCTTTTGTCGCGCTTGCGTCCAGACAGGGAGTCTGCTAGCGTCACTGGCAGATCGTCCATTCCGTCTACTGAGTTAGGTTCAAAGTCACAAGGCCCCTGGAACTGTACTCATGGTTCCTCGGGCCTTTTTTTGTGCGTTTGGAGGTTTTTGTGGCAACGAATCTATTTGTAGGCAATCTTTCTTTTGGTACGACGAATTCTGACCTTGAGGCATTGTTCGCCCAAGCCGGCACGGTTGCATCCGTCAACATCATCATGGATCGGGAGACTGGTCGCTCTCGTGGGTTTGGGTTTGTTGAGATGGGCAGCGAAGGCGAAGCCGAGGCCGCCATCTCGCAGTTCAACAGCCATGAGCTGCAAGGACGAGCCTTAACGGTTAACGAAGCCAAGCCCCGAGAGTCTCGCGGTGGCGGTGGTGGGCGCGATCGCCGCTGGTAAGCAAAATGAGCTATACGAGCTGGGCCGGCCAATTGCCGGCTCGCGCTTCTGGCCTGCCTTTGTCACTAACCTCATTCTGGAGCGGTACGTGAGGCGGGCACCTCAAACTCTGAACCGAAGGCTCGTACTCCTGGGCATGCGCCGTAGGCGCTCGGATCTCTTCACACGACTCATAAGACCTACAAAACTCTCACCCTGATTCCGAGCAAGTATCTCTTGCACCCTGCCACAGTCAATCAGTTCATATGTCGCCATCCCAATATGGGAGGCGAGTTTAAGATAGCCCCATCGCTGCTCTGCTGAGAGCTGTTTCCAGAGGGAGCCGGGATCTTCAGCGAAGACCTCCATCTTGCTGACGGCTGTTCGTAACCGGTCTACCGCGTGGTGTTGGACAGTCTCGCCAGTATACGGCTTGACCCTGTGGTAAAAAACCTCCAGTTCATCTTTAAGAAACGCTGCTTTTTCCATGAAATCGACAACCATCCATCCTCCTATCTTATAGTCGGGAGAGGCACAGGTCGGTCAGTGCTCGCAAGCGGCTTTGACGACCGTTCTTTCAAGATCAGGGTGGTTCCTCTGATACACACTGGGTACTGCGGAGACCTTTGGGAGGAATGGCCTTCTCTTACTGTGAGGGGCTTGTGTTGTTCATTTATTGTTATAACATATGATATATTGTTTATTATGTCAAATAATTTCCCTTCCGTACGATACGGAACACTCTTGTGAGAGGCCCCGTACGAGCCCGCACAGTCTCGACTGGGAGAATGTTCCGCCTCGAACGAAGATCTGATCCACACGGCTGCAACGACGCTCTCATATCGAGCGGTAGGAGGATGGCAGAGTTATGCACGTAGTGTCGAAACGCTTGAATATTCTACACGTAGCGACGATCAATAAACCGATTACGTCTCAGATGGGTTATGGTCCCATAGAATCAGTCATTTACAACATTGACAAAGGCCTGCATGCTCTCGGCCACCGCTCGGTTGTGGCGTGTTCCTCAGATTCGACGGTGACGGGTGAAAAATACGAGACCGTTGCGCACAGCCTTGGCGACTATTGCCATGCAGGCACTCCGGAGGGGCAGGCACATGTTGACCTCCATCTCTCGCGGGCCTTAGCACGAACGCAGATGGGGGATATCGACATCATCCACATGCACGAATGGTTTGATCGTGTGTACACTGGCAGCTTTCATCCGTCTGTGCCGATCGTGATGACCCTTCATGTCCCCGGTTACCAGAGTGGGATCATGGAGTTCCGTGCGCTGCACCCGGATACCTTTACAACGTCGCACCCTTTACTGCATTTTACCGCAATAAGCGACTACCAAAGGCGCCAGTATACTGACCTGATACCGGTGACAAAAACCGTTCCGCATGGGATAGACGTGGAAGACTATCTGTTCAAACAAGAGTCGAACAGGGGAAACTATCTTTTCAGCATTGGACGGATTACTGAGGTGAAGGGACAAGATATCGCCATAGCCGTGGCGAAGCAGGCCGGGGCAAGGCTGATCCTGGCTGGCTGCGTACAGAATAAGAGCGAAGACAGGGCCTTTTTTACCCGTTTGCAACAATCGATCGATCTGATTGTTGACGTGAGCCGAGAGCCTGTGAATGGAGACTATTATGACAAGGTGATGAAGCCGATCCTGTCCTCTGATAAACAGATTATCTACATTGGAGAACTCGACACCGCCGCGAAGAAGCACTGGTATCGACACGCCCAGGCAACGCTGTTCCCGATCCAGTGGGGCGAACCTTTTGGTATGGTCTTGATCGAATCAATGGCGTCTGGCACCCCCGTCTTGGCATTCGGAGAAGGTGCTGTTCCTGAGATTGTGAGACATGCAGAGACGGGGTTCGTCGTGGATTCAGTCGAGTCTATGGTGCAGGCGGTCGGGTGTATTGAGCACCTTGATCGCCGGAATTGTTGGACACACGTCAAAACACATTTTTCTATTCAAAGAATGGCTGCGGGATATGCAGCCTTGTACGAACAGCTCGTCGATAACGCGGACGTTGACGTACCCGTGTTCAGCCCAATCCCAGGACAGGTCGAACAGCCATTGGCGCTATTAAGGAAGCTAATACCTCATCGGAACTTAACCTCGTAAGGAAGCCATGCCCAGAGATATTCCAGTCAGCAATGGGAATCTGCTCGTCAATTTTGACCTAGATTATCGCATTCGTGATATTTATTTTCCGTTGATAGGTCAGGAGAATCATACGCGGGGATACGAGTTTCGATTCGGCATCTGGGTAGATGGCCGCTTCTCCTGGATGGGGTCGGAGTGGGAAAAAGATCTCCGCTATCGCGACGATAGCCTTGTCACGGAGGTGTCTCTGAAAAATGAGGCGTTAGGCTTAGCAGTGCGCTGCCAGGATGCCGTTGATTTCCAGCTGAATGTATATGTCAAGCAGATCGAGGTCACAGACTTGACGGACCGCCCGCGTGACGTGCGGCTTTTTTTTAGCCATGACTTTCACCTGTATGGTCACGAGATTGGCGACACGGCGTATTTCGATCCTGATACCGAGTCGATTATCCACTATAAGCTCAACCGCTATTTTCTCGCCAATTGTTATACTCCGGAAAGCACAGTCGCCGATTATTTCTCCTGCGGGGTGAAGGACGCGCCAGGAAAGCAACCTTCCTGGAAAGACGCTGAAGACGGCGAACTCATTCGGAGCCCGATTGCATGGGGTTTTGCAGAGTCTACGGTCGGTGCCCGTTTATCTCTCCCGCCTAGGGGAAAACGCACAGCCTTTTACTGGCTGGCTGCCGGTACGCGCTACGAGGAGGTGGCGGACCTGAATAGGCGTGTGGTCGAACATGCACCGGCAGGACTGATTGGGCGTACGTCAAACTACTGGCGAGCATGGGTCCGAAAGGAAGCTCGATCTTTTGCTGATCTGCCATTGGCGGTTACTGATATCTTCAACCGTAGCCTGCTCGTCTTACGCTCGCAGATCGACAATCGGGGAGCCATTATCGCTGCCACTGATTCGGACATCGTGCGGTTTGGCGGGGACACGTATTCCTATATGTGGGGCCGCGATGGAGCTTTCATTGCGGCCGCGCTGGATAAGGCCGGCTATGCTGAGCCGTGCCGCAAATTCTTCGACTTTTGCAGTCGGGCGCTTGATAAAGGCGGATACCTCTTTCAACACTATAACCCGGATGGGTCGGTGGCGAGCAATTGGCATGCGCGGGTGCTGGATGGCAAAGAGGTTTTACCCATCCAGGAAGACTCGACGGCGTTGCTGCTGTGGGCGCTCTGGATTCATTACGAGTGCTCGAAAGATATCGAATTTATCCGTCCCCTGTACGAGAAATTCATTCTCAAATGTGCAGATTTTCTGGTTGTGTATCGGGATGCGGAGACCCTTTTGCCGACGCCTTCCTACGATCTGTGGGAAGAGCGCTACGGTGTCCACGCCTACACTGTCGCGACGGTCATCAGCGGCCTCCGTGGGGCGGCAAATTTTGCGAGCGTGTTTCAGGACGTGTCCCGCACTGAGGCGTATACCGCTGCGGCTGATCAGATGACGGATGGCATTGTCACACATTTGTACCATGCTGGGCAGCAGAGATATGCTCGCTCGGGGTACCGTACGGCGAACGGCTATGAACTTGACGAAGTCATTGACGTCAGCCTGCTCGCACTCGCGACTTTCGGCGTATTGCCTCCGATGGATGCACGGGTCGTCGAGACGGTGGAGGCCATACGGGCACAACTCTTATCGAATACCCCAATCGGGGGAGTCGCACGCTATCACAATGATCAGTATCAGCGGGAGCATGACGTTCCGCCCAATGTTCCTGGTAATCCCTGGTTTATCTCAACGCTGTGGTTAGGGGAATATGAGATCGTGCGGGCGGAGAATCTTGAGCAACTGCACGAAGCGCTCCCGTACTTGGAATGGTGCGCGCAGAATGCACTGCCTTCAGGAGTGCTGGCAGAACAGGTGCATCCCATACAAGGGCATCCTCTTTCGGTTTCCCCGCTCACCTGGAGCCACTCAGCGTTTGTTTGGGCGGTCCTGTTATACGTGGAGAAATTTCACGCTCTGGAAGGGAAAGCATGAACTGTGTCAAGGTAGAGGAGATCTCAGTAGCAACACCAAGCAGCACCTCGGTCTCTCCTCCTCCCTCTGGTCGAGATTCCACGGATTCTCTGAGGGATTCTCCCAGATTACGGCGATCCTTGTGGGAGCAAGAGATCTTAACCCCAGACCAGTTTGTTCACCCTGCTCGGGAATCGCTGGCAGCGTGGACCGGAGAGCGGCGGCTATTGCTCGCAGTTCTAGAGGAAGCCGTCCATACGTACCGCAAATATTATCAGGTGCGCTCTCGGCGAGAGAAACAGCTGTTCGGCGAGGTCGAGGAGTGGTTTTTATCCCAGGCTAGCCACTGGCTATATGCCTTTGAGAGTATTTGTTCGCATCTCGGGTTTGATCCGGATTGTATCCGGACCGGCTTGCAGCGTGGCCATGAGCAGGCTATTGCGACCACGCTTCCCTGGCAGGAAAAATTGCTGAGGGAAGAGCAACCGACCTCTGACAGGACTCAAGAGGAGCGTCTGTATGGATAAGAAAAATAGACAGAGTGTTATATATGTGATGAGCGCTGCTGTGCTCATGATGCTCCTGCAAAATTGGTTGCCGGGGCGTCCGGTCAATGTTTTTTCTGACAGCGAGTTTGACCAGCTACTGAAGGACAGACAGATCGAGGAAGTGTATGTTCGCCAGGATATTCTCGAAGGCCAGCTCAAAAAGTCGAGGCCAAGCGACGAGGAACTTCTTGCCACGACTCGGGTTGACCCACGCCTGCCCGATCGCCGAGGCCAGTCCGAGGTGCAGTTCACCGGGGCATTCGAGAGCACCTGGCTACCGGACCTGTTGTCCTGGGTACTGCCGGCGCTATTTTTCTTTGCGCTCTGGTGGTTTTTTGTTCGTCGCTTCGCTGAAAAGCAGGGCTAAGGAGAAGAGCCATGGCCACCAATTTGTTGGACAGCATAAGCAGTCAGTTAACGCCTCAGATGATCCAGCACGTCAGCGCGCGACTGGGCGAAACTCCGGCTCAGACTCGGCAGGCTATCGACAAGGCTATTCCTACCCTACTTGCCAGCCTGATACATTTTTCCTCAACGAACGGTTCTTCTCAGCTTTTGGACCTCTTTAATCGGGCCAATTATGGACGCCTCTTAAATAATCTCTCCGGCCTGCTCAACGAAGGAAATACAACACAAAACGTGATGGCCACTGGCCAGGAGATTCTGAGCGCAGTACTCGCCGACAAGCTGAACGCCGTGAGTGAGCTCGTAGCCACCGCCAGTGGCGTTACAAACACCTCTGCGTCCTCTCTGTTATGTCTCGCGGCGCCTGTGGTTTTGGGTGTATTAGGACGAGTATGCGCAGTGCAGGGACTGGACGCCACGCAGTTCGCTATGCTGTTGATGGGACAAAAAGAGGCCATCGTCAAACTGGCGCCGGCAGGACTGGCGGAGGGATTGGGAGTGAGCGGTATAATGCATCTTGACGCCTGGCCTGCTGGCATGGCGCCAGCAATGATGGCCCACCCGGTGAGAGCCGAAAGTACGTTAAAAAGATGGCGTTGGCCCGTACTCGGCGTCTTGGCAGCAGGGGCGATCTACTTTCTTGCGGGGTGTGACTCTGGGGCCACACCATCACTGATGGATCAGTGGATGCCAACAGCTACCTCAGCAGCCGTCAGTGTGACCCTTCCAGACGGGGCAGTCCTCTCTCTGAAGGAAGACTCCCTGAACTATCACGTCGCCACGTTTCTGGGAGAGGCTGCCTTGAAGACCGTGCCCAAGGTCTTTATTTTTGACCGTTTACACTTCGACTATAGTACAGCCCAATTAAGCACCGAAGCCGCGCTGACGGTGGATGAGCTGAGCGCCATCCTGAATGCCTATCCTTCTACTGACGTGCGGCTGGATGGCTATACCCATGGTGTTGGAAGCGCGGTAGACAACAAGACGCTAGCCCTCGACCGAGTAGCCGCAGTGAAAGAGATTCTGACCAAAGGCGGAATTGGCGCCACCCGCGTCACAATTGCTGGCTATAGCCAGCAATATCCCCTCGCATCCAACGCGGCTGAAGAAGGACGAGCTAAGAACTGGAGACTCGAATTAGTGGTGGTGAAGAAGTGAAGAGGACAGCGACACCCGACCAGCTGACCGCGTCTCCGACGAGAGGGGAACTTCAGGTATGGATTCTTGGGGACATTCCCAGGCGATGACCGTCCAGGCTACCAGCTGATGAACTCTCTAGGAATCACGCTGAGTGAATATTTGAGTCGGCACCGCTGGTGCCAGGGAAGGATTACCAAAACTGGTAATGCCCATGCCCGCTGAGTCCTCGTCGGAGCCGCAAGCTGCGAGGCCCCCTCTTTGTCTTCATCAGCATCCTCTATTTTTTACTATAAAATTTATATTTAGTTAAGGATGCTTGACAATCTACTTCCTCTGATTACCTTTTCAACATGACAAAAAACATATTAATGCGTAGAAATCATTCTGGTGGTCTGGCTCCTTTCTCTCGTGACCATGGATGCGTTTATGCAGCGCTTCTTCGGCGGCCAGGAACGGGATACGATGCCGAGGGTGTCGGTAATGCCGACACCAAGAGAGTCATCAACAGGCATAGTTCCCAAGGTTGAGAGCTATATTGATAACAATACTCTGATCGTGCAGGCCGACCTGCCAGGTATGAACCCGAAGGACATGGAGGTCTCTCTCGAAGGCAACTGTTTAAGCATCAAAGGCCAGCGCAAAATGGATCACGAACACAACGCAGAGCACTCCTTCCACCATGAAGTGTCCCACGGCTCGTTCCTGCGGACCTTCACTCTGCCAGAGAGGGTGAATACCGATGAGCTGAAAGCCAACTATACAAATGGCGTGCTAGAAGTGTTGGTGCCGTTGCCCGAGACGATGGTGCCCAAGAAGATTCCGATTGCCCTAGCGAGTGACACGTCCAAACACGCCATTGACTAAGCCTTCTATGTGTCTTTCCTCTTTGCCAGTCCGAGCGGAAGTCCTGAAGGATAAAGCCCTCAGAAAAAACGTCGTCAGATACACCTGGCGACCTAGAGGGTCCCTCAGCTTGCTCTTTCCAATTGGAGGGAGACGGATGAAGACGATACTGACTCTTGCGGCAGGCGGATTGTTTGGGGCGAGTCTGCTCTCCCTCCTGGGTGGAAAGAATCATGTTGTACCGCTTGTACAGCTCCTTCCCCTAGCCAGCACTTTTAAGGAGTATAAAGAATGAGATTTACTAAGACGTTTTCGGCGTGTGTCTTGGGCGCGTTTGTCGCCGGGGTGGGGCTGGTTGCGATGGGGGTAACCGTTGAGTCCGAGTTCCTCAGAGGACTGAGTGTCTTTCCTCTACTATTATCCATATTTCTGTTGTCGAATGCCCTTCCGGAATGGGAGGCGTTCGGGGCCGTCCGCTTGGGGACCCAGCCCACTGATGCTGGTGCGCGCCTAGAGCTAAGCGCTGCACCAGCAAATGCGGCTATGGCTGAGCAGGCATGACACCCCACGCCAATCGGATCTGATGATTATCGCGGGGACGCGCACGCTCAAAATGGCGCTCCGGACGAAGGTCTTCTATGATCAGATGCCCGATCCCAAATATGTCATCTCTATGGGCAGCTGTGCGAACTGCGGCGGGCTCTTTCAGCTGGTCTAGTCGGTTACTCTTGACACGGCTGGAGGTGGCGAGCAGGGGGAAGTATGAAGTGCTACAAGATCCTTACAGCACTTGGACCTTGCTTCGCGTTTTGTGAGTGGTGACCTGCACGCCTCATCATCAACAGTCAATTTCGAGGCGGCCCATACCTGGGCTAAGGTGTACCTGCCAGGCGCGGGCTGGAAGGGGTTCGATCCCACCATCGGAGAAATCGTAGGGACCAATCACATTGCTGTAGCGGTGGCCAGGTTGCCCGAATCAGTGCCGCCAATAGCTGGCTCGTTCGTTGGCCCTCCAGGAGCGAGCCTGCATGTGGGCGTCTGGGTGACCGAGTTGTCGTAAGGATCGATTCTAACTGAGCGGTGCCTGGTTAGCGAGGACTCTCCTCGCTGCGAGCAACAGACCCAGCCTCGTCTCCATTTCGTGCCGGAGCAGCTACTTGCTCCTCGACGGCATGAGACGCGCTCGTGCGAGCCGTGAGCTTGCTCACATCGAGCCGTGGCAGTTCATCGGCCAGTAAGGTCTCTTTTTCCAGCAGCCGCGCGGCGCTTTCTTCCAGCTCTTCACGAAAGGTGGTGAGAATAGCTAATGCCTTTTCGCGTGCGTGGCCGGTCAGCCCACGGACTGCGCAATCAATCTCGTGTGCGGTCTCCTCACTGTAGTGGCGTTCTTGCGTGGGGAACGGCATCTGGCCGAGCAGCGACTGACGCGACTCTTCATAGGTCATCTGGCCGAGCGTGTCGGACATGCCGTACTGGGTCACCATAGCCCGGGCGATAGCGGTGGCCCGGTCGAGGTCGTCCGCCGCGCCAGTCGTCACCTCGGCGAAGATAAGCATCTCTGCGGCCCGCCCGCCCATCAACACCGCCATCTTATTTTCCAGCTCCGCGCGGCTCATCAGAAAACGGTCTTCGGTCGGTCGCTGGATCGTATAGCCGAGCGCGCCAATGCCGCGCGGGATGATCGACACCTTGTGGACGGGGTCGCTGCTGGGCAAAGCTCCGGCGACCAGGGCGTGGCCCATCTCATGGTGGGCGACAACCATACGCTCGTGCGGATTGAGCAATCGGTTTTTTTTCTCCAGGCCGGCAATCACCCGCTCGATGGCGTTGTTGAAGTCTTCCATAGTGACCTCGCGTGCGTCGCGTCGCGTGGCTAGGAGTGCCGCCTCATTGACGATCGTGGCCAGGTCGGCGCCAGAAAAACCCGGCGTGAGAGCGGCAATCGATTCAGGAGCGATATCCGTGGCGCATGTGATCTTTTTCAGGTGCACCAGGAGGATAGCAAACCGGCCGCTTTTGTCAGGCCGATCGACCAGGATCTGACGGTCAAACCGGCCGGCGCGTAACAGTGCCGGGTCAAGGACCTCCGGGCGATTCGTGGCGGCGAGGAGGACAATCCCTTGCTCCTGTGGATCAAACCCGTCGAGTTCGGTCAACAGCTGGTTCAGGGTCTGTTCTTTTTCGTCGTGCCCGCCCCCGCCATACAGTCCGCTGCCGCGCGCGCCGCCGAGGGCGTCCATCTCGTCGATAAAAATTATGCACGGCGCGGCTTTGCTAGCTTGAGCAAAGAGATCGCGTACACGAGCGGCACCCACGCCGACAAACATTTCGACGAACTCGGAGCCACTGATGGAGAAGAATGGCACTCCAGCTTCACCAGCGACGGCTCGGGCGAGTAAGGTTTTCCCGGTCCCCGGCGCGCCGACCAGCAAGATGCCTTTTGGCATGTGCGCGCCCAGGCGGCCGTACTCCTTGGGGTTTTTGAGAAAGGAGACGATTTCTTTCAGCTCGTCCTTGGCTTCCTCGACTCCGGCCACATCGCCGAAGGTCACCTTGGTATCCTTGACGACGTAAACCTTGGCCTTGCTCTTACCGACACTCATTAAGCCACCGGCACCTTGCTTTTCGGCCAGGCGTCGAAAGAAAAACTGCCAGATCGCAAAGAAAAACAGGACCGGCAGCACCCAGGACAGCAGATCCCGCAGCCAGGTGCTGTCGATGATCCCAGTGAATTTTACGTTCGACTGGCTGAGGTGGTCGGCGAGCTGGGGGTCGACCCGGGTCGTGACAAAGCGCTCCTGGCCTTCGCGGGACGATTTTTTCAGTTTGCCTTCGAGATAGTCCGGACGCACGTACACCTCTTCGATTTGCTTGTCCTTCAAGAGCTGTTCAAACTCGCTGTACGGAAGGACCTCGACCGGACTCTCTACCAGCCGACTTTGCAAAAGCATAATGACGAATACGGCAATAACCGCATATATAATATTGAGTTGGACTTTTTTGTCCATGTGCATTCCTTTCAGTTATTAATAACTGAGACAGAGGGGCAAATATAGCCGTGGGGTAAGGCCAATAGTTCTAACGGGATGGCCTTATCTTCAACATCCTACACCTTGATTACGCTCCTCCACAAGGGCGAGTCTTCAGCACAAAATAGTAAATATAAATTAAGAGCTTCTACCCGCATTGTATCTAGCGTAAGAAAGGACTACGGTTTTATATAGGTATTTGTTTTTCGTGACAGCGAGTTGGCTTGAGAATATGCAGGTCCCCGGAACCGTACTCATGACCTCCAGAGTCTTTTTGTGTTCTCTTGGAGGTGGTGACGGTGACGGAATTGTTTGGAGGAAATTTGCCTTTTTGTGTAACAGGGATAGAGCTGAAGAGATTGTTCGGCCAGGGGCTCAAGACGTTATGGACAGAGTGGAAGCGGCTTTTGGCGATGCCTGAGTCAGACAACCCGGAAATGCTTCTCGATGTGCTGTGTGCTGAATATTGTGAACTGACTCAAGATATTGCCCGCTTACACCACTACGCCCAGCGGATGCATTACGCCCAGGATCGTGAGCGTCTCCTCCAGTTTGCGGCTGAAGAACGGGCTCATGTCACGTGGCTACAGGAGAAGATAGGTGTCCTGGGGAGAGAACTCCCGCAGTGTGCGGTGACGATCCAGGCCGGCAGAAATGGGCGAGACTGTCTGCGGCTCGCGGGTGAAGAAAAACGGCGCCACTGCACGCGCCTCCAGCGGCGCATTAACAGCGCTATGCGACGTGCTCCCGATATCGCGCAGGAGCTCCAGCGCATTCGCACAGCGGAACAACAGCGTAGGCAAGCCCTCTTCAGTATGCAGTTCAAGAATACTCCGTACACTCCACTAGACTCGACAACCTCGGAAGATCAAATTACCTACCGGAAGCAGGACTGGCTTGGCCAGCGGAAGAGTGAATGGCTTCATCAGCGACAAGCCGAGTGGGAAGCGAATGGGAAATCGATAGTGTGGGAGAAATGGCTCGGGGAACGCGAGAATGAGTGGCGAATCGGTCTGCCAAATCGAGAGCTGGCGTGGGCTCGAGACGTTGAGATCCATAAGGCGGAACAGCAAAACCAACACGCCGCATAGCAGACGCCAGGAAAGTGCTCGGGCCGACTACTCATACCTCTCCCCGCCTCTTGATAGGCTGCCCAACCGCCGTGAGAAACAGGACACTTTTGCCTGCCGCATGCGGGGCAAGGAACTGCTTCACATCATCATCAAAAAACGTGAGGCCTGTCGCCCCCAAGCGTTGCCCGTAAGCGGCCAAGTAGACTTTGCCCCCAATGACAGCCGCTTCGAGTTGGGCGGCGCGATAACCACGATTTCCGAAGCGCTCGATTATTGGATCGAGGTCTAGGAGGTGGTTTACCGCAGCATCGGCAAACCCCGCAACTACCCGAATGGGTAGCTTCAGTGCTGCTGAGTCCCTACATAGGACTACACCGTGGCATTGGCTCGATTACACAGGCCTCCTGCTGGAGAGATCTCGGGCCCGGAGAAGGGGACGGGACGATTGTCTCGGCATACTCTTGTAGTCCCCGACGGATCGTGTCGGGAGCAAAGTCGAGGTACATGCAAATGCCCTCGAAGGAATACAGCCAGTTTCTCTCGCCGGACCACAACCACTCCTGTACCTCTCGGAACAGCCGTTTTTCACGTCGGGTGGGTGAGTGGCAATATTTGTAAAACTCATACACTGCATTCTCAAGCACGGCTAGGAGCAGCTGCCGTTCTCCATTCCATCGTGCATGAGATTTTTGGGCAGGGACAAAAAATTGTTCTGGAAAGACAAACTCTTCTTCCATCGTCTCCATGAGAGCATCGCTCCCTTCCTTTAGTAATTGAAAAGAGGCCAGCCGGCAAAAGGCTTATGGCGTTCGTGTGGCGGCCGCCAAGAAGGGACGCAGGAGGTCAATGGGCACTGGGAACAAGATGGTCGAGTTATTCTCCGTTGCGATTTCGGAGAGCGTCTGGAGATAGCGCAGCTGGAGTGCAACTGGGTGTGGCTCAATGATCTTCGCGGCATCGACCAACCGCTGCGCCGCCTGGAATTCCCCCTCGGCATTGATGACCTTGGCTCGGCGTTCGCGCTCCGCCTCTGCTTGTCTGGCAATGACCCGCTGCATGTCTTGATGCAAGTCAATATGTTTGAGACACTTTCACTCCCCAGGGATCCGTTTGGGAATCAATAATATCCTGGAGCTGGGCGTTAATCTTCTCGCGCTTCGTCAGGAGGTCGTCGAGCTGCATCTGACCGCACACGCTGCGCAAGGTTGTTTGCGTCAACTGCGAAGTGGCAAAGAGATAGTTCTCGATTTCTACGACTGCTTTGCTCGGATCGAGCACGCGAAAGTAGAGCACGGCGTTGACCTTGACCGAGACGTTATCACGAGTAATCACGTCCTGTGAAGGAATATCCATAGTGATGGTGCGCAAGTCTACCTTGACCATGCGTTCCACTCCGGGGATCAGGTAAATAAGCCCCGGGCCACGGGAGGGCACGAGTCGTCCAAGACGAAAAACGACCGTTCGATCGTACTCCTGGAGAATCTTCACCCCGCTGATCAATAATACGGCTGTGATAAGCAAGAATATCGCGAGCGGCCCGAGGCCGAACATCTGGCGTGTTCCTTTCTCAAAAGCGATAGCGGAAGGGGGAAGCCGCGTATATGTGGACGGAGCTCTGCGCTATCCGGAGGCTCCACTTCATGAACTACTGTTGGCAAACCCAAAAGGGGTTGTCACTCAGCCTTTTGCGAAGCCCCAGTGGTCAGAAAAGCGAAGATTTCTCCTCTTGTGTTCATTTTTCAGTCCGAGGCTCTGTTGCAGGTGCTGCGCCAACAGTCTCTGTACTTTTACTGGGCCATGCATCCTCAAACGCTTTCTTGATGGCTTCGATAGCTCTACTAATCCAGCTCATTTTCTACCTCCTTAAGGGGCTTGTATGTTGTATCTATTACTATAGCATATATCATATTATCTATTATGTCAATTCACTCTCCCGTCGCGGTGAGAAGTACAAACTTTTTAGAGAAAGGGCAGCGTATGATGAACGAAGACACGTTCAATGGAGAAGTCCGGAAATTTCTGAAAAAGGTGGGCGTGACCTCGCAGCAGGAGCTTGAGAAAGCGGTGCGGGAGGCCCTGGCGGAGGGGACCGTGGCGGGCACTGAACGGCTCAAAGCCCGAATGAAGCTCGAAGTCGAAGGGGTCAATCTGGACCTCACGATTGAGGGTGAGATTGCACTCTCTTAGTCCCTTTGGGGGCGTACGACTTGAGCGGCGCTCTCACTTTGTCTGACGTTGGAGGAGAAAACCATGGCCCATCCTCATGAAAATGAAACCCTTAAAACGATGTGTGCCAATCCTGACTGCGAGAAGGCAATCCCAACCGAGTACCCGTACGGCCAAGGCTTTCTCATTGGCGAGCGGAGAAGTCAACGCATCGTCTCGGTGTGTCAAGCGTGCGTAGAGAAGGGCTGGCGGCCCCCTGGCTATCGAGGGCCCTTCTAGAAAGAATGAGTGGGTTTCGAGCCTTCTTGGATGCGGGCTCTTTTAGTCAACTGAGGTTGAGGAGGTGGGGAATCATGCTGGCAAGAGATGGCGCAGTTTTCCGGTTTGGGAGCTGCCAAGGGGGCAGATCGTTCGTGGACAACTGCTGCTATTTCTTGCCCTTCGCCGCGGGCGGTGGAGACTGGCTGAAACGGTCTTGTTTGGACTTTGCCGCGGCTGCTTTTCCAGTCTTGTCCATCTGCTTCTGCTTCTGGTCGCGTTGTTTCGACTTCGGGGACTTGTCGCCCATGCAGGCCTCCATTCCATGGCTTGCGCCATTCAGACAATAGTTACCATGACAGGCATAAGACCAAAGAGCAAGCACAATTCTGCTACCCGTTTGCTCGGCTCGCAGGGCTGGGGGCTGCGCAGGCAAGACAACGCCGGTTGGTGCACCCGGTAATGCTGCATCGCCGGCATCTGATGCTGCCCGACACCAAGGGTGACGAGCGCGTTGCCATCGGTCAGGCGACTGAGGAGCGCAATTGCATATCGCGCCGTGAGGCCATAATCATCGGTCACTATTGGCGGATATTTTTCTTTCAAGCTCGTGATGGCAACAATATCGACACTGGTGTCAGGACGGCCTGCCGGCGTGCGCTCAGGCATGTTCGGATTGGGAGTGGACTTGCGTTGGGTGGCCATTGCTCGGTCCTTCATTTTTTTCAAGAATATCTCGTGCTGCTACAAGAGCGCGGTCATGCTGTGCGACCTTCTTGTCGATGAACGCAGTTGCGTTAGGAATAACTGTCTCTTGTCGTTCGCTAATGTGTTGACGAATGATCCGCATCTCGGCTCGGTCTGTCCCGAGGTGTTGCATGATAGGCAGGACGACCTTTGTCAGAAAAATACGATCATTGATGATCGCCCACTTCTTTGTCACCAGGTCTCGCTCCTCCCAGTTGGGAACAATATAGCGGGCTGGCATATGGAACTGGGATACAACGACGCTCAGCGAATCCAACACGAGGTCACGATCGTACTCCATATACAGGGCGAGGCAGCGCTTGAAGAATCCAAAATGAGCAATCTCGTCTCGGTGAATCAGCCCGAGCAAACAGCTGAGGGCCGGGTCACTCTTGCCCTTTTCTTCGATAGCTGAGCGAAGCCGGAGGTAGGTCAATCCCGTCGCAAACTCCTGCAATACCATATAACACAGGCTATACAGAGCATCGTGGTAGGGTGACTCGAAGGTCTGCTCAAGGACGTCGCTCTCCCACTGATATACCTCTTGCTCAGTCCGAGCGCCGGAATGGATCAGCCAGCGCTCAAGCGCCATTGAATGTTTTGCTTCCTCGTAGCCCCAGTTGGTCTGAAACCATGCTCGGCCCCGACTATGACGTACGAGACCTAAGACATGCCGGACGTAATCGGGCAGGTAGAGCTCCACCGCATAATAGGTCTCGATGAGGCTCGCAACTTCTGGGTCCGGGGTCTTGGTTGTCTGGTGCCACGGAATGTCCTCAAAGACGTTCCAACGCCGATGTGCTTCAGCATGGGCAAAGAATTCCAAGAAAAGCTCATAGAAACGGTTCTCTAGCGTGGTTCGTTTAGCCATAGGTGGCCAGTACTCCTCGTCATGTGCTCAGTTGTTTTGTCCACGGCTTGGGTTTGCCTGTGTGTCTGTCAGGAATCGCGCCGTGCTGCCCGTCCGTGTTCGGTCGCGGCCCTGGTCGTTTCCTCCACAGTCCGAAAAACTGTTTTGTACACGGTTGCTATGAACTCCCCGACCTGCGTTGCATCTTTTCCGGCCAGAAAAGATCCTGTCTCCTGCGTGGTGTGAGAGTTATTGAGCCATGCAACAATAATATCCTTTGTCACCGCTTCTGTTGAATTCATATACGCTGTAGCCTTTCTGATCTGAGTGCAGGTGGACTAGGTGATGAGCTGTCTCCCACAATCCACACAGAATATGTTCCTCTCCCGGCGTCGTCTGACGTGGGTGTCTGCGTGACAGATCTGCAGGAAAATTTGCTTCTTGACGACTTCGCCACACTGGGGACAACATCGGACCGGTGAGGTGGTCCGCCTATGGTTAAGGTTGGAGCAGTGAGACGGTTTCATTGGGGATCTCGTTGAGACGCGGGATACCTGGCGGGGTCTCGTGGTGCGCGCGGAGGCTCGCCTAAGTCAAAGATCGATTCAAACCGCAACATGTCGCGTTCAGTCATACTCACCCTCAACATTAACATTGTAAACTCTCTGCTTCTGCGACTGACAACATGGGTACCTCATTGACCCAATATTCCACATCCGCACTGAGATTATGCAGCAACTCCGGATCATATTTTCCACACGATTTTCTAAACTTTGGATTGACTCTGACCCGTGGCGTAAAACGCATCGCTCCATACTGAGCCAGAACGGTATCTTTCCATTCTCTGGCTTTCTTCTGGTAGGTTTCCGCTTCCTCTTTGCTGTGACAGACACCGACAATCCATTTCTGCCAATCGGAGTATCCGCCTCGGGTGGCGGTGATGACGTAGATTTTCTTCATCTCCTGTCTGCCCCTCTCATGCTGCTTCCACGCAAGGCTGGATGATTCTGGGTCTGCGTCGCACTCGGTGTGCGCTTATGTCCTATCCTTACAGCTATAATATATGCTATAATAGATTTTATATCTAGCTAGTGTAAGGAGAGGGATGATGGACCCGGAGGAAATCCGAGCATTGCGCGAACAGTTAGAACTCACGCAAGAAGTCTTCGCCCAGATTCTGGGGGTGAGCTTTGCGACTGTGAACCGGTGGGAGAATGGCAAGAGTGAACCAAGTGGGGATTACGCTCGCGTTTTGCAGACCCTCAGACAGCTAATGGCAAGTGACTCTCCTGGGTCGGCGATCGACTGGAAACGGGTCGGGGCACTCAGCGCAATGGCGGCGGTGGCAGGCTTCTCGCCCTTGTTAACTTTAGGTGCAGCGCTTGGGCCGGTCTTGATTTCCCATCTGCCTTCTTGGGCCGATGTCCCGCTTGGTGAGACGCTGACGAAGCAGAGCCGTTCGCAACCTCAGGCTCAACTCTCTCCCAGCAAAGCCTCGCCGCGCAAGAACCCGGCAGCCTCTGGGGGGCGCGGTGCGCGTTCGAAAACTTCTGTACGCTGACACACAGCGGATAAGGATAAGCCATGACGACGCACAGAGGAACGAGTCCTCAGCAGCCGCTTTTTGGCCCCCGCGCAGTAGTCACGGACGTGCACATACGTCTCCTCGCTGCTCGTATTTTTGCGGAGTTGCTGCCCTGGACAACGCAGCGCCTCCGCGCAAACTCCCCCGCTCAGCCTGAAGGGGAGGAAGGACGCCTGGACTATGCGAGCGTATCGGACTGAATCGCCCTATTATTTCTCATCAAAGCGTCTCCTGTCGCGCGGGGCGATGGTCTTTTATTCGGAGAAGATCAGACGTTACGTGCATCCGCAGGACGGCATCTTGTTCGATCAGCATCCCCGCCTGCATTTGTTATCGGAGGAGGAAAGTCAGGAACTGGAGACGCGCTGGCAAAAGGCGTTGTCACACTATCAGTGATTTTCAAAAAACTTGGCGACTGCTTTGAGGCCACTCCGTCCCTGAAAGCCTTCCGGTAAAGAGCCTTTTCGTCTTGTTTTGCTCAGCCGCAAAAGCTGAGAGTAAGCGTGATCAATATGCGGGCCTATCGCAAAACGCTCCGAGTCCGGGATGTCGGAGATGCCAAAGACGCTATCGCTCAGGCTGAGCAGATGGCTGGCTTTCTGACCGGAGTGGTGACCAAGTCCCTCATCGAGGGCACTCCGTATGTCATTCACTTTTATTTTGAAGATGTGGGACAGGGAGCCCGCTGGGCGCAAGACTTAAAACGGGTCTCTCTGAGTCCGGAGTCTCTGGACGATTGGGGGCTTGGATATGTAACCCCAGCCCGGAACCGTAAGCCTGACTGAAGGTGCTGCTCGTGCTGTTCCAGAAAGAATCCCTCCTACGCCTCAAGCGGATATAGTTCGAGCGCATTATCCCACATAATCTTACGTTTGCTGTCTTCTGAAACGCCGGGCAGGCCAAGAATCTCTTCTGCTGCGCTGGCATATTTTCGACCTTCAGGGTGGCCGAAGTCGGTCGCCGTGACGATGTTCTCATCACCCATCACATCAATGACTTGCTTAATACCGGGGTCATCCTGGTCTGCTGCGATGTAACACTGGCGTTTGAAGTAGTCGATTGGATGCAGCTTTAAACCTGGATTTTCGAGATCTCGGAAGCCGCCTTGGACACCAGCATCCATGCGATCAATCCAAAACGCGGCCCAGCCCGCTCCGGATTCTAAATGCACGACACGCAATTTCGGATGGCGTTCGAGTACCCCACCCATGATCAAGGCGGCACTCGCGATCATATTGCCCATTGTAAACGCTACTGTACCCTGAACTGAGCGCAGACCTGGGAAGTAATGATACAGCATATCGTCGGCGGCATTGCCTGCCCCAACGTGGATAGCCAGCGGAACGTCCAGATCAACTAAGGTGTTCCACAACGGGTCATAGACCTCATGATACAGACGGTACTCGCCAACCGGAGTCGGATTGACATGCACGGCTTTAAAACCAAACTCTTTGACACACCGCCGGGCTTCCCGAATGGCTTCGTCGGGATCACGCAGGTCAATCGACGCCGCCCCAACAACCCGGCCGCCTGCATCAGTGCAGAAATCATGTAGCCAAGTGTTATACGCGCGTCGATAGGCGGCGGCGGTTTCTGCGCTTAGCTTGGGGACGGCAGTGACATACAAACCAACTGTTGGATAGACCACCATGTAGTCGATGCCAGTGCGCTCAAGCGCAAGCTTGTACAGATCGGGCGAAAATCCTTTGCGGGCAAAATCGGCATACGCGTCATTATTCCCAGGCAGGACAATACGAGTGCCAGCATCGCCAAGGGTTGGTTGGCCATCCGGCATGGGGTCACGCCCAAACGGCATGACATATTCTTCGCCACTCAGAGCGGATGGGATAGTAACCGACGTGCCAAAGCCGAGCGGCTCGCCCTGATAGTCCACCCATGCCCGAGGCATTTCGGAGCGAAACTTGGGCTCAAGATATTTTTCAAACATGTCCGCCGGTTCAAGAATGTGCGAATCACTGTCAATGAATTTGTAGCCCTGATACATGCTTTTCCTCCTCTGGCAGTGCAGGGCTCAATATGAGCGCCTTATGATAATGGAGTCAAGACTTTACAGGCTGAGTAGAAGAGCTACGGTCTTGTTCGCAAACCAGCAACGTCCCTGACACTGCGGCGATAGACAAACCAAAGAGATTGACGACCGGAATCGCCAGCAGGACAAACAGAGCGGCCCCAAAACCGAGACTTCCCGCTCGGTCGCTGAGGACACGCTGCCACTTTTCGCGGAAGGTCAGCCGCCGCCGATCCAGGGCGAAACCCGTGAAATCGTATACGAGCAGCAGCCAGCCTAAGCCCAGCCACGCTGCCTGGCCAATGACAGGAATAAAGCTCAGCGGAAAGGCCACGGTCAGCAAAAACAGCATACCAAGCGTATGACCCAGCGAACGCAGGATATCAACGATCCAATGCCCGAGATGGAACGGTCGATTGGTGGGCGTGCCATGTAAGGTGTCCTCAGTCCATTCCGATAAGATATCCAGGAAGGGGGTCGCCAGGGCTTTGCCAATAAACACAAAAGAAAACACACCCACACCGAGGGCGGCCACAAAGGCAAGGCTACGCAGCACGTAGTAGCCAATCAACCAGTACCAGGCTGCAGGACGAGTGATGAGCAGTCCAAATCCAGTTTCGTAGCATTGAATGAACAGGCCGATAGCGATGATATACAGGGTAATGTTGAGGATGAGTGGCACGATAGCAAGCCGCCGCAGGGCAGGGGTACGCCAGAGCAAGGCTGCACCCCTAATCGGCAGTGCAAATCCCTGAGCAAAACGGATGATCATAGTGAAGAGTAAGACGTATGTCTCTGCCCGCCTCAATAGCGGGACTGGTGTCCCTGCCTGCCTCAGTTGTCAGTGACGGTGCTGCTAAGACATAAACGTCTGAGCTGTCTCTTCCAGCTTTGCCAGCGTTTTGTCCGTATCGACATCTGCCATAAACATGATCATTTCTTGCACGCCGAGTTCTTCCAACTGTGGCAGCGTATCTGGATTGTCTTTGAAGTCTTGGGTATCTCCTAGCATGGAGAAGGACAATTCTGAAAAATGACGACCCCGTTCGACCATGAGCTCTTTGAGTTGAGCTACGCGTTCGCGGAGCGTGCCAACTGGGATAGGGCCGGGCTGCCAGCCATCCCCTAAGTCAGCCACCCGTTTGAGGGCAGGCGTACTCTCCCCACCAAAGATCATCGGCGGATGCGGTCTCTGGACTGGCAGCGGCATAGCATAGAGATCTGGAAACGAAAAATACTTCCCTTCAAAGCTCGCCGCTTCATCTTTCCAGATGGCTTTCATCAGTTGCAGGTATTCGCGGGTACGGCTACCGCGCTCAGAGAATTTCTCGCCGAGCGCCTCAAATTCTTCAGCCAACCAACCAACTCCTACGCCAAACTGATAGCGTCCGTTTGCGACCATATCGAGCGTGGCCACGGCTTTGGCTACGTGCAGGGGGTTGCGATACGGCACAACGATTACACTGGTTCCAATCTGAATGTTTGTTGTACTGGCGGCAATCGCGGCCAACAGGACAAATGGATCGGGAAATGGCAGGCGGCGCGGAAAGCTGGCCGAGCCATCTGGCGTATACGGATACCGAGCTTCAATTTTCTCCGGAATAACAATGTGATCTCCCAACCAGGCTGAGTGATAGCCGAGTTCCTCGGCCTTTTGGGCGATACGGATATAATCGGCTGCGGTAGGCGTCATCCCAACCCCAAGCGAGTAATGGATACCAAACTTCATGTCATACCTCCTGTGTGGCGCGGACCTGTGTCGTGTTGTTCGCTGCCATAGCATATCTGACAGCAGAGTCTCAATACAGAGTGCGAGGCTTTACCGACCTCTTCCTCTGATAGGCACAGAACTGATAGACCCAGAACCTGGAGACGAGAGCAGGCAAGGAGGCATTGCGATGAGCACACCACAAGAGCGCACGATCCAGGCTGGGGATTATCCGGTGCGCGTTTTTGAAGCGGGGCAGGGGGAGCCACTCCTATTTCTGCATAGCGCTGGGGGGGCCGGCCTCTGGACTGAGGGCATCGACCGTCTATCCGAGCACTTTCGTGTTTTGCTTCCCGATCATCCCGGATTTGGCCCATCTCCCTTGCCTGACTGGCTGCTGGGGATGGATGATATGGCGTTCCATTATGTTGATCTCCTGAATGGGCTGGGGATCGATACACCTATCTCCATTGCTGGCGCGTCATTTGGCGGTTGGGTCGGGGCAGAGTTTGCGACGTTTCATCCCGAGCTGGTCAAGAAGCTAGTGCTGATTGATGCAGCGGGGCTGCGGATTCCTGAACACCCTTTCCCGGATGTCTTTCGGCTTGCGCCAGAGAAGCTGCTGCCGTTGGTGTTTCACGACTTCTCCAAGGCCGTGGCGGTCATGCCCAAAGATTTTGGCATTGATACCATGGTCCAGATGTTTCACGACCGGAGCGCGTTTGCCCGCTTGGCGTGGAACCCATATTTGCACAATCCCAAACTCCGCCGGCGTCTGCACCATGCTAGCATGCCGACCTTAGTTGTCTGGGGGCAACAAGATCAACTCATTCCGCCAGTCTATGCCGAAGAATATAAAAAGCTCCTACCGAGCGCTGAGGTCGCCTATTTCGATCAGTGTGGACATGAGCCAACTATTGAGCAGCCAGACGAGTTTGCGCGACTGGTCGTGGAGTTTTTACAGGCTTAGCTGGCTGCTGAAGGTTGATAGCTGAAAGCTGACGACAAGGAGCGACACATGAAATCGTATTTTTTTCATCTCATGCCATGGACAGATTATCCCGAAGACTTTGACGAGAAGTATGAATCCTCATGGGTGACGTTTCCCAACACCTTTTACGATCCAATCAAAGGCGCAGATCTGTACAACCGCTACCTCGACGAACTCGAATATGCGGATACGCTGGGCTACGACGGTATCTGTGTCAACGAACATCACCAGAATGCGTATGGTTTGATGCCATCCCCCAATGTTATTGCGGGCATGCTGGCCCGGCGGACCAAGAATGCCAAAATCGCTATTCTTGGCAATGGCATCCCGTTGCGTGCCAACCCGCTCCGTGTGGCTGAAGAAATTGCGATGCTTGATGTTGTTACTCGCGGACGCGTCATTTCTGGCTTTGTGCGTGGTATTGGCTGTGAGTATCTGTCACTCGATACCAATCCGACGTTTTCGCGGGATGCGTTCTATGAAGCGCATGACTTGATAATACGGGCCTGGACCGAGCCGGGGCCGTTTGAGCACTTGGGCAAGTATTATCAATATCGGTATGTGAATGTCTGGCCACGGCCATATACCCAACCCCATCCACCGATCTGGCTGCCGTCGGCTGGTAGTTTCGAGACGATCGAGTTCGCCGCACGGCACCGCTATCCGTATATGTCAGTCTTCAGCCCACTTGAAAACATTAAACGTTTGCTCGACGCTTACCGGACCTGCGCCCGCGAGCAATTCAATTACGAACCTGATCCTGAACAATTAGGGTATGCACCAGGCGTGTATGTGGCGGATGATGAGCAACGCGCCCAGGACGAGTCAGCGGAACATGCCCAGTTTTTCCTCAGCAAAGCGTTTAAAATTCCACCTCACTTTCTCATTCCGCCAGGCTATGTGACTGATCATTCTATGCGTGGGTTTATCTCTTCAATGGCGAGTGGCCAGCCCGCGACGGGGGGAACTATTGCGGGAACCCCCAAGACAGTCATTGATAAGCTGATTGCGGACTACGACTATCTGGGTGGCTTTGGTTATATCATTGCGGGGGCTGGACCAGGCAATGCGACCCATGAACAGACGACAAAACATATGACCTTGTTCCAAACTGAAGTCATGCCTGCGCTCAAGAAATATCATGAGCAGAAGGTGGGCAAGGCGGCGAATGCTGCATAAAGAGGGCTAAGAGGGAAGCCTTGTCTGGGGGCTGAACTTCAGGCGTTTCATTATCACGAATGCCCTTATCGTGTGACCGGAGCAAGATAGTCATCATTACGCTCCCATGCTAGGAATGAGCCAGGAGGGGAAGCATGGCATACCACGTACTCATTCAAAACGGCACGGTGATTGATGGGACTGGCGCTCCACAGTTCAAAGCTGATGTGGCAGTGGCTGACGGTCAGATTGTTGCGGTCGGGGAAGTGAACGAAAAAGCTGACCAGATCATTGATGCCAGCGGCTTGATCGTTGCTCCCGGATTTATTGATCCGCATACCCACTATGATGCCCAAATCTGTTGGGATACGCAGATCAGCTGCTCGGCCTGGCATGGCGTGACGAGTGTCGTCATGGGTAACTGTGGTGTCGGCCTGGCTCCGTGTCGGCCTGAGCAGCATGAGTCGCTGGCCTGGGATTTAGTCAATGTTGAGGGCATGTCGTATAACGTCTTATCCAAAGGAGTAACCTGGGACTGGGAGAGTTTTGCTGAGTACATGCAGGTACCGACCCAAAATGGGATCGGCATCAACATGGGTTTTCTTATGGCACTGACACCACTGCGCTCGTATGTGATTGGGCAAGAAGCCCCAGAACGAGCCGCCACACCGGACGAAATAGCCCAAATTAGCGCGCTCCTCAAAGAGGGAATGCAAGCTGGAGCCCTTGGTTTTTCAACGACCTTGGCGACGCAGCATGTTGGGTATAAAGGTCGTCCTTTGGCGTGCCGCCTCGCCAGCCGTGATGAGCTGCAGGCCTATGCGCATGTCCTACGTAACCTTGGGTATGGATCGATTGAGGTCAATCTGGGCGGAGCGGGTTCGTCCATCATTCCTCAGGAAGAGCTCGATGTTGTTGATTTTTTGCTAACGGAAAGTCAGCGCCCAGTGACTTGGTTATCCGTGCAAACACGCGATGACCAACCGACTGCGCATCGTGATCTATTGGAGAAAACTGCCGGTTTAATCCAACGTGGCGGTATCCCCCAGGCAACCTGTCAGCCAACCGAATTGCAGTTAAACTTGCGGAATCCGTTTATCCTTGGACCGTATGAAGTGTGTCACCAGTTGCTGAATCGCCTACCTGAAGAGCAAGCTAAGATTTATGCCGACCCGGCCTTCCGGTCTGCCTTCCGTGAGGCGTATACAACAAATCCGAAAGCCTTTAGTGGTCGGTGGGAGCGGATTGAAATCTGTTCGGTGGAGAAGCCAGAACACCAGATATGGTTAGGGCAAACGATTGCAGCCTTAAGCCAGCAGCAGGGGAAAGATCCTTTAGATACATTTTTTGACTGCGCTTTGGCAGACAATCTTGGTACCGCCTTTTCCATGACGGTCTTGAATTTTGATCCACCGCTTTTACAAGAGGTGATTACCGACTCGCGGGTCATGATCGGGCTGTCAGATGCAGGCGCACACGTTGATATGCTGTGTAACACTGGCTATCCGACGTATCTGCTCGGAACGTGGGTGCGTGAGCGAGAGACAATGAGCTGGGAGCGGGCGGTACAACGCATCACATCGGAACCGGCCGAATTCTTCGGACTGCACGATCGGGGAACGATTACCCAAGGCAAAGCCGCTGACCTGGTGGTGTTTGATCCGCGCACCGTCGGAGCAGGCGAGAAAAAAATTCTCGACGATCTGCCAGGCGGGGAAGGGCGGTTTGTGCAGTACGCAGAAGGAATCCACGCCGTCTTAGTCAATGGGGTGCAGGTCTTGGCAGACGGACACGAGTCTGGCGCGTTGCCGGGACAGGTATTGCGGGCGGGGGCGTGAGATCGCTGAAACGTAAAACAGGAAACGGAAAGGGGACAAAACCACCTTCTTTTCACGTTTTACGTTTTATCCTTTTCCATGCTGAATCGTATCCTCCACCACTTTATACGAATGCCGCACCAAAACTTCCTCGTCCTGCAAATTAAAATGTGACTTGACGCCAGAAGAAAGCGCGGCTTGTGTTGCCTCCAATGTCTTCCCGTCTTCAAGCAGGGTATCGCGCAGTAAGCACTTGCTGACCTCTTGACTAAAGCGCTGGCCTACACTCTGAGCCGGCAGCACAAATAAGCGAGTTTCCCAGCGGGTGTGATTGACTGCCAGTGGCCAGAAGTGATGGGTGACATATGTACCGGCGGACACATCTACTGAAAAGTTTGGGAAGATGACATTCAAGTCAAACGCCCACTGTGGGCTGCCGGTTGGATTCACACCAACCGGCAGCTGATCTCCGGCAATCACCCCTTGTGTTACGACTGATCCAAATTGATACGACAGGGCTTCAACTGGCGAGGGAGTCCGGTTAACGTTGGCATACAGCGACATCATCCGGTGTTTGGGATACAGCTGGATTGTCAACGCGTGACAAAACGGGTTGTCGGGGCCTGAGAAGGTCGTGCCGATCGTCCGCCGATGGAGCACGCCGACATGATAGATTTCCTGGAAGGCATCCAGGGCAACCTTCCAGTTACACTGCACATCGATCGTATATAAGGAACACAGTTCCATTGTGTGAAACGGATAGCCACTCAATTGCTCACCGAGGATACCCATAAATTCTTGTAGGCTTTCGGTCGGCTGCGGATCAAGGTTGATAAAGAGAAAGCCTTCCCAGATATCCAGCGCGACTTGTGTTAAGCCGTGGCTGCTCTTATCAAAATCGAAAAAGTTCGCTTCATCAGGCACAAAGGTGAGCCGCCCATCTGGTGTATAACTCCAGCCGTGGAACTTGCAGGTCAAGGCTTGGCAGCGTCCATGGGTATCCCACGCCAGGCGATTGCCACGGTGTGAGCACATATTATGAAAGGCACGTATAGTCCCCTCTTTGCCGTGAATCACGATTACAGAGGTCTTCGCCACAGGCAGATCTTTCACGATATAGCTGCCTGGGCTGGGGACATCTTCCACTCTTCCGATGTTGAGCCAGGTGCGGCGAAAAATTGCCTCACGCTCACGTTCAAAGTAATCGGCAGAGATGCACGGCTCGGTCGGAACGGGAGCGGTCCCAAGTTCAGGATAGGTCTCGGCCCATTTATGCGTTGCCATAGGAATACTCATTTTTTATCTCCTCGCCCCCTTGGGGGAGAGGGCGAGGGTGAGGGGGGCTCTTGATGGTAGGCCGAGTGCGCTCTTTACCTTCGTTGCGACATCGTCTCTGCATACTGTTTAATCTCAGCAAACAACTTGGGAGTTTCCTCATCGGTTGCAGAAACCAAGCCGTATAAGATATTGACTCCCATATTTTCGAAGACATCAGCGGCTTTGTTGGTCGTGTTGGCGCCGACCATACTGCTTATTTCAAGTGCGCTGAAATCGCGCCCGGCTTCGGCCATCAGCGCCCGGAGCTGTTCCAGCTTTTCCGCAATCGCGCCTGGCTTCAGCCCAGCCGGTTGCCAGCCGTCGCCGCAGCGTACGACCCGCCGTAGCGCGGCCATGGTATTGCCACCAATCCAGATAGGCGGATGCGGTTTATGGACAGGGGACGGGCCAAAGTTCACATCCCGATCGATGGTGACATACTTGCCCTCAATGCGTGGATGGTCGTCCGTCCATAGTGCTTTCATCACCTCAACGTATTCGTCGGTCATCTGTCCTCGCTCGCGAAAAGGCGTGTTTAAGAAATTGAATTCTTCTTCTATCCAGCCCGTGCCTATACCGGCGATAATCCGACCGTTGGAGAGTTTGTCGAGCGTCGCAATCATTTTGGCTGTCACGATTGGGTTTCGATACGGGACAATAAAGACGCTCGTGCCCAGCCGAACCGTCGAGGTAATCGATGACATAAAACCCATCATGGCAAAGCAGTCCGGCCAGGTCTGGTCTTCATACGTCTCGATGTGCGGATCCTCAACTGGCAAGGGAAACTTCGAGTTGATTTTGCGTGGAGGCATCACATGGTCGCCAATCAAGATCGACTCATAGCCTAACTCTTCGGCCATCTGACACACGTCTTTGAGCACGGCAGGTTCGGTTACGGAAAAGCCATTGCCAAGATGTAAACCGTATTTCATTGTGTTCTCCTTATTCACTTTTCCGCGCTGACTAGGTCGTGCCAGCCGGAGTTGGTATCGCTTCCTGGCGGGATGCTGCCAAGACCGCCTGTCCTTTTTCCGAGAGTGAGACCTGTCGTTGCCAGATACCATGGTTGCGCAGATAGCCTAGCCGCTCCAGGCGACTCACCACCGCGCCCAGAGTTGTGGCTTGGAGGTTCAGCGCAGTATTCAGTTCGGGCAGGCTGCGTGGTTGTGTTGCAATCCGGTCAAGGACTTGGAGCCCCAGAAGGTCTTCTCCTCTGCTCTTCTGAAGCTTATGCTGTCCCTCAGCAGTCAAAGCTAGGGTGAAAAAATTCAGACCTTTTGAGGCTTGGCGTTGAACGAGGTCGCTGGCAATTAGGTCTTCGACCAGGTGATTTGCTTGGCTACTATCAATGACTAAGAAATCGGTAATCTCAACCATTTGGGTATAGCCTCGCTGGAGGAGGTCAAGCACGCGATGGTGTGTGTCATTCAAATCAGTCGGTGCAGATCGTCTGACGGTGTTCGGCTTGAGCAGTGAAATGCCAATAATCAACGGCAGCGTGACGGCCGTGCCAATAATCACGGTGTGTGCAGACCAGGTCAGAACGCCCGTCAAGCGCAAACCCTCGTAGATGAGCATGGTCATCATTCCGATAAGTGCGCCCCAGAACGCACCAGCCGAAGTCATACCCGCCCAGCCGCGACCAAAGAAGAAGATCAGGGCGGCCGGTCCTAATAGAGCGCAGCTGACGGCCAGCAGTAAGTATGGGCCCCCCGGGTAAAAACTGAGCGCCCAAATGCCTGTTCCAGTCAGCACCGTTAAAATGCGGCCCATACGTAAGACCTCGTCACTGGATGCCTCGGGCCGTAGAAAGCGTTGATAGATATCGCGAACCAGTGTGGCGGTGATGCCCATGTGCGCATTGCTGGTCGTCGAGATGGTTGCTGCAAAAGCGGTCACCAAGCCGACGACGGTGATACCGGGTGGAAAATTGCGCAACAACATACCATAGGCACTCATCGGATTAGCCTGGGCAAGGAATTCTTCACGATACATGCTGCCTGCATACAGGCCCAGCATGCCCAAGGCCGCGTGCACGACCACGGCAACCAAGACGCCACCTACCAGATATTGGTAACGAGCGACTGACTCTGTCCGGGCCGAAGCTGCCCGCAGCCAATAATAATTCCCGCCCCACTGGATAAACATGCCGAGAACCAGAAATACTGTAATGACACTCGGGTAGCTCAGGTTAAACCAGGGAAATGTCCCGTCTATGCCCTGAGTGAGTGGTGCGGAAGTTATAAACTGAGTTTGGATCGTCTCCCAGCCGCCAAACGTCCAGGCGCAATATGCAACCAGCCCCGGAAGCAAGGTGAACCCCAGTAACACCTGGACAACATCGGTGAGAGTCAAGGCCCACAAACCACCGAGAATAATGAAGATCAAATGGCCGACCAAGACTAAGGTGATCATCAGCCACAGCGGGGCATTCAGAAAGCCGACCAGGATGAGTGCCATAGCCATGATGTTCATCGCTACGACTCCAGTCAGACCGATCAGAGATGCAATGCTAACGACCAGGCGAGTGCGTGCATCAAAACGTAATTCTAGCCACTCCGGGAGTGTATACGCCCCACTGCGACGGATGTACGGACTGGCTAACAGACCGTACAGGCTATAGCCAACGACCATAGGCAGAGTGACTCCCCAGATCCAGCCCATGAAGCCATACTGGATCGTCACCCCAGGAATGATGCTGGTCACGCTCCCGGCAAAAGCGACCCCACAGATACCGGCGACGCCCGGGATAATACTCACCTGACGGCCGGCTAACAGGTAGTCAGAATCAGTTGCCACCCAACGTTTTGCGTACCAACCAAGAAACCAAAGTAGGGCAATAAATATGAGAACGGAGATACTAGAAATAAGCATGGGGATGTTCTTAGAGTTTTCTTAATCCGCTTGCTGTAGTCTACGGCGCTCAGTTAAATGTGTCCAGACAACAACTTGCTATTGCAGTTCGGTCAGTACAGGAACAAATGCTTGGGCATAATCGGGTCCTTCATCAAGGAATCGCGACAAATCAACACCAGCTGAAAATGTGGTGCCAGTTCCAGTCATTATGCGCCGCCGCATTCTTGGCGGTGGCAGTGTTTTTTGCAATAGACGCAGGCCGAATACAAGCGCTGGGGCTCTCAGGCTGGGGTGGTGCAGGACTCCTTGACTCTGGCTGAGGCTTTAGTGTAGAGACTGAGTAGTTTAAAATATGAACTCCTAAGTATGAAAACAGACAGAAAGGGGCGCATATATGTTCCGCACTTCGCGTCTTAACTATGACAACGCTATTGATGCCGATGGCCATATCAATGAACCGGCGGATCTGTGGGAGAAGTACATGGAGTCCCAGTATCTGGACCGGGCGATTCGTATTCGGCCTGGCCCGGACGGGCTCGACCACCTGGAATTGAATGGCCAGCGCTCGCGCTACTTTGGGGCTGAAATCTTGGCTCGTGGCCGCAGCATGGGCACGGATGCCAAAGAGCGCGCCGTCATCAAGCATACGCCGTATGATGAAAGTATCCCATTCGGTGGCAATAATCCCAAAGAGCGTCTTGAGCTACTCGACCAGGAAAATCTCACCAAAGCCCTAATCTATCCGACTCTTGCACTTGAATGGGAATCAGAAACGACTGATCCAGACCTGGCTATGGCGTACTGCCGGGCCTATAACCGCTGGGTCGTTGATTTCTGTTCAGACTCGAACGGCCGCCTCATTCCGATTGCCCATATTACGCTGTCCGACGGGCAGGCTGCGGCGCAGGAATTGGAGCGGGCGGTCAAGGCCGGGGCCAAAGGGGCTTTTTTCGCTCCGTATACGATTACGGATAAAGCCCATGCGCATCCCGATCACGATCCGTTCTGGGCCGCCGCTCAAGATCTGGAGGTCCCGATTGGGATTCACCCTGTGGCCGAGCCACCCAATCGGCGGGTGTATCAGCGCTTCAGGGAGATGTATAAATGGGGCGAATGGTGGGTCGATTTGCTGGGTGCCCAGGGGCCGCAGCAGGCGTTTATGGGTTTATTCCAGTATGGTCTGTTTGACCGTTTCCCCAAGGTCAAGATCGTGGTTCTGGAGTCAGGAGCTAGCTGGATTGGGCATTTACTTGACCGTATGGATGCTGCCTCTAAGACTGCGCTCGGCGATAGCGTGCCGCTCAAAGAACTCCCGAGCTTTTATTTTCAGCGCCAGTGCTGGATTTCTGCTGATCCAGATGAAAAATCTGTCCGCTATATGATGGACTACATTGGCTCGGACAAGTTCTTTTGGGCGAGCGATTTTCCGCATGATGATCACACCTGTGACTACATTAAAGACCTCACCGACCTAGTGACGCCAATGTCTGAAGAGAGTCGCAAGAATTTTCTGGGTGCGAACGTCGCTCAGGTCTACGGACTGTCTTAAAACAACCGAGTGACTGCACGACTGAATGACTGAGAGACCGAGTAATGCTAAGGAGGCCTGTATATGTTGAAACCCATTATTTCTTCTGACTCCCATATTACTGAACACCCGGACACGTATGTGACTCGGATTGATAAAAAGTATAAAGACACAGCGCCTAAAATCGTCCACGACGATGAAAAAGGCGACATGTTTGTGATCGAAGGTCTGAAACAGCCCGTGCCAATGGGCTTGGTCGCTGCGGCTGGAGTTCCTTCTGAAGATCTTAAAACCTTTGGTGTGAATTTTGAAGATCTGCACCGGGGTGGCTGGGATCCACAGGCACGCTTAGGGGACCAGGACCGTGATGGTGTAGCAGCTGAAGTTATTTATCCTACCGTGGGCATGTTGTTATGTAATCATCCTGACGTAGACTACAAAAAAGCCTGCTTCGACGCCTATAACCTGTGGATGGCAGAATATTGTGATCCGTATCCTGATCGCCTGATTGGCCTAGGCCAGACAGCCATGCGTTCGATTGAAGAGGGCATTGAAGATCTGCAGAAGATCAAAGACCTGGGCCTACGTGGGGTCATGATGCCGGGTAATCCTGCGGTGTCCGATTACGACGATCCCATTTACGCCCCGTTTTTTGAAGCATCGATTGATATGCAGATGCCGCTCAGCTTCCATATCCTGACCAACCGTGGTGACGTGGTTGGTGCGCCGCCGCGCGGACCAAAGCTGAACGGTTTTATGTCCATCATTCGGGGCAACCAGGATTTGATGGGCACGTTTATTTTGGGAGGCGTGTTTGATCGGCACCCGAAACTCCAGATCACCTGCGTCGAAGCCGACGCTGGCTGGGTACCGCACTACATGTATCGGATGGACCATGCCTACAACCGGCACCGCTACTGGTTACCCGCTGGGGCAGAGTTACAGAAGATGCCGAGCGACTACTTCAATGACCACATCTACACGACGTTCCAGGACGACTGGGTCGCGTTTCAGATGAAAGACCTGTGTAATATTCGACGCCTGATGTGGGCCAATGACTTCCCACATAGTGACTCGACCTGGCCAAACTCACAGGATGTCTTGGCCACACATACGGCGCATATGACTGAAGAAGAGAAAAACTTGGTGCTACACGACAACGTGGCAGAGCTCTATAACCTTGCGCTCTAGGAATCATCGGCCAAAAGAAGCGAAAAATGAAAAGGGGCAGGTAGAACTTGCCCCTTTTTTACGTTATGGATATGCCTTTTTACTCAACCGCTGGAACCGGAGAGCGATTTTTCTTTTTATAACCGCCATGAATGCGTGTCAGCCAGTCCTGACGCTCAATCGCTGAGCGCTGGGACCAATCTAGTGACACCACCGCAGCCGAGCCGCAAATGGAGCAAATACCCTGCGGAAGGCAGTCTAACAGCTCTTGACATGATTGGCATTGGTAGGAAAATCTCCCTCTCACCCTGCGTGCTTCCATCCTCTCCTCCTCCTCTTCTCCACCTGACCCCACTACACAGTGAGGGGCTTCCGTAAATCCTTAAAAAGCCTAGCATTCTCGGAATCGAGAGTCAAAAACTTTGTGTCTGCTGGGGCTATCTCATGAAGATTCGTAAAATTCGAAAGATTCGCCTCCTGCCATTGTCATGTATGTCATGGATGGATACACAGCAGGCATGTCACTGACGCACGCACTGGAAGGATTTCGTGTTCTTGATCTGTCCCGAATTTTAGCTGGACCGTTCTGTGCGATGGTCTTGGGCGATCTCGGGGCGGAGGTCATTAAGGTCGAACGCCCCGGTACGGGAGACGATACTCGGGCTTGGGGGCCACCGTTTGCTGGCGGGGAGAGCGCATATTATCTGTGTGCCAACCGGAATAAAAAAAGCCTCACCGTCAATCTCAAGTCTGCCGTAGGTCAAGACCTCATTCAGCAGCTGGTCAAGACAAGCGATGTCCTGATCGAGAATTATAAAGTCGGCGAGCTGGCGCAGCTTGGGTTGAGCTATAAAGATCTGAAAGAGCTGAATCCTGGTCTCGTATTTTGTTCGATTACGGGCTATGGCCAGACTGGACCGGATAAGGATCTGCCCGGCTATGATTTTATTATCCAGGGGCGAGGCGGAGTGATGAGTATTACCGGCGAACCCGACGGAGAGCCGATGAAAGTCGGTGTTGCGATTGCAGATGTCACTGCGGGTTTATATGCGGCAAATGCCATTCAAGCTGCGCTGCTCGCACGCTCGCGAACCGGGCAGGGCCAGGCCATTGATATTTCTCTCTTAGATACGCAGGTGACATGGCTGGCTAATGTGGCCAGTAATTACTTGGTGTCGGGGAACCGGCCGGGGCGGTTTGGCAATGGGCATCCAACGATTGTGCCCTACCAGTCGTTCCGCTCCCAGGATGGATTCTTTTGCGTGGCGGTGGGCAATGACGGCCAGTGGCAAAAGTTGTGTCGGCTCCTTGAAACAGACTGGGCCGATGACGAGCGATTTGCAACCAATCCGACTCGGGTGGAGAATCGCGCAGTGATTATCCCTTTGCTCCAAGAGGTCTTCTCGGTACACGAGACCGCATTTTGGCTGCAGGCGTTACGCGGGGCGGGTATTCCGTGTGGACCGCTGCAGACAATTGACCAGGTCTTCGACGATCCACAAGTGCATGCCCGAGATATGGTGTGGACTGCCCCGCATCCAACGGCAGGAGAAGTCCGACTGGTTGCCTCTCCGCTCAATCTGTCTGAGACACCAGTGACCTATCGCTTGCCCCCACCATTGCTGGGAGAGCATACGGAAGACATCTTAACAGCCTTGCTGGGCTATTCTTCCGCAGAAGTGGAACAGCTGCGAGCAGATGGAGCCGTGTGACCAGTGTGCAACCCTCCTAATGCGCCACTTCCTGGCGTGATTTCTCGATATAACGCTGAATCATCAGCCGCATTGTCTCAGCCGGTTGGATGCCAATCAGTGGAAACTCGCCCAGCATAAACGTCGGATAGCCGACAATGCCAAAGGTGGTCGCTTCTGCCTCGGTCTCTTTGACCCGCTCGGTAAACGTGCCGGCTTGGAGTGCTTGTTCAAGATCTGCGGCGGACAGGCCAATGCCTGCCGCCAGCTCAAGCAGCGCTGGACGGTCGCTGATATCTATTCCTTCCTCGTACACCGCAGTGAACAGGGTATGATGATACTCCGCAAATTTGCCCTGATCTTTGGCAAACTCTGCGCCTTCAAGTGCGGCTGACGAATCCAGCCAACAGTCTGGTACGCGCAGCTCCACACCTGTCTCGCGGGCAACCCGAAGGATCTTGCCCCTGGCTTCGTCGCCGATCATTTCTCCATTCTTCCAGCCCTCATGCCGCCGAGCGATCTGGACTCCCTTCCACAGCAGCTGAATGTCTAATTGGCCGTCGAGCTGTTCCATGACCTTTGTGGCGACGTAACACAGAGATGAGGCGAAGTCGTAGTAAATCGGGATAATGACTCTAGACATAACGGACTCCTCAGGCGTATTACAGGCACTCTAACGTTCACAGCGTTGCACGAGCAAGAGGGTTGTTCTACAGTAACGGACACAAGAAGAAAGTAACGCGGACTGAGTCAATGAGGTCTGCTGCTCTTCTTTTTTTCTACACTCAGTCCTTTTTTAGGAGGCTCGTATGGGACAGATTGAAGTCCTCAACCCAACAGCCGAGGCGCGAAAAACGGATGTCCCTTTGGCTCGGCGGAGTGCCGAACTCGCGGGTAAGACAATTGGCTTTCTGAATAACCGCAAAGCCAATGCTGGGCTGCTCCTGGAGCGGGTCGAAGAGATGTTACGTGCCCGCTTGGGCGCATTCTCCCGTATCAGTGGAGAAAAAAACGCATCGATGCCGGCGCCTGACGATGTTTTGACCCGTCTGGCACACTGCGACGCTGCGGTTGTTGCTATCGGTGATTGAGGCTCGTGCACGTCGTGGGGTCTCCACGACACCATTGAGCTGGAAAAGCGCGGAGTACCGACGGCAGTCATCTGTAGCGACGAATTTGCACCATTGGGGCGAGCAGAGTCTCGGACTTTAGGCATGGGTGGTATGCCGATTGCCGTAATTCCTCACCCGCTGGCTGGCAATAAACCCGACGAAGTTGAGCGGAAAGCCGCCGCTATCGCCGACGAAGTTGTGGCAATCCTGACCCAGCCAGCTGAGAAATTGGCAGAAGAGTATCGAGAGCGGTTTCTGAAGCCAATGGGTAAGCAGATTGGCCGGCGGTCGGCGTAACATACGTAATGAGTGCTGAGGACTGAGTGCTGAGTGGGGGGCCTCCACTTATGCTGCCCTATGCGAGGCTGACAGCTGATTGCTAAAAGCTATTCACATGACTCTTCATTCTGACAAAATTACTCTCGATGACTCGCTTGAAACCCTCAATGACTGGTTCTACGACCAAGGCTGGACGGACGGCTTACCGATTATTCCGCCGACACCGGCGCGAGTGGAAAAATTTTTGGCCTGGACCGACCGAGACGCGCAGGATGAAATTGGACCGGTCCCACCAAAATACGGCATAGCCACAGTCGAGAAACTTGCTATTAATGCGGTTATGGCAGGCTGTGTGCCGGAGTATTTTCCGGTCATTATTGCTGCTGTGGAAGCTTTACTTGAGAGCCCGTTCAATTTATATGCGGTGCAAAGTACGACTCATCCGTGTGCGCCGTTACTGATCCTCAATGGCCCAATGGCAAAGGAACTGGGCATGAACGGCAACTATAACGCCTTTGGTCAGGGCTGGCGGCCGAATGCCACGATCGGACGGGCTATTCGGCTGATTCTGTTGAATATTGGCGGCGGGGTGCCTGGCCTGCTCGACCGCTCGACCCAGGGTCAGCCGTCCAAGTATTCGTATTGCATTGCCGAGAACGAAGCCGAAAATCCGTGGACTCTGCTGCACGTTGAACGTGGCTTTGCTGCGGAGAATAGCACGGTCACAGTCTGTGGAGCTGAAGGACCGCATAATATTAACGATCACGTCAGTAGTGCCGCCCCAGGCATGCTGATGACAATTGCCAGCACCATGGCCGGTATGGGCTCTAATAATGCGTATGCTTTGGGCGAGCCGATCCTGGCCCTTGGTCCGGAACATGCTGAGATCTTGGCCCGAGATGGGATCAGCAAAGATGATATCCGAGAGTATGTATTCATCCATGCCCGGGTGCCCCGAGAACAGTGGGAAGCCGGCGGAATGCACGGCATGGGATTTGTTCCAGACAACCTGTTTCCTGGCGAGTCTGCCCTGCCATTAATTCGTAAGCCCGAGCATCTCATGATCATTGTCCTTGGTGGCCCTGGCCGTCACTCCTGCTGGATGCCAACCTTCGGCAGCATGACGCGTTCAGTAACGCGGGCGATTACGCGGAAGGATGGTACGCTGGCGCAGTCGATTCAGGAATTTAGAAGATAAAACGAAAGAGATAAAACGTGAAACGTAAAGGGAAATCTGCCTCCCTCTTTTTACGTTTGATGCATGACGTTTCGCGTTTCACGCCCTCCCAAAACCTGCTACATTCTCTGCCATGAAAGTCGGACTTGTTGGATTTGCTCGTTCTGGAAAAACCACTATCTTTAATGCCCTGACTGGTCTAAGTGCTGATGTGGGCAGTTTTGAAAAAAAACACGAGGCTGGGATTGCGGTTGTCAAAGTCCCAGACCCGCGTATTGATGCCTTGGCTGAGATTGTTGACCCAGATCAAAAAAAATATGCAGAAGTGACCTTTCTTGATTTTCCACCGTCTGAGGAAAGAAAAGCTGCTCTGGATACCCAGTCCTTAGCCCAAATGCGAGAGGTCGAGGCGCTGACTCAGATCGTGCGGGCTTTTGATGATCCTATGGCCACCACGCCGGCTGACCCACTCCGCGATTTGCGTGGCTTTCACTCTGAACTCATTCTGGCCGATATGGGAGTCATTGAGAAACGGCTCGAACGATTACGCAAAGAGAAAGGCAAGGAGCGCGAACGCGAGCTCTTAGAAAAGTGCTACCACGTCCTGGAAGAAGAGAAACCACTCCGGGGCGAGTCTTTTTTACCCGAAGAGCAGATGGCCTTAGCCGGTTTTGCCTTTTTGAGCCAAATGCCACTCTTGGTCGTCTACAACGTAGACGAGGTTAACATACAGACGCCGCTGCCAGCCGAAGTTACGGCGTACGCCGAAGAGAATGGGCTCACGATTCTTCCTATCTGCGGCAACGTTGAAATGGAAATTGCCCAGCTTGAAGAAGACGAGCGAGAGATGTTTTTAGCCGATCTCGGGCTTGAGAGCTCCGCGCGTGACCGTTTTATTGGGTATGCCTATGATTTGCTCAACCTGATGAGCTTTTTCACTGCCGGGCCAATGGAAGCCCGCGCCTGGACTATCACGCGTGGAACGGCTGCCGTGAAAGCAGCGGGTAAGATTCACTCAGATATTGAGCGCGGTTTTATCCGAGCTGAAGTCATTGCCTATGAGGAGTATATTGCTCACAAAGGCGAAGCCGGCTGTCGAGACGCCGGTAAGATGCGTCTCGAAGGCAAAGAGTACGTCATGCAAGACGGAGACGTGGTACACTTTCGCTTTAAGGTCTAGCAGGCTGCTGGGCGTACTCTTCTTTGTAAATTTTGACAAACGCCATAATTGCCCCAAGGACAACTGGGCCCAGGAAAACCCCCAAAAATCCATACGCTTGGAGGCCACCAAGAATACCAAAGAACAGAAACACAGTCGGCAGATTGGCCCGTCCGCCGATGATTAACGGCTTCAGAAAATTATCAACCATACTGACCACAAAAGTACCGTACAGGAGCAGGCCCAGCGCCTTGCCCCACATGCCAGAAATGGCCAGATAACCGACACACGGTAACCAGACAGCGGCTGCCCCGCCGATCGGCAACATGGCAAAAAAGGCCGAGAGACAAGCCAGAAAAAAGCTAAACGAAATCCCGACTGCCCAAAAGCCTATCCCCGCCAGCACGCCCTGCGTCACCGCAGTTGCGACCATGCCCTGGACCACGGCAGACACGGTGTCATACAAACGGGTAAAAATTGCCTCTTTATGGGTTGGCTCCATCGGCAGCAGGTCGCGAATGGTATGGTAAAAATCTTCCCCGTCTCGAAACAGAAAAAAGAGACTAAAACTCATCACCGAAAAGCCAAATAAAAAGTGGAACAGATTTTGGGCAATACCCGTGAGCTGCTCCAAAATATACTGACTTGAGGTGTTGGCAGCTGTCAGAGCGAGACTCGGTAGATCAATATTAAACGCTTCAACTTGTGGCCCCCATCTTTGCCACAATTGTCCAATATACGTCTCCTCCCAGCCTGAGAGCGTACGTTGGAGTTCGCCAGACTGCACCGAATAGTGGACCTGTTGGTAAAACTGCGCGACCTCTTGTGTCAGCACGCCAGAAAACAAAACAATCGGCACCGCAACGACCAGGACAACAAAGATCGTCATGGTCAGCGAGGCCAGCATGCGCTGGCCCATAAACAGGCGCAAGACCAAGCCATACAGTGGATAAAAGGTCAGAACTAGGATGATTGTCCAAATCAGCGGGACCAAAAAAACTGCAAACAGGGCGTACAGCTGAAACAGGAGAAAAACAAACGCGGCAAAGAAAAACGCAGCAAAGAGTTGTTGTCTATTCACAGGAAAATTTTCGTCTACTTCTCAATCGGTTTCAAGGGTGGGTTTCCATTCACTATCAGAGAAGAGTATTGCCGTCTTGTGCGTTGATTGGCATCATGACCGGACGCTCTCAGTTCCAGCCCAAGCTCTGGTCCCACATACTCAGCTCCACCGCTTTCTGGGCGGAGCCATCCTAGGTTTGATCGGCTTGTTCATCCTGCTGTGTCTGCCAAGCATGCAAGATGCTGTGTGAGCGTCATGGTCGGTGTTTTACCTGCTGAATGTCGGCTGTGTTGTGGGACTGGTGTGGACGCAAGCCTGTGTCAACAAGACTATGTGGTCGAGCCACACGTGCGGTATTGTCGCGGATGGGTAGTTGTGGTGCCGTTTGTGTTGGCGTGGCTACTCGAATGTAAGACACACGAAAAAGCTGCTGCGGCATGACCTACTGGGCCTACTGGGCCTACTGATCATGCCGAAAAAGCTGTGCCCACTCCCCCCGCGCTAGCGCTTCAATAAAATCACGGTCGCCTTCCAGAAAGTCATAACCCGGCAGCTGGTGCGGCTCGACCCAAGCGACGGATTCAAAGACTCTGTTTGTGAGTTCACGAGTATATGATGGGACATGGAAAAAGGTGAGGGCAACGCTGCGCTCAGTCGGGTAGGTATGGCTCTTCTGGAGGACAACTTCGCCAATAGTTGCATCCACGCCAAGCTCCTCCTGAAGCTCACGCCGCAGGCATGCCGCATCGTCTTCGCCCGCCTCTGCTTTCCCGCCGGGGAATTCCCATTTAAGAGCGTGTTGGTCTATCTCACCTCGCTTATCTTGTGCTTTGCGCTGACAGATCAGCAATTGCTTGGCACGCGTTAGCACGCCGACAGAAACACGAATCGCTGTCCTCGTCATAACTTCATCGTTCAATCGTCCAGGGTCACTCAATTGAGCTGGGCCATGGTGCGGACCATGAGCGCGCGGACGGCTTTGGCGTCTTCAGCTTTGGGCGCGAGTTCCAGATAACGCCGGAAGTCTCGTACTGCCAATTGTTGATGGCCCATGCGATGATGAATCGCTCCGCGATCACGGACTTCTATCGGATGGTCGGGGGCAATGAGGAGAATCCGTTCCATGACGCTGAGCGCACGCTCCGTGTCTTCTTTTTGCATATAGATCTGCTTCAAATTACGCAGCATCCGAATCAGAATATCTTTTTTGTCGGCCGGAGCGAGCAGGCGGGGGATTTGCGCCAGGAACGGATTTTGGGGGCCGTACATCGTCCGCAGTTTCTCTTCGAGTTGCTCCTGGGTGAGGCTCATGCCGCCCATGAAGGGGTCGAGGACGGTCTCACCTTGAGAGTCTTCATATTTTACCAAGAAATGACCCGGGAAGCCGACTCCTACAAGCGGCACGCCGAGACGTGTGCCAACCTCAATGTACACGACTGATAAGGTAATGGGGATACCGAGTTTCCGGTCGAGCACTTCGTTCAGAAAACTATTACGCGGATCGCCAAAGTCGCTTTGATTGCCAGCCAGACCTTCTTCGCGAAACAGCAAAGTGTTTAATTCCTGGATGATATCGGCAAACGCGGGTGACCCGGGCAGCCGAGCGCGAACGGTGGCCGCCAACTCGTCGAGGCGGTTCAGATACGCTGGAATATCCAGTTCAGGTTGCTCTTCCTGAGCAATCAACAAAGCAGCTTCAGCCAGATTCAGATCTTCCTCTGGGCTGGCAACCAGTTGGGCAAAGCGTTCTCGTGTATTTGAGGGCATGGGCACCTCTCTTTTCTCAGGCAGTATATTAGCCTCTTGTATACTGTGTTGAGCATAATCTGTGCAAGAGAGGAGAAAATGAGCCAAATGATTGCGCCTGAGCCGATCACCTTGCTCTTGCTTCCTCTACCAGGCAAAGGTAGAGGAAACACGGAGCGAATCGCGCAACAAAAAGGAGACATACATGGCACTGGCACGGATTCCACGCTACTCGGCAATGGGGCTGAGTTTGATCTCTTTTGAGACGCTACCGTCAGGGGTAACGACAGAAGTCGTGCCACTCAAGGCGGAAGATCGAGGCGAATCAAAGGGTGTGTTGTACACCACAGGCGGCGAAAAAACGGTGGTGTGTCTCATGCACCCCCGAGCCGATATGAGCCGTCACTATGCCATCCCGTATTTGCTCGACGCGGGGTATGCCGCATTTGGCCAAGAAGGACGCTGGCCGAATAATGATATTGCGTGTCTGCACGAGATGTTGCTGCCAGATATTGCGGCCAGTATCAAATATCTGAAAGAAGAGCGTGGTTTTGAGCAGATCGTATTTGTCGGTAACAGCGGTGGGGGCTCACTCTATACCTTTTACCAAGCCCAGGCGGTGACCCTGCCGCCCAATCGGCTGACCACAACCCCAGCCGGTGATCCATATGACCTCAACAAATTTGTCTTGCCACCAGGCGACGGCATGATCATCATCGCGGCGCATTTGGGTGAAGGAAAATTCATGCAGACGGCAATTGACCCATCCGTCACGGATGAAGACGATCCGCTGTCGTGTGATCCAAGTCTGGATATGTACAACCCGGCCAACGGCTTCCGCGAGCCGCCCGAGCCGAGCAAATATAGCGAAGAGTTTATCCAACGTTACCGGACTGCCCAGACTGCCCGCGTGGCGCGGATTGACGCAATTGCCAAGCGTTATATTGAAGAGCAGCACTATTTTCAGGAACTCCTGCGCCAAGATGATTTTGATAGTCTTCCGCTGGAGAAACGCACCTTTATCAGCCGCCGGGCATTGGTTGGCCGGTATATGGAAATCCATAGAACCGAAGCCAATTTGGCGTATACCGATCCATCGATCAATCCCTCAGCGCGGGACTACGGATCGTTGTGGTCGCCTCGGCCTGATTTATTCAATTACCTGGAAGCCGGTTTTGCCAAATATCAAACCCCCCGCGCCTGGCTCAGCAATTGGTCGGGGTTATCTGCCTTTGCCTCAGTGCTGGACAATGTTCCCAAAGTGACTATTCCAACCCTGGTCATTAACCATACAGGCGACCATGCTATCTACCCAGTTGATTCCGAAGCGATTTATCAGACCTCACCAGCCACGGATAAACAGCTGCATCAAGTTGATGCTGACCATTTTGGGTATGCATTGCCGAGCAAGCCAAACGAAGGCGGTCGGGCCGCGTCGCTCAAGGTGATTACCGAATGGTTGGGAGAACGTTTTCCGGCCCGCTAAGTCTTGCTTGACTTTGACCCGAAATCCGTCCTAGAGTCCAAGCAACACATTCACACAGGAGGTACATAACTATGGGCGCAGCTGAGAACAAAAAACTTATGCAGGATATGTTTGCCGAGCTGGGGAAGGGAAATGGCGATGCTTTCCTCGGCAATATGGCCGATGACATAGAATTTACCATTATCGGCTCAACAAAGTACTCTGGGACCTTCAAGGGCAAAAAAGATCTGGTAGAAAGGCTCCTCGGCCCACTCAACGCCCAGCTCGAAGGCGGCATCACCATCACTCCAGAAAATTTCATTGCCGATGGGGATACCGTGGCCATGCAAGCTAAGGGGAAATCCACCACCAAGTCCGGTAAGTCATACGATAACACCTACTGCCAGGTGTTCGCATTTAATAAGGACGGCAAGGTTCAGCGAGTGACAGAATATCTGGATACTGAGCTGGTGACGACAGCGTTTGGGAAATAGGCAGAAGAAAAAGCGTGAAACGTAAAAAGTAATGGAGAAAGGCCGTTTTTTACGTTTCACTCCGCTTCTCCCACCACCTTCGGCGCCTCTGCCGCCGCACTCCGCTGCTCCAACATCTGCCACATCAGCCGGTCGTTAATGTCTTTCCGGTCCCAAAATATCATCGCCGCGGTAAATGCCGCAGTTGACCGACTCTGACGGACGGTCAGCTTGCCGCCACATATCAACCAGTGTGTCGGCGCTCATATTATATTTGAACGCGTGTTTGGCTAGATACGGCGCGTATTGGACTGTGACCAAGTCTTGTTGGTGGTTGATACGGATGACATACTGATAGTCATCATGCTGAATGCCACTAACGAGGATGAGTTCGGCCTGGTCATACGAAAAACTTTTGCCAGGCAGTCCTAGAGTCTCTTGTCTGGGGGGAAACCTCTTGCCTGAAAATAGGTTGTGATCGCCTCAGTAAAAGCCGGAATCGTATACTGCTCAGGCTGGACACTGACCGTTAAGCTATATTCCCGAGCCGTGTCGGCTGTAATCGGTCCAATACATCCAATCGCCGCATTGCGCAGCATTGCGGGAATGTCGTCGTCAGGAAATAAGGCCATAAAGTTGCGCACCGTACTTGAGCTGGTGAAGGTGATCAGATCGACCTGATCCGTCTGGAGTAATTCTCGCAACTCTTCCGCATGTGTTTGGGGTCGAATGGTGTTGTATATCGCGATCACATCAACCCGTGCGCCTGCGGCTTGTAACTCTTGGGGCAAAATATCGCGCGCTTCAGCTGCGCGGGGCAGCAAAATCTGTTGGCCTTTCACCGCGCCCAGAACGGGAGGTAATGCTTCAGCCCGATACTCTTCTGGCACGGCATCAACCCGCAAATGCAGAGCCTCAACTGCCCGCGCTGTTTCTGGTCCAATTGCAGCCAAGCGCACGCCAGCTAAACTCCGAATATCTTGCTGCCTGTCACGCAGCCGGTCAAAGAAATACCGCACGCCATTGGCGCTGGTGAAAATTGTCCAGTCGTAGCTTGAAAGCTCGTCGAGCGCCGCATCTAGCCGTTCATACGATTCAACGGGGACGGTCTCAATAGTCGGAAACTGGACGACATAGGCACCTTGCTGTTCCAGCGATTCGACAAACCGGCTGGCCTGAATGCGGGGGCGAGTGACGACGATACGACGGCTAAACAGCGGCTTCGTATCAAACCAGCGCAACTGCTGGCGCAGATTGACCACCTCGCCGACAACCGCTACCGCTGGCGGCTCAAAGCCGTGTTGATCAACCAGATCAGCAATCGTCTCGACTGTTCCGGTCAGAACCTCTTGATTGGGTCTGGTCCCCCACCGAATCAGCGCAATCGGTGTCTTGCCAGGCAGACTGTAGTCCAGCAAACGTTGCATATTCTTGCGCAGCTGACGGGTACCCATCAAAAATACTAATGTCCCGCCGACTCCGGCCAATGTCGCCCAGTTCAGATGCGGCGCATTGTCCCAGACTTCTTTATGGCCAGTCACAATGGCGACGGCTGAAGCATGATCACGATGGGTGAGGGGAATGCCAGCATACGCCGGCACAGCCAGTGCCGAGGTCACCCCAGGAACGATTTCAAACGGAATATTAGCGGCAACTAACTCTTGGCCTTCTTCCCCACCCCGACCAAATAAAAATGGGTCGCCGCCTTTCAGCCGCGTAACCGTCTGTCCTTGGCTGGCACGTCCAACGATCAGACGATTGATTTCAGCCTGAGACATGGCAGCATTGCCACCGCGCTTCCCCGCGTAGAGTAGCTCTGCCTCAGGACGGACATGGGCGAGGATACGTGTATCGACCAGATAGTCGTAGATGACGACATCGGCTTCTTCAAGGCAGCGTTTGCCCTTGAGGGTCAACAAGCCTGGGTCGCCGGGGCCGGCACCAATGAGATAGACGGGCATAGGAAAAGTCCAGGGGAAAGAAAACGTGAAACGTAAAGAAAAAAGGGGGGCGAGCGGGTCTTTTTACGTTCTACGCTTCCTCTTCTTCCGCCAACGCCTCTAAAATTTCCTTTCCACCTCGGGCTAACAACGTGTCCGCGGTTGCCGCTCCAATCTGCTCAGCTGTTTCAGTTGGGCCAGTCTGCTCTGCGCGCAACATCTGTTTGCCATCTGGACTGGCCACCATAGCAGCCAGTTGGATGCTGCCATCTCGGACCGTTCCCTTAGCTGCTAATGGCGTCCGACAACTGCCGCCCACGCGTTGTAAAAAGGCGCGTTCAGCGCTGATGGCGATTGCGGTATCGAGGTGATGGAGCGGTTGTAGCAGGGCTTCGACCTCGTCGCCGGCTCGGGTTTCAATGCCGAGCGCGCCTTGGCCAATTGCGGGTAGAAATTCGTTTTCGTCAAGCGGGCAGCTGTTTTTCAGGTTGAGGCTGAGCCGCTTGAGCCCGGCGGCGGCTAAGACTGTGGCATCAACACTGCCCTCCATCTGTTTCCGGATGCGGGTCTCGACGTTACCGCGCAGCATCTCTATCTGCAGACCAGGGTGAAGATACAAGAGCAATGCCTGGCGGCGTAGGCTACTGGTTCCGACTCGGGTGCCGTCTGGCAGCTCGGACAAGGCAGACCCATTGGCGACAATCAGGACATCACGGGGATCTTCTCGCTCGGGGATCGCACTGAGCGTTAAGCCATCCGGCAGCTCGGCTGGCAGGTCTTTGACTGAATGGACAGCCAGATCAACACTGTTCGACAGGAGGGCTTCTTCGATCTCTTTGACAAACAGACCCTTGCCGCCAATCCGGGAGAGGGAAATGTGTTGAATTTTGTCGCCCGACGTTTTAATCGGGACCAGTTCGACCTGTAACTCAGGCCAGTGGGATTCGAGCTGTTTCTTCACCCAACCTGCTTGCCACAGGGCTAACGTGCTGCCACGGGTGCCGATGCGAACGGTGTGTTTCATCGTGCTATTCTTCATCCAGCCCAAACATCTGTCTCACTGTTATCACACCCGTTGTGCCCGCCCCGGCGTCGCCATTTCGGCTGCGGCTTTTCAGATAGTCAATCGGTGGATGCAAGAGCTTATTCATGAGCGAGGCACTCAGCGCTTCCACTGCTCTGCGGGTTTCAGGCGAACACTCTTTTAACGCCGCCAGGGTTTTTTCGACTTCACGCCGGCGGATGCTATTGGCCTGCTCGCGTAGGGAGACAATGGTCGGACCGATATCCCGACTGGAATACCATTGCCAAAATGACTCGACTTCTTCCGTCACAATCGCTTCGGCTTTGACCGCTTCGACCTCACGCTCGCCTTTATTATCCGCAATCACCTGCTCAAGATCGTCAATGTCATACAGGAACACATTCTCAAGATCGTTGAGCCGTGGATCAAAATTACGCGGGACACCTAGATCGAGCAAGAACATCGGACGTCGTTTGCGTTCTTGCACAGCCTCGCGCACGTTATTCAAGGTCAGATGGTAGTTTGTGCCGCCAGCTGAGCCCACAATGATGTCTGCTAAATGTAACTGCTTGGGAAACTGCTCAAATGGAACGACCGTACCTTCGCAGGTGCGGGCCAGCTCGACGGCGCGCTGAAACGTCCGATTGGTCACCAGGATTGTGCCAATCGCATGACCTTGGAGGTGACGGATTGCCTGCTGCCCCATCTCGCCGACGCCGATCACCATCGCGGTTTTGTCTTTGAGCTGCTCAAAAATACGACACGCCAGATCAACTGCAACCGAACTTACCGAGACTGCTTTGGCCGCCACACCAGTCTCGCTACGGACCCGTTTGGCAACGGAGAAAGATTTGTGGAACCAGCGGTGTAAGACCGTACCGAGCGTCCCGATCTCAGCCGATGAAGCGTAGGCGTCTTTGATCTGGCCCAAAATCTGGGGTTCGCCGACGACTAAAGAGTCGAGGCTGGCTGCCACGCGGAATAAATGCCGCACGGCGTCTTTATCGGTATGAGTATACAGATGCTCCTCAAAGAATTGGATCGGGAGGTGCTGCTGTTCGGCTAAAAACGTTTTGATATGTTCGCTGGCGGCGTTCGGATTATCAGCGCAGGCCACGACTTCAACCCGGTTACACGTCGAGACAATAGCTCCTTCGTGAATACTGTGGGTGTTCACCAAATGGGGCAAGGCGTTATTCAGCATGCCCTCGCTGAAGGCCAGCTTCTCGCGCACTTCAACCGGGGTTGTATGATGATTGAGACCCATGACGAGCAGGGTCGCATCCTGATTAGCCAAATTCGCCTCCATGACGGCCTGGGAGAAAATGGACTCCTAAGAAAGAGACGAATAACACGGTAAAGCATAGAATCGTTAATGTCGCCGCTCGGCGGCCACGCCAGCCAACACTCCGGTAATGGAGCAAAAAAGCGTATAACACCCAGCAGAACAACGACAGGACCGGACGGGGCTCCCAAATCCAGAAATACCCCCAGGCATGTTGCGCCCAGACTGCGCCGCTCAACATACCAAGTGTCAGCAACGGAAAACCCCACGATAAAGAGCGGTAGTTCAGATCATCCAATGTTTCGAGAGATGGCAGTAGGCGGAAAAAGGAGCCCACTTTTTTGCCTTTGAGCTGCTTTTCCTGGAACAAATAGATCAGGCTAGCAAAAAAGGCCACGCAAAAGACGGCATTGCCTAAAAAAGCGAGCGTCACATGTACCGGCAGCCAGCTGCTCTGCAGCGCTGGAGGGAGCGCTCGGGCATCAGTGTAAAACACAAACACGCCAAGGGTTAAAACAAAGCCAATCGGACTGACCACTGCACCCAAGACTGGGAGTGCCGTGCGCCATTGGACTAACACGAATAAGCCCGTCGTTATCCAGGTAAAGAAGGAGACTGCCTCATACGAGCTGGTGACGGCGATATAACCGGCAGACAAAGAACGGGTAGCAATCGCAGCTGCATGAGCGACAAACGTGACCAACAGGAAAGTGGGGGCCAGGTGTTGAAAAATCTCTCGCTTGGAGAGCAAAGCAAGCAGGAAGCTCACCGTACTAAGCAGATATAAGACAAGGGCGAGGGTGAGCAGAACAATTTCCATAGCCAATTTTATGTCGAATTCTATAGTATTATCCAGCTGCTGTTCACACAGAAAACGTCAACTGTTCCAGGCTATACGCTTCTCCCAGCGTCTGTTGTAGAAGACTGTCCAGCCTATCAATTTGTCGGTGTCTGAGATAGTCCAGCAGGGGCGAATTGACTAAGGCAGTGAAACGGCGTTGGCGGTCTTCATTCGACACCTGTTCCTGGCTGATGCGCTCTCGGACCCGAGCCAACAGTTGCAGAGCCACGTCATACTCGGGACCAAATTGGGTAGCTAACTCTTGGCGGATCTTTTTGGCCATCGCCGGGCTTGTGCCACTGGTTGAGATAGCAAGCGTGAGATCGCCCTGGCAGACGATGGCTGGCACGATAAAAGAGCACAGGGCGGGGCGATCGACCACATTCAACAAAATGCCCGCAGCCTTGGCTTCGTCTGCAATCTGGCGATGCAGCACTTCGTCAGATGTCGCAGCAAAGACAATAGAGAAGCCTTGCATATCCCCGCTCTGATACGAGCGGTGCCGGACCCGAATCCGCTGCTCAGCTGCCCAGGTGTGGAGTTGAGGGGTGAGGGTAGGGCTGATCACCTCGACTTGGCCTCGGGCATTGAGCAAAGATTCGATTTTGCGTTCGGCAATTGTGCCGCCGCCAATGACTAAGCAGGGCTGGACGCTCAGATCAAGAAAGATAGGGTAGTACTGCATGAGGTCTCGCGTAGACGGGCTGAAGACGATGCGAGAAAGCTAGCATAGGAGGTGATGAAGGGGAATGATGGTAGGGGCTCTCTTTTTTGACTGACGGACCTTGGATCTCGTTGACCGCGCTGGCGCGAGTGCCTCTGCTCCTCCTGCCGAACGAAGGCTTAAGGCGGCTATTATTGTGGTCAGAGATAAGCTTGCGAGTCGTAGGAAAACTGCCGCGAGCGCCAGAAGACCCAGGCGCGAGGGGGCGAGGAACCGGAGTGTACTTCGGGTCTATGAGACTTTCGCGGCACCGAGCAATGTCGGTATTCAAAGCGCAGTAGGTGTTGCAACGGCTTCCCAACTCATCGGCACGCGTAGGGTCTGTCCAATCTGAATAAGTCTGGTGTTCTCAATCCGATTCAAGCGTTTTAAATCCGTCACCGTTGTGCCATAGCGTTGGGCAATGCCCGCCAAGGTTTGGCCACGTCGGACTGTATGGCTTATGGTCTCCTGCTGCGACTGTTGGATTTGTTCCGGGATCTGTTGCAGGATTTGCTTTTTAGAGGCGACTGGTGTTGTCTGCTTGACCGTGCTTGCCTGGACTGTTTTTTCTGCCGCAGGAGCTCTCGCAACCTGAATGGACTCATGCTGGCTCGGCACCCGAAGGCGCTGACCAATCCGAATGTAATTGGCTCGGTGGATACGATTCAGGCGTTTCAGCGTTGTGAGGCTCGTACCATAATATTTGGCAATCACTGATAGGCTCTGACCGCGACGAACCGTATGGGTTGCGTACAAGGATGGCTGGTTTTGGGACTGCTCTGCTGCTGGCATGGCCGCGTACTGCCTGAAGTGTGGAGCTGTGCCGTCTGGTATACGCAGCCGGTAGCCGCTTGGAATACGGCGCTTGCTATTCTGGACCTGATTGCCAAAAGCTGGATTGAGAGCGATGAGTCGTGATGAGGGAATATTGGCGGACTGAGCAGCAGTCTGGAGTGCCAAACCACGAGTTAGATAGACTTCATCGTATTGAAACGGGGCATCTCGTCGCAGATCACCAAAATAGGTTTTATGATTTTTTTCAATTTCAACTGCGGCCAGAAATTCTGGGTAGAAATTGCGCGACGCAAAACCAAACGATCTGCTCTTATAGGAACGAATAATGCGGGCAATATCTGTTGTACCGACTGATCTAACCGCCCTCGCTATACCGGCTGGACCATGATTGTAAGCGGTAATGGCTAGCGGCCAGGTGCCGAGTTGTGCATAATTTGCCTTCAGTAATTTTGCGGCAGCCTGCGTCGCCAAGAGCGGATCGCGGCGTTCGTCGATCAGACGATCAACCCGCATGAACATACGTCCAGTCGAGGGTATAAATTGCCATATCCCTGCCGCGCCCACTTTTGAGTAAGCGGTGATATCAAACGTTGACTCAATCAGCGGCAGGCGGGTCAATTCGAGCGGGAGTCCTGCGCGTCGAAAGACCGCTTCCATCTCTTTTGCGTAGCGACCCGAGATCTGAATGCCTCTCCGAAACTTCTCTCCAATACCGGTTTGTGAGCGAATCCGGTCTTTTTGGGCGGCATGGAGGAATTTTTTCGGGTTTTTGATGTCACTGTACAGATCCCAAATCCGTTGCTCGTCGGCAGTCAGTGGAACGCTTTTCCCAGACTTGTGCAGTTTCCGTAGGCTTGCCCGAATTTTTTTGACTTCTTGTTTAATGCGCTTTTTTCTCAGACGGGCGCGAGTTCTTTCATCTTTGCTATACGTCTCGTACAACGGCTGGAAATCGAGCACCTTGTACACGCGCATGTGGATTGTGTCGTGCAGGGTGACTTTATATTTTGAGGTGGTGAAAACGTGCTTCCAAAACTCAACCTGCGGCCGCAGAGCTGCGGGATAGGGGAAATGGCTGGACAGGCTAGTTGAGACTCTTTTTTGCTCTTTGGCGTGGAGTTCTTCTACCTTTACGAAGAGGCTTGTAAAAAGCGTGAGGATGAGGAACGAGCCAAGCAAGATTGAAAAGCCCCGCAGGACTAGAGAGATTCGAGAGACTCGGAGTATCCGTATATTCGTCAGCTGCATTATTTTTCCTCCACCAGTTGCCACAACCACCCCCCCTATGCGCTGAGGAGCTGTTGGCAAACCTTGTTGCCAACAGATTTCTATACCGTCTTGGAGAGTGCTATCTCAGACTCAGCTCTTCCATGGGACCCCGGTCTGAAACTGGAATCCGTTCTGCGCCAGCCCGGATTATAACAGAACCTGGCGTGCGTTGGAAGGAGTCGAGCAGATCAATTTCCTTGGCGTACTCACGCAGGGCAGGAACGACTTCGTTAGCGATCAGGCGCATACTCGTCATCCGATCTTCGTTGCTGACCTTGCCCTGCACGTTGAAAAAGACAAACGAGCCGGGGCGTAGGATTTGCAGCAACAATTTTAGCTTTGGCAGCACAGTCTTGGGCGAACCAATGATGAGCTGGTGATTACGCTGGACTTTCTCGTAGCCAGACAGCAATTTTTTGCGCACGATATCGAAATCGGTATCAGGTCTGCCGTCGTCACCCTCTGCCGCTTGGCGCAATTTTTCGGGGCTGACGCCGAGCCAGCTGCCACCTGGATGTTTGGCCAGCATCTTGATCGCGCCTTTCGAGTTGTACCCTGGCGGTAAGGTATGCTCAGGCCGTGAGAACGCATTCTGACCCCCACCAAAAACAAAGTTCTTCCCCAATTCTTGGGCTTTCTCGTCTGTTTCAGCTAAGAATGTAGGGATCAGGTAGCCAAAGTTTTCTGGACCGGCTTGATAGCCCATCTTGGCCGCCTCATCGGCGTAAATATCCCACAAATCACAGGTCGGGCCGAGAGCGGTTCCCAGACCGATGTATGGATAGCGATGTTGGGCACACCAACGAACCGTCTCTGGACTGAGTACGCCAGGAATCCACATTTGCGGATACGGCTTTTGATACGGTAAGGCCCACGGATTGACGTGGCGGTAATGAAAGTGTTTCCCCTCATAGCGCCACGGCCCGGGTTTGGTCCAGGCCTGAATGATAAAATCGTGAGCTTCGTTAAACATCTCACGGTTATAGGCCGGATTGGCGTTATTGAAGAATTGCTCGCTACCGGCGCCCCGCACCCAACCAGTGATCAAGCGGCCGCGCGAAATCAGATCAATTTCTGCCAGCTCTTCAGCCATACGGAGCGGGTGTTTGATGACGGGCAGCGGGTTGCCGATCAGGATAATCTTGACCTTCTTGGTAATACGGGCCAGGACTGCTGCCTCGACGTTCATCACGCTGCCCATGCAAAAGGGATTACCGTGATGCTCGTTCAGAGCAACTGCATCAAAACCGAGCTCCTCAGCGTAACAATATTCATCTAGAAAATAATTATAGTCATCAGCGGCCTTTTCGCGGTCAAAGTGTTTGTTCGAGACCGCAAAAAACGCTTTATTCTTGAGGACCTCATCCTCAGGCACCCAACGATACGGCCGCTCGGTGAAATAGGCGATTTTCATAGCTTCCTCTTTTTCTGTGACGCTAGGACGCTAGATATTCTTTCACGATCCGGGCAAATTCGGCCGAATTTTCAATTTCTGATCGATGCCCAACGTCGGGAATGGTCGCGACTTGTGCACCGACGATAGCTTTCTGATACGCGTCAATACAGCCCTTTGGGACGATGCCGTCAGCTTCTCCCCAGACGAGGAGGGTCGACAAACCTTTTGCGCCTTCGAGTAAATACGGCAGGCTCGGGTTATGCATATACGGTTCCCAGCCAATCCGAGCCGCTTCTGAGCGGGCATCCTCGAACATTTCGAATTGCTCCGGGGTCATGTCGCCGCCGTAGATACTCCCGAATTCCGGGGTGGTAATGTCAGCCACAGTCGCCCGTATATGCGTGCGGATAGTCAGAGGGAAGATATCGGTAATTTCACCTTCGCGCGGTTTGATACCCATGGGCGCGACAAGCACCAGGTGTTGAAACATCCGTGGGTCAGCCGCAGCCATTTCGGCTGCGGCATAGCCACCGGCAGAAAAGCCAATTGCATCAATGGCATCAAGACCCATTTCGCGGAGCATACGAGCGTAGAAGCCGCCTAGGTCGCGATAGGTGCGTATCCAATCGACCCGTGGAGTCTTGCCATAGCCAGGCTGGAGCGGAATCAGGAATTCATGCTCCTCAGCGAGTTCTTCGTTCCATTTGATCCAGCCAGGAAAGCCGAGTTCATCATGTAGTAGTAAGAGCGGTTTGCCTGAGCCACCTCTGATGAGTGCAACGTCGGTACCGCCGACATTAATCGTCGTTTCGGTCCAGTTCGCCAATGATCTCTCCTCCTTTATACATGCGGCCACTGTACCTGTGGCCATAGCACCTTCGAGCCCTCCTGATTAACAAATAGGAATGTGTGCTGTCAACTCGCTTCAGCATCCTAGCAGCCTGAGAAACATTCTGGACTGTCCCCATCAATGCTGAACTGAAGCCGAAGCTGACATCCCTTCTCTCGTTGCTGGAAGTCGGATATAGGAAGGAGCAATGAAGCATCAGCCGGTTCCGTTTTCTCGTTTTGACTTGATTCGTCCTGCCATCCGGCGCATGCAGGGGTATGTCCCGGGTGAACAGCCGCGTGATGTGCGCAGCTATATTAAGATGAATTCAAACGAGAATCCGTATCCGCCTTCACCACGGGTTTTGCAGGCGCTGCAGCAAGCGGTTGGACAGAATGGACAAGTTGGGCAGGACGGACAGGATCTTGATGATCTTCATGGCCTTATGGATTTACGGGTCTATCCGAGTCCCACAGCCGAAGATTTGCGCGAAAAGGCAGCTGCGGTGTATGACTTGGAGCCGAACCAAATCCTGGTTGGAAATGGCTCAGACGACTTGCTGACGATGCTCATGCGGACGTGTGTTGATCCAGGCGACCGGGTCGCCTATCCGGTACCAACCTATAGTCTGTATGACATCTTGGTGGCGATGCAAGACGGACACGCCATGCACGTTGTGTGGCCACAGGATTTTTCCTTGCCGGTTCAACAGCTTGTCGAAAGTGAGGCTAAACTCGTCTTTGTCGCTAATCCGAATGCCCCGTTTGGCAATTTCACCCCGCTCGACCAGCTCGAAGTACTCGCTCAGCAAACCCGCAGCATCGTAGTGATTGATGAAGCGTATGTAGATTTTGCTGAAACATCTGCCTTGCCGCTCATCCACACTTATCCGCACGTCTTGATCCTGCGGACCTTCTCGAAATCCTTTTCCTTGGCCGGAATGCGGATCGGCCTGGCTTTTGGGCAGCCCGAGCTATTGGCTGAACTGATGAAAGTCAAGGATTCGTATAATCTGAATCGCTTGAGTATTGTGGCGGCGATTGCCGCGTTGGAAGATTACGACTGGATGCGTGCCAATGCCGAGAAGATTTGTGCCACCCGCTCCCGCCTCAGGGATGCCTTACAAGAAATCGGTTACCTGGTATATCCATCCCAGGCCAACTTCGTGGTTGCCCGGATGGACGGGGTCAGTCAGCAACCCATGTACGAATGGCTCAAGGCGCATAAGATTCTCGTCCGCTACTTTTCTGCGCCAGAGCTTGCAGACTGTGTGCGGATTTCGATTGGCACCGACGACGAGATTGATCAGCTCTTAGCTGCCATGCTGCAGTTCCAAAGGAGACCCGTATGAAAATTTCGCTCTTCCACCTGCCGAGTTTCTTTCCTGACTTACACGAAAGTGAAGCGGCATTTTATCAAAATATGCTCTTGGAGACTGACAAGGCAGAAGAATATGCTTTTCATTCGGTGTGGTTTGCCGAGCATCATTTCTACAATTATGGCGGACACATTCCTTCAGTGCCGGTCTTGGGCACGGCTGTTGCCCAACGGACCAAGAACATTCGGATTGGTTCTGGGATTGCCCTACTGACGCTCCAAGACCCGATCCGGATTGCGGAAGAATTTGCCCTGTTGGATTGTTTGTCGGGCGGGCGGCTAGAATTTGGGATTGGACGGGGTTTTCAAAAAGGGGAGTATGACGCCTTTGAGCGGAATATGGCTGATAGCCGAGCCCTGTTTGACGAAGCCCACGACATCATCATGAAAGCCTGGACCGAGCCGCGTTTTTCGTACCAAGGCAAGTTTCGGACAGTCACGAATCTCCAAGTCCTGCCCAAGCCGGTCCAGAAACTGCCGCCAGTGTATGTCGCATGCATTTTTACCCCGGAATCATTCGAATGGACTGGCAAACAGGGCTATAATCTGATGGTCGTTCCATATGCTGCGGCTGATCCTGAATCCCTGATCGGAAAAATCAAGCTATTTAGCGATACCCGGACGACCCATGGCCATACCAGCCAAGCGGAAGTCTTGGGAGTATACCACTTCTACTGCGGGGAAACCCCGGAAAAAGCCAAACAAGAACCCCGGGCGGCGATGCTGCGCTACTTGGAGTCTGTCGTTGCTTCAAACCCAGAGAATGCCTACTCCGATCAGTATGCGGCGTATAAAAATCTGACCAAAGGCTTCCAAGCTATGGATTACGATCAGTATCTGTATCCCAACCGCGTATTGTTTGGTGATCCAGACCAATGTGTCGAGCGCATCAAACAGATCCAAGCTTCAGGGATCACCAATGTCAGCCTCTTGGCCGACTTTGGCGGTTTACCGCGCGAGCAGATCCTGGCCTCGCTCGACCGCTTTGCCAAGCATGTCATGCCACGGATTTAGGACTGAGTAAGACGAGGAAAGGAAAATATGCGTGTTCTTTCTTCACTCAGCCCTCAGTCTTCGTTATTTTTTTTGGAGGAAAGAATGAAAATCCAATACTCAAAAGGCACCGTACCCAAGCAGGCGCATGTGGCGATTCCTGAGGGTTTGTATGAAGAGGAACATGGCAGGCAGGGATTCTTTGGGCCAGCGAGTCAGTTTTACCATACCCATCCGCCAACAGATTGGAAACGTATTGAGGGGCCGCTGCGTCCGCGTGCGTTTCATGCCTATGATCTGAGACCGACTGACCACGACAATCCAGCTGGGGAACCACTCCAGGTGCTGTATAACAACGATGTGGCCCTGTTTGTCTCCCACCGCTCAGAACCGATGCCGTTTTGTTTTCGGAATGCTGATGGCGATGAGGTGCACTTCATTCATAAGGGCCAAGGGGTGGTGCAGAGCGATTTTGGGCCACTGTCCTATACACAAGGCGACTACATCGTGATTCCCAAAGGGACCAATTATCGGATGGTCCCTGAGACGCGCGACAACTTTTCTCTGATCATTCAGTCGCGTGGCCCGATTGGATTTCCTGAGCGGACTGGCGTCGGCCATTATGCGCCGTTTGACTACGATGTGATTGAAATTCCTGAACCACAAGCAGTGACTGAGCAGCGCGATGAGTGGGAACTGCGAGTGAAGCGGCGAGGAGAGTATACCTCAATCTTTTATGATTTTTGTCCGCTGGATGTCATCGGCTGGAAGGGCACACATTCCGTCTTTAAGCTGAATGTCAAAGATTTTCGGCCGCTGATGAGCGAAGGCGTACACCTCCCGCCGAGCGCCCACGGCACGTTTGAGGCACCCGGATTTGTGATTTGCACTTTTGCCCCGCGTCCGCTTGAAGGCGATCCGCAAGCGCTCCGGGTGCCATGGTATCACCGCAATATTGACTACGATGAAGTATTTTTTGTCCACAGCGGTGAGTTCACCCTGAGCCGTAAGAGTGGCACCACCCCGTACGGTGTGATCTCGTTGAATCCCCAAGGTTTGCACCATGGACCTCAACCTGGAGTCTGGGAAAACAGCGTCAAAAATTGGCAAAAAGACGCCCGACTGGAATTTGTGGCAATTAATCTTGATACGGAAGAGCCCTTGCACATGGCGCCTGCTGCGTACGAGGTTGAAATTCAAGGGTATGCGGATTTGTGGGCCAAGAAATAGCAACTGTTGGAAAACCGACTGTTGGTTGAGGGGAGGTTGACGTGGCGGGGCGGTCGGATTTTCTACGCAATAGTGTGTATCGGCGTCCGCTCTGGGATCTGTTCAAATCAGAATGCAGTCTATGTCCTGGAAGTCCTCAGATGCCGTGTTTTTGCATTGCCGCTTGCCAGTCTAAGACAGTTTTTTAAGAGACTCTTCAAGAGTGATCAGAAGGATGGCAATCGGTCTCATTGATGTGCCCGGTCTGATGTAAAGGCCCAAGCGTGATAAAATCCATATTTTTCAAATGCTTAGCATTGTCTCGGCCCTGATTGAGATGTGATTTCTCCGTTTACTCAGCATCTGAAATGTGCTAGGCCAGAGGGATTCGGCAAAAGTAAAAACTTCCCGCAACAGGAGGGGTGTTCCCATGTCAGGCCACTCTAAGTGGAGTACGATTAAGCATAAGAAGGCCGTCAAAGATGCGCGTCGAGGCAAGCTGTTTACCAAGCTGATTAAGGATCTCACCATTTCTGCCCGAATAGGTGGCAGCGACGTGACTTCGAATCCGCGTTTACGCACAGCCCTCGCTGCAGCGAAAGCGGCCAGTATGCCAAATGACACGATCGACCGGGCGATTAAAAAAGGTGCCGGAGAGATCGAAGGTGTGAGCTACGAAGAGATTATATACGAAGGCCATGGACCGGGCGGGGTGGCCATCATGCTACAAGTGCTGACCGATAATAAGAATCGGACTGTTGCTGAGATCCGCCACCACTTGACAAAGCATGGTGGGAGCCTGGGGACCTCGAATTCGGTCGCCTGGATGTTTGATAAGCAGGGGATCATTTCGATTGAGGCTGATCAGACTGATGAAGACCGCTTGATGGAGATTGCTCTTGAGGCGGGCGCAGAAGACGTGGGCAGCGGCGAGAATGGCTTTGAGGTGGTGACTGCTCCAGGTGATTTTGATGCGGTGCATGCTGCTATTGAGCAAGCTGGCATTGCCATGCAGTCGGCTGAAGTGACTCTCGTCCCGCAAAATACAGTCAATCTGTCGGGCAAAGAAGCCGAGCAAGTATTCAAACTGCTCGATATTTTGCAGGAACATGATGACATTCAGGCGGTGTCAGCGAATTGCGAATTTTCCGAAGAAGACCTCGAACGACTGAGTGCTGCCTAAGCAGTTGTTCGAACAGCTGTTCAAAAATGGTTGGACAGGCTGGTACATATTGCACGTGTCGGAGACTCGTATGACGCAAGAATATTTCCGGTTGCGGTCCGATTGAGGTATGGGGGCGCGTCAGCGCAGAAGTGCACAAGCGCGCAAGCAGTGGATGAGAGCGGAGGAGGGCAGATGCGACGTGCGGAAAAAATAGTCCGGGTCTTAGGAGTCGATCCTGGGACAGCTCGAACGGGCTGGGGCATTGTGGACTGCAAAGGACGATCGCTCACTTTTCGGGCCGGTGGTGTGGTGTCGACCAAAGGCTTTCACTCTATGCCAGAACGACTCCGGGTCGTGCATGCTGGTATCACTGAAGTGATTGATCAATGGACTCCCCACACCCTGAGTCTGGAAAAGGCATTTGTGGCGTATAACGTGCAGAGTGCCTTTCGGTTAGGAGAAGCTCGAGGGGTCATTCTGCTGGCTGCGGCCCAGGCTGGCCTGCATATTGCCGAATACAATCCGACACAAATCAAAACCGCTGTCGTTGGGTATGGACGAGCCGATAAAATGCAAGTCCAGAAAGCCGTCTTTTCGCTGCTCAGCAATGGCCAGGCTCCAGAGATCCAGGGACTGCCGACCAGCCCGGATGCGACTGACGCCTTAGCAGCAGCGGTGTGTTATTGTAATACTTCGCCGCTGAAGGCTCAAATTCAGGCCCAGTTGCCGGATGTGACTGGCCAGCGCACGACAGGCGGAAAAGGGCCAACGTCGTGGCGTCATATTTCAGTCGAGAGTCTTGCACCTGGCCTACTCGTATCTGCACCGAGAAGAGGCCGCCCCTAAGGACGTAGAGGACGTACTGATGATTGCGCGTCTCAGTGGAATCCTAGAAGACAAAGCCCCCGATGAGCTGATTGTGAACGTCAGCGGGGTCGGCTACTTAGTGTATGTCTCGTTGCAAACGTTTTATCGGATGCCAGGGCTCGGCGAGCGGGTCCATCTGCATATCCACACCAATATGCGTGAAGATGCCTTACAGCTCTTTGGCTTTTTGGACGAACACGAAAAGGCCAGCTTTCTACTGCTCAAAGGGGTCAGCGGCATTGGTCCGCGCTTGGCCTTAAACATTTTATCGGGGATTCCAGTCGATGATCTTGAGGAAGCTTTACGCGCCAGCAATGTGACCCGGCTGGTCGCTATCCCTGGGGTCGGGAAAAAAACCGCTGAACGCCTGGTGGTTGAGCTGCGAGAAAAAGTTGGGGCGTTTACGGGCGGCGAAATCGGAGCGATCCCTGGAGTCGAGAGTCTGCTGTCGTCAGACGCTGTGTCCGCGCTTATCAACCTCGGCTACCGGCACCCCCAGGCTGAAAAAGCGGTCCAGAGCGCCCTGCGCAGTGGAGCAGGTGACCTGACGGCTATTATTCAAGAATCCTTGCGGAGTCTAAGCGTGTGAGCGATATAAGGAAACCGCCTACGGGCCGAGATCCGGTGCTTGATCCGACTCCGCTGCCGGCCGTCGAGGCTGGTCTAGAAGAGATTCCACATGCACTGGGTGACTTTGGCGAGCCTGGCGATGATGTGAGAGATGATGTTAGGGCTGTCGAGGACGAGGAGCGCCAGGCCCAAGGCTCGTTGCGTCCACGCACGCTCGACGATTATATCGGCCAGGAGAGTACTAAGCAGAATCTGCAAATCTCAATCGAAGCAGCCAAACAACGTGGCGATGTGCTCGATCACTTATTGTTCTGCGGGCCGCCGGGTTTGGGGAAGACTTCGATGGCCCATATCATTGCGCGTGAAATGGGCGTCGAGATACGGGCGACGACCGGCCCGGTTATTGAACGGCCGGGTGACTTAGCTGCGATCCTGACGAATCTGGAAGAGGGGGATGTTTTATTCATCGACGAAATCCACCGTCTTAATCGAGTCGTCGAAGAGTTTCTGTATCCGGCGATGGAAGATTTTGAGCTGGACCTGGTTGTGGGCCAAGGCCCGTCTGCACGGACCGTTAAGCTGTCACTCAAACAATTCACGCTCGTCGGGGCAACCACTCGAGCGGGTTTATTGACGTCCCCTCTGCGGGACCGTTTTGGTGCGACGTTTCGGCTCGATTTTTATCAGGTTGCAGAGCTGGAAAAGATCATTCGTCGCTCGGCGGCCATCTTGGATATGACGATTGATTCGCGCGGTACGGCCGAAATTGCCCGTCGCTCACGCGGCACGCCGCGTATTGCCAACCGTTTACTGCGTCGGGTGCGCGACTTTGCCCAGGTCAAGGCGGACTCTATTGTCAGCCTTGAAGTAGCCCAGGCAGCGCTCAAGCTGCTCGAAATAGACGCGGCTGGTTTTGACAAAATGGATCGGGCTATCCTGCTCACCATTATTGACAAATTCCAAGGTGGTCCAGTTGGGGTTGAAACCATTGCCGCCGCTATTGGAGAAGAAAAGAGCACGATCGAAGACGTCTACGAGCCGTATCTGATTCAAGAAGGCTTTCTCCAGCGCACCCCGCGTGGGCGGCTGGCAACCCTGAAAGCGTATACACATTTGGGAATCACCGGGCCGAATGGTGCGGACCAAAAAGATTTGTTTTAGACGATTTATTTCGGGCAATTTATTCTCAATGGAGACACCTGCTACCTCTGGCCTGCACCTCAAGGGGCTCAAACGCCGCCAGCGTTGGGAGGGAATCCTCATCCTCATCGCTTCGCTGGGTGTGTTCCTGTTTGCGGTGTTCCAAAGCCGCCTGCCCCAGCTCAGCGATAGTCACAGTTTGGCCAGCAATATTGTTTTTGTTCTGCTGATTAATCTGAATATCATTCTGCTGGTCCTGCTCGTCTTTTTGGTCGGGCGGAATCTGATCAAGTTGTTTTATGAACGCCAGCGCAAGCTGCCTGGGGCGTATCTGCGTTTTCGGCTGGTCTTGGCTTTTGTCGCGATTTCGCTCTTACCGGCTATCCTGCTTTTTTTGATTGGAGTCGGTTTTGTCAATCAATCGATTGAGAATTGGTTTTCGAGCAAGATTGAGAGTTCATTGGGAGGCGCGTTGACGGTGGTGGATGCGTTCTATGACCACCTAGCTGATGAGGCGGTGTTCCACGCGCAGGGCGTGGCGACCGAGATTGGCCAGCAACAATTAGCTGATTTAACCGACCTCACTGATCCCGCCCGTCGTCAGGAACTGCTCCAATTGATTGACGATATTCGACAGCGTTTCGAACTCGACCGCATTCTTGTCTTTGGCCAAAATAAACAGCTTGACCGACAGCTTGTTGCGACGGCTGCCCGGACGGATCGGTCGTCTGGGCAAGACGGAAAAATGGACGCTGATCTGCTCGATCAGGTGTTCCAGAACGAAGCGGTCCGCCAAGCCCAGTACGCGGGCCAAACAGAGATTGTGCGGGGTGGCGTGCCCATTGTTGCAGGCGATAGTGTGATTGGAGCGGTGGTTGTCGAGTACATTGTTCCGCCCCATGTCGCTTGGCAAGGGACGCAGGCGACCGATGCCTTTCGAGAGTATCGGCAGCTCAGAATCCTCAAACAGCCGATCAAAAATAATTATCTCATCACCATGTTTTTGGTTACGCTGGTAGCCGTGTTTTCGGCCGTATGGCTAGGGGTTTTTCTCGCCAAGAAAATAGCGATTCCCCTGCAACAACTGGCCGCAGCAACTCGTGAAGTGGCCCAAGGCCATTGGGCGCATCGGCTGGAAGGTGAGGGCGAAGATGAGGTGGGAACCTTGGTCGCGGCCTTTAACCGGATGACAACCGACTTACAACAGAGCCATCAAGAGCTAGAAGCCCGCCGCCGCTATATGGAAATCCTGCTGGCCAATATCAATGCCGGGGTGGTGTCATTTGAGCGGACCGGTATGCTGTTGACGATGAATCGAGTCGCCCAGCAGCTCTTGGGCGTGCGCGCCGAGGTTGCGATTGAACACGACTATCGAGCAGTTTTTGTCTCGGCTGAATTTGCCCAGCTACGACGTATGATCGGAGACCTCTTGCCTGAGTCACTCGTTGCCACTGACGGCTTTTCCGAAGAGAGCGGGCGAGAAAGCCAGGGGCAACTTCGCCTCCATCACGATGGCCAGGCATTTACCTTGTTTGTGACGGCAACGCCCTTGACCGATGAGCGTGGAGAGGTGTTGGGTGGGGTGTGCTTTTTTGAGGATGTGACCCAAATTATCCGCGTCGAACGGATGGAAGCATGGCGGGAAGTGGCGTGTCGGATTGCGCATGAGATCAAAAACCCGCTGACCCCGATTCAGCTCGCCGCCCAGCGTTTGCAGCGTCGTTTTGCGCCTCAGCTGTCTGACCCGCAGGGCGTGTTTAATGAATGTGTGCAGAGCATTACCTATGAGGTTGATGCCATTAAAAAACTGGTCAATGAATTTTCGACCTTTGCCCGCTTGCCGACTGCGGAGCACCAGCCTGAGGACCTGAATGCTCTGGTCCAAGAGGTGAGTATCATTTTTTCTGAAGCCCATCGGGATTTGGATTTTGAGTTTGCGTATGACTTGAATCTGCCGCCGTTGGACCTGGATCGGGAGGGTATCAAACGAGTTGTGCGTAATCTGCTCGACAATGCGGTTGCCGCGTGTCGCACGCCTGAACATGAGCAGGGCACGCCTGGCCGGATTGAAGTGGTCACCCGGTTTTTCCGCTCTGTGGGCATTGCCCGGCTTGAAGTCGCTGATACCGGCTGCGGTATCCCGCCAGAGATCAAGGATCGATTGTTTGAACCGTATTTTTCAACCAAAAAAGAGGGCAGCGGCTTAGGCTTGGCCATTGTGGCGACTATCGTAGCTGATCACCAAGCTTTTCTGCGCGTCCGGGATAATATGCCGCAGGGCAGCCGGTTTGTCATAGAACTGCCCGTCCGGCGTCGGGAGCATCAGGTCGCTGTATCAGCAGAGTTTGCAGAGCCTGGAGAAACTGCTCCGCTCGAGTTGACTGGGACCGATGGAAACGACTAGGGGGATTGTATGATGGATGACACCATTCTGGTGGTTGATGATGAGGAGAAGATCCGGACCACGTTGCGCGGGATTCTGGGCGATGAGGGATTTCACGTCCTGGATACGGGCGAAGGGATGCGTGTCCTTGATCTCGTTCGCAGCCAGCAGCCGCAACTTGTCATCCTAGACATCTGGATGCCCCACCTTGACGGCATTACCCTGCTCGAACAGCTCAAGGCGCAGCAACCAGAACTCCCCGTGATTGTTATTTCCGGGCACGGCACGATTGAAACAGCCGTCCGGGCGACCAAGATTGGAGCGGCCGATTTTATTGAAAAGCCGTTTTCGCTCGAAACACTGCTCCGTTCAGTGTATCGGGCAATTGGACGCGAAGCTGCCGAGCAGTCCTCTACAGGCGAGAGTCCTACACTGGCCTCGACTCGTCCGTCCGCCGGGCGTCCACAAGAGTTTGTGTCAGCCCGGACGATTCGACACGGGGTGGTGTTGCGGGGCCAGGGCTTGCACTCTGGGGTGCGAACAGGAGTGATTCTGCAGCCCTTGCCGCCAGGCAGTGGCATTGTGTTTGGCTCGTTATCTTCAGATGTGGTGATTCCTGCCTCAGTCGATTACGTTGAATCAACCGGCTACGCGACCAGTTTGTATCGGGATGGCGCGGCGGCGCGGACGATTGAGCACCTCATGTCTGCCCTGCATGGCTATGGCGTCACCAACCTTTTGATCAAGATGCAGGATGAAATTCCTATTCTTGATGGCTCTGCGCTTGAGTTTTGCAAACTCCTTGATGAGGCTGGAACGGTTGAGCAAGACGAAACACTTGAAGTCCTGACGATTGATCGGCCGTATCAAGTTGGGGATGCAAACAGCGGAAAATGTTTGCGGATTGAACCTATCGAGCCTGCCGAACATTTTGAAGTACGCTATATTCTGGACTACCCCGAACCCGTTGGTCACCAGGAACATTGTTATGTCCATCGCGGAGCGGACAGCTTCCGGGATGAGGTCGCGCCGGCACGCACGTTTGGATTCTTGAAAGAAGTCCAAACGCTAGAGCAGATGGGACTCGCGAACGGCGGACGGTTGGATAACTGTATCCTGATTGGCGACCAGGGGGTGATTAACCCACCGTTGCGCTTTGAGGATGAACTGGCCCGCCACAAAGTCCTCGACCTGATCGGTGACCTGTATTTATTAGGTCGGCCTATCCGGGGCAAAGTCACTGCCGAACGCACCGGACACGGGGACAATATCGCCTTAGTCCGGGCACTCCGAGAGGGCATCGGCTTGCAGGCCACGGTTCATTGACCGCGCCTCTGTTTGGGAAGACAGCAGATAAGGAACAGCAGCGGTGCGATGCCTCTCAGGACTATGTGGGAGCGCGGCTCTGGCCGTGCTCTTGGTGAGTACGCCAAGCTGGGCTGCCTCTTCTTTTGCGGACTTCTTTGTCCAGCAAAAAATTGGCCAAGAGATGACGATGACTGGGGCATTTGCTCGCTTTCCGATGACCCGCCGATTTTTCCGACGCGATCATCAGACTGGCAAAGTTGAGTATTTCATCTTTTTTGGGGCGTCCATTGTGCCAACAACGATTATTGGCGATGGTGCTCTGTCCCAAGAGCCGAGACCTTTAGATTCTCTCCTCCTGCTCTACGCTGATGAGGCGCTGGTCAAAGACCTGCCTGAAACAGGCGACAAGATTTGGTTTACCGGAACCTTACTCGGCTACCAGCACGGTGCGAGTGGTATTACCAAAGCGTTTGGCATTGGGGGCATTCCGTATATTTTACTCGAACGCTTTTCGACCCAAGCGCCAGAGACTATTGACGCATCCGAATCGTCTGAAGCTGCCCCATACCGCTGAGCTGCCCAGTCCCTGAGGAACAGTCATATGGGTTGGGATGCATGGTTTACTCTTGGGGTTGTGGTCCTCGGCATAGGAGCCCTGGTGCGAGACGTCCTTGCGCCGGATCTCATCTTCTTGGGCATGTTGGCGGTTTTGCTGGTCAGTGGGATTCTCTCGCCAGGTGAAGCTCTTGCCGGCTTTTCAAATCCGGAAGTGCTAGCGATCGGAGCCCTCTTTGTCGTCTCCGGTGCCTTACAGCATACGGGCGCGCTGGGCTTTGTGGCGACCCATCTGTTCGGACCGATTCACAGTGATCGGGGCGCTTTGCTGCGGGTGATGGTGCCCACGGCTGGGATCTCTGCGTTTCTCAATAATACGCCTATTGTCGCCATGTTTACCCCGGTCGTCTTTGACTGGACCAGACGCCACCGGGTGTCTCCGTCGCGCTTTCTGATTCCGCTGTCATACGCCACGATTCTGGGTGGCTCATGTACGCTGATTGGCACCTCGACAAATATGGTTGTCAACGGTTTGATGCTCAGTGCCGGACTGCCGGGCCTGTCGTTCTTTGAGTTAAGTGCAGTCGGGCTGCCGTGTGCAGTCGTGGGGCTCACTTTTCTGGTCTTCAGTAGTCGCTATCTCCTGCCGGACCGCAAAGAGCTGCTGGAAACCATTGAGGAAAGTAGTCGCGAGTATTTGGTCGAGCTTGCTGTGACTGCGGATTGCCCGCTGGTTGGACAGCCGATTGAGGGAGCTGGCTTGCGCCACCTGCCCGGTTTATTCCTGGTCCGGATCGAACGAGCGGAAGAAACAGTCGCTCCGGTTGGACCGGCGGAGCGTATTCGGGTTGCCGATCGTCTGGTTTTCACTGGAGTGGTGTCAACGATTGTCGATCTGCAGAAAATTCGGGGTTTAGTGCCGGCCGGCGATCACCGTGAGGGGCAAGAGCCGATCGGACAGGGCAATAACCTGAGTGAGGCGGTTGTTTCCGAAGATTCCCCTTTGAATGGGGTCACTATTCGGGATGCAAATTTCCGGACCCGGTATGGGGCCGCAGTGATGGCCGTGCATCGTGGCGGGCGGCGTCTGAGTGGAAAAATTGGTGATATCTTGCTGCGGGCTGGGGATACCCTCTTGTTGGAAGCCCCGCCTGGTTTTGCCCGGACGTATCGGAACTCGGCCGACTTCTATCTCGTATCGGAAATCGATGACAGCGCGCCGCCCAAATACGATAAGGCTATTCCGGCCCTCGTGGCCTTAATCATGCTTGTGACCATGGTCAGCATAGGCGCACTGCCGATGATTACGGCTGCCCTGCTGGCGGCGTTTGTGGTGATTGCATTTGGTTGCTTGTCCGTAGGTGAGACCCGGCGGGCGGTTGATGTCTCAGTATTGGTCCTCATTGCGGCTGCCTTTGGGGTCGGCAAAGCCTTAGAGAAGACTGGAGCGGCAGGGGTTTTGGCTTCACTGTTAGTTGATGTTGGAGCCGGGCTGGGACCGGTCGGAGTCCTGGCCATGGTCTATCTGGTGACGTTGGTATGTACGGAATGTATGTCACACGCACCGGCTGCGACGTTAATGTTCCCTATTGCAGCAGAAACCGCCCAGCAGTTTGGGGTTGATATCCGGCCGTTTGCGGTGACGATTGCGATTGCCGCCTCAGCCGCCTTTGCCTCGCCGCTCAGTTATCAAACCCATCTTATGGTGTATGGGCCGGGCGGCTACCGGTTTACCGATTTTCTCAAAATTGGTATTCCGCTTGATCTCTTGATCTTTGCTGTGGCCATGGTGTGTATCCCATGGGCATGGCCATTTTAAACTATTCTGGAGCGTGTCCTTCTCTTGACGATTGGGCAAAAGGACAGTAGGGGACACACTTGGAGGGGACGCCATGGCCGAACAATTTGCTGGAAAAGTTGCTGTCGTGACAGGAGGAAGTTCGGGCATCGGACGCGCGTCTGCGCTTGCCTTTGCCCGCGAGGGGGCTCACGTTGTAGTCAGCGATGTTGATGTCGAGGGAGGCGAAGAGACACGCGGACTCATCGAACAAGCCGGTGGGACAGCCTTGTTTGTCAAAACCGATGTCTCGCAAGCGGCTCAGGTCGAGGCGGCAATGACGCAAGCCATCACGACCTATGGACGTTTAGATTACGCCCATAATAATGCTGGCATTGAGGGCATGGTGTTGACCCAAACGGCAGATTGGACGGAAGAAGCCTGGAACCAAGTCCTTCGCATTAATCTCAAAGGCGTGTGGTTGTGCATGAAGTACGAGATTCCGCATATGCTTACGCAGGGCGGCGGCGCAATCGTCAACACCGCCTCTATTGCGGGCCTGGTTGGGAGCCGGTCGGCCGGCTATGGAGCGAGTAAGCACGGCATTGTTGGACTCAGCAAAACAGCGGCCTTGGAATATGCCAAAGCTGGCATCCGGGTCAACGCCGTGTGTCCAGGCGTGATTCGCACGCCAATGGTGGAAAGAAGCCTGGCCCGTATCCCAGATCTTGAAGCCCGCTTTGTTGAGGTGGAGCCCATCGGTCGGATTGGTACGCCTGAAGAGGTCGCCGAGGCAGCGATTTGGTTGTGTTCAGACGCGGCTTCCTTTGTGACTGGGCATGCCATGACTGTTGATGGTGGGTATGTGGCGCAGTAGCAGACGCTGGCGGACGACGTATGACCGACCGACTGTCGATCGCGTGCTATCGGTCTACCGGCGCATGGCCTCATCGCTAAGACACAGTTCGATGGCCTCTTTGATTCAGCAGGGCGACCAGTAGACCGGTATCGAGAATAACTTGGTTTTTCACCGACCGAAATTCCGCAGGTAGTCCTTGTTCACGGACAGGTCTTCGGGGCCGGACAGCCTGCCTGCCAGGTCGGCCACCTGCGACAGAGCAGACTCGGGTCGTTCGGTCCCGTCCGTTTGCAGGTACGCCTTGACCCTTCGGCTGAGAAGACAACTCTGGCACGGGTAGCGTGAGCCAGTTGGCAGCTTAGTGATAATTTTGGATTGAATACTTGGCCCCTTTCTCAGATGGACATCTGAACCTGTCACAACACGATACCCTTTCAATAGCTTCTTATTTACTCCAGGGGTTGGTCTTCTTCCGTCAGACCTCCTCTTCGCAGCACAGCGCCTGTTACTCGCTAAAACGCGGCATGACTTTTTCAGCAAAAAGTTCAAAGCTGCGCATCACGACATCACGGGGTAAGAGGCCGTCACCCAGCAGGAAGAACATTTCGTCCGTGCCAATCTTTTGGGCTAACTCGATCTTGCGGGAGATGGTATCCGGATCACCAATCAAAGGTTCCGCAACACCCAAGCCAAACGGAATCCCCCATTTGTCCCAGAACCAGCGGGTATCTGCCAGCGCGCGCTGGGTTTGTTCAGCACTTTCTGTCACCACCAGTTGACCGCCCAGGGCCAGCTCGGTGCCGGGTTGTACCACCCGGCCTGCTTGCGCGGCTTCTTCCTGATAGATGTTTTGCAGCCGGGCGCACAATTCTTCGTGCAGGATGATGATAATCGGCTTGCCGCCTTCGCGTGCCCAATACCGAATGGATTCCGTATTATGGGTAAAACCAGCGTATAGGGGCGGGTAGGGGTCTTGGTAGGGACGCGGGGCGATGCCGACCTCTTTGATTGTCATGTCCTGTGTGACGCCAGCACCGTACTGTGTATAGGCTTCCATCGGATGCGGGTTCTTGGCCCCTTCCGGCGGAAACTGCCAGAATTCTCCACGGTGGGAGAAGGTATCTTGCGTCCAGGCCTTCTTAATAATGGCAACGCCTTCTTCAAAGACGCGTCGGTTGAGCAGATCTGGGGCTTCTTTTTTGTTCCAGTGTCCAACGGCTTCGACACCCGGACGGGTGGCATAGTTCTGGACCCAGCGAGCTTGGTAACCACGCACAAAGGCCACGTTGAGTCGCCCTTGCAGCATATTGTCCATCATGGACACATCCTCTGCGACCCGGAGCGGATTGTGGGTATTGAGGACGTAGCCGAGGATGTCGACGCGTAAGCGCTTTGAATGCTGTCCGATGAACATGCTCAGCAAGCCAGGACTGCCAGTGGCTTCCATGCCTTCGATCTGGAGGTGATGCTCCGGATGGCCGAAGCCTGCGAAACCAGCCTCATCGCAGATCTGTACGTAGTCTTTCAGGTCACTGAGCATCCGTTGGTACAACTCCGGCTTCTTGCCCGCCATGCCCGCTTCAATTTCTTGCCGGGTCCCGACTGTCCCATACGCAATTGCGTGAAATTTCATACTCTTCTTTCTGTTTACCTCGGTGTATGCTGGGCAAGAAAGTCTTCCACTGCTTGCTTGGCGGCGGCTTGGTGCTCGGGCTCTTTCCAGTGTTCGATAAAAGTGGCGTTAGGGGCCAGTTGGGCCACTTCTCGTGAGGATTGTGACGGATGGTACATATCGTCACCCATTAAAACGAGCAGGGGTGTGTCACAACGAGAGACAAACTCGCGGGAGACAGTGAACAGAAAATCTCCGCTGTACATCGAGTTTTTGAAGGATTCCCACGCGTCCGGACTGACCTCGGGCCGTTCTGGCTTGAGCGCGTCCGCCCAACCGTCAAACATGTCGAAAAACGCTTGGCGGTTATTGTCGAGACCGATCGTCTGAAATAAGACGGCCGAGGCGACTCGCTGGGGAGCGGCTTGAATCAGGGCCATGCAGTATGGGCCGCCAATACACATGCCGGCAACATGAAATTGATCAATCCCCAGATGATCAAGCAAGGCCAGCTGATCCTCAGTATAGACGTGCCAGCTATCCGTCGCCCGAATGGGGGCGACGGATTGGCCAGCGTTGCGTTGATCCATCGCAATCACCCGGTAGTGGGGGGCCAGCTGCTCAATCGCATTCCAGGTGACTTGCTCCCAGAACGAGGCTGCTGAGCGCATTCCGCCCGGGGCAATGAGCAAGACAGGAAAGCCTGTTCCGTGCTCTTCGTAGTAGAGTTTGATATCGTCATGTTCGAATATCGGCATTGCTATTCCTCCTTATGTATCAGGGTTTTTCTCTTTTCTCTTTTGCTTACTTGCCGCGTCCCATCGTATAAAACTCATCATTTGGTCGCATATCAGTCAGATGCGCCATGCGATTAGACAAGGCAAAAAATGCGGTAATCGCCCCAATGTCCCAGATATCTTCGTCGTTAAAGCCGTGTTCGTAGAGCTGCGCACGGTCGATATCTTCAATCTCTTGGGGGTGCAGAGCGACTGTATGAGCAAAATCTAACAGCGCTCGCTGGCGTGGTGTGATATCAGCCTTACGATAATTCACCGCCAGCTGATCGGCAATCAAGGGATTCTTGGCATAAATACGCAGAATCGCACCATGCGCAATCACACAGTAGTGACAGTCATTGGCGGCGCTGGTAGCCACTACGATCATCTCACGCTCGGCTTTTGACAAGCCACTGTCCTTGAGCATCAGGGCGTCGTGATAGTCAAAAAAGGCTCGGAATTCGGCTGGCCGGTGGGCGAGGGCGAGAAACACGTTGGGAATAAAGCCGGCCTTCTCTTGCACGTCAGTGATGCGGGTACGGATGTCGTCGGGCAAATCTTCGAGCTGAGCGACTGGGTAACAACTAATAGGATGATCTGACATACGGGCGTTCCTTTGCAACGAGCGATAAGAAGCATGTATAGTGCAGGACGCTTCTCGCGTCGAGAGGCTCCTACGCAGGTGCTCGAACCAGCGTGTCAAGCAAGTGCTCCAGTGCGGTGGCTGGATCGGTACACAAGCCGGTATGCACCGGAGAAGTCTGGATAACGGTGCTGCGAGGCGCTACCAGCCACTCGAAGCGTTCGCGCTGGGGAAGTTGAGCAATCGGGCCGGCTTGCTTTCCACCCGTGCAAATCGCGGCAATCGGCGCAAGATGTTCACGAACTGTTTTAATATCCAGGCTTGCATCCAGCGTTCGCAGCCGCTGCTCATCACAGACAATCCGGGCTTCGAGGAATCCTTGAGCTGGGCAGGAGACGATTACGCCGACGTTGACGAACTCTCCGCGCTCGACCTTAGGAACAACGCGGATGATGGCGTAATCATACGTCGGCTGCTTGGGCACGGATTGCCTCCTCTAAGAATGCCTGTCGTGACTCCAGCCGGCGGACTAAATACTCAGTATACATATCCCGCTGCTGATCGTCGGTGTCGGACGAAGGATCTGCGTGCAGCCAGGCGTCGGGGATGAGGCGAACGATGCGCTCAATGCTGTCTGATGTCAGCCGCTCAGCGAGTTGTCTGTCTGCCTCTTGAAGAGTGCTGGCAAAGGGCAGGAGGACGTGGTCTTTGATCATGGGAAAACGATCCCGGCTCCGTTCGAGATAGTTGCTTGCAGTGTGCTGGAAGTACAGAGCTGCCCCATGGTCAATCAACCACAATTGTCGATGCCAGATCAGCATGTTGACGTTGCGTGGCGTGCGGTCAATGTTTGTCACGTAGGCGTCAAACCACACGATTGCAGAAGCCAAGTCCGCGCCAGGCTGGGTCGCGACGGGATCAAACGTCATCGAGCCAGGCAGGTAATCGAGTGCCAGATTGAGGCCAGCACTCGCCCTGATCAGGTCTTGTATTTCTGGATCAGGCTCTGTGCGAGCCAGATCAGGGTCGAGTTCGACGAAGATAATCTCAGGCACTGGTAGCCCTAAGACGCGGGCGATCTGGCCGGCCACTAATTCAGCGATGAGGGCTTTCGGTCCTTGGCCCGCGCCGTGGAACTTGAGCACATACATGCCATCGTCGTCCGCTTCGATGATGGCTGGCAGCGATCCGCCTTCACGGAGTGGGGTCACATATCTTGTGGCGCGGACTGTTCTCACGTGCATCTTTTGCGAGAGACTCCTCGCGACAGGTGTGGGTACACAGGCCGCTCGTTTCATTATACGGACCGCAGCCCACGCAGGCGGGGCCTAGCCTGCTAACTCCGGGACATGAACGGATGGGTGCCGATGCAGAGTGGCCTGTTCAAACGCGTAGGCGAGCGAGAGCAGATCCGCCTCGCGGTACGGCAGGCCAACAATCTCTAGGCCCACAGGCAGACCACCTGGTGTAAATCCAGCCGGCACACTCATCGCCGGCATCCAGGTCTGGGCGGCAAGGAGCGTATTGGTCGGAAAATCCAAGAGTGGCCATTTGCCAGCATCAAGCTCCGCTCTCGATGGCGACGGCACTTGTGTGGTTGGAAAGACGAGCGCTGTTGTGCCGGCCTTGGCCATCTGGTTGATCACCACCTGCTGAAACTGCTCCCGCGCGGTATAGCGTTGATAATACTCGGGATCGGCATACGGATCGTCCGGTCCTTCGGCTAACGCTTCGAGAAAATCTAACTTTGGGTGGTACTTTTTGGCGGCGATGATTGCTTGCAAGTTCTGCATTGGCAAGCTTGGGCGGGCTGCCAGAAAGCGATCAATATCGTACCGAGAACGGGTGATATACATGGAAGACAAGGCAATATAGTGCTGCAAGTCGGGAATCGCTACATCGACCAGGGTTGCGCCGGCTGCCGCCATTGCCGCCAGCGCCTGTTCGATCAGCGTGTTGACTTGGGCGGCCGCCGGATCGGACGGATCGCCAAAAGCTTCACGGATGACACCGATCCGTGCAGCGGTGAGGGCGGTTTTGTCGAGCCGCTCTGAGTATCTCACCTGACCGGCAATTACGGCTGTTGCGGTGGAGGGATCGGCCGGATCAAACCCGACCATCACTTCGAGCAGTTTGGCTGCATCGGTGACAGTCCGGCACATCGGCCCAGCCGAGTCCTGAAACACCAGAAGCGGTGACATTCCCGCCCGGCTAATGAGACCCGGGGTGACCTTGAGTCCGACCAGGTTATCGAACGAAGACGGCAAACGGATTGATCCGCCGGTATCCTCGCCCACCCCGAGAGCGCCCAGATTGGCAGCGACTGCCGCACCTGTTCCGCCGCTTGAACCGCCTGGGTCATGGTCGAGGTCATACGGGTTCTTCGTCGTGCCGACTTTGGACGAATAGCCGAACCATGAGGTCGCAAAATCCGGCATGGCGGTCTTGGCCAGAATAATCGCGCCCGCCGTCCGGAGCTGACGAATCGCCGTTGCATCGGTGTCGGGGACATAACCATCCAAGGCAATCGAGCCGAAGGTGGTCATGATCCCAGCCGTTTCGACCTGATCTTTGACCACAATCGGTACGCCGTGTAAGGGCCCGGAAAACGTACCAGAAGCTGCGAACTCCGCATCCAGTTGAGCAGCCTCGTCCTCAGCATGCGGATTCACGGTCACGATCGAATTGATCGTCGGGCCGGACCGATCGTAGGCATCAATCCGGGCCAGATACCCGGCCACGAGTTCGGTGCAGCTCAACTCTCCGGCGCGCAAGGCCGCGTGAATTGTGGAGATGGTCGCTTCTTCTAGCTTGAACGCCATGGCATTCCTTGCTTTCTGTCGAGCTCATCAAGCTTATCAAGCTTATCGGGTTTCCCCGACGTGCCTTACTTGTGGCTAAAGACGAAGTGCTCTTGCATCTTCTCTCGTATCTCACCCATATGGGTAAAGTACTGTTTGAAGCTGCCATTATAGTTGCCGTCCTGCCGGCGCTGGAACTCACCCTCGAAGTTGTAATACCCTGGGGTGCAGTCCTGGTTGCGGGTGGTTTTGCCCCGGTGTTGTATGACTTCTTGCACCCACCATTCCTCTGCCTCGGGGGTGACATCAATAGACTGATGACCATGACGGCGGGTGTAGTCGATGCAGGCGGCAATGTGATCACCCTGTGTTTGGAGCATGTCCGTCAGGTTGAACTGAAACGAAGCCTGATAACCACCCATGATGAACAGGTTGGGGTAACCCTGTGAGTGGATGCCAAGGAGGGTGCGAATGCCGTCGGCGTATTTATCATTGAGGTCGAGGCCAAGTTCTCCTTTGATCTGGTTGTAAATACCGGTCTTCTGCACTTCAAAGCCCGTGGCATAGATGAGCAGGTCGAGCTCGTATTGTGTACCCTCAAACACTGGTCCTTTCTCGGTGATCGCAGTGATGCCCTTGCCATGGGTGTCGACCAGATGGACGTTCGGGCGATTGTAGGTTGGCAGGTAGTCGTTGTGGAAGCATGGGCGTTTGCACATGAACATGTACCACGGCTTGAGTGCGTCCGCTGTCGCCTTGTCCTTTACGATCTTGTCGATGCGTGTGTGGATCCGCATCATGTAGTCGATGTTGGCGTTTTCCTGTCTCTTGATCTTTTCTTCCCGGGATATGGTGGCTCGCTCCGCCTGCTGAGCTTCTGTCAGCTGGGGTCCCATGATCGCCCGCGCGCGCCGCTTGGCCTGCCAGCCGGGTTTCAGCTTGCGTGCCCAGTTAGGATCGGTCGGCCAGTCGTCTCGGATATCAATCGAGGACGGCGTGCGTTGAAAGACGTACAGCTCTTTGGATGCCGCACCGAGGCCGGGAATGGCCTGGACGGCTGTTGCCCCAGTACCGATGATACCGACGACCTTGTCTTCCAGGCCCGACAGGTCCTGCTTCGTATAGTCATAGTCCCAGCGCGAGGTGTGAAAGGAATGGCCCTTGAAGGACTCCATGCCTGCGATCTTAGACAGCTTCGGTTTGGACAGGGTGCCATTGGCGCAGATCACAAAGCGGGCTTTCATGGAGTCACCCCGATCAGTGGTGAGGTGCCACATCTGTTCTTCTTCATGCCAGATGGTGGAGGTGACTGTGGTTTGGAAGACCGCCAGCTCGTACAGGTTATACTTCTTGGCAATGGCCTGACAGTGGGCAAAAATTTCAGGTCCCCTGGCGTAGTGGTCTCTGGGCACATAGTCCATCTCGTCGAGCAGCGGCAAGTAATCATACGCGACCACGTCGCACGCCGCGCCAGGGTAGCGGTTCCAGTACCAGGTGCCACCCACGTCGGCTCCCCGCTCTACAATACGGATGCTCTCGACGCCATGCTCCCGCAGCCGGGCTGAGGTGAGGAGGGCAGAAAAGCCGCCACCAATAAAGAGGCATTCGACCGTGTCGTTGATCGGCTCGCGAGGCGTAATCTCGCCGCCATAGGGGTCGATCTCGTACTGCGAGAGCGAACCTGCCAGGTCAGACGTATATTGCTCCGTGCCTTCCGGTCGGTAGTTGAGCCGCAGGTCGCGTTCCTCGGCGAATTTTTGCTTGATGGCTTCGTAGTAGGCTTGCGGATTGCTGGACTTCGAGAGCCCGCTCATCGTGCCGATCAGAGGCTTCTCCTGCGCTTCAGGCATATGTGTACCCTCCTTATATCTGGTTGTCTTGTTGCGGTGATCCAACAGTAGTCATAACGTGATGGCCTGTGTTGATGCAAGCCGGTTGGCAAGCCGGCTGGATTGTCCTGGAGCGATGTCAGGGATTATAGTAAGTCTTGCTGGCGAGAAGCAGAGCGAGCAACAGAGGTAGAGAAGACGCGGAGAAGAGGGGGACGCTCCAGTCTACACAGCTCGGACTGCTTGTCCTCTCGCTCGTTGCGTCCCCTCGCGTCAATGCGATCAAGTCTGGACCCGTTGATCTTTCCGATGTTCCGACATAGAAGAATTCTTTCCCATGCAGTCCATCAGCAATCTGTAGAGGAGTAACACATGATCAAGATACACGGCGTCGCCATCAGTAACTACTTCAGCACGGCCAAAGTCGCGCTTATCGAAAAAGACATTCCATATGAAGAAATCTCCATCATGCCGAGCGAAAAGCCTGAGGTCCTCGCGGCCAGTCCGATGGGGAAGGTCCCATACCTTGACGTTGACGGCTCAACCTTAAGCGAAACCAATGTGATTTTTGATTACCTCGAAGAGGTCAAGCCGCAACCAGCATTGTATCCGAGCGATGCCTGGGCACGGGCCAAGACAAAAGAGATCATCCGCACTGTCGAACTGTATCTTGATGCGCCTGCTCGCCGTCATCTGCCAACGGTCTATTTTGGTGCACCGGTCAATCACACCGCGTCCGACGAAGTCCGACCAGCTGTCGAGAAAGGGCTCCGAGCATTTCAGCAACTCGCTCAATTTGCCCCTTATATCGCAGGGGAGGCGTTCACCTTCGCAGATATCACGACCTACTTTCAAGTGCGCTTCACCGCTATGCACATGAAGAAAATCTATAACTGGGACATCACTGATAGCGTGTCTGGACTTGGTGCCTACCTGGAGATGCTCGGTCAACGTCCATCCATCAAGACTGTCGATACCGCAATGCAACAAGGCTTAGCAAAGTTCCTACCGAAGTAGGAGACAGGCGAGTGCCCATATCAGCAAGCCATAGCGCCGGAGAAAATATTATGAAGATTTACGCTGATCCAATCACGGTCAATTGCCGTAAAGTCCTGGCCGGCCTCAAGCTGCTGGGGGTTGGGTACGAACGCGGGCACGTGGATTACTTTCAGGGCGAGCAAAAAAGCCCGGCGTATATGGCCATCAATCCCAACGCGGCGTTGCCCGCGCTGGTTGTTCGAAATCATGCCGTTTGCCGATCAATTCGACCAGTTCGATCAATTCAATGCTGATGCCGCTGTCCAGCAGCTGTTTTATCCGCAGGTCACACAGTTTGTTAAACAATGCACCGGGGCATATCGTGTCGAAGTGTTCGACCATACCATTCGGAAGCGCCTGCCGGCAGATCTGAAGCAGCAAACCGAGGTCCAGCGCCCGGCTGTGATGTTGGTACACAGTGACTACACGCCGGAGTCCGGGCCACAACGGGTCCGTGACGTTCTCGCCGACGAAGCCGAATCGTTGTTGCAGGGCCGAGTTGCATTTTTTGATGTATGGAAACCCCTCTACCGGACTGTACAGGAGCTACCGGTGGCGATGTGTGACGCCACTTCAGCGACGACGGACGATGGCGTTTTTCTGAACGCAGTCGTCATCAATCAGACCGGCACCAGCCCCGGCGCTTGGTCTGGTCAAGATGCTAGCGCTAGAATCGAGCTTCACTCGTTGTAGCTGTAACTTTTTCGTCACTGCTGCAAGAGATTAATATCTCATAAATAATAACTCTATCTCAATGGTAAGGCTCGTGGCCAACGAGGCAAGATTAATCGTCGAACCCCGAACTTATCCACTCCAGCATCTCGCCAGTATACGTTGACAGCTCCGGGGCTTCTCGGTAGACTGCGTCGCTGCTCCACTAAAACACTCTTTTGATCGGCATTGAGGGATAATAGCGGGATGTTCCAATGACGGAAAAAGTGCTGGCACGCGCTGCAGGACATGCCCGGGCGCAGCCGGGCGATCTCGTCGTCTGCGAGGTCGCCCGTCCCGTCATGATCGACCGTAATTTTTATCCTACGCCCCCCGAGTGGTTTGCCGTGAGGAATCACTATGACTGACACACAACTCAATCGCATTAGCGCCCACATCACCCAGCCCAGGTCACAAGGGGCGTCTCAGGCTATGCTGTACGCCACGGGGATGACCGAAGCAGATATGCAGCGCGCGCAAGTCGGTATCGCCAGCGTGTGGTACGACGGCAATCCGTGCAATATGCACCTGAACGACTTTGCCACGAAGGTCAAAGAGGGTGTGGTCGCCGCCGACATGGTCGGGATGCGGTTCAACACCGTTGGGGTGTCCGACGGCATTTCCATGGGCACCAGCGGTATGAGCTTCTCGCTGCAATCGCGTGACCTCATCGCCGACTCCATCGAAACCGTTATGGGTGCGCAATGGTACGACGGCCTCATCACAATCCCTGGCTGCGACAAAAATATGCCTGGCGTCATCATGGCGATGGGACGGGTGAATCGCCCGGCGTTGATGATCTACGGCGGCACCATCCGCCCTGGTCACAGCGCTGGCAAGACGCTCGATATTGTGTCGGCGTTCCAGTGCTACGGTGAGTATATTGGCAAAACCATCACCGACGCCGAGCGCCAGGATATCGTCCGACACGCCTGCCCCGGTGCCGGGGCGTGCGGTGGCATGTACACCGCCAACACCATGGCCTCAGCCATTGAAGCGTTGGGCATGAGCCTGCCGTTCAGCTCCTCAACGCCAGCCACCGGTCCCGGCAAGCTGGACGAGTGCCTCCGGGCTGGACAGGCGATTCGTGCCTTGTTGGAGCAGGATATCAAACCGCGCGATATTATGACCCGTCAGGCGTTCGAAAACGCCATGGTGATGGTCATGGCGCTAGGCGGCTCGACCAACGCCGTGCTGCATCTGATCGCTATGGCTCGCGCTGTTGACGTGAAACTCACCATCGACGACTTCCAAGTGGTGAGTAATCGCGTGCCGTATCTGGCCGACCTCAAACCCAGCGGCAAGTACGTGATGGAAGATCTGCATAACATCGGCGGCACCCCAGCGGTGATGCAGTATCTCCTGGACCAAGGGCTGCTGCAGGGTGACTGCCTCACGGTGACGGGCAAGACCCTGGCCGAAAATCTGCGTGACCTGCCTGGACTTACGGACGGACAGGACATTATTCACCCGCTCGAACGTCCGATTAAAGACACGGGGCATATTTGTATTCTCAAAGGCAATCTCGCACCAGGTGGGGCGGTGGGCAAAATTACCGGCAAAGAAGGTTTAGTTTTTACCGGACCGGCCAAGGTCTTCGACTCGGAAGAGGATATGCTGCGTGCGCTCGAACGCCAGGAGATCAAACAAGGCGATGTTGTGGTCATTCGCTACGAGGGTCCGAAAGGCGGACCGGGCATGCCGGAAATGCTGACCCCTACGTCAGCCCTGGTAGGTGCCGGTCTGGGTGGGGGTGTCGCGCTATTGACCGATGGACGTTTTTCTGGAGGCTCACACGGTTTCCTCATAGGTCATATCGTGCCCGAAGCTCAGGAAGGTGGTCCGATCGGCCTGATTAAGGATGGCGACATCATCACCATCGATGCGAAGCAAAATAGCCTTGACGTTGCCGTCAGTGACGAGGAGATGGCACACCGTCGGGCACAGTGGACCGTGCCGCCGTACAAGGCGACGCGAGGGACACTGTACAAATATATCAAGAGCGTGAAGAATGCCTCCGAAGGCTGTGTGACGGACGAATAAATTCTCCGTGCCTTCCCCGCTAACGGCCCGTAGCATCACGAGGGCGTCTGCTTGTTGATGCTGCTCATCCATAAGCCCTCAGGTTAGGGGTCGCCCTAAACCCCTGCCTATGTCGACGCGGAGCCCTCCTAGGATGTCGTCCAACGGCAAGCCCTGCGCATCGAACACGATGCTATACTCGTTTCCTGACCTTCCAGATGTTTTCCGCCGGCCAGCGGCGCGCCCATGCTGATGGAGCGAAATCTGAATACGTCGTAGTACCTCCCTCAGGCGCTCGCAGCTCGATTAGATCCTCAACCTCAAACTCATTCTGGCGGAACAGGCGGATCCAAGCTCCGTAGGGAAGCTGGTAACAGACCTGACCGCTGTCCTCGCTCGCGTGAAGATCAAAATAGTCCGCCCGCAATTCTGCTGAAATTTTATCAACCCGGGCGTCCCAACAGATGTCGCGTATCGGGCTGGACATACAAAATGCGAACAGGCCACCCGGCTTTAGCACACGAGATGCCTCGGGAATCGTGCCGCCCGGTGGTGCGAACACTGTTGCTCCATGATCGCAGAAAACGACATCGAACGATTCGTCCTGAAACGGAAGGCATTCGGCGTCGCCATGTACGAGGCTTGCCGTCAAACCGGTCTTCTGGGACACGTTGCGTGCATGATCGAGTTGTCGTTCGGATAGGTCGATTCCCACCGCACGGGCTCCAGACTTGGTAAGGGCTATCGTCCACTGCGCAGCTCCACAGCCCAATTCGAGAACCTCAAGCCCTTCAACATCGCCGAGGACGTTGAGGTCGGCCTCAGAAATCCGCCAAATGCCCCACGCCAATGCTGTCTCCGTGAGGACATGCCCGTGCGCATTCTGGTAGGCGTCACTATTCCTATTCCGAGATTTGCGGTTTTTGCTCGTCATTACATGTTCTGGGGAACAGATTCATGCAGAGGCAAAGGAAAGATTGAGCAGGAACGGTAGGGATAGGGCGGGCAGAGACACAAGCGCTACCACGGCAACAAACCTTTGAACAGGCTGTCGTCGTCATTACCCGGAGCCAGGACTTCTGTCTCGTCTGCTTCATCAAGGTCGGTAAATTTAGAGGACCAAGGGTTGAGGCGTGCAAACAGCCCCGGTTTTACAACAATCGCCCCCTGAGGTGCTTCCATATCTTCGGGCCTGGCATAGACTGGGACATCCGGGGTAAAGACCTTGGGCTCTTTTCCGGCGGCTTTGGCATAGCGCACCAGGCAACACATCTGTTCATGGCAACAGGCTGCTTGGTTTTCGCAGCACTCGATTTCCTTTTTGCTATAAATCCAGGTGGAACACGAATTGAGCATGAAACAGATCCAGATGAGTGCAAGCCATTTTTTCATGTTGTTCTTCTCATTCTTCCGTTTTCTTTCAGTGCTGTATCAAATACCTGCCGGTACCGGTCAAGCGTTAGCGCGCCTTCAATAACTCGTGTGCCCGCGAACATGGTCGGAATTGCTGTGACCCGTTCGCGCTCAACTCCGGTCATAAATTCGCGCCAAACTAATTCTTTTAAGCCTGGATCAGCTCTGTCCGCCTCAAAGTCAGCAACATGGCAGCCGACCGTTTCCGCAATCTGGCGCAACACCGCAGGGTCTTCGATATTCTGACTCAGGCTGAAGAAAGCTCGCATGACTTCGAGGTGGAAGGCATCAAAAAGACCTTGACGGGCCGCCGCTTTGCCCGCAATGTGTGCCGGTTGTGTGGCGCTAGGATATACAGCTCCAGACCATGGGGTCAAGGCGATGCTGTCTTCTGCGGCTTGGGCTTTTTCCCAGTGGGCGGCCACATAGCCGTTCCAGCCTCGATGGGCGTCCTCACGCCAGAGCAGAAAGCTGTGCCACTGGATGCGAATCGACTCCGCATATTCTTCCTGAATATGGTGCAAGCGCACGGCTGCCACATAACACCATGGTCACAGAAAATCAGAGTAGATACGGATATGGAGTGGTGACATGATTACTCAGCCGGAGGCCCAAACAAGGTCCGCAGGCTGATGTCTCCGAGCAGCAACAAGACGGTCGCGATCATCATCATATTTTCCATCGGGTGGAGAATCTTGCGTTTGCCTTCCTGCTTTTGGGTGACGAGCCCCTCTGGTTTTATATCCAGCTGACCGCCTGTCCCCTCAGCCAGGTCACGAAGCAGGTCCCGATTCGGATATTGCTGGCGGTATTCGTCCAGGGAGGCGTCCGTTATCCGGCTGGCCATCACGGTTTGGGTTTTTTGATTGACAACTTTACCATCCTTGCGCTTAATGATGGTCACTGGGAAACTGCCCTGTTGCTTCTTGGCCATCACCGCTTCATATACACGTGGGGCGACTGGCATAAGGGTCACGACATCGCTGCTTGCGCCGCGCGGGAGCCGTGCCTGCAGGATACCGTCCTGATCAGTGTCGTACGACTCGACCCGCAAGACTGTTCGATTACCGCGTTGCGGTATGCTGATCCGGTACTCCCAGGCTGTTTCGTCGCGGATCGCCCAGCGCACGGCCTGCGACCAGAACTTGCCAAAACTTGGCCACCGAATCCAATCGCCAGAGCCGCTTCCACTTGGATCAAAGGTTACGGCAACGACTTTGCCCAGCCCGTACTGCCACGTGGCGAGAATCGGGTCGTCCTCTTTTTTGACATTGGTATACAGCTGGACGTTGGCACCTTTTTTGGGATCGGTCAGCATGTACTCGTCAAGATCCGGGAAGTTCTTGAGCCCGCTTAAGATCTGGCCCTGAGTACCAATGAGCGGATGGATCTCTTTCGGTTCGTCGTCCTCGTCGTCCTCGTCGTCTGCCTCATCTTCTTGGCCAATAGCGCGTTTGGTGTCTTTGACCATCAACTGAGGCAACTGTTCAATATTGTGCACGTGATGGAAGCGCCCCTTGGTCTTTTCCGACATATACGACAGCAAGCGCAGATTCACTGTATCCGCCCCAATGCGGATCGTAGTGATGGAAATCTGACGTTGTGAGATCAGCGAAACAAGGGGGTAGTGATCAGTCGGACTGCGGTTGGTATCACCGTCAGTCAGGAGAATAACGTGTCGAATTGCCCGCCGCGCCCGACCCAGTTGGTCGGCTGCCGTTTCCAAGGCTCTGAAAAAGTCGGTGCCGCCACCGTATTGTAGACGTTCGATTTTGTCATTTAACTGAGCCCGGTTTTGAAACATGGGGGCCAAGTCGGCCAGGACGTAGGCTTCAGAGTCAAACGCGACTGCCCCAGCCAGATCGGTATCCTTTAATTGCCTCAGAACTGCCAGGGCTGCTTCTTGGGCGTAGTGCATCTTCTGCCCGTCGTGCAGCCCGCGGACCTTGCTGTTGTAACCCATGCTATTGGAGCGGTCGATGAGCAAAAACAGTGCTATCGGCAAGCGCTTTTTCTTCATCTTCTTGGGCTTGGGCGGTGGTTGCTTTTGGAAGGTGACGGGCAGGACGCGCTCGACGGCGGTGTTTTTAAAGGCCAGGTCACCAAAGGCTTTTGTGCCGCCAGCCATCAGGAAGCCGCCCCCAAAATCGCGCACATAGCGCTCGATCACATTCATTTGGGTGTCGCTGATGCCGCCTCGGCCGATATCGTCAAAAACTAAACAGTTATAGTCGAGCAGCTCTTCGAGCTTGGTCGGCACGCCTTCCGGGCCTCGGAATTCAATATCAACTTCTTTGAGCTGTAGAGCGCGGGCCAAATGGGTGCGCGGGTTGTTAGTAATCACCAGCGCGCGGATCTTGCCGGAAACTGAGAGCGTCGCATTCTGGCGGTTATTGCCGCTGACCGTATCCGGGGTGGCTGTGATTTCAGCCCGGAGCAGATAGTTGCCACGTTCCATAATTTGAGCTGGTACCTCAAAAACAGACAAACCAGGTTGGAGCTGAACCGACTGGCTGGTCAGGCGTTCATCGTTGGCATGAATTGTTGCTGTGCCTTTGACTGACTGTTTGTTGCCATTCCGAACGACTAAACGCAGGGTAAAGACGCTGCCCTCACGGACCAGAGGCGGGGTCACAAACTTTTCTAAAGAGACTTCGGGATGCTGACCCGAAGGCGGAATGACTGGAAAGATGCTGATACCCATTTGTCTGGCCAAGGCGAGGTACTGGCGGGCTGAGCCGCTGGTCTCATTGCCATCGGTCATGAGTAATAGGCGTTTTTGGGCTTGCTCTGGATATAGGGCAGACACCCGTTCTAAAGCTTCGGCAATATTTGTTCCGCCACCAGTGTTTTTTGTACCAGACCCAGCCGGCTCAATAGGCACGCTGACTGATGTTGGCGGACCAGGCGGGACCAGGCTGGTGGTCTCGGTATCAAACGCCACAGCAGAGAATTCATCTTCAGCCGTGAGGTGGCCACGCAGGCGGGCCAAGTAGTCGTTCATCCACACGCGGCCTTCGCGTGAGATACTATCCGATGTATCAATGGCAGCGACCAGGGCCAGCTTATGTTCTGACTGGGTCGTTTGGCGGCTGAGACCGGCCAGGCCCGCGAGGAGAGCAATCACGGCTAAGGTCCGCAGCACCGCTGCGCTGAATAATAGCCCACGAGCCTGTTGCCAAAACAGCGGCAACCACAGTAGCGGCACGAGAGCTAACAGCCAGAACCATTCTGGTTCTAAAAAGACATAGTTGCGCCCGAAGATCTCAAAGATTTCGTATGTCATGCGGTCCCCGCTTGGCTATAGCGCCACAGAGAGTACAGCCACTCCAGGAAGAGGAGCGCTGCTGCGCCGTAATACAGCAGATAGCCAAATTCTACTGGCACACTGCGGCTGACTTCTTGCGATGCACTGGAGGTTTCAAGCACGGCTGCTTGTGTTGGCGAGGTCTCGTCTTTTGGGGGGGTGTGTCTGCTGCGGCCAATATCAGACTCGACTTCATCAAACAGATTGGCGTACCAGGCGGCTTGGTAGTTGCCGTTTTGTAAGGAGTATGCGCCAGCATGTGGAATGTGAATGGCTCCCGATTTTACCGACCGCTGTTCTCCTCGGGGCAACGTGAGTTGTAATGGATGCGAAGCGACCTCTGGGGGGACATAAAAGGTCTCGCCGGGTGTCGTTAATACTGGAGCGCTTGGGTCTGGTGGCAGCAGCCAGCGGACAGCGTTCAGAAACAACAGTAATAAGGTCAGATTATCCGAGTTGGTCAGATTACCGCTGCCTAGGTCAAAGGCCAGACACACCACCCGATAGCCATCCTTTTCACCGGTTAAGGCGAGTGGGACTTCACCCGCACCAGTTCGTGAGGAGATCAACACTTGGGCCCAAGAGGGCAGGGCCAGGACGCGCGCCTTTTTGAGCGGCAGGGCATCAACATAGTGCAGATTATGCAATATTTCGTGGCCTTCGCGCCAGTCGAGAATGCTCAAGTCTTGGGCCTCAGCAACGACTGGAAACAGCGGATTATCTGGCGGGGGAAAGATATACAAACTATTCGCGGCAACTGACGTGCCGGGAACAAAATTATGAAATACGACAATATCTTGTGTATCCAGATCGAGAGAGGAAAAGGCGTCTGGAGTGACCGCCGTCAGCGTCAGACTCGGAATCGACTGACTGACCCGTTCAAGCTCGGTGTGTACGCTCTTGGTTGGCGAGACCAAGACCAGCCGCCGTTCCTGGCGTTTGGCGACCCAGGCCAGGGCTTGATTATCAGCCGCTAGGGCATCATTCGGACTGATGCGGGCGACGAGCTTGCCGGGCTCGGTAAATCCTTGCACAGAAAAGGAGACGGTCTCTCGGGAAGGCAGGCTGAACGCGCGCCGATAGATCTGCTGCTCGTTCAGATGCACAGTCAGCGTTCCATTCTTGGTCCGAGACGCATAATTGCGGACCAGAATATAGGCTTGAGCTTGCGAGTAATGCTGGAACGGATTTTGGTGCAAGTTGAGAGCGGCGACAGCAATATTGTCATCAGTGCGACCGACTTGGTGATAGGCCAGGCTCATCAGCTGCTCTTCAGCCAGGCTTAAGTCGCTCTTGGGTATATCGGTAAACACATGCACGGTTGCCTGGCGTCCCGCTCGGTCACGCTGGGCTAAAGCTAATTCAACCCCTAGATCAAGATTGGTGACGCTATCTTCAGGCTGTAGAGATTCCAGGGTGTGCAGAAAGACGCGGTGGTCGGTGGTAAAGCCGCTGACGACACGGGGGCGGGCGGCGACGCTGATGAGCATGACTTCATCGATCGGCTGTAAGCTCCGGACGACCTCCTTGGCCTGATCAAGGGCCAGCGCAAAGCGCTGGGTATTGCCCTCATTTCCTTCTTGGGCTCGCATGCTAGCAGACAGATCAAAGACAAAGATCTGTCGATCACCCCGCGTCTCGGTAACGGTATGCGGGCGAAAAGGGTGTAACAGACCGCTCAGCAGTAGGAGTAACAGCAAGGCCTGGGCAAGAAAGAGCAGACTCGGGAAGAAGCGCTGCATACGGACGGTATCTTCCTTGATTTCGTCCCAAAACATGAGACTTGGGACTTCGATCTGTTTCCGCCACCGCTCGCGCAGATAGACCAGGATCAGAATGCCCAGCAGAGCAAAAAGCGGGAGTGCGGCTGGATTCAGAATGCCCATAGTGTCGTACGTGTGTGTCGCCTTAGCGCGAGGCGAGGAGCCCGGTGCGAGTGAGTTCCCGAGTGACGACTTGTGTCACATCGCTTTCCGTCGATATCTGGCTATACAGAATCTGATGCCGGTGACAAAAGGTACGTAACGCATTGATATGCGCCTGCAACAGTTCTTGGTAACGGCGCAGATTGGCCTCGCTGAGTGTCATCCAGCGTTGGGTGCCAGTTTCCACGTCGCGTAATTTTCCGCGTCGAAATAAGCGCCTAGGCGACAACTCGGCTGCCCCCAAGACTTGGATGGCTTTGACCTCATACCCGCGTGCTTTGAGAAAGGCCAGCGGCTCTTCGTAATTCTCTGCTGGAGTCAAAAAGTCTGAAATGAGTACCGCAACCCCGAGTTCCAGAGTTTGTCTGATATAGGCTCGGATGGATTCCTTGAGATACGTTTTGCCAGCTGGGGAGAGCGCGTCAAGAAACGGCGTGATTTGGAAAAATCGGTTCCGGTGGCGCAGAAACGGGGTGCTCAGAAACGGACGGCTGCCTTTTTCCGAGGAAGACAGAGCAACCAGCCGTAAGGTATTATTGCTGGCCAGCACAACATAGCTTAGAGCGGAGACAAGATCCGTGGCAAAGGTAAACTTATTGTCTATGCTGGGAGCGCCCATCGAGCCACTTGTATCGAGGAGGATATGAAACGGAATTTCGCGTTCAGCAGTGAAGGTCCGGACCATCAATTGATCCAGCCGGCCAAAGGCGTTCCAATCGAGATAGCGAAAATCGTCGCCAGGGGAGTATTCTTTATACGATTCAAACTCAATGCCAGACGCCTGATTCGTGCGCGGAATCGGCGTCTCCCCAGGCCGATTGCCACGTGCTGCCCGGACGCGGATAGAGAAGCGATTCAGCGCTTTGAAAAAGGCCGGATCTGTGATGCTCACGTCCTGCTCGATTCCTTCTTACTTCCGAAGTTGACGGGCGGAGTCGACAATCCGCTCCACGAGAGTGTTGGGGTCTATGTTTTCTGCTTCAGCAGCGAAATTCAGCACGAGACGATGATTGAGCGTTGGACCGGCAACCCGATTGACATCCTCGTAGCTGACGTTTGCCCGCCCGTCGAGCAGGGCGACAACTTTTGCCCCCAGCATGAGCGTTTGTCCCCCGCGTGGGCTCGAGCCGAAATTGACAAAACGATTAATCTCTTCGTCTTTTGGCAAAATGACTTGGGCGGGATCGTTGTGGCTCATATAGTTTGCCCCAGCCGGAATCGTGGCATGGATAAGGGCAGCGATATACTCCTCAATGTGTGGCGCTACAATCACCTCGCGGACCAGTTGACGCAGAGCCATGATTTTGTCCGAAGCTTCTGACTGCTCAAATACCGGCTGGATCTCCGGCATTGCTGTGGTTGTGGTCGAGCTGATAATACGCTGGACCTCTTGGTGGGTCGGGTAGAGGAGGCGGACTTTGAAGAAGAAGCGGTCTAATTGGGCTTCTGGCAATGGATAGGTGCCTTCCATTTCAATTGGATTCAAGGTGGCTAACACAAAAAAGGGCGGGGTGAGTCGATGGGTCGTATCGGCTACTGTCACCTGCAACTCGGCCATAGCTTCCAGCAATGAGGCTTGCGTCTTTGGGGTGGAGCGGTTGATCTCGTCGGCGAGTAACACGTGCGAAAAAATAGGGCCTTGCATAAAGACGAATTCGCGTCTGCCATCGTCGCCGTCCATGACCATCCGGGTGCCAGTCACGTCCGCGGGCATTAAATCAACCGTAAACTGAATGCGGCTAAAGCTCAGGTTGAGGGCATCCGCCAGACAGCGTACGATGAGCGTCTTGCCCGTACCGGGCACGCCTTCGATCAAGACGTGACCGCCAGCAAAAAAGGCAACTAAGATATTTTCAATCAGTTCATCATGTCCAATCACCACCCGGGCGACTTCTGATTGAATGCGACGGAATGTCTCCTGGAACTCGGCAACTAAGCGGGCAGCAGGGGTTTCGCTCACCGTGACTCTCCTCGGGAAAACAAGCGTTTGACAATCGCTTCATACTCTGGGGGAATCTTGGCCTTGCGGATGGTATCATCGAGAGACTGCTGCTGGCTCAAGTTCCGGCGTGATTTGCTGGGCGGGAGCTCGCCTTCGTACTTGACTGGCTCACCTTCTCCGCGACGGTTTAACTCATACGTGCTATCGAGGGACAGCTGAAAGGTATTCTCGTTGGTTCCCAAGTTCGCGCGCTGGCCCAGTACATTCGGGTCTGTCCCGCTGCCAGCCCCAGTCCCAGCTCCGCGCAAGCCTCCGGCATTTTGGCCAGGCATTTGCGGAGCTTTGGGTTTGAAGGAACCGCGTGTATTTTTGCGACCGAGACGGGCTTGGCTCAATTGCTGGAGCCCACTGCCCTGAGCTGGGGCTTGGCCAGCCTGTCCACCAAGGCCACTCTTACTGTTATTGGCTTGGCCGCTCTGTCCGGATTGAGTTTGTTCGCCTGAGGGCAGATCTTTTGTCTCGACGGAGAAGTCCGGCTGTTGGTGTGGATTGTTCGCTTGACCGGGGTTGAGTGCGAGCTGGTTAGACTGATTGGATTGGTTGAGCTGGCTTGACGCTGCCGAGGCATCTGACGAGCCGTTGTGCGACTGTTGGGTTTGTGGATTGGGTGCAATCTGGAGACCTTTGAGCGCTCGACGGATAGATTCCTGAACTTCTTTGGGGAGCGATGCCAAGGTTTGAGTAGCTGAATTATCGCTTGAGATATGGGCCTCGCCGTCGGTTGGGTTGGTTTGCAGATTGGGTTGATTTTGCTGGCCGTTTTGACTTTGTTGGTTTGTGCGGTTTGCATCAGCGGCATGTTGGCTACCACTCTGATTCAAGGCCACACTATCGCCCGAGTTTTCAGATGCAGGGGGTAACAGAGAGGTCTTTTCATCGATCAATGTATTCACCCGCTGTGGCAGGTCTCGGGCGACCCGTTGCATATTGTCCAGAGTGAAGGGATCGTCTTGGGCAACCGGGGATAAGAGGGCGTTACTGGCAATCAAGCCAGTGATCAGTACAGCCGCTAGAAAAGGCAAGATACTCCACGGAATCCGATGTGGAACGACTTTTTTGATCTCCCAGTCGGACAGGCGGGCAGTATTATCAGCAACCAGATGTGGCCACAGGCGCGATGGGGGTGTTTTCCGTATGGCCCCATTTTCAAGCTGGGCAGCCAGGGTAGAGACACGTTCCTGTAAGCCTATACGCTGGTCTGCACGTCGCGCCGTGTGCACGAGGTTTGCCCACTCTCCCTGCAAACGGTACACACTGTAGGCCAGGAAGCCGAGTAGGAGAAGCGAGAGAGGCCAAGCAATCCAGGCAAAGAAGGAGGACGAGAGTTTAAAGGCAGCGATGATCAAAACGGCAGCCCCAAACGCCAGTGCGGTGCCAAACAGATACACATTATGTTGGAGCGAATAGAGGTTAAACCGTCCCCGCAGCTGTCGCAACCTGTCTTCCACTTCCGTCAGGGCCAGCCGTTCCTCTGTTCCCGGGACGCCTACCATGGTGGCCTTCCTTCCTCAGAGCGTGCACAACCATAGTTGAGAGCATGACACACGTCAACTCGCAAAAAAAGCCTGTGTCAGACGCGTTGAGAAGCTGCTGGCAAGGGGCTGGCAGATCGTTTATACAAGGAACAATGGTAGTGCGTACGGAGTGCTTTTTTTTCGTTCTTTCCTTTGTCCTTGTCGTTGGCTGCGCTGAGCCCCTACGCCCGCCGTATCTCACACCTGAGTTGCATAATTGGCCCGAGACGCATCAAGCGTATCAGGGCACACCAGGACTTGGTCTGCACGTTTTTCAGACCGGAACGCTGACGCTGCCTGGTCGGCTGGTGTATGAAGGCGGGAGTCTATTCACCCCGACTGAGCTGGATGTCCTGGTGTTTGTGATCGAACATCCCGAGCAGGGCCTGGTGCTATTTGGGACTGGGCTGAATCCTGAAATTGCTGACAATTCAGAAATCTATCTTGAACCAGTCCTGGCAGCGGTTGGCAAAGCCGAGTTGGAAGACGGCCAGCACATTGTGGCCCAACTCGAGACCGCACGGCTAGAAGCGAACCGAGTGACGCACATTATCATGCCGGATTTGCGACTAGATCATACTGGAGCGTTAGAACATTTCTCCGAGGCAGAAGCAATCGTGACAACAACAGAGCATGCGGCAGCAATAGAGCAGACTGGACTGGGAGGCTATTTGCCCAAAGAGTACGACCAAGTCGCGACATGGGAGTTCATCGATTTTGGACAGGCGCAGCCGCTCGGAATGTTTGTCGATCATCAAGACCTGTTTGGAGATGGCAGTGTCGTACTGCTGGATGCGACAGGTATGACCGCTGGTGGTTTGGCTGTACTGGTCCGGCTGCCGAGCGGGCCAGTGCTGCTATGTGGCAATTTGGCTTGGACCAAGGAGCAATATGTGTATACCCGGCTGCCTGGGGTGGTGTTTGACCGGGGAGGATGGTGGGACAAGGTGTGGCGGTTAAAAAAGTGGAAGGAATTGGCTCCTGAGCTTGTTGTGTTGCCAGATCATGAGTGGACGGCGGTGGAGGCCGGACTGACAGCAGATATACAGCTGCATGTGTTTGGGGCAGAGGGAGAAGATGTGAAACTGAAGGAACAAAACGTGAAACGTCAAGGGAAGGGGAGGGAGGATCTCTTTACTCGGTACTCTTTATGGATGTGACGATTCTTGGCCATGGTTCCCTCATGAGCGGGCGAGGTTTATCTTTTTCAGGGACATTTGAGGTCCACCGGGCGTGTATTGTTGCACTGGCTGGCTGCCAGCGTGGCTTTGCCAAACTGTCGATGTATGGCAATCGGTTTGCCACGGATTTGGCTATTCAACAGTTTCCGTTAGCAGGACGTGTTGTCCCGCTCCCAAATGGGACTCACGGCGCTGATGGAACCATCGAGACCCTAGCCCTGACCGTTTCTCTTGACGATAGCTATCGACTGATTAAGCGCGAGGGGTATCAGCCTGAAGCGGCTCAGAAATTGGCGCGTATCGCTCAAGATCGAGGATATGGGCTGGCCGACTTTTTATGGCAGCTCTATACCGAAGCTGAACACGATGTTGTGACCTATCGGCGGTGTCTTTTCGAACTCACCGATTACACTTCTCCCCACTATATTCCGCACCCAGTGCCTATCGACGCATATGAGACCGCGCTGATCTTTCTTGCGCCTGGCGCTGAAGGAACTGGCTCTGACGGGGTGATATCAATTCGCCAGCAAACAGGGATGAATACAGTGATGTCTTCTGGAGAGACCTGGCAACACAAGCCGAACGAGGAGCAGCTGGCCTATTTTCTGTCGTGTTTGTTGGGCGGAGTGCACGGAGTGAAAATCCATGACCTGCTGCCCCGCAGAGGTGATGATCCACAGCTGATATCGGTCTTGACCCACCGGCTGAACGAGGAGATCGACCCGGAGCGGAGACAGTTTCTGGAAACTATCGGATTTGCTGCCGAGCGATATGGTCAGGCGTTCGGCGAACCTGAGCAGCTGCTGAAGCGGAGCGGCTTGCATGATTTTCTAGCCGGGGATCTCAGCGCCAGACCTGAATGACAGAATGTGGAGACCACTACTATGAGTTTCTTTTCAGTCGCAATTGGAAAAGAACAGCTGCGTTTCACGGCAGCCCACTTCATCGCTTTCCCAGGTTTTCGGGAGCCCCTGCACGGACACACCTACCAGGCGCACGTCTCCGTCAGTGGACCGGTTGGACCGGACGGCTATGTGGTTGATTTTCTCGTGCTCAAAAAGATTGCCGAAGAAGAATGTTCTCAGCTCCATTTTCGGACGTTGTTACCCCGAGACAGTGATTGCTTAACAATTGGTGAGAGTGAGGGGCAGGTCCGCATCGCCTGCGAGGATGGCAGCCGTTTTGTATTGCCGCGACAAGACGTCTGTCTGTTACCGATCGTTCATTCCTCTTCTGAGGAGATCGCTCAGTATTTGGTCGCGCGTTTGCGCCAGCGGCTCAGTGCTGAGCGCAATAGCATCGAAACGATCGAAGTCAGCATTGAAGATATTCCTGGCCAGGTTGCAGTATGCCGAGAGGCGTTTGTGTTGGAAGAAGGTGAAGAAGGCAAAGAGGGCGGGAGGGCGGGCGAGTGCGGATGAGTCGGGGGAGCCTCGTCTTGTTGTGTTTGTTCTTACTCGAAGGAATAGGCTGTAGCCCAGACTTGCCCGAACCTGAATCTGAAGCTGCCCAACTCTACGTGCGCCACTGTTCAGGCTGTCACCGGCTGTATCATCCGCCGCTGCTGACCGCCGAGATGTGGGACTTTATGCTGAGCCGTATGGACGAGGAATTCCAGCGGCTTGGCAGACCGCTGCTGCAAGGCCAGGAACGTGAGACTGTGCGTGAGTATTTGCATAAACATAGCGGGAAGTCGTGAGAGAGCGAAGGGCTGCTGTCTCTTGACTTCTGCACCCAAGCCGCAGATTCTTTCCCATATATGGAACATACGCACACCTATCCAGAAGCATTGAGGACCTTACTGACTCGTTTGCCGGAGCTGGAGCTGGTGCTTGGCCCGCAAGCCAAAGGCGGATTGCAGTCTGTACAGCACTTGTTGCAGCAGGCGGTTGCTAGCCAGGCTGATGGTGATATTCCACGTGCTGTCTCGCAAATCAGCTCGGCAATGGACACCCTGTCACAGTTGGCTGAGGGGCTGGGTCCGCAAGAAGCGATGATGATGCGGATGCTGACTGATCAGTTTCGCAAAGCGTTGCTGAGCGGCGAGAAGAGTGAAGCGCAACGGGTTTCGGACGTGATGCGCGAGAAGTCCGGGGCAACGATTCGTAAATCGTGAATGTGTGAGGCGAGTACAGGAGAGGGAGCCTCAGCAGCCCTCTCTACCGGACTCAGAAAATAGATTGCCTTTTAGGCGCTCAGTTTGAATTCTAAGCTCTGCTCAGGACGTGAACGGACCCAACTCAAAAACGCTAACGCTGAAGGTCAGATATCGATCGTTGCTCCGGCCAGACTCCCCCCGAGTCGGATATGGCTGCTATTGATTAAATGGATCATGGTCGCCACGCTTGCGCTAGCGTTGATGGCCGTCTCACTTCCAGCGGATCACTTCGAGCAGGTTGGAGAAATCGTCACTCCATACCCGCCCTTCCGGTACCGTTTCAAGAGGCTGCCAGACCTCGCCCAGCGCCAGACCATCAAGCGTTGCCTGGTGACGAGTGATCAGCACCCAGTGCGATGGGCTCCCGGTGGGCTCGGTGTCCTGGTCAATCTCATCGCGGAAGCCGCCCAGTGCTGCATAGCCGGACTGCTCGACTATACGGGCGACCACTAGCTTCAGATCGAGAAAGCGGTTCGATATGTTCATCACCAGCAGGCCGTCCTCGGCGAGTTTGTCGATGTAGAGTGCCATGGCTTCGCGGGTCAGCAGGTGCATCGGGACTGCGTCGGATGAAAACGCGTCCATGATCAGCAGATTAAAGCGCCCGTCGGGTTCTTCGGCCAAGGTCAGGCGGGCATCGCCCAGTACGATGGGTATGGGCTCGGCACCACGCGATGCCAGGTCGAAGTAGCCGCTCTCGACCGCTATCCAGACGATCAGCGGGTCAATTTCGAAATAGCGCCAGTCGTCGTCGGGGCGCCGATAGTAGGCGAGCGAGCCGGCTCCTAGGCCGGCGATACCGACCCGCTGGCCGCTGCCTCGTGCCTGTATTGCGCTTAGGACCTCGGCGACCGGGCTCGAGGCCGTGAAGTAGGTAGTCGGGCCGATATCGCCGTTGTCCGCCATCACTTGGCCACCGTGGATAGTCGTGCCATGGATCAGACTGCGAGTTGGTGGATCGGCGGACTCGGTCACACGATAGACACCAAAGAAGCTACGCCCCTCCCACAGGGTCTCGTTGCTTCTCGAGGCGTACGGGACGCCAACGAATATGGCGCCGATGCACAGCGCGAAGCCGAGCGGACGCTCTTTAAGGGCAAAGACGACCAGGACAAAAGCTACACAGATGCAGTAGACAACAAAGTCACTCAGCGGCCAGCCGAGACCCGTCGCCCCTGTTTGGCCGCCGATCAACACGACCAGGATGAGCAGCGCCAGGATGATATCGCCACGCTTGACCCAGCGCCTTGGACTGGGCAGCAGGGCCGCGGTCAGTGCCAGGCTCAGTGGATACTCAAAGACCGAGTCGAACAGCACCGGTGCGGCTAGGGCGGTCAACGCACCGCCAATGACGCCGCCGAGTGACAGAAACAGGTAAAATTCGGTCAAGGATTCCACCCCAGGACGCCGACGTACCAACTCGCCATGACACATCAGGGTAATCACGAAGAAGGCCGCCAGATGCAGCGGGAGGAGCAGGCCGGTCGGCTGATGCAACCAGAACACGGCGACCAGGCTCATCAGGGCCAGGGGCATGGCCCGCACGGCAAACCAGTGCGGAATCGGCGGGCGCCGAGCAAAGGCGATCACGAAGGTCAGCAGGTACAGGGTCAGCGGTACTACCCACAATAGGGGGGCCGGGGCGATGTCGGTGGAAATATGGGTGGTGACACTCAGTAAAAGGGAAGAGGGCAGCGCGGCATAGACGATCCAGCTCAGGCGCTGACGCCGGCTCGGGCGCAGCTCTGTTTCCGGCGCGGCCGTGACGCTAACGGGGCACCGCCACAGCAAGCCGCCACACCCGGCGATGCCTACCGCCAGGACGGCAAAACCAACGGTCCAGGCGACCGCCTGAGCGCGACCGCTGAGCAGTGGTTCGAGCACGAACGGAAATGCCAACAGGGCGAGCACACTGCCGAGGTTACTCGCGCCGTACAGAAAGTAAGGGTCGTGGGCGTGCGGATGGCCGGTATGCGAAAACCAGCGCTGGAGCAGCGGCGCGGTCGCCGACACGGCGAAGAAGGGGGCGCCAATTGAGACGGCCAACAGGCCCAGCAGCCATACTGTCGGCGGCGTGCCTGCATCCGGGCGCCAGCCGTGGGCAACGCCGATTGGCAGGGCCAGAGCCGTCACCGCCAGCACGCCCAGATGCAGGACTATCTGGCTGCGCTGACCGCACTGACGGCTGAGCAGGTGTGCGTAGCCATAGCCAGCCAGTAAGACGGCCTGGAAGAACACCATGGCGGTGTTCCAGACCGACGGTGAGCCGCCGAGCAATGGCAACACCATTTTTGCGAACAGCGGTTGAATCCAGAACAAGAGGGTGGCGCTCACGAACAGCGTTGCGGCGAACAGCCACACCGGTGCCGTGCTGACCTGGCTAGCTGCGGCCGGGTTCTCGCTCTCGACTGCCTGTCGTTCCATCAGTCTGAGACCCTCCTCTCGCCTCGGCATGAGCAGGGCGAGCGGCCACAAACGCCGGGGCTGTGGATAACTGTGGGAAGAGCGGTGGCCGTCAACCCCTCCTGTGTATTTTTTGTCGGATTTTTTGCACGATTGGCGAGTGTGTCTGTCATCTGGACCCTCTCCCTCCTGTGGCGATAGATGTATGTAGCATACAGTCTGTCTGTATGCAAGTGATGGGGCTCTCTCCCTCAGCATTGCCTGCCCGGCTGGGCAAGGGTGCAGGGGCGGAGGTAGGGGTTCGGAGGGGAAAAGCAGTTTTGTAGGGTAGGAGCCCACCCTACGTTTCTGAGTGTTGATAGCTGACAGCTATTTTACAAGATATACCGCGATAAATCCTCATCTTTGACGATTTCTTCGAGCTTATCCTTGACCGACTGGGCGTTCAGTTTGACTTCTTGTCCATCAAGTTCGGGAGCATCGAAGGACAGGTCTTCGATTAATCGTTCGACCACAGTGTGGAGACGACGGGCGCCGATATTTTCCGTGCGTTCGTTGACGACAGCAGCGATACGGGCAATTTCGTCTACGGCATCTGACACAAAGACGAGCCGAACGTTTTCTGTGGCCAGTAGGGCGACATATTGGGTCAGCAGAGCGTTTTTAGGTTCGGTCAGGATGCGGATGAAATCTTCCTGGGTCAGGGCATCCAGTTCGACTCGAATCGGAAAGCGGCCTTGAAACTCAGGAATCAGATCCGAGGGTTTTGCAGTGTGAAATGCGCCTGAGGCGACAAACAGCACATGATCGGTGCGAACCATGCCATACTTAGTATTGACCGTGCAGCCTTCAACCAGGGGGAGGAGATCGCGCTGGACGCCTTGGCGTGACACATCTGGCCCTTGGGCATGATCACGGCCAGCTATCTTGTCAATTTCATCAATAAAAATAATCCCATTTTGCTCGACGCGATGGATGGCTTCGTGCACCACAGCATCCATGTCAACCAGCTTGTCGGCTTCTTCCTGGGTCAACATCTCTCTGGCCTCAGGAACCTTGAGACGGCGGTTCTTCGACTTTTTGGGCATCATATTGGAGAACATCTCTTTGAGTTGGTTCTCCATATCCTCCAGGCCCTGGGGAGCCATCACTTCAATAAATGGAGTGGCTGTCCGGGTAACCTCGATTTCCACCTCGCGATCATCGAGTTTGCCCTCACGCAACATGCGCCGCATCTTCTCACGAGTGGCTTGGCCAGGCGCTTTCGAGGCTTCATCTGCTCCGTCAGTGTCAGCTGAATCAGTGTGGCTAAAGCCTGCCCGAGACGGTGGTGGTGGCAGGAGCAAATCGAGCACTCGCTCTTCAGCCTGGGCTTGGGCTTTGACCTGAATGCGCTCTTTTTCTTCCTGTTTAATCATCCCGACGGCGAGTTCCGTCAAATCACGAACCATTGATTCGACGTCCCGTCCGACATAGCCGATCTCGGTAAATTTGGACGCCTCGACTTTGATAAATGGGGATTGGGCCAAGCGGGCGAGCCGCCGGGCGATCTCTGTCTTGCCCACCCCAGTCGGACCAATCATGAGAATATTTTTGGGGGCAATTTCGTCCCGCAGGTCTTCCGGGACCTGCTGGCGGCGCCAGCGGTTGCGGAGTGCAATTGCCACCGCGCGCTTGGCTTTGGCTTGGCCAATAATATACCGGTCCAGCTCAGAGACTATTTCCCGTGGGGTCATGACCTGCATCCCACCCTCCTCAGTCTCAGGCGTCATCGAATCAGTGGCGTTCGCCATAAGAGAGCTCCTCAACCATGATGTGGTCATTGGTAAATACGCAGATTTCAGCAGCCGTGCGCATGGCTTCTTCCGCAATTGTTCGCGCATCAAGGTCCGTATGTTTGCGTAACGCGCGGGCTGCTGCCAGGGCAAAATTCCCCCCCGAGCCAATCGCCAGAATGCCGTCGTCCGGTTCAAGTACGTCCCCGGACCCGGAGATCAATAAGGATGACTCATGATCGACGACTGCCATTAAGGCTTCGAGGCGACGCAGGATGCGGTCTGAGCGCCAGTCGCGAGCGAGTTCAACCGCGGCCCGGCGCAGATTGTTGTTATACTCTTCCAATTTTTCTTCAAACTTGTCACACAGCGTCAACGCGTCGGCGGTACTTCCGGCAAAACCGGCTAAAATCTTGCCCTGCGACAGTTGGCGAATTTTCCGTGCCGAGTGTTTCACGACTGCATTGCCCAAACTGACTTGCCCATCGCCGGCCATGACAACTTTGTCCTGGTAGCGCACGGACACGATGGTTGTGCCGTGCATGATGATTTCGCTCATGTTTGTCCCCCCTCGGAGAGGGGAGAGCGTGCAACGTCAAACGTCAAACGTAAGAAAGAAGTCTGGTTCTGTATTGTCATAATTGTCCTACATTCATCATTCGGCATTCCTCGTTTTTTCTTACGCTCGTGGATGGGCTTTATCATACATTTCCATCAGGCGATCAAGGTTGACGTGGGTGTATTTCTGAGTTGTCGAGAGACTTGAATGGCCGAGCAGTTCTTGGATCGCTCGTAGGTCAGCTCCAGCATCAAGCAGATGAGTAGCAAAGGTATGACGCAGGGCATGCGGGCTGGCCTTGAATGCAATGCCGCATTCTTGCGCGTACTGAGAGACTATTCGGGCGATGCTACGAGTGGTCAGCCGTCCGCCGCGACGATTCAAGAAGATCGCAGGATAAAGAGAGGAGGACGGGCTGGCCGGTATTGCCGTTGTCGCCGTTGCTGAGGCAGGACGGGCTTTCTTCGGAGTCACCAAGGCTGGAATCTGGGCCCGATAACAATCTAAGATATTGAGTGCTTGGCGACCGATGGGGACGATGCGTTCTTTATTGCCCTTGCCTGTGACGCGGATGACTTCAAGGTTGCGATCAATATCGGCCCAATTTAAGTTTACCAACTCGCTGACTCGGAGGCCGCAGGAGTACAGCACCTCTAAAATTGCTCGGGCGCGCAGACCGGTTGGCGAGTCGGGCGGTGGTGCATCGAGGAGCCGAAACATATCGTCCACTGCAAGATAGGTCGGCAGGGGCTGATCTTTTTTCGGCGAAGCGAGCTGTAAAGTCGGGTCACGTTCGACTTCTCCTTCCCGGACCAGAAAACGAAAGAAGCTTTTTATGGCGGACAGCTTGCGGCCGATGGAACTCTTCTTATGATTCTGGTGCAGCGTCGCAAGGAAAGCCTGGATCAGATGATAGTCGATCTGAGCAACAGCAATAGTCCGTGGCTCTGCCTGGGCAGTGGGTTGTTCGATAAACGCAAAAAATTGGAGTAGATCACTCAGGTAGTTGCGTTGGGTATGGAGCGAGACGTTTTTCTCCACTCGGAGAAAAACCTCGTACCGATCCACTAGTGTCTGAATAACAGGTGTTTTCATAGTCTGGACAAAGCTCTCAGAATGGTATCAATAAGTCTGTGTTGAAGAAAGGGCGGTGTTGAGAGAAAGGGATCTGCCTATGAAGCCAACGTGTCATCAGTGTGGAACTGAGATTGCCGTCAGCAATCGTACTGAGCGTATTGGACGACGTGACACCTGCCCAAGCTGTGCAGCCGACCTGCGCTGCTGTCTGAATTGTCGCTTCTATGATTCTCAGTTGTCGAATGCCTGCTGCGAACCAAATGTCGAGCCAGTCCGGGACAAAGAGGCGGGAAATTTTTGTGACTACTTCGCGCTAGGAGAGCCCGGTCGTCGTCCACCGGCCGACCAAACCAAGGTGACGGATGCACGGGCAAAGCTCGAAGCCTTATTCAGCAAAAAATCGTAAGAGTAAGAAAACAAGAAAGCGAAAAAGGTTGCTACGAAAGGTCATAGCGAGGCGTTATATGCTGCGTTGGGGAGTCCTGGTTTTCCTATTCTATGGCCTCAACGCCTGTCAGTCCGACCCGAATAGTCCGCATGGTGTGGCTGAACGGTTTCTGGATGCCCATTATGTGACAATGGATTTGCAGGCAGCCAAGGCGTATTGCATCGGGCTCGCCCGCAAGCGGGTTGAAGAGGAGATTCGCCTGACCGAGGGGCAAGTGATAGATGTCAACACACGGCGGCCAAGAGTGTATTATACGCTGCTCAAAGAAACTCCACGGGGAGAGAAGCGGGTCTCTCTGCAATATGTGGCAAAGATTACCGTGGATGGGGCTGGAGAGTTTCAGAAGGAATTCTTGCTGACTCTGGGTGAGGAAGAAGAAGGCTGGCGGGTGATGAATTATAGCGAGTTTGATTGCTGCACAATCCCGCACTCGTGACCGTTTTACAGCGACTTCTTAGCGCTTTGTGTATGTTCTCCTTTCAAAAGCCAGAGACAACCAAGGTCAATGTCTTTCTCGCGAGACAGACCACTGAAGCATACAGCTACGCCGAAGTTGGAGCTTCCCAACAGTCTCCGCCTCAGGGCTATACGGTTGATCATCATCGGGGGTGCTTAGGAACCGGCCACGCTACCTTTCTGGCCGGGTGCGCAGCACTCCGCCGCTGGCAGATGTTTAATCTGGGCTGGGTATCTGTCCAGCCGCCACATACTCCCATTGCAGAAGGGCAGGTCGTCGCCGTGCTCGCGCATGTTTTCGGCTGTTGGTTTCTGAATGCGTGTCGGATTGTATACATCCGAGAAGAAGCAGGACTCATCGAGACATTCGGTTTTGCCTACGGGACGCTGCACGATCATATGGCCCAAGGCGAAGAACGCTTTACGATCGAATGGAACCACGCGGACGATTGTGTGTGGTATGACCTGTTTGCATTCTCCAAACCGCGTCATATCCTTTTTCGACTGGGTTATCCCATTGCCCGTCGAGTGCAGCGACGCTTTGCACGGGATTCTCTGGCTGCGATGCTGCAAGCCGTGGGTGCACGACACAGTGGAAGGCAGATCCAGGCGAGTCCGCAGGCTGGATTGTTTTAGTTGGGGGATAGGCTGGGATTTTGAGCTTTTGGCTTCTGTAAAGAAAAGCGGCGTCAGGTGGTGCCGCAATTCCCGGTCAGCCTGTAAGTGACTGAAATTTCACAAGTTTGTAAAGAGACTTTGTAAACATGCTACGGTATCGACCATGGGTGGACCTTCGTTGTCCTTTATGAGTTGTCGTCTTGGACAACGACACTCTACATGATGACGGCCCGCTTTACCCCATTTTTGGCGAAGGTATTGATGTCCAAGACCAGATTTCGGTTAGTATGGCTCGGCATGCCTCCTTCAGTGACGAGGCGCTGGTTCGCTGGCTGGACAGAGGGCGAAAGGTATAATACCTGCGCCGTACCATACTTTGAGACCACTGAGGCCCTGGAAATCCTTGAAATGTTGAAGTCTCTGCGACCATTCTTCGAGGATGCAGAATACGATGTTGAATACGACGAGTTCATTTTTTGTGAGGATATAGAGATGAAACGGGAGGGCCGATTTGAGGGGCAGGAGCTTGACACTCCCGATGGGCCCAAAAAAGTTTACCCTATTGGATCGTGGTGCTGGCCCTGGATTGAAGAGGGGGGATAAAGGGGCGGACGAGGTGTAACGGTTTCCTCCTGTTGCAGAGCGAGGCGGAATGAGAGGTGGTGAATGGAATCTATGGTCGGAACGGATGTACCTGTTCCTCCCGCTGGCATCCGAAGGTGGGTGCCTCCTTATATCGATCCAGGAAAGCCTGATCTCTATTACATCAACGAAATTCTTTCCAAGATGTGGTGTGAGCCGGATGGAAGTATGCCCAGATTGGGCAACCCGGAAGCTCCGCTTGATGACCTAATCTACCTCATGCTCACGCGGCGAGGCCGCATCGATGAGGCTCAACGGGTTTTTGAGTCACTATGCGCCGCGCTGACAGATAATGGTCAAGGGAGACCTGAATGGGGAAGGCTTATCGATCTGGGTGTGGACTGGACGGCTTCCCATCTTAATTCTCTGGGTATGGGTAGAACCCGGGCACGAGAGATCCATGCAGTTCTCAAGCAGATCCGCGGGCGTTTTGGAGAGGTCACCCTTGACCCACTGCGGAAGTGGAATAAAACCCTATGTCTCAGTTTTCTGTGCTCGCTTCACGGTGTGAGTCTGAAGACAGCTGCCTGCGTGATGCTATACACTTTGGGCCGAAAAGTTTTCCCGGCCGATACTCACTGTATCCGGGTACTGGCCCGCCTTGGCGTGCTTCCTCCCAAATATGAGAGTCAGAAACATCACAAAGCGGCCCAGCAGCTCCTTATGGATGGGCGCATTTCAGGGAAAATGGCGCTTAGCCTGCATGTCTCCCTCGTTCTGCACGGTCAGGCGGTTTGCACGCGAAAAATTCCCAAATGCCACGCATGTCCAGTCAGGGGCTTCTGTGCTGATTTTCGTAGAAAAGCATCAGAGCGATGGAGGGAGCAACACAACCGGCCTTCCTGTGCTGATTTGTTTTCAGGCGCAGGAGGAACAAGCATCGGTCTCTCGCGACCGATTGAATGGGGACACGATCCAAGGGCCAAGACGACCCCGACACTGCGGATAGCCTTGGCTGCCGAACTTGACCAGTGGGCACACAAAACCTACGCGACCAACCACCCGGAGATTCCTGAGCAAAGGGTTCTGCGTGTCGATCTGACCACACCCGCCGCGACAGATGCGGTTGTGAACGCACTCTGTACAGAACCCAATCTTGTCCTCATTGTTGGCGGACCACCATGTCAGAAGGTCTCGCTTATAGGGACGACAGGCCGTCGCATGGCCACAAGCAGATACGGGCGTTTCGACCAGCGCAGGGAAGCAGAGACCTACATAGCTTTCCGGGAGATTGTAAAGAGGCTCAGGACGCGCTTCTTCATAATGGAAAACGTCCCCGGCCTTTTTGCCGCAAACGACGGGACGGCACGTCAGGATATTATTGATGACTTCTCTGGCCTTTACTCAACCGCCCATATCCAGGTGGATGCCTATCACTCCGGAGTTCCACAACATCGTAAGCGCGTGCTGACGGTCGGTGTGTTAAGGAGCCCGAACCGGTACGTAGCAGACCTAGCTCTGGCCTCACTTCTGGAAAAACTCTCCGCTCCTTTGGGGCACGTTGAATGGATTCCAACCTTTGGTGAGGCAGTGTCTGACCTTCCCGAAGTAGCACCGTCCATGGGAGTAGAATTTTCGAGATATCCAGGGAGGATGTACAAGGGGAAGCATTCCTCCAATCAGCAGGGCGCCTATCAGACAGCCATGCGGAATGGATCTCGGATGATATTTAACCACGTCGCTCGCCCCAATAACATCCGCGACCTGAAACTCTACGAACTCCTGGGTCCCGGAGAGATCGGCGCAGATGCCCATGACAAGTACCAGCGGCCGGACCTAATGATCTATCGGAATGATATCTTCCTGGACAAGTACCGCCGACAGGTCTGGGATGCTCCAAGCACCACCATTGTTGCCCACCTGGCAAAGGACGGTCATATGTTCATCCATCCACGCCAGGTGCGCTCGATCACTGTCCGGGAAGCTGCACGCCTCCAGTCATTCACCGATGACTTCATCTTCCTGGGTCCTCGAACAGAGCAGTTCAGGCAGGTGGGAAATGCGATCCCTCCCCTGCTGGGGGCCAGAATAAGGACCGCGGTGCTCGACATACTGGAACGGTTCTACCCCGGAGAAAGTGACTTATAACCAGATGAAGCTTCAGCTCTTTCCAGAACAGTTCCTCCAGCGTGATGCGTGTTTCGGACTCTTTGAACTGGGGGCAAATGGTGAACTCGATCTGCCGATCACCATAGAGACAGAGGTCGGAATTCCCCTCCACATCGTTCACTCCGATCCGGATCATCTCGCCTTCTTGGTGGGACTAATCGTTCTCCAGGCATGGACGAGCGGTATCGATGATCTCGGCGTACCGTCCTCGGAACGCCGGCCTCTCCTGGTGGTTACTGACAGACCAGGTCGCTTTGGAGAAGCCTACCTCCGTCTGCACCTGCCGTTAGAAAAGATAAAGGCACTTTCAGTGCGCCGAAGGGTTACGCTTTTCGAAAAGACTGGCAGAGCTCCCGATGCGTCATCAGACAAGGCCGGGTACTGGGAGTCATATCTTGAGCCGGGCGACGATCGAACCGCGCTACATAATTTTTTTCCGGCCTGTCAGGTCCTTGGTACAACCGGGAACCCAAGGGTTCTTGCAAGCAGGCAGCATCTTGGCCGGAGCGATCAGGGACTCCCCGCTGTTTTAATTACCAGAAGATCGGATCGAGAATCCCTTCGATCGTTTCAGGATCGATATCATCCTTTTCTCGCCCTCTTTGATACCCATGCAACTGCCGCCCAAGGCCCAATCTCGGGTGTCCCGGCTATATTTTACCATGAATCTATCTTTGCTCCGGAGCTGACTCGCCAGGATGAGGGAAAGGTAGTCCTGTCTAGCCTTCCAGACGCCCGCTTCGAGCGCTTCTGCGCCCAGGCTGGTGTGCGGGTGGTAGAGCCGAAAGAGTCAGAGCAGCTTGTGAGGAGCTGGCAGGATGTTGATAGTGCCTTGCAGGCCCTTATCGAAAGGGTGGATGAGAGAAGAGACCCGGTCGTTGTCGCGGTCCAGCGCAGTGCCTTGCGGCTCAGGAATCTACTCCTGAGCTTGCCGGTTGGAATCACCTCATATGAGCAGGCACTTGTCGCATCAGGACAACCGGAGAGTCTTTGGTATGACTGGTCGATAACCCAGCCTCTCCAGGCACTGGAAAGTCGGCTGCCGGAGATGGCTGCCCTCGGTGAGTGGGAGGAATTAATCCTTCAGGAACTTGTGGACGGATTTGGGAGGCTCACTGAACTCCTTGGGCAGCATTCCCCAAAGGGTGAACCTTTGGCCGGGGTGGCAAATGAAATCGTAAAACGAGGACGGCGGGTCGCCGTGGTAGCAAGCAGTCGGTCTGTGGCCAGTGGTCTGGAGTGGGCTGTGAGATTTCCCAATCCGCTCGGACTTGGATTGCCGCCAGAGAAGGTGGCGGTCATAACCGCCGAGGAGATAAGGAGGCTCGATCAAGACCAGGATTGCATTATACACCAGGTTTTTGAACCTCATGTGGTTTTGTCAGCCCTGGCGCGCGCAGGCCCGAGGCAGGTCTGCTTCATATTACTGCGAAATGAACTCCGGTTCGTGGGCGAACAATTTCTCCATTCAAGGAAACTTTTCCCCGATCATCTGGCAAATAGAATCCTCCTCCGCCCAGTGTACCAGCAGATAGGGAACCTTGAGCCAACCCCGTCTATGAACCGACGGGAACACTCGACCATCCTGTTTTCGGATTCTGATTTCGAGATGACCATGCGTATGTTCGACCGAGGAAGGGGGGCAGAGTATGGAGCGGTTCTTTTTGACGCGCCCGATGGGGGTAAGATAGAGGGAACGGACTATGAAATTGAGGCATATCTTTTTCGACTTGAGGGCAGCGTCGTTTTTCTTGATGCGTCAGGCCGCCTTCCCTATGTTCGCCCCGATGATGTCATTATTTCTGGCAAGGTAGCTACACTGGAGCACGGTGACCGGCTGATCATTGTCAATCCGGTCGCGCGTGAGACAATAGCGCACCGCATTCTCTCTGCGAGGCAAGAGGAGGAGACAGACAAGCTCAGTGGACTGGTGATAGAACGCTGGCGCCTGGAACTGGCCCATGGGCTGCAGAACCATGACCTGACTTACCAAGAGGCACTCGACAGAATGCGCGAGCTGGGTTCACAGAGGTCTGATCCGACCATTATAGGGCAATGGAAACGTGGATATGTGCTTGGGCCGTTGGATGTCATGGACATTCGAAGAATCGGTGAGGCCATAGGCTCTGACTGGCTTCTACAAAATTGGCAGCGCGTGGGGACGGCACTGTTCATGATCCGGAGTGGCCACAGATTACTAGGCCGCAAGGTCACACAACTCATCCAGAAAGCCTCGGTCGGTGATTTTGAACTGGCTCGCAAAGACGAGGAGTTTCTCCAGCAGGTCGGAATTACAATGGGAGAACTCCAGGACGCGGTAACCCTCTTCACGGTTGAGGACGTATCGGAAGAGGCAAGGACCGTTCCCATTGAGCAGATCGGAAAGGTCGTTCCCCTTTGACTCAGCATGGAGGATTATATTCATGTCAGCGATTGATCAGCAAAAGCAAGTACGGGAGTCGCTCATTGAGCGTCTTCGGCTTGACCTCCTCGGCCCGTCAGCACCAGATGAGGTGCTGCGGCAGGACAAGGAAACGCGAGAGGGAGATACACCATTATCAAGATACCTCATGGGTATCCTCTACCCGGCTGGCTCGCTGGTGAATGCAGAGGAGGATGACTTTTCAAATGAGGGCGGCGATGACGAGGAGGGGGAAGCTCCGGAGACCCCTGTACAAATAACAGGTAGTCCCAAACCCTCATCCATTGGGATGTCATTTGCAGTTGCAAGTGATTGCAAGGAAATTCAGGTCGTATTTCGATATGGTCTCTACATCCCGAGTGAGGTGATCGCACAACAGGCCAGCGATGACGAAAGTAGTGATGGCAGGAAGAAACAGAGGCCGACAATTTTGTGGACGCGGTTTCAGGTAGAGGACACCTTATCCATCACCCTGCCGGATAGCGGGTCGCGATCGTTGCAGGGAGGCGGGAGGGGCGAATGGCTCTGTCGGCCGATTGGAAATCTTCTCAGCATATCCATCTTCCTTCGTAACGAAAATTCGCTTCGCACGGGACCTGATGAGCCGGAAGAGTGCCTCTACCAGCCGGAGATTCTCGTCCGCGGAACCAGGCCACAGAGCGTACCGATAGTAACCCGCGCCTACCAAAGCACCCGGGCGAGCTACGACCCCGATCTGGAATCCTATCGTCTGCTCTACCGAGATAGACCGGAATTTGGGGTCGGACACGGGTGTGCCACGATCTGGGATGACAAGGGCTGTCCACCAAATCGTGCCAGAATGATTAGGACGGAGTTGTTACCCTGGTACGAGGTGGCCATGACAGAAGCAAGAGGCAGCTCCGGACTTTCGGCACTGAAGATGGAAGCACTGGCCTCGGCAAAAGACGGAAACGATATCAAAGTTTCTCTGAGTCCTCTGGCCGATGAATATGAGAGATGGATCGACAAAAAAGCTGCTGAAGAGATTCCGAATTTACCTGATGAATTGCAGACTCAGGCTCGCGCACATCTGGATGATTGCCGAAAGGTGCTCGGTCGCATACGCGAGGGGCTGGAACTCATAGCGAGTGACCAGCTCGTATTTGAAGCCTTTCAGTTCGCCAATCGATCCATGATGCTGCAGCGCCAGAAATCGGTGGAGGCGATCAATTTTCAGAAGGGGAAGGGGAGAGTATTCGACGCCGATCCCCCTGCATGGCGCCCCTTCCAGATTGCCTTCATATTACTAAACCTCAGAGGAACAGCCGTTCCGGAGTCGCAAGATCGTGAAATTGTTGACCTGCTGTGGTTTCCTACAGGCGGTGGGAAGACAGAGGCATATCTGGGCCTCGCCGCGTTCACAATAGGACTGCGTCGGTTTCGCCATGTCACAGCCCCTCAGAGAGAGGCCAGTGGTGACGGCGGCGTCACTGTTTTAATGCGGTACACACTGCGTCTGCTGACCATTCAGCAATTTCAGCGCGCCGCGACGCTCATATGTGCGTGCGAGACCTTGCGGCGTCAGACGCCGGAACGACTTGGAAAGCAGCCTTTCAGCATTGGTCTGTGGGTCGGCGGGGGGGCAACACCAAATCACATAGACCAGAGACCGGATCCCCGGTACGGTCGCGAGCCAGGAGCCTTACAGGCCCTGGAGAACTTCGATCCGGACAATGAGCCGACGGAAGGTAATCCTGTTCAGCTGCGGTCGTGCCCTTGGTGCGGAGAGTCCCTGTCATATGAAAACTACCGGGCCAGCAAGGAACTGTTACATCTTCAGATCAGATGCCCGAACGAGCAGTGTGAATTCCGCGGATCTGCCTCTGATCCTATGTCCGGGCTTCCCGCTTACCTCGTTGACGAGGATATCTATCTGCGTTGCCCCACAATGATAATTGGCACCGTGGATAAGTTCGCCCGACTCCCCTGGGACGACAGAACCAAGTCACTTTTTGGACTCGTGGACAGGTACTGTACTCGTCACAGTTTTCTGGCAGAAGGTGTCGATTACAGCGGTGTATGTGGGGGGCGTCACAATGCAAGGGGAGACCTTCCTGCAACAGAGCGCCCCAGGGAAGTCCAGCCCTTCCTACCGCCACAGCTGATCATCCAGGATGAGTTGCACCTGATCACCGGTCCGCTGGGGTCGCTGATGGGACTCTATGAAGGTGCGGTGGACTTCTTGTGCTCTCGTATCGGACACCGTCCAAAGATAGTGGCCTCCACCGCAACCATTCGCCGCTATCAGGACCAAATTCAGGGCCTATTTGACCGGGAAGCCTGGCAGTTTCCCCCGCCGGGTCTACTCGCAGGCGAATCATTCTTCGCTGCGGAAAATAAGAGCAGACCGGGTCGCATTTATGTCGGCCTCTGCGCCCCCGGCAAGAGCATGAAGACAGCGGCCGTACGTGCCCTCGCCTCAATCATGCATACAGCGGAGAGAGAACGAAGAATCCAGGAGCTAGAAGTCATCGACCCTTACTGGACAGTAGTCTACTATTTCAACAGCATGCGAGAACTTGGCGGGGCTCTGCGTCTTATTGATGACGACATCCGCCAGCGCCTCATTTATGTGTCAAATGCAGACGGGTTGACCCCCGCGCGTGCACCTGAACGTTACCCCGAACTTACCAGCCGTAAATCGGCCAAGGATATCACCTCTCTCCTCAAGGACATGGAGCAAACCTTGCAGACTGGCAAGGCGCTCGATGTGTTGCTCTGTACCAATATGATCTCGGTTGGTGTGGATATTCAAAGGTTCGGGTTGATGGCCGTAACAGGACAGCCCAAGACCAGTTCTGAATACATACAGGCCACCAGTCGGGTGGGGCGCCAAGTTCCGGGCATTATCTTTACCCTCTATAACTGGTCCCGTCCCCGCGACCTGTCGCACTATGAGCGCTTCACAACCTACCACTCAATGTTATATCGTCATGTAGAGGCGAGCAGTGTGACACCATATTCGCCCCGGGCAAGGGACAAGGCCATGCATGGCGTTTTCGTTGGTCTCCTGCGTCTGCTCGATCCCTCAATGTCTGGCAATAACGGCGCGCAGAACTTCAACCCATCGGATCTACTGGTAAAAGAGGTCACAGCCTATCTCCTCGACCGTGTGAAACGTAACGACCCAGATGAGTACAATGACGCGAGGGAGCGACTCCAGGCGTTTATCGACGGATGGGTGGAACAGCAGCAGCGCCACGGTACGGATCTGAAGTATCGCTCTCCGGGAGGTCAGGCAGTCACGGCGGAACGCCGGTGGTTGCTTCAGGCAGCAGAGGAGGGACAGGAAGAGGAGTTTCCCAGAGCAACACTGAATTCTCTGCGGGAAGTCGAAAAAAGTTCAGGCCTGTACTTCAAGAACTTTAGACGACAGGGAGCGTCGAGGGAAAGGCGATGAATAAAAAGAGACTCCAAGCTATGAGTAAACAACGTCTCCGACCGAGCCAGATTATTACTACCTTCGGTCCGGGCGCCATCGTAGATCTCCCGGATGATTCTGTGATGATTGCAGGGACCGAGCACTGGTTTTCGGAGGGATACAAACCTCACAAGAAAATCAGTGAGCCGCGCCTGCAGGCATCCCTGGACGTTAACGAATTTCGCACGCCATCGGTGGGTTCTTATGGAGAAAATGATGTCCCATTTGTTCGATTTCCGCGGTGGAGGGTATGTCCGCGATGCAACTGTCTTTCCGATCAATTCCGCTGGCCACGAGGGGATGCAGACCTTCCGCCAGTACCTCACTGCGATGCCTGTAACCTTCCGACCCATCCCGCCAGGATTGTCGTGGCGTGTGCCAAGGGTCATATAGCCGACTTTCCCTGGTATCGCTGGGTTCACCTCGGCCAGAATTGCGGTGGCGGCAATCTTTTCCTGAAGGGCGAGGGAAAGTCGGCCGCTCTCGGCGACCTGCGGGTGGAATGCACCTGCGGGAAGCAACGCTCCCTTTCCGGGGCACTTGGCAAGGAAGCTATGGCACTGACACGCAGCACGTGTCAGGGGAAGCGCCCCTGGCTCGATGATGAGGGGGAGAATTGCTCGGAAAGGCTATATGCCCTGCAACGTGGTGCGTCCAATATTTACTTCTCCGTGGTGCGCAGTGCTCTTTCGATACCGCCATGGTCTGACCCGCTTCAGGCAGAGGTCGCCTCATGGTGGGGGAGGTTCAAGGAGCCTCTACCGCAGGAGGCTTGGTCAGCTTTTATCCAGGCCATGTTTCCTAGAGAGAGTGGGGAAAGAGTCAGAGAGTGCATAGAACGACTTGAGGAGCTAAAAACAGCAAGGCCCTCAATCCGCCGCGAGGAATATCAAGTCCTTTATGCTGACCAGGACCACGTCTCCGCTTACTTCGAGGCTCGCAAGCAGGAGATGCCCCCGTACACCGGGAGATTCCTGTCTCGACTGGTTGCCATCCCCCGCCTGCGGGAGGTGAGGGCACTCCTGGGATTCACGAGAATCGAGCCTCCTGAAATGGATCCAACGATGGAGGTCTTTAATGAAGAGCAGGGTCTTGCCGTCACCCCAGCTCCCATCTCGGCCAAGGATCTCGACTGGCTACCGGCAGTGGAGAACCTCGGGGAGGGAATTTTCCTGAGCCTGCACCCTCAAAGATTACAGGAATGGGAAAATATCGATGGCGTGAAGCGACGAGCGGGAAACCTGCTGAGTGCATACTCCCAATGGAGACAGAACAGAGGATCGCAGGCGCTAAAAAATCAACGTCCGCGCCTGATCCTTTTGCATACTCTGGCACATCTGTTGATGCGTCAGATGTCGCTTGAGTGCGGATATTCCTCCGCCTCCCTGCGAGAACGTATCTACTCCGATGAGAATATGGCGGGACTTCTTATCTACACCTCCACGCCCGATAGCGATGGCAGTCTGGGAGGGTTGGTCAGGCAGGCCTATTCCACGAAAAATTCTGACGGCACCGAGAGAAATAATTTTGAACGGCTGCTCGTCGACCTTACCGAGGTATCACAAACGTGTTCGAGCGACCCGCTTTGTAGGGAGCACGACCCTCAACGTACCGGCCTGCTCAATGGAGCCGCCTGTCATGTTTGTTCCATGGTTCCAGAAACTTCCTGTGAATTTGGCAACAGTCTTCTCGACCGCGGAATAATTGTGAATCTGCCCGGCGAGGCATCAGCTACCGGCTATTTTGACTACGATGGATGATCCGACAATTTCTATTTCCGGCTGGATAGAAGACTTGGCGACCGCTGTTTCAAGGTTAAGCGAGGACCAATTACTTGTTCTCGCTAGCTGTGTTGAAATACATGAGGTCGCTCCGTCATTGCCAGCTCATCGGCTTCAGCGAGCCCTATCTATATCCACCTCCGACGCCGCACATCTTGCGCGGGATCTGGAGCAGGTCCTGGCTGCTTCTGGAGTTAGCCGTCGTGACGTGGCCGTCGCGCTGGTATCTCTTGCTCGGAGCAGATCTTTAGTGAGAAATAGGGAAGAGACGGTTGAGGTGGTGTGCACGGCCCCTTCTCGGCTGGGCGTCCCGGTTCGGACAACGTTCGCCACGGCGGTCGAGATGCTGCGGGCAGCTCGCAAGGAGATATTCGTGGTGGGGTATGTCTTTACAGAAGGAGCGAGAGGGCTGGTCGAGGAGGTAGCTCTGGCTCACCGTAACCGACGGGTGAGAGCCACATTTATTGGGAATCGGATGGAGGACCATCTTTCCGTCCTTTATTCGATTTGGCCGGATACTGTCCCTCCCCCCCGCATCTTCAGTCGTAAGCAACTTTCCAGCGATAACATGGCATCTCTGCACGCGAAACTTCTGACGTGCGATGACAGTGAAGCCCTAATAACGAGTGCCAATTTTTCTTATCACGGACTGCGCGAAAACATTGAGGTGGGGGTGAAAATCCGCTCTGACTCCGTATCCCGACTGGTAGAGTTTCTCAGGGCTATGATCAGGACGGGAGAGGTGGAGAGGGTAGAGTGGGGTTCCTGAGGATCATGGGGTGGCCGCAGGATTGACCGTCAGTCCGCAACTCGCGGTCGAACTTTGGCTCAACCTCAAGTGCCGAGTTTGACTCGGGCCAATGCTGTAACGGCCTAGTCATATCGATGTCCCTCTACCAAGTTCTCGACCGACCGGCACTGATGAGGGTGCCAGAAAAATCCCCGACGGAAGGGCGGCGTGGAGCCTCAACGAAGATTCACTTCCGTTCACCCGCGGCCAGTCTTTCCCTCTGCTGGTATGAAGTTGAGCCCAATTGAACGGGTAATTTGGAGAGAATAGCCCTCTGAAAGGGTGAACTATTCCGTCTCTTGGCCCTTCTGCGAAATGCCATGCTCCTTAGCGCCCAAAATTTCGCGATTACTGCCGGAGAGCCATGTTGGACAAATACAGGTCATACAGCGGAGGACAGACCCGAGCGAGCTGGCATGCTGGGTTACATTGATTGGGGGGATAGGGGGACTGGTGGGGATTTTGAGCTTTTGGCTTCTGTAAAGAAAAGCGGCGTCAGGTGGTGCCGCTTATGCAAAGAGATGGGACGCTTATTTGGGCTGTGAAACCATGCGCAGATACGGTTTGAGTGTTTTCCAGCCGCTGGGGTATTTGTCCTTGGCTTCGTCATCTGAGACGGAAGGCACGATGATCACGTCTTCGCCTTGCTTCCAGTTCACTGGCGTGGCGACTTTGTGCTGGGCTGTTAACTGCATGGAATCCAGCACCCGCAGCACCTCGTCGAAGTTCCGGCCAGTGGTCATCGGATAGGTCAGCATGAGCTTGATCTTTTTGTCCGGACCGACGACAAAGACTGAGCGGATTGTGGCATTATCTGCTGCTGTACGCGTTTTGCTGCCACTCGCCTCGGGATGGATCATGTCGTAGAGCTTGGAGACGGCAAGATCAGCATCGCCAATCAGTGGATAGTTCACGGCATGTCCCTGGGTTTCTTCGATGTCTTTCACCCAGTTGGTGTGATCGCTGACGGGGTCCGTGCTCAGGCCAATGATCTTACAGTTGCGTTTTTCGAATTCAGGCTTCAGGCCGGCCATATAGCCCAGCTCGGTCGTGCAAACTGGAGTGAAATCCTTAGGATGCGAGAACAGAACAGCCCAGCCATCCCCTATCCAATCATGAAAATTGATTGTGCCTTCCGTTGTTGGTGCCGTAAAATTCGGAGCGTCTTCACCGATATGAAGCGACATGGTTCTCCTCCCCCTGAAAAGATGTAAACTGGCTTCAACCTAGCGATTTGTGCGTGCAGAGTCTAGTCTAAAATTCTGGCAGGATACTCAAAATCCTTCCAATTGGGCCAAACGTTCACGGTGATAGGTGGCATCGCCAAAGGCAAACTCATTCCATTTGGCACGTTTGAACCAGAAATGCATATCGTGTTCCCAGGTGAAGCCGATGCCGCCGTGCATCTGCACAGCGCGGTTTGTTGTCCGGGAGTACACATCCGAGAGGCAGATCTTAGCCAGGGCGGCAGCACGAGGTATCTCATCGGGCAGTGCATCGAAGGCGTAGGCGGCGTACCAGACAAGGGAACGAGCCGGTTCGATTTCACTTGTCATTTCAGCCGCCATATGTTTCATGGCCTGAAATGAGGCGATTGGACGGTTGAACTGTGTCCGGATTTTGGTGTAATCGACTGCCATTTCCAAGGATTTCTGTGCCCCGCCTAAACTGTCTGCGGCTAAAGCAATACACGCTACATCAAGCAGCTGGGACATGATTTTCCAGCCTTGGCCTTCTTCGCCAACAAGAGCTGTCTTAGGGACGGCGACATTTTTGAATTCCAGCTCATATACACGCCTGGTCTGATCAGTGATATCGAGGGGCTTGATCGTCAAACCCGGCGTTCCACGTTCGACCAGGAGGAGGCTGACCCCCTCTTCTGTGCGAGCAACAACAAGCAACACCTCAGCAACCGCAGCAAAAGGCACAAACATCTTGGTCCCAGACAGGGTGTACCCATTGCTTGTTTTCTCGGCTTTTAAACTGACGCCCTCAGCGTCAAGACGGTCGCCTTCTTCAAGAAAAGCCAAGGTTCCAATGGCCTCGCCAGAAGCGAAGCGTGGCAACCAGGCTTTTTTCTGCGCCGCTGTCCCGCCTTGGCTAAGAGCCAGAGTGGTCAACACAGCCGAAAACAGAAACGGCCCGGGAACGACAGCCCGCCCTATTTCTTCCAGCACGACAGCCATATCCAGCATGCCCAGCCCCAGGCCGCCGTGCGCTTCTGGAACTAATAGACCCGTCCAGCCCATCCCGGCCATCTTGCGATGCAATTCAGGCGAAAATCCATCTGTATCGTCGTACAGATCACGGACAAATGCAGCAGGGCATTCCTGGCTCAAAAATTCTCGGGCTGAACGCTGCATCAATTCCTGTTCTTCTGATAAGCCAAAATCCATAACGCGCATCCTCTGCCCATCTTACAGGCGGACAGGAACGCCCACCTTCCTGTTTCGTTTGACGTTTTCGTCTTGTGTGTCACCCCGATTTCGGCATTCCCAAGCCCCGCTCGCTAATAATATTCTTCTGAATCTGCGACGTACCACCACCAATAATGAGGCCGAGGGTGAACATAAATTCATACTGCCACATGCCATTATCAATGACATGATCGGCTCCACGTTTCAGTGGGGCGTAGGAGTTCATGATCTCAAGGGCGAAGCCGCATATGTCATGATTGAGCTCCGTGCCGACCAGTTTATTGACCATCGCCCCGACGCCAGGCTGACGGCCGTTGATGACATCTGTCAGCTGGCGCAGCGAATGATACTTCATGGCTTCAACCCGGGTCAGCAAATCAGACAGCTCTTGACGGATGATTGGATCTTCAGCCGCTGGTTTCCCATAGCGCTGATGGGTGCGCGCCAAACGAATCAGATTCTGCATCATAAGCTGCGTGCGGGTCGTTGAGCCCAGCATATTCCGTTCATGGAAGAGGGTCGCATTGGCGACCATCCAGCCTTGGTTTAATTCACCGACCAAATTCTCTCGGGGCACCCGGACATCTTCAAAAAAGACTTCGTTAAAGCCAGCATCCCCGGTCATCTGGACTAAGGGCCGAACCGTAATCCCAGGCGTTTTCATATCAATCAAGATGTATGAAATTCCACGATGCTTGGGCGCATCCGGATCAGTGCGGACCAGACAGAACATCCAGTCGGAGAATTGCGCGCCTGAGGTCCAAACTTTCTGGCCATTGACGATAAATTCATCGCCAACCAATTCGGCCCGGGTGCGCAACGAGGCCAAGTCTGAGCCAGAGCTAGGTTCGGAATAGCCCTGGCACCAAATCTCTTCACCTGTCAGCACCTTTGGCAGGTAGCGTTGTTTTTGCTCGTCGGTGCCACACTGGAGGAGGGTCGGCCCGAGCATGGTCAAACCGGAAGCGCCAATGAGACCAGGCGCTCTGGCCAACACGAGTTCCTCATTCACGATCGTTTGGCGCATGACATCTGTCTCGCCCTGACCGCCGTACTCCTGTGGCCAGCTCATAGCCACATACCCCGCTTCATACAGGGTGCGTTGCCACTCTTTCGAACGTCCAATACGCTCCGGATCATGAGGAGGAAGATCACTAAACGATTTGTCCTTTTTGGGGACATTTTTTTCCATCCAGGCCCGGACGTCTTTGCGAAAAGTCTCATCTTGTTTGGAATAGCTCAGGTCCATAACACGTTCTCTCTCAGAAGTTTTCAGCTGACAGCTGATTGCTACAAATTATAAAACCGCAATGCGTTCTCGCCAATTATTTTCTGCCGTGCTTGCTCGGACAGCGGGGCACATGCCTCCCGCACCTCATCCACCACACCGGGGAAAGTACAGTCAAAATGCGGATAATCTGAGCCCCAGATAACACAGTCTTCAAGGCCCATAGACACCATGCCGTGTAAGGTCCGTTCATCAGGATCAAGGGCAATAAAACACTGCTCTTTGAAATGCTCACTTGGTTTTTTCTTCAACCACGGCACATAGTGGCCCATTTTTTCAAAATGGCCATCCATACGGTCCAACCAGTAGCCAATCCAGCCCACGCCAGATTCGAGAAAAGCCACTTTGAGCTTCGGAAATTTGCTCAGTACGCCGCCACAGATGATATCCATGCACGCACCCTGCTGTTCCCATGGGTGACAGACCATGTGGAAGAAAAAAGGATCTTTGTAGCGTTCCTGTCCCAGCGTCGGCATTTTGGTGCCAAAGCTACCATGAATGGCAACCGGAACATTCAGCTCCTGGGCCTCGCGCCACAGCACGTCGTAGGCGGGGTCGTTGAGACGCCGGCCGTTAAACGGATTGGGGCGGACAAATACCGCCCGCATGCCCAGCTCTTTGACCACACGCCGCATCTCTTTGACGGCTTCGTCAACATCTTGGAGTGGCAGTGGGGCGACACCAAAGAAACGATCAGGGTATGGTTTACAGAAGTCGGTAAGCCAGTTGTTATAAGCCCGACACGCCGCCGCAGCCAGTTGGGGGTCTTCGAGATCACCATAGATCAGCCACAAGCTGGGATAAAAGAACGCCTTTTCAATGCCTTCGAGGTCCATGTCTTTGACCCGGACGTGCGGATCGTAGCCGCCTGGAACAATTTCGTCCCAGCCCATGGTCCGGGCTTTGTGCGGCTCGGATAAACCTCCTGGGGTGCAGGCAGCGGCAATGGCCATATTCCGATCATGGCGGACCTCGCCGTTGATCTTGAGCTTATCAATTCCGTCGTGATCACGGAAAATTTGAATTACCCCGTCCCGGTAGGCGGGCTCGGTATATTCTTGCCAGACACTCGGAGGTTCAAGGACATGTCCATCTGCATCAATAATTCTGGCCATGTTCGTTCTCCTTATAATTGTCAACTCGAAAGCTCCGGTGGAGCGACGGTGACGCTGTTGCTAATGCGTTCAACCCCGCCGTCTTCCAGAATACCCTTGAGGGAAACCGTACAGCACGTCTCGGGGTCGCTGAGTTCCTCCCAGTCAATACCGGCATCTGGAGGAATCGGAAAACTGACTGTTACAGAGCCGGCATATCTCTCGAACGGCTTGAGCGCACCGGCGAGCTTGACTTCTGGTTCAAGCGGAAAGACCAAAACCTCTTTGTATGTGAGGGGAAGTTCGATCTTCTCTTCAAGATCGTATTCCAGCGTCACGGTGAGTGTTTGTGCATTCAAACGTCGGAGCTGGACTTCTGAAATCTTAATAAGCGCTTTGCTTGGCTCGGAACTACATCCAGAGGGAAGCCATGCCAAAACCAATGGCAGCAGAAAGAGCCGGCTGCAAGCTGAGACACGGCTTGCCTGTGGAGAACGCCACATACAGAGACAAGTGCGGAAGCAGGTCCGAATAATCGATTGCATAGGTGATCTCATCGGCTCAAACTAGCTTCACATCCCGGGCAAAGCGTTCCATCATATCTGTCATGTCTTTATAGCTGCGGGCAAAGTTGAAAAAAGCTAAATACAAATACGTGGCTCCCAATTCCTGATAGCGGGGAATATCGTCAACAATTTCCTCTGGTCTTTTCCCGCGTGGAGAAACGCATAAGGTAATCGTAGACATATCCCGTCCCGCCTTCGCGGCTTTTTCTTTGAGTTTATCTAAGCGCTCAGCAAATTCTTCGGGACTAAACACGACGGCTGCCCAGCCATCGCCATATTCAACAATACGCCGCAGAGCTGGACCAGTATGGCCACCGAGCCAAATTGGTGGGTGGGGCTGCTGGACTGGGCGGGGTTCACAGCGGAGTTCGGAAAAGTTATGGAAACGCCCTGAAAAGCTCGGATTCTCGTTCGTCCATAACTCCTTCATGACCGCGACACTTTCATCGCTGAGCGGCCCACGGTCGGCAAAGGAGGCGTTTAAGACTTGAAATTCTTCTTCCATCCAGCCGACGCCCACACCCAAGATGACGCGTCCGGCGGACAGCACATCGAGCGTAGCGACCGTCTTGGCTGTGACGACAGCGTTGCGATGGGGCAAGACGAGGACAGCCGTGCCGAGGCGGATTTTTGTGGTGCACGCCGCGGCAAAGCTTAAGACAGTCAGGGGTTCGAGAATTGGAGCCTGGGGATTGAGAGGAAAGGCACCAGTCGTAGTATATGGATACTTTGATGCAATATTGAGCGGGGTCACGATATGATCGCCGACCCAGACGGAATCATAGCCGAGGGCTTCCGCGCTCTGGGCAGTTGTCCGAATATTATCGAGCACATTCCCCCCAGCCAGGGGGCCGATATGGGGCAAAAAGGCACCGTACTGCATGGGCACTCCTCCTGTGCGTTTCGACTAGCATATCCGGAGCCATAAGGCGAATGAATGTGAACTGAATGCCAGTGGTAATCCTGGTTTGGACATGCTAACAACACCTGAACCACGGCGCGCCGTATGCAGAGGAATCAGACCAAAACAAGACTCGACGCGCTGACAAGGACACAACGTATGCAGGGTGTACGTATACTCTTAGTCCGGCACGGGGAGACCGTGTGGAATCAAGAAAACCGCTGGCAAGGCCAGGCTGATGTGCCGCTGAGCGACAATGGGCGCGCTCAATCGTGGCGACTGGCTCGGCGTTTACGCGAAGAAAAGCAGACCGTGCAGGCGATCTACACCAGTGATTTGATGCGAGCGGTTGAGACCGCGGCGATTGTTGGCGAGACTTTCGGCATCCCGCCGACGATCGAATCCGGGTGGCGAGAGATGAATATTGGTACCTGGAGTGGACTGCGCACGGCAGAAGTGATTGCGCAGAATCCTGAAGAATGGGAACGGCTGCGCGCTGGGGAAGATTTGCCCCGTGGTGGTGGCGAGACCTTTGCCCACTTTCAAGCCCGGCTTGTGCAAGCAGCCCAAGACTTAGTGCATAAGCACGCCGGAGAACAGGTCCTTGTAGTGAGCCATGGCGGCGCTGTGCGGGCATTCTTGTTATACTGCCGAGGACTCGATATGAGCCAATTTCGCAGGATCGATAAAATCGGTAATACGGGCCTGAGCGAAGTGACGCTGACAACGGATGGCAAAGCCATTATTCACCACGTGAATGATACGAACCATCTCGATGGCGCAGCCCTGTCTGGTGAAACAGTTGATGCCTGAAAAAGTTAGAAAAGTCGCACTGTCAGAGAGTCGGGGCGTCCCTGAGTCGAGCAAAGAAAAGACGAGAGTACACGTATGACTCCGAGTTGTGTCTTGTGTCCGATTCTCCACTTCCCTGTTCCTCGGCTTCCCTCTTCTCTGCTCGGCTAAGGTCGTTGCCGGTTGTCCTTTCTTGCTTCCCGCTGGTTTAGGATCAGTATCAGTCTCACTCTTCTGGTGCTGCTTATGCAGTCCGTTGATTGGCGGGTGCTGGCCAATCAAATTCGAGCCGCTCAGCCTGGCTATTTTTTATTAGCCTTTGTCGGCTATCTGGCTGGACAAGTCCTGAGCGCATATAAATGGCGGCTGTTAGCTCGGGCGCTCGGATTTGGCCAATCGCTGCGGACATTCATTGTCTATTACTTCGCTGGTATGTATCTGAATCTGTTTGCGCCAAGCACGATTGCTGGAGATTTTGGCAGGGGAGTGTTTTTAGCCGGGGACCGTGAGGGAGCCGGGCGGGCACTGCAGTCCGTCCTTGCTGACCGGCTGAGTGGAATGCTTATGTTGGTCTGGGTGAGTGCTCTGGGCTTTCTCGTCTTGGGGCCTACGGTCCTGCCTGCCGTGGTATGCTATGGGACGATTGCTGTGGCGTGTGGCGGGCTTGCTGCTTGGTGGCTGTTGCCCCGGAGTGTGGCGTGGCTATTTGCGCCACAGCATGTGATCCATCGCTGGAGTGACAAGTTCTTTGGTCCGTACCAAAGAGAATTCAGACTGCTGCTCCAGGCGTGTGGATTGGCCTTGGGGTTCCATACTTTTCAGATTAGCTTATTGTCCATACTCACCCATTCTCTCGGTATCTCTGTGCCTTTTTGGTATCTTGTGCTGTGTTTTCCACTCGTGACACTGTTGAGTGCTTTGCCCCTTAGTTTCGGCGGACTTGGCGTACGCGAAGGGGGGTTTGTATTCTTTCTGTCGTTCATCGGAATTGCTCGGGATGAAGCACTGGCCTTCAGTCTGCTGTGGACCGGGCTTCTTTTCGGGGTAGGAATACTGAGCGGACTGGTCTTCTTCCTCTCATCCGATACGCGCGTGACATTCCAAAAATTGCTCAGAAAAACGTCGGGCGAATAAGAATTGTTTCCTCCCGGCCAGCACCGACTGAGATCATCTTGATTGGCACGCCAATGAGGGTTTCTATCCGTTCGACATAGCGACGGGCATTCGCTGGCAAAGCGTCGAGACTCCGAATGTCAGTCAGCGGTTCAGTCCAGCCAGGCAATTCCTCGTATATCGGGGTCAGTCCCTCCAACACGTGGGCGCTGGCTGGCACTTCGTCATACTGTTGACCGTTGTAACTATAGCCAGTACACACCCGGAGCGTATCAAGTCCGCTCAGCACGTCGATCTTGGTCAAAGCTAGGCTGCCAATCCCGTTGAGGCGGGCAGCCGTGCGGACCACAACCGCATCAAACCAGCCGCACCGTCGCGGCCGGCCTGTTACCGTACCAAACTCGCCGCCAGCCTGGCGCAATTGATCACCGGTGTCTCCAAACAGTTCAGTCGGGAAGGGGCCACTGCCGACCCGAGTGGTATAGGCTTTGGAGATGCCAATCAGATTATGGATCTGTTGGGGCGCAATGCCTGCCCCGGTACACACCGCCCCCGCAACCGTATTGGAAGACGTCACATACGGATACGTGCCGTGATCAATATCCAGCTGGGTGCCTTGCGCGCCTTCAAACAGCACTTTTTTGCCTGCGCTAATGGCATCGCGTAGATAGCGGGAGGTGTTGGTGACATGCGGGGCGAGTCGCTCACGCAAGCGGCAGTAATCGTCAAAGATCGTCTGGAAGGCCAGCCCTTGCTCTTTCAGGATCGTCCGCAGGTAGCTATTTTTTTCTTCCAGATTCTCGCTCAGCTTGGCCTGAAAAACTGCTTCGTCTAACAGATCGATAAAACGGATGCCGACCCGAGCCATTTTGTCTTCATAGCTTGGTCCAATGCCACGCCCGGTCGTGCCAATCTTGCCCGCACCGCGCATCTTTTCACGCGCCTGATCAATGGCTTTGTGATAGGGCATAATGAGATGGGCAGTCTCGCTAATCTTGAGTAATGCTGGGTCGGTCAGGCAGTTTTGCTGTTGGAGCGCATCGATTTCTTCAACTAGAGTTTTAGGATCAATGACCATGCCATTGCCAATGACACAGATCTTTCCGGCGTGTAGCACTCCTGAAGGGATCAGCCGCACGATCGTCTTTTTGCCACCTACGACTAAGGTGTGGCCAGCATTACTGCCGCCTTGAAAACGGGCGATAATATCAGCTTCACGGGCTAACAGGTCTACGACCTTGCCTTTGCCTTCGTCTCCCCATTGCACGCCGACGACAACCAAAGTGCTCATCGCTTTGCTCTCCTTATAAGCGGATCTGCTGCGCTGAGATCACAGGCTCGAGCGCGCGCAACTCGTCTAAAACTTCGGGCGAAACCTGATCGTCAACCTGGACGAGGGCCAAGGCTTGGCCTCCAATCTTCTGACGGCTGAGTTCGAATCCAGCGATATTAATCTTGTGCTGACCGAGCAGAGTACCAACATAGCCAATAACACCTGGCACGTCTTGATTATGCAGGACGATGATATGCCCTTCAGGCTCTATTTCCAGGTAAAAATCGTTCATCCGCACGAGCCGCACCGCTTTGTTTGTAAAAACGGCTCCTTCTGCTGTATTTGTCCCACTTGCAGCCACCACACTGACGGTAATCGAATTGAGGAAATCACTCGGTCGGCTACTGCGTGATTCAACAACCCGAACCCCTCGTTCTCGGGCAATCAGTGGGGCGTTCACATAATTGATTGCGGATTCCAAGATGGGGCTAAACAGACCGCGCAGCACGGCTGCAGTGGCTGGAGCCACGTCGTATTCGGTAATATCACCGCTATATTCAATATGGATCTCAAGTGGGGCTTCAGCAGTAATCTGGGCCAAAAAGCTTCCGAGCTTCTCGCCCAGGAGTAGATAGGGCTGTAAAATCGTGATCAGCTTTGGGGTGAGCGAGGGGAAATTGACGGCATGCTGGATCACCCCCCGGGTCAGGTAGTGGGCAACTTGGTCGGCGATGGCAACCGCGACGTTAATCTGGGCTTCATCGGTTGCCGCACCCAGATGCGGTGTACAGATGACTTGGTCAAGCTGGAGCAGTGGATGGGTTGGAGGCGGTGGCTCTTCGACAAAGACATCAAGTGCAGCGCCGGCTGCCGTGTTATTCGTCAAAGCGGTATAGAGTGCCTCCTCATTAACGATTCCCCCCCGGGCACAGTTGATGATCCGTACCCCTTTTTTCATCCGGGCAAAAGCCGCCTCACCAATCAGCCCTTTTGTCTCTTTGGTCAGTGGTGTGTGGACGGTGATGAAATCGGCCTGGGTGTAGAGCTCTTCCAAACTGACCAGGTCGATACGCATCTTGGCCGCAGCCTCTGGGGTGATGAACGGATCATAGGCTACAACCCGCATCCGCAAGCCCAGTGCGCGTTCAGCGACAATCGCTCCAATGTTGCCTAAGCCAATAACCCCCAGGACTTTATTGCAGACTTCGCTACCGGTGAATTTTATTCGCTCCCAGCGTCCGGCTCGAATTGAGGCATTCGCCTGGGGAATATGGCGGGCCAGAGCCAGCAGCATAGAGATGGTATGTTCCGCCGTGGTGACATTATTACCGCCGGGCGTATTCATGACCACAATCCCTTGCTTGGTGGCAGCCTCGATGTCGATATTGTCAATTCCTATACCGGCTCGACCAATGACCTGGAGATTGCTTGCGGCGGCAACGATCTCTGGCGTGACTGTCGTCCCACTCCGGATAATCAAAGCATGATAGGCTGGAATACACTGGATCAGTTCTTGAGCCGAGAGCTCCTGTCTGGCTTCAACTTCGAGATCAGGGTACGAATTGAGCCGATTAAGCCCCTGACTGGCAAGGGAATCTGTGATGAGCACTTTGTGTCCCATAGTTTCCTCGTCCTGCTTCATCTTGCCTAATTAGGGCCTAAATCTGGCCAGCCGGTGAGAAGAATCTCTTGGGCGGCCTGCACACCACGACCCAGTTCAAACCTGTACCCAAACTGGTGCAAGGCCATCTCCAAGGCGCTTACTGCCGTAATCACATCAAAAGGCCCAGCATAGCCAATATGCGAGATACGAACAATTTTTCCCTTGACCTGATCCTGGCCACCGGCAATATCAACGCCCATCTGGTCACGCATGGCCGTTAAGAGATGGGTGCCATTTATGCCTTCTGGTAGCCAGACACCAGTCGCAGCTGGGCTGGGGTCGTCTGGAGCGAATAAACCCAAACCAAGGGCTTGGGCTGCGCAGCGTGTGGCCTGGGCCAGGTGGGCATGCCGGGCCTGGACCTGGGCCAAGCCTTCGTCTTGTAACATACGTAAAACTTCGTGTAGTCCAAAAATGAGTGACACGGCTGGAGTGTAGGCGGTGGTATGTGTGCGCTGTTCTTTGCGTTCGCGCCGCAGATCAAAATAGAAACGAGGCAAGCGTGCCTGTTCAACCCGCTCCCAAGCTTTTGGACTGAGGGCCAGAAAGGCCAGCCCAGGTGGCAGCATCAAGGCTTTTTGGGAGCCGGTGATCAGGATATCAATGTCCCAGCTGTCCATTGGGATTTCAGCCGCCCCGACTGCGGTGATGCCATCAACAATAAGGAGTGTGTCGGTCTCACGGGTTAAAGCTGCGATCTTCAGGATAGGATGTAGAACAGTGGTCGAGGTCTCACTCGCCTGGACCAGGACAGCACGGACCTCGGGGTGCGCAGTGAGCGCTTCTGCAACGGCATGAACCTGGACTGCCTGCCCCCATTCGACCTTGAGTTCAACAGTTTGAACCCCAGCTGCCTCACAAATTTTGAGCCAGCGTTCGCCGAATTTTCCCCCATTCACGACCAGGACACTCTCGCCGGCAGAACAGGTGTTCATAACTGCGGCTTCCATGCCTCCCGTCCCTGAAGCGGCCAGGATGAGAACATCTTGGCTCGTTTGAAACAGCCACTGTAAACCGGCCTGGACTTCAGTGAAAATTTGGCTGAATTCCGGGGTACGATGATGCATAATCGGCTGGGACATACGCAACAGGACTTCCGGTGGGACCTGTGTTGGACCTGGTGTTAACAAATACCGTTTCAACATGAGGCGCTCCGCTCACAACCAAAAAAACGCCTGGACGGCTCCGAGCTCTGTCCAGGCAAAAGGAACTGTATTATGTTTGCTGCTCTGGGAAAGATGTATCGAAGCCGGAAAGCTGAGTCAATGCTGGTCGGGAATGCCTAACTCCCCAAACTCCGCGAGTTTGCTAGGATTTTCGCTTGACAGGTAAAAAACTGGAGACTATAGTCGTGGAGAAATGTGAGGTGGAACGGGGAGATGGGGAGGGCTGTCGTTTCGTGGAAGCTTTGAGCATGTCCTGGATGAAAAATGACGGGGCAGTATTTCTTCCAAATTCTACGAAACTCTCACTAAGCATGCGAGATAATCAGCTTAATAAGCTAACAGTAAAACCTCGCTTCGATCCAAGCTTCCTCAAATCCGCGACGTTCTACTTACCCAGCGCCCACGAATGTACGCGGATATACGGCGGATGTACGCCGAACCATCTTTCTCCCTCCGCGATAGAAATTGGCCGCGTATAGACATAATGGAAACCCCACTCTCTCCTCAGCCGTGTGTCTCAGTATCGTGTCATCTGCCGGTGATGCTTGAAGAGACACTCGCCCAGTTACAGCTCCAACCGGGGGCAGAGGTGCTAGACGGTACACTTGGTGGGGGCGGGCACGCCGCCGCATTTTTGGCGGCGAGTGGTCCGTATGGACGGCTGCTTGGTCTTGATCGAGATCAGGACGCGCTTGCCATTGCTCGAGAACGACTGGCCAGCTGGGAGACGAGAACAACGCTGGTACATGCAAACTTTAGTCAGGCAAAAATTGTTCTGGAGAGACTTGGCTGGGACAGTGTTGACACCGTTCTGCTTGATCTTGGTTTTTCCTCAATGCAGATCGATACTGCCGCCCGTGGCTTTAGTTTTATGCGGTCTGGTCCGCTGGATATGCGGATGGACCAGGACGAGGAACACTGTGCGGCAGATATTGTGAATCATGCCAGCCAGGCTGAGTTACGCCAGATTTTCTGGGAATGGGGAGAGGAGCGAGCTTCTGGGGCGTTGTCGCGGGCGCTGGTACACGCACGCCAAAAGACACCATTCACGACTACGGCGGCGCTGGCACAGACGATTGAGCAGGTGGTCAAGCGTCCATTCCATGCCGCCGGTTCTGCGCGTTCTACCCGTTCATCACGTTCCACAAATTCCATTCATCCGGCAACCCGAGTCTTTCAAGCCTTGCGTATTGCCGTGAACCAAGAACTTGTCCACCTGTCTGCGTTTTTGGACGAGGGGTATCGTTTGCTCAAACCAGGCGGACGGATGGTCATCCTGGCCTATCATTCGTTAGAGGATCGTCTGGTCAAAAGGGCATTTCGGCGCTGGGCGGCATCATGTATATGTCCGCCGCAGCTCCCAGTGTGTGGCTGTGACTGGTCTCCACAGGTCAGAATTTTGACCCCTAAATTTCTGGCACCGTCACAGTTGGAAGTGCGGAGGAACCCGCGTGCGCGGAGTGCACGACTACGTGCAGTTGAGCGATGTTGAGAACAAGCGGATACTAGCAGGTACTAGATTGATCAGTTTGATCAATCTGACCATTGGGTGAGGTGGGGAGGATGAGTGGTTCACGCTATTGGATTGGTTACAGCCTTGTCGCGTCTATTGGGGTAGGATTGGTATGTCTACATCTTTGGACGCGTCTCCAAGTCGTTGCAACAGGCTACACGCTCTCCAATGTCAGCCAACTTATGCAAACCCTTGAGGGAGATCAGCGGGCATTGGAAGCCGAATGGAGCGGATTGACCGCATCGGGTCGCCTAGCTGAGCACGCCACCCAACGCTTGGGGCTCACAGTCCCCCAACCCGGACAAGTGATGCAGCTCCGATAAAGAGAGCAGAGAGTATGGGCAGTGTGGAGCAGACGAGGAGGTGGGGGATGGAAAGACGGGTGCTGAGTGTGGTCGCGGTTATTGGGCTGGGCTTGGTGTTGGTTCTGGGGCGACTGATCCAGCTGGCTATTGTTGAGCATGAAAAGTTCGCCCAGCGGGCGGCACGACAACACGACAAACGGATTACCTGGACTCCACGCCGGGGGACTATCGTTGATCGAAACGGGACACCGCTGGCCTTGAGTGTGGCCGCTGAGTCTCTGTTTGCCCGTCCCAGCCGTGTGTCGAAAGACTCGCAAACCCTAGCGAAACAAATTCCAGCTCTGGCGACCGCGCTGCAAATACCAGCCCCCAAAGTGGCTCGTCTTTTGACAAAAGAAGCCCCATTTGTATGGCTGCGGCGGCGTGCTTCGCCACAAATTGCGGCCCAAGTGCGGGGCCTTGGTATGCCCGGTATTGGCAGCCGTGAGACTGAGCGACGTTTTTACCCACAGGGCTCTCTTGCTGCTTCTCTGATCGGATTCACCAATGTGGATGCCCAAGGACTAGAAGGAATCGAATATGCGTATGATTCCTATCTGCGTGGTGAACAGGCTGAGCTGCTTGCTCAACGCGATGCATTTGGGCGTATGATTCTTACCCATGGTGTGGAAGGGCAAAATAGGAAGGGCGGGGAAATTGGGCAGAACGGAGAGGATAGGCAGGATACGCAAACGGACGCATTTCAGGTACGCCTGACCCTGGATGCTGGACTCCAGTATGTCGCGCAGCAAGCGCTTGATCGAGCTGTGCAAAAGCACACTGCAAAAGCTGGTACGGTCGTTGTCCTTGATCCACGTACTTTCGCCGTCCTGGCTATGGTCCAAGTGCCGACCTTTGACCCCAACACTCCCGGGACTATCCCGTCAGCTCTGCGCCGTAACCGGATTGTGAGCGATGTTCATGAACCTGGATCGACGCTCAAAGCACTTTTTGCTGCGGCTGCCCTTGAAAGTAACGTTGTCAAAGCTGAAGAGAAAATTTATTGTGAGCGTGGGCGATACCGGATCGGCAGGCGGACGATTCACGACCACCACCCATATGAGTGGTTAAGTTTTGCTGAGGTCATTAAACATTCGAGTAATATTGGGGTCGCCAAAGTGGCCGAACGCCTGGGCCAGGATACGTATTCTCGGTACCTGCGTGCCTTCGGCCTTGGGCAAACAACAGGAATTGACCTGCCGGCCGAGAGTCGCGGCTTGCTGCCGCAAGCCAAGAAGTGGGCTCCCATTACCATGGCAACAACCAGCTTCGGCCATGGGATTGCAGTAACTCCGCTCCAGCTGGCGTCTGTTTTTGCCACATTGGCAAACGACGGCGTTTTGATGCGGCCGTATGTGGTCCAGGAGATCCGGAATACCGCTGGCGAGGTCGTCAAAGCAAATAGTCCCCAACCCGTTTGGCAGACAGTCCAGGCCGATACGGCAAAACAAACCGTACAACTGCTTGAAGGAGTAGTTGAAAAGGACGGAACCGGGCCGCGGGCTCGGATTGATGGCTTTCGCGTAGCTGGGAAGACTGGCACGGCGCAGAAAATCGATGCGCATGGCAAGTATTCGCACGAAGACTACATTGCCTCTTTTGTTGGGATTGTTCCGGCTGACGCCCCACGTTTTGTCATTGCGGTTTCTGTGGATCAGCCTACTGAGAACGGCTACTATGGTGGCCAAGTCGCAGCACCTGTGTTTCAAGAAATTGCGACCCATGCGCTTGCCTCCTGGGGTATTGAGACCGCCACTCCTCCGCAGCAAAAGAAGGCACCCCCAAAATCGTTTGAACGCGGTGTTTTCCCTCCTCCAGTCGCACTGAGGCAAGCCCAAAACCAAGTAGAGGACGGCTCACGGAAGCCAAATTTTTTGGGCTTGAGCTTGCGAGAAGCGTTGCGCCTAGCCCGTGAACAGGGTTGGCAAGTGACGTTGACCGGGAGTGGCTACGTTGCTCAGCAAGCTGCGGCGCACGATCCGGACTCAGGACAGCAGTTCTATGCCTTAACTTTGGCACCAACAGGAGATAGCCCGCCCGCCCAGCGAGCCCGCCCGGCTACGCTGGGCTCCGAACTTGAATCTCAGGAGGCACTGTGACGCTCACTGATCTCATCCCTGAAACGGTTCCTGTCCAGGTCGATGGCAGTCTTGATGTGCCGGTTACCCAGCTCGCCTATGATTCTCGGCGTGTCCAACCTGGGGCAGTGTTTTTTGCCTTAGCAGGGAGTAAAACTAATGGCAGTATATTTATCGATCAAGCACTGAAACAGGGGGCTGTTGCCGTTGTTGAGCAACAAGAACTTTCCCAGCTCCGCCAACGGTTGACCTCGTCGGCAAGCCAATTCCCGTCTGTCACGCTTCTCAACTGCTCTTCCCCACGTGTGCTATTGGGCTTGATGGCGGATCGGTTTTTCCAGCAACCGAGCGGCGAGTTAACTCTCATCGGAGTGACAGGGACAAGCGGCAAGACCACGACGACATACTTACTTGAAGCAATCTGGCGGGCTATGGGGCACTCAGCTGGGGTGATCGGTACGGTCAACTATCGATATCAGGGCCGTGAAGAGCCCGCCCCATTTACGACCCCTGAAGCCGTCGATCTCCAGTCTCTGCTGCGCGCCATGGTCAGTGCGGATGTGACCCATGCGGTTATGGAAGTCTCGTCGCATGCCCTCGTCCAAGAGCGGGTACGTGGCTGTCAGTGGGATGGCGCAGTTTTTACAAATTTAGGGCGTGACCATCTCGATTTTCATACTGACCTGGACGATTATTTTGCGGCCAAGGCACGTTTGTTTATATCGGAATTGGCCGAATCGCCCAAGGCAAACCGCTTTGCCGTGGTCAATACAGACGATCCATGGGGAGAAAAATTATTGACCTATCAATTGCCTGGTCGTGTGCTGACGTATGGCTTGGCGGATCGAGCGGGAGTCTCGGTCCGCAATATTGAGCAGAGTTTTTCTGGCATGCGGGGGACTCTGTGTTTGGAAGGCAAAGACATTGCCTTTTCTTCGAGGCTGATCGGTGAGCCGCACGTGTACAATATTCTGGCTGCAGCAGCCACGGCTCATGCCCTGGATATTTCTGCTGAGGCTATTGTGGCTGGTCTGGCCCAGTGCACAGGGGTACCCGGACGTCTGGAAACGATTGAGATGGGACAAGACTTTGCGGTGATCGTGGATTATGCTCATAAACCGAACGCACTTGAAAAGACGCTGCATTCGGTCCGTCAACTCACGCAACAGCGGCTCATCACAGTCTTTGGCTGTGGCGGGGATCGAGACACGGGCAAACGGCCACTTATGGGAGAGGCCGCCGGACGGCTGAGTGACGTGGTGATTGTCACCTCTGATAATCCGCGTACAGAAGATCCGCAGCGCATTCTTCTCGATGCCGAACAGGGATTGAGCCAAACGGATCTCCGCCGAGTTGAAGATCTGACTCAGGCGGCAACGATTGCCGAACTCCAGCGGGGTTATCTTGTTGTGGCTGACCGTCGTGAGGCGATTCATGCCGCACTGCGTGGCGCCCGAGCTGGAGATGTGGTCGTTATTGCCGGTAAGGGACACGAAGATTATCAGATTATTGGTACCACAAAGCACCATTTCGATGATCGAGAAGAGGTGCGCCAGTATTTTCTCAGCCAGGAGGTGGTGTGATGCTCTACCTCTTGTTGTACCCACTGCATACCACGTATTCGGTGTTCAATGTCTTTCGCTATATTACATTTCGGACTCTTTTAGCCGCGATTATAGCCCTGAGTGTGTCTTTTTGGCTTGGTCCACGCCTGATTGCCTGGCTGACGGCACTCCATGTTGGACAGCAGATTCGGCCTGATGGGCCTACCGCCCACCAGGGTAAAGCTGGTACGCCGACAATGGGCGGGACGCTGATTCTGTTCTCTCTCACTGTTGCGACTCTTCTGGCCGCGGATCTGGCCAATCCGTATATCTGGCTGGCACTTGGGGTGACGCTGAGCTTTGGGATCATTGGATTTGTTGATGACTACAACAAATTCAGCCGCAAGAATTCGATTGGACTCAGAGGCAAGCAGAAACTCCTTGCTCAGTTCGCTGTTGGGCTGGGGGCAGCCCTGTATTTGGCCTGGTTGCCTGGTTTTGACAGTACGGTGACGATTCCTTTTTTCAAAGATCTGCGGCCAGATCTCGGCTGGTTGTACATCCCATTTGCCATGCTGGTGATTGTCGGCGCCTCGAGTGCCGTTAATCTGACCGATGGTCTTGACGGGTTGGCAATTGGGCCGGTCATGATTGTCGGCGTGACGTATGCCTTATTCACCTATGTCAGCGGACACGTCAGAATGGCGGATTACCTCCAAGTCCCAAATGTTGCTGGAGCAGGGGAATTGACGGTGTTTTGTGGAGCACTAGCCGCAGCGGGGTTGGGGTTTTTGTGGTTCAATGCGTATCCGGCTCAGATGTTCATGGGCGATACCGGGGCGCTCTCGTTGGGGGCGGCACTCGGGATTGTGGCACTCATCTGTAAGCAGGAAATAGTCCTTAGTTTGGCCGGTGGAATTTTTGTCGCAGAAACGGCGTCAGTCATTTTTCAGGTGGGGTCATATAAACTGCGCAAAAAGCGCATTTTCCGGATGGCCCCATTGCATCACCATTTTGAGCTATTGGGCTGGCCAGAGCCCTTGATCATCGTACGTTTTTGGATTGTCTCGATCATTTGTGCACTCCTCGCCCTGTGTACGCTCAAATTACGATAGGGCATATGAAATTTGAAAACTATCTGAAACTCGCTGAAATCTGCTGAAACTTGGAGGATGCCGAACAGAAAGAGGAGTGAGGCGGTGAGAAGATGTGGCGCTTGGATCAAGAACAGAACACACGGTCAAATATGCATTCAAACATATCTGCAGGAGCGCGAAGGAACTTGATCCCGAGTCCGGCATCGGTTCATCAGCTGCCAGGATGGATTCAGCGTGGGCCAATCGACCCGTGGCTGCTCGGTATTGTGATCCTCTTAGTTTTTGTTGGCCAGATCATGGTGTTTAGTACTACCTACTTTTATGCTTTTGAGCATTATGACAACCCGTATCGGTTTGTATGGAAACACCATATTGCGCTGTTCCTCGGGGTTATCGGTATGACATTGGTCACTTGGCTGTCCTCGGCCACATATCAGCGCTCCGCCTATCCGATCCTGCTGCTGGCGGTACTTGGCTTGATCGCCGTTTTTGTGCCTGATCTGACTTCAGGGAAAGTCCATCGCTGGATTCATCTCGGCCCGCTCAATTTTCAGCCCTCGGAGTTCGCCAAAGGCGCTGTGGTCCTCTACCTGGCGTATTCGTTGACAAAAAAGGCAGAGCGTCTGCACAGTTTTGTGTCCGGCCTATTGCCGCATTTGCTTGTTGTCGGACTGATTTCCCTGCTAATTGTCATAGAGCCCGATCTTGGTGGCGCGGTCTTCGTGAGTCTCAGCCTGTTTGTGTTGCTGTTTGTGGCTGGGGCGCGCAAGCGGCATCTGTTGCTTCTGGCTGGATGTGGGGGGCTCTTGTTGGCCTATGGGGTCATGAGTGCTGACTATCGTAGCGCCCGCCTGCTGTCTTTTCTTGATCCTGTTGCGCACCAACAGACTGGTGGCTATCAGCTTCATCAATCTTTGTTGGCTTTTGGAGCGGGCGGCGTGCATGGCGTTGGTCTTGGTGAGAGTCAGCAGAAAATGTTTTACTTACCGGAGGCGCATACCGATTTTGTGTTTGCTGTGGTTGGGGAAGAAACTGGACTGTGGGGGACGGGTGGGATCCTGCTTTTATTCGCTCTGTTAGGGGTGCGTGGCGTCCGAGTCGCGCTTCGTCATCCGCATCCCTTCGGCCAATTGTTGGCCTTTGGCTGTACCTTCCTCCTAGTCGGTCAGGCGAGCCTGAATATGGCTATTGTCCTGGGCATGTTGCCGACCAAAGGGCTGCCACTGCCCTTCATCAGTTATGGCGGATCCTCGTTATTGATGGCCCTCACATATGCCGGTGTTCTGCTCAGCTTGTCGCGGGAGATTCGGAGGGAGAATCAAGCTTATGTCGCATATGCCTGATAGGCCTACAGGCATACGCCTGCTAGTTGCCGCAGGCGGGACAGGTGGGCATCTCTTTCCTGGGATTGCGGTTGCTCAGGTTGCCCAACGCGAAGCGGCAGCCGAAGTCTTGTTTGTCGGCACGGCGCATGGCATGGAGCAAGAGGTGATCCCGCGTCTTGACTTTGCGCTCCAGCTGATTCCGGCTGAACAATTACGGGGGAGGAGTGTCTGGGGCGGGCTGCAGGCGTTGTGGGCAGCACTGCGGAGTATTGCATCTGCTTGGCGGATTCTGAGCGAATTTGCGCCTGACCTCATTTTCAGTATTGGAGGGTACGCTTCTGGACCGACTGTCGTGGCTGGCTGGCTCCGTCGGATCCCATGTGTCCTGCTTGAACCAAATGCTATTCCTGGACTGACAAACAGACTCTTAGGACGCTTGGCGACACGGGTGTGTGTTGGCTTTCCGCGGACGGTGGCGAGCTTTCCTGATGGAAAAGCGGTGTGTACTGGAAATCCTGTGCGCTGGAAAGCTGCTGATTTATGCGCTCTCAGAGGAGCTGAGGGGAAAACCGGCAAGATAGTTGCGTTTACCGTCTTGATTGTGGGCGGCAGTGCAGGTGCGCGACGGCTCAACCAAACCCTGCCGTACGCCTTTGCCCGTCTTGCCCAGGAAGTTAATTCTGCAGGTGTGTTGCAGATTATTCATCAGACCGGAAAGGCGGCGCATGCTGAAGTGATACAAATGTATGAACAGTTAGGGGTGGAAGCCGAGGTCGTGGATTTTATTGAGTCTATGGATGCGGCGTATGCGGCGGCAGATTTGGTCATCTGTCGGGCTGGGGCAACGACTGTGGCTGAACTGACTGTTCTGGGGAAACCAGCTATTTTTGTGCCCTATCCGTACGCGGCGGACGATCATCAACGTGCGAATGCAGAAATTTTGGTCCAAGCTGGAGCTGCGCTCATGATTCTGGACACCGAGCTGAATGCGGAACAGATGAATCAGGCTATTCAAGCCCTTATGCAAGATCGGTCTCGTCTGAAATCTATGGCCCAAGCGGCAGCAGCCTTGGGGAAAGCCGATGCCACCACAGCCGTCCTCAAGGAATGTTTTGCCTGTTTGCCGACTCCATTGCAGACAGTGACGGGGGAGGTTCGGCAGTGACAAAGGAGAAGTCAAGAGTCAAAGGTCCAGCAGAACCAGTAGAAACTGGCCCGTCTGGGAATGGGCGAGCGCCTGTAGCCAGTCTGGAAGGGCAAGTCTTATTTGATACCAATCGCCATATTCATTTTGTGGGCATTGGTGGGATTGGGATGAGTGGCATTGCTGAGGTCTTGCTCAATCTTGGCTATCAGGTCAGTGGATCGGACCAGAGTGAATCGGAGTCTACGCGGCGATTGGCTGATTTAGGCGCACAGATTGCGTATGGACATCGAGGCGAACATGTTGAGGCTGAGACAGATGTGGTCGTGATCTCATCAGCCGTGAAGTATGCCAATCCCGAGGTTGTCCGGGCGCGTGAACTCCATGTCCCAGTCATTCCACGGGCTGAGATGTTGGCAGAACTCATGCGTCTCAAGTACGGCATTGCAATTGCCGGGACACATGGAAAGACGACAACAACCTCTCTGATCGCTGATGTGCTGGCCCATGCTCAGCTTGATCCGACCTTCGTGATTGGTGGACGTTTGAATGTTTTAGGCTCAAACGCGCGTTTAGGTCAGAGCCGATTCTTAGTTGCTGAGGCGGATGAGAGTGATGGAACGTTTTTGTTACTCAGCCCGACTATTGTAGTTGTCACGAATATTGACCCTGAGCATCTTGATTTCTATGGAGATATGGACCGAGTAAAAGCCGCGTATTTAGAGTTTATTAATCGGGTCCCGTTTTATGGCCGGGCGGTCTTATGTCTGGACAGTGTTAACGTACGGGCGCTCTTGCCCCAGATTCACAAGCGTTTTGTGACTTATGGCTTGAGTCCAGACGCTGATTTGACCGCCCGCGACCTCGTTGTCTCTGGGCTGACGACTCGGTGTGAGGTGTGGCAGGGGATGCTCCGGCTGGGGACGTTGCAGCTGAATCTGCCAGGGCGCCATTATGCCCTGAACGCTTTAGCTGTGGTTGCTGTCGCGCGCGAGTTGGGGATTTCATTTGAACAGGTTCAAGAAGCGTTGGCCAGTTTTGATGGTATTCAACGCCGCTTTGAAGTTAAAGGCGAGGCGGATGGTGTCCTTGTCGTTGATGACTATGCGCATCATCCAGAGGAACTCCGGGTCACCTTGCGAGCTGCACGTGAGGGGAGCTGTCAAGGGGAGCCATCGAGGCGCCTGGTCGCGCTGTTTCAGCCGCATCGCTATTCGCGCACACAGGAGCTGTTTGACGAGTTTTTGTCTGCATTTGATGATGCCGATACCGTATTCTTGACCGAGGTTTATCCGGCTGGTGAGGAGCCCCGTGAGGGGATCTCAGGAGAGATACTATATCAGGCTCTCCACAAGCGGGGCCATGCTGATGTCCGTTTTGTGGCCCAGCGTGAAGCATTGGCTCAGGCGGTCCGTGACTTTGTCCAGCCCGGCGATATGGTTATGACTTTGGGGGCTGGTGATATCCATCGGACTGGGGGGGAGCTGCTCGATCTGCTCAGGAAAGGAGCCCGCAGTGCAGCTTGAACAGAAAGTCCGGCTGCTCACGGTGCTCAAAGAGCATATGGGCCAAGCTAGCCAGATTCGCCAAGTCCGTTGTGACGTGCCTCTAGCACGCCATACGTCTTTTCGGATTGGTGGTCCAGCCGATGTGTTTGTTGAACCGGACACCGTTGATGAGCTTCGAGCTGTGGTGAGCGTAGTTCGGGCCGAACAGCTTCCGCTCTTTATCCTTGGCGGGGGAACTAATCTGTTGATTAGTGATCATGGCGTGCGGGGGGTTGTGGTCAAGCTTGGGGGTAACTTCAATTACACGGTGTGGCAAGAGCAAGGCGAACAGGAAGAGCAGAAGGCGCTTACCCAGGGTCGGCAGGTCCGAGTTGGGGCAAGCCATTCCTTAGGTCGATTCGTCCGTGAAGCTGTGCGCAAAGGCTATGCTGGAGTGGAGTTTGCTGAGGGAATTCCGGGGAGTATCGGTGGCGGACTGCTGATGAATGCGGGCGCTTTTGGCGGTGAATTAAGCCAGGTTGTTGAGTCTATTCAGGGGGTCGATCAGACCGCTCACGTGGTGTCCTTAGCTGGCGATAGTCTAGGGTTCGGCTATCGGCGGACCGGACTACCAGCTGGATTGATTGTGACTGAGATCGTGTTGAGGCTACACCGCCAGCCCACAGATAATCTCACCGCTGCTATGCAGCAGGCCCAAGCCAAGCGGCACAAAAGGCAGCCGCATGGCTATCCGAACGCGGGGTCGATTTTTAAGAATCCGTCTGGGACATCTGCCGGACGCTTGATTGAGGCAGCCGGTCTCAAAGGGACTGCCTGTGGACAGGCCCAGGTATCCCCACAGCATGCAAATTTTATTGTGAATACAGGAAGGGCACGGGCAGCTGACGTCAAGCAACTGATGGAACAGATGCAGCGCACGGTGTGGGCGACACATCAGGTCTGGCTTGAGCCAGAAATTCGCCTCGTAGGAGACTGGCCGGAGAGCGAAGAGCCGCTCCCGCGCGTCTCGCTTCAACGGGAAGGCTGTGATGAGAGCTACGGACGAGAACTGCAATGGTTGAGGAGGGGAGAGGAGGTCGGATGAGCTCTATATGGCGCGAGAAAACCGTTGGAGTGCTGATGGGGGGGGTGTCTGCTGAACGTGAGATTTCCCTGCGGACAGGCGCAGCCGTGTGCGATGCCTTTGGCGAGCTCGGCTATCAGGTGCGTGCGATTGAGGTTGAGGAGCGCGGAGGGTGGATGGCCACAGTCCGCCAGGTTGATGTCGTGTTTATCGCGCTGCACGGAAAATTTGGAGAAGATGGTACCGTCCAAGCGGTGCTTGAAACGCTGGCTATTCCGTATACTGGCTCAGGGGTCTTAGCCAGTGCCTTAGCTATGAATAAGCCTATGGCCAAACGTATTTGGCAGACATATGCGATTCCGACTCCTGACTGGGAAGTGATCGAGAAAAATGCACCTTGGCAGCTTGGGCGTCTGGCTGAGCGTGGCTATCCTCTTGTGGTCAAACCCAGCACTGAGGGGTCGAGTGTCGGGGTGAGCATCGTCCGTTCCCAAGAAACGTTCCAGGGGGCCTTAGCCGAGGCATTTCAGTTTGGTCCTAGCAGTTTAGTCGAGACATATATTCCCGGACAGGAAGTCACGGTTGGCATTCTTGGTGAACAGACACTTGGGGCAATGGAAGTGGTCGCCAAGGGAGAATTCCACTCGTATGAGGTCAAATATACGGCTGGACGCGAAGAGTTCCACATGCCAGCGCTCTTGCCCTCCGCAACCTACGAACGTGTTCTGAGTATCGCCCTCGACGCCCATCGCTCGCTTGGGTGCACAGGCTATAGCCGCGTTGATACCCGTGTGACAGACCAGGGAGATATTTTTGTTCTTGAAGTAAATTCCTTACCTGGACTGATGGAACTTAGCTATTTGCCGCGCATTGCCGCGCATGCTGGACTGAGCTACGGAGCCTTGATTGAGGAAATTTTGCAACAGGCCCAGTTACACATCCAGCTGCCTACCCAAAGGAGTCCACAGTGAGGGAGGGGGGAATACCAACCGGCATTCAGGACCTCTGCTCATCGCGTGTTGCATCAGGCAGCCGGTCCGTAGCGCAGCCGTATTCTGCGTTGCCAGGGGGTAGCAAGACAGGGCGTGGCAGGGAGCGGAGCGGGCAAATCACTCGACCCAATCGGCGGACGCGCCCATCCCAGCCAGCTGTACACAGAGTTGTACAGACTCGGCTTGTCACTTTTGCCCTGTGTAGCATCGCTCTGCTCAGCGGGCTGAGCATCTGGGTACCAGCACTGAAACACGCTATTATTCAGCATCCTTATTTTACTGTACAAAAGATTGTGGTGCACAGTGACGGGGGGTTGTCCCATGCGGATGTCCGGGAATGGAGCAAGATCCGCACAGGGACGTCGGTATTTGAGATTGATCCCTGGCAGATCGAAGCCGAGCTCCTTACCCAGCCCTGGGTCGCTTCGGCTGTGGTGAAGCGGGACCTGGCTGCCGTGCATATCCAGGTGCACGCTCGTCGTCCGGTCGCCATTATTCGCGGGGTGCCGGGGAGCTATCTCGATCAGCAAGGGACGAGCTTTTTCGACCCGAGTGAGCAGTCGCAAGGAGTGCAACGAGATTTGCCTTATATCAGCGGCGTGGCTGCCCTTCCGCTCGATACGCCCCAGGCTCGGCAGGTCCTCGTAGAAGTACACCAGCTGTTATCTTTGACTCGTTTATGGCGGACTTCTGGACCAAGGTCTAGGCGAGACCAAGTGTCTGAAATTCACTGGGATGCGCAGCACGGGTATACGCTTTTTCTGTCCCACCGTCAGGCCACGATTCGGGTCGGCTGGCATATAATTCCAGAGAAGTTTGTACATATCGGCCGGGTGCTTGAAACCTGGCCAGTGGACGGACCAGCGGCCGTATTTGATGCCCGGTTTGCCGACCAGATTGTGGTGCGTCCGGCTTCTCAGGAGCGACCTCAGCAGGCTCATGCCAGACACCGCTCCGCCAAGGGAGAAGAAGACTATGTCTAACGAGAGTACGTTTCATGTCGGTCTTGACATTGGTACTTACAAAACTGCGATTGTTGTTGCCGAGCAGAGTCTGGAGAGAGTCGAAATCCTTGGGATAGGGACCGCTTTGTCCCAAGGGCTCCGCAAGGGCTTGATTCTCAATGTTGAGACAACCGTGCAGGCTATTCGGAAAGCCGTCGAAGAAGCCCAAATAGGGGCGGGCTGCGAGATTTATAACGTCAGTAGTGGCGTTGTTGGCGGACATGTTGACGGCTTTATCAGTCAAGGCGTTGTGGCGGTGAAAGGTCAGGAGGTGACGGCTGAGGACCTGACCCAGGTTATTGACGTTGCGCGCGCCGTTGCGCTACCGGCGGACTGTGAAATCCTACACGTCATGCCGCAAGAATTCCTGGTTGACGGGCAGGATCGCGGAAAAAACCCTATTGGCACGTCAGGCATTCGGCTGGAAGCCTCGGTGCACATGGTCGCAGTTGCTTCCAGTGCTATTCAAGCCATAAATAAATGTTGCGAGCGGGCAGAACTCCATCTCCAGAACGTATATTTTAGTCCGTTTGCTGCTGCCGAAGCCGTCTTAACTCCGGAAGAAAAAGAGATGGGGGTGGCGTTAATTGATATCGGTGGAGGAACAACAAGTCTGGTCGCGTTTGCGCGTGGCGTTCCGCAACATACGGGGGTACTGCGAGTCGGCGGGCATAATATGACCAATGATCTGGCAGTCGGACTGCGAACCCCCCTGGCTGAGGCTGAGAAACTGAAACAGCGCTATGGTTGTGCACTCATAGATTTGATCCTGCCGGGTGAAATGATTGAGATGCCCCGGCTCGGTGGAAGTGATCCCGGCCTCGTGCTGCGGCGCAGACTGGGAGAAATTCTTGAACCCCGGGCAGAAGAAATCTTGACCTTGGTCAAAGAACATATTGAGATGGCTGGCTTGCTCGATAAGCTTGGCTCCGGTTTGGTATTAACCGGTGGGGGCGTCCTTATGGAAGGCGTGCCTGAACTCACAGAGAGGATTTTCCGTCTCCCAGCTCGTCGTGGGGTCCCTAAATATATTGGTGGCCTTGTTGACGCCGTTAACAGTCCGATGTATGCGACTAGCGTGGGCCTCACTTTGTCCAGCATGCAGGATGTTCGAACAAACGGCATGGCGAGTGTCCGCCAGGGGCAAGGGTGGCAAGGTGTCCGGGAACGGGTAGTGGAGTGGATTCGAGATTTTTTTTAGGAATGTGGGCTCCCCGGGTGGGGAGGGATAAGAAGCGAGGAGGTGCGAGATGATCGAGTTTGTGGAGAATGAGGGAGATGGGGCTCAGATTCGCATCGTAGGCATTGGGGGTGCAGGGGGGAACGCTGTCAACACCATGATCAGTGCAGGGCTGACTGGGATTGATTTCATCGTTGCAAATACTGACGCTCAGGCGCTGCGAATGAATCTTGCTCCGGTTAAGATTCCACTTGGCGGAGATCTCACCAAAGGTTTGGGGGCTGGCGCAAATCCCGAAATAGGCCGCCGCTCGACGATTGAGACGGAAGACGAGATGCGCGAGCATCTGCTCGGCGCCGATATGGTCTTTGTCACCGCTGGTATGGGTGGTGGGACAGGAACCGGTGGTGCTCCCGTTGTCGCACGGATTGCCAAAGAGTCTGGGGCCTTAACGGTTGGCGTTGTAACCAAGCCGTTCCTGTTTGAAGGCAAGAAACGCATGCGCCAGGCTGAAGAAGGCATTCGCGAGCTCAAAGAAAATGTTGATACTCTGATTTCGATCCCGAATCAGCGCTTGCTGGCTATCGCAAGTCGCAGTCAGCCCTTGCTTGAGGCGTTTCGCAAAGCCGATGAGGTATTGCTGCAGGCCGTGCGGGGCATCTCGGATTTGATTACCATCGGTGGATTAATTAATTTAGACTTCGCCGACGTGCGGACAATCATGGCCGAGATGGGCATGGCGATCATGGGCGCTTCGGTAGCCAATGGAGAGAACCGGGCCGAAGAAGCTGCTCGCCGGGCGATTGCCAGTCCGTTGTTGGAAGACATTTCGATTCGTGGGGCAAAAGGCGTGCTGATCAATGTGACGGGCGGGCTGAGTTTAACCCTGCATGAAGTCAATGAAGCCGCTACGCTCATCCAGGAAGAGGCCGATGAAGAGGCAAACATCATCTTCGGTGCTGTGATTGATGAAGAGATGGGAGAAGATCTCTCGATTACTGTCATTGCCACCGGCTTTGGCGCCCCTGAGGCTGCTGAACAACCCAAAGACACACAAAAACTGGCTCTCAGCCCAGTCAGAGGAGGCATACGGGCAAATGCTGGACCGCGCAAGGTTGTGCATTTGGGAACGGTTGTCGATTATGAACTAGATACGCCGACTTGGCAGCGCAAACGTCAAGCGGAAAGTGCTCCAGAGAAAGAGTCTGATTCACCTTCGGCGCTCACGAGTGAGGATAATTACGATATTCCGGCATTCTTGCGTAAGCAAGCGAATTAAGCCGTCTCTACTGCGACACGGGAGACGAGTTTGTCTCCTGTATCGCTTGCAGAGACTAGAGTGGGAAGATAGTATCTTCCCATGTGGCTTACGACTGAACGAGCCCGAAACCGTCTCGGGGCTGAAGCGCAGCTTTTTCCAGCAAACTCCGAAGGCGAGATCCCCGTTTGTCTTATTTACCCCAATCGCTATCCGGTTGGGATGTCTAACCTCGGCTTTCAGGCCTCATACCGCATTTTTTCGCAAGCGGCGCAGTACCGATGTGAACGTGCCTTTCTACCCGACCCCGACGAAGCGGGTCTGCTGAGTCGAACCCAAACTCCTCTGGCTTCTCTGGAGAACCAACGACCACTCCTCGATTTCGAGCTGCTAGCGTTTTCATTATCTTTTGAAACGGACTATCTGCATATCCTTGATCTTCTCGCAGCTGCGCATGTCCCGCTCCTAGCCTGTGAGCGAGAGGCGCATCATCCCCTCGTCATCGCCGGTGGGCCAGCGACGTTTCTCAATCCGGAGCCGGTGGCAGACTTTATCGATCTGTTTTTAATCGGTGAAGGCGAAGAGATGATTCCGGAGTTCTTGGAGTGTTATACCCAAGTCCGAACGGCAAATCTCAGCCGAGCAGACAAGCTCCAGAGCCTGAGCAGTATCGATGGCACCTATGTGCCAGCCCAGTTCAGTCCCCACTACGATGACAACGGACGTTTGACTGGGCTTGATTATAGCGGTGAGGGAAAACCCCGTGTCAACCGTCGTCTGATTCAAGACTTGGATGCCTATCCTACAACATCCCAGATCCTGACCCCGGAGACCGTTTTTGGTGATATGTACTTGATTGAAGCCAGCCGCGGTTGTGAGTGGGGCTGCCGTTTCTGCGCCGCCGGATATATGTATCGCCCGGTCCGCTACCGGAGTGCTGCAGGCCTTCAGCAACAAGTCACCGAGGGACTCAAAGAACGTTCGACTATTGGTCTCATCGGCGCAGAGATGGCCAGCCAACCAGGCATTGCTGCTCTATGTGACTTCATCGGTCAAGCTGGAGGGCGAGCCTCGCCGTCATCGCTGAAAGCTGATGTGATTACCCAGGACCTAGCCAACGCCATTGGTCGCAACAACAACCGTTCGGTCACTGTCGCTCCGGAAGCTGGTTCAGAGCGGATGCGGCGTCTGATTAATAAAAATCTGACTGAGCCCGAGGTCTTACGCGCGGCAGAGCGGCTCGTCGGTGGCGGAGTGAAATCCCTTAAGCTGTATTTCATGCTTGGGTTGCCGACAGAAACGCAAGAAGATGTTGATGCAATTGCTGATTTGACGAAGAAGATTTATGCCCGTTTTTGCGGCAAGGGTACCACCAGGGCACACGTTGGTGGAATAACACTCTCTGTGAATGCATTCTCTCCCAAACCATGGACTCCTTTGCAGTGGGAACCGATGGAAGAAATTGCTACGTTACGTACAAAATTGAATACACTGCGTAAGCAACTTGCTCGTTTGCCCCGTGTCACTATTGATACGGAATCGCCCCGCGAAGCCTACTATCAGACTCTCTTCTCTCGTGGTGACCGTCGGACTGGACAGATTCTGCTCCGAATTCACCAAAATGGCGGCGACTGGTGGAAAGTCATTCAGCAATTGCGTCGGACCCCCCAATCCTCCCCACCCCTCATCCCGAACCCCGATTTCTTTGTCCATCGTCGCTACGATGCCGAGGAGCTTTTACCCTGGGATTTCATTGATCATTCAGTCAGCAAACAATATCTATGGGTTGAATGGCGGAAAGCCTTACTCGGGCGACAAACACCACCGTGTGATGTGACAACCTGTCACAGCTGTACGGCATGTTAATTCTTCGCGTGCTGCATGATTATTGCCATTGGAAATGACTGCACGGAAGTCGAGCGGGTCCAAGTTTCTTTAGAGAATCCATGTACCGGACAGCGCTTCCGTGACCGAGTTTTCACCTTTGGTGAGCAAGCATACTGCGAGCGCCGGGGAACAGGGAAATATCAGAGCTATGCTGCCCGATTTGCAGCCAAAGAAGCGGTGATGAAAGCCCTTGGCACTGGCTGGGGGCCACAGGTTAATTGGCTTGATATTGAGGTCATGCGCCATCGAGGTTCACGACCTGAGATTATTCTGCACGGGAAAGCGCAAGCTTATGCGGCGTCGCTTGGTATCAAACGTTTACATTTAGCTCTGGCTCACACTGCGACCTTGGCTGAGGCGCAGGTGGTAGCGGAGGGGGAAGGTCTCTCGTAAGGACTGCCGGAGTGTAAAGGCGGTTCGCGAACCGCCCTACATAAAAAAAGGCTGCCTGACGACTCCTGAGGTCGCCGGGCGTTGAAGACTAGCGTACAGCTAAAGCAATCCGATTACCGTGCGACAGCAGATCGGCCACACTCTGCAAAAACGCTCCGGCTGGCGCACCATCGATCACTCGATGATCAAATGTCAGGCTCAAGACCAGCATAGAGCGCTTGGCGATATCGCCTTGAAAAACAACAGGTTTTTCAAGGATTCGACCAATGCCGAGGATTCCAGTCTGCGGCGAATTGATAATCGGGGTAAACGCATCCACTCCAGCCATGCCCAGGTTTGAAACGGTGAAGGTTCCGCCGCTGACCTCTTCGAGTTGCAGCTTACCCGCCCGGGCTTTCTCCGCCAGCGCTCGGGCTTCTTCGGCAATGGTCTTGAGTGGCTTTTTGTCTGCATCGCGAACGACTGGCACGATCAAACCTTCGTCCAAAGCCACTGCAAAACCGACATGCCTGGCGCCGTGGATCTGAATGGCATCGCCTTCAAGCGAGGTGTTCATACGTGGATGCTGGATAAGCGCATGGGCGCACGCCTGGATGATGAAGTCATTATAGGTCGTATTGAATTCGCGTTTGACCTCTTCGCGCCGCTCGATCAACTGGGTCACATCGACCTCGGTCGTGATCGTCAACTGGGCGCTGGTTTGGAGGCTGTTGTGCATACGTTCAGCAATGACTTTACGCATGCCACGGAGCGGAATGCTCTCGCCAGCTGAGGCTGGTGCAGCTGGTGCTGGAGTCGAGGCAGAAGCTTGTCCGCCAGCATCAATCACCTTTTGCACATCTTCCCGTGTAATACGTCCACCCGGGCCGCTACCGGCAAGTTGTGAGGTATCGATCTGATGCTCTGCGGCAAGCTTCCGTGCAGCTGGCGTGACTGGAGCACGTTTGCCACTACCAGGCGCGGACGCTGGAGCCGGAATGCCCTCATCAATTGCTTTTTGCACGTCTTCTCTGGTGATACGGCCACCTGGACCGGTTCCGGCAAGCAGGGCCGTATCGATACTGTGTTCCGCAGCGAGTTTTCGGGCAGCAGGTGTAGTTGGGACACGTTTGCCGTCACTGGCAGCAGCAGGAGCCGGCGCAGAGGCTGGGGCGGCAGCACTGCCAGTCCCTGGCGTTGGGCTACCGGCCGGACTTGTCCCCGTTTGTGAGGCTGGGGCACTATCTGCGTAGCCAGCTGCAACCGTGGCTACATCTTCGCCAGCTTCGGCAATGACCGCGATGGGTAAACCAACCGCGACGACGGCTTCAAGTGGATAGAGCAGCTTTGCCACCGTGCCGGTGACCGTTGACTCAACCTCATACAGGACTTTTTCGGTTTCGACTTCAAACAGGGCTTCGCCTTGTTTGATGGCCTCACCTTCTTTTTTGAACCATTGCTGGATTGTGCCTTCGACCATGGTCAGGCCGAATTTCGGCATGACAACTTCTGCTGCCACGGCTACTCCCTTCTTGCAGACGCTATGTGCTATGGACCCTCAGTGTTCAGCTCAGTCTCTCATTCTGGGCTGAACACCGGCTGTTTAGGCGATGAGCTCTTTGACTGCTGTGGCAATCTTGTGTTCGTCAGGCAGGACAAACTTCTCCATCGGCGGGCTATACGGAATAGGCACGTCGAGGGCAGTCAAGCGTTTGACTGGCGCGTCAAGTGAATCAAAGCCTTTGTCAGCGATGACCGCCGCAATCTCAGCCGCCGCACCACAGCGTAAATGTCCTTCATCAACAACTAGGACTTTATGGGTTTTACCAACCGAGTTGAGAATGGTTTCTTCATCCAGTGGGACGAGTGTGCGCGGATCGACTATTTCAGCAGAAATGCCTTCTTCTTCTAGGGCTTTGGCTGCTTTGAGGGCTTTGGAAACCATGAGGCCAACCGCGACAATGGTCACATCCGAACCTTCGCGTTTGACTGCGCCTTTACCAATAGGGACGAGGTATTCTTCTTCAGGAATCTCTTCTTTGGCCCGGCCCAGCCCCATATGCTCGAAGACGAGTACGGGATTATTATCGCGGACGGCGCTCTTTAAGAGCCCTTTCATATCGTACGGACCAGAAGGCGCGACGATCTTTAAGCCGGGAACGCTCATAAACTGTGCATACACCGTTTCTGAATGCTGCGCCGCAGCTGAGCCGAGCGCGCCATACACCGTCCGAAAGGTGATCGGGATATCCGCTTGGCCACCAGACATATAGCGCAGTTTGGCCGCCTGGTTACACACTTGGTCCCAGCAACAGTAGAAAAAGCTGGCAAATTCAATTTCGACAATCGGCCGCATCCCGGCCATGGCAGCGCCAACACCTGCGCCAGCATAGCCAGCTTCCGAGATAGGGGCATTGCGGATGCGTTTGGGGCCAAATTCGTCTGTTAATCCACTCGTTGCACCAAAGGCACCGATCCAGACGTCGAGACCCATTAGGAATGTCTTGGGGTCGTGTCTCAGTTCTTCAGCCAGGGCTGAATTAATGGCTTGGATAAATGAAAGAGTAGGCATGCTGTCTCTCCATAGTCTCCCTCGCCCGCTGGCGGGAGAGGGCTGGGGTGGGGTGGTTCTACGCTGCTGAGAACATATCGTCGAGTGCTTCTTCGGGATTTGGCAGCGGGCTGTCCTCGGCAAACTGGACTGCTTCGTCAATCACAGTCTTGACTTCAGCCTTGATCGCATCGATTTCTGTTTGGCTGACAACGCCAGACGGAACAAAATTTTGTTCAAAGGTGAGCAATGGGCAGCGTTTTTTCCACTCTTCGATCTCGTCTTTGGGGCGATAGCTTTTGTCCCCCATGAAAGCTTCTTCACCGACTACATGGCCTTCCCAGCGATAGGTTTTGCATTCAATCAAGCTGGGTCCCTCTCCATTGCGGGCCCGTTTGACTGCTTCAGTCATAGTCTCATACACTTCAACAACATCGTTGCCATTGATGATCACGCCAGGCATGTCATGCCCTCTGGCTCGGTCGGCAATGTCTTTGACTGAGGTCACATCGCTGCCAGCCGTGAACTCGCCGTAGAGGTTATTTTCACATACAAAAACAACCGGCAGCTTCCAGGAGGCGGCGATATTTAACGATTCGTGAAAAGTGCCTTCGTTTGAGGCGCCATCGCCAAAGAAACACACCGCAACTTCGTCGCTGCCCCGGACCTGCGCTGCCAGCCCCGCGCCAGTTGCAATCGGTAACCCCGCGCCGACGATACCATTCGCACCCAGGATGCCGATGCTGAAATCGGCGATATGCATTGAGCCGCCTTTGCCTTTGCAATAGCCGGTGCTTTTGCCAAAAATCTCAGACATCATCGGTTTGATCTGGCCGCCTTTGGCGATTAAATGACCATGACCCCGGTGGGTGCTGGTGATGTAGTCTTGATCGGTCAGGGCGGCACACACGCCGGTGGCTGAGGCTTCTTCACCGATCGAGACGTGCACGAAGCCTGGAATTTTGCCTTCTCTAAAGATATCGCGGAGACATTCTTCAAACTGCCGAATCGTCTGCATGGTGCGATACATCTCCAGTAATTTGTCCTTACTCACTTCTGCCATAGGGGCGCCCTCCTTTGTGGGTTCTGGCGTATGAAACGACAGACAGCTGTTCATAGTCCGAAATGTGGGCAGCGGTCAACAGCTAAGGAGAAAAGATGGGGGTGATGGACTGTGAGCAATGATCTCAAAGAGCCTCAGGCTTACATGGAAATGGCTTACATGTTGATCAAATCAAGCGTTATGAGGGAAGCTCTGGCTTCCGAGACCTCGGAAATCCGCTGTTGTGGCTTGAGACTTATTGACTAACCGGCCGTCTTCTCCTCTCCCTGCTGCGCGGCAACTGTCGCAGATGTCGATATTCCGCCTGGCATCTTCTCGACTTTAACCTTATCAATCCGCCGCCCATCCATGTTCACAATTGTCATCCGATAGCCGTCATGCTGAACGATTTCTCCACCTTTGGGGATGCGCTCAAGCCGGGCCAATAAAAACCCGGCCAAGGTCCGATAGTCGTTCGTCTCCTCTACCGGCAAGCCGGGATTTTCTTGCAAATCATCCAGCGTCACTCCGCCAGCGACTAGCCACGAATCCGGCCCGATGTCCTGGACCGGTAGCTCTTCATCGACATCAAACTCATCCTGAATCTCGCCAACAATTTCTTCCAGCAAATCCTCAATGGTGGCAATGCCAACCACCGTGCCAAACTCATTGACCACAATGGACATCTGCACCCGGCGCAGCTGGAGCTCCCGTAAGAGGTGGCTGATCTGCATCGAATCCGGCACGAAGTAGGCCGTATGTAAAAAGTCCTGTATCGACGATTGTGGATTCTGCTCACGACCGCGTAGTAATTCTTTGATGTGGACAATGCCCACAATCTGGTCGAGATCTTCTTCAAAGATTGGCATCCGAGAGAAGCTGCTTTCGATCATGGCACTCAAGGCTTCTTGTGTAGAGGTCTGTACCGCAAGCGCTTGGATTTCTGTGCGGGGCGTCATCACCTCGCGGACTGATGTATCGGCAAAATCAAACACGCTCTGGATAAACTCTTGCTCAGTCTCATCAAAGACGCCTTTTTCTGCGCCTTCGCGGATGATGTATTTGACTTCATCTTCAGACACGACGGCTTCAACCGCCTTCGCTCCCGTCCCAGTCAGGTACAACAAGCCGTTGGTCGAGGCCGTCAACAGCTTGACTCCAGCGGTAAACAGCCAGGAAAAAAAAACCAGCGGCTGGGCAACAAAGAAGGCGACTCGTTCGGAGTAACGCAGGGCTAAGGACTTGGGGACCAGCTCTCCGATCACCAGAGACAGATACGAAATAATCACCACGACAGTCCCAATCGCCAAGGCTTCACTGGATTCTGGTATAAAAGGCAAAGAACTCTGCGCAAAAAGCGGAGCTAAATGTTGCACAGCTAAGGCCCCACCAAGCGCCGAACCCAGGGAACCGACTAGCGTTACGCCAATCTGCACCGTTGCCAAGAAACGATCAGGTTCGTCTTTGAGTCGCCCTACAACCTGAGCGGCGCGTAGCCCCTCTTCAGCCAGATGGTCAATCCGGCTGCGGCGGACCGACACCACCGCCATTTCCGATCCAGAGAAAAATCCATTGGCAATAATGAGCATCAGGATCAATGCTATCCCGAACCATAGGTCAGCAGGCATGCTTTTCCTCCCAGAATAGCCGCGCAGCACTGTATACCACGCCACTCGCGGCCATGTCTTGCGGTCGCCATTCTATCATAGCTGTTCCGAGGACTCACCCGACTGTGCTTTTTTCTTACCAGTCCTGACTCATCTGACCCTCCTTACCTCACAACGTGAAAGCTGATAGCAAACCGCTCAGCACTGTATTTAAGTACTTCATTGTTGGAGGTGGGGGTGAAGAGCAACGGGACACGTCACAGCAGCATTTCTATTGCTGGCGCACGCCAAAACAATCTCAAAAATATTAATGTCGATATCCCTCTGAATCAGCTGACAGTGATAACGGGAGTCAGTGGCTCGGGCAAGTCAAGCCTGGCGTTCGACATCTTGTATGCAGAAGGACAACGACGCTATGTCGAGAGCTTTTCGGCTTATGCTCGCCAGTTTCTTGACCGGATGGATAAACCGCAGGTCGAGAAAATCGAGGGCATCCTGCCCGCTATCGCTATCGACCAGAATCGCCCGGTCCGGACCTCGCGTTCAACCGTGGGTACGATGACCGAGCTGCACGACCATCTGAAGCTCCTCTTTTCCAAGATTGGGGTGCTGTACTGCGCTCAATGCGGACAGCCCGTGAAGCGTGACTCGGCCGAGTCCGTCTTCAGAAAGCTCTCTGAAGAGCAGCCTGAAGGGGCGCGATTCTACGTGACTTTTAGTGTTGCTGCGCCAAGTGCATTAGCCTGGAGCGAAATCCGGGATGGATTTGTTCGGGCTGGCTTCCATCGCCTCGTCACCGATGGAGAGATTATCGACATTCAGGAACTCGAAGAACGGCCTGACAGTCTGACTGCACAGGAACAGTGTAGCGTCCTGGTCGATCGATTAAGCCTGAACTCCCGGAACAAAAAACGCACCCATGATTCGTTGGAGCAGGCGTTTCAATACGGCAAGGGACGACTCACCCTCATCTTTCCTGACGACAAAGAGACAGCACTGGCATTTTCCAATCGACTTGAGTGCGCGGCGTGTCAGATTGTGTATAAGGAACCCGTCCCGAACCTGTTTTCTTTTAATAGCCCGCTCGGCGCATGTGAGAAGTGCAAGGGGTTCGGCCGAACGATTGATCTTGATCTTGCTCTCGTAGTGCCTGATCCGATTCTGTCTCTCAAAGACGGTGCGATCAAACCGTGGCGGATTAAGGCTGCCCAATGGGAGCGGCGTGAATTGTTTGAGTTTTGCAAACAACAACACATTTCTACCACCGTTCCCTGGCAAGACCTGAGTGAAGAACAACAGCACCTGATCATGGATGGGGATGGCGATTATTATGGCGTGCGTGGCTGGTTTAAGTGGTTAGAGACAAAAACGTATAAAATGCACGTCCGGGTCTTCTTGGCCCGCTATCGGGGCTATTTTTCGTGTGATGATTGCTCTGGTGCCCGCCTCAAACCGGAATCTTTGCTGTACCGAGTTGGAGGTAAAACCCTCTCAGACATTAATCTGCTCAGTGTTGGCGAGTGCTCAGCTTTTTTTGAGGGACTCAAACTCTCGGCGTTTCAGGATCAAGTTGCCCATCTCATTCTGGATGAGGTCCGGAAACGGCTGCGCTATCTGGTCGAAGTCGGCGTTGACTATCTGACCCTTGACCGTCAGTCACGGACCTTATCTGGTGGTGAGCTCGAACGGGTTGATCTGACGACAGCCATCGGCTCTGCCTTGGTCAATACCTTGTATATTCTGGATGAGCCTTCAATTGGCCTGCATCCGCGCGATAGCCACCGCTTGGTGCGCATCCTGCAAAACCTGCGTGATAACGGTAATACGGTGGTTGTCGTTGAGCATGACCCAGAGATCATTAAAGAAGCCGATAATATTCTTGATCTGGGGCCACAGGCAGGTGAGAAGGGCGGCGAGATCGTCTTTGCCGGTCCATATGACAAGATCCTCCGTGACAAAAAATCTCTGACCGGTAAGTATTTGTCGCGGCGTCTGACCATCCCTGTCCCAAAAACGCGCCGGGTACCGCAGCCTGGTCAGGCACTCAAAATCGTCAAAGCCAGCGCGCATAATCTGAAACATATTGATGTCGAAATTCCGCTGGGTTGTATGGTGTGTCTCACCGGGGTGTCCGGCTCGGGAAAATCGACCCTCGTGGAAGATGTCTTGTACCGGGGGCTCAAAAAGCGTCGGGGAGAATCGGTTGGTATTCCTGGTGAGTGTCAGGACATTCTGGGCTTAAAGCAGATCGCTGATGTAATTTTTGTCGATCAGGCCCAGATTGGGACGACGCCACGGGCAAATTTGCTGACGTATACAAAGGCGTTTGATCCACTCCGGCGTCTGTTGGCCGGCACTGAGCTGGCCAAACTGCGCGGCTACAGCACGGGGACCTTCTCATTCAATGTTGAAGGCGGACGCTGCGATGCGTGTAAGGGCGAGGGTTGTGAAAAGGTCGAGATGCAGTTTTTGTCCGACGTCTACGTGCCGTGTCCGGAATGCCATGGAACCCGGTTTCGGGCTGAGGTCTTAGAAGTGACCTATCAGGGCAAGAATCTGACCAGCATCATGGCCATGACGGTCAACGAGGCGATTGAGTTTTTTGCTGGCAAGACTGAGTTAGTGCGACGGTTATCTCCCTTGGCCGCCGTTGGCCTTGATTACGTCCGTTTGGGCCAATCCCTGACGACCTTATCGGGCGGGGAAGCCCAGCGTCTCAAGCTAGCCGCCCATATTGGCCGAGAAAAGGCCGAGAATGGACGGCAAGGCAAGACGCTGTTTATTTTTGACGAACCGACGACTGGGTTACATTTTGCCGATATTCAGAAGCTGTTGACGGCGTTTAATAGTTTAGTTGAACGCGGGCATTCGGTGCTGATCATCGAACATAACCTGGATGTGATCAAGTGCGCCGATTATGTCATCGACCTGGGACCAGAAGGGGGCGATGGGGGAGGGGAGGTTATTGCGCAGGGGACGCCGGAGGCGGTGGCTCAGGTAAAAAAATCGCATACAGGGAAGTATCTTGCGCAGGTTTTGGGAAAGGCAAAGAGCAAAGAGCAAGGAGCAAAGAGCAAAGAGCAAGGAGCAAAGAGCAAAGAGCGAAAGGCAAGGCTCAAGAAAGCTGTGACTCCGACCGCTATTTCTGTTGTAGGGGCAAAAGAGCATAACCTGCAGAATGTCTCGATCGATATTCCTCGTGATGAGGTGATCGTGGTGACTGGTCTGTCTGGGTCGGGCAAGTCTACGTTGGTGTTTGACATTGTGTATGCTGAGGGCCAGCGACGTTATATCGACAGTTTATCGGCGTATTCACGCCAGTTTCTTAAAGTCTTGGCCAAACCAAATGTTGATCTGCTGACGGGTATTCCGCCGACGGTGGCGATTGAACAGCGGATGAGCCGCGGTGGGCGGAACTCGACGGTGGCGACAGTGACTGAAGTGTCGCATTATCTGAGGTTGTTATATGCCAAGATTGGGGTCCAGCACTGTGTTGAGTGTGCCCAACCCCTGTCCGCTCAGAGCCGGAGCCAGATTCTGGGTCTTATTCAGAGCGACTTTATGGGCCAGGAGATTACTTTTTTGGCGCCAGTTATTCGAGGTCGCAAAGGATTTCATAAAGATGTCTTGGCTGGAGCCCGGAAGCTCGGCTTCGTCCGGGCTCGGATTGACGGCAAGATTGCCGAGATTACGCCGGATATGAGTCTGGCTCGTTTTAAAGAGCATGATATTGAAGTCGTGATTGGCAAGACTGAAATTGCCAAGACGACTCAACAACTCGAAACACTGCTCCAGGACGCACTGCGGATGGGCAATGGCGCGGTGCATATCATAGGGAATGAGACTGAGCGTATTTACAGCGAAAAATTATTCTGCGCGCCATGCGGTTTGGGCTACGAGGAACTTGACCCGCGTATGTTCTCGTTTAATAGCCGCCAGGGAGCATGTCCGGAATGCACGGGGCGGGGCTTTCGGTGGGAATTTGACCCGCAGCTCTTGGTCCCGAATCCGCACAAATCACTTAAAGAAGATGCGCTCCTGCCTCTAACGGCAACTGGGTTTAAACGGGATCTTGCGCGTTTGCTGCGAGGGCTGAAAAAATACCGTGTTCCTGTTGATAAACCTTTTAGTGAGCTGACTGAGAAACAGCAGCAACTCGTCTTTCGCGGCAATGACAAAGGGGTCCGGGGCGCACTTGATATCCTGAATGACGCCTTGGCCGATGGTGATGGGGACGGCAAGAATGCCGTCTTTTCCTTATCGCAATTTCTCAGCGAAGTGCCGTGTCCAATGTGTGACGGGACTCGCATCAATGCTCGGGCACGCGCCGTGCAGGTCAAAAGCAAAGCCATCTGGGAGGTCATGGGCATGCCAGCGCTCGACTGCCTCCAGCATATGACGGATCTGCCTCTGGCTGACCGTGATGAGTTGATTGGCGAGCCGATTCTCAAAGAGATTGTTCCGCGCCTGTCTTTTCTGAATGAAGTTGGGCTGTCGTATTTGGCGCTTGATCGACGGGCGAATACCTTGTCTGGAGGCGAGGCGCAACGGATTCGCCTCGCCGCTCAGCTTGGCTCAAATTTGCGCGGTGTATGTTACATCCTGGATGAACCTACGATCGGTCTACATCCACGTGACAATGAACGCCTGATTAAGACCCTGCGCAGCCTGCAGGAGCGAGGCAATACTGTTCTCGTCGTCGAACATGATGAACAGACGATTGCCAACGCTGATGTGGTGATTGACCTTGGTCCGGGTGCGGGGACACATGGCGGGAAAGTGGTCGCGATCGGGGTACCCCACGAACTGCGTGATAATCCAGAATCGCTGACTGGACAGTTCCTGAACGCTACCCATCCCCGGCTGGGGCCCGCCCGATCGCTGGATGAGCGGCCACGTCTGTTGATCCGTGGCGCCCGCGAACATAATCTTCAGAATATTGATGTAGAGCTCCCGATTGGCACCTGGGTGTGTGTGACTGGTGTGTCTGGTTCAGGCAAGAGTTCTCTGGTGCAAGAGGTTTTAGTGAAGGGTCTCAGAAAGCAGCTGGGCCGATTTGCTGGTCGGACTGGCCTTCATGATGGGATTGAAGGCAGTGCACCCGTCGAACGTGTGGTTGAGGTTGATCAGACGCCTATTGGGAAAACCCCGCGTTCTGTTCCCGCTTCGTACGTTGGGCTATGGGATGAAGCCCGCAAGCTGTTTGCTTTACTGCCTGAAGCCCGTCTCCGGGGCTATAAGCCAGGCCGATTTTCGTTCAATGTCAAAGGCGGACGGTGTGAATCCTGTGCTGGCCAGGGCACGGTGAAGATGGAAATGAGCTTTCTGCCCGACGTGTATGTGGTTTGTGAAGTGTGTGGTGGGCAGCGTTATAATGAAGAGACGCTGGAAATTGCCTATAATGGCAAAAATATTTCCGACGTGTTGCAAATGACGATTGAGGAAGCGGCAACGTTTTTCCTTGGCGTACCAAAGATTGTCGGTCCACTACGCTTGCTGAACGATATTGGCATGGGGTATATCACCTTGGGGCAGGCGAGCAATACGCTATCCGGCGGCGAGGCACAGCGCATTAAACTGGCCTACGAACTGGCCAAGGAATCCCGAGGGAAAACACTGTATGTGTTAGACGAGCCAACCACAGGCTTGCATTTTGCGGATATTGAGAAGCTGATCCAGACCCTGCATCGACTGGTGGATAAGGGCAATACGGTCGTGACGATCGAGCATAATCTCGACATTATCAAAGAGGCGGACTACATCATCGATCTTGGCCCGGAGGGCGGAGTCGGCGGCGGGCAGATTGTTGCCTGCGGTCCGCCGAGTGCCTTGCTTAAAAAGAGTAAGCAGTCGTATACCGCCCGGTGTTTGCAGGAGTATATGCAGGGCAGCAGCGCCGGGATGACAGGATTGGAGTAGCCGATACTAAGGAGGCAAACATGCCACGCGGTCCGATTGAGCAGCACATGGAAGACGCCGCCCGCACCTATTTCGCGAATGTAACCAAGGGCGATGTCGAGGGAATTTTGGCTTTATTCGCCGACGATGCGCGGCTGATCAACCCGATGACTGGAGAAGAGGGCATCCGGGGCAAGGCGGCGCTGCGGTCTTTTTATCAGAAGCTTGTTTCAAGTCTGGTCGATTACCACGCCGGTCCGACCGATATTGTGATTGAGGGCAACAAGCTCATCGCGCCCCTGCGCCTGGCCGGCAAGACTGCGGACGGCAAACCGATTGAGATGAATAACCTCAATTTTTGGACCTTTGAGAACGGTAAGTTCAAAATTTTACGGATCTACATGGACACCTATCCGTACCGCCAAGCCCTGAGCCAGGCTTTGGGCGGGAGCAAATAGCGGCCTGGAAGGAGCGGCGAAGGTCGAAGTGCCGGGTGTTAGTTCAATAGTTTGTTCTTATGGTACGCTAACTTAGGTCAATTCCTTCACAAAGGCGCGGGTGTTGTACGGCCGTGCTCACAGACGGTGCGGCTGCGTTTATCGTGCGCTAATACAGATTCAGGCTGTCAATTGAGCAGTTAGCGGAGGCTATTTTGACACTGGTAATCTCTTCATAATGACCGAACGTAAAATTAAACACCATTCTTTCCCTGTCGCTATCGTAAGCATATAAACTATGAGATTCGTCACGAGTACCTGAGTCTGATCGTGTCGAATAAATGCCTCTCCCCCTGTATTCTATTTCGACTCTACACTCAACATCGGCGTCAATATATGAACCCCCTTGATAATCGGTCTCAATATTATAGTTTATTGTCGCGTCACAGGCTCGATAATGATCGCCGTTGTAGCTTTCATTGCAATCCAGCTCGCCACGAGTTAGCTTTACGCAAACTTCGGCGTTTGTCTTATACTCTCTGTCACAATCATCACCGCTAACTCCCTGATCTTTACGACGCTGCGACGCCGCGAGCAGAGCCTGCATAAGTTCCTTTTGTCGTTGAAGTTCTCTTTGCGACATCGGCACGCATGAGTTGTTCGATTTCTTGTACCCTCTGTTGCACTGCCAGTTATTCCCAAAAAAGTTGAGACTGGCATTCTCTGGAATCTGAACCTCCAGGCATTTCTGTTCGGCCTTGTAGTATCCTCTGTTACACTGCCAGTCATTCCCAAAAAAGTTGAGACTGGCATTCTCTGGAATCTGAATTTTCAGGCACTTCTGTCCAGTTTTGTAATATCCTCTGTTGCACTGCCAATCTGAACCGAATGCATTTGGGGAGGCGTTCTCCGGCAAAGATTGAGCTAGGGAAGAGGCAGCAAACAGCAGAATTATTAGGAATACGTAAATACTACTGAACCCTAAATTCTCACCAAATCGGTTCATAGGTGCCTCAACCTTCTCCCACACTACGAATTCACCGGAAATATGCCTTTATCGTAGGTCGGATGGGACCACCCGGATTCAAATCCCATCCCGGTAAGAGTACCGTGGATCATTACCGACAGCGTTGCGTGCTTCAGCCGCAATGCTAGCTCCTTCCTATCGGCGGCTGAGAGGAGTCTCTGGTAGCGTCAGTGCGGTCTAACGGATTCTGGGCGTTCAACTCGTTCATCTTCTCCTTGAAGAAGGACTCGTGGCCGCGGAATGTTTCTTTGAGGCTGTCTTTATTTTCAAGACTGTGCTCGAAAACGTTGACAACGGCGACGATCCCTAGAAACAGGCAATGTGATCCGTGAACCAGTAGCTCACACGAATCGGAATCTGTGGGTCCATACTGCAATTCCTCAACTTGCCCAACGCCATCCAGGCGGAGATATTGTTCAAGATTACGCGGGGAGGAATGCGCCGCCTTGCTCAGATAAGGATAAAGATCCACATACCAATCGTGCATACCTGCTTTTCTGGCATAGTCCTCCATAGGTATCCTTTTTATTTTCTTTTCATCGATTGTCTGTTCGATCTTGTCTTTAATTTTGTCGAGATTTTCTTCCCGGAGTAATTGCATGTTAGGGGTGTTGTTGTGCCGTGCTTTGTTGGTTGTCTTGAGACGATCTATCTGGTCACTGTCGATGTATGCCTGTAGAGCTTCGTCACCCTTGGCAACAGCCACTAACTGGAAAACAGCTTCGAGAAGACAACGCAAGACTCCTTTTGCCGACGGCTGCATTCCCTTTTCAAACAGGAGAATCTCCGCTTGGTAGAACTCCAGGGCTCGCATGAAGAGACCGGCGACAATAATTTCTCTCGGATCTTTTTTGTGTATTTTGATGGAGTAGAGCAGCGAATGAGCGTCCCGGTTCAGTTGCTCACACCGATCGAGTAGCGGACGGTGGTTGTTCTTGAATGCGCGAGACCAATCGTCCACCCCTTCGCCCAAAAATCCATTATCGTCAAGTTTCAGCATATTTCTTTACTCTTCCTGAGTCTTCGTGACGAGCCTAAGAGGCACAACAATAATTGTTCCTCAGACCTGGGGCTTGCGCCGGTCACGGTAGACCTGCAGGGAGGCGGCGAATTCTTCGCCCTCCAGCGCGGCCGCCCGCGCCTGATGGATCGCGGCGGCCAACGCCTCGGCGTCCAGATCCCAGGCTCGGTGCAAGAGGTGTTTGGCCCCGGCCGCAGCCTTGCCGCCCAGCTGGAGGCAGCGCTCGACCAGCGCGTCCGTTTCGGCCTCAAGGTCTCCAGGCTCGACCAGCCGCGTGACCAAGCCCCAGCGTTCGGCCTCGGCGGCGCTGAAACGCTGACCCAGGATCATGATTTCCTTGGCTTTGGCCAACCCGATCAGCTGAGGCAGACGATAATTCTGGCCGACATCCGGCGGCGTGCCGTATAAGACCTGGGGCAGGCCAAAAAAGGCCGAGGTCGTCGCAATCCGAAAATCACAGGCTAAAACCAGTTCCATGCCAGCCCCCAGACACGGTCCGTGGATGGCCGCAATAGTCAGCTGGTCGAGTTGCTCAAGCGTATCAAGCGCCTGGCCCCAGGGCGCCCACACCGCCGCCAGCGTCTCACTGTCATGGGGTCTGTGGGCGGCGGCCACCAGGTCCATACCCGAACAAAAGCCGCGCCCCTCGGCCTTGAGGACGACGACGCGCAGGGCCGGGGCGTCGTGGAGCGCGTCACACGCCTGTTTGAAGTCTTCAATGAGTTGATCGTTGACGGCGTTCAGGGCTGCTGGTCGATCAAGAATAAGAAAGCCGACTCGTTCGTCTTGCTCAGCAGACTCGAAACGAAGTGTATCCCATTCCATAGCGTGTCTCCCTCGTCTGTTTCCTTGGAATCTTCTCACATTTTCCGCAGCATAGCAGAGGGCTAGCAGCTTTGACACGCAAGGTGTGCAAGCTGAGAAAGAAGCCTTGCTAAACGGGATGGCAAGAAAAATGTCTGCCCGCCTTAAAGAAAAGTGGTGGGTCTGGTAAGAGGAGGACTGAGGAAGGTAAAAAGTAGTACCTTACAGCCCCTCTCTCTATTTTGACAATTTGACAATAAGGAGAAAGAAATCGGCCCATGGCACGTCAGACACTCAGTCAACTCCTCGAAAAGATGTCGTCCGGAAGCCCAGTCGCTCTTGCCCGACTCATGACCTTAGTGGAACGTGACGGACAGGAAGTAGGCCCCATTTTGGAGGCCATTGCTCCCCAGCTGGGGCATACCCACACCATCGGCATGACCGGTCCTCCAGGGGCAGGTAAATCCAGCCTTGTGGATAGTCTTACCACGCTGATGCGAGCTGCGGACAAGACCGTCGGAGTGGTTGCTATCGATCCTTCAAGTCCCTTTTCAGGGGGCGCATTATTAGGCGACCGGATCCGTATGGGCCAGCACTATCTGGACAAAGGAGTGTTTATTCGTAGCATGGCGACGCGTGGCAGTCACGGTGGCTTAGCCCGGGCAACCACAGACGTGATGAAACTCCTCGACGCTTCCCATCGGGACTACGTCCTGGTCGAGACCGTCGGGGTTGGCCAAACTGAACTCGATGTTATGGGAGCTACCGATACGGTGATTGTCGCCTTAGTGCCGGAAGCTGGTGATAGTGTCCAAGTCATGAAGGCTGGCCTGATGGAGATTGCTGATATCTTTGTGGTCAATAAGGCTGACCGAGACGGGGCTCAGCGAATGATGACTGACCTGACCCTGATGCTTGAACTCAAGTATAGCAATCGGCCGGCCCGCGAAGCAGACAAACCCCAGTGGAAAATCCCAGTGTTGGCGACCCAAGCCGTCAATAATATTGGCATCACTGAACTTCACGAAGCAATACACGCCCATCGTCAATTTCTGGCCGACACAGGCGAACTTGAGGGGCGTCGCAAAGCTCGTCGTCGAGAAGAATTACTGGCCCGCATAGAGTACCAGGTGCGTCGTCGCTTGACCGCCCAGGTGGACCGCAATTCTACGCTTGCCCAGCTTTTTAACGATGTCAGCGAGGGGAAAATTGACTCGCATACCGCGTCAGCGCAAGTGCTGAGTAGTGAGTTTTTGAAAAATGGAGGAGAATCATGAAAGCTGCTGTCTTATACGAACTCAAAGCACCGGTAAAAGTCGAAGATGTAGACCTAGATAATCCCAAAGCTGGAGAAGTCCGGGTCAAAATCGCCGCTAATGGCGTATGTCATAGTGATTATTCGGTTATTCACGGCGTCTTACGTTCACCTCTACCTGTCGTGCTTGGGCATGAAGGGGCTGGAGTTGTTGAAGAGGTTGGACCTGACGTGAGCCTGGTCCAAGCCGGCGACCATGTGGTCCTGTCGTTCGCCCCATATTGTGGGCGGTGTTATTATTGCTCAATCGGCAGCCCGGTGTTGTGTACCAACATGCGTATGACTATGGGCAAAGGGACCTTGCTTGATGGCACCTGCCGACTCAAGAAGAATGGAAAAGAGATTCACCATATGGCTGGCTTGTCTAGTTTTGCTGAATACGCAATCGTGGATGAATCCGCCTGTATAAAGATTCCCGATAACGTTCCGCTCGATAAAGCCTGTTTGGTCGGCTGTGCAGTGATGACCGGTCTGGGAGCAGCGACGAATACGGCCAAGGTTCAGCCTGGCAGTAGCGCAGTCGTCATTGGCTGTGGAGGCGTCGGACTGAACACTATCCAAGGCTGCGTGCTGGCTGGCGCCAGTACGATCATTGCTGTTGATCTTATGGACAACAAGCTGGAGTTTGCCAAAGAGTTTGGTGCAACCCATACTATTAACCCGAGTCGCGATGAATTGGTCAAGACGGTCCGTGGGCTGACTGAAGGACGTGGTTCTGACTATGCGTTTGAGGTCATTGGCCTTGGCAAGACCATTGAGCAAGCCTACGCTTGTACCCGGCAAGGAGGCATGACGGTTGTGGTTGGAGCGCCGTCCCGCGAGGATACCGTCACGATCCCAGCTGCAAGCCTGCTGACAGAAAAGTCGATTAAAGGTTCATTATACGGTTCGACTCGGCCACGGGTCGATATGCCTCGGCTGATTGATCTGTATATGAAGAAAAGGATCAAGCTTGACGAACTGGTAACCCGGACCTACTCACTGGATGAGATCAACGAAGCCATGGATGCGCTGGAAAAAGGGGAGGTCGCACGTAGTGTCGTGGTGATGTAGAGTGAGAGAAGGGGAGGATCGAGATAGTCCATCCTCTCGTGTAGGGGCGGTTTACGAACCACCCCTACGGCTTCCCCTATGGCTCTGTCTTATACAACTCCGACGCATCAACATAGATCAAATAATCCTGAATCAAGCCTTCCCGTATCTTAAACACATTCGCAAACGGAACGCTGAGTTGGCTGGTATCATGCCGGGTATAGGTGACCTGGCCATGGCATGTCACCGCATCAGCTTGCTCCCAGGCAGCAAACACTTCATGCCGAATGCCTTTGATGCTGGATAAAAAGCCAGCAACAGCTTCGCGTGCCGCTTCTTTGCCTCTCACTGGTTCTGCATTGCCAAACACAAAACTCACATCATCTGTCAAAAAAGAAGCAAAACCGGCAGGGTCGTTTGTGTCAATCGTCTGAAACAGTTCTCGAATCCAGTCCGGGATTGGCATGGGATCTGTGTCCTTTCCTGCATTTCTCTCTGCATTCCTCTTGGCCTGCCTATTCTCGCATTTCAGAGAAACGAAGGGAAGGGTAAAACCCTTTGCCCGTTGTGAAGCAACTGCCGCTCTGGTAGACAAAGGCGGAGTGTGAGGCGACGACGTGGCGAACGCCTCAACACGATGAGGAGTCTTTGGATGAATAAGCGCATCTACTTCAACGCCTTCCACATGAACTGTGTCGTGCATCAGTCGCCAGGACTCTGGGTCCGCGAGGACGACAATATGGTCAATTACACAGATCTGAATCAGTGGGTGGAACTGGCCAAGCTGTTGGAGCGGGGCAAGTTCGACGCTCTGTTCTTGGCCGATGTGGTTGGGGTGTACGACGTGTTTCGGGGCAACCGAGAGGCTGCGCTGTCTGAAGCTGCTCAAGTACCGGTCAACGACCCGATGTTGTTAATCCCTGCCATGGCGCATGCAACGAAACATCTGGGATTTGGTTTCACCAGTTCCATGTTGCAATACCCGCCCTTCACCTTTGCCCGGCTTATCTCGACCCTTGATCATCTGACTAAAGGCCGGGTGGCATGGAATATCGTCACCTCGTATTTAGAGAGCGCGGCGCGAAACTATGGAAAGACAGGTTTAGACGATCATGACGAGCGCTACGCCATGGCTGATGAGTACTGCGACGTGTGCTATAAGCTGTGGGAAACCAGCTGGGAAGAAGACGCGGTCCTCAAAGACCGAGCGCGTGGGATCTACGCCGATCCATCCAAAGTGCACGCTATCAGCCATGATGGCACGTATTACCACGTCCATGGCTGTCACTTGTCCGAACCCTCCCTGCAACGCACTCCGGTCCTGTTCCAAGCCGGGGCTTCGCCACGTGGGCGTGAGTTTGCCGCTCGCCATGCGGAGTGTGTCTTTGTGATCGGCTCAAAGCCCGAGGTTGATGGGCAGTATATTGCGGATATACGCAAAATTGCTCGTCAGCAGGAGAGAAATCCAGACGAGATCCTCTGTTTTGCGTATCTGAAGGTTATCACGGGTGATACTGAAGCTGCGGCAAAGCGGAAGTACGAGGAGTATTTTGAGCAGTGTAGCTACGATGGTGGCTTAGCATTGCTCAGCGGCTGGAGCGGGATTGATTTTGGAGAATTTGAGCCAGACCAGCCACTGGAGTATATCGAGACCAACGCAATCCGCACTCTCGTGCACAGCTTTACCGAAGGAGATCCGAGTCGCAAGTGGACGATGCGCGATCTGGCTCGATATGTTGGTATTGGTGGTGCCGGCCCTGTTTTGGTCGGCACGCCTGAACAAATCGCCGATCAGTTCGAGGACTGGATTGCGGCTGGGGTTGATGGATTTAACCTGGCCTATGCCACGACGCCGGGCTCATTTGAAGAGTTCATCGACGGGGTTGTTCCAGTGCTCCAAAAACGTGGTCGGATGCAAAAGGAATATCAAGAGGGAACATTCCGCGAGAAACTCTACGGCAGTGGCAGAGCACGAGTTCTTGAACCACACCCGGCTGCGCAACACCGGCGGCTCGGAGCTTCTGCGATCGTCGACACACAAATCAGTGACCACAACAACGGAGCGGTGAATGCTCCTGTTACAAAGTGATCTTAGAACGCATGTGCTCCGAACTGTCATGAGTCAGACTGATTTGTGGGTTCAGAGATCCATTTTGAGAGAATCTTTTCATACATGCTGATGACATGTTCGGGACCATTACTCTCGATAAAATGATCAAATCGAGGCCCGGAATTGAGCTCCAATAAATACACAGTATTGTCACAAGACCGGATAATATCGAACCCGACAAAACCGATGGCCAGTTTTTCATAGACCGGTCTCACAAATTCTTGGAGCTCCTGTATGGTCTCCTCCCCTGTCACAAGGACCGCTTGGCTGGCTCCGTTTTCCCAATAGCGAGCATTGAACTCGTTTGGATTGGGAGAGCGTTTATAGGCTAAGACGGGAGTCTCTTTGTAACACACGAGCCGGTATTCTTCTTTGGTCCGAATGAACTCTTGGGCTAATAATATGTAATCGTATAGGTGTGAGTTTTTATTGAAAATTTGCTGTATTGAATCTCGGGCTTCGTCACGCGAATGGCACAGAAAAACATTCGAACCAAAAGAGCCGCTGTTGCTTTTAATAATGAAAGGATAGCTGAGTTCTGATTCAATGACTGTGAGGATTTTTTGTGAGGATTGGTATTGAAGATATTCCTCGTATCTGTGATCAACGTTATAGCTCATGAAGGAGAGGGTCTTGGGGAATTGAATGTCTTCTTTTAGCAAGCAATAGGTGTGGTACTTGTCTTTGCAGATCCCGGCGACGGCTTCTGAATTGAACGGGGTGCGGTTGAGATGGAAATAGGAGGATTTTCTGCCGAGTATTATACGAAGAAAATTATGTTCTTCGTCGATGAACTCAAAGGGAATGTTAAGTTCCGTGCAGGCGGTGATAAGACAAAAGATGTTTTTTTCCAAAATTCCCTTTCCTTGAATTCTCTTTCGTCAAGTTCAGATGAAAAAACTAGAGGTCTAGCGCCGTGCATATTTGCTGAGGCGACCCAATAATCTATTGTATGTTTCGTCAGGTAGTTCTCTCAAAATCTTGAGAACATCTCCGTTGTAAACAGACCACTTGATTTGAGCCGAGGTAAGGCCACTGACAATTTCTGGTACGGGGTTCATATTTCCATCTGTGTTAAGATTTAGTTCTAGTTGCAGTGTATCTGAATGAGACATAGCCCTTTTAGCACACTGAGTTTCTCGAAGAGTTAATTGCTTTCCTTCTGTGCCTTCTGGATCTTCGCCCAGGTATCCCGCAACGTCACCGTCCGATTGAAGACTGGCGATTCCTCAGTAGAATCCGGATCAACACAAAAATAGCCTATGCGTTCAAACTGATATCGACTGCCAACTTCTGCTCCGGCCAAGCCGGGCTCCAACCGACAGGCAGGCAGGGCTTCTAAAGAGTTGGGATTAAGAAAATCCGTATAACTTTGGCCTCCTTCAACATTGTCTGGATCAGGTTTGGTAAACAGACTGTCGTACAGCCGGACTTCAGCCCGAATAGCATGCTCAGCCGATACCCAGTGCAAGGTTGCTTTGACTTTGCGTGTCTCTGCTGACCCGCCACTACGCGTTTCTGGATCATACGTGCAGTGCAACTCAACCACGTCTCCATTCTCATCTTTGACCACGTCAACGCACTTGATGATATACGCATAGCGTAGCCGGACCTCACGCCCTGGAGCTAAACGAAAGAACTTGCGCGGTGGGTCTTCTCGAAAATCGTCTTGCTCAATATATACCACCCGCGAAAACGGCACCTGACGGATTCCGGCACTCGGATCTTCTGGATTATTGACGGCATTAAGCTCTTCTGTTTGACCTTCTGGGTAATTATCAATCACGATCTTAAGCGGATGCAGCACGGCCATGACGCGTGGTGCACGTTTGTTAAGATCTTCTCGAACAGCGTGCTCCAACATCGCCATCTCAATCACACTGTTACGTTTGGCCACGCCAATGTGTTCACAGAAGTTCCGGATCGATTCCGGTGTGTAACCCCGTCTGCGTAAGCCTTGAATGGTCAGCATACGTGGATCGTCCCAACCGCTGACATGCTTATTGGCGACCAATTCCAAAAGCTTGCGTTTGCTCATGACGGTATAGGTCAGGTTAAGGCGTGCAAACTCAATCTGCTGCGGATGACACGGGACTGGCAGTTCGTTCAGGAACCAGTTGTACAAAGGCCGATGATCTTCAAACTCAAGCGTGCAAATCGAATGCGTGACTCTTTCAATCGCATCTGACTGACCGTGGGTGAAATCGTACATGGGATAGATACACCAGGTATTACCCGTTCGATGATGCGAGACGCGTCGTATCCGGTAAATCACCGGATCGCGCATGTTCAGATTTGGCGAGGCCATATCAATTTTAGCCCGCAAGACATGCTTCCCGTCCTCGAATTCACCGGCGCGCATGCGTTCAAAGAGGTCGAGATTGTCTTCAATCGAACGATTCCGATACGGACTGTTTTTGCCCGGTTCAGTTAACGTCCCGCGATATTCGCGCATCTCGTCTGCGCTCAGACTATCAACATACGCCTTGCCATTTTTCACCAGATGGACGGCATACTGATACAGCTGTTCGTAGTAGTCTGAGGCGTAAAACAATTTGTCCTGCCAGTCGAAGCCCAGCCAGTGCACGTCTTCTTTTATCGAATCAACGTACTCGATATCCTCTTTGGCTGGATTCGTATCGTCAAACCGCAGGTGGCACGCGCCATTGTTTTCAGCAGCAATACCAAAGTTCAGACAGATGGATTTGGCATGCCCAATATGGAGGTAACCGTTAGGTTCAGGCGGAAAGCGGGTCACCACCCGACCGTCGTTTTTGCTGGCCTTGAGATCGGTTGCGATGATATCACGGATAAAATCGGAAGAGGCAGGAGTATCATTCGAGATCATAAGGATAGCCTCACCCTAGTTCTTCCCAGGAGCCAGAGCCCGCAACGCCTTCAGCAACCTGTCTCGCTTCACGGCAGGATCTTTGTCAAAACTCTGAAGCTGCAGAAACGCAGTGGTCACACCCGCATCCATGTAGCGTTTGACGTGGGCGTGAATGTTGTCCACAGAGCCGCGCAAGATAAGCTCGTCAATGACGGACGCGGGGATAGCTGCGACTGCACCCTTGCGATCTCCACTTTCCCAGGCTTGCCACATGGGGCCTAAGGCTTCGGTCCGCCCTAGCCATTCGTGAAATGCTTTATACACCGGAACGTTGAGATAGGTGTTGATGTGACGCCGGATACCTGTCTCCGTCGCTTCTGACGGTGGATCAACACATACAAACAGCCGGGCCGTGATTTCGACTGCTTCAGGATCGCGTCCGGCTGTTTGGGCCGCTTCGCGTACCACGGCAACCGATTTTTTGACATCTTCGGCTGAGAGCCAGTTGATAATCGCTCCGTCGCCGACTTGTCCGGCAACACGTAGCATAGCAGGCCGTAAAGCGGCAACGTGGATCGGGATGGGTGCCGTTGGTATACGACTCAGACGAAATCCTTGAACGGTAAAAGTCTCCCCTTCAAAAACGACCCGTTCACCGGCAAACACCCGCCGTAGGAACTCGACCGTCTCACGCACCCGAGTGGCTGGTCGGCGGAACGTTCCACCGTTCCAGCTCTCGACAATAGGTTGTGAGCCTGCTCCGACACCGAGGCAAAATCGGCCCGGAGCGACTTCGGCAAGCCCGGCTGCGGTCATGGCGAGTGTGGCTGGACCACGCGTATACACATTCGCGATGGCTGTTCCCAGCCGGAGTTGGGTAGCTGAGCCAATAACGGCTAAAGGGGAAAAACAATCAATGCCGTCAACTTCTAATGACCAGGCATCGGTATAGCCGAGCTGTTCCGCTTCGCGGGCGATTTCAGCATGCTCAGCCAGGGGGACTTCTTCAATGGGAACTGAGAGAGACCATCTTTTTTGCGTCATGTGTAGATGCTCCGTTACGTGTAGCGATTATACACGCTGAACCTACCGGCTATCCATAGGCATCGCAACTCGATTCCCAGTGAGTGGCCAAATGTCGAGGAGAAAGTAAGACAAGAGAAATGAGCCAACAGGCACCCGCCCGACTTGTACAGCTTGCCTGTTGGCTCTTGAGCCAACAGGCATATTGCACTCGACTTGGGTTGACTGACAGACGTTGAGTCGGTAGCGTACCGGTTTTGTTTTAGCGAGACTCCAAGTATTACGGCGTCTCCAATTATGAATGGGAGAAGGACAGCATGGCAGAGCAGATTGGGAGTCCGACAAACCCGCTCCGTGTCGCAATTTTTGGCGCTGGCCCGGCAGGCTTTTATGCGGTGGCTGAGCTGCTGCGCCAAAAGGAATATACGGTGGCAGTTGACCTGTTTGACCGGCTGCCTACGCCGTATGGACTCGTGCGGGGAGGAGTGGCTCCGGATCATCAACGTATCAAAGCCGTGATTCGGCAGTATGAAAAAACAGCGGCGCAATCGGGTTTTCGATTTTTTGGCAATGTGAGCTTTGGTACGGATCTTTCCCTCCACGATGTACTCGCGCATTATCACCAGGTCATGTTCAGCACAGGAGCAGAATCTGATCGACGTTTGGGCATCCCCGGAGAAGACCTGGCAGGCAGTTACCCAGCAACAATCTTTGTAGGCTGGTATAATGGCCACCCTGACTATAGAGACTTGCAGTTTGATTTGAGCCAAGTCGAGCGGGTGGCCGTTATTGGTAATGGCAATGTTGCCATGGATGTCACGCGGATTTTAGCCCGGTCAGTCGAAGAGCTGTCTACAACAGACATCACGAGCTATGCCTTAGAGACGCTTGGGAAAAGCGCGGTCAAGGAAATTTATGTCCTTGGACGACGTGGGCCCGCCCAAGCCGCTTATACGAATCCTGAGATTCGCGAGTTAGGGGAGATTCCGGACGTTGACCTTGTTGTCCATGAACCAGATCTTATCTTGGATGACGTGAATCAAGAGTTTCTCTCCCAGGCGCCAGATACGAATCGGCGAAATTTTGATATTTTGTCCAAGCAGATTCCTACAGGGGAGGGCAGCGCTCAGCGAAAAATCCGGATGCGCTTTTTTGTCTCCCCAGTCGAAATCCTCGGGACGGATAAGGTTGAGGGAGTGCGTATCGAGAAGAACAAACTGGTCAAGGACGATCGAGGCACTTTGCGAGCGCGTGGGACTGGCGAATATGAAAACCTCCCGATCCAAATGATCTTTCGTTCGGTTGGCTACTTGGGAAGTTCCTTGCCAGATCTTCCATTTGATGAACAGCAGGGTATTATCCCCAATAAAGATGGCCACGTGTTGGATCTTGACACCCAAACCGCCTTCAGGCGGGTGTTTGTATCAGGCTGGATTAAACGCGGGCCGTCAGGGGTGATTGGGACCAATAAACCTGATTCTGTTGCGACCGTCAAAGCGATGATCGAAGAAGTGAAGCAGGGCATTCTGCCTAACAACCTCGACGCAAATATAAATGCTATTCCCACTCTGTTAGCAAACAAAGGCGTACGCTACGTTACCTTTGAGGACTGGAAACAGCTTGATCAAATCGAAGTTGAAACCGGCAAGCCGTTGGGCAAACCACGCGAGAAGATCACGACTGTGAAAGAAATGTTGGATGCCCTTGATGGAGTGAGTAACTAATACGTTCCTCATCCATTGTAGAGACGCTCTGACGGGGTGTCCTCTCCTCTAGCCCCTTGGATGATACTTTTTATGCACCTCACGCAAGCGCTCAGTGGTGAGATGGGTATAAATTTGCGTTGTGGCAATATCAACGTGGCCGAGCATCGATTGGACAGCCCGTAAATCCGCCCCGCCTTCAAGTAGATGGGTGGCAAACGCATGTCGGAGGGCATGCGGATACACCGCTCTTCCTTCTTCATTCGTCTGTTTTGCATACTGTTTCAGCAGCCGCCAAAACCCTTGACGGGTGAGCGGCTTGGCCGAACGGGTGAGGAAAAGATACGAACTCGAACGCTGCTTGAGTAACACTGGACGTGCCTGTGCCAGGTAGCTCTCGATTGTTTCCTTCGCTTGAGACCCAAGCGGCACCAAGCGTTCACGGCCACCTTTGCCACGCACCCGGACAAAGCCAGCTTCCAGATTCAGCTGAGTGACCTCTAACCCAATCAGTTCAGATACACGCAGCCCAGTCGCGTATAGCAACTCAATCATGGCTTGGTCGCGGGCACCGAGGGGGGTTGAGCTGTCAGGCACATGAAGCAGGGCAGTAATCTGTGGTTGGGAAGGCGTTTCTGGCAAGCGTCGTCCCATTTTTGGCAGAGGCAAATGGGCGGTTGGATCTGGGCCAAGCAAGACCTCTTCGCGTTGTAAGAAGCGATACAGTCCGCGCAGAACTGTCAATATCCGTGCTTGACTACGCGCCGAGAGACCTTTATCCCGTAATGCGGTTAGAAAGCCAATGACGTGGCGTGGAGCGGCTTCTTTGACCTCTTCGACTCCCTGGGCTTCCAGGGAAAGGCGAAACTCCATCAGATCACGGCTATACGCCTCAACAGTGTTTTTTGCCAAGCCTTTTTCGACGGTAATATAGGAGAGAAAGGCATCGATCTGGGTATCGCTGGCCTGCAACTGCTCTGCCATTATGCCTGCCCTTCCGCATCAAAGATGCGCTGCCGGAGCGCGTCGGCAAGTTGATCAGGATCCCGAACCTTTGTGCCCGTACGACTCGTCACGTAGAAAATATCAAGGACTTGGTTCACATTGGTTGTGATCTTGGCCAAATGAATAATTAATCCCAGCTGGAACAGCGCCGCCGTCACCCGAAACAGGAAACCCGTTCGATCAGGGGCGGTAATATCGATCACCGTATAGTCGGGTGAGCCAATATTATCGACTGTCACTTCAGTCGGGATGCGGGCATCACGTTTGTTGAGAAATGCCGGGCCGCGAGTTGCTTGGAGCAGATCTTCCAGCGTTCGCTCGCCGCGCAGGACGGCATCCAAACGGGTCTGAATCCGTGACCAGAGATCCGCATCCATGACCACTTCAGGTCGCTCGGCGTGCGATAAACGAAAGACATCGACAGCAATGCCATCTTGACTGGTCGATATGCGGGCTCCAGCAACATTCAGATTGTTGACGGCGAGCACGCCTGTCAGTAAGGCAAATAAACCAGGTTTGTCATCAGTGACAACAGTGAGTTCGCTATACTCCCGCTCCGGAAAGTGGGCCAAAGAGATGCGGTATGGATTTCCTTCCGGATTTTTCTCAGGCGGGTTTTTTTCAGACAAATTCTGCTCAGAACTGTGGGGTGTGATTGTGTGTACGGGCTGACGATTTTTGGTCTGGATAAAACGACTCATCAACCGAAAATGGTTTGGTACGGATTCTTCTGGCGTGGCCAAAAAATAGCGGTCCGGCATACAGGCCAAGAACTGTGTCACCTGCCCTGACGTAGCCTTTTCCTCGGCTGACAAGATCACTGCAAGGTGCTCTTTGCGGCGTTGGAGTCGGGCTTCAGGGTCTTCTTCTGCTGACTCATCCGTCTCAAATCGCTCCAAGGTCCGCAGATACAGCTCGTCGAGCAGTCCGCCCTTCCAGCTGTTCCAGACTTTTGGACCAACTGCTTTCATATCCGCGAAGGTTAGCAGATAGAGCTTCTTGAGGACGGTTGCAGTCCCGACTGTCTGGGCAAACTCTGCGATCAAGGTATCTTCCGAGATATCCCGTCGCTGGGCAATATACGACATGCGCAGGTGGTGCTGGACAAGCAGATACCACTCATGGGTGTCATCTTCAGACATATTCCAGCGCGCGGCTGCCTTCTGGACCATTGCCGCGCTGCGTTCGTCATGCTCGCCCCCATGGCCTTTGCCCACGTCGTGATACAGCATGGACAAAAAGAGTAGCTCTACCTTGTCAATCTCACGCATGACTTGGGTTAGGAGTGGCGATTCTTCTTTGTATCTGCCGTTTCGGAGATCCTCTAATACCGCCACCCCATGCAGCGTATGTTCATCAACGGTATAGACATGATATAGATCGCGCTGGATACGCCACTGCATCTGCCCGAATTCTGGTAAAAGCCAGCCCAATACTCCAAGACTGTGCATCGCCCATAAGGTATCCGCCACGCCCTGTTTCCAGCTGAGGATAGCATACAGAGCGGCACGTAACTCTTGTGTTTCTCCCAGAGCTGCGGGCAACTGACTGAGGGTTTGGCGTATCAGCTGCTGCGTGGTACGCTCGAGGTGTACCCCGTGACGCTGGGCATCGTGAAAAATAGTGACCATATTGATCGGCTGTTCCGTCAATATCTTGGCCTTGGTCACGGATAGCGTCCCTTGTGCGATCTTGACTCCTTCTCGAATCTCGCGTCCTCGGGTGCGACGTAGGAAAGATGGGCGGGGCGTGTCTAGGCAGCGCTCCTGCATGATTTGCGAGAAGGTATGCAGGGTTGTCGCGTGGCGGTAGTATTCGTACATAAAACTGGCTGGGTCTGTAAAGCCAAGCTGTGGGGCAAGTTGTTCTTGCTGCTCAAACGTGAGCTGATCGTGTTCTGCCTGTGAGGTGAGGTGCATACCATTCCGGATGCGCCACAGAAAGTCACGGGCTTCTTCAACTTCTCCGAGTGTGTTCTCTTGGAGGATGCCCTTCTGGAATAGTTCATTCCACGTATGGACTTTAAAATTGACCTTGGCCAGCCACCACGCGGTGTGCAGATCGCGTAGGCCGCCCGGGCTTTCCTTGATGTTCGGCTCTAGTCTATACACTGAGTTACCATAGCGTTCATGTCGCCTGGCACTCTCTTGGGATTTGTCTTGAAAAAAGCGTTTGGGCTGTTTGCTGATAATGTCGCGTTCCAGCACCGCACTGAATTCTTTGCTGAACTGCTCATCTCCGCACAGCGGGCGAGCATCAAGCAGTGAGGTTTTAATCTGCAAATCTTGATTCGCCATCCGGCTGCACTCACGAATCGTCCGTACCGCGTGACCAACCACAAGACCTGTGTCAATCAGGCTATAGTAGACTGTTTCACACACGGTTTCGACATACGGAGTGATTTTCCAGTGGTAGAGGAAGAGCAGATCGATATCAGAGTAGGGGTTCAGCTCGCCCCGCCCATAGCCGCCTTGGGCAAAGACGGCACACCGCTGTTGCAATCGAGTGTAGCGACGAGCGTAGAGTTGAGTTGCGGCAGTAAACAGATATTGAATCAAGCGGTCAAGCTGCGCGGTATACTCGGTGACCAAAGTCCGACCACCGACGCCTGCCCCATGTTGGCGGAGCAGTTCCTCACGAACGTGGGTGACATAGGCTTTGCTGATCTTTTTGAGGTCAAAGTCTAGCGGCGCCTCAACGTCGGGATCAGGAGAAGGCAGGGCAGGAAGAGTGGGGAAGATAGCGCCAGCTGGGCTGGCGCCAGGGGTGACTGACTGAACTTCTTCACTCTTTTCGACTTTTTCAAATTGGGCTTGGACAATTGGCATACCCGGAGATTACGTGCCAAACTCCCAGGATGCAAGGTAGCGTTTCTGTTCTGTTGTAAGCGTATCGAGTGTAATATCCATACTGGCCAGTTTGAGTGTGGCGACTTTGTCTTCGACTTCCTGGGGCACGTTATGGACGCGGGCATCCAGGTTTTTTTGATTCTGAACTGCCCAGCTCGCTGTGAGCGCCTGGGTCGCAAAGCTCATATCCATCACCGAAGCCGGATGGCCTTCAGCAGCCGCAAGATTGACCAATCGGCCTTCGCCAAGCAGGTAGATGCGCCGTTTATTGCTGACGTGGTAGGCATCCAGACTCGGGCGCAAATTCTTTTCGATCTTTTCGGCCATCTTGGTCAGTGCTTTGACATCGATTTCCACATCGAAATGCCCTGAGTTACACAGGATAGCGCCGTCCTTCATGACCAGGAAATGCTCTTTGCGCAGCACACTCGTATCACCAGTTAGGGTGATGAAGAGGTCTCCCTCCTTGGCTGCCTCGAGCATTGGCATGACGCGGAAGCCATCCATTGTCGCTTCTAAGGCCCGAATCGGATCAACTTCAGTCACGATGACCTGGGATCCCATGCCGCGCGCTCGACTGGCGACGCCTTTACCGCACCAGCCATAGCCGGCGACCACAACGACTTGACCGGCTAGCAGGATATTGGTCGCTCGCATGACACCGTCCAGTGTGGACTGCCCGGTTCCATAGCGGTTGTCAAACAGATGTTTGGTTGTTGCGTCGTTGACTGCGATTACGGGCATTTTGAGCACGCCATCCTGCTCCATCGCCCGCAGACGAATGACTCCTGTGGTCGTCTCTTCCATGCTAGCAATCAAATGTTCAGCCTGCTTGGCATACTTAGTATCCGTGTGCAGCAAGGACACCAGGTCAGCCCCATCGTCCAAGGTCACCGTTGGCCCTTGACCCAGGACTTCATGCAAATGTTTATAATACGTTTTGTTATCTTCGCCATGAATCGCATACGTGGGTATGCCTTCGCGTTTGACCAGCGCAGCAGCGGTATCGTTTTGGGTCGAGAGCGGGTTGGAGGCACACAAAGTAACGCTTGCTCCGCCAGCCTTTAAGGTCCGCATCAGATTTGCGGTTTCCGTCGTCACGTGCAGGCAAGCAGCTAGCCGAATGCCTTTGAGCGGTTTTGCGCGGGCGAACTCTTCCCGGATTTGGCGCAACACCGGCATGTGTTGATCGGCCCAATCCATGCGTCTGCCGCCTGCAGTCGCGAGGCTTAAATCTTTTACATCTCCCTTACGAGAAGAAGCCATAGTATACGTATCCTCTTTGTCTTTAATGGGGAGCGCTAATTTGCCGCCCGTTTGAGGCTCTCAACCCGGTCCAAGCGCTCCCAGGTAAACAGGTCGCCTTGTGGCGGGCGGCCAAAGTGGCCATAGGATGCCGTCGGCTGAAAGATTGGTTTCTTCAAGTCCAAAGTCTTGATGATCTCGGCTGGCCGTAGGTCGAACTCGTTATTTACGATATCGGCGAGACGTTCGTCGGGTAAGACTCCCGTGCCAAAGGTATCAATGAAGACGCCAACTGGCTGGGCTATACCAATTGCGTAAGCAAGCTGGACTTCACAGCGCGCTGCCAGTTCTGCGGCCACAATATTCTTGGCAATATAGCGGGCCATATAGGCAGCTGAGCGATCGACCTTACTCGGGTCTTTGCCGGAAAATGCGCCGCCGCCATGGCGCCCAGTGCCACCATAGGTATCGACAATAATCTTCCGCCCGGTTAATCCACAGTCAGCAAATGGACCGCCATGCACAAAACGGCCAGTTGGATTGACCAGAAACGAGGTTTTCCCATCAAGAAACTCAGGCGGAACGACGCGCTTGACAATATCTTCAATCACGACTTCTTTAATCGTCTCATATGCCACATCTGGATCATGCTGAGTGGAGATGAGGACGGTATCGGCACGCACTGGGCGGCCATCCTTATATTCAACTGTGACTTGCGACTTACTGTCTGGACGCAGGAATGGAATATCGCCACGTTTCCTCGCTGCGGCCATCTCTTGGACTAAGCGGTGGGCCGTATAGATCGGGAACGGCATGAACTCCTTGGTTTCATCGCAGGCATAACCAAACATCATGCCCTGATCACCAGCTCCCTGCTCATTGTGTAAGCCTTGCCCTGCTGTGACCCCTTGCGAGATGTCAGGCGATTGACGGTCGAGGGCAACCATGACTGCACAGGTGTTACCATCAAATCCTAATGAAGAATGATCAAAGCCGATATCCCGAACTGTTCGGCGAATGATTTCAGGATAGTCAATTTGGGCATGTGTGGTGATCTCGCCAGCTACGACGACCATGCCTGTTTTGATCAGCGTCTCGCACGCAACCCGACTGTCCGGGTCTTGGGCCAGCAACCCGTCTAGAATGCCGTCCGAAATCTGATCACACATTTTGTCCGGGTGGCCTTCGGACACTGATTCCGAGGTAAAGAGAAAATCTTTTCCCGCCATCAACCCATCTCCTTCCGTAGCGAACTTCAGTCCAGGGGAAACTGCGAGTCGCAGGGCGCATCTAATAGAATCCTTCCCCCAGCGTCAAGAGTGACGGGGGCGTTTATCCCCATCACGCGGGACGCTGTTCAACGATCTGTGTCAGGGCTGCTAGCGCAGCAACAGCGTCCCGGCCTGTTGTCTGGACCTCCAGGACACTCCCGTATGGGGCACCCAGAGTCAATAATTCAATGACACTTCTGCCATTGACCGTTCGCCCTTCCCAGCCAACTGTTGCCTCGGCTTGAAAATTACGCAGGGCCTGGACGAAGGATGCCGCCACCCGGGCGTGTAGACCCTCAGGATGGGCAAGAGTCAGGAGAGCAACCGCAGGCGAGGATTGAGCTGAGGATTGAGCCATCGTCCGTATTCTCAGCGTTTAGCGATGCTGATCGCGGTGACGAATATGGGCCGTATAGCCCCAGCTGCCAAGGCTCTGTCTGAGTGCTTCGGCTATCGCAACCGAGCGATGCCGACCGCCGGTACAGCCAATCGCCAGGGTCAGATAACTTTTTCCCTCGCGGATATAGAGTGGCAGTGTCGAGGCCAGCAGGCTATTGATCTGAGACAGGAATTGATCGGTTTCCGGGTGTTCGAGAACAAATGCGGCAACGTCCGGGTCCAAGCCCGTCTTGGTCCGCATCTCCTCGACAAAAAAGGGATTCGGCAGAAAGCGGACATCGAACATCATATCTGCATCCGTTGGGGTGCCGTATTTATACCCAAACGACTCAACTGTTACGAGGAGTGAGGTGCGAGGCTGGGTGCGACGGTCGACCAGCTGATGGAGTTGTTTGCGCAGTTCGTGGACAGTCAAAGCCGAGGTGTCAATGACCTGATCGGCGAGCGCTCGTAGCCCCGCCAGTCGCTCCCGTTCAATCCGAATGCCCGACACAATCCCGCCCTCATCTGCTGCGGGGTGGGGGCGGCGTGTTTCGCTGAAGCGGCGCAAGAGGATCTCATCGGCCGCATCCAGATACACAATCTCAATCTGCTGACCGTGGCTGCGTAATTCGGCCAAGACCGTCGGGTATTCGTGCAGTGAGACGCGTTCTCGGACATCAATGCCAAGTGCGACTCGGCCAATACGCTCATGACTGTTGGCGCACAGGACAAGAAATTGCGGAATCAGCGTCACTGGTAAGTTATCAATGCAGTAAAAGTCTAAATCTTCCAGAGCATGGATCGCCGTACTTTTGCCTGAACCGGACAGGCCGGTAACGATGATGACGTGCATCGCGCTCTGGGCAGAAGTCTGAGCAGAACTTTGGGCAGGACTCTGGACTGGGCTGTCTGGCGAGGCTGGCCTCACAGCTTGGCATCCTCCTCGGCAATGATCTGGAACAAGTTGGCCTGCGTGTCTGCTTGGAGGAGACGCTCGCGAAACGATTTGTCCTTGAGTAAGCGCGACACCCGAGCCAAAGATTTGAGATGAATACCGGCCGAGTCTTCTGGGGCAACTAGTAAAAAGAACAATTGGGTCAGTGCGCCATCAAGTGAGTGACAGTCGATGCCAGTCAGACTCCGGCCAAAAACCGCCACCACGTCTTTCAGCCCGGGGAGCTTACCATGCGGAATCGCAATACCTTCACCAATTGCTGTCGTGCCCAGACGTTCGCGTTCCAGCAAGACGTTGACCAGCTCTTCAGTACTGAGGTGTGGATAATACGTAGCCAACTGTTGAGACAGTTCCTGGAGGACTTCGGTTTGGGTCGCGCTGTGGAGTTCGGAGACGACGAGATCTTGATTCAAAATATCTACCACACGCATGAGGTCATGTCCTTTGTTTCGGGGTATGCCGAGCGTTGTTGAACGGCGTCGAGCGAGCCTGTTTTCGTTTTGATGAAGGAAGAATATTCATCGCTTCGCGATATTTAGCAACCGTTCGACGGGCAATGTTGATATGATCACGTGACAGGGCGCGCGCAATTTCTTCATCGCTCAACGGTCGGCTGCTATCTTCGCCTTGGATGAGTTTGTGGATGCGTTCTTTGACGCTATCTACAGCGATGTCTTGACCCTGACTGGTGCGCAGTCCAGTTGTGAAGAATTTCTTGAGGGCCACAATCCCCCGCGGAGTGGCAATATATTTATTCGCAATCGCCCGACTGACGGTTGATTCGTGAATGCCCACCTCGTCAGCGACATCACGTAACACCAAGGGGCGCATGTGTGACACGCCATAGGTCAAGAAGTCTTCTTGAAACTTGACAATACTCTGCGCCACCAACAAGAGGGTCCGTTGGCGTTGATGAATACTTTTGATCAGCCAGGCAGCAGCCCGTAATTTGCCTTGCACGTATTCTTTGGCATCGCCGTCTTTTTGGCTCAGAAAGCGGCCGTAGGAAGCATTGACTTTGAGGCGCGGCAGACCCTCTTCGTTGAGGGTGACGACATATTCATCACCGACCCTATGCACCTGGACGTCTGGAGTGATGTAGCTTACATTGTTCTCGCCAAAATTCCGGCCCGGTTTGGGCTCCAGCGCAGCAATGAGACGAATTGCCTGCTCGACTTGTTCGGGATCGGCTTTGAGGTCTTTAGCGAGGTGCTCAGCCCGGCGGTCTTCAAGGACGGCCAGATGGTCTTGCACAATGTGGACGGCCAGCATGAAGGTTGGATCATCGCTGATCCCGACTTCGCCGACTTGAATACGCAACTGTAGGAGCAGACATTCTCGGAGGTCCCGAGCACCTACCCCGGACGGATCGCAAGTCTGGATCAGTTCCAGGACTTGAGCCACACATTCAGCACTGCTGCCTGCCTCTTGGGCAATCTCTTCCAGTGGAGTTTGCATATAGCCATCAATATTCAAGTCACCGATAATCAGGGACGCAAGCTGCTGCTCTTGTGGACTCAGATCGTGAAAGCGGAGTTGGTCTAATAAGTGCTGTTCCAAAGACTCCGGTCGGTTGGGGTGGTTTTCAACGAGGCTGGGGCGTTCTTCATCCACATCCTCTCCGCCAGACGGCGGGAGTGAGGGCAGCTTTTCATTGTAGCTTTCGAGGTAGGTATGCCAATCAATTTCCTCTTCCGCTTTTTTTTCCTCAACCGACTCTTCAGCTGCTGTGGGCGTGCTATCCAACAGGGCGACTTCTGCTTGACTACCTTGCTCGCCTGCTTCGACCCCCAGGACTGGGTTCTCGTCAAGTTCATCATGGATAAGAACATCGAGTTCGCCCCGCGGCAGCTGCAGAATTTTGATTGCCTGCTGCAGTTGCCGCGTAATGACCAGCCTCTGTGAGAATTTTTGTTGGAGTCGTGCTTCTAAGCCCATGTCATTTTTTCCCCATTTCTCACAATCGAAAGCGTTCACCCAGATAGACTTGGCGTGCCCGCTCGCTCGCCGTCAGCTCTGAGGGCGTGCCCTCTTCAAAAACTTGTCCGTCGCTCAGAATATAGGCACGATCACAAATACTCAGCGTCTCGCGGACATTATGGTCAGTGATAAGCACTCCTATGCCACGCGTACGCAACTGAATAATAATATCCTGAATATCAATGACAGACAAAGGATCGATACCGGCAAAGGGTTCATCCAAGAGCATGAAGGCTGGGTCCATGACGAGGGCGCGCGATATTTCCACCCGTCGCCGTTCTCCACCCGACAAGGAATCCGCCCGATTGGTAGCGAGGTGGCTGATCCGCAAGTCGGCCAGCAATTGCTTCAGGCGTTCCTGGCGCTCGGCCGCACTCAAGGCCAGAGTTTCGAGAATCGCCAGAATATTTTCCTCTACTGTCAGCTTGCGAAAAATTGAGGGTTCTTGGGGCAAATAGGTCACGCCTTTGCGGGCGCGTTGGTGCATTGGCAGCAAGGTTAAATCTTCACCATTAAACCGCACCTCGCCTTGGTCGGGCCAAATAATGCCGACAATAATAGAGAACGTGGTAGTTTTTCCAGCCCCGTTTGGGCCGAGTAGACCGACGACTTCCCCTCCCCTGACTTCAACGCTCACATTGCGCAGCACCTGGCGCTTGCCATAGGCTTTGTGCAGGCCTGTGCCGCTTAATATTGACATACCCTTGGCTGGGCTCATAGCATCGACTGAGCTGGTGGGATTTGCAGACTGAGCTTGCCGCGCTGAATGAGCCACACTCATTTGGATGCTGCTCCCTTCTGCGTCTTAGATTGAGGGATAAGCTGCATCCGGGCTCGGCCTTCGACGACGCTGCGCCTCTCGTCAAGATACACGGTTACGCGGTCGCCGCTGACTTGGTTGGAGCCTTCATGTAAGAGGGCATCGCCGCTCAAGACCACCGTCCGTTTACTGTCGTTAAAGACCAATTTTTTTCCAGTTGCATACCCGTTCTCGGTCACAACTTTGACATTGCCTTCGGCAATAATCTCTTTGAGGCGCTGATCAGAGGTCGCCGGGGTAGCGGCTGAGCGAGATTGTGAAGCAGTACTCTTCTGTCCTGCCTGTTGAGCCTGATCTTCATAGATGACTGTCAGCAGGTTGCAGGTCAGCTCGACATCGCCTTGGGTGGCGACAACGTTATCCCGATACCGGATGCGTTTGTCTTCAAACGAAAATTCGAGGCTCTGTGAGCGGATATCGATCGGATCATCTCGGTCGGCAAAAGACAGCGAATCGACCAGCCCTTGGCCTGCCTTTGCATTTGTCTTGCTTGCTTGTTGGGCACCGACGCTTGGCGGCCCAGCTAAATTGAGCAAGGTGGACAAGATGAGCAGGGTGGGCAAGATGAACAGGGCGGGCATGTCGAAACTGTGGCAGGTGAGTTGTCCCGGGTACGATCTACGCATTCCCATCAGCTTTCTTCTTGAGCAACTTGAGTCTGAGTCTCAGCAGGGGCTCCGGCTTGGACCTTGGTATGGACTTCAGCCTGTAAGGTCATCCGCTTTTCGCCAACAGCGACTTGATAGCCCCGTCCCTCAACAGTCAGGCCGCGTCCAATAATCTGGACAGCATCCGGAGCAGAGATCGTATTCTGAACACTGTCATAGATGGCTTGTTGCGTCTTCAGAAAATACTCTCCAATTTGCATTTCTAAGTCTCCACTGAGCTCCATGCGGACCACCTCTTGGCTCCCCTCACCGAGTTGAATGCGCCCTTCTCGACAACGTAGCGCGATCACGTCACCGTTCCCAACATACAGGGACACATTTGGTGACTCGACTATCACCTCTCGGCGATCTTCAAAGAAGCGCGCCTGGGTCGCCGCGATTTCCCAGACTTTTTTTCCATCCTGCATCTTGACCCGACGGAAATCCTGCATGCGCTGATCTCCGTCTTCTGCTTTCAGCTCTTTTGCTAAGGCTTGCAGTTTTTGGTCGCTTTGCTGCTGTTGCCACAGACTCGCTCCTAAACGGTACCCCAGACCGCCGAGAGTAACGATGAGGACGATCCCGATGACAAAGCGTGCTTGATTGCGATTCATATGCTACTTGCTGCGCAGCTAGCATACCATCTCTCTCACACAGCGCAAACAGCCTTTATAGTGATACTTTGATCAGTCGATCTAGGTGCTGTAATGCCCGTAACAATGGCTCCAATTGGCCGAGCGGAAAGACCGTGGCACTATCACTGAGGGCGTGTTCTGGGGTCTCATGGACTTCCATGAACACCCCATCAACACCGACTGCGACAGCGGCCCGCGCTAGCGGAGCAATGAATTCCCGTTGACCGCCGGACATGCTACCCTGGCCGCCTGGCAGCTGGACGCTGTGAGTTGCATCGTATACCACAGGGTAACCGCTCGTGGCCATAATCGGCAGGGAGCGGAAGTCTGACACCAGATAATTATACCCAAAGCTGGCTCCACGCTCGGTGAGGAGGATGCGCTGATTGCGAGTTGAGGCGACTTTTTGGGCTGCATTTTGCATATCGCCGGGAGCCAGGAACTGACCTTTTTTGATGTTTACCACTCGGCCAGTGTGCCCGGCTGCGAGCAACAGATCTGTTTGGCGACACAGGAACGCTGGAATTTGCAGCACATCGGCGACTTCTGCGGCTTCTCTGGCTTCTACTGGACTATGAACATCTGTGATAATCGGGACGTCAAACTCGTGTTTGACTGTGGCTAAAATACGCAGACCTTCGTCGCTCCCGAGTCCGCGAAAAGAGCTGGCTGAAGTCCGATTTGCCTTATCGTACGAGGATTTATAGATAAAAGGGATCTGGAGACGGTCTGTCAGGGTCTTGAGCGCTTCAGCGTGCCGTAGGGCTGACTCGCGGCTTTCGACGACACATGGGCCAGCCATCAAGACGAATGCTTGCCCCTGGCCGCACACCAGCGGTCCGATAGAGACGCCAGCTGGGCAGACTTCACGGATCATTAGCGCTCTGCCCCTCCCACACGGAGAAGAGTCGCCCCATTATACGCCGCGCGATGCTGATGAGCAGCTCGAATAAAGCCGGCAAACAAAGGGTGGCAGTCAAAAGGGCGGGATTTGAATTCGGGATGGAACTGGACCCCAATGAACCAGGGATGATTGCTCAGTTCAATGATTTCAACCAAGCTCTGATCAGGTGACAAACCGCTAAAAATCAGTCCTTTCTCGGTTAAGCGCTGGCGGTAGTCGTTATTAAATTCGTAGCGGTGGCGGTGGCGTTCAGAAATACGCTTTTGGCCATACACTTTGTGGACCAGGCTGCCTTCTTGGACGCTACATGGGTAGGCCCCCAGGCGCATCGTTCCGCCTTTTTGAACGATACTGCGTTGATGATCCATCAGGCCAATGACGGGATGGGGAGTCTCGGGATCGACCTCAACCGAATTGGCGGCTGTCAGGCCACACACATTGCGGCTAAATTCAATCACCGCCATTTGCATCCCAAAGCAGACACCTAAAAATGGGACGCCTTCTTCGCGGGCATACTGAACGGCAGCGATCTTGCCCTCGGTGCCCCGGTGCCCAAAGCCCATCGGTACGAGAATACCGTCGGCTTGACGAATTTTGTCCGGCAGCTCGCCCGATTCCAGCTGTTCAGAATCAATGTGATCGACCTCAACCCGACACTCGTTGGCAAACCCACCGTGCGCCAAGGCTTCGTTCAAACTTTTGTAGGAGTCAATCAAATCGACATATTTGCCGATCATTGCAATCTGGACCCGATTTTGCGGGTTCTGAAAGGCATGCACGACTTTTTCCCATTTACTCAGATCGGGTGTGCCTGTCCACATATTGAGCTTATCAACGATGCATTCGTCCAAGCCTTCCTGGCGGAAGACGAGTGGAACCTCGTAGATACACTCTACATCCTTGGCGGTAATAACGGCGTGCTCGTCAACATTACAGAAAAGGGCAATTTTGGCTTTGACTGCCGGTTCCAAATAGCGATCGGTCCGACACAGCAGGACATCGGGTTGAATGCCCATACTGGTCAATTCTTTGACACTATGTTGGGTCGGCTTGGTCTTGAGTTCGCCCGCGGCAGAGATAAACGGCACTAAGGTCAGATGCAGATACAACACATGTTCGCGTCCCCAGTCCCAGCGGAACTGACGGATGGCTTCCAGGAACGGTAAGCTCTCAATATCGCCGACCGTGCCTCCTACCTCGCAAATAGCAACATCAAAGCCTTCGGCGGCGGCCAGAATACGCTGTTTAATCTCGTCGGTGATATGCGGAATGACCTGAACCGTTCCGCCCAGATAGTCGCCTCTGCGCTCGTGAGCAATGACTGCATCGTATACTTGACCGGTGGTAAAGCTGTTTTTGCGACTGAGTGAGGTTGAGACATAGCGTTCATAGTGTCCCAAGTCGAGGTCTGTTTCCGCTCCGTCCTCAGTGACAAACACCTCTCCATGCTGAAAGGGATTCATTGTGCCGGGATCGACGTTAATATACGGGTCCATTTTAAGCAGGGTGACATTCAGGCCGCGACTCTCCAATAGTCCGCCAATCGAGGCCGCGGCCAAGCCTTTTCCCAGCGAGGACACCACCCCACCTGTCACAAAGATAAATTTGGTCTTACGGCCCTCTTTCCCCAAATTATTCATGGAACTCTGCCTGGGGCTCTTCATGGCAACATCTCCTCTGCGCGACGCAAATCTTGCGGTGTATCGACCTCAATAGTCGGCCGTTCCGTTTCTGTCACCCGAATTTTATATCCCCATTCCAAGGCGCGTAGCTGCTCAAGCTTTTCCGCCTCTTCTAAGGGAGTTGAGGGCAGGGTGGTAAAGGTCAAGAGGAAATCACGACGATAGACATACAGGCCGATGTGACGATAGCCAAAAATCTTGTTCGGAGTGATGGTTGGAGCGGCGGTTTGTGTCGTCGCCTGGGTTTCAGTTCGTCTCCGGTCAAAAGGGATGGGGCTGCGCGAAAAATACAAGGCATACCCCTCATGGTCAGTAACAACTTTCACCACATTGGGATTGTGCCATTCGTCGACAGTATAAATCGGCGTCTTCACCGTTGCCATAGCTGCGGCTGGAGCAGTGGTGAGCGCAGCCACCGCATCTTCAACCATAGCTGGTGGAAAAAAGGGTAAATCCCCTTGCACATTGACAATAATATTCGCCTGTAAACCTTGGGCGACCTCTGCTAAGCGGTCTGTCCCAGTCGGATGATCTGCCCGTGTTATCACCACATCACCCCCGGCCGTTCGGACAGCTTGGGCAATGCGTTCATCATCCGTAGCAACCACAATACGGTCTAAGCCCTGGACCTGGCAGGTCTGTTCATACACATGTTGGATCATCGGCTTGCCACGCAGCAGTGCTAGCGGTTTTCCGGGAAAACGGGTTGAACCGTAGCGTGCCGGAATGAGAGCGACAACTTCCACACTCAATCCATTTCCAGTTACAGATTCAGTTGATAGGCCGAATTTCTGAGGGACTCTACTTGCAGGACCCCACTATAGGCGAGAAGGAGGAAATCGTCAAACAGTGGGGGAGTAGGGGCCTGCCTCTACGAACCTTTTTTTTCTTGTCGTACAGTTCGGCACACAGGCCGCAACGGGCAGCGCGAACAGTGCGGAATACGGGCCGTACAAATAGTTGCCCCAATATCCATAATGGCCTGATTGAATATGTGGGCTTGGCCAGCAGGAGTAACCTGATGGGCGACGGACCACAGAAAGCGGTTGCTTTGTTGCTCCTTGGGGAGGGCGAAGAAACGGCTGAGTACACGCGCCGCGTTGGTATCCAGGATGGCTGCGTCCTGATGAAAAGCAAAACTTGAGACAGCTCCGGCAGTATATGGCCCGATACCAGGAAGTTTTTCTAATTCCTGGGGGGTTTTGGGAAAGCAACCCTTATGGTCAGCCACAATCTTTTGGGTTGTGCGCTGCAAATTGCGAGCCCGAGCGTAATAGCCCAGTCCCTCCCAGGTTTCTCGGACCTCGGGCTCGTCGGCTTTGGCCAAGTCTTCCGGGGTTGGATAGCGAGTGAGGAACTTTTCATAGTACAGCAGGGCGCGCTGGACTTGTGTTTGCTGCAACATGACCTCAGAGACCAGGATGGCATACGGGTCGCGAGTCCGACGCCACGGTAGATCGCGGCCATACTGACGGTACCAGGTCATTAAGCGCTGCTGCAAAGCCCGAATCGTAGCTGGGTGGGCAATTTTTTCACCAGTGGCAGGAGTGGCTGATCTTTTTGGCATGCTTGGCTGTTGTGACAAAAATGAGCCCAAGAGGAAAGGGGGCAAGGGGGGCGTTTATCTTGACTCCGATCTGTTGACCCATTAAGGTAGCGGCGCGCAAAGGAGGAATCAATTTCATGTCAGGACGGGACTCTCTCGAAAAGATGATTGCCAAAATCCTGCACCGTCACTGCGAGTTTGGTTGGGCTCATTATTATATTCCGAGCGAGAAATTTCCAAATTTGGTAGATGAGTTGCTAAAAGTGGTGCAGCCGGCTGAGGAGGCGGGAGAGGATGAACTCGTCAAAAAGTTTCTCGATCTTCGGCGCTATTCGTCCGAGCAGGAACGGGTCGATCAAATCTTGTCAGCGTATCGAGTGCTCAAACGTGAAGACTCACGCTGAGGCATGGCCTCCACAGCTTCTCGCGACTTCTAGGGACGAGGAGATAGACTGATGTCTGGGCGCAGGCGGCTTCTAGACGGCGGACATGCTCAGCGAGGTCTGCCTGTCGCAGCTGGTGCTCACGGGCGAGAGCGGCTTGGGCAGCTAGGCCATCCTCAAGTTGGGAGCGCAGTGCGCGTTCACGGACAGCGTAGCGTCTGTGTTCGTGCTTGGTATGCATAAGCTCCCTTTTAAGCATTTGCGTAGTATATGGACCGCACAGTACCCTAGGCCATAGCCAACAAGCCGGTAATGACGACGATACAAAGACCTACAAAAGGCCACCGTCTTGACACGCTACATCCCATCTTTGCACTGTTCGTTGCCTTTTCACGCTGGTAGCCTCATGAGCCCTTGGCTGTCTTGTCAACCGAGCTCTCTGATCTCGCAGATTTTTCAGGAGTCTGGAGTAGGGTATGCTTGAATTGCAGCGAACTAGACAAACCGTCATTGGTCTCTTGTTGCTGTGTTTCCTGCTCTATTTCTGGGAATTAGGGCGTATTCCATTCTACAATTATGAAGAGTCCAAAGAAGCCCTGATCGTCTGGGAGATGGTGAATGGCGGGGGCTGGATTCTGCCGTTGCGGAATGGCACCGAACTGCCTCTCAAACCACCATTGTTCCATTGGATTGGGGCAACTCTTTCGCTCCTGAGCGGGACGGTAAATGAATTTACCGTGCGCGCCCCTTCAGCCTTTGCCGCAACAGCGGCCGTGCTGCTGACCTATTTCTTTGGCAAAGCGTTCTGGAGTTGGCGGGTTGGACTGTTTGCCGCCCTCATCCTGGCGACTTCACCAGAATGGGCGCGTTGGGCAATTAATGCCCGCAGTGACATGCTCTTGGTCTTTTTGCTGACCTTGGCAATGATGAGTTTCTTCCGGGTCTGGCAGGAACGGGCAACCCAGCGGGGAACAATCTACCTCTTTTATGCCAGTGTTGGCCTGGCAACCCTGGCCAAAGGCCCGTTGGGGCTTCTTTTACCAGGCTTAGTTGTTCTTGCTTTTCTGGCCGAGCGTAGAGAACTTCACTTTATTCGGCGTATGAAGATCGTTGGTGGGCCGCTGCTTGCCCTGCTGATTGCTGCTTCGTGGTATCTCTTGGCCATAGGGCAGGGCGGAGGAGAGTTTTTCACCCGCCAGATTCTTGACGAAAACGTGTTTCGTTTCTTTGACAGTGATCAGGGTGGACCAAGCCGCGAGCATGCCTTTTGGTATTACCTGCCGACTCTTTTTGCTGGTATGCTGCCGTGGAGCTTGTTCTTTCCGGCTATGATTGCTGTCTTATACCGTAGCTATAGCCAGCACGGGGATGCCAAACGGCGCTATTTAGTCATTTGGTGTGTGGTCGAATTTCTCTTTTTCACCCTGGCTTCAGGCAAACGGAGTAATTACATTTTACCCCTGTATCCAGCTTTGGCAGTTCTGCTGGGTAGCTGGTGGCAGGAGCTGGTGGAGAGTTCGTTAGCATTCTCGCCTGTGGTCAAACGCCTGACGCGTGGCTCGATGTTGCTGCTCGGCTATGGCTTTGCATTGATCGTCATTGTCTTGATTGCCCACAGCGCTGGGCTTGATCTGGCTCATATGGTCTCGCCGTTTCTGCATCCGCGTGATCAGGCCAACCTGCCCTTAGTTGCGGCAGGTCTACAGAGTCATTTTTCGATTGTATTAGTGTGGCTGGCGCTCTTAGCGTTTGCCGTGGGATGGTATTTTTGGGGATTCAAACGCGAGCAATGGATGTGGGTGTTCGCCGCTCTCACTGTGTTGCTGTCGTCTTCTCTGTATTTTACGAATGCGCTGTTTCACCCCATTTTGGCGAATGAACGAACGTATCGACCGTTCATGCTCGGCACCCGCTCAACGGTAAAAGATGCTCCGCTGTATTTCTATAAGGACGCGTATGACTATGGGGCTATTTTTTATGCTGGCCGCCATATTCCTTCGTATACCGACGAGCTTACTGATCTTGCCGATTTTGCTGAGCTGACTGGCAAAGATAACGTGTCCTCACCCTTGTATTTGTTTATGCGGGAAGCAGACTGGAATGGTCTGGCGACACCGGAGTCGCTCCGGCTTGAATATTTGGTCAAGAGTGAAGGGAAAGGGCCAGATAAGAAGCATCGTTTGGTCCTTGTCGCGCTTCTACCTGCAAAGAATGGTACGCAACCCAGTTCGTCTGAAGCGGCTGGCCCCGAGACACAGACTCTGGAAAGTGCTGAGTCCCAAGTGCTGAGCCCTGAATCCTCGGATGGTCCGGCTGAGCTCGATGCAGAAGAGAGTGAGCAAGGCCAGGAACAGCCAGTTGAAGAGGCTGAATCGAGTGTCCCAGATGCGTAATCCACTTTTTTCCAAGCTGCAAGCTCTCAGTTCCTAGCTTTTTCTTATGTCTCTCCGTCTTACTCCGACTGCTATAGGACTCGGATCGCTGTGCGTTGTCTTGTATATTTGGGGGCTCGGTGAGCTGCCCTTTTATACCAAGGGGCAGCCCCGCGAAGCCACCGTGGTATGGGAGATCTATACCAATGGGGAATGGATCTTACCCTTACGTAATGGGCATCTCATTCCCTCCAAGCCCCCTCTGTTCCATTGGCTGGCTGCACTATGCTCTTTTGCTCTAGGCGAATTGAGTGAGTTGGCGATCCGTTTACCGTCTGCTGTGCTGGCCATCGTTGGCGTGTTATTGACGTATTATGCTGGCAGTGTGCTGTGGGGGGTTGAAGCAGGACTCGTTGCCGGGCTGATCGTAGCGACCAGTTTTGAGTGGCTGCGGGCGGCTACAGCTGCACGGGTTGATATGACGCTGACGGCCTGCATGGTCATGGCGTTTGTGTTTTTTCTGTTCCTGTATCGCAAGCAGGCAGTCAGTTTGTGGCAAGCTTTCCTCTTCTTTGGCTGTTTAGGGCTGGCAACTCTCGCGAAGGGGCCGGTTGGTGCGGTCTTGCCTGGTTTGACCATCCTCGTGTTTCTAGGGCTGCGGCGTGATTTTCCCTTTCTGCGGCAATTACATCTTGTGCCTGGTAGTGCCTTTTTTCTTGTCGTCGCAGGTTCGTGGTATGGCCTTGCTCTGTGGCAAGGCGGGGAAGAGTTTTTTGCCAAGCAGATCATGAAAGAGAATGTTTTGCGCTTTTTTGCTAGCGGTGCGGCAGGCGCAGGACACGAGCATCCATTTTATTACTTTATCCCAACTTTTTTTCTGGGCATGCTGCCGTGGAGCTTGTTCTTTCCGCCTCTTGTCATCTTTTTGTACCAACGCCGAAAAACCTTACATGAACACAACTTTTTATACCTCATTGTCTGGGTCGTGACCGTCTTTCTTTTTTACTCCGTCTCAAGCAGTAAACGTTCCGTCTATATTCTGCCGCTCTACCCAGCTGTTGCCCTGCTCCTCGGCGCGTGGTGGCAAGAGCTGCGACGTGGCACAGTTGTTTTGCCGCAAGCCTTTGCCTGGCTGCTGTCTGGCGGTGTCTATGGGTGTCTTGGCGTCCTGGCGGTTGCTTTGCTTGGGGTTGCTGCCCAAGCTCTTGGTGCTGATCCTTTGGGAGTTATCCGGCCGTTTCTGCACCCCAAAGATCAGGCTAATCTGCCGCTTTTTAACGGTATTGTTGCTGCGTACCCACTCGCGTTTGCCTTGTGGGGAGTAGGTGTTGGAGCCGCCGCCCTCCTCTTAGTTTTTGGCTTGCGTCAAGCGCACTGGGGGCGAGTTTTTGTCGGCTTGGTTGCATTTACGACTGGGACGTTCCTGCTCGTCCAAGACGTTTTCCAGCCGAGGATTGCAGCGGCTCGCACGTTTCGGCCGTTTATCACTCAGGCGGTGGAAAAAATTGGTGATTCGCCACTCTTCTTTTACCGGACTTTTGATAGTGGCGCGCTCTTTTATGCCAACCGCAGGATCCCCTTTTACGATTCGCTTGCTCAAGATGCTGCCCAGCGCAAAGTCCCTCACTTTCTCCTGATGTGGGAGGAAGAGTGGGAGAAATTTACCGAGTGGCCAGAACTCCAGGAAGCGAGCATCAGCAAAGGGACTGGACCAAAGGGTAAGCAGCCTTTGATTTTGGTTCGCGTTCCGGCACAGACGAAACTGCCAGCTGAACATGAGGGGCATGCGAAGCGAGGAACGGTGGCGAAGGATGCATTATAGCAGGGAGTCGAGCGGGATAAAACAAAATAAACCAGAGAAACAGGGATCGGATTTGTAGAGACGCCCCGATGGGGCGTCTCTGTTTGCACTACACCAGCAGCGGCGCAATCACGAGGGCAACCACTGACATGAGCTTGATCAAGATATTCAGCGAAGGACCTGAGGTGTCTTTGAACGGATCACCAACGGTATCGCCAACAACGGCAGCTTTATGCGCCTCGCCGCCTTTGGATTCGCCTGGTACTTGACCATTCTCAATCGACTTTTTGGCGTTATCCCAGGCACCACCAGAATTTGACATGAACAAGGCCAACAGCACGCCGGTTACGGTTGCACCGGCTAACATGCCACCAAGAGCGGATGCGCCTAAGCCTAACCCCACAACCACTGGGGCAACAACGGCGGTCAGACCGGGCACGACCATTTCTTTGAGCGCCGCAGCGGTGGAAATATCAACACATCGAGCGGTGTCAGGCTTGACGCCTTCTTTGCCTTCCAGCAGACCTGGAATTTCACGGAATTGACGCCGGATCTCATCCACCATTTGACTTGCCGCTCGACCAACAGCGGTCATGGTCAACGCGCCAATGAAGAACGGTAGGGTGCCGCCGACCAGCAGCCCAATCATGACCGTCGGGTCGGTCACCACAATTTGGAGCGGACCTAAATCGGCGGCAAGACGGTTTTGATTAACAGCCTGGGTAAACGCTGCAAATAGGGCTAAGGCGGTCAATGCCGCGGAACCAATCGCAAAGCCTTTCCCAATAGCCGCTGTGGTATTGCCTAAGGCATCCAGGCCATCAGTGATTTTGCGGACTTCGGGGCCGAGTTCTGCCATTTCCGAAATGCCACCTGCATTGTCCGCAACTGGACCATAGGCATCAACAGTCATGGTGACCCCCACCGTTGCCAGCATGCCAACGCCGGCAATGCCAATCCCGTACAGGCCAGCAAAGTAGTTGGCAATAAAAATGGCGACACAAATCGCGATGACAGGCAGCGCGCAGCTTTCCAGACCGACCGCCAAACCATTGATGATATTGGTGGCTGAGCCCGTCTTGCTGGCCTCAGCAATCCGGCCAACCGGTCCAGCTGAGGTGTAATATTCCGTGATGAGGCCGATACCGATACCAACCAGACAGCCAGCCGCCAACGCCCAGAAAATACCCAGAGTGACCGACGAAGCAGCGATCAGCAGAAAGGCCCCGATCAGAAAGGCCCCTGCAGCCGTAAAAGTCGAGTAGCGCAGTGCAGATTGGGGACCGATGTTCTTCAGCACCCGCATTGAAGCAATGCCAAGGAAAGATGATAGCAAGCCAATCGCGGCCATGCTCAGCGGTAAGGCCATTAAGGAGCTACGCAAGGCTTCCTGGTCTGTCCCTTCAGCGCCGAGGCTTGTTAACGCACTGCCATAAACTGTTGCGCCAATTGCGATGGTTGCGATAATAGAGCCAACATATGACTCAAAAATATCCGCGCCCATACCGGCTACGTCACCGACGTTGTCCCCAACGTTGTCGGCAATAACTCCAGGGTTACGCGGATCATCTTCCGGGATACCGGCTTCGATTTTTCCAACTAAGTCGCTGCCAACGTCAGCCGCTTTGGTATAAATCCCGCCGCCAACCCGGGCAAACAAGGCGATTGAGCTAGCGCCCATAGCAAAACCACTGATGTAGCGTGACGTCACAGAGTCAGAGAACACACTGAGGAAGATGCCCACGCCAAGAAGTCCCAAGCTGGCCACTGCCAAACCCATCACCGATCCACCATCAAAGGCGGTCTGTAAAGCTGCCGCCTGCCCTTCGGCTCTGGCCGCCTCAGTTGTCCGGACGTTGGCTTTGGTGGCCGCTCGCATGCCAAAAAGTCCAGCTGCGACAGAAAAGGTGGCTCCCGTCAAAAAGGCAACCCCAGTTTGCCAGGCAACAGCCCACACCAGCAGCAGAAAAACGGCAACGACGAAGATACTCAAGATCTGGTATTCGCGCTTGAGAAACGCCATCGCGCCTTCATGGATAGCGTCCGCAATTTCCCGCATCTTGTTGTCACCATCCGGGCGGCTGGCGACTGAGCGGTAGATCATAAACGCGACCACCAGACCAATAATGCCTAAAACAGGCGAGATTGCAGCAAACATGCCCATTGATGATTTCCTCCCTATAACAGATCTTTTAGAAGGACCTGTTCTACGTGTGAAAAATACTAACGCCTGGAGAAGCTCGACTCCCGTGTATCGCCGGGAAGATAAACGCTTCCAGACAAAGAGTAAAGAGGCGGGCAGGAAAAGCCACCCGTATCAAGACAGGAGCAAGACGCTTCGACGGCTGTGCGAAGCATTGGCCTCTTCAGTTTTGTACGTAGAGCTGATAATCTGGGAAGCCTTTTTACATGAAGCTGTCACTGTCTTTGAGCGGAGCAATAGAGTACGGACATGCTACAAGTTAGCTCACAATTTTTTGTTTTGTTCGGGTTTTGGCTCGGTCTATCCGGTCATGTTGATATCAGCTCAGTTGAAGATCAGTACCTGATCGGGTGTGGGCTGCTGTCCTGCGCTCTGGTGACGTATATTACCCAACGGGAACGGGTTCTGGACGAAGCAGGCCATCCTCTCCATTTGCTGAGGCGCCTAGTCGGCTATGTGCCGTGGCTGTTGTGGGAGATTGTCAAGGCCAATATCGATGTCGCGGCGCGGGTGTGGTCGCCGACATTGCGCATCGAACCCCAGCTGGTGCGTGTGCCGTGCGAGCTGGAGACAGACTTAGGAACGGTGATCTACGCCAACTCTATTACCTTGACACCAGGAACAGTGACGGTGAGCGTTGATATGGAGACAAACGAGCTCCTCGTCCACGCGCTGTCAGCACAGGCTGCGCAGTCCCTCAAGGATGGGGACATGCATACACGAGTGAAGAAATTAGAGGGGCTTGTATGATCGGTCCTGACTCGGTCCTGGTGTTTGTGAGTGGCATGCTCATCTTGGCTCTGCTGTTAGTGCTCGTTCGTGCGTTGCGTGGCCCAAGTGTGTTTGATCGTATCCTGGCAGTCAATGCTGCTGGAACAAAAACGGTCATCTTAGTCGTGTTGTTAGGCTTTCTCAGCATGCGACCGGAATTTCTCGATATCGCTCTGTTATACGCCCTGATGAATTTTGTGGTAACGATCGCCATCCTCAAAGTCAGACAATTCGGGCAGCTTGGCTAGCCGAGAAGAGAGTGGCCACACTGAAATCAAAACAAACGTCATACGGGCAATATCATGCAAATAGTAGGTGATCTTGTGTCTTGCTTATGTCTGTTGGCAGGCACTTTTTTTGCTCTGACTGGAGCTATTGGCATCGTGCGTCTGCCTGATTTTTATTCGCGGTTGCATCCGGCCGGGAAAAGTGACTCGCTCGCTCAAATGCTGATTTTGACTGGCCTGCTGTTGCAGACGTTCTCAAATGAGGCCTTCGAGGTATTTGGCTATTTCGGTGCTATCAAACTGGTCTTCATCAGTGTCTTTCTCTCATTAACAACCCCAACGGCGACTCACGCCATTGCCAAAGCTGCCCATGTCAGCGGCTTACAACCCTGGTCTGTCGAAGAATTGAGCCAAGATAAACTGAAAGATACGCATGACTGACATGTTCAACGTGTTCAACTTTATAGAAGGCTTGAATGCCCTGCTACTGATCTTGATCCTTATTACTGCAAGCGCAGTCTTACTGCTGCGTAACCTTTTTGCGGCAACGATATTGCTGTCACTGTACAGTCTGTTGATGGCCTTGGTGTGGTTGAATCTTGAGGCGGTCGACGTGGCATTTACTGAAGCCGCGGTTGGGGCTGGCATTTCGACCCTGCTGTTAATCGGGACGCTCCTCCTGGTTGGTTTTGAAGAACAGCCGCACCCGGCAGTCCACTGGCCAGCACTCCTCGTAGCTATCGTGACGGCGGTTGCCCTCGGCTATGGAACGTTGGATATGCCAGCGCTTGGCGATCCTCAGGCTCCCGCCCATCTGTCGCTTGCACCAGAGTATATTGCCCAGACCGTCCGCAAGCAGGCACCGACCAGTCATCGAGGGGCGGATGAAGCGGATGGACATGCGGATGCATCTGGAGATGTATCCAGGGATGCACCTCATAATTATTTTCACGGCCATGTGCCGAACCTGGTCACGTCGGTCATTGTGAGTTACCGTGCCTACGATACCTTATTTGAGGTCGCAGTTATTTTTACCGCTGGGATGAGCTTAATCCTACTGCTACGCCAACCTGAGGAGCCGAACGAATGAAGGACCAGATCATTCTGCGTATCATGACCACGGTTATGATGCCGTTCATACTAGTCTTTGGCTTCTACGTGATCACGCATGGCGAGCTTGGACCCGGCGGCGGGTTTCAGGGCGGTGTGGTGATTGCCGCTGCGTTTATTTTATACGGACTCGTATATGGGACAAAAGAATTACAGTGGATTTTCCCGCGGCGTGTTTCTGATACGCTGGCAAGCTGCGGCGCCCTGCTGTATGCGGGCGCTGGAGCGCTGAGTCTGCTGCTGGGTAGCCATTTTCTCGATTATACGCCGTTCAAAGCCTGGGACCCAGGTGGGGCGGAATCGTGGGGCATGACGCTGGTGGAATATGGAATCGGGATAACTGTTGCGGCAGTCATGCTGACTATCTTTAATGAAATATCAGGCCTCACGCTGGGGCAGCCGAAACAGCCGAGAGGCGAAGTGTGACACCCTCCGTCAATCAGCTTGAAGAAAGCCAAACTGTTCGTTTCTCTCCGCCTCAGCAGCAAACGTCTCACACAGCCTAATACCACCCGCTATGAAATTTTTTGATTTGTACAATTACGGCATCTTCATCGTGTTGATGATGATTGGTTTCTATACGGTCATTGCCAGACCCAATTTGGTCAAAAAAGTCATTGGCTTGTCGCTGTTTCAAACGGCTATTTTTCTGTTCTTTCTCTCTTTAGGAAAAATCGAGGGCGGGGCGCCGCCAGTCACCAATCCACCCGCAGCGCTGTACGCAAACCCTTTACCCCACGCTCTCATCCTGACTGCGATTGTAGTCAGCGTCAGCACGATGGCTGTTGCCCTGGCTATTATTATTAACATCAAACAGACTTACGGGACGGTTGAAGAGGATGAAATTGCAGGGCTGGAGGAGGGCAACGGACACGAATGCTGACCCATCTGCCAGCTTTAATTGTGGTCGCCCCGCTTCTGGTTGGTCTCAGTATCCCGCTTGTTCACAATGCACGAGCGGCGTGGGGCATGGCCGCATTGACGGTGCTGGTCGTCTTTGGCATGGCCATCCAACTCCTGATACAGGTCAATGAGCTGGTTCAGGTCTCGCAGAATCCAGCCGCTTTTATCAGCTATGCCATGGGCAATTGGCAGATTCCGTGGGGCATTGAGTACCGGGTGGACTCGTTCAACGCTTTTGTGGTGCTGATTATCGCCATGATCGCGGCGGTTGTCACGGTGTATGCCCGGCTCAGCATTGAGCACGAAATCCCAAAAGATCGGATTCATTTTTTTTATAGCCTGTGGTTGCTCTTTATCACCGGGCTGCTCGGCGTGACTATGACGGGGGATGTCTTTAACGTCTACGTCTTGCTCGAAATTTCTGCCTTGACGAGCTACGTCCTGGTCGCCATGGGCAAATACCACGATCGCAGAGCCCTATCGGCGAGTATCAATTATCTCGTCTTGGGAACGATTGGGGCCAGCTTTTTTTTACTCGGGGTCGGTTATCTGTATAGCGTCACTGGTACGCTCAACATGGCAGATATGGCTGACAAGCTGAACGGCTTACACGACAATCGAGCTGTGCTCACCGCTATCGCTTTTCTGGTGATTGGGCTTGGCATAAAAATGGCCTTGTTTCCCCTCCACGGCTGGCTCCCGAATGCCCACGGCTATGCGCCGCCGATTGTGTCTGCCCTGCTCTCAGCAGTAACGATTAAGGTTGGCGCCTATGTCTTGATCCGCTTTCTGTTTTCTATTCTTGGGCCACGCCTGAGTTTTGAAATCCTGCCCACAACCCCGCTGCTCTTACTGTTGGCGAGCATGGCTATTCTCGCCGGCTCCTATCTGGCGATCCAGCAGCCCAGTTTGAAACGGATACTGGCCTACTCCAGCGTTGCCCAGATGGGCTATATCACACTAGGTGTTGCCCTGGCTAATGAACAGGGCCTGACCGGAGCGCTGATTCATATTTTTAATCATGCCCTGACAAAGAGTGGTTTGTTTCTGGTGTCGGGAATCATTGTCTACCGCTTTGGGGCGACGGATCTTGTGCACTTACGCGGCCTAGGACACCATATGCCGTGGACGATGGCAGCATTTATTGCTGGGGGGCTGGGGTTGATTGGCGCGCCGCTGACGGCTGGGTTTATCAGCAAATGGTATCTCGTAACTGGGGCGATGGATAAGGGCATGACCTTTTTGCCGGTCATTATTTTACTGGGCTCTTTGTTGGCCGTCATCTATATCTGGCGGATTGTCGAAATTGCGTATTTTCAGGAACCCGAGCCGTCTGCACAAGTGGTACAAGAAGGTCCCTGGTCGCTGGTGCTGCCAGCCTGGTTGCTGATCGGGGCCAGCCTGTATTTTGGCATTGATGCCTCCGTTTCTTCCTGGCTGGCCAAGAATGCGGTGCTGGTATTGTTAGGGGCGGGGTAGGGGGCATCTATGGCGTATAATAAGAATATCTGGGTCAGGCTTTCTTCTTGCCTCAGTTCCTCTTTTCTCCCTCTCGCTCAGGAGGATGCCTGTCCTGAGCAAAGTCGCAGGGGCTGGGGTGAGGGTGTTCTTCGGCTGGACACACACTAATGCTTGTATTCCCTATCCTCATCCCCCTGCTCGGTGCCGGCCTCATCGCCTCACTCGGCCGCTGGCCCAACGTCCGTGAAACCGCCTCCGTGCTCACAGCACTGAGCCTATTCGGCCTTGTGTGTAGCTTCGTCCCTCACGTCCAAGCTGGACAATCTCTTTCTACTCATATCCTCGAAATCATGCCTGGGCTAACAGTCACATTCGCCCTTGAACCTATAGGCGTATTGTTTGCCCTGATTGCCTCGGGCTTGTGGGTTCTCACCGCTGTCTACGCTGCGGGCTACCTGCGGGCGCACCATGAGATGCATCAGACCCGCTTCTTCACCTGCTTTGCCCTCGCCATTACTGCCGCTATGGGCATCGCCTTTGCGGGGAATTGCCTGACCTTGTTCATCTTTTATGAAATGATGACTCTGGTAACCTATCCATTGGTGACACACCGGGGGACGGAAGCAGCGGTCCGGGCCGGACGTATCTACATTAGCTACTTATTCGGCACTTCTATTGTCCTGTTCTTTTTTGCCATTACCTGGACGTGGTTTTTAGCCGGGACGCTTGATTTTACGCCGGGCGGTATTCTGCGAGGCAAAACAAACAATCTCACTCTCGGCATTTTACTCGGCCTGTACGTTTTTGGCATCGGCAAAGCTGCACTGATGCCTTTCCATCGCTGGCTGCCTAACGCCATGGTTGCCCCAGCCCCAGTGAGTGCCTTGCTACACGCCGTTGCGGTGGTCAAAGCCGGTGTGTTTTCCGTCCTCAAGATTGTTGTCTACATATTCGGTCTCGATTTTCTGAACGGCACAGGCAGCAATGAATGGCTGTTGTACGTTGCCAGTGGGACGATTCTGATTGCTTCGCTGATTGCCTCGACGAAAGATAATCTCAAAGCGCGTTTGGCCTACTCAACGATTAGTCAGCTCGCCTACATTGTCCTGGGGGCCGCCCTTGCCAATACCTGGGGCATGATTGGTGGTGGCATGCATATCCTGATGCACGCCTTTGGTAAGATTACCCTCTTTTTCTGCGCTGGGGCGATCGATGTGGCGACTCATAAAACGCAGGTTAGCCAGATGGACAACGTTGGCAAAAGCATGCCGTTTACGATGTTCGCGTTTTTGGTCGGTTCACTGTGCATCATTGGTCTGCCGCCATTGGGGGGGGCGTGGAGTAAATGGTATCTGCTGCTCGGAGCAGTTGAGAGCAATCATCCCTTCCTGGTAGCAGTCTTAGTCCTGAGCTCTCTGCTGAGCATTGGCTATCTGTTGCCTATCCCAATCCGGGCGTTTTTTGCTGCCCACTCTGCGCCAGACGAGCCAACCCCGATCACAGAAGCGCCTTTAGCCTGTGTCATCCCGCTGTGTATTACCGCGACTGGCTGTGTGGTGTTATTCTTTTTTGCAGACGAGGTGTATCGGTTTCTGATAACAGTCACTCAGTCTCCGGTCGCTCAGTCGCTCAGTCCAGTTGGTGCGCAGGCGGTCGATCGGTAGGCAGCCATCGCTGGCGAAGGAAACACGGTATGGAAAACGAAAAAGAGTATCGGCAAGAGTACTGGTTAGACCAACCGCGGAGTGCCAGCATAATTTTCTGGGGACTGTGCATTGTATGTGCCCTGTGCCTTGCACCTGACCTATTTATTCACAAACACGGCTATTTTTCCTGGGAAGATTGGACAGGTTTCTATGGAGTGTATGGCTTTGTGTCGTGCGTTGGACTGGTGCTTGTGGCCAAGCAATTGAGAAAGATTTTACAGCGCCCGGAAACGTATTATGAATAGTCTGCCGCCTGGATGTATCATCCTGATTGGTGCCTTGTTTGTCCCGTTTTTGCGGGGCTGGGGGCGCAGCATGTATATGCTCGCTTTACCTCTGGTGAGTTTTCTGCATCTGTACGCACTGCCACACGGGGAGTATGGCCAGCTTGTCTTTTTTGACTACACCCTGACACTTATCCGGATTGATGCACTCAGCTTTGTATTTGGTACGATTTTCCATATTGCTGCGTTTCTCGGAGGGATCTATGCCTTGCATGTGAAAGATCCGGTCCAGCATGTGGCAGGGCTGTTGTATGTCGGGAGCGCAATAGGAGCGGTATTCGCCGGAGACTTGATCAGCCTGTTTGTGTATTGGGAACTGACCGCAGTCTCATCTGTCTTTCTCATCTGGGCGCGCCGGACGGAGCGGTCCTACCGGGCAGGCATGCGCTACTTGTTGGTGCAAGTCTCGTCTGGGCTGTTGCTCTTAGCCGGTGCTATTTTTCATATTCAGCAGACAGGCGATCCGACTTTTGGATATTTGGGACTCGGCAGTATCGGTACGAATCTCATTTTTGTGGCCTTTGGTATCAAATGCGCATTCCCTTTGCTCCATAACTGGCTGCAGGATGCCTACCCCGAAGCCACAGAGACGGGCACGGTGTTTCTGAGCGGCTTTACCACCAAGCTTGCGGTCTACACCTTAGCTCGCGGCTTTCCCGGCACCGAGGTACTGATCTGGATTGGGGCGGTGATGGCCGCCTTCCCCATTTTTTATGCGGTGATTGAAAACGATCTGCGCCGGGTATTGGCCTACAGCTTAAACAATCAGCTTGGCTATATGGTGGTTGGCATCGGCATTGGCACGCCGTTGGCACTAAACGGCGCTGTCGCTCATGCCTTTACTCACATCCTGTATAAAAGTCTGCTGTTCATGTCGATGGGCGCGGTCCTGTTCCGCACGAGAACGGTCAATGGCTCTGATCTCGGCGGTCTATATAAATCGATGCCGTATACCACGCTCTTTTGCATTATTGGTGCAGCATCGATTTCAGGCTTTCCCTTATTTAACGGCTTTATCAGTAAGTCGATGATTCTCAGCGCAGCAGGTGAGGGCGGCTATGTCTTGACCTGGTCCGTGTTGCTGTTTGCGTCAGCCGGAGTGTTTCACCACTCGGGCATTAAGATTCCCTTTTTTGCATTTTTTGCTCACGATTCCGGGATTCGGTGCAAAGAAGCACCTTGGAATATGCTGCTGGCCATGGGGCTGGCCTCGGTCTTGTGTATCGGTATCGGCATGTTTCCGCAGCCGCTGTACAATATGCTGCCATATGCAGTTGAATATGTGCCGTATACCACTGACCATGTCCTGGCTCAGATGCAACTTTTGCTCTTCTCGGCCCTGGCTTTTGCCGTCTTACAGCGCACCGGGCTGTATCCACCAGAGTTACGATCCACCAATGTGGATACCGATTGGTTGTACCGGCGTTTCCCGCAGCTGGTCTGGGCAAACTGTGGGCTTCCTGTTGCTACCGCACTGCAGGCGTTTAAAGAAGCCATGAGTGAACGAGTGACTGAATGGCAAATGCCATTGCCCAAACGCTGGGCGGTTAGCCATATGGTGCTGCTGGCCGTCTTTCTGCTGTTCGTTTTTCTGGTAATTGATTTCTGGTATCAAGCGCTGCCATATCAACACGGCATTGCTGCTCAGCCTGATATAAGTCTGAGCGAGTAAGAAGCAGGCTCTCTTTCGATGAAACGCGAGGAGGACTAGGATGTTGTACGTATACACTTTTCAGTGGAGAATGGTCCGGATGCTGCTGCTGAGCATACTTGCCGCAGTTCAGCTCATGCCGCTAGACGCCGCTGTGGCAGAGCCACAGCGCTTCGTTCATCCGGACCAGGCCACAAGCTATGTTGATCCGGTCACCAAGACTGAGATCAAAGTCCTCATTGACGAGCACCTGGGCGGAACTAGCGACATCACGCTCGCGTACCTCACTGTCCCACCTGGCACCGATATTCCTGATCACGTTCACCAGTCAACCGAGATTTTTTATATCTTATCCGGAGAACTGGAACAGACTAGCGAGGGCAAGGTCAAAACACTGAGTGCCGGCATGGCGTGTCTTGTCCCTGCCAACACCCCGACACATCATACGGTGAAGGGTACTGATCCTGTGCATGCTTTAGTCATCTGGGCGCCGGGGGGCGAAGAGAAGCGGGCCACGGAGAGCTGGCAGGCCAATGCCCCACCTAAATAGGCGGGCAATAACGAGTAGTTCAGATATCTACCATGAGTGATAAAATCCTCCTTGTAGTGAGCCCGTACCTCGTACCTGGAGGCGAGGACGCTGTTGGATGAATTGGGGTGAAGAACTCTTCAGTATTCCTACTCAATGGCTTCACTTCTTAGTCGCTCGTTGTTCAATAATGGCCTCACTGAGCGGCTGTCCTCGGATCTGGATTGGCCCCCTACGGGGCTGCGATTCAAACGACTCTATCCACAAATCAAAGAGTCATGAGGGACTAGCCCGTAAACTCTGGTATCAGCTTGGCCAACTGTTCGACCTGGTCTTTCACTTCATCAAGCGGCAGGAGACCCTGGTCGCAGAACACCAGAAAATATTCAGGGTTCAACTTTTCCTGTACTTCAGCAAGTTGGCGACGCACGTCATCAGGGGTACCAACAAAGGCGATCCCAGCTTCAATAATAGGCTCAATCGTGGTCGGGATATTGGGATAGAAATGTGAGTGGTACAGCCCCAGCAAATACATAATACCCTGCCGCGCGACTTCACGGGCGGCCTCTTGAGTTTTGCCTATAGCAACGACGCGAGCCAAGCCAACGCTCTGTCCCAACTCTAACGAACGCCCGGCTTTGAGTGCTTCTTGCCGGTAAAACTCTGCTCCTTTGATTGCCACATCAGGAAACGGCAAGAAAATCATGGGAACAATGCCTTCGCGGGCGTTCCAGGCGATAGTCTCTTCCGTCAAAGTCATGGCTTGCAGTAACAACGGGTGTGGTTTTTGAAACGGCTTGGGGACAGGCGATATTTTGCGTAAGACGCCCTGCTCGTCGATTTCACCTGGCGCACCGTAGCGCCGTGCAGCTTCCGCCGCCGGCCATTTGATGCCCTCAACTGGGCTGGGCGCTTGGTAGTATTTACCATTAAAGGAAAATGGCTCGTCTTGCCAACACAGTTTCATGACCCTGAACAGTTCTTGGGAGACTTCACGATTGTGGAGTTCGGCCTCGTTGCCCAACACTGAGGGCTGGACGGCGTAGCGCTGGCCGAGGGTATTCACCCAATGGGGGAAAACTCCTCGGGCAAATCCGGCGACTGATCGGCCCTTGGTGATTTGATCTGCCCAGGCAATATCTTCGGCCAAACGGATCGGGTCCCAGGTGGGCAGGACATAACCCAGTGGACCAATCTTGATGCGCTTGGTCTGCGCAGCCAGGTTGATCAGGTGCGGAGTTGGGTTAGCGCCGGCAATAAACCCATCGGAAAAGAAGTGATGTTCCGAATACGTTAGAATATCGAAGCCGCTTTCTTCAGCCAGCTGAGCCAGCTCAACCATTTCGTCCAGCATAAGCTGGACTTTATCTGTCCGATGCGCAATCGGACGGAGTTCTTCACGTTCCGCTGGTGAGGCCGGGATGACTGGACCAAGATGGAGGACAAATTTCATGAGCTGTCTCCTTAGGCCGCTCACTCTAGCGTACGATACCCTGGACAAACAAGCAGAAATCAGGAGCCATTCAAAAGACGCCCCAAAAGCGCTAGACAATGCATACCCACAGAATTCTCTGTTGAGCAGGAGGGACAGCATGAGCACCGATCACACGCGAAAGGGCCTAATTTCCAAGTACGCAGATACGATTGCAAAAATTGGCACGCATAGCCCGCGACCGTTTGGTTTGGGGCTGGCCCACGGGTCGATGTTCACAGTGGTCTTCAAGCCACCACAGCCGGATGTACACGAGCCGCACGATCAAGATGAGATCTATATCGCGATGGAAGGGCAGGGCACGCTTGTGGTCAAGGATGAACGCCTGCCGTTTGATACAGGGGATCTGCTGTTTGTCCCGGCTCATGCTGAGCACAGGTTCGAGGAGTGTAGCGATGATACCTTACTGTGGGTGGTTTTTTGGGGACCAAAAGGCGGGGAACAAAACCAAGGCTAATCACGAAGAGGCACAGGCGCTTGCTCCTTGTGATTCCGCAGGCGGTTGTTGTACAACAGACAGATCATACACAGGAGGTGTCCTATGAGTGCTGAAGAGAGTAAAAAGATCGTGCTGGGTTTTATTGAAGATTTGTCGCACGGAAATCTTGACAATGTGACCGCTGCCTTTGCCGACGATGTCACCTGGTGGTTACCAGGATCACTCCCCGTTTCAGGCACGTACACCGGCAAAAAAGAAATACTCGAAGGTTTCTTTGGGAAGGCGTTTCCCTACTTTGAACCAAATAGCATGTCGATCCACGTCCAGAGTGCTATTGCGGAAGACAACGCCGTTGCAGTGGAGTGGATTGCGAAAGGCAAAAGCGCCAAGGGCAAAACCTACGAGAATTATTATCACGTCCGGTTTGACCTCAAGGATAAGAAGATCCAAGCAGTCCGGGAATACGTGGATACGTTATACGCCAAAGAAGTTGTTTTTGGCTAAACGCTTCGTCAGGCAGAACGGAAGCTCCCCAAGCCGTTCTGCCTGACTCTCCAGCAGTGAGCAGTCATCATTTTTTTCCATCGTATTCTAACGTCAGCGGCAACTCCTGATTCTCTCCTATCGACACTGCCTGTGTCATTTCCCCTAAACGTTCGTGCCACAGCCGAAGCGTATAGTCTCCTGCCGGGACCTGATCGAGGCTGAAGCGTCCTGCGGCGTTGGTCACGGCGGTGTAGGGGTGTTCGGTGACGATCAGATACGCCCGCATCCAGGTATGCAGGACATTGCAATCAATAACGATCCGCCCTGTGTCCTGCATGACACGGCGAACTTGGCGCCACGTGGGAAGACCCAGATTGAACAGCGTATCGAAGGATGGTAGCAGCGCATGGGCATCATGCAGAATTGGATCGCTGTTGCGCAGCTCCAAGGTTTGACCCACAGTCAGCGTTTGCACCCGGGGAACAAATGCGCATGCCTTGTTATCCAGGACTGCCAGCTGTGTACTGGCCGGTTTTCCAGCCCGAATGCCGTCGAGAATGACAGAGACGTTCTTGACGGCATGGTCAGGGCCGACCAGAAGACTCCGGTCAGGAACCTGTTCGCCGCAGACGGCGCGACTCTTTTGCACTGAGAGAACGCCAGGCGAAGGAATCGCTCCCGTGAGAAGGACCTGACCGCTGATCGTTCCTCCATTTTTGACCTGTATTTCCTGGTAGCCAAAAGTAGCAGAAACCCAGCTGAGACAGAGGAACAGGGGGACTGAGAGACGTATTGAGGTGTACATCGCGCTCCTCGTGCTCCTTCGGGAGCGTCATAATACAAGCCTGCTGACTGTACTCTAATTGGGCGCCAACGCTCAAGCAAGCGGATTTGAACGCTGCTTGTTTCTATGCTCCTGGCCGTTTCGTTGACAGGTGGCTATAGACTTCACCGGCTTCACCGAATGTGTCTCGTGTTGTGTATGATGAACAAAGTATCGTCGCACAGCCGGGTGAGGGCCATAAGCAAACGGTAAGTTTGGAGTAAGTTTTGCGTCAGCATTGGAGAAGCGGAGTCTGATGTGTTGTCTTGCTCCGCCCTGTCCCCGCGGGGCAAAACCCGCTATGTAAAAAGCCAACTCGGGAGACTCGTGACGGGTTCCCAAGAAGGAGAGGTGAACCTCATGAAATTCGGCTTCATGCAAGATTTCCGTAATCCACAACCGTGGACGCGACCGTATCCAGAGCTGTACAAGGCGATGTTAGACCAGACCATTCGAGCCGAGGAGCTGGGCTATGATCATGTCTGGCTGACGGAACATCATTTCACTGAGGATGGCTATAATCCTGCTCTGTTACCGACCGCCGCAGCCATCGCCACCCGGACCAGCCGGATTCGGATTGGGACTTTTATTTTGCTGCTGCCATTTCAGCATCCAGTGCGCACTGCCGAAGATGCGATCTGTGTTGATATCTGGTCGGATGGACGCTTTGATCTCGGCGTCGGCCAGGGCTACTCGTATAAAGAGTTTGACGCCTTGTGTATGCCACGCAAAGAACGTTCAGCGCGTTTACGCGAAGGGGTCGATCTTATCCAGCGTTTATGGACGGAAGAAAAAGTGACGTTTGATGGCAAGTTCACCCAAGTAAAAGATATGCGGCTGGAACCTCGCTGTGTGCAGCAGCCGACGATTCCAGTGTGGATTGGGGCGCGGGCTGAGAAAGCAACCCGCCGCGCCGCACAAATGGGGTGTCACCTGATGGCGACTCTCGGTCCAGACCCGGCCCCCTGGTATATCGACGAACTCAAAGCAGCCGGTCGGAATCCCGCCGACTTTTCGATTGCCCAGCTACGTATGGTGTATGTGGCAGATACAGAAGATCAGGCCTGGGAGGACGCCCAGGCGCACATCTTCAGTATGATGGAGTTCTACGGAGAGATATTAACAGAGGCTAATGATGCCCCAGGTGACAAAGACATTTGGCACTATAAAAAACCAGAGGAACTCCGTCACTCGGCTTTTGCCGATGCCGTCATGATTGGCACGCCGGATCAGGTCAACAGAAAAATGGAAAAGTTCTGTCAGGAATTCCAGTGCACGCATTTCATTATGAGCACCCAGCTGCCGGGGCTTGATCCTAAAAAAGCGACCCGCTCATTAGAGATGTTTGCCAAAGAAGTTATGCCGAATTTTCAGAAATAGGGGAGATCTTTAAAAAGAGGAGCATTCATGCGGTTTGAGAACAAACGCGTCCTCGTCACGGGGGCTGGCAGCGGTATCGGCCAAGCAACATGTCTCGCTTTTGCCAGAGAAGGCGCAGCAGTGGCTGGGGCTGATATGAATCTTGAGGCAGCTCAGGAAACAGCACAAAAAGTCACTGCTATGGGCGGAAAAGCGGCCGCATTGCAGCTGAATGTCACACAGCCTGATTTTGTCAACGCGGTGGTCGAACGTACTGAGAATGAACTCGGTGGGATTGATATCCTGGTCAACAGTGCGGGCGTGCGTGAAATCGTGGCTTTTCTAGAGCTGGATTTTGCAGAATGGCAGCGGGTGATTTCAACCAATCTGAATGGAACGTTTTTATGTAGCCAAGCGGCCGCCCGCCAAATGATTGCCCAAGGCCAGGGTGGCAAGATTATCAACCTGGCCTCGGTGGCCGGCTTGGTCGGGGTGCCGAACCGGGCAGCGTATGTGTCATCCAAGCACGCGGTCGTTGGGCTGACCAAAGAAATGGCAATGGAGCTGGCCGAACACGACATCCAGGTCAACGCCATCGCGCCCGGTGTGGTTGAGACGGGTATGACGGCTGGCTATTTTGACGATCCGCATGTGGTGGAGTCGGTCCGCAAACTCCACCCGGCTCGACGTTGGGCGCAGCCGGAAGAAATCGCTAATCTGATTCTCTTTCTGTCATCAGCCGAGGCGCATTTTATAACCGGGGCAACCTATCCAATTGACGGCGGTTTCATGGCCGGCAAGAGCTTCTAGTTAAGGGGATACACATGGCAACGCAAAAACAGATTCTCGAAGGCATCCGGGTGCTCGACTTTACCCAGTGGCTGGCTGGTCCACAGGCCACGCGCTTGATGGTTGATCTGGGGGCTGAAATCATCAAGGTCGAACTCCCACCCAAGGGCGAACACAGTCGCCATATTCGGATCGTGCCGAAAGACGGCAAGGATGGTGCGACGCCGAGTTACTTTATTATGCACAACCGGGGCAAAAAGAGCTTGTGTGTGGATATCAAGACACCGGCAGGCCAGGCCGTCATCAAAGAGCTGGTCAAAAGCGTTGAGGTGGTGTTTGAGAATTTCACCCCCGGTATCATGGCCAACTATGGCTTGACGTATGACGAGCTGTCGCAGATCAATCCCAGCATCATCATGTGCTCGGTCTCGACCTATGGCCAGACTGGTCCGTATGCGCGCCGGATCGGCAATGACTTAGTTGCCTTAGGAGTTGGTGGTTTTCTGCACATGATCGGTGAGCCAGATGGGTATCCGGCCTATCCCGGCTCGGCGGTTGGCGATCATATGGCTGCGCTGAACGCCTTTGGTGCGATAAGTGCTGCCTTGTTTCACCGTGAACGGACGGGCGAGGGACAACATATTGACTTGGCCTTGGTCGATTGCACCTACAATTGCCATGACTGGGCCTTGGCCGGCTATAGCGTGACCGATGGCGCGGTTGACCCGCAGCGGGGTGGCAACCAGCGCAGCGGCGCCTTTCCGTATGGTTCGTTTAAGTCAAAAGATGGCTATATTGCGATTGGTCTGATTACAGAAGAGCACTGGGTGACACTGGTGGAGTACATGGGCAAGGAAGAGCTCTTGGCCTCGCCCGAGTTTAAGACCAATCGCTGGCGGATTCAGAACCAGGATGCGCTACGAGTGATGATCGAAGAATGGTTACAGTCGCTGCCGAGCGATGAAGAGGCCATTCGGATTATGGCCGACGAACTGCGTCTGCCTGTTGCGCCTATTTTATCGATTGGCCAGTTCGCTGAAAACCCGCATCTCAGTGCGCGGATGATTGAGAAAGTGCCCAACCCTGACTATGGCGAACTCCTGCTGCTCAAGTCGCCGCATAAGTTTTCCAAGACGCCACCGCGTATCCCAGGTCCAGCTTCCCAGCTCGGTCAGCATAATAAACAGCTGCTGCGTGACCTGTGTGGCTATTCGGATGAACAGATTCAGGTGCTGGAGGAGCAAGGCGTGCTGGTTGAGGATGAACGTAACAATTCGTAAGGGGAAACCATGCAACTCCAAAACCAAGTCGCGCTCATCACTGGAGCAGGGCAGGGCATTGGCAAAGCGATTGCTCTGCGGTTTGCCGCTGAAGGGGCGGATATCGCGGTAGCAGATATCAATGTGGACACTGCCCAGGCAACGGCAGCTGAAATCCGGCAACTGGGCCGCAAAACCTTTGTCCAAAAAACTGATGTGAGCGACTACGGTCACGTCCAAGCTGTGGTCGCTGGTACGGTGGGGGCGTTGGGCAAGGTCGATATTCTGGTCAACAACGCCGGTATTGGCAAAGGCCAGCGCTTTCTGGAAGTGACCCAGGCAAACTGGCAGCAGCATATCAACGTTCACCTGTCCGGTTCGTTCTACTGTGCTCAGGCCGCCGCGCGCGAAATGGCGAAACACGAGTACGGCCGGATTGTCAATATTGCCTCTGTTGCCGGCCTGATGGGGCCGATTCATCTGGCTCCCTACGGGGCGGCCAAAGCCGGCATTATGGGGCTGACTCGCTCCGCAGCGCTTGATTTGGGTGATTACGGTATCACCGTCAATGCCATCGCCCCCGGTCCGATTGAAACTGAGCTGCTGAAGACCTGGCCCGCTGAAGCTTTACGTGAACGCGCCCAGCACATGCCGATTGCCCGATTAGGCCAGGTTGAAGAAATTGCGCATGCTGCGCTCTTTCTAGCCTCGCCCGATTCTGGCTTTATTACTGGCACAGTCTTAGTCGTTGATGGCGGGGGGGTCGCCGCCGGGTCGTATATGGTGGAAAAATATCGAAAACGCAAAAAGCAGGCTTAGACGCTATGCGGGCGCTCAGCATTGCGATGTGGCTATGTGTTTTCAGAAGCGTAGCAGAGAAATTTCTTTTGAAGGAGATTTAATATGCTTATTTTTTCTCAATTGAAATATAAAAGCATTATACTTCTCGTACAGATTTTTCTTTTCGCATCGTTCAGTTTTTGTCACGCAAGTAAATCCTTGGAATCCACACATCAATTCGTGTCTGATGTGCAAGGGGTGTATCAAACGACACTCAATGCTGGGGGTGTAGAGTACAGGGTTCGAGTTATTATTAGAAATAGGATAGGGGATCAATCAGATTTTGATCAGTATATACAGAAGAATTTTTCCGGTCAGTATAATACGCCGCAAGAAATGAACAATGCTGATGAAATGGAAAAAAAATTTATCAACAAATACATTGAGGTGTTTACGCAGATAGGAGATCAGAAGCAGCACCTCGCGTATGCATTGCCGGCACGCATAGGCTCAAGTTTAGAACTTGATTTTGAAACTGGTCTCATACATCTTGATACATCATATTTGTTTATAGATGGACAGGAATTTTTTTCCGCCCGTATCTCTTTTGAGAAAGAACATGCAGGAAGGTTCACTTTGAAGAAAATAGTGTTATGGAAAACAGGATTTATGATTCCGCTGTTTAAGAAGAAGCATGATATAGAGAATTTCCAAAAAATATATGAGTCTTGTTTTCTGGCCTCGCCCGACTCCGGCTTGATGGCCGGCACAGTCTGAGGTGGTGATGGCGGCGGGGGCGCCACCGGGTCGTCTCTGGTGGAAAAATATCGAAAACGTAAAAAGCAGGGTGAGATTGTATGCGGGTGCTCATCATTGGTGGCGGGATTGGTGGATTGGCGACTGCGATTGGACTCCGCCAGCACGGACATGAACCGATTGTCTTCGAACAAGCCCCGCAGCTGCGAGAAGTCGGAGCGGGCGTCTCCCTGTGGCCGAATGCCCTCCAGGCCGCTGATCACTTAGGCGTCGGCGCTGCCATTCGCCAGCAGGCTATGGCAGAAGGGCAGGGCGGCCTGCGGTCGTGGAATGGGACCCTGCTGAGCGAAATGGACATTGAGCAATTTCGGACCGCCCTTGGCGATGTGACTGTGGTTGTGCATCGGGCTGAGCTCCTGGCCCTACTGCGCCAGGCTCTTGGTCATGTTCCCGTTACGTTGGGCGCACGCTGTCTCAGGCTCAGCCAGGACGATCGGGGGGTGGTCGCTCACTTTGCTGATGGGACCGAGGTAGAGGGAGACCTCTTGATTGGAGCCGACGGTTTACGCTCCAAAGTACGCGAAAGTCTGTTTGGCTTTGAGCCGCCAACCTATTCCGGTTATACGGGCTGGCGGGCGATTGTTGAATTTGATCATGCCAAGCTGACGGCTGGAATTTCCATTGGTCGGGGGGCTCAAGTGGGGCAAGTCCCGATGTCATACAACCGGGTGTATTGGTTTGCAACTCAGAATCTGCCTGAAGGCGAAGCCCTGCTGCCAGGTGGGGATAAGCAAGGGCTGCTGGAGATCTTTCGTGATTGGCATGCGCCTATTCCCGAACTGATTGCTGCGATAGACGAAGAGGCATTGCTCCGAGGCGATATCTACGATCGGAATCCGATAGCTGAATGGGGCTACGGGCGGGTGACCTTATTAGGCGATGCGGCCCATCCGATGACACCCAATATGGGCCAGGGTGCCTGCCAAGCGCTCGAAGATGCGGTTATACTAGCCCACACTGTCGGCTCGATTGATAATCCAATCCAGGCCCTGCGAACCTACGAACAGCGACGCATTGAGCGAGCAAATACGATGGTCCGCCAATCGCGCGTGTTTGGGCGTATGCTCCAACTCGACAATAGCGTGCTGTGTTGGCTGCGTGATAGGGTCTTTGCCTCAGCGTATATGAACCGGATACAAATTGAACAGATGCAGAAAACTGTGACCTTCGAGCCTTGATTTTTTCCAGCAATTTTTTCTCTCCAGCGTCAGAGCAGAACCCTTTATGATGAACTATTCTGTCCCTTTCAAAGGCATCTCGTATATGGTCGCGACCATCTTTTTGCTGTCGGCCAGTGATGCCGCGGCAAAGTGGTTGGTGCCGCACTATCCGGCCATCCAGATTGTGTGTGTGCGGGCGCTGCTGGGCGTGGGACCGGCGCTGGCGGTGGTGCTGTGGGAGCAGGGACGCCGGGGGTTGGCGACGTCCCATCTGCTCGCCCACGCGGTCCGCTCGGTGCTGATGCTGGTGTCGTGGCTGCTGTTCATCATTGCCCTGCGTTCCATATCGCTGGCCAACGCCTATACCCTGGTGTTCGGCGCCCCACTGTTCATGACCCTGTTTGCTCGGATCTTTCTCGGCGAGCGGGTCTCCCACTCACGCTGGGTGGCCGTGGTCGGCGGGTTTCTCGGCGTGCTGATCGTGCTGTCGCCGGCCAGCCTGGGGTTCAGTGCTGCCGCCTTCGTCGCCCTGTTGGCCGCTGTGGTCTGGGCGGTGACCAGCCTGGTCGCCCGCCGTCTCAGCCAGGACGAGCCGAGCACCCGGATTTTGTTCTACTATATGGCCGTCAGCGCCATTGTGACCCTGCCTTTTGCCGCCGCTAGCTGGACGCCCATTGCCCCGGCCCACGTGCCAATCTTTCTCGTCACCGGCATCATTGGGGTTGCCGCCCACTGGCTGCTGGCCCAGGCTTTCCGTTACGGGGAAGTCTCCTTAATCGCGCCGTTTGAATACACCGGGCTGGTGTGGGCCATGGTGTTGGGCTATTGGTTGTGGGGTGACGTCCCGAGCGCCGGCGTGTTGGGCGGCGGCGCGCTGATCATTGCCAGCGGCATATACATGGTCCGCCGTGAAGGCGGACAGGCCGAAGTCCGGCGGGTTGAAGCGCATTCTCCGCCTGCTCAGCCCTCATCTTCGGCCTCTTCGGTATCCTCTGCATCCTGACCCTAAAAGGAGCCCGCATGCCTGTCCCGGTACCACCGGTGGCGACACCGATTCATCACAAACTGACCGCTCATGGCCATACCCGGATCGATCCCTACTACTGGCTGCGGGAAAAAAGCAATCCCGCCGTCATCGGCTATCTGGAAGCCGAAAACGCCCATACCGAAGCGGTGATGGCGCATACCTCAGATCTACAGCAGCAGTTGTACGCTGAAATGCTGGGTCGTATTCAGGAAACTGACCTGTCGGTCCCAGTGAAAAAGGGCGAGTTTTCCTATTATTCACGAACTGAAGAAGGAAAACAGTATCCTATCTATTGCCGTAAACCCAGCAACGGCGCAGAACCTGAAGCTATTCTGCTCGACCTGAATGCCCAGGCAGAAGGCCACGAGTACCTGCGGCTCGGTGTGTATGAAGTCAGCCCTGACCATACGCTCTTAGCCTACTCGCTTGATACCGATGGCTCGGAAGACTATACGATTTTTGTCAAAGACTTGGCCACCGGTGAGCACCTGCCAGACCAGATTCCCAATACGACCTACTCTCTGGAATGGGCCAACGATAACCAGACCCTGTTTTACACCACCCAGGATGCGGCCAAACGTCCGCATAAACTGCACCGCCATATATTGAGGACAGACGTCAGCCAAGACGTTGAACTGTACCACGAGACGGATGAGTCGTATCGGGTGAATTTATATACGACGAAAGATCGGGCCTATATTGTCTTATACGTCGGTAGCATTGAAACAACACAAGTCTCAGTACTGTCGGCGGATACCCCTTTGGCGGCCTTTCAGCTTATTCATCCCCGTCAGACAGGGATGCGTTATCATGTTGAGCACCGGAATGGCACATTTTATATTCTGACCAATGATGCGGCCAAGAATTTCAAACTGATGACGGCTCCGGCTGCGCACTCAACAAAAGAGTCATGGCAAGAGTATGTGCCGCATCGGGAAGCAGTCAAACTCGACGACATCGACGTCTTTGCGGACCAGCTTGTCCTGTATGAACGTGAAAACGGGCTGCGCACCTTACGGGTGAGACATTTTGAGAGCGGCGAAGAACATGTCGTCGATTTTCCAGAGCCCGTGTATACGTTTTCCCAGGCCAGCAATCCTGAATTTCAAACCCACACCTTGCGCTTTACGTATATGTCGCTGACAACCCCTGACTCTGTTTTCGACTACGATATGGGCAAGCGGACGCGCGAACTCAAAAAACAGAAGCCGGTGCTAGGTGGGTTTAACGCTAATGACTACCAGTCGGAACGGGTGTTTGGCATGGCCCAGGACGGCACCCAAATTCCAATTTCCCTGGTGTATAAAAAGGGTCTGGTCCGGGATGGATCCCACCCGTGCGTGTTGTATGGTTATGGCTCGTATGGGTCGAGCATGGACCCGTGGTTTGCCAGTAATCGGCTCAGTTTATTAGAGCGAGGTTTTGTCTATGCCATTGCCCATATCCGGGGCGGTGAAGAGATGGGCCGGCACTGGTACGACCAGGGCAAACTGCTGAACAAAACAAACACCTTCACGGACTTCATTGTGTGTGGTGAGACCTTAATTGCCAGAAAGTATACCAGTAGTGATAAACTGGCAATCATGGGCGGCAGTGCAGGTGGTTTGCTGATCGGCGCTGTGCTTAATATGGCTCCATCGTTGGCCAAGGTTGCCGTCGCTCAAGTGCCGTTTGTTGACGTGCTGACGACAATGTTGGACGAATCGATTCCTTTGACCGTGGGAGAATACGAGGAATGGGGCAATCCGAATGTGAAACAGTTTTATGACTATATGTTGTCCTACTCACCATATGACAATGTTGAGGCTCAGGAGTATCCACACGTATTGATCACTGCCGGGCTCAACGACCCACGCGTCCAATACTGGGAGCCAGCCAAATGGGCGGCAAAGCTGCGGACAACCAAGATTGATACCAACCGCTTACTCCTCAAGACTAATATGGGGTCGGGGCACGGCGGGGCGTCGGGACGCTACGACTTCTTAAAAGAGATGGCCTTTGAGTATGCGTTTATTTTGGACACGCTGACAGGGCTGAGCGACGCCTAGCGGTACCCCTGATGAGGGGCGGCCTGGATACAGTGCGAACGATTGTACGCCCACTGCAAGCGGCCCAAGGCGTCAATGGCGAGTGTCTGCTCCGGTGCCGTAAGGAGCGAAGACATATGAAGATAGCCCGACTGTCCTGTTCGTCCTGATCTTTTGTGTACTGAAAGCCGCTCAAGACTTGCCGCAGCGATGAGCCCAGCTCAAAGCCTTGCAGACTGTTCCTAGCGGTGCCACTCCGGTCCGGCCCAGCCGCCGACCGGGGCGGGCGGGCCGGGCAGAATCTGGCGCAGATAGTGGGCTATGCCTCGGTCCTGTTTCCAGTGGCGCGGATAGCCAAGCGAGACCTCCTCAAACCGTACCCCGTCGCGCCAGTCGGTCGCCCGCATATGCAGGTGGCCGGACACTACCGCCAGAACCCGGAAACGTCGGTGCCAGTCTTCGGTCTGTGCGGTCCCGCACCAAATCGCAAAACGTGGAATCTGGGACAGACGGATCAGGTCTTGGCGGAACGGAAAATGGTTCACCAGCACCAGCGGATACTCGGTCGACACGTGGGACAGGCGTTCTTCGGTCAGCCTATAGCGTGCCTGACACCAGGCTGGGATAGAGGGGTAGGGGGCAGGCGACAGCCGCTTTTCATCGGCGCACAGCACGCCCGATTCCTGCGCCCAAGCCACCGCTCGATGAGCCGGAATATGGGCCGGACGAAAACTGTAATCGTACAGCAAAAACAGTGGGGCCAGGACACACGGCCCGCCTTCGCCGGTCCAGACCGGATACGGATCTTCGGGAGTCAGGACCTCATGCGAGCGACACACGGAGACGAGCTGCTGATATTTTTCCTGCCCACGCACGGGGCAGCCGTCGGTCGGCACAGTCCACAGTTCGTGGTTGCCGGGAACCCAAACGAGCTGCCGAAAGCGGGGGGTCAGCACGCGAAAGGCAAACGCCAAATGCTCGGTTGTCTCGCCCACATCACCGCCAAGGATAAGCCAGTCTTCTGGATGCGCGGGGAGCTGTTCCAGGGCCTGCCGGTTGGCTTTATAGCCGAGATGCAGATCGCTAATTGCGTAGAGTTTCATCCGTTCAGCCCCGGACCGAAAAAACCGAGAGCCGCGTGACTCAATGCTCGGCTCTTGAGTCGCCTTACTGCTCGGCTGGAACCGATCCCTGTTCGGGCGCCTGGAGCATCGCCTGCGGTATGCTTAGTCGAGTTCTCCAAAGTGACGCCGATACGCTTCGAGGAGGTGCTCCGCCTGCTCCGCCCACCGCTGTTCCTGGTCGGCCCGCTGGCGCTCTTGCTCAGCTCGCTGGCGCTCTTGTTGTGCGGGTCGTAGTGGATAAACATGTTGCCGCTCGCATAATAGTCTGTCCGATCAGCCCAGTAGGTTTGCAATGAATAAATCAGCGTCCACATCTGATCCCGATGGCGACTGGAATACTCATCCCAAACTCCTGTTGGCGCACTGCGGGCTGTTGGCTCGAACCGGTGAGGTATTCAAGGGGCTTATCCTAACGGATTCTCAAGCCTGGGGCTACGCCAGCCCCGGCGATGGACAAGCTATGGGCTTTTTGCTTTCCTAGGTGACCTCTACTGCAAACACACAAAGGAGGCTCGTCATGATTCCAGTTGGCTATCTGCCGTGTACCCAAGATCCCCCGTCCGGGGAGAATATGACCCGTGTGATTGATGAGATTATGGCCGAGGCCCAAGCGGCCGAGGCCAGTGGCTGGGATGGCTGCTTTCTGACTGAACACCACCAGCAAGAAGATGGCTATCTGCCGAATCCTTTGCTCTTAGCTGGCATGGTTGGGATGAAAACCCAGCGCCTCAAAGTGGGGACGTGTGTCTTGCTTATGCCGCTTCACCATCCTGTTCATGTGGCTGAGGATAGCGCTGTTATTGATCTGGCCACGGGCGGGCGGCTGGTGCTCAGTCTTGGTGTCGGCTATCAGCCGCACGACTTCGATGCCTTTGAGATTCCCGTTACCGAGCGGGCGAAACGGACAGAAGAGGCGATCGAGATCATCCGCCAGAGCTGGACTGGCAAACGCTTCTCCTATGCGGGCAAGCATTTCAATTATACAGATACCTTGATTACGCCGACGCCTTCACAACAACCTGGACCACCGATTTGGATGGCCTCATGGACCCCAGTTGGTCTACGCCGGGCTGGTAGAATGGCCGACGGCTGGATTGCTGATCCAGTTCAATGCTTACCCGTCATTAAAGACTACGCCGCCCGGTACCGAGCCGCAGCTGATAAGGCTGGCAGGAAAGCGCATATCTGTCTCATGCGAGACGCCATCGTCTCCGACAGCATGGCAGCTGCCGAGGCTGCGAGTGAGCCAACCATGTATACGCATCGCTTTTATTTTCAGTATGGTGCCTACGTGCCGGATGAGTATTTGAAAGATGTGAAGAAGCCGGCAGACATGACGTTTGCCCAAACGGCCAAGGATCGTCTGATTGTCGGATCACCGGACGATTGTTTGGAACAGCTGTTGCACTGGAAAGAAGAGATCAACCCAGACTACTTGATCATCCGCTTGCGCCAACCAGGCGGCCCATCGCATGAGGGGACGCTGGATGCGATTCGGACGTTTGGTGAGAAAGTTATTCCGAGGTTGTGACCATAGCTTTTATCTGAAAAGTCAAATGTCAAAAATATCTGAATAGGATAGGACGAACAGACTGAGAGACTGTATATGGACACTCCACTGACTCGGCAACTGGCGGCTTTCTGCCATGGTCTGGATTATGAACAATTACCTTCTGAGGTAATCGATCGGGCCAAATACTTTTTCCTCGATTATCTGGGGGTTGCGGTGCGTGGCTCGCTGTCTGAGTCGAGCCAGCCGGTGTATCGGCTAACGGCTGGACTGGAAATGCCGGGCACTGGAACGATCTTGGGACGTCCCGAGAAAACTGCCGTTCCGTATGCAGCCTTAGCTAACGGCACTTCAGCGCATAGCCTGGAGCTGGATGATACGCATCAGGGTGGGTCAATCCATCTTGGTGTCTGTGTGTTTTCGGCGGCTTTGGCCGTTGCGGAGCAGGTCGGGGCGAGTGGCCAAGCGTTTCTCACATCCGCCGTAGCCGGCTTTGAAGCGGCAGCACGTCTGGCCATGGCAGTCAGACCCAAAGAGCATTACGGTCGCAGCTTTCATCCTACGGCAACGTGTGGCACGTTTGGGGCTGCGGTGAGTGCTGGCCGCCTGCTTGGCTTGACCGAGGAACAGCTGCTGTCAGCCCTCGGTATCGCAGGTAGCCAAGCGGCTGGTTCAATGGAGTTTCTGACCGAGGGTGCCTGGACCAAGCGCCTCCATCCTGGTTGGGCCGCGTTTAGTGGTCTTCATGCGGCGCTGCTGGCCAGAGAAGGCTTTGTCGGCCCGACAACGATTGTTGAAGGACGGGACGGATTTCTCAAGGCATATTCCAATGACCCTGACCCCAGTAAGATCAGCGCTGGCTTGGGGACAGACTTCCAGATTTTGCACACGGCAGTGAAACCGCACGCTTGTTGCCGCTACACACAAGCGCCAATTGATGCTGTTTTGGCGGTTGTTCGTGCGCATGATATTCGGCCGACTGATGTGAAGACAATCACAATCGGTATGCTAGAGACCGGTATTCCCGTTATTTGTGAACCGTCTGAACGGACCTACCATCCGGCCAATGTTGTTGAGGCCCAGTTTAGTCTACCTTTTGGCGTCGCGGTCGCTGTCAGCCGGAGGCGAGCTGGTCTTGAAGAGTTTGCTCCGACCATGCTGCAAGATGCCGACGTGCTGGCGATCATGCCCAAGGTTGCCTACACCCACGACCCAGCCCTAGAGGAAAACTATCCCCAGGAATGGCCGGCCTGGGCCAGGATGGAACTCACCGATGGGCGCGAAGTCAGCGCCCGGGTGCGCTTTCCCAAAGGTGACCCAGATAACCCGCTGTCTTGGCAAGAACTCATTGACAAATACCAGGGACTGGTCGGCTCCGTCTGGGAGTCGCAGCAAGGCGAAACCGTGCAAGATGCCGTCCGACAGCTTGAGAATGAATCAAATATGCAGGATTTTGCGCGTTTGCTCTGAGCGGAACGAGGAGAAACAAAACGATGGATTTTGGCTACGTTGGTTTTGGATCGGTCGAAGCATACCAGGACGTGATGCTGGCAGAGAAACGCGGCTTTTCGCACGCTTGGTTATATGACTCACAGATGCTTGCCAGCGATGTCTATGCCGCGCTGGCCTTGTGTGCTGCCAATACCGAGACGATTAAACTCGGACCTGGCGTCACCAACCCGGCCTCGCGGATTGCCCCGATGACGGCATGTTCTATCGCGTCGATTAATGCGTTGGCGCCAGGACGTGCCATTTTAGGCATCGGGACGGGAAACACGGCTCGGCGGACGCTCGGCATGCCAGCTGCCCGGCTGTCTCAGATGCGCGAGCATGTAGAAGTCTGTCGTGGTTTACTGGCCGGTAAAACCGTGCCGTATCAAGAGGGCGAACGGCGGCGGATGATCAAGTTCCTGAATCCAAAGACAGGAGCGATCAATATCCAGAAAAAGATTCCGATTTATATTGCGGCCAGCGGGCCAAAGAGTTTAGAGCTGGCCGGCGAAATTGCCGACGGGGTCATTTTGTTTGGGGCAGTCAGTCCCAGCTTGATCGATTTTGTCATGAGCCACGTGCGGGCAGGAGCCGAACGTGCCGGACGCAACCCGAAGCGCATTTATGCCTTGTGCATGACGGCCTTTCATCTCACCAAACCAGGCGAGCAGCTTGAGACGTTGCAAGTCCGTAAGGCCGTCGGACCGTTTGTGACTTCATCGAGTAATATTTATGCGTTTTCCAGTCCTGACCCGTCCTTACTTCCGGCGGACCTGCGGGATGATTTAGTCGCGTTCAAGGAAGCTTACCGTGAGCCCGAGGGATCGATCGAAACCCGGCATCTGAAACTCTACAGCGGCTATCTCCAGGGCCTCAAAAAAGAGCACGTTCCATTGGTCACTGAAAAAATGATCCGGGCCACAACGCTGACTGGCACGCGTGATGAAGTGATCGAGTCGATTCAAGCCATGAAAAAGGCGGGCATTAACCAGGTCGCAATTCAGCCAGTGACCGATCCAAAAGAGACGATCGAGTCGTTTGCGAAGGAGATTCTGCAGCGGATGAAGTAGGAGGCAGCTAGGGGCATGACATAGATACGCGCTAAGGTGAGTCGGCCGACGGGCAGGGAGCAATCTATTGGCGTTCGCTTCCTGGTCGATACAGGAGCGGTGTATACAGTCTTGCCTGAAGATGTCTGGCCCGCCCTCAAATTAAAGCCTCAAAGAACAGTGGAATTCTCTCTTGCCGACGGGACTATCATCTCTCGGCAGGTTTCTGAATGCCGTTTTACAATAGAAGGACAGAGCAAGGGAGAAGGCAGAGCATACGGACATAATTTCTACCGAAACGCCGGCATCACCTCGCTGGCAAACAGTTTCAGTGTCTCCAAAAAATCAGGCTGAGCCGCATCGCTGAAGACCATCGTAAACAAAGTGACACCTTTGGCATGTTTTTCTTTGATCCCCTGAATGACCTGATCTGGGGTGCCATGCAGCGAGCTCCTATCCAAATCGGCTAAGCGTCCCAGCGTCTTTTTGGCCGTGGGCCACTTGTTCTGAAAGTCCTGCTCATCTTTGCCAAGCACGACAATCACCTGCTCCGAAATCTCAATATCGTCAGGATTACGTCCGACTGTTTTGCAGTGCTCAGTAATAACGCCCCACTTCTGTTCAATGCGATGCGAGACCGCAGCTGGGCAGTTCCAACGGTCGGCGTGCTGGGCGACGAGTTTGAGCATTTTTTGCTCAGCGGCTGCACCAATGGTGATAGGCGGATAAGGCTTCTGAACCGGCTTCGGATTGTTGTAGGCGTCTTTGATCGTATAATGCTCACCCTGGTACGAGGCTTTCTCCTCAGTGAACATTTTTTTGATGACCTCGACACCTTCTGTGAGCTGCTTGGCACGTGTTCCGCCAGACGGGAACTCGTAGCCATAGCCGAGATACTCGGCCTTCATCCAGCCGGCACCGAGCCCGAGTTCCAGACGCCCCTGGCTGATGTTATCGAGCGAGGCGGCCATTTTGGCCAGAAAGGCAGGATTGCGAAATGAGTGACAGATCACCAGACTGCCAAGCCGAATCTTGCTCGTGGCAGCGGCCAGCGCTGACATGAGCGTCCAGCCTTCTAAAAAATCAAGCTGTGGAATACCCCCGACCCACATATGATCGGTCACCCAGATCGAATGAAAGCCGGCCTCCTCACACGCCAGAGCGCGCTCAGTGTAGGCGGGGAAAGAAAGCCCGACTTGGGGCTGAAAGAGTCCGAATTGAATAGGGCGTGGCATAGTTTCCTCCTGGTTTACAAAGCTCTCAACAGTCAGCAGTCAGCTATCAGCCAAAACATGAAGATACAAGAACTGTGGTCCAAACGGGCGAAAGCCAATTGCCTCTTCTCTTCTTGACTTTACACAGAGCCAGAGGAAAGATGCCGTCTGGACGCTATTTGAAGAGAGGCGAGGACGTATGGACTTTGAATTGACGGCTGAACAGCAGATGCTCAAAGACGTGTGCCGCGATTTTGCCCGCAAAGAGATCGCGCCTTACGCGGATGAATGGTTTGATGCGGAGTATTTCCCGACTGAGGTCTTCAAGAAGATGGCAGATCTTCAGCTGATGGGGCTGCTCATCCCCGAGGAATACGGTGGCACCGGTGCGGGCACGATGGCCATGGTGGTTGCCCTCGAAGAACTGGGCAAAGTTGATCAGTCGATTGCGACGACCTTGCAAGCTCATTTGACGATTGGCTCCTTGCCTTTCTTGCATTTTGGGACTGAGGCACAGAAACACAAATGGCTCGCCCCGTTGGCCCGAGGAGAGCGTTTAGGCGCATTTGGCCTGACGGAACCACAAGCGGGCTCGGATGCCGCGAATATCCAGACCACCTCGTATGCTGATGGTGACTCGTGGGTCGTCAACGGGAATAAGTGTTTTATTTCAAATGCTGGAACGCCACTGAGCTATGGACTGGTTGCGCTGACCGCTGATGGCAAAGGCGAAAACGGCAAGCGGGGGTATCGTGCGATGATTATTCCCAAAGACACGCCAGGCTATACGATGGGCAAACCGTATAAAAAGATCGGCTGGCACACCGTCGATACGCGCGAACAGGTGTTCGAAAACGTACGCGTCCCGCGAGAGAACCTTTTGGGTGAAGACGGCTCTGGCTTTCGGGCCTTTTTGAAGACCTTAGAGTGTGGGCGGATCTCTGTCGCAACGCTGGGTTTATCCCTGGCTGAAGCGTGTCTGGAAATGTCATTAAAATATGCCCAAGAGCGCACGACGTTTGGGAAGCGGCTGTCTTCGCATCAGGCGATTCAGTTCAAACTGGCCGATATGGCCACCCAAGTCGAAATGGCCAAACTCATGGTCTATCGAGCCGCAGGGCTGCGCGACCAAGGCCGTCCATTTGCCAAAGAAGCTGCCATGGCCAAATTGGCTTCGTCTGAGATTGCTGTCAAAGCCGCCGAAGAAGCCGTGCAAATTCACGGTGGGTATGGCTACACACGAGACTTTCCTGTGTCACGTTTTTACCTCGATTCGAAGATCCTCACGATTGGCGAGGGTACGAGCGAAGTACAACGGATGGTGATTGCCCGGCAGTTGGGATGCTGAAGAAAGGACTGAGGACTGAGTCTGAAGGCTCGGGACTTTTGATGAGTGTCTACTCAGTCCTCATTTCTAAGGAAACCGTATGACAACTCCCTATTTTGATTTAACTGGAAAAGTGGCTCTTATCACCGGCGGTAGTAAAGGCCTGGGTGAGCAGATGGCGTATGCGTTGGGCGAAGTTGGTGCCGACTTGGCGCTCATTAGCCGCACGCAGGTAGACCTCGATAAGGTGTCAGCTGAGATACGCCAGGCCACTGGACGGCGGGTGTTTGGGGTAGCGGCTGATGTGACACAAGAGGCTGATATTGCAGCAATGGTTCAGAAGGTCATGGCTGAGTTTGGTCAGATCGATATTTTGATTAATAACGCTGGCATGGGTGGCACGACGCCGATCCGGGATCTGACGGAAGAGGATTGGGATAGCTATATGAATCTCAACCTGAAGGGGCCGGTGTTCTGCTCGAAACATGTCGGCGCGGAAATGGCGAAGCGCAAAAAAGGCACAATTATCAATGTCTCATCGCTGTTCTCACAGATTGTGGCTCGCTATATGGCTGCCTATGGGGCGACCAAAGCTGCCTTAGTGCATTTTACGCGGACGCTCGCGCTCGAATGGGCGCGGGATAATATTCGAGTGAATGCCTTGTGTCCGGGCTATTTTGAGACGCCGATGAATACGGATTTCTGGCAGACCAAAGGTGGCAAGGGCATTATTGCTAAGATTCCGATGCAACGGGTTGGCGATCCTCAGGAAATTAAACCGTCGATTATCTTTCTGGCTTCAGATGCCAATACGTTTATGACTGGGACGACATTGTTTGTAGATGGCGGGCATAGTCTAGTCGGCTAGGATGCAAAAAAGGGCACGGTCTTCCGTGCCCTTTTTTGCCTGGCTAGTGTGTAGCGAACCGCTTTTTATGAGGCCAATACATCATTTGCGTGCATGGTATCGAGGTATTCACGCACGGCCGTGACCTTGCCGTTTTCGCATTCGATCATGAAGTGGTACAGGTTATTGTAGATCTTGCCATTGGCATGTTCGCCATATGATTCGGCTTCAACTGCGACCCGGTTGCCTTCGGCTGTCACGCCTTTCGGGGTGATCTTGAGACCTTTCGGCATGACCTCGCCGATCCCACCGATGAGTTTTGTAAACTCAGCTTTGGTCTTCGTGCCAGCCAGAGGGAAATCTTTCGGATTGCCAGCTACCCACCAGGTTGCGTTATCGGCCATTGCGCCCAAGAACGCTTCGGCATTCCCTGCCGACATATCTTCGAAGAAACCCAGCACCAGTTTTTTGTTCTCTTCTGCACTCATCAGACACCTCCTGTGTACGCCACGGCGTACGGTTTGCGTTAATATTCCTGCCTTATAGTCCACTTAGGTAGGGTTTGGCAATGCTGGCGGACAGAAGAGGCGGGAACGGAACTGATTGGCCACTCCTCTTGATACCAGAAAGCTGTTATACAAACACTCAGAAGATCGAGAGAGATGAAGGAGGACGGTGACAATGAGTGCAGCCAGCACCTCTGGGCTACTCGCTTCGTATCAGAATATTATTGATGCGGATGGACATATCTTGGAGCCCTTGAATACGTGGGAAAAATACATCGATCCGCAATTCCGTGACCGGGCAATCCGTATTCGACGTGATGCGGAGGGCAATGAATATCTGGAGTTCGACGGCCGACCGGCCAAGTTTTTTAATTTGATGGGCTATAAGCTATTGGGGGCAATGGGCCACTCGTCTGAGGAGATCGCGGCTATTGTGAAAAAGCCCTACGAGGAGTGTGTGCCGTTTGGTTCAATGCACCCCAAAGAGCGGGTGCAACTCCTTGACCAAGAAGGCTTGGCAGCGACGATTCTCTATCCAAGCGTCGGGCTGACCTGGGAATGTGATATTGACGACCCGGCTCTGGCCGACGCCTATGCACGGGCGTATAACCGCTGGTTAGTCGATTTTTGTTCAGAAGCCCCACAGCGTCTGATTGCGATTGCTCATATTACGCTGACCACTGGGCACAATGCTGCCGCAGAACTGGAGCGGGCAGTCAAAGATGGCTGCAAGGGCGCATTTGTTGCGCCGTTTACCATTACTAATAAAGCCCATGCCCATCCAGACTACGATCCATTCTGGGCCAAAGCCCAAGAGCTAGGTGTTCCGGTGGCGATTCATCCGATGTCTGAACATCCGGCCAAGCGGGTCTATCAGCGCTTCGATAATATGAAATGGGCCAATTGGTACCATAACGTCCTCGGAGCTCAAGGGCCGCAACAGGCCTTCTACGTCCTGTTTCAGTATGGTTTGTTTGATCGGTTTCCGGATCTGAAAGTGGTGGTGCTGGAATCAGGCGCGGGCTGGATTGGGGCCTCGCTGGATCGTATGGATGCGACGTATGAAACTGCATTGGGAAGCTCGGTCAAGCTCAAAGAAAAGCCGAGTGACTACTTTAAACGTCAATGCTGGATCTCCGGTGATCCTGACGAAACTGCCCTAGCCCACATCATTGACCACGTTGGAGATGATCGTTTTTTTTGGGCGACGGATTACCCCCATTTTGATCATCCAGGCAATTATTTAGATGCGCTTGAGAACTTAGTCACGCCACTGTCAGAGACCGCTCGGCGGAATTTGCTGGGGGATAGTGTGGCCCAGGTGTATGGACTGGGCTAAACGATGAATGATGAGTGAAGGCGGAGAACCGCTGGGCTGCATTATGAAGGAGGGCTGTATGCTGGAAACAATTGCGTCGGGATATGGACTGATTGAGGGGCCACGGGTGGATGCGGATGGGAATCTGTTTTTTAGCGATGTGACAAATGGTGGTGTGTACCGCCGCTCTCCGAGTGGGGAGATTACAACAGCTGTGCCCAAGCGGCGTGGGGTTGGGGGGATTGCGCTGCATGCCGACGGCGGGCTGATCGTGTCAGGGAAAAATATCTGTCATGTGAAAGATGGGAACTCTCGCATCTTGTTTCAGCGTGATGATATTCCTGGTTTTAATGATATCTTCACTGATAGTGCAGGTCGGGTGTATGCTGGGTCTTTGCGGTCTGACCCGTTTAAACTGAAAAAACAGGTGCCGGGGGAGCTGTGGCGGATTAGCAGCGAAGGACAGGCGACTGAGATGTATGGAGATATCGGCATTACGAATGGTATCGGCGCCTCGCCTGACGGGAGGCTGCTGTATCATTCCGATAGCGCAGTGAAGCAGGTGATTGTGCACGACATCTCGGCGGATGGACAGGCGAGCAATCGGCGGACCTTTGCGACGCTTGAGGAGGTCCCCGATGGCTTAGCGGTTGATGAATCGGGCCGGGTGTGGGTTGCGGTGTATGGGGGTGGATGTGCGACATGTTTTGCACCCGATGGAACGGTCGATCAGGTGCTTGACGTGCCAGCCAAGGCGGTCACCAGTCTGTGTTTTGGTGGCCCAGATCGACGGGATCTGTACATCGTGACGGCTGATAATACCGAAGACTCAGGGCGCAAGGGTACGGTTTTTCACACCCGGGCGGAGGTGCCTGGGGTGCCGGTTCCGTTGGCGACGGTGTAGAAGGACAAACGCATTAGGCAGGGCAGGAAGCAAAGACTTCCCGCCCTGCCTGGAAGAAGTTTTCCTTTTACCTCCACACATCGGCAAAGAAGAGATGCCCTCTGTCGTGTTCCAAAAAGTGAACGAAAGATTGGGAACAGGTGTTGTCGGTGTGTGACCTGTTCTCCTATATTTTCCGCTTGAACCTCGGCACGATCATGCCATTCCCGGCAGTTTCCCAGGCGAGGGTGACCGCCATGCCGATTCGGAGGTCGGTTGGTGCGACATCAATGACATTGCTGACCAGCCGGGCATGGTCACATTCAGGGAAGTCAACGATGGCAACATTATAGGGAACGATCGCTTTCATGGCTGGATGGGCAGCATGATGGACGATCGTGAAACTGAAAATGACTCCCGTCTCTGGGGCTTGGAGCCACTCCGATTCGAAGGCATGACAGTAGGGACAAGCCGGTGTAGGCGGATGCCGAAAGCGCTGACAAGCGCTGCAACGCTGGAAGCGTAACTTGCGTTGTTGGCAATAGTCCCAAAACTGCTGGTCGGCTAGCGTTGGTTCGGGGCCTGGAATTTCATCCGGGAGATAGGCCATATTCATACTCCCAAAATCGCCGCACTCATAGGCGAAGCGCTAATCCCTGCTGTTACCAGGCAGGTTGTGGCATCTTTTACCTGCGAGGTAGACTCACCCCGGAGCTGACGGACACCTTCCACTGCCAGATTCAAGCCATGAATATACGCCTCAGACAAATGCCCACCCGAGGTATTCATCGGGAAACGGCCATCCGGCCAGCGGATGTTGCCCTCGGCCACAAATGGGCCGGCTTCGCCCCGACCGCATATGCCAAAATTTTCCAGGGTCATGAGCACACATCCGGTGAAGTGGTCATAGATCTGGAGGCAATCAATGTCTTCTGGCGCAAGACCCGCGCGTTCGTATAGCCGTTGTGCAAGTTGGGCTCCATTACCCTTGCCATACTCATCAATTGGCATGTTATGAGAGCCGAGTGCACCGTCGCCCCAGCCTGGCGCTCCGCCTTGGGCAGCAGCCAGAATCCGGACAGGCTGAGTTTTCAGATCCTGCGCTCGCTCTAGCGTTGTAACAATCAGTGCACACGCGCCATCATTCTCTTGACAGCAGTCATACAAGCGCAGCGGCTCGGCAATAATCCGCGACGTGAGATAGTCCTGCATGCTCAAAGGGCGCTGACCCATGACGGCGCGTGGATTACGGCTGGCATTGCCGCGACAGACGAGGGCAACCTCTCCTAAGTGCTCAGGTTTCGCCCCGCACTCATGCATATACCGTTGCACCATCGGAGCGATCATAATCGGGGGCGAGAACATACCAAATGGTTGCATAAAACTCAGATGTGGAAGCTCATTAAAACCTCCCGCTTGACCATAGCGGTGACCTTCGCCCTGACACAGCGAGCGACAGACGGCGACATATTTGGCTTGGCCTGTTTCTACGGCTGAGGCTGCATGGGCGATTGCGCCGCATGTCCCAGACCCGCCACCACCCCAGACCATAGAGTTAAAACCGAGCTGGGGTAGACCCAAAGCTTGTTGCATGAGCCATGGCAGACTGGTGTCGTTTGAAAATGACGCCAAGCCATCGATCTGTTCAAGTGTGAGACCCGCATCGGCCGTGGCATTTGTGACTGCTTCGCAGGCAAGACTCCACTCGCCCCGGTCGCTCATCTGGCCCCAGCGGGTATAAGGCGTCTCTCCCACGCCAACAATACAGGCTGTTTGTGTAGAGTTGCTCATCATGTATCTTCTCCTAACGTTCCTTGACCAAGAGGTCCTCTTGCAGCGTCCGAGCCGCAAGCACGTAGTGCAGTACCGACCACGCATTTCCGATGACAACTACAGACAACAGCCCATAGCGGATGGATTCAATGCCATAGCTGGGTTCCAGAATATCACTCGCAATACCGAACCCGTCAAAAAGCCCAGGGCAGTGTCAGACAGCTGAAGATCCTCTTTAATCGGCTGGAGCAGAATAGAGAGGATTTGTTGATCAACAAAATTGAAGACGTAGATAACAGTCAGTAGGCCCAGTGCGTATCGACAGTAGCCGGCGGAGAATGAGACTGCTATATCGGTCTCAGCTGCGTTTGGAGGAGCGGTTGCAGCTTTTTCAGTTGCGGTACTCATCGCCGCAGTCTCCGATCAGTTGGTACAGATCACGCGACTTTGTGAGGACGGCTTCAATCTGGCTGTTATCAGCCTCATCCAGACTGAAATCAAACACGCGGGCGTTATCCTGGCGATGGTCTGCTACCCCTAGCCGCACGCCCAGGATGACGCCGGCAACAGCCGGGCGGTCGAGAATATAGCGGGTGGCGACATTGGCAATGCTCGCCGCGTGTTTCTCAGCGATCGGTTTGAGGACCGCGAGCAATTCCTGAAATAGGCTCCAGCCGCCCCAGGCGTCAATCATGTTCTTATACTTCTGTAAACTCGCCGTGTTGAGAATTCTGCGCTTCGGCTCAGGGTGATCGAGGTATTTCTCGGACAGTAAGCCGCCGCAGACCGTGCCATAGGTGAGTAGGCTGATGTCGTTTTCTTGGCAGAACGCAGTCATCTCGACTTCCGGGCGTTGATCAATCAGCGAGAACTGGACCTGGTTGGAGACCACACGGATACCGGCGTCGGTAATCGTTTTGAGATGAGCCGTATCAAAATTGGTCAGCGCCAGATGACGAATTTTTCCCTCATCGCGCAGGTCAGCCAGATGCTTGAGTGCATCTAGATAGCGCTCATCGTCGTAATCCCACCAGTGGAACTGAAGGAGGTCCAGCGTGTCCACATCCATGCGACGCAACGAACGCATCATATTGTCTTCCACGACTCGTCGGGTCATGCGTCCTGGGCGAGGCACCCATTTAGTAAAGGCTTGGACCTTCGACCAGGCCTCTTCTCCACGCGTCGTAATCAGTTGGCGCCGAAACTCGCCGATAAAGTCTTCAGCCGGGCCGTAATGGTCGGCCAGGTCCCAGGTTGTGAAGCCCGCGTCAATATAGTCGAACATATTCTGAATCGCCGCTTTGGGATCAATAGTGCCGTGGGCGCCCGAGACTTGCCACATGCCGTTCAACACACGGCAGATGGACATGTTGGGAGTGAGTTGGAAGGTGCTGTTTGCTGGTAAGGGCATTGTCTTCCTCAAAAAATTAAAGTTCCGGCTACCGCACATGCCACTCCGTCTCTGCCAGGACTATTCAGGGCGAGTCTGCGTGGGCAGCCCTCGCGAACATGGCACCCACCTCGGATGCTGTCAAGCGATTGGAATTGTGCAATTGAACTGGACAAGGCTGCTTCAGCCGAATATCCTCCTGCTGTTTGTAGGTGCGGTTTGCGAGGCTAAGAAACGCGTGCAAGAAGGAGGCAATATGCGCTACGGGGTACATGTCAACAGCGGCTCATCCGTCACTGATCCAGCCGTTTTACGCGATATGGCACAGCTGGCCGAGGAGCTGGGCTTTTCCACGGTCTTGATCGGTGATCACGTCATTCCAGCCCGTCAGATTCAGACCCCTTTTCCGCTTAAAATCGAAAACCCACCATGGGAGGTGTATCAAGAGCAAGACTGGCCGGACTGTTTTGTGACCTTGGGGTATCTGGCTGCGGCGACGCAGAAGATGCGCTTGGGCACGAGCGTGATCTTGCTGCCGTATCGCCATCCCGCTGTGACCGCCAAGATGTTTGCCACGCTGGATAAGCTGTCTGGCGGCCGTATCATTTGCGGGGTTGGGATTGGCTGGATGCAGGATGAATTTGAATTTCTGGGCGTTTCGTTTGCCGAACGAGCGGCGCTCAGTGATGAATATGTCGAAGTGATCAAAGCCCTGTGGACGGATGAGCACCCCCGTGTTGCCGGGAAATATGTGACACTCGACCGAGATGTGAACTTTGGACCGTATCCTGTCCAGAAACCCCATCCGCCGATCTGGGTTGGGGGGAACTCCTTGCCAGCCCTGCGCCGCGTCGTGCGCTGGGGGGATGGCTGGCAGCCAGTTGCGATTCCCCTGCCAACGATTCAACAAAAAATGGAACAGCTGCGGGGCATGATGGAAAAGGCGGGACGTGATTTCAGCCAGTTGGAGATTACAACACTGACGACGGCGGATGTCTCCTTGACAGATGCACGAGGGTATAAAGCAGCTGGCATGCAGGAGGTGTCTATGTTGACCACAACGGGCAGCAGCCAAGAGCTGTTTGCGCAGATGCGGCAATTTGCCCAGACGATGCAGGAAGCTGCGGCATAGTAAGGAGAGCAATTGTGAGATTTGGCTTGCTATATGAAATCGGGATGCCCAAGCCCTGGTATGAGGGCCAAGAGGCGGAGAAGTATTGGCAGCTGATGGCCCAAATCGAAGATCAAGGTACCGTGTGGGGGTCCGAGGGATTGGGCAAGCCAGAGACCGTCCGCTTTGTGTTGAATGTCGCGCTGCAAACACAGCTGAGTCAGATCACTTGTCGCTGGCGGGTAAGTGGTCCAACATCGTAGAGCGGTATGCCAAACGTGAACTCCCTGATGAAATCCGAGGACCATCTTATCCAGGCTGGCCGACCTCTGTATCTCCAAGCCGGACTCCTTGGTTTTCTACTTGTGGTCGGGCTCCTGGCTGGTTGCGGGTTTGCTCGGCAGGCCAATCTGCCTGCTGCCTTCCCCCCTTCAGCAGACCGGCTGTTGTCCTTCCTCACCGCTCCCTCATATATCACTTTCTGTGGTGAACCCGTTCCACTCGCCACCCCAGCCGTGCAAGAGCGTTTCGAAAAAGAAATGCTCCTGTCAGTCTGGGATCGCCCTCAGGTGATCCTGTGGCTCAAGCGGGCAGCGCGTTTTATGCCGTATATCGAAGGCGTCCTGCGACAGCGTGAGCTGCCGGATGATCTGAAATACGTCACGATTGTCGAAAGTGCGTTGCAGGCGCATGTCGGCTCGTCAAAGGGAGCGGTTGGATTTTGGCAGTTTTTGAAAGCAACTGGGCAGCAATACGGGCTCACGATCAATGCCGATATTGATGAACGCCGGAACCTCATTGCCTCGACCCAGGCCGCGCTGCGGTACTTTCAAGTGTTATACGATATGTTTGATTCGTGGACGCTGGCAGCCGCTGCCTATAATATGGGCGAGAATGGCCTGAAAGCCGAGATCACACTCCAAGGCACGAATGATTTTTACCAACTCCATCTGCCACAAGAGACGCAGCGCTATGTGCTCAAGATTGTCGTGGCAAAGCTGATTCTATCCGCACCACAACGGTATGGTTTTGGGCTGGCTGCCAGTCAGCTGTATCCGCCGGTGCAGACGGATACGGTTCAGCTATCTCTCAGCCAAAAAGTCCCGCTTCGGCTCATTGCCCAAGCGGCGCAGACATCGTTTAAGACAATCAAAGACTTCAACCCTGAGCTGCGGGGATATTACCTCCGAGAGGGTGACCGCGCACTTGCGGTGCCCAAAAGGGCTGCGGCTGGATTTCAGGAGCGTTTTGTAAAATTGGTCCAAGAATGGGAGCACCAGACGCGGGGGAGTGTGTATACCGTGCAGGCGGGAGATAGCTTGTCTTCCATTGCGAGGAATGCTGGTGTGCCAATACGTGCGCTCCTGGTTTGGAATGAGATTCACCTCAGCCATTCGATTCATCCAGGCGATACGCTTATTGTGTATACCCCGAATAACGGGTAAACGCGTGGTTTCTCCCTGACCTGTCCCCGCTGGTCGTGTGTAAGAAAGGGCGATATTTTTGGGCAACACATACTGAGGAGGGGGACTCATGAGTGAAACACCAGAAAAAAGTAGTCCAGTCCAAAAGTCGATTTCAGAATCGAATTCGCCCATGCGGGAGAAAGCTGCCCCTCCATTTCCTTTCTGGCGGAAGTGTGTATTTGGCATTGCTCTTATCGTGGGCTTGGGCGGCCTGGGGCTGCAAGGGGCAGGAACAACAGACAATACTGGCGGCCAAGCTGGTCAGGCTGGTCAGGCGATGATGAGCGCGAACTTGAACGCAGATGTGAGCACTAGCGCTGAGGGCGCCAATACTCCCAAGACTGCTGAAGCCACCGAACGCTCCGGCACACAAGCCAGCCAGGCTGCCTCTTCGTTTTCGAGCGGCCAGACAGAGACAGCTGGGCGAGCCGGACTGCGTGAAAGGCTGGACACCCCGCTCGGGCAATATCTCGATGACTGGTCCGGTCCTATGATGCATCTTGGCTTCAGTTTTGTGGCTGGGTTTAGTCTGGGTTATGCTTTGGCCTTTTTTCTGAAAGCAACAGCTTTGGTTGCTGGAGTGTTTCTGCTGATGCTGTTTGGACTCCAGTACGTCGGCGTGGTTGATGTGAATTGGCTCGACATCCAAGGCTATTACGATTCTTTGTTCGCCTGGGTTCAGCCGCATGCCGGAAGCTTTCAGGATTTCATCGCCAGCAATCTGCCATCGTCGGGAATGGCAGCTCTGGGTATCTTCACCGGATTTAGGAAGAAATAATAAGGTTTTAGAGCAGGTATGGCTGATTTTCGTACGCATATGACCGTGGCTTCGCTTGGTAGTGGGCTTCTATCAACGGTGTGTTTAGGGGCTGGCGTGGCCAGTCCGCGTGAGGTGATCACACTCGCTGTGGTCGGAACGATAGGCGGGATTTTGCCTGATATTGATTCAGATCATTCCAGCCCAATCAAAATCTTGTTTACCGTCTTAGGCTTTGTGGGCGCTTTTCTGGTCGTGTTCTGTCACGTTGAGCAGTATTCAATCCTGGCACTTTGGCTGCTGTGGGTACTGGTGTATCTGTTCATCCGCTATCCCGTTTGGTTGGTCTTTACCCGTTTCACTGTCCACCGGGGTATTTTTCATTCCTTAGCGGCGGGGCTGTTTTTTGGTTTGTTCATGACCAATCTGAGTTATCTCGTCTTTGCCTGTAGCCCACTGCTGTCCTGGATGATTGGCTCGTTCATATGTTTTGGATATACAGTCCATCTCCTCTTAGATGAGATCTTTAGCGTTGACTTCATGAACACCCGAATCAAACGTTCGTTTGGTACGGCACTGAAGGTCATTGATTACCGGAACCTGACCAATTCAGCTGTGATGATTGGGAGCGTCTATTTTCTATTTCTGATGGCGCCGGATGCAGGGGCATTTACTGACCTCTTCTTGAATGAAGAGATTTATCAGAATATTTATAAACGTTTCTGGCCAAGTGCAGGACTCTTTCGTTAAGGAGTCAAGCAAGAAGAGGGGTGGGTGTCCTGGGTCAAGCAGCGAGACCTCTTTCCTCCCTCTCCCACGAGGGGAGAGGGAACGTAAAAAGAGTCGCCGTTTTTACGCCGTTCTGCTCAACAAGCGCTCGCGGACGTTTGCCTCCGTCGCCAGATCGACAGCGGTCCAAGCCATCGCCAAAGAACCATCAATAATCGCTTTATCGGCTGATTCAGTAATGCAGTGGGCCGTGAACTCTGGCTGATGATTGACCGCTGGCAGTGAATCAATGCCAATGGCTGGATGGATAGACGGCAACACCAATGAGACATTGCCCATATCGGTTGAGCCAGCAGCTTTTTCAATATTTGGTCCCATCTCCGGAAATGAACGCCCCAGGGCTTCGGCATTGCGCCGATAGGCAGCAGCCATATCCAGGTCGTGGTGCATTTCTGCGTATGGTTTTTCACCCCCAATCAGCTCCAGAGTTGAGCCGGTTGCCAGGGCACCGGCTTCAAAACAGCGCTGGACTTTGTGTTTGATTTCTGCCAAATCCCCAATTGTTTTGGCCCGCACAATATATCGCGCTGAGGTATGAGCCGGAACGATATTCGGTGCGTCCCCACCTTTAGTGACAATGCCGTGGATACGATCTGTTGAGTGAATGTGTTGGCGCAGCAGGCCAATTGCGGTTTGAGCGACCGTTAGTGCATCAGCGGCGTTAATGCCACGCTCGGGAAAGGCCGAGGCGTGGGCTTCTTTGCCAGTGTAACACACGTCAAACATCGACGCGGCGATAATCGGGAACTCAACAATATCCATGGGGGCGGGGTGGACCATCATCGCCGCGTGCATGCCCTGAAAACCGCCGCGCTCTAAGAGCAGGATCTTGCCCCCCCCGTCGCACACTTCCTCGGCTGGTGTACCAATCACACTAATCGTCAGCCCTACTTCATCGGCAATCTTTGCGGCAGCAATACCTGCTCCAACGCCCATGGCAGCGATGATATTGTGTCCACACGCATGGCCAATACCGGGCAGACTATCGTACTCAGCACAGATCCCGATATGCAGCGGTCCACTACCAGCCCGTGCCACAAACGCGGTCGGCATATCACAAATACCGGTCTCAACACTGAAGCCGGCATCAGCCAAAGACTCCGACAGCCAGACGGCTGCTTTTTCTTCTTCGTAGCCCAATTCTGGGTTGGCATGAATCCGGTGGCTTAAAGCAATCAGACTGTCACGAGCTGTCCCAAAGCGTTCCTGGGCTCCAGCTTTTGCATCCATAGTGTCCTCCCACTTTGTGTCGAGATACGAGCTGATACATCTAGGCCGACGCTACCACGCCGATTCTGGAACAGCAAGAATTTTTTGCGGGCTGACTCAAGCCAACCCAGTGTTGCAGTCCGGGCAGGCGTGTGATTTGAGAGTGACAGTACACAAGGAGGATTGTATGCAAACCCCCGGAATCTTGTTGATGAGCAATATGGCTCCTGGAAACATTCACACAATGACCAACTACGCCAAAAAAGCTGAGGCGATTGGTCTGCGAAATTTCTTAGTCACGGAGTCCATGACCGACTCGCTCGCGCTGGCCCAGCATTTTGTAACCCAGACCTCAAAAATTCAGGTTGGCACTGGTATTACCAATCTCTACCTGCGTCACCCGCTCCTGGCCGCGTTACATGTCATGACCATCGACCAGCTGGCACCGGGGCGCATGCTGCTTGGCTTAGGCACCAGCCATGTACCGATCAATAATGCTTTTGGTATAGGCATGGACAAACCCCTGACCGCCCTGCGTGAGTATGTCTCAAGCTTATCCAAGATTTTTCGGGGCGAAGATGAAGCATTAGCGGCAATGGCTGCGCGCGGCATTGCCGCCCCACGTCCAGTTGGCAAGATTCCCATTTATGTTGCTGGTATTTCGCCCCGGAGTATCGGGGTGACGGGGGAACTGGCCGATGGTAGCTTGCCGCTCAACTATGCGCCGCATGGCTTGAAAGAGGTTGTGGATGGCATCAGCCAGGGTGCCGAGAAAGCTGGTCGGTCTCCGTCTGACGTGCAGATCGCGCTCATCATGCACTGCTGCGTGTCTGATGACAAAGCAGTGGCGCTGCGGTCAGTCAAACAGACCTTGTCGTTCTATGGCCGAATGCCATATTACAACCGGCTGTTTGTCCGCCAGGGCTACGAGAAAGAAGCCGCAGGCATCACCGCTGGCTGGGAAAAAGATGACGCCCCAGCCGCTGCGGCTGCAATCTCAGATGAAATGGCGACCCAGGTTGCGGCCATCGGCTCAGCGCAAGAGTGCCGCGACAAGGTCGAAGAATTTGAAAAAGGCGGAGCGTCCTACGTTATTCTGTATCCCACGGCGATTGACGGCGATTATGACACAGGCATCAACGCGGTATTAAACGCTTTTGGGGGCTAAACCGATGGCGAGCCGTTTTCCTTCTCGTATCCCTGCTGAAGTGGCTGAAGCAGAAGCCGCCGTGCGTATTGACCGCTGGCTGAGTGCCATACGTCTGTATAAAAGTCGCTCGCTGGCGGCTGAAGCGTGTGATGGAGGCAAGGTCAAAGTCAACGGCAATAACGCCAAGCCGCACAAACTGGTTCGCGTCAATGACGAGGTCAGTGTCACCCATCCAGCTGGGCGGAAAGAGTTCAAGGTCATTGCTCTGGCTGAAAAGCGCGGCCCTGCTTCAGCCGCGCGTTTATTATATGAGGACCATTCCCCACCGCCTCCGCCGCGTGAAGAGCCAGGCTTTTTTGTGCCGCCCCAGTTTCGTCCGCACGGCATGCGGCGACCAACGAAGCGCGAGCGGCGCCAGATTGAGCGGGTAAAGGGGAGAGACTAGGCATTATGGAAGATAGCTATATTGATCTTCGCAGCGACACGGTGACTCTCCCCAGCCCTGCCATGCGCGAGGCGATAGCCCAGGCTGAGTTAGGCGATGACGTCATGGGTGAAGACCCAACTACCAATCGTCTCGAAGCCTTAGCTGCCGAGCAGATGGGTAAAGAAGCGGCCCTCTTGGTGCCGAGTGGAACAATGGGAAACTTTGTTTCCCTGCTGACACACTGTCGGCGTGGCGAAGAAGTCATTCTTGGCGATCAGTCCCATATCTACCACTATGAAGCCGGTGGAGTGTCGGCTTTAGGGGGAGGGGTGCTGCACACCGTTCCCACTGGGCGGTTCGGCGAGTTGGCGATGCAAGACCTTGAGCAGGCTATTCGGCCAGCGGCGACTGATATTCATGCGGCTCCGGCTGGGGTGATTTGTCTGGAGAATACCCATAATCGGTGCGGGGGCACAGTGTTGTCGCCGACCTATCTGGCCTCAGTCAAAACTCTTGCAGATGAGCGGAAACTGCCCATCCATCTGGACGGCTCACGCATTTTTAATGCCGCAATAGCGCGAGGCTGTCCAGTCCAAGAGCTGAGTCAAGATGTTGATTCTGTGCAGTTCTGTTTGTCGAAAGGTTTGGCGGCGCCAGTAGGCTCGCTGGTGTGTGGCAGTGCCGCATTTATCGCTCAAGCCAGGCGCTCCCGTAAAATGGTTGGTGGCGGCATGCGCCAAGCCGGGATTATTGCGGCGGCTGGTATTGTTGCGCTGACGGAAATGGTTGAGCGTTTAGAAGAAGACCACAAGAACGCACGGGTCTTGGCTGAAGGACTAGCGGAGCTACCGGGATTACAGATTGATCTGGAAACAGTCCAGACCAATCTGGTGATCTTTGCGGCTTCAAACGGGACTCTTGACGAGTCCTTGTTGCCCAAACGGCTGGCCCGTGAAGGGGTCAAGATTGGAGACCTTGGTCGAGGGCGTTTGCGTGCGGTGACGCACTATGGACTGACCAAGAAACATATGCACGACGCTCTGCGGATTATCGGTCAGGTGTGGAAAGAGATGAGCAGCAAGGGCGGGCCTTAACGGGTAACGAGGCCAGGCCCCGAGAGTCTCGCGGGGGTGGGCCGCCCCGCTGGGAGCGGCCGAGTTGATTGCCGACTTGAAAGCATTGCAACGGTCAGCTGGACGGTTTTTTTGCCATGCAACAGAGCCTGTACTTCTGCGCAGAGCTGAGATACACACACTGCCAGACAAAAGGCTGAAAGCTGAACGCTTTCTTAAGAAAGGAGCCTCATATGCCCACTATTAATACTGTGACTGGGACGTGCGCGCCGGCGGACTTGGGTTTCACGTTGATTCACGAACACCTGTCGGCTGGCTGGCCTGGCTGGGAGCATGACAATACCAGCTTTGATCGGGAGGGCCAGATGGCTATACTCGTTGATAAGCTGAAAGAGATTAAGGATCTCGGAGTGACCTCACTGGTTGATCCATGCCCCATGGAACTCGGTCGTCAGCCTGAGTTTGCAGCAGAAGCTGCTGAAAAATCAGGTGTCCAGATCATCATGGCGACCGGCTTATACAATGAAGCCTTAGGGATTCCGCCCCATTTCCGGAGTCTCGACGCCGACGCGATCGCCGAAGTCTACGAGCGTGAGCTGACTGAGGGCATGAATAATACCGGGATCAAGCCTGGCATCATCAAAACAGCGACTGGCGGAATTCCGGGCATGACGGAAACAGCAACCGATATCGCTCCGTGTGAAGAAACGTGTCTGCGTGCAGCGGCGCGGGTTTCCAAAGTGACCGGCGTACCGATCTTGTGCCACAACGATGAACTTGGGCCGTTGGGGCGCCAAACGCTTGATATCTTTGACGAAGAAGGCGTGGATTTTAATCGGGTCCTGATCGGTCATGCGTGTGGCGTGGGCGACATGCGCTATTACTTTGACATGCTTGAGCGCGGGGCGTGGATTGGTTTTGACCGCTTTGGGGTAGAGACCATCGCTTCGGATAAGATGCGCTTAGCCTCCCTGATTGGATTGCTCGCGGTCGGATTTGATCGCATCATGCTGTCGCATGACCATGTCAGCTGCTGGCTGGGTCGGATGAGTGAGGACTGGCAGAAGTTTATGGATGCCTGCCCAAACTGGAGCTATTCCCATATCAGCAAAAATATCCTGCCCCAGCTGAGCAAAGCCGGTGTCAGCGAAGGCACGATTCATACCCTGACGGTCGGGAATCCCAAGAGCTATTTTGGCGGGTAAGGGCTGCACGGCTTCCAAACTTCTTTTCCGCTGGAATAGGAGGGGAAGAGGATTTATCTGCGGCTCTCTTGAGGGTGGGAATTTCCACCCTCTGATCAGTCCATAAGCCGTACGTCTCTCCGAGAGCCTTCAGAACCGGGCCTTTGCATTGTCATCTGCGGGCGGGACGATTGCTGTCATTCATTGTCACTGAAAAAACTATGCTACGGGGGGATGACTGGTTGATCGTGAATAGGAAAGAAAACTGTGGCAGAACGTCTTCGCCATAATAAGCCCCTGCTGTTCATCTTAGGCATCGTCATTGTAGGCATCGTCGTTGCGTTTGCCCTGAGGACGGCGGTCCAGGAAGAAGTAGCGTCCGAACAACCTGCTGTGGTGCAAGTGACTCCCGAGGCTCTTGTCGCCAAGGAAGAGGCTGCATTGCCCTCTCAATCGGCTCCGACGCCGCCAGCCGTACACGTTGCGGGGACGCAAATCCAAGTCGATCCGACAACCGGAAAACTCATTCCACCTACACTCGCCCAGAAAAAATCGTTAGCGAATGCCCTGCGAAAACAGTTTGCTTCAGATCCACACGGTCCGTACTATTTGGCTGATGGGACGATCTCCTTCGTCGTTGGCACCGAGCGTTTAAACTTTTCGGTAGCGCATCTCAATGAGAAAGGGCTGCCGGAAATGAGCTGTGTTTCAGGGCTGGAGCAAGCGGTCAGTGTTCTTGAGAGTGGGGGTGAGCAACCGCTCGTGCGGGCGGAGGAGTAGGGAATGCGACGCTATAGACTCCACGAACGTACGCGCCAAACGGTCTTGTGTCTCGGCGTCCTGGCGATCCTCACTGTTCCCCTTCCAGCCCATGCTGGGGTGACGATCAGCATCAACAATGTTGATGCTGATAAAGTGGGCTTCAATGACCAGACTCCAGTGGCACCGGTGGGCGACAATATTGGTCAGACACTCGGTGCGCAACGGCTGAACGTGTTCCAGTTTGCTGCTGACCTGTGGAGCAGTATCCTTGATGGCGGCGTGGATATTGTGGTCCAGGCAACCTTTCAGCCTCTGCCATGCAGCCCGACAACGGCTGTGCTAGGCGCAACTGGTCCGGTTCGCGTGTTTGCGAACTTTCCAGCCAGCACTTCGATTATCAAATCGGACACGTGGTATCATGCTGCTCTCGCCAACCAGATCGTGGGCTTTGATCTGACGGAAGGGCACTTTGATGCCGGACTTTTGGCCGTTCCTTTTAACGATGATATTGTGGCTTTTTTTAACGGTGGCTTGGATGGTGATACGGGCTGTTTAGCTGGGAATTGGTATTATGGTCTTGATAACACACCTCCAAAAGGTGACATCGCCCTGCTCAATGTGGTCATGCATGAGTTTGCGCATGGCTTGGGCCTGACAAGCACTATTGATGAAGCATCCGGGCAGACGCCGCTTAATCTTCCAGACCGTTATTCTGTCTTTGTCCTTGATACAACAACCGGCAAGCATTTTCATGAAATGAGCAATGCCGAACGTGTAGACTCGCACGTCAGCCACGATCGTATTGTCTGGGATGGGCCAGCAACAACCGCAGCCGCGCCAGCGATTCTTGACTCACAAATTGAACTCCGCCTTGAGTCGCCGCCAAGCGTGGTCGGCCGCTACGCTGTGGTTGCGGCGAACTTTGGGCCAGCTCCTGCGCTTAACGCACAACGAACATCCATCGAATTAGTCAACGATAGGGTTGGTGACACAAGCGATGCCTGTGAACCTCTGGCGACAAATTTTCGAGGAAAAATTGCTTTTGCCAACCGTGGCAACTGTCCTTTTGTTTTGAAGGTTGCCTATGCCGAAGCAGCCGGAGCGAGTGCGCTGCTTGTTGCGAATACCAGAGCTGGAGCGGCGATTATTATGGAAGGGGCAGATGCCGGGAGTCAGATCCCTGCAGTGAGTCTGACGCAAACCCAGGGGGACATGCTTCGGTCTGCATTGCAGCGAGCAGATGTCCGGGCAGCACTGCAACGCAGCGCTGATCGTTTGGTTGGGGCGGATCGGAATGGTTTTGTCCAACTGTATGCCCCTGATCCAGTAGAGCCCGGTTCCTCTTTTGCGCATATTGACCCAAGTGCGACACCGAATCTCCTCATGGAACCCTTTCTCGGGGCTGACCTTGATGCAGCCCACGATGTCGATTTGACCCCCTTTTTATTGAAGGATCTGGGCTGGACGCTGGTTGAGGACGTTGAGGCTGAAGAAGCCGAGTAATGTTGGTGTCTTCTACTCTCAGCCTACCTGCGAGTCCAGTTACGAACCCCGCTACGAACTATGGAAGCGCCGATCCCAGTCGCTTTCACGTGTCGTGACCATATGTTCGAGCCGTTGGATACGCCGGTCGAGTTTATCAAAAGTGCGCTTGAGGCGTTGGAGTGCCATACCCCGTGAGCTGGCATACGAGTCATAGAACTCCTGCTCTGCTGTTGTTTCGAGTGGCACAACTGGGGCTGGCTTCATCAACAGGGCGGCCAGGAGATAGATCCCACCAATCGGCCAAAAGCCGGAGAAGAGAAAGAGGACGGCAGTAATACTCCGCGTCCAGAAAACGCTGCAATCCAGGTAGCGGGCAATGCCTGTACACACGCCTAAGATCATGCCGTGCCGTGAGCGATACAGATTTGTCTGAGGCTGTACAGAATAGCGTGCCGACGTCATATTTGGCCTCCTGTTTTATCCTGTCTGGCTTGTCTGTTTTGCCCGTCCTGATCAAGTACCAGGGTCTCTAAAGCCTCGACCCGCTCTTCCATGCGCAAGAGACCCTGGTACAGCTCTTGAATGAGCTTGGTTTCGTCAATATCGAGCTGTTGGCTGTGGCGTCTGGGGCTGCCTTTGAGGATCTTGAGTGCCGCAAGGGCCAGGCCCCCAGCAACGGCCACAAATCCAGTCCCGAAGATGAGGAGAACTGCTAACATGCCTGCATTCATCTCGTGCCTCTAGTCATTCTGGGCGTGTTTCGACGTGCTCGCTTTGAGCACTGCCAGTTCTTGTTCAATTTCCTCATCGCTTTCAAGACGCTCAAACTCTTCTTCCAGTGTCGGCTTGCGGCGAACGTTCACCAGCTCGGCTTCCGCCTCCATGCGATCAATGCGACTCTCAAACTGTTCGAACCGCAGCAAGGCATCGCTATTTTCAAAGCGGCGGATGTCGGTCTGAGCACGTTTGTGCTTGTGGGCTTGGATGTGGCGTTGTATGAGGAGACGTTGTTTTTCGCGGGCGGTACTGAGCTTATCTTCGAGTTGCCCAATATCGGACTGATATTGATTGATGACGGTTTCGCTCTGGAGCAGCTCTTCTTCAAGGGCGTTCGTCCGTTCGCGGTAACGCCGCTTTTCCATCAGTGCCTCGCGGGCGAGATCTTCTCGGCCTTTGTCCACAGCCAATTGCGCTTTTTCTTCCCAACGGGTGACCCGCTCATGCACTTGCTGGGCCTCACGCTGGATGTTCTTTTTGGTCGCCATTGCTCCAGCGCAGGAAGCTTTGATTTCGACCAGCGTATCTTCCATCTCTTGGATCATCAGCCGGACCATCTTTTCCGGCTCTTCGGCGCGCTCCAGCATTGCGTTGATATTGGAACTAATAATATCGCTGAGTCGGCTAAAAATACCCATGTTGTGTCCTCCATTTCTTTGGTGTTGGAGTTGTTGTCTAGCTATAAGAGCAGGGACTGTGCCAAACTGTTAAAAATAGAAAAAATTATTGCACATTCAATACTTAGGATAATTTAGACAATACTGTCATAGTGGCTTTTCTTGCTATCTTTTCGTCAAAATTACCGTATAATAGTTTTTAAAACCATGCTAAGGAGCACACCTATCGCTGGTAAAGAGTCTGATGACGTGCCTTATGTTGGTCGGGTTGAGGCACTCGGTCAGTCAGAGATTTTCCTGGAATTTCAGGAGCGTTTGTCACGGGTTGCACGGGTTAACCGGTCGGCGCTTTTGCTCGGTGAGCGGGGCTCGGGAAAAGAGCTGGCTGTCTCGCGTTTGCATTATCTTTCGCCGCGTTGGGAAGGGCCGTTGGTGGCACTCAACTGCGCGGCTTTGTCTCCGACCTTGATTGAATCGGAACTCTTTGGCCATGAAGAAGGCGCGTTTACTGGAGCCGTTCGGCGGCGTGCCGGGCGATTTGAAGCCGCCCATGGTGGGACGCTGTTCTTGGATGAGATTGGACAAATCCCGCTGGAAGTCCAGGAGAAGATTTTGCGGGTGGTCGAATATAGTACCTTCGAACGGGTAGGTGGATCGCAGCCAATTCAGGTTGACGTGCGGATAATAGGAGCAACCAATGCTGACTTGGCCGCTCTGACCAAAGAAGGCAGATTCAAACCTGACTTGCTCGACCGTTTGTCTTTTGAGGTCCTGTTTGTGCCACCGCTACGCGAACGCAGGCGCGATATCATGTTATTGGCCAATCACTTTGCTTCTCGGATGGCGTTTGAGCTTGAACGTGAAGAAGTGCCGTATTTTAGCGATACAGCGATGAGCGTGCTCGAAAAGTACGACTGGCCGGGCAATATTCGAGAGTTGAAAAACGTTGTTGAACGGGCAGTTTATCGGTCGGATGATCCATTGATCACAGATGTCGAGATCATTGTGAACCCGTTCCGGTCGCCTTTTGCAGTGGGCAGTCTGTCTCCTGGCGAGCAGGAAAAGCCCAATCCTGAACCAGGGGAGCAGCATCCTGTCATTCCTCAAGAGGCGCGGAGCAAACATTTTACACAAGAGGTGCGGGACTTTGAGATTCGCTTGTTACGGAGAGCCCTCACAGCTGCCCAGTACAATCAGCGGAAAGCCGCCCAGAACCTGGGTTTGACCTATCATCAATTTCGCGGCCTGTGTCGTAAGTATGGCGATGCGGTGAAAGAGTAACGGAGATGACGTTGCCGTCGGCAGGTGTGTCTTTGCTCGTTGCTCATATGGCCCATTGCAGGTATGCTCCGCTCACCATGGCTAACTCAATTCCTCACTCGAATAGTCCAGAATTCGGCGCGCAATAATGAGCAGATTAATCTGCTGAGTGCCCTCGAAGATATCGTTGATCTTGGCGTCGCGCATCCATTTTTCCAACAGGATTTTGCGTGAGTAACCGAGCGGACCGAGCATCTCGACCGCTTTCTGCGTAACTTGGGTCACTGCTAGTCCAGCTTTGGCTTTGGCCATCGACGCTTCAAGGCTGTTGCGCATACCTTGATCAATCATCCACGCGGCGCGTAACGTCAAGAGCCGAGCGGCCTGCAAATTGGCCTCCATGTCCATGAAGTCACGCTCCAACGCGGTGAGTTTACTTGGGGGAGCGTCATAGCGGACGGTGATGCCCTCTGTATGCAGGACGTCACGCACGTAATCCACGGCGGCTCGACCAATGCCAATTGCGCTGGCGGCGACAATCGGGCGGGTGGCGTCGAACGTCGCCATAACGCCTTTAAAGCCTTCGGTCGATTGCTTGACCTCTGGACTCCCAAGGATATTGTCGAGGGGAATGCGGCAATCTTCGAAGACCAGCATGGCCGTGTCAGAGGCACGAATCCCGAGCTTGTCTTCGACCTTTGTGACTGTCATGCCTGGGGTATGATGATCCACCACAAACGCTTTAATGCCTGCCCGGCCGGCAGATTTATCGACGGTAGCCCACACCACAACGAAGCCTTCTGATTTTTCGACCGCCATTAAGCCACTGGTGCAAAAGATCTTCGTGCCATTGAGCACCCACTGGTCTCCATCCCGAACTGCGGTCGAGGTAATCGCAGCCGAATCAGACCCACAGCTGGGTTCGGTAATGGCCATCGCGCCCCACTTGGGCTCGCCACCCCGAAAGCGAGTCAGAAAACGTTCCTGTTGCTCCGGAGTCCCAGCAGCGGAAACCGCAGCACCGCCAAGCCCAGCGTTCGGGATGCTCAGATATAACCCGGCATCGCCCCACGACAACTCTTCGATGATAATCGCGCTCCGCAGCATGCGTTCAGACGGCTTGCGTTGACCATCCGCGTCTGTGGTCTCTCGCTTTTTGCCGCCGCTAAAACTGACCAGCCCTTGAGAGGCGCTCCACATCATATTCAGCCACTCGGTTGGCTTCTCATGTTCACGCTCATCATACTCTCGGGAAATCGGGCGCATGGTTGTTGCCGCGACCTGATGGATCATCTGCCGGGCATTTTCAATTGTGGGAGAGAGTGCAAAATCAATCATGTCTTCCTCGTCGCCGACTTATACCATTGCCAAGCCTTCGAACGCCGCAAAACCGCGTCCGTTACGCAGCCATAACTCGACTGGATGGTCACGAATATAGCCGTGGCCACCGAGGACTTGAACGGCGTTGTCAGTGACTTTGAGGACCATAGCGGCTGCGTAGTTTTTTGCCAGACAGGCTTCGCGAGTTGCCGGTGTGCCGTTATCGATCATCCAAGCTGCCTCCCAGGTCAGGAGACGGCTGGCGTCAATCTCCGTCGCCATTTCCGCTAGCATAAAGGCAATTGCCTGTTTCTGGGCAACAGCCGTACCAAAGACTCTCCGTTCTTTGGCGTAATCGCGCGCATACTCGTAGGCGGCGCGGGCAACCCCGACAGCCAGCGCGGCAAGGGCAACCCGAGAGCGATTGAGCAACGGGGTCAGATCACCCGTCAGGCGAGCTGAGGCGGGGACCTGGCACGTGTCGAATATCACTTCATGAGTAGCAATTGCTTTGAGGCCCATATTTTTTTCGCGTGCGGCAATGCTGAGTCCCGGCGTGTCTTGGGGAACAAGAAAAGCGCCCAGGCCATCGTCAGCGCGTGCATAGACTAACAGCTGCGCCGCAGCCGTTGCCAGCGGAACAAAACACTTCGTGCCATTGAGGGTGAAGTGCTCATGGTGCAGAGTCGCGGTTGTTGCCAATTCCTGGATATCAAAGCCGAAGCGGGGCTCAAGGAGGGCGGCGGTTCCGGCGGTAAACTGCGCACCTGTATAGGCTGGTAACACCTGTTGTTTTTGTTGCTCGCTGCCGAGGGTGATCAGCGGTTGGAGAATGAGCTGTGGCGACAGCAGGTGTAAAGCAATCGAGAGGTCTCCCCAGCCCAGTTCCTCACTGATGAGAGTACCGGTGAGGGCTGAGGGGGGCTCTCCGATTCCGCCAAACGCTTCAGGGATAGTACTTTGGACCAAACCGATTTCCCACGCTTGCTGGATCAGTGCACTCGGGATCGTTTCACTTTCGTCTGCCTCATGTGCGGCTGGGCGAATTTGCTCAGCCGCAAACGTGGCAACCGTGTCGCGGATTAAGGTTTGTTCTTCGGTGGGCTGGAAATTCACACTACACCTTCTCTATCTTCTCTTTTTGCTCTTCTCGTGCCTAGGTGTCGCCAGCAGTATCGCATTCTGCTGAAGAGGAGAAGGGGGATTGGCAGCGATTCAGCAGGGCGTTGACTCTTGGGCTGAATGACGCTGAGCATATTCAGGTCAAGGCGGTAAGAAAAATTCCCCCCAAAACGTTTTTCTTCCTGTATACGATACAGCCCTCCTTGTGAAGGAATAGGCAGCGCAGGATACTACTGGTAGAGACGATTTTACGAGTGCCGGTCGCACTGGGCGGAGGAATGCCGTGGGGCCTTTTACAACACAAGACGACAAGCAAATTCAGGCGCGAGGCATGACAGTGGACAAAGTCCGCTCAGATCTGAAGAGCGTACAACAGGGGTTCCCGCCGGTAACGATAGATCGCCCGTGTGTGGCCGGGGATGGCATTGTCGTCTTGTCAGATGCTGAGCTTGAGCGACTGGGTAGCATGTATGCACAAGCTGCCGGCTCAAGAGAAGTCACCAAGTTTGTTCCTTCTTCAGGCGCAGGCAGTCGGATGTTCCAACCCTTGTTGTCCGGTGTCGGGCATTGCAATGGGCTCACCGAGCAGCAGCTTGGTGTCAAAGCCGGAGCGGGAGACGCTAGGTGTCGGGAAGTGCTGCAATTTGTGAGCGGCATCCGGCGTTTCTCGTTTTACCATGAGTTACAGTCCGTCATGGCCAGAGACGGCTTGTCGGTTGAAAATTGCCTAGACCACGGTCAATACGATCAGCTGGCCAGTTACGTCTTGACCCCAATTGGCTTGAACTATGCCAATCTGCCCAAAGGGCTCATTCCCTTTCATCACTACACCGACGATATCCGTACCCCCTTTGCGGAACATCTCGTTGAGGCGGCAGCCTACGTCCGAGATAATCATCAGACCGCCCGTGTGCATTTCACCGTTTCCGCAGATTATCTGGGAGAGATTCGCGCTCACATTGAGCGCATCAGAGGCCGCTACGAACAGTCTGAGACTCGCTATGATGTGCGCTACTCCGTACAAAAGTCCTCGACCGATACGCTAGGGGTAGACCTGGAGGGAAACCCTTTTCGGGATGCTGCCGGCCAACTCATCTTCCGCCCGAGCGGGCACGGCGCGCTCTTGGAGAATCTCAACGACCTCAAGGGCGATATCGTCTTCCTCAAAAACATTGACAACGTGACCTTAGATAAGCTCAAGCCCGAAACCTACCGCTACAAAAGAGCGCTGGGGGGCTATCTGCTTGAGTTGCAATCCGAATTATTTGCTTACCTCGAGCGGCTGTATCAAGCAGCAGTAAACCAGTCAGTGCTCAATGATGCATTTGCTTTTGCGGAACACAAGCTGCTGATCACTCCACCTGATCGTCTCAAGCGTGCCGAAAAAGACGAACAGCTGGCCTTTTTAAGAAAGAAACTCAACCGACCGCTGCGGGTGTGTGGCATGGTCAAGAATACTGGGGAGCCTGGTGGTGGACCATTTTGGGTCGAACATGCAGACCAAACCGTATCTCGGCAGATCATCGAAGCCCTCCAGGTCAACGTCCAGGATGATGGGCAGCGGGCGAGTTGGCAATCTGCCACACACTTTAACCCTGTTGATTTAGTCTGCGGCGTCCGCGACTTCCGAGGTCAGCCATTCGATTTACGACAATTCACCGACCCCAACACCAGCTTTGTTGTCCACAAGACAAAAGATGGCAAAGCCTTACGGTCTCTCGAATTACCGGGGCTGTGGAACGGTTCAATGGCAGACTGGAATACTATTTTTGTGGAAGTCCCGATGATTACGTTCAATCCAGTCAAAACGATCTTTGATCTGCTGCGTCCTGAACATCAAGAAGAATCGTTTTAATGGGAGGAGACTGAAGGAGGCAGGCATGCTCTTCATTCATGATGAGAGTGCTGAGAGTGCGTGTTGTGACTTCGACAATCCCTCATCCACTTGTATCCCGCCGAGAGAGGCGTGGGCGCGTTCAACCGTCCACGCACTCGAACGTTCCGCCCGCCGCCTTCAGGCCCAAAAAATGCGGTATTGGGACCGCTAATCCCACAAAAAGCCGACATTCAAAAAGAAAATCGGCTTCAAAGTGTCCCGGTTGGCCGGTTCAACGTTTGCCCCAGACAGGCCGAATGACCGAAGTCAAGCGCTGACTATCGGTCTCTGCCGCATCAGGCTCCTTCTGCCATCACTCGTGCGTTGATCGCTATCACTGCTGCGTGAGCCGCTAAGGCCGCCCCCTCTTGCCAACCGGGCAAGGCACTTAGTTGATCGCCAGCGAAATGGATCGCTCCATCAGGCTCGCGCAGGCGCGCGGGCACCTGATAGCTCTCAGGCCAGCCACCCCGCTGGAAGGGGACCTTGGCCCAGGCGCGGCTGACCCCGGATTCTATCTCTTCCGTATAGCCAGGATGGAGGTGCTCGCCCTCAGCCATGGCGGCCTGCAAACGCTCGGACGGGGTCATGGCGGTATAGCGCAGACCGGGCTCATCATCCCAGATATAGGCCCCCAATATGACGCCCTTGTCCCGATGATAGCCGGCGGCCGGATACCAGATTTGCGTAATGTCCTGGTCGGTCCACGAGATGCCACCATAGATGGCGTGATCTTCCTCCCAGAAACGCCGCCGGGCCTGGAACCCAATTTTGACCGCCTTGGTAAACTCTATTGACTCAATCGCGGCTTGCGTCTCTGGTGAGAAGTCGTTGGGAATGTCCTTCAGGACCGGCGCGGGTATGGCACAGATCGCAAAGTCCGCATCAAGGACGCTCAGGTCGCTGCGGCGCCGACGCCTATAAGAAATGCGAACCCCGGCCGGAGTCTTCCGAATCTCCTGGACGATACTCCGGTATCGAATCAGATGCTCCACGCGCTCTTCGAAGGCATCGACAATGGCATCCATCCCGCCAATGGGTTGCAAGAGAGTCGGGTTTTGATCGAGGAATTGGCTGAAGTGGAGCTTGAATTGCCAAAAGTCTGACCGGAGCAGTTGGCTAAAGTCGAGGGGGTCGTTCGCATCTCCGGGCTCAAGGCCCGCATTGACTTGCTCACCACGATGGCCGCCCCGACTTGAGCCAATGTAGAGATCATCTGGGTCCAAGTCGCCAAATGTGCGAAGCAGGTCAAGGATCAGCTCCTTATCCTCGCCCGTCAGCTCACTGTCTAGGGCGTTGCGGTTCACCGCCTTCGCCAGGAGTTCGGCAATATACCCGCGCGTATCCGTCATCACTTGCCGGCCCACTATGGGACTGCCCTCGAAGCGATCCAGGTTGTGGAAAAAAGCCGCCCGGTTGTCGTTTGTAAAGACTTCGAGATCAACGCCGAGCTCCCGACAATACCCGAGTATGGTTGTGTGGTGGTAGGGGAGGCGAGCTGGACCGAGATTCGCATAGAGATGCTCCTCGGGGTCAAAGCCTACCCATTGCCGACTGTCTTCCTCTTCGATCACATCTCCGGTCCGGGCCGTGAGGTTGCGCCCGCCCGCCCGGTTGGTGGCCTCTAAAATCGTGCAGTCATAGCCCGCTTTGGACAATTCATAGGCGGCCACGAGGCCACTGATCCCCCCTCCTAGAATGGCAACCCGCTTCCCCCGCCCCGATCCAGCTGGCAAATCGAGTGTGTTCGCATGGGCTGTACGAGGCCCCGTCATGCCGAGTGCAGTCATACTCCGATAAACGGCGGCCGCCCCAGCGACAGTCCCGACGGATTGCAGAAATTCTCGCTTCGTCATCCCTTGTGGCATCTTTTTCTCTCCTGTTGAATTCTCGATTTTCTGGGCGGATGCAGTCTCCCCGATCGTCTACCGAAACGCCTGTCTTGTCAATTTTTTCTTTACTTAGGAAACCCAGGCGGGCATGTCAAGATTCCAAACAAGCAGGCTAATGATCGAGCCACCAAGAGCCCGGAGTGGTCCGGGCTCCCTGCCCTAAAATGGGGCTGTTCCTGGCATGACGCAGTTTCTCCCTCAGAGTTCGGCTGGCGTCACTCAACTCCACGCGGGATAGCCGTGCCGGGCCCTCAGTGGAGACTTCTGGGTGAGCTGGATATTGACTTGACTTGGGCAGTGTCCTAGGAGTACCAGCTATGACAAAATCTATAATGAAGTCCAAGCTATCCGTATTTGTGATTCCCTCACTCCTACTGTTACTCCTACTGTGCATCCCGCTGCAGGCTTTGGGCCAAGCCGACCCGGTATCGTGCGACGAGAAGACTGTTGTCGCCAGTGCTGTACGCACGGCAGATGATATTCAGGCATTCGTTCAATGCGCCTACGAACTCGTCCAGGACGTCGGCTTTGCGGAGGCTTATCGGGCCTTCCACGAGGATGCACGTTGGAGAAGCGGCCCAATCTATGTTTTTGTCAACGAAGCGATACCCATGACTGATATGTCTCGCTCGCTCGTCCACCCCCACCGCCCTGAACAGGAAGGGCAACCGTGGGGACGGGTGATCGATGGCTTCGGCAACGACCTCTTTATGGAACTGTATCGTATCGTGAGCGTCGTCGGCGCAGGCTGGAGCTACTACTCCTTCACCAACCCGGCCACGGGCCGGGATGAGCCAAAGGCGTCTTACCTCATCAGCCTCGACTGGGACGGAACCCCTGCCGCAATCGGGGCGGGAGTCTACCGGCGGGATATTCCCGGTACCTGCGTGAGTGCAGAGGTCAATGCTCAGCAGCTGGAAGAAGATCCGTCGCCCGAGCGGTTGCAAGAGTTCGTGCGGTGTGCCGCCCTGGAATTCGAAGCGAAAGGGGCTTTCGCCCTCAGCCTGCCCACTCAGCCCCGGTGGCGCAGCACCTCCATCTACCTGTTCGGCGTCGATACGTCCGGCGACACGCTGTTCAGCGGAGAGGACGGCCTGCGCGTGTCGTCGGAGTTGAATTTCAGCGAGGCCCATGACGCGGTGAGCCCGGCGGCAGCGTTCGGAGAGAGTTTCCTGTACTACTCGGCGCCTAATCCCTTCACCGGCCACGCACAACGCAAAGTCACCTTCGTCAAGCGGGTGGTGAGCTATGGGCTGCCGCTGCTGGTCGGGGCAGGATATTATTTGGACGAGGCGGTGTCGGAATAGCCCGGAGGGGCAGGGGCAGCCCTCAGCGCAAAGAGCCCGCGTCTCCGAGGGCCGTGCCAGGCCCTCAATGGAGACTTCTGGGTGAGCTGGATATTGACTTGACCTGGGCAACTTCCTAGAGTAGCCAGCTATGGTGAAATCTATAATGAAGTCCAAGCTATCCGTATTTGTGATTCCCTTCCTCTTCTTGGGCATCCCATCACAGGCTGTTGGTGCCGACGACCCGGTATCGTGCGACGAGAAGACCGTTGTCGCTAGTGCCGTACACACAGCAGATGACGTGCAGGCGTTTGTTCAATGCGCCTACGAGTTCGTCCAGGACGTCGGCTTTGCAGAGGCCTACCGGGCCTTCTACGAGGACGCCCGTTGGAGAAGCGGCCCAATCTATGTTTTTGTCAGTGAAGTGACACCCATGAGTACTATGGCTCGATCGTTGGTCCTCCCCCCCGACCCTGAACAGGAAGGGGTACCGTGGGGAGCACTGATCGATCGCTTCGGCAACGACTACTTCGTGGAACTGTATCGTATCGTGAGCAGCGTCAGCGCAGGCTGGCTCTACTACTCCTTCACCAACCCGGCGACGGGCCGGGATGAACCAAAGGCGTCCTACGTCATCAGCCTCGACTGGGACGGAACCCCCGCCGCAATCGGGGCGGGAGTCTACCGGCGGGATATTCCCGGTACCTGCGTGAGTGCAGAGGTCAACGCTCAGCAGCTGGAAGAAGATCCGTCGCCCGAGCGGTTGCAAGAGTTCGTGCGGTGTGCCGCCCTGGAATTCGAAGCGAAAGGGGCTTTCGCCCTCAGCCTGCCCACTCAGCCCCGGTGGCGCAGCACCTCCATCTACCTGTTCGGCGTCGATACGTCCGGCGACACGCTGTTCAGCGGAGAGGACGGCCTGCGCGTGTCGTCGGAGTTGAATTTCAGCGAGGCCCATGACGCGGTGAGCCCGGCGGCAGCGTTCGGAGAGAGTTTCCTGTACTACTCGGCGCCTAATCCCTTCACCGGCCACGCACAACGCAAAGTCACCTTCGTCAAGCGGGTGGTGAGCTATGGGCTGCCGCTGCTGGTCGGGGCAGGATATTATTTGGACGAGGCGGTGTCGGAATAGCCCGCCAGGCCCTTCTCATCCATAGGCTGAGTTGATATTGGCCTGACCTAGGCAGCTTCCTACGGTAGCGAACTATGATGAAATACAGGCTGTCTTCCACTTTATTGATCCTCTCCCTTCTCTTGTATGCCCCACCACAGGCTGTTGGTGCCGGCGACCCGGTGTCGTGCGACGAGAAGACTGTTGTCGCCAGTGCCGTACGCACAACGGATGACGTGCAGGCGTTTGTTCAATGCGCCTACGAGTTCGTCCAGGACGTCGGCTTTGCAGAGGCCTACCGGGCCTTCCACCAGGACGCCCGTTGGAGAAGCGGCCCGATCTATGTTTTTGTCAGCGAAGTGATACCCATGACTGATATGTCTCGCTCGCTCGTCCACCCCCACCGCCCTGAACAGGAAGGGCAACCGTGGGGACTGGTGATCGATGGCTTCGGCAACGACTACAAGGCGGACCGGTATCGCCTCTTGAGCGTCGTCAGCGCAGGCTGGCTCTACTACTCCTTCACCAACCCGGCGACGGGCCGGGATGAACCAAAGGCGTCCTACGTCATCAGCCTCGACTGGGACGGAACCCCCGCCGCAATCGGGGCGGGAGTCTACCGGCGGGATATTCCCGGTACCTGCGTGAGTGCAGAGGTCAACGCTCAGCAGCTGGAAGAAGATCCGTCGCCCGAGCGGTTGCAAGAGTTCGTGCGGTGTGCCGCCCTGGAATTCGAAGCGAAAGGGGCTTTCGCCCTCAGCCTGCCCACTCAGCCCCGGTGGCGCAGCACCTCCATCTACCTGTTCGGCGTCGATACGTCCGGCGACACGCTGTTCAGCGGAGAGGACGGCCTGCGCGTGTCGTCGGAGTTGAATTTCAGCGAGGCCCATGACGCGGTGAGCCCGGCGGCAGCGTTCGGAGAGAGTTTCCTGTACTACTCGGCGCCTAATCCCTTCACCGGCCACGCACAACGCAAAGTCACCTTCGTCAAGCGGGTGGTGAGCTATGGGCTGCCGCTGCTGGTCGGGGCAGGATATTATTTGGACGAGGCGGTGTCGGAATAGCGGTAGATGCATACGGCGAGCGCTCCCGCTTTCCCAGCTTACGGGCACCGATGCCAATCATATCGATGCCGCCGAAGAAGAGGCCAACCGCACGCGGCTTTACTGACACAAATTCCTGCTCTATGGCTTGATAGAACCGAGGCGCGCATTCCGCCCACGATCCTCCCGAATCTCCGACCGATTGCATTGGACGAGTGTAAACAGCCCCAGTCGAAAATGCTCCCCATACTGGAGCGCTCTGCGCGGAAACAGGCGGCCGCCCCTGGCGCGGGAGACCGCTTTCGGTAAAGGAGAGAGAGCGATGGCATGGCCCCAACTCACCGGTCCCCTGTCGGCCCGGCTTGGCGGGCCGGTGGTGGCTGGCGTTGTCTTCCTCGCCCTCGCCGCTTGGGGCCGTCCGGCCCTCGCGGCGGATTGTGGGGCCTGGAACACGGCGGGGTTCTTCAAGACGGCGACGCCCCTGCTGGTGCGGGAGTGTCTGGCATCTGGAGCCGACCCCAAGGCGAGGACCAAGAACGGGCGGACGCCCCTGCATAGGGCGGCAGCGAGAAACCACAACCCCGCCGTGCTAACCGCCCTGATCAACGCTGGAGCCGACCCCAAGACGAGGGACGAGAACGGCTGGACGCCCCTGTACAGTGCAGCATGGTACAACCAAAATCTGGCCGTGACAGCCGCCCTGATCGACGCTGGAGCCGACCCCAAGGCGAGGACCAAGAACGGCTGGACGCCCCTGCATAGCGCAGCAGCGAGAAACCACAACCCCGCCGTGCTGGCCGCCCTGGTCAACGCCGGAGCCGACCTCAAGGCGACGGACAAGGACGGCTGGACACCCCTGCATATCGCAGCAGGGCTCAACCACAATCCGGCCGTACTGGCCGCCCTGATCGACGCCGGGGCTGACCTCAAGGCGACGGATGAGGGCGGGGTGACGCCCCTGCATAGCGCGGCAGCGTACAACCACAACCCCGCCGTACTGGCCGCCCTGATCGACGCCGGGGCCGACCTCAAGGCGAGGACCGAGGACGGGCAGACGCCTTGGGATTCGGCGCAAAGAAACACGACCCTCAAGGGCACCGAGGTGTGGTGGCGACTGAACGAAGGGCGTTTCTGAGTCCACGAAGAAAAAACGGGCCAGTGCTCCATTGTTTGACCTGCCGCCCAGATAGTACAGCGCCAAAGGCAATGCAGGACTTTGCAGGGCGTCAGTCACTTCTACGCCCTCAAATGATCGGCACGTCTCGGCACGTCAATGATCGATGGTGGCTGGGCTCGTATCGAAGCCCGGGGCATCCAAAGAGCACCCCTCAAGCCGGGCGATGAAGCCGCGTTGCGAGAACGATACGGCGCTCCAATCAGCCAATTGGCCGATTTCACCCCCACCACTTGCGTCTCCTCGCTTTTGAGGGATACAAATGAGCCGACCACAACATTCTGCTCAAAGCGATGACCAATGGCTTGTCTAGCACCCCCGAATACGTGGTCCGCCCGAAACCGCTTCTTGGCGGTCGACTGGAAATGAGGTGTATCAAGAGCTGCGCGGCTTGAGCACTGAAGACAGGGTCGGCTTCACGCAACGCGGCGTCTAACCGGATTTTGCGGAATCCCAGAGTTTGTACAGAACGGAGACATGACATGGCAGAACAACTCCTGACTGGTCTGAAAGTCGTCGAATGTGGCAATCTTGTCTCGGCGCCCTACCTCGGTAAATTACTCGCCGATTTAGGGGCCGAGGTGATTAAGGTCGAGGAACCAGGCGGAGACACTGCCCGCCAGCGCGGTCCCTTTCCCGGCGATACACCGCACGCTGAAAAGAGTGGCCTGTTTCTGTATCTGAACACAAACAAACAAGGCGTGACCTTAAATGTCCACGCCGCCAAAGGCCAGGGCGTATTACACAGTTTGTGTGCGCAGGCCGACGTGCTGATCCATAATTACCGCCCGTCCGACATGGCGAGCGTGGGCTTGGATTTCGAACGCTTGCGGCGGACCAATCCTGGTCTGATTATGACCACGATTTCGTATTTTGGCTGTCATGGGCCGTACCGGGACTATCATGCCTACGAACTCACCGCGACCAATGCCGGTGGCTGGGCATTCATCAGTCCGGGGGCATCTGATTACCCTGAGCTGCCGCCGCTCAAAGCCTTTGGCCACCAAGCCGACTTCCAAGGTGGCGTGCATGCCGCCGTAGCCACCTTGGGGGCCTATTATCATAAATTGCTGACCGGTGAGGGCCAGCACGTTGATGTGTCTATTCAGGAGTGCATCGCCGCCATCCTGGAAATGAACTTCATGCACTATACCTATGCCGGCAATGAAGCCTCACGCCTGGGGCGCCGCTCGATCTTCCCTTGGTGTATGTTGGACTGCCAAGATGGAAAACTCTTTGTGGTTAACGTTGAAGAAGACCAATGGCAGCGTTTGTTGAACTGATGGGCAACCCGGAGTGGGCGTCGCTGGAAATTTTCGAAGACCGGGTCCAGCGTGGTTTGAACTACGACGCACTGTTTCCGATGCTCCAAGAGTGGGCGGCCAATTGGAAAGTCGCTGACTTGTATAAGGCCGGTCAAGAACGCCGCATCTGTATGGCACCTGTCAATACCATGGCCGATCTGTTTGCCTCCGAGCATTTAAAAGCCCGTGAGTTCTTCACTGAGGTGAGCCATCAAGTGGCTGGCACGCTGCAATATCCAGGCGCGCCGTTCAAAGTCTCTGAAGGTGGTATCGAGGCTCCCCGACCAGCTCCGCTGTTAGGAGAACATAATGAGGCGGTGTATTGCGGCAAGCTGGGATTGTCGCAGGCCGAGCTGGGAGAGCTGAAGCAGCAGGGAATTATGTAAGGACTTAGGAGATTACTCATGTCAGCACGACGACCCTTAGCAGGCATTCGCGTTATGGATTTTACTTGGGCCTGGGCGGGACCATATTGTACACTGCAAATGGCTCATATGGGCGCGGAGGTGATTCGCATTGAGAGCGAAAAACGACCGTGTGTCGCCCGACAGATTCCCCCTTTTGCCGATAACGAGCCAGGTCCCAATAGGGCAGGCTATTTTAACCAGTACAGTCAGGGCAAGAAGAGTGTACAGCTTGACCTGGCTCGTCCTGAGGCGGCTGAGATTGTGACGAAGCTGGCGGCTGAATGTGATATCGTGGTGCAGAACTTCTCAACTGGGGCGATTGATCGGATGGGCTTTGGGTATGAGACGCTCAGGCAGATTAAGCCCGATATCATCATGATCTCCATCTGCGGCTATGGCCAGACTGGGCCGGAACGCCAGTATATGGGTTATGGTCCGGCCTCGGTCCCACTGGCGGGGATTTCATCTCTGTCTGGCTATCAGGGCAAGGACCCGGCTGAAGCCGGTATTTCGTACGGTGATCCGAATGCGGGCATTTTTGGCTCGTTTGCGGCTCTGGCTGCCCTCGCCCATCGGCAGCGAACGGGGAAGGGCGTACATGTGGATGTGGCCCTGTGGGAGGCACTGTTAGTTTTGATGCCAGAGGGCCTGATGGACTATGCGATGAACAAAACCCAGCCTGAACGCGACGGCAACCATGACCGTTGGATGGCTCCGCATGGTTGTTTTAAATGCCAAGGTGATGACGACAAGTGGGTCACCATCGCCTGCGGTACAGATGCTGAGTGGCAGGCGCTGTGCCAGGCGATTGGGCAGCCTGAGCTTGGTACGGACAAGCGTTTTGCGAATGCCACGGCCCGCAAAGCCAATGAAGTTGGCCTGGAGGAAATTCTGACCGCCTGGACCAACCAACGCGACCGCTGGGAGGTCACTGAGGTATTGCAAAAAGCAGGGGTAGCGGCGTTTCCGTCGATGAGCAACAAAGATTTAGCGACCAGCCCCCACCTGGCAGCGCGCGGCTATCTTGTCCAAAAAGAGCACCCTGAATTTGGCAAGCGCCTGCACGCCGGTATTCCGTGGCAAATGTCCGCTACTCCGTGTGCAGTCCAAACCGCTGCTCCCCAGCGTGGACAGCACACAGACTACGTGCTGCACGATATTTTGGGCATGTCGGAAGCGGAGATTCAACAGTTGCGGGACGGACAGGTGCTGAGTTAATGATGCATGCGGCACGCTGAATGGAGGACAGGGACTGAGGAAGAATCACACTGCCTGCCCCATTCAGTCTCAGCAAAAAAGAGCCCAGCCTCTGCTCCAGGAGAAAAAAGCAGTTCAAAAAGATCCGCTGAATCTGCACGGCCTCCCATCGCAGAGCCGCTGATGCGTGCCCCTTCACCGCTTGCAAGTCGCTGAGTTCCCCAGTACAATCCGGCTCGGTTTCTTACGACTGAACAGTCATTCAGTCGGGTCCGCGCCGTTTTGCCGTTTTTACCAGGGGAGGACTCTTATGGCCGGAGAAAACAATCGTGGCATGCTCGCAGGCTATAAAGTGCTGGATTTTACCCAGATTGTGGCCGGGCCAACGACTACAAAGTTAATGGCCGAGATGGGTGCTGAAGTCATTAAGGTTGAACAGACACCCGCCGGCGACCCGGCTCGCCAGAATCCCGTCTGGAAAAAAGGCCGTAGCGCCTATTTTATGCAGCATAATCTGGGCAAACAGAGTCTGTGTGTGAATCTCAAAACTGAAGCCGGGCGTGATCTCATCCGCTCGCTGATTCCACATGTTGATGTTGTTGTTGAGAATTACAGCCCGGGTGTCATAGGACGCTTAGGACTTGGCTACCAGGTCCTCCAAGAACTGAATCCCAAGCTGGTCATGTGCTCGATTTCCGCTTTAGGACAAACTGGTCCGCTGGCGCATGTGCCAGGTTTTGACTATATCGCTCAGGCGTATGCTGGCGTGACTGAAGTCATGGGCCAACCTGGCGAGCCGCCGGTCATCCCGATGGTCGCGATGGGGGATGTGAGCACCGGCGTGCACGGTCTGGCCGCGATTGCCTGCTGTTTGCTGAATCGGGAACGCACCGGCGAAGGGCAGCATATCGACGTGTCTCTGCTCGACTCGTATATCCACACCCATGATTTTAGCCTGCAAACCTATACGGCGACCCAGGGCAAGTTTATTCCGACCCGTGGTGGGTCGCACCATAATGGCCTGACGCCGTGCGGCGTCTTCCATGCCGCTCAGGGCTATATCATGATTATTGCTGCTCTTGATCATCAGTGGAAAGGCTTGACCAATGCCATGCAGCAGCCCGAATTATTTGACGATCCGCGCTTCCGGAATGTCCGTGTACGCAGTAGAAATAAAGACGCGCTGATCCCTGAGATCGAAAAATGGCTGCTGTCCTTGCCGGACCGCGAAGCGGCGCTTGCGGCGCTTGATCGGGAACGCGTGCCTGCTGCGCCTGTATTGACTATTCCCGAGCTGGTTGAGCATCCGCACTTAGTTGATCGCCAAGCCGTGCGAGCAGTCTCCGATCCAGTCCTGGGAGACTTTATGATTCCGGGTTTTCCGTTCCGGTTTTCCGGCCATCCGCTGCCACAAGTTGTGCCTGCGCCTGACCTGGGAGAACATAATCAGTCGGTTTTGGAGCGCTATCTCGATTATACTGAAGAGCAGGTCGCCGAGCTGTCAGCCGCTGGCATTCTCGTCCAGCAACGCTCAGGAGAGTAAGCAGGAGACTGTCCTGTGTCACAGAAAGGATATGTAAAGGAATGCGGAAACGACATACGCAATCGCAACGTTTCAGACTGGCCTGCTTGGTAGGAGGGCTCATTCTGGCCCTGTGGAGTTCACCCTGCCATGCGGTATGGGACGGGCCTTTAAATAAACCCATTGCTTGGGCGAGTAATAACTGGTCACGTTTTGACCGCTTTCTGGCGACTTTTGATCCGGCTGGGCGCTACGTCCGTCAACCTATTGAACGACAAATTCCGGCTTTGACGTTCAAGGGCTTTTATCGTCAGTGGACCGATGTTTTGTTGAGCAGTAACCGAACCATCCGCAATCGGAAGAAAGATTTCCGATTCTTGCAGCTCCAGCACCTGATGGAAATAGAGATGCATTATCAGGTCTCGCCCAGTATCGAGATTACCAATATTAACCATTTTTTGTACGATGGGGCGTATAATTGGCAAGACTCGTCTGGGCTGTACGGCAACCGGCGCAGTGACACTGCACGCGCTTATCATAGTTTAGATCGTATCGTGCGCGAGCTGTACATCAGTTACCGAACCCATAATCTGGATATGGTGGTCGGTAAACAACAGATTGCCTGGGGAAAGATGGACGGGCGATTCATTGATACGATCAATGCGATCGATAATCGCGAAGGTGTTCAGGTCGAAGCGGCTGAATATGAGTTCCGGCGTTTGCCGGTCTTTATGATCAACACGACCTATTTCTTCGGCGCCAATTCCCTGAATTTATTATATATTCCGCATTTTGAGCACGATCGTAGCGCCGGATTTGGCTCACCCTGGGCAGCTCCGTTTTTACCCCCAGGTGGTGAAGAGCTGCTGACTTCAGACCGAGATGTCTTACATGGCCGAAAAGATTTTTTTGGCAATTACATCTTGAAGCGGCGGCGGCCCTCGTCTGGCAACTGGGGCGATCATGAATACGGTGTGCGTTTAGACGTGTCCATGGAACCGCTCACCTGGGGACTGGTGTATTATTACGCCTGGGACAAGTCGTCTAAGAATTTTATTACGGACCGGGCGATTGACGAGAATGACAAGGTGCATCTAATTCTACGGCCCCGCCACACGCGTCTGCATCATTTTGGCATTACGGCTGACTATGCGACGTCTTTCTCTAACATGCCGCTGGTTGGGGAGTTGCCGATGGTGCTCCGGATTGAGGGCTTGTGGACCAAGGGGGTCGCGTTTGCTGACTCGGACCGCTTTAATGCTGCGCTCAACGGTCCAGATCCTGCTTTGCGGATCTCCAGTAACGAAAGTGCAAAAGAAGTCCGGCGTAAAGTATCTGCTCGTCGTCGGGCAGGCATAGGCGAGAGTTTTGAATCTGGCGGGCATGTGGCGCGTGACACCTTCCGAGCTGCCCTGGCGCTCGAACTTGCCCTACCAGGTAACACCTCGTTTATTTTCCAGCCGTCGCTGCTATATACCTTTGATTGGCGTGAAGGGCTGGGGAGTGGATTTGGTGGCGGGGTTGGTGATGAGTGGAATGTCTTACCGGTGGCGTTTGTTGGCCGCCCGTTCCGGTTTACCCGCGATCGCTTAAATATCGGCTTTACGGCGATTCCCTGGGTCAGTGGCCCGACTCGGAAGTGGCAAGGCATCAAAACCAGACTCGTTGCCACCTATAATTTTTCGCAGTTTATCACTGGCCGCTTGACCCATACGGCCTATAGCGGTGGATACGGCAGTGACATCTACGGACTGTATGGGAATTATGACAATATCGGCTGGGAGCTGAGCTACGAGTTTTAGTCAGTGGTGGATGCGCTACGTTTATCCACCCTACTTCCTCATCTCTGTTCCCTCTCCCTTAGGGAGAGGGCTGGGGTGAGGGTGGTCTTCGGCTCTGCTCTCTACCTCTCAAAACACTATGAAAAAACTATCTGCCTGTTCTTGCTTTCCCGCCTTTCTCCTCGCTTTTCTCCTTTTGGCTCCTTCCATCTCTGCTCAACCCAACGGCTCCCACGGAAAATCCTGGAAAGTTCTTGCTGAGCTGTCCGACGAAGAAAAAGCTGCTCTTGATCCACGGACCGATACCCCGCGCAGCACGGTCACTCCGTATCTCCCGGCCGAACCATATCCGTTTGAGGCACCCTACACGGCTGAAGAGTTGGGTTACAGATCAATGGAGTTTGCCCACGTATCGCGTTGGTCGCACGTGATGGCGGATGCGTATGGCTCGATGACCAATAGCGGATATCTCAATCAAGGTATCACTATTGGTCTCAATTTCTACATGCCGGACGAAGCTGGCATTGCCGGCCAGCTCAAGACGCCATCAGGCAAAGATTTCTTCCGCATGGTGTTTTATTACACGTCTCCAGCTGAACTGTTAGGTGCCCAAGATCTGTGGATTTTGCATCGCACAGATCGGGAAAATTCGACCAAACTCGACTATTTTGCCTATGCGCCGTCCCTGCGCCGCGTCCGGCGGATTCCCCAGCCCCGACGAGGTGAGCGGTTTCCGAATAACGTTCAGTCGTTTGACGATGTTGTCGGGCGTGATGCATGGGAGTTTACCTGGCGGATGCTGGGAACAGATGTTATATATGAAACCATTCGTTTTCCCACCACCTGGCCAACCGTAACCCTGGCCAATCCGGATGGCACTTTTTTTGACAAAGCGTCGAATGATCTCAAAATAATGTGGGACAACTATCCATTCTATCGAACAGATGGGGGGGTTGAGTGTTACGTGGTCGAATCCGTCACCAAAGACGAATGGCTGCCCAATTACCCAGCCAGCAAGATCATCTACTGGTTGGATAAACACTACTTTTACCCCGTCCGGATTGAGCAGTATAATCAAGATGGCGAGCTCCAAGTTGTGGAGGTGCGGATTGCCCGACAGGATAATCCGGCCTTGAAGGAAAAAGGCTATGCGGCGCTGATGACACTGTATTACGATGTCTCGCTGGATTTGATGAGCTATAGCGTGCATGATGCCCATCTTGTAAAAGAATGGTCAGAGAAGGATAAAGAAGTCGTGTTTGGGCCGGATTTCATGCGCCGTGGATGGTTGATGCATCCCCTCAAAACGCAAATGCTGGTCAAATCACCGGAAGAGTTTTATCTGCGACCATTGCTGTATCCGGATAAATTCCCACAAGATCGAAATGTCGTGATCACGCCTGACGTGGCGGCTCGTATACAGGGACAGGAACAAGCCGGCCATTTAGTCTTTGGGGCAGATCTTGACATTACGGAGGTCAAGGGGCCGTGACACGCACCTGCTACGTTCAGGGTCTGGTTCTCTTCAGCATTGTCATATGGCCGCTGTCGGCCATTGCCCAAGAATCACAACCTCGGACGTGGCGCAGCGTACAAGGAATGTCCGCCGAAGAAAAAGCCCAGATTGATTTCCGGACTGATACCCCTCGCGACTCTCGCGTTCCCTACCTCCCAGCTGAAAGATTCCCGTTTGAAGCTCCGTATACTGCCGAAGAAATGGGTATCCGGAGCATGGAGTATCCGCATTCTCCCTACTGGAATAGTACGCTGATCGATATCGCCTCGACGGTGACCGGCTCTGGTTTTATGGACCAACGGGTGTCGATTATTCCTATTTTGTACCTGCCAGAAGGCGGCTTCGAGGAGCAGCTGTACAATACCGAACCGGGCAAAGAGATTTTTCGCTGGCTATCACAGGCCGTGTCGCCTGCCGAGCGCTATGGAACCCAGACTCTGTTTATTGGCTACCGCACAGACCAGACATTTGTGACCAAGGTCGAACTGTTTGCCTATTCACCAGCCCTCCGCCGCATTCGGCGTCAGCCTGCGCCTCGACGGGAAGATCGCTTGCCGAATGGCGCAGCAACTTTTGACGACTTGATTGGTCGGGACGCCTGGGAGTTTGACTGGCGGATTTTAGGTGTTGATACTTTGTATGAAACTGTCCGTTTTCCCGTTACTCGCCAGACCGCTGTGTTGACTGATACTGAAGGCAATTACATCGACGTGCAGGCACAAGATGTCAAACTCATGGGGCCCGATTATCCAGTGTATACCGCAGACGGTGGGGTCGAATGTTTTGTGGTTGTGTCCACGCCAAAAGGTGAATGGCATAAGGACTACTACGTCAGTAAGCTTATTTACTGGCTAGATCAGCAGTCTTTTTTCCCACTCCAGATCGAAGAGTATGACACAGACGGGAATCTGATATTTGTCAATGCACGCACAGGCGTGCGAGCTAATCCGGCACTCGGCGATCGCGGCTATGCGGTATTATTCGATCTGTGGTGGGATATTTCGATTGACCTGATGCAAGCCTCAATTCATGGGATTCTGAGCCGTGAGTGGTCGGAAGAGGATCGGCGGGTCTTTTTTAGTTCGGGCTTCATGCGTCGCGAATGGTTTTTGGAGCCGCCCAAAGGCATGATGTCGCTGAATTCACCAGATGAATTTTATCTCCGCCCGCCACTTGAACGAGAGAAATTTCCGCAAGACCGTAAAATTCAGCTGGATGCGGATATGGAAGCCCGGATTGCCGCCCAAGAGCGGGAAGGGCGGATGGTATTTGAAACGAGTGTCGCTTCGAGAGAGTAGTATGGAGCTAGGAGCTAAGAGCAATTGAGGAGTGTATTATGGAATTTTATGCGTTTCATCTCATGCCGTGGCCGCATCTGCCTGAGGATTTTGCTGAGAATAAGGAGAAATACCCGTCTTCGTGGGTGACGCTGTCAAATGATTGCTATGACCCGGAAGAGGGGCAGCATTTATATAACCGCTATCTCGATGAGTTGGAGTACGCCGAAACGCTTGGCTATGATGGCGTGTGTGTCAATGAGCATCATCAGAACGCGTATGGCACAATGCCTGCTCCCAATATTATGGGTGCGATGCTGGCCCGGCGGACGTCTCGGCTCAAAATCGCGATTGTTGGCAATGGTTTGCCATTGCGTGACCATCCGCTCCGCGTGGCTGAAGAAGTTGCCATGCTGGATGTCGTTACAGGTGGGCGTATTATTTCAGGCTTTGTGCGTGGGATCGGCAACGAGTACTTCTCGATGGGGATTAACCCCACCTATTCGATGGAGCGTTTCCGCGAGGCGCATGATCTCATTATAAAGTCTTGGACTGACCCAGGACCGTTTTCCTGGGAAGGCAAGCACTATGAGGTCCGCTACGTCAACGTGTGGCCACGGCCGCTCCAAAAACCGCATCCGCCGATCTGGATTCCGGGCTTTGGCAGCAGCGAGACTATCGAGTGGTGCGCGCATCCGGACCGCAAGTATCCCTACCTGGCGGTCTACATGCCGGAAAGTCTGGTCAAGGTGTATTTTGACATGTACCGCGAGTGCGCCGACAAGTTTGGCTACACGGCTTCACCGTATCAGCTTGGGCATGTCTATCCGGTGTATGTCGGTGAGACCGACGCCAAAGCCGAAGCCGAAGCCAAGGAGCATCTGTTGTGGCTCTACCATTACGGCCTGCGTCAGAAGAATGAATTCCTCTTTCCGCCAGGTTATGTCAGCCATTCATCGATGATGAATATTCTGGGCCATGCCGACGAGATGGACTGGAGCAAGATGTCCTTTGGCGAGTTAAATGAAAAGGGCTTCTGCATTGTAGGGAGTGCCGAGACCGTCCGCCAGCGTTTGGAACATTCGGCAAAAACGCTTGGTTTTGGTGTCATGCCAGTCCTCTTGCACTTTGGTGACATGCCGCATGATAAGACCATCGGAAATATGGAAATGTTTGCCAATGAGGTCATGCCGCACTTGCGTGGGATTCATCCGAAAGAGGAGAATGAGCAGCCGGTGATTGCGGCGGCGGATTAGGGATGGCCCTCCGGTCTGGTACGAAATGGAGGACGAGAGTAAAGAAATAAAGAATTTCCCAGTCTAAGACCTTAGGGGTTTCCCACACCCTGGGTCATTAGGCCAAGGAGCGTCCTGATTGACGGTCCAATACCGCCAGACAGGAACTTCGTCATCCTGAGATCGACTGCCTACCAGAAAGAGATATTCCGTGTCGTTTGCCTCCGAGCATACGACATCTACTTTCTTGCCCATCTCAAATAGGTTCTTGAGCTTCTCGTAGGCTTTTTTCTTACCTTCACGATAATCGTAGAAAATGAGCACCTTCAAGGGGGAACGCCACTGGAGCAGTTTCCACATTTCCGTTTCCACGTGCTCATTCCGGTTTTCGTGTTCAACGATCACATACAGACAGGTCGGGTATGGTCCACGGGGACCGCGAGGATATAGATCGGAAGCCTTGTCGTAGTACACGGCATCCAGGGTGTACCATTCCTTGCCCATTGTAAAAGACAGTCTTTCCGATACCCGCCATAGGAAAGAATCTGTTGGGGAGGCACCTTTCTTCCCCAACATGTATTCCGTCCACCCTGTCTCATCTGGGTAGGCACGAAGAATAGTGTCCCGTTTCTTTGCCTCATCCTGCCACAACTTGCTAAACGCCTTGCAGAAGCATTCGGCAGAAATCGTCTTTTTCACTTTCTTGTCCCCTTCCAGTTGTCCTCTCGACCGCATGCAATTAGAAGCATGGAGATATCTTTCTCTCTACCCATGAGAAATGTCTGTGGTGGGCTGAGAAAAAGTCTAGGAGGCATACGCTATGGCTGTTGGCTCAGTCGGCAACCTGCTCCGGCAGCGCGAGGTCGTCCACGGCGGAATCCTGGTGCGGTGCAGACGGCCGCTGGCTGAACTCCAGCGCACCGTCTTCAATCGAATCGTAGGCCACCGACCAGATATCATGCATATAGTTCTGGTACGCTCTCCAGGGCAGATTCGGACCCTGCTTGGGAAAGGCGTCAATTGAGCGCTGGATATAGCCCGAGGTGAAATCCAGCAGAGGCTCAAGCTCGATACCTGGGTCGTGGGGGCGCGGGCAGCACTGGTCGTAGCCTTTTGCCTGCATGTGGTTGAGGATGCGACAGACGTACTCGCAGGTGAGATCACATTTCAGGGTCCAAGACGCGTTCGTGTAGCCGATGGCGAGAGCCATGTTGGGTACATTGCCGAACAGCATGCCCTTGTAGGTCAGGGTCTTCGAGAACTCGATCCGCTCGCCATCGACCGCCACCTCAAGACCGCCGAGCAGTTGGAGATTGAGGCCCGTAGCCGTCACAATCAGATCGGCCTCGATCTCTGCGCCCGAATGCAGCCGAATGCCCCGTTCGGTGAAGCTGGCGATGTGGTCGGTGACGACCGAAGCCCGGCCGGTCTTGATCGCGGCGAAGAAATCGTTGTCCGGTGCCAGACACAGGCGCTGCTGCCAGGGGTTGTAGCGCGGCCTGAAATGCTGCTCAACATCAGAGTCGGGGCCGAGTGTGGCGCGGATGCGGCCCAGCAGAAAGGCCTTGGCCCGCTCCGGGTAACGCCGACAGAACCAGAAGAAGCAGGCCCCCAGGATCACGTTCCTCCAGCGGGTCAGGCTGTAGACAAGGCTGTTGGGCAGAAAACGTCGCAGCAGATTCGCCACATGATCCTCCGACGGCATGGCGACAATGTAGGTCGGCGAGCGTTGCAGCATGGTGACGTGCGCCGCTGTCTTCGCCATTTCGGGCACCAGGGTCACGGCGGTCGCGCCGCTGCCAATCACCACCACGCGCTTGTCCGCATAGGCGATGTCCTCGGTCCACTGCTGCGGATGGACAATCTGTCCCTCGAATTGCTCAGCCCCGGCAAACTCCGGGGTATACCCCCGGTCGTAGTTGTAGTAGCCGCTGCACATAAAGAGAAAGTTGCAGGTGAAGCGGCAGGGTTCGGCCGTGTCGGTCCGCTCGGTCTCTACAGTCCAGCGTGCCTCGGCGGTTGACCACGACGCGCGCTGGACGTGGTGGCCGAAGCGGATGTTGTTCGTGATGCCGTATTCTGTGGCCGTCTCGTTCACATAGCGCAGGATCGCCGGTCCGTCGGCAATGGCTTGGGGCTCGCTCCAGGGCCGGAACGAGTAGCCCAGTGTGTACATGTCCGAGTCGGAGCGAATCCCCGGATAGCGGAAAATATCCCAGGTGCCCCCGATTGTGTTGCGTCGCTCAAGAATGGCGTAGGTCCGGTCCGGGCAGTTCGCCTGTAGGTGATAGCCGGCAGCGATCCCGGACAGCCCCGCCCCGACGACTAGCACGTCGAAATGTTCCACGCTCATGACTCCAGCGGCCCAGAGCGGGCCTTATCAAGGTGCGAATACCATACCCCTGATCGTAAGCCACCACTAGGGCAGCGAGCAAAGACAAACGACCGAGTCTTTCCATTTGAGAGCTCCGCTGCCACTGTAGACCTCAAGCCGCTACATTCTTTTTCAGCGCTTGGCCTGCCTCTTTACAAGACCTTCGCCAACTCGTCGGTTTCACTGTACACAAATTCCGTTGGTTTTCCGTTCACAAATGCGGCTATGCCGGGTTCGGCCTGAACCGTGCCAATCACCCGGGCGGCTATGTCTTGGGCCTGAAGCCTGGTTCGCAACGTTGGCCAGCGCTGGGGCGGAATCGTCACCAGCAGCGTCCCAGAGCTAATCAAGCCTAGTGGATTGATATGAAAGTACTCGCAGATCGCCTGGGTAACCGGCAGAACGGGAATCGTGTTAAGCTCGATCCGCATGCCATTACCTGAAGCCGAAGCCAACTCATACAACGCCATCGCAATGCCGCCTTCCGTTGGATCATGTAGGGCTGTGGCACCGTGCTCGGCTGCTAAGAGTGCTTCTTTGACAACGGAAATACCAAATGTCTGACCCAGGGAAAGCGCTTCTTGCCAGAGCGATTCTTCCATATGAGAAAGATGAGACTGCAATTCCTCAGCCTTTTCTGCGACAAGAATACTCGTCCCTTCTAAGCCCGCTGTTTTTGTCATGATCACCAGGTCATCCGGCTGTGCGCCATTTGATGTCACCAGACGATCTTTGGCGACCGTGCCGTACATCGTGCCGACGACCACGGGCTGTTGCACAGCGGCTGTAATTTCCGTATGACCGCCAGTGACAGCGACACTCAGGGCTTGGCTCGTTTCATCTATCTGCTGAAAGACCTGGCGGATCGTTTCTTCGCTTGTGTCTGGGGGGAATAACAAACACGCCTGAAACCACTGTGGGCGGGCGCCCATTGTGGCAATGTCGTTGGCATTGATATGGACGGCGTACCAACCGATGTTCTCAGCTGTGAAGGTAACCGGATCAGTTTTGACAACGAGGTACTGAGTGCCAATGTCGAGGACTGCGCAGTCCTCGCCAAAGCGCGGACCAATCACCACCCGAGGGTCTGTGACACCGCTATGGGTGATGCAGGTTTTCAGAAAATCGACCGGGAGTTTGCCGTTAGGGAGCATTGTTGTAAAGAGACGTGAAGGGGGAAGGCTTTAGCGGGAAAACATCCTCACCACGGGAGAAGAAAGAAATCTAGGACTGTTCTTCTTGTGGCTGGGGAGAATCCGTTGCCGCTTCTGCCGGAGCTGCTTCCTGCGGCGGAGCGAGCTGCGCCTGTTCTAAGTTTGCAACCACGACTTGTAAGAGTTTATCCGGATGGAGATATTTCTTGGCGGCTTCTTGAACCTGTTCAAGGGTAATAGCTGCAATCATCCCCGGATAGCGTTCTGGATAATCGAGACCCAATTCGAAGAATTCCAAAGCAGGTAACAGCCCCGCAAAATCACGGTTAGAGACAAGACCAAGCGGATAGCTATTAATCAAATACGATTTGGCTGCGTCGAGTTCTTTTTGGGTGACGCCTTTTTCCATGAGCTGCTGGAGGATGGCGATGCATTCAGCAATAGCCTGTTTGGCGGTGGTGTTCTTCGTTTGCAGCACGACGCGAAATGGGCCAGCATGTTTGCGGGCACTAAAACTACTCCGAATGCTATAGACTAAAGCCAGCTCTTCCCGAATGCGTTCCATCAAGCGTGAGCCAAAGCCAGAACTGCCAAGAATATAGTTCATGACTCGGATGGCATAGAAGTCTGGATTGAGGCGCGACACACCTGGATGGCCCAGGATAACATTGGCCTGACTGACTTGTTTATCAATGAATAATTGTTCGGCAATGGGCTGCGGAGCAGCCGGCCAGCTGACCTGTGGGACAGCGCCTTGTTGCCAGCTGCCGAGATGCCGGGCAATGAGCTGCTCGGCCTGCGTTGGGGAAATCTCTCCGGCCAGGCCAATAATCGTATTATTGGGGCGGAAATAGGTCTGGTAGAAGTTGGTGACGTCAGCTTGATTGATATTGGCCAATGTGGATGCCTGTCCTTCGACTAGCCGACCAAACGGGTGACTGGCATACAGCTTCTCTTGAAAGGCTTTGCCGGAAACCCAGCCTGGATTTTCTTCTTGGCTTTGCAATCCTCCTAAGGTTTCGGTCCGCTTGCGTTTAAATTCGTCGCCTGGAAAAGTTGGACGCAAGAGGACTTCTGCCAGCAGTGCAAAAGACGCGTCTAGGTTTTTGGTTAATGTTGTCAAAGAGACCGAGGTCGTTTCATAATCAGCAGAAATCGACAGTGAGGTACCTAAGAAGTCGAGAGCTTCGGCCAGAGCTTCGGCTGTATACTGCTGCGTGCCCCGCGTCAGCAACTCTGCCGTTAGACTGGCGACACCAGCTTTGCCGATTGGATCGGCAGTTGAGCCGGTCTTTATGAACATATTCATGACGACCATTGGCACCCCAGGTCGTTCGGCAACAAGCAAGACTGCTCCGTTGTCCAGCACCGTCCGTGTTCCAACAGGCGCGGCTTCTGCGATGGGCAGACCCAAGCAGACAAACCATATACCCACGCTGATCAATCTTTTCATCCTTTTCATCTTTACCCTGTTTCGTCCTATTGTTTTGGCGCGCGACTGTGAGATTCTTGTGTCTCTTAATGCGCGGTTTGATTACCAAAGCTCTCGGGTCGCTCGCGTATTGGTGGACCTTCAGGAATGAGAATCCCGACGGTGCGGTTCTCTTCCCGCAGATAGGTTTGGGCGACCCGCTGCACATCTGCGGCCGTGACCGCCCGCAGACTCGGCACAACTTGATGGACCAGCTTCCAATCCCCGAGTGAGGCATATTGACCGAGTTGCATAGCGCGGTAGAAAAGCGAATCCTGACCGTAGATAAATCGTGACTCCACTAAATTTTTGGCCCGCTCAAGTTCTGTACGTGTCACTACCTGTGTCTTCATCCGCTCAATTTCTTCATACAGTGCGGCCTCAGCATCTTGCCATTTTTTTTGGGGCGCAACCCGCATCGACACGGAAAACAGGGGCGCGTCTTTTGCTGTCCGGTCGTAACTGGCATCAGCGGCGAGGGCGAGCATTTTTTGCTCGACGAGCGTCTTCTGAAATCGAGCGCTCCGCCCCCTGCTCAGAATCGTAGCGAGGACGGTCAGGGCAGGGCTATCGTCTGAATGCATATTGGGCACATGATATGCCGCAGCATAGATGGGTAAGGAAGCTGGGCGTCTAAAGGTAAGCCGCCGCTCGCCGCGCTGTGGAGGCTCGGTTGCTGTGACTGGCGGGACGGCTGGCCCGGCTGGTATGGCCCCAAACGTTGCTTTGATTTTTGGCACAAGGGTCTCAGGAGTAACATCGCCAGCAATCACTAAGATGGCATTCCCAGGCGCATAATAGATCTGCCGATATTTTTTGACGCTGTCTAGCGTGATGGCTTCCAGATCGTGCTGGAAGCCGACGACCGGCCAGCCATACGGATGGGCAGTATACGCAGCCGCCCTCAGCTGCTCCCACAGGTCTGAGGCTGGGTTATCGCTCGTCCGCATGCGCCGCTCTTCCATGACGATCTGGCGTTCTGCTTCAAGCCCCTTCTCATCAAGCACCAGATTGGCCAAACGATCAGATTCAAGATCGAGCATCAGGTCCAGATACGCCGCCGCTACCCGTTCGAAATACACGGTGTGATCCGCGCTGGTGAAGGCATTCAGACTCCCGCCTTTCTCTTTCACCAAGCGGGTGAATTCTCCCTCGCCATACTTGGTTGTGCCACGGAACATGAGATGTTCGAGCAGATGGGAAATCCCCGTCCGACCGAGCTGTTCATTGCGAGCGCCAACCTTGTACCAAACCTGAAGGGTAATAACCGGTGAGCGGTGGTCTTCGAGGAGTAGAACGGTGAGACCATTGTCCAGCTTTTCTTGGCTGACCTGCCAACTGGCATTACTGGTCTGAGCCCAAACAGGCTGGCTGGATTGAGACTGAACGCTGAGAAATAGGACAAGAATACCCACCCAGAAGGCCGAACCCACCCAGTCACGTCGCATGCATCATACCTCCTCGTACTGTTTCTCTAGACTCTTCCATATGTAGCAGCCCCAAGAAGGGGAAAAAAGACTAACTGTCGGGGCGGTTCACGAATCGCCCCGACGGCAAACCACAGGGTGGTCTGTTGTCAGTGGGAACGGGGGCAGGCGATGAGCCTGCCCCCGTGCAATTTCGGTAATGTGTTCAGCCATGTGGACGCATGAGCCGGGCTACATGACTTTGCCGATGTCTAGGATGAGGCTGGCGTTTGCTGGGCGCTCGCCTTTGGGGTGTCTACTGGAATGACTTGCTGCATCAGGGCAATCTCTAAGACCTCATCAATGGTTTCAACAAACCGAAATTCTATCTCTGCTTGCACATTTGGCGGAACGTCCTCAATATCTTTTTCATTCCGCTTAGGCAGAACGACGGTTTTCACTCCAGCCCGCCGGGCCGCCAGGACTTTTTCTTTCACCCCTCCAATCGGCATGACCTTGCCGCGCAGAGTGATCTCACCTGTCATGGCAAGATGAGGAGTCACCGGGCGACTAGTGAGCAACGAGATTAGCGAGGTTGCCATCGTGATTCCTGCTGATGGTCCGTCTTTTGGAATCCCACCGGCTGGGACATGAATATGCAGATCGGAGTTTTCGTAGAAGTCTGGCTGCAGGCCCAGTTGGTCTGTCCGCGAACGGATGTAGGAGAGGGCGGCTTGGGCGGATTCTTTCATCACGTCCCCCAGCTGCCCGGTTAAGGTCAGGCCCTTTTTCCCAGCCATACGCGTTGACTCGATGAACAAGATCTCACCGCCGTTCGGTGTCCAGGCCAGGCCAATTGCGACGCCAGGCTCTTGGCTGCGTTCAGCGACCTCGGGGATAAATTTCTCGGGGCCGAGTAACTCAATGACTTTTTCTTTGGTGATGAGCGTTTTCTCCGTGCGCCCTTCGGTGACAGTGCGCGCCACCTTCCGACACACCCGCCCAATTTCCCGCTCTAAATTGCGGACACCAGCTTCGTGTGTATAGCTCTGCCCGATTTTCAGCAGGGCCTCATCGTTGAACTCGATCAGCTCATTGGTCAGACCGTTCTCTCTGATCTGTTTGGACATCAGATGGCGTTTGGAGATCTCCAGCTTTTCTTCTTCCGTGTAGCCAGCTAATTCAATCACTTCCATACGGTCACGCAAGGCAGGTGGAACTGGTTCGAGGTAGTTGGCAGTCGTAATAAACATCACCTTAGACAGATCAAAAGGCACGTCCAGGTAGTGATCCCCAAACGAGAAGTTCTGTTCTGGATCAAGCACCTCAAGTAAAGCGGACGCTGGGTCACCCCGAAAATCCATGCCAAGTTTATCAATCTCGTCCAGCATAAACAGTGGGTTATTCGAGCCTGCGGTGCGCAGGGATTGAATGATGCGGCCAGGTAGAGAGCCGATATAGGTTCGGCGGTGGCCACGAATCTCGGCTTCATCACGGACGCCGCCGAACGACAGACGAATAAACTTTCTGCCTATCGCCCGCGCAATGGAGCGACCTAAGGACGTCTTGCCAACGCCTGGCGGGCCGACAAAGCACAGGATTGGTCCTTTGGGGTCCTTGCGGAGTTGGCGGACCGCCAAATATTCCAAGATACGATCTTTGATCTTCTCTAAATCGTAGTGATCCTCGTCCAAGACTTGGCGGGCATGAGTGATATCGAGATTATCTTCTGTGGCAATATCCCACGGCAGATTGACTAAGCATTCGAGATACGTACGGACCATCGAATGCTCGGCCGATTCTGGCGGGATCATGCGCAGCCGCTCCAACTCATTATCAGCTGCTTTGCGTGCCTCTTGAGGCATATTGGCTGCTTCGATCTTTTGGCGCAGGTCCTCAATCTCGTCCGTCTTTGAATCACCCTCACCCAGCTCTTTTTGGATGGCTCGCATCTGTTGGCGCAGATAGAACTCTTTCTGATTTTTGTTGAGTTCGCTCTGGACCTGGGACTGGATCTTATGGCCGAGTTCGACCAGTTCAACTTCCCTATTGAGAATCGTCGAGAGTTTTTCCAAACGCTGACGCACGTCGAGGCTATTCAGCAAATCCTGCTTTTCCTCGGCCGAGATATTCAGGTTTGAAGCAATGAGGTCGGTGACCCGGCCGGGATCTTTGATGTTCATCACCACGCCCTGCAGCTCGTCAGGCAGGTACGGTACCTGGGAGACAAACTTTGAGAATTGGCTGACCAGATGCGCCTGCAGCGCGTCAAGATCTGATGAGGCTTGGATCACGTCTTGCAAATGGGAGACATTTGCCCGCATATACGGTTCTTCCTGAAGATAGTCTCGGATGTCAATGCGTTTCAGTCCTTGGACTAAGATACGCACGCTGCCGTCCGGATATTTGAGCATTTTGAGAATCCGACCCGCGCTCCCGCGGGAGAACAGGGCTGTGGAGTTGGGATTCTCATCTTCAGGATTTTTCTGGGTGGCTAAGCCTAAGATATTGTCGTTCTTTCGACAATCTTCTACAAGTTTCAGTGAGGACCCCCGTGAGATCAACAGGGGAACAATTGCAGAGGGAAAGATCACAACCCCTCGTAAGGGAAGAACCGGCAGTTCCGTGGGAACAACGATATCCCCCGGATCTTCCTCAAAGCTGACGACGCCGTGTTCCTGAGCCTCTTCTTCCTCGCCAGCACTAAGCCTAATTTCTGCCATGAGGTCTCCTCCAGTTTTTGGGCTGGGTCATCAAGTCCTACTAAAACACATAATACATGGCCTCTCCTTGCACAAGGGGTAAAGACTGGGTACAACCGTAGGACCATCTTTGTGAAAACACTGTTATGAAACACGCTCGGCAGTTTAGTCTTGACGAAGCCAACACGCTTGTGCCGCAAATTGAGCTGGTTATGGAGCGAATGCAGCGGATTGGCATCAAAATTCGGGAAGAAATTGAAGGCTTGCTGAAAGAGCGTGGAGAAGAAGAATTGCCGGATCTTTCTACCCAAGAATTATTACGCCTGCGCCCTTCATTGGCACCCCTTTTTGAAGATATGGCGCAAGCCGTGCAAGATATTGAGCAGCATGGCTGCCTGTTCAAGGACCTGGAATTGGGCCTGGTCGATTTTCCTGCGCAAGTCGGAGACGAGGAGATTTATCTGTGCTGGCAGTATGGCGAAAAAGAAATCGGCTACTTTCATCGTCAGATAGAGGGGTTTTCAGGCCGCCGTCCAATAGGGGATCAGCCAGCCAAACCACGCTATCGGCAGTAACCGTGCCATTCCAAAAGTCACACCAGATTCGCGACACGGCCATAACGTTTGCAGAAATCGAGTCAGACATGAAACACTATCGAGCCATCCTCTTTGATTTGTTTAGCACGGTGGCTCTGTTTCAGCCCGACCGTTTACCGACCTTTGCTTGGAAAGGGCAAACGTCCCGATCGACTATGGGAGCGCTCCAGACCACGATTGAAGCCAAAGTTGCGCGTGTCCCGTTTGAGCAGTTTTTTAGTGCGCTGTCAGAGGTGAATCAGGAGTTTGCCGACCGTCGGGCTCGCGATATGCGCGAGATTCCTTCAGTCCAGCGCTTTGAGCTGGCGTTGACTCGGGTTGGCTACCCGGTTTCCGAAGAGACACATCAGCTAGCCCAAGATTTGTCTCTGACACATATGGGCTTGCTGGCCCGCGCAACGGACATTCCTGCTGTTCATGTTCAACTTTTAAAACGTGTCCACGCTGCCTATTCAGTCGCCTTAGTGTCCAATTTTGATCATGGACCAACAGCACGGCATATTGTTGAGCGAGACGGTGCGGCGCCATATTTTCACCATATTGTTATTTCTGACGACCATGGCTGGCGCAAACCGCATGCCAAGATCTTTACCGATACCCTAGAGCTGCTGAATGTCGAAGCTCAGGATGCCTTGTATGTGGGAGACTCGCCGCAGGACGACGTGATTGGAGCCAAGGGAGCAGGGCTTGATATCGCCTGGGTCAATGCCCGAGACGTGGCTTTACCTGAGGGAATTCCGGCTCCGGACTATACCATCGGGGCTATTTCCGAATTAGAGTCGATATTGTTTTGAAGTAGGGTGTGCCCTACGAAGAAAGATATAGGCCAAGAGTGTCTCAGCTACGCTGGGGGTTTGCTATCCTTGCCGGGTGCCTGTATTGCCTTGCCGCATGCGTTTACGCAAGAGCGGAATGGCATTGACCTGTATTGTTCGGAGCAGATCCCAATAAATGCCACGCGGGCGTGGATACACAGAGCGGGTGGCAATCACGTCCTTGGGGGTGACGATAAAATCGACTGGGACATCGTGGGGAAACATCGGAATTTTAGAGAGCATGAGCTGCAAGGGATGGATGGTTGTAATAATCGGAGTTAGTTCACGGACGCGGCCTTCTTCACGGAGTAAACCGTACTCTAGGTCAGCATATCCCCCACCTTGGCCCAGGCGAGATCCATCCCGACCGACGGCGACTGAGCCGCACAAAACGACATCGATGTGCCGCATATCACGCGGGGCAACCAGGCGACCGTATTTGAGGGCGCCACGCAGGCTATGAACCAACAGGATACGACTGCCCAATTTCTGCGGATCGAGTTCAACAAAACATTTTTCTGTTTTAAGGCGTGGGACGGCAAGATAGAGAACTTTGCCATCTGCTAGAGCAGCCCGGCGTACGGGCAGTTGGGGGGCATCGGCGTTAATCTTAATGATCTGAGCCTTACGCCATACGGTCAGCTCTCGGAGTAGTTGAGCGGCTGTTTCTGCGCCAACGAAGTGGGGGGTGCGGTCGATATGGTCGCTGTAGTTATGGGCACCGGGAAAACGGTTGGCCTCTTGCTCAGTCAAAAGATGCCAAATGGTGCGACGAATGTCAGACTTCATAATATCCCAGTAGCGATGCTCCGTGGCCGTTAAGGTGAGACGCATACAGACCATAGAACGCAGGAAAACACAATACGTCGGTTTCATGGCAGAATTTGAGACAAGTAGCAAGTTGTTGAGCATGGTCGAGAGTTGAGAATTGTTGTCAGACCTTCTATACAGAGTCGCAATACGAGAGCCCGCATACTGCTCCGAAGAGTGTGAAGAGGATAAGGAGGAAAAATGGCGTCCAAAGATTTGCATGCCGATGGGGCCGAGGGCCTCAAACGGATTGAACGTTTTCTGAAAATACTGACCTGGCAGATGGTAGTTCTGCTCTTGATCTTGGTCTATATTGCCATCCGTCCACAAGCTGGACGCTACCAGTTCCTGGTCCAGGGAGAAGACGCTGGACTGTTTGACACCGCTTATGGACAAGCACGTTTAATCAAAATGGACAGAGAGATCCAAGACACTGCAGGATCTAGCGGACAGCCTGGGAGTGAGGCGCCGTCCGCCGGGGAGGGCGGTCAAGGGGCACTCCGTTGAGGCGGGTTTGCCTTCTCGTCTAGAACGTCTCGGATGATCCTTTTGCATCGTTTTGCATAGTTAAGGAGAACATATGTCACGTCCATTTCGGCTTGGTGTTGTGTTATCAACGGCTACTGAAGCTCCCCCCAAGGAGTTTGTTGAATTAGGGAAATTGGCCGAAGACAAAGGCTTTGACGCTATGCTGGTCAATGAGGGCCGGGGAGATGCGCTGGCCTGTGCTGAGGCCATTGCGCTGGCAACGTCTCGCATTCAGGTTGGGACGAATATTGCCAATATTTACTTTCGGCATTCGTTTTTGGCTGCCATGACGGCCTGGACTATCTCTGAGCTGTCCGAAGGCCGACTCGTCTTGGGGCTTGGCGTCAGCCACCGACCACTTATTGAATCATTAGGGATGAAGATGGACCAGCCGCGTGCGTATATGCGTTCATACGTGCAGACGCTCAAAAAAACGCTCAGCGGAGAGTCCACTGGCTCGTTCTTCCAGCCTCGCGCCTCACGGCATCATGTCCCGGTCTACGTGGCGTCGGTGACTACGGAAAGCGCTGAGGTTGGCGGCGAAGAAGCGGACGGCATTATGCCATTCTTGCCAGCTCGAACGTATCTGACAACTTTGCTTGAGGCGGCCAAGAGTGCAGCTGAGCGGGCGGGTAAAGATCCTAATGGACTGGATTGCATTGTCAGCATTCCGACCTTTATTTCTGAAGATATTGAGCAAGCTCGCTCTGCCGCCCGGTACAATTTGGCCTTTTTTGCTCAGTTGCCATTCTATCGCTTGCAGTGGCGGCGCTGTGGCTTTGTTGACGAAGTGAACGCTATGCAAGAAGCCTGGAAAAACAGAGACCGAAAAGGCGCGGCGGCTGTTGTGTCGGATCGCATGGTTGAGCAGGTGTGTGTGTATGGACCGCCGAGCATGTGCCGTGAGCAACTGGCTGCGTTTCATGAAGCTGGAGCTGGTATGCCGGTACTGGCTGTTAGTCCGGTGAATGAAGACCGTTTAGTTGCTACGCGGAAAGCCTTGGATTTGCTGGCTCCAAAATAGTGTCTGAAGAGTGCTTTGAAGAAGGAGAGAAAATATGAAAGTCACACGTGTATACACAGGACCAGATAAACAATCCCATTTTGAAGACATTGACGTCGAGCTGAAAGACGGCGGACCGGGTGGTGATATGTCCTTTCTGGTGCCGGCCAAAGGTGTTGTCTTCCGGGAGAACACTGGTGATTATAATTTCGATTGGCACAACGCCCCGCGCCGCCAATATGTAGTCACGCTTGAAGGTGAGGTGGAAATAGAAATTGGCGACGGTACAAAGCGCATTCTGGGTGCAGGAGATATCCTGCTTGCAGAAGATACGACCGGCCAAGGCCATATTAGCCGGGCGGTGAATGGCAAACCACGAAAATCGCTGTTTATTACTTTGGAAGACTAAACGGCGTAGGTCTCGCGTAGGTCAGTGATGATGTCCGCCGATTCGAACATCTGAGTCTGCGTGTTGGTCCAGATATGGCACCAGCATCTTGCCTGAGCGAGCACTAAACGCCTCGCGGTTCGGGCTTCCCTGGCGTTCTTCGCACCACATGATAAGAACGTCTCGCTTTGCTAGGAGAAATGCATGTCTGTAGACAAGACGCTCGATCAGGCGATCGAACACCATGTCAACGGCCAACTGGACCAAGCCCTTACGCTCTATCTGCAGGCTCTCCAAATGAATCCGCGCACCCCGGTCGCGGCAGACCTCATCTCGGCTATCCTCCGGACCCATTTCGAATTGGCCCTCACTTTGATGAAAGCGGGGCGCAACAAGGACGCGATCTTGAGTTTGCAGCGGGCCCTGGCTATACAACCGAATGAGTCTGTCGTGCATGCGTATCTCAGTCGGCTCTTCATCGCGGATGGTGATTTGCCGCAGGCCACGTTCCACCTGCGTCACTATCTCCGTCTGGTGCCAGAGGATCACATCGGAGCCAAGATGCTCCTTGCCTACACGGGCGCAGAGGCGATCCCGGACAGGCCAGCTCAATCGTATATTGAACGCTTCTACGACAACTACGCCGACTCATACGATCGCAAGCTGGTCGACGGCCTACACTACCAAGCCCCGCAGATGATTTTGGCTGCATTGCAGGAGTATAGCCAAGAAAAAATTGATATTCTTGACCTCGGTTGCGGGACTGGCTTGTGCGGTCAAGCCGTGCGGCCGATGGCCAAGCGCCTCGATGGGGTGGACTTATCCCCCCAGATGCTGGCCAAAGCACAACAGCGTCATATCTATAACGAGCTCACAGTTGCGGACATCTACCCCTTTATGGACAAAAAAGCCGGCTGTTATGATGTCATTGTTGCGGCTGGTGTGTTTGAACATATCGGTGATCCGCGTCAGGTGTTCGCCGCTGTGTTCAGCGCCCTAAGAGAGCGTGGTTTGTTTATTTTTACGGCGGAAGACAACCCAACTCAGGAACTGAGTGTGAACAGCTCCGGTTACTATATGCATGGCCAGACCTACCTAACAGACCGAGCAACGCAGTCCGGCTTCAGCCTCACTGCACTAAAACCGACTGTGTTATGGATCGAAAACGGGACACCGGTCCAGGGCCTATGCGTCGTTCTCAGTAAACCCGAATAGAGGAAAAAGAGATAACAAACAGAAGGGAAATACGCATCCTATGAACACCCAATCCAACTCTCAGACTGTGGATACATTCATGCCGGTCACGTCCGACAACGCAGAAACGCTCGAAAATTTGACGTTCGACAATCGATTCACCCGCGAGCTGCCGGCTGATCCCGAAACTGAAAATTCCCGCCGGCAGGTCATGCGGGCGTGTTACTCTCGGGTCCAACCGACTCCAGTCGCTCAGCCTCGTTTAGTCGCGTACGCCCGGGAAGTCGCCCAGGAACTCAATCTGAGCAGCGCCGTGTGTGCATCCGACGATTTTACTCAAGTCTTTTCAGGCAATCATTTGCTGCCAGGTATGGACTCCTATGCCATGTGTTACGGTGGCCACCAGTTCGGCAATTGGGCCGGGCAGCTGGGAGATGGCCGGGCGATCAACCTGGGAGAGGTTGTTAATCAAAACGGCCAGCGTTGGGCAGTCCAACTCAAGGGCGCAGGTCCCACACCGTATTCACGCTCAGCCGACGGTTTGGCCGTCTTACGCTCATCGGTCCGTGAGTTTCTGTGTAGCGAGGCGATGTATCATCTTGGCGTCCCGACGACCCGTGCCTTAAGCTTGGTGGTGACGGGCGAGCAGGTTGTTCGGGATATGTTTTACGATGGCCACCCCAAGCCTGAGCCAGGCGCTATTGTGTGTCGGGTCGCTCCATCATTTTTGCGCTTTGGAAATTTTCAGCTCTTTGCCGCACGTGGGGAAACCGAGGTGTTGAAACAGCTGGTTGATTACAGCATCCGTAATGACTTTCCCCATTTAGGCCAGCCTTCGCCAGCAGCCTATGTGGCCTGGTTCGAAGAAGTGTGCCGTACCACAGCAAAGATGATTGTCCACTGGCTACGAGTCGGGTTTGTCCATGGGGTGATGAATACGGATAATATGTCGATTCTCGGCCTCACGATTGACTATGGTCCGTATGGCTGGCTGGAAGACTACGATCCGAAATGGACGCCGAATACTACGGACGCTGCCGGCCGTCGTTACTGCTTCGGTAATCAGCCCGAAATCGCCCACTGGAATCTGCTCCAATTTGCGAATGCGATTTACCCTTTGATCGAACAGGCGGCCCCTTTAGAACAAGCCCTGAATAGCTATGTGAAAGACTTTGAGGGTGGCTGGCAAGCGATGATGGCTCACAAGCTGGGATTGACGGCCTTTGCGCCACAAACCGACGAGGCGCTGACCGCAGAACTGCTGGCGATCTTTCAATTGGCCGAGACTGATATGACAATTTTTTACCGTCAGCTGGCGTTGCTTGATGTGAGTGCAAAACATGTCGAGGCGGTCTCCGATGCCGTCTTGATGGAACCTCTTCTGGATGCCTACTACATCCCCGAGCAACTAAGCACCGCCACGGTCACACGTATTGGCAAGTGGCTACGCGGCTACACAGCGCGGGTGCGTCAAGATGAGCAAGATGGGACGGATGAGCAAGATGAGCAAGATAGGACGGATGAAACGCGACGAACTCGGATGAACACTGCGAACCCGAAATATGTGCTGCGCAACTATCTGGCCCAACTGGCCATCGACAAGGCTGAACAAGGCGATTACTCCATGGTCCAGGAATTATTGGAGGTGCTCCGCCATCCGTACGAGGAGCAAGCTGGCAAGGAAGAGTACGCCCAAAAACGTCCTGACTGGGCGCGTCAGCGAGCCGGCTGTTCGATGTTGTCGTGTAGCTCTTGATGACTCGCCAACAGAAAATATTCATATCTGCCTGGGAGGAGTGGATGGATCGAGAACGATTCAATCAAGAGCTGATCGATTTTTTAGCCGCCTCACCGACGCCGTTCCATGCGGTCGAGCAGATGGCCGTGCGCTTGTCGAGAGCTGGGTTTACCCGGCTGCACGAAGCCGATGCTTGGCAGCTGGCACCGGGTGGGCGGTATTTTATCACCCGCAACGACTCATCTCTGATTGCGTGGCGCATGCCTGGCCAAGGTGGACGCAGTGGACTGGCTGGGCTGGTTGAGAGTGGCTTTCGCATGGTCGGTGCTCATACCGATTCGCCGTGTCTGAAGGTCAAGCCAAACCCCGAAGTGCATCGGCACGCATACGTGCAACTCGGGGTCGAAGTCTACGGTGGGGTCTTACTTAACTCTTGGTTTGATCGGGACTTGTCGATCGCTGGGCGTGTCAGTTATCTGACTCAGGCGGGCGATGTCGCCCACGGGTTGATTGATTTCACTCAGCCGGTTGCGATTATTCCCAGTCTGGCTATTCATCTCGACCGCGAGGCCAACAAGAACCGTTCGATCAATGCCCAGACGTATCTTCCACCCATTCTGGGCCAAGCCCAAGCCAGTGACAAACCGGATTTCAAAGTCTTGTTGCAGCAGCGGCTTGAGGCGACTGGTGTGTCGGATGTTGCTCAGGTCCTGGACTATGAGCTGTTTTTTTATCCCACCCAACGGCCAGAGTTTGTTGGCCTGGCCCATGAATTTATCGCTTCGGCGCGGCTTGATAACCTGCTGAGCTGTTATATCGGCCTACAGGCATTGGTCGCGCAAAATATGAACAAAGACCTGAACGAAGATCTGGACAAAAACATGGACCAGGCAGCCCTGCTGGTCTGCAACGATCACGAAGAGGTTGGCAGCACCTCGGCTGCTGGCGCACGCGGACCGATGCTCAAGCAGCTTCTGGAGCGGGTGTTGCCCGAGGCGCAAGAGCGCGGCCGGGCTGTCGCTCGCTCCATGCTCATCTCTGCTGACAATGCGCATGGAGTCCACCCTAATTTTTCGGATCGGCACGACGACAATCATGGCCCACTCCTGAATCACGGTGCTGTCATTAAGCTCAACGCCAATCAGCACTACGCCACCAATAGCGAAACGAGTGCTATCTTTCGGAAACTGGCAGCTGACGCAGAGGTGCCGCTACAGGCTTTTGTCGTCCGGAGTGATATGGCGTGTGGGAGCACAATCGGACCGCTGACGGCAGCTGAAATTGGAGTCCGGACTCTCGATGTCGGTGTGCCCCAGTTAGCAATGCACTCTATCCGTGAGTTGGCAGGTACTGTCGATGCCTATAATCTGCATCGGATCTTACACCGTTTCTTTAGGACAGCACGGCTGTAAGGACGCTGAGACATAGTATTGCTCTCTTAACACTCTCGATTTCTACCGAATTTCTACACAATTCCTCAATAACCGTGAACCGAATCATAGACTTCTTTGTCCGTTTTTTTCTGCGCTGGGTTCCCGATGCCTTTGTTGTTGCGCTCGTCTTATCCCTCCTCACCTTCGGGCTGGCGGTCACCGTCGCCGGTTTTGGCGTGGCTGAGACGCTCAATTCCTGGGGGGATGGCTTCTGGAACCTGCTGCGCTTTACGAATCAGATTACGCTGACGCTGTTGCTTGGTTATGCGCTGGCCAACACGCCACCGGTCCGGGTGGCCTTAACCCAAGTTGCTGGCTACATTAGTACGCCGAGGCTCGCCTATAGTGCAGCGTGTCTGATCACCGGCATGTGCGCGCTCGTATCTTGGGGGCTGAGCCTGATCGTGGCCGGAATTGTGTCGCGTTCGATTGGCGAATCGTGTCGCGCGAGAGGGATTGGGGTGCACTACCCTCTACTGGTGGCGTCTGCATTCTCTGGCTTTGTTGTGTGGCACCAAGGACTGTCGAGTTCGGTTGGATTGACGCTAGCAACACCGGGACATTTTCTGGAGTCACAAATCGGTATCATTGATACCTCACAGACCTTATTCACAGTGTGGAATGCTGGCCTTGCCGTGATCGTTTTGGCCCTTTTGCCGTTCGTGATGGTTGCACTGCGGCCGCGCACAGCCGGGGATATCTCAGGGATTCCCGAACATCTTATGCCTACCGAGACTGCGCCTGACACCGTTCCTGATAAGGAAGAAAGGTCGGCCTCACATACGCCAGCAGAACGTCTAGAACGCTCACGTTTGCTGAATATACTGATCGTTAGCGTTGGGCTGGCTTTTCTCGGAACCCATATCTTCGTGCGTGGAGAGGGCCTGACCCTCAACATTTTCAATTTCACCTTCTTGTTTGCTGGGCTGCTCCTGGCTGGTTCGCCGATCCGATATGTCCAGATTATTGTTGAAGGCGGTCGGGTGGCGGCTCCTTTTCTGTTGCAGTATCCGTTTTATGCTGGCATTGCGGCAGTCATGGCTGACTCTGGCCTGGCAGAGATTGTGATTGGACTGTTTGTCCAGGTCTCCTCGTCTGTGACGCTGCCGCTGTTTGCTTTTTTGAGCGGCGGGGTGCTCAACATCTTCATTCCCTCGGGGGGCGGCCAATGGGCGGTGCAAGGACCCATCATGATGTCGGCGGCACTTGAGGTTGGTGCCAATATCCCTCGCGTGGCCATGGCCGTGGCGCTGGGCGATCAGTGGACAAACTTGGTTCAGCCCTTAACAATCGTGCCAGTGATCACTATCGCTCAAGTGCCACTGCGCGAGATTATGGGCTACTGTTTCTTTGCCCTCATCTTCAGTGGGGTGCTGTTTTCGTTGGCGTTGCTCGTCTTTTGATGACACACAAGCAAGAGGAGTAGACACAGCCGTTCTTGAGCTCGAAATTGCTGATCACATTACCGTTGTTCAACTGAATCGCCCTGAGAACAGAAATCCTGAGGAGACTTGCCCAGCAGGTGCCCGAATGCTTTTCTTGGGCTAGTATACGTACCAGATTTGGAGGTGTTGAATGATTCGTCATAGTCGTAACAGTCATAATAATCATACTCTGGGCCAGACCGTGTCTGTTGTCTCGCTCGTCTGTTTTGCTCTTGTTATCAGCCAGACGGTCAGGGCTGAAACCTTGCCGGTGAACGTCGGAAAATGGCAGCGGACGACCACGATCTCTTCGCCCGACCTTCCGCAACCAAGAATCAATGCCAAAACTGAATGCATTGATGAACCAGAAGTTGATCCTTTTACGCCCTTTACCCAGGATGGATGTGAGGTCAGTAATGTCAAAAAGACTGGCGGAAAACTGACTGGGAGCCTGACCTGCAAGGGTGGAGAGGGGGTCGCAGCGATGCATGGGACTATGGAGTACAGCATCACTGAGACAACGATGAACAGTCGTATGCAGTTTAAGAGTGAACACTATTCGCAGACAATCCGGACGGTTGGGAGACGCCTCGGCGAGTGTGATCCCGCTCCGGCTGAAGATCCAGCCACAGCCCCCAAAGCGGAAGAGTGATGGCACGTAAAATCTGACGTACGATAGTTGAGGAGAGCAACCTATAATGGAAACACAACAGATGGATCAGTCAGTCAACGTGTTTGGTGAACAGTTAGAAAGCTGCAACGAAAACCCGATGACTGGCTTCTTTCGGGATGGTTGTTGCAATACGAGCGATCAGGACACCGGCTCACATACGGTGTGCGTAGAAGCCAGTCAGGAATTTCTTGAGTTCTCACGCCTGCGGGGCAATGATCTCTCGACCCCCCGGCCGGAGTTTGGCTTTTCGGGATTGCGGCCCGGCGACCGCTGGTGTTTATGTGCTGCGCGTTGGTTAGAAGCCCACCAGCAAGGTATGGCCCCGCGCATCTACTTAACCCGGACTCACCAAAGAGCATTGGAAATTGTTCCCATGGAACTGTTACGGGAATATGCGGTTGATCTGAATTAACGTGCGTTCGATCGGACGCACGAGCAGTTATGGCGTCACGCCACTGCCCGATCCCCCACCACCAAGCCGCGTCCAATGGCGCGCAGGGCCGCTTCAACGCTGCTGATGTGCGAACGATGATGGGGATTGACCAGCCTGCGGACCGCGGATTCGCTCAAGCCCAGACGCTTGGCCAGGGCAACATTGGGAATACCTTGGCGGCGCATAGCCGTATAGAGCGCCAATTTGGCGGCAACGATGGACGGGAGGGCGACCAAGATTTGGCCGTCCACGGCAATGCTTGGGATTGGGATGTCTTCACGGTTCTTGACGTATGCGCCTAGCGCGACGGCTAGGGCATCCTCGGCCAGAACAAGAGACTCCTCTTTGGTTCGTGCGCCGGTGATGGCCTCGGGAACATCGGGGAAGGTCACGACGTATCCTTCGCCCTCTTCGACGTCAGGGGTGAGATTACATGGATAGACGTATTGCATGATTCCTCCTCAGAAGTCGCGCTTTTCGATATGAAGTTGTGTGAGCATGGCAGTCAACATGCCTTTAGAAATCTCGCTGCGCTTGACGACCGTGCGCTGACTCCCCACATAGAGAATCCCGTGACTTCCCTTGCCACGGCCCTGAAAATAGACATTTCTGTACGAATATCAATATATTTCAGATAAAAAAGGATGATTTTAGAAATAAAAAAGCCTTCTCAGACGGGCTTGAGGAGGCTCGTATAGGGTCAGTCCCGTAGGTCGGATTACGCCTACGGGCCTGAACCATTCTGCCCACTTGAGATGACGATTGCCCTGGTCCACACTGCACCAGCGTAACGTAATCGTCAGGAGCTATGACCGTCCCTACCGACCAGGGGGAGACCCCAATGAGCACTGAATACACCATCGTTATTGAGAAGGATGAAGACGGGTATTATGTGGGGAGTGGGCTTGTCCTTCCGGGCTGTCACACCCAGGGCACGTCAATGGACCAGTTGCTCGGACGAATGCAGGAGGCGATCAAGCTCTGGCTTGAGATTGAGGGCGAAGACGCGGCTGCTTGCCCATTACAAGGAACGGTCCTATAGTTGCGCCATGAGCATGGTGGTGACCGAGCTATACGATGCACTGATAGCGGCGGGAGCACCCGAAGAAAAGGCGCGGGCGGCCGCTCAGGCCATGTCAGAAGGAAGTCTGGCGACCAAGGCCGATATTGCGCCTCTTGAACGGGAACTGTTGGTCGTGAAGTGGATGACCAGCGCGATTGTTGCAGGCGTCGTTTCACTGTTGCTCAAGGCATTCGCCGGTTAAGGCAACACCTACGAAGAAACCCTCGTAGATGTCAAGTCGGCCATCGTATTTCACATTGCCACGTTCGGGTCGGACGTGCTTGAGGATGACGGGCCGGTGCTGGTGTAGAATGGCAAACAATACGACCAGGAGGTGATGAATATGGCAGGAAGAACATGGTGCGTGCTGGCTGGCCTGGTGTGTGCCACCGCGCTTTCGGGTATCGCCGCTTCCGGCGAAGTCCACTGGGACTACGAGGGCACTGACGGCCCAAAGCATTGGGGATCGCTAGCCCCGGCGTTTGCGGCTTGCGCCAGCGGGACCGAGCAGTCGCCCGTTGATCTCACCGGCGCGCAGGGGAGCGACCTGTCAAGCCTCGCGTTCGACTACACGCCGAGCCCAATCACCATCTCGAATAACGGCCACACCATACAGGTGGACTATGCGCCGGGAAGCGGTATCGTCCTCGACGGTGCCCGCTACGAACTGCTCCAATTCCACTTCCATCACGTCAGCGAGCACGCGGTAGACGGCGTCCGGTTTCCGCTGGAGCTGCATTTGGTGCATCGCAACAACAGCGGCGCCCTCGCGGTAGTCGGCGTTCTCTTCGAGGTTGGTAGCGCCAATGAGGCACTCAAACCGCTGTGGAACCATCTCCCTGCTAAAGCCGCTCCCGCGACTATCGTTGCGGGTGAGGTAGATGCGACGGCGCTCCTGCCCAAGCGTCGAACGACTTGGCGCTACATGGGTTCACTCACCACGCCGCCCTGCACCGAGGGTGTCTCTTGGATAGTCATGACCGAACCGGTGGCGCTGTCGGCTGAGCAGATCAAGGCGTTCGGCGCGATCTTTCCCAACAACTCTCGTCCCGTACAGCCGCTCAACGGGCGCGTTGTGCGGCGAGGCGGTGAAGCGTGATGATTCAGGCCTACAACAATACGCCGCGCAAGTGCCTGGATTACCGAACCCCAACAGAGATATTCTTGGACAGGGCGTTACACGTGAAATGTGAATCCACCGACCTGCCAATAGTCGCGCTATGCCAAAGGTTCAAAAGCACTCCCAAGGCCGTCGCTGGGATTTCAGGGTTTGCGCCGCGCCCGATTGTGATGAGCGCATCCACCGGTTCATGGACCGCTGGGGGAAAAAGTATCACTCTGACGAATGCCAACAAATGACCGCGAAGCTGCGGCAGGAGCAGCGGAAGCGCGAGAAGCGGGACCAACAGTCAGAGTTGGAGAAAGCAAAGAAGACTTTGCATTGATGGGGAGTCTCTACATTAGGTGATGCGGAGCGTCAGCCGGGAATGTCGTATTACGCTTCGCTAAGCTAACCTACAGAACTACACCCTGCCGGTCTCAAAGCTAATCCTGAGCCGAGTACCAGTTGCTCGTGCAATCTTCTCCAGCGTCTTGATCGAAGGATGGACGCGCCCGCTCTCAAGCCGAGCGACGACCGATGGGGTTGTCTTCATACGCGTGGCAAGCTGAGCTTGAGTAAGCCCCGCGCCAATGCGGGCCTCAATCAGCGAGCGGGCTAGCTCGAACTCCGGTCCAAGCTCGTTATAGGCCGCCCGATAGTCCGCCGCCTGACTCCATTTCTCGTGCAAATCACTGACTTTGCTCATCCCAGCACCTCTTTGGCACGGCGTAGTGCCAAGTCAATCTCTCTGCGGGGCGTCCCCCGTGTCTTTTTGATGAAGACCCGTACCGCCACGACCCGTTTATCGTGGACCACGACATATATTGCGCGCGATGTCCCGTCTCTGCCCTTCATACGCATTTCCCAGAGCGGACCGCTCAAGTGTTTAACATGCGGCGCACCAACCCGCTCCAGTCCCACCACTCCGATCAATTCACAGATGCGTATCACGGGGGCGACCGCCCCCACACATCCCCCTTCAAAAAGGGCCAGGATGCGGGGGTATTTGGGGGGTTTACGGGGCCGATTTTGGCCTAAAAACGCGTGTTCCTGTGAGTAGTGCCTCTTCCAAGCCTCAAAATTTTATGAAGTTTTTTGATGTTTTTATGCAGTTCAAATCACCGAGGGAGCACTGAATGAGCACGGCCTACACGATCATTATCGAAAAGTTGGTCCGGCCTCAATCCATTTCCAGGCTTCTTTCTCGGCCTCGTGAAAGAAGTCGGTCATGGTAATTGGAATTTCCTCCTCGTGCCTATCAAGGTCTGGGTTATATTCTGCACCTGTTACGAAATACTTTTTTGCTGCGGAGCTGTACTTTATTATCACATATCTCTCGAAGTCTTTTGGAAAGATATGGCAGTACTCCTCGCGAATCTTTTCTTTTTCTATCGCCTCGTCCTCCAGAGCGTCAGCTTGTTCAAGCGCCTCATCCGTTCTCACAACTCTTGGGCCATCCTCAATCCATTTCCGGGCTTCTTCGTCGGCCTCGTAAAAGAAGTCGGTCATGGTAATCGGGATTTCTGGCAGGTCCTCGAAATCAATATCCGGGGCATATTCTTTACCCACTGCAAAATACTTTTTTGTCTTGTCTGTGTACCTTATTATCACACTTCTCGCGAAGTCGTCTGAAAAGAGATCGCACATTGCCTCGCGAATCCTTTCTTTTTCTGTCATCTCTTCCTCCTTGTCCCCCAGAGTCGCGTAGGTCAGCTTAGCCGCAAGCGTCATCCGACACCGCTGGCGTATCGCTTACCGCTAATAGCGCCGCAATGCGCCGTGCCACCTCCGCAAAGTACCACACTTCCTCCGGCAACAACATCCGGCCCAGCACCGCACGTTCCCGATACGACAACCATTTCTTGAGCACCTGGTAGCCACCGAGCTTGTCACCTCAGAGGGTGGCTGGTAGAGTGCGCCGGAAGGATGAATGAGAGAGAAGAAGACCGTATATTTATCGAACGCGCCCAGGAAGGGTTGGAAGCGGCACAGATTTGTTTGGAAAAGAGTCTCTTTCACTCCGCGACCAGTAGAGCGTACTACGCCATGTTCTGGGCAGCTCAAGCGGCGTTGGCTGCCATAGGAGTCACGCGTTCAGAGTGGAGTCATCCCCATTTACAATCGACTTTTGCGATCGAACTGGTGCAACGACGCAAACGGTATCCGAATCATTTTGGCTCACACTTCTACGAGATTTTTCAGTTGCGGCTTGATGCAGACTATCGCTGGAAAGGCGTTAGCAGAAGAAAGGCAACCCGGGCGGTGGGTTGGGCGCGTGAATTTGTCACAACCATCATCGCTAAGGAGACTTCGCATGACACAGACAGTCCAGACACGTGATGATTATCGAGAGCGTCTTGGCGCGGCAGTCACAGCTTTCAGCCACTTCATCCGGGACCTGTGTCCCGAGGCCCGCCTCGACACGTCGTTTTTCCACTACGATGCGGAAGATGCCCTCATCGATATTACTCCGCCCGCAACGTTGACAGAAGAACAGCGCGAGGCACTGGCCGATAAAGTGGCGGAGAAAGGTATGGACATCCTGCTGAGCGAAGGCTTTCTTATCGCCGCTAGCGTCGAAGACCCGGAACTGGCGAAACCCAGGAAGCCGCAAATACAACTCAACTGGGTGAGAGGTCAGGATGATGCGTGGTGCAAACTCGACTCTGTAGACTTGGCCCACGAGTATTTTAACAATATGCAGGGCGTCTACATCATTTGGGTCGGAGGGGAGGAGCCTCAGGTAGTCGTGTACGTTGGTCAAGGGAATATCAAGGAGCGCTTGACTGAGCATCGAAAGAACCCCGAGATATTTCTCTATGAAGATATTCTGGACACTGACCTGTATGTCACGTGGGCAACGGTAGCCCGGCAGCACCGCGACGCGATAGAGGCATACTTGGCTGATAAATGGGATCCCAAAGTCGGTGAACGCCATCCACCAACCACCCCTCACCTGGAAGTGAGCTCTCCGTGGGAGTAATTGCGAACGGACGCTTGGAGTGGGGTGCTGGGGCTGAGCGATGACCCTGAGCAACTCCTGTACTGGGCAACACGGATTGGTGGCCGCTATATGGGCGCAGACCAAGCCGAGGCCTACGGGGCTGTAGGCGGTTTCGTTTCGCCTAAATAAAAATGAATTTGGTCCAGAACAAGGATCAACTGTAATGCCCGAACTTTCGTATATTTCTCCGGCGCAGCGACCCCATGATCGACGGAATGGCGGGAGAGTTCTACGTCGTTTTTATCAACATCAAACCCACGGAAGAGGACATCTTCAAGATACTTGAAAAATAAACCAGGGAAGCCACGACTATCTGGAGTAGAAGATTTGCCGGATGAAGTACGTCCATTTGCCGGAACTTGCCCCTACCAAAGAGATGCTGGACGCCTATCGTAAAGAGCACAAGGACTGGGAAACATATGAGCGTCAGTTTTTGGCCCTTATGGATAAGAGGCGTATCGGTAAAAAGGGCATAAAAAGGACAATCTCCAACGGATGCCTGTTATGCAGTGAGGACACCCCCGAACATTGCCACCGCCGGCTGGTTGCAGAATATCTCGAAAGGCAATGGGGCGATGTTGAGATTGTCCATCTGGGATAATCGGTAGCCCCGTGGGTCGGATGAGCCGGGGGCGTCATCCGACGGCCCGGTTTCTTGGCTTACGCTGTGCTAAGCCGACCCACAGAACTGATTACCCTGCCCGCGACGATGACAGAAGAACGGACTGCGGCAAACGTCGTTATTTACCTTTTGAGGGGGCGTTTCCGCGTCCGCCTCCAGAAGGATTACCCGTTGTGGAAGGCCAGTTCCCACCACTTTTTCCACCGCTGCCGCCTTTACCTCCACCAGAACTACTCGATTTAGCCATCATTTTCCTCCTCGCTAAACGCATACCATTTCGAATTCCTATAGGCCGGATGAGCCGGAGGCGTCATCCGACAAGCTGGGACTCTAACGACCACATGACACGTGAGCTTTGTACACGGTACCTCTGAGTTCGTCAATAGGGTACCGGCTCTGTCATAATATTCTCTTCAATGACGATTTCATGGGTTGGCTGACTAAGCTAAGCCGACCTGCGGGGCTGGAAATGGAGTACGTTGAGGACAATCCCACACCCTCTGTCCGGCTGACACACTGCACATTCCAGCATTGCCAGCCCTAAACCACGGGGGCGCTTGCCCCCACACATCCCCTTTCAAAAAGGGCTTCAAAAAAAGACAAAAAAAGACAAAACAGGGGGGTAAGAGCGGAAATTGTGTCTTTTTTTCACACTTTTCGGTCCAAAAAAAGACAAAAAAAGACAAGAATTTTTTGCCACTTTCAATGAAATCAAGGACTTAGGCTCTCTCTCACCCCAAAAAAAAGATGTTTTGGAAAAAAAAGGCCAGGAAACGGAGGTTTTTGAGGGGGTTACGGGGCCAATTTTGGCCTAAAAATGCTTGCTACAGTTAGCAAAAAGCTTTTGCAATCAACATGACAAAAATTTGCAATCAACATGATTCTGCACAGCCAGACGGCAGCGGAGATGCTGCACCAGTCGGCGGTGCCGTTCAGGTACTGGCAACCATCCCCTGACCCCACTCACTACAGCGCTGTATCATATGCAGCCCCCGTTCGGCCACGTCGTGGTCGCGCCGGCCGCGTCACCTTGACACTGGTACATGATACTAATGCGCCAGCGCTGGCAAATATTTTTAGTTTCGGTCTTATATCCGTCGCAGTAGCTCCCGGCGCGGTTGTAGGCTGTGCTTACGCACCGATCGTAAGTTTCGATAGAATGCTCAATGCAGTCTCTCAGCTCTCCTCCGACCCTCTCGGCGGTGTTATAGCCCCAGTCCACGCACCGGCCCCGGGCATGTTTCTGCATATCCTCCCAGTTGACCTGGTAGGTTTCATACCGACCGTACTCGTAGACAAAAGTGACCGTTCCATCCGCCCGGCTTCCGCCCACTGGGAAGCCTGTTTTCATAGGCGTAGCCAATAACTCCGCGCAGCCGGACAGAAAGATAAGGGCTAAGGCCGCTATGACAATTCTTGACATGGGTGTCTACTCCTCTCCCTTCGCGGTCACGCTTGGGCCTCGACTTTTCCTTCTTCTTCCAGTCCTGTAGATTGGATTAGCCGGAGGCGTAATCCGACACCTCTGAGATCGACAATATGGACACGATCCGCCTTACCACCTCCGCAAAATATAACACCTCCTCCGGCATCAGCGCCCGGCCAAGAATGGGGCGTTCCCGGTACGACAACCACTTCTTGAGCACCTGATAGCCACCGAGCTTGTAGCGCCAGACCGCAGCCGGGACGTTAGACCAGTAGGCGTTGCCGTTCAGGTAAATGTCGAACGTCGTCTCACCAAAAGTGTGTATTGCATCGCCCAGGGCGGCGCGTTCGTCCTGCGTGTAAGCTCGTTCAACAATCCGCCCTTGGCCGGGCATCACGGCGTCGCCCGTTCCGAAATGCCCCCATCCGGCGGTCAGTGCAAAATCGTCACCGACCATGTTGCGCCCGTCCGCCGTGGCGGGAACTGCAATAGCGGCGACCTCCGGGCGTAAGGTTCCGGTTGTCACGCCGGGGACGGGGATGTCGGAGTCAAGCAGGGCGGCCAGTTCGCGTCCGCGTGCAGCAGAGCGGACAAGGATTTCAGCCGCTTCGGGAGCGTCTCCATCAGGCCAACCAGGCAGAGGAATCCGGGGCCAGTCCATACGGAGCGCTCCTGCATTGGTCTCGCGGTAAGCGGGATCGTGCAGTACGGCCAGGACGTGGTGAAACAGGTCTTCTACGCTGGCGTTGATATGTTTGAGATAGCGTTGCGCGACGGCTGACAGGTTGGGGCGTCGTCCGTCGTCGTTGCCGTTGTTTACAATGCCATCGTCGCGGAGCCATAAAGGAAAATAAGCAGTGCTGCCGTCCATATGATTGATGTCACCGATGTTCGAGGCTACCGAGGGAGGCGACCACTCCCGGCGCTGTTTCTGTGGGGTCGCCAGCCACGTATTTCCTTCGAATACGTGTGGCTTGTAGTCGGCGCGCTTTTCGTCGAGCAGCTTAGTTTCTCCCTCCCAATACAGCCAGCGATCGTCAAAGGGCCGGTAGGCGTAGCGCACGAAGCCTGCTTCATCTGGACCACCGCGAGCGATCAGCGTGTCGCGTACCGGGCGGGGATTGAACCGCCCCGTTATCTTCATCACCCTCGGATAACGCCGCGCAATCTCGTCATGACTCAAATCTGTGTTGAAGTAGTCGGCGATTCGAGTCTTCAACGGCGCAGGATCAATATCGACGAGAAACGTGTCCCTGCTGGTCACGACACCTCGAAATGCAACCGGGAACAGGTCCGGTAGCGCAGGCCAGTCAAACCAGCCCTTACTCACTGCTGTTTGCACGAACGGTAGACCGAGCGGCAACACCGGTTCAATGTCGTCATAGAGATCGTCCGGCTCTGCCTCTGCTGTCTCCAACAGTTCTTCTCGCTTCGCCTGACCCCACAGATGCCGGAATCCAACCGCCTCGGCTGGCGCGTGATCGGCCTTGCGGACTAAGGTCGTGATGGCGGTGCCGACCTGGATGCCGACCGGGTCTTCCAGGGTCGAAAAAATGCTCGGGTCGGGCCTCCCATCTGGCGTAACCTTGCCGGTCTTGTATTTGTCGCCATTCAGACAATCAATCCGAATCGCGTCGAAGGCGTCCAGATACCGCTCCCGCATGCCCGTGAACGACAGGCCATCGAGCCACGAATAGTTGGAGATGAAACACACCACGCCTTGGCCGGTCTTCGCAATACGCCGTTCGGCCATGCGGAAGAAACGCACATACAGATCGTTTAGCCCTTGGCCTTCAGGCCGGCGGACCCGTTTGGTGGTGCGGTAGGCTTCCGATAGTTCCCGCTCTTCGTCTACTGCCATGCCGGCAAAGCCGTTGTAGGGCGGGTTGCCCAGAATCACGAGGATGGGCGTGTCCTGCTTCACCCGCTCGGCGCGGTCGCGCTCTTCTTCGAGTTCGGGGAAGGGCAGCGGCTTGGTCGTATGCGGCTCCCAGCCAGTCAAGGCGTTGGTGAGAAAGACGCCGGCACGTTCATTACCATCGTCCATTAGAGGTGCGTCCAAGTCCTGCATGGTCAAGCCGACTTGCAAATGCGCCACCACAAACGGGGCGGGCATAATCTCGAAGCCGAATACCCGGTTCAGTGCCGCCTGTTTGACCTGTGCGCCAGCCAGGGCACCCAGGCCCCGACCTTTGAGGTTGACGGCAATACAGCGCAGCACCTCGGCCAGGTACGCACCCGTGCCGCAGCACGGGTCGAGCACATAGACGTTGTCTGCGGCCAAGCCGTCGGCAATGCCGAGGTCGTCCTTGAGGGCCTTGTCCACCCGCGCCACCATGTAGCGCACGACCTCAGCCGGCGTGTACCAGACGCCGAGTTGCTTGCGCAGATCGGGATCGAACGCTTCCAGGAACGGCTCGTAGAAATAGGGCACGGCCTCGCCTTCGCTGAACTTGGTAAAGAAGGCAGCCCGGTCTACCCGGTCGAGTGCAGCAGAAGTCCAGTCCAGCACCTCGACCAGACCCAGCGGACGCAGCCGGCTCGGACTGGAGAGCTGCTGAAACAAGGCCGCCAGCACTGGCGCGCGCAGATGCCACACCGCTTCATGCCAGTTGAACCTGCCCGGTGGTGATGGCACTTGACGTGCCCACAACACCCAGGCCGAGAACACCCCGTAGAATAAGGTCTGGACCAGGGTCGAGCGGAAAAAGCGCCCACCCCGGACGCCCTCGAAGCGCACCCCCAAGGCTTCTTCCAGCGCGGTACGGATGGTCGTGAGTTGCGGGGCGTCGCCAGCTGCCTCGACCCGAGCCAGCGCGTCGCGGGCATACGAGGCCAGCAGCCACGCCAGGTCCTTGGGATCGGCCAGGCGTGCCCGGTGCGACAGCGCACGGGCCAGATATTCGCCCAGGCCAGCGCCGACTCCGTGGGCGAAGGTCCGGGGCGTTTCCAGTAAGCGGTTGAATGTCTCAGCGCTGTCAGCCAACTGGAAAGTTTCGAGCGTGACCGGGTGGCCGGCGGGGTCTTCGCCAACCAGGACGAAGTCGCGCGTATTGGTCACTAACACCAGGCGGTAGCGGTTCCAGTAACGGCTGACCTGGGTGCCGGTTGCGGTCAGCCCGGCGTTGTCGGTAGCGGACTTGACCTCAACCACGCCGCGTTCGGGCACTTGGCCTTCCTTGGGCTGGCCCTTCTGCATCTGCTTGGCTGCATACAGGCCGAAGTCGGGATGGCCGGCGCCCTGGTCGGCGAGTTCGCCAACGCAGATGACTTTATGCTTGAAGGTGCCGCCGACGGCGTTCAGCAGGTTCGCCAGCGGTCCATAATATGACCGCTCACCGGTCGCGCCACCTGAGGCGCGTATCTGGCCTAGCTCAGTCAGGTAGGTTTCGACTGCACTGCTCAGCTCCATTGTGGTTCCCGTCACCGCTTTGTTGTCGCCACAGAACGATGCGGGCGCCATACGGCCTTAGCTTCCCAGGTCATTGACCCACCGCAGCCACGCCGTCGCGCACCAGCGCGGCTATGGCCGCTTCGTCATATCCCAGATCGCGCAGTATCTCACTGGTATGAGCGCCCAGCTGGGGTGCTGCTGTCGGCGCGCGCTTTTCGCCGTCGGTGGTAAAAATGGGACTGTTGATGGTGGTGAGCTTGCCGTGTCCGGGATAATCCAGATCAACAAAAGCACCAGCTGCGCGCATCTGTGGATCTGCGACCACGTCTGTGCGCAGGGGCAGGGGCGCCCATTTGATGTCGGACTGTTTGAACAGCTCGCGCCATTCGGCGAGATCCCGTGATTCGAACTGGCCTTGGAGAATGGCGAACAGCGCCGCCGCATTCTCTGTTCTGGCTGCGTTGTCTACAAAGAGTGGGCTGGTTGCCAGCTCGGCTTGGTCGAGTGCTGTGCACAGGTTTGGAAATTCCTTGTCCGGATCAAGCAGCACGACTAAGAACGCTTTGCCGTCCCGACTCCGGTAGCCTGCCGCCAGCGGGTTTGGCGGAGTCCCATCAGCCCCGCGTTCCGGGAACGTGGCATTACAGAACTCCGCCTGCAAGTCGCACGCATTTGCCCAGGCCCCACTTGCTATCAGTGACGTGCCAACCTTCAACCCCCGCCCAGTGCGTTCACGCTGATACAGCCCGAGCATAATCGCGCCGAACAGCGACATGGCGGTTGGTTGATCACCCATCGCTGGTCGTGGGCCACCAGGAGTGCCATCCATGCCGACAACACTCATCATGAGGCCCGAGCGCGCCCAATAGGCCAGCGCATCATATGTCGGCGCGTCAGCATCCTCACCGGTGTCTCCATAGCCGCTGAGGTGGGCATAGATCAGGCGCTCGTTTTCCGGTTGCAAGTCGTCCCAGGTCAGCTGGAACTTTTTGAGCAGCGGGTGTTGATAATTGGTGACAAAGACATCTGCCGTCTTGACCAGACGGATGAGGATGTCCCGGCCTTGGGGTGCAGCCAGGTCAAGGGCGACACTCTTTTTATTGCGGCTGGTCAGAATCCAGGGCCAGTTGAGGTCTGCCTTGGCAAACCCCGGCAGATCGGCCATTGAGCGATACAGGTCTCCGCCTTGTGGCCGCTCGATCTTTAATACTTCTGCCCCAAAGTCCGACATGATCGTCGCCGACGCTGGCCCGGCGACATAGGTTCCGCAGTCGATAACACGCAGTCCCGATAGAATTCCGTTGTGCATAATATACTCCCCATCTCAGTTCTCGAACGCGTACGCAAAGCTATTCTGCCAGCAATTGCCCGGCGCGCCAAGGTTTGGAAGATGCGGCAGGAACGAAGGCGGGTTCGGCCACCACGTGGTGGCGGTCATCATTTCCCGATATGGTGGTCTCAGTAGCGCCCGTGCGACGGCTTGCCGAGTATCGGTTGCTGTGCTAGTCCTGTCTTTCCATGGCAAGCTAGTCCTGGCTCCCCGCGATATGTGAACGCAGTTGTCCGATAGAGATTGAAGAGAAAGGCTGCCAAATGGAAATTGAAGAACACACACAAGATTCGCTGGTCGTTGTCGCGCTGGATGGGCGCGCCGACGGTCTGAGCGCACCGGATCTGGAGAAGCGGATTGCGGAGATCGTCGAACGGGGGGATACCCGCGTACTGCTCGACTGTAGCAAGATGGACTATATCAGTAGCGCTGGCCTGCGCGCTGTGCTCGTTGGGGCTAGAAAATGCCAACAGGGCGGCGGCAAGTTGACGATCTGCGCGCTCCAGCCGGCTTGCAAATCGGTCCTGGAGATGAGTGGGTTCCTGACAATACTCGACTGCTACGAAACACGCGAAGCCGCCTTGGCGGTAGAGCCCTGAGGACGTGCCATGCTGACATTCGCTGAAGAGATACTGCTGTTGATGCTCAATGACGATGGGGTGTTCTTACCGATCCGTGGGGGATCTGTGGAACACGTCCTGGCAGGTGCGGTGCTGATGGATCTGGCGTTCGCCAACCGAATCGACACTGACCCCGCGCAGCTGGTGTGTCTCGACCAGACGCCGACTGGCAACCCGATGCTCGACCGGGTCCTGGCGCATATCACGAATTCCACCGAGACAAAGGATACCGGCGGCTGGATAGCGGAGCTGGCCGGACAGGGGACGACCGAAATCCGGCAGCAGGCGCTCACCAGTTTGATCGAGCGCGGCATTCTGGAGTCCCAGGACGAGAAATTTCTGTGGGTCTTCCGCTCACGGCGCTATCCGACGGTCGACGGGCGCGTTGAACGTGAGGCGAAATTGCGGATTGAGGACACCTTGCTGTCTGACGATATCCCCGACCCCAGGGATGTTGCCCTCATCTGTCTGGCCGACGCCTGTGGCTTCCTGCACGATATATTTTCCAAGCGGGAGATTGAGCGGGCCGTTCCCCGTCTCCAACAGCTCCGCAAGATGGATCTGATCGGCGGTGCAGTCGGCAGCCTGATCGCCAAAATCGAAGAGTCGGTCATGATGGCGATGGCAATGGCGCCACACTGAGTCAGAGTCGGTAACGACTGCTCGCGGCGCGGCTCCTGCTGCACGTTCCCGCGCGTTATGTTCCGCGCCGAGACCTCTCTTCCTGTGGACGGTGCGGGACGCTGTCTTGGAATCGCTCGTCGTCACGACGGTGTGCGAGATGTAGAGAGGACTGAATTACCTGATAGGAAACGATGGAGGAAACGATGGGCGAAGCGTGGATTATTGATGCTGTTCGAACCCCGCGTGGACGGGGCAAAAAAGACGGCGCCCTGGCCGCCATTCACCCCCAGGAACTGATGGCGCAGGCGCTGAATGCCTTAAAGGACCGCAATCAGGTCAACCCGCTGGATGTCGAAGACGTGCTGGTCGGGTGTGTCACCGCCTACGGCGAACAGGCCATGTGTATTGCCCGTATGTCGGTGCTGGCGGCAGAATGGCCGAACGACTCAACCGGCGTGACGATCAACCGGTTCTGCGGGTCGGGCCAGCAGGCGGTGAACTTCGCGGCGATGGGCATCAAGTCCGGAGAACAAGATCTGGTCGTCGCTGGCGGCGTTGAATCCATGTCCCGCGTTCCAATGAACGCCGACCGAGGTGGGATTGACGGTCATAATCGTAAACTGCGTAAACTCCACCCGCTGGTCCAGCAAGGCATCTCGGGCGATTTGATCGCCACTCTTGAGGGCTTCAGCCGCGAGGACTGTGACCACTTTGCGCTGGCGAGCCAACAGCGCTATGCCCGAGCACATAAAGAAGGTCGTCTTAAAAAGAGCCTCATTCCGGTCCGCGATGCCGATGGCAACGTCGTGCTTGAACACGACGAGTACCCGCGGGCAAGCACAACCTTGGAAGGGCTGGCCAAGCTGCCGCCTTCCTTTGGCGAACTGGGTAAATACGTGCAAAAGGGTGACACGCTGAGCTTCGACGAAAAAGCGAAGTCGCGTTATACGGACGTTGAGCAAATCGATCACGTGCATCACGCCGGCAACTCCTCAGGCATTGTTGATGGCGCCGGCGCGCTACTCCTCGCCTCGCCGGAATATGCGCGCAGCCACGGCATGCAACCGCGGGCCCGCGTTGTGGCGACCGCAACGGCTGGTGCTGAGCCGATTATTATGCTGACGGCGCCGGTCCCGGCCACCCAACGGGTACTCAAAAAAGCCGGCATGACGATCAAGGATATCGATCTGGTCGAGATCAACGAGGCGTTTGCCGTGGTGCCGCTCAAGGTCATGAAAGACTGTGACATTGACCCGGACAAGGTCAACGTCAATGGCGGTGCAATTGCGCTTGGTCATCCGCTCGGTGCGACGGGCAGCATGCTGGTCGGCACCGTGCTCGACGAGCTTGAGCGTCAGGACAAAACCCTCGGGCTTGTCACTATGTGTATTGGTGGCGGAATGGGTATCGCCTCGATCATTGAGCGGATATGAGATCTGGGCACCTTGTCTCCAGTCCATAAGGGATAGGGCGGCGTTGTTCTAAGTGGACGCTGCGGAATGGGAGGTATCGTGGGTGCAGTCGTACTTGACCGCAAGAAATTAGGCCGTAATGCCTTCTGGGGGGAGTGTAAAACAGCGACCCGTGCATCCCGACCCGTGGAGATCCGTACGGGCTGCAAAGAGTGGGAAGAGCTTCCTTTAGACATAAAATCGCTTTTCTATCTGGCAAAGCGTCGAGGGACGCCTCCTGATGATATCCCTATTCCGGCCGTGCCACCACTTGTGCTACTACAATGGACTGTCGCCTTGGCAGCCATTGTTCTCGCCATAGTTTTCGTCTCGAAAGAATATATATTCACGATCGAAACCGGCCCAGATATGACACTAAAAATCAAAGGCGAGCCGACATAAGACCGAGGCTGACTTTGGCCTCGGCCGCGTTTCCGGTGAAGTCCACTTTCCTGCCCCGCACAGAGCGATGTCACCCTCTGACCGTGCTATACACTCGGCAGGGGGTGGGGGTAAGAGCAAGGTTGACATCATAATTCGTATTTTATCTTTTATCAGTGAGCGGGCAAAAAATATTGCCCTTCGTGACATTCCAGCACACCAGAGCGAAGAGGTGGAGCATATGACAGCATCCCGAGAAGTCCAGCCCGACTCGTTCATGGACTCCCCCCCCACGTCTCCCACTCCTGAGACAGAATATCTCCCAGAATCGGATGGCAAACCCATGGCCGAAACCGATGTGCACCGGACGCAAATGATTGAGCTATTGGAATGTTTGGCGGAGTATTACCGCGCCGACCCCCGCGTCTATGTGACTGGCAATATTTTTCTCTACTTTCGCAACCACGAGGGCGAGCGCCAATCGATTAGTCCGGATATCTTCGTTGTACGCGGTGTCGAAAAGAAGCTCCGGCGTATCTACAATCTGGACGTTGAGAAAAAGGCGCCGGATGTCGTGCTTGAGCTGACCTCACGCCACACCAAAGTCGAAGATTTGGGCAACAAGCGGGTCATCTATGCCGACCTGGGCGTGTCCGAATATTTCCTTTTTGACCCCCTCGACGGCACCCTGACTCCCCAGTTGCGCGGGTTTCGTTTACAAGGTGGCGAATATATCCCAATGGTCGGAACGCGACTGGCCAGCGAGGTCTTAGGCTTGGATTTGGTTGTCGAAGACGATCAGTTGCGCCTGTATAATCCACACACCGCCGAACGCTTGCGTACGCATGCCGAAGCCGAGGCCGCCCGACGAGAAGCCGAGGCCGCCCGACGAGAAGCCGAGGCCGCCCGGCAAGAAGCCGAAGCGGCCCGGCAAGAAGCCGAAGCGGAAAACACACGCTTGCGCGAAGAATTGGCGCGTCTGCGGGCGGGGCAAGGCTAAGCAGAATCCGGTCGGCGTTCTTGGCGGCCCGCTCCCGACAAGGCCCTTGACCCCTTTGCCTCACAGGGGACCAAGACTGGGCGACAGCCAACTGAGATCTTCTCTGAGCGGTTTACCTCACCTACCTGGCCTGGCCGCCCCGCAGCAGCTTGCCTGGGAGCGCCTCGGTACACGTGCCGTCCTCAAAGATCGGCTCGCCGTTGACCATCACATAGCGATAGCCCTCAGCCCGCTGCACCCGCCGCCACTCGCCAGCCGGCAGATCGTGTACGATCTCATCGGGCAAGGCATCCAGTTTATCCAGATCGTAGATGATGATATCGGCAGCCATGCCTTCACGCAGCGTGCCCCGATCCTTAATACACGACGCCCAAGCCATCAGCCCACTTAAGCGAAAGTGCGCTTCCTCCAAGCTCAGCAGCCCGGCATCGCGTGACATCCAGGCCAACACCTCAGTCGGATAGATGGACGGGGTGATAAACTTGACGTGCGCCCCACCGTCCGACACGCCAGGCAGCACATAAGGCGACTCCATCAACTCTTTGAAGTTTTCGACCTTGGCAGCGGTGACTGGGCCGGCCCACTCCGTCCTGAGGTCGTCGGCAACTGACAGGTCGAGCATCGCATCAATCGGGTGTTTGTTTTCTTGCTCGGCAATCTGGGTAATCGATAGCCCTTCATACTGGTCTTTGAGATCCTGGCGGCGGACTTTGCGGGCGATGAACTTGGGCAGCTCACCAAACAGAAAATCACTCGATTTAGGGGCATCAAAGTCCTGTCGCAGGGCGTTGCGCATTGCAGGGTCCGACAGCTTGGCTTTGCGCTCTTCAACGGTTCCGACGGTGGCGTTGCGCCAAGCTTCGCTATCGTCAAACAGGTTCCAGTCTTCCAACGTCAGCCGGGCGGGCATACGCGTGGTCAAGCCTTGTCCGAGTACCCGCCGGCCTGCCACATTATGCTCCGCGATGCGTTGTAACTGGGCCTGGTGGACTTCGGGAAAACGGTCGTTGACGACAATCGCGTTGAACAGCACGGAACAGCCACTCTCTGCCGCCATTTGGGCGCTAAAGTCGATATCACTCTGAGTGCCGAAGGCGGACTGGTCGGCCTCAACGGTGGACTGGGTAATCTGAATAAAGCCGTCACCCCCGCTTTTGCCTAATTCCCGCGCCATCGTCAAATAGAAATCTTCTGGCAGGATATCCGAAATCATTGGCGTGCCATCATAGTCGCGTTGCAAGGCTCCGCGCGAGATCAGACGTTGGGTTGACCAACCGGCGGCTCCGGCCTGCATCGCGCCATGGAAGTGGCCCAAGATGCGCTCCATATCCTTGTCGTTCGGCAGCCGTTTTTTGGCCTCGTCAAACCCGCCCATCTCATACGCTACGGCCGGTGAAATCGGAAACAATTGTGAGATGTTGACCCCCAGGGGCAAATGTTCGAGGCGGTCCATGTACTGGGGGAAGGTCTCCCAGTCAAGCTTGATCGATACCTGCATCGGCGGGAGGGGAATCGCCTCGTTGCGTGACAGCGCCAGCATCGCTCGCTCGGCATCCTGGGCACGTAGCGGGGCAAACCCAAACCCACAGTTGCCCAGTGTGACTGAGGTGATGCCATGCCAGCTTCCAATCGTGCAGTACGGGTCCCAATGGATCTGGGCGTCATAGTGGGTATGCAGATCAATCGCTCCAGGGGCAACAATCAGCCCGCTCGCATCAATGACCCGCGCTGCATCGCTGGTGTTCAGCCGGCCGGTTTTGGCGACCTTGCCGTTCTTGATCCCCAGGTCAGCCCGGTAGCGGGGAACCCGCGTTCCGTCAATAATCGTACCGTCTTTGATCAGCACATCAAATTCTGGCATATGTCCCTCCTGTGGAGTTGGTTACCGCGTTGGTTGAAAAATACGACGCCAACAACTCTCTTGATGGTTGAACCGGTGCTGTTTGGTATGTTGCTAATTTCGTTATTACTGCGTCTGTGACCTAGAAGCAAGAGATGCGCCCAGCACCACCAGGGCAAGATCATGTAGGGGCTCAGGAACTCAATATGCGCCTCGTCCCAACGCCTCTACCACGGCAGGACTTCGCCATTCGCATGCCAGAATTTTCCGGTCTGCTCCAACGTCAGTTCATCCATGCGGGCGATTAATCCACGCGCGGCGACCTCGGGCTCAATCAGTTGACTCCGGACACTCTCAGACAAATTGGGAACCAGTGCGGTATTCACCATCCCCGGGTGGAGTAAGGCAACCGCGATCCCGCGTTCCTTGAGGTCTTGGGCCAAGGAGACGCCCGCCATGTTTGCGGCGGCCTTTGACATCCGGTAGCCATACAGCCGGCCGGAGATGTTATCCGTGACAGATCCCATCCGACTTGTCACAATGCCGACTTTTGAACCCTGCTGAAGACATGCCAGCAGGGCATGCACGACCCGCAGCGGTCCAAGCGCATTCACTTCTATCTGGCGTTGTACCCCGGCAAGGTCGAGCCGTTCCAGGCTGTCGTCAAGATAGATTCCGGCGATATTGACGAGGACGTCCACGCGGGTCCCGACCATTCGCTGCGCAAAAGCGTGGACCGCAGCGTCAGAGGTCACATCAACCCCCGTCTCCACCCGCGCGCCCTTTTCAGTCAATGTAGACGAGCCTTCCAAACACGCCGCGATAACCTGCTCCCCACGCGCGCACAGCTGGAGACCCAGTGCTTCGCCAATGCCCCGATCTGCTCCGACAATAAGATGTGTTGCCATTCTTCCCTCCAAGAAAACTCCGAACGTTTATCTCCTACGCCGTGCGGACTGTATCTCTCAACACCCTCACGGTTGCCCGCTGAGAGGTTTCAGATTTTTTGGGTTATTCTTGAGCATCGTACACCACTGGGGTCAGCTACGTGCCTATGGGTCAACCAAACAGAAGCTGCTGAATATGCTCGGGCTTGGCAACCAAGCCAGCCAGCTTGTCGAGTGAAGCATCAATGGCCTGGGCGAAAGCCTGGGGGCCACCGAAGCGCTGCAGCGTTTCTGGCGACATAAACTTGAACAGGAAGTCAGCTGTCCCGGGCGGCAGAGCAGCGAGGTGGACTGCTAGGATGCCATAATCTTGCAGGAGCAGCATGGCTAACGCGGCGGCCGCTTCATACGGAACAAGCGGTGCCTGGCTCAGACCGGCCCGCTCCAGGACCAATTCAAGCATATCGTCTGCTGGCAGCTCAGCGATAACTGGTGTTTCGTGTATGCGGTTGCCAAGCACGGCGCGCAGAGCGGCTGCGACGTGTTTGGTGCTATTCACAAGAGCCTGGACACGTTCCGGTGTGTATTCTTCCAACGAGCGTACCACTGCTGGATATAGCAGCGGTCGAGCCTCAAGTCCAAACTCCCAGGCGCGCGCCCGAATGCGCGCAACTAGCTGTTTCTCGCCAGCCATCAGGCCGACCCGTGGACCGCTGGTGCCGTATTTATCAAGCCCTGTCGCGCCCAGGTCTACACCTATTTCCAGCATCTTGGGCTGGTCCAAGATGGCCGGACCGACCCGCGCTCCACCAGCCTCGTCCGCATACACGAGGATGCCCCTGGCGTGGGCCAAGCGGACGATTTGCTGTAATTCGGTAATCGACAGCGCCTCGTAGGTCACCGCTAGCCGTGTCAGCACAACCAGGGCGACTTCTTTTTCCTGCTCCATTACTGCCCTGAACTCATCCCCACCTTTGGTATCTACGAAGCGGGCGCCGACGTGTGCCGCCGCCCGAATGACGGACGGATGGCTATGGCCTGCCGACACACCAACAACGACATCGCCCGGCTTCAGCAGCACCAGATGCGTTGCCAATGTGGCAGCTGTGAGCCGATTGAAGAGCATGAAATCGTGCCGATCCGAAGACCCACCGAGGTGCTCCAGGGTTAGTCTGCGGAGCCGATCAGCATACAACGCAGGAGCGATTTCATCGTGGGCAAACAGGACATCCTCTCCAGTCAGGGGCAGGCCATGTTCGAGCCCGGTGAAGTTGAAGATGGCCTCAGGACCCTTTTCACCGATGCGACGTTCGATAATACGACCGGCCTGCTGAAGCTTGCGGAAATCGTCTTCCGTACTGCTCAGGATAGCTCCTCGGGCGTACGGCAGAGCCTCGGCAAATAGATTCCCGAAACGATCGGCTTTCATGACGAAACCCTCCCCCAAAATGAGATCTGATTCTTTCATAATAATACTGTCTTGGCGAAAATTCCAACACGGCGTAGGATACGCCTAGTAAAGGAGGGACCCGCATATGAAAGCCGCAGTCCTGTCGGAAGTTGGTGGTCGGCTGGCCATCGAGGACATTCCCCAGCCACATCCCAAGGCTGGCGAAGTATTGGTCAAAGTCACTGCGTGTGGTGTATGTCATACCGATCTGCATGTGATCAAGGGCGAAGTAAAATTTCCCGTGCCGTGTGTGCTGGGCCACGAGATCTCTGGCGTTGTTGCCGAGGTCGGACCTGAGGTGAAGACGACACAGACTGGAGAGAGCGTGGTGTGTAGCTTTATCATGCCATGCGGGGTGTGTGCCTACTGTGTACAGGGGCGGGACGATCTGTGTGAGACTTTCTTCGCCATAAATCGCCTGAAGGGCACGCTGTACGACGGAGAAAGTCGTCTGGCCCGTGCTGATGGTTCGACTCTGGCCATGTATAGCATGGGCGGTTTGGCTGAATACGCTGTTGTTCCAGTCAGTGATGTCTTTCCTGCTCCCGACAATGTGCCGCTGACAGATGCGTGTATTCTTGGCTGCGCCATGATGACGGCCTATGGCGCGGTGAAGAACCAGGCACGCGTCCAACCGAGCGATAGCGTGGCCGTCGTCGGTGTAGGCGGCGTGGGCTCGAATGTGATTCAGGTCGCCAAGGCTTTTGGAGCCAGCCAGATTATTGCGCTTGATATACGTGACGATAAATTGGAAGCGGCCCAGGCGCTTGGCGCAACCCATACGGTGAACGCCAGCCAAGGGGATGTGGTCGCCGCAGTCAATGCCCTCACTGACGGCCATGGCGTGGACGTGGCCATTGAAGCCTTGGGCCGCCCGGAAACAGTGGTGAACGCATTCATGATGACACGCGATGGTGGACGGGTGGTAGTGATCGGTATTGCCCCTGGCACGACAACAGCTGGCATTGAGATTACCCGTTTGGTCCGGCGTGGCATCCAGCTCATGGGCTCGTATGGCAGCCGCGTCCGCACTGACCTGCCTAAGGTGTTGGCATTAGCCGCCCAGGGGCAGGTCAATGTGTCTCAACCTATTACTCGCCGCTACCGCCTGGAGCAGGCGGATGAAGCCTATGCGGCATTGAATCGGGGGGAGATTATTGGACGGGCTATTGTCAATATGAGCTAGGTATACTGCGGCGGAAGTCCTCCCTCAGTTATCCGAAAGAAAGCTCCTCCAACACAATAGGAGACCACACTATGCCAAGCACACAACTCCTCAACTATATTCATGGCGAATGGCGCCGGCCTGGTGACGGACAACAGCTCGATATTATGAACCCGGCCACTGCACAAGGCATTGCCAGCATCCCGCTGTCTCCAGCTGCTGAGGTTGATGCGGCTGTCCGAGCAGCAGCAGACGTCTTTCCGGACTGGCGCCGCACCCCGGCCGGAGAACGCGTCCAATACTTGTTTCAGCTGAAAACTTTGCTCGAAGCGAACATACAGGACCTTGCCGAGACGGTGACCAATGAATGCGGCAAGACTTTGAGTGAGGCGACAGGTGAGATACGCCGCGGCATTGAAAATGTCGAAGTGGCGTGCGGTATTCCGACTCTGCTGCAGGGGGCCTATAGCGAAGATATTGCACGCGGCATAGACGAGGTCTTGATTCGTCAGCCGGTCGGCGTGGTTGCGGCTATCACCCCCTTCAACTTCCCCGGCATGATTCCTTTGTGGTTCCTGCCCTACGCTATTGCCTGCGGGAACACATTTATCCTCAAACCTTCCGACAAGACGCCGATGACCGCCCAAAAGATAGTTGCCTTGATCGAGCAGACAGGCTTACCTAAAGGGGTCGTGAACTTGGTCAACGGCGCCAAAGAGACGGTCGATGCTGTGCTGGATCATGCTGAGGTCCGAGCCATCAGCTTTGTCGGCTCAAGTCCAGTCGCCAAATACGTCTACAGCCGGGCTACCGCAAACGGCAAACGCGCTCAATGCCAAGGCGGAGCAAAGAATCCGATTATTGTCCTGCCCGACGCTGATATGGCTGAAGTCAGCACTGTTGTTGCTGAGTCGGCCTTTGGCTGTGCTGGCCAGCGCTGTCTGGCCGCTTCGCTGGCCATCGCTGTTGGCGACGCCAAACACCCCTTTACTCAGGCTATGGCGGACGTGGCCGCTTCCCGCCAAGTCGGATACGGGCTGGACGAAGGGATCGAGATGGGACCAGTCATCCGCGCCGAGAGCAAAGCCCGGATTGAACAGGCCATTCAAACCGGAGTGGACGAGGGCGCCAAGCTCGTCGTTGATGGTCGCAATGCGCATATCGACAGTTATACACAAGGCTATTTCCTCAAACCGACGATTCTTGAAGACGTGCAGCCAGACAGCCAGATTGCTCAGACGGAGATCTTTGGCCCAGTGTTGGGGCTGATGCACGCCAACGATATTGATGCAGCCATTGCTCTGGTCAACCGCCAGGCGTATGGCAACATGGCCTGCTTATTCACTCAGAGCGGAGCTGCGGCGCGTAAATTCCGGTACGAAGCTCAGGTTGGCAACATTGGCATCAACGTTGGAGTCGCCGCCCCCATGGCCTTCTTTCCTTTCTCCGGCTGGAAAGACAGCTTTTTTGGTGACCTGCATGGTCAAGGCCGTGATGCGATTGATTTTTACACCGAGAAGAAAGTGGTTGTGGAGCGCTGGCCATAGAGGTAAGCGTGAGAACGAAGCGCATGTGGAGGTAAGGCACGATAAAGGAGGGATTACAATGAAACTGTCACAAGCACGTATCGCACCGCTGACTGAGGCCGAATGGACCGACGAACAACGCACAGTGCTTGAGCCCGTCCAGCGCGAAGGGCGGGTCTACAATGTGCGCGCCACGCTTTCCCGGCATTGGCAGGCGGCGAAAAAGTTTGGGGTATGGAGCTCTCACATTATGGGGGATACCTCGACCTTAGTCCCCAGGCAGCGCGAAATTCTGATTTTGCGGATCGGCTGGCTGTGCCAAGCCGAATATGAGTGGGGGCAGCATGTGTGGTACGGCAAGAAGGCCGGGCTGACTGACGAAGAGATCGCGCGCATCAAAGCCGGGCCAGACGCGGAAGGCTGGGACGCGTTTGACGCCAACCTGTTACGGGCTGCAGATGAATTGCATGCAGACGCCTGTATCAGCGACGCAACCTGGGCTGCCTTGAGCGAGCGCTACACCACCCAACAGTGCATGGACGTGGTCTTTACCGTCGGCCAGTATAATCTGGTGTCCATGGCGCTGAATACCTTCGGCGTGCAGCTGGACACAGGGGTCAAAGGTTTCTGAGTAAGCTGATAAAACACAAAGGAGAAGGACAATGCCAGACCTGCGAGAAATTACCTCAGGCCTCCAATTCCCGGAAGGCCCTATCGCCATGAACGATGGCAGTGTGTTGCTGGTTGAGATCAAGCGCGGGACGCTCACCCGTATCACACCCGATGGCAAGAAGGAGGTTGTCGCTGAAACAGGCGGTGGGCCAAACGGCGCGGCGATTGGGCCGGATGGCATGGTCTATATCTGTAATAATGGCGGGCTCGAATGGGTAGATGTCGATGGGACAATTATGCCATCCGGCGGGCTGCCAGCCGGCTACACCAGTGGCAGCATTCAGCGCGTTGACCTGGCCAGCGGCGCGGTCGAGACCCTCTACACTGAGTGTGATGGCCATCCCTTGCGTGGCCCGAACGATATTGTGTTTGATGCTACGGGCGGATTCTGGTTCACCGATGCCGGTAAATTTGAGGAACGCCAACGAGATCGGACGGGCGTGTATTACGCCAAGACAGACGGCTCGCTGATCAAAGAGATGGTGTTTCCCATTGATGGCCCGAATGGCATTGGTCTGGCTCCCGGCGATACACACTTATATGTAGCCCAGACCTTTGAAGGCCGCGTCTGGCAGTGGCCGATTCCCAGTCCAGGCGAACTCAGTCGCGAGGCCGGCGAGGGTGGGGAGCTGCTGGCCGGACCGGGCGGAGGCAAGCTCTTGGCTGGATTACCCGGCTATCAGCTACTCGACTCACTCGGCGTCGATGGGGCGGGGAATGTGTGCGTGGCGACGCTGATGAATGGCGGGATTAGCGTTATCTCGCCCGATGGCTCGTCGGTAGAGTTTGTTCCGACCCAAGATCCCCTGACGACAAATATTTGCTTTGGCGGACCGGACCTGAAAACGGCCTATATCACGCTCAGCCTGACAGGCCGACTAGTGGCCATGGACTGGCCCAGGCCGGGGCTGAGACTGCACTACACATGCTAACACACTGAGTGACTGATATGTAGCACCCATCCCGAAGCGGAACGCGAGATATATGTTGTTGGCGCGGAGCGAGATTTCGATGGCGTCGATAGCAGGTGCCTAACACGTGGGAGCCAATCAGATGATCGAAGAAACTTTGGATATCAACACCCCAGACGGCCAGATGGAGACCTTTATCTGTCGTCCCGAACGGGGAGGCCCGTATCCCGCTGTCTTCTTCCTGATGGATGCGCCAGGCATGCGTGAGGAACTCAGGGATATGACGCGCCGGCTGGCAACGGTCGGCTACTACGTGCTTTTGCCCAACCTGTACTACCGCGCCGGGCGCGACACGATATATGGGCCAGATGTATTGAAAGAGGGCAGCGTGGAGCACCAGCGGATGCGGGCCGTACGCACCAAGATGACGATTCCACCGGTCATGCAAGATATTGCTGCTATGCTCGCGTTTGTCGATCAGCAGGGCGAGGTCGAGAAGGGCGCTGTCGGCTGTCACGGGTACTGTATGAGCGGCCCCTACGCGTTGGCGGCCGCGGCCCGCTATCCCAACCGCGTCGCCGCGGCCGCCTCGTTTTACGGCACCTGGCTAGTCAGCGATGCGGAGGAGAGCCCGCATCGCTCGTTGGGTCAGGCCAAAGGAGAGCTCTATATTGCCTGTGCCGAGCACGATGATCTCGCCCCCCTGTCCATGGTCGAGGAACTCCAAGATTTGTTCAAACAGGCGGGGATTGCCGGCGAGATTGAGCTGTACCCTGAGGTGCATCACGGCTTCGCCTTTCCCGAGCGCTGGTGTTACGACAAACCGGCCGCGGAGCGACATTGGGAACGGCTCTTGATGCTCTATCGTCGGCGGCTGGATGCGGCACTGCCCAGATAGAGAACAGGTAAGGGATTTATGCGGGAATTCCCCTTGCACCCGAGGGACCAAAAGGAGTAAAGGGAGAGTCAGGCTGCACTATAAACAAAAACCCCCAAAGGAGGTGTCTTATGGGAGTTGCAGAGAATAAAAATGTCGTCCTGGGTTTTGTTGAGGCTCTTTCGAGCGGCAATATTGAGGCGGCCCAAGCTGCCTTTGCCGACGATGCGAGCTGGTGGCTGCCGGGCTCTCTACCAGTGTCCGGCACCCACACCGGCAAGCAGGCCATCTTTGAGGATTTCTTTGGGCGGGCCGCGCCCCTCATGGAACCCAACAGCTTGTCCATCCAGGTCCGCAATGTGATTGGCGAGGGCGAGTGTGTCGCGGTGGAGTGGGTCGCTCGGGCCAAAACAGTCAAAGGACGCGACTACGAGAACTACTACCATCTGATGTTTGAGGTCAAGAACAGTAAGATTCAGGCGGTCCGAGAGTACGTGGACACGCTGTACGCCAAGGAAGTGATATTCAGCTGAAGCGGCGGCAGCCGGTGAGCAGGGGCGGGGCTATGCTCCGCCCTTTGCCTACGCCGTCTGTGCACGGTATATGGCCCCTTGCGTCTCCAATTGCTCAATTTCTTCCGGCGTATAGTCGAGGAGCGCCGTCAGGAGTTCCTGTGTATGTTGGCCCGGCACCGGTGCTGAGCCCACCACCACTTCGCTCCGGCTCAGCTTAATATTTTTGCCCGAGACGTGAATCGTGCCGGCAATGGGATCAGGCACTTCGACCAACAGCTCGCGTTCGTGCAACTGCGGCTCGTGAGCCGCCGTCGGAATATCGTTGACCGAATTAATCGGGATGCCAAGGCCGGAAAAGGTCTCGACAGCGCCCTGAACAGTCTGCGCAGCAAACCAGGCCGTCAGGCGCTCTTCCAGCATTTGCCATTTCCGGGTACGGCCGGCCAAGGTGCGCAGGCGCACATCATCGACCCACTCTGGGGCGTTGATCGCTTCACACAAGCGGGGCCAGATATTATCGCTCATGGCGGCGATCAGTACCCAACCGTCCTGCGTTTCATAGGTGTTGGTGAGTCCCTGTCCATTACCGTGCCGTTCCGGGACGACCTCGGTGCCGAGATAGGCGCTGCACTGAATTTCCGTCATCGTGAACCCGGTGTCGGCTAGGCAGACATCGACACACTGCCCTTCGCCGGAGATCTCACGTTCCCGCAGGGCCGCCAGGGCACCGATGGTGCCGTGCAGCGCGGTAATCCGGTCAATGACAGGATTATAGGTACGCGTCGGCGGGCTGCCGGGGAAACCGGTCAACGACATCATGCCACTGATGGCCTGCCCAATCGGATCGAAGCCGATGCGGTCACGGTACGGGCCATATTGTCCATAGGCCGATACGTTAACCATAATGATGCCCTTGTTCAGCTCCCGCAGCTTGTCGTAGCCGAGCCCCATGGCGGCAATGGTACCTGGACGGAAATTCTGGATGAGGATGTCCGACACCTTCACCAGTTCGCCCACGATTTCCTTGCCCTTGGTTGTCCGCATGTTCAGTCCGAGACTTTTTTTGCCGCTGTTGTACTGCACCCAGTACGCACTCTGCCCCCGGACCTTTGGCCCCAGGGCCCGGCTTTCGTCGCCGCCCGGTGCTTCAACTTTGATGACTTCCGCGCCGAGCCGGGCCAAGACCAGACCGATGCGCGGGCCGGCTTGATAGCGTCCCAGATCGAGAACTCGTACGCCCTCCAGGGCGGTCTTTGACATGGCCATACTGCCGTCCTTTCTCTGGCAGCCTCGGGAGAGTCAGCTGCACAGTGTGACGATATGCTCACCGAATGAGCTCCAAAAAATGTAGCTCTTCTTCACATACAATCGACTTATAGCGATTGTGAAAGAGATGTCCACTCCTCTGATCGGTTGTGTTGACACCCTCCAGGGGCCTTACTATGATGCCGACGAGTCCAGGATAGCTTCGATGAGAGCTGCGATTCGGAACATCAAAACTGGAGAAGCGCTATGGCCTACGAGACCATTTTGTACGAGAAAAAAGGCAAGATTGCCCATATCACGTTGAACCGGCCCCAGATTCTCAACGCCTACAACGACACCATGGGCGATGAGCTGCTCAATGCGCACCGCGAGTTTGATCAGGACGACGATCTACACGTGCTCATTGTTTCAGGTGCGGGGCGCGCGTTTTGCTCCGGGGCTGACGTGAAACAGCGCCAACTCCGTCCGCTTGACGAAATGAAACGCCTCGGCGGGCCGGCGGGGGGCATCAAAGCGGCGGGAGGATTGCTCGGCCTGGGCCAGACGGTGAACTGGAAGCCGGTGATTGCAGCAGTGCACGGCTATGTGTTAGGAGCCGGCTTTGGCTTGGCCATGGCGGCCGATGTCCTCGTCGCGGCTGAGGGGACGCAATTTCAAATCCGCGAAGTGCAACGCGGCCTGGCCGGGGCACAGCACTGGGCCACCACCTGGTTCTGGGGCGGTGGCCGCTTCGCCACCGAGATCGCCCTGACCGGCCGGTATTTTTCTGCTGAGGAAGCGGCGCAGTTCGGCATTGTCAATCGCGTCACCCGCCTGGGCGAGGTCGTCGCAGGCGCAGAGCAATTGGCGGAGGAAATCATGGCCAACCCGCCCCTGTCGGTGCGGGCCAACGTGCGCGTATCACGCTGGTTCGCCCGCCGCATGGAAGATGAGTGCACCTATCACACCAGCGGCTTGGGTTTGCACCTGACGGAGGATTTTCGGGAGTCTGCCCAGGCTTTTATGGAAAAACGGCCGCCTGAGTTCAAGGGACGCTAGCCGACACTGCACCCGGCCCAGCGGCAGCGCGGTATCAGCTAGCCGGGCGATGGGTCGCGGGGAAAAACATTCTCATAGCCAGTCGCTGAGATAGCATCTTCTACGTTGGGAGGCGTCTGCTCTCAATTGACGCCCTTAAAAGCTCGGCTTAGTCGGAAATGGCGTCAATTGGAGTTCGTGCGTCCAACACGATTTATCTTGGGTGTGGAGATAATAGAACGCCTCAGCGATCTTCACCGGATTCATCACTATTTCAGACCGCTGCTGGGCCATCGGCAGGGCACGGGTGCCTGGTGAGTCGATCAGGCCGTCTATTATGACGTTGGCGACGTGCACGCCATGCTCGGAATATTCCTCCGTCAGCACTTGCGCCAGGGTGCGCATCATCACTCGTGGATAGTACAGTGACTGTCCTGTCAGTCGCTTGCGACCGCGCAAGGACGCCGCGTTATTCGAAATGAGGAAAGAGCCTGCGCCGCGCTCTCGCATAGCGGGTAACACCTCTTTGGCGACTAAGAACGGGCCCCGGCTGGAGATGTGCTGGGCGGTGTCGAACATCTCGACGGGGATGTGTTCCAGCAACTCTTTCTCGGGCGGCAGGTCACGCCCCTCCAGATAGCCCGCATTGAAGACTAAGACCTCCGGGGCACCGGCTTGCTCGCGAATCTGGGCGAACGCCTGGGATATGGAGTCACTCGACACCAGGTCCAGCTCGACAATCATGCTGTCGCCACCCTGCTCTCGGATTGCCTGCTCCAACGCAGACGCATTGGCGGTATGACGGGTCGTCAGCACGACGAAGAAGCCCTCTTTGGCAAACTTTTGGGCGATGGCACCGCCTATGCCCCAGCGCACGCTGACGGGCAGGGCGCTGTCGTCGAGCACCGTCCCGTGCGCCAGTTTTGTATTGCGGCCATCTGCCTGCCACTTGGATGTCGCCCCTATCACAACGGCGACTGGTTTATGGGTCGAGTTCATATCGGATTCCTTCCCTGATTGACGTCGTCTGCTCGCAACGGCCGAGAGTACAGCCTGCTTGAATTGGCTTTGGCGTCTACGCTCTTCGCATAGGAAGCCGAGCCCTGTCATTCCCCTCGTACCGAGCCAGCTTGCCGACGCTTCGTATGCGTTTAATCAATGCCTTTCGGTACCTGCAGACTGAACGGGGTGTCATGCCTATGCCATGCTGACCCGCTCATCTTGTACTCGTGTTGACTCCAAAACCCTCACCATCCCGTAGAGGCCAACGCAAACCGTGGTCATCCGAGACGTCTGCCCTCGTTGCAAGTCCCCCAAGCATAAGGAAAAACGGCCACATTCACAATGGCAAACAGCATCATCAGTGCAAGGACTGTGGCCGTCAGTTTGATGAAGTAACCGCTTATGATGTAATGCCTAACGCTCCGCCTCAGTCGCTGCGGCCCAACCCTATCCTTTCGGGTTCAGTCAGAGCCGCTCGCGGGCTGCGGCCAGGCTGGAGGCGGTTGTTAGGCCGCCTTCGCCATTGCCTTCCAATATGCCTTCAATACCTCATTCATGCGCGTCTGCCAGCCGCTTCCCTGCGCGCGGAACCAGGACAGCACCTCTGCATCCACTCGCAGGGCGATTTGCTCCTTCCGCATCGGCAGCGGTAAGCCATGATGGGCTACCGCCTCGGCCCAATCCTCCGGTGAGGTGCGGGGCGCATCCTTCGTGAACCGGATCGCCGTGTCAGGCATGGTCTTAAGCTTTGCCCAGTCCGTTTTGCCTTTAGCGCTTCGAGTAGCGCGCGAGCCACGCTTTGTATTCATGGTTTTCCGCCTTTCGTGCTGAAATCAAATGGGTCATCTCGCCCTCATCGTCGATGACAGCTAACGTTCGACATGAGGCGGGGTTAGGCCCCTTCGCTCAGGTTTCTGAGCATTTTCGTTCAGCGGTGAAGTCGATTTATAGGTACATATTCCATTTTCATATATAGATATGGCTCCCTCTGCTCTCATCTACCCGTAGATAGCTCACGCGTCTACGATCCGGCTAGTCAAGCCGAATGCTCGCACCTGATCATACTGAATTTCCCATGCCTGGCGTTGACGATCCCACCTCCCAGCAGCAGCTTTTATCCTCTGTTAGAGGTCTACCTCCGGCAAAGACACCTTAACGGTCAGTAAACTTCGGCTCGCGCTTCTCTCTGAAGGCCTGGGCCGCCTCGCGGGCGTCTGCGGTCGCCATCGTTGCTCCTTCGAGGCCGAGCGATAGTGGCAGGACTAGATTTGAGACCATCTTGATGTACTTGTTGATGGGCACCTTGGAGGCCGAGATTGCGCGGGCCGGGCCGCTTGCGAGTCGCTCTGCAATTTCCGTGGCTTTCGGCATAAGCTCTTCGTTGTCAACGATGAAATTGACGAGCCCCAGGCGTTCGGCTTCTTCTGCGGGGAGGCGATCGCCTGTCATCAGGAAGTACTTGGCGCGATTCACGCCCATGAGCAGTGGCCAGATCACCTGCCCGCCGTCACCGGCACCAATCCCCATGCGCACGTGAGTATCGGCAAACGTCGCGCCACGGGCCGCCACTACGACATCGGCCAGAAGCGCAAAGTTCGCTCCAAGTCCCATGGCATAGCCGTTGACTGCGCTGATGACGGGCTTCGAGCAATCCAGAAGATTGTCGACGATCTGTCGTGCTTCGCGCATCGTCTGTCCGCCGCCGGTAGCCGGAGATTCCCCCTGACCGCTGAAGTCACCCCCAGCGCTAAATGCGCGGCCTGCCCCCGTGACGAGCAGAACCTTGACGTCCGGGTCGGCGTCGGCGTCGAGAGTAAGTGTGCTGAGCTCGGTGTGCATCATGGCATTGATGGCGTTCAGCTTCTCGGGTCGGTTGAGTGTCGCGGTCGCGACGCCACTCGCACTCTTCTCGATGAGAATCGTCTGATATCGGTCTTGCGTGAGCATGGATTCACCCCCCTGTGTCGAATTCTAACTCACGATATGCCTGGCTGCGCGGGGGGACAAGTAGGGCCCTCAAGCGTGTCTCTAGGCGATGGCGGGGAATAGTCAATGCTCACCCAAGTCGTGTACCTAGAGAAGCCTGAAGAAGGAGAATTTCTTTTCCATCTTCATTTCTTTCTGACAGCTAGGCGGAGACTCCAGACAAAAATAAATTCCTGCCGACCAGCCTCTCTGTCTGGAATTGTGCACCTAAGGCCTTCGGGTATATAGTTCCGGAAACGCGACATAGCGCTTGGAGGACGATAATGACTACACATGCCGACGCGGAGACGACGCTTGAGGCGGCCGTGGGGCTGCGCCCCAGTATTGCGGCCGCACGTGAGCAAATCGAGCAGCAGCGCTGCCTGCCGCCGCCGCTCGTCACCCAGCTGAAGGAAGCTGGCGTTTTCCGGATGACGATGCCGCGCGCGTGGGGCGGTAGCGAACTCGATCCGGCTGCCCAGCTGCGCGTGCTTGAGGAGTTGTCGTACGCCGATGCCTCGGTTGGATGGTGTGCGACAATCGGCTGCGACACTGGGTACTTCAGCGCCTATATGGACCAAACCGTAGCGCGTCAGATGTTCTCTGATCTTGACATGGTGACAGGCGGAAACCTGGCCCGAACCGCCGGGCGGGCGGTGCGAGTGGCGGGCGGATACCGGGTCAGTGGCCACTGGCCGTTTGCCAGCGGATGTCGGCACGCGGATTGGATGATCGGCTCTTGCACGGTCCATGACGACGCCACTCCGCTGAATACTGACACAGGTCTACCGGTCACCCGGGTGTGTTTTCTGTCCCCCGATCAATGTCAGATTCTCGACACCTGGCACACGACTGGTATGCGCGGGACTGGCAGCCACGACTTCACAGTCACTGACATCTTTGTGCCTGAGGAGCGTACGTTCAGTCTGCAATCGCTCCAGCCGTTGCGGCCGCAGCCGCTGTACGCGTTTTTCCCATTTGTGGCGGGTAAGTTTGGCGCAGTGCCGCTGGGCCTGGCGCGCGCCGCGATTGAGGCGACGGTTGAACTGGCGCGCGGCTCTCACGCTCGTCAAGTCATCACAGGCGGTCAGTTAACGTCCAAGCATACGGTCTAACGAAGAGTACTATATGCAGTCCGGGATCGCCCAAGCGGAGGCGATGGTTGGCTCGGTTCGCAGCTACCTGTACGAGCAGACAGAACGAATCTGGGAGCAATTGCTCGCCGGCCAGCACCCGTCGCTCGACGACGTGGCGAGCTACACGCTCTCCTATATTCATACCTATACGGCCTGCCGCGAAGCGGTCGATCAACTCTACTGCTTGGCCGGAGCGGCGGCGGTCTACACCTCGGGTGGGCTGGATCGCCTGCTGCGTGACATACGTACAGTGGCCCAGCATGTGTTGGCTGGGCCGCACAGTTACGAAATGGTCGGCCGCCAGCTGCTTGGGGCCAAACCTATGGCACTGTTCTCATAAGCCTACTTGGCGAGTGCCTAGGGAACTGCTGTCCTACTTGATATCTCAGCAGCACTGACGGCACAGGAGTGATACGTTTCCCCAGATTATGGAAATCATTACATGTCAGGGTCATCCATGTCATCCATGTCATCCATGTCATCCACTGAGGGACATGAGGGTGCAGCCCCTGACACCGGACCTTGTACAGACCCCATGGGGTAACAGCTTGGGAGATCCTGAATGATGGCAGTGCTGAGCGCGTCACATTCAGGGTAACCAAAACCACCTGGGCTACTCATCAGTCCGGTGACTGGATCGGCGACGATATCATGGACGATGTTGTCGTCTCCGGTCTCGCTGAACCCGAATGGCACATTATCTAAGCCGAAGGCGTCTCTCATTTTCCAGGCAATGATGTGGTCTGCACAGCCAGTATCCCCGCTTGCGCCGAGCCCACCAACCCGGTTGCCTTGGGTATCATGCAAGGCGATCCCACCGGCGAACACGACAATTCCGCCTATGACTCCACCCACCATCGGATCACCTCTCAGCCCGTACAGAGACGGGTTGCCTCGATACGCGACCTCGGGATTCATTTGGTTCGTGAATTGGACGCCGAACGAGCCGCCCCAGGGCTGCGTGCCAGCGAAGAGATGGGACGTCGAGAAGGTCATGCCTGGCAGTAGACCAGCGCTGCTGGCAGGCAGAGCAAGAGCGTTAGCCGTACTCGCCTTCTGGGCAGAAATAACGCGCGCAGCTAGGAGTTGATCGCTCTGATTATCGCTTGAGCTCGTGACCGAGCAAACGACGCCTAGGTGATTGACCGTAGTCGCCCACATATGGTTTGCCAGGCCGCTGTTTACGCTCGGGTCACCAACAGCGACGATATCGCGCAGGGATTGGGTCAATTCGTCATAATCCGGCAGTCCATGGCACAACGGATCCCCGTCGTCCAAGTGGCCCGCAAAAGTCGGGGCTGGAATCAAAGTCGAGACGGCAAAAATTGTACCATACAGGAGAAGAGCGAAAGAGAGCGGTGTGCGGTGCTTCATCAGTGTGACCTCCTTACAGATGACTCTGTCTACGAATTGGATGAACTCCGGGGGCAGCTGTTTTTCATCGACAAGCCCTGAGGTCTGCCACAGCGTCCCTTCCTGGGCCTTCGTCCATTTCATTTTCGATAGTATGTCAAACGACTGCGACCAACCCAGCCTCGATACGTCGGCGTTGTAGTATTCCCTGGGGAATAAGGCCAAGACGGGCCATGGGGTGGGATTTGAGAAGTTGAGACGGTGTCCGGGCACGTCAAGAGGTGACTGCTTGAGGGAAGGACAGGAGGAGGGCAACCGACACCAATCTGGCTCTCGTCGTCTTGGGCACCTTCCGAGGGGCTTACGCGTCCGTACAAAAGCACTCATAAATTTGCCGTTGATGTCAGCAGCGATTGCCTCAATATCAATGCCTTTATCAGCAAGAAACGCTTGCGCGTCTTCTACTGTATAGATGCGGGTCGGTTCAAGGTCGATCGCCTCAAAACCAGCCTTGACTAGCTTGGTCCTGAGCCAAGATCGAGAACGGTTTCACCCGGATTGAGTTGGGCCAACGCAGGAGGATTGCCACAGCCGAGCGAGGCGGTTATGGCAGTGGTAGGCAGGCCGTCAGTGGATGGCCTCACTCACTTAGGGACGTTCTGCACTCTCCTTCGTCACGTCACAGTGGAGTCGGGTCAGGAGCAGGTTTTTGATCCGCCAGGTGCCTGCCTGTTTGGCATACTCTTCTTCATAGTGGCCGTAGCCTTTGAAGCTGAGTTGCGGCGACTGCACAATGTCAAACATGGCCCAGATGCCAGTCGCTGTTGTTGGACTGGTCAGCTCGATCTCGGGCATATGGCCGTGATGCACCGTGACGGCCTGAGCCAAGGCATTCCTGACACGAGCGACAAGGTCAGCGCGTCCTTCACACCGGATGTCGGGATGGGGACCCTGATAGACCACCGTCACGTCCTGTGTAAATAGTTCGCCCCACGCGTCCCACTGTTTGGTATCGATGAGGCGGAAGTATTTAGCCTTGAGCTTCTTGATGTGTTCGATCTCTTCGAATGAGTTGGGTTCCATGGAGTCCTCCTTCTGGATTCATATATCCCTCACTTATCCAATAGGTACCTTGAGCTTTTCAACCCTGCATTTACCGGGCATCGTGTCCAAAAGAAATGTCTTGCCAGCAGAAAATCGTAACGCTACGGTGCATGAGAACATCGGACAAACGATGCCACAGGAAAGACAGACCAGAATACCGTGCGTAGAAAGGAGAAGGACAATGCCACAGATGCGAGAAATCACCTCGGGCCTCCAATTCCCGGAAGGCCCTGTCGCGATGGACGATGGCAGTGTGTTGGTCGTCGAGGTTCAGAGGGGAACGCTGACGCGTGTCAAGCCTGATGGTTCAAAGGAGGTCGTGGCCGAGACGGGCGGTGGCCCAAACGGCGCGGCGTTTGGGCCGGATGGCATGATCTATGTGTGTAATAATGGCGGGATCAAATGGGTCGAAGTCGATGGCGAGAGCAAACCCTCGGATGGGCTCCCAGACGGCTACACCAGCGGTAGCATTCAACGCGTTGATCCGGCAACTGGCAAGGTAGAAACCCTCTACACGGAGTGTCATGGACGGCAGTTGCGTGGCCCGAATGATCTTGTGTTTGATGCAGCAGGGGGGTTCTGGTTCACCGACTTTGGCAAGACTCAGGAGAGCCAACGCGATCGTTGCGGGATCTATTACGCCAAGACCGATGGCTCCCTGATTAAAGAGATGGTGTATCCCATTGATGGTCCAAATGGCATTGGTCTCTCTCCTGATGATACCAAGCTGTATGTGGCCCAGACCTTTGAAGGACGAGTCTGGCAGTGGGATATCCCGAGTCCGGGGGAACTCACGCGGGGAGCAGGCGGAGATATATCCCTGCTGTCAGGGCCTGGTGGCGGGCAGCTTTTGGTCGGCTTACCCGGCTACCAACTGCTCGATTCCATGGCGGTCGATAGTGCCGGGAATGTGTGTGTCGCGACGCTCATAAATGGCGGCATTACGGTCATCTCGCCTGATGGATCATCCGTGGAGCATATCCCTACCTCCGATCCTTTGACGACCAATATTTGCTTTGGCGGACCAGAGCTGAAAACGGCCTATATGACGCTGACCGGTACCGGCAAGTTAGTAGCCATGGATTGGCCCAGGCCCGGGCTGAAACTGCACTATGCGCAATAGCACACTGCCAAGAGGATAGCGGGAAGGAGGGGGACTATGGCTTGGCCCATCCGTTACAAATTGGTCGGGCTGCTCGCCACGGGCAGCATGATCAACTACGCCGACCGGGTGAATATTTCCGTCGCCGCTCCAATCATGATGGCTGCTCTAGGCTGGGATGAAGCCCGCTTTGGTCTGATCTTTTCGGCCTTTCTGATTGGCTACACGTTGTTGCAGATTCCGGGCGGTATGCTGGCCGACCGCTGGAATACGTGTCGGGTGTTGGCGGTAGCGTGCATTGGTTTTTCGGTCTTCACGGCTTTAACTCCACTGGGGGCGATGGCGTTTGGGCTGATGTTGGCTCTTCGCTTTAGTGTTGGTTTATTTGAAGCGGTCAGTTTTCCGTCGTATGCTGCGCTTGCCTCGCGTTGGTTCCCACGTCATGAATACGGGCGGGCGCTGACCATGAGCTTGTCTGGTGCGCATCTCGGTCAAGCGCTGGCGTATCCTCTCACAACCTGGATAGTCTTAACCTTCTCCTGGCCAGCGGTTTTTTATTTTAATGCCTTCCTGGGTGGGGCGTGGTTGCTGGTCTGGTTACTGTTTGCCACCAATACACCAGCTGAACATCCGAAGATCAGCCAGGCCGAACGCGAGGAGATTGAAGCCAACCTGCCGGCACGTCCAGAGGCGGGTGGGTCACTCTGGCTCGTCCTTAAATCACCCCAAGTGTTGTGGCTGTCACTGGCTTATCTGTGCATGGTGTACGGCCTATGGATGGTCATCCTGTGGTTGCCCACCTATTTGGTCCGAGCGCGGGGCTTTTCTATGGAAGCCATGGGCTGGCTGGGTATGCTCCCAACTGTGGCGGCCTTTGCTGGGGCAATTAGTGGCGGGACGGTGTCGGATGTTCTGCTGCGGCGTGGCCATAGCAAACGCTTTGCACGAGCCCAGGCACCCGCGCTGTGTACGCTTATGGGCGTGCCGATGATTGTTGCGGCAGCCCTCGTGCCGTGGGGAGGTGTGTCGGTGGTGTGCCTCACCTTGTATATGTATCTGGCCAATCTTGGTGGCGGTGCGTGTTGGGCAGTACCGGTTGAACTTGATTCCAAACAAACTGGGACGATTTCTGGAGTGATGAACGGGGCGGGGAATTTTGCTGGGATTTTTGGGCCGGTGAGTGCTGGGTTTTTAGTCGCAGCGACAGGGGATTGGTCGTTGCCGTTTTTGGTCATTGCGGGAGTGCTATTTGTTGCGGCCGTGGTGTTTTATTTTTTGGTTGTTCCGGAGCCGATTGAGCTTGAGGAGCAGGTGCCAGACTTAGCGGAGCAGGAGATCTCAGTCTAACGGAGTGTTCTCCACACAGGCTGGGAACGACACAGGAGAGAAGAAAAAGGAGGGAGTTATGCGTTTCGGATTTTTTGATCAATTGCCACGTGCGGACTGGCAATCGGAGAGCCAGCGTTATGAAGATATTCTGGCTCAGATCGAGCTGGGGGATGAGTTAGGGCTGGATACGGCTTGGCTCGGCGAGTTGCACTTTATTCCTGGTATCTCGTGCTTGCCTTCTCCGTTGATGGTGCTGTCGGCGGCAGCCCAACGCACTAAGCGTATTCGTCTGGGCACGGCTGTGACACTCTTGCCTTTGCATAGTCCAATCAAAATGGCTGAGGATGCGGCTACGGCCGACGTGCTCAGCGGCGGCCGGCTGGAGTTTGGGGTCGGTCGAGGTGCCGCGCCAGTCTATTTCTCTGGCTATAATATTCCCCAGGAAGAGAGCCGAGAGCGGTTTGAGGAATGCCTTGATGCTGTTCTCAAAGCCTGGACAACTGAGAAGCTGACGTATCAGGGCAAGTACTATCAGGTGAAAGATCTCATCCTGACTCCTAAGCCTGTTCAGAAGCCGCATCCTCCGATTCGTATTGCGGCTAATAGTCCTGATACGTTTGCTTTGGCTGGCAAACAGGGACTCTCGATTTTTGCCTCGCCGTTGATTAATCCACCCGACAAACTGCGTGAGTACTTGGCAGTACATCGTGATACTCTGCCCTCTGGGGTGAAGCAGGATATTGCGCTGGCATTTCCCATCCATGTTTCAGACAGCCGAGCCCAGGCACGCAAGGAATGCGAAGAGAGCCTGATGCATTTTTTTAAGATGGCCAGTGAGGTGGTGAAGCCTTTGGCTGGGGGGACGATTAAGAGCTATGAGGCGTATAAAGAGCTGCAAGACAGGATTGATCGAGTCTCATACGAAGGTGTTGAAAAGATTGGCGGGATCTTTGGTGATCCAGCCTACTGCATCGAGCGTGTCAAAGCGTTGCAAGAAGACTTCCAGACCACGGAATTTATCTGTTATTTCAATCAGGGTGGGCTGGTAGACCATGCGACGGTCAGACGGTCGATGGAACTGTTTGCGACGAAGGTTATGCCGGCGTGTCGGTGAAGGGAGAGGTAGCCATTTTCAGTGAGGCACAGCCAATGTTGGCCATGCCGACGCTCGGCGCTGTGCCGTTTGTGTAGGGCGGTTCGCGAACCGCCTCGAAACGTATTATGGCTCCTCACTAGGGGAGCATTCGCTGCACAGCCAAGAGGCCATTTCCTACAGGTGCTCAGCTCTGTCCTCCTCACCACGCCGCCTGCAACACCTCCATCACATCTTCTGACTTCTCAATCCGCCGTGGATTGGTCGCGACGACAAAGTCATGAATGACATGCCCGGCAATCCCCGCAAACGCATCCTGGGGTACCTCGACGTCACGCAAACGACTCGGCAAATTGAGCGTGCTAATGAGTTCTTCTACCGCCTGAATGATCCGCTCAGCCGCTGCTTCAGGAGCTGTGCCGTGTTGAACAAAACCGAGCCGGACGGCGGTAGCAGACAGTGACTGCGTCGCAGCCGACAGATTCCAGCGCATCACATGCGGCAGGACAATGGTACTTGCTACGCCGTGCGGAACGCCATGACCAGCGCCGATCTGGTGCCGTAAGCCGGCGACCATGCCCAGGCCGACATTCAGCAAATTGGGTAGAATCATGAACGCGGCAAACAAACAGTTCCCACGGGCAGTGACATCATCGGCAGTCGCCACACCGGCTGGGAGGTTCTGATACAGCAGATCCAGCGATTGGTACGCTAGCGCATCTGTGTATGGCGTGGCTCTCGGCGAGCAGATCATTTCGATCCCATCAGCAAAGATCTTCATGCCGGTACCAGCCCAGAGATCAGACGGCGTCGCTCTGCTGAGTGATGAATCGAGAAAGACCCAGCGCGGCGTGGTCTTGAGATCGATATAAATATCCTTTTCCCCACGTTCTAAGTCGCTGATGCCAATGCCACCGGTGAACTCACCACCAGACAAGGTTGTTGGAATAGCGATATGGGGCAGCTTTGGAGCGGGTAGGTCAGGCATTTGCAGGCCGGTCTCCGGAGTGAAGTGTGCCTGCAGGCGGTCGAAGTCCTCGCCTTCTGCTAAGACTAAGGCCACACCTTTGGTGAGATCGACTACAGAGCTGCCGCCAAAACTGATCAAGCCATCCGCATTGGCGGCACGGGCTTGGCGTGCCGCATCAAGCACTGTCGTTCGTGGGGTGTGCGCACGTGACTCGGTAAACTCGCCTACGCAGCGTGCGCCGAGGACTTCACGTACCGCAGGCAGCAGATCCGTCCGCGTCAGACTTGGTGTTGAGACGAGGAAGGCGCGTTGGATGCCTTGTTGGTCTAGAATTTGTGTCAGCTGCTCACGCACGCAGCCCGGTCCAAAGACGACCCCATCGGCGTTAGGATAACGCACTTGTCCTTTGAGTGCTTGTGTCACTGGGTGCTCCTTTTCCGAAAACTGTTCTCCAAAAGCGACTCCTCACTACTTCGGAGGAAGAGTGCGAAATCAGTGCTGAAAGCGTAAGACACCCTCCCCCCAGCCCTCTCCCTCAGGGAGAGGGAGCAAAAGGGGAAGGAGGGGGCGAATACGAGATTTGTCCCTACAGCTGGGAATTTAGGTTCGACTGATAAAGGAGTTTTCTCTAGCGCTGATGATACAGCGGATGCCCAGTCACCTGGGTATGAATCCGGCAGAAATTCTCGCCTTCGAGGTTGGCAAAGTACAAGTCTTTCAGCCCTGGACCGCCAAAGGCGCAGTTTGTCGGGGCAACCAGCTTTTGGCTTTCTGGGTCATCAATCATCAGTGTCCACTCGCCATTGGTATCAACTCTGATGATCTGATTGGTCAGCGACAATCCGCCGTCTTTTGCTTGGCCGGGCAGCGTGACATACATCACCCCGTCCGTATCAAAAGCCATTCCATCCGGTAGCGACGGAAAGTTTTTGGAATATACCTCGGGTTTTCCAAACGTCCCGTCCTTTTTAATTGCGATCCGCAGACAATCGTCATGTGAGCTCTCCAAGACAAAGACGGCATCCTCTTCGGGCGGGATCGCCGTACCATTGGCGGCATAAATGCCTGTGGCTACGACTTCGTTTTTTCCATTTGGCCGGATGCAGACGAGGGCACCGTTCGGCGCTGGATTGCCCAGTTCCGGCAGCACGGTATTAATGTCGGCGGTACTGGTGTTAGAGACATACAGGTTCCCTTCAGCATCGTACGTCGCAAAGTTTGGTAGGGTCAGTTTCACGTCGCCGACTTGATCGGCAATCATCGAGACTTGGCCGCTCTGGGTGACGCGCATCACGGCTTGTTTTCCCAAGTCGCAATAAATCAGGTCACCATTTTTATCCATGGTCACCCCATTGGGGATGGAGCCTTCGGGCAGCGTTGCTAGCTCACTGACCTTTCCGTCCGGATCGACCTTATACATAATACCGTTACGGCCACCGCCGTAGACAAAATTGTCTTTATCGATCACCACACCCTCAGCTTGTAGGGCGCCTTTGCCAAATACTTCAACGTCACTCAATGGAATTGTTGCCATACTCTTTTCTCCTTGTTTGGTCAGTCTTTTTCCATGAACTGGATAACTTCCAGCGTGGTACCGGCTGCATCTTTAATAAAAGCAAACTTGGCAAAACCCATATCAGTCGGCTCCACAATGAACTCTACGCCTTTATCACGCAGCCCGGCGACGGCAGCTTCAAAATCATCGACTGCGAGCCCAATGTGGTCTCCCACCCCAGCGTGGATCTGATTCGAGATCGTTAAGGGCAGGCCGTTCATCTCTAGACGGACAATTGGAATACCGTGAAACTCCATTTCCTGGACTTTCTTGGCCCCCAGAGTCCCCTCGTAGAACGCGACTGTCTTCGGGACATCGTCAACGATGAGGTGCCGATGATTAAAACTGTAATTGACCGCTTCTTGTGCTCCCATAATCTTCCTCCTTTGCCGAACACTGCCTGCCTTTTACTCTGTTTGGCTGGGCTCTGGCAAGGGACAGGGAGAGATATGTGACAAGTAGGAGACTGGTCTCGACTGGGCTCTTATGGGCTGATCTACGACAAGGCCAGGGACCTTCCTCTTTTAAGGCCCCCCACCAGTAGAATTTAGCACTTGGCCGGTAATCCATTGGGCATCGTCTGTCGCTAGCCAGGCAATCAGCCGCGCCGCGTCGTCGGGCTGGCCCCAGCGCCCCTGCGGTTCGAAGGCGAGCACAGCTTGGTGGATCTGTTCTGTTGCGTAGCCGGTGTCTGTTGCACCTGGGTCTATGGCATTGACTGTGATGCCACGTGGAATGAGGTGAGCTGATAGGCTGGCTGTCAGCTGATGCAGCGCGCCTTTGGAGGCGATATAGGCAAGCTCCTCCGGCATAGGGCCGCGGTGTTGACCGGAGGTCATTAGTATGACGCGCCCGCCTGAGCGTCCATCGTGTTGCGCAGCGAATGCTTGGACGAGCAGCAAGCTGCCGCGAACATTGGCCTGTAAGTGCACATCAATGTCCTCAGCCGTCAGCTCCTCCAACGTGCCTGAGGTGCTGTAGGCGTGGTTGGCAATCAGAATATCAATATGGCCAAAAGCCTGGACACCAGCGTCCATCACTTGTTGTGGTGCATCGGGCTGGATAAAATCTGCTTCGAGGTGCTCCACACGGCCAGCGTGAGCGCGCAGCTGTGCTAGCAGGGCGGGCATGCCATCTGGATCAGCACCGTAGGACTGCTGTGCGTCATACAGAGAGAAGGAATGGATGAAGAGGTCTGCTCCTAAAGACGCCAAGCGACTGGCAGTGGCAAAGCCAATTCCAATACGACGGCTACAGCCGGTAATCAGAGCAACCCGTCCGTCGAGTGGCCTCTCACCCATCGCGGATATCCATTACTGCTATCACGCGGCTTTAATTGACCTCGTGTGCTGGGGCACATTGGGCTGCTGCCTGGGGCAGAAATAGGGCAACCGTCATCGATTCAGAAGGTTCGATTTGGCTCTGGAGTGTGTCTATTTGAGCCTTGTCCTTCTGCATGATGACGATCACATAGGCCATACCAGCTGGCGACAAATCTTCACTTGCCTTCTTTGCCATGCATGCGCAGGTCTCTCGCTCAAGCTTCATTTCCGCGATGCAGGTGTCGGCGAATGTACTCCCGCCCGTGCAGGAGGTCAGTCCCAGGGTGAGGATAAAACAGGACAAGGTAGTGACCGTTTTCACTGGATGCTCCTGTTGCGGTGTGGGAATTTAAGCTGTGGCGTAACTGCTATGCGTACGCATAGCGGAGAAGGAGAACTGGTGGGGCAGGTCCCACCAATTTGAGATCTCTCTCTTCGGAGAACCGTAGTTCTCCGAAGATTCCTCACCTCTTAATTCGGGGCCCAGGCAATCGCCCGAATTTCGCCAAACTCGCGCTCGACTTTCTCCCACGAGTCGCCGCCGTCGGTGCTGGTGTAGACATAGCCGTGGAGACTGTTGGCAACGATAATATCCGGGTTGGCCGGATGCGTACCAAACCAATAGATAGTCGAGTTTGGGGTCACCGGCAGATCGGCAGCCTTCCAGGTTTTACCGCCATCTTTGGAACGCTGAATGGCACCGATCTTGCCTGGCACAAAATCGCCATTGCCAATGAAGATAGTGTCCGGATCATCCGGCTTGACGGCAACGCCGCGACAGTAGGATATTTTGTCTTTCTCGTAGAAACGCGGAAAGCCATGGACCTGCCAACTTTCCCCCTCGTTGTTGCTGGACCAAATGCCGTCCGGAGTGGAGACGAGGACTTTGGGTTCGGGTCCATTACTAATCGTTAATCCATGCACGTCTTGGTTCAGCATACTGTCGCCCAAATCCGGCAAGCGTTCCCAGGTCTCGCCCCGGTCCTTACTGCGGTAGACCCCATCGATTTCAACCCCAACCCATACGGTATTGTGATCGCGTGGGTCAAACATCACGTTGGTGACTTTGGGGGCTCCAGCCAAGCATTCCTTGGCCGGCTCAATCGCGACTTGCTGCCAGTTTTTGCCGCCATCTTTGGTCCGGTACACTGCGGGTGGCTTGGTGCCGGCCCAAATTTCATCCGGATCATCCGGATGTACGGCCAGCGACCAGATTTGCTTGCCGTACATTGGCGACTCGATATAATCCCAGCTCGCACCCCGGTCATTGCTACGGTAGATGCCAGCTTCAGAGCCGGCATAGATCTGATTGGGATTCTGGGGCGAAACGGCGAGCGATCGGATTTGGATTTCGCCTGGTTCATCATCAAAGGGCAGTTTCATCTTGCTGCGCCGCCAGTTGTCTCCACCGTTGGAGCTGTACCATACGCCAGCCCCAACCGTGCCTACACAGATTGTAAAGTCTTTTACCATGGCTCATCCCTCCTTGTTGTCTGCAATGGCTATGCTTTCTATAGCATTCCTCGCGCGTGAAACAAAGCTGAAGGACACGGGTTGGAAACCTCACTTTTTAGCAGTTCGATAACGGGGAAAGAGCGTGGTACTCAGTTGCTGGAGCTGGTCGATGACAGCTGGAGGCGGACAAATTGGAATAAGATTCACGTGGGCTACCCCGGCTTCAACATACCGCTCGATTGTGGCGATGCACTCAGCGACTGTGCCCAGCGCACAGTACTTTTCGACCAAGTGATCGAACGGCTGGTGATACTCAGTGGACAGATAGTGAACAGCCTCTTGCTTGGCCCGCTCGTAGCTTGGGGCAATGCAAAAGTACAACACAGTCCCAGCGGTGAAAGTTGTTTTGGCCGAGTCGCGTTGCTGCCAGTGTTCGTGCGCTTTATCAAAGCTGGAGCGAAATCGTTCTGGCGTCACAAAATAGGCAAACCAGCCATCGCCATATTTGCCGGCTCGGGCCAGAGCGGCGTCTGATCGACCGCCAACCCAGATAGGCGGATGCGGCTGCTGTATGGGGCGTGGCTGCATCACAGCTCCATCAAGCTGAAAGAATTCGCCGTTAAATGTCGCTGGAGCAGTCGTCCACAAGGCTTTGATGGCTTGGAGTGCTTCATTGGCCCGTCTGCCACGCGCGCGGAGTGGAATACCACACGCGTCATACTCAGGCTGAAATTCTCCCCCAAGACCAATACCCAGCAGCGCTCGGCCATTCGAGAAATGATCAAGCGTGGCAATCGCTTTGGCAACAAGCGTTGGGTTACGCAGCGGAAGCAGCAAGACGCCGGTGCCAATCTGGATACGAGTGGTCCGGGCGGCAAAAGCGCCAAGCGCAGTAAACGGGTCGAAGACTGGACTGTGCCATAAGACGTGGTCGCGGTAGAACAGCACGTCAAAACCCATGTGTTCAATCTGCTCCGCCCAGTCACACAAAACAGAGCCAGATACCAGCCCGGCTCCAAACCCGCCTAAGGTTGTCCCGAATGTGACGTGATTCATGCTCGCAGACTACCATGTACGGCGCACGTACGTCGACAATATGCCTGCTACGTAGCGCTTTCTCGCGGCTTGCTGTTGTCAGCTCAGGACTTCCTGGGGCGACGCTCGGTGCCGACCCAGCCCGTCTGTGAGACGTCGAACGTCACACCGTCTGGGCCACTGTATCTGACCTCAGCATTGCCGTGCTGACCACTGCCCAAGCCGATCCCCAGGGCTTGATTGATGTCGTCGCGCGGGCTGCCGCCAGCGACGGTTAACTTCTCGGCAATTTCCTCCAGATTTTCGACTTCAAAGCCAATGTGATGGATGCCAGTCCAATCCTTCCCGCGCTCTGTGCCTGCGATGTCGTCGTTCTTGAAATCGAGAATGGCCAAATTGATCGTTCCATCGGTCAGGAAACAGCCCGACACGATAGGCGTAGTGATCGAGGCAGTTTTGGTCAGGCCAAACGCGTCAATGTAAAATTGGGCCGTCTCGTCTGCATTTTGGGTCGCGATTGCAATGTGTCTGATCTTTGCCATGGTCTACCTCCGTGTGTCAGCGTGTCAATCATAATTCTTGCGACTGACACTAACACGTAGGCCGCTGTGATTCCATGCTGTCAAAAAACAGCAATATCATAAACAGTAATGAAAGATACAGTGATGAAAGATTTGGATGCTTTATCACGCGCGTTGCGGCTGTTTTGAGGAGGTGGCGAGTTTGACTGGTGTTGTGCGTGGGGAGGGAGTATAAGGGTCTGGAGGTTCGACACACAGGAGGGAGCAGCCATGATTCGTCCCAAAAAGCTTGGCCATGTTGTCTTAAAGGCACGAGACATTGCGCAGTATAGAGCAGTTCTATACGCAGATCATGGGTTTTGAGGTCGTGACCCGACTCACGCAGCCCAGAGGGGTGTTTTTCTCCTTGGGTGAGCAGCACCACGACTTGGCAGTATTGGAAGTCCCGCCTGAGGCCGATGACCCCAAGGACGCCCAAGTCGGTCTGCACCATGTTGCTTTACAGGTCGAAAACTTTGCTGCGCTCAAGGACTGTTACCAAACCTTGAAGCAGCACAATATTCCTATTGCCCGGGCGGTTGATCATGGCATCACCAAAAGCATCTATTTCTGCGACCCAGCGGGCAATAAGTTGGAGCTGTACTGTGATGTCGGTGAGGATGGCTTAGAGCGTTTTCGTCGTCAAGACACCCAGTCTCTGGGCTCTTTTCCGCCACTGAATCTGGAAGACGCCTAGCCTCCTTCCCGAGGGTGGTCATACGGGGTGCTTGTCTCAGCGTAAAACTTTGGGCTGCTCCCAATTTCCTCTTCCGCCAGTGGGCGAAGAAGAAAAAAGGGCCAGGAGAAGCCGGAGGATCCTACTGTTTGCTCCTCAGGCTTCTTCATCATGCCAAGCCGGTGGCCGGCAGCGGAGCCCACAGGCTGTGAGGAAATGGCAAATCTGATCGCCGGACAGCGTCCGTTCTTTTTGCAGAACGGACACCAAGACTTCAACGGCCTGCCACACGAGGGGGCGGCCCAGCACGACGCACGTCGTCCGAAACCAGCGCAAGAGTTGGTTGGCGCCCGGCTCACCAGCGCCCGCCAGCCGCCGGGCGTGTACGTTTGCGGCGTTGATATCCGGCCTGACGCTGTCTCGATAGCATTTGCCGTACAGCATCCGCTCAACGGACATACTCCCCAGATCGACCAACGCGCGTCGCGTGCGGGCCTGCTTCTCCTGTCGGGATACAGGACCGGCAACCGTCTGCCACGCTTGGGGCAAGGAAATAGAATGCGTAGAGCCTAACATCGCCCCGTGTGGCTCAATAGTGACGTAGCGAATTGGCACACGGACAATATGGGCTAGCACCACATGCCCTGCTTCGTGGTAAGCAACCAATTCCGGATCATTCGGCGCTGGCAGGGCACGCTGGAGAATGTCTGCTCGTGCGAGCATATCGCCCTCAATCTTCTTTCAGAAACAGTCCGGCCATCAGCTGCGAAGCCAAGGCCGTGATCGGCAGCGACGCGCCAACATCATGGCCAGTCGTCACAGCCAGAGCGATATCCTTAGAGCCGACTTTGGCTCCAATTTTTTCCAGTTCCTGCATAGGCTCGGAGCGAATATCATACACCGTCAGGTCAAAGCCGGCTTTGAGAATATTGGCTGCCACCGGCCGACCCATCGCACCCAAACCGATAAATCCGATTTTTTTGTCCATACAGCTTCTTTCCTCTCGTGTTGATGCCCTTTATTGTGGTGGCGCGTGCTGGTCAGGTGGCAGTGTCGCTGCCTGTCAGTCAAAAATCAGCCGTCCAGCCGCGTCTTGGGCTTGTATCCGTTCTATGATCTCAGCTGGTAGCTCGCTGTGTCGCTGCTCGGGAAATTTGCCGAGTTCCAGGTGCGGCCGTAAGAAAAACTCTTCGGGCTTTTCGACGCCGAGATAACTCCGCACCGGGTTCAGATACCACTGCCGGCGCATAAAGTCAGGACTGAAAAAGGTAAACTCGTCAGCCTCGGACCAGTCCATCGGCCGGATACCGTCGCGAATATTATAGGTAAGAATATCGGACAGAATGTCCCAATACAGGTGGATGAAAGGGCTATAGCCCCGACCGCCCAGCTCTGGGTTGGCCAGCTTAGTGCGCCGGACTTCAATCTGAGCCAGTTGCCCGTCTCGATCGTACATCTCGGTCCGCAGTGGATAGAAACTGTGCTTTTCCAGCCAGTACAGCAGACGTGGGCGGGCGTAGTCGGGAAGCCAGTCTGCCTTGGCTCGGGCTTCTAGCAGGTAGCAGGCGACGCCGCCTTTTGGGGTATAAAAGGGATACTCCGTGCCCATCAGTGTGAGGTCCTTGGCCGCGACCTCACGAAACGCGCCATCCGCTTGTGTCACCAAGACCTGCGGGCGAGTGACTGGGAACCGAACGGTTTCGTGCAAGATATCCGTCCCCAGCAGCTTCCACGAGAACTCCCAGGCTGCGCGCCCAGACGCATCGTCAAAGGTTATCGCCATCTGCGGAAACGGGTCACTCCGGCGCTGGGTCTTTTGCCGCCGCACGCGCCGCAACGACGGGGAATAAAAGAACATGTCTTCTTTCTTGGTAAACTGGGGTCCAGTCCGATAGCGGAAGACGAGGTTCATTGACCCGTACGCCTCGGGTGGATACAGGTGCTGGGTCAGATAGCGGTACAGGACCTGGCCGGGTTGTCTGGTGATTTCGGCTTCTACACCATTCGCGGCAGGGTAGGCGATATAGCCAACCCCTTGGCCGGTAATGGACAGAAAACCTGTATTTGTGATGGAGCCAAAGAGGTTGGCGAACACGCACGACCAGCGTGGCCGTTGAGTAAACTCCATCGCCCGGATGCCCATTTCTTCCGGACTATAGGGCGCAGTGAAGGGGTAGGGCTCGGCCGGCAGGTACGGATGTTCAGAGTGGCGGGGGGTGTCTGCGCTCAGGTCTAACTGAGCGAGTTCTGCTGGAGAAAGCTCGGCCAGCGTTTGCCAGCTGCGCGAAGCGCTATCGTCCGCCCTCAGAGCGAAGGGGAAAGACAAACTGATAGCGAGAAAGAAAGCGAGCCCGACATATCGAACAATTGTCTCAAATTGTGATGTGTGTAGTCGGGTCCCCATACAGTTCTCCCTGTAGCAGACACTGTTTTCGAATAAGCGTTCATTTAGCAGCCGTCAACCAATCAGAACGGCGACAGGAGGACGGTTCAGGTACACAGATGCAGCGGTTGCTGAAGTCGACTTTGATGCTCACCGGGCCAACGCCTTGGCGCGCCACATGTCCCAGGCGCGTTTGTAGTCACCGATCGCAGCCGAGGCAGCTTCAACTTCGCCAGGTTCAAGGTAGTTCACTTGGCCGTCTAGGCCTGCGATGGTCATCGCCTGTAGCTGCAGCTTGGCATTCATCTCAAGATAGATGCTGCGCCCCACGGCGAGCGCAACGCTGTCACCCACGACGACGGCTCCGTGCCCGCGCATCAATGCTGCGGGCTTACTGCCCAAGGTCTGGGCCAACGCGTGACCGAGCGGTCGATCACGTATGAGCAAGTCTGTTGCGTTGCCAGCCGTCTCACGGATCTCGAACACGGGTATCCCCTCACCCACAAACGCGGACATATGATACACCGGCCGTAGCGGGACCGAAGTGACGCTGAACGGAATGACCGCCGGTGAATGGTTATGCACGACGGCATGCACGTCGGGCCGCGCCCGATAGATCTCGCTGTGAATAAAGCGTTCCAGATATAGCTTGTGTCCCGGCTGGTCGATTGGATTACTGTCCGGGTCAAACGTCATGATAGCGTCGGCAGTGACTGTCTCTGGTGCAATGGCTTGGGCAAGCAGATAGTGGTGCGGATTGTGTATCGACCGAGCGCTCACGTGGCCATAACCGTCTACAACACCGTGCTCGGCAAGAATCCGGTTGGCGGCGACGAGGTCTTCGATTTGCTGCTGGGATGCTGCGTCTGTTGTCATATATTCTCTCAATCAACGAACGCGGCGGCGTTAGCCAGCGCTCTCGAACGCGGCGGTATGGGCGCGCCCAAGCTCGGCTCTGGATTCACGCAGCACCGTGACGGCGGTGCGCAGAAACAACACCGCGATGCCGACTCCGACGACAATGTCTGGCCAGAGGCTTTGGAACTGGGCGACGAGGGCTGCCGCCACAAGAACTGCGCTGTTGGCAACCAGGTCGTTACGGGAACACAGCCACGTCGAGCGCAGGTTGAGGTCGTCCGCGCGGTGACGCGAGAGTAAGACAAAACAGTAGGTATTTGCCACGAGCGCGAGCGCTCCGACTCCAGCCATGGTAGAGACCCCAGGAAGCCCACCGGCGTGCAGCTTGAGCCCTGCCTCCAAGAGAACCCCGATCCCGAAGATGAGCATGATGAGGCCCTTGCTGAGGGCAGCTCTGCTTCGCCAAACCGCGCTCTTGTTGAGGACGTACAGGCTGAATGCATAGACAAACGTGTCGCCGAGCATATCGAGTGAGTCACCCAGCAGGGCTGTAGAGCTGGCAAGATAGCCCGCCCCGAACTCCAGACAGAACATCACCAGGTTGACTGCTAGGACGATCCACAGGATGCGTCCCTGACGAATACGTAGGGCCGCCAGTTCTTCAGTCTGCGCTTCGCAACAGTGGTCCATAGTTGGTGATCTCCTTCACTGAGTGCCGTTTATAAGGACGAAGGGAGGCCACCAATTAATTCCCAGACACAGAATCCAGCTGGCCAAAGATCTCCGCAATCCGCTGGACATCCGCCTGGACAAGCGGGGGTTTGAGCAGAGCGGCAACATTGGCTTTCAGATGCTCGACGTTGCCGGTGCCTGTTAACACAACATCGATACCGGGCTCATACCGACAGTAGCGATAGGCTGCCTCAGGCACGGTCGCCGCTTTGCCGCTGCCGGTGAGGAATCCGAGCGGGTCTTGTGCGTCACACACCTCAGGCGCTATCTGGCCGCTGTGCTTCAGCTCAGCCAGGAGAGCCTTGAGCTGAGCGGGTTGGCTGAGGGCGGTCCGCACGGCAAACATCCCCAGAACCCCAATGTCTTTTGCCTGGGTGTGCGGAAACACGCGGCTGCGGGCGGATTGATTCAACATACTAAAGCCAACCATCATGACATCCCAACACGCCGCCTGCACAGCTTGTTGCAGCATGTCATGGCCCGGATCAAGACTAAACGCCTCGGTGATGCCGATATACCTGAGCTTTCCTTCTTCGCGCATTTTGACCAGCACTGGGACAAGAATGTCATGAGCAAAGCGGTAGTGCGCCGGCCGGATACCATGCAGGAAGTAGATATCCACATAGTCTGTCTTGAGCCGTCGCAGGCTGTGCTCCAATCCGCGTTTGAACTCTCCAGCCGGCTCGGGATGGTCCGGTGGAGGAGCTAGTTTTTTTGTTGCAATGACCACCTGATCACGCGGGACGGTTTGGAGGGCTTTGCCCACAATGGCTTCGGTGCCATACGCCTCAGCCGTATCAATCAGGTTGATGCCTAAATCCAGCGCTTGGCGCACCACGGCGATCGATTCCTGTTCGCTCTTGCCCGTCGCTTTGCCTAAGCGGCTGTGCCCGCCGCAGCCCAGGCCGGCAACACTGACCTGCAAGCCGCTACGGCCGAGAGTCGTGTATTCCACAGGTGTGTCTCCTGAAACTGTCTTTGTCGCTTCCCATGCCTCTCATGATGCCATGGCATTCCATGGCTCTCACTCCATCCTCATCTCCCCTAGTCCTTTTGCTCAACATCTGTCAACCTGTCTGTCAAATAGATAACACGTCGATAACCCGATACCGATCACAAGTTAAAGCGTCATGATGGACTAGTAGAATTGGAGGAACGTATGCCAGAGACTCAGCATGCTGACAGGTCTATCGATGCCTTGCTTGAGCGAGCGCGGGAAGTCGCCCAGCTGGCGGCAGAACGAACCCAGGCCATCGAACAGCAGCGCCGGCTGCCTGACGACCTGATGGCGGCTCTGAAAGATTCGGGCTTGCTGCGTATCCTGCAACCGGCCCATTGGGGCGGCTACGAAATGGACCTCGGGACCTTCATCCGGGTGGCGACCGAGCTTGCCAAGGGGGATACCTCAACCGGCTGGGTGTATTGCATTTTAGGCATCCATAATTTCTGGATTGGCTATGTCGAGCCAGAATTGCAGCACGAGATTTGGGGCCAGGATTCGACTGTATTGATGGCAGACTCTTTTGCGCCGGTAGGGAAAGTCGAAGCGGTCTCTGGCGGATATCAACTCAGTGGTCGGTGGAGTTTCTTGAGCGGTTTGTGGTGGATCGATTGTTTGAGTTGAGCGGTGGCCGCGCCCTGTATCTCGACCATCCGATGCAGCGGATTTGGCGCGATGTGCATGCCACCAACCAACATCTCGGTCTGCATTTCGAGTTTGCGATGGAGGGTTATGGGCGCACCTTAGTCGGACTGTCGAGTGGCTCACTCATGTAACAGTCTGTGTTGTGGTGTGTGTCTATGTGAATATTTTTCCTTCAGGAGGCAGCAATGAAATTTGGACTGATGCATGACTTTCGTAATCCGGCTCCATGGCAGCGACCCTACGGCGAGCTCTACCGGCTCTTGCTTGACCAGTGTGTGCGGGCCGATGAACTCGGCTACGACCAGATCTGGCTGACCGAACACCACTTCAGCGGCGACTATAACCCGACGCCATTACACGCTGCGACTGCTATTGCAGCACGGACTGAACGCATCCGTATTGGCACCTTTGTGCTGCTGCTGCCGTTCTATCATCCGGTTCGGGTGGCCGAAGACGTGGCGTTCATTGACAACCTCTCCAACGGGCGGTTCGATCTCGGAGTCGGGCAGGGCTATCGGGTCGAGGAATTTGCTGGCTTTTGTCTGCCCCGCCCAGAGCGTTCAGCCCGTCTGAGGGAAGGGCTCGACCTGCTCCGGCGTCTGTGGACAGAAGACTCCGTTACTTTCGAAGGCCAGTTTACCCAGATCAAAGATGTGCATATCCAGCCCGAGCCTGTCCAGCAGCCCCATCCTCCGATCTGGATTGGCGCGCGGACCGAAAAAGCCATGCAGCGCGCAGTCCGTGAGGGTTATCACCTGCACCTCACGCTCGGCCCAGACTGGGCGCCCCGCTACTATGAGTTGCTCAAACAGCACGGCCGCAATCCGGCTGAGTTTTCGACCAGCCAACTGCACTTTGTGTATGTGGCGCCGACCGAGGACGAGGCGTGGGCTGACGTCCAGGACCAGGCACACTGGATGATGCAAATGTACGATAGTTGGTTTAAGACCAGCGGAGATGTCGCCGGCGATGAGAAGCTGTGGGAGATCAAAGAAGCACGCGACATTCGCCACTCACCATATGGGCAAGCGTGGATGGTCGGCACCCCAGACCAGGTGGCGCGCAAAGTGGAGGCGTTTGTTAAGACCTCGTCATGTACCCATTTAGTCATGGGCATGCAGGTCCCGGGAGTCGATCCGGCCAAGGGTACGCGTTCGATGGAACTGTTTGCTAAAGAGATCATGCCTGCATTTCGCTGAGGGCGTTTTGCGGAAGGTAGGAGAGGGGGGGAGCACGGTTCAGTTTCCGAGAAGGCGGCTTATACGTTTCCACCCGGCCTCAACTGGTCTTGAAACTGACTGTCGTTTCGAATCGGAGTTCCGTCAACGGTCTCGATGATTAATTGGCAAATTGGAGCCTCTGGATACAACGAAATGTTGCAGGGACCAAGATTGATCAGTTCAAGCGTGAGTGTTCCGGAAAAGCCTGCATGAATCGTCGGAGCGGTAAAATGAACGAGCAAACCACACCGGGCGTAAGAGCTTTTGCCTTCGACTCTAGCGGCCAAGCACTGCTGGTTGTCAATAATAGGCAACTCAATTCGTTCAAGCGTCCTGCCCAACACGAGTCTGTTGGGCCGCAACACAAAAGGCTGTTCTTCCGTGAGTTGCCGTGTTTCAGAGTTCGGGCCAAACAGGCGCGCAAAGCCACCACGCTGTAGATTGATGTCTAATGCAAGTCCCTCGCGGAAATACGATATCTCGCGCCCAAGTCGCAGATCGACTGCCGATGTTTGATACGGACAATCTTCGCCACCAGAGGGATCTCTTGGCGTAGGTTCGGGATCAATAACCAAGCGTCCTTCATCGAGTGCTTGGTGGATGGAAGTATTGGAGAGGATCATTAATCTGCCGATGTGTCGGCTTCAACGATTTCAACAACGTCGCTTTGAGCATTCGGTAATACTGCGAGCACTCTGCCCTCACGGCGAACGATCACAACGCGGACCTTGCCACGTGCGCCGACGCTGCCTTGAACCGCCGTCTGCGGAACGAAGACCGATTTCTTCCAAGTCCCGGTAGGCGGATAGGTGACAGCGACCTCATCGCTGAACATCCCCTTGTCAAGTTGACAGGAAAGCCAACGTTCTTCTTTGTGTGGAGTGATCTCAGTAGCCATCCGTGCGACTCCTAACTCTGGGTGGTTGCAACAACCTTACCCCGATCGTACCAACACGCCCCGCTACCGACAAGGGAGCCCCTGTGCGGTCTGAGGGAGCCTTCTCTGATGCTTCTTTGCAAGCCCTGACCCTATTTCCCGCGAGCGAGTCTGCTTCGATGGCTTTTCCGAACCCGGCCTCATGGCTAAGAGATAGCGTATCCGATCATTAGATGTCGCCCTAATCTGGTGAGTGATTCTGCCTATTTCGCTTTTATTCTCAGCCATTCGGACTCTGCCAGCCCCACGCGCGATAATTCGTGTCCGAACTGCTCAGCCGCACGTTGCGCATGTTCGGTCTTCAATTCCGCAATCCACTCATAGTCATTTCTATCCTCATTTTTGCCTTCATCCTGAAAAATGAATCGGCCATTGTCCTCATTCGCATAAACAGCACCTTTTCTGTGGTGATCCCTTGGCCACCATCGCGTCACAGCAGCGAGTCATGTGGCCTTCGGCGGCAATGTTAAGGGCTTGTGCGGTCCGTTCACGGGCACCAGCAGGAAATCGTTCAAACGTCTTTCGTGCTGCCTTGACCCAGAAGACCGGGCGAGATGCTTGCAATATTTCTTTGCGTTGTCAAATTAGACAACGATTATCAACATAATGAAAAGCTGCGTGAACTTGTCAAAACCTCGGCAGAGTGGTTTAAGCAAAATAATTAACTTGGAGGGATTCAAAAATGGCTTCAATCGACGGAGGAGCGCTATTCGGGAAAGCCTTGGTGAACGAGGGTGTGGAAAAGGCATTCGTCTTATCTGGCGGACATGTCATGCCGATCTTTTATGGGATGCGGGAGGCGGGGATTGAGATTATCGATATGCGCCACGAGTGCTCGGCCGTGTATGCTGCGACTGCCTATACGCGCGCCTCGGGAAAGATAGCCGTTGTGGTGACGACCGCAGGGCCAGGTGTCGGGAATACGCCGGGGGGGATGTTGGAAGCGGACTCCATGAATATTCCACTTCTGCAAATCGGCGGTGCAGTGGCGATGAGTAAACGCGACGCAGGGGATCTGCAGGACATGTCGACCCTGGTCCTGATGGAGTCGTGTTGTAAGTGGGCCAAAAAAATTAGCAGCACCGTCCGTATTCCGGAGTATGTGTCCATGGCCTTTCGCCAGGCCATGGGGTCGAGCCCGGGGCCGGTCTACCTGGAGGTCCCAACGGATCTGTTGTTTGCTGAGGTGGAGGAGGAGAAGGTCCGTTTTCCAGCGCACTCCCTGAGCCAAGCGGTGCCCAGTGGAGAAGCAGAACTCATTGAAGAGGCAGCCGATCTCCTGGTGCGCGCAGAACGTCCGGCGATGATCGTCGATGACGCAGCCCGCTGGTCAATGGGGAAGCATACTGGAGCAGTTGCCGCACTGTCGGATTATTTGAAGATGCCAGTGGGTATTGCCGGAAGCGCGTGCCGTGGATTGTTTGGTGACGAATCAGACAACCCATTGTTGAAAACCCGCGCTTTCTCGAAGGCTGATGTCGTATTGGCCCTGGGCTGTCGATTTGATTACAGACTGCGATTGGGCCGTTCGATTCCCAAGGATGCCACGGTCATTCAGGTCCACACCGACATCAGCCAGATTGGTTTCAACCTTCGTGCAGACCTCGGCATCGTCGGTGGAGCAGGTCCCGTAACGAGCCAAATCCTCGCATCGATTCAAACCAAATGTAGTCCAAAGACGGGAGACCCCTGGACCGGGGCAATCCGGTATGGTGGAGTGGCCAGCCTGCCTGAGGCGTACCACGTCGGTAAAATTCCTGTCCATCCGGCCCGCTGTGCACGCGAGGTAGCGAAATTCCTGGAGGAAGATGCGCAGGACTGGAACATCATCATCGATGGTGGAGAAGCCAGTGTATGGATGACGGGGGCGTCGATCGCAACACGTCCGGGGCAGATCCATGCGACTGGACCGAATGGCACCATCGGTACGGGACCTGGCCAGGTGGTCGGAGCCTGGGCAGCCAACCGCAAGCCGGTGCTGTGGTATACGGGTGACGGAAGTTTCGGGTTCTATGCCATGGAGATGGACACCATGGCACGGCTGGGCATCCCCGTGGTGTGTGTCATCTCCAATGATTCGGCGTGGGGAATGATCAGCTTGGTAGAGCAGTACATTCGGCCAAATGAGATTGCCACGCGGGGGCAATGCAATACCGAACTGCACCACATGCGCGCCTACGAGAAGATGGTCGCCATGTGGGATGGGTATGGGGAAAAGGTCACCGATCCGGAAGAAATCGTACCGGCCATCAGACGCGCGGCCGCCAACGGGAAACCGTCGATCATTAATGTTGAGGTCGACAATGAGAGTTTATCCCCATTCATTGCGGGGTATGCGAACATGGTTGCGCCGTCCGCATAAACACTGGCTACGGTGTCAGGGGTGCACGCGGCTCTATGTCTATCAGGCTGAGCTATGCTTCCCACGTGGAGCGGAACTTTTGGGCCCCCCTGCACGAACTTGACGGCGGCGCCTCAGGAGTTGACCATGGCCGATGATTTACTGGAAATGGCTGCGAGCGAATTGGCGGCAGCGATTGGGGCGCGTCAGCTGAGCGCCTCTGAGGCCGTACACGCCATGCTGGCGCAGATAGAGACGTACAACCCAACCTTGAACGCCGTATGTACGCTGAATGAGCACGCTCTGGCCGAGGCTGAGACGATCGATCAGCGGCTGGCAGCTGGCGAGCCTGCGCGTCCGCTCGAGGGCGTGCCGTTTGTCGTCAAGGACAATATCTTCACCAAGGGGCTGCGCACGACGTTCGGGTCCAAATTGCTGGAGCATAACGTGCCGGACGAAGATTCCATCTGTGTCGAGCGGCTCAGAGCTGCCGGAGGAGTCTTACTGGGCAAGACCAATACGCCGGAGTTCGCCCATGACGTCAACACGACGAACGCGGTGTTCGGGACGACGCGTAATCCCTGGCAGGTGAACTCCACTGCTGGCGGCTCAAGCGGTGGCACCGGGGCGGCCCTGGCTTCGCGCATGGCCCCGATCGGCCTTGGCACAGACCTGGGTGGCTCGATTCGCATTCCCTGTGCCTTCAATGGTCTGACCGGCATGCGGCCCGCTCCTGGACGCGTTGCCTTTTATCCTACCGAGTTTGGCTGGGATACGTTGGTCGCGCACGTGCAGGGACCAATGGCTCGCTGTGTTGCCGACGTGGGTCTCATGCTGAGCATTCTGGCCGGGCCGGATGACCGCGACCCAATGTCGTTGCCCGAGCACGGGCTCGATTTCGCACAGGCGGCGCGCGAGGTGAAGGCCCTGACTGGCAAGCGGGTTGCCTTCAGCATCAACCTCAAGGGCTTGGTGCCGGTCGAGCCAGAGGTTGAAGCGCTGACGCGCCAGGCCGCGCACCAGTTTGAGGCGCTCGGCTGTGAGGTGACGGAAGACTTTTTCGACACGACGATGTTGGCTGAGATTATACGCGGTACGCGGGGTTTCGGCATGATTGGCCGCTACGCTGACCGCTACGATCGGCACAAAGCTCAGATGACACCCCCACTGTTGAACCAAATAGAGGCGGCGCTCACGCTCGACATCCGCGCCGTGACCCGCTCGGAGCGGCTGCGCACCGAGTATTGGCAGCAGGTGCGCCGGTTTCTGAGCCGGTACGACTACGTCATCACCCCAGCGGTCGGCGCACCGGCGTTTCGCCTGGACCAGCCCTTGCCGACTGAAGTCGGCGGCCGCCAGGTCGATCGGTATTACGATATCTTTCTGACCGCCTATGCGTTCTCCGTCACCGGTCTGCCGGCGATGGCGGTACCCTGCGGCTTTACCCCAGCGGGTCTGCCAGTGGGATTACAAATTGTTGGGCCGCGACTCCGCGAAGACCTCGTGCTGGCAGCAGCGGCAGCCTATGCGGCGGCGTGTCCACAGCATTTTCGCCGGCCGGAGATCGACGTGACAGCGGCAGTGCCGTTGGGTGGCGCCTTCTCAAGTCCCGGTTTTGTGGTGCGTTGATGTCAGTCCCCGCCCCAGCGCCAACAGTGACAAGGCGGAATGCGCAACGCGCCAGGCAAAAATAAGACTGTCTGGTTCTTTTTTTAAAATGGCTTTGCCATACGGGCCGCCAGCGAGGAGCCCTAGCAACAGTATGATCGCTCCGTGAAACAAGAGATGTCGGGCTGGTTCTTCCACAGTTATTTCATTTTATTCCAGAAATTGGGGCGCCTCACGACTCAGGATGCGTTTGATGGCCTCTAGATGCAGACAGGCTTGCTGGCGTTCAGCTTCCATCTGCTCACGCGTGCGACGGCACACATGCTCGGGAATCCGTTTGAGCGGTGCACCCGTTGATTGGGCCAGGACTTGGATCATGCACGCTCGCTCCAAGTAGTACAAGTCATCGAACGCACTCGCGACGTCTGGCCCGGTAACGATTACTCCATGGTTGGCGAGAAACAAGACTTTGCTTGTGGCCAGCTTGTGTGCGATTCGCTGCCCCTCCGCCTCATCCAGGGCCAAGCCATTGTACTCCTCTTCGTAGGCGACGCGTTCGTAGAAGCGCATCGCATTCTGATGGATCCACTCGAGGCGACCGCCAGCGATGGCGCACAGGGCGGTCGCATACGGCATGTGAGTATGCAGCACGCACTTGGCAGACGGGTTGCTGAGGTGAATTCTGGAGTGGATGAAGAACGCGGTTGGTTCGGCCGTCCACTTGCCGGCGACCACATTGCCGGCTGGATCGACAACCAGCAGATCGCTCGCCCGCAGTTCGGACCAATGCACACCTTGGGGATTGAGCAGAAATCGATCGGTCGTGCCGGGGATGACGAGGCTGAAGTGATTGCATACGCCCTCGCTCAGCCCCAGCCGGTCTGCCCAACGCAGGGCGGCGGTGAGATCAATCTGGGCTTGCTGGGCTTGCCGAGTTTGGTGCAGGGCTTCGTCGTTTGTATTCATACCGGTGGAGGGTAGCAGGGGGGCAGGGAAGATTGCAAGATTTGCTCGGATCGGCTGAGGTGCCGAATGATAGGGACAAGGATGACAGGATGTGTTGCATCCGAATGTCTTGTGGTTCGATGTCGTGCCGCACGGTTATTGATGCTCCCGACTGTTGACAGGGCCGCGTCGCCAGTGGTGTAAAGGAGTGGCGACGCAGAGGGCGCGAGCTTGATGTGATTACACGAACAGGATCTTGCCGTCGCAAGGAGAGGGGCACCATGGCTGAGCAGACGATTGTCTTTGCCCAAGGGATCGAGATGCCGCCGGATATTCTCGCCCAGGTGCAGCAAATGAAACCGGTCGACTTTCGGTTGCAGCAGCTGCCCCCCGCTGCCAACGCGGCAGAGATTGCCGCCGCGATACGCGAAGCCGAGTACCTGCTGGGTTTTCCCCGTTTTCTGCCGGACGAAGCCTATACGGAAGCGAAGCGGCTCAAGCTGGTCCAGGTGCTGAGCGCTGGCTACGACTACGTCAACATCGCGGGCGCGCGCCAGGCACGCATCCCCATTTGCACAAACGGCGGGGCCAACTCTGTGGCGGTGGCTGAGCACGCTATCATGCTCATGTTGGCGGTCTATCGCAAGCTGCTAACGTTCCACCAGAACGTGGCCAGTGGCCGGTGGCATCAGGGCATCCCGCGCACCGTGGACATCTTTGAGTTGGAAGGCAAAACAGTCGGCCTGGTGGGATTAGGCCATATCGGCCAGCAGGTAGCCCGGCGCGTGAAAGCCTTTGATGCCGAGGTGATCTACTATGACACCTACCGCCGCAGTCCGCAGCAGGAGGAGGAGTTGGGGGTCCAGTATGTCCCCCTCACCACGCTGCTCGAAACCGCTGATATCGGGAGCCTACACGTTCCCCTGAATGCAAGCACCCGGCATATGATTGACGCTCAAGCCTTAGGCCGCATGAAGCCTAAGGCGATTCTGATCAACACCTGTCGGGGGGAAGTTGTAAAAGAAAGCGGGCTGATCGAAGCGCTTCAGCAAGGACGGATACTGGCAGCTGGACTCGATACCCAGGCGCACGAGCCAGCCGACCCGGACAATCCTCTGTTGACGTTGCCGAATGTTACGCTCACTCCGCATAGCGCCGGCCCGACGGTAGACAGCTATCGCAAGCGGTTTCAGAATGGCTACGCGAATATAGAGCGTGTCGCCCGCGGCCAAGCGCCCTTGTGGGTCATTCCGGAAATGCTGGATCTCTTTCCGGCAGCGACTTCACCCGAGTAAGGCTGCCTGGCGTCCACTTCGATCCAAAGGAGGGAAACTGACATGGCAACAGTAGGGACAGGCAAGCACACCTATGAGCTGGTGGAAGACTGGGTAAAACTCCCTGAAGGCTGGACCCTGGGCCAGACTGGTATCGTTACGGATGCGCGAGATCGGGTCTATTTGTTCAACCGGAGTGAGCATCCCTTGATTGTCCTCGACCGCGATGGCGTCTTCTCTAGCTCGTGGGGAGAAGGCATTCTGTCGTCCGCCCACGGTATGTTCATCGATCAGCAGGAGAACATCTACCTGCCGGTCGTGAACTCGCATGTGGTGCTGAAGTACAGTCCGACAGGGAACCTTTTGATGACTCTGGGCACCTGGGATAAGCCGTCGGAGACCGGCTGGTCGGGAAATTATCAGGATCCAGTAAAGCAGGCCGCCGGGCCCTTTCATCGACCCACCGATGTCGCTATGTCGCCCACTGGAGACTTGTATATCTCGGATGGCTACGGCAACGCCAGGGTGCATCGGTTCAACGCTGACGGCAGCTTACAGATGTCCTGGGGGGCACCGGGCAAGACTGCCCCTGGTGAGTTCCATGTTCCGCACGGGGTCTGGGTGCATACCGATGGCCGCGTGTTTGTGGCGGACCGGGAGAACAACCGGATCCAAATCTTTTCCCCGGATGGTGAGTTCCTGACCCAGTGGACGGGCCTCGCCCGCCCCTGCGACATCTATATCGACGCGGACGAGGTCGTGTATGTGCCTGAACTGGACGGCTTGATCAGCCTCCTGACGATCGATGGGCAAGTCCTCGCCCGCTGGACGAGTCCGACGGGGACTGGACAGATCGATGGCGGTCATGCCGTCTGGGTGGACTCGCACGGCGATATCTATATCAACCAGAACCAGGAGGGGCGGCGACTCCTGAAGTACCGCAGGTGTGTCTAAGTGGCAGGACCCGGCTAGGGATGACGTGTAAGGAGGTCTTGGCGCCGACCATTGACTGGCTCTAGCAGGACAAGGGCGTGTCATGCTGTGGCGGGCTCAAGCTGTGTGGAGAGCAGTGCTCCTCAAGTTGACCATTACACAGCTGTGCGTCCCCCGGGACTAAGGCAGCAGTTGCTTGGCCAACTCCTCCACCTCAGCCATTGCTCCGCTCCCGTCGCCCTGGTTGAGCCAAATGGTCACGTGGTCAACCCCGGCCTTTTCAAGTGCCTTGATCTCGTCGCGGTCTCGAAATATCCCTGGCCGACCAAAGGCCAACACCTGGATAGAATGGGGATCGCGGCCAGCCTTCTCGGCCAGCTCATTCAGCGTCGCCCGACCGCGCTGGAGGCCTTCAAGTGTGGCTCCTGGCATCCAGCCGTCGCCCCATTCTACAATCCGTTTGAACACATTCTTATCTGTCCCGCCCAGGAAAATCGGCGGATGCGGTTTCTGGGCTGGCTTGGGAAAGCAGCGTACGGCTGGAAAGTCATAATACTTGCCGTGGTATTCGGCCTCGTCCTGAGTCCACAGTTCCTTCATGGCCAGAACCGCATCCTTGGTCTGGGTCCAGCGGTGAGGAAAGTCGCCACCCAGGATCTGACTTTCCTCTTTGAGCCAGCCCGCTCCAATACCAAAGATGAACCGCCCGCCAGAGAAATGATCGAGGCTGGCGACCTCTTTGGCCAGCAGTAAAGGGTTACGCTCAGGAATCAGACAAATCGCGGTTCCCAGCTGAATCGTTGTTGTCGTAGCAGACGCTCGCGCCAACGCCACAAAAGGGTCGGCAATGCGGCCGTAGGCATCGGGAATGACACCGTCTTTAGCCAGTGGGTAGGGGGTGGTGTAGTGGATCGGGATAATGCCATGCTCTGGGACCCAGAACGAAGCAAAACCCAGCTCCTCAGCCCTTTTGGCTAATACGGCTGGATCAACTGACTGGTCGGTCACAAACTCAAACACGCCGATTTTCATAGCAGCCTCCTTATTATTCCCTCGGTCTGGCCAGGCCGAAGGGGCAAAAATATGTGTATAGGATGGAGAGCGGTATGTATCCCCGGCTCACGCGCACCGCGTCACTCTCCCCCAAAGTCTGCGTCCTCTACGGTCTTGCCGATCATCTCTCGAATGGTGATGCGAAGTTCGTCGGGTGTTGGCCGGCCGACGAAGTACCAGCCATTGAAAATCCGGTGAATCATGAGGTCGGGCAAAAGCGCAAAGGTAAAGGGGACGGGGAGGGAACCGTGACGTTTATCTGTCGTCTCGCGGATGCCGAGCTCGTCTGTGAGGATGAGCTTTGTGTCACTCAGGAAGGGGAATTGAGCCCCCAGCCCGGCCTTGAAGGCCTCCTGGACTTGGGGCGGATCAACCGAGACAGCTGCCAGCCGGCAATACGACACTTCAGTACGCTGATGGAACTGAACCAGTTCCCGCAGTTGCACCTGTCACTTGGGTCACCACGGTCCCCGGTAGAAAGCCAGGATCAGCGGCTGCCCGCCTGCCAGCTCAGCGATCGACACCTCCTTCTCTCGGTCATCGGTTAAGGTCAGTGAGGGGAACTTTTGTCCGACGTGATATCTGAGTGCCATGACAACCTCCTTGACGCCTCACCGCGAGAGGGCATCCTCCAGGACTGCCTCTCTGTCTGAGTACTTACAGACTCGCCGCGGGCACAACAAACTCTTCGGCTAGCTTTTCAATATCTCCCTTCACCGCTGCTGGATCTGTGGAGATGCCGCCAACGATGACTTGCTGAACGCCAAGATCGTGCAAACGCTTCACGTCATCCATCGTAATCGGGTAACCGACACCAGCGGAAACAGAGAAGGACAGTTTGTCAGGGTCGCGGCCAGCGGCACGCGCATACTCTTTAATTTTGCCGAGTTTCTCAGCCACGCCATCTTTGGTAAAACCAAACCAACCGTCTCCAATTTCGCCTACTCGCTTGAGTGCGGCGTCGCTCTCGCCACCAAAGATAATCGGTGGGTGCGGGCGCTGGACAGGTTTGGGATTCAACCGCACTTGCGGAAAGCTGCAAAACTCACCGTCAAACTCGGCGACGTCTTGTGTCCACAGCGTTTGCATAGCCTTTAGATATTCGCGTGTACGTGCCGCTCGGCGCGGCCACGGCACGCCAACTGCGGCAAACTCTTCGGACAGCCAGCCAATGCCGACTCCAAAATCAAACCGACCGTTTGAGAGCCGATCCAGGCTGGCGACTTCTTTGGCCGTTACCACAGGATTGCGCTCCGGGACCAAACAAATACCGGTGCCGAGTCGGACCGTTTTGGTATGAGCAGCGGCATAGGTCAATGCTGCAAAAGGGTCGAGCAAATCTGCTTCCGTAGGTACGGGAATCCTGCCATCCGCCGCATACGGGTAGCGCGAGGCGTATTGGTCAAGCAGCACAACATGTTCTGGTGCCCATAGGGAGTGAAAACCTGCTTGCTCCACCGTCTGGGCGACCAGGGCAATGATGTCAGGTTGGGCAGCCAAGCCGGCTCCAATCGCAAAATATCCAACGTTCATAAGTGTGTCCTCCTTGCTTTGGGGCGTATCATCCTAGTCGTGTCCCTTCGTATAAATTTCCTGCTCAAAATACTCTACACATTTGAGACACTACAGGCTTCCATAAAGCGTCGATATGGCTTCAGCGAGTCGCCGTACTTGACATGCCCAGCCGTATGCTGAGCACAGGCCAGGAGCAAGCGTTCACGATCGGCAGCGGTGCTGTGGAGATAATCTTCCAACAGACACAAACCTATTTCCTGATTATGGGGGTCGTTGCCCTGTTTGACGGCACCCAGTGCCAGGGTGTGAATCAATGGCTGGCGGTCGTAGCTGCCTTCGCCGCCTTCCAGATAGGCGCGCGTCCAGGCCACACTTTCGACTGGCTTGAGCGCAATCAGCGCCTCGTCCAGGTGGGTCAGGATTACATCCTGTGACAGCGAGCGAGCCCCTCGTGGAACGCGAGTATCTGCCTCACCATTACCAGGGCTGTTCTGGACCCAGTGGGCGCACTGGTTGATAAAAGATCCGGCCACGTACAGCAGCTTGAGGCGATGGGGATGCTCGAAGGTGTCGTAAAACCACCGTAATGTATTGAGGTATTCATAACAGTGTTGGGGCATCGCAAAGTTCTGCGGGCTGCCAGTTTCTAACAAGACCTGAGCGGCGGTAACTTGCAAAACGTCAATAATTTGCCTTGGCGCTTTGCCTGCCAGCAGCAGCGACGTAATCGTGTCGATATACGCTGGCTCGCGCGCCTGTGTCAGGGCATGCATCAGTTCCGTCGCTTCTAGCTGGGTGAGGGGCAAGCGATTGTCCCACAAACGCCGCTCGCCAGGCAGTGCTGGACTTGGGCTGAGTGATGAAGCGGGCTGATCGGCTTCCTCAGCCAGATGGGTCCAGCTGATTTGACATGCCATTTCGTACGCCGCGTGCCAGCGTGGCCCAACGGCGATATCGAGTACACCCGCATAGATCACATCATGGGCTTGATCCCAACCAATCGCCTGGCCGAGTTCGACGGTGGCACGCGCCCGATAGGCTTTATGCCCAGTGGTATACGAGCGGTTGTGTAACATGCGATCCTGTACGTCGATTAGACCGGCAAAGACAAGCTGAGCCAAAAGTGTCTGCCGATTGTGGGGTTCTTCGAAAAGCCCCAGAAAGACTTGATATGCTTCAATGACCTCTCCCTGTTGGACCAAGCTGAGCCAATGATTCAAGCGCTCCTCGTACGGTCCTTCGAGATACAGCGGAGCTTGATCCTGCCAGTGGATTTCCGGCGGTGGGATGCTCGCGTGCGTCTCAGGCTTGTAGGTCTGGCGTCCATAATGGCCGGGCATGTGACCCAGGAGCTGATTCCAGGGGTCTAATCCGGTTGGGACGTACCAAATCGTTTGGGCCATCGGCAGGTAGCCAAGCTCGGCTGGGAGCAAGTCTGGCAGACGCAGGCTGGCGCGGGCACTCAGCAGACAGTGATCGTTATTGACAAAGCGCACAAAGCCATTGTCTATCCGTTGGTGATAGGGCATGTGGGTATACGGCGCATGAATCCGTACGGTTTCACGAATGATCTCGGTCAATGGGCGCTCCGCGCGGACGAGTTCGTAGAAGAGCTGGCTCGCTTTCCGGTTGTCACGATTCAGAATGCATTCCTTGAGTTGGGTATATATTGTGTTCTGTCCGTTCACTGTCTGTCCGGTCTTCATCTGAAGCCTCCTTGTCTTGCCTCGCGTAGAACCACGCAAACGATTTCCACCTACCTTGTGTCCGATCTGTTATCATTTCTTAGCAAATGCTCACCCGCCGTCCATGACTGTCTGACAGTCTGCTCCAATGCTTCGGGATACGCAAAGCCGTGCTTGGCTGCGAGGTTTCTGCCGACCGCAGCGATTTCATCGCGGACAAGGCTAATCCAGCTCAGCAGGTCGCCACGTGTGGCAAGCGATGCGCCAAGAACAGACAGCGCTTTGGGACCGAGCTGCTCTTGCAGGGTGCGGACGACTTGGCTGAACAGGTGGACGGTGGGTCTTTGCTTGCCCAGGTCTTTGCCGGTGAGCGACGCGTACCACAGACGCGTCAAAAGTGCTCTCTCAAATTCGATGCCTACTAGGGTTAACACATCGAGGTTTCGAAAAAGGACTTTGGCGTGTTTGTGGGAGATGATCCAGAATTCTTCAATGGCGGCTTTGAGTTGGTGTGGATCGGCTTGCGGCAGGTCTGCACGTTCTGGACGGTCTGCCGCACGGATACGATTCCGCAGAGCTGCATCGTTGCACTTGATAATGAGCTGGGCATCTCTCGATATGGGATGGTCTACCGATTGGACAAAGAAATCGATAATCGTGCCCTGGCTGACGATCAGATGATGCAGGAAGGATGTCTCGGCGAACGGGAGCAGCTGTTCACCAACGACAGTGTCACCCAGGAGTACAGCCCAGTCTGGTTCTCGCCACGCTCCGATAGTATCCCCAGCCACAGCAATCCGCATATCGACGTCACTAAAGAGGTCTGCATCGCCACGGGCAAAGCTGCCGCCAAGCCAAAAGGCGTGAACGTCCTGGCATGGGCCTAACACCTGTGTCGCGTGGCGGATGTATTTGACTTGTGGCAGGTCTGGCAGATTAGCTAAAAGAGTGGAAGACAGTTCCATACGTTGCCTCAAACACATACCCGATACCGAACATGATCTCTGGTCCTTTGTCTTGGGACGGATTATACTCTGCCTACATTGCACAACAACTCTGAAACGCAAGAGACGAGTAAAAAAAGGAGAGCTTAGTATGAAACTTGGAATAACACTGTTCGCGACAGATTACGCCATGCGACCGGATGACCTTGCCCGGGCGTGTGAGGAGCGCGGCTTTGAGTCAATTTGGTTTCCGGAACATACCCATATCCCGGCGAGTCTGCATACGTCGCCACCCATGGGCGGTACAACACCGCGCTATCTGTGGCATTTGCATGATCTGTTTGTCACGCTCATGGCGGCGGCAGCGGTGACCAAGACGATCAAGATTGGCAGTGGGATTTGCCTGGTGGTGGAACGTGATCCGATTACCCTGGCCAAAGAGGTCGCGTCTGTTGATCAGCTGTCTAACGGACGCCTACTGTTTGGTATTGGAGCGGGCTGGAACGTTGAGGAAATGGAAAATCACGGCATGCCGTTTCAGCGCCGCTGGAAAGTGTTACGTGAGCGCATTGAAGCCCTGAAGGAAATCTGGACCAAAGAGGAAGCTGAGTATCACGGTGAGTTTGTAAATTTTGATCCGCTCTGGAGTTATCCAAAGCCGGTTCAGAAACCACATCCGCCGATTATTCTGGGGACGCTATCGGCCAAAGGGCTGAACCGAGTGGTAGACTATTGTGACGGTTGGATTCCGGTCGGGGCACGTATCGACGATCTCCCTGCCGCGATTAAGGACTTGCACGCCCGCGCGGAGCAGGCTGGGCGCAAGCCGAGCGACGTACCGGTATCGATCTTTTCAGCCCCAGACGATGAAGCCGTCCTTGGCCAATACCAGGACATGGGTATTGAACGAGCGGTGCTCGGGGTGCCGTCGAAGGGGGAGGATGTGATTTTACCACTGCTTGATACATATGCAGCCCTGCTGGAGAAGTTTGCCTCATGACAGCGACCCGCCAGATGATCCTCGACCTGGCTGAACAAGGTCGGACTGCGCCCCAGCAGGTGCGCCCCGCATTGATGGCGTGTCGCCGAAGCTGGGCGGCTGTCAAGAGGAGAACGAAACATGCTCATCCACCGTATCAGGCTCTCGAACCTGCTCTCATTCGGACCGGACGCCGAGGAGATGGAACTTCGTCCGTTGAATGTCTTGATAGGCCCCAATGGGTCCGGCAAATCCAATCTGGTAGAGGCGATCAGTCTGCTCAAGGCAGCGCCGCGCGACCTAGTAGCGCCGATTCGAGGAGGCGGGGGCGTTGGGAACTGGATATGGAAGGGTGAACCTGCTTCACAAACCGCGCAAATTGAAGCGATCATTGAAAATCCGGAGGGAAACCAATCCCTGAGACACGCATTGACGTTCGCCCAGGTCGGCCAGCGTTTTGAGCTGAGTGACGAGCGGATTGAAAATGAGCAGGCGTATCCCGACCAAGAAAATCCCTATTTCTACTTTGCATACCGGAATGGTCATCCGTACCTGAATCTGAAAGAGACTGGGCAGCGTCAACTATTGCGGGAAGATGTCAACCCCGAACAGTCGATTCTCTCCCAGAGACGGGACCCCGACAGCTACCCGGAGATTACCTATCTGGGCGATGTGCTGGGAAAGATCCGCCTCTACCGGGAATGGTCATTCGGACGCTCCACGCTGCCCCGCTTGCCCCAACCGACGGACCTGCCGAACGACTTTCTGGCTGAAGACGGACGTAATCTTGGTTTAGTGCTCAATCTCCTACGGACAAAACCGGGCGTCAAGAAAAAATTGCTGGAAGCCTTGCGAGAGCTGAATGGAGTTATCGATGACTTTGACATCCTCATACAAGGTGGGACCGTCCAACTGTTCATGCAGGAAGGAAACATCAACGTTCCGGCAACCCGCCTGTCTGACGGCACGTTGCGTTACTTGTGCCTGCTGGCGATTGTGTGTCATCCGAACCCACCGCCGCTGGTATGTATCGAAGAGCCGGAACTCGGCCTGCATCCCGACATCCTGCCGCCTCTAGCCAAGCTTCTGCTCGAAGCGTCCGAGCGCTGCCAGTTGATTGTAACGACCCATTCCGAGGTGTTGGTTGATGCGCTGACCGAGTCCCCGGAGAGCATCGTGGTGTGTGAAAAGCCCAATGACCGGACCACAATGCGTCGTCTTGAACAGAAGGATCTCACCGCTTGGCTCGAACGCTACCGACTCGGTGAACTCTGGCGTTCGGGCGAACTCGGGGGCAATCGCTGGTGAGGGTGAAGATTTACGTCGAAGGCGGTGCTTCGGGTGGGTTGGATCGGGAATGCCGCCGGGGCTTTCATGAATTCTTGCTCAAGGCCGGATTCAAAGGCAGAATGCCGCGCCTCGTAGTGTGCGGCGGCCGCAGTAATGCTTATGACAGATTTTGTACGGCTCAGAGAAAAGCCCAAGCCAACGAATTCGTCGTCTTGTTGGTGGACAGCGAGGAAGGCGTTGAGAGGGGTGTAGGACCCTGGGCTTTCCTCAAACGTCGCGATAATTGGAGCAGGCCGGATGGGACCAGTGACGACAACGTCCACCTGATGGTGCAATGTATGGAAGCCTGGTTTCTGGCCGACCGTGACACCCTCGCTCAGTTTTTCGGCGACGGCTTTAACGCCAACCCTCTGCCAAATCGATCCGATGTGGAAAATATCCCCAAATCCGATCTGTATGATGCTCTCAAAAGAGCCACCCAGGCGAGTAGTAAGGGGAAATATGGAAAAGGGCGGCACTCGTTCGACCTACTCGCACAACTGGACCCGCAGAAGGTGACACAGGCCTCGCCCTATGCAAAGCGGCTTGTCGATACCCTGATTGACAGGATGACCTGAAAGGTCGCCACATGGCCAACGCTATTCTGAAAGCGGGGAGAAGCGCAAAGAGGATACGAGTTGTCTTTCATGCCGATCCGCCATGAGAAGCAGCCCAACCTTTTTGAAGCCCATATCCCCTGAAAGAAAACGTCCACCCTAATATGCAGATGAGACAAGGAGAACACGGTATGGATCGAAAATACTGGGCGTTGGTGATTCCGGCGCTTGAGCCGGATTTTGCAACTGCCGTCAGGAAGCTGGAAGATCGGGGCCTTACCGGGGTCGCCGTCCCCCAGGTGTATGGCTCGCCGTTTGTACCACTCGCGGCCGCGGCGGTCTCGACAACGCGGCTCGAACTTGTCACCGGTATTGCCATCGGCCTGACGCGCAGCCCGTTTGAGACCGCAGTGACCTCGCTCGACCTTGACCACCTGTCCAAAGGCCGCTTCATCCTGGGGCTCGGTACCGGACCCAAACACTGGACCAACGGCTATTTCGGGATGCCGTACGACAAGCCGGTGTCCCGTCTGCGCGAGGTCGTGCAGATTCTGCGCCACGTCGAGGACGGCGCCCGCTCCGGGGAGATGCAGCCCTGGGAGGGACAGTTCTATCAGCTCAGGTTTGATGCCTATCAACCCACGGCCCCTCCGTATAGAGAGCGGATTCCCGTCTGGATTGCGGCCCTGCGCCAGCGCATGTGTGAATTGACGGGCGAGGTGGCTGACGGCTTGATCGGGCATCCGGTCTGGTCGGTCGAATGGGCTCTGGGCCAGGCCCAGGAGTCGGTGGCGGTCGGTGCAGCACGCACCGGGCGCGACCCGGCCAAGATCCACTTTCAGCCCTGGGTGACAGCGTCCATTGATCCGGACGAAAAAACGGCCCTGCGCGACGCCAAGCCCTGGCTGGCCTTCTACTCGGGCTTCAGCCAGTACTCCCCCTATTTCGAGGCGCATGGCTTCGGTGCAGAGGCGCGCAAAATCAGTGCAGCTTCCAAGACGATGAACTGCGTGCAGGCCGCGCAGTTCGTGCCGGATGAAATGGTCCGAGCCTTCGGCGCGCACGGCACGCCGGATCAGGTTCGGGAACGGCTTGAGCCCCTATGGCAGCGCGCCGATTCGATGTGCATCGTACCGCCCAACTGGGGCCTGACTCCCGAACAACTGGCGAAGAAGGTCCGGACGATTGCCGACACCTTCTGGCCGAAGTAGCGAGATTATCTCTCTCAGGAGGAAGCATATGGATTTTCGCTCTCTACTTGTCGAGCACGACCACGGCATGTTACCACTGCTTGATACATATGCAGCCCTACTGGAGAAGTTTGCCTCATGACAGCGCCCCGCCAGATGATCCTCGACCTGGCTGAGCAGGGTCGGATTACGCCCCAGCAGGTGCGCCAAGCGCTGGTGCTGACTGGAGTGCTGCCGACCAAACAGGACTGGCAGCATTTTCTTGATCAGCTCCTGTTATGGTTGGGGACAAGCCTCGTCTCAGCCGGAGTAATTTTCTTTTTTGCCTATAACTGGAACGCCTTAGGGCGGCATGCCAAGTTTGGTCTAGTCGAGGCTCTCGTCGGTGCTGCACTGTTATGTATTTGGCGGCTGGGGCTTGAGGGGATTGCAGGTAAGGCAGCTCTCTTGGCCGCTTCACTCTTTGTGGGAACGCTGCTGGCCTTGATCGGGCAAACGTATCAAACCGGGGCGGATACCTTTGAGCTGTTTGGCGTGTGGGCAGGAGCGATCTTGCCGTGGGTGCTCGTCGGGCGCTTTGCGGCCCTGTGGGTCCTCTGGTTAGTCGTGGTTCACGTTGCCCTAGAGCTGTACTATCAGACCTTTGGTGGATTGTTTGGGCGGGTGTTTGGGCCGGAAGAAATGGTGTGGGTTGTCTTGCTGCTCAGTACGGGTGTGCTTGTCGTATGGGAGGCGTGTCGCGCGTATGGAGTCACGTGGCTTCGTGAACGCTGGGCCACACGATTCCTGGCGACTGCCAGCGGGAGTTTTATGACGATCTTGGCTGTGTTTTCCATACTGGAGGGTCTGGAGCGTGACAGTCTTGGTTTTTTGGTTTGGCTCGTCTGGTTGGGCGCAGCCTATGTTGTGTATAGACACTTGATGCTGGATGTCTATGTTCTGGCCGGCAGCGTTTTGTCGGTCACTATTGTCATGACTTGCTTCTTGGGGCGCTACATGCTGCCTGAATATACAGACCCGTCGTCTTTCTTGTTCCTTGGTCTCATTGTGATTGGACTGTCTGCGGCAGGAGGCTGGTGGCTGAAGCAGGTTGTCGCTCAGAAGGCCGTATGAGCAATGACATATGGACACAGCTCAAGGACGCTGGATTGGTTGAAGGCGAGCCGCCAGCAGTATCGAATGTCGCGACGCCTTGGTACGTGGGAACTATGCTGGGCGTGGCAGGTTGGATCGGGGCAATGTTTCTGTTGGGTTTTGTGGCAACGGGCTTTGCCTGGGTAGTGGAATCGGCCGTCGCTGCGCTTTTCATCGGTGGACTGCTGTGTGTGCTTGCCGCTTTTATCTTCTGGAAGGCGTCAGGCGCTAGCTTTGCTGACCAGTTTGCTTTTGCCGTAAGCCTGGCTGGGCAAGCCTTGATTGTGGTGGGACTCAGTACCGGATTGCCTAAACAGATCGAAACAGTCGCGCTTCTGCTGGCAATTGTCGAGCTTATCCTGTTTGTGCCGATCGCCCATTTTTCGCACCGGGTATGGACGGCGACATGTGGTCTGAATGCGGTGTGTGTTGCGCTTCATGGTTGGGGACTCGCGGCCTATCTGCCCGCTTTGTCTGCGGCTCTCACGGTCGCAATTTGGTCGAATGAGTTCAGCTATCCCCAATCGGGCACCTCTCTGCGGCCTTTCGGCTACGCTGCCGTGCTGGTGACAATCTTTCTCATGTTTACGTCTGGGAGTCATTCTTTGCCTGGGCTGATGGGGATCATGTATCCGGCTGTGGCACTCAGCGAGGAGTGGCTCAGTGTCTGGATTGGGGCTGTTTTAGTCGGACTGGTCTTGATCGGGTTTGTGATGCAGCTACTGAAACAGGAAAAACTCGTAGTGACAGCAATGCCTGGGAATGGGGTGCTGAGTGGCGCTCTTCTTGTGACCCTCATCTCGCTTGGGGCACAGGGGATTGGCTTAGCAACGATTATTCTGCTCGTCGGTTTTGCGCAGGGAAATCGTGTCTTGGCCGGCTTGGGGATATTCAGCTTGCTGATCTACTTGGCGTATTACTACTACTCTCTGCAACTGACACTGCTGGAGAAGTCGGTCTGGCTGATCTGTGGAGGGGGCTTGCTCTTGGTCGTCCGTTTTGGGTTACGGTATATGACGGGAGACGAGGGGCGTCAGCATGCGTAAAAAGGTTGTGCTTTTAACCGGCCTGATTGTGTTGCTGCTGGCCAATTACACTATTTATAACCGTGAGCAGCTGCTGACCGAGGGACGTGTGGTTCTGCTACAACTGGCACCGGTTGACCCGCGTTCATTGATGCAGGGGGATTATATGGCCTTGCGGTTCCAAGCCGCCCGCGCTGCGTTTGGTTTTGGTGGTGTTAAAGAAAGCGTGCAGGACGGGCATGTCGTCCTCGCGCTAGACACGCATAAAGTTGGCACGTTTCGTCGCTTTGATGATGGCCGTCCACTTGCCGACGATGAGGTCCGCATGCGCTACCGTATTCGCAATCGCCGTCCGCAGTTTGCCACCAACGCGTTCTTTTTTCAGGAAGGCGACGGCGCGCTATATACGACGGCGCGCTATGGGGCGTTTCGTGTTGGATCTGATGGTGAAGCGATTTTGACACAGTTGTGGGATGAAGATTTCAAGCCGCTCGGCCGCTCCAGTGTGCCGGCTTTGTCAGGCGGTTCGTGAACCGCCCCTCTAGCTCTACTCCTCCGCATTCAAATACTGATCCAGTACATGGTGCATATACCGAATCCGGCTCTCCTGATAATGACCCAGGACAATCCCTGGCCGGCGGGTGGTTTTGAGGCCAGCTTGAACGCGTGGCATATTGGCCGTGTCCTGGTCAAAGATCCAACCGATGGTGCCCAGCTCTTGGGCATCTGCCCAGGTTTCATCCGGACCGAGCTGGCGCAGTTGAGCTGGTGGCGGACATTCTTTTCCGGGCGTGCGGGGGTACAGGATCATAATCTCCATCAGGCACGAATCAGGATCGTGGCCGTTGGGACGGAAGCGGTAGATGATCGGCGCGCCGAGTCCCGCCCAGGGAAAAAAGTTAGGGAATACGAAGTACTGAATCAGGTCCGACATTTCTGTCGTGGTAAAGCCTGACAGATCCACACCAGTCTTTTTCTCTAATGCGCTGCGATACTGGGCGGTGACAGCCGTGCGGGCGGAGGCTCCGTCTGGTACAGGCATCGTCTCAAAACCTAACATGGTCTTGCCTTCATCGGCGACTTCTTGCTCGGAGATGCCGCGCCGACTGGCACTTGGGCTCGGCACGTACATGGCGTTATACAAGCGGCTATGGCCACCTGGGTAGACATCGTATTGGGCATTCCAGTCGCCCATGCACGAGCCGATCTCCGGATGGGTATCGAGCACGTGAAAGGCTTCCATAAACGCTTCTTGAGCAACCTTCCAGTTGGCTTTGACAACCTTACTGACATGGGCGGCGAGATAGCGATCTTCCAAGGGCCAGTGAGTGAAATGCCGAGCGACGTCGCCAAGGTAGTCGGTGAGCGGGGCACAGTCGGGGTCCATATTAATGAAGACAAAGCCGTTCCAGGTTTCGACCTTAGCCTCGGGCAAGCGAAAGTCCTCGTCTTTGATAGTCGGGAAATCCCAGCGGCAGGGCACGCCCTTGAGGCTGCCATCCAGGCCCCAGGTAAAACCATGGAACGGGCAACGGAAGGCTTGCACACAGCCGCCTTCATCCCGCAGCCGCGTTCCCCGGTGGAGACAGGCATTGTAGAATGCCTTGATTTCGGTATCGCTGACACGGGTAACGATCAGACTGTCATCACCGATTTCGTATACCAGATGGTCGCCGACGTGAGGAATCTGTTCCAGGCGGCACGCCATCTGCCAGACTTTGCGCCACATGTGTTGCATTTCACGAGCGTGGAATGCTTGCGAGGTGTAGCGCTCAGGAGATAACTCCGTGTCACCAAGCTCAAGGAAGCTCTCTTCTTGGAGAACGGACGGAGCGGACTCGCCATCGGCTTTGAGAATGTCTTGCATTGAAGGCCCTGGACAACGGGGCAGGTCAGCTGAGGGTGCGGCATATCCCATACAGTAAACTCCTTCACTAAAATTGTTTTGTCTTTCGGAATATAAGAGCAGTCGCAGTCACACTTACTCCAACACTCCAGCTGCGACGAGTTCGGTTATCCGCTCTTCACTATAGCCCAGAATCGTTTCGAGGACATACGAATTCTCTCGTCCAATAGTCGGGGCAGCGCCTCCTGCGACTTGGGCCGGAGTACGGGAAAACTTAAAACGTGACCCTTCGACGGTTGTCGTGCCATGCTGTGGATGTGACAGCTCGACAAAGTGTTGACGATGCTGCAACTGCGGGTCATCGTACAGTTCCTTCATCGTGCGAAGTGCACTGGCAGGAACTTTCTGCGCCTGGAGTTGTGTCTCTGCTGCCAGCATATCGTGCTGGCGGGTCCAGTCTGCAATCGGGCTATCTAAGTCCTCTTGGTTGGCGAGCCGAGCCGTTCGGGTTGCAAACCGTGCATCGTTTGCAAGCTCCGGATGTCCGATGACTTGGCAGAGTGCCTGCCACTGTGCATCGTTCTCAACAGCGATAGCAACCCAGCGATCGTCTCCAGCCGCTGGGTAGACACCATGTGGCGCAAAGTTCTGATCACGATTGCCTACGGGACCTTGGATACGGCCGTTCACGGTATTGTCTAATAGGGCTGGACCGAGAAACTGTAGGGCGGCTTCGGCCTGGGAGAGATCAATGTGTTGGCCCTCGCCAGTCTGATGTTTGTGCATCAGTGCAGCCATGATGGCTGTCGCGTTGTACCACGGTGCAATGTAGTCGGTATACGCGCCAAACGGGCCAGCTGGCGGACGGTCTGGCCAACCTGTGGGATGAAAGAAGCCGGAGATGGCCGCGGCCAGATTACCAAAACCGGCAAACTTGGCCCGTGGTCCGGTTTGTCCCATCAAACAGGTACTGAGCATGATGATGTCGGGTTTGATCGTGCGTAGCGATTCATAATCAAACCCCCAGGCTGCCATCTTCTTGGGAGAGAACGACTCCGTCACCACGTCAGCCCAGCGTACCAAGTCTAAGATCACATCTCGGGCTGATTCTTTGGAGAGGTCGAGAGTCACTGGAAGTTTTCCAGCGTTCATATTGTAGAAGAGCCCGGCGTTCTCCAGACCGGGTTTGCCCGTTTGAAACGGCCCGACTGTCCGAACAGCGTCAAAGCGAGTCGTGGTCTCGACCCGGATGACGGTCGCGCCATAATCGGCCAGGATGCGGGTTGAAGCCGGCCCCGCAATTGCCCACATAAAGTCTAATATTTTGACTCCAGCCAGTGCCTGTGCCATTAGACGATCCCCCGTGTCGTGAGGTCAGCCAGTTGCTGCGCGGTGAAACCTAATTCGTCGATATATATTTCTGTGTTATGCTCGCCAACCGTTGGCGGACGCCTTCGATAGGTAATCGGTGAGGCGCTGAACTTGGCAAACGGACCTGGGTAGGTGAAGGTCTGACCGAGCTCTGGATGCTCGACCGGTTGCCAGTACTCACGCGCGGCAAGCTGTGGACTGGCAACGACTTCCTCGGAGGTCGTAATCGGTGCAATCAAAAGACCACGATCTAGCGCACCTTGCAGCAGCTCCGCTTTGGTCTTGGTGGTCGTGAATTTTTCGACAATCCGAGTTAAGCCTATATAGTCGTCAATCGCCTCTTGGCTGCCACCAAACAGATAGGCTCCATAGCCCACCCAGTCTGTGTCGCGGGTGGCCGCGTCGCAGATGCCTTCTTCACAGATCCAGTTCATGAACCGCTGGGTGAAATGTGCCACCGCCGAGCCAAACAGATAGGTGATAGCGACATGGCCATCTTTGGCTGGCCAAATGAGACGAATCGGAATATTTCCGAGCTTGGCCCCACCTGACATGCGTTGAGAGTCGGCCTCGCCCAATGGAGTAGCGAGCAGAGTGGACTGCGTCGCCTGGGCAACCGCCTGTTGGGCTGAGATATCAACGTGTTGTCCCTGGCCAGATTGCAAGCTTTCGTACAATGCAATCAGAGCCGCCGCCGCCGCTGCCGCACCGGCATGTGGATAGGCCTGTGGCACGCTGAGCCGCACGGGAGGACGATCGTCGTCGCCTGTCAGGATGAGTGGACCAGCCGCCGCCATGAGGACGAGATCGCTGTCGGCGTAGCTTGCTTTTGGGCCGTCTTGGCCAAAGGGGGTAATCGAAACGTAAATCAGAGCCGGGTTTTCAGCTGCCAGATCAGCATAGCCAAGACCGAGTTCGGCGAGGGTGCCTGGCATATCCGACTCAATGAAGAAGTGAGCGCTTTTGGCCAGACGACGGAGTGTCGTTTTGCCCTGTTCGGTTTTGATGTCCAGAGTGATGCTGCGCTTATTGCGATTATAGGCCCACCAGTACAGGGAGCCATTTGGATCTGACTCGTCTTTGTAGAACGGACCGAGCTGGCGGGCGGCTGCGCCTCCAGGCGGCTCAACTTTAATCACATCCGCACCCAGATCTCCCAGGATCTGGCCGGACAGCAATCCACGCTCAGTCGTCAGATCAAGAACGCGGTAGGGATTCAGCATATGGTCCCTCCTTCAGTGGCGGGGTTGCCCGGAATGTCTTGCCCTCTATAGCGTCCGAAGAGCCGATACGAAACCCCGGCTAGGAATTTTTTTCCTCTTTCTCTTGACTATAAGAATGCCCGCCAAAGATGGCTCTGATTTCGGTGGCTGTTTTGGCCTTGCGGAGAGCAGCGAGACGGATGTCTTCTTCTTCGAGGAGGGCGCGGACATTGGTAAGGACTGCCTCTATTTTATCAGCAGGAAATTTGCACGCGCCATTCTCATCCATATGGATCAGCTCGCCTGGGGCAACGTCCATACCAGCGACTGTGACCGGGACATTCACCGCCTGAACGGCCAGAGCACCGTGACCTGCACTCGCTCCGCTCAGCATATACTGAAAGCCCATTTCACGAATCGCGTCGATGTCACGCGAAGGGCCATTCGATATCACCCCGATACAGCCGACTGACTGCATCGCAGTTGTCATGATGCTACCGGCCAGTCCGACTTTATTGGCCAGCTGTGGCGGAAATTTTTGCTGGAGGATCAGAATGGTCGGTTTTGGTGAGGCGTCCAAAGCATCGATCACATCCATAAAAGACAGGCGTGAGTAATTGGGATCGGGTACGCTAAAGACACACGTGACCGCATAGCCGACCGTGCGGCCCAACTCTGGGTACATGCAGCGGATAGACGTGTCGGTGTACCAATTCTCCATCCACGGGTTGTATAAGCCCAGGCAGTTTTCACTGTCGGGGTAGGTGGCCACGACATTCGTGATAGACGGGGTGTCGTACTTGCCGAGTTCTTCGAGCATTTCGTGCTCAGTGCGTTTGGGCATAGGGAGCCTCCTTCACTCCGATCGGCCGAACATGGCGAGCTGATCAAGGCTCTGATCATCACAGGGCTTGCAGCGTTTGAGGAGTCCTTTCGGCGACAATATTCTGAGGCATCATATATGTGTGGAGCGATTTCAAAACTTGGTCGAAATTCCGCTCAGGGAAGCAAGCGTCAGAGTGCGCCAACGATCCTCTCTCATTTCCCCGCTTCCCGCCTCTTTTAGAATGCGTACGCCGCCCTGAAGTAGTAGAACCCGCCGTTGTAGCCATACGGTGAGGCGACCGGGTACTTCTGGCCAGCATCATACTCATTACGATGTACCCGTTTGACCTTGGTCGGATAGGTGTCGAACAGGTTGTCTACTCCCGCGGCCAGGATCAGTCCGAAATCGAACATGTACGACGCTTCCAGGTCGAGCAACGCACGGGCACGGGCATAGAGGGGCGGGTTGATCTTATAATCTTGATACGGCTCGGTGAAACCGTCATAGTAGTGCAGCCGGGAAAGGAACCGCCATGACCCCCACGTGTGGTCCGCCATCAGCGAGAAGCGGAACTCCGGCTCGATATCTTCGACCTGAACTTTGCGCACCGAGTTGATGACCTGCGAGTTGATTGAATCGAGATTGAGGTTGGTGTCGTTCCAGTTGCCGGCAAACGTCAACATCGTCCGGCCGATGCTGCCGCCGAACAACTCCAGCGGATAGGTTGCCACGAGATCGAGGCCCTGCGTGTATGTTTCGAAAGCGTTGGTGAAAAACCTCACGTTGCTCACGCGACTCGCATCAACGCCTATAGCGGCTAGGGTGGCGACATCTTCAGGGGTGATGCGCTGGGCGCTGGTTAACCCAATCCGATTTCTGACCTCGATGTTGTAGTAATCCAGGGTGACGGACAGGTTGCTGAGGGTGAGTATCGTGCCGATGGAAAAGGAAAAAGAGGTCTCCGGTTTGAGCGTCTTGGCCCCCTTGTATCGTGCAATCGGGTCGCTCCCCGGAAGCGTCGGCGTTTCAACGAGTTGGTTTGTCTCGGAATCAAAGTTGTAGGTCGTGTCCCGGTAGTTCGCCTGTCCCACGGTCGGCGCGCGAAAGCCGGTGCCGATCGACCCGCGCAGCGCCAGATAGTCTTCAAGCAGGCTCCAGCGGGTAGCGAGCTTGCCGTCCAGGGATTCGCCGATGCCTTCATGGTGCTCGAAGCGGCCCGCGGCGGTGAGCAGTATGTTCTGGATGACGTCGGCATCGAGGTCGAGATACGCGCCGAAGCTGCCCCGTTCGGCTTCTACCGCATGCTCCGGGCGGATAGCGGGATACGCTTGGCCGCCTACGCTGAACCCTTGTGCTGCGAGGCCACGCTCTTTCCGCTGCCCATCACATTCTCCGGAATCATCAGAGCACCAGCCGTTCTTATCACCGGATTCGATCTCATACTCTTCCTCGCGGTATTCCAGCCCGAAGGCAATGTTCAGCGGGGAGTAGAAGATACCGAGGTCGAACAGCCGGGAGAAGTCCAGATTGAAAATCTTGTCCCGCTGCTCGTAGGCACGTGCGAAGTATTCCGTCGGCATAGCGTCTTTGAGGCGGAGCAGTTGCGGGTTGACGTTGTTCCATATGTGGTACGTGGTTCTGTGCTGGCCGAACGCGGCGCTCATGTCGTAGTTCCAGCCGTCAAGCAGCGAGTAGGCGCTTTGCAGCTCCCCGCGCAGGCCGAAGGTGAGGCCCCAGTCTCGGACGCCGCCGCGCATCCGCGGCGTGAACCCGCCCGGAAGATTCTGAGCCAACGCGTAACAGTCCGGGTTGCCCTCCAGCGGGGCCAGTGCGGCTACGCCGTTTTGCGTATAATCGCGCGCCGAGATTGTCGGACAGTTGCCGATGCCGTTGGGTGTCAGGTCGGCGACCTTTAGGCGTTCGCCGTCCAGATAGACCCCTGTCCCAGCGGCAGGCGTGGACGGATGAGGGGCCCGGAAATACCACGAGTCCAAAATTTCGCGTTCCGCCCAGCTGCCGAAGGCGTAGGCGTGGTGATGGTCGCCAAGGTCAAGGCCGAGGTTGCCGAAGAATTTATAGTCGTACGTCACGTCCGGCGCGCCCCACACCATCGCGCGATGCTTTACGGGAAGCCCTGCGTCTCTCAACGGCTTTTCTAGTCCGAGTTCATAGGTGCGGTCGGTCGAGTCGGAGTTGGTGAACTCGAAGCTGAAGTTGGCAAAACCGGCCTCGGTCAGCGGCACGCCGATGTTGGCCGCCGTGCTCACCATGTCGCCGTCGCCCTGATAATACTGGCCCCAGCGGGCTTCGACCGTCCCGCCCTCGGGCGCGTCTCGCAGCACAAAATTCATCACCCCGGCCACCGCGTCGGAGCCGTACTGCGCGCCCGCCCCGTCGCGCAGTACTTCGACCCGTTTGAGCGCAATGGACGGGATCGAGCGAATGTCGACTCCGTGCGCCCCCTGCGCCTGCCCAAAGGTGAAGATGCTGATGGCGGACGAGCGATGCCGGCGTTTGCCGTTGACCATCACCAGGGTCGAGTCCGGCGGCAGGCCGCGCAGCTTGGCCGGGCGGACCAGCGCGTTGGCGTCACCGATGGCGTGCTGGCTGACGTTATAGGACGGAACAGTCGCGGCTAGCAAGTTGTTCAGATCACGGACGCCGTAATTCCGGAAACTGTCCCCGTCAATCACATCCACCGGCACCGGCGAATCTCCAGCGGAGCGACCTGGCAGCCGGGAGCCTACCACCTGGAGCTCCTCAAGCGGGACGACTTCCCCGGGGTCTATGGGCTCCTGCTCGGCCTCTTGTGCAACCGCTGACTCCTGCCCGGCCTCTTGTGCAACCGCCATCGGCACGCCGATCAAGCTCAGCATGACGGCATGCCGTAACCATTTCCACCGTAGCATCTTCCGCTGTGTCATCACGTCTCCTCCTTAGTTCTTGTCGAAGTCAGTTTTTCATGAAGGTAGTCTTTACATGCAGACTGTATCTTACTTCTTAGATATAGAGAAAGAGGGGGGAAGTAGAGGAGAATTTCTCCTCCTTCTTCTTTCCGATTCGTTTACTCCGTCCCTATACTTCTCCTCTCGGCACCGGAAGGCCCGGAATCTTGACCTGCATTTTGCCCATCTCACCAAACGTGGTGATGAACAAGGTCTTCCAGTCGTCCCCACCAAAACACACATTCGTGACATGTTTGCCGCCACTCAGAATAGTCCCGAGGTGCTTGCCTGAGGAATCCATGATCCAGATGCCACCAGGGCCAGTGCAGTACACATTGCCTTGTACATCGACCTTCATGCCATCCGGAGCGCCTGGTCGGGGGTCTGCACTCATATCGCAAAAGACGCGGTCAGAGGCCAAATTCAACATGCCTGAGCCCCACATCGCATCGAGGTCAAAGGCCCGAATATGTCCTCTGACGGAATCGTTGATGTACAAAGTCTTCTCATCTACCGAGAAGGCCAACCCGTTAGGTAATACAAAGTCACGGACCAGCAGATTGACCTGTCCCAAATCTGGCGAAACACGGTAGACACCAGCAATGTCAAGTTCTGGCTGAACACCCAGCGTGACAGGATCGGTAAAATAGATCGCCCCGTCAGACTTCACCACGACATCATTCGGACGGTTCAAACGTTGGCCACGGTAATTATTGGCAACGACGGTGATGCTGCCGTCCAGTTCTTCACGAGTGACTTGGCGGCTGGCGTGTTCACACGCGATGAGTCGGCCCTGGCGATCACGGGTCAGACCGTTGGCATCATGTGTTGGCTCTTTGTATAAGGTGACGCCTTCGCCTTCTTTCCATTTATAGCGTTTGTTGGTGGCGTTATCGCTGAACAGCAAGAATCCACCTTCATCCCACCAGCCGCCAGCATTCCACCACACTGGGCCTTCGGCAACGCCTCTGATCATGCCGTTTTCATCAAACCCACCATATCCTTCACCTAACCAGTCGATCTCTTCGCTGAGAGATACGATTTGTTCGACTTCTGGGGACATTTTCTCGACTGCCATAGTTTCCTCCTTTTGCTTTTGCAGTTATTGAATTGTGGCCAATGCCTGGACCGCTTGCTTGGCTGATTCGCGCAAGAACACCACGTCGGCACCGTACATCAGAGACTGTGCGCCAGCATCTATAATCGTCCTCCTTTGTCTGCCGCACTCTAGAATTCTGATTCAGAAGAAGTCAAGACATGGCAGATAACGGTGAGTGCCCAGATGAAAGGGAGCCGACCAGTCCGCTGGATGCTCCAGCTCGGGAGAGCATTGAGGCTCGAACACTCATCTTTTTTGAACAGAGGGCGGAGATCACACTCTGAACTCGTAGGGATCGTCGCCATCACAATCCCCGACCCGTTGTCCACTGGGCAGCAAATCCATCCGCTTCATACAGTGTCGGAACTTTGACTAAGAGCTCCCGGTTGAAGTCTTCCATCTTCGCTACCCCAGACATGGTCATGGCATACGCTAACTCACGTTGGAGAATACGAAAGACCTCTTGCACGCCTGCTTCTCCACCGGCTGCGAGGCCGTACCAAATTGGACGACCAATCAAGACGGCTTTGGCTCCCAATGCCAGCGCTTTGAAAATATCAAGACCGCGCCGGATGCCACCATCCATTAAGACCTCGCAGCGACCTCCAACTGCATCAACAACCTCAGGTAGCGCTTCAATGGCGGTGATCATACCGTCCACCAGTCGGGCTCCATGGTTGGACACGACAACCCCACTCGCGCCATGTTTAACGCATAACTGAGCGTCATCCCCTCGGAGAATACCTTTGACTACAATGGGGAGAGAGGTAATGGAATGCAGCCAGTCCATATCTTCCCAGGTTGCGCCAGGATCGATCTGCTCCATGAAATTCAACGTCACTTGTGTCCCATCGGGGTCGGTCCGGACCATATTGGCCCAGCGACTGAGTGTCTCCAGTATTGGATCAGGATTCCGCAGCATCTGCTCCTTCATCATATCGAGACTTGGTGTATCTATGGTCCAGCACAGGGCCGTGCATCCGGTCGCTTCGGCTCGTTTTACGTACTGGTGCATGTATTCCCGGTCTTTGAGCATGAAGATATTGCACCACACGGGGCCTGTTGCCGTAGCTGTGACTTCTTCAATTGTAAAGTCTGAGGCGTGACTCAGAATCTCGATCGTTCCTAGTGCACTGGCTGCACGACAGGTGGCTAGATCACCGTCAGGATGCGCGCCGGTCTGTGGAGCTGATGGAGCGGAGAGAATAGGAAGAGCAATCTGATGTCCCAGGAGTGTCGTCGATGTATCGACGTGGCTAACATCCTTGAGGTAGCGGGGCACGAGGCCAATAGAGTCAAAGGCGCGCTGAGTGCGCTTATACGTAATCTCATCGTTAAAGCCACCATCGACCATGTCGAAGATTCCTTTGCGCATCACCATTCGGGCTCGGGCTTCGAGGTCGTGTAGATTGAGGAGACCTTGTTCTTCAAACATTAGAATGTTCTCTGCTTGCTCTTTTTTCTTATTCTTTCTCTCTCGCCCCGAAGGGGCGAGGGGATAGGAACCTAGGAAACTACGAAAATGCTCTCAACTCCGGCCGCGTGACCAAGCTCCGATCGATATCAGCGATAGTCCTCACACCACACATGGCCATCGCAAAGTCTAATTCATTCTTTAAGATCTCAAAAATGTGTCGGACTCCATTCTCCCCATCTACCGCTAATGCGTAAAAAAGTGGCTTGCCAATCAGGCAGGCTCGTGCGCCTAGGGCTAACGCCTTGAGCACGTCGATGCCGCGCCAGATTCCTCCATCAAGATAGACTTCACAACGCTCCTCAACCGCATCCACTATGGCCGGCAATGCTTCAATCGTGGTGATGGCACCATCAAACAGCCGGGCGGCATGATTTGAGACAATCACCCCAGCCGCACCATTGCCTACGGCCAAGCGTGCATCATGCGGACTCATCAGGCCCTTCACCACAGTAGGAAGTGAGGTCACCGAACGAATCCAGTCGAGCGTTGACCAAGTCAACGATGGATCAAAGTCTGCCAGAATGGGTAGCAAGCGCGGTACGCCGTCGGAACCCTTTTTCATCAGATTACCTTGGGGCATGTCCGGATACGGAAAATGATTGCGGGTCTCCACTTCCCGAGCTAGCACCGCTTGAGGCCCGGAAGGGACGCTGACAGTCAGGGCAATAGCCGAATAGCCAGCTGCCTCAGCACGTTGAATACAATCTCTGGTGTATTCCCGGTCTGGATACACGTACAGCTGAAACCAACGCGGACCGTCGCTCGCTTGGGCGACTTCCTCCAAGCTGTAATTGGAGAAATGGCTGAGAACCATAACCGTGCCGACGCCTGCGGCGGCTCGGGCGGTGGCCAGTTCGCCATCTGGATGGGCATACTGGTGTTGACCTGGCGGGGCGGGCAGTACCGGAAAACTGATTGTTTGGCCCAGGACAGTTGTTGCAGTGTCCCGGTTTGCCACGTTGCGGAGCATCTTGGGTCTCAGCAGAATGGACTCAAACGCGGGTCGGGTGCGGCGGGTGGTGACTGCATCAAACGCCCCATGATGGACCATGTCCCACACGGTTTTCGGCATAAGCTCTTGGGCGCGGGCTTCGTAGTCAAACAGATTGAGCAATTCTCTCGACATGCCCTGACTCCTTTGTGTCGGGGATATATCATTTGCCTGCCGTTTGTACACAGCTTGTAATTGCTGTCTGGAACCGTTTAGATCGAATACCGATAGGAGTAACAGACAAGCCTGAAAAAGGAGGCGCGTCATGACAGCAATGCATAAAATTATTTCAGCCGATAGCCACATTGTTGAACCACCGGATTTGTGGACGAGTCGAGCTCCGGCCAAATATAAAGACCAGGTGCCGCATATCGTCCACGGTGAGGTTTTGGACGAGTGGTGGATTGGCAACGAATTCATCCAGCCTGCCGCCAGCACCCTTGTCCAGGCAGGCCACCGCAATAAGGTCTACGAAGACAAACAGTTTGGCAAGCTGAGCGCCGAAGATTGGGATAATGCCCCCACCCGGCGCTGGGAGTCGGTTATGCCGGGGGCGTATCAGCCGAAAGTCTTTCTCAAGGACAATGAGCTGGATGGTATTCATGCTTCGGTCATCTATCCGAGTGTGGGTCTCATTTTTTTCAAACGGCCAAACAGTCCGCTCCTCCGCGAGATTTTTAAGACCTATAACGACTGGATGGCTGAGTTCTGCTCCGAGAATCCGAACCGGCTCAGAGGCGTAGCCATGATCCTATTGGATGATGTTGCGGAGAGTGTCAAAGAACTGGAGCGGTGTCACAACATGGGCTTGGCAGCGGCTCAGATTCCAACCTATCCAGAGCCACATAAGCCGTATGATGCAGATCTGTACGAGCCCTTTTGGGAAGCGGCTGAGGCCCTGCGCATGCCACTTGGCCTCCACATTCAATCCTGGCGCCCGCAGCCGATCTACGGCCAGATGGGACCAGCCTCGGCTCAAGAGCCTGAAGTCGCACGTTTTATTGGCGAGCAGGTCGTCGGGGAGGATGGACGGACCGGCATGGCTGAAAAAGGATTACAGGTGAATGCGGCGTTTAAGCCGGTTGACTTCCTGGCGACGACAGACTTTTACGTCCGGCGAGCGATTGGCGAGATGATTTTTTCGGGTGTCTTTGAGCGGCATTCCGAGCTGTATGTTGTCGGGGTCGAATACGATACCGGCTTTGTGCCGTATTTTCTAAACCGGATGGACTGGACGTATAAAGAGTTTGCCGACTTCACGTATCATTTAGGCGGCGGCAAACAGCCCCGCTTTAAGAACGATATACTCCCCAGTGACTTCTGGCGCCAGAATGTCCGGATGACCTTTCAGGAAGATTCTCTGGGGCTATTTCTACGCGAGCAAATTGGTGTCGAGACGATGATGTGGGGCAGCGATTATCCCCATCGTGAAGCCACCTGGCCGATCTCGCAACAGAAGATTGACGAATTTTTTGATGGTCTGACAACCGAAGAGCGAGCGATGATCACCGGCGGGAATGCGGCCAAGGTATATAACGTGCAGTGATGATAGTATGCCTGGAAGAGTGACTTGTTGTTTTGAGACTGCGGCCACGCAAAAAATCCCTCCTGCGCTTTGCGCTTCCCCCCTTTGACAAAGGGGGGATTTCTTTGCGTGGTTGTGAGCCGCGTGGGCTGGATAAGCGGAGCGCAGCCGCCATAAACGCTCAACTCAGCTTATAGAACTGCATTGCTCCCTCGGCTAGGACTGCACGCTTGTTTTCCTCCGATAGCTGTTCAGCAATCTGGGCTGGTGCGCCAGGAAAGAATCCGTCCGGATGGGGGTAATCCGTCGCCCAGAGAATTTTATGCGGGCCGAGGCGCTCCGCCGCATAAGCTAAGCTCGTTTCAACCGGCTCAAACGAAATCCAACACTGGCGTTCAAAATACTCGCTAGGTCGCATCGTGAGTGAGTGCTCATTGAACTGACTCTTATCGTCAAAATGCCGATCCATGCGATCCAACCACGGCGCGACCCAGCCGCCACCCGACTCCAAAAAGCCAATCCGAACCTTGGGGAAGCGCTCACATACCCCACTCCAGATGACGCTCAGACACGCCAGCATCATTTCCATCGGATGCGAAATAATGTGCCGCTCTGCGCGGGTGGTGAAGCGGTCCACCCCAACTTGGGGCATTCCACCAGCCGACCCTTCGTGCAGACTGATGGCAAAATCAAGTTCCTGCACCTCAGCCCAGAACGGATCGTAGTCCGGATGATGAAGCATGCGGCCGTTATACGGATTAGGACGCAGAAAACCAGCTAACATGCCGAGCTCCTTGCGGGCGTAGCGCATCTCCTGAATGCTCAACTCAACCGATTGCATCGGCAGCATGGCTACCCCGAACAGACGGTCAGGATATGGCTTGCAGTAGTCGGCCAGCCAGCGGTTGTAGGCCCGACACATGGCAGCAGCCAGCTGTGGGTCTTCTATCGCACCTGTGAACAGACCAACACTCGGATACAGAAAGACAGCGTCGATGCCATCTAATTCCATATCAGGGATGCGGGCATGCGGGTCAAAACCGCCTTTGCGTCCCTCAACATATTTGATGTCAATAGACGCCTCGCCTTGCCGAGCACCAATTGCACCGACCAAGCCGAGCCCCGAGGGACCCCCGAGCACTTTGTCTTCTATCCGTAAGCGTTCTTTGCCATCAGTATCGATAATGAGCTGGGGGGCGCGGGGACGAAAGGCGGGGTCCATATACTGGTCCCACACGTCGAGTGGCTCTAAGACATGCCCATCTGCGTCAATGACATTATAGGTACGACCCATAGCGGCCCTCCTTGTCTAGCTCAACCCATAAAACTGCATCGCTCCTTCGGCCAACACTTTGCGTTTGTTTTCGGCCGAGAGTTTCTCTGCAATCTGAGCCGGGGCTCCGGGAAAAAAGCCATCCGGATGCGGATAGTCTGTCGCCCACAGAATCTTGGTCGGACCGACATAATCAACCAGATGTTTGAGGCTGCCCTCAACCGGTTCATACGAAATCCAGCACTGGCGCTTGAAATATTCGCTCGGCCGCATGGTTAACGAAGAGTCATTGAATAGCCCTTTGTCATCGAAGTGACGATCCATACGATCAAGCCACGGGGCAATCCAGCCACCGCCTGACTCCATAAAACCGATCCGAACCTTGGGGAAGCGTTCACATACCCCCTCCCAAATGATCGACAAACAGGCCAGCATCATTTCCATAGTGTGCGAGACCATATGCTTGGCACTCAGACTCTCAAACCGATCGACCCCGACCGCTGGCATGCCACCGGTGCCTTCATGAATGCCGAGGGCAAAGTCGAGTTCCTGGGCTTCGGTCCAGAACACATCATAGTCTCGATGGCCAAGCATCCGATTATTATACGGATTGGGCCGCAGAAAGCCGCAGCCCATGCCCAGTTCGTTACGGGCATAGCGCATCTCTTCAATAGCCAGACCAATGTCTTGCATCGGCAGCATGGCGACGCCAAAAAGACGATCCGGGTAGGGCTTGCAGTAGTCGGCCAACCAGCGGTTATAGGCTCGACTGGCAGCGGCGGCGAGTTGCGGGTCTTGTATCGCGCCGGCAAACAGACCAACACTCGGATACAGATAGACGGCATCAATACCATCCAGGTCCATATCGGGGATACGGGCATGCGGGTCAAAGCCGCCCTTGCGACCCTCAGTGTACTTAATCCGAATCGAAGCCTCGCCTTGGCGCGCCCCAATAGCCCCGATAAGACCCAGGCCAACTCGTCCCCCGAGTATCTTGTTTTCTACTCGCAGCCGCTCTTTGCCATCCGTATCGGTGAACAGCTCAGGCGCGCGGTCACGGTATTTGGGATCAATATAGTTACGCCAGAAGTCCGGTGGCTCCAGCACATGACCATCTGAATCAATCACATTATAGGTACGACCCATGACGGCTTGCCTCCTTGTTGAGATGGTGAGATATCCCTTTTCACTCTCCCTCCCTGGCTAGGGAGAGAGAATAAAAGGCCAGGAACCTAATTCAGCTGATAAAATGCCTTGGCGCTTTCAGCCAGGACTTTGTGCTTGTTCTCGTCCGAGAGTTTCTCAGCAATCTGTGCTGGCGCACCCGGGAAGAAGCCATCCGGATGCGGATAATCCGTCGCCCACAGAATGCGCTCCGCGCCGACATAGTCCACGAGGTAGGCCAGGCTGCCTTCGACCGGCTCATACGAGATCCAGCACTGGCGTTTGAAATAATCGGTTGGGCGCATCTTCAGGGTAGATTTGCTGAACACTCCATGGTCATCGTAGTGACGATCCATGCGGTCGAGCCACGGAGCGATCCAGCCACCGCCGGATTCCATAAAACCGATCCGGATTTTTGGAAAGCGCTCACACACACCGTCCCAGATAATGCTGAGACTGGCCAACATCATTTCGACTGTATGTGACACGATGTGCCGAGGAGCGAGGTCTTCAAAACGCTCGACGCCTGCGGCTGGCATGCCGCCGGTGCCTTCATGGACGCCAATCCCAAAGTCGAGCTCTTGCGCTTCGGCCCAGAAAGGATCGTAGTCCCGATGGCCGAGCATACGGTTGTTATACGGGTTGGGGCGCAGAAAGCCGGTTTTCATGCCGAGGTCTTTGCGAGCGTAGCGCATCTCTTCAATAGCCAGACCAATGTCTTGCATAGGCAGCATTGCGACGCCAAAAAGACGGTCGGGATACGGCTTGCAGTAGTCGGCCAGCCAGCGGTTATAGGCCCGGCAGATGGCAGCGGCCAGAGCTGGGTCTTGGACTCCACCCGATAACAGCCCCAGGGTCGGATACAGGTACGCCGCGTCAATATTATCTAAATCCATGTCAGGAATACGGGCATGCGGGTCAAAGCCGCCCTTGCGACCTTCAATGTATTTAATATCGGTCGGCGTTTCGCCCTGCCGGGCACCGATCGCACCAGCAAAACCAAGCCCTTTGGCGCCGCCATAGATTGTGTCTTCGATACGCAAGCGCTCTTTGCCATCCGTATCAACAATCAGCTCAGGCACCCGGCCTTTGTAGGCAGGATCGATGTAATCCGCCCAGAAGTTCGGTGGCTCTAACACATGCGCATCTGCATCAACCACATTGTACGTGCGTCCCATGACAGTCCTCCTTGTTCGTGCAAAACACAGTTTCCTGTTTGTCTTTTAGCGTCCTACCACCTTCTGTTGCAGTGGACAAGGTTCGGGGCACGCGTGCCAAGCATGGGAGCGGCGGCTGTAGGCTTGCAAGAAAAGGAGAGCAGACGTATGCTCCCGGCATGACACTATTCTCCAGAGGAGGTGAAGCGTATGAGACCACCAGAAGTGAAGTCCGAAATGATGCAGTATCCCGGTCATGGCGGCACGCCCGTCAGCGCCTATAGCAGCCGTCCAACGAGCGGCAGCAACCATCCTGGCGTGATTGTGATTATGGAAGCCTTTGGCTTGAATGATCACATCAAAGACGTAGCCGATCGTTTTGCTAGAGAAGGGTATATCGCCCTGGCGCCGGATATGTACACCCGTGAAGGCACGCCTGATTTGAGCAACCCCGATACGATGCTCCAGAACGTGATGAAAATCATGTTCTCCGTGCCTGACTCACAAGCCATGGGAGATCTGGATACCGGAGCGCAGTACATAAAGAGCCAATCCGACTCAAATGGCAAAGTCGGCGCGATCGGCTTCTGCTCAGGTGGACGCTACACGCTGATGTTTGGCTGTACCAGCAAAAACCTCGATGCTGCCGTTGACTCAGCAGGCGGATTCATTATTCAAGACGACTTTCCGCCAACCCGGCCAGTCTCACCGATTGACATGGTCAAGGATCTGAACTGTCCCTTGCTTGGCCTGTTTGGTGAAGAAGACCCGAATCCGTCGCCTGAGCACGCTGAGAAGCTCAAAGCCGAGCTCGACAAACATGCCAAGGCGTATGAGATGCGGATATATCCCAACGCTGGGCATGCTTTTTTTGCCGACTACCGGGAGAGCTACCGGCCGGTTGCTGCCCAAGATATGTGGCATCGTGTCTTGACGTTCTACGCCAAACACCTCAGCGCCTAGCGCAGACCGTACGGTGGGGCTTGCCCCACCACATCTGTATTGCATGTACCACCCATCATCAGGAGGGAGAGACGACAATGGCAATAGATAAATTCCTGGTTGAGGCAAGCCATATTATGATGTTCGCCCGTTCAGTTGGAGACGATAACAAGATCTATCACGACGAAGAGTATGCCACGGGCACGGAGCTGGGGACAATTGTTGCCCCGCCGACATTTGCCCAGTCCAGTGCTCAGTTTGATCCAGACTATTTCCTGCGACCCAAAGTCGGCCAGCCTTGGTTTGGCTCAGGCAAAGAACCGACTGGTATAAAGAAGAAGGAGAGTAGCGGCGGTGGTGGTGGTGGCGGTCTGCATGCCGAGCAGCATTTTGAGTATCACCGCCATCTCAAACCGGGCGATGTGTTAACGGCGACTGAGAAACCCGGCAAGAAATGGGAAAAGCAAGGCAAGCGGTCGGGCAAACTGATCTTCTCAGAGACCGTCACTGAATATCGGGATCAAAACGGCGAGTTAGTGATCACCGCACGCGGCGTTGGAGTGCAGACCGAACGGCCCGTCGATCAGTAGAGCAGCAGATCAGGAGGACAATCATGGCATTATCAGCAAGTCAACTCAAAGTCGGTGATATCTACGAAGAACAAATTGTCGATAATCTGACCCGGACACAATTAGTGCAGTACGCTGGCTCGTCTGGCGATTACAACCCAGTCCATACTGACGAAATTTTCGCGACCAAGGTCGCAGGCTACCCCTCAGTCTTTGCCCACGGCATGCTCAGCATGGGCATGACCGGCAAAATGCTGACCAACTATGTTGGTGACGGGCGTCTCACCAAGTACGGCGTGCGTTTCACCCGCCAGGTCTGGCCTGGCGATAGTCTGACTGCCAAAGCGACAATCAAAGAGATACGGCAAGAAGAGGGCGGGCATATCGTTGATCTGGATGTCTCGACCGTTAACCAGGATGGTCAAGAAGTGGTGAGCGGGTATGCTTCGGCGCGGGTTGATCCGTAGCAGTACTTGAGCGATGTAGGGCGGTTCGCAAACTGTCCTACACTTTTTTGCAGGTTCTGAGTACAGCTAAAACAGACCCGGTACAAACCGCCCACCAGTCTCCTCTGTCGTGCACAAGCCATCTCCCAGCGCATCGCCTGTATCTGAGCAGCACGCATCAGACTCGCTACATGTGAAGCCATCAAACAGAATCCGAGCGGCCAGATCTTGACCCAGGATTGAGGGATGAAAACAGTCACAACAAGAGATATCCGCGCTGGTAAATTTATACTCCCACGAGGCATTGCTAAAGGTCAGGAGCACGTTCTCCGCCTTGGACCCTCCCCCGACTTCCTCTCCGGCGATTGGGACAGTTGGCGAGGCTTGTCCCGCCGGGATGACGGCGTATTCCTGGGTCACCCGGTCAAGAATATTGCGATACTCTCGAGCCATCTCATACACATCCTGAATACGTTCGTCAGAGCAGTCGGAAGTGAGCGAGCCACAGATGCCATTCTCGAGAACCAAAGGGGCAAACTGCCAGGTATCTTCACACGACCCTGGCAGCACCGAGCACGCAGCTTTGTCGGAGTGGTTACACAGTTGAGAGAGACGCACCAGAGAAGCCACGCCAATTTTTAGTTCAGGGACTGTCATCAGAACATCCAACCCTTTGCGAAATTCGCGCTCAAAGGCTGCCGGGGTGGTCCAGCAATGATTATTGGGATCTTGATCGGGGCCCGCCGGACAGCTGGTGTTCATTTTTTCAATCTTTCCGCCACAGATGTCATTATGGCCGAGTACCACGGTGGTATAGCGGGGCGCAGGCTGGGAATTCAGGAAGGTCACAATCTTATTCGCTTGAACAACGAAGTCGGTGAGCATATCGGCGCCAGATTCTGCACTGTTGGGCGCGGCACTCATAATGGAAGCTCCCTGCCGACACTCTAAACCCTCGGCTTGGCTGAACACGCCCTCAGCTCCCTTACCGCAAAAATCAGTGCCATGCGTCACACTCGTTGCCCAATTAGAAGACTCCTGGTCATCGTTGGGACAGAAATCAGCACCCTGGGCGTTAAAACCTTTGCTGAGGCTATCGCCAGCGGCATCCACAGACTGAATCTGTGACGCGAGTTCATCTACGCGGGCGATCACAAAGTTTTGTAGACTGGTCTGCCAGGCGACAATGCTGTCGGTTCCCGCTTGGGGGAAATTTTCGAGACGTTCGCGTTTGCCCACGTCCGGCAAAAACTCTGCCCCCAGCGTGGTCACCGTCACCGTGGCGGTGGCAAACTCCTGGCCATCGGCTCGGGCGCTGAGGGTATGGCGGCCGGGACCCAAGAGGTTCCAATTGAATAATAAACCAAAGCCATTGTTGGCATCGTCACATTCGCCTTGAGTGTCTGCCCGGCTGGTGCCATAGGCGGCTTCGAAGGTGCTGGTCTCATCAAAGACAATCTGAATTTTCTCGGCCTGGCACACCCAGCCCGAAACCACGCCGAGCCCGCTTTGAAACGAGCCGGGTTGGGGGTTCTCCAACACCCGTGGGCTAGCTCCGCTGCTGCCTCCAGTATTTGCCTCGGTGCCACGGATAACAAAGTTCTGGATACCCTCTTGCCGACGCAAACGTAGGGGAATATCCGTTCCCACCTCGGGAAAGTCTTCAAGCGGAAACTCTCTGTTCACTCCTTTGGGGAACTCTGTTCCGTAGCCGCTGACAGTAAAGGTGGCGGTGGCAAACTCCTGGCCATCGGCTCGGGCGCTGAGGGTATGGCGGCCGGGACCCAAGAGGCTCCAATCGAATAATAAACCAAAGCCATTGTTGGCATCACCACATTCGCCTTGAGTGTCTGCCCGGCTGGTGCCATAGGCGGCTTCGTGGGTCCTGGTATCATCACGATCAAAGACGATCTCAATGTGATTGGCATCACATACCCAGCCTGAAATCACTCCAATTCCACTTTGAAACGAGCCGGGTTGGGGGTTCTCCAAGGCAGACTGCGCCCACAGCAATGCTGGGCAGGCGAGGCCGAGTAAACCTGTCACGAGTATGGGTAGCAGAAGCGGCATCAATCGTAGCCTCCTCATCCTGTTCCTCCCTGTCTCCTGTCGTACCTCAGCACGATAATGAGAAGCAATGAAAAAGGATTTGTGTGTCCAATGCAAGGGGGAACTGTTGACAAGCCAGCCTCTCCAATGTCACATGTATCTTCATGATGTTTCGAAACTTTTGTTACACTCCTGAGAAGGAAAAGGAGGCCGAATGCAGTACGATCTGATTATCCAGAATGGAACGGTGATAGACGGCTCGGGAATGCCGCGCTTTCAGGCTGACGTGGGAATTGTTGATGGCAAGATCGCTTCGATTGGCCGGATTCGGGGAGAAAGTGCCAAGGAAGTTGTTGATGCCGAAGGGCACGTTGTGGCACCAGGTTTTATCGACGGCCATACGCATATGGACGCCCAGGTGTCTTGGGACCCACTCGGTACCTGCTCGTGTTGGCATGGTATCACCAGTGTGGTCATGGGTAACTGTGGCTTTTCGCTCGCGCCGTGTAAAGAGAGCGAAAAAGACATGGTCATGCGCAACCTGGAGCGGGCTGAAGACATCGCGCCTGAGGCCATGAATGCCGGCATCAAATGGACCTGGGAAACGTTCCCGGAATATTTGGATACCGTTGAGCGCTTGCCTAAGGGCATCAACTATGGCGCCTATATGGGTCACTCCGCCTTGCGGACCTACATCATGGGTGAGCGGGCGTTTACTGATGAGGCAACTCCAGACGATCTGGAACGTATGAAGCAGCAAGTCCGCGAGGCGATCCAAGCCGGCGCGTTGGGTTTTACTACCTCACGGACACGTAATCACCAAACACCACAACGCCAACCGGTCGCCAGCCGTCTGGCCAACTGGGACGAAGTCCGCGAGCTGGTCGGTGTGATGGGCGAACTGGGTGCGGGCATTTTTGAGATTGCGGGGGAAGATACGGGGCAGAATCCAGAACGTATCCACGAATACCAGCAGCGCCTGAAAGCCTTGGCAGTCGAGACCGGTGTACCGGTGACGTATGGCATGTTCACTATGCGGCGCGCCCCGGACTGCTGGCAGCCGTATTTTGACCTGGCGGATGAAACCGCTGCCGCTGGCGGCCGGATGTTCCTCCAGGTCCATAGTCGGTCGCTGAATGCGGTCTTGTCTTTTGAGACAAATACGCCGTTTGACCGCTTGCCGACCTGGCGTCAGCTTAAAAAGATGGACTCGCTGGAAGACAAAGAAGCCGCCATGCGCAATCCTGACTTCCGCCGCAAACTCGTGACGGAAGCCCATGAGCAAGAGCCGGATGGTGGTCGGGGGACTGGCCCTGAAGCTCGTGCGGCCGATTTTGACTGGCTGTTTGTGATGGACACCCCGAATCCGCCCCACCGCTCAGTGGCCGAGATCGCCAAAGAGCAGGGCAAAGATCCAGTCGAGGTGTTCATCGATCTGGCGCTGGACAAAGGTTTAAAGCAGTTCTATTTGCAACCGCTGGCCAACGAAGATCAGGATCATGCTTTGGAGATGATCAAACATCCGCGTTCAGTGGTCACCTTCTCTGACTCGGGTGCCCACGTGTCGCAGATTATGGACTCTTCGCTGCAGACCCATCTGTTGAGTTACTGGGTGCGGGAAAAACAAGAAGTGACGCTTGAAGATGCGGTCCGGATGCTGACCTTCGTGCCGGCGTCGCAGTGGAGCTTAAATGGACGCGGGTTGCTGCGTGAAGGCATGATTGCTGACGTGGTGGTCTTTAATCCGGATACGGTCGCCCCGATGATGCCGGAGCTGACATATGACTTGCCGGCTGGTGCCCGGCGGCTCAAACAGAAAGCCGCCGGTTTTTTGGCGACTATCGTCAATGGCGAAGTTGTCCTGCGGAACAACGAACACACTGGAGCATTGCCCGGTCAGTTGCTGCGTGGACCATTAGCCCAACGTTAAAAGTCTCTTAAAGACGGCTTGTGTCGTCATAGCCTGTCTCAAGCTGGGCAGATACAATACGTTTGTGTCTGCCCAGTAGCCTCTCTCTTTTTCCCTGTCTTACACCTTTTTCAGGATATTTTTGTGACAACTTTTGGGGCGTTCTCCTGCACGCCTGTTCTCAGGAAGTAAAGGATGTCTTGCGTATAAGTACGTGACTGGGCTTCCAGCTGCGGGGTGAGTTCCTTCGCTGGCGCCGCTGACAGTTAGCCTGAAAAATTGGTGCTCTGCCCGTGTTCGGGGATGGATAGGCTTCGCTCTTGCCTCGGGCGTTTGTGCCTGAAGCAGGTAGCACTGTCTCATCTCTTCCCGAATATGGGAAAAGGAGCCGGTGTCTGCTACACTAGCCTTCTCAGACACGTCTTCTTTGTGTGCGCAGGAGACGTTGGGAATGGAGGGGACATGAGCACAGACAATCAATGGCAAACGATCAATGAGGACGGTTTTCGTCTGTATCAACAGGGGCAGTATGGACAGGCTGAACAGCTCTTTCGTCAGGCACTTGAGATGGTTGAGACGTTTGGGTCCGAGGATTCTCGGGTCGCAGTCGTGCTCAATAACCTGGCCAACCTGTGCCACAATCAGGGAAAACTCGAAGAGGCCGAAGAGCACTACCTGCGGGCGCTGACCATCCGACGGGACACATATGGCCCGGAGCATCCCTTTGTTGCCCAGAGTATGAATAACCTCGGCTCCCTGTACCGTGAGCTGGGGAAGCTGGATGAGGCGGAAGCCTTCCATCAGAAAGTCTTGGTCATTGCCGAGGCACTTGTTGGCCCAGATCATTGGCGGGTGACGAACTGCCTGAATAACCTGGCAGCGGTGTATATGGAGCAGGCGCGCTACGATGAAGCGTCCTCACTGTTTGCGCGTTCGCTCACCATCCGCACGCGCTTTTTTGGTGATAACCATCACTCTGTGGCGACGACCTTGTGTGGCCAGGCAGAAGTCGCGGTTGCCCAAGCAAAAGGTGCAGAAGCTGCGCCGCTCTTTCAACGCGCCTTGGAGATCCGAGAAGAAAAACTTGGTGCAGACCATCCTGCCGTGGCTTTGCTTATCGAGAAGTATGCGCCACTGCTGCGTCTACTCGACCGTGAGGAAGAGGCGGCTGGACTGGAGGCCAAGGCTAAGGAAATTCGTATTCAACAGAAACATGTCAACGCTTCTGCAGACCTGTGAGAAGAGAGGCACGTTATGGAACGTAATGATGGACGTATGCCGCTGGGAGGTATTCGCGTTGTAGACCTGAGCATTTGGGCTCAAGGACCCTTAGGCGCAATGATGCTGGCCGATTTGGGGGCTGAAGTCATAAAAGTTGAGAAGCCGGGGCAAGGCGATTTTTCTCGCGGAGTGCGATCTCTGTTTGGTAAACCCCAGTTCTTACCGAATGGAAAAAACCTGATGTTTGAGATTACCAATCGCAATAAGAAAGCGATTAGTCTTGACCTGCACCAGGAAGAAGGACAGCAAGCGTTCCACCGTTTGATTGAAAAGTCTGACGTCTTTATTTCCAACTTGCATCCCAGTGCGTTGCGTGAGTTTCGGGTGGACCGCGAGACTCTGCTTGGCATCAATGCTGAGCTGATCTATTCGCACGCGACAGGTTTTGGGCCGAAAGGCCCACATGCTGAAGATCCGTGTCAGGACACCGTCGGTATGGCACGGTCGGGGTTTATGTTTAACACACCGGATGCTGAGGGATCGCCAGTCTACCCGACGGGTGCCTTGAGTGACATTCTGTCGGGCACGATGCTCGGCTTTGGAGTCATGGCGGCGCTCCTCGCCCGTGAGCGGACGGGGGTGACCCAGTCCGTCTGGGCATCGCAGCTGAGCACGATGATGTGGCTCCAGTATTACAACCTGGCTCAGTATACGAATGTTGGTGAAGATTTTGAACCGTATGACCGCAGGGATGTCGCCAATCCGCTGATGAATCTATACCGCTGTGCGGACGATAAGTGGATTGCGTGCGGCCTGTTTGTTGCACCACGTTTCTGGTCAGATTTCTGCCAAGTGATGGGTTTGGCCGATATTGAAAACGAGCCACGCTTCAGCAGTGATGAAAAACGGGCAGAAAATCGCACGGAGTTGATTGCTCGTATTGAGCAGGCGTTTGCCACCCAGCCGCGCGATTACTGGGAGAAGATCTTCCGTGAAAAAGGCTTCTGGTTTTCAGTCGTGAACAAAGTCAGCGATCTGCCCGATGATCCACAAGTCATTGCAAATGATTATCTGATGGAGCTGGATAATGGACTCAAAACGGTCTCCGCGCCCTTCAGTCTGGAGAAGACCCCACCGCTTCGAAAAGGTGCGCCAGACTTGAGCCAGCATACAGAGGAGATTCTCCAGGAGGTGTGTGGCTATTCGATGGAGGAGATCATGGTCCTGAAGGAGAAGGGAGTGGTGTGGTAAGGGCAGTCCAGAAGAACGTAAAGGAGTAGAGAAGATGAGCACTCAGACAGCAACAAACCTGCCTGCCGCACCTCAGATCTCTCCCCCAGAAGCAGGGCAATGTGGGATTCTTCATGGCGTTAGCTGGGCGACATACGAGGGCTTGTTGGTGGACTTTCAAGCTAGTCATGCGACACACTTTACGTATGACCGGAGCGAACGAAAAACTCTATAACCCAAAAAACCGTACCGCATTGTCACCCAAGATCTTATCGATCGATTCTTCCGGCAAGCGAGCCAGTGCTGCCCGGGCTTTCTCAACCGGTCGGACAAAGCCTTCAGCATGTGGGTAGTCCGAACCAATAAAAAATTTATCATCGCCAACAAGCTCGACCATATACGGTAAGGTTCGCTCGTCTGGGTCGGCTGAGATCCAGATATTCCGGGCAAAATACTCACTGGCTGAGCGTTTCATCTGGGTGGTGTGGCCCATGTAACTGTAGCGATAATCAAACCGGTCGAGCCACTCCGCAACCCAGCCACTGGCCGACTCGACAACCGCAACTCGCAAGCGCGGGAAACGTTCAAAAACTCCATCATACACCATGGTCGTGAGTGCCATACGAGGATCTTGAATGACATTCATGCTGACAAACATAAAGTCGGGGTTAGGATCTTTGTGCCACTCGTTGCCCAGATAGAACGGATGGACAACCAGATGCAAGCTGGCGGCCATGTCCAACTCTTGGGCGGCCGCCCAGACCGGATCAAAGTCGGGGTGGCCAAAGCTTTTGCCATCGACCGGCATCGCGCCTATGAACACGGCTCGCACGCCTGCTTTGGCCAGCCGTTCCAACTCCTGGACCGCTGCAGACGGATGTCGGAGTGAGATATGGCCGACGGGGTACAAGCGATCGCGATGCCCAGCGCAGACTTCCAGCGTCCAGGTATTATAGGCTCGACAATGCGCAGCTGCCAGTTCGGGGTCTTCGACCAAGCCATCGGTCAGTAGTCCGAGCGACGGATACAAAAATTGGCACGCGATGCCTTCTTGATCAAGAAACTGAATGCGTGCCTGCATATCTTCTAAAGCATGGTTGAAGATTTCAGACAGATCAAAAGATCCTAGTCCTGTGCCCAGCTCTTTTTGGCCATAGCCAATCAGCACACCCAAAAAGTCCTCAACATTGAAACGCGCCCGCGTATTTTCCTCAATCAGGATCATGTACCGATCGTTGTCCGGCCTGGGCACAAAGCGCAGACACCGCTCGCGGTACCTGGGTTCAATATAGCGTTGCCATATATCGAGCGGCTCCATGAAATGGCTATCAGCGTCAATAATCCGTCCCATGTAAGATATCCTTCTTATGCTGCCGAAGGGGGAAAGAAACTGTCCCAATCAACGGCGTGCTGATACGCGGCAGCGATCTGAAGCAGTAGATCTTCCCGGAAATATGGAGCGACGAGCATGAGTCCGATTGGCAAACCATCGACTTTCCCGCATGGAATGTTAATAGCTGGATGACCAGTCAGATTAAACGGTGCAGTATTGCGAACAACCAGACCCAGATCCATGCCAAGTTCTCCACCAAATAAGGTCCGCTCAATGGCTTCTTCATAGTTGTCAGACGCGTGGTGGACAGGAGCTTTCATCGGCAGGGTCGGCATGGCTAAGACATCAACTTGCGCCAGGGCTTCATTGTACTGTTTAATAAACGTCGGCCGGACGTTCTGGGCTTTGGCATACAAACGTCCGTGGGTAAAGCGGCTCAAATAATCACCGACCAGCAGGTTGAGTTTATAATTCAGTGGCAACTCGTGGCCGTGGCTTTGCTTGAAGCGACCAAAGGTTGAAATCATGGAGCTGGGGTAATACGTCTTGGCAAAAGTGCCGCCCAGGTTTGTATCGAACATGTGTTTGCCGCCTTCGAAAAAGATGGGCAGCAGGGCTAGCATAGCCTTTTCGTGCAACGGGACGGACACGGAGGTAAGCTGTACGCCAGAGCTTTCCAAGGTGGCCAGCGCTTCACGGACGGTCTGCTCGACGTCCGCTTCGCTCCCGGGAAAACCAAAACCTTCGGACAAGATACCAATGGTGATACCGTCAACTCCCCGCGTAAGTGCTTGGGTATAGCTCGGCAACTGAGCAGGCAGATGCATCTGGCGGGGGTCGTAGCCATCAGGACCGGCAACGCATTCCAGCACTGCCGCCAGGTCTTCAACCGTACGCGTGAGCGGACCAACGTAATCGATGCTCGGATCAAGGCCAAAGACGCCAGTGTGTGGGATGAGGCCATGGGTGGCCATCAGCCCTAGCGTTCCAGACCAGGCGGCTGGTAAGCGAATTGAGCCGCCCTGATCGCCACCAAACGCGATATCGACCAGTCCGGCGGCAATCGCAGCCGCCGAGCCGGAAGACGAACCACCAGTGATATGGGCCGGGTTATGCGGATTCAGCGGGCGTCCAAAATCACCAATGCCACTGAGTCCTGGCCCGCCAAATGAGAAGTCCTCCATGTTCATCTTGCCAACAATCGTGCCGCCTGCAGCCAGCAGCCGAGTGGTGATTGTGGCATCAAAATCTGGGATATAGCCGTCCATGAAGTGCGAGCCGAGGGTAAGAGGAATAGCAGCGACACTGATATGATCCTTAAGGCCGATGGTCTTGCCCTTGAGGGGGCCTTCCGCAGCCCCTGAGACCCAACATTTACGGATGAAAACGTTGAGCGGATCTTCCTGTTCAGTTGGTCGATAACCGGGGTCACGGTCTGTCACGTCGAGAGGCAGGTGATGCTCTTCGATGCGGAGTTCGTGAAAGATTTCTAAGGTGGCAATATGATCCAGCATGCGCGACTGCATGCTGCGCGCTTCTGCCTGTGTGAGCGCTAAACCGAGCGCTTGGCCATATTCGATAATGTCTTCAACACTTGGCCGTGGAAACATGCCCGCCTCCTTTTGAGACTTCTCCCATATAAGCGTGGAAGCGGGCTTGTCAAATGGCTGTTCTTGATGAGGTTGAGAGAGATGCCAGCACCTCAAGTGAGGGAGCAAAAAAATGCGCGCCAGACACGGCCTGGGTGGAGTCCATCAAGTGATCATGCTGGCCATCGCCGCTGGTGCCCAACATACGTCGTCACATCTTTTCTGGAATATCAAGATTGTTGGTGTAGGCAATAAAAAACAGGCCCTGTTCATTCACTGTTCCATACGGAAAACTGTGCCGAACGATCTCTAACTCTTCGCCGTTCTCCTCAATGACGACCCGGCTGACGTGGACAGTTGGAGGTCTGATAGCATCAGGGAGTTCTTGGCTGTCGGCTTTGCGGCGTCCGACCGCTCCCTCTTGTTCTTGCGCGGAACTGGTCGCTGTGATTTGTCAGTGTGTCCTTCCCATACACTAGGGAGTTGTGGTACGGTCCCGACAAAACGATGTATGCAGATATTACTGAGAAGGGGAGTCAGCTATGACTATGACGCAAAAAGGTTTTTCTCATCTTGGCATGTCTACGTTAGATTTGGACAAAACGCGGGACTTTTACGAGAATATCTTAGGCTTTAAGCCCGTCCGTTGCGATACAATCAAGATCAAAGAAGGCGGCCAGATCCGGCATATCTTCTTTGACACCGGACGCGATCAGCTGCTGGCTTTTATGGAAGCCCGAGAGGTGCCTGGTGTACCGGCTGAGTACGATGCGGGCATCAATCGTGGCCTCGGCGTGCCGAGCGCTTTTTATCACTTTGCTTTCGAAGCTGGGACTGAGGCTGGCTTAGAAGCCAAACGTGCAGAGTTGCTCAACAAGGGCGTTGCGGTTTCCGAAGTGACCGATCATGACTGGGCCAAGTCGATCTATTTTAAAGATCCGAATGGCATCCAGCTGGAATTCTGCTGCCTGACACGTGAATTTGTCGATGACGACAGTGTCATGCAGGAGCGCTTTGAGGCATCCATTCGGGCGCTTGGGCTGGACGATACGAGCGAGATCGTTTCAACCAATCCGCCTCAGTCCTAAGCTCACCAGCTGTCCGTGTATTGATAGGGAGCGTTGCTCTGGAACGGCCTGTGGCTAGCTTCAGATCAGCCCAGACCCGTCCATATCTATTCAGATAAACGCCCTCCCTGATCCCGTATGAGGGATAAAGACAAAGCAGCGGTCCAGCCGATTGAGGAACTCACGACCTTTCGTCCGTAGGTCGCTGGCCTGTGTGCCGAGCAGGCCTCGCAACAATCTGATGAGCGACCCCGCCTACTCTATAATATGGGACAGACGATCTCGGAAGCATATTCCTTGGCGGCTATTGCACACGCCTCGCTGTCTCATATTCGACAACTGATTTTGTGCCAGCGAACAAGTATTACCCTGCTCGATTTTGACGCCTACGTGATACAGGTCTGAGCCATCCATGCAGGAGGCGGACCCCATACACGTGTAAGGATATCTATGGCTGTCTTTTTTTCCGCGCTGTTACTTGCCTTGGCCGTTCTGTTTTCTATGCGTTATTCTTTTGAGCCGCTCTATATTCCGCCCGTACGGGGTGAAGGGTTATTGCAAGGGATAAAGGTCGGAGAAGAGAAAGGCGTTTGGATGCTGGATGGCTGGACGGGGCGGGTCCGGCTGTGTCGTTTTCAGGATCGCGAGCAAGCGGTTGGGTGCTCAGCTTGGGGCGGTTCGCGAACACGTTAAGGCACAATAGCAGCGGCCTTTACTCTGCCGTCTTCTCAAGCAACCGATCGACCATGGCTTTATAGTCTTTCACCGCTGGCGAACGATAGAAACGTGCGCGGGTGAAATTCGGGTCACCGGCGTAGAACCATTCATACTGGAGCTGGCGACTGCCGAACTGCTCTCCCAGCATATCCCACGCCAACTTAAACAGCTGAACCCGCTCCCGAGCAGGCATGTTTTTGCCACGCAGATACTGTTCGAGATAGGGCGCAATCTCAGGATTTTGCAGATCTTTTTCTGTTGGGGTCATAATGAGACCACTGCCACTCAGCTGGCGAATGACTTCTGCCGCGCGCATCTGGGCTTGCGGGATAAACACCCACAGGCTGGCAGCCAAGGCGCGAAGCGAGGCGCCCTCCCTGCGACCTTTTACGACGTCTTGCGCAGCCGCGCGCAGTAAACCATTGGCAATTTCTACGTTGGCGACGACTTCTCCGAGTTGGGTTTGGACATGTGGAGCAGCCGTCCGGCCTATCGCTTCGGCGACGGAACACGCCAAGCCAGCCATGAAACGTAGCTTGACCGTGCCGCGAATCACACCTTGCAGCAAAGCATAGCCGGGCGCATGGCCGAGAACGTAGTTTGAAGCTTCAATATCGCCATTGATAAAGACTCGCTCCCATGGGACTTCGACATCATCAAAAATCGCCAGCGCATCTTCCTCATCGAAACGGGAAGAAACTGGCCGGTCAAAAGTACTTCGGCCGTTGTGATACGGTTCACGACAGACGAATTTTAGGCCGGGGATATCCATCGGAACGGCAAAGCACAAAGCGTACGTTTCCTCACCTGGCTTACGTGGATAAAACGGGCCGACCCACAGCTCATTGGAAAATGGGGCGAGGGTTGACAGCATGCGCGCCCCGCGGACGATAATGCCACGATCGGTTTCGCGGACAAAATGCAGTGCCGCTTCAGGGTCAGTTTGTTCAGCTGGTCCTTTGGAGCGATCAATCTGAGGATCGACCAGCGTATGGGTGAGGCACCAGTCATGATCCCGACAGTCTTCGTAATAGCGGAGAGTATTGTCACCAAACTGTTTGTTGCGCTGGCCAATAAATGGATGGGCGACAGCAGCATCGGTAACGAGGGCATTCATAAAGTCAGGCAGGCGGCCCATGAGTCCAAAAGTCGCCTCGGCTCGGAACTCTTCGGCTCTCATACGGCGGTCCACATCTTCAGCAGTGTCAGTCATGAGGAATGACAGACCTACGGGCTGGCCATCAGCAGGCGAGGGATAGGTCAGCATCGATTGATGTTGGGGGTCATGCTGCAAGTCATACAACATCGCAATCGTATCAATGACGCCTTGAAACGGAGGATACGTGGTCACGTCTGTGATCCGTTCACCGTTGACATAGATACTGCGCTTGTCGCGCAGGCTTTCCCGATACTCTGCGCCGGTGCGAATACCCATGAGGACTCCTTGTTGAGTATGAAGTGGTTTTTCTCCCTCTCCCTCCAGGGAGAGGGAACCTGACAAAAGCAAACCACCTGCGGTTCAGACCAATGTTTGCGAACCGCCCCTACTGAATTTGACTTATTGCCGCAGTGACGCGATCACGTCGCGCAAGCCCTTGTCCTCTTGGGCATAGTCCAGCTTCTCCATACCCAGATAGGCATTCGGAAACCGGACATATTCTTCCGGATGATTATCGCAGTAGACTTCCAGCTCATACCCATCTGGATCTTCAAAGTATACACTCTTTGTGACTCCGTGATTGACCGTAAAGCGAACCGGCACACCTTTTTCCTTGAGCTCAGCATAGGCCGCCTGGAGTTCGTCTTCGCTACGCAAACGAAACGCGATATGTAACAAGCCGACCGCCTTGGGATTCGGAGCCTCGGCCTCGGAGCCGATTTCAAACAGAGCTAACTCATGATGATCGCGGCCATTGTTGGCCAGAAAAACAGCGCGAATCTCAGACACGTCCTTCATGACCTGCATGCCTAATACTTCAGTGTAAAACTTCCGCGAGCGATCCAAGTCGCGGACTTTAATCACAGCGTGACCAATACGTTCGGGGCGAATCATAAGGAACCTCCTTCGTCGGTGAGCAGTTAGCTGAAAAACGCCGAGGGTGAGGATGGCTTTTTACCTCGTCCTCAGTTCTCAGCCCGCAGTCCTGATTCAAAGTCTTGAGTTTGCGCTCGGCACAGGGGGGATGTCAAGACTTCCCTCCAGAGCTGGAGAGCTGCCTCAGCGTAAAAGTAGTTCCGAGTCCTGAGTGAAAAATTGTCGTCCCCAGAGCCTTCTACTCAGCCCTCGTTACTCAGTCCTCAGCCCTTCTTTACTCGTGCCCTGGCGTGAACCGAGAAATATCATAGCCATCAACGACGCTGGGTTGACCAAACAGCTCAACTGCTGGGGCGACTTCGGCTAAGGACAAGGTCAGATAAAATAGCTGCTGAGCGTCAGGCGGAATATTCTCTAGCGGGAACTGTTCCAAATATGACAAGACCTCTTCCATCCGTGCCAACATGGCATCGTAGAAGGCTTTGATATCTTCCATCGTGCTGGACTGACGTTTGGCGCTGCGTTCTCGTTCGGTGGCCAAGGACCAGGCGAGCCACGGTTCAAGATCGCGAAATCCTTCAGGGAGTTGCTGCTGTGCCATAGTGCTAAACTGCCTTTCCGTTTGCTCTTTTACCTTCTTATCATCACTTTAGTAAGGCCGACTAGAGCGGGACGCAGGCTATTCTTCGTTATTCACCCTCATTTTTAATCGCAAATCGCCTGGTTTCTTGTGTCTGGCTGACTGGCTGCTAGACTACGTGGGTGAATATACACGTTGTTGATGGAACCTATGAGTTGTTTCGCGCTTATTATGGGGCACCACCGGCGACTGCGCCCGATGGACGTGAGGTTGGCGCAACGCGTGGGCTGGCGCGGTCGCTGCTGTCCTTGCTCCGAAAGGAGGGGGCGACGCATGTCGCCGTGGCCTTTGATCACGTGATTGAGTCGTTCCGTAACGAGCTGTTCGGCGGCTATAAGACTGGGGCGGGTATTGATCTCGAACTGTGGGGGCAGTTTGGACTGGCCGAGCAGATAACCCACGCTTTGGGCCTGGTCGTCTGGCCGATGGTCGAGTTTGAGGCGGATGATGTCTTGGCCACGGCTGCCCGGCGTTTTGCCCAGCATGGCGATGTCTCGCGGGTCCTCATCTGTAGTCCGGACAAAGATCTGTGCCAGTGCGTTGTTGGCGAACGTGTGGTGTGTGTTGATCGGCGTCGGAAAAAGCTTGTGGATGAAGACGCGGTCCGAGCCAAGTTTGGGGTCGCTCCTGCCTCTATGCCTGACTGGCTGGCCCTGGTCGGTGACGCTGCCGACGGCATTCCCGGTCTGCCCCGTTGGGGGGCGGCCTCCTCGGCTAAGCTGCTGGCCGAATACGGCTCTATTGAGCGCATTCCGGACGACCCGGCGTGTTGGACCGTTGGTGTGCGTGGGGCTGCCGCCCTGGCTGAGAGTCTAAAGATACGCCGCGACGAGGCCCAGCTGTATAAACAGCTGGCGACGCTCAGGACCGATGTGCCGCTCGAAGAGTCGGTCGCCGCGTTGGAATGGCGGGGCGCTCGGCGGGCCGAGTTGGAGACGCTGTGTGAGCGGCTAGGAGACAGAGCGCTGCTGGCCCGCGTGCCGCGCTATGACGATGACTGATGGACAGTCTCAGCTCGGAGAAGCCTGCTTTAATCGTTCGACCAGAGGGGAAAAGGCGGTCTTAAAATTTTCAAAGTATTTCTCGACAACGAAGAGATATCGCTCTTCTGCGTCATTGTAGCTGACAGCCGTTGCAGATTCAGAACCTTGCAACATTGCAATAGTACAGGTCTTCTTGACGTAATACTCGTGGGCCAAGCCGCAGCGAAGAATCTTATAGACATTGTGCGATTCAAGAAATTTCTCATAGCCAGTTCCAAGATCGGCGAAAAATTCATCAAAACATTTCCTATTGTTCCTGTCTGAGAAGTCATTCTTTTTCAGTCTTCCCGCATATTCTGTGTACGAAAGAAGCGCCAAGGCAGCTATGAAGTTACCCCCACCCGGGGGAACGCCAGCTTTTTCGAGGAAAGATTTTCCCTCTGCTGTCTGGGTAGCTTTCGCCAAGGCGATCTCTCGTTCTATGTCCCGGTATATGAAGTCTCTTGCTTGCTCTATGCCTTGGTTAGTCGTCATGGCTTCCCCTTCTCAATATGATTCGTACAGGGCGGCTAAGCTATCTCCCTTTGAGCCCTTCGGCCGATATTTCGGGCCTCTTCTGCGGAACTGTTGTCGAAAAAGTAGCTTATGGCCGCTTTACCAATCCCCCAGGTTGCTGCGCCGGCGATGCTCGCGCTTACGACGCTGCCAACTCCTGGGACTATTAGACTCAGTAACTTCGAGGCTTGTTGGGCCAGCCCCCGGAAAGCGAAACCAGCGGCGCCCAGAGCGCCAATTGCAATCAAAAACTCCTTAGCCGTCCTGAAAGACATATCCTGACCCGCCAAATGGGCGATGAGCATTACCAAGACTACTTGCAAAGCCAAAAGGATGGGATAGTCTGCAATAGGTATCGGAATGGTAGCGACCAGACTCGCAGCGGCGGCGAAAATCTTCGTGAATTTTTCACTGAGCCTTCGACAAATTTGATCGACCCGTGTCGCTGGCATGAGAGCGACGCTTGCTCTGATATCAATGTTGTCCTCCAGAAGATCGATCAAACCGTTGATATTGTAACGGCCGTCAAGCTCGATACGAAGTTTTTCCCACTCATCGGGCTCCAGAGTAGTCGGCTCCTGATTCCATTCGATGTACGCAGAGACAGGCAGTACGGCGAGTGATCTAACGTTCTGATCGTCCAGGATCTTTTCAAACTCTTCTTTTGCCTCGGCTATATTTTCCAGTCTTCTAGGCGGATACTGCTTTGGGTCCTTCTCTCTGGACGGCTCCATTTCGTCAGATTGGGTCAGTATCGCGATGATCGGAACTTTCGTATCGTTCACATTGGCGATGCGGCTGAGGAACTCCGCGTCCTCTTTGAGGTGTGCTCTCTCTTTGCACCTTGAGAGGAAGAGAATGGCGTCCGGTTGGAAATCTCTTATAGTCTGGTGCAATTGGTCCTCGGAAGACAGCTTTTGTCCTGTTTCACGAGATTCAGCCAAACCACGTGTGTCGATTATCTCAAATAGGGTCTTCCCCAAAGATTTGTAGGAGTATTCCTTTGCAAGATTAGTCCCAACTACAACATCACTTGTCTTTGCGAGATAGCGCCCGCACATGGCGTTTATGAGACTGCTCTTTCCGACTCCCGTGCGACCAATCAGAACAAAGCGTGGTGGGCGGCGGTTCTTGATACCATCAACAAGACGCGTCATCTCTTGATTCTCAACGAGCCCTTTCTTGATTCTGTTTCTCACCTCAACCGGGAGCCCAAGTATCTTGTCTAGCCACTCATCCAGATTCTCGTAGAGGTTGACGAGGTGATCAAGCCGTTCTTCTATGTTGCTTGTGTCGGGGTTCATGACGGTCCTCCTTCTTCAGGTACGCCAGCCGTCATCAGCTCGTCATTCAGTTTTTTGGGGACGCTACGGAGACCGCCTCGACCTCTTCCATAACCCGCAGCAGGTTGCCGCCCCACAGCTGGGCGATGTGGTCCTCGGTGTAGCCTCGACGCACCAGTTCGAGGGTGACGTTGAGGGTCTCGCGAGCGTTATTCCAACCCACGATTCCGCCGCCGCCGTTGAAGTCCGAGGCAATGCCCACATGGTCTATGCCGATGAGCTTGACTGCATAGTCGATATGGTTGACCAACTCCTTCACCGAGGCCCTGGGCCATTGCAGATCGATCTCGGCCCGGCGGGCGTAGTAGGTGTCGCGTTCCTCTTCGCTCAGCCGGGCGAAGTCGGCAGCATCCTTGAGGCCCATGTCCTCCCGCAGGGCGAGGAGCGCGGCCTGCTTTTCTTCGGGTACTGGGCGCAGGTAGGAATCGAAGGCAACGATCTGGACCACACCGCGCTTGGCCTTGAGCGCCAGCAGGGCTCGGTCGGACAAATTGCGGGGGTGATCCTGGACGGTGCGTACCGCCGAGTGGGACGCGATCACCGGCGCGCGGGACGCGGCTATGGCATCCAGGGTCGTACTCATGGCCGAGTGGGAAACGTCGACCATGATGCCGAGTGCGTTGGCCCGGGCGATCACGGCGCGTCCGAAACTGCTGAGGCCCCCATGTTCAACGGCCGGTTCCTCACTGTGGCGGTTGGGCACGGCCGAATCGCCAATGTCATTATGACCATTGTGGAGGAGGCCAATGTAGCGCGCGCCGAAGTCATAATAGGTCTTGAGGAGTTCCAGGTTGCGGCCGATGGCATAGCCATTCTCAATGCCGATCAGAGCCGCGCGCCGGCCTTCGCCGTGCAGGCGGCGCACGTCCGCTACGGTGAGGGCCAAGCCGATGGTGTCCGGATACTGCGAGTCGGTCATGCGGCGGATAGCGGAAAACTTGACAAAGGCGCCGGCTATGGCGCGGGCATAGCCCGCCGCATTGCGCTCCCTTTGCGGCACGTACACGATGAAAAAAGCGGCATCCAGTCCGCCACGCTCCATGCCGAGTAGATCCACCTGCTGGCGGGGTCTCTTTGCCTCCATGGGGTCGTAGGCCTCGGTACCGAAATTGGGGGGAATGTCCACATGGGTATCAATGGTGATGGCGCGCTCGTGGATGGCCGTGGCCCGGGCGAGCAACTCGGCGTCGGTCTCGGCCGCTGACGGGTTGACCAGCAGGGCCTGTATCACAAGCGTAAAGGTGAAGAGGACCGTCCCTCTCATGACAATGCTGACCTTAATGGGCCGCCTTTTTCTTGCCTTTCTTGCGCTTCACTTGGGTCAGCAGTGAGACATAACTGATACCGTCTCTATTGTCCTTTGTCGCTGGCAACTGGTGTTTACTCCAGCCAGGAAATCCTTCTGGCATGATGCAAATATTGGTATACCCGGCTTCGGTGAGCTTTTGCGCCGCCTGTTGCGCGCGCGCTCCGTCATCGCAGCCAGTGATCAGGCAGGCATCTTTGGCGTACAAATCTTCGAAGACTTGCAGAAAACTCTCGTTGGGAAAGACTTCTTTCGATGTTGGATAGAAAAAAACCAGCGGAATGTTGACCACCTTGCCTTTGGGGTGGCCGTTGGAAAATTCGGCAACCGTCCGGACATCAACATACGTCGCTGAGCTTTCTCCCATCAACGCAGCCTCAACTTCCCGAGGGCTCATGACTTTATGATCCATATTCAGACTCCTTCGACTCCCAGGCTCTTCGTCTTATTCCACACTCTCGAAGCTATCGAACTCGTTGACCATCGGAGGAATAATCTGACAGCGCTCGCGCCCGGCAGCTGGAGGCTGGCCGTTCAGGGTATACACGATGCCGCTGGCATCTTCAGTCTTGTTGACCTCCTCAAGATGATGGTGCAGATACGGGCCGTCTGGTGACAGGGCATAGATGCAGTCTAAGACCTTGCGGGCGGGCAATTTGCCCAAGGAGGGATGCGATAATACTTCTGTCCGTTTGCTTTCGCTCATGCCGCTGCGCTCCTTTTGTCTTTCATACGGTTTTTGTACGTATGATATTTCCCCCTTTCCATACGTCTTTTTTCCTTGACAGGCAATCAAGAACCGGATTACATAGCATGTAAGAAGCTGAAGGAGGGCTGTATGTCTGTCTCGCCCCAAAAGGAGCTGACCAATGGGCAGGTCTGGTATCAACCAGGCGAAAAAGTCCCTAATGTTGGCGAAAAGCTCTTTGCCCTACAGAATTTATGCACTGATTGCAAAATCTGTGAAGTCGCCTGCTCTCTCATCCACTCGCCCGAGGGAGAGGTCAATCCACTCTGGACACGTATCAAAATTGAACATGCCCCGGCAGTAGAAACCCGTGTCAACAAAGAGGGTTTCGGCTTTACGGCTGAAATCTGCCATCACTGCGCCAATCCCCCGCCGTGCGCCAAAGTCTGCCCAACGGATGCGTTTTACTACGATCCTGTTACCCAAGCTGCGATTATTGACCAAGATAAATGTATCCAGTGCATGGAATGCGTGCCTGCCTGTCCATTTGATACCGTCTTTGTCGCCCCCAGTGGTGAGGTGCTCAAATGTGACCTGTGCGGCGGTGACCCAGCGTGTGTCAAAGCGTGTTCAACACGCCCGGAGATGTTGAATGCGGGCAAACAATACAATCGATCAACCGTACTGTTCTTTGAGGAAAAAGGGGCTTTTAGCGAGATCCTACGCCAAAAGCCGGAGAAGCGGGACGAAATAGGCATCATGCAAGCCATGTTGTCGAAAGGGAAAATTAGCACTTCTGCTTAAGAGCTAAGGCTAGGGAGCGGACGGAACACTGATAAGGAGTCTCAGGTATGGAAAGTAGATTGCTGCGGGTCAATTTGACCACGAGTGAAATCAAGACGGAGATTATTCCTCACTCGATCTTCGAACGCTGGATTGGTGGCTCGGGGATTAATAACTGGATCATGTGGGAGCACTTCCTGACTCACGATATCAATTGTGATCCGCGTGGGCCAGATAATATCTTTGTGTTTGGTGTCGGGCCGTTGGCTGGAACCGGGGCAGGTATTGGCGTCAAAGGCCGGATTACGTTTAAGAGCCCCTGTTACGGTATCTTTGGTGATTCCACGGGCGGCGGCAAGTTCCCGTACGCGATTCGCTTTTCTGGTTATGACTACATTGCCGTCACTGGCAAAGCACCCAAGCCGGTCTATTTGCATATTGCCAACGACGAGGTGACGATTTGTGATGCGCGGCACTTGTGGGGCAAAAATAGCTCAGAAACACACGAAACCTTGCAAAAAGAGTTAGGCGACTATCCGTCACAAGCGTATTCACTGTCGATCGGCCAGGCTGGAGAAAACGAGGTCGGCATTGCTGGCGTGGTGTCAGATGGCTGGCGGATTCATGCCCGTTGTGGTGGCGGGGCAGTCATGGGTTCCAAGAACCTCAAGGCCATTGCCGTGCAGGGGAATCTCGGCATCAAGGTTGAAAACCCGACGGGTCTCATGGACTGGTCGGATGATTTCCGCCAGAAGATTGATGGCAATGAAGCTGGCTATGGCTTTAAACGGCGCGGTACGCTCGGCGCGGTTGAGATGTACCAGCGGATTGGTGGCAACTTCTGGCGTAACAACCAGGGCAGCATGTTCCGGGGCGAAGAAGTCCGTTCAGACAAGTGGGTCAAGAAATACCACAAATACTCCGAAGTGTGCTCGTCTGACTGCTTCATCGCCTGCGACGGTCGGTATCATATCGACGGTACTGAGTCCGAGGCGGCCAAGAAATATGTTGGCGAATCCTTCCGCCACCCTGAATACCTGACGACTGGTAGCAGCGCGGGTGCCATGGATGTCCGTGACTGGGCTGAAGTCGCGCACTGGGGCAAGATCACCAACGAATATGGCATTGATAACCAGGACTTGAGCTGCTCCATCAGTTTCATCATGGAACTCCAGCAGCGTGAACTGATCTCTGCCAAAGACGTGGCAGAACTCTTCGGCAAGTCCCAACGGCTCGAATGGGGCAACATGGAAGATATCGAAAGCCTCATCCGCAGTGTCGTCCATCAAGAGAACCCGTTTGGCTGGATGTTCCGTGATGGGGCCTACTGGGGCGCCCTACGTTACTCCGAAAAGATGGGCCAAAACTTCATGAAGTATGCCACCTACGGCAAAGGTGGCGCCAGCTTCACCGAAGAGATGCGGCCATTCCCGACCTGGATGAACAATATGGCCGTGGCCTCACGCGGGGCTGACCATCTCAAAGGTATTGGCCTGATTGAGAAGTTCCAGCGTAAAGATCTGTCCAAGGCATATTTTGGCACACCGATTGCCGGTGATCCAACCGTGCCTGATCTGAAGGGCGCTTGCACCGCTGTCGTTGAAAACCAAGTGGCGCTGATCAACTCGTACGGCGTATGTATGTTCCATTGGATGCTCGATCCATTGGGCTACGCTCCAGAGAGTTATTACGGCAAAGCCTTCGCCGAAGTCACCGGCATTGACCGGACCAAAGAAGAGCTGATGCGTGACGGCGAGCGGATCTGTAACCTGGAGAAAGCGTTTAACTCGCGCCTCGGCATGCGTCGCGAGCACGATACCATCTGTGAACGCTGGATGCACGAGCCCACTCCAGAAGGCATGTACGAAGGCCGAGTCGCCGGCGACATGTTCGAGCAAGTCTTAAGTGAGTACTACCAGTGGCGCGGCTGGGATGAAAAGACCGGCTTGCAAACCCGTGCAAAACTCGAAGAGTTGGGCATGGAAGATGTGGCTGATGTGCTGTCCGCAGATCGAGCGCTGGCTGGCGAACAAGGCCGCAAGTCCGTCCATGTGGTTAAAGCTCTGCGTGATGAACCTGGACTGCCGGACTAATACCTGAATCCCCATCCTAGCCCTCTCCCTCAGGGAGAGGGCTCGGCCTGTCCTGAGCGTGTCGAAGAGGTGGGGGTGTTTTTCGCAACAGCCGAACCGTATCTCTATTCCTGCACCTCCCCAATCACCAACAAGGAAACATATTGTGATTACAGTCCGCACGGAATATCAAGCCCGTTTTCGGGAAATCACCAAGATCACAGAAGAGAGCTTTCAGCTTGAGCAGCCGCTTGTGTCTGAGTTAGCCGAGCGCATTACCCAAAAATATGGATCAGAGATGCAAGCGCTCTTGATCGATCCTGAGACGAACGACCTGAATGCCAAAGGCACGCTCTATCTGGACTCAAAAGGCAACCGGATTTTTATTGACGATACCTTGGCTGATGGGGAAACGATTGTCTTTATGGTTGGCATTGCAGGAGGGTAAGGCGGAGAAAGAGTCGTGCACTCTGCTGAACTTCTTCTCAAAAGCCAGCGCTACGATTCATCATCCAGACTCACCGCTCACGTCGCCTGAACAACCCGCTTCAACTGGAGAACATCGCGCCGGGTAGTCTTCCAGATAATCATGCTTTTACTGACTGCCGTTCTCTTGCCCGGCTCCGCTCTCCTCGCCACCAAACACAATATGTCCGGCTTCTTCTTGGGCTTGAATCCGGGCTTCCAGGGCAGCTGGCAGCGTAATCGTGCGCTCGGTCGGAAACTTGTCCCGGTAGAGATGCGGGCGCAGGTAAAACTCTTCTGGTTCGTTCACCCCGGCTTGGGTTTTGAGCGGCACGGGAAACCAACCGCGTCGCATAAAGTCAGGATTAAAAAACACGTCTTTATCTTCTTGGGTCCACTCGCGGAGATCCATTGCATCGTGGACCCCGTAGGAATAGAAGTCCTGCTGGGGGTCCCACCACAGGGCCAGCAAGTTGTGATAACCATGTTCTCCGAGACTCGGATTCATAAGTTTTGCAATCCGCTCTTCAATTAAGACCAGCTCGCCTTCGGGTCCGTACGCTTCGGTCCGCAGTGGATAGAAGTATTCCTGATCAACCCAGTACAGAATCCGGGGCGCATAATAGCCTGGCAGCCAGTCAGACTTCGCGGTGGCCTCCATCACATACGTCCGCACGCCGCCATCTTGGGTATAAGATGGATATTCTTCGCCCATGAGTTTCAAGTCTTCTGCCGCGACATCCGTAAACGTGCCATCTGTAGAGCGGAAGGTGATCGACCGGCGGGTGGTCGGAAAACGGGCCGTCTCATACAGGACATCGGTACCAATCACCCGCCACGAGAACTCCCAAGCATCCCGGCCTAAAAAATCGTCATAGGCAACCGGTTGGTTAGGAAATTTATCCTGGCGGCGCGGTTGGGGAAAACGACGGACGCGACGGAGTGTCGGCGAGTAGCCAAACATATCGGCCTTTTTGGTCAACTCTTTGTCTGTTCGGTAGGTGCTGAACAGCAGCTGGTTGCCGTGGTTTTCTGGTGGGGCAATATCTTGGGTCAGCCAGCGGGAGAAGATTTCGCCAGGTTTGGCCGAGATCTGTCCCATCAGGCCAGCTTGGTCTGGATACTGGACGAGGACAATAATCTGATTGATGAACAAGTAGCCAGTTGGGGTGAGGGTGCCACTGTCTTCAATCTGGACACAGCTCCAGCGCGGCATATGCGGGAACTCCATAGCTCGAAAACCAATCTCTTCGGGGGTGTATGGCGGTTTAAATGGATACGGCTCGGCTGGCATGTACGGGATAGTGGCATCCCGTGGGGTGTCGGTCGCAAAGTCAAGCCGCTGGCGCTCTTGGGCTGAAAGTTCAGACAACAAACGCCAGCTCCGATTGGTCTGATTGGGAACGGGAGTCCCATCTGGGCCAGTGTCTGCTGGAGACGCTGCCCAGGCGGGTATGTGGAACACGAAGAGTGTGGCGAACAGATACGCCCCTAAAAGTGCTTTTGGCCGGTGAGCTCTCAACATACCATTCCTCCTGACCTGGACTTGTTAGCTGTACCATACGGCAGAATGTCCTCAGACCAGTCAATTCACTGAGGTCATGTCCCTCGGCTTGACGGTAATGAGCAGTTTTTCGGCTTTTTTGGCGAGCCGTAAGAGGGAGAGCGATGCTGGAGTATACGCTCTGAATAGGAACACAATATCGGTCTTCTGAGGGGCTGGTTTTTCATGTCTCCAATTGGGTCGATGGATGATCGACGGATAACGATGCCTACATTTGTAACAGCTCGGGTGTGGTTCCGTCTAGAACGATACGCCTATATGATTGGTAGAGCATCTTCCTAGCTTTACCGAGCGTTTGGTCCCCATATCCATGCGTCTTATCCTTATGCTCGCTAGTATTGGGCTGGGCTTCGTTCGACGAGACAGCAAACGAGCTGCTGATTCGATTTTAATCCGCCTGACAGTTGATCTCTGAGCCGAGAAGTTTAAGATGGTCGCAGCCGAGCGCGCTGGGACTGGTCCAGTGCAGAGTCCAGTGCAGAGTAAGGAGGGTCCATGAAACAACTCCGTGTGATTACTGACAAATGTACAGGCTGTGTGCAGTGCGAGCTTGCCTGCGCCTTTGTCCAAACAGGCACTTTTCAACCATCGCGATCCGTGATCCGGGTGCATATTTTTGATGAGCAGGCAGTCTACTCACCGTATACCTGTTTTCAGTGTGAAGAAGCCTGGTGTGTGACAGCGTGCCCGGTCAATGCGATTGCGATTGATCCAAATACGGAAGCCAAAGTAGTCATGGACGATGTGTGTGTGGGCTGCGCCGTGTGTACCGTAGCGTGTCCGTATGGCACGGTTTTTTATAATCCAGACACCCATAAAGCGTTTAAATGTGACCTGTGTGGCGGGGAGCCGGCCTGTGTCCACTCCTGCCCAACTGGAGCACTCGAATATGTGGACATGGAACAGGCCGATTGGCTGAGCCAGTGGGCTGATCGGGTCAACCATGGCTTTGTGCCGGAACAAATAAAATCTGTAGAACCTGTAGAATCTGCTGAAAAATAAGGAGACACCGCATGGCATATGGATGGACAGGAACAGTTCTCCGCATCAATCTGACGGATCGCACGATTACAAAAGAGCCGCTCAATGCAGACTGGGCCAAGGAGTACGTTGGCGGTCGGGGGCTGGGAGCCAAGTATTTGAGTGAAGAAATGGACCCGACCGTCGATGCGCTCGACCCTGAGAATAAGATGCTGTTTGTGACTGGGCCGCTGACCGGCACCAATGCCTCGTGTGGCTCACGCTATATGGTCGTGACCAAAGGGCCGCTGACCAATGCGATTACCACCTCCAATTCGGGTGGCTACTGGGGACCCGAGCTCAAGTTTGCTGGCTATGACATGCTGGTCCTCGAAGGCAAGGCGTCGTCGCCGTGTTACCTGTGGATCTATAACGATAGCGTCGAAATCCGGGCTGCTGACCATTTGTGGGGTAAAACGGTCTGGGAAACTGAAGAAGAGTTACATGCCGAACTCGGTGTACCGGACAGTATTATTGCCAGCATTGGCCCAGCTGGTGAAAACCTCGTCCGCTTTGCTTGCATTATGAACGATCTGCACCGGGCGGCCGGCCGGTCTGGTGTTGGAGCAGTCATGGGCTCCAAAAACCTCAAAGCCATTGCGGTGCGAGGCACGGGCGGCGTCAAGCTCGCTGATCCGATGGCCTTTATGAAAGGCATGTGGGACATGCGCGAGAAGCTCCGCGAGTCGCCCGTCACTGCTGAGGGCTTGCCGATGTACGGTACCGAAGTCTTGGTCAATGTGATCAACGAACACGGCGCGCTGCCCACCAATAATCACCAGTCGTCTGTGTTTGAGCAAGCCGAAAATATTAGCGGCGAGACGCTGACCGAAACGCGTCTGGTCGCCAATAAGGCGTGTTTCTCGTGCGCGATTGCGTGCGGACGAGTCTCAACCCTGCCGGGCGAAGCAGCTAGCAAATATGAAGTCAGCACCAGTCCCCGGAATTGGCAGATCGCTGGTGAAGGACCAGAGTATGAAGCCGCCTGGGCCATGGGCTCTGAATGTGGCATTGGTGACCTGGATGCGCTGATCAAAGCCAACTGGTTATGTAATGACCTCGGCATGGACTCGATCAGCTTTGGGGCAACAGTGGCCGCCGCCATGGAACTGTACGAAAAGAAGGCGGTGTCACTGGAGCAGACTGAGATTCCGCTCGCGTTTGGCAGCGCCGAGGCTCTATTAATCATGGCCGAGCGGATTGCCTACCGCACAGGCTTTGGCACCGAGCTGGCCGAAGGCTCAAAACGCATGACGGCAAAGTTTGGCCGGCCCGAATTTTTCATGGGCGTGCGTGGCCAAGAATTTGCGGCGTATGAAGCCCGCGCGATTCAGGGCATGGGACTTGGGTATGCGACATCGAATCGCGGCGCGTGTCATCTGAAAGCGTATACGGTTGCGGCTGAGATTCTGGGCCTGCCACGCCAGATGGACCCGAACGAAACCGAAGGTAAGGCCGAGATCGCCAAAATATTCCAGGATGCGACGTCAACGGTTGATGCAACTGGTCTGTGTCAGTTCCTCACTTTTGGAGTGGGCTTAGAGGAAATGTTGCCCCAGCTGGCAGCTGCGACCGGAGTCGATTATACCCTCGAAGAATTGATGACGATTGGCGAGCGGATCTGGAATCTTGAGCGACGCTGGAACGAGCGCTCAGGTATGACCGGTGCGGAAGATACGCTGCCTAAGCGGATTCTGGAAGAACCGCTGCCGTCTGGGCCAGCCAAAGGCAAAGTCAACCGTCTGGGCGAGATGCTCCCCGAGTACTATGAATTACGCGGCTGGGATAAGGACGGCAAGATTACGTCTGAGAAGCTCAAAGAGTTGGGGTTGGAGTAAAGCGTAACGAGTCAAACGTCAAAAGATAAAAAAGGAGCTTTGGTCTTCATCGCGTTCCGCGTTTGACGTTTCACACCTGAGGACACACCATGGCACAACATATCATTATTGGCGCAGGCCCGGCGGGAGTTGCGGCTGCGGAAACGATCCGTGCGTGTGATGCTGATGCAGCTGTCACGCTGATTTCCAATGAACCCGCGTACTCACGGATGGTGCTGCCATATTATTTGGCCAAAGAAATTCCGGAAAACCATGTCTTAACCGGTAATCAGGACTATTTTGCTGCGCGTAATATCGAGGCCATTCTGGGCACTGGCGTGCAGCAAATTGATGGCGCGCAAAAGACGATTACACTTAGTGAGGGGACCACACGAGCGTTTGATACTCTGCTGATTGCGACTGGCTCATCTGCCCAACAAGCGCCGATTCCAGGGACCGACCTTGAGGGCGTGTACTCGTTTTGGACCTTGGACGATACCCAGCAGGTTATTGCCAAAGCTCAAGATAAAGCGGATACGCCACGGGCTGTGCTGATCGGAGCTGGGTTTATTGGCTTTATTGTCCTGAATGCCATGGCCAAGCTGAACTGGAAGCTGTCAGTGGTCGAAGCGGAAAGCCAAGTCCTGCCACGTATGCTGGATACAACTGGGGCGGGAGCGGTCGAAGGCTGGCTGACTGCGCGTGATATCGCCGTTCATACCGGAACTCAGGTGCAAGAGATTCGTCGTGATGCCGCCGGGCAACTGTCGCTGTCGCTCAGTTCAGGACAAAATATTGAGGCGGATATTGTTATTATGGCAACAGGCATTCGGCCCAATATTGCGTTCCTGTCCGGGTCCGGAGTTGAGGTGACACCAGAGGGCATTCCGGTCAATGACCAAATGCAAACTAATCTTCCGGGTATTTATGCAGCGGGTGATGTGGCGATTGGGCCCGATATCCTGGCTGGTCGGACGGCAGTCAAAACCGCCGGCTCAGCGCATGCCATCCAACCCACAGCGGTTGACCACGGCCGGATTGCTGGAGCCAATATGGCTGGCCAGGAAACACACTATGCGGGCAGCCTACTGTTGAATGTCCTGGATGTGGTAAATCTGCACTGCGCGAGCTTTGGCCTATGGCGAGACGAGGGCCACGAAATAACGACCGTGTTTAATGCCAGCCGGCCGATTTACCGTAAATATGTATGGCACAAAGACCGTATTGTTGGCGCACTGTTTGTGGGGCCGATTGATGATGTGACCATGCTGAACGATGTCGGTATGGTCAAGGGCCTGATCCAGACTCAGCAGCCGTTGGGCGACTGGGCGGAATATGTCAAAACACACCCGACAGATATCCGCCGTGCCTATGTCGCCAGCGGAGCCGCCCAAGTACTGATTGGACGGACGCTATTAGGTGCACCGTCCCGTGACCGTGCCTATCGGGTTGATGGCAAGATTCCACCCAAATGGGATAAATCTGCCAATCACGCGCCGCTGGTCAACACCCAGTCTGAGCATTACCGCGAGCTGAATCCGACTCCGACACCAGGCATAGGAAAGGCTGATTAATGGAAGTTCAGCTCAAATTGTTCGCCACACTGCGCAAGAAACTGCCGTCTGGCTCCAAGGCTGGCAAGACAAGCCTGATCCTCACTGATGGAACAAGCATCCTGGATGTGATCCAGCAGATGGACATTCCGGAAAACTTAGCCCAGATGGTCCTGCTCAATGGCGAACAGACGCGCGAGTTTGATCAGGTCTTGGCCGACGGGGATAGTCTGAGTATCTTTCCCCCAGTCGCGGGGGGATGATCCAGGCTATGCTGGCGATGGGGTTTGTGTGTCTTTACGATCCTATGCGAAACGCGTTGGCCGTGGTCGGGCAGTGAGTGAGAACAAAGGCTTCCACGTCAATCTCCCCCGTCGGCAATCGTTTAGTCCTGATGCCGCCCTCTCCACTGGCCCGCGCGTGGGCACGCGGGTTTTTGAGGGAGCGCCGGTCTGCAATGGCGGTCGATAATCCCTTTCTATCACCTGGCTTCTTATCCGCGCATATTGTCACGTTTCATGTGTTATTCCTCACGCCTTCCGACTCCTCGCTATCTTCGCCATACTCCCAAATAAATCGACAACACTCACCGGTGTGCTATCGCCACTAAACTCTTTGTACAGCGTGTTGACATTGACTGCGATGCGTTCGGCATCTCCCCACGAGGAATAATCACCTAGCGCGATATCATTTGCTGCTTCCGTCCACGACAACCCTGCATCATAGCGCTTGCGGGCTTCGACTTCGATGTATTGCAAATAACCCTTGACCGCTTCGACTCCACGTTTATCAGTAATCGGTCCATGGCCGGGCACAACGGTTTCCAAGTCGAGACCCAGCATCAAATCACAGGCTTTGATCCAATTCGCAATCGGACCGTTCCACATCAGTGGCGTGCCGTCGATAAATAAAATATCGCCGGTAAAAATGGTCTGATCGCTCGGGACGTAGGCTAAGACATCACCTCGAGTGTGGGCGGGGCCGACTTGGATTAATTGTACGTCTTTATCGCCAACTTTGAGAGCTAGACGATCTTCGAACGTCCGGGTCGGCAAGGTTGGGGTAATGCCGTCAAACTGAAAGGGGCCGAGAATCTCAGTCAGATACTCGCCAAGTTCGCCCATCGTGGGAGCGGCTTTCATCATGGCGGCCAGCCGTTCTGGTGGGAGCTCGACCATCTCATCGGCACACGCTTGTGAGGCAATAATCTCCGCGCCTTGGACGAGTTCGTTGCCAAAATAGTGATCACCATTGGCGTGGGTGTTGACGAGGGTATTAATTGAGATGGCTGCTGGTGTGGCGGCTCGCATGGCATTGAGCATCTCTTGGGTCAGTTTGAGGTCGAACAACGTATCAACCAGCAGTGATTGATCGCCGTCAACAATCAGACCCGCATTGCTCCAACCCCACGAGCCGTCTGGCAGCAGATAAGCGTAGACGTTGTTGCCCAGGTCCTGGAGCCCTTTTGTGTAATTCCATTGCGGCATGTGTGATGCTCCTTCCAAAATGTGGAGTAGATGGGGATAGACAGATCTGAATCAGATAGGGCAATCTACGCCCCTGGTACCTTGCTGAAATTCGGCTCGCGCCGCTCGAAGAAGGCGGCAATGGCTTCGCGGTTGGCCGGCGCACCAACTAAGTCTTTATACGCTTCCACTTCGCGGGCGTGGGATTCTTTGGCTAAGTCCAGCCGTCCGCTGGCCAGCATGAGTTCTTTGGTTGCAATCAAAGAAGGAATCGGGTTAGCGGCAATATCTGTGGCCACGGCCATGGCCTGTTCCAGCAGCTGGTCAGGTGCGCAGATCTTCCATGCATAACCAGCGTCGTGGGCCTCTTGGGCGCTCAGCCATTTGCCTGATAACAGTGTATAAGCCGCATTTTGCCAGCCCATGCGCATCGGAAAGAGGCCACTACTCCCGGCCTCAGGGGCGAGACCGAGTTGTGGAAAGGGCGTCCGCAGACGGGCGGTACTTGACATCAGGACAAGGTCACAGTGGCCTAACATCGTCATGCCAATGCCGACCCCAACCCCATTCACCGCGGCGATAAGTGGCTTGCGAAACGCCGTCAGCTGGGCCAAGAAACCTGGAAATTGATACGTATCGCCGCCGCCATCGACCATGCGTCGCATTTCAGATAGATCTTGCCCGGCTGAAAACGCCCGGCCTTCACCGGTGATGACAACAACGGCAACGCGGCTATCCTCCTCGGCTTGTTTGAGGCCATGGCGGACCGCTTTGTACTGGGCGTTGTTGAACGCATTCATGAATTCAGGCCGATTCAGAGTGAGTTTGCGCACCCGGCCAGTATCTTCAATTTTTAATTCCATGCTAGCACCTCCTTGTCTGTCCTGAACTATGTGACTTGTTCTGTCTTGTCTATTGCTTTCTGCATATGTGTGGGCTGTGCCGAAAACCTGACTCATTGCTCAGAAAGGACGGCGGAAAAGAACTGTTCGAGTCTTTTTTGGGCATCGGCAATGAGCTGGGGACGACGGACGAGGTGAGAACTGGCCAAATCCTCCTCGCGCATATCGAAGGCATGGTCAGCATCTTCGTACAGATGGGTCGTGATAGGGCGGCCATTGGCCCGTAGGATAGTCGTAATATCGAGGCAGTCGTTGGTTGGGACGATGGAGTCTTGGCCCGCGAGTAGCATGAAGACAGGAATATCCCTGTTCCAGCCCTGCCCACGCGCTTCAGCTGGAAAGCCACAATAGGGGTAGAATAAGGCAATGCCACTGACCCCAGCAAATGGCTCTGACGGGGAGCTGCGCAGATTGGTTGGGAGACGGTGGGGTGGGTCGAACGCCAAGGCATCCATAATTGCCCAAGCACCGTGGGACCAGCCCAGGAGAATGAGCCGATCACTATCGACCAAAGGAAGCTGGCGGACTGCGTCAATGGCAGCCAAGACATCTCCCGCCCGTTCTGATCCCCATAAGGCACGCCCACGACAGACTTGCTCCTTTGTGAGACCCCGGGATGTATAACTATCAACCAGCACGGTGGCATAACCACGGCTCGTCAGGTACTCCATCCATTCAATCGCACCGAGGTCCATACCACCACAACCGTGGAAGCCAATCACTGTTGGATACGGTCCCCGCTGGGGTGGGAACTGAATCCGAAAAGAAGACTGTAAGAAACCTGCTAGCTGGTGGGGCTCATATTTCTTAATGTGCCAGCCCTGGAGCAGGACAAAGACGATAATTATCCCGAGGAGCGACAGCCCACCAATGAGCATCGCAGCCCACCGCACGTATGATTTCATTTCAGATCTCTATCTCTTGATACACACCTAACGCCAACGCGGTTTATGTCTTGTCCCGTACCAGAGCAAAAAGGAAAGTGTCACGTGGTTCGGTGGAGAGATTGGGACGTATCACGCTCCGTCGAAGGGTGCCCTCTTTGACTAAGCCTGCTTTCTCGAGTACGCGGCTGGAAGCACTATTTTCCGTGTCACATGTTGCCGATATACGGTACATCTCTGGCAGCTGCATGATCCAGGTGACGACAGCTCGTGCAGCTTCTGTTGCGTATCCGTGCCGCCGACAGTCTCGATGTAATACATAGCCGAAATCTGCATCATAGCTTCGGACCCGGCAGCCAATCGCCCCGACCATACGAGGATCGGACTTCACCGTAATCGCCCAACAAGATTCCTGGCCGGACTCCCACCTAGGAGCACACGTCTTAAGAAATTCGACCGAATCGTGTGGACTAGTATGGGTCGGCCAATCCATGTAGCGGGTCACTTCGATATCATGCGCGTAGGCATACACGTCGGCTGCATCTGAGACAGCCGGGCGACGCAGGAGAAGCCGCTGGGTGGTCAAGGTTTCAGGAGCTTGGATCATCTATGATCCTTTAGCAGCAGGGAGCAATGAAAGCTAATCTTCTCCAAATCAGACATTGATTTTGTAATTCAAGCGCGCTTCATCACCCGTCATACCCCGAAACCCCCAATTACTCGCAGGCTGCTCAGTGATCGTGATTTCGACGTCGATCGGCAAGATGTTGAGCTGCACTTCAATATGCTCAAAAAGTAGATGAATTAGCTTTTTTCTCGCATCGATCGAACGCCCTTCCATCATAGAGATCTCGATGGCTGTGTAGGCGTCAGAGCGTCCTTCCGGATAATAAAAGTCTTTCGCATCCATGGGAAAGAAGCGATGGGCGCGTTTATTCTCGGGAAAGGAGAGGGCTTCCGCCATGCACTGATTGATGACATCTGATAGCTGGGCTTTGATGGGATCCAGTTTTTCTTTGATGCCGTAAATGCGGATCATGGTATTTTCTTTCAATTCAACGAGGAATAATCGGCAAGACAACATGTGATGCTCGCATCTCATCATGAAACACATGTTGGAGCGCAGGCTCCAAGCTACTGGCCTCACCGCTTGCTTCTCCCGTCTGCGGGTTACGATCGAAGCGGGGGAAATTTGAGCTGGCGATTTCAACTCGGATGCAGTGGCCGGCCTTGAAGACATTGCTGGTTGCCCACAGGTCAATTGTATACTCGTAGACTTCTCCTGGTGTGAGCAGTTTTGGTGTTTCCCGTGTTTCTCGGTAGCGGCCCCTGATAATGCTGTCCGTCAGATTCCGCGCATAACCATCCGGATGGACATCAACGAGCTTAGCGGTGAAGTCAGTATCGACGGCACTCGTCGCGGCGTAGAGCGTGAGGCTGACCGGTCCAGTCACTTCAACGTCGTGTTCCAGAACCGGGGTTGTATACACCAGTACGTCTGCACGTTCTTCAACTGGCCGTTGATCAAACGCTCCACCTGGCACAGCGGCCGGCCAGCAACACAGGCCACCGCCTTTGGTTGGCACAGGATTGCGCGGGTCTGAGACGTAGACATCGGCAGGCTCACTGCGTGGTCGTTCTGGACTCAGGCTGCCATCGCCGCGGAGACTCTTGGCATCGCCGTTACTGTGCAAGTAATACTTGGTGTATTGGGTCCGCGCCAAGGGCCATTCGTTTTCTGTCCGCCAGGTGTTCTCGCCCATCACAAAAATACGCACTGGCGGCTCTTCTAACAGGCCGTTTTGCTTGCCTTTCAGCCAATAGTCGAACCATTTGATATGCAGTCCGTCGAGGTCAACCGCCAGTGAGGCGCTCGACAGCCCATAGTTGACTTCGCCAACCAGATTGTTGAGCGGCAAGGTATGATGCCATGGGCCGAGGATGAGCTTTTGGCCTTGCCGGGCGTCCGGGCTGCCGCCGCCCTCGCGCATGCCAAGATAGTTGCGAATCGTGCCGCCCAGAAAAATATCGTACCAGCCGCCGACATTGCAGGCTGGGACCGTTACGGCACTGTGTTGGGCTTCGATATTCCACGGCGCCCAGTATTCGTCGTCGTCCGGATGGGCAACCCAATCGTAAAAATATGAAGCGGCTTCGCCAAACAGCGGAAAGTCTTTGATGGGTAGGTGGCGGAACCACTGGCACATATTATCAATTCCCGCCAACATGTTTCCCATCTGCTCAGCGGCTTCAGGTCTGGTTTTGGCCAGACGTTGGTACGTGTCCGGAGCGAGGCCAGTCATGGTCCAGCTCTCGTTAAAGCCTAAGGCGAAGGCTCCGCCTTGGTAGGTCCAGCCTTCATGGTAATGTGAGGCCGTAATCAACGGAAAAATCGCTTTGAGATGCGGCGGAGTACTAATCGCAGCCAGCCACTGCGTCGCCCCAACATACGAGGCCCCATACATGCCGACCTTGCCGTCCGACCACGGCTGAACGCCGCACCATTCGACTGTATCGTAGCCATCATTCACGTCATCTCGAAAAGTGTAAAACTCGCCTTCGGACGTGTAGCAACCACGGGAATCTTGAATGACCACCGCATACCCCTCGCGTGCCGTGCGGAGAACGTCAAGCATGAGCAGGGCAATGGTGGTGAGGTTCTTGTTGTATGGGGTGCGTTGCAGAATCACCGGATATTGGCCGGCCGCCGCCGGCCGGTAGACATCGGCTCGGAGGACAACCCCATCGCGCATCGGAACGGGCACATCTTTTTCGACTACAAGCGTTGGCTCACCCATGATTATTTCTCCTCAATTTCGATGAACAAATGAATTAGGGACAACAGATAACAACCGATGACGGTGAGCATACGCCTGTGTGTGCTGGCCTGCAACAGAATATCGGGCCGTTTATTGATGAGGAATTTGCGCCGACTCTCGAACATGCTATAGCACGCAGAGTGCTGAAGGAATTCTTGATTGCGCTCCAATTTCTCACAATTTTTGGCATGACGGCTCTGCCCGCGTTTGACCAAACCCCTGAAGGTGTTGACGCAGGTGAAGATGACCAGCCGACTGGCTCAAACAGGTTTGGGCGAGCTGGGGTGTTTTTTCCGCTGATTGGCTTGTTGCTCGGAGTCATTGCCTGGGGAGGTGACACGGTCTTGCAGCCGCTCATACCGAGTCCGCTCATCCTGAGCGTTGTACTAGTCGCATTGCTGGCCGTGTTGAGTCGTGGTCTCCAGCTTAAAGGCGTCGCACTCAGTGCTGTCGGCTTGTTCAGTCGTGCGGGACGCAGCCAGCGCCTCGCCTTTATGCAAGAACGGGCGGTTCACGTTTCAGGCGTAAGCGTGTTGCTCGGAATATTAGTGCTGAAGATTTTTGCCTTATCGTCTCTGTCCAGCGGTTACCGAGCCGCAGCCTTGTTGTTGGCCCCCATGCTCGGTCGCTGGGCGTGTGTGGTGATGGCTTACAGCTCTCGTCCGGCTCGAACGGAAGGGCTGGGCTCGCTTTTTGTGAATGGGGTGGAGTTTCGGGAGTTTGGAGTGGCGAGTGTCATGACTCTCGGGGTGGTTTTCACCTTAGTCGAAGTCGGCGGTTTGCTGCTCTTCCTGGTGCTGGCCGGGATTATCATTTGTTGGATTTTATACTGCAACCGGCGTTTAGACGGAGTGACCGGGGATACGATCGGGGCACTGGGCGAAATCGTAGAGACCGTTTCCGTGTGCATGTTTAGTGTGTTGGAGGCAGTTGTGGGGAGCCTGTGAGAGGGATCAGGGTAAGGTCGAGAGATGCGGGGAGGCAAGTAATGAGGAAAACGTGCTGAATCTGCTGGACTTGCTGAACCTGCGCCCCTCAGTACAGGCTCAGCGTAGACGAATCAACCGGCAGCAGGCTGGGCAAGCTCGGGTTGGATAACCTCAGGCTGGACCTGAATACCTGGATTGACCTCAACTTCAGCAACTTCAGCTTCGGCCAATTTTTGTTCGTGGAGAAGGATCTGGTCTTCCTTCCACTTTTTGAGCGCCTCGCGCATCCGGCCAGGATGGATACCGAGGATGTCGCAGATGTTTTCAAATGAGAAAAACCAGTGGGTGTCCAACGACTCGATCCACTCCTCTGCTTCTTGGAACAGGCGACGTTCATGCGGCTTCCGGGCCAACAGGTAGGTCTGGAAACAATGAACGGCATCCTCTAGCATAGCCAAGAGGAGGCGTTTTTCGCCTTGTAAAGGTTTGCGTCCCAGAATGGAAAAAAACTGTTCTGGGAGAAGCGTATCCGGCTCGAACATAATAACCCTCCTTCACTACAGCGCTACGAGCAAAGGCCGCACCCTCTGCCCATGTGTGAGGGTAGCAGAATAGCGAAATTTGAGTTATAAGTAAAGTGAAAAACCCTTCATCACATTATTAGAAACATGCATATTGAAACACTCAAAGTTTTTTGCGATTTGGCCGAGACGGGCAGCTTTTCACTCGCCGCCTCAAAGAACTTCGTGACCCAGTCTGCGGTGAGTCAGCAAATTCGCAGTCTTGAAGAACGCTACGGCCGCGAACTAGTTGAACGCTCCAAGGGCCATATCCGACTGACCCAAGCAGGCAAGGTCTTGTATGAAGTCGGCAAGGAGATCATCCAAAAATATCGGGAGATTGAGGATAGCTTGCAGAGTCTATCGCGCTCAGTCGCTGGGACGGTCCGCGTTGCGACGGTGTATAGCGTGGGATTGTATGAAATGTCTCCGCCTCTGAAGCGTTACCTGCAAGCTTTTCCCGAAGTCAATATTCACTTGGAGTATACCCGCGCCAATAAGATTTATGATGAGGTCAGCCGTGGGGATGTGGACCTGGGGGTTGTTGCCTACCCGAGTAAACGCCCTCAGATTTTAGTCACTCCTTTTCGCGAAGATCGGCTCGTCCTCATCTGTGCGCCCCAGCACCCGTTTGCGGCGTTCTCCGAGATATCCATCAAGCGCTTAGACGGTGAGAATTTTATCGGCTTTGAGCGGGACATTGCGACCCGCCGGGCCTTAGACCGCGTCCTGCGTCGGAATGGGGTCAAAGTGCAATACGTCATGGAGATGGATAATATCGAGACGATTAAGCGCGGGGTTGAAGTTGGGGCGGGCATCTCGATTGTTCCGGAACCAGCGATTGGCCAAGAGGTCAAAAATGAAACCTTGGTGGTTGTGCAACTTGCGGATGAAACGCTGACTCGGCCACTCGGCATTATTTCAAAACGGGGGCGGCGGTTTACACCTGCGGTGCAAGAGTTTATTGATTTTCTGCGCGGTAAAATGAGCCCTACTCCGATAGAAGAGAGAGACCCAACAGGACAAGGTTTGCGGTAAGCCTCTTGACTTTCTCTCTGGGCTATCTGGCTGAGGCTCCTATTTAGATCTTGAGGGGCTCGGGCCAGCACATACGTATAGAGAAGCGACTATGGATACACTCACAAGTGGCAGGATTTCTACGGCACTCAAACAGGAACGCGAGCGCCAAGGGACTTCTCTGCAAGACATTTCTCAAGCGGTGAACGTCCCGGTGCGCTATTTGCAAGCGCTTGAAGGCGAAGGTGATCGACGTCTCTTGGCCGACACTATGTACCTGATCCCGTTTTTGCGCACCTATGTAACCTATCTCGGCTTTGATCCCAACAGTGCAGTACGGCAATTCATCTCTGAATTACAAACACGCGAGATGACTGAGGCAAAATCTCGGCTTGAAAGTTCGCTGAGTCCAGCTCGCTTTTCTGCCTGGATTTTGCCTCTGGTCGTGGCGCTCGGCGGTTTGCTGATGGTTGCACTTGTCTTACGATTCAGCGGACTGGGTACGCGGTGGCCGTTTGGACAGCAAGAAGAAATCTCTTCAGCAGTGCTCTCGTCTGACGAGCCTGTCGCTTCTATGGACGAGTTTGTCGCCCCTATGCCTGAAGAAGACGCTCTCCGAGGCAGGCAAGAAAACGTGTCTGCAGAGCGGGCTGGGCAAGCTGGGCAAGCTGAACAGGCTGAACAGCAGGTACGGGAGGAAGAGCCGACTGCACTCGTTCCGGCTGCCACACAGGGCGAGCGATCTCAGGCGTCGCAGCCTGAAGCCGTAGCGCAAGGCGAGGCCCCGGCTGCCGCGCTTCCGTCCGCTTTGCCAGCTAGCATCACCTCATCTGCCCCGACCTTGTCGGTCAGCCAAACTCCTCAGGTTCCTTCAGGGTCCCATCAGCCTGAACAAGCTGAACAGCAGGTACGGGAGGAAGAGCCGACTGCACTCGTTCCGGCTGCCGCGCTTCCGTCCGCCTTGCCGGCCAGCATCACCTCATCTGCCCCGACCTTGTCGGTCAGCCAAACTCCTCAGGTTCCTTCAGGGTCCCATCAGCTACGTGTACACACCGTGGAGGAGACGTGGCTGCGGGTTGTGATTGATGGAGAAGAAACGAAAGACGTGCTGCTGAGTCCAAATCAACAGATGGAGTGGGAAGCGCGCAGTCATTTTATGCTGACCGTTGGCAATGCTGGTGGCATTGAAATGGAACTGGATGGCAATCCGCTCCCGTCTTTGGGCCAATCTGGTGAAGTGGTCCGGCAGCTCCGTCTCCCTGCTGTTGAGTAGAGCGGAGAAAAGACGCCCCATCAGGGGGCGCCTACGTTTTCAAAAATTCTGAAAACTCATATACGCCCCGGGCTTCGCGGCCCTGCCAGAAGGTTTTGGCCAGCCCAAACGTTACGGCAAGCGCTCTGCCCTCGGTCACATGCCGGACGACTGGAATGGCTGTTGTGGTTTCTCCCTGGCACGTCAGGCTGAACGGTCCCTCGGGCGAGTCTAGTGAATTTGGCAAATTTGGACTAAGAGACAGGTCAAACGTGACTGGACGGCCATGATCATGCACATATTGCAGGTCCCAGTCGCTTGGGCGCAAGGGATACGGCGTGCCATCTGCATAGATCACTCCAGCCGAATGCGGGCCTTCAGGTAGCTCAATACGGGCTAAAAATATACCTAAATCTGGACCAAACGGCAGCGACACAAGCTGGCGGGGCAGCAGCCGACCGGCCTCCTCAGCCCGCAGCAGGTCCATGAAGCCCCAGGCGTCAATTGTTGACACGCGGTCGCTGCCTGACTGGCGGTTGCGCAAACGAATCTCGCCATGCAAGCGTGCCAGGTAGATCGGCGAAGCCGGGGAGATTGGTGGCTCAGGGATACTCAGCTGCAAGTGCATTTCAACCGGCTCAATCCAAGAGGCGGCTAATCCATCTTCTAAACGGATAAAGGCTTGGGGATGCGAGAAACGCATGACCGTCCCGCGATACGAAATCGCCAGGCCATCAGCGTTGCGCTGCCACACATAGCCCCCAATACGGACTTGGTTGGAGTGTGGACTGGCCGCATCCTCACCCGTAAACAGCATCATTTCGGTCCCACCCAGAGAGAGTAACAGACGTCCAGAGTGGGTGGATGCGGCACCGTCAAATTCAATACCGCCCATCAAGCCTAAGCCGCTGACCGGGTCGTGGAAGTGGAGGCTCATACGGGTTGGTGCCGAGTCGTGTGAGTCAGGATGGACCGGCAGGAAGGCCCCGTCTCGGCCTTGCAGTGCGTCTCCCTTCTGGGCAGCCAGGGTAAAGGTCGAGAAGTCGCGGCCACGTTGGGGTAAAGGCTGTGATGGTTTGCCCAAGGTCCGACAAAAGAGTGCGATAAAGCGCTCTCGGTCGGCACCAGGCCAGCGCAGTCCAACGCCGAGTTCGAGCTGGACGGCATGGATCTTTTCTTGGCTTGACAGTTCAGCCAGTGTCCGGATAGGGAAAGATTCGTCTTCGGCAAAGCGTGGACTGAAGACCTGCATGAAGTTATTCTTCGCGGCGGCTGCATAACGGCGGCCCAGCGCGACGTCGAGCCCTATAGCCGCCGCTGCAGTTTGGAAAGGCAGCAACTCCTCAGATAAAAAAGCGGTTCCAATTGTAGGTGCTCCTTTACCAGCTGGAACGATGTGTCCCCCTCTTTGTCTCAGCCCAATCCCAAGATCACACACTGGTTGGACGACATTCCAGCCATGCATAAAAAACACTTTCGCCGTGCCATGCTGTTCGAGCAGATGGGACAGAATTGCGACCAAGGCGATGGGAAACCAAGGGGCGTCGGTGCGGACTTGGCTGACTCGATTTAAATCAATCTCGTTGCGGTCGAGCGACTGATTAATAAGCGCGTAGCTCCGAGTACGGGCAGCAAGCTCAGCCGTTAGCTCAGCGGTGTGCAAGTCATTGACTTTGACACTATCACGTATAGGCGCATCGGTAGGGCGCCGCCCGCCATGTGGGGCGACGAGGACAATCGGAACTTCCCCTTCAATGTAGCGCATCCAGTCTGGAAGAACCGCTAGAGTAGAGACATGATGGAGAGACATGCGCCCCAGTATAACCGATTCGAGCAGAACCGGAAGGCTCTACAAGTACATGAGCGCCCTTGCGGTTTTCGGTGATGGAATGCGCTGCTCAATTCGTATATTGAGTCTTTGCGCCAACGGAATGCTAATCTGACAATAAACTGTTTTCAGTATCAGATGGCTTTACAGCAGCCGACACAGTGAACAGACTTGTCTTGTTATTGTGGAGCCTGAGTCTTCGCACTCTCATCGACCATTTTTTGCAGCTGTTCAATACTAAAACTGCCCGGCTGCTGGCCAGTTGCTGCCATCTGGTTGGCCACGTTCTGCAGGACACGATTGTAGGGGGTAGGGATACCATATTGTCGGCCAAGCAGCACAATCTCCCCATTCAAAAAATCTGCCTCAATCGTTGGCAAGCCACGTTTGAGACTCTGCCATGACGAACCACCAGTCCGCGGATGTCCTGCAATATCAGCCAGTTTAATCTGGGTCCGGACTCGTTCTTGGAGTTCGTCTTCTGGAGCAAACGCAATCTCCGCCGCTTCATAACACGCCTTTGTTTCCGCCCGGAGTGCCCGTACAAACTCCAGAGCTCGCACTTCGAGCCCACTCGCTGCCTGCAGCGCATTCCGAATATTGGCCAGCAGTTTAGTATATTTCCAACGCATAATATTGGGCTCAGGTTTTGCGCTAAAACCGCTCTGGCTGATGTCCGCAGTGACCTGGGTAATCAGCGGATCGACTCCGCTTGGGTAGCAGCCAGCATCCAGAATCCCGCCGACTGGAGTGGCATGATTGAGCACCACTCCAGGCTCTAGATATGTTCCAGGCATCCACACGACCATGCCATATACCCGGGTAAAGCGCCGGGCGGCCATGCGTTCATTATCAACGCCGTTTTGGCCGCATATGATCGGAAGATCGCTGTTGCCCACTTGATACAGGTCTCTCAGCGCCTGTTCGGTGTCTTGAGATTTCATTGTCAGCAAGACCACATCTTGATCGGTAAAGCTGATCTCTGATGGATGGCCAACGGCCGAGATTTTCTGCTGAAGGGTGTCTTCTGGAGTTTTGAGGGTCAGCCCTTGGCGCCGAATGGCGCTCAGATGTTCTCCCCGGCAGATCAGAATGACCTCGTGGCCATGTTGGAATAAACGTGCCCCAATACCACCGCCAATACCGCCTGCTCCGTAGATAATGTATCGCATGTTCGTTCTCCCTAGATGGACTGCCTGTCTGTTGCGCTTTTTTACCCCGAGACGACGCTGAGACGCAAACGGCTTGTACGAATGGCTTGCAGGAGAAGGGAGTTTGTTGTACCAGGCAAAGAGAAAATCGGCTTGTAGCAGAGCGTGTAAGGAGAAGACTATGCCACTCCGTCCAGACAGTATTGGAAGTTCAGGGGAATCATGGGTTCATGAGATTGATGCCCGCTGGGTCATGTCCTACGCAACCGGCATCGGAGATACGCTGCCATGTTACCTGGATACGCTACGTCCTGAAGGGGTGATCGCTCATCCACTGTTCCCCGTCTGTGTCGAATGGCCAGTGATTGTTGATATGCGTAAACATCCGGTCAACGCATCGCTGACCCAAGAGGAATATGTGCGTGCTGTACATGCGACCCATGAGACCGTACTCCAGCGTCCCATTCGGCCTGGTGATCGGCTGACAACCCAGGCCACGATTGTTGGCCTTGAACAGCGCAAGCCCGGGGCGTATCAGACCATGCGTTTAGATACGACGGACGCAAATGGTGAATTGGTCAGCTCAACCTGGCAGGGAGCCGTCTACCGAGGCGTAGAGGTTGACGGTCCAGACCGTCCGGCCCAAGACTTGCCCGTCGCTATTCCTCCTCAGAACAACAACGGTTCCGTCCGAGCTGAAGTGCCCGTAGCCATTGCAGCGGAAGCTGCGCATGTCTATACCGAGTGCGCTCGCATCTGGAACCCGGTTCATACCGATGCGGCAGTTGCTGCTGCGGCAGGTCTGCCGGCGATTATTCTGCATGGCACGGCGACCTTGGCCCTGGGCGTATCCCGCGTGGTTGCGTTGGAAGCGGATAATCAGCCTGAGCGGGTCAAACGCATTGCGTGTCGTTTTGGCGCAATGGTCCTGATGCCGTCCGCAGTGACCGTTCGTATTCTCTCACGCCAAGCTACGCCGGAAGGCGCCGCCATTCACTTTGAAGTCCGGACTCAGGATGGTGGCCCAGCCGTACGGGACGGGCTGGTTGTCCTGCAATCATAACAACGTCTAATTATGATATAATGTCTAACTGAAAAAGGAGAATCCTATGAAACGAGGTCTCGCGTTTCCTGGCGGTGGTATGGCCCAGAGAGATATGATTGCGATTGCCCAAGAGGCCGAAGCAGCAGGCATGGATTCACTGTATGTCACAGAGGCCTGGCGGAGTGCTTTTGTGCCGTTGACTGCTCTGGCACTCTCAACCGAACGCGTACGGCTTGGCACGTATGTCATCAACGCCTACGGCCGCAGCCCATTTGTGGCTGGTATGAGCGCGGTCGATCTTGACGAGCTGTCTGGTGGTCGGCTGATGCTTGGCGTTGGCAGCGGCAATCGCTTCATCAATGCCGACTGGCAGGGTATTCCACATGAACGCCCGTATCAGAAGATGACAGAGTACGTGGAACTCCTGCGCCAGATTTTCCACACGAAAGCTGGCGAACGGGTCTTATATGAGGGCGAAATTCACCGTATGAACTGGGTGCCGGCCGTCACTCCGGTCCGGGAAAATGTGCCCATTTATCTGTCAGCTGTTTTTCCTCGCATGATCAAAGTCGCTGGTCGGGTGGCTGACGGGCTAGCCCTGGGAGCCATTCTCTCAGCCGAGTATGCACGGGACGTGATTCAACCCGCCGCACGTGCAGCCGCTGAAGAAGCCGGCCGCGATCCACACGCACTCGGTTTTTTGATGGGAGCAATGGTCGCCGTTGACGACAACCGTGAGAAGGCACGCCAAGCTGCCCGAGAAGCTATTTGTCGTCTCTTCTCACCCTTGCCGCATCCATATTACGAATACATGCTACGCGAGCACGGCTTTTCAGCAGCAGCGGACGCGGCATGTACATATGTGCCGGAAGGCAATATGGAGAAGGCGATTGAGGCGATGCCAGATGAAGCTGTTGATCGTTTAACGATTGCCGGGACGCCGGCCGAGTGCCGCAAACGCCTCGCTGACTATGATGGCATCGTCGATGAAGTCATCTGTGTCAACGTGTTCTATTCGGCCACAGAACAATCGGCGATGCTGGATGCGTACCGGAGTATCATCAATTTGTAGGAGGTCTTTCGTCTGAGCCCTGAAGGGGCGACTGAATCCAGCCCGGGGCAACGCCCTGGGTTCTTATGGACGGAGATCCCACGGCACTCCTATTTCTCCTATTTGACAACCCGCCACTGCACTAGCGTCACCTCCTCATGGTCTTCCCAGACCACTTCAACACTATCACCGATCCGCACAGTTTGTTCTGGATCGCCAAGCAGATTACCGACCATCCGGACATTCCCAGTATCAGGCAATTCAACAAGCACGATCAAATACGGCACCCGGTCTTTTACGGCAGGATGCACAGGGTGCCACACCCGCTCAAAAGCGTAGACCTGACCTTTGCCTGAGCATTCATACCAGCCGATATCTTCCGAGCGGCAATTATAACAAATCCATTCTGGGCCAAACTGAAACGTGCCACACTTGGGACAGTGCTGCACAAGAAGTTTGTGATTCTTCGTACCTTCCCAAAACGGCGCATCCAGATCATTCGGCACAGGCAGTGGCATACCTTCGGGCATATAAGAGGTCGTTTTACTTTCAGACATATGTATCTTCCTCACTGGCTAATTCCGTAGCAACAGATTACTGACTGGCGACACCATCGGGCCTGCGGCAACTAAACAAATCCGAGCGTCTTGCACCTGACAGGTTGAATCACCACGCATTTGACGCACGCCTTCAAGCGTCAATTCGAGACCATGCATATAGGCTTCCGCGAGATTACCACCGCTGGTATTGAGCGGGAGGCCGCCATTGGGCCACTCCAGATTACCGCCCGTGCAAAACGCCTCGGCTTCCTCAGCACAACACAGTCCATGCTCAACCAGACTCATCAGCACCCCACCGGTGAAATTCTCATAGATCTGGGCAACATCCACATCCTTGGGAGCAATCTCAGCCATCTCAAACAAACGGGGAGCCAAGGTCTTAAAGTTTGACGTTGCATAGTCGGGAGCGTTATGCGCAGAAGCGCCTTGGCGAAATCCCGTGCCTTGGGCGGCAGCCATGAGGTAGACAGGCTTATGGGGTAAATCGCGGGCGCGGTCTGCACGTGTGACGACGACAGCCGCAGCCCCGTCGTTTTCCAGACAACAGTCAAACAAATGAAACGGCTCCACAATCCAGCGCGAATTGTAATATGCCTGGCGATCCAGGGGGCGGCCGTACATGATGGCGCGCGGGTTGCGTTGGGCATGTTTATAGGATGCCAGTGAGATACCTGCTAAGGCTTCCTGGCTGATCTTGTGCTCGTACATGAAGCGCTGGGTCTTCATAGCAAACATCTGAGCTGGAGACATGAGGCCATACGGAGCTGTATAGGCAAGTGGTCCGCGTACCTTTGCTCCGCCCCGTCCTTGTCCAAAACGACCGAATTGACCCTGGGCCAAAGCGCGGAAAGCGACCACATGTTTAGCGTAGCCAGCAACGACGGCAGCTGCGGCATTACCAACCGCGCCCGCCATACCGCCTCCGCCGCCACCCCAGTGCATATTGGAAAACTGGATCTGTGGGATGCCTAAGGCAGCTGCTAAGTGGGTTGGATCATTACGATCATCACTATATGAAGCAAAGCCGTCAACATCCTCGATGCGTAGACCAGCGTCAGCAACCGCTTTTTGGATTGCTTCGAGGGCGAGTTGAAATTCACTGACTGGCGCTTGGCCAGCCTTGTAATATTGTGTTTCGCCAATGCCAACAATGGCAACTTTATCTTTGATCGTGTAATCGGGCACAAGATCCTCCTTACTGCTTCGTAGTCCGTTCTGCAAAGCCTACTCAAAGCTACTTAGGTAGCCTTGACGTTTGCTTCCTGCTTCATGACGGGCAGTTTCACCCCCACAAAACTGCCTTGATGCTGGATAACGACCCGGCTTGGCCGTTCGGCTGATGGGAGATGGGAAAAGCCTCGCATCGTGCGTACTCGCGTCAGATGCTTCATGTGGATAGTGTCGCCTGCGCGGAACAGCGAGCGATCAAAAATCGTATGGGCAAAGGCAGGGCCCCAGTAGTCTTCAGATGGCAGCTGAAGCGCCAGCGTTCGATACCCTCGTCCCAGCTTGAATGCCCAAAGCTCAAATCGTCTGCGGTACGGGCAGTCACCTGGCGGACATTTTTGACTGTGTCTTGGGGGGTGAAGTGCAAAAGAGCGGGGGCTGTAGACTCGGTTGCTCCTGCTAAGGCATATGAAAGGAAAAAGACCAACAGCAGCTGGGAGATCATCATATGATGAGACAATACAGCAGAAATGCTGTAGCGAAAAGACTAGGAAGAGAGGAATTGAAGGAGAAGATGGGACGATTACAAGGAAAAGTTGCACTGGTCACTGGAGGCAGTTCAGGCATTGGTCGCGCCACAGCCTACGCGCTTGCTCGTGAAGACACCCGCCTTGTCGTCTCTGGGCGAAACCAAGAGCGCGGTGAAGAGACCGTGGAGAGGATCACTGCTGCTGGAGGCGAAGCGGTTTTTATCAAGGCCGAAGTCTCAAACGCAGCAGAAGTCGAAGCAATTGTTGCCGCTGTCATTGCAACCTATGGTCGGCTCGATTGCGCGGTGAATGCTGCCGGGGTCGGCCTTTTCGCCAACACGGTGGATTGTCCAGAAAGAAAGTGGAATCGCGTCTTGAGTGTGAATCTCAAAGGCACCTGGTTGTGCATGAAGTATGAGATTCCCCAGTTGCTGAAAGTTGGCGGCGGGGCAATTGTCAATGTCTCGTCGATTACCGGGGTGACTGGGGTGGCAAATATGCCTGCGTATTCGGCCAGCAAACACGGGATTATTGGACTGACCAAAACAGCCGCCTTGGAATACGCCAAATCCGGCATCCGGATAAATGCTGTCTGCCCCGGCAGTATGAAGACGCCGATGCAAGATCCGGTTATGAGTGGAAATCCCGAGGCTGAGGCCGAGCTTGGTGCAACTCATCCGATTGGCCGTATGGGCACTGCAGCAGAAGCCGCCGAAGCGATTGTCTGGTTGTGTTCGGATGCTGCGTCGTTTGTGATGGGTCACGCGATGATGGTCGATGGTGGGTATGCGGCGCAATAGAGCGTGTTCACAATTCCTATGCCATCCTGCGATGTGATTATCATTGGCGCTGGAGCAGCCGGGCTGATGTGCGCGATGGAAGCTGGCAAACGCGGTCGCCGCGTGCTGGTGCTCGACCACGCCAAAGCCCCTGGCGAAAAGATCCGCATTTCTGGCGGCGGGCGGTGTAATTTCACCAACCGGTCTGTCACCCCAGACAACTTTCTGTCGAAAAATCCCCGTTTCTGTATCTCCGCTCTGCGACGCTATACCCAGCATGATTTTATTGCCCTCGTCGAAAAGCATGGCATTGCCTATCACGAACGTGCGTGGGGCCAGATGTTCTGTGATCACTCAGCGCAGCAGATTACCACTATGCTGCTGGCGGAATGCCGCGAGGCCGGAGTGCAGGTTCAGGTCAAAACACGTGTGGAAAACATTACACAGCATGCTGGCGGTTTTCAGCTTGATATTGGCCAAGAGGCATTGAGCTGCACTGCAGTCGTAGTTGCCACAGGTGGGCCTTCCATTCCCCAAATTGGAGCAACGGGCTGGGGGTATGAGATCGCCAAACAGTTCGGCATGCTCGTCGTCCAACCGGAAGCGGCCCTTGTTCCGTTGAAATTTAATCCGGCCATGCTGCGTCGTTTTCAAGCCCTGTCTGGCAATGCGCTCAACGTTGTCGCGTCTTGTAACGGACAGCAGTTTGAAGAAGCGTTGCTGTTTACCCATCGTGGCGTGAGTGGTCCAGCGATTCTGCAAATCTCTTCGTACTGGCAGACTGGTGACGAGGTTAGGGTCAATCTTGTGCCTGACCAAGATGTATTCAGCATCCTCAAAGACAAAAAGCACAGCCAGCCAAAGCAAGAGCTCCGTACGGCTCTGTCAGCAATCTTCCCGAAGCGCTTAGCCCACTGTCTGTGTGAAGATGCGCAATACGACGGCCGCTTGGCTGAGACGGCCGACAAAAAACTGCGGCATCTCGCTAATCATATGCAGGACTGGCGTTTTATCCCTAGCGGCACCGAAGGTTTCCGCAAAGCTGAGGTCACACGGGGCGGGGTGGATACAGATGGATTGTCGTCACAGACGTTTGAATCCAAGACCGTGCCTGGGCTGTACTTCATTGGCGAAGTGGTCGATGTCACCGGCCACTTGGGTGGCTTTAATTTTCAATGGGCGTGGTCTTCCGGCCACGCGGCTGGGCAGGCTGTGTGAGGCTGGCCACTCACGTCCATTCTGCCAACAACCGTAGGGAAAAGGTGCGCCCTGAAGCGTCGAGAAGGGACGTGGCGTGCAGGGATCAGATGGTTCAGCTGATGAAGGGAACAGCTTGTGAAGGAGGAGTGCATGCCCAACGCCGTCGGCGGAACTGCTCCAGCGCGGGATCAACCCGGAACTGGCTCATATTCCGCTTCAGAACTCAGCACTGCCTTCGTCTCTCACTTTGCATCGTGAAAAATAATCCCTAGAGCGTATCGTGAGCCAGTAAGAACCCGGCTGACGCCATGCCGCATATACCTCCTATGGTAGCCACGTATCCCACGGACTGGCCGTTCCCGAGTAGTAAAAATAAGCATTTCACCTTGTTCAGTTGATATGGCCATGCCTTGCGACTGGGCGCGCGGGCGTTGCTCAACAAGAAGAAATTCTCCTCCTGTATAGTCACGCTCACGACGGCTCAGAAAACAAGTGATTTGTAGCGGAAAGGCGACGGCACCGTACAGATCTTGATGCAAACAGTTGTAGCCGCCGGCTTCGTAGCGAAGGAGGAGTGGTGTTGGTTTGGTTTGGCCGTGGTTATGACATACACGAAGAAATTGCTTATGGCTTGTTGGATACGGATCTGGAAGATCTAGTGCGTGCTGCCAGCGGTTTGCAATCTTTGCGAGGCGAGGGTAGGCAGCGGTGCGTAAGGCTTGGACAAGAGGTGGAAGAGGGGCGGCAAAGTATTGATAGGTGCCTACCCCAAACTGGTGACGTTGCATATCAATGTGCTTCCGAAAAGAGTTGGAATCTGCGTATAAGTCGATCAGTGCGGAACATTCCTCAGGGGTGAGAATAGGTGAGGTCTTGGCATAACCATACTCCGACAGCGATTGCTCAACCGCTTGCCAGTCAAGCTGGGCAAGCCGCTCAGAGATAGCACCTGCGACCTGGTGTGTCATGTCTGAGAGATCCCTTTGCCGGTGTTATCGGCAGCATCAGATGATCATTGCGATCATCGATTATGGCTAAAATCATTGTCCAGTGTGCCCAAAACCGCCTTTTCGACTGGTCGGAGCGAGTTGCTCTACTTCTTGCCAATCGACTCGTGTGACAGGCGTGACAACAAGTTGAGCGATACGATCTCCGTGTGTGATCTGGACCGGCTGTTCTCCCAAATTAATGACTAAGATTTTGACCTCATCGCGATAATCCGCGTCAATCGTCCCTGGGCTATTGAGGATCGTCAGGCCTGCCCGTAGGGCTAAACCACTGCGCGGTCGTATCTGGGCTTCGTATCCGTGTGGCAGGGCAAGCGCAAAGCTGGTTGGGATTAACACTCGACCGAGCGGAGGAATGGTCACGGTGTCTTGCCCGTCCGTGAGATCTACGACATCAGCGTAGACGTCCATTCCTGCTGCACTTGCGGTCATGTAGCGGGGCAGGGGAGTCCGATTGCGAATGTGGGTAATAGGAACGACCAAGGTCTTGGTCATGGGTACACCTGTGCTTGCTTACGGAGCAATGAGCGCTTGATAATCGCTCATTGCAGGAGGTTTTCCCAATAGGGTGAGAGTCAGACGCTCAGGCTGCAAATATTCGGCTGCCTGAGCATGAACATGGTCAAGTGTGACCTGGTCGATCTGCTCAATGACCTCAGCAGTTGGGATATCGCGCTGATGATAAATTTCGCAGCGGGCCAGGCGATTCATCCAGGCTTCACTGGTTTCCAAGTCCAGGAGCAGAGCGCCTTTGGTATGGCTTTTGGCACGCTGCAACTCATCCGCTAAGATGCCATCTCGGGCCACATCCTGGAGTGTGGCACACGTCACCTGCATGGCTTCTGGGATAGATTCTGGACTCGTGGCTAAATACGCGCCGAGATAGCCGGTATCACGACAGGACGACAAAAAAGAGCTGACATCATAGACCAAGCCGCGCCGTTCTCGGATTTCTTGGAACAGCCGCGAGCTCAGTCCTCCGCCAAGGGCGATATTCAGCAGATGGGCAGCGTACCAGTCAGGGTCCAACTTGGGCGCACACGGCATACCGAGGAAGAGATGTGTCTGCTCAAGCTCGCGATGATGAATCGAGACACCTGGCCGAGCGACCGGAGGAGAGTCTCGGCGGGCTGTTGGCGTTCCTGTCAAGCTGGACAGCGCTGGGCCGATTGTATCCACAAGGGTGTTGTGTGAAGCCCCACCAGCCATAGCAACAAAGACCCGTTGAGGACAATACTGCTCGGTGCGATAGCGGAGGAGATCATCCCGGCCCAATCCAGAGACTGAGTCAATCGTTCCGGTGATTGGCCAACTCAGTGGATGATCAGGCCAAAAGTCGAGGTGAAATAGATCACCAATCAGTTCATCTGGTTGATCTTCACCCTGGGCGATTTCTTGGCAGATGACCGAACGTTCACGTTCGATCTCGTCCTGGGGAAAGCTGGAATACAGAAAGATATCTATGAGCAAGTCAAGCGCGAGGGGCAGGTGTTCGTTCAGAACCCGGGCGTAATAACACGTATATTCTTTGCCAGTAAATGCATCGAGTGCACCACCAATGGCATCGATTTCTTGCGCAATCTGCCCGGCAGTCCGCCGGGCAGTCCCTTTGAAAAGCAGATGTTCAAGGAAGTGAGAAATACCGTTGAGCTGCGGGGTTTCATCCCGAGAACCATTCTCAACCCAAATTCCCACAGTCACGCTGGGCATGCCTGCGATTTCTTCCGAGAGCAGACGTAGCCCGTTATCGAGAACTGTGCGGTGGACCATCTCGTTATTCCTGTCCGCCTATTGTTGTTCTTCCGCGGCTTCCTTATGGCTCAGCCGGATTTTTCCCTGGCGATCAATTTCAAGGACTTTGACCAAGAGTTGGTCGCCCTCGTTGACTACGTCTGTCACCTGTCGAACCCGACCCGCTGCAAGTTGAGAAATATGTACCAGGCCCTCGCGACCTGGCAAGATTTCTACAAAAGCCCCAAAGTCAACCACTTTCTTGACCAAGCCGTTGTAGATCTGGCCAATTTCAGCGTCGGTCGTAATGAGTTCGATTTTGGCTATCGCTCTTTCCAGGGATTCTGTATCTGGAGACGCGATACGAACAGTCCCGTCATCTTCGACATCGATTTTTGCACCAGTCTCCTCGACGATCGAACGGATAGTCTTTCCGCCTGGTCCAATGATATCGCGGATTTTATCCTGTTTGATCTTCATCGTCTGAATACGAGGCGCGGAGTCCGCAACATCAGTGCGTGGAGCTTCCAAAGCTCGATTCATTTCGCCCAGAATATGGAGACGACCGTCTCTCGCTTGATAGAGAGCTTGGGTCATAATCTCGCGGGTCACCCCAGAGATTTTGATATCCATCTGCAGAGCCGTAATGCCCTCTGTCGTTCCAGCGACTTTAAAATCCATGTCGCCCAAGTGGTCTTCATCACCCAGAATATCGCTCAGAATACCAATTTGCTCGCCTTCCTTGATTAAACCCATCGCAATACCGGCGACTGGAGCGGTGATGGGAGCACCGGCATCCATCAAAGACAAGGTGCCGCCACAAATGCTGGCCATCGACGAGGAACCGTTTGATTCGAGAATTTCGGACACAATCCGGATGGTGTATGGGAATTCACTGGCTGGGGGTTGGACAGCTAGCAGGGCGCGCTCAGCAAGCGTGCCATGCCCAATTTCACGTCGGCCCGGGTTACGCATCGGGCGGGCTTCTCCCACGCTGAACGGAGGGAAATTATAGTGAAGCATGAATCGTTTGGACTGCTGGCTGATTAAGCCATCAATCCGTTGTTCATCCGATGCTGTGCCGAGTGTGACGACGACCAGGGCTTGTGTTTCGCCACGCGTGAAAACTGCTGAGCCATGCGTCCGGGGGAGGACACCTACCTCACACGTAATCGGACGGATATCGGCTAAGCCGCGGCCATCTACCCGACGGCTGTCTTTGACGACGGCGGTCCGCAGCATTTCGCTCGTCAACTCTTCAAAGGCATGGGCGATATCTTTTTCACGTCCTGCATACTCTTCCGCAAGTTCGGCTTTCACCTCTGCTTCAACTCCGGAAATTGCCGCCCCACGTTCATGTTTCGCTGGGACAAACAGGGCTGTTTGGAGCTTTTCGGTGCCAAGTTCCTTGACTCGGTTGATCAGGCTAGTATCAGGCAGAACGGCTTCAAAGGCGCGTTTCTGTTTTCCGGCGATACGAGCCAGTTCATCCTGGGCATCCAGCACTGGAGCGATGGATGCTTGGGCTAAGAAGAGCGCTTCGAGCATCTCTTCTTCTGGGACGATCTGAGCGCCGCCTTCAACCATGATGATGGCGTCACGACCAGCCGCGACAAACAGGTTAATATCGCTGTCTGCGAACTGGGCCTGGAGTGGATTGACGACCAGGGAGCCTTTGAGACGGCCGATGCGGACCCCAGCAATCGGACCCCGAAAAGGAATGTCTGAAACGTGTAAGGCAGCTGAAGCGCCAATCATCGCTAGCGTATCGGCGTCGTTTTCACGATCAACCGATAAGACCGACGCAACAATCTGGGTTTCACATGCAAATCCCTTGGGAAACAAAGGCCGTATCGCACGGTCAGTTAAGCGTGAGGTCAGAATTTCTCGATCCGACGGACGTCCCTCACGTTTGATGAAACCACCTGGGATTTTACCCGCAGCATAGGTCCGTTCTTGGTAATCGACAGTCAGCGGGAAGAAATCGATTCCTTCACGCGGCGTATTGGACGCCACAGCCGTGACGAGTACAACGGTTTCGCCGTAGGAGACCACTGCCGCACCACTTGCCTGTTTTGCCCAGCGACCGGTCTCGATAGAGAGGGGCCGCCCATAGAATTCCATTTCTATTCTTTTATACATAGGACTCCTTAACGGTGATACATGTGGGGTGTTGTGTAGGTTGGGCTACCCCTGAGAGAAGGAGAAGGAGAAGGAGAAGACGACTAGCGACGTAAGCCAAGACGGCTGATGATGGTTCGATAGCGTTGTGGATCAATCCCGCGTACGTAGTCAAGCAATCGCCGTCGGCGTCCAACTAAGAGCAATAAGCCACGGCGTGAATGGTGATCTTTGGCGTGGGTTTTGAAATGCTCAGTGAGATAGATGATTCGTTTGGTCAAGAGAGCAATCTGGACTTCTGGGGAACCCGTGTCTCTATCATGGGTCCGATGTTCTTGCACAGTTTCAAGCTTTTGTGCTACGGTCTGCACACTCATTGTTTCTCCTTTTTCTAGGCTGTTTTTTGCTAGGTTTGCACATTTCCGACATTTTTAACACGGCGTTTGCTCAGTGTAAAGCTTATAGTACTCGGGCCAAACGCCACTGTTGCTGATGCTGTTCTGCTACAGCAACGAGGCTTCCATCTGGAGCCAATAACTGGATGATTTCCTGCGGACACGAAGCTGGTTGCAGCTCTGGTTGCAGTTCTTGCAATACTTCTTGCTGGCCATTTCGGATACGGTTGACTGCTGGGGCAGGGAGGCTGATCGAACGGTAATGGCTGAGTGCTTGTGAGAGAGATAGGAGAGGAATTTCTCCCTGCTCAAGCTGCTCACATACAGAGGATAACGGCTGTGTTTCTTCAATCTCAAAAGGGCCAAAAGCTGTTCGCCTCAGGCTGAGCAGGTGAGCCCCACAGCCGAGCGCTGTTCCGAGATCTGCCGCCAGCGTCCGGATGTACGTGCCTTTCGAACATGAGACACGGAAATCGAGTGTCTCTGGTCCTCCCTCGGTTAGGTCGAATGCATGGATAACGACTGGGCGCGCTTCCCGCTTAATCACAACTCCCTGACGGGCAAGTTTATACAGAGGGACCCCATTTTTCTTGATTGCTGAATACATTGGGGGTGTTTGCAATATCTCTCCAGAGAAGCGCTGCTCCAGATCGTGCAATACTGCTGCACTCGTGGGGGGAATGGGAGCTGTGTGGGTCGTAGTTCCGGTTGCATCGAGTGTGTCTGTTTCGAGACCGAGGCGGATGGTTCCTGTGTACGCCTTGTTTTCTGCCATCAGGAACTGGGCAATCTTTGTGCCTGTCCCAATACAAATCGGCAAGAGGCCGCTGGCAAATGGGTCGAGTGTCCCCAAATGACCGATCTTTTCTTTTTTATCCACCTTATCTGGTCTAGCCAGTTTATTGTGGTCCCTCAAAGACTTTTTGAGGTGACGGATGACATCAGCTGAAGTCATGCCGACTGGTTTATCAACCAGCAAGATGCCGTTTACTCCGGACACTCTGGGTTTTTCTCCTGCTGTTCTTGTTCAGAGTGAGCTGCTCTCATCGTCCGTGTTTGTTGAAGGAGGGATTCCATATGATTGGCCTGGTCGAGAGCTGTGTCATACTGGAACCGTAGCTGCGGTGTACGGCGCAGCTGGAGACGTGTTGCGATTTGGCGCCGAATGTATCCGGCTGCGCTGTTTAGTCCAGCCTCTGCCTGTGCGTGTTCTTCCGTAGCATTCTTGTGAGCATTATAGTCGAGCGTCCGAAAGAAGATTTTTGCTTCTTTCAGATCCGGACTGATTGAGGCGGCGGTCGGAGTGACTCCGTTAATACGGGGATCTTTCACTTCACGGAGTAAAATTTCTGAAACGGCTTGGAGTAACAGGCCGCTAATGCGTTCGGGACGTCGAGAGGACATAGGTAAAATAGAAAGAGTGTGAGCCGCTGCTAGCTTTTATCAATAGTGTAAAAACTCGACGGATTCCTCGCCAACCTCGGCTAAGTGGAGTTTCTCGATAAAGCGTACGACAGCTTGGAGGGCACCATCAATATATGCTTGGTCTGTTCCGACCTGACAGATGCCGAGAACGGTTTTTTGCCATAGGTCCTGTTCTTCACACTCAGAGATGGAGACATTAAATTTGTTGCGGACGCGGCCTTTAATTCTGCGTAACACGCCGCGCTTTTCTTTCAGGGAGTGGCTTCCGTCTACGTATAAGGTCAGTTGCAAGACACCAACAACCACAATACAACTCACATCGCACGATTCGAGGCGGACATTCTTGCAAAACTCTTTGTCAAGCTTCCTGCGGGAAGCTTGACAAAAATAATACGCGCGAATTATACCCTTTGCTCCATCTCGTGTTGTTTTGGTTCGAGACGGCGCAAGACTTTTTCGACCTCGTAGATAGCGATCGTATCGCCTGGTTTGATATCCTTACAATTTTCAAATCCAGCCCCGCACTCGGAGCCAGCGGGGACTTCCCGGACCTCGTCTTTGAAGCGCTGCAAGGTCGCGATCTTGCCCTCGTAAATGACTTTCTTGTCACGAACAAGCCGCGCTTGGGCACCTTTGAGAATCCGTCCTTCATTGATAAAACAGCCGGCGACGAGGCCGAGGCGCGAGATGGAGAAGACTTCTCGGACTTCCGCCTGGCCAATAGGCTTTTCATTGAAGATGGGCTCGAGCATGCCTTCGAGGCCTGCTCGAATATCCTCGATCAATTCGTAGATGATGTTATACAGTCTGATCTCGATGCCATCCTGTTCAGCAAGGTGGGCGGCTTTCCCTTCTGGGCGGGTATTAAATCCAAGAATAATCCCCTTTGAAGCTGTTGCCAACAGAACGTCCGACTCTGAAATACCGCCTGGAGAAGCGTGCAGAATCGTGACTTTGACCTCGTCTGTGGACAAGCGGTTCAGGGCATCGCTGACCGCTTCAACCGATCCTTGCACGTCGCCCTTAATGATGACCCGGATATCTTTGACCTCGCCAGTCTGGATTTGTTGGTGAAAGTCTTCGAGCGAAGTCCGCTTTGTGTTCTTCGTCAGCTCTGTTTCACGTCGTTTGGATCGCCGGTGCTCAGCGACTTGGCGTGCTTTAGCTTCGTTGTTCAGCACGACGAAGGAATCCCCAGCCTCTGGGACGCCAGCCAATCCAAGGATTTCGACTGGCATGGAAGACGAAGCTCTCTCGACCTTATTGCCCCAACTGTCCAGCATTGCTCGCACGCGTCCATGCTGAATACCACACACAAAAGGGTCGCCAACTTTGAGTTCGCCTTCCTGGATGAGGAGAGTCGCAACAGGACCGCGTCCGCGATCGAGCTTCGCCTCGACAATGATGCCACGGGAGAGTTTATCGGGATGGGAGCGAAGCTCCATAACGTCAGCTTGGAGGAGGATCATTTCCAGCAGATGCGGGATGCCTTCTCCAGTGAGTGCCGACACAGGCGCGAAGATCGTCTCTCCGCCAAGCTCCTCGGCTAGTAAGCCGTGGTTCATGAGGTCGCGCTTGACTCGTTCGAGGTCTGCGCCTGGTTTATCCATCTTATTGACTGCGACGATGATGGGGACCTTTGCTGCTTGTGCATGATTAATTGCCTCTATCGTCTGGGGCATCACGCCGTCATCAGCAGCGACGATTAAGGTCACAATATCGGTAACTTCCGCCCCACGAGCCCGCATGGCGGTGAAAGCGGCATGGCCTGGTGTATCAAGAAACGTCACCTTGCGGCCGTCGAGCTCGACGCTATACGCGCCAATATGCTGGGTGATACCACCATGTTCATGAGCTGTGACGTTGGTCTCGCGGATCGCATCAAGGAGAGAGGTTTTACCGTGATCGACGTGGCCCATGATCGTCACAACTGGCGGGCGAGGCCCAAGCTTGCCTTCGTCTTCCACCGGTTCATGACTGTCCTCGAGAACGGAATCGACATCGAAGGCAACGTTTTCAATGGTGTACTCGAACTCGTTTGCAACTAAGGTTGCTGTGTCTATATCGAGGATTTGATTAATCGTGGTCATGAGGCCAAGCCCCATCAACTTCTTGATGATCTCGCCAGCTTTTATGCCCATTTGTTTGGCTAGCTCGCCGACGGTAATGACCTCGGAGATACGGATAATCCGTTTGCTCGCTCTGGGAACGGTAATCTCTGTTTGACGTTGCTCTTTCCCAGGCTGGATTCTTCGTTTTTGCGCTTTGCCACGACCCAAGCGAGTATCCCGCTCCGGTGTCTCCAGCTGTCCAGGTTTTCGGATAACTCTGCGCTTTTTACCCCTTTTCGGCAGGGAACTTGGAGGAGCAGCTCCACCGTTTTGGGTTGAATCAGAAAAGGCTGGGGCACCTGGTTCGGCCGATGGAGCAGAGACTTTTTGTCTTGGCTCAGGACGTATTGGCTTGACTTGTTGCAGCTTTGCCAAATCGATCCGGCCGAGGACACGAGCTGGACGCAGAGATTCGTCTGTTGCTAGTTCAAGGGAAGGCACGGGTGCTACAGCTATAGGAGTTGTCTCCGGCTGTTCCAATTTTGCTTGTTCTATAAGTGGCTCTCCTACTTGTTGGGGTAGGAGAGACTCGGGTTGCGTCGGAGCTTCAGTCTCTCCAGTCGAAATTGGTTGGATCAATTCTGCCGCTGGAGCTGCTGATTCGGTTGCTTCAGCTGGTTGCGGTTCGTCTGGCTGTATTGCAGCTGTTTTGTCCGTCGCTTCTGGGACGGATATATCAACCGGGACAGCAGCAGCTGTTTCTTGCTCAGATGATACGACAGAATCGGTAGAGAGGACGGGTCCTCTCTCAGGTGTCTCGTGATCTGCTTGATTTGGTGATTCCTGGGGTTCCAGAGAGATCTCCACAGCAGCAGGTTCAGAGGTCTCTTGCGTCTCTCGCGCTAAGGCGGGCAAGATACTAGGCTGCGGAGGCAAGACGCCCGGAACTGATTCCGGCGAATCGAAAGCAAGAGGAGGTAGCGCAGTAAACGGCTCTCCGAGAGACGGTGCGGTGAACGCTAGCTCGGGGGAGGGTGGCGGGGCAACCTCTTCATGGACCTCAACCCGTTTTGTCCGACGGCGGATGACATTCGGTCGAATACGGTTTTCATGGATCTCTTCACGAGCTGTGACTAGATGCTCATTTTGGTCAACTTCAGTCACAACGCGTTCTGCGACGACTTTATCCTCGCCTAAGACGAGGGTCAAGCTAGCTTCAGGGGCTTCTCCTTTACGGACGAGAGTAAGCTCGCTATCGGTCAGCGTACTCTGGGCCTTTTTCCCATGGATTCCCACCAGCTCGAGTTTGGCGATTGCCTGACGGGTATCCATCCCCCATTCCTTGGCCAGTTCATGGATGCGCTTTCGTGGCATATGACCGCATTCCCTCCGGGTCACAGTCTGAGACTGTTCTCAATCAATAGTGCGTAGCGTTCTCGGGCCTCTCGCGAAACAGTTTTCTTCAGTGAACGAATAAACTTCGAGCGGGCACGGGTGAAAGCCTTGAGACAGGTGTGGTGAGGATGGAGATACGCTCCTCGTCCCAAACGAGCCCCTGAGTGTAGTTGCCCCTCAGTATCCTGTGTAAAGCGTAGTAAATCCCGTTGCAGGTCGCGGTCACCGCAGCCGATACAGCGACGGATAGGGACTGCCCGTTTCATCTTTCTCTTTACGCCTTTTATGCTTCTTCTGGGACGGTTGCTGAGTTCTCTGGACTCTCGACAACGGCCGTTTGCTCTTGGTTTGCCAATAGTACGTCTGGTTCAGTGTTTTGCTCAGTATCTGGTTCAGTTGCGTGTTGTAGCTGTGTATCAGATTGGAGATTTGGAGCGGGCTCTGATTCGGCGTCTTCTGCCTCTGCTGGCTCACTAGAGAGCTGTTCCTGCTCATTCTCTTCTTGCTTTTCTTTCTCAGCCTTTTCCTGTTCGGCAGCTGCCGCCAGCTCAGCCGCCGCAGCTAGCTCGGCAACATGATCACGAGCTGCTTGCAGGATGGTCTGGGCTTTGTCAGGCTCAATGTCCTCAAAATCCGAAAGAGCGTCGGTGTCGGCTTCAGCTAGCTCAGCGGCGGACTTGAAGCCCTGTTGATACAGGAGCTCTGCGATGAAATCGCCGATACCAGGCACGGCTGTCAAAGATTCCAAGGTACGGGCGCGTTCCAGCTCAACCTCAGATTCTGAACGGACATCGAGCTTCCATGCCGTCAAACGGGAAGCGAGCCGGACGTTTTGGCCTTTTTTACCAATCGCGAGCGCAAGCTGGTCATCTGGCACGACGACTTCCATGGCATGTTCATCTTCGTCCAGGATGATTTTTGACACTTTTGCCGGGAGAATTGCCCGGCACACATACTCGGCAGGATCGTTGGTCCACGGAACGATGTCAACACGCTCCCCCCGAAGTTCCTGGACCACAGCTTGTACCCGAGTCCCTTTCATACCCACACATGCCCCGACAGGGTCTACATCGGCATCGGTCGAGTGCACGGACATCTTTGCCCGACTGCCCGGTTCCCGAGCAGCGCTTTTGATTTCAACAATCCCTTCATAGACTTCGGGCGCTTCCTGCTCGAAGAGCTTGATCAGGAATCCTGGATGGGTGCGGGACAGGACAATCTGTGGACCTTTATGTGACATCTCCACATCTAGGACATAGGCGCGAATACGGTCTCCCTGTCGATAGCGTTCCCAGGGGATCTGTTCTTTTTCTGGTAGGACAGCATCAGTCCGACCGAGATTGACGATGATGTTTTTGCGCTCGATCCGCTGAACAATACCGGAGAAGATTTCCCCCTTGCGGTCTTTAAATTCATTATAGATCAGCTCACGCTCAGCCTCGCGGACTTTCTGAATGACACTCTGCTTGGCGACTTGAGCTGCAATCCGGCCGAAGGAATCTGAAGGAAGCTTGCTGAGGAGCTCATCGCCTTCTTGGGCTTCAGTATCCATATTTTCTCGGGCGTCAGCAACCGTGATTTCCGTCTCTGCATCAGTGACGCTGGCCACAACAGTTTTGATCTCAAATAGCTCAACTTCGCCAATATCTTGGTTAAATTTGGCTTCGATCTGTTTTTGGCCGAAGGTCCGACGGGCTGCCGACAGCATCGCGCTCTCGATGGCTTCGATGATGACACCGCGATCCATGCCCTTTTCTTTACTGACCTGTTCGATCACCCGATTGAGGTCTGGCTGCATGCGATTACTCTCCTCGTGTGCCGCTGATCGTTATATACATCGTAGGTGCCGTTTAGCGCCGTTTTGCGCTTTTTTTCTTTTGGCCTCTCGTAGGGAACTCATGCTCGACGTTTGCGTTAGCCACCTCTTCCCAGGGAATATGGACAAGGCCAACCTCCCCATCCTCAATACTCACCTGCTTCCCTCCGACTTCACTCAAGAGCCCGTTAAATACACGTCGATCATGCTGGGCACACCTGGCTTGAAGACGAATCCGCTGACCGAGATAGCGTTCGTAATGGCTCGGACGTAACAGCGGTCGATTGATGCCAGGTGAGGACACTTCAAGCGTATAGCGCTGGGGTATAGCGTCGTGCGTATCAAGGAGGTCACTGAGTTGGCGATGGACACGGGTCAGTTCATCAAGTGTCACACCCGTCACACCATTTTCATTTGTACTGTCTATTTTATCAATAGTGACACGGAGCATCCATTGTTTCGCGTCTGGTCGGAAAACGATCTGCCAGATCTCAAATCCTTCTTCTTCAACGACGGGAGCAGCAATATGCTCAATTCGTTGGATAATACCGTGATTTCCAGTCTGCATTTCCGAAAAAAAAAGTGGGCGACCAGCCCACTTTTCCATTCACCCCACCAGCACTTTAGACGATCTCATACTCCTGTGCAAGAGGCGCGCGAGGGGAACAAGAGGAGAGAGTTATGAAACTCGCCAATCTTTTTACATCTTGTCTGAATCCCCGTCCTCACCGAAATGATGCAGGGTCAGTAATTCGATAATCTCATACGTCCGTTTGCCTTGTGGAGAGACGACTTCTGCTTCGTCATCAACGGATTTATGGAGTAAGGCTTGGCCAAGAGGTGAATGCAGGGAGATTTTTCCACTCGCTGGGTCAACTTCCTCAGGAAAGACGATTTCGTACTCGAGGATCTCTCCGCTGTCGATGTCTTCAAGTTTGACCCGGCTGCCGTAGGCGACAACATCTTTGGGAATGTTTGATAGGTCATACATTGAGACCTGGCTCATACGCTCTTGAAGCTGAGCAATGCGCGCCCGGACAAAGTCCTGGCGGGACCGAGCGGATTCGTATTCTGCATTCTCCCTGAGGTCACCATGGGCTGCCGCTTCGTGCAAATCCTTTGGAATCTTGACATTCAGCTCGTGGTAGAGTTCCTCAAGATCCTGCTTGAGTCGTTTCGCAATTGCCAGTGCCATGTATTGTTCTCCTGCTTTCTGCGAGTGGTCACAGCCTCCTGCACAAAGACAACAGGGGTTAGTTATGGTTGCCCAAACCAAACCCCTGCAAGACACGCTGGCGACGGGCTGAGAAAGGGCACGTCATTCCCAGCTTAGGCTGTTCTTAGGCTGTAAGGATATGAATCGTACACGCTGAGCCAAGGCCGATGACATGCGCCAGCCCTGCTTTTGCCCCTTCGACCTGCCGCGCTCCACTGTTACCGCGTAACTGCTGTACAATCTCATAGATATTGGCGACACCAGTAGCGCCAAGTGGATGGCCTTTGGACAGCAGGCCACCGCTGACGTTGACGGGAATATCTCCGCCGAGTGAGGTCCGCTCTTCGTCAATCATATGGCCCGCCTCGCCTTCTCCACACAAGCCGAGGTTTTCGTAGTGCAGAAGCTCAGCCGTGGCAAAGCAGTCATGTAACTCGACCAAATCTAGATCCTGAGGACCTAGACCCGCTTTTTCATAGGCTTGTTTGGCTGCATTTTTGGTCAGGGTATTGACGTCGGGCATCGTCAGGTCGCGCTCAGTATAGGGATCGGACGTCAAAATGGAAGCGGCGACTTTCACTGGCTTATTGGTAAACTGCTTCATTTTTTCTTCAGAGACCAGGATAGCTGCTGCTGCACCATCACCGGTTGGGCAACACATATACAGGGTGTTCGGATAGGCGACCATCCGGGCTTTCATGACATCGTTAAGAGATACCTCAATCTGATACTGAGAGAGCGGATTATGAACAGAATGTTTATGGTTTTTGACCGAAATCTTAGCAAAATGTTCGGCTTTTGTACCGTAATTGCGCATGTGCTCGACTCCGGCTTGACCAAACACCGCAGGCATCAGACCGCTGCCTAAGACACCTTCGACACTTTCGCCACCGCTGCGGGCACCGCCACCAAGCAGGCCCATTTTGCCCATTTGCTCAACGCCGACAGCCATAGTGACGTCGTACATACCTGAGGCAACACCAACGTACGCTTCGCGAACAGCAGTTGAGCCAGTGGCACAGGCATTTGAGACATTGAAGACGGGGATACCGGTTTGTCCGATCTGCTGCAGGATCTTCTGACCATTCATAGCGTTAGCCTGAAACAGATTGCCGCATACGAACATTTCGACATCTTTGATCGACAGTCCTGCATCTTTGAGTGCCTGGACTGCAGCTTCGCCACCCAGTTGCGAGATATCTTTGTCAGGGTAACGGCCAAACTTAATCATGCCTACGCCAAGTACGTATACGTTTCTCATGCATTGCCTCCTTGATACTGTCGGCTCATAACCTAATTGTGACTCGGCTTGAAAAAGAATGCAATGATATCAATGCTTTCTTCTTCTCCCTCGGCATTCTTTTCTTTGCGTTCGCGGACCTTACGGGTCAGCATTTCAACGGGCATACCAAATTCAATCTTGGCTGGATCAGGCTCAATATCAACCAGATTACAGCGGACGCTGACTCCCTCGGGTAAGTCAACGATGGCAGATATGTACGGAACTGGGATCCCAGGCGCGGATTGATGGACAATAGAAAAGACGTACAGGGTACCGTGATCACTTAGCTGGACTTCTTTCAGTTCATCCGTAGCTGTGCATTTACTGCAACCTACTCGGTCTGCTCCAAGATAGGTCGCTTCACATGTTGAGCAGCGATAGCCGACCAGATATGCTTTTTCTCCAGGAGCGCTTGGCAAACGTAGGATTGGGGCGATTGCACGCTGTTTATTACTTGTTTCCTCTGCAGCCATACCCAAATTCCTTTCGTTCCGTATTGGCCCTTTTGTCAGTCATTGTACCCGCCAGCATGAGGCTACCAATACCTGAGCACAGTCTTGAAAACAAGTGCTTGCAAGAGCCCTAGTGAGTACCTCGCAAGTACTCTGATGCGAAAGTTGAAAGGATAGGCGTGCCGCGATATATAGAGGACTGCATGAAGAAGCTCCAGCAGTTCGCAGCGTCAGTCCTTGCCTTTCTGTATCCACAGCGGTGCCTTGGCTGTGAGGATATTATTGCCTCTGAGGAACTGTTTTGCCAGATCTGCGAACAAGCAGTATGTCCGCTAGTTGCACCGTTATGTGAGCGTTGCGGAGCACCTTTTGCAACTGGACCGGATCGGATCTGTGGCGGCTGTTTGACCCAGCCACCGGCTTTTGCCCGGGCTCGGTCCTGGGCATATTATGAAGGCTTGGCACATACTGTTCAGCCGCTGAGTGCCGCAATTCAGCGATTTAAGTATGGGCGGAATATGAGTACCGGAAAACTCCTCGCCCAGCTTTGTGCAATCCACTTGCCGCTCACAACGTCTGCTTATGACCTCATTCTCCCGGTCCCCCTCCACCCTGATCGTCTCCGCTGGCGTGGGTTTAATCAGTCGCTCCTCCTTGCCCAGGCTATTGGCAAGAGCTATCAGGTCAGGGTGGATCCTTTCCTCTTGACCCGGACTAAGCCGACACTGCCTCAAACGCAGCTGACGGAGAGCGAACGGAAGTCGAATGTACGTGGGGCGTTTTGTGTCATTACCCAAAATGGGCATGACAACCAGGATAGTGTAAAGCGAAAACGAGTGCTTGTGGTTGACGATGTCTACACTTCCGGGGCGACAGTCGAAGAGTGTGCCCGAGTGCTGTACAAAAATGGGGCAAGCGAGGTGGACGTTTTTACCCTGGCCCGCGCGGTGTTTCGCTAGGAATAGACGCTATGAGTGCTGTACTTTCCTCTGTATCTCCTTTGCCTATTGGGGTGCTGTTGTCTGGCAGCGGAACTAACCTGCAAGCCATTATTCATGCTATCGAGGGTGGGACACTGTTGGCTGAGATTCGAGTGGTGGTGAGTAATCGGAGCGACGCCTACGGTCTCACCCGAGCCCAGCAGCATGGGCTGCCGACCGCCGTCCTCCCACATACGAGGTTTTCTTCACGCGAAGCATTTGATACCGCTCTGACGAAAATCCTGTACGATCACGGTGTCGAGCTGGTTGTCTTGGCCGGCTTTATGCGGCTCTTGTCGCCATTTTTTATTCGCTCCTTCTCCCAGAGGATTATGAATATTCACCCAGCCTTGCTACCGGCTTTTCCCGGGCTGCACGCCCAACGCCAAGCCTTGGAGTACGGGGCGCGCATCGCTGGAGCGAGCGTCCATTTTGTGGACGAAGAGGTCGATCATGGGCCAGTTATTATCCAGGCTGCCGTGCCAGTTTATCCAAACGATACGGAAGAAACCCTGAGTGCCCGGATTCTTGATCAAGAGCATCAAATCTATCCGTATGCGATCCGCTTGTTTGCCGAAGGCCGTCTCGAGATTCGTGGCCGGTCTGTGCTTATTCACGAAGAACCCCACTTTCCTGATAAACCCCTGCTGGTGCCGGAAATCCTATGAGACAAGAGAACAGACCAATTGGACAAATCGGAATTGACGAGTCAGGAAAAGGCGATTACTTCGGCCCGTTGGTTATTGCTGGGGTATATGTATCAGCTGAACAGGAAATCCAGCTCCAAGAAGTCGGGGTGCGGGATAGCAAAATCCTGACCGACAAAAGAGCCACGACACTATCAGAATATATTCGCCGTACGTGTCCTTATACGGTCGTGGCAATTGGACCTGAGCGCTACAATAGTATGTATGCCTCGTTCAAAAACCTGAACCGTTTACTGGCTTGGGGCCATGCCCGGGCAATCGAGAACCTTCTGGAAAAAGTCTCCTGTGAACGCGTGGTTGCCGACCAGTTTGGTGATGAGCGCTTTCTGAATAGTGCTTTGATGGAAAAGGGCCAGAGTGTCGAACTCATTCAGAAACCCCGAGCTGAAGAAGAAACCGCTGTTGCTGCGGCTTCTATTGTGGCGCGGGCTGAGTTTTTGCGGAGGTTGCAAGATTTGGGTGAGAAGTACAGTCTGTCTCTTCCCAAGGGTGCGAGTGCAGTCATTGGTATAGGAAAAAAATTCGCACGCACGCATGGTCCAGAAGCCCTGGGGCAAGTCGCCAAGTTGCATTTCCGAACGACGCAGCAGGTGCTGGGCTGAAGCGACGGATCTGTTGCCGTAAGATCGTCCCCTTGCTTGGCCCTCGCTTTTTCTCTATTTCGACTCCCATGGTACAAGAATCACATGCTTCATTCGCTCGTCTTGTCGAGATTATGGCAACTCTACGCAGTCCCGACGGCTGTCCGTGGGACTTGGAGCAGACTCCTGATTCACTCAAACCCTATCTCATTGAGGAAACCTACGAGGTGCTCGAAGCCCTGGAGGATAAGGACTGGCCAGCTTTCAAAGAGGAACTGGGCGATTTGTTGCTTCAGGTCGTCTTTCATGCGCAACTCATGGCTGAGACTGGGACGTTCACGATTGATGATGTTGCTCAGGCTATTAGTGACAAGCTGGTTCGTCGTCATCCGCATGTCTTTGGCGATGTGAAAGTCAAAGATGCCGAAGAAGTAGCCCAAAATTGGGTGAAAATCAAAGAGCAAGAAAAAAAAGGGAAAGCGGATCAGTCTATTCTTGCTGGAATCCCCAAAGGTGCTCCGGCTCTCATTCAAGCCCAACGTTTGGGCGAAAAAGCCTCACGAGTTGGTTTTGACTGGACGTCTGTACAAGCGGTCTTTGAGAAGGTTGAAGAAGAAAGCCGTGAATTGGCCGACACCCTGAGTGAAACAGAGAAAGAGCACCAAGAACACGAACTTGGCGACCTTTTGCTGGTGCTGACCAGCCTCGCTCGACATCTTGACCTGAGTGCGGAGTCCGCCTTACGCAAAGCCAGTGCTCGCTTTAATCGCCGCTTTCGCTATATCGAAACGCAATTGACCCAGACCAAAGAAGATATTCACACGACGCCTGTAGAACGCTTAGAAGAGCTGTGGCAAGCGGCGAAGAAGACGCTCGGGTAGCAGATTGGTGAGAGCCTGGAACTCAGGCTTGTCTCCCTGCCAGATGATAAGACCATAGCTGACTATCCCAACCAGAATGGCCAGCAGCAATACTCCAATCCGTGTAACAATGGAAAGAGCTGGATCAAGCCAGTTAATCTGCTGCGCGATCCACCAGACCGGCCCGGCCATAGCTGTCGATGCCAGCAGGCTCCAGCCCAATGACGTGCGCCAGGCTGACCAGGGAAACGCTGCCAAGCGAGACGACAGGACAAGCCCTAACAAAATCATATTGACCATTGTGCTCAGTGACGCAGCCAGCGCGAGACCAACTGCCCCGAGGTCAGAGTAAGCGAGGACGAGACTCAGGCTCGCGAGTACACGGGCCGGTCCCGAGGCATCTGCAGAGACTGGAATGGCGCCCATCAGGATGAGACACAAACATATATTGACAAAAAAGCTGACCAGTCCCGTATAGACTGGCGTACGCGTATCTCCCAAGGCGTACAAACAGGCGGTGAGCAGACGGCTGACCGCCACCGCCCAGAGTCCAACGGCCAAGCCCTGCAAAACGTGGGCGGTGGTGAGCACCTGATCCGCTCCAAAAGCTCCCCGGAAGAAGAGGGTCGCCGTCATAGGGACGGCCAGGACAAAGAGCCCAGCTGTAGCAGGTAGGACCACAATATTCATCACTCGGAGGGCGAAGCCAAGGCTGTCATTGACGCCAGCATAGTCGTATTGTTGCGCCTGGGTGGACAAACTGGGCAAGGTGCCACTGGTCAAGGCGGAAACGATAAGTCCCTGGGGAAATTCAAATAAGCGACTTGCGTACCAGAGGGCAGATACACTGCCGACGCTCAGCAGAGAGGCCAGAATCGTATTGACCAAGAGGCTGAGCTGATAGGTAGCTGTCCCAAAAACCACGGGCAGTAGGAGGATGCCTATCCGTTGGATAGCTGGATGACGTGGCTGCCAGCGCGGACGTATTGAGATACCCAGACGGAGTAAGGTTGGGATCTGCCAGACGAGCTGACACACACCGCCAAGAGCAACGCCATAGGCCAGGCTAAAAATAGGCTGGTCCAAAAATCCAGATAGCCCGAGGGCACACCCAATAATTGCCATATTCAGGAGGACTGGGGCAAAGGCGGGAGCAACAAAATGACGCCGTGCATTCAGTACGCCAGTCGCCAGTGCAATAAGGCCAATGCAAAACAGGTACAGAAAAGTGATCTGAGTGAGACCAACGGCGAGAGCCAAGGTGTGGGCATCAAAGCCTGGGGCAAAGAGCCGGACCACGGGAGCGGCAAAAGCAATACCAACTGCCATGAGGACAAGCAAGATTCCACTTGCCATTCCGATCAGCGCCTGTATCATCTCCTGAGTTTCGGTCTGCGAACGGTTGACTAGATAGTCGGTAACGACAGGAATAATCGCGGCATTGGTTGCCCCTTCTGCGACTAAGCGACGAAAGAGGTTTGGAATCCGAAACGCAACAAAAAATGCATCAGTCATCAGTCCAGCCCCAAACAGGCCGCCGATGATCATATCCCGAATAAGACCTGTCATCCGACTGAGCAGGGTGAAAAATCCAATCCGGCCTGCCGCTCGGACGATGGTGCGCTCTTCGCTCACCCCCTCCCTCCGTGCAACCCCGACATTCCCTGCGTTTTTTTGTTTTGACACTGACCAGTTACCGACATTGCCTGCTTCCGTCTCGCATGATAAGAATTTCCGACTCTGCTGCTATAATGACATGCAAAAGACGCGGCAGAGTGAACCGCACAGAGCGGAGAAGGAGAACTATCCGTGCCTTTTGCCGAGAAAAAAAGATTTACCCAGAGTGAAGTCCATCGTATCCGTAACCACGCCAGCAAATCACGGATCAAGACTTTAATGAAGAAAGTCTCTGCTGCTGTAGAGAGTGGAGATGGCACGGCAGAAAGTCAGCTGCGAGAGGCGATCAGCGCAGTCCAAAGAGCTGGACAAAAGAAAGTGCTACATCCAAATACCGCCTCGCGGCGTATTGCCCAACTCTCGAAGATGGTCCACCAGGGTAAGGCAACTGAAACGCCTGCAGAGTCGTAAGTTCGGAAGGGGCTGCTGGGACAGGCGGTCTCGTCTGGCCTGTCTCAGGGCTCGTTTGTCTTTTTCTAGAAATTTTCCCCAATCCGAAAATAGGCTTCCCGAGCGGCTTCTTTGAGCAAGCGTTCAAGCGCTAGACGACGTTCGGTTTCAGCGAACTGTATGTCGGTGAGACCTGGCAAGTCTTTTGGATCAAGCCTACCTTGGAGAAACTCTGGACTTGTGGTGACGACAACCTGGGGAATCGCACTATAGTCCTCAGCGATACGGATATTGTTCTCCTGCCATAACACGTTGCCCGTACCGCGATGGGTCAGACTGATATCAAACGCGAGTGCGGCTTCGTATTCCAGCACTTGGTCTCTCCGGTCAAAAGCAAGCGGTCGGAAGTGAATGGTGTTCAGCGTGACCTTCACGATGCCTTCACCTTGCGTAGTCACTGTGAGGCCACCATGGTTCCGAAATTCTCGCTCAAACGCCCACTGCAGCTCTTTTTCGATTCCAGGTTCTAAGGTCTCATTCCCAAATGCGGCAAAACTGACGCTCTGCACCCCCTGGGGTAAGGTCGGGACCCCAGCAAATTTATAACCGCAGCCTGTGAACAAGAGCAGAAGAGGCAAAAATCCAAGTGTCCAACCCAAAAAGAAAGGTGAAGCCATCTTTCTCGTTTTGCCAGTTTTGACTTGTGACTTCACGGGCCTTGCCATTTGTCACGACACCACAAAATTGACCATTCGGCCGGGGACAACGATCTCACGACGGAGTGTTTTGCCAGCCAGATACGACTGAATCTTTTCATGTTCGCGTGCCGCAGCCAAGGTCGCTGCCTGGTCGGCGTCAGCTGGAATATCAATTTTCGCCCGAACCTTGCCATTGATCTGGATCGGGATCGTTTTGGTTTCCTCGCGGATAAGCTCTGGGTCATAGCTTGGCCACGCTTCATACGCCAAGGTCTCGCTATGGCCGAGCCGTTGCCACAGCTCTTCGCCAAGATGAGGCGCAAATGGGGCCAATAACAAGATAAGTTGTTCGGCCAGCGTCCGAGGCAGGTGGTCTGCTTTATGGGCTTCGTTAACAAGTACCATGAGGGCACTGAGCGCCGTGTGAAAACGCAGACCTTCGATATCATCAGTGACTTTTTGAATCGTTTTGTGGAGGAGTCGGGTCAGACTCGCCTGCGGGTCCAGGGGTTGATCGACCAGCCTTGAACACAGCGCTCCAGTGTCTGCGATAATCAGCGACCACGCCCGGCCGAGGAAGCGCGAGACTCCGGCAACAGAGCGAGTATTCCACGGTTTGACTTGTTCCAGTGGGCCCATGAACATCTCGTAACAACGCAGAGCATCTGCCCCATACTCCTTGATGACATCGTCGGGATTGACCACATTGCCGCGCGATTTTGACATTTTGTCAGTCTGTAGCTCTAATTCGACTGCCTGATCACCTGCTTGCTCATCTGTTTGGTCCTCTGCTTGGTTTTCCGGATGATACGGGGTTTCTTCGCGCCAGACGACATCGCCGACCGGAACATATTTGACCGAAAGACGGACTTCAGGATTTGATATCAGGGTGTACTCTGACTCCTCAGCTCCGTCGCGGGTGACTTTTTCGACCTCCTGATAGCTGTACCGCTTTCCGGCGCTGTCTTCGTAGTAGCGGTAACTGAAGCCCAGAATCATGCCCTGATTGACCAAACGCTGAAACGGCTCTGGGGTCGAGACAAGCCCACAGTCATATAAAACATGATGCCAGAAACGGGAGTACAACAAGTGCAGAACAGCATGCTCGACACCACCAACGTACAGATCGACTGGCATCCAATATTGTTCTTGGGCAGGATCACACAGGCTGTGTGCATTGTGTGGATCGATATAGCGCAGATAATACCAACAACTGCCTGCCCATTGGGGCATCGTATTGGTCTCGCGTAAGGCTGGCTGACCAGTCGCAGGGTCGGTTGTTTCCACCCAGTCACGTGCCGCGGCAAGTGGTGGCTCTCCAGTGCCTGTTGGGAGGAAGCTTTCGACATCAGGTAGCAAGACCGGTAAATCTTGTGGATCAACTGCTCGGTGTGTATCCCCGAGATGCAAGACGGGGAAGGGTTCTCCCCAGTAGCGCTGACGGCTAAACAACCAGTCGCGCAGTTTATAGGTGACCGTGCCCTCGCCGTGTCCGTGTTCTTCTAACCAGGCCGTTATCTTGGTCTTCGCCTCGGCAACATTCAGGCTATCGAGGAAGCCTGAGTTGACGTGTGGACCATCGTCCGTATAAGCGCCTGCCTCAATATCTCCACCCTGGACGACTTCGACAATCGGCAGGTCGAAGAGCTTGGCAAATTCCCAGTCACGTTGGTCGCCACTTGGCACAGCCATGATTGCCCCAGTCCCATAAGTCATGAGCACATAGTCGGCAATCCAAATGGGGACAGGCTGACCGTTGACTGGATTCAGGGCATAACCACCAGTCTCGACGCCTGTTTTTTCTTTGACCAGATCGGTCCGGGCTAAATCGGATTTGCGTAACGCCGCTTGTTGATAGGCTTCGACCGCCGCCTGATTTTCGGCTGTTGTCACCCGTTCAACAAGTGGATGTTCTGGAGCGAGTACACAATATGTCGCGCCAAAAAGTGTATCTGGTCGGGTGGTGAACACATCAAAAAACGTATCGTCTCCAGACACAAGTGTTCCATCCGGCTGACACAAACAAAACCGGACTCGCGCCCCTTCGCTCCGGCCGATCCAGTTCCGCTGCATTTCTTTGACGTTTTCCGGCCAATCGAGTTGATCCAGTCCGGCTAACAGCCGTTCGGCATAAGCTGTGATCCGCAGCATCCACTGGCGCATAGGACGGCGGACGACTTGATGCCCGCCGCGCTCGCTTTTGCCATCGATCACTTCTTCGTTCGCCAGCACGGTCCCGAGGGCTGGACACCAGTTGACCGGCACTTCTGCCATATAGGCCAAGCCCCGTTCGTACAATTTGAGAAAGATCCATTGGGTCCAGCGATAATAATCCGGATCACAGGTCGCAATCTCTCGGTCCCAATCGTACGAGAACCCGAGCGCCTGAATTTGGCGTCGAAAGGTATTGATGTTCTTTTCTGTTGTCTCACGCGGATGGGTGCCTGTTTCAATTGCATACTGTTCAGCAGGCAAGCCAAAAGCGTCCCAGCCCATCGGGTGCAGGACGTTAAAACCACGCATACGTTTGTAGCGGGCTAAAATATCGGTTGCGGTATAACCTTCTGGATGACCGACATGCAGCCCCGAGCCGCTAGGATACGGAAACATATCCATGATGTAGTACTTAGGCTTGGCCTGATCAACTTCTGCTCGAAACGTTTTATTTTCGAGCCAAAAGCGCTGCCACTTGGGCTCAAGGCTGTCAGGACGATAGCGTGCCCGGCCGCTTGTTCCAGCCATAGGGGCGATGTCAGTTGGATCAGTCTGATGATGGTTCGATTGGCTCATGATGCAGCGTCTTCCCGGCTTTCTCGGTCTTCTTGATCTTCTCAATTTGCTGGGTCTTCTTGCCAACCACTGTCGCAATCCGATCTAAGACGCCATTGATGAACGTCGGGGCGTCGTCACTACAGTAGCGTCGGGCGATCTCAATTGCCTCATTAATCGTCACCCCAGCAGAGAGATCAGGATAGATGAGGAGTTCGTACGTCCCCAGACGGAGCAAATTGAAATCGACTTTGGGAAGACGGCCGAGACGCCAGTGTTCTGCGGCGTCAGCAATCAGCGTGTCCAGACGTTCGCGCTCCCGCCACGAGCCTTCGACTAAATCCGTCGTAAACTCGCGGCCTTTTATGCTTGGCTCGAAGTTTTGCCAGAACAGAGCCAATGCTTGGTGGGGCTCCGTCCCAGTGAGATCGACCTGATACAGGACTTGCAGGGCAAACTCGCGCCCCTGACGACGAGAGTGTTGGCGTGGCTGCTGTTCGGGCTGTGCGTCATGTGTATCCACAGTATCCATTTAGCCCAGCTCTTTCAAGGTGTTGACCATCTCGATTGCGGCGACTGCTGCTTCCGCCCCTTTATTGCCAAGTTTTGCCCCAGCCCGATCAAGCGCCTGCTCGACTGACTCTGTCGTGAGCACACCAAAGGTGATTGGTACGCCCTGGGAGAGCATGATTTCTTTAATCCCTTGGGTCATTGCTGCCGCAATATAATCAAAGTGGGGTGTCTCGCCCTTAATCACTGCCCCGAGACAGATTAACGCATCATACCGGCCACTGGTCGCCAGTTTCTGGGCGAATAATGGAATGTCATAGGCGCCAGGGACGAGAACAACATCAATCGTGTCTTCGTCCACCCCGTGGCGGCACAGCGTGTCAATTGCCCCAGACTGGAGGCGTTCGGTCACTAAGCTATTGAATTGAGAGACAACCAAGCCATAGCGCTGGCCAGTCGCATCCATCTTTCCTTGAATGATTCGTACCATAGTGCTGTGTCGCTCTTTCCCTCTCAGAGTAAGGGCTTAAGTTCACTAAACAAATGCCCGAGCTTCTCTTTTTTGACCTGCAGGTAGTGAATATTGCCTTTATGGGGGGCCGTTTCAATCGCTTGGCGTTCAACGACCTTAATCCCGTAGCTCTCTAAGCCGCTAATCTTTTGTGGATTATTGGTGAGCAGACGGACGCGAGAGATCTGCAAGTCGCGCAATATTTGAGCGCCAATTCCATAGTCGCGTAAATCTTCATCAAAGCCAAGATGCAGATTGGCCTCAACTGTATCAAGTCCTTTGTCTTGCAGCGCATACGCCCGGATTTTATTCGCCAAACCAATGCCACGGCCTTCCTGGTGCAGATAGAGAACAACGCCTGTGCCTTCTTTGGCAATATCTTGCATAGCCTGCTGCAGCTGTCCGCCGCAGTCGCAGCGCTCCGAACCAAAGACATCTCCAGTCAGACACTGCGAGTGGACACGAACAGTTATTGTGTCCCCAGTCTTAATTTTTCCTTTGACCAGTGCAATATGTTCGTTTTCGTCAATATCGGTCTTGTACGCCACAGCATGGAATTTGCCCCCAAAAGGACTTGCAATCTCTGCTTCGGAAACACGATGGACTAGCGACTCGGTGCGCAGCCGATACGCCATCAGATTAGACAAAGTGATTATTTTGAGCTGATGTTGCTCAGCAAACGTTTCAAGGTCGGCCTCTTGAGCCAGGTCGCCATCCTCGCCCAGAATCGTGCATAAGGTCGCGGCTGGGGCTAAACGGCCGAGCCGGGCGAGATCAACCGCTCCTTCGGACAGCCCTGGACGGCCGAGAACCCCACCCCGATGCGCGAGCAACGGATGGACGTGTCCTGGCATGACGAGGTCATGTGGGCCAGCTTTCGACTTGATCGCTGTGGTAATCGTGACGGCTCGATCATACGCCGAGATGCCAGTTGTGACGCCCTTGCGGGCTTCGATCGAAGCACCAAACACACGCTGGTGGTTTAAGGCCGGACCTGAACCCAGCATCGGGATACCGAGTGCCCGAATTTTTTCTTCGGTCAGTGCCAGGCAGACGAGCCCCCGCCCATGCGTTGCCATGAAATTGACCGCCTCTGGGGTCGTCTTTTCAGCGGCAATGCACAGGTTTGCTTCACCATGGCTTTCGTCGTCATCGGCCAGGATAATCATTTTTCCACGGCGTAGATCGGCGATAACGTCTTCAACTGGAGCGACTGATAATGGCATACTGTCTCCCTATTTTTGCCTATTGAGACTCCCGCTTAGGTGTCTTGTCGCCTGGTCTGTGTACATAGGCGCTGACCACCACATCCTCCCCGCGCTGAGTGACTTGTACGGTATGCAGTTTTTTGCCCGCAGCAACCTGACTGATACCAAGTGTGCCGATCATGGCCTGTCCGTCGCCGCCGAGCAAGATGGGACCGTAAAAAAAGAGGACCTTATCAACAACATCTTCGCCCAGGGCTGCGGCGGCAACCTGCCCGCCGCCTTCGATGAGCACATGTTTTATGCCTCGCTTGCCAAGCTCGGCAAGCACAAGCGGGATTGGGACGCGACCGTTCTGTGCTGAGAACGGGACAATTTCGACCCGTGCTGGGTTGCAGTGCTCAAACAGATATTGTCTTTTCGCTCCTACCGAGGTTGTGGCGATCAGGGTCGAAGCTGTTGATTTTTGAGTATATGTCCGTGCTTGCGGATTCGTCGAGAGGCGGCTATCCAGAATGACCCGGAGCGGATCACGACCACCCCGAATGCGGCAGGTGAGTTGTGGATTATCACTGCCGACGGTTCCGGAACCAACCAGAATCGCATCAACCTGGTTTCTGAGTTCGTGCACCCAACGGCGTGAGGAGGCTCCACTAATCCAGCGTGAGTCTCCGCTGACTGTGGCGATGCGTCCATCAAGTGAGGCGGCCAGCTTGAGAGTGACCATAGGACGCCCAGTCCGAATGAACAGGCTAAAATCTTCGTTCAGCTGCTCACACGCCTGTCGCAAGACACCTGTCTTAACCTCGACTCCAGCCCGACGTAAGCGACGGATTCCACGTCCTTTGACAAGCGGGTTTGGATCAGCCATGCCAATGACGACCCGCTTAATACCAGCTTGTATGACGGCATCTGCACATGGTGGGGTACGGCCATGATGTGAGCAGGGTTCAAGGTTGACGTACAGGGTTGCCCCTTTGGCTGTGCCAGCCAGATTCTTCAGGACTTCAATTTCTGCGTGAGGTCTGCCTGCTTTGCGGTGAAAGCCTTCTCCAATGACACGATTGCCTCGGACAATCACTGCACCAACCGCCGGATTCGGACTCGTCCGGCCCAGGGCTCGGGCTGCCAAATCAAGAGCCCGTTGCATATGGGCTGCGTCAGACGTGTCAGACTTCATAGGCAGCAGATTTCTGAGGCCGATTTCATGCCGACTGCGTTTTCTTCTGGGTTCTCTTCTGGGACTGACGCCCAGGGTGGGGAAGGGGCTGGATATCGTCCTGGCTGCTCCGTTCTTCGATCAATTCTTTGAGTTCACTCATAAAGGCATCAAGATCTTGAAAGGAGCGATAGACTGAAGCGAAACGAACATAGGCAACTTTGTCAAGTTCGTATAACTGGCGCATGACTTCTTCACCAATGACCGTGCTCGCCAGCTCTTTGTCGCCTGAACCCTGGAGAAAACGCTCGATCCGATCGGCAATATCCTCAATCGTCGAGATACTGATTGGACGTTTCTCGCATGCCCTGGTGAGACCAGACACAACTTTTTGGCGGCTATATGCCTCTCGGCGCCCGTCTTTTTTGATGACCAAGGGCAAAATTTCTTCTACCCGTTCGTAGGTCGTGAAACGCCGTTTACACTGGTCGCATTGCCGCCTGCGCCGAATAACGTCTCCATCTCGGCTGAGCCGCGAGTCGATGACTCGATTGTCTTGGTGCGAGCAGAAGGGGCATTTCATAGAAGCCAGGAGCTAAGAGTTAAGAGTTAAGAGCGAGGAGGCAAATATAGTGGGAATTTGCTGCATAAGTCTCGCACCTCAGCTCCAATCGCTTTCAGCGCCGGCGCGTCTCCAACCTTTTGGAGGGCACGCGAAATCAGGTCAGCAATGACATCCATCTCAGTTTCTTGCATCCCCCGGCTGGTGACTGCAGGAGTCCCAATCCGCACTCCACTCGTCACAAATGGGGAGCGTGTATCAAAGGGAATGGCGTTTTTATTGACGGTAATACGAGCCTGATCAAGGGTTTCCTGGGCGACCTTGCCGGTAAGCTCGGTCTCGCGTAAATCGAGCAGCATGAGATGATTATCAGTGCCTCCAGAAACGAGTTGAAAGCCGCGTTTGATGAGCCCCGTTGCTAACGCCTTGGCATTGTCCATGATTTGGCGCTGATAAACTTTAAACTCTGGAGTCAAGGCTTCTTTGAAAGCGACCGCTTTGGCTGCAATGACATGCATGAGCGGACCGCCCTGATTGCCGGGAAAAACAGAGGAGTTCACGCTCTTGGCTAAATCTTGACGGCACAAGATCATGCCGCCGCGTGGACCGCGTAGCGTTTTATGCGTCGTGGTGGTGACCAGGTCCGCATACGGGACCGGAGACGGGTGGAGTCCCGCAGCCACTAAGCCAGCAAAATGGGCAATATCGACCATCAGCATGGCCCCAATCTCATCGGCAATCTTGCGAAATGGCGCAGCATTAATCTGTCGCGGATAGGCGCTGTGACCGGCGACAATCATCTTTGGTCGATGCTGGCGGGCAAGGGCGGAGATTGCTTCATAGTCGATACGCTGGTCAGATTCGCGTACGCCATACGGAATAACGTTGAAGAACTTCCCCGAAAAGTTCACTGGACTGCCATGGGTCAAATGGCCGCCATGGGACAAGTTCATGCTCAGGATGGTATCGCCCGGCTGGAGCTGGGAGAAATAGGCCGCCATGTTCGCCTGAGCTCCAGAGTGGGGTTGGACATTGGCATGTTCCGCCCCAAATAGTTCTTTCGCCCGATCAATCGCTAATTGCTCAGCGATATCAACGTACTCACAGCCGCCGTAGTAGCGCTTGCCAGGATAACCTTCAGCGTACTTATTGGTGAGCACTGACCCTTGGGCTTCAAGTACAGCTGCGCTGGCCACGTTTTCAGACGCAATCAACTCAAGATTATACTCTTGTCGTTCAGTCTCATGCTGGATCGCTGCAAAGACCTCTGGGTCAGTGTAGGCCAAGCCGTTTTTCATCATACTGCTTTTTACTATATCTCCTTGTCTATAAGGAGTCTCATCAAAAAATCGCAGGACTCCGACCTGGAAATCTCTGCGGCTCTTCATACATAGTCCTGCAATAGTCTCAGATGATTCAGATGATATTCTAGGGCAGACATTCTCGCAATTGATGCTGCAGCGCGGATCGGATTACGACTTCTGGTTGTCAATATACGTAATGACGTCTTTTACGGTCCGAATCTTTTCTGCATCTTCGTCTGAGATTTCTGTCCCATACTCTTCTTCAAGAGCCATCACTAACTCGACAATATCCAGTGAGTCTGCTCCCAAGTCCTCCATGAACGAGGATTCTGAGGTCACTTCTTCTGCGCTCACACCTAGCTGCTCACACACAATTTCTCTGATTCGTGCTTCTGTTGAACCTTCTGCCATGACGCTGTCCTCCTCTGTCGCTCGCCCAGACTGTGCTGAGTCCAAGGTCGGCGTATTTCGCCAGCCTTGCTACCCGCACTGTGCTCTACACATACATGCCACCATTGACGTTGATCACTTGTCCAGTGATATAGCCCGCCAACGGGCCAGCCAAAAAAGCGACCACTTCAGCAACCTCTGCCGTTGTGCCCCACCGACCAGCTGGAATGAGGCTCAAATATCCTGTTTTGACCTGTTCTGGCAAGGACCTAGTCATATCTGTTTCAATAAATCCCGGAGCCACCGCATTTACCGTGATAGAGCGGGAGGCCAGCTCTTTGGCCAAGGTCTTCGTCAGGCCAATGACTCCAGCCTTGGCAGCAGAATAGGCGGCTTGCCCAGCATTGCCAGTCTGGGCAACGACTGAGGTGAGATTGATAATCCGACCGGCGCGTTGGCGGACCATCGTCCGGGCAACCGCCTTGGCGCACAGGAAAGCCCCTTTCAGATTGACAGCCATCACCCGTTCCCAATCGTCTTCCTTGAGGCGCAATAATAAGCCGTCGAGAGCAAGACCAGCGTTATTGACCAAAATATCGATCCGATCGTGTTGATCAGTAATCTGCTTTACTGCGGTGCTGACTTCGTCAGGCTGAGCAATGTCGAAACGGCTAAGTTGGGCTTGGCCACCAGCGGTCTGGATCGCTGTGTAGACCTCTTGCGCTGCCGCCTCATTTTGCACGTAATTGAGTATGACAGTCGCCCCCTCTTGGGCCAACCGTTCCGCAACTGCTCGCCCGATACCACGTGAGGCACCGGTCACAAGTGCGACCTGACCACTGAGCCTATTTGTTGTCATGCGACTTGTCCCAATATGTCATCGAGGTTTTTGGGATCCCCAAACGAGGTGCAGGGCAGGCCGGAATCAATACGCTTTAATAAACCACCGAGTACCCGACCAGGGCCAATTTCCAAGGCTGCCTCGCAATCGAGCCCGCGGAGCTGTTGCATACTCTCCTCCCAGCGAACTGGAGAGGTCACTTGCTGAAAGAGAAGGGATTTGACCTGGCTGTGATCCTGGCTTGCTTGGGCGGTGACATTGGCAATCCAGTGAACCGAGAGCGGCTGAACAACAATAGGCTCTAAGACGTGTTTGAGTCCCTCAGCTGCTGGAGACATTAAGGCACAGTGGAAGGGAGCACTGACAGCCAAGGCAACCGCACGTTTAGCTCCACGCGCCTTTGCCACATCAATAGCACGATTGACTGCGCTCGCATGGCCAGCCACTACAATCTGGCCTCCCCCGTTAAGATTAGCTGGTGAAACCACTTCACCTTGGGCGGCTTCAGCGCATACTTCAGCCACATCTTTAGCTGATAGGCCCATCAATGCTGCCATGCCACCGACTCCAGTCGGCACGGCTTCTTGCATGAGGTGGCCGCGTTCCCGGACGATGCGCACGGCGTCGGCAAAGGGTAGCGCGCCAGCAGCAACAAGAGCGGTGTATTCGCCAAGACTATGCCCTGCCACACACACAGGTTGAAGAGGAGTCTCCTGCTCGAGGACGCGAAGGGCGGCCACACTTGTCGCCAGGATAGCGGGTTGGGCATTTGCCGTGAGACGTAACTCGTCTTCTGGGCCCTCAAAGCACAGGGCAGACAGCTTAAACTTGAGGGCCTCGTCAGCCTCGGCAAAGACGTCAGCGGCGACGGTGAATTGCTGTGTCAAGGCTTGCCCCATACCGGCCGTTTGTGACCCTTGGCCAGGGAAGAGCAAGGCCAATTTCCGGCTCATGCGTACTATTCCTCTTTTTTTTGATCTGCTTCGCTTGCTTGACTTGCTCTACGCGATTGTCTGGCTGTGTGTCGTGCTACTCTTGTCCATCTTGCGTACTGCGTGGCTTTTGCGTTTTGGGGGTGCCTGTTGGATCTTGGTTTGGGTCTTGGGCGACTTGTTCGACTTGCACGACTTGGGTGTCTTGTACGACTTGTACGACTTGCACGTCTTGTGATGCTGGTACACGCGGTCCGAGTTGCTCTGGGTCCTCAGGGGCGTCGCTGTCTTGCGCGTCGCGAGGTCGGAAGCGTTCCCGAATTTGGGTCCACAAATTCCGGCTGCCACGCTTGAGCTCGGCAGTGACGAATGCCATTTCTGGCAAAGCCTGTATATTCTCAAGGATCTGATCATTCATCCCGCGCCGGACTGATTCATCAGCTACACGGATGGCATTTTTTATCGCTTTTGGAGTGGAGGCGCCGTGGGCAATAATCGTGAGGCCCTTGGTCCCCAACAGCGGAGCACCGCCGACCTCATCCACGTCCAAACTGGCCCGTAAATTGGTAAAAGAGCGGCGGAGTAAGAGATAGGCGAACTTGCCTTGCCAGTTTGCCGTAAACAAAGAGCGCAACTGGCCCTGGAGGAAATCGTAAAATCCCTCCATTGTTTTGAGTGTGATATTACCTGTAAAGCCATCCGTCACAATGACATCCACATTCCCACTGTTGAGGTCGCGACCTTCCACATAGCCGATATAATTGAGTGGCAGCTTTTTAAGGATTTCGTGGGCGATGCGGGTCGTCTCTGTCCCTTTTGAGTCTTCCTCGCCATTGCTCAAGACGCCCACCCGTGGCGAATGAATACCACGTATAACTCGGGCATACACCTCGCCCATAACTGCGAATTGGACCAAGTGCTGGGGTTTGCACTCGATATTCGCTCCGGCATCAAGCAGGCAGGCGCGTTGTCCTCCTGAGGTCGGAACAACAGTAACAATGGCTGGCCGTTCTACTCCTTTCAAACGTCCTAAACTGGTGACAGCTAAGGCTAGTACAGCGCCTGAATTGCCAGCGCTGACGACCGCTCCGGCTTCTCCTGATTTGACGTGCTTAAAGGCGATATGGAGCGAGGATTCCTGTTTGCTGCGGAGCACTGCGACCGGGGAATCGCCCATCGTAATCGTCTGGGATGCATGCTGGATGGTGAGGAGTGAGGATTCTTTTTCCCGGGCGTGGGCGAGCTCGCGGGTAATAATCTCTCGATTGCCGACAAGGAGCACCTCAATACCGTACTCTCGAACGGCTTGGACTGCGCCTTCGACCACTGCCCGGGGGGCAAAATCCCCGCCCATAGCATCAACTGCAATATACATAGTGGTATGTGGGGAAAGAGGGGGCTTATTTGGTGGCTCCTCGTGGAGAGGCTCGTAGAGAAGAGAGGATGGCCAAACGCGGGTCTTGCTCTTTCCATTTTCGTTGGGCTTGCTGGGTTCGCTGGCACTCACACGTCTCTTGATTGAGGTCCGCGCCACACTGGGCACACAGACCTCGACACTCTTCTCTGCATAGCGGGACGCTGGGAAGTGTGAGCAGAATCTGCTCCTGTACTAAAGACGACACGTCAATGTTGTCCCCGTGATAGAAACTTGTGGATAATTCATCTTCACGAAGTTCTTGACCAAGCTCGATCTCTTGTCCAAGGGCAGGCTGAGGACTCAGTACCAGAGAGAATTCGCGCTCAAGGGAAAAGGTATATGGTTCAAGGCACCGGCCACACTGACCACTGAGCCTGCCCTGTATCGTCCCATTGAGGAAGACATCTTTCTCGGAACGGAAATGGCTCATCCGAATAGAGGGAGACTCTTCGAAGCTATATTCTTGGCTGTACTCTTTGGCGTCCTGTCCTGAGAAGAGCGCCTGGCATAGCGCCTGGGCATCCTCAGTGAATGCGATTGCAGTTGGAGACGAGAGGATATCTTCGATGCAGATTTTCACACGAGCACCTTACTTCAGACAGGTTCGGTATAGTATGAAACCTGAAAAAATGCAACGCAGCAAGCCAGGCAAGCCTTGACCCTCCGGTTAAGATCGGCTACTGGGGACAAGTGTCGTGGGAACCCTGTGCAAGCCATTACCCTTACCCTTTTCATCGTTTGGATTTTTAGTTTGTGGTTACTGGTTGCTGAGCGACGCCCCCTCCCGTGGCTTTCTTTCCAGCCAGCTTCTCTGCTTGGCGGCATCCTTTTTTTTATCATCGTGAGTGTGACCGGACTCCTTTTTCTCTTTTTGCTGGTTGCCGACTAAGTGAGCTGTGAGCCAAGCTGCCTTTGGCTGTTCCAGTAGCATACGGTGCGAATGCATAGACACATGCTGTAATGAAGAAAGTTGGGAATCTCGCGTCTAAGCCAGGGAGAAGCCTGAGAACAGTAACTCCTGGAACGAAACTTTCCATTTTGCTGTTTGTTTGTACACTCAAGAGAGAATTTTATGTCAACATCATCTACAGCTACTGCATCGCGCAATACGAAAGACGTATACCGCCCAGCTTTGCCGATCCTCTTGTATGACTTAGGGGCTGCCAGCCAATTGCTGCCAACTGCCGCCGTCTTACCCGAACAATTTTATACTCGACCAACCGGCTGTGAGGCTCAACCCGGAGAAGCCGCTTTGATGCGGGCGGTGCTTGAAGATGCTGTCCGCTGCTTTCAAAAACAATTTGTCCGGAAAGGGCGGCATGTTCTGCGACTGGCCCGAGAAGCCGAAGAATGGTTCGCTGCTGCTGATCCGAGTTGGCCGTTTTCCTTTGTGAACATCTGTGCGGTCCTCGGTCTCGAACCTGAGTATCTCCGGCTTGGGCTCAAACAGTGGCGTGAGCGCCAAGAAGCGTCCGCCGGAGAGACTGAAACGCAGGCTGGGGAAACTGAAGCGCACGCTGAGGCAGCTCTGGAAGAGAAACCTGCTACGACGTTGTCACAGCGTTCTCTGCGATTTGCTGCCTAGAGTCGCACAGTCGCCAGAGCGGTTTGCGAACTGCCCAACATCCAACATTGGAGCTAAGGCCAATACAATGGACGCCGAGGAATTTGCCGCGCTGACTGCTGCTCCTAACATGGGAGAACTCATCCTGGTTCTGATGGCAGTTCTCGCCTTAGTCGCAGTGTGGGATTGGTCGTGAGTGTGGGGCCAGGATGGGAGAAGATGGAAAAAAAGACGAAGACGCCCGACCGGGGCGTCTCTCTCTGTTTTTGGAATATTTGCTTAACCGCGTGACGGTAACGCTGCCCGGAAGCTGCCCGTAATCCCAATGATTGAGCGTCATCAGAAAAGCCGGAGGTGGCATGATCCCACCAATTTTGGTACAGGCTAACCCCTCGTCCCGGTAGAGTGGGCTCTGATCTTTTATGGACTTCGTAAATTCACGGATCTTGCCTCGTTCGATGTGAATCGTAATGTTTTCCCACTGTCACTCTTATCGGCCATACTGTTCTTCTTTATCTCTTGCTAGTCCAATGTATGCTGGGCGACGATCTCTCTATTCCAGGTCGCATCGCCAAAGGTAACCTCGGAGCCTTTGGCTCGTTTGAAATAGATGTGCATATCGTGCTCCCAGGTGAAACCAATACCGCCGTGGACCTGAATCCCATCAGCGCTGACCTTGCGATACGCATCGCTGCAATACGCTTTGGCCATAGCCGCAGCCAGCGGAGCATCCGCGCCATCATTGGCAACTGCCCAGGCTGCGTAGTACGTCGCCGACTTTGCGCTTTCAACCTGAACGAGCATATCGGCGCATTTATGCTGAATAGCCTGAAAAGAGCCAATCGGTCGACCGAACTGCTCGCGGACCTTAGCGTACTCCACGCTCATATCAAGGACTTGCTGAGCACCACCAGACATCTCTGCACTGAGCGCGACTTTACTCTGATCAAGAACACGACTGAGTGCCTTCCACGCCCGTCCAGGAGTGCCTAAGACGGCCTCTGCTCCGAGCTGCACATTATCGAGGCGAACCTCACACAGTTTACGGGTTTGATCCATGGTTTTGAGCAGGGTCGTACTCACCCCAGCCTGTTGACTGTCAACGACAAACAACGAGATCCCTTCGGATGTTCGTGCCGCACACACGATCGTATCCGCCACATGCGCATCAGGAACAAACAACTTCACTCCGCTCAGCTGATATTGGCTGCCACTCTTTGTCGCCGTGAGATTCACGCCTTGTTCATCCCAACGCGCATTTTCTTCCAAAAACGCCAGGGTTGCTTTGGTCTGGCCTGCAGCGATATCGGGCAACAAATTCTTTTTCTGCTCGTCGCTACCAGCTTCTAGAATAGCTAAGCCACCCAGTGCAACCGTCGAGAAAAAAGGCCCTGGCAGAACAACTCGGCCCATCTCTTCCAGGATAACAACCATGTCAACCAGGTTGAGTCCCAAGCCGCCGAACTCTTCAGGGAATATGAGTCCCATCCAGCCCAGGTCGGCCATCTTATTCCACAGCTCGTCAGAATAGCCCCGATCGTCCTCCATCATCTGGCGGACATATGTCATCGGACATTCATTCTTCAAAAGATCTGCCGCAGATTGACGCAGCAGATCTTGCTCTTCGCTAAAGCCAAAATCCATCGAAAGCTCCGAAGATAAGAGGATAGCGATGAGGACTGAGCGCCGCAGACTGAGTCTTTTTCTTGACTGTCCTTCTTCACTTAGTCCTCAGTCCTCGTTACTCAGTCCTCACTTAGCTATTACCCAAAATCGACACACAACCAACCGAACCCGGACCTCCTAGGTTGTGGGCGAGACCAACTTCAGCGTCTTTGACCTGGCGGTCGCCAGCTTTGTTCCACAAGTGCTGACCAACTTCGTAGATCATCCGGATGCCAGTTGCACCAATCGGGTGCCCAAACGATTTGAGGCCACCGGACGGATTGACGGGAATTTCGCCACCGATTGAGGCACGGCCTTCCTCGACGTACTTCCAGCCTTCGCCTTTTTTGCACAGGCCAAGGTCTTCGTAGTTCAGAATTTCGGTAATAGTGAAGCAGTCGTGGCATTCAACCAAGTCAATGTCCTTGACCGTCATGCCAGCCTGCTCGTAGGCGGATTGAGCGGCTTGGGCAGTGGCTGGGAAGCCAGTGTAAGCAAAACCCGGTTTCATGTACGGCTCGCCTGAGGTGACTGACAAACCAACGCCTTTGACCTTCAGCGGGTCAGGCCGGAAGGATTTGGCGATCTCTGATTTACAGATGATGACTGCGGCTGCGCCATCTGTCGTCGGACAGCAGTCAAACAGACCCAGCGGGCTACAAATCAGGGGTGCATTCACAACCTGATCTTCAGACACTTCCATCTGGAAGTGGGCTTTGGGGCTCATGGTGCCATTGTGGTGGTTTTTCATTGCCACTTTGGCCAAAGCGTGCTTGTCGATGCCATACGTCTCGAAATAACGGTTGGCAGCCATCGCAAACAGCGACGGAGCGGTGGTGCCGTAACCCACAACAGGATGGTTGCCGAATGTCCCCAAGCCCCGTTGACCAGAGTCACGCAGCTTTTCAAAGCCAAGTGCTAACACCACATCGTACATGCCCGATGCAACCGCCATACACGCGTTGCGAAACGCGTCCATGCCAGAGGCGCAGTAGTTCTCAACCCGGGTAATCGGAATATTGTACAGCTTAAGCGGATCGGCGAGTGCATTGCCGGCATTGGCTGAACTCAAGGTCCCCACCCAAGCGGCCTGAATTTGGCTGGGGTCGATATTGGCGTCGGCGTAGGCTTCTAGCGCTGCGGTCACCACCATATCTTCCGCACTCATATCATAGTTCTCACCAAACTTGCTGCATCCTGCCCCAATCACCGACACCTTGTCACGAATATGCATCTTCCTGCTCCTTTCTGGAGTGTGCTGCTCGTAGCTGTGTTATTGCTGACTGATTGGTCTGGCCTTCCAGAAGTAATTCTTGATGCCAAACCCTTCATGGTATTTCCTAAATGTTAACTCTAAAGACATGCCAATTGCCACCCGTTCGGATTCACAGTCGGTCATTTGCACAAAAACCCGACCGCCACCATCCAGATCGATGACGGCATGCGTCGTCGGTGGATCTGGCGTTTGGGTCAGATAATCATGGGTGAAGGTGAACAATTTTCCGGTTCGTGTGAGCTTCACTTCTTCCAGACCGTCACGGTGGCCACATTCGACACAAATCCGGTGAATCGGGAACTGAATCATGCCACAACTGGGACATTTTCCGCCATGGAGCGGCAAGATCTCGTTTTTATCCCGGAGCAAGACAACTGGGGTGGATTGATCTTCCGTGGAGTAGTCCTTCTTCATCAGCTTGCGGAAGCGAGCGTATTTTCCATACGACGACATCGTACGTTTGACTTCAATCTGTGAGTAGACGCTCCGCACCAGCTGATACTCGGCAATGGCATCAGTGACTCTAAAAATCGCCGCATCGCCGCCGTCGCCATAACCTGCGACCAGAATCAGATCGCCCGGTTTAGACCGCTCCAGAACTGCTGCCAGCAAAACCAAAGGTTGAGCCGTACCTGAATCACCAATCGTATTCCAGAACGTATCCTGGACCTGAGAGTTGACATCCAAACCCAGGCCACGTAATGCGCCCTGCATCGCCCTTTGGCTTGGACCGGCAATGGCCGCGTTAGTGATATCTTGGGCGCTCAGATTGCATTTGTCCAACACACCCTTCACGGCAGAAGCGACAAAACGGTTGTAGCCAAATTTGTTCTCAAACCCACCTGGAAACGAGCGTAGGTAGTCTTGCTCTTCAGTCCGCCAGGTGCCGAGAAACTCTTGGCTAATGGTATGCGTTCCCACCACTTCAGCCAGGACGTTTTCCGTTCCGATCAGAAGCGCCCCGCCGGCATCGCCATAGTTCTGCTCTTGTTGGGTATCAGGCTCACCTATGCGTGAGTCGCCCGAACACACCAGAAGCTGCTGGCCAGTCTGGACCAGATCAAGTGCGGTTAACAAAGCCGAAGTGCCCGCCCGGAGGGTATCCGTAAAATCCATGGTCCGGATTTCTGACTTGGCATCTAACACTGTTGCGACGGTCACCGCAGCTTGTTTCTCCCGATACGGAGAGGTCGTGGAGGCAAAAAAAACACCGGCCAATTGCTGCGGGTCTCGGCCGCCCAGCGCGTCGACACTGGCGTTGACCGCCAAGGTCAGACTGTCTTCATCATAATTGGCGATCGCCCGTTCTCCGCCTAAAGAAGGCGTGCCCCACTCCTGCCCAATGAGGTCACGCGGGAGACGATAGGTCGGAACATACGCCCCATACGAAACAATACCTGCCATACTAGGTGCTCCCACATTCATTCAAACTAATTGAGGCGACTCCCAGGCTCGCCGCTTTGCAGGGTACAGCCGTCGACTTGTAAATTGACGCCATTAATAAATCCTGACGCCGAAGACGCCAGAAAGACGCACGGCCAGGCGACTTCTGGGCCAGTGCCAAAGCGTTTCAGGGCGTTTGAATCCCGAGCTTTTTGCTGCAGCTCTGGTGTTGGCCACAACACCTCTAGGACACCCGGCGTTTCGATTGGACCGGGTGAGATGCAGTTGACCCGAATACCGTACGGCGCCCATTCGATGGCCAGCGAGCGGGTGAGATTGATCACGCCAGCCTTTGAGGCCCCGTAATGTGACATGGAAGCTGCCCCGTACACACCCGAATCAGACGAGATATTAATGATATTGCCGCCGGTCTTTTTGTCCATCATGATCTTGGCAGCTGCTCGACAGAACAAAAAGGTGCCGTTCAGATTGATATCAACAATCGCTCGAAAGCCGTTTGGCGAGATATCGTGGGCATGCGCCACAAAGCTCGCCCCAGCGTTATTGATCACCACATCAACTTGGCCCCAGTCCTCAACAGCTTTGTGCACCACGGCTTCAACCTGATCGTTTTGGCGCACGTCGCACACGATCGTATCAACCGTACCACCTTCCTGACGAATACCGTCAGCCACCGGACCCAAATGATCCATCGTCCGGCTCGTAATCAAAACTTTGGCGCCGCGCCGACAGAACTCAGCGGCAATATCCGCCCCAATGCCAGTGCCGCCACCTGTCACAATCGTCACCTTGCCTGCGATATCAAAAGCCGAGTCTGTCATTATGATACGTACTCCATGTTCATGCTGGCCCAAACTTATCCCAAACTTGGAAACCAACTCTTGCCACCATTCGAGGTCCGTAAAATCGTCCCAAATCCACCGACAACCCAGCCATGCTGTGCGTCCAGAAAATCAATCGCCCGGAGCCATGTCATCATTGGCATGCCCAGATTGGATTTTTCCCAGCTACCATTCTGAAGCTGGAAGACACTGCCCGACGCGCCCACAATCCAGCCCCGGCCATTGTCCAGGAGCAGGGGCGCATACAGCTGAGGTGTTTCTGGCGTGTCATTTTTCTGAAAGGTCCACTGCATTCCACCATCCGAGGTCGTGACAATCTTGCCTTCCAGGCCAACGGCGATACCCTCTGAGACGGAGGAAAAGTGGACACCAAAAAAGGTCGGCAGGTTAAGCGCATCGGTAATGCCCTCTTGTCCGAGCAGACTGTTTTGCTGTTCGGTCCAGCTCAGGCCCCCATCGGTCGAGTGATAGATCTTGCCAAACTCACCAACCATCCAACCATTTTGCGGATCAACAAAGTGTACGTCATAAATAATCGGATCGACCAGAGACAAGGTCGCGTCCATGTCCACACCCTCGAGAGATGGTTCAATGTACCCAGATGCCCAGGACTCGCCCCCATTTGTGGTCCGTAAATACGTGGCGCGATCTCCTACCGCCCAACCGTGATTTTCATCCAGGAACTGAAGCGACAACAAAGAAACGGGCGCATCACTCTCTTTCTTGTGCCAGGTTTCTCCGCCGTCTTCCGTCTTCAGCAGCAGGCCACCTTGGCCGCTAATCCAGCCGGTTTGGGCGCTCGGAAATTCAACCGCATACAGAGCTAAGTCTGTCCCGCTGTCTTTCAATTGCCAGGTTTTTCCGGCGTCAGAGGTGAGGAGGATCTTGCCCCCATACCCAACAACAACCGCTTTTTCGGCTGAAACAGCCTCGACATCGAAGAATTTATCAGCAATCGTCATCAGCCGATTGCTGAGCGGGACATCTTCGACTTCGCGAGAGCACCCGAGCAGGAGTGTGAATAGACAGAAGATGGGCCAGCAGCGTAGCATAAGGTTCATAGTACAGCGGCTTTCCAAAATGATTCCGATAGGATAGTTTCGACCGGGTTGCAGGAGTTCCCACCTGTCTACTATCTTCGGGTACGCTTTGCAATCCGCTTAGAGCTGAGATGCGTCTCAAGCCTACGCTGCTATCAGGCAAAAAATGGCGCGGCAGGGCCCGCGCAAATTTAGCGAAACAAAGGACGGCACATGGCAACAGCAAAAATTACGTGGACCAAGATTGATGAAGCGCCAGCATTGGCAACGTTCGCGTTACTCCCGGTTGTGCGGGCGTATACACAGGGGACTGGCATTGAGGTGGAGCGAAGTGACATCTCTCTTGCCGGCAGAATCATTGCCAACTTTCCCGACAACCTGACTGAGGAGCAAAAAATTCCTGATCGCCTCGCAGAGTTGGGTGAACTGGCCAAGACACCCCAGGCCAATATTCTTAAACTGCCGAATATCAGTGCGTCCATTCCACAGCTGAAAGAGGCGATCAAGGAGCTGCAAGACAAGGGCTACGATATCCCTGACTATCCGGAAGAGCCCAAAACTGAGGCTGAGAAAGCGCTACAAGCACGATTTTCCGTGGTGCTCGGTTCGGCCGTCAATCCTGTTCTGCGGGAAGGCAACTCTGATCGCCGAGCAGCAGCTTCTGTCAAGAAGTTTGCCCAAAAGAATCCGCATAAGATGATGCAGGACTGGCCAAAGAGCGGGTCCAAAGCCGCTGTCTCCCACATGGATGGGGGAGATTTTTTTGAGAGCGAAAAATCGACCAGCATGGCAAAAGCGGACAACGTCCGGATCGAATTTGTCGCTGCTGATGGACAGGTGACTGTCCTCAAAGACCAGCTGCCTCTGCTCGAAGGCGAAGTGATCGATACGTCTGTCATGAATGTGAAGGCGTTGCGCAAGTTCTTTGCTGCGCAGATGGACGTCGCAAAAAAAGAAGGTGTGTTGTTGTCTCTGCACCTCAAAGCTACCATGATGAAAGTCTCTGATCCAATCATGTTCGGCCACTGTGTGTCTGTGTACTACCAAGCCGCGCTCGACAAACATGCCGATGCCCTCAAACAGATCGGAGCGAATGTCAACAATGGTTTGGCCGATGTGCTGGCCAAACTCGATCGCCTGCCCGCCGATAAAAAAGCCGAGATCGAAGCCGACATTGCTGCCGTGTACGCAAATCGTCCAGCGCTAGCGATGGTCGATTCGAGAAAAGGTATCACTAACCTGCATGTGCCCAATGACGTTATCGTCGATGCGTCCATGCCGAATGTCGTGCGTGATGGTGGTCGGATGTGGAATACGGCCGACGAACTGCACGATACGATCGCTATGGTACCGGATCGGTGTTATGCGACCATGTATAAGGAAATCCTTGAAGACGCCAAAAAGCATGGACAGTTTGATCCTTCGACCATGGGCAGCGTCTCCAACGTCGGTCTGATGGCGCAGAAAGCCGAAGAGTACGGTTCGCATGACAAGACCTTTGAAGCACCAGCTGATGGAAAGATTCGGGTTGTTGATGCTTCCGGGGTCACACTCCTTGAGCAGACAGTACAAGTCGGCGATATTTTCAGAATGTGTCAGACCAAGGATGCACCTATTCGCGACTGGGTCCGCCTAGCGGTGTCGAGAGCAAAAGCGACTGGCGCCCCGGCGATTTTCTGGCTGGACGAGCGCCGAGGGCACGATGTCGAAATCATCAAGAAGGTGAAGCAATATCTGCCCGAGCATGACACGGCTGGTCTCGATATTCGGACCATGAAGCCGCAAGCCGCAATGCGGTTTTCGCTGGAACGAATTCGCACAGGACAAGATACGATTGCTGTGACGGGTAACGTGTTGCGTGACTACCTGACTGATCTGTTTCCAATTCTCGAACTCGGGACCAGCGCACGCATGCTGTCGATCGTGCCGCTAATGAACGGCGGCGGACTTTTTGAGACAGGAGCTGGCGGCTCTGCTCCCAAACATGTGCAGCAGTTTCTGAAAGAAGGCCACCTCAGGTGGGATTCGCTGGGTGAGTACTGCGCTCTGGTGCCATCCTTTGAGATGATTGCCGAAAACACCAAGAATGAAAAAGCGGCGCTGTTAGCACAGACGCTTGATCAGGCCGTCAGCAAATACTTTGAAAATGCCAAGTCTCCTTCCCGCAAGGTGCATGAGATCGATAACCGAGGCAGCACTTTCTATCTGGCTCTGTACTGGGCACAGGAACTGGCGGCCCAGAACAAAGATGCGGCCATGCAGGCCCGTTTTGCCAAGGTGGCCAAAGAACTGGCAGAGAATGAAGCCAAGATCAATGAAGAGCTGATCGCCGCGCAAGGCGAGCCGGCTGATATTGGCGGTTACTACATCCCCGATCCAGTCAAGACCGAACAAGCGATGCGTCCCAGCTCAACCTTCAACGCCATTATTGACGCAGTGTAAAAACTGGCCAAAGAGTCCACACGTCAGTCTAGGCGTTTTGCTGGACATTTTGGAGGAGAAGGCGTCTGTCGTCTTCTCCTTTTCCCGCCTTCTGTATATGGCTGGGCCAGCGCGGAAACCGATCACCAGTGTCGAGGGCGGGGAGAAGCGGGGTGATCGTACGAACTTCCTCTCGGTGTTAGAGCCTGTCGTCGCGCCGACCTAATATTGACATTGCGGAATTCCACCATCTGACAAGCGGGTCACTCGGACCCGAAGTCGCCAGGACCACTTTCACCTTTTCCAGGGCGGCTTTTTTTTCGCTGTCTGGGACATCGCTGTCCGGAACACTGGATCGGATGATGGTTGTGTAATCTGCTTGGACCTCTCTCCATGAGCCATCAGGGTTGGGGTGAAATGGCATGCTCGCCTCCTTTCCGAGCGCCGCCAGCACGGATAGCTATCCGGAGTCAACGCTCTGGATGCATGTGTGAATCTTCTCCGATATCTCTCGAATTGTTTCTCGCCTCTACCTCCATGATCTCCTGCCGTGATACTCCCATCACCTGCTGAGGGCAAGACATATGCCCTGTCAGAAGAGAAGCACAGATTTAGAACCCTGCTTGTGGCACTGGCAAACCAGGAATCTCTGAACGGGTCCGAAAGACTGTGCCCTTCAGATCTCGTTGATCATTATTCGCGGTGACAACATACAGGTCACACATGTCGGGACCGCCAAACGCGATACTGGTGATTGTTTTTGCCGGAATGTTGATCCGCTTATCAAGCGTTCCATCCGGTTTAAAACGCACCACTTCGCCAGAGCCGGCCACAACCGCGACCCATACGCCGCCTTCGATATCGACCGTCATTCCATCCGGCATACCGTCGGGAAGCTTGGCAAAGAGTTGGCGGTCACTGACTGTTCGATCGGCGCGGACTTCATACGCCCAGACTGAACGTGTGGTGGAATCACAATGATACAGCAGCTTTCGATCCGCAGTGAAACCGAGGCCGTTGGTGACTTCAACACCTTCCCACAGATGCGTGACCTCTCCTGACGGATCGACACGAAATAACGACCCCGGCGCTGGGGTGCTCTTAAAATCAAACTTGGATATATCGCAGCCGAACGAGCCAACCCAAATGCTGCCCTGGTCATCAATTGTCAGATCATTCAAGCCAAACAACGGCTTGCCGTCCCATTCACCGAAGATCTCTGTCACTTCACCGCTGTGTTCATCCCATTTGGCGAGTGACAGGCCAGTCACGAGTATGCCGCCGCCCTCGTTCAGAGCAATACCACCCACCGACTTGCGGTCTTTTGATATCAGCGTTTCAATCTGCCCATCCGGGCTGCGGCGGAAGACACCGCCTCCACGTACATCGCTGAAATAGAGCCGGTTCTGATCATCTGTGCGTGGTCCTTCGAGAAGGCCATAGCCAGTCGCGAGTGTTTCGAATTCCATGCGGTCCCTCCTTTGTCTTCGACTGGTATACTGCCCCGATCAGCCGGACTATTCAAGCGGAAGAATGACTTCTGTTGTGTATATTGTACTCGGCATAAGAGTCTCAGCAGCGAGCCGCCGCCCGGCGCAGTCGATCCATAATTGCCCGGCCGATTCCCTGCTCAGGAACTGCCTCGATTACCAGCCGGTCCAGCCCGAGACTGTCAAAGCGGCGCAGCGCTGCAAACAGATTCGCCGCGGCTTCGAGGATATCGCCCTCAGCCGCTAAGGCTTCGCTAACAACATATCCTTCAACTTCTGCTCGTGATCTGAATGTCAATAAACCGACCCGTTCTTGAAGAGCAGGCTGGGGAATGTCCTGACCGAGGGCGAGCAGTGTAATCGGTACACGGGGTGCGTAGTGCTGGAGCAGCGTCCCAGGTGAACGTGCATCAGGGCCGGCAGAAGAGGGCATGGCAACTGGGCCGATAACCGCTTCAATTTCTTCCAGGCTCACTCCGCCTGGACGCAGCAATACCACTTCTTTGTCAGTCACCGCACAGACCGTTGATTCAACTCCCACCGTGCAGGGGCCGCCATCAAGAATGATCTCAATCGATTCTCCCAATGTCTCCTGCACATGCTGAGCTGTAGTAGGGCTGACATAACCAAATGGGTTGGCACTTGGCGCGGCAATCGGCAGGCCAGTTACTCGCAAGAGATTGAGAGCAACCGGGTGGGCTGGCATACGCAGTGCGACTGTCCTCAGTCCAGCAGTTACCAGATCTGGAATAACAGAGTGTTTAGGCAGCACAAGTGTCAGCGGGCCCGGCCAGAAGCGCTCCATCAAGGCTGTGGCTCGGCGGTGCATATGTGACGCATAGCGGGGCACAAGCTGCGTGTCGGCGATATGGACAATCAGCGGATCAAACTCAGGGCGTTGCTTAATGTGAAAGACGTGAGTGACTGCCTGCTCGTTGAGCGCATCAGCCCCTAAACCGTAGACGGTTTCAGTTGGAAAGGCGACGACTTTGCCTGCTCGTAGTGCGCTGGCTGCTTGCTGAATTGCTCTGGGATCAGTCCCGTTGAGAATGTTGGCCATAGGTGCGGATTGGGGATGAGGGATGAGGGAGAAACTACCCCCCCCTAAATCCTCACCCCCTCCATTATTCCTCCAGCGTCAAATACGTATAACTCCCCAGAGCAGCCTCAAACTCCCGCAGTAGCTGGTCTCCCCATTCCGGCTTGACCTGTGTACGAGTGACCTCTTGAGCAACGTACTGCCAAAATCTTTCGAGGAGATCTTCTCGCTCATACCCAAACACTTTCAGTACCTCTTCAATCTTCTGACCAGGAATGATCTCGGTAATATGACACCGACCAGTGTCATCAACCACAATAGACGCATCATGCACATGGCCAAAAAGATTATGATAGTCACCCAGTACATCTTGGTAGGCGCCAGTAAAAAAGACACCCAAATAGTACGGCTCACCATCCAGTGGGTGCAGTTCAAGCGAGTCTTTGATATCGCGCAAGTCTACAAAATTATCGACCTTACCGTCGGAGTCACACGTTAAATCGGCGAGATAGCCTTTATGGTCAGGAACCTCATTCAGCCGGTGCAAAGGCATGATCGGAAACAGTTGACCGACCGCCCACGAGTCTGGAATAGACTGGAAGACCGAGAAATTACAGATAAACTTGCGGGCTAAGCGGCGTTCCAGGTCTTCAAACTCTTCAGGCATATTTTTGGCTGTCTTGGCATATTTGAGCGCTCGCTCACAGACCCCCCAAAACAATTCTTGGCCAAGCCCACGGTCTTCCAGAGCTAAATACCCCAAGTTAAACAGCGAGAACATTTCGTCACGTTGATCAACGATATCGTGGTAGTATTCACGGTAGTTCTTGGCGTTTATCTCAGAGTAAATATCGTACATTTCCCGAATGACTTGCGGGTGGCTATCCGGGCTGGGAACGTGAATCGGACCATTGGACAGGGTCAATTCATTGATGACATTGAACACTAAGAGTGCGTGTGGACCGGCAATCATCCGACCATTTTCGGTCAGAATGATTGGCTCGCGGACATCTTCGTTGTCACACACTTCTTTGATCGAGTAGACAATGTCATTGGCATACTCTTGAACGGAATAGTTGACGCTTGACTCTGAGGCGGTCCGAGAGCCGTCATAGTCAATGCCGAGACCCCCACCAACATCAAGGTAATTGAGCTTGGGGCACAGTTTGTGCAGCTTGGCATACGTGCGAGCAGCTTCTTTAACTGCAAATTTAATGCGTTTGATATCGGTGACCTGCGAGCCAATATGAAAATGCAACAATTGTAGACAGTCACCGAGATCCGCCGCATTGAGGTGTTTGAGGCATTTGAGCAGATCCATGGTGGTAAAGCCAAACTTGGACAAGTCGCCACTCGATTTTTCCCACTTGCCGCTGCCACGGGCTGACAGTTTCAGCCGCAGGCCAATACGAGGACGGATATTGAGCCGCGTGCTGAGCTCTACCAAGAGGCCCAGCTCAGAGAGAGTTTCTACGACAATAAAGACTGCGTGACCAATCTGTTTGCTCAGCAAGGCAAGTTTGAGGTACGCCTCGTCTTTAACGCCATTGCAGATGATCGGAGCGTCCGGATTATGTATGAGGGCGAGGGCGAGGGTGAGTTCGGCTTTGCTGCCAACCTCAATGCCCAGGTTATAGCGTTGACCAAAACGAACAATCTCCTGCACGACTTCTTTCTTTTGGTTGGCCTTAATCGGGTAGGCCGGGATATACTCTCTCTTGTAGTCAAACTCTTCGATAGCTCTGCGAAAGGCATCGACCAGCTTCTGAATCTGACAGTCGAGGATCTGGGGGAAGCGCAAGACCAGCGGAGCTGAGAAGCCACGCTGATGCAGTTCGGTCAGCACATCTTTCACAGCAACTGGAGTATTACGGATTTGTGGAAAGGCGAGGACAACGTCTCCGTCACGGTTCACATCAAAGTATTCGCCTCCCCAGTTGCGTATCCCATACAGGTCGAGGTTTTCCTCTACGGTATTGCCGACGGAAGAAGCCCATGCCACCGCAGACTCAGGCGGGTCCATACTGCGCATATTGCGTCTGAGACGTTCAGCCTGAAGAGCTTCGGGAGACGAGAAACGTCGCTCGTAGGTATCTCGGACACTCTCTTTTAGCGCTCCCATGATGACACTTTCCCTTTGTTTGTTACGGATGCTTCTTCCGCGGTATCAGTGACACGATCAGTGGATTGGGCGACTCGCTAGCAGCGTTGGGACACCAGGCAGATCCAGCAGGTTTCGCAGGTTTCGGACGATAAAGATAGTCAAAAAGAGCCCAAACAGCTATATTCTTTGTCCCGCCGTGTCAAGCGAAATGGAGTGCCTACGGATTTTGGACTCTTGTGGGCTTTCGACTGGCCACGCATTGAGCAGTCTCGGACGATTCCGTACAATACGCCTATGCAGAGTGATTCAGCGGCTGCCCCTGTGAATGTGGGCCTGGTCCAGATGACGTGTGGAGACGATCCTGGTGCAAATCTGGCCAAAGCCACCCAACGTATTGAAGAGGCCGCCCGCCGTGGCGCTCAGATTGTCTGTCTCCAAGAACTCTTTTCCTCACCGTATTTCTGTCAGCGTGAAGATACCAACTCTTTCCAGTTGGCTGAATCAATTCCTGGACCGACAACTGAGACGCTGAGCCGTGTTGCCGCTATCCATCAACTCGTATTGATTGTGCCCCTTTTTGAGAAGCGCGCCGCAGGATTATTTCACAACACGGTCGTGGTGATCGATACTGACGGCTCGCTTGTCGGCAAATATCGCAAGATGCACATTCCCGACGATCCCCTCTATTATGAAAAATTTTACTTTACTCCGGGCGATTTAGGCTTTCGGACATTCGATACCCAGTATGCTCGTATTGGTGTCCTTATCTGTTGGGACCAGTGGTTTCCTGAAGCGGCGCGCTTAACGGCGCTGAGTGGAGCACAGCTGCTGTTTTACCCAACTGCTATTGGCTGGCAGCATGCCGAGCCATCAGATGAACGGGATGCTCAGCGCCAAGCCTGGGAGACGATACAGCGCGGCCATGCCGTGGCAAATGGGGTCTATGTCGCGGCAGTGAATCGAGTCGGGACAGAAGCAGGGCTCCAGTTTTGGGGTTCGTCTTTTATGAGTGACCCCTTTGGGCGTGTCTTGGCCAGGGCTGGCACGCAAGATGAAGAAACTCTGGTCATGGCATGTGACCTGGGTCGCATTGATACTGTGCGCCAAGATTGGCCATTTTTACGCGATCGGCGCATTGATGCCTACACCAACATTACCCGACGCTACCTTGACTAAGTACGCTACTCCGCATTCTGCCCTTTCTGCCCTACCTTCCGTCACACCAGCGAGTCTTGCCAGTCTTGGCTTTCGCTTGCCGGCAGAGTGGGAGCCGCACGCTGCGACATGGCTGTCGTGGCCGCATAATCATGACACGTGGCCGGATCGGTTTAGCGCAATTCCACCCGTATTTTGTGCGCTGGTACAAGCCGTCTGCCCCGATGAGCAGGTCAACATCTGCGTCAAGGACGCTGAGGCTGGGCAGCAGGTCCGAGTCTTGTTGATACACGCTGATGTCGATATGAGTCGGGTGCGACTATATGAAATTCCCACCAATGATGCCTGGGCACGGGATCATTGCCCGATTTTTGTGACTCGGCAGGTTGCAGGTCAGGTTGAGCTGGGGCTGACAGACTGGCTCTTTAATACCTGGGGCGGCAAGTATCCGCCGTGGGATTTGGATAACGCCGTGCCATGGCATATTTCCACACAACTTGGGATGCCACGCTTCGAGCCGGGGCTGGTCCTCGAAGGCGGATCGATTGACGTGAATGGCTGTGGCACGCTGCTGACAACAGAGTCATGTCTGCTGCATCCGAATCGTAACCCTGGACTGAGCCGGAAGGATATTGAAGCAGCGCTGAAGTCCTGTCTTGGCGTGCGGAAGATCTTATGGTTGGGGGAGGGCATTGTCGGCGATGATACGGATGGGCATGTTGATGATATTGTTCGGTTTGTGAATCCGACAACAGTGGTATGTGCAGTGGAAGAAGATCCCCACGATGTGAATTACCGGGCCTTGCAGGACAATATGTCCCGATTACAGCGGCTGACGGATCAAGATGATCAGCCGTTGAACGTGGTCCGATTACCGATGCCCGGCCCGGTCATCGCTGCTGACGGCCGACTACCGGCCAGCTACGCCAATTTTTATATTGGGAACAGTGTTGTCCTGGTGCCAACCTATGCCGATGCGCATGATCAACGGGCGTTAGCGATCCTCCAAGACTGCTTTCCGACTCGGCGGGTAGTAGGAATTCCATGCACTGATTTGGTGCTTGGATTGGGTGCTATTCATTGTGTCACAATGCAACAGCCAGCCGCCGACCGCGTGTGGCAGTCTTAGTATGTCGAGTCTCCGGCATGTGGGTAAAGCAGGTTGAGCAAGAGGAACTGAGATGAGAGCAGGCCAGCGGTTGAGGCAGTCAGCAGGACTGGTGTGCAGCCTAGCGACAGTGCTGATGGTGTTGGGGACAGATGGCGCTGCATTGCTCTACGGCCAGACGCGACGTAGTCCAGTGGTTATTGCGACAGAGAAAGCCAGTCCTGCGGTGGTGAGTATTCTGTCTGCAAAAACCGTTGAGCGATCAAGAAGTCCGTTTGGCTCCTTTGGTCGTGATCCATTGTTTGATGATTTTTTTCGTGATTTCTTTTCTCCCTATAACCAACGCCAAACGGAACGGAGTCTGGGCTCAGGGGTAGTGATTCGGCCCGATGGTTATATTTTGACCAATGAGCATGTCATCCTCCAGTCGGAAACAGTCCAGATCCAGTTGGCCAATGAGCGTAAGCTAGATGCCCACTTAGTAGGCGCGGACTCAGACTCGGATTTAGCCGTTCTCAAGGTCAAAGACGGCCAGAAGCTGCCCTATATCCCCCTCGGCTCCTCGCACGATCTGATGATTGGGGAGACGGTTATTGCCATTGGCAATCCGTTTGGCTTGTCGCATACGGTGACGACCGGAGTCGTGAGCGCACTAAACCGCTCGCTGAACACCGGAGAGCGGACGTATTATGATTTTATCCAAACCGATGCCTCTATTAATCCCGGCAATTCTGGCGGTCCGTTGCTCAATATCAAGGGCGAACTCATTGGAATCAATACCGCCATCTATGGGAAGGCCCGAGGCATTGGCTTTGCCATTCCCGTTTCGCGAGCAAAGCGGATTGTCCAAGACCTCATTAACTATGGCGCAGTGGAAACCCCATGGGTTGGCCTCATGGTCCAGACTCTCACCCCTGAGTTGGTGGCGCATTTTTCGCTCCAAGAGGGCCAGGGCGGCGTCCTGGTGCGCGGCGTTGAACCAGGCAGCCCAGCCGCTCGGGCAGGCATCCGGCGCGGAGAAGTCATCCTGAGTCTCGATGGTCAACGCCTGCGGACTGCTGAGGAATATCTCCAACGGGAACGCGAGCGGAGCAGTGGCGACCGCTTACAGCTCCAGGTACTACGAGGGAACAGAGAGAAAACCCTTCAGATAGAAACGTCCCGTTTTCCCTTGCAGAAAGCCGATGATCTGGCCTGGCAATTGCTGGGCATTACCCTTGGAGAGACCCGAGGCGGTCTGGAGGTCCGGACGATTCGGCCCGGCAGCCCGGCCGTTCAGATTGGTATGCAGCGGGGAGATGTGGTGCTAGGTGTATCGGGCACGCCGACGCCGACCGTTGACGTCTTCCGCCGCAAAATGATCGACGTGCGGCTCAGTCAGAGCATCTTGCTGTCCGTCAGCCGTGGACGCCAGCGCTATCATGTCACCATGCCACTCGATCATGGCTAAGAAGCCTTGGCAAACCTAAGCCAACTCCCTTAACAACGTGTCCCTCTGCCTTAGAGAGTCAGAATAACAGCTATGCCGGTCTCACAAAAAATTCAGGCGGAAGTCAACACGCTCCGCCACGAGTTGAGCAGTCATAATCATCGCTACTATGTGCTTGATGATCCGCTGCTGAGCGATGCTGAATACGACCAGCTGTTCCGGCGTCTGGCTGAGCTGGAAGCCCAGTACCCGGAACTCCAGGATCCTCTCTCTCCGACCCAGAAAGTCGGTGCGCCGCCTCTGACCGAGTTTGCTTCTGTCCAGCACACTGTGCCGATGCTGTCACTGGCGAATGTTGTCAGCCGTGAGGAAACTCAGGAGTTTGAGGAGCGTTTGCAACGCTTTCTCAACACTGATGACGCCATTGTGTACATGGCTGAACCCAAAATCGATGGCGTGGCTGTCGAGCTGGTGTATGAAAACGGAAGACTCAACGTTGGCTCAACCCGAGGCGATGGCATGACTGGCGAAGATATTACCCACAATATAAAAACCATTCGGTCTGTTCCATTGACCTTGTTCGACCACGGTTACCCTCTTCCCAGCCGCCTGGAAGTCCGTGGGGAAGTCTTTCTGTCAAATGCCGCGTTTCGCCAACTCAATGAAGAACGCGCTGAAGCAGGCGAGTCCCTGTTTGCCAATCCGCGTAACGCTACCGCTGGTTCCCTCAAGCAGCTCGACTCGACGGTCACTGCCAAACGCCCGCTGGATGTATTTTGCCATGGTCTGGGTCAGATCGAAGGCGTGTCGCTCGTGTCGCACGAAGAGTTTGTCCTAGCGCTCCGGGCTTGGGGACTGAAGCCGGTGCCATACGGACGGGTATGTCGGACTTTGTCCGAGGTGTTTACGGCTTTTGACGAGTTGGAGCGCGAGCGTGATGCGCTGCCGTTTGAAATTGATGGCGTAGTCGTGCGGGTCAATGATTTTGCTTTGCAGCAACAGCTTGGGGCTATTTCTCGTTCACCCCGCTGGGCGGTGGCGTATAAATTCCCGGCTCGGCAAGCCACAACCCGAGTGCTGAATATTGTCCCCCAAGTCGGACGGACTGGGACGTTGACGCCAGTGGCGGAGTTAGAACCGGTCGGCATTGGTGGCGTGACAGTCAAGAGTGCATCCTTGCACAATATGGATGAGATTGTCCGCAAGGATATTCGGATTGGGGATACGGTCATTGTTGAGCGGGCGGGCGATGTCATTCCGTACGTGGTAAAAATGATTCCCGAGAAACGGACTGGGCAAGAGACTGCCTTTGTTATGCCAACCGTATGTCCAGTGTGTGGGGCTGAAGTCGAGCGGGAAGAGGGTGAAGCAGCGTACCGGTGTATTGGACTAGCTTGTCAGGCCAAACTGAAAGAGAGCCTCAAGTTTTTTGCTGGGCGTGGGGCGATGGACATTGAAGGCGTAGGCGACAAGATTATTGAGCAATTTGTTGAGACTGAATTGGTTCATGATCCGGGCGATCTGTATGGCCTGTCTCAGGAACAGTTGGCCGGTCTGGAGCGTCTGGCAGATAAGTCAGCCCAAAACTTGATCGATGCGATTGAGAAAAGTAAGACAACAACACTGGCTCGGTTTATTACCTCGCTTGGCATTCGGCATGTTGGCGAGGCCACGGCCAAACAACTCGCTGAGCATTTTGGCGATTTAGGACCGATCATGGATGCCGACCAAGCCGCATTGGAAGAGATTCGTGATATTGGTCCAGAAGTTGCCCACAGTATTGCCCACTTTTTTGCCCAAGAGCAAAACCGGCAGGTCGTCGAAAAATTGCGCAAGGCTGGGGTCCACTTCCCCAAGGTTGCCGCTCGACGGGACGGGAAGCTCAGCGGCAAGACGTTTGTGTTGACCGGAACGCTGGAGACTATGACTCGGGCTGAGGCCCAAAAACGAATCGAAGAGTTGGGTGGCAAAGCGACATCGAGTGTATCGAAAAAGACCGCTTATGTGGTGGCGGGTGCTGACCCAGGCTCCAAGTTCGATAAGGCGCAGCGACTGGGGGTGACGGTCTTGAGCGAAGAAGAGTTTTTCAAGTTGGTGGAGTGAATCTGCATTGTCAGGATGGGAAATCGCCGTTGACACTCTGCCCACGTATAGTGTACATTTTTCCTACCTACGCGGGTGTAGCTCAGCTGGCTAGAGCGCGACCTTGCCAAGGTCGAAGTCGCCGGTTCGATCCCGGTCACCCGCTCTCTCCTAAAGGCCCTTGACCAGCCAAGGGCCTTTTCTTTTTTGCTCTCATTCTCAAGAGTCGGTTGGAGAACTTGACGCTGCTCTACTGTCCTGCCACAGTTGTGATGTGACAGTAGAACCGACGCGGATTTTTCTCATTGATGGACAGTCGTATATCTATCGCGCGTTCTACGCAGTGCAGGATCTGACCAACTCCAGCGGATTTCCGACTAATGCGATCTTTGGCTTTGTGAATATGCTCCAACGCGTCCGCGAGACATACGCCCCGAGCCATCTGGCGATCATCTTGGACGCACCCGGCAAAAATTTTCGCCACCAGCGCTACAGCGACTATAAGGCCAACCGACAGTCGATGCCTGATCCACTCCGGCAGCAGATTCCTCGAATTAAAGAAGTGATTGAAGCGTATCGAATTCCCGCCATCGAACTGGCCGGATACGAGGCTGACGATATTCTGGCCACTTTGGTCACCCGCTGGGAGCAGGAGGGCAGGGAAATTGTCCTGGTGTCTGGGGATAAAGACTTGATGCAGTTGGTGTCTGATCGGGTCAGTATGCTCGACACGATGAAAAACCAAAATATTGGCCTGGAAGAAGTCCGGGCCAAGTTTGGGGTGGAGCCTGGCCGGGTGGTCGAGGTCCAGGCGTTGATGGGCGATGCGACTGATAATATTCCGGGTATCCCTGGGGTGGGCGAAAAAACCGCGAAAAAACTGATTACTGAATGGTATGATGTGGACACTGTGCTGAGTCATGCGGATGAGATTAAGGGCAAGCTAGGAGAGAAGGTCCGGGCCAACGCAGATCTGGCCCGGCTGTCAAAAGAACTCGCCACTCTGTGTCGCGACGTGCCTGTGACGGTCGAGCTTGAGCAGCTGCGGGGTCAAGAGCCAGACCAGGGTCGGCTGCGTGAGCTATTTACTGAGTTTGAGTTTCGCCGTTTTCTGGCAGATCTTGATGTGGATTGGGAGTTTTCTCTTGAGCAAGCCCAAGCCGAAGAAGCCAACGCCGCCAAAATTGGTGAATATGAAACGGTTCGGACTCCCCAGCAGTTGGAAGCAATGCTGACCGCAATCCGAGCGGTAAAGACGTACTGCTTAGATACCGAAACAACTGCTCTCAATCCACTGGATGCCGAGCTGGTTGGCGTGTCACTGGCGATTGAAGAGGGCAAAGCCTGGTACGTGCCAGTTGGTCACACGGCTGAGGATGCCGCCCCCCACCTGGCTCGTGACAGTGTCCTTGAGGCAATCCGTAGCCTGTTTGACGATCCGTGCCTGTCTATGATTGGCCAGAATGCCAAGTATGACATCATGGTTCTGGCCAAGTACGACGTGTGGCCGCACGCCTTGGGCGGAGATACGATGGTCGCCTCGTATCTGCTGAATCCCGCCGCCCGACATAATCTCAACGACCTAGCCTGGGAGCATCTGCATTACCGCATGATGAGCTATGAGGATGTGACCGGTGGGAAAAAAAAGAGCTTTGCTGAGGTTTCGGTCTCTGACGCAACAAGGTATTCCGGCGAAGACGCCGATATGACGCTGCGTTTGGCCGAGCGTTTATTCCCCCGACTCCAAGACGAGGGTATGGGCGAGCTGTTTGTCGAGGTTGAAGTGCCCTTAGCCTTAGTCCTGTCCCGGATGGAGTTGGATGGGATTCGGATCGATACTGACTTTCTTGCCGGACTATCGACCGAGTTCGGAAAAAAGCGAAGCGAGCTTGAGAAAGAAATCTACGCAATGGCTGGCCAAGAGTTCAATATCGCCTCCTCCCAGCAGCTGCAACATCTCTTATTTGACAAGCTCGGTCTGCCGCGCGGCAAAAAGACCAAAACAGGCTCTTCGACCGATTCATCTGTGTTGGAATCACTTTCAGACCGTTATCCGCTGCCGGCCAAACTCTTGGCCTACCGAGGCTTTACCAAACTGCAGAGTACGTATGTGGATGCCTTGCCCAAACTGGTTCATCCGACGACGGGGCGCATCCACACCTCATTTAACCAGGCGGTGGCGGCAACTGGGCGTTTGTCGTCCAGCAATCCCAATTTACAGAATATTCCTATCCGGAGCGAAGAGGGCCGGCGTATTCGAGCCGCTTTTGTGCCCGCAGCCGGGCATGTCTTTGTGTCTGCCGATTACTCACAGATTGAGTTGCGCCTACTGGCCCACCTGAGCCAAGATCCGCTCCTGGTCGAATCCTTTCAGCACAACCAAGATGTGCATGCTCGGACAGCGGCCGAGCTCTTTGAGGTCGGTATTGAGAGTGTGTCAGCCGATCAGCGCCGCGAAGCCAAGACTATCAATTTTGGCATTATCTATGGCATGGGTGCCCAGCGCTTAGCCCGCTCACTCAGCATTCCGTTTAAAACTGCCCAGCAATATATTGATCAGTATTTTGCCCGCTATCATGGCATTAAAGGCTATATGGACCAGGTTCTGAACGAAGCTCGCGAGCGGGGGTATGTCACTACGCTCCAAGGGCGGCGGCGCTACGTGCCTGATTTACACAGCAACAACCGCCAAGTTGTCAGCGGCGCAGAGCGCGTAGCCATTAACACCCCGATTCAAGGTACGGCAGCTGATCTGATTAAGATTGCCATGGTTGCCATTGATCGGCGTCTGCAGCAAAACGGCTTGCAGACCCGGATGTTGCTGCAAGTTCATGATGAACTATTGTTCGAGGTACCAGACAACGAGCTTGCGCAACTCGAAGCGCTTGTCCGCGAAATCATGGAAGGAGTCGCCTCGCTCAGCGTGCCGCTGCAAGTCGAAGTAGGGCGGGGGGCAAACTGGGCAGAAGCGCATTAAGGTCAATCGGGGCAGCGCAAAAATGCGCAAAAAGCATACAACACAAAGGAGGACAAATAATGGATTACAGTAAATACGAGCATTTGGTGATTGAGATCACAGACGGTATCGCCCTGCTGACGATTAATCGACCAGAGACACTGAACTCGACCAATTTCCGTTTACACTACGAATTGAGTAAGGTCTGGCTCGATATTGCCGAAGACGATGATGTCCGGGTTGCCATGATCACTGGAGCCGGTCGGGCATTCTCTGCAGGGGGGGATTTTGAGGTTGTTGAAAAATCGATGGGAAATTTGGAAGTCGTCTCGCAGACGATGAAAGAAGCCCGCGATATTGTCCACAATATGATCAACTGTAATAAGCCGATTATCTCCGCAATCAATGGCGTGGCAGTCGGTGCAGGTCTAGCCGTCGCGCTGCTGGCAGATATTAGCATTGCCTCTGAGAAGGCAAAATTCACCGACGGGCACACCCGACTTGGCGTGGCCGCTGGTGACCATGCCGCAGTCATCTGGCCCTTGTTAGTTGGGATGGCCAAGGCCAAATACTATCTGATGACCTGCGATATGCTGGATGCCACAGAAGCCGAACGCATCGGCTTGATTAGCATGGTCGTCCCGCATGATGAACTCATGCCCAAGGCAACGGCAGTTGCCAAGAAACTCGCTCAGGGTTCTCAACAAGCCATCCGTTGGACCAAACTATCCTTGAACCAGTGGCTCCGGGATGCAGCCGCCACCTCGTTTGACTACTCGCTGGCGCTGGAAATGCTCGGCTTCTTTGGCAAAGATGTTGAGGAAGGGCTGGCAGCTTTGCAGGAGCGCCGCACCCCCGTCTTTCCCTCGATTAAGGGCAGGCAGAATACGTAAAACGCAAAAAGATCAGAGTCTTCAGCCGTGAACTCAGAACTTCTTACATATGAACATGTCAGACGAAATCGAGCAGACCCTCCGCCAGAGCCTTGAGGCACTTGAGGTTGAGGTCGAGGATGAGAGTGCTTTGCATGCAGGCCATGCCGGGGCTGCGTCGGGTGGCGGACACTATCGGGTCCGCATCGTATCGCCGCTGTTTTCCGGAAAAAGTCGGGTCCAGCGGCACCGGATGGTGTACAGCGCTTTAGCCGATGAGATGCAACACGCGATTCACGCCCTGGCGCTGACAACACTGACGCCGGATGAGAGCTAGAACAGTTTGCCTAGCGTGAGAAACCCTCACTCCCATAATATTCCCGGTACCACTCCACAAACCGGGCAATGCCGTCCGTAATCGGAGTGGCCGGCCGAAAGCCGACGTCTCGCATTAAGTCGTCTACATCAGCATACGTTTCTGGGACATCGCCGGCTTGCATGGGCAGAAAGTGCTTTTCTGCTGTCTGCCCAAGGCACTTTTCTAACACTTCAATGAAGTGCATGAGTTCGACTGGCTGGTTATTGCCGATATTATATATGCGGTAGGGACCACGGCTGGTGCCAGGATCGGGCTCCATTCCAGACCAGCTGGGGTTGGGCTGCGGAATGGTGTCGAGCACCCGGATAATGCCCTCCACAATATCGTCAATATACGTAAAATCACGCCGCATCTGGCCGTTATTGAAGACTTGGATCGGCTCACCGGCGAGAATGGTACGAGTGAACACAAACAGCGCCATATCGGGACGGCCCCACGGACCGTAGACAGTGAAAAAGCGCAGCCCTGTGGTCGGCAGGGTATACAGGTGGCTATAGGTGTGAGCCATGAGTTCATTGGCCTTTTTGGAGGCAGCATACAAGGAAACCGGGTGGTCAACATTAGCATGGACCGAAAACGGCATCGTGGTATTTGCCCCATAGACTGAGCTGCTTGATGCATACACCAGATGGGCAGCCTGAATGGCCCGGCAACCTTCTAAAATATTCAGAAAGCCGATCAGGTTGCTCTCCACATAGGCATGCGGATTGGTCAAGGAATACCGCACTCCGGCTTGGGCAGCCAGGTGGACAACACGCTCTGGCTGGTGCTGGCTAAAAAGCTCACTCATCCCAGATTGGTCTGCCAGATCACCTTTCACGAAGCGAAAACGCTCATGATCCCTGAGCTGCGCCAGGCGCGCTTCTTTGAGCCGAACATCATAGTAGGCGTTGATATTATCCAGCCCGACCACCGTATCACCACGCGCCAGCAGACGTGTGGCTACATGAAATCCAATAAAACCGGCAACGCCGGTAACTAAGACATGCATACAGGTTGCTCTCTCACTGTCCTGATACGGCGTCAGCCCTGGGCTTCGTCCGCTTGGTAGTGAGTGCCCGGAACACGTTGAGGTGGTACTCCACCCCAGACCACAGGCTAAACACGACCGAGATCCACAGGAAATACATGCCAGCTAGGTGGAAATCCATATGCCAATAGGTATAGTGCAAAATAAGGCCGTGGACGGCAAAGACCTGACACAATGTCTTGTATTTCCCGACTCTCTCGGCCTGGACGATCAGGCCTTCTCCAGCAGCTATGCCGCGTAAGCCAGTCACGGCTATTTCCCGACCAATGAGCAAGACGACTAACCAGGCTGGCACGCGTGGAGAGCGATCGAGCGTCGCTAGCATAATGAGGGCTGCGGCAATAATGAGCTTATCGGCCAGGGGGTCAAGGAGTTTGCCCAGGGTGCTTGTCCGGCCCTGTCGCCGGGCGATATAGCCATCAAAATAATCAGTCCAACTCGCTACAAAAAAAATGCCAGCTGCCCACATTCCTGCGCTCGGTCTGGGGTCAAGCAAAAAATACATCAGGAACGGGATCAGGAGGATACGAAATAAACTCAGTAGATTGGGCAGTTCTGACACCAGGACTCTCTTTTGGTTAACCAGAGTGCATCTGGTCGAGCCGGGCTCGTTTTTTGTAGGTTTGACGGTAGCGGAGGACGCGCTGGACGTATCGGCGGGTCTCTCGATAGGGCGGAATGCCACGGTATTTTTTGACAGCTTTTTCCCCGGCATTATACGCAGCCAGGGTGAATTTCAGATTGCCCCGATAGCGCTTCAGTAACAAACGCAAATGCCGCACCCCAGCGTCAATGTTTTGGCGCGGCACGTATAGATCGGACACCCCGTACAGGGCGGCTGTGGCTGGCATGAGCTGCATTAAGCCGCGGGCTCCAGCCGGTGAGAGCGCACGTGTATCAAACCCCGATTCCGCCTTGATCACGGCTTTGATGAGGGCAAATTCGACCCCGTGGCGACGACCTGCCGTACGGATCAGGGTATCAAATTCCGTCGCGTTCTTACGCGGCCGCAAACGGCCCCGAGCAGGACGGGTGCGCACAGTCCGGACGTGGACCTGGTAGTCGGGGCTATCTGGTACGTTTGTGAAACTCAGCCCCCCTTTTGCATCACGGCGGACATAGATATCAGCCCGCGCATCTGGAAGTGCAACCAGTATGCTCGTCCCCCCAAGAAGGAAGATGAGCATGAGAATTTCCACCCGACATCCCCAAACCCTCATCACGCTCCCCTAGATAATCAATTTTTCCTCCTAGGTCAATTTCGGTCTCCTTTCGGCTCAGGTGTCTCACGACTCTCCCGGCTTGACTCCTCAGTATCGACATGCGAGCAATGAGTACCAAACAGCGCAATCTTCGACCCTGCGCACGCCCGTGCGACCTGAGTGAGTCTCAGCGTGGATACCAGCGACTATCTTATTATTGGCAGCGGTATTGCCGGCTTGAGCCTGGCCCTCAAGGCCGCCGTCCACAGCTCTGTCACGATTGTGACCAAGGACTGCCTGCCCGAGAGCAATAGCGCCTATGCCCAAGGCGGGATTGCCTCCGTCTGGAGCGCGGATGATTCGTTTGACGCGCATATTCGCGATACCTTGAATGCCGGGGCTGGTTTATGCCACACGGACGTGGTTGAGACCGTTGTCCGAGAAGGGCCGGAACGCATCCATGAGCTGATCGCGCTGGGGACAAATTTCTCACGTCGGAATGGTGACCGAGCTGAAGGTGCTGCCGAATACGATCTGGGACTGGAAGGCGGGCATTCGTATCGCCGTATTCTGCACGCGGCAGATACCACTGGCCAAGAGATCATACGCGCGCTGGTTGCCGCCGTGCGCGCGCACGCCAACATTCGGATTCTTGAAAATCATATGGGGATTGATCTGCTGACTGCTGCCGGTTCAGCTGGTCAGGAGTGCTGGGGCGCACATGTCTTGGATCTGGAGACGAACCACGTTACGACGTTTACCGCCCGCGTAACCGTGCTGTGTACGGGCGGGGCGGGCAAGGTCTATTTATATACCAGTAATCCGGACGTAGCGACTGGCGACGGATTGGCGATGGCATATCGGGCTGGCGCGCCAGTCGCAAACCTGGAGTTTTTTCAGTTCCACCCCACCTGTCTGTTCCATCCCCAAGCGAAATCTTTCTTGATCTCGGAAGCGTTGCGTGGCGAGGGGGCGATCCTGTGCCGTCCGGATGGTGCGCCTTTTATGGCAGCGTATGATGCCCGAGCTGAGCTGGCTCCCAGGGATGTCGTCGCTCGGGCGATCGACCAGGAAATGAAGACGCACGGTTTCTCGTCCGTGTTTCTCGATATCAGTCACCGTGACAGCGATTTTCTGCGCAAGCGTTTTCCGACAATTGCCCAGCGCTGTCTCGAATGTGGCATTGATCTTACCAAAGAACCGATCCCAGTCGTGCCGGCCGCGCATTATATGTGTGGCGGGGTGGTAACAGACCTGAACGGAGCAACGCCGATACACCGCCTGTATGCGGCTGGAGAGGTCGCGATGTCTGGCCTGCATGGAGCAAATCGCTTGGCCTCCAACTCGTTACTCGAAGCCGTTGTCTTTGCCCATCGGGTCTTTCGCCATGCCCAGTCATTTCTGGCAACGGACCGCGAGACCCCCCAAGCCTTTGCTGACTGGAACCCTGGCCAAGCCGTCGATAGCGACGAAATGGTCGTCGTGACCCATACCTGGGAAGAAATCCGGCGCCTGATGTGGAACTATGTCGGTATCGTGCGCAGTGATAGGCGTTTGGCCCGTGCCCGGCGTCGCATCGCCCTGATTCAGGATGAAATCCAGGAGTATTATTGGAACTTTTTGGTCACCGGCGATGTCCTGGAACTGCGCAATCTTGCCACTGTGGCAGAGCTGATCATTCGGTGTGCCAGTCAGCGGCATGAAAGCCGGGGTCTGCATTCGACGCTCGATTATCCTGAGACGGATAGTGACCAGGGGCAGCGAGACACGACCGTGCAGATTGATGCCTAGTCTGATCCCTGCCTGCGAGATTGCATCCCGTCAGGCCCGGAACTGAAATACTTGCCACCGAGCCCTCAAGGTTCACATCGAAGGTCTTGAACCAATTCTGATCGGAAAAGGTGTCACACTTTGCAAACCCATCAACAACTCCACCCGCGTGATTGACCTGCACCCGGATGTCACCTATCTCTGCGCTGATTCAGCGATCCAGCTCAAACAGCGGCAGCTGGCTGCCTTTCGGGCGCTCACCGATTGGGACCGGGTAGTGATCGGTAAAACAGGCGTCACAGAAGCCACCCTGAGACTCTTTGATGGCGACATACAGTCCGGCTTGACTGAGATAGGACAGGCTGTCAGCAGTGATATGTTGTCGGATTTCTTCGACAGATTGGTGAGCGGCAATCAATTCGCCGCGTTTGGGCGTATCGACGCCATAGTAGCACGGACCGGTGGTGGGCGGAGAGCTGATGCGCATATGGACTTCGCGCGCGCCAGCATTGCGGATCATCGTGATAATCTTGCGGCTAGTTGTGCCGCGGACAATGGAGTCATCGACGACGACGACACGCTTGCCGCGCAAGACCTCAGCCTGGGCATTCAGCTTGATCTTGACCCCAAAGTGGCGGATGGCGTCGCGGGGCTCAATAAAGGTGCGGCCCACATAATGGTTGCGAATCAAACCCATCTCAAACGCTAAGCCGGTTTCCTGGGCGTAGCCCAGAGCGGGCGGAACACCTGAATCCGGCACCGGAATGACAATATCAGCTTCAACCGGCGCTTCGCGGGCGAGCTGACGACCGAACTCTTGGCGGACCTGATAGACATTCCGGCCATACTGCACGCTGTCAGGTCGAGAAAAGTAGATATATTCAAACACACAGCGTGACAGCGGCTCGCGCGGAAAAGGGTGATACGACTGGCTGCCTTCCGGGGTAAATAAAAGGACTTCGCCCGGCTCTACTTCGCGCTCGTAGGTGGCTCCAATCAGGTCCAGGGCACAGGTTTCTGAGGTGACAATAGCCGTCTGTTTGCCTTTGTCATTGATCTGGCCAAGGATGAGCGGCCGAAACCCATGCGGATCACGCGCGACGACCATTTCGTTTTCGGTCAGAAATACGAGCGAATACGCTCCGCGCAGCTGCGCCAACGCCTCGATAATCCGATCAACCAGGGTCGGTGCTTGCGCGCCGGCAATGAGATGGAGGATGACTTCAGTATCAACCGTCGATTGAAAGATTGAGCCATGGTTTTCCAAACGCAGACGCAGCTCATCAGCGTTGACCAGGTTGCCATTGTGGGCAACGGCGAGCGAGCCATGGGTGTAGCGGGCGACCAGCGGTTGGGTGTTTCTCAGAACGGTTGAGCCGGCCGTCGAATAGCGGTTATGCCCGATCGCACTCATCCCTTCGAGGCGGCGGATCTGTTTTTCTTCAAAGACATCTGCCACTAAACCGAGACCCCGATGCAGCAGCAGAGTTTGTCCATTCGAGGAGGCAATCCCGGCTGCTTCTTGACCCCGATGTTGCAGGGCGTACAGGGACAAATAGGCGAGGTTCGCCGCATCAGGGTGGCCATAGATACCAACAACTCCGCATTCTTCATGGAAACGATCACCCTCCTCATCCGTGTGTCGGCTGGCCACAGAGCCTCCTCTCACGCCGGAACGGCGCGGTTTACAGCCCAATCTGTCGAGCAAGAGCTGTTCGCCATTCGTGTTGGAGCTGGGCAACGGGGAGCTGTATCACACCCGTAATGTCCAACGCGGTTCCCCCCACTTCCCCTAAGACCGTACAGGCTACGCTCGCTGCCCGGGCCAGTGTTTGCAGTCGAGATACGTTTTCGGCCGGCAGCGAAATCACGACCCGGGATTGGCTTTCGCCAAACAAGAGTGCGTCATAACGAAGCGACCCGCAGAGCGGCTCTGCAAAGGTGACGTGCCCACCAATGCCGGGGCCTGGTCCGGTGATACACGCCTCCGCCAGGGCAATCGCCAGTCCGCCTTCAGCCACATCGTGGGCGGAAGACAGGAGCTGTTCTTGGGCGGCGTGTATACATAAATCCTGGAGACGTTTTTCTTGTGCCAGGTCCACGCTTGGTGGCAGACCGGCCACCTGGCCGTGAATGACAGACAGATACTCGCTGGCTCCTAGCTCCTCCAGGGTTTCGCCTAAGAGGATAATCACATCACCTGGCTGCTTAAACCATTGCGTCACATGCCGGGCGACATCCGGCAGGATACCGACCATGGCAACGGTTGGTGTGGGCGGAATGGCTGTGCCTGCGGTCTCATTATAGAAACTGACATTGCCACTCACCACGGCCAATCCCAACGCGTCACACGCATCTCGCATACCGGCAATGGCTTGCTGGAACTGCCACATGACCTCTGGTTTTTCTGGATTGCCAAAATTGAGGCAGTCGGACAGGGCAACGGCCCGCGCTCCGCTCACGGCCAGGTTGCGCGCACTTTCGGCCACGGCGATCACCGCCCCCCGATAAGGATCTTGCAGGCAATACCGACTATTGCAATCGACACTCAGGCCAATGCCAGTCTTGGTGCCTTTGATCCGGATGACGGCTGCGTCTGAACCGGATGGGACAACGGTATTGCCACACACCAGGGCATCGTATTGACGATAGACCCATTCTTTGCTGGCCAGGTTCGGGGAACGTAAGAGCTGGAGTACGATGTGATTGTAGTCCGTCGGCACGGGAATGCTGGTCAGGTCGAGCGATTGGCGGATGGCAAGATCGACTGGCGGGCCGGCCGGCCGTTCGTAGGCTGGGGCTTCGTCGGTCAGTGCTGAGACAGGAATACTCACGACTTCTTGACCCTGCCACTCGGCGCGAAAACGCGCATCGTCGGTCACGTGTCCGACCACAACGGCCGGTAAGTCCCAGCGGGCAAAGATCGCCCTGACGTCTTCTTCACAGCCGGCTTTGGCAACCAACAGCATACGTTCTTGGGATTCGGACAGCAGGAGTTCGTACGGGGTGATGCCTTCTTCACGGACAGGGATCGTATCCAGATTGAGTGAGAACCCTGTCCCTCCGCGCCCGGCCATTTCAACGGATGAGCTGGTCAGTCCGGCTGCACCCATATCTTGAATAGCGACGATCAGATCGCGCTGCATCAGTTCCAGGCACGCCTCAATCAACAGGTTTTCAGTAAAGGGATCGCCGACTTGTACCGCCGGGCGGAGTTCTTCCGAACGTGCGTCGAACTCGCGCGAGGCCAGCAGGCTGGCTCCATGGATACCATCCCGACCGGTACGCGAGCCAACATACATGACCGGGTTGCCAGCCCCAGCCGCGCGGGCTCGGAAAATACGGTCTGTCCGGACCACTCCGAGAGTGAAGGCGTTGACTAAGATATTGCCATTGTAGCCAGGGTCAAAAGACACCTCGCCGCCAACCGTTGGGACGCCAACGCTATTGCCGTAGCCGCCAATCCCCGCCACCACGCCTTTGACCAGATAGGGCGTCCGGGGGTGGTCGGGCGCGCCAAAACGCAGCGAATTGAGCGAGGCAATCGGCCGGGCGCCCATGGTGAAGACATCGCGTAAAATACCGCCCACTCCGGTTGCCGCGCCGTGATAGGGTTCAATAAATGATGGATGGTTATGGCTCTCGATTTTGAAGACAACAGCCAGGCCATCGCCGATATCGACGATGCCGGCATTCTCGCCTGGGCCTTGCAGAATAGCCGGACCTGTCGTTGGCAACTGGCTGAGAAAACGCCGCGAGCTTTTATAGCTACAGTGCTCAGACCACATCACGGAAAAGACGCCCAGCTCCTCAAAACTCGGCGGGCGGCCCAGCAGCTGAAGGATATGGTCGTATTCATCGGCCGTCAGGCCATGGTCCTCGGCAAGTTGGAGTGTCACTGTGGGTGCCATAGGTGCCTAGGAGAGCAATGAGCAGAACAATTTACGGCCGTCTTTTCCACCCAGGAGTGCCTCGACTGCGTGCTCGGGGTGGGGCATGAGGCCGACGACATTGGCCTGACGATTGGTGATGCCGGCAATATTGTTGAGCGAACCGTTGGGATTGGCAGCCGGGTCGATTTCGCCGGCTGCATTGGCGTAACGAAACACGACTTGGCCGTTATCTTCGAGCGACTGCAGGGTCGGCCGGTCGGCGACATAACAGCCTTCGCCATGTTTGATCGGCAAGGCTAAGATCTCTTTATCCTGACACGCCGTGGTAAACACGGTGCGGGTATTTTCTACCCGCACCCGGACCCAGTCGCCAACGTATAAGAGGGACTGATTACGGACCAAAGCGCCCGGTAACAAGCCCGCTTCACACAGAATCTGAAAGCCATTACACATGCCGAGGACGGGACCACCGGCCTGCGCAAATTCGATCACACTGTGCATGACTGGTGAGAAGCGGGCCAAGGCCCCACAGCGCAAATAGTCACCGTACGAATAGCCACCTGGTAAGACAATCGCGTCTACCCCGTGCAGATCGGGATCTTTGTGCCACAAGGCAACGGCGTGTTGTTCCAAGACGGTGTCCAGGCAATACAGGCTATCCCGGTCATCGTTTGAGCCCGGAAATGTGACAACCCCCCACTTCACTGTGGTGTGCCCCTCTCCTCCTGGATAATCTCAAACCGGAAGTCTTCGATTACCTGGTTGGCTAACAAGCGCTGGCACATTTCCTCGACCCGGTGTTCCGCTTGGCTGGGGGATACGCCCTGGAGGCGAACTTCCAGGTACTTGCCCATCCGCACCTCGCTGACTTCAGCATAGTCTAAAGCGTGCAATGACGCTGCAATGGCTTTGCCTTGCGGATCGAGAATCGCTTTTTTGAGGGTCACGTAGACTTTTGCCAACAGCATGTGATTGCCTATCTGGTCTTGTCGTACAGTTGTGTGTCCGTGCCCTCCGCTAGGCTTTCCGCAGGGCGCGTTCAATAATAGTTTCCGTATGGCGTAAAGCGTGCTGTGCATCAAAGAGTTGGTCAATCTCAGTTGGACTTAACAAACGGGTAATATCAGGATCTTGGCGAACAGCCGTTGCAAAGGAGGCACCGGTGTCCCAGACGTGCATGGCATTCCGCTGGACCCAGCCATAGGCTTCGTCACGGGTCGTGCCTTTACGGACAAGGGCCAGCAGCAGGTGCTCGGAGTAAACCATGTCACCCAGGGTGCTCATATTCTGATGCATCCGGTCGGGGTGAATCACGAGGCGGTCCAGGATACTGGTTAGCCGGGTCAACATAAAATCGAGCAGAATCGTGGCATCCGGGCCAATCACCCGTTCGACTGAGGAGTGGCTGATATCGCGCTCATGCCAGAGGGGGATATTCTCAAACGCGGACAGCGCATAGCCTCGCAACAAGCGAGCCGAGCCACATACGTTTTCCAGCTGCCACGGGTTGCGCTTATGCGGCATGGCCGAAGAGCCTTTTTGACCGGGACTGAAGGGCTCTTCGACTTCCAACACCTCGGTGCGTTGCAAGTGGCGGACTTCCGTCGCAATCCGTTCTAATGAACTGCCAATCAAGGCCAGGGCTGAGAAAAAGGCGGCGTGTCGGTCGCGGGGTACAATCTGGGTAGAGATGGGCTCTGGGCTGAGACCTAGCCGCGCGCACACAAAAGCTTCAATCTTTGGGTCGATATTGGCAAAGGTGCCGACTGCACCGGAGATTTTACCAAACGCAATTTCTTGCCGAGCGTGTTGCAGACGGCTGTGACTGCGTTGTATTTCTGCGTACCAATGCGCAGCTTTGAGGCCAAAAGTAATGGGCTCAGCGTGCACGCCATGGGTCCGTCCAATCGTCAAGGTATGCGTGTGTTCGCGGGCCATGCGTTCCAAAACGGTGGCCAAGGCATCCAGGTCTGCCAGCAGAATATCGGTGGCTTCACACAGCTGGACGGCAAAGCCAGTGTCAATCACATCCGAAGACGTCAGGCCCAGATGCAGATACCGCCCGGCTTCACCAATTGGCTCGGCGACTGAAGACACAAAGGCAATAACGTCATGTTTGACCTGTGCCTCAATTTCCAACATGCGGGGAATATTAACCCGAGCTTGGGCGCGTAACTGGGCCGCGGCAGCAGAGGGAACCTCGCCGTGTTCGGCCAAACCTTCACACGCCAGCAGCTCGACTTCCAGCCATTTGGCGAATTTGTTCTCCTCTGACCAAATCTGGCCCATGACCGGGCGGGTATAACGTTCAATCATGGTATGAATCTACGCTGTACTCTTCCGTGCAGACGTGTCGCCTCCAGTGAAGAGGCGCCTCCTCAAGCGTAACAATTCCCTGACGAGAATGGGCAAGAATAGTGAAAAAACAGATGGGCTGTCTGGCCTCTGTCCTATGTCGCCGCTGTTCAGAAGTCAAGGGAGAAGGCTACGCTCCAGTGGAGCCGATTTGTTGCTGATGTCCACCCACGGTTTCACCGCTCTGTTCCCCTGTCTGGTGCGAAATCTCAAACACTCACCTCAGTGTCTTTTTTGTACGGTTTTCGGATTGAATATTTGCGCGTCGTGTTCGTCCACTGAAATAAGTAGGGTTCCCCCCCTACGTATCCTCGCCCTGGCGGCAGCGGAGTATTTCCTCCTTCCCCTCTGCCGCCGCCCTCCTTCCAGCTGTTGCCGAACCGTACAGGGAAGGGGGGAAACACTGGAGCCGCTTACCCCACAGGCAGCGTTTGATCTCTCAACAGGAGAACACGCAAGAACACCGACAAGGATTGCTCCAGGCCTCTCGCCGGGAAGCGACTGCTCATGCCTGAGGATCTTTTGTTGAGGGAGACTCTTTTGTCGCTGGTTTTGTCGTGTCAGGCCACTCCGTTGTATCCTTGAGCGGCTCAAAAGCGGAGGACGCCAGATGGGCCAGTGCATCGTACTCAGTCCACACTGCCTCAAGGACCTCTTGTTCACTCCCGAGGCCCACCCACCAGCGTGCCTCGGCGAGTGGTAAATCCACAAAGAGCGTGCGATAGGCAGTCGTCAGATCATCAAGGGGAGAAGAATTTTCCGAAGGCGTGTCTTTGTTAGTCATACGTGTCTCCCACCTCATAAACGTGGAGCAAGGTCAGGTCTGCATGGCGATTCCCGGGCGTCCGGGCCTGCGCCTGAGTATCAGATGTTTGGATACCCTACAAGACGATTACACTTTCTCACCCCAGCGGTGTTTCTCACCCCACCGTCAGGCATTTGAAGTCCGAATGTCAGCCGTTGATGACCACATTGCGCTCCATCCGCGCGACGACCGCCGGGACGAGCAGGATGGCACTGCGATTGTCTACATACCATGGGTGGCCGAAGCGACGAGCGGCCTCTCTACCTGGCTTGAACCAGTCCGGCAGGGTACGCAGGCTTATCGAAAGAGCCGAGACAAGAAGTGGGAGAAAACAGCTCTATTTTTTGGGTTTTTGGGTCTGAACGGGGGTCTTAAACTCCCTTAAAAAGACTGTTTTGGCACCTTTTTGGGGCTACAAGTGGCCTTATTTGTCTGTCCCGTACGCGCTGCTGCTGCTTTTCGGCTGTGGCGAGATCGCTTCTGCGAACGGTAGGACGGTGTCCGGGCTGGGGCGTGTGATTGACGCGGCTCCTCTCCGTAGTCCATAGTCCTGAACAGTCGGCTCACGTAAGGAGAGAAATGACATGGCACATTTGGTCGGCTTCATTGTCCGCCGCCGCCCGGCCGACACGCGGGCGGGGATTCTGGCTGGCGCAAGACGCCCCCGGAGCGTCCGGAGCGTCTTGGGCGCCCTTGCGCTGAGCGTGCTGGCGTTGTTGGCTTCTCCTGGAGCGACCCTGGCCGCTGCCGATGAGGCGATCCGCCCAGCCCCGACCGCTGCCGATGCCTACAACAATCGGGGTATTACAAAGGGCAGGGGGGGCCAGTATGAATCTGCCCTGACTGATTTTGACCAAGCGCTTCGCCTGGACCCGAACTTTGCTGAAGTCTACGTTAACCGAGGCATGGCGAAGACCGCCCTGGGCCGGTATGAAGCCGCCCTGGCCGACTATAATGAGGCAATCCGCCTGGCCCCGGACTTTGCTGACGCCTACTTTAATCGGGGCCTGATAAAAGCCGCCCTGGGCCGGCATGAAGCCGCCGTGGCTGACTATAGTGAGGCGATCCGTCTGACCCCGACTGCTGTCGCCGCCTACTTTAACCGGGGCGTTGCACAGCAGAAGCTCGGCCACCCTCAGGCAGCTGTGGCTGATTATGATGAAGCGATCCGCCTGGCCCCGGCCGCTGCCGCCGCCTACTATAACCGGGGTCTGGCAAAGAGCGATCTAGGCCAGTACGAAGCGGCCGTGGCCGACTATAATGAGGCGATCCGCCTGACCCCGGACGATGCGAAAGCCTACCTCGGCCGGGGCCTGGCAAAGGCGGTGCTGGGCCAATACGAAGCGGCCGTGACCGATTACAATGAGGCGATTCGTCTGACCCCGGACTATGCTGAAGCCTACTATAACCGGGGCGTTGCACAGCAGAAGCTCGGCCACCCTCAGGCAGCTGTGGCTGATTATGATGAAGCGATCCGCCTGGCCCCAGCCGCTGCCGATGTCTACTATAACCGGGGCAATGTGAAGCTGACGCTCGGCCACCCCCAGGCAGCTGTGGCTGATTACAATGAGGCAATTCGCCTGAAACCATCCGCTGCCGACGCCTATTTTAACCGGGGCCTAGCGCAGATCGTACTGGGCCGGTATGAAGCGGCCCTAGCTGATTATGATGAGACGATCCGCCTGGCCCCGGCCGCTGTCGACGCCTATTTTAACCGGGGCCTAGCAAAGAGCGATTTGGGCCGGTATGAAGCGGCCCTAGCTGATTATGATGAGACGATCCGCCTGGCCCCGGCCGCTGTCGACGCCTATTTTAACCGGGGCCTAGCAAAGAGCGATTTGGGCCGGTATGAAGCGGCCCTGACTGATTTTGACCAAACGATTCGCCTGAAACCAGACTTTGCCGACGCCTACTATAACCGGGGCTTGGCAAAGAGCGATCTGGGACGCTATGAAGCGGCCGTGGCCGACTATGATGAGGCAATCCGCCTGGTCCCGACCGCTGTCGACGCCTACTTTAAGCGGGGCAATGCAAAGCTGACGCTCGGCCACCCCCAGACCGCCCTGGCTGATTTTGATCAAGCGATTCACCTGACCCCGGACTTTGCCGACGCCTACCTGAACCGGGGCCTGACAAAGGTCGTACTGGGCCTGCATGAAGCCGCCCTGGCTGATTTTGATCAAGCAATCCGCCTGAAACCGGACACTGCCTACGCCTACTATAACCGGGGCCTGACAAAGGCCGCCCTGGGTCACAGAGAGGAAGCGCAGCTGAATTTAACCTCGGCACGTCACTTGGCGCGCGAGGCCGGCAATGACAGTCTGGTAGTTTTGGCGGAGCAGACGCTCCAAGACCTCGCCAACCAGGGAGCCGAGACTCCCTCTTTAGAGCCAACAGTCGGAGCCAGCAGTCGATAGAGGCGAGGGCAGACCAGACTCGTGAGAGAGACCGTGAGTCCGGCGGCCACCGGATGCCTCGTCTTGCTTGCTATCCCCCCTGCCGGTCGGGTCCGTGCGCCCGCGTCTGCACTCAGGGTGCCCGCATCGAAATCCGCCTCCACAAAATTGCCGTCTACGGGGTTGAGCGGTGAGCCGCTATGATGTATAGGCTGTACGCATTGCACCGCGTCTCCTTTTATACATTCAGTCAGCATGTATACTGAAAAACATGACAGCTTGGTTCCAACAGCTCAGCACCCGACCGTGCGCAGACGTGAGCCGGCATGAAAAGGCCAAAGGCCAGCTGTGGGTGGCCTCAATTCCTCACAGGAGACCAGTCATGAAGCAGAAATCTCTTGTTGTCGGCCTGAGCCTGCTTCCCGTGTTCCTGCTCTGTGTGGTCAATACGCTAGTCTATGCTGACCCGGCCGATTGGCGGTTCGGGGCAGGTTGGCATGATGACTCTGGCCGGCGACATGGGGGGCCGAGGTTCGGAAACTTTGCCAAGCGTATTGCGGGCGCCTACCTTGTTCGCGATGGCAATGAAGAAGAAGGCGCTCTGCGGTTGATTTCATTAACGGCAGATGGGAACTGGTCCGGCACCCAGTCTCAACAACAAGTCCCAGCCTTGAGCTTTAGTGATCAACACGGCGTGTGGAAGCGATCCGGGCGCCGGGAGATTACCGCCACCGTTCTCGATTTTGACGTCGATCCCTCCACGGGCCAGCTTGTGGAGGTTGTGCGCGTCCGCTATATCGTGACGTTTAGCAGAAACCTGCAAGCGGTTAGTGGTGAGTATGTTGGAAAAGCCTTTACCGTAGACCAAGACCCACTTGACCCCAATGAGATTCCAGGAATAAGGTTCGAAAATACCTTTACTGGACGTCGCATCACAGTGGAGATGGAATAGAAACTGCTGCCGAGACGTCTTCTGAGGAGGAATGGCTATGGACGAGAAAGCCCGAGCCGGCCCCGGGCGTGAAAGCGACTACGCAACAGACAGCGTGTTTCTCAAAAATGCGAATTATTGGAGTGCCTTTCGTATTTTTGAGAAACGAAGCGCAGAAAGCAGGTTTCCCTGCGAGCTTTCTGTCTGGCACCAATCCTGCTCTCTTAAAAAAGCTAAGGGAAAGAGTTGATTCACACCAGCATGGAGTGAGGTTTCAAGATGAAGATCAAACTGTGGCAGTACGGAATGTGGGTGGGGCTCTGTATGCTGATGGGAGCACCGCTCGTCGGGGCGCAGGACGCCGAGCCGCCGGCCGCCGGGGCGCCAGCCGCCGGGGCGCCAGCCGCCGAACCGCAAGAGTCAGTCGTCGAGTTTGAAACATACAGGGTGGTCGGGTCGCGCGTGGCCGGCCGCTCGGCCCAGGCTTCGCCGGTACCAGTGGACGTCATCCAGGGGGCTGACTTGCAGACGTATGGTATCCGGGACATGGACTCGCTCCTGTCCGCGAGCGTGCCGTCCTACAACGTCAGTCAGGAACCTATCAGCGACGAGGCCACCTTCGTCCGGCCGGCCACCCTGCGCGGGCTGCCGCCGGACTCCACATTGGTGCTGGTCAACGGCAAACGTCGGCACCGCGGGTCGGTGATCAACTTCCTGGGTGCCCCTAATTCCAGAGGGTCACAGGGGGCTGACATCTCCACCATCCCGTCCATTGCGCTGCAGCAGGTGCAAGTGCTGCGAGACGGCGCCGCGGCCCAGTACGGCTCGGACGCCATTGCCGGCGTGTTGAATTTTCAGCTGCGGGAGGACAGAGAGGGCCTGGAAGTGCAGACGAGCTACGGCCAGAACTACCACGGGGACGGCGATAAGGTGAACGTTGCCGCCAACCTCGGGCTGCCGCTGACCGAAAACGGCTTTGCCAACTTCAGCTTCGAGTTTACGAACGCGGACGAGACCAGCCGCAGCGTGCAGCGCAGCGACGCACGAGGGCTGATTGAGGCCGGCAATGACGAAGTGCGCCGACCCGCGGCCCAGATCTGGGGCGCGCCCGAGGTGCAGTACGACTACAAGTTCTTTGGCAACCTGGGTCTGGACCTGGAGGACCTCAACGCCCGGCTGTACGCCTTCGGCAACTATGCCGAGCGCAGGGTAGAAGGCGGCTTCTACTTTCGGAATCCCCACACCCGGCCCGGCGTGTTCAAGGGTGACCCTCTTGAGGATGGCACGCCATCCGTCAAGGTGGTTGACGTGTCGAACGATGGCCGGTCCGGCAGCTGCCGCGACATTCCCATCCGAGGCAACGCTCCCCAGTTCGGGGAGGTCAACAACGGCCCGGACTGCTTTTCGTTCATTGACCGATTTCCGGGTGGTTTCACCCCCCGCTTCGGCGGCTACGTGCGGGACTGGAGCATCGCCTTCGGCATGCGCGGAGATCTGGAGAGCTCCTACTCGCTGCTGGACGGCTGGTCCTACGACGTGAGTGCCTACTTTGGGGAAAACAGCGTTGACTATTTCATGCTCAACACCATCAACCCGCAGTTGGCCGACATGCGAGAACTCATCCCGACGACGTACCGGCCGGGCGGCGTGACCCAGTCTGAAAAGACCTTCAACCTGGATATTTCCCGGCCCCTGGATGTCGGTCTGTTCGCCTCCGCGTTGAACGTCGCGTTCGGGTTTGAGTACCACATCGAAGAGTACGAAGTTAAACTCGGCGACCAAAACTCTTGGTATTCCGATAACAAGTTTAGCCACCAGGGGCTGGGTGTCGGCTCAAACGGGTTTACCGGATTCGGACCCGATAAGGCCGGGAACTTCCAACGCAACAACTACGCTCTATACATGGATTTGGAAACCGAAGTGATTAAATCGGTGAGCATGGGTGTGGCTGGACGGTATGAAAATTTTGACGCACCGATCGGCGAGACCCTCAACGGGAAGGTGTCGGTCAGGTGGCAAATGCTAGAGGCTCTTGCCGTGCGCGGCGCGGTCAGCTCTGGTTTCCGCGCTCCGACGCCCGGCCAGGCCAATGTGAATAAGGTGACCACGGCCTTCGACGAGGGCCAGCTGGTGGATGAAGGCACTATCCCATCGTATCATCCGGCCGCGGCCTTCTTCGGCGCCAAGCCGCTGACCCCCGAAAAATCCGTCAACTACTCGGCAGGCATCGTATTCAACTGGGCCGATGTCGACGTGACCGTCGACTACTACCGTATCAAGATGCAGGACCGCATCGCGCGGAGCAGCTCATTCGATGTTGCGCAGGAGCTAGCAGCGAGGGGCATTAGTCGGGCGGAATTCGACGCGGCGATCGGGCCGAACCAGATCTCGTCGCTCCGGTTCTACACCAACGATTTCGACACCACTACGCAGGGCGTCGACGTCGTAACGACCTACCCGCTGCGTTCAATGGCCGGCTTCACCCAGTTCACGCTTGTCGGGAACTGGAACAAGACCAAGGTGGACAGTCGTACCCCAGCGTTCATCGATGATCAGCTCGTGCGGCAACTGGAATCGGGCCTGCCGCAGTTCCGGCTCTCACTGACGGCCGACCACAACTACGGACCGTGGCGCTTGCTGTCCCGGGTGTACTTCTACGACCGCTTCCGCGACTACCCGACGGACGATTCCACCGCAGGTTTCAATGCCGGCGAGCGCTTTCTGATGGATCTGGAACTCTCGTACACCTTCTTGGACCTGCCCCTCATGGGGTCGGCAACTATCGCGTTCGGCGCGGAAAACGTGTTCGACCAATATCCGCGTCGAAACCCGAAAGCGCCTATCACCGCCGGTCTGAAATACCCGGAAACCTCACCGTACGGCTTCAACGGTGGCTTCTACTACGCGCGGGCTGGCTTCGAATTCTAGTGGCGGACTAGGGTTCTTCATCCTGATGAGAGCATCGACGGCCGGAGCGCAAGCTCCGGCCGTCTGTTCTCCTCTTGTGTTTCCTTGACCGTATCCCTTCCCGTCTCGACAGGCCAGGCTGCTCACAGCGTCAAATACGAGAGCGACAGACTGGCAAAACTCAGGACTAAAAAGAAACCGCACATATCAGTCACCGTTGTCAGAATCGGGCCAGCCGCCAAAGCCGGATCAAGCTCCAGACGCCGCAGCAATAAGGGCACGGTCCCCCCGATCATGACCGCAATCAGGGTATTGAGGGCCAAGGCTGCCCCCACGACCAGCCCGAGATACGGATTCCCCTGCCACACCCAACCGACCCCACCCAGCAAAGCGCCCAACACCAGCCCGTTGATCACCCCGACCTGGGCTTCCTTGAGGAGGACGCGGATGAGTTCATAGGGCTTGACCAAACCAAGGGTGAGCTCACGCAAGCTGACCGCCACCGCTTGGTTGCCCGAGCAGCCGCTCATATCAGAAATAATGGGCAGAAAGACGGCCAGGGCGATGACCGCCGCCAAGGTGTCTTGGTAGAAGGCAATCACACTTGCCGCACATATATTGAGGACGATGTTGATACTGAGCCACGACAGGCGCCGAAACGCACGTATAGAGAGCGGCATCTCGCGGAACTCTTCTCCGCCGACAATGCCGCTGGCTTTGAGAAAGGTTTGATCGGCTTGGTCGCCCAGCGCCTCCTGAACGTCGGTGCGTCGGACAACACCGAGCAGTTGGCCGGTGTCATTGACCACTGGGGCACCAAAAAATCCGTGCCGTTCAAAGAACTGATAGAGTTCGTCCAAAGATGTCTGGGTTCGGACCTGGACGGGATCAGGGATCATGACCGCCGTCACGGCTCGGCCTTGAGGAGACAGCAGGAGATCACGCAGCCGCAACACCCCAAGCAGGTGTCCGGATTGATCAATCACGTAGGCATACTGCACCTCGTATGCGGCATATTTCTCGGCATGTTCACGCAGATCATCAAGCACGTCCTCTATCCGGGCGGTGTGGGGATAGGCCAGGTATTCGGTAATCATCAGGCCGCCGGCACGATCAAAGGCAAATTGACTGAGGAGGCGGACATCGGCCACTTCCTCGGGTTCCATCTGGCCCAGAATGACAGCCGCTTCTGCTTCTCCGAGTTGGCCGAGCAGGTCTGTTTGCTCGTTGCTGGGCAGCGCATTGATAATGGCGGCGGCCTCGGGCGGCTCAAGATCTTCAAGGAGTCCGGCGGCTTGCGTCTCCGGTATCTCTTCGAGCAGATCGGCGGCTTCCCCAGGCGCTAAGAGTATCAGCACGTGACTTTGATCGGCTTCGCTCAGCCGTGACAGCGCGCGTGCCGTTTCAGCCGGAGACAGGTCGCTCAGGGTCTCCAGCAAACGCTGATGATCTTCCGCCTCAAGAGCTTCTTCCAGCTCTTCCCATGGTTCTTGGTATTGTGTTTCCGTTGCCATACACGCTCTCCCGAAGCCGTTATGTTCAGTCCAGAAAAGGGCGGCTTTTTTTCGCTTTTGACACTCCTCGTCGATGTCAACGTCGAGAAGTTCGAGAGAGCGTAGGCGTTGCGAGCGGCGCGTCACCTGGCCTTCTCAGCCCTGCCGTGCGGCTTGACACGGGCTCTTATCTAACTAGATAGTAGACCGGTTTATTCCTCAAGAGGGATTATGAGAGAAGTCGGCACGTTCGAGGCGAAAACCCACCTTTCCGCACTGCTTGACGAGGTCGCGTGCGGAGAGACCATCATCATCACCAAACGTGGGCGCGCGGTAGCCCGGCTGACACCACCGGAAGCGCCTGACCGTGCAGTTGCTATTGCCGCAGCCACAACCCTCCGCGCCCTGTGCAAGCCCATTGGGTGGGCGACACCCGAGGATATTCTTCAGATGCGCTACGACTCTCCCCCTGTCGAAGGCCATTTGGTTGCTTTTGCTCACACGATTCCGTATGTAGCGGCCAGCTCTCAACCCGTATCCCAAGGAGGTCTGTTATGAGGCTCAAAGCATCCCTATTCGGCCTAGTCGTGTCCGCCTTGCTGCTCAGTACCAGCGGGAACGCCTGGGCGTCTGACAGTGTCATCAACAAGATCCAGCTGCATGAGGTGATGAAAGTCGGGGTCAGTCTGTTCGAGCCCTGGACAATGTGCAACACAGACGGCGAACTGATCGGCTATGAGATCGATCTGGCCAAAAAACTCGCCGAGGACATCGGGGTCGAAGTCGAATTTGCCCGGACGGATTTTAACTATATCATCTGGGGCCTGCTGGCCTATGAATTCGACGTCATTATCGCCGGGATGGGGATTCTGCCGGACCGGGGGCTGAAGGTCAATTTCACCCGCCCAACCGGCTCGTTCGACCACTCGATTGTGGCCAATAAGACGACAACTGAAGACTTCACAACGCTCAAGGCTTTTAACAGCTCGAGTGTCACCTTTGCGGCGCGCAGGGGGTCAACGGCGGCTTCTCTGATCGAGAACAGATTTCCCGATGCTGTGGCCTTGCTGGTTGATACAGACGCCGAGGTGTTCCAAGCCGTTCTCAGCGGCGACGCCCAGGCCGCGGTGGTGTACGAGCCCTCTCCCGTCAGGTGGATCGAAGAAAATCCGACCGTGCTGTATCGTCCGTTTGAAGAGGAACTGGCCAAGACCCCGGGCGCGATTGCCCTCCGCAAAGGGGACCCGGACGCCGTCAACTTTTTCAATGGCTGGATTACGGCCAACTCGGAGGAAGATGGCTCGGGCTGGCTCGAAGAGCGCTGGGCGTACTGGTTCGAGACCCGCGAGTGGGCCGATCAGCTCCCGACCGATAACACTGCCTGCGCGCAGTCGTTTGAATAGCAGGCCGGCCAGGCCGGCCAGGCCGGCAGAGAACCTTCGAGTGTGTCCAGCTTGAGCGCGATAAGTAAGAAGCGGAAAAAACAGTCACTGCGCCTCAGCACTCTGCACGTCCGCACCAGTCGCCAGCTTACCATAGGTAAAACTGACGACCAGGGAAAGGAGGCCGAAGACAAAGACAATCGTGACAGCTGAGGTGCCTGGAAAATTGGTGTTGACGATGAGTAAAGCCAGCGCCACATTACGAATCGCCGTGGAGATAGCGAGCGACCGGCGTATTGCAGCCGCCTCGCCTCTCATCATCACATTCCCGATAAGGAGACAGACGAGAATGGAGAGAAGCGCTGCCAGATGAGCAAGGACCCCAAGGCCGACAATCTGCCGGGCTTGAGTCGCAGCGATCAGGGTCAGACTCAGCACGATACCGATCAGGGCGAACGTGGGCACGAACTGCAACAGTTTCTCTGCCCACCTCGGCCTGACATGCTGGATGGTCATACCTACACTCAGTGGGATCAGCTGGGCGGTCAGAAGGATCTGGATGATTTTCCAGGGGTCGATTTCTAAGCCGGCCTCGCTCGGGGGGAGGCAGAGAGCGAGAATGAGCGGCGTGAGCGGGACGCACAGGAAGGCGACAATGAGCATCAGCCCCACCGCGTACGGCAGGTCGCCCTTGGCCATCCCGACAAAAGGCGGGGCCGCAGAGGCGACCGGGACGGCTGCCAGGACCGTCAGGCCGATGACGACGTCGGGGCCAACGGGCAAGCCCCGCAGCACAAGGAAGAACACAAAAGGAACGACTACGAAATTCGCTACCAGGCCACGGAGTACGAGGTGGTACTGCTGGGCGACGGCGAACATCGCTCCAAAGGCGGTGCGCAAGCCGACGCCCAGCAGGAGGCACATGAGCGAGACCAGCATCAGATAATTGACAACGTCGGCCATCGTCGAACCGGCCTCCTCCCCCTAGAGCCGCAGAAAGTTGACTTCTTGGTACACGGGTCTCCCGCAACAATCTTTCGCAGCCGGTCAACACTGTGTTGTGTCCCCATCCTTTACCCCACCGGTTCGGGTTCTTTGCTTCAGCCATCTTTCGATCTCCTGTGCGGCGTAGAAGCCGTTATCCCGGCCGGTAGGAGTCGGCCGATACATTACCCGCCGACATTTTTGTCCGCAATACCCGTTATCCCAGCCCGTAGGGGTTGGTCGGCTTAAATACGGTCGGCGCCATCCGGTCATGCTTGACAATGTAGTCATATATGACAACATTCTGACGTGGACTACGATACACGGCCCATTGGATGGATCAAGAGCGCACGGCGAGCGTTCGAGAGATTTCCATCAGGCGTCCGCGACCGTGTGAACACTGCTTTGACCATCGCCGCCGAGGGCGGCAAGGCGGACTGCGCCAAGCCATTACAGGGGCTCGGCTCGGGCGTCCTGGAAATCGCGGTGCGCCACAGGACCGATGCCTATCGGGTGGTCTATGTCACCGAGATCGCCGGTACGTTATGGGTGCTACACGCCTTCCAGAAAAAATCCCGGGTCGGAATCAAGACGCCGAAAGCGGAGATTGACCTGATCCGGGCGCGGCTGGGACGATTGAGAAAAGAGTTGTTGCTATGACTGAGAATGATTTTGAGCTTGTCCGAGGAAGCGGGAATGTGTTCCGCGATTTCAATGATCCTCACGCTGATCTGAAGCAGGCCAAGGCCATCCTTGCGGCCCGGGTTATCGCCGTGCTGGATGAGCGTTCCTTGACTGTGCGCAAAGCTGCTAACCTGACCGGGTTTGCCGCAGCCGATTTCTCCAGAATCCGCAACGCGGACCTGGGCCGCTTCACCTTGGATCGGCTCATCAAGATGCTTGCCGCCTTGGACGGCAGCATACGGGTAACGGTTCATGTCGCTTCAGAATCGTCTGGCTCCGTGGGTACACCACAACGCAGCGGCTGATCGTCCTTACGGGTCGAGGCGCGAAAACGGTCGAACGGTGGTTCTGCTGTGGGGCGGAACGAAACGCAGCCAAACGCGAGACATTGAACGAGCGCGGACGTTGGCCAGGCTCCTGGACAAGGAGAAGACATACTGGCAGGGGCAACGACCAGAGAATTTGATGTCGCCGACCACCTCAACACGTCCGAGGAGATCGCCGCGTATTTGGACGCTGTTCTGGAAGAAGGGGATGACAAACTCTTACTGGTGGCGCTGTGCACCGTTGTCAAATCGAGGGGTTTCGCCAAGGTCGCCCAAGGGGCTGGTTTACGCCGCGAGACCTTGTACCAGTCCTTCTCGGAAGACGGCAATCCTCGGCTGTCCACATGGCACAGCGTCCTCGGGCAACTGGGCCTGCGGCTCAGTGTGACACCACGGCTGAAACGCGCCTGAGCGGCGTCATTGATGAAAGGGGAACCGATCTAGAGGTCTATGGAATGTTCGACGAGGATGGAAATTGTCGGATTACGCTATGCTAATCCGCCCTACCACTCTAAGCCGTTTTTGGTTCTTCTGGCGTGTGTAACGTGTGGGCCTTCAGATCGAAAAATTGCGCCCATACACGCTGCCAGAATCTTACGGGTATATGTTGGCTCTTGGGGTATCCCATGGATCGAACCAGCTCATTTTGGCAGAGGGTGTCGAGCACCTGTAAAACGGGGGGTTCTGTCGCCTCTAGCTCTAGGAGCTTATCTCTGACACTGGCGATCACCGCATCGGTTTTTCCGTCTGGACCAACAAGACGACGCTCAAGGTCGGTGAATTGCCGCACAAAGTCAGCGTGCATCCGTGCGTTCTGGAGGTTTCCCCAAATAAGGTCCAGACCAGCAAACCCGCTGACCACAACGGACGGCAGCAGCTTGCCCCATGTGGGCAAGTACGCGCTCAGCTCTGTTGCCAACGTGACCACAGACACAGAACCGAAAAGTAGCGCCACGAAGACGACGAGCCGGTGCCACCAGTCATAGTGTTTTTGGCGGTGGCTGTTATACCGCACAGAGCGCCGTACATGAAAAAGCAGGTCGCGGTGGGCTTTTGCGTCTGTGCTAGCGTCTGCCATGATGTTTAGTCCCTGCCCGGTTTCTCACTAGGTGGGGGTTCCGGTGGGGGTGCGTGGGTCGGTCGCGTCTTTTCAATCCTCGGGTCAGGAGAACCAGGGGGCATATCATGGCGCTCATTACGCCGATCTCGTTGCGGTGGTGGGGAAGCGGGACGGGGTGGGGGCGTTGGTCGTGGGGGATCGTTCTCTTGTGCATACACCGCTTGTCTTTCTCGTACCACTGCGGTAGGACTCAGAGCGGTTCTGTTCATTAAAAATTATCTCCCTTCTTCCTTTTGTCAGGCTGGTAGCGCCTAGTACTAGCTTGATTCGTCTCGGTCTTCCCTACCATACCCCGACGAACACGGTCAATCGTGCCCATCTCTCGGTGCTGGTACATTTTGAGCTGCGAGCCATTGTTTCTGTTGGGATAAAAATCCCAAAATGTACCAGTCCTGTAGGTCAGGTTAGCGAAGCGTAACCTGACATCCTCGCTGGTCACACAGCTCTTATCAGCCCAGAGTCGTTGAGATCATCCTCTTGAGGTCCTCCGCTAATTGCAATAAGCCTTCCTTATCTGGCAGGTATTTAATGACGCGGAATTGACGCAAGTCGAAAGGGATATCGTCCATATTCTGAGTTATCATGATTACGTCGTTGTTGCGGGCATGTGCAAGACCGGTCTCGTACAGCACGTTGGCGTTGCGAGCGGTGAGGTCACAGATCACGAGTCGGCTTTGTACGATGGTCGAGAACACGTCGTCTATGATTTTTGTGGGCTTGTATATTTCGTCAACCCGACGCGTTTCAATTTGCAGGGCATTGCAAGCCTCTTTGATCGACTCGTAAACCGGATTAAATTCGCTGTTGAAGGGCATCATTACCGCAATGTGCCCGAGGGCTGGTAGAGGCCACTGTTCGACGCCGAAGAATTTTGGGCGGTCATTTTTCTGGCTGTCATCTTTCTGAGAGTTTTGAAGGAGCTTGAAGAACCCTTCGATGAGATTTCCTTCCTTTATCGCCCAATGGGTGCGGTGGGATTCAAAGTCTTCGATATCAAAGTACCCACATTCGAAGATCTCCTCAGAACTGATCTTGTGGAGGTGATTGAACCGGAAGCTGACATTGCTGCCAGATTTACGAACGCGCTCAATTGAGGAAAGAAAAGCTGGTGTCAAGGGCTCGTTTCCAGGGAGAGTCTCAGCCACAACCAACGTCGGTAATTTAGCGAGCCCTGACAAATTATTTTGATAGCGGGTTTGGAGATCGTCGTTTGTGTATTCGAATAATCGGCTGCTGTCGAAGCGGGCTTCACCTGCCCAATGACGAAAAATGTCAAGATCGGTTATTCCGTAGCAAATCAGGTTGTATTCGGATAATGACCAGTTCATTTGCGGTGAGCCTCCTAAAGTCTTGGATTTGGCCGTGCCGTTACCTCCCCACCTGTGGCAGGTTCCAGCGCCTCGTGCAGCAAGGTGTCAACCAACCGCCCCCGCGTTTCATCCCCCCTAGCAAGGTTCGCCTCCAACCGGTCACACAGGGCCATCAGTTCATCGACTTTGGCGACGATGCGGTGCTGTTCGGCGAGGGGCGGGAGGGGAACAGGGGCGTTAAGCAGCGTCTGCTGATTGATCTTGGGCATAGTCTCTTGAGTGCCAGTTGCTTTGGTCGAGAAGTACGTTCGTGCGCCTGGAGAAACCAGAGCCAAGTGAACATACGGCAGAGAGAGCCCATCAAGCAGACGGACCTTCATAATTAAGTCTGGATACAGGAAGACTCCACTTGCACCGGAAAAATAGGCCGCAATCCCGACATACTCTCTCGTGTTACCTCTCTGAAAAAGTAGATCACCGTCGCGTAGCCAGTATTCTGAATCCGTTGGCACGTCGGCTTCGACATGCTTGAAATGTGAAGCGTCAAAAGCACCGCTTGTGGTTGCTGTAAGCGTGATGGCTTTTGGAGCATCGGTTGAGTTTGTAGCCCTTGGCGAAACTCCGTTCTGTGGTCCAAACGAAATGAGCTTTCCGAGGGGAACCCAGCACCACGAATTTGGAATCGAGGCTAAGTTGTCTTGAATCTCCAAGTTGCAGGTGCTGACGGAATGTTTGAGTTTCTTTTCGGCGATTAAGCGCTTTTGCTGGATACCGAACTCTTCTAGCAGGTCATCGACACCGCCTTCACTTGATTCTTGATCGACCAACTTCCCGCGCACTGCCAAGTTGAGGATGGTCTGGCGTAGCGCCTTAATCTGGTCGGGGCGGGTAGTGAGTGAGGTGAGGTTGTCGAGGGCAAAAGCCGCGTGGTTCTGAAATACCGCCGGGTCAGGATCGGGCGTGTTGAGGCGGGCGAGACTTGCTGCCGTCACTCGGTTGCGCGTGTTTTCCCGCTCCTTCCGCGCCGTTTCCAGCCGGTCACACAGGGCCATCAGTTCATCGACCTTGGCGACGATGCGGTGTTGTTCGGCGAGGGGCGGGAGGGGAAATGGCACGCTCGCAACAATTTTACCCGAGACTTCCTTAAATGTTGTTCCGGGTGCCTTCGCGTTAATTTCGGAAGCGAAAGCCTTCATAGAAAGAGCAACGAAGCGTGAGCAGTCGGAAACGTAAGGGACGATAGATTTGAATCCTTGGTTGGTAGAAATAGGATTCGCTGCGATTGCAACGTAACCAATTGGAGCCCGGCTTGTGAAAAGTACAGTTCCTTTGGGCATCAGGGTTGCCGAAGAACTTTGCAAGCCCGTCTCAGATAAGTCACGAGAGCCTCTGGAAATGAATAGCCTCGAATAGCCTCCTAAATCCGCTGGAGTTAGCCACGGGATACCCTGACCAGGCGCGGCAAAGTTCGCTGTCTCATTGGCCGAAGGGGTGCCTCCCCCAATAATCGCGCCTACAGAATCTAACCTGGCCCACTTCCAGGACTGCGGAACTTCAAAAGGAACAGCAACAGCCTCAGCGTCGTCCAGATGGCGTGGCTTCCGAATCTCCCCCGCCTTCACCAACCGCTTCTTCTCCGCCACGATCCGCTTCAGCAACTCCGACGCCGGCTCGTCGTTCGGGTCCTGCTCGACCAACTTCCCGCGTACCGCCAAGTCAAGAATAAACCGCCGCAGGCGTGGGACGGCGTCCGGCGCGTCGGCAATGCGGTCAAAGTGCGTGAGCAGGTGTTCGGCGTTCATGGGAGAGGCGACGCGGAGGCTAGGCAGCCTTCGTTTCCGGGAGTTTAACCGTCACGCTCAGTTTCAGCCCAAGACTCTTCAACACGGCCTCAAGCGTGGAAAAGCGCGGGTTGCCCTTACGGGACAATGTTCGGTACAAGCTCTCCCGACTGAGTTGCGTGTCCTGAGCGAGGTGTTTCATGCCACGAGCCTTGGCGACATCACGGAGGGCTAAGAGAAAGACCTCTGCCCCCTGTGCGTATTCGTCGTCCAGGGCAGCGTTCAGATACGCCACGGCTTCTTCAGGGTCTTGGAGGTCCTGATAGAGGGTGTCTTCGTACGGAATAGTGCGCCTTGCCATACGCTCATCTCCCAATGAGGCCGCCATGTCGTCCTCTCCATTTCCGGGCATGTCCCCATCCTCTTAGCATGAATTTTCCCGAACGGCACAGACGCAGCATCCGAGCGGTATCCTTGACATATACGGATACCGTATTACATATTGGCCGTGGCGATACGGTCGTTCGCGGACAGAGATACAGAGACTATTTGGCTTGACAAGCGGGTGCGCCGTTTCCAGGGCATCCAAGCCCAGGCCAAACGCAGGCTCAACGTTCTGAACGCGGTGGCCACGCTGGACGACCTGCGAAACAACCCTGGGGCAAGGCTCCACCGGCTCAAGGGCGACCGCGTCGGCCAGTGGGCCATCGCCATTAACGACCAGTACCGCCTCGTGTTCGATTGGAACGACGGACCAGCCAACGTAGAGATAACGGACTACCACCGATGATCGGACCCATACACCCGGGCGTGACGCTCCGTGAGGATTTCATGGAGCCCTACAAGCTGAGCGCTAACAGTCTCTCGAAGGCGCTCGGCATTTCGCAGAACCGCATCAGCGATATCGTGCGCGGGCGGCGCGGCATTACGGCCTGTACCGCGCTCAGGCTTGAACACGCCTTTGGTGTGTCGGCTGCCTTCTGGCTCAACCTCCAGTCCCATTACGAGCTTGAGGTTGCCAAGCGGGAGGCGGGGGCCACCATCAGGAAGACTGTGAAACGGCTCGCCAGGGCCGCTTGAACACTCTGGCCGATCTGTTCGCTCATCCCAGCTGCCTTTATCGTAGCAGCGCCTCGGTCAATATCGCCTTCAACTGGTCCCGCAAGGCCGTGACCTCAGCCTCGGTCTCGGCGAGCTTGGCCAGTAGTTCTTGCGGGTCGCCAAGCTCGTCTTCCTGGGTGTGAGGGTTCTTGATGTCCAGGTTGTAGCCGCGTGCCTTGACCTCTTCGGCAGTCACCTTCCAGGCGTGATCCGTCTCTTTGCGATCTTCGCGGTCCGTCCCGCCCCACCAATCCATGCAGGGCTGTAGGTGCTCCAGCCGGATCGGTCTGGTCATGGAATAGGCTTTCTGGCCTGCGGGTACGCGATGTTCGTAGAACCAGATGTCCGTGCTTGGTGCGCCCTTCTCGAAGAATAGCAGGTTGGTGCCGATGGAGGCATACGGCCGGAACACCGAGTTGGGCAGCCGCACGATGGTGTGCAGCTCGCACTCTTTCATCAGACTTTCCTTGAGCCGGGTCTTGACGCCCTCGCCAAACAGCGAGCCGTCGGGCAGCACTACCGCCGCCCGGCCGCCCGGCTTCAGCAGGCGGATAATGAGCGCCAGGAACAGGTCGGCGGTTTCCTTGGTCCGAAAATGCTGCGGGAAGTTGCTCTCAATGCCGTCCTCCTCCTTGCCGCCAAAGGGCGGGTTGGTGAGCACAATGTCCACCCGGTCCTTCTGCTCCCAACTGATGTAGGGCCGGGCCAGGGTGTTATCGTGGCGCACGAAGCTCGGGTCCTCAATGTTGTGCAGCAACATATTGGTCACGCACAGCATATGCGGCAACTGTTTCTTCTCTACCGCCCGCAACGCGGCTTGCAGGGTTTGCTCATCCTCGGGCCGCTTGACGTAGCGCTGGCGCATGTGGCGCAGGGCACAGGTCAGAAATCCTCCCGTGCCGCAGGCCGGGTCGAACACGGTCTCGCCGAGGTGCGGGTCAATACGGTCAACCATGAAGGCGGTCACGGCGCGGGGCGTGTAGTACTCGCCGGCGTTGCCGGCCGATTGCAGGTCGTTGAGCAGCTGTTCGTACAGATCGCCAAAATGCTGGCGCTCGCTCAGATTGTTGAAATCAATATCGTTGATCTTGTTGACCACCTGGCGCATCAACTGGCCGGACTTCATGTAATTGTAGGCATCCTCGAACACGTCGCGGGCCACACCCCGCCGACTGCCGGCTTGCTCGCTTAGCGGAAGGTCCTTCAGAGCCGGAAACAACTCGGTGTTGACAAAGGTGAGCAAGGCGTCGCCGGTGATGCCCTCGGGGTCCGCCGCCCAAGCCCGCCACTGGAACCGTTCGGGTATGGGGGACGAGTAGTGATCTCGTGTCAACTCCAGTTCCCGATCCTGATCGTCAATGATCTTGAGAAAGAACATCCAGCACAACTGACTGATGCGCTGAGCGTCGCCGTCCACGCCGGTGTCCTGGCGCATGATGTTCTGAATGGATTTGACCAGCGTACGAACCGACATGGCTTAGGCGATCTCCCTATACAGCGCGGATTGCAGATCGTGGACTGCGGCAACGAATTCATCTTTGCCGCCGAAGGCCGTAATCAACTGCACCGGGGTGCCGAGTTCGGTGAAAGGCGGGATACGCAGTACGCTAACGTCGTCCAGGTTGAACACGCCTTCGTCGGCGTATTTGGCCAGCAGAGCGTCGAGTACGGCGCGGGCCTGCTCGCCATATTTGGTGAACACGTCGCGCTTCTTGACGTTTTCGGCGCGTTCGCGCCGGGTCAGCGGCTTGGCGTCAAAGGCCACATGACAAATCAGGTCGAAGGGGTCGAGGTCCTTGCCCAACTCTTCGGCGATCGTGTCGAGTGCCAGCCCCTCGGCCTCCAACTCCTCAATAATCGCCTGCTTGCGCTGGGTGGCTTTCCAGCGTCGGAGGAAATCGTCGAGGCTGGCAAAACGCTTTTTCAGCGCATTCTTGGTAAAGTCGCGCAAGGACTCAGTGACCAGCTTGCCGTATTGGTCCAGATACTCAATCCGCTCGGCAACGATGGACGCGCCAGCTCCGTCCACATACACCTTGCGCCTCTTATCCGAGAGAGACCGCGGCGAAGGATCGATAATGATTTCTTCCTCTTCTTCGTCCGCTGCTAGATAGTCGTCGGGCGGGGTCATGGGGTCGTTCTCGCCGGGTTCGTATATCTGCACCGGTTCGCCGTCGAAGTCCGGATCGGCAAAATGGTTGGTCGCGCCCCGGAAATCCATCACGCTGAAGTAGAACTTGCGTGTGTCTTCGTGTACCCGGGTGCCACGCCCGACGATCTGCTTGAACTCGGTCATGGAGCCCACTACGCGGTCGAGCACAATCAGCCGGCAGGTCTGGACATCAACGCCGGTGGAGAGCAGACGCGAGGTGGTGACCAGTACCGGGTAGGTGGATTCCGGGTCCATGAAATTGTCCAGTTGCGCCTGGCCGTCGCTGTCGCCGCCGGTGATACGCATGACGTAGCGATGGTTCTCGCCCACCAGGTCGGCGTTGTCGTTAATCAGCGCCTGGCGCATCCGGGCCGCGTGCTCCTGATCGACGCAGAAGATAATCGCCTTTTGGAAGCGGTCGCCGCTTTCCTTCAGGAATTGGGTGATCTTGCGAGCCACCAGCTTGGTCCGGTCGTCCAATACCAGGCTGCGGTCAAAGTCCTTGGTGTTGTAGATACGGTCCTCAACCTCGTGGCCGTCCCGGTCCAACTGGCCGTGTTCAGGCCGGTAGCCCTCCACGTCGCGGTCGATGTGGACCTTGATGACCTTGTAGGGGGCCAGAAACCCGTCGCGGATGCCCTGTTTCAGGGAGTAGGAATAGACCGGCTGGCCAAAGTAATCGATGTTGGACACATACGCCGTTTCCTTGGGCGTAGCGGTCAGACCGATGTGGGTGGCCGACGAGAAATAGTCCAGGATTTCCCGCCAGGCCGAGTCCTCAGCGGCACTGCCGCGATGGCACTCGTCAATCACAATGAGGTCGAAGAAGCCGGGCGAAAACTTGCGAAAGACCTTCTTGCGGTCCTCTGGCCCGGTGAGGGCTTGGTACAGGCCCAGATAGATTTCATAGGCGGTGTCGATGTGCCGCTTGCCGTCGATGGCGGTGGTCAGGTTCTCCGGCGAGCCGTCTGTGCGTTCGATGGTCTTTTCGATAGTTTTGGCTTTGGTCGAGAGCTTGGCCATGGCCGCCCCGAACGGTCGGAAGTCATTGACCATGGTCTGGTCAACCAGCACGTTGCGGTCGGCCAGGAACAGGATACGCTTTTTGCGGCCGGCCTTCCACAGTCGCCAGATAATCTGAAAGGCGGTATAGGTCTTGCCGGTGCCGGTGGCCATGACCAGCAGCAGGCGGTCGCGGCCCTTGGCAATGGCTTCGATGACGGCGTTAATGGCAGTGGCCTGGTAGTAGCGTGGCGCTTTGGCGCTGTCGTTGTCAAAGTAGTCCTGCAAGACGATGGCCTCGGCCTCGGGTGTCAGGGCCTTCCAGGCACGATAGCGCGCCCACAGGGCGGCGGGCGAGGGAAAGGCGTTCAGGCTGAGGCTGGTTTCCCGCTCGGCGCTCATCCCCGTCCGGTCGTGGCAGACGAAGCCGTCGCCGTTGGAGGCAAATACGAAGGGGATGTTGAGGGTCTCGGCATAGTCCAGCCCCTGCTGCATGCCGTCACCAATGGCGTGGGTGTTGTCCTTGGCCTCGATCACGGCAATGGGGATGTTGGGCCGGTAATAGAGGATGTAGTCGGCCCGCTTGCCCTTGCCCCGGCTGACCAGCTTGCCGCGCACGATGAGACGGCCTTTGGTGAAACTGACTTCCTCGCGGATTTGCGTCATCTCATCCCACCCCGACTGGCGCAGAGCCGGGGTGATGAACTTGGTGCAGATGTCACGCTCGCTGAGGCTTGTCTTGTCCATCCCGATCGGCTTTCCTTCGCTGGAGTTATACAGGACGCGCCAACGCAAGCAAACTCCTTCTCATGAAGGCAGCAATTTCTTCAAGCCATGGTCTATCTCCGCTGGGGGCACTTTCTCAGGTACGAGCCTGCTCCACGATGTCCATGTCTGAACCATCGCCCCTACTTACAACTCTATCGCAATAGTGTAGGTCTTCCTATTATGCTTATAGCCTTCTGGATTGCAGGCGCTACGTGTGTCATTACCCTGCTCGGCGGGGTTCTTGCCCTGCGTTTTCGGTCCTACCAAGGCGTGCTGTTTGCCTTCTGTGCCGGGGCCTTAATGGCCGGGGCCTTAATGGATATCTTACCCAAAGCCTTGGTCCTCTCAGAATCGGCTGATAGCCCTTTCGAGTACCATCACCTGCTGGGCGCCTGTGTATTCGGATTTTTGTGTTTCTACCTGCTTGAGTATGCGACCCACCATCAAGAAACACCTGAGGTGCAAGAGTCACACCATGCCCGCGCCCCACACGCGGGAATAATAGGAGCCGTGGGCATCATGGTCCACAGCCTGATTGACGGATTTGCCATTGGCAAAGGGTTTCACATTGATGCCCACGTCGGCTGGGCCATTGCGATCGGGGTGACCCTGCATAAACTGGCCGACGGAGCCAGCGTGGCAGGCTTGATGTTAGGCACCCACCATTCGGCTCGAGCAACCACAGCCATGCTGGGTCTGACCGCCCTAGCGCCGCTCTTCGGCGTTTGGCTGCAAGCCTATGTGACGATTGCCACCCCGCAATTAGCCTTATTGCTGGGATGGTTTGTCGGCGTATTTCTGTATCTTGGCGCGAGTAGTCTGCTACCGGCTGCCCATGATGCAAGCCATTCCCGTCTGCTGCCTTTGGCGACCCTGGCCGGAGTGGCGTTTATGTATGGCGCCCAGCTTTTGGCGCCGCATTAACAGCCTGCTGTCGAAAGCGGTTGTGTTCGTGCGCCTCTCAGTTATTCTGCCCAGACGCTCATGACGGATATGCGACACATTCCGACACGTCTCTCTCGCCGCTTGATCTGCTTTGGCATTATCGGACTCAGCCTTTGCCTACTGCTTGGGTGCGCTGTCACGCCTCTGGCTGACAGCGCCCGCTGGCAACGGTTGTGGTGGGAGGACTGCTCTCCTCACCCGTGCTGACCCTCCTGGTGCTCCCCGCGCTGTACGTGTGGAGTGAGCAACGCTACGCCCAGTCGTTGGGACCCACAGCGTAAGAGACGCACGCATCAGGCCACCTCATCACGCGGGGATGAGGTCATCCACCGCGACCCGCAGCGCGTCGGCCAACTTGCGCAGGGTGTGCACCGACCCGCTATTGCGGCTCGCTTCAATCTCGACGATCTGCACCCGGTTGACGCCGGAGACACGCGCCAGGGCAGATTGAGACAGTCCCCGGTATTCCCGCCAGACGCGTAGCGGGGATTCCCGGTCGATGAGCCGGTCAGCCACCTGGGCCGGTATGAGTTCTTCCTCGCCGCTGGCGATCCTCGCCTCGACGGCCAGCGCCGCCTGGATATCCATCAACTCCTCTGCTAGGGCACACAGGCGGTCATACTCGGCCCTGGGGATCGTCACTGTGTCGTTCATGCCATTCACTCCTTGTAGGCGCTGCCTCGGCTGGTCACAATGTAAAGCTACAGTGTCGTCAAGCACGACAGTTTTGGTCGGCGACTACGCTGCAGCGGACCTTGACCGGGACCGGATGGGCCGCGGCGTCCGGCCGGCTGCGTTCGGGAGTCACCACGTCGGAACAATCGGAATTGCGGATCACGACGACAGCGTATATGCTATCATGCTATGATACACAGGATCGTGGTTGATACGAACGTTCTGGTCTCCGCAATCCTGTCGCCCGATGGCGCGGCGCGGGAAGTCCTGCGGCGATGCTTGACCGGCGCAGCCCTGCCCCTGATCGGCAACGCTCTGTTTCTGGAGTATGAGGATGTGCTGTCGAGAGAAGCGTTGTTCGCCACGGCGCCGATTGGTTCGGAGGATCGGATGGCGCTACTGGATGCTTTTCTCGGCGTCTGCCAGTGGATCACCATCGCGTTCCTCTGGCGCCCGAATCTGCCGGACGAGTCCGACAATCATCTGATCGAACTAGCGATTGCGGGCAATGCGGAGTGGATCGTGACGGGCAACGCCAGGGACATTGCGGCCGGTGAACTGGTTTTCGACAGCTTCCGCGTCGTCACGCCGGGAGTCTGGCTGAAGGGAGATGACTGATATGGCAACGTTAACGATCCGGCTTCCGGATGCCCATCGTGACCGGCTGGCCGCCATGGCCGCGCAACGCGGTCAGAGCCTGAACAAACTGATGGAGGAGATCTCCGTGCGGGCGTTGACCGAACACGACACCGAAATGCGGTTTCGGGTCCGCGTAGCGCGTGGTGAGAGGGGGCGCGGGCTGCAACTGCTTGACGAGCTGGACCAGCGGCATGCCCAAGCCAAGGACCCGTGAACTGAGGGCAGCCTGGACACGCCTCGACTTGAGGGACACGGAATATGGGGTTTCTTCAGCGCCTTGTGATACGCGCCCGCTGGTTTCACTGGTTCCCAGGATATCAGCGCCGGGTGGCCGCGAAGGTTCTCACGGCAGAGGTCATAGTGATAGTGCTCGCAGCTGTATGGTGGTGGCTGTTCTGGTAGCGCCGGCGGGGTCGGGACTGATTGCGGGCTATCTGTAGCTGGCAGGCCTTCGCTGCTACGGCTAGACCCAGAGACACCCTCAGTCATAAGGACAGTCCGAACCCTGGCGGTCGCTACTCTTGAACAGCGCTTGCCATCTTCTCTCTTCTGGGAAAATTCCCGTCCATCTTCGCAAAAATGGGAAAGTGCATTCAGGCAAGCCTCAAGCGTGGGACATGCCCGCTCGACAGATTCAGGCCGGATCTGAGAGCTTGGTCACCAGCACCGGACACGGAGAATGCCGCATCACCCGTTCGGCGACACTCCCGATAAACACATGTGCCAGCCCGGTGCGACCATGCGAGCCCATCACAATCAAGTCAGTGTGCTGTCTTTCTGCTTCGTCGCAAATCACCTGAAACGGAACACCCCGCTGGACATCGATGTCGATCGGGGTTTGCGACCCGTGTGTTTTCTTTGTGCGGATCTCTTCGAGGTTCCTTTGGGCAACCGCCAGCTGGTCTTGTTCAACGTCTACATACATGGCGCTGGGAATGTCTACGACGGGCGGGAGCATGTGAACCGCGTGCAGGAGTACAACCCTTGCCTGCCACTTGTCGGCGAGCCCCAGTGCCCAGTCTAAGGCGTGTTCCGAATGGGTGGAGAAATCGTGGGGAACCAGAATCTTTCTGATCTGCATATGTCCTCCTAGTCTGCTGTGTCGGCGCTATTTTTCATAGGCAAGAGGGGGGCCAGAATGGGGTGTCTGGGCTGTGGAGAATGCACCTCATGCGCGTCGCTGGCGTCTCAAAAGGAGCGCCGCCAGACAGACACTCGGCCTGCACGCTGACGCGCCCGTTTCCTCACGCGACTTCCGGGGGCGGCGGCACCTCATGCGCCACAAAATACTGGATCAGATCCTGGGGCGTGATCAGACCGACGACCAGCCCTTGTCGGGTGACCGGCAAATGGTGCAGATGTTTCCCGCGGAGTAAGCGGATAACGCTGTCGGCCGACGCAAACTCATCAACCGTTACCACGCATTCAGTCATGATTGTGCTGATCGGGACATCGGGTGAGGGTGCTTGCAGCAAAGCGCTCAGCAGATCACTCTCCGTCACGATACCAACAACCTGTCCGATATGATCGACAACAGGCAGTCCACTCACCTCAAGCCGGGCGAGTTCGCGGGCGGCCTGCTCAAGAGGTGTGTGGGGAAATGTTGCCACCACCCGAGCGTTCATAAACTGACGAGCATGTCCGTGCATCTCTGACCTCACTTTTTCTGAAGAGACTCCGCGCAGGGGCTGTCCGCTGTGTGTGTAATACAAGCAGGATGTGTGCCGACTGCGAACCTGGGGCTCAGACGGGCTGTGTGGGCTTTGACAGCCCGTGCGGAAGCCTCTATTTTTTTATGAACGTGCGGACTGCCTCCTCCTCAAACCGGGAAGCAGCTCCCCCCTCAACTCAGGTTCTTGACAGGCCGAGCAGGTTCTTCATGCTGAGCAGGGGCACGCTCCCTGCATGCTTGTGTACACACTAGGAATAGTGATTGAAGAGCACCTTGGTACATTCTATTTCACGCTTGCACATCGGCCTGCTTTCCTGAGTGATCATCAGTATCGGAGGGGCAACAGGCTACCATTTTTTTAGGAGGGACACACCTGGCTTGAAGCCCTGTATATGACGGTGATTACCCTCTCGACCGTTGGCTTTCGGGAAGTGCGTCCGCTGAGCCCGACCGGCCAGATCTTCACGGTCGGCCTGGTGATCAGTGGGGTTGGCGTGGTCTTTTACACAATGGCTGCCTTGGCGGAGACTGAGCCCCTCAAAGAGATCGAGCGGCGGGTGAGTGGCGCCGTCGCACTCCCAAAGCAGACCGGCGCGTAGCGTGGCTGTTCCTATTTGGACTTTTTCTTTTTGCCTTTGCCTTCCTGTAACAGGCGTTGCAAATATTCCAAGAGGTCAGTTTCGGTCAGCATGCCGACCAGTTTCTTTGCCTCAACAACCGGCAGACACCCAAACTTTTCTCCCAACAGCACGTCCAGGGCGTCCTTGATGTCGGCATCCGCTTCGACGGAGACCACGCCTTTTGACATGACATCACGAACCGCAATTTTTTCGAGCCACTGCTGGCGTTTATAGGCTGACACATTCAAAGCCGAGGAGAGCGAAGCTCTCAGCAGATCTCGTTGGGAGACCATGCCGACCAGTCGATTACCGACTTGGATGACCGGCAGGTGCCGTAGTCGGCCCAGGCTCATAATGTCTTCAGCAATGTCTAGCGTATCGTTCGTCCGCAGCGTGACGATATCGGTTTGCATCAGGTCTTTGACTTTCATATCTTTATCCTCCCCCGGATCGCTATTCCCCCTGACGGATCGTTCCTCGTTTCCTCGTCCGTCGTGTGTCTGCCTGTCCGTCTCCCGCGCCGCGAGGCACTCCTGTCTCAGTCCCCGCGTATTCCGCGTACTTATTGTAGCGAGAATTCAGCAACCGGCAAACACCCACACCTCTCGTCGTGAGACCATGGCCGTCTCTACCACTCCTCAAAGACATACGGCGCATGCCAGCGGCGACTGACGAGCAGTTGGCCCGCCTGGAGCCGTTTTTTCCGGAAGCCCAACAGGTGGAACATCTCCAATACAAACCAGCGCGCCAGCCGGGGATTGACGACCAGGGTCCCGGCCTGGTCCGGATGGCTGCGCACCCCGGGCAAAACCGGCAAGAACCGCTCAAGCTGAAGCGGCCGCAGCCACGCCGCAACCCGCAACCATACCGGCCGCACCTCTCGGACTAAGAAAAACCCGTCCGTTCCTTGGCCCTGATAGAGTGGCATCAGGACTTGCCCGGACTCACCGGCCAGAATCTGTCCGTGTCGATCCTGGGCTAAGAGCTGTCCCTGTTTGACCGGCTGGAAATTGGTATACCCGGGCTGCATCACAAACGCATCGCCGTCTTGGATGAGGTGATGATGACGGATTTCCAAAACGGGTGAGCGTGACGGCCGGTGCCCCGCCTGGCCCCCGGCCTGTTCATGCCGACCGCTCAGTACGGGCAGATCTTGTGTCCGGATGCAGCCGGCCGTTGCCAACACACTCCACAGCGCCGCCGTATGGTTCTCCACGGCCGCAGACGAGGCGTGCTGTCCGCCCTCAAAACCAATTGCGATATACCCCAAATCGCTCAGATAATTCAGGATTGTGCCATCCAGCTGTTCCTCTAAACCCAGAATCACTGGAGCCTGCAGACGAAACGCAAAACGCCGGTTGGGCAGGGTGTCGCCTATCACTACAAACGGTGTCCCGTCAGCAGACGTGGTGTGCAAATCGAGGAAAACAACTGGTCCGTGATGGTGTTCCAGGTGTGTGTCAATAGCCGCCAGGAGTTCGTGTTGTTCCCTGTCTTCCGAGGTCGCTGCCGCCGCTTCAGCCGTTTCAGCCTGTTCAGCAATCCGCTTGTGTAGCGTCTGTAGGTGTTCAGGTAACCACAGCCGATTCAGATCTTCGTGTATGTACCGACTGCCCTGGGCCAGCGCAGCTCGGTTCCCGGCCAGGGCCAGCAGCTTGCCCCGAAAGGGGAGCGACAGGGACTGGAGACGGTGCAGAACGCGCTGCAAAGCAAACACCCCGGCTGGCTCATTGCCATGCATCCCCCCAATACCGATGACCAGCGGCCCGGCCGGGTCCTCTCCATAGTGGCCCAGCAGGCGTGGAAAAATGTCTGACTGAGCCGGCGTCTCAGGCGTCATGCGGCGGCGCGTCCTTCGCGTTCCGGGCAGACTGCTCAAGCAGCCGGGCCGTAATATTCAGGATATCACGCTCTGTCACAATCCCTACCAGCCGCTCCTCTTTGACCACCAGCAAATAGTCACTTTTTTCCTGCCGCATGCGGGCCACCGCATCCAAGACCGGGGTTTCCGGAGTAACGGTAAAAGGGGTCGGCTGCATGACTGCCCCGACCGACACCGGGTCGCCGTCGGTCTGCCGCACGGACGGACTGCAATAATGCAGGACCTCAAAGCACGAGATCAGGCCGGCCAACTTGCCGTGTTCGTCTTCAACCGGGATGTGTCGAATCCGTTTCCAGTCCATCAAGTTGGCGACCAGGTCTACCGGTTCATCGGGATGCACTGTGAACAGGTCGGTCGTCATGAACTCTTCAATACGTAAGGCGTGCGGCTGTCCGCCCTGGCCTTCTGCCACGCTGGCCAGCTGCCATTCATGCACAGGATCTCCCTCCCATTGCCGGTGTACCGTTGCGGCGGTAAGTGCACTCAACAGTGCCTCTTTGGTGCCCGTGGCCTGCATGTCTGACAAAGAGTGCAGCAACCAGTGCGACCCGGTGCGGCCTGAATCCACCCGCTGGTCTATCACTCCCAGGTAGCAATCAATGTCCGCAGCGTGCAAGCCGGCGGTGCGCAATCCCTGTCGAGCCAGGGGTAATAACTCTTGACGAATCAAGTCGCGAGCCGGCACGACTTTCCCACCCAGCCAGGTAAACTGAGCGTCGAGTCCCATCTGAGCCGCTGCCAGAAAGTTGGTCTCGGCATCGTGGAAGGGCATTTTTTTGGTGACATCCCCATACGTATGTGGGCCGCCACTCAGCAGGCCGAGGAAAAATGCCGCATTGGCCACTTCGTCGCGGACGGTTGGACCAGCTGGCAGGACGCGGTTCTCAATCCGGATATGGGCCTTGCCGTCCCCAATGCCAAAGCAGCCTCTGTTCCAGCGATACACCGTCCCGGTATGGGCGCGCAGGGCTTGCAGGCCGGGCAGCTTGCCCTGGCCGAGCAAACGCAAGGAATCCTCGTGCAACGATATGCCGAGCAGGACCCGGAAGCGGGCCAAATCTTCTTGGATCAGTTCGAGTATAGAGTCTTGCACCCACTGCTGACCAAAGCTCACTCGCGGGGCACGCTCGCGCATGTGATGGCCTGCGCTGCGCGTATCAACCGCCTGTTGGAACAGTGGAATCCGGGTCTCTCGCCACAACCGGCGTCCGAACAGGAGGGGGGAATTGGTTGCAGCCGCCAGGAGCGGCGCAGTGATGGCTTGGGCGATGTTATAACACGCGGCAAACTCGGCCGGCTCGACTTGGTAATGGACTTGAAAACTGGTGCAGCCGGCTTCTAACATGACCGAGTCATGCTTGACGCTCAGTTCATCGGCCCCCTTGAGTTGAAATTCATAATCTCCCCCCCGCAAGCGGGTCATGGCTGTATTCAGCGCCTGGTAGCGAGGGGCGGGAGTCATATTGTTCAGCGCCAGATCAGACTTGCGCAGCGTCGGTAAAATGCCAGTCAAGGCCAGCTCAGCATCACACTGGTGGGCGACCGCCCTGCCTTTTGCGAGGAGGGTGCTGAGCTGCTGTTCGAGTTGACTCAGGCAGTCGGCCTGAAACACCAGCGGGTCAAGATTGATCTCCAGGTTAAACAGCCCCAGCTCTGTTGTGTAATGCGGGTCCTCAAGCCGTTCAAGGATCTCCAGCGCAATCGGTGCCGGGCGCCACGCCGCGTCAACTAAAAAAAGCTCTTGTTCGGCGCCAATCCGATGCACGCCGGACTCGATGATGCCAGTGGCCAGCATATGTTCCAGCGCCCGGATATCAGCCAGTAAGTGTGAGATAAACAAGCGGAGTTGTGCAGCATCATGATCGGGGTGTATGTCTTGGGCTCCCACGCTATAGTCCTCTCTTTGTGGCACCGCTGAGACAGTGCAATTCGGATACCAAGGAAAATGAACAGAAAACCGAAGAAAAGGGAAGAGTATGGGTGAAAACGGGAAGGCATTTTTGCTTGCTTTAGAGGAGCTGTTGCGCCGCAGCGCGTAAGCGGTCCCCGCGGCCAATCACCCCACCCACGGATTGAAGACCGGGACCGCTGTCCCGTGAAAGTCGCTTGTGTTACGGGTGCAGACGGTGAGACCCTGCACAGACGCGGTGGCCGGGATGAAGAGATCCGGCTGGCTGAACGTCATTGCGCGTGCTCGCCCCCGGGCCACCATGCGGCGCCATTCCAGGATCACCTCCTCGTCCACGGGCAGGATGCGGCCGGCAAACCAGGGCCGCAGCTGCTGGTCAAGCCACTGGGTGAGCGCGTTGCGAAACGCAGGGTCCGTCTGTTTTTCGATGCCATAGCGAATCTCGGCCACGGTGACGCTGCTGAGGAAGAGGCTGTCTGCGGCTTGCTCATCGGCCCAGGCTTTGACATGCCGATCAGGACGCTGCTTGCGGAGTTCGGAGATAACATTCGTGTCGAGCAGCCATCCCGTCACAGCTCGACCTCACGGACTGGGCTCCGAATCCCGTCTTCCCCGAACTGGAGACGGCTCAGCGGGGACTGAGACAGGAGGGCATGCAGACTGGTCGGGTGCTGCCGTGCCCGGAGGGCGTCGAATTCGTCGGCGGCGACGATGACCACGGCGTCTTTGCCGTACACTGTGACCCGCTGCGGCTGCCCAGCCGTGGCCCGGCGCACGAGTTCGCTGAACCTTGCCTTAGCCTCTCCCAACTTCCAGCCGGAAGTTGGGAGAGGACCCATCTGTCTGGCGTGATGAGATTTGCTTATGGAATGTTCTCCGTATGACCAAGTTAGTCAAATTTATGTCCCACACCAGCATTCGTCAAGCATGCTGCCCGGCCGTTCCAATCCCATCCCTGCCGTAAACCGCTTGCTCTCTGATCCATTGACTGACTGGCAATCGATATGCAGCCGGGCATATTGCAATCTGTGGCCAGGACAGATAAGTCACCTGTATCATTAGTGTCCGCACGGACGTTGATGGGTATACTGAGTATAGCCTGGGGCGGCGTACCCAAGTGGTTAAGGGAGCGGTCTGCAAAACCGCCATTCACCGGTTCAAATCCGGTCGCCGCCTTTTTCTCCCTCACTCCTCTTCCTGCGCGTCCCCAAATTTGCCAAACCCTCTTTGGTGTGTCTGGCGTGGACCCAAACACACCCCCCGTTCTGATTGCTGAATAAAATCGAGCAAGGTGAGAACCTCGGGTGAACACGGCTCTCGGCGTAACATTTCGACTGCCCGTTTCATATTGACCTTGTGCCGGAACAGGCGTGAGAATACGACCCGGAGAGCCCGAATCTGGTCGCGGCTGAAGCCAGCCCGGCGCAGGCCAATACTATTCAGTCCTCTGACGGTATGGGTGCCGTCCATGATGCAAAACGGGGGCACGTCACGACTGGTGCGGGACAGGCCGCGCAAGAGAGCCAAGGTGCCTATGCGGACGAATTGATGTACGACACAGTTGCCGGACACAAAGGCATGATCTTCGACCTGAACATGGCCAGCCAATAGCGCCCCGCCAGCGAGAATAATGTGGTTGCCGATGTGACAGTTGTGCGCCACATGTGCGTTTTGCATCAGGTAATTGTCATCCCCAATCTGGGTGGCACTGCCCTCAGTCGTTCCCCGATGGACTTGGCTATGCTCACGAAAGACGTTGCGGTGGCCGATTTTGAGAAAGGTTTGCTGCTGCGCGTAGCTGAAATCTTGTGGTTCGTGGCCAATCACCGCGCCCATATGAATCACGTTGTCCTCGCCAATATCCGTCCAGCCGGTCAGCACGGAATGGGCCAGGACACGGGTACCGCGTCCAATCCGAACCTGTCCATCAATGACAACGTATGGACCAATGTCTGCTGCGGGATCAATCTCCGCCCGAGGATCAACGAGAGCGGTTGGATGAATCGGCATGGGAAGGTACACAAGCAGGAGAGGGGGCGGAGCTTTGATCGTTTTGGTCTTTTTGATGAAGAAAAGTTTGATGTTTACGTCAGAGAAGGGAAGCGGGCGACCGGATTTGAACCGGCGACGTCCAGCTTGGGAAGCTGGCATTCTACCACTGAATTACACCCGCAGGTCCTGGTCATGATATGAGGAAGAAAAAGGATGATTGAACAGAAAGACCCCGGCCTCGTCCTACTCTCCCACCTCCAAAGGGGGCAGTACCATCGGCGCTGGAGGGCTTAACGGCCGTGTTCGGGATGGGAACGGGTGTGGCCCCTCCGCCATCAAGACCGGGGGAATTTTTCTGTTGCAGGAAGTGATACCATATGAGAGCAGTATGTCAAGTCCGCTGCTTGACTCTCTTGTCCCTGGTCCGTAAGATTCTGAAAATACAGACAAAATACAATATACTTCAGTCTACACCGCTCCTGATTGCAGTCTGATGGCGTCGCTATTGTGTAAGAGTCCGCCAAATTGTATATACAGCCCCCTGCAAAAACAGCGAGACATACAACACGGCTGTGAGCACGATACGTATGCCACAATTTCACTATCAAGCGACGACCCCCCAAGGAAAGATTATTGAAGGTGTCATGGAGGCAGGGGCAGAGCGACTCGTGGTCTCCCGTCTGCATGACCAGGGCTATCTGCCGCTCAAAATCAACCTGCCCGGACCAGGCACGGGAAAAACCGCCAGCCAGGGTTTGTCTCTGCCCGTCTTAGGCAGGGGAGCAGTCCGCCAACGGGACCTGCTGCTGCTGACACAAGAGCTGGCAACCCTCTTATCCGCTGGTTTGCCCCTTGACCGGGCATTGTCTGTGTTGATCGGACTGACACACAAGGCGCAACTGCGCCAAGCGGTCGAACAGATCTTGAATAAAGTGAAGCAGGGACAATCGTTAGCGGAGGCGTTAGCCGAGTATCCGAAGATTTTCCCGCCTTTGTACGTCAATATGATTAAGGCCGGTGAGATGGGTGGATTTCTTGACACTGCCTTGGAGCGTTTGGCCGAATATTTAGAGCGCGCCCAAGAAGTCCAGGAAGAGGTGAAGTCTGCCATTGCCTACCCAGCCATTCTTGTTCTTGTTGGAGGAGCAGCAATCGTCCTGATGTTTACATTCGTTCTGCCAAAATTTGCTGTCATGTTCGAGGATATGGGCGATGCGTTGCCCCTCTCAACCCGCTTTTTGCTGGCAGTGAGCTATTATCTTCAGACTTATTGGTGGCTCCCTCTGCTCAGCACGGTTGGGGGCGGGTACGGCATATGGCGCTATATTGCGACACCCCAGGGGCGTTTTGCCTGGGACGGCTGGAGTCTCCGGCTGGTATTGATTGGCCAGCTGTTGCAGAAACGAGAAGTCGGACGTTTTGCTCGGACCTTAGGCACCTTACTCCAGAGCGGTGTGCCGTTGTTGCAAGCGCTTGAGCTGGTCGAAGAGGTGGTTGGGAATCAAGTCATTAGTCGCTCTCTCAAAGATGTCCGAGCTGGCATCCGGGAAGGGCAAGGCATCGCTGGCCCGCTCGGTGCGAGTGGCGTGTTCCCATCTCTGGCCTTGCAGATGGTCAGTGTGGGTGAAGAAACAGGCCGTCTGGATGAGATGCTGATGCAGGTGGCCGCATATTATGAACGCGACACGCAGACGCAACTGCGACGCCTGACGTCACTTGTTGAGCCAGTCTTAATCTTGACGATGGGGCTGATCGTTGGATTTGTGGTCATCGCCATGCTTTTAGGGGTTTTTAGTATCAATGATGTATCGTTCTGAGAAGGAGACGTACGAGATGCTGGAGAGAAAGAGCTATGCTGTTCGGTCTGTTGCCCAAGCCGGTTTTACCTTAGTCGAGCTTCTAGTCGTTATGGTCATTCTCGGACTCCTGGTCGCCCTGGTCGCCCCCAACTATATGGGCCGGGTCGATAAATCAAAGCGAGAAGCGGCCCGGGCTCAGATTGAGAACTTTGGCGCCGCGCTGGATATGTTTCGTCTCGATGTTGGCCGCTATCCGAATTCTCAGGAAGGCTTGAATGCCCTGCGTCAGCGACCGTCCGGGACAGACCGTTGGGACGGGCCATATCTGAAGAAAGATACGCCGCGTGATCCGTGGGGAAATTGGTATACGTACCGCAGTCCTGGCGACCGAGAGGCGTACGAACTCATCTCGTTTGGCCCGGATGGGATGGCTGGGGGCAGTGGTGACAATGCGGATATTAATAGCTGGGAAAACAGTTAATGCTGCTACCTGCCCGGCCTGACCTGCTGTGTCCGCTCGTCTATCGTCGGGGTGGGAATAGTGCCGGCGGTTTTGGCCCCGACAAGCGATGGGCCAAGCAAAGCGGTGCAATCAGGATGTGGGTGTAGGGGGCTGGGTGGATTTCACTGCGTCATTTCAGCGGCTTGCCAAGGTTGATTATCTGCATGGCCTAGGGGTCGCCCTGAGCGCACGGGAGATGAGCTTGGTCCATATGACCAAGCATTTCTTTCACGTCACCTTGCGCCATGCGCGGACGGTCCCGCTGCCCGCGTCCGGCCCGGAACGTTTCGACGCCTGTGGAGAGGCGCTGCGGCAATTTCTCAGTGATACCGAGGCCAGTCCCGACCAAGTCGTCGTCTGCTTGCCCAGACAAGCGGCCAGCGTCAGTCGTCTGATGGTTCCCGAGACAGCTCGTAGATCGCTTGATCAAGTGATTGGCTATGAAGTTGAGCGACTCCTGCCCTTTCCAAAAGAGGAGATTTATTACGACTATCTCACCTATCCAGTTGGGCAAAATGGGCAAAATGAGCAAAATGGAGGAGACGAGGGACGTCTGGGGGTTGCGTTATTCTGTCTGCCACGGGGTGAAGTTGAAGCCTATCTCGCGATCCTGACTGACCTCCAGCTCCAGCCCCAGATGGTGACGCTAAGTAGCTCGGCTCAAGTCAGTGCGTTGCTGTCGTGTGTGCCGAGCATGGATAATCCGTGTGTCTTGATCGGTCCGGAAGACGAAAAATTTGAACTGAGTTTTATCGAGAAACGGCAACTGGTAGCAAGCCATCTGTTTTCTTGTGGCCAAGTCCAGGAGTCTGAGATTTTCACTGACCTGCTGGCCCAGGGGATTACGCGCAACTTGCCGGGCGCCGTGCCCGATGAGACCCGCGTGTTTGCCTGGGGAACGAACGGTTCGCTGCCGTATACGATTGCGGCTGAGCATGACTTGGGCGCTCTTGCCACCACCCGTTTTGCGACAACGCCAGAGGCCAACTTTTCCCCTGCGGCGCTGCCCGCTCTTGGCGCAGCCCTTCAGGCAGTCGGGGAGGTCACAACTGGTATTAATGTGCTGCCGGTTGAGAGACGCGCCCAACGAGAAAAACGTCTGTCGGCTTTGACGCTTGCCCTGGCTGGCCTGGTCTGTATTCTCGGCATTGCCTGGGCAACAGGAGTGATTGTGCAGGATCGCCGGGCGCTGCACACACTCAGGCAACAAATTGATAGCCTGACCCCTGAAGTCGACCAAGTCTTAGCCCAGCAATCCGAGGCTGATCATCTCGCAGCCCGTATCACGGTTTTGAAGACGGAGACGGACAAACACGTCTTGCCTCTCCTCAGCCGTCTGTCCGATACCATTCCGACTGATATGTATCTCAACACTTTACGCTATAAAGACGGTGGGATTGAGTTGAGTGGCGTGGCAACATCCAAGTCAGCCTCTGAGCTGATTGCGACACTCAATGCGTTCCCGTGTCTGAAGAACGTTGCTCCCAAAGCCCCCTTTACCACGACTGCTCAGGGAGAGACCTTCACGCTGGGCGCTCAGGTGGAACACCCATGCGCCGAGTAATCCAGCTGTGGCAGCGCTTATCGCCCCGCGAGCGTCTCCTGGCTGGTGCGGCAGGCGCGTTTGTGCTCCTGGTCGCACTGCGTTTCGGCATTGTTGAACCCTTCCTCGATTATAGAGATGGACTGACCCAAAGAATACAGCGCGAGGCACAGCGGGTCCAACACATGCACGAGCGCCGAGAGAGTGGCCCCCAGGTTGCGAGCCGCGTGCAGCAATTACGAGACAGCTTCAGCACCTTGGAAGGCCGATTCGTACCCGGCGATACGCCTGCCCTGGCTGCGGCGCGTCTGCAAGAACGACTCCAAAGTCTTGCCGGGCAGAGCGGCCTCAAGCTGGTGAGCATGCAAGTCATGAAAGAGGAGTCAGTCGGAGAATTTCAGAAGGCCCTTGTGCAAGTCACGTTGAGTGGAGAGCTGTCGGCGGTTGCCAGTTTCTTGGCTGAGGTCGAATATAGCGATTGGTTGTTGTCCGTATCAACCCTTGAGATACGCAGTCCGCGTGGGGGCCGAAGACGACTGGCGCGCAGAAGGCGGGCACAGAAAAGCCAACCGGCACAGATGCCCCCCAGGCTCTTAACCGTCACCGTGAAGGTTGGCGGGATCATGAAAGAGGGGACTGCTTCCTAGGCTCCCAACCCGGCCTGCCTGCGCCTGAGAGACTGGGGACAGCAAGAAGACAGGAAAGCAAGAGAGCAGGGGAGCAAGAAAGATTACTATGCGGGTCCGGCGTTTTCTACATCTGATATTACTCCTCGGAGCCTGTGGCTTGGTGTGGCAAGTGTGGTCAACGTGGAGTCACTTGCGGCCACCGCATGTCACACCTTCGCCGAGCAGTCTCGACACACCAGTGCCGACCGTATCCCCAGCCCGGCCGCGCATCGGCAGAAAACTCTCTCGTCGGGTGACAGCCAAGGACCTCTTTTCTCCCGAGCGCCGACCAGCAAAGAAAGAGGCCCCGAAACAGGCAGAACAACCTTCCGTCCCGCCTCCCGAACATCTCAAGCTGGTTGGCGTCTTTCTTGCCGACGGCCACCAGGAAGCCTTTTTTGCCGATGCTTCGAAAGGCGGGAGGGTGGTCCGCGTGCCGACTGGCGGAACGCTTGAATCCTATCAGCTGACCCGCCTGACCCACACTGAGGCCGTCCTGACCCTTGGCCAGGGCGGCGAGGAAGTCAGCCTGCAGATCGCTGTACAACAGAGTGCAGACGCGGCCAAAGCCGCCCGCAGGACCTCTGCCAAGCCAAAGAGACTAGCCAAGCCGGTGGGCGGCCGTCCGGGAGGGCAGGCTCCACCTCAGGCTCCGCCTGCTTATCCATCGGCGTTAGGCGCTGGTACTGCCTTGATGCTGGGCGCAGGCACCCCCCAGGCTGCAGCGACAACGACGCCGAGTGCGTCGGGACAAGACGAAGCAGTCTCCATTCGTCAAAATATTCGCCAACTGCAAAGCCGCCTGCGCGATATTCGCCGCGAGCGCGCGCGTGAACGGCGGGCGGCGCGGGCCGAGGCTGACAACTAAGACCCCAGGCTGGGAAAACGGACACCTATGAGCGGGAGAAAAGGTATGAGCGGACACGTATGAGCGGGAGAAGTATGAGCGGGACACACGTGGGAAAAGGGTGGCGATATTATATCGGGTGCATACTGTGTGTGTGGGCCTGTCTGGCCGGGCAGGTGGGGCCTGTCGCTGCCCAAGATGCCAAGGATACCAGCGAGGCCAGCGGGGCCAGCGAGGCCCGCCCGCCTGAGGGCGCGGTGCGGTTGAATTTCGAAGGAGCCGATATCCGCGAGGTCGTCCATAGCCTGGCGGCCGCACTGGGTATTCATTACACCATTGATCCACGGGTCCAGGGCCAGGTGACCATTCGGACGGCGAGTGAGATTCCGCGCCGCGACCTGTTTCCTGTCTTTCATCAGATTTTACGCAGCCACGGGGTGGCCGCCAATCGAGTCGGCAATATCTACCATATTGGTCCGGTCGGCGAAGCAAAGACCAAAACCCCCTCACCCAGGAGTCAAGCCGAGTCGCCGGCCCGGAATGCAGAGGACCCCTTTGTCATTGAGCTGGTCAAAGTGGAACATATTTCAGCAGAAGAAATGGCCAATATCCTGCAACCGTTTGTTGCGCCCGGCGGGGATGTGTTGGCCTATCCGCGCGCCAATCTTGTTGTGATTTCGGATCTGGCCTCAAGTGTCCGTCGGCTGCGGGAAATGGTCAGCATTTTTGATACGGATACCTTCCGCGACTTACATGCCCGAATCTATCGGCTTGAGCATGCCAATGTGGATGATCTCGGCCAAGAGCTGTACAGCATTCTTGAGCCGTACGGCGTGCTTGCGGCGAGCCTTGAGAGTCTCGGCGTTTTTGTTGTTCCACTGGTACGACTGAACTCCATTGTCGTGATTTGTTTTAATACACAGGTTTTTACACAGGTCGAGAAATGGATTCAGGTTCTCGATGTTCCTCCGGAAAAAGGGGGCGGCCGAACCGTGCACGTGTATGCGGTTGAGAATGCCAAAGCCTATGATTTAGCCGGGATTCTGGCCGATTTGTATGGCGATGGCGGTGGTGGCAGCCGGAGTGACGGGTCGGGCTTTGGATCGCGGGGCAGCACTGGCTCAAGCCGTGGCGGTTTTGTTGGGGGAGGGAGCCGCAGCGGCGGCAGTGGCACGAGCAGCCGGGGCAGCGGCAGCAGCAGTCGCAGCAGCAGCAGTCGCAGCAGTGGCAGCAGCAGTCGGAGCGGCGGCAGCAGTGGCATCAGTAGTAGCCGGGGTGGCAGCAGCGGTAGCAGCAGTCGGAGCAGCGGCAGCAGTGGCATCAGTAGCAGCCGGGGCAGCAGCAGCAGTGGCAGCAGCAGTCGTAGCGGCGGCAGCGGTAGCAGCACGAGCAGCCGGGGCAGCAGCAGTGGAGGTGACAGCCGAGGTGTTGTCCTCGGGGGTGGCTTTGGCGGCGGCGGCGGGGGAGCCCAGAGTGTGTTGATTGCCCCGCAAGAAGGTGAAAAACCGATTTTTAAGGAAGAAGTCCGCATTGTTGCGGACGAGGTGACCAACTCTCTCGTTATTTTAGCCACGCCACGCGACTACGCGATGATCCGTGATGTTTTGCGCAAGCTCGATATTGTGCCTCGTCAGGTGCTGATTGAGGCAATGATTGCCGAGGTCCAGCTCGTTGGCGACCTCGCGTTTGGACTTGAGTACGCACTTTCTCAGGGTGGACTGGCGGGTTTGCTGGGCACCAGCACTGCTGAGGACGGGACGACCACATCGGGCAGTGGCGTCGGCGCGGGTGACCTGGGTTCGGCCGGCAGCTTGAGCATTGGCAATAATGCACTGCTGGGTGCGTCACGGCGAGCAGTCAATATTGGTGCCCAGGGTTTATTTGGCTTTCTCACCGACCGGGATAATTTCCTGATCATGATCAATGCCCTGGCCTCAAAAGACCGGGTGAACATTTTAGCCACGCCGCACGTCATGGCCGCTGACAATCGTGAAGCGCATATTTTAATTGGGGAAGAAATCCCTATTTTGACCTCAACTTCGACCAGCTCGCTCACCGATTCTGCCCGGACGGTCAATAGTATCCAGTATCGGGATACGGGCAGAATTTTGACGATTCTGCCCCAGGTGAATTCTGCCGGCTTGGTGAATCTCGAGATCCGTCAAGAAGTGAGCGCGGTGGGACAGGAGGAGTTTGGCAGAACAAACTCACCCAGCTTTGTCTCGCGCGAAGCGGAGACAACCGTGGTTGTGCAAGATGGCGAGTCCGTTGTGCTGGGCGGGATTATTGATGAGCAAACCCGCCGGACACGGAGTGGAGTGCCCTACCTGATGAACGCTCCCATCCTTGGCCGCCTCTTTCGGGTTGATAGTGAACGTACGGAACGGACCGAGCTGATTATTCTGATTACGCCGCATGTCATCCGCAATCGCCAAGAATTACACGACGTCACGTCGGAATTCAGCGGCCGGATTCGGAATCTGAAGAAGATGCTTCAGAACCGTACGCTGAGGCAGAACGGACAAGATGAGCAGGATGAACAAGATGCGCAGAACGGACAGGCTGCACAGAATGAACAGGCTGCGTCGTCGCAACCCCCCGAGCCAGTTGAGCCCGTCTCTTCCGCTGAGTAGAGACCGGCGACAAACGGCCGTGGACCGGTGGCCTTTGCCTCCCCTCTGTACGTGTCAAAGAGTGAACCATAAGAGTAGGTACTGCGTCAATTTGAAATCCCCCCAACAGCACATCGCAGGTTGTATGTCCCGTTGGGTAACACAGTAGGTACGGACGTAATATAAGGTAAGGAGGAGGGTGTTATACTTAGCTAATCCACAACCGAGTAATAAGCGAAGCGATGGCTACCAGTACGGCAATAACACTCACAAAGACACTATACTGTGCTTTTGTGGCTTGGTGCTTGGCTTCTTCGACTTCCTTCTTTGTGGCAAGGTGCGGCAAGGAGCCTTTAATTTGACCAACATCTTCCCGAAGAGCACTTACGTCTTCTTGGATTTTTTCAATACCTCGCTCGATCCGGTCTAGCCTGCTGTCATTTTCTGTCATGGTGCACCACCCTGCACACTTTTATTTTCACAAGAAAGAAAACCACAAAAAAGAAGTATGTGCAAGTAAGATTGTAAAAACCTGAATTTCATTTGGTATTATACACAGCTTTTCGTTGTTGTGCGCATCCCCAATAAAAATATACCCGTCATTATTTTAATAAAAACAGAAAAAACAAAAACGAATGATTTTATAGAACGTGGCGGCTCCTCTTATTTTTGGGCAATACGCCGATACGGAACAGGACGGAAAGGGGTCTGTTTTTGGAAGATGCCCCTCCGTCGAAAGATCGTTATCACCAACACACTCGGGTGTTTTGTTGGGGAGAAACTCACCGTCATTCCCCATTGGAATATGGCAAATGGTCGTTGCGAACTTCTCATTGAGGACGTTCCGCATACGCTTGAGGAAGTCAGCAAACGGGCACTCGGCCCACTTTTCTTTGACCAGTTGAGTCAGTACGCAGTCAACGACTAGCGCCCCCAAGAAAGGGAAATCCCAACCGGGGGCGCTGGAAAGGAGGTCGATATGGTCGATAGTATTATCGCCCTATTGGCTCTGGTTGTAGCTTTGCGCGCACTCCAGAGTGTTCGTTAAGGGACTACTACCCTACCGACTGGCTCCGCTGGTCGGTAGCCTTCCCTTTCCGTACTGGCAAGACTTTCAACGTCCGCCGATTGCTCGGCGCATCCTTGTCCGTGATTTCCCCGGTCGCAATCTTGGCAACCTGGAGCGCGGCTTGTGTGGGGCTACTTGGACGCTTTTGGTTGTGTGGCATAGTCTTTCCCTAAAGTATTTTCCGTTTCATATGCAAGCTCAAGAATCATGCGATCTTGGTCACGAAGGAATGCTTGACATCTTCCACGAAAAGTGGATTCCATTTTCTGCATAGTCTTTACCTTTTGTCCTTTCCAGACAAGGCAAAACATGAGGACACGAAATTGAGATGTCCCGAGTTTCCCAGGGAAACTGAGGACACTCAGAAAATAAAAGATGTTCTTGTTCCTGTATTCAAGTTCCTTCTTTTTATATTCCTTTTCCGCGCAATCACTTCTCTTCTTTTGTTGCACTCCTGTGGACAAGCGCATCAAGAATAATCGCCCTTGCAGCGTGATGGAGATGTCTGCGTTTTCCTGTTTTTGCCGCTTTGGCGTGTTGTGATTGTTGGTGTGGACCATTACCGGCCCCAATCGAAGTTTCCAGAGTTAGCCGCAACATACACAAATCTCTTCTACGTCTGTAACCGTTGCAATCGCCGCAAGGGAAATTTCTGGCCAACACAAGCGCAAGAGAGAAAAGGGGAGTTTATTCCTAATGCTTGTGACCATGTGATGTTCGAGCATCTCCAGTACCGTTTCTCTCGTGTCGAAATAAAAAGTGATGCCGGCAGAATTGCGAACAAGTATCTGGATTTCAACGATGAGAAATCGGTGCAATATCGTGAGTTTATACTGCGTATAATAATAGGGCTCGAACAAGACAGGCGGGAGCATCAGGAAGCCATACAAGCGATAAGGCAGCGGGTCGAGTCAAATCCTGAAAACATTGAACAACTAGAACAGGCCAAGGCGGATGCTGAAAGAGAGCTTGAAGAAATTGAGCGAGATTTGGCAAGAGTTACCGGCTCTGCATTGGGATAAGGGTGTGAGTATTATTTTGGACAGGAAGAATGCAGAGTCGCAATAGGACAATTGTGTGCCACGATTCGGCGCGCTCGGCAAGGGCTACACGTTGCGCTTCAGCAGCTCTTGAATGCCGAGGCTGGCATTCTCCAGGGCTTTGCCGTGCTGTTGCAGCATTGTCATCTGTTGTTCCATGACTGTGTCTTGTCGGTCGAGCTGGCGGTTGCGCTCTTTGGAGGACTCCCGCATCTGCCAGAAGCCGACCATGATGAGCCCACACTGGGTGAAGCCCACCAGGCCCGAAACGATCACTTGCGCCCATGCCGCGTCCATGCCCATGCATCAGTCCTTTTCTGTGGAGTCTTGCTACGTCCCCTGAATGTCCATGTAATGGACCCGCTGCCCTCTTGTCAAACACGAGTTTCCGCCAGCCTCGACAGTGTCAGCAGGGTTTGATACCAAAGGACCAGATTGGGACCAAATTGGTCCCAACTTGTGCTGGGGGTGCGTATGGAGACAGAGAATTTGAATCTCAAGAACCCGAAAGAGGCAAAGGAGCGCTTGATTGTCGCGCTTGACGTTGCCACAAAAGCGGCGGCGCGAAAGCTCGTCTCAGACCTACACGGCGAGGTGTCTTTTTTCAAGGTCGGCTATCAGCTCTTTTTAGCCGAGGGCATGTCCTTTGTCCGAGAATTGATCGGGCAAGGGAATCGTGTTTTTTTAGATTTGAAGATGGACGACGTTGAAGAAACCATCATGCTTGCCGTCCGTGAAATGACAAAAAATAAGGTGTCTTTTCTCACGATCCAGGGCAACACGGCGACAGCCCGGGCGGCAGTCCGTGGCCGGGGGCAAGAGCCTCGACAAGAACCTCAACAAGAGCCTCAACAAGAGCCTCGACCGCACATCCTGTCGGTCACCTTACTCACCAGCCTGAATGATCAGGATTTGAGAGACCTCGGAATCCTGGGTGAGACCAACACAAAGTTTACCAGCCTTGACGAGTATGTTGATTGGCGAGCTGAACAGGCCCTAGCAGCAGAATGCGATGGGCTTATTGCAGCCGGGCCGAGTGTGTCTCGCCTCCGCGCCAAGCATCCGCAGGCCATTATCGTGACGCCAGGCGTCCGCCTGGCTGGTCTCAGCTCCGATGAGCATAAAAGGCCGACAACACCCAAAGATGCTATCGTTGCCGGCTCTGATTATCTCGTGGTCGGGCGGCCCATTCGGGACGCACCGGACAGGCGGGCTATGGCCCGCCGTATTATTGATGACATCGCACACGGCCTGACTGAACGGAATGGCCCCCTGCCTTCTCTGGCGCACGCTTCGTAACCGTTCCTCTTTTTTTTCCGGACTGAGCGTGAGCCCAGTCCCAGTTCGCTGAGCATGCGCTGAAATCACAGTCAGTTATCCATAGCCATACGCATAAGGGGCAGGGCAGGTGTGGTCCCTGTCCACTGCACAGGCTGGACCTGGTCGGAGTCCTCAGTGCTCCCGGCGAAGAACGAGAACACCAGGCCAATCACCGGAAACGATGAGACCGGCTGTGCGCTGGCGCCGTGCAGTTCCGCCCCGTCTTGGTTGTTCACGATCCGGAACCAGCCCCCATCAGGCCCTATTGCCAGACCGTCGTTATCGTTACACACGAGTTCCGTCATCCCGCTGTCCGTATGCAGCGTATTCCGGAAGGTACACACGTTCACCGCCTGGTCCAGACTGATCTCATGCCGGGTAAAGACAGACTGGCCTGCTGCGTCATACGCCCAGATGCTGACCGGGTCCGAGCTCCCGCCGGTCGGCAAGATCAGCACCACCTGCGTCGAGGCATCCAGGTCAGCCGCGGCCGTCCAGCGACCCAGCAGCACATTCTTTGTCGTTGCTGCATCCCCGCCTTCGGCAGCGAAGGCCGACGCAATGTCCGCCGCCGCCGTCGTCCCCGCCACATGCCCGGTCAACGCAGTGGCGTTGTAGCGCGCAGAAAAGTCACCCGCAGCCGACAGCACGGTTGCCGTCCCGGCCAGTGTATCGCTGTTATCTTCGGTGTAGATTTGCGCATAGCCATAGCCTGCCGCCAGCGCCAGCACCGCATCCGCAGCAGGCGGCGGGCTTGTCCCATTCGCATCATCACACGACCCCGGGTCATCGATCCTGATCTGCGAGCCATCTTGATTCTGCTCATCAGGAACGAGGGTGGCTGCCCACACATCGCCCGGGTCCAGACAGATCGTGAAGCTGCTGATTTCCGCCCCGGTCATGTCGTGTATGGCAATCGAGACCGACCGCTGCTGCGTCGTGTGCCCGTCTACGTTCTTCAGCGACAGGAGGGTATTCCGGTCGGCCTCAGTCGTCCAATAGCCAAAGATCAACATGTCACCCACGCCCTGCGGAGTCACCGCCAGCCCTCTCCGCAGTCCAGCGCCAGTATCAGCATCGGCATCAGCGGAACTGCTGGCCGTCTCCTTGGCCGCCCGAGCCGCCGCCACGGCCGCCGCTGCCTCCGCGGTCGCCTCTCTGAGCGCACTGGCCGCCTGTACATCCGCGGTAATGGCAGCCGGGTCGGTCGGAGCCGCCGCCCGAGCCGCCGCTGCCTCAGCCGCCAGTGCCGTGGCAACCGCCAGCGCCGCCGCGGTCGCCTCAACCGCCAGCGCCGTGGCCAGCACCGCCGCCTCAGCCGCACCCTGGGCGAACAAGGTCGCCTCCTGGGCTGCTGCCGCCGCCGCGAGGGACTGCGTCTGGGCTGTCTGCGCCTGCGTCCTGGCCGTATTCGCCTGCTTCACCGCCGAAGTCAGGAGTTCCCGCAGAATCTCAAGAGACGTATCCACAAAGAGGCCCAGCCGCGCCTCAATCGCCGCAATATAGTAGCTGACCGAGTCCGAGCTTGAGGTTTTACCCGTCATCGCCCGGGTCGCCGCTGTCACCGCCTTGGTCGTCGCTGTCACCGCCCGTCTGGCGGACTTGACCGCATCCTTGGCATCTTTGGCCAGCTTTTTGACCGAGTGCCGAGCCGCCTTGACCGCCGCCCTCTCCGCGTCAGTCCCATGCGCGTCCTTAACCGCATCCTCCGCTTCCTCGGCCAGATCCAGCGCTTCCTCGGCCTGCATCTCCGCTGCGAGCACCGCCGCTGTCGCTGTATCGGCTGTGTCCGTGGCCAGCGCAACCAGCGCCGTAGCCGCAGCCGCATATTGGGTGAGCGTATCGAGGATCAGCGTGAAGTCCTCGCGGGTCTCATAGTCGCCCGCTTGAATCACGATCGGGTCAGGAAAATCCTGTGCGTAGAGCGGTGGGCTGTGCCACATGACCGAGGTCGCCAGCAGTACGGCAACCCCAACGAGGGAGGTCCCAAAAGTTGTGTGCATCCTCATCCCCTTCCTCATCCCCTTCCTGTCCTGCCTAGCTCGCAGACTATCATACACGGGCTCAGCATGCGAGGCACTGCGCGCCAGCAGCTCTTGAATGCCGAGGCGGGCACTCTCCCCAGGCTGTGCCCTATTGCTCCAGTTGCCGTGAGATTTCCCCTAGGCGCAAGCGTATGCTATACAGCCTGCATGGCTGAGTCTCACAAGGATAACATCTCGCCGACCGCCGCGCATGGCAAAGAAGTGCCCGCAACACTCCAGGCCATTGCGCCTGAACTTGCGGAGGCAATCAGGCAGGAGAAAGGGCAGCTTGATGTCAATATCCTCCTGCGCGTGGTGGAAGCCACAGCCGCTGACCCTGAGGCGGCCCTTACGTATACGCGTGAAATTCTCGCAGTCGCTGAACAGTATGAACAGCAGCGACTCAGGACATGCCAGCAGCGGGCCGAGGCGGTGATTGCGCTCAAAGACACAGACCCGGATGAAAGAGAAAAAAGACACAATAACGAGATCAGGAGAAGCTTGAAAATGGCCGTTGCGACCTGCGCAGCGCTCAGTACCCTCGGAACACTGGCCTGTGTTGTGCTGGAAGCCGGCATTGTTGCAACAGGAGTCCTGGGCCTGGTTGCGGCTATTTCTTTGGCAATGACTGGCTCGCTTGCCGCTGGTGAATCAGTCAGCTCGAATGATTCCGCGCGGGTGCTTGAAGCGCTAGAAGGTGTATTCAATACCGAAAGGGAGGACAAGGAGACACAGAGCACTCCACACCAATGACAAAACGGGAGGTGATTGTATGGATTTTCGCATGCTCGCTTCAGTCCTCCTCAACCTTATTGCCTTTGCTGTTCCGCTTGCTTTTTTCGTCGAATATTTTGGGCCAGAGGTTCGGATTAACCTCGAATCGACCTGGCATCTGTCGGCTTTAGGCGGATCAGTCTTGTTCGCTTTTCTGGTCGCCCTGGTCGCCGCCCGCCTGCTCCCCAGACAAGAAGACACTCTGCCGCAGCACATAATCCGGCTCTTGCAGGCCAGGGCAACTGAGAAACGTGCCAGCATTGCGCACGAGAGACACCGCACCGAACGCTTGAGCCGAGCGGTGAGGCAACTCGGAGATGACAATATGGCAACCCGTTTGGGCGGGATTTATGGGCTTGAGTGGCTGGCCAAAGATTCAGACACAGACCACGCACGGGTCATGGACATCTTGACGGCCTATGTCCGCGAGAACGCCCCGAGCCACCCACAAGCCGCCCCACAAGCCGCCAACACGCCCCACACGCCCAAGCCAACCACCGACATGCAAGCGATCCTCACGGTTATTGGCCGGCGGAAAACACCTGGCAATAAGCGGCACACTGCGCGTCTTGATTTGAACCACACCCGCTTAGTCGGGGCCAATCTGAGGATGGCCGATCTGAACAGGGCCGACCTGACTGGAGCCGACCTGACTGGGGCCGACCTGCTGATGGCCGACTTGACCGATGCCAACCTGGTCGAGGCCAACCTGCTCGGGGTCAACCTGACTGGGACCAACCTGCTCGGGGCCAACCTGACCGGGTCAAAATATCTACGAGCAGAAGAGATCCAGTCCGCCCTCAATTGGCGCGAGGCGCACCTGCCGAACCATCTCAAGCCTCTCACTGAATGGAGCGACGAACGGAAAGAGTAGGCTGAGACTGGCGGCCATGGCGGCGTGCCGGGCTGAGCGGAAGGAGGAAGCATCCTATGACGGAGTATGAAATGGCATCGCTCGCCATACAGCACGACATGACGAGCTTGGGCTACTTGCAAGCCTGGATAGCACTTGGGGTGGGCGTCATGCAGTGTGGCCTAATCGGGTGGGGGGTGTTTGTGATGCAGGGCAGCACCGCCAGCCGCGACGCCACCCTCCTGGCCTTACAGAACCAGGGAGAAGCCTTGAAGAACCAGGGGGAAGCCTTGCGGGACCAAAGGGAAGCCTTCCAGAACCAAGGGGAAGTATTGAAGGACCAAGGGGCGGCCTTGCGGGACCAGGGAGAAGCTTTGAAAAACCAAGGGGAAGTGTTGAAGGACCAGGGGGCGGCCTTCCAGAACCAGCGGGAAGCCTTCCAGAACCAAGGGGCGGCCTTGCGGGACCAGGGGGAAATGTTGGCGGCTATCGGGGCCGGCATTCGAGAGCTGTTGCAGGAGCGGGCCGCCCGGTGAAGAGCCCCACAAATAGATACCGGGTGTGCATTCCAGGTTTGCATTGATACACACTGAGAAACACTACATGCATCCCGCCCACGGATTCCGCGTGGGCTAGGCACTGCGCTTGAGCAGCTCTTGAATGCCGAGGCTGGCACTCTCCAGCGCTTTGTCCTGTCGCTCCATGACCGTGTCTTGTCGTTGCAGCATTGTAATCTGTTGTTCCAGAACTTTGCCTTGCTGTTCCAGCGCTTTGCCTTGTTGTTCCAGCGCTTTGCCTTGTTGTTGCAGCATTGTCATCTGCTGCTCCATGACTGTGTCTTGTCGGTCGAGCTGGCGGTTGCGCTCTTTGGAGGACTCCCGCATCTGCCAGAGGCCGACCATAATGAGCCCACATTGGGTGAAGCCTACCAGGCCCGAAACGATCACTTGCGCCCATGCTGCGTCCATTATTGGTTCGTCCTTACGTGTGATTTTGAGGCTATGCGAGCCTTGTTTTGAAAGGGGATTATATACGATGTTACCCAGCACGCCAAGCGAGACCTGCCCATCTGAGCGGGGACATTCGACATGGCAAGCTGTGAATAGAGTATGCTTGTTATTTTGGTAACACTTGGTGTACATTGCCCCACAGGAGGAATGGGGTCGCAGGGGCGCGCCCATTCCTCCCAATCTGATGCTGACGTTTTGCGGATTCTGCGAAACGGCGATCTTAGAGGAGAGATAAAGCAAGGGCAGGAGGAGAATGAGTGGAAGTTAAAGATCGTCTATCTTCTGCGAGGAATACGCGAAGCCGGTGTCGTGACCATAGTTTACCCTAATAGCACAGAGCTGCTCGCGGTAACTGTGGAATGGGAGGACATATAATGGAAACCAAGCGCGTTTTCCGGCATAAGCAAGATGAGGTCAAGGAGCCATATCGCTATACTGCGTGTGGCCTGGATAGTGTCTACTTGCTGAATGGGTATAAATTGTACCAGTTGGAAGACGGAGAAGGGGTGTCTGTACGAGACTTGGAAGGTTTGCACCGTGCCATAGGGCGAAACCTGGCTACACAGTCCGAGCTACTAAAACCAAAGGAACTCCGCTGGTTCCGTATGCATTTGGACTTCACCCAAGACAAGCTGGCGGAGCTTTTGGGCTGTGATTCTGAGACGGTTGCACGGTGGGAAAAAGGAGATGGGACAGCATCCGAAACTCAGGACCAGCTTATCCGCTTACTTTATCTTGGTCGCATCAATCATGGCACTGAACTCCAGGCCATTCTTGAGGACCTTCATAACTCGGAACTCCAACCGCCAGAGAGCTGGATGATGGATCAAGCTGCCTAGCCCCTCACCTATTACTCTCAAGCCCGGCCAAGCAGCCGGGCTTTTTTGTCCCTTCATTCTGCAATCAAATCCGAGTAGCGCAGCTGCTTATTCGTGATCCCCCGCGCCATCTGTTCCATCTGCACGGCAGTATCAAGCGGGCGCTGATTGAACCGCCCAGAAAACTCATTGACATACCGGCCCGGATGCTTCGTGCTCATCTTGTGGTAGGTGCCGACATCGAAAAAGTTAAAGTTTTGTCTTCGTGGTCTGTTCATGTATCCTATCCTTCTTCATTGTTTCGCAGCCGACGCACATACTCCCCAGCCCGGTTTGTTGACCGCATGTGAGCACCAAAACGATTTGTAGCTCACTTTTCTATCAAAATAGAGACACAAAACCTCTTTTGCATTTCAGAATGACCTGCGCGATGTGCGCCGGGTGACGTTTCTTAATAATGTCGCTTATTTGGGCCTTATTCTTCACTTTTTGCAGCTTAAATGGACTTTTTTGGGGCTTATATTCTGGGTAACCCCTTGTTTTTAAACGACTTTCGGTATAAATCCGCATTTTTTGCTCTTTTGGAGCATATTTAGCCCTCCAATCCACCCCACACAGTCCCCCACACGCGAGGCACAAAAGAAAAAGGGAGACGGTTTGTACCGTCTCCCTTTGTAGCAGGACTGAGGTCACCCTCAGTCCTGGTTAGTGAGGTATGAAGAGTTGAGCTTTGAAATAACGTGGTGTTATTCCGCTGCCTACTCCATCATCATCGCAGGATCATGCATCTCCATCCACTGAACGCCGTAGGTCTGGTCGAACATGCCAAGCGTTCCGGCGAATGCCTGAGACACCATGCCGATGACAGGCAGGTTCATACCATCTGCCATGATCTTGAACCAACCCTGATCAATTGGCACCTCCCAAGCTTGGCCGCCGTTACAGCTGAGCATGGTTGCGCCCATGCCATCACTCATGATGTTACACAGGTTCACGACCTTGTCCAGCGTCACGTAATACGTACCCGCGGAGGTCCCTGCTTCGTCGGTCAACTCAATGGTGACCTGACCCGGTGCGCTGTCAGGAACAGGGAAGGTCATCGCGATATGCGTCGTCCCGCCGATCATTGGATCGGCTACCCAACGACCGAGCAGCATATCTTTCGAGATACCACCTTCCATGGATAAGGCATCCATGATGGCGGCCCCTTTGACCATGGGCTCAGCAGCCAAGTCAGCCTCGAGCGAGGTCGCGTTGTAGCTCGAAGCGTGGCCCGCTCCGGTATTTACCAGGGTTGCGGTCCCCATCAGATAGCCTTCCATATCCATTGGGTAGACTTCGATAAGCCCGGCGGTCGCAGACAAGCTCATGGGCTCCGCCATCGCGGCACCACACGAACCGGGGTTCCCGACTGCCAGAGTCGAGCTCATGCCATCCTCAGAAGCGACGATAGCGGCTGTCCAGGTCTCGCTTGCACCTAAGCAGATCGTGAAGCTCTCGGCCATGCCCATGTCATCCACAACCTTGACGTTGACCATCTCCTCAGCACCGAGGTTCGTCACGGCGATCAGGGTGTCTCTGTACATGGTGGTCCAGAAACCGAACTTCAGCAGGTTACCGACGCCATTCGCGGTGACCATCGCATCACCCATGGCCATCGGATCAGGAACACACATGCCAGCGTCATCACGCATCATGCCGTCGTCACATGGCATTTCCTCTTCATCAACATAGGTGTCAGCAGCCTTCTGGGCATCCGCCGCTGCATCCGCCGCATCATCGGAAGTATCCTTGGCCCTCGAAGCCGCCCTGGCAAGAGCAGCATCACTGGGATCAGCATCAGCATCAGCCTTGGCGTCCATATACGCCTCCAGCGCCGCATCCGCCGCCGCAGAAGTAGCCCTAACAGCAGAAGACGTAGCCTTCTGAGCCGCCGCCCTAGCCGCCCTGGCAAGAGCCTTAACTGCACTAAGTTCCCTTTCAGCATTCTTAACAGCAGTTGCAGCGGTAGTTACATAGTCGTCGGTAACAGACATTGCAGCCTTCTCAGCGTTAAAAGCAGCGTGAGCAGCAAAAGTCCTCGTAATAGTAGTATCTACATCGGAATCATAGTTGGCAGCGGTACTTGTCGCAGTGCTCCGTGCCCTTGCGGCCGCGGTGTTAATATCTGCCGTGTCATCACCAAGCTGGGCCTGAGCATACCCTAAGGCTGAATTAGCATTCACAATAGCAGTGAAAGTACTGCTAGATGTGAGGTCGGGGGTAACTGGGTCCGCCTCTTTCTGTGCTTTAGCCTGCGCTAGATATCCCTGAGCAGTCATAGTAAAAGTAGTGGCATCCGCCGCCGGAAGTGGATCAGGTACCTCGCCCAGAGCATCATTCGCGTCACTCTGAGCCGCTTCAGCATCCCCTGCCGCATCCGCCGCATCATTAACATCTTCATCATCCGCATCCGCCGCCGCATCCGCCGCCGCAGTCGCCGCAGTCATAGCCGCCTTCACATCGACATCAATCTCATCCTCGATAATCTTCTCGATATCTTTGACAGCCGCTTCAGCATCTTTAATAGAGCCATCAATATCCCTGATGGAGGATTGGATATCCCTGATGGAGGAATTAACCTCTCTGACCTCGGCCGGTCCTGCTTGTACCGGTGGGCTTTGCCACACCAAAGCGATCGCTGCCATCATGGCTATCGCGATGCATTTTCCAAAAATTGAACTCATGTTGTCCGTCCTCCCTTCATTACCCACTTTCGGTGAGCAAATCTTAGTTGTTCCAAACTGTCCACGGTAAAAAGTGCCGAAAACCATTTCCTTGTGCGGGGAGTCACTCCTCACCAGATCCCCGGGACCACCTCCTTCCGTTGCCTCCCTGCGAGAGATTCCCCCGTATAACGGACTTGGAATAGTCTGTCAAGAAGAACTTGTTTCGCACGTTTCTGCCTTTTGCGCCTTGCTTCAGTGTGTGACATGCCACTTTCCCATGTCTACACTTTATTCAGTGCGTTTTTTTCGATCTGGCCACGCCTCGGGCGGCCAGGTCATGGTACCAGACGCCGTGCTGTTTTTTCCAACGGTCGTGAATCGTGGTCGGCACCAGCATCGGTTTTACACCGGGGATAGGGAACACGTATTGATATTGGATGCGTAACGGCACGCTGGCTTCCTGGGCTTCAGCCGGGAGCTGGAGGCTGTCCGGGTCGGCAATCGCAAAGGTCCGAATATCGATCCGCGAGGTCCGGGCACGATAGGCGTGTTCGTCCAGCTTGTCGCGTTGCGCAGGGTGTTCATATTGGAATGTGCGCTGGGTATTGCCCTGAATACGCGCCTGCCAATATTCTTCCACCCGCGTCTGCAAGCCGACGCTGGCCGGGTCCGGCGTGCGTGTCTCCGGGGCCGTCTCGGCAAGAGAACTGATAGGAGGACTGGCAGGAGCAATAGCAATTGATCCGACACCAGGATTGGGAGGCACAGACCGTGCTCCCCCACATGCCGAAGACAATACGACCGGACTCGCAACAAGTGTCCCGAGGATGAAGGCCGTCATATTTTTCCGGTTCCGGTTCAGGTGTGACTCCAGGCGCTGTAGGCTTGGCGGTACGGCTTCGTGCATGTCTGGCGAGTGTAGCAATTTCGGACAGCCAGTGTCAACATTCAGCCCAGAATATACATGCATGGCGGGGTGACTTTCAGTGGCTTCCTCGTGGCTGTTTGGGTCTCTTCATTAGGTAGACACGCGACGCAAATATTTGGGTTACACGACGGCGGCAATAATGTCCTCGAAATATGCAGTCAAAATGTGCAGTACGAATGTTTAGTAAAGAGACGTGCCGTTTGTCAAGAGGCTTGACAAACAATCTGTTGCGCGTCGCTCGACACGCCGCAGGCACGGGGGGGATAGGTCAATGCCTTTTGGCATGCTGTAGTAGCAGATATGTCTGCAAATATGCCTGCAAATACGTCTGACCAGCTGCTTATTGAGGCGTGTGGGCTGGGCAAGGCGTATCGCCTGTATCAGCGGCCTTTCGATCACCTGAAAGAAGCCCTGTCGCCGACCCGCAAGCGTTTTTCCCACGAGTTTTGGCCGGTTCGAGACGTATCACTCCAAGTGAAGCCTGGCCAAGCCTGGGGCCTGGTCGGCGAAAACGGGGCTGGCAAAAGCACGCTGCTGAAACTTTTGTGCGGCGTCACCTTGCCGTCCGCCGGCCAGGTCCGGCGCCACGGCCGCATCGGCGCTCTGCTGGAGCTGGGGGTCGGTTTTCACCCCGAGTACAGCGGCCGCGAGAACCTGGCCCTGTCCGCCGCCCTGATGGGCATCAGCCCGCCCGAACTCACCGACCGCCTGCCAGCCATCCTCGAGTTTGCCGACATAGGCGACTTCATCGACCGTCCGCTCAAGACCTACTCGTCCGGCATGAGCGTGCGCCTGGCGTTTGCCCTGGCCACCTGCGTCGAACCCGAGGTATTGGTCACCGACGAAGTGCTGGCTGTCGGCGACGAGGCGTTTCAGAAAAAATGTCTGCGCTGGATGGAAGACTTTCTGGCCGACGGCGGCACCCTGATTTTCTGCGCCCATAACAATTACCAGGTCAAAAAACTGTGCGACCACGCCATATGGCTGCACCACGGCCAGGTCCGGGCCGTGGGCGGTGTCTCACCAGTTGTGCAGGAGTATGCCGACTATATCGAAGCCCGCGAGCAGGGCCTTCAGTCTGCAAATCTTGCTGCACACCCGTCTCCGGACGCGGCCGGAGAAAACCGGGTGACGCATATCCAGCTGCTGAACGAACACGCCCAGCAGACCGATCAGTTTCAGTTTGGCCACACCTTGCGCGCCCGCGTCACGCTCAGCGCCGGCCACGGCGAGACCAAACCGCCAGTGATTCACCTCGGCATTGTGCGCCGCGACCGGCTACCCATTTACGGCGTCTCGTCCGATATGGACGCCGCCGTGCCGCGCCGCATCGGCCCCCACACCTACCGCATTGACTATGTGTTACCCCAGCTGAGCCTGCTGCCCGGCCGCTACCTGCTGCGGGCGCACGCCATGGACAGTGCCGGACTCCGGCTGTTTGATACGCTCGAGCGCGAGTTCGCCGTCCGCGGCGACAATCGGGAACTCGGCGTGTGCCACCTGCCGCACGTGTGGGAAACCTGACCGGCGGGTCGGTACTGTCCTGATAAAAAGCTGCGAGCGCAAGATATCTCCGAAGATATCTCCGACCAATTTCTTCTAAGCTACTGATTGTTAATATAAAAAGCATACTATCACACATAGTATGATAATCGCAGTTGATTTTTTGCTTCGGCTGTTCTAATCTGGTGCCCAATGGAAGTGCGGTTTCGTGGTGAGCGGTTGAGGACTATCACTAAGAGAGGGAGGTTATGGTTGAGCGGGTACCAGCTGAGGTTTTCCCCCCAGGTGAATTCATCAAAGAAGAATTAGAGGCCCGTGGGTGGACGCAAATGGACCTTGCTGAAATTCTTGGGCGTCCCTTCCAGCTTGTGAATGAAATCTTAGCAGGCAAGCGAGCGATAAGCCCAGAGACAGCGCAAGGGCTGGGAGAGGCATTTGGAACAGGGGCGCAGGTATGGATGAACCTTGAAAGTACCTATCGGCTGTCTCGAACAAAGCCGCGTGACGATAGCGTCGTGAGGCGAGCACGGTTGTTTGAGAAAGCTCCAATAAAAGAGATGATCCGACGGCATTGGATTGAGCCTTCCGAATCCATCGACGTTTTAGAAAAACAAGTTTGCGAATTCTACCATATTTCCGATCTAGATCAGGAACCGACCTTGTGGCCACGACGTGCAGCAAGAAAGCCTGTGGCTCAAGAAGATGCGACACTGACCCAGATCGCGTGGCTCTTCCGCGTACGTCAGCTTGCCAAGGTCCTTGAAGCACCGCCCTTCTCCCAGGCGTCACTGAAGACATGCCTAGAGAAACTAGACGCCATCAAGCATGAAGAAGAAGAAGCACGCTATGCTCCTCGCATTTTGATGGAAGCAGGTATTCGTTTTGTTGTCGTTGAGCCACTTCCTAAAACACGCATAGACGGTATGTGTCTCTGGCTCGATAAGCATTCGCCGGTGGTTGCTCTTTCCTTCCGGTACGACCGTATTGACTGGTTTTGGTTCACCCTGATGCATGAGCTGTGGCATGTCAAAAATCGTGACGGCCTGGAGAAGCCGGGGATAATAGACGTGAACCTTGTTGGTCAATGTGCTCTCTCAACAGACCAAAAGCCTGAATCTGAGAGACTCGCAGATAGCTTTGCGGCAGACTTTCTTGTTTCTCAGGAGGCTATTGAAAGCTTTATTATTAGGAAAGGGCCTGTGTTTTCAAAGCAGAAAATTAAGAGCTTTGCCCTACTCCAGAAGGTCCACCCCGGCGTTGTCGCTGGCCAACTCCAACGCCGAGGCGAAATGAAGTTTTCTCACAACAGGGAAATGCTTGTGAAAGTCCGACAGATTGTCACCAGGTCGGCCCTCACTGATGGATGGGGGAATAGCATCGCAGTACGTGTGTAAAAGTCAGGAGCTTAGGATGGGACGTTCATCGGGCAAAATCAAAAACACACACACGATCACACAAAAACCTAGAGGGCAGTCTCGCCTGAGCCCTGGTCTTGGGTAGTGTGTCAGTTTGAAATTGACGTCATATTTTATCTTTCTTTTTTTATTTTTTTGACGTACTGTACTATTGTCCGTCAAGGCTTTACTTTTATTTCGGAAAAAAGTGAAGTCACTCTCAAATTGGCGCAACACTCCGCATGACTTGGAGGACTCCTTAATGCACCAGAAACTTACCGTACGGGCTCAATGGGACGCAAACGAAGAAGTTTTCTATTCCGATAGCAACATCCAAGGTCTCCATATTGAAGCTCCTACCCTGGAGGAATTTGAATCCGTCCTTATGGATGTAATCCCTGATCTCATCAAAGCAAACTACCCTTCACAGGAACATCAATATCCAGAGCCAACACGGGTATGGGAATGGCCGTCCTTGCGGGCGAATTATGCCTGACGATTTATACCGTGCTGTGATTGCAGAACTCGGTCGTCACGGGTATGTTTTCTATAAGCCAGCAAAAGGCTCACATGAAAAATGGCGACAAAAGGAACGAGGGGATATCATTATCGTTCCTCACAATCTCAAACGCCGCCATACGGCAAATAGTATACTGAAGTCCGCTGGTAGTTCGGTGAAGCTATAAGCCAACTATTTTTTTCTCGGCTTATACTCCCCCCTCGGCCAAAGGGGCAGATAAGCTGGCAATCAGGAGAGAGATGTCGAAATACGTTCTCATCCTGGACAAGGAGGAACCTATCGAGGAACTCCTCAAGCAAAACTTTCCAGAGCATCACCAAATAAACGGGCATGCGTGGGGCATGCGTACACATGCATCTTCCACGGAGATTAGTGAAAAAATATTTCCAAGGGGAGATTCTAAAAAAGACACCCCGTGGCATGGTGTCTTCCGTGTTGACGCATGGTGGGGATTGCACAATCGAACTTTTTGGGAGTGGCTTGACCAGAAAGAGGGCTAGGTGGCTGGAGAAGACCCAGAAAAATTTGCTGCTGATGTCGCTACTCCGCCCCAGGCAAGTGAACCATCATTACCAGCATCCATCAGATTGGTCTGGCAAGCCTCTATTTTTCGACTCAAGACTCAGCAAGACTCAGCAAGATCTCTCCCGAAAGACACGCACCACATCAAAAAGGCTCCGGCCCTCACAAATCCCCCTGACGCTAAAAAGTCATAGTCATTGAAGGACACGATCACCCAAACCTAGAGGACAGCCTATGTCTGGCGGCACGCTTCCGGCGCTCGAATTATCCGTTGTGATGCCCTGCCTCAACGAAGCAGAGACTCTGGCCGGGTGTATCGAGGCCGCCCGGCAGGCCCTGCACGAGCATAAAATTGTGGGTGAGATCATTGTCGCCGATAATGGCAGCACCGATGGCTCGCAGCTGATTGCGGCCCGGCTGGGCGCGTGTGTCGTTGAGGTTGGGGAGAAGGGGTATGGCAGTGCCCTGATGGCTGGCATTGCCGCTGCGCGGGGCCGGTTTGTCATTATGGGCGATGCCGACGGTAGCTATGACTTTCTGGAGATTCCTAAGTTTGTGGACAAGCTGCGGGCCGGGTTCGACCTGATCCAAGGCTGCCGCCTGCCGTCGGGGGGCGGCACAGTGCTGCCCCACGCCATGCCGTTTTTGCATCGCTGGTGGGGCAACCCGATGCTGTCGCGCGTTGCCCGGTGGTGGTTCCGGACGCCCATCCATGATGTGTACTGCGGCTTGCGGGGCTTCAGCAAGGAACTGTATGAGCGCCTCGGCCAGCGCTGCACCGGCATGGAATTCGCGGTCGAGATGATCGTCAAGTCGCAGCTGCACGGGGCGCACATAAGCGAGCTGCCGGTGACGCTCCACCCCGACGGGCGCACCTCGCATGCGCCGCATCTCAGAACATTTCGTGACGGCTGGCGGACGCTGCGCTTCTTCCTGATGTACAGTCCGCGCTGGCTGTTCCTGGTCCCCGGCGCGGTGCTGGTCGGACTGGGTGTGCTCGGCTACGGGCTGGCCCTGCCGGGCGTCACATTCCGGGGCATCAGCCTGGATGCCCATACCCTGCTGTTTGCCAGCCTGGCGCTGCTGTTAGGCTATCAGTCGATACTCTTCGCCCTGTTCACCAAAACCTATGCCGTGGGGGCCGGTTTACTGCCCGAAGATCCGCGTCTGACTCGGTTTTTTTCCCTGCTCACGCTCGAGCGCGGCTTGCTGATCGGAGCCGCCGCCTTGTGCGTCGGCTGCGGACTGCTGCTGATGGCAGTCAACCACTGGCGGGCGGTCGACTTCGGACTCCTGAACTACGCCCAGGTGATGCGGCTGGTGATTCCTGGCGTGACCCTGACTGCGCTTGGATTTCAAACCGTGCTGGCCAGCTTCTTTATCAGTATTCTGGGAATGCCGCGATGCGACACACACGCCGGCCCGCCACTCTCCTCGTGACCCAGCCGACCGACCAGAACGCTGGGCCGGACGCTGACGCAGCCTGGCAAGCAGCCTATGCACGCTTTGCCACCCCCGAGCAGGAGGTGCGTAAATTTATCAGACGCCTGACCAAGCTGGGGGCGGCCGAGTGGCCGCCAACGGCCCGGATTGTGGAACTCTTCTGTGGCCGTGGGAACGGGCTGCACGCCCTGCACAGACTGGGCTTCCGGCGCATCCACGGGGCTGATCTGTCGGCCTCGCTGCTGGCCCACTATCGCGGACCGGCCGCGTGCTGCCAGTGTGATTGTCGGCGCCTGCCGTTCCAGGCCGACTCACAGGATATCGTCATCGTTCAGGGCGGCTTGCACCATCTGCCCAGCCTGCCGGATGACCTGCTGCAAACCCTGGCCGAGATCAAACGGGTCTTACGCCCAGGCGGTCTGTGCGTGGTTGTTGAGCCGTGGTTGACCCCGTTCCTGTCCGTTGTGCACGCCGTGTGCCGCCTCCGGCTTGCTAGGAGGCTGTTCCCCAAGCTGGACGCCTTTGCCGTGATGACCCACTACGAGCAGCACACATATGAGCAATGGCTGGGCCAGCCCCAGGCGATCCTGGCTATGTTGACCGACGCGTTTCAGACCCAGCGGTGTTCCCTGGCCTGGGGCAAGTGCATGTTTGTGGGACGCAAATATGAGCAGTCTGATAAGGATAGTCCGCGAGTCTCAATGCCGGAGTCTCAGTGACCGCTGTCCAACCCCCCCCCGCGCCGGACGACAAGCGGTCCGCATGGCGGTCCGAATGGCGGTCCGAATGGCAAGCCTGGCAGCGGCTGGTTTTTGTCGGCTGTGTGCTGGTGTATGTCGGGCTGGCGGCGTTCCAACTCCGGCTGCCGGGCCTCGAATATGACGAGGCCATCTTTGGCCCGGCCGCATTGGGCTGTACCCAGGATTTTCTGTCGCCGGCCTCGCCGCTGCCGCTCGACTCGGCGGCCCGCTTCTCGCCGCTGGCGTTCAGTCCCTTTTCGGTGCGCCTGGGGTCGCACGCTGTGCCGCTGATGGTGACTCCCTACCAGGGCGCCCTCAAAGTGTATCTGCTGGCCGCAGTCGTGTCGGTCTGGGACGTGTCAGTCCGGACGCTGCGGCTGCCGAATGTGCTTGTCGGCGGGCTGACCCTGGTCTTTTTCGGGCTGTGTGTCGCCCGCCTCTTTGGGGTGCCGGTCGCCTTGCTGGGGCTGGCCTTTTTGGCCACCGACCCCAGCTATATTTTTTATACTCGGCACGATTTTAATCCTTCGGCCCTGGTCCTGCTGTTGGTGTGTGCCCCGCTGTAGTGCCTGGCCCGCTGGGTCCACACCCGCCAAACCTGGCTGTGGGCCGGTGCCTTTTTCCTGGCTGGCCTGGGCGTGTATAACCGCCTCGACTACGGCTGGTTTTTGCTGGCGGCGGGCGCAACCGGGCTCGGCTACTGGCGGCAGGCGGGCCTGCCGCGGCTGGGCCCCAAAGAAGTCCTGCTGGCGGGCGGGTGTTTTGTCCTGGGCTGTGGCCCGTATCTCTTTTTTGTGTGGCAGCGCCCGACCATCGCCGCGTCGGTGCGGTCGGTGGCCGGGCCGCCGCACGAGCTGCTGGCTGCCGCCCAGGTCAAGGGCTATGTGCTGTGGACTGTCCTCAACGGCCGCTCGTTGTATGATTTTTTTGCCGACCGCTCGGGGCTCAATGTCGGCCGGGTGGTCACGCCCGACGGCGACACGCGGGTGGGCTCGTATGTCGCCAGCCAGCAACCTCTGCTGCTGTCCTCCCTCTTGACCGGCAGCCTGACCCCGTATTGTGTGCTGGGCCTGCTGGTCGGCATGGGGTATGTCCGCCCGCCACCCGGGCTCAAGGTCCTGGGGGTGTTTCTGGCCTGTCTGGCGGCGTGTGTGCTGGTCGTCCAGGGTGCCCTCAGAGGCCACCATTTTGTGCTGTTTGTGCCCTTTGTGCAGGCCTTTGTGGCTGCCTGGCTGCTCTTTTTGCACGCCCGGCTGCGCAGCCGCTGGGCAACAACAGCGCTCGTCACGCTGGGGCTGGCGATAGTCAGCGCCAACCTCGGCCTGGACTATCGCTACCATCGCTTGCTGGCCGAGACTGGCGGGCGCGGGATCTGGTCGGACGCGATCTACGACCTGAGCGGCTATCTCCAACAGCGCTGTCCGACCCAGCGCTGTTTCATCGGCGATTGGGGCCTGGGAACCCAAGTCCTGACCTTGGCCGGCGGTCAGTTGGCAATCGAAGAGATGTTTTGGCCCTATATCAATCCGCCGGCCAGCCCGCCGGAGCAGCAGCGCCAGGAACACCAGCTGTTGCAGCTGATGCAGCCGGTTGGCCTGACACCTGCGCCGCTGTTTGTTTTTTACACCGATCGGTATGTGAACTTCTCCCGACCCAAGCGGCTGGTGTATACAACCGCCAAAAAGGCCGGACTCGAGCTGCGGGTCGAGCAGGTGTTCCATCACCGGGATGGGATACCGGTGATGGAAGTCATCAGCCTGCACACAGCTCAGGACACTGCCAGCGCCGGAATAGCGCCAGAGTAATGGCCAGAACAGGGGCCAGAGTAATGAAAGACGTTCCGAACTGGTCTAAACTGGTCTAAACTGGCCTGAATTGGTCACTATGTGAGAAGAGAAAAACCACATGACACAAAAAAGTTATCATGCCTTCTGGGAGCAGGCCGCCCGCACACCGGAGTCGGCCTTGCTGGCCGTCGATGGCAGCGCGGACGAAAGCATCCTGCAGGCCACCGGCCGCTGGACCGCCGCCCAAGTCGCCCAGGCGCTGCTGTTACAGCCCGACGATCAGGTCTTGGAACTCGGCTGTGGGGTGGGCCGGATCGGGCGCGAACTGGCCCCCCAGTGTCGGAGCTGGCACGGCGTCGATATTGCCGCCAATATGCTGACGGTTGCCAAACAGCGGACCAGTCATTTGTCAAATGTGGCCTTTCAGCATCTGGACCGCACAAGTCTGTCGATGTTTGCCGACGCCAGCTTTGATAAAGCCTATTCGGTGGCGGTCCTGATCCACCTCGATAAAGAAGATGTCTTTCTGTACCTGCGCGAAGTCGCCCGCATTTTGCGGCCGGGCGGCCTGCTATATTTCGATACCTGGAATCTGGCCCACGCCGTGGGCTGGCAGCGCTGGATGCTGGAAGTCGAGCAGTGGGCCGGGACAGACCAGGTCGGCCGCAAAGATGTCGCCCGGAACCAGTTCTGCGTGCCACACGAGCTGCAACTGTATATCCAACATGCCGGCCTGCACGAAGTCATGTGCCTGGCCGACTCGCCCTGGATTCAGATGATCGCCGTCAAACCCGGCCAGGGGGTTCAAGCCGATCACATTGAACAGCTGCGCCAACAGCTGCGTGCCCGCCAGGCCCACTTTTGCTTCAGCCCGCTGTGGAGCCAGTTTTTTGGCTCGCTGCTCGACGTGCTGAGCAACCAGCGCCCGCCGGCCGCCTTGTGGCACGAGCTGCAAGCGCATGCCGCCGCGCCTGAAGCCGCGCCGTACCGGCAGTATTTTCTGGGCCTGTGGAAGACGCGCCAAGACGAGTGGGGAGCCCCGCCGCAGTGAGTGTCGGTGGCCTGTGTCTGAGCCTCCCCGGAGAGGGGCGGCACAGGCATTCCCCCCGTTTGGCTTTGCATTTCGGCTTTGCATTTCGTTTTGCGAATTGATAGGCTAAGCGCCCTAATGGCGACGGCAACATTTGACACCTTACACGCCGCCAAGGCACTGACCGCGGCGGGCTTCGAGGCGGCCCAAGCCGAGGCCATTACCGACACGATCCGGGACGCCTTCACCGAAAGCGTCGCCACCAAGGCCGACATCGCCGAGGTGAAAGCCGACATTGCCGAGCTGAGGGCCGAAGTGAAAGCCGACATCGCCGAGCTGGAAACGCGGCTAACGACTGACATGGCCGGTCTGAGGGTGGACATGGCGAGCCTGGAAACGCGGCTGGCGGAGCGCTTTGAGGCACTCTACAAGCAGCTGTGGCTGGGAGCGCTGGGCATCGTGACGGCCATCGCGGCGATTGTGAAACTGGTGTAGGTACTGTTCTATGGCGACGGCAACATTTGACACCTTACACGCCGCCAAGGCACTGACCGCGGCGGGCTTCGAGGCGGCCCAAGCCGAGGCCATTACCGACACGATCCGGGACGCCTTCACCGAAAGCGTCGCCACCAAGGCCGACATCGCCGAGGTGAAAGCCGACATCGCCGAGCTGAGGGCCGAAGTGAAAGCGGACATCGCCGAGCTGAGGGCCGAAGTGAAAGCGGACATCGCGGGCATCTACAAGCAGCTGTGGCTGGGAGCGCTGGGCATCGTAACGGCCATCGCGGCGATTGTGAAACTGGTGTAGGTACTGTTCTATGGCGACGGCAACATTTGACACCTTACACGCCGCCAAGGCACTGACCGCGGCGGGCTTCGAGGCGGCCCAAGCCGAGGCCATTACTGACACGATCCGGGACGCCTTCACCGAAAGCGTCGCCACCAAGGCCGACATCGCCGAGCTGAAGGCCGAATTGAAAGCCGACATCGCCGAGCTGAAGGCCGAATTGAAAGCCGACATCGCCGAGGTGAAGGCGGACATGGCCGAGCTGAAGGCCGAATTGAAAGCCGACATCGCCGAGGTGAAGGCCGACATGGCCGAGCTGGAAACGCGCCTGACGGCTGACATGGCCGGTCTGAGGGTGGACATGGCGAGCCTGGAAACGCGCCTGGCAGAGCGCTTTGAGGCACTCTACAAGCAGCTGTGGCTGGGAGCGCTGGGCATCGTGACGGCCATCGCGGCGATTGTGAAACTGCTGTAGGTGTCCGAGAACCCGCTTGGTCCCGTAACCACGAGGTCACGTGGCGCTACACACACACGGCCTATTCTGCCACAGAGACGCCCAGAGAGATGCAACAGACCTGAAGTTGGAGACGTTCGCCGTCCAGCCCGACCCGCTGACGGTCTCTCGCTGCTCGACGTGCTGAGCAACCAGCGCCAAGACGCCCGGGGAGCCCCGCCACAGTGAGTATCGGCACCCCATTCGAGATTTTCGGGACGATCGTGCACCACCGCGGCCTGCTGCGCCAGATGGTGATCCGCGACCTGAGCGCACGGTTTATCGGCACCAGTCTGGGAGCGGCCTGGAGCCTGCTGCAACCCTTAATCCTGCTCGGCCTGTATACGTTTGTGTTCGGGGTCATTTACCGGGTCCGTTTCGAGGTCGCTGAAGGCGTCGGGTTTGTGCCCTTCCTGTTTTGCGGCATGTGGCCGTGGATGGCGTTTCAGGACGCCTGTCAACGCTCAGTCACAGTCATTGTGGACAACGCCCAGCTGATGAAACGGGTCCAGTTCCCGTCCGAACTGCTGGTCATCGCCGCGATTGTGTCCAGCTTTCTGAGTCACGCAGTCGGTTTCTGTCTGATGCTGCTCGGCGTGGTGATCTGGCAGGGCGGCATTGCGCCGCTGTCGCTGGGGCTGCTGCTGGTCCCATTTGGCTTACAGCTGCTGCTGGCCATCGGGCTGGGCCTGCTGCTGTCGCCGGCCAACGTCTTTGTACGCGACGTGTCACAGCTGACCGGCGCGCTGTTTACGGTCTGGTTTTTCCTGTCGCCGATCCTGTATGCAGTCGAGATGGTGCCCCCGGCCTTGCAGCCGCTGCTGGCCTGGAACCCGTTTACCCCGATTCTGCACCTGTACCGGGCCTTGATCCTGGCTCCTGAGAGTGTGGTCTGGAGCTGGGTTCTTTACCCGCTGGGCCTGTCTATGCTACTCCTCGGCCTGGCCCAGCGCGTCTTCTCGGGCTGTAAAGGCTATTTTGCGGATTACCTGTAGACGCGGCCAGACACACACACCAGACACCCACACCAGACCCACACCAGACACAGACAGGAAACGGAGGCGAGCGACACGATGCGGGGGAATATCAGACAGTTTGTGCGCGTCGTGGTCGAAACCCTGCGCCTGCCCCAACCGATTGTCGAGATTGGGGCGCTGCAAGTCGCCGGTCAGCCGTACTCGGCCGATTTGCGGCCGCTGTGTGCCGCAGCCGGCTATCCGGACTATATTGGCTGTGATGTCCGGTCCGGCCTGGGGGTGGATCGGGTTGAAGACGTGCACCACCTATCGTTTGCAGCCGACACGATTGGCAGCGTGCTGATGCTGGAAACCCTGGAGCACGTCAAAAACCCGCTGCAAGCCATGGCCGAGGTGTGGCGAGTGCTCCAGCCGGGTGGGCTGGTGGTGATCAGCTCGTGCATGGATTTTCCGGTCCACGAATACCCGGCCGATTACTGGCGCTTTGCGCCCCAAGGTTTTGACCTGCTGCTGGAACGCTTTACGCCCCGGCGGGTGTATCTCCAGGGCGCTCCGGTGTTTCCGCATACCCTGGCCGGGGTGGGCCACAAGGCCGGGCCGGCCGAGCAGCAGCAGCAGAATGAAAATGACCCCCAGCCCCCAGCCCAGCCCAGCCAGGTCCGCCAAGACCGTCTAGACCGCCTGGACGGCCTGGTCGGCACGATTTCCGGCACCTTGACCCAAGAGATTTCGCCCCGGCTGGGACCAGACCCGTTTCGCCTGCTGGGCCAGGACCTGACCGAAGAGGAGCAGGCCCGCTATCCGGAAAACATGCTGCACGTTGCCTATGACCGCTTATTGCAAAAGGACGAAGAAATACACCGGCTGCGGTCCGAAATGCAGGCAATGCAGCGCCTGCTGGCCCAAGGTGAGCCCCGGCTCAACTGACCACTCCGCGCTATGCGGGTATCTATGACCGATCTTCCGCGTGTATCCGTTCTTTTGGTCACCAAGAATGGCGAACGCTATCTGGACGAGGTGCTGGACCGCATCGGCCAACAACGGGGGTGTTTTCAGTTAGACGAGATTATCGCCGTTGATTCCGGTTCGCGCGACCGGACCCTGGCCATTCTTGAGGCGCACGCGGTGCGCGTCATACGGATTCCGGCCCAGGAATTCGGCCACGGCACAACCCGCAACCTGGCCGCCGCACACGCCCAGGGCGACTATCTGGTCTTTCTGACCCAGGATGCAAGCCCGGCCAATGCCGACTGGCTGGAGAACCTGCTTGCGCCTGTAGTGGCCGACCCGCTCGTTGTCGGTGCCTATAGTCGCCACATACCGCGTCCGGACTGCCACCCCATGGAATGGCGGCGGATTGTTGAGGACGAGCTGTCAGGCCGGTCGGAATCTTGCCTCAACAGTCAGGCTGATCCGCACTATGCACACAATCCGGCCGCCTTTTATTTCTTCTCAAATGTCAGCTCGGTGCTGCGCCGCAGCGTGTGGCAGCAATTCCCTTTCCCCGAGGTCGAGTTTGGCGAAGATCAACTCTGGGCAAAGGCCGTTCTTGAAGCCGGTTATCAGACCGCCTATCGAGCGGATTCGCTGGTATATCACTCCCACGGCTATGGTCCCTGGATGAACCTCAGACGACATTTCGATCATGCCCAGGCGCTGAGCGATTTTAATCAGGCCGCCCGTCTGTCCGGGTGGAGTCTGCTGCCGATGGCCTGGCGAGCAGCCCGCCGAGACCTGTCATTTTGGTGCTGGCTCAAAAAACAGGGGCGTCTGCACGTAGGACTCCATTGGGGGGGCCTAGCCCTGGCCTGGCATCTTGCGGCACTATGGGGTATCTGGCTCGGCGAACGAAAGAACGCTCTGGCTCCGCAACTTGTGCAACGGCTTTCTCTGCAAGAGAGTATTAAGCGGCGGTAAATATGCGTGTTCTACAGGTGGCGCACGGCTATCCGCCCCAGGAGTGGGGCGGGGCGGAACTGGTCACCGCGACCCTGGCTCAGGCGCTTGCGGAGCGCGGCCACCGTGTGACTGTCTTCGCTCGTACCGCCGACACCACCGCCGAGGAATTTTCGGTGCGAGACGATGAACCCGGCACGCCTGCCGACACGGACGCCCAGGTGCGTGTGGTGCGCGTTGTCAACAATCTCAGCCATGTCTCACACTTCCGCTTTGAGTATGACAGTCCGTTTCTCAACCAGGCATTCCAGCGGGTACTGACCGACACCCGGCCCGACATCGTTCATATTCAGCATGTCGGGCATCTGTCCGGCAGCCTGATCCACATTCCGGCCCAACTCGGCTATCCGGTCGTCCTCAGCCTGCACGATTTCTTTTTCGCCTGTTACCGCATCCACCTGATAGACAACCATACCCGCCTGTGTCCGGGACCGGACCGGGGTGAGCGCTGTGTTGCCTGCTTACAGTCGGTGACAAGCGCGGATGAGGCGCGCCGGCGTTTTGCCTATTTTGAGCAACTCCTTCACATTCCGCAGCGGGTGATTGTTCCGTCCCGATTTCTGGCCGACAGAATGCAAGAGATGTTCCCGTGTGTGGAGCCGCGTCTCCAAGTCCTCGCACCCGGCATCGTTCCCGTCCGGCAGATACGGCAAGAAGACCAGCAGCCCGGGCCGCTCCGGGTGTTATACATTGGCGTGCTCATGCCGCATAAAGGCCCGCACCTGCTCATTGAGGCAACGCGCGGATTACCAAGTGGTAGCATGGCGGTCTCCCTGTACGGTGGCCGCGTAGCGGCCTGGCAGGCGTATGCCGACCAACTGGAGGCAGCTGCGGCAGACCTTCCTGTCCGTTTTTGCGGAAACTACGCACATAATCAGTTGAGCACGATTTTGGCACAGCACGATGTATTAGTTGTTGCCAGCATGTGCGAGGAAACCTTTTCACTGGTTACGCGGGAGGCACTCCAGGCCGGTCTGCCGGTGATTGCCGCCCGGCGTGGCGCTCTGCCCGAAGTCATTCAGGACGGGGTGAACGGCCTGCTGTTCGAACCCGAGAACGCCCACGACCTGCGGCGCTGCCTGGAGCGGCTGCGTACCGACGCCCAGTTGCGTGAGCAGCTCTCGCCAGCCTCGACGTCAATCCGAGACCCACAGACCTACGCTCAGGACATGGAGGCGGTGTATGAGACCGTGCGGGTTAAGCCTGTGCAAGACAGCCCTGACCTGGAAGACGGCCCTCACCCTGGCTGGAATGCCGCACTCCAACGCGAGAAAGCCTGGCTGGAAGAACAGCAGGCCAGTTGGCGGAGCGTAGCCGAGACCCAGACCGACCTCATTCGCGAACTCAAGGGCTGGATAGAAGAACTCGAACAAGGTAAGGCGTGGCTGGAAGAACAGCGGGCCGATCAACAGGTGCGGATAGGCGAGCTGGAACAGGGCCAGGCCTGGCAAGAAGAACAGCGGGCCAACTGGGAGAAAATTGCCCGGCAGCGCGAAGAACAGGTCGCGCATTGGCAGGCCCGGCCACGCCACGGGCAGGAGAGTGTGTGGCGTCGCCTGGCTACACGTTTGAAAATCGTCAAGCCGGGCCGGGAATTTCCAGCCCAGGAATTTCCAGCTCAAGAATTTCCAGCTAAAATAGAGCCAGCCAAAGTGAAACGTGATGATTGATCCGAATACGCCTGACTACACCAACAGCCCGGCCGCATCACGCACCAAAAAGGATGTTCCATGCGTATTGTTCAGGTTGTGCACGGGCTGCCGCCCCAAGACATGGCCGGCACTGAGCTGCTGACGCTTGAGCTGTCACGGGCGTTGCAAGCCCGCGGGCATCAGGTCACGGTGATTGCGCGGACTGCTGCGCCTGAGGCAGCCGAGTTCTCGGTCCAGTATGAGCAGGATATTGGACAGGATATTGGACAGGATATTGGACAGAATATTGGACAGAATATTGAACAGTATGCCGGACAAAATATTGGGCAAAATATTGTCTCTGACACGTCCGACCGGGGCGTCCACATTATCCGCATCGTGAATAATCATACCCAGACGCGGTCTTTTCAGTCCCAGTATGACAATGCGTTTTTTCACGACACCTTCCGCCGCGTCTTGCGTGACTGCCAGGCCGATATTGTCCATTTTCAGCATGTCGCCCACCTCTCAGCCGGTTTGATTCCCCTCGTCTCCGACCTTGGCTATCCGACCATATTGAGCCTGCATGACTTCTTTTTTGCCTGCCATCTAGTCCACTTGGTTGACACCACCGACCGGCCGTGCCCCGGACCCCAGGAGGGCAAGCGGTGTGTCCCGTGTCTGCGTGACGTGGCGTCTGCCATGGAGGTGCGGGACCGTTTTTCCTACCTGACGCGGGTTCTCAAAGTCCCCCATCGTACCGTGGTCCCGTCCGCCTTTTTTGCCGACCGGATTGTGGCAGACTTTCCTTTTCTGGCCGACCGGCTCACGATTATCCCGCCCGGGCTGCCTGCCCCTGATGCGCCCGGGCTGCCTGCCCCTAATGCGATTGACGCGGTGGCGGCACCCGGCGTGTCTCCCGGTCTGTTTCCCAGTATGTTTCCCGGTCTGACTCGGCGGCCACCCGACGGCCCGCTCCGGATTCTGTACCTGGGCATTTTATTGCCGCATAAAGGTGCCCATGTGCTGCTGACGGCGCTCAGGCGGATGCCGCCCGGCCGCGTTCAGGTCTCCGTATACGGGGCTGAGGTCGCGTCTCGGCGCGACTATGCCGACCAGCTGCGCCGGACTGCGGCTGAGCTGGACAAGCGGTCCGTCCCAGTCCGATTTTACGGCGCGTACCAGCGGGCCGAGCTGTCTGACATTCTGGCCCAGCATGACGTGTGTGTGGTGCCTTCTATTGGTGAGGAGCCGTTCTCGTTGGTGACCCGTGAGGCGCTCCAGGCCGGCCTGCCGGTGCTGGCTGCCCGGCACGGCGTCGTGCCTGAGGTCATCCGGGAGGGGCGCAATGGGCTGCTCTTTAAGCCGAACGATGCGGAAGATTTGGGCGGCTGTTTGCGGCGTCTGGTAGACGAGCCGTGGCTGCTGGATCAGCTCCGGCCTCCTGCGCCCGATCCTGCGGCCGATTTTGCGCCCGATCCGGAGTTTGTGTGGCGCGACGCCCACGCCTACGCCCGGGACATGGAGCGGACCTATACCTCGCTGATGAGAGCGCTGGGCTGGCAAAGCGTGCCTGCGCCCCAGCCGCTGGCGGCTGTCAGCGTACCGTCCGCCGCTCCGGAGCCAGACGTGCCAGCTGGGCCAGATATGCCGGATATGCCGGACGTGCCAGCTGGGCAAGCTGGGCAAGCTGGGCCAGACGTGCCAGATGCGCCAGATGCGCCGGATATGCCAGATATGCCGGATATGCCGGACGTGCCGGATGGGCCCCCGCCGGTGCTGAGCGTGTGTATGCCGACCTATAATGGTGAGGCGTACGTGGCCGAGGCCTTGCACAGCATTTTACACCAGACCTATGCGGCGTTTGAGGTCATTGTGGTTGACGACGGCTCGACGGATGGCACGCTGGAGATTGTCCGGACCGTGGCTGACACGGATGCCCGGGTGCGGGTGTATCAGAACCCGCACCAACGCGGCATTCCGGGCAACTGGAATGCGTGTGTGGGCTTCGCCCGTGGCCAGTACGTGTGTGTGTTCCACCAAGACGACGTGATGTTGCCCGACAATCTGGCCCGCAAGATGGCCGTGTTTGAAACCGACCCGACCCTCAGCCTGGTCCATTCGTTGGTCGAACCGCTGGTCGAAGCCGGTGCGCCGACCGGCTGGGGCAACTGGATGGAGAAGGCCGAGGCGGATTTTATTGAGGACGGCTTGGTCTATTTTCGTAAACTTGTGCTGGGCGGGAATTGTATCTGTGCCCCGACAGTGATTGTCCGCCGCGAGCAGCTGCAGGCGGTGGGCGGGTTTGATGAGAGTTTGGGGTATGCGTGTGATTACGAGACCTGGTTGAAGCTGTGTGTCGAGGGCCGGGTCGGTTTTGTACACCAGGCGCTGGTCTGTTACCGCTGGCATGCCGACAATGCGTCGCATCAGTACCAGTACCAACGCGGGGTGGAAGAATATGGGCTGGCGATGCGGGCCGCGGTGGCCTACTACGCCGACCGGACGGGCGACGCGAACCAGGCCAAACTGCTGGCCGAGGCCGGCCAAGCGGTGTTGGAGCAGCGTCACTGGGCCGCCGAGCTGGATCACCAGCGAACGTGGTCAGAGCAGCAGCGGGCAAGCTGGCAACACATCGCCGAGGACCGCGAGCAGGTCATACTGGAGCAACGCGAGTGGATAGCCCAGCTGGAGTCCGGCAAGCGCTGGCTTGAACAGCAGCGTCACAATTGGCGGGCCCAGGCCGAGCACTGGCAGGCCCAGCTGCTGGCATGGCAAGCCCGGCGGTGGGTCCGGCTGGGCCTTCGTGTGGGCCTGTTGCCGCCCGCCCAGGACTTCTCTTCAGCCCCGCAAGCTAAAACCCGATCCGAAACCCGGTCCAAAAATACTGCCCCAAATAACGCTCCAAATACTGCTCAAAATGGCGCAGTCCACAACGATCCGGAGCAGGCGGAGTAAGCGGAGTAAGCGGAGTAAACTTGATGATTGACCCCAACAATCCTGACTACGCCAATACGCCGGCCTCGGCCCGGCGGCCGGCGTATGCCTATGCCCCGGCCGAACCACATGCTGTGAGTCTTGCTCCGGCGGCGACGATTGTCACGCCTTTTTATAATACCGGACCCATTTTCCACGAGACGGCGTGCTCGATCATGCGCCAGTCGTTCCAGGAGTGGGAATGGCTGATTGTCAACGATGCCTCAACCCACCCGCAAGCCTTGGCCGTTTTAGACGCCTACCGGCACACCGACGCACGTATCCGGGTCATTGACCTGCCGACCAATCAAGGCCCCAGCGCGGCGCGTAATCTGGCCTTTCGAGAAGCCCGCGCGCCCTACGTGGTGCAGCTCGACAGCGACAATCTGCTTGAGCCGACGGCGATTGAAAAATGGCTGTGGTTCCTGGAATCCTACCCGGAATATGCCTTTGTCAAAGGCTACTCGGTCGGTTTTGATGCCCATGAATACCTGTGGCAGCAGGGCTTCCACAATGGGACAGTCTTTTTAGAAGAAAACCCGGTCGATGCCACCAGCGCCCAGCGCACCGCCGTCCATCGCGCAGTCGGCGGCTACGACGAGACCATTCGGGGCGGGCTGGAAGACTGGGATTTTTGGCTGCGGTGTGCCAACCACGGCCAGTGGGGGGCGACGTTGCCCGAGTATCTGGACTGGTACCGCCGGCGCGACTCGCATGCCGATCGCTGGGCGAATTGGGATGGCGGCGAACGCCAGCGTGTCTTTCGCGACGGCTTACGCCGCAAATATCCGGCCCTGTGGAATGGCGGCTTCCCCAAGATCGCGCCCGGCTCGCCCCAAGCCTACGATACGGTTCCGGATCAGCTGCCGTGGCACAATACGCTCAGCAAAAGCCCCGGCACCCGGCGGCTGGTCATGATTGTGCCCTGGCTGGCCATGGGCGGGGCTGATAAGTTCAACCTCGACCTGCTCGAACAACTCAGCCGGCGCGGCTGGCAGGTGTCGATTGCCACGACCTTGAGTGGACACAGTCCGTGGTTGGCGGAGTTTACCCAGTCCACCCCGGACGTGTTTGTCTTGCCCAACTTCCTGCGGCGGGTGGACTATCCGCGTTTCCTGCGTGGGCTGATCCGGTCCAGGCAGGCTGATGTGGTCATGCTTGCCAGCAGCGAGTTGGCTTATCAGCTTCTGCCGTATCTGCGTGCCCATTGTCCGGACGCCGCCTTTGTCGACTATTGCCACATGGAGGAAGAGAACTGGAAGAACGGCGGCTATCCACGCCTGGGGGTGGACTATCAGGAGCTGCTCGACCTCAATACAGTCTCGTCCGTGCACCTCAAAGATTGGATGCAACAGCGTGGGGCGAACCCCAGCCGCATCCGGGTGTGTCATACCAATATCGATCCTCAAGCGTGGCGGCCCAACGCCGCGCTGCGCCAGACCGTGCGGGACGAGCTGGAGATTGATGAGCAGGCACCAGTCGTGTTGTACGCCGGTCGCATGTGCGCCCAAAAGCAGCCCCAGGTGTTTGCCCGGACGCTGCACCGGCTGGTCACCCACACGCCCCAGGTCGTGGCGCTGGTGGCGGGTGACGGACCTGACCTGGCCTGGCTGCGGACCTTTGTCCGCCGCCAGCGGCTTGCGTCCCAGGTGCGTCTCCTGGGTGCAGTCTCGCGCCAGCGCATGCAGCAACTGATGGCTGCGGCCGACATATTTTTTCTGCCCTCGGAGTGGGAGGGCATTGCCTTGTCGGTGTACGAAGCCATGGCCTGCGGTTTGCCCGTTGTTGGGGCCGACGTGGGCGGTCAGCGCGAGTTGGTGACTGCCGAGTGCGGCAGGCTGATTACGCGCGGTGATGAGGCCCACGAAGTCGAGCGCTACGTGGCAGAGCTGAGCCGCCTGGTCCGAGACCCGGCCGCCCGCCAGGCCATGGGCAAAGCCGGTCGGCAGCGGATTGCTGACCGATTTCAGCTCCGGCACATGGTTGAGCGTATGGAAGGCGTGCTGGCCGAAGCCAGCCAGCTGCACGCCGCCACGCCCCGTCCGCAGCCCAGCCCGGGTCTGGGTCTGGCCTGCGCCAGCCAAGCGGTTGAGTACGGGCGGCTGTCCCAATTCGCCGATAGCCTGTGGCAGGAGCGTGAGGCCGGGCGTTGGGTGCCTGGCTCCCAATTGGGCACTACGCCCCGGCGGGTGTCGGTGTATTTTACATTGCGCCGGTTTTTTCTGCCCTATTACCGCGCCGCCGGTGGGCAGAACAGGCTATGGCTACAATCCGTCAAAAACCGGCTCAAGCGCGTCCTCCTGGGTGAGGGCAGGGCGTGACAGGGCGGGACACAAGACCGGCTCTGAAAAAATCCAGAGCCGCGCCTTACCTAAAGAGATCAGAATGAGTGCCGGTTCTGATGAGTCTTATTTCTTCCTGATTGATGTCTTTTTTGAATTGGGTGGTAGGAGACAGTCTACGCAGCGTCAAGATCAGCCATCATTTCCTCAACGCTGTCGTAACTCGTCAAACCCTCTCGTGTCTGAGCCTGCCGAAGAGCTTCAAGCGTTTCAGCGTTGGGAATTTTTGCTGTATCCTGTGGCTTTGATCCAAGGTGCGTTTCGGAGTTTGTCGCCCCTTCCGGACTCTCTGCATACGGTTCATCGTGGGCGCTCGGTTTTGCCTGTTCCATACATAGCTCCTTAAAAGTAGACCCTACCACCGTAACGCCTCCCGCTAGGGCCTACGCGATAGGTCTAATGGTGCCGGACTACGAGCTTCCGCAAACTCGAATCCAGGACGAGACGGCTCCAGAAAGGTTATCGATTGATAAAAATCGTCGAGTGCAATGAAGACGCCGTTCTCCTTCGCCCACTGGAGCATGCGCTGATTGCAAGAATGCTCCCACGATAAAATATCCAAACGCCAGTGGCGTTTGTGCATGCGTTTCAAGGTGCTGTGAAAACCCGCCCCTTCCAAATAACCCGCGCCGTCGCCAGTCAATAACACGGCAATGCCAGGGGTGCCATTGTAATCCAAAGCATCTTCCAACATTCTCAACTGTAGTATCCGGTCCGGTATGTCCTGCTCTCCTCGGTTCGGGTCGCCACGGTCGAACAGTTTTACCTCCACTCCATCTCTTTCCATTCGGTTCCACAACTGCCGCATCTCCGGCGGCACCGAACCGGCAACAAGTGCCTTTTCAATTGGACGATCAGCGTGTGCCAAGCGCAGCATATTGTCGAACTGGATGCGCACCCGGTAACGGGCGTCGGATCCCTCCCGCATCTCGGCAATACGTTGAGCCTCATGAAAAATATTGGAGTTATCCCAATAAATAAAAACCTTCTCCATAGTCTATTCGCTCCCATCCAGGGCTCGTTCAAACCTTATCAGTCTAAGCCTTACCATAAGTGGGTACGGTCATGGAAGACAGCCCGCTTGCGCTCACCGCGTGGCTCCCGGCGCTGTGGCTGCTGGCCAACGGCACGAACGGGCTTTCTTCCTAACAGAGACAATTATAAGGAAATGAACTAAAAATAAAAAGTGACCTAGCGCTAATATAAAAAATGTAATAATGCTAAAAAATGGTTTATTATTAGGATATTATGTTTTTCCCAAAGAAAATAAGACGGAAATAAAGAGATAATTGAGGGGAATTAAATGACTATTCTTTATCATCACCCAACGCATTGGATACGCTACGATGCTAGCTCCCTGGTAGACGTTTTGACTGACGCAAAGGCTGGCGTCCTTTCTTTGACAACGATGCCGGTCCAACGGGGGTGGATGGAGGAACTTCAGGCGATTCAACTCAAGCGAGAAGTTGCAGGAACTTCTCGTATCGAAGGGGCTGATTTTACTGAAAATGAACTGGAAGAGGCATTGCAAGAGACACCGGAGCAGTTACTCACACGGTCTCAGAGGCAGGCTCATGCGGCAGTCAAGACATATAGGTGGATTGCTTCACTGCCGGACGATAAGCCGATTAGTGCTGATTTAATCTGCGAAATTCACACCCTAATTGTCACCGGCGCAGATGATGATCACTGTCCTCCGGGGAGCCTTCGAGGGAAAGATCAAAATGTTATTTTTGGTCGTCCAAGGCATGGGGGAGTGGAGGGAGGTCCAGAATGCAAACGATCTTTTTCTGAGCTTATGAAGGCTGTGCAGCGAGAGTTTCGAGAGCATGATCTTCTTATTCAGGCTCTTGCCCTTCATTATCACTTTGCCGCTATGCATCCATTTATTGACGGGAATGGTCGGACAGCAAGAGCTGTTGAGGCGTTGATGCTTCAGCGAGCTGGCCTACGGGACAGCCTTTTCATAGCAATGTCGAACTATTATTACGATGAAAAAGAAGGATATCTCGCGGCACTAAAAGAAGTGAGGGAAAAAGGGCATGATTTGACTCCCTTCCTCCGTTTTGGCCTCAAGGGTATGGCTCAACAATGTCAGAGGCTTTTTAGAGAAATCCGGCGGAATGTCTCTAAGGCACTGTACCGGAATGTGATGCATGACCTCTTTAAGCGTCTGGAAAGCAACAGAAAACGCGTATTGGCCAAGAGGCAACTCAAAATTCTTGAAGTACTGTTGGAGCAAGATTCCTTAGACCTTGACCAGTTGATCAATGCAGTCGATCGCCACTATTTACAGCTCAGGAATCCTACCAAAGCACTCATCCGGGACGTTAATCAGCTAATCAGCTTGCAGGCTATTACTGCCAAGAAAGTCAATGAAGGAAAATATCGCATCAATCTACGGCTTGAATGGGCAACGGAGATTACAGACACTGCCTTCTTTGAGGCTGTAAAAAGCTTCCCTCAGGCAAAAACTTACCTCGCCGTATCGTAGCCGACTTGTATAAGAGGCAAGAGATGCAACCGCGCCGCCGGCGGGCAGAACAGGATATGGCTGCTATACAACCGCTCAGACCGTCGATGCGTGGGGGCCGCGCACCTGGAGCGTGCCAGGGCCTGTCAACACCATCACTGGAGCCGACTTGTAGCGGGCAAGAAGCAGTGTGATGGGGACTCGGAGAACAGCACCCCGGACGCATACCGAAAGGCAGAGGCGGCTCCGGGGCCTACAGAGGAGCATGGCGGATCGCGGAGCAGGCGTCAATTCCTTCTCCTGCGCGCAGGATACGCGCGAAGAAATTAAAGCAGCGCTCTCGTAGGTTTCTGTTCAATGTTCTTGATGGTTTTACATTTCCCTCTTTTTTTCTGTCCAGTGAATATTGTCATTTTATCGAATATTTGCTATTCATCATATATTAGCTGCGCAGAAAATATAGGCAAATAGTCGATGAATAAGATCAGCATATTCGAAAGAGACCTGCTGGACATGCTGCTGGAGGCCCTCCAGAAGCTCCCACAGGTTGATACGCAGACGTCTCTTCTCAATGCTGAAATACACCTGAATGCCGCCGGTCGCTCCCTCACGCTCCTCGTCGAGATGAAGAAGTCCGCCTACCCGCGCGATATACGAGAAATGCTCTGGCAGATCAAGAAACTCGGAGAGGTTGCGCAGCGCGATCAACAGGAGGACGAAACTATTCTGTTGATCGCGGCTGAATCGCTCTCACCTGGCGCAAAAGACCTGCTACGCAAAGAGGGTGTCGGCTACTTCGATACGGGCGGTAGCCTGTACATCCCGGCGCGCGGCGCATTCTTTTATATCGACCGGCCGGTGCCCAAGACCTTCGAAAGGTCCGTCCGCTCCCTCTTCACAGGAAAGCGCTCCCAAGTCCTCCATGCGCTACTGATGGAGCGTGGCGAGTGGCGCGGCGTCAAGAAACTGGCCGCACTGGCCCAGGTATCGCCCGCAACGGCTTCGGAGACACTCACCGCACTTGAGCGTTTTGACTGGGTCATCTCCAGAGGGCGAGGTCCCTCCAAGGAACGCTGTCTTGCCGAGCCGGGTGCGCTGCTCGATGCCTGGAGTAAGCAGGCTCCCCCCCGCCGCTCGCGTCCGGAACGTCGCTACTACGTGCCAGCCACTGCCCCCGAAGAGCTGATGGAGCGTTTGACCCGGTTGAGCGCTGCACACGAGACCGAGTGCGTGATGACGCAAGAGGCGGCCGCACAGCGCTATGCCCCCTTTCTCTCAGCGGTTTCTCGGGTGGCGTGCCGGATGATGCCAGGCCGAGCCGCCGATGCAATCCTGAGCGAACTAGGTGCGCGAAGTGTGAACAATGGCGCAAATCTGCACGTGATCGAAACCACATCGCCCGGCGTGTTCCTGTTCAAAGAGTGGGCAGAGGGTGTCTGGCTGGCGAGCCCCATCCAGGTCTATCTTGATCTGCTGCACGGGAGCGGTCGGTCCAAAGAGATGGCGGAGCATCTCAGGCGGGAAAGGATTGGCTGCTGATGAACAAACCGACGACCCGGGATGGATACGATGTCCGGATGACCGAGACCTGTGAACGGGTCCTGGTCACCCTGCTCAGCGGATTGGGTCCGTGGAAGGATTCAGTCTATCTGATCGGGGGCCTTGTGCCGCGCTATCTTGTGCCGGAGAGGCCGCCGGGCACATCAGCGCATGCGGGGACAAGCGATGTTGATGTGGTGGTCGAATTAGAGATGCTGGCCAACACCGACGCGTACCGCACGCTTCAATGGTGTTTGATCATCACCGCACGAAGGAAATCAGAGCCGAGTTGCTCGGCGGGAATGGTATTGCCATTGAGAGACTCCGGTATGCTGATATCGTCAGCTTCACCTGCCTAAAAGCCTTTGCGTTCGACCAGCGCCACGAACGTAAGGATGCATACGACCTCGTCTACTGCATTGAATTTGCGGCAGGCGGGCCGGACGTGGGCGCTGAGGCATTCCGGGTCGCACGGAAGGGCAAACACGCGACCGTCATCGAAGAGGCGCTTGGCATCCTGAAAACGCGCTTTATGAACGACGACACAACGGAAGGCTACCGCAAGGACGGTCCCGTCGCGGTCGCTCAATTCGAACACGGTGAGGCGGAAGATGACGCGACGCGCGACGCGCGGGCGCTCCGCCAGCGGAACGTGAGCGACCTCATCGGTCGGGTGTTGAGCGCGATCGCCTAGGGCACTCTCGGGCGCCGGAGACAAGAGCCAAGTAGGCAGAGAGCAAGTGAGAGATGGCAAGGGCTCCAGTCAACAACAAGAGGACCGGCTCTAAGAAGCTGCTGACTATCCCGGCCAGAGCAGGGCGGAGATTGAGACGGGTGCCCAGATCGCCGTGCGTGTGCAGCCCCGGCGGCCGGCGGCGTAGTCGCGCGCCGATCCCCTGTACGTCCCTGATTGCCCCGCGCTCCTGCTTCGGGTGGGAAAACCCTTGGGGGGCCAGCGAGGGGAGGCGCGCAAAACCCGCGCGGCCCACCGGACCCGCGCGGAACGCTGGCATAGATGAGCGTGGAGTCAGCCGCCTATTCTTCGATGCCCTCAATGACGAAATTCTGCAGGGCCTCATTCCAGCGCAGCATGGTATTCACCCCGGGTTCGGGAAAATCCCGCGCCCGGAAGCGGCCAAACGCGTCGCGCAAAAAGATTTCGCCGAGGTGGCCGACGGTGAACGTAACCCGCCGTTTGTCCTTCGCAAGCCGCAACCTAGAGCGGCCGCTTTCCTAGTTGGTCCTCTTTCTATTCACTCGACCTGGCCGCCTGCTAGTCAATGGCTCCCCGACAGGCTCCCGCAGACTCACGGACTATGATCTATGAGGCTATCGATGATAGAGTCGAGCATGCGGATAGTCTCGCTGCTGTAAAGATCGCCGTCGTCCCAGGAATTGGCGACCGCAATATACGCGCGGCCTCGGCTTGGTACTGCCCAGGCCACCGCAAAGTACCCACAACAAGGACCAGCCCCCCCTTGAGTCAAGAGCCACATGACTTCCCGATTCTCCTCCAGTCGGTGGGAGACAACCCAACCGGCCGCTCCTCCATAGTTTCCCGGTATAGGCATGAGCAACTCGTCCAACTGCTCTCGATTGAGAATCGCAGGACGCTTGTGGGGAAATTGCAGCGCGATGAACTTGGCGAGGTCTTCCAGTGAAGTGTGAACGTTGCCTGCTGGTGCCAAAGGACCACCGTAATTCAATTGGATTGGCTTCCACATGTCGGCACTATCGCGGTGATGATTCCAGGGCTGATCCACCTCACCCCGAGTGCCTGGCACCCCAAACCCCGCGCTCGACATCCCCAACGGTGTGAACAGGCGCTCGTCTATCAAGGTCTCCCAGCTCTGGCTCGTCAGCTTCTCCGCCATGGCCGCCGCGACCATATAGCCGGCGTTGGAATAGCTGAACGCACCGATTGGGCTGCCCGGCGGGTCGGCCAGATTCTCTCGAAGGATTCGGTAACGCCGTGCAACGATGGGGAGTGACGGATGAGCAGTCCACCAAGCCGGCACGTCGTCTGGAACGCCCCCGATGTGGCGAACCAGCTGCCACAGGGTGACGGGGCGGTAGTCCGGATGAATCTCGTCATACAGCTCGGGAAAGACCTGGACAATCGTCGTCTGCCAGCCGTTGGCGAACGTCCCATCCACCACCAAGGTCGCTAGCATGGTGGACGTCATGGCCTTGGTGATGGAGCCTATTTGCATCAGATCGTTGACCGTCAACTCCTCGGGCGATCCCTGTCTGCGTACCCCGGCCGACGCGAGCGCCCGCACGCCGTCTGCATCGCTGATGGCCGCAATCAGCCCCGGCGACCGGCCCTCCTCCACTGGCCCGGTCAGGTACTGGACAATGGACCGGTCAACGGAGCCGGCTTGCACAGAAACCATCTCCAGATGTTGGGTACTCTGGTTCCACGCAAACTGCGCGGTCTCTCCTGGCGCGGGGAAATCCGGGATGGTGCACTCGCCGCCCCCGCCGCTCAGAAATTCCTCCCCGGCGGTGACGACGGTAAACGTGTTCCGGGCAAACTCCACGCCGTTGTCGTAGGCGACGGCCGTGTGGGTGCCATCGCCCAGGATGGCCCAGTTGAAGAAACTGAAAAAGCCGTTGTGGCCGTCATCCCCACACACTGGTGTGGTATCACCCCGGGGAAACCCGTAGGCCGCAGGAATCGGGGCGCCCGCGTCGAGGCTGATCGTGATGTTCCCTTGGGCCGCACACTTCCAGCCGGAGATGACTCCAATCCCCGACAGCGTGCTCCCGTTACTCGGAATATCAAGGGCAGATTGGGCGTGCGCCAGCACGGGGGCTAGAAGAACGAGCCCCAGGCAAAAGGAAAGCAAGGCAGACATCATAACCCTCCTGAAAGAGCGCTCCGAGCAGGCCTTTCAGTATAGTCGGCGCGACTACGGGCCGCTACGGCCCTGGATGGCAGTCGGCAAGCCCGGCAGTCACGGCGTCCCATTTTGCGGCGGGGTTATCGAGTATCCCGGACGGAGATTCCCGAGACGGGTAAATAGCACCCATTTTCCCGTTTTAGCTCCCTTGCCTGGCCCGTCTGGCCGCTGTCTCACAAGACGCCCTTGAACAGACCAGGACCCCGATTCCAGCAACCATGCCTCCTGGCCCGATGGATGCCAGGGCCACCGTGAGCGTGGCTCCCCCCCGCATACCCGGCGACGTGCATGGCGACCGGCAACACTAGGCCAGGGACGCCTAAACCGACGAGTGTGTTGACAATCTCGTCTATCATATCTCCAGTCGAGCCACCTGTTCGTTCATCTGACGACTCAGGGCTCCTCCTCGGTCGACCGCGCCGCCGGCGGGCAGAACAGGCTATGGCTGCAATCCGTCAAAAACCGGCTCAAGCGCGTCCTCCTGGGTGAGGGCAGGGCGTGACAGGGCGGGACACCAGACCCACCAGCCGCAGACTTGCGCCCTAAGGCTTCGTGGTCGAAGTCTGTGAAGCAGGCTGCGCAGGATGCGCAGGATGCGCAGCAGGAAAGAGGCAGGCCATCTTCTGCCAGGATTTCCAGCCAGGCGCACACCGCAATTTTGATCTCCTGCTGCGCTTCTGCGGGCGTCTCCCCGTAGGCCGCCAAATCGGGCGCTTCCGGACACCTGGCCTCAAAGCCTGCCGCACCTAGATCTTGCTCGTTGCAGGGGATAAATCTGGCGGCAGCGAAAAGCGGTTCTACCGTGGGCTGCTCCGTAAAGCCGATGAGCGGTTCGCTGCGCATCTGGCCCGTCTGAGGAAGGAAGGACAGGAGTCATGGCTGTGAACGTCGACGACAAAATGAAGAAGCTGCCCCCCGCTCAGCGTACGAAGGTCGAGGCCCGCGCGACGGAGCTGCTGGCCGAGGAAATGACCCTGCGCGAACTGCGCAAGGCCCGCCAGCTCACGCAGGTGCGCATGGCACAGCAGCTGGGGATCACGCAGGACAGTGTCTCGCGTCTGGAGAAGCGTAGCGATCTGCTGCTGTCGACGCTGCGGAAGACGGTCGAGGCGATGGGCGGCAAGCTGTCGCTGGTCGCGGAATTTCCCGACTGCGCGCCGGTCGTGCTGTCAGGCCTCGCCGAGGATGACCCGCGCGCCTGAGGCGGGGGAGTGTGAGCGAGGTCAGGCTGCGCCTTTTGTGAGAGGAGAGTGGCAGATGAGGTCGGCCCAACAGAAGGGTTCCTGACATGACCCGCCACATTTCTCAAGCAGGGGTTGCGGTGGCAAACGCGTCGCGCAAAAAGATTTCGCCGAGGTGGCCGACGGTGAACGTAACCCGCCGTTTGTCCTTCGCAAGCCGCAACCTAGAGCGGCCGCTTTCCTAGTTGGTCCTCTTTACGTGCTTGCGCCTGCGCCACGACGTTGTGGAAGAAGAGGCTTTGCTCATTCTATTGTCCCGCCGCGGGGCGCGGCTCGTAGCGCGCGACCTCGATTTCATCTTCACGCGCCCGCGCCTGCGCCACATCGTAGGCCGCCTGCACGCGTATCCAGGTCTCTGTCGTGGAGCCAAAAGCTTTCGCTAATCGGACCGCCATGTCGGTAGACAGGCGGGCGCGGCCATTCACCACGTTCGAGAGGGCCTGGCGGCTGACGCCGAGCACCTTCGCGCCTTCGGTGACGTTCAATCCGAGCGGTTCCAGACAGGATACCCGGACAACTTTGCCGGGGTGGGGCGGATTCTTCATCGGCTCATAGAGTCGTTTGAGCCCACGATGTTGAAAGCTCCGTATCACAGACGAGGTGTAGTGTGTCCATCGACACTTGTCAACAAGAGGATATTCGCAACGCGCAGCCCGGCTCTTGTCTCCAAGAATAGAATCATTGGATTGGCCGTTAGCGTGTAGCTGGATAGTCGGATGGGGAAATCCACTGCCACGGAGCGCGGGCGGATACTGGAGTTCAGAGATACGATCATCTTGTGACACGGCAAAAACACGCAGGGTCAGGGAAGAACTTTCCCTGAATTGGGCCAGCGGCACGTTGTAGTGGAAGCCGGATTGTTGGAATGCTGAGTTTCCAAAGTGTTCCGCCACGTCTGGCCGGGCGTGCTCTTGCGCATGCCCAGCCTTTTTTTGAACGTCATCCCCTGCTTGTGGTAGAAGTGCCAGAGCGTGCCGATGGCAGCCCGCACACCGCGCTCCCGGGCGAGGCGGGCCGGCAACTCCTCCAGCGTCAGATCAACCTTGTCCGCAATCAGTCCCAGCAGATACGCCGCGTGTGGGTCGAGTTTGGACCCCACGGGATGGCCCTGCTTGTGTGCGGTCCTGCTATTCGGTGGCGCGGGCTAAGCTCAGGTGTCCGGCGTCATCGGCCACGACAAAAACCTCGACCGTATTGTGGCCGGCCTGAAAAGCGGCTTCCGGGACCATGGCCGCCCAGCTCCCCTGCTGGCCGGTTTTGGACAAGTTCTTGGGCACACTCCAGGGCTGGGTGACGGCTTGGATCGTGCCGTTGAGGGCCACGGCGAGGGCCACCGGAGCGGCGTCGGGCGTCGGAAACAAGACCTTGCCGGTGATATAGGCCGGCACAAAGGTGTCTTCAAGATCAATCTGCAAAAAGAGCTGGGGGAGATCGAGCGTGATATGGATCGGGCTGCGGGGGCTCACGTCAATGGCATCGACGCGCTGACCGACGAGCTGGGTGGCCGGTCCGACCTGAAACACGCGGGGCGAGAATGGCCCGGAGCCAAACAGCCGCAGTTTGCGCTGGACGGCGGCGGTGAGCGCGGCGGGGATGTGGCTGAACTCCAGGCGCTGGTAAGCGGCACACGTGACACAGGCGGGATAGATGCTCCGGGTTTGCCGCTCCGGGACAGCCGGATCAAAGGCGGAATGGCCATCTGTCGCCCAGGGCAGCTCAATCCCCAGCAGGTCGGCGATCGTGGGGACAATATCAACAGTCTCCAGCGCGCGGTCGTTGAGCTGGCCGGCCTGCTGACCGGGCGCTTTGATGAAGAGCGGGACGGACATGATGTCGGCAACGGTTGTTTCGGTCACGCTCCGCCGATGGGTCCCCGGCACAAAACTCACCCCATGATCGGCCGTCACAATCAGCAGGCTGCGCTCGTATAGCTCGTTGGCTTTCAGCTGGGCCAGGAGTTTGCCCAGCAGGCGATCGACCAGCCCAAGCTGGAGCAGGGCGCGTTGTTGGGCTTGGAGGACTGCCCATTCGTCGCTGCTCCAGCGGTCCGCATCGGCGGTGTTCAAGCCGGGGAGAGCGTAGCTTCGGGTGTAGGTTTTACCTGAGGGCAACTGGAGATACGGCATGTGCGGCAGCAGGACATGCTGGAAATGGAGTGTCGGCTGCGGGCTGGGCTGAAGCGTGTTGATAAAATCCAGGACGCCTTGGGGGCGCTCGTAGAGTCGTTCCAGTCCCCAGTCAATGCGTTTCCACCACTCGCCGATTGTGGCGTGATCTTGATCGTGGGTGCCCGTGCGATTGAGGCCGGGCTGGGCTGCCAGCCCGGCAAAATTTGTCCAGCCCTGGGAAATCGAGGGTAAAGAGGACCGCCAGTCGGCGGGCAGCACCAGATGGGCATACACAATCGACACGTCAGACAGCAGGCCGACCAGCCGCTGCCCGAGTCGCGGACGCTCGAAAATGGCACTCCCGCACAGCCGTTCCGGACACAATTGGGTCAGCAGCTCCTGGACGTTAAAGGCGTAAGTGCCTTCCAGCACGGTAAACAAATTGTGGGGATGATCGGCCACAATCGGCAGCCGGGAACGGTGTGGATATTGGCCGGTCAGGATGGCCGGTACGGCAGTGGCAGTCACGTTGCTGACGGTCGTGGTATTGCGGAACCAGGTTGCCTCGCGGGCCAGGGTGGCAAAATGGGGGTAGCGCATAGGGTCAATCTGCTGCTGCTCATCCAGCAAGGCCGACAAGGGCAAGGCGTCAAACACCAGCATGATAATCGGGGCGGGGGCGGGAATGGCGAGCGGCCCCAGGCGACTGGCGGTGGCTGGGAAAAGTAAGCTGGTCACGGGCGAGGCAAACACAAACAGCCCCGGAAAAATCAGCATGGCCGGCGTCAGCAGGGTGACGAACTGCCGGACCGGCGCGTAGCCGCGATAGCTCACGGCCGCGGCTCCGCCCAGCCCCAGCGCACTCAGCACCAGCAGCAGGCCGGGCAGTCCGTTGGGTCCGGCCCAGGCGTTCAGCATGTTCAGGGCGTGCAGGCTGATCAGGCTGCTCAGGCCGGCTACCAGGAACGTATGTAGCCCGGCCCGCAGCCGGTGCCAGCACCAGCCGCTGAGGCCCTCGGCCCCAATCAGGAGCGCCGGTAGGGCAATACTCAGACAGCCCACAAACAGGACGATATCAATCGGGGCCGCCCGTCGGGCGGCAAAGAATTCGGCCTGGCGGGCCAGCAGGTCAAACACGGGCTGAGCGACGGCAAAGCTGACCAGCACCCCCAGGTGGAGACTGTCAGCCCAGGCGGTCTGCCCGTTTGGGCAAGCTGCTGGACGAGTTTTGTGCGGCTGCGCCGGGCGGTGGGCGCGTTCAGGTTTTTGGTTGGGCATAGTATAAAATACGCGTACCGGAGGCCAACGGCTGACGCTCAATGATCTCAAAAGCGGCGGACACACACTGCTCAAAGTAGACCATCGTATAGTCTGTATAATGGTCGTCTTTATGCCGCAGCAGCGTTTGCACCATAGGGTCGTCGCGGGTGATGAACTCAATGACCAGCGCGGCCTTGAATCCGGCCAACCACTGGATGAACTCGTGCAGAGGAATATTGGCGCTGATGACCATGTGGTGGATCAGGGCCAGGCTCAGGATGAGGTCGGGTTGGGTGCGTTGGTCAAGCGCCCGGCGCTCTGTGCCGCGCCAGCCCAGGTTTGGAGACGCGTCTGCCAGATTACTGACAAGGGGCAGAATAGTGGTGTTGGGTGTGGTTTTGAGGGCTTGATACAGGCGTTCAATGACCAGCGCATCAACATCCATGGCCACGACTGTTGTGGCGCTCTCAGCGGCGATACGCGAGAAGGTGCCGGTATTACAGCCGAGATCCCACACCATAGACCAGTGTCGGGATTGGGTGACGCGGCGTACAAAATCCGCTTTTTGGGCGTGCTCGGCCTCGGTATACGGCGTGTGCTCGGCATACTCCGACCAGGTGGACTGGGAGCGCTTCCAGCTCAGTTTTTGGATGAGTCGGGTCAAACGGCTGACGTTGGCTTGAATCAGTTGGGTATCAAAGCCGGCACTGCGCAGGGCGTGTGGAATGTTCCGGGGCGTGTGGGCATAGCGGGCTTGGGCCTTGGCCTGCAAATACACGTGGCTGAGGACCCCGGGCCGGAGCCGGTCACGGACCGACATGAGCTGGCCACAGTCCTGGGGGTCAATCCCGTCAATGCTGCCCCGCAGCCACGGCTGAAAGGGAATGTCTTTATACGCCTGGAGGAGCAGCGGATACAGAAACAATTGACAAAACTGGCGATAGCCAACCCACGTCTCACCCGGCGCGAGGGGCGTAAATGAGGGGATGTCGATAAAAATGGGCTGGCTGCCAATCCATTGAATATTGAAGGACGACGCGTCTTTGAGGATCATGCCTTCTGCCAGCGCAGCCCGGAGCAGCTCAAGCTGTAACAGAGCCGCGTCTTTGAGCATGCCGAACGACCACTCATACGGATACGAAATAACGGGAATACGCTGGTGTTTCAGGGTGGCGACCCAAGGACTGCCAGAACTGCCAGAACTGCCAGGGCTGCCGGTATGCCAGGCCGGGTCAGCCACCGGGGCCGCAGCCTGGAGCGGAATGGTCTCCACTTGCTGGGTGTGCACGATTTTTCCGGCTTCTTGCAGCTGTTGAAAGAACGCCGTTGCTAGCAGCTGCTGCCAATTGGCCAGGGCTGGCGCACGCAACGCTCGAAAAACTGTGCCAGCCTGATAAAAGACGCGGCTGGTGCGATCGCGGAATGAGCCGGGCTCAAACGCAGACGGCAGTGCCAAGTCAGACCGCTCCGAGTCAGACCGCTGTGCATCAGACCCATGGGATTCATCCACTCCGAGACTCCAGGTGAGGACGCTGTCTTAAACGCGTGGCGTGTAGCAGACTGAGGCTTATTCCGGGCGGGCGGCTTGTGTCTCTTCCTCGGCATTTTCCTTGGCCTGCACGCCAAACATCAGCAGCAGACGCTGCCAGTACAGCTTCAGGAGGACGGCCAGACCAGCAGTGCCGCCGAGTAAGATCTGCAACAGCATGCTTCCGCTGCCTGGGTCCAAATACGCCTGGGCCGCTGGCGGAAATGCGGCGAGAAACCCCAGGATAAAGATAAAAAAGACAAAGACCAGGCTGGGCAAGCTGGGCAACAGGAATCGGCTTTTCACATATCTCGTTGACATCGCATCCTCACTCTCCGCCTGTGTGTACGTATCTGCCTATCCGCGCCAATTGACTGACGCAAAGAGGCGTGGACCGGATACCATATATCAAATGCCGGCTTGGTGCCAGCAAGCGGAGCGGGCACAAAAAGAAAAGCCTCGGTGCGCACCGAGGCTGTATTGTCGAAGTCGAATAGAACGTTCGGTATGGCTCAATTCGCAGATCGCTCCAGTAACGCTCGAATGCCGGCACTCTGTTCTCGGAGTCCGGCACTCTGTTCTCGGAGTCCGGCACTCTGTTCTCGAATGCCGGCACTCTGTTCTCGGAGTCCGGCACTCTGTTCTCGAATGCCCGCACCAATGTCCGCTAATACTGCCGATTGACTCCGCAAGCCCGCGCCAATGTCCGCTAATACTGCCGATTGACTCTGCAAGGCCGCGCCCATGCCGAGTAAGGCGGCGTTAGTGGCTTCTCGGCTTTTGTTGCTGATGTTCATCATCCATAGACCCCACCCAATCAGGCCACACTGCAACAGGCCCACAAAAAGCGGTACTGCCAAGGATGCTATTTGATACTCCGTCATGGACTTTTTCCCTACAGTAAAATGTGCCCTTTCGCAACACAACCGCACTCTCCATCGCACTCTCCATCGCACTCTTCTTGGGAGCGCAAATGGCATCCCGGCTCCCCGTCCTTGACGCCCTGTCCCCTTCCTTGCCAATATGACGCCCGCCAATATCGGGCGCACACCCCCCTACGTCGGGTGGCCTGCGCAATCCAACAGCTGAACCGTCCCGCACACAGGAGCCGCTATGCCGTATGATTGTCCCCCTCACCTTCGCCACCTGCGCCGTGTCTGGCTCGTGGTGAGCCTGGTGCTGCTCGCGTCCCCGGCACAGGCCACCACCGTCGTGGCAAAACCCTTTTCCGCTGTGGTCCAGGCAGCCGAGATCATTGCCGTCGGCACGGTGACGGCCATCGCAGCCGAGTGGGACGCGGCGCACCACCGGCCGTTTACCCTCGTCACCTTCTCCACGCTGGACGTGCTGAAAGGCACGCACACCGAGCCCGAGCTGACCCTCCGGGTGCTGGGTGGCCCGCATCCTGACGGCAGCATCTTACAGGTTGCCGGCGTGCCCGAGTTCAACCTCGGGGAACGGCTGGTGGTGTTTGTGACAGGCAACGACCACTACGCGGTGCCGCTCGTCGGCCTGTGGCAAGGTGTGTACCGGGTGGTGTTTGATGCGGCGCGGGGCGTGGAGACCATCTACAACCATGCCCGGCAGCCTGTGACCAGCCTGCCGACTGCCACCGGGGGCCTCCTGCACGAAGATGAGCACGAAGATGAGCACGAAGATGAGCACGAGGATGACCAGCTGTCCTCGGCGGTGCAGCAGCCGCGCGAGGAGCCTATGTCCCTGGCGACCTTCACGGCAGTGATTGCCCAGGAGGTCGGCCATGACTAGGCCGCTGCCCGGTGTGCCTCTCGTAGCGCTCCGGCTGGTCGGGCTGCTGCTGGCAGGGCTGTGGCCGTCTGCGGCCGAGCCGTATGTCCAACAGACCTACATGGGCACTCCCCTGGCCTGGGCTGACCCCGAAGTCACGCTCACGCTGGGCCTCTTGTGTAGCCCCGGTCCGGACCCGTGTTATAACGCCGCGGTGGTCGCGGCAGCGGCGGACTGGAACGCCGCCGGGGCACAGTTTACGTTCCACACCACATCGTATCTGGCTGATCCGTGCGCGCACGGGGATGGGCGGAATACCGTCAGCTTTTCGTCTACCCAATGCGGCATGGATTTTCCGCCCGATGTCGTTGCCGTAACGATTACGTCGTTCTTCCTCAGTGGCGAAATCGTTGAGTCTGATGTTGTGTTTAATCTCGGCTTGGCTGCTGACTTTTCTTGGGCTGCCTATGCGGGACCACGGCGCGCCTCCGTCATTGATTTCTCTCGGGTCGCGCTGCATGAATTCGGACATGTCTTCGGCCTCGACCACCCGGACGATCATGGGCAGGTCGTGTCGGCCATTATGAATAGCAAGGTCTCCGACCTGGACCGACTCCAAGCCGACGATATCGAGGGGATTCGCGCCATCTATGGCAGCGCGGAGGTCGCCCCACTCGCTCCCCGCGGGTCGTTGGACAATCCGGGGGATGGCTCCGCCAAAAGTGGCATTGGGCTCATCTCCGGCTGGGTGTGTGACGCCGACGTGGTGGAACTGGAGATCAACGGCGGGCCACGGCTGGCGGCCGCCTATGGCACCGACCGGGCGGATACCGCCCCGGTGTGTGGCGACCGCAACAATGCGTTTGGGCTGCTGGTCAACTGGAATCTGCTGGGGGGCGGGACGCATACGGTGCGCGCCTTGGCGGACGGGGTCGAGTTTGGCCGGGCGGAGTTTCAGGTCACCACCTTCGGCCAAGAATTTGTACACGGCGCCCAGGGCCGGTATGCCCTGCCGGATTTTCCGCGGCCCGGCTCCACAGCTGTTATTGAGTGGGAAGAAAGCTCGCAAAATTTTGTGATTGTCGGCACGGAGTAGCCCGGCCTGCGTGGACCGAGGAGGGGGACCCGGTCCACTGTGCGTGCAGGTCTCTTTTTACGCGGCTGCCGTCGCGTTTTGGCAGCCCTATGCGCCAGACTGCCAAGGAGCTAAATAGAACCACAAGAGATTCAGCGTCGCATCCTGCACAGCCGATACGGAGACGGAATTCGGGACTATCCGACCGTCAGCGGGTATGCTAGTCGTGCCTCAAATGAGGCGTGACTCGGGCACTGCCCCCCGCATCCTCTTGCTTGTGCCCTGGTTGGCAATGGGCGGGGCGGATAAGTTTAATCTGGATCTGCTCACCCAGCTCACCCAACGGGGATGGCAAGCGTGTGTGGCCACCACCTTGCCGTCAGACCATCCTTGGTTGCCACGTTTTGCCGAATGCACTCCGGATATCTTTCTGCTCGACAAAACGCGCCACATGGCTGAGTACCCGCAGTTTCTGCAAGACCTCATCCGGACCCGGGCCATTGATCTGGTCCTCATCACACATAGCGAGCTGGGTTATCTCTTGCTGCCGTATCTGCGGGCCGAGTGTCCGGACACCACGTTTATTGATTATTGTCATATGGAAGAACACGCCTGGAAGCGCGGCGGGTATCCGCGGATGTCCATCGAACACCAGGAGCTGCTCGACTTGCATATCGTGTCTTCGCACTATTTACGTGACTGGATGCTTGCCCATGGAGCTGAGGCTGAGCGGGTCCGGGTGTGTCATACCAATATTGACCCGGCGCACTGGCGGGCTGATCCCGTGCAGCGGGCGCGAGTCCGCCAGGAGTTGGGCCAGGCACTCCCACAGGCACTGCGGCACGCAGGTGGGCAGGAATACACGGGGGACGACACGCGGCCTATTGTCTTGTATGCCGGGCGTATGTGTGCCCAGAAACAGCCCCAGGTGTTTGTTGACACCATGCAGCTGCTGCGGTGCAAGACGCCCCACTTTCTGGCGGTTGTGGCTGGCAATGGACCTGAGTTGGCTGGGCTTCAGGCGCGCATCAGCCGCCAGGGTTTGCAGGCGCATGTGTGCGTATTAGGAGCGGTGTCGAACGAGCGGATGCAAGAGCTGCTGACGGCTGCTGATATTTTTTTCCTGCCGTCACAATGGGAAGGCATCGCCCTGTCCATCTTTGAAGCGATGGCGTGTGGAGTCGCCGTTGTGGGGGCGGATGTGGGCGGACAACGAGAGCTGGTCACGCCCGAGTGTGGGGTCTTGATCGCACGCGGGAATGCCGACGATGCACCGACTGAGGCTGCACGCTATGCCGATATTCTGGCCGAACTCCTGGGCGATCCGCAGCGGCGCACGGCTCTGGGGCACGCGGCAGCAGCCCGCATTCGACACGCTTTTCGGCTGGACCAAATGGTAGAGCGCATGCTTGGGCTGTGCCAAGAGGCACGGCACTTACACGCTGACTCCCCGCGTCCGATTCCCGATAGTGAGTGGGCACAGGCGCGGGCCGCCCGAACGATGACCTATGTGCGGCTGCAATCTGCTGCGCGACGCCTGGTTTCTCCCACCACCCGGGCGCTGCTCGACAGAAAAATGAAATGGTTGCTGCCAGTCAAAGAAACGCTTGAGCGGATGCTGCTGCGCTAGGTGACGCGGCGTAGGGCGGCAGCCCCGTATCCCTTTCTTACGATCTTATGAGACAAGACACGAGTGTGCCGAGTTTGCAGACCCCCCGCCCGCCCGCAGGTGAGACGCCACCGCCGGCTGGCATCACAGTGTCGATTGTCATCCTGACCTGGAATTCTCAGGCTGAGATTGCGGCCTGTTTGTCTTCGCTGGCGTCCGGACTGACCCGGTTTTCCTCAGAGGTGATTGTCATTGATAATGGCTCGCAGGATGCAAGCTGCACAATTGTCCGAGACACACTGCCCACAGCCCGGCTGGTATGTAATGCCACAAATCGTGGAGTCGCCCCAGCTCGCAACCAGGGTCTGGACTTGGCCCACGGCAAGTATGTGCTTATGCTGGACGATGATACGGTTGTGCAGGCACAGGCATTTGATCGCCTGATCGACTACTTGGAACACCATCCTGACGTTGGGCTGTGTGGTCCGAAATTGATTGATGGGGCCGGCCGTCTCCAACTGACCTGTCGTTTGTTTCCGACCCTGGCAGATAAACTCGCCCGACGGCTGTCTTTGCCCGCCGCCCAAAAGATTGCCCATGCCGTTGAAATGGCGGATTGGGACCATAACACAGTGCGTGACGTTGATTATGTGATTGGGGCGTGTCAGGCCATTCGGCGGAGTGCTGTGGCTGCGGTCGGGCCGTTTGATGCGCACATTTTTTATGGGCCGGAAGATGTCGATCTGTGTTTGCGGCTGCAGCAGGCCGGCTGGCGTGTCGTCTATCAACCTGAGGCGGTCGTTGTCCATCATGAGCGGCGGCTGACGCGCTCGATCCGGTCCGGGATCGCTTGGCAGCACGTGTGGGGATTGGGCTATTTTTTCTGGAAGCACGGCTATCTGCTGTCGCGGCGGCGGCTGTATGCTCGTTTGGCTCGTGTCGCCCGGCCGGCCCGCGATCAGGGAGCGGTATGAGAAGCCCTACCTTCCGCCATCAAACTGTGCTGCTCGGACTCCTGGCTGCCGATTTGGTGTGTGTGGGCGGGTCCTACGCTATGGCCCTGGCTTTCCGCTTGGTCTTGCCCCTCCCGTTTACGGCAGAATTATTGCCGGCCGAACGTCTGACGGAGATCCAGCATCCGTTCCTGTTTTTACTCGCCACCCAGGGGGTCGTGCTGTACTTTTTTAGTCTGTACGACCTGCATATGCTCCAGCTGCGCGGCCGAGTGGCCTCGCGCGCGATGAGCGCGTGTGGATTGCAGCTGTTGCTGACCACCGCCTGGTATTTTTTTCGGGGCGATGTGTATTTTCCGCGTTCTGTTTTAGTCCTCTTTTGGGTTTTCAATTCCAGCATGATTAGTGTCCTCCGGAGTGGAGTCATCAAGCGCTTGGGCCAGACCCGGCCGCTGCGTGTTGTGCTGGTTGGCGCAGCCAAGGATGCAAAAGCCTTTCTGGATTTGCTGCCCGTCTTGCAGCCTTTCCCGGCTTTGCATATCGCTGGGCTGGTCAGTCTGAATGGATTGAACAGGCTCCAGCCCCATACTCGACAGACTGACCGGAGCGCTATGCCGGGCGCTGGCAAGGCTGTTGTCCAGGAAGACCTTCAAGAAGACCCCCCGGAAGACCTCGGGGTGCCCTGGCTTGGCGACGCCTCTGAGCTGGAGCGCATCGTGCACGAGGTCCAGGTCGATGACGTTATTTTATTAGCCTCGACGACCTGGAAAGATGCCTTTGTGGAGCGGCTGTTAGGTGTGTCAACAGATCACGCTGATGAGAGACGCCCGCGCGTGTTGGTCGTCCCGTCAGTCTACGATATCCTGGTTGGTCGGGTCGCATCCTTGCGTCTGCGAGACGTGCCCTTGGTCGAAGCGATTAAAGATCCGCATGAAGATCTGAGCTTTTTGCTCAAAAGTGCTTTTGATCGCCTGATGGCGAGTGTCTTGTTCGTGCTGAGTCTGCCTATCTTAGGTGTTGCTGCAGTGCTGATTGCGAGTACTTCTCGCGGGCCGATTTTTTACCGCCAGCAGCGGGTGGGCAAAGGCGGTGAGGAATTCACCCTGTACAAACTCCGGACTATGGTCGATGGGGCCGAGGCGAAAACCGGTCCGGTGTTGGCGAGCCAGGCCGATCAGCGGGTGACCTCGGTCGGACGGCTGCTCCGGGATAGCCGCATCGACGAGCTGCCACAGTTATGGAATGTGTTGAATGGCACGATGAGCCTCGTTGGCCCACGCCCTGAGCGCCCCCAATTTGCCAAGCAGTTTCTCCACGACACACCCGGCTATGCCGAGCGATTCTGGGTCAAACCTGGCCTGACCGGCCTGGCCCAGGTCAACGGTGAGTATCACACGACTCCGGAATACAAGCTCAAATACGATCTGGCCTATATGTATAACTACTCCATGTGGTTAGACATACGAATTCTGAGCGATACCATCAAAGTCATGCTGACCCGGCGGGGTATCTGATCACAATGTCTGGCGTGCCGAATCGAACACAGCCGACAGATCGCGTCGGCCAGACAGGCCACCAGACAGGCCATACAGATGAAGACTCACTGGGTCGTGTCCTGGTCCAGCTCTTTTTCTTTTCCCTGTGCACCTCGGTCGCCATCCAACAGACAGGCTTAGGCATCCTGCTGGCCTTTGGGGCGTACACCTGCTGGCGGAAAAAATATCTCCCCACCACGCCCTTAGACCGGCCGCTGCTCCTGTTCTACGGAGCCTTGCTGCTTTCGACATTTTTGGGACCTGATCCTGTGCATTCTCTGACCGGCTATCGGAAACTGTGGCTCGTCGGGGCTTTTTTTGTGACGTATACATTTGTGAATGAGCGCCAGTTTGCACAGCAGCTTATGACACTGGTGATTACAGTCGCGTCTGTGCTGGCGGCCTATGGCATTGTCCAGCATTATACCGGCATTGACTGGGGGCGAGAGTTGTTAGGCAAGCCGGCTGACTTGGATGCCTTTTGGTTGGGCCGACAAGAGGGCTTTCGGACGCAGGGCCTCTTTCCGTCGGGCATCACGTATGCACACAATTTGCTGTTTCCGCTGTCCTTGGTGACCGCCTTTCTGTTTGCACCCAGCCCGCGTTGGCAAAAAAAGGTGCCGCTGTGGCTGGCCTGGGGGGTCATGATCTTTGCCTTACTGTTTTCGCTCACCAGAGGGGTCTGGATTGCGTATGCGTGTGTCTTGATTGCGTGTGGACTGGTCCGCGGTCGGCGCGCCTTGCTGGGGGCGATTGGCGGGATGGTGGTGTGTGGTCTGTTTTTACTCAGTGCTGGCGATGGGGTGCGTGAGCGGGCGGCTGAGGTGTTTGATCTGGAGGCTGCCTCAAACGTTGCCCGCAGCCGTATTTGGCAGGCCAATCTCGACATGATTCAAGACCAACCCCTGTTTGGCTGGGGGTATGGCAATTATAAGCAATTTCGGGCGCCGTACTATGCGCGTTACCCAGAGGCTGACACGGATGCGCATGCCCATAATATGTATTTACAAATCGGGGCGGACAGCGGTCTGGTCGGACTGTGCGCCTTTCTGGCCCTGATTGCTGTTGTGTTGGGAAAGGGCTGGCAGATTTACACGGCGTTGCCGAGCGAGCCGCTCAAAAGCTGCGCGCTGGGCATTCTGCTGAGCGTGCTCGGATTTCTGATTGGTGGCCTGACCCAGCACAATTTCGGGGATGCCGAAGTTGTTATTGTGCTGTGGGCAGTCCTCGGAGTATTGATGCGGATGGAAGACTGGGGGGAAGGCTAAAGAGGCCTGGGTCCGTCTGCAAACTCCCCTTGCCGCTGCTCTGACACGTCGCTATGCTGAGAGCACATCGCCATGCAGCGTCTCTGGACTTATATTTCTCGGTACCGCTATCGGTATCTGCGCGGTATTGTGTGCCTATTGGTCACCGCTACCTTGGCGATGTCTATTCCGCTGTTGCTCAAACGCACAGTTGAGGGCATTGAGCAGGGCCGGCCGTTTTTTGATATCTCGCTCAATATTGGCGCGATTGTTGGCATTGCACTGCTGCTGGGGGTGGTGCGGGCGTTTTCACGCTTTCTGATTTTTAATATCGGCCGGGATATTGAATACGAGCTGCGGAATGACTTATTCGGGCATTTGCAAAAACTCTCTCTGAGTTACTATCAGCGCCATTTTACGGGCGATTTGATGTCGCGCATGGTCAATGATGTGACCGCTGTGCGGCTGCTGCTGGGGCTCGGCATTCTGAATATCCTCAATACGCCATTGTACTACGCGTATGGCATGTCGGCCATGCTTGCCATGGACCCGGTTTTGACCCTGGTTGCGCTTGCCCCGTATCCTTTCACGCTCCTGATTGTCCGCGTCATGAGCCGCCAGATCATGCAACGCACCTTGCGGGTCCAAGAAGGCTTGGCCGATCTGTCGACCCGGGTTCAGGAAGGGGCAAACGGCATTCATGTGATTCGTTCCTACGGCCGTGAGGGCTGGCAGAATGAAGAATTTGCCAAGTTGAATGCCCAGTTCAAGGCCGAGAGTATCGCCCTGGCCCGCATCCGGGGGCTGTTTCCGCCGTTGATGAAAAGTGTGTCGGGGCTGGGTCTGTTGGTGGTGTTGTGGTACGGCGGCTCGCAAGTCATTGCGGGCCAGCTGAGCCTGGGTGATCTGGTCGCCTTTATGGGCTATTTACACCTCTTGGCTTGGCCGACAATGGCTTTGGGCTGGTTGGTTTCTCTTTTGCAGCGTGGACGCGCGGCTCTGCAGCGTTTGGAAGAGGTGTTTCGCGCCAAGCCTGAGATTGTGGGTGGCTTGCCGGATGGTCCGCAGGGTTCCGCACACGGGCAGCTCAGGCACGGCGAAATCGGTTTCCAGCACGTTGATTTTGCCTATCAGACGCCTCATAACGGGCATCAGGTTCTGCACGATATCGATTTCAGGGTGCCGGCCGGTTCAACGCTTGCCATTGTGGGTCGGATGGGCTCGGGCAAGAGTAGCCTGGTGCATCTCCTGCCGCGCCTGTTTGATGTCAGCAGGGGCTCGATTACGCTTGACGGTCGGGATATTCGCACGCTTTCGCTTGGAGACTTACGGCGTCAGATTGGCTTTGTGCCGCAAGATCCATTTTTGTTTTCCACCCGCATCAAAGATAATATTGCGTTTGGCCTGCCCACGGTTGACCTGGACCAGGCCCAGTGGGCGGCTGAGGTGGCGAGCATTGGCGGCGAGATTGAAGAGCTGCCAAAGGGCTATGAGACGGTTGTTGGCGAGCGGGGGATTACCCTGTCTGGGGGCCAGAAACAACGGACAACTTTGGCCCGCGCCTTGGCCACCGACCCGTCGATCTTGGTCTTGGACGATGCCTTGTCGAGTGTTGATACCCAAACCGAACGCACCATTCTCCAGGCCTTACGCGATTCGACCCGAGAAAAAACGCTCATCATGATCTCGCATCGTATCTCTGCGGTGCGGGATGCTGACCTGATTGTTGTGCTTGACGAAGGACGGATTGTGGAAACCGGTACGCATATCGATTTGGTGGCGCACAATGGGACCTATATGGAAATCTTCCAACAACAAGCACTGGAAGAGGAATTGGCCGAGCTTTAAGCATGTGAAGCATGTGAAGCATGTGAAGCATGTGAGAAATTCGACACACGCTGGGAATTTGCAATGGACCTGCACCGTGAAGAAGCACTAGGCAAAACCTATGACCTCGCCCTGATCCAGCGTTTGTGGCGCTATGTGCGTCCCTACCGGACTCAGTTCTTTGTCGCCTTATTGTGTCTGCCGGTGACCTCCTGTTTTTTGCTGGCCCAGCCGTATCTCCTGAAAGTGGCCGTTGATCGCTATATGACCCAGAACGATCCTGGCGGATTGGCCATGACCGGGCTGCTGTTTGGCGGAGCACTGATTGGCGAATTTCTCTTCTTTTATATTCAGTTCAACGCCACCATGAGTGTGGCCCAAAAGAGTCTGGCCGATTTACGGCGCGACTTGTTTGCCCACCTCCAGGAACTGCCGGCCCGCTTCTTTGAGCGCAACCCCGTCGGCCGCTTAGTGACCCGCTTGACGACGGATGTCGATGCGATCAATGAGGCGTTTTCGGCCGGGACGCTCACGATCTTCATGGATGTGCTGACCACGCTCGGCATCATCACTATCATGCTGCTGCTCGATTTCTATTTAGCCTTAGTCACCTTGACATTGTTACCGCCGCTGTTGATTGCGCTCAATTTTTTTCGGGTCCGGACGCGCAGAAACTACCGCACAATCCGCGAACGCCTGGCGCGGATTAATGCGTTTTTACAAGAGACGATTTCCGGCGTTATGGTTGTCCACTTGTTTGCCCAGGAGAAAAAACTGTTTGCCGAGTTCGAGCACCGCAACCGCGACCATCGGGATGCCAACAATATCTCGAATATCTACGAGGCGACTCTCTTTTCGACGGTCGAAGCGACGAGCTCGATTTCGATTGCCTTGATGTTGTGGTACGGCGCCAGTCAGGTTGGCATTGGCCAGGTCGGAACCGGTCAGGTTGGAACCGATCTCGTTGCGTTGGGGACGTTGGTCGCGTTTGTGGATTACGTGCAAAAACTTTTTGTGCCAATCCGCGAGTTCAGCACCAAGTATACCACCTTGCAGTCGGCTTTGACCGCGATTGAACGCGTCTTTCAACTGCTCGATACCCCAACCACAATCACCACCCCGGACGTGCCGCAGCAGCCCGCACAGATTCGAGGCCAGATCATCTTTGAGCACGTGTGGTTTGCCTACAATGACGAAGACTGGGTCTTGCGCGATGTGTCGTTCACGCTCGAACCAGGTGAAAAAATAGCCCTGGTCGGAGCGACGGGGGCGGGCAAGACGACCATTAGTAAATTGCTCAACCGTTTTTACGATATCCAAAAAGGCCGCATTCTGATTGATGGGGTGGAGGTCCGAGACTGGGACCTGACAGTTTTGCGGCGCCAGATCGGGATCGTCCTCCAGGATGTGTTCATGTTTGTGGGTGATATTGCGACAAACATCGGCCTGGGCGCCTCAGAGATCTCGCACCAGGCGATTGAGCAGGCAGCCCAGGCAGTGAATGCTGATCATTTTATTCGGCAGTTGCCGCATGGCTATGCTGAGGAATTGTACGAACGCGGCTCCAATCTGTCGGCTGGCCAGCGCCAGCTGCTGTCTTTTGCCCGCGCGCTGGCCTACGACCCGGCCATTCTGGTGATGGACGAAGCCACGTCAAGCGTTGATCCGGAGACTGAGGTGCTCATTCAAGATGCCCTGACCACACTCATGCAGGGCCGGACAACCTTGGTTGTCGCCCATCGTTTCTCAACGATTCAGAATGTTGACCGTATCCTGGTCATGCACAAGGGCAGGCTGCGCGAGAGTGGTACGCATCAAGAGTTGATGGAACAGCAGGGTATTTACTGGCGGCTGTACCAATTGCAGTATGAAGGCACAGGCGATGGCAATGACGGGCTGCCCGCTCGTCAGTCTGAATCTCCTGAATCTCCTGAATCCCGGCTGAACGCCAGTTCCGCATCCCCCCGGACTGAACTGTAGAGCATGGCTACGACGCGCGCGCTCCGTCTCTGTTTGCTGCTGGCTGTCAGTGTATTGTGCGCCTGTTCTCCAAGCTACGTCCTGCGGGCCGGCTATGAAGAAGCCAAGATCCTGTGGCATCGCCGCCCCATCGAAGACATTTTGCGTCGCCCGAATGTTGACCCAGCAACGCGAGAGAAACTCGAACTCGTCCTGCGGGTGCGCCAATTTGCCAAACACGAGCTCGACTTTAACGTTGGCGGCAGCTACACCAGCCTGAGCGAAGTCAGCCGCCCGCCTATCGTCTATGTGCTGACCGCCGCTCCGCGCACGAGCTTAGAGCCGTATACCTGGTGGTTTCCGATTGTCGGGCGGGTTGCCTATAAGGGCTATTTTCAAGAAGAGTTGGCCAAAAAAGAAGCCCGCAGCCTCGAAGCCGCAGGCTACGATACCGCTATCCGTCAGGCCGCGACTTTCAGCACCCTGGGCTGGTTTGATGACCCGCTCCTGCCCCATCTGTTGGGCTACGATCACCACACGCTGGTCAATATTATTTTTCACGAACTGTTCCATAATACGTTCTACCTCAAGGGCCATACTGCGTTTAATGAATCCCTGGCCAACTTTGCCGGCCATCGGGCAGCGATTGTGTTTTTTGCCAAAGAAGCTGGTCCGACGGTAGCGGCCGCCCAGCACGCCGCAGCAAGCTGGCACAGAGAGCTGCAAATGTCGGCTTTTCTCGCCACCGGCACACAACGCTTAGTCGCCTTATATGGGTCGTCAGTGACACCGGCTGAAAAGCTCAGCCAGCGAGAAAAACTCTTTGCCCAAATCCAGCAAGAATACCGCGCCTTGCCAGGCCCGCTCAATGACACGTCCCCGTTTGCTTCAGGGAAACTCAACAATGCCATCCTGCTCCATCACCTGGTGTATAGGAAAGAATTAGCTTTGTTTGAGCAGGTGTATCAGCACACTGGCCAGGATTTGCAGCGGACGCTGAGCCGTATTACGGACTCAGTTGCAGACACCGCTGAGCCGTTTGCTGAGGTCTTAGCGCAGTCAAGGCGCTCCTCGCTCAGCAGCGGCACGGTGTGGGATGATTTTTTCCCGCTCTTCCTTGAAAAGACCAGCCCGTTTCCGTACCCTAGGCTGCAATAGTTTTCCAAGGGAGAAAAAAGCATGAGACCGAGCATGATACCGACTGGTATAATCTCAGCCGATGGCCATATTTGCGAGCCACCGAATTGTTATATTGACTACATTGAGCCCAAGTATCGCGATACTGCCCCGCGCATCGTGGAGCAGCCTGACGGCACGGAAGCCTTTGTCGTGCACGGTATGAAGCGCCCGGTGGCTCTGGGGTTTATTGATGGTGCCGGTTTCGGCGTCACAGAACGCAACGAGCGGGCCAAACGGGCCAAGTTTGCCGATATCCGTGAAGGAGCGTATGGCGGCCGGGCACGCCTGCCGTATATGGACCGGGACGGGATTGCGGCTGAGATCATTTATGCCTCAATCGGCATGGGCCTGTGTATGCACCGTGATCCGGAGTACAAAAACGCTTGCATGCTGGCCTACAATCGTTGGTTGCAGGACATGACCAGCGAGGCTCCGAACCGTATTCTGGGTCTGGCCCAGACGGCAGTCCTGAGCGTTGATGGTGCGATTGAGGACTTTCGCCGCGCGAAAGAGATGGGCCTGGTCGGCATGATGATGCCGGGCCGTCCAATCCATGAAGATTATGATCATGCCGATTATGATGCGTTGTGGGAATGTGCCACGGATCTCGACCTGCCCATCTGCTTCCACATTCTGACCTCACGTGATGGCAGCCTCGCCACCCCTCATCGGGGGCATGCGATGAACAGTTTTCTTGGTATCATCCGGGCCGTACAAGATGTTGTTGGCATGATGGTCTTGGGCGGTGTCTTTGAGCGCCATCCAAAACTGAAACTGGTGTGTGCCGAGGGGGACGCTGGCTGGATGCCGCACTATATGTATCGCATGGACCATGCGGCCAAATTCAACGTGGAAGGTGGCATTGTCCAGGGTCTGTCAAAACTGCCCAGCGAATATATCAAAAGCAACGTCTGGATGACCTTCCAAGACGACCGGACCGCGTTTGATTCGCTGCACCTGATGCCGCACACCCAACTCTTGTGGGCGAGTGATTTTCCGCACACCGATTCCACCTGGCCACGCTCCCAGCAACTGCTGGCCGAGCACACTGTCGATCTGACAGAAGAGCAGCGCCAAGACATCATGCGTGAGAACGCGGCCAAGCTGTTTAATCTGCCGGCTGGCAATACGTCCTGGCGGATGTATGAGAATCCTGCCGACAGCGCTGCCTAGGCTACACGCTGTCGCTGGCGGCGCTGGGGTGCCGCCAGAACCACAGCCTGTCAGCGTATCGCTGACCTCAATCGAAACGCTTCAGCCACCTCACAGCCTGTTCCAGCCGTCGGTGTTATTCCGAAGCGGCGCGAGGTATCTGGCGAGGCGTCTGGCGAGGCATCTGGCGAGGCATCTGATCTGAGAGACCCTGGGCGACGCTCAGGCTGACACCGGCAGTCTGGTAATCTCATACGGTCTGAGTAGGAAAGGGAGTCCCAGCCGTGACAGGTCTCATATTTTTAGTGATCGTATTCCTCTCGTGGCAACAAGCTTTCGCCCAGGAGGTCACGCCCCGGACCCAAGCAGGCACGGACATGAGCCTCTACACGCCAGAACAACACCCGCGCTACGACGGTCACTTTGTGTTATCAGCGCGCCGGATCTATCAGGTCGGACAGCTCAACGATCCGCCTGGCTGGGATCACATGGGGAATGCTGCAGCGAACGTGCAAGAGGTGCGCGGGAGCGTTGAAATCGATGTGGACGAGCGCAAAAATACCGGCGTCTTTGTCGCCCGCCTGACGATTCCGGAAGGTGAGCTGGTGTTGGAAATGAAGCGGTTTCACGAGTTTAGTCCGTGCCAAGATGGTGGAATCGCAGCCTACTTGTACGAACACGGCGACGCCGGGTGTGGCGATACCAACTGGCCCAAAACGTTTGTGTATGTGGCCGGCTGGGGCTACGGGCAGGCGACACTCAACAAGAAAGTGTTATACGAGGACGATCATGAAATGCATTTCATGGTGATTCAAGGAGTCCGCGACCGACACACCTTGCAGGTCCAGCCGTATTCAGCAGAGACGCCGTCACTCGCCGGCGGAGCGAATCCGGCGACCCAGCAGCTCGATTTCTATATCCGCAGCCCTGAGGCGGATCAGCGCAATTACCCCAGGCGGAAGGTCTTTGCTCACTTTTTCGGGATGGAAGTGACCTGGAAATAAAGCTGGGGTGCGCTGAGAGGAAGGGCACCCTCAAGAGTCAGGATTGACAGTTAGGTTGCCACACCAAGATACACATACAAGATTGCCGCGGCCAAGCTAGCAACGCTGCGGACGGCATGCAGTCTGCCCCACTTCTCAAGCAGCGCTTGGGTTTCTTCCGAAGTGCGGTCGCGCTCTGGGTCAAGCAGCAGTTTGTTCGTCGGCATGATGCCCAAGAAAGTGAATGGCACAACACAGAAGATAAGCCCCGCCCCGACGAGCCAGATCCCAGCCCCACCGCCCAGCCCCACCATCACGCCTGCCAGCGTTGCGACCAGCGCGAGGGAAGCTTGCATGCCAGCAGCGCGTTTGTAGCTCGGCCCAAAAACAGTGGCGGCAATTTCCGTTCCACAGGCGAGGCGGGCAGGATGCTCCGCCACATTCACATAAATCGCAGCACCCGCAAAAATCGAGCACGCCAGATGACAGTTTGCTGTCAATAAGAGGAGTGGCTTTTTCTTCGCGCTTCCTGTCTGGCGTATCTTTTGTTACCGTGCAACATCCGAACCAAGGAGCGGGAGAGAAGTGTATGGCTGAGGGCGCAAATTTTACAGCAGATCCAACGTACACCGACTGTGACGAAGTGATCACCGTCGGCCGGGGGGTCTTAAATAGCCGGCGGGCTTTTCGGGCGCAGTCGCAATTGGTCTCCGCCATTCGTAGCGCTGGCCAGGCATACCTGAAACACCGCCAGCGACTCGGGCAAGCACCGCGACAAACCCCTTGGCCTGTGCTGCAATCGGCTTACGGGCGCATACGTATCCCTATTCCTGAGGGGCATGCCGCGCGTACTCGGGTTGCCCGACTTGAGGCCGGGCAGGCCGCCGACACCATTATCTTAGGAGTTGAAGATCTTGACGCCGGGACGCTCGGCTCAAAGTTTGTGGCGTCTTTTTCATCACTACCAGCGCAGATCGAGCATCTGCCACGCGTGGCCGAATTACCAAATCAGACCTGGCCAGCGCGCACATTTCCAGCCGACAAGCCGCTGGCCTGGCTCGGCCCTCCGGCTGACAGCATCGAAGCGCTGGCCGTATGGTCAAGTCTGGCCGCGATCGACAGCTCAAGAGATTTTGACCGCCAGTGTGGCATACCGTTTGGCTCGGATGGCCGCCCACAGGATGGGCGCTTGCACATGGCGCTTGATTTGCGGGTCGATCGACTGGGCATGTGGCCGCAGGGTCCCGACCAGCGGCTTGTAGTGTACCACCAGACTGACTTGCTGGGGCCGGACTCGGGTTCACATCTGCATCAAGTGCTGATTGCGCGGGCGGGAACGGGAGAGTTTTTGTGTCGGCTTGTCGTCCACATCGTGCGGATAGGGCGGCGTGCTGACGCCGAGCGTCCCTGGGGCACAATGACCGTCAATGCTGTCGCGACCAAGCCGCACGATGTGCGTTCCTTTTTCTCGTACCCCGCGCTCGATTTTGTGGCCTAGGGTCTGCCAAGTTGTGTCACACAACCGCTCCGGCACTGGTATGAATCGTTTGTCCCGTGATCTGGCGGCTACTCGGTTGACACAAAAAAAGAACAGCGGCGGCCACATCTTCCGGCTGTGAGACGCGGTGGAAGAGGTTTTCTAACGGGCCACTGGAAGCGACTTGCTGTAGGGCTGCGGCGTCGCCCAGCGCTTTGGTCATACCTGTGGCAGTGATACCGGGCGCAACTGCATTGACATTGATATTGTGCGGTCCTAACTCAGCCGCAGCACTCCGCGTGAGCTGCACCAGCGCAGCTTTTGAGCTGGCATAGGCGAGAGGAGAGTTGCGGGCGCGAAACGCAGAACTCGAACTGATATTCACCATACGGCCGCCACCGCCCCGCCCGATCATGTGTTTGGCGACGTGCTGCATCAGCAGCATGGGGGCTTTCAAGTTCACCGCCTGGACAAAATCCCAATTGTCCTCTTCCATTTCAAGCAGGCTTTGGAACCGTCCGGTCACCCCGGCGCAATTGACGAGAATATCGATCCGTCCCAACTCTTGAATGACGCGTTCGACAGCGACGGAAATCTGGCTGGTGTCCGCCAAGTCAACTGCCAGGGCCAATGCCCGGCCGCCGGCCGCCTGGGCCTGCTCAACGGTCGCTGTTACGCCGGCTGCGTCACGGTCGAGGACAGCCACGCCGGCACCCGCCTGCAATAAGGCCAGAACGCTTGCGCGTCCAATCCCTGACGCACCACCCGTCACCAGTGCCACCTGGCCTGAAAGCTCGTTACTCATACTGGCCTCCTTGTATCAGTCAGCGTTTGTCCTCGCCTTGCAAAAACTCGACGGCTGCTTTGGCGGCCACACCTTCGTGTCCCCAAAAGAAGTGATCAACCCCAGGCAGGACAAGCAGTTTCTTCGGTTCAGACATTTGCTCGACCAGTTCTTGGAGTCCAGGAATAGGAGAGAAATTGTCCTTATCTCCGCTGATGAGCAGGGTCGGTTTGTTGGCCGTTACTAAAAAAGACGGATCACGAAAGCCAATCGGTAAAGCAATCCCAATCAGTTGATGCACCCGCTCGTCTTCCGCCCCGGCCCGCAGCCCAACGATTGAGCCAAACGAATAGCCGGAGACAATGACGCTGGACACGGCTTGACGATTCAGCAGGTCTGTCACCGCCGCCTTGACATCTTCGACCTCGGCTTCGCCCTCGCCATGACTGCCGCCACTCTGGCCAACACCCCGAAAATTAAAACGCAAGGTCGCAATTCCGGCCTCTTGAAACGCGGCGCTTAAGGCTGAGACAACATTGTTGCGCATCTCTCCGCCGTACTGCGGATGCGGATGACAGATGACTGCGCCCTGGGCTGGTGTCTGTGGCGGTGATGAAAATAGTCCTTCGAGTGTAATGTCCCCCACTGGAAACGTAATATGCTCTTCCACAGTTCCCCCTTTCAGTGACTGAGCGACCTTTGTACCGCACGACTTGCAGGCTGGCCAGACGGGCCATACGCCCCTGGGCTGAAAACCAAAACACGCCCCGCCATCTTTTCTCCGACCTTGTCAGTCCTGTCCGCATACTCTAGTGTGAAACCCAGGCCAAACACAAATTCCTGGCCTTGTTGACCGGCATTTTTGGTTTCTTGAGCCATGTCGCACACCCCTACTGCTCCAAGCATCCGGACTCCTGGGCCGAGTTTTCTGGCGGACCGCACAGTTGGAAAATTGTCCCGCTGGCTCCGCATTTTGGGCTACGATAGTGTGTATCTGCCCCAACTTTTGCCGGCTGGGCTGCTCCGCGAGGGGCGACGTCAGGGACGGATTATTCTGACTCGCAACACCGCTATCTTGCGTGCAAAAGACGCCCCTGGGTTTATATTTATTCGGCCTGACCGGTTTCGGGAACAGCTCAAACAGGTTGTTGAGACCTTGCAGCTCGACCCCGTTCAGGCTGTTTTGAGCCGGTGTATTGAGTGTAATCAAGCCCTACAGCTGATCGAAAAAGACCACCTCCGGGCTCAAGTCAAAAACAAGGTGCCTGACTATGTGTGGCAGACCCAAACCGACTTTCGGCGCTGCCCGCAGTGTCAACGGATTTACTGGGCAGCCAGCCATCGCGATCGAGTGCTGGCTGAACTGAAGCAGCTCGGCTTGGGTGGGGCAGGGCTGGCTGGGCTGAAAGCTGACGGCTGATGGCTGACCGCTCTGCTCCCTACTGGCTTTTCTGGGACGGCGCTTGAGGCTTGTGACGCCGCTTAATCGCTTGGGTCAAGCGACACGATCACACCGATGTCCTCCGAGCCGTTCCTTTTCAGGACGCACCCCGACCGCCGATGACCGATGACCTGGCCCGCCGCTGTGCGCGGGCTATGCAGCTGCTGACCCCTGAAGGGGAGACGCTTGCAGCTGGGCGGGCAAGTGTGTGTGTGCTTGGTGTTCTTGGCTACCCCCGCGTCGCCCGCGTCGCCGGGCTGGCGCCCTTTATCTGGGGAGTCGAGCTGGGTTACTGGATCGTTGCCCGGAATCGAAGATTTTTGAGTCAGCTGTTGCCGAAGGAGTAGGGCTGGGAGAAAACGAACGGCCCGCGTCGCCTGCCAATGTCTCTCCTCAGCCGGCTCAAGGCCTGTTCCGCTTGACACACGACTTGTCCTCCGATACTGAGTGCCTGTTTTTGCCGAAGGTGCCCATTGGGGGATAAAAGGGAAGCCGGTGAGAATCCGGCGCGGTCCCGCCACTGTAATGGGGAAGCCACGTACGATTCTGCCACTGTCTGCAACACCGCAGATGGGAAGGCCGTAGCGTGGCGTTGAGAGCAGTCTCTCTAAACCCCTCAGCCAGGAAACCTGCCTCAGGCTCACAGCCGGCCTCTCCGCGGAGAGAGAAAGGTCCTGGCATGTCTCCACACGTCTCTTTTTCCCTGACATTGCACAATACGGACTGCTCCCTGCTCTGCGCCTGTTCTGAGGCTTGAGGAGGAGTTATGCGTAGCACCGGACGCACTGGGCGATGGACCCGTGTAGGTGGGTTTGTTGGCCTGTGCCTCGCTTGTGTCGTCATGCCGTGTCTGAGCTGGGCGCAGGACAATACGACTGCCCGGACTGTACAGCTGTCCGCTATTACCGCCCTGGATGATATCGTTGTCACCACGACCCGAACTGAGGAGCGCCTGTCACAAACCGGCCAAGCGGTCACCGTCATTGGCCGAGACGAACTCCGCCAGCGTCAGGAATCCGATGTTTTGGAAGAGCTGCGGGATATCCCTGGTTTTGCCGTCGTGCAGCAGGGCAGCCGGGGGAGCACCGCTTCAGTGTTTGCCCGAGGCGGCGAGTCCAACCACAACTTGGTCCTGATTGATGGTATGAAGGCCAATGTTCCAGGTGGCACGTTTGATTTTGGTGATGTGTCGCTGCTGGGGGTCGAGCGCATCGAAGTCGTGCGCGGCCCGCACAGCGCGCTGTATGGCTCCGATGCGATGAGTTCTGTCGTGCAGCTGTTTACCCCCCGCGGGCATGGAACGCCGCAGGGTTTTTTGCGTTTTCGGGGCGGCAATCACAATACCTTGGAAGAACAGGCAGGCTTCTCTGGCGGGACAGATCTGTACGGCTATTATCTGGCGGTCGAACGGGTTGATACCAACGGCACCCAGCCGCTGAATAGCGACTACAGCAATACCTCGCTGGCCGCACGGTTTGATCTCGACCCGCTCGACAATGTGCACATCATGCTGCCAGTCCGCTATCATGACAGTCGGTATCATTTTTCGACGGGCGGTTCAGGCGACCGATTTGAGCGACGCAATGGCACGCTGGATGCCCATCAATATAGCGACCGGCGTCGGGTGCAGCTCGGGCCACGGGTTCGCTATAGCCCGACGAAATGGTGGCGGCACACGCTGCAATTGGGCTATCTGCGCGAGTGGCGCACTTTTCGTGACCCATTCGATGCCAATACGGATTTTGGCTCGTTTGTCAGTAACTCCAGCGAGCGGCGCTTGAGCCTTGACTATGCGTCGGACTTTTTCTTGCCTGGGTTCTGGTCTCTCGAACCGACGTTTACGATTGGTGGCTATTTTGAAGATGAGCATTTCTCACAAAAGGCGAACGCCGCCGGCACAATAAACCGGGTCAATCCGAGCCGGAATGCGCAGGCAGTCTACGCGCAGCTGCTCCTGGCCTGGCAAGAGCAGCTGTTTGTGACCTCAGGTTTTCGGCTTGATGACAGTTCCGTCTATGGCACGCACGTGAATCCACGTGTATCTGTCGCGTATATCATGCCTGGTCTTGGCACAAAGCTGCGCGGCAGCTATGGCGAAGGACTGAAGGCGCCGACCTTTGTTGAGAATTTCGGCACCGGCAGTCCGTTTACATTAGGCAACCGCAACCTGGCCCCCGAACAGTCCCGGAGCTGGGAGTTTGGGTTTGAGCAGCCTTTGTCACTGGCCACGTTTGCGACTGAGTTGAGCCTGACCTATTTCTCGACGGAGTATAAAAATCTGGTTGCCTTTGTCTTTGCTCCACACACAAACTTCCTGAATGTACAGCGGGCGCGCAGCCGTGGGCTGGAGCTTGGACTGCGGGCCGTTGTGACCGATCAGTTTTCTGTCAGAGGGGCGTATACCTATTTGGAAACTCGGGTGCTCGATGCCGGAGACTCCGGAGGGGCCTCGTTTGTCACTGGTCAGCCGCTCTTGCGCAGGCCAGAGCATATTGGTTCGTTGACGTTGAACTATGGCTACGAGCGGCTCAACGCCAATCTGAATATCAGCCTGAAGGGCCACGCCGCGGATGTACACTTCAAGCCTGATTTTAGCTCACAACGCGTGCGGAATAGCGGCTATGCGCGGGTCGATCTGGCGCTGGCGTATCGTCTGCTGGAAAATCAGTTCGGGCTGCGGTCACTGACCCTTGAGAGTCGGGTGCGGAACCTGTTGAACGAGGACTACGAAGAGGTGTTTGGGTTCTCCACCCCTGGAGCGACTGTTGTAGTCGGCTTGCGGGCGGAGTTTTGAGCGTCTGGCTCTCTCCGCCGGGCGACAACTGAAGGACTGGCAGACGCCGATGAAACTCCAATGGACGCTATGTCTCCTCGTGACTTGCCTTTTGCTGAGCCTTACCTACGGTCCGCATACGCTCCACGGGGAAACCGCTCCTGCGACTTTTCCACCCCAGCGTGTGGTGTCCCTGACGCTGGCCGCGGATGAAATTCTCCTGGCAATCATCCCGCCTGAACGCATTGCGGCCTTGACCCACTTGTCCGCTGATTCTCGGTATTCAAATGTGGTGGACGAGGCGCAGCAGATCCGGCACAAAGTCCCTGCTGATGCGGAACAGGTGATTGCCCTGCGGCCGGATTTGATTATCGCTTCTACGTCTGGTTATACAGGAGTCACTGCGCGGGCCTTGCTGGCCGAGACAGGTATCCCGCTGCTCGAATTGCCTTGGTTTGATTCCTTTGCCGGTGTCCAGCAGAATATCCGAGCCGTGGGCCAGGCTGTTGGTGCGACACAGCGGGCGCACGCTCTTGTGGCCAGGATGGAGCAGCGTCTGCACGCTGTGGAACAGCAGGTGGCTGGCAGAGCCCGGCCGCGTGTGCTGTACTATTTTCCGGGTGGATTTGTTGCTGGCAAGAGGACCACCATGCACGAGATGATCACCCGAGCGGGCGGGCTGAATGTGTGTGCAGCGGCCGGTATACACGGGGTGAAGCAGCTGTCTCAGGAAATCCTGATGAACCTCAACCCGGAGATTATTCTGGTGGGTGGGAGCCGGGGAGTACAGGAACAGGACGGCCTCCGAGCGGCGCTGCTGGTTGACCCCACTCTGCGCAGCCTTGCAGCGATTCGGACCGGCCAAGTGCATGTGGTGTCATTGGCACACGTGGGGTCGCTGTCACACCATGTTGCGGCAGGGGTGGAAGCCGTTGCGCGCATTGTCCATCCTCAGGTCTTTGAAGTGGAAGGCCAGCGTGCGCACCGCAACTGAGACGCTCGTACGAGTGCGGAAAGCTGTTGTCGGAGGCCAGGCCAGCTGGACGGTGTTGTGCGGGAGTGGTGTCTTACTCGTTTCTATGACAATCGCTGTGGCGCTCGGCGCGGTGAGTATGCCGTTGGAAACAACGGCGCGGCTGTTACTCCAAGGTATTTTGCAGCTCCCGGTCGATAGTGATGAACGCGCCCAAGCCACCATTGTCTATTTGATTCGATTTCCCCGCGTGTTGACGGCGGCCCTGGCCGGAGCCAGCTTGGCGCTGTCCGGAGTGGTCATGCAAGGCTTGTTTCGCAACCCCTTGGCGGACTCCAGCTTGATTGGGGTATCAAGCGGCGGGGCGCTGGGCGGAGCGCTGGTGATTAGTTCGGGACTCGCGACTGCGTCCTCATTGACGCTGCCGTTCGCCACCTTCAGCGGCGCGTTGCTGACGGCTTTTAGCGTGTATTTTTTTGCCACCCGGCGCGGCCGGACGGCGCTGACTCATCTGTTGCTGATTGGTATTGCAGCGAATGCCTTATTTGGCGCGCTGACAACCTTTGTGCTGAGCATTGCCCAGTACGAAGTCTCGCGCCAGCTGCTGTTCTGGTTGATGGGTGGACTGGATGGCTGTAGCTGGTCGCAGGTGCAAATGATCTTGCCTTTTATGCTGGGCGGATTTTTCCCGGCCCTGTTCCTGAGTCGGGATTTAAATATTCTGACGCTGGGAGAAGAGACGGCAACTACACTTGGCTTACGGGTTGAAGTGGTCAAACGTATCTTGTTGACGCTGGCGGCCTTGCTGGCGGGAGCGGCGGTGGCGGTTAGTGGAACGATTGGCTTTGTGGGTCTAGTCATTCCGCATATCATGCGTCTCGTGGTCGGGCCTAACCATCGGGCTTTGCTCCCAGGAGCGGTCTTAGGCGGAGCGATTTTTCTGGTCTGGTGCGATTTGTTGGCCCGCACCTTAGTCCCGACAGGCGAACTGCGTTTAGGGGTGATCACTGCATTTGTCGGTGCGCCCCTTTTTATCCACCTGCTCCTCCGCCAGGAGCGGGTGCAGCGAGGTGGGTCGTGACAGCCACGCGTTCACCGGCGTTCCGTCTTGAGCAGGTGAGCTATTGGATCGACCAGACGCCTATTTTGCAGGATATTTCGGGTACGATTGCAGCTGGCCAATGGGTGGGTATTCTCGGTCCCAATGGCGCCGGAAAATCGACCTTACTGCGGATTCTGGCCGGTGTTCTTCCGCCGTCGTCAGGCCGCGTCGTCTTCGAAGATCAACCTTTGCAAAGCTGGCCAGTCCTGGAGCGGGCGCAGCGTCTGGCGTTTGTGCCCCAACGCACTGAGCTGACGTTTCCGTTTCAGGTGCGTGAAGTAGTGGCCATGGGCCGTACGCCGTATCTGCGCCGGTGGCAGACCGAAAGCCAAGCCGACGAGCGTATTGTGAACGCGGTCATGACCCAGACGGAAACACGCCACCTGGCTGACCGAGACGTGCTGACGCTGTCAGGCGGAGAGCTACAGCGGGTCACGCTCGCACGGGCACTCGCCCAACAACCCCAGTATCTCGTGTTGGACGAACCCACGGCCAGTCTGGATCTGCGCCACCAATTCGAGGTGATCGAAATCTTGGAGGGGCTGGTTTCACACGGGGTCACCGTGTTGACTGCCGTGCACGATTTGAATCTGGCCGCTCGTGTGTGTGCGACACTCATTTTGCTTCGGGACGGACAGGTCTACGCGATAGGTACGCCGCAAGAGGTGTTGACTGCTGAAATCATCCATGCAGTGTATGAGGTTGATGTGGTTCTTGAGCACAATACGGCAACAGCTACGCTCCAGATTATCCCGGTCCGAGGGACAGGCCCTCGTCGCTCCAGGGGCTCGAACGCTGTCTGATGGGAGCTATGTGCGGATCATTTCTCCGACCAATCCGGTCCATGCCCATGAGCCGCCGAGCCAGGCCCTCCAACCGCTGGCGTTTTTGCTGGGGCATTTTTATGGTGAGGGGTACTACGTTGGACGTGCGGGCAGCTTTCAAAAAGAAGTGACTGGCGGCTGGGAAGCCGGCGGGCGGTTTATCTCGTTGCGTATGGGAGTGAACTATCCCCTGGCTGACGGCCGCAATGATTGCCACCAGGTGCTGGTGATTATTGGAGCTGATCCGAAGACACAGGCGATTGAAAGCCGGGCGTATACCGACGGCGGATTCGTTTTTGAGCATCCAATGGAACTCAAAAATGGGACGATTCAGTTTCCCGACCGTCCGCCCGGGCATGCGGCGAGTAGCGTGCGGGCTCGTAAAGTGTTGTGTCCCACTGAAGAAGGCTATGCAGAAAGACTGGAACTTGAGCAGGACAATGGAGAGTTTGGAGCGTATTCGATTCTCCCCATGCGACGGGTCCGTAGCGTGTAGTCGTTCTCTACCCCAATGGCTGCGCAAACTCTGATGGTCCTTGGCACGGCCTCCGATGTCGGCAAAAGTGTGGTGGCGACTGGCTTGTGTCGGATTTTCGTTCGGAGCGGTCGGCGTACCGCGCCGTTCAAAGCGTGGAATATGTCGAACAACGCCTACGTGTGTCTGGACGGCGGCGAAATTGGCTGGGCCCAAGCGCTCCAGGCCCGAGCCTGTGGGCTTGAGCCGAGCGTTGATATGAATCCCTTACTGCTCAAGCCGACGACGGAATACTCCTCACAGCTGATTATACACGGGCGCGTCGTGGAAACGGCTGTGGCTCGTCATGCGGACAGGGACTTTTTACAAGAGCAGGTGCGTCTCAGTTTTTCCCGACTGAGTCAGGCGTATGAGCTCCTTGTGCTAGAGGGCGCGGGCGGTGCAGCCGAGATCAACCTCAGAGACCGGGATATTGCTAATTTTGCTATGGCGCAGATGGCCGATGCACCGGTTGTGCTGGTTGCTGATATCGATAGGGGAGGCGTATTTGCCGCGCTTGTTGGCACAATGGAACTGCTTGAGCCGCCAGAGCGAGAGCGTGTTGTTGGATTTATCATCAATAAGTTTCGCGGCGATGTGAGCCTACTCGAACCAGGTCTGCGAGTTGTCGAAGAGCGGACTGGGAAGCCCGTGCTGGGTGTGCTGCCGTATCTTTCGGATGTGGGTCTTGAAGCTGAGGACTCGGTTTCGATCGACACCTATCGGAGGCGTCAGCCAGGCTTTTCTGCTGAGACCGTCAATGTCGCAGTCATTGCTCTCCCCTATATTGCCAATTTTACAGATTTTTTGCCGCTTGCTCAGATTGAAGCGGTGCGGCTCAATTATGTGCACAGCCCAGACGAGATCACTGTTGCTGATGCAGTGATTCTGCCCGGTAGTAAAAATACGATTGCTGATCTGCGTTGGTTGAAGACACACGACTGGCCAGACAAGCTCCAACAGGCGCAGGCGGCTGGAACATGCATTCTTGGGCTATGCGGTGGCTACCAAATGCTTGGAGCGGAGATTGCTGATCCATTAGGGGTCGAAGGCGAACCGACAATCGAACCGGGACTCGGGTTGCTCCCTGTCCGGACGGTTCTTGGCGCAGGCAAGACAACCCGCCGGGTGGAGGTCCAGTGGCAGCTTGGGGAACAGGACGGGAGATGTTCTGGCTATGAGATTCATATGGGACAGACGTGGGGAGCCCTGAGTCGGACACCCTCTTTAGAGATCCGTGCTCTCGGCGCAAAAGCGTGGAGCGCTGACGGCTGGGCGAGCCTCGACGGGCAGGTGTGGGGAACGTATATCCACGGCCTGTTTGAAAGTGGAGCGTTTGTCCAGGCCTGGTTGACACAATGTGGGGCGAGACGGGGGATTCAGGTGCGCGTGCCATGGCAGTCGTGGCAAACAGAACGCAACAGACGTGTGGACCGGCTGGCCGATGTGTTGGCGGAGCATCTTGATATGGCGACTATTGCGTCGATGGCGGAATAGCCCCGTTGGCGCAGTTGGCGGAGGCTCCAGATCGTTCTCGTTCGATAATCGGTAGGAGCTCAACATCGGCTTCGGCTTGCAGCAACGCTCTGGGGAACTCAAAGACATGAGTACGACAACGCTCCACAATCGTGCACTCGGCTGGGACGATTGAGAAAGGAACGGCTGCAATGAACGAGCGAGACTTTGAGCGAGCTGAGGGCAGTGGGAATGTCTTCCGCGACTTCGACGATCCGCACGCAGATCTGAAATAGGCCAAGGCCATCCTTGCGGCTCAGATTATCGCGGTGCTGGACGACTGTACGCTAACGGTGCGGAAGGCGGCGCGTCTGACCGGCTTTGCCGCGGCGGATTTTTCGCGCGTCCGCAACGCCGCAGGTCAGGCAGAAGCGGTTCTGACGGCGCTCGATGTTCTTCGGCATTGTGAGGACGACGGGATGGAAGGCGTACTCCATCTGCCGGGAGATGCGCTAGCAATCCGGTCCATCGTCGGCCTATTTCCGGCGAAGATGGCGGAGATGTGCCGCCATGCGTTATGCAAGCCTGAGAGGCAGGTCGGCTATTTCCGCCACTTCTCGAATCATGACAGACTCCAAAACCTGAGCTTTGCCATACATGTTCTCGAGCTTCATGGAAACAGCATGGACGCTCCGCTTCTCCGGCGCTATACCTCTGATCCCAACCTCGGAACAGACGCGATTGCAGCGTTGCAGGCGATTGAAGAGCGTCTGGCTGAAAAACCCTAGAGTGCAGGATGATGAGAGGCGCTGGCGCGGTCTCTGCAATTGGTTGGATGACAATGCTTCCTCGCTAAACACACAGCCTTCTGTCGTATCGTGGTAAGCAACCCAAGCGCGTCTGAAAGAGAGAATTTGTGGAGACCAGTGATTTTCTGGCAACGCCCAACACCGCTGAAGGACACGATTCATGAAAACCGCCCCCGCCCGGCGCTCTTCGCAACAGCGTCGTCTTCCCCGCTGCAGTTCAATCGTGGTGTTCGCCATCTAGGACCACTTCCCGAGGGCTGTCTCAGTTCACCAGCATGGTGTACTCTGGTGAAACTACACAGGAGGAACGTTGACATGGAAGGCAGCGAAGGAGACCAGCGGAACAGGAAACCCAAAGGGGCAGTGTCGGTCCGCGCATCAATCAGCTTTCCCCCTAACATCTACGAGGCATTGAAACAGCTTGCCCAGAAGAAGAAGGTCTCGTTTGCGTGGGTTGTACGGGATGCAGCCGAAGAATATGTCAGCGCGCAGGAAAAACGGGTGGATCGGACATGAAGACTGACGGAAAAGTTTCGACTGAGAGCGGCATATGGCAGGCGTAACGACAAGCTCGGCGCGCTCCTTATCGGAGCCCATGCAAGCAGCGTTGAAACTTCCCGACGGTGCGCGCTTTTATCGCTGTGCTCTTCAGGTCAACCCATATGCCTATCTTAGCACGCATGGCAAACAGACGCCTTTCCAGTCGGAAGCCGACTATAACGAGGTGATGGTAGAGGCCTGTCTTGAAACTGGCATAGAGGTCATCGGGGTCACCGATCACTATCGTGTGCAGCATTCGTGGAGCTTGGTGCAAGCCGCCCGCGACGCGGGCTTATGGGCCTTCAGTGGCTTCGAAGCCGTCACGAAGGAGGGCGTGCATTTCCTGTGTCTATTCGACCCTGATAAGGACAAAGTTTTAGAAAGATTCATCGGTGAATGTGGTATTAACGATACCGATCAAGCATCACCCATAGGAACTTTGGACTCCACCGAACTTCTGGAACGTGCAAGGCAATGGGGAGCCGTGTGTATTGCTGCGCATGTCGCCTCGGCCAGTGGAGGGCTGCTGAGAACCCTGAAGGGCCAATCTCGGGCCAATGTGTGGAAATCGCCGCATTTGCTCGCCTGTGTTCTTCCTGGGCGGATCGATGACGCGCTGGAGGATATCAAACCGATCCTACAAAACAAAAACGCCGACTACCGGCGCGCGAGCGCCCTGGCGATACTTAATGCAGGGGATGTCAACGATCCTACAGACCTGACGAAGGAGGGGAAGTCCTGCTTCATCAAGATGTCGGCCGTCTCGGTTGAGGCATTTCGCCAGGCGTTTCTGGACCCGGAGTCCCGCATCCGACTGCACAGTGATCCGCCACCGGAGCCTCATGTTGAGTTCCTCGCTATGACATGGGAAGGCGGGTTTCTGCGCGATACTGCCGTGCATTTCAATGGCAATCTCAACGCGGTGGTCGGCGGACGCGGCACCGGCAAATCAACGCTGATCGAGAGTATCCGCTATGTCCTTGGCCTTGACCCCCTCGGAGATGAAGCACGGAAGGCGCATGAAGGAGTGATCCGGCATGTCCTGAAATCGGGAACAAAAATCTCGTTGCTCGTGCGATCACACAGTCCGTCCGAGCGCTGCTACACACTCGAACGCTCGGTGCCGAACCCGCCAACCGTTAAGGACGAAACTGGCGAAGTGCTGCCCATTGCGCCACGAGACGTGATACCCGGCGTGCAAGTGTTCGGTCAGCATGAAATCTCCGAACTCACCAAAAGCCCCGAGAAGCTCACCTCGCTCCTCGAACGGTTCGTAGACCGGGACCCGTCCCTGTTCGGGCGCAAGGCGGGACTCCAATTGGAGCTTGATCGGTCTCGCGGCCGCATCGTGGACGTCGGGCGTGAGATGACAATGCTTGAGGAGCGTCTCGCGGCCCTGCCCGGTCTCGAAGAGACACAGAAGCGCTTTCAGCAGGCCGGACTGGAAGAACGGCTCAAGGAAAAAAGCCTGCTGATCAGAGAAGAGCGTCTGTTTTCGATTCTGGAAGAACGGTTGGACCCATTTCGGACGCTTCACCGTGAACTGACCGAGGGGCTCCCGATTGATGCGGCGTTTGTATCCGGCAAAGCGCTCAACGGCCTGCCGAACGCGGAGACTCTGGGAGCGATAGAGGGTATTTTCGGAACTCTGAGCACGCAGCTTCACGCGGTTGGCGAGCAATTTGCCGAGGCTTTGTCCGAGGCCGATACTGCACTCTCGGACACCAGGACACGATGGAATCAGCAGCGCGAGGCGATTGAAGAAACCTATGAAAATTTGTTGCGGGAGCTTCAGGCATCGAAGATCGACGGCGCGGAGTTTATTCAACTCCGTCAGCAGATCGAAGAACTACGCCCGCTGAAGGACCGCATGGAAAGTCTCCAACGCGATCTGGCCACGCATGAAACGCACCGCCGCCAGTTGCTCTCGGAATGGGAAGATATCAAGTCAGGCGAATATCGTCACATCGATGAGGCCGCCAGGACGGTTTCGAGGAAGCTCCGCGACCGGGTGCGGGTCACAGTCACAATGGCCGGGAACCGCGAGCCGCTGGAACAGGTGTTGCGGGAGATCGGCGGAAACCTCGCCGCTGCGCTCGACCGGCTTCAGAGACTGGACCAGCTGTCGTTGCTCGATTTCGCGCAGCGGTGCCGGGAAGGCAAAGAGTCCCTGAGAAAGCATTATGACCTCCCCCCCGGCGCGGCGGAGCGGATTGCCCAGGCCGGTCACGACTTCTTCATGAGAATCGAAGAATTGGAACTTCCCGCCACGGCGCGGATCGAGTTGAACATAGCTGCGGAAGGCAGTCCGGCAGTCTGGCAGTCACTGGAATCCCTTTCCAGCGGGCAAAAGGCGACGGCCGTGCTGCTGCTTCTGCTACTGGAATCCGAAGCCCCGCTGGTGGTCGATCAACCTGAGGATGACCTCGACAACCGCTTTATCACTGAGGGGATTGTCCCGATCATGCGAAGAGAGAAACGGCGACGGCAATTCGTCTTCTCGACACACAACGCCAACATCCCGGTCCTTGGCGATGCTGAATTGATTCTGGGGCTGACCGCGTCCGGCGAGGCCGCCGAAGGCCGTGCGGAGATCGCGGCCGAACATATGGGCTCTATTGACTCGCGGCCTGTGCGGGAAATGGCTGAAGAAATCCTGGAAGGCGGCAAGGACGCGTTCGAGATGCGGCGCTCCAAGTACGGGTTCTGACAATGACGACACGGACAGAACTGCTGGAGATCATCGCGAACGGCGAAAATTCGGGGGTTGAGTTCAAACGCGACGTGTTGCAAAACCACGAACTCGCCAAAGAGCTGGTCGCCTTTTCAAATTTCGAGGGCGGCTTGGTGTTGCTGGGGGTGGATGACGATGGGATCATCGCCGGCCTCACACGGGAGCGCCTGGAAGAGTGGGTGATGACCACATGCTGGGACAAGATCAGGCCTGGCATTATTCCGTTTTTCGAGATGATCAAGAACATGGAGTCGGGGAAGGACGTGGCCATTGTGCGAGTGCCACGCGGCATTGATGTCCACAGCCAGTGGCATAACAACCGGCACATCTATTACATCCGGATGGGCACCCAAAGCCGGGAGCCGACGCCCCAGGAACTGAGTAGGCTATTTCAGCAGCGTGGTACGTTTCGCGCCGATCTGCGGCCGATTTCCGGGGCAACGGTCGCCGACTTAGATCGCCGCCGGCTCTCGGAGTACTTCGGGCGGATTCGCCAGCAGGATGTGCCGGAAGAAGCCGACAGCGCAGGCTGGCAGACCCTGTTAGTGAACACGGAGATCATGGTCGAAGCGGGCGTGAGCCTTTCGGGCATGCTGCTCTTCGGCACCACGCCGAACCGGTTTCTGCCGCAGGCAGGCATTGATGCGGTTGCGTTTCCGGGAACGGAGAAGGACTATGCGGCGAAGGAGCGCAGGGCGCTTCGCGGCCCGATGACACCGCTTATGGATAAGGCTGGCAACCTGCTGGAGGCGGGACTTGTTGACCAGGCGCTGGAATTCGTCAGGCGCAATACCTCCATCACCGCCAGCCTTGACGATCGTGGGCGTCGTGTTGAGCGGCCGACCTATCCGGTCGAGGCCGTCCGTGAGGCCGTGGTCAATGCCCTGATCCACCGGGATTACCTCTTGGCACATAGCGACATTGAGCTGACGATATACCAGGACCGATTGGAAATCCTCTCACCAGGTAAGCTCCCGAACGGCATTACGCCAGAACGGATGCGTGCGGGAACACGGGCCGCACGAAACCAGCTCCTGAAGGACGTGATGCGGGACTACGGCTATCTGGAACATATGGGGATGGGTGTCCCGAGAAAAATCGTCCGCGGGATGCTGGAACATAATCAGACGGATCCCGATCTCGTCGAACAGGACGAGCGCTTCATCGTGCGGCTATTTGCCGGGACACAGACGGAAAGCGCATAGACTTTTCGCGCCGGGCAGTCCAGACGGAGCCGGTCGCGGTGAACGGGCGGGATGGCCGAAGATTGTTCAGATCGGCCCGCAAACCGGACACACAGGCACGGTCACTGAGGCCGGGTGCCCTGGCCGTTCCGACGCGCGCGGAGATAAATAGCCGGGAACTTCACGAATGTTCAGCGCGAGAGGATACTAGCGTGATGGCTCTCCCGCTCACGACACTCCGGATTGCTAGCCACGTGCTGGTGTTCCTGCTGGCGGTGGTGGTCTTCTACCTGGGGCTGGGCGTGGGGCTGTCGCAAAATCCGCTCTGGGGCACCCTGCTGTGGCTGGCCGCCGTGGCGATTGGCGTCCTGAACGTGAAGTGGATGCGAAGAGCCCGCCGCTCGCGCCCGTAGGTTCCAGCTCGACCGCCCGGCCGCTTGCGTGTCCATCACAAACGCTGTTATGACGTGCTAATGGTCGGCAATCAGCGCGTCACTGGATTCACGGATTGTTACGCGACGAGCGGCGGCGGAAAGCCGCGCGGAACGCGGGAGTCTGGATCTCATCAGTAAAGACGTTGGACGTCATGCGGGAAGGTCCACGATCACGCTGGAAAGAGAGAGTACATGAACACCACGATCAAGCTGAAGGCGTTTAGCACGAAGGACAATGCCGAGCTGAAGTGCCGCCAGTGCCAAGGCTGGGATCTGAAGCCCATTTTTCTCATGATCGACAAAGAGGAGAGGTATGTCCTGCACGGCAAGAATTCCCAGACAGGTGAGCCGGCGGTCATGCAGTCCGATGGGACGATGCTGGAATATGACCGTGCCGTGCAGATCTTGCAGGATCTGAGGGCGGCACTCGCGAATGCCAGCGAGCGAGAGCAGGCCGACAACAGCTCCCAATCCGCGCCAGATACGGACGAGGCGGCTGGGAGCGAAAGCGGAACACGGCGTACCTAGGGTGAATCATCGCATGACCTACAACAAATTATCGTTTGAGATGGGAGCGGACAAAAGCCTGGACAGCCGAGAAGTCTTTCTCAACAAGCGCCTGATCTGGCAAGCTTTCGATATCAGAACGCTGGTCCAGATAGGCGATCAGCGGTCGGCTGTACTGCAACGCGAGAGTCACTTCACTAGCTGTTCCTGTTCCGCCTGGCAGAGCAATCAAGACATCTGAACTTAAGATATTGATATGATTGCGGGACAACGGATCTGTTCCGCGGCTGCCACTCAGCGGCAGATGAGTCTGAATCGGAATCTCTACCCACGGGTTGGGATACCCAGTCTTTGGGCCTAAGCGTGGATCGAGTGCTGCACTGGGAATGATGCCGATGCTCATTCCTGCCCTTTCAGGTGTCTCAGCAAACGCCTGGCTGACTGCCTTCATCACCCCGCGTCCCCCACCAGTCAGCAGATGCACCCCTTCCTGAGCCAACCAGCGCCCGACTTTTTGGGCGCGGGCCGTATGGCTCTCAGTCCCCGAGCCCATGACGCCGACAATGGGGAGACGGGTAATGGTCACCGTGTCCTAGTGTGATCCACGCGCAGCGTCTGCCAGCCGTTCGCGCACTAAGTCTATGCGTTCTGCGCCCCAGAACAATTCACCGTTGACCACATAGCTGGGCACACCAAACACGCCGCTCTCTTCTGCTTCGGCAATGACCCGCTCATACTCCTGGCGTCCCGCGCCGTTCAAATAATCGAGAAAGCCCGACGCATCGACGCCGACTTCAGTCAAGACGTGCTTGACGATCTCAGGATTTTCAATATCGAGTTCTCTCCGCCAGAAGCGTTCATAGACAGCATCGTGGTAGGCGCGAAAATCGCCCTGGCGTTTGGCGTACAGCATGCCGATGTGGGCAACGGAACTATCAAAGATTTTCTGCGGGCCGCGAATAACCAAGCCACGCCGGTTGGCCTCGCGCCGACAGTCCATGTAGCTGTATTTGACCCGGCGCCATTGATGGGCGTTGCGCTGTTCACTGATGACTTTACCCGTCGCATCGACTTCGGCAGAGCCAAGAAAGCTTGGAATGTGTAAGGTCAGGGGTAACCAGTCAATCTCGATGTCAAAATCCCGGACGATTTGGTAGGTCGCCTCCTGGGCCAGGTACGCATAGGGGCTTTTGTAATCAAAGTAGTGCGTGATGCGTTGGATGCGTTGGATGCGCTGTGCGGCCATGATGATGTCTCCCAAAAAACAGCTGAGAAGAGTCTTTTACCCGGCAAACAAGGTATAGGTCATATTGTTCAGATGGGTCAGCTCCTGGGGCAGTAAGAGGCGCCGGTCGGGAGCAAACACGCGTCGAGCGATTTCCAGGTTAATCGGTGGAATTTGGTCGAGGGCTTCGATTTCTCTCAGAGTCAAATACGCGGCGCGGTCTACTTCGTGATTATCCGGGTGTGGCTCGCCACTCAGTGGATGCAGAAGCAAGACAATATAGATGCTATTGCCCATGTCCGGGTCGTAACGATTACGCAGCCCTAACACCCCATCGACGGCGGCACGCACACCAGCTTCTTCTTCGACTTCTCGAATAACAGCCTGTTCGATCGTTTCGTCGGGTTCAACAAAACCACCTGGCACTTGCCAGTTACCGCGCCCTCGGCGAGAGGCTCGACGCACAAAGAGGAGGCGGTTGGCGTGCACGACGGCCCCGCCAACACCAAGGTTGTAGCCAGTATTGTATCGCTCTGGGAGTGCCATAGGAATGAAACGAGCGGCCAGCTTGGCATGTCTCAGAGCGCTTTGCAAGCTGCCAGGCCAGCTCTTAGGATTGACAGCCTCGGTCGTCTCGGACCATACAAGAGTGTATACAAACACGATCATACACGATCTTGCACGATTGTGCAGAGTCTTTATTGAAGAGGGGAACAAGAATGCAAAACAACTCTGTGTATTTGGAAAGCCAGGGCGAAATCGCCACCCTGGTGTTGAACCGGCCGAATAAACTCAACGCGCTCAATGCTGAAGTATTGGAGAGCATCACAGCCTATACCGCCGAGGTCGCCCAAAATGCTGATATCAAAGTCATGATTCTGCGCGGCGCAACTGCTCAGGTGTTTTCGTCTGGGGCGGATATCAGCGAGTTCCCCAAGGTCCATGCTACACCAGCATCACGTGAACAGTTTAATCACCTCTTTCGCTCAACTCTGGATGGCATTACGGCTCTGGAGAAACCGGTCATCGCCATGATTGCCGGCTATTGCTTTGGTGGCGGGTGTGCCTTGGCCTTATCGTGCGACCTGCGCTACGCTGACCACACCGCCCGTTTTTGCATTCCTCCAGCCAAACTTGGTGTCGCCTATACCTTGCACGAAACAAAACGCCTGGTGGACCTGGTGGGTCCCTCAAAGGCCAAAGAAATGTTAATGGGAGCCAAAGTACTGACCGCCGAGGAAGCTCTCAACTCGGGACTGGTCACGCGGCTGTTTGATCCTGAGGAATTGGCCCGTGAGACAGCTGCCTTTGCTGAAGCGCTGTGCAATCTGTCGCAGTTCACCATTCGGGCGGTCAAGACGACTGTTCGTGAAATTATTGCTGGGGCCCAGGATGATACTGCCATCAGCAGGGAACTACGCGCCAAAGCGTTTGAGAATCCGGACTATTTCGAAGGCCGGGACGCGTTTTTGCAGAAGCGCAAACCGAAGTTTAGCTATCGGTAGAGCGGAATCGGTAGGAGCAAGTGAGCAGTGAGCTGAGAGAAGAGGGCGTGGGATGACCCTGGCTCGATTTTTCTAACCAGCCAGGGGAGGATCGGCGAGCAAGAGACCCGTGTGTGTGGTATGAGCAGCCGCCTTTTGGCCAGCTATTTTACAATGCCTTGACCGCCGCATATTCGCCGACTTCTATGCCAAACGCCTGGGCTTGATGAATCAAATCGAGCGCATTCCTGACATGCGCGTAGTCAATCATCATACCGTCATAGGTCACCGCCGCTCGGCCAGCTTTTTCGGCTTCCGCCATGGCCTGCAAAATGCCCTTATTCCATTCAATCTCTTCCTGAGATGGGGCGAAGACCTCATTGGCCAAGGGTACGGCGGAGGGATGGATGAGCAATGCGCCGCGAAAGCCGATTTCGCGTGCCCGTCTGAGCTGGGCCTTGACCAGCTCCGTGTCGCCGACTTCAAGCGAGCCGACTCCAATAGGATATTCAAAACCAGCTGCTCGACATGCCAACAAAACATGTGAGCCCAGATACAGACTTTCCAGCCCTGCCCGGGTCCACTGGAAACCGACTGCCTTGGTGATATCACCCGACCGTTGGCCAACGCCGCCAATTACAGCGCCCACCCGTGGACAGGCGGAAGCCAGCTCATACGCATTCATAATGCCTTTAGCGGTTTCCGGGATGGCCATAATTTCAACTGTGCCTATGGGCAAGCCCTGCTTGCGCTCAAACAGCTCAATCCAGGCATCGATTTTGCGAATTTCATCTGCATTTTCGAGCTTGGGGATGGCAATCACATTGAGCCCTGGGGTCACAACCGCTTCAACATCCTCACCTGTCAGCCCGGTATCAAGCCCGTTCACCCGGACACACACCCCAACGTTCTTGTCTCGCAGCCGTTCAATCCCAGCTCGGACGATGGGCCGTGCCTCGGCCTTCTCGGCAATTGGAACCGCATCTTCGAGGTCAATGATCAGTGCATCCGGGCCATACTTGGGAGCCTTATCAATCCATTCCGGGCGATTGCCAGGGACGAATAATACAGAACGGTAAAATTTCATGCGTACGTCCTCCTTTTCCGTGTTTATCAGCTAGGCTAGGCCAACTCGGATTTCTTCTGAACTGGAGGCAGTCTACCCATACTGCTCGCTATTTTGAAGTGCGTTATGCAGTGAATGGGCTGGGCGTTCGTATTGTTGTGCTTCCAAACTCTGAACGCTGAGTGCTCTGCCCATTTACAAGCCCTGCCGAGCGCGTACAATATCCGGCCATTCCGACAAGGAGGGCCACGTCTATGGCTCCTGACCGTACAACACTCATTGGTAAAGTCTTTGAGCCTGTCACGTATACTATTCGCGAAGAGGATATTACGGATTATCTGCCAGTTGCTGGCGAAGATGACCACGCCTTTCAAAGTGACGCTGACTCTCGGGCGGCTGGTTATGAACGACGAGTCATTCCGCCGTCGTTTGGGCCGTATATTGCCGTTATTGGTATGTTGCACTCGTTTGACTGGCAAAAAGACTTTTTCATGGACTATAAAAAAGATACCGCGATGTTTGGTGAGCAGGAGCTAGAGTATCAGCGGCCGCTGTACGTGGGCGAGACGTTTCGCATCCAAGGCCAGGTGTCTGACGTGTACGAAAAAAAGGGCAAACGCACGTTCGACGTGATCTGGCTGTCGTTTACGGCTACAGATGAGTCTGGCGCAACTGCGTTTAGCGGTGCGCAGTCGTACATCGTGTTTAAATAAGGGTGAGGGAAGGAGTTTGGCATGGACACGCGGCCGAAAGCATACTTTGAAGACGTCTCTGAAGGCATGGAAATTCCGACAGCGAGCTATGGGCCGATGGACCGCCACGCCTATATTCCGATTGCATTTATTTTACGCGACGCCAATCCGCTGCATCTCGACCGGGTCTATGCCCACGAGCGGGACTTGCCGGATGTGGTCCAGCAGGGGCCGCTGAATGAGACGTTTTTATATCGCTTTTTGACCGATTGGTTGCATAATCCGTGGGATATCCGCCGGACCAAAGTCCGCTTTTCGGGGAATGCTTTTCCTGATGATATGCTGACGTGCAGAGGGACAATCACCCGCACGTATCGAAATGCTGATGGTGAGCCTCGGGTCGATTGTCAAATCTGGCAAGAAAATCAAAAGGGTGAGAAGATTTTGAGTGGCGAGGCAACGTTTACCTTGCCGGAGAAAGGGTCAGCAGCTGTTCGCTTCTGAAGGCAGCACGGTCTTGGTCTTGCACGACGAAAAGAAACAGCTCCGGCGCGGACTTCGCAAGCAAAGACGTGCGCTTTCGCCAATCGATGTGCACGAAAAAAGCCGCCGCATTTTTGAACGTCTGCACCCCTGCTCCCTCTTTCAGAACGCCATTACTATCGTCACCTACGCCGCTGACGAAAACGAAGTCCACACCGAAGCCATGTGGCACGCTGCTATCGAACAGGACACCGCGGTCTACTATCCGCGCATCGCCCCTGACCGAACAAATCTCGACTTTGTCCGGCGCTTCCCGAACGATCAGCTCATTCCAGGCACCTTCGGCATTCTCATCCCGCCAGGCAACGACCTATTAGGAGCAGGCCAGGGCAGGGACACTGTCGTTCTCACTCCAGGCGTCGGCTTTGATACGGCTGGACACCGACTTGGCCGGGGAAAAGGCTATTATGACCGCGCTTTTGGCGGTGTACTAGCAGGAGCTGTGCGGGTTGCTGTGGCGTATGAATTGCAAATTGTCTCGGGTATCCCGAGTGGCCCTCAAGATGAGCGCGTTGATTGGATTGTGACTGAGCGGCGGCTGATTGAGTGTCAGTCCAAAGAAACTTCGAAAACGGCTTTATAAAATTGGGCTTCATGCTATATACATGAGTTGACAGGAGCCCGCACCATATGGCATGGTCGCGGATAGAGCCTGAATGAACGTTCAATTTTTCAACACGCATTGTAAATTTATGAAGGAGGACGTGCTATGCCTGACTTTGATGTACTCGTCAAAGGTGGAACCGTTGTCGACGGTACCCGCTCGCCGCGCTATATGGGCGATGTTGGTATCAAAGATGGAAAAATCGCCAAAATTGGTCAACTCAACCCCAGCGATGCCAAGAAGACCCTGGATGCCAACGGCTTAGTTGTTGCACCTGGCTTCATTGACCTGCATACCCACTATGATGCCCAGCTGAACTGGGACCCGTACTGCACCCTATCGGGCTGGCACGGCGTGACCTCGATCGTGATCGGGAACTGTGGTTTTGGTTTTGCTCCAGTGAAACCGGAGAATCGTGACCGGGCGATGCTGACCATGTCGCGGGTTGAGGCGATCCCGTACGAGTCAATGAAGGCTGGCATGAAGTGGGACTGGGAAACCTTCCCGCAGTGGCTCGATTTCATAGATACGAACCCCAAAGGCATCAACATGCTGAGCTTCGTGCCGCTGGCTCCGTTGATGATCTATGTCATGGGTCTTGAGGCTGCTAAGAGCCGCCCGGCCAATGAATCTGAAATGAATGAAATGCTGCGGCTCATGGACGAGTCCTTGAATGCCGGCGGCTGCGGCTTCTCCGCCCAGCGTCTCGGTAACGGCTTCATCTCCGTCCAGCGCGACTACGACGGCACCCCGATGGTCACCGATACGATGGCCGACGAAGACGTGTTGGCCTTTGGTCGCCTGCTCAAGAAACGTGGCGAAGGCTTCATTCAGCTGACCCAGGCCAGCGAAGACTTCAATGACGACATGGCCTTCTACGATCGTCTGGCTGAAGAATCGGGTCGCCCGATTCTGTTCAATGCCACGGCCGTGCGCGATGACCGCCCGGCGCTCCACCGCCGCATTATGCGCTGGATGGAAGAGACCAATAAAAATGAGGGCCGTCACATTTATAACCAGACCGCGACCATGCGCCAGGGCTTCATCTTCTCGTTTGAAGATTGGAACCTGTTCGACGGGAGTGACGTGTGGCGTGATATTACCATGGGGACACCGGCCGAGCGGATGCAGAAGTTCAAAAACCCTGCCCTGCGGGCTGCCCTGCGGGCGGAGTACGATAGTGGTCATACCCCGGTCGTGACCGGTTCGATCAAAGACTTCTCGGTCGAGACTGTTCAGGATGACAAGTTCGAAAAGTATGTAGGCATGACGGTTGAACAGATTGCCAATGCTGAGAACAAACATCCGATGGATGCGATGATCGACCTGTCGATCGAAGATGGTCTGAAGACTGAGTTCAGCACCCCGGCGCGTAACGTACGGGCGGACCATGCGGCTGAGCTGATGTCGTCCGAGTACAGCATTCCTGGTGTGTCGGACGGTGGTGCGCATACCAAATTTGTCACCATCGGTGCCTACCCGACCGATATGATCACCTGGATGGTGCGGGATGCCGGTTTTATGAGCCTGGAAGAAGCCCATTACCGGCTGAGCGCTTTGCCGGCTCGTTGTGCAGGCTTCTTTAATCGTGGCGTGTTACAGGAAGGCGCCCCGGCTGACGTGATTGTGTATGATCTTGAAAACTTGAAGATCACGCCTGAAAAGCCAAAGATCGTGCATGACTTCCCAGGCAACGAGTGGCGGCGTGTGCAGTACGCTGACGGCTATCGCTGGATCATGGTCAATGGCGAAGTGACCTTCCGAGATGGCGAATGCACCAACGCGACCCCAGGTCAGTTGCTGCGCCACGGGAAATAATGATCTGTGACGATACAGCGGCGCTGCACAGTGGCGCTGATCGTCCGACGATCGTGAGACGCGGATCTGTCGCGTATGTGCACAGATAAACAAAAAAGGGCGGCCTTATATGGCTGCCCTTTTTTTATGCGGTTTTCACTTTCACTTGTCTTGTTTTCCGCCCTCTCTCACGCTATACGGGTCCCAGCATGGCAGCGAGTCGATCACCTTCGACCTTTTCCCGCCCTGAAGATGTCCTGTCGCGTCTGGCGAAAGATCCGGTGTCGCCGCTGTATCTCTTCCATGGTGATGAAGGTTACTTTATTGATCAAGCGATTCGCCAAGTGAAGCGTCGCATGCCTCAGGACGCCAGCGTACGCACGTTTTATGCTGGGCAGGATTCTATTGATACGGTCCTTGAGGTCTGGGGCGTGCCCTCGCTGTTTGCGCCGCAAACTTTGGTGATCTTACGCAGTGCTGAGCAACTCAAAGATGCCGAACGTGACCGGCTGGCCAAAGCGGCAGCCCTGCGAGACGCCAGCCAGCCCTTTGTCGCATGTGCGCATGGTCGGGTAGAATTGACCCGGAAATTCTTTTCCTTATGTTCCAAAACTGGCTTTGCGGCGGAGTTCCGGCCTCCATTTGTGAACCAGCTGCCAGGCTGGGCGCAGCGCATGGCGCGCGACCGTCAGCTCCAGTTGAGTGAAGATGCTGCCCAATCACTGGCTGAGTTGGTTGGGCCGGATCTGTTGGCATTATCGGCTGAACTCGACAAAGTCGCCGCGTTTATTTTTCCGCAGACAGAGATTCATACCGCGGCGGTAGTGGCGTGTACGGGCGATGTGCACCAACATAACGCTTTTGAATTGGCCGCTGCCTTAGGCCAGCGGGATCGCAAAAAGGCGCTTGGACTGTTGCGCCAAGTGTTGGCTGATGAGCGGCGCGCGCTGCCAGTCTTGCATGCTTTGGTTGGACATTTTCGGCGTCTGTGTCAGGTCAAAGACTGCCAGGAGCAGCAGATGCCCGAAGCGCAAATCGAGCGGGCGGTGGGACTGCGTGGCCAGCGGCTGCGGATATTGTTGGGCCAGGGCCGATTATTCTCAGTCGCAGATTTGCGCCAAGTCCTACACCGTGCCGCAGCATTGGACATGCTGCTAAAATCTGTGCGAACTCCTCCTCGGGTGCTGTTTGACGCGCTGGTACTCGACATTTGTAAGCGGCCGACGTGAAAGATCAAGAACACATCGCAGCAGCGGAAGACCACAAAAAGGTACCCACAGGGGGAGAACAACTCCACTTCGCCTTTTTGACCGAAGAGGCTGAGGCGTCTACAGCTGAGGACCGACTTGCGTCGCTGGATGAGAGCGATGCCCCCGATGATCTATTGGACTCTGGCGCGGAACCGCTGCTATCCCAAACGAGCGATTTAGCACAAACAGTGACTGCGGCGCGGGCGGCGCTTGTCGACGTTCCGCTGCGTGAGATTGATGCCCAGCTGTCCCTACTCTTGGAGTTTTGTGAAGCGGCCTTAACCCGAGCGCTCGACGTGGCGCAAGAGCGCCCTCAGCAGGCATTTTCCGACGAAGAATATCGCAGTCTGCGTGGCATAGGTCAGGCGCACTGGCTGTTGGTTGAACGCCACAGCCGGGAGAAATAAGCTCTTCAGTGGCGTGGCCGAAGGGCTACGTACCAGCGAGGAGCTGAGCAATGGTTTTCCGCAATGGAACTGTGTCCTGAAGGGCCTGGAAGCTGGCCAGGATGGTGTCCATGCTGTGGCGTATAATCGTCTCGTTATCCGAGCAGTCTACTGCCTCTGCCACCCGAATTGCGGCAAGTTTGAGGAGCCCTTCGTGGCCGTCCGTCGTGTTTGTATCTCCGAGTCCAAACAGCCCATACTGGGTGGCACGGGTATTGTAGAGATGTAAGACGTCAGCTTGTGTGTCTGCTTGTTCCGTCTCGTCTTCTTCGGGGCAGGCAATGCGGACAAAAGCAGGCACACTCACGCCAACCAAAGCAGAGATAAACGTACTGCGGACCGTCTGGACGTGTTCTGCCGGCAATGCAGCCTGGAACGTCGTCTGGGCCAGGCGGTCGCTGGCATGCAGGAGAAGGACCAACAGTTCCGCCGTTGCAGCCTGCTCTTTCATGTCTTGGGTAAAAGGATCTTTCAACAACTCTTGGCTGACCTCGGGCTGGTCTTTGAGCTGTTTCCAGGACTGCGCTGCAACGTCAAAAATCTGAGCGCCAAGATCCCTTACCGCTTGCGTGATGGGATTCTTGCTCTCAGCCGAGTCTGCCATACACCACCTCATTCCAGTATTTTCCGGCGATGGTACAATTATCGGCAGCCCTCGACAAGACCAAAATGCGATACTGCGGCAGGCAAAACTTTGATGTCATATATGGGAAGTGAAAATGAAAAACCCGACAATACTACGATTCCAGAAGACTCAGTCGAAACAGCGACTCCAGAATTGTCCCGCGGGTGATAGTCGCGGGCTGTCGGGTTTTCGGTGGTGCCTGGTTCTCCCAAGCGACCACCCCATATTATATTGGGAACGTCGGCCTAGGAGGCCACCACCTCACACATCACCGTAGTACTACACACTTTAGACCACCTCCTTTCTTGGCGTACCCACTGCGGGGCCAGAAACCGCTTATCCAGGAACCGATCGCCAATATCGGCCCGAGGCTCGGTCTGCTCCATCCTGCCGTATTACAGAAGCGGGGCATGTAGGGCCTGTGTTCGCCCTGACCGAATAAATACTGCGCCCACTATACTCTCAAAAATAGACCAGGTCTAGCGACGTTTGGGGTTCATTTATCTACGCCAATATCGGCATGAATCGGCACATATCGGCATGTCTGGGCAAAGAATCGGCTTGGACTTGCGTAAAATCAGGCTGCATTATATCCTGCTTGCATTCTATGTCATACTTTCACGCTGTTGCACTTTTCGAAGCTCGTGGGTCTTCGTTCGACGAAACGGACCAGGCTGTTGCTTCCCTCTTGGCTTCTATTTCCCATAGGCGTCTGCGCTATTACGAGCACGAGACAACTGAAGGGCCTCGTTCAGACAGGACGGCAGCGTATTTTGTGATCTTTGCCGACTTTGATGTCGAAGCTTATAGCGAGGAAAAAGCGGCAGATTTGGTCGATGAAGTGCTTGATGCAGTGTCCACAGACGATATCCAATATTTTTCGCATGGACTGTTATCGGGCGAGCAACGGGTACGATCCGCCCGCCAAGCTCCAATCCAAGCTCCAATCCAAGAAGAGCAAGAAGAGCAAGAAGAGCAAGAAGAGCAAAACGATCAATACGAGCAGAATGAGCAAAATGAAAGAGACGACGAAGATGAGGGGAGAGACCGGCGGAGTAGTCGTGGCGGACGGCGGCGCGGGCCGCGTGGTCGGGGGAGAGGCCAGGCCGATGAGGCTGCCAGAGCGCCTGCAGTCACAGCAGAGATACAGCCGGAGACGTCCGAGGCTGAGCCTGTTCCAGTAGTCGAATCTCGACCCCTCATAGACGAAGCAGCGCCCGCTGAAGACCCCCTCCTGACACAAGAAGATGAACCAAACCAACTGGATGCCCCAGATGACCCAAGTGATCTGGATGCTGACGATGGTCAGAATGAACAAATTGAACAAATTGAGCAAGTTGAACAAGTTGAACAAGTTGAACAAATCGAGCCGAATGACCAAGCCGACCCGAATGAACACAATGAACAGGACGAGCCGCTAGGTCTCGTTGAGATACCCTTAGAGCTTGATCTTGATTTGCCTGCTGTTCCTCCAGTTCGGAGTTCGTCTGCCATGCAGACCAAAACTTCTGTCACTCTACGCGCCTCTGAACTGGGCTTGTCTAAGGATGCACTGCCAGGTGAGGAGGAGCTGATTGCCTTGGCCGCAACTGAGGCACGTCGTCGGCATCCCGCATTACCTGCTGATACTGCTCCGGAAGCCGAAATGACGACGCTCCCATGGGGTGATGTTGTGCTGACCCTGAGCTGGAGCGATGACGTTCCAGTCACGTCGGCCGATAACGATGCATAATTGGCCCTTGTGTCTGGGGCATCTCGCCCTTTCGTCTTGACTCCCGCCGTGTCCTGCCGCTGATTGGTCATACGCTGCTGACGCTCCTGTGCCTGGGGAGCGGGTGCGACCTGTACCTGTTCCATCCCGCTCAGTATGTCCCTCTTTTGGTTCTCGCTTTTTTCTGAGACGAGTGCTACATCACGGAACGGTGGACGACTGAGGGAGGGATCATATGGAAAACGGAACGCCGCTGCCGTGCATGTTAGAAGATGTCAAAGTGCTCGACTTTACCCAATATTTGGCCGGGCCAACAGTGACCCGACTGATGGCTGAAATGGGTGCCCATATCATTAAGGTCGAACAAGCTCCGATGGGCGATCCGTCTCGTGTCTTGCCGTTTATGAAAGATGGCCGGAGTGGATATTTTGTCCAGCAGAATCGAGGCAAACGCAGCTTGTGTCTTGACTTCGCCAAGCCGGAAGCTTTGGATGTGCTGCGCGCATTGATTCCAACCGTCGATGTTGTTGTCGAGAACTATGGACCAGGAGTGCTTGAGAAGCGTGGTTTGGACTACGCCGGGCTCAAAAAGATTAATCCCAAAATCATTATGGCTTCCATTTCAGCCTTTGGTCGCAAAAGTCCACTGTCGCATAAAGTTGGCTATGATCTGATTGCTCAGGCGTTTTCCGGCATTATGCATATGACCGGAGAACCCGACGGCCCACCCCAGTTTGTTGGCCTTGGGATTGCCGATGTTGGCAGCGGCGTGCATGCCTTTGCGGCTCTGGGGTATGCGTTATACTACCGTGAGAAAACAGGGATCGGACAACATATTGATCTGTCTATGATTGATGCGCTGTACCACATGCACGAAGTGAATCTCCAAGTGCATAGCCTGAGTGGGGGAGCCTATGTGCCTGGGCGAACGGGAGCCCACCATCCCTTAGTCTGTCCAGTTGGAACGTTTAAGGGACCCCAAGGCTGGCTGGTGATTCTTGTCCTCGACCGCCAGTGGGAGAATATGTGTAACGCCATGGGGAAGCCGGAGCTTATCAATGATTCGCGTTTTGGCACCGGAACGGACCGAGCCGCAAATCAACATGAGTTGATCACTCTGATCGAAGACTGGCTACACAGCTTCCCAACTGACGCCGCAGCGCTCAAGGTTTTGGAAGAGCACCGTGTGGCTTCCGCTCCGGTCATGTCGATTGTGGACACGCTTCAGCATGAATATTTCAAAGCCCGCGACATGGTCCGGACTGTGCCTGATCCCATTCTGGGGGAGATTACGATCCCCGGCTTTCCGCTGAAATATTCAGAATTTCCAGCCTTACTCGAACTGCACGCGCCGCTTCTTGGCCAGCACAATGCGGCCGTGTTGCACGAACACCTGGGGTATACCGAAACGCAGATTACAGCGTTGCAGAACGCAGGCGTCTTGCATACGGGCGATACCTAGGAATTGGGAACAAGGAAATTTCCTGTCCCTCAAGAAGCAAAAAAGGAGGCACACTCATGGCAACCATAGCCACCCAATCCGTCGAAGTTTTTGGCACGGGCGTTTTGCGTGCAGAAGGCGTGGTGATCGACACAGAAGGCAACGCTTGGGGAGGTGGGCGCAGAGGACAAGTGTATAAAGTCAGTCCTGACGGTGTGGTCCACGAAGTGGCGCAACTCCCGGATCGCGCCATTCCAAACGGGGTGACGCTCGACCGGGAAGGCAACTTTGTGTACTGCGACCTGCGACATAAAGCGGTCATGCGTTTGTCGCCAGAAGACGGCAAAGTCTCTCTGATCGCTGACCATGCGGGTGACTTCCCGATCTCGATTCCGAACTTCGCCAGCTATGATGCGGAAGGCAATCTATACGTGTCGAATTCCAGCTCGCAAGAAGGCAGCAAAGTCTTTGGTGAGTTTTTAGATCCCCAACCAAATGGGGCCGTGGTGCGTATTCGGCCTGACGGGCGGGGCGATGTTGTTGCCACTGGGATCTATTTTGCGAATGGCACGGCCATCGATCCGAATGAAGACGCGGTGTATGTCTTAGAGAGCTCACGCAACGACTGTGTCCGCATTCAGATCAAAAAAGACGGCACCTTTGGTAAACCCGAGATCTATTCCAGTGGCTTTCCCGCCTTGCCTGACGGCATGGCCTTTGACGCTGATCGGAATCTGTATATCACCCTGCCCGGAGTTCCGACCGCAGAGAAACTTGAGGCGCGAAACAAAGTCCTGAAGGTCGATACGAATGGCAAATGGACCGAATTGATTAACGACCCAGACAGTACCAAACTTGCCTTCCCAACAAACTGTGCCTTTGGTGGACCGGACATGCAGACCCTGTATCTGGCGAATCTGGAAGGCGATCACATGAATAAGGTGCACACGCCGTTCCGGGGCCATCCGCTGTATCATCAGCGCTAAGCAGAAGGATATAGCGCGAAACCTAATGGGGAAGAACGCAGGTCTTTTGACGTTTTACGCTGTATGTCCCCCGTTTTCCGAGGTTTTCTATGCAAACGAGTCACTCCCGCATTCTGACCACTCATGTCGGCAGCCTGCCGCGTAGCGCGGCGCTCGCCGACCTGCTTATCGACCAGGAGCAGGACAAAGATATCGATCTGGCGGCGCTCAACCGAGAAGCTGAGCTGGCTGTACAGCATGTGATTCACAAGCAGGCTGAATCTGGGGTTGATATCGGCAACGATGGCGAGCAGCCACGGATTGGCTTTCAGACCTATGTGCCGCAGCGGATGCAGGGCTTTGGGGGCGAGAGTAAACGCCCGACGCCCCAGGACATGAAAGAATTTCCAGACTTCATGGCCCTGATGCAGAAACGTAATGTGATGCGAGCCAAGGTGTTTAATGCGCCGCAAGCCATCGCTGAGCTTGCCTATCAAGATCTGAGTGCAGTCCAGGCAGAGTGCGGCCTGTTTCAGCGCTGTCTCGATCAACAGCCCCAGAAATTCACCGAATGTTTCATGACCGCGGCCTCGCCTGGCATTGTCGCCACGACCATGCTGAATGCCTATTACGATTCGTATGAAAAGTATGTGTTTGCGATCGCGCGCGAGTTGAAGAAAGAATACGAATATATTCACTCTCAAGGCTTTTTGCTCCAACTCGATTCGCCTGATCTGGCAATGGAACGGACGTTTCTGTTCCAAGATAAGTCGATCCAAGAATTTCAGAAGATTGTCGAGATTCACATTGCTGCGGTGAATATGGCGGTTGAAAATATCCCGGCTGATCGGCTTCGACTCCACGTGTGCTGGGGGAATTATGACGGGCCGCACAATCACGATGTGCCGCTTGAAGATATTTTGCCCAGTGTATACCAGGCCAAAGTCGGTGGGCTGTCTATAGAACTCGCCAACCCACGCCATCAGCACGAATACAAAGTGCTTACAAAATATCCATTGCCGGACGCGATGGTGTTGATTCCGGGTGTGATTGATTCGACCACAAACTATATTGAACACCCCGAAGTTGTGGCTGACCGTATCTGTCAGGCGGCTGAGGCGGTGGGTGATCGGAGTCGGGTGATTGCCGGTACGGACTGTGGTTTTGGCACCTTTGCCGGGTGGGAGATGGTGCCGGATAGTGTGGTGTGGGCCAAGATGAAAGCGTGTAGTGAGGGGGCGCGGATGGCGACGGAGCGGCTGTGGGGATGAGGAGAAAATGATGAATGCTCAGGGGCAAGATGCCCCTGATGCGAGAAGAGCAGCCGCGTGAATGCGTCACTCGCCAATTGTGTGAGTTCTTGTTCAGGCTCCCGTCACATTGGCTGTCCAGCCTTTTTCTTTATCCACTGTTATCGCCGATATTTTCTGCTTGGCATAAAAGCCGACGAGGCCGAGGGCGTCCTTGATTTGCAGCCGACCAATCGGACCGGAGGTGTAGGTGACATTCAAGATATTGCGTTCCGGATCGATGATGAACGCGGCTGGTTGAACGATATTGCGTTTTTCTTCGTACCAGCAGGTTAAGGTGTCGGCCGTGGCAGGTCCGTCCACGCCATACAAAACGGGGAAGGTCAGGCCGAGTTTGTCTACCGTGCTTTGGGCTTTATCCAGCGGGTCGGTGGACACGGCATAGATTGAGATGCCCTGGGCGGTGGCTGCTTCTAGATTGGCCTGGTAATCAGCTAACTGCTGATCACAAAAAGGTCACCAGTGAGCCCGATAGGTGAGGATGATACCGTATGGGGTGGACAGATCTGCCGGCAGGTTAATCGTCCCCCCTCCGACTGTAGTTCCGGAGATAGCGGGAAAGGGGTCTCCGGGATGAAGGCGCTTCATATATCCGCTCCTTTCGCAGTAGGTTTGACAACCGCTTCCAAGTCGTCCACCTATAGCGATGCCTGAGAGGTGAGTCAATGCAAACTGTAAACGGAGCGCTTTTCAACGGCCTTCTGTAACAGGTCGGCCTTGTGCTAGACTCCGGCGTATGTCTGCACCATCCCCGTCATCTCCAGAGTCGAGTGCTGTGGCATCGCTACTCAAGGCCGTTCGTTCGTTTGCGTCGCTCGTCTTTACTACGGTCCGTAAATCATCGGTGCTGTTGGTCTCAGTGCTGGTCTTAGCCCTCCTGTACTACCGCAATCCGCCGACGTTTCAGGACCAGGAGGCGGACACACCTGAATTGTCTCAGCCGTCAGCCGCAGTAGAGCAAAAGCCGCCGGCCGAGCTGTCCCCAGGTGAGCAGTCGTTGTGGCTGTGTGTGCAACAGGTAGATGCTGAGCTGACGGATGGCTTGTGGTCGGATATTTACTACGGCATGGAAGCCAAACTTGACGGCACAGCAGTCACAGTGAAGGTCACGGAGAAATGGCAGGAGTTATCTGACACTAAACGACAGGCGGTCGGACAGCTTGTTGTTGATACCTGGCTGAAGACTGCTCAGACGCTTGAGGTCTTGCAGACCTCCGAGGAAACAGACGATATTGTCTTGAAAGCGTCGGGCCAGCAGTTCCAGGAGGTTCTTATCCAGCGTGCGCCTGATGATAAAATCGTGGCCACCTGGAAACCGGGCGCTGGACTTGAGCTGTTTGAACCCCAGGCCGGGGTATAGAGAAGGCTATGGAAGAATCGTTCTTTACGCTCAAGTGGCAGACTGGACGGGCAGATGCCAGAGCAGTGGTCATGCTCGACCAGCGTCTGCTACCGACGCGCGAGGTATATCGAACCTATACCAACTACCAGGGTGTTGCCCGAGCGATTACCGACATGGTCATCCGCGGCGCCCCAGCGATTGGGGTTGCGGCTGCTATGGGCATTGCGCTGGGGGCCCGACAGCTCAAGACGAGTGAGAGTCCAGCTACCTTTGCGCGTGTCTGCCAGGTTTTTGCTGCCACCCGGCCGACGGCGGTCAATCTGTTCTGGGCGATTGAACGTATGCAAGAGGTGTATGCCCAAACGCGCGCTGCTGGCCGGGCGGCGGTGTGTGAACGGCTCGAACACGAAGCCGTGGCGATGTATGACGAAGACGTGGCGGTCAATCGTCGGGTCGGGCGGTATGGAGCTGCCCTGATCCCGAAGAAAGCCAGTGTGCTCACCCATTGTAATGCAGGTGCCTTGGCAACAGCTGGCTATGGGACGGCCTTAGGGGTTATTCGGGCGGCCTGGGAGCAGGGCAAGCAGATTTCTGTCTTTGTGCCCGAGACTCGTCCGTATCTGCAAGGCGCTCGGCTGACCGCCTGGGAACTGAGGAAGGAAGGTATTCCAGCGACGTTGATTACCGACAACATGGTCGGCCATTTTATGCAAAAAGGGGCAATCGATTGCGCGATTGTCGGGACGGATCGGACGGCTGCGAATGGTGACGTGGCTAATAAAATCGGGACCTATACAAGTGCTGTCCTGGCTGATCGGCATGCGGTGCCTTTTTATGTGGCGGCGCCGACCTCGTCGATAGATTTAGCGTGTCCATCTGGGGAGCATATTCCAATTGAAGAACGGGCTGCGCGTGAAGTCACGCATATCTTTCGACGCCAGATTGCTCCGACTGGTATGCCCGTAGCAAACCCAGCGTTTGACGTGACTCCCTCGCCATTGGTCAGTGCGATTGTCACTGAAAAGGGGGTCGTTCGTGCTCCCTATCGTGAATCCTTGCCGGGCGTGGTGAATGGCAAGGGCGGCAAGAAGAAAAAGAAATTGTAGAGATATCTCGGTGGGGCGTCCGAGCTGTTTATGTGGCACGGCCTCCATTCCCATCCTGGCCGTGTGGGTTTCGCTACACAACCGCTCGCTGTATTTCTTCCACCAGCTGCTGATGCGCCGCTGCTCCAATGACCTCACGTGAGGCGAGCTGTCCTCGTCGCGGTTTCTTTCTAAGAGCCGCAATCCGCTGTGTTGCTTGTGCCAGCCGCTGCTGCGAGAGGCGTCCAGTTTCTAACGCTTGGAGACACGCATTCCGGGCTTGAACGGCCAGTGCTGGGCTCTGACACACAAGCAACAGATCCGCTCCAGCAACAAGTGCATCGATCGCAGCTTGCTCGACGCTGCCATGCTGGACGATGGCTCCCATCTCCAAATCGTCACTGACCACGACGCCTGAAAAACCCAGCTGCTGGCGGAGCAGAGCGTTGATAATCCGGGGTGATAGTGTTGCCGGCAGATCGGGATCAAAGGCCGGGTATAGTACATGGGCGGTCATGAGCATTTCAATCTGTTCTGTGCAGGCTTGCCGAAAGGGGACGAGGTCAATCTGCTCAAAGCTCGCTCTCGGCCGTTCGTCTCTGGGGAGATCCTGGTGAGAATCGATCAGGGTTGCCCCATGACCGGGAAAATGTTTGCCACACGGAATGACACCCCCAGCCCGCAGCCCACGTGCCTGGGCACAACCCAGGGCTGCCACTTGCTGTGGATCTGTTGAAAAAGCCCGATCACCAATGACCGTATTGTCAGGATTCGTAAACACATCCAGAACTGGGGCAAAGTCGAGGTCAATACCAACCGCCTGCAATTCGCGGCCCATGGCTTGGCCGACCTGATAGGCCAGATCGATACTGTTGGGCGATCCGTTTTGGGTCAGCTGAAGCGCTGGCGGAAAGTGGGTAAAGGGCGCACTCAGCCGATGCACCCGGCCACCTTCATGATCAATTGCAATCAGTGGCGGATTGGCTTGGTTCAGGGCATGCAGCTCGTGGCATAATGCGGCCAACGTCTCAACGTCGGTATAATTGCGACGAAAGAGAATAAGCCCGCCAGGACGCAGATCTTGGAGAAGCTGACGGGTGTTTTCATCCAGGCCAGGCTGGGGAATGCCGACCATAAAAAGCTGGCCCAAAAGCTGACGTGTGTCATCATGTCTGTCCATCTGAATAGAGTAGCAGAGATGCACCCGTAACAATACTTGGCAGGCCCTCTAGACAAAAGTGCAAAAAATATGCTATCTGCTCGCGCGTTGAGTCTCTTGTTGTCCTTCTCTCCAATCCGACGTGGGGAATAGTCGGATATATGGGCGGTGAATTCGTCGACCCAGCCAGCACAGGGGAGGCAGCAAGGACGTGCCATAAGGCCGCTTGGATCCACTCACCGGACCGAGACGGATGGCAGTCGGAATACAGAAGAGATGGCGGAGGAGAGGTAGAGAGTATTGCGCTCATCAGACTTTTTGTCCTATGAGCGGTGCATCCTCAGCCTCGGATTTTCTCTCTCTTCTTTTTCCAGCCCTCCAGCTTCGGTTCGTACGTAAGGAGGGTTTGCGTATGCAGCACAACGCGTCGAAGGTCACGGTTCCGGAACTCCACCGTCTCAAAACGGCTGGACAAAAGATCACCGCCTTAACCGCTTACGATTATCCTTTCGCCCGTATTGTTGATGAGTGCGGGATCGATGTCATTCTGGTGGGCGATTCCCTAGGAACTGCTGTGCAAGGTGTCGATACGACCCTGCCAGTGACGTTGGATGAGATGGTCTACCACACCAAGCTCGTCGCCAGATCCCGGCCGCGGGCCTTGCTCGTCGGTGACATGCCGTTCCTGACCTACCAAGCCGGTATGTGTGACGCGATTGCCAATGCTGGTCGTTTACTCAAAGAGGGTGGGGCTGAGGCGATTAAGCTGGAAGGCGGGGTGAATATTCATCGTGTGATTCGGGCGATTGCCAATGTCGATATTCCGGTTATGGGCCATATTGGCCTGACCCCACAGTCAGTCCATCGGATGGGCGGTTTTAAGGTCCAGGGCAAAAAGTCTGGCCGTCAGCCGGGGGCGCGTGAGCGTTTGCTGGAAGACGCCCACGCCGTGGAAGAGGCAGGCGCGTTTGCTATTGTCCTGGAAGGGGTGCCGCTTGATCTCGCTCAGGAGGTGACCGAGCGTTTGTCTATCCCAACTATTGGCATTGGGGCTGGCCCGTATTGTGATGGGCAGATCCTTGTCATTCATGACCTGCTCGGCCTGGGTGGAAAATTTTCACCAAAATTTGTGAAAAAATATGCCGACTTGCAAGAGGTCATTGCGCACGCCGTCAGCTCTTATATTGAAGAAGTCCAAGGCGGAGCGTTTCCCCAAGACGAGCACTCGTTTCATTAAGTTGAGCATTCGTTTCATCAAGACGAGCATTTGTTTCATCAAGTTGTGAGCATAGGGGACTGAGGAGGGGCAGCAGGTTATGCAGATCATTCACCGTGTTTCCGAGATGCAAGCCTGGTCAGAATCTCAACGACAAGCAGGCAAAACGGTCGCTTTTGTACCGACCATGGGCTTTTTGCACGAAGGCCATCTCAGCTTGGTGCGGGAAGCAAAAAGATGCTGCGACGTGGTTGTGGTCTCAATCTTTGTGAACCCGCTGCAGTTTAACCAGCAGTCAGACTTTGCTGCCTATCCGCGCAACGATGAACAAGACCAGCATTTTCTCACCCAACTCGGGACTGATGTGCTCTTTAACCCGGACGGATCTGAAATGTATCCGGAGGGCTTTCAGGCTGCGGTTGAGATTGGCACCGTCAGCCAGCCGTTGTGCGGAGCATCCAGGCCAGGTCATTTTCGTGGGGTGACAACCGTGGTGGCCAAGTTATTTAACATGGTCAAACCGCACATTGCCCTGTTTGGAGAAAAAGACTTTCAGCAGTGTGTGGTCATAAAACGCATGGTCAAAGATCTCAATTTTGATCTGGAGATCTTGGCTATGCCAACCATTCGTGAGCCGGACGGTTTGGCCATGAGCTCGCGCAACGCCCGCCTCAGTCCAGCTGAGCGCCAAACCAGTTTATGTGTCTCAAGAGCGCTCAATAAGGCCGCCGAGCTGGTCAGCCAAGGTGAGCGCCAGGCCGTGCCGGTTCTGCAAGCCGTGCAGGAGATGATAAGCAGCGGAGAGGGCATCCGACTGGACTATGCATCTCTGTGCGATCCCGATACACTCGAAGAAGTGACTGAGGTGACACAGCCAACCCTCCTCGCCATTGCTGCCTGGGTTGGCGATGTCCGACTGATTGACAACCGCGTGATCGGGTAACGGCATAGTGATTCTCCATGGCCAAAAAATCACACACCAATCCAGGCGAAAAAAATATTTGCCTCAACCGTCGGGCTCGGTTTGAGTATCATATCGAAGAGACGCACGAGGCCGGCATTATGTTGTACGGCCCAGAGGTCAAATCTCTCCGCGAGGGACGCGCCAACTTGCAGGATAGCTACGCTCGGGTGAACAAAGGCGAAGCCTTTCTGATAAACGCCCATATCAGCCATTACGACCCCGCCCATTATTTCCAGGCTGACCCGACGCGAAGCCGTAAACTCCTCTTACATAAGAAAGAAATCATGCGCCTGATGGGCAAGGTCCGGGAGCAGGGCTTGACCCTGGTCCCCCTGCGTCTATACTTTAGAGAAGGGAAGGCCAAAGTTGAATTGGCTTTGGCCAAAGGCAAAAAGCTCTACGATAAGAGAGCCACTACCCGTGAGCGTGAGGTCAAACGTGACCTGGCGCGGGCAATGCGAAGAGAAAATCGGTAAGGAGGTCTCCTTACTGGCCATATTGACTCTTCCGATACGGGGGCGACATGGTTTCGACGGGGGCTGGAAAGCCAAGGCTGCGTGCCGGGGTTCTGTCTTTCCCGTAAAACAGGCAGACTGCACAATTAACTGCAGATGATTTTGAATACGCCCTGGCTGCCTAGAGCCGCCAGCGTCTTACCAGTCCGCGCCCGTAGGGCTGGCTAAGGCGACGCAAATCGGGATACGGCTGACATCGTGCCGGGAGATGTGAGCTCGACAATTTTTCTGGCTGGCCTGAACGGATCCTGCTCATAGGAGACGCTCAGGCGAGATTAAAGTATGAGCTACGCATGTAGACGCTTTAGGGGGACTACTCTCGGACGCGGGTTCGATTCCCGCCGCCTCCATTTCCTTCCTCTCCCTCACGATTTCTGAGTGAGGACCTGCAGAACATTCTCCCGAGTCAACAATGCCGAATCCGTTCTCGGCTCTAAAAAAGGGTGGACATCTGAGATCACTCGGTCCCAGGCTAAGGTATGAAGGTGCTGACTGATAACTGCACGCCAGGATTGTTCAGTGAGTGTATTTCCGGACCAGTCAGTCTGCTCCAGGGCATTATTCAGTAAGGTGAGGTTTGGGGCTGGCCAATCCGGGTCACTCAAGTACCAGAAAAGATCGTAGATGTCTCGGCCTTTTGGATACGGTCGCTGCAAAATAGCGTGGAGCTTGCCTGCGAGCAAGGAGGATCGGTCATGGTGCTGAAGCCGGAGCGTGACATGCCGACGGACGACACTCGTGGTGAGAATCGCACCGGCTGGGGGCCGAGTATCGACTTCGATCCGTACGGCAAGCACTTCCGTCCGCTGTGCTGATAATCCCAGCTCATACAGCAGCCCGCTAAAACGAACAAAGGCGCTGTGGACAATCCTTTTTTCGTTCACCTTTAGTGCTATCTCATAGCCTTCCGCACTGAGCTCAGCTCGAATTGCTCGCAGATAGGCCCGCAGGTCATAGGTGGTCGTTTCTCGTTCTCGCGCAAAGTCTAGGTCTTCTGAGTAGCGTGGGATCGAATACAAGAAACGCAACGAAGTTCCGCCTTGAAAGGCGAGCGGCATCATCGCCCCAGTTCGCTGGAGTATGCCCAGAATACGAGCCTGTAGGTATTCTCGGGTGATATTGCGTCCCTGAAGTGGCGTCTGCGCGGCTTGTATGTGCTGGAGTAGGTAATCTTTCATAAGGTTTCATATTCTACGGCTTCAGTCTCGGCGAGGAGTGTGAGATGCTCGGCTGCCCGACGGAGTTTTGGGCTCTGTGCTCGGGTTGCATAGTCCTGAAGAGCAGCGATGTCGAGGCTGTTCAGATTGTGGAGACGAAGTGCTGCCAGAAAGCGGAGTGAATCTCCTTCGGGGGATAAATAAATGAGGTCGAGCAATGCTTTTTCCGGAGTGGCAACAAACGCGTGCTGATCCTCTTGCACCTCTGTCAGTTGATAGCCATACAGCAGATCGGTTTTGATATGCTGAAAGTCGAACCGCCCCAGAGGAGTGGTCCAGCTCCCTGGGCGGCCAGTCGTTACGCTTGTGACGACTGGGACATATTCTGGGATCAAATGGCAATAGGCTAAGCCTGCTTGGCAACTGACATAAGAGCTATGGGCAAGCCGGTTGGCAATCACAAACGGATGAGGCTGAACTTTCTGGAAGGGAGGCGCAAGCGCATACAGGCCACGTCGTAGCTGGTAGAGCCAGCCTGCCTGCGTCCAGCGTGACAACTGGCGGTGGATGTCCTGCGGATCAACATCGCCAACGAGCAAGAGACTCGTATCAAAAACAGGCTCAGTATCGACAATTTCGAGCAATTGGCGAAATTTCATACGTAAAAAGTACTAAAAATGGTAAGTTATTGCAACAAATTTGCTCGTTTCTTTCGTCTTTGCTATCCGAACCAGCCTTGCCATTATCTGGAGGCTTCTGTTCTTCTTCGCGCCGAAGCCACGCTCTTTTTTGAATACCTTGTTTAATGCCATCAAGGAATTTGCTGCCACCGATTCAAGCGGATGTTCCGCCGCACGCAAATCGCCTCATATTCCTTATTTTCTTGGGGAGATAAGAGGCCAGCTTGCTTCTTTTCCAAGAGTGTTTCGAACTGTTTATGCATGAATGCTCTCTGGAGGCGCTTGTGAGGTCCTCTTATGAGAAGACTAGGAAGACTGCTGTCGGTTATTTCCTTTTTGCCGCTTGGTACTCTTCTCGCAGCCGCGCAACTAAATCTCGGACCAGCGGAATATCGTGAATAGACCCTGCCGTATGGCCAGCACTCCAAATATCGCGGTAACGCTGTTTGTTCTGATTGTCGGGATCTAAATCTTTGGATACATCGATCATGCCGCGTTCAGGCAAGTGATCCGGGTCGAGGCCGGCTGCTTCAATTGACTGCCGAATCATATTTGTCTCTAAGCCGCTAAAGGCTTTGGTCAGTGTGATGCCGTCTATATTTGTGCCGACAATCATCTGTTTGTAGGCTTCAGGAGCCATGCTCTCTTGGGTCGCAATGAAACGGGTGCCCATATAGGCGAAGTCACAGCCGAGGACTTTTGCGGCATACAGCGCCGTGCCATCAGCAACACCACCGGCTAAGACCACAGGACCATCAAACACTTCCCTGACCTGGCGCACAAAGGCAAATGGGTTGGCCCAGCCAGTCTGGCCGCCTGCACCGGCAGTGAGCAGGATAAGACCGTCCGAGCCCGCTGCGACTGCTTTTTCGACATGCCGCAGAGTCGCTACGTCGGCATAGACGACACCGCCGTAGTCATGAATGGGTTCAATGATTGCATGCGGGCTGCCGACACTGGCAATCACAAGCTCAATCCGATGCTTGCGGACCAGATCAAGGTCAGCTCGCAGGCGCGAATTTGAGCGGTGCACAATCAGGTTGGCACACGGTGGGGCAACCGGCAGGTCTGGGTGGGCTGCACGAAAGTCAGACAGCTGCTGGTCGATCTGGATGAACCAGTCATCCAGCTGCTCAACAGTCCGACAGTTGGCAGTGGGAAAGGCTCCAATAACACCGCACTTGCAGGTCTCAATGACCAGCTCTGGGCCAGATACCAGAAACATCGGAGCAGAAATGAGCGGCAGAGATAAGCGGTCACGGAATTGGGCTGGGACAGGCACGCTAGCTTCTCCTTCAGACATAATCGTATTGACCGGGATGATACGATACCAGCCCAAAAAGGCAAACAAGCGGATCTGCAGACCTACAGACCTAACACTGCGCGCCGGTCACATACCGCGTCACAGTAACCTCACAAACTCGGACACACCGAGCTCTGCCTGTCTGATGATAGCGCGTAAGGTGCCCCGGTCCAGCTCTTTATGGTCGGGAACAACGACCTGAGCGAAAGGATTGTCGCGGCGCAAAATCATGTGGCTACCGTGTTGTCGCTTCAGGTAAAACCCGATTTTGCCGAGCGCTTTAACGCAGTCCTGCCCGGAAATCCTAGGCAAACCGCTCATACGGCTACGACCAACGTCTCGAAACGTTCTTCCGGCACCGGTAATCCATCTTCCTCGAGTGCGCTGATGTATCCCTCAATCGCCTCTTTGATATTGGCAATCGCTTCCTGCTTCGTCGCCCCTTGGCTAATGCAGCCGAACAGGCTGGGGCATTCGGCGACCCAATAGCCGTCTTCGCCAGGGTAAATCACTACTTGTCTCATAGTTCCCCTTCTCTTGCAGCGGCCGGCTCTAACTGCCCCCGCAAATGTGAAGACAGCCTACGAGAGAAATCAGTGAATGCTTCCAGTCTCTTCAGAAAGGCTTCTATTTTTACCCTCGCTGAATCATCTGGGTTCTCCGAGTTCGAAGCATCCGCATCGTCCGTCATAAATCGAACGGTCCTAATATCAATATCCTCTTCCCCTACGAGAGCCTCGGCCAATGCAACCCAATCTCTGGACTTATCTACAGCGCCTTGTGCCGTGTGAGAGAGAAAAAACCTGAGATTCTCGAACCTACCAGGAAACGACGTGGGACAAAACCTCAGCCCATGAGCTTTCCGTGGCATACGCTCGGCTAAGCTGCTCTACGGCGTTGGCTCAGCGCCGCAAACCAGAACCCGGCCGTGCCGGTCAGGGCCACGCCGAGGAGGACAGTCAGCATCCAGGCCGGGTCGCCGGTCGCGGTCCAGATTGTCGCGGTGCCGAGCGGCGCCAGCGCAGACGCGGCCATCATCGGTGCGCCCATTGCACCCATGGTCTTGCCGTAGTGCTCCCGGCCCAGCCACTCGGCGGGTGCGACGCCGCGCAGGATGGTGGTGATGCCGTTCGCCGTGCCAAAGGCGGCCGCGAAGAGGATGAGCCAGCTCAGCTCGGGCGGTGAAACAAGCAGGATCACGACTGCGCTCAGCGTCAGCGTGGTCGTCAGCCCGCCAACGACGCTGATGCGCGCCCGCTCGCCGAAGAACATCATCACCAGGCGTCCAACGACCTGCATCGGACCGATCAGGGCGATTGCGATCAGCATCGTGGCCGTATCGACCCCGCTCGACTTGAGATACGGCACGAGCTGAAACACCACGCCCGATAAGCCAGCCGTCCAGGCGGTGAACCATACCGTGAGTCCCCAGAACACGGGGTTGCGGAGGTGTTGGCGCATGACCGCCTGACTGTCCTGGGGTGGCGCCTGCTCCTCATCGGTGGGCTGAGATATCGGCTTGGGCGGTACCAACCACCAGTGGATCGGGATGCAGATGCACGCGTTCAAGCCAGCCAGCACCAGCAAGACGTCCCGCCACAGGAGGGTGCCGAGCAGGGTTTCGATCAGGGGAATGAACACCGTGCTGGCAAAGCCGGCAATGAGGGTCAGAGCGGTAATCGCCCGCCGGGCGTCGGCTTCAAAGTGCTGGGTGAGCACGGCGAAGACCGGCTCGTACAGGATAGCCGCCATGCACGCGCCGAGCGCGAGCCAGATGGCATAAAACGCCACCGGCTGGACGACCTGCGACCAGGCCACCAGGAGCAGACTAGCGGCAAACGAGCCGCCAGTCATGATCGCCCGCCCACCGTAGCGATCAATGCCCGCCCCGACCGGATAGGCACACAGTCCTGTTACCAGCAGCCCTGCAGTTGCGGCTCCGTTCAGCAGCGGCAGGGACCAGCCGAGTGCATCCGCCATGGGCAGCACGAACACCGGAAAGCCGTAGAAGATCGAACCCCAGGACACGATCTGGGCACAGCCGAGGGCTGAGATTATGACGCCTGGGCGCCGCCTGAGCGATTGCATAGTTCGCACACCGGACGTGGCAGCGGGGGTCGGATGTCACACAAAAATAACAGAATTGTGCTTGCTGAACCTCGCAGGAAACGGCGTACAGCAAAACCTACTTTGCTCGGTGCTGGGCTATGGGTATGGACTGTGTTTGAAAACTGGAGCAGCCCGGGACCGAACCAAAACAATCTGCGAGGGGCGGTTCACGAACCGTCCCTACACCAGTCTAGCGCCGCAGAATCGCCAAACTGCCATCCCCAAAATCTCCCCAGCCAGTCACCAGTCCGAGCTGGGCATTGTGGACTTGGCGTTCGCCGCAGTCATGACGCAGCTGACGTGTCGCTTCAACGACGTGGTTCAGGCCAGCGACATGCGCTTCTGAATGCAAGCCGCCATGTGTGTTCATGGGGAATTCACCGCCAAGTTCCAGACGCCCGTCTTTGACAAAATCCGCGCCTTCGCCACGTCCACACAGGCCGAGCGCCTCAAGTTGTAGCAGCACGACATACGTAAAGCAGTCATACACCTCGAGAAAGTCGAGATCTTTGCGGTCTATTTCAGCCATCTCGAGTGCCTGCGGAGTGGCAAAGCTGAGTCCAATCTTAAACGGATCAGGCCGAGCTGGAATATCGTCGGCCGGGTAGGGGTGGCCTTCGGCAATGCCGGAAATATATACGGGAGACTGTTGACAATCCTTGGCACGTTCGGCTGCCGATATGATTACTGCACAGGCACCATCCGTCTCTAGACAGCAGTCGAATAAACGAAACGGCTTAGCCACCCAACGTGAGTTTAAATAATCGTCCATCGTTAGCGGACGACCACACATGTATGCCTTATCATTCAGCTGGGCATGTTTGCGTGAGGCTAGCGCAATCGCCCCGGTGGCTTCGTCTGGCACGTTGTAGAGTGCTTTATGACGGGTGGCCATCCAGGCATACCACTGGACTGGGACAGACGCGCCAAAGGGCAGATAGTACTCATTGACCGTGTTCATCAGCGCGCCTAACGCACCGCTCATGCTGTCGCCATTATCGCTGCCGAGACTGCGGACACGGGAGCCGGAATAGCCCTTCCAACCAAACGGAACCAGGACATGTTTTGCCACGCCGTAGGTGACGGCCAAGGCTGCACTTTGCAGAGCCGTGACTGAGCTGGCACCGCCCATGTGGACTGTCGCGGCGTACCGCATATCTTCAATGCCCAGATTGGCCGCAAAATGCTCTGAGGTCGCAAACGGGGTCGGGGGCGGGATAATGCCGTCAATGTCGTGTGGCTTGAGACCCGCATCGGCAATCGCGTTCATCGATGCCTCTAGCATTAAGGTAAACTCTTTTTTATCGGTGCCGCGTGTATACGCTGTTTCTCCAATACCGGTAATACACGATTGGTCTTTGAGTGAATCCATGACGTCCTCCCCATCAGTTGAGACCTCAGATTTATCCCTGTGTATACAAGGACGCTGTTGAGAACTCAAGGAGTGAATGGGGCTGGTCCCTCACCGGCCGGATTTGCTATGGTCTGCTGTGCTCCCCGGGAATGGACACCTGATAATATGAGAGGAAAGCAGCTATGGCGACACACGACTCATCTCAAGCACCCCAACAGCCACTCTTTGGCATGCAGAAAGCATTCATCTCTGAAGTCACTCCTCCGCCGGAGTATGCAGGACCGACGTGGTGGTTTGCCTTTTACCGCAATCGTATGCTGGTGCACGTGACAGACGGAGTCTTGGGCGTCCCGCACACAGAGCGCTTTGAAGAACTCGGAGTGACAGCAAAGCAGCAGTACTATCTGGGGCGGTATGATGGACGGCCATGTTATGCCGTAGACTTGGCAGACGAGACTGTGCCAAACGGCATGGACTTTAAGGATTTACGCCAGGCGTACGGATCAATGGAGGAAGACCTGTTTGTCTTAGGTGGTCGGGCTGTCCAGGTTGTAGAGTGGGACCGCACCCACCAATATTGTGGCCGGTGTGGCAGCAAAACGTTCACCAAGGACAATGAGCGGGCCAAAGCCTGCCCCGAATGTAAGTTGATGAACTTCCCGCGCTTGTCGCCGGCGGTTATTATGGCGGTCGAGAAGGGAGACGAACTGCTCCTGGCTCGCTCCGCACATTTTCCCACCGGCATGTTCAGCGTCTTGGCCGGCTTTGTTGAACCGGGTGAGACCATTGAAGAATGCGTTGTACGCGAAGTCAAAGAGGAAGTCGGCGTCACCGTTGGCAACGTGCGCTATGTCGCGAGTCAGCCCTGGCCATTTCCAAATTCGCTCATGCTAGGATTTACGGCAGACTATATTGAAGGCGATCTGAATCTTGATCCGGCCGAAATTGCCGAAGCTGGTTGGTTTACTGCTGACGCACTGCCTGCTATCCCTGGCCGGATCAGTATTGCGCGGCGCTTGATTGACCGGTTTCTGGACAAGCAGGGACAGGCGGGGTAAGCGTTGGCCCTCAACACGCGGGCAACATCGTATGATGCCTTGGGCTCTTGCTGATGGGGCATTTTTGCTGAGAGTGCTGGCGCTCAAGGATGGCGACTTTGAGGAAGCGGCCGAATCTTTGACTGCTGGGCTGGAAAAAAACGGGACCTTGGAAAACTGGCAACACGTATGAGCGAATGGATTTTTCAGACGGATGCCTACCTGCGTGCGTTTCAAGCTCACGTCACTGCTATCCAAGACAATATAATTGCATTGGATCAGACGGCCTTTTATCCTGGCGGTGGCGGCCAACCTGCCGACCGGGGGACGCTCCAAGCTGGAGAGCAGAGTTGGCAGGTCCTGAACGTTCGCAAAGACGGCGAAGAGATCTGGCATGAAGTTGCAGGGACTCCTCCGATACCCGGCTCGATAGTCACCGGCCAGCTAGATTGGGAGCGACGGCACGCTTTGATGCGGACCCACACTGCCTTGCACATACTGTGTGGAGTGGTCTGGCGTGACTATGGGGCGCAGGTGACGGGTGGCAACATGGAGCCGCTCGAAGCGCGCATGGACTTTGAGTTTGAGCGCATGCAGAAAGAACTCGTCCAAGAAATTGAAGAAAAGGTCAATGCGGAAATTAGCGCGGCGCGGCCGATACAGGTCAAAATGTTGCCGCGCGAGGAAGCTTTCGCCATTCCTGACCTCATTCGAACCAAGATTAATCTCCTGCCTGAGGGCATTTCCCAAGTCCGGGTGGTTGATATTCTTGGCTTAGATCTCCAGGCCGACGGTGGGACTCACGTGGCGAATACCAGCGAGGTGGGCCGTTTGCGCATTGTAAAATATAAGAGCAAAGGACGGATGAACAAGCGCCTGGAGATCGTTGTTTCGTAGGGGCGCATGCGCCCCTAGCGCAAAGATTGTAAAACCGGCTCTAAAACGGTCCAGACATTCTCAGCGACCATCAGATGGCCTTCTGCCGTGGGATGAATACCATCTGGCAAGTTCAGCTTGGGCTTGCCAGCCACCCCTTCTAAAAAAAACGGAATAAGTGCCGTATTATTGGCTTCGGCAATGTCCGGAAAGACGGCTCGAAATTGGGTCGTGTAGTCAGGGCCAAGATTGGGGGCCATTTGCATCCCGGCAATGATAACGGTGACGTGTGGGTAGTGCTTTTTGGTCCGATCAATAATGGCCTGCAAATTTTTTTTAATCACCGCTGGCTGAATGCCCCGAAAGCCGTCATTGGCCCCGAGCTCTATCAGCAAGACATCAACCTGCTGACGTAAGATCCAGTCAATCCGGCGTACACCACCTGAGGTGGTGTCTCCACTCAGCCCAGCGTTGACGACGTGAAACGGCCAGCCTTGAGCGTCAATTTTTTTCTGAAGCACGGCTGGATAGGCTTGGGCTGGGTCGAGTCCATAGCCGGCGGTGAGACTATCGCCGAAACACACAATAGTTTGGCGACGAGGGGAGGGCGGAGCTGGGGGTTCTGCCGCCTGGATAAGAGGTCGTATACAGAAGAGAACGAGTGCGACGCATAGGGCGATCAGCACGTATTGCGTGGGTTGAGTGTGTGAGGGAGATTTTTGCATACGCATAGAAAAGAATCGATCGGTTTCCAGGATCGAGCAGTCAGGAATCGTTTGGCTGCTGAACGTACCAGGAAACGCGTGGCAACAAAACCTACTTTGCCCTGAGGGGTGGTGTCGGTATGATGGAAAAATATGGCTGAATCTTCCGTGCTCGTCGTTGAACACGTCACCAAGAGCTATGCCTCGGGTGGACGCCCTCTCACCGTTTTGCATGACATTTCTTTTTCTCTTGCGGCTGGGACAACGTGTGCCATTGTTGGGCCGTCTGGCAGCGGTAAGACCACACTTTTAGGCCTGTGTGCGGGACTCGACCGGCCGAGCAGTGGTGGGGTTGTTCTGGATGGCACTGCTCTGAATGTGCTCAGTGAGGACGGGTTGGCGGAGCTGCGGAGTTCCAGCGTTGGTTTTGTTTTTCAGACGTTTCAATTGATTCCAACCCTGACTGCGCTCGAAAACGTGATGGTGCCGATTGAACTGCGGGGCGGACGGCGGGCCGAAAACCGGGCGAAAGAGTTATTGGACCAGGTCGGCTTAGGCCAACGGTTGGCGCATTATCCGACCCAACTGTCGGGGGGAGAGCAGCAGCGGGTGGCCTTGGCCCGGGCTTTTATTCATCGGCCTAAAATTCTGTTTGCCGATGAACCAACTGGCAATCTGGACGAAGAGACGAGTCAAGCCATTGTGCCGCTGCTGTTTGCACTCAACCAGAGTGCAGGCACGGCCTTGATCATTGCGACGCATGATCTTGGCCTGGCCAAGCAGACGCAACGCGTGATTCGTCTCAAAGGAGGGGTGATCGCCGCCGATGAATCCTTGGCGTATGCTTCGTAATCCGTGGGTGTGGAGGATGGCCTGGCGCGATAGTCGCAGCAGTCGTAAGAGATTGCTGCTTGTGCTGGCGAGTATGACGTTGGGGATCGCGGCCCTCGTCGCCATTACTTCCTTTGACGCCAATGTTCGAACCGCCATCCAAAGCCAGGCGAAGTCTCTCCTCGGAGCTGACTTGGTCCTGCATAGTCGCCAGCCGTTTGCCACGGTAACAGAAACCCTGATTCGCACGCTCAGCGGGGCGCAGTCGCGAGAAGTGAGCTGCTCATCAATGGCGTACTTCCCCAAAAGTGGCGATACACGTCTCGTCAACATTCGGGCTGTGGCTGGAGACTTTCCCTACTATGGACGGCTGATTACTGAGCCACGCCAAGCGGCTCAGGCGTTTCAATCAGGCTTGTCTGCCCTGGTTGATGACAGTGTGATGCTACAGTTTGAGGCACAGGTTGGAGACACGATTAAGCTTGGAACACTGGAGTATCAAATCATCGGTCGGCTTAAAAAAGTGCCGGGCGGGACCGGGGCGTCTGCATTTGTCGGACCACGGGTGTACATTCCGCTTACGTCTTTGGCTCGGACGGGTCTGATGCAAACCGGCAGTCGGCTCAACTATCGCGTGTATTTTCAGTTTCCTCAGCAGGCACAGATTGAGCAGATTGTCACCGACATTGAGCCGCATCTGAATGCGTACCATCTGGAGAGTGATACGGTTAAGGAACGTACCGAAAGCCTGGGCCAGGTGATGGAAAACGTGACCCGCTTCTTAAATCTGATTGGATTTATTGCCCTGTTGCTCGGTGGCGTTGGAGTCGCCAGTGCGATCCATGTGTATGTCAAACACAAGCGTACTACGATTGCAATTCTGCGCTGTCTCGGCGGGCGGGCAGAGCAGGTCTTGGCTGTGTACGTGGCGCAGGCGCTCGTGCTGGGGCTTGTTGGGGCAGTGCTTGGGGCGAGCATCGGCCTGGCGATACAGACGGTGTTACCTGCTATCTTACGGGATTTTCTTCCCGTCCGGATGAATTTTCAGATTGCTTGGGGAGCGGTGTTGCAAGGCCTAAGCGTTGGTTTCGGCATGACGCTGCTATTTGCGCTTTTGCCCTTGCTGTCGATACGTCATGTTTCACCCTTACGGCTGCTGCGGATGGGCACAGACGGACCAGTGTCCGGGCGCCAAGATCCAGGCTGGTGGCTCGTTGTGGCCTGCATTGTCATCGGCTTCAGTGTGTTTGCGCTCCTGCATACCGCCCGGTGGACGCAGGGACTTGGTTTTGTCGCAGCTGTGGGCCTTGCGTGTGGACTGTTGGCCGGGGTGGCCCAGCTGATTATGGTCGGGGTCAGGCGCTATTTCCCCAGTTCATGGACGTATGTGTGGCGCCAAGGAGTGGCGAATCTGTACCGGCCAAACAATCAGACCCGCGCGCTTATCCTGGCGCTCGGGTTAGGCAGCCTACTGATTGTTGTGCTGTATCTCTCTCAGCACATGCTGTTATCTCAAGTCGCTCTCGCTGGCAGCGCGCAGCAACCCAATGTTCTGCTGTTTGATATTCAAACGGATCAGCGTGAGGACGTTGTTGAGCTGGTCCGCTCTTTTGAGATGCCGGTGCTCGAACAGGCTCCGATTGTCACCATGCGTTTAACCCATGTAAAGGGGCGCCGAGTCGCTGAGATTCGTGATGAGCCGGGCAATGAGGCGGCGGACTGGGCGCTGGTGCACGAATACCGGGCAACCTACCGGGAGCATCTGATTGAAACCGAAACGTTGCTGGAGGGGGTGTGGCAAGGACATAGTGCGTCTTTTGAGGAGCCCCTTGCCTCAAGCAATAGCAGTCAAGCTGTTCCGATTTCTGTGGAAGTTGATATTGCCAAGACCCTGGGGGTGGGGCTTGGGGATGCTCTCATTTTTGATGTCCAAGGCGTTCCCGTCCCAACCACTGTTGGCAGTCTCCGCAAGGTCAACTGGCAGCGGGTCCAAACGAATTTTTTTGTGGTGTTTCCCGTTGGTGTATTGGAGGCTGCCCCACAAGTTTTTGCGCTGCTCAGCCGGGTCGATTCGCGGACACGTTCGGCAGCTCTGCAGCGGGCTGTGGTGGAGCAATTTCCAACTGTCTCAGCCATCGATCTGACGCTGATTCTGCAGACGGTTGATACGATGCTCGACAAGATTGCGTTTGCGATCCGCTTTATGGCGTTTTTTAGTGTGCTGACGGGGTTTATTGTATTGGCCGGGGCTGTGATCACTGGGCGTTATCAGCGGATACAGGAAAGCGTCTTACTGCGGACCTTGGGTGCTTCGCGACAACAGATTCAGAAGATTATGCTCATTGAGTACTTCTTTTTAGGCAGTTTTGCAGCCTTGAGCGGTATTCTGCTGGCCGTAGCAAGCAGCTGGGCGTTGGCCTATTTTCTGTTTGAAACGCTTTTTGTGCCTGCTCCTGTTCCGCTGCTCCTGGCTTTCCTGCTGATCGTTGGCCTGACGATGGGCCTTGGCATGCTCGGCAGTCGTGGTATCTGCGATCGCCCGCCTTTAGAAGTGTTGCGGAGTGTATAAAAGAGAGCCAAGATGTCAGATCAGATGTCAGATCAGTGGCGAGGTATTTTGTTAGAGGATCTCACCTGGATCGAAGCCGAGCAGGTGTTGACTCCGACAACTGTAGTGGTGATTCCACTCGGTGCTGCAGCGAAAGAGCATGGCCCGCATCTGAAACTGAAAAACGATTGGGTCCTGGCTGAGTATTTTAAGCGCCGGATTCTGGCCGCTGCCGCCGTCGTTATTGCACCAACGCTGGCATATCATTTTTATCCAGCCTTTCTTGAGTATCCTGGCTCAACCTCTGTGCGACTGGAAACTGCACGAGATACCGTGCTGGATATCTGCCGGACCTTGGCGCGGCACGGTCCACAGCGTTTTTACGTGCTGAATACCGGAGTATCAACCGGGCGGGCATTGCAACCCGCCGCCGTGGCCTTGGCTGAAGAGGGAGTGTTGTTACACTATACTGACCTGCGGACTGTTTCAGGTTCAGTTGTTCAGGATATCTCCCAGCAAGCTGGCGGGAGCCATGCCGACGAAATTGAAACGTCGATGATGTTGTATATTGCCCCTGAGTTGGTAGATATGCGGAAAGCGGCCGACGATTACCACCCTGCAGACGGTGGGCTCACGCGAGACCCGCAGGGCAGCGGGGCGTACTCACCAACTGGGATCTATGGCAATGCGACGCTGGCAACACGGGCAAAAGGGGAGCAGGTCGTTGAGGCAATAGTGACTGGCATGTTGCAGGATATTGAAGTCCTTCGAAACACTTTGCCGGAGTCCAGTGCTGTATATATCCGGGAGTGAAGAATCTGTATGAAAGATTTGAAGACCGCGCGTTGGGATGTCGCACAAGCGAATCAGCGTGTGCAGCAAGAATTTACCTCTCAGTATTGGGCATTTTTGATTGCCCAGGTGAATTATAATGAGGTCACGTTCGATCAGGCGACGGAGCAGATTGTCTTTGCCGAGTATATTCCACTCACCGGCCTGCTGAATGAGGTGATCGAGAAGGTGACGCAAGGCACTATTGCGGCAACGCAATGCGCTGCCTGCCAGCGGTATGCCGATATGAACAAGGAAGACGGTATCTTCGGCGATACGACCAATCTGGAGCGGTTTATCTGTCAGGCATGCGCCCAGACGCTCTCAGCCTGGGACTTTTATCAGCAGTATCTCAAGCTGGACTAATACGGGGAGTGAGGAAGCGGGTATGAAAGTGGCAACCGGACGTGGATTTTACGAGCGATATGGCACAGCGGCTCAGGAGATCGCGCCAGATCTCAACTGGGCGTTGATTGACGCGGATGGTTCGTGGTCGGCAGCGCCTGAGGACTGTGATCTGATTGTCCTGGCTGGGGATGCGTATACCTCGGCGTTTGTTGCGGTGACATCCCAACTCTCAACTCCACGTTGGGCGCATACGGAAGATGCTGGCACAGATGGGCCTTTTTATGACGCCATGCGTGCCAAGCAGGCCATGCTGACACATAGCCCTGGAGCCAATGCACCCGAGGTGGCTGAGTTTGCCTTCAGTTTTATCCTGTGGTCGGCCAAGCGGCTGGGTGACTTTCGGGATCAGCAAAAAGGGCATGAGTGGAAGTTGCTCGATCTGGACAGTCTGAGTGATAAAACGATCGTGATTGTCGGCCTTGGCGCTATTGGCAGCCATATTGCGAGGTATGCCAAAGGCTTTGGCATGCGGGTCCTGGGGCTCCGGCAATCCGCAACCGGAGTCGAGCATGTTGATCAGCAGGGAACCTTGTCAGATCTGCATGCGTTTTTGCCTGACGCAGATTTCGTGGTTCTCGCGCTTCCGCTGACGCCGCAGACACAAGGGCTGATTGGGAAAGCAGAACTGGATCTGATGAAACCGACAGCAACGCTGGTGAATATCGCCCGTGGCGCGATTGCGGATATGGCTGCCGTGCGAGATGCGTTGACCTCAGGTCAGCTCCGTCACGCGTGTCTCGATGTACTCCCAACCGAACCCTGGCCACAAGACGATCCACTGTGGGACGTGCCGAATCTGTTTCTTACCCCGCATAATGCGTGGTCGTCGCCTTTGTATCTGCCACGGGTAGCCGAGGTGTGGCTGGAAAATCTAGGGCGCTATGTGCGGGGTGAAGCGCTTTTGCATCGGGCATTCTGAGGACGTGAAACGCGCCAAGCACAAGAGTGTTTTTCCGTCTGTATGACGTTTCACGTGTCTTACATCTTCTCCATCACATTCCGAGCAAAATCTTCAATCACGCCGTACTGCGTCTCAAACGACGGCAGCAGCATCACATGCTTGAGCCCCGCTTGCTCCAGTTGGCGGACTTGTTCAATAATCTCTTCTGGTGTGCCGACCAAACAGGTGGATTTGATCAACTCTGGCGTCACAAACTTCGCTTCTTCCGGCAGCAGATAGGTACAATGTCCAGCATGGATGCGCATATGTCGATGCGTTTCTGGAGTAGCTTCGACCTGGGCGCTGTATGCGTCCCACATATGACGAAAATGGCCCGGAGGGTCTCCACCAAACTGACGGATCTTGTCGTACACATAGTGCAGAGAGGCAATCACAAACGCGCCGCACTCGCGCAAGACTCGCTCTGAATCCAGCGATTCGCCTGGCTGTAAGATGACCGCAGTGGTGAGTGAGGAGGTGTAAAAGTCATCTGCTAATGTTCGCCCCGCTCGCTGTGCGCCTGCTTCAGCATTATTCAAGGCGCGATGCATGAAACCCGGATCAGGTGGAATCGACATGACCAGCCCTTCACCATATTCACCGGCCAGAGCTTGGGCCTTGGGGCCAAAGCCGGACACATATAACGGAATCGGGTCCTCCACGTTGATGAATTTATGATCTTGCATCAGGAATTGCACGGGATGGGTCTGTCCTTGCCAGGTGAAGTCAGCTTCCTCACCACGCAATAGTGCCCGTAAGACGCGCAGGTAATCGCTAAATTCCTTGAGCTTCATCGGCTTGTGATTCATCAGCCGGTGGGCCGTGTTGCCAGTCCCAATGCCAAGAAAAGTCCGGCCTGGAGCAAGCTGATTGATGGTTGCGATGCTATGAGCGGTGACTGGAGCCAGCCGCGTTCCGGCCACAGACACCCCAGTGCCGATTTTTATTTTGCGTGTTTGCTGGGCAGCCAGAGCCAATACCGCGTAGCAATCTGACCAGATCATCTGGCTATCAGCTACCCAGGCATGCGAATAACCAAGATTCTCGGCATGTGTGATATAGCCGATTTCGTCGATTTTAGACGCTGTACAAATCCCAAAGTCCATACGTGTTCCTCACCCTGATGCATTTGCTGAATCCGCTAATCACACAGCGCGTCGCGTACAATCTCAGTATCGAGATATTCGGTTAGCGAGTGGACTTTGCCGTCAACAATCCGCCACACTCGGCAATAGGTATTATTGTAATCTTTGCCAGTTTTTGTTTGAGAGATGCCTGTGGCCTGCTCCGCGACGTATTCGCCTTCGGCAACCAAGTTTTCAATCGTCATGGCAATCGCCCCGCCTTCCAGGCGCCCGCCGAGAATTTCGCTGAGCCCTTTCTCGATATTCTGCTTGCCTTGCAGCGTGCCCGATAATGGGGTTGAGCCGATCAGGGTAAAGGACACATCATCAGCCGCGTCGGCCACGAAACCTGTCATATCGCCACGGCTGAGTGCGTCGATGGCTTTGCGGACAATTGCTTTATTCTGTTCACTTGACATGTGGCCTCCTCTATTTTTTGGTATGGGCGCATTCTGAAAGGGGGAGACTCGATTGTCAAGAAAAGCCTGCCTCTTTGTCCGGCTCCTGACTTCGTCCCACAATAATGCCGGACAGAATAAGCAGTCCACCAGTGACTTGAAGCCATGAGACCGCTTCTTCGAGGAAAAGCCACGCCAAGATGGACGCGCCGACTGGCTCGCCCAGAATGGCCAGCGCCACGACAGTTGGAGACACGTAGGCCAGCGCCCAATTGAGGGTTGTATGTCCAATCAGCTGCGGGCCCAAGCCGAGCAAGGCAAGGAGGAGATATGTGTGTCCGGAATAGCCGCTGAATGGGAGGCCACGAAGCAGACAGACTGTCACGAGGAGGGTAGCGGCGCAGGCGTAGACTGCTCCGACGTAGAGACTGAGGGAGATATGCGTCCGGACCAGTCGCCCACACAGCAAATAGGCCGACATCAACACGGCTCCACATAAGGCTAAAAAATCGCCGAATAAGGCCTGATCGTTGGTGTATACGCTCAGCCCGCGAAAGTCGTTCCAGACAATACACACACTCCCGCACATGCCCAAGCCAATGCCCATAGCCAAAGAGCGCGTGAGCCGTTCACCCCATATCACGTAGCTTGCCAAGGCCAGCAGTAAAGGATTAAGCGTGACCAAGACAACCGAACTGGCAACTGAAGTATAGCGGAGCGAGGCGATCCATGTCGCAAAATGGAGGGCAAGACACACGCCGGCAGCTATGACAATACTCATGTCTCGAGCGGTGAGCGTGTGTGGACTCGTCTGGCGCTGCAGATAGCCCATTGGGACGAGAATACACGTAGCAAGCGCAAGACGAGAGGCGGCTATAACCAGGCTCGGGACGTGGGGAAGAAATTTGATGACAGGCGCGGCGGTGGAGATCACCAAGACGCCGATACCGAGGAGAACAAATCTTCCCGCAGCCGTGTTGAAAAAACCCATGACTGAGGCAGTATCGAAAGACGTGGAATGAGACAATGGAGGCGAACAGACAAACGGTCGGCAAGCCTCAGAGTCAAGAAGTCTAGGGAGGGTGCGTGTGTGAGCGAAGCAGAGATATTATTCGAACGAGAAGGGCCAGTGGCGGTCGTGACATTTAACCGGCCAGCATTCCGGAATGCGATGACGTGGACGATGTATGATGGCCTCGTTGATGCGTGTGAGGCCGTCGATGCTGATACGGATATCCGGGTGCTGATCGTACGCGGAGCAGGGGGCAAAGCTTTTGTAGCAGGGACCGATATTAGCCAATTCCGAACATTCAGCACGCCAGACGATGCGATTGAGTACGAACGCCGCCTTGAGCGAGTCCTGCGACGGGTCGAAGCGGTGCATAAGCCGACTATCGCCGCCATTGAAGGTGTTGCGGTTGGTGGCGGGGCGGCGCTCGCCTTAGCCTGTGATCTGCGCTACTGCACGCCGGAGAGTCGTCTGGGGGTGCCGATTGCCCGGACCTTAGGAAATTGCTTATCGGTAGCAGTCCATGCCCGTTTGTTAGATATGCTTGGACCAGCGCGCACAAAGGAAATCGTATTCCGTGCCCGGCTGGTGGGCGCGGACGAGGCATTGCAAGCCGGGCTGGTGAATGAAATCGTGCCATCTGAGCGCTTGCAGAGCTATGTCCGTGAAGTGGCCGAGGAGATCGCTGGGCACGCCCCGATTACACTCCAAGTGACAAAGGAAGCCGTGCGACGTTTGCAGAGCTATCGGCGTGCGGTTCCGGACGGAGAGCTGGGTGAGGACCTGATTGTACGTGCCTATATGAGTGAGGATTTCCGTGAGGGGGTGTCCGCCTTTCTGGACAAGCGCAAACCGGTTTGGCGTGGCAAATGATAAAACCGAAGGGGAAAGGATCAGGTGAGCAGAGATGGGTGTACGCCTCCAGGGCGATTTACGGAAGATGCGAGTAGCTCCGGAGAGGCCGGTTGCGTATTGTTTACCGGTAGGCGATCAGGAACTTCCGCTGAATCCATTTTTAGGCCAGACCCTACGGCTGACTTTTGGTGGTGAGATCTATTGCCTGGCATGTGGCCGCAAGATCAAAAAAAGCTTTAACCAAGGCCATTGTTATCCCTGTTTCCAGAACTTGGCCAGCTGTGACATGTGCATTGTGAAACCCGAGCTGTGCCATTATGCCGCCGGAACGTGTCGGGAACCTGACTGGGGCTTGGCGCATTGCATGCAACCGCACTACGTCTATCTGGCCAACTCGTCCGGACTGAAAGTTGGGATTACCCGAGCTCCGCAGATTCCTACCCGTTGGTTGGATCAGGGAGCAGTCCAAGCCTTGCCTATTTTTCGGGTCCGGAGTCGGTATCTGGCCGGATTAATCGAAGTCGCTCTGAAACAATATGTGGCGGATCGAACCGATTGGCGCAAGATGCTGAAAGGGGAACCTGAGCCGTGTGACATGATTGAGCGGCGGAATACCTTAGTCGATCTGTGTCAGGATGACCTCACCGCGGCTGGTAACACAGTTGGTGAGGAGCAGATTGCTCTTCTCTCAGATGAACAGCCACACACCTTCACCTTCCCGGTCCAGACCTATCCCCAAAAGGTCTCCGCTCACAATCTTGATAAGCGACCTCAGGTCGAAGGCACGCTGGTAGGAATCAAGGGCCAGTATCTCATTTTTGATACCGGCGTACTGAATGTAAGGAAATTTGCTGGTTATCGGGTCACCGTGGAAGGGTAATAGAGAGAGATGGAGGGAAAGGAGACGCCCCATCCGGGCGTCTCCATAGGTCAGATGGTGTACGCATTCTCGCCATGTTGTGACAGGTCAAGACCAATGTCTTCGTCCTCTTCATTCACCCGCAGACCGACAGTTGCATCCACTATTTTCAACAGAATGAAGGTGACGACAAAGCAGTACACCATAGTGGCTACGACCGAAACAAACTGAATCCACAGCTGACCAGGATTGCCGTACAACAGCCCCGTGCCAGCTGCATTGACGGCTGGAGACGCAAAAACACCAGTCAATAATGCTCCTGCTGTTCCACCGACTCCGTGAATACCGACAACATCGAGTGAATCGTCATAGCCCAGGCGACTCTTGAGATTACAGGCAAAGAAACACAGCACCCCGGCGATGGCACCAATGACAAGCGCTGCTAAGGGGGTCACAAAACCTGCGCCTGGAGTAATCCCGACCAGGCCAGCCACAGCACCACTGGCTGCGCCGAGCACAGTCGGTTTGCCACGGGTCGCCCATTCGGTGAACATCCAGGCTAAGGTCGCAGCAGCGGCAGCGGTATTTGTGGCAACAAAAGCGCTCGTCGCAATGGCATCCGCAGCTAATGCACTCCCGGCATTAAAACCGAACCACCCGACCCACAGCAAAGCCGCCCCAATAACGGTGAACGGCAGATTATGCGGCGGCATTGGGTCGTGGGGATAGCCTTTACGCTTCCCTAATACGATCGCCGCCGCCAGAGCGGAGATACCTGAACTGATATGGACGACAGTTCCGCCGGCAAAGTCCAAGGCGCCCATTGCACCGATCCAGCCACCGCCCCATACCCAATGAGCGAGTGGATCGTACACAAATGTTGCCCACAGAACTATAAAGATTAAGAAGCCGCTGAACCTCATGCGGTCTGCAACTGCACCAGTGATCAGGGCTGGGGTAATAATGGCAAACATACCCTGGAAGATCATAAAAGCCTGGTGCGGAATGGTTGAGGCGTACGGACCTGGCTCTCCGCCGACCCCGGCCAGCCCGAGCCAGTCAAGATTGCCGATGAAACTGCCAATGTCTGGACCAAAAGACAAGGTATAGCCCCATAAGACCCACTGGACGCTCATGACGGCCATCAGGATGAAACTTTGCATAATAGTCGATAGGCTATTCTTGCGACGGACTAAGCCGCCATAAAAGAGTGCCAAGCCGGGGGCAGTCATCATCAGCACGATAGCCGAGGAAGTCAGAATCCAAGTGGTATCTCCACTATCAATTGTTGTGGTTTCTTGGGCGAAAGCCTGTTTTGCACTGAAAACGGCTAGTCCCAGCAATCCAAAAACAGAGAATCTCCCCATCCTTTTGTTGCGCATGACGTACTCTCTCCTTCTGTGGGCAAATAAGGCAGGTCAATGCTTACAGCGGGTGCGCCGATGTAGACTGATATGGTGCGACCGACCGTGCCTCTCGTTTATTCTGACCGGAGCAAAGCTGGTGCCATGTTGGAGAAGGCGCTAATCGTATCGAAGTGCTGGAAATTTAATACAGACGGGTCTTTTTCGAGTATTGTTCTGGACAAATAATAGGCATTGCTGCCTTTCTAGGCAGATTGGTGGCCGTTTGGGCGGCCACCGCGGCCGCCCAAACAGAAGCCCTAAGCCAGCGACACCCACAGGCTCTGGCTCGCTAGGGCTCGGTTCCTTCCAGGCCGACTTCCGTCATAGGCGGCCGCTCAGGGCGGTCGGGGGGCGGGCGGGCTATGATGGGGCCAAACGGCGGCGCGGGAGCAAGGTGCATATGGCCGTTGATACGCTTGGCTATCTCTTGGCGCTGCATGTGACCCCGGCCAATGAGCAGGATCGGGCGCGGGTCAAGACGTTAGCGGCCCAGGTGCAAGCAGCCACGGGGGAGACAGTCGAACTAGCCTTCGTTGATCAGGGCTATACCGGCTGGTTGAACTGCTGAGGCAGAGTGCCTAACACGCTCTAGGCCGATCACGCGCTGTGTGCTAAGGAATGGAGAAAATTTCCATAAGGAGGTGTCTGATGCGAAGCAAGCAGATCGTGTGTGGTCTGGTCGTTGCTGCTCTGATTGGCGGTGTCAGCTCGCGCGCGATGGCCCAGGCCTTCCCGTGGTGGGCGTTCGACAGCGTCATTGAGGAGGTCCAGGACCGGGGGACGCTGCGCGTCGGGCTCGGGCTATTCGAGCCCTGGTCGGCGTGTAATGCCGACGGCGAGCTGATCGGCTTCGAAATCGAGGTCGCGAACAGACTGGCCGAGGACATGGGGGTCGAGGTGGAATTTGCGCGGACGAACTGGAACTACATCATCCCGTCGCTGATCGCCGAGGAGTTTGACGTCATTATCAGTGGGATGACGATTCTTCCGGCACGTGCCCTCAAGGTCAATTTCACGTCCTCGTACAACTCTACCGGTGTCTACCTGGTGGCGAATACCGCGCAAAGCGCCAGCCTGGCAACACTAGCCGATTTCAACAGTCCCAGCGTCACGATTGCGACCCGGCGAGGCGCCTCGTCCATCCCTGCGATTGAGAATACCTTTCCCGATGCCCTGCTCCTGCTCTTTGATACCGACAGTGCGGTCCTCCAGGCCGTCGTCGCTGGTGAGGCGCATGCGGCGGCTGCGTTCGCGACGACGCGCACCACCTGGGTCGACGCCCACCCGGAGACGTTGCAGCTGCCCTTCGAGGAGCCGTTTGGCTCGGAAGTACTGGCGATAGCCGTGCGCAAAGGGGACCTGGATGCCTTAAATTTCTTCAACAGCTGGATTGCGGTGCGTCATGCCGATGGCTGGCTCGCCCAGCGCCGCCAGTATTGGTTTGAGACCCGCGAGTGGGCCGATCAAGTCGCGACCGATCCGGACACCGTCGCTGCGTGTGACGACTCCTTTCAATAGCTGGCGGCGGGGTCGAGCCGCTCCGTCCGATAAGGACCGGTCTGGTAAGGTCGGCGCTTGCTTGACCCACATCACTACACGGCAGCCACCCGCCTTCCCTACCTCGCGCGGGACGATCACGCGGGGTCCTGGTTCCGGATCCACTCGCGTAGCGCCTCGTTGATCCGCGTCTGCCACTCCCTTATGCTCCCGCTTCAGCTCGGCCGTCTCCCGCTTCGCTGCTTCATCTTCCTCCGTCGTTTGCTATTTCCGCTGCTTCATGGTCCCACGCTTTCTCTTCATCGCGTTAGATGGTGTAGGTGATTTGCCAGACGCCGGTAGCTTCGGCCGGGTCTGCCGGCCGGGCGTCATAGATCGGCAGCCACGCGGTAAAAGAGCTTGGAAACGTCCTCCTGGGGATAGATTTGGGGCAGGTGCTCCAGATCTCCCTAGTGCCTTATCTTGCCGTTGGGGGCTCGCCCCCAACTCCTACGCGCCTTGTAGTTTGAACGTGCGCGCGTGCCCCTTGCTCACCCGGCCGGGGCGGGGGTACAAAGCAGTAGAAGAAATACGGGAGACTGTTAATGATGCGTACAGGCATGTATCAGGCAACAGCAAAGGATCTTCTCAGCCTCCATACAGGCAATAGAAAATAAAGAGCACGAAGAGGCCACGTATAGTATTGTATAGAGCATAGTTCACTCTGCCTTAGGGCAAGATCTTTCGTGCTGCTTCAATCTCTCTTCAGCAGAAGCCGGGGGCAGACTAGAATTACCGCCCTTGATCAAATCAAGAAGCAATTTCTCTACCTCTTCAACAGTTCTCTTCTTCTTATCTGTCTTAGTCTTCCTTCCAGTTCCCGCTAACAGGCTGCAAACTGTCTGCGAACAGCCCCATGTCATGCGGGTTTGCGGGCGGCAAAAATAGCGTGTTAGTAAGGCAAGAAAATCAGCAGGCTACAACGTGCAAGGTTCACATATATAGGGATTTATCAGACGCAACACGCGCGGGTCAGGCGGGCGGCTGCGGTTCCAAAGCCGGATGCTTGACGCGGGCCGCCGCTTTGATAGAAGTACGCCTCATCAAACGTCCTTTCCTCGGGGTCAGGCTGCGGGTTCAGCCCGACCCGGCCTGGTATTGGCAGACAGCAGTGCTGGACGGGGTGTCCGGCGACCCGGACGACCCCGGCGGGACCCAGGTAATCTTCGGCGCACATGACGGGGTCCTTGTTGCTTCTGAACTGGCGTATCTCCGCGAGCCCCAAGCCCTCTCTGGCGGGTACGGCAAATATGCCCTCGGGGCGTGGGGCTATAGTGACGGTCTTGACGAGAACAGGACGGGCGGGCGAGCCGCCTGCTGTGGCGGAGCGTATGGACTCTATGGCTTCGCCGAACAGGTCGTGTATCGACACGCGACAGACCCCCGCCGGGAACTGGCGCTCTTTGTGCGGCTTGGCTTTGCCGAGGCACGGGTGCACCAATTTGGCGTCTATACCGGCGGGGGGCTCGTCTATACCGGGCTCTTGTCGGGGCGTCCTGAAGATCGCTGTGGCTTTGGGGTCGCCGCCGCCCATAATAGCGGCCGGTTCAGGCGCATCCGTCGCGCTGCCGGGCAAGCGGTGACGGACGCCGAAATCGCGCTGGAATTGACCTATCGGGCTGGACTCACCGCCTGGTGGGCCGTTCAGCCCAGTCTGCAATACATCGTCAATCCGGGGACACAGCCGGGGCTTGCCGACGCGGTTCTTGTTGGTCTGCGCTTTGAGGTCGCATTCTGACTTGATGCGCCGCGACGACGTGATACAGCCGAGGCACAGGAAGGCCCCGCCCAGCCTGGCTCCCATCAGGTCGGCCAGGTACTCCAAGCTCACCTCGCCCTGGTCGTCCATCACGAGCTGAATCAGGACCTGACCCATGTCTGCCTTCTCCGCAAAAAAATTTTCGGCGCAACAAGATATTTCAGGCCTCTTTTCCATCACTCCTTCAAGCCCAGGAAGGCACATCATCCTGTTTTGGCATGTTGCTCAACTTTGGGGTGGCGATTATTGTTTCGTCCCTCAGCCGTCCTCCGGCCCAGGCCCCATCCAGGATCTGGTCGAAGAGATCCGCATCCCGCGCCAAGAGGAGCTCAGGCCTCTGGAAGCAGGGATTCCCCTACCGCCTCAGCGTTGAACTGCCGCCCTGCCTGGGGTATGCTGTAGCGGAACAGGCGCCGCGCGTGGCGGATCGGCTGCCTCCTGCCAGGTGCAGCGAGCCTCTCTCTCAGAAAGGGGAAAGTGAGATGCGTCACATCAGAGCGGAATACATCTGGATAGACGGCAACAAACCGACGGCCACGTTACGCTCAAAAACGAAAATCCTGGACGGCCCCGTCAGCAGTCTCGACGAGATTCCCCTGTGGGGATTCGATGGGTCAAGCACCAGGCAGGCCCAAGGCCATGACAGCGACCGCCTGCTCCGCCCTATTTACTATGTGCCGGACCCCATCCGCGGGAGCGACAATATCCTGGTCATGAACGAGGTGCGGCTCCCGGATGGGTCCGTGCACGAGTCCAACACGCGGGTGCGCCTCGTCCAACTGCAAGACCAGTATCAAGACCACGAACCCTGGTTCGGCATTGAACAGGAATACACGTTTTTCCGCGGGCGGTCGCCGCTGGGGTGGCCGGAGGGGGGCTATCCCGCGCCCCAGGGACCGTTCTATTGCGGTGTTGGGGCCGATGAGGTCTTTGGTCGGGAAATTGTTGAGGCGCATATGAATGCCTGTCTGGAAGCCGGGCTGGCCCTCTCCGGCGTCAATGCTGAGGTCATGCCCGGCCAGTGGGAATTCCAGATCGGCCCCATAGGGGCGCCCGCGATAGCGGATCAATTGTGGGTCGCCCGCTGGCTGCTGTATCGCATCGCCGAAGATTCTGGCGTCAATGCCACCCTGCATCCCAAGCCGGTCAAAGGCGACTGGAACGGGGCCGGCGCCCACACCAATTTCAGCACGAAAGCCATGCGCGAGGAGGGAGGCTTAGCCGTGGTGAAAGCCGCCTGTGAGGCGCTGGAAAAACGGCACGAGGAACACATTGTGGTGTACGGCGCCCACAACGAAGAACGCCTGACCGGCCTGCATGAGACGTGCAGCATCCACGAATTCCGTTACGGTATCAGCGACCGCGGCGCCTCGGTGCGCATCCCGATGGCCACGGCCAACGAGGGACGCGGCTATTTGGAGGATCGGCGGCCGGCCGCCAATATGGACCCCTATCAGGTGTGTGCCGCGCTGCTTGAAACCACGGGCGGCTGAGCCCGGCCCGCCCGCTTCTCCGAGGGCTGACCATCGTCCACGTGATGCACGCGGCCGCGCCCCGTCCGCCCGAGCCGAGCCACTGACGTAGGATGCGCTGCCATGTCATCAAAACAGCGTCTTCGTGAGTTTCCTCACGCCATCCACAAGGTCATTCACTTGTTCTTTTGTGGGTCCAGCGCCTTTGTTATGGTCACACAGGTTTCGGAGATCGCCGAGATGTTGGCCGAATCTCTACTGAGGGATATCGATCACCTCTGCCTCTTTTAGTTTGTCATCAAAGTCTGCGATGGTTGGTGCCTTCTTGTGAAGTGGGATGCCATGGTTGTCGCAGACTTGGGCAAGGTGCCTCTCCATGACTACCCCTGCCAACGCGCCTGCCGCCCTAAGGAAGCCATGCTTCACGAGGGCCTTCGCGGCCTTCAGTTCGGAGTCGAATAGATCAGCCTGCACGAGCTGTCTGATGTCGAAGAGCGAGCTTTCGAAGCGGTTGCTGATAGCTTTGACTATCGCCCGTTGCTGTTCAAAAGCTGTTCTTCGGTTTTTTCTGGATCACACTCGTGTCGCATAGCGAGCTGTGACCTCACACCCTTTTGCTCTCCTGTGGGTTTATGGACTTATGAATAATTGGACTTATTCATAAATTTAATCATTCAAAGATTCATGAATACATAAATATATTTATGTATTTGTGCAAGATAGAACTTGACAGATAAGGCGTTATCAGTCGAGCCGCAAAACTCATATACCATAAGGAAGGCCGCTTCGTGCAAGTCTGCGTCTAGATGCACTTATCGTGGAGACCAAAATGCAATAGGTCCGCCTGAGAGGAGCTGCGGAGTGGCTTGGGGTATTGCTTCAACCACGTATACACTCGGCGATTGCAATGCGGTGGATGGAGGGCTATCCGACCTAGCGCTACCGGCAAAGACAAAGTGGCGACTATCTGGCGACCACAAGCGGTGGGAGAGGGCATACTGATCAAAGTATCGAAATACTTGGGTGAGGGGCCGGGATGGGGAAAAATCGATAATGTCGGCACTTTTCCCGCTATCGACATCAACAACTACCCAGGTGCCAAAAGGGCTTCCGGGCTGACGCCGAGCGTACAGAATACGTTTACCATTCGGCGACCAAAAATAGGCGGCAAAATGGTCTTTCACCAGAGTTCGCGTCTCGCCTGAAGGAATGTCGATCAGCTGCAGCTGTTCGTAGACAGATCCGTCCATAAAAGATGTCGTGGCGATGACGATACGCGACTCGGTCGGCGACCATCCAAGCGCCAGGCGTTGTGAGACATCAGCAAATGCCTGCGGTTCACCGCCGTCGGCTGGGGCAACCATCAACGCGACTGGAGATTGGGCCTGTTGCTTGTCTCCGTATGCTATCCACTTATTATCGAATGACCAGGAAGGAGCTCCGAAAGATGCTGGCGTTGGTGAAACGATTTTCGTTGTTCCGTTTTCGATATTGAGGAGACCAACAGAGGAACCTGACGGCACCTGTCTGTCTCCTCCACTATGGAAGAGGAGAACCTCGGCGTCGGACCGCCAATCAAAATAGAATGGGGCCCCGTCAGCAATCCTTTTGGGCGGCTGCCAGCCAAACGATGCGCTTGGAGCAGGCCATAACTCTAAGGAGAGCGTCTGTTCTCTGTTGCGGAGAAATGCCAAATGCTGTCCGTCAGGTGCCCAATAGGCGTAGATAGGTTGGAGTCCGAGATCTTTATGGACGTTCAGTACTCGTGAGCTCGCGACATCAAAAATATACAGCCCGCCTGTTTGTCCAGCCTCTGCCAGAATCATGCGAAAACAGGCCAAACGGTCGCCTCCGGGTGCCCAGATTGGCCAGCTATAGGCATCCTGAGTGGCTCTGGGGGACTGAATCGTCCTGGGTGTAAAGGCCGCAGACTGTAAGAGTTCACCAGAAGCGAGTTTGCGTCGATCTGTCCCGTTAGGTTTGATCGTGTACACGTCTCCAAGCTGGTCAATATAGGCAATCCGGCCCAAATCAGCTGAGCCTGTTGACGGTATTGACTCGGCTCGAACGGACGAAGCCAGTGAGACTGCGCATACAGCACTCATGCTGAAGACAAGTACAAAGTGCCGAATAGGAATTCTCTGTCGCCGCATATCCCCTCCATACCCATGAGTCGCTACGGTAGCAGAGTTTATTCTAAGGAACTCGCTCATAAATTTCCCCCCCCTATCCGAAGGCGGAAGAGATAAACGATGCGGCGAATCATGTTTGTCATGCGCGATCTTTGAGGTTGCCAAGGGACTTTTGGGCTTTGATGAGCAGCGTTTTGCCGGTCTCTGCCGCCAACGTGACGACGTCACGGATTATATGCAGAGTAGAGTAGATTGACAGGCGCGAGTTGAAGTTTTATGATCCCTGGAGAAGAGGCGCTGAGCCTCTCTTTTTTTGCCTTGTCCTGACCGATCGGTCAGTGAAGCAGGTGAAGCGGGGGAAAGGAAAGACTGGTGATGAACGGTGGTACCTGGTGGCCAAGGTCTGGAGGATCAAAAAGAGCCGTGCTGGTTCACCATAACATTAATGACGGCTGTCTCTAGTAGTGAATAAGGGCAGTTGTGAAAACTGCTAGAGAAGGGCGAGGTGCTGAGATGATTATTCAAGCCAAAACGATTCAGGTGGACACCCGTGCGCAAGTGCAAATATTTGACTTGACCGAAGAGGTGAAACAGTTTGTTGCTGAGAGCAGGGTAGCGAATGGTATGGGAGTGGTTTCCACTCTGCATACGACTACTGGCATCTTTTTTACAGAAACCCAGGACGCATTATGGGACGATGTGGACGCCTTCCTGCACCATATTGTTGCCGACAAAACTGGGTATAAACATAATGATCCGACACTTTCCGATTGTGAGCGCAAGAATGCGGCAGCCCATCTGCGGGCCATTGTTTTAGGCGGTTCGCTCGCCCTTCAGGTAGAAAATAGGCAGCTTATTTTGGGCCAATTTCAGCGTATTATCTTTGCCGAGCTTGACGGTCCCCGTCCCCGTTCGATACGAATGCAGTTCATGGGGATAGGAGATACGCCGCAGATCGATATCAGTCAGGATATGCAACAGGGGCAGCAAAAGAGCGAATCAGTCTCGCTCTAAATCATTCCTGGCACATTATCAAGTGAGGGATTGTGATGAGGAAGCTGGCTGTTCTGGGCTCAACTGGTTCGATTGGTGTCACAACGCTGTCTATTGTTGAACGGTTTCCTGAAGATTTCCAGGTTGTCGCCTTAGCTGCGGGCAGAAACCTGGCTAAATTGACACAGCAGGTTCAGCGTTTTCAGCCGGATGTCGTCTCGCTGGCGAGCGAGGATGACGCGAGGACGCTCAAAGAGCAGCTGCCGGATTTCCACGGCACGATCTTGTGCGGCTCAGAGGGCCTGATGGCCACAGCGACCCATCCTGAGGCAGATATGGTCATGGCCGCCTTAGTTGGGGCGGTTGGCTTGCCCCCTACGCTGGCTGGTATTCGGGCTGGGAAAACAATTGCCTTGGCCAATAAAGAGGCACTTGTCATCTCAGGTGAGCTGATGACCCGCGAAGCGCAGCAGTATGGCGTGCGTCTCTTGCCGGTCGATAGTGAACACAATGCTATCTTTCAGGCGTTGCAAGGTCATCCTCGCGAGCGGGTCAAACGTATTATCTTGACGGCCTCCGGTGGACCCTTTCGCCAACGTCCAGCTGCTGAGCTGGCGCAGGTGAGTGTAGAAGAGGCACTGCAGCATCCGACCTGGAAGATGGGCAATAAGATTACGATTGATTCAGCAACGCTCATGAATAAAGGGCTCGAAGTCATTGAGGCGCGTTGGCTGTTTGATCTGCCGCCAGAACAGGTGTCCGTAATTGTCCATCCGCAAAGCATCGTGCACTCAATGGTAGAGTATGTCGATGGCTCAGTGTTGGCTCAGCTCGGGATTCCCGACATGGCAGTCCCCATCTCCTATATCCTCGCCTACCCAGACCGTTTACCGCTTACGCATCTGCCCCAACTCGATCTCGCCCGCATTGGTCAGCTACAGTTTCACGAGCCCGATTTTGATAAATTTTCGTGTCTGCGCCTTGCCTATTCGGCACTCTGCCAAGGCGGAACCTGTCCAGCTGTCTTGAATGCCACAAACGAAGTTGGGGTAGAGAATTTCTTGAACGGTCAACTCCGCTTTCTCGATATTGCTGTCCTCAATGAACGTGTGCTCGAAGCCCACGACCCACAACCGGTGACTGATTTGGATAGCTTGCTAGAGGCCGATCGCTGGGCACGTGAGCACGCCCGAGGGGTGCTCAACACTTTGCAACACGGGGCAGCTGCCTGACCGATGGAAGACGCACTGTGAGTCACAGCTCTGGCCTACCCGAGCAACAAGAAACCTCACTCTTCATTCCGTCTCAGCCGGTTGCGACTCTTGACGAGGCGTACGCCTACTGCCGTCGTGTGACACGAGACAGTTCTTCAAATTTCTATTATGCCTTTTGCCTCTTGCCTAAAGCACAGCACGATGCCCTGTGTGCGACGTATGCGTTCTGTCGGTTCATGGATGATATCACTGATCAGCCTACTGAACCTCTTCGCGCTGAAGATGGAATGCTCGGAGACGAGGCATCAAACGGAGACGCAGGACACCACGGCCAAGGTCAGCAAGATAAACTGGATAAACTGGATAAGCCGGGTAAACTGGACAAGCTGACCCGGCTCCTCAATCTATGGCGTGAAGAACTTGACTATTGTTATGCGCAAAAGCCTCGGCATCCCATCTCACAGGCGCTTGCCGACACCGTTCAACGTTTTCCCATCAAACGTGAACACCTCGTTGGTATTATCGACGGGGTGGAGATGGATCTCCACCGAACTCGCTACCAGACGTTCGCTGAGCTGCATGACTACTGCTACCACGTCGCGTGTCTTGTCGGACTCGTTTGTATTGAAATCTTTGGCTACCGGAATCCTCAGACTCAGGACTATGCCGTTAATCTCGGACTCGCTCTACAGTTAACCAATATTCTGCGCGATGTGGGCGAAGACGCCCAACGAGATCGCATTTATCTGCCTGCCGAGGATCTTGCCATGTGTGGCTACACGGAACAGGAATTAGGTACTGGAGTCTATAACGAGGCGTTTTTACGTCTGATGCGTTTTGAAGAGGAGCGAGCACGCCAGTACTACCGCCAGGCCGAGGAAAATCTGGCCCGAGAGGATCGCCGCAGCCTCGCTTCGGCTGAGGCCATGCACTTTATCTATCGGCGGCTCCTTGACGAGATTGTTGCACGCCAATTCAGAGTCTTTGAGACACGGGTGACACTCAGTACATCGTGCAAAATACGGCTTGCCCTATATGCGTGGGGGCGGAGTCGTTTTATCTCGTAGTCGTGAGAGTGGGGGACAAAAGGCCCACTCCAATACTCCAAAGAGGAGAAAATTCGGGCGGGTCTCCGTGTGTTTCACTGCAGTACTGAATCCAATCCCAATCCTGCAAGTCTCGAAGAGAAGGCGGTCTTACTTACGCGACGGCGCGCAGCTTCTTGCCGCGTGATCCACTCGATGGCCTTTCATGGTCTGGGATGAAGTCGGCAATATTCGTCTTACCGTAGCGGGTACCGGGAAAAAGAGATTTAATCGCAAAAGCGACCTGGCCCATCAAGCGCTTGACCCCCGTGGTCTTCTCTGCGTCGCTGATCGGGTCGAGCCGAATAGCTGCACCCTCGCCTTTTTTATTGACCTGAAAAAAGAATTGTTGTTTCTTTCCAGGCTCAATAACAAGTGCTTCGAGCAGCAGTTTACTACAGTCAGTGTTCGTATAATATTCGCTGACCCGTTTAATACCATCGGGGTCTCGGAGGAACATCTCCGGCCGGCGAATAATAATTTGTCGTAGATCAACCGGTCCTAAGATGGTGACGTTTGGCATCAACCCTCTCCTTAAAGTATCAGGCTGGCCGCAGAGTGCTCAATCCCCGTCCTCTTTGGCATGTGGCATTTTTGCAGGCGAGTCTCCTGACGAAGACGATGCTGCGTACGTCTGCCCCTCAACAGACTCCCTCGCTGACGGCCACACTCTAGCTGTCCTATGGGAAACGGTCAAGTCTGCAAATGTCAAGGGGGCCTTTGGCCCGAGTCTGATTTACGTTTTGCTACGTATTTTCAGGCCAGCAGGCTCGCTTTGGTCAGTCTGGAACACGTACGCGAGTGCATGACAGATGCTACTTTACAGCACGCAGGCGGACGCGTTATAACCGGAGAGGCACTGGCCTTATTCTGCATGATCGCGTGCCTGATTGTGAAGGAGCTGCTATATGTTTTCTGTTCCTCCTCCGGTACCGCCGGACCATACCAGCCCACATATTGCGTCTATAGAAGAGGCCATTGAAGAAATCCGGGCTGGCCGGATGATCATTCTCATGGATGATGAGGACCGGGAGAATGAGGGCGATTTATACATGGCAGCTGAGGCGGTGACTCCAGAGGCGATTAATTTCATGGCCAAGTACGGCCGTGGCTTGATTTGCCTGCCGATGGCAGAGGAGTATATCGATGCGCTTGGACTGCCGATGATGGTCGACAAGAATACCGCTCCACTCGGAACCGCTTTCACCGTTTCCTTTGACGCCAAGAAAGGGGTCGGGCGGGGTATCTCGGCTGAAGATCGGGCGGTCACCATTTTGGCGTCTACTCGGGGTGACGCCCGCCCAGAGGATTTTGTCGTTCCTGGCCACATCTTTCCGCTCCGGGCACGTCGGGGCGGGGTACTCGTCCGAACAGGTCAGACGGAAGGCGCAGTGGATCTGTCTCGTCTGGCAGGTTTTAAACCTTTGGGCGTTATTTGCGAGATCATGTGTGATGATGGCACGATGGCCCGCCTGCCCGATCTTGAAGAATTCGCTGTCACTCATAATTTGAAAATTGCCACGATTGCTGACCTTATTCAGTACCGTCTGCGACATGATTCTTTAGTCCACCACGTCGATGAAGCACGTTTACCGACCCGCTTTGGCGGAGACTTCACTGCCCATGTCTTTACCAGTGATGTCGATGACCAAGAACATCTTGTGCTGGTCAAAGGAGAAATTTCACCAGAAGAACCTGTCCTCGTACGCGCGCATACTGAGTACGTCTTCGGTGACGTATTTGGCTATAGTGCTGCCAATACCAATGCCTTGCTCCAGCGATCCATGGAGCTGATTCAGGCTGAAGGAAAAGGGGTTGTCTTATATCTGAGGCAGGAAGGGCAGGGTGCGCAACTGCTGCGTGATGTAGCCCATTCCGGGAAGCGTGGTGCTGCGGCATCTGCGCCCGAGGCAGGCCGAGGCTCCCAGCCGAGCGATTTTCGAGATTATGGCATTGGCGCCCAAATTCTGCGCAGCCTCGGCGTGCGCAAGATGCGCCTCCTGACCAATTCCCCTCGCCGCCTGGTGAGCTTGCCCGGCTATGGTCTTGAAGTTGTCGATTGTGTCTCGCTGAATGACGTCGAACCGAAAACACCGACTGGAGCAAAAAAGAAGCCCTCCCGTTCTCGTCCGAGCAGAAAATCAGCCTAGGACTTCTCGATGCATACCGGCGACGGCCTCGTAAAAACGACGGCAGCAGGCCAGACGGTCCGTGCCTTGGCCGCTGTCACAACGCAGCTCGTCGACGAGGCGCGTCTTCGTCACACCACGGCTCCCACAGCCAGTGCGGCGCTGGGGCGAACCATGACTGCCGGTCTGTTACTCGGCAACCTGCTACGGGATGATGAGACGATATCCTTACAGTTTGTGAGTAAAGGACGCCTGCGCGGGATTTTGGTTGACGCCAATGCTCAAGGCGAGGTGCGTGGTTTTGTCTACCACCCGCGCACCCATTTACCCTTACGCAACGGCAAGCTTGATGTGGGTGGAGCCGTCGGCAGTGGTATCTTTGTCATCATGCGTTTCCAACCCTGGTCGAAGACGCCGTATCGGAGCGTCCTGCCCATTGTGTCCGGAGAAATCGGCCAGGATATTGCCCACTACCTCTTACACTCTGAACAAATTCCTTCAGCGGTAAGCCTCGGGGTTTTTGTCCAGCCTGATGAGAGTGTGCAGGCCGCTGGCGGCTTTGTGATTCAGGCCATGCCTGGGGCAACAGATGAGCTGATCGCCCAACTTGAAAATCGAGTCGCTCGCACCCGCCCGGTCAGCGATCTGATTCGGAATGGAGCCACCCCACACGAGATCATTCAGGAAGTCGTTGGCGAGTTTGCGCCGTCTGTGGTTGGCGAGCAAGATGTACAGTTTGTGTGTCGATGTAGTCAGGAGCGGGTCCTTGGAGCGTTAGTCGCACTGGGGCTGGATGAGATCCAAGATCTCTTAGCAACCAAGGGCCAAGCTAACGTCACATGTGAATTTTGTAATCAGCAGTTCATCATTGACCGAGCAAGCCTTGAGCAGCTTATCGTAGAGAACGGTGCAGAGTAGTGCGCCAATAGGCACTCAGTGTCTGTCAGAGAGCAGGGTGCAGAGTCTGGAGCGCTTCCCTTTTATGCCAGGAGAAGCGCTCCGTAAGCACACCGTAGCAACAGCAACCACTGGCGGCGGCGTGTGTTCTCAGTTTCTGGCATGCACGTTCCTTTTATGAGTCTCGTCTGTCTTGTCCGGCTAGCCCATCATGGCTGCGCCGAGGCTGAAGATCGGCAGATACATGGAGACGACCAAGCCACCGATGACAACACCAAGGAAAACAATCACTAAAGGTTCCATCAGTGCCGTTAAGTTGGCCACCGCATCGTCAACTTCATCTTCGTAAAAGTCAGCAATTTTGTGCAACATTGCGTCCACCGCTCCAGTCTGCTCGCCAACATCAATCATTTGACACACCATCGGTGGGAAGACCTTGCTTGCAGCCAAAGGCTCAGTCAGCGTCTTTCCTTCGCTGATACTTTGGCGTGAGGCCAGCACAACTCCTTCAACGACTTTATTGCCAGCGGTCTTGCCGGTAATGTACATCGCCTCCAGCAGAGGCACGCCAGAGGCGAGGAGTGTCCCCAGCGTTCGGGTGAAACGAGCGACGGCTGCCTTGCGGAGGATGAGTCCGAAGATTGGCAGTTTGAGCACGATGCCATCGATAACGTAGCGGCCTCGCTCGGTTTGGTAAAACGTCCGAAAAGCGAAGACAGAAGCGGCAAGAATAATGAGAATATGGACAATATATTGCCTGAGCGCATCGCTCAGATTGATCGCGATCTGGGTTGGCAGAGGTAAAGCTTCGCCAAAGCTGGCAAACATATCGGCAAAAACTGGAATCACGAACATCAGCAAAAGAGCTGCCACCCCACCGGCAACTGTCACAATGCTGGTTGGGTAGATCATGGCTCCTTTGACTTTGCTTTTTAACTTCATGGCTTTCTCCATATAGATGGAGAGGCGCTCTAAGATCGTATCGAGGATGCCACCGATTTCTCCGGCAGACACCATATTGGTATACAAATCGTCAAAGATTTTCGGGTGTTTCGCTATCGAATCGGCCAAGGTTGCGCCGTTTTCGACATTGTGTCGGATCTGTTTGAGTATATCTTGAAAGGTCTTGGTCTCCGCCTGCTGGGCGAGGATATCGAGCGCCTGCATAATCGGCAGTCCAGCATTGATCATCGTGGCGAATTGACGAGTGAAAACCACAATATCTTTGGACTTGACCTTCTCGCCGAGACCAGGAATTTTAAGCTCTGCATCGAGCCTACTGCCCTTCTCACGGATCGGGACGTATCCGCTGGGTACGGAGCCGTGACATGACAATGGCTGGACTCGCCGCTTCCATTTCACCTTTGACACTCTCACCTTGGGGACTCACACCTTGCCAACGAAAAACAGCCATATAAGTTCCTCCGCGTAGTCCATTCCGCTGCTGATTCCTATCGGTACGTCTCCCTCTTGCTTTAGTCTAGCGCAGGCAGGCAAATTGAGGGAGTCAGTCCAGAGAGTCAGGGAGCCGCAGGCAGTCTGGGAGTCTGGCGTAGGGAGCGCTGCAGCGCTCGGTCCATGACGCTGAGCGGAGCTGGCTGGCCAGTCCAGAGAGAAAAGGCCAAAGCACCTTGGTGGAGCAGCATGCGGCGCCCATCAACGCTGGGCCGACGTGCAGCTGTAGCCTGCCTGATGAATGGGGTTTGGTCTGGACGGTAGAGCAGGTCGTAAAAAAGGCAACTGGGCTGGGTTGCGGTGTAGGCGAGAGGTAGAAATTCGTCGCTGTGGAGGCCGACTGAGGTGCTATTGATCACCAGACTGACGTTGGAGAAGAGCTGCGGATCCTTGAGAGCGTCGAGCGGGAAGACTTCAAGCTGTGTTTTTCCAACCGATCGATACGCCCGGGCTAATGCACGGGCATGCGACTGGGTGCGGTTGACGATCCGAATCCGGGTGCAACCAGACTGAATGAGAGAAACAAGAACTGCCCGAGCCGAGCCGCCCGCACCGATGAGGACAACCTCTGCCCGACGTGGGGAGAGGTTCCGTTCGCGCAGAGACTCGACGAATCCGCGTCCATCCGTATTGTCGCCAAACAGCTGGCCATTCTGGTTCACAACCGTGTTGACTGCGCCACACAGTTCCGCTTCGGGGCTGAGGGTATCCAGGTAGCGAACAATACGTTCTTTGTGGGGTACGGTGACGTTGATGCCGACAAGATTCAGCGCCCGAATCCCGTGTACGGCTTTTGCCAGATCGGCTGGCTCGACTAAAAATGGCGTATAGATATACGCCAAGCCCAAGGCTTGAAAAGCGGCATTTTGCATTGCTGGCGAGCGCGTGTGGGCAATCGGATTGCCAAAGATGCCAACTATCCGGGTGTGCCCACTAATTGAGAGGCGCCTTGAAGGTGATTGAGGTGCTGCTCCGTGTGTTGCCAATACCGGATATCCAAACTAAGCCATTAACTAAGCCGTTGTTGTTGCCTGCGCTGAGGGCTGTTTTTTGCGTGTTTTCCGACTCGTAGAGGGATGCGGCGGTGGTGGTGGTGGATTATGCAGCACGGCGTGGGCTGCTGCCAGCCGCGCAATCGGTACCCGATATGGCGAACACGACACATAGTCGAGGCCAGCCCGATGGCAGAATTCGACCGAAGCGGGGTCTCCACCATGTTCACCGCAGATGCCAATTTTTAGCTCAGGTTTAGTCTTGCGTCCTCTGTCAACACCAAGCTCGACGAGCTGTCCGACACCGGCTTGGTCCAAAGAGACAAACGGATCTTGGGGAAAAATACCCTGGCTGACGTAGTCCGGCAGAAATTTTCCGGCGTCATCCCGACTGAGACCGAGCGCCAGCTGGGTCAAATCATTTGTGCCAAAGGAAAAGAAATCAGCGACCTTGGCAATTTGGTCAGCCATCAGCGCCGCGCGCGGAACCTCAATCATGGTCCCAATTGTATAGGGGACACTGACTCGATAGGCGCGTGTCATCTCGCCACAGATCTTTTCAATCCGCTCGCGCAGAATTTCGAGTTCGCGCTGAAAACCAACTAACGGGACCATGATTTCTGGAAAGACTGCAACATCTTCTTGAACGAGTTCGCAGGCTGCCTCCATGATTGCTCGGGTCTGTGTTTCATAGATTTCTGGAAACGTCACGCCTAACCGACATCCGCGATGGCCGAGCATCGGATTCAACTCGTGCAGCACGTTACTCTTGGTCCGCAAACGTTCAGCCGGGACGCCGAGTTTGGCGGCCAGGTCGTTAATATCTTGGTCGGTATGGGGCAAAAATTCGTGGAGAGGTGGATCAAACAGGCGTATGGCGACTGGCAGTCCAGCCATCACCCGCAGAATACCAACAAAGTCGGCCTTCTGCATCGGCATGATTGTCTCAAGCGCACGCACCCGTCCCGGTGTGTCCTCGGCCAGAATCATCTCTCGGACTGCATCGATCCGATCGCCTTCAAAGAACATATGTTCCGTACGACACAGTCCGATGCCTTCTGCACCAAATGCCCGAGCAGTCTGCGCATCGCGCGGGGTGTCTGCATTGGCTCTGACCCGTAACCGCCGGCGCCGATCGGCCCAGCCCATCAACGCCTTAAACGCTGGGCTTTCGATTGTGGGATCAATCGTCGGGACCTGACCGCGGAACACTTCTCCCGTTGACCCATCGAGAGTAATAAAATCACCAGCATGGACCACATAGTCCGTGCCACGAACCGCAAACGTTTGTCGTTCGTAATCGATGGCCAGTGCCTCACAGCCGACGACGGCACATTTCCCCATGCCACGGCTCACCAATGCGGCATGTGAGCTCGCCCCGCCACGAGCGGTCAGGATGCCTTCAGCAGCCTGCATGCCATCAATGTCTTCCGGCGATGTTTCGAGTCTGACTAAGATGACCTTACGGCCAGATTGCGCGGCAGATTCAGCGTCTTCTGCAGAAAAGACAACCTCACCGTTCACCGCTCCGGGAGAAGCGGGAAGCCCTCTTGTCAGCAGCTCCTTGAAGGCATCTGGAGCCAAGGTTGGGTGCAGAAGTTGATCGAGTTGAGCTGGGGCAACGCGCAGGATTGCGGTAGACTCATCAATACGGCCTTCATAGACCATATCAACCGCAATTTGTACGGCTGCTGCTGCCGCTCGCTTTCCGGTCCGGGTCTGTAACATCCACAGCTGGCCGCGCTCGGTTGTAAATTCAATGTCCTGGGTCTCTTTATAGTGGTTCTCGAGGCTCTGAGCGATGTCTTTGAGCTGAGCAAAACACTCCGGCATCTGTTCTTCTAGAGATGGATAGTCGGTCTTCCGCTCCTCCTCAGAGCGCCCTTCACGTTGGGCGCGTTGGCGGGAAGCAGCTAAGGTAATCTGTTGCGGAGTGCGAATGCCAGCCACCACATCTTCGCCTTGGGCGTTCATAAGGAAATCGCCGTTGAGCTCATTGGCACCAGTCGATAAATCACGTGTAAAAGCCACTCCCGTGGCACAATTTTGGCCCAGATTACCAAACACCATGGCTTGGACGGTGACAGCTGTTCCCCATTCGCTGGGAATGCCTTCAATGCGCCGATAGGTGACCGCCCGTGGATTATTCCACGAGCCAAAAACGGCGCCGATGGCACCCCAGAGCTGATCGGTTGGATCTTCGGGAAACGTCAAGTCGAGCCGGTCATGAATCAATTTTTTAAAGTCTATAACGAGGTCTTGCAGATCTTCTGCCGTCAAGTCGGTATCGAGTACAACGCCTTTTGCGGCTTTTTTTTCTTCGAGCAAAACTTCGAACGGATTACGCTCCAGTCGCGATTCAGGTTTGAGGCCAAGAACGACGTCGCCGTACATCTGGACAAAGCGTCGATAACAGTCGTAGGCGAAGCGGGCGTCTTCGGGCTTTTTAATTAAGCCTTGTACAGTCTCATCATTGAGTCCTAAATTCAGGACAGTATCCATCATGCCAGGCATTGAGACCCGCGCGCCTGAGCGGACGGACAAGAGGAGGGGCTGCTTCGGGTCTCCAAAGCGCTGACCAATAATCCGTTCTATTCGCTGTAAACCGTTGTGTACCTGCTGGGAAAGTTCTTCAGGATAGGTATTGTCATGCGCGTAGTAATGGGTACAGACTTCAGTTGTGATCGTCATTCCAGGCGGCACGGGAAGCCCTAAGCCAGCCATTTCTGCTAGATTGGCGCCTTTTCCGCCCAGGAGCGAGTTGAGGCTGGCTTTGCCGTCAGCCTTGCCGCCGCCAAATGAGTAGACATAACGCTTGTCGCGATTTTTTTGGGCACGTCCAGATGCCTTGGGAGTATCCATAGTTGTGTCCTCACTCAATGCGTATGCGCACGAGGGAAAGTGGTGAGGTTGTGAGACACAGATGGCCGATTGCTCCTTACCGCCATTCGGCTATCTGTGTCATTCATGTTGAGACCGGTTAGGATCAGTGAAGAGGAATTGAGATCAGTTGAGAAAGTGCCGCTGCCCACTTGTGGTTTATGCCGCAATGCGAGCCAGCAGCTCAGGAACAAGACGATCAATGGCCATACGCGTCTGGTCGGTTGAATCTCGTTCTCGGAGGGTAACGGTACCATCTTCCATGGTCTGGTGATCGACAGTGATGCCAAACGGTGTTCCAATCTCATCCTGGCGACGGTAACGGCGACCAATCGAGCCAGCCTGGTCATACTGAACGGCAAAATGCTGCTTGAGCACATCGCGGATTTCCTGAGCCTTTTCTGGGTGGCCGTTTTTGCGTAGCAGCGGAAAGACTCCGGCTTTAATCGGTGCCATGCGCGGGTGAAAGCGCAAGACTACCCGCTCCTCTTTGTCTTGGACGTCTTCATCATAGGCACTCAAGAGGAGAATGAGCAGAATACGGTCCACCCCAACCGCTGGTTCTATGACATATGGCAGGTAGCGCTCCCGCGTTTCTTCATCAAAAAACCTCAGATCTTTGCCACTGTATTCAGCATGCTTGCCTAAATCAAAGTCGGTGCGGTTGGCAATGCCCTCTAATTCTCCCCAACCAAATGGATACAAGTATTCAATGTCTGAACAGGCTTTGGCATAGTGGGCGAGTTCTTCTTTAGGGTAGTGATAGAAGCGTAAATGGTCTGGATTCACGCCAAGGGTCGCATACCAGTTGATGCGCTGCTCACGCCAGTAGTCAAACCATTCGTCATCTGTGCCTGGTTTGACAAAAAACTCCATTTCCATCTGCTCGAATTCACGCGTCCGGAAAATAAAATTTCCAGGTGTGATCTCGTTTCGAAACGACTTGCCGACTTGGGCAATGCCGAACGGTGGTTTCATCCGACCAGATTGCTGGACATTCACGAAATTGACAAACATGCCTTGGGCAGTTTCCGGTCGTAGAAAGGCGATGGAGGCATCTTCTTCAACTGGACCAACAAAGGTTTTAAACATCAGGTTGAATTGGCGCGCGTCTGTGAAATCACATTCCATTTTTTTCGGGCAATCCCGATCTTCCTGAGCGGGAATATGATCAGCTCGGAAGCGGCGCTTACACATTCGACAATCGACCATCGGGTCGGAAAAGCCAGCGATATGACCAGACGCTTCCCACACCCGCGGGTGCATCAACACCGAACTCTCAATACCAACCACATTATCGCGGGCGGTGATCATATACCGCCACCACGCTTCGCGGATATTGCGTTTGAGTTCAATACCGAGTGGGCCATAGTCCCAGGTGCTGGCAAAGCCGCCATAAATCTCGCTGGACGGGAAAACAAAGCCGCGTCTCTTACATAAATTTACAATTTTTTCCATTGTCACTGACATAGACGGGCAAGGTATCATTCGCCTACAGGAGCGTCAATTTCAGCCTGCTGTGTCTGAATCCCGGCTTGTTCTAGAAAGGCAACCGATTTGAGCGGGCGAGAGAGGTGGCGGGAAAGCAGGCGCGTGACCAAGGCCCGCATTTCATTCCTCGCCCGGACTGGAATATCCAACGCCAGAGGAGTCTGTATCTGCGTCAGTGTCTCTTGATACCGACGCAAAACAGACACGGTTTCCGGCGAAAGCTGCAGGATCGTGCCGCCCTGACCGTGACAGCGCTGACACAGCAGACCGCCGAAATGAGACGAAAATGAGAGAGCAGGTGCATCCTCAGCGAACTCTTCGGCCAATACGGTTCCACACTGTTGACAAGCCGTCAGATCAGGCGCGTAACCAGCGCGGTCGAGTATGTGGAGGGCAAACAACGAAGAGAAGACGGGTGACAGCTTGGTTTTGTCTTCCAGCGTACTGAGGCCTGTCAGCACTAAATCGTACATTTCCTGCCCGGCTTCACGTCCGGCAACCATGACATCAGCGAGTTCGACCACATAGCTCGCCAGAGCAAAACGCTCCAGGTCAGCGCTGGGACGGCGAAACGCTTGTATCAGCTCGCAGCCCAGAATAAACATCAGATCCTCGCTGCGGCTGGGACGAAAACGCAGCTGGACATGGGTGAATGGTTCCAAGACGTTGACAAAGCGGCGGCGCGAGCGTTTCGCACCTTTGGCGATACCAGTAAGCTTGCCCCAATCACGGGATAGAAAAGTCACGATCTTATCCGATTCGGCGTAAGCACGCGTTCGGAGTACAATAGCAGGGGTGCGCTCTTCTATCATGCTCTTCGGCTCTCTTCCTCATTGGACCTTGAATTGGGCCTAGTTGGCTTTGGGCTGTATTTCGTTCCCTGTTTTGCCTTGACAGCCTGGAAAGGGGTTCTTACCTTTCCCCCACGAGCTGAGCAATCGGGCAAATGACCAAACGATTTGGATAGCAGCATAAAAAAGATTCTGGTTTTCACAAGAGCATATTGAGGGAGAACATGCTAGAAACCAATGACCGTAGCGAACACAAGAGCAAGAAGAGTGAGGTGAGTGTGGACGAAAACGGAGTCAATCAGCACACGGAGGCAGTTAAAGAGCAGATAAAACTCAATACGAGTGAAGAAATCGAAGTAATCGAAGAAAGCCAAGAAAGTCATGACGGACAGCCTCAGGAGCAGAACCTTGCGTCAGGTGTCCAAGACACAAATAACGTAAATGACGAGCTGAGCGTTATACAGGCCAAGCTTGCGGAAAAAGAGGCGCAAGCCAAGGCGAATTATGATCTGTTTCTGCGTGAGCGGGCCGAGCTTGAGAATTTCAAACGGCGTATGCAACGCGAAAAATCTGAGGCTCTCCGGTTTGCTAACGAACCGCTGGTTCGTGACCTCCTCCCCGTGGTCGATAACCTTGAGCGTGCCACGGCTCATGCCCAAGGCAGTGGCAACGAACAACCCCTGCTTGAGGGCGTCACACTGGTTCTGCGCTCTTTTTTAGACGTATTGGAAAAGCATGGGGTCATACGGATGACAGCCAAAGGCGAGCCATTTGACCCGAGCAAGCATGATGCCGTGGCCCAAGTCGAGAGCAGTGAGGTCGCAGCCAATATGGTGGTAGAGGAGCATGCCTCCGGCTATAGCCTGCACGATCGGCTGCTGCGAGCGGCCATGGTGAGTGTCTCAAAAGTACCGCTAAGTGCGCCTCAAGCAGAAACCACCGAAGCAACACAAGATAAAAAATCTGAGGACTAACGGTTGCCAACCTGCTGGGGGGTGATTAAGTAAGAGGTTCTTTCGTTAAGGAGACGAGGTATGGCAAAGGTTATTGGAATTGATTTAGGAACAACAAATTCGGTGGTCGCGGTGATGGAGGGCGGCGAGCCTACAGTGATCACGAATGCCGAAGGCAGCCGTATTACGCCTTCGGTGGCCGCTTTTACCGGTAGCGGCGAACGCTTGGTCGGACAGATTGCCAGACGCCAGGCTATTACCAATCCAGAAAACACTATTTTTTCGATTAAACGGCTGATGGGCAACCGCTATGAGGATGCCGCAGTGGCGAAAGCCAAAGAGCTGTTGCCGTACACTGTCACCAAAGCTGACGGTGGCGATGCCTGGGTCGAAATCCGCGACAAAAGTTATAGTCCGCCTGAAGTCTCGGCGTTTATCCTGCAAAAGATGAAACAAACGGCTGAGGACTATTTGGGCGAACAGGTGACTGAAGCTGTTATCACCGTACCCGCCTATTTTAACGATTCACAGCGCCAGGCGACAAAAGATGCCGGACGTATCGCTGGGCTGGATGTCAAGCGGATTATTAATGAGCCGACTGCAGCCTCGCTCGCCTACGGCCTCGATAGAAAGACAGACGAGAAAATTGCTGTTTTTGACCTCGGTGGCGGAACCTTTGATGTCTCTGTCCTGGAAGTTGGGGACGGCGTCTTTGAGGTCAAGTCAACCAATGGGGATACTTTCCTGGGTGGGGACGATTTTGATCAACGGGTCATCGATTATCTGGCAGATGAGTTTAAAAAAGACCAAGGCGTAGACCTGCGGAGTGACCGGATGGCACTCCAACGGCTTAAAGAGGCCGGAGAGAAGGCAAAATGTGAGCTTTCATCGTCGATGGAGACCGAGGTCAATTTGCCGTTTATCACGGCTGACCAGAGTGGCCCGAAGCATTTAACGATGAAGCTCTCGCGGGCAAAGCTCGAGGCGCTGTGCGCGGATTTGCTCGAACGACTTGATGCTCCATGCCTCACGGCTCTTAAGGATTCCGGGCTGTCGGCCGGCCAGATCGATGAGGTTGTCCTCGTCGGTGGTATGACCCGTATGCCGGCCGTGCAAGAGCGGGTCAAGAAGATCTTTGGCAAAGACCCACATCGAGGGGTGAACCCGGATGAAGTAGTGGCCATTGGCGCGGCGATTCAAGGTGCGGTACTGAGTGGCGACGTCAAAGATGTGCTGCTGCTGGATGTGACGCCCTTATCCCTAGGGATCGAGACCTTGGGTGGGGTGTTTACCCGCTTAATTGAAAAGAATACGACGATCCCTTCAAAAAAGAGTCAGGTCTTCTCAACCGCGGCTGATAACCAAACGGCAGTCACGATTCGTGTCCATCAGGGCGAGCGTGAGATGGCTGCCGACAATAGGTTGTTGGGACAATTTGACCTGGTTGGCATCCCCTCGGCCCCACGCGGCATGCCACAGGTTGAGGTGGCGTTTGATATCGATGCCAATGGTATCGTGCACGTCAATGCCAAAGACCTTGGGACTGGCAAGGAGCAGTCGATCCAGATTACTGCTTCGAGTGGTCTGGCTGAAGACGAAATTCAGCGGATGGTCAAAGATGCCGAAGCGCACGCGGAAGAGGACCACGCCCGACGTGAACGGATTGAGACCCGCAACCAGCTTGACTCGTTAGTCTACTCTACCGAAAAGTCATTATCAGAACATCGTGATGATGTGGATGCGGAAACGGCGACGAGTATTGAGGCTGCCCTGGAAAAAGCCAAACAGACCTTGGAAAGTGAAGATCTTGAAGCGCTAAAAGCTGTCACCGAAGAACTCACCCAAGCCTCCCACAAGCTAGCGGAAGCCATGTATGCACGGGCGGCCAAAGAACAACAGCAGGCCAATCCACAGGACGGCCCTCAGGCCGGACCAGGTGCTGGTGATGGGGAGAGTGGCGATGGCCAGCCACAAGATAAGGAGAATATTGTGGACGCTGATTTCGAAGAAGTAAAATAGGCTGAACGAAGAAACGCGTACACATTGGGTCTTTCTGACAGCCCCCACTGCTCCAGGCATTGGACGCGTGGGGGCTGTTCGTTAAGAGCCAGGGGGATGGGGCATGGCAACAAAAGCAGATTATTATCAGTTGCTTGGGGTGAGTCAGAGCGCAGGCGCCGAAGAGATCAAGAAAGCGTACCGCAAAGCTGCCTTAAAATACCATCCGGACCGCAATCCTGGCGATAACGTCGCTGAAGGGAAATTTAAAGAACTGTCCGAAGCCTACCAGGTTCTGAGTGATGGTGAGAAGCGGGCCCAGTATGACCGCTACGGCCATGCTGCGTTCGAACAGGGGCGTGGTGCTGGTGGCGGTGGCTTTGAATTCAGCGGAAATTTTGAAGATATTTTTGGTGATATCTTTGGCGACTTCTTTGGCGGTGGTGGCGGCCGAGGTGGGCGCGGCCGGGCCAGACGCGGCGAAGACCTCAGTTATAATCTTGAGATTTCTTTTGAAGAAGCGGCCTTTGGGACAGAAAAGACAATCTCTGTTCCCCGGATGAGCGTGTGCGAGCCATGCCAGGGCAGCGGGGCAAAAGCCGGCACACGCCCGCAGACGTGTGGAACCTGTCGTGGGACTGGCCAAGTCCGTTTTCAGCAAGGGTTTTTTACGATTGCCCGGACATGTCACCAGTGTGGCGGGCAAGGCTCGACGGTGGCAGATCCGTGTCCTACCTGTCGCGGGGCGGGCTCAGTGCGTAAGACCTCAACGCTGCAGGTCAAGGTTCCGGCCGGTGTTGATATGGGCTCGCGCCTCAAACTCCGTGGGGAAGGCGAACACAGCCCGATGGGTGGTTCCCCAGGGGATTTGTACGTCATGATCCAGGTGCGGGAGCATCCCCTATTCCAGCGGACTCAGAATGAGGTTGTATGTGAGGTGCCGATTAGTTTTCCGCAGGCTGCGTTGGGATCAGACATTGAAGTCCCAACGCTTGAAGGCAAACTCAAGATGAAAATTCCAGCCGGCACCCAATCCGGCAACGTCTTTCGTTTGCGAGGCAAAGGCATTGCCGATCTGCGCGGGGGTGGACGCGGTGACCAGCTCGTGCGAGTGACGGTCGAAACGCCACGGAAACTCAGCGGCAAGCAACGCGAGTTGCTCGAACAGTTTGCAGAACTCGATGGAGCGGATGTCCACCCGCTTAGCAGAGGGTTTTTTGATAAAGTCAAAGAACTGTTTGGATAAGCGCTCGGCGATACTGCGGTACTTGATGAATCAATATGCAGATTCGTGACCTTGGTGAGTTTCCCTTCCTACGCCGCCTGCGCGAGCGGCTGCCGGCTGATGCTCGGCTCACTCTTGGTGTTGGAGACGATTGCGCGGCTGTCAACCTGCCTGGTACCAGCCTCCTGACCACCGATGCGCTGGTCGAAAACGTCCACTTCCGACGCGAATGGACCTCCTTCTCAATCCTGGGAGCCAAAGCCTTTGCCGTCAATGCAAGTGATATTATTGCGATGGGCGGTGAGCCGAGTTTTGTCTTACTCAGTGTGAGCATTCCCCAAGAAGATGATGTAGAAGACCTGGAAAGTTTCTTTGATGGCTTTCTCGCCGCTGCAACGGAACGCAACGTTGCCTTGATTGGTGGCAATATGAGCGCCGCGCCGTGCTTCATGTTGTCGGTCACGCTGCTCGGACACGCCCCGCATGGGATAGTGACTCGTTCGGGTGCCGAGCTTGGTGACGACCTCTATGTGACAGGCACGTTGGGAGATGCCGCTCTGGGGCTCCGGCTGTTCCAGAATGGTCAGTCGGCTGGCCAATTGGATGTGTTTGCTCAACAGGTCAAAGATCGTTTCCTGTGTCCGACCATCCGTTACGAGGTGTCACAAGAACTCGCCTCACACAGCCTCCCCACCGCTATGCTTGATGTGAGTGATGGGCTGCTGCAAGACCTGGGGCATATGTGTGAAGAGAGTCACACGGGGGCCATAGTCGAAGCCACTCGCTTGCCATTGTCTGAAGGCTATTCTTCCATCCTCAGTCCGGATGCCTGGGACCTGGCACTGACTGGTGGAGAAGATTACGAACTGCTGTTCTCCGCTCCAGTTACCGACCGCTCACAGCTCCAGACACTCGCCCAGACCTGTCAGTGTGCAATCACACGGATTGGAACAATCGCACGTGAAGGGGCAGGCATCACCGTGCTGGACGCAGCCGGACAGCCCTATACGCCTGTACATGCAGGGCATGATCATTTCCGCCGAAGTTGATACACTAAGCGTATGGATCAGGCCCGCCTACATGAACTCCTCTCGCGTGTCCAACGTGGCGACCTTGCCGTAGACCAAGCTGTTGAAGCCCTGAGAACCCTGCCATTTGAAGATCTGGGTTTTGCTCGGGTCGATCATCATAGAGCCTTGCGCAACGGTTTTCCTGAAGTCATTTTAGGACAAGGCAAAACAGCGGGGCAAGTTGCTACGATTGCCGAACGTATCGTCGCCGACGAACAGCACGCTCTCATCACCCGTCTTGATAGCCAAAAGGCACAAGAGGTCCGTGCGCTGCTCCCGGCGTTGCAGTATTATACCGATGCTCGGATTGGCGCCGTCGGAGAACCTCCGTCTCCCCCTGCGGGGCAAGGAACAATCCTCGTCGTTTCGGCCGGGACAGCGGATTTACCGGTCGCAGAAGAGGCGGCAGTCACAGCTGAGCTGATGGGCAACCAGGTTGAACGGCTGTCTGATGTTGGTGTTGCGGGTTTACACCGCTTGCTGGCAAGTCTGGAACAGATTCAGGCCGCGACTGTCCTGATTGTGGTGGCTGGGATGGAAGGCGCACTGCCGAGTGTGATTGGTGGTCTGGTTGATCGACCGGTGATCGCTGTTCCGACAAGCATTGGGTATGGCGCGAGTTTCAATGGACTCGCCGCTCTTTTAGCTATGCTGAACTCCTGTGCGGCTGGGATTACGGTTGTGAATATTGACAATGGCTTTGGTGCTGCAGCCGCCGCTACCCTCATGAATCGACTCACGTGCCAAGCAAACCCAAAGACTCTGGCTTAACCCAAGGGCGGGCCAAACGCGCACTGCAAGTCGGCTCACTGACCTCAGCAGTTGGTGGGAGTTATGCCTGGAACGTGCTCAAACGTCCCTTTCAATCTGCGGGCAAAAAAGAGCAGGCACTGCTTGGCGTGCATCTGAAGAATGCCTTGCGCATTGCGGAAAGCTCACGCGCGTTGCGCGGAGCTTTTATGAAGCTCATTCAGATGCTGAGTATGCGCAGCGATCTGTTGCCGCCTGAGGTGGTGCGCATTCTGTCTGTTGTCCAGTCCTCGGTTCCACCGATGGACTATAGCCTCATCCAGGAGCAGGTCAAAAAAGAGCTTGGGGCGTCGCCTGAGACATTATTTGAGAATTTTGAATCCGAGGCATTTGCAGCAGCCTCGCTGGGCCAAGTCCACAAAGCGCAGCTCAAGAATGGTGCGGATGTCGTAGTCAAAATTCAGTACCCAGGTGTGGATAAAACAGTTGATCAGGATCTGCAGAATATGCAGGCGCTGCTGCATGTGTTCACCCGACTCACGCGTGATGTGCTGCGCCAAAAGTTTGAGGTTGATGAGCTGTATCAGGAGATGGAAGAGCGATTGCAAGAGGAACTGGATTACGTTCACGAAGCCAAGAATATCAATCGTTTTCGGCGTTTGTTTGCGGATGATGATGAGGTCATTATTCCACGTGTCTTTCCACAGTTTTCGTCGCGGCGGGTGCTGACGATGGAGTATATCGATGGTTATAAGTTCCAAGATATTCTTGCCCCAGGGGTTGATACTGAACTGAAAGATTGGGTGGCGATAAAATATTTTCAGATTACCTGGCGGCAGATCTTTGATTTTGGTGTATTGCATACCGACCCGCAGCCGGGGAATTATTTGGTCACCTACCATCCCAAGCTGGCGATGCTTGATTTTGGCAGTGTGCGAGTTTTTCCAAAAGAGATTCGACTGGACTATTTGGCTTTAGCCAAAGCCATTGTTGAGCGGGATGAAGAGGAGATGGCACGGTGTTTTGTCTCGCTGGGGTATCTTGATCCAGGCGATCAGCCACAGCCGCTGATCCGGATTATGTACTTGATCTTCGAGCCGGTGATGGAAGACTGCGTATATGATCCGCGTGATTTTCATTCGGCCGAGAAGAGTGTGGAGGTGACGGCGATTAGTTTGGAAAATCGGATCTTTAATGCGCCGGGACATAGACTCTTCCTCGTTCGGGCGCTGCTTGGATTGGAAGCGTATGTGCAGCAGTTTCGGACGGTGACAAATTGGCGGCGCTTATTTTGGGAGTGTATTGAGCGGAGTGAAGAGGCGCGGAACAATTGCTAGAACTTGCCGCCATAACGTCAGGTGTGGAATGGTTTGAGAAGCGGCTATAGGTTTTTTACAGGTTTCAGACTTGGCCCGATTCGGAGCGGGCAAGGAACGGGCAGGGACACCAGCGCTAGCCTGAAACGTTGCTTTTCGTAGGGGCAAACATATGTTGTCAGCCGGATGAGGCCCTTGATTCACTCGCCCAGTAATCGGTAGTCTCTGCCTTCATCACAAAGAGAATAGACTGTACGGAGGAGAGGAATACATGGTTCGGCTGCGTGAACGCCCGGCCTTTCAGAAGTCGTTTCCAGAAGGGGATTGATTCTATCCTTGGTCTTGAGTGAAGCTGCTCATGCAGTCCCGAAATGTAGGCTGGGGCATGACCCACCCTGCCAGAGACTATTGATGAAGCTCCTCTGAGCCAATCCTCCGGCGGAGTAAAAGCCGAAACTTCCGGTGGCTCTCTGTCGTATATCTATGGGCTGATCCTGACTTGGCCAGTTCTTTATTCATGTGGTAGGTTCGGGCTATGCTTGAACGTCTCTCTACACTAATCTTGATGGGCTGTTTGGTTTGGGGGGCGGTTGGCTTTGCGGCTGGCAATACGAACCTCTTGCCTGGCGCGGAACCTTTTCCGGACAGCTTGCAAACGCAATTAACCCAGGCACTGCAAGCGAAAGGCGCGGAGTATGTTCCCCGCACCCATCACTTGTATCCCGACGGCAGGCCTCAATACACCAATCGATTAATCCGCGAACCGAGCCCCTATCTTCTCCAACATGCCCATAATCCGCTCAACTGGTACCCGTGGGGTGACGAAGCTTTTGCCCGTGCAAAAAAAGAAAATAAGCCTATTCTCCTGTCTATTGGCTACTCGACCTGCCACTGGTGCCACGTCATGGAACGAGAATCCTTTGAAGATGTCGAGATCGCGACGTATCTGAACCAGCATTACATCGCTGTAAAAGTCGATCGTGAACAGCGTCCAGACATTGACGGCGTGTATATGGCGGCAGTCCAGATGATGACTGGCCGAGGCGGCTGGCCAATGACCGTCTGGCTGACTCCAGACCGCAAGCCTTTTTATGGTGGCACCTATTTTCCACCCCGGGATGGTGTGCGCGGGGCAAAGACTGGGTTTCTGACCCTGCTGACCCGTTTGTCTCAGGTCTACAGTCAAGATCCTGAACGGATCACACAGGTTTCGACACAACTGACCCAGGCTGTGCGAACATCTCTGGCTCCATCAGCTAGACAACAGGGGCCGGATGTCACAGGGGTGGCCGGTGTCACAGTGCTCAAGAAAGCGGCGGAATCGTTCAAAAAAAATTTTGATGCGGCGTATGGCGGCTTTGGCCAGGCACCTAAATTTCCACGCAGTGTGGTGCTTGAATTCTTGTTACGCTATAGCCGCCGGACGGGGGATCAAGCCGTCCGAGATATGGTGGTGAAGACGCTCGAAGCGATGGCTGCAGGTGGCATGTATGACCATATTGGCGGCGGGTTCCATCGCTACGCGACTGATCGGCAGTGGCTGGTGCCGCATTTTGAGAAAATGCTGTACGACAATGCGCTGCTCACCCTGGCTTATTTGGAAGCCTTTCAACTAACCGGCCGCGCTGAGTTTGCCCAAGTTGCACGAGATATTCTGACATATGTAGAGCGTGAGATGACGACACCGCAGGGTGGCTTCTACTCGGCCACAGATGCGGATAGTGAAGGCGAGGAAGGCACGTTTTTTGTCTGGACGCCAGCTGACATTCGTGCCGTTTTAGACCCCGAGGTCGCCAAACTGATGCTGGCATACTATGGGGTGACGGAAAAGGGGAATTTCGGAGGCAAAACTATTCTGCATGTGACTCGTTCCTTAGCAGACGTGGCAAAGGAGCTCGGGTTTGCTCCTGAACAGGCCGAGCAAATGCGTCAAGCTGCTCGGGCCAAGCTGTACGCGGCTCGCCTCACACGTATTCCGCCGCATAAGGATAAAAAAATTGTGGTGTCTTGGAACGGCTTGATGATTGCTGCCTTTGCCCGAGCGGCGCATGTCTTAAACGTCCGAGCCTATGCCCAGCAGGCAGCGCGCGGGGCAGATTTCATCCTCACTCATCTCAAGAAAAAGCAGCAGCTCCAGCGGAGTGCGCTTGATGGCGTTGTCAGTGGGGCCGCCTATCTCGATGATTATGCGTTTCTGGCGGCCGGGCTGCTTGATCTGTATGAGGCAAGCTTTGAAGCTCGCTGGTTGCGAGAAGCTATTGCCTTGCATGACACGCTCACAAACGATTTTTGGGACGCTCAGGCAGGCGGTTTTTTTATGACGGCGCGGACTGAGGAAACCTTACTGGGACGTGAAAAGCCATATTATGATGGCGCCGAACCGTCCGGTAATTCAGTCGCCATTCAGTCACTCTTCCGGCTGGCTGAATTGACGACTCAAGAACGCTACCGCCAACAGGCTGAGCAAGGGCTACGCGCCTTTGCTCAGCAGCTGGATCAATCGCCAAGCAGTGTCCCACGTCTGCTGGCCAGTGTTGATTTTGCTCAGGATACCCCCAAAGAAATTATTATTATTAAACCGAATCGTGAAATCACGGCTGAACCCTTGCTGGCCAAGTTACGAACCAGCTTCGTGCCGAATCGAGTGTTAGCTGTTGTCGCCGAAGGACGAGATCTCACCCAGCAGCAGGAACTCATTCCGCTCTTGGAGTTCAAAAAATCTCTCAAGGGCAAAGTGACCGCCTATGTGTGTGAAAAGCAGGTGTGTCTCTTACCAACGTCTGATCCTGAGGTTTTTGCCAAGCAGATTGCACAGGTGAAACCGTTGTCGGGCATGCCGTAGCAACGGGAAAATATCCAACGATCCTTAAATTTCCCCATGAGTGGGGAAGAAAACGACCGTCACTCTCCCCAAATAGTGTGAGTGAAAAGAGCTGAGTTTTTCCACACTATAGTGTGGAATTTTAGTTCATTTCAGGTTTCTTTTCACAGCCTCCAAGATTTCCTGTCTCTGATCGAGAATCTTCCATGAGGACCAGCAGGCATATTTGCACACAAAGTTGCCGTTTCGGCTGAGGAAAACAGTAATGGAGAGATAAGGGGCAAGCGGCGTTGTCCATCTCTGCTCCATGGTACTGCAGATGGTCCACGAGGTCAGTAATAAGGCGTTTAGAGATGCTGCTTAGAGGGCCAGAACAACTCGGCTTGCGTCTTTTTCGCCTCCCTTCCGTCTACTTAGACGAAGGGTATGAAGTGCCGGTGTCACAAACAATAGTACGCAGAGAAAAGGCCGGATCTGAGCGTACCCTGACGTCCGTCGGTGCTCTCGCTACCAAGTGCTGGAGGACCCTATGAATGACCAGCAGTTTCAAACACTCATCACACGCAAGGGGAAAGAAGCGTGCGGCCCGGCCTCGCAAACAAATGCGCCCCTGCCTCTCCACGCAGAAAGAGAAGACCTCGCCCGGGCGAAAACGTTCTTGCCGGGCCTGCTCGAAAGCTACCTTGATGACCAGGCTCTGCCAGTGAAGAAGGACCTCGCCGTGGTGTTTGTCGATATTGCCGATTCAACCGGTCTGCTGGTCGGCCAATCACCTGAGACGGCGCTGGCCGTCGTGCAACATTTTTCCGAAGTGGTGACTAAGCAAGCCTTAGCCTATTGTGGCGATGTGAAAGATTATGAAGGAGATGGGGCACTCCTGTATTTTGGTTCCATCACGCAGGCGATCAAAGCGGCGGTAGCGATTCGTGCCGCTTTGCAGACACAGCAGCCCGCAGTCGGTCCCGCCGTGCAAGCGCGTATGAGTCTCAGTATGGGAGAAGTCATCATTGGCCTCGTTGGCGCATCTGCCCGCCGCTCGCTCGCTATCATTGGGCCGTGCGTCAACCTAGCCTCACGGCTCTTAAAGCATGTACCACCTGGCGGAATCATTACTCCCAAAGCGGTCGTAGAGCAGCTGCAAGCCGACGCGCCTGAGCTCGCCGAACAGTTTACACTGTGGGGCACCTGTATGGTATTGAAGGGATTTGAAGAGCACTGCATTACCGCCTTTCATATTCCTTCGCCGTACCAAACTTCTCAGATTGCCGCTCCTCCCTTACCTGCCGCAAAAAGAAAGCGCTGCTGAGGGAAGCTCCCTGAACTTCTGATTTTGGATGTGTGATGGATATCAAACAGATTTGGCAAGAGTACAAACATCAGCTTCAGCGGTTCTTACTCTCTCGGGTGAGCAACGCCGAGGATGCTGAAGATCTTCTCCAGGAGATTTTGATTAAAACATACCAGCAGCTGCATACCGTACAGGACCCAGAGAAACTTCGGGCCTGGCTCTTTCAAGTGACGCGCAATGCCGTCATCGATTACTATCGGCAGTCCCATAAAAAGCAGCCTGTTCCAGGAGACTTTATGGAGGAAAGTAGCGAACCGTCCGAACGCGCTCACCAAGAGTTGTCGGACTGTATCAGACCCTTCCTCGAACAATTGCCCGAGACCTACCAAGCAGCAGTGGAGGCAGTCGACCTACAGGGCGTCTCCCAAAAGGGCTTGGCTGAAGAACTTGGGCTGTCACACTCTGCTGTCAAATCCAGAGTGCAACGTGGGCGCAAGATGCTCGCCACCCTCTTCCAAGAATGTTGCCGCTATGAACTCGATGCACGAGGGAACATTGTGGATTATCAACAGAATAGGGACTGCTGCTAGGGAATCCAGCGCAATCAGGTAAAGCGGCTCTATTTTCTGTCCACCACGCCACTGTCTCCGGCATTTATGCCAAGCACCTCTTTCTCAGACTGTATTCGCTTGCAATCAGACAGCTAATATTTTTGTCCCATTTTGTTTGCCCTATTTTCCTGGATCAGCCCTCCATGCTGCGTCTTTTTGACGACTCTTCCGTCTTCTAGGGTGAAAGCCACAAGAGGCCAGACATCACACGCGATGTCCATTCTAAAAAGAGAGAGGGGAGAATTACAATGCAAAACACGCAGTCACACCAACAGGACACATTGCCAGTCGCCATCATCGGTGGTGGACCAGTCGGACTTGCGGCTGCCGCGCAGCTGGTGAAACGCGGAGAATCCTTTGTCCTCTTTGAAGCAGGTGAAGACATTGCCAGTAATATACGGTCTTGGAAGCACGTCCGCGTCTTTTCACCCTGGCGCTACAACGTTGATGCTGCGGCGGCCGAGCTCCTTGAAGCACAGGATTGGCAAGCGCCGGACCCGGAGGCCCTACCTACAGGTGAAGAACTAATCGAGCAGTATTTCCGGCCCTTAATCAATATTCCTGCTATGCGCCCCTACGTGCATTTCAATGCACGCGTCACCTCTGTCGGTCGCAAGGGCTTGGACAAAGTCGTGACCCAGGGACGCGAGGACCTTCCCTTTGTCGTTCAGGTGGACGTCGCAGGAGAGGTCCAAACGTTTGAAGCCCGAGCTGTGATCGACGCATCAGGGACATGGGACAATCCGAACCCGATTGGCTCAGGCGGCGTCGCTGCCCAAGGGGAACGGGAGGCTAAGGACCATATTTTTTATGGCATCCCTGATGTATTAGGCGACCATCGCACGCATTACGCCGGAAAAAAAGTCATGGTCGTGGGCAGTGGACATTCGTCGATCAATGCGTTGCTCGAACTGCTCACGCTCAAAGAAACTGAACCGGGAACGCAAGTCATCTGGGCGCTACGCAAAAAACAGCTGCGAAAGGTATACGGCGGGGAAAAGGCTGATGCGTTGCCAGCTCGGGGGGCATTAGGCTCTCGCATCCGGGCGATGGTCGAAGCCAAGAAGTTGGAGGTCGTATCGCCGTTCTTTATCTCTGAACTAAGCCAAAAAGCGGGCCAGCTCGGCGATACATTTGACGTGAAGGGCATACTGGACGGCAATGACGCGGTGATCTCCGGTGTTCATGAAATCATTTCCAACACCGGCTCACGACCAGATACGTCCTTTTTACGTGAGGTACGAGCGGCCTTTGATCCTGTGTTGGAAAGCGTGCCAGAACTGGCACCCCTGATCGACCCGAACATCCATAGCTGCGGTTCAGTCCGGCCACATGGCGAACAGGAACTGCGGCAACCGGAGAAGGACTTCTATGTCGTGGGACTGAAGAGTTATGGCCGGGCACCAACCTTCCTCATGGCAACGGGCTATGAGCAGGTCCGCTCGGTAGTCTCTGCCCTGACTGGAGATTGGGATGCAGCCGCCAAGGTTGAACTCAATCTGCCACAGACTGGTGTGTGTAGCTCGAACCGGAGTTCACCTGATCAGGTTCCTACGGTTGCGTGTTGCGGACCAGAGGATTCGATTGCAGATTCGCTATCCTGCTGCGGACCAGCGGAGCCGGTTGAGATTTCCGTGCCAGCAGCAGCCAGCACGTCTTGCTGCGGGTCAGCTGAACCGGCTGAGGTTTCTGATCCGACTGAAACCAGCGCTTCCTGCTGTGGGCCGGCCAAACAGACAGATCAAGTTCGTGTAGCGAGTAAGAACTGTTGCTAGATCAGAGCGATGAGACTGCGGTCATGTGGGGCAGGTTAAACATCCCTGCTTCACATCCTCACCTCCTTTTGCAAAGAAGGGTTTCCCATGTCACGCGTCGCCCAAGCAGTTCATGTTCAGAGCAGCCAGAGCACCGGGCGCGACCAAAGTACTCGGGCTGGCCAACGGGCCTGGCTCCCGACTGCGATCTCAGCGCTGGTGTTGGCGCTGGCGGGCTTGGGCGACGCCTTACTGTATCCGACCTTGCCGTTGTACGCGGCTCAGCTCGGCGTTCCCCTCGTTTGGATTGGTGTCCTCTTATCTATCAACAAATTCATCCGGCTGGGTGGCAATCATGTCCTCGGGCTGACCATTAGCCGATGGGGGTATAAGCGCGTTGCCACGTTCGGGGTGCTGCTGGCATCGTTGAGTACCTTTGCCTATGGGCTACAGCCCCCGGTCTGGTTGTGGCTTCTCTCACGCATGGCGTGGGGGATGGCGTTTGCCGCGTTACGTTTATGCGCTCTCGGGTATGCCACGGAAGCCAAACAGCGAGGATTCCACCTCGGTCTGAGTAAAGCGATTAAGGAGTTCGGCCCCATGAGTGCGTTGTTCGTCGGGCCAGTGCTGATTACTCAGGTCGACGTACATACCGCCTTCCTCGTCTTCGGCGCAGTGACAGCGCTGGCGTTGCCCTTTACCTGGATGCTGCCAGACGACACGCCTGAGACCAAATCTGAGATGAGCGGTCGCTTTGCCACGCCCAGCTGGTTTGATGGACTCATTTTTGCCACCGCCTTAGCCGATGGCGTCGTAATCGTGACCATTGGTTTGCTGTTACTTGGTGCCGGTATCGCGGAAGCAGCAGTGCTCACTATGTCCGCGTTCTTGTTGGCGGTGAAGCGCGCGAGTGTCATGGTGGTCGGCCCCCTCAGTGGCTGGTTGGCTGACAGATGGCATATGCGTGACGTGTTTTTGGTCTCGATCGTGGGCTTTGTTGCTGGCCTCGTGCTGATCAGTACGGGGGTGACCATCGCAGGCATCACGGCCTTGTTCGTCTCTACCGCTATCAACCAAGCGCTGGCGGCTGGGGTCGCACTGGAGGTGAGTCCAGACACGAAACTCAATACGCTTTCTGCCCTGACCACCTGGCGAGATTTGGGGACAGCCGTTGGGGCGTTACTCGGAGGCTTTGTGTTGGTCCTCAGTGGACCAAGCCTTGTCTACGGAACATTAGCCGTCGTCGTGTCGGCGGTTGGCCTGAAGGTCGCTCGACCGCAGAAGGGAAGCGCCACCGAGCGAGGGTTCTGAGCCCTCTGTCCTCTCTCATAGCACGTAGTTTCCAGACTATCAGTCCCTCTCTAGAAATCTATGTGAGCAACAGACGAACGCCTCTGTCGTCTGAACTCATGTAGGGCCGAAAAATTTTGCGCCCCTACACTGGTCCCTGGGGTGTGACTGCCGGCGCAGAAAGAGAGTGTTGGAATGTATTCAAGGCTTCCTGACGGCCAGCTAAAATCAGTGTATCACCTTGGTGGAGGGGCTGTTCTGGCTCGGGTAGGTAATCCCGAGAGCTGGAATCCTTTTGGGTCCGTACGGCGAGCACGGTGACATGGTATTTTGCCCGCAGATCTAACTCTTTGAGAGTTTTTCCGACAAACGCAGTTGGCAGACTGAGCGGCATGACAGCGTACTGGGAGGGGAGGGTCAGGGTGCCCTGACCACGGGAGCCCGTCACTGGTAAGGCGCTCAAAAACTCCTTGCGTAAGACCTCACGATTGTACAAATCGATCAAATCTTGTTGCGCTACAACCCCAACAACCTTTGAGGCGGTCCCGGTATCAACCACAGGCAGGCGCTCCGCCGTTCCCCCGCTAAATTTTTGTAAGCACTCAGCCAGCGTTTCTTGGAGATGCGTGACAACGGAAACCGGGTGGGATAGGTCGCGGGCGATGATCAAGCCTTCCAGTTCCCCGTCGCTGAGAAAACCCTTGACGTCGTGCAGGTGAATCACCCCCGTCAGGTGCGTCTCCTGATCGACTAAATAATAATGCGGCTCCTGAGAATCGAGAAATTTATCAACCACCTCCTGAAACGAGGCTTCCTCCAGCAAGGTTGGGGCTGGCGTGCGCATCACATCCGCCACATGGAATGACTGCATGACGGTTTCTTCTCTGCCCTGGAGCAGGGAAATACCCTTCCGAGACAGCTTGAGGGTGTAAATCGAATGGCTATACAGATAACGAGCAGTGACCGTACTCAGGGTGCAGGCGATCATGACGGGGAGAATAATATTATAATCTCCGGTTAGCTCGAACAGGATAAGAATGGCCGTCACGGGTGCATGCGTTGTCCCGGCCACAACAGCACCCATGCCGACCATGGCGTACGCTTCTGGTTCGGCAGTCAGGCTGGGGAAAAGGCTATGCGCAGCGTGGCCAAATAAACCGCCGGCAACCACGCCGAGAAACAGGGACGGCGAGAAAATACCGCCGGATGCGCCTGAGCCTAGGGTCGTGCAGGTGGCCAGCAATTTAATGCAGAACAAGATGGCTAAAAACTGCCACTCCGTTGCTTCGTGCAGCAAGCGATACATAGCCTCAAAACCAGTCCCATACACCTCGGGCCAATACAGCAGCAGTAGACCGACCAAGAGGCCGCCCGTGGTCGTTCGAATAGCGGGCGGAATCGGGCTATTTTCAAAGAGGTCCTCACTTTTATACAGCACCCGGATAAAGATAACCGCGACCAGGCCCATCAATGCCCCGAGCAGGGCATACAGAGGAACCTCAGCATAATGAACCAGTGAGTACTGTGGAATTTGAAAGGCCGGGACATTCCCCAGATACGCCCGCGAGACTGCCGTAGCCAGCACCGAAGACAAGACAATCGGGGCAAATGCCGGGACTGCGAAATTACCTAAAATGACTTCTAAAGCAAAAAACGCTCCGGCAATTGGAGCATTAAATGTAGCGGCAATCCCTCCGGCCGCCCCACACCCGACCAGCGTCCGGACTTGATCTGGCGACAACCGCAAGAACTGTCCACACGCTGAGCCTAAGGCCGAGCCAATCTGGATGACGGGTCCTTCGCGTCCTGTTGAGCCCCCTGTGCCAATAGTCACTGCTGAGGCAAAAGCTTTTGCTACAGCCACGCGGGCGCGAATAATACCGCCTCGTAAGGCTACCGCTTCCATGACTTCTGGGACGCCGTGTCCCTTCGCTTCCACCGCCCAACGCGTCACAATAGGGGTGACCAGCAGCCCGCCAATTGCCGGCAGGCTGACTTTCCAATACCAGGCCAGGCCAGGCACGGTAGCCATCGGAGAGTTGGAACCCAAAGCAATTTTTTGGACAAGGTGGAGCAGTTCATGGAAAGCAATTGCGGCAACACCGACCAGGAGCCCAACAATACAGGCCAGCACAATATTTGCGCCTTGGGGGCGGGCTTGGAGAAAGGTGATGAGTTTCTGGCCCCAACTATGCGGAACGCTCTCGGGTGCACGCTTGCTTTGGAAATCTGTCTCCGGCATGGTTCATTGTGTTCTATCAGGCTTGTTTTGTCTATTTACTGTTCGACTGGGGAACGTCCGGACTGCGTCGTGGCGTGGCTCGGTTGGGCAAAGTGGTGCAGGTCTTCCTGCCGCCCAACAAGGACAAGGTGGTCGAGGGCGTCCAGCGGTCGGTCTGGATCAGGCAGTTCGTCCGGGCCTTGGAAACCGCCACGACGAATAGCCACCGCGGTCAGGCCGAAGTCTGTCCGGAGTTGGGTGTCGCGCAAAGTCTGACCAATATAGCGGCTCGGGAGCTGGAGAATATCGACGGTGTAGCGATGCGGCAGGCGGACGTGCTCATGCATCGTACTGCTGATCCCGTCAGCTTGTAGACTGACCCCGAGATACTCGCTGCGCAGGATCTCGCGGTGGTACAGATCAAGCACGTCGCGGTGAGACAGAATACCGGATAGGGATGTGCCGGGAGAAACAACAGGCAGATATTCTTGCTCAGTCCGCGAGAATTTTTCGAGACAGCTAGCCAAAGGTTCATTGATTGTTGTAGTCGCCTCAACTGTTTGGATGAGATCTTTGGCAATGACCAAGGGGCCTAATGTGTCCTCCTGTAAGGTGGCTTTGACATCGTGAATGGAAATAGCCCCAAGCAGCTGCCGGTGGGCATTAACGACAAAGCAGATAGGAAAATTACTGACCAGAAAATGTTGCACAATGTCGGGAAACGGAGCGGTTTCCAGTAGGCTTGGCACTTCCCGACGCATGATTTGACCGGCCTGAAAGGCGCGCATGATATTTTCTTCACGGCGACGAATATCAACCCCTCGGCTTAAAAGCTGGAGGGTATAGATCGACTCCTCTTTGATCAGCTTGGCGACCAAGGTACTGACCGGACAACTAATCATCAGCGGTAAAATAATGTGATAGTCGCCAGTCAGTTCAAACAGCAGCAAAAATGCAGTGATCGGGCAATGGACGACTCCAGCCAGAAATGCAGCCATACCGACCAGAGCGTAGCCGCCACTTGGTCCAACCAAGTTGGGGACAAGCGCTCCAGCACCGATGCCGAGTAGGCCACCAATAATCGCGCCGAGGTACAAAGCTGGCAGGAGTAAGCCACCTGAACCACCCGAGGCGAGAGTCAGACTCGTGGCCAGCATCTTCATTGGTAAGAGCACGAACAGTAACGTCCAGGGAAGACTCCCACCTAAGATGGCTTCAAGGGTGCCATGCCCGGCGCCGTAGACGTGGGGGACAAAGAGCACCATCCCGCCGAGCAGTAGTCCTCCTACGGCTGGTTTGATGACGGTTGGGAGCGGGAGTTTGGGGAAAAGTTTTTCAGCCGTGTGCAAGACTGTCATAAACAGCTGACCGCCAATACCACACATGACTCCCAAGAGGACATACACAGGCAGTTCCCAGCTGCTGAGTAAGGTATAGCCAGGTACCGTGAAAGCGGGATGGTCACCAAAGTACGTCCGACTCACCACCGTGGCCAGGACTGAGGAGAGCATGACTGGACCAAAGGCCGGCATAGCAAAATTGCCCATGACGACTTCCAGGGCAAAAAACGCTCCGGCAATAGGAGCGTTAAATGCGGCAGCAATACCTCCAGCAACTCCGCAGCCAGCCAAGGTTGGTAAACGGTTGGGGGGAACGCGCAGCAGCTGGCCAAGAGCCGAGCCGAGCGACGCGCCAATATGGACAATCGGTCCCTCACGTCCCACTGATCCACCGGTTCCGATAGTCAGAGCTGAGGCCAGAGATTTCACTACGGCGATCCGAGGCTGAATTTTACCACCGCCTAAAGCCACCGACTCAATAACCTCAGGCACGCCGTGGCCGCCAGCCTCACGCGCAGCAATCAGAACGAGTGGGGCAACCAGTAACCCACCCAGAGTGGGAATAAGCAGAATACGGTACCAAGGCAGGTCTGGTAGAATATGCAGCGGGAGTGTCTCTGAACCAAGGGCCAGCCATTCGACCAAGTGAATGAGTTCAGCAAAAGCGATTGCACCGATGCCAGTAATCACACCGACCGCACAAGCCTGGGGGATCAGCGAGAATGGCTGTACACGGTCCAGTTGTTCACGAAAATGTTGATAGGGGGATTTACGGGCCGGCTGTGCCGTTGGAACCACCTTTGGGTTGGATAGAGTACGCCAGCAACGGAGAACAGAGAAATATGTGTGTCTTCGGGCACCGCGTCTTGTTGGTTTGCCTATCTCAAGCACGGTTTCGGTGTCAAGGCCAGAGCAGACAAATCCTTGGCTACTGTCCTCATTTGCAGCCGCACGGCCTACTTTGATTTGGAACGGCCTGATTAGGATAGTACCGGACAGTACCAATCCTTGACTTTCCTTGAGGAATCTCTATGCTGGAGAGCTCATATAAATTCGTGAACCCTACCAGGGAGGGGGTGATCGCCACATGGCTGGCGTTCGAGTCAAAGACAACGAACCCATAGAAAGTGCCATCCGTCGTTTTAAAAAGCAGTGTGAGAAGGCTGGTATTCTGCAAGAGCTCAAAAAACGTGAGCACTACGAAAAACCGAGTGTGCGTCGTAAACGGAAAGCTATAGCGGCCAGAAAACGCGCCTTACGTCGAGCGAGTCGATCCTTCTACTAAACTCCGCCCACGTACTTCTTTTCCTCCTCAACTATCAGCACCCACCCTCCTGACAGGGTGGGTGTTTTGCGTTTCTCGTGCTATGAATGGCCAGTAGCTCAAGCGCAGTAGTGAGCAAGCGTTTCTGAGAGGGAGGCCAGCATGGCAGAACGGATTCCCGAGGCGATCCTCGCTGAGATCCGTGCCCGTACCAACATTGTGGAAGTCATCTCTGGCTATGTTGCGCTGAGCAAATCCGGCCGCAATCATATGGGCTTGTGCCCGTTTCACGGCGAAAAAACGCCCTCTTTTAGCGTCAACGAAGAGCGTGGGTTTTTTCACTGCTTTGGCTGTAACGTGAGCGGCAATGCCTTCACCTTTTTATCAAAAATTGACGGCCTGACGTTTCCGGAAGCCGTCCGGTATTTAGCTCAACGGGCTGGTGTTGCTCTCCCGGACAGTCGCGACCCCCAAGCCCAAGAACGGGCACGTTTATATCGTCTCAACGAAATGGCTGCGGTGTATTTTCAGCGCTGTTTGGCCGGTAACGCTGGGGCAAGCGCGCGCCAGTATCTCAAAGAACGTGGCTTACAGCCTGACATCGTCACACAGTTTCGACTCGGTTTTGCCCCGCCTGGGAGTGGCGGACTGGTGCGCTTCTTAAGCGACCAGCGGGCTGACCTCAGTCGTGCCGCCAGTCTGGGATTGATCGGAAAACGGGACAGCGGCGGCTATTATGATAAATTTCGCCATCGTCTGATGTTTCCTATCACCGATGTGGTTGGCCGGCCGGTTGGCTTTGGCGGGCGGATTTTACCTCAAGCCGAACACAAACACAGTGCCCAGAACCCTCCTCGCGTAAACGGTCAAATCCTGAGTAATAGGCCAACCCGTCCGCTGCCCAAATACATCAATTCCTCAGACTCCCTCTTGTACAAAAAGGGCACCCTCTTATACGGATTGGCGCAGGCCAAAACCACGATCCAGAGCTGTAGTCGGGTCTTAGTCGTAGAGGGGTATGTGGATTTACTGGCTCTTGTCCAACACGGACACGCCGAGGCCGTTGCCGTGTTAGGCACGGCGCTGACCGCTGAGCAGCTCAAGCTGGTCCGCCGATTTACCCGTGAAGTGTATTTCTTTTTTGATGGCGATGAGGCTGGGTTGCGCGCTGCAAGTCGATCTTTTCCGCTGTGTGTTGAAGCAGAGGTCCGGGGGTGGGGAGTCTTCCTGCCTGAAGGGGAAGATCCCGATTCGTTTGTCCGCACCCACGGGCTCGCTGCGCTTGATGAACTGATCACCCAGGCCGAGCCTCTCGAAGATTTTTATTTTCGGCGTCACACTCCTCCCGCTGGCGCGTCTGCATTCGAACGTTCCCAAGCTGCTCGCGAAGCCATGGCGGTGTTGAAACCGATGAAAGATATTGTGGCCCGTGGCGCGTTACTGAGTCAGATTGCCCAACGCTTTGGCGTACCTGAAGAAGATCTACGGCGAGTAGATAGCGCGCCGGAAGAATCCCAAGCTTCTTCCCACCGACAGTCTTTGTATGGACGCTCCTCAGATGCTACACCGCGGACATCTCGCCCGCAGCCGCAGCGCCGAGAAGCAAGAGAGACTGCTCCGCAACGGACGGCAGAGACCGAGCTGATGTTTCTGATGTTGATCGATCATACGCTCGCCCTACGGGTTGCTGCTGAGGACGTCATCCCAGCCTTTCAACAATGGGGATCGCTGGCGGCAGAGATTCTCGCGGCCTGGCAGACGAGCGAGCCGCAAAACGAGCAAGGCCAGCAGAATCAGCGGAATCAGCAGAATCAGCAGAATCGGATTGATATTGGCGTTTTTCTTGAGCGCTTGCCCAAGGGGCTTGCCGATCGGGTCAGCCGGGCATATGGCCAGGAGGTGTCTGATGAGGAATCCGCGCAGCGCGAGCAACTTTTCAGCGATTGTTTGCGACGCATTCAGGCCACCCAGCGCAAATCGGCCCGTGAACGTTTGCAGCAAGAGATTCGAGAGGCTGAACAGAAAGGCGACGAGGCCGGGGTGAGGCTACGGCTGCAGCAGTTGCAAAACTGAGATGCTGGCGGAAGCAGGAGGCCAGGTGGAAGCAGTAGGCATGGATGAGGGTGTGTGGTATAAGAGGCGCGAACAGAGCACAACGGCAAGAAGCAGTCTGGGGGCCCATAGCTCAGATGGTTAGAGCGGCCGGCTCATAACCGGCTGGTCCCAGGTTCGAGTCCTGGTGGGCCCATGCCACTGCACGCGCTCTCAACTCTTCACTTGGAGATAGACGCGAAAGGAGGTCCTCGTTGGCAACCCAGATCGATTTGCTGGCGACGCTTCAGGAAATAGACCAACAGTTGCAGCGCAAAGAGCTGCTGCTGCAAGAATTACGCCAGCAGGTGTCCGCTATTAGCTCCGAAATGGAGAAGACAGAGCAGGAGGCGGAAGCCCAGCAGCAGCGCGTGCAGGAACTCGAATCCCAGCATCGTGACACTGAAGGACAGTTGAAACTCCAGGAAGAAAAAATTAAGGAAAAGCGTGTCCGTTTAAACCGTATCAGGAATGAGCGCGAGTTGCTGGCAACCCAACGTGAGATTGAGTTGATGCGGGAAGAAAAAGGCACGCTCGAAGATAAGACCTTGGCCCTCCTTGAGAAGCTTGAGCAAGAAAGAGAAGGCTTGACCCATACCTTGGCCCGGATCGAGGAACTCAAGACTCATCATCAACAAGAAGTGTCTCGGGTGGATACCAAGATCTCTGTCCTTGAGAAAGAAACTCTACAGGAACGCACGGAACGCGAGGGCTTGGTCAAGTCGATTGACGAGACGCTGTGCAGCCGTTACGAACGCATCTTTGCCAAGTGCGGCGGTGTGGCTGTTGTCAAGATTCAAGACGAGGCGTGCCAGGGCTGTCACATGCGTATCCCACCGCACATCTGTAATCAGATTCAGAGCAGTCAGCTCCAGCAGTCTGAGAAAATATTTTACTGTCCGCACTGTGCGCGTATCGTCTATTGGCCCTTATCTGTGGAAGAGGAGCAAGAAGAGCAGGAGGAAGAACACAAAGCAGAATAGGGGCCCCGTGTGTGAGAGGAGATTAAATGGTCGCGGGTCTGCTTTGTGAGACTCGAGGAAAGTCCGGACTCCGTGGGAGAGGGTGGCCGCTAACGGCGGCCTGCCGCGAGGTAGGGAAAGTGCCACAGAAAAGAGACCGCTGAAGCTGTCTGGTTTTAGCCAGTTTCAGCAAGGGTGAAAAGGTGAGGTAAGAGCTCACCAGACTCCTGAGAGATCAGGGATGCTGGGTAAACCCCACCCGGAGCAAGACCAAATAGGAGGGAGCCCCTTCGGGGCAGGAGTCTTCCCACTCTCCCCTCCGGGTTCGGTCGCTGGAGCGGCCTAGCAATACGTCGCCAAGAGGAATGGCCATTGTCCCGCCATGTTATGGCGGGGAACAGAATCCGGCTTACCGATCTCCTCTCCTCTTTCCAACCGAAACAAAAGAATAGAGAAAGAATGCATCGTCATGTTACACCTGACCGACACTCCGATGCGTAGATTACGTCTTGTCTTATCTCTGTCAGTCTGTATGCTCTGCCTCAGTGGACACCCGCTCACCCAGGCCGCTGGGCGGGCAGTTATCGAGTCTGTCTCAACGACTTCGGAACAGGTCTCGATTGCCCTGTCCGGATCGGTCTCCTTCCAACATGCTGCCTTACATGCTGACGTACGGCATCGACGGCCACATCGGTGTTATGTTGACATTTCTCCGGCCGTATTAGGCAAGCAGATTCTGGCCAGTATTGATGTCGAGGCAGGGACCATTCGGCGCGTCCGAGCTGGTCAATTCCAGTCTGACACGGCGCGGATCGTCCTCGATCTTTCATCCGCCCAAGTCTGTCATGTGCAATTGCTGACCCATCCGAACCGTATCGCTATTGTTGTGGGCCAGCTCCCTACTCAGTTGGCATCAACAGGGCCGTTAACAGAGGGCTCGCCTACCGATTCCAAGCCGCTGGCCACGCACGATCAGTCTGCTGTGGACGCGCCACTTGACTCATCAGCAGGTGCTGGGACACTCCCTGCTGCGCAACCTGTTTCGGATGTGGAACGGCAAATACCCGAAGAAAATACCGCGCCAGAGCTCGACCCGAATTTTAGCTCAAGGCTTAGCCAAGGGCCTATTATTCCACTTCCAGAAGCCTATCACCTGGCCATACAAAACGAAGAGCGGATTAAGATCGCCGGCCGCGAATTAGGCAAAGCCCAGCTGCTGCCCTGGCGGGCGGTTGCCCATCTCACTCCACGCAGTGATATTCGGGGCATTTATACCCGCAACAAAGACGAGATCGCTTTTTCTGGAGCTGGTGGAGCTGGCGGAGCGGCAGACCTCTTTGGTGGCGCCTCAACGATTCGTCCGCTTGAGCGCTGGACGGGGGTTTTCAGTATTACCCAACCGATTCTCGAACCCAGTTTTTTTGCTTCACGCACGCTTGGCAAAGCCTCAGTCCAAGAGAGCCGAGAACGCTACGATTTTACTATTCGTGAAATTCTGTTGGGTGTGGCACGTGCCTATTACAGCGTGCTGCGCTCCCAAGCCCAGGTCACTGTCGCACGAGATACTTTAGCGCTCAGTCAGGACGAACTGCGCCAAGCTCAGGTCCGGTTCCGGGTCGGCGAAGTGACCAAGACTGATGTTTTGCGAGCCGAGGTGGCAGTTGAGCGCGGTGAGCGGACTGTGGTGACTGACCACAATCGCTTACGTTTGGCATATACGACTCTGGCCAGAACAATTGGAGTGCCTGAGCCGCTGGGTGTGATGGAGCCTCAGCCAGCAGTCTATAGCCCGGTTCCGTACAGCCAGCTGTTGGAACAGGCCTATGCCCAGCGTCAAGATTTCCGGGCCCAGGAAATTGGGGTGGATATTGTTACGCAGCAGAAAAACCTGGTCCTGGCTCGCTATTTACCGCGGGTGAATGCCCGTTGGGAGTTTCCTCGTCTTGATGCAGAAACCTTTGCCGAGCGGGATAAATTCTGGACGCTGTTCCTCAATTTTGAGATCCCGCTGTTTGATGGCGGTACCCGTGAGCTTGACCTATTAGAGCAGAATGAAAATCTTGCCCAATCCAAACTCCGCGTCGATCAGATGCGGAAGGATATCCAGGTCGAAGTCAAAGACGCCCTCGTCACCGTTGAGACCCTTGGCTCGACGCTGAATACGCTGGAAAAAGAGGTCGATCTCGCCCGAGAAAACTACAATATTACCTCAAAGCAGTATCGCGTTGGGCTGGCAACCAGCCTTGATCTGAATACCTCGTTGAATGCGTTGAATCAGGTCCGGACCCAGCTCATTGACCAGACCTATGCCTACCAGGTTGCTTTACTCCGACTCCAGCAGACCACCGGTGTGTTTGCCCAGGACTATTTACCTTGAGTATTTGCCTTAGCGCGAACTCCCATTCACCAAAGTCATAAATTCCTCACGCGTGGCTTGCTGTTCGCGAAAGGCTCCCAGCATTGCGCTGGTCGTGACGATCGAGTTTTGTTTTTCGACCCCGCGCATACGCATACACAGATGCTCGGCACGAATAATCACCCCAACGCCTAAAGGATTGAGTTCTTCCATAATGGTGTTGGCAATCTGGGTCGTTAACCGTTCCTGGACTTGCAGCCGCCGAGAGAAGACTTCGACGAGACGTGGGATTTTACTCAGGCCGACGATGTGGTGTCTTGGAATATAGGCGACGTTCGCCTTGCCAAAAAATGGCAGGATATGGTGTTCACACATTGAGTAGAAATCAATGTCGCGCACCAGCACCATTTCCTCATAATCGTCCTCGGTGAACATGGCCTGAGTGATGACTTCTTTTGGGTCCTGGGCATACCCCTTGGTCAAATATTCGAAAGCCCGGGCAACCCGATGGGGAGTTTCGAGCAGCCCCTCACGGCCTGGATCTTCGCCCATCTGTTCTAAAATCTGGCGAACATTGTCTTCCATCCCGTTCAGGGGGTAGGGAGGGGGTTGTTGGGCAACCGCCTTTTTTTTGCGACTTGTTTTTGGTGAGGCAGCATGGCGATTACTCATCGAGCGTCTATACTCCTTCAGGTGAATTTTCAGATCCGGTCAATGGATTATCAGACGAACGCACAGACACATAGCTCACATCCGGAACACACCAACTGTGTGGTCTGGAATTGGGGCATTCAGCGACATCGCAATGCTCAGGCCGAGCACGTCGCGGGTCTCGCGTGGATCAAGAATACCATCGTCCCATAGCCGAGCGGTTGAATAATATGGACTACCCTCTTCTTCATATTTGGCCAGCGTTGGGGCTGAAAATGCGTGTTGCTCTTCTACCGTCATCGTCTGGCCTTTGCCTTCGAGCTGTTGCAGCTTAACCGTCAACAAGACCCCCGCCGCTTGCTGGCCACCCATGACTGAGATGCGCGAATTCGGCCACATAAACAGCAGCCGGGGCGAATAGGCGCGGCCACACATGCCATAATTGCCAGCCCCATTAGAAGCACCAATGATGACGGTAAACTTAGGGACTTGGGCATTGGCCACTGCATGGACCATTTTAGCTCCATCTTTAGCAATCCCCCCCTGCTCATATTTCTTTCCCACCATGAAGCCGGTGATGTTTTGCAAGAACAGCAACGGCACTTTGCGCTGACTGCACATTTCAATGAAATGAGTCGCTTTCAAGGCTGACTCCGAGAACAGCACGCCGTTATTGGCGACGATACCAATCAGATAGCCATGAATGCGAGCAAAGCCAGTCACAACGGTCGGGCTATAACGCGGCTTGAACTCGTGAAAGCGGCTGCCATCAACCAGGCGAGCAATGACTTCATGCACGTCATACGGGACACGGGTATCGCTTGGGATTACGCCGGCTAGTTCAGCTGGGTCATACGCTGGAGCCTCGGGAGTTTCTCGATCAAGCGGGAACTTCTGAGCGCGCGGTAAATTCTCAAAAATCGAGCGGGTAATCTCTAAGGCGTCTTCGTCATCTTCAGCCAGATGATCAGACACGCCTGAAATACGAGTATGTACATCGCCACCGCCTAGCTCTTCGGCTGTGACCTCCTCTCCCGTTGCCGCTTTGACCAATGGTGGGCCAGCAAGAAAGATCGTCCCGCGCTGTTTGACAATGACATTTTCATCCGCCATGGCTGGCACGTACGCTCCACCAGCTGTGCATGACCCCATCACAACAGCAATCTGGGGAATACCCTGAGCTGACATACGGGCTTCGTTGTAAAAGATGCGTCCAAAGTGTTCTCGGTCTGGAAAAATATCGGCTTGCAGGGGTAGATTGGCTCCCCCGGAATCCACGAGATACACGCACGGCAAACGATTCTCCTGAGCGATTTCCTGCGCCCGGAGATGCTTTTTAACGGTGACAGGGTAATAGGTGCCACCTTTCACCGTTGCATCGTTTGAGACAATAACGGCTTCGCGGCCCTGAATCATACCCAGCGCCGTGGCAATACCAGCAGATGGTGGATCATCGTACATCCCATACGCGGCCAGCGGCGAGAGTTCGATCAGTGGTGTGTCGGGATCAACCAAGGCTTCGATACGTTCACGTGCCAAAAGTTTTCCGCGGGCCTTATGGCGTTGGCGAGATTCCTCCGATCCGCCAAGCCGGGCGTGTGCTGTACGCTTTTTCAACTCAGACACTAAGCCGTTCATATGTTCAACATTAGCTTGAAATTCAGAACTATTCGTACGAATTTTACTTTCAATGCGGTCCATGGTTGGGGAAGTCTTTCTGCGGGAGTTTTATGGGTGATACGAGAAATATGAGGGAGAACGTGAAGAATAAAACGTGGAAGAAAAATAGTGCTGAGTCCTAAGTAACGAGTTCCGAATAAGGAGTCTGTAGAGCCTTTTCTACTCAGCACTCGGCACTCAGCACTGATGATTATTCATTATTCAAAATGTGGAATAATCTCTTTCCCATACAGCTCAATCTGCGGAATGAGTTCGTCCGGCGGAACAATCGGCCATAGGACAAACTTGGAGCAGTCCACGTCTACATATGACTGGACTTTTTCAATGCATTCTTCTGGCGTGCCAATCGCACACCGGGCGACCATAGATTCCTGGGGCAGTGGAAAGCCTTTCAGAAACTGCCCGGCAATCTCTTGGGCACGTTTTTTATCTTTGTCGATACAGGTCAGGATCAGCACACCAGCTTCACGCGGGTCAACCTCGCGTCCGTACTGGTCTCCATACGCTTGGAGTTTACCCATGCCCTCCTGAAACTCGCCTGGCGTCACGAACGACGGAAACCAGCCATCGCCGTACCGTGCCGTACGTTTGAGGGCCTGATCGGTCTTGCCGCCAATCCATACGTCGAGCGTGCCTTTTTTGGGTCGAGGTTCGATCGTCACATCTTCAAACTGATAATACTGGCCTTCATAACTGACATTCGGCTCTGCCCACAGTTTGCGCATGACTTGCACGCCTTCTTCCATGCGCTTGGAGCGTTCAGATGGATCAATACCGCTGGCTAAGCAGTCCTTTGGATTGGCCCCAATCCCGACCGCCATGATCACCCGATTTTTACTACCCGAGATATAGTCTAGAGTCGCATAGGTTTTGGCAACTTGGACGGGATCACGCGCGGGTAATGTCAGGACACTTGGACCCATTTTGATCTTTTTGGTCCGGGCAGCCCAGGCAGCCATCACACACGTCGTATCTAGCGACGGGTTGCGCGATACCACATGATCGGACAGCCAAATTGAATCAATGCCAACCTCTTCGGCGCTGACTGCATAGTTGACGACTGTATCCGCGTCCGGCATGCCAAGCTCCCATAGACCGAAGCCAATCCCAATTTTTGTACTGCCCATATATGTGAGTCTCCCTTCACAGGTCTGGCCGCTACCTTACCAGAAAGGGCGGGGGGGAGGGAAGGCACTTGTGCTTCTATTATGGCACGGGCTTCCAGCCCGTGGTGAGTCAGGGGCAAGCCGGGCATGCCACCTCAGCGATTTGGAACACGCACAGCTGGGCCGATAAACTGCCCCAAGGCAATCGGCACATTTTCTACCTGGATCGTGGCATCTTGGAGCAGATTTGTCTGGGCATCTATCACCGCGACACTGTCACGCATTTGCACGACATATATCTGCGAGCCATCGGGATGGACAGCGATACCAGCTGGCGCCTCGACCACAGGTATAGGCGATCCAATCTCGGTCCGGCTTGTTGTTCCAATCACTGATACTGAGCGACTGGCATTATTTGCCACATAGACATAGGAACCAGTCGGATGGACGGTGATACCAAACGGGCGGTTTTGGACGGGAATAGGCTGTCCCACTATCTCGTGCGTCGCCGTCGCAATGACGGAGACGGTATCGTCCATCCGATTGGCGACGTACAGGTGTCTGCCATCTGGATGGACGGCAATACCGAACGGTCCCCGACCAACTTGGATGCGACGATCCTGGACTGTGTGTGTGGCTGTATCAATGATTGAGACTGTGTCGTCAGCGCTGTTCGTGACATATACATACGCGCCAGCCGGATGCACAACGACGCCAGTTGGGGCGCGTCCGACTGGAAGCGACTCACCGAGGATGGTCTGGGTCTGGGTGTCGATAACGGACACGGTCCCGGAACCATTATTCGCGACATACACATACGTACCAGCCGGGTGAACTGCCACGCCAAACGGTTGACCACCGACTTGGAGAGGAGACCCGAGAGCAGTCTGAGTTGCGGTATCAATGATCGACACCGTATTGTCCAACTGGTTTGTGATATACACTCGTTTCCCGTCGCGGCTGACTGCTACGCCAGTCGGATGCTGTCCAACTGGAATGGGGTTGCCGACCACAGCGTTCGTGGCAGTATCAAATACGGAGACGGTATGAGCCGAACGGTTGGGGATATAGGCAAAGGGAGCTGCGCGAACATTCGCGCTCCATACACAGGCAGCCAAGAGCTGGCACATGACGAGACAGAGCGTGTATACCATGTGAGCGAGAACCAGATGTTTAGAACGCTGCCGAACCCGGCGTACGCGGAAACGGAATCACGTCGCGAATATTCTTCATACCAGTCAGATACATCATCATCCGCTCTAAGCCGAGGCCAAACCCCGCGTGCGGGGCTGTCCCGTATTGACGCAGTTCCAAATACCATGAGTAATGGTCTTCCGGCAGTCCTTGTTCCCGAATGGTATTGAGGAGGACATCATGGCGCTCCTCCCGCTGGCTACCGCCAATGATTTCTCCAATCCGTGGTACGAGGACGTCCATGGCTCGGACAGTTTTGTCGTCATCATTTCTGCGCATATAAAAAGCTTTTATTTGCTTGGGATAATCGGTGACGATAATTGGCTTCTTGAAAACCTGTTCGGTCAGATAGCGTTCGTGTTCGCTCTGCAGATCAACGCCCCACGACACAGGAAATTCCCACTGCTGTCCAGTGCGAGTCGCCTGTTCAAGCAGCCGGACCGCTTCGGTATAGGGCACGCGCTCAAATGGGCTGTTCACCACATGCTCCAGGGTCTCAAGCACGGTCTTATCGATACGCTGATTGAAGAATTCAAGGTCAGACTGGCAGGTATCGAGCACGGCACTGATGACATATTTGAGGAAGTCTTCCGCAACCTGACAATTGTCGTCAAGGTCACAAAACGCAATCTCCGGCTCGACCATCCAGAATTCAGCCAGATGGCGCGGAGTATTTGAATTCTCGGCTCGAAACGTTGGGCCAAAGGTATACACGTTTGAGAAAGCCAACGCGAAGATCTCCGCTTCTAACTGGCCACTGACTGTCAGAAACACTGGTTGGCCAAAAAAATCTCCGGTGTAATCGATCTCCCCAGACGACGTACGGGGGAGATTGAGCAGATCGAGCGTCGTGACACCAAACATTTCCCCCGCCCCTTCGGCGTCCGAGGCCGTGATAATAGGGGTATGCATATACAAAAAGCCTCGCTCCTGAAAAAAGCGATGAATGGCAAACGACAGCGCATTCCGCACCCGAAAGACGGCACCAAAGGTATTGCTGCGTGGCCGCAGATGGGCGATATCACGCAGAAACTCCATGGTATGGCCCTTTTTCTGGAGTGGGTAGCTTGCTGAGTCGGCAGAACCATACACATGGATGTCGTGGGCTTGCAGCTCAACGCTTTGCCCTTTGCCAGGCGAGGCAGCCAACTCACCGGTCACCCGGATGCAAGAGCCTGTGGTTGCTTGGCCCAACGTGTCGTCTGAAATCCGGTCCAGATCCGCCACGACTTGTATCGTCTCGAAGCACGAGCCGTCATTCAGTTGAAGAAAGTGGACACTCTTGCTGCTGCGGTGGGTTCTCACCCATCCGCGTGCCTCGACTGATGTTCCGACTGGCTTGTGTAAGAGGTCACGTATTGCCCCGCCCTTCTCAATCATTCCACAACTCCTTTGCTGCCCAGCGCCTTAATTGAAGCTGGCCAGCGTCTTCGCAGCCGTCCGCTTTGGTTTTTTTCCTTGGCCATTATAGCAGCCCATCTCGTGTGTCGCCTCTCCCGCCATCGTATCCATTCCTGCATTCTGTCGTCACTACGTTCAACCCAAAATGTCTGTTTTCTCTCTTACGTGACCCAGTGTTATGGAGTCATTACTTTTCCCACACCACTTTCCCGCCCACAATCGTTGTTGCCACCGACAGAGAACTCAGCGCTTCCACAGGAACCGCCGTAAGCTCACCATCCAGTACAATCAGATCTGCCAGCAGACCCGGAGCAATACGGCCTTTTGTGTCTTCTTCGAAGCCGACCCAGGCTGCGGCGCTGGTGAATAGAGACAATGCTTCAGAGAGGCTGAGGCGCTCTTGCTGGTTTACGATAATGCCAGTCCGAGATTGCCGGCTGATCGCTGCCTGCATATTTTTGAGCGGGGCGAGCGGGGCGATAGGGCAGTCCGAGCTGCCTGCGACAGGAATGCCAGTGTTGAGGAGGCTCTTGTTCCGATACAGCCAATGGTGAAGGGCGGGATCGACTTCGGCTCTATATTTCTCTCCATACCAGTATAAAAATCCGGGTTGGGTGACAACTGCACACCCGGTTGCGGCCAGCTGCTCAAGAAACGGCTCAGGACACAGGGAACAATGCTCAATCCTGTGACGATGGTCTGTGCGGCGAAGACGCTGCTGAGCGTGCTTAAGCGCATCAAGTGCGACACCAATAGCGGCTTCTTCAACTGCGTGGAAGGCGAGCTGAAAGCCGTGCCGATGCGCTTGCCAGACCATTTTTTTCAGCGTTGCAGGATCAGGGGACAGTGACCCTTGGCTTTCATGCAGCATGATCTTAATACTCCCGAAGCGGACCTGATCATCTCCACTAAAAGGACGCAGCTCAGCATTGAGGAGTTGGGGGAACGCGTCGATGCCAATCATGACGGTTGCCCGAGGAATGAGCTGTTTGTCGGCTTTGAGCTTCCGAAACAAGGAGACCGTTTTGAGGGTATTGCCTGCACTGGCATCATGAAATGAGGTGACGCCGAGACGGAGTAATTCATGCCCAGCCTTTTTGGTTCCCTCGGCAAAAGAGTGTGCAGGCAGAGGAGGGATCACTGTTCGTAAAAACGCTTCTAGTTCGTACAGCACACCGGTTGGTTCACCTGCCGCATCGCATTCAACGCTTCCGCCGCACGGAGGAACAAAGTTTCGATCAATGCCCGCTTTTTGCAGGGCCAGAGTATTGAGAACTGCTGCATGGCCAGTTCTATGGCGTAAGAGTATCGGCTGGTCCCGCGAGACCGCATCAAGATCTTGTCGGGTCGGATGCCGTTTTTCCGCCAGGAAGAACGCATCGTACCCGTAGCCTCGGAGCCATTCTCCAGGTGAGGTATAGGGCAGACGAACAGCTAAGCTTTGCCGCAGCTCGGGAATAGATCGGACTCGACTCAGATCCGCTCCACAAAACCGACTTGCCCAGGCAAACAGGTGCAGATGTGGGTCAATGAAGCCGGGCAGAACCGTTCGACCGGAACAGGATAGCGTCTGTGTCGTATGGGAGATAAAAGGACGCAGCTCGCTTTCGCTGCCAACAGCAATGATTGTATCTGCCGCGATGGCAACCGCTTCAGCAGTTGGCTGGGTTGGATTCTGGGTGATGACCGTTCCCCCATACAATAAGAGATCAGCGGGAGGGGAAGCGGAGGGCATAATACCAGAATGTGAAAAGGGCGATGCAATGCATCGCCCTTCAGAAGCTGAAAGCTGACTGCTCTTAGTCCGATGACGGCAACGGCTTCGCCTCTTTGAGTGGCATATCTTTATCGCAGCAATTCAGATTGCCGTCTCCAGGCTTGTTGCAAAGCACTTCGGTGCCACATGTTTCACACATATATCGTTTTCCAAGTTGAGCCATACTGCCCTCCTAGTGTGTGTATGATGCTTTCCGCAGCCCCTCATTTCTGAGAGAAGGGAAGTGCAACCACCTCCGCTATCATGGGCGTCCCGTGGCTGTCAATCCGGAGCTGGGTGCCTGGATCAAGGTGTTCGCGGCGGACATAGCCCAGCGCAATCGGCCGACCCAAACGCGGGGAAACCACGCTGCTGGTGATCCAGCCAACTTCCTGGGTATCATGAAACAGTTTATCCCCGCTGTGAGGAGGAGTGTCGGCCTGAATCAGCAGGCCGCTCAGTCTGCGGTTGATCCGTCCACGGGCTGACGCACGCTCTACAATTTCCTGTCCCAGATAGCAACCTTTATTGAAGCTAAGGGCTTGCTGCATGCCGACCTCAAGGACAATCCGGCTCTCATCCATATCAATACCATACCAGGGAATACCTGCTTCTACCCGTGCGATATTCAGCGCTGTCATACCGACAGGGCAGGCTCCGAATGGCTCTCCAGCCTGGATCAATGTCTGCCAAACCGCCTCAGCCTGTGCGGTTGGAACCAAGAGTTCATACCCATCGGCTCCCGTATCGTCCACTCGGATAAGACGGACAGGAGTAGTGCCAAGCATGACCTCCACATGTTGAAAAGCCTTCTCTACAGCGACAGTTGCTCCAGCAGCTTCCAAGACCTGTGAGGCAAGTGGTCCCTGGATGGCGAGGGTGAACTGCCGCTCGCTCACATCTTCCATCTCAACATCGTCGGCAATAATGAAACGATTGAGGGCTTCAATCATTTTGTTCTTAATCCGAGCATCAACATCAATGAGAAAGCTAGTGTCGAGTGCATAGACGTGCACGTCGGCGACAATCCGGCCTTGCTCGGTGAGCAGGGTTGCGGCGCAGCCCTGTCCGGGTTGGAGGGACTGCACATCATTGGACAACATGCCTTGGAGAAAAGAATGCCGATCTTCGCCCGTCATACGGACCTGAACCCGGAATGACAGGTCGATGAGGCCGGCTGTGTCTTGGACGGTCTGGTATTCGTCACCAGGGGCGGTAAAGCGCTCCGGCAGCTCAATGCCACGATCATCGGTCAGCACTGCGCCGTGTGTAATATGCCATGCTGCGAGCGGTGTTTTCATAACAATGCCTCTTATGACGCAGCGTTGAGCTGTCGCAAATTGCGGACTGCCTGAATGCGCTCCTGTGCCAGCGTAACAGCCAAGCGATGGGGAGGGACGTTGCGTTGCCTGGCTTCCGAAAATATTGCCTTGAGTGTTGTGTAAATTGTTTCTGTTTTAGCTTTGGCCCGCTCGCGCCGATAGCCGCCGGGACCAAGTTCATCGGCGACGTTTATCAATCCGCCGACATTAATCGCAAAATCAGGCGTATATAAAATACCCCTGGCGTGCAGGGCATCGCCGTCTGCGTCGGTCAAGAGTTGATTGTTTGCCCCGCCGCCAATAATCCGGCAACGCAAATGTGGAATAGTCTCTGTGTGAAACAGTCCACCTGCCGCACACGGTGCGAGGATGTCACATTCCTGGCTGTAAATGTCTTGGGGACTGACCACGCGCGCTTGGAGCTCTGTCATGGCCTGTTGGGTGCGGGTTTCGTCCAGATCGGCCACAATGAGATGCGCGCCAGCCTCATGCAGATACCGGGCCAGCGGATAACCGACCTTGCCGAGACCAGGCAGGGCAACCGTCTTGCCTCGAAATTCAGCTGTGCCGTCTAACTCTTCCAAACATGCTCGCTGTCCGCAAAAAATGCCCCAGGCCGTCATCGGAGACGGATCACCTCCGCCGCCACATGGCTCATCTCGACCAACGCCAAAACGGCTCTCTTTGAGCACATGTTCAATATCAGCCGTTGACGTACCCATGTCTTCCGTCGGGATATAATGACCTGCCAGCGATTCAATCGATCGACCCAAGGCACGAAACAACATCTCGCGCTGAGTCGTCGTGTGGTCACCAATCACGACTGCCTTGCCGCCACCATAATCCAGACCGGCCAGCGCTGCTTTATATGTCATCGCCTGGGCAAGCCGCAGCGCGTCCGTGACTGCATCGGCCTCATCGGTATAGGCCCGCATACGGATACCACCCAGCGCCGGGCCCAGGGTCGTATCGTGAATGGCAATAATCGCACTGAGGCCAGCGCTACGATCGGCGCAGAAGACCACTTGTTCGTAGTCTTCTGCGTGCATTGTTTCGAACAGTGAAGCCATACGGGTGCTCCGCTTGATCAGACTTCGACGAGGATATCGTCACCGTCCACCTTCACTGCATAAACATCCTGTTTGGTGTCTGGATCGTCAAGGTTCTCGCCAGTGGTCACGTTGTATTCCCAGCCATGCCACGGGCAGGTCACCGTCGTTCCATCGATTTCGCCCTCATCAAGCGGGCCGCCCTGGTGCGGGCAGATATTATCGATCGCGTAATATTCGCCATCGGCTCGGAAGATCGCGATCTGCTTGTCCTCGACCTCAACACATTTGCCCCCGCCATCCGGAATATCACTCTTTTGTGCGACTTTTACAAAATCTCCCATGTTTTCCTCCTCAAAAAAATGCTCAGATATAGGAAAGCCTCCCTGTCACGTAGGGCAGGGAGGCCAGGGAATCTTGGGAAAAAGAGTCAGGCTTATCCGCCGTAGAAAACCTTGTCGCCTAGGTCGGCCATAATTAAGGTTGCATTATCGGCACGGCCTTCGGGCTGTTTCTGGACAACGGCATCCACCACTTTGCCGATAAAAATGGAATGATCACCATTCTCAACGGTTTGCTCTAAAGTGCATTCGATATAGGCTGGCACGCTTTCGAGCACAGGGGCACCGGTGCTGCCTGCTTTGTAGGCTTCGCCATTAATCTTATTGCCGTCTTTTTCCACAGGTTTGAAGAAGGCAAAGGCCGGACCCTGTTGGCCCTTGCCAAGGATGTTCAGTGCAAAAGAGCCGGCTTTTTTAACGATCTCATGTGCGCTTGAGTCGCCCTTCACACCAACTACAAGCAGCGGGGGATCGAAGGCGGTTTGTGTGACCCAGTTGACGGTTGCGGCAGCAATCTCGCCGTCTTTTTCTGCGGTCATGACATACAAACCATACGGAATCATACGTAAGGCGGTTTTTTTGGCATCTGCGTCCATAATCGTTCTCCTCTTGTGTCGTATTCTGCTGTCTGTGCGTTGTATCTTTCCGGTGTGGGGTATTCAAGTCCTTACATGGTCTCTGAAGCGGCTTCTACGTTCATGACAGGAGAGGGCAGAATCAGCGCTAGCCCTCCGCTTTGAGATGTGGAATCTGAGATTGCGTGCCCTTTGATTTTCTTCTCGCTTACCCCTCAAGCTCTGCCACCCAGCCATGCGGATCAGGTTTGAGGCCGCGTTGAATAGCTGAAATTTCCTCAAACAGCCGTTCTGCAAGCGGGCCGACTTGGCCATTGTTTACCGTCAGGCTTCGGCCCTTGTAGGATAACTCACTGACTGGAGAAATCACCGCAGCGGTTCCCATGCCAAAGATTTCTTGCAGTTGATCAGTTTCAGCTGCACTGAAGACAGCGTCAATAGTGATGGGTCGCTCAGCAACTGGAATACTCCAATCTTTGGCCAGTTGGAGCACACTATCGCGAGTGATGCCAGCCAGAATATTGCCATTGAGCGGTGGGGTGACCAGTTCATTGTTGATCATAAACGCGATATTCATTGAGCCGACTTCTTCGATATAGCGCCGCTCAACCCCGTCGAGCCACAGAACCTGCGAAAAGCCTTGGCGCTGAGCTTCTTCTCCGGCCAAAAGACTGGCCGCATAGTTCCCAGCTGTTTTTGCTTCTCCCATGCCGCCTTTGACTGAGCGGACATACTGATCTTCAACCAGAATCTTGACGGGATTAAAGCCTTCCGGATAGTACGCGCCAACCGGTGAGAGAATCACAAAGAACGAATACGTTTTTGACGGACGCACGCCAAGATACGGATCAGTCGCAATGACTGTTGGTCGAATATATAGCGACGTTCCCGGCGCTTGTGGTACCCACTCGCGATCGACCGCAATCAAGCTTTTCAGCGCGGTCATAAAGAAGCTTTCATCAATCGGCGGAACGCACAGCCGCTCGGCTGAGCGATTGAGCCGCTCAGCGCTCTTGTCGGCGCGAAACAGCAGGATTTTGTCTTGCGGGGACCGATACGCTTTGATGCCTTCGAACAATGCTTGGCCGTAATGAAACACTGCCGTTGATGGGTCAAGCGGGAGCGGACCATACGGCACGATACGTGGGTTGTGCCAGCCCTGATCCACAGCGCCGTCCATGAGAAACATGTGGTCGGTAAAAATCTCACCAAACCCGAGCTGATTATCGCTTGGTTTCGGTTTTGGCTGGTCGGTGCGTATCAGTGGAATGGTCGGCTCCATGTGATCGTGACTCCTTACTGCATATTTCCCGTGCACCCTAGCGCTGTACAGTTTTTCCTTCAACGGGCGGTGTACAGAAAAGCGTTTGTGTGCCTCTGGTAGTGGCCGACTTTGACATCCAGTGGTTGTCTTTCAGTAGCACCGTGGCCGTTTTTGCTCAAACTAGCGGATTCCCGCGATCCAAATGCAGCCATGTGGAAGGGCAAATGCAGCCACTCCAAACCGAGGAGTGATACACCATGAAACAAGAACAAGAGAATCAGAAACAGCAATTTGGGACTGGCCTCTGCCGTCATCTCTTTCAGGAGGAGGTAAATGAGTCAGGGCTTCGGATAAGATGCGTTCCAGTCAAAGGTGGGGTCATTCGGGTCAGCGATCACGAACTTAATCGGAAGAGGCGGATGAGCATTGCCTGTCGTCATATGTATATTGCATGTAGGTGGTGAAATTTAAGAGGCGTGTGCTGATGTCCACCGGATGCGTGTTCTGGTCCTTTTCGACGAGGAGCCCAATCAAATAGTGCTGGAGATACTGCATCCCGAGCATTCTTCCACGTTCTTCTTCCGTCATATCAAACCTCCTTCTTAGGGTTAAGAATAAGGCTGCCTATCGACACCAACCAGAACAGCAGCCTTGTCCAATGATACCGCAGGCTCTAGGCATCTTTTCTCCAGTCAGGCACAGGCTACTCCGTCCCAACAACCACAAAGTTCTGGGAGCTCTGGTCCCATTCAATAACGGCCCTGGAACCGGCCCGGGGAAAATCTAACAGGGAATACCTACCGGACGCGCCCTGTAAAAACTCCTGCCCAAAGGTCGTGACCTTAAACTCCGATAAGCCTATCGCAACTCCGTCAACGATCAGCCGCATGGTATGCACCCCATTCCCGAGGAGATTCCAGTTCACCAGGGTGACAAACCCGTTATTGGTATCTCCACAGACAGACGCCGTGTCGCCTCGGGGGGTGCCATACACAACGGGACTGCGCCTGTTCCCGATCGCCACTTCCACCCGCGTCGCGTCACACACCCAGCCAGAAATCACCCCAATGCCACTTTTGAAGGAGCGGTTTCCCGGATTCTCCAGGGACCCGCGCGGAGCAGTGGTGACCACCGCTCGGCCATAGATGGCGCGAATCCCGGCGATATCGTCGGCTTGGAGCCGGTCAATATCGGAGGCCCGGCTATTCATAATGGCCGACACGACCTGCCCATGCTCGTCCGGGTGGGCGAGACCGAGGACATGCCCGAATTCGTGGAGGGCCACTCGATGGAAGTCGATCACGTCGCCCCATGGGCGCTGTGGTCCCGCATAGGTGTTCCAATCGAGGTTAGAATTAAACACCACATCGCTGTCCACCACTTCACCCGTGGAGATCGTCCAATTGTTCGTGGTGGCGGCGACGCCGGGACCAATTGGCATGCCGCAGATGGTGGGAGCCCAGCTAACTGTATTGAAGTCATCTGCAGCACACAGGGAGACGGGCACGCTGGCCCTCCTGGTGAAAAACTCAAACTGCGCGCCGGCCGCATTCCATCGCGCGCCGGCATCTTCGGCAGCGTCGTCCCAACAAGGACCCCAGGCGACGAGAGGGGCATTAGGTGAGCACCCGACAAGCAGATTGAGCGTGACCTCCGCACTCGGCCAGAAAAAAGCAGCGCCGCTCGGGGTTCTGAGACGCTCGAAGCCGTGGCTGTCCGTTAGACCGCCCATCAAGAGCAGCAGGAGCATGAGGACCGGGACGACACAGGTCTTAGTCATCGCGGGAGACCTCCTGCTGGATGAACTGGCTAAAGGTCTCCAGTGACATGCCGTCTTGCGGGGAGGCGGATAGCGCGCTGGTAATCGAGTCGTCAGAGAGATCCTGTTGCCCGTCGGGCGGGCCGGTGGGCAGCGTGGTGAGGGGCTGCCCCGCGTGGGTCTGGATGGTGTCGACACCCCGGGTGGAGTCAAACACGACGCGATACACCCCTTGCCAGATTCCAACGAGCGGCACCGCATAGTGGTCGTTGCCCGCCACAAACAGCACGTTCCGTTCCCCGATGGTGAACTGCGGCATGCTGGCAACCTGTAAGATGCTGCCGTCAGGATGCGGGCCACCCAGCACCCGGAGGGTCAGCTCGGGCTCGGTGTGCGTGCCTTTCAGCACGTCCAGCGTGGAGAAGGTGACGAGGGTAAACGGCCGGTGGTGCGCCGCGTCCCACTCGGCCGCGATGGCCGTCACCGTGCCGACCGCAATGATCTCAGATTCCTGGACCATTTCCGCGAAGGATTTTTGAATAACGGTGGTGGCCCATCCGGGGGCAGCGAGCAGCAAAACGATGGCGAGCACACCAGTGCTCAGTGTAGATAACATTGGACGACATTGGCCTTTCTCCGCCCAATGGATCACATGCCCGCTGAGCCCAGCGCGGCTCAATCCATGAACGGCTGTTGGGTCTCGCGCTGACTTGGTCCTTCAGTGCGGGGCACGTTAAAATTCCACCGCCCGGCAAGAGGATTGCCGGGTCCAGCAACATCACAGCACAGATAATGAAGTGAGTCCTGCGTATTCACCTCAGCGAAGGTCATGACTCCACGCTGTCTGGTGGCTTTTCTATTCAGCAGGCGACCCGACCCCAAGGGGTCTGTCCCTGATGTTGCTGAAAGGTATGCTGGCAGGAAGCGAACAGAGAGTCAAAGGTAAGACACCTGACCCTTGTCTGATCCGCCCCCAACGAAGGACCCGCAGCCGAAGAGGAATATTGAGGAGACTCTTAGCGCCAATAAGATTCTTCTCCTCTATAGAACAGGATAAAAGGGAACAAGTGTTCCGGGTTATTGATGGCGCATTGGAAAATCATGATGGGCACGCCAGCATCTATGTCTCTTTCCCGGAAAAAAGGGGGGTATACGAACGTAAAATGCGAAAGCTCCTGCTCCCATTTTTGTAAAGAAGAATGAGCGTGGATGAGGCATTCAACGTCATCCAAATCGGGCCAGAGCCGCCAGTTCCCAGTTGTCGTAGTGGCCTATTTAGGCCAGCACTCCTGCCTCTGATTGCGTTGACTGTGCGTCTCCCATCGGGGTAGGGTCGGGGGCGCGATTTACCGATGTCAGGAGGAGACCGCATGGCTCGTATTCCGTATCCCAATATTGAAGATTTACCGGAGAAGCTGCGCGCTCGGGCGGAATCACTGCCGCCACTGAATATTCTGCGCATGTTTCTGAATGCACCAGCCAACGCAACTCGGCTCATGTCGCTCGGCGAGTCTATTTTGCTCAGACAAAAGCTCGATGATCGGCTCCGCGAATTGGCCATTTTACGGGTTGCTCACCTGACCAAGGCCAATTACGAATGGACGCAGCATGTGCCGATTGCCAAAGATACGGGTGTGACAGATGCGCAAGTGGCAGCCATTCCACACGGGGCTGAAGCTGACGTGTTTGACGAGATCGACAAAAAAGTGCTGCGGTTTACTGATGAGGTGACGCTCAACGTTAAAGCCTCAGACGCGACCTTCCAAGCCCTGTATGAGCATTTGGATGCTCAAGAGATGGTTGAAATGACGCTGGCCATTTCGTTTTATGGTTTGGCTGCTCGAATTATGGAAACCTTTGAGGTGGAACTAGAGCCAACAGCTGGCACGTATACAGTCGAACAGCTGAGGCGCCAGGATTAGTTTACTCGCCTATGTGGTGCATACGTGGCACGCGCCAGCGTTCGAAGAAACCAGGCTTGTCCTTGGCCGCCGTTTTGAGGTGCTCGACATGTTCGTCAATATCGGTGTAGAGCCGGGCCGCGTCTACGCCATGATGGCTCGGGCGATAATTTTCTAAACGCATGAGACCCTGGGTCAAGAGGTTAATCGCTCCTTGTGAAGCCCCGCGATTGAAGCGCATGTGGAGACCGGTGGCAAAACGGATGAGAGCTTCGTAAAATGCTTGGTCTTCTGCTGAGACCTCGTGCCACGCCTCTTCCAAGACTTCGTGACAGCTGAAATACTCACGGCGGTTGAAAAGGGCGATGGCTTCTTGCAGTTTCGGGTGCATACGGGAAGCGTAAGACGTCAAACGTCAAACGTAAAGACGGCGTATCGATTTGATGAGGGATGAGAAAGGAAGAGCACAATGCCTATCCGCACAGTTGAGCAATATACAGACAGTCTCAAAGACGATCGTCTGGTCTATTTACGTGGCCAGCGCGTACCCGAGGTGACAGAACATCCGCTGATTCAGAAGGCGATTGATCATGAGGCGACAGACTATCGGTTGATGAACGATCCTGAATACCGAGATCTGGCGGTTGTGCGACATCCCGACAGTGGTGAGGAGATGAGTCGGTATTTCCTGCCACCCCGGAATGCCGAAGAACTGTTGAAGCGCAGTGAACTGATTGAAACGGCGTGTCGCGAAGGGGGGACCTTGGTTGTTTTGGCCAAAGTCGTAGGCAGCGATGCTATGTTTGGCCTGATGCGAACGACGCAAAAGATCGATGCCGCACTTGGCACGTCGTACTACGAGAACGTCAAAGCCTTCTATGACTACTGCTGGAAGAATGATTTGAGCTTTGCCTTAGCCCAGACCGATGTCAAAGGTGATCGGTCGTTACGCCCTTCGGAGCAAGAAGATCCGGACCTGTATCTACACATTGTGGAAGAGCGGCCGGATGGCATCGTTGTGCGGGGTGCAAAAACGCACACGTCAAATACGACACATGCCAATGAAATGATTGTGTTACCGACTCGGGCGATGGGCGAAGACGATAAGGACTATGCCGTCTCGTTCGCCATTCCGCTGAACACGCCGGGACTCAAGCTACTGATGAGCGGCTATGGCTCATATACCGAGCGCAACGAATTCGACCATCCTGTTAGCTCGGCCTCGAAGATGACTGAAACGTTGACCATCTTTGAGGATGTCTTCGTTCCGAATGATCGGATTTTCCTCAAAGGTGAATGGCAGTTCGCGGGACCGATGGCCTTGTCGTTTGTCGAGTACCATCGACTGACTGCTATTTCGTACAAGCTACCGTTTCTGGATCTGTTAGCCGGAGCGGCTCGCCTGATGGCTGAGTACAACGGGGTCGAAAAGGCGGCGCATATCAAAGAAAAATTGTTCTGGTTAGCCAGCTACGCCGAAACGACGCGTTCGCTGACCCATATGGCCTGCATGAAAGCCGTGCCAACGGATTTTGGCATGGTGATTCCTGATCCGTCCACGGTGAATATCGCCAAGCACCATTTTGCGGCAAGTTTCCATCAGGCGTTGTCGCATGTGCAGGATATTGCGGGCGGTATTCTTGTCACGGCTCCAGCCGTTGAAGACCTGCAAAGCGAAGAGACTGGCCCGCTGATCGAGAAATACCTCAAGGGCAAAAAGGGCACGTCTGGCAAAGAGCGACTGCAAGTCGTCAATCTGATTCAGGATATTACGGCCTCCGACTTTGGCGGCTATCAAGCCGTGTTGGCGCTGCACGCTGAAGGCTCAATGGAAGCCGAGAAGATGCAGCTATACCGTGAGTATGATTGGTCCAAAGTCAGTGATTTCGCTCGGCGTATGGCACGGATGAAATAAATAGTCACTCAGTTGCTCAGTCGCTTCGTTTAGAGTCCTTCATCTGAGAGGATTCAACTGGGTGCTGACAATTCAGAAAGAAGTAGGACGTCCACGTGTCTGTTTGGAAACTGTTTTTTAGCTTGCTCATTTTGCTCACCTCGCCCACCTTACTCATATCTGGAGCGTGGGGGATTGATTCCGCCCTGCCTCAAGCCCCGACAAAAACCTGGAGACCCGTAGACGAACTCTCTGCCGAAGAACTGAAAACGATCGACCTGCGAGAAAACACCCCACGTGATGCTGAGATTCCCTATCTCCCTGCCGAGCCGTATCCATTTTCTGTCCCGTATACAGCCGAAGAACTTGCCTATCTGGCCTTTGACCTTGATACCCCTCGACCGCGCTTTTCACATATTTGGCTCAGCACCGTGCAGAGCATGACGGCTGAGGGCTATATGCTGAGTACGCTCAAGAGCAATACGGCCGTCCTGTATCGTCCCGCCGATAGCGGTGCCTTAATGCGGGTGTCTGCCGGGCAGGAATATATGCGGGCGTTCACCCAGTTTACCAATCCACCCGCAGTAGCTGGACGCCAGAGCCTGTGGATGGAGTATCGGACGGATCAGAATTTTACCAAAAAACAAGACCGCTATAGCTACACCCCAAGTCTGCGGCGTATTCGTCGCCAGCCTCAGCCACGACGTGAAACCCGTTTTCCCAATAACGCCCAAACGTTTGACGATCTCCAAGGCCGTGACCCCTGGGAGTTTTCCTGGAAGGTGATTGGCACGGATGTCTTGTACAACACCATCCGTTTTCCCAATACGCGCTCGACAATGACGATCACTCGACCGGACGGCTCATCGTATGAGCAGGACACCAGCCAGATAAAAATGATGGGTGATGATTACCCCGCCTATCGATCTGACGGTGGTGTAGAGACATATGTAGTGGAGTCCGTCCCGCGCCCAGAATGGCTGTCGAATTATTATTGCAGCAAGCTGATCTACTGGATCGACAAGGAAATCTTCTGTCCGTTGCGCACTGAGCAATACGATCAGGACGGCAAACTGGCGATGGTCACAGAACGTCTGGAGCGCCAGGAACATCCAGAGGATGGACGCCTCGGCCATACCGGCCTCGTCTTTCTATTCTGGCGGACGGATCTGGATCTGTTGACAGTCGGGGTACATGATTATCACAAAAAGATGGCCTGGCCTGCTGATGATTGGCAGACGTATTTCACGCCAGAGTTTTTACGCCGGGGCTGGTTTCTGAGCCCGCACAAGACGCAGGCTGATGTGCAGTACCCCGATCAATTTTACCTGCGGCCTTTGCTGTATCAGGAGAAGTTTCCAGACCATCGCCAGCTCGGACTCTCACCGCTTCTTGCTGCCCGGATTGCTGCGCAAGAACAGGCCGGTCACCTCGTTTTTGACCTCACTGATCCGTCACCAACTGACCCGACCCAGCTGTCGGAATCTCCGAATCCTACTTCCCAAGCTGACAGCTGATCGCTGTAAAAAGGAGGAGTTGCACAATGGCCTATGACTATCTGATCTACGAAAAGCAGGGCAATATTGCCACCATCACGATTAACCGTCCGGAGAAACGGAACGCCTGGACGACGCAGCTGTCTGAAGAAGTCATTGACGTCTTTGGAGTGATGGAGGACGATCCTGAGGTCCTGGCAACCGTTTTCACTGGGGCAGGTGATAAAGCGTTTTCGGCTGGAGCTGATCTGGGGAACAACAAAACGCATACAGTGACCTCGGTCGGAGAGCACTTGGCGACAGTCAGCCCACGCGGCTTCATGGTCTTTAACGCTGTGGCGGATTATCCCAAGCCAGTCGTTGCAGCGATTAACGGCTATGCTGTCGGTATTGGCTGTTTGATCACTTTGTGTTGTGACATCTTAGTGGCGTCTGACAATGCTGAGCTGGGGCTGCCGCAAGTGCCGCTCGGCATCATTCCAGCCTATGGCGGCGCAGTGCGTCTTGCCCGCTATGTCGGCCGCGGCAAAGCTATGGAGATGGTTTTACTCGGGGAACGGATTACGGCAGAAGAGGGCCATCGGGTTGGCCTGCTCAACAAAGTCGTGCCGTTGCCGGAGTTGATGCCCTTGGCCTACAATTACGCCGAACGTCTGGCTGCGCTTCCACCGCTGGCAGCCAGGATGGCCAAAGAGTCATTGAATAAAGGGATGGATATTGCATCGCTCAAAGAGTCTGCGCAAAGTGATATCTACCGCTTCATGCTCCTCGGCCAGACCGAAGATAGTCACGAGGCACACGTCGCGTGGCGGGAGCGCAGGAAGCCCGAGTTTAAAGGGAGATAAGACCAGAGTAAAAAGGAGGAATAGCTATGAGTCGTTATCATGCACCAGCAGGGCCACAAGCCGCTGCAGGGTGGCAATTATCGAGTGTGACATCCCCGAGTGAGCTGTATGGCGCAAACGGGATGCGTGTTGGCCCGGACGGCAAGATTTATGTTGTCCAGGCGTTTGGCAGTCAGGTCAGTGCGTTTGATCCCAGCACGGGGGCGCATGAAACCGTCTCACCTGTTGGTGGAGAAATTGTTGCACCGGACGATATTGCTTTTGATTCGCACGGCACGATGTATGTGACCGAGGTCATGAGCGGTCGGGTGAGTTCCCGCACGCCAAATGGAGAGGTCAAGGTCATTGCCGATAACGTGCCTGGCGCAAATGGCATCGTGGCCTATCAAGACCGGCTGTTTATGGACGAGTGTCGGCCGGACGGACGTTTGTGGGAATTGTATACCGATGGCCGCTCGCCCAGATTGATGGCAGACAATCTTGCCTTGCCAAATGCGTTGATGGTCGGACCGGATGGCATGCTCTATTTCCCGCAAATCGCGGATGGCGAAATCTGGCGTTGTGCGCTTGAGGGTGGCACGCCGGAGCGCTTCGTTGATGGTTTAGCCGTGCCCACAGCGGTCAAGTTCGACAAGAATGGCTTGCTGACGACGACCCAGGCCGGCAATGGCGAAATTCTGAAGATCGATATTCAGAGCGGCGCAAAAACGCTGGTTTCCAAAGTCCGGCCGGGGATCGACAATTTTGTGATTGATGACGATAACCGCTTGTTCATTTCCCACTTTGTTGATGGGGGCGTGGCTGAGATCATGAGCGATGGCAAAGAGCGGGTTTTGATCAACGCTGGTATGTTGGGGCCGTTTGGTTTGTCGGCGGGGAATGGCAACCTGTTTGCCTCCGATGGTATGAGTCTGATTTCGCTGACGGCCGACGGGCAGCAGAGTCGTCCAGCCCAGTTCCCTGAGGAAGGCTTCCCCGGCTTTATACGTGGTGTGGCGGCTGGTCCGTCGAATAATGTGTATGCGACCATCTCAGCTGGAAGCGTGGTATCATATGATCTGAATGCGCGCGAGACCAACGTTATCGCTGAGGGCCTAGATGAACTGTATGGCGTTGCAGTCAGCCCTGATGGTGCCCTGATCGTTGCTGAAGGTGGAGCCGGTCGGGTGCTGAAAGTGGCGATGAGCGGAGAGGTTTCGACTGCGGCGAGCGGTTTGGGTCGCCCGACGGGTGTTGCGGTTGCCAGTGATGGCTCGTGTTATGTGAGTGATAGTGACAAAGGCCAAGTCGTGCATGTGAACGGCGGAACAGCGACTGTCATTGATGGACTCCAAAAGCCGCAGGGTGTTGCGCTTGCGGGCGATCAACTCTACGTGGTGGACGCGGATAGCAAAGAACTGATTGCCTTCTCGCTGTCAACGAAACAGCAACAGACGATAGCGACGAATCTCCCTGTCGGAGCCCCTCCAGGCATCACGCCAAAACCGTTGCTTGGTATTGCCGGTCTTATGCCTGGACCGCTGTCGCCGTTTACTGGCCTCGCGGTTGGTGGCGATGGCACGGTGTATGTGTCGGCTGATGGGGATGGCAGTGTATTGGCGTTGAAACGAGCGTAAATAGCCATTTACTAATACTGTAAGGGCAGCCCTGTGTGGCTGCCTTCTCATATCAGACACAGCACCTGTTCCCCCTTCTCCGCCCGCAACAGTAACAGAGCGCTTAGGGCCGGTCATTGGACGGATTAAAACCTCAGGCGGACGGGCACGTGACACTGGAAAGGCTTCTCGCCTTTGGTCAGAGGTTTAGTACGTCTCGATGAGATCTAAGACGTCACGAATAGCTCGTGCGATTTTTGCCAGAAGTGAATCTGACAGCTGGGTGAGTGGCCCTTGAACAAGCCGCTGATTATCAATTGCGTGGATCTGATCAATCAGGAGGTCAGAGTTCCGACGGAGTTTGTCCGTAGCAGGAACCCGTATCCTGAGCGGTTCTGCATCCTCGACCAAGTTCGTCGTCAACGGAATAATAACCGTAGAGGGGTGGTAGGCGTCGAGAAGTGCCTGAGCCTGGATGATGAGAACTGGTCGGGTTTTGCCGGGTTCAGTCCCGTGGCGAGGGGCAAGGTTCGCCAGCCAAATTTCTCCCCGTTTAGGCATCAGGATCCTGCTCGATAGCAGCGAACTCTGCATTCACCCGCATACTTTCTGTACGGACCTTGTGAGAGACTGCGGCGAGTCGTTTTGCTCGAATTTGTTGTTGGGTCTCATGGTTCATACGCAGGATAGCGCGCCGGATGTACTCGGCCCGAGACAACTCCAGAGCTTCTGCACACTCGCTACTTTCCTCTAGAATTTCATCTGGGAGTTTTAAAGAGATTGCACTCATGGATTACCTCTGAGATATGAGAATAAGATATCAAAAAAGAATATCTCTTTTGAATAACCCAGGCAAGCTTGAATCGGCAACACTCGACTGTACTCTCGGGCTCTAGCCGTCCGCTAGAAAGCTAGGATATATTCCCCCTCATGTCAGACACAGCAGCTGTTCCCCCTTCTCCGTCCGCAACAGTCATTCTGCTGCGGGATACAAACGATGGTATCGAAACATTGCTCCTACGCCGTAACTCCAAGCTGGCCTTTCATGGTGGGGCCTGGGTTTTTCCCGGCGGGCATATCGATGAAGAAGATCATGTTGCTGGAGCCGTAGACAAAATGCTGGCTGCCGCACAAAACGCGGCCGTGCGCGAAGCCCAAGAAGAAGCCAATCTCGTCATCGATCCTGAAAAGATGATCTTCTTCTCCCACTGGACTACGCCCATTGTGCAGCCGAGACGCTTCTCGACTTGGTTTTTTGTGGCTGCGGCAGGCGCAGGCGAGGTTCAGGTCGATGGTGGAGAAATCCATGATCATAGCTGGATGCGACCGGAAAAAGCCCTCGCCGCGCAAAAGGCCGGAGACATTGAACTCCCGCCTCCAACGTTTGTCTCGATTACAAAACTGTCTCCCTTCCAGACTGTAGACGAAGCCCTGACGAGCCTGCGTGGTCGCGAGCCTGAGATCTTTTTTCCGCGTATCCAGAAAGTGTCGGACGGGGTGTGTTGCTTGTACCAAGGCGACGCTGGGTTCGAGACTGGGAATGTCGATGCATCTGGTGTTCGGCACCGTCTGTTGATGCTTAAGAGCGGTTGGCGGTATGAGCGGCCCGAATAGCTCCCGCCATATTTCAGCCTGATCAGGCGCACAGGAAAACCGCATGGATTTTGTGCATGATCCGCCTGCTGAATACATTCAGCAGCTTACGAGCTCTACGGTATTTCAAGGGGATGCTTCGACTATCCTGAAAAAGCTCCCTGCCCAGGTTTTTCGTTGCTGTATCAGCTCTCCCCCGTACTGGGGACTCAGAGACTATAGCGCAGCACAACAGATTGGTGCAGAAGAAGAACCGGCAGATTATATACAACGATTGGTCGCAGTCTTCGAAGAAGTGAGGCGAGTCTTACGAGATGACGGGACGCTCTGGCTTTCTGTGTGCCAGCGCAGAGCATCTCCTATTAGACTAAACGACTTCCTAGACTTCGAGCATAATCTTCCCAAAATTCTTATTGTCCCCCATATACTGGTGCGCTTCGGCTGCTTGAGCGAGCGGGAAAATAGTATCGATAATGGGCTTGATTTTCCCGGCCGTCAGCAGCGGTAACCAGTTTTTTTTGAAACGTCGGGTGATGTCGATTTTGTCCTCAAGCGTGCGGCTACGCAAAACAGAGCCAAAGATCTGCAAGCGTTTGGTCAGAATCAAGCCCAAGTTTGTTTCGGTCTTGACGCCGCCCATGAGACCAACCAAGACCAAACGGCCACCAATTTTGAGGCTACGAAGATTTTTGTCCCAATACGCCGCACCAATGAAATCTTCAATAACGTCAACGCCTGTGCCTTGGGTGACGTCTTGTATCCACTCGGCAAAGTCTTGCTCTTTATAGTGACAGCCTGCTTCTGCACCAAGCTCGACACACCGGTGGATTTTGTCGCTAGAACCCGCAGTGATGAGAATCCGGGCTCCTGTCTCGCGCGCCATTTGAATGCCAGCCGTACCGACCCCGCTCGCTCCAGCGTGTATCAAGATTGTCTCACCGGCTTTGAGGCCACCGAGGCTGAAGATCGTTTCTTGGGCGGTGAAGTAGACTTCGGGGACTGCGGCGGCCTGAGTGAAACTCCAGCCGTCTGGGATGGGCATGGCCATCCGGGCATCAATCACAGCTTTTTCGGCATACCCACCGCTGCCGACTAAACCAAAGACTTTGTCGCCTACGGCAAATCCTTGTCCAGGAGAGACTGACGAACCAACTGCTTCCACTTCACCGGCAAGTTCAAGACCAAGGATATCCGACTCTCCAGGCGGCGGTGGATAGGCTCCCATGCGTTGCATGGTGTCGGCACGGTTGAGCGCGGAAGCACGCACACGAACGAGGAGTTGGTCCGGAGTTGGGACTGGATCAGCGACTTCGGTGAGTTGTAGAACCTCTGGGCCACCAGGTTTTGTAAAGGTAACGGCTTTCATAATACGCCTCTCTTTTGTCCTTTGGCTGTCTGTGGGGGAGCGCAGAGCAATCTCCAATTTAATGGGATATTCGACATCCTCACCCTAGCCCTCTCCCTCAGGGAGAGGGAATAGAAAACTGGCAGCTACTGAAAAGTGACCCTACTTGCCTTTAAAGCTGGCTTTACGCTTCTCAACAAATGCAGTCACCCCTTCAGCAAAGTCGGGCGACTGAGCTGAGATCGTAATCGAACGTGCTTCGCTGTGGAGCTGCTCTTGGAATGAACTGCCAAGGCTCTGATTCAGCAGTAGCTTGGTCCGGCCAAAGGCTGCCGTCGGTCCTTGCGCCAACTCATTGGCCAACGTCGTTGCCTCTTCCAGAACTTTCTCTGGCGGCGCAACCGCAGTCACCAAGCCCATATTCAGGGCTTCCTCCGCCGAGACAGGGGTATTGCGCATAAACAGTTCTGTCGCCTTTCCCATGCCAACAAAACGAGGCAAGAAAAACGTTGAGCTGGAGTCCGGACTGGCACCAATGCCAAGGAACGCAGTCACCAGGTTCGCTTTGGCGGACATGACCCGAAAATCGCACGCTAAAGCCAAACCAAGCCCACCGCCTGCGGCGACGCCATTCAGGGCCGCAACGACTGGCTTTTGCACCTCGCGAACCAAATAAATGGCGGCATGCAGCATTGGCATCATCTTCTCAAAGCTGGGACCGATCGTGCGGGTTTGCAGCTCACTCACAAAAAATTTGATATCTCCACCACCGCTGAAGGCTTTGCCATTGCCAGTCAGAATAATGGCCCGGACGTCAGGGTCATCGGCACAATCCTGGAGGGACTGGCGCAAGCCCATCGACAGTTCCGTGTTCATGACATTGAACTGCTCGGGGCGGTTGAGTGTGATCGTGGCCACGCTACTTTGGCGTTCTAACAGTACGGCATCTTCCATGTCCTTCTCCTTTTGCTTCTTCTGTGCTTCTTTCTTTCCCGCTTTCCTGCTTGACTGGTCGTGCAGGATCACAGAACATGTTCTGGATCAGATCTCATATAAAATTCTCACACCGAGCGAAAGAGAGGAGCCTTGTATGGCGGTAAAACAGACGACCCCTCCTGAAGCCTACCAGACCCTGAGCAGTGACCCCTCGGTCATGTATCTTGACGTACGGACAGAAGCGGAATTTACCGCTGGTCATCCCGAAGGCGCGATTAATATTCCCGTGATTTTCTTTAATCCAGCGACCCGTGAACCCAGTCCAAATCCAGATTTTCAGGCGGTCGTTGAATCCAATATTGCCAAAAGTGTGACGCTCATTGTCGGCTGTCAGGCCGGCGGACGCTCTCAGCGTGCTGCCGAGATTATGGACCAAGCTGGCTATACGAATGTGACAAATATGCAGGGCGGATTTGGTGGCGGGCAAAATCCGGCCGGAAAAGTGGTGCCAGGTTGGCGGGATGCAGGACTGCCGATCAGTACGGATAATGGCAGCGGGGTGAGTTATGCCTCCCTCGCTGCGAAAGCTGGGGTCTCGTCGTAAACCTGAGCTGGCCGGCTGGACCGGCCCGAGAAATTCTTACTTGAAAGAGACTTCCTGACGCTGGCCTAGGGCTTCAGTGATGATGACAAATTTGCCTCGACCATCATCCTGTCACTGATTGTTGGCGTTGAGAAGCTCAATGCCGTATACTGTCCCATCCGGAGCGCGGTCGATATTCAGCTCGTCGCTAATATGGAGAGTCTCTACCTGGGCAGTCTTTTTGTGGAGCTGTAAATAAGCGATGTTGTCGTGTGGGTCGTAGGTCAGTTTCATGCTGCATTCTCCGGTGATACCTTACTCGGCCAAACACTCCTTCACCGCCTGATCAATAAAATCGGTATCAACTGGATTAATGCCAGCGCCGCAGAAATGCCCCCAGATAGACGGCACTGTTTTCTGAATCGCATTCGACATGCACGCGACCTCTGCCGCACTGTCCTCTGGCGGGAAGTACAGGTCGGTCTGTCCAGGCATGACAACTGCGCGGGCTTTGATTGATGCCAGGGCCTTTTTATGATCTCCGCCCAATCCTGGTGTTGCGCCGACATTGTGTGTTTGCCAGGTCTTGGCTTGAGACAGCAGATCGTTGGCATCACATTGCAGAAAAAACGTCTCCCAAAACCGGACCAGAAAATCTTCGACGCTGGGATGTCCAATCTGTTTATTCAATTCCTCGCGATACCACGCTTGCGAAAACCCCCAGCCTGCATACACCCGGGCCATGGCCCGCAAGCCTTTGTCTGGCTCGTCTCGATACTCGCCGCCATCCCAGGCTGCATCGGCTTTCAGCGCCGAAGTGAAGCCTTCAATAAAAACATGCGTATGCGGCATGGTACGCGCCGCACCGCACAAGGGCACGATACGCTCTACCATATCCGGATGACTCACCGCCCACTGAAATGTCTGCTGGGCGCCCATGGAGAAGCCGGCTACCATGGCCAGTTTTTCAATACCCAGGTGATCACGGACGAGGCGATGTTGGGCCGCAACATTATCGCGAATTGTAATGGCTGGGAAATGCGGTCCGTTGAGCGGCTTGGGCGTGTTGCTAGGCGAGGAAGACAAACCGTTAGCAAACATATTGACGGCGATAATGCAGGAGTGGGCGGGATCAAAACACCGGCCTGGCTGAATCAAGAACTCATAGCCGGTGTGATTCCCGCTATACCACGAGGGGATCAGGACAGCGTTTGTCTTGTGGTCATTCAGCTCGCCATAGATTTTGTAGGCCAGCTTGGCACCGTGCAGTACCTGACCGCATTCCAAGGGAAAATTGCCGAGTGAAAAGAGCTGGTAGTCAGCCATGTGTACCCCCCTGCAAACCGCGCTCGCTCGTGCGGTTCATTAAAGTTAATGAGCATGCCCATACGGCTGTGCCCTCCATCAGTCTCCTACGTCATACCCCAGCGTCTGTAAGTACGCCCGCACGGCAGGCCGAAGTCCCATATACAGGGCGTCACAGATCAACGCATGACCAATCGATACTTCGAGCAGACCCGGCACCTTCTCGGCAAAATGGGAGAGATTGTCCAGGTTGAGATCGTGTCCGGCATTGAGATGAAGGCCAACTTCCTGCGCGGCTAACGCAGCCTGACGATACTCCTCGAAAACCTCGTCTCGTTGCGGTGTACTGAACAGACGTGCGTAGCGCTCGGTGTACAATTCAATGCGATCAGTCCCGATATCCTTTGCCCGTCGGACTTGGTCGGTATCGGGATCAAGAAACAGGCTGGTACGGACGCCGTTTCCATGCAGCCGTTCGAGGACACGTCGCACCCACTCGACATCCGCCTGCAAATTCCAGCCTTGGTCTGAAGTCAACACATCGGGCGCGTCAGGTACCAAAGTGCACTGCGTCGGACGGACTTCACATACCAAGTCCAGCAGTTCAGGAGACGGGTAGCCTTCGATGTTGAAATCAACGTCTTGGCCTGTGAGCATCGCCTGTAAATCATACACATCCTGATACCGAATATGACGTTCGTCTGGACGCGGATGAACGGTAATGCCGTGACAACCAGCCTCGATACAGGTTTGGGCGGCTTGGACGACGTTGGGCAGACTGCCGCCACGTGCATTCCGGAGGGTCGCGATTTTATTGACGTTGACGCTGAGTTTGATCATGGCTGTTACAATTTTGCGATGCTGTTTTCTGCCAGTCTTTCCAAGATACCTTCAGTTTCAGCAGGTCGAAAGAAATGCACATGGCTAAATGCCAGCAGCCCTTCTTGCTGACCCAAAAACAAAATCGCTCGATGCGCGCCAGCATCTTCATACCGCTTGAGCATATCACCACACTGTGTCTCTGTGGTGACACCCAAAAAGACGCTAATGTCCAGTTTGCTGAAGTCGCGTCCGGCGTCTTGGGTCATGCTTTTCAGCCGCTTCAGGTTTTCTCGTAATTCTTCTGGAACAGGAGCCATCGGACACCAGCCATCCGCCCAGCGGGCAACACGTTGTAAGCCTTTTTCTCCATGCGTGCCAAGAATGGCTGGCGGGTAGGGCTTCTGGACTGGTTGGGGGATGCATCGAACGGCGGGGAAACTGACCGCTTTGCCTTGATATTCAGCTTCGCCTTTTGTCCACAGCTCGCGCATAGCTTCAACGCCTTCGCGCAGGAGAAGCCAGCGTCGGGGAAAGTCCGTTCCAAGTGCTTCTGCTTCTTCGCGCAGCCAGCCAGCACCGACACCAAAAATCACCCGACCACCAGAGTAATGATCGAGCGTGGCAACTTGCTTTGCCAGGACGAGTGGGTTGTGTTCGGGTACGAGACACACGCCGGTCGCTAGCTTGAGCTGCGTGGTGACTGCCGCCGCAGATGCCAAGCCGATAAACGGGTCCGCAATCTGACTATAAAAGTCTGGAATTTGTCCATCATCCCGAAACGGGTAGGGCGTGCCAATATTGACCGGAACAGTCGGATGCTCGCCCATCCAGATGGATTCAAATCCGAGTTCTTCCGCTTGCCGGGCAACGTCTGCGGGGTGGGCAGTATAGGGAGTGGAGAAAAAATGGAGTGCGACGTGCATACAAATTCCTCGTTACGACGGGCCCACTTTAAGGTCTGTTCCACCGGCAACTGGTAGCGTGACGCCGGTGATAAAACCTGCTGCGTCGGACGCGAGAAAAACGGCGGCATCACCAATGTCTTGTGGCTGTCCAATACGTCCGATGGGGACAGTCTTGGCGTAAGCAGCTTTCTGCTCTTCCGTCAGCGCGTCATTCATCATCGGTGTTTCGATTGGCCCTGGGGCAATCGCATTAACCCGGATGCCCATCGCACCCACTTCATAGGCTAAATCTCTGGTCAAGGAGGCAACCCCCGCTTTTGACGCGGCATACGGCACGTGGGGCACGGTGTAGTGAAAGGCGGCGATAGACGCAATATTCACAATCGCTCCGCTGGCCTGTTTTTGCATTTCTGGTACAACGCGTTTGCAGCACAGAAACGTGCCTTTGAGGTTCACGTCGAGTACGGCATCCCAATCGGCTTCCGTCTGGTTCAAGATATTTTTGATGATGACCACGCCAGCATTGTTGACTAGAATATCGATTTTGCCAAACTGACTCAGCGTTTCCTCGACCATATGATCAACTGAGCTGGTCTGGGTAACATCGGTCTGGACGCCTAGTGCGTGTCCACCAATCGCTTCAATTGCAGTCAGCGCGTGCGGAATCCGGTCTGCGGCAGCCTCGGCAATGACAAGAGTGGCGCCTGCCCGTGCCAGACTCAAGGCGACGCCAAGGCCAATCCCTTGGACCCCGCCCGTCACGATCGCTACCCGTCCATCTAACTGAGCCATGTCTTCTCCTGTTCTCTTTTGTGCGCAGGCTTGCTTGTATGTCAGCCGCCTCTCTGGTGTATTATGTCTTTCCGCTGCTGGATGCAAAGGGGAGGGCTGCAAATGCAGCCACACATAAGTGCAGCGGGAATGAGAAGGACATATATGGGTTCCTATCTGCATGAAGTGACAGGGCGTTTAATCGCATGTAATACGGTCAGCAGTAAAAGCAATGCAGAAGCCATGGATTATTTGGGCGAACAGCTTGATGGCCATGGTTTTCGGGTGGCATTGCAACGGACTGAAGTATCTGGCGTACACAAAGTTAACCTGGTCGCCTGTGCTGGACCACCGGAACCAGATGGACTGGTTGTCTCTGGGCATGTTGATACGGTTCCCTTTGACGGCCAGCCGGGTTGGACGCGTGATCCGCTCCAGCTTGCTATTGAAGACGACCGAGTCTACGGCCGGGGGACATCTGATATGAAGGGGTTTGTCGCCCAGTGCGTTGCTGCTGCTGCGCAGCTTGACCTGACAACACTCGCCCGTCCGCTCGTGTTTGTGTTCACGGCTGATGAAGAGGTTGGCATGCTCGGCGCTGAGCGGCTGCTGCCGGACTTACCGGATGCATTGCGGGACATCCCACAGCCACGCTTAGCCTGGATCGGTGAACCGACTTCGGATCACGTTTTCCATACCCATAAAGGCATTGGCCTGGTGACCATACAAGTGCACGGGCTGGGCGGGCATAGCAGCATCCCGGAAAAAGGAGCAAACGCTATCGCTGTGGCGGGCAAGGTCATTGAAGCGGTCGGTCAGTACCAAGCTGAACTCCGGGCCCAACCCGCCGCCGAATTTGCGGCGCTCTTTCCTGATGCGCCATATACCAGCTTGAATTTTGGCTCGGTTCGAGGCGGCACGGCAGGCAATATGATTGCCGAGGAATGCACCTTGCTCATCAGCTACCGCCCCTTGCCACGGACGGATGCTACCGAGGTCTACAATGAGATTGTCCGCCGCGTCCGGGCGGTTGATACGCGTGATTATGGCTCTGACCTACGGCCGACAATTGAGGTCAGTGAGCCCTTTATTGCGCCTCCACTCCTGTCGCCGCGTCATACCCCGCTTGAGCACGTGTTGTTCGCAGAATTTGGCGCAACAACAAGTGGCGGAGCACCGTTTGGGACCGATGGCTGTCAGTTTGCAAGGACGGGGATAGATTCTTTGATCTGTGGACCAGGCGATCTGGATCAGGCTCACCAGCCCAATGAAAGCATTGGGCGAGCTGCATTTGAGAATGGAGCAGCCCATATTCTCTCGATTGTTCACCAGATGTGTGGTGCCTCGTTGTAGCGGCCATATTTTGTCGAGTGGGGTAGGCCCCACCGACTCTGAGGGGAAATATATGAAAGGTAACGTCGCCATTTTTGCCGGACCGATGAAAGACATGGAATTCCGGGAATACCCGTTGCCGGACGTCGGCCCGGAAGATATGTTGATCAAAATCCACCGGGCCAATATTTGTGGGTCGGACCTGCACCTGTGGCATGGGCGTGGGCCGGGCATGCCCAGAAACCGTGCGATTGTCTCCGGGCATGAGATGGTCGGTCAGATTTTTCGCCTGGGTAAAGAGGTGCGCAGAGATTGTTTGGGCCAACGTTTGGAAGAAGGCGACCGGGTTGCGTATACTTACTTTATTCCGTGTGGAACCTGCCCGGCCTGCTTGCATGGGTCCTCAGCCTGTCCCAATCGCTATCGCTACTGGCTGCGCGACGCGGATGAGGCTCCGCATTTCCGAGGCGCCTACGGCGAGTATTATTACCTGCGTCAAGGACAGACGGTGTGCAAAGTCCCGTCTGAAATTAGCGACGAGGCCGTTTCACCGGCGAACTGTGCCTTATGTGAGTCGCTGTATGGTTTGGACCAAATCGGCCTGCAGCTCGGCGATACCATTGTGATTCAGGGGGCGGGCGGACTGGGACTGTACGCGGCTGCATTAGCCAAAGATATGGGCGCAGCCCAGGTGATTATCTTTGATAAATTGACCGATCGCTTGGAACTGGCCAAAGAGTTTGGTGCAGACATTGTGGTCAATATTGATGAAGTCGATGAAAAAGCCCGCCGCGAGTTAGTCTTTGACCATACACGCGGATTGGGTGCCGATGTCGTGGGGGAGTTTGTTGGCGCACCCCACGCGGTTGACGAAGGCGTCCGGTTGCTGCGTCAAGCCGGACGCTATTTCTGGGTTGGGAATATCACCCCTGGTCCGCAGTCAAGTCTTGATCCCGGTACCGTGGTGCGGGGCGGTCAGACCATTCGTGGTGTGACGGTATATGAGCCGTGGGTCTTGCCACGTGCCATCGACTGGTTGGCACGACGTAAAGAGACCTATCCGTTTGACAAGATCGTCTCGCATACCTTTCCGTTTGCTGAGATTAATACAGCATTTCCGTTTGCAAACGAGGGCAAGGCGATTCGGGTGTCGTTGGAGATGTGAGGTGTGTGGCATGGGCTTCCAGCCCGTGGCTCATCTGGTCCCCATGCTCTGCGTCATCATAAGATGTGACGACGCAGAGCAGCGTCACAAGGAGACCGAAGCCTCGAAACATGGCATGATCCCGGCTGCAAAGCGCCGCATCGACTGCTCTGCGTCATCTCGCTGTATCGTATTAAAGTTGACCTGCAGAGACGCAATCTCAAAGCCGCCAACCTGGCGGTGATACTCTTTGATTTGCTGAATAATCACCTCCGGCGGACCAATCCACGCCGCACCTTTCTCGCGTTGCGTCTCAAACGTTTCTCGCGACAAGGCAGCAATAATCTTGTCGTAGTGCGGGTAGTCTTTTGATTGTGCCGTATCGAGCCAACCGGAGGCTGCCGCAACTAACGATTTGAGATAGCGGTTCAATGGATCACGGGCAATCGTGACGGCGTGCTCTTCACTTTCCGTGCAGAACATATGAAACGCCAACATCACCCGTCCGTGACCTGTGTGGCCAGCAGCCCGCCATGCGTTACGATAACAGCCAATCAATTCCGCCATCTGTCCGCCAGCCAGAGGAATAGCCATGACGTTGTAGCCGAGCCGTCCTGCTCGCTCAAAGCTTGACGGAGTAGCCAGAGCGGCAACCCAAAAGGGCGGGCGGGGTATTTGGGTTGGACGTGGGAGAGACGTGACGTTGGTGAGCTGATGAAACTGGCCTGCAAACGAGACGTTTTCTTCTTCGAGCAAGCGCCGCACCATAGCAACACCTTCCTCAAACCGAGCATTGCTCTCGTCCAAGGGAACGTGGAACTGAGCAAACTCATGGGGCAAAAAGGCACGCGCAAATCCGACTTCCAATCGTCCGTGCGAAATCGCGTCGAGCATACCAATCTCACCGGCCAACTTGAGCGGATGATTAAACGCCGGAAGGACTGCTCCACTAATCAAGCGAGCTCTCTGAGTGACCATGGCAGCCGCAGTCAGGAAAAGCAGCGGATTCGGGCTATAACCTCCGTACGGATGGAAGTAGTGCTCAACCGTCCGAATTGACGTAAAGCCAAGTTTTTCTCCAAGTGCGCTGAGATACAAGGCATCCGCCCAATACTGCTCGGCTGAGCGTTCTGCGGGGCCTACATCGGGGAAGAATTGAATACCGAATTCCATTACTTCGCTTTCCTGCTCTGCTGGTTCAGTTGCAGGTCTCTTCTCTCATGGACCGCCCCGATAAGAGCAGGAAATGAGGCACAAGACAACTTCGCTGGGCCGAAGCTTGAATGATTCGGTCGCCTGAGCAAGAAGAGCTCCTGCACCCGCGCTTTTCCCTTGTGTTCTGCTGGCAGGGTGTTAAGGTCCTTCACCGAACGTCCAGCTCTCCACACAATTTTCAGTTTGCCAGGCATTTGGGAGCAACACCAATGATGGGACTCGAATCAACCCGCTGGAAGATTGTCTGGCTCCTGGTGCTCATCAGCGTGGTCCGCAGCATGGACGCCGTCAACTTCTCGGTAGCGGCCAAGCAAATCATGCCGGAATACGGTTTGACCGAGGTGCAGATCGGCCTGCTGTATTCCATTTACCTGCTGGGCTATGCCGCGTTTCACCTACCCGGCGGCCTGTTGGCCGACGTGCTGGGGCCCCGCAGACTGCTCGGTGCCGCCTTAGTCTGGTGGTCAGTGTTTACCGGGCTCACGGCCATCGCCCCGCAATTGCCTGGTCTGTCCATGCTGGGGCCGTTTGCGGCGTTTCTCGTTGTGCGCTTTTTCATTGGGCTGGCGGAAGGGGCGTGTTATCCAGGCTCAACCCGGATGCTGGCCAGCTGGATGGCCCCGGATGAGCGGGCATCGGCTGGTGGCCTTATCCTGAGCGGTATGGGCATTGGTTACGCCATTACCCCTCCGATTGTCGCCTTTCTCATGGTTCAGTACGGTTGGCAGGTAGCGTTTTACGGGTTTGCCCTGATCGGAGTTGGGCTTGCTGTCGGCTGGTACGCCTACACGACTGATGCTCCCGAAGAACACCCGCACGTCGGCGCAGAGGAATTGCAACGCATCCGCAATCAGAATCCACGCCTGGAGAGCGTAGAGCGCGAGGTTCCCTGGCGCAGTCTGCTGACCAATGCCAATGTGTGGTTGCTCGGTGCTGCCGGCTTTTGCCTCGGCTATGGAGTCTTTCTGTATCAAGCCTGGTTTTACTTGTATTTGGTGAATGTCCGCGGCTTTAGCCAACTCGGTGGTGGCCTGTTTGCCACTGGTCCGTTTATTGCCGTGGCGCTGCTCAGCCCGCTCGGGGGGAGGTTGTCCGACGCCTTAGTCCGTGACTATGGGCGGAGAATAGGCCGACGCGTTGGGGCGATTTTTGGCCTTGTCCTCAGCGCGGTTTGTACCGGTATTGGCGCTGGGGTTGAGCACCCCTACGTGGCCATCGTCTTGCTCTCCTTGGGTGATGGCTTTTTGTATATGGCTGCCGCTTCAGCGTTTGCCACAATTATCGATATCGGCGGCCCATACACTGGGGTGACGTATGGCCTGGCAAACCTTATGACCATCTTGGGCGGTGTGCTCGCACCGACGCTCACCCCGATTGTGGCTCATCGGTTTGGCTGGGATGGCGCGATTTATGCCATGATGTTCCTGACCCTCGTCGGTGCTATGATCTGGCTCAAGATTGATGCAGGTAAGCCCTTGGTCGTCAATGAACCGACGCCCACTCCGCTGTCCGCACAGCGTCAATCTGCTCCGTAGTGCCGCTCTGTAGTGCACCTGTCACAACGTAACGAGGGCAGGAGAAGAAGCTAGTGGATAATTGGTTCTGAAGTGAAAAAGGAGGAAGCGCATGAAATTTGGACTAATGGGAGTGGGGAGTGGTTCAACGGTCCGCCCGGATATGCTGACGCAGATTGCCCAAAAAGGTGAAGAGCTGGGCTTTGAGTCGGCCTGGATTCCGGAACACTTGGCCGTTCCAGTCGAAATGAAAGCCAACTATCCAGGTTCAGCCGACGGCAAGTTCCCCGGCGGTCCTGGGGTGGCGCTACACGACCCGTTTGTCGCGCTGTCATTTGTTGCTGCCCAGACAAAGACGATCAAGCTCGGCACTGGCGTTTTTGTCTTGCCGTTGCGCAATACCCTGAGTGTCGCCAAAGCGGTCGCCAGTCTCGATGTGTTGTCCGAGGGCCGCATGATGCTCGGCATTGGCGTGGGCTGGTGTGAAGAGGAGTTCGACGCGGTGGGTATGCCGTTCAAGAACCGGGCTGGCCGAACGCGGGAAGCGGTGAAAGTGATGAAATCGCTGTGGACTGAGGACACGCCACAGTTTGACGGTACATATCACAATTTTCAGCCCATAGGCTTTAACCCCAAGCCCGTCCAAAAACCGTATCCGCCGCTGATCTTTGGTGGTGAGAGTCGAGCAGCGCTCAAACGTACGGCTGAGTTGGCCGATGGCTGGTGCGGGATTCGGTATACGCCGGAGAGCGTCAAGCCGTACTTGGCCACACTCAAAGAGCTGTGTCAGGAGGCTGGGCGCGACTATTCACAGCTGGAGATTACGGCTGGTATTGAACCTGGGCTGCCGTTGACGCTCGATACGGTCAAGCAGTTTGAAGATGCCGGCGTGCATCGACTGTTTGCTTTCTCGCCAGGCTGGATGCGCCGTTCGCGCTTTGGAACTGATTTGTATCCGCAGATGGAACGTTTTGCTAATGAGGTGATGGCAAAAATGTAGAATGCAGACGGTAGAGTGATTAATACCGGAAGGAGAACCACATGCCAAAAGCCCCTATCTCTCGACGCCGCTTCCTGAAAAGCGTCAGTACTACAGCCGCCGCGGCGACACTCGCCGGGCGTTTTGCTTTTCCCGAGACGGTCCACGCTGCGGCTCATGATCCTGATGCAACGACGAACGGACTGCACTTTGGTATTCAAGCCCCCCCACAGAATGTGACGTATCGCACACTCCAACAGACCTGGCTTGAAGCAGATGAGTTAGGCTTTGATAGTGCGTTTGGGTTCGATCATTTTTTCCCGATCTTTAGTGATCCAACCGGCAGCTGTTTGGAAGGCTGGACGCTGTTGGCAGCTCTCGCCGCACAAACCAAGAATATTAAGATTGGTCTGCTGGTGACGGGCAATACCTATCGAAACCCAGCCATACTGGCCAAAATGGCGACGACGGTAGACCACATCAGCAATGGACGGCTGATTTTAGGGCTGGGCGCTGGCTGGTTTGAGCTTGAGCATAAGGCCCTTGATATCCCATATTACACACCTGGGAAGCGCGCTCGGCGTCTGGTTGAAGCGGTCGAGTTGATCAAGATGTTGTTCACCCAGGAAAAGACAAATTACAAGGGAAAATATTATACGATTACGGATGCCCCGTTTGAACCGAAGCCCATTCAGAAGCCGCACCCGCCTGTTCTGATCGGCGGAATGGGACCGAAAATTATTCAGCCCTTGGCGGCTCGGCATGCTGATATTTGGCATTTTTCTCCCGGAGCCGGAGACCTGGACGGAGTCAAAAAAATCTGTGCCAATTTTGATACTATCTGCAAGAAAGTCGGGCGTGATCCAGCTGCGGTGAAGAAGTCTGTGTCTTTACGTTTTCCACTGTTGAACCAGCCTGCGGCACAGATTATCCAGCAGGTGAAGGATTTGAGAGCGGCTGGAGTGGAGTATTTCATTCTGTCACTGTTTGAGAATATGGATCGTGAGGTGCTGCGGCGGTTTGCCAAAGAGGTGCTGCCGGAGTTTCGGGGGGGCGTGAAGAGCATAAAACGTGAAACGTAATAAAGAGGGCAGGGCAATGCAGCACAAAGTTCCGGCGGTATTTATGCGTGGCGGTACGAGTCGGGCAATCTGTTTTAATGAAGATGACTTGGCAGCCTATGATCAACTGACGCGCGAGCGGATTATTCTGGCTGCGTTGGGCAGTCCCGATATGCATGGGCGCCAAGTCGATGGACTCGGCGGCGGTATTTCCTCTCTCAGCAAGGTCGCGATTATTGGGAAGAGTGCACACAGTGATGCTGACGTGACCTTTACCTTTGGGCAGGTGGACGTACGGACATCGACGATCGATTGGAGCAGTACGTGCGGCAATATTTCGTCGGCGGTTGGGCCGTTTGCGATTGATGAAGGCTTGGTGCCAGCTGTCGAGCCGATCACCCAAATCCGCGTGTTGGCGACGAACACCGGTAAGCGCTATATCGCTCAGGTGCCTGTGTGTGACGGTCAGGCTGAAGTTGAGGGCGAGTACACGATTGACGGAGTCCCCGCTCCGGGGGCGTGCATTACGCTGGAGTACTTAGAGCCTGGTGGCTCGCTCGGTGGCTCGGTGTTGCCGACCGGGCTAGCGCAGCAGGAAATAATAGTAGCGAGTGGTCGTCAGGTCACGCTCTCGCTTGTTGACGCTGCAATTCCGACCGTTTTTGTCCGAGCTGAAGAATTGGCTGTTGATGCGCGTCGTTTAGCCGCCGATCTTGATGCTGAGGGTGTATTGCAAGAGTTGCTCGAAGAAATTCGCTGTCATGGAGCCGTCTTATTAGGGCTTGCCGAGAACATTGAGAGTGCGCATACACACAGCCCGGGGGCGCCAAAGATTGCTATGGTTGCGCCTCCGGCTTCGTATGAGAGCAGTGGCGGGAAGTGTGTTGACGTCGAACATATAGATTTGCTCGCTCGGGCAATTTCGATGGGGAACACGCATCGAACGTTTCCCGGCACGGTATCTATGTGTACTGCTGTTGCTGCTGCTGTCGCAGGGACTGTTGTCCACGAGGTCTCGCAGGCTGCCTCCTCTGAACAGCTGCGGATTGGCCATCCAGCCGGAATAATGGAGATTGGGGCCAAAGTGAAACGCTGTGGGTCAGAATGGCGGGCCGAAAGCGTGATCGCTCAGCGCACTGCTCGCCGGATTATGGAAGGTGCTGTTCTTGTTCCTCAGCAGTATCTGAGAGGAACTCCGTGGTTTGCCGGTTGTCTTTAGCCGCGTGCCGATGAGGACGACCCATCCGGTGTTGAAGCGCTTGCTCGGATCAAAGAGCTGACGCAAGCCGGCCAGATTTTGCTTGACCGTCGTCGCCGCATAGGTCTGGGTCATCTGCTTGATGTAGCCAGCGACATGCAAGGGCCGCACAAGCGATAGGCCGCCGTCACATACGCAGGGCGCGTATTCCGATTGTAGTGTGTAAAGTGAACCATGCCGGGTAGTGTGCCGATTTGGCCGGTTTTGGCCTGAAAGAAGTGTATGAAAGAGGGCTGAAATATCTTGTTGCGCCGAAATTATTTTTTTGCGGCGCTCCCGGGCGGGCTATTTATTTTCTATTGCCTGTATGGAGGCTGAGAAGATCCTTTGCTGTTGCCTGATACATGCCTGTACGCATTATTAACAGCCTCCCGTATTTCTTCTACTGCTTCGTGCCCCCGCCCAGATATGACGCCGAGCGCCTCACCTGGCAGTCTCCTGCTCGTACGCAAGCCCAAATACCGTATCGGTCAACCAGCGCTTGAAACCCTGGTTATCCATGAACTGTTTGAACAGCTCGGTGTCGTCCTTCATCACCGAGGTCATCACACGCAACAGCGCCTTGTCGTGCTCAATGCGGGCATTCTCTGTGTCCGAGTTCTGCTGGGCGTTCTTGAAGGCCGTGTCCTCAGCCACCCTGGAAGGAATGGTCTCGGTAATGAGCTGCCGCACACGGTCGGCGTCGTCCCAGTCGATGTCGCCGAAGAGATCGTTGAAGTCACTGAGGATGTTCGACAGACGCTCCAGCTTAGGTTCGGGCAGCTGCCCGCCGCCGCTGGTCGGCACCGGCTCGATCTCGGCGTCCTCGTCGGGCAGGCTGACCTGCTGCATGGCCTGCTTCTCGGCCCGATAGCTGTCCATGTCGATGGCGTCGAGGATGCCTTTGGACAGGTCCTCCTCCTGGGGCGATGGCAGCTTTGAGACCAGGAAATTCAGGAAGATCGAGCGCTTCTCCCAGGCGGCGTTGGTGTAGGGCAGGACAGCCGACAGAAAGCCATAGGTCCGTACAAAGCCCTTGGCCTTGCCCTTGAAGTCCACCTGTCCGTCTTCGTCCAGGTCGTTCAGATAGATGGCCACGCAGGCGTCGAGGATAGGGTCGAGCTGGTCGCGGTCGGCTCCGCCCAGGTAGCGCTCCACAAACTTGTCGATCTGTTCCAGAGCATAGACCTGAGCGCCATCAAGGTCAGCCTGCAAGTCATGCAGCTTGTTGGGGTCGGTCTCATCGGCCAGAATCGTCGCCCGATAGAAGTCGGCAAAGGACTCGCGGATGGTGGCGGTATCGTTCAGAAAATCCAGCACAAAGACATCGTGCTTCTTGGGATGCGCCCGATTGAGGCGCGACAGGGTTTGCACCGCCTTGATGCCCGACAGTGTCTTGTCCACATACATCGTGTGCAGCAGGGGTTCGTCATAGCCGGTCTGGAACTTGTCCGCACAGACCAGGAAACGGTAGGGGTCCTCCTGAATCTTATCGGCGATTTTGCCGGACGGAAAATTGTTGAGCGACGCCTCGCTGACCTTTGCTCCGTTGAACTCAGGCTCACCGGAGAACGCCACAATAGCCTGGTAGGGGCTCTTGCGTTCTTTCAGATACTCGCGGATGGCGTGAAAGTACTGGATCGCGCGCTCAATACCGTTGGTGACAACCATCGCCCGCGCTGCGCCGCCGATCTTGTTCTGGGCCAGCACCTGCTCGTGGAAGTGATCGACCATGATTTCGGCCTTGAGACGGATGGCGTGGTCGTGGCTCTCGACAAAGCGCCGCAGCTTTTTCTGGGCTTTCTTCGTATCGAACTGCGGGTCGTCCGCCACCGTCTTGGCCAGCTTGTAGTAGCTGGCCACTGGTGTGTAATGGGCCAGCACGTCCAGGATAAAGCCCTCCTGAATGGCCTGCTTCATGGTGTAGGTGTGAAAGGCGTCATGCTTGACCGTACCGTCCCCCTGGGGGTCGGGGTTGCCAAAGAGTTCCAGGGTCTTGTTCTTGGGCGTGGCGGTAAAGGCGAAGTAGCTGGCGTTGGGGAGCAGCTTGCGCGACTCCATCAAGCGGTTGATCTGATCCTCGTAGGTCTCTTCCTCGCCCTCCTCACCGGCCTGGGACAGCGCCTGCGCCATGGCCGCGCTGGTCCGGCCGCCCTGGCTTGAGTGGGCCTCGTCAATGATGATGGCGAAGCGCCGCCCGCGCTGCTCGTTGCCGATCTCGTCGAGGATGAAGGGGAACTTCTGGACGGTCGAGATGATGATTTTCTTGCCGGACTCGATGAACCGGCGCAGGTCGCCCGAACGCTCGGCGTGGCCCACCGTCGCCCCGACCTGGGCGTACTGCCGGATGGTGTCGCCGATCTGCTTGTCGAGAATACGCCGGTCGGTGACCACGATGATCGAATCGAAGACTGGGGCGTCGTCCTTTGCCAACCCGGTCAGCTGGTGGGCCAGCCAGGCAATGGAATTGCTCTTGCCGCTGCCGGCCGAGTGCTGGACTAAATAGCGCTGGCCCACCCCGCGCGTCACAACGTCGGCCAACAGCCGGCACACCACGTCGAGCTGGTGGTAGCGCGGCCAGACCTGGGTCTTTTTCTTTCGGCCCGTCTTGTCGTCTTTCGATTCCACCACCTGGGCGTAGTTCTCCAGGATGTTGGTCAGGCTCTCACGGCTCAGCACCTCGCGCCACAGATAGTCGGTCTTGAGCCCGTTCGGGTTGGGCGGGTTGCCCGCGCCGTGGTTCCAGCCCCGGTTGAAGGGCAGGAACCACGAGGACTTGCCCTGGAGGTGGGTGCAGAAGCGCACCTCGCTCTCGTCCACCGCGAAGTGGGCTACGCAGCGGCCGAGTTCAAACAGCTTCTCGCGCGGGTTGCGATCCTTTTTGTACTGCCAGACCGCGTCGTCCACCGTCTGTTTGGTCAGACTGTTCTTGAGTTCAAAGCTGAAGACCGGCAGACCGTTGATGAACAGCCCGATGTCCAGCGCCCGCTGGGTTTCGTCGCGGCTGTAGCGCAGCTGGCGGGTGACGCTGAAGCGGTTGTGCGCGAAGCGTGCCGTAGCCTTCTGGTTGCCGACTGAAGGCGTGCCGTAGAACAGGGCCAGGTCATGCGCCCCGTGCTTGATGCCGTGACGCAGCACGTCGATAGTGCCACGCTTGGAGATCTCGCCCTGCAGCCGGACCAGGAATTTGCGCCGCGTTGGGCCGTCTTCGGACAGTCTCAGCGATTCGGCGGCTTCGAGCTGGGTCGCACGCAGAAAGGCCGAGAGTTGGACCAGATCGACGCAGTACTCGCGGTCGTAGTCGTGGAAGTTGCCGCCGCTCCAGCCTACCCCGCCGTAGTCGGCGGGCGGTTCGGCCACGGTGCCTGCCGTGGGCGGCTCGCAGGGATGGCCGGCGAGTGCGGTGCAGATGAGGCGTTCGAGGCCGCGTTCTGAGGTGTCCGTCGTCATTGCGGGTCCGCCTGGTCCGTGAACGGGTTTATGACCCGGAGGCCATCGTAGTCCTGCTCCTCGCTGAGATCCTCAGAATAGACCGCGTCGCAGCCCAGGGCGCGTGCTGCCGCGAGAATTGCACCATCCCAATAAGACAGCCCAAAACGTTGGCTGATCGACACCCCGGCGCGAAACACCTCAAGGGTGATGTCCTGGACCGGAAACCTCAGAAGGGTCCCCAGGAAAGCCAGGGCATCGGCGTGGCTCAGCCGCCCGGGGCGGGTGGGGCGCGTCGCCTGATGGTAAAACTCTTGGAGCACCTGAACCGACACCGCCAAGTCGGGCCCTCGCAACAACGCGAGCGCCTGGCGTCGCTTGCCGGCGTCCTCCGGCAGCGGGCTGACCCCGTAGAGCAGGACGTTGGTATCAACAAACCGCATCGTGGCTAGGGGGACGCGCGGCGTTTGCGTTCCCGCTCGGCCTCGACCCGAGCGGCATCGCGGTCGTACACTTCCTCTCGGGACAGGTTGTCGGCCATGCGCAACCCCACACCCCGCGCCGCGAAGTCGGCCAGCACCTCATCCAACTGTGTGCGCCGCAACTCCGCTCCCGCCTGCTCCACCGCCGTTCCGCGGCCGCCAGCCAAGCTCCTCAGGTAGTCCCGCACCAGCGCCGACACCGAGGTGTCCAACTCCGCCGCCCGAATACGGGCCAGCCGATGGGTTTCTTCGTCAACGGACACCGTAATGTTTTTCATGGACACAGCCTCACAATTTCTGTGAGACACAGCATAGGTTCTGATTGACGGATGGGCAACACCTCCGTCACCGCAAGGGACCGGTTCGGTAGCGCGCAAGAAGATCGAGAGATGGACCAAATCAACGCAGTCCATCAATTAAAATTTTGTCATGAAATCAAATACTTATGAGATTTTTAACCTTTCGTGCATTTGTCATCAACTAAACCGAATCGCCCTACAAGGCTATTGCCTGATTCTGCCTGTTTTCATCAATTACCCATCAATTAAAAAACATCTTTGTATTCAAAGACTTACGCACCGTCAGGTATATTTTTCTGGTTAGCTGTCAATTATCCACGCACCACAGTCACGCCCAAAAAGGAACGTATTTCATCATTCTCCTACTGGCATGTTCGTCAAACGGCTTGATCATACCCCCATCCACTGCCTCTCGAATGTAGCGCGATACGACTGCCCTATTTTTCTCCTTGATGCCGAACCGTTCCCTCAGAGATGCGTTGGTCAAAAAGTCTCGCGTCACGTGTTTCAGGCAAGCGTGTAGGTAACAGGCTATACGTTTGCTGGCAAGGAAGCAGAGGTAAGCAGAGGTGATGATCCCTCGATATCTGCTAAGACCGAATCTCAGGCTATTCTGGTCATTCTGTAGGTCAGTCGGACGAATCACGATATTTAATGGGTCAACGATCTGGTAGGTCTCAAAGGAAGAAGGAACGAGACCATGAAGTTTTTCTGGTGGTTTAACCACGATCTGGCCATAGCTCAACGATAGAACAGTCTTCTCTTGAAGGGCGAGGTTTGCCTGCTTCTTCTCACGGAAACAAGCCTGGCCTGGGAGGATGTCCCACTGCGCCGGCACCTCTCCTAGCCACGGCACACCGGAGTCCTTATAGGCAGAATAGGGTTTGAGGCCGGCGATCATGTATCAGCCTCCGCCTCAATTCCTTCGTTGAGGATGGAAAGGTACCGGTCGTAGACGAACAATCGACCGCGACGCTTTCCCGTGATCTCCCGTGCAATCCCGTGGGTGACGAGCAGTTCCATTGCCGAGGAGGCTGCCTGAAAGGACAGATTGGTACTGCGGCGCGCTGCGGGCAGCGATAAAATCGGCTGCGACTTGAGTGCGTCATGCACCCGCAGTCCCGACCCGGCCCTTCGGCCCCCGGCCTCTTCAATCCGGTTTCGGTCGTTCTGAAACATCCGAGATAGGCGTTGGGCGGTCGAGACCGCGCCCTCGGCTGTCAGCTTCACTCCTTCGAGGAAAAAGATGAGCCACGCTTCCCAATCGCCGGTGCGACGCACCTGATTCAGCAGGTCGTAGTAGGTATCCCTGTGTTGCTTGAAGTACAGACTCAGATACAGGAGCGGCTGGTGCAGCACGCCGGCGTGGCACAGTAACAGCGTTATGAGCAATCGCCCCACGCGCCCGTTGCCGTCCAGGAAGGGGTGAATGGTCTCGAACTGCACGTGCGCAAGCCCCGCCCGGAGCACTACAGGCAGCCCGTCCTCCTCGGCGTGGAGAAAATGCTCAAACGCCGTCATACAGTCGGGTACGGCCGTGCGTGGCGGCGGCACAAAAGTGGCATTGCCCGGCCGGGTTCCGCCGATCCAGTTCTGCGAGCGGCGAAATTCACCGGGGTCCTTGTCGCTTCCTCGCCCGTGCAACAACAGTACCCTGTGAATCTCGCGGATCAGACGATTGGACAGCGGGAAGTCTTCCCTCAGACGACGCAGGCCATGCTCAAGCGCGGCCACGTAGTTCGAGACTTCGACCACATCATCGAGCGGAGCCCCGGGCACTTCGTCCAGTTCAAAGAGCAAGAGGTCAGACAACGACGACTGCGTGCCCTCGATCTGAGAGGAAAGCACCGCTTCTTTGCGCACGTAGGCGTACAGAAAAAGCGTCTCGTCCGGCAGGAGCGTTGCGACGCCGTCGAGGCGACCCAGAGCAAGCACCGCCGATTCCAGCGCCTGTTGCAGCGAGCCGTCCAGAACCAGGACAGGTTTCGGCGGCAGCGGTGCCGGCACAAAGGCGCGAACACGCTCACCGCCGATGCTCGTCACTTCATAGCTGCCGATTTCTCCGCGCCGCATATCGGGTAGTCCTTATTCACAGTTTCTCAATAACAAAATTTACTATTTAACTTTTAGGTCTAAATTACAATGACACGAAGTGGCGACCTCGTTTCCTCGAAGGTCGCCAGGCAGCTTCATACCGCGATGGCCTCCTCCCTCACCTCGAAGATGATCTCGGTCGGTCTCATCTGTTCTTCCTCCGTTGTGTCTTGGTCGGCCCCCTATCCTACGATAGTTACGCGTCGCCTTGCGGCTGGGGATGATCGTCTTCAGGAACTGTCAATGTGTGCACTTTGTCAACCTACAGCTCGGTGCTGGCGGGACGGCTACGCTCGGATGATCTCGCCGAGCAGCCCCTCGGTCTCCTGTTCCAGCGCCAGGATGTCGGCCCGGATCTCGACCAGCGTACGCAGGGGCTGCGGCGTGTAGAAGTAGCGGGTGAAGCTGATCTCGTAGCCGATCTTCACGCTGTCGGGCTGGTACCAGGCGTCGGCGGCGTAGGGCAGAACCTCGCGCCGCAGGAAGGCTTCGATGCCGCCCGCCTCTTGCAGCGGGATCTGCTCGGTATCGCGTAGGTCAGTGTCCGGCTCGTACTCCACCACAGTGGACCGGCCGTTGATGCTGGCCGCGGACAGGCCGCGCAGCGGATCGGCTTCGGTGCCTCGCTTGTGGATCTTTCTGATGACAGGTGGAGCGCTTTCGCTCCGCTCGCCGTTCTCTTTGAGCTTCTTGAGTTCGGCGGCCTTGTAGACGCGGGCGGGGTCGGCGCCCTGGATGCGCAGTGGCCGCTCGACCGTGACCTTCCAGTAGCCGAAGGCGGCGTTGTCGAAAATCTTGCTCTGCTCGGTCTCCTTGAAGTTAAGGAAGGTGTCGCAGATGCGGACGATGTCGTCCTCGACCAGCTCGCAGTTCTTCTTGCCCAGGTTCTTGCGCAGGGGCTTATACCACTGCGTGGCGTCGATCAACTGGACCTTGCCCCGGCGATGCGCGGGTTTGCGGTTGCTGAGTACCCAGATGTAGGTGGCGATACCCGTGTTGTAGAACAGGTTGAGCGGCAGGGCGACGATGGCTTCCAGCCAGTCGTTCTCGATGATCCAGCGGCGGATGTTGCTCTCGCCCTGGCCAGCGTCGCCGGTGAACAGGGAGCTGCCATTGTGTACCTCAGCGATGCGGCTGCCGAGCGGGGTGTGCTGCTTCATCTTGGACAGCTTGTTGGCCAGGAACAGCATCTGGCCGTCGCTGGAGCGGGTGACCAGCGAATACTCGGGATCGCCCGCATGCTTGATCACAAAGCGTGGATCGCGCATGGCGTTCTTGCCGCCCATGCGTTCCAGGTCGGTTTTCCAGCTCTTGCCGTAGGGCGGGTTGGAGAGCATGAAGTCGAACTCGCGGGACGGGAAAGCGTCGTTGGCCAGGGTCGAGTGCGCCGGGCCGCCCACGATGTTGTCAGCGGCTTCGCCCTCGCCCTTGAGCAGCAGGTCGGCCGTGCAGATGGCATAGGTTTCGTTGTTGATCTCCTGGCCGTAGAGGTGGGTGGACACATCCTTGCCGTGCTCGGCGGCCAGCTGGCGCAGGGTGTCCTCGGCCACGGTCAGCATGCCGCCGGTTCCACAAGCGCCGTCGTAGAGCAGATAGGTGCCGGACTTGATCGCGTTGGCGATGGGCAGGAAGACGAGCTTGGCCATCAGCCTGACGGCGTCGCGCGGGGTCCAGTGTTCGCCGGCCTCCTCGTTGTTCTCTTCGTTGAAGCGGCGCACCAGTTCCTCGAAGATTGAGCCCATGCCGTGGTTGTCGAGGCCGGGGTGTTTGACCGAGCCGTCGGCGTTCTTGGCCGGGGCCGGGCTCAGGTTGATATCGGGCGAGGTGAGCTTCTCGATCAGCGTGCCTAGGGCGTCGGCTTTGGACAGGCGCGGAATCTGGTTGCGAAACTCGAAATTGTCGAGGATGTCCTGCACGTTGGGCGAGAAGCCGTCGAGGTAGGCCTCGAAGTCGGCCGTTAGTTGCTGGCGACTGGCGCGGGCTCTGAGGTCGCGCAGGGTGAATTGCGAGGTGTTGTAGAACGCCTGTCCCGCGGCCTGGCGCAGGGCCGAATCCTGCTCGACTATACCGGCGGCGTCAAGGCTGGCCCTCATGTCAAGAACGGCCCGCTTGCTGTCTTCCAGGACCGCATCCAGCCGACGCAACACGGTCATGGGTAGGATCACGTCGCGGTACTTGCCGCGCACGTACAGGTCGCGTAGCACGTCGTCGGCAATACCCCAGATGTAGTTGGCAATCCAACTCAGGTCAGTGTTGCTCATCTTTCCTCCCCTCTTTTCCTCCTCGCTATTCAGCCGCCTAGGCTACCGTCCTTCCCACGTCCAGTCTACTTCAAGCGCTCACCCCGTCGCCAAGCCCAGGGCTGGACAAATTCACCCGCCCACAGACTATTCCCCTGCATCCGGGCTAGCATTTCCTCGGGGATGTAGCGCAGCGAATAGCGTCGATAGGCCAGGCCCTGGCCCTGGCGAACAAGCCAGCTATTCAGGTTTGTCCTATCTTCCGCCTGACAGACACCTAACGCCCGCGGGACGGCCGCCGAGAATTTCTGACGCGAACGCCTGACTTGAGAGCAGGAGGGCCAGCAGGGCTATGAGAGCAGCCATGCGGGGCATGATAGCAGCCGTCTGGCCTTTTATGGTCGGGTCGGTTCCTTGACTGTAACTACAAATACATATGAACAAAGGCGGGGTCGGGAAAACCACCCTCGCCATCCACCTGGCTGCTGCCTTTGCTCAGCAGGACGCGCCCGTGCTGCTGAGCGACGCCGCCCGGCCTCGGCCCCGATCTTATTCCACTTGTCTGCCTCGTCGAGAATCTCCTGGATCGTCATTGCCATCACATTATCCAGCGTTCAACTGAAGCAGATCAATGAGGGATTTCGCGACTGGGTCTGAACTCTCTTCGTAAGCCGCACTAATTTGGGCCAGCAGTTTCTTATGTCTGAGAACGAGGCAAGAAATTCTCCAAGAATTGCTGTATTTTTTTAATCTCCCTCTCCTCACTGCCCATGCTTGGCAACAAATTCCTCTAACACCTTGTTAAACTCCAGGGGCTGTTCAATCTCGTAGCAATGACCGACGTCTTTGATGATCCGAAACTCAGCCTGTGGGATATGGTCAGCCAGAAATCGATTCGCCTCGACTGGGGTTGCTTTATCTTCTTCTCCGACTAAGACCAGTGTCGGCTGGCTAATGTCTTTCAAACGGTCTGTGATGTCCCAGCGCCAGACCCCGTTTGGGTCCTCTAAGCAGCCGAATACCACCCGGCGTGGCAGTCCAGCTTCATCGAGGAAATTGTTTTTGATCATCTCACACACTTCAGGCCGCTCTCTCCGCGTCTTGTCTGAGAAACAGTTTGCGACGACATCATTGGCTGCGGCCTCATAGTTGTCCTGTAAATTAGCAATAAATTCATCCGCGTCTGCATACTGGCTCAAATTGGTGGCGCTGCTAATGATGATATTTCCGGCGACAAGGTGCGGATAATCGAGGCTCATCTGCATCGCTCGCATCCCGCCCATGGAGTTGCCAACCAGAATTGCCCGGTCTATGCCTAGGGCAGCCAACGCCGCTGCATCATCGGCCGCCATGTCTTGAATCGAATAGCCCTTGAGCGGCTTGGAGGACAGCCCGTGGCCACGGGCTTCAATCACAATGCAGCGATATTTATGAGCCAGGACTGGCGCTTGATACGCCCATAGCCAAGCATTGGCGGAAAACCCATGCAGAAAAACGACGGGAAATCCGCGTCCGTAATGATTATAATGAATCCTGACACCCTTCTCGCGTTCAATATATGGCATGTGATTCCTCCTTAAACGATTGCGCGGACAAGAACCTGAACGAGGGGCACGACTACGGCGTGCCGGACTGCACGCGGAGAACGTAGAACCTACGAGCGCAGTTCTTTGCGCAAAATTTTTCCAACGTTTGACTTGGGCAAGTCTGTCCTAAATTCGTAGTGTCGGGGAACTTTGTAGCTGGTCAGGTGCTCTTTGCAGTAGGCCCTCAGCTCTTCATCAGTGAGTGCTTCCTCTCTCTTAACAATGAAGGCCTTGACCGCTTCACCTGATTTTTGATCGGGAACCCCCACCACCGCCACTTCAAGAACACCAGGATGGCCTGAAAGAACTTCTTCAACTTCATTGGGAAAAACATTAAAACCTGAAACGAGAATCATATCTTTTTTGCGATCAACAATTTGAAAAAACCCCCTCTCATCCATACAGGCAATGTCTCCAGTTTTTAAATACGCGTCTTCAGTAAAAACATTTTGTGTTTCATCTGGCCGATTCCAATACCCCTTCATGACCTGTGGCCCTTTAATGCACAATTCTCCAACCTCGCCAACGGCAACATCTTTTCCTGCGTCATCTCTGATCACTATTTCGGTCGAAGAAATGGGAATGCCAATCTTGCCATTATGATCTTCCAAATCCATAGGGTTAATACAGGCAGCGGGGGAAGTCTCAGTCAAACCGTAGGCCTCAATAAGAGGCGTGCCCGTAACCTCTTTCCACTTTTGGGCGACAGATTTTTGAACCGCCATCCCTCCCCCGAGAGTCAGGCGGAGAGAGGAAAAATCAACGTGTGCAAAGTCGGAATTATTTAAAAGTCCATTAAAAAGGGTATTCACCCCTGTAAAGGAGGTAAACTTCCACTTCTTTAATTCTTTAATAAACCCAGCAATATCCCGTGGGTTTGTAATCAAAACATTTAAGCTGCCCAGAGAGGTAAACAGAAGACAGTTCGCTGTCAAAGAGAAGATATGATAGAGAGGCAAGGGGGTGATAATAATTTCTTCCCCCTCTATCACATGACTTCCAGTCCAGGCCCGAGCCTGAAGAATATTGGCCACAATATTGCCATGCGTCAGCTCGGCTCCTTTGGAAACCCCAGTCGTTCCGCCTGTGTATTGCAAAAAAAGAGTGTCTTCAGAGGTCAACACGGGCCTCTCGTATTTTGTTGCGTCTGCACCAAAGAGCTTTTCCTTGAGAGAATTGGCACCAGGAAGAGTGTAAGGAGGAATCATTTTTTTAACATGCTTGATAACAGCATTCGCAATGAGCGACTTGGGAAAAGAGAGGAAGTCCCCAATCCTCGTAACCAAGATATTCTTAACCGGCGTCTTTGCGAGTATCTCTTCAAGAGTAGAAGCAGCGCTCTCAAAGATAATAATCGTTTCAGCACCAGAATCGTTCAACTGGTGTTCTAATTCTCTAGCGGTATAGAGAGGATTCACATTGACAGCAACAAGCCCCGCCCGCAAAATCCCAAACAGCACGATGGGGTACTGGAGTACGTTGGGCATCATCAGTGCCACCCGATCCCCTTTTTTGAGATTGAGATCGTTTTGCAAATAACTGGCAAACCTGCGGGAGAGAATCTCCACCTCTTCATAGTTGTAAGTTTTGCCCATACAGTGGAGGGCTGGACGCGTGGGGTATTTCTCAAAGCTCTGTTCCAAAATATCCACGACCGAAGAATATTCCGCCAGATTAATCTCCTGCGGCACTCCCTTCTCGTAATGTTCATGCCAAATTTTTCTTTCCATTTCAGTTTTCTCGCTCTCGTTAGTCGTTACTGTCCGGCAAATGGTTTCTTGGCCCAGCCTTCCTCAAAGGGCGTAAAGAATTGCGAATTGACCTTCAGGCTCTTGAATTGCCATTCCCCATTCGTGCGGACATACTCCTCTGCATACTTGGCTGCCAGCCACATGGCTTGATTCTGTTCGCCTAAGGTACACGGTTGGAAGAGATACCACTGGCCGGTGGCCGTATCCCCATCGACCTCGATCAACGGATTCATGACTTGGTGCAGGGCAAAAGGAAGAAGTGCTGATGCACCTCGAAAAAATGTTCGAATCGCTTCGCGGCCTTCGTATTTGCCAAAGTCCCCTCCATCCCACACTGCCTCTTCGGTAAACAGTGCAGCAAGCGAGTCCGGATCGTATTGATTATCACACGCAGCACAGTACTTGGCCTTGAGCTTTTTAATCGCTTCAATATCTTCTACTGCCCGCAGCCGACGTTCGAGTTGTTCGAGATCCATAGTTTTGCCTCCTCTTCTTCGTCCTTAACTACAACAGCTGCGCCGAAATGAAAACCTGTTCACTGAACTAACAGAATGACCCCAATCACAATCAAGACCGTGCCGCCGATATCCGAACGGGTGACCCGCTCCACATCTTTCAAGACCAGATAGCTGAGAAGCAAGGTAATGAGCGGCGCGGCTGAGGTGAGCGGGGCGACAATAGCAGCGGGTAAGTATTGCAGAGAAGCGAACAGGCTGAAAGTGGCGATGGTCGTAGCCAGACCGGCCAAGCCAAAATACCAGCCTGCCGCACGCGGCATGCTCAATAGCTGCTGGCCTTGGCCACTCCCAAAAAAATATATGATATACACCGCCACGCTGGCGATCAGCCCGATGCACGCGCCGAGTAAGGGTTCGTCACTAATCTGTAGCCCCAGCTTAGCCAGGACCGGATTGGTGCTGTAACACAAAGCTGCCAACAACGGATAGATGGCGTCTTTCAAATTCATATACATTCCCAGAGGTTCATGGGCGTTCCTGTCCAGTCAGACAGGCCACACCGGCAACAATGCTCAGCATGCCGAGAAAGATTTTGGGGGTAATTTGCTCGTGTAAAAACACAACGGCGAGGAGAGTCGTAAACAGTGGCGCGATATTCACCAGTGGGGTGGCTCTGGCCGCTCCGAGCCGAGCGACACCGATAAAATTAAACACCCGTCCAATACATGGCCCCAATATGCCGACTAAGACAAACCACACCGCCGCCCGTGGGGCGACGGCTTCGAGTACGGATCGAGGGTGGAAAACAAAGACCACTGCAAGCAGCGGTACACTAACCAAGAGGCCCCACACTACTGCAACTGAGATCGTCGAGTGGGCTAAACCGCGGCGGATCAAAATGGGCACCGTGCCCCATAAACACGCTGCTGTTAGCGCAAACAGTTCGCCATATAACATGTTGCCTCCGCAAGCGGTCAGCATTCAGCTACCAGCCGGAAAAGGACTCAGCAATGAGGACTGAGTGAAGTAAGGAAGGCAGACAGTAAACCCAGTCCTCAGCACTTTCTTTGACTCTTCCCATCCGTCTGGGCTACAATCCCGTCACTTTGTCCCAAGCCAAAGGAGGGGAACTATGGCTTGGCCGGTTCGCTACAGGCTGGTGGGGCTGCTGACCGCCGGCAGCATGATTAATTATCTTGACCGGGTCAATATCGCCGTCGCTGCGCCAGTCATGATGATCGCCTTGGGCTGGGAGGAGGACAGCTTTGGCATGATCTTTTCGGCCTTTTTGGTTGGTTATACCCTGCTGCAGTTTCCGGGCGGGGTGATCGCTGATCGCTGGAACGCGTGTAAGCTCCTCATCGTCGTCTGCATTGGCTTCTCGGTCTTCACCGCTCTTACCCCGCTTGGCAGCCTGGCTTTTGGCCTGATGCTGGCAATCCGCTTTGGGGTTGGCATGTTCGAGTCGATTACCTTTCCAGCCTATGCCTCACTGAACGCACGTTGGATACCACGCCAAGAGTACGGCCGAGCGCAGACGCTGAGTGTGGCGGGCGCATATCTGGGACAGGCGATTGCCTATCCGCTTACCACCTGGTTGTTGTTTGCTTTCTCCTGGCCGGTTGTGTTTTATTTTAACGCAGCCTTGGGCTTCGCCTGGCTGGTGGTCTGGATGGCGTTTGCGACCAACACGCCAGCTGAGCATCCGAAGATCAGCCAGCAAGAACTGCAATATATTCAGGAGAATCTTGCTCCTCAAGCAGACAGCACAGTCTCTCCCTGGGCAGTGGCCCGAGAAAAACAAGTGCTGCTGCTGTCTCTCTCCTATCTGTTGCTCGTCTTTGGGCTGTGGATGATTGTACTCTGGCTGCCGACCTATATGGTCAAAGTCCGAGGTTTTACCTTGCAGCAGATGGGCTGGGTGGGGATGATTCCGACCATTGCCAGCTTTTGCGGACTGGTTGGCGGTGGGGCGCTGTCGGATATACTCTTGCGCAGGGGTTTTAGCCGTCGCTTTGCGCGGGCGCAGGGGCCAGCTTTATGTATCGCATGTGGAGTGCCGTTTCTTGTGTCTGCGGTGTTAGTGTCCTCGGCCGGCGCATCGGTGGCCTGCTTTGCCGCGTATCTCTTTCTGATGAATATCGCCGGTGGTGGCTACTGGTCGGTCCCTTTGGAATTTAACCCCAAGCTGGTTGGCGCAATTTCTGGGGTGATGAACGGTTCGGGAAATTTTGCGGGCATTTTTGGGCCGATGACGGCTGGCTTTTTGATTACGGCAACAGGGAGCTGGGCGTTACCATTTTTGGTTGCGGCTGGTCTGGCGAGCATATCCTTTTTGGTTTTCTTTTTTCTGGTGATTCCAGACCCCATCGAATTTGAGCGGCCACAACACACGATGGCAGCAGAAACGAGTGCATAATATGTTGCAAGGAATGAATAAAAAAGCGCTGGTCATACTCGGGCTGGGCCATTTGATGGTTGATCTGAATACCGGCGCCTTGCCAGCCTTGCTGCCCTATCTCAAAAATACGTTTGCCTTGTCGTACACCATGACAAGTATGCTGGTATTAGTTGCGAACGTGTCATCTTCTCTTGTCCAGCCGGTCTTCGGTTATCTATCCGACCGGAGTACAAAAGCCTGGCTGTTACCTTTCGGAGTCATTGTTGCGACGTGTGGCATGGCGAGTGTTGGCTTGGTGCATAGCTATCCGATGCTTTTGCTGTTGGTCATGGTCAGTGGCATCGGGATTGCCAGCTATCATCCTGAAGCCTACAAAACCGCCTATCTGGCGACCGGTGAGAAAAAGGCGACTGGTATCTCGCTCTTTTCCGTTGGCGGCAATATTGGGCTCGGCTTAGGCCCCTTAGCCGTGGTCTTGTGTTTGGCCACCTGGGGGCCACACGGATTATTGCTGTTATGGATACCCGGGCTTGTGGTCGGTACACTGTTTATCCGCTCTTTGCCGTGGCTGTCGCAGATCAGATCCCAGCCGACTGAGACTCAAGGTGAGGCTCCGGCTATTCCCCATGCTGCTATGGCTGTGGTGCTTGGTGTCGTCATGCTGGGCTCGTGTGTCCATGCTGGACTGTTTACCTATGTGCCGCTGTATTTCGATGCGCAGGGAGAAGACACAGTTGTGGTCGGCTCGATTGTGTCACTGTTTTTGATTGCTGGAGCGGTTGGAACATTGATTGCCGGACCGCTGTCTGACCGGATTGGCCATAAACGCTTCTTAGTTTTGAGCTTTGGAGCTTTGTGTCCCTTGATGCTCTCATTCCTGCATACGAGTGGGCCGCTGAGCCTTATCATTCTGGCTCTTGTTGGGATGTGTCTTGCGCCGATGTTCGCTGTGACCCTGGTGATCGCCCAGAGTTTAATGCAAGGACGGCTGGGAACGACTGCTGGACTCATGACGGGGGTTGGTTTTGGGGTCGGTGGGCTGAGCGTCATGGGTTTAGGCATGGTTGCCGACACCTGGGGGATCGAGACAACCATGCAGCTGATCAGTGTCTTGCCCATCCTCCCCTGGCTGTGCATTCTCTTGTTACCAGGCGATGCTCGCCCCGTCACCCAAGACGTCCCCCACGAAGCCGACGGCATACGGGTCAGTGGCCAGGAGGCATAGGCTAGCAGGATGCTTTTTGAGTTGTTTTCGTCAGACTGCTGTGGTAGGTGTGGTGAAATGACCCGCTGATGAGACCTGTTGCATTGGATAAATTCGTAACACACAGAACCCGAGGACTTGGCATATGGATCAAGTCAATAGAAAGGGTTCTTGGTATTTTGAGAGGGAGTAATGCCAGCACCACGCGGCCGGGGGAGACCCCGGCGACGATCAGCCCCAGCATCAGCAGCCCCGAAAGCTGAGCGGACAGCAGAGAGCGATTCGATCGAAATGACGGGTGTCGTTGTTGAAGTCCTGCCGAACGCTTTCTTCCGAGTCAAACTTGAAAATGAGCATCTCGTCCTTGCCCATGTGGCGGGTAAGATGCGAAAATTTTTCATCAAGATTATTCAAGGCGATACGGTTACGGTTCAACTCTCTCCGTACGACCTTGATCGCGGCCGCATTACCTTCCGCCGTCGCTAACCAGCTCGGAGCCTCTTTCGGCCGTCTTTTCATTTTTCCCTAACAGGGCAGCTTATGCTGCTCTGTCAGGGGACACCACATCCGCCTGTCTATTTGTTTACCCCCCAATCCCCGATTCCGGTGCGTGCCCGGCTGCAACTCGCTGCACATTGGCAAAGCCAAAGGCCAGACGCCGGGTCCAGGTGTCGAGGGTGACACCGGCGATATGCGGAGTAAGAACAACATTCTCCAGCGTCAGGAGTGGACTATTCGTCGGCATCGGCTCGATGGCAAACACGTCAAGCCCGGCAGCAGCAATCTGCTTCTCTCGGAGGGCTTCAATAAGCGCCGCTTCGTCTATGACTGGTCCGCGCGATGTATTGACCAAGATCGCCGACGGTTTCATGAGTTTGAGTGCGCGGGCATTAATAATGCCTTGGGTTTGGGCTGTCAGCGGGGTGTGGACTGATACGACGTCAGCCTGACTGAGCAACGCGTCGAGCGGCAATGGTTCGGCGTGCAATTCCTGTTCGAGCGCGGTCGGCGCGCGCACTGTATCGTAATAGCGAATCGTTGTCTGAAAACCGCTGGCTAAGCGAGCCAACTCCTGGCCAATCCGGCCAAAGCCAACAATGCCTAATGTCTTGCCCCGAAACTCACGCATCTGCAAGGTTTCTTGGAGTCCCAGCCAGCGTCCTTCATGGAGCGTATTATGATGCAGCGGCAGTTTTTTATATACGGCCAGAATGAGTAACAAGGCGTGCTCAGCCACAGTCGGGGCATTGGCCCCGCCGTTGTTGGCAACGGGAATTTTGGCATTCCGAAACGCGTCCAAGTCGAGCCACTCGTAACCGGCGCTGATGAGCTGGAAGAGTTTGAGGCGGCTTGCTCCCGTGATCTCCTCGGCGGTTGGATTGCCTGGGTAGCCCAGCATAAAATCGGCACTAGCAATTTTTTCGCGGCGGACATCAGCGGGTGCATCCTGTTCGAGCAGCTCAAGACTGAAACCGGATGGAACCTGCGCTTTAGCCATATCAATGATTTGCTCTGGGACGTAACGGGATGAATAGAGAAACACAATCGTCTTCGGTTCGCTCATGATTTCCCTCCTTCTGACCGCTGATCTGTTTCCCCCAGGCGTATCCAAGACTTAGCCGAATTTTGCCAGAATCCGACATAAGATCTGAAAACCTTGGCGCATATGCGTCAACTCGGCAAACTCATTTGGCGCATGATACGTATCCATACGGCCAAAACCGGTGATTTGAATATCAAACCCATTTGTTTGTAACATGCGCACATAGGGCAAACCGCCAGTTACAGAAAAGGGTTGTGACTCCGGGCAGACCACTGCAATCGCCTCGGCGAGCGCGTGATACCCGGCTGAGGTTCGGTCACACGCAATGCCACCAGCAGGTGCGCCAATACTCTCCAATTTGATCGTCCCGACTTCATTGGTCTCCAGCTGATAACGACTCGGGCCAAACGCGGGCAAGCTGTGTACGTCGAGGTTCTTGATAAAAGCTGCCGCCCCATCGCGCACTTCCTGTGCTGAATACCACGGCGTGAGACGAATATCGCCTTCCACAACCGCTTTGGCCGGAATCTTGGTCAGCGTGTCGTTTTCAACGCTGACGCGAGTGGGCTTGAGTGACGAAGGAGCCCGAAAACCATACAGCTGCTCGTTTGGATGGGCGGGATAGTGTTCATAAAACCAGCGTTGCAGCGCACGGGTTGCCTCAAAGGCGATCTCGGCTGCATTGATGCCATCCTGTGGGAAACCCGAATGGGAGACTTTGCCCTCGACCACGAGCCGCCACGGAGCCATGCCGCCAGTTGCCAGGGTGGGCCCAAAGTCGGCGCTATCCAACCAATACACCGGCCCTTTTTGGAGATGTTTGAGCTTGCCGTCTTGGACGAGCTTGCCAATGCCAATACCGCTTACCCGCGACAGTTCTTCATTGGCAATGATGACGCCAACCACGCTGTGATCGAGGCTGACTTGTGATTCGGCGAGCTGACGAAACAGATCGGTCAAGACGGCCACATGTCCCAAACAGTCTGTCACTCCTCGGCCGTACAAACGATCCCCTTCAATCTGGAGTTCAAACGGCGGGCGTTGCCACTCGGCCGGGTCAGCCGGCACAACGTCGAGATGGGCTCCCACAAAGGCCACCGTGCGTTTGGTCTTGCCCGGATAGGTAATGATAATATTGCCGCGTCCCTCGGCATAGCTCACTCGCTCGACGCAGAGTTTGCCAGCCCGCACAAGAGGCGCAAGCTCTGCGAGTACGATGTCACCAGCCAAATCTTCTTGCGGGAGCGGAGCATCTTTACTGGGCGAGTTTTGGAGTTTGTCACTCACCGCCATCATGTTGCTAAGGACATGCAGAAAGCGGTCGTCGTTGAGCGTCCAGGTGGTTACGTCCATAAATAAGGTTCGAGGTTTGAAGTTCAAGGTTTACGATCTGAAGAGTGAAGGCATATGTAGGAGTAACCCCCTGTGCTTGCCCTGGGCCTGGGCAGGCACAGGGCCTGCCCCTACGGTCTTATATCCCTTCTTCGTCAAATACTTCTTTGGCCAGGCGAAAGGCATTGACCGCTGTTGGCGCGCCGGCGTAGAAGGCCATTTGGATCAGGATTTCGATAATCTCTTGTTTGTTGAGTCCGGCGTTGAGACCGATGGCAATATGGGCTTTCAGTTGGGGCAGACGCTGCATCGCGGTGAGGGCTGCAATGACTGCGACACTGCGCATTTTGAGCTCAAGGCCGGGCCGAGTCCAGACTTGACCGAAGATGACTTCGTTGAGCATATCGTCCAAGTCAGGTGCGAGTTCTGCCAGTGCACTGGCTTGATTGCCCTGCTGTTTACCACCGCTCAGTTTCTTACGCATGTCCAGCCCTTTTTTATACGCGGCTGATTTCGGGGCGGCCTTTTTCTTCGTTGCTGCTTTTGCCATAACGCTTCCTCCCTTTCCTTAATGTTCAGTGATGAGGTGTCGCCTCGGGACTATAGCCTAGGCAGGGTGGCAGGCACAAGCGAGTATCCTGAAGACCCTGCCCAGGCTGCACGCTTGGTGCCCGCTTGACAGGCTGGGCATCGACATGTTCAAAAAAACTGCGGTGTGTGTCAGCCGCTGGACCTGGTGAGGCGCAACAGGCCGTGAAGGAGGGATGCCGTGAAATTTGGCCTTTTTTATCAGCTGCCGTGTGCGGACGATCAGTCCGATGTCACCCGCTATCAGCAAACCATTGAGCAAGTTCAACATGGCGATGAGTTAGGCTTCCATTGTGCCTGGCTTGCTGAGCTACACTTTTATAAACCGTTTTCGATCATGTCTTCGCCGTTGATTGTCGCCACGGCGATTGCCCAGAAAACAAAAAACATCCGTCTTGGCATTGCGGTGAATCTGCTGCCGCTGTGGCATCCACTGCGGAGTGCTGAGGACGGGGCAACTGTTGATATCCTGAGTGGGGGGCGGCTGGAGTTTGGGGTGGGGCGTGGGGCGATCCCGCTCCATTTTGCAGGCTTTAATGCCTCACGTGAAGACAGTCGCGAACGCTTTGAAGAATCGCTTGAGATTATTAAGCAAGCCTGGACAACAGACTCGTTCTCCTATCAGGGCCAGTTTCACCAAATTCCCGAGACGAGTGTTGTGCCCAAACCGTTCCAAAAACCCCACCCACCGATCCGGATCGCGGCCAACAGCCCTGAGACTGCTGTATTTGCCGGGCAAAAACAGTACCCGATGTTTGTCGCCTCGGTCACAAATCCGCTGCCCCGGATGTATGAGCAAGTCGACCGCTATCGAGAGTCTTGGCAAGAATCCCAGGGAGACAGCCCGATGGAGAGCTCCGCCTCAAATGGGGAGGACGGTCCTAATGTGGCGGCCATGTTTTTTATGCATCCGGGAGAGAGCGTGGAGCAGGTTCAGCGGGATATCGAACCGAGCCTGAGAAATTATTTCCAGACCGTTTCGGGCATGGTACGCGCAGCGGTAGATGCAGAGAGCGGATCAGAATCGTACCGCTATCTGCAAGAAGTCCAGAAAAATGTTGATAGCATTACCTTTGAGATCATGACCAATAATATGGCCGTGTTTGGCTCCTCCGAGGAATGTATTCAGCGCATCACAGACCTCCACAGTCGGCTCAAAATGAAAGAATTGATCTGCTGGTTTAATCCGGGCGGCAAAGTACCGCACGAAAAAGTCCTGGCCGCCATGTCACGCTTTGCCACAGAAGTCGCTCCAGCCGTGCAAGATCTATAACAAGGTCTATAGTATGAGGACTGAAAGACTCAGCACTCGGCACTCAGAACTGTCTGCCCGATTTCCCTTGACAAGCCCAGCCGAGAGGCTGATAACGGATACAGTGTTATAATGCAGGGAGAAGTCCAATAAACAGGCCAAAATAATTCAGAGGAGGGCTACGAGTATGGGACGCACTTTTTTTCGCGGGGCAAATTTGATTGACGGGCTGCATAAACCCAAAGCGAATGCCACAGTTGTGGTCGAGGGTGAACGCATTACTGCTGTCGGCACGAACGGCAAAATGCCCAAGCCAACCGCTCAGGACACGGTGTATGACTTGCACGGTAAATCGCTCATGCCGGGCATGGTCCAGAGCCACTACCATGTGGCGTATGCCAATATCAGTGATCTGAACGACATTGATATGAAATACCAACCGACCCATCTCGCGCTGATTGCGGCCAAGAATGCCGAGCTGTTGCTGCGCAGTGGCTTTACTGGAGCGGCTGGTGCCGGGACGTTACACAATATCGATGTCTCGTTGAAGAAAGCCATTAATTCGGGTTTGATTCCTGGCCCGCGTTTCTTAGCGGCTGGCCGGGATGTGGTCACGACTGGTGACTCTGTTGATAACCATCCCGAGTTCTGGAAGATGAAGATGGAAGGATTGGCGCATATCTGTGATGGCCCGGACGAATTCCGCAAAGCCATTCGGGCAGAAATTAAACAAGGCGTGGACATGATTAAGCTGTATCCGACTGGCGGGCATGGCTTGCCGTGGCCAATTGAGACCATGACGATGAGTCAGGACGAGATTGAAGCCGCCTCCAATGCGACGCACGAGCGCGGCAAAAAGATTCGTGGTCATATCTGCTCTAAGAAGGGCATCAAAGCTGCGATCAAAGCCAAAGTTGACCTGATCGACCATGGCGACCGGATGGATGAGGAATGCATCGACCTGATGGCCAAAAACGGCACCTTTCTGACGCCGAGCATGTATTTCCCGTGGATGGTAGTCGAGGAACACAAGCGCAGTGGCGAGGCCATGTGGAACGAGATTGAAGGCATGACTCGTGGTGTTGAAAACTTTGCCAAGATGTTACCCAAGGCCAATAAAGCTGGGGTGAAACTCCTCGTCGGAGATGATTTTGGGATCTCGATTATGCCGCACGGTGACTATGGCAAGGAACTCGAAGCGTATGTCAAAGGCGCAGGCATTGATCCGCTTGATGTCATTCGCTGGGCAACTGTGAATGGCGCTGATCTGCTGGGCATGAAAGACGATCTGGGATCGATTGAACCTGGCAAACTGGCTGACCTGTTAGTCGTAGACGGCAACCCAGCCAAAGATATCACCGTCTTGCAAGATCGGGACAACCTGGATGTCATCATGAAGGGCGGCGACATGTTTGTGTGCCAGCTCAGCCCGAGTAAGGTCCAGCTGAAAGCCGCATAGCTATCTGGTTCCCTCTCCCTCAGGGAGAGGGCTGTGGTGAGGGTGTCGCACAGCACTGCCCCATCGAAAAACACTCTCACCCCGGCCTTCTCCCTCCTTCCTCGTCCGCTCTTTATTTCTTTTCTCTCCGCCCCTCTCTCAACGCGTCGCCTCTGGCGCTCCCCATTCGGTTCAAATTGTGTTAGGAACAACAGCCACTTTAGCCCTTTCTTCTGGAGGCGGATGCAATGAGTCGAATTATTGATGCCGATAGTCATTTCATGGAGCCGCTCGATTTGTGGGAGCGGTATATTGAACCCCAGTACCGTTCGCGCTGCTTACGCTTTCGACAGGATGCTGATGGCCGCTACATCATGCTGGTCAATGAAGATAAACAGGTTCGCGGCGTCGGCGAATTCAATATGGAACAACTCCTCGGGGTAGGTGTAGGCTACGGCCAGAAGGAAGAAGGCTCGGGTTTAGGCCACTTCGACTTTTCAGCTGCGTTTAATAATACGCTGGAGGACATGGACGCACGCATCACCTTCCTCGACCAAGAAGGCATCGCCTGTCAGTTCATTTATCCGACGCTGGGCCTGATGTGGGAAGGCCAGGTGACTGATCCCGAGCTCGCCGCAGCTCACTGTCGGGCGTATAACACCTGGATACTTGACGTATGTGCCAATCAGCGTGATCGGCTCTTCCCAGTCGGGCATCTCTCATTACGACATCCTCAAGCCGCAGTCCAAGAAATAGCCCGTTTGGCCAAAGCCGGTGTCCGCACGGTTTTTGTGGGCGCCTTGCCAGTCGAAGGCAAAAGCTTTGGCTGTCCCGACTTTGATCCAGTCTGGGCCGCAGCTGAAGAGCACGATGTGGCGCTCGGGATTCACCTCGTTGTGCATCGTAACTTTGTCGGCCATGACTGGTACCAGGACCGACGGCCGGGGTTCATGTACCTGAGTATGAACGCGATTCAAGACCCACGTATGGCGCTGACAACCATGGTCTATGACGGCGTGTTTGAGCGCTTTCCGCGTTTACGTGTGGCCACGGTTGAGTCGGCCAGTGGCTGGGTAGTCGAGTGGCTCGATCGGCTCGATTATCGCTACAGCTATATGGGCCATAGCTGTCAGATGGAACGCCCTGCCAGTGAATATTTTGAACGGAACATCTGGATTGCGGCTGACCCTGAAGAGCGGTTGCTGCCGTATATGGTTGAACTCCTCGGTGATCATAAGTTTTTTATTGGCTCGGATTATCCGCACGCCGAAGGGTTTGTTGAACCTGTGGCCAAAGCACGTAAGGCATTGCAGAAGTTGCCCGAGATATCAGTCAATAAAATCTTGGGCGATAATGCGGCCCAGTTTTTTGGTGTGTAAGTGTCAATTGGCAAAATCGAGATGTATACTCACACAAACAACCCATTCCCAATCGCCTCCGCGACCTCTTCCTGTGACATGCCCAACAACTCGGCATACACTTCAAAATTATGCTGCCCAAAAAATGGTGAGGCAGTGTATGAATCGAGCGGTGTGCCTGTAAACTCGGCCGGAAAACGATCAATATGTTGCGTGCCGTGTATCTGGTGCTGTGCTGCGGTCAGCCACTGACGCGCGGCCAACTGCTCATCTTTTTCGACAAAGTCTTGTGCATTCTGGACTTTGCCTGCTGGCACGCCCACGGATTGAAGCTGGCGCATCGCTTGTTCAGCATCTTGTCCAGCAGCCCAGGCGCGCAGCCTGACATTAATCTCATCCCGTTGCTGTCTACGTCCTTCCACAGTGGCTAATAGACTGTTACTTCCCAGCTCCGTATCACCAATCATTTCACACAAGTGCTTCCATTCTTCCTCATCTCGAACCGTAATCGCCAGCCATGCATCATTGCAACACCTGTAGACCTCGTTAGGCACATAATCGACAAATCCATCCCTATTCCCGGCTGGCTGCGCTTCCTGGCCATTACTCAGAAAATCCACAAACGCCGGTCCGAGCAAATACGCTCCTACCTCCAACTGCGACAGGTCAATATATTGCCCGTGTCCAATCCGGCGGCGGGCTTCCAGAGCTTCCAAGATGGCTACGGCACCAGACAGGCCACTCGTATGATCGGTCAGAGCAAGGCCCGTCCCGATATCCTTCCGATCTGCTGGATTGGTCAAATACGTCAGCCCACACAAGGCGTGAATCGTTGGTGCAAACGTCACAAAGTCACTCCACGGACCATCTTGTCCGGCGCCTGCCATGCCCAGATAAATGATCTGATCGTTCCACTGTTTGGCCGTCTCATAGCCAATACCCCAGCGGTCGAGAACACCGGCGCTGTAGTTCTCAACCACCACATCCGCTTTCTTCACCAGCTGCCGGAAAATTTCAGCAGCCTTGGGATGCTTCATGTCAAGGTTGACGCTGCGTTTACCACGGTTCCACATCACGAAGTACGGGTGCTCATTCGCATTGGCTGCTTGTGAGCGGCTTGCGGTCTGAATCTTAATCACCTCTGCGCCCAGGTCGGCTAAGATGCGGGTCGCAAACGGTCCGGCTAAGACCCAGGTGAAATCAAGAATGCGCACTCCGGCCAGCGGTTTTGCCCTGGCAGAATCACTTGGTGTGTCTTTTTCTTGCGGCGTCCAGCGCTGCAACACCGTATCACTATCCGTTGTTGTCGGTGCCTGTGGGACCGGGGCAGGGGTGTCTGTGGTGCGGAATAATGGGCCTGGAATCTGGACTGCAGAGGAATCTCCTTCAGCCGCTCGAAAGAATCCCCGGGCTCGGAATTGAGGGCTCTGAGACGCTTCTGCAGTCGTTTGCACATCACCAAACGGCAGGCGGCGTTGCTGTCCACCCAGGAATACTTTTTTGGCATCCTGGGTCGCTGCCCAGGCCCGCATCTGCTTCATGATATCGCCGATTTGAGCGGTGAGTTGCAGGATATTAGTGAAGTCCATCTCTTTCAGGATCCCGGCCATGTTGTTTTCTTCCATCCACTCGATCAGCACGTCCGTATGCAAAGCTGGAGTGATCATGGCATGGCCGGTCGCACACGGCATCACATCAAAAGCTCGACTCCAGTGCAGCGCGGCTTGACGCGGGGCAATGGCGACTTGGAGAATGTGTTGAAAGAACCAGAACATCAAGACTTGCTCAGTACAGCTAATGATCGACTGATGGAGGGACAGATCGATATGCTGCCCTCGTCCGCTTTGGCGTGCCGCATACACTCCGGCCAACCCAGAGATAGCCGCAAAATACCCACCAATATTAAACGATTGCCTGCCCCAGTTGTTGAGTGGCGCATCTGGCGTCCCGGTTACCGACAGCATCCCACCGAGTGCAGACGCCACGAGGTCACTGACCTGCCAATTCGCCCAGGGCCCCTGGCGGCCAAACGGAGTGAGAGAGACCTGCACCAGGCGTGTATTGTTTGCGTTCAGATCGGTATAATCCAGTCCCAACCCGGCTAAACGTCCGGGAGGCTCTGTTTCAAGCAGCAGGTCTGCACCAGCAGCCAAATCTCTGAACTGAGACTGGCCAAGAGTAGACTCCAGATCGATCTGAAGCCGCTGTTTATTATTGTCGTACCACCAGTCCAGTAGCCCGCCGTGTTGATCTGCTGCACCACACATGGCTGTCCCGGCCGCGCCATGACCAACACGAATCACATCAGCTCCGGCCTCCGCCAGCAACTTCGTAGCAAAACGTCCTGTGTCGTCTGTGAGATCGATAACCCGCAGGTCTTTGAGTGCTCCGTTGTTGGCCATAGCTATTTTTATCTCCTTTGCCAGGATCAATTCGTGCTCTGACAGATCTGCTTCACCTCAGCCCAATTCTCATCGGGCAGTAACTTTTTCGCTGACGCTGCTGACTCGGGAATCAGGGCTTGGAGCTTAGCGACGCGGTCTGCTGAAGGTGGATGGCTCGAGACATATGGCAAGAAGGCTGGTTCCCCGCCGCCCTTCTGCTGGAGTTTGGCAAAGAATCGAATCATACCGTGTGGATCAATTCCGGCCTCCAAGAGCAGCTGCATGCCTGTGTGATCGGCTGCCTCTTCTTGGCGGCGGTTGTGGCGCATCATATTCAGCAGGTGAACGCCTTCTAAGCCCGAGGCGAGCGGACCGCTTACGTCCCCAACTAAAAGTGAGAACAAGAAACTGGTCGACAGCTGCTGGAGCAAGGCCCGCGTACCATGCTGCTGGAGGATATGCTGTATCTCATGCGCCAGCACCCCGGCGACTTCTTCCGCATCTTCAGCTTGGTGGAGTAAACCCCGAAAGAGCAGGATATGGCCGCCGGGGGCAGCCGCTGCATTCACTGCTGGGGTATCGACCACAATCAGTCGAAAGGTGTATGGAGACTGTTCCAGAGGGGCGGTGAGCGTTGTCATAATCTTGTGCAACGCCGCGACCCGTGCCGGATCGCTACACTGGGCGTCTTTGGGAGCCAGGTGGGCGACGACGACTGCTCCAAGCTGTTCTTCCCAGGCGACGGGAATACGGGCAAGGGCTAGGCTGACCAAGGCTGGGATTCCCCAGATATAGAAGACCACTGACAGACCAATACTGGCCAGTGCTGCGCATACCGTGAGTTGGAGACGGAAGCGGCGCCGGGCAGGATCATGAAAATGCCGGGTCAGGCGTGGCGCGATACGTCGCAGGTCGTGTAAAAAGGCAGCGTCTGTGAGCAGCAGGATCTCCGGCAGTTCTCCGCCGCGTTCCAAACGGACCTGTTCGCCGGCGTAAAAGCCCTGGGTTTGCCGGATTTCTGCGTATGGCCAGGCCAGGCGCTCTGCACTCCCAGTCATGATTTGCAGACCGGTCGGCGTGAGCTGGATAGAGACTGCGTGGCGGGCAGCGCTGCGACCATCCAGATAATGTCCCGGCCAGTCCGTTTGCATTGCGAGGTCTTTCTTGTGTAGATCTCTACCGGTGCAGATTTTTCTTGCCTCAGTGTTTCTTACACGTCCCACTTATCCCAGATCAAATTCAATATCCAAGAAACTCAAGAAGCCCGCTCCAGTCGTTGGCACGCTCTGGGCTTGTTGCTGAATACGCGACAGGTCTAGCGGTCCGTCTACACTCAAATGGGCAAACACAAACTGTAAGGTGCGAACGCTGACCCATGGCCAGGCCAGACCCAAGCTCGCAATGAGGAGCAGGATATTTTGCAGTCTGAGAAAAAGCAGGCCATCAGCGGTCACAGTAGAATGAAAGCGGGCGCTGAGAATAGACGTATGATCCCACAGGTAGCGTTGTTTTTTGACCGAGAACCACAGCCAGCAAGCACCGACCAGGGGCACTATCAGTAAAAAGGCGAGCAGCTGACTATTGAGCGAAAAAAGGAGGACATACAAGACAGCCGACAGCAGACTGAGCAAAATGGCTGGCACCGGGCTGCTCACAACATCTCGCCACACAAGTCCCCAGACTGGGATAAGAAAGAGGCCGGCGAGCATACTGCTGGGCAGCCGAGACAGCACAATCACGAGAGGAATCGCCAGCAGGATTGCCGCAAAGAGTAGCATATAGCTCCGCCACAGCTCTTTCCCCTGTCCGTCGAACTGAAATGCTTGATCCCCACAGTAGGAATGGGACACCAGAAAACGCTGCCGCTCAATCATGAACCACGGATAATACGCGCCGAGGGTGACAAGTGAGAACAGGCTACCTTTTAACACCAGCTTGAGAAAAGCGCTCGGGGTGCCACGAAACGAAAACCGAATGCCCCGCCACGAGGTCCGACTCAGGCGGTAGCGGCGTGCTCCGACAGTCGCCAGCGGCACAAAGATGAAACCGAGCGCCAGGGACAACAGGGTGACGATCCATCGTGTTGTGGGGCTGTGCGGCACCACCACCGAGACCAAGCCTAGGAGAGCATACGGAATCCCAAACACGGCCAAGACCTTGAGGAAACCAATCAGCAGTTCTTTGCCCTGACCATGATAGGCAAAGCGATCTGTCCCGAACTGTGTCTGACTCAACATATAGCGTCGCACCCGGACCTTGGCCCAGAAGCGATACAGACCAAAGGTGAGCAGGGTCAGAAGAAGATTCACAACAAAGATGCCCAGGAGTGACAGGATTGAGCCATGCCAGGATAGACGCTGGCTGTCCTGTGCCTGTGTCACGGCTGGTGGTGTTGATTGGGGGGCAGCCTGAGCGCTCAGCGGGCCGCCACAGCGCCCACAAAAGCGGGCTTGGTCTCTGTTTTCATGGCGACAAGATTGACACACACGCATAGAAGACCTATTGCGCCTCAGGAGAATCCGTTTCAGCAGGTGCTAGTGGAAGTGGTACCAGGTCTGACTGTGTGTCCGGGTTTTGATCGTGGGCTGGCGTCTCTTCCGTTTCTTGTCCAAGACGGTCTCGTAGCTCGTGTATATATTCCTTGAGGTACGGCAGGAGCAGCTTCTCCACACTTGTCAGCCCCGCACCCAGCAGGACCATAACGAGCAGGTACACCATCCCTAAGCGACGCCACGCGGCAGAAGAGGCGACGCCGAGCAGCAGCTGGTCATTCCTCAAGATATGGAGACTGGGATACCAGAATCTTTCGATGAGTTGGACCTGTAACGAAGACCCATCGTCAAGAGAGAAGGTCTGGCCGGCAAGCAGCTGCGTCTTATTGGCGAAGCTGCCTATATGGCTACCGTCCAAGTGAATCGTCAGTGTCCGCCACTGCCAACCCCAGCTGAGTTCTAGCCGCTTTGGTGCTCCTGGTTCCAAAGCAAACTTTTGTCGTGGCATTCCGAGCGCTCCGACTGTTACAAAAACTGTGGTTCACGATCGAATCCCAACACCTGCTCGCACCACTTGCCGACGTGTAGCAATTTTTCCTCGGCAAAAGTGCCTGCCATGAGCTGCATACCAAACGGCAAACCGGTTGTGCTCAGGCCCGAGGGGAGCCCCAAACTTGGCAAGCCAGTAAAGCTGGCTGGACCATTAAACGTTGGGTCACCCGTCGTGCTTAAGCCATGCGGAGCGGGAGCCGGAGTCGAGGGGGTGAGCACGGCATCGACGGTGTGGCACACGGCATTCAAGTCATACCGAAAGCGCTGTTGATGGCGGCGGGTTTCAACATAGTCCACGGCAGACAGCTGTTGCCCTTTTTCAATCAGCTCCTGCATATTGGAACTGTAACGGGCTTTGTGTTCGGCATACACTTCGCGGTGTGAAGCCGCCGTTTCGGCAAACAGCATCTGAAAAGCTGCTTCTGGCGCACCCTTGAAACTGGCTGGCATTTTTATCTCCTCTATCTGTGCCCCGGCATCAGCAAACTGCGCAACAAGAGTTTCAAGGTGTATTCGGGTTTCCTGATCTGCCCGTTCGAGGAAAAATTCGCGTACCAGCCCAAGCCGTGGTGGGTGGGCTGATTGGCTATTGCGCAACGCCTGTCCGTAGTCTGGAACAGGTACGGAGACACAGGCCGGGTCGTGCGGATCATCGCCAGCCAGGGCTTGGAGCAGGAGTGCCGCATCTGTCACGCTGCGGGCAAAAATTCCAACATGATCCATACTCCAGGCCACCGGATACACGCCGTATGTACTAATCCGGCCATAGCTCGGTTTTAAACCTACACAGCCACAATAGGCGGCCGGTCGAATCGTGGAGCCGTATGTTTGTGAGCCGAGGGCTCCGGGACACATAGCCGCGGCAACCGCGGCTGCCGATCCACTGCTTGAGCCACCCGGCGTATGCTCTCGATTCCACGGATTATGCGTCGGTGAGGGGTTGAGGACCGCAAACTCGGTCGTCTGAGCTTTGCCGATAATGACCGCCCCAGCTTCTTTGAGCCGGGTGACGCTAGTGGCGTCATAGTCTGGTACAAAGTCGGCATAGATGGGTGAGCCCATTGTCGTTTTCACACCAGCAGTAAAAAAGATGTCTTTGATTCCAATCGGGATGCCGTGCAACGGTCCCCGGTAGTGTCCCTGCCGAATAGCCGTTTCGCACTCCTGAGCTGCGGATAACGCAGCATTCGCATCAACTGTGACCCAGGCTTTGAGCTGAAGCTCGAGTTGGCCTATGCGGTCAAGACACGAGCGAACCAGATCCACTGGCGACAGTTGACCGGTCCGGATCTGTTCCGCTGCGGCGGCGATAGAAAGTGTATATGGCTGTGTCATCGTTTCACCTTCAGCCTCAACAGTACTGGCCCTCTCCCAAAAGGAGAGGGCAAAAACTGAACACTGAAAACGGGCAACTACTCCTCCACCAACTCATCAAGCTGGACCAAGATACCATCCGGGTCGCACAGAAACGCACTATGAAAAATGCCGTCGGCTGTCTTGGCTTGAGAAGGTGGGACAACAAACTCCGCGCCTTTCCCTTTCAGCTCTTCATACACGGCGGGTAGATCGTCAACCCAAAAGGCAAAATGATGCACGCCGATCTGGTCAAGCTTAATGGGCTCGCCGCTAACCGGTTTGTCTGAATGCTCGGACAAGACAAGAAATGCCTCATCTTTGCCGCGTTTCCAGTACAAGGTTGCCACCCGACGCTGCTCGTGCGGGTCTTTATACAAGGCCGGCAGCACCGTGCCCTTGGTTGATTGGACTTCATCCCGGACCACTTCGAAGCCGAGTAAGTCCCGATAAAAGGCCAATGATTTGTCCATATCGCGGACGCCAACAGCAATATGCGAAACGCCTTTGGTGAGCATACGACTTCCCTCCTTATGTCTCTTGGTATCTCTTGGTGTCTCTTGTCTGCCACTGGAATGGTAGGGAAGTCAAGCGATGAGGAGGAGACTGCTTTTCCTGGCGGTTTTTTCTGACGCGCTATGAGGGGTGCTTCGCTTACGTCTCCTCACGCCTCAGACTATCTGCCAGCAGTGCTTTACAATGCAGTCCTGGGGTGGAACAGTAGCTGAGAATTTTCTAGGGTTGACGTGTCGGAGGACGAGCAGTATGGAAACAGACGGTCTCAAAGCAGCAGGTATATGCTGGGCTCTTGAGGATCTGTACGAGAGTCCTGATGATCCGCGTCTCGGGGCTGATTTAGCACGTGCCAAACAGCAGGCCGAGGCATTTGCTGCAGCCTACCGGGGCAAAATCGCGAGTGGACAACTCGACGGGTCTGGTTTGGCTGCCGCTCTTGCCGAGTACGAAGCCCTCTCAGCCTTAGCATCCCGGCCGTCATTTTATGCTTCTTTGCTGTTTGCCGCTGAGACCCAGAATCAAGCCGCCCAGCAGCTGGTCCAACGTACGCGTGAAGCCGCGACCGAGACGAGCAATCTCACCCTCTTTTTTGCGCTGGAGCTGATTGCCCTCGACGACGCGCAGCTTGCGGCTCTGTTAGCCACGCCAGCCCTGGCCGAGTATCAACACTATATTGAATCCGTGCGTCGTTTTAAGCCGCACACCTTGAGTGAAAAAGAAGAACAGTTGCTCAACCAAAAGAGACTGTCTGGCCAGAGCGCTTTTGTCCAGCTGTTTGGCGAACTCAGCGGCTCGCTACGCTTCACGGTTGACATCGAAGGCGGAGAAGATAGCGAAGCGCGTGAGCTGAGCGATGGCGAAGTCATGGCTCTGCTACGCCACCCCGCTGCCGCCGTTCGAGAGCGTGCCATGACGGTGTTTCTGGAAACCTATGCTAGCCATGGGCTGGTGCTCAGCTCAATCTTTAATAATATCCTGCTTGATCACAAGATTGATTGTGAGATGCGCCAGTACGCTGACGTCGTCTTGCCGACCCACTTGGCCAACGAAATCGCGCCGGCAACAGTCGAGGCTATGATGCAGGCGGTCGAACGTCACTATCCTGTGGCGCAGGAATATTTCCAGCTCAAGGCGCGTTTGCTGGGATTAGAGCGATTGAAGAATACCGACGTGTATGCCCCGATTGAAGGCGTGGCGGAGTCCCTTTCGTTTGCCCAGGCCCAGGATCTGATTGTGACCGCTTTTGGCCGCTTCAATGCGCAGTTTGGCGCGATTGCCTTAGAGTTTTTTCAGAAACGCTGGATCGACGCCGAAGTCCGAGCCGGCAAACGAGGCGGGGCGTTCTGTGCCGCCCTATCACCCGAACATCATCCGTATATTTTGTGTAGCTATACCGGGACTGGGCGAGACGTGGCGACGATTGCCCACGAGCTTGGGCATGGGATTCATTATTCCTTAGCCCGCCGCCAAAAGCTGCTGAACTACGACGCGCCGCTGGTGCTGGCGGAAACCGCCTCGGTGTTTGCCGAGATTGTTCTGACCCGCCACCTGTTGGCCGAGGCCAAAAATCAGGCCACCCGTCGGGCTATTCTGTGCGATGTGCTCCAGGATATATATGGCACAGTCTTTCGCCAGACGGCGTTGACCCGGTTTGAGATCGCCGCCCACGCCAAACGCCAAGAAGGTATCCTGAGTCCTGACCAGATCGGTAATTTGTGGTGGAACGAACAGGCCAAATTATTTGGCGACAGCGTCGAGATGTTGCCCATCTCTCGCTGGGGCTGGTCGTATATTCCTCATTTTATCCACAGCCGTTTCTACTGCTATTCGTATTCCTTTGGTGAGTTACTAACCTTGGCCCTGTTTCAGCGCTACCTCGATGAGGGCGAGGCATTTATTCCGGCCTACTTGCAGTTACTGGAGAGTGGCGGCTCACAACGACCTGAACACGCCCTCGGGCGGCTCGGTATTGACATCAATCAGCCGGAATTTTGGGATCGGGGTTTCCAGGTCATCAAAGGATTTTTAGCGGATTTGCAGGAGACCGTATAAGCGATGTACGCGCGTGTTGTTTCGCTGCAATTCCGACCAGGTTTCCTTGATGGTTTTTTAAGCGTCTATCAGGAACATGCCGTTCCTGATTTGCTGCAACGGCGCGGATTTGACGGAGCCTTAGTCTTGACTGCTGCCGACACCCACACGGGCATGCTGCTCTCGCTATGGGACACCCAAGAAGACGTGCGCAAATCGCAGTCTCACAGCCAGCGTATTGTGTCAGCCATATTACTGCCGTTCCTGGCCCAAACCCCAGCACTCGAAGCGTATGACGTGTGTGTCCAATCCGGGCACTATATGGGTGGAACAGCCGCCCGGATTCTGACCCTGCCTATCGTCGGAGAGCAGCTGGACGACGCGCTGGCTATCTATAATCAAGAGCTGCTGCCGGAACTCAGACGGCAAGCTGGCTTTCAAGGAGTGTTCTGGCTGGCCGACCGTGCGGCGGGCACAGGCTATGGTCTGAGTCTATGGACCAGCCCTGAGACCATGCGGGCGGCGGATGCCTCAGGAGCTTTTTTTCCCAGCGCGGCTGAAAAACTGGCGTCATTTTTTCGTCAGCCTCCCGTTGTGACGTACTACACCGTCAGCAATCAGCTGTAAAAACGTATCTCCTGTCCATACGTGCAAAATACGCCTGTTCCTCTACACCGTTCTGGAAGACCGTGTTCGGGCGTGGTCTTGCTGTAAGCAGTCTGCTGCGTCCGATTTTAGGGGCCTTTGTGAGACGTACTCGCCCCCCAGCACCATAGGAGCAGCCATGTTGCCTCTCGTCTGTCTCAGGCGGAGAACCTGCGTTTCGTCGTTCAGACCAAGGTGAAACGGGAAGATTGACGCAGGGATGTTCGGCGGCTACGTTGGCTGGGTGCCCTGATGACGCGGGGTGCATGTGGGAGTCGGCCCCGCGAAGCGTGAAGACGGCGGCAATAGAGAGCGAGCTCCGATATGCCCGAAATCACCAGATTTTATGGTATCGTCATCAAATTATTCTTTGGGGACCATCCGCCTCCGCACTTCCACGCGCTGTACGGGGAATATGTGGGGCTGTTTGATATCCAGACGTTAGAAATGATCGAAGGCGACCTCCCGCCAAGAGCCAAGAGACTGGTCCTCGAATGGGCAGCGCTCCACGGAAACGAGCTGAGCGGCATGTGGACGGCCCAAGAATTCCGGAAGCTTCCCCCGCTGGAGTAGCCGTGCCGTATCCCAAGGTCCAAGCCGTCGAAATTCTGGACGATCATACGCTGTTGGTGGTGTTTGAGAACGCGCACAAACGAACCTATGACGTGACGCCCTTATTGCAAAAGGCCATGTTTGCGCCCCTGAAAAACCCGGTCTTCTTCAAATCGGTGCAAGTGGAACGCGGCGGCTACGCGGTCGTCTGGAACAGCGAGATTGATATCAGTGAATACGAGTTGTGGAGCAAGGGACAGCCGGTGGCGGCGACGACTCCTTTCAATAGCCGGCGGCGGGGCAAGCTGCCCGGATAGGCAGCCCACCCCCCCGCGCTGAACATTCTGCGGCCAGGGCGCCGGCTTCCCTACAATCCTTCAGCCACGTCGCGTCAATTTCTCGGCCTTCTTTCCCTGGCAACGAAAAATTCTGTGGCCGATATTTCACGCTGGGGAGCCTATGTGAGGGACGCGATTGTCGAGCGTTTGGGGCGGTATTTTGAGAACGCCATTGGCGCGCGGTTTATCGAATCCGGCTGAGACATCTTCTATTGGCGGCACAGACACCACGAGGTTGATTTTGTGGTGATCGGACCCCTCAAGCAACGTGATGCGGTGGTAGTGAAGACCTCGCCGACCGTCGGCCAAGGGGCTCGTCGGCCCCGGCTGCCCTGAGCGCCCTGATGGCCTTGTGGGTGTCGAATGCGAGGGCGGTTCGTGAACCGCCGCTATATTGACTTAGCCATTCTGTATAAACGGCTTCTTGGCCCAGCCTTCCTCGAAAGGGGTCCAGAATTGGGACGCCACAGAGAGGTGGCGAAACTTCCACTCGCCGTTCACTTTGACATATTGCTCATCGTACTTGGCCGCACCCCACACAGCTTGGTTGTCCTTTGCAAAGGTACACGCCTGAAACAAATACCAAGTCCCGGTAGCAGTATCACCGTCCACTTCGATCATCGGATTCATGACATAGTGCAGGGCAAATGGCAGCTGCTTTGGAGCGCCGGTGAAAAATTTGCGAATCGCGTCAGCCCCTTCACATTTACCAAACGTGTCTCCACTGTCCCACACGCCGTCTTCTGTAAACAGACTGGCGATACCGTCCGGATTATAGCCGTCATCACAAAAGCCACAGTAGCGGGCCTTGAGGCGTTTGATGGCCTCGGTGTCCTCCAGGACTTGGAGCCGTTGGGCTAATTCTTCGAGATTCATCGCACTCTCCTTTGTCTTACAAGCGTTTTTTGGCTTCCATATCAACCACCATCGTCTGTGCTGTCAACCAGAAAAAGACGGCTGAGACCAGATTCATGATAACCGCCGTCCATAGCAGAGAATGACGGATGGCCCCCGGAGTGCCGATCAGATCGTTCATGATACCTATTGTTTGCGGTCCGGCACTCAGCCCGATGATCGTTATAATAAAAATAAAGACGGCTGAGCCCATCGCCCGCATCGCTGGAGGGACGAGGTCTTGGACAATAGAGCCGGAGGGACCAAGCCACAGCGTGCCAAAGAAGTTGGCCGGCAGGAAACACAGCAGCGCCAGACGGGTATCAGACAAGATAAAGCCGCCAACCAGAAAGGGAACGGCCAGGATGGCACCAATCATCCCCACATAGGCTCGTGCCCGAGGTTGACGGTGCACCCAGCGGTCGGCCAGCCAACCGCCAGAGAACGCCCCCAAACCTCCGCCCAAAGCGGTAATCCATGACAGCCACAAGCCTAACTCTCCGGGAGTCATGCCATGCAAGCGGATAAAAAAGGCCGGCAGCCACGTCCCTAAACCGTACCCCGCATAGGCTTGAAAAGCCCCAGCCAGGCTGACTCGACGCCCAGCTGGCAGCGAGGTAAAAAACCGCGCGGTTTCTTTTATGCCGTAGTCTCTGGTCCGGATCGGTTGTCGCTCACTCATGCCCCGGGGAGGTTCACGAACCGTCAGCCGGACAAGCAGCGCAATGAGCAGCCCGGGCAGGCCAACCGCCATGAACGCCATGCGCCAGCCATACGCGTCGTTCAGCCACCCGCCGAGCCAGTAGCCCAGACCAACTCCGACGTAGATCCCGCTGGCGTAGATGGCGAGGGCCGTGGCACGCTTTTCGGGTGGAAAATAGTCGGACAGTAAGGAATGAACTGGAGGGGTACAGCCCGCCTCACCGATACCGACGCCAATCCGGGCGAGAGCGAGACCGGTAAAACCTTGGGCCAAACCTGAGGCGGCAGTCATCAGACTCCAGACCGCCACGCTGATAGCAATCAGGCTCCGGCGTACCCACCGATCAGCCAAGCGAGCCAGAGGAATACCCGCAACGGTATAAAAAATGGCAAAGGCAAAGCCAGTCAGAAAACCGAGCGCCGTGTCTGAGATTTGCAAGTCTTGTTTAATCGGTTCCAGGAGAATGGCCAGAATCTGTCGATCAATGAAATTAAAAATATAGACAACAAACAGAACGCCCAAGACGTAATAGGCGTACGGGCCACCGACTTCGGGAGGCGATTCACTCGATGCTGGGGAGTCTTGGAGAGGCTCGTCTTTCACGGCTTCCACCGCAGGGGTTTGCATGCGTCTTTCCTTCCTTAGCGATAACCGCTCCTCTTCTGGCTCAGGTCTGCCAGATTGTCAAGCTGCGTTCAGTCCTCGTTACTTTCTTCGCCGTATGTTACAGTCGGGCCGATTTTATCGTCCTGAAGGAGGAAACATGGCGCGCAAGATTTCAGTTGGTATCGATTGGCAGGGAAACATTGATTACAAAGCGATTATTGAAAAAATTCAGATTGCTGACGCGGCAGGTGTTCACTCAGCCTGGATTCCGGAAGCCTGGGGACGGGACGCGTTTACGATTCTTTCCGTCTTGGCCTACGAGACCAAAAATATTCAGCTCGGCAGCGGGATTGCGAATATTTACTCCCGCACTCCCGCTGCCTTAGCTCAACATTTTGCGACCATGGACGAGTTGTCCGGCGGACGGATGATTATTGGCCTCGGTACCAGCGGCGCGCAAGTCATTGAGCATTTTCACGGCGTGCCGTTTGAGCCGCCCCGCACCCGGCTCAAGGAATACATCGAGATCATCAACCTCTTGATGAAAGGCGAGAAGCTCAATTATAAGGGCAAGCTGTTTGACTTGCAGCGCGGCTTTACTCTGCGTTTTAAGCCGGTCCGGGATCAAATTCCTATTTACCTGGCGACGCTCAACGCCAAGAGCCTCAAACTCACCGCTGAGTTAGCCGACGGCTGGTTGCCAATCTGGCTGCCGATGAAGAAACTCAAAGAGGAAATCGACGCGATTCGCAAGATGAGTGTAGCCGCTGGTCGGCCTGCCGATGCGGTCTCAGTCCGCGCGCCGGGTGGGGTGTCTGTCACCAAGAACGTCGAGAAGGCCCGCGCTGCTCAGGCAGGTACCGCCGCATTTTATATTGGTCGGATGGGTGTCTATTATGCGGCTCAGCTGACCCGGCTTGGGCATGCCGAGACCGTTGAGAAAGTGAAAGCCGCCTGGGAAAATGGCTCACGGGCGGCAGCGGAAGCGGTGACTGATGAACTGGTAGATGAAACACTTTGTGCTGGTTCGGCGGAGGAGTGCATTGAGCGCCTCCAAGCGCAAGAAGAGTGTGGGGTGAATGTTCACACCGTCAGTGTCGATGCCACCGATAATAAAGAATACGAGCAGACCTTAGCCAAGCTGGTTGGGTAATTGCCCCTCTTCTGCGCCCTTTTGTCCCCTCTCCCTGAGGGCTGGGCCTGTCCTGAGCCTTTCGATTACGTTCAAGCCAGGCCCGCCGAAGGGGTGCGGGCTATGCCCTATAGAGTTTCAATCTCCTACGGAGATATGCGGTCATTCCGACTTACAAAACGCCCGTTTTTGGAGACATCCTGCGGGGCAGGGCGGCCAGCGGCTGGACTGCCCCTCGGACCCCCCGTCGCTCGGCGGAGCAGCGGCGCGGAGACGGTGCAGGACCCGCCTGAGTGGTTCTGGGTTGGGGTTTGCAGTGGCAGAGAGGGGGAAAAATCCGCCTTTCTTTGAAGGGGAAGCCAAACAGATATGGATCAACTTGCCTCGTTCTTCTGGGACAATCTGAACTCAGTCCTGCTCTTCATTACAGCGATTGGAAGCCTCGTCGCTGCCAGCGTTAGCCTCCTCGTCTACCGAGCACAAAAGGGATCGCCGGACATTATCGCCAGCACGCGGGAGACGTTCTCTCAAGCCCCTGACGCAGAGTTAGTGACCCACATGGTCGCTTTTCACCAGCCACCTGACCAGGTGGCCACCTGGCCGACCAAGCCGGTCAGGTGGCTGTTCTATGAGGTGCGTATTGCCAAGTCTCGCTACAAGTGGCTGGCCGTCCAAGGCAAGGAGAAGAGAAACGCCACGCGCACCGAGATCCTCGGTTATGCTCTCGGTAGCGACTGGACGGACTGCATCCGGTACGATCCGCCCGTCGGGGGGGGTGTATCCTGCTGCACACAGACGCGCCGAAGCACCCAAAGCTCCTCTTCCGCGTCCGCTTGCGCTCGGACTTTCGCACGAAGCGCAAGGTAAAAGTGCTCTCCATGTAACGCCCCCGCGCTCTTCATTACGTCTGATAATGGGCGATTGTGTCCCGCTTGGGCCAGGCCGGCCTTCCAAGGCGGCCCCCCGCGCCTATAAGCTCCGTGCTCTTTTCTGCCATGCTTGCGGGAGAAGAAGACGTTTATGATACACTTATGATACACTGTGCGTATGCCTGAAGTTGCCTATCTCCAGGACTTGGTCATCGTGTTTGGGGTGGCGGTGACGGTCGTCACCCTCCTGCAACGCGCGGGCTTTCCCTCGATTGCCGGGTTCGTCCTGACCGGGGCGCTGGTCGGGCCGACCGGCCTCGGCCTCGTCAACGATGCCCATCATGTCGAGGTCCTGGCCGAGGTGGGCGTCGTGCTCCTGCTCTTCGGGATTGGTCTGGAACTCTCGCTCGACCGTCTCCGGCATCTGTGGCAAGCCATCTTGGTGGGCGGGGGCCTGCAGGTCGCCCTCACGGTGGCGGGCACGGCAGGGGTGGCCCTGTGGTTCGGGCTGGCGCCCGGCCCCGCGCTCTTCCTCGGCTGTATCGTCGCCGTCTCCAGCACGGCCGTCGTTCTGCGTGCCCTGTCCACGAGCGGCGAATTGGAAGCGCCGCACGGCCGCCTGGCCGTCGGCATCCTCGTCTTCCAGGACCTGTGCGTGGTGCCGATGATGTTGGCCGTCCCCTACCTGGCTGGAGAAGGAGGAGCCATCGGGGACATTGTCGTGACGGTTGGCACGGCCCTCGTCGTCCTCGTGGGGGTGTTGCTGGCCGCCCGCCGCGTCGTCCCCCGCTTGCTCGCGTTCGTGGCCCGGACGCGCGAACGCGAACTCTTCATTCTGAGCGTCTTCCTCGTCTGCTTCGGCACCGCCTGGGCGTTATCGCTGGCGGGGATTTCGCTGGCTCTCGGGGCGTTTCTGGCGGGGCTGGTCGTCGCCGACAGTGAGTTCCGCCGCCAAGCGCTGTCGGAGCTGATCCCGGCCCGCGAGGTCCTGGCCCCCCTGTTTTTTGTGTCCATCGGCATGCTGCTGAATGTGGCGGACATCGGCGCGCACCTGCTGGCGACCCTGGGGCTTTTGGGCGTCATCCTTGTCGGCAAGTTCGCCATCATTCTCGGTACGGCCCTGTTTCTGCGGCTCCCCTTGCGGGTGGGGATCCTGTCCGCCGCCACCTTGTGCCAGATTGGCGAATTCTCCTTCGTGCTCTTGAACGCCGCCGCCGGCTTCGACCTCCTCGGCGCTGCCCTGACCCACAATCTGCTGATGGCTATCGTCCTCTCCATGCTGCTGACGCCGCTGGCCATGGCGTTCGGGCCACGCCTCGTCGGCGGGGCGGCGTACGTGCCCTGGCTGAACCGCCTCTTGGATGCCGCGCCGCCCAGCATTGAGCTACCCGCGCCGCCCAGCGACCATGTCATTGTTGCCGGCTATGGCCTGACGGGCCAACGCGTCTGTCGGGCTGTGCGGGAGGCGGGTCTGACCTATATCGCGGTGGACAGGAATCCGGACAAGGTGCGCGCGGCCCACGCCGCCGGCGACCGGGCCGTCCTCGGAGACGTGGCGCACCAGGAGGTGCTGGAGGATCTCGGGTGCAGGCAGGCCCGCCTGGTGGTCGTGAATATCAACGACACGAATGCCGCCGAGTCCGCCGTCCGGACGATTCGGGCGACCGCCCCGCACGTCGCGGTGATCGCCCGGGCTCCGTACGAGATGGACATAGACGCGCTGCGCTCCGCCGGCGCCACCGAGGTCATTGCGGCCGAAGCCACCGCCAGCGCTGCGATCGTGACCACCTGCCGGGCGGCCCTGCACACGGCCCCGCCCCCTTCCGTCTGATAATGGTGTATTATGTCCACCTCGCGGCGTGATTTCATTGGACTTTTTTGACACGCTTTAGCCACCCCCAAAAAGCCTAGGAAATACGGGCTTGCAAGCGGGGCAGTTAGCAGTGGTGTGAGGAGGGAAGATGCATTGGCTGTGGCTCTTGACGGCCGTCGTGGTCCTGACCCTGGGGCCGTCCTGGGGCCGACGCCGCCCCGTGGGCGCTTTTCCCGGTTCCGGGGGGCCGCTACCGTCAAAATGACCACCGACGAAATCCTCGCCTTGACCCGGGGCGACGGATGACCCCTCTGCTGGTGGACTCCAATATTCTGCTGGATATTTTTGAGGACGATGCGCAGTGGGCCGACTGGTCGGAAACCACTTTGGCACGCTATGCCACCTCCCATACGCCGATCATCAACCCGATCATCTATGCTGAGGTGTCTATCGGCTTCGCCCGTATTGAGGATATGGAAGCCGCCTTGGCCGGCTGCGGCATCTCTTCTCTGTCACTCCGAATACGAGACAATTTCAGGCTGGCAGCTTGGGCAGAAATGTGTACTGCGCTGCCCGACGAGAATGCGTTCTATGTGTGTTTTGCAGCGGCGGCAGGGTTTATCGGTTTGACCATAGACGCGGAAGTGGTCTTGATATTTGCCTTCAGGGTAGACCCAATCAATAGCTGCTCCGCCATGTGTGAGGCCATCCTTGAGCGCAGCCCGGATTGCACGCCGGAGAGCGGCAATTTCCGCGTCCTGTAAAGTGTTTGCCCGACGTAATGGATGAATCTTGGCCCGCCATAAGGATTCATCGGCGTAAATATTTCCAATGCCAGCGATAAACGACTGATCCAGCAGCAGGGCTTTCAGGCCGCCCGATTTTTTGGCCATCAGCCCCCGCAGGACTTTCAGCGTAAACGTATCCTCAAGCGGCTCTGGTCCCAGATGGCCAGTCACTTCGTCAAGGTCGTTGAGCAGGTACACCCGGCCGAACTTGCGGGCGTCGTCGAAACGCAGCTCGTAGCCATTCTCTAAGGTAAAGGCGAAGTGGACATGTTTCTCGCGGGGAAAGTCTGCTTCCAGGACATGAATCCGGCCACTCATCTTGAGATGGATGAGCAGATACTTTGGCGGTGGTTTGCGGGAACGAGAAGACGCAGGAGACGCCGCTGACAGGGAGAACACAATATACTTGCCGCGCCGTCCGACAGACTCAAATCGGTTGCCCGGCAGTGTCTGAATAATCGTATCAGCTGACGGGCGTGCTGAGCGTGGCCAGTCAATCCAGACCTTGGTGACGGTCTGGCCGATAGGCGAGGGGTAGGGTGGCAGACCCGGCTCAACTGGTTGGCCTTGGCGCAACTTACGGATGATAGTTTCGACTTCAGGAAGTTCTGGCATAAGCGGCGCGGATTGTAATAGAAAACGAGGCTGTAGGCCAGCGCCTCTTCTCATTTGCGCCCTGGACAAAAAGTTGATAGCTGAGCATCGAGCAACAAGAATCTGGTGAGGAGGAATGCACATGGCAGTCAAGAAATTTTCGAGCGCGTATTATGTGGTCAAAGATATGGACAAAGCGGTATCTTTTTATCAAGACGTGCTGGGCCTGAATGTAAAGTTTCGGGATGGCGACCGCTGGACGCAGTTTGATGTGAATGGTGTGGCCGTAGCCTTGGCCGACCCCAGCGAAGGAACTGTGCCGCCAGGTGGTGGCGGTACGGTTGTGTTGGAAGTCGATGACCTGACGGAAATGCGCACGAAGTTGACCGAGAACGGCGTTCAGGTGAACGATATCGTCAGCATGGGTGACCATGGCAGCTATTTCACTGCGACTGATCCGGCTGGAAATATTGTACAGATTTTTGCCAAGTCGTAGCGACAGAATGGAAGACAGAACGGACGCCTGAAAGACCCGTTCACTCCTTATTTATACGGCACGAGATTTGTTCACACGGGAGGCCCGTATGGTGAGACAGTGCAGGGTCATTGTTGAGAAGCACAGCGATGGGTATGTGGCCTACCCGCTCGGATTGAAAGGCGTTGTTGTCGGTCAAGGCGACACGTACGAAGAAGCTCTCGCCGATGTCAAGTCCGCCATCGCGTTTCACATCGAAACGTTTGGCTCTGACGTGTTTGATGGCGACTCTCCAGCGTTAGAAGTCTTCATTGCCGAAACAGGAATTACTCTCTGATGGCACGTTTCCCAACGGATGCGCCGCTGGAACGAGTCATCAAAGCGTTTGAGCGTTTAGGATTTCGCTTGGTGCGACAAGGCAACCACCTCGCCATGGTGCGGGAGGAGCCTGACGGGACGCGTACCCCTTTAACCATACCTGCCCATCGCCGTCTCAAGCGTCAACGCTACGCCTCATTCTGACACAGGCAGCGATACCCAGAGATGCTTTTATGAAGGCATACGAGGCCAGCTGGGGTGAAAACTCCGTTCGGTCCAGCATACACTTTTTCCTTTCGTCATACCTTGATTCTGCGTTTGATCACGAGCATGGTGCAGATCTTCTCTTTGTCCAAGTCAAGCCGGCGATCGCCTTGGTCGAGTTGTCGGCTCCGCTCTAGCACTGTGATCCGCGTCAGCCTGTGGCTAATCAGCCCGGTCTGCAAAAATCCGATTGTCCAGGCGGCGTAAGCTTGAATCTAGGCGAGGTCGTTCATTGTAATATTCTTGCGTGGGAATCTTGTAGCATTCTTTAGCAATGCGGTCTAAACTCCTGATCAAAGCCGTTCAAATCTGGCATGGAGCAGGAACCCCCGTCTGCCCAGGAGAAAATGTTATGAAGCAAATGTGGTCGGACTGGCAGAAAACCGTTCTCGTACTTGTGAGCCTGGCTGTATTCTCAGCGCCGTCTGTGAGCGCGCAGCAGGACAAACCCTTCTGGCAGTGGACCCCCGAGGAGATGCAGGCCCATGTAAAGACTGTCCGGAGTGGCACAGACCTCACGCCTGCACACTGGCCAAACGGGGCAAAAGTGGCAGTCAGTATTTCCTTCGACTTTGATACGGAACCGGTATGGCTTGGCTTTCAGGGCAATCAGAGCCCATCCTATATGTCGCGTGGTGAGTATGGGGCACGGAGAGGATTACCACGGGTGCTGGATCTGTTGGATACACACGAAATTCCTGGCACGTTTTTTATCCCGGCAGCTTCCATGGTGCTCCATCCTGAAGCGACCAAAACGATCTTGGAGCGGCCGCAACACGAAATTGGCTTTCACTCATATATCCATGAAAACCCCTTGTCACTGACTGAGGACCAAGAGCGCCAAGTATACAAAAATGCTATGGACATTTTCATGCAAACAGTCGGCAAGCAACCGGTTGGCTTTCGGTCTGCGGCCTGGGATCTCACTCCGGCGACGATCAAAATCGTCAAGGAAATGGGATTTTTGTACGACAGCAGCATGATGGCTGATGATCGCCCATATAGCTTGGTGGCTGACGGTGAGGACTCGGGGCTGATTGAACTGCCAGTTGAGTGGATTCTCGATGACTGGCCATACTTTCAGCTCAGTTGGACGAGCCATCACGTCGGCCTGCGGACCGCAGACGAAGTCTACTCAATCTGGGCCAGTGAGTTTGACGGGGCATATGCAGAAGGCACGACGTTTATCCTCGTCACCCATCCCCAAGTCATTGGCCATCGCTACCGGATGCAGATGTTGGATCGCCTGATCACCTATATCAAAGGCAAACCCGACGTGTGGTTTGCCACCCATGAGCAGATTGCGCGTTACGTGCAAGAACAGGCGGAGCAGGCGGGAAAGAGCAGTCAGCCTGAAAAGACTCAGCCGCCTGATTCTGGGGAGACCCAGGCTGAGTGAACGTGTACCAGCGGAAAGCTGAAAGCGAATACCTGAAGGAGGGGACAGCATGAGTTACGACGTATTGATCAAAGACGCCCAGATCTGTGACGGGACTGGCGCGCCGCTTTTCCATGGATCGGTCGGAGTGAGCAATGGGCAGATCGTTGAGGTCGGGGAGGTTTCAGGATCTGCCGAGCGGACGATCAATGCCAATGGATTGGTGCTGGCTCCGGGCTTTATTGACATTCACACCCATTATGACGCTCAAGTGTCGTGGGACCCACTGCTCACCTGTTCTGGCTGGCATGGGGTGACCAGCGTGCTGATGGGCAACTGTGGCGTCGGCGTTGCGCCGTGTCGGCCCCAAGAGAAAGATATTGTCTCGTGGGATTTGGTCAATGTCGAGGCCATGCCACAAGACGTGCTGCTGAATGGGGTGGCTTGGGATGAGTGGGAGAGTTTCCCCCAGTACATTCAGGCGATCGAAAGACGTGGGCTGGCTTTAAACGCAGGTTTTTTGGTGCCGCTGTCCAGCTTTCGGTATTACGTGATGGGTGCCGAGGCGTCGGAACGGGAAGCGAATGCGGCTGAGCTGGAGCGCATGACTGGTCTCTTTCGTCAGGCCATGGACGCTGGGGCATATGGCTTTTCACTCAGTTTGTTGAATCAACATATAGGCTATCAAGGCAAACCGCTGGCCAGCCGCATGGCAACGAAGAACGAGCTATGCACGCTCGGGCGGGTCATGCGCGAGTTGGGCAAAGGCGTGATCGAGATTGCGCTTACCCGCAGCATTAGTGTGCTGACTGATGAAGAGCTTGAGCTGCTGGTCAGTGTCGCAACCGAAAGCCAGCGCCCGGTGACCTGGCTTGCCCTGTTGGGACGCTCGGATATGCCAGGCGTATGTCGGACGGCTTTAGATCGTATTGAGCCGCTCTTGGCACAAGGCTTGCGGATTCCGCCTCAGGTCACTCCCCGGCCGATTCAGCAGTATTACACGCTGAAAGTCCCGTTTATCTTTGCCAGCTTGCCGTCGTGGAAAGAAGCTTTTAATCGGCCAGTCGCTGAGCAGATTACGCTGTACCGAAACCCCGAGTTCCGCCAAGCTTTCCGCCAAGATTTACAGGTCGGCGGAGCGATCTTTACCAACCAGTGGGATCGGGTGCATGTCGTGCGGGTCGAGAAGGATGAGAACAAACAATACTTGAATAAAAGTATTGCTGAGATTGCTGCCGAGTGGCCAGGTGGGAGACAAGATCCGATTGATACGATTCTTGATCTGGCCATTTCTGAGAATCTCGAAATGGGCATCACTTTGTCGGTTATTAATACCAACCCTGACGAAGTCGAAGAGCTGATTACGCATCCTGGGGTGTTGATTGGTCTGTCAGACGCTGGAGCCCATGTGGATCAGCACTGTGATGCTGGCGTACCGACCTACTTGTTGAGTGAATGGGTGCGCAAACGCCAAGCGTTGACCTTGGCAGAAGGCGTGCGGCGGCTGACCTCAGAGCCAGCACAGTTTTTAAATAAAACAACAAAAGGACGCATTGCGGCTGGGCTAGATGCTGACTTGGTCCTGTTCGACCCTGACACGGTCGGCCCCTGTGCCCCGGAATGGGTCAATGATCTGCCGGGCAATAAACCACGCTTGATCGAACGCGCGAATGGGGTTCAGCATACGATTGTGGGTGGACACGTCGTCTTCTCCGACGGAGAGCACCAGGGACCAATGCCGGGCCACATCATGCGATCGTAAAACCCCTCATATCCAGCCCCTTATCTTCTTCTTGACAAACAGCTATTGTGTGGCGTATGGAATTTTAAATGAACACTCACTCAGTACGCACCTGTTTGAACCAGAAAGGAAAGAGCGAGTGAAAGGCCAAGTCTTACGCAAAAAACGGAGGCAAACCTCCCAAGTTACCGATGAAAAACGTCTCCTTGAAGGAAAAGAGCGTATTGCTTCTGCAGCCGCCACTCTCTTTCTGAGTGGCGGATATCATAACACGAGCGTTCGAGAGATTGCCCAGAAAACCGGCCTGAGCGTCGGCTCCGTGTTTAACTACTTCACCAGTAAGGAAGAGATTCTCTTCTTCCTCTTTTCCCACAACCAGTCCCGGACCGAAGACGTGCTCCGCGAGCAGCGAGCGGAGTATGAGCAGCTGAAAAGCGAGGGCGTCGATCCCAAACAGCTCTTCCTGTTAGCCTATGAACGCTATGTGCGGCTCATTGATGAGCTGCGCCGCGATGTGGTCCTGGGTTATCAAGAGATGAAATCGCTGACCATCGCTGAGCGGGGACGTTTGTTGGAGGGAGAAGAGCGCATCCAAAGCCTGCTTGAGGAAATCATTGCCTACGGCATGGAGAAAAATGCTTTCCCCCCAGGTGATATCGATATCAAGGCCCACTGTCTGATCGTGCTCGCCCAGTCGTGGGCCGTCCGTCACTGGGCGCTGAAGCGTTTTGTCAAAGTTGACGACTACCTGCAAACACTACAACTGATCGCCTTGGGGATTCTGGAGAGCGATACCGGGAATGTGAACGAGATCAGTGCACTAGACGCCAAGGTCAATAAGCTCAATGGCGTAACACCAGGGGTATTCCCGTAGGAAGCAGCATCAAGAGCACGATTAGAGAACTGTTAGGGCACTGGCCTACACCATCCAAAGCTCACCAAGGCTTTTACTGTACCTGGAAAGCTGCTGCGTAGCGCTCAGGCTACTGCATAGGCAGCTTGGGGAACCCCAGGATAAAGGAGGGGAGGGCTCACAAGAGTGAGCCCCCTTTCCTGGGGATTACAGAGGAGAGACGCATGGCACAAGTAGACGGCAGCCAGCTGATTGCCGAGGGGCTCAAGGAAGAAGGTGTTGATACCATCTTCTACATCATGGGCGGCCCGAATATTCTCATATCGATGCATGCCGAAAAATTAGGGATTCGCCTCATCGACTGCCGCCATGAACAAGCTGCGGCCATGGCGGCCCACGCATATTCTCGTGTGACAGGTAAAGTCGGGGTATGTATGGGAGCAGGTGGTCCGGGCGCAATCAACCTGCTGACCGGTATGTCCAACGCCTATCTGGATGCGTGTCCCGTGCTTGCGCTAGGCGGCTCCTCAGCCGTCAGCTATTACGATACAGGCGACTTTCAGGAGTTTGACCAGCTCTCCATTTTTAAGCCAGTCTCAAAGTGGTCAGCCCGGGTACATAAGGCCCGACGAGCCAAAGAGTATATCCACATGGCAGTGGTCCGGGCGCGCCAAGGCCAGCCTGGCCCCGTCTATCTTGATATGCCGGGCGATATGTTGGTCGAGAAAGTTGACCAAGAACAGGTCTGGCCGCAGCCGAAGATTGGAGAGCGCTCCATTCCGACGGCAGACAATCGGTCAATCGAACGGGCAGTTGAGATGCTGGCCGGGGCAAAGAATCCGCTGCTTGTGACTGGCAGTGGCATCTTTTGGTCTGGGGCGGGCGCACAGATGCAGCGGTTTGTTGAAGGGACAGGGATTCCATTCTTTACCACGCCACAAGGGCGTGGCGTGGTGCCTGATGACCATCCGTTGTCAATGCTTGGAGCGAGATCATTTGCTTTTAAAAATGCCGATGTCGTGCTGGTTGTCGGAACCCGCTTCAATTTTGTGATCGGCCAGGGCAAAGCGCCGCGTTTCTCACCCGACGCCAAGTTTATCCAGGTCGATGTCGAGCCTGAAGAAATTGGCCGGGTTCGGAGTGTTGATCTGGGTATTGTGGGCGACGCCACGGCCGTCTTTGATCAGTTGACCCAGGCAGCCAAAGGACGTTTGGCATTTGGAGAATCGGCCTGGGTCCAGCAGATGGGAGCCAAAGACCGGGAAAACCGTGAAAAAATGTCACCGTTGCTGAATTCTGAGCAGGCACCGGTCCACCCACTGCGCTTATGCAAAGAAATTCGTGATTTTATTCCGCGCGATGGCATTCTTGCTGTTGACGGTCATGAGATCATGAATATGTCGCGCCAAGCCATTCCGTCTTTTACGCCTGGGGCACGGGTCAATCCTGGTCCAAATGGCTGTATGGGGGTTGGGCTGCCTTTTGGGGTTGGAGCGAAAGCCGCAGCGCCGGACCGAATGGTCGTTGTCCTGCATGGCGACGGTTCACTTGGCCTCAATCTGATGGAAATAGATACTGCTGTGCGCCATAAGTTGCCGGTCTTGGTGCTCGTGAGTAATAACGGTGGCTGGACGGCGAGTGCTGACATGCATGTGCCTGGCCGTGATTTGGGCCATACACGCTATGACATCGTGGCCCAAGGCTTAGGGGCGTATGGCGAGTTGATCGAGAATCCAAATGACATTCGGCCGGCCATAGAACGGGCAGTCAAAGAGATGGAGCAAGGACGGCCGGCGTTACTGAATGTGATTACCGAGCCGACAGCGCGGGCGCAGACTGTACCGTTTGCGAATTATGCGGGTGAATCGGCCGGAACGTCGCTTATGTAAGGACTGAGTAATAAGGACTGAGGACTGAGTCTCGGACAAATCCTACTCAGCACTCCTTAACTCAGTCCTCAGCTATGTGATGTATGCCTGGATTCCTCTTTGATGTGAAAGTGCTCGAACTTGCTGATGAAAAAGGCGAGTTTTGCGGCAAGTTGCTGGCTGGGGCCGGGGCTGATGTGTTGAAGATCGAGCCGCTGGGCGGGAATTCGACCCGCTCGCTTGGGCCATTCTATCAGGATGAGGACAACCCTGAGCGGAGTTTGTATTTTTGGCATTACAATTTTGGCAAACGTGGTGTCACCCTCGATATACATACCCCGGAAGGCACGCAAGTCCTGAAAAGGCTGATCGCTGAATGTGACGTGCTGCTTGATGCGCTGCCGCTCGATACCTTGGAAAAACTGGGGCTGGACTGGGATGCGCTCCAACAGCTGAATCCTCGACTGATTTATGCCTGTGTGACTCCGTTTGGTCGGAGTGGTCCGTGGCGGGACTATAAGGCCAACGATCTGGTGCATCTGGCGCTTGGTGGGCCGATGATGTGCTGTGGCTACGATCCGAAAGAAGATGGCACGTATGACACCCCGCCCATCGCTCCCCAAATGTGGCACGCCTACCATATTACCGGCAATCAGACCTTTATTGGGATAGTTGGGGCACTGATTGGACGCGAGACACACGGCAATGGGGAAATGATTGATGTGCCTATTCATCAGGCAGTGAGTGTGTGTACGGAAGTTGATGTTCCCAACTGGATTTATAACCAGACTGCGTGTTATCGTCAGACCGGCCGCCATGCTCAGCCTGCTGTCGGACCCGCGGTCCAGTTTCCAACCCGGGACGAACGTTACTCGATTATTTTGCCGAACCCCTTTCCGGGCGGCTATGAAACTTTAGTTGAATTCCTTGACACTAAAGAACAGGCTGGCGATTTAAAAGACGCCAAATATGAAGAGGCAACCAACCGAAGAGGCCGTGTCTTTGCTGAACATTTTTCTGATGTCCAAGCCGACTGCGTCGCTGCATTTGGCATGGAAGAGATTTGGCGCGATGCGCAGACGCTGGGCATTCCGTGGTCACCCATTCGGAAACCCGAAGAAAATGTCGAAGACGAACAATGGCAGATGCGCAAGACATTTAACGCAGTTGAGCATCCCGAGCTCGGCGAGACTTTCCCCTATATCGGGGCACCCATGCTCGCGCATGAAGTTGAGTGGCGCACGGGGCCGCGCGCGCCGCTGATTGGCGAACATAATAATGAAGTGTATGGCGGACAGCTTGGACTGAGTGAAGACGAGATTGCGCAGCTGAAGGAGCGAAAAATAATTTAGGCGTTGGGGTTTAGGGATCAGGGATTGGTTTTTCTAGGAGGCTCCTACGGGGAACGAAACTGAGCCAAAGGCAAGAGGAACTACTGTGAGACCATTGGAAGGTGTACGCGTTGCTGATCTGACCTGGCTGCTGGCTGGCGCTGGTGGTCCCCGACTGCTGGCCAGTCTTGGGGCTGAGATCTTGCGGATTGAGTGGCGTGAGCGGCTGGATTTTTTGCGCTATATGCCGCCTTTTGCCCCGATGCAGGACGAAGAGACTAAAAAATCTGGTGCAATGGAACTCAGCAGCCTGAGTAAGGATAGCGTCCAGAGCGTTAATCGAGGCGGCTATTTCAATGATATTAATGCTGGCAAAAAGGGCTTGAGCCTGAATATGGGCCATCCCCAAGGCCGTGAGCTGTTTAAACGTATTGTCGCGGTGAGTGATGTGGTGGTGGAAGCCTTCACCGCTGAGACCATGCGGAAATGGGGGCTCGGCTACGAACAGCTCAAAGAAATCAAGCCGGATATTATTTATATTCAGCAACCGGGCTGGGGCTACAAAGGGCCGTACGTCAAATTTGCCTCGTATGGTCCAATTGCCCAAGCTGTGAGTGGCCTGACTGAACAGTCAGGCTTGCCATCCCCACGACCCCCGGCTGGTTGGGGCTACTCGTATATGGATTGGAGCGGCGCGTATTACTGTGCGCTGACCATGCTGTGTGCGATCTATTATAAAAAGCGAACCGGCAAAGGCCAGTATATTGATTGTTCTCAAGTCGAGCCAGGCATTTATATGACCGGCACAGCCTTGCTGGACGCGCTGATTAATAAACGTCCCTCGCAGCGCACAGGAAACCGTTCTCCGAATACGCCTGCTGCGCCGCATGGTGCGTATCGGTGTACTGGAGATGATCGCTGGATAGCGCTTGCTGTCACCAACGAAGAAGAATGGCGTGCGTTTGTGCAGGTGATGGGACAGCCGGATTGGGCACTCGATGCGCGTTTTACCTCACTCGCCGCGCGCATTGTCAACCAAGATGAACTCGATCAGCTGGTGACCGAGTGGACACAAGACAAAGATGCCTTTGCGCTCCAAGAACAGCTCCAGGGGGCTGGTGTTCCAGCTGGGGTGTGTCAGACCGCCCAAGATCGGATTGAGCGCGATCCGCAGCTCAAACATCTCGAATGGCTGATTCCACTCCCACATAGCGAGATTGGAACCTGGCCAGTCAAAGACGTGCCGTTCCATTTTGCCAAGGCAACCGTCAATCAAGGCGGTCCGACCGAACGCGCCGCCCCGTGTTATGGCGAAGACAGTGACTATGTGTATGGCGAGTTGCTGCAATTGAGTCAGGAAGAGCGAGACGAATTAGTCAAAGAAGGCGTAATATAGAAGGCCGCGAAACGTAAAACGTAGAGAAAAATAAGAGCGCGAAGAATTTTTTTACGTTTTACTCTCTCAAGGAGGGTTCCCATGTCGTACGATTTACTCATTAAAAACGGAACCGTGGTCGACGGGACCGGGGCTGAGCGCTACCAGGCTGATGTCGCGGTAGCGGATGGCAAGATTGCCGAAATTGGCAAAATTACAGCTGGGGCGAAGAAGACCATTGATGCCTCGGACCTGATTGTGGCTCCTGGGTTTGTTGACCCGCATACCCACTATGATGCCCAGATTTGCTGGGACCCGCTGATCACTTCGTCGTCCTGGCATGGGGTGACCAGCTTGGTGATGGGCAACTGTGGTGTTGGTCTTGCGCCGTGTAAGCCAGATGCCCACGAGATTGCTGCTTGGGACTTGGTGAACGTCGAGGCGATTCCGTTTGATGTCTTAGGCAAAGGGGTGACGTGGGATTGGACGACGTTTCCAGAGTATATGGATGCGGCCCAAAAACGCGGCAGCGGGATCAATATCGGCTTCATGGCCGCTTTGACGCCTTTCCGGCACTGGGTGATGGCTGAAGAGTCCATGGAACGCTCGGCCACTCCGGAAGAGCGGGCGCAGATCAAAGCCATGATAAAAGAAGCCGTGGCTGCTGGAGCCTTTGGCTTTTCGACGACTAACGTGGCGCAGCACATTGGCTATAAAGGTCGGCCGATTGCGTGTCGGCAGGCCGACTGGGATGAACTCAAAGCGTACTGTAATGCGCTTCAGGAATTGGGCAAAGGCAGTATCGAACTAGCTCTGACAAATGAAGCGGCAATCGTTGACGAAGCCGAATATGCGCTGTTGGATATGCTGCTGACCGAAAGCAGCCGGCCGGTGACCTGGCTGGCACTGCTCAACCGCGATGATAAACCTGAGGCGGCGATGAATACCCTGCGGGCGACGGAGCCACTGTTTAAGCGGGGAGCGATTCCACAAGTGACCTGTCGGCCGTTGATCATCCAGATTGATCTGCGCAAACCGTTTATCTTCGCCAATCTGCCGTGCTGGAAACCGGCCTTTGATCGGCCAGTCGAAGAGCAGATGCAGTTCTACCGGGACGAGTCCTTCCGGGCTGCTTTCCGCAAAGAGATGCAGGCGCCCAAGGTGTTCCTCGGCAAATGGGAGCGGGTGGTGATCCACCACGCCGTTAACCCAGCGATGCAGCCCTTGATTGGCAAGAGCGTGGCTGAGGTTGCCAAAGAGCGGGGCAAGGATGGCATCGATACGTTCTTGGATCTGTGCATCGAAGATAATCTACAGCTTGAGTACACCTATGAGCTGTTCAATGCTGATGAAGACCGGATTCCTGAGCTGATTACCCATGACCAGGTGATGGTCGGGCTGTCAGACGGTGGTGCCCACGTTGATATGCTGTGCGACGCCGGCTACTGCACCTATCTGATTGGGACCTGGGTGCGTGAGCGACAGGTCATGAGCCTGGAGCACGCGGTCAAGCGGATTACCTCTGAGCCGGCGGCGTTCTACGGTATGACCCAACGAGGCAAGATTCAGCAGGGACTGGCTGCTGACTTGGCGATCTTTGATCTGAATACGATCGGTTCGAAAAAACGTGGCGAAATGCGCAATGACCTGCCTGGTGGTGGCCGGCGTTTGGTCATGCCCGCCGAAGGCGTGATTCATACCGTCGTGAATGGGACAGTGTTGTACGAAGACAAGAAGCACACTGGTGCGATGCCCGGTCAGGTGTTGCGTTCGGGCCAGGCGTAAGTGCCATTGGAGAAGAAGTAAGAAGTAACGTTTTCCTTTCACATTTTACACTCCTAAGGAGGATTCTGAATGTCGTACGATTTACTCATTAAAAACGGGACCGTGGTCGACGGGACCGGTGCACCAAGCTACCAGGCCGATGTGGCGGTAGCCGATGGCAAGATTGCCGAAATCGGCACTATTACGGACGGAGCCAAGAAGACGATCGACGCCTCAGATTTGATTGTTTCTCCTGGGTTTGTTGACCCGCATACCCACTATGATGCTCAGATTTGCTGGGATCCTATGATCACTTCGTCGTCCTGGCATGGCGTGACGAGTTTGGTTATGGGTAACTGTGGGGTGGGACTCGCCCCATGTAAGCCGGAAGCGCGTGAGATTTCTGCTTGGGATTTGGTCAACGTTGAGGCGATCCCGTTTGATGTCTTAGGCAAAGGGGTGACCTGGGATTGGACGACGTTTCCTGAGTACATGGATGCTGCGGCAAAACGTGGCAGCGGCATTAACCTCGGTTTTATGGCTCCGCTGACCCCTTTCCGGCACTGGGTCATGGGCGAAGAGTCAATGGAACGCGCGGCGACTCCGGAAGAGCGGGCGCAGATCAAAGGGCTAATTAAAGAAGCGGTCGCGGCTGGCGCGTTTGGCTTCTCGACAACCAATGTTGCCCAGCATATCGGTTATAAAGGCCGTCCGATTGCGTGTCGTCAGGCCGACTGGGATGAGCTCAAAGCCTACTCCAACGCACTCCAAGAACTCGGCAAAGGTTCGATTGAGCTGGCGCTGACCAACGATGTGTCTGTTGTTGATGAAACCGATTATGCCCTGTTGGATATGCTGGTGACCGAGAGTCAACGACCGGTGACCTGGCTGGCGCTGCTCAACCGTGACGACAAACCTGATGCTGCCATGAAGACACTCAGCGCAGTTGAGCCGCTGTTCAAAAAAGGTGCGATTCCGCAGGTGACATGTCGGCCGCTGATCATTCAGATTGATCTGCGCAAACCGTTTATCTTTGCCAACCTGCCGTGTTGGAAACCTGCTTTTGACAGTTCCATCGAAGAGCAGAAACGTTTCTATCAAGATAGTAAGTTCCGGACCGAATTCCGCAAAGAGATGGAAACGCCTAAGGTGTTCAACGGAAAATGGGAACGCGCCATTGTCCACGTTGCCTCAAAGCCTGAAATGCAGACGCTGATCGGCAAGAGCGTGGCTGACATCGCCAGACAGCGCGGCAAAGACGCCCTCGATACATTCTTGGATCTGTGTATCGAAGACGACTTGCAGCTCGAATACACCTACGAGCTGTTTAATGCTGACGAAGACCGCATTCCTGAATTGATCACCCATGACCAGGTCATGGTTGGCCTGTCAGACGGCGGTGCCCACGTTGATATGCTGTGTGATGCTGGCTATTGCACCTATCTGCTCGGGACCTGGGTCCGTGACCGCCAGGTCATGACCTTGGAGCACGCGATCAAGCGCATCACCTCTGAGCCGGCGGCGTTCTATGGCCTCAAGAGCCGTGGCAAGATCGAAAAGGGTTTAGCGGCTGACTTCGCCATCTTCGACCTGAATACCATCGGTTCGCACAAACGTGGCGAAATGCGTAACGACCTGCCCGGTGGCGGCCGTCGTCTGGTCATGCCGGCTGAAGGCGTGATTCATACCGTCGTGAATGGCACGGTGCTGTACCAGGACAAGAAACACACTGGTGACCTGCCTGGCCAAGTCCTGCGTTCGGGCCTGTCGTAGAGGAGCTATGAGTCAGTAGCAGTTCGTAGGGTGGGCATTGCCCACCAATCTTGTGGAGGGGCGGTTTGTGAACCGCCCCTCGTTATTTGTAAAGGAGGAAGGTCATGCTGCAGAAGTTGTTTCACGTAAATGTGTGTGTCACCGACATGGAGCGTTCGATCAGCTTTTATGAAAAGCTCGGTTTTAATAAGGTCAATGATTTTGTCTTAGACGATCCGAGTGTTGGGGATGCGTTGGGGCTCGAAGCCAAGAAACTGCGTGGCGTATTTATGCGTTTGGGGGATGATGAAAATTCTCCTGTTCTGGACTTGGTGCAGTTCATTGATCCGCCGACGCAGGGCACGCCGTATCCGACGCTGAATAACGTCGGGATCTGCCGGATTGCGTTCACAGTCGATGATATCGACAAGACGTATGCCGATCTGCAGGAAATGAAAGTCGACTTTCTGTCACCGCTCAAGAAAATTGATGGACCAGGCGGGGCAACAATTGGAGTGGTGTGCTTTAAAGATCCGGATGGCACAATCCTCGAATTGATTAGTGGGATGTAATTGGGTATAGGAAGGGCGGCGCTTGCGTCGCCCTTTTTTTGTCTTGCGGTGTGGGGAAGGGGGCTCCATGAAATTCGCCATCTTTTACGAAATCACTGTTCCACGAAAATGGGGACCTGAGGCCGAGGCGCGTATCTTCCACGAGGTAGTCGAGCAGGTTCAACTCGCCGAACAAGTTGGTTTTGATACCTTCTGGACAGTTGAGCATCATTTTCTGGACGAATTTTCACATTGCTCCGCGCCTGAAGTCCTGTACGGCTATATTGCAGCCAAGACCTCAAAGATTCGCATTGGGCACGGCGTCCGCCTCCTGCCCGCCCCGTATAATCATCCTGCCCGGGTGGCAGAGATGGGGGCAACTCTCGATATTATGTGCAATGGCCGTTTGGAGTTTGGGACCGGACGCTCAGCCACGATGATCGAAATGGCTGGCTTCGGCATCGACCCGGCAGAAACCCGGGGCATGTGGGAAGAATCTTTGTCGATGTTGCCACGAATGTGGCAAGACGATCTCTTCTCGCATGAGGGCAAGTACTACTCCATTCCGCCTCGTCACGTCGTGCCCAAACCTGTCCAGAAACCACACCCGCCGTTATGGATGGCCTGCACCAGTCCGGATAGTCATGAAATGGCCGGCAAAAAAGGTCTGGGTTTGCTGTCCTTTACCTTGGCCATCAATCTCCAAGAGGTTGGCCGCCGGGTCAACCTGTATAAAGCGGCGGCTGATACTGCAACGCCAGTTGGAGCGTTTGTCAACAAGCAGGCCGCTGTCTTCTCTCTGGCCCACTGCTCAACGAGTGATAAAGCTGCGCGCGAGGAAGCGGAAGAAGGCGTGCTATGGTATAATGAGAAGTCGTTCGAAATGCTCGGCACCTCAATGGAAAAATTCCTCAAAGCAGGCTCTGGCTACGAGTACTATCAACGTTTTGGTGAGGTCGATAAAAACAAATTCACTTTTGATTATTTGGATAAACAGAGCATGGTCATTGTTGGTGACCCGCAGCACTGTATCGACAAGGTCCACCAGTACAAAGAAATGGGTGTTGATCAGTTGCTGTGTCTGATGCAGAACTACAATATTCCGCACGAGAAAGTCATGCAGTCGATCCGCTTGTGGGGCGAGCAGGTGATTCCACATTTTCAGTAGGCCAAGAGCTGTCAACTTTCATCAGAACTTTTATCCACACCAGAGGCATTTCTATGGCACATGAGGCACGAGCTATTGATCCGGACAAACTCAAGGCTGAGGGCCAAAAAGTTTTTGGCCACCTCAAGGGCGCACTCATCTCGGCGATGGTGCATCTCGGAGATAAGCTCGGGCTGTATCGGGCGCTCCAAGGGGCTGGTCCTATCAAGAGCGAGCAGCTGGCCGAGAAGACGGGCTTGCATGAGCGCTGGGTACGCGAGTGGCTCCACGGGCAGGCTGCGGCTGGTCTGCTCGAGTATCTGGGCGACGCGCAGTTTGAAATGTCGCCTGAGATGGGGCTGCTGCTCGCAGATGAGGACAGTCCTAAGTTTGCCGCCGGCATCTTCAGCGACTTGCCGCAACGTATGGCCATCCTGGAACGACTGCCTGAGTCCTTTCAGACCGGTCTTGGGCTGCCGTATGACGCGCGTGGAGCAGAAGGTGCGCGCGGCATTGAACGGGTGTTCGGTCCCTGGTTTCGAACCGCCCTGATCCCAACTGTCTTGCCTGCGCTTGATGGTGTCACCGATAAGCTCCAAGCCGGCATTCAGGCTGCGGATGTTGGCTGTGGTGCCGGCGTTGGGCTGATGCAAATGGCCCGGACGTATCCACACTCCGAGTTCCATGGCTACGATATTTCACACCATGCGCTCGCGCGGGCTGAGGAAAACAGAGCAGCCGCTGGCCTGAGCAATGTACACTTTCACAATGCCAAGAGTGATGGGCTGCCGGCAGATAATAGGCTGGATTTTATCACCACCTTCGACTGCATTCATGACATGACTGACCCAGCCGGGATGATTCAGGCCATTCGGGCTGCGCTGAAACCTGATGGCACCTGGTTTATTGCCGATATTAATAGCGCTCCAACGTTTGAAGAAAACCTGAAGAATCCGATGACGGGAATGTTTTACGCTTTCTCAGTGATGGGCTGTATGTCGTCGGCTATGTCAGAGCCCGGCGGGGCGGGGCTGGGCACGCTTGGTTTTAATGAACAGGTTGCCCGTAAGATGACTGCCGAAGCTGGCTTTACCCGATTTAAGCGCCACGACTTTGAGAATGCGTTTAATGCCTACTACGAGGTCCGTCCGTAGAGACACCATCTCTCCAGAGGAGAACACAATGAAAAAGCAGTATATGAATCCGCCAGGCATGCCCGTCTTGCCTGGATTCAGCCAAGTGGTGACGGCCGAAGGTGGCAAAGCGGTGTTTATTGCTGGCCAGGTCGCGTTGGATGAAAACGGCGAACTGGTCGGAAAAGGCGATCTACGGGCCCAAACACAACAAGTCTTTAAGAATATTGGAACAGCATTAGCCGCCATTGGTGGGACGCCGGATGATGTGGTCAAGATCAATATGTATGTGGTCGGTTATACGCCGGACGCCCTAGCGGGTATTCGAGATGTCCGCAACCAGTTCTTTGCTCCGGATAAGCTTCCGGCCAGCACGCTGATTGGGGTCCAAGCGCTGGCCTTTGAAGGCTTGCTGATTGAAATCGAAGCGATTGCAGTGGTCGACGCCGACAGCTAAGTGACGCAGCTCTTGTCCAAGTGAAAAGGGGGATAGTATGGAACGCAAGTTTGATCCCATTCTGGTCGAAGTGATCAAGAACGAGCTGGCTGCAATTACGGAGGAAATGGCCATTGCGGTGTGGAAAACCGGGCGGTCCGCCATGGTCAAAACCGGCGACTTTGCGACCGCCATCTGTGATGGCCAGGGTAGGCTGCTGGGTCAGGGCTATGCCGCGCCGTTTCAGCTGGCGTTCTTCATTGAAATGATGCCCTATATCCTGGACAAGTTTGGTGGCTCTTTCACGCCTGGTGATGTGATTGTCGTGAACGATCCATATGCCGGTATTACCCATATGCCGGATGTTGCAATTGTGGCGCCGGCTTTTTGGAACGATCAGTTAGTTGCTTTTACCTTGGCCTATTCGCATCATACCGATATTGGCGGACGTTTCCCGGGTGGTTTTAGCAGTCAGTGCGCGGAAACCTATGAGGAAGGTCTGCGTCTGCCGATTTTGAAGCTGTACGCTGGTGGCGTACGGAACGAAGCACTGCTGGATACGATTTTAGCCAACGTCCGGGTTGCGGATGAATGGCTGGGTGATGTGGAAGCCAAAATTGCAGGCTGCTGGCGGGGCGAGCAAGAGATTCGGGCGTTGCTTGATAAGTATGGTGTTGAGACGTATGAATCTTCTTGTGACTATCTCATTGATTATGCCGAGCGCGCAACCCGAGCCGCCATCCGGGAGATCCCACCCGGAGAATATGTGCATGAAGATGTGTTCGAAGATGATGGCTTTGGCACCGATGCTGCCGCGATGCCGATCAAACTGACGCTGCGGGTTGAGGACGATACGCTGAGTGTTGATTTCACTGGTACCAGTCCGCAAGCTCGTGGAGCGATTAATCTGCCGCTGAGTATGACCAAAGCGACGGTGTATGGAACGATCAAGAGTATCGTCGGCGAGGATGTCTTGCCCAATGTTGGTTTTATTCGGCCTATCCAGGTGATTACGCAACCCGGCTCACTGGTCAATCCACGCTTTCCCGCCGCTGTCGGCGGACGCGCCCCACTGTTTTTCCGGGTGTTTGATATGCTTTTTCGGGTCTTGGCCAAGGCCTTACCTGATCGTACCCCCATCCCGGGCGAAGGCGGGGATGTGTTGCATCTGACGGGTGAAAAAGCCGATGGCACGCCGTATGCCATGATGGATATCTTCTTTGGTGGCTGGGGAGGGCGGCCCAAGAAGGACGGCATCGACGGGGTAGCACCCATGTCGTTTGGGTCGTATGGCACTATTCCAGCTGAATTGTTGGAGCGCGAATATCCGCTCGTCATAGACGGTTTTGGCTATGTGCCTGATACGGCTGGAGCGGGGAAGTATCGCGGTTCGTTATCGATTTATAAACAGTGGCGTTTTCTCCAGCCGGGCAAAGCCATGGTGCGTACCAACCGGCTGTTGCGTGCCTCTGACGGCATGGCCGGTGGCCAGCCGGGGGCTTTATCGACCAATATTCTCAACCCTGGCGATGAAAACCAGGAATTGCCACGCAAAGCCCATATGCACCTCAATGTGAAGCCTGGTGACCGCATTTACCATGTGGTGTGTGCCTCTGGTGGGCACGGTGATCCGCTCGAACGGGAACCCGAAAAAGTCTTAGCCGATGTCAAGGACGAAAAGTTGACGATTGGCCATGCCCGCAAACAGTATGCTGTTGTGATTGATCCGCAAGACTTGACAGTGGACTGGGAGCAGACTGATGCGTTACGCCAAGATCGATCAGCGCCTGTGGCAGCCGCGGATTAGATCAGACGACAGGAGGACATATGCAAGAGCAGCTCATGGCCTGGCACTTCAACTGTCAAGCCGAATGGCCCTCAGTTGACGAGCCGCACGTCAGCCTAGAGGTGAGTGTCTCACCAGCCAAAGCCTTGCGCGGCTTGGAACATTTCTGGGGACAAGAATACACGGCCTGGACGTGCAGTACGCAGGGCAAACTCGAATTCCCCCCCAGACCCTGGCAGTGTGACTGCCAACAGGCATTCTTTTCCGCTGAAGCAAAGACAGGCGAGGGGAAAGTCGTCTTGCAACTGCGAGACCGAGACTGTGTTATCACGGCTTTTGATGTCCTCTTGGGACGACACTTTGCCTCTGCGGTACTGGCTATGGTGGCCAGACACAAGGCCGAACAATCCTCAGCTGAATAGACTACTGGATTTATGAAAAAGACTGCTGCCCGGACTGCCTTACACTGGGGTGGATACGATCCCGAGATTCGAGCTGGGCGGCTGGTTGCGATGCGGCCGATCCCTGAAGACCCCAGTCCGTCTCCTCTAGGTCGAGCCTATGTTGAAGCAGTCGACGACGCATTGCGTATCCGCCAACCCATGGTCCGCCAAAGCTGGCTTGAGCATGGCCCAGGCCAGAGCGCTGGTTCTGGAAAGCGTGGCGCAGAGCCGTTTGTGTCGATTGATTGGGACCACGCGCTCGACTTGGTTGCCCAGGAACTCACCCGTGTGCGCGATGCGTATGGGCATAACGCGATATACGGCGGCTCGTATGGCTGGGGGAGTGCGGGAGCGTTCCATTTCCCTCCCGCCCAGGTGCAACGTTTTCTGGGCCAGTTCGGTGGCTTTGTTCGCTCGGTCAATACGTACAGTACCGCGGCCGGTGATGTCATTATGCCGTATGTGGCCGGCCACTTCTTTCGGCTTTTAATCGAGCAAGCTCCCTGGCCGACGATTGCGAAACATACCAAACTTGTCGTGACATTTGGCGGTATGCCGCTGAAGAATACCCAAATTGCTTATGGTGGAGTTGCCCGCCACCGGGCACAGGATGGCTTGCGGGCCTGTCAGCAAGCCGGTGTTGAGTTTGTCTATCTCGGGCCAGTCAGAAACGATACGGCCGACTTTCTTGGCGCGGAATGGCTCACCCCGCGTCCCAATACCGACGTGGCTTTCATGCTCGGGCTGGCGCATACATTGGTCGCGGAGGGACTGCATGACGAAACGTTTCTGACGCGTTGCTGTGTGGGGTTTGAAAAGTTCAGACCGTATTTGATGGGGGACACTGATAATGACGGCCAACCCAAAGATGCTGACTGGGCGGCAAACATCACCGGGGTTGCGGCTGAAACGATACGGAGTCTGGCGCGCCGGATGGCGGCCAAGCGGACCTTGATCACCATTGCCTGGTCCATGCAACGTGCCGATCACGGCGAACAGCCGTATTGGATGCTGGTGACACTCGCCGCGATACTCGGCCAAATTGGTTTACCTGGCGGTGGCTTTGGCTACGGCTATGGCGCAGTCGCAACCGTCGGCGCGCATACCGATCGGCTGAATTGGGCCGGGCTCGATCGAGGCGCAAATCCTGTCGATGATATCATCCCGGTGGCTCGGATTGCCGATATGCTGCTGCATCCGGGGAGTCTGTTCGACTATAATGGCGAGTGTTATGTCTATCCCGATATTCGACTGATCTATTGGGCCGGCGGGAACGTTTTTCATCATCATCAGGACCTGAATCGGCTTGTACAAGCCTGGCAAAAGCCGGAGACGATTATTGTGCATGAACCGTGGTGGACACCCATGGCCCGGCATGCCGATATTGTCCTGCCCGCCAATACGCCGCTTGAACGCAATGACATGGTCAGCACACCGCGCGACGGTTTTCTGTTAGCCAATAAGCAGGCGCTGCCGTCTATTGGCGAGTCCCGCAGCGACCATGACATCCTTGCCGCCTTGGCGGATCGCCTTGGTTTTCGTGAACGTTTTACCGAGGGGCGGGACGAGATGGGCTGGGTGCGCCACTTGTATGAAACTTCGCGTGAACGGGCACGCCAACGTGACCTGGAAATGCCCGAGTTTGAAGAATTCTGGGCAGCGGGTTTATTTGAATTACCACCACCGGAAGATCCGCCAGTCTTTTTGGCTGCCTTCCGGGATGATCCGGATACGCATTCACTCAGAACACCGTCAGGAAAGATCGAGATTTGGTCGGAACGTATTGCCTCGTATAAGTACGCCGACTGCCCACCCCATCCCACCTGGCTGGAACCCGCAGAATGGCTCGGCAGTGACAAGGCAAAGCAGTACCCGCTGCACCTTGTCTCAAATCAACCTGTCACGCGGCTACATAGCCAGCTTGATCAAGGGGTGGTTAGTCAAGAGGCAAAAATAGCCGGGCGTGAGCCGATCTGGATTCACCCAGAGGAGGCTGCCAAACGTGGAATCTCAAGCGGTGATGTCGTCCGGGTGTTCAACGAGCGTGGGCAGTGTCTGGCCGGTGCTGTTGTGACCGCCACTATTCAACAGCGTGCGGTCCAGCTCGCAACCGGAGCGTGGTACGACCCGCTGGAACCGGGAGTACCGGGAACGCTGGAGAAAAACGGCAATCCAAATGTCTTGACTCTGGATAAAGGCACCTCCAAGCTTGGCCAGGGTTCAAGCGCACATACCACCCTGGTTGAAGTCGAGCGCTATGACGGGGATCCCCCGCCGGTGACGGTATTTACGCCCCCAAAAATCCTTACCAAAAAGACGTGAATCAAGACCCTCACCATCAAACGGGTACTGACGAGCTGAGCGACGTCACCCAGGGGGCGCAATCTGGGCTCGCATGGCGGCTCCGATCGCGGTGGTTGGCCGGCGGCTTAAGCCCTGTGTGACGCTGTCCGCCGTGCGGAGCAGGGCGTGGCTCGCGGCTTGCGCGGCATCGTGCTGTTCCGACGGGGCGAGCGGGCTTTCTTCGTGCATGGGTTCGCGAAGAGCCGCCGGGCCAATCTCCGCCCCGACGAACTGAAAGCCTTTCAGGCCCTCGCAGCCGAGCTGTGAAGACTGGAAGATGCCGAGGTCGCAGCGGCAATGGCCAACGGAACGATCAGGGAGGTGGACTACGATGGCGAGGCAATACAAGAGTGAGGCGCTGGCAGCCGTGCATGAAACCGCGCTCGGCCTGACCGAGGCTAGCGTCATGCCGAAACGGACCATGAAGACGTTTGACGAGCTGTGTTTGACGCCCGTGAAGGACCTCAGCCCGGCGGAGATCCGCGCGATCCGCCTCCGGGAACAGGCGAGTCAGGCGGTCTTCGCGCGCTACCTGAACGTCACCGCCGGGCTCGTGAGCCAATGGGAACGGGGCACGAAGCGGCCGCGCGGGGCATCGCTGAAGCTGTTGACGCTGGTGGCAAAGAAAGGGCTGCAACTGGCGGCGTGACGCCCGCGGCCTGCCTGGGAGTCCCATAACGGAGAAGCCGTGAGCGGTGTATGCGCCAGGAGCTAGGTAGAAGAACGCGAGCGAGACGGCGGCGGTGCTGTCGATTTTGAGCTTGGGAGCGATGGAGTTGGGTATTCAGATTCCTTACGAGATCTTCGACTGATCGAACTTTCTGACGAATTCGACCGATTTCCTGTTTCCCTCCTTATGGCCACGTTTGCCAGTGCCTTCTTCTCGTCCTCGGAAGAAAAAAGCTGAATATCAACCGGGAAAGTCCGACTAAATAATAGGTATGCAGACTGGATGGAAACGTGGAGGGCGATTGGCCATACCCACTGATTCAGGCGGAGGAGTAGTTCTCGACAAGGTCCTGAACGTGCTGAAGGGGCTTGATTTTGTTGATGAGATCCCTTTGGACACGGTAGCGCTACGCCGATCTCCTCCTCAGACATGCTCCGGACGCGGTAGGTGCTGGGCGCGCCGTCCTCCCGTTCATTTGACTGCGGCCTGTATAGGCACCGCGCAGACCTCGGCGGGCGTTTCATCTTTCTTCTCCCGGCTTGCGCCGCTTGTTGTCCCTTGGGTACGGGGTGCCTAACTTCCTCAGTTGGCAGGTCGAGGGGTGGGAATATGACGCCTCGTATGAAGTCGAGATCGCCGGCGTCGCCATGCAGAGCGGGCAAAGCCGGAGCTTTTCGTATCAGGTGTTTATTGAGCGGGACAATCTTGAGGACTAGGCCCGGGGTGTCCCAACGTCCTCAGTGGGCAGGTCGAAGGCTGGAAATGGGAGGCCGAGGGCATTTCACGGCGGGCGGGGTACAGCCGGAAAAGACGTGGCACTATTTTATGAATAAGTCCAATTATTCATAATTCCATAAAGCTACAGGAGAATAAAATGCACCGGGGCGATCATCTGTTGAGCAAGTGTGTCAAGCTGGCCCTGCTGGCCATGGCCCTCACGGCCAGCCCCGCTTTTGCCCATCCCGGCCGGACCGCCGCCGATGGCTGCCATTATTGCCGGACCAATTGTGCCCAGTGGGGCGAGGTCGCAGGCGAACGGCATTGTCATGAGGAAAGGCAACCATCCCACGTGCGCCAGAACGGGCAGCCGCCCGCTCCACAGCAATTCGGAGCCTAGATGGAATGCCCAAACCGCTGGCTGAGATGTCGTAATTTATCCGAGGCCTTGACATCAGTGAAATGTAAGATTATCTTACCTATTGTCGGAATACGGAGGAAGATATGAACACAACTCTGCTCAAAGGTAAACTCATGGCTGTCCTCAGCCAAATTCAGGCGGATAGCGGCCTCGAATGCCCGCCGCTGACGGGTGCAACTCAGCCGGTCGCCGCCCTTCCACAGTTCGACAGCCTGACCTGGCCGGTCGCCACCAGCATCCTGGAAATCGAAACCAGTGTCCCGATTCCAGATGACGTGAACATCTTCATCGACGAGACAACGGACCTCCCTCGTTCGATTGATGAAATTGTGGCTTTCGTTTTCGCGCTGGCGACAAAGCAGAATGAGATGGAAAGGACTGCCGCATGAGCGACATGAATGCCGCGAAACGCCACCAGATTGCCGAACGCTTGAAAGAGGCTCGCCGGCTCGCTGGTATTTCGCAAGGTCATGTTGCCAAGATGATCGGCCTGCATCGGCCATCCATCTCGGAGATGGAGGCCGGCAACCGCCGGACTTCGGCCGACGAACTGGCCCGCCTTGCGCAGATCTATGACGTGAGCGTTGCCTGGCTGCTCGGCGAGGCGCCGGAGATGATTGACGCCCAGGATCCTCGTCTCGAACTCGCTGCCCGAGAACTTGCCAAGCTCAAGCCCGAAGACCTCGAACGTCTGCTCAAGTTGCTCGCTGCTATGCGCGACGATTCCCTCCCGGAGGCCTCGGAGGGCGACCGTTGATGAAGACGATGCGCCTCCCCAAGCCGAGCTTTCCCCGGCGTGCGCTTGCGACTCAAGCCATGCAGGCGGCTATTCAGACTCGGGCAAAAGCTGAGTTAGACCAGCACAGCCCTATTTGCATCTATCGGCTCTGCGAAGAGCTGGGCGTCACAGTACGCTTCAACAACATCAATATGGAAGGGATGTACCAGCGGGGCGCTCCGCCACGTATCCACCTCTCGGCGCTCCGCCCGCTGCCGCGGCGTACCTACAACTGCGCTCATGAACTCGGTCACCATGTCTTCGGCCATGGCTCGTCAATTGACGAGTTGCGCGAGGAAGCCAAGCAGCATCCCTGGGAGGATGAGAAGGAGTTCCTGGCAGACACTTTCGCGGGTTTCATGCTGATGCCAATTATGGGCCTGCGCCGGGCGTTTGCTGCTCGCGGCTGGACGCCTAAGACTGCGACCCCCGTACAGCTGTTCACGGTCGCCTGCGACTTTGGCGTCGGCTATAGCACCCTTCTCACGCACCTATCAGTCGGCGTCAACATGATTTCGCAGTCCCGTGCTGCCGCCCTACGGCGTGTCACCCCGAAGGCGTTGCGGGCTAGGATTCTTGGTGCCCTTACGCCAGCGCCTTTCCTGCTTGCCGACCATCACCGCGCCGCTCCGACTCTTGATGCAGAGGTCAATACGTTGCTACTGCTGCCGCTGGGATCACAGATACAAGGGGAAAGCCTTGTTCATGAACGCGACCTCGCAAACGGGAGCCTGTTTCGTGCGGCGCGGCCTGGGATCGTTCAAGCTAAGACCGCCATGGATAGCTGGGCGATTTTTGTCCGGACCGCCCCCGAATCCTATGTCGGGCTGGCGCAATATCGTCATCTGGAGGATGAGCCAGATGAGTAAATCCAAAGCGTCGGCCGCGCCGGAACCCGTGGTCATCAACGACGATAATCTGGGGCGCGCTTGGTCACGGCTTCTGCTCAGAGCTTGGGAGGGTAGCGGCACTGAAATTGCCCCGTTGGTGTTGAGTCTGACGGGGTTTTGCGAGAAAGGTGCAGTACCTGAAGACGCCACCGTACGCCAGGCTCTCGATGATCTCCTGCAACGGAAGGCTCGGTCTAAGGTCGCTGCTGTCGCGTTCACCATCTTTCCTCAGCGCCTTTGGGAGATGTCGCGAGGCGACCGCAGCCGCCTCTTTACACTCTATCGTGCGACGGTTCCTCGCTGGAAAGCCATGAACAAGAAAGCCAACGGCCGCGGTTTGTATTTTGAGCGCTTAGTTGACTATGGCCGCGGGCCAGGAGACGGAAATCAGCTGGAGTGGATCTTATCACAGTATAACGCGCGGAAAGGGGTACGCCGCTCGCTGCTCCAGGCGGCGACATTCGACCCAGGTCGCGACCATGTCGCGAGCGCACAACTTGGTTTTCCCTGCTTGCAACAGGTCAGCTTCGTACCAACCACGGCAGGTCTGGTTGTTAACGCCTTCTACGCGACTCAGCAAATTTTTGACAAAGCCTATGGCAACTATCTGGGCTTGGCCCAGCTCGGGGCATTCATGGCGCATGAGATGGGCATCGCCTTGGCGCGGTTGAACGTCATGGTCGGCGTGGCCAAGCTCGAGCGCATAGCCAAGAGCGACCTCGATTTAGTCCCGCTCGTCGCGGCCGCGAAGGCACTTACTGTGGGAACCGCCGCCAGGCAAACGCCTCTTCCCGTGCCGCCTTTGACGGGAGAGCGCGCACTATGAAGAAAAAGTTCCCTCGGCCTGTCGGCAAACGCCCCCACGGCCGCCGGTCGAAAGCGGGGAGCAATGCTGCGGCTCCCCCTCTGCAGCTTGACCTGCCGCTCAGACCGCGATTCCCTCTTGTCCTCCCGCATCTCGCGCCGGCGAAGGTCTCCGAGGTCTATGAAAGTTATTGGCGCTTCGCCGCCGAGCGGCAGGCGATTTTTTTCCGACGTGCACGTGGCGAGACACAGCCCTGGACCGACGATTCCGTGCTAGCAACCTACAAATTCACCAACGCCTATCGCGCAGCCGACCGCGTGAGCCAATTTTTGATTCGCCATGTCATCTATCGCGACGATCTGCCCTGCACACCGCGCGAGGTGTTTTTTCGTATCTTGCTGTTCAAATTGTTCAACAAGATAGAGACCTGGGATCTGCTGGTGCAAGCATTCGGCCCGATCACGTTTGAGGACTACCGCTTTGCTCACTACGACGCGGTCCTGCAGCGTGCCTTGAGGGATGGACGTCGCCTCTATTCCGCCGCCTACATCATGCCGCCAGGAAGCCAGGCGTTTGGCCGGTCTGCCAAACACCAGAACAACCTGCTGCTCCTTGAGCGCATGATGAAGGAGCAGCTCCCTGAACGATTGGGGCAGACTCGCACTATGCAGGACGGCTTCGAGCAGTTGCGGAGCTATCCAACCATCGGGGATTTCCTCGCGTATCAATTCATCACGGACATCAACTACAGCGAGATCACCGACTTCAGCGAGATGGATTTCGTCGCGCCAGGCCCTGGCGCGCGCGACGGTCTGCGCAAGTGTTTTGTCGATCCCGGCGGACTCAATGAGCCCGAGCTGATCCGACGGACGGCCGATTTACAGGAGCGCGAGTTCGAGCGCCTGGAGCTTGACTTCCAATCCCTCTGGGGACGGCGGCTCCAGCTGATCGACTGTCAGAATCTGTTTTGCGAGGTTGATAAGTATGCGCGTGTTGCCCACCCGCAGGTTATCGGCCGTACCGGCCGCACGAGAATTAAGCAGAAGTTTGCACCAACAGTGGCACCGATCGACTATTTTTTCCCGCCGAAATGGAAGCTGAATGAAAAGGTGTGCGCACCCACCGGGGTGCCGCTCGTTGACCTTGGGTCGAACCAGGGCACCACACTGCTGGGGGCCAAAGGAGACGGAAATGGATTTTAACCGATATCAGAAGGAAGCGCTACGAACTGACCGCGTGCCTCTCCGCGACAATGCCGATGAGGTGCTTTCCCTCGTCGTGCCGATGCTAGGTCTCGCCGGCGAAACGGGACAGTTACTGAGCGAGTACAAGAAACATCTGCGCGACGGCGAAGCGCATCGACTTTTCAAGGAGCGCGTGTCCGAAGAGTTGGGCGATCTTCTTTGGTATATCGCCAATGTCGCGAGCAAGTTTGATCTTGAACTGGACGAGATCGCTGCCGCTAATCTTGCCAAGTTGAAGGCACGCTGGGCCAGCGAACGCGCCACGCCGCTCTGCTTCGACGCGATGTTTCCAGAGGGCGAGCGCTTGCCGCGCCGGTTCGAGGCCGAGCTGGTCGACGTGGCTGACGAGCATCGCCGGCGGGTGCGCGTGTCCATCAACAACGTCCTACACGGCGATGTCTTAACGGATAATGCCTATGACCTAGATGGCTACCGCTTTCACGATGTTTTTCATTTGGCCTACGCCGCCGTGCTCGGTTGGTCGCCTGTTACCCGCGCACTGCTCCGGTGCAAGCGTAAGAGCCGCCCGCTCCTCGACGAAGTTGAAGATGGTGGGCGTGCGGCGGTGATCGAGGAGGGTATTGCTGCGCTTGTCTTCGATTATGCCCGCCGCCATCACATGCTTGACGGTGTGAGCACGCTCGATTTCCAGCTCTTGCGCACGATCAAGGATATGACCTCATATCTGGAGGTCCGAGAGTGTACTACAGGCGACTGGGAACAGGCGATTCTGCAGGGCTTTACAGTGTGGCGTGCCGTTCTGGCCAAGAGCGGCGGCCGGATCGCTGTTGATCTTGACCGGCGCTGCCTTGAATACCTCGGCCCGAGTAACACCGATCAGCCACGTTATAAACCGTCGCGGTAAGGCCCACGGCCGCTGACAATGGCGCTCGCCATGCCGCGATGCTCATGAACAGTAAGGGAGGGTGATCGATGTTCTGGAGCGGTGAGACCTTGATTGAACGCTCGACGTCGCTTGTCGATCCCTTCGACCCGAAACGGGTTGACTGTGCGGCCTACACATTAACCGTGGGCTCCGAAGTGTATGTCTCGCCTAGTGATGAAACGACTGACTCGAAAGCGGTCACGATCCGTCAGCTCGCCCAGGGTGGGGCGTTTACTATACCACCGGGCCAGTTCGCCTTCTTAATTACCGAAGAGACTGTCATCGTCCCAAGTGACGCCCTTGCTTTCATCTCTATGCGTGCGAAGACCAAGTTCCGTGGCTTGGTCAACGTCTCGGGGTTTCACGTAGATCCAGGCTACAAAGGTCAACTGACCTTCGCCGTCTTTAACGCGGGACCAGTGCCAGTTCATCTCAAGCGGGGCCAGCCGATATTCCTCATCTGGTATGCGAGTTTGGACCGAGAATCCGCTTCGAAGAAGGATGGTCCTGCCAAGAGAGGTCTTGATACCGGATTGATCAATTCTATCTCTGGTGAGTTACAGTCCTTCGCTAGTTTATCCAAAAAGATAGAAAAGGTAGAAAACGACCTGAATAATCGCGTCCATTCTGTCGAAAATGATCTAACTCGCCTTCAGACCACAGCGGAAACAGCGAAAAGGATAGCGGTTAGCGTAGCGGCCAGCGTAGTGGCTAGCGTAGTGGTTGCCATAGTTGTTTCCTGGCTAAGCCCGATCTTTTCCAAAAGCGTCCGAGTCAGTGCGCCGCACAGACCGCCCGCAGTGAGCAGTACAGAGCAGCCCGGAGAATTACGCCCAGGTCAGAGTCCGAAGGCAATGGGGAAAAACGCTCCAGGAACCACAGATGGTGACGCATCGCCGCCAAAGCGTCACTGAAGGTCTCTTGTGGCTTAGCGTATCAGCGGTCGCACGCACGGGGTACCGTATCAGGAAAAAGAGGACCGTTGTTGAGAATACGCAGAATTCCCGTTTTTTGTAGACCACTGGAGGCGAGAATCCATGATTGATCCGCTCCACTCGCTGGCCTTTTCGATTCAAGCCAACCCCGGCGTGTACGCTGTTCTTGTAGGCTCGGGCATATCCAGGGCGGCGCAAATTCCCACCGGCTGGGAGATCACGCTCGACCTAGTGCGCAAGCTGGCAAACCTCTCCGACGAAACGTGTAAGGACCCGGCACAGTGGTATCGTGAAGAGTTCGGCAAGGAGGCCGATTACTCTGAGCTGCTGGACGGTCTTGCCAAGAGCCAGACTGAAAGGCAACAACTCCTGCGTCCCTATTTGGAACCGACCGAGCAGGAGCGCGAGGAGGGGGCGAAACAGCCCACCGCCGCTCACCGCGCCATTGCGGCCTTGGCTGCCCAGGGCTTCATCAAAGTCATCCTCACCACAAATTTTGACCAGCTCATGGAAACTGCTTTAAGGGAGGAGGGAGTTCAACCGACGATCCTGAGTTCTGATGATGATATTGAGGGCGCGCTTCCGCTGATTCATACAGGCTGCTGCGTCTTCAAAGTGCATGGTGACTACCTCGACACCCGCATTCGGAATACCCAGGCTGAACTCGATGAGTACTCGGACCAGTCCAATCAGCTCTTGGACCGCATCTTCGATGAGTTCGGTCTCATCGTCTGCGGCTGGTCGGCAGAGTGGGACGGTGCGTTGCGTTGCGCGATGACCCGGGCACCCTCCCGGCGGTTCACGACCTATTGGGCCACGCGGGGTGAGCCAGGCGACAGAGCCCAACGCCTAATTGAGCAGCGCGGAGCACAGGTGATCCACATTGAGGATGCTAACACGTTCTTCCAGACTGTTCAGCAGCATGTCGAATCTATTGAACAGTTCTCGCAGCCTCACCCGCTCTCCACCGAAGCTGCTGTTGCGAGCCTAAAGCGCTACATTTCTGACCCTCGGCACCGGATTCGGTTGGCAGACCTTGTGGACAATACGGTTGGGCAGATTGTCGAGATAACATCTGGCGAGGACTTCGATATGGGAAGTCCGCAGCCGACTAGAGAAGCCGTGGCGGACCGTGTGGCGGCTTACGAAGCTGCCTGTTTGACACTACTGGCGATGGCGTCTGTCGGAGGTTACTGGGCTGAGGAAGAGCACGTACCGATGTGGCAACAAGCGCTACGGCGTCTGAGTTCTATAAGGCCCTACACATCTTTGTATGACCGGTGGCTTTGGTTGCAACCATATCCGACGTTGCTTCTGCTCTGCGCATTAGGGCTCGGGGCGGTCGAAGCTGGCCGACTTCAGTTTCTGAGACGCATTTCAGCGACAGAGCTGTCTCCAGGATACCCGCAAGAAACCTTCGCCGTGCGGGAACTTGCACTACCGCACGGCCGTGTTTCTTGGGACTTAATGCAAGGGCTCGAACCGCCCAATGACCGGATACAGAACGCTTTACGTCCACATGCCGAACGTATTGCCCTCGAAGGTGATCGTTACACGTTCGTCTTCGAGAAGCTCGACATTCTTATCGCGTTGAACATTGCTTATCACCAAGGGACTGTGGAGTCTCAGCGCCGGCATTGGAACTCTCTCGAATTTCTCAGATACCACCGTAGTGAACCCAGAAAGCGAGTCATACAGGAAATTGAAGAGTCGCTGACTACCATGGGAGATGCTTCGCCGTTCGTAACATGTAATCTCTTCGGCGAGACAAAAGAGCGGTGTCTGGAGGGGGTGGTGGCTTTAAAAGAACTTATGCCGGTGCGTTGGTGAAGCGGACCGCTTATTCCTGAATAGCAGCCCTGGGCGACAGCCCCCCGCTTCGCCGACTGATGACGGTCATACAACCCGGGCATCTGGCGACTTCCTGCGGCTGGCTCGCTGTGGGCCGCGGAGGTTTGTTTCACAGGCTTGAGTAAGGAGAAGAGAAAATGAGTCTGCTTCGTGAGATTCAAGCGTCCTTGATGCAAGAAAGTCCTGATATTGGGTCACTTCTCTTAAAACTCCGCTTTCTTGCCTCTCGCCTCGGCAGCGACAAGCTGGAGGAATGGGTCCACTATGAGATGGATGGCTACCCCGTGGACGCCTCCCTCCCTGACTATCGCAAGCTGGCGGTGGCCTACAGAGGAGTGTTCAGTGGCCCACTTCAATCCGGCATTCCAGATGCGCCCATCCCGCTTCTCCTGATCAAGGAATATGTTGGTGAAGACTTCCTTGTATACGAGGAGAGAAAGAGCGTCGTTACAGTCGACAAGCTGGTCCAAGAAAATACGAGCGAGAGCGGAACACTGACATTCGATGCCTCTGACTTTATCCTCCGTCTCCAAGGAAAGGTGTACCGAGGGATGGCGTGCAATAGCGTTACTGGGCGCGTCTCTATCGCGGATCTTGCAGGTTTGCTCTTCTCGGTCCGGAATCGAGTGCTGAATCTGACAATCGAACTTGAAAAATCCGTCCCCGCTGCCGCTGACATTGTCATTGATCAACAGGCAGCACAGTTGCCGGAGAAAGATGCGAACAGGGTTTCAATCGCTGTTGAGAACCTGATTTATGGCAACCAGAATGTCATTGCCAGTAGAGGTGCAAACGCCCACTTAGAGGTGAATGTTGAGAAGCAGAATATCTCCGTACTCATAAACGCTCTGACCGAGGGCGGGATGCCAGAATCCGACGCACGAGAATTCGCCGACATTCTCCCTAAAGAGCAGCCCACGAGTAAAGAAGAACCGCTTGGTAAAGAAGGAAAAAGGTGGTTGCGAAAGTATCTCGAAAAGGCCGGAGAAGCGATAGGGAAAACCGGGGTGTCGGAGGCGACGAAACTGGTGACTAAGATGGCAGCGCAGTATTATGGTCTCGAATAAACAGGCGCAATGCTCTCCGTTTTATCGCCCTGCAAGGTGGCTGCGGCTTCGTCTCTGCCTTTTCGAATTTCAGGGCGGCGTGCTGGGGGGAAGCGGTGGCCGGCCGGCCAGCCTAGGCTCTCGCCTGCCCATGCCGCCGGCAGCTTGGGCCTAGCTAGGATCGCCGAAGTCCAATACTGGCACGACCTTTGTCGACGTCGAACGCATCCACTTCGTTTTGCATGTCTTTCACTGGCAGTGCATGGTCAGCGGGAATTCCCGCGAAAAACCCTGCGCTTTGGCTTCCTTCGAAGATAAAGTAGTCATAACGCTTTCTGTAATCCGGCCCCCACACTAGCTCCAACCTATCGCCTAGATCATTCCACCCCTCAAAATTCATCCTGGCCGTCAGCCAGTCTCGGTATTTTTTTGCCGTTCAAAATACCTTCTCCGACTGTATGTATACCGAGACGGCTCGAAATTGCCGAATGCCGCATACTCAATGATACGGAGGGCTGCGTAAATGATTTCGTGCAAGAATTCGATGCTCACGGTTGGCATTGTTCCTCCCTGCGCCTCCTCGATAGGGAAATATCGCCAATCAAACGATCCCACATGCTTTCCCTTGTCGTTTGTGCCTCCGTCTAGATTGATGAGGAACTCATCGAGTTCTGAAAACGGAAAAGTTTTCGCGCTCTCGAATGCGGACCGAAAGTCGCGGTAGTATTCTCGCAAGACGTTCTGGTCGTCTTTTGGTAATTTCCCAAAAAGGTCAGCCGACAAGGTGTGTATCTTGCCAGGCGACTCGGATCTCACATGCAGCAGGAGTTTGAGGGATTGTTCCAGCAAGAAATACCCCGCGACAACATAGCCCCATGCCTGAGCGTTCACATGCCCGGGCATAAGATCGTTTTTCACTGGACATTTGGCATATTTCTCCTTTTCCATATCCAGAGCGGTTTCCAGCCAACGGAGAGCGAACTTTTCGTCCTTGAAATTGATTATGCCGCTACTCATGCGTCACTCTCCCGTGTCTCATTCCCCCGCCCGCCGGTCCGCCGCGCCGCGTTCCCGGCGTGCCTGGGCGAGTTCGTAACTCGCCTGCATCCGCATCCAGTGCTCGGCGGTACCCCAGCCGAGGTCTGCCAGCGCCAGCGCCATGGCGGCCGACAGCCCCGCCCGGCCGTTCAGCAGGCGGGACAGCGTGCCGCGTTCGCAGCCCAACCGCGTCGCTGTCTCGGTGACAGTCCAGCCGACCTCTGCCATGCTCTCGCGGATCAACTCGCCCAGATGCGGCGGGGTCAGCATCGGGCCGACGCGATCGTGGCCACGGTCTTTCATGCTCAGCACTCCTCTCTGGTTGTGGCAGAAGAGGCTTTGCTCACTGTGCTACTAGGCCGCCGTCCGCCGGGGCTGTACCCGCGCGGCGATTTGGGCGCCCGTCTCAATCTCTGCACAGCGCAACTCCCAGGTCTGCTGCAGGTTCAGCCACAGCTGGGGCGTCGTCCCAAAATACCGTGCTAGCCGTAGCGCCGTATCGGCCGTCACCCCCCGCTGGCCGTGCAGGATCTGGGTGATCCGGTTCACCGGCACCCCCAGCGCCCGCGCCAACGCATTGGCCGACAGCCCGAGCACGTCCAGTTCTTCGCGCAGGATCTCTCCCGGATGCACCGGTCTCATGCCGTTCTTTGTGTCCATGCTCCTCTTCCCTCAGTGATAGTCTGCGATCTCCACAGCGTATGCCCCGTCGGCTTCCCACCGAAAACACAGCCGCCACTGCGTGTTGATCCGGATGCTGTAGGACCCCGCCCGGTCCCCGTGTAAGGCTTCAAGCCGGTTGCTTGGCAAGGCCGCCAGATCCTGAAGCGCCGCAGCGTTATCTAGCAGCGTCAGACGGCGCGTCGCCTGTGCGGCGAACCTTTGGAAGACGGCGACCCGTTGGCCTGCGAAGAGGCGCCGCGTCCTCCGGTCCCCGAAGCTGCGGATCATGGCCCCGACCCTAGCCGGTATGACGTGACTCGTAAAGGGTTGGGACACGCGTTGGCATACCGCCCGCCGCTGTCGGCGCGACCGCGCGGGCCTGCTCCAAGGCGCTTGCTTCCCCCCTTCGCCAGTGCTGGTACAGTTTGAACTGTAAGCCGCTGTTTCTGTTAAGGTAAAAGTCTTAAAATGTACCAGTACCCCTTCGCCCCGCCCGCTTGCATGTGCGTCATAAACGCTATTATGTCTGATGAATGGAAGGGAGAGGGCAACGCACGCAGTCGCGCCGGCACCGTCGAGCGGAGCGGTCCGGGCCTGGATCGCGGGCCGGATGACGCCCGCGCTCTTTGCCGAGACGGCCCATTATCAAAAGAATGATACAGCGTATCCTCAAGGTTCTGGCTGTCGTAGGGGTTCTCCTCGGGCTGCTCGCGGCCGGGGGATGGTTCATACTCCAGCCTCCGCCGATTGCGGTTCCGCGCCAGGAGCGGCTGGTGTTTGCCGATGTGACGGTGATTCACCCGGGGCTCGACCGGCGAGCCGGACAGACCCTCACGGTCCAGGACGGGCGGATTGCGTCGATTGCGGCTGATGCCCCTGCCAGCAGGGAATCCGAGGCGACCCCCCCCTTTGCCGGCACCTACGCGCTGCCCGGCCTCATCGACATAGGGGTGTGGTTTCTCAGTATTCAAACCGGGGAAGAGTGCTGTGAGCGGGTTGTATAAGAGTTGTCAAGTGTGGGTTGTAACAAGGGTCGGCCAGCATGTCGGGCGGCCGGTCTTGCGGAATGGCCGGGCCGCAGAGGACAAGGACGAAGAGGAGGGGTAGGACTGTGTTCATGCGTCTTCACACCTTTCTGCAGTGCAGCATCCCTTCTGGATAATAATACTGAAGTAGGCAGTGGGACCAATGCGCCCTCGCCGGGGACGGGCGCAATCAGTCCCCATTACGCCTCGTGTCACGCGTGGCCCGCCCCGCGCCCGGCTTGACTTCCTCCCCTCTCTCACTTATTGGCCTGTTTTGGAGGTTGCTTCTCGTGTCTTCTCTCCTCTACGAGCCTGATGAACACCCGCCGTATGCGCTCGCCTTGGGCATCAGTGTGCAGCGGGTGATGACCATGGCGCCCAGTTTGGTGCTGATCCCGACCATTATCATGCGGGCGGCAAACCAGGACGAGACCTACCTGGCCTGGGCCATCTTTACGATGTTTATGGTCAATGCCGCGATGACGGTCTTGCAGACGGTCCGCCTCGGGCCCGTGGGCTCCGGCTATCCGCTCGTGATGGTGACCAGCAGTGCCTTCATCGGCGTGTGCATCAGCGCCCTCGGGGCGGGCGGGCCCGCCCTGCTGGCGACCCTGCTGCTCGTGTCCGGGGGCTTTCAGTTTGTGCTGGCCACCCGTCTGTCTTTGTTGCGGCGCTTCATCACGCCGATGGTGACCGGGACGCTCCTGGTCCTGATTGCCGTCTCCATCATGCCAGCGATCTTTCGGATGTTGACCACAGTGCCGGACGGGACGCCGTGGGCCGCCGCCCCGACGAGTGCGGCGGTCACCTTTGCCACGGTCGTGGCACTCCTGCTGCGGGCCTCAGAGTGGTGGCGGGTGTGGGCGCCACTCCTTGGGATCACGGTCGGCTGCGCGGTGGCGGCGTCGTTTGGCCTGTATGACCCGGAACCGATACGGGCCGCGGCCTGGATTGGTGTTCCCCTGAACGCCTGGCCCGGGGTGGACCTGACATTCGGGCCGGCCTTCTGGTCGCTCCTGCCCGCCTTCCTGTTCGTCATGCTGATCGGCACGACGGGAACCCTCGGCCATGCCGTCTCCACCCAGCGGATCTCGTGGCGCCGACAGCGGGCGACCGATCTCCGCGCGGTGCAAGGCGCGGTGGCTACCGTCGGCTTAAGCAATCTGCTGTGTGGCCTGGCGGGGACGATCCCGACCGGGACCGCCCCGTCGAGCGCCCCGTTTGTGGAGCAGTCCGGCGTGGCGGCGCGCCGGATCGGGGTGTGCGTGGGCATCGTCTTCTTTGCCCTGGCCTTTCTGCCGAAGGTGATGGCCGTGTTGATCGCCATTCCGAGCCCGGTGGCGGCCGCCTATCTGGCCATTCTGTTCGGCCCCATCCTGGTCCAGGGCATGCAACTGGCCCTCCAAAGCGGCACCGACTCGCGCAAGACGCTCATCATCAGCATGTCGGTGTGGGTGGGGATCGGCTTCCAGAATCAGGCCATTTTCCCCGCCTATCTGAGCGGGGTGTGGGCGGTCCTGCTGGGCAATGGCATCACCGCCGGAGGGCTCATGGTGGTGGGACTGACCGCCTTCCTGGAGCTGACCGGTCCCCGCCGCCGGCGGCTTGAAATCGAGTTGGGGATCGCCGGGCTGCCCAAGCTGACCGAATTCCTGCGCGAGCTGGCCGCTCGTCTGAGGTGGAGTGGGAAGGCGACCCAACGGCTGTGTCTGATCGGGGAGGAGGCGCTGACGAGTCTGATCCAGCAGATGGACGCCAAGACGGCGGCCCGCGCCACCCCGCACTTACGGGTGCTGGCCCGCCAGGACGGGTCCGCCGTGGAGTTGGAGTTCGTGGCCGCGGTGGGCGAGGAAAACCTTGAGGATCACATCGCGCTGCTTGGGGATCAAGTGGAGACGCCCGACGAGCGAGAATTCTCGCTGCGGCTGCTGCGCCACTTTGCCTCGTCCGTCCGTCACCAGCAGTACCACAACATTGATATTGTGACCGTACGCGTTGATGGCGCGGGCTTCTGATTGGAACAGCGTCGTGTGGATCGAAAAGCGCTACATTTGGCGCTATCAGGCATCGTCGGCTCGACTGTGCATGACACCCCCTCTAGCCGGCCAGGGAAAGGCCCAGCCGACTAGGCAAAAAAGTGGACCGTGGGAAGAAGGAGGCCGGTGGATGTCTGTCTGTGAGGGATCTCTCAAGCAAAAAAGACACGTCATGATACCGGCTCTTGTGGCCGGCCTGCTGTTGTCGAGCGTGAGTCTTGCTCCGAGTTGGGCTCTCTCTCCAACACAAGGGGAAAGCGACGGCGCAGCGCTCTACCAGGCGCACTGCGCGCACTGCCACGATGGGCAGGTCAAACGCGCGCCGCACCGTGACGTCATGTCACGCCTACCCGCCTCGACGGTCCTGAATTCTCTGGAACGCGGCAGGATGAAGTTCTTAGGCATGATGCGGACCGGTCAAGAACGGCAGGCCATATCGGAATGGATAACCGGCGAGGAGCTGCCGCCTCCGACCGACACAGACGAGACGGTCGCCGGGTTCTGTGCAGACGCCCCAGGGACCTTTGCGATTGAAGACGGTGCCCCACAGTGGAACGGCTGGGGCGTCGATCCCTTCAACACTCGCTTCCAATCCTCACAAGCCGCCGGGATCAGCGCCGCCCAGGTGCCTGAGCTGAAGGTCAACTGGGTGTTTGGTTTGCCCATGGATTTTCGGGTCTCCCAGCCGACGGTGGTGGGCGGCCGGGTGTTTATCGGTTCGCTCCAGGGCCGTATTTATTCGCTCGATGCCAAAACCGGCTGCTTGTACTGGTCGGTGAAAACGGACAGTGGGGTACGTGCGACCATGGTGGTCGATAGCCTGCCGGGCACGACCCCGCCGCGCTACGTTGTCTATGCGGGCGACGCGGCGGCAAACGTGTATGCGCTGGATGCCCGCACGGGCCAAGAACTCTGGAAAGTGAACGTAGACGCCCATCCCTTGGCACGGATTACGGGCACGCCCAAAACCCATGGCGCCCGGCTCTACGTGGCCACTACCTCCCTGGAGGAACTAGCCGGCGCCGACCCCACCTACGAGTGTTGTACGTTTCGCGGCAAGGTCATGGCGCTCAACCGTTTGAACGGCCAGCTGGTCTGGAAAGCGTATACCATTCCAGATCCCCCGGCGCCGGTTCGCAAGAATGCGATCGGCGTGCAGTTATGGGGACCGTCCGGCGCCACGGTCTGGTCCTCACCGACGCTCGACCCCGAGCGCAACCGCCTGTATGTGACCACGGGGGACAATTATTCCGATCCGGCCTCGCTGACGAGTGATGCGGTCATTGCCCTCGATTTGCGCACCGGCGCCATCGTATGGTCGAAACAATTTACGCCCAACGACGCCTGGAACACGGCCTGCGAGCTGGAGGACGATACCAACTGTCCGCAGGCGCGCGGCCCGGACCTGGACTTCGCCTCATCCCCCATCCTGCGCATACTGCCCGACGGTCGGCGGATCATCTTGGCTGGACAAAAATCCGGGGTGATGCACGCCATTGACACGGACCGAGACGGAGCAATGCTCTGGCAGGAGCGGGTCGGCAAGGGCGGCCTGCTCGGCGGGATTCAGTGGGGGTCAGCGGCCGATGCCACACAGGTCTATGTGGCCCTGTCCGATGTCGTCCGGAAGACGGTAAAGAAGGCGGACGGGGGCTGGGTCAGGGTCCTGGACGGCAGCGTTGGGGGCGGCCTGTTTGCCCTGGCTATCGAAAGTGGCGAGCGGCAATGGCACGTCCCGGCGGTCGGCTGTGGCGACCGACCGCAATGCAGTCCGGCCCAGTCAGCGGCAGTGTCGGCCCTGCCCGGCGTCGTGTTTTCCGGGTCGGTGGACGGCCATCTGCGCGGCTATGCCACCGACACCGGCGCTGTCATCTGGGACTACAACGCCATCCAGGAGTATGAGAGCACCAACGGCGTCACGACCAAGGGCGGCTCTTTTGACGGTCCAGGGCCGACCATTGTGGATGGTATGCTGTATGTCCACTCCGGCTACGGCTATCGGGGCGGGGTGCCGGGCAACGCCCTGATCGCGTTTTCGGTCAATGGAGAATAGGCTCCCTTCCACGTTCCAAGCTTGACACATCAGTCCTTATCGGACGTGGGGGTCCGAGCCAGCGTCCGCGCTGTAAATTTTGAGCTGCCCCCGCATAGTGGCATCTCACCCCTGGGCTCTATGGCGACTCGGAATGGCGCCCGGCCCGCATCGCCGTCTACGACGCCACCCCTGACAGATCCCGCGTCTTCCTGGCGACGGGCTACCGTCAACAGTGAGGCCAAATAAAAAAAGCCACAGAGGCTTTGTTCTCGACTATTGAGGACGCTGAGGACGCCTGCTGTGGGACGGCCGAAAAGAAGATTAAGCTGGCCATAGCCAATCTGAACGCTGAGTGGAGAAAGGTGCAACCTCGGCCGACAAACCCTGATATACATGAAGAACCCGCAGGGAAGTCAGGCTTGCGGCCACGCTCACTTCCTATTGTCCCGCCGCTGGTCGTGGCTCAGCGCGTGCGACCTCTTCAGCGCACCGAGCGCGGCCCGGTGCCGGTCAACTCCGGACCCCGTGTGTCATTCCCCCGCGCCGTTCCCCCGCGCCGCGTTCCCTGCGCGCCTGTGCGAGTTCGTAACTCGCCTGCATCCGCATCCAGTGCGCGACGGCGCCCCCCACCTGCATTTTCCATCCTCCCTAATCAGCTTAATCGACTGTGCTGGAAGAACCCGGAAAAGGAGGGAGAAACTTTTTCAAAAACAACGTCTTACGGAACAGTCCAGCGGTGACGGCGTGTTATGCCCGCTGCACATGACCTCACCCGGGCGGACCGGCGGTAGGCTGCGAGGAACGGGGAAGCCCCGCCCGCAGCGGGACATCAAGCTGCACCTGATCATAGAGAACCCGAGGGATCAGCTTGCCGCGCAGACCCGCTTCCAATTCCACCAAGCCGTAGTGCGCCAGGGTCTTCAGCGTCCGCGACAGGTTCGACTTCTCCCGTCCGGCCAGCCGTGCCAACTCCGTGAGCGAGCCGGGGTTTTCACGGGCAATCAGAGCCAGCAGCTCCTGATTGCGTTCAGAGAGCACCTTGGCGAAGCTTTCGACCGAGGGAAACCAGACAGTCGGTTCCTCCTGTGCCGGCTTATACTCACCTCGCACGATTGCCAGAGTGCGGGCTTTCATCTGATCGTAGCTGGCGATGCCGACTTGTAAGGTCTTCATGACAACACTCCTCTCTCCTGCAGCACGCTGTCCACAGTGCTCCAGAAGTCTGCGAGCAGGGTGGCGGCATCCGTGTACGCGTATCGCCGGACTGTCCGGAACTGGTGTTGGTGGTCTCTCTCCCCACGCTTTCGGTTTCCAGACCGCCGCCGGTCTTTGACCGGGTGGGCGTTGTCAAACCCGACCAATCTCGTACCGTCCGGAGCATGCAGTGTCAGCGAGTAACTGAGCCCATGCGGGCGGTCCGGGGTCACGGCGGTCCGCTGCACGACGAATTTCACCCAGTGTCCGGTTTCGTCTATGAACAGAGTCTGTCCGTGCAGGTCCAGTAATGTGTCGAGACTGTGATCACGAGCAGACGCCATCCTGAGAAAAGGTTATCAGGAATTGATAACAATAGGAAGTTGGACCAGCGGGGCATGGGAGCCCGACATTCTTACTTCCCCGGCCGCTTGCCTGTCAGTCATGCTGTTATGAGCGACAATCGGAAGGGAGGCGGATATGAGACGCCTGTTCACCCCCAGGTTGATCCCCGCGTGTACGGGGCGGCGCACACAGTGCGACCCGAGGCCGGTCACGCGTTGCGCCGTAACAGCTCCTCTAAGGCGCGGCCCTGGCGTTCCAGCGCCTGGCTCTGGGCCTATTGGCGGGCCTCCATGATATCGAGGATATCGAGGATATCGAGCTGGCGATTGCGATCGGCCGAGGCTTGGCTCATCTGGCATAAGCCCCATGCAATCAGCGTCAGTTGGCTGACCCCAACTCCGGCTCGCGCCCACATGCCGACGGGTTCCTGTTCCATCGGCTCCTCCTCAGCAAACCTACCACCTTGGCCTCAGCCACAGAAATGTTGACAGTCTCCAACCGCGAGAGGATAATCTGAAACGATCCGCACCAGAGCGAAAGGAAGCCGTACATGAAATTTGGGATCGGCCCCTTCTCCATGCAAGCCCCGCCTGGCTCAGGAAAATCCCACGCTGCGCTTTACCGTGAAATGCTCGATCAAGTCGTCATCGCCGAGGAAGTCGGTTTTGATTCGGCTTGGCTGGTGGAGCATCATTTCATGCAAGACGGTATGTGCCCTTCGCTGTTGGTGACCGCTGCGGCTATGGCTGCTCGGACATCGAGGCTGACTATCGGGACGAGCATGTACCTGCTGCCTCTGCATCGTCCGGTGCAGACGGCAGAAGATGTGGCAGTCCTGGACAATATCGCTGAAGGACGTTTTATCTTTGGGGTCGCGACAGGCTATCGTCCGGAAGAGTATGCGGGTTATGAAGAGTCACGTACTGGGCGTGAGAAACGCATGGAAGAGGAGCTGGAGATTATTCTCAAAGGCTGGACAAGCGAGCGCTTCTCATTTGCTGGCCAGCATTATCAGATTGAAGACCTATCGATCACGCCAAAACCGTATCAAAAACCGCATCCACCGATTTGGATTGGGGCCTCCACACCTGGTGGCGTGCGACGGGCAGCTCAATGGGGCTCTGCTTTGGCTGCCTCACCGCGTCATCATCTGAATGAACTGAAAGAGCACTACCGCCTGTATCGTCAGCAGCTGCAACGGTTTAATAAAACTGCCAGTGCAACGCCGGTGCTGCGCGAAGTATATGTCGCCGAGACAACCGCCCAGGCAGAAGAAGAGGCGCGGGCGGGTATTATGTATATCCACGGCGGTATGTACGGCAAATGGGCCAATGTCAGGCCACTCAGGGACGACACAGGCCAGATCGTTGAAAATCCGGATAGCGTGACCTTTGAGACGCACCGCGAGCGCTTTATTATCGGCGACCCCGATCATTGTACTCGGGAAATTGAAAAATATCAGCGTGAACTCGGTATGGACTATCTGATTTGTTGGATGCATTATCCCGGCGCTGATCATGCCAAGAGCGTGCGGGCCATGCGTCTGTTTGCCAAGGAAGTTATGCCGAATTTTCGGGACAAGTAACAAGAAGGAGGAGCGCATGCCAAAAACCAGAACGTGGCTTGATCTCAATAGCGATATGGGCGAGTCATTTGGGAACTATGTTCTTGGCCAGCCAGAAGAAGTCATGCGGCGGATTGCGCATGCCAATGTCGCCTGCGGCTATCATGCCGGTGATCCGACCTGGATGCGGCGCACGGTTGAGTGGGCGAAACAATATGGCGTTACAATAGGAGCCCATCCGGGTTTTCCAGACCAGATGGGATTTGGCCGCCGCGTTATGAATATTACCCATCAGGAGGCCACCGACTACGTCGTGTATCAAACTGGGGCGCTCAAAGCGTTTTGTGAAATGGTCGGGATCACACTCCAGGCGGCCAAGCCGCACGGCGCATTCTTTTCGTGGGGATTGCAATCTGAAGACAACGCCCGTGCTATTCTTGAAGGTTTCCAAGCGGTTGATCCTGCACTCACCATGTACCTGCCAGCGAAACCCTACGCGCCCCTCGTTTCTACGGCTGAAAAAATGGGCTTCCGGGTGGTGAAAGAGTTTTATCCAGGGCTCGCATATGACGAGAGTGGAGCAATCACCGTCAAACGCAGCTACGGCACAGAGAGTGTGGAAGAAATCGTAGACCTGGTCATGCGCTTTGCCCGTGATGGAAAGACGACGACAACAACGGGCAATGTGGTTGATATCGAAGGGGACAGTGTGTGTGTCCACGGAGATGTGATTAATGCGCCGGACGTCTTGGACGGCTTGCATGCTGCTTTGGAGCGGGAGGGGATTGTCGTGCGGAGCGCGTTGGACACACACAGTGAAGATGTCGTACCGCTTCGACAGCAGGCCAGCGCCTAAGTCGCACAACTGGACGAGTATCTATGCCGGAAACCCGCTACGAATATGGAGGCGATGAGTACCTCTTGGTGGTGTTTGACGAGGCCATGGATTTGGCCAACAACTTCAAACTGTTGGCGATTTGTAAGGAAATTCGACACCGACAAGTCCCAGGGCTTATTGAGGTGTGTCCCGCCAACGCGTCCTATCTGGTTCACTTTCAGCCTGAAGTCATTCATCCGGATCAGCTGATTCGTGATCTCAAAGACATCGAACAGACTGTGCAGCAGGCTGAGAGCCTGCGTTCTCGTCTCGTCGATATTCCGGTCTTGTTCGACGATCCGTGGACAAAAGAGTGTGCCCAGCGTTTTGCCGACCGGCAGCAGGACCCGTCTGTCTCGAATCTTGAGTACCTGATGCGGGTGAATGGCTATTCTTCAAAAGAGGAATTTATCACCGCCTACTGTGACCGGCCGTATTGGATTTCGATGGTCGGCTTTGTGCCTGGTACGGCCTGGTGTTACCGCATGTGTCCGCCTGAGCAGGCCATTCAAGCCCCGAAATATATCCGTCCCCGGACAGACACGCCAGAGCGAGCGGTTGCCCACGCTGGCGTCTTCTTGTGTATATATCCGGTGCGTGGCCCAGGTGGCTACCAAATGGTCGGCATGTCGGCCGTTCCTGTCTACGATCCGGAGGAACGCCTGCTTGATCTACGCGGACGTTATATTTTAGCTGAGGCTGGTGATCGGTGGAAATTCCGACCCATCGACATGGATGAGTATAATGACATCCGTGCCGACGTTGAGGCCGGGACATACCGCTATCGTATGATTGAGCAAGACTTCAGTCCGGGTGCCTACTTGCGTGACCCTAGCACCTACCTCCAACGCCTGCAGACGGAAGCTGAGCATGTTTCAGGTTATTGAGCCCGGTTTGCTGACGACCGTCCAGGATCTGGGCCGTTTGCGTTGGTACCATATTGGTATGCCGCCGTCTGGGGCAATGGATAATTTTTCCTTTCGGGTCGGCAATCTCTTAGTTGGCAATGACGAAGCTGCGGCCGGGCTGGAAATGACCTATATGGGCTTCGAACTAGAAGCCGGTTGTCCAACTATTATAGCTGCGACGGGCGCGGCAGTGTCCCTCCAGATTAACGACACGCCGGCTGCTTTATGGCAGGCACATGCGATTCAGTCCGCTGATCGGATTCGGCTCGGCAACGTGACTCAAGGCGCGCGGGCCTATCTGTGTATTGCCGGTGGGATTGATGTGCCAGTTTTACTTGGCAGTCGCTCGACGTATATGCTTGGCCGGTTTGGTGGAGTACACGGTCGCAAATTGGTAGCCGGTGATCAGCTCCAGCTCGGCCCTGTTTCACCCAGACACCTGGCCTCTCCAGGCCGGACTTTCGACCAATCGCTTATCCCTCCCCTGACCAAGGAACTTGAGGTCCGAGTTGTGATGGGCATGTGCAGCCATCGTATTACACCGGACAGCTATGAGGAGTTTTTGGCTGCCAGTTGGGAAGTCTCAACCGAAGCTGATCGGATTGGGTATCGTCTCAAGGGACCGACTTTTGCGTTTCGGTCTGGAGAACAGCCATTTGGCGCTGGGGCCGATCCCTCGAACGTCGTCGATCTCGGCTATCCCATTGGCTCAATCCAGATTCCGGGTGGCTTAGAAGCTATCATGTTACTGAACGATGCCGTCACGGGTGGGGGTTACACCACGATAGGCACGGCCATTAAAGCCGACCTTGATCGTGTGGCGCAAGCCTCCCCTGGCACTCACATTCGCTTCCGATCCGTCGGCATTGAGGAGGCCTTACAAGCCAGGCGGAGCCGCGAGGCAAAGCTCAAGCAGATTCGCCTGGCTTTGGGCTTGTTCGAGCGGGCGGGAGAGTTGGGGCAGTAGGGGCGGCTCGCGAACCGCCCCTACGAGATGAGGATGCTGATCTACTTGTCCGCAAAGAAGAGACGACCTACGCGGCTCGATGTGCCAATTCTCGGTCGAGTTTCAGGCCAGCTTGCGGATCAGCAATAAGACGTTCAACATGCAGGACCGCCCATAATAAGAGCCACTCGCTCCGATGGAAGCCATTCGCTCGCGGAGGTCGAACGGGCCGCCAGCGCCACCCGAGCGCCTTCCGCCGCAAACGCTGGGGTGATGGATGGGCCAATACCTTTACTCGCCCCAGCGACGAGCACGGACTTTCCTGCAAGTTTGAGTCCATACTCCTCCTGTCGTCCCATCGCTTAAAGAGGGGAATTATACCCTATTTTAAGGGCTAAAAATGGGGGATTATAGAGCGATTTACCCAACTGGGGTAAATGTACTTGCTCGGTAATGTCTCATTTTGAAATTGGCGAGCCTTGCCAGGCCGGATGCGGCTGCCTACGGCGTACGCTACGGGTCTCGTTCCAATACGCCTCGCCAGGCACCCTAAACCTGCACCGGACAGCGGGGAGAAAAGACGGGAATGATGGACCTACTAAAACCCTACTTCAACGCAATCAAAGGCCTGGATGCCGCCGAGGCAACCGAGCACACCTTACGCGGCGCACTGGAAAACCTGCTAAACGCCATTGCTGCCGATGAAAACCTGAACGTCACCGTCATTCACGAACCCAAGCGAGACAAGACCAAGCTGGGCGCGCCTGATTTCAAAATCAAATTGCATGAAGCGATCCTGGGCTATCTCGAAACCAAGCCCATAGGCGAAAACCTGGACACGGTTCTGAAATCCGATCAAATCGCCAAGTACAAACGGCTGTCCGGAAATCTCATCCTCACCGACTATCTGGAGTGGCTCTGGCTCAAAGATGGTCGGATTATCAACCGGGAAACGCTGTGCTACTCCAGCGATGCAGGCAACCGCAAGGCACGTCTCGATCCGGACAAGGCAGAAAAAGTAGCCAAGCTGATAGCTGGCTTCCTGTCCGTCCCACCGGCCAAGTTGGGCAACAGCAACATTCTGTCCCACGCTCTAGCTGTGCGCTGTCATGATCTGCGCGATTTCCTGTTGGAAGAGCTGGAGCGACAAGAAAGGGAACATCAGGAAGGGCGGCTGTACGGGCTGTACGCAGTGTTCAGGCAAGAGGTGTTCCAGGAACTGGCGCTCAAGGAATTTGCCGACGCCTTCGCCCAAACTCTGGGTTACGGGCTGTTCCTGGCCAAGCTCAACGCCGGGGAGATGACCGCGGTCACGCTGGAAAACGCCAAGCGCCATATCCCAACTAATTTTGCCCTGCTACGTGAGCTGGTCAATTTTCTGGACGAGTTGGACCAAGATGAATACCGGGGCATCCGCTGGCTGGTAGAAGAAATTCTGAGCATTATGAACGCGCTCGACCTGACCGCCATTCACGAAGACCTCGCCTTTACCAAGCAGCAGGGCCGGCTGTTTGCCCCGACCGAAGACGAGCGGCTGCTGTTCGCCAAAGACCCGTATGTGTATTTCTACGAAGACTTTCTGAAAGCCTATGACAAGGACACCCGCAAAGGCCGTGGCGTGTATTACACTCCGCCGCCGGTGGTGAACTTCATTGTCCGGGCAGTGCATGACATCTTGAAAGACACCTTCGGCATAACTCAGGGACTAGCAGATAGGAAGCGCGTCACCGTGCTGGACTTTGCCACCGGCACCGGCACCTTTCTGCTTGAAGTGCTACAACGGATATTCGAGACGGTATCCGAAGGCATCCGCACTCAGATCATAAAAGAACACGTCCTAGAAAATCTGTACGGCTTTGAATATCTGATTGCCCCGTACACGGTCGCGCATTTGAAGCTGTCGCAATTCCTGGATGACAAGGGCCACCCTATGCAGCCCGGCGAGCGGCTGAATATCTACCTGACCAACACCCTGGAACCCATAGAACCGCAACGGAACTTTCTGTTACCGGCGCTGTCACACGAAGTGGAGGCAGCCCAGGCAATCAAAGACAAACCCATTCTGGTGATTACCGGCAATCCGCCGTATTCGGGACATTCAAAAAATACGGGGGAATGGATTACAGACTTAATTGACACCTACAAACAGGTGGACGGCAAACCGCTGGGTGAAAAAAACCCCAAGTGGCTGCAAGACGACTACGTAAAGTTCATCCGCTTTGCCCAGTGGAAGATGGAACAGGTGGAGGAAGGCGTGGTTGGCATTATCACCAACCATTCATTCTTGGACAATCCGACTTTCCGGGGAATGCGCCAATCCCTGATGCGTACCTTTAATCAGATGTATTTGATGGACCTGCACGGCAACACCAAGAAGAAGGAGAGAACACCGGAGGGCGACAAGGATGAAAACGTGTTTGATATTGAGCAGGGCGTGGCAATCTCTCTGCTGGTGAAAAAGCAGGGATTGTCACAGGCGGTCTATCATGCCGACCTGTGGGGAACACGCCAGGGGAAATATCGAGCGCTGCTTGAAGCTGAAAAGGACTCTATGGAATGGCAGGAGGTACAGCCTTCCCTGACGCCCTTCCATCTCTTTATTCCACATAATGGAGCGCTGTGGCCGGAGTACGAAAAGGGCTGGCAGGTAACGGAGATTTTCTCAGAGAACGTTATTGGCTTTCAAACCCATCGTGACCATTTCGCCATCGCTTACGAAAAGAGCGATATTGAGCAGCGTGCTAAAGACATGCTTGATGAAAGTTTGAAGGACACGAGAGTGTCAGAAAAGTACGCGATTAAAGATTCCGGCGGATGGACTATTTCTGGGGCTAGTAATGCTCTCCGCGCAAAAGACGACCACAAGAAGCACATCATTCAGTGCAGCTATCGTCCCTTTGATCGACGATGGTGCTATTTCGGCAAGGAATTTATGGATCGACCACGAAAAGAATTTCTTGAGCATTGTCATCTCAAAAGTAACGTTATTCTTGGCGTCGGCCGCGCTGGGAATGCCATTCCTGAGAGGCCATGGGAGTTAGTCACGATAACTGATGCGCCAATAGATGCGAATATCTTCCGCCGTGGTGGGGTCAATGCATTTCCCCTTTATCTCTATCCACCGCCGAAGAAAGAGAGAAACCAAAAAGAGGCGTTCGAGGCAGAAACTCACTTTCAAGGCAAAGAATGTAAGGAAAACCTCAGCAAGAAATTTCGAGAATTTGCAGACAAGAAATACAAACGTCACTACAGCCCTGAAGATATTCTCGGCTATGTCTACGCTGTGCTGCACAGTCCGACCTACAGAGTAAGATATCAGGACTTTCTGAAGATCGACTTCCCGCGTATTCCGTTTGTGAATCAGCGCTCGACATTCGAGGCATTAGCGGCTCTCGGCTGGGAGCTGATGCAGGCGCACCTGCTCAAGACTATTCCTGACACCCTGACAGTTGATGTTGTCGCCGGTGATTTTAAGGTCGAAAAACCGCGCTACAACCGGCAACACGAACGGCTGCGTATCAACAAGACACAGTATTTCTCCCCCGTGCCTCGGGACGTATGGGCGTTTCATATTGGTGGCTATCAAGTGCTCGACAAATACCTAAAGTCCCGCACAGGCCGGACCCTTTCTCTTGATGAAATTGAGAACGTTCAGAACGTCGTCAACGTCCTGCGTTTCACCATTGACCAGATGAAACGCATTGATGAATGCTGGAAACCGTGAGACGATGGGATGAGCGAAACGGGTCAACAATTTTCAAACTGAGACATTATCGCTACACGGCGGAACTTGAGCGGAATACCCAGATTGCGTATGCTATACGTGAGGTTGAGAAAGACCGCTGCTTCAGACAAGTTACTTTAAGGGTCCAATAAATTATTGATTTTACTGAATTTAGGCCTGAGACCCCCCCTATATTTTTTCTGAAGATTACAATTATAAAACTATGTTTTATTTATTGCCGTGCCTGACATGCGCGGCCTAGACCGGTGAGGACTTGGAAGGGTTATGGAGAGCAGTCAGGGTCATCTGAGAAAAAGTTGTAAAGTGAAAGGTCGGGTGTTAGTATTGACCCTGATCACTCGGTCGAACGTGACGATAATCCTGACTCTCTTGCCGAGTCCGGCGGAAAGGGTGGTATTATCATAATGGCTTCGCGTGATTCGCATGAAGCGCGGCCCAGTCGGGACGCCGACCCTGCACCCTCACTCTTTGGGCACTACGAGCTTGACGCCCACTTTTTCGACGAGACCTTTGAGTCCGAAGGGCAGCCACGCGCTCACTACCAGTTCCTCATCGACGAAATGGAGCGGATGTCCCAAGAGGAGGTGGAGCGACTTCAGGAGCGCGTGACCCGCTCATTTCTCTACGAGGGCATCACCTTCACCGTATACGGGGACGAGGAGTCTATCGAGCGGGTCATCCCCATCGATTGCGTCCCCCGCCTCCTGCTCGCCCGAGAGTGGGAGCATATCGAGCGGGGGCTCATTCAGCGCGTCCAGGCGCTGAACCTCTTTCTCGCCGATGTCTACGGCAAGGGGCATATCCTTGGTGACGGTACTATACCGCGTGACCTGGTGCAGGGCTGCCCGAACTACCGCCTCGAGATGGAGGGGGTCCAGGTGCCGCTCGGAGCCTACGTGTCGGTGTGCGGGAGTGACATCGTGCGGACCGCCGACGGCTTCATGGTGCTGGAGGACAACCTCCGGGTGCCCTCAGGGGTGTCGTATATGCTCGCCTGCCGGGAGGCGATCCGGCGCTCCTTCCCGCGTGTTTTTCGTCACTACCACGTCCGGTCGGTAGACCACTACGGCCAGGAACTCCTGCGCGTCCTGCGTTCCCTCTCGCCTCGGCAGGGAGAAGAGCCGAGCATCGCCCTGCTCACCCCGGGAGTCTATAACTCGGCGTACTACGAACATGCCTTTCTCGCGCGAGAAATGGGTATTGAACTCGTCACGGGCGACGACCTGCTCGTGCGCGGGACACAGCTGTATATGCGCACTATCCAGGGGTTGCGCCCGGTAGACGTCCTCTATCGGCGGCTCGACGATGACTTCCTTGACCCCCAGGCATTCCGCCCGGATTCCTGCCTGGGCGTTCCTGGGCTTTTTGAGGTCTATCGTGCCGGAAACCTGGCCCTCGCCAATGCGCCCGGCACGGGGGTCGCGGATGACAAGGCGGTGTATGCCTATGTGCCGCGCATGATCCGCTATTACCTCGACCAGGAACCGATTCTCGACAACGTAGAAACCTGCCTGTGCAGGGAACCCGAAGGGCTGGCCTACACGCTTGAGCACCTTGAAAATCTGGTGGTCAAGGCGGTGGGCGAGTCCGGTGGGTACGGGATGTTGGTGGGGCCGCACGCCAGCCGTGAAGAGCGGGAAGAATTTGCAGCCAAGCTCCGGGCCCGGCCCGAGAATTATATCTCTCAGCCCGTCCTGGCGTTATCGCGCGCCCCGTGCCTCATTGACGGACGGCTTGAGGCGCGCCACGTTGACCTCAGACCCTTCGTGCTGCACGGGCAGGAGACCAGGGTGGTGCCCGGCGGGCTTTGCCGTGTCGCGCTGCGTAAGGGCAGCCTGGTGGTGAATTCGAGCCAAGGCGGCGGCTCCAAAGACGCCTGGATCATCGAGGAGGATGAGCCGTGATACTTGCCCGTGTCGCAGATTCTTTCTACTGGATAAACCGCTACCTGGAGCGGGTGGAACACACTGCACGTCTCCTTGGTCTGCAGCTCGAACACCTGCCTTCCAGCCCGGCCCAGGAGATCGCCACTGGCTGGCGGCGGCTTTTTCTCAGCCTTGACGTGCATCCCCCCGGCGCGGATATCTATGGTGGCCCAGAGGACGACGACGACTTCTTTTTCGCCGACGGCTATACCCTGACCGACTACCTCACCTTCGATGCCTCCAATCCCACCTCCATCGTGTGCTGCCTGACCGCGGCTCGGGAAAACGCCCGGCAGGTACGCGACTCCGTCAGCAATGGGATTTGGGCGAGCCTCAACCGCGAGTACCTTCGCTTACGGGACATGGACCTTGTGGATGTCTGGGCCGGGGAACCTGTCATGCTGTACCGGGGCATTGTCGAGGCTGTGCAGCTCTTCGAGGGCGTGTGCGCGAGTTCTATGCGCCGGGATGCAGGATGGCACTTTATGCGCATCGGACGATTCGTCGAGCGTGCCCAGCTCATCGGCTCTTTCCTTGAGGCGCATTGCGCGAACGTCACGGACGCGGCCGGAGAGGAAGGTGACTGGGCGGACCTCCTCCGGGGCTGTAATGCCTTCGAAGCCTACTGCCAGGTCTACGGCGCTCAGGTCAAGAGAGAAAAGGCGATTGACTTTCTGGTGTACGACGCCGAGTTGTCCTATTCGCTATGTTTCGCGGTCAAGCAGATCCGGAGGAGCCTGGAGGTGATCGATCCGCCAGTCCGTGGACGATTGCCTGTGGAACCATATGAGATCGCCGGGCGTTTGGATTCGGTCCTCTCCCACCATATGGTGAACCTGGTAGCTGGCGGGGAAGGCTGGTATGACCTCGCCGATCTCGTTGTATTGTGTCGGCAATTCCACGAAGCCCTGGAACGGACATACGTATATTACCCGGTGGAAGCGAGGGCTGTTTCCTGAGTGTCTGGCTAACGTACCGAGCGTATTGGCGGGCGAAACCGCATTGCCGTGAGACATCTGATTGGGGGGAAAGATAGTGACAAATGAGAACACGCTATCTGTGCGAACCGAGCGAGCTGAAAAGGCCGTTATTGTCTGCCCGTTGGGGCGTATAGACGGGAGCAACGTACAGATCCTGGAAAGCGCGATCCAGGAACAGATCGAGGCCGGCGAGAAGATACTGGTCTTCGATTTTGAGGACCTGAACTACATCAGCAGTGTTGGCTTGCGGGTATTTCTGGTGACGGCACGACGTGCGCGGGCGGAGGGAGGGAAGACAGTGTTCTGCGGGCTGGCCGAAGACATCGCTCGTGTCTTCGAGATCAGCGGGTTCAATAAGATTCTTACGGTTTACAAGAGCCGCAGTGAGGCTCTGACTACTCTGTGAACACCCATTCCGAAGAGAGGGCTGAGGTCTTGAAGACATCACTCCTCTTGTCCGCAAAGAAGAGACGACCTACGCGGCTTGATGTGCTAATTCTCGGTCGAGTTTCAGGTCAGCTTGTGGATCAGCAATAAGACGTTCAACGTGCTGGCGGACAGCCTGGCTATCCAGGCCCAGATGATCGCAGATATACACAAATGACATTGGCCCATCGTCGTGTGCCCGGACCCAGGCGACATCTGTTGCCCACTGTCGCTTTTCTTTTGAAGACCGGCCCGGGCGGTCGGGATGAAAGATGGAGATGACGTGGAGGGCATCCGACAGGACCGCCCATAATAAGAGCCACTCGCTCCGATGGAAGCCATTCGTGCGCGGCTGAGATTGGCTGGCAAGCAAGGTGTCTGGTTGGATAGTCGAGTATGCTTCGAAAAAGTTGGCTGTGGAAGATAGCCAGCGGGCAGAATTGTGTTCGTTCTTCATAGTCCTCCTCCCCAAAACAGAGATATTGGCCCCCGCAAGCTATAGACCTTTGAGGAGGAGGATTTATTCAACAGCAACAGGAAATTAGCTGGATTTATTTAAGGTAAAGAACGAAGTAAATGCGCCCCGCCGAGCCAGGACAAGCAGCGTCTCTTCTTCTTAAAGAACAATCCTGCGGCTAGAATTCGAACCCGGCTCTCAGATAGTAAAATTCCCGGTGACGCCATTCTGCGACTAGAACTCGATGCCGGCCCGCAGGTAGTAGAAGCCGCCGTTGAATCCGTACGGTGACGATGCCGCGTATTTCGCGCCAGCTATGCGTGCATGCGGATTTCTGGCCGGGTACTGATCGAACAGGTTCTCGGCACCGAACGCGAGGGTCGGCGTCCCCATGAACGGCAGGTTCAGGAAGGTGTACGAGAGTTCCGCATCCATGAGCCAGCGTTCGCCCGATTCTATGGGCAGGTCTCCGCTATTCAGATAGGCCGCATAAAAATCGTCGTAGAAATGCAGCCGGGTCAGCAGCCGCCAGGGCCCGTAGGTGTGGTCACTCGTGAGTGAGAAACGGAACTCCGGCAGATTGTCTTCAAGCTGACGAACGCGTCTATCGTTGATGATTGCCGGATTGCGACTGTCAACCTTGGTATTGTTCCAGTTGCCGACACAGGTGAACCGCGTGCTGCCGGCAAACGTCTCCAGCGGATAGGTTGCCACGAGGTCAACGCCTTGCGTAGTGGTATCGAAGTCATTGGTAAAATAGCGCACGCCGGTGAAACTGCTCGCGTCCACGACGCCTCGTGCCAAGAGTGCCGCTCTATCCGACTCCGTCAAGGCAAGAGTGTTCGTCAACCCGATACGATCCTGCATCTTGATCCGGTAATAGTCGAGGGTGACGTCAAGGTTGCCCAGGCTGAACACCGTACCGACAGAATAGTTGAGCGATTTTTCCGGCTCCAGCCTCTTGCCGCCCTTCTGTTGTGCAATCGGGTCGGAAGGGGAGAGAGTCGCTTCATCCGCCAGTCTGCCGTTGATGAACGTGGTCGTCACATTGCGGATGTTAGCCTGGCCCACAGTCGGAGCGCGAAAACCGGAGCCGACTGAGCCGCGCACGGCCCAGTCGGTCAGGAATTGCCAGCGGGTGGAGACTTTGCCGTTCAGCGTGTTGCCGACCTTTTCATAATCCTCATACCGCCCGGCCAGACCGATGGTCAGGTTTTCGATCACTTCGGCTTCCAGGTCGAGATAGCCGGCGTAACTGGCCCGGTTGAACGTACCGGCATGCGTGGGGCTGAGACCGGGAAAGCCGTTGGAGCCGATGCCGAAGCCCTGTTGGGCCAGGCTTTCTTCGATTTTCCAGGAGTTCGGCTCGCCGGCGTTTGCTGAGAATTCTTCTTCGCGGTACTCCAACCCAAAGGCGAGGTTCAGCCCGGAAGAGAACAGGCCGAGGTCGAATGGCCTGGAGATGTCAAAGTTGAACACCTTGTCGAACTCTCTGTAGCTGCCAGGTTTGTACGAGGTCGGAATGGCGGTCTGCATGTGGGCGAGCTGCGGGTTGATGGTGTTGTGCAGGAATAAATCGATACTGTTCTGACCGAAGCTGGCGCTCATGTCGTAGTTCCAGCCGTCGAGCAGCAGCATGCCTGTGTCGGACAGTACGCCGCGCAGTCCGAAGGCGATGCTCCAGTCCTGCATAGAGCCGCCGAAGCGCGGTGCAAAGCCACCCGGAAAGCGTTGGTTGAAGGCAAAGCAGTTCGGGTCGGCGGCCACCGCGGCTAGCGTACCCGGGTCCGGCACGTTGTCCACGACATTGACCGTGGGGCAGTTGGCGGACAGATCAGGGGTCAGGTCGGCCACCAGAATCGTTGGGGTGCCGTCCACAACAGGCCCGCTGAACACCCCGCCCCGGGTGTTGGGGTTGCGGAAAACGAAGTTGCCTTCGGCCTTGCGTTCGGCATAGTTGCCGAAGGCATACAGGCTGTGCCTATCGCTCAGGTTGAGGCCCAGGTTGCCGAAGAATTTATAGTTGTACTGTACCTCCGGCGTACTGAAGATTTGCGCCGCCGGCCGACGTACCTGGTCATTGCCGGCGGCGATCAGATCCAATGCGTCGCCGCGCTGCACGCTGCGACTGGTCTCGTCCGCGTTCATGAACTCGAAGCTGAAGTTGGCAAAGCCGGCAGCCGTCAACGGCAGGCCGATGTTGCCCGCAACGCTCACTTTGTCGCCGTCGCCGTGGTAGTTCTGGCCCCAGCGAGTTTCCAGCAGAGCCCCCTCGGGGTCGTCGCGCAGCACAAAATTCAACGCACCGGCAATGGCGTCGGAACCATACTGAGAAGAAGAACCGTCACGCAACACTTCCAGCCGCTTGAGCGCAATGGACGGGATCACCGAAATATCAGCACCCTGCGCTCCATCCGAAATGCCGCCGCCCAGGAAGGTGATCACTGAGGCGCGATGCCGCCGTTTGCCGTTGACCAGGACCAGCGTGGAGTCCGGCGGCAGCCCGCGCAGGTTGGCCGGGCGGACAAGCATGGCGGCATCGCCGGCACGCTGGTTGACATTGTAGGACGGTACGGTTGCCGCCAGCAGCGAATCCATGTCCCGGATGCCGTAGGTCTGCAAGTCTGCGCCTTGAATGATGTCTACCGGCACCGGGGAAGCCTGGGCCGAGCGCCCCTGAAGACGGGAGCCCAGCACCGGCAGGGCTTCTAAAACGTGGACCTCGTCTTGTCGCTCGGCGACCGGTTGGGTTCCGGCTTGGGCTTCGGCCTGCGGCGCGGCGGTTTGGGCTCCGACCCCAGATACTCCCAACAAGGCGAACAGACTCACGAAGAAACAAAGCTGCCACCACTTCAGCTGACTCAGCTTGTTCATCATAAGGTCTGCGGTTCTCCTTTCCTCAGACCTTTTGAGGAGAAGGAGGTATGCAACAGCGACGGGAAATTAGCCGGATTTCTTTAAGGCAAAGAAGGAAGTAAATGCACCCCGCCGAGCCAAGACGAGCAGCGTCTCTTCTTCTTTCAGTCCAGCAATCACCGTGCTGAACTCGTCGACTGAGGTCACCGCTGTGCGGTTGACCTCTTCAATCAGATCACCAGGCTGAATACCTGCCGCAGCGGCTGGGCTACCGGGCGCAACCTGGGTGACAATCACACCTGTCGTGTTGTCTTCAAGACGGAATTGGTCAGCAATTTCAGGCGTGATATTGGCAACGGTCATCCCCCAGCCCTCTTGGCTGGCTTCAGCCGGTTGTGTGCTGGCCAGTCGATTGGGCAACTCGCCGAGTGTGACGGAAATCGTCTCTTCTTTTCCCGCGCGTAATATCTTGACGGCTGCTTCAGAGCCGATTGGAGCTTGAGCCACAACGGAGGGAAGATCATGGGAGTCGTTAATAGTCACGCCATTAAAAGTAGTGATCACATCGCCCCGTTCCAAGCCGGCTTTTTTCGCTGGACCATCCTCAGTGACTTCTGCCACCAGAGCACCTTTCGGCTCTTTCAAACCAAAAGAGTCTGCGAGTTCTTTGGTCACAGGTTGGATCATAACGCCTAACCAGCCACGAGTGACTTTCCCGCTTTCCCTGAGCTGAGAAATAATCGACTTCGCCTGGTCAATCGGAATGGCAAAACCAATGCCAATATTTCCCCCACCACGGCTAAAGATAGCGGAATTGATACCAACGACTTCGCCTTTGAGGTTGAGCAGGGGGCCACCAGAGTTGCCTGGGTTGATCGAGGCATCAGTCTGAATAAAGTCGTCATACGGCCCCGCCCCAATCGCGCGGCCTTTGGCGCTGACAATGCCGATGGTGACCGTCTGCTCCAGTCCGAATGGATTGCCGATAGCCATCACCCAGTCGCCGACCAGCAATGCCTCGGAATTTCCCAAGGGGATAGATGTCAGAGGGGTTGATGAATCAATCTTAAGCAGGGCCAGGTCTGTCCGCTCGTCAGAGCCGATAACTTTTGCTTCGTATTCCTCTTCGTCTGAGAGACGGACGGTAATTTTCTCGGCCTTCCCGATCACGTGATTGTTGGTGACGATATAACCCTCATCGCTAATGATGAATCCTGATCCCAGACTTCTGGGCTGGTTAGGCGAGGGATTTGGAAAAAATCGGCGGAAGAACTCCTCAAACTGATCCCTTTCGCCAAATGGGCCGGGGAACTGTTGGCTCTGGCGTGACTGCGCTTTTTGTGTCGTAGAAATATTGACAACAGATTCTTTGGCCTTCTTGACCATATCGACCAGAGGTGGGAGAGGACTGGACAGGCTCTGGGCTGCAAGAGGCGGGACTGGAGCAGGGATTGGGGCCGGGACTGGAGCTTCTGGGGCTGCTTGAGCCAAAAGTGGTGTGATCGTCGCTGTGAGGAAGGCGAGGAGACTCGAAACCACAAGGACTGTGTGCATAACTGTTCGACCCAACAATGGGAACAGGTGGTTGGCCATATACGCGCTCTCTTTTATTGTTCGCCGCTTTTGATGTCGCTTATCAACCGCCTTTTTCCATTTTTTCCCGCAGTTCGACTTGTTTGATAAATGTTGGCACAACAGGTTCAAACTCCGGCGAGAGCCTGCTGCGGATGTCCGTGGCTGCTCTGGCAGCTAAGGTCTTGATGGGCTGGGAAGAGGCTGCTTCCACATAACGATCGAGAAAATTCAGGACTTGTTCATTGCCGACATCGCGTAGTGCATACAACGCGACCCCTTCGGCATGCTCTTCAAGGTCACGCCGTAGAAACTCCATGATGGGGCCTGCGCCACGCGGATCGCCGATTTTTCCGAGTGCGATCAAGACTTTCTTTTTCACACCCATATGCGTGCCGCGTAGGAAAAGCTGCTGAGTCAGGATAGGCGTTGCATCGGTTGCGCGGAGGATACCGAGATACTCGATCGCCTTGATTTTGACCCGAACGTCAATATCAGCCGTCGCGTTGACCAGATGTGCGATGACTTTGGGATCTGCAGAGTTGCCGAGGGATTTGACCGCTTCCAGGCGTGTCTCTGGGCGGTCATTGTTGAGGCGTCGCACCCATTCGTTGATATTCGCCCCCTTTTGCTTACTATTGACGCGATCGTTCGCCCGGTTGCCAGACATCTGGCTGCCAATCCGTTCGCCTTGAGACAGGAACTGCGCATGCGGAATAGAGGGAAGGACAAGGCAAAGCCCGCTGAGCGCAAGCAAGAAAAAAACGCTGTGTCGTATTAACATCCGCCTCCACCTAGTGCGGTTTTTCGTATCAAACGCGAGAGTATCCATACTCCATATTGAAGAGGTAGGGATGGACATAGATGCATATGCCCCTGAAGATGCCCCATCTCGGCTTGCTGTGCAAGAGGCTTACTCAGAGAATAGTGAGTCTTGCTCCTCACGCCGCAAGACTTGTATTTCTTCGGGATACAGCCCGCCCTCAGGAATATCTTTCAGCGGGGTTCCATCCCGTAAGCGACCTTCGATCACCTCGCGATACGTACAGACCAGATACCGGTGGCCATCCCGCGGCTTTCTTGGCAGGCGAGCCTGCTCTACTCGATTTTCACCGGCCGACTCGGGAGCGATGATACGAACGACGTAGCGTTTTTTCATCAGCCCTTTCAGTGCACGGATAATAGAAGCACGCGACAGACCAGTCATTTCGTTAATCTCGGCATAGCCGGCGGTAATCAACGGGGTGTGCCGCAAGCCGATAGAGTGACGCCACAAGCCCCGATAGACTTTCCACTCACGCGGGTCCATGAGCTTATTCAGTTCGTCCTCAAGGAGGTAATCGGGCAGGCGTGGTGATGGTTGCCACGGTGGGCGGCGGGTAAGACGAACTTGGACTTCAGCGCCTTCGGACTGCGGCAGCGACGAGGGGGAGGGAACGCTTTCGTCTTTTGGCATGGTGTTTGTATTCCTCCTCTCAAAGAGTATCTAGAATATCTTATTGACTATATTCAGTTTCTGCTAATTGCAATGTCCTGGATTCTTTTCCACAATTCCCTGCCCGAAAGTCGCTAGCCAAGGAGTTGTCAGGAAGGGTGCCGGAGACTACAAAAGACTACAAAGAGGAGGTATAGAGATAGAGAAGCTATGAAGATACGGGCAATAACCATTGGCATAGAACCTGGGCTGCCGCTCCGGACTGCGTCGATTGCTGCGGCGGGGCGTTTTGCGGCACAGCTGCGGACTGCGTGTGAAGCGATTGCGATTCCGGTCCAAACTGTCCGCTTGGCAACGCCGCCATTCCCATCCTATCTGCACGGTCAGTCTGAATCCGATATCCATCTGTATGTGAGAGAGCTGCAAGACTGTTGCCAGGCGCATGGGATTGAATACTGCTCGATTGGGCCGGTGCATCCCCAAATCAAAGCACACCAGCGCTTATTTGCGATGTTACCCGAGCTCATTGCAGACACCCAAACGATTTTTGCCAGCGCTGTGCTGGCCGAGTCCGGACAGCCGTTGCGCCTATCAACGGGACAGGCCATTGCCCAGGCAGTACGTGACATTGCCCACAGCACGGATGAAGGCTTTGGCAATCTGCGTTTTGCGGCAGTGGTGAATTGTGGACCGCATATTCCTTTTTTCCCTGCCGCCTATCATACTGGGGTGGCGGCGTTTTCTCTGGCTTTGGAAGCGGCTGACATTGTGGCCGCAGTAGCCCAGCCTGGCCGTGAGCTTGATGATTTTCGGACAGCCCTTGTCGCGGAGTTTGAACGCCGGGTGCTTCCGCTCCAGCGACTGGCCCAAGGCTTGGAAGGCCAGGGGTATGTCTTTCGAGGGATTGATATTTCCCCGGCTCCAGGACCAGGGGCCAGCATTGCGTATGCAATGGAGCGGTGTGGACTGGGGCGTTGTGGTGAGCCTGGGACCTTAGCGGTTGCCGCCCAGATTACGGCTGCGCTGAAAGAGACGAGCTTACAGAGGTGTGGCTATTGCGGTCTCATGTTGCCAGTCCTCGAGGATGTCGGGCTGGCTGAGCGCAACAACGAAGGACGCCTACGGCTTTCAACCTTGTTGAGTTACTCGGCAGTGTGTGGGACCGGGTTGGATACGATTCCTGTCGCCGGGGACGTAAGTATCGAGAAACTGACTGCCCTGTTGGGTGATGTCGCCGCCCTTGGTTGGAAGCTTGGAAAACCCTTATCGGCACGGCTCCTGCCTATTCCGGGCAAGCATGCAGGCGACATGACAAATTTTGATTTTGCGTATTTCGTGAATACTCGGGTGATGGACATGGAGTAGGGAGACGGCTGAGCAGAGCCCTGTGGGTTCCCCGCCGGTTGGGCATGACCAGCGTTCTCTCGCTCATCTGCTCATCTGCTCAGCTTGGCTGATACCCCGACTCTTCCCATAATACGTTATTTGCCGCCCGGTAATCGGCCAGGAATAGACGGACGCCCCGGTTGACCTCAAGCTCAAGCTCATCGACCTGGTCGGGCTCCACTGAGCCTATGCTATTGCTACTCCAGGTTGTCCCCCACGTCACAATGCCTGGATCGCGAAATAATAAGACCATTTGCAGGAGCTGAAATGAGACGCTGTAGCTATAGAACCCGACATCATTCTTGACCGCATCAAGATGGATATAAAAGGCGTTCTCAGCCTGCTCGTCAATAATGATTCCCGCTTGTTCGAGCTGTTGGCTGACCGTTTCCTTGATCTGTTCGCGGTCCACTCCATCGTCAACAAGCACAGGATTCAGGTCTTCAACCACGACCTGGAGGTTCGTGATGCCAAAGAGACTCGCCCGTTCAAATGGATCACCCGCCGCATGCACCGGACCGGGAAGTCCTCCCCCAACCAAGAGACACAAGACAAGCGCAAGACACCACCTCTGCATTTCTCTCCTCCTCCCCCCTTTTTGCTCAGAATGGCGCGTGAATCAAGGGCAGCCGGCTCTGCTAGTGGCTTGCATTGACTCTATTTACTATAATCAGTTCCAGCCGCGCGAAGAAATTCTCGCATGTGGTACAAATACAAAAGGAAAGATTTACCCTGTCGATGTCAAAAATAGTGTCCCCGGTTCCTCCCAAATCCTCCGCCTCAGGATTTCAGAGATTCTCCCTTACTACGAGCTGGCTGACCACCTGGGGCAGTGTGGTCGCCTATTGTCTTTGCCTTCTTGTGTTGTCTGCGCAGCCATTTCTGTCCGTCCTCAGCACGGTTCCGTCTGCCGATAAGGGAGGCCATGCCATTCTGTATGCCGGGCTCGGGTACTTATGGGCACGCGCAGTGCAGCGCTCGTGGCCGACCCAAACACCGGGCATGATTCTCGTTTCAAGCCTTGTGTTTACCGCCTTATGCGGTGCGAGCGACGAGTGGTATCAGTGCTATGTGCCCGAGCGGATGGCCGAAGTCTACGATGTGGTGGCGGATACGCTTGGCGGGACGCTGGGTGGGATGGGGTTTGTGATGTCGCGGCGCATGAGAGATAGACGCCGCCCTCAGGTATGATCGAGCTTATGCCGTCAGGCCGTAAAAGCGGACCGCATTTTCTCCCAGCACTTTGCGTTGGGCATCTACGGGCAGAGAGGCGATGCGTCCTTTGATTTCCTCAACGACCCCAAACGAAGAATCTACATGCGGGTAGTCTGAGGCCCACACAAAGTAGTCAGCCCCCAAGTGCTCAATGACTTTGGCGGTCAGCGACTCGTCCGGATCGGCTGAGATGAGGCACTGGCGATAAAAATATTCGCTGGGTTTCAGATCTCCAGGGATATACGTGCCCATCACCTCATATTTATGGTCGAGCCGGTCGAGCCAAGCCGAAATCCAATTCGCGCCGGCTTCGAGAACAGTGCATTTCATACGCGGATATTTGGCAAACATGCCCCAGGACAGCATCTGGGTAAACGCTGCCATGACGTCAATTGCCAGAAAGGCAAAACCAAACAGGCGATCGCGCTTATCCAAGTGTAACCAGTCCTTAAAGGTCGGGTTATCCCGGACAATAACGTGAAAACCAACCGGCATGTCCAGATCTTGCACGGTTTCCCAGAACCGAATATACGACGGATCATCAAGATGTTTCCCACCTCGGGATGGCATATCGGGTGACAAATAGACGCCCACACAGCCGTCTTTGCGGGCGCGCATGACTTCTTCTACCGCGGCGTGTGGATCGAGGAGCGAGATATGGGCAATCGGATACAGACGTTTGGGATCTTCCCGGCAGAAATCGGCCAGCCAGCGATTATAGGCGCGGGCATACGCCGCGGCGAGGGCCGGGTCCTGTATCGCCCCTTCCCAGCAGATCCCAATAGTTGGATACAGAAAAGCGATATCAATGCCTTCGGCATCCATCACTTTGAGTCGCTCTTTGGGGTCATAGCTGCCCGGAGGACTGCCGTCGGCGTACGTCATCTGGCCGTTTTTGTGTAGAGCGACCGGGTCCATGCCGATGCCGCCCAGCACCCCCATATGACCACGCATCAGCTCCAGGGGTTTATTATCAAGCAACAAGACCTCATAGCCTTTTTCATCATGATCGATACGAATAGCCCGGTCACGATAGTCGGGGTCAATGTATTTGATCCAGGTGTCTGCCGGTTCCAGGACGTGCCCATCGGCATCAACAACTGGGCTTGTGGTTTCGGTCGTCATCCTTTTTCTCCTTCAAGTGGACTCCAGATCATACATACCCTTGCTTTAGGGCTGGGGTCCATAGCGTTGTACGAGATAGTCAATAATTTTGTGTTGCTCCGGGGCCGTAATCCAGCCTGCTCCGAACTCCTCAACCATGTCTTGCATGACCCACTCCCATGTCGCCCGGTCAAGCCGCTGGGCAGCGACGAGCTGAAAACTGTGACAAGCTGAACAGTATTCTTGGGTTAAGACTGCTGCGCTGGGATTTTCTTCGGACAGGATTGGTTTAGTGACGGGCTGGGATGCAGGCGACTGTGGGTTTTGTGCGCGCGCCAGCCCGACTGAAAAAACGCTCGTCAGAGCGGCGGCCAGAGCGGCAGCAATGAAACAGGCGATTTTTTTCATACCGCAATATGGACTGGCACGCGGTGAATGACATTGCCCAGATACCCTTTGGGATTCCACGGTTGGTCGAACGGCTGGGCATTGCCTTTCTGATCGAAAGCCCGCGCCCAAATTTCATAATAACCAGCGTTGGCAAAGCTGAGCCTTGTCTCCCAGTTCGCCCAAGCATAGGTGTTCGCTGGTGGCGTTACAGTCGCGGCCTGCCAGTGAATACCAAAGTCGATTGAAACCAGGACTGCGCTAACAGTGTCTTCACCGGCCCAGGCGTGGCCTCGGACTGCGACTGGGGTCCTGGGTGTGAAGCCTGTGCCTGCCTCTGGCGCGGTGATGAGAGATTTAATATGCCAGGCTGTGGCAATGACCATATCTGTCTTTTCCGGCCGTTTGCCCGGCTCAACCGAATAGGCGGGAACGCGGTAGGAGTAGCCGGTCATCTTTTGGGAATCATGAACACTATCGCGGACCCAAATGCGGCGCAGCCATTTTTGAGAACAGCTGCCAATCCAGCCTGGCACGACAAGCCGAACGGGATAGCCGTTCAGAGCTGGCAGATCTTCGCCGTTCATCTGATATGCAATAAGGGTGTGTTCTTGCATGGCTTTGTCAATCGGCAGACCCCGCGAGAAGGGTTCAGCTTTGCCAAGTGGAGTGTCCTCCCCATAGTGGGCGGTATACACTGCGCTCGATTTGAGTCCGGCCTTTTGCAGCACCTCCCGCAAACGCACCCCTGTCCATTCGCTACAGCCAATCGCGCCCCGCTCCCACGGAGTGCCGCGTACCGCAGGGTGAAACAGCGCGCGACCATTGCCGCCACATTCAATAACAGCGTGCAGGGTAACCGATGGGAGTTGGGTCAGGTCGTCAAGAGACAAGGCCAGCGGTGTATGCACCTCTCCATCGACGACGAGCTGCCAGCCCTGCGGGTCACGTTGTTGAGCCCGGGCTGGAACACTACCATTGTTGCGGACAAAGTGACGGGTGCTCGGAGTGATAGCGTCGTCTAAGAGATGCGGAGCAAACTCGCCATTCAGCGGCTGGTTCGTATGCACCAGCATCCCGGGTTTTTCTGCCAGCAGCTGTGCCTCTGCTGCCCAGACAATTGGCACCAGATTCCGTCCGAATAGTCCTTGCCAAGCGGCATGTGCACCCGCACCAAAAGCATTCAGCACGGTCAGTCCGGCCGCACTTTGCCCGATGTGTTTCACAAATGCACGACGAGACAGCCGCTGTTCAAGCTGTTTACGCTGAGCTGCTTTACCAATTTTATATGACGCTCGGTCCTCCATGCGGTGACACTCCTTGCACGCTTTACGCTCTTGAGCCACACTTTGCGCTCTTGAGCCACGCTTTGCGCTCTTCAGGTGGATCTGCCAGAGTGAAGCTGGTGCGACATGCTCGGCCATAAATATAGCAGGCTGGCGACTGGGGAAAAGTCCGCTCCCTGACAGAATACAAAGCGCGCAAAGTCTGAGTGTTGTATGCCACAACCCACTGAATTGTCTCTGCCGTTTCTTCTCTCAACGCTGAAGCAACTGCTCACCGCCCCGCGGGCTTTTTACCGGCATATGCCCCGCCATGCCGGCTATCTGGCACCAGTGCTTTTTGTCTTGATTGTGTCAGGTTTCCCTTTATTTTTGCCGGTCGTGAGCAAGTCTTTCTCGCTCATGGCCGATGGAGCGCCCTTTGCGGTTGTCCGGCCAGCTCTGGGCTGGGGACTGGTGTTTGCTTTGATCGGTATCCCGCTCGTTGGTCTTGGCTCGGGCGTGTGTTTTCTGATCTGGAAGATGCTGGGATCGCAGCAGCCGTACGCCGTCGCGTTCCGGTGTGTGGCCACGCTGGCAGTCGTGGTGCCGTTTGGCGTGTTGCTGGCCCAGGTGCCTGTAGCCTGGCTCGGGATGAGTCTGTGGGGGCTGTATTTGCTGATTGTGGCCAGTGTTGAGGTGCATAAACTGAAAGCGCAGGATGCCTGGTTGACGTTTGGCGCGCTGGGCGCGGGCTGGCTGCTTTCTCGGCTCATGTCCGGCGCATATTTTGAGTGAATATTTTGGCGAATGTCTTGGTTGAATAGGTAGGTCGCCTGCGCATGGCCTATCGGGATAGGCGCTGATTCCAGAAGCCGCTACAATAGGGACGCTGTCTTGGGGAGAGACAGTTTGTAAGGAGGGAGCGCTATGACCGATACAATCCTCAAACACTGGATCGAGCAAACACTCCTCACCGCCTGTGGCTGGGCAGAAGCTCGCGAGGAGGGCGAGGCTGGGATACAGGCGGTGATTAATATGGTCATGAATCGGGTCCGGGCCGGTCTGGCGCCGACGGTCAAGGAGGCCATTCTTGAGCCGCGTCAATTTGCTTGGACCAATCCGGACGATGAGCAGTATGCCGCCGTCTTACAAACGATTGGAGGCGTCTGGCCCGAGGCGTGGTGGACGGCCAATGATATTGCGTGTGACGCCTTAAGTGGCAATTTAGAAGACCTGACCAAAGGGGCGACCCACTGCATCGCTCTTCCGCCTACCCAAAAGAACGGAAAAGGTCCCGGCCGTCAGGCCGATTTGCCCAAGTGGGCGAGGGACGGCTTACGCGACGGGAAAGTGACTGTGGCAATTGGCCGGCGCACGTTTTTTCGATTTGTACAAGGAGGGGTACACAGTGACGGGGAAAGTGATTGATGCCGACGGGCATATCCTGGAGCCACCTGATTTGTGGCAGAACTACCTGGAAGCCAAATACAAAGACCACGCGATCCGTATGGTCAGAGACGCGGCCGGGGTGGAACTCCTCGTCGTCGAAGATAAACCCTTGCCTATCACGCGTGGCATCGGGCCGACCGCAGCCGGCATCGGCCAGTCGCTTGAGGATATCTTTATCCCAGGCAAGTTTGGCTATCTGGACGGCCCGCAGGGTGCCTATGATGCCCAGGCGCGTCTCGCCCTCATGGACCAGACTGGCATTGACGTGTCCGTCCTGTTTCCCACGCTGGGGCTGATCTGGGAGCCCGGCGCAAAAGATGTCGGGCTGTCCGCGGCCTACTGCCGGGCGTACAACAATTGGATTGTGGACTTTTGTTCGGCTGATCCCCAGCGTCTGGTGCCGGTTGCCCACATTGTGCTGTTAGACATCAACGAAGCCATCACAGAGGTGAAGCGGGTAGCCGCCTTAGGTGTCAAAGGCGTGTTTGTGTGCGCCGCCCCGGCCAATAAGCTGGCGTTTTGGGATCGGGCCTATGATCCGCTGTGGAGTGTCCTCCAGGAGCATGATCTGCCGATTGGGTTTCACACCGCCGTGCATGAAGATTTTCTGGGTCACCAATGGATCTCGGAAGAGAAAACCGACTTTATGGATGAGTCGTTTGTATACTTTCAGTGTGTGCCCTTAGTCGCAGATGTCCAGGCTGCCTTTGCCGCCTTATTTCAAGGTGCGGTATTTGACCGTTTTCCGAAACTCAAAGTCAATCTTTTAGAATGTGGAGCGGGCTGGCTGCCGCATGCGCTGGATCGCTGGGATTCGAAATTCCACAAAATTGGTTACAAGACCGGCCTCAGCCACCTGCCGAGTGAATACTTTGCCCGCCAGTGCTGGATTTCGTTTGACCCGGATGAGACCACTGTCGCCTATGTGGCCCACAAGTACGGCGCGGAGAAGTTCATGTGGGCCTCGGATTTTCCGCATTGGGATGGCAGTCCCGAGGCGCTGCAGGAGACCAAAGCCGCCATTGCGCCCCTGTCGCCGCCCGAGCAGCAACTGATCTTGGGAGACAATGTGGCTCGGATTTACAATTTGTCTTGACTGTGGCCGCGCCCCGCCCCGGCAAGAGCTTCGTCCGGAGCTGGGGTGCTGCCAAAGATGATCCGAGGCACGCTACCGCTCTCCTCCTCCCACTTCCCCACCCAAATACCGCTACTCTACTTTTTCGGGAATTTCCCGAGTGGCCGAAGTTGAACCGGAAAGTGGTGGGGTTTGAGGTGGGACAGTTTGAGGGCCGCAGGCATCACCCTCAGCTAATTGGGGAATTATTACCTAGGTTGACAGGGAAAGGATATTTCACCACGCCACGACCAAATAACGAAGTGATTTTGAGGAGGAGTTACGTTCCGTCTTCATGCCCGCGCTGAAACGCTTCGTCCACTGACATTCTTTTCTTCAAGAGTGGGAGGAGCATTCTTCGGGCTTTACGCGCATATGCCTTGCCTTTCTCGGGGGCAGCCACATAGATGCTCGCATGAGCGATATGATCTGTGCGTGCGGTGTCAATGACTACAAACATTTGTTCGCCTTCCTCAGAAATCTGGCGGACCTCCTTCGCTTTCAGAAATGCTACTCCTTCGTCTTTCCAGGGTCCGTCAGATCGCGGCCTGGAAAGGCGTTCTTTTATTGAATCCTTGACTACGGTGGCTGAAGTATGGCTCATGCGATGGACTGAAAACCCGCGTGCGCGTAAATCATGCAAATCTATTGCGGTCTCAACCACCTGCCCATTCTCGATATGCTGCGGGTCAAACAGTTCCCGAAGAAGACGTTCGTCATTCCTAACAGGACCTGGTGAGATTGCAGGCGCGGCGCTAGTGTGCTCGTCAAGATGGGGGGAAGAATCGGGCATGTCAAGAATACGGAAGCGGCAGGAGGTCATCACACCGTGAGCAACGTCTTGAGTTCCTCCGTCAACCCTGCCGCGCTCGGAGCCTCTTCGCACAAGTGGTCAATACCATCTTTGCCACGGGCATAGTACGAATAGGTGCTGGTTCCATAGAAACCCAGATCGACATGCAGGTCGGCAGTCTTCCACAGAAAATTGATCTCCCCATCATGAGCCACATAGACTCTAGGAGCCGGAATTGTTTCCAGCGGCAGAGTGCGAATAAATGCTTCGGCTTCGTCAAAGGCATTGGGACATGGCCAAATCCCTTCGGGCCAGCGGTCTTCTTCTGGAGTTCTCCGCCATGCTTCCAATTGGCCCAGCAGTTCTTGCTGTTCCGGGCTCGGGATCGTCTGTTGAGTTGAGGTCTCTTCTGAGGTCTCTCTGGAAGCATAAGGTAGAAAGTCCTTCAGCCCAAACGTTATGGCCCTCTTGTCAAAATCAATAATGCTGAGGATAAGGGATGGATCTTTGAAGAGCTTGAGCAGATGCGGGGCGTACTGTTTGAGGAGAAGAATCTTATTGGCGCTAAGACTCTCCTCAATATTCCTCTTCGGGGTGTCCAAAAACCAACCATCCATCAGTTGCCATTCAGGAGAGACGGTGGAAAATTCCGATTCGGAAGTCGGAGAAAGATCGATATTATCAGTGCTACCGGCAATCGGTTGCAGTGCTGTTGCTGAGGATAACATTCTCATCCTCCTTGCGGGATTGTTTTCGAGAGTTGTCTTAGACGGTCGTGAAGCTTACGCGTTTCCTCTCGAATCATAGCCGCCATCTTAAGCTTCTCCTCCAACAGGTCTGTGACAACAACGTTCTGATGTCCATTGACGGCGAAAAAGAGATTTCTTCCCTGCGAATTTTTCACGGGTTCAATGCGGATGTTATAGCTTAGGTCTCCCTTCAGAAAAGCAAAGATCACGGCTGAATCAAACGTCTGCTCCGGCAAAAGACCCTGAGAGAGGGAAGTATTTGTCAGTGTGCGGCAAAACTGCTCTCCTTCTTGTCCGATATCTCGGGGATTGAAAATAGTGTCGCAATTGATTCCGATGCCAGAAATAGGGATCGCTTTCTTGATGGGTTCAAGTACCGAAATTACATGATGGGTAGTCACATCCAAAAGACGTTGGGGAATAAGATCCATCTCACGGCATCGGATATCAATACGATCTGGGGCTATCCAAAATTCATACTTGCCGCTTGAATAGCTAAAGCGGCCGATAGGTCCAGCCCTGATTGGCTCTTTGTCAAGCGGGCCAAACCCGTCGCAAAGGTCACGTTCATCGAACAGGGCAGCCTTGAATTCGCTTCCTACGAAGACAACACTACTCAAGATTTCTGTCGGCATGGCGTTTGCCTAATCCTTCACCATGTCGTTGGCCAATCAATGCAGACTATGGACCGCGCCACTAATGTTGCTGTATACCTGCACGGGCGACATTGTCTGGCGGTCTGGGGATACGATCCGGCATGGGTTGAGGGAGAGGCGGTTCTCCTATTCTGCTCTTGCATATTTAACTCCCGACTATCCCCATTAGGCCGCTACCTAATAGTGGCCTATGGGCTTTAACGCCGGTTAAAGAATAACACCTACATTAGTTGCTATTCCCTGAGTCGGGTCAGAAGGTTAGAGTAACAAAAAAATTGTGTCAATATCTTGACATCTCTTTTCTGACGTGCAACTAGCCCTCTAATTTGGCCAAACCAGTGATTCCATATTGGGAAAAATCCCAACAAAATTAGTAAGTTAGGCCCAGATCCACCTTGACTCCTGCCCCCTTAATTTTTAGTATAAATGGCCCTCTCTGAAGAGTAGCGTCAAGCTCCCAGACCCGAATGTATTCTTGGACGGCTTCCTATGCTTCCTCACTAGAGCCTCCGTCAAGAGGGGCTCTCTTGGCGGGGGCTCTGCTTCCCGCTCTTTCAATAAGGCCTGCATGCCTGCCGATTGACTCCACAAGGCCGCCCCAATGTCTGCTAATATTGCCGATTGACTTTGTAATGCCGCGCCCATGCCGCGCAAGGCGGCGTTCTTGGCGTCCCGGCTTGCGCAGCTCCCCTATGCCCCACCCAAATCAGGCCATACTGCACTAGGCCCACGAAAAGGGCTCTACTCCGGCTTGCCAGTGCTGGACACCGAGGGATGCTGCGACCGGGCAACAACGCACCCTCTTGCACAAAAATGTACCAAAATGTGCACTGATGTGCAAAAAAGATCAGCAGTGTACAAAAAATGTTCCGCGAGTACCGGCGATATATAGTGGTATCAGACGTTTTTGTGCGGAATACAAATTGGCATTCATATTGCTTGTTGTTTTGATAAATACCTGATAGTCTCGGCAATCCTGGTGAGGGAGGGCACATGGCGGACAGTATGTCAAAAGCCGACCAGTCTCAAAGAACCCAGCGAATCCTGCTTGACGTTGCTCGCGAGTTGTTTACCGAGCACGGCTATGCTCACACTTCGACCGAAGAGATTGTCCAGCATGCCGGAGTGACGAGAGGCGCGCTGTATTACCATTATCGCGATAAAGTCGCCCTGTTCGAAGCGGTTTTCGAGGAGGTCAGAGGCGTGGCAGTGCAATCCGTGCGTGCGCGCGTACAGGCGGCTGAGGGGGACATATGGCAGCGGGCTATCGTGACGGGTTGCCGGGCTTTTATTGAAATCTTCTCCGACCCGAGCATACAGCGCATTGTCTATATAGATGGCCCGGCAGTCCTGGACTGGCCTAGCATGCAAAAAGGATCGCCGGGAGTGAGGCTCCTGCGTGAAGTACTCGAGGGCTTGATGGCCGAGGATCTGATCGAAGAGATGCCGGTCGAACCGTTGACGCGGCTGTTATGGGCAGCCTTATATGAAGCCGGGGTCTACCTTACCCAGGCAGATGATAAAGCCGTAGCCCAGGCGGAAATGACGAGCTGTCTGGTCCGCTTGGTCGAGGGGCTGCAGCCCTAGGCTGTGGCTCGGGTGGCAGACGGGCTGAACGGTCACCCACATGCAGACTTTTGGGACTTTTGGGACAGACACTCTGCTGCACGTGCTCAACGGACTCCGGCTTCAGTCCGAGCCCCGGCCGAAACCGGCGGAACTGGAGTGTTGAGCAGTTGCCGCACAACGCTGGTGTAGGCTTCAAGGGAGAACCGCGCCATGCTTGAGCCGGTGTTGCTGCTGGTCGGTTGTGCGCTCTTCGGTGTGGCTGTGGTGTCCGACCTGACCGGTCGCTGGATTCCGGACAGCGTTCCGCTCGGCCTGCTGGCCATGTTTGGGCTGTACGCCGTGAGCGTCGGTCATACGTCGCCGGTGTGGGGTCATATCGCAAGCGGGGCGGTCCTGCTGCTGGTCGGGTTTGTGTTGTTTATGCTGGGTGGGCTCGGCGGTGGCGACGGCAAGCTCATGGCGGTGGCCGGCTTGTGGGTCGGCCCGTATGATATGAGCTTCTTTCTGGTCGGTCTGGGACTGCTCAGTTTCGGCCTTTCCGTGTTTGCCCTGCTGCCGTTTGATACGACCCGCCGCTTGCGCTCCAACCTCCCTTTTGCGGTCGCTATTGCCCCGCCGGCCATGGCTGTCTTGACACTACGGGCCTTTTCCTCTTTTTCCTCTTGACACTGCGGCCTTTTCCGTATGACCTGGAGTCCGGCCTATGCGAAGATATCGTTCCTTGCTGCTGATTGTTCTTCTGGGGGTGGTGCCCGTCACGGCTCTTATTGCCGGGGTGTGGATATACCTGGGCGAGGACGCGCCGCCACCGCCCGCGCCAGTGGTGGTCGAGGCACCGCCGGCGCCCGTGGTCCCACCGGTTGAGGTGCTTGCCGCGTCGCGCAACCTGTTGGTCGGGACGCTGCTCACGGCCAATGACATCACCTATGTGCCGCTGGAGCCCACGGCCGTTTCCTCAAGCCATCTGCGCAGAGAGGTGGCCGAGCCGTCCACGGTGATGGGTTCGGTGGCACGCACGGCGCTGTTGGCCGGGATGCCGCTGACCTTGGCGGCGCTGGTGCGTCCCGGCCAGGAGGGGTTCCTGGCCGCGGCCCTCCTGCCCGACCACCGCGCCGTGACCATCGTGGTCAACCAGGCCACCAGCCACGCCGGGCTGATTGCTCCCGGCGACCGGGTTGATGTCATTTTCACCATGCAGGTCTCCTCGGATGGATCGAGCCAGCTCAATTCCTTCAGCCGGACGGTCCTTGAGAATATCCGGGTGGTGGCCGTCAACCGCCGGGTCGAGAACGTCGCGCCTGAGGCCGAGCCGGTGGAGAGTGAGAACGGCCAGCGCGGCACCGGCAATACGGTGACCCTCGAAGTCCTGCCCTCGGAGGCCGACCAACTCGTGCTGGCCACCACCAGGGGCAGCGTCTCACTCGCTCTGCGTCCGCTCAGCCAGGCCGGCCAGGCACGTTGGCGGCCGCCGGCCGGCCTGAGAACGCTGCTGCCGCCACCGGCGACGGAGCCGCCCGCACCCGAGCCGGTGCGGGTCCAGGTTTTTCGGGGCGACAGCCGCGAGGAAGTCCTGCTGGCCAAATAAGGCTACTACCTGCCGATGTTGCGTAGCGCCTCCGGGGTTGACGAGAACCGCGCATTGGCTACCAGTCACAAATTTTCCCGGCCTGCCGCCCTAAGGGGCGGAAGGTAAGAAGTTTCCGCAGCAGTGGGTGGGGCCGGGTGCTGAACTCGGGACTGTCCCCAGCGCGGGCTATCTCTTGATACTGGCCTGACCGGATATAGGTGAGTCGCACCTCAGGGCGGTCGGCGAGGTACGAATGCAGTTCAAAATACGGCATGCGAGCGCCTGTTTGCACATAGTGCTCATTGAGCAGACGATCAGACGTCGAGACGATGACGACCGAATCCGCCAGGAAACCGCCAATATCCAGACTCCGGGGAATGAGGAAGTGATTCGAGCCGGAATCATCAACGCTCAAGTTACTGTACATCTGCCATGTCGAGCGAAGCTTCAGACCCAGATACGGGCCGAGTCCGTTCAGAAAGACCAGGAATGGAATGAGGAGCAGGGGAGATATTTTGAAACACGAGGGGGGCCGGTCACCCGCTCGCGCGCGGAACGGTCACACACCGAGTCGGACAGAGACAGAGACAAGAGCGGTCACCCGCTCGCGCGCGGAACGGTCTCCAGGCATAGCCCAGGGCCATAAAAAGAGTGCCGGCCAGCGCCAGCCACAAGAGGCTGAAGCAGACGACGTTCAGCCCCAGGCTGAGTTCAGGGTACTGCCAGCACAACGCGAGCGTCAGCAGATACCCGGCGAGAAAGTGAAACCGATTGAAAAAGAGCCGCACCAAGCCGGCCCGAACCGGCTTGCCCCGGACAGCCCGGGGAAGGTGCCGACGGACATGGATCAGGGCAGCAGCAGCCGACGGGGGGATAAACACCCACAGCAGCGCATACATTACGGAAGAGAAATTATAGAAGAGCTTAACAATGTCTAAGGCGAGAAAAAAATGAAACCCAGCTCCCAAGAGGACTGCCGGCAGCCACAGCCGAGGGATGGCCAGTCCGATTGGGAGAAAGAACTCAACGCCCAAGGTGACCAATATGGTGAGGGATTCGAGAGCGGGGAGGGGCGGCAAAGAGAACAGGTCGGTGATATGGCCGAGGAAGGTCACGGCGCAGCTGGATGAAGGATCAATAAAATCTGCGTTGAGTTTATGGAAGAAGGTAAAAAAGTAAAAAATGATCACCTCAAGCCGGACATACGGCGTGAACGTCTGGTATAGCTCCGAGGAGCGGAGGGGAGACCGCCAGGCTCGGGCTTTCAAGCTGATGGCCGAACAGATGAGCGTCAGATTGACACAACCCGTCAGCAGCCAGTGATTGGGGATAAGAGGAAGCTGATAGCCGACTTGAAGGACTTGGATAAGCGACAGGATGAGAAGGCGTTGGACGGAGGAAGGACGCTGGATGACTGCCGCAGCAGACAGGGCCAGGGCGATCTCTGACAGTGGCCCCGCCGTTGTGAACGGAGCGCTGTGAAGCAGGACGGTGTCCCAGATAATGTGTAACAGCGCGGCAATTGCCCAGAGCAGGGAGAAGATCGAGAAGGCCGCAGAGTCTTGTTGTGACGAGGAGGGCATCAGGCTCTGGCAGTATTAGCCGCCGATATTGCGCAGGGCTTCCAGGGCGGACAGGAAGGCCGGGCCGGCAACCAGCAGAATCGTGCCCGGCGTCACCAGCAGCAGCATCGGCAGGCTCATCAGCACTGGCAGGCGTTCGATCTGGGCCTCCATCCGGGCTTTGCGCTGGACCCGCTCGTTGCGGGCGATATTGTGCATCGACTCGGCCAGCGGTGTGCCGTAGCGCTCGCCATGCACGATAGTCGTGGCCATGTCGCGCAGGCCCTCGACCTCGGTGCGGGTGTACAGCCCGCTCAATACGGCTTTGCGGTCAGCGCCGAGCCGCAGCTCGGCCTCGACCAGGACCAGTTCGCGGGCCAGATCGGGCGCCATTGGCCCGAGTTCCGAGGCAACCCTGGACAGGGTGCGCTCAAAGGTGAGTCCGGATTCGAGGCACAGGGTCATCAGGTCAAGTGCGTCCGGCAGCGCGCCGACCATCCGCCTATGGCGGCGGACAACCAGCTGGCGCAGCCCGATCTCGGGCGTTAAGCCGCCGACAACCGCTCCAACCAGACCGACCAGCAGCAGCAGCGACGTAGAGCTGTAGTCGCCCAGCCACTGCCCGCGCGCGGCCTGCACGCCGAGCAGGCCGCCGCTGAGCAGACTGGCGACGAGTTTGGCCGTCATAAAGACCGACAAGGCATCGGACTGGGGGAAACCGCCTTTGGCCAGCAGCTGGCGCAGTTTGGCCCGTTCGGCCGCTCCGACCGGGACCAGCATGGAGGCAATGTTGAGCACGCCGGTCAGCAGCCCATGCAGCGACAGACCCACGCCTTGCCGCGTGCGGCGCGTTTGGGGTTCGCCGTACACCGCCACCGCCCAGGCCCGGACCCCGGCCAGCCGCCGGTCAAGCGCCTGGGCGCGCCGACTTTCCTGAAACACAAAGCGGGCTGCGGCCGTCAGCACCAACCCGGCTGTCAGGGTGGCAAATATCATCAGCCACAACATGCGTCTCCTCCATATCGTATTAGGCCCGCCCAATCCGGGCGGCCAGGCCGCGGGCGACCAGCAGGCCGGCCACAATGAAGCCAACGCCATAACGCAGCAGGCTGGTGCCCGACTCGGTAAAAAATAAGGTCTCGACCGCCTGTGGGTTGGTGAAGTTTTGCATGCTCAGCACCGCGACCGGAACCAGGGCTACGACCGTCAGGGTGAGTCGGGTCTGGGCCGTCGAACTCTTGGCCTTGAGCGCGCCTTCGCGCCGGGTGCGCAGGGTCGCCGACAGATTGCCGAGCGCACCCGAGATGCCGCCGCCGGTTGTCATCTGCAAGCATATCGCGGCCGAGAAGAGGGTGAACTCCGGGATACGGACCCGCGCCGCCACCGCCCGGATCACGGTTTCCGGGTCCAGCCCGGCTGAAACCGCCTCGGAGATGTCTCTCATGATGGTGCTGACCGGCGGCGGCGTCTCCTCAGCCACGACTGAGATGGCTTCGACTGAGGGCAAGCCGGACCGCATCATACGCACCACATGGTCGGTCGCCTCAGGAAAGAGCTTGGTGAACTCGGTCCGTTGGGCGGCATCCTGTCTTGACAGCACGACCCAGCTGGTGCCCAGCCAGCCGACCGGCAGGGCCAGCCCGGACAGCCAGCCGAAGTCGGCAAACAGCCCGCCCAGCCCGGCTGCCAGCCCGCCCAGCGCGCCCAGTCCGATGGCCTTGGGCAGGGCCTGGCGGGCGTCAATCATGGAGAACTGCCGGTCGAGACGGGCCAACAGCCACGACTTGGCCCGCCGCTGGCGGAATACATTGACCTCGACCTCGCTGTTGTCGTCGCTCAGCCGCTCGCCGCTCAGCGGGGCGGCGACCAGGCGCAGCCGCCGCTCGAGGACCTTCTTCTCCGCCTGCTGGTCGAACCACAGCACGACGCACAGGATCTCGACCACCAGGGCCGCCAGCACGGCTCCCAGGGTCAGCAGCGGGCTGCCGAGCGTGGCCAGGGCGATCACGACTGGGATCAGCACGCCGGTGGCGATGACGAGAATCAAGACGAGTTTCACGCCGCTGCCTCAACGTCTTTTTTGCCGCTCATCTGCAACACCTCGACCAGCTCGTTGCGCAATCCGGCCGCCTCAACAGCTGCCATCCACGACGGTTGGCGACCGGTGCTCTCAAACTCATGCGCCTCGCCCGGCAGGCGGTGCCACATCTCCTCGGTGGTCACGATATCACTCTCCATCCCGACTATATCGGTAATGCTGGTCACACAGCGGTGGCCGGAGCGCAGCCGGGCCAACTGCACGACGATATCGATAGCCGATACAATCTGACGCCGCATGGCCGTCAGCGGCATGTCACCCGAGCTGAGCATCAGCATATTTTCGAGCCGCATCAGCGCATCACGCGGATTGTTGGCATGGATCGTACACATCGAGCCCGGGTGGCCGGTATTCATGGCTTGCAGCATCTCATTGGCCTCGCTGCCGCGCACCTCACCGACGATGATCCGGTCGGGCCGCATCCGCAGAGCGTTGATCAGCAGGTCGCGGATGGTCACCTCGCCGGTGCCCTCGCTGCTCTTGGTGCGCGTTTCCAGCCGGACCACATGCGGCTGCTGGATCTGCAATTCGGCCGAATCTTCGATGGTGACCAGCCGCTCGGTGTTGTTGATCTCGTACGACAAGGCGTTCAAAAAGGTCGTCTTGCCCGCCCCGGTGCCGCCCGAAACCAGAATGTTCAGCCGGGCTTTGGCACAAATCTTGAGCAGCTTGGCCATCACCGGGGTAAATGCCTGGCGGGCGGCCAGGTCCTCAAGGGTGATCCCGCGGGCCACAAAGCGCCGGATCGAGAAGGTTGCGCCGTCAATCGCCAGGGGCGGGATGATGATGTTGACGCGGCTGCCGTCGGGCAGCCGGGCGTCGACCATCGGGCTGGCCTCGTCCACCCGCCGTCCGACCCAACTGGCGATGCGCTGGGCGATATTGAGCAGGTGCTGCTCGTCGCGGAACCTGACGTCAACCTGCTCCAGCTTGCCCCGGCGTTCGACGTAGACCGACTTGAGGCCGTTGACCAGAATGTCGGAAATATGCGGATCATTAAACAGCGGCTCCAGCGGTCCGAGGCCCTTGATGTCGTCCACCAGCCGCTGGACTACGCGCTGGCGGTCGAGCGGGGTCAGGTCCGAGGCGACCGACTCCTCGGTGTCGAGAAAGGCTCGCAGCTGCACGGCCAGTTCGTTGCGGTCCAGATTGGCCGCCTTGGCCATGTCGAGAGACTGCACAACCGTCGGGTGGATGCGGGCCGCGATGTCGGCGACCAGCCCGTCCGAGGTCTGACGGCGGGCCAGCGGGACGGGCTCAGCCGCCTCGCTGAGCGGAGGCGCGCCGGCCGGTTCCTGACGCGGTTTGTGCCGGTCTTGTTGTGTGTCTTGGGCCTGGGGTGTGGACTGGGCCGGCTGTGGGGCGTCGGGCTTGGGCCGGCGGCCAAAAAGGTTGCGTGGCATGGGGGTATCCTTCAGGCTGGTATGCCGTTGTCGGTCGCGGTCGCCAGCGAGACCGTGTGGCGGGCCAGGTTGTTGGTCAGTTGGTCGAGCGCCTTGCGGTATTTTTTGCTGAGCCTGCGATCCGGCGCGCCGTAGTTGGTCTCTGCCGGCAGGCTGGGCTCGAACGGCATGCTGACATCCGGGTTGCGTCCGGCCAGGGTATGCCGGACCTCATCCGCAGACAGGGCGCTCTTGGGCGACCGGGTGTGGTTCTCGACCAGCACGACCCGACGCTCCCTGCCCAGCAGGGCCAGGCGGCGGACTGCGCGGCTGAGGCTGACCAGGGTAGGTTCAAAGACCAGTACCCGTTCGTCCGCATTTTCAAGCACGGGAAACAGGGTATCGGTATCCGTCAAACCATCCACGATGACCAGGTGCGAGCGGTTGGCGAGCTGTTCGGTCAGCCATTGCACGGCCCCGGCCGTGGGCTGGGGCGGCAGGCTGTCGTCGGGTCGGTAGGCGTAGACTGCAATGCGGGCTGAGGCCGTGGCCCGCAGCCCGTCAATCAGGTCCGGACTCGGCTCGGTGGTGGCGGCAATGTCGAGCAGTTCATCAAGCCCGCGGGCCGGCTCAATGTCCAGCATCAGCGGCAGCGCCCCGGATGTGCGCTCCAGGTCAAGCACCGACACATAGCTGCCCTGGGCCGCGGCCGCCCGGGCCGTCAGCGCGGCCAGGGTGGTGGCGCCGCTGCCGCCGCAACTGGCAAACGCAATCACCCGCCCGGCGTACAGCCGGGCCGCCACCTCCTCGTCCCTGAGGGCGGTGGTCAATGCGTCGTGCACATCACTCACCGTTACCGGTTTGGGCAGATAGTCGTTGACCCCGCAGGCGAGCAACTCGCGGGTGAAGCGGGCCGTGTCGTTGGAGCTGATGGCGATAACCAGGGTCCCGAATTCGCACACTGCGGCCAACTCGTGGATACGCCCGACTGGAAATTCGCTGCCGTCAAGATCGACAAAGATCAGCCGTGGCGAGGCTGACGCGGCCAGCGTTTTGATGGCCAGCGTCATGTCGCCGCGCTGGACCTGGGCCTCACGCCCGGTCAGGGCTTCTTTCAGCACCTGTTCGGTGTCGGCATCAACTGCAAAGGCGTGTATATTGCTGGTATCGGTGGCTTCCATGGACGCTGTTCCTCAAACTCCTACGAGTCGCCACCCCCAATGGCGATTGTTTCCGACGGGTCGGGCAGCTCCCGCACCTCGTCATTCACCCAGCGTTGATAGGCAGCGTGAGTCGCGCCGTGGGCTGCGACCCGGCTGTCCGACTGCTCGGCCGCCTCGAAATTGGTCTCGGCATACGCCCAGGTGTCGGCCAGACTGTGTTGCGCCTCTTGCATGCCGTCCAGGGCGACGTGGGTGGACGGCAGGGGTCGGTAGACCGCCACTGGCAGCACCGCACAGCCGGCGACGGTGGCGGCCAGCCAGCCTGCTAGACAGCTGGCCAGCTGCCGAACGACTCTTTGATCACTTGCCTGCATATGTCCTCCTGGACCTTAGTAATGATAGCCGCGCAGGCGACGGCCGGGTGCCTGTCGGTTTGTCGGGCGGGGCATGGGCGCTGCGTCGGTCAGCCGGGCGGTGACGACCACAATGAGTTCGGTTGCGTTGGAGCGCACCGTCTGTGTGCCGAACAGCAGGTTGATGAGCGGAATGTCCTTGAGGACCGGCACACCAGCTTCGACCGCTTCGCTCTGGTCGCGATACAGCCCGGCAATTACGATCGACTCGCCATTGCCGACTTCAACCGTGGTCTCCGCCCGGCGCACATTGATGACCGGGATATCGATCCCGACGACGGTGAGCGAGTCGGTATCCGAGCGTTGCGACACTTCCGGGCGCACGGTCAGCACAATCCGCCCGCTGTCAACAATTGTCGGCACAAAGTCGAGCAGCACGCCGTATTTTTTGTATTCAAAAATGATCGCGCCATCCTCAAAACCGGCTGGCAGCGGATATTCCCCACCGGAAAAAAAGCTGGCGGTTTCGCCCGAGACGGCAGTGACGTTGGGGCGGGCCAGCACGGTCGCCAGGCCGGCGGTGGCCAGGGCGTCTATCAGGCCCCGGACCGTTGTGGGGCCGCCGGTGCTGCCAAACACGCTTGCGGCTTGCCCTCCGGGCAAGGCTCCGGCCATGAACCCGGCCGCCTCATCAAAGAAGAAGCGCCCGACCCGGAAACCGAGACTTCCACCGCCGCCGATGTTGGGCAGCACTTCCCAGTTAAAACCCAGCGTCTCACTCACGCTGCGCTGTACCTCGGCGATCTGCACTTCAAGGTTGACCTGCTGGGTGCCCGAAACGCTGATGCGGTTTTCGATTGGAATCTCGTCCGGGAGGGCGCTTGTGGTCAGCCGCAGGGCCAGGTCGGCCTCGGCTATTGACACCACCGTGCCGCTGAGTTCGACGCCTCTGTTGAGCTGGCGGACGGTCACGTGCTTGAGCGCGGCCACGCCCTTGAGCGCGGCCCGGGTCGGCTCCACATCAATCACGGTCGAGATCGTCCATTCACCAATCAGCTTGCTATCGGCATCCAGGGCGGCAACCGAAGTCCGGCCCACGGCCTTGCCGACCACAAACAGCACGTTGGATGAGACGAGCTGCACATTGGCGATTTCCGGGTTGGCAACAAAGACCGAGGCAACCGGCGTGTCAAGTCGGAAGAGGCGGCTGTGAGAGACGGGAATACGCAATGCAGTGGGTGTTGATTCGGCTCCCGGCATTGCGTCTGCCACCCCAGCGACGGGGAGGCTGGCCGGGGAGGAGATTGCCGGAGCCGGGGTCGGCTCGGGGGTGGCTTGTGTCTCTGCCGGGGGCACGGCTGCGTCTGCTGGTGTGTCTTCCGGTGTGTCTTCAGAGGCGGTCTCGGGCGCGGCTGGTGTTTCTGCTGGAGAGGCGGCTACGGGCACGGTTTCGGGGGCGACTTCGGGCACGACTTCAGGAGTCGGCTCGGGGGTTGGGTCCGTCGCGACAGCGGGAACATCTACGGGCGCTACCACGGGAGTCGCCTCTGTTTCTGCTGGAGGGGCAGGGGCGTCCACGTGCACGGCTTCGGGGGTGGCTTCGGCTTGTGCCGGGGGCAGGTCTGCGTCTGCCTTCAACGGGGGTGTCTCTTCGGGTGTCTCTTCCAGTGCATCCTCGGGGACCGTCTCGGGTGTCGGCTCGGGAGCGGCTTCGGCTTCTAGCGGGGGGGTGCCCTCGTCTGCCTTCAGCGGGGGGAGGTCTACAGGAGCCGTTTGTGTTTCTGCTAGGGGCATGTCTTCGGAAGTCGGCTCAGGGGCTGGGTCTGCCACACCAGCGGCGGGGAGGCTGGGAGCAAGGTCAGCGGGCGTAGCCACAGGAGTCGTCTCCGCGTCTGCCGGGGGCGCAGCAGCGGGAATAGCCACGGGCATGTCTTCGGTCGTGATTTCGGGCATCGGCTCAGGGCTTGGGTCTGCTTCTACCGAGGGTGTATCCGGGGGTGTATTTTCGGAGGCGGCTTGTGCTTCTAGCGGGGGCACGTCCACAGGCATGGATTCGGGGACCGCCTCGGCTTGTGCCGGGGGAGGGTCTGCCTGAACAAGCTGGGCAAACTGACCAAGCTGAGTCGGCTCAGCTGCTGCCTCGCCATCCATAGCCATTGGCTCGGCTCCGGTGAGCAGGTCAACGACGATCCTGACGCCCGGACTGTGGCTGCCGAGGATGAAGGTCCGCAGCCGGTAGTCGCCGGTCAGGGCGGCGACTACGCTGTGGCCGTCGGGACCGAGGTCTACGGCGGTGATATACGCACCAAGAGTGCGGGGAATCTCCTGAAATGTGGTGCGCAAATGGCGGTCGAACATGACAGTCAAAGTTTTCTCTTCTATCCGCGCGCCGTATGCCACGGCACGCGGCCAATCGAACACGATGCGCCCGAAATCGTCATGCACCCCGGCACGCGTCACGATGGGCACGACTTCCGGCTCCTGGCCGTAGCCGGGGCTGCTGCCGGCAATGAGTATGCCGACAACGAGCAGCCCAAGCACGTGCCTACATGCTGAATGTATTCTTTCCAAAACACCGCAATACTACATGCACGGAGTATGCTAGGGCAATGACGCCGGAACCGCCCCGCCGCCCGGTGCCGAAGAACGACAGGCTTCGTTCAAGGGGGATGCGGTATTAGTTCTTGAGCTTTGCCTTACCCGGGGCTGTAGGGGCTGCCACATCATTTCCGATCACGGCCATCCCAGTCGTGATACTCTCGCCAAAGGTCAGCAGTGCTGCCGATATGGCCACAGCAATAATTCCGACCAGAATCGCGTATTCCAGGGCGGAGACGGCGCGGTTGGTGCGCAGGTAGCGGACGAAACCTTTTGTGTAGCGTGTGATTGTGGTCATGTGTGTTTCCTTTCTTCGGTTCGGGGTTAATGTCAACAAATACGTTTTCGGGCCAAATTTATTTTTCACCTGTAAGACTGTGTTTCCCTCCTTCCTCTCCTCCGTATAAAATACAACGCTGCATGGCCGCTGCGCTTAGTGCATGAGCCGCAACGGCCGTAGTCGCCGGCCAATCTCTTCAAATGCGTCTTTCAGCTCCTCTTGCGTCTCGCCGGTAAAAGAGTTCGTGTCGTCCTCGTCGGCGACCGGACTTGCACACGCAAGCAGCTCATCTTTCAAACTACTACCCGGGGTACCGGCAAAGACGGTTATGATCTCAATGCCAGCGTCCTTTGCCGCAGTACATGCCTTGCGTCGATGGTCCCACACGATATTCTGGTCCAGGTGATTGTCGTCGCCATCGGTCAGCAACACCAACATTTTCCGTACGTTCGAAGCCGCATCCACCGGATGCACCGCATCGCCCCAGATGTTGCGCCAATCCGGCGATAGCAGCCGGTGGCCCCAGACCACGCCGAGTGTCGAATAGGTCGCCGAGCCGCCCGCTCCTAAGCTGCTGATTTTACTATTTATTATGCTGATATCGGTCGTCAGCGGCATGATCTCCTGGACACTACAGTTGAACTGCGCCGCCTGCTTAGAAGTTTCCGCGTGTCCGGTCCCCCTAAAACACATGTCTTTTTTCCCGGAGGGACGATTGGAGATTGGGTCCGCCTGATCACACTGGAGCGATATGGGACTGTCCCTTGGGTACGTTGGGGTCGGTGAATAAAATCCCATGGTAAACGACTCGACCGTTGGCAGAACCGCGGAGATGCCGGGTGGGTCAACGCCGGACATCCGACGCTGGTCAACACAACCTTGCCAGCTTTTGTTCCCCCTGGCTGGCACATCGTGCCACTCGCCCGCAGCAGTGACGAGATGGGGGTCCGGGAACCAGCCGTTGTTGCTGTTCCTCGGTATTGCCTTCCAACTTTCCCAGTGGGGGTTCGGGTAGTAGCGCCGAGTCGGATACTGGGCCCAGCCGTTATCTTCCCATCGTGTACGCGTCGCTTGGTCAAATTGCACCCGGAAGTCCCAAGGGACCATTCCGATAGCGACGGTGCTGCTGGTATCAGCGGTAACGGTGTTGACGAGTTGCTGGGCGGCCCGTTTCACTATCTCAATCCGGCTGTCAGGCCCCCCACTCTCACCACCGGTGAGGTGGTAAATCATCGAGCCGGTGACATCGAGAGCCAGGGCCAACTCGATTATGGATGGCGTGCTGGGGGTGGTCTGTTCGTCAGGGGTGGGAGGGGTAGTTTCGTCTGGGATCTCAAGTTCGGACAGGCTGCCCACGCAGGTGCTTGTCACCACATCGTCGTACATCCAACTCCCGAAAATGACACCGCCCAGGTCGGCACAGGCATTGATGTCCACCCCGGTGACGCGGTCTGGTACTAACGTGATTGTCAGCGTCTCTGTGGCCCGCTCGCGCCTGCTCTTCGGGATATTAGCCAGAATATAGCGCTTGGCTATGGGCATGAGCGCGGCTTTCACATCCTCGTCGGACAAATTTTGATTGAGCGTCGACAGGTGGCGGGTCGTGGCCAGGGTGGCGGCGTCGGTCCCGACCTTGAGGATGTCGCGCTGGTAGACCAGATGAGTATGGTCGGAGGTCAGGGCAACGCCGGCAACGCTCATGAGGGTCATCACGGCTGCGGTTAGCGCGGTGGCGGCGGCACACCGGCAGCGGACAAACCCCACGGGGCGGCGTGTCTGTTGTGCGCTGGCGGTGATGCGTTGGCGCATCCTGACGTGCATGGGTAGTGTGTCCTTGCTCATAAGGGAGCCCTGTGTCGGCATCAACTGCCCGCGCCCAAATTGGTCGCCAAATTATCGGCGCGGGCAGGTACGATGTAGTGGGCGTACACCGCTCCGGGTATGGCAGTGTTTGTCCGCTCAACGCACACCTCTGCGACAATGGCGAGTTCTCTGAGCGACATGGTAAATACGCCCGGCAGGCCGGCCGGATTGTTCAGCGTGTCGATACTGATTTCCCCCTCCCCACTGCACGAGGTCAGCGTGGGCGGATCGTCTTCCGGGCCGAGCTCGACCGTTTCGGTCCACAGCACGGTGGGCGAAGCTGCGGGGTCGGCGGGGTCCTTGTACACTGCGGAGAGCACAAAGACGACATTCGAGGTGGGGAACTGCTCCTGGTGCAGAAATTTGGCCAGCGTCTGCACAAAGCCCGCTTTGAGTTGATCGTCCCGGCTCAGGGTGTCCGCCAGGGTAACGGCGGCGTGCAGGGTCGTCGTCTGGGTGCTGGCCAGCCGGTATAGATCAAGAGCAAGCGCCGAGGCGGTGAGTATGGCCACGGTACCGAGCGCGGCCTCGATAGAAGCCACGCCTTGTCGGTTGCGCAGATAGTTTTTCAGATTTTTCAGAAGCACAACAATTCCTGTTACGTCATTATGCGTTCTTCGTTGCGCATAATAGCGATGGCCCGAAGCCCGGCCTCGCCGAATAATGTCTGTTGCAGCTGGCCCAGCGCCGACCGGGGCTGCAAGCGCATCCGCACCACCACCATGTCGCCACTCCCGCCGCCCAGCGCGGCATCGTCCTCTTGCGACAGTTGGCCGCTCGGATTGTCGTCGGTCGGCGCCATATCAGTCGGAGAGTTGTAGACCTGGACCGTGGCCGACAGGCAGTATTCTGCCTCTTGTTGGTCTTCCTGTGTCTGCGGGCAGGTGGTGTTCATGGTCAGGTCAAAGTCCAGCCAGTCGCCGGCCTCAGTTGTGATGGCCTGTCTGACGAGGCTCTTCAGGCTCGCGGCATCGCTGGCCGTGGTCGCGGCCAGGGCGTTGTTACGGGCCACCCGATGGGCCGCGCGCTGGAGCAGGTCGCCGACAAAGAGGGTCTGGACGATCTCAAAAACCCCGGTCAGGCAGAGCATGAGGGGGATAATGGCAAGGACGCTTTCCAGGGCGACGGCCCCGCGACGGCAGGCCAGAAATCGTCTGATGTGAGACATTGTGCTCGCTCTCCGTTTGTTAGCTGGGCTCCGGTTAGATTGGTTATCAATCAAGCTTTGCGCCGCTGGGCAGCATGACCCGCACCATCGTGCCCTGGTTCGGCAAGGAGTTTATCTGGATGCTGCCGCCGTATTTCTCCACCATGTACTGGGTCGCGGTGAGTCCCATGCCCGTGGCATCGTCTCTGGAGGTGTAGAACGGGTTGAAGACCTGCTTGCGTTTCTCGGGCCTGATGCCGACCCCGTTGTCAGTGATGGTGATCAGCACGCCTGCGTTGTTTTCCTGTAGAGTCTCAATCCGGATGACCCCTTTCTTTTGGCTGCGTTCCTGCACCGCCCACACGGAATTTTCAATGATATTGGCCAAGATCAGGTATATTTCCGGTTCCGAGGCGAGCACTTCCGGGATCGGGTTCAACTCTTTGACGACGAGGGCCTTGTCCCTGGCCTGGGTGTTGTCCACGACCTCGTCAATGCAATCATTGATGTTGATCAGGCCGTACACATCGTCCCGTTTGCGCGCAAGAGACGGCAGGCGTTCCGCCAGCTCAACAATGCGGTTTGCCTGGGCGCGGATGCTCGACATCACGGCGGCGGCGGTTTTCAGCGCTTCATCAACAGCCAGGGGGTGTGACTCTTCGTCGGCGGCAGTCAGGACCCACGGCTCTTCATCAGGAGCCTCGGCCGCCTCGGCCGCCAGGGGCTGCGGCTCTTCAGCCGGTGTGTTCGCGGCAGCTAAGTCCGGAGTGTGTCCGGCGGACTCAAGCCCGCTGGTGTACAGCTGGGCCTGTATGTCGCTGAGAACGTCGGTACTGCTGTTGATGCGCCCGGCGAGGGCTGTCAACTGCTCGGCTATGATCTCAACCCCTATCCGGTAGGCGGTGAACTCGGCGGCTTCTGTCTGGCTGGTCCCTCCATTGTATTGCTTCTCGGATCTGATGAGGTCGGCGGTCAGCCGATCGAATCCCGCGTCTTCTCCAGGGCTCAGCTGGGGGCTTGCCTGTCGGGCCGCTACAAGCGGCTCGAGCTGCGGTAGCGGTGGCAGTGACGATGGCGGTGCAGCGGCAGCGGCAGCGGCGATTTTGTCCAGGGCCGCACGTTCCTGGTGTTGGAAGCCGTTGCGCTGTTTATTATCCCTGGGCAGTTGCAAGGCGACGGCCAACCAGACCACCCACAAGGCTCCGCCCGACGCCAGTATGCCACGTTCGTAATAGGCCACCATTTGCTCTGTCTTGCCTATCTCGGATTCCAGACCATTGATGAGGGATTCTCCGAGGTCGCTGATTTGATTGGAGATCGCCTCTTGGAAAATTTCCTCTGTCGGGGCCTGTTTGTCGAGCAACACTTGGCCGTGGGCAACAAAATTTGCAATCGTGTTGGCCAGGGTGGGGTAGCGGCCGACGATGTCGTCCCCCAGCTCGTCCAGCACGCGCATCAGGCGTTCCTTTTCCGGGGCAGCCGGGGTGGCGAGATAGGTGTTGATCTCGTCGGTGACGCCGGAGATGTTGCGGATGAATGCCTGGTTCCCGCCTCTCTCCTCCATCTGTTGCATCACGCTGCTGGCGGCCAGCGGCAGGTAGCGGGTGGAATTGCGGAGGACGGCATACCCCGTTTTGAAGCGCTCAATCCATTCTTCCTTGGCGTCAATGGCGCTCAGGTAGGCGCTGGTGTCGTTGAGCAGCCTGCCGGGCAGGTTTGAGGTGTTCTGTATCGCATCCGACAGATCATCCTTGAGGCGCCCCATCCGGGGGATGAAGGTGATCAGCGCGTCGAAATCAGCCAGCGGGTCGGATCGGACCCGGGCGGTCTCAATACTCCACTGGGACTCGAGTTGTTGGATCTTGCGGATGGTGGAAATGGCCAGGTAGTGGTTGTCCGCTTTGGCGCTGCTGGCCATCCAGTACAGCCAGGCTGCGGTGACGACCAGAGCGACCGATAGGAAGATGCCGATGGTGATCGATTTGGATTTCATGCTGATAACTCCTCATCCGTGCCCTTAGCGCTGGCTGAGATCTCCTCCTTTGCCGCGGCTGCCTTGGGCCACTGCGGTCGTTGGGGTCAGTCGGCCTCCTTTGCCGCGACTGCCTCGGGCAGGCGCGATCGCTGGGGCCGACTGGTAGTCGGAGCTGAGATCTCCTCCTTTGCCGGGCCTACCTCGGGCTACTGCGGGTGCCGGGGTCTGGACATTTTCAAATTGGTAATTCGAGTCTACGTATTCGCCTGGCAAGGTCTTGAGGAAGGTCACGATTGCATCCTTGTGCGCATCCGGGGCTTCTCGTCCCAATTGGAACTCGAACATGGCATCAACTGCGTCGCGCAGGGTCGCTGCGCTTCCGTCGTGCAAATATGGGGCGGTATGTGCGGCCATGCGCAGGCTGGGGACCTTGAAGGCATGCCGGTCGGCCTCGTTGCCGGTGACATTGAAGCGGCCCAAGTCGGCGTCGGTGATGTTGCCCCGCTTTTTGAAGTAGTTGTTAATCACGCCGAATACCTGAAACATATTGCCGCCCACGTTTGCCCCTTGGTGGCATGACACACATCCGTAGCGCTTAAACAGGGCGTAGCCCTCTTTCTCAGCATCGTTGAGGGCCGTGGTGTCGCCTTTGAGCCAACGGTCGAAGCGACTGTGGGGCGTGATCAGGGAGCGCACGAACTCGGCGATGGCGTCTTTGATGTTCAGGCGGGAAATAGTCTGGCCCTGCTGACTGTCGGGATAAATCTGCCGGAACAGTCCGGGATAGTCTCTGTCCTGGAAAAGTTTGGTTACGACATCCGGCCAGATACTTTCCATCTCAACGGTATTCTGTAACGGTCCGTCAATCTGGTCTGTCAGCGTGTGCGCCCGTCCGTCCCAGAACTGTTTGAAGTTGAAACCGGCGTTGAACACGGTGGGTGCGTTAATCACGCCGGACCTGCCCTCGATCCCGATGGAAACGACCCGTCCGTCATCCCCACCGGCGTTGAGATCGTGGCAACTGGCGCACGAGATGGTATCGTTTTTTGATAATCTGGTGTCGTGGAACAGCCGCTTTCCCAGCTCCGCTTTGGCTCTATTGACCTCGATCTGTGGCGGGACTGGCCGGATCGGCTCTGCCGCGGCTTCTTGTGCAGAAAATATGCAAAGTGCGAGAGACACGAGGCAGGTCGCCACGCCTGTGCCGAGTGCCTTCAGCGAACGGCGGAGCGGCGTGCCTGGCTGTGATTGCTGTTGCCGGTTGTTCATTATCGCTCTCTGTTCGGTTACGGATCGCGTCGGCAGGCTGGGGCGGCCTGGCCGCTGGCGTTGTCTAGCAAGAGTCAGCATGGGTCTTCCCCTTTGCGCTGTTTTCGAGCAGTTGTGACAGCTCGTCTCTGTCGCTTTCCACCCAGTAGGAAGTGTCGAACCTGGAGTGGAGCTGCCTGGCTTCGTCTGTGTGGCCCGATTCAATGAGCATCCGTATCAGGTTGGCGGTAATGAGCGGATGGGCCACTAATGCCAGCGCCTGGGTGTAGTGTTTCTCCGCCAGCGGGTAATCGCCCTCAAGCGCTGCCACGACCGCCAGGCCGTTCATTACCCAGGACTCCGCTGGTGTGCCTGTGGCCAGTTCGGCTGCGGCCAGGAAGTGGGTCTTGGCCGTGGCGAGGTCTTCCCGCCCCAGGCTCGCCCGCCCGGCCCCGAGCAGCGCCTCGGTCTTGATGGCCGGCCGTGTGGCCAAGCTGCTGGCCTCGGTGAACAGCGTATCCGCGCTAGCGAAGTCGCCTGCATGCAGGGCCATATAGGCCAGTCCGAGTTTCGGCTCCGGCGCGCTGGGGAAGGTGTCGGACAGCCGTTCGTACAGCCGTCCGGCGGCAACCGGTTGGCCGGTTTCGATCGCTGCTGCCGACACTTTCAGGCTGCTGTCCAACATCTGCTGTTGGACCGGGCTCAGCCCACCCTGTTGCGACCCGGCTGATAGCTGGCTGCACGCGCTCAGGAATGCCACCAGGCACGCTACGGCGAGCGAAGATGCGAAGATGCGAAGATGCGAAGATGCGAAGATGCGAAGATGCGAAGATGCGAAGATGCGAAGATGCGAAGATGCGAAGATGCGAAGAGCGTTCATATGTCTGCACAGCATGCCTATTACGTGGATGGTTCCGAACACTACCGATTCAGGAACGGACAATTCTCATCCGGAGCGGGCATGTTGACATACCTATAGTATGTATGTCAAGAGGGTGTTGTACGGAATGTCCTGGTTCACAAAAAATTTACGAGAAAGGGAAGGTATGGCTCCTCGACTTTCAAAAGCTGAGAAATATGCCAGGACTCGGGCAGCTTTACTCGACACGGCTCACGAGATGTTTGCCGAGCGGGGCTATACTGGCGTATCGACCCAAGACATTGTGAAAGGTGCCAAGGTGACCAGAGGTGCGTTGTATTATCACTTTTCGGACAAGAGAGCCTTATTCCAAGCCGTTTTTGAGCGGTTTAGGCACACTCGGGGGCAAGCAGTTCAGGCGCGTATGCAGGCGGCTGAGGGCGATCTGTGGCAGCGGACTGTCAAGGTGGGCAGCGCCGCCTTTATTGACTCCCTGTCTGACGAGCAGGCGCAACGCATTATCTTTTCTGATGGCCCGTCCGTTTTAGATCCGGACATCTGGCATAAAAACGTGCAGGGAGAGGCCCTCATTCGCCAGGTCTTAGGGCAGTTGGTGGCGGCAGGCTTGATCAAGGAGCCCCCGTACGACGCGCTGACCCGCCTGTTGTGGGGGGCTCTCCTCGAAGCGGGCATATACATCGCCCACGCTACCGACCGCGTCAAGGCGCGGCGCGAAATGCTCCAGGGGATAGAGTACTTGTTCAACAGTCTGCGTACCAACAGGCCCTCATCATGAACGATCATATGCATGATAATGATTGCGGTGATCTTTCGATTGCCGTGCTGATCCCCTGCCTCAACGAGGAGGTCGCCATTGCCAGGGTTGTCAACGATTTCAGGGCGGCTCTGCCGTCAGCCCGGATCTATGTCTACGACAACGCATCCACCGACAACACCAGGCAGGCTGCGGACCAGGCCGGCGCTATCGTCCGCTCCGAACCGAGGCGCGGCAAGGGCAACGTGGTGCGCCGCATGTTCAGCGACATCGACGCTGATCTGTTTGTCTTGGTGGACGGCGATAGCACCTATCCCGCAGATCAGGCGCCTAAGATGATTGCGGCCCTGATTGACGGCCAGCTGGACATGATCAGCGGCGCCCGGATTCCCGACCAAAAGGACGCCTACCGGCCGGGGCATCAATTCGGCAATCTCTTCATCACCTGCCTGGTGGGCTTGATGTTCGGCCAGCGTTTTTCCGATATCCTGTCAGGCTACCGGGTCTTGTCGCGCCGTTTCGCCAAATCCTTCCCCGCCCTCTCCAAGGGATTTGAGATTGAGGCCGAGATCAGCGTGCATGCGCTTGAGATGCGCCTGCCCAGCGCCGAGTTGGAGATTCCCTATTTCGAACGGCCGGCAGGGTCGTCCAGCAAGCTGAGAACGGTCCGTCACGGTATCGGCATCATCAAGACGATCTTCGTTTTGATCAAGGAGGAGCGGCCGCTGGAGTTTTTTTCCAGCATGTTTGTGCTGTTCGAGCTGGCCGCGGTCAGCCTCGCCTGGCCGGTTGTGATGGAGTACCTGGAAACTGGGCTGGTGCCGCGCTTCCCGACGGCCATCCTTTCCACCGGACTCACACTGTTGGGCTTCTTAAGCCTGGTTTGCGGCTTGATCCTCGATACCGTGACCCGTAGCCGCCAGGAAATTAAGCGCCTGCATTATCTTGCCTTGCCGGGTTTGCCGGCCCGCCGCGCCGAATGCCCGGCCGGCGGCAAAAAATCAGACCAGGCAGTTGCGTAGGAAAACACCCCCCCCCGCTCAATGTCAGCTGACGTTTCCCACAGTTTGTCGCCCGCCGCGCCCGGAGGAGCGCCCGGGCGCGGTTTTTGCCAGTTCGTCCCCTACTTTATGGTGTTCATGCTGCCCTTCACGGTCCTGGTGTCGCTCGGCCTGGGTCGGGAAGGCGGCACCTCGGACCTGCTGCAGGGAACGGACGATTTCATGCGCATGGTCCAGGTCATCGATTGGATTGACGGCCAGGGCTGGAACGATACCCTGCAACGGCGTCTCAATCCGCCGGCTGGCGTTTCCATGCACTGGTCACGACTCGCCGATATTCCTCTTGGCGCAGTCATTTGGCTGGCCGAGCCGTGGTTCGGCCGCGCCAGGGCGGTCTATCTGTCGGCCCTGCTGGTCCCGCCTCTTCTCGGCGGGCTCTTCACTGCGTTGTTTCTGTGGGCTGCCAATCCCCTGATCCCTGATCGGCGCAGCCCGGAACCGGTCCTGACGATCGTAATCCTGCTCATCCCCTTGCTACAAATGCGACCGGGACGGATTGACCATCACGGACTGCAATTGGTGCTGACCAGCCTCGGCATTGGATGCTTGATCCGGGCCTGGGAACCCGGCGGGTTTCGGGCGGCCGTGGGGCTCGGCCTCGCCGGCGGGGTGTCGCTGGCCATCGGCCTTGAAACCCTGCCGTTCCTGGGCGCGGCAACTGTCATCCTGAGCCTGGCCTGGGTTTTGCGCGGTGGGACGGCGGCAACGGCGCTGGCGATTTTCGGCGCGGTGCTGGCGGGGACGGCGCTGAGCCTGATTCCCCTGAGCCTGGCCCCGGCCGAGTGGGCGGCAATCGTCTGCGACCGGATGTCTCTTGCCCATGTGGCAATCACCGCCATCGTCTTGGCGGCAGGCACCGCCGCCGTTGCTCTGGAGCGCCTGCGGTCTGCGGCGGGACGGCTCGTGCGGCTCGCTGCAGTCGGGGGCGTCGGCCTCGCCGGTCTGGCTCTGGTGGCGACCATCTTTCCCCAATGCGCGGGGAGCCCATATGCCGACCTTTCCGCCGAACTAGGCTATTGGTTCGACGCGGTCAAAGAAGCACGATCGCTTTTTGATTTTTACCACCAAGAACCGGGCACCGCCGTCGTCTTTGTTCTCCTGCCCCTGGCGGCGCTGGTTTCCGTGGCCTGGCAGTGGGCGCATGCAGCCGACCGGGCGGACCCGGGCTGGATTGCGCTTGTGGTGCTGGTGTTATCGGGGCTGGCGTTGGTGGCCTGGCAGATCCGGGGGGTGGCTTATGCCGGGCTGGTCGCCAGCCTGGCCCTCATCCCGCTCGCCGCCAGGGTGAATGCGCGGGCCGACCGTTCGCAACGGATACTGGCTCGGGTCGGGCTGAGATTCTGCATACCAATGATTTATGTCTTCGCCGTCGTCTCGCTCCCATTGGCATCGAGCCAGCCGGCGGATGAACAAAAATCCGAGTGCAAGGTCTCCTCGGCGCTGGCGGCGCTCACCGACCCGACGGGATTGGGAGCCCAGGCGCGGACCATCGCTGCCCCCATTGATGCCGGGCCGACTATCCTGTTTCTGACCCGCCATAAGGTTCTGGCTGCCCCCTATCATCGCAATATCCAGGGCCTGTCCGACAACCGCCGCATATTCGCCGGCACTGAAGAGGAAGCGCTGGCGCTGGTCAGGGCGCGCGATGTCGAGGCTATTCTCTTCTGCCAGAAATACGCGCCGATAACAGCCTATGCGGACCGTCCGGCCTTCCTCAATGATCGTCTTGGCGCCGGCCGTCCGCCTTGGTGGCTTGTCCCCGTCATGCTCGAGGACGGTCTGGGCCTGTACCAGGTCCGCCCGGCGGCACGCGCGGTCCAGTGAAAACGCCGGGATATAAAACCTTCCTTCCACGCACTTTTCGGCTCTGTCGGTTGGTGTCGTCACCGCTACCGTACCGTTTCACAGCAAGCGGCGCAGGACCGGCGTCCGCGTCAATCCGGGCAGGGCCTGAGCGGAGTCTTCCCTTCGGTGAGCAGGGCGGTCACGTCGCAGAATCGATACACGTTCTTTTCAGACGGGTAGAGGTAGACCTTGTGGGGCAACATCTGTAGCTTGCTTCCGGTCAAGGCGTTGAAAACGATCCGCCAGTTGTTGACTGGCGTCGCCGGGGGTGCAATGTCCCCGGCCATCTGCGGTGGCAGGAGTATGGCGTTGAGGATGCCTGTTTTCATGCTGATCTGGCGCTGCGTCAATGCGCTGAGGTCGTAGTCGCTGAGTGCCTCGCGCAGGGGTTTGGGAAAGGGGCCTTCGTCGGCCTGGATGACGAACACAAGCTGTCGTCCCGACCGCCCGCGCCGTTTTATCTGTTGATCGATGACCCGAAGCACCGCGACATTGAAATACTTGAGGTATTCGATATAGGCGGCCTTGAAGTCGGGCCAGGCTGATGGCGCCGGAAGCGACAGATACGTAGATCGCGGCGCGCAGGCGGTTGATACCGCGCAGGATGCGGTAGAGCACCAAGGGGTTCGCGACGATCATCCCGTAGGCGACGATGTGTTGATATCCGAAATCGGGCAGCAGTTCCTTGATTCCGTAGAACGAGAAAAAGCCGTACATCGCCGCCGGGAACACCCGGCCGAGCGGCGGACACACCGCCATCAGCAACAGGGTCAGCACGACCGCCAGGGAACCCAGCGCAACGAGCGGCCGGACAATGTCGGCCAGTCGGAGGCTGTCCATGTTGCCCTGCATCGAGCTGAATACGATGGCCAGGACGGCGCACAGCGAGGCGACGGCCCACAGCAGCGATTCCGTGATCCGTTTATTCTTCATAAAATTTGTTGATCTGCCTGACGGTGCCAGTAACGGATAGTGGAAGGCTGTTGCTGTCCTGTGTTTCCGTCAATCTCATGTATTGAGCAGCAGTTCCGCCATGCTGTCCAAGCGGGTCTTAACGGACTTCCAAGCCGGCATAAGCTGGCTCAGTAACTGGTAAAACTTTGGGCTGTGATTGTGCTCTTGGAGATGGCAGAGTTCATGCAAAATGACATAATCTATACAGTCTCGGGGCGCTTTCACCAGGTGGGGGTTCAACAAAATATGTCCTTGGGGTGAACAGCTGCCCCATTGCTTTTTCATGGTCAGCAGTTTGATGTGAGGCAGTTGACCTGTGAGCCAGGTCAACTGTGGTTCAAGGGTCTCCAGCCGACGTTGGAATGTCTGCTGAGCATGCGAGCGATACCACTGCCACAGCAGCCTTTTGACCGTCTCAGAGGAGTCCTCTGAAGTAGAGACGCTGAGATATCCACGGAGCAATTTGACGCTTGGCTGCTCAGTGTCATTCTGCCTGACCTTCAACTGATAGCGGCGGCCCAAGTAGAAATGGCCCTCGCCGCTAACATAGTGACGAGGCCGAAGCTCGCGCTGTTGTGCACGAATATTAGCCAGGTGTTTGGCGATCCAGCGTGCCCGTTTTTGTACCGCCTTTTTGATCGATGATAGGGTGGTACCGGGCGGCGCATCAACCTGGACTGATCCGTCGGGATGGATGTGTATTGCCACTTTTCCTTTGACTGTAGACAGGGAATAGACCTCACAGTCGAATTCTTCATCCCCGTAGCGGAAGGTCAGCTGCATTAGTGAACAGCTTCCGTTTCTTTGGCAAGGCCAACCCGCGTGATCTGAATAATCCGCTCAATGACTGCTTTTGCCTGGTCCATACCAATCTGCTCAAACAACTGAGGCAAGAGACCTTTTCGAATCTCAGCCTCAATGTTGTGTGGATTCAGAGAGTGTTCTGCCACGGCAGTGTCCACAACCGCATCAATCATCAGGGCTTGATCCACATAGCTTTTGTGCTCTTCGGGAGTGAACGCGGCAAAAGCCGTGTCGCCCAGCACGACACGAAATACGCCGTAGTAGGCGCGGGCATGCGGATTATTGCTCAGTGCATCGGGTGTCTCAGGAACGTGGCGTTGTTCGAGCTTTTCTTCGAGATCTTTGAACAACACATATTGCTGGAAGGGATGCCCAAACATCGCCTCTGTTTCACGAATAGCTTCAGCTAAAAGTTCAGAGAAGATTTTCTGCGCATACGGATCATCCTGGAGTTCCTGTTCAATCGTCCGTTTTACACGAGTACGGATGATGTCGGTTTCGTTTCGCGCCTTTTCCTCGGACCATTTTTCTGGGTCCTGATTCTTGCCTAGCTCATTGACCAGGTAGACACCTTCCGTCTCGCGGACTGCCTCGCCTACAATATGTCTATCTACCAGCTTTTTAACCCGCTCCGTGTAGCTTGCGTAATCGACGACCTCGCCGGCATCCTGTCGGGTGATACGGCGCAGGTGTATGAAAAAGTGCCGGTCTTGCTTGTAAGTCTGGATATCTTCCTCGCTGAAACTGCCGTCTTCGTAGAAGCTGGCCGAACCCAGGGCGACTTTTAGGCACAGGCTGAAATCCTGTAGCGCTTCGTAGAAATCTTCACGTACTTTTTGCGTGGCGTCGTACGTCTCACCCTGTTCATCCTGTTCAAAATGGGGGATAAGCACCTGCCGGAATTGCTCCACGTCTGTCTTGTTGTGTACGCTTTGAAAGATTGCCCATAGGGTGTCGTGTAGCCGGGGCAGCTTTTTGTATTCGGTACTGGTCTGCCGATAGAGCCCGGCTAGGTCATCGAGATCGTACTCGCCTTGCGTCCGTTGCTCCAAATCTTGGTAGGCGTGGATGGCGGTATCCAGCTCCTTCAAGATACCCCGGTAGTCGATGAGCAAGCCAAATTTTTTCTGTTCGTGCAGGCGATTCACCCGAGCAATGGCCTGGATGAGAGAGTGTTGTTTGAGCGGCTTGTCGATGTACAGAACAGCGTTTTTCGGCTCGTCGAAACCGGTCAGCAATTTATCCACTACGATGAGTAGCTGTGGGTCTGCTTCTTCGGCAAAGCGGCGGATGGTCTCTTTGGTGTACTCAGTCTCGCTCTGGTTGCCGACATGCGCAGACCACCACTGTTGTACTTCTGGGAGCTGGCTCCCATCCACCTCATTCACCTCATCATGACCCTCGCGGGTGTCTGGGGACGAGATCACAACGGCGCTTGAGACCACGCCGATCTCGTCGAGATATTTTTGGTACTTGATGGCAGACAGCTTACTGTCCGTTGCGACTTGGCCTTTCATGCCGTCGGGAATCGTCTTGGCGAAATGGTCGCAGATGTCGTGCGCGATCAGTTCAATACGACTCTCTGACTGGTAAATTTGGCCTTTCTTAGCGAACTTTTTTTTCAGATCTGCTTTCTGCCCATCGGTCAGATCTTGTGTAAGGCGCGCAAACCACTTGTCGATCGCTTTGGCGTTCATACCCAGTTCGGGTACCCGTTCTTCGTACAGCAGGGGCGTGACCATGCCGTCGTCGCCGGCCCGCTGCATGGAGTAGGCGTGCACGATGAGACCAAATTTTTTGGCGGTCTTGTCTTTTTTCAGCAATGGCGTGCCGGTAAAGGCGACGTAGGCCGCATTGGGCAGGGCTTGGCGCATGCGTTCGTGTGTTTCACCGCCGTGGCTGCGGTGTCCTTCATCAACCAGAACGATGAGGTCTGAGCTGAGGTTGCGGCATTCTGGCTGGCGGGTGGCGGTCGCGAACTTATTGATAATCGCAAACAGGATGCGCTCGTTGCCCTGGCCGATGCGGTGGGCGAGGTCTTTGCCGGAGGTCGTCTTGGCTGTCTGGATTTCGCGTTTAGTCGGCAGCGCTCCGGTATTGACAAACACTTTGCTGAGCTGGTCTTCGAGGTCGACCCGGTCAGTGACAACCACGAAGCGGCAGGTTTTGAGCGCGTCATGTAAGATGAGTGCCCTGGCAAGAAAGACCATGCTGAAAGACTTCCCGGAGCCAGTGGTATGCCAGATCACGCCACCTTTGCGCGCGCCACGCCTGTTCTTAGTGCTGACCCGTTCTATGAGCCGCTTGGTCCCGAAAAATTGCTGATAACGGGCAGCGATCTTGCCGTTTTTTTTATCGAATAAGATGAAGAAGCGGACAAACTCCAGCAGCCGGTTCGGCCGCAACAGGCTGATGATCAAGCGGTCCTGACCGCTTGGCAACAGGGAGCCGCCTTGGCGCTGTTGCTCGAAGTAGTCTTGCACCGGTTGCGGACGGTGGCTGAACAGCGGCTGCTTTTGGGCGGACGACAAGTCTGTGTTCTTGATCTGCTGAAAAACAGCTTCTTTGAAATCCTCGTCGCGCCACAGCGCCCAAAACTTGGCCGGAGTGCGAGTCGTGCCATAACGTCCGTCCAGGCCGTTTACGGCAAGCAGGAGCTGGGAGTAGGCAAACAAATTGGGAATCTCGCTCACGCCTTGATTGCGTAGGCTTTGGGAGATGCCTTCTTTGATCATGTCTTTACGCGGGTTGTGTGGGTCGGGGCGTTTGGCTTCGATCACCACCAGCGGAATGCCGTTCAGGAAGCACACGATATCCGGGCGGCGGGTGCCGGTCCCACTGGTGTTCATGACCTCGAATTCGTCGGTGACGTGGAACTGATTATTTTTGGGATTGTCCCAGTTAATAAGCGGAACCGTGGGTTGGGCTCGTTTGCCATCGATGAATTCGGTGACGGTGATACCCAGCATGAGGCGGTCATAGATTCGTTCGTTGGCAGTCAGCAGCCCTTCGCCCAGGCCGGGCGAGGCGAGCTGGCGGACAATTTCGTCGATGGCGTTCAGGGACAGGGGGTAGTCCTGTCCCTTCCAGGTGAAGCGCCGCTTTTTGAGTTCTTCAATCAACACGTCGCGTAGCAATACCTCACGGTTGCTGCCGCCACGTCTTTTGAGCGCCTCGTTTGGAGGCAGGTAGTGATAGCCCATAGCGATCAGCACTTGCAGTGCTGGGATATGGGAGCTGAACAGCTCTTTTGTTTCAGGGCGGGGCGGGTACGGTGCGGGCATGTTCAGTAGTCTCCCTGAATTATGGATAGATAGTGATGCAGCGTCTCGCGCTCCTGTTCGGCAATGAGCTGGAGAAAGGGCGCATAGTTCCGGGTGGTATGGGAAGTATCCAGGGCGTCATAGTAGGCCAGACGCTGCTCGACACGGATGATGACTGGGAGGTAGCCGGAACGCATCAGCTCAAAATTCATCAATAAGCGGGCAGTCCGCCCGTTGCCGTCGACAAAGGGATGAATACCGACAAAATCGACGTGCAGGCGCGCGGTACGTTGTAATGGGTGTAGGTCGGCAGCGCCTTGATACCAGGTCATGAGTGCGGTCATGGCCTGCGGCAGGTGCAGAAAGTTCGGTGGGGTATGGCTGGCGCCGGCAATGACGACGTTTTGTTGCCGGTAACACCCGGCATTCTGGGCGTCGATATTTTTCAGGACTAGCTGGTGGATGTTTTTGATTTGCCATTCACTCAGGGGTTCTTTGCCGGAGACAATGCTTTCAACGTAGGTGATTGCCTCGCGATGGTTGATGGCTTCAAAGTGTTCATTCAGTGATTTCCCACCGATGGTAATGCCTTCCAGCACGACCTTAGTTTCTTTGAGGCTGAGCGTGTTTCCTTCAATCGCGTTCGAGTGGTAGGTCCACTCCAGAACTTGTTGTTCGTGCAGGGTGCGAATCGTGTGTTCCGGCAGCGGACGCAGGGCGTCGAGCTGGGATTTGAGCTGGTCGATTTCGGTCAGGAGAGTGGAGAGTTCAGGATTCATCGACTTTTACTCGTCGCTTGCCAGTGAGGAGTTGTTGCATGAGGGCTTTTTTCTGCTCCTTCAGGGCATCCAGCTGTTTGGCTTGGTTCTCAATTCCCCGGTCAATGGAGAGTAGAACTTCGCCAATTCGTTGCTGCTCGGGTAGCTCGGGAACGAACAGTTTTGCATTGGCAATTGCGTCCGTCGTCAGCCCGAATCTAGTCGCGCCGTTCGCTAAAGAAAAAAAGTAATGCCTGACGGCTGGCGCGGAGAGAAGTTTGCTGAGGAACACCCCATTGGCTACACGGTTTTGGGGTCTGATGATCGCAAGATGGTAACCACAGACTACCCCATTTAGTGCTTCGCTCACGACCGCAGGAATAGCAATGTCCTCTGGCGTTTCAGAATCTTTGGTAATAATCACATCGCCGGGAAGTAGCTTGAATTTTTCAATCTCTCGCGGCTTCGCAGTTGCTTCCATGAAAGATATAGAATTGGTGATGTAGTCATTGTAGTAAACGTCTGTATAGTTGCAGAGTCGAACTGGTTTCTCGTCAGGAGACGTGATTTTGTCAACGTTCGAAATGAGGATTTTGGCGATAGCTTTGAGCTGAACTTCCCGCCATGTTTCTGAGAACCCCGGAAGTCGTCGCTTTCCCGTCAGCAACTGCTGCATCAATGCTTTCTTCTGCGCCTTGCTGTTTTCGATCAGCTTTTCAACGGTTTCAAGCGCTTTGTCCCAGGTGGAGAGGATGCGGGCAATTTGTTTTTGCTCGGGGAGTGACGGAATATTTACTGGAATCTTTTTGAAATCGTTGAAATAGAGGCGAAGTCTATCGTTCGTTAGGCCATAAGAGTAAGCCCAAAACAGGTAGATCAGTCGGGAACTCTTGAATAGATACGAGGCGTATAGGGAATCAACATCTCGTTTAGGAGCAAGGACGACATATGCAGGACTGAGCAGGCCATCCTTCTCGGCAAGGCCGGAAGCTCCTTGCCACATACGCATCATGTTGTAAGGGATATCACCCTCGCGAACGAGCAAATGCTCATTGTCCTCAAGATTGGTTTCTGTCTTTCGATCCAGTGATCCGCGTTCAACGAGTCCTCTATTTAGCGTAACAGAAAGTGTCGGAAGTCCAGGGAGTCCTTTGTCGCGACGACTCGAAAAAAAGTCTCCAAGCTTTGTCCGCCCTTTATACGCCATTCCTAACTCCTTCACGCGCCCTCCACCTCCGTAAGGCGTTGCCGGACGTGGTGCCGCAGAATTTCCGCAGGTCGTTCATACAGCACTCTTCCTTCTCGCAGGGCTCGTGCCAGGACGTGATTGAGGGAGTCACGCCAATACTCCACTTCGTCACGACTGTAGACCAGGATGTCCTTTGCAACGCCAAGGCCCGACAAGGCTCTCCAGAGGCGGACTGCTTCCCGGCGTCGGCTCCTGCCGTTGCCGAAGGGTGCGGACTCGACCACGACCAAATCTACATCCGAATCCTTTCTTGCATCGCCCCGCGCTCGTGAGCCGAACAGAATGACTTGCTCGGGATCAACCTCGGCCACAATGGCCCGCACCATGTCGCTCAGGAGATCGTCCGTCACCTGTGGGGCATATATTCCCCGTCTCGCTTCCATTACTTTCTCTTGCCAGCCTCTAAAATGGGCAGGTTGGACTCCGTTGGGACATAAATAACTTCGCTTGACCCGTCATGCAGTCCTTGCACCCACAGGTAGCGCAGATATCCCTCATTGTCTTTGAGACTATCGCCGATAATCCGATTGGCTTCCGCGACTCCCCGTGCGCGTTCCACTTCCGCCCGGGCATCTAAGACCGCAATTTGCCGGGTATACTCTGCCTCTCGTAAGGCGGCCTGCCCCCGCAACTCTTGGCGGTAGACGTTCCAGCGCGGGAATAACATAAACAGACTGACCACGAGTACGGCTACTACTGTTCCGACTATCCAGGTCTTTGTTTTCATATTTCCTCCCCTCACGTTTTGCTTGGAGTACGCATTTCCCGTTCTTCAGGCACCATAGCCCAACTCCTTGAGGTGTTTGTCCATCTCCGCCTCCAATACAGCTAGCTCTGCTTTTAGCTTCTCCCGTTCCTGGCGTACCGCCATCAGATCAATTTCTTCCTCTTCCTCAAACGTGTCCACGTACCGAGGAATGTTGAGGTTGAAGTCGTTTTCCTTGATCTCGTCAAACGTGGCGAGGTAGGCGTATTTGTCCACGGATTCACGCTTACGGTAGGTCTCGACGATTTTGTGAAGATTTTCAGTGTGCAGGAAGTTCTGGTTCTTACCGTCCTGATACTCGCGACTGGCGTCGATAAACAGCACCTTGTCGTCAGCCTTACGCTTCTTGAAAATTAGGATGGCCGCAGGGATGCCAGTCCCAAAGAAGAGTTTCTCCGGCAGACCAATAACCGTATCGAGCAGGTTTTCTTCAATGAGTTTCTGCCGGATTTTGCCTTCCGCCGCGCCACGGAACAGCACCCCATGAGGTACAACCACGCCCATGCGTCCCGTCCCCGGTTTCATTGTCTCGATCATGTGCAGGATGAAGGCATAGTCACCTTTCGTCTTGGGCGGTATGCCACGCCGAAAGCGGCTATACTTGTCGTTTTCAGCCTCCTCGTGTCCCCATTTCTCCAGAGAGAAGGGTGGATTGGCAGTCACAATGTCAAAGTGTTTCAGCGTCTCATCTGGATTGAGCAGCTTTGGATTCCGCAGCGTATCGCCCCACTCAATGCGATGATTGTCCTGGCCGTGCAGGAACATATTCATCTTGGCCAGCGCCCAGGTCGAACCAATCGCCTCCTGGCCGTACAGGGCGTACTTCTTTGAGCCGTTGAAGTTCTCCTGCACCCTGCGCCCGCATTTCATTAACAACGAGCCCGAGCCACAGGCTGGGTCGCAGATTTCGTCGCCTTCTTGGGGCTCAAGAATCTCAGCAATGAGGTCGGAGACTGCCGGCGGGGTGTAAAACTCGCCCGCCTTTTTCCCAGCCATGGCTGCAAAGTTACCAATCAGGTACTCATACGCATCGCCCAAAATGTCGAGCTTGCCGACCCGAGACGGGCGCAGATTCAGAGCTGGCTGGGCGAAGTCCTCTAGCACGTGGCGCAGGATGTTGTTCTTCTGTTTGTCTTCTCCGAGTTTGTTAGAGTTGAAACTCATGTCCTGGAACACATCGCGGAGCTTGGTGATATTGGCCTCTTCGATGGCGTGTAAGGCTTGGTCGATGCGCTCGCCGTTGCCCGGCTCGTTGCGCTGTTCGTACAGCGTGTAGAAACTGGCCGAGCGCGGCAGAACAAAGCGCTCATTTTGCAGCATCTCGTCAATCAGTTCAGATTCATCACCGTATTCAGTTTTGTACTGGTCATAATGGTCCTGCCAGACATCCGAGATGTATTTGAGGAAGAGCATGGTCAGGACGTAGTCCTTATAGATGCTGGGATCGACAATACCGCGAAAACTGTCGCAGGCAGCCCAAACGACTTTGTTGATGTCGTCTTGTTGAATCTGCTCGGTAGGTCCGTCCATGTTTCTGCTTCTCCAGTCTTGGTGTTCACTCTTCGCGCAGGACCTGTTGCGCGAGTCCGTCCATCATATGTGTCAGGTTGTCGGAAAGCGCTTGGAGCACCTGCTTTTCACGCTGCCACACCCTATCCAGCTGGCTAATCGTTTCCTGTTTGTGCAGCGATGGTAGCACGATGGGCATGTCTTCCAAGACCTTGCGCCGAATGTTCAGTATCTGTGTCCCCTCGGCGGACTTGCGGAGGTACTGTTGAGCCGGTTCCTGATTGATTTGCCAAGCCAGAAAGCGCGGCAACACACCTGTGTTTTCTTTGACGGTGAGATGGAAGAAGTGCGGTGATAGTACAGTAGGGGAGGGGAGTTCCTCCAAATACAGCGCAAAGTTGTGGGAGCCACGGGCGACAAACAGGAGATCGCCAGGCTTGAGCCAGTCAGGTTGCCTCTTTCCAGGCAAGTCCGTTGTTACCAGCGTTGACCACCGAACCCCCGCATCCGGATCGACATCTTTCATCTGGATAACCCGTGCTTCTCCAGCAAAATGCTTACTGATCTTGCCTCGAAAAGAGTAACCCGCGCGGATAGTTGCAATGTCGCGAAGCGTTTTCATTAGCAAAATTGGCTCGTAGGGTGCAGAATAATGATCCTACCTGTTCAAGAGATAGGAGTCAAAAATTTTTGCATGAATGGTCTTGACGTATATTTTCAAATAACGTATTGTTCTGAAAGTAAAATTGCATCAAAGATTTTCGTGCGATAATTTACACCTATGTACCCACGAAGTAAACCTGTCGGAAACAACGAGAAGCTGTTCCGTGTCCTCAGCCTCGACGGTGGAGGAATGCGCGGTATTTACAGCGCCACTTACCTGTCCCACCTGACCACTGCATTCGTTAATTCACGCAAGGTCAAGGACTTGGACGTTGGTGCTGCCTTCAATCTCATCACCGGCACCAGTACCGGCGGCATCATTTCCTGTGCGCTGGCCGGATCGGGCGCCCCACAGGCCCACACTAAGGCGAGCCAGATGGAACCCCGCAGAATTGCTCTCATCGCGATTCGGCGATGTTGGCGTTTCGCTATCTACAGCATGCGCGTCATGCAGACGCTGTTCGGATCGTCTGGGTAGTCGCCGAATGGCGGGCAGGTCGAGAACCCGTGGCGCCGGTACAATGATCGGGCGGGCGCGTACGCCGGCATTGAGCCCGTTTCCAGACTGACTCGGCAATAGCCGCGCCTGCGCGCTTCATTGAGGAGGTGGACCAGGATTGCTGCGCCCACGCCTTGGCCACGAAATGCCGCGGCCGTATGCATCGACTTGATTTCGCCGTGCACCGGCTCTAGCTCCTTGAGCGCGCCGCAGCCGAGAAGTGTACCCCGCCGCCACGCCGTCCATACGGTCACCTCACGTTTTCTCAAGCCCTCCAGGTCAAGCGCATGGACGCTGTGTGGTGGCGATAACGAGAACATGAGGGCGAGGTGTTGTTCCAGCAGCGCGATGATCTCCGGACCCTGGAGATCGTCTTCTTGTATCGTGAGGTCCATGCTAAGCCTCCGGTGAAGTTGGTCTTGCGTGCTGCGGAAGAACGGTCGAGACGGAAGCTTGATCTCAGTCTCTGATATTACGGGAAAAGAAGGTGTGGGCAGGGGCGGAATTGAACCGTCGACACGAGGATTTTCAGTCCTCTGCTCTACCGACTGAGCTACCTGCCCATCGTGTGGCCTCTGCGGTTGATGGGGCGCATGAAACGGCTTGCGTCTCAGTGCGACTGAGGATTTGTACTGAAAGCAGCTAGCCGAGTCAAGTCCATCTTATCGATCTTCGGCGTGTTGCCGACGTTCTGCAATTTTCTGCTCGGCAAAGGCAATGACCTTGGCTTCCAGGCACACGTTGTCGAGTCGGTCGATTTCCTGCACGCCAGTCGGACTGGTCACGTTGACCTCAGTCAGATGCTCGCCAATGATGTCGAGGCCGACAAAGTATAAGCCTTCTTGGCGCAGGCGGGGTCCAACCAGGTCGCAAATCTCGCGGTCGCGGGGGGTGATATCGGCTTTCACACAGGTGCCGCCAACGTGGATGTTGCCGCGATGCTCGTCAGCCCGCGGGACACGCAAGGTGCAGCCGAGTGGCTCGCCATTCAGGACAATGAGGCGTTTATCGCCTTGTCGCACGGCGGGTAAATATTGCTGGGCGATAATCGGCTCACGGCCTTCCTTGGTCGCGGTTTCCAAGATCGAGTTCAAATTGCGATCATCGCGGTGGACATAGAAGATCCCCGCCCCGCCATGGCCATCGACGGGCTTCACGATCATTTCCCCACCCAGTTCATCCAGAAACGCTTTGAGGCGAGTGGCGTCTTGTGAGATGAGTGTTGCGGGAATGACGGACGGGAAGTTCAGAGCAAAAAGTTTTTCATTGGCTGCCCGCAGGCCGCTTGGGTTGTTCAACACCACAGCCCCTTCAGCTTGGGCCAGGTCGAGCAGCTGGGTGGCATGCAGATAGGCAATGTCAAAGGGCGGGTCTGTGCGCATAAAAATGGCGTCAAAACCGCCGAGTGGCTCAACAGTCTCGCCTCGAGTACTATAGTGATTGCCTTTCTCACGCCGCAGTTCGACCTGTCGGGTGCGAGCCATTGGCTTGGTTTTGTCGATAAAGAGGTCTTGCATTTCACTATAGACGACCTCATGCCCCTGGGCTTGAGCGGCGAGCATAAAGACAAAGGTCGTGTCTTGATCAATCAGAACGTTTTGGATTGGGTCCATGATGAAGGCAAAACGCAAGCGCGGCATGCTCAGTGCTCCCTACTTTCGTGCGGATAACAACTCTTGGAAGCGGCATGCTAGGCATTCGGAGACGCAAAGGCAAGAGGGGAATTGAGGGGCATTGTTGGGCAGTATGGCCTTATCTCCACACAAACTGGCACAGGGCGACAGCTGCAATACTGGCTGTTTCGGCGCGCAGTATCGACTGCCCGAGGCTGACCGTCGTGCAGCCTGCTTGTTGAGCGTGCTGGACTTCCTCAGGACTAAACCCGCCCTCGGAGCCGACGATGATCCACACCGCAGACAGGCCAGGGTGGCTCTCTGCAAATGCTCTGAGGGTGTCTGGGTGCTCGTGTTCATACAATAACAGTTTGTCGGCCGTTCGGGGCCCAGCGGCCAGGACTTGGGCAAAGGAACAGGGTGGATTGATATGCGGGAGCGGACTGCCGGATTGTTTGGCTGCGCTTTGGGCAATGCGCTGCCACCGGGCCAGACGCTCGGCCTGGCGTTCCAGCGGCAGGTGGGCAACCGTTGAGGCCGAGACAAACGGCATAATCGTTTGTACGCCAAGTTCGGTCGCTTTTTCGATGACCAGGTCCATTTTGTGGCCTTTCAGCAGGCCGAGGGCGAGGGTCAGGCAGAAAGAGGCGTGGGCAAGCGGGGTCGCAGCCGTTACGGCTATCTCAGCCGTGTCCGAAGAGAAGTGGGTGATCTGGCCTTGGTATTCCGTCCCATTTTCATCACGCAAGACAACGCTCTCACCGGTCTGAAGGCGCAAGACATGGTGCAGATGGTGGAACTCCGAGCCAGACACGACTGCCTGAGAGTTATGGATGTGCGCTGAGCGAATGAAAAACCGTTTCACGGTACACAATGCGTGCGATACATTGGAGGCAGCATCAGCCCCGTCGATACACCAGAGTGACCCATTCCTCCCGGTCAAGGCGAGAGACCGCCTGCCATGTCGGAGCAGTGAACGCTGCTTGTACTTCAGCTGCTTGTTCGACCTGAATACCTGACAGAATAACGTAGCCCCGAGATGCGACAGCTCCGGCCAGCGTCGAGGCTAAGTCGATCAAGGTTTTTGCAAACAAATTGGCAACTAGGAGTGGGAACGGACCAGGCAGTGACTCGATCGTTTCTTGACTGAGATGAATGCCCGAGCTGATAGCGTTTGTGGCCAGATTCTTGCGCGTTTCATCCAGGGCAATTGGGTCGGTATCAATTGCCCACACGTCAGAGCAGCCGAGCTGAGCCAGGGCAATGGCCAAAATGCCGGAGCCGGTGCCGACATCGAGTGCCCGCTGGGGTGGCCCATGCGCGACGCCCAACGCTTCGATGGCTTCCAGACAGCCCTGGGTGGTGGGATGGTGTCCGGTGCCAAACGCCATACTGGGGTCAATCACAATCACCTTGCGGTCTGTCCGGGTCGGCCGGGTTTCCCAGGGCGGCAGAATAAGAAAACTGAAGCCGACCTGGATAGGTGGAAAATGGCCCCGCCACTGCTCGTGCCAGGCTGCAGTGTTGATCTGGCTGAGCTGTAGGCTGGGTTGGTTGTGGGTATTGAGGTCGGGGAACAGGGACGCGCGTTGACGCAGGTAGCGCTCAAGCGCTGCGTATACGTCCGGGCCTGAGGTCTCGTCGGGAAAGTAGGCTTGCACGGTTGTTGTTGGCGGGAGTGGTATGGCCGGGTCATGGTCTCCTTCAACAATTCCTGTCGCCCCCAGTTCGAGCAGGAAATTTGACACCGCATCAACTGCCTCGTGTGGAATTGTGACTGACAGGCAGTGCCAATGTTCCACCCCAAATCCCTCTCGTCCTGCTTGCCCTGTTGGCCCTATTTTCCAACAATGACGACCGTCTCTGCGGTGTCATCAAAATAGGTCCGGGCCACGCGGCGCAGGTCTTCCGGAGTGACCGCATGCAGTGCCGCCAGATAGCGTTGGCCGTTGTCATACCCCAGGCCATACAGTTCGTTGAAAGCCATTTCTTCGCACTGCGTGCCATTTGACTGGAGTGAAATTTCATAACTTCCGGTGAGATATTTTTTGGCCTGGTCAATTTCGTCCGAACTGACGAGGTCGTCCTTCAGACGCCGCAGCTCTTCCCGGGCGGCGGCTAGGGCTTCGTCAACTTTACTGGGATCGGTCCCCACATAGATGCCGAATACGCCCGGGGCGAGGCCCTCAACACTAAAAGCGGTGACGGAATACGCCAATGCACGCAGCTCGCGCAGCTCGTAGAACAGCCGTCCGCCTTGGCGGGAGAGGATGGTATCGATAATTTTCAGCACATATCGATCCGGGTTGCTGAGCGCAACGCCCTGATAGCCCATCACCAGATGGGCTTGTTGCTTGTCACATTCTTTTGTCTGTTGCCTCGGGGCGGTTGGGCGTGGTTCAGCCGGGGGGAGGCTGAGCTGACTTGACCTGGCCGGCAAGGGGTCGAGAGCCGTTCGCAGGCAGGTCACAATTTCATCTGTCTGCACATCGCCCACTACACTGACGACTAAGTGCTGCGGGTTGAGGAGTGTCCGGTAATAGGAGACCAGCTGCTCGCGTTGGAAGGATTGCACGCTGTCTTCCTTGCCACTCGTCATCAGACGGTACGGATGGGTGTTGAATATTGTTGCGTAGAAGAGATCAAAGGCGATTTGTGACAGTTCATCTTCCCGGTTTTTGAAGCCCAGCAGGATTTCACGCCGCCGCTTTTCAATCTCCTCGTCGGGAAAGGCGGGCTGCAGTAAGGTGTCGAGAAACAGGTCGAGCCCAACGGGGGTCTGGGCGGACAGAAACGTTCCGCTCAAGCCTAAACTGTTCCGCCCTGAAAAGCCTCCCAGGCCGCCGGCCAGCGATTCCGTCGCTTGTGCCAATTCCAGACGGGAGAAACGCTGGCTGCCACGGGTCAGCAGTCCGGCCAGAAAATTGTTGATCCCGGCGGTGTGGTCGTCTTCAAACAGCAATCCCCCCAGTACGCAGGCTTGTAGCGATATCACGGGCACATTGTGATGTTCTTTGACCAGCAGGCGGATGCCGTTATCGAGAACAGTATACGACACCGGCCCGTCTTTTCTTGTGGCAGGTGTCGTTGTAGCCGGGGCGGTGGCTTGCCTCTGCTGTTGGCTGGCTTGCTCCATGGCTGTGATGGCAGGCGCAGAGGGCAAGACAGCCGCTGCCTGTGAGCCGACCAGGACAAGAGACAAGCGCGCTGTTGTCAGGTATTGGCGCGCAACACGTTGCAGATCTTCTCGGGTCACGGCGGCTAACCCGGCAAGATACCGGTCTTCATAATCCGGATCGTTGAAAACATTCAGAAAATAGCCATATTGTCGGGCTTGGCCTTGGACTGTTTCGCGCCGATAGGTGAAATCGCTGGCCAGGTTGGCCTGCGCCCGTGCGAATTCTGCTGGGGAGACGCGTTCATACTGGCACTGCACGATAGCAGCAAACATCTCTTCCAGGGCTGGAGAGATTTTTTCTTGCTCCAGAGCCGCTGCCAGGATAAACAAGCCCGCATCTTCTGGAGTATAGGCGCTGGCTGAAATCCAGTTGACGAGTTCTTTTTCCGCCTGGACTGTTTGGACTAAGCGAGCACTCTCTCCGCCACCTAAAATAAAGCTCAAGAGATCTAAGGCGAAAACGTCGGGGTGATCAGCTGGAGGGATCGGATAGCCTAAATACAGATAAAACTCTTCGATGTTCATGTCGATGGCTGACAGCCGCAATTCTTTTTGTGGCGGTTCAGCTGTGCGGGGGCGCACGGGCAGCTCGACTGTGTCACGAGCGCCGAACAGCTGTGTCACATCACGCCGAACGGCCTCACGATCAATGTCTCCAACGATTACCAGAGTCATATTGTTGGGGTGGTACCAGCGTTGATAGAAGTTGACCACCCGCTCGCGGTTGAGCGCTTCAACGGTTTCTCGAAAGCCAATAACCGGACGGCCATACGGGTGGGTCGTATAGGCCAGACGAAACAGTTCGGTGGCGGCGCGCGAGGTTGGCGAGTCTTCTCCACGTTTCCACTCTTCCATCACGACCTGCAGCTCTTTCTCAAGCTCATGCGGGTCAAAAGTCGTGTTGAGCATGGCATCGGACAGAATGTCGAGACCGGTTCGGCAGTAGCGGGAAGCTAAAACCACGTGGTAGACGGTATGGTCGGCAGAGGTGAAGGCGTTGATATTCCCGCCAGAAGATTCAACCTCAGCCGCAATCGCGCCGACTGGGCGGCGGGCGGTGCCTTTGAAGATCATGTGCTCATGCACATGGGCTGCGCCAGCCACATCGGGAGTTTCATCCGCGCTGCCAGCCTTCACCCAGACCTGAATCGCAACGACGGGAGCAAAATGGTCCTCTTGGACGACGACGCGGAGGCCGTTGTCCAGGCTAAAGAGTGAGCGGGTATCAGTCGCATTGGGAGAAGAAGATGGTTGGACTGTGCCATTCGTGGAATCGTACGCCATAGTTTTGTGTGTCTCACAACCTCCGGGCCGAGTCAATCAACACCGGGGCAAGACTAAGCAGTGATGGAGAAGGGGGATTGGGTATTGAACAGAATTGAGTTGGACAGGGGTGAGATGCGAGGAGGGGGACTTGAACCCCCATGAGTGTTACCTCACTAGGCCCTCAACCTAGCGCGTCTGCCAGTTCCGCCATCCTCGCCTGGGAAAAAACTTTGAAAAGATGCAGCTGCATCTGTCTACGGCCAGGGATAATAGCGTGAGCTTCCGGGCAGGTCTAGGGGGGAAGACGGCAGCAGCATGCTGCTGCCTGGAACAGACAATGCTCTTGCGTCGTCACTCTCCTGCTGGTGTCATCATAGGCGGCCTGTCGGGGATTGACTGCGTTCCAGTCTGACCGAAGCGGCGCTGGAGTGCATTGCGTGCGACTCGGCCGATAATGGGGAGCCCAAAGAAAGCTGAGGGGGGCTTGAGCATATTGAGTACCTGGCCTAAGCGGCGTCGAACGACCATATCATCCTGCGCGGCGGCAAACATCGCTTTCATATATGGGTCTAATAAACGGGAGCCTGGGGCCTGTTTTCCTTCGGTTTCGGGGAAGCGGAAATCCGCCCCGGTGGCCAGCCGCCACGGACTTTCCTGGACTTTTGCCTGTGCTCGAAAAAAATGTTGGCATACATCCGGATTTGCAACGCCATACTGGGTGAGGCAATCCTCCAATACCGCTGCAGATAAGGTGCCCGTCGTCATGCCCTGACCATAGACGGGATTAAAAGCGCAGACTGCATCACCGAGCGCAACAAATCCGTCCAAGCGCTCTTGCCAATGCTCATAATGTCGAAAGCGATTGGTCATGGAGCGGTAGCCGTAGACGGGAGAAATTGGCTCAGCCAGGCGGGCTGCTTCGGCCAGAACCGGGGAGCGCAGTCTGGTGGACAAGGCGTCCATAAAATCGTCTTCGTCCGTGGGTGGATACTGTCTCGCAGCTCCTCCCAGCGTTATCACCCAGCGACCATGTTCAACTGGGAATAAGACACCAGCGGTTAAGACCTCAGGTTCTTTGAGATCAATCCAGATGCCTTTCCACCACCACTCTTGCGGCCAACGTTCAGGCGGCGGGGCTTGAAACCAGCGCGAACTGTAGCCAGAAAAAGAATTCACGACTGTCTCCTGGGGCGGTTCAAGGCCAAGCGTTTGTAACCATTCCGGCGCTTTTGAGGCACGGCCGCTGGCATCGACAATCAGGTCAGCCTTGAGCTGTGTCTGAGCGCTCCCGTCAGCGGTGCGGAGCTGGACTCCTGTGGCTTTCAAATGCCCATTTTTTGTTGTGTCGAGAGCAGTGACTATTGTTTGCTCCATCAGGCTAATATTCGGCAACTGGCGAAACAGGTCACGCACGACAGATTCGATCAGATTCCGGCTGGCAAAAAACAAGCTGAGACCGTCAGGCTGACGTTGGCTCCAGCCGTGCGGGCGCAGCGTGGCAAAGTCCATCCCAAAATCAATTTCCTGCGCCCCGCCTTCGCGCATGCGATGAGAAAAGCCCGGAAAGAGACGCTCCAATTCTTGGCGCCCCCGAGCCAGCAGGGCATGCACATGACGGCTGTGTGGCACGCCCGGCCTTTCCGCTACTCCGTTGGGGTAGGTGTCACGATCGATGACGGTGACATGATCGAAATGATTGCTGAGAATACGGCCGGCACTCAGACCTGCCATGCTACCGCCAATGACGATTGCGTGTGTTTGCGCCATATCGGACTCCTGTGTCCAGGCTGTTAGCGTTGGCGAGAAAAAGAAAGCCGCCGACCGAATCAGTGGCGGCTGACAAATACGACGGCGAGGAAAGAGGTCTACTGGCTGCTTGATTCGGCGGCGGCTTGGGGGCTGGCAAGATCAGCAGGATCAGCAGGATCAGCAAAATCAGGTTGATCAGCAGTCTGTTGCGGACTGGTCTGTGTCTCTTGGCTGGCGGCACCCGCTGCTTCGCGTGTTTCTGCCCCAGAGGTCGCTGGTGTCTGTTCCGTCTGAGCAGGGATGACTGAATCAAAAAGGCTTTCAGTCGTCCTGCTGGTTGCCCCATACGACAGGAATAAGGACGTGAGCATAAACAGGACAGCAATCCCAGTCGTCATCTTGGTGAGGAAGTTCCCTGCTCCGGAACTGCCAAAAACGGTCTGGCTGGAACCACCAAAGACCGCTCCAATATCAGCGCCTTTGCCGGTCTGCAGGAGAACAACACAGACCATGAAAAAGCACGCAAAGATATGAACAACAGTAGCAATCGTGTACGACATGGCGCTGATCCTAGCGGAAGTTTACGATTCGAGCAAAGGAGTCTGCCTGCAGGCTGGCTCCGCCTACTAAAGCTCCGTCTATATCTGTTTGAGCCATGAGTCCATCGACGTTATCGGGTTTCACGCTGCCACCATACAACAGGCGGATTGCGTCGGCCGTTGCCGAGTCGGCAAGCTCGCTCAGCGTCGTCCGCATCGCGGCATGGACCTCTTGGGCTTGATCTGGTGTCGCCGTGCGACCGGTACCGATAGCCCAGATTGGTTCATAGGCGACCACAACAGCAGAGACGGCTGGCGCGTCTTGGCCTTGCAGCCCGCCTCGAATCTGACGGGTAATAACGGCGAGGGTTTCGCCGCGTTCACGTTCTTCGAGGGTTTCGCCGACACACACAATCGGCACCAGCCCGTCGCGTTGAGCAGCCTGGACTTTGCGGGCGACAATCTCATCGGTTTCGCCCCAATATTGGCGTCGTTCGGAGTGGCCGACAATGACATAATGACAGCCCAATTCTTGTAGCATCGGACCGGAGATTTCCCCGGTGAATGCTCCTTGAGGCTCCCAGTGTAGGTCTTGGGCGGCTAGACGGATTGCTGAGTCGGCCAGGATACGAGCCGCTGTTTCTAATGCCGTGAAGGGAGGCGCAACAACAACTTCCCGGTCGGCTGCATCAGCCCTGTCGGCCAGCTGGGCTTTCAGGGCTGACAGCAGCGTTTGTGCCTCAGCCCTGGTGCCTTGCATCTTCCAGTTGCCTGCCAGGAGTGGACGGCGTGTTGGCATGATCTAGCTCAACCTTTCCCCAATGTATAAGGAGACATCTCGCATCCGATTGGAAAATCCCCACTCGTTGTCGTACCAGGACAATACCTTAATAAAATTATTGTCCATGACCTTGGTCAATGGAGCGTCAAATATTGAGGAGTGCGGGTTGCCATTAAAATCAACCGACACCAGCTCTTCCTCACAGTATTGCAGGACACCTTTGAGGGGCCCCTCAGCAGCAGCCCGCATGGCAGCATTGACGGCTTCTGCGCTGGCGGGTGTGTCGAGTTCAGCGACTAAGTCAACGACGGAAACATTGATCGTTGGGACGCGGACAGCCATGCCGTCGAGTTTGCCTTTGAGCTCAGGCAGCACCTCTCCCACCGCTCGGGCTGCGCCGGTCGACGTTGGAATCATTGACTGGGCGGCAGCGCGCGCGCGGCGAATATCGGAATGGGGCAGGTCCAGAATGCGCTGGTCATTGGTATATGCATGCACCGTCGTCATGAGCCCGCGTTTTATCCCAAATGTCTCATTGAGGATCTTTGCGACTGGAGACAGGCAGTTGGTGGTGCACGATGCGTTCGAGATGATATGGTGCGAGGCTGGATCGTAGCTGGTGTGGTTGACCCCATAACACAAGGTCAAATCCGGGCCTTTGGCAGGCGCTGAAATAATGACTTTTTTCGCTCCGGCAGACAGGTGCAAGCTTGCTTTGTCCCGGTCTGTAAAGAGGCCGGTACATTCTAACGCAACGTCTACTCCTAACGATTTCCACGGCAGATCACCCGGGTTGCGCTCCTGGGTGACCTGAATACGTTTCCCATTGACAATCAAGGCGTCCTGCTCAGCCGAAACCTCTGCGTCTAAGCGACCATGTACAGAGTCGTAGCGCAGCAAATGGGCTAATGTCGCAGCATCGGTAATATCATTGATAGCGACAAATTCGAGTCCAGGCTCGTTGATACTCGCCCGAAACAAGTTCCGTCCAATCCGCCCAAAACCATTTAATCCTATTTGTACAGCCATAACCCCTGACCTCTCATCCTAAAGACGTAAGAAAATTAGCGAAAACGAACACCCATCTTCCCCGATCGAGGAAAATCCGTCAAGGATGGTATCACTCCGAAATCAGAATGGGGAATGGCGCAAGCCTGTAGCCTTCGGTAATATGGGAAAGTGCGTGGCGGGTAGGCCCAGACCCAAGCTCATGCTGGGGCCTGGAAAGAACCTACTCAGATGATGAGGATGTGGGGATCAAGATGGAAGATTCTTTCTTGCGTGTGGCCGCTCAACAGGGAGATACACTTCACCAGCCCAATATTTTAGAGATGGTCACCAGTTCTGGGCCGGTTGTCCAGGCGGTGCTGTATCTGCTTATTCTTTTTTCCATTATCAGTTGGGCAATTGTCTTCTATAAGTTCCGTCAGTTGCGGCGGGTGCGGCGTGAGTCAGAGCGGTTTACTGTGATTTTTTGGGAAACAAAAAATCTCTCTTCTATTCACACCGCCAGCTTAGAGATGCGAGACAGCTCAACCGCTCAGATTTTTCGGGCTGGTTACCAGGAGCTGATGCGGATTTCTCGGGGGCGCCACCAGCCAGCAGCCGGGAAACAGGACCTCCAGGATTCCTTCAACGATATTGAGGAAGGTGGGGTGGGCAATGTCGAACGAGCGATGCGTCGGGCTGGCCGCGAGCAGATGACCCGGCTTGAGCGTGGTTTGACTTTTTTGGCGACAACGGCCAGTACCGCCCCTTTTGTTGGCCTGTTTGGGACGGTCTGGGGTATCATGAATGCCTTTCTCGGCCTGAGCAGTACGACTATGACGACCATTCAGGCTGTTGCGCCAGGGATTGCGGAAGCACTGATTGCGACAGCTATCGGCCTCGCCGCGGCTATCCCATCCGTTATGGCGTATAACCACTTTAGCCGCCAGGTCAAAGTCGTGTCCTCTGATATGGAGAACTTTTTATCCGAATTTTTGAATATTGCTGAGCGGCATTTTCTGTAGTCTGCGCAGCTCACTCGTCGGGCAGCATACACAAAAAAGATTCGCTCACACGTCCAGTAAGAGGTGACAAATATGGCTTTTGATCAGTCCAGCGATGACAGTCTCTCTCAGATCAATGTCACGCCACTGGTGGATGTGATGCTCGTGCTGCTTGTCATCTTTATGGTGACAGCGCCGATACTTCAGCAGGGTGTGAGTGTTGATTTACCGCAGGTTGAGGCAGGCCCGATGACGGGAAAGCAAGAAGATCGATTCATTGTTGCGGTGACCCGTGAAGGAGCGATCCATCTGAATGATACGCCATTGGAGCTCGACGCATTGCAAACAAAACTGGCAGCCATTGTGCAGACGCAACCAGGTCGAACAGTCTATCTGCGGGCCGACAAAAATGTGGTGTATGGCAAGGTTGTTGAAGTCATGGCAGCTGTCCGTCGGGCAGGCGTTGTCAAACTCGGTATGGTGACGGAACCTCTCTTGTCAGGCATTGATACAGGTCAAGCAGGCTAGGGCGTAGGTTCTGTTGCAGGTGTGTTGCACGCATGCTGCAAGTGTTCTGGGCCGGGAGTGAGGGGATGGAAAGACAGCAGCCAAACAAGAGCAGCCGAGCGGACAAGGGGATAGGGCGGATGCTCCTCCTCTCCCTGGTCCTGCATGTTGGCGCTATTGCCGCCGTGGTCATGGCTGACGGCCAGCATCAACAAGAACCGGTCGCGCTCAAAGCTTATACGGTTGCGCTTATTGACCCGGCTGCCTTGGGTGGAGGATTACCGCCTGGACCGAGGAAAGCCGCTGGACAACAGTCAAAAGCCGTGGCAAAAGCCCCGGACAAGCCAGCTCCTGCAGTGGCTCCAAAACCGCCGAATCCGCCACAGGTGAAGGATAAACCTGTGGAGACAGTCAAGCAGAGCCCTCCGGCTTCTCTGAAACCGAAAAAAGAGCTTGTGAAGCTGCCTACAAAAGAAAAGTCAAAAAAAGAAAAAAAGCCAAAACGAAAAAAGACCGAAAAAAAAGAGAAGCCCAAACCCCAGGCTGAAAAGAAAACCGTCACCCAGAAAAAAAAGATTGAACAAAAACAGGTAAAGAAGGTAGCGAGTAAACAGCCAGAGTCACCCAAAAAAAAGCCAAAACGAAAAAAAGACACACCAGTCAAAAAGGTAACTCCCAAACCCAAAAAGATTGCGAAGAAAACAACAGACTCGGTTTCTGTTCAGGAACGGGACGAACGGCGGCTCTCGGCGGCTATCAAACGCATTCGCAAAAATGTGGAAAGCAAGGCAAGACCATCTGGGCAGGCCGGTGCGAGACCACAGGGACGCGGTGGCAGTTCATCTGGGGGCGGGGGAGTCCAGGGCCTTGCCTTTATGATGTATACCGAGCAAGTCAAACAGCGAGTGAAAGAGGGTTGGATTGTCGCTCAGGAAAAATTGGGCTTGACGGCAGTTGTGCAGTTTGGGGTCAGGCCGAGTGGCGATATTGTTGGTGTTGAACTGGCCCAGTCTTCAGGAAATAGTGCTTTTGACCAGTCGGTACTGCGGGCGGTCCATAATGCGAATCCGCTTCCGCCTCCGCCCCCAGAGTACCAGCAGGAATTTCTCAGCCAAAAGGTCAAGGTTGCCTTTGGTAAGTGAAGATGCAAGGAGATCGCAATGCAGCTGTCGGCAAGATTGGCAGGATTAGCAAGATCAGCAGGATCAGCAGGATGAAGAGCAGGTGGTATGAATAGAAAAAGATGGTTGGTGTGTGATGCGTTGTCAGGGAGATGGACTGTCGTTCCACGGGTTATCCTCCTTAGGGCTATTAGAAGGATTATTGGACTGGGCTTGATACTCGGTATGTGGAGCCCGGTACAGGCGCAGATTGAAATTGTCGTGCCGGAGCCAGGCGGGACCGGGCTGCCGATAGCGCTTTCTCCACTGGCCAATACCTCGGGGGGGGCGGATCAACGCCTGGGACTCACCTTCTCGGATATTATCGCCCGGGATCTTGACTTGTCCGGTGTGTTTCGAGTGATTGATCGCGGCGCATATCTTGAAGGGCCACAAGGGCTGGCGTCGGCCGAGATTAATTTTCGGCACTGGTCGGTGCTTGGCGCGTTGGCTTTAGTCAAGGGAGGGATTTCGGTTGAAGGGGAGGCCTTGACGGTCGAGGCACGCTTATTCGACGTTGCCCAACGGCGTCAGCTAGGTGGGAAACGCTACCACGGTCAGAAAAAAGACTTGCGTCAGATGGCTCATCGTTTTGCCGACTACCTGCTGCTTGTCTTAACGGGAGAAGAAGGGCCATTTAGCTCTCAGATTGCGTTTGTGTCCAACCGGGCTGGGGGCCGGGCCAAAGAAGTCTATGTCACTGATCTCACCGGAGCTGATGTGCAAAAAGTCACCAGCGCGCAGACCTTAATTTTAGGGCCAAGTTGGGGGCCTGGAGCGACTGATTTGTTTTATATCTCTTACAAACGTGGCGGACCGTATCCGTATCGTTTTGGACTCGAGAGTGGCGAGGAACGCCGCTTGTCAGGAATTGTCAGTTACGGTGGTGCGTGGTCTCCCGACGGGAGCCAGCTTGTGATCAGTGGGGAAAAAGCTGGGAATACAGACCTCTTTCTGTTGTCGGCAGAAGGTCGTGAAATTCGGCGTTTGACGAAAAATGCAGACATTGACGTTTCCCCCTCCTGGTCGCCAGATGGTCGCCAGATAGTGTTTTGCTCTAGCCGAGGCGGAGGCCCGCAGATTTATGTGATGAATATTGACTCTGGAAAGGCCCGGAGAATAACCTTCCAGGGCAATTATAATACCTCGCCGGCTTGGTCGCCCAAGGGAGATCGGATTGCCTATACCAGCCAATCCGGCGAATTTCATATCATGACGGTTGAGGTGCAGGGTGGGGAGAGGCGTAAGATTGCTGCTGGGGAGGATGCTTCCTGGTCACCTGACGGCCGCTATTTAGTGTTTAGCTCTCGGGGCCGATTGTGGATTGCTAGTCGGGACGGCCGGAGCGTCAAACAATTGACTGGAGGAGGGGGAGATGATACTAGTCCCGCGTGGTCAGCCCGCTTGGACCGGGCAGACGATGGGCGGAGTCGGCCTTATTCTCAATAACGCCCTCACATACACTCGCGGTCATAGAACGATATGCAATATAGAATAGGTGGGACAATGCAGGGTCTCTCACAGAGCTTCTTTCGGTGGTGCTGGCTGACGTGTTGTGGCGTGCTCGTGTGTATTGTTGTCAGCGCCTGTGCAAAACAACCCTCACCAAGACCGACCGCTCCACCTCTGAGCCGGAGTGGATCCGGATTTGAGGAAGGAGACATCTCTGGCCTTTCTGACCCTGGAGGAAGAGTCGCAAGTAACCTCGAAGATGGGCCGCAGAGCGGCGGTGTCCTGCAAGATCTGTACTTCGATTATGACGCCTATGATATTTCGCCAACAGAGCAAGCAACCCTCCAAGCCAATGCGAACTGGCTGCAGAGCAATCCACAGGCGAAGATTGAAATCGAGGGCCATTGTGATGACCGGGGGACTGTGGAGTATAACCTGGCCCTTGGCGCAAAGCGGTCGCAATCCGTTCGAGATTACCTCATCTCACTTGGCATCCAATCCGAGCGATTGGCGACGATCAGCTATGGCGAAGAGCTGCCATTATGTCATGAGCAAGCAGAGCAGTGTTGGAAGCAAAACCGACGTGTCCATTTCCAGGTGATCGGCCGCTGACCGTCGCGCCCATACCTGTGTGGACACCCGTACAATACAAGCCTGAGAATCCTAAACTCGTGAAAATTTTTAACCCAGTCACCGTCCTCTTTCTCTCGCTTGCCTTCGTCGGCGGTTGTGCGACGCAACATGACGTGCAGCAGGCGCAGATGGGGAACGATACGCTCCGTACCCAGATTGCGAATCTGAACAATACGCTCTCAACAGTCCATCGTGAGATTGCCGAAGTACGCGGTGAGGTTGAGACCGTGCGGCACCGTATTGACCGTGTCGCGCGCGAAAGACAGGGCGTATCGCCTGAGGTTGAAGTCTTGCAGAGTCGTATTGCCAAGCTCGAACAACGCTTGGCTCCGCCGCCGCGACCGCTCTATCCTGTGCCTACCCTGCTTCCGCCAGAAGAGATCCCCGAGTCTTCGGCACCGCCAGAAAACGTCTCGCCTGATCCGTCGAGTGTTTCTGCACAAGAAACCCTGCGCGAGCAGACGGAGTACGCGGCGGCGTTGCAGTTGCTGCGTCAAGAGGATTATGATCCGGCAGTGCAGCAGTTTCGCAATTTTCAGCGCAGCTACCCAACTTCAGAAATGGCTGACGACGCCCAGTACTGGATTGGAGAGAGCTATTTCATTCAACAAGACTACAATCGGGCAATTCTTGAATTCAATGATGTGTCGAAATATCACAGAGGCGACAGACGCCCGTATGCCCTCGTCCGACAAGCTGAGGCGTTTCTTGAAATAGGGGACCGGACGGATGCACGCCTTATTCTCCGCAAGGTGATTGAGGACTATCCCCTCTCAGATGTCATTCCGCAAGCCCAATCGCTCTTGCAGCGTTTAGAACAGTAGTGCCTCTTTTCTGTTCCTGTGTCCGAAAACATCGAATACCTCACTGAATATCGTATGGAGATCATTCGGAATATCCTCCATCACCCTCGCCTCCCACACCCAATCGTCAGCTTGGGAAACTTTGATGGGATTCATCTCGGACACCAAGAGATTTTGCGGCGGGTGAGACAGGAAGCCGAGGCGCGCCACGGTACCGCCCTTGTGGTGACGTTTCATCCTCATCCGCTGGCTGTCTTACGAGCCGACCAGCCGATAGCTCTCATTGCCAGCTTACGCGAGAAACTCAGCCAGTTTGCGAAGTTTGGAGTCCAAGGTGTTTTTCTGCAGCGCTTTTCCTTTGCGTTTTCGCGGCTGAGTCCAAAAGAATTTGTCCAGGACTATCTGGCTCAGGCCATAGGAGCGGAAAAAATTATTATTGGGCACAATTTTAGCTTTGGGAGAGACCGCATTGGGAGTGCTGCAGCCCTTGAACGGCTTGGCCGGGATTGCGGCTTCGATGTGGAGATTGTTGGTCCAGTAAAGGCGCATGGCCGCGAAGTCAGTAGCACGGTGGTGCGCGCGCTGCTCAGTGCAGGCGAAATGCAAGACGCTGCCTTGCTCCTGGGGCGTCCGTATGCCGTGAGTGGCCGAGTGATCAAGGGATTTCAGCGCGGCCGGACGATTGGCTTTCCAACCGCAAATATACGGCCTCGGGCAGATCTTCTGCTCCCAAACGGTGTGTACGCAGTCCGCGTTGACGTTGGAGATCATCAGCATTTACCAGGAGTTGCGAATGTTGGGATAAATCCGACATTTGGCGGGAATCGTCGGACCATTGAGGCTCACCTTTTTGATTTTTCAGCAGATTTGTATGGCCAACGTTTACGCGTAGGGTTTGTCGAGCATCTGCGTGGAGAAAAGAAGTTTCCCGCAGTTCAGGATTTAGTCCGCCAGATTCAAGAAGACGCGGATCGTGCGCGTACACTCTTGTCTCAATAGGTTACATGTCTGACACAGGACTCAACGTCTCGTCGCAGGAGAAGACAGACACGTCGTCAGATGCGAGCCAGCACTATGCTGTCTCTGAACAGCAGGCTGGCCAGCGTTTGGATCGGATCATTGCCAGTGTCCTGTCAGTCTCTCGTTCGCAAGCCAAAGTCCTCATTGATCAGGCGCACGTGTGGGTCAATGGGATAACAAAAAAAGCTGGCTATCTGGTACGCGCCAACGAGCAACTCAGCGTCTTGCCGCTGCCTGTTGCCCCGACGGTCGCTGTTCCCCAGGCCATTCCCCTAGATATTTTATATGAGGATGAAGTCCTGGCCGCTATCAATAAACCCGCTGGCATGGTGGTGCATCCTGCGCCTGGACAGTGGCAGGACACTGTCGTGAATGCACTCTTGTTCCGATGGGGCTGGACGGATTCCGGTCCAGCGCTACGGCCAGGCATTGTGCATCGTCTAGATAAGGATACCTCAGGTGTTATGCTTGTCGCCAAAAAGCAGCGTATAGGTGAGCACTTGGCTCGCCAGTTTCAAGATCGTCAGATACACAAAACCTATTGTGCTGTCGTCGTTGGTCATCTCGCTGCACCGGCTGGGGAGATTGCCCTCCCAATTGGCCGTCACCCGACCGAGCGCAAGAAGATGTCGGTGCATGCTCGTCACAGCCGGTCTGCGCTCAGTCGTTATCGAGTTGTGGCTGAAGCTGAAGGCGTGTCCTTTGTGCGTCTCTTTCCACACACAGGTCGCACCCACCAGTTGCGGGTACATATGGCTGCCCTCGGGCATCCCTTGGTTGGAGATCGTATATATGGCTTGGCTGCATCGAAACTGGGCGGGACTCCAGATATTGTGCAAGGCTTTCCCCGCCAGGCTCTCCATGCCGAAGCGATTCAGTTTCGGCATCCGCTGAAGGACGAAATGATGATCCTGTGTGCTCCATACCCGGCAGACTTCGTGGCGCTGCTGGCAGGCTTAGGAGTCTCTCCAAGAAAAGAAAATGGGCATGTTTTGAATTGACACCTGTTTTAATATCCACTATGGTGGGCACCAAGGTAGCTCAAACAGCTAACATAAGAAGAACACAGCTCACCGGTTTTCCACCCCCCTTACAGACAGAGCCTTTTCTCTGCACGTTCATGTCATCAAGAAGGCCATCATCTGCCTGACCGATTTATCAGGCCCCGTAGTGGGGGAGGACTGATCCTTAGTCTATTACCGTATCTATTGTAGTGAAGAGGGAGGCATTCATGGGTCGGACGGCCACTCGGCAAAAAGAAGTGGAAGAGCTCCGTGAGCCCCGCATCGAAGTGGGGGCTGAAGAGGGCGGGCTAAATCTCAAAGCGCTCAAAGAAAAGAAAATCAGTGAGCTGGCCCAAATTGCTCGGGACTTTAGTGTTGATGGAACGTCAGGCTTGCGCAAGCAAGACCTTATCTTCTCCATTCTCCAAGCTCAGGCCGAACAAAGTGGCTATATTTACGGAGAAGGAGTGCTTGAGATCCTGTCTGATGGATTTGGGTTCTTACGCTCTCCAGATTATAACTATCTCCCCGGCCCTGATGATATTTATGTCTCTCCAAGTCAGATTCGACGCTTTAGTTTACGGACCGGAGATGTGGTCTCAGGACAAATCCGTCCACCGAAGGAAGGCGAGCGCTATTTTGCTCTGCTCAAGGTTGAGGTGATTAATTATGAGGAACCTGAACGTGCCCGGGAGAAAATTCTCTTTGATAATCTGACGCCGCTGTATCCCGAGGACCAGCTTCTCCTTGAACATAGCCCGGAGGCATACACGAGCCGGATTATTGACCTTTTGACTCCGATTGGCAAAGGCCAGCGAGGCTTAATCGTCGCTGCCCCCCGGACAGGTAAAACGATGATGCTGCAGAGCATCGCTCAGGGGATCGTCGAGAACCAAAAGGAAGTCATTCTGATCGTTTTGCTGATTGATGAACGACCAGAAGAGGTGACTGACATGCAGCGTTCAGTGCATGCTGAAGTTGTCAGTTCGACCTTTGATGAACCTGCTACACGGCATGTCCAAGTTGCTGAAATGGTCATTGAAAAGGCAAAACGCTTAGTCGAGCATGGAAAAGATGTGGTGATCTTGTTGGATAGCATCACACGTCTTGCCCGCGCTTATAACTCGGTTGTCCCGCCGAGCGGGAAGCTGCTGTCGGGTGGTGTGGATGCAAATGCTTTACGCGGCCCAAAGAAGTTCTTCGGCGCGGCGCGGAATATTGAAGATGGCGGGAGCCTGACTATCCTTGGCACAGCCCTGATCGATACCGGTAGCCGGATGGATGAAGTTATCTTCGAGGAATTTAAAGGCACCGGTAATATGGAGATTCATCTTGACCGGCGCCTGATGGACAAGCGCGTTTTTCCAGCTCTCGATATTAATCGGTCCGGTACGCGCAAAGAAGAATTGCTCTTAGGTCGAGAGACGATAAACCGGATCTGGATTCTGCGCAAATTGCTCTCACAGTTAAATACGGTCGAGGCAATGGAATTTCTTATGGATAAGATGAGTGGGACAAAAGACAATATCGAATTTATCGAATCAATGAACCAATAAGTGGACTGACAAGCGGACTGACGTGAGCGGCGCTCGGCCATGCGTGGATAGTATGCGCGGGTAGTATGGCGCGTTGCAAAGGTCCCCCCCTTTTGCTACAACTCTCGCACTGTAAAACGCGATGTTACGTCGCACCAGAAGAGAAAGGTATGATCCATGATCGATGTGACGATCAAGCAATTGCTTGAGGCTGGGGTGCATTTCGGACATCAAACCAGTCGCTGGAACCCGAAGATGAAACCATATATTTTCGGTGCCCGGAACGGGATCCATATTATCGACTTACAGCAGACCGTTGGTATGTTGCGTGAAGTCAGCAGTTTTGTGTCTGATTTGGCTGCAAGCGGGGGGCAGGTGCTGTTTGTTGGGACCAAAAAGCAGGCTCAAGAGGTGGTCAAAGAAGAAGCCGAGCGGTGTGGCATGTATTTTGTCAATAATCGTTGGCCGGGTGGTATGCTGACAAATTTTCAGACCATCAAGAAGTCGATTGAACGGCTCAAGAAGCTGGATGAGATGCTGGACACGCCTTCGATCAACGAAGCGCTGACCAAAAAAGAGCTGCTCGGTATGAGTCGCGAGCGAGATAAGCTGATGATCGCCCTGGGTGGCATCAAGAATATGCGCAAGCTTCCTGATGCCATGTTCGTTGTGGACACCAAGAAGGAAGAGATTGCGGTTCAAGAGGCGAATAAACTCGGGATTCCCGTTGTCGCCGCTGTTGATACCAATTGCGACCCGGATATCATTACCCATAAAGTCCCGGGTAATGATGATGCGATTCGGGCTATCCGTCTATTTACCAGTGTTGTGGCGGAATCCGCGATTGAAGGGCGAGCGCAGTTTGATGAACGCCAGCAAGGCGAGGGAAACGAAGAGAGCGCTGCCGCGCCAGCTGAGCAGCAGGCTGCTCCAATGGCGGATTCCGCGCCAGCCGAGCAGGTAGCGACACTGGCAGCCGAGACTGTTCCAGCTGAGGAGGCCACGACAGTGGCAGCAGAAGCGCCACCAGCTGAAGCGCCCTCCAATGGCGGAGGCGAGGAGGGAGGTAACGCGTGAGCGACCAGAGTAGCACTATGGCTCAGCTGAAAGAGATCCGTGAACGGACAGGAGCTGGAGTTGTAGACTGTAAAAAGGCTTTAAAAGAGAGTGACGGTAACATTGATAAAGCCATCACTTTCTTACGCGAAAAAGGTTTAGCCGCTGCTGCCAAGCGGGCTGGTCGAGTGGCCGCCCAGGGGACGGTCGGATCGTATATCCATGGTGGCGGAAAAATTGGTGTCCTCGTCGAAGTTAATTGTGAAACCGACTTTGTGGCACGCACAGATGAGTTCCAACAGCTTATCAAAGACATTGCCATGCAGGTCGCCGCTTCCAATCCCCGCTATGTTCAGCGGGATGAAGTCCCGGCACAGGAAGCCGAAAAAGAACGAGCGATTTACCGGACTCAGACGCTCGAATCGGGCAAGCCGGAGAACGTCATCGATCGCATCGTTGAGGGTCGGCTAGAGAAATTTTATAGCGAACAGTGCCTCCTGGAGCAAGGGTTCATCCGGGAACCAAGTAAAACGATTGAACAGTTGGTCAAAGAGGTAGTTGCCCGGACTGGCGAGAATATTGTCGTCCGCCGCTTTGCTCGGTTCCAAATTGGTGATGTGGCAGAGACTGCTGAATAGCAGCAGCACTTGTAAACTTGGAGTATATACGGAATACGCTCGAACCGTGAGGAGCACTTTGGAGTTATGACCACGCCGCTTCCGAATCCTCCCTATAAGCGGGTCTTACTTAAAATCGGCGGGGAAGCGCTTGCCGGTGAGAGTGGCTATGGAATTGAGGAAGCAGTCCTGTCTCGTATGGCCGATGAGGTCAAAGAGGTCCATGATCTAGGCTGTGAAATTGCCTTGGTGATTGGCGGCGGCAACATCTTTCGTGGGCTTGCAGCGAGTACACGCGGAATGGCTCGGGCGACGGCTGACTATATGGGCATGCTGGCTACGCTGATGAACAGCTTAGCGATGCAAGAAGCCCTGGAAAGCATTGAAGTGCAGACTCGGGTGATGTCGGCTTTGACCGTCTCCGAAGTCGCCGAGCCGTATATTCGGCGTCGGGCGACGCGTCATCTAGAAAAAGGGCGGATCGTCATCTTTGCGGCTGGGACTGGTAATCCCTATTTCACGACTGATACGGCGGCAAGTTTGCGAGCCATGGAGATCGGAGCCCAGATCATTTTTAAGGCGACTAAGGTTGATGGTATCTATGACGCAGACCCTGTCCAGGTCGCAGACGCCAACCGATACCAAGAAGTTACTTACATCGAAGTCTTGCAAAAAAACCTCAAAGTCATGGATTCCACTGCGATCTCTTTGTGCATGGATAACGCGTTGCCAATTCTCGTTTTTAGTATGCTAGAGGCAGGCAATATTAAGCGGGCCATTCAGGGAGAGCGAGTAGGAACCTTGGTGCACGGAGGTCAAGTATGAATGCACAGGTGATTGACGAATTAAAGAAAGAAGCAGACCAGACGCTTGATTCCCTTCGTCAAGAATTTTCCAAGGTCCGGACTGGCCGAGCTGCAACCTCGCTGATCGAAGGGGTTATGGTTGACTGCTACGGCGCTCCGACTCCGCTCAATCAAGTGGCAGCTTTATCTGCGCCTGAGCCGCGGCTGCTCGTGGCTCAGCCTTTTGATCGGACCATCATCTCCGATATCGAGAAAGCTATCTATAAAGCCAACCTTGGGTTGACTCCAGTCAATGACGGAAAAGTCGTTCGGATCCCCTTGCCCGAACTGACAGAAGAGCGTCGCAAAGAACTCGTTCGCCAGATTCGGAAAGTGACTGAGGACTACCGGGTGTCAATGCGTAATCATCGTCGGAGCGTAAACGATCGTCTCAAAAAGATGCAGAAGAATAAGGAAATGCCGGAAGATGAGGTGCGGGCGACTCAGGATCGTGTCCAGAAAGTGACTGACGAGGCGATTGAACAGATTGATAAGGTCCTCAAGGTAAAAGAAGAAGAGTTGCTGGCTGTATAGCTGTATATAATGAGGATCTTCTTTAGGCCTGAGCTGTTTCCTCATTGTGGTGGGGGCGTGGATGCGAGTGAGTAATCAGAACGGACACGTGGGCAATGGAGTCGGTCATCTGAACACCCGACTAAAAGTCGTAAAGGAGATCCAGCCGCTTCAGCAATGTGACCGAGATCGTCTGCCCCGACATGTGGCGGTTATTATGGACGGGAACGGTCGCTGGGCGCAGCAGCGCGGCCTGCCCCGGACTGAAGGCCATAAACGGGCGAAAGAAACAGTCCGTACCATCGTTGAAACGAGTCGAGAGTTAGGGCTTTCTTATTTAACTCTGTATGCATTCTCCTCAGAAAATTGGCAGCGGCCGACAGCTGAAGTTCGCGTGCTGATGGGACTTTTTCGCCGCTATTTACGCAACGAGCTGGATAGGCTGATGGACTATAATATCCGGCTTGTTGCCGTGGGTGATCTGAGTCGGCTCCCTGACGCTGTGCACCGGTCCTTCGATGATGCCATTTTCGCGACCAGAAATAATACCGGCCTGACCGTGGTTTTAGCTGTCAGCTACGGTGCCCGTGAAGAGATTGTTGCCGCTGCGCGTTCGCTGGCAAGAGCGGTCCAGGAAGGACGGCTTCGCCCTGACGATATTGATGAAGACAGCTTTGTTCAGCATTTATGGACGGCAGATATTCCTGACCCGGATCTGTTGATCCGAACTGGAAAAGAAATGCGGATTAGCAATTTTCTTCTCTGGCAACTGGCCTACACTGAGTTGTTTGTCACCGATACCTTGTGGCCAGACTTTGATCGTGAACACTTTCTCCAGGCTCTAGTAGAGTACCAGAGCAGACACCGGCGCTTTGGGCGGACTGCGGAACAGCAGGCTGCTACTGGTTTCAAACGCGCTTTGGGCTAGGCTCGGATGTGCTCCGAGATCGCCTTCTGACAGCAGCTGTCGCAATCCCACTCCTTATTCTTCTCATTTGTTGTGCCCCAGTATGGGTTTTTTCTGGGGCTATTTTTCTTCTGACTTGTGTTGGACTATACGAATTCTTTAGGCTGAGTCAGAACCACAGTCCGCTCCCGCTTGGTGTTGGGCTTGGCTGGGGAGGGGCGCTTGCAGCGGCAATGCTGCTTGCTTCAGATGGTCTTGGTGTACGAGCTGCATGTGCTGGGGCGGTCCTGGTCGGCGGATTCTTTGTCGCGTTTGGCTTTAGCCTGCGTGACCGGCAACCTGAGAGAGGCGTGTTTGGCCTTGCCTTGACTCTTTTCGGCGTTGTCTATGTCGGATTTTTGTTGCCGCATTTGGTATGGGTCCGACAAGCAGCTGATGGTAGGAGCTGGGTTTTCTTCATTTTGTTGGTTGCTATGATGGGGGATTCGGGTGGTTATGCTTTTGGGCGGGCGTGGGGAACACATAAACTCATTCCACACATCAGCCCAGGCAAAACCGTTGAAGGCAGTGCCGGTGCGGTGTTGGGTAACCTCTGTGCGGCTGTGATCGGCTGGATTTGGCTGCTTCCGGACCGGGCGTGGGGCGAGTTGGTCATACTGAGTCTGATCCTTGGTTGCTTGGCACAAATCGGAGATCTGTGTGAATCGGCAGTCAAGCGGGCGTTTGGTGCAAAAGATTCAGGTCGGCTCTTTCCCGGGCATGGCGGCGTGCTGGATAGGGCTGATAGTCTGCTTTTTCCAGCCGCTTTTGTCTATTACTATATGACGCTATGGCCCTAGGTGTTTTTGTGTATGCAGACTATCCTGTCGGGTGTTTTTTTATCTCGGGCCTTGTCCCAAGTCTTATCTGTTGGTGAGGAGCATGGAGTATGGATTTCTCGACTCTTGATGTCATTTTGAAAGTCGGACTTGTTTTTGGTCTGATCGTGTTTGTCCATGAACTGGGGCATTTTACGGTCGCCAAACTGGTCGGGGTTGGAGTTGAACGTTTTTCGCTCGGTTTTGGACCGAAGTTGTTTGGGCGGACTGTGGGCGAAACAGAATATCTGATTAGTGCCGTGCCACTCGGCGGTTATGTCAAAATGGTTGGAGAAGAGACTGGGGAAAAGATCGCTCCAGAGGATGTCCCACGCTCTTTTACGCATCAGTCTCTGCGCAACCGCTTTTTGATTGTTGCTGCTGGCCCAAGTGCCAATTTTGTGGCTGCTTTTGCCATGTTTAGTCTGGCTTTCCTGAGCTTTGGGATGCCGGTCGCCATTGAGGACGCTCAAATTGGAGCGGTCGTGCCTGACTCTCCAGCTCAGCAGGCTGGTATTCAAGCCGGAGATCAGATTTTGAGCCTATCCGAGACGCCTGTGCAGACCTGGGAAGAGATGGCCGAACGTATCCGCAGCAGCCAGGGTGAAGAGCTACAGGTCGTACTCAAAAGGGAAGGGAGCGAGCAGCTGGTCGAGCTGAGCGTGACACCAGAATTACGACAAGAGGCCACGGCAGAGGGGGTGGCACGGTATGCGATTGGTATTATGCCTGCGTCGCGTTTAGAAGATGTTTCTGTCGGGCGTGCCTTTACTTTAGGCGCTCAGCAAACCTGGATGCTGAGTGTCATGATTGTGCAGACAGTAGGGAAATTGATTCAAGGCGAAGTCTCGACAGATGAGCTCGGCGGCCCGATTTTGATCGCCCAGGTTGCTGGTGAACAAGCCCGACGAGGACTGAGCTATCTCATGCACTTCACTGCTATTATTAATGTGAATCTGGCAATCTTTAATCTTCTGCCCATTCCGATTCTTGATGGTGGTCATTTGCTGTTCATTTTCATTGAACTCCTCCTCGGTCGTCCGCTCGGCCTGCGTTCCCGCGAGATGGCCTTCAGGGTTGGCTTCTTGGTCATCATCTCTCTGGTGGTGCTTGTCTTTTATAACGACATCGCACGCTTGGTGAGATAGGGGATACCTCGGTGTTGGTGCTCGGTATTGATACCGCGACCTGGTTTGCGTGTGTTGGATTGGTCAACGATGGAACGGTCCTCGCCGAGCAATCGGTACATGTCAGCACCGGGCACGCGGATGTCCTGCTGCCACTTATCCAGCAGGTGCTAACGCAGGCTGGTGTTCCGCTGACGCGTCTCGAAGGCATTGGTGTCTCGATTGGACCAGGCACTTTTTCTGGGCTGCGGATTGGCCTCAGCACGGCAAAGGGTTTGTGTTACGGCTTGGGCCAACGTCTCGTCGGCGTTTCGACACTTGAGGCGTTGACGGCAACTGTTTCCAATTGGGAGGGCCGTGTCTGTGCTCTCCTTGATGCGCGCAGAAAGGAAGTGTATGCGGCATTTTTTTTGTACGGGCGGAACGGGCAGCTACAACGGGTGACGCAAGATATGGTGATGGTTCCGGACGAACTTTTAAAGAGACACGGGCAGCATCTCTCCGGCCAAGAGATACGGCCATGTCTCTTTATTGGGGATGGTGCGGAAGTATATTGTGATCTGATTCGAGATACATACGGACAGAAGGCTCGGTTTTTGCCGTGGGCGACGCATCACCCGAGTGGAGGCACGGTTGCACGTCTTGCTTGGCAACGGCTCCAGACTGGGGATGCTGACGAGATCCAAAGCCTCGTCCCTCGGTATATTCGCGTTTCCGATGCCGAACGGAAGCGCATGCTGGCCGATTGGACCTCTCAGGAATAGCCCAGGCCCAGCTCGGGAATAGATCAACAATCTGCCTAAGCCCTAGACAGCTCGGCAGAAATTTGGCATTTTGCCAGCGTTTTGAGTGGGAGAGTGAGGATCTATGAATATTCATGAATACCAAGCAAAAGAGATTTTACGAAAGTATGGCGTATCAGTACTCAATGGCAAAATGGTAACCACCCCGCAAGACGCGGAGGCTGTGGCCAAAGAGCTTGGCGGGGGACTGTGTGTGGTCAAAGCCCAAATCCATGCTGGCGGCCGAGGGAAAGCCGGTGGGGTGAAGCTAGCCAAAACACCTCAAGAAGCACGCCAGTACGCCCAAGACCTGCTGGGGACAACTCTGGTCACCCACCAGACCGGTCCGGAAGGCAAAGAAGTCCAGAAAATCTTTGTTGAACAAGGCTGTGCGATTGCCAAGGAATTCTATCTGGGCATGGTGCTCGACCGGGCAACGTCAAGAGTTACGATCATGGCCAGTTCGGAGGGTGGGGTAGAAATCGAAGAGGTCGCCGAGCGTGCGCCGGAGAAGATCCTCCGCGAAGCTGTTGATCCGGCTGTTGGTGTTGGTGACTTTCAGGGCCGCAAGATTGCGTATGGTCTGGGACTGCCTAAGGAGGCCGTCAACAAAGCAGTGGCGTTTATTCGGTCTCTGTATCGTGCGGTCATTGAGACCGATGCCTCATTAGTCGAGATCAATCCGCTTGTTCTGACGCAGGACAATGACTTGGTTGCGTTGGACGCAAAGATGGGTTTTGACGATAGTGCGCTGTTCCGTCACGCTGACATCCGTGACATGCGCGACCTGGCTGAAGAGAATGAGAAAGAGGTGGCCGCATCTGAGTTCGACCTCAACTATATCACCTTGGATGGGAATATTGGCTGTATGGTTAACGGTGCCGGTTTGGCCATGGCGACGATGGACATCATCAAGCACTATGGGGCTGAGCCAGCCAACTTCTTGGATATCGGTGGCGGCGCGACCACAGAGAAAGTGACGGAAGCATTCAAGATTATTCTCTCCGATAAGAATGTCGAAGGTGTCTTGGTCAACATCTTTGGCGGCATCATGCGCTGTGACGTGGTTGCTAACGGAGTTGTGGAAGCGGCCAAGCAGGTCAACCTGTCTGTTCCCCTAGTGGTCCGACTTGAAGGCACAAATGTCGAACAGGGCAAGCAGATTCTGGCGGACTCTGGGCTGAACATTATTCCAGCCAGTGATTTGGCTGATGGAGCCAAGAAGGCCGTAGAGGCGATAAAAGCCGCGGCAGCCCAATAAGTGTCTGCCAGGCGTTAGCCATAAGGTGAAAACTGACACAAGCGGAGAAATCGCGTGAGTATTCTTGTTAATAAAGAGACAAAAGTTGTGACACAGGGGATTACGGGTTCGACCGGTCAGCTGCATACCCGGGCCTGTAAGGAGTATGGCACCCAAATGGTGGCTGGGGTGACACCTGGCCGTGGGGGAACCGATTTTGAAGGAATCCCTATCTTTAACACCGTTGCTGAGTCAGTTGCGGCAACAGGTGCCAATGCCTCAGTCATTTATGTCCCACCGCCGTTTGCGGCTGATGCCATCATGGAAGCCGTTGATGCGGAAATCTCCCTGGTGATCTGTATTACTGAGGGTATTCCGATCTTGGACATGGTCCGAGTCAAACGCTATATGTCTGGCAAAAATTCTCGGCTGATCGGTCCCAACTGTCCCGGTGTTATCACTCCAGGTGAGTGTAAGATTGGAATTATGCCGGGCTATATTCACACAGTCGGCAATATCGGCGTCGTGTCGCGGAGTGGGACGTTGACGTATGAGGCCGTGCATCAACTGACCCAGCTTGGCATTGGCCAGTCAAGCTGCGTAGGAATAGGTGGCGATCCCGTCAACGGAACGGGTTTTGTCGATGTCTTGCGCATGTTCCAGGATGACCGGCAAACCGCAGGTGTGGTGTTGATTGGTGAAATCGGTGGTAGCGCTGAGGAAGAAGCCGCGGAGTTCATCAAAACTCAAATGAATAAACCGGTTGCCGCGTTTATTGCAGGTCAGACTGCGCCCGCAGGCAAACGCATGGGCCATGCTGGGGCGATCATCGCTGGCGGTAAAGGCACGGCAGCTGAAAAGATCAAAGCGTTTGAAAATGCCGGCGCGCATACCATTTCGAGCCCAGCCGAAATGGGTGTGACGATGGCCAAGGCAATGGGTGAGGCGTAATCAGTACACATTCTGTATTTCAGAGGCATACGGATTGAGTAGGGCGAATCCACGGTTCGCCCTTATGCTTGTATCGAAATCATGGACCCCCAACGTCTCTTCGACCAAGCGGAACGTGCTCGCCACACAAGCCGCTTCCCACAAGCCTTGGAGCGGTATCGCCAAGCGCGGGCCAGTTATGCCGCAGTACAAGATTCTGAAGGTGAACGAGACGCTTTAATCGGTACGGGTGATTGTCTGCGCATGCTGGGGAAGTTTGCGCACGCACGCCAAGCCTACGCCAAAGCGGTCGCCTTGTCCCAGATACTGGACGACCTCGAAGGGCTCGCCGAAAGTCAGGCTGGAGTAGGATTGAGCCTGCGTGCCCAGGGTCATCCGGAACAGGCTCTGCCGCATCTCAATCAAGCCCGAACGCTGTACAGGAAAGCCAAAGCGATTGAAGGGGAGGGGTTCAGCCTGTGGGCCATCGGCAGTACGTACCGGTTTTGTGGTGACTTGCGAAAAGCGGTCTCGCACTTCAAGAAAGCCCTGGCTATTGCCGAGGAGAATGGGGATATGCCTGGGATTGGCTATGCCTTGTGCGGTTTGGGCGGGGCTTCACGCTTGATGGGCCGCTTTGATGATACGCAGTGCTATTACCAACGAGCAAATACCCTGTTTGAAGCAGAAAAGGACATCTACGGTCGGGCGTATTCCTCGTGTGGTCTCGGCAACGCGGCGCGCATGCATCAGGACTATGGGGCAGCCATGAAATGGTTTGCCACGGCCGAGAAACTCTACGCTCGGATTGGCGACAAAGCCAGTTTTGCGTATACCGTCTGGGCGATGGCGACAGTTCACAAGATGCGTGAGGACTATACGCGCAGCGCTGAAACCTTTGCCCGCTCACAAGCCTTGTTTCGTGAAACCCGTGATCATCGCGGTACGATTTACTGTCGGCTTGGGGTAGGGGAGTTGGCTTTCCTCAGGGGGAAAGAAAAAACTGCCCGCAACAGCTTTCGCCGCTGCCTCGAACGCGCCGAACATTTCGGTTATTATGCTGAAGCATGTCATGCCCAGACCGGTCTCGCGCTTCTCCCAGATATATCTGACGGTGCCCCAGACTGGACAGCCGTTAAAAAAGCCCACCACAAGTGTGGACTGCACTTCACCCCGCCGCCGCCACCGCTCAATCTACCCTGAGCGTTCCTGGTGGATGCGCTGTGCTTATCTACCCTCCAGAGCTCCCCGACTCAGAGACTGGGCGGTTGAGCGAGATTCTTTGACCGAGGTTGGTAGCTCGTTGACCCTCTTTTGGCCTCCGGCTACACTGTCTCGATTGTGAAGAAAGGAGAAGCATGAAAGAATGTACGCTGTCTATTATTAAGCCTGATGCGGTGCAAAAAAATGCCATCGGTGAGATTCTGCGCCGTTTTGAAAACGCTGGGCTCAAGATTGTTGCCGCAAAAATGATACATCTGAGTAAAGCTGAGGCGCAAGGGTTCTATGCTGTCCATAAAGAGCGTCCCTTTTTTGAGAGTCTGACGACGTTTATGTCGTCTGGACCCGTCTTGGTCTCAGTGCTGGAAGGCGAAGACGCCATCCAAACCAACCGTCAGCTGATGGGTGCAACCAATCCAGCCGAAGCAGATGCTGACACAATTCGGAAAGACTTTGCGACCGATATTGAGAGGAATGCTGCGCATGGTTCCGACGGTCCAGATACCGCCCGAGAGGAAATTGCTTATTTTTTCGGTGCAATGGAGATTCATTCGACCTAATGTCGTACGACATTAAAGAACTGTCTAAGACCGAGCTTGAGCAGTGGTGCGTGGAGAATGGACACAAACCGTTTCGGGCTCGGCAGATAGCGAAGTGGGTCTATCAGCGTGGGGCAGATAGCTTTGCTGAGATGAGCGATATTCCTACGTCCTTGCGCGAGATTCTTGCCCTTACCTTCTCGATTGGCCATTTGTCCTGTGTACGGATGTCTGCGGCAAGTGACGGTACACGAAAATATCTGTTTGCGCTCACAGATACGCGCAGCATTGAAAGCGTGTGTATTCCTGCTGCTGAACGTCAAACGCTGTGTGTGTCCTCGCAAGTTGGCTGTGCCATGGGGTGCCAGTTCTGCGCGACAGCCCAGGTGCGACCCGTTCGGAATTTGACTGCTGGGGAAATTCTGGGTCAAATCCGGGAAGTTCAGCGCGGACTCCCGGCGGACAAGAGATTAACCAATCTCGTCTTTATGGGCATGGGCGAACCTTTGGCCAACTATGAGCAAGTAGTCAAGGCAATTGAGATTATTACGGCCGCATGGGGGCTGAATTTTTCGCCTCGAAAAGTGACGGTTTCCACTGTTGGCTTGGTGCCTCAGATGCGTCGTTTGCTGGAAGAGACGCAGGTGAATTTGACGGTTTCATTGACGGCAACAACAAATCAGCTACGTGACACCTTAATGCCAGTCAACACCCGCTACCCGCTTGAGCAGCTTTTGGAGACCTGCCGAAGTGTGCCGCCAAAACCGCGTAATCGCCTGACTTTTGCTTATACGATGCTCGGCGGAGTGAATGATAGTGGAGCAGATGCGCGCCGATTGACAAAGCTTCTGCACGGGACGCGGGCCAAAGTCAATCTGATCCCGTTTAATCCTTTTCCTGGATCGCCTTTTGTATCGAGCCGACGAGAAGACATGCAGCAGTTCCGCCACATACTGCTTGATAAAGGGGTGTACGCCAGCATCCGGGAAAGCCGGGGACAGGAGGTTGACGCGGCATGCGGACAGCTTGCGGCTCGCACCCAACAGTCCACTGCGCGCTCTTCGTGAGAAGAAAGATCAACTGAGAAGGGGAACGTGAGAGAATGGCAACACTCGGTGTAGTCGGTGGGAGTGGGTTGTACCAAATGACGGGTATCGAGCGGGGAGAATGGGTGTCTGTTGAGACACCGTTTGGCACTCCTTCGGATGACTATTTTGTTGGAGAACTCGATGGAGTCCGGGTTGTCTTTCTGCCCCGGCATGGTCGTGGCCATCGTATCCTGCCCTCAGAGCTGAACTTCCGAGCCAATATCTACGGCATGAAAAAACTTGGGGTAGAGCATCTGATTGCGGTGAGTGCAGTGGGGAGTCTGAAGCAGGAAATCGTGCCTGGAGACCTCGTTGTTCCCGACCAATTTATCGATCGCACCCGTGGACGGATTGGAACTTTCTTTGGTGCTGGGATTGTTGCTCACGTTGCCTTTGCCGATCCGGTATGTGGGCCGCTGTCGCAGCTGTTAGCCGAAGTCGGACGCGAACTGGGGACGACCATCCATGCTGGCGGGACGTATATTTGTATGGAAGGCCCGCAGTTCTCGACCCGCGCCGAATCCTTCCTGTATCGGAGCTGGGGCGCTGATATTATCGGGATGACCAACCTCCAAGAGGCAAAGCTGGCGCGCGAGGCTGAGCTGTGTTTTGCAACTCTCGCTCTCGCAACTGACTATGATTGCTGGAATACCGAGGCCGGGGATGTGGTGATTGAGGATATCTTGGCCCTTCTCAACAAAAATGTCGAAGCTGCCCAAAATATCGTCCGGACTGTGCTCACGCGGTTGCCTGATCACCGCGCCTGCAACTGCTCACAGGCGTTACACAATGCGATTATCACCGATCGGAGTCAGATTCCGGATGCAGTGAAAAACGACTTGGATATCCTGATTGGTAAATATCTTTAAAGCTATGGGTGAATGAGCGAATGAAAAGCGCATCGCCGACTTCAGGAACTTCGCCAACTTCCCCAACAGGGAGCCCTCCGTCTGGGGTTTCCAGCCCTGACGGGGTGACTGCCGACTGCCAAAATTCTGAAGATTCTCCAGACCAGACCAGTCAGCCGGCCCCGTACCTGTCTCTCGTCGTGCCAGTGTATAACGAGGTCGATAACCTCCGGCTACTGTGCCAAAAAATTGGTGAAGTTTTGGATACGACACACTGGGCCTATGAAGCCATTCTGGTTGACGATGGCAGTTTGGATGGCAGTGCTGAGTTGCTCGTTGAGCTGTATCATGCCTATGCTTGGCTCAAAGTTGTACGTTTTCGTCGCAACTTTGGCCAAACAGCCGCCCTGGCGGCCGGCTTTTCCCAAGCCCAGGGCGAGGTGATTGTCTCGTTAGACGCTGATCTGCAAAATGATCCGGCCGATATTCCCCAATTAGTGGACAAGCTGAATGAGGGCTATGACTTGGTCAATGGCTGGCGAGCCGATCGTCAAGACCCTTTTTGGCAGCGCCGTTTACCCTCCCAAATCGCCAACCGCATGATTTCCTTGCTGACCCAGGTCAAACTGCATGACTATGGATGTACGCTCAAAGCCTTTCGACGTCATATTGCCAAAGACATTAAATTGTATGGCGAGATGCATCGCTTCATCCCCGCTTTGGCCCGCGATCTTGGGGCAACGATTACTGAAATGCCCGTCACCCATCATCCACGTCGGCGAGGCTCTTCAAAGTACGGTTTGGCTCGGACATTATGGGTCATTCTCGATCTGTTGACGTTAAATTTCTGTCCAGCTACGCGACTCGTCCGAGCCATCTGTTTGGTTTGTTGGGTTTCTTTTCCTTTCTGCTTGGCACGGCGATTACCACGGTTTTAGGCATACAACGCATCTTTTTCGCCATCCAACTGTCAAACCGCCCGCTCCTCCAACTGGGACTCCTGCTCATTGTGACTGGTGTACAATTCTTGACCATGGGACTCATTGGCGAGATGCTGGTCCGGACCTACCATGAAAGCCAAGAGAAACCCATCTATTGGATCAAAGATGTGTTGGAATGATAAGCTAAAAGCTCGGAGCTAATCGTTTTCTTGAGGAGTGGTTATGAGGTTGTGTGTTATTGGGACCGGGTATGTTGGGCTGGTGGCGGGAACGTGTCTGGCGGAGAGTGGCAATGAGGTCACCTGTGTCGATATTGATCAGCAAAAAATTGCTGAGCTGAGCGCCGGTCGGGTGCCGATTTATGAGCCGGGCTTAGAAGAGCTCATCCGGCGTAATGTGGCCGACGGACGGCTCCGGTTCACGATCGACCTGACGAATGCAGTCAAAGAGAGTCTGGTGTGTTTTATCGCTGTTGGTACCCCGCCAGACAGCGATGGCTCGGCCGACGTTCAGATGGTCCTGGGGGCGGCTAGGAGTGTTGCCCAGGCCATGCAGGACTACCGGGTTGTGGTCCTTAAAAGTACGGTCCCAGTTGGCACGGCTGATCAGGTCCGAGAGATAATGACGGCTGCGACCGAACATCCATTTGACGTCATCTCGAACCCTGAATTCTTAAAAGAAGGTGCAGCCGTTGAAGACTTTATGAGACCGGACCGGGTTGTCCTGGGCGGCAATAACGATCAGGCCTTGTCAGTCATGCAAGAGCTGTATGGGCCGTTTGTACGCACAGAGAATCCGATCCTGCTCATGGATAATCGCAGCGCTGAGATGACCAAGTACGCCGCGAATGCCCTTCTCGCCACCCGGATTTCGTTTATGAACGAGATTGCCAGGCTGTGTGAGAGCATTGGGGCAGATGTGGCCGATGTGCGGCGCGGCATTGGGTTTGATCGGCGCATCGGGCATGCCTTCCTTTTTCCTGGGGTTGGTTATGGCGGCTCGTGCTTTCCGAAGGACGTGCAGGCAGTGATCCGGACTGCAGAAACGAATGGTGTAGACTTCTCACTGCTGAAAGCTGTTGAGGCGGTCAATGCGCGCCAAAAGCAGCTCTTAGTCGATAAAGTCCATCACACCTTTGGCCCAGATCTGCACGGTCGGAAGTTTGCGATTTGGGGCCTGGCCTTCAAGCCCCGGACTGACGATATGCGAGAGGCACCCTCGGTCGTGATTATCGAGGCGCTGTTAGCTGCCGGGGCGAGCCTAGCCGTGCACGACCCCGAAGCTCTGAACCGCGCTCGTGAGATATTTGGCGAGCAGGTGTCGTATCACCAGGTCAATTACGACACCTTAACCGACGCTGATGCCTTGCTGATTGTGACAGAGTGGAATGAGTTTCGCCGGCCAAACTTTGAACGCATGCGAACCACAATGAAGACGCCGCTGATCTTTGATGGGCGTAATCTGTATGAGCCTGGAGTCATGCAACAAGAGGGTTTTACCTATCATCCGATTGGGCGCCGCCCAGTCGTGCAGGATGTACAGGCCGTGCAGGCTGAAGGCAGAGCAGCTGTGGGAGCATAGTATGGCACGCATCTTAATCACTGGCGGTGCCGGTTTTATTGGCTCACACTTGTGTGAGCGCTTCCTGGCTGACGAGCATAAGGTGGTCTGTATGGACAACCTCATCACCGGCAATGCCGATAATATTGCTCACCTGTTTCCGAATCCGCGTTTTTCGTTTATCCCGCAGGACGTCACTAACTACATGTATGTCAAAGGATCACTGGATACGATCCTCCACTTTGCCTCACCGGCAAGTCCGATTGATTATTTGGAGTTGCCGATTCAGACCCTCAAGGTCGGTTCGCTCGGCACGCATAAAGCGCTCGGCTTGGCGAAAGAAAAAGGCGCGCGTTTGCTGCTGGCTTCGACTTCAGAAGTCTACGGTGATCCCCTGGTGCATCCCCAAAAAGAGGAGTACTGGGGCAACGTGAATCCGATTGGGCCACGTGGCGTATACGACGAAGCCAAGCGCTTTGCCGAAGCAATGGTCATGGCCTATCATCGGACACATGGAGTTGAGACACGTATCGTACGCATTTTTAACACCTATGGGCCACGGATGCGGATGAATGACGGCCGGGTGGTGCCGAATTTCATCCCCCAAGCTCTCAAAGGCGAAGATCTCACGGTCTACGGAGATGGAAGCCAGACTCGCAGTTTTTGTTATGTGACGGACGTAGTCGAAGGAATCTATCGACTCTTATATTCTGATCACAATGGACCAGTGAATGTTGGCAATCCGCGTGAAATGTCTGTGTTGGAATTTGCCCGCCTGGTTATCACACTCACCGGGAGTCAGAGTCAGGTGACCTTTCAGCCCTTGCCGGTTGATGATCCGAAAGTCCGCCAGCCTGATATCAGTTTGGCCCGTCGGCTTCTCGGCTGGGAGCCGCACGTGTCACTTGAGGAAGGGCTCAAGCAGACGATTGCATATTTCCAAGACAGACTCGCTCAGGCATAACGCTCGGCCAGTAGCGCAGGAGACGAGTCAGAACAAGGGTAGGAGGAACGGAAGGATGCCATGCGGGTATTGGTGACTGGCGGGGCTGGGTTCATTGGATCGCATATCGTAGATGCCTATATGAAGGCAGGCCACGAGGTGGTGGTGGTCGATGATCTGTCGACCGGCAAGCGGGAAAATTTGCACCCGCAGGCACGTTTTGTCCAGGCCAATATTCAGGACCCAGCCGTACGCAAGCTGATCGTTGACGAAAAGATTGAAGCTATTAACCATCATGCCGCTCAAATGGACGTCCGGCGTTCTGTTGCCGACCCGCTGTTTGATGCCCAGGTGAATATTCTGGGTTTCTTGAACGTCCTTGAGGGGGCACGCGAAGCTGGGGTGCAGAAGATTATCTTCGCCTCGTCTGGGGGCACAGTGTATGGCGAACAGCAGGTTTTCCCTGCTGATGAAGGTCACCCGACCCAGCCGCTTAGCCCCTACGGAGTCAGCAAACTCACGGGTGAACGCTATCTTGGATTCTACCGTACAGCGTATGGGATTCCGTATGTTGCCCTGCGCTATGCCAACGTGTATGGACCGCGTCAGGATCCACACGGCGAAGCCGGGGTGGTGGCGATCTTTACGATGCGCTTGCTGGCTGGAGAGCAGCCTGTGATTAACGGGGACGGCAAGCAGAGCCGCGATTATGTGTTTGTTGGCGATGTGGCCCACGCGAACCTGGCGGCCCTGCAGGTGGACTACACCGGCTCAATCAATATTGGGACGGCGATCGAGACTAATGTGAATACGCTGTTTGCGCAACTGTGTCGTTTAACGCAATCCACGGCTTCTGAGGAACATGGGCCAGCTAGGTTGGGCGAGCAACGCCGGAGTGTCTTGGCCTGGGATCATGCCCAGCAGATGCTGGACTGGCGGCCGGACGTCGCGATCGCTGATGGGCTCAGACAAACGGTTGAGTTCTTCCGTGCCCGCCAGGCAAGGCAGGCTAGATAATATCTACTCCATGGATAGTAAATATATTCGGAATTTTAGCATCGTCGCCCATATTGATCATGGAAAATCAACATTGGCAGATAAGCTCCTGTCGCATTCGGGCTCGATTAGTGAACGGGAGGATGGCGCTCAATTCCTGGACACGATGGACCTTGAGCAAGAACGTGGCATCACTATTAAGGCGCGAACTGTTCGGCTCCGTTATACAGCCCAAGACGGTCATACGTATAGCTTAAATCTGATCGATACACCTGGCCATGTTGATTTTTCGTATGAGGTCTCACGCAGTTTATCTGCCTGTGAGGGGGCTATTCTCGTTGTGGATGCCACCCAGGGCGTCGAGGCCCAGACTTTAGCCAATACCTACCTCGCGCTCGACCAGTCTTTAGAAATTCTGCCTGTTATCAATAAGATCGATTTGCCGAGTGCGGAACCCGAACGGGTCCGCACCGAGCTGGAAGATGTGATTGGTTTAGATGGCAGTGAAGCCATCTTGGCCAGCGCCAAGGAGGGTCGTGGCATTACCGAGGTCTTGGAAGGTATTGTGCACACCATACCTGCCCCTCAGGGCAATGCTGCTGCACCACTCACCGCCTTGCTGTTTGATAGCTGGTTTGATCCATATCAAGGAGCGGTGATTCAAGTCCGAGTCTTTGATGGTGTGTTGCGGTCGGGCATGATGATACAGTTTGTATCAACTGGGAATGTCTACGAAGTGATGCAGGTCGGAGTGTTTGCCCCACGTCCACTGGCTGTTGCAGAGCTTGGTCCAGGTGAGGTTGGTTTTGTGATGGCCAACATCAAAACAGTGACTGAGGCGCACGTAGGCGATACGATTACCGACGCCCAGCGGCCCAGTTCGGACAAGCTGCCCGGGTTCAAAGCGGTCAAATCGATGGTCTTCAGTGGCCTCTTCCCGATTGAATCCCACCAGTACGACGCGCTCCGAGATGCAATGGAGAAGCTGTGTCTGAACGATTCTTCCCTGACCTATGAAAAAGAAAGTTCCTTAGCGCTGGGTTTTGGCTTCCGGTGCGGGTTTCTCGGTCTTTTGCACATGGAAATTGTCCAGGAGCGGCTTGAGCGTGAGTTTGGCCTCGAGCTGATTACGACAACCCCGACAGTCGAGTATCGGGTTTGGACCCTGAGCGGTGAGCCGCGCATGGTTGATAATCCCTCTCTGCTGCCATCCGTCCAGGAGATTGATTATATTGAGGAGCCCTTTATTTTGGCGACTGTTCATGTGCCGTCAGAATACCTGGGTAATGTCTTACAACTGTGCCAGGATCGACGCGGGGTCCAGCGAGAGCTGAGATATCCCGGCCCCCAGCGGGCGATGCTGTTGTACGAATTGCCCCTCAACGAGGTGGTCGTTGACTTCCATGATCGGCTGAAATCAGTCACCCGAGGCTATGCGTCCTTTGATTATGAGCTCCTCGATCTGCGGCGGGCAAACGTAGTCAAACTTGATCTCCGCATCAATGGTGACCTGGTCGATGCGCTGTCGCTGATTGTGCACCGGGATCAGGCCTATGCCCGCGGCCGCGAACTGGTCCAAAAGATGCGCGAACTCATCCCCCGTCAGATGTTTGAAGTCGCCATTCAGGCTGCCATTGGCAGTAAGATCATTGCGCGTGAATCGGTGAAAGCCTTGCGTAAAAATGTCACGGCCAAGTGTTATGGAGGGGATATTACCCGCAAGCGAAAACTGCTAGAAAAACAAAAAGAGGGGAAGCGGCGTATGAAACAGGTTGGACGGGTCGAGATTCCACAAGATGCTTTTTTGGCCTTGCTGCGCGTCCGTGAGACCGAGAGCCCACGCCGGGGCTAGTACGCGCCATGCTGTTCAAGAACAAGTCTCAAGCACAAGTCTCGCTTGATATTGCCACCCAGCGGACTGGGGAGAAACCGGTGCTTGCCTCGCGCGGGAAAGACACACCCAAATCCGTTGTCCGGGAATACACGGAAGCCCTGCTGGTGGCGCTGCTGCTTGCGCTTTTCATCCGCAGCTTCGTCGTCCAAGCGTTTAAAATCCCGTCTGGGTCGATGTTGAGCACCTTGCAGGTCGGGGATCATATCCTGGTCAATAAGTTTCTGTACGGGCTGCGGCTCCCATACCCCATAGAGATGCCGCTTGTGCAGTGGGGCCACCCCCAACGAAGCGATGTCATCGTCTTTGTGTACCCCAAAGATCAGTCCAAGGATTTTATCAAACGCGTCGTCGCTATCGGTGGTGACACTATTGAAGTCCGGCACAAGAAGTTATTTGTCAACGGTCAGCCGGCTGACGATCCGTACGCCGTATTTTCCGAAGTCGGCCAGGAGCGCCCTGTGCGGGATAATTTCGGACCGATCGAAGTGCCGCAGGGTAAACTATTTGTGATGGGTGATAATCGTGACCACAGCCATGATAGTCGGTTTTGGGGCTTTGTTGATGTGCATGATGTCAAAGGCAAGGCGTTTCTGATCTACTGGTCGTGGGATGGGGTGGACCGTTGGATCCGTTGGGAACGCCTGGGCTCGCTGATTCACTAAGCAGGCCTTTAACCAGGAACAAGGATCGTAAAAATGAGTCGGTTTGATAAGATGCTCCTGGCCACTGGCAAAGTATCGCCCGACGACATCCGCAAGGTCCAACGCGTGCAACAGGAACGTGGCGAGCCTATAGAGCGCCTCCTCGTTGAACTTGGTTTTATGTCCGAAGATGACCTGCTGCCGGTTTTGGCTGATTATTACCGTGCGCCATTGATTGGGGCGCGTGACTTCCCGCAAGAACCGCCTAATCTCACGACTGTGAATCCTGGCTATTTCCGCCAAGTCCGCATCTGTCCCTTGACTATCCAGGACGGTGAACTTGTCGCCGCTATGGCAGACCCTGGAGATCTGGATGCGATTGAAGCCCTAGAGAAAGCGACTGGACTGCATCTCGTCCGTCGTCTGGCTCGTGAACGTGAGGTGCTTGATGCCCTCAACGCCTATTATTCCCAGGGAGAAAATGGGGAAGGGGTGGTCGGAGGCGAGAGCAGTGATGTTGAATATCTGGAAGACGACTTGGACGATGTTGAGCATCTGCGGGATATGGCCAGTGAGGCACCAGTTATTCGCTTGGTCAATGTCATGATTTCCCGCGCCATGGAGCAGCGGGCTTCAGATATTCATATTGAGCCGTTTGAGAAGGAACTGCGCATCCGCTACCGCATTGACGGCATATTGCATGATATGGAGGCTCCGCCGCGGCGCTTACAAGCTGCACTCATTTCACGGGTGAAGCTGATGGCCAAGTTGAATATTGCTGAGCGCCGCCTCCCCCAGGATGGCCGCATCAAGCTGCGCATGCTCGGGCGTGAAGTTGATCTGCGTGTCTCGACCCTGCCGACCTTATACGGGGAAAGTGTCGTCCTGCGTATTTTGGACCGTTCCAGTATTGTCGTCAGCCTTGAGTCGCTGGGCTTTCCGGCCGATACGTTGGGACTGTTCGATACTCTGATAACGAAGCCGTATGGGCTGATCTTGGTGACCGGTCCAACTGGAAGTGGGAAAACGACAACCCTGTACGGTGCCTTGGATAAGATTAACTCACCCGATAAAAAAATCATCACGATTGAAGATCCCGTCGAGTACCAACTGAGTGGCGTTAATCAGATCCACGTCAAATCCCAGATTGGTCTCACCTTCGCCTCTGGCCTGCGTTCTATTGTCCGGCAGGACCCCGATGTCATTATGATCGGAGAGATCCGTGACTATGAAACGGCGGAAATTGCGATTCAGTCCGCATTGACCGGCCACTTAGTATTTTCAACCCTGCATACGAATGACGCAGCTGGAGCAATCTCGCGGCTCCTGGAGATGGGAGTAGAAGATTACTTGTTGGCGTCGTCATTGCTTGGGGTGATGGCCCAGCGTCTGGTCCGATCCTTGTGTCGGCACTGTCACCGGCCAAGTGAAGACGGCGTTGAATTCAGCGCGAACGCAGCGGCTCTGAATGGCAATCGCAATGGCGTACCAGCGACTGTGTATGAAGCCGGCGGCTGTGAGGAGTGTTCCGCAACCGGCTATCGCGGTCGGCAGGGGATTTTTGAGCTGCTCCTCGTCGATGAAGAGATTCGCCAATTAATCCTCAAGCATTCCCCATCTGATGTGATTAAAAATCATGCCATGGGCAATCAGCCTATGCGGACGTTGCGCGACGATGGCTGGCGAACGGTGGCGAACGGGGAAACAACAGTCGCTGAGGTGGTACGGGTGACACAGGAATAACGCGTGAAACGTGAAAAAATGGCAGCGTGGCCCCACGGTCTGCTGCAACCTATGACTCTGCATCTTGCCGGATGCACCCTCCCTGCTCCTCACTATTGAGAACAATAGGGAAGTCGCTGAAACGGCTGAGGACAATAAGCTGGCGGATTTTTGCATGCCCTAATTCGGCAAGACTGCTATGGCCGCCCGAGCAACACGGGCAAACACTGGAGCAATACAGGCGAGCACCTGTCTGAGTGGAATCCAGCGCCGCTGACGATCTGTCTCATACGTCGATAACTCGCCTGTTAGCTGTGCCGCAAAAAAGGTAAAGTGTTGAGAATCGGCTGTTCCTGATGCTGCTGTCCGGTCTGCTTCTTTTGGTACAGTCATCTCTATTAAGAGAGAACCCGTTTCAACCGTGTAGCCACTTTCTTCGGCGCATTCGCGAGCAGCAGCGTGTTCCGGAGTTTCTCCAGGATCAACGGTACCAACCGGAAAGATCCACGAGTCTGGGTGTCGCCGAGCCGTAATCAGCAAGATTTCGAGTGTTCCAGTGTCGGTCCGTCGCCAGGCAACGACGCCAGCTTTACGAGACATGCTCATGGCCTGGTTTCTCATGGTGTTCTTGGTGCAATTGGGCGCTGGTCGGTCGAACATCTCGACCCGGCTCGCGGCTGAGATGCATCCGGCCAAGAAATTTCACATTGGCACAGGCGTCAACCTCACCAACGGCGCATTCAGCAACATCTGGAATAAAAAAACGGAACGGTCCGCCCTTTTGGGCGGGTAGGGGTGCATCCTCAAGCTTGTAGGCAACGATTGCGTCTTGCACGGCTGCTAATGGAACACTGGCGGAGAAGGTGCCATCGGTTGATTCAAGCGTAATATACTTGACGCTTTCTTGCGGACCAACCTGCTCAAGGAGTGACTGTAAGCGGATGCCACTGCCGTCACGGCCAGGAATGCGCCGTCCGACATCGGCAACTTGGCCAGGAAGTCGGCGTAAATCTTCAAAGCGAAAAACCTGGGGGCTGAGCACTTCACCGTCTATACGTAGCTGAGTCATAGGCTGTCCTCCGTATCTGCAAAAACAATGTGCAAGCGTAAGTCACACTGCTCAACCAGCGGCTGCATCCGCTACGGACAGTCAGGCTGAAACCCTATGCCGCTCTCGGAGCAGGGTGGCTGCGTGGGCCATCACGGCGAGTTTTTGTTCTGCCAGCTGGGCGGCAGTGATGGGGTTATCGGCAAAGGTCGCAAAACCACAGTCTGGGTTGAGCAGGACTCGGTCCGATCCAAACACACTGATTGCTTTTTCTGCTTTGGCCAAGACTTCTTCAACGCTTTCCAGGCTTTGGCGTTTCTGGTTGATGACACCGACTCCGATGCGACTGGTTTCCGGTAATGCTCGCAAGACTTCGGCATCACCGGCCCGTGGGGTACACAGTTCGAGAAACAGCGTCCCGACCGCAAGTTTCTGCAAGAGTGGGATCAGCGGTCGATAGTCACCAACCAGCGCCGCGCTTTCATCCGGTGTCCAGTTGCCACGACAGATGTGTAAGGCCAGGCGGTCACGCGGCAATCCCGCAATGACCTGTTGAATCAGGGATTCAGCAAAAGCCAGCTCTTCGGCGGGTTCACGCTTTTCGCCCAGCGCTCCGCACATGAAGGTACGGTTGTTTGTTGTCCCACTGAACACAACTTCGGTGAGAACCGGCTCGTCTATCTGAACGATGGCAACACCGGCTGCCAGGAGAAAATGTAACTCCTCGTGCAGCACCCGGACAATGGCGGTGGCTAAGTCTTCGCGATTTTCATACGCCCGATCAGAGATACACTCCATCCACATAGTCCGGGTTAAGAGATACGGGCCGGGGATTGCAATTTTGACTGGGGCTTGGGTAAGGCGTTGCAAAAATTCGCCTTCATGGACTGCCAACGAGCGGCTTCTGCCTAAGGGCCCAAATACAGCCGGATGGCGGATTTTGCCTGCCGGGACATCGAGGGCGCGTAACTCGCGCTCAAATTCCTGTGGGTCGTCCACATACGGCAACAAGTCGGTAATCGGGATCAGCTGACAGTTATCGAGCAGCCCGCCTACAAAACTGGCATAATTATCCCGACGCTGCTCGCCGTCTGTGAAGACTGCGACACCGGCCCGCTGCTGCGCAGCAAATGCCAGCCGCACGGCATCGTCTGCCGTCTGGGCAAACTCCTCATCCGACATACGGCCTTCAAGATGGTCGTTCAGCGCACGCAGCAGCCAAGGCGGTCGGGGCCAACTCCCAACACTCATGACCGATAAGGGAGCAATGGCTGGGGCAGGCTGGGGGGACGGCAGCTCGGTGGGAATGATAACCTCTTGGATCGGTTGGGTAATCGGAGCCTGTTGTCTGCTCCGGGAGGTCCGCGTGTTCTGCTGCTGCTTTTTCCGTTTCTTGTGCACGTCATGCGGAGGGTGTGGTAACTCTGACGGAGACAATTCCTGATCAAGCTCCTTTTGCTGCTTGTCGCGTGCTCCTTTGGAGACCAAAAAACTATTCTGCTTGCCGCGCTGAATGTGGGAAACCAAGTCATTCTTGGTTAAGCGGCACCAGGCTGGGAGGTCTTCGACGACTGATGATTCCGTCGACAGAATCTCAAGCAGTTGGCCTGGAGTTAAAGGGTCGATATGTTTGCGGATCAGCAGTAAGAGACCGTTTCCACAGTCGAGATCACCGCCATCGAAACTGTCATGTGGTTCGTATGGGTGCTGCTGCGCCTGCTCATCCATCGTTCTGACTCCTGCCTGTGCTTCCCTGGTGCATAGCCCGTAGCGCGAATGTTCTTCGTCTGTACTGAGACGTCCCGCTGGGATGGCTCTTGGCTTGCTTGTCTGAACGGATCAATACGATACACACGGCGTGCCGTCTGACAGATACTCAATCAATTTGGCACCGCCGACAATTGTAGCGCCGTCGACTAGGTTGTTCTCATCCAAGCCGCGTTTCTTAAAACATGGCGAACAGACGTAGATTGAGCCACCGGCTTCGACATAGTTCGCCATCAGCTCCTTGAGGGCCATAAAGCCTTCTTCATGAATATCGTCAGCATAACCTCGCACCGCTAAACGGACCCCTTCCGTACTCAGAAAGACGAGAGTCTCCTGCTCAGAGCCAACCGCGGCATTGGCAATGACAAAAGCCACCGTTGCCTTATCGGTATCATTCTTGGCATAGGTCAATGAAACACACAGCTTGCCTGGCATAATTTGTTCCTCCTTAGTTGGTCTGTGATCACATCTCTTGGCAGTATGATGAAGAATCGCCCCCATCATATCTAGGCCTTCGGCGTGTCGCAATCAGTATCTTCAGCTGCTGAAAATCCGCCTTACTTGCTGTATCCCACCTGGTCCCGCTATACTCTCGGCAGGAAAGTGAGAGTCCCACCTGCTCTTACTGCGACACGTACCGTACCATAATCACGTTGTAAGGGAGAATACTGCATGAGCGCAAATGATAATGGCGATCGTAAATACGGATTCAGCACCCGCCAGCTCCATGCTGGCCAAGTTCCTGACCCGACGACTGGGAGCCGTGCAGTTCCAATTTACCATACCACGAGTTATCAGTTTCGTGATACCGAGCACGCGGCAAACCTGTTTGCACTCAAAGAGATGGGCAATATTTACAGCCGCATCATGAACCCGACCAATGACGTGTTGGAGCAACGCTTGGCTGACCTGGAAGGGGGAGTGGGAGCCTTAGTCACCAGCAGCGGTCATGCGGCACAGATGATGGCAATCATGGCCTTATGCGGGCAAGGTGATCACATTGTGAGCAGTAGCCGGCTCTATGGTGGGACGTTTAACCAGTTCGCGCACACCTTTCCCCGGATGGGAATTACCACAACGTTCGTTGACCCAACCAAACCGGAAGAATTTGCCAAGGCTATTCAGCCGAATACCAAGATTCTGTATGGCGAGACGCTGGGCAACCCGGATATTACTATCTTTCCGTTTGACGAAGTGTCTGAGGTTTCTCAGGCCCATAACATCCCAGTCATGATCGATAATACCTTTGCCACGCCGTATCTGTGTCGTCCGCTGGAGTGGGGAGCACACATTGTGACTCATAGTACGACCAAGTTTATTAGCGGTCACGGTACGGCCATTGGCGGGGTCATTGTTGATGGTGGCAATTTTGATTGGCGCAGTGGGCGTTTCCCTAACTTTACTGAGCCAGACCCGTCCTATCATGGCTTGGTCTACGCTGATCTTGGCGCACCGGCCATGATTCTGAAATCGCGGGTGCAGATCCTGCGTGATGTTGGCGGCTGTCAGGCTCCGTTTGATAGCTTCACCACCTTGCTCGGGGTCGAGACGCTGAGTCTGCGTATGGACCGCCACGTGGAGAACGCCCAGAAAGTGGCTGAATTTTTGGATGCCCACGCCGGCGTTGTGTCTGTTGCCTTTCCTGGCCTGGCTCACCACCCCGAGTATGCCAAAGCCCAGAAATATGTGCCCAAGGGCCCCGGCTCGATTATGGGCTTCCGGATCAAAGGCGGCCGAGACGCGGGCGAAAAATTCATTAATAGCTTGAAACTTCATAGCCACGTTGCGAATGTTGGGGATGCCAAGAGTCTGGCCATTCATCCGGCCAGCACGACCCATAGCCAGTTGAACGAAGAAGAATTGGTCAGTGCTGGGGCGTTGCCAGATTTCATCCGTTTGAGTGTCGGCATTGAGGACTGTGATGATGTTATCTGGGACCTTGACCAGGCACTCAAAGCAGCAAATGGATGATACACGGAGAACGCACAAGGTTGGCTACGTCATCGGATTTTTGACGTTTCGCGCTTTACACTTTAGGTTCTCCCCTTTTTTCTCTTGCGGGCTCGAGACAATAAAACCATGAGTACGAATGGCTCGGTCGGCATTGTTCAGCCGCTTCATTTCACCTTTGCGCAGCACGACCCATTTCACCTGGAGAGTGGAGCTGCGCTGAGTCCGGTGACCCTCGCCTACGAGACGTACGGGCAGCTGAACGCCGATCGGTCAAATGCGATTCTGATTACTCATGCGCTCAGTGGCAGTGGTCATGCGGCTGGCTATTCTGCCCCTGAGGATAAAAAGCCGGGCTGGTGGGATGATTGTATTGGGCCTGGCAAAGCGTTTGATACCAACCGGTTTTTTGTCATTTGCAGCAATGTGCTGGGTGGTTGTTATGGCTCGACCGGCCCGACTCACATCGACCCGACGACGGGCAAGCCGTATGGTATGCGTTTCCCAGTCGTGACGATTGGCGATATGGTCCGGACCCAAGTCCAGTTACTGGATCATCTGGAGATTGAAAAACTGCTGTGTGTGGCCGGTGGCTCAATGGGTGGAATGCAAGCCCTCGAATGGGCTGCTCACTACCCCGAACGTGTCAAGGCTGCCATTCCAATTGCGACGACCGCCCAGCACAGCCCGATGCTGATTGCACTCAGCGAAGTCGGACGCCAAGCGATTTATGCTGACCCAGCGTGGAATAACGGCGACTATTACGATGTTGAGTTCAAACCTGACGCTGGCTTAGCCGTCGCCCGGATGGTCGGCCACATCACCTATCTCAGCGAAGAGTCTATGCAGCAGAAGTTTGGTCGGCGGCTCCAGGACCGGGTGCGGTATGGGTACGAGTTTCAGTCAGAATTCCAGATCGAGAGCTATCTGAAATACAAGGGCCTGAATTTCACACGTCGTTTTGATGCCAATAGTTACCTGTATATTACCAAGGCGATGGATTATTTTGACCTGAGTGCATCGACTGGGTCATTGTCAGCTGCGTTTGCCAATGCTGCGGCTATAAAATACCTGGTTGTCAGTTTTACCAGCGACTGGCTGTATCCGAGCTATCACAGTAAGGCGCTGGTGAGTGCGCTCACAGCGGCCGGCGCCGACGTGACGTATCTCGACGTGCAAAGCTCATGGGGCCACGATGCCTTTCTGCTCGAAGTCGATACCATGACAAACTTATTAGGCAGCTTTCTGGATCGCTTGGTGCAGGACGAGATATCAAGTGCCTCCCAGGTACTCAGGTCTGATACGCAGCGGGACACTGGCAAGAAGCAGCTCAAGCCAGAGGCCGCTGCATGACTGGCCAAATTTCTGCTGTGCAAGTCGCGCCTCAGACCCCCACTCCAAGTCCGCCTGTCAACCTGCGATCCGATCTGTCGGTGATTGCCGATATTGTGCCGGTTCAGGCTCGTATTCTTGACCTGGGCTGTGGGGATGGGGCACTCTTAGAGTACTTGGTGCGGCGTAAAAATGTTGTCGGGCGCGGGATTGAACTGAGCGAAGCTGGTATTCTGGGCTGCGTCAGACGTGGTTTAAGTGTCCGCCAGGGCAATGTCGAAGAGGGCCTGGCCGATTACCCGGATGCCAGCTTTGACTCCGTGGTCTTGAGCCAGACGCTGCCTTTTCTGGATGATCCGGCCATGATTTTGCAGGAAATGTTGCGGGTTGGGAAACAGGCGATTGTCAGCTTTCCGAATTGGGGTTACTGGCGCTGTCGGTTTGAGCTTTTATTTACCGGTCGTATCCCACATGCCTCAGATTTACCCGAACGTTGGCACGAGGCTCCGCGTTGGCAAGCCTTTACCGTGGCGGATTTTGGCGATTTTTGCTACCAACTCGGAGTGCGCATTCAGGAAGAGTGCTATTTAGCCCGGAGTCGCCGGCTCAAAAATTTGCGGTATAAAAATTGGCGGGCAACAACAGCAGTCTTTGCCTTAGAGAGGATGTAAGATCGGAGAAGTACCGATGTACAAAAAAGGGCAGCCCCTCTGGGCTGCCCTTTTCCTTTTTAAAGACGATAGCGTCTATGAAAAGGCTTTATCAAGCGTCTCAACTGACGGAGCGAAATAGAACGACCCAGAGGCTGGATTGCTGTAAGACGTTAAGCGGTCACGCTCTTGTCCGTCCATGCCGTACATCGCCCGCATACGCTCGCGCAATGGTGCCTGAGACTTGCAGAAGGCCATGAAATACAAGCCAACGCTGCCATCGTGGAAGGCATACGGAGTCGAACGACGCGAGATTTCATCACGTTTGGGCGTACTCTCATCGCCTGTTTTGCCTTCACGCAACTCCTGGTGAGCGAGGTGAGAGGAAGGGGGCAGAGGTGAAAGCTTCGCTGATTCTTCCCCCTTGGTCCGGCCAAAGACTCTTTCCTGTTCAGGCACGGGGAGTAAATTAAAAGCCTCAAGGTCATGAATCCAACGCTGAGCAATGATGAAGCTGCCGCCCGCTCCAGGTTGCCCATCCGGAACGACTGCAACTTCAGCATCGCGTGCGGGGGGGTCAGGATTGCCAGTCCCATCTTTGAAGCCAGTCATGTCGAAGGAATTGCCATAGATGAACGTCATCGTCTCACGGGCGACGCGCATGTTTCCCTTAAGCGCTTCACGGGCATCAAACTGGGCCTTCCAGATTTTGTCTTTGTCGTCGTGGTTCAGCCAGAACAGCAGCTCTTCTTGCGTACCTTTGGCTTCTTTACCACTACCATCAATAGACGCGAAGGTGGTGTAGGGTTGAAAATCGTCGGGAACATCATCGGTCAGGTCGCCGATCAGGCTCGGACCGAGACCAATTGTCAGATTAATGCCCTGGTCTGCACACGTTTTTCGCAGCTCTGAGACGGCAGACTTGATCACGCCCGTATCTGCGCCCTCTAGCCGGCTCAGATGCACGTACCACTGATTCTTACCCATATCCCTGCTCGTTACAGCAGGTTGAGGTGTTGCCATGTAATCCTCCTCCATAGAATATCTATATTTGCTATCCCCTCTTATCCAGCCCACAGCCGACTGTCAAGATTAGCCCCCGCTTTGTGTCTCGTTTACCGGCCGTCCCTGTTCTTCCCGGTCAAAGTCGGATAGATTCAGGGCTATGCCAAAGCCGAAAGTTTTGGTCGCTGGAGCGTGTTGTGTATGAAACCGATCAGCGCGCTCGGGCGCCTCAGCGTGATGGGTATGATTGGACTGATTCGAGCCTATCAAATTGTGATCTCACCCCTATGCGCAGCGTTTTTTGGACCACAGGCCGGCTGTCGTTTTTCACCCAGCTGTTCACAGTATGCGCTTGAATGTTTCCAGACCTATTCTTTTTTTCGGGCGCTCTTCCTCAGCCTCAAGCGGATCGGGCGCTGTCAGCCTTTTCATCCTGGCGGTTTTGATCCAGTCCCAGGGACGGAGCAAAAGCCGTCTGAGTAATCCGGAGCAATTCAGTAACCTGGAGCAATTTTGCACAGCACAGGGAAGGCTATGCGTATCATCTCATTGAACCTCAACGGTATTCGGTCTGCCGCGAAAAAAGGGCTTGTCGCTTGGCTTGCCAAGCAAGATGCCGACATCGTGTGTGTCCAAGAACTGAAAGCCCAAGAGGGAGATCTCTCGCCGGAACTCCGCCAGCTAAATGGTCTGTACGGATTTTTTCATCCGGCTGAAAAGAAAGGCTATTCTGGGGTTGGGGTGTATGCCCGTCGCGAGCCCGATCGGCTGCAGCGTGGCTTGGGCCATGCTGATATTGATGCCGAGGGGCGCTATGTGCGGGCTGATTTTGGCCGATTGTCGGCTATTTCAATGTATCTGCCCTCTGGTTCTAGTTCGGATGAGCGGCAAGCAGCAAAATATTCCTTTATGGAGCGTCTCATTCCCGAACTCCAAGTCCTACGTGCCAGCCGCCGGCATGTCGCCATCTGTGGGGATTGGAATATCGCCCATACTCAAAATGATTTGAAAAACTGGCGCGCCAATCAAAAAAATTCGGGCTTTTTGCCTCAAGAGCGGGAGTGGATGACAAAAGTGTTTGATGAGATCGGCTTTGTCGATGTCTTTCGACGCCTCAACCAAGATGCTGACCAATACACCTGGTGGTCAAACCGAGGGCAGGCCTGGGCCAAGAATGTTGGTTGGCGACTCGACTACCAGATCGCTACCCCAGGACTTGCAGCCAAAGCCCAACAGACGTGTATTTATAAAGACCAGCGCTTTTCCGATCACGCGCCGCTCATTATTGATTATGACTACGATATGCCACAGGCGAAGAGACGCGCGGTTGCAAAAGGCTAAAGAGGGAGCACTCTCCTTACGATTCGCCAGCCGCGTGTTCGGCCTGAACCAAGGTGTGTAGCTTGGCCGAGAACAACTGGGCAACACTTTGCGAGAACATCAGAGCCAGCTCTTCGGGCCGGCAACCTGAAGCAGCAGGATGCCCGCCACCGCCAAACGCCTGAGCGAGTTGTGATAGATCAATGTCGCAGCCTGGGGATCTGCGTAAGCTGACTCCACCATTTTTGCGATCAAACAATGCAATCACGGTGTTGTCTGCCTGTTTTCCCCAACGATCCCCAATTTCACTCGGGTGGCCATCACACACAGCGGCAATGACAGTATACGGCGAGTCAGGCAAGGGCAGGCGGACCTGACTTTGTTCAGCTAGGGCAAAACTGTCTTTGATCTCCTGGGTCGCCTTCTCATATGCAGCCTGCATTGCTGGGGTGTAAGTAACCTGGGCATCAATAGCGAGCAGCGCGTGATAGGCATCCAGATTGCCTTGATCCGTACCAGACAAAGTGCTGACAGTCAGCGCCAGTTCACGTGAACCGGAGATGGCGTGGATCCAGCGATCATTATCATCAGCTTGGGCCACGACTGGCGCAAAAGCGGTAAATGCTTCGTTGTGTCGGCCAGAGGCCGCCAGTTGCTTCTCTAGATACTCGTACACCAAGCGGGCGCCTGACACGGCTTCGCTCAAGACATAGTCGGTAAAAGGTGCATGGATAGCGCCGTTGGCATGCCGAGAAATCGCCGTACGGTGGTGATCAAACCAATACAGCTTGATGCCCCGAGCCGCGAGTTGGCGTAAATGATCGTTGGTCTCTTCTTGTGTCCAAGAAATATCAGTGATCCATACTTCACTGCCCGTCGGGACATCGTCTGGATTGATAGAGCGCAGGACCTCATCAATCCGACTAGTACTGGCGAAACACGGAATAAGCGTCGCGCCAGCGTGATAGCGGGCAACCGAAACTGCAGCGGTCACGCCGTCAAGACAACCCGGACCATGACTCACAATATAGACGTGGGCAGGAGAGGGCTGAGAAGTGTTTTCATGCTCCATAGGTTTTACTTTTAGCGAGTACGAGCGATATAGTCGCACGAATTGCTGTCACACACCCAATAGAAGCCTTTTTTCTGGCCAAAACCGGTGTACTGCACGACTTTTGTGTCAGCCTCTGCACAGACGGGGCAGGGGCGTTTGAGCTGTCCCGCTTTGCCTCTTTGAGCTGTCCTTGTTTTTTCTGCCATGTGTTCTCCTCTGTGTTGAATGGTTAGATGATTAGTGTAGCATACGCACCTCAACGTTGTATGCCAAGTCCGTCCTGTCCGCCAAGAGCTGGCAGTTGAGGATGAATGCAGGCAGTAGTGATGAGGTACGATGATGTACGTTGATAGCCATGATGTCCTGCAAGCGCTGTTTCGGTGGATCCATATTCTGGCCGGCATTATCTGGATAGGGCTACTGTATTTCTTTAATTTTATGAATGTCCAGGTGCAGAAGGTGCTGGAGGACAGTGTCCGCAGGCAGTTTGTCCCGGAACTGATGTTACAGACCTTATGGTGGTTTCGCTGGGGAGCGATGTTTGCCTTTCTATCAGGCTATCTGCTGCTGCTGTGGAAGTATTTTCTGCTCGGCAGTGGGGTGATGGGAGACGCTGGGTTATTGGGCTCAAGTGCCGGGCTGTGGATCAGTCTTGGCGTCGTATTTGGGACCATCATGTGGTGGAATGTCTGGTTTATTATCTGGCCCGCCCAACAGCAATTGATCAGCTGGACTCGGGCCGGAAAGACACCACCGGAACAGCCCGCGACCGCGAAAAAAGCCTTGCTCGCCTCGCGAGTGAATACCTTTTTGTCTGTCCCTTTAATCTTTGCCATGCTGGCCGGGTCTGGCCATTATCCCTCGATTGGATTCCAGCCGCTGTCCGTCATTGGCGTCCTTGGACTTGGTTTCGGTCTGGCCTATGGGCTTATTTTTCGAGTGGGGCCAACGGTTGGCAAAATTGAGGGTAAAACTGAAGGACACAGCGGTCTATAAACTTTTAGCTTGTTCCTGCTCGCGCAGGAAGCTGGCTATCCCTTGGTATAATCCTTCGGCCAAGTCGTCCTGATAGGCTCTTGAGAGCAACAAGCGGCGTTCTGCTGCATGGGTGATAAATCCAGCTTCGACCAGGACGCACGGCATATGGGCGCCGACCAGAACATAAAACGGCCCTTTTTTCACCCCAATATTGCGGACGTGAGGGTTACGCCTCTTTGCCTGACGGACAAGAGCGTTCTGCAGATGATTGGCTAGGGAAATTGATTCCTCTTCTTTGCCTGTCTGAATTAAGTCGCTCAGAATATACGATAGCCCGGTCTGTTGCGGGGCAGCTGAGGCAATGTGCTGGAGCCCATTCTCCATCGCGGCCAGCCGATTCGTTGCGCGATCATTTGAATTGTTCAGATAATAGGTTTCGATGCCACGCGCCTGTGGGTTGCGACTGGCATTGACATGAAGCGAGATAAACAGATCAGCTCTGGCCGCATTGGCAAGAGCTGTGCGTTCTTCCAGAGGGATAAAGGTATCCCTCTCACGGGTAAACAAGACGTCAACTGGCAGATGGGCCCTCAATTTCCGGGCTACGCGTTTGCTGAGGGCCAAGGCAACATTCTTTTCCCGGGCTTTGCCTCTACCGAGAGCCCCTGGATCTTTGCCCCCATGACCAGGGTCAAGCATGATCTTTAAACGGGGGGCAGGCTGAGCAGACCGAGCACTATCGGGGACTGGTTTTGCGCCTTTTGGGTCTTTTCCTCGGATATCGATCACTAGCCGGTATGGTGCATGCAGGGCAAACGCGTGGTGTTCATCGATCCGTTCAACGTCGAGCACTACCCGGGCTGTGGTGGGAGTAAACTGCCCGGTCCGGACCTGCTTGAGCAGGCCGTCGTGAATCGGTAATGAACGCGGGGCACGCGGGCCAAGATCTGCTAAGGAAAAGTCAATGACAATACGCGGCGGACGCCGACTGGACAGGTCTGCTGGCAGAGTAAAAAGCTTATGGTCTGTTTTTCCAGATAGGGTGATAACAACCCGCGTGTATCCCTCGACCGACGTATAATGGACCCGTTCGAGGATGTGTAAAGCGGCTGGTGCGGCAGGTGGGCTGCCTAGGCCGATGCTCAGACCAATACTCAGGCCCGCAATGAGCACAATACTGCGGAATGGTAAGAAAGAAATCCCTCTACCCATGAGGCTGATCCTGTGGCTCGCTGTCCGTTACGAATGTCTGCTTGGAGAGAGCGGAGACCCTTGAGTCTGTCCCTGATCGTGCGTATGCCAGGACAGTTGCTTCACAATACGTCTTTCATATGAGCGGGATTGCTGTTCTCTCCTGTATGAGACTGAGACGCGATGTCGTGTTGAAACGCCGCCATAGGGACCAAGATCTTTATGATCTGCATGACCTTCATGATTTCCACCACCATCTTCCTCATCCCTCCTCTACCTGACTCTGAAGACCAGACAGACGTATTCTAACAGACGACAAGACAGCCGCGCAACAAGAAGCGGGACGGCTGCCTTCGTCAGTGGTTCAATGGATTCCCTCAAGTGGGATAGCTTCATCAATCAGCATGACTGGAATATCGTCACGGATGGGGTAACAATACTGGTGGTCTTCGCGCACGAGGACTGCTTCTAGAGGGCGACTCACTGGGGTGCCGCCCCGATTCGCTAGCGTGCCTTGTGTGATACACGCATTGAGCTGTTCGAGTACAGACGACTGGGCCAGGGCGACAGGTTGTTTGGTTTCTGGGCAGACTAAAATGTCCAGCAATTCTTGACTGATTGGCACCAGATTTTCACTCCTTCATATTACCGAGGATCTTCTTAGGATCTTCTTAGACCACTTTCAGATATGACATACGGGAGCAGCTTCTTCAATCAGAAGAAGGCCGCTTCTCACTCGCTGTCCGCTAGGTGGGAGGTTGATGATAGCTGTTGAATAAGCGTTTTATGCGACGGAGGCAGCCTGCGCTGAACAGTTGGGAAATGGCCTTGCTTGCCCGGCTGCAGCAGGCTGGATACAAGAGGGCAAAAGGGCAAGAGGGATGAAACAGAAAGGATACGTTATGAGTGGACATGCGCTCTTCGATTTGTCAGGGAAACGTGGTTATGTCACGGGTGGAGGATCAGGGCTGGGGCAAGCGATTGCCCACGGCTTGACTGAAGCTGGGGCGTCAGTGGTTATTAGCGATGTCAATCTGGACGCAGCTCAGCAGGTTGCCCAGGACATCACCGGACACGGCGGAAACGCGCTGGCAATCCGGACTGATGTGGCTCAGCAAGCGAGTGTGGAGGAGCTGGTGCGATTTACCACCGAAAAATTAGGCGGGCTAGACTTTGTGTTTAACAATGCCGGGATTCTAAAGATTGTGAAACCCGAAGAGCTGAGCCTGGCTGATTGGCAAACCGAGCTCGATGTCGATATCACTGGGGTGTTCTTATGTGCTCAGGCGGCCGGCCGGTATATGATCGAGCATGGCGGCGGTAAGATTGTGAACACGGCTTCTATTTCCGGTTTCGTCGTGAACTCGGGCTTAACCTATTCAGTTGCCAAAGCTGGGGTCATTCAGCTGACCCGGGTGCTGGCTATGCGCTGGGCCAGGCATCAGGTGTACGTCAACTGCTTTAGTCCTGGCTATATTCGGACTGGTATGACTGCTCCGCATCTCACCCGGCCTGAGGTTGAACAGGAAATGGTCCGTCAGACCCCGCTCCGACGGGTCGGGGAACCGCGTGATCTGGTGGGAGCAGCCATCTTTTTGGCCGCCCCAGCTTCTGATTTTGTGACCGGCCAGAATATTGTTGTTGATGGGGGGGTCACGTTGGCATAATCTTGAGAGGACAGACGAGCAGTCTTTCAGGTTTTCTCTGACACACAGTCCCTTCAGCACCTCGCTGTTTTCTCACCTTTTCTTCTCCAAGTATGGACTTTTCCGGTGCAGGAAAAATGTTTACTATCCGCTAGGTATCCGGCCATTGGCAGTAGGAGTCGGCTTGGGTCATACACAGCCAAGAGGAGACCAGGGATGGCAAGAAAGCGGCAAAATATGCAGCTCTCCACGACGCTTCCAAACCGCAAACCTGTTGAGACGCTCCCGCGTTCCGTGCTGCAGGTCGGCCGTAACGACCTGTGCCCGTGCGGGAGTGGCAAGAAATATAAAGCCTGTCATGAGGCTCGGGGCGAGCGGTTCCTGACAAAAATCCTCAAGGAACAAGAGCGAGAACGCACCCGGCAGGAGCGGGAACGGCTGAAAATAGCGGGCGTACCGTGGTATAAGCGGATGTTCGTCAGAGGATAAGGAAGAGGTTCTTGTCTCGACTACTCCCCCCGCTTTCACCTAAAGTGACCTATCTGCAGCAGCAGATGTTCACCCGCTTGCACAAGCGACGAGAAGAGGGGATTGCACGTTCTCCCCTGCGGGCATGGTGTTGCCGACTGGGGTGGACCGGCTGTTGATCCGTAGCACGACATCGCGTCGCAGCGTACCCGATTCGCTCGTCACCCGAACGGCTGAGTACCTCAGCGACAGAACGTTTGGCGCCGCGGCTCATGCCCCTGGGATGAGGAGGAGAGAAATCATGTGCTGCATGCCTGGCTCCCTACTTACGGATCATTTGAATAGTATTCTCGCCAGCCCAGCCTTCCTTGAGCGGCACCATAAAATACGGCACAAGTGTCATTTTACGGAACTTCCATTGCCCGTTTTCACGGGTATATTCATCATCAAAACGAGCGGCAACCAGGAAACTCTCGCCATTGAAGATCGGCTTGGCTTCTAAGTAGCTCAGGCCTGTGCCTGTGTCGCCATGGAGGGTGATGATGTGGTTGTGGATGAACTGTTTGACAAACGGCACCAGGTCCGACAGAGCTTGTTGGTAAAAGGTGTTGACCTGCGTTTTTCCTGCGGCCTTGCCCAGATGAGCAAAATCAATCTCACCATTTTCGGCGAACAGGTCCTGAATCATCTCAGGCTTTTTCTCATTGACCGCCAGATGATAGCGGAACCGCAGTTCTTGGATCTGGGTCCGATCCTCTAATTCTTGTACCTTAGCTTCAAGGGCCTGAAGCCGAGCTTCCGTATCTGCCATTGTCATCCTCCTTTACGTCATTTCTAGGCTGTCTGATTGGTCGTCTTGCTGGCCGTTTTGGAGTTCCCGAAAGACCTCAATAAAATCAATCTCGTCCCGGGCGGCTTTTGACTTCGTTGGTTGGGGGAAATTGATCAGCAGCCCGTGCGGAAGCTGCAAGACCTGCAGATAGTTGTCGATCTGGGTCCGCTCTTTATGGCCGACACTCTCGACCGCTTTGAGTTCAATGACAACTTTCTCGTCGCCTGCACCGACGATCAGATCCGGTCGGCCCTCGCCAATATAAAAGCCTTCATAATACACCGGCACGACCCGCTGGGCTTCGTAAGGAATCGAACGCAAACGCAAGCCGACCTCAAACGCTTTTTGGTACACGACTTCGTCAAAGCCGCTGCCGAGTGTGTTGTAAATATCCTGGCTGAGGGCCTGCAACACGTCGAGAAACATACGCGCCTACCACCACCTTTGTTCTGTCGGCCTACTACAAAAACCGCCCCATAGGCAAGATGCCCCTGCCGCGCGGAGAGCAGACGAAGGATGCAAGAGGCTCAATGCCGTGAAATAACATGATGAGACGTTTATGTTGGGCTGGCCTTAGTATCCGATCGTGTCCCAGTAGACGTACTGCTTCGTCGGCGTGAGCGTGCGGCTGCGGGTTTCCGTTTGGGGGGCTCTTGTTCAGAGGCTTTGTCCGTCTTGCTTGCTATCTTGCTTGCCGTCTTAGGCGTCGTACTTGTCCGAGCTGCACTCGGGCGAACGGCTGGGAGACGCGCTGGCTCGGGACCGACTGGACTAATGTCGAAATCTTCAAGATGCATCCCAGGTGTGGCCCGCAGGAAGAAATGTTTGCGCAAGGCCCGTTCCTGGCTGTCGATCTGGTCGCTTTCCTCGTCATATAGAAAGGTGATGACCTCAGGATGGGCTTTAATCATCAAGGTTGAAGCAGTAGAGTGCAAGCGGGCTGCCTTGTGGAGCTGGCGTAAGATGGTATAAGCAATGGTCTGCGCAGATCGTAGCACCCCGTTGCCGGCACAATACGAACAGGGATCACACAGTTGGTGCTTGAGGTTTTCACGCGTACGTTTCCGCGTCATTTGGACTAAACCCAGCTCGCTGATCTTGCGCATATTGCTGCGGGTTTTGTCCTTTCTGAGCGCTGCGCGCATGGTCTCGGTGACCTTGTTGCGGTTCGCCGCGCGTTCCATGTCAATAAAATCGATGATGATCAGGCCGCCCAGGTTGCGTAAGCGGAGTTGTTCAACCACCGCTGTGGTCGCCTCCAAATTGGTCCGCAACATCGTCTCTTCTTGATCATGTTTGCCGACAAAGCGGCCAGTGTTGACGTCGATAGCGGTGAGCGCTTCGGTCTGATCGACAACGATATGGCCACCCGATTTGAGATACACCCGCCGCTCAAGCGCTTTGCTAATCTGGGACTCAATATTGTAGTGATCGAAAATTGGTTCCGGCTGATCATGCAGCTTCATACGGGTGGTCGAGCGCGGCATGAAGTCCGTCGCAAACGCTTTCAGCCGCTCGTAATCTTGTGCATTATCAACAACGATTTCATCCACATCTGAAGTCAAGAGATCACGAATGGTGCGCAGAATGACATCCATATCCTCATGTAAGAGAGCCGGTGCGCTATTCTCTTCCCGTTTTTTACTGAGCCTGCTCCACAGCTTGAGCAGGAACTTCATGTCGTCCTGAATTTCTTTCTTGGGGAGCCCTTCACAAGCAGTGCGGACGATGAAACCACCTTCCGCTTTCATGCCGGCGACAGTCTCGCGTAAGCGTCTGCGCTCTTTCGGGTCGGCAATCCGTCGTGACACGCCGATATGGGTAGCGGTTGGGGTGTATACCAGGTGGCGGCCCGGCAAAGAGATATGCGAGGTGAGACGTGGCCCTTTGGTGCCGAGAGATTCTTTGGCGACTTGGATGAGGATCTCTTGATTTTTCTTGATCTTCTCTTCAAGCGGCAGCATCGGCCCTAGGGAGCGCCGGTAGCGTCCGCGTCCATTTGAGAACGAGCGTGCTGCCGGTCGTGCTGCTCGCGCAGGGTCAGCAGTCTCAACGAATTCGTCCTCGGTGTCTTCTTCAGGCTGGAGCCCGTCAAATCCGTCTGCTGCATCAGCTTCGTCTAGAACGTCTAGCTCATCATATTCGATAAGCTCGTCATGTTCATCATTCTGGTCTTGCTCGCCGAGCTGATCACGCCCGTCGACCAAGTCGGATACTGCTGTATCGTCTGTTTCATCGGGATCATTGAGTTCGTCTATGACATCTTCAGCATAGCCGGCTGGCAGCGGGCCACCGAACAGGTCTGAGGCATGGATAAAGCCGGCTTTTTCCAGACCAATGTCAACAAAGGCGGCTTGCATACCGGGCAGGACACGGGTGACTCGGCCTATGTATATATTCCCAGCGATGCTCCGCTGCTGGGTTCGTTCGATGTGAATCTCAACCAGAGTTTCATTTTCAAGCAGGGCAACTCTGGATTCATACGGGGTCGAATTAATAATGATTTTCTGACGCACGTTTATCCATCTCGTGCAGAAGCTGAGGCAGCCGTCGAGGCTCCCGTCCGTTCATCTTCTGCAGGGGCTACTTTCATCTCCGCATCCTCGGCATCCTCTGTATCGGGCTGGGAGTGAAATACTGTCTGAATTTTTGTTACACGCAGCGTTTTCCCCTCATTATCTGAGAGCCCTAAAAGCGCTTTCAAGAATTCCTGGGGGTTGAGTGTCCCTGTCTGTGTAACGGCAATTTCTATGTACAGCGTACGCGCTGTAGTCAGCGCGAGCTGTCGAACGCACTGCTTGGCATCTATCGTTTTGACGCCGTTCCGATTCCGTTTCTGGAGCGGAAACGTCGAGGCAGCCGAAAACATGTCCAGACATTCCGTCCAAAACGCGACCGCCTGCTTCTCTGCGGGTAGGGAGTTGAGCGCCACGTGGTAATGTGTCGCTTGTATACTGGCATCGATGCTGGGGTCTTTAAGGCCGATGGCTTGTGTCCGGTGAATGGCAAAGCCAAGAGGCAGCTGTGCATCAAGGCGACTGGCCAACTCAGCTGGCGGGAGAGTCTCGGTCAAGAAGATATCAAGAAATTCTTCCTCACTCTCCATACCGAGTGGCAAGCCAGGACCAAAACTCATACGCGGGGTAGGGTGGAACCCCTGGCTATAGGCGACTGGCAGCCCTGCCCGCCGGACTGCCCGGGTAAATAAGGTGACTATCTCTTTCGCGCCGAGAAACCGGGTCTCGTTCAGCCGACTATACGCGACCCGTATCCGCGCCGCCGCAGATTTTTTGTCGCCCTGGCTGACGGCAATAGTATTCGGGTCACCAGCTAGCCATTCTTCAGCATTACCACTCGAAGCAGGAGCGTTTGAAGAAAGTGCTGAGTGCTGAGGACTGAGTGCTGAGTCTTGGGGACTGAGTGCTGAGTGCTGAGTGCTGAGCATTTCACTTTTGACCTGTGACTTTTGCTCCGCCTTCTTTTCCTGCATAACCTGCCACTGACGGGTTCCCCAGGCGTTCTGTTCTGGCAGGAGATCGTGCGCCCAGCTATCAACGTTTGGCCCGCGATGCTCAGCGCCTTTGGCTCCATTCAGGTGGTAGGTGACATTCCGAACAGTTTTAAAATCACACGCTCCACAATACGAGCAGCGCTCAACGCTGCAATCTGGGGTGAGTATCCCCTCAAAGGCTTTAGCCAGATCGCGTTGCAGCCATTTCTTGCTGACTCCGCTATCCAAGTGATCCCACGGCAGTACTTCTTCCAGCGTCCGGCGACGCAGGTATAGTTCCGGGTCGATCCCATGCTCAGCAAAAGCCTGTTGCCATAAGTCTAAGCGGAAGTGCTCTGTCCAGCCATCAAAACGGCAGCCCAGTTGGTACGCCGTCAGCAGTGGCCCAGCCAGTCTGCGGTCGCCGCGGGCAAAGACGCCTTCTAAAAAGGACAGCCGGGATTCGTGCCACTTGAATTGAATGCCTGCCCGACGCAGTTCGCGGCGTAGCAGTTGCTGGCGGGCTCCAGTTTCTTCTAAACTGACTTGGCCTGCCCATTGGAACGGGGTGTGTGGTTTGGGCACAAAGGTCGAGACACTCGCGGTCACTTGGCGTTTATGTTGACCCACGGCCGAGACTTTACGGCTCAGGTCAACAATGCCCATCAGATCGTCTTCAGTCTCGCCTGGCAGTCCTAACATGAAGTACAGCTTGACGCTTTTCCAGCCTAAACTAAACAGCAGTCGAGCGGCTTCAAGCAGCTCTTCCTCTTTGTATTCTTTCTGAATCACGTCCCGCATGCGCTGGCTACCGGCTTCTGGAGCCAGGGTGAAGCCGGTTTTGCGCACCCGGCGGATTTCTTCCAGAATCTGTGGGGAGAGGGCATCAACCCGCGTCGAGGGTAGCGATACCGACACTTTGAGACCGGCAAAGCGGTTCATGATCTCGCGCAGAAGGGGATTCACGCAGCTGTAATCCCCCGTGCTGAGACTCAGCAATGAGACCTCTTCATAACCGCTCTTTTTCACTAAGGTGTCGATCTGTTCCTGTAAGGCGCGCGGGTCACGTTCCCGCAATGGGCGATAAATATAACCCGCCTGACAGAAACGGCAGCCGCGCACACAGCCGCGCATGACCTCTACGGCGATGCGGTCATGCACGATATTCACATTTGGAACAACCTGGTTGGTAAGTTGGGGAATGCTATTCAGGTCGCTCACAATCCGTTTTTGGACAACGGCATACTCAGGCATGAGAGGCGAGATGCCACTCAGCTTGCCATCTGGCGTATATTCCGGAGTAAACAGAGCCGGGACATACACACCAGGGATGCGACTCAGGACGGTCCGCAGATCCGCCCGGTTTTTTTTATCCCAGCTGCGATACGCCTCACAAATATCGAAAATTGCCTCTTCGCCATCACCGAGCAGAAACGCATCAATGAAGTCAGCCAGCGGCTCAGGGTGAAAGGCGGTCGGACCGCCTGCGATGATGAGCGGATGTGTTTCATTCCGTTCTTGGGATAGCAGCGGAACTCCGCCAAGATCCAGCATCATCAGAATATTGGTATACGTCAGCTCATACTGGAGGCTAAATCCGACAATATCGAAGGCCGACAGGGGGGTGTACGTCTCAAGCGATACGAGCGGCAGCTGGCGTTCGCGCAGCATGTCTTCCATATCTGTCCACGGGGCATATACACGCTCAGCCTGAAGATGCGGGCGCTCATTCAGCAAGTTATACAGGATCTGCAGACCCAGGTGAGATTGGGCAATTTCGTACACTTCTGGAAAGGCCAAGGCAAAGCGCAGCTGGACCTGCGTGGGATCTTTGACGACAGTTCCCCGCTCGCCGCCTGTGTAGCGAGCCGGTTGGCTCACCAGCGGCAGAATCGCAGCGTAAGCTTGGCGGAGGTCTGTTGGACTGGCGTGTTGTGAATTCAAATTACACCCCTATTATTGATGACTATATCCAAGAAACGGATGGGACGCCAGTGCAAAGCTTTGGGGGAGGTGGGAAGGGGAGAAAGCTCTGAAAAAATAAGGAATTACGTGTTTATGAGGTTTGCATGAACAGACGTATTTTTGTTCTGAAGCACATAGGAAAATCTTGACATGCAGGGAGTGTCCGACTAGGGTAGGCGGGAAAATCCGCTCCTCTTAGGGAAGGACTCGGGATCTAATGAGTGTACTCAACACCAAAGTGCTCGTGTTAAACCAAGCCTACTTCCCTGTCCACGTCACGTCAGTCCGCCGGGCATTTTCTTTGCTCTACCAGGGAATTGCTCAAGCCGTTGACAACCAATATCACACCTTCGATTTCGAGAACTGGAGTGCGCTGTCAGCATCTTTAAACGAGGAGACGATTGGCTTGGTTGGCCGGGCAATCAAGATTCCACGGGTCATTCTTCTCGTTTCCTATGACCGAGTACCTAAGCGACGGGTGCGCTTTAGCCGTTTTAACGTCTTCGCTCGTGACAAGAACACCTGCCAGTACTGCAGAAAACGACTCCCCCGCTCAGAGCTGAATCTGGATCATGTGATTCCGCGTTCACAAGGCGGCATGTCTAGCTGGGAAAACGTGGTGTGCTCCTGCTTTGCCTGCAACCGCAAAAAAGGTGGCATGCTCCTGGAAGAGGCTCGGATGCGGCTGATGAAGAAGCCTGTCCAACCCGAATGGACGCCGTTCATGATCGAAACCTTCAGCTTCAGGCACTACCAGGAATGGCTACCGTATCTGAATGATGTGGATTCAGCGTATTGGAATACGGAGCTAGAGCGGTAGAAGGTGGGCTCCCCACAATTGTAAGGACGCTTGAGTAGGGCGTCTTCTCTGCGTTCAGACCAAAGGGGTCACATCGGCGCAGATTTCCACGTCGAGCCGCTGGGCCACCTCATGCGCCGGGCCTCCGATACCCACGACGGAAAGGAAAGTACATTCCTGAGATCATTCCTGGGTGGCTTGGACATTCAGCCGAAACGGGAGGCTCAATACGGTCTGTGCTACTACCTGTGACAGAGCTGCTCCTCACTCTTCGCTCTTTCCTTCTCGTTTCTCCCAAGCCTAAAGCCCGCTCCCGCGCTTTGCAACACGTGGTGCTTGACGCCGACCAGCTGTGATGGGATGGTCCACTCTAGGCGTTGCGTCATGCGACAGCGCCACAGCGAGGAGGGGCGAGTCCTATGAGTGAACCAAATGCAATGAACGAAACAGGACAGAGTGCCGACAAGCGTTTTCTGTATCGACTTGGGGAACAACTCATCGAGCGACGGAAAATCGTTTTAATCGGTGTGGCGGCGGTCACCCTCGTCTTTGCCGCTTTTGCCTTGCAGCTAGACCTGGTGACGCGCTTTGATGAACAGCTGCCCCAAACGCATGAATTTATCCAGACGCATAATGAGTACGCGGCGACGGTCGGTGGCGCGAATACGCTCCAAATTATGCTGGAGGTCAAAGACGGAAACATTTTCAATCAAGAGACACTGACAAAAGTTTTTGAGATGACCAAACGTATCGATACCTTGTATGGGATTAACCATGACCTGATTAACTCCCTTGCCCACCGCACCAACCGGCGCATCCAGCTCAAAGCGGGTGGACTGACCGAGATCGAGCCGATCATGGACCGTGCGCCCCAAAATGAGAACGATGTCAAACGGGTCCGGGACATTGTGTATACCACGCCCAATCTGTACGGCGTCTTGGTCTCGCTGGATGAAAAAGCGACGCTGCTGCAAGCCACATTTGTCGAGGGCCGGATTGATCATCAACGCCTGTTTGATGAGGTGATGGGAGCGGTCGTCGAGCCGTTCAGCGATGACAACACGGTCATTCATATTGCCGGACAGCCCGCCCTGTACGGCTGGGTGTATTATTACGGCAAGCAGGTGTATTGGATCTTTTTGGCCACGACCGTGCTGATGTGGATCTTGCTGTATCTGTATTTTCACGACGTCCGTGGCGCACTGCGGCCGACTATTACTGGAGTTATATCGGCTATTTGGGGGCTGGGGTTTATCAAGATGATCGGTTTTAGTCTTGATCCTCTGACCCTGGTCATTCCGTTTTTTATTACGGCGCGGGCAGTCAGTCACTCGGTGCAAATGCATGAGCGCTATTATGAAGAATACCAAAAGGCCCAGTGGCAGAAAGAGCCGGCGATTATTGCCTCTTTTGCTGAGCTGTTTGTACCCACTTTGTCGGGGATTCTGACCGACGCCTTGGGCGTGCTGGTCATCTTGCTCGTCCCGATTGTCTTGCTCCAGAAACTAGCCATTAGTGCAGCGGTCTGGATCTTGGCTATAACAGTCAGTGAGCTGTTGCTCAATCCGATTGTCTACTACTACCTGCGTGAGCCTGACGTGCGCATTGTCATGAAGCGCGAAGAGGGCATTTTTAAACGGATTGTTTCAAGCCTTGCCTCCGGTCTGCTCTCTCCAGCTGGAAAGGCCCTCACTTTGGCGAGCTGGGTCGGGCTGATCGTTGGGAGTGTGTATTTCTGGCAACATTTGGTGATTGGCGATCCGAGTGCGATCTCGCCGCTGCTGTATAAAGACTCTCCCTACAATACTGCCCATGCTCGCATTCAGGAGACGTTTGGTGGCGTTGAAAACCTGATGGTCATTGCGGAACGCCAACTGCCTCAAGGTGACGATGCTTCAGAAGCCGGCTTAACTGCCATGGAGATTTTACAAAAGCGGGACTCGCAGCCATCGTTGATGAACCCGGAAGTCTTGCCCTGGATTGAGAAGTTCCAGCGCTATCTCGAACGCGACCCGGCCGTTGGGGCGAGTTTCTCGTTTGTCGATATTCTTGGCGCAGTGAATGCGACTGGTGATCCTAAATGGAGTGTTCTGCCCCAGACGCGAAGCCAAGTCTTACTCGCCATTTCCGGCTACTTCTTCGGTGTCTCACATAGCGAAAGCGCTCGGATTTTGGACTATCAATTCCGGCATGCGCCAGTCCACTTTTTTCTGTCCGACCATAAGGGTGATACGGTTCGACGGGTCATTAAGCGGGCGCGTGAGTATATTACGGCCAATCCGCTCGAGACGGCCCGCTTTCGGCTGGCCGGTGGCCCGATTGGGGTTTTAGCAGCTGCCAACGAAGAGCTGCTGCAAAACGATATTATGGTGAATATCCTGGGTTTTGGCACGATTTTCATCATTCTGGTTGTCACCTATCGGTCGATCATGGCTGGCGTGTATATGATTCTACCACTCTTAGTGGCTAATATAGTGATCAATGCCTACATGGGAGCGCGTGATATTGGCATCAATATCCATACGCTGCCAGTCGTCACGGTTGGGGTCGGGTTTGGCATTGACTACGCTTTGTATATTGTGAGTCGAATCATTGAAGAGCAGAAACCCGGCGAGACCTTGGAGAGCGCCGTCCTCCAGGCCCTTGTTACCTCGGGCAAGGCAGTCGCTTTTACCGCCATTACCATGATCCTGGGGACGCTGTTCTGGACCATGTCAAGCCTACGTTTTAGTGGCGAGATGGGTCTGTTATTGGCACTGTGGATGGGAGTCAGTTTTCTTGCTACGGTCACGTTGCTGCCAGTATTGGTTGCCCTCTTTAAGCCACGTTTTGTGACCTCGCGGATTGTCACACCAGCTGCTGAGTCGGTACCGGCTTAGTGTGTAGGAGCGGTGCGCGCACCGCTCCTACGGCAGAGATTCCCAATTGAGGAAGACAATGGCTGCTGATCGTACTGGTCTTGACCCTTGGTGGAGCTTATGGTGGCCCCGGCGTCGCGCTGGCTCCTAGCCAGTGCAGGAGGGCAAGACAGCAATACGATGGACACAGACTGCCCCCCGCTGCTGTTCTGACGATCCTCCACCGCCGCTTATTTATGTATTGCGACTGTGCAGGTCCCAGGTCTATTGAACACAATGACAGAATGGCAGAAGGAGAGCGTGTATGAGCGAAGCAAAGCAACACACACGAATAGAAACGGATAGCATGGGCGCTATTGAAGTTGCGGCCGACCGGTATTGGGGAGCCCAGACACAGCGCTCGCGGATGAATTTTCCGATTGGCATCGAGCGCTTCCGTTTTACCCGAGCTATTATCCGAGCGCTCGGCGTACTGAAAAAAGGCGCGGCCTTGGCGAATGGCGAATTGGACCAGCTCCCGCAAAACACCGTTGATCTGATAGTGAAAGCCGCAGATGAGGTTATTTCTGGGGCCTTGGATGATCACTTCCCGCTTGTTGTTTTTCAGACGGGCTCAGGCACCCAGACCAATATGAATGCAAACGAAGTCATCTCGAACCGGGCGATTGAGTTGGCCGGTGGGAAGATGGGCTCAAAAACCCCCGTCCATCCCAACGATCATGTCAATCGTGGCCAGAGTTCGAACGATACCTTTCCGACTGCAATGCACATTGCTGCGGTTGAGCAGCTAGAAGACGTCCTGATCCCAGCTGTGTCGCGTTTACGTGACACCCTCCGCACAAAATCTGAGAAGTTCATAGATGTGGTCAAAGTCGGCCGTACGCATTTACAAGATGCGACTCCGGTGACACTGGGGCAGGAAATTGGGGGCTGGGTCGCCCAGCTTGATGCGGCGATTGAGGGCATCACACGCACGATTCCAGGTCTGTATGAGCTGGCGATTGGCGGGACCGCGGTGGGCACAGGTCTGAATGCACATCCCAAGTTTGGCGATCTGGCGGCGGCCAAAATGGCACAAGAGACAGGCCGTCCATTTGTATCTGCCCCAAACAAATTTGCCTCCTTATCCGCCCACGATGCCATGGTCACAGCCAGTGCATCACTCCGGACCTTGGCCGGTGCGCTGATGAAGATTGCCAATGACGTGCGCTGGCTAGCGTGCGGACCACGGGCTGGAATTGGAGAAATCCTGATTCCCGAAAACGAGCCTGGCTCGTCGATTATGCCAGGCAAAGTGAATCCGACCCAATCCGAAGCGATGACGATGGTTGCGGTGCAAGTCTTTGGCAATGACGCTGCCGTGGCTTTTGGCGGCTCGCAGGGCAACTTTCAGTTGAACGTCTTCAAACCAGTCATGGTCCATAATCTGCTCGAATCAGTGCAACTGATTGCTGATGCATGCGGGGCGTTTACCGATCACTGTGCAGTCGGCATTGAGCCCAATATGGAGCTGATTGATAAGCACCTGCGGGAATCGCTCATGGTGGTGACAGCGCTGAATCCCCATATTGGCTATGAAAAAGCCGCTGAGATTGCCAAAAAAGCCCATAAGGACGGATCGAGTCTGCGAGAGGCTGCTTTGGCACTCGGGCATGTGAATGCAGAACAGTATGATCAATGGGTCCGGCCAGAAGATATGGTTGGACCAAAAGGTTAGGGGAGGCTGTCCTTTTTTCTCCCTCTCCCTGCGGGAGAGGGAACGAAGGCATGTTCGCTGTCTTCAAAGAAATTCCGCTTTTCGCTCTCCTACAAATCGATACCCCGCGTCTATTGAATCCCCCAATTTTGGGCTACACTTGACTTATCCCCGAACATACGGAGAGGAGAACAGCGCGTGCTATTCGGACGTAAGATGGCCCAACCGGACGCTAGAGGAGAGAGTCTTGAGGCGCATCTCCAGCAGGAGATGCAGCAGGAAAGTCCAGTCCTGTTGGCGGTCGTGCGCAGCTTTCGCGAGCTTGATCAGCTTGCGCAGCGTCTCGGCTTTTTTACCGGCTCGGAATCGTATACACGGAACGTCCCCTGGTGGCCGATTATTGCGGTCTTAGGGACGTATTCTGCGGGCAAATCAACCTTCCTGAATGACTACCTCGACCATCCTCTCCAGCTGTCTGGCAACCAGGCGGTTGATGATAAATTCACGGTCATCTGTTTTGGCAAAGATAGCCAGGTCCGGGCGCTCCCGGCGTTAGCCTTGGATGCCGATCCGCGTTTTCCATTTTACAAGATGAGCAAGGAGATCAATGCCTCAGCGGCCGGAGAAGGCGGGCGCATGGACGCTTATCTGCAGCTCAAGACCTGCCCGAGTGAGATCGCGCGTGGCCGGATTTTTATTGACAGTCCCGGTTTTGATGCTGATGAACAGCGGACAGCGGTGTTACGCATCACCGACCACATCGTAGACTTATCAGATATTGTTTTCGTTTTTTTTGATGCCCGGCACCCTGAATCAGGCTCGATGCGGGACACGCTTGAGCATCTGGTTGAAAAAACAGTCAAACGCTCAGATACCAATAAGTTCCTCTATGTTTTGAATCACCTGGATGCGACTGCCCAAGACGATAATGCTGAGCAAGTGGTTGCCGCCTGGCAGCGTGGCCTGGCCCAAAAGGGACTCACCGCAGGGCGCTTCTACCACATCTACAGCCGCTCAGCGGCAACGCCGATTTCTGATCCGCAAGTCCGGGCTCGCTACGAGGCGATGCGAGACACGGATTATGCAGAGATCAATACGCGTATTCAGCAGATCCGTGTTGGCCAAGCCTATCGGATTGTGGGCGCCTTGGAACGCTCGGCAACACAACTTGAACAGTATGTGATTCCTCAGTTGCGCGGCTTGCTGCACAACTGGCGGACGCAGGTGCTGCGGCGGGATGGGCTTCTATTGGGGGCCGGTTTTGTCGTGATCGGGCTGCTGACCTGGGTCGGGCTCGGCGAGATTTTAGGTGAGATGGTCCTTGGGGTATGGGGCTGGGTGATTGGCTTGGGGTGTGTTGGTGGGGCGTTTGGCTATGTCCACTGGCAGGTTCGCGGCCGTGTTCGTGATAAGGTCATCGCAGATTTTTGTCAGACGTATACGGACCAACAGAGTCCGAATGGTGGCAAGCCGCAGCCTGAATATGTGGAGAATATCGTGAGTGCGTTTATGCGCAGTACGTGTTGGTATCGGAGTATTTTTCAGAAAGAACCGGCGGCTTGGAACGCACGTGCCCGAGCACTGATTGAAAAGACCCAAGCCGCAGCCGATAGCTATGTGCAGCAACTGAATGATATCTATACAAATCCGTCGGGCGCTGCCGAGAGCCAAGCGTTGAAGGAACCACAAGTACGAGAGCTGTCAACGCAGGCCGTTCCAGCCTCACCCACTACGCAGGCAGGGAAATAGAACTCTTTGCTCCTCTTCACTCACCGCCGTGGCTGCGCGAATCTCGCTCTGATCCACGTTCAAAGAAGGCGTGACATTCGTCAGAGAGAGCGTCCCAATTGTCGGTCAAGCATTGTATGGATGAGCGGCCAGGTTGTGCATCTGGACAGAGTTGGGCTACGTTCTCTTGACAGGCTCTGAAAAGCTGTCCGTGTCTTCTTCTCCGTCCTCGCCTGCGGCGGTGGGAGCGATCGTCTTTGCGCAGCTGGTTGATTGCTTGTCGCTGCTCTGGAGTAAGCAGCGCCCGGATCTGGAGCATTGCCTGCAAACGGTTTTGCTGCTTTTTGATGCGGAGCATCCCGATTTTTTCGGCTTGATGCAGTACCGCGTCCTTGTCCGGAGTCTCCTGCTGAAGCAGTCCTCGCATCTCTTGTTCTGCTTGGTCCAGAGATTGGCGTATTTCCCTTCCTGTGGTGTGTGAGCCATCCACAATCGCGCGGATACTGCTTTGGGTGTCTTCGTCGATCCCCAAACGCTCAGCGTGTCGTTCAATAAAGCGCCGAGACAGCGGACCGCCAGGACCACGTTGGCCACGCGGGCCACGTTTATAGCCATGCCGACCCAGCGGTCTAGCGTGACCCGGGGAACCGAGTTGATCTGGGCGGTCTAAATGATCTGGAGGACTCGGTGGAAAGCCGTGCGGTCCCGGGCCGTCGCCGAACTGTCCAGGCTGGGCACGGCTTGGACTCGGCATGCTCAGACTGAGGAGCACGAGCCCGCCTAGCAAAATTATGAGCGTCATCTGTTTCCGCATTGTGGTTCCTTGTTGGCGCTGTGTATTGGATTGTGGTCACGCTGCTTACCCTTCAAGAAAAAGGCTTTCGATGGCGAGGTATTCGTCAGGAAAGACGCCAGGCTCACGCTCTTCGCCCCTGTCTTCAGCAGCGTACATTTCGTCTGTCCCGTCCAGTTCATTCAATTCCTGTGACTCGTCGCCATACACTATAGGGTCGTGAAACGCCAACAAGTCATACTCCCATTCGTCTCTGTCCAGGCTGTCCACCGATTCTGCGCCGGACTCGGTGGGAACTTCCGCTGCGCGGATTGCTGGCTGGCCAGAAGAAGGAGTCTGCGGGTTGAGACCGACGTCCCCATTGAGGGTAAAGATGAGAACAGCCGCCGCCGCAACAGTGGCAAACGCCGGGACAAAGAAGGTGCGTTGGCGCCGCTTTTCAAGACGGGCTACCAGCGCTCTATCAAATGCTGCCCGCTGGTTCGGGCTCAAGGGAGGCGGCGCAAAATGTGCTGCGAGGCGTTTGCCAAACTCAGCATCCTGAGAGCTGAGGTCTTTGTATTTGTCAGTAGGCGAGGTCATGCACGACTCTCCTCGTCGGGGCTTGATTGAAGTTGTCTGAGGTCGGCCAATTCTGTTCGCAACCCGGTCAGTGCCCGGTGCAGATGGCTTTTGACCGTCCCTGTCGGCTTACCAATCATATCGGCATATTCTCGAACGCTGAATCCTTCCATATGGATCAGAATAAACGCCTCTCGCTGGCTGTGGGTTAAGCGCTCCAACGCAACTGTGATACGTTGTCTGAGAAACGGGTCCCCGTATTCCTGTTCACTGACGCTCAGCTGCTCAGCTAGCTGCTCAGCATCATGGCTGTGATCTGCGAGCTTATTTTGTTCATTGTATTCGTTTTCGGCCGTCTGTTTTTGGTTCCACCGCTGTCCCCACGTTTCTCGCACCGACCGCCAGCGGCGGTAATTATGGGCTTGGCGAACCAGGATACGATAAAACCAGGTGTCGAGGCTTGCTTCTTCTCGAAACGTACTCAGGCCCTGATACGCTTTAACAAAGGCGTCTTGAGTGACGTCCTCTGCTGCCCCATCGTCACCACCAACGAGACGCCAAGCCAAGCGCCGGGCTCGTTCTCGATGCGTGCCGACAAACAGACTAAAGCGCTGCTCCAAATCCTGCCCATCTCGCGAATCTGGCTGAGCCTGGTTGGCTTCCAATACGATCGCCCTCTCCATGCTCTTCCTTGGCGGTATGCGGTCTCGGTATATTAGTACTGGATTTTGCATGCAGTCGAGCAGGCTGGGGCGGTGCCTGCTGGGCCTGCTTAATTTATTGCCCAATGTTCTTGCCAGGATTTCCGTCTGTGTTTCCAAACATCCCTCGTAGTTCAGGACGGAGAGCTTGGCGACTTTCAATGCGGTCAGCCGCCTCTCGTTCTTTTTGAGAGCTGCAGTTGGTGTACTGCGCGCACACTAGCTTAGACTCATGAGCTTCGTATTTGGGTTACTAGTTTGGCAGATAGTCAGAAACGTTTTCCATTAATTTTGATGACCTGCTTGATCCTCGGGACATTCGACCGTCGATTATTCGTGCCCTACGATCAGCTCGCTTAGCCCGGACGGCTGCGTTGGGACCGAAGATGCATGCCGTAGGGGGATAGGGGTCAGGAATTGGGGGCTGGGGGTTGGAGGTGTTGTTGGAGTGCGGTGAGAGTTTCCTCAACCCGTTCCAAGCGGGACAGCATCTCGTGTTGCGGGTCGCCACGCAGATAGCCGTGTTCGACTAAGTCGATAAAGATCCGAGCGACTTCGTCAGCGGCCAGCGGGCCGTTGGGCTGGTACCATTGGTACAACCAGTTGCACATGCCCAGGATGGCAAACGACAAGAGCTTGACGGGCAAGGGTGCAAACTGGCCGGATTCTACGCCCTCACGAATCACACCTTCGATCAACCCATCGTAGACCCGTCGTTCGGCCCGCGAGCGCTCGGCCATGTCAGGTGGCAGGTTACTCTCTTCGCTGAAGTAGACAGTTAAGAAATTGCGATGATCGGCCATCAGCCGGACTTGGTGTCGGATAATTTGGCGCAGTTTTTCAGCTGCTGGCACCTCTTGTTCGCAGATTTGGCGTAGACCGCGCTGAAAGATAGCAATTGAACGCTCAAAGACCCGAATCAGCAATTCTTCTTTACTCGGACAATAGCGGTAGAGGGTAACCCGCGAGATGTCGAGCCGCTCAGCAACCATTTCCAAGGTGGCAGAACGATAGCCGTGCTCGCCAAAACAAGTGGCCGCAGCTTGGAGGATGGATTCTTCCCGCAAGGCTTGTTTGCTGCCTTTTGTTTGCTCTTTTTTTTCCGCCATGCCCTGTCGGCTTTACTCGATTCGGGCGGCGCGTGCAAGCGGTGTGTCGAATTGCGCGTAGGCGTATTGGGAGGGAAGCTGGTGGTCCTCAACTTTCTAACAAATACCCGACACACTGGCGCACGGCCTCTTCCGCCTTTTCGCGCAGAACAGAATCTGTGTTATTCGCTATCGGATGCGCAATGACGGCAAACGGATAATCTGGCATACCAGCGACTTGAGCCATGACTTGGGCTGTTTCGGTAAAACGCTCGGTCATAATAGCGGTCGCGGTAATCCCGGTTTTTTCAGCGGTCAGGGCATCGTGCAAACTGCACGATGAGCAGCTGCCTCAATCACCGACGGCAGAGATAATCGCCTCACAGGCGCGCATCTCGGCTACAACCTCTTCCGGCGCGGGACGACTAGCGTCTGGCTTTTTTAAGCGAATGACATTCGCTACGCCATGCTGAGAGCGCAGAATGTCTTCCATCGCGTCGAGCAGCTCGCGGACTTTGATCTTGCCATTATCCAGCAAGCCAACCGTGCAACCTTGCAGCGAGGTCAAGCGCGGGACACGCTCCGTGTGTGTCCCAGCTGCACCGAAGGTTGGATCAAGAACACGGATACTCATAGGGCTAGCCTCCATTTTCTGCGGGCAGTGTGATTGACTTGGTAACAGCTAGTGCCTTTGAACCTAGCCAGGGCGGAATAATCGCGCCAAATCCGCCCGCTGGTCCGCCCGCTGCAACAATAAGCAGATCATCAGGCGAGCGGAGGGCGCTGAATTCCTGCTCTGGTCCACCACCTCGATTGACGATATTGCTCTTGCCGACACTGGCCCAGTCGCTGCGTTTTACGCGGGCGCGGCGGTAGATATACTCACGAATATCTTTTTTTTGCCAGCCCGCTACAACTAACAATTCGCGCAGCTGTTTGGGAACGACCAGCCCGTAGTTGCCTGGCCAGATTGAGTAGGTCAACATATTGTGGCGTACCTCGGCCGCAAAGGTTTCGACGATCTCCTCTGGATCATGGGTCCATTCGTTCATGGTCTGGTGCAGGGACTCACACGCCATAACGGTGACGCCGGAAGTCCCGGGTGAAATACCACGTTCCTGAGCCAGCGGAGTCCACGGACTATCTTCCTCGTCTTCAGCAAGACACAAGGAAAATTTGCCTGGGTGGCCCAGGGTTGAACGATCCAGTTGGCCAGGTATGCAGCCCAGCAGATTGATCAAAACTAAGCGAATCGCCCGGCCAATTGTTGCGTTGGCACGGTTACCGGTGCTCAAGACATTATGCGTGGCGTTCATGCCCAGTGCAGTCCGAATGGGACCGTTCACCACAATGAACTGCGCGCTGCCGCCGGTACTGGCGGTGCTGCCATGCAGATTAAATGGCTCTTCACACATCGCTTGCAAGATCGCTACGATCACCGGCATATAGGCTGGTAAACATCCCGCCATGACCGCGTTGATAACGACTTTTTCAGCCGTCAACGGGCGCTGTCGAACGCGTTCAATGCCAATGATGGTGTCTGGGCTGATGCCGGCCGCTTGAAGACAGGCCGTAACCCGCTCTTCCGTTGGCGGAACAATTGGTAAACCGTCTGTCCAGCCTTTGTCTTGGTAAAATTCGTTGGCCTCGACGGCGTCGGGTAGTTCAAACGCTTCTGATTGTAGGGCAGGGTGGGGCTGCGTCATCAGCATGTCCTCTCTTGGCGCAAAGCATACCGCACCTGGAGCCCCGTAGGAAGCAGACCTTTGACCTTGGCCTTTTGATTTTTGACTTCTCAGCCTGATTTCTCCGGGCTAGCTCTCGTTTCTGGGCTCGTGTAGGGTGAACCCAGTTCAGGCTCAAGAGTAAGGAGGATCACATGAAAGTGTACGATAGCAAGGCTGCTCCCAATCCGCGTCGGGTCCGCGTCTTTGTGGCTGAAAAAGGCATTGAGGTGCCATTTGAAGAACTCGATATTGTGAATGCAGTCAACCGCCAAGAGGACTTTCGCAAGAAAAATCCAATGGGTACGATTCCGGTGCTCGAACTTGATGATGGAACGTGCATTTCTGAGAGCGCCGCTATTTGTCGCTATTTCGAAGAAATGCATCCAGAGCCGCCGCTGCTGGGTGTTGATGGCAAAGATCGCGCTGTGGTTGCGATGTGGGACCGGCGGATGGAGTTTGAGCTCTTGCTGCCGATAGCGAACGCGTTTCGGCAGCAGCATGCATTCTTTAAGGGCCGGATTGAACAGTGCCCTGAGTATGCAGAAGTTTCCAAGCGGCAGGCGATTCAAAATCTGGCGTGGCTTGATGAAGCCCTAGCTGATCGCAAGTTTATTGCTGGGGATCGGTATACGATTGCTGATATCACGGCCCTGTGTGGCGTCGATTTCGGTAAAGTCTCGAAGATTACTATCCAACCAGATCAGAAGAATCTGTCGCGCTGGTATGAAGAAGTGTCCGCCCGACCCAGTGCGAAAGCATAAGGGGGCAAGCCAAAAATTAGAAGTTAAAGGCCTGTCCTGAGCTGCGTCGAAGGGACAAATATCAAAAGTTTGAAATCTGAGGCCAGCTTTGCTGGCCTTCCTACCTCTCGCTAATCGCCCTCTTCAACATATTCCCGCATTGTGGCCAGACTCTGGGTTTGATGGTACTGCAACTCATCCAGTGGGTAGCGATGCTCTCGACCATAGACGCACTGGTAGCGAGCATGACAGTAATCAATACAGTCGTTCGTGACAGCCAGCCGGTGCTGGACACAGCCGGGAATGTCCCAGCCTTTTTCCAGGCTGACGACATTGGCTGGGCAGGCTTTCATACAAGACCGTTCGGTACAACTTGGGCACGGGTCAAACCCCTGGGCTGATGGAAGACTCGCGAGTTGTTGGTCGAATTTTTGGTCTATAAGGACGGCGGCCCGGAGTGCCATCCAGGGACCGTAGGTCGGATGAATAACAATGCCGAGAATGCTGGGGCCAGCCAGACCTGAAGCCTGGGCGAGGTGCATAAAAGAGACAGGCTGGGTGGAGAAGCGAAACGGATATACGTACCGATAGGCCGCACCTGAACGTTGTAATAGCGGGGTGAGGGAGTTTTTGATCACCTCGACGGTATAATCATCAAGTGGATGCGTACGTTCCCGTGGATGTGAATGCTTTTGGAAATAGCCCGGTCGGGCATCGGTGTAGTGACGAAAACCTGCCCAGAACGCCCCGCCACCATTTCCTATCACAACGATGGATTGCGTCTGGGGTAGAAGCGATGTCACATGGTACTGGACAGGCACGAGCGCCTCGTAAGTTGCTCGTGCGGCTGTGCCAATCAGATTGAGTCCGTAGGGAGCAAGCGTAGCTGTGATGTCGTTCAGGAGATCCATAGTGGTATAATACTCTCCTGTAGGTATTGAAGCAGCCCCAAATCTCTAGAAGCTTGCAAAAGCCTTCTCTCCTCATCACAACATTACAATAGGCCAGAATTTGATCCGGGCCTTCTGCTCAGGCACACCGGTAGCCGGGGCTTGCTATAAGATCTTTATCGGAAAATGAGGAGATTGCTTTCGCCCGACAAGTGTCACGGGCTGGCGCTTTTTTCCTTGACAGTCTTTGGCCAGGCTGACTATGATGCCGACCAAGGAGGGGAGTGTATGGCGGCTAATAGCGATTTGACAGAAGAGCAAGCGCAGGAGTTTTTCACAACCTTAAGTAATTGGGGAAAATGGGGAACAGACGATCAACTTGGCGCACTGAATTATATCACGGCGCAGAAACGTGCTCAGGCCGCAGCCCTGGTGCAGGAAGGCCGCACGGTTTCTCTGTCACTGCCATTGGCGACTGAGCCCGGACCCGACAATCCAACCCCGGTGATGCACTTGATGATGCAAACAGGGGCCAAGGGAGAAGCCAGCGTCGCACCGATTCCATACAGTGCTGACTATTTTGCGATTGCGCCGCATGGTTTAGCCAATACGCATTTAGATGCCCTGTGTCATGTCTTCCACCGCGGCAAAATGTATAACGGTTACCCGTCTGAAGATGTGACGGCCAAAGGAGCCCGGAACGGGGCTATCGACGCGCTGAAAGAGGGCATCGTGTCGCGTGGAGTGTTGATCGATGTGCCCCGTATTAAAGGGAAAGATTGGCTTGAACCTGGCGAAGAAATTACTCCGGCTGACTTAGAAGCAGCTGAGCAAGCTGGCGGCTTTCGGGTTGAATCTGGGGATGTGCTTTTTGTCCGGACGGGCAGGCATGCCCGGCTGCAGGCCACTGGACCGTGGGACTCTTTTGCCGACGGTATGGCTGGACTGGGGGCTGCCTGTTTGCCATGGCTCCACCAGCGTCAAGTTGCCGCCCTGGCTGGCGACGGAGCGAGTGATGTCTTGCCGAGTGGCTATGAGAAGCTGCTCTTACCCATCCATGCCGTCACGATTGTCGCTATGGGAATCCATTTGATCGATAACTGCGATCTTGAGAATGTTGCTCAAGCCTGTGCCGCGCGATCGCGTTGGGCATTTCTGTCTGTTATCGCTCCACTTGTGTTGGAGAAAGGCACGGCATCGCCAGTCAATCCATTGGCTGTGTTCTAAGAAAGTTCTGAGTTCCCAGCAATGAGTACTGAGTGAAGAGCAGCCTGCTTCAAGCGTGAGCTTTCGCCCGACAGGGCACTTTTTTCTACTCAGAACTCAGGACTCAGAACTTGCCGTCTCTATTCTCTCCCGTTGACGCTTCAATGTCCCAATGCATGCTATAGAGAGAAACTGCTGAGCACGCCATGAGAGCAATTCGTTTTCACGAATGGGGTGGGTCTGAGGTCTTGCGCTATGAGGTGGTATCGGAACCTCAGCCGGACGATACTCAGGTCTTGATCAAAGTGGCAGCAGCTGGAGTCAATTATTCTGATCTCGGTCGTCGCCAAGGAAGCTACGCCATTCCTCAGCCGCTACCGACTGTGCCTGGCTTAGAGGTGGCTGGAACAGTGAGCCACGTTGGAGCGGAAGTCACCGACTTTGTCCCTGGCCAACGGGTCATGGCTTGGGTTGGTGGAGGCGGATATGCCGAATATGCCAAAGCTTCAGTTGAGGCCGTGTATGCTATTCCTGACACACTGGGCTTTGAGGCGGCGGCGGGAATGCCAGTGGTTTTCTTGACGGCGTACCATATCCTTAAAACTTGCGCTCGTGTCCAGCCGCACGAGTTTGTCCTTGTCCAGGCCGGGGCGAGTGGGGTTGGCACGATTGCTGTCCAGCTGGCAAAGCTGTGGGGCGCGCGGGTGTTTGCGACCGCTTCTACGGAAGAAAAACTCCAGCGTATCCGTGAGCTGGGGGTTGAGGAGGTCATCAATTATTCCGAGAAGGACTTTGTGTCTGAAGTCCTGCGGATGACTGACCGACGGGGGGTCGATATTGTTCTCGAATGTGTTGGGGGCGAGGTGCTGACCAAAAGTCTGGCCTGTTTGGTACCAATGGGTAGGTTGGTTATTTATGGTCGGGCCAGCGGTTCCCTGCCAGTCTTGGATAGCGCCCAGATTCTGACCCGTAACATCACGGTGAGTGGTTTACACCTAGGCATGCCGCCTTGGCATGCGGCTATGCATCGGCAGGCTATGCACGAGCTGCTCGAAATGGTCCAAACTGGAAGACTCCGGCCAATTATAGATCGTACGTTTCGACTCGCCCAGGCGGATGACGCCCATCGGTATCTGGCTGCACGTAAGACGATGGGGAAGGTTGTTTTGGTGCCGTGAGCTCCCCCACTGAGTCTCAACGCTCCTTGTCTTTCCTGTTTTTTTGCTGCGAATGAGATTTGGCAAATTCTTTCCCGGCCCGTCCCGAGCTGTCTGATTGGCTGTCCGACGGCGCCTCGACGGCGCCTGTCTTCTCCGACTGGCTTTCCTGCAGCTGTTCACGGGGTTTTTGCTCAGTATTCGGAGCCACTGGATTCGTCCCCGCAGGTTGCTCTGCTAACCGGGTTCTGCTTTTTTGCGGATGCCACCAGCCGCCGAGGGCAGAATTTTTTGTTGCCAGGGAAAATCCAAAGGTCCGGGCAATCTCTTGCCACACCCGAGTGCGTAAATGGCGGAAAAAGTCGCTGTTCTCAAACTCTTTCTCAAGAACCGCAGCTGTGGTGTTGGAGACTAATCGTTGCATCCAGCTGTCAAAGGGAATAGGCGGCAGGAAGGCAAAGGCTCTGAGTTTATTGGCCATGTCCATTAAACCTGCGCTGACTTTATTGGCTAAAAAATAGCTGCGCGATCGGTGCTGGAGGCGTTTATTGATCTCGGTGATTTCAATGAACATCTGCAGCGAGGTGCGCCAGCTGATGTCGTCTTCTTCAAGCACAATCAGGTTCATATCGCTGAGTGTTGCGGCAGCCAGGCTGAGGCTGCCTAAACCAGCCTGCGTATCGAAAATCAGAAAGTCGATAGGCAACGCCTTGTCCACAAAACGTCGCAGTCGCCTGAGCTTTTCGACCGCCATATCGAGATCGATACGAGAAACCTGGGTCCAGTCTGGACGTTCACTTTCTGTAGAAGCTGGCAGGATAAAAGTATTCTCCATCCGCCGATACAGAGAGGGCGATTGGGCTCCTTGTCCCTCACCGTCTCCCTCACCATTCATGGCAATTCCTTTTTGCAAGGCTGCTAAGAGGGTGTTTTCCTTATCCGGGTCAACAGACAGATACTCGATCAGTGACAAAGGGACCTGATCAAGCTCAATTTTATTACGGTACGCCAAGAGGGTCAGCCCACTGACGGACAGATCGAGATCGACCAATAAGACGTTGCAGTTTGCTTCCTGCTGGATGATACGAGCGAGGCTGGTGGACAGGAGTGTTTTGCCCACGCCACCTTTCCCGCTACACAGCGTGATCGTTCTCAGCATAGTGTCCTCCGAGCTTCAAGGGCAAAGGATGATTGACCTTCATAGAGGCTCCTCCTATGTTGATGCTCCCGAATGGTCAAGAGGCGTTGCCTGCATTATGGTGCAGAGTATCCCAAATGAGTCAAATGCGCTGGCGAGATTGCCAGATAATATTGCAAATATACCAGTACAACAGGGGCACCATGAGTAAAGGACACGCCAAAAAGAATAAACAGGCTCAGCCCAATCAACGCGATGCCCGGACTGGGCAAGCTGCCCGAACTGTACAGGACACCAAATCCGCGCAGAGCACGGAATCGAAGCAGGTTATTTTTTCCTTAATTGGGGTTGGCCGTATTCATCCACCGAAGCGCTATGTGCTCAAAGACATCTCCTTGTCCTTCTATTATGGGGCCAAAATCGGCGTGTTGGGACTCAACGGCTCAGGCAAGAGTTCCTTGCTGCGCATTATCGCTGGGGTGGATAAGGACTACCTGGGTGAGGTGACGTTTTCCAAAGGCTATTCGGTTGGTTTATTAGAGCAAGAGCCCGTGCTGGAGGCAGGGAAAACCGTCCGCCAAATCGTTGAGGAAGGGCGCCACGAGCTGATCGCTATTCTGCACGAGTATGAGGAAGTCAGTCATAAGCTCGGCGAAGATATTACTCCTGACGAGATGGAATCCTTGCTTGAAAAACAGGCCAAGCTGCAAGACAAGATTGAAGCGGCAGGTGGCTGGGATTTAGAAAATCAACTCGAACTGGCCATGGACGCGCTCCGCTGCCCACCAGCTGACTCGCCCGTCGATATTTTATCTGGCGGTGAGCGCCGACGGGTTGCCTTATGCCGTCTGTTGATTCAACAACCCGATATTCTGCTACTCGACGAGCCGACGAACCACCTCGATGCCGAGTCCGTGCAATGGCTGGAGCAGCATCTGCAACGCTATGCGGGGACTGTCATTGCCGTTACTCATGACCGTTATTTCCTTGATAATGTTGCAGGTTGGATTTTGGAGCTGGATCGGGGCCAAGGCATTCCTTTTCAGGGTAATTATTCCTCATGGTTAGAGCAGAAGAGCGCCCGGCTGGAGAGCCAAGAGAAGACGGAATCCAAGCGCCGCAAGACTTTGGAGCGGGAACTGGAGTGGATTCGGATGTCGCCCAAGGGCAGGCAGGCCAAGGGTAAGGCGCGGGTGAATCGGTATGAGGAACTGGTCAGCCAGGAGTATGACCAGGGCGCAGAAGACCTGGAAATTTATATTCCACCTGGTCCTCGTCTGGGTGATGTGGTGGTTGAGGCCGACGCGGTCAGCAAATCGTTTGGGGGCAAGCTCTTGTTTGAAAACGTGGATTTCAAGCTCCCCCGGGGCGGCATAGTTGGTGTCATTGGGCCGAACGGAGCGGGTAAGACTACCTTGCTACGGATGATGATTGGCCAAGAAGAGTCAGATACCGGATCGTTCAAAGTTGGCGAGACAGTTCAGGTGGGCTACGCTGACCAAAGTCGGACCTTGGATGGCGAGAAGAACGTGTGGGAGGTGATCTCAGACGGCCAGGATATTATCCCGCTTGGCAAACGTGAGATGAATTCCCGGGCGTATGTTGGTCGCTTCAATTTCGGTGGCTCTGATCAGCAGAAAAAGGTCAAAGATTTGTCGGGTGGAGAACGCAACCGGGTCCATATGGCCCGGATGCTCAAAGAAGAAGCCAATCTGTTGTTGTTTGATGAGCCGACCAACGACCTGGATGTCAATACGCTCCGCGCTTTAGAAGAGGGGATTGAGCAGTTTGGTGGCTGCTGCATGGTCGTCAGTCATGATCGCTGGTTTCTCGACCGAGTTGCGACCCATATTCTTGCGTTTGAAGGCGACAGTAAAGTCGTGTGGTTTGAAGGCAATTACAGCGATTATGAGACAGATCGGAAAAAGCGTCTGGGCAAGGCCGCCGATCGGCCACATCGGATTCGGTATCGCAAGTTGACCCGCGATTAATTCCTCACACCCATGCGGGCTGATGGACGGTCATACGGTATGCGTATCCCAGATACGGCGCTCAAATATATTCCGTTTCAGCGGATTGGGTATCCACTCTTTACCAACCGTGTTTTTTTCGCGCAGTGCGAAAAATCCTGCCTTTTTTGAGCGTCGATTAAAGCGTATTGACCGCCTGTCTGTTCCAGCGTGCAGCATCATCGCCGAAGAAAAAAAACACGTCCGCGTCCTGTGCCATAAATAAGATGAATCAAATAGACGACGCGGAGTATCTCCGTTCGACGCAGTATCGCCAGGCACATAATCTCCGGGCCCGACTCGACGTGCTGAATCGCTATCGGAGCCATCCAACCCCTTGGTATGTATGGCTCTTTGAGCATATTCAGCTACCACCGATTGCTGCTATCCTTGAAGTCGGCTGCGGTTTGGGAAACCTGTGGATTGAAAATCTCACCCGCATTCCAACCCAGTGGCATCTCACCCTGTCAGACTTCTCGCCAGGCATGTTGGTCTCTGTCCAGCAGCATCTAGCTGCCCAGCTTCCGGTTGCGGATTACACCGTACTTGATCTGCAAGCCCTCCCATTTCCTGAGGCGTGCTTCGACGCAGTTATTGCCAATCACATGCTGTACCATGTGCCGGATCGCCCCACAGCTTTGGCTGAAGTCCAACGAGTACTCAAACCACACGGCCGTTTCTATGCCTCGACAGTTGGACAACAGCATCTGCTTGAGTTGGCAGATATTGTGCAGCGTTTTGATCCGAATCTTGCGCTGTGGAACGGGTGGCCTATGGAGTCGTTTATTGTGGAGAACGGCTCTGCGCAGCTTGTCCCTTGGCTGACGCAGATAAGCCTGGATCGGTATACCGATTCGATGATCGTGGACCAAGCCCAAGGGCTCGCTGCGTATGTCTTGTCCAGCACTGCCGTCCCAAAAGAGCAACATCACGCATTTCAACATTTTGTTGAAGCGGAGTTGCGGAGTCAGGGAGGCAGGCTTCGGGTGACGAAAGAGTTCGGACTGTTTTCCGGAGTGCGAGGCGAGGCCTAGGGTATGGATTCCCTACGCTACAGTGTTGCGTTCCTGTTTCTACTGGGCTTACCACCTGGTCTTTTCTTCTGGCTTTGCATTCATCCGTTTGCCGCGTTTTGGCGGCGGCTGGGATTAGGCTGGGCGTATGGGCTTGTCGGGGCGACCATGCTGGTGCTCATGGCTGGGATCTATCTGGTTCGCACGCCCCTTTTGGCGACCCAGCTTGGGACCAACTTTTTATGCCTTGGCCTGGCGCTGGTGTGTCTGACTGGTGCGGGATTGATTGCCTTCCAACGTCGTCAGTATCTGACGGTTCGTATCATGATAGGCATCCCAGAACTCAGGACCGAAGACCAGCCCGGCGCTCTTTTGACTGAAGGCATCTACGCCCGCATCCGGCATCCACGCTATGTTGAGGTGTTCTTGGCCGTGTACGCTTGGGCGGTACTGAGTCTGCCCGTACTCTACGCCATTGTGGTCCTGGAAGAGCGGGAATTAGGTCACCGGTTTGGGCAAGTCTATATTGACTACTGTCGTCACGTTCCCCGATTCATTCCCCGTTTCTACGCCTGACTTTTTGATCTGCAACGAAACCCTGCCAGGGAAGCAACATCAAAAGAACGGTTCTCCTGATGCTTTGCTTTTTTTCAAAGTGTCGAGCTATGCTGCGAGGCGAATAGACGAGAGGAAAGGAAATATTGCCGTGCGTAGAGTTTTTCTGGTGTTTGTCGTTGCCGTTGTTGGGGCGTCTGTTGCAGCTGCGTTTTCAGAGCCGTCGCTGCTGTGGTCGTGGGTCGTTCTTGGCCCGCTGATTGGCTTGGGATTCTTTGACTATTTCCAGACGTCGCGCGCCATATTGAGAAACTTCCCCATTATGGGCCACGGACGCTATCTCCTGGAAACGATCCGGCCAGAGATCTACCAGTATTTTGTGGAAAGTGACACTGAAGGCGTTCCATTTGACCGAGATCAACGTTCGCTTGTCTATCAGCGGGCCAAACAGGTCCGTGACACTGTCCCCTTTGGCACGAAGACGAATGTGTATGAGACGAATTATGAGTGGGCGAATCACTCTTTGGTACCGCTCCACTTGGCAGTTGATGACCTCCGAGTACAGGTTGGCGGTCCTGACTGCAAACAACCATACTCGGCCAGTATCTTAAATATCTCGGCTATGAGTTATGGATCGCTGAGCCAAAACGCCGTCTTGGCCTTAAATCAAGGCGCAAAACTGGGTAATTTTGCGCATAATACCGGTGAAGGTGGGCTCAGCCCGTATCATTTGCAAGGTGGTGGAGACATCATCTGGCAGGTTGGAACGGGGTATTTTGGCTGCCGGACCCTAGATGGGGAATTTTCTCCCGAGAAATTTATGGAAAACGCGACCAAACCTCAGGTCAAGATGATTGAATTGAAACTGTCCCAGGGCGCGAAGCCAGGGCATGGCGGGATTCTGCCGGCCGCGAAGCTGACGCCAGAGATTGCGGCTATTCGTGGCGTCCCGCTTGGCCAGGACGTGCTCTCGCCGCCCGGACATTCAGCTTTTTCAACTCCTGTTGGATTGCTCGAATTCATCGCCCAGCTGCGAGAACGGTGTGGTGGGAAGCCCGTTGGATTTAAACTGTGTGTAGGTAAACGGCGTGAATTTCTGGCTATTTGTAAAGCTATGGTGCAGACGGGGATTACGCCCGACTTCATTACCGTCGATGGTGGGGAAGGTGGCACTGGGGCAGCCCCGCTCGAATTTACCGACCATATTGGCACACCATTGATCGAAGCCCTGATCTTTGTCCATAACGCCCTGGTTGGCTATTCTTTACGAGACGAGATCCGAGTCGCTGCCAGCGGCAAGGTCACGTCAGGTTTTGAGCTGGTGAAAAGACTCTCGCTCGGCGCAGACTTTTGCAATTCAGCTCGGGGCATGATGATGGCCTTAGGCTGCATTCAGGCGCTCAAGTGCAATTCGAACCATTGTCCGGTAGGCATCACTACCCAGAATCCCCAATTAGTGGCTGGCCTCGTTCCTGCGGAAAAAAAAGTCAGAGTGATGGGCTTTCACAAAGAGACGATTGAAAGCGTTGGTGAGATCATGGGCGCAATGGGCATTGCGCGGCCAGCTGATCTGCACCCCTGGCATATCATACGTCGTATTTCGTCGACTGAAATCAAACACTACGGCGAGATTTACGAATTCCTCAAAGAGGGCGACCTGCTACAAGAGCCATTTCCGGACACGTATAGGCGAGCTTGTGAAGCAGCCTCGGCTGAGACATTTGCGCATCTCGAGGATGTGTGAGTGCAAGAGTCGGGCGAGCTGGTAGACTTTAGATGAGGCTGAAGTACGTCTATTGTGCGGTGGCTTCTCAGCTGACCCAAATGCCACGTTGCTAAAGAGAAAGCGTGGAGGTCCCAATTTTCTCTTATCTGAAAGAAATGTAAGAAAAATAAGTAACTGACAAACGTTTTTGCTGGAATTCAGAATGACGTCTTGACTGGTGGAATTGAGGAATACCGGATAGATCGGGCTGAAACGCCTGGTTGCTACACTCTGTGGGCAGGAATGTCCCGGCTTTTATGTTTCCGACTTGTTCGACTTGGCTTTCTCGCTTTGCCAGCGCTCTTCGGTATAGGTCAGATACTCAAGTTTGCCCCTGCATTGTTTACAGATCAGATTTCTTCTTCTGCGCTCAGCCGTTGCGACCCAACAGCCCCGCTCGCATTTCATGATATAGCGCGGGGGCGCAAACTGCACGCCATAACAACGCTGTCCGCTACAGCCAATCTGGCGTGCCTGTGTTTGCCAGACCTGATCATGGTTGTGATCTTTTCCCACCAATGCATGGGCAATTTCATGTAAGATGGTATCTCTAACCTCCTCCGCTGGGGCGCGTTTGGCGAATTCATGCGATAGCGAGATTAACTGAGTCGTAAAATGACACGCGCCAGCTCTGCGGGTGCCTGTGTCAAACTGAAAACTCCACTGACTCAGCTGATATTGCGCCATCAGCGCGCGTGCCTGATCGGCGATGCGAGCCAACTCTACTTGGCCGCGGACTCCATCTGTAGATGCATCTGTAGACGGAGAGGTTTTTGGCACCTGCTGTAACAGGCCGTACGGCACACGATATTCTTTGCCGTCTTCACATACGATATGCCCAGTACTAGGATTGAGCCGAGCGATAACTCCATACGATAGGGTGCCACGACTCTGAAAACTGACGCGATCTCCAGTATTGAACTGCGCCCGTCGCCGCTCATTTGCGGTTTGGACCGGGGAGGCGGCTGTCCCGACAATCTTTTGCAAGCGCTGATAAGGGACGCGGAACTCCTGGTCGTTTTCGCATACGATATATGCATGCTGATTGCCTTTTTTGGCAATAGTCCCCTCCCAATTTCGGCCCTTATGAGAAAAAAGAACACGATCGGATATCTTGGCCTGTGAGGGATTGGTCATGCGACGTGTTTTGCCCATATCTTGCGTCTTCTATCACGCTTGTATTCTCCTGCAAGTATATCCTCCGAACCGAAGAAAAGGGGCGGTTTTCAGGCTCCTCAGATGATGTGGACGTCTTTTACGCTTTGAGTGCCTCGGCGATTCGCTGCAGAGCCGTCTCGACGTTTTCCCGACTATTAAAGGCACTGATCCGCGCATACCCTTCGCCACACTTGCCAAATCCCGCCCCTGGGGTGCAGACAACCCCGGCTTTATTCAGCAACAGATCAAAAAATTCCCAGGAGTCTGCGTTGGCTTTAATCCACACATACGGGGCGTGCTCGCCACCCGTACAGGTGTAGCCTAAACCGCTCATGGCTTGGCGAATGAGAGCGGCGTTGGCCATATAATAATCGCTTAGCTCGCGGACTTGCTGCTTGCCTTCAGGCGAATAGACTGCTTCGGCCGCGCGCTGCACAGGATAAGACACGCCATTAAACTTAGTGGATTGGCGACGATCCCATAAGGGGTGCAGGGCCTGAGCGTTGCCTTGTGAGTCGTAGACTTTGCACTGCTTGGGAATGACGGTGTAGGCACACCGGGTGCCGGTGAAGCCAGCCGTCTTTGAGAAGCTGCGGAATTCAACGGCAACGTCCTTGGCTCCATCAATCTCGTAAATACTCTGTGGCAGTGATGCATCGCGGATGAACTCAACGTACGCCGCATCGTACAGAATGAGTGCTTTGTTGTCCTTCGCGTAGTCTACCCAAGATCGCAGCTGGTCTGTGGTGATCATGCTGCCAGTCGGGTTATTGGGAAAGCACAGGTAGATCAGATCGACCTTTTCTTGAGGGGGAGATGGAATGAAATTATTTGTCTCAGTTGATTCCAAGTACAGCATGCCTTGGTAACGGCCATCTTGCCAGCCGGTTGAGCGGCCAGCCATGACATTTGTATCAACATAGACGGGATACACCGGATCGGGCACGGCAATACGTGTCGCGTCAGCAAACAGCTCCTGGAAATTGCCAGAATCACATTTGGCGCCGTCACTGATGAAGACCTCATCGGCAGCCAGATCGATCCCGCGCACCTGAAAATCCTGCTCGGCCACTTTTTCGCGTAAAAAACCATACCCTAGCTCAGGGCCGTAGCCACGAAATGTGGCATCCTCGGCCATCTCATCGACTGCCGTATGGAGGGCTGTAATACACGCCGCTGGGAGTGCCCGGGTGACATCGCCAATACCCAGTCGGATAACATTTCGGTCAGGGTTTTGTTCTTGGAATGCATTCACCCGCTTGGCGATATCAGAAAACAAATACGATGCTTGCAGCTTCAAATAATTTTCGTTCATGACAATCATTGCTCACATCCTCCTCGTGCCATACCGTGTGGCAGAAAGCTGAAAAAAAGGGAAGGGGGCAGCCTACTGGTGTTGCCCAACAGGACGACAGAACTAAGGATTGGGATTGATCTGATTCCGTGGCGCAGGAAAGTCTCAGTGTACATCTTGTTGTAAATCTTGAGCAGCTGGATAGCCAGGAATGCCGGCCGCTGCCCGAGCCGCCCGGACAATCGCTTCAGCCATGACCTCGGCGGCCAGTGCGCCAATTCGCAATACTGAGCTCTGAGCCTCATGTGTACCAGTCGCGACAGCAAAAACCGTGTCACCGTCATACGGAGTATGTACCGGCGAAATGGCTCTGGCTAAGCCATCGTGAGCCATTTGGGCGACTTTTGTTGCCTGCACCTTGCTGAGCGGAACATTTGTTGCCACAACGCCGATCGTTGTATTTGCTCCTGTTTGACTCTGGGGTGGAGAGGCAGCCCGGAGCAGCTTCCGACTGTCCGCGAGTCCTTTGCCATCCGCTGTCCGAACTCCGGCGACAATCTGACCATCCATTGGATCAATGACATCTCCAACCGCGTTGACTGCAACTAAGGCGGCGATGATGACACCATTCGGCAAGGTGATGGACGCCGTACCAATGCCAGATTTCATCGCTCTGGCTGCGCCTTTGAGTTTCCCGACTGTTGCTCCAGCTCCGGCACCGACGTTGCCTTCTTGAATGGGGCCGCTATGTGCGTGGCTGGCGGCTTGATACCCACAGTCTGCGGTCGGTCGAATGGTGTGATCACCAATGCCCAAATCGTATAAAATAGCGGCTGGAACAATCGGCACCTTAGTGGCTGGGGTCTCAAACCCAATCTCACGTTCCTCCAGGTATTGCATGACCCCGGTTGCCGTCGCCAGCCCAAACGCACTGCCTCCTGACAAGACAATCGCTTGGACTTTCTCGACCCGACCCAGGGGGTGTAAGAGCGCCGTCTCTCTGGTCCCAGGAGACGATCCACGCACATCGACACCAGCAACTGCACCTGCTTCAAGCAGAACAACCGTACAGCCTGTTGGTCGTTCGGTCAGCGTATGCTGACCGACCTTGATCCCCTGTATTGCCGTCAGACCAGTCGTGGCAGACGTAGGGCTGAGTGACGGAGGTGGGGAAACGTCCGCAGGAGCAGCCATAACCGTGTCGCTAGGCCTCCAGCTCAAAATCAAGAAAAGAATAAGAATAATCACGACTCTCCTCACTTAGAGAAGTCAGGTGCGCGGAGTTGGTCATTCCTCAGGTAACGACATTTGCCCGTTCGACTCCGCACCGTTCGCGCAGTTCTAAGAGACGAACCGTGTCTTGAATCAACGCGGCCAGCATGCTGTCGGGCTGTGCATTGCCAGCCTGGGGATCATAGCGTTCTGCATAGACGCGGAGTGTCGCAGTCCCTGTCCCCGTACCAGATAGACGACATACAATACGAGAGCCATCGGCCAGCTGGATGCGCAGACCCTGCTGGGCGCTCACGCTGCCATCGACTGGATCGGTATAACTGAAGTCGTCCGCCTCACATATGGAGCTGCCTGCGAGCGAATTGCCTACCAGTGTTGGGAGTGTCTCCCGAAGAGCGGCGATAGCTGCGGTGGCAGTTGCAGCGTCAAGTCCTTCAAAGTCATGGCGTTGATAATAGCTGCGGCCAAAACGTTGCCAGTGCTCGTGCACGAGGTGAGACACCGACTTGCCTGTTGTGGCCAGGATAGATAGCCAGCACAGGACTGCCCATAGACCGTCTTTTTCACGGATATGGTTCGAACCGGTGCCAAAGCTTTCTTCTCCACACAGCGTGCACAGACCGGCGTCCATCAGATTGCCAAAAAATTTCCAGCCTGTCGGCGTTTCATAGCACGAGATCTGCAACGCCTTGGCCACCCGGTCTACAGCTGTACTTGTCGGCATAGAGCGCGCAACACCAGCCAGGCCAGCCTGATAGCCGGGAATGCAACTGGCGGCGTGCTCAGCGATAATAGCCAGCGAATCGCCGGGGCTGACAAAACACTGGCGGCCGAGGATCAGGTTGCGATCACCATCGCCATCGCACGCCGCTCCAAAATCCGGGACCGTCTCATTACGTACGGTCCCATCTGGAGATAAGCGGGCGACTAACTCCGCAGCATGCACTAAATTGGGGTCGGGGTGTAAACCGCCAAAATCTTCAAGCGGGGTTCCACGGATGACCGTGCCTATGGGGGCTCCGAGACACTCTTCAAAAATATGCTGGGCATACGGCCCGGTGATGCCGTGCATGGCGTCGAACAACATGCGGAAGCCGTTACGAAAGAGAGATTGCAAAGCATCAAAGTCGAACAGGTCTTGCATCACCGCCGTATAATCGGCCAGCGGATCGAAAACGCAAACATGGGTTGTGCCGAGGATTGTGCTGATGACTGTTTCGTCCAGGGTGTCGAGGTCTATATCCGGAGTATCGACTGTTGCGTATGAAGACAGGCGCTGAGAGTGAGTATAGATTGCCTCAGTCACTCGCTCAGGAGACGGGCCCCCATTACGCATATTATATTTGATGCCGAAGTCTTCATTCGGGCCTCCAGGATTATGGCTGGCGCTCAGGATCAGGCCGCCCAGGACCTGTTGGCGACGGATCACGGCCGACATGGCTGGAGTGGACAGTAGCCCTCCGCGTCCGACGAGAATGCGTTTGAAGCCGTGGGCGGCAGCCATGCGGATAATCTGCTGGATGGCTTCGCGGTTGTAGTAGCGCCCATCTCCGCCAACGACGAGAGTTTCTTGCCGGAGGTCAGTCCGTGTGCTGTGTGCCGAATCTTTCTGGATGGTATTGAAGACCGCCTGGACAAAGTTTTCCAGATAATGCGGCTGCATAAAAACCTGGGTTTTTTTGCGGAGCCCAGAGGTGCCAGGCCGTTGGTCTGAAAAAGAGGTTGTTGTGACGTATTGGATCGGGATCTGGCTCATTGTACTCATGGCTCCACCCTGGCCTAGCCTGGCTTAGCCTGCTTTACCCTTACCCCGGCATCGCTTGATAATATCCATTCGCCTGAACGAGGTGGACTGAGGTGTCAAACAGCATGCTCAAATTGGCATCGGTACAGATGTCCGATTTTGCACCGTCGGCAACGATCTTGCCTTCTTTTAACAACACGACCCGTGATACCTCAGGCGGAATCTCGTGAATATGGTGGGTGACGAGGACGATCGTTTTACCTGCCTGCATAAGGCCACGGATGATGGCGAGGTACTGGAAGCAGGCTTTCACGTCCAAACCGCTCGTCGGCTCGTCCAGCACGAGTGCATCCGGATCATGGACGAGCGCCCGACCGAGCAGGAAGCGGCGTTGCTCGCCAGTCGATAGGCTTGCATACAATCTCTCTTTGAGTTCAGTAATGCCGAGCGTGTGCATAATGTCATACGCACGCTCAACATCGGCTTCCCGAAACTCTTGATGGTCCCAGATATTATTGCTGGAGTAATAGCCTGACAAAATAATACTCAGCCCCCGAACATTGCCCATGTACTGCTGTTGAAGATCCTGGGATACCAGGCCAAAGTGCGCCCGTAGTGCCCACACATTCCAGCGCTCCTGGCCATAGATGCGAACAGAGCTGCCGGCGCGCTGGACTGGGTACAACTCGCGTGACAGTAGTTTGAGCAGAGTTGATTTCCCGGCTCCGTTGGGACCCAGGATGGCAGTATTACAGCCCTCAGGAATAGCGATGGAGAGATCGCTGAAGACCTCATTTTGTTGGCGGTATACGCTTGCGTTTGTGATTTCAATAATATTTCGGCTGTTGTCCATAGTGACCTGTTTGGGTTTGGAGTCGTGCGGAGTCTTTAGCTCTGAGAAGCACCGCCGTCATATTGCGGAGGGGAAGTGCCAGCTGTCAACTGCCACACCAATACCTGTCGTTTCAGGTGTGCGGAAATGCTATGTGTGACACAACACAGGTCATGCTGTAGTAAGCTGATAGCTGCCTCACTGAGGCAGGAATGTATAAGGAGAAAAATATGCCAGCACGGATCCCGCAGATTTTGACCGACGGTCTTCGATTTCCCGAAGGGCCAGTCTGGGCGCCGGACGGAGCGCTGTATGTGACTGAGATTGAAGGCGGCTGTATTACCGCCATCGCACCAGATGGCTCCAAACGACTATTCGCTGATACCGGCGGCTCGCCAAATGGCGCTGCGCTTGGTCCTGACGGGTATCTGTACGTGACGAATAACGGTGGCCGAGGACCTGGTTGCATTCAGCGTATTGACCAGCACGGGACGGTCGAGACGCTGTATGATAAATGGAACGGCCAGGCCTTCCAGAGTCCCAACGATCTGGTCATGGATGCCCATGGCGGTTTCTATTTTACCGACCCCGGTATGGTGAACCGTGAAGGCATTAAATTCGGCCACCTGTATTACGCGCTTCGGGACGGCAGTCAGGTCACGCGCCTGCAATATTATTTGTACTTGCCAAACGGAATTGCGCTGACCCCTGATGGTGCCAGGCTGATTGTCTTGGAGTCGATCACTGGTCGTATCTGGTCGATTCCAATTGAAAGCCCTGGGGTCCTGGCCCAGGTCGATGCGGGTGCCCGCTCTGGCTCTCCACGCGCATGGCCAGTGTCTGCTTTACTGACGACTGTCCCGCAGCCTTCAGCCCCGGATGGGATGTGCTGTGATGCTGCCGGTAATCTGCTGATTTGTGCCCATAATGCTGGTGTCGTGTCAGTCCATGCACCAGATGGAACGCCACTTGCCCCGATCGAGGTTGAGGACAAAAGACTGACAAACTGTTGCTTTGGCGGGGATGACTTTCAGACTTTGTATATCACCGAGTCCGGTCTGGGACGGGTGGTGACGGTACGCTGGGAACGGCCCGGGTTGCGGTTGAATGATTCCTAAAAAGTAGAGGGGGTGGATGCGCTGCGCTGATCCACCCTCCATCCTCTTGGAGAGCCAGCCGCTGGGCTGATCAGAAATAGTTTATTCCAACACTTCGTCAAGCACTAATTGTGTCACTTGCTCTTCGCTATAGCCCAGGATTTTTTCGAGCACGTACTGGTTTTCACGACCCAGGGTTGGCGCACACCCACCGACTTGGGCTGGCGTGCGGGAGAGTTTAAAGCGTGAGCCTTCCACCGTTGTTTTGCCGTGTTTGGGATGTTCGAGGTCAACAAAGTGTTCACGATGAAGCAGCTGGGGGTCTTCGGACAGCTGGTGCATGGTGCGGACTGCACTGGCTGGAACTTTATGTTTCTGGAATGTCGTCTCTGCCACAAATACGTCTTGCTGACTTGTCCAAGCAGAGATGGCAGCGGCGAGCTCATCTTGATGTGCTCGCCGCCCCTCCGTTGTGGCGAACTGTTCATCGCGGGCTAACTCCGGACGTTCGATGACGTGGCACAGGGCTTGCCACTGCTCCTCATTTTGCACCGCAACCGCAATCCACACATCACTACCCGCTGCCGGATAGACTCCATGCGGAGCATAGTTTTGGTCTTGGTTACCTATCCGACTCTGGACAGTACCATTAGCAGTATAGTCAAGCAGGGCAGGGCCCATAAAGTGGAGTGATGCTTCAGCCTGTGCCAGATCAATGTGCTGGCCTGTGCCGGTGCGGCGTTTGTGTTCAAGCGCGGTCAAGATAGAAGCCGCATTATACCAGGGTGCAATATAATCCGTATACGCGCCAAACGGACCGGCCGGCGGCCGGTCAGGCCAGCCGGTGGGATCAAAAAATCCAGAAACCGCAGCAGCCAGATTGCCAAAACCGGCAAACTTGGCCAGCGGTCCCGTCTGTCCCATGAGACAGGTGCTGAGCATAATGATGTCCGGCTTGACTTTGCACAGCGATTCATAATCGAGTCCCCAGGCAGTCATGGCACGCGGGGAAAAGGACTCTGTCACCACATCTGCCCAACGGACCAGATCTAAAATCACCTCTTTGGCAGGGGCTTTGGACATATTTAGCGTCATCGGCAGCTTGCCAGTGTTCATATTGTAAAACAGACCAGAGCCCTCAGGGCTAGGTTGCCCATCGTGGAAAGGGCCGACCATGCGCACCGCGTCGAAATGGGTTGTTGATTCAACCCGGACAATTGTCGCTCCGTAATCAGCCAGAATGCGGGTTGAACCCGGGCCGGCCATGGCCCACATGAAATCGAGAATCTTCACATCTGCCAATGGTTTTCCGTTGTCCACGCTATCCATTAGATGACCCCTTTCGCCTGGAGTTCGCTCAGTTGGGCTCGGCTTAAGCCGAGCTCGCCACTATACACTTCCTGGTTGTGTTCACCAACGGTTGGCGGACGACGACGATAAGTGATCGGCGCTGCACTAAACTTGGCAAATGGTCCGGGGTAGCGTACGGCTTGGCCCAGCTCGCCATGATCTACTGTCGTCCAGTAGTCACGCGAGGCAAGTTGCTCACTCTTCACGACCTCGTCTAGCGTCGTGACGGGAGCCACCAATAAACCACGATCGAGCGCACCCTGGAGCAATTCCGCTTTGGTTTTGGTTTTGGTGAAATCTTCTACAATGCATGTCAAGCGTTTATAGTCTTCGATGGCTTCTGGGCCGCTGAACAGATAGCCACCGTAGGCCACCCAGTCCGTCTGATGGGTTTGTTCATCACACAAACCTTCTTCGAATATCCAGTCCATGAGCCGTTTAGTGAAATGGGCAAAGGCAGAGCCAAAAAGATAGGTAATGGCAACAAAGCCGTCTTTTGCCGGCCAGACCAAACGAATCGGCAAGGCGCCGATTTTCATCCCGCCTGACATGCGGGCAATATCCGAGTCGCTCAGCGGACCAGCCAAAATACTCGATTGGGTTGCCTGCGTAACAGCCTGTTGGGCTGAGATGTCAATATACTGGCCCTTCCCCGAGCGATGTCGCTCGTGTGAGGCAATTAAGGCCGCCACAGCGGCAGCGGCACTGGCGTGTAAATAGGCTTGGGGGACGCTGGTTCGCACTGGCGGGCGGTCATCGTCTCCCGTCAGCACCAGCGGCCCTCCAGAGGCGAGAATGACAAGATCACTGTCTGCATAGCTTGCCTTTGGACCATCCTGACCAAAGGGGCTAATCGAGACATACACCAAGCCAGGGTTCGCGGCTGCTAAGGCCTCATACCCCAAACCCAGGTCGGAAAACGTACCAGGCATATCCGATTCAATGAAGAAGTGGGCACTTTTGGCCAAGCGTAGTAGCAGCTCCTTGCCTTCACTTGTGGTCACATCTAGCGTAATGCCGCGTTTGTTGCGGTTATACGCCCACCAAAAGAGGGAGCCTTCTGTGTCAGGTGTGTGCTGAAAGAAAGGTGCCAGCTTGCGTGCCGGAGAGCCTCCTGGTGGCTCGATTTTTATGACATCTGCACCTAGGTCGCCCAAAATCTGACCACTTAACAGTCCGCGTTCAGTCGTCAGATCAAGGACCCGGTAGTGATCTAACATAGCGGCCCTCCTCCTGATTGTGTGTTTTATAACAACCTATAAGGTGGCTTCTGTATAGCCTGCCAGCTGACAACTGGAAATCCCCTGTCTTGAGGATATGGCACGAAGACGCTGAATAGCGTAGAGGGAGAAACCAGAACAGTCGGATAGACGCAAATAGACGAGAGACGAAAGATATTAAGATGTATTGTCCGCATTGTCGTACAAAGATGCAGGTTCAGGCCCACCGGCCGCATAAACACGAAAAATGGTACTGTCCTCAGTGTGGGACTGTCCGTATGAAACCGGCCATCTATCAGCGCAACTCTCGCAAGTCTCGGAAAGCCGGCAGACCAGGCAATTGGCAGTATGAATAGCCAGAAAGAGACAGAAAGAGCTGGGGAGAGAGGGATTCGAATGGAGGTCCATACGTACGCAGTGCTCTTGTTTGCTCTCGGCTGGTCGGGGTGGAGCAGAAGAGGGATAGGTATTGGGGGCGCTTCGTGTTCTGTGCGTATTTCTATTACCGAGCCTCAGTCTGTGCTGCCTGTTTTTGAGACGCGACATACGCTGCCATTAAGCCTGGGATATCCACCGGAGACTCCGTGTCACGGATTTTACCACCGGGTCCAAGAATGCGGTCTGAACCACCCAAGGACAAAACCATATATAAACCGCCTAATAAACCCCGTGTTTTGATTGAGGCGATAGCATCTTCCTGGATTTCTATGCCGTCGTGGACACTCAATGTCACCCGTGCCCGATCGTTGATGCGTTGAATGAAATCCACCCGACCGACCTCGACCCCAGCAATCTCGACCACTGAGCCTGGTTCTAGTCCGCTTGCGTTTATGAAATCCGCTTGCAGGGTGTACTGCTGGCCCCACTGAAGATGTGTTTCGCCTAACACGCTGAACAGGTAGGCGAACGCCAGCCCGCCCAAGAGCAAGAAGCCAACCACACTGGCACTGATTCTGAATGTCTGCATGCAGGCCAAGTCTAGCAGGCAGGCGAAATAAGGCCAATACGGCAAATGACGAATTATGAACGCTGAATGATGAATAGGGAAATAAAAAAGGCTAGAGAACGGTTTGGCTGTTCTCAAGTTCCCTCTCCCGCAGGGTGAGGGTGGTACACAGCTTATGAGATCCGAAAACCACCCTAGGGGAGCGGATCTTCAGTCTGTGCAGGATGTGGATTGTGGGTCATGATGATATTGGCTTGGCTCTCTACAGTCGCGGTTCCACACTCTGCATTGTGTAAAGCAACTGATACGGAGCGTCACACAGTGACTTGCGCCGGATCGGGTTTCTTCATACAACCACGGAAGGAGGGGAACGACAGATGGAGGGAAGACTGGGAGCCGGAAGCCGAAGATTTCTGGCGCGTCTGATCGCCTGTCTGGCTTGCGGTGCTGGGCTAAGCGGCCTGATACCGTACGCTTGTGCCGAAGAAGATCCGACTGCGACAGATCCCATAGCACGTGGCCAGTATGTGTTTGCCTTAGCCGGTGGCTGTGGCTGCCATACCGCGGCTGATGGCCAGGTGAATGCTGGGGGCCGGCCGCTCAGCACCCCGTATGGCACGTTTTATGGTACAAATATTACGCCTGACTCGACGCATGGCATAGGCAGCTGGACAGATCGTCAGATCATTGACGCGATTCGCTTGGGCGTCCGACCTGATGGCTCAGTGATGAGTCCGGTGATGCCATATCCTGCCTTGAGCGGGATGAGTGATGAAGATGTGGCGGCGTTGGTCGTCTATCTGCGCAGTTTACCAGCTGTTGCGCAGGAAAATCAGCCGCATCGTCTTTCGCTGCCATTTGCCAGTATGGCGATGAAAGTGTGGTACTGGCTGTTCTTTGAGCCTGTTGAGGCTCCCGCTCGTGCACCACAACAGGGGCTGGCGCGAGGGGCATATATCAGTGAGCATGTCGCCCACTGCCAGGAGTGTCATACGCCGCGTACACTCGTTGGAACGCTGGACCGGTCTCGGTATTTGGCTGGTAACCCAGACGGCATTGATGGGGAGATCGCGCCGAATATTACGCCTGATCCCAAGACCGGTATTGGCGAGTGGAGTGAAGGTGAAATGATTACCCTGGTACGGACTGGATTTCTGCCGAATTTTGACAATGTACAAGGGCTTATGGCGCTCGTGATTGAAGGGATCCCGGAAGGAGGGTACAAAGATATGAGTGACGCAGACGTCCAGGCGGTTGCGCAGTATTTCAGAAGTGTACCGGCTGTGGAACAGAAGATTGGACGTTAAGACGTTAAGCTGTTGAGGAAACGAGAGAGGCAGCCGAGCCAACCGTCTCGTAACTTGGTGACTCGAAACGTGTTTTAAGCATGGGCTGTAATAGAATCACATTGGAAAAGTCGGCATAGGAGGGAAGAGAATGAAGTGGATGATTTTTGCACTCGTGGCGGTGGCAGTTGCTTTTGGTGCCGAGTGGAGTGGCGCGGACGGAGAGGAGCATAGTCATAGTGTGTCCAACCCGGATGACCCAATTGCCGTCCGGATGTATCTGATGGAGAATGTTGGCGCGAATGCCAAAGCGCTCAAAGGTAAGCTTGATGCGGGAAAGATCAAAGATGCTGCGCTGAATGCTCAGGCGATCGCTTTGCATGCGACCCAGATTCCAGTTTTATTCCCTGAAGGCAGCACATCCGAGACCTCGCGTGCCTTGCCTGAGATCTGGCAGAAATGGGACGATTTTGTGCAAAGCTCACATGCTTTACGCGATACCGCACAGGCGCTTGGACATGCCGCTGCTGAGGACAAAGCGGACGAAGCTAAGGCCAAGCTCGGAGAGGTTTTTGGCACCTGCAAAGGCTGTCATGATAGCTTTCGCAAACCGGAAGAGAAGTCTTAGATATGGGTTCGATACAGTCAGTGGGAACGCTTCTCACTGGCTGTGGGTCTGTCTCATGCAGAAAAAGTTTCCATGAAACGTTGTGTTCCCGCGTTGCATCTTGCGTTTAGATCTTGTGTGTAGAATAAATGAAGCAAGACTTTACTTGAGCCGGACAGAGAAACATGAGATGAAATCTTGCGATGACGCTCCGCTAAGGAGGTACCTACCGTGCCGGGTCCTGTCTCATTCCAGTCCCTCTCCAGCCGTGAGGCTGTCTTAAGCAGTGCCGAAAATTTTGTTCTCTATCTCTTGCTGGAAGCCAAGACGCAAGCAGAAGGAGGAGGGGGCGTCAGACTGCCCTTAAACCTAGGTGTTGTACTCGACCGGAGTGGCTCGATGTACGACGAAAAGCGGCTGGATTATGTCATCGAAGCCGTGAACTACCTGGTCGATAGTCTGGGGCCAGAAGATCGTGTCTCAATTGTGGCATTTGCCGATAGTGCGGCCGTTGTTGCCACCGCAGATCAAGTTCAGAGCGATAAAAGCCGGGTCAAACGGGCGATGGACGATATCGATCTGTTAGAAATTGGCGGTGGCACCCAGATGGCACTCGGCATGCAAGCCGCTCTGAGCGAGGTTGAAAAAAATCACTCAGGCAACTATCTGAACCGCATCTTGTTGCTGACCGATGGCCAAACCTACGAAGAGCGCAAATGTTTGGAAATTGCGCGTCAGCAGCGCGAGCGGGTTTCCTTTAGCACGCTCGGGGTTGGCATCGAGTTTAATGAAAAGCTGCTGATGGAGATTGCTGAAGAGGGGGGGGCCAATTACCACTTTATTGGCGATCCCTCGACCATCCCAGGGATTTTTTCCAGCGAACTGCAAGGCCTGCGCAATGTCGCCCTCACCAACGCCCGGATCGAAGTCCAGCTGAGTGCTGGGGTCCAAGTCCGAGAGGCCTTCCGCGCTAGCCCGCAAATCTATCCGGTCAAAGACGCCAGCCCAGATGCTAATCGGGTTGTCTCTATCCCGCTCGGAGATCTGGAATCTGGGGTGCCCAACTCCGCACTCTTAGTGTTGGTATTGCCGCCACGCCGGCCTGGGCGGGTCCGTCTGGCCCAATCGCAGTTGTGCTACGATACCACAGATGCGCGCGATCTACGCGAGAAGGCAGAATCGGTTATCACCTATACGCTTGACCGCGGCTCAGTTGGTAAGGCAAACGGCTATGTCATGAATCTGGTCGATCAGGTCAGTGTTGCCAAGCTGCAGAATCAGGCTGAGGCTGCCATTTCAGCTGGCAATATGGACAAAGCAACCCGCTTGCTTGGTAACGCCATTTCCGGCACCCAGCGTCTGGGCAACTCCAAGGCCACTCAAGCCCTAGAATCATTGCAGAGTGAAGTCAAAAAAACACAAAGCCTGGCCAGCCGAGCCGCCAAAACACAACTGCTCACGGCTCAGGCCTCGTTGCGTAAGACCCAACTGCTTGATCCTGATAGTGTGAAAGATGCCCTGCGGGATGATTAAAAGAAGTAGTGAGGACTGAGAACTTATGTGTAAGGAGGCCTAGGTATGATCCGCTGTGCCGAGTGCGACGTAGAAAACATGGATGGGGTCGAGTATTGTGATGGCTGTGGCCACAAGCTTGAAGCCGTCGCTGATGGTGCTGAAGCAGTCCCGGTTGCAACTGAAGAAGCACCTGTAGACGGAGCAGCTACGACTGAAGTGAGGGACAGTGTAGACGAGGCCCCAGCCGCAGCTGAGGCTGTTCAAGAGGTGCCAGAAGCTGCTGAAGAAGCACCAGCTGTTGAGCCCATTGTCGAAGAGCCCATTGTCGAAGAGCCTATTGTCGAAGAGCCTGCACCGGTCAGTGCTCCTGCGCCGGAGCCAGCAGCCCCACCCGTAGCTGCTGCAGCTGGCCAGACCGCTAAGCTGACTGTTATGCGGGGCGGCACAATTGGCAAAGAGTTTCCGCTGCAAGCTGGAGATAATCTCATCGGACGTTGGGACCCGGACTCCGGATCTTTCCCGGAAGTCGATTTAGAAACCGACGATACCGAAGCCCGTATTTCACGCAAACATGCCCTCATTAAATTCGGAGATACAATAACGATTGAGGACATTGGCAGTCTGAATGGCACGTTTGTGAATAGAGGCCAGCGTCTTGAGCCTGGTTCTCCTGCCACGTTGAAAGACGGGGATGAGATCATTATTGGCAAAACGTTCTTCAAAGTTGCTATTGCCTAAGACCGAGGACTACCTGAGTTGCTGAGTTGCTGAATCTACTGGTGATACATGACCGCTACCCTTCCTTCGATTCCTGCCCTGGACACGGATATTGGGGCGTGTCCACAGTGTGGTGAGGACAATCCGCCTGAAGAGACTTTCTGCCTGTCGTGTGGTGTCGCGCTTGACGAAGAGAGCGAAACGACGCTCGATACGCTCAATCACAGCGAAGCCCTTTCTCCTCTGTCGGTCGGGGACGTGGTTGCCGAGCGTTGGATTATTGAATCTGTTCGAACACATGGCGATGAGAATCGCTACCAGGCACGCTCGCAGGGAGAGGATGCGGCTCGGGTTATACTGCGCGAACGGGCGAGTGAGAATGCCGAGTCCTTGTTGGCACTTGAGGCGCGAACGACAAGATTGTCAGATGCTCCCCATCCCGCTTTACTCATCCCTGAGCCGAGCGTCGCATATGAGGGACGCGTCTATGTCGCTTTTCCCCATATTGCAGGCATGCATCTGGCCGACCGCATCGGACTCACCTCAGAACGGGAAGCTGTCGGCTGGGGCGTGCAGCTGTGTCAGATTCTCGGCTTTTTGCACCGGCATGACATGGTGTGTTTAGAATTGCCGCCCGAAGGCGTGATTTTGGATAAAACGGGCCGACTCCGGCTCGCTCAATTTGAAACCTTAACGGAAAAAGGAGCCCAGCACGAACCGCTGTTCCTGTCCGATGGTTACAGCGCTCCTGAGCTATATAAATCGGGCGAGTTGCACGAGACTGCCGATGTTTTTGCCATTGGTGCTTTGCTGTACTCTCTTGTTGTTGGTCTGCGCCTGCCGACAGAAAGCTGGGTGGTCCAGCCCGAGCCACCACTTTTTTACCCAGAAAAAGTCTTGTCACCCGATTTAGAACGTGTTTTGCGTCAGGCGCTTGCCTTTGAGGCTGAAGATCGGCATCAGACCGTTGGCGAACTCAAATCAGCCTTGCTGGAACTGACACACGAGACTCGTATCCGTTCTGCTTGGCGGACTGATGTTGGCCAGTGGCGCGATCACAACGAAGATGCTGTTCTGGTCAAAGAGGTTGGCCAAGGGACGATCGACGGCAACACCTCTCGTGGGCTGTATGTTGTGGCTGACGGCATGGGCGGTGCGGAAGCTGGCGAAATTGCCAGTGAGATCAGCATCACGGTTGTCGCCGAACATATTGAGCAAGCGTGGTCTCAAGATCGGTCGGATTCGGATAATGTCGAGCGGGACGATGCGGCTTGGGAAGTCTGTTTGCGAGAAGCCGTTGAGGCGGCCAATACCGCAATTGTGGGCTATGCCACAGCGCATCCTGAAGCGGAAGGCATGGGCTCCACTATTGTGGCAGTCCTACTCACCGAACACAGCCAGATATTGGCCTGGGTCGGAGATAGCCGGATCTACCTCTTAGAAGGTGGACAGTTGAGTCAGTTGTCACGCGATCACTCTCTGGTTGAGCGTTTGGTCGAAATCGGCCAACTGACTCCTGAAGAGGCGCGCACTCACGAGCACCGGAATGTCCTCATTCGTTCCCTTGGCAGCAAGGCGCAGGTGACAGTCGATACGCTGACCCGTCCCTTCAAACGCGGCGGCCGCCTACTCTTGTGTAGCGACGGTCTCACAAGTCATGTGGAGGATCCGGCGCTGGCAGACATTCTCAGTCGGCATCGAGAACCCAGAGATGCGGCGTTGGAGTTGGTGGTGGCGGCGAATACCGGTGGAGGGAGCGATAACGTCTCGGTGATTGTCGTTTTTAACGAATAGTGAGAACGTTTCCCATTGATGTCCCGCAATGAAAGTGGCCAACTTGAGCCCGGAAGTCTCCTTGCTGGGCGGTACCGCGTTGAGCGCTTTCTGGCTGGCGGCGGCATGGGTGTGGTCTATATTGGGACCGATCAGCGTCTGGCTGAGCGCCAGTGTGCGATTAAAGAAATTTTTGATCGCTTCACCACCCCTGAAGAGCGAGCCCAGGCGATAGAATATTTCCACCGCGAAGCCGACACACTGTCGCAGCTCAACCATCCCGCCATTCCCGCCATTTTTGACCGTTTTGGTGAGGGCAACTGCCATTACCTAGTCATGGATTTCATTGAGGGCAGGAATCTTGAAGAAGTGTTAGTTGAACAAGAGGGACCCTTGCCTGAGAGCCGGGTCGTTGAGATTGCTCGTGAGCTGTGCGATGTGCTCAGCTATCTGCACAGTTTTGACCCGCCTGTTATCTACCGCGACATGAAGCCCGGCAATGTGATTGTGAAGCCCGACGGCCATGTGGCTTTGATTGACTTCGGTATTGCTCGCATCTTTTCGCCGCAAGGGAAAGCGACGCTGATCGGCACGCCCGGTTTTGCTCCGCCTGAACAGTACGCTGGGAAAGTTGATCAACGCTCCGATATCTACAGCTTAGCTGCTAGCTTGCATTACATGGTCACCGGGCGAGATCCGGAAAAGCACCCGCCTTTCTCGTGTCCGCCCGTCCTGTCTGAAAAGCCCGACGTTTCGCCATTTTTAGCCCAAGCCGTAGATAAGGCGCTCGCGTATAAGGTAGGAGAGCGTCCATTTAGCGCCGAAGAATTCAAGGAAATGTTTCTGTATGGACGTGGTCTGAGCGCGACAGCTCCCTCGTCTAGTGCCAAGGCGGCAACCCAGCCGCTTGAACCTTTGGAGGAAATTGCGGAGGCTGCTGCAGAAGCTGAAGTATTTGCGCCAGCCCCAAACCTTCGCCGAAAACGACGCTGGACCAGACGTATTGCGGCTTTGCTCTTTATTGGACTCCTGGCGAGTAGTGCCTATGGGCTGTACACCAATCCAGAAGTCCTGCCCGCAGCGTTTGAAGGGAATGCTATGGAACGTGTCGGCGAACAGATTCCCTGGCAGAAAATTGAAGCCTGGCTGCCAGAACCAGGCCAAGTCTGGCTGCGGGAATTTGTGGCAGACTTGCCCTGGGAACGCGAAAAGCGACTGCGGGCCTTACGCGCAGACCCGGTCGAGTTAGTATCGCTCAAAATCTTCAATACCTCACGGGATGGAACTCCGGTTACGGAGCCCCAAGAAAAATACAGCGTTGGACAAGTCAAATATCTGACCTGGGAAGTGGTCCTCAAAAACCGTTTAGCAGGCATCGAAGGAATACACTACCAACTGGAAGGCCGATTTTTTGATCCGGAAGGTGGCTTAGCTGGAAAAAGCAAAGCGGGGCGTTATGTGCGGCCTGAGGAAGAGCAGCTGGAGTTCCGTGGGATTACGCTGTTAGAAGGACTCAGAGAGCGAGCGAAAGGCGATTACCAGCTTGACGTGTACCTGGGCGATACAAAGCTGGTCGATCAGAAGCTGCTCATTGAGGCCGAACCTACACTCGTTGCGAAAAAAGATGCTCCCTCAGCAAAAGAGACCAGAATCGCCACGGCTCCGCCTGTCCTGCCCGGTCCCTCTGCAACGGCGATTGCGGCGGCAGAGGCCGAGCGCAAGCGACGGGCCGGGGATGCCAAACGCGTGGCCTTAATTCAGGAACGGAGTAAAAAGCCGCTCGAAATTGTGAGAGTCAGATTTATCAACACGGCCAAGAATGGCAAACGTCTGTCAGAGCCGAGCAAGAGTTTTGCCGCCTCAAAGATCCGTTTTATGGCCTGGGAAGCTGAGTTCAAGAACCGACTCCATAGCTTGACACCTGCCTACCATCGGGTCGAGGCGACCTATTATGCCCCGAATGGCCAACCCTTGGGCACAGTTCAGGATGGCAAAGAGGTGAAGGTCAACAGCAAACGGACAACCTTCACCGGCCGGATTGGGAATGCCAGCGGCGGGGCATTTATACCAGGAAAGTATCGGGTTGATTTTTATGTGAATGGCTGGCCGCTGTCGTCCGAAGAGTTTATCGTACAGGACGATCGGAAGGGAATCCAAGTCGTGGACCGTGATGAGCAGCCTTGGAGCGGCCTTGCAGGGGGGGGGCCAGGAAGACAAGCTTCCACCCCTGAACGTCCCGGTATTGGCCCTGCATTGCGTCACCACACTGGCAGTCTGCTCGGTTTGGTTTCTGGGCGCGAGGTGCCCCTTGAGATCACCTTCCGTCCTCAGCGCAACGGTTCCTTACGCGGGAGGCTCATCATTCACGAGCCGGGCTATGGGGTTGCACCATTGGAAGGCCAGGTGCAGGGGAGTCAGATTGAATTTCGGAGTCCACTCGGCCGCGATACCTATTATTTCAAAGGCTGGCAAGAAGGCGACCGCCTGACGGGAACGTACCGAGTCTCCCCGACGCGCAAGGATGGCCGCTGGTCGGTGCGTATCAGTGAGCGGCCAGCCTCCTGACATGAAATTTTTGAGCTGACAACTGAGTGACTATGGAACTCTCACGCGAGCGACTCATTTTGTATACTGGGGCAGGATTTCTGGGTGGGCTGGCCGGTTGGGCAGCCGCAGACCCATTGGCAAGTCTCGGCAATGTCTACGTTCGGGCTCTTGCCCTGGGAGCTGTCATCGGGGTGTTTATTGGTGCGTTTATTGCCTCTATTGAGGGGCTCAGTCGCGGCCACAAAAACCAGATCATGCAGGGTCTGCAACTCGGTGGGCTAGCTGGTTTGATTGGTGGTGGGACTGGGCTGTTGATGGGCGAACTGGTGTTTGGCCTATTCGGAGGACTGGGCGGCCGGATTATTGGCTGGGGCATATTTGGTTTGATTGCCGGACTGGGCGTTGGCTGGGTTGGCCGTTCGGTTGCCCGGATGCGGAATGGCATGATTGGTGGAGCAATCGGCGGAGCGACTGGTGGAGCACTGTACCAGATTGTGACAGGCTTATTACCTCAGACCGCAGGGCGTGGCCTTGCGCTTGCGCTGCTCGGGGCGATGATTGGTTTGTGGATTGGCCTGGTCGGAGAAATCCTCAAGCGAGGCTGGTTTATGGTCATTCGTTCCCAGAGCCGGAATGCCAGAGAAGGCAAAGAATATCCACTGGTGAAGGCCAAAACCACGATCGGTCGGGCTGAGGAGAGTGATGTCGGGCTGTTCGGGGATCGCTCAATCTCGGATATGCACGCCGTTGTTGAGCGTCAGAAAGGGAAATTCCTGCTGGCTCGTGGGCAAGGCATAGTCAAGGTCAATCAGTCGTCAGTGACCCAGCCGGTCCAGCTCAAGAATGGAGACCGAGTTGAGGTCGGGGGAACACTCCTCCTGTTTCGTGATCGCGCGGCTGTCCCTGAAGAGGCATAAGAAGCATACGGGACCGAGACGTCAACACACAGAAAAGTGAAGCTGTATGGGAAAGCATAACTATTTTTATCAATATTGCATTGCCAGTCTCTCGTTTGTCGCGTGCGTGGCCGTCCAGACGTTGGCCTGGGCGGTAGACACTGCGGTGGTGTCCCTGACCAATCCACAGCTGGAGACTTTTTCAAATGGCGGTGCAGTTGGCTTGTATTTTAGTGTGACCGACACCCGCGGACAGCCCGTCGGACAGCTCAGCCTAGACCAGGTGCAAATTCTCGAAGACGGCCAGATAGCAAAAGTCATTGATTTCCGAGGTGAAGAACAGGGACGACCGGTCGATATCGTGGTTGTCTTTGATATCACCGAGAGTATGGGACCCTTTATCGACGGCATGAAAGAGGCGACAAATGCCTTTGCCGATGGGCTATCGAAAGCCAACCGCGATTATCGTTTGGGCCTGGTGACCTTTGAGGATTATGTCACTCGTGATGAGAAGGTGTTTACCCGGAGCGCGACAGAATTCAAAAGCTGGATTGGAGCCTTGCAGGCAGTTGGCGGCGGGGACATTCCAGAGAACTCGCTCGACGCGTTGATGATCGCCAGCCGTTTTCCTTTTCGGCCAGATGCCCAGGCCGTCGTCATCCTCATCACCGATGCGCCCAATCATTCTAAAGGGGATGGCTCGGAGAAGAATAATCCGTATGGACATGAGATTAGCCAGGTTTCCGCAGGCGAAGTGGTAGAGGAACTGAAACGGGCGAATCTGAGCGTGTTTGCAATCACCCCGCCTCCGTTTGTGGCACCCGACCTGCACAGAATGGCCAAAGAAACCGGAGGCAAGCACTACAATATTGTGAGTGAAGGCCGCCGTTTTCCTGAGCTGATCGGCAAAATTGGCCGCTCGCTGGCATCGCAGTATTTCCTGACGTATGAGAGCCCACGGCCGGTCGAAGATGGGACCAGACGGGAAGTCGTACTCAAAATCAGCCATCCAAACGGTGCCGGTGAGGTACGCAGTAAGTACCAGCTGCGCGGAATTGGCGGCGGTGCCCGAGCTGTCGTGTCGAGCTCTGTTGCTGGCGTTGCTCCAGCTGAAAATATGCTCACCTACAGCTGGTGGAATATGCTTGTGCCGCTCTTGTCCGGAGCGGGACTCCTCCTGTTGGCGCGGGTGCGGCTGAGTGAACTACCGGCTGATGTCATGAGACGTCTCAAAACAGCTTCGAGCGCAGTCAGTGCTGCTGCCGGTACAGCCGCCAGCGCGGCTGCCGGCACCGTGGCTGCCGTTAAACCAGATAAACCTGCCGCCTATGCCCGCTTAATCCGTCAAACGCCACTTGACGAGGTACCGCGCGAGATTGCCTTAACCCGCGAGGAGTTTGTGATTGGGCGTGGTGAAGAGTGTGATATCGTCATTCCCCACACCTCAATTTCGCGTGAGCATGCGCGTTTAAAAAAGCTCAAACCTGGCTTTGTGTTGTTTGACCTGAAGAGCAGAAACGGAACCTTTGTGAATGGCCGGAAAGTGGTTGAGAACCTGCTCAAAGAAGGCATGACGGTCAAGATTGGCGATATTGAGTTTGTCTTTTATGGGGCGAACCCATCGGCCTAAAAGGACACAATGAGCCCCCTTGGCGTCTTTTTTTACTGGTACAGCTCTTCACTCTGAACGCCATTATCTGGCACACGAATCTTGGGATATAATGACGGTATACCGTTGCGGCCGAGGAGCAGAAAATCGACCGGTACAAAAGGCATTGGGACTTCCATTCCGACAAAGGCGCTGCGTTGATCTTTACCAAAGGCCAAACGTGTGCCCAGCACTTCTTTGGGCAGCGTCCCCCGAACATCAATGCTTGTCCCAGACGTACTTCCGGTCAGATAGGGTAGGGCCCGCCACCCTGCGGAAGTGTGTTTTTCCTGGCTGCTCTTGAGCGTAATATCGGCCTCTTCTGCCCCGAGAGCCAAACGGGCGAGTTCACGATCGCCATCTTGGCTGGCTCGTTCAAAACCTTTCTCCCGGAAACGCCGCCAAAATTGCTTCCAGGCGTTTGTTGGCACGCCAAAGACCCTGATACGTGGACCATCATCGGTCTGGATCAGGAGAGAAATCTCTTGATCTGCCAGGATGGTAATCCCGCCCTCGGCCAGCTCAACATTGTCCCAGTCCCCGTCGAGCAATTCGGTTTTGAGGCTCAAGCCCCGAGGGCCGATCAGGTCGGGATTTTCTTTGAGAAAGGCTTTGCTGAGTTGGATGCCCTGCGCTTCCCAGCGACTTAAGGCCAGGAGTTGTGGGGCTGCTTCTTGAGCCGCATCGGTATTTGGATAGCGCTCAACCAAGGTCCGCAGGGCTGTGATTTTCTCCGAGCGATGGGGCGATTGTTTTGCCTGTTCGAGCAAACCTTCGGCCGCCTGTTCTTCGAGCTCTGGGATTTTGTCTTCCTGTCCAGCGAGTTTATAGTAGTTGATAGCTTGATCGATTTTGCCTTCGCGCTGATACGATTTGGCTAACAGGGGATATACTTCGGGCGTACGTTTTTCGGGTGGCGTTTTGTGCAGATAGGTCTTGGCTTCCGTAATCACCTCTTCGTGTGATACCGGGTTACTCGTCATCACTTGCCATAATTTACCGCCGAGCTGTACCGCAGACAGGGCACCAAAGGTTGCGGCCCCGACCAAGCCTTCAGTCGCCACTTGGACTCCAGCCACCACAAAATTATCTTTGACAAACGAGCTGCCAGGCATGACATATTTGAAGGTCTCGACTTGATGGTCCCACTCTGCCTGTTTGACTCGCTCGTAGGGGTCCTCCGGTTGTTGTTCTCGGAGCGGTTGGAGCTGCTGCAAACGGGCTTCGACTTGACGGATACCGGCGTGCGCGTCAGCCGATTCTTCGTCTATCATCAACGCCAGCTGATAGTGAAAATTTGCTCTCCAATAGTCCTGCTGTGCAAAGGCGGCTTTGGCCTGGGCAAGTTCATCTTTGAGGAGGGCGTTTGTGCGTCGAACTTCGAGTGCCTGGGCTTTTTCCCGCACCTGTGCGGCACGTTGATCCTGTGGAGCACGTCGCAGAAATTCTTGATACAGCACGAGTGCCTTCCGTTCGCGCGGGGTGGGGGAATCGTCAGCATTGCGCAAAGACGAGATCACGCCTTGGGCGGAATACGGACTCGGGCTGCGTGGGGTGCCTAAAAACAGACTGCCGACGTCAAATGTTGACAGCACCCAGTTAAAAACGCGGGCGACACGTCCGCGTTTTTCCTCTGCGAGCAGTGTATCGGCTCGGACAAGGAGTTCATCCGGCCCAATGTCGAGATCCGCAGCAGTCGGCTGGTCGTGGTTCGGCTGGCTGTTTTGGGATTCTTGCGGAGCGGCAAGTGCGTGCACATAGGCGGTTAAGCCAGTTGGTTTCTCGCCCTGAAGAATGAGTTGGGCATCATACTCAGACAGCTCACGAGCATGGGCTTTGACGGCCTCTGGATCTTGCAAATAGGCATCAACAATGGCATTGGCGACTTGTTTGCCGATTGCATCCGGAAAATAACGGTCAGCTGGGATGGGTGCTATAAACGGATTATAGCGGGGGAATACATCCGTCAGTTTGGAGAGCAGTGGGTCGGAAAATTCCTGGCCAAACTCTGGGTCATAGTCCTGAGCGTGGACTGGAGGCAGCAGCAGGACACACAAAAGAATGCCGATAAGGTATTGTGCTCGTTGCATAGAGTCAGATCCCCGAGCGTGCATGAAACGTAAAAAGACCTGAAAACTTCATCAAAGCTTCATCTTCCCAAGCGTCCGATTTTGGCGATATAGGCTTCCAGCGCTTGGAGTTTACCTTTGGCTTCGAGTTTTTCGATCACGCCGTCTTCTTGGGTGACTTGGGCGTACTGATTCAGGGCGGCTTGGCCTAATTCTTCAAAAACAGTTGGGTTAAAGCTGAGGCTTTCCGGGTCGTTTTGAGACACATATTCCTCGGCCAAACTGCTATAAAAATCGCCCAATTCTATCCGGTATTGGTAGCGATTTTTGCTCTCTGTATGGGTGTCGAGCAGTTGCCGGTAAGCCACGATGACGCTCTCATTGCCGTCTTGGATTTGATACCGATTGAGGGTCAGGAAGGTCACTTTGGCCATGTCTAAGCGTTCGGCTTCTTCAAGGGCGAGCGATTCGTACGGCGTGCCTGCCAATTCTTGGCTGAGGGCACGCCAGGCAACGGCTTGATCGTCTAGGGCTTTGAGGTATTCGACTGGGGTGCTGGCTGAGAACTGACGCTCGGTCAGCTCTTTGAATTTGGTCAGCGCGGCAACTGATTTTGTGGCTTCGTCCTTTAGACGGTGGTTGGTTTGGCTGACACGTTCATACTCCTCAAAGGCTTCTTGGTAAGCGTGCAGTCCCTCATAGGCGCGTCCACGCGTATATGCGATCAGGACAGGATACGCGCCTGGGTGTTTGGACTGATAGTCTTGGAGTCGTTTCAGGGTCGCTTTATGCGCATTTGCGCCAGTCACGTCCTCGGGCAAAGGAAAGCGGTAGGTATCCTTGGTCGCAACGCGCTGAAATTCGGCGGTGACTTTGAGCAGATCTTCTTCGGTTTCATACTGCGGGTTGCTGTCTGCCGCAGTGTTTTTGGACAGACCTGGGATCATGTCGCGTATCTGTGAAGTGGTTGAGGAAACGCGTGGGCCAGTTGCGGTTGGTTGTGAACGAAAAAGGGAACACGCTGATAGCAGACAGGCGGAGAGGAGAAGAACGATGAGAGGCAGGAACGAAAAGGGCGTGTTCTGCATCTGCATAATCCCACGATATGACATAGCTGATCGGGCTCAGGCGTGCGTAATAGTACCCACCTTAATGTGAGCGAGACAGGGTGTCAAACCGGGTTTTTGGGGTTTCTTGGCTTGGGCTTGCCAGCAGTCATTACTTCCAGATAATATCCGACACGATGCTAGTGCCGGGGTGGTGGAATTGGCAGACACACAGGACTTAAAATCCTGTGAGCTTTTTGCTCGTACGGGTTCAAGTCCCGTCCCCGGCATAAGAAAATTAACTACTTATGCCCCCTCTCAGCTGCGGAGGCGCGCGAAATTCCGGTCAAGGACACGATCCGAGTGTCGGCTGCACCCGGGACAGCGGAACGGCGCTGGGCGACCGCGACTTGGACACCACATGCTGCACGCTGAGGCAAACTCTGTGTGGCTCCGGGCCCGGACCGGGTTAGCGGACAGGCTCAAGCGCCAGGCCGAGGACTTTGCGTTTCATCTGCTGGTTGACTTGGAGGAAGCCCGGGCCGAGGGCCTGACCGACGTGGCTGTGATCGCGGAGCGCTATGGCGTCCCGCGTGAGATGGTGCTGCTGGGGCGGGTGGCGTGAGAGAGAACACTCATACCCCACTTCACGCAGGAGCACGGATTACATAACGAGGAACCCTTAATGGTAGACCGTAAAGCCGATACCGAGCCTCCGCAATTCACGAGGGCTGGCATCGAAAGAGGCATCACCAAGTTAAACCGTCGCATTAAAGACCTGAAAGGTCTCGATCCGAGCGAAGTCCATCAGTACGCTCCCTCAGTTCAAGTCGTCGAGTCGAACATCCGCGCAGCTATTCATGATGTATTTGGCAAGAATTCCCTGGAGTCTAAGCTGAAAGGGCTTTCTCTAATACTGTCGCCCGACGGATACAACAATAAGAAAAGTGACGCTGAGCGCCGAGAGGAGTCCTCCAAAATACTCGATCGCGCAGTCACGATACTGGAGGGACATATCTTGCGTCTTAAAGAGAAACGCGAAGACCTGGAAGCAGATCAGGGGACTGAGCAGTCGGGTACACTTTCTTCGGACAAGTCATCTACGAACAGCCGCCGAGTCTTCGTGGTCCACGGGCGGGACGTGGCAGCGAAGGAGGAAGTTCGCAGGCTTCTAACTCAGTTGAAGCTTGAGCCCGTGATCCTTGGTGAACAGCCAGACCAGGGTCAGACGGTCATTGAGAAGTTCGAGGGGAACGCGGACGTGGGCTTCGCGGTGGTCCTTTTGACGCCCGACGACAAGGGTGGACTGGCTGACTCATCTAATGAGCCTCAGCGACGAGCGCGCCAGAATGTGATCTTCGAACTCGGTTTCTTCGTTGGCAAGCTCGGCAGAAAGAAGGTCTGCACCCTGTACAAGGGCAATGTCGAGATCATGAGCGATTATCAGGGTGTCATATATGTTCCCATGGATGATGAGGGCTGGCGATTGAATCTCGCACAGGAGATTAAGAGCGCTGGCATCAATGTGGATCTGAATCACCTATGCTAGCGCGGTGTTTCATGTCGGCAAGGATGATCGGGTGCTCGGCCTTGTGGCTGGGCCGCTGACGGTGGGTAAGGAGAACGCATCACCATGAGATCTCGGCTTTGGCTTTCCATTTGTGTCGCCTTAGTGTGGGCCTGGGTGGCGCCACAGCCAGCAGCGGCGCAAGATGCTGAGGTCGCGGACTGCCTCAAGACCGATCTGGCGCCCGCAGCGAAGGTCGCCGCGTGCCGAGCCGCCGCGGAAAACGGAGACGCGGATGCGCAGCTCAGGCTCGGTGTCATGTACGACAACGGCCAGGGCGTGGCGCAGGACTATGCGGAGGCGATGACGTGGTTCCGCCGGGCCGCTGCGCAGGGAAATGCAGGTGCGCAGGTCGCTCTCGGCGTCATGTACGCCGGCGGTCAGGGCGTGCCACAGGACTATGCGGAGGCGATGACATGGTATCGCCGGGCGGCTGCGCAGGGAAATGCAGGTGCGCAGGTCAATCTTGGCGTCATGTACAGTAAGGGCCGGGGCGTGGCGCAGGACCATGCGGAGGCGCTGGTGTGGTATCGCCGGGCGGCTGCGCAGGACTATGGGCTTGCGCAGTACAATCTCGGCGTCATGTACAGTAAGGGCCGGGGCGTGGCGCAGGATTATACGCTGGCCCATATGTGGTTCAATCTCGCCAGCGCAAGTGGCTACAAGGATGCGTCTGAGGCCCGCAATGAGATGGCAAAGCGCATGACCCTGGCCCAGATCGCTGAAGCCCAACGGTTGGCGCGGGAGTGGACGCAGGCATATACGGTAGGGGGGCAAGTAGTGCCAGCCGGGCCAGGCACGGCTGAACGATTTTAGGGAAAAGGACAGACCGGCCGACGATTCTTCAGTGCGGAGCTTGGGGGTGGGGCCGAACGGCTGCCAAGTCGCCTTCAAAAAGCGCAGCCGTCATTGCACCTCAATAATCACAAAATTCTGGCTTGCCTCTTGCCACTCGACCGTCACTGTTGTGTCCGGCTCGGGGAAGTCAGGCAGATTGTACACGCCACTCGCACCTGTCAGACGAACTGCTGCATGAGCTTTCGCAGCACAGTCTTCAGATTCAGAGCCGCTATTTCCCCGAGGACAGCGAGTTATGGGTTGACCGCCAACTTGACCGGAACCTGGAAGAGGCTGTCGGCCGGGACGTCGTTTTTGTCGTTGCCGAGTCGGGTCTCGGCAAAAGCATAGCGTGTCACAAACGCCTGACGGCGCATGTTGAGATGGGAGGGTTTGGGCTGGTCATTCCGCATCAAATCATTGCTGACTCCCTGTCACTTGAGCAAGCGGTCGGTACGACGCTACGACAGCTCCATCCTTCTCTTGCCTCCGACGCGGGGAGCGAGGCGCGCGCGCTGGCGTCGGAACGCAAACCATTGTTGATGGTCGTGGAGGATATCAACAAATTTGGACAGCCAATCTCGCTCATCGAACGGCTGGCGAGCTGGAGCGCGCAGCGGGCAGAACGCAATCAGGTGGCCAGCTGGCAGATTCTTTGTCCGGTTTGGCCTCGGATACTCACAGCGCTTGGTGATCAAGCCCGCAAGAAGATCAATGAGTTAGTGCTCACGGCATCTTCCTTCACACCAGAGGAAGGCGCTGCTGCCGTAAACCGCCGTCGCCACCAGGCAGGGATTCCAATAACGCAGCTCGACGCAGAAGCGGTGGCGTCGGCTCTGGGTTACGATCCCTTTCTTATCGCCCTACAAGACCTTACGGCAACGCCAGACCCCAACCATGTCATTCAAGCCTTTATCAAAGGCAGTCTCGAACGGCTCGCCGAAAGTCGCGGCGAGTTTACAGCGGGGGAATATCGAGAGGGATTGAGGCATCTCGCTGCCACAATGCTTGAACGGCGACGCCTTGATCTTTCTATGACTGACGTTGCCGCCTAGTTTGAAGACACACCCAGCACCGTAAACATGCTCCGGCATATCGTCCGTTTCGGTGAGATCATTCGCGTTACTGGATCTGCCTCGAACGAGCGCTTGGCATTTCGCCATGACCGCGTTCTTGACTGGCTTCTTGCCGATGCGGCGGCAGACCTCATGCGCCATGGTGCCATCCCCCAGACCGTGCTGACGGAACCGTATTTTGCAGAAATCATCGGTGCTGCACTGGTCCGTGATGCCATCCCACTTGCAACGGTTGAACAGGTAAGAGTCACTAATCCCCTCGCGCTGTTCTGCGCAATGTCCGTGTTCGGCGAGCCGTGATCTGCACTGTGCCGTCCTCAAAGCTGCCGAGGCGTGGCTGGACGACGAGACAACACACACACCACACCACGAGAATCTTCGTTGGGCCGCGCGCCGTGTTCTCTCGGAATGTGATGCGTCCTATGTCATTTCGCTCGTCAAGCGCTTTCGTGAAGAACGAAACGATCGGTGGGGGCTACGCGCCCGTTTCCGCAATGGAGATTTTGGGGCGGGCCTCGTACTTTGCAGTCTGTACCAGCCTGGGTTCGGCGTAGTCGGGCATGTGGAATTAATCGATCATGTTCAGCGGCGCCGAGGCAGAGCGCTTGTTCGCACGCTCAATGCTTTTCTGCGTCACGATCAACTCCCAGCTGCCGGCAGGTCTGGCGCTCTGAGGCTAGCCGGCTACCTCGCTGACCCGACGCTAGCCAGCGCAATTAAAACGTCCTGGTTGGCCGATACCGGCCGGGATGAGAGGCTCACGGATTATTTATGGGCTAGCGCGCAATGCGGTGGCGAGGATGCAGCCGGACTGTTGGCACCGGTCTGCGATAAGTGGGCCGCGCTGCCCGATAAAGCAGACAGAGAGCATTCAGTCTCCTCCCGTAATAATCTCGCAGCGCATGAAATTCGATGGGCGTTTCGGGACAGAGTCCCTGAGTCGGCAATCCACTACTTCATCGAACAGGCAAAAACATCTGCATTGCGATGGCCGATCACCTTTATGCTGCACGGTATTGATCACCCTGACGCGGTTGAGTTTGTTACTCGAGAACTCGCTGCAACTGAAAACTTTTCGCCGTTCGCGATGAACGCAGAAGATGAATGGAAGCGGCAGCAAGAAAAAACGGGCCGTGCGATGTCGGACGCTTCACGGAACCGGCTGCGTGAATTATGGACGAACAAACAGAATGGAAAACATCTGAGGAATTGGGCTACTGGTGGCAGGTAGGGCGGTATATCTGGTCGGATGAGCTGACTGAAAGTCTTGATGAGGCGCTAGGCCGGCGGAGCGACCGGGTGGAACGAGCTTGGGACTTCAATAATGAGATCTCGGCTGACTGTATTCTATCCGAGCGCCTGGTGGAGCTTCCAACGCCGACCGTGGAAGGATTACTGATCAAGCACTGGGATCATTTGCGTTTTTCATTTTACTATGTGCAAGCGGCTCTTTACACCGTGACTCCCCGACTCATGGAGATGGTCGCGCAAACGGTTGCCAGATGCCCGAACCCCAAATCTATGTTTGAGCTCGCAACCAGGCATTTTGGAATCAGGACTAAAGAGCGAACGGGGATCGTGCGCATTGCGCAGCTTCAAGCCCTGTTGCCTTACCTTGATCATCTTAGCGATCTGGATGTCCTAAACCTTTGGGAGACGTGCAACGATCATGGCTGGTTTGAATGGCGCCGTCAGCACCTCGATTCGCGTTTAAGGATTGGCAGGGCAAAAATATATGAAAATGACAACCGAGCAATGGCAGATCTTGACGACATGTTTCCCAAAGGGCTCTGGACTAATCATTGGGCTGACGAGTTTCTCAAAACCGGTATCTCCGTTGATCACATGATGGAAGTTGTACAGAACTGGTTGAGCCGACAAACAGACATTAGGGCTCTAACGATGGCAGCAGCCATTGTCGCCCATGCTGGTCAGCGTCGCCATATAAGTATCTTGTCCAGCCATAATATTGAGGCGACAGATCAGACTGGGCCCATCATTGAAGATACGCTTTTTGCGCTGAAACGGCGGTCTCCAAATTAGGAGCAGCCCCCATGGCAGAAACACCCCTCCCTGAACTTCAGCCGGCTTCCGATAACCCATGGTACAGACTCGCTACCGCTGGAGAAGATCACACGGACAACATGCGCCGTTGGAATGGCTACATGCGCCATCTGGTTGGGGAGGAGGAGGCGGCCAATTTGAAGCGGGACGATGGAAAGAATTGCTTCCCGGCAGATCGGCAGAGGCTTCGAGATCGGTGTTTTCAACGGACGCGGTGTACATTGGCGCGGAATGGACGACGGTGGCACCCAGGAACGCGACCTTGTCCAAAGTACCGAGGCTGGGCAAAGCTGCGCGCCTTTGACTATCCCTTATGTCAGCAGTGTCCTTGAAAGCCTCGCGGCCAGCTATGACCGCGAGGCGAAGAGGGCAGATGACAGAGTGGAAATCAGAAAGAGGCTGGGACGTCGAACAAAACTCATGCTCTTCCCCGACCTTTCAGCCCGTGTGGGGCGAGGATCGGCACGGAAAACACCAGAGCCAGGGTCAGCAGGTCCTCGTCACCCGTCACCAGGGCATCAGCCTGGCCCACCAGCGCCAGTTCGAGAAAAGGACGGTCGAACGGGTCACGACACGCCGGGACGGCCGACGGTTCCGACACGCTGACCGTCTCGCACCAGGGCAGATAGTCGGCCAACAGATCTTCTCGCTCATCGTCGGTTAGCTGGAACTTGGCGTAGGACAGCACCCGAATCAATTCCGCCGTCGTCTCGCGGCTGGCCAGCGGCACAACGGCTCGCGCCTGCCACGCGTCGCGCAGCCAAGACACCGTTCCTGACGGGAACAGCAAGGCCGACACCAGGACATTGGTATCGAGCACCAACCGCCGAAAACTCATTGAGCCTGGCGTGCCCACGCCACGGCTTCTGCCACGTCCGTTTCGGACAAGCCCAGCTCGGCCAGTTTCGCCCGCACGGCATTAGCTCGGGTGAGCCGCACAGGGGTCAGCACGAGCCGCCCATTTTCGTGGGTGACATCGAAGTACTCTGTCCCCTGGAAGGCGGACACCAGCGCTTTCGGCAGGGTGAGTTGGTTCTTGGAAGTCAGTTTGGCAAGCATGGAGACATCTTCCTTATTCTGTTGTAAGGAAACAAGGATAAAGAAGATCCTTTCTCAGGGCAAGAGGAGGGACGACCGTCGCCTCACTTGATCCGACCGTCGTTTTTGCTGTCTTTTGTCACTGGAGGGATCTCACTCGGCCCAGCCTGGTGGACGAACTGAGGGCGGGAGCAGGGCAGACTTGGTTTCTGCTCTCTGCGGCCGCTCCCTTAATCATCGGTTCCCTCTTGATGAATAGTATACATATAACTAAACTTTTTCTATCTGTGCCAAGGAGAAGGGAAAGGAGGGGAGGGGAGGATGCTTTGACGCAAATTGTCGCTGAGGGAAAATGGGGAAGGGTCGAGTGGGCGACAGACCGAAACGGGAATATGCCCGCGCGGTCTTATTATTCGGACCTTCCTGATAGCGACAAAGCAAAAATCCTCGCTCTTTTCAACTTTTTGCGATTTCTTCAAAACCGGGAGAAACTCAAAAAACTAGGCAGTAAGGCAAAAGGGAAAGACTCAGAATTGTGGGAATTCAAGAGCTTTCAACATCGTTTTCTCGGTGATTATAGGCCACACAGCCGCTTTATTATCGCGCGTGCGCTTCAGAAAAAAAGCGATAACTTGCCAACATCTGATATTGCACGAGCCATTCGTATTCTCCCAGAAAACGACCAGCGAGAGGAAGGAATGCCATGAATCGCCCCTCCACGGACTATGAACTTTTTGAGCAATCCTCAGATCACAACAGACGGCTTCTGCGAGAGGAAGAGTTGATCCTGGAGGTGACAGAAGCGGTCAGCGCGGTGATGCAGGAAGAAGGCATCTCTAAAGCCCGGCTCGCAAAGCGCCTGGGGAAAACCAAAGGATTCATTTCCCAGCTCTTGTCGGGCGGACGGAATCTGACCCTGCGGACGCTCGCTGGCCTTGTTGATGCGTTGGGATATCGGGTCACCATTACGGTTTCCAAGAATCGTGATAGCAGGTCTGTCGGCAGCGAGTCTCCTGACCTCAGAGTCATCAATATCGAATCTTGGTCTTCCCCCTAGACCCAGCCGCCGGTTTGGAGGGAACCCACTGTCAGTATTCCTCTCCAAACCTCAGTTAGTGACTATGGAGCAGCAGCATGAGCAAGGCAGCTGATGGCCTGAAACGATTGATTGCGGAGGTCGAGATTGAAGGGGTGCGCCTCGTTGAAGCAAACGCGGAAACGAAGGTGCGGTCGCCGGAAGACACTGGCGCTGTTGATCTCTTGGTCAATCGAACGGCCGGGATTAGCGAGCGTCAAGAAAACGGGATGTTTTTTGTTGTGGCAACCATCAGGGCTCAACTTGTCTCTGAAGAGGCGAAGGAGGAGCCTCTGGTCTCGATCGAGACGAGTTTTGAACTCCAGTATCGCCTCCCTGAAGGATTGCGCGTCGATCCTCAAGCTCTGACAACCTTTGCCGAGACGAACGGGATCTATAATGCCTGGCCCTATTGGCGTGAGTTTGTGCAAAGCACGTTGGCCCGGATGGGACTCCCGCCAGTCGTGCTCCCGTTGTTACGCGCTCGGGAGGTGAAGGAGAAGACAGAAGCCGAGAAGGCAGAGGGGGTGGTATGAAGTCAGACCTCATTAGCAAAGCGACCCGGAACGCGTTTCGAGAAACTCTTGTGAATTACTCTCTTCGTCAGATAGACACGATTTTTGATGGGGCAGGACTGAGTCCCAAATTGGATCACAATCCGAGCGTACCAGGCCAACGGCGCACCTTGGTCGAGCAGTATTACGCTGGTATCGACTTTCGCTCTCCGAGCGATATCGACCAACTCCTCTCTGCTTACGGAGAGCTAGTATTGCAAATGGGAGGCTCCGACGAACCGCTCTGCAGAGATCTTCTGCAACGCATGGAACAGGATGGGTACTCCTATCAAGCAGGGAGCTTCATTCAGCTGCCAAACAGACAACAACCTCTCGTCGCCACTATCCAGTCTTACGCGGTCGCTCTTGATCTCGAAGGACTGCAAAGCCAAATCCATCGTCTTACTCAGGCTGCTGAAAATGATCCCCCTCTAGCCGTGGGAACAGCAAAGGAGATGGTGGAGACAATCTGCAAGACTATCCTTGAAAAAAGAGGTGTATCTACAGATGACAAAGAACTGCCAAAGCTTGTCCGTGCGACAGCTAAAGAACTCGCCCTACTGCCGGGGACTGTTCCCGACAATGCGAAAGGTTCAGAGGCCATTCGTCGGCTGCTCAGCAACTTGAACCAAGTCGCCCAGGGGATGGCGGAGCTCCGTAACCTCTATGGCACCGATCATGGTCGCGCTGGACGTGTCAAGGGTATACAGCCTCGACACGCTAGGCTCGCCGTCGGAGCGGCGACAACCCTGGCCACTTTCTTGCTGGAAACACATCTGGAGCGCAGTCCGTAGGTGCCAGCCTCATGGTTCGCAGACAAGGACTCAAATGCATAACCGACGTGCTGGCCTGGATCAAAGCGCAGGGTGCCAGCTATCAGACCCGGATGAACGCCGTGTTCCGGGCCTTCCAGGAAGCCACCAGATAATCGGGGGTCCGGAGATTCTCCTACACTGACGAGGGTAGACCCCTCACAGTCGAGCGAAGAGCCGGGGCAACAGAGACAAAAAAGGAGGAGGAAATCATACCCAGATGCAACATCTTATTGCGTCGTCTAGGAGACAGGTTTGGGCCGGTCTTCTCGGCTCGTTCTCCTCTGCTCTTGTCGTTGTTAAAATCCTCGGGTTTGGAAAGCAGGTTACAATAACCGGGAAAGTAGACTCCGTTGACCTGATATCTATTTATCTGAAGGAATGTGAATTGGTCGATGAGTAGATTTCGCGCAATCCTGCCGGCAGGCCACAGGCAAACGCCTCCCACTTCCAAGCTTGACACTTTGTCCCTTACCAGACGGAGCGGGTGGCGCGGCCTTATGTGGGCGGAGGAAAATCAGGGACTTACAGAGCCAGTCGAGCCCGGCGGGGCTGGACGATTTTAGAGAAAAGGACAGATCGGCCGACGATTCTTCAGTGCGGAGCTTGGGGGTAGGGCCGAACGGCTGCCAAGTTGTCTTCAAAAAGCGCAGCCGTCATTGCACCTCAATAATCACAAAATTCTGGCTTGCCTCTTGCCACTCGACCGTCACTGTTGTGTCCGGCTCGGGGAAGTCAGGCAGATCGTACACGCCACTCGCGCCCGTCAGAAACGTCTCGCCCAGGGTGGTGACGGTAAACGTTGCCCGCCCAAACTCTTTGCCGTCGGCTAAGGCCCGCACGGTGTGCTCGCCGTCGCCGAACTCGTTCCAGTTCAGCCGCAGTCCGAAGCCGGTGTTGGTGTCGTCGCATAGCTCCGTCATATCCTCCCGACTCGCGCCAAAGGCGGCCTCAAAGGTCGCCGTGCCATCAATTTCAATCTCGACCTGCTCGGCCCCACACACCCAGCCCGACACGAGGCCGATTCCGCTCTGGAACGAGCCGGCAACAGGATTTTCCAACATGCCGGGCAGATCGCTCTGGGCGGCCGGATCGCTCTGGGCGGGCGGACTCTCGGCAGGAGGTGAAACCGCGGCAATCACAAAGTTCTGCAATGCCTCTTGCCACACGAGCCGTATCTGTTGCCCCATGTCGGGAAAGTCGCTCAGCAGGTAGTCGCCCTGTACGCCGGTCAGGAACTCCACGCCGAGCGTTGTCACGCTAAAGGTGGCCGTGCCGAACTCCAGCCCATCGGCCAAGGCTCGCACTGTATGCTTGCCGTCGCCGAGCAGATTCCAGTTCATCCCCAGTACGAAGCCATTATTCCGGTCGCCGCAGGGCTCCAGGCTATCCTCCCGGTCGGTCCCGTATGGAGCGGTCAGGACGGCTTCGCCGTCGATTTCCAGCTCGACCAGCTCAGCCTCACATACCCAGCCCGAAATGAACCCGATACCACTCTGAAAAGTCTCGGGTCCCAGTATGTCCAAGGCACCAACAACGAAGTTGACGACGAGCGTGTACTGCCCGGTCAAGGCGCCATAGCCCCGCACCGCTACCTCATACGTCCCGGCGGCGACGGGCGCGACCAGCAGGAAATTCTGGCCGTCGCCGCTATCGTCGTCTCTCGCAATCTCCTCGCCCGCTTGCCACAGGGTCCCGACGGTGTCCATATGGCCGGTCGTCTCGACTGTCAGCGTCCCGGCTTGGGGCACGGCAATTTGGAAGTAATCGACATCACCCGCCGGTCCAATCTGGCCCGAGGTTGATGAAGCGGGCTCGACGTGCGTAGCGGTGCCTGGCACATCAGCGTGGGCGTCAACGGGCGGAGTCAGCGGGGCGACGTCCGGTTCAAACGGTTCGCTTGATACGGTCGGCATCAAACCCCGGTAGCAGGGGAGGTCGAGGAAGGAGCAGGAGTCGCTTGGAAGCGCCGGCGCGGCACCCAGCGTGATCCGTACCGGGCCTCCAGTCGGGATGACGGTAATCGCGTCGCTGGTGACGCCGCCCCTAGCCACGGTGACCGACGGAGCTGACAAGGTCGCGCCGGTCACGGACAGGTCGACCGTCATGGCGAACGGCGCGCCGGAAGCGACCTTGACGGCGACTCCACCGGAAGGCGTGGTGTTCTCCAGCGTCATCGCCACGGGAAAGGGGGCACCAGGGTTGGCGTTGAGCCACACTTGCCGCAGGCTGGTGAGACCGGCAAACACCTTGGGCGGCAGGCTGGTAAGGTGGTTGCCGCTGAGATCTAAGACCTGCAGGCTGCTCAGGCCGGCGAAGAGCGTCGGTGGCAGGGTGGTGAGTTGATTCGTGTCAATCTCTAATCTCACTAGATTGGTCAGGCCGGTAAAGACATCGGGCGGGAGGGCGGTGAGGCGGTTGCGGTCAAGGAACAGGATCCCCAGATTGGTCAGGCCGCTAAACACGTCGGGCGGGAGGGCGGTGAGATCGTTTTCGTGGAGATACAAGCTTTGCAGATTGGTCAGGCCGGTAAAGATGCCGGGGGGGAGGGTGGTGAGGTGGTTGTCGTGGAGATACAAGCTTTGCAGATTGGTCAGGCCGGTAAAGATGCCGGGGGGGAGGGTGGTGAGGAAGTTATTCCTGAGCGATAAGTATTCCAAGCTGGTGAGGTTGGCAAACACGTCGGGGGGAAGAGTAGTGAATTCGTTTCCAGAGACCACCAGGGTCTCCAGATTGGTCAGGCCGGCAAAGAGGCCGGGGGGGAGGGTGGTGAGGCGGGTGTCGTTGAGCCACAAGTACACCAGATTGGTCAGGCCGGCAAAGACGTTGGGCGGGATGTCGGCGAAGTCGTTGTCGTCCAGATCCAAAATTCTCAAGTTGGTCAGGCCGGCGAAGACGTTGGGGGAGAGGCTGGTGAGATCGTTGTGCCACAGATTCAGCTGTCGCAAGTTGGTCAGGCCGGCGAAGACGTTGGGGGGAAGGGTGGTGAGGTCGTTGCCGTAGAGATCCAACTGCTCCAAGTTGGTGAGACCGGCAAAGTCACCCGACTGTAATGTTTCTATGCGTTCGGAGCCCAGACTCAAAACACTAATGCGGCCGAGCTGGTCGGGCGTCACATCGGCGCAGGTTACCTCGCCTCCGACTATAGCGACGAGGGCGTCTCGCACCTGTGGGGTCCGGTCGCAGACACCAGACTGCGTCTGCGCCTGAGCGGTGGAAGACAGCGCTAGCAGGCTCATGGTCAGGAGGAAGAGAAGGCAGGCTCTTCCTATGCTCCAGTGGTGGCATCCCTGCTCCTGAGGCCCCCGGCCTAGTGGACAGGCAGCCAGAAAAAGACAAGACATGGCGAACTGCGCCACGCCTGGGACATTATTGTAGGTGCTGGAGGGGGAATCCATTCTGTCTGTGCCTCTTAAGCGGTGCATCATAATAGACAGCTGCCATACCAATTCCGCACACAGCGGTCAAGAACCGCACCTCCGTCTGTGTCTCCACAAAGAAAACGGCGCCGCCCGCCCGACCCCACCCGTTCGCGCTCAGTCGGGCGCGAGGGAAGCCACACCGCCTAGTCCGTCCATGGCACGAGACGACCCGCTGATCCCCGACGCGGCGACGTGGCAGAAATTGCAGCGGCGTCGAAGCCGGCCGCCTTTACTTCTCCCGCTCCACTCTCCTCCCTTTTTCCCTCTGTCCATCTTGTCTCTACATCGGGGAGGTAGTACAGGTGAGGGTAGGGTATGCATTGTGTGACACAACAATGCCACTCTGCAGGAAGAAACAGTGATGAAAACAGTTCAGAGTTTCGTGACGGCCGGGGCGCTAGTGGCTTGGGCGACCCTCTTCAACGTCGGAGCAGCGCCAGGAGAAGCTGCGGCTGTGCTGGAGGAAAGAGAGCTGGTGACCAGGCAGCAATGCCGCGTGGACGAGCATGCCCCTTTGCTGCTGGTCCACGGACGATCCCGTCATTCCTCCCCCCATCCTCCCCCCTATTACCCGCTCCCGCCCTATCCTCCGCTTGTCTATCCCCCGTCTTCCCCCTACTATTCCCCGTACTCCGCTGCCGCCATCTGTCGCAACCAACTCCGGTTCTGTCACCTGAAGGTCGCCATGCCAGTCGGCGCGCCGTGTGTTTGTGCTGCGCCGGTTGGCGGGGTGTGGTTCAGTGGTTGGGTGACGTTCTATTAGGCTGAAGCGATATTGAGGGGACCACAGAGCGCACAGCGGCGAGACCTGGTGCTCGCCCGGGGCGCGGCTCCCACCGCGGGGAGCGCGTTCGACCTTCCAGAACAGCGTCCCATCCCTGATCCCCCACGCCCGGCCTCCATCCGATCCCTCGTCAACGTCCCCCGGTCCAGCACCGCTCCTGGGCCATATGAATTCCTTATCCAAGGAAACGGGAAAGGCCGCCAGAGCTATATCCTACCCAGTATTGGGTCGTTTCCGCGGACCCAGGTTGTCTCCAAAAACGGGGGGTTGATGAAATAGTGGAGAACTTTCTTCGGGCTAGGAATTCGTTCTAAAGACCCTCAAATTTCCCCTCCGCGGTCGCACCGCCCCTTCCCCAGGGGAGGACCCGGGAAGCCTGGCGGTGAGACAGACGACGGCTCTCAGGCCCCGTTCTCCTCGTGGCTCAGCTTGACACACTACAGACGTAAAACTGGCCCCTTTGCGGCCGATTTGCCGGGGTTCCTGGCCGATCTGCGCGAATCGCGGGTCAACCGGCCGCAAAGGGGGGGGGCCTGGATGACCGGAGGCGGGCGGAACGGCGAATGGCGTGGCGATCCCTGCCAGACTTACGGGGTGCCCGCATGTATGCTAGGAGAGGGAGCGCATTGCTGTAAGGAGGTGTCGGATGCGAAGCAAGCAGATCGTGTGTGGGCTGGTCGTAGTTGCCCTGATGGGCGGGGTCAGCTCGCGTGTGCGGGCCCAGGTCTTCCCGTGGTGGGCGTTTGACAGCGTCATTGAGGAGGTCCAGGACCGGGGGACGTTGCGCGTCGGGCTCGGGCTATTCGAGCCCTGGTCGGCGTGTAATGCCGACGGCGAGCTGATCGGCTTTTGGGTCGATGTCGCGACAAAAGTGGCCGAGGACATGGGGGTGGAGGTGGAATTTGCGCGGACGAACTGGAACTACATCATCCCGTCGCTGATCGCCGAGGAGTTTGATCTCATCAGTGGGATGACGATTCTTCCGGCCCGCGCCCTCAAGGTCAATTTCACGTCCTCGTACAACTCTACCGGACTCTACCTGGTGGCGAATGCGGCGCAAAGCGCCGGCCTGGCCACACTGGCCGATTTCAACAGTCCCAGCGTCACGATTGCGACCCGGCGGGGCGCCTCGTCCATCCCTGCTCTCGAGAATACCTTTCCCGCTGCCCTGCTCCTGCTCTTTGATACCGACAATGCGGTCCTCCAGGCCGTCGTCGCCGGGGAGGCGCATGCGGCGGCGGCATATTCAACGACGCGGCGGGACACGTGGGTGGACGCCCACCCGGAGACGTTGCACCTGCCCTTCGCGGAACCGTTTGCCGCGGGCGTGGAGGGGTTCGGCGTGCGCAAAGGGGACCTGGATACCTTAAATTTTCTCAATGGCTGGATTGCGGTGCGCCAGGCCGATGGCTGGCTCGCCCAGCGCCGCCAATATTGGTGGGAGACTCACGAGTGGGCCGATCAGGTCGTGACCGATCCGGACACCGTGGCGGCGTGCGAGGACTCCTTTCAATAGCCGGCTGCGGGGCAAGCTGCCCGGATAGGCAGCCCCCCCCGCGCTGAACATTCTTCGGCCAGGTCGCCGGCTTCCCTAAAATCCTTCAGCCGCGCCGCGCCAGCCTCGGCCCGTAACTCCCTGATATTCCTGCACTCACACACGGCCAGCTCGCTGCGTCCGATAAGGGGTGCAGGGTCAACTTCAGTCCAGCCGCTGGCCGCGCCGCCAGGCCCAGCAGGTTGTCTCGCAAAACAGGGGTTTTCTCGGGACGCCTCAGGCTCTGTTGGCACGCCGCCAGAAGCGGATGGCCGAGACGCCCGTGATAACGATCACCGCCGGGGCAAAGAGGTTCCAAATGGTGGCGCTGGCCTCAAAATGCTCCGAGAACTTGAGCACGTAGTTATGCAGGTAGACCAGGCCGACATACGCGGTGACCATGGTGAACAGCTCGACCGGCCGCTGGTGCCGCTCCGGCTCCACACCAAGAGTCTGGAGTGAATCACGAACGTTGAGGGTGACCACCAAGCCCAGGACAAGCAGCGTCAGCGGATCAACCACATAGTCCCAGATCGGCTGGACACCGGCCGGGTTGAGCGGGAAGTACGTGTTGCAGCAGAGGACGGCGACTGCGGTGATCCCACACAGGAGGGAGACGAGTCTGAAGAGGCTGGCCATGGGAATCACTCCTCTCATAGACAATTGGGGGCTTGGGCTTGCCGGGGTGAAGGACGACGGCTCCTCTTCTCCTCCTGGCTCCTCTTCCCTCCTCACACAACTGCTAACTCCCCCGCTTGCAAGCCCCGCTTTCCTGGGGTTTTTGGGGGTGGGTGGAGCGTGGCGAAAAAGCCCAACAAAATCACGCCGGAAACTTCACATAATACAACTTTATCAGATGTAATCACGCGGGTCAGTCCGGGAGATCTTTGAGATACAGGAGATCCTCCGGCAGGTGCGCGCGGCCCCAATTTCGGGCGACCTGAACCTACTCTGCTGGGAGATTCTTTGCCCGGCGCAGGTCGGCCCGGCGCAGGTCGGCCCCGCTCAGGTCGGCCCGGCGCAGGTCGGCCCCGCTCAGGTCGGCCCGGCGCAGGTCGGTCCCGCTCAGGTCGGCCCCGCTCAGGTTGGCCCGGCGCAGGTCGCCCCGGCGCAGGTCGGCCCCGCTCAGGTTGGCCCGGCGCAGGTCGCCCCCGCGCAGGTCGGCCCGGCGCAGGTCGGCCTGGCTCAGGTCGGCCCGGCTCAAGTCGGCCCCGCTCAGGGTGGCCTCGCTCAGGGTGGCCTCGCTCAGAGTGGCCTCGCTCAGGGTGGCCCCGCTCAGGGTGGCCCCGCTCAGGGTGGCCCCGCTCAGGTCGGCCCCGCTCAGGTCGGCCCGGCGCAGGTTGGCCCCGCTCAGGTCGGCCTGGCTCAGGGTGGCCCAGATCAGGTTGGCCCGGCGCAGGTTGGCCCCACTCAGGGTGGCCTGGCTCAGATTGGCCCCGCGCAGGGTGGCCTCGCGCAGGGTGGCCCCGCTCAGGTCGGCCCAGATCAGGTTGGCCTCGCTCAGGGTGGCCCCGCTCAGGTCGGCCTGGCTCAGGTCGGCCCCACTCAGGTTGGCCTGGCTCAGGTCGGCCCGACGCAGGGAGGCCTCGCGCAGTTTGGCCAGGTTCAGGTCGGCCCGGCGCAGGGAGGCCCCGCTCAGGTCGGCCCGGCGCAGGGTGGCCAGGATCAGGGTGGCCCGGTGCAGGGTGGCCAGGCTCAGGGTGGCCCCGCTCAGGTCGGCCCGGCGCAGGGTGGCCCCGCTCAGGTCGGCCCCGCTCAGGTCGGCCTCGGGTATGACGACCCCGGCCAAATGCGTGTTGCGTAAATCAAGACGATCATCGCGCCTGTTCGGGCCCGGTGTTGCCCGCCGGCCAATAACGGTCAGGATCGCTTGGATGTCGGGAGGCGGCTTTTGGGCGGCGTTTGGAGAGAAGTCCCCCTGTCTGGGCGCCCGCTCTCGGACGTAGGCCGTCAAGGCTTCCAGGATCAGGCCGTGGTCTTGCTCTGAATCTGTGGCCAGCTGGCCCAGGGCCTCAATCCCGCACAATCGGATTGCCAGGGTGGCATCTGCCAGTTGCGCAATCGCTTGGGGCACATCCGGCTTGTCGCGGCAGCCCGTTACTTGTGCACTCAGCAACGGGGGAACGCACCAGAAGAGAGCCACCACTACCGCGAGTAGGGAGATGCGCCAGCTGAGGCAGAATGTCTTCACATCAGAGAATGCCATGCTCACCATCATAGCCCGCCCGGGAGCGCCGCAAAAAAATAATTTCAAGGCGATTCCCCCTTCCTCAGTGAACGTCAAAACTCAAACATTTGAATGCCCGACTCCTATGAAACATAAGGGCAAAACACAAATCCGCCATGCATCATAAAAGCATCTGTACTCAAAAAATCTGGAAATACAATACGGCAGAATGCATCGAAAAAGATTTTCTCTCTTCCGCTGGAGGAATAATTCTCACTTGCCTGCTTGAACTGACAGGACGAACCCTCACGATGGAAAGCTTTTTAAGGGTAAAAATAAGCTGTGTGACATGAGCCGAGAGGGGATAGCAGCGTTGGGACCAGAGGGGCTCTAGCTTCGCACAGGAATGTGCTAGGTAGGGAACAGTCAAGATAAGAACAAGATAAGAAAAAAATACGCAAGACGAGCAAGGAGGCTGTGAGCCGTATGCCTGCATTCAACCTGACCCGACGCGATTTTTTGGTCACCAGTTTAGCGGCTGGGTTTGCGCTCGCCGCACGGCCAGTCTCGGCCGAGACAATCACCACAGATACCGAAGGGCTGAAAGCCGGTGAGGTCAGCATCCCAACTCCTGATGGACAGATGCCTGCCTACCATGCCCGCCCGGCAACGCCTGGCCCGTTTCCAGTGATCTTAGTCGTACAAGAAATATTTGGCGTTCACGAACATATCAAGGACGTCTGCCGGCGCCTTGCCAAGCGTGGTTATCTGGCTGTCGCACCTGAACTCTACGCTCGCCAGGGAGATGTCTCGACGCTGAGTGATATTCCGGACATCCTCAAGATTGTACGCCAAGTACCGGATGCGCAAGTCATGCAGGACCTGGATGCGAGCGTGCAGTGGGCGGAGCAGACCAGTCAGGGCAATGGCAGACAGCTCGGCATCACCGGTTTTTGCTGGGGCGGGCGGATTGTCTGGTTGTACGCTGCGCATAATCCGCAGCTCAAGGCTGGGGTTGCCTGGTATGGCCGTTTGATTGGGGAAAAGACTCCTCTGGCTCCTCAGCACCCAGTTGATATTGTGGCCAAGTTGCGTGCCCCGGTACTGGGTCTGTACGGTGGGGCCGATCGTGGCATTCCAGCAGAAAACGTAGAGCAGATGCAGACTGCGCTCAAGGCGGCCAGCAAATCGGCCGCTGCGTCACAGATTATTGTCTACCCAGACACGCCCCACGGCTTTCACGCTGACTATCGGTCCAGCTATCGGAAGAAGTCGGCTGAGGATGGCTGGAACCGGATGCAGGTGTGGTTTATGAAAAATGGACTTTCTGTAGACGGGGGTGGGATGCCGTTACCGAAAGAATCACGCCGGAGTTCCAGGAGGCGCAGTCGGACCAACGAGCGAATGGCTGCGCGAACGTAACGCGTCCCGCAGCCATTCAACAAGAGAGGGCAGGGAAGCATGCAAACGATCCTCGTGACTGGCGGAGCAGGTTTTATTGGGGCGAATTTTGTCAGATTGGCACTCGCGCAGATGGATGCGCAGGTGGTGGTATGCGACAAACTCACCTATGCCGGTAGCCTGGACAATCTCGTCGAGATTCAGGAGGACCCTCGGTTCACCTTCGTGCAGGCTGATATTGCTGATCGATCCGCAGTCACCGCCCTGTATCGTCAGTACCGCCCGAGCTGGATCGTGAATTTTGCCGCTGAATCGCATGTTGATCGTTCAATTGATGGGCCGCGCATCTTTGTCCAGACGAACGTGCTTGGAACTTTTGAGCTACTCGAAGCCGCGCGGCTGTATGCCGCGGAACTGGACGCGTCTGCCAAGTCAGGCTTCCGTTTTTTGCACGTCTCAACTGACGAGGTGTACGGCAGTTTAGGCACCGACGGCTGGTTTACAGAAACGACGCCGTATGCTCCCAATTCTCCGTACTCGGCTTCCAAGGCGGCTGCCGATCATTTTGTCCAGGCGTATCACGTCACGTATGGTCTGCCGACTTTGTTGACCAACTGTTCCAATAATTATGGCCCGTATCAGTTTCCCGAGAAACTGATTCCATTGACCCTCTTGAATGCGATTGAGGGACATCCTGTGCCGATCTATGGCGATGGCAAAAACGTCCGCGACTGGCTATTTGTCGAGGATCATTGTGAAGGCATTCTGCGTGTGTTGGGCCAAGGGAGCGTTGGGCACAAGTATCATATCGGCGGGCAAAATGAACGGACCAATGTGGAAGTGGTTGACTGCATTTGTGGCGTGCTCGAGGAATTACTGCCCGCGGCTCAGAACGCTGCTCTGGTCCAACACGGGCTAGCAGGCTACGCTGACCTGAAAACCTTTGTGGCCGATCGGCCGGGGCATGACCAGCGCTACGCTGTCGATGCGAGCAGAATCCGACAAGAGCTGGGGTGGCAGCCACAGTACGATTTTCATACTGGTATGAGACGAACAGTTGAGTGGTATCTGGCTCATCGCGATTGGTGTACGGCAGTCCAAGCCGGTCAGTATCAGCGCCAGCGGCTCGGGCTGCCGGCCGCTGCTGCTGGCGAAAAGCACTGAGCTGGCCTGCGTATGAGGAGCAGGGTGTGAAAGGAATTATTCTGGCCGGAGGATCCGGCTCGCGTCTGTATCCTGCCACTCGGGCCGTGAGTAAGCAGCTGATGCCCGTGTATGACAAACCGATGGTGTATTATCCACTGTCAACACTGATGTTGGCTGGTATTCAAGATATTTTGATTATTACCACCCCGCATGAACAAGCTGGGTTTCAGAACTTGCTCGGTGATGGCCACAGCCTCGGGCTCAATTTTTCCTACGCTGCCCAGCCACGACCGGAAGGCATTGCCCAGGCGTTTCTGATTGGCAAGACATTCATTGGCAATGCCGCTGTTGCATTAGCCTTAGGCGACAATATTTTCTATGGCCACGGATTTCCCGACTCCCTGCACCGGGCAACCAGCCACTCTGCTGGAGCGACCATCTTTGGCTACTGGGTGCGCGACCCGGAACGCTATGGAGTGGTGGAGTTTGACTCCACAGGTCAGGCCGTGTCATTGGAGGAGAAACCTGTCCAGCCGCGCTCTCCGTATGCGGTAACCGGTTTGTATTTCTACGATAATGAGGTGGTGGAGATTGCCGCCGGACTCACGCCTTCGGCGCGGGGTGAGTTAGAGATTACCGATGTCAATCTCGTGTATCTTGAGGCTGGGGCCCTCCACGTTGAGGTCCTTGGGCGCGGTATTGCGTGGCTTGATATGGGGACGCATGAGTCGCTCCTGCAAGCATCGAATTTTATTCAGGCGGTTGAGGAGCGCCAGGGGCTGAAGATTGCGTGTCTTGAAGAGATTGCCTGGCGAATGGGGTATATTGATCAGGACGAAGTCCGGCAGAGTGCTGCGCGCATGGAAAACAGTACGTATGGACAGTATTTGCTGAGCTTGATTGAGCACAAGTGAGAAACCATGAAGGTCTTGCCCACTGCGTTGCCAGAGGTTCTGATTATTGAATCGCATGTCTACCAGGATAAGCGCGGTTTTTTTCTCGAAACCTATCATGCGCAGAAATATCGTGACGCTGGTATTCCAGAAACCTTTGTGCAGGATAATCATTCCCGTTCGGTTGGTCACACGTTGCGCGGATTACATGCGCAACGCTGCCATCCCCAAGGCAAGCTCGTGCGCACTGTTCAAGGGGAAATTTTTGATGTGGCGGTAGATATCCGACCGCACTCAAAGACCTTTTGCCACTGGGTCGGTGTGCTATTGTCTGCACAGAACTTTCGCCAGCTCTATATCCCGCCTGGCTTTGCCCACGGCTTTTGCACGACGAGCGACAGTGCCGAAGTCGAGTATAAATGTACGGACTTCTATGATCCGGACGATGAGATTGGGATACGCTGGAATGATCCGCGGATTGGGATTGCGTGGCCGGTTACGGACGCACTCCTGTCTGACAGAGATCGGACTGCACCCTCCATCAGTGAAATTCTGCATCTGCTGTAAGTGCCCTGATTGTGCGGCATGGCATGGATTCAGCCGGAATTGTGATGAAAGCTGGACTGCTCACTTCCCAATTTGCTGGGCGACAAAATACTCTTGTATAAGGTCTACGACATAACGCTGTTGCTCTTCAGTCAGCTCAGGGTAAATTGGCAGGGCTAAAGACTCTTGCGCAGCGGCCTCGGCGTGTGGAAAATCTCCCGGCCGATAATTGAGCTGCTGAAAACACTCCTGGAGATGGAGGGGCACGGGATAATAGATTTCGGTGCCGACGCCTCGCTCGTTTAAGAAATCGCGGAGCTGGTCACGGTGAGGAACCCGGATATTAAATTGATTATAAATATGGCCAGCAGAATCTTGGGGCAGGGTGATCCAGTCCAAGAGATCAGCTCGGGTAATCAGATTCCGGTAGCGCGCTGCATTCTCTCGTCGCTTGGCCGTCCACGCCTCCAAATAGGGTAATTTGACCCGTAGTACGGCTGCCTGCAGGGCATCGAGCCGAAAATTCCCGCCGATCACCGGGTGATAGTACTTCGGTTTGCCGCCGTGAACGCGCAGGCTCCGCAGGCTGTCGGCCAGTTTTTCATCGCTTGTCACAACCATGCCAGCGTCACCAAAAGCGCCAAGATTTTTGCTTGGAAAAAATGAAAAACACCCCATCGCACCAGTCGTGCCAGCCTGATTGCCGTGTGTGTCAGTTGCCCTAATGGCTTGGGCAGCATCCTCAATAATCGGAATATTGCGCTCCTGAGCGAGCGACAGTAATTGTGTCAGATCGACACATTGACCATACAAGTGGACGGGAATAATGGCTTTTGTCCTGGCGTTGAGCTTGGCTGGGACAGCTGTCGGGTCAATATTAAACGTATTGGGGTTGATGTCGACAAAAACCGGCCGCGCTCCCAACCGAGCCACCACCCCAGCCGTCGCAAAGAAAGAGTAGGGGGTGGTCACGACTTCATCACCTGGACCGACTTCGAGCGCCATCAGGGCAACCAGTAAGGCATCGGTGCCGGACGAGACTCCAATCGCAAAACGGGCGCCACACACCTGTGCGAGTTCCTCCTCTAGGGCGGAGACTTCCGGGCCGAGGATGAAGTGCTGCGATTCACACACGCGGTCAATTGCCGCTCGGATTTCCGACTGAATAGTGACGTACTGGGCTTTGAGGTCCAAAAGTGGGACTTGGAGTGGAACGTTCACAGTGCTGTTAGCCTCCCGTCGCCTTTCTCATAGCGCTTGGGTTCATCACATTCAACGCTGGCGCTGGACCAAAATGATCGTGCCAGGCGCTAATACCGTTGCCGCCAAATAATATCAGCTCCGCTCGACCCTTTTGAACTCGTTGTCGTTCTCAGGTCTATGTTGGGGCTAATCTCATAATCGATGGCAACTTCTTGGCCAGCTTTTCCGCCCACGCTGTGCGAGGCAGAAATCCGGGTTTTACGATTGAGATTGCGTCCAAACCTGACTTGCCCCCCCGAAAAACCAACATCGCTGAGATTTAAGCCGAGACCTAAGTCGAGTTCACTCAAGCCCAGTGCATCTGCCACAGATCGGCCAATAGCCGAGGCGGCATAGCCGGTGAGAGACACGGCTTGTTGCTGGAGATTGGCCTGTTCACCTTTGCCGAGTGCGCTGGCAGGCTTGCCAAACAGGAGGACGGACAAAATATCGGCCTGTTCCAGGGCGGGGTTGCTACGCAGGTCCAGGCTCGGCTCTTCTCTCGTGCCGCTGACCACTGCATCTATGCGGTAGTCCTCATGTTCGTACTGAGCCACGATATCGAGTCGAGGGTTAATCTTGGTCCCGCCAGTAAAAGTGATCTTGCCCTGATCCAGCTCGAAGCGGTGACCCTGAAAGCCGACCCAGCCGCGGGGTAATGCAATAGCCCCGGCAACGCGGGACTCCTCTCCGCGTTTTTTGCTCACATCAAGGTCGCCAGTCAAGGTTATATTGGCGTTCTGATGCAGGATACGGGTGTTCTGATGCAGGTGGATGGCCAGTTGCATTGCCAGATTGAGAAAAGGGTCCCCTTCAGATGGGGTGGCGGCGGATGTGGTCTCCGGTGTGGCTTCTGTCATGGGAGGCGCCTCAGCACTCGAACGGACAATAATCGTCTCGTCCCGACTCAGAGGATGGGCTGACAAGAAAGACAGGGCCGGTTGCAAGGTGGCTTGCCACACATCAACCTGGCCGTTGACTGTGGGAGCCTTGAGAGGCCCTTGGGCTTTGATTTGACTGTCAATTTCAACTTGATATTGGCGTGTCCAAATCACCGGCCAGTGATCAGCTGTCATGCTGAGGTCTAGTATCTCAGGCTGGTAGTCTTTAAGGGCGAAGGTGGCCTGCGTCTCAAACGTGCCTTCACGGGCTTTGGCTAACAGCTGCGTGATCTGGATCTGCTCAGGACTGACGGTTCCAGTGAGAGTAATGGGGGCAACCGTGAGGCCCAAAGGTTTGACCGTGGCCTGTCCCCCTTTCAGCTCAAACGTGCCGTTGACACGGGGCTTTTCAACCGGGCCGTCGGCTTGTATATCGAGGTGAATCTCGCCCCCAATGTCATGCACGGATTTGCCGCTCAGCCCATTCAGAAAGGCAAGACTCAGGCCCTCTGAATGGACATGAAAAGAGGGCTCGCCTACGAGTGCAGACTGAAATCCGTTTGCCCAACTGAGCGAGATCGGCAAATAGCCCTGTGCCTGGAGGGTGTGGTCCGTATCTTGCTGAAAAGTCAGATCCAGACTGACCTTTTTTTGCTGATAATCGATTCTTGTCTTCAGCCCTGCGTAGGCTTGAGACGCAATCTTCAGGGCGTCTAAGCCCGCCTGACCAGATATGGTTGGCGCAGCTGCCGTTCCCGTAAGCTGAATATCCGCCGAGAAAATGCCACTGACCTCGAGGCCGGGTGGCAGGAAATCTGTGAGGTTATCCAAGAAGAAGTCTGTAATCTGCAACTGTAAATCCTGTGGGCCTGTGGTGGCGACCGAGCCGTTCAGCAATATCTGCTGGTTCTGCTGGGCTTGATTCGTCAGGACAAAACGGTCGATGCTCAGCCCGCTTGGCTGGTGCTGAATCGTGACTGGCCGGGCGAGCTGCCAGGTGCCGATGGGCAAGGCCAAGGACAACTCCTGGAGTTGGGCGTGTATCTGGTCTGCCTGGGCGAGGACCTCAGCTTGCAAGCGATGGCGGCGCTGAGGGGCTTCTTTCTCTTGGGCCTTGAGGCTGATGTGTACCCGTTGAGTGTCTGCTGTTTGGGCTGGCAGGAGTTGAATATCTGCATCAACCGATTGCAGCGCCAGGCCGGCATCCAGATCTGTGAGACGAACGCTGACGGTTGCCTGAGGGTGGGCTTGGCCAAGCTCAGCCGCCTGAAACTGCATAGCGGCATTGGCAAGTGTGAAGCCGGGTAATGTGAGGGCTTTGGCGCGGAGTGTTCCCTCGGTCTGTAAATTGGCCAGACTGCCCGTCGCCGCGCCTTTGAGCGCGATTTGGCCGGAACCGTCTTGGCCGGCCAAGGCCAGCCAGGGCGTGAGTTGATCGACCTGGAGCGAGTACGACAGCTGGCCAATCTCTTCAAGGGCAGTGCCGAGTTCGCCCTCAATACTGACTGACGCATCTGGGGTAATGAGGGTGCCTTCAGACAGGTGAATACGGCCATTTGCAATCTGAGCAATAAACCGCCCATGTGTGACCTGTACGGGGCCGACCGTAGACGGCTGAATAGTGAGATCGGCCTGTGTATGCATACTTGGCAGGTCAAATCCTGTTCCCTGGACCGTGCCGGATACGTTGAGTTCTCCGCCAAGAGATTCCTGCCCAGCAACAACTTTCTGCAAGGACAGATGGTCAGCGGCAAAGCTCAGGTCATAGCGGGGGGGCTCTGGCAGAGCAAGCGTGGCCTGCCATGTTGCGTGGCCGACACTGCCTGTCAGCTCTCCGCTCAGCGTGGCCATCTCGTGCGCAATGGAACCCTGGACTGATACTGTCCCCAGCCGCATATCTGCCACTTGCAGCCCGCTGATAGCGAGGTCGGTTGTGGCTTCTAAGGACGGGAAAGAAGCGCCGACTCCGCGTGCCTGGAGCGTGCCGTCGACAACCGCCCGCACGTCGCCGACATCGCGGATGAGTTGCGGGATATCAAGCTGGGTGAGAGAGACTGTCGCCTGATAGGTTTGATACGCCTGATCGTCTTGATTCAGGTTTGCCTGTGCCTTGACCTGAATAGTAGCGTCGGCGGTTTTGATCAGCCCAGTCGTATGCAGATCGCCGAGTGGGCCCGTCACCTGTATATGGCCAACAATATCATGTTTGAGCGGCACATCAGGGGCCAGCTGGAGAATATCGACTAAGGCCAATTTTTCGAGCGTCAGTTCGAGATGTGTGTCCAGCTTGGTCTGGGGCATATCCAGGTTGTTGACGCTGCCTGTCAGCTGGAGTTGGGATGCGTCTGTTTCCAGCCGAAGATGCTCAATCTGGGCCGAGGGCGGAGTCGCGGTGTTCTGATAGCTGGCTGCTACGGCTAGACTGACAGGCGGCAGGCCCTGAGCCAATGCCCGCAAGGAAAAATTGCGAACAGTCGCTTTGAGACCCGCTGGCACGATATCAAGCTGGGCGTCGAGGTCGATGTCTTCCAGCTGGTAGGCGTGATCCGGCCGGCGAAAGGACATGGCGCCAGCCTGTATTTTAAGGCTTTCCAAGGCGATGACCAGACTTGATTGGCTGGTTTCTTCCTCTTCGGGTGTATCTTCTGTTTCTCCCGTTTCTCCCGTTTCTTCTTGCGTTCGCGGCGACACGGCTTCGAGGATATTCAAGTTTCCCTGGGCATCCTGCTCAAGATGAATAACCGGCTTCAGCAACGTAATCTGTGATACCTCAACCCGTCCGTCGAATAGCGGCCGGAGATTATAGCGCGCAATCACTTGAGGGATATGGACAAGCGTTTCCCCATCGTGTTCCAGGCCGACATTGTCCAGGATGAGAGAGCCCCAGAGTGTCCCTTCAATCCGCTCCAGGCTGATTGTTCCGGTCAGAGTTTCATTCAAGGTGCCCACAACTTGGTCACGGGCCAGTGCCCGAAACTGTTGTGTTTGTAGGAACAGCAAACCGCCACCCACCAGCAAGACCAGCCCAACAACAAAGAGGAGAGCACTCCAGCGGACTATTTTCCAGACTGTTTTCATCTAATCCTCCGCGTGAGCCCGTCTCTTAAAAAAACTGTCCGACGCTGAAATGGACCTGTACCGGAGCATCGCCAGACGGAGGATTAAAGGGAAAGCCGAGATACAGCTGAAGCGGACCGAGCGGGGTGTCATAGCCCACACCAAAACCGGTTGAAAACTGCAAGTCATCAATTGGAACGTCATGCGCTTGGGTGGAAACCTGACCAAAGTCGAAGAACACAGTCCCACTGACCCCCTTCCAGACTGGCCGCCTGAGTTCTACCGAGCCTTCCATACGGCCCAGCCCGCCGAGGGGATCGTCGGCACTGCTGATCGGTCCCAACCGATGCCGTCCATACCCCCGTACGCCCTTCTCGCCGCCAGCATACAAGCGCTCAAAAATAGGCAAGTTGGTCTGTTTGCCAAGCGCATCGGCAATACTGAGTTTCACACGTCCAGCCAGGACGGTCTGCCAGCCAATAGAATGATATTTTTTGGCTTCAGTGGTAACAGTATAAAATTTATAATCCCCACCCCAAAATTTGCCAATTTGGTCAGCAGTGAGGGACAGAATAGTCCCGTACTGGGGGGTAAGAGGGTCTTCGGTCGTATCCCAAATGAGCCCGGAGGTTAGGCCAGATACAAAGCCCTCACGTTTAATCCCGCCAATTTCACGGATCGTTGCAGAGGACAAGTTATTGAGTTTTACAAATTCAAACCGGTAGCCGAGAAAGCCAGACAATTGTGGGCTCAAATGATGTTCCAGCCGGGGCCGTAAGCGGCTGAAGTTCAACAGATACGTCTCTTCATCTTCTTGGCCTTGAGTCAGATCAATAATCACTTGAGAGCGTTTGGTCGGGAAATACGGTTGCACAAACTGCGCGCCGAGCGAACGGGTAATAGGGGAAAAGGTCAAGAGCGCAGACAGGCGTCGGCCACCGCCAAACCAATTCCGATTATGCCACTCGAACAGGCCTCGAAACTGATCTTCGGTCCCGAAACCCAAGCCGACCTTTATATCCCGGGGCTCGTCTTCTTCGACCCGGATTCGCATGGGGACATCTGCCGGGTGCCCATCTGCAGGAGCTGGCGTGATCTGGACTGAATGAAACAAGCCGAGGTCTATGATTTTCGACCGCGAGGCTTTGAGTTGATCGAGCGAGAACTGCTCACCGGGCTGATAGGTGATTTCACGCGTGACCAATTCAGGCGCAATCTGTTGTAAGCCTTCGATCTCGGTTGCACCAAAAACGGTTAACGGACCGGGAGCAACGCTATACTTCAGCTGAGCGACACCTTGGTCCACAATGACTTCTGCCCGGCGCTCGACCTCGGTCCAGCCATAGCCACGTTCCAGAAAAAATGCCTTGAGCTGTGCTTCGGCTGACTGGTAGCTGTCCTCTACAAAGATATCCCCTTTTTGGAGGGGGAGACTTGCCTGGATTGCGGGTAATGCCGTCTTAAAAGCGGCTTGGGTAGCCATATTGGGCTGGGTGAGATCACCGTTTGACCCATTTTCTTCCTTATGCTGACCCAGCACGATATCCACTTGAGCCACGCGTACGGGCTCACCTTCGCTGACCGTAATCAGTGCAGTCACAAGAGCCGCTTGTCTGTCGTTTTGGGCGAGTGTCTTCTGATTTGTTCCGGTTTGCCCGGCTTGAGAGGTAAGTTCATAGCTGACCGAGACGTCATAATAGCCATGCGACTGATAGAAGCGGGTCAGGCGTTCCAGATCAGTCGCAAACGCGATCGGGTCCAGCAGCATATGTTTGCGCCATGGGGTATACCACGGGCGAATTTTTGCCGTCAGCGCACCTCGGAGATCGGCCTCGGTAAAGTTCGTATTACCGGAAAAGCTCAATTCTGCGAGGCGCCATTCCTTGGCTGGATCAAGATCGTCAAGGGTCAGGGCAAAAGCTGGGGGCGGGAGGACAAAGGAGAGAACGCATAGGAGACAGATGAGACATTGTTTCCTAACGGCGCATGAACGTACTGTTAAACGAAAAGTTCGCACGATTGCGGCACGCACAGTAGCTGGGAATCTCACCGTTGTAAAGCGTCTAAAAAGTCTCGCCCAGCGGCCATAGCTGGTGAGCGAGTACAAGCCAAAAGCAGAACCATTCTGATTTGCTGTAGTCTTCTCCGTGTGTGTCGAGATGCTCAAGTTGCAGATGCTCAAGTCCCGCGCCTCGCTGGTCCAGTTTCACCAAGCCTATCGATAGCTGGTTGTATCTTGCTACAATGGCGGTGGAGGATGCAGGTATGGAAGCATGTATGCAACTTGGGGATTTTCTGGTGGCGTATCTGCGCAAGCTTGGGGTGAGCCATCTGTTTGGCATTCCGGGCGATCTGGTCATTCAGCTGTTCATGAAGTTTGGTAAGCCGCAGGGGATGAAGGTCATTACCTTTTCTCATGAACCCGGGGCTGGCTTTGCCGTTGATGGGTATGCCCGAGGAACCGGAGAGCTTGGCGTGCTGTGTGTGACGTATGGCGCGGGTGGGCTGAATGTCGTGAATGCCGTTGCTGGCTCCTATTCTGAGCGTGTACCGGTCTTGGTGATAAGCGGCGGGCCAGGTGAGGAAAAACGCAAGCTCGACATTCTGGTCCACCACCAAGCCAAAGAAATTGAATCGCAGTTCCGCGTCTTTAACGAAATTACCTGCGCGGCCAAGATCATTGATAATCCACAGACGGCGGTTGAAGATATTAACCACGTGTTACAAGAGATCTGGGAGCATCAACAGCCAGGCTATATTGAGATTCATCAAGATATGGTCGAGCAGGAAATCACCGTCCCGCCACACATCCTGGCTTGGAATCCTGAGATGATTGAGACCTGGGGCGGGTTTTTTCCACAGCCGATTTCTGATGATAAAAAGCTGGCTGAAGCTGCGCGCGATACCGTCGAGCGATTTAAGGACGCAGACAAACCGTTCATTATCATCGGGATTGAAACGTTTCGGATGCATCTGGCCGAGAAGGCGGTTGCCCTGGTTGAGAAAATGGGGGCACCGTGTGCCACGACGGTGTTGGCCAAAGGCGCGTTTCCTTCAGACCATCCCCAGTACATGGGCGTGGATATTGGTGCGCTTTCGCCACAGGCGATTCGGAAACGGGTGGACGAGGCTGATCTGGTGCTCAACCTTGGGGCGCTGCTGACAGATATGAACCTGGGCTCTCAACTGCCTCTGCTGCCGCGTGAGAAACTTGTCTGGGCGTCCGATAATAAAGTTGATATCAGCCATCATACGTATACTGATGTTGTATTAAGCGATTATATTCAGGCGTTGCTTGATTCGCCCCTTAAGCAGCACCAAGAGACGGTCGCTTATCATGATAATCTGGCACCGCAGCCTCCTGGCATAGACCGTTCCATCACGGTCGCTGATATGCTGTGTGAGGTGAATGCTTTCTTGCATGCCAATCCCGACTATTTGGTTGTCGCTGAGGCAGGGGATATGTTGTTCGCCGGTCTTGATGTCAAGGTCGGCCATCAGGGCGGGTACTTGGCCCAAGGCTATTATGCCTCAATGGGGTTTGGCATCCCCGGTGCACTGGGAGCCCAGATCGGAACCGGCCAGCGGCCATTCATTTTATGTGGAGATGGCGCGTTTCAAATGACCGGTCCAGAAATCGCCCAGGCACCTCGACATGGACTCAATCCGATCGTCGTGTTGATGAATAACGGCGGCTGGGGAATATTCCGGCCGGTGTCTGAACGTGAAGACTTGCTGGCTACGCCGCCGTGGCCATATGCTGAGCTTGCCGAGGCCTGGGGCGGGAAGGGCATACAAGTCAAAACGGTTGGCGAACTCCGGACGGCGCTCAAAGAGGCGGATACCATTTCGTCCTTTGTCATCATTGAAGTGATGGCTGATGCCCATGATCTGTCGCCGGTCACCGTGAAGTATATTATGGCTTCAGTTGGGGAGAAGCCGTCAGCTGAGGAGCCTGAAGAGGGTGACGGGTTCCGATAAATTTCGGTTGCATCGGAAACACCATTACGAACCGCTTTGATATTTTTACTTGACAAATAAGTCGTATTGCTTGTATTTGCGATGAGCGAAACTTAACAGAAAATTCTTGGAAGCAGTTTCTTCGGCCTTCTTTAGTCGGAGAAAGGAGGACGCTATGTTGCACGATTCCAATACGGGGCGTGATTTTCCTCAGTCAGCCCCACCCGACCGCCCAATACAGAGGACTACGAACGGGACTGTGCATCCTGCTCATCCTGCTCCGCGTTTTCAGGTGTACACCGAACGCCATCTCGATCAGATTCCGCAGCTCGCTCGGCTTTCTGCCCAGCAGCGTTTTGACATGCGGGTGGTGGCCAATGTGCTCCCTTTTCGGGTCAATCAGTACGTCATTGAGCAGCTGATCGACTGGGACCGGGTGCCTGACGATCCCATGTTTCAGTTAACCTTTCCCCAACAGGGGATGATTGCGCCCCAAGAGTTTTCCCGCATGGCTGACGCCCTCCGACGCGGAGCAGACCGAGCGGCTGTCCGCGCTGTGGCGGACAAAATTCGGATTGGACTGAATCCACACCCAGCCGGACAACAGCAAATGAACGTGCCTGAGCTTGGGAGTAAGGCGCTGCCAGGCATGCAGCATAAATATCGTGAGACGGTCTTGTTTTTTCCCAGTCAGGGCCAGACCTGCCACGCCTACTGCACGTTTTGTTTTCGCTGGGCACAATTTGTGGGCAATCAAGAATTGCGTTTTGCCTCAAATGACGCTGGGCTGATGCATCAGTATTTAGCCGCTCATGCCCAGGTCAGCGATCTGCTGATGACTGGCGGTGACCCGATGGTGATGAAAACCCATCACATGGCCGACTACCTGTTGCCCTTACTTCATCCGGAGTTTGATCATATTCAGACGATCCGGATTGGGACCAAGGCGCTGACCTACTGGCCATACCGCTTTACGAGTGATGCCGATGCTGACGACATGCTGCGCCTGTTCGAGCGGCTGGTGGTTGGCGGGAAGCATGTGGCGCTCATGGCGCATTACAATCACTGGCGCGAGTTGGAGACACCACACGCCCGCAAGGCCATTCGACGGATTCAGGAGACTGGGGTGGTGATTCGTGGGCAGGGGCCCTTGTTGGCGCATATCAATGACGAGTCCGCCGTGTGGGCACGTCTATGGCGGACCCAGGTTCGTTTGGGGATCATTCCATACTACCTGTTTGTTGAACGGGATACCGGAGCCCGGCGCTACTTCGAAGTGCCATTGGTGAAAGCGTGGCAGATTTACCGCGAGGCGATGAGTCAGGTGTCTGGGTTAGCCCGAACCGTGCGTGGGCCGTCGATGAGTGCCGGACCGGGCAAAGTTGAAATCCAAGGTGTGACAGAGATTGGTGGCGAACGGGTCTTCGTGCTGCGCTTCATTCAGGGCCGTAACGCAGATTGGGTCGAACGCCCATTCTTTGCCCGCTTTGATCCGACGGCGACCTGGCTTGATGGACTGCGGCCTGCTTTTGGCGAGGAGCACTTCTTCTTTGAGGAGGAGTATCAGGCGATGCAGGCGCATGCCGTAGGCGGACACTAAAAGTAGGAATCGGCTACACCTTCAAGCTCAGGCTCTCCCTGTTCGGCTTGCCTCTGTTCCTCTTCTGGACGGACCAGGCTAATCAGTGTTTGGCCAGCCCGAGGGGATGCGACTTGTTCAGTCGTATACACGCCCAAGCTGTGTTCCCCGTTGGTCACAAATAGTGGGATAGCTGCTTCTCCATAATGAGCCTGGAAGGCACCATAATCAAATTCTTCCGTGAGCCGTGTTTTCCTGATCTCTGCTCCAGCCTCAAACTGCTCACTGAGGTGGGCATAGCTGGCACCTGGGCTAAACAACAGGCGGCCGCGCAAGTGATGCGGCGGGTCGCCTTGTCGGGCTGGACTTTTGCTTTGAGCGGGCAGCTGGTAGACCTCAGCCCGGCTAAACAGCTCTGAAAAATGTAAGGCGGCTAAAGTGTTAATGCCGTCATTTGGGGTGACGGCCAGCAAGCGTCCAATCCCGCCCAGTTCGAGGTGATCATGGGCGTCTTCGGCCAGAATGCTGCCATAATGCGTTGGCAAGCCAGCCATACGCGCCGCTGAGATATTTTCCCAGTTGGTGTCAACCAGTAGGACTTGATAGCCAGCATCTTTCAGGGCGCTGGCCATTTCGCGCGCCCAGCGATGTGCTCCAGTAATCAGCACCCCTTGTGGGTTTGGCGAGGCAAGCTGTAGCTTACGAGCCAGAGCAGAGGCGGTCAGACTATATACGGCCACCGTGCCAATAATGACCAGGAACGTGGCGGCCACAAAGCGCTCAGCCTGTGGATAGCCAGCCTCTGTTAAACGCAAAGCAAAAATAGAGGACACCGCAGCGGCCACAATGCCACGTGGGGCAATCCAGGCTAGAAACGCTCGCTCGCGCCACTCCAGATCAGAGCCCAAGGTTGAAACGGCAACTGCCGCTGGACGGGCAATCACAATTAAGACGATCAGAAACCCAATCCCGCCCAACCCAATTTCGCTGACCGCATTGAGCTGCACGCGGGCGGCTAAGAGAATAAACAGACTTGAGATCAAGACCACCCGGAGGTTCTCTTTAAACTCAATAATATGTCGGACCGAAACGCTCTTCTGATTGGCTAAGGCAATGCCCATGATTGTCACGGCATACAGGCCAGCTTCCTCTTGGAGCGCATTCGAGGCGGAGAAGATACTGATCAGCGCCATCAACGTGACTGGGTTTTGTAGGAAATCTGGAATCCAATAGCGTTTGAAGAAGAAGATCAGCAGCCACGCCCCACACAGGCCGAGCACGCTGCCGATTACAATGGTCAAGATCGCTCCAATGCCAAACTCGGTGGTGGCATGTCGGAGCTCTCCAATCAGGATGGCTTCAAAAACAAGCACGGCTAGCATTGCCCCAATCGGGTCAATCACAATGCCTTCCCAACGCAGAATCGGACCGACCTGACCAATCGGCCGGACGTGTCTGAGCAGGGGGCCGATAACAGTCGGGCCACTGACGATCAGAATCGCTCCCAGCAACGTGGACAACGCCCAATCAAGGCCGAGAAAAAGGTGAGCGGCGACCGTACTAATAACCCAAGTGATGCCTGCCCCAAGACTGACGAGGTTACGCAGCACGCGGCCAATCTTAGGCAGTTCATGCATATTGAGTGTCAGGCCACCCTCAAACAGAACGATCGCGACCGAGATTGAGACAATCGGCAACAATAAGTCTCCCATCAGCACATCTGGGTCGAGGAAACCCGCAATAGGACCAGCTATCAGACCGAACAGGAGTAAGAGTAAAATCGCTGGAACACGGAGCCACCAGGCTATCCACTGGGCACTCACACCGAGCACAATAATACTGGCTAAGCCGATCAGCAGGTGTTCTGTCAATTGACCCTCCTCTCTCTCTTCCATGACCTCATCCGTCAGCTCCTTTTTGGCTAACTGGCTAACTGGCTATCGGCAGAAAAACAAGGGTCTCTGAAGCTGGGCTTCGTTCTGCGCGAAGACATTGAAAATATTGGCGCATTACTTGCGAGAAATTTGTGTTTACCTGCACACAGTGGCAGACTGGCAAAAGAGGTGGTGGAGTGGAGGAAGGAGTGAGCGCGGTGAAACAATGCATTGCAATAGGCTCAAAATGGCAGCCTGTACGAGGAATCTGTGGAGGGTGGAGTCGGAAAATCGTATGCAGCATTTTTGCTGTTGCGGTGTGGATTATCCCACAGATAAGTTGGGCGAAAGATACATCAGACTTCAGCCACAAAGAGTTGAAGACCTACCGCTTTTTGTCCGTCTTGGAGCCTGGCGATATGACTGCCCAAACGCTCATTGGCTCTCCACAGACACACACTGTTGTACGCAAAGATACCTTTCTTGATCTGGGCCGTTTTTTTGACCTGGGTTACAATGAATTGGCTGCTGCGTATCCAAACATGGATCCGTGGGCACTCCCTACCGGACACAAGCTCACGCTGCCGACCTGGTGGATTCTGCCCCAAGGTGAACGTGTGGGCATTATTGTCAATGTGCCTGAGATGCGGCTGTACTATTTTCCACGTGCGCAAGCAAGTCAGATAATTTTTGCTCGCTCCGTCATGACTGTGCCGGTCGGCATTGGCAGACGGAAGTGGGAAACGCCGGATGCCACATTTCGAATCCGAGGCAAAACCGAAGATCCGACCTGGGTCATTCCCGCCTCTATTCGGGCCGAGCGGATTCACCAGCGCGGCTGGAGCGCAGCCTCCATCCCTGGCGGCTCACCCGGCAACCCACTTGGAAAATATCGGATTGAACTGAGCCTGCCGAGCTATGCCATTCATGACACGACCAATCCATGGGCGATTGGACGTTTAACCACGCATGGCTGTGTGCGCCTGTATCCAGAAGATATTGAGCAGTTTTTTCCACTCGTCCCGATTGGAACTCCAGGTGCTTTTGTCTACCAACCGGTGAAGATCGGAATCCAAGACGGACGCATCTATGTTGAAGTCCACGCCGATATATATCAGCGCCTTCCTGATATGTGGCAAGAAGCACTCAGCGTTGTACGACGCAGCGGTTGGGCTGAACGAGTCAATTTCCGCCGTCTTGCCCAAGTTGTCGAGGAGCGGTCAGGCGTGCCAGTTGATGTGACGCAGGATATACACATAGATAGACATGCACGTCCGACACGTCTGCCTCGTCTACTCGATCAGTCGCCTGTCTCCGATGCGAGAGACGCGAGGCTTGAGATGCAGGGGGACGATATTTTACCTGTTACGCCTTAGACGATCTGCCAGACCGCTTCTCGTCATCAACAACTGTCGCTTCGACAATGATATCGTCTTCGTGGTCTGGCGGTTCAGGCTGTGCTTCCTGCTGCTCTTCCTTTCCGGCTTTCCACGAGCCAAGGAGGAGGGCGGCAAGTCCGAGGATAAGCTCGTCAACAAAGGGGATCAGGTCTGGAATGACCAAGTCGAGCAGGAAAAGCCCCAAGGTGAGGGCAAACAGCTGAGGAAACCGCAGCCGGGGGGCAATCCTCAAGATTAAGGCGCTGATAATGTTCCGTATTCCAGCCATGCACTATTCCTCAGGAGGCCAACTGCTCCGTTTTTTCTTCGTCTGATGTTTTCTGTGTTGATTTTGTCTCTTCTTTTTTTTCTGAGCCGAATTTTCTGATTTTGTTCGCTAGGTCGTGCAGCCGCTGGCTCACCCGGCCGTTGATGGTATCTTCTTCCTTGACCGCCCCGGCCCGCATGCCGCTGAGCAGCTCAATGCCTTGATCGATCGTCTGGATCGGATAGATGTGAAACTGACCGTGTTCAATCGCGTCCATCACATCTGCTCGCAGAATGAGGTTCTTCGCATTCGAGGCCGGGATCAGCACGCCTTGCTGACCAGTCAGGCCGTGGGCTTTGCAGACATCAAAAAAGCCCTCAATCTTTTCGTTTGCGCCGCCAATGGCCTGGACCTCTCCCCACTGATTGACCGAGCCGGTCACCGCCAAGTCCTGCCGGAGTGGCACCTCGGCCAGTCGCGACAGGAGCGCATACAGTTCGGTCGAAGAGGCGCTATCGCCATCAATCCCGGAGTACGACTGCTCAAAACACAAACTGGCTGACAGGGCCAGCGGTGTATCCTGGCCAAAGCGATTGCGTAAATAGCCTGATAAAATGAGCAAACCTTTGTCATGACTCGAGCCGCTCAAGCGCGCTTCGCGTTCAATATTCACAATCCCAGCTTGGCCGAGCCCCACGCTGGCGGTGATGCGCGAAGGCCGCCCGAAACTATGCTCGCCAATGCTGAGTACGGCCAAACCGTTAATATGCCCAACTTTTCGGCCGTCACTATCCAGCAACACCGTGCCCTGGGTAATCATCTCGCGCATGTCTTCTTCAATCCGATTCGAGCGAAAGGTGCGTTGCTGAAGAGCGGTTTCCACATGCTGAGCTGAAACAATCTCGACCTGGGCTTTACGCGCCCAATACGTTGCTTCGCGGACCAGATCGGCCACCTCAGCGTAGGCGGCCGAGACCTTAGCACGGTTGCTGACTTTGCGTGCCCCGAACTCGACTAAACGCGCAACCCCAGACCGGTCGAAGTGGAGTAGGTTTTCTTGCTGGCACAGTTGGGCCACCCACTGGCCGTACAGCTGTCCGTGCTGACCGTTGAGTTCCAGCGTCTGCCGAAAGTCGGCATGCACTTTGAAGATCTCCTGGAACTCGTTGTCCATAGCATATAGTGTGTGATATAGTGACGGACTGCCAACGACGATCACTTTGACCTGAACGGCGACTGGCTCGGGCTTGAGACCAGACGTGCCAAACATCGAAAACGGCTCATACGTCTCCAGCTCAATCCGGCCACTTTTGAGCGTGCGTTTTAAGGTTTTCCACACGGCCGGTTCGGTTAAGGCATCTTCTAAGTTAAAGATCAGATAGCCGCCGTGCGCCCGCAGCACAGAGCCGGCTTTAATCCGGGTAAAGTTGGTGACCACCCGCCCGCCTCGGTCAACCACTCGCTCGATTGTACCAAACAAATTCTGGTAGGTCGGGGTACTTTCCATAAGGACGGGCGCGCCGCTGGTGTGGGCATTATCTACAACGACATTCACGTCATACTCATAAAACTGATCCCGTTCTTGGCCCAGGCCAAAAGGCATACCTGGCGGCATGGGAGTCTGGGCTTCGGCTTCTTTGAAGTGATCCAGATGTTCAACCACATGGGTTTTGACCTGCTCCAAATAGGAGTCAATCGCTGGCGTGTCCATCTCTTGGGCAATACCCCTGATATGCGGGGCGATCAGGTCTTCACAGAAGCGTTGCTCAACCAGCCGGATGTCCTCAGCCATGGCGCGCATAATGTCCCGCTGTTGGCGCGGAAATTCTGACAAGTCGGACAGCAGCTCCCGCCGGTTTTGCTCAATAGCTTTCTGCTGCTCTTCTGCCAGCTGTTGAAATTCCTCAGGCCCTTTGAGCGGCTGGCCGTTTATGACTGGAATCAAGATCATGCCCTGTTGGCTGGCCTGGAGGAGGAAGCCTTTCTCCTTGGCTTTGGCTTCCATGCCAGAGCTCAGTTGCTGGGCTTGGGCCATGTATTTTTCTTTGAGTTCGTCCTTTTCTTTGTCAAAAGCTTCTTCGCGAAAGGCTTTGGGCAGCTCTTCCTGCAAGGCTTTTACCAGTTGATGCATCCGGGCCTGCAACTGACAGCCCTGGCCGGTCTGCAAAGAGATCGCCCGCGGAACATCTGGATCGGCAAAATTGTGCACATATACCCGATCACCCGGCGTTTCGGCTTGGGCTGCCTGTTGGGCAACCCAACGGTGCAGCACATCGAGTTTCTGCGCCCCACTCAGACCCGACACAAAGATATGAAAACCGCGGCTGGGAATGCCGAGTCCCAGTTCAAGCGCCGCCTCAGCTCGATCTTGGCCGACAAAATCATGTCCTGGCGGCTGGAGATCGGCAGTCGTCTGAAAATCGTCGGGAAAGGACACCCGAAAGCGGAGTTCTTGCGCGCTGAGTTCCGTTGGAGGCGGCGCGGGTTGTAGCGTTGGCTGGCCTGCTGACTGTTCTGATTGTGGTGTTTCGGCTGCCGTGTCGGTACTCATTCTGCCGGTGTCCTTCGTGGCTGCGTCTTATTTTGTGTTTTAGTCCGCGTTTTGGGTAAGCTCACGCGCAAGACCCCGTTTCGAAAGGTGGCCCGAATACGTTCCGGATCAACGGAAGCCGGCAGTTGCAGGCGGCGCACAAATTGGCCTGAGCGGCGTTCTTGATGAAAAAAATTGCTGCGCTGCTTGGTATGGGTGACGGACCTCATACCTTTGAGAACGAGATCTCCGTTCTCAACCGTCACGACAACATTGTGTTTATTGACTCCAGGTATGTCAGCCTCAAGTACAAAAGCGGTTTTGGTTTCATACAGATCGAGCTGAGGAGTCCAGTCTTCTCTGGGTCCTCGTCGCCCGCCCCAACGCTGGTGGATCAACTCGTCAAACAGCCGATCGACTTCCTGGGTCGCCTCTTGAAAGGGGGTAGGGAGTTGCCACGGGTGTCGTTTTGCCATGTCATATTCCTTGTGTACAGTTCACGTACCGTTCAGTTACACTGGTCACGAGTCCCGATGCAAGCCCAGATCGAGAGCCTGTGTGAGGGAGGCGCCAGCCAGCAGAGACCTCTCAAAGATTTCTCCTCGAGACAGGTTCCCTTGGCCATTGAGGCGCGATGTGAGATCATACCATGGACAAGAGTCCTCCAGGAGTGAGAAAAAAGATGTGGTCTCGGGAAGGGGTAGGATTATGCTACGACAATGGGGAAGGCTGATCGGAATAGCCTGGGGAATTGTGGGACTGGTCTGCGGTGTCGCATGGGCGAATACGCCATCCGGTCTTGTCCGCACCACTATTGAACAAGCAACGGTTATTCTCAAAGACTCCAGCCTGCAAAACCAGGAACGCTTGGATAAACTCGAAGCGTTGCTACTGCCGCATGTTGATGCAAAAGAATTTGCCCGGCGCTGCTTAGCCCGCCACTGGCGAGACATCGACGAGGCGCAACAGCAGGAATTTACCGATCTGTTTATTGAGCTGATCAAGAAAACCTACGGCGGGATGTTAAATCGTTATCCGGGCGAAGTGCGCATCACCTTTGAGCAAGAGCGAGTTGAGGACAATTATGCTGAGGTCGCTACCCGAGTTTTTGCCCCGATTCGGGAAGAACCCTTTGACGTCCGCTATCGGATGCACCAGACAAGTGAGCGGTGGTTGATTTACGACGTTGTGCTGGAGAATGTGAGTATGGTCCGCAACTATCGCAACCAGTTCAATCGCATTCTGAATAAGCACTCTTTTGCCGATCTCATCGTCCGTCTCAAGCAAAAAATTCAAGAGATTGAAGCCAATCCGTCCGTGTCATAACCGTGTCATAACAATGGGGTGGCCAGGCAAGCAAATTGAGTTGTATCAGCTTGGCTTCACCCTGTCTGACCGTGTGAAACCTCCCGAATCAGCCTCGGCAATTGGTCAATGGCGTACAGCGGGACTGACAGCATGCCGTGCTCAAAAGACACTGGGGCTTGCGAGATACGAACTCCCAATGGACAGTCGTAGTCAGTCATGAACTGTTTGAGACTGCGTAGCCGGCCAGTCTTGCCTGCCTTGACCTCAACTGGGATGACCCTCCCGGCCACGCTCATGAGATAATCCACTTCGGCTTGACTGTTTCGCTGTTCGCGCTGCCAGAAAAAGAGGGCGGTTTCTTCATAGGCGGGACTATACGCCAGCAGTTCTTGCCCAACAAATTGTTCTGCCACCGCACCAGCATTAATCGCCAAGAAATCGCTTGCTGTGGCAATCGCTGCATCGAGACCACAGGCATGTTGCATGAGCCCGACATCGAGGAAAAGGATTTTAAACAGCTGGTCTTTGCTGTATGCAGCCAACGGTAAGCCTGCTCCCGAGGTTGCGCAAATGCGATGCATCAGTCCAGCGCGAACTAATAGTAAGAGTGCCTCTTTTAATTCGCGGGAACGCAACTCATGATCGACATTGACATACTTGTAGCGCTGGCCGACCAGACGCGGAGCACTGTCTAAAACCTTTTGTAAGTACAGATGTTTGACCTGATTGGCATACTTGCCAAAATCGTCACGATAGGTTTGTAGCAAAGCACTGCTGACCTGTTGGTAGGTCGTCTGCAGAGGTTCACGCAGATACTCGGCAACAACACCGGGCAGGCCGCCAACGAGCAGGTAGTCTCTGAGGAGCTTCAGCAGCTTGAGTTCAACAATTTCATGCAACTGGGTTGTTGTCGTGAGGGTGGCAATCTCTTCTATAAGAGGCTGTTCTCCGGCTGCGGTTAAGAACTCAGCAAATGATAAAGGCCGTAATACCAGATATTGAATCCTCCCGACTGGCATCCGAAAGCCGCTCGAACGCAGCGTAAACTCCAATAAAGAGCCCGCGCCAATCACATGCAGTTCAGGCATGTGTTCATAAAAATACCGTAGCGCCATAATGGCTTGAGGACACTCCTGAATTTCATCAAGGAACAGCAGAGTTCGGCCTTGGGTGATGGTGACATTGCGAGTCAAGGCGATCGTTCTGACGATGTCAGCGGGCTGCAACGTGCCAAACAGACTTTTCAGGGCAGGCTCAAGCTCAAAGTTGAGTTCGACTAAATTATCGAAACATGCTTCAGCAAACTGCCGCACAGCGTAGGTTTTCCCGACTTGGCGGGCACCTCGGAGCAGCAATGGTCTGCGGGTGGGAGTATTCTTCCAGCGGATAAGGTCTGATTGAATTGTACGAAGCATAACTGCAAAAATATTCCTGAATGTCTAAAATATAAGGATATTTTAGACATAAAATGTACAAAATACAAGGCAAAAATAGCCATTTAGAGGAATTTTGCTTCGTACTGGCTCAACGACAAGCTGCGCAGTGATTGCGGCGAGCAACATGCATATGGAGAAGAGGTGCCCCCACTGAATCTTCTCTCCCGGGGAGCATACTGCTAAACAGCTTCATGAGCAGGGTGGTGGACAGCTGCGAGCCTAGGAAGTCCATGATTACCGAATTGTCACTCTGGGATGAGTAAGCCGTGTCGTTAGCCAGAAAAGTCTCTAAATATGTCAACTCTGCTGTGTGCAGTAATGAACGTCAGGTTGGTACATATACCTACTTTACCGGATGGGAGAAATGGTGATGTTGGTACATGTAGCAGCGCTGGCTGTAGGCATATCTGCCTACAGGGAGTCTGTAGATGTAGCAACGTGTTGGCAGATGTGGATACGGGTTGGTATATGTACCAGCCAGCTGGCGCGGTATAACACCTGTTAGGCAGGCAAGAAATAGGCACTTTCCTCTAAAACATATGGACTTACACTGCATGTCTTAGCAGCTCTGAAAAGGATAGGCTATGAAACGTTGGACAGGAACCAAAATGGAAACACTCGGGAACCTGAAGATTCGTAGACATGGCCATGCAGGTCCATTGGTCATTGTGCTACACGGCGGGCCTGGTGCCGTCGGCAGCGCGGAGGAGTTGGCTCGCGGACTAGCGGACACATTCACCGTCATTGAGCCATGGCAACGCGGATCGGCAGAAGAGAAGCCCCTGACAGTAGCCCAACATGTCACTGATCTCCACGCTGTTATTCAGTGTGTTTGTACAAACCCACTTCCGGCACTCGTTGGCGAATCGTGGGGAGCTATGCTTGCCCTCGCCTATGCCGCCGAACACCCAGGCGACGTAGGACCGATTGTTTTAGTTGGATGCGGTACTTTTGATAAAGAATCACGTGCAGTTGGTGTTCAGATCCGTGAAGAGCGGATAGCCGCATACATTGCCGCCCATCCCCAGCATGTAGGAGACCTGACCCTCAGCATCAACGACCGGCTTATAAAGTGGCACGACATGACTGACGCTTACGACCCGCTGCCATCACCATCACCGCTTAGGACCTCCCCCTTCGATATGAAAGCTCATACGGAGACTTGGGAGGATATGCTGCGCTGTCAGGAACTGGGTGTATACCCAGCAGCCTTTGCCGCCATTCGCTCTCCCGTGATCATGCTACACGGCTCATACGATCCTCATCCGGGTGGAATGATTCGAGATAACCTGAGGCACTATCTTCCCCACTTAGAGTACCGTGAGTTTGACCTGTGTGGCCATCAGCCCACGATTGAGAAGTTTGCCAGGGCTGAATTCTTTCATGCCGTGGGTGAGTGGCTCGGGGAAAAGTATGGGTAAAGAAGATGCCGAACAATCGAATGCCCTGGACTTGCAACTCGGTGCGCTCCTTGAAAGCCAGTGAGGTGCACCATGAAGTGCTGCTGAGAGTGATGTACGGTGAACGAACGTCCAATCCTTGAAACGACGCGGCTCATTCTGAGGCCATTTACCTTGGCGGATGCCTCGGACGTCCAGCGTCTCGCTGGGGCAAGAGCCATTGCCTCGACGACCCTGAATGTCCCGCATCCGTATGAAGATGGGATGGCAGAACAATGGATTCGTACCCACCAGGAGCGGTATGAGAAAGGCGAATTGGTCAACTTCGCTCTCGTGCTCCGTACGAATCACATCTTCCTTGGAGCCATGGAGCTGCAGATCAACCAACAATATGCCAGTGCAGAATTGGGCTATTGGATCGGGCAGCCCTTCTGGCGGCAAGGCTACTGTACGGAGGCGGCGCGGGCAATGCTTGGCTATGGATTTGAGGTCCTGGAGCTCAATCGTGTCCATGCGTCCTATCTGACGCGCAATCCGGCTTCGAGGCGTGTGATGCAGAAAATCGGTATGGCCTATGAAGGTTGTCTCCGACAACACATAAAAAAATGGGACGTCTTCGAGGATCTCGCTCTCTATGGGATCTTACGGAGTGATTGGGCAGCCCAAGAGCAGCACGATGTCTCTCGCTCGACTTAGCCAGGGCTCGGAGCGGATTACCGCCAGACGGTGAGCGGTTTTGTTAGGTCCCGATGCGAACTATTACATTCGGTCATATCCAGTTTGTGCAAATGCATACGGCGAACTTAAGAAGAGACTGACGCGGCAATACCCTAACGCTATCGACGCATACATTGACGGCAAGACGGACTTCATTCTAGGAGTACTTACATAATCTTTGGACCTGGTCAGATCTAACAGGATCTGTTCAGCTGTTCCTCTCAAATCCCTCATTCCAATTTCCGACCCATTGAGACGAGACTTCTACCCCCGACCTACCCAACGGAGACCCACATGACGAACTACACTCCGCTCAATTTTCAGGAAAAGCTGGCCAAATTCAGCGATCACTGGTCCCCCAAGGTCATCGCCGAGATGAATGATTACCAGTTCAAACTGGTCAAGGTCCAAGGTGACTTTGTCTGGCATGAGCACTCAGACACCGATGAGGTCTTTATCGTGCTGGATGGGCAGCTGACCATCGAGTTCCGATATGGAGCGGTTGCCTTGTCGACTGGTGAGATGTTCGTGGTACCCAAAGGTGTCGAGCACAAACCCTGCGCGGAGCAGGAGTGCCATATGCTGCTGGTTGAGCCTCGGGGCGTGCGCAATACAGGCGATGTTGGGGGCGAAAAGACCGCTGACAACGACGTATGGGTATAAATCAGCCAGCACATGTCAGTTTCTCGGCCGAGCAGCTATACTAGGAGGGTGTTTACCTCGTCGTATGTGACTCGTTTCACGACCCACGTTGTGCATTTTGTCAGTGTGGCGGCCTGGCGGCTGCGCGAAGACTTGCTGCATTTGCAGGCAATGGCGCTGACCTACGCCATGCTGCTGGCGCTGATTCCTTCTCTGGCCGTGACGTTTGCCGTCTTAAAAGCCTTTGGGGTACAAAGCCAGATTGAGCCGTTTCTGGTTCAAGTCTTTGAGCCGCTCGGCCCTGAAGGCGTTGAAGTGGCTCGGCGTATTGTCGAGGTTGTCAATAATATTCAAGTTGGTGTGCTTGGCGTTGTTGGGGTGGTCTTACTGTTCTACACGGTCATTTTCCTGGTTGGTGAGATCGAAAGCGCGCTGAATCGGATCTGGCGGGCGCGACGCCCACGCAGTTGGAGTCGGCGGTTGAGCGGCTATTTGAGTGTCCTACTGATTGGTTCGGTGTTGGTCTTTATGAGCCTCACTCTGACTGCTTCCCTACAAAGTTATTGGGTCGTACAGCGTGCCATGGAGATCCAACCGTTTGGACCAATTCTCGCCACCCGCGGGACGCGCTTGCTGCTCGTGTGGCTCGCCTTCACATTTTTATATCGTTTTATTCCCCATACCAGGGTGCATTTGATCTCAGCCCTGATTGCTGGCGGAGTTGCCAGCCTGCTGTGGCAACTGGCTGGTGTGGTGTTCACCGCGTTCTTTGCGGGGTCGGCTCGGTACGCGGCCATCTATTCGAGCTTTGCTGTGTTGATTCTGTCGTTGCTGTGGCTGTATGTCGGCTGGTTGATCGTCTTAATTGGTGCGGAAGTTGCCTATTTCCATCAGCACCCGACTGATTACTTCAAAAAGGAAGCGGCTCGACGAGACAGCTATGGGGCACGGGAGCAGCTGGTGTTGGCGATGCTGATTGCAATTACTCAGCGCGCGCTTGACGCTAGACCACCTTGGGCTGCGGCAGAACTGGCGGCACGCCTCCAAGTGCCACTGTCCAGTCTGGAAGACTGCCTCGATCGATTTGTACACAACGGCATTCTGCTCCGAGCGACCGAGCCAGCCTGGATTACGCTGGGCCGGCCACCAGAGCGGATAAGTCTGGTCGAGATCCTCGACACCCTGCGTGGAGCCAAATCTAGCCTCCCGAGCGGTGAAGACGAGGATCCTATTGCCGATATATTGCAGCGACGAGATCATGCCGTACAGCAGGCGCTGACTGGGGTAACGCTCAGCGATCTTTGTGCAAAGACAGACAACACCACAACTGGATAGGATGGGCCTTAGAAAGGGGCAGCGGATATAGACGGGTGCCACTTGCATTGCTATCTGCGGCATGATGTCACTTCGAGCATCTTACATGAATATCGTCATACAGGAGGAGTATTGATGGGGGCTGGTGTTTGCTTGGAACAGGCTGGGGGGCGAGGCTTCGGAGCTTTCAGAGTTTGCGGAGTCTTGGGGCTGCTGCTTGGATTCGTGCTGCCAGTTCGGGCTGAGCATGTCGCGCATACGATTGATTTTACTGGCCAGCCGGATGGCCCGGCGATCGAGTGGTTACAAAACCAAGGTTTTACATTGCGACTGGATGCCGATGAACTCCAGCCGCACTTCAAAAACAACCGACTCGTCTTGCAGACCGATCAGCAACGCGCGGGTTTGTTCGAATATCCTCTCAATCTTCCCGATATCACCCATATGCGGATTCACTGGGGGGTGGAACGTTTTCCTCAGGGGGCGGATTGGGACAAGGGCACGCGGGCGGTCGCCCTGGCCGTCATGACATCATTTGGCACGGAGAAGCTGAGTAGTGGCGCGTTGTATATTCCTAACGCCCCATACTTCATCGGACTCTTTTTAGGCCAACGAGAGCAGGAACAGCGTGCCTATCTGGGCCGTTACTACACGCATGGTGGGCGCTATTTTTGTACCGCGTGTCCAGCTCCGCCGGGTAAGACGATCGTGACTGAGTTCGACCTGGTGCGGGTATTTCGTGAACAGTTTGCCAAAACTGAGCTGCCGCCAATCAGCCGCCTTGGCTTTCAGATGAACACTAAAGGCACCCGCTCTGGGGCAACGGCTTTTCTGGAAAAGGTTGAATATCTGGCTGAGGAGTAGACTCTCGCTCATCCCTCAACCATAACGAAACTGTACATCTTCACCATCTCTTCCTCCTCTTTTTCTTCCTCTTGCGGGAATCCCTGGCAATTTTCTTGACCGCCCCGCTTTGGTATGATGTGGGACAGTATTCGTCACAGGAGTGGCGAGAGAGGCATACTCCGAACACTCGTGAAACACATCACTGCTTGCCACGAATGTGATTTATACCTTGAGCTGCCCGCGTTACGCGAAGGCGAGAAGGCGACCTGTCCCCGGTGTGGGCATATCATCAGCGTGCTTGGCTGGAATGCTTTGAATCGGGCTCTTGCCTATGCCCTGGCGGCTCTTGTTTTCCTCGTCGTGGCGAATGCCTTTCCTTTTCTGGCCTTTCGCTCCCAAGGCCAGGAACAAGTGATGACGTTACTGCAAAGTGTGACCGCATTGTACGCTGAGGGGTATGCCGCGCTGGCTGCGCTTATTTTGTTCTTGATCGTCCTTATCCCAGCCCTGCTGCTGGTAGGCGTTGTCTACCTGTGTCTGCCCCTCAGGTTTGGTCGATGTGCCTTGGCTGCATTCCCCATCTGCAAATGGTTGTTTGTGCTCACACGGTGGTCCATGGTCGAAGTCTTTCTGATTGGCGTCCTGGTCAGCCTGATCAAAATTGTAGATCTGGCCCAAGTGATCTTAGGGATTTCGTTCTGGGCGTATATTGCGTTTAGCCTCGTTTTGACTGCCATGCTGGCCAATCTGGATCGGCATCAATTATGGGATTGGTTGGAGGAGGCACGCGGATGACGTCAGACAACGCTGCTCTGTATTCGGCCAAGAGCGCTGCGGCAAAGGGACTCGCCCTGTGTCATACCTGTGGCAAGCTCTCACCAATTGCGATCGGCGCATGTCCACGCTGCCGGACAACTTTGCATGTCCGCAAGCCGGACAGTATACAGCGCACCTGGGCACTGCTACTGACGGCTGGGGTGTTATATATCCCCGCCAATGTGCTGCCGATTATGCAGACGGAGATTTTTGGGCGGGTGAGTGACAGCACCATATTCGGGGGCGTGGTTGTCTTGTGGGAACACGGCTCCTACCCTGTGGCTCTGGTTATCTTGATCGCGAGTGTCTTTATACCGTTGGCCAAACTGTTTGCTCTGGTGTGGTTGTCTTTTTCGGTCAGCCGTCAGCACCAAACCCGGCCTCGTGAGCGTACCGTCCTATACCGGCTGACTGAGTTGGTCGGACGCTGGTCTATGGTCGATGTCTTTGTCGTCGCCATTCTCGTTGCCCTCATTCAGTTAGGAGGCTTAATGTCGATTCGCCCAGGACCGGCGTCGCTTGCCTTTGCTGGAGTGGTGATTGTGACTATGTTCGCCGCTATGAGCTTTGACCCGCGACTCATCTGGGACACACTCGAGGGGGACGCATGAGTGAGCAGGAACCCCAAGCGCAGGCCGAGATCACACCTAGTCGGCGCCTGTCAGTCGTGTGGATCGTGCCCATCGTTGCGCTCGGGTTGGGGATCTGGATGGCGTTTTATACTTTCTCGACTCGCGGTCCGCTGATCACGATTCGCTTTGCGACCGCAGAAGGGATTGAGGCTGGCAAAACAAAAATTAAAGCCTTGAGTGTTGACGTAGGTCAGGTCGAGAGTGTGCACCTACATACCGATATGAGCGGGATCGAGGTCAGCGCCCGACTGGACAAAGAGGTGACTGACCTGTTGCGGGACGATACCCAATTCTGGGTTGTCCGGCCGCGTATCGGGAGTGCTGGCATTTCTGGCTTGGGGACCTTGCTGTCTGGCGCGTATATCGAGCTGTCTCCAGGCCAGGGAGAGATGGGCCAAGACGCGTTTGTCGGTCTGGAGCACGTGCCGGTCACCCCGCTTGGTACCCCGGGAGTACATGTCACCTTGATTGGTAAGGGGGACAAGTCTCTCAGTTCAGGCGATCCGGTCCTGTATCATGGCTTTATCGTTGGCCGGGTGGAGAGTGTGGAATTTAACACCTCTGATCGTGAAGCGTACTACCAGCTTTTTATTCGAGCGCCGTATAACGATTTCGTGACAACGAATACACGCTTTTGGAATATCAGTGGACTAAATGTGCGGACTTCGACCGATGGAATTCAGGTTGATACGGGCTCTCTTGAAAGTATTTTAGTGGGTGGAGTGGCTTTTGCAGTGCCGGATGGTATGCCACTTGGGGAGACGATTAACGGCCAAGCAAAATTTCGACTGTATCCGGAGCGGCACCAGATCAACGAACGTGATTTTGAGTATTATCTTGAATACGTATTGCTTCCAGACGCGTCGATCCGTGGACTCAAAGCTGGAGCACCGGTCGAATACCTCGGCGTCCGGGTTGGAACCGTGATCAGTGCTAACTTACCCTATACAGACGACAATAGTGCCTTGGATGAAGCCAGCATTCCGGTCCTGATTCGTGTTGAACCCGGTCGGATGGGGTTGAGTGATGACCCACAGGCTGTTGCTGCGGTACGGGAACGGGTTCCAGAGTTAGTGCACAAACGGGGGCTGCGTGCCACATTGAAAGCCGGCAATCTCTTCACTGGCAGTTTATATGTCGATCTGAATTTCTACCCAGATGCGCAACCAGTCAGCCTGAAGACATTTAGACAGTATCCGGTCCTGCCTACGGTCTCGAGTGGATTTGCCCAACTTGAAGCGCGGCTTGATGCGGTCTTGCAGAAATTACAAAAGTTGCCTATCGAACCAATTTTACAAGATGCCAGCGGAGTGCTGACCGAGACCCAAAAAACCTTGCAAGGTGTGCAGTCCACGCTCGGGGGGCTCGAAAAGCTCTTGGCCCAAGAATCCTTGCAAACGATTCCCTACAGCCTCAACGCTAGCTTGGAAGAACTGACCGAAGCCCTGCGTAGCTTCTCCTCTGACTCGCCTCTGTATCAAGATGTAGACCGCTCACTTGAAAAGCTCCAGGATTTGATCTGGGACCTACAGCCCTTAGTGAAAGCGCTCAGTAATAAACCCAATTCCTTGCTGTTTGGCGGACCTCAGGCGGCTGATCCCGAGCCACAAGGAAGAAAAAGGTGAAGCGCCTCAGCCTGCCACATCTGCCAAATTTCTTCTGCCTGGGCCTGCTCCTGAGCACTGCATGTGCAGCCGCTCCTCCCCAGATCCAGCATTATGTGCTGGAAACGACGGCCAAGCCGTCTGTCCAGCCGTCTGTCATAAGCGCTGCTGCCGATAAGGTCGGCGCCGCTTTAGTCGTTGTTGGGCCTGTTAACTTGGCTGAATACCTGGATCAACCGAGTTTGGTCATGCAGCAGGGCGGGCATACGTTTCATGTCGCCCAGTACCATGTCTGGGCAGAAGATCTCAGCCGCGCGCTGACACGCGCGCTGGTACATGATCTTGATCGGCAGGACACCCCGTATCGGTTCGAAGATCGTGCCGACCAGCACAGCGACACGGCCGTGCGCCACATCAGGCTGCGGATTGATCAGTTTCATCCAACCGACCAGAGCCAAGTTGTTTTGGCCGGGCAGTATTGGATCTACCAAAAAAAGGAATTGCTGGCCCGGCGCAGTTTTGCGCTCCAGACTCCTCTACAAGAAAACGGCTATCCGCATGCGGTGGATAGCATGCGCCACATTGTGCAGCAGCTGGCAGCTCAGCTGGCCGAGGCGCTTCGCTGAATGGAGCATGTGTGGAGTATTCTATGCTAGAGGAGAGTCAACAGGACGAGAGGGGAGGGCATAGATATGGCTCTTCAGTTTGACAAGATTCTAGATCTGGACCTTGAGGATTTATGGACAACTGATATCGCTGCCCTGACTGGACTTGCACGGGTCAAGGTGCGCGGCGCGCGCCTTGGTATCCTGCTGTTTGAAGAATTCAAGCGCGGTATGCTCGACCTGCAGGCCAAGAGCTTGGTATATACAACTCTTCTGTCCCTGGTCCCATTCCTGGCCGTGACTTTCTCTATCCTGACGGCTTTTGGAGCAAGTCAGGAAATCGGGCCCGTCCTCAAATCTTTGTTCAAACCCCTCGGCGTCCAGGGCAGCACGGTTGTCTCACAGTGGGTGGTCGAGTTTGTGAAAAATGTCCAAGTTGGGGTGCTCGGTGTTCTCGGCTTTGTGACCCTCTTTTATTTTGTGCTGTCATTGGTCGGCAAGATTGAAAACGCGCTGAATTATATTTGGCGGGTGCCCCGTGGGCGTCCGTTGACCCGCCGTTTTACCGATTATTTGAGTGTTGTGCTCGTCGGTCCGACACTGCTGTTTACCGCTTTTACGCTGACTGCTTCGGCTCAGAGTCACTGGCTTATCCAGTATCTGCTGGAGGTGGAAACACTCGGTGTGGTGTTTGTGATGATCACGCGAGTGATGCCGTTTCTGGTCCTGTGCGGCATGTTTACCTTTCTGTACAAGTTTCTCCCAAATACGCATGTCCAGTTCCGCTCTGCTTTACTTGGAGGGGCGACTGCCAGCCTGCTGTGGATTATTGCTGGAGCTGTTTTTACGGCTTTTGTGGCCGATGCCCCGGATCGGGTGGCCATTTATCGCAGTTTTGCAGTCGCCATCTTTTTCTTTATCTGGTTGTATCTGGGCTGGTGTGTGATTCTGATCGGCAGTCTCGTGGCGTATCTCCACCAGCATGCCGAAACCCGCTTCGAGTCCCTGTCGCGGCGCGAGCATGGGGCACTCTTTCACGTCCAACTGGCCTTATCGATATTGGTCACGATTACGCGTCGGTATCTGGCTGGGGCAACCCCCTGGCCATCTATCGATCTGGCGACGGAACTCCAGGTCTCTCCAGCAGAGCTTGAAGATGTGGTGGAGCTGTGTGTGAATACCGGCATTCTGTGTCGGACGGCCGAGCCCGAAGGGCTGGTCCTTGGCCGTCCCCCCGAAGCTGTTGCCGTTGCTGATGTCTTTGCCATTATCGAAAGAGCGGACGAAATACAGGTTGACGCGGGGCGTAGGAGCGAGAATTCTGTTGGACAGGTACTGGCGCAGCGCAGTCAGGCTCTTCGCCACTCTTTCGCTGAGGTGACGCTACGGTCTCTAGCTCTCACTGCGAGTGGGATAGCACTAGCGGCGTCTGCATCTGTGGCATCGGATGAGTCAGAGGCTGAGGAGTCAGAAAACGGCCTCGCTGATTCGGCTGCTATCGTTTTGACGGAAGGCGTCCCGACCGCTCCGTCGATCTGAAATGGTCCGGCTGAAACATGAGCCAAATTAAACACCGGTGCTGTTTCCGCAAGCGTCAGAAAACTGCCCCGAAGAAGGGCACAGATCGCTCTTTTTGCCCTTCGATGCATATTGGGGATACAGATCATGCGTTTGAGAGCTGAGACGCTGCATGCGCTCGGACTTGGTCGCCCCGAGCTACGTGCCTGGGCGCTGTACGACTGGGCCAATTCGGCATTTTTCACCACCATTGTTGCGGCTGTCTTTCCAGTCTATTTCAGCTCAGTCGCTGCGGCGGACTTACCACCCAGTGTGGCAACCGCCCGCTATGCGGCGATGACCACCCTCGCTCTGGTACTGATTGCCGTCTGCGCGCCCATCCTGGGCGCCTGGGCCGATTTCGCCGCGATACGCAAAAAACTCCTGGCTGTCTTTCTCGGCTTTGGCGTGTGCGCTACCGCTGGTATGGGTTGGATCTATCCCGGTGACTGGCAGCTGGCAGCTGGCTTATTTATTGTTGCCAATATCGGCGTATCCGGCAGTATGATTTTTTATGACTCGCTGCTGCCCCATATTGCCACAGACGATGAGATTGATCGTGTATCTACCGCTGGCTACGCCCTTGGCTATCTGGGCGGCGGGCTGCTGCTGGCGCTCAACTTAGCCTGGATTCAGTTCCCAGAATGGTTTGGCATTGCCGATGCGGCAGCCGCAAGTCGGTTATCGTTTGTGAGTGTAGCGGTCTGGTGGCTGGTCTTCTCGATTCCGCTTTTTCGCCAGGTGGTGGAACCCGCCAGCAGCACGCCTCCGCACGTTGAGCGGCATGGCACTCCGCATATCAACCCACCTGGCTTGCTCCTGCGTGGTGTTGTGGGCCGTCTGCGCCAATCCATTCGTGAATTTCGGGTGTACAAAAACGCTGGGCTGCTGCTCCTGGCTTTTGTCATTTATAACGACGGCGTCGGCACGATCATCCGTATGGCGGCGATTTATGGCACGGAGATTGGTCTATCACAGAGCGTGCTGATCTCGGCTATTTTGCTGGTCCAGTTCATCGGCATGCCAGCCGCTTTTGCCTTTGGCAGCTTGGCCGGAAGGATTGGCGCTAAGGCCGGGATCTTTCTTGCCCTGAGCGTCTATATGATTGTAAGTGTCGTCGGCTATTATATGTCTACGGCATTCCACTTCTACTCGCTCGCTATCTTAGTTGGCCTGGTCCAGGGCGGCTGCCAAGCGCTCAGCCGTTCGCTCTTTGCGAGTATGATTCCGCGCCATCAATCGACCCAGTTCTTTAGTTTCTTTGCTGTGTGTGAAAAATTTGCCGGGATTTTCGGACCAGCTATTTTTGCTGGAATAGCGATGGCAACCGGATCAAGTCGGGCGGCAATTCTGGCTGTGACGCTGTTTTTTGTGGTGGGTGGGGTATTGTTGAGTTTTGTGAATGTTGAAGAAGGCCAGCGGGTGGTACGGGAGACGAAGAGACACAGCTAAAGAAGAAGCGCCACCTCATCTTGTTCTTCGCCCAGCATTCTTATACACGAGGCAGTTACACGGGGCACAAACAAGAGGAGATCTACCATCGATGGAGACGACTGCGCGCGCTTTGTCTGACGCTGACCAGTACGAACTATCCGCCGTTCTAGAGCAAATCCCCGCTCGGCAGCGTGCTCCTCTCGCTGGCGCATTGACCCGAGCCTGTGCGCTCTTGTCCCCCGAACTCCACGCTCCTCTTTTGCAGTGTGTCCAAGCTGTTGCTGGTGTTGATCCCAGACCCTTGCCCGCAGTCGTGCCGCTGATTGGACCGACGCTCAGCAGTTTCTCTGCGTCGAGCCGTTTGCCTATTCTTGAACGCATTGTCCAACTTGCCGAGGTTTTGCCGTCTGGGGTGGCGGCGCTTTTTCGGACGCTCGGCCGGGTATACGATGCGGCTGGTGAAGACGGCGTGCTGGGCTGGATACAAGTCGGGGAAGAGATTGGGCTTCAGAACGCACAAGCTGGCGTTCCCTTTTTTTCCCTGACAACACAGACGAGTCAGCGGACTGTACGCGGTGCCTCACCGATTGTTCGCCTTGGAGAAGTCCAAGGCATCTTGCTCAAATACCTCCATATGCTGAGTGGTACGAGCAGTGGCTTGGTTGAGATGCCAATGCTCTTTGTCCCGCCCCCTTTGGCCGAAACTGGAGGCGAATGGATTCCGCTGCCTGCGTGTGTAGATATCTTCCCCACCTATGAAGACAATTTTCGCCTGTATCGCATCTTAGTTGCTCATCAAGCCGGGCGTCTGCTGTTTGGGACCTACGACTGCGTGCCGTCGGCAGTGTGGGAATCCTTTCCCCCCTATGTCCACAGCCTGCTTGATGAGGGCGCGGCACGACCTGATGACTGTGCGGCCTATTTTTCGCTCTTTCCACGCACGGATTTGATAGAAGATCTCTTTGTCTGTCTTGAAGGCAAGCGTATCGCGGCTCGGCTTATCGCAAACTATCGTGGTCTGGCTGAGGATCTGGAGTGGACTGAGGGGTTGACTGAACTCTATCCGGCTGTACCAGCGGCGCTATTGGCCCAGATTCCGGCCGAAGCGTTTGTAGACCTCGAACAGACTGGTACGGCGTCGGACGCGCTCGTGTGGGCATCTCAATTGTACGCGCAGTTTTTACAAGATGAGCAACCGATGGCTTCCGGCTCGCCGTCTGTGACTGAGAGAGATTTTGATGAGGTGCCTGAACAAGCCGCCGCGTTTATAACCGGGGTGAATGTGAGCCGGGGAGCCGGGGAGGGAGCCGAAGAAGAAGACATCGCCCGGCGACGCGGGCGGACTGCCCGCGATCTGCACTACGTGTATGACGAGTGGGATTATGAGATTGAGGACTACCGTTCGCACTGGTGTGAGCTACGCGAAGTCAGCTTGGCAGAAGATAAGGGCGTATTTTTTTCGCGGACGCTAGCGACCTATGCTGAACTGACGCCAGAGATCAAACGCGAATTCCAGCGTTTACGACCCAAGATGTTTCATCCAGTCAAGGGGCTGGAAGATGGCGAGGATATTGATCTGAATGCCATGGTTACGGCGCGAGTTGATCGGCGTTTGGGCAATACGCCTTCGTCAAAGCTGTACGTTGCCAGACAGCAAGTCCAACGCGATGTCGGTGTCTTGTTTCTGGTCGACCTGAGCGCCTCGACTGGGGCAGCATTAGCCGATGCTGCTGCCGAAGGTGTTGCAGCTCAGCAGGACAAGCCGCGTATTATTGATGTGATCAAAGAATCTATCGTTCTTTTGTCCGTTGCTTTGGAAGAAATTGGCGATTCGTACGCCATCTACGGATTTTCGAGTCGCGGCCGCAACGATGTCGAAGTCTACCCAGTCAAGACCTTCCGAGACTCGCTGTCGGCTGAGGTGAAGGGCCGGATTGGCGCACTCAGTCCGCAGGGCAGTACTCGTATGGGCACGGCTGTCCGCCACGCCACGCGCAAGCTCAAAGATCTGGCTACCCGAGCCAAACTCTTGGTGCTGCTCAGCGATGGCTATCCCGAAGATCCTGGCTACGGCAAACCTGTTGTACCCCCGATGTACGGACTCCGCGATACGATGATGGCTTTTCGCGAAGCCGAGCGTGGTGGCATTTTGCCCTACTGTCTGACGGTCGATAAAGGTGGCCATGACTATTTGCAGGAAATGTGTGTGCCGTCGCGCTATATGGTCATTGACGACATTCTGTCCTTACCCACCGAGCTGCCCAAGATTTACCAGCGTTATATTTGGTCACAGTGGTTGTAAGCGCGGTTGTGTTGTCTGCCTCTTCCTCCAGGGCGAGGGAACCGGACAACAGGGAAACGCCTGAGGTTGGGACAAATAGCCTCCGTGCCCGCTCTCTTGCTCTCTCGCCGCAGTTCTTGTACACGGAAAACTCTAACCTGACAGATGGGCAAGGTGAAAATGACTTCTGGAGAAACCGTGAATCTTGATCGCAGTCGCTTGAGTGAAGACGCTCAGCAACAGCTACGCACTATCCTGGACGACCTCTCCTCGGCCTGGCAAGACCATTTGCTGCGTGCCCTGGGACAGGTAGAGATACCAACGCTGGAGCAGTGGCTGCACGGCCATCACTTACAGGATTGGATCGGCAACGGGCTCCGTGGGTTGGCGGGCAAAGATGGCCAGAATGCGCAGCTCGCCCCGGTTTTTTTTGCTGCGACGCCCCAGCTGTTGCCTGGGCTGAGTCGGGGCGATTTGAATGAGTGGTCTCGCCTGGCCTTTGACATTGGTGATGTTGATCCGTCGCAAGTTTTTAGCACGCTGCCCGATGGTTTGACGGAGCTCGACCAAGCCGAGCGGGTGAGCTGTTATCGGCTCGTCCGCAATGCTGTCTATCATTCTCCGCAGGCAGCGGTCGCGCTGTATCGGGCGCTGCCACGGGCGTGTGAGATGATTCCGGCTGAGCTGCGGGTGACCTATCTGCGCTGTGTCCAAGCTGGGGTCAATTTTGATCCAGGACCCCTGCCTGTGTCAGTCGCGTTATTTAGTTCGACCTTACGTTCCTTGCCGTTGGAGACGTGTACCACCTTATTAGAGCGCATCGGTCAGCTGGCTCAGTTTGTTCCCACCGGTGTGGCACGTTTGTTTCGGGTGTTGGGACAAGCCTACGATGATGTCGGAGAAGAGGGGGTGCTGGGCTGGATTACCGCTGGAGAAGAACTGGCCCGCCGCCGGCCCGAAGCCGCAGATGCGTATTTCGGGCTGGAGTCACGCACCAGCATCCTGATGCTTCGAGGAAAAACACCCGCAGTGATGCTGAGTGATGTGCATGGTGTGTTGCTCAAATATCTCCACATGCTGAGCGGAGCGACGTACAGTCTGGCTGAGACGGAAACGGTTGCCTTTCCACCCCCGCTCGATGTGAGCGATGACGAGATGTTGCCCTTACCGGTCTGGGTCGAGACTTTTCCCACGTATGAAGAGAATTTTCGACTGCTCCGGGTCATGGCCGCCCATCAGGCCGGCCGGGTAGCGTGCGGGACCTATGATATCGTCCTGTCTGAATTGTGGCCCTCGTTGCCGCCCTATGTGCACCTGCTACTCGGGTCTGAGGCTGACCCTCCGGAAGACTTCTATGATTTTTTCCAACTCTTCCCGCAGCCATCCCAAGTCGAGGCATTGTTTCTGTATATTGAGAGTAGACGCGTTGCCGCGCGGCTGACCGCTTCGTATCGTGGACTGCAAGAAGATTTGGCCTGGGCGGATGAACAGACCCAGCTGTATCCAGCTGCCCTGTCGATGTTACTCCCTCGTCTCCCAGCTGCCCTGTGGCCGGATTTGACCAAAGATGGATCTGCTGACGAATCGTTGCTGCTGGCCACCGAGCTGTACGCCCATGTCATGGACGGCACGGCACGTCCGTCTGCGGCGGGACCACGGGAATCAAAGCGAGAGAAGCTGATGGAGCTGGTCGAAGATGAGTCGGCTCGCTTCATTCCCATGGAGGATGATCTCGGACAGGGTCGCCAGAACGCAGAGGGGCTGTCTGCTGAAGAGCAGGCCATGCTACGCAAGATTATTGCCCGGTTGAGTAAGCATAAGAAGGAAAATCGGCGGCCGGATCGACGCCCTGAAGATGGCAAGACGATGACCTTGTTTGGCGAACCAGGCGAAGAAGCGGGTGAGGAAGAATTGCTTGTCCAGAACAAAAAGAAAAAAGCCAAGGACCGCCAAATGCTCACCTCAGCTGGGGTGCGGTATGTGTACGATGAATGGGACTTCTTGATTGATGATTATCGGTCTCAGTGGTGTGATTTACGCGAGGTGCCTTTGATTGGCGATGAAGGTGCGTTCTTTTCCAGCACGCTGACCGCTTATGGCGATGTGATGAAAGACATCAAGCGAGAGTTTCAACGTTTACGGCCCAAGCTGTATCACAAAGTCAAAGGCTTGGAAGACGGCGAAGAGATTGATCTGGAAGCTGCGGTGGCGGCCCGGGTTGATATGATCACTGGAGTCCCGCCCTCGACCAAGATTTATGCCGCCCGCCAGCCGACGGACCGCGATGTCTCAGCACTCTTTTTGTTAGACCTGAGTGCTTCGACCGATGCCCGCGTGCCCGTCACACCGGCTGAGGGAGAAGAGGATGCCACACCTGAGGAGATGCGGATTATCGATATTCTCAAAGAAGCCGTTGTCCTCTTGTCCTCTGCCTTAGAAGAGATTGGCGATACCTACGCCATCTATGGTTTTTCCAGCAGTGGCCGCAAGAATGTTGACGTCTATCCGGTCAAAACCTTCGTTGAAACCCTATCGGCCGATGTCAAAGGTCGCATCAGTGCTCTGGCCCCTCAGCGGAGTACACGTATGGGCGCGGCGGTGCGCCATGCCACGCGTAAACTGAAAGATCTCTCGACTCGGGGAAAAGTCTTGATCTTGCTGAGCGACGGCTATCCTGAAGATGCCGACTATGGCCGCGAGCCGCATACCCCTGTGTATGGTCTGCGGGATACGATGATGGCTATGCGGGAAGCGGAAAAGAGCGGAATTTTATCGTTTTGCATCACCGTAGACAAAGGCGGCCACGACTATCTGCGGGAGATGTGTGCCCCGTCTCGTTATATGGTCATTGAAGATGTACTGTCTTTGCCGTCTGAGCTGCCTAAGATCTATCAGCGCCATATTCGCATGCAGGAGTTGTAGGCTAGAGTCCTGTCCTATGGTTGAGAATTGAGCATAGGACAGGCTGTTGGAGTACGTTTCTTGTGCGGGCTAGCTGGACCTGGGGATTGGATTTGATCGAACGGTTGCGGGACCCCGGCGATTTCAGAGAATATTTCGACAAGATTGGGGTGGATGGGCAGATGAAGCGCATAGGCGCCGTGCGAACTACACTTTCAGAAGATAAAAGTCTCCTTGATGACTTGATAACCCAACTGCACCGTTTGGCCGAGGAGTTCCGGCTTGCGCTGAATATCCTTGATCCGGCAGGGCGGGGGACGCTCCGCTCGGATTCGCCGCCACAAGAAACGATACCTTGACAATTTCAGAATGAGGCTTGACGTTCTGTCTCAAATTTGAGACAGTGCTGACCATGAAAGACGTGAGGTTCGTCAGTTCCTCCCTCAACGACCTCCGCGCCTTTCCACAAGCCCCACGCCAAGATATGGGCCGCCAGATCAATCGGGTTCAGCAGGGGCTCGATCCGCAGGACTGGAAGCCCATGCCGAGGGTGGGGCGCGGCGTGCGCGAGATCCGTATTCGCGATGAGGGTAACACCTACCGCTGCATATACGCGACAAATATCGGCGATGCTGTTTACGTGCTGCACGTGTTTAGGAAGAAATCGCAAAAGACGCCAGCGAAGGACATCGAGACGGCGAAGGCCCGGTTGAAGGCGCTTCGAGCCCAATTGAGGTAGAGGAGATAGCCGATGGAGATTCACAGTTACCAGAGCGTCTGGGATGCTATCGCGGACAGTCCTGAAGAAGCGGCCAACCTCAAGATCCGCTCTCATCTGATGGACGCCATAAAGGCATACATCGACCACGAGGGTATCACGCAGGAAGAGGCAGCCCAACGGCTCGGCGTGCCGCGCTCCCGCGTGAGCGAGCTCGTCAACGACCGGATCAGCAAATTCACCATCGACAAGCTGGTAAACATGGCCGCTCGGGTCGGGCTGACCACTCGGATCACGGTCAGGAAAGCTCGACATCGGGCAGCGGCGTGACGGCCTCGGTATGGTCGATTCTAACAATGTCGCTGAGAGGCCACTGCCGAGTCTCTAGCCAGCGGCCTCGCGCAGCAACTCCCACAGCTGCTCAACATGAGCTTGGGTCGTGGCTTGATTGCCAATCGCGACCCGGATGGCGTACTGATCGTTCAGTTTGGTATGCGACAAAAATGCTTTGCCACTGGCATTGATGGTATGAATGATTGCCGCGTTGTGGGCTTCAAGGTTAACCGGCTCATCCAGCTCACCTTGCCCATCTGGGACATGCCGAAAACAGACAGTCGAGAAGGGCAGGGGAGCTAAACGCTCCCAACCTGGTTCGGCATCGATCTGGGCGGCCAGCCATTGGGCGGACTGAATGTGGCCCTCAATGATCCGGGCCAGTCCCTCGCGTCCATAGGCGCGAATGACCATCCATAGTTTCAAGGCCCGAAAACGTCGCCCCAGGGACAAGCCATAGTCCATCAGGTTGATGACATCCGCCTCGTCTGTCCGTAAGTATTCGGTCACAAGTGAGAAGGCCCGCTTTAAGTCATCCGGGCGACGAGTGTACAAAAGACTGCAATCTATCGGAGTCAGCAGCCATTTATGTGGATTGGTGACAAATGAATCGGCCCGTTCACAGCCAGCTAAGACTGAGCGATGTGAAGCCAGCAGTGCGGCCGCGCCGCCATACGCCGCGTCAACGTGGAGCCATACGTCATAGCGTTCACACATATCCGCAAGAGCTGGGACAGGATCAATACTGGTAGACGATGTCGTGCCAACGGTTGCCACAACGGCCAGTGGTTTGACACCATCTGCAATATCTTTTCTGATCGCCTGCTCTAGAAGGTCTGGTCGCAAACGGAACTCAGCATCCGTTTCAATATGGCGTGTCCACTGGCGGCCGATACCGAGAGCGATTGCGGCTTTGTCGATAGAGCTATGCGTCTGGGTTGAGGTATAAATGGCCAGGGGCGGCAAGTCGGTTCGACCAGCCATGCCTGCGTCGCGAATATCAAAACCTGCCGCTTCTCGGGCTGCGGCAAGTGCATACAGCGTTGAAGCGGATGCGGTGTCGGTGATTTCACCGAACCACGAGGTGGGTAAACCCAGCATCTCGGCGACCCAGCACAGCGTCCGTTGTTCCAGCTCGGTCGCAGCAGGCGACGTGCGCCACAGCATGGCGTTGACGTTTAATGCTGCTGAAATCAGCTCACCAACAATGCCTGGCCCAGAGCCACTAATACCAAAATAGGCAAAAAATGCAGGATGGTTCCAATGCGTGATGCCCGGCAGGATGAGCCGATCAATATCCTGCAAGATGGTGTCGAGGGATTCGCCGTGTTGGGGGGCTGATTCCGGTAAGCTTGCCGCAATATCACCAGGAGAGACTTGGGACAGGACTGGCCGATCCGCGACGTTTTCTAAATAGGACGCCACCCAGGCAGCGGCTTCTTGCAGGGCGCGGCGAAGTTCTTGGGGGCTAGGGCCAGGATAAAGCGAGTCTTTAGGCGGCATGAAGAACCTGACCTTTTTTAAGTATCTCTGAAATGGACTGATCCCCTATGGAGTCTGGCATGGCGCGTAAGACCCTATCATAAAATGCCAGGGGGCAAGAACCGTGTGGCTCCTGCCCCCTGAATCGCCCTTGTCCGCCGTCCGCATCAGCCAACCTGTACCGCAACGCGTCGAGGTTTTGCACTCTCAGCTTTAGGCAGCTCCAGCTCTAGGACGCCGTTGGTCAGGTGGGCGTGGATTTTGTCGGCGTCAATTGCATTTGAGAGTGTGAAGCGACGCTGATAGTTGCCGACGTTGTATTCAGTGTAGACTGAAGCCAGGTCTGCATACTCTTGTAAGGCAACCTGACCTTCAATTGACAGCACGTTTTTTTCGACGCTGATCTCAATCGAATCCTCTTTCACCCCCGGCATATCGGCCCGCAGCCACAGCGCGTTTTCGGTCTCGGAGATATCAACATTTGGCACATAGGTCCGGCCTGGTCGGGTGGGTTCTTCGGTTTTCACTTCCTGTTTGTCTTGTGTGGTAAGTTCTTGTTCCGTCATTGCTCGTGTCCTCCTGATATTGCCAAGTGTGAATGCAAAGTTTCGCTTAGGCCGCTTGGACAGCAATCTGACGCGGTTTGGCCTCTTCACGTTTGGGAATACTGATTGTTAGCATGCCCTGTTTGTACGCTGCCTGGGCCTGTCCTAGATTCAAATCGGCTGGGAATTGAAACGAACGAGAGAATTGACCAGCACCTCGCTCGCGACGGTGGAAACTGCCATTCGGAGATGCAGAGGCTTCACGTTTGCCGCTCAGGGTTAAGGTACGGTCTTGGCTTTCGATGTGGATATCGTCTGGGGATACACCAGGAACCTCAAAGCGGACGACATAGCTGCCTTCGGCATCTTGGAAGACATTGACTGCTGGAAAGACGCCCCGGCCAGACAGGCCCATGTCAAAACCTCGGGGATTTTTGAAGGAACGATCGAGGTCGTGCTGTAAGCGCAATAAGGCGTTCAACGGGTCACGTTCGGGCGAGAAGCGGAAGACTGTCATGGCAAACTCCTTTCAAGGACTATGGGTGATGTATTTTTATCTCGTGCGGGGCCGGCTCCCGCTGTCTCTTGCGCAAATGTAAGCCCCGCTTTGGGGTCGTCAAGGGGAAAGCACTGAAAATTTTTGCGGGTTATTTTTGGGCTGAGTTTTGCATTGTCCGGCAGCAAGCGCTGCCGGCAGCAGCCCTCCTTGCGGTTCTCTGGCTCGCCTTGTTAGAAAGAGAGGGTCAGAGCCCTTGGCTCGAAGGAGGTTGGTATGCAGCAGACCCTCGTCCACTACAGCACGGACAACGGCATTGCCCTCATCAAATTTGATAATCCACCGGCGAACACCTATTCGCACGAAATGATGATTCAGTTGGACCAAGCTATTCTGCAAGCCCGGTTTGATGATGACATCTTCGTCATGCTGCTGCGCGGAGAGGGGGAGAAGTTCTTTTCGGCTGGGGCTGATATCGAGATGCTCAACCGGGTGACCCCCCAGTTTAAATATAACTTTTGTCTGCACGCCAATGAGACGCTCAACCGTTTGGAGCGCACGCCTAAGCTGGTCATCGCTGCCCTGAACGGACACACCGTGGGTGGCGGGCTTGAGATTGCTATGGCGTGTGACCTGCGTCTTGCTCGCCGGGATGCCGGACAAATTGGGTTACCGGAAATTTCGCTAGGTGTCTTGCCTGGGACAGGTGGCTCACAACGCCTCACTCGGCATGTAGGCAAAGCCCGGGCCCTAGAGCTCATGGCGACGGGACGCAAGATTTCATTTGAAGAAGCCCAGGAAATGGGACTGGTGCATGAAATTTTTGAGAATGAAGGCTATTTTGAGCAAGTTACGGCCTATGCCCGGCAATTCACTCCGCCGAATAAAGCCAGCAAGGCCGTAGGACGGATTAAGCTGGCTGTTCAGGCTGGGGGCGAGATGCCTTTGTTTGAGGCGCTGAGTCTGGAGCAAGAACTCCAGGCTGGGCTTTTTTCGAGTGAAGATGCAAAAGAAGGCTTGCGCTCGTACGTTGAGAAGGGCATGCCCCAGTTTAAAGGCGCGTGATGGGGATTAGGGATTGGGATTAGGGGCTGCCCGGACCATTTTAAAGCTGATTGCTGAACGCACGGAGTAAGACATGGCAACACGCATTCAGAATTTTGACGATTGGATGGATCTGTTTAAAAGCTGGCAAAAGGACATTGGCCTGGATGTTGGCGAACTCGGTGAGTACCAATGGGATGTCAAGTTTGGTGATCTTGAGCAGGCTGAGATCGAATTTGGCGCGTATGCTGGACAGAAAAAATGGGAGAACCTCATGGAGGTGCCCGACCAACGGATTCGAGATGCGCTGCTGAGTCTGATCCGGGTCCAGGGAGACACTGAGTTTGCCTCAACTGAACAGCAACGTTACCTGTTTGATACGGCCCCCTCAGACTTCGACCGTCAAAGTCTCGCCCGCATCATATGCGAAGAAACTCGTCACGGCTGGCAAATGGCCTATTTGCTGGTGACCTATTTTGGGGCCACTGGCAAGGTTGAAGCCCAGAAACTTATGGAGCGCCGGGCGTTCAAAAAAACGCGCTTGCTGGGTGCGTTCAACGAAGACATCAGCAACTGGCTCGATATGTACGCCTTCACCGAGTTCATTGATCGGGACGGTAAATATCAGCTCAAAATGGAGAGCTTCTCAGCCTTTGCCCCGTTTGCCTGTAGCATGGGGCCGATGCTCAAAGAAGAGCAGTTTCACCTGGGCACAGGCCACAATGGCCTCAAGCGAATACTACGGGCGGGGAAGATTCCCACACCGACCATCCAAAAGTATTTTAATAAATGGATTCCAGCTGCCTACGATCTGTTCGGAACGGACAACTCGTCATCCGCCCACTGGGCGTATACCTGGGGAGTGAAAGGTCGCTTTGACGAGAATACGTCGAGTGAGCCGGTCAATATGGAGCAGCTGAATGAACACGCACGTCAGTTGTTCTACAATGAATGTGTTGGACTGGTTGAAAACCTCAATGTTCTCGTGCCTGAAGATCAGCCCAAACTGTATATCCCGGATATGAAATTTGGCCGCAAGATTGGTGATACGGCCGACCGCTCATACAGTGTGACTGGCGAGTTGCTGAGCAAAGAGACATATGCACAGCACCTTGAAGAAGTATTGCCGACTGTGTCAGACACGGCGTTTCTCCAAGATCTGACGAAAGATAACGACTGGATTGAGCCTAAAAAAGCCGGTGCGGAGGGGTGAGGATTATGGCGTTGCCAGACATTCCCGAACGCCTGAACGCGGCAACAGTCTTTATTGACGAACATCTCGCCCAGGGACGTGGCGAGCAGGTAGCCGTGCGGTGGCGAGATGAGGTAGTGACCTATCGTCAGCTAGCGGTGCAGGTCAATAAAACGGGCAATGCGCTGCATCGCTTAGGCGTTCGTCCGGAAGAGCGGGTGCTGCTGGCTGTCTTAGACTCACCGGCCTTTGTGTATAGTTTTTGGGGCGCACTGAAGATTGGCGCTATTCCAGTGCCGGTTAATACCGCTCTACGGTCCGAGGACTATGCCTACTTGATGGGCGATAGTCGAGCCACAACACTCATCGTGTCAGCCGAGTTATGGCCGATTGTTGCCCCAGTCGTGCAGTCACGATCCATACAGACGATCATTGTCGGAGCAGCTCAGGAACAAGAGATGAGCAGGCTGGACTTTACTGAGTGGATTGAGTCCGAAGCCCCCGCGCTCGACCCGGAGCCGACTCACCGCGATGATGCGGCCTTTTGGCTGTATAGCTCCGGATCAACTGGTACGCCAAAGGCGGCTGTCCACCAACATCGGAACCTCGTGTTTTGTTCGGATACGTATGCCCGCGAGATTTTGGCGATCGGTCCGGATGATGTCACCCTGGCTGCGCCGCGCCTATTCTTTGCCTATGGACTGGGGGGAGGGATGAATTTTGCCTTAGGCGTTGGAGCAACAGCAGCCCTGGTGTCTGAACGGCCTACCCCAGACGGCATGTTTGCTGCGATTCAGAACTACAAACCGACCATCTTTTTTGGCGTGCCAACGCTGTATGCGGCCATGCTGCAGGTGAAGGATGCTGCACAGCAGTATGATCTGTCGAGCGTACGGGTGTGTGTGTCGGCAGGCGAGCCTTTGCCGAGCGAGTTGTTTATCCGTTGGCAAGAACGTTTTGGCGTTGAAATCCTGGATGGGATTGGGACAACGGAGGCGCTGCATATCTTTTTGTCGAACCGCGCCGGACAGGTGCGGCCTGGGAGTTCAGGACTACCAGTGGCGGGCTATGAGATCCAGGTACGGAATGAAGACGGCCGAGCCGTTGCTCAGGGAGAAACTGGTGACTTGCTGGTCAAAGGGGGAAGCCTCACTTCTGGTTATTGGCGCAAGCGGGAAATCAGCCAACAGGCGCTATGCGGCGAATGGCTGCGGACCGGGGATAAATATTATCAGGACGCCGACGGCTATTATTGGTACTGCGGGCGGGCGGATGACATGCTCAAAGTCTCGGGCCAGTGGGTATCGCCGACTGAGGTCGAAGGGCTGTTATTTGAGCATCCGGCCGTGCTCGAAGCGGCCGTTGTTGGTTGGGAAGACACGCAGCGCTTGATCAAGCCCAAAGCTTTTGTCGTATTAAAAGAAGGCCACGTGCCTTCTACGGCTTTGGGCGAGGAGCTCAGCGCATTTGTGAAAGCGCGGACCTTGCCGCATAAATATCCGCGTTGGGTCGAGTTTGTACCTGAATTGCCAAAAACGACAACTGGTAAAATTCAGCGCTATAAACTGAGGACAGCACAGCGCGAAAAAATGATAAACGCTGAATAAAGGAGGCCTACGGATGTCTGTGATCCAGCGTATGCGTGGATGTATGTGCAGCCAACATGACTGGGCGCTTACTGCTATTGTCTCGAGTGTCCTGCTGAGCATGCTGGCGAGCAGTCCAGTCGCATTTGGTCAAGAAGGATCTGAACAAGACCGCAAAAAAGTGCTGGCCCAATCTGCGCTTATGATTGCTGAAAAGATGTACGAAAGCGGGCAGGTGGACCGCGCCATTGTCCAATGGCGTGAGGCTTTAGGGTATGATCCGAGCCTAGTCCAAGCCCATTCTCAGCTGGGCTTGGTCTTACGTGACAAAGGCGAACTTGAGGAGTCTCTTACCTACTTGCGCGAAGTGACGCGCCTTGTGCCTGACAGTGCGACTGCGTTTGCCGACTTGGGAGATACTTTGCGCCAGAACGACGACCTCGACGGCGCCTTGACTGCCTACACTTCTGCCCTCCAGCTCGCGCCTGAATCTGCGCCTTTACGCAGTAATTACGGCTATCTGCTGATTATGAAGGGCGATCTCGATGCTGCCATCCAGGCATGGCAAGATGCGGTTAAGATTGATCCCGATTATTCTCCGCCGTATGGAAATCTGGGTGAAGCGCTGACGCGTAAGGGAGATCTGAAAGGCGCAATTACAGCCTACGAGCAATTCCTCCAGGTTGCTCCAGAGGCGCCCAATGCTGATATCGTCCGTGGCCGTCTGGCTGCGCTCAAAGCCACTGCTGCGGAGTGACCTGTTTTCTCCCTCGCCCTCAGCGAGAGGGTATTTTTCGATCCAGCTGCGCTGGGCGCGTCCTCATCTGGAGAACGCGCCTTGGTAGACTATGCGTTTGCAGAAGTAATGCAAAAAATTTGCTAACAAGAGCACGCATTGTCAGGCAGAAATCAGCCCGGTAAAGCCCCCATATACCCCCGCATCCCGGCGCTTTTTTTTCAAACCCCTATTGTTTTTGGCTGACTGTGGCCCTAATGCCTTGATTTTGTTGATGTTGGCTTCCGAAATAAGGCGCATTTGATGTCATTTTGAGCCTAAAAACTGGCAAAAAAAGCCATTTTTGTCTTTTTTACCCCCATATGGCGCATTTGATGTCATTTTTTAGGCCCTTTTTGAAGGGGGATTTGTGGGGGCGGCTGCGCCCCCGTGGTTCACGGCGGGCGGGGGCTTCCTCTTTGGCCTTTTTTTGCATTAGTTATGCAATCGCACCGTCAGGCCGCCTCGGGCCGCGCGTGTCGGACGAGAATATCCTTGATGTCGCCAGGGTCCATCGACACGTCCCAGGACCAGCGGCCAAAGCCGCCGTGTTCATTGACCGCCCGCGTCCATTCATCAAGAAATCGGCGTTTGGTCCGGTTCTGTTCGCTGTCCCAGCCCTTGGTTTCCAGCACGAGCATGTCCCCGGACTTGAGCCGGATCAGGAAGTCGGGCCGATACTTGCGCACCACGCCGCGATGGACGTAGAACACCTCGAAACCGAGATGATCGTTCTTCACCCAGGCATCGACCACGGGATTATGATCCAATTCAAAGGCTTCAGATGCCTCCCAGGTGCTGTCATAGACACAAAAATTGATATGGCTCCGGGCAGTATCTTCACACGGCTTGCCTGTATACCACCTCACCATGTCCCCGGTTGAACGGATGGGGCGGTCCCGGTCAAACACCAGCTCCAGCTTCTCCGTGTTCTCGAAACGAATCGCCTCCCAGATATGCTGGACCACCTTGGTCATATTCAGGGTGATGATCAGGCGTCTTTTCAGATCATCCTGATAAAACAGGGCCGGGGTGATGTGGATGGTATCGGAACGGATGAACTGCTCAACCAGACGCACGAGTTGGGCCAGCAGGAACTCCTTGCCACCCTTCCAGCTCTTCTGCATCTGATCGTACACGTCGCGGGCAGTCTCGAAGATGATGCGCTGGGTGCGGAATTCCCGCGCCAGGCGTTCCAGTTCAATAGCCGCGATCTTTGTCATGTCCGGCTTGCTGTCAACAGTTGGAGCTAACTCGGCGATTTGCACTGTTTGGTCGGCGTTGAGATGCAAGGGTTTCACCTTATCCCAATCAAGGCGCAGGTGTGGCCGGTACACGTGGCCGATGCGGATTATATTCGGCCAGGCGATCTCGAAATCGGCCCTGTCCGGCACCGGCTCGACGACCGTCTTCGACTCTGGCGGCGGTGGAGGGCCGTTTTCCTGGGACTCATGTGGGAGGAAGGTGAAAGGAACGCCGAAGATGTTGACGTACTCCGGCTCGAAGAGTTCGATCTCCTCCCCGATCACAGGGTCGGTCTGTTTTTTCGTTTCGTAGGAGGTACGACGCAGGCCGCGTCCAACCACCTGTTCACACAGCAACTGGCTGGAGAAGGCGCGCAGACCCATGATGTGGGTGACGGTCTTGGCGTCCCAGCCCTCCGAGAGCATCCCGACGGAAATCACGTTCTGTATGTGCTCGCCGGGTTTGCCGACCTGGCCGACCGTGTCCACCTGCAAGCGCAGCAACTCGGCTTGGGCCTTCTTGGCCAGCGTGCGCGTTTGACCGATGTCGTCGTCTTTCCCGCTATCGTTCCCGCCGATTTCCGCAATCGGCTCCTCTGCGGCTTCGGCCTCGCCCAGCGTCTTCGAGTCGATATGCAAGGTGCGCTCAGGGTCGCACAGTGTCTCGATGCGTACCTTCTTGCGGTCAAAGGTATACTTGATCCGGGCTGCGGTTTCGGTGCGATTAGCGACGGTAATCATTACCGGCGGAACATTGAGCTTGTCCTTCTTCCACGTCTCCGCCGTCTCACGCCAGTCGTAGCCGAGCAGGTAATAGCCATTGGTCACGAGGTCGGGCAACGGCTCTTCCGGTCCGGCCCTCCGGTTCAGGTCATCCTTTACCTCCGGGTCGTTATAGATGTGATACAGACGCGACCTATAGGTCTTGGCGTCCGGCACGGCGTCGTCGCGGATCACAACGCGCGGAGTTTTCACCAAGCCGGCCTCAATAGCGTCGTTCAGCCCAAAATCGCTGACGATCCAGCCGAACAGCCCCTCCTCGGAGCTTTTCTTGCCGGATGGCGCGAAGGGCGTAGCGGAAAAGTCATAGCAGGCAAGGATGCCGCGCGCCGCATTGATGCGGTCCAGGCCGCCGACCCATTTGGTCGCTTCCTCGATATCGTTCTTGGCGATACCCCTGATTTTGGACTCGGCCGGCACCCGCCAGGCATGGTGGGCTTCGTCGTTGATGACCAGGATAGTGCGAGCATTCGCCATGTCGCCCAGCACTTCACGGACATAGGCTTCATCGCTCTTAGCCCCGCGTTTATCGACACTCCGCTTCTTGGCGATCTTCTCCTCGGTCTCCCAGTTGAGCGCGTGCCAGTTGCGAACGACGACCTTGCCTTGGCGGAGCTTGTCGAGCAGCGAGGAAGGAACAATGCGGAACGCCTCGTAGTAGTTCTCCGGGTGGGACGGCTCCAAGACCGCCAGACGGCTCTTGACCGTCAACCCCGGCGCTATAACCAAGACGTGGGTAGCAAACCGGATATCCTGCGGATGGGTGACTTTATTCAGCACATGCCAGGCAATGACCATGCCCATGACAATGGTCTTGCCGGAGCCGGTCGCCATCTTGGCGCATAGGCGCTGAAATGTCCCGCCATCGGAGGGAATGTCGATGCCGACCTTGTCGGCGGCGGGTGCTTCCGCCAGCCAGATCAGCGTTTCGATGGCCTCTAACTGGCAAAAGAAAAAGCGCCGGGTCTCGAACTCCTCCGGGTCGGTCCAGTGCGCAAGCAGCCGTTTGGTGATGCCGGTCACCCCAGGATATCCGGCTTCGCGCCAGGCTTTGACGCGGGGGCGAATCCGGTTGACCAGCGGGATTTCCACAAAGATGCCGGGGTCATCGAACGCCTTGGAGTTCCCCGACGCGACCACATAACCGGCCGGCCGGCGGCCCTCGGTCAAGTCAAACAGCCGCGTCTCGCGCTCGTATTTCCAATACCGCGCAGGTTCCTCGTAGGGCGAGTTGATGATTAGGCGGTCTATCGTCGTTGACGCCATTATCCGGCCTCCGGCGGTACGAGCGGTTCAAGCTGGGCAATCAGTGCTGGCAGGTCTTCCTGCACCGTGTCCCACACTCGAAGAAGGTTAACTTCAAAATAACCATGTACAAGACGGTTGCGCATGCCGATAATCTCATGCCACGGAATTTCGGGATGCGCCTCTCTCGTGTCGGCACTCACGCGGGACGCTGCCTCGCCGATGATCTCTATCGATTTAATGATTGCATTCTGGTGCAGGTCGCTCCGGTTAAACTGTGAGTACGTCAAGCCGGTAGCGAATTTCACTGCCTTGCGCGCCTCCAGCAACATATCAAGCAGATAGGATTCATCATGCCGCATAGATCGTCTCCGCCGAGTTGAGGATGGATTCGCGACGTATGTAGTTCTGGCTCGCTTCAACGGCCGCACGCTCGACCAAGTCAGCTTGGCGGCCGAGCAACCGCGTCAATTCATCTTGCATGCGCGCAATGTCCAGGAGCGTCGGGCGCGCTTTTGGATCAAAGCGCACCAGCACATCAACATCGCTCTCGGGGCCGAAGTCGTCCCGCAGTACGGAACCGAACAAGGCTAATTCTGCAAGCTGCCAGCGTTCACAAAAGGCGGCGATCTCGTCCTTCGGTATGTCAATTTGCGTATTCATTCGCTACAGCACCTTATTCGCATCGACATTGAAGTCGGCGTTCTTTAACTCTCTGATAAGGTTCATCTTCCAACCTCCATCGTCCAGCGAAATGTAGACCACTCCGTCGTAGTTCGACGGCAGCTCTACGTTTCCTTTGGTCAGGGCGCAGACTCGTTCTCGGCCCAGCCGTCCGAGAAAATACCCCAGCTCAAACACAACATTTTGTCTGGCGCGGGGTTTGAGGTTCTTTTCCTCATTCTTTAGTGCTCCCACGTCATCCGGTGTCAACAGAGCCACGGCAAACCCAACTTGCGCGTGTCGCTCAAACTTCTCGATTATTGTCCGACCTTGATTCGGTTGTTCGTGCAATATCACCGGCGTCAGACCCAGATTTTGAAGGAATCTCGCCACTGTTTCCTTGGCTTCGTTGTTTCTCCCATGAATGACAAAAATCTCCTTTGGGCTCGGCTGTTCCCTTCTTTGGGTCCTGGAAGAGGAAGGAACCCGATCTTTATCCTCCCAATATTCTTCAATCTCCTCAAGCATGGATTTGAGTATTGACGCCACTGGTTCCAGGTCGCGCACTATATCATCGTCATCCATTCTATAGGAGCTATAGGTTCTATCGAGGCTATCAGCGAAGTCCCGAATGTGGGGTGACCTGGCTCCGAACGTGTCGGCGATGACGCCCTGTATGCCTCGACGCCACTTCTGAAACTCTAGGGAGTCGTCTTCTAGTAGCGGTTCTATCTCGGGTATCGCGTCCAGCGCCTTTTTTAGACGCTCTATCGCCTTGGCTTTTGTTGGTTTCGCCATCACTCGATCTCCACAATTTTTAGGCTTTCGATACCCCGGTCGTCGATGATCTTGACCGCGATGCGGCGGTGTTCGCCCGGTGCAAAGGGCAATGAGACCGTGCCGCGATAGGCTTCTATCAGGTCTTCGTCGATCTCGGCCTTGAGGTTGCGGGCGAGCTTTGCCCAGCCGTCTTTGGCATCGGCCATGGGAAAGAAGACTTGGCGGGGGAACAGGCTGCGCCCGTCGTAGTCCGGGTCCAGCAGCCACATGGCGATTTTGTCCGCGCCGCCGGACTCTATCCCGCCGGTCTTGGTGTTGTAGTAGTCGAAACCGAGCACTGAAACGCGACACTTGTCCCGGTCGTCGCCCTCGGTGATCGTCTCCAGCGCCACGTCCGGCTGACCGATGAGCCAGAAGCTCTCGTTGCTGGCGCGTTTTTTCTTGAGATCGTCGGTCAGCAGGTCGGCGTTCATCTGGACCTTGAGGAGAGTGACGCCGGGCCAGTTGGTTTCGTCGATATCTTTGGACGCCTCGGGGTCGAACTGGAAAGCGGCGAAGACGACAATTTTGGGCTTGGGAACCAGGCTTTGCGCCTCCTCAATGGCAAGCCCTACCTGGCGTTGTTCCAGAGGCGCGTGGTCGAGGCCGAAGGATACCACAACACGCTCCGGGTTCCAGGCGGTGCCGCCGTCGCTCACGATATCAGCGCCCGCAGCATCGGGGCGGGTCTCTCCCTCGGCGTGTAGCCAACGTGTACCGGGCAAGGGTTCCAGCCGGACAAAGGAAATACGTTGCCCGGCCTTGCCGCGAATGCCGGTCTTGAGCAGTTCGTCGCGCCACTCGCCCTGGCGCAAGGTCTCGCCCGACCGCGCAACAGACTCGTCGGCTCCGGCATTTACCTGCTCCCGAAGGGCTGGAGCGAGGTCAACAACCTCGTCTACCGCCTTGACCACAGGCGCAGGAACCGCTTCGACGGTAAATGGGCCGGTGACGCGCGTCTTCTCCTTGTCTACGAGAGGGCGGTCATACAGCGTCACATCCTCGGGTGGCAGACCGTTCGCAATGCTTTCCAAGGTAGTCCGTTGTGCTCCCTCGTATCTCAATCCGCTTCCGATTCCCTCATCGGGATGTGCCAGTGCATAGAACTCAAACACCGGCGTCATGAGGCGTCGCTTGGCAAGGGCAATGGAAACGCGCGAGGTGTCGCACGTCATCCAGCGGCGTCCCCATTGTTCGGCAACCAGGGCTGTCGTCCACGATCCGCAGGTTGGATCGAAAATTAAGTCACCCGGATCGGTTGTCAACAACAGGCAACGTTCGATGACCTTGGTGTTGGTTTGGACGGCATAGATTTTCTCGTCCGTGAAACTTCCGGTAATCGCATCGGTCCAGATATTGCCTCTCTCTTGAAATGGAAAATCATCGTAGAAGCGACGATATTGTATGCTGTTTTTGGCAACATGGATACGGCCCCCAGAGGCAAGGCGGTCCATTCCCTTCGGGTAGTTGGCCTTCCAGTGCGAGTTCGGACTCGGACGATAGGTTTTCCCTTCATACTCAAAAGGTTGCGGCTCGGATGCAGCGCCCTGGGATTGAATGTTGTCAGGTTTGTACAGGCGTGCTCCTTGCGGAAGCTCCTTGTCGCCGCGCCGTTCGGCGGCGGTCACACCACGATACGATCCGTCCGGCAGGAAAAGCCAACGGGCGTTCCCTTCTCCTGGAACCAAGGGTTGCTCCTCGTAGAGCTTGTGTACCTTTACCTTGGCCTTGTCACGTGCATACCACAGAAGAAAATCCCCAAGCGTCGCGAATGTTTTTGTCGCAAAACCGGACGTGGTCTGGAAACTGATTAACGAAACGAAGTTATCTGTTCCGAAAACTTCGTCCGTCAGTTCGCGAACATGGTGCAGGTTTTCATCGGAAATCTGCACGAAGACACTGCCGCTTTCCGTCAACAGTTCGCGTGCCAGCAACAGCCGGTCCCGTACATACGTCAGAAATGAATGAATACCCAACTCCCAGGTGTCCCGAAACGCCCGGATCGTCTCCGGTTCTTGGGTCAGGTCCTCGTCCCTGCCGTCGGTCACATCCCGCTTGTTGACAAACGGCTGGAAGTTGGAGCCGTAGCGGATGCCGTAGGGCGGGTCGATGTAGACCATCTGCACCTTGTCGGCCATGCCTTCTTTTTCCAGCAAGCTGTTCATAACCAGCAGGCTGTCACCGGCAATAAGCCGGTTGGTCCAGTTGTGTTTATGCTGGTAGAACTCGATGGCCTGGCGGATGGGCGGATTCTCCTTCGGCGTGGCAAACAGCGAGAGCTGCGGGTCTGCGCTGTTTTGCTTCCTCACCGCCTCGATAATGCTGCGCGGGTCAATACGTTCATGCACATGCAGGGAAACCGTCGGCACCTCAAAGGACGTGTGTTCGGCCTTACCCGCCCATTGCAATTGTGGGTCCAGGTGCGGGTCGTAGGCGTAGGTCCTCTTACCGGCGTCCTTGTCCGTGTCGGGCGTTACCAGGCCGACCGGCGGGTTGTTCATACGCTCTTTGTCGGGGTGGGTGTAGGTCTCGATGTTTTTCGTGGCGTTTTTTCTTGCTCGTGGCATGTTGTAGTCCTGGTGTTCAGTCGGCGGCATGTTTCCTACAGCGCTGTGAGAAATTGTCGAAGCTGGTCGAAAACGGGATGGTCCAAATCCCAGTAATCGCGTTTTGCTGCCACGCCTACAGAAAGGTGCGGTTCGGGCTTTGTCGCTAAGTAGGCTTGGGCGCGGGCCTTGTGCGGGCGTTGGATCGACACTCCAGACGCATCCTCGACGCAGCCGAAGAATGCACTGATGCAGGCTTCCTCCGGGGTGCCTGTAAAAGTTTCATTGAGAAGCGTTTCGAGCATGCCTGGGCGGCTGTTATCGGGGAGGATTAGCACCGTCACTGCCGGACTGCCATCAGTGCGGTCTTCCGGGTGGCTCGGCACAGGCAATCCGGCATTCCTCAGCGAAGACTGTACGCTTTGAAAGGCTGCCTGAGCGGAGGTTTCTGCGTCTCGAACGATGCCAACGCTCTGGACGGTCTCACGAAATCCCGACCTCTTCACAAGTATCGACAGAAAGGGGCGCAGGTCGGTAACGCCCCCAAAGTTCTGAATCTGAATATCCGCAAGTGATAGATGGTCAATGAACGCTTCAAAGAAATTGCGTTGGTCGTTTCCCTCGACGAGAAGCTGGATTCTCGACTCGATCATGCTTGGCTCAGCCATCTCTAGCGAATCTCCAGGTTGTGTCGAAGTGCCACGTCAATTTCCTCGAGCTCATAGGTGACACAGCGGTTCTCCGTGCCGCTGGCTTCAAGCCGATGCAGGAGAAAGCCGTCTGCGCCGAGGGCTTTATAGGCCGCTTCTGCACATTCAAAGCTGTGGGTGGTCGCAAATATCTGCGTGTTGAACTGCTTGGCCGCCGTGGCGACGGCCTGCCAGACCTTAGGCAGGACCGAATGGTGAAACCCGTTTTCGATCTCGTCCACCAGGACCACGCCGTCCGGCGTGTCGGATATGGAGAGAACCAGCCGGGCGAGTTGGGTCATGCCGCCACCCATGACCGGCAAGGGTATCAGTTCGGGTAATCCAATATCGCCCCAGATTATAGGCGTGCCACTGGCAGAATTGTCCTCAATGCTTTGCAGTCTCGGTTCGATGACTTGTAGCGCTTCCAAGAGCAGATGTCCCTTTTTCTGTTTTCTCAACACCCCGAGCCTTCTCGCATCGTCTTTAAGAGTTCCCACCCGTGCAGAAAGAAACATGCCAGAAAACGGTAGAGCCGCGTCAGGCGGTTCGATCTTGAGTGACTGTCCGGCCACGTACATGCGACCTGTGACCGCTCCCGTGAGGGGACTGGTGAAAGAAAACAGAAGCTGCCGCGTGTCGGAAAGTTCTGTCAGATGTGTCCCGACGGTTTCATTGAGAGGCAGTGAGGTAGCACGAGGCTTATCAATCGTGATTGTCATAGCGAGCTGATCGAGGGAGGTGTGAGCTCCTCCGATTTCGACCGTCTTATTCATGTCCAGTGCGGAGAATAGCGGTTTCCAGGAGGTTTCTGTTACTGTTTGCGGCGTCCCACTCACCGTGTCGATTCCGCGGAAAGCCATAATCCTTAATGCCAACTCCGCGTTGCCGCCCCCGGACAGTAGAAAGATCGCTTCCAGTAGGCTGGTCTTACCAGAATTGTTCTTGCCGGCAATGAGATTGATACGGCTCAGTTGGTCGATTTTGAGATCGTTGAAGACACGATAATTCCGTATATGCAAGCGTTCCAACATGGTTGCTGCTCCTTGGCTTGTCTCTCTACAGATACGCGATGCACCGGACGTGGCGCAACTCAAAAACGCGCCGTCATTTCGATGCCCCACACCGGCGGCTCGTTGACAAAGCCAGTCAGATTGTTGAAGTCGAGGCCGCCGGTGGGCGAGGTGTCGTTCAGGATGTTGCGACCAAAGGCCGCGACTTCCAGGCCGCTTGAAGCCGACACCCAGGCCAGGCGCGTACCGCCTTCAAGCAGATGGTTATCGCGGTACTCGCGCGACTCGTACAGAAAAAAATTGATACGGCTGCGATACGCCCAGTCGGTCGAGAAGATCAGCGCTGCGCCGCCGGGCAGCAGGTGCGTGTAGTCCAGGTTCAGGGTGGCGATCCAGCGGGGTGCCTGGGGCAGACGGTTGCCGTCGAGGGAGACTGTGCCGGGAAGTGGGCCGGGCGGGTCAAGGACTGTGCAGCCCGACCCGCACGGCTGGACGAACAGACCTGTGTCGTCGAGCCGGGTATAGTTGTAACTCACGCCGGCGGTCAGGTGCAGGCCGTGGCCCAGTGCGACAGCCCCCTCCGCCTCAAGGCCCCGTCCGATAGTGCGGTCGGCATTCAGCAAACGGTTGGCGTTGTTCACCCCGCTCCCCGCGGTGAGTTGCTGATCGTGCATCCAGAAGTGATAGGCCGCCAGGTCCAGGTGGATGCGCTGCTGCCACAGGCGCAGCTTCAGGCCGGCCTCGACCGAGATGATATCCTCGGTGTCGGCTACGGTCACCTCGTCACCGAACAGCAGCCGGCCCTGGATGCTAGGGGCGCGAAAGCTGCTGGCAACGCGTAGATACGGCTGGACACCGGGTGCCACCTGGTAGCGCAGGCTGACGTCCCAACTCGGCACCAGGTCGCGCGGCGCCTTGTGGATCGGGCCGAGCGGGCCAGCGCCGATGGGCGACTGAAGGCGCTCGCTCGTGTAGTCCTTGTCGTCCTCAGAGACGCGCACTCCCGCGGCCAGCTCGATATTCTCGGTTAGGGTGAAGGTGGCGGCGGCAAACACCGCCCAGGCCCCGGTGCGTTGCTTCTGGCGGATGCGGCCATTCAGTACACTCCCGGCCAGCGTGTCGTAGCTGAAGCCCTCAATGTCGAGTTCCTCGTGGAAGTAGAAGACGCCGATGCGCCAGTCCAGACGTTGCCAGGCCGTGTGTTCCAGGCGGAACTCCTGGCTCAACTGGCGCAGGGCCGAAAGGCCGTCGGCTGTCTCGACCGGAAACGGAATCAGGCCCGGCCCGCTGGGCGGACTCCAGACCGCGCCAAAGCCACCGTCCACGTCGCCGCGCGAGATGCCGTCGAGCCATTCCCCGCCGGTCAGCGAGATCAGACGGACCCCGCCCAGTGTGTAGCGCAGCTCGGTGGCGAACCCGTGGCTGGCCAAGTCCTGCGGGTTGTCGGCATCCTGGGCGACCTTGTCGCGCCGCAAACCGGGGCGCAGGCCAGTGCGGCCCGGCTTGAGCGCATTCGCCCGGAAGAGCCGTGCATTGCCGTCAAAGTCACGCACATGAACCTTGAACCGCCCGGAAAAATTCTCCACCGGTGTCCACAAAAATTGAACGCGCCCGGCAATGTCATCGTATCGCCCTACGGCGTCGTCCTTGCCGGTGTAGGTATTGTCTACCCAGTCGCTCCGGCGCTGCACCAGGAGCGAGGCCCGCGCCGCCAGTACGGACGGGATCAGCGGACCGGATAGGGCTCCCTCGAAATTGACGCTGTCGAAGCGGCCGTAGGACAGTCGGGCGTAGCCCTCGACATCCCAGGTCGGGCGGGCCGACTCGACCTTGACGATGCCGGCCGGCGTATTGCGCCCAAACAGCGTGCCCTGTGGCCCGCGCAGCACCTCAACACGCTCGACGTCAAAGATCGGGTGTCCCTTGAGCCACGGATTTTCCAGTACAATGCCGTCGTGCATCACCGACACCGGCTGGGACGCATTCATGTCGAAGTCCGTATTGCCCAGGCCGCGAATAAAGAAATACGGATAGATGCGCCCGAAGCCCGACATGACTTGCAGGCTGGGCGTCCGGTTGGTCAGAAAACGGATGTCCATGCCCGAGGCGCGCAGCCGGTCGAGCCCCTCGTCCTGGAGCACGGACAGCGACAGCGGCACGTCGAACGCGCGTTGCTCCTGCTTGCGGGCGGTGACCGTGACCGTATCAAGCACTTGGCGCGGCTGGGCGGCCGCGGCCGGCAACAGGGTCACGACGCACAGGGCCACAATGCACGCTCCTCCTCCCAGCCGGTGCACCAGAGTCGGCTTACGCCGACTCGTGCCTGCATACGACCGGTCAGCGGATTCCCCGTTCTTCCGGTCCATTCGATGGAATTTCATACCAGGTTTATTTCTTGTTTATTCATTTTTCTTAAGAGAATGTAAGTCCTACGCACTTTCCTTCTTGCCGATCGCTTTTTTTCTCCCATCGAAGCGACGACCTTACAAGTCCAGCCGGTGGCACTTTAGTTGCTCAGAATATCCTGCACGGCTTGGGTGATTAAAAAACTTCCCACCGCCCGACTCAACGCCATGCCAAGCACTTCACCCATCGATCCGTACAGGGGCATCACTTCACCCGGTTCGGGATCAGCCAATTGCTCAGCAATGTGTCCTTCCCACACCTTTTCTCCCGATGGCCAACGGTACAGAGTCAGACCAAGCCTCACCTTGGCCCAACTCGGTCCGTGGACAGTATGCACGTTTCCGTGCATACCCCCATCAACCCGGTATAAAAGACTGCGCAGGCTAAAGTCTTCAATCTGGCAGCCAAGTGCGTAGTCAGCGTGAATAGCCTCGGGTTGGATGGTGTCGTGCAGGATCTTGGGCTGCCGACTTGGGGAGGTAAATGGCACCGTCCGGACGGGCAAGCCCACCTCCTGAATATGCATCGCCAGGGCTGACTGGACGATAGGCTGGAGCGGTGTGGTATAAAACAGGAGTTGAGGTTGATCTGGCGGAACAAACGTGTCGGGTTGGCGCAGATAGATGGTCCCCCGAGAGCTGGTGCCAAGAAAGCCGATCACAGGATAGGCTGTCTCGGGAGTGATCCCTCCAGGCGGCATCCTACGCCTGGATAACTGTGCCGCCGCAATATCCCTGCCATTGGCCTGGGTTGCCACTATTCCATCTTGCACGGACAAGTTGGGCCGCGTATCAACCGGCAGCAGAACAATCAGTCGTCGGGCTGGCAAATGGTGTGGTTGGCCTTTGACCAAGTGCGGGAAATAGGTAATCCGGAGCGGCGCATAGCGCATCCCGAAGGCTGAGCAGGCCAGGCTTCCCAGGCTCAGCCCTATCAGCACAAGTGAGAATCCGAACAGCGACCAACACGTATGGGGCGTATACGATCTGTCGTCCATAACACGATCTGTAGCCGAATTGGGGTGCTGCGACAAGAAATTTCGTCGGGTGGATTGTCCCCCTCGACTCTGCCAGCTGTGCATCACATGTGTATGGGACGTTGACAGATGAACGCAGGCATGAATAAAGACCCCCGAAAGAAAATAGGAGGTTTATGTTTCCTGTCAGCAGGATGCGTACCGCTGTCTGTGTTGTCCTGGTCTTCTGTGCCGCCTGTAGTCCACGTCAGCCGGTGGGCTTTCCCCCCGTTGTTGATGTAGACGGACCCGCGCCCAGTGCCCCCACGACCGGCTATCAGGCGCTCATACGAGGCGCACACGCTGAAGCGGTTCGAACGTATGAAAAGAGTCTTACGGATTTTTCCTCTCTGACTGAGGCGCAGCGTGAGCAGCCCCATTCGGCATCGGATATCAGCCAAAAACAAATTGAACGCGAACTGAAAATTGCGCAAGCCTTGGCCAAGCAGCACCCCATGGCAACCGACGAAACACCAACCCGTGCGCGTTTTCGTGAGGGCGTATTGACCGGATTTTATCCGTATCGACGCGGGCGACCAACAGATAGCCGTATTCCGTTGGGGACAGATATTGAGACCTGGCCACTTGCCCAGGATGATGCGGGTCGTACAGATTTTGAAGACCTGGCAGATCTCATGCCGCGAGAGATTCTTGCCCTGATCGCTGATGGTGCCTTTTCTTTTCGTGTCCAGGAAACAACGGATATCCCACCTGCCGAAGAGTATGTGACTGCCACACTGACAAATAGTGCACAGGTCAGATTTGCCGATGATATGGCCACGCTTGAAGATTATACGGCGGGTTTGCCCTTCCCGATTTTAGACCCGGATGAGCCCCAGGCTGGTCTGAAAGCGGCTTGGAATATGCGCTACCGAGAGAGTTCCGATCACCTTGAGCAATGGAGCGACGTCATCGTGCTCAATGCTGACCAGGATATTGTAGATGGGTATGCCTCCTACCACGCGCGGGCGTGTGGTCAGTACCGGGCCAGACCTCGTTATAACCGGCCACACTGGGAACCGCTGGGGGTGGTGTGTAAGGAATACGTCCATGTGGCCCATACGCCGCGGGTGAGCGGAGCAGCGCCAACACGCCGCAAAAAAAGACGTTCATCGCGGACAGTCCGTTTCTGGTACGACGACGTGACACGTCCAGCTCGTCAATGGACGGTGTCAAAACGTCGCCGTCGAGTGGAAACGACGGTCTATGATCCACACGCGCCCTCTATTGGTGAAAGCAGTATTCTTGAGGATGAAGACAGTTGGGGTGGGACACTCGCCAGCGCCGAGTGGAATCTCATTGGAGCACAGCTGGCACTCGTCCCAGGACTGGTCAACACGCCGCATGTCGAGTTTGGCGGCCGCGACAGCGGCTATCCTCTGGATGCCTGGGAATTACGCTCTGTCTACGTCCTGGAGAAGGTTCCCCTCAGCCCCAGCCATCCGTATGGACGTAAGCTCTTCTATCTCGACCAACAAACCTTCGTGCCTTTCTATGTTATTATCTTTGATGCAGATGATGACCACTGGCGAACGATTTTTTACAGTTATGGAAACCCGGAGTTTCATCCAACTATCAAAAAGGCCGGTGAAGAAGTCCGGGTGCCGATCTTGCTTGGTCAGTCTTGGATCGATTACCAGATCCAGCGGACGACCCTCTCGCTGGTGAGTGATGTATTTTATAATGACGGACTGTCAATGGATGTATTTTCGTTGAATGGCAAGGGGAAAGAGTGAAAATAGAAAAGTCGTAGGGCGGGGCCTGCCTCGCTATACTCCTGGCATGAGATATTTCCTGGGTTGTGCACGCTCTTACCTCCTGCCCGGAGTATGCTCTCATTTGACTCCGTACGGGAATCCTGTCAAAAAAATTGCGCTGTTGTAGGAAAAAAGAATAGACACAAAAGGAGAGAACAGTATGGCAGGATTAGTCGCAGGAAAAGTTGCCTTGGTTACCGGTGGGGGATCTGGAATCGGCAGACAAGCGTGTCTTGTCTTTTGCCGTGAGGGGGCACAGGTGGTCGTATCTGATGTGACGGTTGAGGGGGGAGAAGAGACGCTCAGCTTGATTAAACAGGCTGGTGGAGAGGCTGTGTTCATCAAAGCCGATGTCGCTCAAGCGGCTGAGGTCGAGGCGTTAGTGGCCAAGACGGTTGAGGCGTATGGCCGGCTCGATTGTGCGTATAATAATGCCGGGATTGCCGGACGGACAGCACGGGTGGCCGAGGATACAGAGGAGAACTGGGAACGGATCTTGTCGATTAATCTGAAGGGTGTGTGGTTATGTTTAAAATATGAAATTGCCCACATGCTCAAGCAGGGTGGCGGAGCCATTGTGAACACGGCCTCTGGTGCTGGGCTGATTGGTGTTCGGCGCACTGGAGCGTATGTGGCGAGCAAACATGGTGTGGTTGGCCTGACTAAGACAGCTGCCCTGGAATACGCCAAAGCCAATATTCGGGTGAATGCCGTCTGTCCGGGACCGATTGATACGCCGATGCTGCGCGGAGCGAGTGAGCGAGTAATCGACGCGATGGCGGCGGCTCAGCCCAATGGCCGCTTAGGCCAGCCCCAAGAGATTGCCGAAGCAGTGGTGTGGTTATGTTCTGACGCAGCCTCGTTTGTGACCGGACATCCGATGCCGGTAGACGGGGGCTATGTCGCGCAGTAAGAGGGAGGGGCCGGCATAGCCGGCCGTATCCATTCCAGACCGTTACAGATTCGAAAACTGGACGTTAAATCCAGACCGCTTCTTGGTGCTTTCTTCAAGCAGCGAAACGCTGGCCACGTTGCATGGGGCTGGGTCGCGATGAGCGAGCAAGGCTGCGTCATTACTCAGATCCTGCCTCGACTTCTTCTGCCCCTCTGCCGTAATAGCTCAGCGTCCGCGAGATAACTATCGGTGGCTCAAAAGAGGGTGACTCGCCTCTCAGAAGCCGTGTGGAGACCGTTTGGAGTGTCCAATTGCCAAAGGCATCCGACTGATAGGTGAAGGAGCGCTCTCGTTTGAATTGTCCATCTTCCCGATGCACAACCTCTGACCGGGGGTTGCCCTGCGGATCGTAACGCATATCTGTCCGGCTGGTGAGTGTTCCATCTGCGGCATACGCAAAGAGGGTGTCTGAGACCAGTGCCCCAAGATAATCGTATTGAGCGGTTCGGATGCGGATAGGTGTGTCTGGTACTTCGTACCACTTTTTCTGTATCTGGTTGCCCTGCGTATCATAGGCCGAGGTCGTACGATGACTCAGCGTCTCATTTGCCGCGTAGCGTTGTGTGGAAATTTCATTGCCTGCGTCGTCATAGCTGAAAACGACCCGGTGTGTCGGCTCGTTGGCGGCGGTGTATGTCGTGGCTTCGACCCGACGGCCGCTCTCGTCATAGCTGGAGAGGACGCGGGCTGTGAGCTGGCCCGAGCTTTCGACGTGGCGCGCTTGTGTTTCGTGACCCCTATCGTCGTAGCTAAAGTGGATTATTTCGTGGATATGGCCATCATCGGTATACACTGTTTGCTCAGTTTTCAGACCTTGTCTATCGTAGGTGGCTTTGTGGATATACTTTTGGGTTCCAATGTTCCATTCTCCATCTTTCTTCACCAAAACGGCGTGAACGACTTCGATTGAGCGGACTGGTCCGTGGAGTCCCTCGGCTTCTCGAACGGTTGTGTGTGTTCTTGCCTGATCCAACTGCTGACAGGAGAGTCCACCAAGACTCATCACCCAAATCATCAGCGTACACAGAATCCGACTGGGGTGCTGTTGCCACACGCGACACTGCCTCCTGTCTCTTCTAAAAGAGTCAGCTAAAGAGCGGGGAGGGCGGGATGGTGCACCGGGCTGACATCGGCTAGGGTAGCCCGACTTATGCACCTCTCCCAGTCTGCCAACTCTGCAAAACCCTGGTACACGACCTATGCCGTTGTCATCTTGCTGGTTGGGGTGCTGGTTAATCTGACTACGAGTTTTCTTCAATATGCCCCCAATCTGACCTTGCCAGCGATGCAGGATAGCCTCTCTCTATCCTATACCCAGACGGGCCTATTGGTCACCGGGGCTTGGATGCTGCGCGTCCCGTGCTCCTTTCTGGCCGGGATTCTCACCACGCGCTATAGCAGCCGTCGCCTGATCGGTCTGAGTACGCTGATGGCTGGGGTGTCTATGTTGCTTTTAGGTGGAGCGACTCATTTCTGGATGGCCCTGGGAGCGATGTGTCTCATGGGCGCTGCAACCGGAATGGCTATCATTCCGACGATGGGTATGCTTGGACCTTGGTTTGATTCCCGGACACGTGGTCTGGCTGCTGGGCTCGCTTCAGCCGGCGGCAGCAGTGCCTTTGTGGTAGCTGGTGTCGTTGTCCCGTGGTTGACGTCCGAGTACCTGACTCTTGGCTGGCGTTACGCCTGGGTGCTGTTTGGTGCTGCCACCGTCAGTATTGGTGCTGTGGCGCTGGGCTATGTGCGGGATCGTCGGCCTGAGGCGTCTGCCTCTCCGTCCCCTCCTGCCGCTCTAGGCCAAGGGGTGACGTGGCCGGTTGAGGTCTATCGGAATCCGCTCGTGTGGCTGATGAGCTTTATGGTGTTTTGCTCTGGCTGGTCGCAGGGCATCTTCAATACCTTTCTGGGTACGTATCTGTCTGGCGAGAACGGTATTGATTTGGTTGTGGTTGGCCGGCTTCTCATTCTGATCGGGGTCTTAAGCATCGGCAGTGGCATTGTGTGGGGGCGCATATCGGACTGGATCGGGCGCGGTTTGGCATTTGTATGCGTTTTTCTGGTCCAAGGTGTCGGCTTAGCATTGGTTTGGCTCAACCCCATCCCGGGAGCTTTTGTCATTGCGGCCATTCTGATCGGTCTGACTCATCGCGCGACATTCACTATATGTGCAGCCTCAGCTGGAGATTTTGTGCCAGTCCACTTGTCTTCGGCCGCCTTTGCGCTGATGTCAACCGGGGCTGGCTGTGGGGCGATGATCTCGCCCGGCATTGCTGGTGGCTTGGCTGATGCAAGCGGCAGCTTACAAGGTGCTTTTGGCATGGCGTTGGGCGGATCGTTGTGTGGCGTCCTTGGGAGCACGCTGCTGTATGGGGTGATGCGGCGCAACGCGTGAGAGCTGCTACGTTTTCACAATCCATACTTTCTGTGCGGCAGAGCCAACGGAGTCAGAACCACCCTGCCTGCCTGCGATCCTTCGGGGCCACTTGTGGGTACTGAGGCGTGTAGCGTAAAAAGGAGCCTCTGATAAAGAGGTGAATTTGTGGGAAAGGATAAGCGCGAAAATGGATGAGAAACAGCGAGCCTATTTCAACGATCGGCAGCGACAAGCCTTTGACCAATCCTACACGTACTTCTTGGGCGCGCTTCCGGAAGATGTCATTGAACGGATGGGGCGTATTATCGCAGCTGCGGCAATCCAGGCGGGCGAGACGGTACTCGATGTTGGCACGGGTACTGGTGCCCTGATTCCTCAGATCCAAGGCTATCGTCCTGGCCGGATTGTCGCCTGTGACTTGTCTGGAAACATGTTAGAGCAGGTGGCTGAGCGTTATCCTGATGTTGAGCGGCATCAGTGTGATATTGTTGATCTTTCCGTGCCGCCAAACAGTGTTGATGCGGTCTTCATGAATGGTATGTACGGGAACATCGCCGACAAAACCAAGGCGCTACAAAATATCTCTAGTATGTTACGGCCCGGCGGCAGGATTATCATTAGCCATCCAGAAGGCCGGGCCTATGTCGAGCGCTTGGTCAAACAAGACCCGTATCCGATTACCCCTTTACCTACTGAGGACGAAGCCCGCACGTTTTTGGGCTCATTTGGACTGAGGGTTCGCCAATACACCGATGAAGAAAGACTGTTGATTGTAGTCGGGGTGAAAGAGGGGAAGAGGGAATAGCCCGGAAGAATGCCGTATTTTTTGCAGAAGATACTAAGAAAAGAAAGGACCTGACAATGGTACTCTCACAAGAAGATACTCAACGTTTTTTATCCGAACCCCGCAACGTCATCCTCGGTACCATCCGGAAAGATGGTTCACCGCAGCTGAACCCGATGTGGTTTGATTGGAATGGAGCGGTCTTTTATATTTCAACCACAAAGACACGCTTTAAATATCGGCACATTTTACGTGATCCACGCGTCACTCTATGTATCGACGAGACTGAAACCCTCAAAACATTGCTCGTTGAAGGACGGGCAACAATTCAGGAAGATGATATCTGGGGAATGACCCGGCGTATCGTAGAAAAGTACGTGCAGCCCGATCATGTGGAGGAACGCCTGGCCCGATTTCGGTCAGAGCCACGTGTCGTGATTGTGGTGAAGCCGGATAAGTGGACTTCGTGGGATCGGAGTGAGCAGGCGCATTTGAAGAGCGGCTGAGGGAGATCTCTCCGCGTCACACGCATGTTCACCTCAAGGTACGGGCTTCTCAATCAGATCACACGAGACTTGACCGCGACATACCAAAATCCTCCCTGGCCCCCTTTTTTCAAAGGTACTAATATACTTAACTCAGTATATTCGAGATCTGGACTTGGAGTATTTAGCCTACCAAGTCCAGACCTGATGAATCCAGACAGCTAGCCCTTCTGTGAATTGCAGAAGGGATGGCAGATCTGCGCATTGCCCATATCTGCCCCTCCGCCTTCTTGCTTTCTTTTAACGTGATCGATTTGTATAGAATTGCGGTGTACCTTGCCTCTACAGAGTTCACAAATAGGCGCATTCTTCAATGCGCCATCTATATAAGCTGCGGATTTCGTTGCTCGCCCAAAGGCTTTCCCCGTAGGAGTATCCGATGCTCGATAATTACTTGGCCGCGGCACATACAGAAACGCAAAATCCTGTTCGCCTTGAAGGACCTCTCCTATCTCATCCGCCCGCTTGCCTGCCCAGATATGCTCAAGAATCCTCTTGAAGTAGTCCCGAATGGGGGCAATACTTCTATTTCCGCTCCCATGCTTATGGACAATGTGCCCTACGTGTTCTTTATTTCGGATCAAGAAATGTTCAAGCTCTTCCCTCGCTGTAGTGAATAATGTGATCATTCTCTCCGCCTCAAGCCATTCTATCAACATGACAAAGGCTAAGAATGATGAAGGCTGAAAAGAACCGCTCTGGGTATAAAAATAGATAGCTGGATGAGGGCCAAGGCATGACGCAGATGTGCCAGTTATCCGGTCAACAAAATACTTCACGCGCTCTAGGAATTGGATGGTTTTTGATCCATCTTCATCTGTCTCTAGATCGTCTTTGTCTACCTGCTTAGACCGCGTCGAATCAGCAATTTTTACCCCACTCGCATGATTCACTAAATCAAAGACAAAAGGTAGCGTGTTATAGCCATGACCTGCAACCGGTAAATCAAGAGTTTTGATGGCCCCCTCTCCTAATGGAGGCTCATACAAAGCAAGATATATGTGCTTACCCAGCTCCTCGATTCTGTTCTGTTGATCCTGTTCAAACTCAGACCAGTATTTGTGGCCAGTACCCGCGCGGTTAATGCACCGAGCTGCAATTGCATGAGGTGATTCGCGCGCTTTCAGGATGCGACGTTCGGTAGGGTCAATGGGTGTGGCTGCCTGATTGATCTTGAAGAAGGAGTTCTCCGCAGCTTTAGGGTCTTTTGCTGTTACCCACTGTGCAGTAATGCAATTTATGCCTAAGTTAATCGTTCGGCTACGGATTGCTTCTGACACATTATCCATATTTTTCTTTGCCGCAGCATACTCCATATAGGCACCAACTTCAGTTTTTACCAGCTTACGTGTTCTCTCAGCTACCCGCCTTTGCTCATCTGAAATCCGGTTATTGAAAAATTCTAGTGATCGTCGCTGGTCTCCATAATCGTCGAACACCCACGCCATGAGGGCACTCAATCGATGTGCCCCGTCTATGACAAAGACACATTCCCCTGCTTGCCAGAGAATGACAGCCGGAATTAAGTCGCCGTCAATAAAGGCCAGAATTAAGTCCACGACTTTTTTAGGTGTCCAATGGGCAGTTTCTCGCTGAAAGTCCGGCTTTCTCAACTGCGCCGAAAAAAAATGGTCGTCCAGATGATGAATATCGATCGCATCAGGAGTGGCCGCAGATATCTTGCGGCCATTTTCGCTAATTGCAAAATCTTCACGCGGGATAAGTGCATCTAAGTTAACAACATTCTTCGCCATATCTACCTCTATAGACAGGTCATGACATTTTTGTAAACATCCTCCATTATTCATGTTCCTTATCCCCCTCAGGAATAGGCGTTAACGCTTGGGCAGTGGTAGAGTTCGCCTACTGAGTCAGGCATGTCAGTGCCTTTTTCAAAGAGGGGGACCAGACGTGTCTCGCATTTTGCGGCATGGTCATCCATCCTCCAGCAGAGGACGGGTACACTCGGGCCGGTTGTGAAATCACTCCGTGTTTTGGCTGTATACGAATGTCTTGTGTTTTGATTGAGCCTCTGAGAGCCAATCATCCAACTCACACACGCCAGGGACAAGATGCCCTGCCAACTCAAGATTGACGTGAGGTCAAGCAAAAAGTCGCTAAATCCCCAGCGCCTGTTCAAGCCTGGCACGATCAAACCCAAGAATGATTTCATCCTCAACGGTAATGACTGGGAGACTGGGACGGCCGACCACCAGCTGTGTCAACCGCTCCTGGGCAGCCTGATCTTGAGCCACGTTATATTCCGTGAACACAATCCCGTTTTGCGAAAGAAACTCTTTCGCCAGCTTACACGGCCCTCAAGTCGAGGTGGAATAGACGGCGACGTGTTTGTTCATTTGTTTCTCCTTGCTGCCGATTCGGTTATAAACAGTATACTCCATTTTTTACGGGGAAACTGAACCTATGGCCAGTAAAGGCCGCAGCTTTCGTACCACATATATCGACAAGTTTGAGGTGTTAATCGGTAAGGGAGCTGCCGAGAATGACACGCTGACCTTCCGTGAGGCAGACCCATATGACTTTTGGCTGCACGTCGCCAACGCACCTGGTAGCCATGTCGTGGTGCGTAATCCTGATCGCCTGGGAGACTTGCCCAGGCATGTTTTAGAACAAGTTGCCCAATTGGCAGCATGGTACTCCAAAGGGCGTGGCAGCCGAGGAAAGGTTGAAGTCCATATGTGTCGCGTCTCAGACGTCAGTAAGCCGCGTGGCTTTCCAGCCGGGAAAGTGACACTTCGGCGCTGCCAGAGGGTTCGAGCATATGCTAAAGAGCCGCCAGCTGAGGTGGAAGAGGATGGATAGGCCGAAGTGGAGATGTTTCGTGGCTGTGGGCTAAATCCGTCACCCTAGCCCTCTCCCGCAGGGAGAGGGAAGCAGAGATGAAATACGTGTGATCGTCGGCTTACGCCTCGGGCGGGAAGAAGGCAATCGTCCGGGCTTCGATGCTCTCGCGTGGGGCGGCATCGGGCGGAGTGGCTGGATGCTCAAAAGCGCTGTGGGCGGTGAACCGGGCCGTACCATCTGTCTTAGAATCGTAGCACTTGAGCAGCATGGCTTCGTTGGGCTGCATGTCTGAGAAGTAATACCAGCGATGACTCGGTTGGTGAGAGACCGAATAGACTTCACCCGTCCGACCTTCATACTTCAAGTCTGTCGCGACAAAATGGTCTTGGCTGATGCTTTGGGCATCGCAGACTGCCAGTGGGTGATCTTGCAGGGGACCACGGATCGGCCGCCAGACGTTAATAAAGGCAAAGCGATGTTTGAGGCGATCTTCGGCCTCTTGTGGAGATAACAGATCGCGGACACGCTGGGGACCTGAAGCGATAGTATAGTCATTGTGACACGACATCACAGGCTCGCGGACGCCATGCTGCCTGCGCTGCGCTTCGGACGCGCTCCGCACGTTATGGTCAAAAACCATGACCTTTTCGGCTCCGGTAATTTGCTTCACCAACTCGGCGGCTTCTGGGTAGTAAACGCTCCGGACCTCTTCGGTATCGTAAAAATTGACGATCTGTGTTTCATGTTGGGTGAAAGCCAGCCCTTCTTTGTCCAGAGAAAATTGATCGACAATTGGCCGGGCATCGTGAATCTGCATCTCTTGTTGAATGTAGCGACCGTTGCGCTGTGGGACGCCGGGAGGCGGCGTGCAGAGATAAAACGCTGGCTTTTCTTCCATGTCGCCGACAAGGTAATTCATGCCGGCTGTGACATGATGCAGCCCTTGTGTTGTCAGGTTATCCATAAGTGTCCTCCTCATTCGTATGTTCACGGAGACTTTGGCAAAGGGTAGCTCGGTCCTGGAGTCTTGTACAGCAGGTTTCTGGCCAGCTGTCATTTTTATAAAAAGGGCTGTCTGCGTTGTTATTGACAATCCTACCCGGAGCCGGATACACACCGGACACGTGTATGGCAGCCACTCCTTTCTATGAGCAAGTCGAACTCAGCTATGCGATCACCGAAAATCTGTCGGTTGATCTGGTTGAGATCTGCAACTGGCGTCCAGACTTTCCTGCCTGTGAGTACTGCGGCGATAATGAGTACTGGAATATTGTGTGGGCAACTGGTTTTGCCATTTCCCAGTATCTTGCCAGCAGTGTTGGGGTTGAACGCTTGCAGGGCAAGCGCGTCTTGGTGGTTGGCTGCGGAGTCGGCTTGGAGAGCATCGTCTTGGCCAAGCTGGGGGCGCGTGTCTCAGCGCTCGACCATGTTTCTGAAGCACTGCGGCTGGTCGAGCACAACTGTGAGCTGAACGGTATTCTCCCTGTCGACACTTTGCAGGTGTGTCTGCACGATCCCAAAAGCATCGCGAAGCTTGGCTCGTATGATGTCATTGTTGGCGGCGATGTGCACTATGAGCCGGAGAATGGGAAGTGGGTGAAAGCATTGTTGCAGCATGTCTTGCAATCTCAGGGCCGCGCATTTTTTGCCGATCCGTTTCGTGAAGGGGTGGAAGAGTTTTTTGAGGGATTGGCAGCAACGGAGTTTCAGATAGACATGCACCGGACACGAGTCTCCTGGCTCTCTGACAGCCAGGAAATTCGTATTTATCAGATTGAACGCTATGAGCCGCAATCTCTTTAGGCTTCGAGAGCTGTGAACACATCTCCGGAAAAACTGCTGCCAATACGATTCCGACAGGCCCGCCCTGCGCGTTGCCTACCCCAGTCTATCGATTTGGTGCTCTCTCGCGCGTCGAGTATCTCACCGGAGCAGCTTACCACTTCTCACCAAACGGCCGTACATCTAGTTCGAACGTCCATGCGCCCTGGGGCTGTTGGGTCAAAAAGTAGACGGACTCGGCAATCTGGTCGGGTGGCAGAAAGAATTCATCTGGCTGGTCCGGCATCATTTTGCGGATGTAGTCAATATCGATAATACCATCAACAATGACATACGATACATGGATTTTTTCTGGTCCCAGATGCCGGGCCATGGACTGGGCTAGCGTACGCTGGGCGGACTTGGCTGAGGCAAAGGGAGCTGCGTTTGCGCCACCGCGTAAAGATGCGGTTGCACCAATCACCACAATATTGCCACCCCCGGCCGCTCGCATATCAGGCAGCACTTCCTGTGTTGTGACAAATAAACCCCGGGTGTTGATTTCCCAGGCCTGTTGCAACATCTCAACTGAGGTTGTGTCGATATTCACAAAATCGCCAGGACCGGCGTTGTAGATAAGGACGGCAATTGGGCCAAGGTCTTGACGAATACGACCAAACACGTCGGCTGCCGCGTGCACATCTGTAACGTCATACGGATAGGCATACGCCTTCTCCATACTGGCTGCGACTTCGTTCAGATACGCTTCGCTGCGTGCACACAAGGCCGCTTGATAACCTTCAGCCACAAACTTCCTGGCACACGCCGCGCCATTGCCAGGGCCGACTCCGATGACAACACAAACGGGAGCACTCATTATCTTTTCTCCTTACTTTAAATTATGTCAAATCAGGTCAAATAACATCTTGTTCTTTAAGTTGGGCTATTTCCTTTTCTGACAAACCCAGGAGTTTGCCATACACCAGGTCATTATGTTGGCCTAAGGTCGGGCTGGGTGCATCGATGCCCAGCGGTTTGTCCTCAACCCACCAGGGCGAGCCGAGGACAAGCATCTTCCCAGCAGTCGGATGGTCGATGTCCTGGAGTCTGCCGCGTGCCCGGATATGTGGGTCCGTAATAATCTCACCAATGTCTTTGACGATGCCACAGGTGATACGAGCGGCAGAGCAGCGCTCCATGATGTGCTGTTTGGGGTGCCGCAGGGTCCAGGCCGTGACAATTGCATCCACTTCATCAGCCAGTTTTCTGCGGGCGCTATTCGTGGCAAAACGCGGGTCGTCGCCGAGCTCCTCGCAGCTCATGAGTTCGCACAACGCCCGCCAGCGCTGATCGTCTAAGGTGAGCAGAAAGACATGGCCATCTTTTGTCGGATAGCAATTATATGGAGAGATACGCCGATTGGGAGCTGCGTTGCCCTCCCGCTCGTATGTGCCGCCCTGCGAGATAAACGTCGAGATCTGGGCGATCATGGGGCCGAGTGCAGCATCATAGAGCGAGGTTTCGATGAACAGACCCTGTCCGGTCCGGTCACGTTGACGTAGCGCGCCGAGAATACCAGCGGTCAGATGGATACCGCCGAGCACATCCACGACTGGCGGGCCAGCTTTCATCGGCGGCCCGTCAGGATCTCCAGTTGTACTCATCAGACCTGACATAGCCTGAATAATAGAATCAAAGGCTGGGTATGCGCTATACGGACCGTTGCGTCCATAGCCAGTGCTGGCGGCGTAGACCAGCTGAGGATTGATCTGCTTCAGGACATCGTAGCCGAGCCCGAGTTTGTCCATGACGCCGAGGGCAAAGTTTTCGACGAGAATATCGACCTCTTTCACCAGATCTTTGAGGAGTTCTTTGCCTCGGGTCGTTTTCAGATTGAGTGTAATGCCTCTCTTGTTGGAGTTCAGCATAATAAATGGATAACTCTCGTGCTCCACATCGCGGACTGGCAGCAGCGAGCGGGCTTTTTCCCCCTGTCCGGGAGGTTCGACCTTGATGATCTCTGCGCCCAAGAAGCTGAGCATAAGCGTGGCATACGGACCATTGACCACGTGAGTGAGATCGAGGATGCGAATATCGTCTAGGGCTCGGACCATGAGTCTCTCCTTAACTTCTGAGGAGGACGATTATATGCTATGAGGGATGGCTAAGGATAGCGCTCGGTGGAGAATATTGCTGCTCTCCTCTTTTGGCTCCCTTGGCTCCCTTGGCTGTATCAGTATGGACACACTCTCTCCCCACGATCTGTATCAAGCCCTCATCCGTATGGACTTGATGCATGCAGGACTCCAGCCGCCGCTGCACGCGCTGACTGGCGGCGTGTCTTCTGACATTGTACGGGTTGATCTGCCGGATGGACCAATTTGCATTAAACGTGCGCTTCCGCAGCTCCGAGTTGCTGCCATGTGGCGTGCACCGATCGAACGCAATGCGTTTGAGGTAGAGTGGATTCGCACCGCGACCGGCTTTGTTCCAGAGGCGGTGCCAGAGATCCTTGGGGTGGATCGGCAAGCTGGACTGTTTGCCATGAATTACTTTGACCCCCAGATCTATCCGGTGTGGAAACAGCAGTTGCGCGAGGGCATGATCAACCCTGATACCGCCCAGGCTATTGCCACGTGTCTCGTCCAGATCCATGCCAGGACGGCTGATGATGCCAAGCTGGCAGCCCGTTTCGAGACAGATCATATTTTCCATTCAATCAGGCTGGAGCCGTATCTGCTGGCAACCGCTGAAGTCCAGCCTGATTGTGCACCTATATTGAAAGATCTCGCCCAGACGACTGCGACGACAAAACGGGTGCTCGTCCACGGCGATGTGAGTCCCAAAAATATCCTGGTTGGACCGCACGGCCCGGTCCTGCTGGATGCCGAGTGTGCGTGGTACGGGGACCCTGCTTTTGACGTGGCGTTTTGTCTGAATCATCTCCTGCTCAAGTGTATTTGGCAGCCGCACTGGAGCGACCGCTATCTGGCCTGCTTCGAGCGCTTTGCCGATGCCTATTTAGCCGGAGTGAACTGGGAGTTGTCGGAACATTTTGAAGCCCGCACGGCCCGGCTTCTGCCGGGGCTGCTGCTGGGCCGGATTGACGGAAAATCGCCAGTTGAATACCTCACCGCTGAGGCTGATCGTGAGCGGGTGCGTCGTATAGCCAAATCACTGCTCCAGCAGGCTGCGACGAGTTTAGAGCAGCTGCGTCACATGTGGCAGCAGAAAATAGAGGAACTGGCCGCATGAGTGAGACACGTATTGCCCAGGTCCATGGGCGGCGGGTGTGGGACTCGCGTGGCCGGCCAACTGTTGAAGCGGAAGTCCGACTGGCAAATGGTGTGATTGGCCGAGCGATTGCTCCGGCAGGTGCCTCGCGCGGCAGTCACGAAGCCATTGACTTGCGCGACGGTGGAAGGCTGCTTGGTGGTCTTGGTGTTGAACGGGCAGTTCAGCACGTATGTGCACCAATCGCCACTCATATCCAGGGTATGGACGCCTGCGACCAAGCGTCTATTGATGCAGCCTTGATTACATTGGATGGAACACCGAATAAAGGCCGCCTGGGTGGAAATGCGATAATTGCCGTTTCCATGGCTGTGTTACATGCTGCGGCAAACGCGGCTGGGGTACCGCTGTGGCAATATCTAGCCGAAGGCAAACCGGTCCGACTGCCATTACCGGAGATTCAAATTTTTGGCGGTGGAGCACATGCCGGTCGGCGGGTTGATATTCAGGACTTTATGATTATGGCCGTCGGTGCCCGGAGTTTTGACCACGCTCTTGTCATGACGGCACAGGTCTACGCTGCGGCTGGAAAATTGATGGCCGACACGGACCGGTTGGCAGGGGTAGCTGATGAAGGCGGCTGGTGGCCGGTGTTTGACTCGAATGAAGAGGCCCTGGCGTGTTTGGTCCAGGCAATACAAGCGGCTGGGTATACACCTGGTGAGGACGTCGTGATCTCGCTTGATATTGCGGCTTCTGAATTTGGCTCCGCGGCTGGTTATACACTTGGGCTGGAACAGCGTCAGCTTGATAGTGATGGCATGATTGCGCTGCTGCTAGACTGGATCGAGCGGTATCCGATTGTGTCTGTTGAAGATCCGTTGGCTGAGGACGATCACGCAGGTATGCAGCGCTTTACCGCTGCTGTGGGGGATCGGGTTCAGATCATTGGCGACGACTATCTGGTGACCAATGCCGAGCGTATTGCACACGCTGTTCAGCAAGTTGCCTGCAATGCTGTCCTGATTAAACCCAATCAAGTTGGAACGATCACGGAGACCCGTGCGGCTCTTGATGCAGCAAAAGCGGCGGGCTGGAGCACGATTGTATCGGCCCGTTCCGGCGAGAGCGAAGATGTGACGATTGTGCACCTGGCTACAGGCTGGGATGCAGGCCAGCTCAAAGTCGGATCGATGGCGCGGGCTGAGCGGACCGCAAAATGGAATGAGGCTGTGCGGATTGAGGAAGCCCTAGGCGGGTCAGCTCGTTTTGCTGGCCGTGAGGTCTTGCCAGCTGGAGCGCGGGCATGAAAGCCGTCTTGCAGTATCGAGCGAGTCCTGGTTTCCAGGAATTGCTTGCCCGGCGTACGCCAGACTGGCTGGAAATTCTGATCATCAAGGAGTCCAAAGGGCTTGAGAGGCAATTGAGGCGGAACCAAAAGCAGGGCAGAATAAGGCCCACGATTGTAAGATTGCTCATAGAGAACAGGAGGAATACGAATGGCAGACAAAGATGCGCTTTTACAACGAGGCCGCGCCGAGGAAAACCGATTTTTTGCCGAGCGTGATCGCGAACTGATTGAAAATCTCAAACAGCAGCGGGAAGACGAGCACGAGCAGACAATCAAAGATTTAGCGACTGCCCGCTGCCCACGCGATGGAGAACGGCTCACCCAGCGAGAGTTACATGGAGTGACGATTGATGACTGTCCGGAGTGCAACGGCATATGGCTCGATAAAGGTGAACTAGAAGCCCTATCAGAGCGTCAGGGCAGTGCAGGCGTTGGAAATTTTCTGTCGCAGTTAACGACTATTCTTGCTCCGAAAAAGAGTTAGGCAGGGTAGACATGAAGCGGGGCAGGAGTCGTGGTAGTACGGGCCTCCGTGCCCGCTGTGAGCCAGGCGGGAGAATAGCAACCCTCCCTATTTTTCTCGCCAGTTTCTTGTCTGCGCAGGACCAGATGGGCAGGGACACAAGCCCTACGACCAAGACAGCCCAAAGGATGCTATTGCAAAGAGTGCGTATTACTTCCCCGTCCGAATAAGATACGGAACGCTATAGACGTCTGGGCCATTGGCCTTGCCAGCCAAGTTAAACTGCCACTCCCGGCGCCATTCGGGCGGTGCTTTGCCGCCTGGAGGTGCATCAAAAGTGGTCGCCCGTTCGGCGAGCAGATCGAGCATCATGCCATTCGGGATAAACGGCCACTCGTCTTCATCCTCATAGCTCGGTTTCTCGCCTGCCCAGATCGGATAGCCCCAGTACGGCTTATTGGTGACGTAGTAACACATGAAATAACTCTTCCACAGCTCACCTTTGCGATTATACATTTCTTGGAGCAGCTGGCCATAGAAGTCTTGGTCAATATAAAAAATCCGTTTGGAATAGGCGTATGGACTCGTATACCCGGTTGGCGTGCCTTCGACGACCCAGACCTTACGCTTTTCCCACAAGACGCACGGCAGGGCGGCCACAATGCCATGGGTGCCGTCCCGAGGCGCACACCAGGCTGAAGCGTCACCATACTTTCCGCTGTGGACAACGGCCAGGATCTCTTTCTGGGCGAGCAGGCGAAACGTCCAGTAGCTGATCTTCGCGTTAAAACCCCAGTACGAATCGACATCAAAGTCCGTACCCCACACTGGGTCGCCACGACTCGCTACGCCGATGCGTCTGACTCTGCGATGTTCTGGGACCCAGACATAGGTGTCGTCCGGCGTGTCTGGTGACAAATAGGTATGCGCCAGAAGCATTAAGCCCTTGTATTCTACAGGTTCAATGAGTGGCCCAATGAGATTCGAGTGATGCAAAGGCGGATTGTGCGGGGCAATAGGCTTGGGGTGAGTATACAGACGCCCAATCCAGGACATGCGACGCCAAATGTTGGCATACGTCCGCTCCAGTTCTCCCTTGCTGTTGATCAACTGGTTGATAAAACCTGTCCCCGCGTTATCGACGATGAAGGGGTTCTGTTCCAGGTTCCAGATGATCTTATAGCCTGCCTGTGGATCATTGGGGTCAATGTGAGGGAAGGGCGCACCGGCGATGTAGTTGTGCAGCTGAGCGCCATCCTTCGAGAGCATGACTTGTTCCGAGTATTTATCAGTCGCTTCTTTATACGCCTTCGGCCACTCGACCTTTTCGGTCTCTAAGATCGTCATTGGCATGCCGCGTTCGACCATCCAACGCGTCGATGGGGTGAGGAGGGTTTCAGCCTGCGCCAGGTTGTCCTTGGTAATCGTCTCGCCGGGTGTGACGTCTGCCCAGACCGTGCTGAACACGAGCAGGACACTTAGACCGCTGAAAAGCCACATACGTTTTTTCATCCTGTCCTCCCCATGTTTGACTGGCAGGTTCGTGAGGTTAGTAAGAAAGTCTCCGCTTATGAGCCGCTCCGAATGAGGTAATGGACGCTATGGACGTCGGGGCTATTGGCTGGCGCGAGCAAGAAGAGCAGATAGCTAGAGAGGCAAATTCTCTTCTTCATGCGATCTTCCTTTTGGAGAGAGCAGGTTCGTTGGCGGGAGGGAAGGCTCGCTCTAGTGCGCTCCTGCTCCTGATACAAGATGAGTATAGCGCCGACGCGAGCCAAAAATCATACAAGAAGACTTCAACTTTTATACAAATTTTGTAGCCAAACTTTCCAGCGCTCAAGTGGTGATAGCGCATCTAGGATTCAAAAGTAAAGGATAAAATGAAAGATTGTGGGAGGAGGATAAAAAAAGGGGCATCCGAGGAAGCCCCTTTTTTTATCTCATTTGCTGATTTGGGCAAAACTATAAGGACTTAGGCATGGCCGTGACGCAGCAGCTTACCAGGGATGTTCCCGGTACACTTGCCGTCTTCAAAGGTGGTTGCGCCATTGACAATGATTGCCCGGTAGCCTTTAGCCCGCTGGACGCGGCGCCATTCGCCGCCTGGAAAGTCATGTGTGATCTCTCCGATCCACTCCGGGTCAACATCAAGTCCGTCAAGATCATATACCACCACGTCAGCTGCCGCGCCTTGACGCAGCACACCTCGATCGGAGAAGCCAGCCGCATGGGCGGGCAGGGCTGACAGCCGATAATGGGCTTCTTCTAAGGTGATCTTCTGCTCATCGCGGACCAGCCAGCGTAAAAAGTCAGTGGTGAACGCCCCGCCGGTAAAGAATTTGGTGTGCGCCCCGCCATCTGAGGCACCTGGAACAGTGAAGCGTGAGTCGTTAATCATCTCGGCCGTGTAGTCAGCGTTGAAGCCACGGTTGGGGCCGAGGAACTCCACGTTCAGATCACCAGCGATGGAGAGATCGAGCATGGTGTCGATCGGGTCTTTCCCCTGCTCTTCAGCTATCTGGCCGAGCGTTTTACCGACGTATTGTTCTAACTCAGTCTGGTCATTGGCGCTTTGTACAATCAAGGTCGGAATGGCTCCACCGACACCCGCCTGAATGACTTGGAGTTTGCGATCGGCCTCTTCAGTTTCCCGTTTAATAGCTTCACGCAGGGCTGGATTCTGCATTTTGGCTAATTTTTCTTGCTTTGTCCCGGTTGTCATTTCACGCCAGGCCGGGCTGGCATCGTATAAGTTCCAGTGCTCAAGAGTAAAGGCAAAGCCCGTGCGATGGGTGCCAGTCTGGCCAAAGATGGGCAGCCCTTGCTCACGACAGCGCTCCAGCCAGTCGAGGCTCCGGCGGTGGACCTTGGGGTCTTTGCGGGCAGCGACAATGACGTTATGCAAAATCGGCCGCCGGGCAATGTCGGCCAGTTTTTCAAGAAAAGCTAAGTCTTCTTTGATCATGCCGGTTGATTGAGTGATCTGGATAAAACCTTCATCCCGGGCGCGTAGGACTTCGGCCAGACTCAGAATGTCCTCGTCGCTCATGATATCGGTGACCATGGGGGAGCCGTCATAATCGGCTTGGGTCGAGTCCGGACCTAGGCGCTGAATAGAAAAGCCGCACAGACCCGCATCCATACCTTCATTCAACAAGCGTTGCATCTCTTGGCGTTCTGCCACAGTTGCCGGCCGATTTTTTGCTGCCTCAAGGCCCATAACGTAGGTCATGAGCGAGGCGGTCGGCATGTATTGAATGCAGTTCACGCCTTTGTCCGAGCGGTCGAGCGAGTCGAGATATTCGGGGATCGTCTCCCAGTCCCACTCCATGCCTTCCTTCATCGCATCGTACGGAATGGCTTCTGTCCGGGTCATGGTCAGCATAGAGCGTTCTTGAAAATCGGGTTTGACAGGCGCAAAACCAAACCCGCAGTTCCCCAGGACAACAGACGTCACACCATGCCAGCCGGAAATCGTACAATATGGGTCCCAACGAATCTGGGCATCGTAGTGGGTGTGCAAATCAACAAAACCAGGCGCGACGATCAAGCCATCGGCATCGATGACCTGTTTGGCCGAGCCTGGTGCACGTCCTCCGATTTGGGCGACCTGGCCGTCCTTAATCCAGACGTCCGCCCGGTAACGTGGGACGCGGGTGCCATCAACAACCGTGCCGCCTTTAATGTGTAAATCGAATGTGGCCATGTGTGTTCCCTCCTTCGCAGAATTTACTCCATACCAATTACTTTGACTTCAGTCAGTTGTAAGCGCTGTTTGCGTTGCTCATACATGCCGGTAATCTTGAGTGGGCTGCCTGGGGGAGCCTGAGCAACTTTGGATAAGAGCGCCCGGGGGCCGACTAGGTTGAAGTCTATGCCCCGTCGGCCGACCTTTTGGAGAATCATCTTTGTACTCACTTGGGCATAATCCGGGGCAGAGATATCCATGATTTCAAACTGATATTCCTCCCGAAAACTGTTAATGCCCAAGGTTATTACCTCAATGTTGCCCCCTTCCGGCTTGGTGTTGAGAAAACCGCTCATCTCGACCTTAAACGGGGTACGGGAGTTTTCATCCCAGGGGTTATAGTCGCTCAAGCCAAACGTTTGACCGAATGTTGATGGGATGGCAACCAGGCAACTCATCGCGACCATACCGAAAATACCAAACAACTTAAGGGTATATGATCGATAGCTGTGCATACGAGATTCCTCCGTCCTCAGTATTTTTCTGCTTGCTTCTAACCCATAGGTTGGAAGGGGGCAACGCCGGCCAGCGGATTGACTGGGCGATGTCAGGGTGAGGCGGGGTGCTGCGGCGTGGAGCCCCGGGGGCTTGGTTTTGCTGAAAGTATTGGTCGCGGTCGAGTGAACGGACGGAGAGGGTTTGAATTTGGGATGCGCGTAATATCCGGAGTGGAATGTCCACTCCAGCCTCTCCTTGGGCCCACACTGTTCGGTAAAACTCGGCCTGGCTACTGACCGTCTTGTTACCGACTCCAACAATGATATCGCCAGGTTTGAGCCCGGCTTGGGCTGAGGGACCGTCTGGAATAGTGGCTGCAATAAAGAGGTGACCACCAACTTCTTCGGTAAAGAGGCCCAGCCACGGGCGGGGTGGTTTGGCGCTGTGTCCGGTAGCCAAGAGATCGGGCAAAATCGGTTTCAGTCGGTCTATGGGAATAAACATATTGCCTGGCAAGCGGGGTTCCCCGCGCAGGGCATCGCCCACAAAGAGTGAGCCAATTCCTAACAAACTGCCATCAGGACCAATCAAAGCAGCTCCAGCAAAGTTGGGATGCGGTGGGGAGGTAAAAATGGCGTTTTCGAGCAGGTACTCCCAATAGCCGGTAAATTCCCGACGACCGATCACAAAAGTTGGTAGCACCGCTTCTGATGCGCCATAGCTGGCAACCAGGACTTTCGCTCGTTCCTTCAGTTCGGCGGAAAGCCCTAAAGGCATTGGCGGGACACCGAGTGGCTGGGCCGTCCGCAACAAGCCGAAACCTGTTTCATAGTCATGCCCAATGATCTGGGCTGAGACGACCTGGCCGTTCGAGCCTGTCACCTCGACTTCGACCGCTTCAATGATGATATAGCCGATGGTCAAGACGAGTCCCTTGGCATCAATGACGACCCCGCTGGCTTGTCGTTCAGTCCCGAGAAATTGGGCGGTTCGTGCGGTTGGTGGGATGGTGGCCCGGATATGCACAACGGCGGCCAGCATTTCTGGAAGAGGAACTCCCTGACTCAGTCCGGCTGACGGCAGCCCGAGCAGCGTGAAGAGAACGAAGATAGCGCTCATGGAGCGAGAAAAGCGAGACAGCGGCTGTCTGCTGTGTTGATGGGTAGGGAGGGAGAACATGCTGTAGCAATTGTTTCCGGCAGGCCCGAAGAGCTGCCAATTGGTCATCTGGCCAGTGAGTGTAACGATTCGCATCGTGCTCAGCCTGCTCATCGTCTCATCCTCCCTTGCTATGTGCATAATTTTTCTTTTTACGCTGAAATGAAAGAAAATACAGCCTCCGAGAACGTGTTTTTTTCGGCCGAATGATCGATTGGACCATCCATCAGGCCATTTGCGGGACTATTCATCGGACTATCTTCAGGACTCAGATTATAGCGCCCCACTGGTTGAAAACGGCCGGAGTCTCTATCGTAGCCACGAACGAGCAGGCTGATGCGAAAGCTGGTTGTGTGTCCCGCACAAGGAACCGACTCAATCTGATACAGGTGGTACTGAGCCATGCGCTGTGGGTTATGGTTGAGTGCGGAGGCGGAACGTACGCCGACGACTGGGATGGCCGTGTCGAGTTCCGATTGTCCTGACGGATGAATATGGCTGAGTATTGTTTCGTGTGCATGGCCATGAAGAATGAGGTCCACTCCGCCAGTCGCCAGTACATGCTGGAGCGCATTGGCATCATGCAGGTGCCGTCGCCGATTCAATCCGACATGAGTCGGCGGGTGGTGGATCACGACAATACGGCACAGAGGCGTGTCTGCTAAGGCCCAGAGCATGTGTGCCAGGCGGGTCCGCTGGGCTGCTTCTACGTACCCCGTTGCGTGGAACAGGTTTGTTGGTCGGGCTGAACAGAGGCCGATCAGAGCCACAGGGCCGCGGATGCGGAGACTTGGAAATACAGCTGCAAGAGTGCCTGTTTCCTTGTTGATGTCTGGGCTGGCTGTTTGTGTGAGCGCCTTGAGGTGAGGCCAGTCATCGCAATCAGACCGCAAATAGTTTTCCCAATACTGCCAGACGTCGTGTGGCGAAGCGTCAGCATAGGTATCGTGATTGCCGGGGATAAGCGAAACATGCTGCTGGCCGCCGAGCTGTTGCAACCAGGGCAGGGCAGACTGGATTTCATCTGCGAGCCCGACATTGGTCAGATCTCCAGTCACAGTGATATGATCGGGGTGCTGAGTATGCAGATCACTAATGAGCGCCTCCAGGACCTCAGGGAGATGTTCCTTGCTGCGGCGGAGTGACCATTTGATCCAGCCGAGCGTTTGCTTGTTCAACCGCCATGGAAGGTGCTGAGAACGGACTGGAGTAATATGCAGGTCTGAGAGATGGGCTAAAGTGAAGGACATACACAGGTTCGTATTGAGCTATTGTTTCGGGCGGTGAGGGTCGAAAAAGGCGGCAAACGTGAAGCGTCAAACGTGACGGGGACAGGACATATTTTTTCTTCACGCTTGACGTTTTACGTATGCTTAGCCGTTGATCCGCTCTAAGACGACCACCGGAATTTCTCGATCAGTTTTTCCCTGATACTCATCGTACGGCGGATAAATCTCCCGCATCTTTTTCCACAGGTTTGTCCGCTCGTCTCCAGTCGCGGTTCGGGCTTTGGCGCGGAAACGATCGGCAATGACTTGGACTTCAACTTCTGTATTGGCGGCAAGATTCAGGTACCAGGCTGGGTGTTTTGGAGCGCCACCTTTTGAGGCGACGACAACGTATGCACCGTTTGCTTCACCATAAATCAAAGGCATGACCAGCGACTTGCCGGAGCGACGGCCGGTCGTGGTTAACAACAGCGTTGGGATAGGACCTGGACCGCCAACCGGGGCGGAGTCCCACATATGACCATCGGCTCCATCCGTCTCAAGGTAGCGTTGCATATGATCGGCTATCCACTTGGGCAAGTTGTCCGGAACTCTCACTTCGCTCATGACATGTTTCTCCTTATCGTGAGGTTAGGCGGCTGCCTGCTTGGCATCCCTAGATGACCAGCTCCGCAGCTCAGGAGCCACTTCCTTGGCATACAAGGTCATGCTTTTTTGGACCTCTTCATACGACATGCCTGAAAAACTAAAGGTCATCGTCACTTGCATATCGCCAATGATAGCGCGTCTTTTTTCGTATTTTTCTAGGATCTGCTGCGGTGTTCCCCAGCAGTTGCTGTCGATAAAGGCTTGGGTCATCGCCTCAACGCCGACTGTCTTGAGCGCCTCTCCCGCACCGCTGTAGTTGGCATAGCCTTTGGAGTTCTGGAGATGCTCACCAAAGATTTCGTAATGTTGGGCAAAGCTACCAAAGTAGCGGCCCACATATTTATGCGCGTTTTCGTAAGCACGGTCTTTGTTGTCGTCACAATAGCCGAGATCGACGGTCATAATCGGCGGCGCAGTTGTGCCGTGAAACTGGGTATACAGACGCCGATACTCTTCAATTGTCGGCATCACGTCAGGCCAGGGTTTGTAGGCGAACAGAGCTTGCACGGAACCGGTTTCGGCACACGTGGGGACGGTGTCTGGAGACATGGCGACCATATAGCGTCGGCCTGCAAATGATTCGAGTGGGCCTGGGCGAAGAGCAACCTTCGGCTGTGGGTAATACTTGCCAGCGCCTTCCATATAGCCCTGCTCAATGGCGTTGCAGATCATGAGGGCTGACTCATCAAAGCGCTCACGTGACTCTTCCAGCTCTTGCCGAAAGCCGATGTATTCTCGTTTGGCCAGTCCTCGGGCCATGCCAAATAGGGCGCGTCCGTCTGACAAGTGATCTAGGACGAGCGTTCTCTCTGCCACACGGAGTGGATCATGCCAAGGCAAAATCGCACCCATTGTGCCGAGTTTGATGCGGTTCGTCGTCGCTGCCAAATAACCCAAATACTGATAATTATCGGGTGACATGGAATAGCTGGAAAAGTGGTGTTCGACACAAAAAAAGTTGTCGAAACCGAGCGGTTCGGCCAGCTGATTAATGGCATGCTCTTGTTTGTAGAACTCTTTGTCCGTCATGTGATCCTGATAATTATTCCAGAATGTCAAGTAGCTGATATCCACAGTGTTCCTCCTACATTTGTGTACGGTCCATCTTTACATGCGCCTACGCATACTTGCACATACCTGGAGTGCCAGAGAAATTCCAGGGGCCTTGCAGGTGTGAGAGCTGCCTCAATTCTCGGGTTGAGGCTCCAAAAGCAAAGTCTTCGACGCCATGATGATATGCTTCTCGACCCCGTTCATGCGGTGTTCATTGGCAGCTAAGAATTCGGGGCTGGTGGCCATATCGATAAACGCTGCGCGACTTGGGTAGTAGACGAGCAGTGCCCAATCCCAATCCACGTCTCCGCCTTCATGCAGAGCTGCCTCTGCCACCGGTCCGGCCCACAGGACCTGTCCGCCGCGGGCTTCGACCAGCTTCTGAACCGGTTTGGTATAGCGGGCATACGCTTCTCGACCGGTCCCGTTTCCATCCAGCGATTGCTCTCGGTACTTGATCAGATTGATCATCGTGACCGGCCCTTCGTCGGTGGACTCACGTAGGACGTCAACATTGAAATTGGACGAACTCATAGGTGCTCCTCATATTTTGATTGGTGCGTCAGCGTAGGGGAAACGAACAAACGGGATCATGATTCAGCAACTCCTCGATGAAGTCCGAACAGTGCTCCGGCTCCACGACTACTCCATTCACACTGAGCGAGCCTATCGCACCCTTGCTCCAAAACCAATTGGCCGGGGGTAAAACGTTGCATCAGCGGGGTCAGGCTCAGGGGTATGCTGAGGTCTACCTGCCTCATGCTTTGGCTCGTAAGCACCCGCATGCCGCCTCGGTGTTTGGGCTTCAGCCTTTCCAATGTGAGAGTGTCCTGTATGATAAGACCTCCCTGCTCCAGAGGAAGGGTATGAAAAAGGTGACAGGTAGGATGAAAACCGCTGTTTGGATACTCACGAACCCGGATCAGCCAGAGGTCAAAATCTGGGGTCTTCCTGGCTCGGAACGTTTGCGTCGCGTGTTAATCGCTGTCGGAACAGCAGCCGCACAGATCGGGATAGGACCACTGTCCGGGATCCAAGCACGAAGCGGAGATGTGCTTATCTTTCGCTCCGATTACGTGTTCGATGAACGCCTCGTCCGCGCTCTGGTGGACACGCCAGCTTCAGATAATAGTATCCTTGTTGCCCCTGCTAGCCAGGATGTTGCTGCTGCCTCTGTTGAGGCAGGAAACCGCAACAAAGCGCTAGCTCTCTTCACTGATCCGGAATCTCTCGAAAAAGTAACGTTCCAAACCAACCTGCGAGTCATCACTCCAACCGACCTCGTCCTAGCCTACAACGCGACTCTCCGAAAATCTGATCCTCCTTATCTGCTGCCCATTCAACCTGAACGGATTGAGGAGATTGAATCCCGGATTTTCAACGCTTCGTATAAAGGCATCACTGATCTGGTAACCAAATGGGTCTGGCCCCGCCCAGCTCAGGTCGTCGTGCGAGTCTTGGCCGATGCGGGAGTGCGGCCCAATACAGTGACTGCCCTGAGTTGGCTGCTGGTAATCCTGGCGACTTGGTTGTTTGCCTATGGCTATTGTGCCTTCGGACTGGCAGCTGCTTGGTTGATGACCTTTCTGGATACGGTCGATGGCAAGCTGGCGCGGGTCACCTTAACGTCGAGTAAGATAGGCCACGTGCTCGACCACGGTCTTGACCTGGTTCATCCGCCTTTTTGGTACCTGGCTTGGGCAGTGGGGTTACCTGCTGGCGCGGTCTGGCTTGGACCGGCGATCATGATTATCCTGGCCGGGTATATCCTGGGACGCTTGCTTGAAGGCGTTTTCATGCTGGCCTTTAAAATGGAAATACACAGCTGGCGGCCGATTGATTCTTTTTTTCGGACGATTACGGCTCGACGCAATCCGAATCTTATCCTGTTGTCACTAGGAACGCTGAGCGGCCGACCGGATTGGGGCTTGGTCTTCGTCGCGATTTGGACGCTGTGCTCAGTCGCGTTTCATACCGTCCGTTTGCTGCAAGCCTGTGGGCAACGCTGGCGCGGGCAGCCACTCCAGATGTGGCAGGCATCGGAGAGGGCTGCATGAGCGGTGCTATCGGACAACACGGTATGCTCGTATTCTTGTTTTGGGTCGGGCTTGTCCTCTTTGTGTCGCAAGCTGATGCAGCAGAAACGGCTTCACTAGAGCGGGGTAATCCGGCAGCCCATCTTTTTCCTGGTGATCAAGCCTCTGAACACTGGGATTTGACCGCCCGTTTTGATTCCGGTCACGTGCTGGTTGCTGAGTTCATTATTACCAATATTGGCATTGGCGACCGGAATGCCGCTGCTTTCGGCTCAGTGGTCACTCCGGATGGAAAGAAACGCCGTTTCCGGAATGGACGCCGGGAAGGTAAGTGGCACATCTCTCCTGACCGCTTGCTGATTGAAGTCGGAAAGAGCCGTCTGGACTTGCATGGACCCTCATACCAGCTTCGTGTTGATAAGAAGCATGTCAAGCTCGATATCCAGATTCAGCCCAATGGGCCAGCAGCGTGGTCGGATGCATTTGCGGATTCTGGATTTGCAATCGACCTCCTGGCTGCGAGTGCAACTGCCCAGGGAAGCCTATGGATGAAGGGTATGCCTGCCCCGATCGACATACGTGGTCGGGTTGCCTTCACCCATAGCTGGACGGAAGAGGTGAGTACGGATTCGATTCTGCGGCGGGTAGAATTCTTCTCGCTTCAGCCGGAGTGTCCTTTGTACGCGGTTGATCTCACTGCGCCGAATGGTAAGCGTACGCAGTGGATAGTCACCAAAGCTGCCCATAACACGGCTGGCTGGGCGCAGCAGGTCACGTTTGTTATGGATGGCCAAGCGCAGGGCTCACAGGCTGATGACTATCCTGTCCCTGGGAGCCTGCGTCTGAAAGCGCCTGAACTGGAAGGCCAGATCCAGATAGAGCGAGTCCTGCTACACCATGATCCCTTTGATAATTTGCCCCGAATCTTTCGTTGGATAGTCTCCTTAGTCCTCAATGTACGCCCGCATCGAGCCTGGGCTTTATCGCCCTTTGAGTTGAGCTGTCCGAGTCTTCAGACGAGGCATCCCGACACTGTACGGCAGGCGCGGGGAACTGGAATGACCGCTGTGACTTTTCTGAATCCGCTGCCCAACTCCTGATGGCTGAGCAGGTTTTCTCTCATTCCTCTCGGTTTTTATGCGCATTGGCGTCTTGAGCAATCCCCAGGCTGGCCGGAATCGTACCCGGACTGCCCGGTTGCGGGCTTTCCTCGATAATCAGTTGCATGATCGTCTGCATGATCATCCAACTGATCAGTCGAATGTTGTGCATATTGAGACGAGCCCAGATGTTCGGATTGAAGATGCGGTAGCGACCTTAGCGCGTCACGATATTGATGTGCTGGCCGTGTGTGGAGGGGATGGCACTCTGCAGCGCGTGCTGACTGAAACCCTGAGGACACACGTGTTTGCTCGCCTGCCACTTATTGCTCCGCTGAAAGGCGGACGAACCAATGCTGGTGCGCTTGATATTGGGAGCCCGTCAGATCCGGTAAACGCCTTGTCCGCGCTGCTGAAAGCTGCCAGGGAGGGTGGTATTGAGCGACGTATTGTCGAGCGTTCAGTCTTGCGTATTGACTTGGGACCGGACGAGGCTGTTCAATATGGCTTCTTCTTTGGCCTTGGGGTGATCCATCGGACCACGGATCTGAAACATCGCATCCTGCCGGACCAGTATTTTCAAGGTCCACTGACTTCTGGAGCAATTATTGGACTGTTGGCGTTGCGGGCGCTGCTTGGCTCCTCTCGTGGAGTGCTGAGTCGTGACCATATGGATGTACAGCTTGATGGCCAGTCGGCTGAATACCAGTCCTTTCTGCTCGCTTTTGCAACAACGCTCAACTCAGTGATGAACATCCGTCCATTCTGGGGGCAAGAAGAGGCCCCGATTCACTTCACGGCTGTTGCAGAGGGAGCAGAACGGCTTCTGCTTGCCCCGATCCGTATCGTTCAAGGACGCCCACCCCGGTCTGATAAGCCCGCAGAAGGCTATCTGAGTCGGAACGTGAACCAGCTAGACGTGCAGCTTGATTGCGGGCTATTCCTGGATGGCGAGTTGTTTGCGCCGAAACCGGGCCGCGTGGTTCGCATTGAAGCTGACAGGCGATTGCGATTTGTGCAGACGCGAAGATGAGCACCTTGTCTGAAATCTTGACCGAAGAACTCAGCCAACCCGCGCCTGAGGCTGCCCGCGCATTTGCCGCCGAGATCTGTCGCCGGCATGGGGCGGCAGTTGCTGCTGTTCTCTTTTATGGTTCGTGTTTGCGCAAGCAGACGACGGAGGGAGTCCTGGATTTCTATGTCTTGGTCGATAGTTACCGAGCGGTCTTTTCCTCGCCGTTGTTCGCTGTGCTGAATGCTCTCTTGCCGCCGAATGTGTTCTATTTGGAGGTGCAAGCCGGGCAAGAAACGGTACGGGGTAAATATGCGGTCATTTCCATGCAGGATTTTTCACAGGCAGCCTCTCCGCGGAGCTTGTATGCCATCATCTGGGGGCGGTTTTGTCAGCCGACACTTCTTGTCCAGAGCCGGGATGACGCCTCTCGTGCCGCAGTGATTGGCTCTCTTGTTGATGCTGCGCTCACCATGGTTGGGCGTATGGCAGCTTTGCTGCCGGAGCGCTTTCAGGCGGCAGAGTTATGGCAACGCGGCTTTCAGGAGACATACCGGACTGAGTTGCGGGCTGAGAAACCGGGCACAGTGCAGGCAATCTATCAGGCCGCTCCTGAGCGCTATGATCGGATTGCAGGTGAGGCTTTGCGGGAACTGGAACGACGTGAAAAGCTTCAGATTTGTCACGATGCAACAGGGCCGGACGCGGCTTGGGAGGTGGCTTTTCCGCCTCAGCAACGGAGCAGAGTGCAAAGGGATTGGAAGATACGCCGTCCGATTGCCAAAGTCCGCTATGCAGTCTGGCTGCTCAAATCAGCCGTAACGTTTGGGGACTGGCTGCCGTATGTATTGTGGAAGGTCGGCCGACATGCTGGGGTTGCTCTGCAACCGACCGAGCGTCAGCGGCGGCATCCTTTTCTGTGTGGCGGGCCTGCGCTGATTAAGCTTCTCTTGCAGCGCAATCTTCGTTAAGAAGAGCTTGTTTCGCAGTCTGACTCTTGCGAGATGTGCAGGATGCCTGGGGGCTGTGTTGGAGAAGGTTGCGGATAGCAGAGAAAATGCCCGCCTGTTCTGTCTGTCGATACGGTGAATCTGAGGGGAGTTCGGCTCGGAGCTGTCGATGCAGTTGGCCCAGACTATGGTAGGGGACTGTCGGCAAAAAGTGATGCAAAGCATGGTAGCGTAAACCAACTGGGGCAGCCAGAGCAGTCAGCAATGGCCAGCCTCGGAGGTTAATCGAATCGAGCACTTGTCCGACAGTTGTGAGTGGCTCGCCTTCGTTCTCGTATCGATGGGCGGCAAGAGTGCGAATTTGGTTGATAACAAGAATGCTTGCACCAGTGAGGAACCACTGCAGCAGCCAGGCAGAGGGAATCCAGCCAATGTACCAGCCCAAGAAGACAAGCCAGAAAAGGATGCATGCGCCGATTTCTTGGACTGCAAATCGAGTTGTCTGCTGTTTAGCAGAGAGAGGCCGCCGGTAGTGTGGATTGATGACAAGGGTCGAAGCGCGGGCGATGACAAATCGGCGTAGGGGTGGAATACAGGCTGCGATTGGGCCGATTATCCCCCATCGTACCGCTAGCAGGGCAGGGACAATCACGACTTGGACAATAAACCAGGCAAGCGCTAGCGGATGGGACTGGGCCAGGAGTAAATATTCCGGGTCGTCAGCCGTACCAAAAGTTGCCTGACGGTGGTGGTCGCTATGTGGATCATACATGATACTAGGAACCATGAGCGGAAAACCGACCAGTAAAAGCCAGACAGTTTCAAACCTGGGGACAGCATTGTGCTTGAGGTGGGCGAGTTCGTGGATAAACAGGACCGCGCGCAATAAGGCAAATATTGTGACGGCTGTGGCGATGCAATAAGTGGGAGAAGCGAATGGAGTATGAATGCTGAGCACAAACAATACCCACCCCAGGCCGGCTGATGCCAGCATATCGCTCCAATACCGCCAGGCTTGGGGCCGAAAGGCACTCGCAAACCGACGCCGATATTCGACCGTATTAAGAGGAGATGCCTCAGTGGCGTGTAAAGTGGTTGATGATGAGGGAGTGGGCTGTTCAGACATCAGTCTGTTTGTCCTCTTTGCTCAGCAGTGAGGGATATAGGAAGACTAAATGGGCGGTGGTAAGAGTGTCAAGAGGAGGGAAGGGGGAGCGCAGTTGAGGTGCTGTATCCGAAACCTTCTGAATAATTTTATGTTCTTCCTCGTTTTGTCCAGCCTGTCTGTATTCGCTCCAGCCAAGGTCCAGGCGCAGACCGACCAGACGGATGGACAACCGTCCCCAACTCCTTTCGAGATCTCTGTCCTGTCCTACAATATTCACGGCCTTCCCGCCTGGATCGCCTGGGATGAGCCAGGTGTCCGTTCTGCACGTATTGGCAAATTACTCAATGCGTATGATGTGGTCTTGTTGCAAGAGAATTTTGTGTACCATGCGCTGCTGGCGCGTGAGGCCTCGCATGCGATCATTCGGCGTGGCAATCAAGCCCGTTCCAAGTTGTTTGGTTTGGCGAGCCCGGTGTGTGGCACGTGTGGCTCAGGGCTGACCTTGCTGGCGAACTTTTCCCCCAACATGTTACTGGACCTTGATCGTCAGCCATTTCCCGTTTGTTCGGGCTGGCTCGGCTCTGGCCAAGATTGTTGGGTCAGCAAAGGCGTGTTGCACGCCCGGCTTCAGCTCCCAAATCAGGCTCAGATCGACTTTTATACCCTGCATCTCGACGCTGGCCTCAGTGATCAAGATCATGCTGCCCGCCGCCAACAGCTCCAATTCGTGCAGCAGTACATAAAGACTCATTCGGAAGCGCAGGCGGTGGTTATTGGCGGAGACTTTAATATAGGCTCCCAAGATTCCGATGGCTCCCGAGGCTCCCAAGACTCGCACATTGCCGCAGATCGTGCGCTGCTAGAAGAGTTTTCGGCGAGCTTGCAGCTGCGGAATAGCCAGGCATGGTCCAGGTCCTTTGGAGGCCGTCTCGTCGTTGACTACATCCTGTACCGGAGCGGTGCTAACGTGCAGCTCGAACTCCTTGAGGCAGGCATTGCTGAGGAATTTGTCCTGAACGCACCCGCCCAGAAGGCGGAGCTCGAACTCCTCCCGCTGAGCGATCACCCAGCTCTCATGACCCGTTTTCGGTTCGATACGAGTGGTTAGGGGAGGAGGAAGAGTGGCGGTTTGGATGCGCTATGATTTTTGGCCGACTGAGCCATTATGCGTATGCCACTTGGTAAATTGTTTGAAATCTAGTATTTACCGACCGACCTTGTTGAAATTTTGGACACTTGATTGAAGGAGACACAGCAAACAAGTCTGGCCAAGAACATGGCCATGGCACCGGGCAGCCGGGTGTTGATCACGGGTGGGACAGGTTTTGTTGGCTCACATGTGATCGAAACACTGGCTCCGCAGCCATTTTTGCTACGGGCATTGGTACGAAAAGCGAATGATGCGGCGCGTCTCAGTGTGTTTGGCGTTGAGTGCATACAGGGCGATTTGAGCGATACGAATGTCTTGGCTCGGGCCGTTGCCGATGTGGATGTGATTTTGCATTTAGCGGCAGTCACCAAGGCGTGCTCTGAAGCCGTCTATAATCATGTCAATGCTGAAGGGACTCAGGCATTGGTTGCCGCTATCCAGGCCACACGGCCACGTCCGCCCCGTTTGGTGTACTTGAGCTCCTTAGCCGCCGTCGGCCCTGCCCAGGATGGACAACCGGTTAGCGTAGATGATCAACCGCAACCGTTGACTGCCTATGGACGGAGTAAATTAGCAGGAGAAGAAGCCTGCCGCTCGCTGAGGAACGGGACTGGAGTCGTTATGTTGCGAGCCCCAGTAGTGTATGGACCTCGGGATCGAGACTTTTTCCTGCTGTTTCAGCTGGCCATGCGAGGCATCTTTCTTATGCCCACAGGCACTGAGGGAGTACTCCAGCTTATCCATGTCCATGATCTGGTTGATGCATTAATTCGAGCAGCAACCCTTGCCAACACAGCTGGAATCTATCATATTGCCGAAGCACGGCCCTACACCTGGGGCGATATTGTGACCGGGATTGCGAATGCACTCGGGCACCGTGTCCGAACGGTGCATGTGCCGCGTTGGTTTGTGCGGACGGCCGCGGCGGTGAGTGAGTTTGGCGCGGCGGCGATTGGGCGAACGACTATTTTTAATCGGGATAAAGTCCAGGAGCTGCTGGCACCTGGTTGGTTGTGTGAAACCGCAGCTGCCCGACAGGATTTGCATTTTGAAGCGCGTATCCCGCTGCCTGAAGGCTTGACACGCACAGCCGCGTGGTATCGAGAACAGGGTTGGCTGTAGGAGCAGATATGAAAGTGAAGGAAGGGATGGGACGTCACAGGCGACCCCCGGCTGGAAATTTTGAGGATGTTTATCGAGAGGGGGGGCTGGATGAAACTTCTAGATAAATGCGCTCTTTTTACGCGGGCTCGGGAAGCGCAAGCTGGGGGGTATTATCCCTTTTTTATACCCATCGAAGCTTCTAATGGGACAGAAGTGACGATTGATGGCGATTCCAAGATTATGATGGGGTCGAATAATTACCTGGGCCTGACCCACCACCCCAAGGTTCTTGAGGCCGCTGCCGATACCTTGCAGCGATATGGCAGTGGGTGTACCGGGAGTCGCTTCTTGAACGGGACGCTTGATCTCCACGAGCAACTCGAAGACCGTTTGGCCAAATTTTTCCATAAGGAAGCCGCGTTGGTGTTTAGTACGGGCTACCAGACCAATATCGGCGTGGTGGCTGGTTTGATCGGACGCGGAGATTATTTGTATCTTGATAAACTGAACCATGCCAGCTTGGTTGATAGTTCCCGGCTGGCGTATGGGACCGTCTGCCGCTATCCGCATGAGGATTTGGGCATCTTGGAGCAACAGCTGGCCCGTGCGCCGCGCGACACTGGAAAACTGATTGTGACTGATGGCGTCTTCTCTATGGATGGGGACATTGTTGACCTACCAGAACTGGTCCGCCTGTCCGAGAAATACGAGGCGGACATTCTGGTCGATGATGCGCATGGTTTTGGCGTCCTTGGTGAACGTGGAGCGGGGACTGCCGACCACTTTCAGCTCGAAGATCAGGTCATGCTGATTGTGGCGACTTTTTCGAAGTCCTTAGCCTCCATCGGTGGAGTCGTGGCTGGGCCAGAGCCAGTGATTCATTATTTGAAGCACCACGCCCGCTCGCTGATTTTCAGCGCAAGTATGCCACCAGCTTCAGTCGCGACTGCATTGGCTGCGCTTGATGTGATTGAGGCAGAACCTGAACGTCGTGAAGCCCTGTGGCGTAACACCTACCGGATGCAGGAAGGACTGAAGAGTCTGGGCTATAATATCGGTGTCAGCGAGACCCCAGTGATTCCAGTGGTTACAGGTCAACCGATTGAAACTTGGTTGCTGTGGAAATCGCTTTTTGATAGCGGGATTTTTACCAATCCGGTCATCCCACCGGCGGTGCCGGACCATTCGTGTCGGGTGCGGATTTCCATGATGGCGACGCATACTGACGAGCAAGTTGACTTTGTGCTTGATGCGTTTGACCAGGGACGGCATCATTTGGGCATTCAGAGTCAGGTGGCGGTGTAAACGAGATCGTGTTGTCCCACGATTGAGAGCGTTGACCTGGACGGGCCATGCCAACGGCTGTATGTATCGTTCCTGCCCAAGGACGCTCAGCGCAACACTCTTTTCTGACGCTCCCTGAGCGCCTGTATAAAAATGAGCTGGCCTGGGTCCCGCCACTGCTCCTCGACCTCAAGGAGCTACTGAACCCCGACAAACATCCCTTCCATCAGCATGCCGATGTCCAGTATTTTCTTGCCATTCGGGGTGGGGAGGTCGTCGGACGGGTTGCTGCCATTGTGAACCATCAACACATCTCGTTCCATAATGAGCCGATTGGCTTTTTTGGGTTTTTCGAAAGCATAGATGATCCAGCCACCGCTTCAGCCTTGCTGACCACCGCTGAGCAATGGGTCGCAGAACGGGGCATGAAACAGATCCGTGGCCCGATGAATTTTTCGACCAATGAAATCTGTGGCCTTTTGGTCGACGGCTTTGAACTGCCACCAATGCTCATGATGCCGTACAACTTCGCCTACTACTCGACCCTGATTGAGCGGGCAGGCTATAGCAAGGCCAAGGATTTATTCGCGTATCTGATTGACGTGCGCGGGGATGCCACCCCGCCGGCACGACTCGTGCGTGGTATTGAGCGTTTGCAGCAGGCTCAGCAGGTGACGATCCGGCCGATCCATATGGGTCGTTTTGAAACAGAGATCAAACAATTGTTTCGTATCTACCAAGAGTCGTGGAAAAGTAACTGGGGCTTTGTGCCCGTCACCGAAGCTGAGCTTGAACACTTTGTCAAACAAGTTCGCTGGATCGCTGATCCAAAGCTGTGCCAGATTGCTGAGGTGGGGGGCGAGGTTGTTGGTTTTGCGCTTGCCTTACCAGATTATAATCAGATTCTACAGCGCATTGATGGGCGACTCCTGCCCTTTGGCTGGCTGAAGCTGCTGTGGCACAAGAGGTCAATCAACGCAACCCGAATCTTACTCCTGGGGCTCAAGCCAGATGTACGTCTGCGCGGACTAGATGCCATGCTGTATCTCAAGTTCTGGGAAGAAGCGCCCAAGAACGGGTATCCGTATGTCGAGTGTTCGTGGATTCTGGAAGATAACTGGCCGATGATCCGTGGTTTAGAGCGGATGGGCGCTGAGCGCTATAAGACGTATCGGGTATATGAAAAAGCGTTGTGAGATATGCTGGAAGGCAGTCCTGAGATTCGTCGGCTTTTCCTTCCTCCCGATACGATGGGCGGACTTTTCTTGCGTTTAAAGCTCGAAACCGGTACACACCTGGAGAGGAGGACTGCTTATGGCAGAACTGGAGACGTATCAGGTTCGTCGAGAAGAGTTAAAACAGCGCTATTTGACGCAGGAAGATACTGCTCCTCGCGCAGTACCGACCTCGGGGGTCGATCATCTGGCTCTGATCTGTTCGGATCTGGATGCCACGATTCAGTTTTATACACAGGTTTTGGGTATGCGGCTGACCAAGATCATGACCAACCGTGACGAGCCAACCTCGACTCATATTTTCCTTGATATGGGAGGTGGGAACCAGTTAGCCTTTTTTGATTTTCCCAAGAAAGGGCCTGACAAGACTGTCCGGGGGGTTGGTAGCATGCATCATATTGCGTTGAAGGCGCAGCCTGAGCAGTTCCGTGAGATTCTGAGCAGCTTGAAAACGCAACAGATTCCCCACTCTCTGCATGGCTCCGAGGAGTCTGGATCTGTCTACGTGCGTGACCCTGACGAGATCCTTGTTGAAGTCACCACCGGCTACTAGACCTCATCGAGAACGAAACTCACATTTGGCTCACATCCGGATTGCCCAAGCGCTATGCTAAGAAAAACAACGAGCTCCGCCCCGCAGCATACAACGCGGGGTGAGCAGACCCGTCTGCGGATCACCCAGGCTGCGGCAGAATTAGTCCACCGCCACGGTTTTCATCATACCAGTCTGGATGACATTTTGGCGGCTGCCAAAGTCCCCAAGGGATCGTTGTATTTTTATTTTCGGAATAAAGGAGGAATTGGGCTTCGCCATCATTCGCTATCGGCGTGATTTTTTGCTGAACGCGCTACGTGATATATTTTCGCAGCCTGGGTTGTTACCCGAGCATACCAAGCAGCGGTTTGCGTTTATGCACAGCACCCTGGGCAACGGGTCACCGTTGCCCTAGCCTCAATCGACTCTGTCATATCAGATACTGCTACGCTGCTGCATTGGCCGCCAGGTTCTCGATGATGTCTGCCGGCTCAAGCCGGTGCGTATAGTCGGCATCAACATACGCCAACTGAATAACACCGTCTTGGCCAATGACATAAGTGGCTGGAATGGGCAGTTCGTATGAATCGTCTCCGTTGAATTCTGGCAGCTTTCCGAACTGGTCGTAGAGTGGACGCAGTTCGTCGACCAGGGCAAAAACGAGTCCGAACGTGCGGGCAACCTGGTTGCCCGCATCGCTTAATACTTCATACGGCAGGTCATTCTTTTCGGCCATGGTCAAAGAGTTGTCTGGGGTCTGAGGAGAGATTGCGACCACTGAAGCGCCATGGGCTTGCATTTCGGCCAGGTGTTTTTTGTACGCCTGCAACTGCAGGTTACAGTATGGTCACCAGGTCCCTCGATAAAACGCTAGGACGACCGGACCTTTGCTCAGCAGATTGGCGAGGCTGACATCTTCGCCACGGACGTTTGGCAAGGTGAACGCAGGCGCTGTGTCGCCCACTTTGACGCTCTTGTCGGCAATTCCGCTTTTGACCAAATCTTCTGTGGTCCGCTGGAGCGTACTCACAATTGCTGATGGGATATTGGGCAGCATTTCTTTCTGAAATGCTTCGATAGCTTGTTTGAGCTCTTGGTTGAGCCCAGCTTCTTGACCGCTCATCGTGCGATCCTCCTCTCATGCTCAGACAGAATGCTGCACCCATACGTCCTCGTGGCGACTGAAGCAAGCGGGGGCAGCTGTAAAAAATGGTTCGACGCTGTCATCGCAATACAGAACAGACTATTTGATCTATAGGCTTGGCCAGGATACGGGAAGGCTGAGCGAGAGAGCTTGCTCTGGAAGCTGCATCTGAGCGTAAGGTAGGCCTGGCTTGGAGGTCGTTGACCAAACGTGCCAAGCAGGTATCAATACGGATGTAGAGAACACAGACAGATGGAGGAAAGAGATTATGCAGGATGTTTTGATGCGCTGGGTTTGGGGTGGCAGTCGAATAATCATGGCATCGGCGTTGATGCTCCCGCTCAGTGTCTGTGCACAGGACACTACAGCGCTAGCTGAACAACAGACCCAGGCCGAAGCCAGCCTATCGGATGATACGGATGCCGCAGTGGCGGCGACTCCGGCGGCCAAACCCGCACCAGTAGAAGCGAATCAGGTAGCGACAGAGGCAGCACCTACTGCTAACGCAGAGGCGGCGTCTACGGAAGCGCGGACTGAACTGTACGCACTGGTCGAACACGCAGAAGCGGAAGAAGTTGACGAGGATGGTGAATCGGATGAAGCCGGAAAATCAGAGGAGAGCCCGGTCAGCGGTCTTCCGTCCGTGACGCATGAAAGACTTCTCCAAGGGACAAGCAATGCTGCCGACTGGCTGATGTATGGTGGCAATTATGAGAGCTGGCGGTTCAGCCCACTGACCGATATCAGTCGCGACAACGTCAAGAAACTCCAGGCGGCGTGGGCATTTCAAACGGGTATTCCAGCCCAGTTCCAAACCTCACCAGTTGTGGCTGACGGTGTGCTGTATCTGACCGCGGCTTACAACAAACTGTTCGCCTTAGATGCGGTCACTGGCGAGATGCTGTGGAAATATGATCATCCGCTGCCGAAAGATATGCGCATTTGCTGTGGGCCAGGCAATCGTGGTCCAGCCATTGCCGGTGACATGCTCTACATGGGGACGTTGGACGCCCGTGTGGTTGCCTTAAATCGCAACACCGGCGAGGTGGTGTGGAATACCGAGATTGATAACTATCGTAACGGTTTTAGCGTGACCGCTGCCCCATTGATTGTCAAGGATAAGGTCATTATCGGCATTGCTGGTGGTGAATATGGCATTCGGGGCTATTTGGATGCGTATGATGCCAAGACAGGTGAGCTGGCGTGGCGCCGCTATACCATCCCCAATATGAGTGAAAAAGGTGTGGAAACCTGGGAAGGCGATTCTTGGAAACAGGGCGGTGGTCCAACCTGGGTGACGGGCTCGTACGACCCAGGAGCCAATCTGCTGTACTGGGCAACGGGAAATCCGGCTCCGGACTGGAATGGAGACAATCGTGAAGGCGATAATTTGTACACAAATAGTGTGCTTGCCCTTGACCCAGATACCGGCGAGTTGAAGTGGTACTTCCAATTCACTCCGCATGACATTTGGGATTATGACGGTAATACCGGCATGTTTTTGCTTGACGTACAACGAGGTGGAGAAACAGTCAAAGCCCTGGCCCAGCCCAACCGGAATGGCTTTCTGTATGTGTTAGACCGCCAGAGTGGTAAATTTCTGCACGGTGCATCGTATGTCGAGCAGCTAAATTGGGCCAAAGGACTTGACGAGAATGGACGGCCGCAGGTCGATCCAAAGTATGTCCCGATGAAGGGTGGCAATCCCGAGTTGATCTGTCCGGGCAATGTGGGCGGCCAAAATGGTTCGTACTCAGCAGCCTACAGTCCGACGGCGAATTCTATCTTCGTGCCGACGATTGAGAGCTGTGGCAAGATGGAAAAAGCCACATCCATGTTTATCCAGGGCATCCCATTCTGGGGTGGCGGCCCTGGAGAGACCCAAGGCGGTCTTGGAACTGCCTATGGACACGTGTCTGCTATCGATCCGGCAACAGGCGAAGTCAAATGGCGCTATAAAGACAAATACCCGATGGTTGGCGGTGCACTGGCGACGGCTGGTGGCCTCGTCTTCACTGGTAATCAGCAAGGCTATGCGCTGGCCTTAGACGACACAACTGGTGATCTGTTGTGGAAGTTTCAGACCGGCTCGACCGTCCGTGGCCAGCCGATCACGTATAAAGTCAATGGACGGCAGTATGTGGCCATCCCCAGCGGGGCTGGCGGTCTCGTCGTCAGCATTGTGGGTGAGAACCCGAATGTCAGCCGAGGCAGCGCGCTGTTCGTGTTTGCCTTGCCTGAGGAATAATGACGTTCAGTATATGGGGGCGGTTCGTAAACCGTCCCCATTATTTTTTACTCCTTGTCTTTCTCCAATCCATTTCTGCTTCTTCTTGGTCTACTGCTTGCACGGGGGTTCTTCCTACCAACGTCTCTGTCGGCGGTGGTTTTCGACCAGATATTCGGCAAAGGGCCGAATATCTGTGCGATATTCCACGATACCCTGAATTGGCTCCGCCGCTGCCACCCGCCCGAAATTGCAAAAGTTCAGTTTCTCAGCTAATGGAGAGAAAAGTCTCGAGAGCAACTAGAAGCGAACGAGCGAGAAGGGGTACCTCCATGAGCAAGAAGGGAATGAGTCGCCGTCAGTTTTTGCATTCGAGTAGTCTGACTCTTGCCGGTACAATCGTTGCCGGTAGCCTAGGGACGATCCTGCCGAAAACGGCTGAGGCCCTGGCAAACCTCACCACCACATTGGATGAGCATACCGCCATGACTTTGGTACACATGTGTCGTCACATCTATCCGCACGATGCAATTGGGGATAGTTACTACGCCAAAATTATCGAAGGGTTTGATGAGAAAGCGAAAGCGGACTCGAATTTTGCCACGTTAGTGCAAGAAGGTGTGGGCTCACTTGACGCAATTTATGGAGTGAAATGGCTCGATTTAAGTGAGGGGTACAAACTGAGTGCCTTGAAAAATATTGAAACCACGCCGTTTTTCCAGACCATTCGGGGCTCCATTGTGACCGGTCTGTACGACCAGCCCCTCGTGTGGCGACATTTTGGTTATGAAGGCTCTTCGTGGAAATCGGGCGGCTATATTGAACGCGGCTTCGACGATATCGGTTGGTTGCCTGAGGATTAAGAGGGGGTCGGTCATGGCAAAGTATGAACTGAAAGACGAAAGTGTAGTGGTCATCATTGGCTCGGGTGCTGGCGGCGGAACATTAGCCAATGAGCTGTGCCAAAAGGGTGCCAACGTCGTTCTGCTTGAGGCAGGCAAGCGGATTGAAATGAAGGATTTTGAGAACGACGAATGGAAGATGTTTAACAAAACTGCCTGGCTCGATAAACGCACGACATCGGGCTCCTGGCGGGTTGCCAAGGACTTTCCGAATCTGCCGACCTGGATTGTGAAAGCCGTTGGCGGGACAACAGTCCACTGGGCAGGAGCCTCGTTACGTTTTAAAGATTATGAGTTCAACGGCCGGACGACGTACGGTGAAGTCGCTGATGCTAACTTGCTTGATTGGCCAATCAGTTTGGACGACATGGCGCCCTATTATGCCCGTGCTGAGGACAAGATGGGGGTGACCAATACCAATGATATCCCGCCCTTACCCGGCAGTAATAACTATAAGGTGCTGGAGGCTGGTGCAAAGCGCTTGGGTTACAAAAAAGTCCATACCGGCAATATGGCGATTAACTCTCGGCCACGAGATAGACGCCAATCCTGCCGGCAACTCGGGTTCTGCTTTCAGGGCTGTAAAATGGGCGCCAAGTGGTCAACCCTGTATACGGAAATTCCGAAAGCCGAAGCGACCGGCAAGCTTGATATCCGGCCGGAGAGCCAAGCCTTACAAATTCTTCATAATGACCAAGGCAAGGTCTCTGGCGTGCTGTATGCCGACAAGGACGGCAACCAGGTTGAGCAGAAAGCCCGCGTAGTATGTGTGGCTGGCAACTCGATTGAAAGCCCGCGTTTATTGCTGAACTCCGCCTCCACGATGTTCCCCGACGGTCTGGCAAATTCGTCAGGACAAGTCGGACAGAACTATATGCGGCATACGACGGCATCGGTGTATGGGATCTTTGATAAAGAGGTCAACATGTACCGTGGGACGACCATGGCTGGCATTGTTGAAGATGAAGCACGGAACGATCCGTCGCGTGGTTTTGTCGGCGGCTATCACATGGAAACGATAGCCCTTGGCCTGCCCTTTATGGCTGCTTTCCTCGATCCGGGAGCCTGGGGGCCTGAGTTCACCGAGCTGATGGACCAGTATGAACATATGGCCGGGATGTGGATCGTCGGCGAGGATATGCCGCGGGAGACCAATCGGGTGACGTTACACCCGACCGAGAAAGATCAGTTCGGTCAGCCTATTCCGAATGTCCACTTTGACGACCACCCGAACGACATTGCGATGCGCAACCACGGCTTTAAACAGGGCAGCGCGATCTATGAAGCAGTCGGCGCCACGCGTATTGTCGAGACGCCGCCGTATCCCTCAACCCACAACCTCGGTACCAATCGGATGAGCGAGAAGCCCAGCGATGGGGTGGTGAACAAATGGGGCCAAGCCCACGATATCACAAACCTCTTTGTCTCTGACGGGAGCCAATTCACCACCGGGGCGGGAGAAAACCCGACTTTGACCATCGTCTCGCTGGCCATCCGCCAAGCTGAATACATTGTTGATCAAATGGGCAAAGGCGCAGTCTGAATGAGATAATCCTATGAAAGCAGCACGGCTCCATGGCTATAATGAACCCTTGAAGCTCGATAGCGTCAATGAACCTAGCCTGGGGAGACCCAACGATGTGATTGTCCGCATTGGCGGAGCTGGGTTGTGCCGGACTGATCTGCACATTATAGAGGGCGTTTGGAGAGAGAAGGTCGATGTCACACTCCCTTACACGCTCGGACACGAGAGTGCCGGTTGGATTGAGGCAGTGGGTGACGGGGTACACAGCATACAGGTAGGCGACCCTGTCATTGTTCATCCACTCATGACGTGTGGAGTGTGTGCCAGCTGCAGGAGAGGCGAGGACATGTACTGCGAGAATGGCAGCTTTCCTGGCCTCAACACCGATGGTGGCTTTGCAAACTATCTGCGAACCTCTGAGCGGTCGATTATCAAGCTGGCCGCAGGGGTTGATCCGGTTGATGTTGCCCCCCACGCTGACGCCGGAATTACTGCGTATCGGGCGGCTAAGAAGGCGGCGAAGCTGCTTTCCCCTGGGTCATGGGCCGTGGTGATTGGCCTCGGAGGACTGGGACATATCGCTCTCCAATCGCTGCATAACCTGTGTGCAGCCAACACGATCGTCGTTGATCCAGCGCCAGATGCACAAGAGCTTGCGCGCGAGCTTGGCGCTGAGCATGTGGTGGGCGAGAACGCGGTTGAGGCTGTGCAAACGTTGAGCAGCGGAGGCGCGCACGTTGTGCTTGACTTCGTAGGTGAACAGGGCGTTGAGAAGCAGGCAGTCCAGATGCTCCGTCAGGGAGGTACGCATATTGTCATTGGCTATGGCGGCAAGATCGAAGTGCCGGCTATCGACATGATCTTCTCTGAGCTGTCTGTTGTGGGCAGTTTGGTCGGCAATTACACCGAACTGTGCGAGCTGATGGTGTTGCATACGCAAGGCAAGGTAAAGCTACATACCAAGCGCTACACACTCGATGAGATCAACACTGCAATTGACGATCTGCACCACGGCAAGATTAAGGGACGTGCAGTCATTGTGCCAACCTAATGATTCTGTCTCTGGCATTTCCTGTGTCGATCAGAGCAGAGATGTTGACGCAGTAGGGTATGGTTTTGTCAGTCCGGGCAGGCCTGATGGCTGTGTCGATCGTTCTCTGGAGCCTGTCCAGCGGTTGTCAAAACGACCCTCCTGTTGAACTCGGCACGTATGCATATGAACAGACGACCTCTGTTGAGCACTGCCCTCCTGGAACCCGCGAGGGACCGGCCGGCATAACCGATGACGAACGATCTGCTAAAGGCATTGCGTATAATGTCCGTACCCCGGCTAATTATGACCCAACCGCCGCGCATCCATTGTTGATGGTTTACGCCCCAGCTGGGATCAATCAGTTCCGCAATGAGGGTTTTACTGGACTTACGCAAGAAGCGACACAGGCTGGCTTGATCATTGGCTATGCTAATCGTCAACGCCTGTCGATCAGGGTGATCGAAGAACTCGGGACAATTCCGAATTTGATTGCTGACAAGTGGTGTGTCGATCCAGAGCGAATCTTCCTGACTGGACACTCTGACGGGGGAACGGCAGCAGTTGCCCTTGCTGTCCTAGAGCAAACGCAGCATATCCCGAAGGCAATCGCCCCGAGCGCAGCTGGATTCACGGCAGAAGACTTGGCTGGTTTTACCTGTCCGGCTCCCTTGTCAGTAATGATCATGCAGAGCGCCGAGGATCAGCATTTTCCTGGCTATGGTCAGCAGATTGCAGACTGGTGGGCTGCCTGCAATGGATGTGCTGGAGAATCACACCCACAACAGGCAGATGGCTGTCGAATCTACCCAAATTGCGCGAGCGGTGTGACAACGCTGTACTGTGAAGGAACTGGCTCGCATTTGGAATGGCCTGCTTTCAATTCAGAGCTTCTTGCCTTCTTCGCCAGTTTTCGTTGAGACACTCCGTCAATTGCTAAAATATTAAGAGGATTTTTTGCTTCTAAGGAAAGTCTTGGGAAAGCCTTGAGAAAGCCTTGACAGCAACCTTAATTTCACCCCATATACTAGGGTAACCCAGTCAGGGGGCTGGTCTGATGGTACTGCATCTGTTTGGCTTGGCGATTTGAGAGTAGGCAGTATCAGTGGTGGATGCAATGAGATGAAGTTGATGAATTTGGTGCATAAGAGCAAGCCAGCCAAGATAATGCTGGCTACGATTGGCATGGCTCTGCTGGTGAGTGGTACGACTGCTGAAGTATGGGCGCATCGAGACCGGGGACCAAATGATACGTGCCGACGAGAGATTGGTGCGTCACTTCTGCATATCACGCTGTACCAGACGCAGTTTGATCCCGTCACTGAATACTGTGAAGAAGTCCCACGGATGGGAAAGGCGCTCCTGGTTGTCGATGTAACCCCGGGCGAGCTACGCCAAGTGCCCTTCGGGCTTGAAGTGATCGCCACAAACACATCGGGACAATCGCAGACAGTGCTCTCGGTGCCGCCGAAGGTGTACGAACGGGGCGTGCTGAATACAGAGCTAGTCTTCCAGAAAGAGACCACGTATATTGCCCAGGTCATGCTGGAACTAGAGAAAGGCAAAGATCCTCAGTTACTGGCCTTTCCCATTCAGGTCGCGGCATGGTATAAGGCTATGATAATGCCAGCGCTGCTTGTAGCCGGATTGCTCGTTTTCATCTTAATTTCCGCTATCCGCTACAATATTGTTTCCCGACAGCAGGGCGAAGCGCTCGCATAAAATAAAGATGCAGGATAGGTATTACGGAGTAACTGAATACAGGAGGGATACAGATGGCTGATTCACAAGCGATGCAAGCAGGAAGTGGGGCCGGCGATAGCGCGGTGATGAATCCGACCGACTGGTCAGTCGGCTGGAAGCCGTTGTTCTGGGGTATCGGCCTCGTCATGGCCTCTAACGTTTTTCTGTGGTTCTGGAATTATTGGTATATGTTCACGGCTGGGCTGGACTCAGCCAGTTGGGAATTCACGCTGTATTATCGGTCGTTGTTCTGGGCGGAGTTGGTTATCCTCGGCGTATTCGCCGGTGGATGGTTGGGCTGGTTGATCAGGACTGGCCGCGAGATGGAAGGCAAGCCGGTTGAGCGGGCCGAACAGGTCCGACGGGTGGCCATCTTGTGGAGCCTGATTGGCGTGACCAGCTTTGCGATTTATCTGGAGGCCAGTTTCTGGCCCAATTGGGACGGCTCGTGGCATCAGACGATGGTCCGCGACACGGCTTTGACACCGACCCATATTCCGATGTTTTATTTCTTCTTCCCGCTCACCGTTATCTTAGCTGTCGGGACATACCTCTATGGCAGGTTTCGTATTCCGGCTTTGTATGGCAGGGATAAAGGTTTTCCATGGTCGTTCGCCTTACTGATTGCTGCCGCGGCACTTGAATGTATGGCCGTTGCTGCCAATGAATGGGGCCATAGTCTATGGATTTCTGAAGAGATTTTCTCAGTGCCTTTCCACTGGCCGTTTGTGGTCTATGGCTGGCTGGCAAGTGGTATGTTCGCCGTCTGGGGAGAGACAATCGTGCATCTCTTCGAGATTGAGAAAGCTGAAGAAGAGGCGGATATAGACGCTCCGCTTCAGCCTGCAGAACAGCCCATGGTTGCTGACTAATCGCTGATGAGTGACTGATTAGCCAACGACTCTGAGACGGTGTGGGCTCTCTTGAATCCGCGCCGTCTCCATCCTCGCACTAGAGAGGCAGAATGCATGGCGGACGAAACAGCAACGGTCGCAGATCTCGCGGTCGAGGCCGAAAAGCAAAAACGGCTCGAACTTAAGGCCCTCCTCGAAAAAAAGTACAAATGGATCGATTGGAAATGGGATCTCATTTTCTGGACCACTGCCATCTTCGTCGTGGCTGGCGCTGCAGACATTACCAAGCAACTATTTGCTGGTGACTGGGATTTCTGGACGGACTGGAAAGATCAGCAGTGGTGGCCGGTGATCACTGCCTTTGCAACGATCATTATTCCGTCGGCGCTTCAGTATATTCAGTGGGTCGCCTGGCGGATGCCAACTGGGGCGACGTATACTGCTTGTTGTCTGTTTATGGCGGCCTGGGTTGGACGCTATTTCCAGTGGGACCTGGCAGTGACCTATCCGATGAACTTTGTGTGGCCTATCTCTACAATATGTGCCGGGATCTTGCTGGACTGGACCCTAATGAAGACGCGCAGCTTCATCCTCACGTCGCTGATCGGTGCACACGTCTGGGCGATTATGGTGTGGGCGTATAATTATGTCCCGTTGGCGCCTTTCCTCCAACCTGCACACTTCATGGATCATGTAGTGACCGTCGCCGATGTACAGGGGATTGCCTATATTCGATCCCAGACGCCGGAATATCTACGTCTGATTGAGCGAGGCGCATTGCGCAGTTTCCTTGGTGAGACTCAGTATGTGTCACTTGTATTTGGTGGCACAGCCGCGTTCCTCGGCTACTGGATTGGTCAGTTCATCGGCCGCTATCTCGCTGTGTGGCCGATTCGACGCTATCTAAAAACTCTGTGAGATGACTATGCTGAGCAAAACGAAATTGATCCGGCCGTTCTTGATTGGATATGGGGCTGCATTGGGCGGGCTGCTCACAAGCCCTTCGTTTGTCTATGCGCATGGTATGGGCCTAGAAGAGATGGGACCTCCGGTCGCCACCTCTGTGGGGCTTGCTTTTGCGTTTTACTGGCTGATGATGCTGTGGCCCTTCAGCAAGAACAGAGATGTCCCAGCGCTTGAGATGACTGGACAAGCCACGGACACGATCCGTATTAAGCAGAAGCCGCGCTTGCATGTCGTTGAGGGGAGAGCGGTCAATGAGTAAACAGGCTTGGCGACTGCTCATCAGCCTCCTTGGTGTTGTCTGTATCACGACGATCAATGCCTCTTCAGTCTTTGCCCACGGGGAAGCTGCTGATGAGCCGTTCTTGAAAAACATGACGACCGCGTTTTTCGATGTATCGATTTCTCCCACTGAAATCCAAGTCGGCGACCCGGTCACAATCACTGGTAAGGTCAAGGTCCTGGAAACTTGGCCGCGTACGCTAGAGACACCAGAGATCGCCTCTATCGTGCCTGTGGTCCCTGGACCGAAGTTTCTGCTCAAAGAGCGGACGGTGAACGGGGAATCTTTGATCGGTTCCTTTTTCGTCGAAAAGGGTGGGATTTACGAGTTTCGGATGCTGCTTATTGGGAAAGAGCCCGGGGATTGGCACGTCCATCCTGGGATCGGCATTCAGGGGACGGGAACGCTCCTCGGCCCAGGGGAATGGGTCAAGATATCACCCAGTCCCACCCCGCTGGAATTCCCCGTAACGTTGTTGAATGGCGAGACCATTGAGCTCAGCACCTATGGCGGCTCGTTTGCCGTCTGGTGGTCCTTCGCCAGCTTCGTGATCGGTATGGTCTGGATGCTGTATTGGACGCTGAATAAACGGACCGTCACGAACCTCGCGGTCACGCTACAGATTCCGCCGAATGATGAGGGAGCCGACCTTGGTCTCATCACCCCGCGCGACCATATGTGGATGAATGTGATTGCTGGTGTGACGCTCATGATGCTCGTGCTGGGCTGGTCCTATGCGGCAATCAGCTATCCGGTCAGGTGGCCACAGCAGACCGACTGGTTTACGCCAAAATTTATCTCTTCGGGAGAGAAAATGGCGGAAGTGCAAGCCACCGGAGCGACTTTTGATGAAGCGAGTGAGACGCTCGAGATGAAAATCCAGGTGCAGAACGTAGCGGACAGCCCTATCAGCATAAAGAAATATACGATGGCGATGGCCAACTTCGTGAATGGCGGAGAACAAGAGCAGCTTGCCGCCGGCCCACGTGAATTTGTCGGCGCATTCGGAGTTGAGCCTGATGCTCCGATCGCTCCAGGCGAAACAAAAGATCTGACGGTAACGATTTCAAATACGCTGTTCGGCGTGGAACGCTTGATTCCGCTCAGTGCCCCTCAGCAGTTTATCGCTGGTGTGTACCATTTTGAGAATGGACAAGGCGAGCGTGAGTTGGTCACTGTTCGCTCAGGCCTGGTCCCGACAAAGTTCACACCACAGTACTTGCCATAGCTCAGTCAAGTGTGGAGCATGACTCCCCGCCAGCACGCTCTTCACTAAGTCCGTTCTCCGAGAGGTTCTGTCCAGACATGCTGCGGATAGGCGGCCTCCTCCCATCCCTCTCCCTTTCGATCATTCTCCTTGTGCCGCAAACAGTACGATCGCATGGTGGGGTCGGTATTGAGCAAGACTCTTGCGTTGAGCGTGTAGGCTCGTCTCTGATCCATTTTTCTGCTTATCAACCAGAAGTCAGCCCGACTGAAGAGTTCTGTACCAGTCTTCCCCATGTTGGTAGCACTATCCTGGTTTTTGACCTGGTTGATGAAGTGCTACGTAAACGTCCAGCAGCCCTCCGAGTCGTACAGACTGGGGACGCTGCTAAACCCCGTCTTATCCTCGACGTTCCGGCTCAGACGTACCTCAACGGAGTCGTCAATGCAGATATCGCCTTTGACGCTCCTGGCCAGTATGAGGCGATTGTGACGCTAGAGAACCCATATGAGCAGATCACTTTCCCTTTCAACGTTGGACCGTGGTCAATGCAGCTGATTATAGCGGCTAGTTTCCTGGTGATTGGCGCGATTGGGAGCTATTTCTTTTTTGTCGGGAAGAAGCCAAAATCAGCTGAACTTAAGCTGGTCAAAGGCTAAAGCGGCTTTCATTCGGGTGTGTCATTGCCCTTGCCTGGGAGCGCGGGCGTCCCGCCCGCTTTGATGAGCGACCAAAACTGTGATGTTTGGTCGCGCTCCTAGGGCTCAGCTATACAAAAACTGCTCTAGGGGAAATTTGCACCTGGCTTCCCCCCTTTCCCTGTAAACAATCTCCCCATACATATAGTGCTCATGCGTACTCGTCGTTTCTTGGCGCTGATTCTAATCCTCCTTTTCTTTCTTGGAGCTGTGGTCTTTCTTGTACCACGCGCATGGCTGCCGCAGACTGCCCAAGAATTTGTGTACTCCTATTTTGGAGAATCCTCATATACGAGCCCTCCAGATACAAAAAGTATAGATCTCAGCTCCGCCGAACCCTTCTGTCCTGACCATCATCCAGACTGGCGTCCGCAACAGGCTGTAGCAGGGGTTGGGATTGAAGAGTCTCTTGTCTGTAATCCGGATAATCCGGCTGAGGTCGCCGCCTTTGTCAAAGGCACGAATAACGTGTCTATGGATGTCTTGATGCAGACGAACCTAACTCCGACAACGGTGGTGAAAGAAAACGACCAAGATGGAGACGGTGATCCGGATGTGATTCATATCCGCCTCGAAGTCTCTGAACTCAACGGCCGTTCTCCGGATATCCCTGAGCCATTTCCGCAGTATTCCATTGCGCCTGGCATTCAACCTGGCCTGTGGGTGTTTGCCCCCAAGACGCGTGGCATGGCCACGGAAAACTTTGACAGTGACATCGCCAATCCGACGCTACGAGCCCCAGCTCCTGTGATTCGTGTCGAGCAGGGTGATACCCTGCGGGTGACATTAGAAAACACGCACTATCTCCCACACACGATCCACTTGCACGGGGTAGACCATCCGTTTTTGGATAGTAATGGAGAGGGCAATGACGGCGTTCCCACGACCAGTGAACATCCAGTCATGCCAGGAGAAAGTCGCACCTATGATTTGACACCGCGTCAGACCGGTACCATGTTTTATCATTGTCATGTGCAGCCCAACGTTCATATTCTGATGGGCTTACAGGGCATGTTTGTGGTGGAAGAAAATCGCGCCAATAACTGGCTCCAGACGCTCAATGTTGGGGCAGGGCAGGTGCGGGTGCCTTCGGCAGGCGTCCGCGAGACCTACGATCGTGAATATGATTTGCACTATCAAGATATGGATCAGACCTTGCACGATCTGATCAAAACTGCCAACGATCCGCGTCTGTTGGCCGAAGCCACCAACCGCCGCTACGATATTACTGATCAGACGCCAGATTATTTCGTGCTGAATGGCCGTTCGTTTCCCTATACTATGCGTGAGTCACTTGTTGTGGTGAAGCCCAATGAAAACGTCAAACTCCGCGTGCTGAACGGTGGAGCGGAGGGGATTTCTCTGCATACCCACGGCCACAAAGTCACCATTACCCATTACGATGGTGTAGAGCATAATCCAGCCGCCCAGATTACCCGCGATGTCGTCTGGGTGAGCCCGGCGCAACGCGTGGATTTACACCTACAGACAGTCAATGATGGCTTGCACAATTATGGAGAAGGCGTCTGGCTATTGCACGACCATAGAGAGAAAGGCATCACTACAAACGGTATTAATCCGGGCGGAAATATCAGCGCGATTGTGTACGAGTCCTTCTTGGGCGAAGCCGGGCAGCCAAAAACGCAAGGTATGGACTGGACGCCTTTTTTCACCAAAGAATACTATCAAAGGAAAGTCCCGATCTGGGGCGGTATGGACGACTCCGGTTTGCTCGGGGAAGCTGCCAGTCAGTCGCCAGGGCTCGGCAGGGCTGGCGGACTTGGGCTCGTCATTGGCCTCCTGCTTGGCGGACTCGCTGCACTGCTTCGGTCTTTCTTTCGACGTCCACGGGAAGTCTAGCCTATGTGGATCTTTGTCCTTGTTCTGTGTGTCCTCTGCGCGTCTCCAGCATTGGGTTCAGCCCAAGAAGCTGCACCCGCGACAACGCAGCAATCACCGCAAATACCGCAGAATCATCAATCCCATGCAGGGCACTCGGAGCATACTGGGCATGCTATGCACAAGCATCACAACATGTATATGGACGCCTCGGGTATGGTCATGAATGAGAACACTGACGAGCTGCCTCGAGGGTGTCCACGTATTGTGGGTGAGCAGCACATTACCGTCCGGGCCGGTAAGGAATTTGCGCGGGATTTTAAGGGAACGATGTTTGGCTATGACCAGCATGAATGGTCAGTCGAACCCTGTACGAAGCTGACCGTCACGTTGATCAACTCGGATGATGTCCGCCACCAATGGATGCTGCACGGTCTCCCGCGCTACGTCTATGACCAGGGCATGTTCACCTTGGAAATTGCAGGGAAGGGTGAGAAGTCTGCAACCTTCATTGTGCCACCGGGGCCGAAGACCTATCTGGTGCACTGCGATGTGCCCCACCATATGGAAAAAGGCATGAAGGCCCAGCTGAAAGTGGGCGGTGGAGATGGGGACTTGCCCAGCATTCCAGGCATTACAGGACCGCGCCAAGCAGATCCCTATATCGTCCGCTGGGGAGCCGGAGGAATAGGGCTGGCGTTGTTTGCTGGCCTGGCGGGTATTGCTCTAGCCGGAAGAGGGTTGGGTCTGCTATGAAACTCTCAGGAAACAGCCTTGATATGAAAACACAATGGCAAAAAGGAGGCACGTATGAAGATAGGAATCTTTGAGTTTGCAATCGATAGGTCAGTTGACCCAGCTATTGTAGCCAAGCGGACTGAGGAGCTTGGCTTTGCATCGTACTGGGTACCGGAGCATCCGATCATTCCGATTAAGACCTCATCGCCATATCCAGGCGCTGACGATGGCATTATCCCAGATGAATACGGTCGCATTCTGGACCCGTTTGTGGTTTTGGGACGAGCCTCAGCAGTGACCAGCAAAATCGAGTTGGGCACCGGTATTTGCCTTATTCCAGAACGTAGTCCTTTAATGCTGGCCAAAGAAGTGGCGACCTTGGATAAGCTGTCCGGCGGCCGTTTTATTCTGGGTATTGGGGCGGGCTGGCTCCGTGAAGAGACGGAGATCATGGGCGGTGATTTTGATCATCGCTGGGGCCAGACCAAGGACGCTGTCCTGGCCATGAAGGAACTCTGGACGACCGAGGAATCCGAGTACCATGGCAAATACTATGATTTCCCAGCCGTGCGTTCTTTCCCCAAACCAGCGCGCAAACCGCATCCGCCGGTGTACATGGGCGGCTCGTCGAAGTATGTGTTCAAACGCGTTGTGGAGTGGGGGGATGGCTGGATGCCAGTCCTTTCGCCAGTCGAAGACATTAAAGCGGGCCGTCAGCGTTTGAATGAGATGGCACGGGAAGCAGGACGTGATCCAAAGTCGATCCAGGTCATGGCTTTTGGTTTTCCCGGCAAATATCGCACTCGGCAAGAATTGGCTGAACTCCAGGATGCTGGTGTTGATCACGTCACCATCTGGCTCCAGGAATGTGATAATGGAGAAGCCGCCGTGCTGGGCGAACTTGATGCGTTGGCCAAGGAAGCGTTGGGTTAGGATGAGTCCAGGTTTCCCTTGCTGATTTTGTACGAGGAAGGCAGCCGATGTGGCTGCCTTTTTTTGTGTCTTTCGCACTTTTCCTACCTGTATTGATTTTGTTTGACATCTTTCCTCCTTTCAGCAGATAATCTTGCCGGTTCTTTATGCAAGATCGGGGCAGAGCCTCAATCAAACCACACGAGATTGGTCCACCGTCCGAGGTCGCGGGTAGGGGCGATCCTTGTCTTCGCCCTGCTGGATGCTGGATGCTGGGTGCAACCTGCCGATGGGCGCTCACAAGGATCGCCCCTACACCGTGTAGCAATTTTTTGTGGACTGATTTAGACAGGACCTAGACAAGACCCATGGGAGGAGCATGAGAGCTGAAGCAGCCTATTCTGAAGCGACTCCGAACAACGCCGCACAATCCCAAGGCAAACCACGCTTTCGATTTGCAGTCATGGGCGCGCTGTGGTTGACTTTTTTCTTTTTGTTCCTCGATCGGGTCAATATTTCCATGGCTGCGCCGTATCTCATGGATGAGTTGGGCTTTAGCGGCAAGCAAATGGGGCTCGTCCTGAGCATCTATTATTGGGGTTATCTTGTTGGGCAGTTGAGTGGTGGGGTGGTGGCCGACCGGTATGGTATTCGGAAATGGGCAACGGTTATGTTTTTTATGTGGTGTGTCATGACGGTACTGACTGGCATGTGTCACTCCCTCTTCCAATTCTGCGTCGTCCGAGGGTTCTTTGGTTTATCCGAAGGCGCAGTCGCCAACCCACTCCACAAGATTGAAAACCACTGGGTGCTGCCGCATGAACGCGGCTGGGTCTACGGTGTGGCCATGGGGTGCGGATATATGGGTTTGGTCATTGGTACGCCTGTGGTTGCCTGGCTCATTACTAGCTGGGGCTGGCGGGTAATGTTTTATAGCACTGGTCTCCTGACCGTCTTCGGTGTCTTTTTGTTTTGGCTCCTGGTGTACGATCATCCGCACCAGCACCCTTGGATATCAGAAGAAGAAAAGCGCCTCATTGAAGATGCTGTAGCCAAAGACCGGGTGACGTATAATCCAGACGCGGAGGCTGCCCAGATCCTCTCTTTTCGCGACAGCCTGGGGCTCCTGGCTGGCAATTGGGCCTTCTGGGCCATTTGTACCGCTGGGTTTTTTATGGTTGGCGTCTTTTTTACCAACCTGAGTTGGTTGCCCGGCTATCTGGTTAAAGACCGGGGTTTTACGGTTATGAATAGCGGTATCTATCTGATTCTGCCCTATTTGGCTGCCTTTGCCGGTGCCTTGGCGTGCGGCTACATTGGTGATCGGATTGGAAACCGGAGTGGCGTGGGTGCGTGCACTGGATTCTTAACCGTACCGGCTATCCTTGGACTGGTGTTCAGTCAGGACGTGACGGCGGTGATTGGATTGATGTGTCTGATGCTGTTTCTGAACGCGGCGGCGGTGAACACGCTGATTGTTCTGCTCTTTGATATTTTGCCAGACGAAGTCTTAGGTATGGCGGTCGGCATCTTTGCTGGGATCTTTGGCGGGCTGGGTGGAGTCATCGGTCCACTGGTGATGGGTTACTCGTTTGATGCCACGGGGTCGTTTCTGGGAGGATTTGTGGTGCTGGCAGCAGGCATTTTTCTGGGCGCTAGCCTGCTGACGCCTGTGTTTTTCTACGAACGGCGAATTAAAAGAGAGAAACGAGAGAAGGCTGCGTTTGGTGTCCAGCCTAAGGCGGTTCCAGCATCATAGAAAATATTGGGGAATCGGAGCCGGTGGAGTGCACTGACAAGGACATTGCTCTCCCGCTCTACTGACAAAAAGAATTGACCAATTTTTCCACCCTGGGCCTGTATCCGTCCCGATGCTGAGGCGTTGTCTAGTGTCCGCCCTTGACAACCAAGGGTGGTGGGATAGATGAGAGGGGAAGTGAAAGGCCGCTTTTGTCCAGTCAGGAAGAATGTGCGTGATCTATCTCAGCCAAACGAATAAGATTTTGTCCCTAACAGAATTTTCTGTCATACGATAAGAGTCGGCAATACGGATCTGCAATAAGAACCTGAAAGACGTCCAAGCCTTGAAACAGCGCTCGAATACATATACACACAAGGGCGCTGCCGCACTCGGCTGCATCTGGCGCTGTTATTTTCTTTTGTTGGTGCTTATAGGGCTTGGCTGTGACCCGCCACCGCCGCCAGATAGGCTCGTCGGCCAAGGAGAAGTGAAACAGCTGATTGTGCATGATCGACGCGTTGTCATTGATCATGGACCAATTCCGACCCTCTTCCCAGCAAAAACTTCTAGCTTTGCGCTGAGAGGTCCTGCCCTCTTGAAGCAGTGTACGCCTGGCGAGCGGGTTCGTTTTACTCTTGAGCGAGGTGAGCAGACCTTATACCTTGTCAAAATTGAAAAACTCGCCGATACAGAATGAGTGAATAAGCGAGAGTGGAACATCTTGTGTTAAAAACGTCCCGAATTTGTCAGACTGTTTTTTGCGAAGGACATCGACCGTGACCCTTGTCGCTACGCTCGCTCTTGGCCTCACTCTTGGTGTCAAACACGCTTTTGATGCGGATCACCTCGTCGCGGTCTCAAGCATGGTGACCCGTGAACGATCGGTCTGGCATTCTGTCTGGATTGGTGTGACATGGGGGATCGGCCATACCGCTACTTTATTCCTCGTGGGGCTGGTTGTCCTGGGGTTGAAACAACAGATTCCGACCCCGGTTGGGCTTGGTCTTGAATGCCTAGTCGGTATTATGCTGATTGGGCTTGGGGTGGCGACTGTAATCGAGGCACGCAGAAAACGTTTACATGCCCATCGGCACAGTCATGGCAATTCTGAAAATACCGAACATATCCATTTTCATAGCCATATGGAGCACGCAAGCCATGGACATAGCCATCTCATTGGTTTTGGATGGAAACCTCTGTTAGTTGGGATGGTGCATGGGCTGGCAGGGAGTGCGGCGCTCATGATTCTCATCCTGGCAAGCTTGCCGTCTGCCACGCTTGGGCTTGTGTACCTAGTCGTTTTTGGAGCTGGGTCTATACTCGGGATGGGGCTCGTCAGTCTGTGTATGGGCCTCTTTTTTTCCTTTGCCAGCAATCGCTTGCCAACCTGGGATCACGATCTGGGCCTGGCTGTTGGGATATTGAGTACCGTCTTTGGTGTTGGGATTGTAGTCGAAATTGGGTTCATACAGGGCTTCTTTTTTTCTTAATTCTCTTCACTATTATGAAAATCGCCTATTTTGATGCATTTTCTGGGATAAGCGGGGATATGACGGTGGGGGCCTTCCTCCACCTCGGTGTTTCGCTTGATACGGTACAGGAAGCCTTGGGGGGGCTTGCTCTGACAGGCTATAGCATGAGCCAGACGACGCGCGTGCAAAGCGGTATTCAGGCCGTCAAGTTTCAGGTCAGCGTCCACGAGCCGCAAGGAGAACGCAGCTTTCGGTCGATTGTTGCACTGATTCGAGACAGTCGCTTAGCGCCTCAGATCAAAGACACCGCCATCCGTATTTTTAGCGTTTTGGCCGAAGCCGAAGGACAGGTGCACGGGGTCGTTCCTGAAGAGGTGCACTTTCATGAAGTCGGGGCTGTAGACTCTATTGTCGATATCATCGGAACGGCCGTGTGTCTCAATGTCCTTGGGGTAGAGCAGGTCTATGTTTCAGCCCTGCCTCTTGGCAGCGGCATGGTGCCCTCGCGTCACGGTATTTTGCCTGTTCCTGGACCGGCAACCGTCGAATTGCTCAAGAGATTTCTCGTGCGCTTTGCCGATGGTGACAGCGAGTTAGTGACGCCAACCGGGGCGGCTATCCTGGCTGCCCTAGCCCAGCCTATAGCGGTGCCGGTCATGCAGGTCGAGGCTGTGGGGTATGGGGCTGGTGAGCGGACACTGGCAGATCGTCCGAATGTCCTGCGGGTGCTGATTGGGCAAACCCAGGGTGTGGTACAAACGGATCAGCTGCTCGTTTTGGAAACGAACATTGATGACCTGAATCCTGAGTTTTATGAACACATTATGGAGCGCTTGCTCAGTGCCGGCGCGCGTGACGTGTTTCTGTGTCCGATTCATATGAAGAAGAATCGGCCTGGCATTCTGTTGTGGGTGCTGTGTCAAGCGGCTGATCGGGAACAGCTGAGCGGTGTGCTATTTGCTGAAACCTCAACCCTGGGCATTCGATCATATCCGGTTGATCGGGTTGCCCTACGGCGCGAACAGAAAACGGTCGAGACCCAATATGGAGCGATACGGATCAAACTCGCCCATCAGCCCAACGGCCGTATCCATCTAGCGCCAGAGTACGAAGACTGCAAACGCTACGCGCAGGAGCAAGACGTTCCGCTCAAAGTCGTGTATGAGGCGGCGCTGCACGCGGCGCAAGAGGGGTAGGGGTGGCGGACGAACCGACTGCTTCAACTTCAGCCAAGCGCTTTTTTCTCCCTCGCCCTCCAGGGAGAGGAGACTGCTTTGCAAAATAAATAACGATGGGTTACGAAATGAGATCGGCCAACACTTCAGCCGGATGAGAACCGGCATTGACCGATCCATACACTCGCTGAATCTCCCCCGCCTCGTTAATCAGATAACTCATACGTTTGGCATAGCCTGCCTTGGCATCGTCACACGCCCCGTAGGCCAGACCGAGCGCGCGGTCCGTATCACACAGGAGGAGGAAGGGGAAATCAAACTTCTGGGCAAAGGCAGCATTTTCGGCGACTGTGTCAAAGCTCACACCGAAGACTTCAACATTCTGGGCTTGGAAGTCTGCAATCTGGTCGCGGAACCCGCGACCTTCGGTCGTTCAGCCAGGTGTATCGGCCTTGGGGTAGAACCACAACAAGACTTTTTTTCCTGCGAGGCTTGCAAGCGTAAGCTCTTGGCCCTGATGGGTGAGCACGCTGAATGCCGGAGCCGCATCGCCAACAGATAAGAGGGGCATGGATGTCTTCCTTCCTGTTCTCGTTGAATAGTTATTCAGTGACTATACAGTAGCTAGAGAGACATTCTAGATGTTTGCTACGTTGCGACCCGTAGCAATGCCTCTTGGTTCATTTCGATCGTCGCCTGCTTTTTGAGGTACTGTATCAACTCGCCACCAGCCCCTGCACGCTTGTGATTCAGGATCTCTTCACGGATAGTGTCTTTTTGCTTTTCGAATTCGTCTGGACTGGCTGGAATGTGTTCGAAGAGAACAGCCACAAAGGCACTCCCACCCCACACGTATACCTCTGGGACGACTGGGTTTTCAGGGGTGAGGCGAAACGCCGCCTTTTTCATCGCTGGCAGGCTCCCAATCTTAGGGATATAGCCGCCTTGACGAGCAAACGCCCCCGTCTCTTCAATCTCAGGTGCTTCTTCCCCCTCATGTACTTCCTGTTCGATGACCCGTGCCAGGGACTTGCTTTCTTTCACCCGGCTCAGCAAAGTTTCAGCCTTTTCTTTGGCCAGCTGCTCAGCTTGTTCACTTTTGTAACGGTCTTCTATCTTGTCTCTGACATCAGCAAAGTCAGGAATGAATGAGTCTGTCTTTTCATGGGTGAGGATAAGATACGAAGTCTCGCCAACTTGGACTGGATTACTCACACTGCCCGGATCAGTATTAAATGCGGCTTGGAGGACCTGCGGCTGGCGTCCTAGGGCGGGCACGGTCTCATTACGGGCAAGCAAGCGGCTTTCCACGACGGTCAAGCCTCTGGCTTCGACAAGGTCTTTGAACGTCGCCCCTGACCGGACGTGCTGTTGATCTTGCCGGGCTGCCTCCTGGGCTTTCTCTTGGGCGTGTTCGCTTACGAGTTCCTCTTGAATTTCTTCGGCGACCTCTTCGAGTGGGCGGGCTCGTTCGGCTTCTTGAGCTTCAACCTTAATGATATGGAATCCAAATTGGGTTTCGACAATATCGCTGACTTCCCCGACGGGAAGGCTGAAAGCCGCTTCTTCAAACGCTTTGAGCATCCGGCCTCGGGTGAAGAAACCGAGATCACCGCCTTTTGTTCCAGAGGCAGTATCTTCGGAATATTCTTCGGCTAAGGCGGCAAAATCTTCCCCGTCTTTGACCCGTTCGAGCAACGCGGTGGCCGCGGCACGGACTTCAGCTTTCTCTTCATCTGTTGCGTCGGACTCGACATTTAACAAAATGTGTCGTGCCTGGATACGTTCCTTCGTCGTAAACCGCTCGTCTTTTTGGGTGCTATACAGGGCTTTTACCTCTGCTTCCGAAACCGCTATGTCGAGAGAAAAGTGGTCCGCTGGATAGGCTGCATAGGCAAAGCGTACCTGTTCAGGCTGGCGAAAGGACTCACGGTGAGTATTATAAAACGTTTCCAGGGCTTCGGGCTCGACGGTGACCGCGTCGAGGAAGTCGGCTGCGGCAATCTTGATAAATTCCAGATCGACTTTTTCCTGTCGTGAGTTAAAGAGTTCCCGGACTTCGGTATCGGTAACTTGCACATTGCTGATAATCAGGTCGCGCATTTTATTGGTAAGCAGTTGGGTACGCTGGTCGTCTTCAAATTCGCGCGGGGTCATGCGAAACGTCCGCAGCAGACGCCGGTAACGCTCAGAGCTGAACTCCCCATAAGCTTGAAAAGCCGCCAGATCAACAATCGCTTCACGCACCTCGTTGTCTGTGACCGTCAAACCGATCTGCTGGGCTTCGGCTTCCATGAGTTGCCTGTCAATAAGCTGCTGCAGAGTTTGATCTTTTAAGTTTAAGCTTTGGGCCAGTTCTGGGGTCCACTTGTCTTTATAAATCTTCTGATACGAGGCTTTCACGTTCTCATAAGCGCGTTGGAAGGCTCGGGCTGATATCGGGCGATTATCTACCGTTGCAACAGCCTCAATTGGGCTTGTGTCGCCAGAACCTCCCACCCCCCAAAAAATGAAGACAAGGGAGATAATGCCAAAAATGAGCTTGACCCCAATTGATCGGGTCCGTTTTCGCATAAAGTCCAGCATGGGTTATTCTCCTTACGTATGTCTAGATTCTTCTAATATAATACAGTGTTATGATTTGTCTATGCTCGTCCGCTCAAGAGCCCTATGACAGCAGGAAATGGTATGGGAGGTTGAGTGACAAAAAAGCCTTATATTTGACAGGCTTGCTCTTTTTACGTGATTTTGTTAATACAACGTTCTGCGGCTTATGTTTTAGTAGGCTGATGTTGGTACATAAGGAAATAAAACATGTCCCTGAGTTCGTTGTGGGGGTTCTTGTCTGACGACTTAGCGATTGACCTAGGAACGGCCAATACCCTGATCTACGTAAAAGGACAAGGAATTGTCTGTAATGAGTCATCGGTCGTTGCTGTCCAAAAAGACTCACGTGGCTCCCGACGTATCCTAGCTGTCGGTCTTGAGGCAAAAAGGATGTTAGGCCGCACGCCTGGCAACATTGTGGCAATCAGGCCACTCAGAGATGGAGTGATTGCTGATTTTGAAACCACAGAGGCTATGTTGCGCTATTTCATCCAAAAGGTCCATAACCATCGGCCATGGATCCGTCCCCGCATCGTTATCTGTGTCCCGAATGGTATTACCGAAGTAGAAAAGCGGGCGGTGAAAGAGTCGGCTGAGTCAGCCGGGGCGCGTGAGGTGTACCTGATGGAGGAGCCTATGGCCGCAGCGATTGGTGCGGGTTTGCCAGTGTCCGAACCAGTTGGTAATATGATCGTAGACATTGGTGGAGGCACGACGGAAGTTGCGGTAATTTCTCTGTCTGGGGTTGTTTTTTCGCGCTCAGCACGAATTGGCGGGGACATGATGGATGAGGCGATCATCCAGCACATCAAGCGCAAATACAATGTCATGGTTGGCGAACGGACGGCAGAGTTGATCAAGATTACCATTGGCTCGGCTTATCCGGGCGAGGAAATACAGACTATGGAGATCAAAGGCCGTGACATGGTTGCCGGTATCCCCAAGGTCGTTGCGCTGTCTGATGAAGAGATTCGGGACTGCCTGTTGGAGTCGATTAATCAAATTGTGGAAGTTATCCGAGTAGCGCTCGAACGTACCCCTCCGGAACTCGCCTCGGATATTGTTGATAAGGGCATCGTCTTAGCCGGGGGAGGGGCGTTGCTGCGCAACCTGGACGCCCTTTTACGTGAAGAGATCGGTTTACCTGTTTTTCTGGCTGATGATCCCTTGACTGCGGTGGTGTTAGGGGCTGGCAAAGCCTTAGATGAATTATCTCTGCTGCGAGAGGTCGCTATCCAGTAAGAATACACGGATAGAGGCAAACAGGTACTGAGCAATACCTATGCACGATTGGTTTCGGCGCTACAAAGTTTTCCTGTCTTGCGGGTTCTTCCTGGCCCTCTCTGTGTTTCTGGCGACACTGAACGCCAGTTCGCCCCATCGTGTCGATCCTGTTGGAGTGGTATTTCTGGAAGCTATGCTGCCGCTCCAGATTGGAGTGACAGTGGCAGGCCGTGGAGTCGAGCAGGTGTGGGGTAGCTATTTTGACCTATGGTCTGCCCACCGGGATAATGATCTGCTCCGCCAACGGGTAGGGGAGTTAGAGCAGCTCGCCCAGCGGGCAGTTGAGGTCAATCTGGCCAACCAACGTCTGCAGCAGCTCTTAGATTTGCAGGCCAAAATTGAGTCGCCTACGGTCGCTGCTCGTGTCATTGGACGAGGTCCAGCGTTATGGGTGAACCGGATTATTCTTGATAAGGGCACACAGCAGAACATGGCCAAAGATATGGTCGCCCTTGTTGCCGAGGGCATTGTGGGACGGGTGGTATCAACCAGTGCCCATACGGCACAGGTGCTATTGGCTTCTGATCCGAGCAGTGGAATTGATGCATTAGTACAGCGTACCCGCGACCGGGGTATTGTCGTTGGCACGGGCAATGGACGTGGGACGCTCAAATATATTCCTGATGGGACTGATGTGAGAGTTGGCGATAACGTGGTTGCATCAGGTCTGGATGAGATATTTCCCAAAGGCCACCCGATTGGGAGCGTCGTTCGGATCGGCATGAAGGATAGAGGAATGTTTGAAGATGTGGAGGTGCGGCTTCATGTTGAGTTTGCCAAGTTGGAAGAAGTTTTGGTCATCACCGGCCGATCCCAATAGGCTGGCCAATGAGCTCAGTGGGGTGCCAGTCTCTGCACGTCCTCTCGGCATAGTAGTGCTCAGCGGAGTGAGTGCTATCCTCTTACAAACTAGCCTCTTTCCTCACTCCCCCTTCGTGCCTGACTTTGTATTGATTCTGTGTGTCTACATCGGTATCCATTATCGCTCTGTCGGTGGGGCGGCAGCCGCCTTTTTCCTGGGCTATATTCTTGATACCTGCTCTGGCGCACCTGTAGGCATGCATGCCTGTGCTATGAGCACGGTGTTTGCTGCTGTAGCAGCCATATCCGGTAGCTTGTGGCTCAATAATCCGCCAGCTGTGCTGGGACTCATTTTGCTGGGCGTCGGCCTGAAAACAGCGGTGTTTCTCGTTTTCAGCACATTTGGTCAGCTGGCGACGGTTCTGCAACCGGTGATCGTACGCTACGTGATGTGGGATGCCGCTGTTGCTATGCTCCTGACTCCTATCGTATTTATTGTGCTCCGCCGCCGAGAACCCGAGTCTGGATAAATGCCAATGCGCGACCCTGCTGATGTGCTTGGTGGGAAAAATGCTCCACCGTCCGACGGTGCTCGACTGAGTATCCTCGGTATCCTGATGTGTTGCGTCCTGGCCTCGCTGAGTCTCCGCTTATGGTACCTCCAATTAGAAGAAGGCCACAGCTTCCGCGCTCGTTCTGAACGCAACCGACTCCGTCTCCAGCATGTCCCTGCGGTCCGCGGCAACCTGTACGATCGCATGGGCAGGGTACTGGTGAATAATCTGCCTTCTTTTGATGTCGTCTTCAGGCTCAAAGACATTCCTGATTTAGAGCAAACCGTATTGGAGTTAGCCAGTTATCTGCCTGACGGTCAACTCTTATCTACCGGAGGAATGCTGCCGCACGATCCACGTCGGCCGGCCCACTCAGGGGTGGTCGCCGCCCGTGATGTGGATTGGCCCCTTATTCTGGCAGTCGAATCGCGTCAGCATGATTTCCCCGGGGTGAGCATTGAAACACGCTCCAGGCGGTACTATCCAATGCAAAACCTGGCCGCGCATATCCTCGGTTACGTTGGGGAGGTCAGCCCACGCGAGTTGGAGCAGGCTTCAGGCTACCGGCGTGGAGACATGGTCGGAAAGTTTGGGGTGGAAAAAACCTGGGATGCTGCTCTGCGTGGACAGAGTGGCACCCAACAGCTTGAGGTTGATGCCAGCGGCAGACGATTGCGTATCCTTGAAGAAGTCCCGGCGCAGATGGGGCAGAGCCTGATCCTGACTATTGATATGGATTTGCAACAACAGGTTGAGAAGATTCTCGGAGAAAAACCTGGAGCGATAGCCGTTTTAGATGTCAATAGCGGAGAAATTCTGGCTTTAGCCAGTGCCCCAAGCTTTGATCCAGGTATCTTTGCCCGTGGGATTACGACCGAAGAGTGGCGCATCTTACACGACGACCCGCTCCATCCGCTGACGAATCGGGCTACCCAGGGGCAATATCCTCCAGCATCAACTTTCAAGATCATTAGTGCGGCGGCGGCATTAGAGGAAGGGGTGGTTACCCCTGATATGCGCTTTTACTGCCCAGGTCGGCTCCGTGTCGCTGGGCGTACATTTCACTGCTGGCGGCAACATGGCAGTGTCGATCTGCGCCGTGCGCTGGCTGTATCCTGTGATGTGTATTTCTACCAGTTGGGACGCCGGCTTGGTATCCAGCATTTGGCAGACTATGCCCGCCGTTTTGGTTTGGGCCAGCCGTTAGGTATTGGCCTGGCTCATGAAGCCGGCGGAGTGATTCCTGATCCAGCCTGGAAACAAAAACGAATTGGCGGCCCGTGGTATCCCGGAGAGACAATCTCAGCTGTGATCGGACAAGGTTATGCGACAGCAACTCCGCTGCAAATGGCTGCCGTTACTGCGGCTGTGGCCAATGGTGGGACAGTCTATCGGCCCCACATTGTGAAGCAGCTTATTGATGCACGAGGCGACGTTGTCAAAAATGTTGCGCCGGAAGTGGTGAGCCAGACTGGCATCAGTCCAGAGCATTTGCAGGTGATCACTGAGGGTATGACCGATGTGGTCCACAAAGACTATGGGACGGGTAAAAGAGCCCGCGTCCAACAGGTCCATGTCGCGGGTAAAACAGGCACTGCACAGGTCATTTCTGGACGCGGAGGACGCAGCAAACAGATCGCCCGTCGGTTTCGGGATCATGCCTGGTTTGTGGCTTTTGCCCCGCTTGAGGCGCCCAAGGTTGCCGTCGTGTGTCTGCTTGAGCACTCTGCTCACGGGGGAGGAAAAGCGGCCGCACCCCTTGTCGGGGAAGTCCTGCACACGTATTTCTCTTTAGTCCGTCAGCGAGGGGGGACGCCAGGTGTTCGACAGGCGGCTTATCACCCATTTTGAGTGGCTGCTCCTTCTCCTCACGCTGCTGCTACTTGGTGTGGGCGTGCTGGGCGTGTATAGCGCAACCTATACTGGGAGTCCTCGCCTCAACCCGCGTGTGGTCCGCCAACTGATGTGGGTTGGCATAGGCTGCCTCGGCATGGGGGTGGCATTTGCCATCGACTATCGGCGCTTTGAGAAATGGGCCTACCCATTATATATCTGCTCCCTGTTTCTCCTCATCCTTGTCCCTCTCATCGGTTCATTTGGTGGAGGCGCACGACGCTGGATTGCGATTGGACCGTTTGCCATCCAGCCGGCCGAGTTTGCCAAAATTGGACTGATCCTGGTACTGGCCCGGTTTTTTCATCGCTATGCCCCGACGGAAGGGTATGGCTTGCCTGATCTGTTTCTCCCGACTGTTTTAGTCTTGGTGCCGACTTCGCTGGTAATACTCCAACCCAATCTGGGCATGGCCGTTTCCTTTGGGCTGCTTTTTGTGAGCCTGATTTTTGCTGCTGGCCTACGCTGGGGATCACTCCTACTGTTAGGAGTGGGGGGCGGTAGCGGGCTACCCTTCCTGTGGTACTATGTCATGAAACCGTACCAGAAGCAGCGCGTCCTCTCGTTTTTGAAGCCAGATAGCGATCCGCTGGGGACAGGCTACCATATGATCCAATCCAAGATCTCCGTTGGATCAGGCATGGTTTGGGGGAAAGGCTTTCTGCAGAGTACCCAGAGTCGGCTCGACTTTTTACCTGAGACGCATACTGACTTTGTGTTTGCCGTTTTTGCTGAGGAATGGGGTTTTGTCGGGGCAACGGCTCTTCTCGGGCTCTACGCGCTCTTACTGGTGCGACTCTTGGTGATTGCATGGCGGGCGCGGGATCGTTTTGGCTCGCTGCTTGCTGTTGGCTGTGCCGCCTTGGTATTCTGGCCGGCCTTGTTCAATATTGGGATGAATATCGGCCTGTTGCCCGTGGTTGGTACCCCACTTCCCCTGGTCAGTTACGGTGGATCTTCGCTGCTAACGGTGATGATTGCGATTGGCCTGGCGCTCAATGTGAGTACCAGGCGAGCAATTTTTTGAGGGTTTTAATCACACGACGTTTTTAATCGCCTCTTCGAGTTTGGCTCTCGGGACAGCGCCGACAATCTGCTCTTGGACTTCTCCGCCCTTGAACAGGATCAGGTTTGGAATACCCCGAACGTTATAGTTGGCGGGCGTCTTAGGGTTGTCGTCCACATTCAGCTTCACGACTTTGAGTTTGCCGTCGTATTCACCGGCCAAGGCTTCTACCGTTGGGGCAATGGCTTTACACGGACCACACCACTCTGCCCACAGGTCAAGCAACACAGGCAGCTCAGATTTGAGCACTTCCGCATCAAAATTATCGTCAGAAACGTTTATCACATCAGCCATGCATATCCTCCTTACGTTCAGTCATGTTCAATCATGGCTCCGTGATACCAAAAAACATATGCTGAACATAGTAGAGAAAGAAAGAAATTTGCTCGGCTGAGAGAATATGATTATGCAGATCTGGTCAGCATTGCTATCAACTTCATCGCCCATGCGGGACGCTAAAGTCGATCACCGGCCCCTTTCAAAAGGTGGCAAACACTGCCTCGACGGCTTCGTCATAGACTTCTTAGCTGGTCGAGAAGCTATTCCGATATACGCTACTATTGACGGTTCGGTAGATGAGATCATTGAGAGTATCAATTGACTCCCCGCCCGAACCACTCTAGGGGAGGAACCTATGCGCGTGTTAGTAACTGGAGCAACGGGATTCGTTGGCGGTATTGTCGCTCGGGCGCTGGTTCGAGCAGGCCATGAGGTCCGGGCGCTGGTCAGATCAGGTGCTGAGCAACGCCTGCTGGCGGACTTGCCCTTGGAGATCGTGCCTGGGGATGTACGTGAACGTGATGCTGTCCGCCGGGCAACGGCTGGCTGCGCCCAGGTCTATCATGTGGCTGCGCTTTACAAACTGTGGGTACGCCACAAAAACGATATGTATGAGAGTAACGTGACGGGAACCGAAAACGTCCTGCTCGCAGCACGGGAAGAGGGCGTTGAAAAGATCGTCTATACCAGTTCAGTGGCCACCCTCGGCTGTGCCGGAGATGGCACGCTGGGCACAGAAGATACCGCAGTCTGTCTAGCCGATATGGTTGGCCATTATAAGCGCAGCAAGTATATCGCTGAACAGCTTGCCTTGAAATACGCGAGTGAAGGTCTGCCCGTTGTCATTGTAAATCCCAGCACCCCGGTCGGGATTGGAGATCTCAAGCCGACTCCGACCGGTCAAATGATTGTGGATTTTCTGAATGGCCGGATGCCGGGCTATGTTGAGACTGGGCTCAATCTGGTCGATGTGGAAGATGTTGCGTGTGGCCATCTTTTGGCTGCGGAAAAGGGGCAGGTTGGCGAAAAGTATATTCTTGGCCACGAAAATCTCAGTCTACAACGTATCCTTGGGCTACTGTCTGAGCTGACGAGGCAGCCTGCTCCGACATTCAAAGTCCCGTATGTGCTGGCTCTTGGAGCGGCCTATGGAGACGCAGCCTTGGCCTGGCTAGTTCCCGGCCGCGAGCCGTCAATTCCCCCAGTCGGGGTAAAGCTGAGTAAGAAAAAAATGTTCTTTGATGCCAGCAAAGCGGTCCAGCAGCTGGGTTTGCCACAAACTCCGGCTCGGGAGGCGCTACGTAAAGCGGTATCCTGGTTTCAACAGTTTGGCTATATCGAAAAGTAGGGGGTAGGGAGTGGATATTCTCCTCTTTTTGGGCGCACTGTCTGTTTTGATGTGGCTCGGGATTCTTTTGCATCCTGCTCGTCCGTGGGACTTTCAGCCCGTCGGTGAAGACACTGCAGCGGCATTAGAAGCCGGTCAACGAGACGACTGGCCGTCTGTGTGTATCCTTGTGCCTGCCCGCAATGAAGCCGAATCCCTCCCACGGACGCTGCCGACGCTGCTGAAACAAGAGTATCCTGGTCCACTCAAGGTTATTGTGGTTGATGACCGCTCAGCAGATGAGACCGTGGAGACTGCCCGGCGTATCAGTCGAGAACTCAGTCAAGAACTCAGCCAAGAACTCAGCCATGAACTCCAAACGGAAAAGCAACTGACAGTCCTCTCCGGCGCGGCTCTACCACCCGGTTGGGTCGGAAAAGTCTGGGCGCTTGAGCAGGGCGCGGCGGCGTGTGGTGTTGCAAGTCTGGAAGCGGCTGCTCTGCACCAGCACGGCGGGTATGAGCAACTTTCGAATCCACACTATCTGTTACTGACGGATGCCGACATTCGACATGCTCCACACTCATTGTGGCGCCTTGTTGCAGAAAGTGAGCAGCATGGGCTTGCCCTGAATAGCCGTATGGCACGCCTGCGGTGTGTCTCAGCGGCCGAGCAACTCTTGATCCCAGCTTTTGTTTTCTTTTTCAACCTGTTGTACCCGATGCGCTGGGTCAACACGCCTAAGAGTCGGGTCGCCGCTTCAGCAGGTGGCTGTGTATTGCTGGCTGCGTCCGCGCTGAAAAAAATAGGCGGCTTTGCCAGCATTAGAAATGAGATTATTGACGATGTGAATCTGGCCCGTCAGGTGAAGAACTGCCAGCTGCCTATCCGATTGGCTTTGAGTCGCTACGACGTGACAAGCTTACGGACATACGACGTGCTGGCCTCTATCTGGATCATGGTCCGTCGCACAGCATTTACTGAGCTCGGCTACTCAGCGTTGCGCCTGATTGGGACCATTATCGGTTTAGGGCTGCTCTTTCTCCTGCCCCTAATGTACGTACTGTTAGGAATCGGATTAACAGTTTTTGGCGAGATTCCTGTCCAGCATGGCACGTTGCTCGCTGCTGTAGGCTTGGGCGCGCTACTTGTGATGGCAGGAGTCTACCGGCCTGCTATTCGGTTCTTTGGCTTGTCAGCCGAGTGGATATGGACACTTCCACTGGCCGGCACCTTGTATGGGACCATGACGTTCGATTCGGCTATCAGATATTGGACGAGGAAACGCATCGGTTGGCGTGACAGTTAATGTCATGACTGCTTCTCATTTGTGACATTTTTGAAGTTGACCGATTGCCTCGAAGCATGATAAGGAGCTGCCAGCATGGAAGGAGGACGAGTACTATGGGTATCATCTCCTGGCTCATCTTTGGTCTTCTTGTTGGGGCTGTGGCGAAGTTTATTATGCCGGGGAAAGATCCTGGAGGAATCATCGTCACCAGCCTGATTGGGATTGCAGGAGCATTCATCGGTGGTTTGATCTCTTCTTTTTTAGGGTTCGGGACTGTCAATAGCTTTAGCCTCGGTAGTATGGCGATTGCGACTGGTGGAGCGCTCATCTTGTTGTTTGGGTATCGTCAATTGAAGAGCACATAAGGTGCAGACTCATTTGGCCTATGCGTATGATCTGATAGCCTGATTAAGATTCGTCTCTTGTGGAGCGCGTAGTCACGTATCCCGTTTTGTACTCAGCATGCAACAGCCAAACTCACTGCCTCTTGCCGTATTCACTGCTCTGTCATGGGAAAGTGCAGCTGTTCGAGCCGCCTTACGTCAAGTCAGGTGCGAAGACAAACGGGTGTGGCGGGGAGTGGCAGGCCAGCGAGATGTTTTGGTGATTACTGGAGGGATTGGCCCACATCGGACACAGCAGGTGGTTGAGCGATTTCAGGACATGCCTTTGGGGGCCGTATTGTCTGTTGGCTGTGCCGGAGCCTTACGGGCAGACTTAGCCGCAGGGCAGCTTGTGCTCGCACCGGATACTCGGATGTATGCGACAGATTCTGAATCGCAGCTAGACCGGTTCCTGACTCACCCCGACTTGCTGGCTCAAGCCCGTATGGTAGCCATGCAAGCTGCAATTGTTGTAGCTGAGGGACCTCTCTTCACCAGTCCGCGAGTTCTCTTGACGACTGAGGAAAAAGAACACCACGGCAAACAGACCGAGGCGATTGCGGTTGAGATGGAAAGTGGCGTGCACGCTGCGTTTGCCCAGAGTCGGCGGTTGCCTTTTTTGCCCGTACGAGTGATTCTTGATTCAGTCGGAATGTCTCTGCCTGCCATAAAAGGACTCACCACACCTGAAGGCGATGTACGCCCTTTCAAAGCGGTATCCCGTGTTGTCACTCATCCTCGTTCTTTACCGCTACTGCTGGAACTCGGACGTGTCCGAGCTCGGGCTGCCCAGACAATAACCACACTGTGTCGGGCACTGTTACCCGTTCTGGATGCTGCTTAAAACAGACTCTTCAGTTGTTTACTGGCCTGTGGCTGCTTTTTCCGTCATCAGTTTTTTCTGTAGTTCAAACGCCGGCTTTGCCAAGTCACGTCGTCCCAGCTTCAAATAGCCCTTCCACGACTTTTCCAAGGTCGTGATAGCCTTGTCTCGTTGGCCCAGTTCACTGTAGACCTTGCCCAAACCACCGTAGGCTTCTGGGTCGTTTGGATTGAGCCGGACGACCTCTTCATACTCCTGCATGGCCTCTTTATACAGTCCTTTTTCGCTATAGACTCCAGCCAGTTGGTTATGCGCAGCGCTCATGTCTGGCTCAAGCCGGACCGCCTCTCTATACGATTCAATGGCCTGATCCTTTTGGCCAATCTTGGCCAGCTCTTGGCCCAGTTCAAAATGGGCCGACGCCGAGTCTGCCTTATACTGTAGAGCTTGTTTGAACGCCTGAGCAGCCTCAGCCGATTTGTTGTTACGCCGCAATTCTACGCCTCGCTTCACATAATAGCCCGCCAGAGCTGTACGAGCTCCCTCGTGACCAGCATTCCGTTGCAAAACTTCTCGGTGCCAGTTCAGTGAATCGTCAATCGCTCCTAGCTTTTCATACACGATTCCCAGACGGTAGCGGGCTTCGACATGTTCGGGTTCCTCCTTGAGGAGCTCGGTATACTCCGATATCGCCTCGCTCCAGCGCATCGTTTCCTCATATCCCATCCCTCGGCTCATCCGCTCCTGGGCCTGAACTGTAGGGAGAATCATAAGACTCAGGCTGAATATGCTTGTCAGTAGCCAATACTGTTTTTTCACCATTTCCTCCGATCTCGGGCGAGAATGTGTGACCCCATCTCATCTATGCGTTACCCTATTATGCATAACCACCTTGTGGACCCTCTGCAATCCAGGTCTGGAGTTTGCCTGCATTGAGATGGGATTTTGTAGGACCTAGGCGGCTTGGTCATTGTACGATACAATGCCGAAATTGTATGAACGGTAAGGAGGACGTCATGGCTTCGTGCGAGCATCTCGGGAGTGCGGAAGAACAGATGCGAGACCTCCTGCGCATGGTGAACGACCATTTAAAACAGTATGATCCAGATGAAGATGCGTATGGGTCACTTTTAGCTGTTGCCCACCATATCAATGAAGCCTTTCGCGAACTGAGCTATTTGCTTGACCAGGCTGAGGACGCGGAGGAACATCTTGAAAAAGAAATCGGCCATTAGAAGCGTGGAAAGCGTATGGAACAGCAACCATCCCAGACTGAAAAACTGCCCCGCCTGTTAACCGCCCGGAATGGATTTGTCTTGCATATCACCCCGCAGATCAAGCCTCAGAAGGTGAAGATGCAAAAATCTGCAGGGCCTCACCTTATCTATAGCATCTCGTATATGCATCCCGAGCCAATCACCTTGACCCGGAGTAATTAAAAAAGTTCCGAGGATAAGGTTTAAGGTCTAAGATTTAAGGCTGAAAAGGGGACCGCAGGCCTAATTTCTCTGGATTCATAATACCTGCTGGGTCGAGACTCGCTTTGAGACTGTGCAGGAGTGCGATTCCGCTGCCGAGTTCCTGCTCTGCCAAATGGCCAAAGCGGATGCCCATACCGTGTACATATTCGATTGCGCCACCAATTTTTTGGGCAAGATGCAGGATCGCGTCCGTTGTCTGACGCATACTATCTGCAGCATCGATTGTCCGTGCCGGCGAACAGTAGAGGACCAGGGAATAACATTCAGGCCAAATCCAGACTGCTTCTTGGCACATCTGGACAGGGCTGGTGCCAATAATCGCCGCCGTCTGAAGGCGAAAGTCGAGCAGTTTGGTGACTGGGATAGTCATGTGTAGAAAATCTAACTGTGCTTTTCCGTTTGGAGTATCGAGCCATTTGCCTTCACGTTGATCTGGATCTGCGGCCCAGCGATCGGCAGCTGCATGTCGAGTAGACCAGTAAGTATCCAGATCGGCTGAATTGTCTTCGGGGATTGCTCCGTATGAGGCTGCAACCGTTGAGGCCAGATCACTGTGCGCCGCGACTTCTTGCTCCAGACCTTCGAATGCTAGCACCAGATAGGGTAGGGCGGAATCCTGAGCGGATTCCTGTATCGGATCTGTATCAAGATCCAGGTGGAGTTCGGCTCGTCGTTCTTGGAGTTCGATCGGCCAGGTGTCGAGCGATAAGTCCATCGATGTCGGACGCACGCCACGGTGTTTCATGTCTAAGACAGCTTGAAAGCCGCTGGCAAAATCTGGAAACATGAATCCTATGAGAGATTGCCTTTCAGGCCGGGGAAAAACATGCAGAACGGCCTCGGTGATAATGCCCAGCGTCCCCTCAGCACCAATCAAGAGTCGGCCGAGGTCGGGACCAGTCGAGCGTTTCCGGACTGCTGGGATACGGATGACTTCTCCGTTCCCCAGCACTGCTTCTAAGCCCAGGACCTGATCTCCCATCGAACCATACCGCCCAGCCAGGTAACCTAGGCCGTTGGTACTGATTGCTCCTCCTACAGTTGCAATTGAAATAGACCAGGGATCATGACCCAGCAGTAGCTCGTGCTGGCCAAGATATTCACCGAGGGGGCGTAGACGTATACCGCTCTGGACCTGAACGGTCAAAGCTTGGCTGTCCAGGTTGAGGACCCGGTTCATGCGTTTCATATCAACGACGATGCCGGGGTGCACCGACAAGGCTCCGCCCATTAAACCGCTGCCCCCACCAAATGGAACCAACGGGACACTGTGCTGGCGTGCGATCTGTACGAGATGGACAACCTCTGCCGTTGAACTGGGTTGCACGACGGCGAGTGGCAGCTGTTCCAACTTAGTCATCGCCGCAAAACCACGGTGCGGACGTAGCGCGTCTTGGGCAAAAGCAGTGCGAGCTTCAGGAGTGGTCAGAACAGCGTCTTTGCCAAGCGCCTCTTGAAGGGCGGAGAGAGCAGGGAAGTCTCGATGCATAGGACACCATGTGCGAGTAAGCTAGCGAACGTCTCCAATAATTTTCTTGGCTCAATTCGCCTCAAGCGCATAGACGCGATAGGTCACTGAGTTGGGAGACAAACGACCTTCTCCGGCTGCCATCAGGTTGTTGAGCCAGGCGTAGCGTTCGTCTCCTGTTTCGAACTGTAACTGTGAAATCATGTAGGTATCGCCAAACTCAATTGAGCCTTTGCCTTCAAACAGAACGGCTCGCAGCTTGTCGTTCATTGTCATGCGGGCGCGATAGGCCACATAGATAAATGCCCCATCATCCGTTTCGAGGACAATGCGGACATCGAGACGGAGATTTCCATCTGGGCCAACTAACGCCCAGTCTGCGCCGCTCGGCAGGACTTTTCCAGACAGGTGCGGGCCCTTGAAACTGCCACCCATAATATCTGCCACGATCCTTTGGCCGAGCGGGCCTGCGCCGACATCAGTCGGGGTTTTGAATTCTGCGGTCCAGTCGAAAAGGTGTTCGAGGTGCATACGTGGGCTCCTTTGTGTGTTGCGATTATATCCAAACCAGAGCATATCGCATCCGGCTGTATTTTCTAGACAAGGCGACGACGTTCCTATAGTTTGTGGCCATGACTACCAATAGCGACATCCCGACACTGATTGAGAGTGCTGACCGGCGTACGCTTGCAGCAGTAGTAACTCACCTGGCTGACGACCCGGGAGCGGTTCCGGATCTGCGGGACCGAGCCCAGATTGAGGAGGCCGCCGCCCGCTTGCTTCCAGCTTACCTGAGCGGCGAGAAGACCGCCGGTCCGCCGAGCGACGAGGTCCTACAGGCTGCCATGAACTTGGCTGCAGGTATGGACGTGCCGCCCGAGTACAGCCCGATGGTGCGTGAGCAGATGGGATTTGGCCCGCAGGTTGAGATCCCACAGCTCAACCCGCCTGCCGCCTTTAAGGTCGTGATCATTGGTGCGGGTGTCACCGGCGTCATGGCTGGCATCAAACTGGAAGAGCTGGGGCTATCATCGTTCACGATTCTCGAGAAAAACCCTGAGCCGGGCGGAACCTGGTGGCAGAACAGCTACCCTGGCTGTCGGGTTGATACGCCGAGTCTGCTGTACTCGTACTCGTTTGCCCCCGACCTCGGCTGGCCAGAACATTTCAGCCACCAGCCTGAGCTGTTGAAGTATGTCAAAGAGATTGTTGCTCGTAGGAACTTCGGAGACCGGTTGCAATGTAATACAGCGGTTGAGCAAATGGCTTGGCACGAGGACCGTGCAGTCTGGGACCTCGATATCCGGCGTAGTGACGGTTTGACTGAACGCATTAGTGCGAATTGTGTTATTGGGGCGACGGGCCTGCTCCGGATTCCACAGTGGCCTAAAATTGACGGGATTGATGATTTCACGGGTCCAGCGTTCCACTCGACATACTGGAATCATGATGTTGACCTGACTGGTAAACGTGTTGCCGTGATTGGCACTGGGGCAAGCGCCAATCAGATTGTCCCGGCCATCGCACCGGTCACCGATGAGGTGCTGATCTATCAGCGGACCCCGCACTGGATGCTTTCCCACCCGCAGTATGGCAAGGCGCTGTCAGGTACGGAACGCCAACTCATTGACGATATCCCGACCTATCTGTCCTGGTTTCGCTTCCGCCAGTTCTGGCAAATTGGTGATTCCATCCTGCCTACGCTACGCATCGATCCCGGCTGGGAATACCCAGAACGCTCTGTCAACGCAGCCAACGATAAACTCCGCAGTCAGATGACTGAATACATCAAGGCCCAGATCGGGGATAAACCCGATTTGGTCGAGAAGGTGTTGCCCAAGTATCCGCCATATGGCAAACGGTTATTGCTCGACAATGGCTGGTACCAGGCCTTGCGTCGGGATGATGTGCAGCTGATTGCCACCCCGATTGAGCGCATTACTGCGGACGGAATCACAACAGGCGATGGGCACGAGAAAGTGGACGTGATTGTGTACGCCTCTGGTTTTGACACCGGCCGGGTCATGTGGCCGATCCAAATCACCGGCCGAGGCGGCGTTGACGTCCGTAAAGCGTTAGATGAACGGTTGGAGACGTATCAAGGCATGGCGCTTGAGCATTGCCCGAATCTCTTTATCACGCCTGGTCCGAATGGTACGCCTGGCCATGGGGGAAGTGGCATCTTCTTTGCCGAGTGCCAGATTGGGTACATTGTTGAGTGTTTGCGGGCGATGTTCGATAATAATTGGTCACGCATGGAAGTCCGTGGCGAGGCGGTCCGAACGTTTGTTGAGGACGTCTCGGCTGAGCTTGAGCATTACGTGTGGAGCCGTCCGGGAATTAGTAACTGGTTCCGAGGAACCCGTGACCGGGTCACAGCGCTTGTCCCCAAGCGGTTGGTTGACCTGTGGCAGGAGAGCAAAACACCCAAAATTGATGACTATATGGGGACCTGAAGCCAAAGAAGAGTAGGGTGGATAAGCGGAGCGCATCCACCCCTCTGCCGCTAAAAATGGCCACGTCGTACTATGTACCTGGTACGACGTGGTCGTGAGCAGCCTATCCCATACAGATCACGTTCAGTTTGTTGCCATCTAAATCGCGGAAATAGCCGATATACGGCCCCTTATCTCCTCCCCGTCGACCAGGAGCGCCTTCGTCTGTCCCGCCCAGCTCAAGCGCCTTTTTGTATACGGCATCGACCTTCTCCGGGCTGTCAACCCCAAATGCGACCATCACTCCGTTGCCAACAGTTGCTGGCTTTTCATCAAATGGAGTGGCCAGGGCGAAGCTCGGAGCGTCAACTCCCCAGAGGATGATTCTGCCGCCATCCATCATCCGTTTGGCACCGAGTTCAGCCAGCAGGGCATCATAAAATGCTGCGCCACGCGCCATATCGTTTGTCCCTACAGTTACGTATCCAATCATATCTGGTCTCCTTCTTTCTCCTCAATAATTTCCTGTCTTGATGAGGGTAGGTTAGAACTTGTCATACTCTTGGCGGATTGGGAAGCACCCCAGGTTTGAGAGCAAAATTGATGGGTGGAAATTACTGCTCAAGCAGCTCATCCCTCTCTTCAAACAGTGAAGTGGGATGCCCATGTCTGCAAAAAAGGTCTGTAAAAATGGTATGAATCATACTTTTTTTGCAGACCTACATCCATGTAACTCGTCAAGAATCCAGACGTTTCACTCTGGCATAGCCTTTGCCGGACCTCTCAGTTAAAAATCCGATTGCAAGTCGGATCTGTGTCCTGTATAACCTTGAACCATGGAAAAGAAACCGACCCTCATACCTCGTCTCGGCGAGCTTGAATTTCGGATTATAGAGCATCTTTGGGAGGTGGGCGAAGCCGACGTCCTCCAAACGCATGCCAGCGTGGGTGTTCCCCGTAAGATTTCGGTCAATACGGTCGGGTCGGCACTCGAGCGCTTGTTTCGGAAACGTCTTATCAGGCGTGAAAAGGTTTCTCACGCTTTTCGGTACCAGCCGGTGATGGATCGCGACACGTTCATGGCCCAGCGCATGGTTGAAGCGGCAGGCGGGCTGCGAGCCCTGAGCCAGCAAGGACTGCTCAGTGCTTTTATCGATGCAGTGACCGATGCGAGTGAGGATACGTTGGACGAGCTCGAACGGCTGGTCCACACCAAACGGAGGCAACAAAACTGATGACCAGCTTATTGGTTGGACTCGGGACGCTAGCCATGGTGTCTTTTGCCGTTTCGGCTCTTGTCAGCATGACGTGGTGTGCATCGAACCGTATCTTACGCCTTGTAACCCCGGCTGCGGAAGCACGCCTGCTGTTGCTGATCGTGGTTTTGCCGATCGCCGTTGCCAGTCTCTCTCAACTGCTCTATTGGGAATGGCCTGGCGGTGAGCATACGGAACAGGCCGCAAGTGGAAAGCTCCCAAGCCTACGCTCCGGCGCTGTATCTTCGGGAGCACGGCCGACGAAACCCAGGGTCTCGGGACTGAACACCGCAGCTCATGCTTGGGGGAGAGAGGGACGAGAACATGCTCGGCGTCGAGAGGCTGGTCACGAATGGCATGAGCAGCATGAACATCCTCGTGAACCTTCCAAGACGCATTCGGAGTCGGTCAATCGGGAGCATGTCCGTGAATATGCCCGTGAGTATGCTGGTAAAGGTGAGGCTGGCTTTCCGCAGGCGATGCTGGTGATGTGTGTTCTCTTGGGCGGTGTGCTCATCAGTCGTTTTGTCCTGATGCTCAGGCGCATGCTGCTCGCGATCAAGACTTCCATGGCAACTTCCAGATCCTTGCGAGATCTCGCATCAGCACATCCAGACGGCATATTGGTGTTGCCAATCCCGAAACCCGAGGCTTTTGTCCTGGGCACGATACAGCCGAAGTTGTTTGCCTCACAGGGGTTGCTCGCCATGCCTCAGATTATCGTCCAAGCCGTGTTGGCCCATGAGCATGCCCATATACGACGTCTAGACCCCTTGCGACACCTCTTTGTATTAATGGCCTGCACATTCCACCTGCCTGGTATCGCAGCGCACCTGCAAAAACGGATGCAACAAGCGCAGGAATTGGCAGCTGACGCCGACGCTGCACACGCCTTGGGCGATGCGACTGGCGTGGCGGAGGCCTTGGTCCGCTGCGCTCGTTTCCGCCATGACAACGGCTCCCCGCGTTTGGCCTTTGGAGGCGGTGATATCGAAGAGCGCGTCCGCACCTTGCTGGCTGAGCGTAGGACACTGGATCAGCCTCGCCCCTGGCTCGTCGGTCTGCTGGCTTGCATGCTTGTATACGTAGCCGTCCGCTATGCGGAGCCTGCCCATCACATAATCGAAACCCTCTTGGCGGTTTCCCGATAACCGATGTCTCAAGCCCAGGAGTCTGTTCTTACTATATCTTAAAATCCTATTGTAAGTCGGAGTCCTATTTACAGTCGGATTTTTAAGCAACATTAAACGAAAGGAGGCCGCAAATGATGTAGAGGGTAACGACAAAATCCAATCTTTGCATCGCATTCGCTCTGGCCGTTATTGGCGTGTGCCAAACACAACGAAGCTGCGGCAAAAAGGCCCAGCAGCCTCAACACAGGAAAGGAAATACAATGACGCAACGCATGATCCGCATGATCCGATACACATTTCCCATCGCCCTTGGGATACTTTGGAGCCTAGCCCTGTTTTCTCCAACGTTTGCTGCGCCGCCCCAACTCACGATTGATAATCCAACAGACCACCAAATAGACCACCAAGTCCTGTCCGGAGTCATCACCGTTCATGGCTGGGCGCTCGGGTCCACAGCACCGATTGCGCGCGTGGAAGCATCGTTTGACGGAGGAGCGCCGATCGAGCTCGGGTATGGGGGGTCGCGGAATGATGTTGCCGCCGCGTTCCCAGGCACGCCTGAGGCGGCCTCCTCGGGATTTGCAGCGGCCCTGAATACCCGACTATTCACCAATGGCTGGCATGAATTCAGCATCACAGCAATAGACCAGAAGGGAGAAACTGCCAGCCAAACGCTCATGGTGCTCGTCTCAAACGCTCCAGGGGACGAGAATCCCTCCAGCGTCGCTCTTGATCTCTCAAATGCCACTGTCCGCGTCGTTCAGGATAGGGCTGTGCTGATCGAAAACGCAGATATCAACGGTCAATCCATTACCACCCCGATTCTTTTTGACATCAGCTCAAATCAGTTCAGCATGATCGCCTTTGTCGCCGACGCAGACGATGACGGCGTCCGTGACGACGATCTGGATGCCGACGGATTCGCTGATAATGACCTCAACCGGGATGGTTTTCCAGATGACGACCTGAATTTCAATGGATTGAGCGATAGCCAAGAGCAGAGCGGTCCATTCGTCAGCAGCGGTGTCAGCCGCGGGATGTCCGAGTCGCCACTGCTGGAGCCCAACGAGACCTTTGCTGGTCTCTTCACTGACACGGAAATCGCCATTACCTTCGATGAAGCAACTGAAACCTTCATCGGACGTGTCCGCAACGAAGCGCCACAAGCAGTATGCGATGTGCAAGTCGCCGTAGTGCTCGATAATGACCGGACGGTCAATACGACCCCGTCCGGTCGTCCATTGCGAATCAGCGGCCTGATCGCAGGTGGGCGTCGGAATTTTGAGTTTCCAGTGCCTGGGACGATTTTTACCGATTGGGCGGTTATGGTCGAGACCTTTAATTGCAGCAGCGCACCGTCAGGGACCGCAGGCGGCGGGAGCGCCGAGGGCTCTGAGGGCGGTAGTGAAGGTGGCGGTGAACACGGTTCGGGTGGCGAAGGTGGTGGCGAACATGGCTCAGGTGGCGAAGGTGGTTCAGAGGGTGGTGGCGAAGGTGGTGATGAAGGCTCCAATGAGGCGAGCCCTCCCATTCCTATCTCCACTCCCTTCTCAGATGTCTTTCAAAACCAGCATTTCATGTTTGCGTTCGATGCGTCAACTCGTTCATTCCGCGGGTCTGTCGAAAATCGAACGAATACCCTCATCTGTCGGTCTCGTACTGAGGTCCACTTGGGTGCCGGTACCCAGGTTGTCGAGCTGGGACCGACCATTCCTGAGAATCTTGGTCCGGGCGAAACCCTCAATGTTGTCATGACCATTGAGGGCTACGAACCGGAGACGTACGCGCTTCATCCGGAAGCTTCACCCTGCCCGTAATGCGAGTAGGCTCTCCGGTATGAAACGACAGAACTGAGCGGTAGGACATGTTGAGGCATAATGACCAGAAGGGGCTGAATTTTCAGCCCCTTCTGGTCATCAGAATCCCATTTCTGCTCATATCAATTTTTTTCGTTGTGGTGTCAACTAAACCAAGGGGTTATTCGATATAGAAGATAGGGAGTGTGATTCGGGTGGCGATATGTCGAGACCGATAGCATCCCTATATTCTTACTGACAGGAGGGCAATGTAGTTTGTCCATATACTCCTTCGCTCCATGGAGACGGAAACGATTGTCTGGCAAGGTTTGTCCACCTGTCTCGGCGGCGGAGGTTCTCCAAAGCGCAGCTGTGCTGGTCGGTGGTGATTCCTACGTCCTACGAAGAAAAGCAGCTCGCGGCCTCCCTCTACAGCAAACCAACAGGAGCAGGAACATGAGAATACCGTTGTGGTCTTGCTGAAACCAGAGATGTCGCTCACGGACATGCGCCGCCGGTTCGGATGGTTGTGTGGAATTGCTTTGATCAGCATGCTCCTCGGTTTTCTCGTGTACAAACTGGGGGGAGCTCTGTATCCTTCTATTCCTGCACGCACTGGCCTGGTCCAAGACCTCCCTGCAAAAGTCCTGTGGTTTCTTCTTGAACCCTTCCCGAATGCTTTGAATGCAGTCCTGCTTTCCCCCTCTCATTGGATCTCTTCAAGGGAGCACGCGGCATTATCATTCTTTCACAAGAGCACGGATATGGTTATCGCGTGGAGTATCTTTGTCGCCATCCTGGGGGGGCTTGTGTTGTATTTCCCAGGGACGCTCAAAGAGCGTATGTGAAAATTGGCTATCGCCTTGTCTCTTCTTCCCCTCAGTTATTTGCCGAACCTCATGGTCGCTGAGAACTGGGCATCCTATCGGACATTGTCGTGTCGTTGTCGTGTATGCATTTTTCGCCTTCTGGGGGTATAGCCAACGTCTGCGCGGCCCCTTTTCCCCTTCCCGCTTGACTGCTGTGATGGGAGGGGTCGCCCTCGCCAGCGTACTCTTGGCCGCTCACCAAGTCCGCACCTACTTCGTACTACCACAGGCCCAGGAGCTCGCGGTGATGCGCCGTCAATTGGCTGTAGGGAAGCTCCCGCAAGTCCGCGGGATTTATGTGGTCGGTTCCCGGTGGCAGGACACGCTGGCGCCGCTCACGCGGTACGATGAATTCGGGATCCCCTCTTCGTCCGCCGCGTGGGGACCAAAACCCATAGTGTCTCTCCTCCTGCGTGAGATGGCTCCAGAGCAGATTCACCTGCCAGTCACGGTCGTCTCTGCTGACGATCCCATTGAACCGCCATCGGATACGCTCGTCGTGGATATGCGGGGGCTCAGCCTTCCAGAGCAGGGAGACCGCGTGGAGTATGCAGCAGCCACGCTCTTTGAGTACTCCTCTCGCTTCAGCAGACCGGAAAAACCACTCCTTCAAGAAGCCCTGAGTCTCAGAGAGGAGTCGTTACCAGCCGCAAAAATTGTCAGTTTCCATATTGCCCCTGTCTCTGCCTGTTCGTTCGGATTCACCCCTGTCTTCACCGTCCCAGCAGAACAGGTTTTCATCTTGACGGATCTTTCCAACTTCAATAGGGGAGCCCGGATGCGCCTGTTGGCTGCTGGAACTGTTCGCTTGGAAACGAGGACGAATAGTTCTTTTATTGCGGGAGTCCCCTTTGAGCCAGGGGAAATAGTGCAAGCATGTGTCGCTGAGGAGACCGACATCACCTTCATGGGGAAGCTTGTCGATACCTCTAATACCAGTTCTGTTCAGAAGTAGGCCCCTTAGGCAAGGGGCAAGGGAGGGGCTGTGAGAGACGCATGTATAGGGAGGGGGACACTGTGAGACAAAAGAGCAAACGTTTGGACTTCACATTGCCAGGTCGGAGACGGAACTTCTGTCCTGTTCCAACTCTGTTTCAAAATCAAGCTGAAATTTTCCGGGCTGGGAATCCTGCGGCGAATGGAAAGACTCGAGCAGAGCTTCCAAGTGCTGGATGGTTGCTTCTTCGACAAATGATCGGCCACATTCCGGGCAGACGCTGACTGGAATGTGCTGGATGATCACTTCCACATGGCTGCGGTGATGCCGAAACCTCCGGCTCACCCGAGCCGACTGCGGCTGACCTGGACAGCCTTGGGTACAGCTCAGAAATTTAACCATTATTCCCCATTATTGTCGCGTTTCGGCCGGGAATAGAAACTCAGTCGAGCCTTCACGCAGGCGTGAGGGGTATTTCCCGCTCGGGAGGGAGGTTGGTCGAAAGACTCGCGTACCCAATTGACGTGTGGGGAATGTGAAGTATTCATCGCTGGCTTCCACGGAGCACCCTGTGGACGCCCCGCCCGGTTATCCGGCCCCATGGGAAGGCCCCTCCACTTCTTGCCTGCACTCCGTCCTTCCCTCCACCCAACCTTTGCTGCTGTTGCGTGCCCTTACGAACAGCCGCTTGTCGAGCCACAGTTGAGGCATTTGTAGCACGATCCATTCCTGATCATAATTGATCCACAATCGGCACAGCTTGGGGCATCTGCCTGCGACTGCCAGGTTATGGCCCGTGAGGTTCCAGATACATCCGTCGGTCTGCTGGCCTCTCGCGCCTGAACTGAAGAGGTCGCTCCATTGACTGTGAGCGCGGTTTCGTTGGAGGACTCTGCGGTTTGTGCGTCACTCCCGTTTGGCAGCCGGTCTTGTTGGTTTTGCTGCTCACTCGTTTCACCTAGTCCGATGTCCTGCTTTTGTTGGGTGGACAGGAAACGCGTGCCGAGAAAACGGAAGATATAATCCGTAAGTGATTTGGCGTATGGAATATCTGGGTTCTTGGTAAAGCCTGAGGGCTCAAAGCGCACATGGCCGAACTTGTTGACTAAGGCTTCGAGCGGGACTCCATATTGCAAGGACAGGGACGTTAGGGTTGCAATCGAGTCCATCAGACCTGAGATTGTGCTGCCTTCCTTGGCCATTCTGATGAAGATTTCTCCAGGTGTATGGTCTTCGTAGAAACCAACGTGGATATAGCCCTCATGGCCGGCAACTTCAAATTTGTGGCAGATCGCCTCACGGTCCATGGGCAGGCGACGGCGTTCTGGTTTTGCTTCAACAACCGACCGTTCGTGTTGCTCAGCTGCTTTCTTGTGGGTACCGAGTGGTTGGGCACGTTTGCATCCGTCTCGGTAGATGGCAACAGCTTTGAGCCCGAGTCGCCAGGCCTCCATATAGGCTTCAGCGATATCGTCAACCGTCGCGTTATTGGACAGATTCACCGTTTTTGAAATTGCGCCAGACAAGAAGGGCTGGGCCGCTCCCATCATCCGCAAGTGCCCCATAGGGTGGATTGCCCGAGTGCCCTGGGCGGGTTTAAACGCACAGTCAAAGACCGCCAGATGCTCATCCCGCAGTCCAGGGGCGCCTTCGATGGTTTCCTGCTCGTCGATATACTCAACTATGGCTTGGATATCTGGGCTATCATAACCGAGCCGTTTGAGCGCTCGAGGAACAGTGGTATTGACCAGTTTAAGCAGGCCACCACCAACGAGGCGCTTGTATTTGATGAGTGCAATATCAGGCTCAATCCCGGTCGTATCGCAATCCATCATAAACGCGATCGTTCCAGTCGGAGCGAGGACCGTGGCCTGTGAATTGCGATATCCTGCCTTGTGCCCGAGTGCCAGGGCTTCGTCCCAAGCTTTGCGCACTTCGGACAGCAAGTCCAGTGGTACAAGGGAAGGGTCAAGCTTATGGGCTGCAGCGCGATGTTTGTCGATCACACCCAGCATCGGTTCGCTGTTGACCGCATAGCCGGCAAACGGTCCCATGTGGTCTGCAACGCGAGCCGACTGTAGATATGCCTCGCCTGTCATCAGCGCGGTGATAGCCCCCGCATATTGGCGTCCGGCTTCAGAATCATAGGGTAGGCCCAGCGACATCAGCAGTGCGCCGAGATTGGCATACCCCAAACCAAGTTGGCGAAACGCCTTGGCATTGGCTGTAATTTCGGCTGTCGGATAGCTGGAATTATCAACCAGGATATCCTGAGCGGTAATGCTGATATCGACGGCGTGCTTGAAGCCTGGCGTGTCAAAGCCGCCGTCGTCCTTGATGAATTTTATCAAATTGAGCGAGGCGAGATTGCAGGCGCTGTTATCCAGATGCATGTATTCCGAACACGGGTTACTGGCATTGATCCGATCTGTATTCGGACAGGTGTGCCAGGCATTGATTGTGGTGTCGAACTGCATGCCTGGGTCGCCGCACTGCCAAGTGGCCTGGGAGAGGCGCTGGAGAAGATCGTGGGCTTGGAAGGTTTCGCTTACTTCTCCCGTTGTGACAAAGCGAGTGGACCAGGCTTGCTTATCTGCTACTGCCCGCATGAATGCATCGGTCACCCGAACGGAGTTATTGGCATTTTGAAAAAAGACAGAACTATACGCGGCCCCATCGATCGAAGGATCATAACCGGCGTCGATGAGTGTCCAGGCTTTGCGTTCTTCTTCAGATTTGCACTGGATAAATTCGATCACGTCGGGATGGTCAACGTCGAGCACGACCATTTTTGCCGCTCGGCGGGTTTTGCCTCCAGATTTAATCACCCCGGCGGACGCGTCGGCTGCGCGCATAAACGAGACCGGTCCCGAGGCCGCGCCACCGCCAGACAGGGGCTCTTTTGAAGAGCGAATGCGAGACAAGTTCACCCCAGAGCCTGAGCCGCCCTTAAAAATAACGCCTTCTTTACGGTACCAGTCGAGAATCGACTCCATCTGGTCATCAACGGACAAAATAAAACAGGCACTACACTGCGGGTGAGGTTCGACGCCCACGTTGAACCAGACTGGGCTATTAAAGGCGAGCTTCTGCTCGACCAGCAAATGAGTCAGTTCCTCGGCAAAGGTCCGGGCATCTTCGTCACTGGCAAAATAGCCGTCTTTTTTGCCCCAGCCGGTGATGGTATCCACCACCCGTCCGATGAGTTGTCGCACACTGTTTTCACGTTGGGGGGTATTCAGCGGACCGCGAAAATATTTTGAGACCACAACATTGGTCGCCAGTTGAGACCAGGGTTTGGGTATCTCGACATCGTGCTGCTCAAAGACGACCTCGCCGTTCTCCCCAGAGATGACAGCACTCCGCTTTTCCCATTCAAGCTGAGAAAAGGGATGCTCACCTGCACGGGTGAAATAGCGCGTCATGCTAACGCCTGTTTGTTTCTGAGCAACGTGATGGGGGACTTTGGGGGTCACAGGGGTTGCCTCCTGCTTAGCTGAGAATGCCTTATCCTTGCGTGTCTTGTGTTGTATCTTTGCCGCCATATCCACCTCCTCCTCTTGATGAGATAATCCCTTACATACAAGATATGGTACTGTCAAGCAGAAAAAAGCCCCAATTGTAGTATGTCCTTGAATCTACTTCTCTTTTTTGTTTTTGTCTTATCTGAGGTGAGCAGCTATGTGGACACGCCGAGACAATACGGGCTGGAACTCAGCCGCTGCCGTGCTGGCAGCGCTCCTGCCCGACTTGCCGATTGCAGGTCGGATGAAGGAATATCAGGTCTGGGAGATCTGGGAAGAGGCGGTTGGAGTTGCGACCGCCCGGAAAGCCCGACCGAGCAAAATCCAAAATGGAAAGCTGTTTGTGACGGTCTCCCACCCGGCAGTCATGCAGGAGATGCAGTTCAGCAAAGCTCTGATTTTACGCAAGCTGAACCAAGGTCTGGCGGCTCTTGACGCGCCACTCGTCAAGACTCTTTTTTTTGTGGTCGGCCGGACACGTGAAATGGCCACTCCCCCGCGACCGCCAGCCAAGCTGCCGCTACCACCTTTCTCTGAACTCGAAGTTCCTTCTCTCGGAAAACCTGAGCTTGAAGAGGTATTTGCGTCGCTTTTGGCTGCGCGACGGCGGCGCCTGAAAAGAAATGACGAAGGATGAGGAAGAAAATGCTGAACGGCGGTGAGAGATGAGCAGATAAGGGACAAGCGAATCGCTCGTCTGCTTCTCTTCCTTATTCTGGCATCGGTCTATCTCCAAGCTCGGTAATGATGTCGTGCAAAATTTCTTTGGACTCCTCAGGAATCTCTTGTTCAGTTTGAAGGCGCCAGGAACCGACGCTGACCAAGGTTTGCGCTCTTGCCTGGGGACTGCGACGTGTTTGCGCGATGGTGAGGGCTTGGGCGAAGAGGCCGGAGGCTTTTTCTGCTTCTTGTCTCTTTGCATATTTAGTATATGCGGTCGCGACTCTCGCTAACAGGTTTGCCTTGGCCGGAGTGTCGGGTGCTGCCTGCGTCGCCTCAAGGGCCTCTGGATACCGAGCTGCCTGTATATGTGCTGCGGCAACTGCCAGCAGTGCAGCTTCTCTCGCCTGAGGCAGCTCGATATCGTTCGCGAGCTGTAGGGCTTGCCCTCCGTTGCCAGTCTCAGCAAGTTTCCGGGCAAGCTGGATCATCGTTTGGGTTCTTTGCTCCGGGACTTGAATGTCCTGGGCCAGGTTGAGCGCTTGCTCGACATTACCCTGTTTCAGATACGTCTGGGCAATGTGGCCGAAGACTTCCGCCTGACGTTGCTTAGGGAGCATCCCTGCAATCTGCATAGCGTGGCCGATTTCGCCATCTTTTGTATGACGATAGGCAAGGTGGACCAGAGTCTGGGTTTTCTGATCCAGGATTTTAATAGCCTGGGCCAGCTTATGCGCTTGCTTGACATTGCCTTGTTCCAGATAGGTCTGGGCAAGACGACCGAAAACTTTCGCCTGCTGCGACGGCTCAGCAAGCAGCGCCGCGATGTGTATTGCACGGTCGGTGCGGCCTGCCTTGGCATGACTGAGAGCAATCCGTAGCAGGGTCGTAGCCTGCTGCTCCGGAAGCGGGATAGCCTGAGCGAGTTTCAGTGCTTGCTCAGTATTGTCCTGCTCCAGAAAGGCGAGGGCGAGATGTCTATAGATTTCAGCCTGGCGGGGCGGATCCGCAAGAGTGGCCGCGATCTGTAAGGCCGGATCGATTTCCCCCATATCTGCATGACGAAACGCAAGCTGCATCAGCGCTTCAGCGCGTCGGCCCGGGACTGTGATCATGTCAGCCAGCTGATAGGCTTGTGGTGTCTTGCCGACCTCCAGGAAAGCGAGTGCGAGACGGGATACAAGCTCCGGCCGAGCAGCTTGAGGCATATATTCAGTCAAAGCAGTGAGGGACCCTAGCGTTGTGGATAACAGGGACGAGGCCTGTTCCTTGTGACCAGCTGCCATATATTTTTCGGCGATTTCGATCAGCGCCTGGATTGTGAACAGTCGGGATTTCGGCAATGTCTCCTCACCATTCATGAGCATCTGAACGAGCTGCTGAGCGTTGTCTAGGTCACCCGCTTCAATAGCCGTGTGGACGATCGCCACGATGGTATCGATCCGGTGCCGGACTTCCCGTATGGTCTGGGCGACTTCAAGCGCTTGAAAATAGTCACCCAAGCGTGCGTAGGTTTGTCCGATCTGTCCCTGCACCAAACTCTTGAGTGAGTCATTCGGGATCGTCGTGGCAATATCGGTTGCCTGGGAGAGCGTGCTGAAGGCTCTGGCTGTGAAGTCTTTTTGCTCCTGAGTGCCCGCTATCTCGGTCATGATCCAGGCTCTGGAAGACGGACGCGGCGTTGTGTGCGCAACCCGGAGTGCATATTCATATTGCCCGGCTCTGACACACTGAAGGGCTATTTGGGTTAAGACTTCGACGCCGAAGAGTGCCTGATCTGTGAGGCGAGCGATTCGTTGCGCAAGCCGGAAGCCTTGCTCATAGTCACCCGCCCGAATATTGCCGAGGGCAATCTGTTTCAAGAGGTCTGTCTGGCGGTGAACATCTGGAACAAACTGTGTCGCTCGCAGGGCTTGCTCGTATTGTCCGGCTTTAAGATAGGCAAGTGTAATCTGTTCGAGGACGGCCGCCCTTGGCTGTACTGCAGGGATTGTTCTTGCCACCAGCAGAGCACACGCGAGCGGGCTTTTTTCGGCTTGGGCGCGTACCGTGGTCTGGGGGATGCGCGTGTCTTTCAGAACTTTGAACGTGATCGATCCAATGGCGAAGTCTGACTTCTCCTCCTGTGTCGTGGATAAGTAAGGTCTAGCTGTTTGTGCCTTTGCCAGAGCAGCTTGGTAGAGCCGTAATGCCTCGGAGAAGCTGGTCTGTTGGGCAGTCTGGGCTGAGGAGATGAGGGCTGCTGCCTCTGTTAGAAGCTGGTCAGCTGGACTGTCTGGTTCTGAGCAACCTATAGCCAGTACGACTCCAATAAGGCTGAAGGGCAGGAGGAAGGACTTGGCGTATCTGTGGTGCTGATCAGGCATTGAGAGAAGAAGGAAAGAATAAGAAATCAAAAGTCAAAGGGCAAAAGTCATTGGTCCGTCCGTCTGAAACTGCCTCAGCCGCCTGATTCATAAATCTTCCGTGATTTAGTGGTCCTCGAGGATTTCCTGCCAGGCGTTAGCCTCATTGACGGACTTCACTTCCGTTACTTTCCCGTGACGATACGTTGTGAAAAAATGATCCCTTGCAGTGCCATCTTTCTCTAACTCACCTCGATACTCGTCAAAGGCCAAAAAGAGGACGAAGATGGTGTAATGGACGCGGGGATAGTTCATAAGACAGTAAATTTTATCTGATTACAACATTTTTTATGTTGCTCAACGAGACGTTTTCAGCGTCGTTGGGTAGATGTGCCGACGATTTCGACTTCAAAATCAAGGGTACTACTGTCTCGCGCATACAATTTCCGTAGATGGAGATATGTCTCCGTATTTTTTCCGAATCGCGATATTTGGTCTTTTCCTTTCCCCGCATCAAGTCCATCCCCGAATTGCAATCCGCCCCTGTCGGTCAGGATAAATCGGTTGTGGAAGCGCTCATCAGGATTAGACTTAGCCGACCAGCGAACGTATCGAATCTTCATGTCTTTCGGAATACTTTGCTCAAGTCTGCGCGTGTCTGCCTCAAAAGACTTTTTCTCATTTTCAACACCTTCTTTATCGTCTCTCTCGACTTTGTACTGCGCATGAATTTCGACACGCTCCAAAGATGAGGTACCTTGATCTTGGATAGCTACGGCTAGAAGTTCTTTCACAAGTTGCCCTTGTCCCCTCTTAGCGCGGAAGTGGGGATCAATCAGAAGTATTTCTCGCGCGCATTGTAGTACCGGCACGACAAGAGTTGCTATCTCTCTAGCGGACCTTGGTATGGTAATATTCCCTTCAATCTTAAATAGCGGAGTATCATCTTCGACGTCACCTCCCAAAAGAACATCATCGTGCCTGCGAGGATTGTCCTTTGCCAGGATAGCGCGGAAGAGTCTTCTACCGTGTTCAGCCTCCGCATTCGTTAGCCAATCTTTTCTGGATTCCATTCATGTTGACGCGGAAGCATGCGGTCATCTAATTTTCTTATCCGTTCGACCATCTTTGTGCGTTTGGGGCCTGTTTCGCTAAGCGAGGCGATTACCATCTTTTTCCATCGCCTTGGATAGCGTGAAATAAAGCGGCCTTGAAAAAAGCCAAATTTTTCTGTGAAATACCGAAAATCCTCCCAGTTATTCAGGAGTGCCGGTTCAAGGGCGTATTCGTAGATCATTGCTAAAACAGGTCTTGTTCACGCTCTTCAAAGAAGCCTTGAGGCCAGGGGCGGGCAAAGTCGCCGTCTTCGGTCACTGGTATCTCAATGACCTGTGCACCTTTATCGCCCGGCTGGACGTATAGGACGGACACGTCCTCCGGGCGGATGGGCGGGAAACCTTCGGGTAGCTCATTGTCGTTTGTTTCTCGAATCCGACGCAAGACGCGAAGGATGAGGTTTTCACTATGCGTTTCTAAAAGAAGGGTATTCCCCCGTTCCTTGGCGGACCGAATGAACATATCTCCGAGTTCGGCCTGATGAGCGGGATGAAGGTGGATTTCGGGCTGTTCGATTAAGAGCGTCTTCTTCTCGGAGAGTCCGCTTTGCATGACAATAGGAAGCACTTGGCTAATGCCGAAGCCGACATCCCGCAGGCTGGCGTCTATGCCAGTGTCCGTATGAACAAGGCGAAGAGAAAAAATGTTACTCGGGCTTGAATCTTCCTCGTATTGCAGTTTGTCAAGCTTCACTCGGTATTTTACATCGAGTTCTTCGAGGTCTTTGTTAATTTGCTCCACTAGCTCTGGTCTTTGGAAAAGAATAGAGGCCATGTGCTCGCCTGATTGACCAACATATCCGGTCGTGTCACCGCTGAATTCGTAGTGGCGTTCTGGCTGACTCCGCAAAGGACCGAGATATACTAAACTTTCCAGGAACTGGGGAAAGGGAGAGCAGAGGCGGGCAACGATTTCTCGTATAGATAAGTTCGATTCTTCCCGAAAGTTTCGGTCATAGATGTCACCGTAGTCGGCCGTATTGCCGTCCTCTGTAGGATAATTCGTCATTATGCATAGCCGCGCGTTGAAAATACTTTGTTTCCGCTCAGGAGGAAGGGGGAATAAATTCGCACTATCCGGGATAAAGTTTTTGTACTTGACATTAAAAGGAGAGCGCTTCATCTCTTTGAGATCATTGATAGCATCTTCCAATTGAAAATTTTGTAAAATCTCTCTAAGCTCCTCAACATCACACTTCTCTTCACCTAGTTCTGCATCATACGCTAGATTCAATAGGGCGGCGAAACGCTCCCTCATATTATTCCACCACTGACGCCAAAATTCGGATTCAAAGTTGATCGTAAATTTACGTCCGATATCTGATATGAGGGGTTGCAGTTCATTTCCTATGGTGAGATCCACGCGAGGGAGAGACACAGCAGCATGTTTCTCTTCATCATAGGAAAATCTGAAAGCGAGCCCGGCGTTCATTACAACCGCATCGTTAAGAATTGCAGTTGCTTGTTCCCGCTGACTCAATAGCCCCATCTCACGTTTTGACGACGCGTCCACCGTGCCTGTATCATTTCCGCTTCCCAGGTCAAAGCGTGCTCCGAACTCGAAATCCCGCTCTGTCTCATGCCGATGAATGAAGTCACGGTACTTCCCCAAATCAACCAACGACCCCTTGGTAAGCAGAGCAGTTTCCGGAGTTTTCGCCTCCTCAAGCGTTTGTTTCAAGAGCAACATGGACTGAAAGATAGAGCTTTTACCGGACGAGTTGGCGCCGAAGATGAGCGTGAGCGGGCGAATGGGTATGGTGACGGTTTCACCGAAGGCTTTGAAATTGGTCAGTCGGTACTCACGCAGCATGTTCTGGTTCTCCGGTTCCGTTGTTCAGCTTGCTGTCTTGAGAACACTGCAACTCCCGTGCCAACATGATGTTGCCTGCGGCACCGTCTTACATCAGCCGGGTGCAGTATAGGTGAATGAGTGATGTTTGGCTATCGAACTCCGTGTTAGAGAGTACCTGCAATCTTCCGCCCCTCCCCTAACCCTCTCCCTAGGGGGGAGGGAATATCCTGACGGATACACACAAAACTTTGCAATACACAAAAAATCTTGTATGAACAGGGCATGTCTCGATACGTACTTGTCGCTTGGCTGGGTAATACCGACCTGCGGGCTTCCGGTAACGAATTGGGCGACGAACTCGGCCCTATCGGGCAGGCCGTACAGGAGCGGGACTTTGATGTACTCCATTTGCTCACCGATCATGCGCCTCAGCGCTCGCAGGCTTACCGTAAGTGGCTGGACGAGCGGTGTGGCATACACGCCTCTCTTCACCCAGTCTCTCTGACGAGCCCCACGCGGTTTGACGAAATTTATGAAGCCGCGCTGGCGATGCTCGACGATCTGCGGGACGGGGCAAACGGCTCTGCCCGGTTTGTGTATCATCTGAGCCCCGGCACGCCAGCCATGGCCGCAGTGTGGATCGTGCTGGCCAAGACCACCCATCCCGCGGAATTGATAGAGTCGTCCGTGCAAGATGGGGTGCGGACTGTCTCATTTCCGTTCGACATCGCGGCCGAATACCTGCCCCAGATCAAAGATGAGCAGATTCTCCGCCTCACTCAAGGGTTGCCAGCGGAAGCCCCGGAATTCGGGGCGATCGTTCATCGCTGCGAGGCAATGCAAACCGAGATTGCCCGAGCCAGACGGCTGGCCGTATATGACGTGCCAGTGCTGATTCAGGGAGAGTCGGGAACCGGTAAGGAGTTGTTTGCGCGGGCGCTCCATGCGTCCAGCCCCAGGGCCGGGTGTCCGTTCATCGAGATCAACTGCGGGGCGATTCCGAGCGAGTTGGTCGAAGCCGAGTTTTTCGGCACCACCAAAGGGGCCTTTACCGGAGCCGAGGCGAAAGTCGGCTACGTGGAAGCCGCGCATACCGGCACGCTGTTTCTGGACGAAATCGGCGAGTTGCCGCTTGCCGCCCAGGTCAAGCTGCTGCGCTGCCTTCAGGAAGGCACGGTTCAGCGGATCGGTTCGACAAAACCCAGGAATATAGACATTCGAGTCATTGCCGCCACCAACCGCAACCTCCGGGACGAAGTCTCCGAGCAGAGGTTTCGAGAGGACCTGTTCCACCGGCTGGCGGTTGGGGTGCTACGTCTGCCGGCCCTGCGCGAACGAACCGGCGACGTGGGCCTGTTGATCGACCATGTTCTGGAGAAAATCAACACCGAGTGTGCGCGGCAGCCCGGTTGGGTTCACAAGAAACTGGCTGTTGAGGCAAGAAATCTTCTACTCCAGCACCCTTGGCCGGGAAATATCCGGGAACTCGCCAACACCCTGTCTCGCGCTGCTATCTGGACCGTCACGCCCATCATTGACGCGCAAGACGTTCGAGCGGCCCTCTTTCCGGTTAGAAAACAGACGAGTACTGCCGAGTCGGTGCTGAACCGCAGTCTGGACAACGGATTTGATCTACCCGGCCTGCTGGCCGAGGTGGCGCGGCATTACTTGAGCCGGGCGCACAGCGAAGCCCGGGGCAACAAGTCCGCGGCGTGCAAGCTGGTCGGCCTGCCGAACTACCAGACGTTTGCGAACTGGATGAAAAAATATGGGGTCGAGGGGTAAATGTCAAAAATAAGAAACACACCCAAATTCGGCCGTAGTTTTGTAGGCTGAGACTTGCCCCAGCCTACTTTTTTTTGCCCTGCTCTTGCCTCAATAGCTGTGTCGCTGGCTGATCAAGCTGCATCGTGTCTGGATCAATGACCACACCGTAGTCATCTCTGGCACTTGCAACTGAAATATATGCATTACACACATCGTCCAATACTTTATCTGGATCACGCAGGAATGGATCTCCCCACCCACCACCGCCACCGGAACAGTTGGCCAAGACTTCTCCTGGAGCCATATTTTCATACACCATACCGGTGACCTGCTCTTGCTCAGTGTTGGGACGCAGCACGACGTGGCAGTTTTCACCGTCTTTGCCGTTGGCTATTCCCCATGGGCGTGTTTTGGTCTTTTTGACCAGGGTGAGGGCCGACGATTCAGCTAAGAAACGGTATTCGCGCGTTACACCGAGTCCGCCGCGATATTTTCCTGGGCCACCCGAATCCTGCCGCAGACCATAACGTTCGATGAATAACGGCGCTTTCGTTTCTAAGACCTCGACAGGGTTATTACGGCAGCCCGGCTCGGTGATATGCATGATGCCGTTCTCGCCGTCATTGTCTGCATGGCCGCCAAACCCTACGCCTTCATTTGTCGCTTCGATCCACATTTTTCCTGTGCGCGGATGCACGCCGACACCCATCATTGAACACACGTCTCCGCCCGAGCAGGCTGGCACAATATCTGGCAAGCCTTGGGCGAGGGCCTTGGTGACTACCTCGGTGGCGAGTAAAGCTGGCCATAGCGTGAAGGTGGCTGCCGGCGGGACCGCATGCATCAAAGTCCCTGGCGGGGCTTCCACCCGCAGGGGACGGAAATTGCCGTCATTCGCCGGAGCATCGGGGGTGGTAATCGATTTGAAGACGAGGCCGGCAACGCCTAAAGTGCAGCCAAATGGAATATTGATCGGGCCTTTGGTCGCTGGTGAGGAGCCGGCAAAATCGACCAGCATTTCGTCATCACTAATGGTCACGGTTGCTTTGATTTTGACCATCGTATCGGTGTCGATGCCATCATCATCGACCCAGTCTTCGGCCGACCAGGTCCCATGCGGGAGCGTGGCCAAACGTGCTCGGGCCAGGCGTTCGCCATGATCCAGAATCTGATCCACAGCCTGGGTGAAGGTATCCGGCCCGAACTTTTCGACCAGTTCGATCACCCGCCGTTCACCCGTCCGACACGAAGAAATCTGGGCATTCATATCGCCCAGTACGTGCTCAGGCATCCGGCAGTTAAAGCGGATAATATCTTCAAGTTCTGTATTGCGTTCGCCGCGTTTGTAAATCTTTGAACACGGAAAGAAGAGCCCTTCCTGGTGCATATCTTGGGAGTCCAAACAGTAGCCCGCATCTTTCTGCTTGAGATCGAGCCAGTGCTGTTTGACAGCGGTGAAGCCGACTAAGTGATCCCCATAAAAAATCGGTGATGCAGCCGTCACATCAAGCGTATGCGTCGAACTCCAAAACGGATAATTCAATAAAATCACATCACCGGGGTGGATATTCTCCTCGCCGTGAAACTCAACGATCTTGCGCAAGGCATAGTCATTGGCTCGGGTGAAGATGGCTAAACCCGGCGCTTCGGCCAACAACCGACACTGCCGATCATAGATCCCCAAGCCAAAGTCACGAATTTCGTATACAATCGTGCTGTACGAGGTCCGCATCAGGTTCCGGGCCATTTCCCGCGCGGCTGACAGCAGATGATGACGGATGACTTCAACGGTGATGGAGTCTATGCTGCTCATGGGATACCTCCGTGAAACTGTAGGGGCAGCCACGCAGGGCTGCCCCTCCTTAGCCTATTGTGATAATCAACTCTCCGTACTCACCCACCGTCATGCTATCCCCAACGTGGAGAATCGTCGTCGAGGTTAGTTCTTCAATGATCGCCGGTCCCGTAATCTGATCCGCGCGTCGGAGCACGAGCCGGTCGTAGACAACATAGTCTCGCGTTTGGCCGAGTGTTGGCTGGTGAATCGCACGACTGCCCTTTTGCGCGTGCTCGATATGACCTGTTCCTGTCTCGACTGTGGGCAGGCTGGGGCGAGGCAGCAGGCCCAGCGCCCGCAGACGGAAGGTCACGATTTCAACTGAATCATCCATACGGTGCCCGTATTGCGTCGCATGCGCTTCGTTGAACGCTTGGGCAATGTGAGCCGTATCAGCCGGTGTCAGTGCATGCTCAGGCAGCGGCAGGTTGACCGTGTGTTCCTGGCCTTGATAGCGCAGCTCTGCTGAGCGGACGAAGGCTTGATCGCCAGGTGCGAAGCCGTCTTGCTGCAGAGCGGCCTGTCCCTGCTGGAGCAGATCTGCATACAGCTGATTCACACTCTCGACCTCAACACGATCTAATTCTGTGACAGCAGTCTGAGCAAAATCATGCACCACATCGACCATCAGCATGCCCAGGGCTGAAAAATTCGCCGGTCCAGGCGGGACGAGCACCGTCGGGACGCCAAGCTCGCGGGCAACGCTTGTGGCAACTAATCCACCTCCGCCACCAAAGGCTAAGAGCGCAAAATCTTTGGGATGAAAACCACGCTCAATCGAAATCTCGCGGATGGCTCCACTGATTTTGGCTTCGCTGATACGCAGCATGCCTGAAGCGGCGTGGGCCAGTGGCATATTCAGAGCATCAGCTAGCTGGGACTGGAGCGCATGCTGGGCGTGTGACACATCCAACGGAATATCTCCGCCTAAAAAGTTGTTCGGATCAAGATAGCCGACAATCAGTGCCGCATCGGTAACAGTTGGCGCCTGTCCGCCTTTGCCATAACAGGCTGGGCCGGGCAGCGCGCCAGCACTGTGGGGCCCGACTTGCAGGTGGCCACCCTCGTCAATCCAGCCAATGCTGCCTCCACCAGCTCCAATCGTCTTGATATCGAGAATCGGCAGAGAGATCGGCAGGCCTTCAAACGTGGCTTCTGTATCAACCGTTGTCTGGCTATTCACAATCAGCGAGGCATCCAGACTGGTGCCGCCCATATCGAGCGTAATCAGATTTTTATGCGGGATGAGGCGACTGAGAGCGCTGGCTCCAATCACTCCCCCAGCTGGGCCAGACAGGACCAGATGAACCGGCTGTTCTTGCGCTGCGGCCACAGTCATGGCTCCACCGCCCGAGCGGGTGAGTAAAAAGTGACCACCAAAACCTTGGCTGTGTAAGGAGCTGTCGAGCTGCTCTAAATAGCCACGAATAATAGGTTTTATGGCCGCATCAATGACAGTCGTGCTGGTGCGTTCATACTCGCGGTATTCGCGGCTGAGCTGGTGTGACAGCGTGACCGGCACGCTGGGATATGCCTGACTCAAGACCTCGGCCATGGCCAGTTCATGGGCCGGATTGGCATAGCTATGTAAGAAACACACAGCCACGGCTTCGACCGCCTGTTCCTGAAGCTGGCGAGCAATGGCCGCGGCTTCTTCTCGTTGAAAAGGGGTGACGACTTTTCCCTGAAAATCGACTCTTTCTGTGACTTCAAACACGAGCGAGCGTGGTACCAAGGTTTTGGGCTTGCGGTACTTGAGACCGTACATCACATCGCGTGCAGTGCGGCCGAGTTCATACACATCCCGAAAGCCGCTGGTCGTAATAATCGCTACCCGTGCGCCGGTTCGGGTCAACAAGGCGTTCAAGCCCAAAGTTGTGCCATGCACAAAGTAGTCGATCGCACTGAATGTCGCCTCAGCCTTGGCAAACCCTTGCAACACCCCGCGGGCTGGATTCTGGGGGGTTGTTTCCACCTTCTCTAGCCGCAAGGTTTGGGTGTGTTCATCCAGTGCAATCACATCGGTGAAGGTCCCGCCTACGTCCACAGCAATACGCATAGTAGTATCTCTTTGATCTGCCGCTCATCTGCCGCTCTCACATCTGGAGCGCTCCTATGGCTTTGACTTTTAGGCGGACGGCGTTGCCTGGCAAGTAGGCCAGCGGGATTTCTTCTTGGTCTAATATCTCCAGGCTATCTGGCACGGCGCCTGCCGCGCAGGCCCGTTCGCAGGCCAAACGGGTGGCTTCTTCTAGGGCCTGTGTGCGGCTCATGGTTTCGAGCGAAAAAACTCGGTCGATGCTGCCACTGACCTGCGCAATCGCCACACCAATGGCATTGGCGACACCACTATGAGCAGGCCGAACGATACGAGACACGCCGCGTAATTGATCGGGCAGCAGCAAGCTTCCGCCTCCGACTGCAATAACTGGGACGGGATCGGCTGAGAGTTTCATGCGGTCGATCGTGTCTTCCACACTCTGCGTGATTGCGTCGAGTCCAGCTTCAACGACATGTTTGGAGAGAGAGAGGAGCTGACGTGTATCACCCAATTGTGCTCGGCCAGCTGCTACTGCAAGATCTGTTGCGGTGAGCTGCAATCCACCAAATATTCTTGCATCCTGGGCGAGTCGGTAGCCCACACTCTGTGGACCAACTTGGATCCCACCCGTTGTCTGAACATAGCTGCCACCACCGAGACCAATAGACAGCAAATCTGGCATCCGGAAATTTGTCTGCACGCCGCCAATTTCTACTGCCAGCGCCGATTCGCGGGGAAAGCCTTTGTGGAGGACACCGATGTCGGTCGTGGTGCCACCAATATCGATCACGATCGCCTCGCGGAGCTGGCTCAAGTATGCCGCGCCACGGATGCTGTTGGCCGGCCCAGACGCAATAGTGAAGATAGGATACTGCAGCGCGTAGTCAACAGACATTAAGCTGCCGTCGTTTTGGCCGAGGAAGAGTGTAGCCGGAATCTGTAATTGACGAATCGCGCGTTCAAATCCGTCGATGGCGGTGCGGGCAACCGGAATGAGGGCTGCGTTCAGGACTGTCGCGTTCTCTCGTTCGAGTAGGCTGATACTGCCAATCTCATTGGAGAGACTGATCGGGATATCCGAGCCTAATTCTTCGCCTAGCAGATCACGGGCCTGCTGTTCATGGGCTGGATTGACCGGGGAGAACACGCCTGTGATAGCCACTGCCCCCACTCGGCCTTTGAACTGCTGGGCGGCTACCCGAATTTCGTCCGGATCAAGGGCTGCTATCGGCTCGCCATTGTACTCGTGTCCGCCGTGCACAATACAACTGTGAGCGCACACCGTCTGGCGCAGATCCTGGGGCCAGGTGAGCAGCGGTTCGATGGCACCCGTGGCGGGGGCGCCCAGACGGATGACGCCAACTCGATTCAGCCCATGTCGGGTCACAATCGCATTTGTGCAGTGGGTCGTGCCGAGCATAGCATACCGAATGGCTACCGGAGAAACATGTGAGTCTGCCAAGACGGCCCGTAATGCATGCTCAATGCCGCTTGTGACATCTTGTGTTGTGGGAGATTTAGCGCTGGCGAGGACCTGATCGGCCGGGTCTAAAATGACCGCGTCAGTATTGGTCCCCCCAACGTCAATGCCAAGCCGGAGCCCAGTCGGAGAAGGGTCATGATTCGAGTGGGACATAATCAATCTCATAGCCAAAGGCCCGTGGGCCAGCCAGAGCTAAGCCGTCTTGCGTTCGCCACTGGGCATGACACGGAAAAGCCAAGACGGCAACCCGCAAGCCATATTTCAAGGCTTCGGTGGTAATTGGTAAGCCGGTCTGTTCATCAACGACGGTAATCAAATCGGGAACCGTCACCTGTGGCTGGCCGTCGCGCCAAAAGACCAAGTTTTCATTTTGAAAAGAGAGAGTGTAGGCGCTCCCCGCGTCCTGCCCGATGCCTGTGATATCGAGCTCGCCTCGGGCAAAGCCTTGCTCTGTCCGCCGCTGCACATCTGTAATTTTGCCTTCACACAGCCGCCGACCGTGGAGTAGGGTAGTGAGTGCCTGAATCGGGTCCTGTTTTTGGGCACGACAGGCGAGCAAGGTCTGGCCGATCTGTCGGGCAAGCGAAAGCGTGCCTGTGATCAAGGCTCGCTTGGCAATCATCCCCTGCATGGCATACAGCGCAATGCATGCCGAACAGCCCATTTGCACAGTGATGACACGAGCTAGCCGCTCAGTCCAGAAATTGTCTGGTGTTTTCAACAGAACCTGATTGCCTTTTTCGTCAGCGACGGCCATCGGCGTTGCGGAGACGCCGTGCAGAGTGGGAGTGACCATCTGGATTTCTGGAAACGCCCGCCCCATGCCATCCGCATCAATAATCGGCACGCCTAAACTGGCCGCCACAACCATTGGGATCATGGAATTGACCCCGCCGGCTTCAATCGAGAGTGTGGCAAATGCCTGACATTGGAGTCGCTGCTCAACCATCCGAAACGCATCTAAAACTTCCGTACCGCTCGGGATCTTCTCAACGAGGACAGTTGGAGCACCCATCATCGCTGTTGGAAGGATCCACGCGTCGTCCGGGACTTCATCAAGGGATAATAGCTTGATTGGGCCATGCTGAGAGACGGCTTGCTGAGCCATCAGCTTCCCCAGGGTTGGATCGCCGCCGCCACCCGTTCCCAGTACGGTTGCACCGAGGGCGATATCTTCTAAGGCGTCGAGGTCGAGGAGTGTCATTTTTTGAACCGCTTGCAGTTGAAAAATCCAGCTGGGAGCTGTGTCTGGCCGTCGAGGGCGAGGTCGGTCATGATTTCGCCCAGCACACTTGCAAACTTGAAGCCGTGGCCAGACAGACCAGCAGTGAATGCGACCTGTGGATACTGCGGATGCTGATCAAGCACAAAATGTTCATCCGGACTGACCGTATACATGCACACGACATGTTTGTGGCGCTGATGGCTCACACCTGGGGCATAGGTCCCAAGAAAATGTTCAACCTGATGCTGATCGTCAGAGTAAACGTCACGGTCCAGGGTCAACGGATCAGTCATCGTCTGTCCGCCGGAGTGCTCGGCGACTTTGAAGCCGGATGTCCCGATCTGAGGGAAGCCATAAAAAAGGCCTTCCGGGGTTTCATAGAAATAACACGGACAGCCTGACTCCATGTTATAGACTGGATCACTGACTTCATACCAGAACAGAGATTTGCGACGGATGAGAAAGGGAATCCCCAGATCACCTAAAAGCTGACTGGCCCACGCACCAGGAGTGATGATGAGACGATCGGCAGCGTACTGCCCTTTGTCAGTTTTCACCACAACGCCTTGGCCGTCAGCTTGCCATGAGTGCACCCTCTCGTTGCTGTGCAGTGTCGCACCGAGTTTTTGGGCTTCGGCGAGATAGGCCAGCACACAGGCTTCGACCCGTAGATACCCGGCGCGTTTCTCAAAGACTGCCGTCATTGTGTCTGGCACGCGAAAGCCCTGAAAGCGCTGTTCTACCTCAGCCGCCGTCAATTGTTCAATTGCAAGATCGTGTTCACGGGCACTCTCCAGCACGCCGGGAACCATACAGCCGTCAGGCGGACCAACTTCGAGCAGCCCTGTCTCAGCATACAGCTGCTGGCCACAGCGTTCGGATATCTGTGCCCACAAGTCATACGCACGTCGGAGCAAAGGGACATAATCTGGATGTTCCATATAGGCGAGGCGGATCAGGCGCGTATCCCCGTGTGAACTCCCCCGGTCGTGGCCAGGCGGGAAGCGGTCGATTCCGAGAGCGTGGACGCCACGCTGAGCCAAATGAAACAGTGCCGCGCTACCCACGCCACCCGTACCAATGACAATACAATCGTAATGCTCCATACATTCCTTCTCGCAACTTTTTTGCGGCCGTGCTGTTCTGCAAGATGATGGGGACTGGCATCAGCATAACGAAACCCATACAAGAAAACAAAGTGAGGCAAAAGGGAACTTTTTCCTCTCAGAAGAGAGTTGCACAGAACATGTGGAAAAGGATTGTTTTTTGGGCAATATGGAGCGTCTTTCTCAGCACTAACTCCAGTCTGGCAGCAGTCGATCACTCTGTTTGGGATACGCTGCTCAAGCGTTATGTCGATGCTGACGGGCGGGTGGCTTATCAAGACCTGAAAACCAAAGATCTCGCTACGTTTGGGGGCTATCTGAAAATCTTGGCTGAAACCAGTGTTGACGGCATGAGCGAAGACGAGGAGAAAGCTTTCTGGATTAATGCCTATAACGCGGTGATTGTGAACGGGGTGTTAGAGGGGCATACGGCTGAGGGAGTCATTGCCCGCAAACAGTTCTTCAGTTGGTATACGCTCAAAGTGGCCGGTCAAGATCGCTCAGCAGATCATATTGAGCACGAGATTCTCCGAGTCAAATTTAACGACCCGCGTATTCATTTCACGATTGTGTGTGCCTCAGGCAGCTGTCCTAAATTGCGCCAGGAAGCGTATAGGGCTGAGCAGCTGAATACGCAATTGACCGATGCCACACGTCGCTTTATTAATGACCCGAATCGGAACCAGATTACCGCTCAACAACTGGCCATTTCAAAGATTTTTGAGTGGTTCGCTGGGGATTTTGTCAAGAAGGCCGGCTCGGTTCCAGATTTTATAGTAGATTTTGTGGACGCGGAGAAGCAGCATATTCTCAAAAACACGCGGCAGGAACTCGACTATTTAGAGTACAATTGGACACTCAATGCCCAAGACGGGCAACGAGTATCGTAATTTTAGGAGGAAGAAGACTATGCAAAAGAGAAAAGCCGTCACTGCTATCGCACTTGCCTTGGGGCTCACGTATATGCCACCAGCGCTCTACGCTGACCATCACGAAGGTGCAGATACGGGGCATGCCGCCCATGAGACCAAGGAAGCGGCCAAGGACATGAAAGATGAAGCGACGGCTGGAACTGAGGGAAAAGCCGAAGAAGCTGCTGACACGATACAGGACGCCATGCACGAAGGTAGCGCTGCTGGTATGGCTGAAAAACCGTCTGAAAAAGCGTCTGAAGGCTCACACTAAACAAGACACGGCAGGACACGGATTTGTAGACACGTCTTCAGCTGAGCGCCACGCATGGACCCTTTTTTCTCAGATACCAATTCAGACGAAATCTCACGCGAAAAAAACCGCGCCCGTGAGTTGCGCCGCTCTGAGTGGTGGAAGCGAAAGCGGGCGGCTGGCATGTGTCATTACTGCCAGGGCCAGTTCCCGCCTGCTGAGCTGACAATGGACCACCTGATTCCCTTGGTACGTGGTGGAAAATCGACCAAGGGAAATATCGTACCTGCCTGTAAAGAGTGTAATAATAAAAAGAAATATGCCTTGCCGTGGGAATGGGAACAAGAAAAAGAACTTGACTAAAGATCGCTCTGTGTCCGCGTCCCTAGCTTACATGTTTACCACACTGCCGCTGAGGGGAACATGCCAGCTTAGGTTTCAATCCAGTCGATTAAATACTGATCTAGGGTATCGAGTGGCACGAATTTTTCCGAGATAACCGCTCCACGCACAGAAATACCTGCCTGGTGAACAGTCTCAGGATCACCAGAGACAAGCGGATGCCACCAAGCGAGACCGCGGCCTTCGTCTATGCGTCGATAGGCACAGCTGCGGGGAAGCCAACGCGTCTGCGGCACGGTTTCTGGAGTGAGCACCCGACAGTCTGGGACAAGCCGCTGGCGCTCTGGATAATTGCTACACTGACAGCGCTTGGAGTCGAGCAGGTGGCACGCTACACTCGTGTAATACACTTCGTCTTTCTCTTCATCCTCGATTTTATGCAAACAGCACCGTCCACACCCGTCACACAGCGATTCCCATTCTGTGGCTGTCATTTCCGACAAATATTTTGTTTCCCAAAAGGGTTTGTCTAGGGCTTTCTTCATGCGTCGTGCTCCTCATGCTCGAATAGAACGGGGCGCCGGGGGGCGCCAAATGTAGATTCTTACGCCTGAGGTTTTGGATACCTGTCTTTGCGTAGACATCTCTGAGCGCGAGCCTCCAGTGAATAGATTCGAGCTGTTGTGGTTGAGATGGCACTCATTGCACCGTGACTTCTATTGTCTCTCCAACAATTGTCACTGGATACGTTCGGATCGGTTTACGGGCTGGGCCACGCAGGGCCTCTCCCGTTTCTAAGCTGAAACGAGCCCGATGCGTTCGACAGGTGACAACTGTACCGGATACTAGGCCCCCTGCAAGCGGTGAGAAATTGTGTGAGCAGACATTATCAATCGCAAAGACTTGCTCGCCAAGATGAAAAATTGCCAAGCGTCTGCCTCCGACAACAACTGGAGTCCCCTGTCCATCCGGGAAATCGGCTAAGGTCAAGGTCAAGGTTTGGGGAGGTCGTGGCGGCGCAGCAGGTTTCCCTTTCAAACGTCCTAACAATTTCTGCCAGATGTTCGGCATACGCAAGACTCTGTACTGGCAGATAAACTGGGGAGAGGGGAGACTCATCCCAACCCCTACCCCCCCAATCCTTGTTTTACTGCATGGGGAAGCCGTACAGCTTAGCAGTATTATCGTGGACAATCTTGCGGGTGTCTTCTTCCGGAATCGAGGCGAAGTTCTGGGCCACTTGTTTGCGTGAGAATGGCCACACGCCTTCGGTATGCGGATAATCCGAACCCCACATCAGATTCTCAACACCCATCAGTTCACGGGTCAGCACGCCAGCCCGGTCGTCTTCAAACGTGGCATAGAACTGGCGGTGAAAATAGGTGCTCGGCGTTTCAGGTAAACGTGGCTCCATCCAGCCTTTATGGTCTTGCCACCAGTGATCCATGAAGCCCAGCGCAGCACCAATCCAGCCAATGCCGCTTTCGACTAAGGCCCATTTGAGTTTGGGGAAGCGAACCGGGGCACCGCCCCAAATGATATGTTGCAAGGTATCGTTCATCTCGAATTTGACGATACCGATGATGATACCTCCAGCGCCTGGCCCATGTGCCCGACCAAACGGATCACGGCCCCCAATATGAATGCTGGCGATCAGCCCCATATCTTGCATGGCGGCCCACAGCGGGTCCCAATCAGCTAGGTTATACGGCCGATCATCTACCCAGGCAGGCAGCATGACGCTGACCAAACCCAATTTGGCGCAGCGTTGTGTTTCTTCGACGGCCCATTCAATCGGCCCCCGGCACGGAATCATGCCGACGCCTTTGAGCCGATCTGGATAGGATTGAGAAAATTCAGCCAGCCAATCATTATAGGCGCGACAGCAGGCGTATAAATACTCAGGGTCGGGCGCGCGAACGAGAGTCAGCCCAATACCGGGATAGATGATTTCGCCAGACACGCCGTCCATATCCTGGTCTTTGAGCCGTTCAGCCGGGTCCCAACAGCCGGGGCGATTATCTCCATGTTTAAAGCCTTTCGGCTGAGGGATCTCCATGCCCTGGGCTTTGAGATCGGCCATTGGGCCTTCGAAGGCCAAGGGACGCGGACGCAACCCGTCGATAACAATATAGTCACCGGTCTCGTCTAGGGCTTCAATGCGTGGAGCCTTGTCGCGCCACTTTTTGTCCATACGCGTCGTCCACAGGTCGGCCGGTTCGACAATGTGGGAATCAGATGAGAGTAAGCGTTTACTATATTCTACGGTCATTGGCTTGGTTCTCCTTACTGACTCAGCGCAACCTTATTGCACGTACACGAACCGATCTGATGCAGCTCAATGACGTTCCCAAACGGATCGCGGACAAACACCTGATCGGAATTGTTGCCGACCAGGCCTTGGATGCCCCAGTACCAAATGCCGCGTTCATCAAGCTCTTTGCGAGCTTCTTGAATATCTTCGACGGCCAGGGCGACATGCGGCAGGGTCGGGTCTTCTTTTTCACTCTTTGCCATCGGCGATTGGCCTGTGGCGCCCATCAGATGGATCTGCGTCGTCTGTTCGCCTTCTCCTACGTACATCCAAAAACCGGGAATGCTAGGGATATTGGGCCGAGCTGGGTCGGTATCGAGCCCAAGTACGTCGGAGTAGAAGGTGCGGGCTTGGGCGACTTCGTCGTCGCTCGTTCCAATCCGAATTCCGTGATGGTGCAGTTCAACAACTTTAATCGGCATAGTGTACCCTCCTTAACGGTTATTGCTGTTTTGGTTATCTGGTCTTTGCTATAGCACAAGACAGCCGCCTGGGAGAAGAGCGCAGGAGCTGAATCGATCCAAGCGGCTTGCCCTCCTTTCGACCGTACGCTAGGACGACTCCAGCATGACTGTAGTGTCGTTTGAGGGAGAAGAGTGATATGGGCTGGCCGGTGCGTTACCGCATTGTTGGGCTGATCTTTCTGCTAGCGCTGATCAATCATATCGATCGGGCCAATATCTCGATTGCTGCGCCGGATATGATCAGCGCCTTGGGCTGGGATGAAGCCCAATTCGGGATTATCTTCTCAGCGTTTTTGTAGGGCTATACTGCCTTGCAGCTGCCTGGCGGCTACTTGGCCGATCGGTTTGGCGGCAAGATGATCCCTCTCTTATGCCTGGGCTGGTCGATTGCCACCTTTTTGACCCCGCTCGGTGCAGCATCGTTTCCCTTGATGCTTGGACTGCGCTTTTTGGTCGGTGCGTTTGAGGCACCGATTGTGCCGGCTATGAGTATTACGAATGCTGTCTGGGTACCTCGGCATGAGCTGGCTCGATCACAAATTATGATTCCAGCTGCTCTCAGCGGCGGAATTATGGTCGGCTATCCGTTGGTCACTATAATTACGGTCCAGGTCGCCCAAACAAACAATTGGGCGCTGCCGTTTTATGTGGGCGTGTCAGCCCAGCCGCTGTTTGGCGAGACAGCAGGCGAGACGACCGAGCCCGTTGCAGAGATTGAACACACGTCTGGGTGAGGAAGCTCAGCGTCCTCGGGTGGCAATCGCCACGCCACCCATCACAATTGCTCCGCCGATCAGATGGGCGATGGTCAAGACTTCGTTCAGCACAACTGAGGCAATCCCAATCGCCATCACTGGAACCAGATTGATAAAGATTCCCGCTCTGCCTGGGCCGAGAACCGCCACCGCATCGTAAAACCAGAAATGCGCCAGCGTTCCCAGCGTGCTCTGATAGGCTAGGGCTAACCAGGCGGGGAGAGGTGTGTCAGCTGGCTGCCACATCCCCCACTCGGTGTACAAACTGGCCAGCACGACAAAAACTGCGCCCGTCATATACGCATAGGTCGTAGCGACGAGTGGAGAAATCGTCTGCATGATATGCTGACCATAGGTCGTGTACGTACCCCAGCCAAGCAACGAGCCCAGAATCAACAAGTCGCCGGTATTGTACTGGTTATTGAGGATGACCTGCCACGAGCCCCGAGCGACGATTACCCCGACACCAATAACAGATAGGCTGATGCCAAAAATGGTCCGTTTTGACAATCTTTCTTTGAGAAAGAGAGCGGCCAAGCTCGCAATGATGATGGGTGAGGCAGCATTGAGCAGGGCGGCATTCGTCGCCGTGGTCAAGCGTAAACCATGATAGCTGCCTGAGACTGAGATGAGATAGCCACAGAAACCCAGAATCAGAAAGCTCCCGATCAACCGAGGAGTCCAAGTGATATGTGTGGCAGCATGTGTACGCTTGTAGTGCATATAGCCGTATAATAAGAGCGAGCCAATGACTAAGCGGGTCGCTGAGAACGTGAAAGGGGGAATGCTTTGCAGCGCGATTTTGCCGGTCGGAAAGAGACCCGCCCAGATTACGGCCACGCAGCCCATGAGCACAAAGGCACGTTTCTCTTGAGATGTAGACATAGATGTGGAGAGAAAAGAATCAGGCCAGCAGCAGCGGGGGTGTTCCTCAGGTGATATGGATGCCTTGGCCTATCATGTGGGGAGAAGGCTGCCAATTGCCTGGTGACAGTCGGATGTGCGGAAAGTGTGGTAGGATGCTGCGTCAGAGACACACGGGGCTCGCTACGCTGTGAACGGAGCACGGACATGAAATGGGACCAAGTCTGCGCAGATAAATTACTCCAAGATTTGCCGTATAAATTTGTATTTTGCCAAGGGAGCGCGGGGGTACTGGCTGTGTGACGAAGACGGAAATCTTTCGTTTTTCAGTCCACGGGGTAAAATGGAGGAATCACTTTTGTTTCCAGATATGCTGGCTCAGATTGAGGTTGAAGCCTGAAAAAATCGGATGACAAAGTGCCTCGGAAGATTCGACAACTTCTCTCCGACTTGAAGGCCGGCGGGTTTTCCGAAATGAAAGCCGGTGGCAAAGGGTCACATCGAAAATTTTTGCATGCGAAGTTTCAAGGAGCTGTGACGATCAGTGGGAGTCCTGGAAGCGACGCAAAGTCCTACCAGGAACGGCAAGTGCAACGGGCTATCGAAGAGGTGAAAAATGAAACCGAGTGACCAGTATCATAAGTGGATCGAGTGGAGTGAGGAAGACGGCGTCTATCTCGGGCGCTGTCCTGACGTTATCACTGGTATTCACGGAAATGATCCAGTTAACCTATACGGAGAACTCTGCGCAGTTGTTGAAGAAGTGCTCGCTGAATTGCAAAATCGAGGACGGCAGCTGCCAAAACCAAAGACGCGTCCTATGCAAGAAGTTGCCTAATCAGGGCTCTTCTTGTCTACAACTACTCTCCAAACGCCAAATCCCTCAGAAATAGCGAAATCTCAGGAAACGTAATCAGGATTACTGAAGCAAGCAAGAGGATTGCAATGAACGGCGGCGTGCCTCTGATTATCTCTAGATACGGCCGTCGAAAGACGGCAATCGCCGTAAAGATATCACACCCAAACGGCGGCGTGGCCGAGCCGATCGCGGCTTGCAAGGTTACGATCACGCCAACCAGAACTGGATCAATACCAGCCCCAATCGCAACCGGATGAAAAATTGGGGTCAAAATCAAAATCACCACAATCGGATCAACAAACATACAGCCAACGAAGTAGGCGATAGCGATGGTGAACAGAATCGTAAAATGGCCTGAGTTGGCATCTAAGGCCAAGACGTCTTGAATGAGCACATTCGGCAGCTGGGCAAATGAGATGATCCAGGAAAATGCTGCCCCCGCCCCGACTAGGATGAACACCACGGCTGTGACAAGACCAGTTGACAGCGCAATGTCTGGAATATCGCTGATCGATAAATGCCGGAAGACAAGTACTTCAAGCAAAATTGCATACAGCACGGACATGGCCGCTGCTTCTGTAGGACTAAAGATGCCGGAATAAATCCCACCCAGAATAATTGCAGGAAAGCCGAGTGGCAGCAGGGCGTCTTTTAGGGCTTGGCCACGTTCGGCCCAGGATGCCTGGGGCAGCATCGGGATCTGCATTTGAATTGAGGCAACATAACAGTACACGCAGAACATAATCAGAATGAGCAGTCCTGGCAGCACTCCAGCAATGAATAACTCGCCGATCGAAGTGCCAGAGACGACGCCGTATACAATCATGCCGATGCTTGGCGGGATGAGCAGCGCAATGTCACTAGCATTGATGATTAAGGCGGTGGCAAACGTATCAGGGTAACCAGCAGCCAGCAGTCGGGGGCGGAGTGGACCGCCAATCGCAACCACCGTGGCTTGGGTCGAGCCTGAGACTGAGCCGAACAGCGTACAACTAACCGCGCTGGTAATTGGTAAACCGCCGCGCAAATGGCCGACAAAAGCCATGACTAAGTCCATGAGCCGATTCGCCGTCTGGCCCCTAGTCATGATATCAGCCGCAAAAATAAACATCGGGACGGCGATCAATGCTGCTGGACTGATGCCACCGATAATCTGCTGGATCATGATGGCTGGCGACATCGATGGATAATAGAAAACAAAGGCGGCTAGTGAAGCCACCAGGAGTGGCACCATCATCGGGAAGCCGAGGAGCAGGAAGGTAATCATGATACTGATAATCATTACGGCCATAAGGAGAGACTCCTTGCAGAGGGGAGGGGGGATTGTCTATTGGGCTGCTGTCGCCGACACCCTCACCCTAGCCCTCTCCCTCAGGGAGAGGGGATCTGGGGGTTTGCAGATCTGAAGAAATCATACAGGGTTGAGCGGTGTGTCTTCATATTCGTCTTTGTGGTCGTACGACAGGTACACCTCTTCTTCAGTGAGGTTACGAACGACGGTGAGCGCATATTGAATTCCGGTTAATGCAAAACCGATTGGCGCAACGCAATACACCAGAGACAGTGGCACTTGCAGTGCTGCTGACACTGTCCCTAAAGCGTACACTGTTGCAATATAGCGCATGGAATAATACGCCATGAAAAACATCAGAAGTGACGTAAATCCGGCGATGAACACCATGAGGCTCTTACGCGCGGTAGGGCCGAGTTGATCGTAGATGGCCGACATGCGGATATGACGGCCTTGGCTCGCCGCATAGCTGATACCCATAAACGTGACCAAGATAATAAAGAACTGGGCGAGTTCTTCGGCAAAGGTCAGGCTGGAATTGAGAACTGCTCGGCAGAAGACGTTGGCAATCGTGACTCCGGCAATGATGAGAATACCGTAGGCTAAGGTCCATTTTTCGATGGTTTGGATGATATCGAAGCAGTAGGCGAGTTTTGGCATGAACTCTACTCCTTGTGATTCGGAAGAAGACAACGTAAAACATGAAACGTGAAAAAATGGCTGGGTTGAAGAAGAGACGAGGATGCTCCCTTGTGTTCGTTGTGCTGCTTGTTGTTCTATCTGGCGCTGGATGCCAAGGGGAGAGGGGGGGGACTGCCGTCACCAATTGGAAGTTTGCCATTGAGGAAGTGCAAGGCAGTGTCCAAGATGCGTATGCCCAGAAGTTTAAAGAACTGATTGAAGAGAAAACAGACAACGCTATTTCTGTAACAGTCTATCCGTATGGGACGCTGGGGACATCCGATCATGTGACAGAGCTTATCCATATGGGCGCTATTCAGTTTGCAACAGCTTCGCCGGGGCATCTGGGCAAGATCATTCCTGAGCTGCAGTTGTTTTTGCTACATTTTATTTTCTCAGATGATAACGCGGTCAATAAAACTGTTCTTGGCGAGAGTCAGGTGCTGCGTGAGCATATTAATCAGCTGTATCAAAACAAAGGCTTGCAGTTTTTAGCCCTCTTTCCAGAAGGTTGGCAGGTGTGGACCACTAAAAAAGAGATTAGGCGCCCAGAGGATTTTGCCGGTCTCAAAATGCGGGTCATGACGTCGCCGATGCTGCTGCGTGCCTATGCTGCGTATGGGGCGAATCCAACTCCATTGCCATATGCTGAAGTCTACAGTGCACTCCAGCTCAAAATGATTGATGGTCAAGTCAATCCGGTTTTTGCCATTGAAGAGATGAGCTTTTTTGAAGTCACGGATTACATGATCTTCCCTCGCCACGCGCAATTTGTCACCAGCGTTGTCACCAACCCTGCCTTCTTTGATACACTCCCGGCCGATACTCAACAGCTCGTCCGGGGGGTCGTAACTGAACTCAATACGTACATTTTTAATGTGCAGGAAAGCTTTAATTCAGAGCGGCTGAAAACGATTCGAGACAAGAAACCAGAGATAGAACTGCTGTACCTCAGTGCGGAAGAACGGGAAGCGTTCCGAGAAGCGAGCCTCCCGGTACGACAGCGGTATATCGATATGGTCGGACCAACAGGAAAAGAGATTCTTGAGTTGTTATTGCAAGAGGTCAGAAAGGCTGAACGAGCGCGCCTCAAATAGAAAGAAACCTCTGGGCGGAACTGAGAGAAACTCAACCAGTCTGTATTACAGCGGCTCGATCGGCGTAAAGTCCCGATGAGCAATAAACTCTGGGCGTGGCGGCAAGCCGCAGAATGGTTCTAGCAGCGTATTTTCGACGCTATTGTATACCATGAAAATATTATGCCTTGGCCAGGGGGTAATGTTGGAGTTCGAGCCATGCATCATATTGCATTCAAAAAAGGTGACTGATCCAGCCGGTCCTTTGGGGGCAGCCATCCCTCCGTCTTCCACGAGCCTTTGCAACATCTCCGGAGCGGGAACCCCGTACTCTTGTTTGCGCAGAGACTCCAAATAATGGTTCTCCGGCGTTCCGCCTGTGCATACGACATATTGCTTGTGCGAACCGGGAATCACGAGCAGCGGGCCGTTAAATTCATAGTTGTCTGACAAGGCAATCGAACAGCTAATCGCTCGCATACTGGGCATGCCGTCTTCTAAGTGCCAAGTCTCAAAATCAGAGTGCCAGTAGAACTGCTTGCCCTCAAAGCCGGGTTTGTAATTAATCCGGGACTGATGGATATAGACTTGGCTGCCCAGCAAGAACGACACAATGTTGACCAAGCGACGATCGCGCGACAGGCGAGCTACTAAAGCGTTACTTTTATGAATGGCAAAAATCGAGCGGATCGCATTTCCGTCCGGTTCAAGCACAACTTCAGGGGTTTTTTCCTTTTCTGCTGCCTGTCTCAGGTGCTCAAGCTCTGCTTGAAATTCCCCTAGTTCGTCTTTCGAAAATAGCTCTTCGAGGTGTAGGTAGCCGTTTTTTTCGTAGAAATTCGTCTGTTCGTTTGTGAGCGGAGCCTGTTCGGTGTTTTTGCATTGGCTATACACAACCGGGTCTACACGGTTGAGCAATCGTGGCGTATTATCGCTACGCGACAGGTAGGGGTCGAGTTTTGTTGGCATGCCCTTCGCCTCAGATGGGATGCATGAAACGTATAGCGTGAAACGTCAAAGACGGAAAATAATCCCTGTCTTTAGCACGTTTGACGTTTCACGCCTCTCCTTCGATCAACGGATACACACCCTCTTCATCGTGCACTTCTTGTCCGGTCAGCGGCGGATTAAAGACACAAATAGCCCGAAAGTCTTTGTCTGGAGCTACCCGTAGATAATGCTTCTCATGGCCATTCAACGCATACATGGTACCTGGGCTGATATGGTAGGTCGGGCCGTCTGGTTGGACTTCGATATCAGCCTCTCCTTCGATACAGTACACCGCTTCTAGGTGATGTTTATACCAAATGTAGGTGTTCGTGCCTGCAAACAAGGTGGTGTCATGCAGCGAAAAACCCATTTTGTCTTTGCGTAGGAGGAACCGCTTGGTGAAGAAAGTCGGTGCTTTCACATCTCCTTCGGTACCATCAATATCTTCCAGGCTGCGTACGATCATGAACTGTCTACCCCTATCTCCTGAGAAGAAACGTCTTAGTCTTGGCTAGCGTAACCGCTGGATTGGTCTGCAACTGCTACAGAATACCGCTGCTGTTCTTTTGCTACTTCTTTAACCGCCTCTTCAATAATTTGTAAGCCAGCTTCTAACTCAGCCTCTTCAATAGTGAGTGGCGGTAACAGTTTGAAGACGTGACCTTCTGGGCCTGAAGTTTCTGCGATCAGGCCGCGCTCAAATGCCGCAGCACTGAGTGTATCCGCTAAGCCTTCCTGACGACACTCTAATCCCTGGATCAGACCCCGTCCTCGGGCTTCCACAAACATGTTTGGATATTTTTCGGCCATATCTTTGAAGAACGCATGGGCTCTATGGCCTTTTCGCTCGACTTCTTTGCTGAGCGTGTCGTCTTCCCAATAGCTCAGGGCTTCAGTTGCAGTGACAAAAGCGAGATTGTGGCCCCGGAACGTGCCATTGTGCTCACCTGGTTGCCACTGATCTAATTCGCGCCGAATCAGGGTGAAGGCGAGGGGGAGACCATACCCACTCAGCGATTTTGACAGACACACCATGTCAGGATAAATACCGGCTGGCTCAAAGCTGAAGAACGGTCCAGTCCGGCCACAGCCGACTTGGATATCGTCAAGAATCAGCAGCATGTCGTATTTACGACACAGGGTTTCCAAACGCTGTAGCCAGTCAAAACTGGCGACGTTGATACCACCTTCGGCTTGAATCGTCTCGACAATAGCAGCTGCTGGGGTATCGATTCCGCTGCCGTTGTCATTCAACAAGCGGTCCATGTATTCGATCGTGTCCACTTCATCGCCAAAATAGCCGTCAAAAGGCATGTTGACGGCGTGTGCGAGTGGCACTCCAGCGCCGTCGCGCTTAAAGGCATTACCAGAGATCGACAATGAACCCAGCGTCATACCATGGAAGGCATTGGTAAAAGACAAAATCGGCTGTCTGCCTTTGATCTTGCGGGCGAGTTTTAAAGCGCTCTCTACCGCATTGGTCCCAGTTGGGCCGGGAAATTGGACTTTGTAGTCAAGGCCACGCGGTTTCAAAATGACCGCCTCAAACCGCTCAAGCAGATCAATCTTGGCGGCTGTTGCCATATCAAGACTGTGCACAACGCCATCTTGTTGAATGTACTCGATCAATTTGGCTTTGAACTGAGGATTGTTGTGACCGTAGTTCAGCGTGCCAGCTCCGCTAAAAAAATCGAGGTATTCGTTGCCCTTGTCATCATACTGATAACAACCCTTGGCTTTGGTGAACGTGGCCGGGAAAGCTCGGCAATAACTCCGGACTTCAGATTCCATCCGTTCGATGGTACTCATCAGGCGCTCCTTTCCAGCTGTTGGGGGACGTTAAAGGGGCCGATGTGAAAGAGGTGCTCGGCCTCATGGCCTGCCGTTGGAAAGAGATGTTCGGGAAAACACAGCTCTTCCACGCACTGTGTTCCCATATTCCGGGCAAAGGCGCGGAACATCGATTGTGAGGCGCGGTTAGAAGGGGTGACGGTTGCGTCTAAATGGGTGACATCTTGACAGGCTTGTTGGTGGACTAAAGCGTCCAGGATCGCAACGCCGAGACCTCTGCCCCGCATAGACTCGGCCACTCCGATTTGCCAGACAAAAACAACATCTGGCGAAATGGGTGGGCGATAGGCAGTGACGAAGCCGACTATTTTTTTATCGTATTCCGCGACAATGCAGGTGTCTGCAAAGTGCGTACACAGGATCAGGTAGCTGTAGGGGGAGTTGTGGTCGAGAACGCCAGAGTCAACAACCAGTTGCCATATCGCTGCGGCGTCATCAGGAGTCGGGCTGCGCAATATTGGAGGAGTCTCTCCTTGTGTGATCTTTCCATTTCTGTCTGTGATAGACATACCGCAATGAAAAAAGGGCCAGCCTCCGTTCCAGCCTCACTAGATGTTTGGGGGAATTCAGGGGATTGTCTTCCTGTAGAGACCGCAGGATAGCCCAGAATACTAAGGTTGTCAAGGCAATGAGAGGATGTGCGGTAACAATCAGTTATTTTTTAAAGCTGGTATAATTTCTTTCGCAAAAATACGAACAGCGTCTCTATCATACAGTCCCGGCCGGCGCAGATTGACAATAAAATGGGTCACGCCAACATTGATATAGGTTTGTATTTGCTGTCGAATTTCCGCTGGCGTCCCAGCTAATATCATCTTTCGGGCTTCTTCGATTGGCATGCCTCTCAGTCCAGCAATACGTTCTAACAGTGTTTTGACTTCAGCTGGATCGGTCTGAATATAGACTGGGGTGAGGATTGATCGTTCTATTGCGTCACAATCCCGTTTTATTTCTTGGCAGAGACGCTCTAAGACCTGACTTTTGGCCCGAATTTTCTCTGGGGTGAGCATCGGAATGTTCCACATGCTGGCATATTTGGCTACCAGCGGGAGGGTGCGTTTTTCGCCAATTCCGCCAATTAAAATTGGTGGGTGTGGTTGCTGAATAGGCTTGGGCTCGAACGGCGCCTCAACCAGATTATAGTATTTGCCGCTGAAAGAAGCGGTGGGATTGGCGCTCCACAGGGCCGTGATGAGTTCAAGGGCTTCCGCTAGTCGTTCACTGCGCTCTCGCATTTTTGGGAAAGATACGCCAAAAGCCTCGTGTTCCCGTTCAAACCAGCCAAAGCCAATGCCGAGGATCAGTCGTCCGTTGCTCAGATGATCGACTGTCGTCGCCATTTTGGCCAGTACGGACGGATGCCGGAAGGTATTGCTAGAGACCATGGTTCCAATTTGGATCTTGGAGGTCTGCGTTGCCATCGCGGCAAGCAAGGTCCAGGCTTCGAGGTTGATCTTGTCCGATGGACCAACACTCGGCAGCAAGTGGTCGTTCGTCCACAGCGTATCAAAGCCCAGGGCTTCGGCTTCTTGCCAGACTTCTTTGAGTTCTTCGACTGTGGTCTGTTGCTGGGCAACTTGCAGGCCAAATTTAATCGGTTTTTTTGTATCTTGTGTGTTTTGGGCGGATAGAGGGAGGGGGAAGGACAGGAGGAAGATAAGGAAAGCTACGGGATAACTGCTCATACGTTCCATACTGTTTCCTCCTGCCGCTATTTTTGAGCCCTTGGAAAGGGCTTTTTTCTCCCTCTCCCTCCAGGGAGAGGGCTGGGGTGAGGGTGTTTTTTGACCTAGCTGTGATGTTTACGCACTAGGTGCTGCCTGGTGCTCTTGCGGAGCCGGGTCCAACGCTTCGACCTCAAAACCTGCCTCTTCAATGAGTGTATGGGCAGCATTCGCCTGTTGGCCAGGTGTTGTCAAATAACCCTCAACAAAAATGGAATTGGCAGGATAGAAAGCGAGCCCGGACCAATTACCAAGATACAGCTCACGACCGGCTGCCATCCGAATTTCACTGCGTGGATTCAGAAAGCGCATCAAACACAGCGCTTTCAGTCCTTTGATCGGATCGACGTTACGCCGTTGGTCGAGTGGTGTACCTGCAATCGGATACAAGAAATTGACAGGAATCGAATCAATTTGCAGCTCACGGGTAGCATACGCCAGTTCGATAATATCCTCGTCGGTTTCGCCCATGCCGATGATGCCGCCAGAGCAGCTGGACAATCCGGCTCGCTTGACATTCTGGACGGTCTCGACCCGATCGTCGTAGGTATGCGTCGTGCAAATTTCCGGATAAAAGCGCCGACTGGTATTCAGATTATGATTCACCCAGCCGACCCCTGACTCTTTCAGTTCAGTGGCTTGGGTTTCGTTCATCAACCCTAGCGAAACGCAGATCTCGAGGGTCGGAAACTCGGCCTTAATCGTCCGGACGGCGTCAGTCATATGCGCAATCTCACGCGCCTGTGGGCCACGCCCACTGGTGACCATGCAATAGCGACGCGCACCGGCAGCAACCGCTTTTTGCGCACCAGCCAGCAGCTGGTCTTTGGGCAGCAGACGGTATTTATCAATCGATGCGGTAGAAATTTTTGACTGCGAACAGTAATGGCAATCTTCCGGACACAGGCCGCTTTGGGCATTTTGTAAGACACACACTTTGACCTTCCGGCCAAACGCACGCTCGCGGACAGTGAAGGCTGCACTGAGTAGGTCTCGCAGAGTGTTGTCATCTGTCTGGATCACACTAAAAGCTTCGTCTCGGGACAGGGCTTCAGCGGCAAGCGATTTATGGGCGAAAGTGGAGAAATCGGTCATCTCTATACTCCTCATTTGTTATGCGCTGTGCGCAAGCATTGCTCTATCCCAACAGCGGCTGCATATCAATTGCAGCCTGAAATTGTTGGCTGAGAACAGTGCTATCAGCCGTGACATCTCCACTGAGAGACAGGTAGGGCAGAATACCAAGACACGGGACGTCTGTTAGCCCAGCTAAAGTCTGGGCATTGGTCTGAATTGCCAGATCCGAATTATCTGAAACTGGAGTCGGGTGGTTGAGAATATAGCCCAGGATAGGCAGCGAACGCGCCTGGGCACAATGGAATGTCAGCAAGGCATGATTCAGGGCGCCCAGTTTTGAGCCGATTACAATCAGGACTGGAAGCTGCAAGTCGGCGGCCAAGTCGGCAAACGAATAGCGGCCATTCAGAGGAACAAGTAAGCCGCCTGCACCTTCGACAATCACAATGTCATGACTCGCGACTTGGCGTTGAAGATGCTCACGAATGCGGTTGACTTCAATAGCCGTGCCCGCCATATCTGCCGCTACACTTGGGGCCACTGGCGGCGCAAAACGGTACGGACAGACCTCCTCAAGCGGCAGAGAAGATTGAGCAAAGCCTGTTAGTAGGGCGGCGTCCTGTGGATAGAGCTTGCCCTCCCGTTCGGGACAGCCGGTTTCGGCTGGTTTGAACACACCCACCCGTTTGCCCTGCACTGTCAAAGCAGCGGCGAGACCACAGCCGACGACTGTTTTTCCGACACCAGTATCCGTGCCTGTAATCAAGAAGCTTGGCATGTGACCGTCTGTATGGCGTTATAGGTGACATCCAACAGCAGCGTCATCTCCTCCTCAGAAATACTGAGAGGTGGCATCAGGATAATTACTCCGCCGAGTGGACGAATCATCACTCCATGTTTACGCGCCTCAGTAATGACCTTGGTACCCATCTTTTCTTGTGGGTCGTAGCTTATTTTTTGCTGCGGGTCGCGCATGATTTCAATCCCGACCATCATGCCTGACTGACGAACATCAGCCACATGATCGAGCGCGGTAAAGTCAGTCTGCAGGCGTTCAGTGAGCTGCGCAATACGCAGGGCAATTTTGTCCAACACGTGGTCGTGCTCGAAGATATCCAGATTGGCCAAGGCGGCCGCACACGCGAGCGGATTGCCGGTATACGTATGACCGTGGAAGAAGGTTTTGAATTCGTGGTACGGAGCGAGAAAGGCTGAAAAAATTTCTTCTGAAGTGAAAGTTGCGGCTAACGGCAAATAGCCGCCCGTAATGCCTTTGGCCACACACATGATATCGGGCTGGATATCGGCATGTTCGCAGGCGAACATCTTGCCTGTCCGGCCAAACCCGGTCGCCACTTCATCGCAAATCAGCAGGACGTCATACTGCGTGGCCAGATCCCGCAGGGTCTGTAGATACGCAATGGGATGCGCCCACATGCCAGCCGCGCCTTGCATCAGGGGCTCCACAATCAGGGCGGCCATTTCTTCGTGATGCTCTGACATAACGCTGCGGGCTTCATCTTGGGCAGCGCTCAAAGCATCAGCTGCGGACAGACCCTGATAAAAACGAAAGACGTGCGGTGCTGAGAGGCGAAAAGTTTCTGGCAGGATCGGCCGATAGTAGTGGTGGAACAGCTCCGAATAGCCCACCCCGACGGCACCTAAGGTATCGCCATGATAGGCTTCGACCAAGGAAGCAAATTTCACTTTTTGTGGATTCTGCCTCAGTTGCCAATACTGAAAGGCGAGCTTCAGGGCAATTTCTACCGCTGTTGCGCCAGCATCCGAATAAAACACGCGAGTCAGATTTGGTGGTGTCAGTTCAATCAGTCTTTTGGCCAAGACAGTCGAAGGGATATTCGACAAGCCGAGCATGGTCGAATGGGCAATCTCATCAAGCTGCCCAGCAATCGCCGCATTCAGCTCAGGCCGGGCATGGCCATGCACGTTACACCACAGTGATGACACCCCGTCCAAATACCGATTGCCCTGGACATCGATCAGATAGTTTCCCTCACCTCGCGCGATCATGATCGGATCTTCACTCAGCCAGTCCTGCATCTGGGTAAATGGGTGCCACACATACGCATGATCCCACGCTTTCAGGTCTGTATAGGAGGGACTACTCATGACAAGAGACCAACTTCCTTTCCGGCTGTGGCAAACGCCTGGACGGTGCGTTGCATATCTTGTGCGGTGTGCGTTGCCATAGGTGTTAATCGAATACGCGAGGTACCGGCTGGCACGGTTGGCGGGCGAATCCCCTGAGCAAAAATGCCATGGGTGAGCAGCGCCGCTGCCAGTGCCATTGTCTGGCTGGCATCCCCGACAATGACGGGTAGAATCTGCGAGTGGCTTTCGCCCAAGGTGTAGCCCAGGGCGGTAAGTTCTTGTGTCAGCAGCGCTGTATTGTCCCACAGTTGTTGGCGGCGTTCGGGTTCTTGGTTGACGATATCAAGCGCGGCAATCGCAGTGGCGGCAACCGACGGTGGAAGCCCGGTGGTATAGATAAAACTCCGCGCCCGATTCACCAGCCATTCAATGAGTTCACGGCGTCCCGCCACGTACGCGCCAAAACTGCCCAGCGCCTTGCCCAGCGTGCCCATCTGGATATCGATGTCCGCACTGAGCCCCAACTCCTCAGCCACACCAGCGCCGTGTGGCCCAAACACGCCAGTCGCGTGGGCTTCATCGACCATCACCCAAGCGTCGTAGCGGCGCGCCAGCGCTGTGATCTCGCGTAATGGGGCAATATCGCCGTCCATACTAAACACCGAATCCACAACAATAAGGCGTTGGCCGAGACCTTGACCAGAGCCTGAACACGAAACCAACAGCTCGGCCAAATGGTCCATGTCGTTGTGGCGAAAGACCAGAGTTGTCGCGCTGGACAACCGACAGCCGTCAATGATGCTGGCGTGGTTTAACGCATCGCTCAGAATCGTATCGCCTTGTGTCATCAAGGCCGACAGCGTGCCAACATTGGCATGATAGCCGGTTGGAAAGGCAAGTGCAGCTTCGGTATGTTTGAGGTGGGCCAAGCGTTGCTCTAGATCTTGATGTAACTCCATCGTGCCAGAGATTAACCGGGAAGCGCCAGCTCCGCAGCCGAACTGTTCAATCGCGGCTTGCGCCGCGTGTTTGAGGGCAGGGTGGTTGGCCAAGCCTAAGTAATTGTTGGACGACAGCATCAGGACTTCACGGCCGTTGAGGGTGACCGTGCCCTCTTGCGCACCTTCAATCAGGCGCAGACGACGGTACAGTCCGCTGTGTTCAAGCTCAGCCAGTCTGCCTGCGAGTACGTCTTTCAGCATAGGCTTTTCTCTTCAGCCGTTTCAGCTTGTTTAATCACACCGCCACTCAGCAAGGTCTCGATTTTTTCCTGACTATATCCCGCCACCTCTTGCAATACTTCTGCTGTGTGTTGACCGAGCATGGGTGCGACATACGGCAGGACTGCTGGGGTGCGAGAGAACTTTGTGAACACGCCGGTTTGCCGCACGTCTCCCCACTGGGGATGCGTATGTGTTGTGAGCAGTTCGTTGGCAGCAATATGCTTGTCTTCAAACAGAGCAGGCAGGGGTAAGATTGGAGCGCATGGAACACGAGCCTCGTCCAATATAGCCATCCATTCATTGGTGGTTTTTTGTGCAAAGATTGCTGCTAGTTCTCGGCCGAGCGAACTTTCCACCGCTGCATTTTTGGCGTCAACAAAAGGCTGCTGACTGAGGCCTGGGCGTCCAAGGACCGAAGTCAGGGCCTGCCAATGACTGTCTTCCGTCACCGCTAAGAAGAAAGAATTATCCGCTGTCGGATAAATGCGATACACAGCTCCCGTCCCCCACAAATCTGGCCCACCATTTTCCATATCTGGGCGGCCATCATAAAAGATAAAATTGCCAGACTGGACTGCCATGGAAGCCGCGGTCAGAGATGTTTCCATATGTTGGCCTGTGCCAGTTTTTTTGCGGGCATACAGCGCAGTGCTGACTCCGTAGGCAGTCAGCAGCGCAGCAGCATAATCACACACTCCGCACGTGAGATAGAAGGGTGGGTGCTCATGGCCCCCCTGGGCACGCATAATGCCAGATCGGGACTGCAATAATGGGTCAAAACCTGGATAATCATGGTCTGGTCCACTGGAGCCAAAAGCCGTGACCGTTGCATGAATCAGTCGCGGATTGATTTTAGATAGTGTGTCATAATCGAGGCCATACCGCGTTGTCGCTCCCGGTCGCAGATTCTCGACAACAACATCAGCCTTCCGGACGAGGTCATATACGACCTGCTTGCCTTCTGGACTGCTCACATTGACGGAAAGGCCACGTTTCCCCTGATTCCAACCCAAAAATCCAAACCCAAAAGCACGAAACGCATCACCACCGAGAGACTCGACTTTGATAACCGTCGCCCCCAGCTGGGCTAACACCATCGGGCCGAGGGTGCCTGCGATATAACTCGCAAAGTCGAGCACCAACACCCCTTCAAGTGGCGCAGCAGAATGAGCGGCCAGTGGCTGGGAAGAAGCGGCAGCCTGTGTCCTCCGCTCATCATTCTCGATTCGCATCATTCTGCGTTCCACATTTGCTTTAATTTTTTCCGTATGTTGGCCCAGCAGCGGAGCCGGGCTCTTGATCGCCCCTGGGGTTTCAGAAAGATGTACTGGCACGCCCATCTGGACAGTCTTGCCAAGCTGGGGATCGTCAAGCTCTACCCGCAGGCGATTATGAATGACTTGCGAAAACTCCATGAATTCCTGACGGCTGGTGACGGGCGCGCAGGGAACGTCGTTGTCGCGCAAGATTTGCAGCCAATCCGCCCGAGATTTGGTCTTCATAATAGCGGCAATACGATCTGCCAATTCATCTTGATCTTCAGGCAGAATGCCCCACGGCGCCTTTTCATACCGTGGGTCTGAGACCCACTCCGGTTGTTCGAGAGCGAGGCAGAGTTTGTTCCAAAAGGTTGGATTCCCGCAGGCGACGAAGAGCCAATCGTCTTGGGCTTTGAACAGGCGATAGACGGGAATTGGCCCCAAAGGATTCATACGGCCACTAAACAGGCGCATGATGTCAGGATGATACAGGGCCGCCCCCGTATTCATGGCAAACGCACCAGCCAGCCATGACACTTCGAGCTGCTGACCTACGCCACTGCGCTCTCGTTCGAATAGCGCTGCGGCAACAGAACTACTGGCCACAAACGCTGCACCATAACTGGCAATCGGAATGACGAGATGCACGCCGCCATCGCGATGGGACCATTGGCTGCCGAGCAGACCACTGACTGCGGCAACAAGCGTGTCATCTGGGTAGCGTGCGGCATGCGGTCCGGTCGTGCCAAAGGCTGGCAGATGGCAATAGATAAGGCCAGAATTTTTGTGGCACAGCGCCTCGTAGCTCAGACGTTGGTCGGCATCACTGCCGGGGTGAAAATCAGTCAGGGCAATATCAGCGCTTGCGACCAGCTGCTGAATAAACGCTAGCCCGTCGGACGTGGCCGGATCAGCCACTACGCTCTGCTTACTGCGATTCCAAATATGAAAACCAGGCGTGCCGCGGGCTGCATCGCCCTGGGGTGGTTCTATTTTGATAACGTCTGCGCCTTGCTCAGCGAGCAACATCCCGGTATACGGACCAGCAATGCCTTGTGTCAGATCAATAATCCGGATGCCATCCAATGCGCCAGCCATGATCTCCTCCTGGTCAATGTATCAACTCGTCGTGTGAGGGCCTTACTATGCTGTCTCCTGTCGAAAAACTCAACCAAGCGCTACGTGAAAATCGGCCAGAAGAATATCTCTCGACTTTGCACCGAGAACTTGGCTTGCGAGCCATAGCGTTTCGTCCTGGGGAATCCGTCTGGGAGTGGGATGCGACCCAAGAGCGGGTGCTGAATCCCTTTGGCTATGTCTCAGGCGGGTATTTGACCGTCTTTGCCGATGAACTTATGGCTAGTGCGATCGGCTCGGTTTTGAACGAAGGCGAGTTTGCCACAACCGCTGAACTCAAAATCAGTTTCTTTAAGCCCGTCGCCAAAGGACTCGTCCGAGGTGAAGGCAAGGTCTTGCGCAAAGGCCAGCGCGTCGCGTTTCTGGAAGCAACGATCAAAAACACCAAAGACGAGGTAGTTGGGGTAGTGACAAGTACATGGACGGTGGTGGCAGGGTGAGTCCTCCGCCGGGGGATGCATAACCCTGCCGTGCTCGCATGAGGCAACACGAAGAAGATAAGCTACGTCATCCCGAGCGCCTTCATTGCTCCTGTCATCGGATCGCCGTAGAAGATGGAGTCAACACGTTCCATAATGTCGGCGGACACATTGAGGAAGTTGCGCTTGTTTTCGAGAGGAATCAAGGCACGACGGGCACCATTGTCCATCCCGACTTGGAGCGGTTCAGCGAGTGATCGGACCGATTTGATATTGCCTTGGATGCCGAGGTCGCCGAGGATCATGAGAGCGGGCTGCACGGAGTGTTTCTTGATGGCTGAGTAAATGGCGATCACAAGAGCGATACCGGCTTCACACGGAACATGGTTGCTGAGGAGATCAATCGCCTCGACGTGGAAGTCGGTCGTATCTATCGTCTGGCCAATACCCATCTCGACTTTATGGCTCATCATAATAGGCGAAGGCCCGTTGGATGGACTCCTTCATTTCGGGCGTTGAGGTGAGAACCGAGCGAGAAATAGCGGTCGATGATCTCTGTATAGTTGTATTTGCGCAGTTCCCAGAGCACTTCGGCTATGGAAGCGATGAGCGCCCAATGGGCCTGAATCGCTGGCATGGCAGCCGACCAAAAGCGGGACAAGCGAGATTGGGCCAGTGTTAGCGTTTCTTCATTGGCGGCTGCAAGCAGCGTCTGTTCAACGTGCCGCAGGAGAGCTTTCTCAACGGCAAGGACTGTTTCCAGCTCGATGATCTTGTCTGGATCAAATGCAAGCTGTCCGAGGGCGAATTCCTGCTCGACCTTGGTCGATGCGGCCATGTAGCTGTCCCGGTAATCCCGTAGCTGCCGCCAGGTCTTTGCCAGTCGGACACACGCGTCCAGCCCATTGGGTGCCGCTGCGATCTGCAACGACTCCAGCCCCATAGGTACTGAGTTGCCGAGTCCGTCGATAAGCTCGGTCAGGAGGACATGCCTGGCCAGCTTATCTCGCACATCGGCCAGGGTCGCCGTGGCGGGAAGCTCAATGTCGAAAGATGTCCCGAGAAGACCGAACAGTTCGCCTTGGGCGGATTTCTGCTTGAGCTCGCTGTCGAACTGGTTACTATCCAAAAAGGCCAGGGCCACTTCCTGTGGATTGCCAGTATCGAAGATCAAGGACACGACACCAGAGGAGATTTCACCGCCCTTTTTGGCCAGTGCGTTCACATCGGCGAGGGTCAGCTTCCCAGCCTCGACCTGCTTTTCGATATCGTGGGCAATTTCTTCGCCCAGCACAGTCTTCAGGGCGTTGCGCGCCACGATGGACAGCCGGGTGTTCCGCTGGGGCGGTTGCTGACCGGGCTGGACCACCACGCCAGCCGCTTCTAGTTCAATCAGCGCGTGATGTGTCTCGCCCTGATCAACCGGGACGTAGACCACCAGACGAGGCGGCTCTTCGCCGTTGAGCAGATGGTCTATCTCTTTGCAGAGCTGAAGGAAGCAGTTTTCGTACTTGGCAACTGTCAGTGATCCGTTGGCAGTGGTCCGCTGTGCCAGTTCATCGACCGCCTCGGCATACGCACCATCCGAGTCATACCAAACGACAAGCCGATGATCTGCGACCTGTTTTAGAATCAGACCTAACACGTAATCCGTAGCGATACTCATATTCACCATTGCCGAATGACACCGGACTCAATGCCTACCCTCGGATACGGACGCGGCGCTCATTGACGATCCACAACCGGCCCGACAACGGCTCGGTGTCAAGCAACGAGATCGCGCGGGTCGTCAATCGCAGGATTGAGGAGATGGTCTGGAGTACCGGTCGCAGGACAACGATACCGAAATAGTCTTCTGGCGGGTAGGACCGGATGTCCGAGAAGTCAAGGTCTAGCGTCACCAGCACTCGTTGCTCGGCTTGACAGACGGTAGCCACGTCTACGTCGGGATGTCCGGCCAACTGCTGGTCCACAACGCTCAGCGCGTCGTGGCCCTCGCGTTGCAGCAGCTCAACGACTTCGACGGGCAGATTTTCGTCCGTCTTAAATTTCATTATGGCGTTCCGGGCAGCTCGACGATGCGCTCACGGGCCATTTCGGAGGCGTATCGCAACGCGGCTTCAATATCCTCCTTCTCGAGTGTCGGATAGCTGGCAAGAATGCGGTCTCGTGTCTCACCCGCCGCTAGATTGTCGAGGATCACCGAAACCATGATCCGGGTTCCCTTGATGCACGCCTTGGCGTGACAGATGTTCGGGTCAACGCTGATTCGATCTTTCCAGCTCATTTCACCAGCCCTTTCTCACGCAGTTGCTTGCCGATGGACGACCACTCGTATTTGCCGTCGAGCAGTTCTTCCCAGTATTTCTTGGCTTCCTTCCACGGAACGAGTTCATGCAGAGGGGCAATGTTTAGGACCACACCATCGTTCAGATACCAGGATTGCGGAAGTAGTCCTGCAGGGACTTCATATCAAGGATGCCACAGGCTTCCTGCTCAATAGAATCAGCATTAGCCTTCCAGATCAGCTCGATAACTTCTCTCAACCGACGTACAATACCGTCTTGATGCTCGGCGTCATAGACTAACAGGCCATCTTTGTCAGTCCGCAGTGGGTAATCCTTTGGAGCGTCCAAAAGAGGTAATCCGTCCTTCCCTTGCAGCATACCGGGACACAAACAGGCAACGGATCAAAAGGGTCTGGCAACGCTGGTATTACCTTCTCACCCGTAGCGTAACGAATATCCCACCGACCGAATAATGCGCCCACGAAGTAGCTCACAGCATCATGGGTAACGAGGCTACCAAGTTTTTCCTCCGTTGTCTCAAACAATACAGCAGCGAGACCCCACGTGCGATTGGTCCAAATTGTCAAAGACGACCATGGCGGTGTAGTCCTTATAATCTCATCATTGATCTTTGTCAGTGATCAGTTATTTAAGACCTGTGTTGAGAGAGGCCGTCTGTACGGCAGAGCGGGGCTGGCTTGTGTCCTCTGCTGGCTTTGTCTATGAGAAGCAGAAACCATTGCATAAGAGAGGTTCACTATGGGAATGATTGAACGCTATGCTGCCTATGCCGCAGCCTTTGAGGAAGCATATGAGAGCGATAACTGGTCGGTGCTTGAGCCGTATTTTACCGAAGAGGCGGTCTATGACTTTATCGCTGCTCCGCCTTTAGGTGGACGACATGAAGGGCGAGCAATGGTTTTGAATGATTTCAAAGACGCCGTAAATGGATTCGACCGGCTCTTTAAATCGCGCAAAGTTGACCTCCTTGAAGGGCCGGTAGAAAAAGATGGCGATGTATGGGTGCGCTGGGCAGCGACGTATGAGCTAGAAGGTGCTCCTGACTTACGCATGGAGGGCGAGGAGCGAGCGTCCTTTGAAGGTGACCGGATACGGCTCCTTGAAGATCGGGTCACTGATGAAGAAGGGGCAAAAATCGGCACGTATATGGCGGCCCATGGGGGGAAGCTCAGCTAGTGGCGGAGAAAAGAGAGGGAGACATTCTCCTCTCTTTTCTCCTCTTTTGAGTGTACTCTTTGAAGCGCGGCCCTAATCCGCAAATCGAGGCATGACTTTCTCGGCAAATAATTCGAGCGAGCTCATGATCTGGTCCCGGTCATGAATGCCCTGCGGGAGTAGAAAAAAGCATTCTTTGATCGGAAATTTTTTACTCGCTTCCTCAATGCGGCGCGAGATGGTGTCGGGGTCACTGACCAGCAATTCAGGATGCCCCTGGCCAAATGGTGAAAACCATTTATCCCACATCCAGAGTGGATCTTTGAGCCACTCTTTGGCAACAGCTTTGTCTTTGTTGCAGATCAGCATACCGCCCCAGGCTGCTTCATCGCCCGGCTCGATATCGTGACCGTGTTTGAGCGCCTCGTCATGATACGCCGACCATAACCGCTGGCAGAAATCGAGGTCTGAAGCCAAGACGATCGGCTTGCCCCCGTACTTTGCCCAGAACAGTGCCGTCCGCAGACTATGGGTGAAGCCGCCATATAGAGGCGGGTGGGGTTGCTGGTAGGGTTTGGGGGCGATGCCGATTTCGCGAATACGCATATCGTCATCAACACCTTGACCATATTCGGTATACGACGATTGCGGATGTGGATTGATAAAATCGTCGGGTGGGATCGTCCAGTGTTTGCCCTTGTAACTGAAGGTGTCGTTCTTCCAGGCTTTTAGCACAACCTCGACAAATTCGGTGAAATATTCTCGATTCAGCTCGTCGTCAGCGCTATTCCGATTCCAGTCGCCGACGGCATTGAGTTCTGGTCGAATGCGGTAGTTATGCACCCAGCGCGCTTGATACCCTCGAACAAGACCAACACCTAAACGGCCTTTGAGCATGTGATCAAGCGTTGCAATATACTCAGCCGTCCGGACTGGATTATGGGTCGGTGCGACCCAACCGATCATGTTAATGCGGAGCCGTTTACTATGTTGGCCCATCCACATCGATAACAACCCTGGCTCATTGCTGGCTTCAAAGCCCTCGATCTGCAAGTGGTGTTCAGGATGGCTAAAGCCCGCATAGCCAGCCTCATCAGCAAAGCTGACGTACTCAGCAACTTCTTCCAGCATACGTTGATAGAGTTCCGGGCGTTTGCCTGCCATCCCAGCTTCGAGCTCATGCCGACGGCCAAGAGTTGCATAGACAAAGAGGTGGAATTTCATACTGGTGGAGCTCCTTCAGCGGGCATTGACAGGGCTATTCAATAGGGACATCAACGCGGACCTCAGTCCCTCTGCCGCGGGCACTAAAAACACGCAGCGTTCCGCCGCACGCTTCGGCCCGCTCACGCATGTACAATAAGCCATACTGACCTTGGGGATGTTGTTCCAGGTTAAATCCTTGTCCATCGTCTTTAATCAGCAGCGACACGCCTTTGTGCTCTTGGACAAAAGCAATCTCGACATGTTGGGCTTGGGCATGTTTATCGACGTTCTCAAGAGCTTCTTGGGTAATCCGGAAGAGGGTTAGGTTTGCCGAGGGGGTGAGGGGTGAGAGCGGCTCTTGTGTCTCAAGCGTGACCCGGAAGAGAGAGTTTTCACGCAGCTTGGCGATGTACTCTTCAAGAGCGGCAATAAAGCCGAAGTTATCCAGGGTTGCAGGGTGTAGCGCGTCGCTGAGGTTGCGCACAGTAGCGGCCATCGTGTCTATCTCAGCGACGAGGCGATCGATCTGATCTGTGGCCTCGGGGACACGTTGGAGAAACAGGTCTTTACTGCGTCGAAAGTCCTGGAGCACCTGGAAAAGCTTCTCTCCTAAGCGCGCGTTCCAGTCATAGACGAGGCGTTTGCGCTCTTCTTCCTGGGTACTGATGAGGGTATGTAGCAGGCCGCGCAGTTGCCGTTCTTCTTCTTCAAGCGCCTCAAAGAGCTGTGCATTCTCCATCGCCACAGCTGTTTGCTCAGCGACAGTGGCGAGAAAACCTATGGTATCAGGCCCGAAACCGTCGGGGACATTGTGATCGGCAACCAGTAAACACCCCAGCGGCTGTGGATAGTCTGGGTGCATGACAGGGGTGACAAGTAAATTGTGCTTCGCCACGTCCTGAAAGACTGACGATTGAGAGTGGCCTTTGAGTACCTCAGGGCTATCAAATACGAGCGTTCCTCGCTCACACGCCTGACGCAGAAGACCGCCTTCTGCTAGACTCGCAGTTACATCTGTGGACGCTGGGATAGGAAACTCGCCGGCTGTCGCGGTCCGCTCAGCTTGCTCACTACGGCGGTTCAGGAGCACCAGCCCAACACCTTGACTGGGCAGGAGCTCATCAATCGTGTCAACCAATTGCTGCATGGTTGTGTCAACATCCAAGCTGCTGAGCGCCCGATTAATAGCCCATAGCTGCTCGGTTGCATCTTGTGGCAGAGGAGTGCGGGGTGTCTTTTGCGATGGGGGCGAGTGTGGCTGCGAGGAGACGCTGCCGCTCAGTCCTCCAACCAAGAAAAGATACGCAATCTGCCAGCTGACACTGCCTAGCTGGAACTCTAGTCCGGGAATAAAGAGGTGCATCTCCAGGATAAAAAGTGTTTGCAGAGCCGCCAGGAGAAGAGCCGCCAGACAGCCAAAGGAGATCCCAATAACTAATGTAATTCCATAAAGATAGATAAAGGCATGACTCACTGTCCCGCCACTGACGCTACATAGGAGTATCACCAGGGCAGTATCCAACAGTGGAACAGGAACAGGAACAGGAAAGGGACGATCTTTCTGAAGCCGATAGGCGAGGTAATGAGTCAGTCCGCAGTAGACCAAGCTGGCTACGAAGAGGGCTGTGGCTGCAGGCTGTAGCACAGAGGAGTCCGAGGGCGAAAGGAAATACCACCACACCCAAACCCCAAGCCACCGGAGGCGCGCCCAGATCTTTTCTGTCCGAGCGAGCTGCCCAGATTTCGTCGAACGATGCGCCCCCCAGAAAGCAAACCGCAATGCTGAAGACAGTGACTTCATACTCTAAAAAGAATGCCCCTTCTCTTACTCTTTCTTCCCCCCTCTTGTCCAGAGGCGTATATTATTTATTCTAGGCGCGTTGACATTGTCCCGAATCTTGTCAATGGCGAACGGTATGAAAGGAGATCCGACATGTTGATGATGCTCAAAGCCCATATTGCAAAACCCGCTGATGTTTCGAACAAGGAATTCTATGGGGTATGGCTCAAGGAAGCGGAAGCTGCGTTAGCGGCCAAGGACGCCGGTGTGATTAAGGCAATTTGGAAAGTCGCCGGAAAACCTGAGATTATTGCTGTTCTGGAGGTTGAGTCTGGTGATGTGCTCGACACCGCTGTGCACAGCTTACCACTGTGGAAACTGGGCTACTCGCATATCGTAAAGGATATTGAGCTGATCGCTTTGCGCCCCTATGAGAATTGGGCAGAAGATCTGAAGACGCTCGCAGAGGGGTAGGGAGGCCTTGCTGTCTGGCACAGCTGCGCCAGCCGTGCCAGACCGTTGCTATCCCGTCGGCTCGCCTTTGACCTCCACTCCTGCCAGACCTTCTAAGACTTTGACCAATGCGTGCGTGCCTTCATCCCCGGCTCCGCTGGCTTCGAGGGCATGAAACAGGTTATGCACCAGGCTGGTAGCAGGCAGGGGCAATTGCAAATGTTCCGCTTCCTGCAACACGAGACGCAAGTCTTTCTGCTGCAGTTTGACCATAAAACCTGGATCAAAGTCGCGTTGCAGAATACGCGGGGCAAGATTCGATAATTGCCATGAGCCAGCCGCTCCAGCACTAATCGCTTGCTGCATTTTTTCCAGATTGACCCCGGCTTTGGCACCGAAAACAAGCGCCTCACTCATGGCCAAGTTGGTCACTGCGACTGCAATCTGATTACACAGTTTCGTGAGCTGCCCAGTGCCGCTTGGCCCCATATGCGTAATGTTTTTTCCCATAGCCCGAAAAATGGGCAAACACGACTGGAAGACGGCTTCCTCACCCCCGACCATGATAGATAAGGTCGCGGCGATTGCACCTCCTTCTCCGCCACTGACTGGTGCGTCAAGGAGATGCACGCCTTTTGTCTCAGCTGTTTGAGCAATCTCTCTCGTGACGGTGGGCGAGATCGTGCTCATATCAATAATGACCTTTCCCGACTGAATCCCTTCCAAAATACCCTCTTGGCCAAGAGTAACTTGGCGCACATCAGGGGTGTCGGTGACAATGATGATGACGACGTCGGCCTCTTCCGCCGCTTCCCGGGCTGATTGCGCTCCGCTGGCGCCGTCTGCCATCAGGGCTTCAACTGCAGCTCGCTGCCGACTATAGGCGGTGAGCGAATAGCCCGCCTTCAGTAAGTTGCGGGCCATGGGCTTGCCCATAATGCCAAGACCCACGAACCCGATGTGTGTTTGCATACTGTCCCCTTACTTGCGAGTATTGGGACTATTCTGCTTGTGTTGAAAGGGGGATGGCAAGGGCCTGAGCAGCGATTGGACAATCTGCTGAGCGAGGGATGGGGAAAGGGGAAGGAGAGGTGCGAAGCAGTACACCTCTCTACATGTTGGCGATATTGGCCGTGTCGGCTAGGCAGGCGTTTCTCAGGTGAGCGCTTGGATGCGTTCTGGCTCATCTGTCACGAGAGGTTCTTCTGCCTTCTTGTCTTATGCCCACGATTCTTCCGCCTCTTCTTTGGCTGCCAGTGCTGGCGTGTCCGCCTCTTCCGACACAGCTGCTTTGGGACGACCGCGCATTGGCATGCGATTACGCACCTCGCGCCAGTGGAAGCTGCTGGGTGGACTCTGGAGGCGTTCAAAGCTGGCCAGGAGCAACTCTTTACTGTCAGCGCGACCAAAACAATGGTCACCAATCCACATTTCCCAACCTGGACGGATGCTGCCGTCTGGTGCAGTGAGGTCTCGTTGGACAAAAACGGGCGGGACTGCCGCGACACGGGAACTCTCCACCTCTGCTAGGGATGCTTCGCCAGAGGCGGCTGGGGCGGCGGCGCCTTCCTCTGTAGGGCTTTTAGCAGCAGGTTGGTGTGCTTTGGCAGTGCGCTTTTGCGGAGCCGGCGTTATTTCCTGCGGTGCAGGACGAAGACTCATATCTTCTCCTTCTCTACGCTTCTTCCGGAAAGTATCTGGGAGAAGGTTACATGAACCTTAACTGACGGAGCGCGTCTCCGAGGCATTTTCCAACACGCAGGCTCGTCAGGCGTGGTCCAATACAAAGTGGTCGGGAATGTGCAGATGAAACGAATATGCTAGAGCATGCAATCGTTCAGGTGTCATCTTCTCGTGCACACTCCCATTTTTCTGCTCATATTTCAATCCCCTATACGCAACCACATGCCTTTTAAGTAGGTGCCTTCCAAATGAGCGATATTCACTGGGTGGTCAGCGGCTGGACCCAGCGTGCGTAAAATTTGTACCTCTCGTTTAGCATCCACGGTTGCGAAGAGTACAGCCTGCATAAAGTCTTGAGGAGAGACATGCTGAGAGCAGCTGAAAGTCAACAATTGCCCTCCTGAAGTGAGCCGAGAGAGGGCGTGGCGATTAATCTCTTTATAGCCTTTGAGCCCGGCCTTCACATCCTGGCGGCGTCGAATGAAGGGTGGGGGATCAAGAATAATAATATCAAATTTTTCTTCTTTTTCTTCACGCTCTCGCAAATAGGAGAACATATCTGCTTGGATAAAAGTCTCAGGCGTGGCCGTGAGGCCATTTGCTTGCCAATTGGCCTTGGCCACGCGCAGGGCTGGGGCTGCACTATCAACCGAGACGACAGATTTTGCGCCCTGTTTTGCAGCGTACAGGCCAAACCCCCCAGTGTAGGAAAAGCCATTCAGAACGCTTTTGCCGCTGGCAAGCGAGCCCACCAGCGCCCGGTTCTCTCGTTGGTCCAGAAAAAAGCCAGTTTTTTGGCCACCCTGTATATGTACCTGGAAGCGATGGCCATGCTCTTGGATTTCAACAAGAGGCGGCGGCTCTTCTCCCCAAATAACTCCCGCCCGGTTGATCAAACCTTCCTCTTTGCGAACTCTGCCCTCGCTTTTTTCATAAATCCCGTGAATTCCATGGGGCGAGAGCAGGTCTGCGACTGCTTCAACAACCAAGCTGCGCAATGCATCCGCTCCAGCGGTCAGGCACTGCAAAACGACAAAGCGATCATACCGGTCAATGACAAACCCCGGCAGGAAGTCGCCTTCGCCATTCACCAGGCGGTAGCCCGTTGTATCGGGGGAAACGAGTGTCTGACGGAGTGTCAGGGCACGTTCCAAGCGGCTACGAATAAAGGCTGGTGTAATATCAATCGCTTGGGCTGAGCGGGTCAGCATTCGAACCGCAATCGAACAGGCTGGGTTGAGATAGCCCGTGCCCAGCATCTGGCCGTTTGCCGTCACGACATGGGCCAAGGAGCCGGCTGGCTCTTTGGCTGAAATATGAGCAATCGCACCGGAGAACACCCACGGATGTCCAGCCCGGACGGGGCCTTCCCGGCCAGGTTTCAACGTGACAGTAATCATGCCGGTCGCGTATAGGCGCCACTCTTGCCACCAGTTTTCTGTTGAAGACTCACGTCTGAAATAATCATGCTTTTTTCAATCGCTTTACACATATCGTAGATTGTGAGCGCTGCCACCGATACGGCGGTCAGCGCTTCCATTTCCACTCCAGTTTTTCCCTGGACTTTGACTCGGGCTTCAATGTCGAGATAGCCACTGTCCTGGTGAGGAGTAAACTCAACTTTCACCGATGTAATCGGCAATGGGTGGCACAGCGGAATAAGCTCTGAGGTTTTTTTGGCGGCCATAATTCCGGCAACCCGGGCAACCGCGAGCACATCGCCTTTGGGCATTGCGCCTGTGGTGATGAGGCGCAGGGTTGCCGGTTGCATACGAACCGTGCCCGTTGCAATCGCCTCTCGGGCGGTGATGGTTTTGTCGCCGACATCAACCATGCGGGCATGGCCTTGGGAATCAATATGACTGAGTTTTTCCATATGCGGTGTGTCTTTTTCAGCAGAATTATCTGATTGGGAGGCTCCTCGTTAGTGTATACAAAAAGTCTCTAGGAAGCGAGGTAGGTGATATCACATGGAGTGTTTAGGTATGCTCCACCCGTGGAATCACCTCTTTTACCAGCAACTCTAAGGATTTCATCACCTGCTCCATCGGCTGGCCAGGAAATTGCATACGCAGGACCATGATGTCTATGTTGGCCTCATCTTTGTAGCGGCGCAGTTGCTGAGCGCAGAACTCTGTATCACCGATAATATGCCGGTCTTTGCGAAATGTTTCGGATTCGAAATAGGGATCATCAGGAGTGGTCACTTTGCGGCGCGAGCCGTCTGGGTTTTCATCATAAAAGGCCAGCCAGGGTGGACAATAGACCTTGCGATAAATGTGTAAAAAGTGCGGCTTGACTTCCTGCCAGGCCTGCTGTTGGTCCTCGGCAACATAAAATTCGCGAATCAAGGCACGCGGAAAGTGAGCCGGATCATAACCAAAGTCTTGCAGCGATTCAGTATAGTCGCCAAACTCGGCCTGGGTCTCTTCAAGATTAGTCACGAGGGAGATCAACAGTGGATGGCCTTGTTCCGCGACTGTGCGGCGTGCGCTGCGCGTGCCGGCCCCAAGCCACACGGGAGGCGGCTGCTGGACTGGTCGCGGCGTCAGGCGGGCAGCATTGACCTGGTAGTGCTTGCCGGAAAAGCTGAACTGTTCTCCGCTCCACGCCCGCCGCATGATTTCCATGCCTTCGTCTGTCATTGCGCGCCGATGCTTTTGATTGAGACCGAAACCGGCAAATTCGTGCGGTCGATAGCCACGCCCAATGCCGAGTTCAAACCGTCCACCAGAAATGACATCGAGAACAGCTGTGTCCTCGGCCAGTTTGAGCGGGTGGCCATAAAACGGCAGAATCACAATTCCCTGACCAATACGGATCTGTTTTGTGCGTCCGGCAATCGCTGCGGCCGCAATCATGGGCGAGGGACAGTACGCGTCGTCCATGAAGTGATGCTCAGTCAGCCAGACTTGATACAGCCCCAATTCATCGGCCCGAGCAATCTGGTCGAGCGCTTCAGCGTAGACTTGCTCGGGCGTCACACCGAACTCTTGCGGAGCTTCAAAGCTATAAAAAATAGCGTACTTCATGCCAGCTCCCCTTTTCTCCTCGTCGGGCTGCTCAAGCTACTACGAGGAAAGGATGGCTGGCAACTCCAGGTACTGCTTGACGTGTTGGCGCTAGCTCGGTAGCCAAAGAGCAAGACAAGTCCAACAAGCAAAGGGAAAGATGAAGGACAAAATATGCTGCACACACTCCTCCTCACCGCAACCGGTATGTGGCTTGGCGCCATGGCGTTTTTTGCTGCCGTGGTCGCGCCGACTGTGTTTGGTACCTTAGAGCCGCTTGAAGCTGGAAAAATGATCCGGCGGGTGTTTCCCAAGTATTACCTGTTTGGCTTGATGTGTTTATCGATTGCTGTGCTTGCCAGTCTGGCGACGCCGAATTGGGTGAGCCTCGCTTTAGCCGTCCTATTGGGGATTACCTGGTACACAAGACAAATCTTGATGCCCAAGGTCAATGCTGCCCGGGATGCCATGCTAGAAAAGAACGCAGAGCATTCTCCCGCATTCGATCGTTTGCATAAATTGTCGGTGCAACTCAACGTATTCGAAATGCTGGTGTGTTTGGTCCTGATGTATGTGGTTGCAACGGGCTAAACTGTTTTCGCTGGGGGCACTTACTCGCTCTCACCTGCGAAGAATACAAAACGCAGTGTCCCGGGCGAAGCGCTAATAGTTTTCCAGGAGTTTGTATTGAGGTCGATGCCAACCAAAGCGCCAGTTGTTAGGGGAGTGTACTCTCCTGTTAAACGGTTGACCAGATCTTCCAGGTCGGGGTTATGGCCGACCAGCAGAACGTTCTGACAGGCACTATTCAGCCCAGCCAGGACTTCCAGATGCTGAGGGACCCCGGACAGATACAAGGTCTCCAGTTTCTCAATTGGGCCATTGTAAGCGACCGTCTGTGCGGCTCGTTTGGCCGTTTGCTGCGTGCGCCGAGCAGCTGAGCAAATGATCAGATCAAGCTGAATTCCCCGCCGCCGGACTGCTGCTCCAGCTGCCTGGGCTTCTTGTTCGCCGCGTTTTTTGAGGGCACGTTCAAAGTCATGCTTGGGAATGCCTTGCTCGGCTTCGCCATGGCGGAGGATGAGAAGAGTCTTCACAGGTATCCTCTACACGAACCTCAGCAACCGATCTGCCCGCAGCAATTTAGTCTTAATCGGTAGCTGTGACGGACAGGCTTGTTCACACGGGGCCGTGCAGTCTACACACTGTGAAGCTGTGCGTGCCTCAGGCAATCTGGCGTATTCTTCCATGCCGAGCCGTTGCTGACCGTAGTTTTCGTAATACATGGCATAGCGCAGGATATCGTCAACTGGCACGTCGGCTGGGCATGAGGACAGACAGTCGCCACAGCCTGGCGGGCAGTAGTCGTTGGCAACTAAACGATCATATTTTTCGAGCAGATGAATATCGGCTTGCTGCACAGGCTGACCTGAGGCATGTAAATACTCGTCAATCTGGGGCAGTGAACTCATCGTCACAACAAGACCGCTGACATTTTCGTTTGACAGTACCCATTTAAACGCAGCTTGGGAAAATGACTCACGTTCCGTCGGAGTGAAGTCCGACAGGCCAGTATGCCGAGCGCCTTTGAGCGTTTTCATGGCGATGACCCCCACGCCCTTTTGTTTGGCATCGTGAAAGATGTTTGTCAGCTCGGGCCAGTTCTTAAAGTTATAGGCGACCATGATGACATCAAAACGGTCCGAATCAACCGCGTGACGCATGACCTGCTCCAACCGGGGCGTATGCGAAGACACGCCCAGAAAGCGCAGCTTGCCCTGTTCCTTGAGCCGATCAAATGCTTCATGGATATTGGGGTTCATCAGTCGGTCAATGGAATTACAGGCGTGGATATGGGCCAAGTCGAGATAGTCGGTGCCGATCCGCTGCAAGCTGGCTTCAACTGCTGCAATCACACCTTTAACTGGCGTGTCATTGCTGAGATGACCACCTGGCGTACAAAACTTCGACACAATAAACAGTTTGTCGCGAGGATGACCTTTTATGCCTTCTCCCAGCGTGCGTTCTGAGCCCGCCCGAGAGTAGTCGGGCGAGGTATCAAAATAATTCACTCCCCGTTCGAGGGCGTGCTTCACCGCCCCGACATTGTCGAGACCCGAACAGCCGAAGGAAATATCAGAGACTTTGACGCCAGTCCGACCTAATGTCCGATATTGACGGATGTGGCCTTCCTGCCAGTCTGGATTTTTGTGCTCAGCTTCTTCTTCGACGCTGCTCAGCAGAAAGAGCTGGGTCTTGTATTCACAGCCTGCGGCCAGAGCCGCACCGCCACCGGCAAGTCCGAGAGCGGTGTTACGTAAAAAAGTGCGCCGACTAGGATGTGGTGTCTGAGGTGATGGGGCGGCTTGCGATTCGGTCGAGTGAGACGTGTTTTGCTGCTTGACTTGCTTCTTTTTCATGTGCGGCCTCCTCAACAGGTGTGTTGATATGGAAGGGCATTCCTCCCATCCACGAGGCTAGCACGCCCGCAGACACCAAACAATCAAGACAGGGAAAAGCGGTGGATCTCAGCTTCTTTGGTCTCGGTATCAAAAATTGCGTATGCCCCACGTCTATCTTTATCGCGGGGTTGAGAGGGAGAGCCTGGGTTGACGACCAAGACCTCGCCAGAGCGCTCCACAAACGGAACATGCGTATGACCAAAACAGACTAGATCGTAGGAGAGGTCGGCAAACTTTTTTAGTCGGGCACTGCCGGGATAGATATACTCGTCATGCGGTTCCCACGGGCTGGCATGAATCATCAGAATCTTTGCCTCACCACACTGAATCTCACGCGTCAGGGGAGCTTCAGCCAAGAAGCTGAGTGACTCTTGGGAAAATGTCTCCTGGCATTTTTTGAGATAGACAGGGTTACGTCCGCCAAACAGGACAATTTCGTGATTGCCTTGAATGCACAGCACTTTCGCCTGCTTGAGAATGTCAACAGTATCTGAGCAGAAGCGATACTCACTGATTGCGTCGCCTGGGCACAGCAGCATATCGGTCGAAGGCATATCCTCAAGTGCTCGTTGGAGCGCGTCTGCATCAGCGTGGATGTCAGAAACAATACCAATTTTCATATAGGCTCTCTGTTCTAAAGACTTCTCTGAGGGGACGCAAGTAGCGGAAGTTGGGGCAAAAGAGAATTGACGTGGGCTGTTATTGCAAGCTGAGTCGAGAGATGTCATAGCATCTGGAAGAGTGAGGGAGGTTCTATGGCACAGACCGACACATTGTGTGGCTGGGGAGATCAGGACAAAGTTGATTATTTCGTGCAGCGCAGTGAACTCTTAATTCCCAAACGTTATGAACAACTGAACACGCTGGTCGATCTCTTCCCTTGGCCAGTCGATCAGCCTCTCCGTGTCTTGGATTTAGGCGCTGGCTATGGGGCAGTGACGGAGACCATTCTCAACCGCTATCCGCAGGCGACCGTCGTGTGGTTGGATGGCTCTCCGGCAATGCAAGAGCATGCCGAGCCGCTTTTGGCCAAGTACGGTAATCGGGTCCAGATGTTTCTCCGAGACTTAGCTGATCCCGCTTGGTCCGTAGAGCTGCGTGGACCTTTTCATGCCGCAGTATCGGCCATTGCCCTGCATCATCTGACTGATCCACGTAAACAGGTGCTGTGTCGTGAAGTCTATGAACTGCTCCTGCCTGGGGGCATGTTCCTCAACAACGATGTGGTGGCTGGAGCGCCGGAACTGCGTGAGCATTTTACGCCGTTGGCTGACCGGGTGATTCAACAGCGCATGCACGAACGCACCGGCGCAGCGCCCTCGTTAGGCGAGATCCGCGAGGTGCGAACCGTTATGCACCGCCCTACAGGCCAAAGCAGCCACATCGCTCCGCTTGAATCTCAGCTGGACTGGTGGCGAGAAGCCGGGTTTACGATTGTGGACTGTTATTGGAAGTTTCTGAATTTTGCGATTTTTGGAGGAGTAAAATCAGGACTGAGGGCTGAGTGAGGGCAAGTTTGAGTATTTCTTTATGCTCCGTCCTTATCCCTTCTCATGCATGAGATTTTGGAAGAGCTCCTGCATATCTGGCGGAAAACTCTCATACTGCGGACGCGCATCACCTACCGTTTGCCACGGAGCTTTTGACTCTAGATTAATATGGACACCCACGTCCTCGTCGGGTTCTTGGTCGAGAGTGGTGAGAGCGATATTTATGATACCCGGTATGGGGAGTTTGACAGACAAACGCCCGCCGCATTTGCCACAGAATGTCCGCGCAAATGGGCCACTGCCGGTTGGAAAATATTCACGGATTTCTTCCTGGCCTGCGGTGATCGAGAAGTTCTCTTCACGCATAAACGCAGCGGTATAAGCTACCGAGCCGGTGACCCGGCGACAGTTGCGGCAATGGCAATGCACGATGAAGCCAAAATCGCCCTGAATTTCGTATTTCACTGTTCCGCAATAACATTGGCCCGTCCGATTTTTCATTGATTCCTCCTGTTCTGATTGTTCTCGCTTAGGTGGCTTTTCCTGCTTCCGTGGCCTCGGGCACTTCTTCAAGCTGGCCTGTTTTGACATTGTAGATATAGCCGTAGATAGGGATATGGCTCGGCACTAAAGAATGATTCCGGATGCGTTGTACGTCTTCGATAACACTTGTGGCGTTATCCGAAATTGTCAGCCAATCGATGTAATTGCCTTCTGTGGAACCAGGACCGTCGCCCGAATCATGCCATCCTGAAGCATCCACGCTGGCCGTCTGCAAGCTACTGGCCAGCAGACTCCGCATGATGTCATTGCTGAAGGTCTGCATACCACAGTCGGTATGATGAATCACAAACCACTCCCGGGTACCGAGTAATTTGTAAGAAATGACTAATGAGCGGATCGCGTCATCACTCGCCCGTCCGCCTGCGTTTCTGATGACATGCGCGTCTCCTTCAGCTAAACCCGCATATTGGGCCGGGTCGAGCCGTGCATCCATACAAGTCAGAATCGCAAACTGTCTACCAGGCGGCATGGGTAATTGCGCCTTATTGCCAAAACTCTCTGCATACGCGGCATTTGCTGCGAGGACTTCATCTCGGATCTGACTCATCGCTAATCTCCTCTAGCAGTACTTCATTGGGGTTTCTCAACAGCTTCTTTGAGTGGGTGCGATTTTCCCCGTGTGCTGGTTTAAGGAAAATGCTGAATAGTGACGTGTTCTTCAGCTAAGAATTCAACGAAGAGTCCACTATGGGATCGCTCTTCAAGCCCGCAAGCTTGGGCAAGAATCGACACAATGAGATCGCTGACAACCTGTTCCTCGCCGGTTCTGTCGCGGGCACCTTTATGTAGAATGACAGAAGAGACCGTCGTACCGCCAGGTGTTGTCAGACCAATATGAGCGCGATGATCGCCTTTCTTGGGCCGGTCGGTGGCCAGCGCAGCTGTACAGGCCAGACCAATGACAGGAACAGGTGCACTCTCGTGCAGCTCAATCGCACGTCGGTAGGCGGCCCGTGCTAAGACTGCCCCAGCTTCCGCTGTGACTGATTGATCAACCGCTTGGCCCAGAAAAGCTGCCTGAGACGCTTGGCTATACGGAACAAGCGCTTCCAAGACTGTTCGGGATGCACCTGGCACGGCGAGGAGGTCGGCGACTGCCTGCACGCCGCCGCCGGTAACGACCAAGACGGCCAGAGTTGGCGTGGCGTGGATTTTTGTAATGAGCGTGCGATTCATCGCCTTGTCTTATCTTCAGGCTTCAAGCATTGCCCGCGCCTCATCCGGCGTCGCGACTTCATGTCCCATACCGGTAATCATACGCACCGCTCGCTCAACAATCTGTGGATTGGTCAGCTGGCCTTCTTGGGCATACTGGTAGTCTTCCAGGCCAATCCGCACGTGACCACCAAGACTCACTATTTGTGGAACCAGGGGCAAATTGTCGCCGCCTAGGGTCGCGGCAAACCAGTTGCAGCGGACTCCCTTGAGCATATCCAGATAGGCTTCTAAGCTTTTCAGAGTTGGCGGCAGACCAAAGGGAAGTTCGGGACCGCCAAAGTAAAACTTCAGCAACAAGGGCTCGGTAAGCACGCCTTTTTCCAGAAAGATGAGAGCTGCGCGCAAAAAGCTGGCATCAAAGATCTGTAGGGTAGGGCGCAGGTCGAGCGCATTCGAGCCTTCTAAGAAATATTTAATCGTGTCGTAGTTATTTTGATAGACAAAACCGCCTTCCCCTAAGTTTTTGGTCACCGGATCATATGACACCAGATTGACTGAGCCCATGTCACCGGCTCCCAGGTCTGGCTTGGTCTCCGGGTCTTTAGCCAGATCATAAAAGTGCTGAAACCGGGCGGCTGGATCATTGCCAAACGGAAACGTTGGCCACAGCAAAGGATTACATTTCTCACGCGTCCGTTTGTAGACCTCGGAATAGTAGGGCAGGTCTTGCACCCAGGCACCGGTGTCAGGGTTGCGCACATGGAAATGGATGAGTGCCGCCCCTGCCTGACAGGTGGCAATCGCGTCATTAGCGATTTCTTCTGGCGAATACGCAATATTGGGATTGAGATTCTTGGCTGCATTGCCATTGATGGCAGACTCGATCATGACTTTGGCCATATGTCCCTCCTTGTTGCAAATGGTTAGTTGCAAATGGCTACAAAATGCCCGCTCGTCTTAGCGTATTTCCGGTGTCAGCACCAGCTTCGGGCAAAAAGCCATATTGGATGTCCTATCAGGAGATGAGCTTGCCAAGCGACGGAAACTCGTGGAGGAGCGAATGAACCTGGTGAGGAGGATGGTGGGAGAGAGAATGTCTTTGGCTCAGACATCCCCAAGAGCCGTTCCTATGAGCCAGACGTCTTCTGCCCCGACGTATTCTGTGACAAAGCCGTATCCTCTTTGCGCAACCAGCCGTCGATAACAAACGGTCCAAAAGGCAACAGGGCTGCGATGACAACACGCCCGGCTTGCTGCACCGTCCACTGCGCTACCCGTTTGGCGTTGAGGAGCGCGGCGCACAGGGAGATGAACAGAAGGCCGTGTATCCAGCCTACGACCTTGACTGCCTCCGGCATGCCTGCGAAGTATTTGAGTGGCATGGCCACACCAAGCAGGATGAGAAACGATAGTCCTTCGAAGATTCCAATAGTCCGCAGTCGGCGAATCGGTGAGGTCGGCATGCCTACAGGCCTGGCCATAATGTTTTGTTGTTCTTGTGGACTGTGCGTACTCATCGATTTTTCCGCCTCTTTCTGTCTCCATTTCCCGTTTTATGCTTTCCGCACTCTCACGCCCCGCGCAGCCAAAAAATCCTTACATTCCAGAATCGTATATTCCTGATAATGAAAAATCGAGGCTGCCAATGCGGCATCGGCATGCCCTGCGGTCAATCCGTCATAAATATGTTCGAGTGTCCCCACGCCGCCGGAGGCAATCACCGGAATGGTCACTGCGTCAGCAATCGCCCGGGTTAGCGCAATATCATAGCCGGCCTTCGTGCCGTCCCGATCCATACTGGTAAGCAGAATTTCACCCGACCCGTAGGCTTCCATGTGCTGTGCCCATCCAATGGCGTCCAGCCCAGTCGGGGTCCGGCCGCCATGGCTGTAGACTTCCCAGGCGAGTTCTTCATCTGGTTGCTGATCGCTGCTAGCTGACAGCTTTCTTTTGGCATCAATCGCAACAACTGTGCACTGTGAGCCAAAACGTTCGGCCGCTGCCTTCACAAACTCGGGACGATCGATGGCAGCAGTATTGATCGAGACTTTATCTGCTCCAGCGTTTAAGAGATTACGAATATCTTGAATCTCCCGCACGCCGCCGCCGACAGTGAGCGGCATAAACACCGTCTCTGCCGTGCGCCGAACAACATCAAGAATAATTTTGCGCCGTTCGTGGGAAGCGGTAATGTCGAGAAAAGTCAGCTCGTCGGCGCCTTCCGCGTCGTAGCGCTGGGCGACTTCGACTGGATCACCCGCATCGCGCAAATTCACAAAATTCACCCCTTTGACCACGCGACCGTCTTTGACATCCAGGCAGGGAATAATCCGCTTACTCAGCATGTCAGGGAGTGTCTGGGGTTTGGGGAAAAGAGTCAAGGGTAGGGGCGAGTGGAGAAGGATGCGGTGTCTTGTTCTTCTTGTTCTTCTTGTTCTCCCGTTATATGTTGAAGTCCACGCGCTTGTGTAAGGTAGCAAAGGAGGAAAACTATGAGCGGTTATACAATCATTGATGTTGATACCCATGTGACTGAGACGCCTGACCTGTGGACGAGCCGGGTGCCAGAAAAGATGAAAGACGCCGTCCCCCGTGTCGATACCGACGCCAAGGGGCGCCTGTGGTGGTTCCTGGGCGATCGGCGGATTGCAAATCCTGGCCTTACCGCGACTGCCGGCGTCGGGGATATGACCAATTGGCCCAAGAGCTATGAAGAGATGCACCCGGGGGCATATGACGCCAAGGAGCGCCTCAAATACATGGACCAAATGGGCATCTGGGCGATGGTCATGTATCCCAACGTTGGTGGCTTCGGGAGCCAGGAGTTCTTGAAATTGGAAGACCCTGAACTGAAACTGACCTGCGTGCAGGCCTACAACGATTGGCAAACCGAATGGGCCTCGGCCGATTCGCGTCGGCTGCTGCCGATCACTTCAACGCCGTTTTGGGATGTTCCGGCAGCGGTGAAAGAAGTCCGTCGTTGCGCCGCCATGGGCCACAAAGGCGTTCTTTTCACTGGTGATCCACAGTCGCTTGGCCAACCTTTGCTGGGTGATCCGTACTGGAATCCGCTGTGGGAAGTCGCTGTTGAGCTCGACCTGCCGATCAGCTTCCATATTGGCTCGGGCAATATGGACGGTGGACTGCGCCGCGACAAAGTTGCCCAGTACGGCAAAATGGCCGCGTTTGCTGAGCTGTCCGTTGATATCTTTTTGCGTAACGGCGTTCAGTTGAGCGATCTGATCATTTCAGGTGTGCCGGCACGCTATCCCGATATTCAATTTGTTTCGGTCGAGAGTGGTATTGGTTGGATTCCGTTTGCACTCGAAGCACTCGACTACCAGTTCCTCGGTAACCGAGTTCAGGAAGAGCGGCCGGACCTCGATATGCTGCCGTCAGAGTACTTTACCCGTAATATCCACGCCTGCTACTGGTTTGAGCAAATCGCGCCGCGTCGCCTAGTTGACAAGGTTGGTGCTGACAAGATCATGTTTGAAACCGATTTCCCGCACCCTACCTCACTGTATGGCAACGAAGTGCACGACCGCATTCGAGAGGGCCTCAACGACTGTGAGGAATCCGTGCGTCGCAAAATCCTGTGGGAGAATGGCCAAAAGCTCTACAAAGTTGAAGGCCCGACTGCTGAGGATGAAGCCAAGCGTGACACCTCGGCTCCGGCATTCACGTAGGACGGTCTGTCCATACTGTTGTCAGATTCCCTCTCCCTCCGGGAGAGGGTGACGCACGGCACTGCCTGCCCGAAAAACACCCCCATCCCAGCCCTCTTTACTACACAGGACGAGGGAGAAAATCTGGCCAAAACAACGACATGAAACCTTAACCTACGGCTTCTTTCTCTTCTTCTGCTCCGTCTCCATCCTCAGCCCAGACAATCTGCTGATAATCAAACCGACTTTCCTCAATGAGGTTGAATTTGACGACATCAAAATAGGGCGAGAGATCAAAATCTCGTGGGGTCACCAGAGTCGGGTGACGACGGCGGAAGACTAAGGGCTGGAGGGGGGTGCCAGACCGCAGCCGTTGCCACAAAGAAACTGGAGGATCAACCGGAGAGGGCAGCTGGGTGCTATCGGATACCAGTTGGGGCAGAATAGGAAACCCCACTTTTCCAAAGGCTGCCGCCAACATGCTGGAACAAATCACCTCGGTTGGCCTGCTACTGCCGAACTGGAGTGCCGCACGGCGGAAGCGCCGTGGCACCAGGCTGACTGGCAAAAAATAGCGGACCAAATCGAAGATATTCTGTAGATCGTAGGTATAGCCTAATTGGCCAATGACGTCGTCGAGCAAGGTTTGGAGGTCGTCTTTGTGCAAATTATGCGGCCGACAGACGCGAATATTATAGGACAGATATTTCGATAAAGGGCAGGCCACAACGCCGTCTTCAAGCAGCGCTTCGATCAGCAGAAACTCCGGCTCTTCCTCAAACAGGGCCCGGTATTGACCGGCCATTGGGTGGTTGCGCTGAGTCAGTTCGTCGCCAATGTAAATAGCCGCGTGCGACCACGAACTTTGGGTCAGATATTTAATGACCTCACTGACGCGCTGCGAGCCTTCGACCAGGATAATGTCTCCCTTCCGAATGTGGCGTTTGAGGGCTGCCAAGTCGTTAGGGAGACGGAAGGCATAGTTCTTCAGCTGTTTGGTCAGCAGGCGTGAGAACAGGCTCAGAGTGGCCTGACGGCGAGTCTGTTTCGGACGAAAGGACAGCTGCATAGGGTTCTCTTGTCTTCTGAGGAATAGCAAGGATATTGTAGCCGAAACTATTGGGTTTCCCCAGGGGCACCCGCTTTTGGAGGAAGATGCCGTGTTGACGACAGTGAATAGACGTTTATGAGTGCTGAGGGGATATGGCGAATACAGACGTTTTTGAAATGGCTGTTCTGTGTGTCAGAGATATCATGACCCAGACGGTGGTGAGGCTTGTGCCTCAGCAATCTGTTCCCTCAGCAATCTCCTTGCTGGCGCAGCATCGTTTTCGACATTTGCCCGTTGTGGAAGACGATCAAAACTTGGTGGGAGTGGTGTCTGACCGAGACCTGTTACGCGCATTAACGCGTGGTCCTGGCGCAGATCAGATGACGGTACAGGAGATCATGAAGCCACACGTCGTGACAGTGCGCCCCGAGACTCCGCTGTCGGTGGCGGCTGCAGCTATGCTACAGCAGCGTATTAATTGTGTCCCGGTGTTGGACGAGGAAGAACACTTGTGTGGGATTGTGACTTCAACTGATCTCTTACGTGTGTTTCGGCGGTTGCAGGAGAAGATTGAGCAGGGCAGGTAAGGCGAAGTTCAGCGCCCTTTACCAACCCGAATCGCTTCAGCCAAATCTACTGATCCGGTGTAAATCGCCCGGCCAATAATAACCGCCTGAATGCCGTCTGACTCAAAGGGCCGTAGCCGTTCAATATCGCGGATACTGGCAACACCACCCGAGGCGATAACCGGGATGCTGAGCGCCTGGGCTAAGGTACTGGTCGCTTCGATATTCACACCCTGTTCTGTCCCGTCGCGGGCGATATCCGTATACACAATCTCACTCGCACCCATGGCTTCGCACTGCTTTGCCAGATCAACTGCCTCCAGAGCAGTTGCTTCCGTCCACCCCTGTACCGCGACTTTCCCCGCGCGGGCATCAATACCAACCGTGATCTGGGTGGGGAAGCATTGGCAGGCCGCTGCCACAATCTCAGGCTGCCGATAGGCAACCGTCCCCAGAATAGCTCGCTGCACGCCAAGGTCGAACATCCGCTCGACTGCCTCTACACTCCGTAGCCCGCCGCCAACTTGAACCGGAATAGTCAGGGCGTGACAAATCCTTCCAATCACAGCGGTATTCACCCCGGCCCCTGACACTGCGCCGTCAAGATCCACCACGTGGAGCCGCTCCGCACCAGCATTTTGCCAATGTTGGGCCATAGCAACGGGATCATCAGAATAAATAGTCGCCTGATCCATCTCACCTTGGTACAGACGTACGCATTGGCCGGCTTTGAGATCAATTGCTGGAATAATAAGCATAAAGGTGAAGAAGTTAGGGGTTGGAGCGGTGATATTCTGTCACGAATTGGCCAAAGTTAGCCAGGATACGCAGCCCAGCCGCTTGGCTCTTCTCTGGATGGAACTGGGTCGCAAAAATATTCCCGGACCACACGCTAGAGGCAAAAGCGATGCCATACTCGGTTGTTGTTGCAATAATAGCTGGGTCTGCCGGGACTGGATAGTAAGAGTGCACGAAGTAGACTGCTGCACCTTCGGCAATATGCGTCAGATGAGGCGCTGGCTGTTCGATATGCAGCTGATTCCAGCCCATATGCGGAATCTTTTGTGGGCTGTCGCCAGCCGACAGTGTCGCCGGGTCAAAGCGCTCGACCGTCCCTTTCAGAATGTCCAAGCCTTTGACCCGGCCAAACTCGAGACTTTCAGAAAAGAGAATCTGCATGCCGACACAAATACCCAGCAATGGCGTCTGTTTTTCGACAATCCGATGAATCGTGTCAATTAAGCCACACTCAGCCAATCCGTTCATACACGCGCCAAACGCACCTACCCCAGGCAGGATAACCCCATCTGCGGCTTCGATACGCGCCGTTTCACGAGTAATCTCGGCCGGATACCCCATCTTTTGGCAGCCCTTCTGCACACTGCGCAGATTGCCCATGCCGTAGTCAATAATTGCAATCACCAAGGGAGGTATTATTCCGCTGCTGCGGTCAGGAATCAAGCGCCTTTGCTACTCAAAAAGACCAGCAATTGACAGTGAGCATCTTAATCAGGAAGACGCAAGCGAACGCAAAGGACTTGTTGCCGCCTCTCACATTTTTGACCTGCCTCGCTTGTGGAAAATTCCAATTTGAAGCGACTTTTAGAGTTTCTCGCAGTCAGCCTCGTGTCATCAGTTCGCTAGACGTACAGCCTCTGGCTCTTCTGCGCCATCCCTGTCTGCTGCTGTCCGCCCTTGATCCGGCCTGGAACAACAGCGTATAAATCGGAATATAATACTGCCAGGCGGAAGGGAGAAGCCATGGCCCATTCCATCAAAGACCAGGTCGCTGTGATTGGTTCCGGCTGTATAAAATTTGGGGATAATTTTGACCAGGGGTATGAAGATATGGCAGTCGAGGCTGCGTTTGCGGCCTTCAATGACGCCAAGATCACCCCAGAAGAAATTGATGCGGCCTGGCTGGGAACCTATTCGCCAGCCCAAGGGCATGGCAAAGCAGCCGTGTCCCTCGGCGATGCGTTGCGCCTGTATAATAAACCGATTTCCCGCGTTGAAAACTTCTGTGCGACTGGCACAGATGCCTTCCGCCATGCGGTTATGGCGGTCGCATCGGGCATGTACGATACGGCTCTTGTGTTGGGCGTTGAGAAGTACAAAGATCGACCTGGGCGCGGGCTCGCCCGTGAAGGCGTCCACCCCTACCATAATGATGGCTCAACCGCTCCGGGGCTATTTGCCCTAGCAGCCACCCGCTACATGCACACCTACGGATTGACCCGTGAGAGTCTGGCCAAGGTCTCAGTCAAAAATCATTATAATGGCTCGCTGAATCCCAAGGCGCATCTGCAGAAAAAAGTCTCGGCCGAAGATGTCTTGACTGCACCTATCGTGGCCTATCCGTTTGGTTTGTACGACTGCTGCCCAACGACTGATGGGGCGGCCGCGGTGATTGTATGTCGAGCAGACATGGCCAAGAAATACCGTGACGACTATGTCCTGGTCAAAGGCGTTGGCTTATCGGTGACCAGTGGCCGGCCCTTCATGGACCCGACTTTTGATTATTTGGGATTTCAGTCTACCCAACACGCCGCAGCCCAGGCGTATGCTATGGCTGGCATTACCGATCCGCTCAAAGAAATCGATCTGGCTGAGGTCCATGATTGTTTTACCTGGACCGAGATTACCAATTACGAAGACCTGGGATTTGCCAAAAAAGGCGAGGGCGCAAAGCTGATTGAAGAGGGACGCACCGCTCTTGATGGGGACATCCCTGTCAATCCGAGTGGCGGACTCAAGTCGTTTGGTCATCCGATTGGGGCGAGTGGGGTGCGGATGGTCCATGAGATCGTCAGCCAGCTGCGCGGCCAAGCGGGTTTGCGCCAGATCGAAAATCCAAGACTCGGGCTGGTCCACAATGTTGGCGGTCCAGGGGCCGTATCGTGTGTGGCGATTCTAGGCCAGCAGTAGATTGGTCCCCAGAGAATGTGAGGTAACAGTCTATGAAAAACATTGTTGATGAAATTTGTGAACGTGCCCTAGAAATTGCTCCAGAAGTCCCGTGGCTGGTTGAGCCGCTGACCCCCGGACGGGGACAGGCGTTTATTTTGCAACACATTTTGCGCAACCGACTCTTTAGCGCCGTCATTCGTCCGTCGTGGATCAGTCGCTGTCCTGATTTGGCGGTCGTGCGCAAAACGATTGGCCAGATGCGCGAAGAGCTGGTGTATGACGATGAGATTGCCCAGCCGCATACCACGTTGTTATGGGAGATGGGACGCCATACCGGGCTGACCAACGAACAAATGGAAGCGACCCGTCCCGTCCCGATGGTCAACGTTGCGCTGAGTGTCTGGGAACACATTGCCCGCACCCGGCATTGGGTGGCTGGTTGGCTGGCGACCTCGGTTGATGAGTTCATGCTTACGGCTATGCACGGTGATCACAATTTTCGGGCGGAAGCCTGGAAGCAGGCTTATAACCTGACCGATGAACAAGTGTTTTTCTTCAGCTATCACACCAAGGCCGACGATGATCATGCCGGGCGACAGGTGTGGGAACCAATTGCTACGCATGTCGTCACTGACCGGGAACGGGAAGAAGTGCTCGATGGTATGGAGTTGGCGCTGACTGGCTGCAAACTGTTTTATCAGGGAATTTGTGAGCTGGGTGATAAGATAGATCAACAAGAAGACTGCAATAAGACTCAATAGGACTGAGCAGAAAAAGGAAAATTTGGAGAATTTTGACTCAGTCCTCAGCACTCAGTCCGTCTTCTTATGACTGAGAGCGAAGCATGCCAATGAATCTAAATCTGAAACGCCTTGTTGATCTGGCCGCTCCGTACTGGGCGGGTGAAGCTGAGGTGGTGTGGACATATTTTCAGAGCCCGAACCGGACGACCGACACTGACCTCGGGTGGCTCCGACGCCAGTGTTTTAAGGAGATCTGGGGCTCTGGGGTTGGTGATAAGAAAAAGGGCCTGTTCAAAGGGCCGGTCGCCTATCTGAGCGAGGTGTTTGACAAAATCGATCAAGACGTCGATCGGCATGCTGTCCTGGATGTCATTGATGATCTGCGAACGGAATTTTCTCATTACTGTTTATTTGCCGATATCTACGACTTCCTGAGTGGCGAGAAGATCAATCCTCAGACGCTTGAGGGCTGGGCTGCGGATGATGAGCTGGCCCGTATGCGCTACGCCTATCGCGAGCAACGCGGCCGGCTCGGCTACTTTGCGGTGCGTTTTACCGAAGGTGGCTACTGCAGTATGTACTCGGCCGGTATGCGACTGGCTGGTTCAGGCGACTTGAGCGACCGTATCGCTCAGGCGTGTGAGCATGTCTATAATGACGAAATTGGGCATATGCGCTCCGGTTATGCGGGTTTGGCCCGGCAGCAGCTCTCATCCGCTGAGTGGGAAGAGGTTGCTGCCATGGTGCGTAAAATCTTGTTGCAGCGGCTGCATATGCGCAATGAGCAGTTCAGCTATCCACTTTCGCTTGAGCGTATCCAAGCAATTCAGGCTGGTGACATTACGCCGATGGAGTTTGATTATAGCGGCTTGGATTAGGGATACTCACAGCGGACTGCACGGCCGACGGGTCAGTGTGACCTATCACCCTCCTGGTGTGACATTTCCGTTACAAACGTTGAAAAATATGATTCAAGGACAGGCCCGCTGGACCGTGGAGGCTCTCAAACGGCCTGGCATATTGAAACATGATTAAAGAGCCCCTACAAGTCTGGATTTGGATCACTTTTAGTATTCTCCTCTTTTTCACCGTTCCCTTTTTTTTCGCTGGAACGTATGAACCCCTCGTCTTTGGTCTGCCCGTGTGGTTTCTCAGCTCTTTAGCTGCTTCCGTCTTAGTCGTGGCATTCGCCGGGTATGTGATTCTCCGCCACTGGCGTTTGGCTGGTACCATCCTTGAAGGCGAGGAAGACTGAGGAAGACTGAGGAAGACTCATGGCGAACGTGCAGGGCCTGGGGTTCGAGGCACTGATCATTCTCAGCGTCTATCTGCTGAGCAATATCCTGATTGGTTATTTTGCGTTTCGTTCAGGCGGGACGTGGGTTGCCAAAGACTATTTCCTGGGCGGTAAGACAACGGGGGCGATTGTGCTCTTTTTTGCCATGCTAGCCACCAAGTTCAGCGGCAATACGTTTTTTGGTTTACCCGGTCGTTCCTATCGAATCGGGCTGATGGCGGTCACGCTGATTCCGTTTACCCTCGCCATTACCCTGGCATTTATCACCTATGCACCTCGGCTGTATGTTTTATCGAAAAAATACGACTACCTGACTCCAGCCGATTATTATGCTGACCGTTTTAATAGCCAGGGCTTGCGGCTGTTTGTCTCGGTGTTTTTCATTCTCTCCGTGATTCCGTATCTGCTGATTCAGATGGCGGCTATGGGACATGCCTTTGTCGGTTTTACCGGCGGCCAGTATTCTTTTGCCACAGGGGTCGTCTATATCGGTACGGTCATGCTGGCGTATGTATTATTAAGTGGCTGGCGGGGAGTGGTGTGGGCAGAGGTTTTGCAGGGCTCGTTGCTCTTGGGGGCGATTGCAGTGGCAGCGATTTTTCTCGTGTCACAAGAAGGCGGACTTGCTGCCATTGTTCGCCAAGCGGTTGCGCTGGCTCCGGAAAAAGTGACTGTGCCCGCATCATTCACGGAGCTCACCCGTTCGTATTTATTTGGCATCTTGGCTTTTGGTCTGGGCGGAGCGATGTACCCACAAATTGTGCAGAGTGTGTATGCGGCTAAGAGCGAACAGGCCTTGCGGCGCAGCTTGCTCATGATGCTGCCCAACTATTTCATTATTCTGTTATGTGTGGTGATCATTGGTTTGGTTGGTATTGTGCGACTGAATGACCTGGGGACAATTGAGGCCGATCAAGTTCTGGCCCAGCTGATGAGCCGGCATGCCGGCCAAGCCTATTGGCTGACGATCTTTATTTTTCTGGGTGCTGCCGCAGCGGTCATGTCTACCGCTGCGGGTGTGTTGCTGACCTTGTCGTCCATGGTGACGCATGATTTGTACCGTCAGTACATCCGGCCACAGGCCACTGAGGATGAGATTGGCGCAGCCGGGCGGGTGTTTACTGTCCTCATCTTGGGCACCGTCACGGCGCTGTCGTTGCAGCCGCTAACGACCTTATGGAATCTCACCATCATTAAATTTGAATTCCTCATGCAGCTCTATTTGCCGCTGATTCTCGGGCTGTATTGGGCACGATTTGTACGCACGGCAGCTCTGGCTGGCTTAGTAGCAGGAACGATCACTGTGGGTGGGATGGTGCTCAGCGGTATCACGCATGTCTGGATGTTTGATCCGGGACTGTGTGGTTTTATGGTGAATGGCATAGTGGGTGTTGGGACGACCCTCTTCATGCAGGGCAATGCAGATGAGCGACAGCGGACACAGGAGCGATTTTTTGGGCTGTTTGCCAAAACACCAACGAGCGCCAATGAAGGCTAGGCGTCTTGCAGCTTGTCCGGGTGGGGCGCGGTGTCCACCATTGTTCCGTCAATGATGTGGCTATCAGCAGTCTGTTTGACATCGTTGCCGATTTCATATTTTATTGGTCGAAGAGAAGTGTCCGGCAGATTGCCGTACACTGAAAACAGACGAAGGAGAGGACCATGCTGCGCTTCCAGGACAGTACGGCCGCCATCGACGAGCCGCGGACGGCCCGGATGGAACAACGCACCAAACCCAGCGTCAAGGCACAGATTCAGCAGGCCGCGGCGCTGCTCGGTATCGACGAGACCACGTTTGTGAGCAGCGCGGCCCTGGCGCAGGCCAGGCGCACCATTGCCGATCATGAGCGGACGCTCCTCTCGGCTGAGGATCGGGAGGTAATCCTGGCCGCGCTTGAGACTCCCGCCGCGCCGACTGCTGCCTTGCGTCAGGCGCTGGCTCTGCACAGAACAGACGCGGCATGACGGCTCAGGCTGTGCTCAAAGGGATCAGCATTGAGCCGCTTGATCCGTCCATACACGATCGCGCGGCTTTTTCTTGCGGAACCGTCCGGCTCGACAACTTCCTCAAACGGACTGCCAGGAAACACCAAGCCGGAGATTTCACGCGGGTGTGGGTGGCCACCGAGAACGGGGCCGACATCCTTGGCTATTATGCGCTGAATGCCCATGCGCTCGAAGGCGACGACCTCCCCGGTCATCTGACGAAGAATGCCCCCCGGTCTGGCAGCATCCCGGCCGTCTACCTGTCGATGATCGCGGTCGCCCAGCGCCACCAGGGCCGCGGGCTGGGCCGGTTCCTCCTCGCGGACGCCTTGCAGCGTGTCGTCGGGGCTGCCGATCAGATCGGGGTGAAGGCGGTTCTCCTGGATGTGATTGAGGATGGCGGCGCCGAGCTGACGGAAAGACGCCGGGCATTCTATGCCGCCATGGGGTTTCAGTCGTTGCCATCGCGGCCGCTGCGGATGTTTATCAGTATCGAGACTGTGCGCAAGGGCAGACCCTAACGGCCTGTCCGACAAGCTTGACACTATGAATCAAAAGAATGATCAGGCTCCACCTCATCCTACCATCCCCAATCCTCGTGAGTTCATGCGAGCCCGCCATCCGGATCTGTTCTCAGATACGCAAGTTGATGATGTCCCCCAACTCCCAAGGCCAGTGTTCGAATACCATCTTGAGACACTCACCAGCCGTAAGCAGGAATACGAGTTCGAACATTTTTGCCGAAAGCTGTCAGAAAAGGAACTATGTCCTAACCTCCGCGTTCAAACCGGCCCCACGGGCGGTGGCGACAGCAAGGTTGATACCGAAACCTATCCGGTCGCCAAGGAGATTGCCGAACGGTGGTGGATAGGCTCGCCAGCGGCTGGAGCGGAGCGGTGGGCTTTCGCCTTCAGCGCCAAGAAGAGGTGGAAATCCAAGATCAAGGCCGATGTTGACAACATCTTGTCCACCGGACGTGACTACAAGCATATCTATTTCTTCACCAATCAATTTGTCAGCGACAAGCAACGTGCAGATCAAGAAGATACGCTCTCCAAACACGCGAAAATTCCTGTTCATATCATCGACCGCGCCTGGCTCGTGGAGAAAGTCTACGAGGCCGACCATCTGGAGCTTGCCATTGCCGCCTTGGGTATTGATGCGCGAAGTGAAAGGAGAACCCGCCCAGGTCCTCGCGACACTGAGCGCCTGGCGGAACTGGAAGAGCTGGACCAACGGGTCGCTGATCCGTCATGCTACCAAGGTGCACGCTATCAGCTGGTCGAGGACTGTCTTCGCAGCGCGCTCCTGGCCAGGGGCCTGGAGCGGCCTCGTAATGAAGTGGAAGCCCGCTTTGTCCAGGCGGACCAGCTGAGCAAAGATCTAGACTACAGACCGCAGCGACTTCGTATTGCCTACAATCGCGCCTGGACAACCTACTTCTGGTATGAGGATTATTCTACATTTAGCCAATTTTACGAAGAGGTTGAACAGCACCTAGAAGACTCAGATCAGGCCCACGAAGTTCAACTGCTGTGGAATCTCTGGCAACTCCTGATGCCATCGGTCGCAGAAGGACGGATTGCCGCTCAAGACGCTCAAATCGAATCTCGGCGGCAGCGCTTGGCTGCAATGCTGGAGCCCATGGCTGCCGACCCCCTGCGTCTGAACAACGCCCTCCAGGCACGCACGAGCCTGATATTTATGAGGATTAGGCAGGCTGCCCACGCCGGACAATCCGACCAGTTAGAGTCTTGTTGGCCCGATCTGGAGCAAATTGTCGATGAATGCGCCGCTTTGGGCGCTTATCCCGTAGAGCAGCTATCCGGTCTCGTTGCCGTACTCGGTGAATTCATGGATGGCCCTGCTTTTGACTCGCTCTACGAAAAACTCACAGACGTCATCAGACAGCGGCGTAGCGACGGCGCAGCAGGCGAGGCCCATTCCCGGCGCGCCCTCCAAAAGTTACGGCAAGGAAAACCTTACGAGGCAATCCGGTGGTTCGGGAGAGCCGAAGAACTTTTGATCAAGGAGGAATATCAAGCGGACCTCGTGCTAGCACTGCTTGGAAGCAGTGCCGCTTATGAGCACGTGGGGCTCCTTTGGGCCGCTAGGAACAAGGCCCTAGCGGCTGTCGAACGAACATTGGCAGTGTTCAACGAACAAGGGACGATGCCTCCACAAGCGCTGATCGCTATGAAACGGCTCGTGTGGATCGAACTGCAGCTTGGACGCATTCCTCAGATCCTGACCATAATGGCCTTTGAGAGCCTTATCTCTTCACATCTACATCTGTCCGAAGAGCAGCAGAAAACCTATGCCGAAGAATGGGAGATGCAAGAGGGAGTGCTTAGCATTCACTTCTTAAATCTTCCGTTCGAGGCACTTTCAAGCGTAACGCGCCTGCCTGATACGCTAGAACGGCTAGACCTCGTCCTCGCCAGGATGGCGCTTCTGTTCGCTCTTGGCCACGAGCAGGGTCTCCGGGATGAAGGGTATATCCCGGCCAGTGAAGACTCGGACGCCGTACAGACCTTTTTCGAGTCGTGGCAAGATCAGCTTACGGCCGAAGACATTCCTCCTCAACCGGAGTTGGCAGATGGGACGACCTGCTCTCTGAAGGCGATTATTCTCGGGTCGGAACTCGTGGTCGAGACGCCTAACAACGTCATTTCTGTCAGTATTGCCGAATCTCTCCTTGGGGCTCTGGAGGCCTTCCTCGCCACGAGCGCCGACCAGGATGTCTTCCCTCACCGCGAGCGCATGACAATTGTTGTTAGGGCATCGCAAGGATTGGCAGGTGGGCCGCAACTTCGCTTCCCGGATGGCGGCGGCGGTGACCGCGCCGAAATCGTGTATCCGCTGGACATGACGTTTACTACGGCTGATGAACGCCAGGACTACATGGAGTGGCTCCAGGACAGCCTTATCGAAATAGCGTGTCGGCTGCTGATGATACAGGACGTACAGGCTTGGCTTGAGAAGATAGTCGGTCAGGAACGCGGTTTCTCCCGCGCTTTAGCCTTCGGGGACGCGCTGACGCTGGACACCAGTGTCTTTGGCGAAACAGCTCGGGTGCGTCTCACCGATTGGCTGAAGCCCGATGCTCAGGACTATGCCGTACTTCGGGACGGACCTTGGAGAGAGGTAAAACCCTCCAGCCCTGACAGGCCGATGGAGTCTCCCCAATTTGCTTCCGGCCCACCTCCTCCGGATATGATGGATACGGAGCGGTTGAAACATACAGATCGTCGCGTGTTGTCCCCAATAGATGTACCCTTATGGGATCAGGCAAAGTGGCGAGGAATACTGTTTGTCTGTCTCCCTGATGTCCCGCCAATACTTGCTATCGGGTTCGAGGATGGTCGGGCTGGCCAAGCTATATTTCGGGCGTGGAAAGAGCGCTTGGGCGACGTAGATAAAGACGAGGCAATCAGGGTGGCAGTCATCACCGAGCTGTCCAAGCGGAACCCTGCTGAGTACGCTGTTGTCGTGGGGCCGAATCTGCAACAGATGGGAGAAAACAATAAGAAGGTCGTTATGACCGTATCAAGAATACAGCGAATGTCGCCAAACACATCGACAAATCTGGACAACTTTCTCGCGGCCTATGAAGAGGCGGGAGCTTTTCTTCTCGCACCGGCTCAGTTTCCCAAACAGGAGCCTTTTATTCAATTCGCAATCGTGAAGCGACACCTCGATCTCCGTCAGGCTTGGCAAATCGGTGAGAACGATTCTGACATCTCCGTCCTAGCCGACGCTGACGAGCCTCTCATTCCAGCAGGAGTGACAGACCCACCCATCAACAAAGCACTGGTACGAATACGAAATATGAGTCGTAGGCGGTAGCAACCTGTGGATTGCGGGCTGGCCTATTGGCCGAGCTGCTCCGGCGTCCTGACTAGCCGCCCGCCTGCCCCCGCGTTCTCTACGTCTGATAATTTTTCATTCTGTCGCCTCCCTGTTTGACGTGCGATCATTTTTGTGCGCATAGTCGGGGACCATTAACACCGACCAGGGCAGCATTCACATTAACCTAAAAAAAAGGGTCTAAAGACATAATTCATCGCCTCGGAAGGGGCCGGCTCGCATGGCACGTTCTATAGTGGGCAATCGAAAAACGACGGTTAAGGATCGAAAAAAAGAAATCGGGAAGGGCCTGCTCAACAAGATGCTCGCAGACCTCGGCATTCCCAAGGACGAATTCCCTTAGGCTGGGCGGTAAGACGCTGGCAGCGTGGGGAAGAAAAGCGGTGATCCATGCGACACACTTTCAACTATCCAGCAGAAATCGAGCAGGACGAAGATGGCCGGTTTGTTGTCATGTTTCCAGACTTCGGGTGGGGAGCGACCGATGGAGCCACCCGCGAGGAAGCGCTGACCGAGGCGCAGGACTTGCTGCGGGAATTGATCGCGACGACGATCCGCGAGGGCCACGCCTTACCCGCCCCGTCGCGCGCCAGTAAGCGGCGGCCGTTAGTCATTCCACCGTTGCAGATCGCGCTGAAAGCGGCTCTCTACGACGCCTATCGCCAGGCCAACATCTCACAACGCAGCCTCGCCCGCGAGCTGAACATTGCGGAGAACGAGGTGCGGCGGATGTTGAACCCGGACCATGCCACGAAGGCCGCCACCATCGACGCGGTGTTAGGGCGGCTCGGCGCCCGGATCTCCCTGACTGTTGATAAAGCGGCTTAGGCGGTGCCCCGGTTCAGATCGGCCTGCAACCGGGCCAGATCGGGCCGAAATGGCTCCGTTTTGCGTCTGATAATTCTCTATTATGTGAACCTTGCGCCTTGATTTTATTGGGCTTTTGCGACACGTCCCACCCACCCCCAAAACCCCCAGGAAATACGGCCCTGCAAGCGGGGCAGTTAGCAGTCCTTGAGGAGGGAAGGTGCCGTGGGTGTGGCTCTTCACTCGGCCGCGTTAGTCCATCATCAAGTCGAGCAGCTCCTCAATGACTGCTTCAATTTCCTCTGTTTCTTCCCGCGTCACGGCTGCTTCTTCTTCCGCCTCTAGTTCCGCCTCTAGGCTGAATGCCTGAGAGGTGGCTTGACGGATACGTGTGCCGGTTGTCGGATACCGCTGAAACACTACATCTTCGGCAATGGCCCTGGCCACTGACTCCTCATCACACGATCCGACCCCAAACCCATAATGCCCCTGTACGGTGTTTCCCCTTGGTTCGTACAGAAAGGATCCACGGCAGATATTCCCATCAATGTGAAGAAGACCATACGAGTATCCTTGCACTTCAGCTACGCCGATCGCAGCGGCTTGTATATCATCATAGACGCATTGCTTAGACGCATCCCCCCGACACGGTTCCACGCGGGGAAACTGATAGGTTTGTGTGGTATGGCGATTCACAAATCGCCAGGTCCCCAGGAATTGGCCCACGCCACTCATCGGCGGCGGCGGGGCGGTCCCGGTAAAATCTGTTGCGACAAAGCTTTGTGATCCCTCAGACCACTGGAGGGTGACACGTTGTCCATTGCTCAGGGTTGCGGTTCCTGATCCAGAGACCCCTTGCAAAAAATCAACGCCGGGCGTCACCACGATGAATGTTGCCCGGTCAAACTCGCTGCCGTTGTCATAGACCACCGCGGTGTGTCGCCCATTCCCGAGCACGCCCCAATTCCAGATTGCGACAAAGCCATTCTCGCTATCCCCACAGGCAGAACGGGTATCCCCGCGCTCGCTGCGATAGCTGAGCGGCAGGGAACGCCCCCCGTTGAACCGGACGTCAGTTGTCCGTTTGCCTGGCATTTCCAGCCGGAAATGACCCCAATACCGGATTGGGTAGAACCGGGGCCGGGGATCTCCAATGTGGCGGTATGGCCGACTGAGACCCCCAAAAAGATACTGAGAGTCAAGCTCATAAAAAAATGCATAGCTGCCTTCTTTCTCGGAACAGTTCAGGCCCAGCGGAATTGCCGGACCGTGTCTACCTACACACCAGGGCCATTCAACGCTAGCCCTACGCTGCTCATATGGACAGGATGAGGAACAGGTAGCGAAGGGCTGAAGTTTCAATTTTTAGCCCCTCACCGCCCGGTCTTAGTCTTCTCTTGACCCAACCAAAATCTTGCGGCGTGTCTCCCGTTTCCGTTCCGCCTGCTGAGCCCGGCCCTTCACGCGCTGAATCTCGGCATTGATCCGGGCGCGTTGCTCTTCCAGCTTCCGTATTCTATCAGCAGCCTCTGCTCTTGGCATAAGGGCTCCCCGTGTGCTACCGTCCGTCGTGATTCCCAGTGGTCTACCCACCCCCGAACATAACCATATCGGATCGTGTGGAAACACGTGGCACTCGGACCATTACGATGGAGCGGGAAAGCGACGATCCCGCTTGCGTGACTCTTGTTGGTGCAGAGGAAAGGAGTGTGGCTCATGGTCGATCGTATCACTGCTCTGGTGGTGAAAGATTCTTTGGAGGCAATCTCTGAAGAAATGAGTAAGACTGTTGAGCGGACAGCCGTGCATCCGTTGTTTAACGAGGTCCATGATTATTCGACTGGGGTGTTCTTCTACGATGGGAGTGATGTCCGGCTGGTCGCCCGGGCGACGGCTATCCCAGTCCATATCTTTGCGTCTATTCTATCGGTTGAAGCCCTCATGAAGACCTTTCACGACGACCTGCACGAAGGCGATGTGGTGATGGTCAACGACCCGTATTATGGCGGGACGCACCATGCTGACTGGACAGTCATGAAGCCCGTCTTTTTCGAAGGCAAGCCGGTTTTGTTTCCGTCTGTCCGCGCGCATATGGCTGATTTTGGCGGACCAGTGGCTGGAGGCTATAACCCCGAGGCGACCGATATCTGGCAGGAGGCGCTCCGCATTCCACCGATCAAACTCTTCGAGAAAGGTGTATTGCGCGAAGATGTGCTGGACTGGATTCTGGCCAACTCGCGTATTCCAAACGTCCTGCGCGGCGACCTGGCGGCTATGTTTGGTGCCTGCAATTTGGCCGAGCAGCGGATTCAGGCGTTGTTTGCCAAGTACGGCGGCGACGTGGTGAACGACAGTATCGAGTATACCCTCGACTACGCGGAAAAACGTTTTCGGGCCGAGGTCACAAAATGGCCAGACGGTGTGTATGCAGGCAGCGCGATTTTAGATCACGATAGCATGGGCAGCCACGATATCGAGGTGAAAGCCACGCTCACCATTGCCGGCTCAGATTTGAGTGTTGATTTTGCCGGCTCAAGTCCGGAGGCTCCCGGCTTTGTGAACAGTCCGTTTGGCAATACTGCGTCGTGGGCCTACACCGCGCTGTGCGCTATTCTGCCCGAAGACATTCCGGTCAACTCGGGTGTGTTTCGGGCGGTCCGGATTAGTGCTCCCGAGGGCACGGTCGTCAATCCGCTCCCTCCGGCGCCGTGTATGTTCAGTACCGTCGTCATTGGTGGTGATATCGGGACAGCCACCATGCGCGCCTTAGAACAGGCTGTTCCGGATAAGGCCGGAGCTGTGTCGCTGAACTATTGTTTGTGTACCACGTATGGGCATGACTCGCGTTATAACTCGATGTTTGTCACGATTGAGTATGGCAACACGCTCGTGGCCGCAAGTGGTACGCAGGGCAACGACGGCTGGGGCGGCTGGCCCGCGCCGATGTGTGGACTGATTTATTCCACCGTTGAAATGAGTGAGATTCAGTTTCCGTTTTTCTACCACGAGTACGAGTATGTCTCAGACACTGCTGCACCAGGACAGTGGCGCGGCGTGCCTGGTTTTGCCATGAAGCGCGAGAGTGTGCGGGATACGTCTATTATTAACGTCGCGCTGACAGGCGTGCGGCATACCTCACCAGGTTTTGCTGGTGGAAAAAACGGTGCCAGCAGTCGCTATGTGCTCAACTGGAACACGGAACATGAAGAAGAGGTGCTTGAGTCAGCAGCCAACTATCCCTCTCCGCCAGGTTCGATCATCTCCACTTTCAAGGGCGGTGGTGGTGGCTGGGGTGAGCCGTTCAAACGTGATCCACAAAAAGTCCTCGACGATGTGCTCGATGAACATGTCAGCATCGAACGGGCAGAGCAGGACTACGGCGTTGTCGTTGTCAGCGATGCCGATTCGCTGATGATTGATATGGGTGAAACGCTGCGACGCCGAGCGCAGATGGCGAAGTGACACGGAGCAAGGAGCAGGGAGAGGAGAGGGCTGGAAAATTGTGTAAAATCCAGGCAAAATATGGCCACACTCACGGATAATTCCGGACAGAAAAAGGAGGATCGCATGCAATTTGGTCTTTTGTACGAAATGCAAACCCCACGACCGTGGACCAAGCTCAGCAGCTACAACATCTACCACGAAGCGTTGGCCCAGATCGAACTGGCGGATAAGATTGGCTTCGATTACGTCTGGGAAGTCGAGCACCACTTTCTGGAAGAGTATTCGCATAGCCCAGCCCCCGAAGTATTCTACGGTGCGGTTTCTCAGCGGACGAAGAATATCCGGATTGCGCACGGCGTGCGTTTGCTGCCGCATCGCTTCAACCATCCGATTAAAGTCGCGGTGCAAGCCGCCGTGCTCGATATTCTGAGTAATGGCCGGATGGACCTCGGCACCGGCCGCTCGACCACCGCCCAAGAGCTGGATGGCTTTGGTATTGATTATGATCGGACTCGCCTGGAAGTCCGGGAAGCTCTTGATGTCATTGTCAAAGCCTGGACGGACGAGATTTTGGAGTACGAGGGAGAAACGATTACCATCCCGCCTCGGATGGTTATCCCCAAACCTATTCAGGAGCCGCATCCGCCGATGTGGATGGCCTGTACCGCCCCGGATAGCTACGAGATGGCTGCCAACCGCGGGCTTGGGGTGCTCAGTTTTAACTTCAACTGGGAGCAGGTCCAAAAGACCATGCAGATCTATCGTGACACTAGCAAGAGCCGCAATGATGTGGTGACCAAGGTCATCAATGATCGGTTTTCTGGTGTGGTCATGTGTCACGTGTCAGAGAGCAAAGAAGAAGAAAAAATCGGGCTCAATGGCGCGCGGTGGTTCCTGCACAACATCGCCAAGCTGTTCGAGCCGCTGATGGCCAAAAATAATCTGTACTCGTACGAATACCTGCGTCAGCTGTTTGACCTGGGTGCCGATGCCAACGATCTCAACGATCAACAGATTAAAGATCATCCAATGGTTACCGTCGGTAATCCGGATGAAGTCAGTCGTAAGTTGGAGAAATTTCGCGACGGTGGTCTTGACCAAGTCATATTCTTCAAGCAAATGGGGGAGATTCCACACCAAAACGTCATGCGCTCCATTCGCCGCATCGGTGAACATATCATCCCGCAGTACAATCCTCACAAGAAGGTTGCCACGGATGTTGATGTGAGCTTCGCCGAACAGCCGTTGGCCGCAGCCAAATAGTCGCCAGTTGTTCTCTCTTCGCACGCGCCCGGACAGCCCGTCCGGGCGCCGCTTCTTCCTACCTCATTTTGCCTCATTCAAACTCTACCTGCCCGACCACTCTGGCTCCGTCAGCTGTGGAGTGGCATACTGTCCGACCATATCTAAGGAGGACTGTATGGCAGAAACCGGACTCAAACATATCCTCGATGGCTACAAAGTCCTGGACTTTAGCCAAGTCTTAGCCGGACCGACAGTGACCCGACTGATGGCCGAGATGGGGGCTGAGGTTATCAAGGTTGAACTCACCCCAACTGGCGAGATATCGCGCGCGTTGCCCTTTCTGAAAGAGGGCCGAAGTGCCTATTTCATTCAACAGAACAGAGGCAAGAAGAGCCTGTGCATTGATGCCAAACATCCAAAAGGTTTGGCGATTCTCAAAGAACTGGTCACCCAAGTAGACGTGCTGCTGGAGAACTTTGCGCCTGGGGTGATTGGACGCTTAGGACTCGACTATGAGACGGTCAAAGCGTTGAACCCACGCGTTATCATGTGCTCGATTTCAGCCTTTGGCCAGACTGGGCCGCTGTCCAAACTGCCAGGCTATGATTACATCGCCCAGGCGTACTCCGGCATTACCTCAATGATTGGTGAGAAAGACGGTCAGCCGTATTTTCCGCTGCCAGGGATTGGCGATGTGAGCACCGGCGTCCATGCGACGGCAGCGATTAACGGCGCGCTGTTATACCGTGAGCGGACAGGCAAGGGCCAATACTTGGACATTGCCCTGCTCGATGCCTACTTCCACTGTCACGAATTGAATGTCCAGATGTACTCTGCCAGCCAGGGAGAGATAAAGCCGACCCGGTCAGGCACCCAGCATTATGCCGTCTGTCCCAGCGGCTTATACAAAGGCCGTGAGACGTACCTGTTCATTCTGGCCTTACCCCACCAGTGGGCAAGTGTATGTAAGGCCATCAGTCGGCCTGATTTAGTCGAAGACCCGGACTTTGCTGATAATGAGGCACGAGTCAAACACACCCCACAGGTGGTGACGATTCTGGAAGACTGGATTATGTCGATGCCGAGTGACGCAGCGGCGATTCAGGCGCTCGAAGAAGAACGCGTGCCAGTTGCGCCGGTGCTGTCTGTCGAACAGGCGGTCAATCATCCGCATCTGAAGTACAGGCAGACGGTGCGGACGGTGACCGACCGCGCCTTTGGTGAGTTTCAAATTCCAGGCGTGCCGCTCAGGTTCTCTGAGTTCCCGGATTATCTACCACTTGAAGCGCCCTTTTTAGGCGAACACAACGAAGAGATTCTGACGGGCGACCTGTCGTATTCGGCGGAGCAGGTGCGGGCTTTAGAGGAAGAGGGGGTGTTGAAGCGGGAGTGATAGGAAACTCATAAGGAACCGAAAACACTCACACGGTCAGCACTTTCATCCACTCAGGTTTTGCAGGCAGCGCAATCTGACCGATGGCTTGCTGGCTGTGGACATCAATCGCGGTGAGGGTCTTGTCGGCTGGATTGGTTACGAAGACGATACGCCGGTCGCGTGAAAAGCCAACATCTCGATCAAAGAAGCTCCCCTCGTGTCCTCCGGCTGCGACCGTACCAAGAAAGCGATTGGTTGCAATATCAAACAGGCAAATATTATTCGAAGCGTGTGAACCACTCACTCCGAGTTTTCCGTCAGGCGAAATTTGTAAGATGCCAGGCTGTTCCGGACCTGTTTCAATGCGTTCCAGTCGCGCTTTTTGCATATCGAGCACAGTCAGCCACGGGCTGTAGCGGTCGCCTGGATTCCAGGTCTGGTCATGGCTGTAACGACCGCCCTGAGGCGTCCAACAGAACCAGCTGCGTTGTCTGTGTGCGGCCGTCTTGATGAGGCCAAGATGAGCGCCCAGATTCATTTTGGCTAAACTCACAATATGGACCCCCTCGTCAGCCCACACAAACGCCCGTCCAGTCTCATCGTTGACCGTGAGGCCATGCCCCCAGTTGCCGACCGCTGTTTCGGAAAGAATTGTGTTTGTCGCGCGGGCAACGACTCGCAGCTTGGTGCCGCGTCCGAGATCATCCGTTGCGACGAGCCAATCGTTATCGTGAAAAAACGCCATGTTTGAGTGGCTGCCGCCACCTTGGTAGGTGTGAAGTTCCAGGCTGCGGGTATCTAAAACATGCAGGGCATGGTCTTTAATCGTATTGTATTGGATCAGCGTTCCGTCTGGACTCGGCTGCCAGTGCAAGACGAGACCTCCCTCTAACTGTTTTTCATAGATTTGGTTCCAAGCTGCCGTTACAGGATCAATTGCAAAGCCACGAATGACGCCCTTGTCCGTCTGCGTGTCGCGTCCATGGACAAAAAAGGAATGGGTGGATTCGACTGGAACAATCGCGTGCGAGGCAAAGGTATTCTCAAGGGTGCCCAGCCGGCGGCCATCTGTGAGAGATATAAAGTCCAGACGCGGGGATTTGTTGGCCTGAGAAGAAACGCAGATAACACCAGCAATGCCAGTTCCGTTCGTTTTTGGCGCGCTGGCGTACACTGATGTGCCAGCTGGGCTGAAGGCACCGCCGAGAACCGCTCCGCCAGCTGCACCGACAGTCATTGCCTTCAAGAATGCTCGCCGCGACAGCCTGATCTTTTTTTCCGGCATATTACCACCGTTCTTTCTGACTCATGCCGTACGTTTCACACTCGCATTGGCAATAATCACGATCGTATTATCTGGCTTAGCCAACCACACAAAAGCAGCCGTCCTATCCGGATCGTCCTCGAGCGGACCCAGCTCGACCCCGTGCGCAATCACGGTGTCATTTTCCCAGACGGGATTGGTAAACTTCACGTCCAGTCGGCCGCTGGTCCACCAGTTGGCCCCATAGCGCTCTTCGAGAATATGACCGAGGTAGGCCATTGTCATCCGTCCACCGACAACAACATTCTTAAAACCGAGCTTCAGCGATGCCTCACGGTCGGTGTGATAGTTGGTATCGCCACCAAAGAATCGATCGCACATTTCGAGCGTAATCGTGCGTTCGAGTGAACCGAATGGCTCGCCCTCGGGGACATTGAACGTGCGCGTGCCTGGCTTTGTTTTGGGGTCGCGAAATTGCAGTTCGCCGGACTGTTGCTCGACCAGGAAGCTCTGGTGGTGTTGGCTGCGGAGGGCAAGTTCGCCCGCACTATCGCGCAGCTCTATGGCGTACTGCACAACCTGGCGATCGCGGCGCTGGTAGATATCACTAATACGTCCCGTGCTTTCATAATTCTGCCCGACTTGCAGCGGGGCCAACAGTTCCCACTCTTGGCGCATCCATAGATGGCCAAAGTGATTACTGAAGCAGATCTGATCAAAGTAGCCATTGTCCGAACCGCTGGCCAGCATAGTGGGAACCGCTCCAGCTGGCGAAGGATCGGATAAGGCTAAGCCGTGACAATAATCGTCCAGGGTTTCTTGGCTGACGGGAAAGCTGCGCCTTTCAAGCGCTTTGCCGACATACGGTTCGTTTGGTTCATTCTGGGCGGAAGTCGTACCGGTTCTCTGATCAGTCATGCTGGCCTCCATAACGTATATTGGAAAGTCGTCTGTCATTCTCCTTATACGTCCAAGTAGTACACAAAACGCTACGGATCAACTGCATTACCGTGCATTACCGCGTGACTGGGGTGGTCCGGAAAATAGGGTTAAGAAACCAGGGTGAAGAGAACACGTTCAACACCGCTGAGGGAAGAAGCCTGTGGCCTATCCAGCCTCGTTGAGGAACTGTTGTGGCAGAGCGCGAAACACCGGCAGCATGGCCCCATACTCACCATCCCTGTCCTGTCAGGCAGATCGGAGCCGTCTTGCCAAACAACCGGACTCATGTTTGTGTAGCTCCTGCCTTATGCAAGACTCGATGACTGAAACGAACGCCTCGACCAGCTCAGTTTGGTCGGTCCACTCCAGTGAAGTCTTCTATTCCTTTTTAGCCGGCATTTTTCTCACCTCTCTGACTTTAGGCAACGTCGTTGGCATTACCAAGTTTGTTGATCTGGGCTGGTTTGTGATTCCGGCTGGTTTGCTGGCCTATCCGTTTACCTTTCTGGCGACTGATTTGATAAGTGAGCTGTACGGCCGACGGCGAGCGCAGTCGATCGTCTGGGTCGGCTTCAGCATGAATGTGTTCATGCTCGTGCTGATGTGGCTGGGCCACATGCTGCCAGATGCCACGGGTGTGTCAGGTGCCACGACCACCTTTGAGCAGGTGTATGCCTTTATGAAGCCGAATGTCGTCGCGTCAATGGTTGCGTATCTGGTCGCTCAGTCCATTGACGTGCAACTGTTCCACTTTTGGCGTCAGCTGACCGATGGACGGCATTTATGGCTGCGCAATAATGGCTCGACCCTGCTGAGCCAGCTTGTTGATACGGCTCTGATTTTGTCGATTCTGTATGCGGCCGGGAGTCTGGGCGAAGACGTTGATTCCATCGCCAAGCTTATTCCCTTGGCGTTGTCATCTTACGCGTTTAAACTTGTCTTCGCCCTACTCGATACGCCCCTGTTTTATGCTGGGGTGTATGCACTCCGAGACCGGGTGACTACTGATAGTCGCCAGCTGGATTGAAGCCAGCTCCCTCGGTAAAAATTCCTTTGCCCGGCACATAATTGACCTCTAGCCGGGTGCCGACTGGATCTTCGAATAACACCGAGTAATAGCCCGGTGCCCACGGACCTTCTTCAGGCGCATGAACGATAGTCGCCTGCTGTTCTTTGAGAAAGGCGTAGACCTGGTCCACGTCTTCTCGGCTGCGCGCCCGAAAACTCAGGTGGTGCAGGCCGACGCTGTTCTGGACAAAACGATCCTTGGCGTGTTTTTCATCGCAGCGACCAACCCCGACGGCTGTTCGGGCTCCGACATAATAGATCATATCGTCGCCACTAAACGCCTGTTTGAGTCCAAGAAAAGGCAACAACGCTTCGTAGAATTTCCGGCAGGTGTTCCACTCGCTGACTGCTAATATGACATGCGCCATGCCATTGATTTCGACCATGGTTTCCTCCTCAGACGGTTCCGATACCATAGGGCGGCTAGGATTGGTAGCACTGGGAAGCGCGGGTGGTGTCTCAGTTTGCAAATGTTTGCCCCGTTCTGAGTGCGGTAATCGCGTCGGGAAATCCCCCTCAATCCCTCTTTGCCAGCGTGTGTTGGCAACTGTCAGGCGGGCTTTCCGGAGTTCCCCCGATGGTGTGGCAAGACGATTGATGGCATTGCAATCATCGGCTAGGGTGTACGAGGACACACGGAGGGGGGTAGCGCCATGGCAAGCATCACGATCCGCAATCTCGACGACGATGTGAAGACCCGGCTGCGCAGCCGGGCGGCTGCGCATGGCCGGTCGATGGAAGAGGAAGCGCGGGTGATCCTGCGTGATGCCGTCGAACGGCAAGCCGGCCCCGCCAACCTCGCCCGCGCCATTCGCGCCCGCTTTGTATCTTTCGGTGGTGTTGAACTGGAATTCCCAGCGCGCCAGCCCATGCGTGAGCCGCCCCGGTTCGAGTGAGGCGGCGCCGATGATCATACTGGATACCAACGTCGTTTCCGAGCTGATGCGCCCATCGCCCAACCCGACCGTTGAGCAGTGGGTCGCCACCCGTCCGGCGGCGCGTCTATTTTTCTCTGCGGTGGGGGAGGCGGAGTTACGCTATGGCGTGGCGATTATGGCTGTGGGGCGGCGTCAGGCCGCCCTCGCCTCGGCCATCGAGGCGATGCTGCGGGAAGATTTCGCCGGGCGGGTGCTGCCCTTCGACAGCGACGCGGCGCGGGCCTATGCGGAGATCGCAGCCAGCCGCCGTGCCGCCGGCCGACCGGTCGCGCAGGCCGACAGTCAGATCGCCGCGATTGCCCGCTCGCGCGGCATGGCGCTGGCGACCAGGAATGTCCGGGATTTTGGGGACATGGGGATCGACATTCTTGACCCCTGGGCGGACACCTGACTGGCACGGCTACGGGCACCGGAGCCCCAATCCAGACTGACACCATCTGTCTAATGGGAGAGAGCCGATACTGTAACGAAAGGGAGGAGTGCGAATGCAGATATACCGGCTGTGTGTTCTGATGCTGGCCGTATTGATGCTGGTGGGCAAGGCGCCCGCCCAACTGCCGCCGGATATTGAGGCGGAGCGCTCCCTGGTGGAGGCCGAGCGCCATATCGGGACGGGGGATCATGCGGCGGCCAAGGCAGCGTTGGACCGGATTCTGGGCTTACAGGCCGCCCACGATTTAGTGCTGCCCGAGGCGTTCTGGTTCCAGTATGCTGAGGTGGCGTACCAGGCGGGACTCTACGCGGCCACGGAGGAGGCCGCGGCGCGCTATCTGACGACGGTGGGGCGTGCGGGCGCACATTACCGAGCAGCGCTTGAGCTGCTAGATCAAGTGGAAGCGGCGCGCCAACGAGTCGCAGCAGAACGGCAACATCGGGCAGAAGAGCAGCGGCGCGCCGCGGCGGCCGCGGCGGCCGAACGCCGCCGCTTAGCGCAGCTCCCCCGCGAGCTGCGTAACAGCATCGGCATGGAGTTTGTGTTGATTAAGGCGGGGACGTTTCAGATGGGCTCGCCGGCGACAGAACCGGGGCGGGATGCTGACGAAGGGCCGGTACATGAAGTGACCATCAGTCAGCCGTTTTATCTGGGGAAGTATGAAGTCACGCAAGGGCAGTGGCAAGCGGTGATGGGGAACAATCCGTCGCATTTCTCCGACTGCGGCGGCAATTGTCCCGTAGAGGAGGTGTCCTGGGAGGACACGCGGGAGTTCATTGTGGCCCTGAACCGGCAGGAGGGTGTAAACGTGTACCGCCTGCCGACGGAAGCGGAGTGGGAGTATGCGGCGCGGGCGGGAACCCAGACGGCGTACCACTTTGGGAACGCGGTGAGCGAGTTGGACCTGTATGCTTGGTACGGTGAGCTCCTCATAGTCTTCTCCGGAGGGACCCGTCCAGTGGGGCAGAAGCGGCCGAATGGGTGGGGGCTGTACGATATGCACGGGAACGTGTGGGAGTGGGTCGCGGACTGGTATGGTGGTTACCCTCGTGGTGCGGTGACCGATCCTCGTGGCCCTAGTACAGGCGCCGCCCGGGTCTCTCGCGGCGGGGGTTGGTTCTACGCCGCCCGCGATTGCCGCGCGGCGGATCGTGGCGGCGGTGCGCCGGGCAATCGCCGCACCAGCCTCGGCCTCCGCCTGGCGAGAACTCCCTAACCCTGTGCACTCTTACCCTTTTACTCTTTGTTATGGTGGGGCAGCCGTCCCGCGTGTCGCCCCGGAGGGAGCGCACAGCGGGCGGCGGTGGGGTGGACGGGGGTCCAGGGGGCTTGGCCCCTGGCGGTTTCGGCCCGCATGTTTTTGGGAGTTATCCGACAAACCCGCCAACGGGGGGAGACAGCAGCCATGAGCCAGATCGGAAAAGCAGTGCTGCCCGTCGCTGTGGCGGCGAGCCTGCTCGTCTGGGGATCACCCGCCTTCGCCCAGAGCCGGGGGCCGGTCGCCAGCAGCCTGCTGCTGCTGATTGACGCCTCCGGGAGCATGGGGGACACCATCGGGAGCGGCACTCCTCACGTGAAGATTGAGGTCGCCAAGCAGGCCGCCATTACCGCCTTGGGCCGGGCGGCGCAGAGCGGGGCCGTTGAAGTGGCCGTGCTGGCCTTCAGCGGCGACTGCCAGAATCCGGTCCCCCGCTATCAGGACTTCACCCGTGACGTGACCCAGCTGACGCGGTTCATCAGCAGCCTGCAACCGGGCGGCGGTACGCCCATGGCCGACGCCTTGCGCTTCGCCAACCGCTACATGGCCACCAACGGCAACGCCGGTGCGTCCAACCGGATGATCATGTTGCTGGCAGATGGCCAGAACGACTGTGGCGATATTGGCCAGGCCCTGGCGAGTGTCCAGGCCAGCGGGCTCATTTTCCGCCATGAAACGGTCGGGTTTGGCATCACCCCGACCTCCCAAGCCGCCCAAGATTCGCGCGCCATTGCGACCCAAACCGGCGGCACCTACCATCATGCCGTGGACGCCACCCAACTCGCGGACGTATTCATGGAATTCGTGGATACATTTAGTGTCATTGACCTGCTCGGGCAGTTCGGCAGCAACGCGCCGGCCCCACCCAGCGGGTCGCCGAGCCAAAAGACGGGGCATCAGCCCCCAGCGAACACCGGCGGATTGACCGGTCTGCTCGGCAGCTTTAAGGCTCCCTCACCAGCTCCGGGCGGCAAAAAAGCCCCGCCTCCCAAGCCCCCGCTGCATGGGGCGTTTGGCCATCGACGCGAATCAAGGGCCGTCGTGGGGCTGGGCGATCGACTATCCGACAACCCAGGCGGCGGAGCGGCGAGCGCTCGCCGAGTGCGGCGGCACCTGCCGCATCGTGATGTGATTCAGCAACGAATGTGGGGCCTTTGCTGCCGACCAGGCGCAGGGCAGCACGAGTTATGGCTGGGCGCAGGGCTATGACACGGGCGCGGGCGCACGGAACAGGGCCACCGCCGAGTGCCGCAAAAAAGGTGGGACCTCGTGCATCGTGCGGGCGTGGGGCTGTACCCGCCGATAACACGATCAGGAAGGCTTCATCGGCTCAAAAGCCTACTGCCGCACGTGTTCAGGCCCTGGCCAGCGGAGCGCATAGCTCCAAATCATGTCCATCTGGGTCGGAGAAATATGCCGACTTGGCGGGCATCCAGTCATGGGTCATGGGACCTTCGACGGCGACGCCTTGCTCTCTGAGTGCAGCCACAGCCCGGTTCAGATCAGCTTCTTGAACGGTGAATGCCAGATGTTCTTGTACCCAATGCTCTGGATCTTCTTGGAGCACGATCATACCAGCCTGACCGCCAGCCCGCAGGAATACCCACTTGCGGGATTCCTCGCGCAGGCCAACTTCGAGGCCCAGAATATCGCAGTAAAAGGCTTCGGCTTGGGGAAGATTCTTGACGCGCAATGCAACCTCATACAGACCTTGAATAGGCAACATGACAGTCTCCTGTTCTTTTTGCTCTTACTGCTTTTGGCGTGTCGCTCAACTCATGTCCTGTAGCCAACGTATCTGGCGTCTTAGCCTGCCGCAGAAGCGGCACTCCCGGCCTGATACAGCTGATCCAAGCCGTGTCCATAATTGCTCTCAACAAATTCCCAGTTCAAGACGTTCCAGAAGTTTGACAGATATTGCGGGCGGGCATTGCGGTAATCAATATAATACGCATGCTCCCACACATCACAGGTAAACAGCGGGATCATGTCTTGGCGTAGCGGATTATCGGCATCTTTAGTCTGCACAACCTGCAACTCTCCTTTTTGATCCAAAACGAGCCAGGTCCAGCCTGAACCAAATAGGGCAGCAGCCTGTTTCTCAAACGCGGCCTGAAACGCATCAAGAGAACCAAACGTCTTCTGCAGCGCCTCTAGCAGCGGGCCAGTCGCAAAACGTTCGCTTGCCGGAGCCATGGAATTCCAGTAGAAATCGTGGTTCCAGTGTTGCCCGGCACTATTAAATAGTGGACCGCTGGATTGGAGGACAATTTCATCAAGTGAAGCGTTTGCGAGGGGACTGCCTGTTAGCAGCTCGTTGAGCTTGGTGACATAGGTTTGATGGTGTTTATCGTGATGGAATTGAAGGGTTTCAGCCGAAATAAACGGCTCCAGGGCCGTGTACGAATAGGGCAGGGGGGCAAGTTCAAAATGTGACATACGTTGATCTCCTCAAATGAATAGTTGCAGAATTGTGTCTTGTCGGCTATTTTCAAAGATAATACTTGTTTTATAGAAGACATTATAATATGTCAAGTAAAGACTTGGAAAATTCTATTCCTGCTCCTCGGTCTGCTGCCGAGCGTATCCTGACCTTGCTCAAGACACGCGGTCCACAAAAGGCGGCTGATCTGGGGAGAGCATTGGGGATTACTGGTGAAGCTGCTCGTCAACAGCTTATGAAGTTAGTCACCGACGAATTGGTAGAAGCGTCGTCTGAAGTCCGTGGAGTAGGGCGGCCAACCCAGGTGTGGCGTTTGACTGCGGCTGGCAATGCGCGCTTCCCCGATGCGCATGCTGAACTCACTGTGCAGCTGATCGACACCATTCGCTCAGAGTTGGGAGAGGATGCGCTTGAACGATTGATATCAGCCCGCGAGGAGAAAACACGCTCCAATTATATTGCCGAACTTGATGGGATAATGGAACTTGGGGAGCGCGTTGCCTGTCTCGCAGACATACGCAGCCGCGAAGGCTATATGGCTGAATGGCAAGCCGAGGCAGATGGATTCCTGCTTACTGAGAATCATTGTCCCATTTGTGCGGCGGCAACGATCTGTCAGGGATTATGTCAGACTGAGTTAGAGCTGTTTGGAGCAGTCCTGGGACAAGGAGTGCAAGTCCGCCGGGTTGACCATATTATTGCTGGAGCACGGCGGTGTGCGTATCGTATCATTCCGGCATCTCAAACAAAGTTGGCCAAGCAAGCGGATGTAAAGCGGCAATGAGGGTGACTGCTTACGCCGCTTCGATAGCTCCACAAACAAGATTTTAGATCACAACCGGCAGCGCAGTCAGCCCTCGTAGCGTCGCACTATCACGCCATTGTACACTGTCCGAGGCAAGTCGCAGTCCTGGAAAACGACGCAGCAGAGCGGACACGGCAATCTGCCCCTCAAGCCGGGCGAGGGCCGCACCAAGACAGAAGTGGATGCCAATACTGAAGGACAGATGTTTACTGTATTGGCGGGTGATATCAAGCCGCCCAGGCTGCTCATAGACTGCCGGATCTCTATTCGCCGCGCCCAGCAGTAAAACAAGCTGTTGGCCTTTTTTGATTGCTTGGCCGTCAAGTTCACAGTCCTCTAAGGCATACCGTGACGTGATCTGGACCGGACTGTCATAGCGCAGAAGTTCCTCAATGGCATTGGGTATCAGGTCAGGGGCATTGCGCAGGAGGGTCAGTTGTTCGGGGTTTCGAAGCAGGGCGAGCATGCCATTGCCGATCAGGTTTGTTGTTGTTTCGTGACCAGCGATGAGGAGCAGTTCACAGGTGGCATAGATTTCTTCGACCGTGAGTGTGTCGCCTTCTTCTTCGGCTAATATGAGTGCACTGAGGAGGTCGTCTTGGGGCTGGCGACGGCGCTGTTCAATAATGTCGGCAAAGTACGCATTCAGCTCCTTGATTGCTTGACCTGATCGACGTAGGTCGTCGATTGACGCAATATCGAGCTCTCGAATAGCCTCGTCAGACCAGCGTTTAAACTGCTCCCGATCGGCGTGCGGAATGCCCAACATCTCCGCAATGACAATGATCGGCAGGGGGTTCGCTACGTCGCGGATGATGTCGATGGTGTCTGCATCCTGGACAGCAGCCAGCAGCTGGGCGACGACGTTTTCAATCTGGGGTCGGAGCGCTTGTATGGCGCGGGGGGTAAAGACTTTGCTCACGAGTTTACGCAGCCTGGTATGGTCGGGTGGATCAAGCCGCAGTATGGACGGGATAAACTCTTCGTCTTTTTCCAGCCGTCCGGCCTGGAGCATCATTTTATGAATCATTTTCCAGGGCCGCCCTTTCCGGTCGTCCGCTGAAAAACGCTGATCACGCAGCACGGTCTCAATTGTCTGATAGCGAGACACTACCCAACCATAGTCGGCATAACTGCGATGGAAGGGGTCGCGTTCCTGGAGCTCGTGGTAGAGCGGATAGGGGTCGGTATAAAAGCTCGAAGTGTTGGGGGTGTAGGCAATACCGGTCTGCAAGCGCTCGACCGTCCGCAGGGTATACACACCGGCTTGAAGTATTGATTCTTGCACACTTTCTGTCCAGCTCATGCTCAGACCTCCTGTATATGAAATCAACCTGTCAACTGACAGGTTGATTGTCGGTCAGTTGACAGATAATGTCAACCCAGGTCCGCAGAAAGAGGATGCACCAGGAAGCGATGCTCGCATGGATAGTGTTGGAACACTGAAAAATAAGCCGGTCAGACAAGGTCCGTCTGGGGGACGGACGCATCCGTCGGGTGAGAAGAGGCGCCGAGAGAAAGTTGATCGGGTGGCTGAGATTCTCCACGCTACGCGACAAACCTTGATCAACGATGGCTATGCCGAGTTTTCTTTGCGCAAGATTGCAAGCCGGATTGGGATCCGTTTGGCTTCTTTGCAATACCATTTTCGGACCAAGGAAGAACTCCTCAGAGCACTGTTGGCGGAAACCTCAGCGCGCTATGAGGAGCGTTTAGTCCCTATCCTGGCCAATCCCCAGCTCACCCCTCGCAGCCGCTTTTTGAAAGCCATCGACTGGCTTGTGGCCTATAATCGCCAAGAAGACAATGCCCGTTTTTTCTCCCAACTATGGGCGCTGGCAACCCATGATACCTATGCGGCAGCAATTGTAGACGAGATGTATACGGGCTATCGTCACGTACTGGCTGAATTAATCCGGGCGCTGAATCCGTCCCTGAAACCTGAGGTTCGTGAACAACGGGCCGGACTATTAGCCGGTATGATTGATGGCGCAAGCTTCTTCGTTGGTCCCTGGATACCTCAACATGCAGAGCTGCGTGACATAGAGAAAGAACTCAGGAAATTTGCCTTAAAACTGGCTACTGACCTGTAGTGGCGAATAATAGGCGAGGAGACAGGGGTGTGTCGTGTAGATGCGTACGGTGGATAAGCGTAGCGCATCCGTTCCCTGCGCCTGTGCGGCTACCCCGCATCGTTTTGCAGCACATGCACCACACACACCGCGCCAACGCCGACCATGTGGGCCAGGCCGGTCCGGGCGTTCAGTTGCTGGCGGACCCCAGCTTCGCCGCGTAGCTGGCGGGTCAGCTCAACAATCTGGCCTGCTCCTGTTGGACCAATCGGATGGCCCATTGCCAGCAAGCCGCCTGAGGGGCTCACCGCACACTTTCCGCCAATATCCATATCGCCGCGTTCCAGCAGTCCAGCCGCCTCGCCCTCACCGCACAGGCCCATGGCTTCGACGTACAGTAATTCTTCGATGCTAAACGCGTCGTGGAGTTCAATCACGTCGAGATCAGTGGGCGCGATGCCTGCTTCGTCATAGCCCTGTGCGACCGTCTCTCGGGTCAGTTCGGCATCGAAGTTTTTGCCACCAGTGTAGACTCGCTCAGTGCGGATAGTTGATGCCAGGACACGGATGGCACGGCCTCGATTGATCCCTAATCGCGGCATTGCCTCTTCAGAGACAACGATGACTGCTGCGGCGCCCTCACCAACCGGGCAGCACTGTAAGCGAGTGAGTGAACCGGAGATGGACGGGCCGCCCAAAACTTCTTCCAAGGTCCGTTCTTTTTGGCGCTGAGCATACGGATTATTGGCACCGTTGCGGTGGTTTTTGACTGCTACAGCCGCAATGGTTTCTGGGCTGACATTGTGGCGGTTCATATACGCATTAGCCAGTAGCGCAAAATGGGTAAATGGCACAGATCGTGAGCCGACTAAATCTGGAACGCCTGCCTTGCGCGAGGCCAGTTTCAGGCCCTCAGGTTTGTCTATGCCCATGGCTAAGACGACATCGCTCACCCCACCAGCAACTTCAAGACAGGCCTGACGAAAGGCTGAGGAGCCTGAGGCTGAGGCATTTTCAACTTGGGTCATAGGGATGCCCGTAGTACCGAGATGGCGCAGCATGATTCGAGTCGGGGCAATACCTAACTGGGCCGTGCCGTTATAGACAGCTTCGACACTAGGCCATTCGATTCCCGCATCGGTCAGAGCTTCACGGACAGCTGTCAAACCCAACTCTACATACGGTGTTTCGCTCTTGTGCTGGTAGCGGTGCAAACCAACACCGACCACATACACTGGACGCAAGTCTCGTAATACTTTGCCCATTAGGCGGCCTCTCCTTTCTCGACTTTTTCAAAGCGCAATTCCGTCCGTTCGTTTCCGTCAGCAGCTGAGCCAGTGGAGACAAGGACCGACTGGACTCGATCTCCAAGAGACACATCCGCATCCGTCGGACACGTCAACAGCGCACGGATGGTCGGGCCAGCATCAAGTGTGATTGAGGCAACGGTAAAGGGGGTAGGCGTGTTTGGATCGTGATGGACGTGAACAGTGGCGCAAGATTGCAACATGCCCGTGCCTGCCAAGAGATGCTGCTCAACCTGTTCGGCTGCGCCGCCGCAAGCTTCGCAACTGTATGCATGCGGTGGAAAGAAGGTATAGCCGCACGCCTGACAGCGCTTGCCATACAAGGCTGGTGGGCTTGAGCTGTCAGTCTCATTCGGTCGGGCAAACAGTTGCGGCCGGGCAGGGGAAGGAGCTGTCATTGTGTCATCCTCCAATCATGCTCCAATCATGCTCGAACAGGGGGCCAAAGGTTTCCCTGCATCGTCAAATATGATGCAATGCCGGACTGACCTTAGCATATTTTGAAATATTCTGAATGGAGACGTATCATGCCAACTCTTGATCGCGATGGGGTGCAGATTTATTACGAAACACATGGCTCGGGTCCCGCTATTCTTCTCACCCACGGGTTTAGTGCAACAGCCGCTGCCTGGCAGCCGCAAGTTGAAGCCTTGGCTGAGCGCTATCAGCTCATCACTTGGGACATGCGTGGCCATGGACAGTCGGACAGTCCAGATGACCCAGCTGCCTATTCGGAAGCATTGACGATTGGGGATATGGCGACGCTACTTGAAACACATAGTGTCGAACAAGCGGTGATTGGTGGTCACTCGCTGGGTGGTTATCTGTCCCTCGCATTCAATGTCACCCATCCTGCGCGGGTGAAAGGACTCATGTTGCTTGGCACCGGGCCTGGTTTTCGCAAGGACGAACCCCGCGCGGCGTGGAATACCCGCGCGTGCTCTTTTGCTGACACGTTTGAGAAAAAGGGACTTGAAGCGCTGGGGCGTAGCGCAGAGGTCCAAGCTGGCACGCACCGTTCTGCCCAAGGTTTGGCGCATGCCTCGCGGGGCATCCTGACTCAGCATGATGCCCGGATTATGAATTCTCTGGAATCCATTTCCGTCCCAACGCTGGTGGCGATCGGGGAGAGAGATACACCCTTCTTGGCTGCGACAGATTACATGGCCAATAAAATTCCAAACGCTCAAAAAGTCATCCTGGCCGACGCCGGACACCCGGCTAATATTGAGCAGGCTGCGGTATTCAACACTGAGTTCGGAGCCTTTCTTGAGCAGGTATGGGCATAAAACCGGGAAACTCCGTGCAAACCGCACAAGCCGCACTCATCTCGCCTACCTTCCCACCCGACCCTGACTACACGCCGTATATGACGGAGTCGTTCCGGGTCGCGATGGGACTTTTTCCCCTGCACCTCAAAGACTGGATCGAACCCGGTCCACAGATGGCTGCTGAGTTGGCGGAGAAAGATCGGCTGCTGGGTGAGCGTTACCGTGAAGTCTTTAGTGTTCAGCCTGAAGCCCAAGAAAGCTCACAAGAAGTCCTTGATTTGCTAGTCGCGCACCTTCCCGCTCGTTTCCCGAGTCTGTACCAGCGGGTTGGGGATGCACTGGGCAATGCTGTCACAGGGCAGCGCTGGGATCTCTCCCAGTCTGCACTGCATCCGCTCGACCTGGCTGGGCGTCTGGTTCAAGAAGATCTGTGCGTGATGAAAAAAGATCCGGACTCAGACGTGTATCGGTTGGTCGGCGCCTCGTTATGTTTTCCCACGCGCTGGAGTCTGGCTGAAAAAATGGGCAAATCATTGAGCATGATTCATCACCCCACAGCAGGTTATAAGGAGCACCTTGATTCCACTATGGATCGTTTCTTTGCCCGGATGAAAGTTCACAGGCCGGTCTGGCGGCTGAATTGGGGCATTGTTGACGACCCGGCCCTGTTCCAATCAACTGGACACAGTCGGGGCGGGTTTCGTTCAGACATTACGGTCGAGAACGCGGGAGAGAAACTGTGGCTCCGGATAGAACGCCAGACCTTACGTCGGCTCCCGCACAGCCAGGGTATTCTGTTTAGCATCCGGATCTATGTAAAGCCGTTGGCGCATCTTCTCTCATACCCAGAACGTGCGGCAGCGATGGCTCGGGCTCTGCGCGGCATGCCAGACTCATGGCTTTTGTATAAAAGTTTGTCTGGATTCCTGGACGCCGTCTTAGGCTGGTTGGATAAGATCGGGGAAAAGGATAGTCGCTGCGGGCCAAGGAGCGGAAATGAACTTTGAGTTTTCAGCCGACCAAAAACTGCTCGGTGAGCAGGCCCGAAAATTTCTGGCAGACAACTGCGCATCAACCGAGGTCCGAAAAATCCTTGAAGGGTCTGATGCGTATCACCATGATCTGTGGCACGGCATTGCGGAACTGGGCTGGTTAGGGACGGCTATTCCAGAAGCGTATGGGGGCTTGGGCGCGGGCTATTTAGAACTGTGTGTGCTGGCCGAAGAATTGGGGCGGGCACTCGCTCCAGTACCGTTTTCCTCTTCGATTTATCTTGCGGCAGAAGCCCTGCTCTTAGCTGGAACAGAAGATCAGAAACAACGCTGGTTGCCACGCTTGGCCAGTGGGGAGGCGATTGGGACGTTCGCAATTGCCGAGAGCAGCGGAGGGGCCAGCCTGAAAAGCGTTCATGCCAGCGTGTCTGACGGCCGCCTGACTGGATTGAAACTGCCAGTAGCTGATGGTGATAGTGCTGATCTCGCGGTGGTGGCAGCACTGCCCGGAGACAAGCAAGCTGCCGCCTTGTACCTGGTCGGGTTGGATGCTCCCGGCGTCTCACGCAGTCCTATTGATGCAATCGACCCAACCCGTAGTCAGGCCCAGGTTGTCTTTGATGGCACACCTGTTGAACCGTTAGGTGATGAAACAGCTGGTGAATCCTTCGTGTCTCAGCTCTACGACCGCGCAGCCATCTTGTTTGCCTTTGAACAGTTGGGCGGAGCGCAACGTGTCTTAGAAATGGGGCGTGATTATGCGCTTGAGCGCTATGCGTTTGGTCGTCCGATTGGTGCGTTTCAGGCTATCAAGCATACACTCGCAGATATGTATGTGTCCGAGGAGCTGGCGCGTTCCAACTGTTATTACGGTGCCTGGGCGCTCAGCACGAACGGTGCGGATCTCCCCCAGGCCGCAGCCACAGCCCGTGTGTCTGCCACTCAGGCGTACCAGCACTGCGCAAAGAGTAATATTCAGGTCCACGGCGGTATGGGCTACACGTGGGAGTTTGACTGTCATTTGTATTATCGTCGTTCTCAATTACTAGCCCTGGTGCTGGGCAGCGTTGAGCGCTGGAAAGATCTGCTGGTCAGCCGTTTGGAGACAGCATCTGCTGCCTAATTCAGAAGACTAGTTATGGATTTTAACGATACGCCAGAAGAAGCGGCCTTTCGGGAAATAGTTCGCACGTGGATGCAAGACAATGCCCCACATGATTTGCATGACAAGCTCGAGGCAGACCGGGCCGAATGGACGGAAGAAGAACGGCTGCGTGAAGCAAAAGCCTGGCAGCTCAAGAAGCAGCGAGCTGGCTGGGCCTGTATGCAATGGCCCAAAGAGTATGGCGGTCGCGGCGCGACTCCGATGGAGCGGGTGATCTGGGGGCAGGAGGAGGGTGTGTATGCGCAGCTGTCAGGGGTCTTCCTGATTGGCCAAGGTATGTGTGGTCCGACGATGATGGGCTATGCGTCTGAAGAACACAAGCGGCGCTATTTGCCGCCTTTGGCCAGTGGCGAAGAAATCTGGTCGCAGATGTTTAGCGAACCGGGGGCTGGGTCGGACTTGGCGGGTCTGCAAACCCGAGCCGAGCGGGATGGCGACACTTGGATCATCAATGGCCAGAAGATCTGGACGTCGGGCGCGCATTATAGTGATTACGCGATCTTATTAACCCGGACAGATCCCAAAGCGCTCAAGCATAAAGGCTTGACCATGTTCTTTCTCGATCTGAAATCGCCTGGAGTTGAGATCCGGCCAATTAAACAGATCACTGGAGAGTCGCACTTTAATGAAGTGTATTTTAGCGATGTCCGTATTCCTGAAGCTCAGCGTTTGGGAGAGCCGGGCGAGGGCTGGCGCGTGGCGCTGACAACGTTGATGAATGAGCGGCTGGCAATTGGTGGCGGTGCAACGACTGGATTTGAGGAATTGTGGGATTTTGTATCCACGGCTGAGGGAGAGGATGGCCCGGTTCTGCAAGACCGGGCTGTCCGCAGCAAAGTGGCCGACTTTGCCGTCACGGCAAGTGGCTTGAAGTATACCAGCTATCGCTTACTGTCTGCGGTCTCACGGGGTGACATGCCAGGACCGGAAGCTTCGATTGGTAAACTCGTGGCCGCAGCCACGACGCAAGACATTGCTGAGTTTGCGCTTGAGCTACAGGAAATGGGCGGCATACTCATGGCTCCGGACGCAGCTGCGGTGAATGCCAAGTTCCAAAATATGCGGCTCCGTGCGCCTGGTATGCGTATTGCCGGCGGCACGGACGAGATCTTACGCAATATCATTGCTGAGCGGGTGCTGGGGCTGCCGGGCGATGTACGGCTGGATACCAAAGTGCCGTTTGATGAGATTCCGAAGGGGAAGGTGTGAATTGAGAAGTGGCCCCACACCGGCATGAATCCCCAGGCTACGTAACGGCGCCGACTAAAGCCGGCTTTCTGAATGTGCAGGGCCGCTTGTGTTGGCCGCCAGCTGATTTGATTGAGGAGAATAGAATGCTGAACATCTTGATTGGAATCGGTATTGCCTTGGGCTTGTGTTGTGTCGGAATGGTTCAGAGTGTACAGGCTCTCAGTGCCGGTGCAGCGGCCGCGCTGAAAACAGAAAAAGAGATCTACGTCGCCACTAAACGGAAAAGTGGCGAGTGGAGCAAGGCGGCCCCGATTTGGTTTATGTACGATGGCGAAGCGGTGTACTTTACCACGAGTCCAACCGCGTACAAGGCCAAACGCATCAAACGCGGCAGCCCGGTGAGAGTGTGGGTCGGCAGCAATGATGGGCCGTCGTTCACTGGAAAAGCTGAAATCGTCGCAGACAGTGCTATCGTCGCTCGGATGGGAGAAGCGTATGGCCAGAAATACTGGATTGCCTGGGTGGGACTGTTTCGGCCCCGGGTCGATCGGGTTGAGGCGGGAAAGACGGTGGCGGTGAAGGTGACGCCTGAGCCGGAAGAGGCAGTCGGGCAGTGACTTGAAGCTGAATAGCTTGGCTGGGTGTGTGACTTGTTGATCCTCCCGAAAAGCGTTAGCTTGGCGGACCGGAGAGGAAATCGGGCGCTTACGGGAGCTGTAATATGGAGATTGTTATTTCTTGTATCAGCCTCTGCGGGCAACTAAAGAGAAGGATCATAAAAAATATATGACCCCAATAGATACAATCCTTAACCAAGTCGTTGAATCTGGCAACATTCCCGGCGTTGTTACCATAGCGGCAAACGAAAGCGGCATTATCTACCAAGGAGCGGCTGGCAAACGCGGCGGCGCCACCGCTCCGGCCATGACGACCGACACGGTCTTCCGCATCGCTTCGATGACCAAGGCGGTCGCCTCGGTGGCAGCCATGCAGCTCGTCGAGCGGGGCGAGCTGTCGCTCGACGAAGCCCTGGAGACGAAAGTTCCGCAGCTGGCCGGACGGCAGGTGTTCGACGGGTTTGATGCGGACGGCAAGCCCAGGCTGCGTCCGGCCACCCGACCGGTCAGCCTCAAACACCTGTTGACCCACACCTCGGGCTATTGCTACGAGATCTGGAACGCCGAATTCGGACAGTTCGCCGAACAGTCCTCCATCCCCCGCTTTACCGATGGTGGCGATGGATTCCTGGACTCGCCCTTGGTGTTTGATCCGGGACAACGTTGGGAGTACGGCATCAGCACCGACTGGGTCGGTCGCGTTGTCGAACACCTGAGCGGACAAAATCTGGCCGACTACTGCCGGGAGCATATTTTTCAGCCGCTGGGTATGACCGACACCAGTTTCTCGCCGACCCCCGACCAGCACACCCGTCTGGTCAATGTCTGCCAGCGCCAGGACGACGGCTCGTTCGAGCAGATTGAGTTTGAGCTGCCCTTTGACGGACGCTTTTTCAGCGGCGGCGGCGGGCTGTACGCAACCGCCGGCGACTATCTGGCGTTTCTGCGTATGCTGCTCAACGGCGGGACATACCAGGGTTCACAAGTGCTCAAGCCCGAGACGGTTGCCCTGATGGGTGAAAACCACATCGGCCAGCTGAGCGTTGGCGCGGCCACATCCGCAGTGCCCTTTCTCTCCAATGACATCGAGTTTTTCCCCGGCCAGGACAAAAAGTGGGGGCTGGGGTTTCTGATCAACACTCAGGCGCTGAACACCGGTCGTTCGGCCGGCAGCCTCAGCTGGGCGGGTCTCTTCAACTCCTACTATTGGATCGATCCGCACAAAAAAGTGACCGGCCTGGTCATGATGCAGATCCTACCCTTTTTTGACGCCACGGCATTACAGGTTCTGGACGGCTTTGAGACGCAGGTATATCGCCAGCTGGAGCAGGGCTGAGCCGGCAGGCCCGGCCGAAGCCGAGGCGGAATGCAGCGGATGGGACGGCCGATTCCGAACGGGAGCGCGACATGCAAGACTTGGCAGACAAGGTGGCGGTCATTACCGGGGCGGCCAGCGGCATCGGTCAGGGCCTGGCCCGGCGCTTTGCCCGGGAGGGCATGAAGCTGGTGCTGGCCGATATCGAAGAGGCGGCCCTGCTCGAGATGGAAAAGGAGCTGCGGCTGGCCGGCACGCCGGTGCTAGCGGTCAAGACCGATGTCTCGCACAAAGCGTCCGTCTTTGGCCTGGCCGACCGGGCCTTCGATGCCTTTGGTCGGGTGCATCTCGTGTGCAACAACGCCGGTGTGTCCGGCGGGCTGGGTCACATCTGGGACATCCCCGACCAGGACTGGGAGTGGATCATGGCGGTCAATGTGTACGGCGTGCTGCACGGCATACAGGCCTTCGTGCCGCGCATGATCGAGCACGCTGAGGAGGGCTTGATCCTCAACACCAGCTCGGTGGTCGGCCTGACGACCGGCACCAGCTCGGTGTACGGCGTTACCAAACACGCGGTGAGCCGGATGACCGAGGGGCTGCACTACGACCTGCAGGCGGCCGGATCGAAGCTCAGAGCCGCCCTGCTGGTGCCTGGGGCCACCGCGACGAATATCCTGTACGCCGACCGTAACCGCCCCCAAGCCCTGCTGGTGCCGCGCGACGGCGAGGCCCAGGCAGCCCTGATCCAGCGGCGCCAGGCCCGCCACGGACGTCTGCAGGAACTCGGCATGACGCCCGAACAGCTGGCCGACATCACGGTCCAGGGCATCCGCCAGGAGCGGTTCTATATCATTGCCGATCCTGAGCGAACCACGCCGGCGGTGCGGCTGCGGATGGAGGGGATTGTGCGGAAAGAGTAAACGTGTCCTCCAACCACATGAACAGGTTGACACGTTCACTCTTTGGCGACGGGCCGAGTCCCGAGGCGGCCGGCTGAGACGGCCCGTTCAGCACAGCGATCCCAGAAAATCGACTGTGCGCTCGAACGCCCCCGCGTCGGCCTGAAAGACAAAGGCGCACAAATCGGTCACGCCGACATCTTCGAGGCGTTTGAGTTCGCCCGAAACCGTTGCCGCATCTCCCAGTAGCGCGACCTCGGGCGGCTGGTTGAGTCCGCCGCGGTCCAGCATGGTCCGATACGCCGGCAGCTGGTTGTAGATGGCGAACACCTTGGCCGCCACCTCCAGGGCTTGGGCCGGGTCGTCGGTGATGGCCAACGGCATGCCGGCAATCACCCGGGGGGCCGGCCGCTCGGCGGCTTTGGCCGCAGCGGTGATGCGTGGAACGACGTGTTCGCGCAGGGCTTTATGACCGGCCATCCAGGTCACCGTGCCGGCCGACTCGCGACCGGCAAAGTCGAGCATCTTGGGACCCAGGGCGGCCAGCACAACCGGCACCGGGCTCGCACCCCGGACACTGATATCCGCCTTGACTCGGTACTCCTGGCCCTCGTGGTCAACCGGCAGGCCGTCGAGCAGCGGCCGCATGACCGCCATGTACTCGCGCATGTGGCTGAGGTGGCGGGTATAGGCCAGACCATACATGTCTTCAATCACGAACTTGTGGGACAGGCCGATGCCCAGAGTAAAGCGCCCCTGGCTGGCCGCCTGGGTTGTCAGCGCCTGCTGGGCCATGACCACCGGGTGACGCGGGTAGGTGGGTACCACGGCCGTGCCCAGTTCGATCCGGCTCGTCTCGCGTCCGACCAGCCCCAGCAGGCTGACCGCGTCGTGCGAAAACGCGTGGGCCAGCCAGGCCGAGTGCAGGCCGGCCGCCTCGGCCCGTTGCGCCCGCTGGATGACCTCGTCTATAGGCGGGCTCTCTCCGGCTCCTTCACCGATCATCATACCGATACGCATGCGTGTGTTCCTCCTTGTGTGTGGGTGACCGTGTTGGTGTATACCAGCAATGATGCTACAAAGCATCCTCGGCGCCGGGTGGCGCTGAAATACACCAACGGATGGGTAGCAGCACCATGAACGAAATTGATTTCAGCGGCAAGACGGTCCTGGTCATCGGCGGTTCGAGCGGGATTGGCAACGGCATTGCCCGCCAATTCCGGGACCACGGGGCCGAGGTGTACGTATGTGGCACCCGGGCGTCTGCCGAGGACTATACAGACGAAGACGTTTCAGAGCTGAGCGGGCTGCACTACTTTCAGCTGGACGTGTCACAAGACGACAACGTGCAGTCCTTCCAGCCGCCTTTTGACACGCTTGACGTGCTCGTCGCCTCACAGGGCACGGTGATGTACAAACGGGCCGAGTTTGAGATGCCGAACTTCCGCAAAGTCCTTGACGTGAACCTGATGAGCGTCATGAACTGCTGCATGAAGTTTCACCCCATGCTCAAGGAGACCAAGGGCAGTGTGGTCATCCTGGGTTCGGGGGCGAGCTTTTTTGCCGTCTTCGGCAATCCCGCCTACAGTGCCAGCAAAGGCGCGCTGCGGACCCTGACCATGACGCTGGGCGAAGCCTGGGCGCGCGACGGCATTCGAGTCAACGGCATTGCACCGGGCCTGATCGTCACCAAGATCACCAAGGTGACCTGGAATCATCCGCGTCGCTACGAAGACTCCCTGAACGAGATCCCGCTACGCCGCTGGGGTACACCGGAAGACATGGGCGGGATCGCCCTGTTTCTGGCCTCGCCGCTGTCTTCGTATATGACGGGGCAGATGCTGCTGGTAGACGGCGGCATGGGGTTGTCTTAATGTTGTGGAGGCGACCAGTCAGTCGCCTCCACATAATGTTATGCAGCTTTCTTACGTGGTGCAGCCTTCTTACTGTGCAGCTTTGTCGGGCGCTTCCTGGACGCCTTGGATGCCTCAAACGCATCCTGAGCGCGTTTGAGCTCTTCCCAGCTGATATAGCCGTTAAAATTGTCCTCACCAAAGAACAGCACTGGACCGTTGCAAATGAACAGATATTCGGTGTCTTTCAAGGCTGTTGTGGCACCGTGGATCATGCCATTTGGTTCGTAGACATAGTCACCGGCGTCCAGCGTCCCATCCCGAACCTGCAATTTGCCTTTCAAAATGAAGGTATGCGATGCACTCAAGTGTTTATGCGGTGGAGCGGAATATCCCTTGAGCCAGCGGAACATGACGGCCCAGCTGCCGGACTCTGAACCCGTCCACAGCACTTTCATGAATGCGCGTTTTGGATCGTCTGCATTCGGAATCCAGTCCATTTCAGATGTCTTGGCCAGCGAATCCATGATTTCGCTATTAAATGGGGTAATATCTTGCGGTAGTGCCATTCTGTTCCTCCTGACTGAGTATTATATTCTGACTCGCGACGAGTCAGATATCGAGACTAAAGATGCCTTGCCCTGGCGAGAGATGCAAGCCTGTGTCTCATATTGTGTCTCAATTTATACCAGACGTGGAAGCACCTGTTGTGTGAAGAGCAAAAAGCTTTCGTGGCTCAGCGGCGCACCAATCATATAGTCGAGATGGATCTCTTCATTCAGCCGCGCCAGCTCATCAACGACCCGTTCGGGTGAGCCGTGAATGATGACCCGATCTACATAGTTCTGAACCGGATCATCAATGACGCCAAATATTTTCGGATCGACATACGATTCAATCAGCCAGCGTGCGCCCTGCGTTGCAATGTCTTTGGCTTGTTCATCCGTCGGCGCAATGGCCAGGAGTCGGGCCATGGGCGTCTCACGGCCTGCGATCGAATGGCCATGCTGTTCCAATTGATCCCGGTATAACTCCCATTTTTGGCCAATTTCAACATGCGTCGAATGGGGGTCCATCAGAATCGAGTAACCCATTGCTGCGGACCATTTGATTGCGGGAGGAGAGGACGCGGCAGTCCACACCGGAGGATGTGGTTGCTGGAGCGGCTTGGGCAGGACCTCAACATTGTCGTACGAATAATATTTGCCGTTGTAGGTCAGTCGCTCATTCGTCCATGCCTTGAGCACAATATCGACAGTCTCGCGAAAGCGGGCGTGACTCTCCTCCATCGGGACGTTAAAAGCCTTAAATTCATTCGCATCAAAGCCGCGCCCGGTTCCCCAGTTGATCCGTCCCCCGGACAGCGTATCAAGCAGGGCAATTTCTTCGGCTAATCGCAAAGGATTATACAACGCAGCAAGGCTGACCCCGGTGCCAATGCGCAAATTTTTTGTCCGGGCCGCCGCATAACTGCCCATGACGGGAATTGACGGGCAAAGGCTGTAGTCGGTGAAATGATGCTCTGTCAGCCACACCGCGTCGTAGCCCGTTTGGTCCATAATCTCGATGCGTTGCAACGCCCGCTGATACACGGTCGAGAGTTCTACCCGACGACCGGGCCAGCTGAAGAATTGCAGAATGCCGAATTTCACGCTGTTTCCTTTTGGGTGAGAGTATTTTTCTACTCTCCGGCTGTCTGTCTACTGCCTGACCAGATTTGTCATGGAAAGCGCATGATGACAAGCACTGGTGTCTCTTGTCCTTAGCCTGTCTCTATCTTTTGTGGCACTGTCTCCGCTCGTTGGCAGGGTTTTGCACATGATATGGTCCCCTGTATGGTACTATAGCGAAGCAGTACTGAAGGACAAACTAGGGAGGGAATGACTATGACAAAAGACATTGAAGCAATCACTCAAAAGCCAATCGTGCAAATGTGTTGGGTTGTGGACGATATGCAAGCAGCTGCCATACAGTGGGTCAAAACAATGGGCGCGGGACCGTTCTTCCTGATTCCGCATATCCAGCTCGATGAGCTGACCTACCGTGGCAAACCTGCGACGCTAGACCAGTCCTCAGCTGTCGGCCAATGGGGAGCGATACAAGTCGAACTCTTTCAGCAACACTGCGATAGTCCGTCTGGAGCGCGAGAAATGTTTGCACCGGGACAGACTGGCTTGCAGCATCTGACTTGGTTTGCCGACGCTATTGACGCGGAGACGAAACGTCTTGAATCGCTCGGATTTCCAACGGTGATGACGTGCAATCTTCCTGCCGCTGGGGGAATGCGTCTCGCGTGGTATGACGCGCGGTCGGTCACTGGAGCAATGGTTGAAGTGTACGAAGAGAGTGCGCGTATGCGTACATTCTACCAACGGGTTGCGCAGGCTGCTGAGGGGTGGGACGGAGAAGATCCGATTCGGCCGCTGTCTGCTCTTTAGAGGGGAGTGCGCCCCCTCGACGCCCTCTATTTTTCAACGTAATTTGGGGAAATCGCAGGCGCAGAGAGAAAGACGTGTAACCCTTTGGTGAGGAGGTTGGTATGAAATTTACCTGGTTTAACCTGATGCCCTGGCCGTATCTGCCGGATAATTTCCGGGAGAATCATCGCTCGGTCTGGGTGGATCTGCCTAATAAACTGTACGATCCCAAAAAGGGCCATTTTGTCTATCACGAGTACATGGATCAGCTCGAATATGCTGACTCGTTGGGCTTTGACGGCATCGGTGTGAATGAGCACCACCAAAACGGTTATGGTCTGATGCCTTCGCCCAATATTATTGCGGCTGGCCTGGCCCGGCGGACATCGAAGGCTGCCCTAGACGTCATCGGTAACTCGATCGCCTTGTACAATCCACCCATTCGGGTAGCAGAAGAGTTTGCCATGCTCGACGTGATCTCAGGCGGACGCCTGTTAGCGGGATTTCCAGTTGGTACCTCAATGGATACCAACTTTTGCTACGGCCAGATTCCGTCTCTCACTCGCGATAAATATGCAGAGGCGCATGAACTCATCATGCGTGCCTGGGCTGAGGAGGAGCCGTTTGCGTTTGACGGCAAATACAACCAGCTGCGCTGGGTCAACTGCTGGCCGAAACCGATCCAACAGCCACATCCGCCCATCTATGTTCCTGGCGGCGGGTCGATTGAAACCTGGGACTTCTGTCTGGATAACGAATATAACTATTCGTATCTGTCGTTTAACGGCTATCTGCGCGGCAAACAACTGATGGATGGCTACTGGGAGCGGGTTGCCGAGCGGGGCAAAGATGAGTCGCCCTATCGTGGCTCATTTGCCCAGACGATTTGTGTGGCCGAGACCGATCAGGAAGCCGAAAAGCTGTATGCCGAGCATGTGAGTTATTTTTATAACCGCTGTTTGCACGTGTATCCCGCTTTTGCTGAGGCGCCAGGCTATCGCACGGTGAAAACGATTAAAGCCAACGTGCTAAACTCCTTTAGTGAAGACGCCCAACAAGTCTTTCCTAATTTGAGCTGGAAGGAGCTTATTGACGGCGGCTTTGTCATCGCCGGCAGCCCTGCGACTGTGCGTGAGCGGATGGAAGACTTGATCAAAGGTCTGCATGTTGGACATATCTTCTGTCTGATCCATGTTGGCAACATGCCAGACTGGAAGACGCGCTATTCGAGCAAGCTGTTCGCCGAAAAAGTTATGCCGCATCTGAAGGATATGTGGCCTGAGTGGAAAGACGACGACCGCTGGTGGTGCAAGCCGTTCGACGACCGGTTGCAGCCTGAAGATAACGTTGAGAAAGCTCGGGAGCATGGGAGGATTCCGCTGTGAACAGTCGGATGATTGAGACTCGACCAGGCATCAAAGTCCGCGTTTTTGAGGCTGGGAGCGGAGCCCCTCTTGTCTTTTTTCATGGTGCGGGTGGTTTATTTGGCCACGATCCTTTCCTGGATCGCCTGGCCGAGAAGTACCACGTGTTTGCACCTGAGCTACCAGGGTATGGCGAATCAACCGGCGAAGAACTGTTGGAAGACATGCAGGATTTTGCGCTGCACGGTTGGGATGTGGTGACCGCGCTGGGGCTGTCCAAGCCGCATCTGCTTGGCCATTCAATGGGCGGCATGATTGCGGCCGAGATGGCGTGTTTGGCTCCCAACGACTTGTTCAAGCTGGTTTTAGTCGCCTCGGCTGGATTATGGATTCCAGACGAACCGATTCCAGATATCTTCTCCTTTTTACCGCACGAGTTTGCCCAGCATCTGTTTCACGACAAAGCCATGGGCGAGGGGCTGCTGACTGGAGGGCTGAATCTCAAAGACCCTGCCGCGCTGATGGAGTTCTTTATCGGTAATACCAAGCGGATGGGCATGGCCGGAAAGCTTCTTTTCCCCATTCCCAACCGTCGCCTGTCAAAGCGTTTGTATCGTCTCACCGCCCCGACGCTTTTGGTGTGGGGGAAGAATGATAGTTTGATCCCGCCGATATATGCGGATCGATTTCAGTCGTATATTCCGCATGCCCAGAAAACGGTTATCGACGAAGCTGGACATATGCTGCCGTACGAACAGACTGATGCGTTTGTGGAGGCGGTGGCGGGTTTTCTGGGGGAAGGCTAGGGGCAAGCGACCTCTCTCGGGCCTTCACCGACCAAACCGAGCCGGTCTCGGCAGAGAAGAAGGAAGCGCTATTTACCCGTGCGCCCAGGCAGCAGGGCAGTAGGGAGGATTGATAACGACGAGAAAGCGGTTGAGCGACACATCCAGGGTCGCTTCCGCATCCCCGCTGACATTAAGGTTAATGACAACACTTGTGTCCGTGACAAAAGGAAGAGTCTGATCATTCAGGCAGCTTTGGCGCTCCACTCGTGTCGCCTCCTTCAACCTCAACACCATCCAAAATCTTGCGCAACTCCACCCGCCCCAGCTGTAAAAGACGGGCAAGCTGTCCCTCGCTGAGCAGCTCTCGCCGCCAGGCTTCCGTCGCCAGCAGGCTTAAACGCTGCGTTGTTGGGCGCTTGGCTTCAATGTGGTCCGTATCCACAGCGGTGAGGTCGCCCAGAACCTGCCCAGCTTGCTCATTCGTGATTTCGCCATGTGGAGGAGAGTTACGGGGGTGCGTAATCCCGAGCAGGTTTTCAAGTTCCACTTCGGCCCGAACAAGGTCTGCCAGCAGTCGTGCTGCCTTGGTGGACGAGTCGTCCTTGCAGTCAGGGAGTTTTCGGAATCGAGGCACGAGGTCAACGTATACGGATTCATGACGCAGTAGGGAGTTGACCGACGTCCTGTAAAGCCGGGCTAGGGGCAGAAGCTCAGCGGTGCGGACGGCACGCTGACCTTTTTCTATCGCCACCAGGGTGGTGCGCGCTACGTTGATAGTGGTCGCGGCGTCTGCCTGCGTCATGCCGGCAGTTTCGCGTGCGATACGCAGACGTCTGCCGACATCAACGGAATCTATCTCCTCCTGGGACATGTTCCTCTTTCCTTTGAACCCATTGAGTCGCAACTGACCTATTGGCTGCCGCGCCGGAGCGGTGCATCAGGGTCGGCGAGTGGCTTCTCCGACAGAGCGATACCTGGGCCTGAAGTGTGTTTTGCCTTGTTGATGGCAGGGAGTAGGCCCCAGTCAAACCGATTTTCCTACTTTCCGACATTCTTCTCGGAAGCTATGGACATTAAGGTCAAGATCAAGGTCCTTCAGCATTCCCGATAGCGTGCCTTTATGTACTTCACCTGAGGGGAGCTGTGTTCGCCGAGTGCTCTCATGTCCCGCTCTGTTTACAGTCCGAACGATATGGTCGTGCTTGCCGCCAGGCTTCCGGTGCGCGTCTGTCAGTTTCTCCAGACACGAGATGATGTCATGGCGGCGAAAATAATGAACCGCCAGCTTTGAGCGCTCTCGAAAATCTGCGCGTTTGCAAATCCAAGAGTATTTCCTGTTTCTCTGGAGAAGTGGTGACATCATATACGTCCCAATGTTCCATGCCGAATGGGGCAAAGCCTTCCCAGAGCAAACGCGCATCGCCTCCTCGATGAATGCACGCTCCCATTCATCGAAACAATCATTGTCAATATAACGAACTCCTTCTGCGTACTCTGGTGGGCAAAGACCTATGTAGACTTCTAGAGCCTCCACAGCGGCCTTTTTATCAAGCTTAGGCAGCTTGATCTCATCTCGGACTTTTCGGAGTCCGTAAGCAGTTGCGAGTGTTTCCTCATGCGGCTCATCCTGGACATAACTCCGCTTGTAGAGCTCTCTGGTGCCGGTCCGATATACCGGCTTTCTCGACGCCAATTCACACCGGATCGAGAAGGACTCAACGGCGCAGTGGTATGCTTCGTGATGAAACAAAAACACCCGCGAAATTCGCCGCGCCTCCTGTCGGTCGAACCGGTCGGGCCTGATCTGACAAAGAGCCATCGCAAGGCTTTCAAGCCCCGCGTCCAGCAGGTAGATGCCCCACATGTTCGGAAAAATGTGGAAGGGCAAGTATACGGCTAAGGCGTCAGGGGGAGGAACGCCGGGTGGCAGGCCCGAGGGAGACCCGGGGAACTTACCCTTAATACGTTTTCTCAAGTCAGCGATCGCTTTAGAGATTACTTCAGGGCGACGGCGGCGGATTCTCTCACTCAGAGAAGAATCTAACCTTTCTGCTTCAGATTCATAGAGCAGTTCATACTCAGGGAGCTCACTAGTGTCCTCGAACCGGTCCAGGTCAGATAAGAAATCGTCTTCACTAACCCCGATTGCATCAACGTTCAATTCAGCTTGTGTCTCTCCCGAATTGATCCGGCCTACTGGCACATCAATGATGACCCAATCGTCTTCGAGTTCACCGATGTGTGGGGGACGTTTTTCAAAAATTTCTGGAAAGTCGTGAAGAAGACCTTCAACTCGTTCATCCATTTCTGTCTATCCTTCCGAGTTCCCGTAGGTTGGATTAGTAATCCAACGCTATCTCTGAACTTGCGCTCTCTACGAACGGTCTACGATACCAGCAGCACGGCCTTGCCTGCAATCTTGCGGTCATATAAACGTTGCGCTACGTCCGCAATATTTGTCCATGGCTCTTCCACCTCGATAGGTGGATGTAATCGGCCATCAGCAACTAAACGCAGCAGCTGAGCGAGTCCTTGGGAGGCTGGTTTGCGTTTGATCTCGTGAAACAAGATCAAGCCATACAATGACGCTCCGCCAATCACCATAAACTGCCGGGCCTCAAACGAAACCTCGGGCGATTCAGATACACCGTATAGGACGCACACACCGTCAACGGCAAGCATAGTCAGCGCATTGGTGAGTGACTGGCCGCCGACAGATTCTAAGATCATGTCGTACGGTCCGAGCTCTCGTGCTGTTGCCAGGTCGGCTCCTACAGCCACCTCATGCGCTTTTGCCTCTTTCGCCTGGGCGACCCGCTCTTCGCGCCGAACCGAAGCGACAACATGCGCACCCGCATCATGCGCCAGCTGACACGCAAAATGACCGACGCCACCTGACGCCCCAGTCACCAACACAGATTTGCCGAGCAGAAATCCGCCCTTTTCCAACGCATACAAAGCGGTCAGGCCCGCCACTGGTAACGTCGCCGCTTGGGCAAACGAAACGGACGCGGGTAATTCCGCCAACGAGTGGGTCGGGACAGGTACCAGATCTGCCCAGCCACCAGACGGAACAAAGCCGACCACGCGGGTGCCAACTTGCGGCCCAGAGCCGTTGGCCGCGGCGCGTTCGACAATGCCAGCAAGATCCCAGCCTGGGCGTGCGCCCGCATCGGACAGGGTCAAGGCCCGGCGGGTTTCTCCTAAGTTGAGGGAAATCGCACAGACGTGAATCAAGGCTTCAGATTCGGCCGGAGTCGGGGCTTTAATCTCATGAATAGCCAGGCGTCCGGCTACATCAGGGTCAACAACAACACCGCGCCGAGTTTGCATAGTATGGTCCTTTATTCAGGTGCTAAGGCTTCCAAGGCTCGTTCATCCGGATTCATACCACCATCTGAACTGAGTGGCATGATACACACATGGGTCGCTCCGGCCTGGTAATAGGCGTCAATCCGTTTGCGGATAGTATCTGCATCGCCCCAGGCAATAATCGCATCGACCAGACGATCACTGCCGCCGTTAGCAAAATCTGCATCCCAAAAACCGACTGTGCGTAAGCGTTGAACATAGTGATCAATCGTTAAATAGAACTGCATATAGTTGCGGGCTGCGGTCCGGGCTTTTGCCGCATTGGTCTCCAGCATCACACCAAGTTCGGCACAGAGCCATGGCCCAGGACCTAGAGCTTGGCGCGTTTGAGTAATCTGTTCAGTTGTCGTGAGGTAGGTATGCGTTCCGTGGGTCTGGGTAGCTGATAGCTCCAGCATCTTCGGCATCATACCAGCCAGGACAATTGGTGGTTCCTGTTGAGGACTAGGACCGCCATATGGGGCGGCTTTCATCTTTTGCAAATAGTCGCGGGTAAAACTGACCGGCTTGGTATACGGAATACCACGTCGCTCGTTGCCTTTTTTATTGCTGACTCCGAGTCCCAGCAGAAAACGATCATCGAAGAGTTCGCCCAGCGTCCGTGTCGCATTAGCCACCGCAATCGGCTCATAGGCATAGATGACGGCAATGCCAGTGGCCACGATCAGACGCTCGGTCTGACTCAGCAGATACGAGGCAAATGAAAAACTCTCGCGTCCGCCCGGCGCCTCGGCAAACCACAGCGCACTGTAGCCAAGTTGTTCAACTGTGCGGGCAAACTGGCCCGCTTGCGTTCCGCTCAGACCATCCAGAAAACAGAAAACCCCGGGCGGGCGTAAGTCCATGCGAGTCTCCTTAAGAATTGTGTCGGGTCACGAGGGTCCCAATGTATGGCGACGTGCACAGGATGTCGAGGGACGGAGGGAGAAAAGGAGGAAAAGAAAGCGAGGAGTCGATCTGAACCGGGCCGGTCAGTGGAGACAGGGCGACAGGAGGAAGGGGCGCATAGGCCTCTCTCCCGTCGCTCCTGTGACAGGCTTAACTAGGCTTAACCAGGCTTAACTCGGATACATACCGAGGTCTTTCAGCGGGGTCCGGTCCACAACAGGCATGCGCTTTGTGCCTGGGGTGAGTTTGACCGAGCCAGGAATCCGGGTAAACGAATCGACCAAGTCGATTTCCTTGGCGTATTCTTTGAGCGCCGGGATGACCTCTTGTCCCATGAGACGAATGCTGGTCAGCCGATCTTCATTGCCGACCGGTCCTTGTACATTGAAGCAGGCAAAACAACCCGGCCGCAACACGCGTATCATAGTCTTAATTTTTTCAATGACCGTCTTAGGCGAGCCAACGATCATCAAGTACTCGTCTTGGGCTCGATTATACGATTTGAGCAGCTTTTGGCGGACCTCATTGAGATCTTTACTCTTCTCTTTCTTGCCAGTCTGGACCTCTTTGAGCCGGTCGGAATCGACGCCGACCCAGCCACCACTCGGGAGTTTGGCCAGCCGTCTAATCGCGTTCTTCGAGTTATAGCCCGGCGGTAAAGTATGTTCCGGGCGTGAGAAGGCGCTCGCTCCGCCACCAAACACAAACCCTTTGCCAAGCTCTTGGGCTTTTTCATCAGTTTCGGCAACAAACACACCGATCAGGTAGGAGAAGTTTTCTGTGCTAGCCTGATAGCCATTCTCCGCCGCCGTGTCTGCATAATAGTCCAACAAGTCGCACGTTGGGCTGAGGGCCGTCACCAGGGCAAGATAAGGATAATTATGCTCAGCAGCCCATTTTACCGTTTCGGGACTCAACACGCCAGGAATCCACATCGGTGGGTGGGGTTTTTGGTAGGGTAAAGCCCACGGGTTCACGTGGCGATAGTGAAAATGTTTGCCCTCGTAGCGCCACGGTCCAGGTTTTGTCCAGGCCTGGATGATGAAGTCGTGGGCTTCGTTGAACATCTCACGATTATACGTTGGATTGGCATTGTTGAAGAACTGTTCACTCCCCGCGCCCCGCACCCAACCAGTCACCAGGCGGCCACGCGAGATGAGATCGATTTCGGCCAGTTCTTCAGCCATCCGGAGCGGATGTTTAATCACTGGCAGCGGATTGCCGATCAGCACGATCTTGGCCTTGCTGGTAATCCGAGCCAGAATGGATGCTTCAACGTTCATGACGCTGCCCATGCAAAAGGGATTGCCATGGTGTTCATTCAGCATCAGCGCGTCAAAACCCATTTCCTCAGCGTAACAATATTCGTCGAGGAAGTAGTTGTAGTCGTCAGCGGCTTTGTCTCGATCAAAACGCGCGTTGGGCAGGGCAAAAAAGCCCTGATGCTCAAGCACTTCGTCCTCATTCAGCCAACGATATGGCCGCTCAGTAAAGTATCCAATTATCATACGCGCCACTCCTTTTCCGGATTCGGATTCAAGTATCGACCAAAACTTCCCATTCTGATAGCAGATTCATTCTCGAATTGGGAGGGGCCACCTTGACGGAGATCTTGTGTCCGATCTAAGGAGTGTTCAATGAGTAGTGCGAACACATATCCGACAGCAGAGGAACTGGCTCCCGTCCTGACCGACTTTCTTCTCCGAGCCTTTCCTGAACAACAGCAGCAGAAGGTCAAGAACGTTGCAGTCAAAGACCTCCAACTCTTGACCGGTGGTGCCTCGCGTCAGACCTGGTCGTTTGATGTCGGGTTCGAAAAACCTGACGGACAGACTGAGACCTTGCCGCTTATTATTCGTGGTGATCCCGAAGAGGGGCCGCAAGGCTTTATGGACCGCAGTTTAGAATATCGGGTCATCGAAGCCGCCCATGCTGAAGGCGTCTTGGCTCCCAAGCCGTATTTTCTGGGCGACGACAGCCTCGGCATGCCGTTCTTCATCATGGAGCGCATTGAAGGCGAAACTCTGCCCCGTCGGTTGTTCCGAGATGCCAAGTATGAACAAGCGCGCAAGGTTGTGGCGGCTGAGTTAGGCACGATTTTGGCTCGTATTCATCGGGTACCAGCTGAGAAATACCAATTAGCAAGCTTACCTTCCCCTCGAGGTGGCAACTCTGCGGCTGAAGAAGAGATTGCCCGCTATGTCGAGAAGTACGAGACGATGGCCAGGGAACCGCACCCAGTGTTCGAGTTAGCCTTTCGCTGGCTGCGCCAACACTTACCCGAAGAACGCGAACGTGTGTTTGTGCATGGTGACTACCGGATGGGCAATATCATGTTTGGCCCCGAAGGTGTGCGTTCGATCTTAGACTGGGAACTGGCCCATATTGGTGATCCAATGGAAGACCTGGGTTGGATCTGTGTGCGCTCATGGCGGTTTAACAACGACCATCTGCCAGTCGGCGGAGTCGGGACACGCTCGGCATTCCAGCGTGCATATAAAGAAGCTGGGGGCTATCCGCTCGACCAAGAACGGCTCAAATTTTGGGAGATCTTTGGCAATCTGCGCTGGGGCGTGATTTGCCTGAACATGACCCAGCCGTATCTCGACGGCCAAAACCCGAGCGTTGAGCTGGCGTCTATTGGGCGTCGGACAGCCGAGACCGAGTGGGAATTGCTGCACCTGATGGAGGACTAATGCAAGATCGACCAACTATCCCCGAGCTATTGACAGCAGTCACACATTTGCTGGACAAAGAAGTCGTACCGAATCTCTCGGGCTCGCGCCAATTCTACGGTCGCGTCGCGGCGAATGTCTTGCGTATTGTGATGCGTGAACTGGAACATGGAGAAGAACAGTCAGCAGCTGAGTGGCAGCGGCTTGATGCTCTGCTGTCTCCAGCTGAGAAACCTGCCAAAGGCGATATCGTCCGAGACGAAATTTGGAAACGGACTGGAGCGCTGTGTGTGCGTATTCAAAATGGGGACGCTGATAGCGGACCATACCGGGAGCAGGTATTGTCGCATCTGAGGCAAACCATACACGATAAGCTCGTAATCAGTAATCCGAAGTGGATCAATCGGCCGGTGGAGGAAGAGTAAAGGCTGGCTTCGTGCCTGCCCCGCCTTTCGATAGGAGGCCCTATGTGGCGCAATTACACCGCAACGTATACCAAGATTGCTGCGGGTTATATGGGACAAATCGTAGAATGGCCGGAAGTGGTGACAGAGGGGAAAGACCTTGAAGAATGCCGACTCATGCTCAAAGATGCTCTGCATGAAATGGTGCTGGCCCATCAGCAGCAAAACCGGGAGCTGCCTCCAGGAGACGGTTTGATTGAGCAGGTCCCAGTCGAGCTTGGCGATGTCAGTTAGGCATCGCGATCTGATTCGTTATTTGGAAGAACACGGGTTTCATTTGTTACGAGAAGGGGGAAACCATTCGATCTACACGGCCGGTGTCAAAACGATCCCGGTAAAACGGCATCGGGTGCTGGATAGACTAGTCGCCACTGCGCTGTGTAAACAGGCTGGAGTTCGTCCAAAATTTTAAGCTCGTATTCAGAACGCCCGGCATCGCCAAGATCCTCAACACGCAGACTGAAGCGCTACGGCGGCTCTTAGACCGAAAAGGAGATGGATAATGACACCCGCCAACCTCACTATTCGTAGTCTACGTGCCCGAGCCGTCCGCGTCCCCATGCCACGCCCCTTGCAGACGGGCGGAGGGCAGCTCCAGATTGCTCCGCTCGTCTTACTTGACCTAGAGACGGCCGAAGGCATCACCGGCTGTAGTTATATCTTTGGCTATACGCCAGTGACACTCCGCCCGATAGTGCAGCTCCTCAAAGAAATGGAAGAACTGCTTGTAGACGAGCAGGTTGCGCCGCTTGCCCTGGGTGAAAAACTACAAGGTCGGTTTCGTCTGCTTGGCACCCAAGGCTTAGTAGGCATGGCCCTCGCCGGGATTGATATCGCTGCCTGGGACGCGCTGGCCAAAGCACTCGAATTGCCGCTGGTGCGTTTGCTGGGTGGCCAAGAGCGGCCCGTTCCGGCGTATAACAGCTGTGGCCTTGGCATGAGTAATAGCAAAAGTGTCGCAGCAGAAGCTGAGGAGTTTGTGGCGGCCGGATTTCGCGCTATCAAAGTCCGCTTAGGCTATCCGGATGTTGCAACTGACGTAGCAGTCGTGCGGGCTATCCGCCGGGCTATTGGCGATGACATCTTGATCATGTCAGACTATAACCAATCGTTATCTGTGCCTGAGGCGCAGCAACGGGTGCGGCATCTGGATGAGGAAGGGCTGTTCTGGATTGAAGAACCGACTCGGGCTGACGATTACGACGGCTGCGCTCGGATTCGTCGTGCCGCCCGCACCCCGATTCAAATCGGAGAGAACTGCTGGGGACCAAGCGACATGGCAAAAGCCCTGGCTGCAGAAGCGAGCGATTTCTGTATGCCGGATGTGATCAAGATTGGCGGTGTGACGGGTTGGCTACGGGCGATTGCTTTAGCCGAGCCGATTGGCATGCCGATCTCGAGCCATCTCTTTCCTGAGCTGAGTGCCCACCTCCTTGCCATAACACCGACGTGTCATTGGCTCGAATATATGGATTGGGCGAATGCGATTCTACGCGAGCCGCTGACGCTCACAGACGGCAATGCGGTGATTTCTCAAGTGCCAGGCAATGGCTTGGCATGGAATGAACAGGCCGTCGCTCAGTACGCACTTTAGGGAGCAGTGATGAACCAAGATGGTTTCTCGTGGCGCGTCGAATTTCAGCGTCGGCCGTGGTGGATGAATATCCTGTTTGTTTGGTGTCTGGTGCTGGCCATTGGGGTTCCAATAGAGCTTGTGGTACGTCCTCTGGCTGAAGATGTTGAGGTGTTGTTTGGCATTGAATTTACTGGCTTGTCAGCAAAAGCTGCTGGAGTGCTGCACTGGGCAATCTTCTTGGCTGGAGCCCGGGGCTTTTGGAAAATGGCGTCCTGGATGTGGCCCTGGGCGGCTGTGTATGTCTTCCAAGTGGCACTGGCTCACTTGGTCTGGAGTGAGTTGAGTACCAATGGCAATGGTTGGCCCATCGGACTGCTGCAAGCTGTGGTTATATCGGGCATTGCAGTATTGCTGTGGCGCGCCCGGCCGTTGTTTCAAGCCCAGAGCGTATTCCAGACGAGCGCGTAGGAGCGTTTTGCGAACCGCTCCTACGTCAGCTATATCTGTATATTGGCCTAATCCGGCTGAGGTACAGGCTGCTGCAACTGGTCTTTAGGCACCTCGACTGGAACAACGGCGGGCTTGCTTCTGGTTGGTCTGTCACCCCGTCTGTTCGCCGTCAATAAGCGCGGCAAGCCCAGGATATCCTCCAGAATAAGATACGACGCTGGGACAATAAATAGAATAATCCAGGTGGCAAACAAGATCCCAAATCCAATCGAGATCGCCATCGGGATCAGGAAACGTGCCTGCATTGATGTCTCAAAGATCATTGGCATCAGACCAAAAAATGTGGTTAGCGAGGTCAGCAAAATTGGCCGGAAGCGGCGCATACCTGCCTGGAAAACCGCTTCCCGTGGGGACAGTTGGTCAACATCGCGAAACTTATTAGCTGTGACGACCAGGACAAGCGCATCGTTAATCACCACCCCGGCCAGGGCAACAATGCCAAACATGCTAATCAGGCTGAGTTCATAGCCTAACAGCATATGACCGATGACCGCACCAATAATGCCAAACGGAATACTCAGCATGACAATCAGCGGCTGGAGATAGCTCTTAAACGGGATAGCCAGTAAGGCATAAATCGTCAGCAGCGCGAAAATGAAACCGATTCCCATAGCCGCGAGTGATTCTTTTTGCCACTCTTGTTCACCTTCCAGGGCGTAGTTCAGTCCTGGATATTTCTGCATCAAGAGCGGGAGTTCGTTCTGCTCCAATTCTGCCACAATCTTGTTGGCATTCGAGATCTCTTCATCAACATCGGCTGTGACGGCCATGATGCGTCGTCCTTGGCGGCGACGAATTTCTGTGTATGCCCGCCCATACTCAACAGCCGCCGCTTGGTACAGAGGAATTTCGCCGCCTTGCTCGGTGCGAATAACAAGCTGTTCGAGCGTATGGGCGGTATGTCGTTCCTCTGCCGGCAGCCGCACCATGACTTTGACTTCATTCCGGCCGCGTTGTTGACGAAGCGCTTCTGCGCCGTAGAACGAGCCGCGCAGTTGACGGGCTAAATCAGTCGCATTAATGCCTAAGCTGCGCGCTTCGGGTTTGACTGTCAGGCTGAGTTGTGGTTTGCCCCGCGAGACACCATCGTCTACATCAGTCACACCAGCGTAGCCGGTCAAGATCTCAGCCAATTCGGCGGCTGCAGCTTCGAGGATCGGGCGCGAGCGGTGGGTCAGCTGAATGTCCAACGCCCCATCGGCGCTAAAACCAGATTCGGCCTTAAAGGTGAGCGATTCCAAACCGACAATATGGCTGCTTGCCTGTCGCCAGGTCTTGGAAAATTCGACGCTGCTGACGGCGCGCTGGTCGGACGGAACCAGAGCGACTTGCACGCCAGCTAAATGACTGCCGCTGAGCTTGGGTGCCTCCTCCTCTCCCGGACCACCAGTGCGTAATACCGATCCAATTTGGGTGTACGTGCCCCGGATAATGGCGGGCCCGCCATGGGTGTTAAGCGCGACTTGAAGCCCATCGAGCATTTGCTGCTGCACCCGGCGTGAGGTGTCGAGTGGAACGCCAAACGGGAGGGTGGCTTGGGCGGTGACGATATCGGCATCAACACGCGGCATAAAGCTAAACTGGATATGCCCTCCTCCGACTGCTCCCAGAGCAAGAATCAGGGCTGCAAGGCCAGTCATCAGCGTCGCATACCGATACGAGATGGCCACGCGGACAACAGGTTGATAGATCCGATCAATAAAGCGTTGCAGCAAACGGCTAAAGAACACGCGCGGGCGGTTGAGCAGATCCCAAAACCGACTCGGCGTCTCCTGATGTGACAGGTGAGCCGGCAAGATAAAGAGTGACTCAATCAAGGAGACAATAAACACTGAGACGGTTACTGCGGGAATGTTACGGAAAAAGTTTCCTGCGACACCGGGGATAAACATGAGTGGCAGAAACGCGGCAATATTGGTCAGGACTGCAAAAACAATTGGCCCCGAAATCTCTTGTGCACCTTCAGTCGCAGCCTGCAGAAACGGCATGCCGTGTTGGCGCTTCTCGTAAATATTCTCTCCAACAACCACCGCGTCATCAACAATGATCCCGAGGGTAATAATAAAGGCAAACAAGGAAATCATATTGATCGAAGCACCGCTGAAGGGCAAGAATAAAAAGGCTCCCATGACCGAAATAGGGATGCCCAAGGTGACCCAAAAGGCGAGCTTAGGGTCAAGAAATAAACCTAAGAGCAGCAAGACCAAGCAGAGGCCAAGGAAGGCGTTTTTTAACAGCAGGCTCATGCGGTCGCGGTAGATCTCTGAGCTATCGTTCCAGACAGACAGGCTAACCCCCTCGGGCAAACGGGGTTGAATTTCTTCGAGATAGGCGTGCACGCTGGCGGACACAGACTGCGGGGTTTCCCGGGCAACCCGAAACACGTTGACTTGGACGGCGGGTTGCGTATTGTAATACGACTCGAAATCCCAATCTTCAAAGCCATCTTTAATCGTCGCAATATCGCCGACCGTAATGTGTGAGCCATCCGGGGCTGACGCCACAGGAATATTCGCGTATTCACTGGCGTAATCGCGTCGTTCCTGGGTGCGTAGAAGAATTTCTCCACCTGCCGCTTTGAGTCCGCCAGCGGGCAGCTCAACCGCCGCTTCGCGCACCTCGCGGGCAATCTGGCCGAGTGTCAGATTATGAGCCCGCAGATTCTGCTGGGAAACCTCAATCGCAATTTCGAGCGGACGCACAGCCCCCAGTTCGACCAAGGTAATGTCTGGGCGCTGCAAGAGTTCATCCCGGATTTGCTCGGCCAAGTCGCGCAGAGTTTGTTCATCTTGGTCTCCATAGACCATGAGCGTCACGACTTGGTTACGCAGTTCAATCAGGCTGACAACAGGCTTTTCCGCCTCTTCTGGAAACGACTGAATACTATCGACTCCATTTTTGACATCTTGAAGGGCTTTGCTGGCATCGGCCCCGGTGAGCAGCTCAACAACAACAGAGCCATAGCTTTCGCGGGCCGTCGAGGTGACTTTTTTCACCCCATCGACGCCGCGCGCGCGGTCCTCAATGGACAGGATAATCCCTTGCTCGACCTCGGCTGGACTCGCGCCAGGGTAGGGAACACCCACTAAGATAATATCTGTCGCGAATTCTGGCATGACCTCTTGTTTGACCCGCGTGCTGGCAATAAGTCCGCCAATGACAAAAATCAGCATCACCAGATTGGCCGCCACATGGTTGCGCGCCATCCAGGCAATTGGGCCGGTATATGATTTCAGTGCTGCGGAAGGAGGTGTCTCAGATGCCATAGTGTTGGGCCTTGTGGGTTCCACCAGGACTAGCCTTTGCTCTCAGGAGCAGGGCTGGGGGGAGCCGGTGCAGGCTGAGGAGTGGAAGCCTGTTGTGGTGCTGCGGCAGCGCTCTGCAATGCCATGCCAGGCAAGGCGACGGGCAGTGGGCTGGTAATCACTTCGTCGCCATCTTGCAACCCGCTCTCAATCAGGAGTGAGTCTTGTCTGCCCAGCATGACTTCGACCTGGCGTATTTCCAGCTGATTGTTTGCGTTTTTGATCCACAGTCGGCTGCCTTCTCGGAGGGTGTGACGGGGCAGGACAAAGACATTGGACAGGCGGGGTCCGTCGATTTCGACCCGTACATACTCTCCGAGTAAAAGCGGCAGCTGTTGGTCGTGCGATTGTTTCTGACTTAATGGATCAGTCACCAAGACAAGGAGGCGGGCCATACGACCATTTTGTGACACATCACCAAGGAGACCGGCGACACTGCCTTCGCGCAGGGCAGTTTTGCCGTTGCCAAGATCCCGGACAATACGAACGCGTGAGCCTTTTGTATTTTTTGCCGCGGGAATATCGACCCAGGGTAATTCATGCAGGGGGATGCTGACTTCGACCCGAAACGCGTCCGTACAGACCAGTCTGGAAATTGGCGTCTGCGACATGACTAATTGGCCGACTTCTACGGATTCCTCCAGGACCAAGGCATTGCACGGAGCAGTGAGGATGGTCCGTTGGTGGTCCAACTTGGCCTTGGCTAATCGGCTTTTTGCGGCTTCCAGGGCTGCCTTCTTCTCCTGTAGATGCGGTTCGCGCAAGGCCAGTCGTTTCCCCATTTTGCTCGTCTTGATCGACGACTCCAGCAAGTTCCATTCGCGCTCGGCGATGACCTGATTGCCCTGCTCAAGCTGTAGCTCAAACTCGGCTTTGGCTAGCGCACCTTGCTGTGTTTCAACGGTATAGGTGTAGTCGCGTGGATCAATCCGTAACAAGACTTCGCCCTTGCGCAATCGGCCGCCTTTGACCAGGTTGGCATGTTGCTCGATGACAGAGCCAGCGACTTGGGGCTGAATCGTCAATTCCTGATGTGCTTGGACTGTGCCAAAAGCGGAAATCACGGCCTGCATATCTTGTGCGTAAATAGTGAGGACTTCTACCGTAGCGGCGGTTGCTTGCGGGGGCGCCTTTTTGACCGTCGGGCGACTTGCAATGAGCGCCCGGGCGCCAATGACACCTCCGCACAGAATGAGGACGGGGATAAGAACTTGGAGGAACCGTTTTGTCCGTTTTGGTCGAGTCGGAGTATGTGAGGTGTCCGTCATGTCCATTGGGTGTGACTCGTGTTGGGTGTCTGTCATGGTGCTGTCGTGTGGGAGCCTGATATCGCCTGCGCGAACTGGAGGCTCGGAGGCGGGGCGATAGAGTTCATCCACTGTCCGCCCAAGGCTCGGTACAAGGTCGCGCGAATATTCAGGAGTCTGCGTTTTTCAGTAATCATCCGACGCTGGAGGCCTTGGAGAGATTGGACTGCGATCAGGACGGTCACGTAATTGATTAAGCCGTGGACATAGCGCGACTGCGATTCTTGGAGCGTTGCCTGTGCCAGAGAAATTTGGTTCTCCAGGTTTTCGATCAACTCGACCTGAAAGCGTTCACGAACTAAGGCATCTTCAATTTCGAGCAGCGCCTCTAGATACGTTTGCCCGAACCGGTCAAGCAGTTCTTGAGTGACTGCTTTTTGGCGGAGGACCTGGTTGCGACGCCGACCGCCATCAATGATTGGCAGAACCAAGTTACCGACCAGCGAACCAACTTCTTGGCGGAAGACGGTCGAAAAGCTGCGGGCGCTAAACTCGTACGATAGATCGAGTACCAATCGAGGCAGACGTTCTGCGACTGCTGTTGCGACTCGAAAGTCCGCCGCCTGCAAGCGCAGCTGAGCCGCTCGGAGATCCGGGCGAGCGATCAGTAGCAGGGCGGGGTGACCTAACTTGGGGAACGGGGGTAAATCTGGCAGCAAGCCGTCTGGTGCAAGCGTATCGAATGAACCCGGTGGAGCACCAAGCAAAACGGCTAATTGGTTGTACGAGGTATTCAGGGTTGAACGGACGATCGGAATTTCTCCCTGCGTGGCGACCAGCTGTTGGCGCTGCTGCAACACATCAACGGCAGAGCCCGCGCCGACGCCAAAACGGACTTCCGTTAATTCGAGTAGAGATTGGCTCACTTGGATTTGTTCTTGCAACAGCGCCAACAGCGCCTTTTGTTCTTGCAGAGTGAACCACACGTCTACGACGGAGCCAGTCAAGAATAACGCGCTGGCTTCAACATCTTGTCGGCTGGCTTCATACTCAAGCCCGGCAGCTTGGCGCTGCGAAGAAATACGTTTCCACAGGTCAATTTCATACGACAAGCCGTAGCTGACAAAATAGCGATCTGTATTGGAGATACGGGTTGTGTGTCCACCTTGGCTATCGATAGCCTCTCGATCTTTCTGGTGCGTCCGGGCGCCCCCTCCTCTGAGATCAACCTGGGGGGAGAACTGTGCGCCTTCGATTTGAGCTTGGGCGTGGGCTTGGGCGAGTCTGCTCCACAACTGGCGGAGATTGAGACTCTCAGCCAAAGCAACCTGAATAACTGCATTGAGTGCCGGGTCGTTAAATTCTGTCCACCACTCGCCAATCACGCGTGTGCCCACCAGCGTACCGTCTTGGCTATGATGATACGTTTTCTGTACCGGAACGTGCGGGCGATCTAACGTCCGGACCTGGTACGGGCTGCAGCTGGCAACCACAAACACCAGGATGAGTAGGGAGACACACAAGCGCTGGATCGGTGTACACATGCTCATGAGTGCTTCACGTTTCAGACAAAAGCAACGTAAATATTGCGTCTTTTCTACTTTTTGCCGAGGCGTTTTGCCTGAGCCGTGATGCCAGCCAACGAAAAATCTGCAATATGGTTGGCAATGCCAGAGATAATGGCTGGGTCATATTGCAGGAAACTTTGAATGCGCTCGAGTTGGTCCTGCATGGCTTGCTTGCCTTTTTTTGTGTGCTGGCCATTTTTGCGTGGGACACCAGTTTTGACATGACGCTGGAAGCGTTCGATCATGGGCCGCGAATGGCGGTAGATCAGGCATTGACCGAACACGCTGGTACAACACAGCTGGACGAGCGGGGTGTCTTGGCTGACCCCCAAAACCGCAGCAACCAGATCTTCCCCAGCGGCATAGATGGGCTGCATAGAGCGTTCTAACAGCTCATCAAAAGCTGGAGTTGGGTCTTGCAATTCTTTGACGACCAGCTCGTAGACGGCATGGCCACCAACGCCAAGCATCCGCTCGGCATTCCACACGACCCATGCACGCAGCTGTTCTTGCGGATGGTCCGGATCATCCGCCAGCTGTGGCATGGGACGCGGAGGTTTGGCGTTTTCAAAGGCGTGTGTCAAAACCGCTTTGTAGAGCTCCATCTTACCCCCGAAGTGATAGTTGACAGCGGCGAGATTCGCTCCAGCGGTGGTACAGATTTCCCGTATGCCAGCCGCGTGAAAGCCTTTATCGACGAAGATGTCGGCTGCGACTTCAAGGAGTTTCTGGCGGGTGAGTTTACTTTTTTCAGTCAGAATCATTTTTCAAACGCTCGTTTGAAACCAGCATATCATACTCCTGTTTCAAGACAAGTGAGTCTGTTGCGGAAGCAGCACAAAATCACATACATTTCTGTATGAGTTTGGCTTATGAGAAGAGCAGGCTGAAAGGAAAAAAACGGCTATGAAATTTGGCATCATCCATGATTTTCGTAATCCACCCGAGTGGTACAAACCGCCTCAGGTGCTGTACCAGGAGTTACTTGAGCAGGTCGTCCGCGCTGAAGAGTTGGGCTATGACAATGTCTGGCTGGCTGAGCATCATTTCACCCAAGATGGCTATAATCCGTCGCCTTTACCAACGGCGGCTGCCATCGCGGCTCGGACGAACCGGATTCGAATTGGCACGTATATTTTGCTGATGCCATTTCAGCATCCAGTCCGGGTCGCTGAAGACGCAACCTGCATCGACATCTGGTCCAATGGTCGTTTTGATCTGGGGGCAGGCCAGGGGTATGCGGCCAATGAATTTCACTCGCTGGGCATTCCGCGCAAGGAGCGTTCGGCACGCCTGGCTGAAGGTGTGGAGTTGGTGCGACGTTTGTTGACGGAGGAGCATGTAAGCTTCGAAGGCCGTTTTAGCACAGTCAAAGACATGACCCTGTCTCCCAAGCCAGTCCAGCAGCCGCATATTCCCATCTGGATGGGCGCCCGTGCCGATAAAGCGATTCAGCGTGTCGCCCGTATGGGCTGTCACTTGATGGCGACGCTCGGGCCAGACCCCGCACCGTTGTACATCAAAACCTTGCAAGAGAGTGGCTTTGATCCCGCCAATTTTAATATTGGTCAAATCCGGCTGGTGTATGTGGCGGAGAATGAAGAGCAGGCCTGGGACGATATCCAAGCCCATATTCACAATTCCATGGAATATTACCGCGAGATTATGGCCGAAGCCAACGACGTGCCTGGGGATACTGAGATGTGGCAATTTAAAGATCCGAGCGAGCTGCGCAACTCCGGCTTTGGCCGAGCAGCGATGATTGGCACGCCTGATCAAGTCGCGCGCAAAATGGAACGCTTCTGTGAAAATTATCAGTGCACCCATTTTGTGTTTGGTACCCAGCTACCGGGGTTTGACCCAAAGAAGGCGACCCGGTCATTGGAGCTGTTTGCCAAGGAGCTGATGCCGAGTTTCCGGTGAGGAGAATATGAGTCCAGCTCTGCATGCACATGTCTTTCCACGCTACGCTGATGAAGCGGAACCGTATTGTCGTCAACCGGTCTGGCTATATGATCGAGCGGACCGAGCCGCCATCCCATTTGACGAACAACGCGATCGGCCACTCATGGACAAGATTGCTGCGTATTTGGATGCAGTCGGCCGAAGTGTCGTATCTGAGTAAGCTCACACTCCCAGCCTTTATAGGCGGGTCCGTGATTTGGTGGTATGAGCTATCGGCAGGCAGAATGGACAGGGAGGAGAGCACACTATGCGGCCAACTGAATTATATGGAGGCTTCATCATCGAGCCACAATCAAAACAGCTCGACTCTGGCGAGTGGCAACCTGGCTCGCGGGTGTTCCGCTTACTTGATGGCGTTGTGCATGAATATTTCCCGCTCAGCGAATGCGAGCAGAAATTCACAAGCGAAGAAGAGGCGGATGATTTTTCCCTTGTGGAGAGTCGAGACTGGGTGGATCATCATTAGAGCTTTGAGAGCTTTGAGAGCTTTGAGAGCTTTGCTAATAAGAGAAGGAAAGGGACTGTATGCCAAAAAAGAAAATGCTCGTCGCCGGTGCGTCCGGGCTCGTAGGCTTCGCTGCGGTGAAGCATTTTTCACAACTTGAAGACTGGGATGTCGTCGGCGTGTCACGTCGCATTCCAAGTGGGCTTGAGGACGCGACTATTATTTCTGTTGATCTGCAAAATAAGGCCCAATGCGCTGAAGTGTTTGGCCAGATGTCGGATGTGACGCATGTGGTCTATGCCGCGCTGTACGAAAAGCCAGGTCTGGTCCAAGGCTGGTTTGAGCAAGATCAGATGCAAACAAACCTGGCCATGCTGGATAATCTGTTTGATCCAATTGAGGCGGTGGCGAAAGATTTGCAGCACATTTCGTTGTTACAGGGGACGAAAGCGTATGGCGTGCATATTGAACCGTTTCCTGTACCGGCTCGTGAGCGCTGGCCGCGCCACAATCATGAGAACTTCTACTTTTTGCAGCAGGATTATTTGCGCGACCGTCAGCTTGGCAAGCAGTGGCACTGGACCGTGTGGCGCCCGCAGCTCATTCTGGGTGAGTCGCTTGGCAGTCAGATGAACGTCTTTCCGGCGCTCGGGGTGTATGCTGCGCTGCGCAAAGAAGCAGGCTTGCCGCTGTCTTTTCCTGGTGGACCCCCGTTTGTTTTCGAGGCGATTGATACGGATATTCATGCCCGGGCGTTTGAGTGGGCGGCCTCAGCCCCAACTGCCCGGAATGAGATTTTTAATATCGCCAATGGCGATGTGTTTGTGTGGCAGAACGTATGGCCAGCGATTGCAGAGGCGCTCGGTATGGAGGTTGGTCCGCCCGAGCCACTATCACTTGCCGAAACAATGCCCCAGCGAGAAGCGGAGTGGGCCACGATTGTGGATAAATATGGGTTGCAGGCGCCCAAAAGTTTGCAGGAGTACGTCGGGCAGTCCTTTATTCTGGCTGATTTTGCGTTTGGATTTGGCAGCAAAGATCAGGCGCCTCCACCAATGCTGGTCAGTACGATTAAGCTCCGCCAAGCTGGTTTCCACGACTCTATGGATACGGAAGATTGTTTCCGCAAATGGATCAAACGTTTTCAAGACCTGAAATGGCTGCCGCCGCTCAATTAGACTCAGAAGAAAAAAGCACGGAGCACAGACATGCCAACACACGTGACTGAAATGTTCGGAATAGAGTTCCCCATTTTTGCCTTTACCCACTGCCGGGACGTGGTTGTGGCGGTGAGTAAGGCGGGTGGTCTCGGTGTCCTCGGAGCGGCGATTCATACCGACGAACGGCTGGAGATTGATCTCAAGTGGATCGATGAACAGCTGGGCGATATCCCGTATGGCGTTGATTTGATGATGCCTGCCAATTATGTCGGAGCTGAGAAAGGTGGAGTGGAGCGCGAATCGCTCCAAGGTCTTATTCCTGAACAGCATCGAAAATTCCTCGATGATCTTTTGGCCAAAACAGGCGTGCCTGAACTGCCGTCAGGCACGCCGTCGGCAAAAGGACGCGGGCTGCGCTACTCGCAGAAAGAAGCTAAGGGCATTATCGACATTGCCTTAGAACATAAGGCCAAGTTTCTGGTCAGTGCACTTGGCACGCCACCGGCCTATGTGGTTGAAGCCGCGCATAAAAAGGGCGTTCTGGTTGGGGCGCTGGCAGGAAAAAAGAGTCACGCTGTGCGGCATAAAGAAGCCGCTGTTGATATCATCATTGCCCAATCATACGAGGCTGGCGGGCACACCGGCGATTTGGGCGGTATGGTGCTTATTCCCGAGATCGTTGACGCGGTGGCACCGACGCCGGTGCTTGGGGCGGGTGGTATAGGCAATGGCCGCCAAATGGCCGCCGCCATGGCGCTCGGTGCGCAGGGTGTGTGGTGCGGAACTGTATGGTTAACAACAACGGAGTCTGAGTTAGATCGGATGGCCAAAGAGAAGCTCTTGGCGGCTGATTCAAGCGGCACAATCCGCACAAAATCAATGACCGGCAAGCATGCCCGCTTCTTGCGTTCCAAGTGGACAGACGCGTGGGAACGCAAAGATTCGCCGGAACCGCTCAAAACGCCATTGCAAAGCATCTTGGCCTATAACTACCTGAGACGCATCGATCGTGGCATGAAATCACCCGGAGTGACGTCTGAATCAGGTGCGTATCAATTGTATACCTATCCGACTGGACAAGGGGTTGGTGAGCAGAACACGATTCGTTCAGCCCGCGATGTCGTTCGGGATATGGCGACCGGCTATATTGAAGCAATTGCTCACCTGAATGAGCAGATTGGGTATGGAGATGAATAGTATCTGTCTTTTTGGTAGCCCTGGCCCTGGTTCTCCAGGTCGTGGCGGCTCCTGTCGCGCTTGCCGTCTCATTCGCTGAGTGTCAAGCCTGGCTCTGTCTGCCGGGGGGGGCCGCCCACGGAATGCAACGCCGCCCATGCCGCAGTGCTCAGGCGGCTGGCTCGATTCGAGCCCGCTCTGCTGCCCTGGTCGAGCTGCGCCTCGGCGTTTGGCTGGGATTCGGCGGCCCTGGGCCACAATGACCGCTGGCATGATGAATGCCCGCAAGGCGGGACGCCAGACGGGCAGGGTATCAACGCTTCGACCTGTACCGGACAGAATGCGGACGGCTGCTCTTTTAGCTACGCCGCTCAGAAAAAAGTCACCGTGACGGCCGCGGTAGATGGCGCGTCCTCCTTCGTTCCTAATAACCGCCTGACCCACGTCGTGAGGGCGGCGGGGGATATGGATATAGACGAGAATTCATGCCCGACAGGGGGCGGCGGAACCTGCCCGCCCGGCATGGATTGCGTCCCGGTCGGCCCGCCTGCGAGCACGGCGGGGCCGGGCGGCTTCAACTAACGCGGCGGAGCTTAGTCCTTGGGCTTGGCCTTGGGCATCCAGGCCCGCCCGTTGATGACGATCCGCGCGTCATTAGCTACGGCAACGTCTCCCTCAAAGCGCACATTCCCGGCTATGACCAGCTCCCCGATGACTAAAATCTTCCCAGAGAAGACACAGTCTCCCGCTATGCTCGTGTCATCGATCTCGATCTGCTCACCCTCTACGTCCACATTCCCGGCGTGTGAGTGTGGGTGTGTTGTCTTGGACAAAGCTGTCCCTCCTTTTGTGGCTCCCGGGCCTGGTTTTGTGCGATTCTGGCCGCAGTCCGGACCTGGTTTCCCTTTCCCCGCGTATCAGGAAGAAGGAGAGGTGTTCGAATAAACTTGAATTTCGGCCTTACAAACCGGGCATAGCCAAGTGTGGGGGATTGTCCTGGAAACCCCTCCTCGTTGGAGTATAGACTTCTTCGAATTCTCATAGCAGGGCGGGCACAGCCAATGCATCGGTTCCGCCGACTCGGCATTTTCCTTCAAAGAATAAACGAACGCAGAATCCCCAATGGCCTTAAGTTCGTAATCTCCCTTCTGAACATCCCAGCTCTTAAGGCGAATCACTTCTTCTTCAAGCTCTCGGTTGCGCTTGCTCATTTTGAATTGGAGATCTTGGGACGCCAGTGCGCTCTCATAGGCGGCCAAGATTTGAGCGTCCACTTCCGCGGCCTTCTTGCTGACTCCCTCTTCAAGCGGGAGCGCTCTCAATTCTTTCAAAAGACCAAAAGATCCCTTGATAGTTGCAATAAGCGCTTGGAAATCTCCAATATCAACCACAAGATTCTCCTCCTTGTTGTAATCGCCTTTGATTTCGTCCCTGTGACATCGTTAGACAAAGAACTGCTAACTGCCCCGCTTGCAGGGGCCTTTTTCCTGAGCTTTTTGGGGGTGGCTGGAGCGTGTCGAAAAAGCCCAATGATTTCAAGCCGCAAGGTGCACATAATAGCATGTTATCAGACGTAAAAAGACAGATCGGGCCGAAGAATCTTCAGCTGGCGGGGGGCGTTACGTGGAGGGCACGTTCGCCCAGCGCTTCATGCTAAAGCGCGAATGCGAGCGCAAGCGGACGAGGAAGAAGAGCGTCGAGGGCGGCGGCGCCTCTGGGTGTAGCAGGAAAAACCCTTCGCTGACGGGCGGATCGTACCGGATTCTGTCCGTCCAGGCCCCACCGAGAGGCCAACCAAGGAAATTGCCATGGTCGTCTCTCTCACCCTCACCTGGTATGGCAATCCACTTGTGGCGAGACTTGGCAATGCGAACCTCATAGACCACCCACCTTAACGGATCGGGCTGCTGATCAAAGCGGACTTGGCGGGTCACGAAGTCTGAGTTCCAGGCTTCAGAGGCGAAATAATTCGTCCTAGCGATAATGTTCGGCAGTCCATCTCGTGACCAGCAGAGGTATAGGCCAGTACAGGCAGCGACAAGGCTTGCAATCGCCGAAATGAGCAGCTGGAATGAGTCCAATTGACACATATCACAGTCTCCCAAGCTAGACACAATAGGGCATTATCAGACGTAATGGCCGGATCGGCCGTGGGCGGGTTTGCGGCCGATTTACGCGCAGGCCGCCACCACCCGCCGAAAGAATTGTTACGATTTCGGGCGAGGGATTTGGAGTTCATGGGCACGACCATCCTGTGTCTTCCATCTCACCACCAGACTCTCGTCATCCTGTCGCGCAATGATGGCTGGCCCGAACGGCGTACGCCCTGCCGCCACTTCGGCCTGCATGGCTTTCGAGAGCTGGTCTACGTGGACGATGAAACAGGCCAGGACATGAGCCACCTTTTCAGGGTCTGAGGATTTGATGGATATCGACGTACCAAAATAGTCATCGGGAATATTGAGACCGACGGAGATTACCACCTCTCCGTCCACGCACGCGGACGCTGTCGCCAACGTCGTTGCCACGTCGGCAAGCGGCTTCACGTCATTCCTGTTGGCACATTTATCCCATATCGCAGTGGTAACCAGTTTTCCCAAGGTAGCGACAGCAGCGGTAAGGAAAACTACTGCTGCCGCGTGGAGCACCTGCCAAGCCCCTGCATCACCCAAGAGTTGGATATATGAGGGCAGGGTTGGATCGGCCGACCGACGAAAAACGATGCTCGGCCGGCCGACCTTCAAGTGCTTGCTCAGCTCATCTCGGATGCCAGCGGCCTCATCACGGAATTTTTCGGACAGTTCCAGGTACAGTTCAGACATCCATTGCTCCTGACGATTAGAATTGGCCCAAAAGCCCAAACAAAATCAACACACAAAGTGAACATAATATACTTTTTATCAGACGCACCCGACGCCCTTGTAGCCCGCCAGGTCCGGACGTTTTGGAAGGCGGAAGCCGGCCGCGCCTTATTTTGTCGCCTGAAGTCGGCCAGCCATGGCCCGAACGTCAAGGACTTCTCGCTTGATCGGGTCGAAGTCGCAATGGTAGGTATGCGGAACCCATGCGCCAAAGCCGTTCTGAAACTTTATTTGATCGCCAATATAGGTGATCGATCCCGTCTGGCGATCCTTCCACGCAAAGTGGCTGAATTTGGTTCCGAGCCAGCCGTCCGTCCATTCATGGTCATATTTTGCGAGCCGTTCGATTTGGTCTGGGCAACGGAATGAGGCGGCGAAGCTGTGTTTGTCGCCCCAGCATTGAAGGCTTGCGCGGCAGGCGTGGTCTTCTCCTGATGCTTCTGCCCGCGCTGCCCGCGCTGCCAGCCGTGCCGCGTTTGCTTCTGCTTGGATTACTGCTGCTGGTCTTTTCTTTGCTGCTTCTGTCCTCCTTCTTGCTTCCCCTCTGACTTTTGCTTGTCGTATCCGTACTTCTGCTTGGGCTGCCCATTTTTCTGCTTGGGCTTCAAATTCTTCGGGGGTGGCGGGCGGAGGCTCAGGAAGGTGGGCTCCTCCGACAGCCAGCAGCCCAAACGAGAGTGCGAGTACGCACCCGGCCTTCTTCCTTGTCGGTAACCAGAGTCTCGGGAGCGGATGTAGGACAGCGATGAGAGACACTATGCCAGTCATGAGGACAACCCAAATAGAGAGAGAGGGCAGGGCGATTGTCAGCACCAAGAGCCCAGCAATGCTGAGAACCCATGTCCATATCTGTTGCAGTGCATTCCGATACCTCATACTTCCTCCTCGATGTCCTGCCTTGCGTGGCTCCTGGGCGGCTTTTGGGGCGATTCTAGGCGCAAATTCTCCTTGATTTCCCCTTCCCCACCCTGTCTTTTGCCCGACTGGCGAAGCCATGCCCGGTTTTAGCCCGAGTCAGGCGGCGGCCCAGCCTTTTTTCGGCTCCGCCAACGGGCGAGGATCTCTTTTATTTCTTCAGGAGTGGCCGAAGGCCCACCTTATAGGGCAATGCGATTTTTGTTCAAAGTGCACATAATAGCCAATTATCAGACACAACCCGCGCGGCCGGGCGGCGGGTGTCGTCACGGATCAAGGGAGGAGCGGCGGCCGACCCACGGGGGCAGCTTGCCAGCCGTGAGGCCGGCCTGCAACTCTTTGGCGTCCTTGTCCAGCTCGGTCGCCAAGTGGGCCAGCAGCTTGACAATCTTCTCGGGGGGGAGGAGCCGCACCAGGTGCGCATAGAAGGCAGCTGCACGGCTGTATAGGTGAAGTTGGTTAATAAAGATGAAGCTTCCAAATCATGGCCACGCATCTAAAACCTCCTTCGGTAGGAAAACAGAATCTCATAAATGAGTGCACCAGGCTGTTCCGGATTTCCTGGTGTAATGCAAGCAGGTTGCAGCACGCAATTCTTGACAGACAGTATTTATGTACAGTATTTGTAGCTTATGTCAAATTCCCCTTTGACCCAACGCCAGGAACATCTGCTACGATTTATAGAAACCTCTTTGGCCAAACGTGGCTATGTGTCTTCACTGCAAGAGATGGCTGATGCGATGACGATCTCTTCGCTGCAAGGAGTCAAAGATCATCTGTCTGCTCTTGAGCGTAAAGGCTATATTCGCCGTTTTCCTGGGCGGCGGCGCGCGATTGAGGTCGTGCAGTCTGTGGTGGCCTTGGAAGGCACTATTCCTATTCTTGGGAAAGTCGCTGCCGGACGGCCGCTCCTTGCCGTCGAGAATCGGGAAGGTGAGCTGAGCCTCGGTCCGGCGTTGTTGGGCAAGGGCAGCCATTTTGCTCTGCGGGTACAAGGCGACAGTATGATTGAAGCCGGGATCAAGGAAAATGATTTTGTCATTGTACGCCAACAGGACGATGCCGATTCGGGCGAGATCGTGGTGGCTTTGTTAGGCGAGGAGGTGACAGTGAAACGGCTGCGGGAAAAAGGCAACTCGCTCTTTCTCGAGGCTGCAAATCCTGCCTATGACCCCATTCCGCTGACCGCTCAATCCCCTTCGCCTCGAATTTTGGGAGTTGTGGTTGGCATGTATCGTGGGATTGGAAAAGTCCGTTGAGCAGAAATACTGAGCGGGGCGGGAAGCAGGGATACGTGCTTCCGTTGTTCCCTGGGTAGAGGTATAATCCTCATCGTGACATCCATGATGACATCAGAGACAAAAGTCAAGCGTTCTGTCACAAGTCTGGCGAATATGAAGAATTGTCACGATGACGGGTATGTTGAGGGCGATCCCGCAGCTCGAATCTCTCTTGTCTGGGAGATTACCCGAGACACCTGGGCTTTTATGAAGGAAGGCAATGCTCAACGACGACTACAGAGAGATGTTACACATCTTATTAGACGAAGGCGTTGAGTTCATTCTCGTTGGAGCATACGCTCTTGCCGCTCATGGATATCCGCGTGCGACAGGAGATATCGATATTTGGGTGCGTTCTTCAGCTGAAAATGCCCTGCGTGTCTATCAGGCACTGGCTCAGTTTGGTGCCCCTGTCCAGAATATATGCCCTGAAGATTTTACAAATTCTGACGTGATATTCCAGATTGGCGTGGCTCCACGTCGTATTGATATTATGACTAGTATTACTGGAGTGGACTTTGCTGACGCTGTGCAAAACGCTTTACCGATCGACATTGAAGAATTATCAATTCCGGTCTTAGCAATTTCAGATTTGATTAAGAACAAAGAAGAAACTGGCAGAGAGAAAGACCTTTTGGATGCGAAGGTTCTCCGTCAACATTCGTGAGACATACATTGTCTACGGTAAGGACTACTCAAAATGATATACCCGGCTTGGAAGTCGGTTGGCCGGGAGGTGTCTGCGTCGCCTGAGGCTCGAGCTTGATATTGCGCTGGGTTATGGGCAGCGGATGCGGGCCAGACAATGCTGGAACGGAGAGCGGGAATCACTCTCCGTTCGGGTGAAGCAGCTTCTGGGGAGGAGGAGCAAAACGAGCAAGCCGTAAAACGGGATCAGGCTCCAGGAAAGTTCACTTCTGGCAGCTCTTGTATGGCCCGCTCAATTTCGGCGGCTGGATATTCGCAGCGTTGCAGCTTACCGGCATGATAATCCGCATAGGCTGTCATATCAAAATGCCCGTGCCCGCTCAGATTGAAGGCAATGACTTTCTTGTCTCCACTTTCTCGACATTTCACGGCTTCATTGATCGCCGCGCGAATGGCATGGTTTGATTCTGGTGCAGGCAGAATACCCTCTGTCCAAGCAAACATATCCCCGGCTTCAAATGTATCCAGCTGGTCAATAGCAACCGCTTCGATGTGACCAGCATGGACCAGCGCACTGATCTGGGGTGACATGCCGTGATAACGCAAACCCCCGGCATGAATCGTGGCGGGCACGAAGGAGTGGCCGAGAGTATACATCTGACAAATCGGGGCAATGCCTCCGGTGTCAGCCCAATCCCAGGTGTAGCTGCCTTTGGTCAGGGTAGGGCAGGCCGCCGGCTCTGCGGCAATGATACGGGTTGTCTTACCTTTTTGGATATTCTCTCGAATAAACGGAAAGGCGAAGCCACCAAAATTCGAGCCTCCGCCGGCACAGGCAATGATAATATCTGGATACTCCCCGGCCATTTCCATTTGCAGCAAGGTCTCTTCACCAATAATCGTTTGGTGCAGCATGATGTGGGGCAGAGAAGAGCCCAGGCTATACTTCTTGGTCCCACCTGAATTCTGAGCCGCTTCAATACCTTCTGATATAGCAATGCCGAGCGCGCCTGGATGTTCAGGGTTTTCGGCGAGCAGCTTACAACCAACTGCTGTACGGTCAGACGGGCTGGCGTACACTTTGCCGCCATACGTTTCGATCATATGCCGCCGGTACGGTTTCTGGTTATACGAAATGCGAACCATGTAGACTTCGCAGCCAATACCAAAGAAGTGACACGCCATCGATAAGGCAGAGCCCCATTGTCCCGCTCCAGTCTCGGTGGTGAGAGTCTGGATACCTTCTTCCTTGGCGTAAAACGCCTGGGCGACAGCTGTGTTCGGCTTATGTGAGCCGACCGGACTCGTGCCCTCGTATTTGTAATAGATATGAGCCGGAGTCTGTAGGTGTTGCTCAAGACGCTGGGCGCGGCAAAAAGGGGTTGGTCGCCACAGCTTGTATATGTCACGCACAGGCTCAGGAATTTCAATATAGCGCTCAGGACTCATATCCTGGGCCATGAGCGCCAGCGGAGTAAAAGCACTCAGGAATTCGGGGGTGATCGGTTGTTTTGTTTCTGGATGGAGTGGGGGCAGCATCGGGACTGGCATATCTGCGTTCATGTTATACCAGGCTTTGGGCATCTGGCTTTCGTCAAGCAGAAATTTCGTTTTTTCAGCCATGATCGTATTCCTTCTGGGGTGTCTTACCCGCAGTGACAAACAACGCTGATCTTTGAACATCTGAAAAGCGAAATGGAAAACAACAACAGTAACTTGAATAAAAATTGAACAAGAAAGCCGAGGCAGCCAGCAGCCCAGATCATGTTGAGCCTCTCCTTGAACCCGTGCTTGAGACAGAACCTTTTGACCTTGCGTCTGCGCACCGGGAATCGGGTGCAGACCGGGCGTCTCTTCACACAGCTGCTTGAAGTCTGCATCCCATCATTTTTGCGCAAGTTCTAACACCGCCGGCCACAACTCACGGTCGTGAATATTATACCGATACTCGGTATCAAGGCAGGCGAGCAGCGTCGACACCTCTGGACGCTGCTCGCCATCCCCATCCCAGTCGCCAGCCTGTTCAATCATCTTTTCTAATAAATTGTGCAGGATGCCCAGCGTGCCATCACACTGTTGGGTCAAGACCTTCAGCAATGAAGCATGATTGAGCGAAAAGCCTGGCCCACGTAGCAGCCAGCCCGCAAAACCTGGTTCTTCGGCAGTCGACTGCTGCCACCAGTGTAGCCACGCAAAAGCGAGTAAGACCTGCTCTGGGTGCGACAAGAGGTAATACGTCGCGGCCCAGTTAGGTGGGATGCTGGCGTCAGGCCGGGTGAGTTCTGGCGGCAGCGCGTCGAGTGTATCAGCTGCGGTCAGGTCATTGTGAATGGCCAGCTGTTCCCAGCGTGACACGGCCTGGCGGAGTAGGGTATCTACTTCCGTATGACCAGTCGTCCAGGTAAGAAAATAGTACATGCGACTCTTCCTTAAAGGAGCAGACTGTAGAGGAACATATGCCTACCGGGCTGGAGTGTGGAAGCAGATCGCTCCGTTTGCAGCTGAATTGAATATTGTCATGCCAGACGCGTGCTTATCATACTCCCTCGCCTGATACCTGACACCCTGAGTGGGCACAGACGCCCGCCCGTTCTCACCCGCCACTCTCACCCGCCACTCTTGGCCGAGCACGTTTTAGGCTGCTGTCACTCCAGGTGTATTTTGGGCGGAAGCATATGCATTCAAGCCGAGTTCCGCCCGAAACCCGTCAGTGACATCTCTCACAACATTGTCAAGCGGGATGCCGGTTGCATCGGCAATCCGGTCCATCTGCATGAATGTTGCCACAATAGCGGCAGAATCCACCAGCCCGGTGGGTCCTAGTTCAGCTAAGAGGCAGTTGCGGGCGGATTTGAGCGCCGCATCGTCTGAGCCGAGGACGGCTTCGGCGAACGTATTCAGCAAGATGCCATGCGGAATACCACTATCGGCCTCAGCATTCATGGCCGCAGTCAGATTAATCTCAGCGGTTTGGCTGCTCGCCCGGAGCAGCATCAGATGGGCAGTGGTTCAATAGAAACACTGGTTGAGCGCAGAGACGCGCGCCGCCAACAGCTCGATCTGTGGACGGCTAATCGCCCGACCTGGGTCACTTGTCGGGTCGCCTGCGTTGCGATCCTGCATGTACTGGGCGGGCAAAAGGATATAGATACTGGAGCGGACTTCATCTGGCACCAGACTCAGTGCCCGGATCACGTTTGGGGCGCGCACTCCTCGGTACAGATCGGCGTCCGGTCCGGTTTCTTCACCGCTGGGGATCATTGGGACCCAGGCGACATTGACTCGTGCTGCAGGTGGGCGACGGCGGCTCGGCTCGCCCGCGACTGGGGTAGGCAAGGGGTGCGGTGCGATGCCGATCCCCCGACAGAAAGAATCAATGCTGACCGTTCGGACAACCACGCCGAGCGTTTCAATATACTGGGTGTCCTCCAAGCCATCGACCAATAGCTGTTCGTACCACTGTTTACTCAGCCGGCCCGGATCGGTGCTGATCTTATGGATCATTTCAACAACAGGGACTGACAAGACCCCGTTGCTATCATGCTGGCCGTGAACGGCAGCGGCCGACAGGGCGGCTTTGCGCTCCGCACACAGCTGGCACTGCCCGGCTTTGCGTACCTCGGCCGCAATAGCGACCCGCTCAGCGCCTGTCCACCAGGTGCCTGGCTCAGCCAGTTTTTGCCAAATTTGGGAGTGTGCAGCTGGGATATCAGCTCGGACAGGAACTGGCGCGTGGGCATACGATATTTCCATCAGAATCCCTCCGTTGTGGTTGTCCATACACTGGCGGGCAGCAAGGTGTAAGGCAAGGCCGGTCTCATTGAAACGTGACGGGCAGGGGGATTTGTGTCATTGGACGTCCCACGTTTTATCTTCTAGGGTGCCATTTTCCCGCCCGCAAAATACTTGCTGGCTAGCGCTCGTGCTTGCTCCCGACTCAGTCCATGTGATTGCCACTCAGCCTGTGAACGATCGAGAAGATCTTCCAGGTTGCGCGTTTTTTTAAAGTCTCCGAGCTGGTCGGTTTCTGTTTCCAAGCCGAGTGCTTCAGCCACGATAGAGATGTAATTGCGGACTCTCAGATCCCCACATCCCTCCTGGCACCACTCTCGGTGACAAGCATGCGAAATTGTTGCCAGAGTGTCTGCCTGGCTGGTGGGGCGGAGTGAGCTCAGGAGTGTGGTACGTGTCTCCTGCATCTGAGCTGGTGGTAGGCGGAGGCTGGCGGCTCCGCAGTCGTAATCGAGATCTGGCGGGGCCTGGACTTCATCAATGACCTCAACGCCTGGTACTGAGCGAAGCAGGGCTGCCGCCGATTCACGGTCATTGCGCGCTCTGCGCTCACCCTCTTGATGACCCGTCCGACCAACATGGGTATGCAATGCAACTTTGCAGGGCACTGCCTGTTTCCAGGGCAGTTCGCCACGTTTTGCCATTTCGGCCAGAAATTGTGGTGTATGAGTGATAGCAAAGGCTGGCTGCCGATCATCACGACCAATGACAATATCTTTGAAATGCACGTTACATGACGGACACCACATGACCACTTGCTTGGGCTGGTAGTCCTCTAGTCTTGTCACGGTACGATCCGAAACTTGGCTGCCCTTTTTCGGTCCGTCGAACTTGTCCCACACAATGCCACAGCAGAACTGCACCCCACCAACAGCTACGAAGTCCAGATTCAGATGGGTGAACACCTCCACAACCTGCTTGGCGATATGTGGCGTCCGCAGAATATTACAGCCCAGATACAAGACCGTCTCATACGCCCGATCAGGCTTGTGATGCTGTTCAAGCCACGAAACATCATCGGCCTTAATCTGCAAACGTTTGAGATCTTGGAGGCGACGAAAGAATGTTGCGTAATTGAAGTCTGCCATGCACTAACCCTCTTTTGCTCTTTCCCAAGATACGTGTGATACGTGTGATACGTGTGATACGTGTGAAGACACACACGAAAATACATACGAAGATACGCGCCTACAAATCAACTGGCAGTTCCAAGTATGTGGTGTAGATAAAATCGCGGTGTTCCATGAGTAAGGGGTCCACCGCTGCCTGTACGGTCGCGTCGGTGTTGGTATACATGAAGCGGTTCATGTCGCCCATTGGACACATCTCTTCAGGTAGGGGTTGAATAAGGGTGGCAAAGGCTGCCCAGTAGATATCCAGCGCGCTCAGCGACTCGCCAATGAAATACTGACTCCCGGCCGCCTTCTGGTTTGCTAAACGCTTGCCCAGTGACTCTAAGATTTGGGCGACCCGGCCTGGGGCTGATTCTCCAGCTTCGGGACTGTAGCCATACTTGCCGCCAAAGTATTGGCCCAGGGCACGGTTTTCTTCGCTGAGGTCTGGAGCGGCCAGCATGTGATGCACGACCATCAGGCGACGGCACCAGCCAAAGCCATTTTCACCACACAGCTCATTGGCATAGCCAAACAGCAGCAAGCGATCTTCCAAATCAGAGGGAATAAGAGCGGGATTCGGCTGGATGCGTTCTGTCAGTGTCAGCTGCTGTGTCCAGACTGATTTGGGAAACTCATCATTCCAGATCATGGCAGGCGCGGACGCCTGGGCTGACCATTCCACCAGTTCTTTGTTTTCCGCCCCAATGTCGAATTGGACAACGCTATACGGAATCTTTTTGACGTAGCAAAAGCCTTTGACTGCTTCCGCCCATGGCCCGGGAATGCCTGCGGAGGCGACGATCCGCATGCCGGATTGCTTTTTTGCTTGTGCGACACTGAGGTATGCAGCCATGTGGTCTCTCCTTGCATGTTTTTCCCATTTGTATAATGTGTTCTTCTCTTCTAATATAGCCCCAAATCGTATGAAACAGCCCCGAATGCAATCGGATGGCAAAAAAAGGAGGACAGTATGAAAGTTGGTATGACACTTCAATTGACGAGTTTTCACGGAAAACCCGATTTCCAGACGTATCAGGAAGAGCTGGCGCTAGGCGATATGGCTGAAGACATGGGTTTTGACTCGATCTGGGCGCTGGATCACCATTTTACCGGCTACACGATGTCGCCCGACCCGACCCAGATGTTGAGCTATTTTGCTGGCCGGACCAAACGCATCCAGCTCGGCACAGCCGTGATCGTGCTGCCATGGCACGACCCAGTCGAAGTGGCTGAAAACATTGCCCTGCTCGATGTGCTGTCAAATGGTCGCACCATTATTGGCTTTGGCCGTGGGGCGGCTACCGTTGAGTACGCGGGATACCGTATTCCGATGCATGAATCACGTGAACGCTTTGTTGAGTGTGCCGAGATCGTCCGCAGAGGGTTAACCCAGGACAGCTTCTCGTACGACGGCAAGTATTACCAGATTCCGGAAATCCAGATCCGCCCGCGTCCGATTTCGCATCCAGAGCAGCGCTGTTATGCCTCGTCGGTCAGCCCGGAGTCGGCTGAGATCATGGCCAAGCTGGGTCTTGGCGTGCTGATCATTGCTCAGCGGAGTTGGGAAGATACTGCGGCGGATTACCAGCGCTATGTTGAGAATGCGACGGCGAGTGGTTTTCAGCCGCGTGCACCGATTGGGCTGTTCAACGTGCTGGTGTCAGACGACCCCCAAGAGGCCGAAGACTTGGCCCAGGAGCACCTGGGCGCGATGTTTGACTCGATTGAAAACCACTATCGCTTCTCCTCAGGCGATTTGACTAAAGTCAAAGGCTATGAGTTCTACGGCAAGATGGCTAAAACGTATGCTAAGCTGAATGCTGATGAAGAAGCCAAGGCCAAGGCGATTGAGTTTTTTCGCAGCTTGCACGCGTCAGGCACGCCTGACCAAGTGCTGGAAAAATTCCGCTATATTCATTCGACCGTCGCCCTTGAGCACGTGGTGAATACCTTCGCCTTTGGCGGACTACCGGTTGACAAACTGCGTCGCAGCTACCAGCTGTTTGCCGAGAAGGTCCTGCCCATACTCCAGAGTGACGCCGCTTTCAAACTGCCCAAGGATCAGAACGGCTACACGGAGATGGCTGCCTCGGCATAACGAAAGACACACAAGCTATTGATCTCAGTGATCTCATAGGAGGGCAGAGCGACTGAAAAGGCTCTGCCCTCTTTCACTTACTAAGGAGGAACTGTCGAGTATGACTGATCTGAATCTCAAAAAGTTTCCCTACTCCGGTGCAATTGATGCGGACGGGCATATCCTTGAACCTGCCGATGTCTGGGAAAAATATATCGACCCTCAGTATCGCGACCAGGCCATTCGGGTTCGGACTGGCTCAGATGGGCTGGAGATATTGGAATTAGACGGCCGACCGTCTAAGTATATGCAGCCAGGCGGACTGGCCGGTTTTGGTGGAATGGGCAAGAGTCATGAAGAAATGGGCCCCAGCCCAGATCGCACCTATATGGGCGAAGCCCCGTTTGGCTCGATGGACCCCACCCAACGCTTGGAGCGTATGGATCAAGAAGGGCTGGAGAAAGCTATTGTGTATCCCAGCCTCGGCTTATTGTGGGAAACTGAAGAGGTGGAAGACTTTGGACTCCAGGCAGCGTTTGCCCGAGCCTATAACCGCTGGGTCGAAGATTTCTGTTCCGGTACGAATGGACGTCTGGTTCCGATTGCCCACATCTCGATGGGGGATCCCCAAGAGGCGGCTCGGGAGCTGGAACGTGCGGTGAAAAACGGAGCCAAAGGCGCGTTCTTTGTGCCGTTTACCCCAACCTGGAAGTCACATGCCCATCCGGATTACGATCCGTTCTGGGCCAAAGTTCAAGAGCTTGAAGTGCCGGTGGGGATTCACCCGAGTGGCGAACCACCGGCCAAACGTGTCCACCAACGCTTCAAAGATATGCAGAAATGGGCGACGTGGCATTTTAACGTGCATGGTGCGCAGGGGCCATTGCAGGCATTTACGGCTATGTTTCAGTATGGTCTGTTTGACCGTTTTCCTAAGGTCAAAATTGTGGTGCTGGAATCTGGCGCAGGCTGGGCAGGCTATCTGCTGAACCGCATGGATGCCGTGTATGACAGCCCGCTGGGCGAGAGCGTGCCGCTCAAAGAGAAACCGAGTTATTACTTTCAGCGCCAGTGTTGGATCTCTGGCGATCCTGATGAAAAAGCGTTTGGCCATGTGGTCGATTTTGTTGGGGCAGATAAGTTCTTCTGGGCGTCCGACTTTCCGCATCCCGACCATCCCGGCGACTATATGGAAGAGCTGAATGAACTGGTCGAGCCGATGTCAGATGCGACCCGTCAGAAGGTCATTGGTGATAACGCGGCTCGTGTGTACGGTTTGTAGTGTTGGACTGAGTTGTCCGGTTCCCTCTCCCTCAGGGAGAGGGAACCGGGCCTGTCCTGAGCTCGTCGAAGGGGTTAGGGTGGCGCACGACACTGCCGAATCGAAAAACATCCTCACCACAACCTTCCCCAGGCGTTTGATTCTTCGTCAAGAGGCAGACGACCTCTGTTTTTTGTAAAGACGCTCCGACCGGGCGTCTCTCTTCCGCTCTCCAGATCATCCCTAGTCTTTCTCAAACTCCCTGTTTATTGTCGCAGACGCCTTTTTCTGTCATGGTGCCAGCTGTGTGAGAGGGGGCGAAATATGAGGCGATTGCTTGTCTGTGTGGGTGCAGGTGTTGTGCTATTGACTGCTATGCCAACAAGCCAGGCTGGAGAAGATATTAGAGCCGACCAAGCTATCCCGCACTACACGGCTAAAGGCGAGCTGATCCGACCCACCGACTATCACTTATGGGTTTTTGTCGGCGCTTCGCTCGGCATGTCGTATGAAGAGCCGGGAAAAGAAAAGGCTGACGGGCCGGGTATATTCGGCAATGTCTATCTTGAGCCGGCCGCCTACCGACAGTATGTGGAAACGGGAAAATTTCCAGAAAAGACGATGTTAGCCTTAGCCGTGCACAAGCCGGCTTCTGATGTGTCGATCAATCAACGCGGGTATTTTGAAGGCGAGCAGATAGCGCTCGAAATTGCCCTCAAAGATCACGAGCAGTTTGAAGAAGGCTGGGCGTATTTCGACTTTCCGATGGGCAAGGATACGGCCAAGGCCTTTCCCAAGGAAACGTGTCATTCCTGCCATGTGCAGCATGCGGCTGATGACAATGTGTTTGTTCAGTTTTATCCTATTTTGCGCGGTCTGAAGGCACCTGAAAAAAAATTGGATCAGCCGGATCAGCACAATCAATCAGACCAGGACGCAAAAACTATGGAGCAGTAAGCAATGGATTTTCGCTATACACCTGAGCAAGAAGCTTTTCGGTCAGACTTGCGTGGCTGGCTGGCGGCAAACCTGTCGCCTGATCTGTGTGTTGAGGATGCTAAAGATGAGCGCATCGCGCCAGATAAAGAGACGTTTGATCTCCGCCGGACCTGGCAGCGTACAATGTACGACGCTGGCTGGGTGGGAATTGCTTGGCCGCAAGAGTATGGCGGACGTGGCGCAACTCTCCTGGAACAAGTTATTTTTGAGGAAGAGTATACTCGAGCGCGAGCACCAGTATTACCCGGTAATTCGGGCATCTCTCTGTGTGGTCCAACACTCATGCAGTGGGGCACGCCAGCCCAAAAAGAGCGGTTCCTGCAACGCACGCTGAGCGGTGAGACTATCTGGTGTCAGGGCTATTCCGAGCCAGGCGCGGGATCGGACCTAGCCAGCTTACAAACCAAAGCGGCCGACATGGGCGATCATTTTATCGTCAACGGTCAAAAGGTCTGGACGTCTGGCGCCCAGTACGCGGATTGGATTTTTATGCTGGTGCGAACCGATCCGGATGCGCCCAAGCATAAAGGTATTAGTTACATTCTGGTTGATAAGAGTACGCCTGGCATTACTGTTCGGCCGTTAGTGCTGCTGACTGGCCACGCCCATTTTAACGAAGTGTTCTTCGAAGATGTCAAAGTACCCAAAGAAAATCTGGTTGGTGAAAAGAACGAAGGCTGGAAGGTTACGGTCACAACGCTGGCGTACGAGCGAGCTGGTGCTGGCGTGAGTAATCACGATGACCAGATTATGCGACTCGTAGCGCTGGCAAAAGACGTCCCGATTGATGGCCGACCAGCCTGGGAACAAGCCTGGGTCCGCCAGAATCTCGTTCAGCTCAAAACTGACAGTGAGAGTCTGAAATATACCCGTATGCGCGGCATCACCCGTATGCTCAAAGGCCAACCACCAGGCCCTGAAGGCTCAATGCTCAAACTGTGTGGGTCTGAGTTAGGCGTGCGGATTGCCACGTTCGCGACCGAACTCCTCGGTGCGCATACGATGGTGAACGAGCCGTCCGAGTTTGTGCCCGACGCCCCACGTTGGTTTAACCGTATGCTGAGCGCCAGGCAGTACACGATCTCGGCTGGCACGAGTGAAATCCAGCGCAATATTATGGGCGAGCGGGTGCTGGGCTTGCCGAAGGGGTGAGGCTTCTCCTGATCATATCCGAGGCTAAACGGAAAACTCGATGGCAGCTGAAGAACGACAGGGAAAATGAGTAGAGAAGTGAAAGAAAGGGGTAGGCGGTGATTGATTTACGGTATTCTTTAGTGATTGAAGCGACTGAGGATCCGAATTTCTACGGATTTTATTCCCCGGACTTAGAAGGTTTTACAGGCATCGGCCACTCCATCGAAGACTGTCTATATAAGGCGAAATGGGGCATGGAGGAACATGTCGCTTTGCTACGCGAGCAGGAGCTCCTCGTACCAACCCCAAACCCTGATCCGACCGTTGTGATCCACAACGAGCAACGGGCAGCGGCCGTTGCATAAAAAGAAAGAAGCTAGCCACACCTCTGGGCTACTTCTTCACATCCTTATAACTGACCCCGAGTCCGGCCCGGGCATCGCTCTGGATGCCGTATTGAGGAATAGGGTAGTACAAGCCATTCTTCGCCAACCGGGCCAAGCCATCCAGAGCTTTGGGCAGATACTGCGGTGGCATCGCCATCAATAGCTCATCTTCAAGCACGCCCCCATAACGGCGTTCGGCATAACACGGAATCGATACACTTGGTTCGCCCGTCAGCTTCGCCCGGCCCCAGGAATCTGCGCAGGCTGACTCGCCAACACTGCCCCACTGCATTTTTTGATAGCCACTCCATTGCAGGCCATTCACCAGTAGGATCATCTGAGCAGGAGTAGCGTAGATCAGACAAATATCAGGTGGATCGAGACGGCCAGACACAAGAGGTGATACGGCCAGGCCCTTATACTGACCGTACGGTACAACATCCATCGCCTGTTGGTGAGCAGCGGAATCTTGTTCAGTCTTAAACCACACCCCGGCCATATGTTTGCCACATCGCCATCCCTCATCTTGTGGAGCAAGGCCGAGGACAGCTGAACACTGGGTACCGACCATATCCTGGGCGGTCAGGCCGACTGTCCAGTTCAGGCGTGCAGCCTGGCCGACGATCTGATCGGCAGTGTGTATATCCTTTGGGCGTCGAATTCTGGGCACTGCTTCCATCTCTTCAACCGTTGTAAACCACTTCATGCCAATTGGCGTGGCGCGTAAATGTAAACGGCGGTTGAGTTCATCGATCAACTGTGGCCAGTCGTATGTTTGCTGTTCGTTGTCAGCTTCGATACTTGTTTGTTGTTCCATTGTTTTTCCTCCTGCCTCCTGTGTACCATGCTCCTGGGAGAGCGGCCACTTGTTCCTCAAAATCCTTGTCCATTTGAGCCTCTATTTGCCCTGAAGCAGGTCATGTATAAGAAGCCTGGAGAGTTGACGAAGACACAGGAAGACTCACTTCTGCGAACTGATGAAAAGGATAGCCAATGGCACGGATACAGATTAATGGTGTGAATCTTTATGTTGAAGATACTGGCACAGGCGAGGCAATCATCTTCGCCCACGAGTTTGGCGGCGATTCTCGAAGCTGGTCGCCACAGGTCGGACATTTTGCCGATCGCTACCGCTGCATTACCTACAATGCGCGAGGCTATCCGCCGTCTGACGTGCCTGAAGATGAGTCGCTGTACGGACAACAGCTTTCAACTGATGATTTGAAAGGCATGCTCGACGCGCTCAATATTGAACGTGCGTTTGTGGTCGGACTCAGTATGGGTGCATACACCGGCTTAATGTTTGCCGTGCAGCACCCTGAGCGCGTGCACGGACTCGTGTTTGCGAGTGGTGGCTCAGGCGCCTATCCAGAAACACGCCAGCAATTTTTAGCTGATACACAAAAGGTTGCGGACAAGATGTTAGAGTCCGGATCTGTTGACTCTGCTGGAATCTCAGCCGGTCCAAGCCGAGTGCAATTGCAGAATAGAAATCACGAGGTCTGGGCGCAGTTTGCCTCTCATTTGTCGGAGCATTCAGCCGTTGGCTCGGCGTATACCTTGCGCCACGTGCAGGCTGAGCGACCGTCGTTGTATGATTTTGCGAATGAATTGCGAGCAATGAAAACGCCGACTATTTTGCTCGTTGGAGATGAAGACGAATCGTGTCTTGACGTGAATTTATATATGAAGCGCACTATGCCGTATGCCGGGCTCAGTATCTTACCGAAAAGTGGGCATTTGTTGAATCTTGAGGAGCCTGAGCGCTTCAATGCGCTGCTGGATGATTTTTTTCAGACGGTCAAAGACGGGAAGTGGGGACGCAGAGACCCGAGGTCTGAAGTTGTGAGTGCGTTTGGGCAGCGGTCTTAGGGATTTCTCGCCGGAAGACCGAGAGTGTTTTCAGACTTCTCTAGCTACACAGGTGATGGTGTGGTACACCAACGTAAATGAGGGCTCGACTCGTCTTCAATAAGAAAGAAGTCTATCCTGACAGCAGTTTAACCGAGATTCGGATCTGGCAGGTCGATAAAAGGAAAGCTTTTCCGACAGGGATCAAGTATTCATCTTATTTTATTGGGCCGCCGCCTAGTCGAGCGATTATTAGAGGATACGATAACCATCATGGCAAAGGGGATCATCAACATTTCCAGGGAATTGAAACTGCTATCACGACTTCGAGTGCGAGTGCTCTTCTGAAACGATTTCGTCAGGAAGTCGAAAAAGAGCTACAGGACCAAGGAGTAATTCTGAAAGGGGCAGTATGAAAGTAAAACGGGTCAAGATTGGCGTTCGTCCTCCAGGAGCGATTTTTGATGAGGCTACACAGCTCCTAGATCAGCTAGAGTCTGGTGAGGCAGTACAGCCCAATGGAGAGTGGCTGTACTTCTCCGACGTCCGAGAGATGGGGAAAGTGCTTACTCCGAGACGATTAGAATTGCTTAAAGCCATTCGCGACCATCGACCTGACTCCATTCGGTCCCTTGCTACTGCGACGGAACGGAACGTGAAGAATGTTGCTGAGGACCTCGGGCTGCTTGTCTCACTGGGATTGGTTGAAATGGAAACCCGTGCCGGGACCGGTAGAAAGAAGGCTCCTCGTGTGGGATATGAGACTTTGACAGTCGAAGTCCATCTGTAGGTAGGAGCCCATAAAAAGTTGAAATGACTCCCGTTATCTCCCCATCCCTTCGGACAAGAAAACACCGCTTGGAAACCGTATGAGGACAGAGACTATCCTGACTTTTGTGCCTGCGTAGTTTCGAGGAGACTTAGGAGCTGCCTGGACGTTAGGGAATCGTAGATTTCTCTCAGCTGAAATATCGCGTCCGTAGAGATAGCAACAGTGGCAAAAATTGAACCAAGTGGAGTTGTTTTTACTGGGATATGCCACATACAAACTAGGCACTGCGCGGCCAAGGAAGAGAAGCCGATGGGGTCCTCCTGGTCGGACGCAGATCAACGTATGCCGCTCTTGTTTGGAGGAAAAGATGCGCCTGAGTGAATGGGATGTGGAAGGCGCAAGAATCCAGCCTACGGCTTTCAACACAGAGTGATTAGCATTCGGACCTTGCCGTTGTACGTCCTTGATGTCGAACGCGGCCCCGCTGGCGTCTTAGAAACTTTGTGTGAAGAAGCACGTCGGGCCAGGCAAGAAGATGATGCTGAAGCCATTTTGCTCGGCTGTGCTGGGTTTGCCAAATTTGCCGAAGAGCTTGAACAGGAACTTGGCCTTCCCGTCCTCGACGGGGTGGTCTGTGCTGTGAAGATGGCTGAAGGAATTGTTGAGCTGGGGGAAAAAACGAGTAAAGCCAAGACGTATCGACCACCCGAAACAAAATCCTTCACCGGCATGTTTGAACGGTTTGGGAGCCGCAGCCCAGAGCTGCAAAAAAAGGCTGGATAGGGCACCGAGCGCCGAAGATCAGTTGTCGGATATCCTCCTAACTGATACCACGTCGGTTCGAAAAGCCAGCCTATGCCGCAGCAAAATGAACCGATAGACAAACCGACACCCGACATCCGCTTTACGTTCCTGCTCGGGACGATGGCCTGTAGTGTTTTTTTCCTCTTGACAGCCCTGGGCATGCTTGGACCGCTTTTGGCTGACATGTCCCAGGGCTTAGACACCACCGTTCCGGTTGTGGCGCAATTGGTGAGTGCCGCAGCTATATCATGGGCAATGACTGCTCTGGTGATTGGGCCGTTCTCTGATACGTATGGCCGCAAACCGATCTTACTGCTCGGCACGATACTGGTTGGGCTCGGCTCAATCGGGACAGGGCTGTCATCGGACTTTGCCATTACCTCTTTTTTTCGAGTGATTACCGGTATTGGTGGCGGTATGGTCCCGCCGACATGTATGGCTCTGATTGGCGATGTTTTTCCCCGCGAGCGGCACGCTTCCTCTGTAGCCACAGTGACCATGCAACCAGGCTTGAGTGCTATCTTCGGCATTCCTTTGGTAACGCTGTTGGCAGATTTTGTCGGCTGGCGGGTTGCCTTTATTACTGTAGGGCTGGCGATGTTTGCATGTACCGCCGGGCTCTTTTTCTTGGCCCCGTACCGGCGTCAGGATCGCGTCGCTCTCAATCTTGCCGAGCGTCTACAGAAAGTGACTCGTTTCCCGGTGACCTGGCAGCTGGCGTTGACCAATCTGTCGATACGCATGTCGTATGGCTTGATGATGACGTTTTTCCCAGTCTTTCTTCAGGTCACTTATCGTTTGAGCACCGCGGAAGTGGCTCTGCCTGTCTCTATTGCGGCAGTAGGGACAACTTTTGGCATGTATCTTGGCGGACAGATAGGCAAGCGTCCTCAGCGTCTCCTACTTGGCGCGCTGACGATAGGCCTCTCGACCCTGCCCGGCATTGCTATTTTTGTGTGGACTGATGGCCTGTGGCTGACGATAGGGATTGCCAGCATCTTCCTCGTGTTAGCGATGCCTATGGCAACCATGTTGTTCATCGTAGGCACTGAGGTGGGAGGCAGCGCGCGTGGCACTCTGGCTGGAATTTTGTCTAGCAGTGGCTACGTAAGTTATGCCTTTGCCGCTGCCTTTGGCGGTTTCATGGTTGCCCAATTTGGCTACGGTTCCTTATCTTTTGCACTTGCTGGCGTAACGATCAGTAGCGCTGTGCTGTTAGTTTTTCTCAAGCAGTCTCAAGCTGAAGACCGCGCCCGCGAATATTTCAGCCAGGCCGCGTGATCAAACTGGTCTGGTCTTGGGCCGTCACGCGTGCCACTATTTCAGATTGACATATGGCAAAGGTGCCTGGCACGACTACTTAAAAGTTCTGAAGCATTTTGTTCGATTTTTCTACAGAGGTGCGTCTCGGCCAGGGAATCTGAGAATCTGAACGTTTTTGTGGTAGACGCAACGATAGGTAGGCGGCTGTTTCTCTGGCACGGATTCGAGGACTCTGCGGCCGGTACGTTCCTCAAAGATGCTGATCCATTCTATGATCTGTTCAGGGCGCAGATAGAAGCCCGGCTTGCCGACGGCTTTCTCAATATGCCGAGCGACGCCTCCAGCTGTGAGCATCCTATCTGGTACGCCCCGATAGGCGCTGACCACATACTGGGCGATATCATTTTCAACTGTTCTGTAGGCTACGCCAAATCCAAGACTCACCGCTCGATCTGCGACACACATGTGATAGCCCTTTCTCTCAGTACCAGCGCTCATCCCACAGCAATAAGCCCACAAGTGCCCGTCGGTTGTTCTGCCGCGTGTAGGCATCGGCGGCGGCAATCGCTTCGTCTTCTTGCAAATGGTAGGACACGATATCACTCTGCTTGGTCAAGACTGGGTCGGGTTCACGCAAGACAATCAGTGTATCGGAGAAACTGGTCGTTGAAGAATTGGAGGAATTAGATGAGCGGCTCCCTTTGTCTTCCGCTGCTTGCTGCGGAGGGGAGCTGCGGACATGGTTGTTTCTTCTCGCTCTGGATTGCGACGTTTGAGTACTGTAGCGCTTTTCGAGGAGGAGAAACTGGGTAAAGTCTCGGGGAATCCGGATGTCGGCTTCGGCATAGATGTACTCCATGCGCGATTTCTCTAGTAACAGGCTCCAGTTCGGCTTTTTATGGGTCAAATAGAAGAAAATATAACCGGCATCATTCCGTCCTGAACGGGTAAATGGTGTCCGGACGGGGAGGGCATTGGATGGAAAATTGCGGTAATACGGGTCGTATTTAGGGCGGGGTATCTCTTTCATATTTGCTCTCTCGCCAAAACGTCTGTCCTGGGCTACACTGGCGGAGTTGCCCATCAAAATCTAGACTTTGCTAGACTTCGATTCGTGGCCAATTATTGACATAGCCGAGCATAGATGCAAGCTCGCTGTACACAAGCTAGCAAGACCGAATAAGGAGGGATCGTATGCCTATCCAAAGATTTGCGCCGATGACAAAGGACTTTCCGACGTTTGACTGTGATGCTCATGTGGCTGAGCCACCCTGGATCTGGGAGCGGGCTAAGGACTGGTTGACCAAGGACGAACTGGAAGCCCTCAAAACGACGATGTGGTTTGACGCCGAGACCAAGCAGCTCATCGTCAATGGCACGGCTGGGGCTGGGCTGGGGTCGCAACGCATCCACGGCAATCCTGGTATGGTGAATGTCCTGTCGTTGGCCGGGCCGGGCATGAAACATGATATTCAGCGGGCACTCAATGTGCGCAACCTGAATCTCAAGACCGCCATCACTGCCGAGCAGGCCGACTATATTGACCACAAAGGCGCGTACAAGCCCGAAGAACGCCTCAAGGACATGGACGTTCAAGGCATTGACCAGGTGATGATTATCCCCTCCGACATTGATACCTATCCGTGGCTGCAAAATGCGCTTGGTGCCAAAGCCATGTGCAAAGCGTATAACGAATGGGCGTACGAATACTGTCAGGAAGATCCCAATCGGATCTTCTTTGCTGCCATGCTGCCGATGCAAGACCCGGTCTTTGCTGCCCAAGAGGTGTACCGCGTAGCAGAAAAAGGCTGTCGAGTTGGGCTGATTCGTCCGGTTGACGCAATGGGCAATTATCCGCTGCAGCCCAAATATGCGCCGGTCTGGCGGGCTATGGAAGAGACCGGCGTGGTGTACGGCATGCACCCTTTTCCAGCCATGGGCGCCCTCAAGCCGCCGGGCTACTCTGAGCAGTACTCCGGTGCTGAACTCGTCGCCAAGACGATTATCTCCTCAGGCTTGCCACATTTTTTCTTGACTAATGTACAGAATTTCCAAGCTGAAGCTGCGCTGTGGGTCACCATGGTGTTGATGTCTGGATTTTTTGAACGCTATCCCAAGCTGCATGCTGCCGTCTTTGAGGCGTCTTCGACCTGGCTGAGCTTTTTGCTGGATGAGTGTGATAAGTATTACAAGCTGTACCGCAACGAGCGTATCCTGCCGCCCCTCAAACGCCTGCCAAGTGAAACATTCTTTGAATACTGTGTGACCGGTTTTGAGGGCGATGAGGCACCCCCGTCTCGCTTGCCTGAGTTTTACGGTGACATTCTGGCCTGGTCCTCCGATGTTTATCACCATGATGGAGATGATGTGTGGCGCGCCCTGGAAACCATGCAAGCGTGCAACCTGCCAGAATCCTACCGGGAGAAGTTTTTAGGCCAAAACGCGCGCAAAATGTACAATATCGAAACCCCAAAAAATTTCATCCGTGAACGCGTGACTGAAATTGAACGGCCTGACTGGTGGCCGACTGAAGAAGAAGTCCAGCATGCGCTGAAACCAGAGTCGGCTATGAGCGGCCCGCGCGGGGAAGCTGGCCGGCGGGTCAATGGGTCGAATGGTACAAATGGCACAAGTGGAAATGGTCGAGCCAATGGCCATGTCGGAACCAATGGGCATGCGACACAAGGAGCCCGGGCATGACCAACCAGAAGCGTTTTGCGGTCTTTGATGCCAGCTCGCATGTGGTCGAGCCGCGTGCGGTCTGGGAAAAATATCTGGAGCCGGAATACCGGACGCTGGGCAAAGCCGCCCTGTGGCGTGAGGAAGGCCAGTACGGCTCGTATCTCAAGGTCAATGGCAAAATGTTCCGGGATACGATGAATCCCAACATTCCCCGTTACGCCATTTGGCGGCCGGGTATGACCTGGGAGCAGATTGGCGAACTCGATCCCAATACCCGCCACACTATAAACGAGGGCGCGTCAGATCCGCAGGCGCGACTGCGGGATATGGATGCCATGGGCGTAGATCAGACCTTTGTGTATCCGACCTGGTTTGCCGAGGGCTTCCCGCTCGTGGATGATCCTGATGTGGCCTACGCCTTAGCCCGGGCCTATAACAACTGGATAGCAGATTTCTGCCAAGCCGATTCTGAGCGCCTGTTTGCGGCGGCTATGATTCCCTTGCAGAATATTGATTTTGCCGTGGAAGAGCTGCGCCGGATTGCCACGATTCCCTGTTTTCGTGGGGTTTTTCTGCGTCCTGCGTTTATTGAGGATCGTTACACGACACATCCGTACTACGATCCATTTTGGGCCGAGTTGGAGAACGTGAATCTCACCCTTGCCGTGCATCCGACGGCTGGATTTTGGAACCCCGAGTGGACCTCGCACGGGCAGTTTGCTGAGAAGGTCAACGGCCGTCTCAATCAAGTCTCCTTCGTCCGAGAATCCGGCGGTGGTCCATTTGCCGGCGGTGGGAATGGCACCAATTTCGCTTTCTCCTTGGCAGCCCAACAGAAGCTCGGGCACCCGATCGCCCAGATTTTGTCTCCGTGGTTAGATAACCACATGTTTGTTGCTGCGACCTTGATCGGTTTTACGGTCATGCAACGCTACCCGCAGATGAAGGTTGTTATGGCCCAGGGCAAGGCTTCGTGGATGGAGGAAGTGCTGGAAAAGATGGAAGCCTCGACCCGGACGGTTCCATTGCTGCACTATTACCCCGTCCGGACCGATGTTGAAGAAATGTGGGAAGAAGGCCGGGTGCTGTTAGGCTTTGATGCGGAGGAGCGGCTGATCCAGAAGCTGCCACACAGCTTCGCGCACAAGATTGTCTGGAACTCTCGCTATCCCCAACAGGACACAACCAGCGCCTGGGATGCGATTGATGCGCTCAGTCAAGCGTATGTTGATGATGCCAGCATGGCCCGCATGTTCGGCGGCAATGCAGCTGAGCAGTTTGGGATTGATTTGGTGCAGAAGGTTGGTGTCTAAAACAGACCAGGGTGGAATCGAAGACATCAGCGGATCGGTCCGGGGCAGCTCCCGGACCGATTTTCTCAGGTGCTCAGGACGCGGCGGAGACGTCCACGCGGTTCTCCTCCTCAAACACGAATCCCTCGTAGCCCTTGGCAGCAACCTCGGAGAGGCGCTCGAAGTAGAGCGGGCCGCCCAGGTGGACCTGGAACTGGCGGTGCTTGCCCGGGATGTTGGCCCCCGTGTACCACGAGTCGGTGAGAGGATAGAGCGTCTCGTTGGCCAGCTCGGTGACCTCTTGGTCCCAGATCTTCTCGGAGTCGGAGGTCGGCTCGATGGCACCCAGACCCTTTTCGCGCAGGTAGCGTACGCAGTTGCCGATCCACTCCGTCTCGCGCTCGGCGCCGAGCGGCATGTTGTACAGCACTGAGGGCGAGCCCGGACCATGGATCAGAAAAAGATTGGGGAACTCGGCGATCGCCATGCCGAGGTATGTTGTGAAGCGGCTGCTCCACTTCTCTTTCAGGCTGACGCCGCCGCGCCCCTTGGGGTTGAGGCGCAGTAAGGTGCCGCTGATGGCGTCGAAGCCGGTTGCCAGCACGAGCATGTCGAGAGGGTGTTCGCCCGTCGCGGTGCGCACGCTTGCTTGGGTCATCTCCTGAATCGGGTCTTCGCGCAGGTCGACTAAGCTGACGTTGTCGCGGTTGAAAGTTTCGTAGTAGCTGTCGTCAAGGATCTGACGCTTGGTGCCCAGATAGTAATCGGGCATCAGCTTGGCGGCGATCTTGGGGTCGCGCACGGTCTCACGGATCTTGCCGCGTATGAAATCAGCCAGTGTGCGGTTGGACTCCTTGTTGGTCAGGAGGTCGGCATAGCTTCCGAAAAGAAGGTTGAAGCTGCCCTTCTGCCACAGCTCTTCGTACAGCGTCTGGCGCTGCTCGGGGGTGTCCTCAGCGGCCAAGCGCGTGGTCATCTCGAACGGCATGCCCACGGGGTGTGCGTTCATCGTCGCCCGGACTTCGTCCCAGTTTTCGCGAGCGTTCTGTATCAGTTCAGGCTCGAGAGGACGGTTGCGAGCTGGGATGCTGTACTGCGGCGTACGCTGAAACACGGTCAGATGCGCCGCCTCGCGAGCGATCTCGGGAATCGACTGCACTCCCGAGGAGCCAGTCCCGATCACGCCGACGCGCTTGCCAGCAAAGGAAACAGGCTCCTGCGGCCAGCGGCCGGTGTGGTAGCACTCGCCAGTGAAATCGTCGAACCCGGGGATGTCGGGCGTGTGCGGCGCCGAGAGGGTGCCGACGGCGCAGATCAAAAACTGCGCAGAAACGCGCTGGCCGGCGCTGGTCTCGACCGTCCAGCGCTGCGCCGCTTCGTCGTAATGCGGGTTGCTCACCCAGGTCTCAAGTTGGATGTCCCGGCGCCAGTCAAACCGATCGGCGACATGCTCGAGGTACGTCAGTACCTGGGCTTGGCTTGGCTGGGTCTCGGCCCAGTCCCACTCCTGCATAAGCTCTTCTGAGAACGTGTAGCAGTAGAAGGGACTGCCCGGACCATCGACCCGTGCTCCGGGGTAGCGATTCCACCACCAGGTTCCGCCCACGCCGCCAGCGGCGTCGTACACGCGCACCGAGAGGCCCATCTCACGCAGGTGGTGCAGAGCGTACAGGCCACCCACGCCCGCTCCGATGACCACTGCGTCATAGTGTTCGATCGATCCGTTTCCTTGTGGCTGTTGAGTCGTGTTTGTCATAGTGCTCCCTTCTCTATTATCCTACCTTGATTTGTCAGCTTGCTTAGATCTATCGCATATCCGATGATGATTGTGAATAACGTGGTTCGACTCTCCTCTGTTTAGCCTCTATTTTTCTGTGCCGAGTAGTGGTGGCATCTTGGCATGCTGCGGCAAATCTGGGTCCATAACAACCCACGGCTGGGCGCTTGATGTCCAAATGTTGGCCTTGGGCCGAAACCAGCTCGCATCATCCAAGCTCCCCGCCCGGATGGTCATTTTGTCAGCCAGGATAGCTGGTCGGGTGAATAAAGGCGAGCCACAGGTTGGGCAGAAGCCTTTCCGGACAGTGTTACCGCTGTCACCTGTGCGCTCGTGATACTTCACCTCACCAGTGATTGTCACCGCATCTGCTGGGACGAGCAGGCTCGATGTATGCGCGCCACCGCTCACCCACTGACATTCTCGACAGTGACAGTTGCCCATATATACTGGTTCAGCCGTGCACTCATAACGAATGGCGCCACACGCGCAGCCCCCGCTAAATGGAACAGGCATAAGCATTCTCCTTCTGTCTTACTCTCCTAGCATTTTAGCCTTTGACACAAAAGCCTTTCCCCAATATGAAGAAAGGAGTCTCACGGGGGATACCTGTGTGAGAGAAGGAGGGGACGAATATGCCATTTATGTCACTGGACGATGCTGAACTGTGGGACCTGTGCCCAGACAATATGAAACACGCCATCCGAGGCGGCGTGACCGGTCTCGCCTATTTCCCGATGGGAGAGATGAAAGACAACCCGGCAACAGTTGTTGCTCTACGTATGGGACCGGGCTGTGTCCTCCCCCGCCATGGTCATGATTGCCACCGCTTTGAGATCGTGGTACGCGGCACGCTGGATGTGGGCGAGCGAGTTCTCAAGGTCGGTGACATCATGGTCACTGAACCGAATATCGTATACGGCCCGCACATCGCTGGGCCCGAAGGCTGCACGACGTTTGAGATCTTTAGCAACCACAAAGGCTCACATGTTGTCTTGTTCGACCTGGCCCAGGGGATCGTTGAGTGCGATGTGACCACCCAAGAAGGTCTCGACAGGTTACAGGAAGCCATGCGCGAAGATGCCAAGGTCGGAGCGCACGCGTAGAGCAGGCAGCCCCAAATGTAAGATTTTTCTCATTGTAATGCGAGAAAGGAAATACGCGTGCACGATCTTATCGTTCAAGGTGGAACTATCGTCGACGGGACTGGACGACCACGCTGTAGTGGGGATGTCGCAGTCACCGATGGCCGGATTAGTGGTGTCGGCTCAGATCTCGGCCAGGCGCGACGCACCCTGAAAGCCGACGGACTCGTCGTGACCCCGGGCTGGGTGGACGTCCATACTCATTATGACGGCCAGGCGTCGTGGGACCCGCTGCTAGCCCCATCTTTATGGCACGGTGTGTCGACTGTGGTGATGGGCAACTGCGGGGTTGGGTTTGCTCCGGTTGTTCCCGACCGCCGCGCAGGGCTGATGGCGATGATGGAAAGCGTCGAAGATATTCCGTTTCAAGCCTTGTCCGCGGGCATCGACTGGCAGTGGGAAACCTTTCCAGAATATTTGGATGCTCTTGCTTCTATCCCACGGACGCTTGATATCGGTACCCAGATCCCGCATGTCCCTTTGCGCTTGTATGTCATGGGTGAACGGGGAGCGAATACCGATCTAGCCACCCCCGAAGATATCGCCCAGATGGCAGCGATCACCCGAGCAGCGATCGAAGCCGGCGCTTTGGGTTTCTCCACGTCGCGAACGATGGTGCATGCGACTCCTGAAGGCGTGCCCATTCCTGGTACTTTTGCCAGTACAGAGGAGCTGTTGGGCATTGGCCGGGGTATTGCCCAAACCGGTCGAGGTCTGATGGAAGTGGTCACCGATGCCGTGGGAGGAAAAGATCTCGACAGTGAATTGAGCTGGATGCATCAAGTGGCTGCCAATGGCTGTTCGGTGACCTTCCTGCTGGCTCAGACAAACCCTCGGCCCAATGTCTGGCGTGAACTCCTCCAGCGCTGTGAGACATCTACTCGTGACGGGGCGCGGATCATTCCGCAAGTGTTTGCCCGACCGGTCACGATTCTGTTTAGTTTCCAGGGTGAGAATCCATTCCAATATCTACCGAGTTATGCGCCGCTCAAAGACCTGCCTCATGCCGAAAAAATGCAGGCACTGCGTAAGCCTGACGTTCGGAAACGTCTGTTGGCCGAAGAAGACACAAACACCGCTGGCATGTCAGTCCTATATCAGCAAGCGTCGACCTGGCAGATGACTTTCCCCATGGGTCAGCCACTCAACTACTTCCCTGACGCAGACAACAATGTGGCTGCGATTGCGGCCGAGCGCGGCTGTGATCCTCGCGAAGCCGTGTATGATCTGTTGTTAGAAGACGATGGTCGGGCCTTTCTCATGTACACCGTTGCTGGCTATGCTGAAGCCAATCGTGGCGCCCTGCACGCAATGCTGACAAATCCTATGACTGTGATGGGCGGCAGTGATGCTGGTGCCCATATGCGCACGATCTGCGATGTGAGTGCCCAGACCTTTATGCTGACCAACTGGGTGCGCGATAGCGCAGCAGATGACCGCTATCGTCTGCCGCTGGAGTTTGTGGTCAAGAAACAGAGTCACGACACCGCCCGGCTATTTGGCATGCATGATCGGGGCACGCTCGAAGAGGGCATGAAAGCGGATCTGAATCTCATTGACCTGAATGCCCTACATATTGCGCCGCCGGAGATGGTACATGACCTGCCAGCTGGCCTGCCGCGTCTGATGCAGACCGCCCAAGGCTATGTGGCCAGTTTGGTCAGCGGCGAAGTGGTACAAGAAAACGGCGAAGCAACAGACGCACGGCCAGGTAAGGTCGTGCGAAGCGGCCAGTGCGCGCCACAACGATAAACGGCGGCCTCAGGCAGAACACGGATTGTGTTGTCAAACGTGGAGCTCATCTGGTCCCCCCTTTTTTACAGGGGGGCTGGGAGAGATTTTCTGAGGCGAGAACCAGAAAGGATAGCTATATGCGGGTAGGAGCGACTATATTTGTTCAGAACTATAACGACTGGGATCGCTATGAGGCGGATGAGCGTGGGGAGCAAGTCCCAGAGCGGCCAACGACGTCAGATCGGTCGATCTTTCTGGATGAAGTAAATATTGCCCGGCTCGCTGACGATACGGGCTTTGATAGTGTGTGGACGGTTGAGCACCACTTTACTCCGTACACGATGGTGACCAACCCGCTGCAGTTCCTGACCTATCTGGCTGGCATCACCAAGCGTGTTGATCTCGGAACCATGGTGGTCGTCCTGCCGTGGCATAATCCCGTCCGTGTGGCAGAGGATGTCAACATGCTCGACGCGCTGCTAGGACCCAATCGGGAGATCCTGTGTGGCGTCGGCCGCGGACTCGGCCGACGTGAGTATAACGGCCTCAGTGTTGATCAGGCCGAAGCCCGCGAGCGTTTTGACGAAGGACTGCTGATTCTGCGCGAGCTGCTGGCAACGGGACGATGCAGCTTTGAGGGCAAGCACTTCCAGGTGCAGGACGCACGTCTGCGCCCGCAGCCCGACACTGACCTGAGCACCCAGCTCTACTGCGCCGCTGGTACGCCCGAGACGGTGCAGATCATTGCGAAACACGATGTCCGACCGCTGATTATTCCCACGACTTCTCTGGACGACGCGCTTCGGAATGCACGGGGCTATATGCAGCTGCGGCAAGAAGCTGGACTTGCTCCGTCAGACACCAAGCTGGCACTGTGGACATACTGTGCAGAAACAGAGAGTGCAGCCGAAGCGGGCGCCAAACAATATATGGGCGAGTACGCCGACTCTGCCTTGCGCCATTATGAGCTGCTCGGGACGCATCTGAAGGGCCTGCACGGTTACGAGGCGTACGGCGCAGTCAGCGATGCGCTGCGTCAAGACTCCAGCCCGTTTCGACAAGGGTTCTACAATGAGCATCCCTGGGGCACGCCGGACCAGATCATCGCCAAGACAAAACGTTTAGCTGAAGCGTTTGGCACGTCGGAGATCATGTTCATCTTTAAGTACGGTGGCATGCCGATAGATGTCGCTGAGAAGAGTATGCAACTGTTTGCTCGGGAGGTGCTCCCAGCGCTGCAGGATATCTCACCGCAACCCATACAAGCTGCCGCCTGATAGGACGGAAGGAGATTTGGTCATGACCGCATCAGAACAAACGCGACTGGCGACTGTGGAGGAGCACGTCCGGGCCGAAAATGCGCGGGATATGGATGCCGTGATGGGTACGTTCAGCAGCAGCGACCACGCCAGCGTCGTGTATAACGGCATTCCTACTACGGGCCACGCGAAGATTCGCCGCTCGTATGAGATCAGACTCAGCGCGTTGCCAGACTTCCGGTTCGAGGTGACGCAACGCCACTTTAGTCCCGACAGCTTGATTGCGGAGCATGTGCTGCACTTTACCGACAAGAAGGGCCAGGCGGTGGAAGTGCCGATGTGCATTGTGTATTGCTTCGATAAGCTAGGAAAGCTGAGCGAAGAACGCGTTTACATTGATGAGGCTCGGATGAGGCCATAAAGGATCAGCTAGCTGTGATGAGGGCCAGTTCCCCGAGCTGAACCGGTGGGGCGAGGTCTCGACAATGGATGCAGCTTGAGGCAGATTAAGCGTTTAGGAAGAATGATAAGGAGGGAATATTATGGCAGCTGCTGAACAACAGACAAACGGTACCGGAGCGGTCGAGCAATATGACGCGATTGTTATCGGTGCTGGGGTATCTGGCTTGTACCAGCTCTACCGTCTGCGGAAGATGGGACTCTCGGTAAAGGCTTTTGAGGACGCCGGCGGTGTGGGTGGCACCTGGTATTGGAATCGCTACCCCGGCTGCCGCTTCGATTCCGAGAGTGAAACCTACGGCTACTCGTGGTCGGAGGAACTGCTGCAAGAATGGGACTGGAAAGAGCACTTTTCCGGCCAGCCGGAGAACGAGCGCTACCTCAACTATGTTGCCGACAAGTTCGACCTGCGCAAGGACATCCAGTTCAATTCCCGCGTGGGCTCGGCAGTCTACGACGAGAGCGAGCATAGCTGGGAAGTCGTCCTCGAGAGCGGCCAGCGAGCACGGGCGCAATTTCTCGTCGGAGCGGTTGGTATCCTGTCGGCGAAGTATACGCCCCCATTTGAAGGCATCGACAGCTTCAAAGGCGAATCGTTTCACACGTCCAACTGGCCGAAGGAAAAGATCGACTTTACTGGCAAGCGGGTTGGCGTCATCGGCACGGGCGCCACGGCTGTCCAGCTCATCCCGATCGTGGCCAAAGAAGCCGGCCATATGACTGTCTTTCAGCGCACCCCGAACTACTGCGCGCCGCTACGGAATGGAGAAGTTGATCCGGAGACCCAGATGGCGTGGAAGGCCAATTACCCGGAACTCCACAAACGCATCCGCGAAACCCCGACCGGTTTTCGGCACGACTTTGACCCCCGGTCGGCCTTGGAGGTCTCCGAGGAAGAGCGGCTGGCACTGTACGAAGAGTTGTGGGCGCTGCCCGGTTTTAAGAAATGGCTCGGCAATTTCCACGATATTATGACTAGCCTGGAGGCCAACGAGACCTTTGCCGAGTTTGTCCGCAACAAAATCCGCGAGCGGGTCAATGATCCGGAGGTGGCGGAGCTGCTGGCACCTAAGGATCATCCGTTCGGTTCCAAGCGTATCCCGTTGGAGACTGAATATTACGAAGCCTACAATCGGGACAATGTGAAGCTGGTCGACATCAAGAAGGCGCCGATCGAGAGCATCACCCCCACGGGCGTGAAGCTCCAGGATGGCGCCGAGTACGAATTCGACATCATCATCTACGCGACCGGTTTTGATGCCATATCTGGGCCGTTGACCCGGATCGATATTCGTGGCGAAGGTGGCCAGACGTTCAAGGACAAATGGGCTGACGGGCCACGGAGCTACCTTGGTATTCAGACGGCTGGTTTCCCGAATTTCTTTATTGCTACGAACACAGCGTTATGCAACTACACCGTATGCGCCGAGCTGATTGTGGATTGGATTGCGGATTGCATCGGCCATCTGCGTGAGAAGAACTTGGCCTGCATTGCGCCTACCCCACAGGCAGAAGAGGCATGGGTGGATCATGTCAACGAGCTGGGTGCTGGTACGATTTTGAGCGCTGCCGACTCGTGGTTTATGGGGTCGAATATTCCGGGCAAGAAACGCGCCGTCCTTCTGTATGCGAACAGCGCCCGCGAATATCGGAAAAAGGTGACAGAGGTCGCGGCCAGCGGCTATGAAGGATTTGAGCTGCGCTAAAGAGCTGTCTGTATAACGATCAGCACAAATCAGCATAGGCAGGCGCCTGAGCTGGGCGACGAGCAGCTCAACTCAGCCCTTTGATCGATACCGGCCCAACTGGGCTACGGGCTGCTGGTCCTGGTCCGAAGACAGACTGAGTGCCGACGCTGTCCTTCAGACCGTTGGCTTCAACGATGAAGAGGAAGGGGATGGCAAATTCTCCACAGGCTACACCGACAACTGGTACGGAGTCGATCGAGCAGTTTGACGCGATCATTATCGGGGCTGGAGTGACCGGCTTGCATCAACTGTACCGGCTACGCCAGCTCGGACTCTCAGTACGCGTCTACGATGATGGCGCTGGGGTGGGCGGTACCTGGTATTGGAACCGCTACCCCAGCGTCCGCCCATGATGAACTCGGCATTGGGATTTTTTTCCAGATGCTCTGTGAGGATACGAGCGATATCTTCCTGCGTTGCCGAGAAGGCAAACTTGCAGCTGAAGAGATTTGCAATCGCACCTTTTGTCGGGTGACTATGCCCATCAATTAGCCCCGGCATAACCATGCGGCCTCGGAGATCAATCCGCTGGGTTTTTTCTCCGGCCAGTTTACAGACCTCTGCCGACGTGCCGAGAGCCGCGATTTTTCCAGATCGAATGGCTACAGCCTCGGCCGTCGGCTGGTCTGGTTCCATCGTGTAAATGAAGCCGTTGAACAGAATATTATCAGCGGGACTGGTCAAATTGTCTTGGAGCTGGCCAGACACGTTATGATTCGCTGTTCTGCGTCGCTGCCATAAATCTACCGATAATAGTGTTGACGTCGTACTTATCATCACCTTCGGTGCGCGGAGCTTGGGCATCAAACGCCCCGAGAAGTTCTGCTGCGCGTTCTTCGACATATTTGCGAACGTGAGAATGGGTGACAATGTAGAAGTCGCCTCGCTCCACGCCAGCAACAGCTTGGCGGCCGATGTCGTTGGCGTCCATGCCTTCCTTCATCATAGCTTGCGCCTCCGGCTGGCCTTCAACTGGCCCACCGAGTGTCTCAGGGCGATTCCGCGCAGCATTCCAGATCTCTGTCTTCACGATGCCTGGGCACAGAATGCTGACACTGATGTTGTCAGGCACTTCTCGACGCAGCACGTCAGATAAGGCCAAAACCGCATGCTTTGTTGCCGTATAAAATCCAATCTGAGTGTTCGGGACACCTAGACTGTGTTCCGAGCCAGTATTCACGATATGAGCTGGTGTGCCCTGCGTGCGAAAGCGCTTCCCAAAGACCGTGCAGCCATGCCAGACGCCAAACACGTTTACGTTGAACAGCCACTGTAGTTCATTTGTGTTTGAGTCTAAGAGTGGGCCGCCACCTGCGACACCTGCATTGTTGAATAAGAGATCTACATGCCCAAAATACGACCAAGCGCGCTCGGCGAGTTGTTTGACCGAACTGAGGTCTGCAACATCACATTGAACCGCCAGTGTCTGTACACCGCTCTGCGCAATCTCTTGCGCTGCCGCTTCGGCCTTGTTCTGCTCAATATCGGCTACGACGACATGGGTGCCTTTCTCGGCAAGGGCCAGGCCAATGCTTTTGCCAATCCCGTTTGCGCCACCAGTGACAACCGCAACTTTATCCTTCAAGTTTTGCATCGTTTTCTCCCTCTTTAATTTGGACTTCTACAAAAGCCGCTCCCGCCTGTGGCGCATTCATCCCTGTCCCTTCCTCTAGAGGCGTGATCTTGATCGCTACCGTCTTGCCGGACTCCACTCGACTCACTCGGGGACGGGCGATCCCGATCCAGGCAGTCCAGTATTTCTGGCTATAGACCTCGCCCATCCGGGTGACGATTGCATTGTCTTTAAAGAGTTCCGCTTTGCCGGTAAACGACGGGCCATCTGGGCTGCCGACCCAGACTTTCATTGGACGGCCGCGCTTGACGCGTTTGGCTTTGTATGAGGTGGGACTAGCGGTGATATACACCGCCTCTCCGTCGTACATAAACCACACCGGGGCTGCCTTTCCCCATGCGCCACTTTTGCGCTGGGTGGCAACGTAGATGTCCTTTTCGGTTTTCAGGGCAGCGTCGACGTCTGTACTGAAAGCCTGCGCACTGTGGACCATACCGACACAATACAAGCCCACGACGATTCCAATAGTCATGAAGATATTGAGCAATTTCCCCTCCTTTGTCCCCTCGCCCTGACCAGGCAGAGGGAGTAAGAAATTCTATCCGTGTACTTAGGCAGGGGACGTCACCCCTGTCAATTTCTCGGACAAGTCCCATAGTTTCTTGGCGTTTTCGTCATTGCGGGCATGCTTGCTCATGTACGCTTTGCCTGGCGGACCAGTCATCTCGAACATGTTTTTTTGCAAAGGTTTCGACAGACTCTCAGCTGGACAGGTCGAGCGGCTGAAATTCGACCTTGGTCTGTGGGTCGCTTTGGGTAATATCGGCATATGCTGCTTCGCCTTTTTCTGTGTTCCGACAGGCGAGTATGAGCCGTGCTCCTTTTTGTGCCAGAACGCGAGCGGTTTCGAGCCCGATACCGCTATTCGCGCCGGTGACAATTGCAATGCGTCCGGTTTGATCCGGGATCGCCTGTTCACTCCATGCCATGGGTTCTTCTCTTTTGCTATTGAGTGACAATATTACTGATTGACTAATTTTGTCAATAAGTTATTTTGACCTGTGAAAAAAATATGATTCAGATACACTCAGAGACACCTGCATGCACGTGAGGAGATGCAGGCGGCGGTATGCTTAGTAAAGAGGTGCTGGTGACAACTACAGCCAGAGAGAATACACGAGTAGAAAACCGGCGTACGGCAATTTTGGAAGCTGCCCAGACCTGTTTCTTCCAGTACGGGTTGGAGCGGACGCGAATGGAGGACATCGCCCGTCTTGCCCAGATTTCAAGGCCTGCTCTATATGAGCACTTTGAGAATAAGTCCGCCATTTTCCTCGCTTTGGCCCATTCCTTTGTCATGACCATGTTGCAGGAAGTCGAAGTGGAACTGCAACGTTCTGGTCCAATCTGGAAACGCATTGCAGCTGCCTTTGAAGTGTGGTCGGCGAAGCCGCTTGAGCTGATTGTCTCAGCTCCGCATGCCGATGAAATTATCCAGGCTGGAACAGGGGTAGCAGCCGAAGTCTACCGCGAAGGCCGCGAGCAGTTTTGTCAGCGTCTTACCAAGGTCGTGCAAGAAGCTGCAAGGGAAGGGGAGATCAGCCTCAAACGAACTGGACTCTCAGCTAGTGCTGTCGCAGACTTGCTTGTCGCAGCAGCGGCTGGAACAAAAGGTGACTGGAAAGACGTGGAGCGGCATCGGAAACTACTGGCTGGGTTACTACGCGTGTTTGAGAGCGCAACGTCTCTGCCGGACTGACCAGGGGGAGCGGCTGTATAGCAAGTATGGTAGGGATGGTCATTAAGATATACAGCATTCTCATCTCCTCAAGCAACAATTCTGTTGATTCTGCACTCAGAGCACTAGAGCAGTTAACGAGACGACGTTACGCGGGGGAGCATTTCGGAAGGAGGACCATTCATGAGCGATCACATCGAACCGTTTCGCATTGCAGCAACAGACGAGCAGCTCGACGACCTGAAGCAGCGGCTACGCACCACCCGTTGGCCCGAGCCTGAATGCGTGGACGACTGGACCCAGGGCATCCCGCTCAGTTACACGCAGGAGCTGTGCCAATACTGGCTCGAGCAATACGACTGGCGGGCGCGCGAGGAGCAGCTCAATCGCTTCCCGCAGTTCCGGACCACGCTCGACGGGCTGGGGATTCATTTCATTCACGCGCGCTCGCCGCATCCCAATGCGATGCCGCTGGTGATTACCCACGGCTGGCCGGGCTCGATCGTCGAGTTCCATAAAGTCATTGAGCCGCTGACGAACCCGACCGCGTTCGGGGGCGATGCAGCCGACGCGTTCCACGTAGTGGCCCCGTCGCTGCCGGGCTACGGATTCTCCGATAAGCCGTCCCGCACCGGATGGACAGCGCAACGCATTGCCCGCGCCTGGTCGCAGCTGATGCTGCGGCTCGGCTACCCGCGCTACGCTGCCCAGGGCGGCGATTGGGGTGCAGCGGTGACGATGTACATCGGGGTGCAGGATCCAGGCCATTGCCTCGGCATCCATATGAACCTCGTGCTGGCGCTCCCTGATCCGACGATGGATGATTTGACGGACCAGGAAAAATCCGCGCTCGAGGGGATGAAGTATTACAACGACTGGGACTCCGGCTATTCCAAGCAGCAAAGCACTCGGCCGCAAACGGTCGGGTATGGTCTGACCGATTCCCCCGCCGGCCAAGCGGCCTGGATTATCGAGAAGTTCTGGTCGTGGATGGACTGCGACGGCCATCCCGAGAATGTTGTCACGCGCGATGAGCTGCTCGACAACGTGATGCTGTATTGGTTGCCGGCGACCGCAACCTCTTCGGCGCGCCTGTATTGGGAGAGCTTCAACGAGGCCTTCGCTAGGCGGGATCCGGTCAACGTTCCGGTCGGATGCTCCATCTTCCCCAAGGAAATTTTTCGCACCTCCAAACGCTTGGCCGAGAAGCGATTCGCGAACGTGGTGTACTTCAACGAACTGGATAAGGGCGGCCATTTCGCCGCGTTTGAACAACCCGAGTCCTATCTGCGCGAGGTACGCACCTGCTTCCGGGGGCTGAGATAACTCGTGTCTTGAATGAAAGAGCAGGGGACCGATCACCTCGGCCCTCACCGCAGAACGAATGTCAGAGGGGGGCAAAAGCCACCCAGGAAAGGATCCATCATGCACATCGGATATATGGCAATCGGCGTCGGTCTCTTGGCCGACGCGGAGACGGTCGGAATGGCCGCGCAGCGGGCCGAGCAGGCTGGCTTTCACTCCATTTGGGCGCCTGAGCATATCGTGCTGCTCGACCAGTATGCGTCCAAATACCCCTATTCGCCGGATGGAAAAATTGCCGCCAGCCCCACCATGCAGTTCGATATCCTCGATCCCTTCGCCACGTTAACCTTCGCCGCAGCGCAGACCACCACGCTGCGCGTCGGCACCGGGATCTGCCTCGTGCCTGAGCGGAACCCGCTCACCACGGCCAAAGAAGTCGCCACCCTGGACAAATTGTCCGGAGGCCGATTCGATTTTGGGGTCGGCATCGGTTGGCTGGAAGAAGAGTTCACCGCACTGGGAGTGCCCTGGGCGCGTCGCAACGCGCGGACCCGGGAATATCTCGACGTCATGAAACGGCTGTGGACTGAGGAAGAGACGGCGTTCGACGGTGAGTTTTGCAGTTTCCCAAGTGTGCGCTCCTACCCCAAGCCCGCCCAAACACCCCACCCACCAATTATTTTTGGTGGCGAAGGCGAACCAGCGCTCCGGCGCGTGGGCGAGGTAGGCGATGGGTGGTTCGGGATGAATGTCACTGTGGCCGACGCCAAGCCTAAGATCGACAAGATCAAGGACTATGCCAAAGCTGCCGGCCGGAATCCGGACGCGTTCGAGTTCTCCATCTCGCCCGGTGCCGGTATCATACCCACCAAGGACGATCTCAAGGGTTTCCAAGATGCCGGCGTGCACCAAGTCATCGTCTGGCCCCCCTCGGCCAATCTGCAGGCCGTGAAAGACGACATCGACAAGCTCGGAGACGAGGTCGTCGCGCCGGCCGCGAACCTATAATCCTGTAATCCTCCGATAACCCTCCAACACTTGCCCCTGACCTGGCCCGCCGAGTCCCAGGTCAGGGGCTGCACGCTTTTACCATACGCACAGATTTCAGACCTGAGCCAAACGGGAATGCTGGAAAGATCACGGACGAGGTGCGTAATATCTCTCTTCACCCCTCCTAAATTGAACCCCACGACATTGAGACATTACACCGTGGTCGATGAACCGATACCCCACCCGGCCATGAATGGCCGGGCTAGATTACGGCGCCGGCTAAAGCCGGCTTTCAGCCCCATTTAGAGATCGTCTGACTTTGTCCCCTCGGCATATTCGGCTTTCCGATACGCGTTACTGGTGGCACGGGCTTCCAGCCCGTGAAATGCGACCATTCCACTCACGCTCGTCAGGGGCAAGATGCCCCTGCCACTTCTGCACTTCCATTGCCCCCCTCCTGGTGGGTTTCGTTCCTCAACCCACCCTACAGGAGACCCCTGCAATGATGGACAAGAAAGTCAGACGATCTCTTTATGGGGCGCTGTTACGTAGCCGGAGGATTCATCCTCCGGCGGGGGAGCGATACCTCTCCGCAGATGGTGAGATCACGACATGTTATGCTCGTGTACGAATGTCTTGTGTTATGATTTAGGGAGAGAATCATCGCCCCGGAAAATTTGCTAACACGTCCTCTTCCAGTGAGAGAGGTCTTTTGGATGTGTCATGAAGGTCTGCCAACGACACCTTGAATGTCCCTTTTGCGCATTCTTCAGCTTTGTTTGTATACTCGTTTGGGCCATCAGCAAAAAACACCTGTACGATAATATTCTTGGCGTCAGGATCACGAAACTGTCCAATCTGCCGGACAATTTCATCGTATATTTTTCTTTGGACCTGAAAATCCCTGTTTTGTATATCCTCCTGCGGGGCGAGCACCCAGATGTCACCGGCAGCTGTCTCGCCGACAAATGGTCGAATCTCATACCATTGAGAAGGCCGCTCTCCTTCCCGAAAAGTAAGCCTGTGTTTAGCTATATGTATAGCAAGATCAATTTGGGGTTTATCAAGGTTTGTCATTATGTAGTGCGTCATGCTTTCAGGCTGCGGTTGAGCGGCGCTTCCACTGGTATCTGCTTAAAGCGGCGCATATTTTCAGGGTACGAGGAGGGCGGGCTGGCCGGGCTTGCAGTCCCCCAAGTGTACGGCTCGCCCTTCGTTGGCCTGGCAGCGGCGGCGGCTGTGACTACCCGCGTCCAGCTTGCCTCCGGCATCGCCATTGGGCTTACCCGTAGTCCGTTTGAGACGGCCATGGCGGCGTTTGATCTTGGCCCTTGCCTTATCTGAGGAGACTGAGTAAGGCGAGAGGACGTCTGCTTGAGACAGCGAGACCATAGGCTGAACGAGTCCTCTACCTTCCAGCCCTTTGTTCAGCGCTTGCGGGCAACGGCCGGGCCCTTTCCGGATAAGCGCAACGGGCATCTCTACTCCAGAGACTTACAACGCCGCCACCGTCTGATCCCCAGCATCAGCCCGAATGACCGGCATCACTTTCGATGCAAACAGCTGCGTGCTACGTACTGCTACGTCATTCGGCATGCTGCCGTATTTGAACGCCCCAACAAATTGGTCGGGATTGACGAACTGGCGCAGGTCGCGAATAGCTTTGATACACTGCTCTGGCGTGCCAAAGATTTGGGTTTTTACAAACTCGTCTTGGAACGTCGCGGTGCCTGTTTTGGTCGCTTCGGCCAGCTGCGCATAAGCTTCGTAGCCTTTCGCCGCTTTAAAATGTTCGGGCTCGTCAAAGCCGTAATGACTGACCGCAGTATCGGCAGCGTCTACGATCCATTTACGGCCGTCTTCTTGGGCTTTCCGCTCATCTTCGTCACAATAGATCCAACACGTGATAACCGGCCGCCGGGCTGAGGTGCCAAACTTTTTGCACGAGGTTTGGAAGGCTGCGTAGTCTTTCATATGATCCGCCCAGCTTTTCTGCGGAATAATCAGCATACCCAGGCCAGCCTTCGCCATAATGTCGCCGGTCTCCGGGCTAATGATCGCCCCATACATGCGTGAGGTGAGGTGCTGGTGCTTTGAGGCCCAATTTGATGTCCTCGATCGCCCCATACATGCGTGAGGTGAGGTCCTGACTGATCGGACGCGGACGGATGCTCATTTCGGGAATGGTGAAATGCTGGCCGCTGAACGAGAAGCGCTCCTGGCTGAGAGCAAGGCGGACAATATCGATACTCTCAATCATCCGCTCACGGGCTTCACTCATCGAAACCCGAAAACCGTTGTACTCGACTTCTCCGGCGCCGCGCCCAAAACCGAGCAGCAGCTCGCGGCCAGCGGCAAAATTATCTAGCATAGCAATCTGCTCTGCCACTCGGACCGGATCATGCCACGGCAGGACAATCACAAACGTGCCCAAACCAATCTTGCGGGTTCGGCCACACACGTAGCTCAGCATTTGCAGCGGGTCGGGGATCAATTCGTAGTCGGTAAAGTGATGTTCGGTTGACCAGACCATATCGAAGCCGAGGTCTTCGTACATTTCGGCCAGGGCGAGATTTTCGGCATAGATTTCATGATCTGGACGGGGCGCGCGAAAATAGTTCTGACACAAAAGTGCACCACCAAATTGCATTGTTGTTCCTTTCTCTGGCGTGATGCGCTCGGTATACGCCTGCAAGATCTCTTTGTCTGTATCACATCCCAGTGCCCCCTGTCAGTATTTCGCAGAATGCCCATTTTGAAAGGCGATACCGCTGAAGTCTCTGCCCTTTAGATTCTCTCCTGCCCTTTGAGATACGCAGATTATGTGACGGGATAAGGAACAGAAAGAGCAAACTTTTGGCTCAAATTTTGAGGGTTACACAATCCAACGTTTGTGACAGGTCGTCGCGCAAAGTGGTAGGATTTTGCACGTTTATGCCGAGTAGTGGATTATGCGGAGTAGAACGCGGAAAGCGCCATAGAGAGCCAGTTTCCGGTGAAAAAGCTTGGCCTAATCAGAGCATGGGGAAGGTGCGTTGGCAGCTCTCAATCAGGGTATGGAGATACCGCGGCTAGGCCAGTTGTGAAGCGTGCTCCTGAGCGGAGGACCGCCATAGACAGTCGGGCCTGCCCGTGGCCTCCAGATTATGCCGAGGAAATCAAGCTGGCCAGGTTTCAATTTTTCAGAGAAGACAAGAGATTAGGGAAACTCTAGAAGAAGAACTCCACATAATCTGGCACTCGGCATAAACACGTTTCGTTCTCAAGGACCATCTTGACCATCTGTCACACGGACGGTTTACCTTAGGGTTAGGGAGCGGACCGGTCCACTTCGTCCAGGGCTACTACGGTATGCCGTACGATAAGCCGGTGTCCCGGCTGCGTGAAGTCGTCCAGATTCTGCGCCACGTGGAGGACGGGGCTCGCTCCGGCACAATGAAACCGTGGCACGGCGACTGCTATCAGCTTGAGTTCCATGGCTACGAGCCTACCTCCCCACCGCACCGCGAGCGGATTCCAGTCTGGATCGCAGCGTTGCGCCAGCGGATGTGTGAACTAGCCGGGGAGGTCGGTGATGGACTCATCGGCCATCCGGTGTGGTCTGTGGAATGGGCCTTAGGCCAGGCTCAGGAATCCCTCGCCGTCGGTGCGGCCCGGACGGGGCGCGATCTGGAAACGATCCATTTTCAGCCATGGGTGATGGCGTCGATTGACCCAGACTCTCAGGTAGCGATCAACGAAGCCAAGGCGTCGGTTGCCTTCTATGGAGGTATTGCGCTCTATCATCCGTATTTTGAAGCCCACGGGTTTGGAGCCGAAGCGCGCAAGCTTCAGGAAGCTGCAAAAACCATGAGTTGTGATAAAGCCGCTTCCATTGTTCCCGACGAGATGGTCAAAACCTTTGTTGCTTGCGGGACACCAGACCAGGTACGTGAACACATTGAGCCACTGTGGCAGCGAGCCAATTCAATGTTGATCCTGCCACCGAGTTGGGGCTTAGCTCCTGAGCGGCTTGCGGCCAAGGCGACGGCGATTGCCGACACCTTTTGGAAGGTCTGAGGCAGGCGCAAATCACAGAAAACTCTCGTTCAAATCACTTGTCAAAGCCGATCGTTAACGATACCGTACCGTCTGGTATCGTTAACGCGTGTTGAGCGCTGAGCTGTGACTGGACGCTGGTGGCGCGAGAGAGCACGACAACCCCGAGGAGGGCATTCTCATGCATGCAGTCATCGTTGGCGCAGGAATGGGCGGATTGTTTGCCGCATTAGCCTTACGTGAGTCCGGGCAATTTGCATCCATTGACGTGTACGAGCAAACCCGAGAGCCCAGTACCGCTGGCGCAGGGCTCAATATTCCGCCCAACGGGGCGCGCTTGTGTCAATGGCTGGGGGTCGATCTCGATGGCGGCGATCCGAAGGGGCCCCACGGCGCCGTCGATGGCGGGCGGGCGGCGATCCTCGAAAGCACGCGCGGGATTCTCGCGGATGGCACTGTTTCGACGAAGCCCATCGACCACAACACCGCGACGGGCGACGGTGCTGGGTTCCATCATATGCACCGGCTCGACCTACTGATGTGCCTCTATAAGAGAGTGTTCGAGGTCGGGCCACAGACGGGGGCGACGTGCCCGATTGAGGTCCACATGGGGAAACGGTTAGCGGCGTTGCAGCAGGACGCGTCCTCAGCCACCGCAACCTTTACCGACGGCAGCACGGCCACAGGGGATGTGCTGGTTGGCGCGGACGGCATTAACTCCAAGACGCTGCAACTGCTGTGGCCTGACGCACCCCCGAGGCGCTGGACGGAGGTGACCTGCTACCGGGGGTTGGTACCGCGTGAGCAGGTCGCCACGCTCACGAAAGAGGACGGGAGTCCGATGGACTACAACCCGATCGACTCGTTCAGCATGGATGCCCGTAAGACGTTGAAAGGTTATGTAATCACCTATTGGGTGCGTGGGGGAGAATTACTGAACGTCTGGATGGCCTATTACGAGCCGGACTCCGCCGAGTTCGAGACCGATGAAGGCGACTGGTTTCCAGTCGATCGGGCGGAGATGAAAGACCGGATGACCACCGCCTTCGAGGGCGATGTTCGCAAGGACGACGTGCTCGCGCTGGCCGGGGCGGTGGAAGATCCGACGAAGTGGGGGCTCTACGATGGTGACGCCTTTGAATATTGGCAGGAGGGCCGGATCTGCCTCCTGGGAGATGCCGCCCACCCGATGTTGCCGACGTTCGGCCAAGGCGCCGCGCAGGCGATCGAAGACGGTGCAGCCCTCAGCAGCTGTTTCAAGCTGCACGGGCCTGACGTGTACAGCGCCCTGCTACACTATGAGCGTGTGCGCCACTTTCGGGCCACGCGTTTCCAGTTCGCTTCCAAATTTCTGTTCAAGCACCTTGAACCGGAAGATTCCCCTCAGCGTCGGCAGATCCTCAAAGCGCTGAACGAACGCGACTATCCGGTCTTCGACCACGAGCAACGGGCCGGAGACGACGATTCTTGGATCTACGCCTTCGACGCGCGCGTCATCGGCGACAAGCTGCCGTTGACCAAGCTTGGGCCGTGGGATTTTCGGTCGCGTACTGCCGCGATGGCAGCCAGGCGTGAGGTCATGGGGAATCTGTGGACGCCGGCGGTCTCGCTTAACGGTGACCGCCAGGTGACACGGGTGGAAGTCGCGGAGCATAATACCTTTGACGACTGCTGGGTAATTATTCGCGGGAAAGTGTACGACATCAGCGAATGGAAAGACCATCATCCTGGCGGGCCATTCGTCGCCAGGATGCACGCCGGCAAAGATGCGACGGGGGAGTTCGGCGACTATCACAGCAAACTAGCCGAACGCCACATGGCGCACTTCTGTGTCGGGGAACTCGTCGACTGATAGAGTGATAGGCATGCCAGTTGTTCATTTATCGGAGACCAAGCGCCGAAAAATTCTCGCAGAGGCGACCATCCTGTTCCTCACGGAGGGGTATAGCGGGGCGAGTATGTCAGAGCTCTTACGTCGGGTCGGTGGGTCGAAGACGACGATTTACACCCACTTCGGTGACAAGGCGGGCCTCTTTACGGCGATTGTCGATGAACTGCTGAAAGAGACGGTCGCATTTGCGGATTCAGTGAATCTCTCGACTCTTACTGTGCGTGCTGCGCTGCGCAAGATCGCGCTGCAGCATTTGGATGTCGTCCTTTCTGATCGCTATATCCGGATGATTCGTATCGTGGCCGCCGAAGTGGAGCGGTTTCCCGAAATCGGCAAGGCTTTTTACGAGCATGGACCGGGGTTGAGCTATACGAACTTCAAAGCGTTCCTCGATGAACGTGTGGCGGCAGGGGAGCTTGCTATCGCCGATACTGCGCGTGCGACCGACCTGTTCTTCGGGATGTTGCTCCACCGCGAAGTGCTCGCGAGAATCTACGGAGTGAAAACTGCCCCCTTACGGAACCGAAAGGCGGTTGCTGATGCCGTTACAAATGAGTTTCTTACGTGGTATGGCGGTCAGAGCTAGGTGCAGTCCGATCCATGTTGCGGTATCTTCCGATCGCAGTTCGCAGGAGATAGGTCCCCCGGAGATGGGAGCAACCCACTCACCGTGTCGCGAGGGGCAACACGGAAAAAAATCATGTTATCCGCCGAGTTACTCATAGGGCATACCTCTATTAGGCCCTCCGGCAGCAAATAGACAATTTTGAGCGATGGGCTTGAATCGTACTGATTTCGTCAGTAGCTCCTTGAATGCCGATCATTGCCTGACTCGCATTGTTTGTCATATGACACATGCGTATCGTTGACAGCTGTCCGAGCTCGTCCTCATGGAGGCGCAGATCATGACGAACCCATACCGCATTATCGGATATTGCGATCGCCCTAGTGTCAGACCCGGTGAGCTCCTGCGATTCATGGTCAGCACAACAGCGAGGCACTATACCGCTCGGTTGGCGCGCCTCGGACGCTCTCGCGAACTGCACGTACCGGTTGCCAGCACTCTCGAGGGCCAACATGAGGGCCAGCTGCGGGCCCTCAAACTCGGGAGCCATATCGACTTCGATGCCGAAATTCCGCTGCCAGACGCACCGGTGCTGTCCGCCTGGATCAGGGCCACCCGTCCCACACGTGGTGAAGATCAGGGTCAAGTCCCCTAATTCCTGTCAACCGATTAGGCTGCGGACGCGGCACTACGGCGGGGACGCATCTCAGATTTTTCCTCTAGGTCACTCACTCCTTGTTCGTCCAATTTTAATCTCTGCCGTAAGCTGCGAATCTGCTGTTGTTCCAGCGCACTGAAACTCTTCTTATTCCAGCGATCACTGACTCGAATGAGGACGGCAAAGACCAGGTTCACTAAACTCTGCTCGGTTTGGAGATGGGGAATCACCTTGGTCCGGCGACGCTCTTCCACAAAGGCCCGCTCGGCTAGATTGGAGGTCCGGACGTATTGTTGATGCCGTAGGGGGAGATGGAGATGGTTGAGACTGGCTTCGGCATCATCCAGCAAACAGCAACAGGCTTCGGGCAAGTCCCGCTGGTACTGGTCGATAATCGCTTGGCGCCGGGCCTGGGCCGCGGCCACACCGGGCGCATCACGCATATCGACGATCAATTGCTTGAACTCGGGCCAGGCTTGGGCGGGGACTTTCTGCTGCAAGTTGCGCATCTTGTGAAACCAACACCGATTCCGCAATGATTGGGGCCACATCGCATCAATCGCTTTGGTCAAGCCGCTGGCCCCATCGGTCGTGATAGTCACCGGGACGTGCATCCCGCGCTTGGCTAAATCCCGTAACACCCCTAAACAACTCTCATAACTCTCACTCTGAGCGGGCGACAGACTGAGCAACACTTTGTGCCCATCTTCGCAAATCGCCCCCACACACAGCACGCCCGTCTTACTCCCCCAGCGCCGCAGGGGCTCATAGACCGTATCAATAAAGAGATAGGCGACCGCTTCCTCACTCAGATCCCGGGCGCGAAACACCTCATATTCCTCGGCTAAATTCTCCGTCAGCTCACTGACCGTACTCTTGGATAAGACAAACTGGCCGAGCGCCTGTTCCAAGCTGTATTCGATGTCCCGTTGCGACAGGCCACCTACATACATTTCAATAATAAGCTGCTGGAGGACGTCGCTGGTGTGGGCCACATGGCTCCAGAGCGACGAGCGATACGGTTCGTCCCGGCTCCGAATCTGCGGGAGCTTCCCCCGCAAAACCCCTTCGGCCGTCTTCAATGTTCCGTTCTCATAGCCATTGCGATAGCCCCCTGCATCGCTGCGGGGCTCATGCTGGTCGCGACCCAGCTCGGCCGCTTGTTCCTGCTCCAACGCGTCTTACAACCCCCGTTCGGTCGATAACCGTACTAACGTGCTCAACAATTCTTCTCCACTCTGCCCCTCGGCCTGGCCTGCTAACAGTGCGCGCAACGCCTGGGCTTTCTGTTCACTCGGTGCTACTCTCTTCTGCATACGGGAGTTCCTCCTTCGGTTGGTAATGGTGGTTGGTACCTCATTACTTACCGCAGCAGCGCCTCCTGTCCACACCCTTCGTTTACAGGAATCTTAGGACATAACCTCCGTCTTGACCGGCTGTGCCTGCAAGACCCCATGGGCATGCCGAGCATCAATACACGCCACTGACCAGCCCGCCTGGGCCAAGCCGTGAAAGAGGACCGTGCTCAACTGGCCCGTCTCAAACACAATGCGTTGGATGGAATACTTTCTTGTATGCTGCCGGAGATATGCCTCTAACGCCACGACCTCAGACCGAGCACTCCCTTCTTGGAGCACTTCTCCCGCCGTGTTGACCAGGCAGACATGAGTCGATCGCAGCGAAATATCCATCCCGACATAAACGTCCATGGCAGTGCCTCCGTGTCAGGTTAAAGCAGATTCACTCCGAGCCTTGCCTTTCGAGCACGGCTGCCTCCCTCACGCAATTACCATATCTGTTCAAATGCGCCCGCGGGTCCTTCTTGAGAAATTGGGCGGCTCATGACACGACCCCTTCCGTTGGGCTCGATTGCCACCCGAGCAAAGATCAGGCAGCCTAAGCGGTATGGAACACTCCGCTCACACGTCTCGCATTCTGCTGACAGGAGCCACGGGCTATGTTGGCGGGCGACTGCTCAAAGCCTTGGAGCACGACGGGTATCCCGTCCGCTGTTTGGCCCGCCGCCCTGATTTCCTCCAGTCTCGGGTGTCAGCGCAGACGGAGGTGGTCGCGGGGGACGTGCTTGACCCAGCCTCCCTCGCGCCTGCACTGCGGGGCATCCACACCGCCTATTATCTGGTCCATTCAATGGGCTCAGGCGGATCATTCGAAGAAGAAGACCGCCGCGCGGCTCAGAATTTCGGTCAGGCGGCTCGGCAAGCCGGCGTGCACCGCATCATCTATCTGGGGGGGCTTGGCGATAGGACAGACGCCCTCTCGTCTCATCTCCGGAGCCGGCAAGAGGTCGGCGACGTGTTACGCGAATCGGGGGTGCAGACCATTGAGTTTCGGGCCTCGATTGTGATTGGTTCAGGCAGCCTATCGTTTGAAATGATTCGGACTTTAGTCGAACGGCTGCCGGTCATGATCACCCCGCGCTGGGTTGCCATTCAAGCCCAGCCCATAGCGATTGCCGATTTACTGGCCTATTTACTGACCGCGCTGAGCCTTACGGTGGAAGGCCACCCCATCTTTGAAATTGGCGGGAAAGATCAAGTCTCGTACGGCGAGGTGATGCGCGCATACGCCCGCCAGCGTGGGCTCCATCGATTCATGGTACCCGTCCCTGTGCTGACTCCGTGCTTATCGAGTTTATGGCTCGGGCTCGTCACCCCCCTCTACGCCCGAGTTGGTCGGAAGCTTATTGACAGCCTGCGTCATCCAACCATCGTCCAGGATTCCACCGCCTTGGAGATCTTCAACATCCAGCCCAGAGGCGTGGCGGAAGCCATTGCGGAAGCGCTCCGCAATGAGGAGCAAGAAATTGCAGAAACGCGCTGGTCTGATGCCCTCTCATCCGGAGGGCCACTGCCAAAGTGGGGCGGGGTACGCTTTGGCACGCGCCTGGTCGATTCTCGCGCGCTGGAGGTCGCCGTGCCACCAGCGGTTGCCTTTACCCCCATCCGTCGTATTGGCGGACACACGGGCTGGTATTATGGGGATTGGCTGTGGCGATTGCGGGGGGGGCTGGACCTACTGTTTGGCGGGGTTGGCCTGCGCCGCGGCCGGCGTGACCCAGACGGGCTGCAGGTCGGCGATGCGCTCGATTGGTGGCGGGTCGAACGCTATGAACCCGAGCGCCATCTCCGGTTGCTGGCCGAAATGAAGCTGCCTGGGCGGGCCTGGTTAGAATTTGAGGTTGTCGGCGAGGCCGATCATACGACCATTCGGCAAACCGCGATTTTTGACCCGATTGGTTTGCTCGGTTTGAGCTATTGGTATCTCGTCTATCCGCTCCATCAGCTGATCTTTGCTGGTATGCTCCAGGGGATCGCCAACGCCAGCGCTGCACCGGAAGAAACAAACCAAAAGCGAGCCTTGTCAAAGGCTGATGCTGACGACGGACGGTAAGCTTTATTCCCCTCAATCCCTCATCACAGTCCCTGCTACCCGTCGGCCTGACACCGCAACTCCCCAAAACGTATTTCAGTCGCTTCTTTTTTTGTTCCTGGGAGAATGGTAAAGGCGAGAGACACGAGGACACGAGCATGCCGGGAGAACCGCTCCCGTTACTGGAAGAGATACTGACCGAATGGCAAGACACCATCGGCGCAGATTACACTGGCTATAAGAATCACGTGTACCGGATGCTCCATTGTTGTCTGGCCCTCAAAGCCTGCACGGCGGAAGAAAAAGAAAAGCTCATCATCGCTGGGGCGTTCCACGATATTGGCGTCTGGACTGCCGATACCCTTGATTACCTCCCGCCCTCCGTCCTGCCGGCCCTGGACTACTTGAAAGCGACCAATCGGGACGCCTGGGCCACCGAAATCGAACTCATGATTACCCAGCACCACAAGGTGCGAGCCTACACCGAGAGCGCCTATCCTTTGGTCGAACTCTTCCGCCAAGGGGATTTGGTGGATGCATCCCGGGGACTCTGCAAATTTGGACTCTCACGAGCGTACCTCAAACAAATGAGAGCCGCCTATCCGCATGCCGATTTTTGGAAAAGTGGCTATACGAAATTCCTCAAATGGGTGCTGACGCATCCATTCAACCCTGTCCCGATGCTAAAGTGGTAGAGCGGCAAAGGGGAGGAAGGGGGCAGCGCCCTGAGCGCTTACACCACCCACCAGACGAGGATAATCGCGCCAAACAGGAAGTCGAAGCCCATACACATCGGGACATACCACCGGACGAGGGGAAAATTGAGACATTTGGGATGCCCGGTAACCACATCCCAGATACCGTGCGCAAAACACAGCAACGCAAAAAATATGGGACTCACCCATAAGCCCGCAAAAGCGCCCCCCATAATGACCGCTCCCATCACCAGTTGCAGTCACATTTTCTTCGGGGCGGGATTGACGACCGCCATGCCCAAATACGCCCCCCCCGAGTGTCCCCCCGAGAATCGCCAAACTTTCCAAGATTGCCTGCTCCGGCAAAAACCGGTGGCCGAGGGCAAAGGCGACGGCCAGCAGCGCGCCGCTGACAATAAAACCGGGATGTGTCAGTTGCTGAGCCTCCGTCCGGTTCTGAACGGAATGGAGGGAGTCCAGACGGTCCTGGGTGGGAGCAAAGGCTTCGGCTTGTGACATAGCGACCTCCTTTATGTTCCGACGCACTCTGCGACTTGTTGCTGTGAGTCTACACCCTGTACGTAGGTACAAGGTCAAGTAGGTCTTTGTCTGAGCGACGTTTTTTTCACGGATGGACTGAGAAGCCGAACTATACCTTTTCGAGGGGGTGGGCCGAGCTCGGCATGACCGAGGATATGCAAAAACCCCTTACTTGTGCGGTACATGGTGGCCATACGCATCCTCTCCGGTCAGGACCACCGGATCGCGCGTTTTGGTCACGAGCTTCCCATTCTCAATGTCGAAGTAGGTTGTCTTTACCTCCTCCAATGCGTCACGATTTTCATCCCGATCGATTGCATAACAATCGCCTAAGGGACCGGCGCTTCGCTCGAGTATCTGGTTGATCATCGTGTAGTCTTCGCGATCGAGGCAAAAGTCGAACACGCGCAAGTTTTCTTGCAGCTGGCTCGCATGCCGCGCGCCGATGATCACCGAGCCGACCTGATCCCGCTCCAGCACGTAACGGACCGCCACATTCCCAATACTGACACCATGTTTACGACCGATAGCCAGTAATGTCTGGAGGAGCTGCTGAAAAAGCTCCCAGCCACCGAAATCACAGATGATGCGGTAGTACTTATCCAGCGAGACGTTTTCAAAGGCGGGCTTGCCCGGATCTTGAATGCCCAGCCACTTGGGGCTGAAGAACCCGCCGCCCAGAGCGCCATAACACAATAGCTTGCAATCGTTGGCCGCGCATAGCTCAGCCATACCATGCTCCGGACGCCGATCCAGGAGCGAGTACTGCACCGTATGGGAGACGATATCGATGCCGGCATCGAACAGCTCTTGTAGGTGCGGCACGTCGTAGTTTGTCGCGCCGATCTTGTCGATCTTGCCTGCCTGTTGCAGTTCTTTCAGCGCCAATGCCATCTCCACATTGCCGGGAATGGCGTAGTTCCACCAGTGCATCTGCACCAGATCTAAGCGCTCACGACCCAGTCGCTTCAGCGAACGCTCAACCACCGCAACGCTGTCTTTCTTGCTCCAGTTGCGCAATCTCTCTTCTTCCAGAAAGGCAGGCACATGGGTGGTCAGCACTTTGATCCTGTTTGCCCGTTCGGCGCCGTAGCGGTTCTTGTAACGCTCTAGAAACGCGCCGATGCGTGCCTCTACGTCTGCATAGATGTCCCCGCAAACAAACGTGATAACCCCAGCATCAACGAAATCGAACATGTCGTTGATGAGGTCTTCACGGTCGAATGCGCGTCCGCTGTGGTCCTCGGCAATCTGCCAATTTCCCTTCGCAATACGGGAGATGATAAGGTCAGAACCCAAGGTCGTCGTTTCAACATTCATGTTTCAATTGAGAGTGGCCAGCAGTGACAACGCCTCCGGTCGCACCACACAGAGCTGCGATAGTAAACGATCCTGTTGGGCCGAGTTGTGGGGTCATCCGGGATGGCAAGAAGGGCACTGACACTGAGTGAGATATGATCAAGCATGACACCTTCTCACTCCATAGAACCTACTTGTCGATCCATTCTAACGAATCGCGACCGGGTGAACAGGGCTTTGCAGCGCACCGACAAAGCGCTGAGCGGTGTCACGCTTCCTGTAAATGATCGCGGAGCATAGTCCCAGCGTATTCGCGGCGAAACAGCCCACGCTCCTGCAAGACCGGAATCAGTAATCCAACAATGTCTTCAAAATACTCGGGCGCGTAATATGCTGGGCTGAACTGAAAGCCGCTGCCACCCCCTGCCTCGTGCAAATACGCCAGTTGGTCGGCTACCTGCTCAGGCGTGCCTACCAGATGCGGCATCGCACTGCCGGCTCCCTGTTGCATCGCAGCGGTACGGAGTGTGGGCTTTTGTCCATCCGGCATGCGGAAGGCATCCAGCACCCCTTGAATACCGGGGACCTGCAGGTCGGCTAAGGGTTCGTCCAGATCGAACTGCGACAGGTCGTAATTCAAATGGCCGGACAGAATCGTCAGGCCTACCTTAAGGGGAATCTTCTTGAGTGCCGTCTCCTCTTTCGCCTGCGCTTCCGCTTCGGTTTTGCCGACAATCGGGATCGCGCCCCAGATAATTTTGAGGTCTTGTGGGTTCCGGCCGTACTGCTTCGCCCGCGCATATAGGTCATCGCTAAAGAGGCGCATCGTTTCGGCTGTCAGCTGGATCCCAAAGACGCATTCCGCATGCTTGGCCGCAAATTCCCGTCCGCGGTCGGACGCCCCCGCTTGAATGAGCACGGGCCGCCCTTGGGGCGAGGGGATGACGATCGAGGGACCACGGCACTGGAACCATTGCCCGCGAAAGTTAATGTGGTGCACCTTCGTCGGATCAGCAAAGATGCCTTGCTGCATGTCCATCCGGACCGCGTCAGGTTCCCAGCTGTTCCATAATTGATTGCATACCTCCATATATTCGTCGGCGCGGTCATAGCGCTCATCGTGCGGGATCATTGTCTCCAGCCCAAAATTCTGGGCTTCGCTCTCATGAAAGGAGGTTACAATATTCCATCCGATCCGGCCTTTGGTGACGTGATCCAGAGAAGATAATTTGCGCGCCAAGAGAAAGGGTGAGTAATACGTGGCCGACATGGTCACCGCAAACCCCAGTTTTTCCGCCACTGCCGCTAAGGCCGGGACCAACACAACCGGGTCGTGCACCGGATACTGGACAGCGTATTTGATGGTGGGCTCCAGGCTGCCCTGGTAGGCTTCATACCCCGCCCATTGGTCGGCAAAGAAAAACATGTCGAATTTGCCCCGTTCGAGGGTGCGGGCAATGGTCTGCCAATACTCGGGCTCATGCCAGGCGTAGGGCATCTTGTCCTGGGGATGGATCCACGACATCTGGGTATGCGGGGCAGGGCAGTGGGCCATAAATCCGGTCAGATGCATCTTCTTGGACATACCAGTCTCCGTGTGTTAAAGTGTGAACTTCACTTAGTCGTTCCTTTTCTTGGAGCCCGCGCTTTCTTACGTATCTGTTTCACTGTCCGACGCGACCGGCCGAGCAAACGAATCTTTTCAATCAACTGCGGGTAGAACTTCGGTGTGGCATCCGCCACCAGGACGAGATACATTTCCTGCAAGGACTGGGATCTGAGCGTCGTGAGATCGATATGTCCGCTTGCCCACTCGTGACGCGTAAACCGAAAGGAGCGGAAGAACTGTGCCCCGAGTTGACGCGCACTGATCTGGCCCCGAATCAAGCCGACCTCTTGGGCTTCTGTGTAGATGGCGATCGCGACCTGCTCGCCCCGCGCGCGTTGGTCGAGCGCCGAGGGATCGCCCGCCTGCTCTAAACGCTCATGCGTGAGTAATTCCGCCCGGTAGTAGTTTTCGTTTTTTCTGAATGTGGCAACGATCGTATCCAAAAAGCTTTCAATCCCCGAGAGGGGATCGGTGGGGTCTGGGATGTACGTCAGGTGTTCAAACGGGCTGATGGCGTCCTCGAAGAGACTCTGGATAAGGGTCCCCTTATCGCCGATCAGGTTGTAAATCGTGGGGACGGTGACGGCCGCCCGCTCCGCGAGGTCGCGCAAGTTCAACCCATCAAACCCCTGTTCGGCAATGAGCGCACGCGCGTCGTCGAGTATGCGTTCTCTCCTGCGCTGCATATTAGCCACGCGCGTGGCATACCCGCGGGCGATGGCTTGGGGCATCGGCAGGTTTTTCCCTTTGAGCATCCATCTTATTATAACATTTATTAAAATTTAATCAAATGTTATAATATGTGAAGCTGAACACGCCGATGATCGATATTTGGACTGACAGTACTCAGCCCTGGGACTGGATGAATCCTGTGCTACCGAAGTGCGGACACCAACCGACGGAGGAGGAATTTCAACGCCTGATAGCCTCATGAGCGCAGTACGGTCTGTGAATTCATGACCTGTTCGACCGCACGTCGTTTACTCGGTTTACGATCGATCGCGCTGAAGGGGAGTGGGAAGGGGGGCGGCTTTAGTTTCGCTCAGGAAAGCCGAGCCACACCCAATACGTCATTCGAGCTGACACTTGATCGCTCCTTTCCTCCGGCTTTGACAGAATCTTTTTTTCGCTGGATAATCCCCTCAGCCAGGCTAAAGGAGAATACACAATGGCAGACATGAAGGATAAGATTGCACTCGTGACCGGTGGCAGCTCAGGCATTGGCCGCGCAGCCGCGCTCGCATTTGCCCGAGCAGGCGCCAAGGTGGCAGTTGCCGACCTGAATGCCATAGGCGGACAAGAGACGGTTTCCTTCATCAAGAACGCTGGGGGTGAGGCGTGTTTCATTGAGGCCGACATGGGCCAGGCGGCCTCGGTAGAAGCCATGGTCCAAAAAACGGTCGAGACCTATGGCCGTCTCGATTACGCCCACAATAATGCTGGAGTTGAAGGGTCACTCAGCCTAACCGCAGAATTGGAAGAAGACCAGTGGGATCATGTTATCCGGATTAATCTCACTGGAGTGTGGCTGTGCATGAAATATGAGATCCCGCACATGCTGCAACAGGGCAGCGGAGCGATTGTGAACACGTCCTCCAGTGGCGGCTTAATCGGCGCGGAGCGCTTTCCCGCCTACGTGGCAAGCAAACACGGCGTTGTCGGGTTGACCAAAACGGCGGCACTCGAGTACGCCAAGTCCGGCATTCGGGTGAACACGGTCTGTCCCGGGGTCATCGAAACGTCGATGGTCGAACGCGTCACAGGGAATAGCTCAGACGTGCTAAAAAAAATGATCGCTGCCGAGCCCATGGGTCGCTCTGGCCAGCCCGAAGAAATTGCCGAAGCCGTTGTCTGGCTGTGCTCGGACGCAGCCTCGTTTGTCACCGGACATGCCATGGCCGTCGATGGTGGAGGCGTCGCGCAATAGCAAAAGCGTATCCCACTATTGAAACAGATTGAAACAGAACTGAAATAAGATTCACACGAACACCCAACCGCACCCATCAGCAAAGCACACGTTGGGGCGACGAAGGAGGGGGACGCGACGATGGACAACAAAGCGCTAATAGCGGCGAGGCTGGCCGAGTGGAACCTTCAGCTCACGGATCAGGAACTGGACCAACTGGTCGCCCCGTATGAGAACTTGGTGCGCTGGCAAGGGGTGGTCGAAGACATGCTGCGCACGCGGTCCATGGGCAACGGGATGCGTAGGCCCGAAAGTGAGCCGTTGCTGGTGCACGCTCTTGAGAAAAAAGGGGGGGCCAAATGATATCGATTTCCGAGCTGGCGTATATGCCAATTAGCGAGTTGGCCGACCATATTCAAAACAAATCCATTTCTCCGGTCGAGGCAACCCGGGTCATGTTGGAACGAGTGGAGACACTGGAGCCGCAGCTGCACGCCTTTCAGACGGTCTTCACCGATGACGTGCTGGCCGCTGCGAAACAGGCCGAAGCCGAGATTCAGCGCGGTGACTACCGTGGCCCACTGCACGGGGTGCCCATCGGCATTAAAGACACGTACGAGTGCGGACCAACCACGTGCGGCTCGCAGTCCCTGGAACACTATGTGGCCGAGCAGGACTGTACGTCGGTTGCCAAACTGAAAGACGCGGGTGCCCTCGTTCTGGGCAAGACCGCGGCGTGGGAATTTGGCTTCGGCATGCCGACCAGACAATCGTATTACCAGCCGAGCCATAATCCGTGGAATCTGGCCCATGATGCAGGCGGGTCGAGTAGCGGCACGGCCGCCTCGACCGCGGCAGGTATGGCCTATGCCGGCATGGGGACGTGTACGGGTGGTTCCATTCGCTGGCCGGCCCAGTGCTGCGGCATTGTCGGCCTGAAAGCGACCTATGGCCGGGTGAGTCGGGCGGGGGTGTACCCGTCGTCATGGAGTCTGGACCATACTGGCCCACTCGCACGGACTGTGACAGATGCCGCGCTCATGCTCCAGGGGTGTGCGGGCTACGACCCGCTCGACCCGGCATCAGCCAACGTCCCGGTGCCTGATTTTACGGAAAAACTCGGCCAGGACATCACAGGCAAACGGATTGGACTGCTGCGCTCTATTTACGAAGATACCTGCGACCCCAAACTCCTCGGTCCGTACAACACGGCCGTAAAAACATTCGAGGAACTCGGCGCAGAGATCGTGGATGTTCCGTCGATTACCCTCGACCAACTCTCATCCGTCGAGTGGCTAGGACTGTTGGCGGACACCGCCGCCATTCATGTTGAGAATATTCGTCATCGTGGCGATGCGTATAACCCACATACCAAACTCTATGTCGCCTTTGGCTTACTGATCGGGGGCGCGCAATACGTCATGGCAGCCCAAGTGCGGACTCAGATTCGAGACGACTTACTCAGTGCGCTCGACACCATGGTGGATGTGCTCATGCTGCCGACCTCGGGTATGCAAGCGCCTCAGATTATGGACGAGTCACCCGGCCTGAGCATTGTGGCGGACACGTTCGCGCTCTATACGCCGATTTTTAATTTCACCGGCCTCCCCGCTATTCAGGTCCCGTGTGGTTTTGACATAGATGGACTCCCGGTCGGGTTTCAGATTGCGGGGAACCCCTTTGACGAAGCCACGATCTGCCAGTTTGCCCATGCGTATGAACAAGCCACGACGTGGCACACCCTGCATCCAGAGCTGTAGAGAGGGACTTCATCTCGTTTTGTTGGAAAGGATAAGGAAGGACCGCTCCCAACGGAGACTGATAGAGTGAGGAGCGGTCCAAAACAAAGAGCCGTATGACAACGAGCCTTCGAGCGCTTGCAACAGACGCCTAGCGTAGGTACCCATATCACCCGCCGGGGCACTGTCAAGTTATTGAGACGCAGCACGAAACTCACGTGTTGCGATGTCCATAAGAGGTCCGCTTACGCTGCCGTTTGGTCTAGCGTTGTCTCCTGCCAGGTCGAAAACGCTTAGCGCCAATCAAAAATCTTGCAGGCGCTTCAGTGGCAGAATGGAGAAATCTGCGTCACGCCCACGGTGCCGACCGCTCAGGCCGCCACGCTCGCTGCCTTGCCGAGCTTGCGCAATTCCGGCGCGACTTTCTCGCCGATCAATCGCAGGCTGTCCGCCACCATGTCGAACGGCATGCCGGCATAGGAGACGGCCATCGCCGGACGCAGGTCGCCCGTCGTCTCATAGCGCTTCGTCCACGTCTCGATGATCTGCTCCGGCGTACCCCAGGCCTGGCTCTGTACGAAGCCTTCGCAGGCGGCATCCAGACCGATCTCCTGAATGGCCTTCGCACCTGCTTCGTACGCCTGGTACCCCTGCGTGCTACCCCAGTGGCTGCCGTCGAAATCGTAGTGACGGATGACGCTCAGGTAGTACTTGGAGAGGTATGTGCGGGCGACCTCTTCAGCGACTGCTGGATCCTCGTGGCAATAGGTGAAATCGGAGAACACCGGCGCGCCCGGCTCCTTATTCGGATGCACTTGCTTGAAACGTGTGCGCCATGCCTCGACCGCGGCGTGGTGCTGCTCCCAGGGCAGCTGCACGAAGGACATCATGGTCCCGCCGATGTTGGCAGCGGCCATGGCCGAGTCCGGCGTCATGGCGACGGAGAAGAAGCCGCGCTCGCGATAGCCGAATTCCGGCTTGGGCGTCACCTCGGTACGCGACTGCTTGAAATACTTGGTGTCGTATTCGGCGATGCCGGTTTCGAGAATGTCGAGCACTATCTCGGCAGCCTCGTCGAAGCGTTCGCGCGAGGTCGCCATGTCGATGCCGAACGCGCGATACTCCTCGCGCGCCAGTCCGCGCCCGAAACCGAGTAGAAAGCGATCGCCGAGCAGAATCTGGAGGAGGATGACGCGCTCTGCGACGCGCGTCAGATTCTCGTGCCAGGGCAGGATGATGGCGCCGGTCCCGATCTTGATGCGATTCGTCTTGCCGGCGAGATAGGCTAGCCATTGGGTGTTGTCTGGCATCATCGAATAGTTGGGATCGAAGTGGTGCTCGGGCAACAACAGGAAGTCCATGCCGACTTCCTCCGCGAGCAACGCGATCTCGGTTTCCTTACGCATCATGTCGGCGTCGGATATGCCTTCGTGGGTGTTCTGGAAAATGAATTGAAGACCAACTTCCATGAGCAGGCTCCTCTCGCTTGGCGTGGTCACTTGGATTCCGCAGCTTCAGAGCGGACCCTAATCGAATTGTACAGATAATGTCAACATGGTTGGCTGCTATTCACTTCTAGCACAGTACAGGCGACGCTCAAAGTCGAATCGGAATACACACTCAATGCCCCGGCTTTATAGATGTGGGTGCATGGAGTGCAATGTGTGGGTCTTGCCCATCAAACCGTCTTGATAAGGGGGTTTTCGCTGCCAGGCTTTAAAAAACTGACGGTTGATGAAGCGACTGTGTCTGTCCAGAAAAAAGGTAAAACTCCTCATTGCGATCCTGAAAGGGTTGTTGGTCTGCATCAGCTTGCCCGTTTCGACCGAGGCCTTGATCGTATGCATGCTGGGGGGCTGACGTTTCGCATCATAGGTGTCCAACACTGTGTCGGGAGCTTTCCCGGACAGAACGAGATGCAGCTTAAATGACAGATTGGCCGTGTCCCTCATTCCCATGTTCAGACCCTGACCCGACCAAGGCGGGGTCTGATGTGCCGCGTCTCCGGCGACGAGCAGCCGTCCCTGGCGCCATTTGCTCGGCATACCAGCATAAAATGTGTAGGGCGGGTGTCGGATGAGCCTGAATTTTTCGGGGTCATACCCCCTCGCAATAATCAGGTCTCGAGCGGCCTCGGCGAAGTCCTCTTCGGTTTCAGAGGATACCCGCATGACGGCGGGATGGCGCAGAAAATCAAATCGCACATGTCCATGTGCGCCCTTGGCCACGACGCCTGAATGCTTTGGGTCTAAAACGAAGTATCCCCCGTCTGGAATGACGGTTCGAAAATAGACCGCATCGTCAACAATCGCGTCCACAACGAGATATTCTTCGCTATAATCAAGGTTAATTCGCTCCATGCCAAGCGCGCACCTTAGTCGTTTGACGGAAGACTCAGGCAGCGAGAGTTCTGAGAATTTCTACGCATTCGGAAAAGCACGCTCAACTGCTGTCTGCACTGCTGACTTTGCCCCGTGGGCCAGGAAACTCCCATGAGCGCTCAGCAGCGCATCGAAGTCAAGGCTTAACAATCGGTCGAACTCTTGCTTGAGCGAGCTTCCCTCATGCGTCATAATCTTCAGCCAAATAGGTCCAATGAGGGTGGTTTTTGGAAAGCCGATAAACGGCATCATAATGCGCGCTGGCAAATTGTTGTGCTTGTAATCGCCGTAGTTCTGTATCGCGTCACAGGTAAGCAGCAAGCCGCTTCCGCGCTGCAGCAAAAGGGCAGACTCGGGCTGCACCGTACCGTTGAAACAGAATAACTGCGCATCTGGAAACGGCAGGGGGCTGTCAGCTTGCATTTCCACATCAATGGCAGGTTGGGGATAGGTCGTGCCGCCCGGCTGGCACCAGAACTCTGCCTTGAACGTGTTGACGTAATACGGATCATCCACGCCATGCATAGGCCCAAGGCGCATGATGCGTTTTACAGTCCCGAGCGCTTGTAGCTTCTCTTCTTCGTCAGAATTGAGCCGTATGGGGTTCACCAGGGTTAGTTCACCGTCATGACGGATGACCGCCATGTTACGGGTGATGCGTACCAGTGCATTCATTTTGATGCTGCCTCGGACCATGAAAACGTCTTGGGCAATCTCCTCAACCGGATCATGCGGATAGACCGGAGGGTAAACGGGCCGGGATGCTGAGTCGCTCATAGTAGATTTCTCCTCATAGTCTCTGACTGTCTTTTTGACAAGGAAATTGAAAGCCCGCTGTCAACAGTAAACGGTTTGCCTCTATCACATCCCAGCAGTGTAGTGCCAGCATAAAACGCGACCGGTCACGGATGGATAAGACCTTGATGAATCACGCATACGTTGAGGAGGATGACGGTGGCTACTGGGTGCAAGACACCCGTGTGTCACTGGATAAAGAATGTGAAAATCGGAGCTTTGAGTCGGTCTGGTATCCGGAGCACACTCATATCCCGGCTAGTCGGCGCAGTCCGTGGCCTGGAGGGGAAGAGTTCCCCAAAGATTATTGGCATACCTACGACCTCTTCGCTTCGCTGATGGCTGCCGCAGCCGCTACGCAAACAATCAAAGTCGGCAGTGGCATCTGCCTGGTGCAGGAGCACGACCCGATTAAGCTGGGCAAAGGAGTGGCCACGGTGGATCAGCTCTCAAACGGGCGCTTGTTGCTCGGCATTGGCGGGGGATGGAACGCTGAAGAGATGGAAAACCATGGCACGCCTTTTGATCGGCGCTGGAAGATCTTGCGGGGAAAGATTGAGGCGAAGAAAGCGATATGGACCGATTCGCATTTAAGACTTGGGGAACAGCATGCTGGCGATCATTTCATACGCTTGGTCATTGGCCATGCCCATGACCATCCCCGCCCGTGCATCGCGGAAGTAGCGCTCAAATGGTAGTCGAGCTGCAAATGCGGTTCCACCGAATATGGTCATCAAGTCCTGCGTCACACGTATGGCTGCTTCGGAGCACAGGACTTTGGCCTGGACGTAGGGGACAGGCGAGGGCGAACGCCCGGCATCGGCCATGGCGGCGGCTGTGTGTAACAGCGCCCGAGCCGCCTCAATCTGAGCACTCATCTCGGCAAAACGACGCTGGTTGAGCGGCGCATCAATTCGCCGCGCACCGCTCGAAAAACGCTTGGCCGCCTCGGAAACGGCAATTTCGTACGCCCCGGACGCGATGCCCAAATAGGCTGCGGCATAGGTCAGGATCAGCAGTGGCATCATGTATTTGGCAATCACCGGTTCTTCTTCGTGACCAATGCCGAGCCGATGCTCAGCCGGAACGACGCCATTAAACACCATAGGACAGCTACTATTCCCACGCATGCCCAAACCGTTCCACTCGCCGACTACCTCCCAATTAATCTGGTCGCGTTCGACCATCAGAAAGTCGGGCATACCTTCTGTCGGCCGTCCTTCGAGGCGATTCAGCATCAGATAGTGCGTGGCGTGACCTGCCGAAGTGACGTAGGATTTACGGATATTGTTGATGGCAAACCCAGCGTCTACCTGTGGACAGGTTGAGACGTCCATTGCAACAGGTTTCCAGTCTGTGCCTGTTGCTCCCGTCGTTTCTCCTCCAGCAATGGTGGCAAACACCTGGCCTTGCGCCAGCGGTTTGACAAAGCGTTCGAGCTGATACGGCGTCGGAATCTGCTGGACTAGCTCGGTGGCTTCGAGGTGCATCTTGTAGCACATCGCCGTCGAGGGACACTGTTTGGCAATCTCCTCCACAACCAGGCAGGTTGTTACCAAATCGGCACCCAGTCCGCCATGTTCCTGAGAGACGCGCAAGGCCCACAGGCCAGCTGCCTGGAGAGCGTCCAATGATGCGCGTGGATACTGGGCCAGCCGGTCACACTCGGCTGCATGGGGTCCAATCTCACGGGCCGCAATATCAGCCGTGCGGTCTTTCCATTCCTGCTGCCGGTCGGTGAGGGGGAAATAGTTCATTCCGATGCTCCGCTCTGCGTGTTTACGTCCGCCGCCGTGCCCCGGCGCGCTCCGCGGCTTGGGCTAAGGTCTCGTACGGCTGACAACCCACGACCTGCTCCTGTCCAATGAAAAACGTGGGAATGCCTGTCACTCCTTTCGCATTTGCTTCCTGCCGTATGGCATCAATCCGCTTGAGATAGCTCAGATCATCCATCGCCTGCAATGCGGCATCTGGCGCAAGCCCGGCCTGGGAGGCCAGCGTTTGCAAGACGTGTGGATCTTCCAGGTTATCGCCCGTCTGCCAGTAGGCATCCATTGCCATATCCCGAAACACCTCAAGCTGGCCCTGCTCACGGGCGTACTCAGCCAGCGCCAATACGCGGCGCGTATTGGGCGTATGGGTCGGGAAGTGCATATCTGTCACTCCAAACGAGGCGGCAAACTCACCCAGATAATCCAGCAAGCCGGATCGCTTATCGGCTGGAATCCGTTCCGCAAACGGCCGACCACCGACTGGGGTCTCCGGGTGCAGCTCAAAGCCACGCCAATCGATGCCAATCTGAAACTCGTTGTGTAGCCTGACCAGGCTACTTCGCTCCGCAATGAAGCAGAACGGTCAGACAAAGTCTGAATAAAGCTGAAGTGTCATATTTGTCATCGTCTGTATCCTCCTCCTCAGCAGACCGGGTTAGGCAGCTGGCTCCTCTTGCTAGTCTGTTTCCTCTTGCCCCATCAACTGGCGAGCATAACGCATCAGTCCTTCGTATGCACACGGCTCTTCTGTGAGGCTAAACGGGTTCCACATGCTGCGTCGAGCGTTTGGCAAATCGCCACCGTACACATGAATCGCATACGAGGTCTGGTCGAGCGGATTGGCTATGGCGTGCACGGCATCTTCTCCTAGCACCAGCACGTCGGATGTTTTTAGCTCTTTTCCACCAGCTGGTTCGAGGCTCTCACCACTGCGTCGATAAAAGGTATTATTCTCCTGCCCCTCGTACACACCAATCACAGCCCACATGCGATGATCGTGCGGCGGGCTTTTAAACCCAGCCGGCACCGCCGCCTTAAGAATGCTCAGCTGTGGAGATTTGTACAGGGCCATATCGCCAATATTCCCCTGTCCGATTTCTTGATCCATACTCGCCAACGCCTGTTTAACGGCATCTGGATCACGCAGGGCATCTTCCAAGAGTTCTTTTATGGCACCGGCTGACTTGCCTTTACACTCCTCAATAAACTGGTCGAGATTGAACATTGCTGGACCCTCCTTCATTGCTTGCCCTTGCCTCATAGCAAATTCTGGGAAAGAAGAGAACAAACACAGGCACAGGCATAGATGTGACAACGCGTCGATAATAAGACGCCGACAGGGAGGGCGAGTCATGGCAAACGCGATCAGTGCACACGATCTCAACACGCTCATGCACAATGATAATGATGGGCTGTACGCCGTCATTGATGTCCGGGATTGGGGAGAGTTTTCACTTGGCCAGATCCCTGGCGCCAGCTGTATTCCGCGCGGATCGCTGGAAAAGTATATTTCGGTGTTAGTACCACACACCGCTATCCCTACTGTCTTGTACTGCGATACTGGTCAACGTTCGATGCGGGCAGCTGCCAGCTTGGAAAGCCTGGGCTACACCACCGTGTCGATTCTGGACGGTGGCGTGAACGCCTGGACTGCCGCGGGTTATGAGACACAGCACGGCTGGAGCCTGCGGGGTAAGGAGTATGGCGAGCGCCTCCAAGTCGAACAGGGCATTCCAGATATAATGGCCGAGGAACTCCATGCCCGTCTCACACACGGCGAGCAGTTGTATATCTTTGATACCCGGACCGAGCCGGAATTCCAGGCTGCTCATTTACCGGGCGCGTACTGTGCCCCTGGTGGACAATTAGCATTGATTGCGCCCGAGGTTGTGCAAGAGAGAAACGACACGAACCGGACGATCGTTATCAACTGTGCCGGCCGCACCCGCAGCATACTGGGCGCCCACATCCTGCGCCGCATGGGCTTTGCCAATGTCTACGCATTGAACGGCGGCACGGGAGCGTGGCGTATTGCCGGTTATGCTGAGGAACTGGAGAAAGGTGAGGGAGCTTCCGTGCCTCGACTTACCGAGACGAGCATAACAGCTTGCAAACAGTTTGCTGAGCAACTGGCTAAGGAAGACGATATTCCGAGTCTCACTGCCCAGGAGCTATACGCCCGGCAGGCTTCTGGCGAGCTGGTGTATGTGCTTGATGTCCGCTTGCTCGACGAGTATCAGGCTGGCCACATTCCTGGTGCGCGTTTTTGTCCTGGCACACAAGTCGCGCTATTAGTCGAAAGTCTGGTCGGGGTGAAGAACGCACCGATTATCACTATGTGTGACGGCCGTGCCCGAGCAATTATCGCCGCCTCCGTGCTGAAAGGGGCTGGCTATGCAAACGTCAGCATTCTGGACGGGGGCACCACAGCCTGGACGGAACGGGGCTTCGGTCTTGAAACAGGTATGCCCCACGAGATTGATTTCGGCCAGCCCGTATGGATGGCCCGCTTACTGCAAGGACTACCAGCCGGGGTCCAGCCTGAGCTGCTACCCGTTCCTGGACTGACGGCGGCTCAGGCGCAAGCTGAGATCCTCACACCACAAGCCTTGCAGGCCAGGCTGTCTACGGGCGAGCCTCTCGCCCTGCTTGACGTGCGGAGTGCGGGTGATTTTGCCACCGCCCACGTCCCCGGCGCACGCTGGCTGTCACGCGGCAGACTGGATATCGAGATTGAACAATACGTGCCAAACAAGGCAACCCGAGTGGTTCTGATGTGCCGGACAGGTAATCTCTCACCCTTATCCGTTCCTACGCTCAAGGCGCTGGGCTATCAGTCCGTCGCTGTATTACAGGGCGGATATAACGCCTGGCAAGCCGCTGAGCTGCCAACCGAGCAAGGTTTAGGCGAGCACTCTGGAAATGCAGAGTACGAACGACTCGCCATTGAAGAAGTTGGCTTATTCGGCAGCGGCCCGTATGGCTTCAGCCACGAACGCATGGCCAAATATCTGCGGGATGAGGAAGCCCTCGGCCAAAAATATCGGTCCAAGTGAGCCGAATAGGTGTAGACAGCAAGGAGCGTTGCAATGGCAGGGGATAGGAAAGAAATGACTTTCGACTTCTTTACCGATTGAATCACGGCGGCAAAGAGGGGTATAGCCCGTCCAATCGGCTGTAGCCGGAAGGGATCGGCCTGCCAGACTGGCTCGCAGGCAAGTCGGGGACTGGGGAAAGGAGGAATAAACGATGAGCAAAATCAGCCAGTTGGGCCTCGCGCCTTTTGATGCCAGCGATTACCTGGATAGTGAAGAGGCTATAGCCGAGTATTTAACCGCGGCATTAGAAAATCCCGATCCTGAGGCATTCTTAGTCGCTGTCCGCGATGTGGCCAAAGCCCGGGGCATCTCCCAGGTTGCTGCCACGGCAGGTCTTGGCCGTGAGAGCTTGTATAAGACCCTGAAGCCCGGAGCACAACCACGCTTTGAGACGGTCCGTCGTTTACTTAGCGCTTTGGGAGTTCGGCTGGATGTTGCGCCGTCGCGCCCAGGTGCCTGAATCAGCTTTTGGAGCGGAAAATTGTGAATACAAAGCGTGGCTCGTGCGCTACTCAAAACGCTCAGGGTAAAACGGACTGGGTAAAGCTCGAAACCATACCGGAGGATCGGGCCGAGTATGAAAGTGAGAGACCTGATAAAGATGATTGAAACGGACGGCTAGCATCTCGTGCGGACGAGGGGCGACCATCGTCAGTTCCATCCCCCAAGCAAACCCGCTACAGTCACTGTTGCGGGGAAGCCCAGCGTGGACATCCCGCCTGGTACCTTGAACAGTGTCCTGAAACAGGCCGGATTGAAGGAGTAAAACGATGCACTACCTCGACTGGCGAGCGGTTCAGTTAGGCTGTTTCTCCATACACCTTGCTATCAGCAGGCCGGATAGATAGGCTTTCAATATGAGTACTATTCAAGAAATTCAGACGGCTGTAGGTGAGTTGCGTCCCGAAGAGCTTTCTGCGTTCCGTGCTTGGTTCGCAGAGTTCGACGCCAGAGTTTGGGATCAAGAGTTCGAGCAGGACGTTGCCGCCGGACGACTTGAGGCGTTAGCCGAAGAGGCGTTGCGCGACCTACATGAGGGGCGGTGCACGGATCTGTGAGACATCGCGCGAGTTCCAAGTTCTGGCAATTTTATAACATGCTGCCCTCTGAGGTACAGAAACTAGCGGATGAAAACTATCAACTCCTTAAACAAGACTCTTCTCATCCTTCACTGCACTTTAAGAAAGTCGGTAAGTTTTGGTCTGGCCGGGTGGGAATTCATCACCGTGCCCTAGCAGTTGAGGAGGGGGCTGACGTCGTGTGGTTCTGGATTGGGCGACACGACGAATATGAACGGCTTATTGACAAGCGCCGCTGATGACAGGCCCAGCCTAACAATCCGCTCCAGGGGGACGCGGCTCCGATGGCGGTTCATTCATGGACCGCAACACAGAACCAAGAAAGAAGAGGGACGAACTCGTCGCGTCGAATCGTCTCTTAGCGAGTCATCCCAAAGCCGTTGCCCTGATTAAGCTCAGGGTGATTTCCCGATACCCAGCCCGGTCATTCATGATACTGTTGCACAATGCAAAGAGAGCTTCTGGAAGCCACCCCCACCCGGCGCTGAAGCACCAGGCTCAGCCAACAAAGGAGGCTAAAGCCCCCTGAAAGGCAAGACGGGGAGCCTGGTTTACCAGGCTTGGTTCTGCTGAGCCCGAGGCTTCCGCCTTGGGTGGACGTAGGAAGAAGATGTTTTACAACAGATTGTGAGGGCTTGGTGAAAGCACGCAGTTGCTTGCGGAAACGGCGGGACATGGCACCCGCCGCTAGCCGTTCGCGTTACTGATCGGTGATCGGTCCTGGCGAGGCGCCGAGAATCACCTCGTAGATGCCGGCACATTCGTCTTCGGCGCGCCCTTCCTCAAGCATCCGCTTGAACCAGTCGAGCGCAGTCTCGACGAGAGGCGTGGCGGCGCCAATGGCGCGCGCGTGGTCGCGGATATAGACCAGGTCCTTCATGACGATTGAGGCACGTCCCGCGGCGGGACGGTAGGTCCGCTTCGCCATCATCGGACCGCGATAGTTGAGCACGGCCGAGCCACCGGCACTCGGACTGACGGCTTTCAGCATGCGCTCGGAATCGAGGCCCGAGAGATTACCAAGCACCATGGCCTCGGCCAGGGCCATGGAGTTGACGACGACCAGCAGGTTTGTGACGAGCTTCGTCGTCATGCCCACGCCGAACGGACCAACATGACAACTCTTCGGCGCGATGCTGTCGATCAGTGGCTGGATCGATTTGGTGGCGGCCTCGTCGCCGCTGACGAACAGGATGGCGTTGCGCTGCAGGACTGTAGCTGGGATACCGCTGATCGGGCAGTCGAGCATGGTGACGCCCTTGGCCGCGAGGGCGTCCGCCAACGGTTTCTTGAACGCGGCGGGAAAGGTCCCCATCTCAATAAAGGTTTGGCCTGCACGAGCGTGTGCAATCAATCCGTGCGGGCCATGATAGGCCGCATGCATCTGCGCCTCGCTGGCGAGACAGGTGATGATCACGTCGCAAGCCGCCGAGAGCTCTGCCGTATCGGCGTACAGGTGGCCACCATGATCGACGAAGTCGGCCGTGCTGGGCCGACGCAAGGCGCAGACGGTAAAGCCGTCTGCAATGAGATTGCTGGCGCAAGCGCGTCCGATCTTGCCCAGTCCGATGATGCCGACGCGTAGGGCCATAAACTCCTCCTTTGGTCCTACTTTCTGATCTCCCTACTGATCTTCCTATCTCTCTATCTTGGCAAATTCGTTGCGTGCGGTCCGTATCGCGTCGGCGGCAACGTCGGCGAAGGGGCGGCTACGCTCGATCTCGGAAACGATCTCGATACCGAAAGGGCCATCGTAGCCCTGGTCTCGTACGGCCCGCAGGAATGCGGGCACCTCCAACACACCCTGGCCGCAGAAGCGGCGATGATTGAGGGTGTCCTCAAGCAAGGTACCCCGGATCTCGGCATCCGCGTCGTCAATCTCGACGTAGTGCACGAGTCCCGGCGGGATCGCGGCGATTTCACTGTAGGCAATACCCCCGCGCCCGAGATGCCAGATATCGAGCAACAAGCCGCCGTTCGACCGGGCCGCTCCCGCGACGATTGCGATCGCCGTCTCCAGATCGGCGACATTGCTCCAGGGCATCAGCTCCAGCACGACATCGGTACCGTACGTGGCGGCCTTGTCACACAGCCCGCCGAAGCGCTCGACCATGCGCTGCATCGGCCAGGTTTTTGCATTCATGTCCGGCCCGATCTTGAGATGACGGACATTCAGCGCCTGCGCCGCTGCAAGCATGTCGTCGAGAACGATCTCCGCTTGCGCGTACTCCTCGCCCTCGGCGATCCAACCGACCAGGAACTCGAGTTCGAGATATTTCATACCAGACTCGGCCAGTATAGTTCGCATGGCGCTCCAATCGTACTGACGCCGGATCTGCAACAGGTCGGAGCGCATCAACCCGACGCCGCAATACCCCAGGCGGGCGGCGACTTCGACCCGTTCGCGAAAGTCATGCGGGCTCGCTTCCTGTTCGGGAGGCCCGAGCGGCACTACGTTCCCCGCCAGGGTCCAATAGCTCGCAATGAATTCAGGCGTCGTCGTCATGTGGTCCTCCTTTTTTATCCCCACTCTTCCAACAAGGCTTTCGCCTCCTGCAGATCCGCCGTCTCGAATTGCGTTAGATTGTATAGCTAGATTGTATAAAAGAGTGACCGTAATAGATAGAAGCTGGCATGCCAGCGTCTTGCTCCACCAGATGGCGTCCCGCTCCGGGTGATAGGCCATTCGTCTCTTACTGTATATGCGTCGTGCATATACAATATCCCGCATGAACACTTGGGACGAGCGTAAGCGTCGGACTAATCTGAAGGATCATGGCATTGACTTTGCCGATCTGTGAGGAGTTCTTCGACGGCGGCCTGCTCACCCGTGAGGACGCACGGGAAGCCTATGGCGAAGAACGCTACTAAAGCGTCGGAGTGTTCAATGGCGTACCTTGAGCGTCCACTGGATGCGCTCGCTGATCCTATGCGTCCAATCCCTCACGCAGCGGCGTATGGGGAACCCGCTGTGTCCATGGTTTGTAGGTGTGGGCATTCTCCGGGGTAATGAGCCGCCCCAGGCCGGCGATGCTGGACTCTCCCAGTAGGTCTTCAGCATCAACCAGAACGCGCATGACCAGGTCACCGACGGCCGCTCCGATATTGGTAATCTCAATGTCCCACGTTCCATGCGACCGCCCTGCAACGACCGCTTCCACCGCTTTGGGACTGCCGTTGCGTGACACCATTTTCATCTCACCAGCGCGGCCAACTTCATCGATCGCTTCGAGTGTCCCCAGCATGGTTTCGTCGTTAAACGGAATTAAACCTGCCAGGTTGGTAAAATCAGCCAACAGCCGCCGAGCCGCCTGTCGGCCTCCTTCGGCAACGTCTTCCAGGTTCCGATAGCGTGTCTCAAATGGGTCATTCAGCAGCGTGAGGCCGCTGTGTTTGACTCCGTGAACAATGCCCATCACAAGCTCAATGTCGTCAATCACTTCGGGGCCACCGATGACGGCGACCTGCGCCGCAGGAGGCAGGAGTGAGGCCAGATACTCGGCCATATACACACCGTGATTAAAGTTTGGGTAGACCAATGAAGCAGTGACTGGATAGCGTGGTCGTTCAAATGTAAAAACTGGAATGCCACGCTGGCGAGCCGCCCCGACCGCTCGTGCCGGTTGTACGGGATCAAGAACATACACAACGATGCCATCCACTCCAGCCTGAATGCCGTGCTGAATGGCCTGATTCTGGCCCTCGATCCAATCCGGTTTACGCACGTCAACGGTGAGCGTTCGGAGCTCAATCCCTGACTGTTGTAAGCGGTGGGCAAGGCCATGGGCCAAGGCATCAAGACCAGGATGTGCTCCATATTCCATCACGTTGACGTAGAGTACACGCATATATTCCTCCCGTCCTGTCTCACAGCCCGACTGACAGAGGCGTCCACTCGACCCGTTCTGACCACGGCCGCCAGCTGTCAATATTCTTTTGGGTGATCATCCGGCCAACCGGACTCATGGTCATATAATCTTCAAGTACCTCACCGCCGACTAGATGCCGGACAACTAACGCGCCAAGCGTTGTTCCAATACCTGATGCATCCAGATCCCAAGTCCCTACGGTTTTACCTGTACGGACGGCTTCAACGGCTTGCGGTGAACCATTCCGAGAGACGATCTTGAGGTCGCCCAACTGCCCCATTTCTTCGAGCACTTGTACGCAGCCGAGCATCGTCTCGTCATTATAGGGAATGAGTCCGTGTATCTGCGACCCGGGAAATTTTTCCAGCAGGCGTAGCATTGGTGCACGTGCCCCTGCCGATACATCTTGCACATTACAAAACTGCTGATCTTCGGGGTCATTCAGCAGACGACAGTGGCTCCGCTTGAGCGCGTATACCAAACCCGCCACTTCCTCAGCGTCGTCCACGGTATCCGGTCCGCCAATCACCCCGACACCACTGTCTGCTGGAAGTATCGACGCTAAGTATTCGGCCATAAACACGCCCTGGTTGAAATTCGGATACACAACAGACGCATTGACCGGGTAGTGGGGTCTGACAAAGGAAAAGACTGGGATGCCTGCTGAACGCGCCTTGGCAACCACCTCGCCAAACGTTGTCGGATCGAGGGCATAGATCACAATGCCATCGACCCGTGCGTCTATGCCTGCCTCAATCGCAGCTGCATAGCGTTTCCGATAGCCAGATTCACGAAAGTCCGCGAACAAGACTGGCATCTGGATATCCGCCGCGTGCAAGGCATGCTGCAGCCCGTAGGCTATCGCGTCAATCGCAGGATTCGCATCCAATTGGATCGGATTCACATACAGGACTTGCTTACGCATTGGCGACCTCGTACTCTCTTTGTCCGCCACGTAGCACGCAGGACAGACAGGTGCAAGCATAACCGTTTGGGAAACGTTGGGCTGGGGACGCGAGCACCTGCCCAGCGAGTACGGAGGATCAGACTATGGCCGAGAAACAAGATGTGTTCATTCCGGCATCACACGGAGCGGCGTGTGTCGTCCGACGCGGGGAAACGATTCGTGTGGTGGACGTCGAAGGACACCAGATCGGCGACTTCGTGTGTTTCAATCTTCATCATCGAGCCGAAAAGCTGTCCACCGGTGAGACGGTGAATTTTAATACGCTGGCCGGGAGTGGTTCGCTGCATTTTACGGTCGGCAGCAAATTTTACTCGAATCTCCAGAACCCGATGTTTGAGATTGTTGAAGACCTAGCCAAGGGTGTCCACGACGCCCTGTTTGCACCGTGTAGCAGCGCGCTGTACGCGGCGTGTGCGGGAGACCCCAGCCATCGCAATTGTCGGGACAATCTGACGGAGGCGGTGAGCCCGTATGGGCTTGAGTATCTGGATGTCCCCGATCCGATTAATCTCTTTCAACACACCAGGACCCGACCCAACGGTACGATCGACTGTCAGCCAGCGGCAACCCAGGCGGGGGAGTATGTCGCTCTTAAAGCGCAGATGGATTGTCTGGTTGCGGTCTCAGCCTGCCCGTTTGACGTAGCAATCGAAGGGCAAATGCCAAATGGTACGGCGTGTACACCGTTACGGATCGAATTTGTCAATCGGTAAATCTGGGCAGAGGCGAGGGCTGTGAGTATCTTCGTTCTTATATCAGATGCTCTTCAGCCAGGCTGTGAGCTGCTGGTCGAATACTGTCGGCTCTTCAAATTGTGGAGTATGGCCGCTACGTTCAAACAGATGGTAGGTCAGGTTTGGCAATGCGCTTTTATGCTTATCCCACAGGCTATAAGGCACGACATAGTCATAGCGTCCCAGGCCGAGAAAGATAGGCATGCTCAACTCGCTTGGTCCTTGCGCCAAGTCGTAGCGCGCAAACAGAGGTCCAAAAAGATGGGTCGTGAGTGGCATATCTAGTGTCACTCCAGCCCACAACGCAGAACAATCGTACTCGGCGTCATGCCAGTATTTGGGGCCGTTAAGCACATAGGTTCGAATAAAGGCGTCGTCAGGGGGGAGAGCATTCACAACCTCAAGAGGCGTCGATTCCCAATTCCGTGCCAGGGCTGCCTTACGTTCTGTATTGGCGTCTGTTTGCCAGAACTGCTGTGTCGCGGGTACAAGCTCGTCCATCCCGACAGGCGGAGACGCCAACACGCCCACGGCTGAAACATGCTGCGGATAACGACGAGCATATTCCAGCACAATGATGCCATGAATGGAGTGGCCGATGATGGGCATTTTGTCTAAGCCGAGCGCTTGGCGGACCTGTTCAATGTCGTCCGCATAAGTAGAGAACGTGACCTGATCTGCGGCATAAGACGGATCAGTAGAAGCAAAATGGCGGGCGTCAACAAAGTGCAGTTCCAGATGGTTGCGGAGCTGTTGAGAGAAGGTACGAGGATAATAGGTGGCCGAGCCGATCACTAAGCACGGGATGCCGCTGCCCTCGATGACATACTGGAGACGGGCTCCCTCCACGACGATAGTACCTTTTTTCTGTGTGGTCTGTGACGAGTCATTCATGGGGTTCTCCTTCTGTCAGAGCTTTCTCCCGCCACCGCCGCACGCTCATCACGTCGAACCGTTCCCCCTCGAACACGATTTGTTTCACGGCCTTCTTTCCGTCCTCGCTTTCGCGTTTCAGATAATCGCGAATCTCCATCCAGTGGACTTCGCCGTCCGACGTGCGAATCACCAACAGCACAGGGAACGCCTGCTCTCGCCAATATGTCGCATGGCGTGCCTTCGGAATTCGAAAGATCTGTGCACCATCGCGCTTCCGCTCGCTCAGGTACGAATCGCCAGACTTCAACTGCAGGAACAGCATTTTGCCCGTAGCTTCATCGTTGTCGTCTTTGAACTCAATCTCCATGTCGATACCGTGATCACTCACGGTTTTCTCTCGGCAGATCTGTCCGGCGAGTGCCACGGTCGAAATCACCTCGCCGACCAGCGCCCGCTCTTTGCTTTCGTTGTCGAGAATGATCTCGGACTGCTCCTGAAGCTCGCGGACCTGCTGCTGCGCATCGGGACTGGCGAAGTACTGCTCCATTTCGTCCCAGAGTGGGAATCGCTCTTCACACGTGACGCAGATCATCGTTGGCACGTCTCCGTCGCGGACGTGTCGCAGAGATCGTTTCACAATACCATCTTCGGCCCGAGCTTCCAGCCAGTCGTTCAGCCGCTTCATGGCTACTTCGCGGTTTCCAATTTCCGTTCCACAATCCGGACGGGGATAGACATAGTGCCGCAGTCGCACGACGTCCTGGCCTTTCTGCATGACGTGCTCGTGGACATACTTGCTGAAGAAGATCTTCTCCCCGACTGGGATCGCAGGATCGAAATAGACCGCCAGCTCGCCTGCGCCTTCGCCCAGCCGCGTCAGCTTCACGCCGAGTTGCTTGCCTGTCAGCGTCCTGAAGTCGGCCGCGTAACGCCAGAGTTCATCGTTTTCGATTGTCTGAGTATGGTGTAGCCGGACGACGAGCGTGGCGTAGATGTCATCCAGGAAACCCTGGAAGAGATAACTGACCTGGACGGCAGGGTGTCCGGTCAATTCCTTGCGCTCCCGGCGATAGTAGCTGGGAAAGATCAGCAGCGTTCCGGTCTCGGTGTGTTCGCGCAGGCATAGTGCTCGCTCGACCAGCGTCTGGTGCATGGCTAGCAAGACGATGCGCTCCTCGTCCTCCGGCAGCCGTGGGGCGGACGATTGATACGTTAGATCGCCGGCGAGTACCCTTTCCTCGGGGATACACCCGCGTTCGAACTGATCTTCGCGGAGCGTCTGGATGACCGCCTGGGCATAGGCGTTGATCCGCTCCGGCTGCAACAGCACCCAGCTTCCGAATTTCAGCTCCCATACCGCGCCGGGGCCGGCCAGCAAACCGATCACTGCCTTCAACTCCTCGTCGCTGAATCGCTCGGTCTCGCCGGCCATTCGCAGTTGTAGACTGTCTCGCAGTTCGTTGAACCGCATCAGCACTCGGTCCTCATCCTTGAGCCGGACAATTTCCTCTTTCAAGCGTTTGAACAGCAGCGGCGAGGTCCGCCACGGGATGTTCTCCCAGCGAATGCCGTCCAGAATGGCCTGTTTCAACTCCTCACAGCCCGTGCCAACCTTGGCGCTGGTTTCGAGAAAGCGAGGGTAGCCGCGTTCTTGCGCAAAGGCTTCGACCTGGCTCGGACTGATGCGTAGACCGCTGGCATCGACACGCCCGGCGACCAGCAGTTTGGCAAACTCTGTGTGCGAGGCGCGGGTGAGATCACGATCCCACTGGCCCAGCGTCTCGAAGAGGTCATCCTTCTGGCCATCGAAGACCAGCACCGCCAGCGCGGTTTCATCCATATAAAGCTGGTGAATCAACCGCTGGTCTGCCTGCCCGCCAAAATCCCAGAGCCAAATTTCCCGCTCGACGCCGTCGTCAGAATCCACGGGCAGTGGCCAATGCGTTGCCCACGCGCCGACCGTCGAGTCGCTGGGCTGCCATTTTTCCCCTGCGAGAACATTGGAAAGCCCAGTCTTTCCCGCCCCGCTTTCACCAACGAGGAGGACTTTGGTGTTCGTGTATTGGACTTGGTCCGGCGCAGGCGATAGGGCTGCCTCTAGGGCTTCCGGTGCTCGCGCGTTGGTCGCAAATTCAGACAAGTCCCACTCCCGGATTCCGCCGTTGAAATCACCGGAGAAGGCGTGGCGTCCATCGGCGATCCACGCTACAGTTCTGACATCTTCGGTATGGCCTTCGAGCACGCGCAGACAGTAGCCCTCCTCCACGTCCCACAGCCGTACGGTTTTGTCCCTGGCACCGGAGAGGGCGCAACGCTGATCAGGACTCCACGCTACCCAATCGACGGAGTCCGTGTGGCCTTCGAGCACACGTGGACATCGTCCCGCCTCGACGTCCCAAAGCCGCACGGTTTTGTCATGGGAGGCGGAGAGAGCCCGGCGTTGATCCGCGCTCCACGTGACCCTCCTCACAGATCCCGTGTGCCCTCTAAGCACGCGTAAGCAGTGCCTCATCGCCAGATCCCATAAACGTACGGAATTATCGGTGGCAGCCGACAGGGCCCGGCGTTGATCGGCACCCCACCCCACATCGTTCACAAATGTTTCGTGGGCCCGGAGCGTTTGTAGGCAACTCCCTGTCTCCGCGTCCCACACCCGGATAGTCCCTTCGTCATCGCCGGTGAGGGCTCGGCGTTGATCGTCGCTCCAAGCCACTCCCCAGACGGAAGCGTGGTGGTTTTTGAAAACTTGCAGGCAGTGGCCGGTCTCGATGTCCCATAGGCGTGCTGCTCCGTCATCAGATCCAGACAGGGCGCGGCGCTGATCGTCGTTCCAAGCCACTCTCCAAACTGTTTTGGTGTGGCCTTCAAATACGCGCAGGCAGCGCCTCGTCTCCATGTCCCACAGCCGCACGGTCTTGTCTCCGCCAGCGGTGAGGGCGCGCTCTCCATCCGGACTGAACGCGTAGGCCCAGATTTCCGCGTCCTTATAGTCAAGCTGGATAGCCTTATCTGAAACCTGCTCGCTCGCGACCTCTACTTCCGCCATCGATGGTCTCGCTGACGGCCGACAAGCTTCCAGGAGCTTCGCATACTCCTGCTCGCGGTCCTGCGACAGCCAGTTGATGCAAAGGAATTGCGCCAGGGAGCCTTTGATCGGGGCGTCGTTGAGTCGCAGGGGAATGAAGCGGCGATCGTGGTTCAGCGGGTCGCGAAAGCGGAACGTGCCAGCCTCCAACTGCGCCCAGTCGGAGCCGAACGCATGGACTGACATGCAGAGCACGAGCACGCGGGAGTGCTCCAGCCCTTCCTCGATTTTCGCCGGGATGCTGTCGCCGGGGCGGATTTCCCACTCATCAAACCACACCCGCAGCCCGTCTCCTCGCAGCCGTTCCGCCACATCGCGAACGACCGCCTTGTCCTTCGCGCTGTGGTTCAAAAAAACGTCGTATGCGAAATCGTCTGCCATGATTTACTCTCAATGCTGCGACTCTACACGCTCGGACAGGCCAACTAATTTTATACTGCCCAATACAAATGACAAATACTGCTGGGACCAAACGTATAACTCTCCACCAAAGCTACTTGCCAGGAAGGCCAAAATCTCCGTGATTTTAAAAGTCTCACAGCCGACCCTTCAAGGCTTAGCTTTCTTCTGTCCTACCGCTCAATTGGGTATCATAAAATTCTACAGACCGGCTTGGTGGGAGGGCCGGCCAGGGCGACCAGCGATCTGGTAATGGTCGAGCTACTGGTTTTAAACCAAGATGCCAGGAGCTGGCAGATATTAAGCAAATTCTGCGACCGCCACACGTCGCTCGACCGCTACCTCTTGACGATGCTGTTTAATCCGTTCGATTTCGTGAAGGGTTTCAGCTGTTAGGTAACTCTCCCCACAATGAGAACAACTTATGACAGGAACATTCTCGATGACCAGGAGCCCTTCTCCCTTGCCGTAACTCCGAGCGACACGACGGATACGGGCTCCTTCTGTACCGCATAGATCGCAGACCATCAGGTTTCTCCTTTTCATACTATAGGCAATACACAGTGAGGATGACCAATCTTCCTGTTGGGCTCAACTTGGTCACGACAAGGGCTTCCTCTTCTGCAAGAGTTAGCCTTTGAATCAGATACTTCCACTCCCCTGTCTCTCCATCTTTCTGCCGTTCAACAATCGTCCCTGTTAAGACCCCATGTTCAATATCGAAAATTGTCAGATCATCATCGTCCATCTCCTCTTCAGCATGTACCGAGACCACATACTGACGGGCCCGGATTCTGTCGTGCATACGCTTCAAGACGCGCTCGAACACGGGTCCTCCCCAGAAGGATTTTCTTCAGCGTTCACGGAGATACGATACCAAAACTCTTGGCAAGAACAAGCGTAACGAATAGAGCCCCACGCCGGACTTTAGAGGGCTGCTCGCTTTTTGGGGAATGGTTTCCGCTGCTTGTCTCCCAGCTGGGGGACTGCTCGTCAAATCTTGAGCCGATGGGGAGGGGGCTGGACCATTTCCAGAACGATACGATCCGGGTCCCAGAAGTAACAGGTGTATCCGCCTTGGTTGACGCCAGCGGTGATAGCATTTGGCGGGGAGAAGAACTGCACGCCGTCGGCTTGCAGTTGCTCATAGCGCTGGTGAATATCGGTGACAGCAAACGCGAGGTGGGCCTCGCCGGGATTGCAAATATCCGGAGACTGACGGGCACCCTTGGGATGTACGTACTCGACCAGTTCTAGGCTATGGGTCGATAGTCCCTGCGGCTGGCCAGGAATGACAAACTGGGCGATCTTTAAATGTGCATTGTCGTATCCGACCAAACGGCTAGTGTATTCGTTGGCCTGCTCTTGGGTGAGCAAGAGCTCCAAGCCAAGCTTTGTGTAAAAGGCGATGGATCGTTCCAGGTTTGAAACCGTAAAGCTAAAGTGCCACACGCCGAGCATTGGAATCTCCCTCAATCAAAGGCCAAACCGCCACAGACATTCAGAGCTTGGCCTGTTACATAACGGGCAGCATCCGACAGCAAGAACCAAATCGCGTCACTCACCTCCTCAGGGGTTTCGATACGGCCGAGTGGAATGCGATCGACCAGACTGGCGAGTGACTCATCAACGCTGATGCCTTGGGTGGTTGCCCGTGCTGCATGAATTGCCCGTGTCATGTCGGTATCCACCACGCCTGGGCAAACCGCATTGACCTGAATACTATGCGGAGCCAGACTGACCGCTGCTGACTGGACCAAACTGATCAGTCCGGCTTTGCTGGCTGCATAGTCGCTGCAGTCTGCGCGTGGCCCGCGTCCAGCGACCGAGGAGATGACGACAAAACGCCCTGGCTGGCGGCTGCTAACCAAGCGGCGGGCGACTGCCTGTATGCACAGAAATGCGCCTGTTAGATTCACCTCAAGCGTACGGCGCCATTGGCTTGGCGATACATCAAGAAAGTTTTCCGTGTGGATAATGCCGGCGGTATAGACAAGACGGGTGATTAATATAGGTGCCCCGCCAGATCCCTCGCCACATGCTTCGGATGCCTGCTCAACAACACTAGAGACTGAGTCTTCATCGGTGACATCGATATGATACGCGGTAGCCGAGTCACCAAGTTGCGCGACCGTCGCCTCAGCACGAGCCGGATCGAGATCCGCCACGATAACAGGCAGGCCCTCGTCAGCAATCTTGGCTGCTGCGGCAGCACCGATACCCCCAGCGCCGATAATGAGAGCGGCACCACCAATTGTTTCGTGCATGAGCAATCTTCTCTCTATCACTCTTGATGGACAGGCTTCAGTCAGGCGGTGAACTGCTGGTGGAATACTGTTAGCGTCCGATATAGTGGGGTTTACGCTTTTCCATGAACGCCCGAGGACCTTCTTTAGCATCTTCGGTAGTAAGGACAAGCTGAGCATTTTTTGTTTCCAAGGCAAAACCCTCTTCGCCCCGTTTTTCATAGATGAGTGCAGGCTCCAACATAATTGGTTCCCCCTAAATAATCCCAATCGGACTGACCGGCGAGCCTGTTCCGCCCACAATTCTGAGCGGGGCGACTGTTAGCATAAAATCTGTGGATGGACGATCGGCTAATAATTCCCCAATCTCCTCCAGATACAAATGGTGAATAAGCGGCAGGCCCAGGTAGGCTTCGGTCAGAATATGGATCGGCACAGAACATTCTGGTGTTGTACTCGGAAAGTTATCGCCCGAACTGTCCGTCGCCACAGTCGCAATATCCCACTTGGCAATCAGCTCGATACAATCGACATGCAGCCCTGACCAATTACCGTGGTCGTCTTGGGCATCTGGATCATCGGGCCGGACGACGCGTGTTGCATAGCGCCCGGTACGAATGACTAAAGCGTCGCCGGGTTTGACCTGATCTTGCAGATGGATCAGATCGTCCGGCACGACAGGTGTGCCGCGTTTCAACGCCGGGATGCCATGGGCACGGGGGACATCGACCAACCAGGCTCTGGTCACAATGGCGGGATTATCCATGATGGTATAGCGTGTCCCACCTTTGTCTTTGGAGACATTGTCGGTGAAATGAGCCCCGTTAAATGACTTGCCGTGGTGCCCGACATGACTATACGCGTCGATATGGGAGTTGGTCATGCCGTGAATCGCAACAGAAACCGCGTCTGCCGCCTCTTGCACGGGTTCTCCTTCTGGTCCGTATATGTAGTCCCCGACCCGCATCATTGTATGCTGATAGGTACGAGCGTCATCAGCTATCTCGTCGGCTTGCAGTGGCGCTCCAAGGGCAAGTGTCTGATGTGTTTTAACTGATGCGATTGCCCGAGCGGTCGTTGCTGCACTTAATAAGTTGAGTGTCCCCCGGTCGTTTGGCCAGCGTCCCCAGTTGTATGTTTTGTAGGGCCAGTACGAGAGTGCTGTGCTCATGACATTTTATCCTTCCTCATGCTTGTGCATGCTCCTGTTGGCAGAACCCAGGCAGGCATGCTAAGCAGTCGGTGTCTGGGATTGTTTAGCGAAAAGGCAAGCTGGCTGCAACGGCTTCTCAAGGAGTATCGGAATGAATGTCATAGATGGCGATAGCCACTTCATGGAACCGCTTGATCTGTATGTCCGTTACATCGACCCAGCCTTTCGGGACCGCGCCGTGCGGGTTGAGAAGAATGCGGCAAGTGGGGACGCCACGATATTGGTTGACGGCCGTCCTCTCAAGCTCGTCAATGCCAATGATCTCCTCGCCGCAGTCGTCGCCTATGGTCAGAAAGAAGTCGGTCACAATGTCAACAATTTTGATCAGTACTTAGCCTTGAGTCCGGACTGGCAGAACATGGACAAACGGGTGGAGTTCTTGGATGCTGAAGGTATTCATTCCCAAGTGATCTATCCCACTCTCGGCTTGTTGTGGGAAGGCAGCGTCAGTGATCCGGTGTTCGCCGATGCACTGTGTCGCGCCTACAACTCGTGGGCGTTTGAACTGTGTGCGGGCCATGCTGACCGGCTGTTTCCAGCTGCTCATATCTCGCTGCGCGATGCTGACTCGGCCGTACGCGAACTCAACCGGGTGGCCAAGCTTGGCTGTCGGACTATCTTTGTTGCCGCCGCGCCGGTCAATGGGCACAGTTTTGGACATCCAGCCCTCGACCCGATATGGGCCGCAGTGCAGGATTTGGACTTAAGCGTTGGCATACATTTGACTGGCCACCGGCATTCCACCGGTCGGCAGTGGTACCGTGATCGTGACCCCGGCATGATGTTTGTGACCATGAACCTGATCCAAGACCCACGTATGGCGCTCACGACGATGGTGTACGATGGGGTGCTCGAGCGATTTCCACGCTTGCGGGTCGGCACCATAGAAGCGATGGTCGGCTGGATTGGTGAGTGGTTAGAGCGGCTCGACTACCGGTACAAATATATGGGCCACACCTCGCAGATGAAACGTCCTGCCTCGGAATACTTTGAACGCAATATCTGGATCAATGGTGACCCTGAGGAACAGATGTTTCCGTTGATTGTGCAGTTCGCTGGCGATGAAAAGTTTTTTGTTGGCTCCGACTATCCGCACGCCGAAGGATTTGTTGCGCCGGTCAAGAAAGCGCGGGAGACTTTGTCGTCGCTACCAGAAGCGTCAATCGATAAGATTCTTGGAGAGAATGCGAGCCGATTTTTTGGGATTTGAAGTGACTGGTCCGCTTATTGAAGGCCGTCTCAGACCTTCAACGGATCAGTCGGATCATCAATGCCAAGAATGGTGCGTCCATAGGTCCCACCCATCACATCAAAGTCGGTACCAATGTGAGCGGTACCGGTTGTGATATCCCGGTGTGCGCGCTGCAGCGGCTGGTGCGAGAAGGCTCCATTAAATCCGTCTCGGTAGCGTAAGCTGGCCATGGCATCGTTGAGTAACTGAGCTTGGCTGGCGCTGTGGCTCCGCCACCGTGCTCGCGCTTCTCTGGGAGGGCACGTGCCTGCTACGTAGTAGTGTTGGCATTCGGCGACATCGTGCCGGAGTGAGAGCATCGCCCAATCGATTTTTGTCTGTGCTTCAGCCATGCGAAGCTGAACGGACTGTGTTTCGGCCAGTTTCTGGCCAAACAAGTTGGCACGCTTCTGGAGTCTCCCGACCGTTGCATCAAAGGCGGTTTGTGCACCCCCGGCCAGAGCCGGAACAATAGTCCAGTGCATCCAGTCGTTACTCGGGACGTAATACCACGGCGAGTGATGCACGCCAAAGCCTTGTAAGAAGATCTCGCCTGTCTCTATGTTGGGTTGTTTATTGCACGCATCCCAGCGGATCGTGCGGTATTCCGGGACAAACAGGTTGGAGACGCGAATATCATTCGAGCCCGTGCCATGCAGACCCGAGGAATGCCAGGTGTCAATGATCTCGTATTCGTCGAGATCGCGGAAGAGCAAGAAGAAGCGCATTTCGATCAGCTCACCCGTGTCAGGATTAATCACCGGAATATTCAGTAAGTCCGCCCAGCAGTTATAGGCTCCGCTGGCGGCACCCCACTGGCCGTTACAGATATAGCCGCCGTCTGTTTTGACGGCATAACCTTCACGCGGCGCCCAGCCGGTGGAGATAATCGTATCTGTTCGGTCTCCCCACAGTTCGTGCTGAACTTGTTCACTCATATACGCGACCAGCAGGCTGTGCATACAATTATTTTCATACACCCAGGCGGTCGAAGTGCAGCCTTTACCCAGCTCATAAGCGAGCTCGACGTAGACTCCAAAATCCATCTCATACCCACCGAACTGGCGCGGTTGGAGGACCTTGTAGAGCCCTGCGTTCTTGATAAGGTCAATATTCTCATCCGGCACGCGGCGTTCGGCCTCACAGCGCTCGACGTTTTCTGCGAGCTGAGGCGCGAGGGTACGGGCGCGTTCGATGAGTTCATCCGCGGAAGGAATTTCTGCCTGTCTGAGCGCGGAGCCTGTGGCCATGGTGTCTCCTTTACTTGACGTCCTCCCACCATGGAGCAGAACGAAATTCTTGCCCGATAGTCACCACTTCTCCTAAACGAGGTGTGACTAAATCAACGTTGTGTTCCTGAGCTGTTCTGACTGCCCGCTTGATAGGTTCGTCCCAGTCGTGCAAGCCCAGATTGAACGTTGCCCAATGTACGGGCAATAGCACCTGGCCTTGAATATCAAGATGTCCCTGAATCGCCTCTTCCGGATCGACGTGGACATCGTGCCAGTAGTCGCTCGGACCATAGGCACCGACTTTAAAGATACCCAGATCAAACGGTCCATACCGCTGACCGATTTCTTGAAAGTGTTCGGAGAATCCCGTGTCACCGCTATAGAACATGCGGTGTTCTGGTCCAATGGCTGACCACGACGCCCACAGTGTCTCCATCCGATCAAACAGTCCCCGTCCCGAGTAGTGTTGGGAAGGCGTGCACACAAACGTGACCGCGCCCAGCCGTTTGGACTCCCACCAGTCTAAATCCGTAATCTGACTTGCCGGAATGTCCCACGCTTCTAAATGTGCACCAATGCCCAAGGGAACAAAAAAGTGGCTCCCTTTTTTCGCCAGGTGTTGGACGGTGCGCATGTCCAAGTGATCATAATGATCGTGCGAGATCATGACTGCATCGATTGGCGGCAGATCGTCGAGGGGAATCGGCGGTGGCGCAAACCGCTTGGGACCAATCCACTGAAACGGCGAAGCGTATTCCGAAAATATCGGGTCCAGCATAAAGCGCAGTCCGTCCATCTCAATCAGCACGCTGGAATGACCAATCCATATGGCGCGAAGACCGGGCAGTGGGGGAGTAGTGAAAGACTCAGGTTGAACTGAGACGAGCGGCAAAGGGGAGGGCGGATGGCGGACTTGATCACCAAAGAATCGCTGTGCTAGGAAATGCCGGATATTTGCCCAATCGAAGTCGCCTAAAGGATGGACGTTGAGGAATTTACTGCCTTCGGTATGTGTTGAGGCGTGGATACGTGCTTGCCGCTGCCCAGTCGCCTTGGCGCCAAACGGGGAACAGCTGGTGAGTGTGAGGGCGATACTGACTGAGAGTATCAGCAGTATACTCACAGACCAGCGGAGGATTTTTTTGAGGAGATTCATCATCGGTGCTCCGCTTCGCAGCAGTTATGGTCTCCCAATCCTTGGAATGCCTTTCATATATTGCTTAATCAACGCTGACCTGACCAGCCGGGCTCCATCAGCCAATGCCTTCATCTTACCACGCGCAACCGTGCGGGAGCGGGGAATCATGCCGCAGTCGGTACATGGATACAAACAATCCGGCTCGACGTGGGGCAGGGCGGCCCGAATACGTGCTGCAACAGTCTCTGGTGTCTCGACGTCTTCCGTTCCAACGTCAATCACACCGACCATCAGGTCTTTGCCTCTGGCTAAACTGAGAACGGACGGATCAACACCGGAAGCCGCGCATTCGACTGAGATCATATCGATAGCACTGGTGCGGAGAAGAGGGAGCGTCCGTCTATAATGACTCCAGTCGGTATTATTGGTTTTCCAGGCCAAGACTTGGGGGACACCATAGCCATAACAAATGTGAACGGCAGTTTTTGCTTGCACACCTTTGGCTGCTGTCTCAAGCATATCGATGCCCCACTCCTCGACCTCATCCAGAAAAATATTAAAACACGGCTCATCAAACTGGATAATGTCGCAGCCGTTTTCTGCTAGCTCACTCGCCTCTTCGTTCAAGGCTTGAGCAATATCCTGAGCGAGCTGCTTTTGGTCGCCATAGTGCTCATCGGCCAAGGTATCGGCTGTGGTCATGGGGCCGGGGAGTGTCACTTTTACAGGTTGAGAGGTGTGCTGCTTGAGAAATCGGAGCGCCTCAAGAAAAACCGAACCCTGCCGACGGACGGGGCCTGTCACCCGGGCGACATCTATTTGTGTCCCATATCGGCCGCCGCGTGTTTCTTTTTTGACCATACAGCCAAAATCGATGCCGCTGAGTTTTTCGGTAAACCCCCAGATATAATGCCGCCGCCGCTGCTCACCATCGGTCAGAATATCGAGACCGGCGTTATGTTGATCCATGACAGCCAGGTGGACGGCATCATCTTGGCCTTCTTGCAACCTCGTATCTTCCAACAGCCAGGAAACAGACGAGATCTGACGTGGCGGTGACAGCCAGGTTGGGCGTGGCAGACTTCCAACGAGCATTGTTTTGAGCATACTGATTCTCCACACTATGTTTCAGACATGCTGTATACCTGATTTTGTCTTTGTGGCCTACAGGGAAAGAGATCGCTTGACCTGTCTCCACGGATCGTTCTAGAAAGTTTCTTATGTTTGCTCCATTTTCCGCTTCCATCTCGCTGACCCGTATCCTTCGCTGCCGGGCGAATGGGACGGGGTCAGTGCTTTGTCTTTCCTCGTGAAAGATGAATAGCACGTGCCTTTCGGGAGCACGTCTTTTGACGCAAGGAGTCTCGTATGCAACACAATGCAAGCCAATCGAAATCAGCCACCATCCGCGCCAAGCTCGATCATCCGATTATTGATTCGGATGGGCATACGGCAGAGTTTGAGCCCGCCCTGTTTGACTATTTTCGTGATATCGGTGGCAGCCAGACTATCGAGCGTTTTAAGAAAGCCCCAGACGTTCCCTTTCATTTCGGGTGGTATACGCTGTCAGCTCAAGAGCGTCGCAATGTGCGGGCACCTCGACCGCACTGGTGGGTCCATCCAACCAAAAATACGCTTGACCGCGCGACCAGTTCACTGCCCAAGCTCCTGCATAGTCGATTAGATGAGACAGGTTTGGATTTCAGCATTATCTATCCCAGTATGGGCATGGCCGCCTTACATGCCGGTGACGATGAAATACGCCGGGTCGCGTGTCGGGCGTTTAATACCTATCACGCAGACATCTTTTGCGACTATGCTGATCGACTCACACCTGTAGCGATTATTCCTATGCACACGCCCGAAGAAGCGATTGAAGAACTTGACTACGTGGTCAAGACCTTAGGCATGAAAGTTCCGCTTTTGGCCGCGCATGTGCGGCGTCCGATTCCAGCTGCTCAGCACGTGCCCGAACTCAAGCGCTATACGTTTTGGCTCGACACGTTTGGCATTGACAGTGCATATGACTACGACCCCGTCTGGGCTGCGTGTGTCGAGCTGAAGGTTGCACCGACGTTTCACTCCATTGGTGCGGGTTGGGGTAGTCGCACGTCGATCTCAAATTTTATGTACAACCACTTGGGTCATTTTGCGGCGTCTGCCGAGGCGGTGTGCAAATCGCTTTTTTTTGGCGGGGTGACCCGCCGCTTCCCTCAACTCAGATGTGCGTTTTTAGAAGGCGGTGTGGGTTGGGCGTGTAGCCTGTACGGTGATCTGATCGGCCACTGGGAGAAACATAATGTCAATTTCATCGAAAACTTTGACCCGGCCAATCTGGACGAAGCGCTAATGCGTCAGCTGTTTGCAGAATACGGTGGACCAGCTTTCGCCGATAAACTCAAAGACAAAGATAATCGCTCGCACTTGTTGTGGGGTACACCGGAGGACCCGGCAGACGTGGATGAATGGGCAGCCTGCCACATCGAGCGGGCGGAAGATATTGTGGACTTATTTGTCTCGCCCTTTTATTTTGGCTGCGAGGGGGACGATCGGATCACCGCCTGGGCATTTGATACAAAACGCAATCCTTTAGGCGCGAAACTCAATACTCTCTATGGATCGGACCTCGGCCATTGGGATTTACCGGACATGCGCGCCGCCGCCGCTGAGGCCTGGGAGCTCGTCGAAGACGGCATCATGAGTGAAGAAGACTTTCGGGATTTTGTGTTTGTGAATCCAGTCAAGCTGAAGACTGATATGAATCCTGATTTTTTCAAAGGCACAGTGGTTGAGGCGGCAGTCGAGAAACTCCTGACCAAGGCGAGCAGTTAACTGAGTCCTCGCAAGATTGGTCCGGAGGCCTACGTGTTCAGAGACAGCCATCCCCCGGTGGCGGGAGACGTTTCTCTTGACAAAACTAGAATGAATACTCTAGAACGTCCGAAGGAATTGCAACCACAGGAGGAACGAATATGGGTTTACCAAACGGAGTGCACCATCTTGCGATTTGTACCAAAGATATGAAGGCGCAGGTCGAATTTTTTACCCAAGTGCTGGGTATGGAGCTGGTCGCTCTGTATTGGATGCACGGCGTGAAAAACACCTATCACGGCTTTGTAAAAATGGGCGAGAGCTCGTCCATTGCTTTCGTGCAGGGACCGGAAAGCGGCGAGATTCAGCCTCAACAGGGCGTTTCCCACCCGAGTTGGACGGCGGGTCTGGTTGCGCCAGGGACGATGCAACACCTGGCCATGAATGTTGATACGGAAGAAGAACTGCTGGCAATGCGCGACCGGGTGCGCACCCATGGACATTGGGTTATGGGGCCATTGGATCACGGTTTTTGCAAATCGATCTACTTTGCTGGGCCGGAAGGCATGATGCTGGAATTCTCGACCTCCGAAGGCGAATCCATTGACGAAGAAGCCTGGATTGATCCCGAAGTCGTCAAGCTGAACGGCATCAACGAGGAAGAGCTCGAACGCTACAAACACCCAGAGCTGTTCGAGTCGCGCGGCGGTACAGTGCAAAATCCACCAGTTGATCTGAAAAATCCGCCGATGAACTTTCCTCCAGGCCAGGAAGTTGTCTACAGCATGTCTGACGAAGATGTCACCTCAAAGATGAGCGAGACGACTCCGCCTGTTCAGCCAAAAGCTGCTTAAATGCTGACGGGACTGCTTTTGCAGTCCCCCATTCTTTGCCTTTCTCCGTCCCCTACTATATCGCCTCTGCTCATGCATCCCCTGTACGCTGCCGGAAGCTGTTCTCCAGCTTGGCCTTATCTTTTGCCTGCTGAGTCTCAAATGGAGGTCGAGCAATGCCCCAGACTATACGCCCTTTTACTGGGCAGGAGTTCTTGGACAGTCTATGTGGTGACCGTGAAGTGTGGATCTATGGCGAGCGGGTCAAGAACGTGACCCAACATCCAGCCTTTCGCAACTCCGCCCGGATGTTGGCCCGTATGTACACAGCGCTGCACGATCCCCAAAAGAGGGCAACGCTGACAACCGATACAGACACCGGTAATGGTGGCTTTACCCACAAGTTCTACAAAGTTCCAAATAGTACGGAAGACTTGATTGCTAGCCGGGATGCCATCGCTGAATGGGCGCGCATCTCCTACGGCTGGATGGGCCGTTCGCCAGACTACAAAGCCAGTCTGACCGGTACCCTGGGGGCGAACGCTGAGTTCTACGCCCCGTATCAGGATAACGCCCGACGCTGGTATTGTCAGACGCAAGAACGCTGCTTCTTCCTGAATCATGCCCTGGTCAATCCGCCAACCGACAAGGGCCAGTCGCCTGATGATGTCCAGGACGTCTACGTTCAGGTGGAAAAAGAAACTGACGCTGGAGTGATTGTCAGTGGTGCCAAGGTTGTCGCCACCGGCTCAGCTCTCACCCACTATAATTTTATTGGCTTCTACGGTCCGACTCCACTGGGACGGCCCGAGATGGCGCTGTTCGCCATGATTCCAATGGACAGTCCTGGGGTGAAGCTCATCTGTCGGCCGTCGTATGAACTGGCCGCAGCAGCTATGGGCAGTCCGTTTGATTATCCGCTGTCCTCGCGTTTGGATGAAAACGACGCCATCTTGATTTTAGATAAGGTCCTCATCCCGTGGGAGAATTTATTTGTTTACCGTGATGTAGAGAAAGCCAATACTTTCTTCCCCGGTTCAGGTTTCATCCCGCGTTTTACCCTGCACGGCTGTACTCGCTTTGCGGTGAAGCTCGACTTTCTCTCCGGTGTACTCCTCAAGGCCGTGGAAGCGGTAGGCTCACAGGATGTCCGGGGCGCCCAGGTCCAAGTTGGCGAAGTCCTGGCTTGGCGAAATACCTTTTGGGGGCTGAGTGATGCGATGGTCAAAACCCCCGATACATGGGTGAACGGTGCACTTCAGCCCAACACCGAATACGGTATGGCCTACCGCACCCTCGCTGCCACAGCCTATCCGCGCGTCAAAGAGATCATTGAGCAGACCATTTCGAGTGGACTCATCTATCTTAATTCACATGCCGTCGATTTTAAGACTCCCGAGCTGCGTCCGTATCTCGACAAATACCTGCGCGGCTCCAACAACTACGACGCTTTGGAGCGGGTGAAGCTCCTCAAAATATTATGGGATGCCGTCGGCACCGAGTTTGGCGGTCGGCATGAATTGTACGAGCGGAATTACGCGGGCAACTATGAAAACATTCGGCTTGAAAACCTGCCTGCCGCGATGGCCAGTGGGCGAGCTGAAGAGCTGAAGGGCTTTGCTGAACAGTGTATGGCAGAGTATGACCTCGGCGGCTGGACGGCGTCAGATTTGATTAACCCGACGGACGTGAATAGGTTTATGGGTCATACTAAACGAGACAAAAAGTAACAAAAAGAAAGACAAGGAGGCTCGAAATCTCTATTGCGCACTGCGGAGTGGGGCCGGTACTGGACAGGTTGCGCACATTCCGCTTCCGGGGGAATAGCAGCGCAATTGTCTTGCCCGGGGCATTAGGATCTCTCCTTGTGTAGAGGCAGTTCGTAAACCGCCTCTGCGGTCAAGGAACCGCCAAACAATAAGTGCCATAGGCGAGACGTCAAGTATGTTTTTTATCAGGAGGTCATATGAAACTCGTAACATTCACCCAGTCTGACTCGACCCGTATCGGTATCTTGGACAATGATGCCGTTGTGGACTTATCTGTTGTCGCGCCAAGTCTTCCGACAGAAATGTGCGCCTTTTTAGAAGCTGGTAGGAGCGCCTTGGACACTGCCAAGCAAGCCGCTGGGAATACGGCAGCCCGGCTTGCGCTCGCAGATATTACAATTGAAGCTCCAATCCTGCGTCCGCCAAAAATTTTAGCTGTTGGACTTAACTACAAAGATCACATCGCGGAAACGGGTAGAGATACGCCTGAGTTCCCGATGATCTTCAACAAACAATCAACGTCGGTGACGGGTCCAGCCAGCGTCATCCATCTCCCGCATGTCTCAGACAAACTTGACTATGAAGGTGAACTGGCTATCGTGATCGGCCGACGCTGTCGGCACGTACCCAAAAGCCGTGCGGCTGAGGTCATCGTTGGCTATACGATTGCTCACGATGTGAGTGTCCGCGATTGGCAGCGACGGGTACCAACATTCACCATGGGTAAGTCGTTTGATACCCACTGCCCGCTGGGACCGTGTATTGTCACCGCTGATGAAATTGGTGATCCACATGGCTTAGAGCTTCAGACCTGGGTGAATGGCGAATCGCGTCAACACTCCAATACCCGTGAGCTGCTGTTTGATTGTTTTGATTTAATTGAACATCTGTCAACTGCCTTTACGCTTGAACCGGGTGATATTATTTCAACTGGGACCCCCGGCGGCGTCGGCGTCGCTATGAAGCCACCCAAATTTCTTAAAGCTGGCGATGTGGTGAAAATCTCGATCGATAAGATCGGCACGCTTGAAAATTCGGTCATTGCTGAGCCAGAAGGGACAGCCAGAATTTATTAAGCCACACGCTGTACCTTTCATTCTTCAACCGACATGAGAGGTACCGCCTCAACTGTATAGTAGAAATTCGTGAAAGTCGCTCCCTTAATATCAGGGTCGTCACTCTCAAGTCCTTGCACAAGTTGCGGATCGTATTTCCGAAATCGTCGCAACCACTCTTTGGGAGCAGCAAATAGGTCCATCTGCCTATCAATAAATTCGTGAGCCATGTCCTGCGCGTAGTCCGCTGCCTTCGTCGCACAGGATTCGGCAGCCGCTCTGTCTGGATGATAGCCTGCAATCCAGGTTTCCCGGAAAGGTTCTTTGCCAACCTGGCCGACAATGACGTAGATAGTTTCCATACGTATCCCTCTTCACTTTCTCTGGCTGGTCTTGTCTTACTTTCATACAACATATTTATCTTGACAAAACTAGAATGATCGTTCTAGAACGGTCTGTGTGCAGTGAGAAACAAAAAGGTCGGACGATACCGTGAAGGTGTGAAAACACGTGAGCGCATACTCGATACCACCCTCGATCTGATTGCTAGTAACGGTCACTCAGCCACCAGTATTGCCAAGATCAGCAAGATCAGCACAGCCGCCGGTGTCCAGCTGGTTTCGATAGAACGACGAGAAGGCGCCCCAGCTCTTCTTATCGCTGCTCAACAGCCGTGAGCGCCTCACTCAACGTCATGTTGACCGCCGTCTGTCCAGGAGCAAAATAAGGAGAACGCTTCCAGGCGTATTTTCTCTCACAAAAATCGGTCAGCATTTCTCGGACCGTTCCTCGTTGATCGGGAGGAAGGCCGTCGGCGGGCTGCACAGACTGAGAAGCCGGAGCGATATCGGGCACAGCACAAACAGCCGTCAGCTCTGAAACGTAGGGTGGGGCGTGTGCCACCAGCGCAAATTTTTCGCTATGTGATACATACTGTATGAACAACTTATCCATAAGGAGGGCACAATGGTTCAAGTAACAGAACTCGGCTACATGGGGCTCGGGGTGAAAGATCTCGCCGCCTGGAAGGACTTCGCGGCCAATATCATGGGTTTCGACGTGACTGATGATGGAGAAGAGGATCGCTGCTATTTACGCATGGACTATTGGCACCATCGTCTGGTGCTGCATGCAGATGACAGCGACGATTTGACCTATTTGGGTTTCCGCGTTGCTGGCGCGGAAGAATTTGACGAGATGCAACACCAGCTGACCACCGCTGAAATTCCCTATCGTGTCGGTTCGGAAGAGGAAGCTGCTGAGCGACGTGTGCTAGCAGTGCTCAAGCTCAATGATCCGAACGGCAATCCAATCGAGATCTTCCACGGTCCTGAGGTGCAGTACAGCAAACCCTTTCATCCTGGACGGCGTATGCACGGGCGCTTTAAAACCGGCACAGGTGGACTCGGCCACTGTATTATCCATGAGCCGGATACTTCAACTGCCTACAACTTTTTTAAAGCGCTCGGTATGCGAGGTGGGATCGAATATAAGATCCGTATGGGTGACCAAGTGGTTGCGCCGACTTTTATGCATTGCAACGATCGCGATCATAGCGTGGCCTTTGGCGTTGGGGATGGCAAACGCCGACTCAATCACATCATGATCGAAGTAGACAATGCCGACGATGTGGGTCTCACTTACGACTTAGTCCGCAAGCAAAAGGTCCCAGTCCACATTCTTCCCGGTAAACATTCCAACGACCATATGTTCTCGTTCTACTTTCAGAATCCGTCCGGCTGGATGTTTGAGTATGGCTATGGCGGCCGACCAGCGACTCATCAATCTGAATACTATGTGGAAGACATGTATGGTCATCAGCCCGAAGCAGGTGGATTTGATGCCAGTCCGGAGTGAGTGTGAGCCAGGGAGAAAGGCTGGCATCGAGTCATGCTGAGCAGGGCATAAACATGACAGCAATTTCCTATCCTGCCGCACCGATTCCGGCGCGTGGCGATTGCCTCTGAAGTACGCAACGCCTGGCAGTGTACATTAGTGCAAAGAACGCTGCTCGCTTTTGCTGAGGCTGTTGTTGGGATGGATGAGCCCCTTCTTAAAAACACCCCGGCTCGGATACTCGACGAGCTGGGGCCAGAAGCCTTAGTCGATGCGGCTGGAGTCGCATCGAATTTTGAGCGCCTGGTTCGGATCGCTGACTCAACCGGCATCTCTCTCAATTATTTCGGTGTAGAGAGAACGGTCGAGTCGCGCCAAAATTGGGGGATCGATCAATTCCATTCCGTGACAAAAGCCGCATCGTCCGGAAAAGTGTCGCAGCAGCGTCGGAATACAGATAGTGTTGCAAGTGAATGAGGGGACGATCGTTCGGATTCGAAGATAGTCGCGAGCTTTTTCTATTTTCAAAGTAGAGTAGCCTATGCCGTCTCCTGAGAATTCACCAGAAACAATACCCACCCAAGCGTCTCGTCAAGCGTCTCATTCTGGCGTGTCGATGTGGCCGATTGCGTTTACGCTGATTGTGCTGACGACCATCATCGTGACCGGTATCGTTGTGTATCGACTGCTGATCCTCCCGATCCAGATCATTGAAAATGGGATGAGTTATGTTGGAGACGGTATCGTTGCAGTTTACAAAGACGGCAAGAAAACACTGAAAAAAACGGCTTCTCCGGCAGTGACACACTTGTTCCAGTCGTATGTCGCCAACAATGAACAAGTCCAGCGGCTCGTGCTATATCGAGCTGAAAAGTTGGAGTTTGAAGAGAAAACATTCACGCGCGGCCCGAGTGAGGCTGAGATCGTTTTTCTTGCGCCCGTTGAATATACGTATTACGTGGATATGAGTCGGCCGTGGGATATCGATTTTGAGGCTGGAATTCTTAAAGTCGTTGTCCCGCCACTCGAATGTCAGAGACCCAACATTATGTGGGAAAAGGGCAAAGAGTTCATTAACCCTGGTTTGCTGATTCCAGATGAAGACCGCAAAGTCGCTGAACTCAGGAAAAATTTTTCAACCCGAGCCCAGACATTGTCAATGGGTGACGCCTATCTCCAAGCGGCCAAGCAGCAAGCCCGCCTGAGCCTGGTGACCTTTCTCAATAACTGGATCTCCGACAGTTTGGAAGACGAGTATGAGGTCTTGGGAGTCCTGATTCGATTTGCAGATGAGGAAGAATATTCAGGCATATATCCTGTCCCGGACAGTAGTCTCATTCAGCTTATTCCCCAGAAGAAGCCGGAGAAGCGAGATCGGCAGGATAAGCTGAAGACAAGTGAAGAGCCGTAATCTTTTACTTCCATTTCAATTCCTCAAGCGCAGCCATCTACAGTTGGCCGCCCACAGCTGATCGGCCGAACACGTATAGTGGATCTCTCCACACACACACCTACCTAAGAAAGGGCGAGGCATAGAAATAGATCTCCTGTGCTTATTCTCGTAGCAGAATGAGACAGGTGGCCCAATCGTTGCGGAGAATGCGAATATCTGTACAATTACCGCCAGCCTCATAATAAGGAGATGGATATGAGCTACGAACAAATTTTGTATGATGTTGAGGACCGGATTGCGACGGTGACCCTGAATCGCCCAGACCGCTTGAATGCGTGGACACCGACTATAGAGCGCGAAGTGCGCCAAGCCATGACACAGGCCACGGCTGATGATGAGGTACGGGTCATTATCCTGACTGGGGCTGGGCGCGGGTTCTGCGCAGGGGCTGATATGGCCGGGCTGAGCGAAGCGAGCCAAGGGCAAGCGCAAAACGTCACTCCAACCGATCGTCTGGCGGCCGCCCGAGCTGACGCCTATGCTTCAGGACCTATCAAGGGAGGCAATGAGCTGCCCCAAGCCTTCTCCTACCGACATGCGTATTTCCCCACCGTTCCGAAACCGATCATTGCTGCCCTGAATGGCGCAACCGCTGGCTTGGGGTTGGTCATGTCGCTGTATGCAGATATGCGTTTTGCTTCTGATGCGGCGGTGTTCACCACAGCTTTCGCTCGTCGCGGGTTAATTGCCGAGCATGGTATTGACTGGATTCTGCCCCGTGTGGTTGGTTTACCAAACGCCTTGGACTTATTGCTATCGGCCCGAAAAGTGACCGCCGAAGAGGCACTCCAGATGGGCTTGGTCTCGAAGGTCTTTCCTCGGGATTCGTTTATGTCTGAAGTCCGCACCTATGCGCTAGAGCTGGCCAATATGGTCTCACCGCGCTCAATCCGAGTGATGAAAAATCAGCTCTTCCGGGCTCAAAATCTCGATTTTGGTGATGCGCTGCATGCCTCAATCAAGGACTTGGTTGAGAGCTTTACGAGCGAAGATTTCAAAGAAGGCGTGGCCCACTTTGTCGAGAAACGCGCGCCGAATTTTCCCGGCCGCTAAGAAGTAGTCTGCATGGACGAAGGACATACTTTCCTGCACGTAACCGGCAAGCGTATCGAGGTTGTATGGCACGGCCCACCGCCGGCTGAGGCACCCACACTAGTTTTTTTGCATGAAGGCTTGGGCTGTGTCTCAATGTGGCGCGACTTTCCCCAAAAGCTTGCTGCCGCAACGGGATGTGGGGCACTGGTATACAGCCGGTTTGGGTATGGGCGGTCTGCTGGGTGTGATTTGCCGCGTCCTCTTGAGTTCATGCATACGGAAGGCTTGCAGGTCTTGCCCGCACTCCTGGACGTAGCTAGGGTCAAGAACTGTATCTTAGTTGGGCATTCTGATGGTGGTTCGATTGCTCTGCTCTATGCTGGCGGAACTCCAGCTCTTCCTGTTCGGATTCGGGGGCTTATTACAGAAGCGCCGCATATCTTTCGGGAAGAGGTGTGCGAGCGTGCTATCCGAGATGTGACTGAGATCTACCGCACTGGCGACCTGCGCCAGCGTCTGCAGAAACATCACGGCGAAAACGTCGATTGCGCCTTTTGGGGCTGGGCCGATACCTGGCTGCATGCTGACTTTGGACGCTGGAACCTGGAAGAATATCTGGCGTCCATACACGTCCCGCTCTTGGTGATCCAGGGCGAGGACGATGAATACGGCATGGCCGCTGTTGAAGTGATTCCCCGTCGAGCTGGAGCTGGGGCTGAAGTGTTGATGCTGCCGGAGTGTGGCCATGCCCCGCATCGTGATCAGGAAGAAACCACGTTAGCGGCTATGAGTAGGTTTATACACCGTATTTTGAGCAGCTAAAGAATAGGGGTTTCTTGCAATTGCTCGTCTTGAATCTGTGCGGAACTCCAGCAGCGCTCAAATGCTTTGTCATCGGCAAACCACAGCTCGGCAACCCCACTCAAGCGTAGCCAGGCTACTTGTAGACCTCCTACCAGTCATCCAAATCGTTTCCAAGCGCACCGCCTGACGAAGACGGGCCCCGCAAACGGACCACCAAGGGTTCGGGCTCCTCATCCATTGGACCAACCGTGATTTCTTCGAGGGGAATCTCTGTCCCTAGTGTCGTTGTCGATAGATACACCATGACGTCGCCGTGCTGATCGTAGATCTCTTGCAGATTTTGTAGCAGCTGAGCAATTGTGATTGATTTTTGCTGTTCCATGGCGCAATGCTAGCACACGATGAGCGAAAAAAGCTGTCATATGCAGTGGGTTTGCCCAATTTTACCACAGTAGGGAGTGCCGCATGCCTGATGGTGTAGCCTTTGTCGATGGGAAATATGTTGGACGTGACGAGGCAAAGATTTCAGTGTTTGATCTGGGTTTTAGTCGGAGCGATGTCGCTTATGATGTGGTCTCTAGCTGGAAGGGGCAATTTTTTCGGCTTGACGATCATATTGATCGTTTTCTCACTTCCTGTGCCGGGGTGCGGATTGAGTGTCCCTACGATCGGGAGACGATTAAGCAGATCCTGGCCGAATGTACGTACCGGGCAGAGCTACAAGATGCCTATGTCGAGGTGTTAGTCACCCGGGGCCAGTTTACTGTTCCTAGCAGCCGAGACCTGCGACAGACCAAGGCTAATTTTATGGCCTATGCTGTTCCGTATGTGTGGATTGTATCGCCAGAAAAACAGGACAGCGGGGCGCATATGTGGATTTCGGACACGCCTCGGATTCCTGATGCCGCGATCGACGCACGGTATAAAAACTTTCACTGGGGCGATCTGACACAAGCGCAATTACAAGCCCTGGATGAAGGAGCCGATGTCGCCCTTTTGTGCAGTATCAATGGCTATTTGTCAGAAGGGCCAGGATTTAATGTGTTCTTTATCAGGGAGGGAAAGATTCATACTCCAGGAGCGAATGTGCTTGAAGGCATCACCCGCAAGACCGTTTTCGAGCTAGCGACAGAGAGCGGCATTCCGATTGAGGCTGGCGACTATCTGCCGGAACAGCTCCGGGCTGCGGATGAGGCGTTCATCAGCTCCACAGCTGGGGGGATTATGCCTATCACGCAAGTGGATGGCCGACGCCTTGGCAGCGGCAAACCGGGGACGGTGACTCAACAATTGCGGAAATTATACTGGTCGAAACGCGAAGCTGGTTGGCATGGAACGCCGATCACAGATCTGTTAGCTACGCGGAAAAGCGCCTAATGCCATCTGTGGAGCATGCCAACTGGAGCCAGCTTCAGGCGTGGTCAATCGTCAGTTTGCATGTGGGGGGAATGTACGTGACGCTGCCTCTGGCTCCTCGCTTGTGGTTCAGTTTGTCTCCTTTTCTTATTTCGTTTTCCTCGGTGGCCGTCTTTGTGCTTGCTTTTCCGCTCATCCAGCCACCGCGTTGCACCATTGCCAACGGTATAGTAGGTGAACAAGCACGCGAGGGTAGCTTGAATAGAATAAGAAAGGCCGAATTATGCGTGTTGGTTTTGATATTGGGGGAACGTTCACAGATGTCATTCTGCTTGGCGATGACGGACGGATCACGACCACAAAGGTTCTGTCACTCCTTGACCAGGTCGGCGAAGATATTGCTGACCTGATTCACCAAACTGCCGCAGATGGTGCTGTGGAAAGTTTTGTGCATGGCACAACCATTGCCTCAAATGCAGTCATTGAAGGCACGACTGCGACAACCGGGCTGATTACGACCAAAGGCTTTCGGGATGAACTTGAGATGCGAGGCCAGCGCCGGCCCAATATCTACGATGCCTCGTGGGATCGGCTGCCACCGCTCATTCCGCGTTCTCTGCGTCTTGAGGTCCAGGAGCGCATTCTTGGCGATGGCAGTATTGAGCAAGCTCTGAACGCGGAGGATGTCCGTCAGCGGATTCAGCAGCTGCTTGATGCACACGTCGAAACAATCGCGGTGTGTCTGATGAATGCCTATCTCAAGCCAGACCATGAGCAACAGATTGGTCTGCTCATCGCCGAGATGGCTCCCCAGATGGTGGTGTGTTTGTCTTCTGATGTGCATCCAGAAATTCGTGAATACGAGCGCACGAGTACAACGGTGATCAACGCCTCGCTGATTCCAGTGGTTGATAAGTATTTGGACCGCTTGGAGCAGCACTTATCGGCCTATAGCCAGCGGCTGCTGATTATGCAGTCCAACGGTGGGATCATGACTGCCCATTCTGCCCGTCGCCGGCCAGCCTATATGATTGAATCAGGTCCGGCTGCTGGTGTGTTAGCCGCGGCCCGGCTTGCATCAGAGACTGATCAAAACGCCGTCCTATCGTTTGATATGGGTGGCACGACAGCCAAGGCGTGTTTGATTGATAATGGCGTACCCTTGGAAAAGGCGGGCGGAGAAGTCGGCGGTGGAGCGACCATGACGACCCGTCTGTTTGGTGGGGGTGGACATGCCTTACGCGCGCCTTCACTCGATATTGTGGAAGTCGGAGCCGGTGGCGGCAGCGTTGCTTGGATTGATGAAGGCGGTGCGCTACGGGTTGGGCCGCACAGCGCTGGGGCTGAGCCCGGGCCGGTGTGTTATGGCCGCGGAGGCCAGGAACCCACCGTGACAGATGCCAATGTGGTTCTGGGTTATATGAATCCAGAGGCGATTGCTGGAGCAACCTTACGCATTAATCGGCCGGCAGCGCTGGAAGCGGTCCAAAGCAAGATTGCTGATCCTCTTAATCTCGAAGTCTTACCTGCCGCGTATGGCATAACTCAGGTCGCCAATTCGACCATGATGCGGGCGTTGCGAGCCGTCTCAACTGAGCGCGGGCGTGATCCACGTGACTTCACGCTGTTTGCTTTTGGCGGAGCTGGACCGATTCATGCGGTTGCGTTGGCCGAAAGTTTGGGGATTTCACGCGTACTCGTGCCGCTGTATCCGGGGCTGTTCAGTGCACTGGGACTGCTGCTCGCTGACTATCGGCACGATTATATTCGGAGTGTGGCACTCGCGCTTGAGGATGTTGATCCGCAGGCGGTCGGGCAACAGTTTGCCGACATGGAAGCGACTGCTCGGGCTGAGCTGCTGGAAGAAGGCATTAACCCTGAGGCGATCCGTTTTGAGCGACAGGTTGACCTGCGCTATAGTTATCAGGTGTCTGAATTGACCCAACCGTTTCCGGCTGTCTCTCCAGCCGACCTGCGTGGCAGTCTTAGCCAGCTTTTCACTGCCGCCCATCGCCAGGCATTTGGTTATGATCGAGACGACACGATAGAGCTGGTGAGCATCCGCCTGCGGGCACTTGCTTCGGCTGGTCAGGTACGGTTCTCCGAGCTGACAGGACAGGGAGAGGATACGCAACGCGGCGAAGACGGCACTCGCCAGGCATACTTTGGGCCCACGCATGGAACGCAGCAGACAGCCATTCGGCGTCGGGCTGATATGAGTACCGCTCAAGCTGGCCCAGTGATTATTGAGGAGCCGGATACAACAATTGTGGTACCGCCGGAGTGGTCGGTTGAACGCGATGGGCAGGGGAATTTGGTGCTCATCCGGTCGTAGAACGAAGGCGTACAACAGAGACACAAAACGTGAAACGTAAAAAGAGGGCAGGGGGAGTCCTGTACACCTGGCGATAATGGTCTAAAAGGCCTTGTTTTCTCCGCTCCTCTTGTCGTTTTTAGCACAGGCTGATACACAGTTTGAAAAGGTGTTAACCTAATCACAAAAGGGGGTCCCACAATGATCAAGCTCAAATCTGTCCGTCATGCTGGCGTGCCGGTGAGTGATGTCAGGAAATCTAAGTCTTTTTATAAGATGCTCGGTTTCGAAGAAATTGAGCGGCCAAAGATTAAAGGCATTCCTGGCGCCTGGTACGAATGTAATGGCACGCAAGTCCATCTCATTGGCCAACGAAATGAAATGGCAGCCAAAAACCTGCCTGGGGTTGGGACGCATATTGCCTTGCAAGTCGAAGATCTGGAAGAGGCCAAGAAAGCGCTCAAGAGGAGAAAGATCGAATTTGCCGAGTTTACTCCTCCAGTGAGCATGGGTGGTGGTCCAGTCCTGTTCCTGAAAGATCCGGACGGCAACGCGGTTGAGCTGCGGACCGATCCATAGGCGTTCGTACCGTCTCCTGCCATTCAGGAGGGAGCTTCCCAGGTTTTGCGGAGCTCTCTCCTTTGGCCCAGGCGAAGGAATCTGGTCATGCGGATCGAAATCCACCCCAAACCAGATGGCATGCAACATGTCAACTTGATGTTCTGTGAAGAAGGGCCAGACCCAGAGGATCTGTGGATCCGCGCCCGTATCCAAGAATTTGCCGTCCCGCCAAAACGCACCCTGGAATGGGAACGCGAAGGGCGCACATATACCGTCTTACAATTTGGCCAGTGTGTGATTGGTCACGCTATGTTCGATATTGAAAAACATAAAAGTGTGGTCGATACAATTCGAGACTTTTGTCGGGCCGATTTAGAGCAAGCCGCCCGTGAGACTGAGGATAAGACTGCCCTTGAGACAAACACACTGTTAGCCGTCATTGCTGGGACTGCGCTCGAATTTCACAAACAGGCCCGTTATACAGTGGATGCGAGTGGAGAGCTCGCAATTGATCTTGACGAATCTCACGTCCGGGAGCGAATTCTGCAACGCTTAGAGGAAGAACGGATCGATGCTCAGACGGCAGAACGAGTATAGGGAAAAATATGGCCGGAGTTGAAGGCAAGGTTGCTCTGCTGACTGGGGCGGGGTCCGGGATCGGCCGAGCCGCCGCGCTGGTGTTGGCAAAAGGCGGGGCGGATATTGTGGTTGGCGATATTAATCTTGCCGGGGCTGAAGAGACCGCCCAGCAGGTGGGAGACCTAGGCCGCACAGCGATCGCGATACAACTCGATGTGACGCATCTCGAGGAAGCTCAACAAGCGGTCGGCCGAGCAGAAGCGGAATGTGGACCGGTTGATATTTTGTTCAGTAATGCCGGGATTGCCGATCAAGTGCCATTTGCTGAGATGACTGAGGCGCAATGGGACCGGATGTTCGACGTACACTTGAACGGTACGTATAACTGCTTTCAGGCGGTATTACCTAGCATGAAAAGACGCGAGTGGGGACGCTTGATCAGCACCTCATCAATGGGTGCATTTACCGGTGGGGTGCGACTGGCTCACTACTGCGCCGCCAAGGCTGGGATTGCTGGACTCACGATTGCCATGGCCAGCGAGTTGGCCCGGACTGGCATCACCGTCAACGCGGTTGCGCCCGGTGTCATCGACACGCCAATGGTGCAGCAAAGCCCTGAACGTTGGGTCCAACAAATGATCAAAACAATTCCGATGCGCAAACTTGGCAAGCCGGAAGATATTGCGCATGCCGTGTCCTATTTAGCCTCTGAAGAAGCGGGTTTTATGACCGGACAGATTTTGAGCCCGAATGGCGGCTCGTACATGAAGTGGTGTTAATATGCGACTGAATGGAAAAACTGCGCTGGTAACCGGTGCCGGGTCTGGTCTCGGCAAAGCCACGGTGCAGGTGTTTGCCTGTGAAGGCGCCCGAGTTGTTGTCGTTGATATCAGCCAGCGCCGGTCCGAAGAGGTGGCCCAGGAGATTAATGCCGCAGTTGAGCGTGACGCAGCTGTCGCCTTCCGCTGTGATGTGTCCAAAAAAGACGAAGTTGATGCGGCGATCGCGGCAGCCCGGGGCGCCTGCGGGCCAATTCATATTCTCGTCAACAATGCTGGCATCGCCCAAATTAAAGATTTCCTTGATATCTCCCCGACCGAATGGCAGCGTATGATCGACATTCATGTCAAAGGCACGTTTTTGTGTACCCAGGCTGTTATTGGAGACATGACTGCTGCCAAGTGGGGACGAGTGATTAACACTGCGTCTGTGGCCGGGATGGAAGGCGGACCCCAAAATGCGCACTATGCGGCGGCCAAGGCAGCGATTATCGGTTTTACCCGCTCGCTGGCTTTGGAGTATGCCCGTTCCGGCATTACGGTGAATGCCGTCGCGCCAGGTCTCATTGACAACATTCTGCAAGCAGTCGAGGGAAAAGCTGAGGGGTCAACCGTGGCTGGCAATATCTCAAGTGATACGGCAGAGCAGGTGAAAAAGTTTTTTTTACGGCGGATTCCAATGCGCGAACTCGGCAAGCCGGAAGATATTGCGCATGCCCATCTCTACTTGGCCTCAGACGATGCAGCCTATGTGACCGGGCAAGTGCTGAGCCCAAACGGCGGATATGTCCTGTAATGAGTCGGAGTGATTGACTGAGGATAGGAGTGTCTATGTTCACAGCCCCATCGCGATATTTTAACGAAGAACATGGAATGTTTCGCGAACAGGTTCGGAACTTCGTCGATAAAGAAATCGAACCGCATATTGATCAATGGGAAGAGGAGCGACTCTTCCCCAAGTCTGTGTATCGACGCATGGGCGAACTGGGCTTTCTCGGCATTCGTCTGCCTGAGGAATATGGGGGCAGTGATGGCGATATTTGGATGTCGCTCGTCTTTTGTGAAGAGTTGTGTCGCTGCCATGCGCTGGGCTTGCCTATGAGTGTGCTGGTTCATACCGACATGTCTACGACCCATATCGCCCGTAACGGGACGCCGGTACAAAAAGATCAATACCTCAGACCGCTGATTACTGGCGAGAATGTCTGCGCGATTGCTGTGTCTGAACCCTCGGGTGGATCAGATGTTGCCGGTATGCAGACGACTGCAGTCAAAGATGGTGACGCGTATGTCATCAACGGAGCAAAGATTTTTATCACCAACTCGGTTCATGCTGACACCTTTTGTGTTGCTGCTAAAACGGACAAAGATGGGGGCCATAAAGGTGTGTCGATGTTTATTGTTGAGCGGGATACGCCTGGTTTTCAGTTAGCCAAAAAACTGAAAAAGATGGGCAATCATTCTTCAGATACTGGCGAGCTCGTGTTTGAAGATATGCGCGTGCCACGCCAAAACTTGTTGGGTGAAGAAGGGAAGGGCTTTTACTACATCATGCAGAACTTCCAAGATGAGCGCCTTATTGCGGCTAGTATGGCGGTCAGTGCCTCGCAGCGCGCCTTAGAAGATACGATTCGCTATACCCGTGAACGAGAAACCTTTGGCAAACGGGTCTTCGATCATCAAGTCATTGGTCATCGTCTGGCCGATCTGGCAACCAAGCTTGAGGCGGCTCGTCAGCTGACCTATTACGCGGCTGACATACTCGGCAGCGGTCGGGATGCCAGTACCGAAGTCTCCATGGCTAAGCTATACGCCACAGAACTTGCCAACGAATTGGCCTACGAATGTTTGCAATTTCATGGTGGCTATGGCTACATGGAAGAGTTCCATATTGAGCGTTTTTATCGAGATATGCGCATGACCAATATTGGAGGGGGAACATCGGAGATTATGCGAGAGATTATCGCCTATCGGGGATTGGATAGGGATTAAGTCAGGAAGAATCAAACGTCAAACGTCTTTCTTTTCAGGCTTTACGTTTCACGTTTGATGTCTGAGATGGTGGTTGTATAGTATTGTTGTGGATAAATTCCCCCGGCTCAGTGGAGCGGAGGTGGGGTTGTGGAGGAGGAAGAGCCCATGGGAGCAGTGCTGGATGTAGATGTCCCACAGAAGGTGTTTAATCGCCGGATTCAACCGTTTGGTATCGCCTTGGCCCAAGTCTCTTGGCGGATGAAAATGTTCGCCTGCGATGGGGTTGTACTGGCGGCTGTCTATCTTGAAGAGCCGAATATCATCGTTGCCCTGTCATTTTGGCCCAATGAGGAGGCGGCTCGACGCTTTTTCAAAGGTGCCTTTGAGATTGGTTTGTGTTCAGACGATGACCCGCCTGGTCGGGTACGTCTTGCAGTTGAGTTAGAGACAAAAATGATCGATGAGCTGTTCACAGCTGCCGAGCTGATGAACCCGCAGCCGAACAAGACAAGCGCACGGCGAGCCCAACGCCATTTTTCAAGCTTCCTATCTGAAGATTTTCCTAATACGCCGCAAGTGTGGTCGCGCTCGCACAGCTGGCGGGCTGAGATGCGGAGAAGAAGCACAGCGCGACCGATACGGGTTGGATGAAATCTTCTTCGCCAGTTACGCACTTTGCGGCAGCAGCTCGTGCTACCAGCTGAGCGGCCGCCAACGGGCGAGCGCGGTCTCGCAGCCTGCCACGCCGGTCGAGAGATCCTCTCCGAATTTCGGATGGCGATAGGTGCCGCCAAGCTGATCGAACAGCGGAAACGCCTGCACGGAGTTCCGTGGGGGTCCCTGTCCGTCACCTCAATAGACAGCTGTTGCTCTGGATACAGCTGAATGCCTTGCGTACGTATCTTACGTATCTTACGTATCTTACGTATCTGGGATAGAAAGGTGAATTGTGGAGAACAGTTTGCTCTCTTTCCCTGATTTCAGTATAGTAGCCTAGCTCAAATGAAGATTGCCAAACAAAGATCGTGATGAGAGGGAGGGAGTCATATGGCTGATGATGAGCTGAAAGAAAAAGTCAAAGAAGTCCTGGAAGAGATGAGCGTCTTTTCTGGTCAGCGTGAAATTACGATGGAAGAGATCGCTATCCTGCAAGGCCAACAAACTGGGCTGGCCCGGATCATGCCTGAGATTGGACAGCGGACGTGGAAGCTGTTTTACGCGGCTAAAGAGGGCCATTGGGAGCTCGCGAACTTCCAGTACAAGGAAATTAGTGAATTGATGGAAATTGGTGCCTATGCCCGGCCGAAACACGAAGAGGCCCTGAATCAATTTGCTGCTGAAGACTGGCCACCGGTTGGCGAGGCGATTAAAAACAAAGATTTTGCCGCGTTCGAGCCGGCCTTTCATAAGGCAATTGAACAGGCCAACGCCTATCATGAACTCAAGGACAAGCCGTATATCCGTTGGCAGTTGCCACCCAACCCGCCTGAAGATCTTGACCTCAAGCCACGCGGGGGCAGTAAATAAAATCCCTGCAGACCCTGAAAGACGGGGGGTCTGATCCGATTGACTGCATCCATGGGCGTAGTCGGAATATCTGTCCAAAAAATAAGGGGCAGCCCTAAGCGGCTGCCCCTCGTGCAATGGGTGCTGCGAGCCCGACCTCACAAGGGGTCATGAGCGGGGCGTAAAAAGTGGCCTAAGAGTGATGAAGTTCCTGGGGATGAAGAACGCTCGGAGCTGGTCTACAAAGTTTCTGCGCAAGGAGTTGTATGATGTCTAGTATTTTCTTCCTCCTCGTCGTCCTCGGTGGCCTGGGCTTCTTTGCCTATACCTTATACGACCGTTTCCGGCTTTTGCTGGCTGCAAAGCCAGTTGATCGCTTTGATCGGATTGGTGAGCGGATCAAGGCTGTCATGGTATATGCTTTTGGCCAAAAGAAGTTCGTCGTTGGCGAGCAGCCGGCGGGCTGGATGCATGTCCTGATCTTTTGGGGTTTTATGATTCTTGGCGTCCAGATCGTGACGATGTTTGGACGGGTCTTCTCCGAACATTTTTTTGTGCCAGGCTTTGCCCCTGATCAGCTCGGCGGCCCATTTTTTGTGGTGCGTGATTTGATGGAAGTCCTCGTCATGGGGGCTGTTTCGGTTGCCATCTATCGTTGGATTGTGTCACATCCACCTCGGCTGTTTGGCTATAAACCGGCTGAAGAGCGCTTAGCTGGCCAATCCCATTGGGAAGCCGTGCTCATTTTGTGTTTTATCTTTACCATTATGGCTTCCGGACTGCTGTATGATGGCGGCCGTCTGGTGTTTCTGGCTGGTGACCCGATTGTTGAAGCTGAACGGCTTTGGCAACCGATCGGCGGGCTGGTGGGCATGCTGTTGGCCGGAGGCGGACCCGGGTTTGCCCAAGTGGTCAGCGATGGCTCGTGGTGGATTCATAATCTCGTCGTTCTGGCGTTTCTAAATCTGCTGCCACGTTCGAAGCATTTTCACATTATCACGTCGATTCCGAATGTCTTTTTCCGCAAGCTGGAGCCTGCTGGGGCTCTCGATAAAATGGACCTGGAGCATTCAGAGACATTTGGCACCTCCTTCATTGATCAGTTCAGCTGGAAACAAGCCCTCGACATGTATAGCTGCACCGAGTGCGGACGCTGCTCCTCTCAGTGCCCAGCGACGGCGAGTGGCAAAGAACTCGCCCCACGTCAACTGCTGCTTAACTTGCGCGACTATATGTACGACCATCAGGGCGAGATGATTGATAAGCGGCTAGGTAAAGCCAACGGTAATGCGGACGGCGAAGGAGGGGCGGAGGAAGCGAGCCTCGTTGGTGAGAATGTTGTTGGCGAAAATCTGATTCATGACGATGTGTTGTGGGGATGTACGACGTGCCGCGCCTGTGAAGAAGCCTGTCCAGTCATGATCGAATACGTTGATAAGATCGTTGATATGCGCCGTCATTTAGTCCAGGAAGAAGCCCGTTTTCCAGCCGAACTCACCCGGACTTTCAAAGGCATGGAAACGCAGGGCAATCCGTGGGGCATGAGTTATGACAAGCGCATGGATTGGGCGGAGGGCATCGATGTTCCGCTACTCGCAGATAATCCGAATGCTGAATATTTGTATTTTGTGGGCTGTGCTGGCGCGTTTGATGATCGGAATCAAAAGACGGTCGCCTCCTTTGCCAGAATTCTCAACAAAGCCGGCGTGAGCTTTGCGGTGCTTGGACCTGAAGAGCCGTGCAATGGCGAGACTGCTCGACGTCTCGGCAACGAGTATCTGTTTCAGACCATGGCTGAAGCCGCGGTTGAGGTGATCAATAGCTATGGCGTCCGCAAAGTTATTGCCAACTGTCCGCATTGTTTTAACACGCTCAAAAACGAATATCCGCAGTTTGGCGGCGAGTACGAAGTAATTTCCTCCGCTGAGTTGGTTGATCATCTCTTCAAAGAGGGCAAATTAACTGTCCGCGAAGACCCAGCTCTCAACGTCACTTATCACGACTCGTGCTATTACGGCCGTCACAACAATATCTACGAATCGCCACGAGAAGTCATTGCCAAGATCATGGGCAAATCTCCCCAAGAAATGGAACGCAACCGTCAGAGCAGCATGTGTTGTGGCGGCGGCGGTGGCTGGATGTGGATGGATGAACCCCAGGATCAACGGGTCAATATTCTACGGGCTGAACAAGCACTCGAAACAAACCCGGATGTGGTTGCGGTGTCGTGCCCTTTTTGTATGACCATGCTGAGTGATGGAGTCAAGGCAAAAGAGGCTGAGGAACGGGTCCAAGTGCTCGACGTCATGGAACTCGTCGACCGGGCCACAGATGAGGACACACTATGTCGGAACAACTCGAAAACACCCATCTAGACGCTATTCAACCCCTGGTCACTCCACGTCAAGTGAAAACGGATCTGCCGCTGACAGAGGAGGTTGCAGACCTGGTGGCCCGAACCAGGCATGAGATCCAGGACATTCTTCATGGTCGTGATAATCGCCGCTTGGTGGTGGTGATTGGTCCGTGCTCGATTCATGATTCCAAAGCCGCCTTTGAATATGCTGAACGACTCAAGAGCGTGATTGATAAAACACACGACCGACTTATCATTGTCATGCGGACTTATTTTGAGAAGCCACGCACAACGGTCGGTTGGAAGGGTTTGATCAATGATCCGCATCTGGATGGATCGTATGACATCGCGGCGGGGCTTGGGATTGCACGTGAGATTTTGTTACACATCAATGAGCTGGGCGTGCCATGTGCGTGCGAAGTGCTTGATCCCGTCACGCCACAATATGTTGCGGACTTAATGAGTTGGGCGGCGATTGGGGCGCGGACAACGGAGAGCCAGACGCATCGGGAGATGGCCAGTGGTTTATCCATGCCGATTGGCTTCAAAAACGGGACTGATGGCAAAGTGCAGAGTGCGATCAATGCCATGATCTCGGCGAGTCATCCGCACTGTTTTCTCGGTATCAATGCGGATGGTATGACGTCTATTGTCAGGACCAACGGCAATCCGGATCGCCATATTGTATTACGCGGTGGAGGCGGAAAGCCGAATTGTGGCCCGGAAGATATTGCCCGAGCAGTGGAAATGGTGGCCGGAGAAGAAATTCCGCGCGCCGTGATGGTCGACTGCTCGCACGATAACTCGGGCAAAGACCACACCAAACAGGGCCAGGTTTGTCGGGATACTTTGTCAGTCTTTGGTCAAGGTCAAAAGGAAATCATGGGGTTGCTGATAGAGAGCAACCTCAACCCCGGCAAGCAAGCTTGGAAACAAGGCGTCAAGTTGCAATATGGCGTCTCAATCACCGATGCGTGCATTGGCTGGGAAGAGACGGAAGCGTTATTGTACGAGCTGGCTGAGGAGGTTCCAGTATAGAACAATAGGCTCGATTCGTCTCTGCTCAAGATGGTTCAATGTTTGAGCTGCCTCTTAATTCCCTCTCCCTCACTGATCTGCGCCCAAGAGCATCTCAAGCTGGCTGTCCCCATTCAGGTCGGCTAGACCAGCGCCACTATGAAGACGAAGAGCATGTAAGGAGATGAGTCCTTTTTTTAATACCGTTTCATCACTTCGTCAGCAAAGTCTTTTAACACCTTGCGGGCTGACGCCATTGGGGGCAGCAAGGTGACTTCTTTGAGTCCTTCTTTTTCCGCATTCCGGAGTTGATCGATAATCGCCGCAGGCTCGCCTATCAAGCAGGTGCCTGCAACGGCTTTGGGAGTGATAAAGCGCCGCTCTTCAGGCATCAGAAACGTACAATGCCCATTATGAATTTGCATGTAGCGCTTCTCAGCTGGGGTATCCATCTTCTGGACGTACGCGCAGTATTCATCCCAAGTATCGCGAAATGCCTCGGGCACGGACTCGTCGTCTTGTGTGTATTGGTAAATTTCGTACACAAAGTGCAGGGCGGCTGAGACCCACGAGCCACATTCGTCTATAACCCGATCTGAGGTCAGTTTTTCGCTTGGTTTGAGCACGACTGCCGAGGTCAAGGCTGACGTATGAAAGTCTGGACCAATCATCCGGCCACCACGCTCAGCGCCTTTCGCAACCTGGACCAGATTGGTTTGCAGGATGCCTGGCTGTTCATTAAAGACCGAGATGAGTCCATCGCCATATTCGCCGGCACACTTGAGAGCGAGCGGACCATTCGCGGCCACAAAGATCGGGACTGTATGTTCCAGATCTAAGAATTTGAGATCTTGATGCAAGAAGCAGATCGTCCGCGTCGTGCCATTCAAGGTGTATTCCACCTCTTCGCCACGCAGGAGTGCCCTGACAACACGCAGGTATTCGCGAAAATCCCGGATTTTCATCGGGTTCATACCCATCACCCGCATGGCAGTGTGGCCAGTCCCGATACCGAGGAACACGCGCCCCGGGGCAAGGCGGTTGATTGATGCAATGGAATGAGCTGTGACTGGGGCAAGCCGCGTACCCGGAATGGCCACGCCAGTGCCGAGCTTAATACGGGCAGTCTTCTGGGCGGCGAGCGCCAAGGTGGCGTAACAGTCCGACCAGATCATTTGTGAATCGGGCACCCAGGCGCGATCATAGCCCAGATCTTCGGCCTCTTTAATCAGCTGCCAATCGTCGATTTTTGTTGCAACAGTCAGGCTAAATTCCATGTGTTTTCTCCTGCGAAAATATGATGCTGTCTTTGCATGTATGCAGCAGTAGCGCTTTTGCCAGGGCGGCACAAGCGCTACAAAAGACAAGGACGTATACGGGCTGTCCATTGAAAAGAACGAGTAAACTGTCTATTTCTTCCTCAGATAAAGGAGGACCACATGAGTAGTAATGGACACACAAATAATGCGGAACTTCGCAAACAAATGAATCACCCTGTCATTGACGCGGACGGGCATTGGCTTGAGTTCGGGCCGCTGGTTCGTGAACGGATGAGAAAGATTGGGGGAGACTTGGCTGTCGAGGGGTTCTCGATGTTCCCCAAGCTCATCGATAAGCAGCTCTCCATGTCAGTCGCCGAGCGGAATAAACGGAGGATTGGGCAACAAGCGTTCTGGGGGCTACCGACCAAGAACACCCGTGACCGGGCCACCGCGATTATGCCGAAGTTGCTGTATGAACGCATGGATGAACTGGGGCTCGATTTTTCTGTTATGTATCCGACCGCGGGGCTGGGGCTGCCGCTGATTGCGGATGACGCAACACGGCGTGTGACTTGCCGCGCGTTTAACACCTTTAGTGCTGATTATTTCCGAGATTTCTCGGATCGGATGACGCCGTCGGCAGTTATTCCAATGCACACTCCGGAAGAAGCGATCGAGGAACTCGAACATGTGAAACATCAGCTCGGGCTGAAGGTTGTGATGCTCGGCAGTATGATTCGGCGTCAAATACCTGCCGTCGCAGAGGAAGATTCTAAAGCTGCAAGCGCGGCGACCTGGTACGATGTGCTGGGTCTCGACAGCGAGTATGACTACGATCCAGTGTGGGCCAAGTGTGTTGAACTCGGCTTTTCGCCAACCTTCCACTCTGGCGGTCGAGGGTACGGGCTGCGCGTCTCGCCCTCAAACTTTTGCTACAACCACATCGGCCATTTTGCTGTTGCTGGTGAGGCGGTGTGCAAGGCGCTCTTTCTGGGGGGCGTGACCCGCCGCTTCCCGACTCTCAAGTTTGGTTTTCTGGAAGGTGGGGTGGGCTGGGCCTGCCAGCTGTATGTTGACCTGATTGAGCACTGGGAGAAACGCAAATTGGATGCCTTGGAGGAAGTCAGACCAGACAATCTTGATGTCAATTTGCTGCGGCAATTAGCTGAATCGTATGGCAGTCAGGAAATCGTGGACGCCTTACAGGAGGAGCAGGCGGCACTTGATACGGCGATGCAGCCCACAGGTGCAACCGAGGTTGGCGGCATTGAGAATCTGGATGATTACTCTGCGTGCAAGATTGAAAAGAAACAAGATTTCCACGACCTATTTGCCAAAAATTTCTTTTTTGGGTGCGAGGCCGACGATAAGATGAATGCCTTGGCGTTCAGCCGCAAGAACATTCCTCTCGGCTCGCAGATCAATGCTTTATTTGGCTCTGACATTGGGCATTTTGACGTGACAGATATGAGCGGCGTTTTGCATGAAGCGTACGAGCTGGTCGAAGACGGCTTAATGGACACCGATAATTTCCGCGACTTTGTGGTGAATAATCCGATCCACTTTTTGGCCGACGCCAATCCGGATTTTTTCAAAGGTACGGTCGTTGAAAAAGAAGCAGCGGCAGTCCTTGCAGCAGGAGCGAAGGGCATACCTGTGAACGGCGCTGGTGCTGCGACCAGTCAGTTGTCAAAATAGTGCTGGAGGGCGGGTTGTATCCCGCCTTTTTCACTTTCCCGGATCTCTGTCGAACTGCATCCGTGATTCCCTCTCACCGTTCCGTTTCATTGTCAAAGCAGCCAGTTTGTGCGAACCAAGAGGAGGCGGACCTTGATCCGCCCGACAAGAACTATTTGTCTGTAAACACCGGTTTGCGTTTCTCCACAAACGCCCGTGCGGCTTCTTTGGCGTCTTCGCTCCCTGACAGCTCGTGTGTCATGTTCTGCTCAAACCGATAGCCATCGCGCAGGTCCATGAACTCAATCGTATTCATCGCGTGCTTAGCGAGTCGAATGGCTAGCGGGCTTTTTGAGGCAATGTCTTGAGCGAGGGCGTGGGCTTCAGGCAGGAGCTGATCTGGTGGAACAACTTTCTCGACGATGCCTCTGCGATAGAGTTCTTTGGCTCCAATGCGTTCGCCGGTATACATCATCTTGCGGGCCTTGAAGACGCCAAACAAACGCTGAGTGTGACGGCCACCACCGAGGAGGCCAACATCAATTTCAGGCAAGCCTAAGAGCGCTTTCTCCGATGCAATGAGAATGTCGCACGAAGCGATCAGGGCTAATCCGCCGCCCAGCGCCGGGCCATTGATCGCCCCAATCACCGGCACCGAACATTCCAAGATCGAATGAAACGCCTCCCGTGCCGCGCGTGAATGCCCCCACATCGCGCCTTGCCGAGGTTTTTGCTGTCCTTCCAGCGAAGACGAGCGGGCTTTCATATCTGCCCCGGCGCAGAAGCATTTACCCGCACCAGTAAAAATCGCAGCCCGCACGTCCTGGCGATTGTTCAGCGCATCAAATGACGCCTGGATTTCATCGAACATCTGCCGGTTCATAGCGTTGACCGGTGGGCGGTCGATGGTGACGGTCGCGACAAAATCGCTGACTTCGGTTTTGATTATCTCCATGTTCGTAGAACTTTCTTATCTCAGTATTTCCCGTGCCACGACCATCCGATGGACTTCCGATGGCCCTTCGCCAATTCGTCGCACCCGTGCTTCTCGGTACCAACGCTCAAGGGGAAATTCTTTGGTCACCCCATAGCCGCCGTGGATTTGCACGGCATTATCAATCACTCGGCCAAGCACCTCACTCGAATATAACTTCGCAATCGAGGCTTCGAGCCGGGCGTCTTCGCCACGGTCGGCTTTCCAGGCGCCGTCCCAGATCAGCCACCGCGTAGCCCGGAGTTCGACTTCGGCATCGGCCAACATCCACTGAATCGCTTGGCGGTTGCGGAGCAGCTCGCCGAATGTCTCACGTTGTTTAGCATGCGCAATCGCCATACGCTGGGCAGCCACGGCGACACCCAGGTTTGCCGCCGAGTAGGGGAAGCGCTGTTTGGTCAGGAGATCAAAACACAAAAAGAGTCCTTGGCCTTCTTCACCAACAAGGTTGCCCGCCGGAATACGACAATCCTCAAACGCGACTTCGTTGGGAATCGAAACCGTCCGAATCGTCTTAAATGGCCGTGGGGTGAATCCTGGTGTGTCTTTATCGATGATAAAACAGCTGATGCCTTTGCGGCCTTTGTCTGGACTGGTCCGGGCAAAGACAACCCCCCACTCCGCAATGTGGGCGTTCGAAATAAATATTTTTGTGCCGTTCAGGACCCACGAATCGCCATCTTTAACTGCCCGGCACTGAATCGATCCGGCTGGGTCAGAGCCACCACTCGGCTCGGTAATCGCAAAAAACGTTTTCCAGCCATTTTCTAGCGTCGGGACAGCATATTTCTGAATTTGTTCTTCGCTTCCACCATAGATGGCTGGAGGTGGGTAGCGCCCAAATGTTCCGCACCCAGGATTGTACAGTCCCATGCGGTGCTGCGACATCTCTTCGAGGGCGACGCACATGCCAAAGGCATTCACTCCACCCCCGCCGTATTGTTCCTGGGCGCCGAGGCACCATAGCCCAGCTGCTTTGTTCTTGGCCATCAGGCGCTGATAATCGTCTACCGGAAGATCACCCGCATCGGGGTCAAGCTGCTGTTCGCGAGGAATAATTTCCTCGCGAATAAAACGGCGGACTTGATCTTTGAGGAGTTCTAACTCGGGAGGGAGGGTGTAGCCTTGGAATGCTTCCATGTTGGTACCTCGGCAAGACAAGAAGACCAGAAGATGAAGAAGATAAGAAGACAGGAAGATAGGCTGTAGGCCCGATCTTCAGCGTGCTCTTTTAAACTTCGGCATTGTCACTTCTGGCGTGACAGCATCGAATACAACCTCAACCGGCAAGTCGAGTGTCAACTCATCAGCTTCGACATCAGTCAGCCAGCTGACCAACCGGACGCCTTCTTCCATTTCGACCACAACCGGACTGTAGGGCACCATATCCGCAAACTGGGCCAGCATCGGTTGTATGGCTGTCGTCCAAGAAAAGACTTTACCTTTCCCGGATGATTTTCCCCATTCCCAATTGAATGAGCCGCATTTGGCGCACATGTCGCGTGGTAAATGACGCCAGGCGCTACAGTCGGTGCAGCGCTGAAAGCGCAGCTCATGTTTTTTGCAATAATCGTAAAACTCGATTGCCATGCTGTTGCGTAGTTTGGGGAGTGGTCGTTTGTAATCGTTTGTTTCTTGTGCCATGTTTATCTCCGCAAAATGGCTAGACTGCCATCGCCAAAATCGCCCCAACCAGTCACTAAACCGAACTCGGCGTCTTCGACTTGTCGCTCTCCGGCGTCGTGACGGAGCTGACGGGTGGCCTCGGTGACGTGGTTCATGCCCCAGACATGGGCTTCAGAATGCAGACCGCCGTGGGTGTTAATAGGTAACTCGCCCCCCAGTTCAAGACGGCCGCCCTGGACAAAGTCTCCGACTTCGCCACGTTTACAAAAACCCAGTGCTTCGAGCTGCAACAAGACAACATACGAAAAGCAGTCGTAGATTTCGATGAAGTCGATGTCTTTATGCTCGACACCGGCCATTTGAAACGCATTTGGAGCGGCAAAGCTCAGACCGATTTTGAACGGATCTGGTCGAGACGGAATATCGTCGGCCGGGTAGGGGTGTCCCTCGGCAATTCCAGAGATATAGACGGGATCGTGGGGGAGATCCTTGGCCCGTTCCGGCGAGGTGATGACGAGTGCGCAAGCCCCGTCTGTTTCCAAGCAACAGTCGAACAGCCGAAAGGGTTTGGATACCCAACGCGCGTTCAGATAGTCTTCCATGCTGAGCGGACGACCGCACATATAGGCTTTGTCGTTCATCTGGGCATGTTTGCGCGACGCAACTGCAACTGAGCCCATGGCCTCGTCTGGCGTGCCGTACATTTCTTTATGACGCGTGGCGAGCCAGGCATACCACTGGACCGGCACCGAAGCGCCATATGGCAGATAATATTCACCAATGGTTGTAGCCATTACGCCTGGGGCACCGCTGCCACTGCCCCCTTCGGGGCGGCCCATATTCCGCACCCGCATGCCCGAGTAGCCATTCCAGCCGAGCGGAATCAGTACGTTTTTTGCGACACCAGATGCAACCGCCATAGCTGCGCTTTGTATCGAGGTGACTGGACTTGCTCCGCCCATGTGGACGGTGACGGAATAGCGCAGATCTTCAACACCAAGATTAGCGGCGAAGTGTTCTGCGGTTGATGGCAGTGGGGGCGGAATAATGCCATCAATATCGTGCGGGGTCAGTCCGGCGTCTTTGATCGCGTTCATCGAAGCTTCAAGCATCAGTGACAGGTCGGTGCGTCCTGAACCTCGGGTGAAATCGGTCTCGCCAACGCCGACGATACAGGCTTGATCTTTCAGTGAGTACATGGATCCTCCTTTACAAGAACTCCCGGGCCGAATCGTATACCGGACGGAGGCAGATTGTAAAGCCAAGCGGTTTTGACTCGGTGGCAGCAGATTGATAGCCTGAACTCAATAAGCGGCGCCTTTCAGCAAGACAGGTGAAGAAAGGCAATGAGGATGCGTGGTATGAAAATCAGTGATGTCTTCCGCACAAATGAACAAACCTTCTCGTTTGAGTTTTCGCCACCCAAAACACTAGAAGATGTCGAACAACTCTTTACTCGGGCTCGAAAGTTGCAGCCGCTTGGGCCGCATTTCATTTCCGTGACCTATGGGGCAGGTGGCTCAACGCGGCGGAATACTATTGATCTTGTCGCTCGCTTTCAGGATGAACTTGCTATTCTTGGCATGTCGCATCTGACCTGTGTTGGGCATAGCCAAGCTGATTTACGCGAGATCCTTCAGGACATCAAATCCCGTGGTATTGAGAACATCATGTGTCTGCGGGGAGACCCGCCTCAGGGGCAAGCCTCGTTCACCCCAGCACCTGATGGGTTCGCCCATGCCCAGGAGTTGGTTCGTCTGACCCGTTCTCGTGATGACTTCTGTATTGGGGTGGCGGGCTACCCCGAGCCGCATCCGGACTGCCCGGATAAAGACCTTGATCTCAGGCATCTGAAGGACAAAGTCGATTGTGGAGCCGATTTTGTTACCACCCAGCTGTTTTACGATAACCGAGATTATTTTGACTTTGTGAAGCGCGCCCGACAGATCGGGATTACGTGCCGTATTATTCCCGGTATCATGCCGATCCTGAACTATCGCCAGATCGTGCGTATTGCCAATTTGTGCGGGGCAGTTATTCCGCATGAACTGCATCGTCGTTTAGAGCCGCTGGCTGATGACCCCCAAGCGTCGCGAGAAATTGGGGTTGATTGGGCGTGGCGCCAGTGTGAAGAGTTGCTGGCAGGCGGGGCACCAGGGATTCATTTCTATACGATGAACCGCTCATTTGCCACGCAGCGCATTTTCGAGCGGCTCCGTGAGAGCAGTGTGAAGGCGCTCTTACCACCGTTTGCTGAGCAGCCTGCCGCTCCGTAGTCTTCTCAGCACAGTCCTCTGCCATTCGACATTGACGCCGCGCCCCTGGCCAGGTTATGGTCCGGCTATCAGGAGGCCCATGTATGGCAACTGCAGCACCACCGGTCAGCATCGATTCAGATGAGGAAAATGCTTTTCTTGAGGGCTTATCGCAATGTAATGTTGGGCCGTTATGGAAGGTTCTTGGACAGGTTCTGACTCCCGAACCTCGCACCCGGGCTGTGCCCCATGTGTGGCGTTGGAAAGAGCTGCGGTCGCATTTATTGCGATCTGGTAAAGTCGTCACTGCTGCGGAAGCCGAGCGGCGTGTGTTGATGTTGCTCAATCCCGCCTTAGAAGGTCAGGTGGCAACCACCACTACGCTCTACGGAGGACTCCAGCTTATTCTGCCTGGAGAAGTTGCCCGAACTCATCGCCATACGCCAAACGCGCTGCGTTTTATTATGGAAGGTGAGGGTGCCTATACTGTCGTCGATGGCGACAAAATGACCATGGCACCAGGCGACTTTGTCTTGACGCCAAACTGGACCTGGCACGATCACGGCAGTGAAGGCACCGAGCCTGTCGTCTGGCTGGATGGTCTGGATATTCCCCTGGCTGCATTGTTGGAAAATATTTTTACCGAGCCGTTTCCTGAAGAAGCACAGCCAGTGACTAAAGCGCTCAATAGTTCTGTGGCCGGGTATGGCAAAGGTGGTCTGTTACCTAGCTGGCAACGGCCGGCTGACGACGGTAATTCCGCTTTGTTAAAATATGCTTGGACAAACGCTCACGAGATGCTGATGAGTCTGGGCAAAGATGACGAGAGCCCATTTGATGGCACAATCCTTGAATACGTCAATCCAGTGACAGGCGGTCCCTCACTACCGACGATGGACAGCTTCCTACAGCGCTTGAAACCGAGCCAAAAAACCCACCCACACCGACATAGTTCGAGCGCGGTCTATTTAGCTGTCGAAGGTTATGGTCAGACCATGATCAATGGCAAAGCCTATGAGTGGGCACCCGGAGACGTGTTTGCGCTGCCCCTGTGGGCAAGCCACTGGCATGAAAATCTGTCAGCCAGTGAAGATGCGATTCTGTTTTCGTTTACTGACACGCCCGTGATGAAGGCGTTGCATTGGTATCGCGAGCAGGAGCTGTAAGGCTTTCCCCATGCTACAAACCATGATCGTTGGCAGTCTGCCGCGTCCGACCTGGCTCGTGCCTCCCCATAAAATGTATGTGTCCTGGGAGCTGGAGGATGAGCAGGTGGCTGAAGGACAGGACGATGCGGTCGTATTGGCCATAGCCGACCAACACGCCGCCGGTCTGAATATTCTGACAGATGGAGAGCAGCGACGGCGGCACTATATCTGGGGATTTTGCGAAGGCCTGACTGGCCTCGACTTTAGCCGCTTGGTGAAAATTGATACACGTGGCAATCGCTATGGTCTTCAGGTTGAGGCGGCACGAGTGACTGGACCCATTCGGCGGCCCCGGTCTATTCTCGTTGAGGCCTTACGGTTTCTGAAACAGCACACTACAAAGCCAGTCAAAGTGACTTTACCTGGCCCCATGACGACGGCGGACACGCTGGCGGATGAACATTATGGCGATCGTCAGGCACTGGCCGCAGATTTGGCCAAAGTCCTGAATGAAGAAGCGCTTGAGCTGGCTGAAAATGGTTGTGATGTCGTCCAGTTTGACGAACCATGCTTCAATATCTACCTGGATGCGGTTGAAGAATGGGGCATTCGCACCTTGGAAGAAGCTGCCAAAGGCGTGCAAGCTAAGACCGCCGTCCATATCTGCTACGGCTATGGCGTCCCCATCGTTATGGAGTGGAAAAACCAGAATACGGACTGGAGCCATTATGGACGGACGCTGCCGCTGCTGCGGACCAGTGCGATCGATATGATCTCGGTTGAGTGCGCTGCGTCTGGAGTCGATCCCTCGGTCCTAGCCTTGGCAAAAGGCAAGGATCTGATGGTCGGGGTTATTCATGTCGGTACAGAAGAGATCGAAACACCCCAGACGGTCGCCTCACGTATTCGCACGGCCTTGGAGTACGTTGCCCCAGAGCATCTGTATCCGTGTACTGACTGTGGCATGATTCCGCTCTCGCGCACCGCGGCACGCGGGAAAATGAAGTCCCTGGCAGATGGAGCCTGGCTGGTTCGGTCAGAATTGATGAGTAAAAGCTGAAAGATTGATGCAGGGGCGTAGATGGCTTATTTATACGAATTATTGGGCGGGAATCCGTTGCTGGCGGGGGCATTTATCGGGGTTGTCGTTGCAGCGACAGTTATCTTCTTTGCCGATCGAGGTCGTTCGTAGGAGATCAGCAAGGGTGTGGGGAGGCATTTTTCCCTCCCCGGATCAGCCTAATCCTCGATTCCTAACCTTTTCTTGCCATCAGCAGAAATCATTTCTGGTCCCCAAGGCGGGTCCCAAACAACCTGCACGTCGGCTTCTTCAACCCCGGCGAGGCCCTCAATACGATGCTGGGCATCCATAGCAATAGCAGGTCCCATACCACAGCCTTGAGCGGTTAGCGTCATCTTGACTTCAACTTTGCTCTCTCCGCCGGGGAGGGGCAGGAGTTCCATGCCGTACACAAGCCCTAGGTCGACAATATTGACCGGGATTTCTGGGTCGTACACATTCTTGAGTGCATCCCAGACTTGATCTTCGCTCAGCGGGCCATCAGCACTGGCTGCCGTAGCTGCCTCCGTCTGGCTTTTGGGCTCTTGGCCAATCGCGTCGGCATCTGTATCGGAGATCCGATACAAACCGCCCAAAGTTGGCAGTTGTAAGGTATACGTATCGCCCAATGATTGGGTGATGACACCAGGGGTTCCCTTGGGAATCATGACTGGCGTTCCCTGAGGGATCTGCACGACCTCACAGTCTCTCTGGAATTCAACTTCTTCGTAGCTCATAAGGCTACTCCTTTCGTCTGTATTCGTGTGTGACCATCTGTATACGGCCCTAATTTAGACAGATAAGGTCTATCATGTCAAATGAGCTTTTAGTGTTCAGTTTTCAGCACTTTACTATGTCCAGGCGTCCCATTGTCCCTTCTTTACTGAACACTGAAAATTGGAAAATTGGGAACTGAAAACGAGCCCCCGTCCCCCTCACCCCTTATCCCGAAATTCCTTTAGCGCTACCCGTACCTGGTCTGGGCGATCTTCTTGCACATAGTGACCGCTGCGTAAAATGACCGAGATGTCAGAATTCGGGATATCTGCGTCCAACTTGCGGCCGACTTCCAGCGGAACAACTGCATCGTGCGGGCCCCATACCAGGAGGGTTGGTATCTGGAGCTTGGTCAAGTTGGGAACAATTTCCTTTTCAATAACCGACTCTGCATCAAATTCTTGGACAAACTTCCGCAACGTTGTCCGGGCACCAGGATCATCCTGATACGGAGCCAGAAACGGTCGTAGGCCGATATCGCTCATTTTGCTCTGGTCCTCTATACCAGCCCGGAAGATCCGCTTGAGAAACCAGTCACCGGTCAAGGCTTGGCCAATCAGTGGCAAGCCGATCATACGGACGTTGAAAGGAGGAGTTGGGTCATACAAAGGCGCACCGGCCAGGATCAGCTTGCGGACTTTTCCAGGATTGCGCACGCTATACAGTGCGACTATGAGGGCTCCAACACCTTGGCCGCCTAAGATCGGATTTTGCAGGTGGAGTTCTTCAAGAAAAGCCTCCAATTGCGAGACGTAGGTTTCGATATCGTAGTTGTGATCTTGGGGCTTTTCGGAATAGCCAAAACCCATCAGGTCAAGCGTGTAGACCGTCGTCCCATAGGTTAGTCCCGGGATGATATTGCGCCAGATGTAGGATGAGGTGCCGATCCCGTGCAGGAGCACCATTGGTTTGCCTAAGCCTTGTTGGTCGTAGTGGAGTGAGACGCCGTCTATTTCCATGTACTTCTTGTCGGGAAATTTTTCCTTGAGCGCCGTGCTGGATAAACTCGGCTCCGAACTACAGCCGGACAACAGGAACATCAGGGCGAGGATTCCCCCACCAATCCGGATAACGCTATGCATATGTCTGCTCGCTTTCTTTTGGTACGAATGGCGGCTACTGTAACGCTGCGGTCTTCCTCAGACAAGGGTGTGCCGCAGTCTTTATGCCTGAGAGTCCGAGAGGCATCGCAACTATAAAGAGTAAGGAGGGAAAAATGGCACAGCAAACAACAGAGCATGAGCTTTTTGACATCATGACTTCAACCCGGAGTATGCGACGCTTGAAAGCCGACCCTGTTCCCGACGACGTGATCTACAAAATTCTGGACGCTGGGGTTCAAGCCCCGAGTGGAACCAATACACAGAACTGGCGCTTTCTGGTGGTCAAAGACCCGGAGATCAAAAAGCGCGTCGCAGCCGTGTATCAGAAAGGCTGGGCCCAAGTTGAACATATGTACGACAGTCGTCCAGGGCCTGCACATATGGAAGACGGAAAATTCCGCCGCTTGATCAGTGCCGCAGCCTACCTGGCCCAAAACCTTGCCGAGGTCCCAGTTCTGCTCATTGCCTGTTTACAAGAACGCGCCATGCCACCAGAAATAGCCGCAAAACTGGCGCGTTTATCTGGCTCGAGCATTTATCCAGCAGTCCAGAATATGCTGCTGGCGTGTCGAGCCTTAGGCGTTGGAGCGACCTTAACGACCGTTGCATCTATCCACGAGGACGAGTTGAAAGCTGTTCTTAATCTGCCTGAGGACATCTCAACTTACGCCTTGCTGCCGCTTGGCTATCCCATGGGTCGGTTTGGACCGGTGAACCGGCTTCCCGTCGAAGAGGTCACGTGTGTGGATCAGTGGGGGACGGCACTCAAGAAATAAAAGGACTGAGTGATGAGGACTGAGTGGAAGGCATTAGAAATCTTTTTTTACTCAGTCCTCATAGCTCAGTCCTTTTCCCTACTGAGTGTCTTCGTAATCGCCCACTCGTAGCCATCCAGCAGTGCCATCCAGGCTGAGGCGAGTAAATCGCGCGATTTGCGCATTGTGCTCCACTGCTGTTGAGTGTCACTGAACTTCATGATCGACACAACTTCGGCTGCTGTGCCTTCGCCGCCACGGTGGGTATACAGTTCCATCAGCCGCATGTCTTCGAGAAAGGGAAAGTGCTGGAGTAACACGCGGTGTAGAGCGGAATCGAGCGCTTGTACGCTGCCGACGCCCTGAGCGGCTTCGATATCTTCTTGGCCGTTCACATTGACGATAACTACAGCGTCGATAGCGCTGCGGCCCTCCCACTGCTCATCGACAACTCGCCAACGCACGACCTCAAACGGAGGCTGATATGCCGCGTCTTGACGCCAGCGGGCGACTTCTTGCGACGCTTGGGGAGCGGTGGCTTCATCAAAGAACTCCTCGGGCTGTCCAGGCTGTTGTGCCACAGGATTTTCCTTATGTGGTGTCAGTTCTCCAGTTTTAAGTATGGGCGGTCTATTTGTATAGGTGCTGAATATACGCTGAATATATGACCGCTTGGTTTTTCACTCGTGACCTAAGGTCTCCCAGTGAATTTCCCAGAAACTGGGGAGGGGGGCGGAAAATTCAAAATGTCCGCCAAAGCATTCAAAGCTGGGCTGGTGGGAGAGACGCTCACGCAGCAGATGAAGATATTCTTCAAGTTCATCCTCACTGATTTGGCTGGGCTGAACAGCCTTTGGCATGCTGATATCCATCCGCTTCCGTTGGCCGCATTTTTGACAACTGATATCGACGTGCATAAACTGCTCTGGATTTGTTGACGTGGACCAGCTATTCATTACTGCCTATATGACTCTAAAGGAGGCTGCAAGCGCATGCCGTTAGTAACATTCGTCAAACAAGAACTGAGTATTGAGGTGCCCAAAGGAGCCAACCTGCGCGAAGTCGCCCTCGAAAATAAGATCAATCTCTACGCGTTTCCGGACAATCTGCTGAATTGCCGTGGACGTGCGCTGTGTGGGACCTGCCGCATCCAGGTCAATGATTATCGCGCCCTCTCGCCGCGAACGATTGGCGATGAGAAGAAGAACGCCTGGGAAGGGAAAAGCTATCGCCTGGCCTGCCAATCCCGAGTCATGGATGACGTGTCTGTTGTCACCAGCCCCCGTCGCGTCAGAGGCTGGATGGACCATCCGACCTATGAAAGCATGAAAGAAGAAGCCTGATCCATTCAGTTCCGTCGTGTCATCTGGACTATCGAACCACCATATATTGTAGGAGGCCAGATCCTCTTGTCAAAGGGGTAGCGCTTTGATAGAAAAAAACATGTTCGTGATGGCAAGCAAAGCGAGAACCCCCAAGCCCGTCTCCCTTCCGGTCAGATGGGCTTTTTTGCATGTGGAACCCGATGTGGATCGCCAGATAAATCCTTTGGAGGAGCTAGGTTATGCTACCCGCTGAGATTCCAGAAGGACTCACTTTCGATGATGTCCTACTCTTGCCTGCGGCGTCAGATTTCATGCCCAAAGATGCCGATGTTTCGACTGCACTGACCAAACGGATCGCGCTCAATGTCCCGCTTGTGAGCGCAGCAATGGATACGGTGACGGAGTCTCGGACCTCTATCGCCATGGCCCAAGCCGGCGGAATTGGCATTATCCACCGCAATCTGAGTATTCTGAGGCAAGCCGAGGAGGTTGGCCGGGTCAAGAAACACGAGAGTGGCATGATTGCCGATCCGATTACGGTTCGGCCTGACCAGCCTATTGCCGACGCACGGGAAATTATGGAGCGGTTTCATATTTCCGGGCTGCCAGTTACTCAGGATGGCCTGTTGGTTGGTATTTTAACCAACCGAGATCTGCGCTTTGAGAAACGGCTCAACCGTTTAGTATCGGAGGTGATGACAAAAGACCGCTTGGTGACGGCCAAACCTGGTATCAGCCTCGAAGAAGCAAAAGAGATGCTGCATCGACATCGGATTGAGAAGCTCTTAGTCGTTGATAACAAGATGCATCTCAGCGGCTTGATTACCGTCAAGGACATTGAGAAAACGAGCCAACATCCCTTAGCTTGTAAAGATTCGCTTGGTCGTCTGCGCGTTGGGGCTGCAATTGGGACTGGCGATGACACCGAAGCGCGGGTAGAGTCTCTGGTCCAAGCGGGAGCGGATGTCTTAGTGCTTGACACCGCTCATGGTCATACGACGAGTGTGGTCAATACACTCCGAATGACAAAGCAAGCTTTTCCTGAGATAGAAGTGATTGCTGGCAACGTTGCCACTGCAGAAGGAACCCGTGATCTGATTGAAGCTGGGGCAGATGGCATAAAGGTTGGCATGGGACCAGCCTCGATCTGTACCACCCGGGTGGTGTCTGGCGTGGGGGTACCGCAGTTAATGGCGATTACTGAGAGTGTTCGGGTGGCGGACAAAGCCGCGGTGCCGGTTATTTCTGATGGCGGGATTCGTTTTTCCGGCGATATGGTCAAAGCCCTTGCCACAGGCGCGCACTCGGTTATGATCGGCAGCTTGTTCGCTGGCACAGAGGAGACACCAGGCGAAACGATTCTGTACCAAGGACGGACCTATAAGCTCTACCGTGGTATGGGCTCTTTAGAAGCCATGCGCGAGCGTGAAGGCAGCCGCAATCGCTATTTTCAGGATACCAAAGAAACTGAAGAAAATGTCAGTAAACTCGTGCCTGAAGGCATCGAAGGCCGCGTACCCTACAAAGGCGGCCTGTCCGTCATTATTGATCAGATGGTCGGCGGGCTGAAAGCTGGTATGGGCTACACGGGCTGCCGGACGCTGGCCGAGCTACGGACCAAAGCCAAATTTGTGCGTGTCACGTCGTCCGGGCTGCGTGAGAATCATGTCCACGACGTGATTATTACCAAAGAAGCCCCGAATTATCGAATGGAGTAATTCAGGACTTTTTCATATGATTCTTATTCTCGATTTTGGTAGTCAGTTTACCCAGCTCATTGCCCGACGGGTACGTGAGGCTGAGGTGTACTGCGAAATCCATCCGTATTCTGTGCCGCTTGAAAAAATTCAAGAACTTCAGCCAGAAGGGATTATTCTGTCGGGCGGACCAGCAAGTGTGTATGACACTGATGCACCGATGCTCGATGCTCCCGTGCTTGATACACCAGTTCCTTTTCTCGGAATCTGCTACGGGATGGGAGTTCTGCATCAACTGGCTGGGGCGGAGATCGCTCAGGCTGAGCGGCGGGAGTTTGGCTCAGCCCAGCTGTTTGTTGATGATACGAGCGATCTGTTTGCCGATTTTTCAAGCACAGATCCGACCCAGGTATGGATGAGTCACGCTGACAAGACTGAGGCACTGCCAGGCGGCTGGTCGGTCCTGGCTCACTCACCAAACTCGCCCGTGGCTGCCTGCCGAGATGACTCTGGGCGCTTTTTTGGTGTGCAATTTCATCCTGAAGTTGTGCACACCGATCGTGGCCGAGATATTCTCCAGAATTTTCTGTTCCGGGTGTGTGCCTGCCAGCCTGATTGGACGATGGAAGGCTTTGTGGAGCACGAGATTGAACGCATACGTCGGCAAGTTGGCGACGGTCGAGTGGTATGCGGTATGAGTGGCGGAGTAGACTCGGCCGTGGTCGCGGCGCTCCTCAGCCAGGCTCTTGGCGACCGCTTAAGCTGTATTTTTGTTGATAACGGACTGCTGCGGCAAGGCGAGGCCGAGCGAGTTGAATGCACGTTCTCTGGTATGGGGATCAATCTCCAATGCGTGAACGCGGCGGACCGCTTTCTTAAAAATCTGGCTGGAGTTGAAGATCCAGAACACAAGCGCCGGATTATCGGCCATACCTTCATCGATGTCTTTGAAGAAGTTGCCAAGCCGCTGAACGTTGATTTTCTGGCCCAAGGGACGCTGTACCCGGATGTGATTGAATCGGTATCGTTCAAAGGCCCATCAGCAACGATCAAAAGCCATCACAATGTTGGTGGCTTGCCAGAGCGTATGCGGCTGGCCTTGATTGAACCGCTACGGGAATTGTTCAAAGACGAAGTCCGAGTGCTTGGCCGTGTCCTAGGATTATCTGAAGAGATCGTCAATCGGCAACCGTTTCCAGGACCAGGATTATCCATTCGGCTGCTTGGAGCAGTGGACGAGTCGCGGCTAGAACTGTTGCGCCGAGCGGATGCAATTATTGATGAAGAAGTGCGAGCAGCAGGCTTATACGACAAAATTTGGCAAACTTTTGCCGTCCTACTGCCAGTCAAAACCGTCGGAGTGATGGGTGATGCCCGAACGTATGAAAACGTGGTCGCTATCCGAGCGGTTGAAAGTGTAGACGGTATGACGGCTGATTGGGCACGCTTGCCGTACGATTTGCTGAATACGATGTCCAATCGGATTATCAACGAAGTGCGGGGAATCAATCGAGTTGTGCTCGATATTTCCTCCAAGCCACCGGCCACGATTGAGTGGGAATGAAGGGGGAGGGGAAGATGGGATTCGTTCATCTCCATCTACATACACAATACAGCCTATTAGATGGCGCGAATAAAGTTTCGAACTTGATGCCGCAGGTGGCCAAGTTTGGCATGCCGGCTGTGGCGATGACTGACCATGGCAATATGTTCGGTGCGGTCGATTTTTACCGGACGGCGGAACAGAATGGGGTCAAGCCAATCATTGGCTGTGAGATTTATGTTGCCCCGCAGAGCCGTTTTGACAAAAATAAGTCGGGCGCGGACAATCATGAGCATGGCGGAAATTATCATCTGACCTTGCTCGCTATGAATACGGACGGCTACCGGAATCTGTGTCGTCTGGTAACCGCTGGATATACAGAAGGTTTCTACCGAAAACCACGGGTTGATAGGGAACTCCTGCGAGAGCTGAACGGCGGCATTATTGCTCTGTCGGGCTGTTTGAGTGGAGAGCTGGCCCAGACTATGTTTGCTGGTCGGGAGCGGACGGCCCGCGATGTTGCTGAGGAGTACGCCTCGATTTTTGACGAGCGTTTTTATATTGAGATCCAAGCCAATCACTTGGCCGAGCAAGAAAAGCTCAACCCGGCGCTGATTGAGTTAGCCCGTGAGCTGTCTTTGCCCCTCGTCGCGACGAATGATTGTCACTATCTGACGGCTGAAGATGCTGAGGCGCATGAACTCTTGCTGTGCGTGCAGAGCGGCAAAGTCATGTCGGATGAAAAGCGCTGGCGGCTTGGCACCGATCAACTGTTCGTCAAACCTCCAGAGATTATGGAGGCCGAGTTTGCTGAGTACCCGCAGGCACTGGAAAATACGCTTGCTATTGCCAGTCGGTGTAATCTGGAACTCTCATTTGGGGATTTTAAGTTTCCGGTCTTTGAGGTTCCGCAAGAAGAGTCTCTCGAAACTTACCTGGAACGCGTCGCCTGGGAAGGGCTTGAAGAGCGCTTGCGTCTGATTCGGACCCAGGAAGAAGTCAGCCCGGAGAAAGAGCAAGAATATCGCGACCGCCTTGCCTTCGAACTCAAAGTGATTGAGGACATGGGCTTTCCTGGCTACTTCCTGATTGTTGCCGATTTTATTGGCTACGCCAAATCACAAGGCATTCCGGTCGGTCCCGGACGCGGCTCAGCCGCAGGCAGTTTAGTCGCCTACAGCTTGCAGATTACGGACGTTGATCCGATTCGCTATCAGCTCTTGTTTGAGCGCTTTCTCAATCTTGGCCGCAAAAGCATGCCGGATATCGATGTGGACTTTTGCTACGAGCGCCGGGATGAAGTCATTCGCTACATCAAAGAAAAATACGGTGCTGACAAAGTTGCCCAGATCATCACCTTTGGGACGCTCAAAGGCAAACAAGCCATCAAGGATGTCGGCCGGGCGCTGGAGTTTTCGTTCGGCGAAACAGATCGTATCGCTAAACTCTACCCGGCTCCAAAGCAGGGCAAAGACTTTCCGCTGGAAGCCGCACTGGAGATGGAGCCGCGCCTGCGAGAGATCCGGGAAACAGGCGATCGGGAACAAAAGCTGTTTGGCTACTCGTTAAAGCTCGAAGGCTTGCTCAGGCATGCGTCCAAACATGCGGCAGGGATTGTGATTTCTCCCACGTCTTTAGTCGAACATGTGCCGCTGTTTGTCGATAAAGAAGGCAGTGTCTTAACTCAGTACTCTGGGCCAGATGTTGATAGCATCGGGCTCATTAAGTTTGATTTTTTGGGCTTAAAGACCCTGACGCTACTGGCAGACACGGCCAGCCGTATCAAAAAGACCCGTGGTATCGATATCAACCTCAGCATGCTGCCGCTCAAGGATAAACCGACTTTCCACGCCTTAATGCACGGAGATACGGTAGGCGTGTTTCAGATGGAAGGGAGTGGCATCCGCAAGCTGATTACCCAGCTGAAACCCAGCTGCTTTGAAGATATTATTGCTGTCATTGCTCTGTTCCGACCGGGACCGCTGGACAGTGGTGCAGCTGATCAGTTTATTCGCCGTAAACATGGCAAAGAGACAATTGTCTATCCGCATGCGCTCTTGGAACCGGTTTTGAAGGAAACCTACGGGGTGACGATCTATCAAGAGCAAGTCATGCAGATCGCACAGATTCTGGCCGGGTACTCGCTGAGTGATGCCGACTCGCTGCGACGGGCCATGGGCAAAAAGAAAAAAGAGGTCATGCAGCAGGAGCGGGCCAAATTTCTGGAGGGCGCCAAGGCAAACAAGATTCAAGAAAAGACGGCCAGCGATATTTTTGATGCCATGGAAACCTTCGCTGCATATGGCTTTAATAAGTCCCACGCCGCAGCCTACGCCTTTATCTCGTATCAAACCGCGTACGTTAAAACGCATTTCCCACAGGAATTTATGGCTGCGCTAATGAGCCTGGAAATGGGTGACACCAGCAAGACGTATAAAAATATTGCCGAGTGTCGAGCCCAAAATATCGCCGTCCTGCCGCCTGATGTGAATGAGAGTGATGAGGGCTTCACCGTCAGGGGAGAAACCATCCGCTTCGGACTGGGAGCAGTCAAAGGCGTGGGTTCCAAAGCTATTGATGCGATCTGCGAGGCACGTGAAGAGAGGCCGTTTGAGGACTTCTTCGACTTTTGTTTGCGCATACAAGGTACCCAGGCCAACAAGCGCGTCCTTGAGAGCTTGAGCAAGTGTGGGGCACTCGACTCTTTTGGCATCCCACGTGCACAGCTCGTAGAGGCGATCGAAGCCATCACAAAGTGGGCCGACCGAGAAGCCAAGGGAGCAAATAGCACTCAGATGGGGCTATTCGCCTCGGGTGGCAAAGACCCGACCCGGCCAGATTTCCTGCACATTGAAGAGTGGCCTGAGCTGGACAAGTTGAACAAGGAGCGTGAAATTTTAGGCTTTTTTATTACTGGCCATCCACTCGATAGGTATGAGAGCCGCCTCCACGGCGTGGTCGCCTTGACGACTGAGACAATTAAAGGCCGACCCCATCAAGACAAAGTTAGACTGGCTGGCGTGATCCAGTCGCTTCAGCTGAAAAACAGTAAAAAAGGCGACCGCTACGCAACTTTTACCCTGGAAGACAAAGCTGGCGTGGTCGAGGTGATTGTGTGGCCTGAGGCGTACCGTAGGAATGAAGAGACGATTCACGCCAGTGGACCGATCTGTTTACACGGAGCGCTTGATGTGAGCGAAGATCGGTGTCAGATCATTGCCAATGAAGTCCTGCCGCTTGATTCCGTGGCTAAGGATGAAGTCAGTCAAGTCCATATTCAAGTGCCGTCTGATGTGACCACAAAAGAAGATCTGGTGGCCTTGCGCGAGGTGTTAACCGATCATCATGGCGTGTGTCAGGCTTTCCTCCACCTCGTACGTCCAGACCATCGAGAGACGATTATTGCGCTGCCGAACGACCTCAATGTCGCGCCGACGCGGGCCATGTTGTCTGCGGTTGAGGGAGTGTTTGGGAGTGGGGTAGCATCGTTTCGGTAAAGAAATACTACAATCTCTCCATGGGTCGGATACGCAACACCAGAGCAGATCGTCAGCGAAATAATGGCTCTATCTCCGTGCTGAGTCCTGAGCGGGCTGTCTTAGTTGGAGTCCAGAGCAGATCGCCTCACTCGCCCGACTCGTCTCAGTTGCCCCACGAGGGCGCACAGCGGTTCCATATGGCCGATTTTGCACCAGAAGAATCACTTGAAGAGCTGGCTCGTCTGAGTGAAACAGCTGGCCTGGAGGTCACGGGGCACATTGTCCAGGTCTTACGCGACGGTATTCACCCGGCCTCGTATATTGGGACAGGCAAGGTTGCCGAGGTCCAAGATCTCAGTGCTGCAACACAGGCCGATGTTGTTATCTTTGATGACGATCTGTCACCGGCTCAGCAGCGTAACCTCGAACGCTCACTCAAGCTGAAAGTCATCGATCGGAGTCAGCTTATCCTTGATATCTTTGCCCAGCGTGCCCAAAGTCAAGCCGGAAAACTGCAAGTTGAGCTTGCCCAGCTCGAATATTTGCGCCCGCGTTTGACCCGCCAATGGAGCCATCTGTCTCGCCTCGGGGGTGGAGTCGGCACGCGTGGTCCGGGTGAATCGCAGTTGGAGGTAGACCGACGGCGTATTCGTGAACGGATTGCGACACTCAAGCGGCGCCTGCAAGAGGTTGGACGGACACGTGACTTGCACCGCCAGGAACGTGCCCGCGTGCCGTTTCCGTGTGTGGCCTTAGTTGGGTATACGAATGCCGGTAAATCGACTTTGATGAATGCCTTGACCCAGGCGCATGTCTTCGTCGAAGATAAACTGTTTGCAACGCTTGATCCAACCAGTCGGCGGCTTGATCTGCCGGGCGGACAGACCGTCCTGTTGACGGATACGGTTGGGTTTATTAATAAACTTCCCCATCAGTTGATCGATGCATTTACGAGTACCCTCGAAGAAGTCCGCAGGGCTGATATTTTGTTACACGTGATTGACGCCACACATGCTCGCTGGACGGAACAAAAGGCGGTTGTCGAGCAGGTGCTGCAAGACTTAGGAGTAGAAAAACTGCCTACGTTTACTGTTTTTAATAAGCTTGACCAATTACCGAGCGAGCCTCCAGATGATACTGATCTGGAGGCTGAGCCGGATGCAGACCCAGATCCCTATCCGTGTCCGTGGCGGATGGCTGCTGCGCAGGCAGAGCAAACAGAGACAAACGAGCAGCCGCATGTACAAGAACTGGTCTTTGGAATTTCTGCCCGCACTGGAGCTGGAACACAAGCTGTCGTGGCTGCGATAGAACGCTATCTGGAACGTGGGCGCGAGTTGGTGCGCCTTGATTTGCCTCTTGACGCGGGCCAGATTTTGGACTTTTTGCACCGCAGCGGCAAAGTTGTGGAGCAGAAATATACCGAGACCGCCGTCCAAGTTGCGGTTTTGGTCACGGCGAAAGTTGCTGGACAAGTCCGCAAACGACTGACTGCTGGGGACGTGTCTTGACACACGCTGAACTTGTGAATACGAAACCTTCCCCTCGTGTCGCTCTGCGTCTCCTGCCACATCTGATTACCTCTCTCCGCCTGGTGGCGATTCCTATTTTGCTCTTTTTCTTAGCCCACGAATGCTATACTGCGGCATTGAGCACTTTTGTGCTGGCTGGAATGACGGATTGGCTGGATGGTCAGGTGGCACGCTATGTCGGCAGCGACTCAGAGGAGTTTGGTAAGCGTTTTGACGCGATCGCTGACAAAGCTTTTGTCGGCAGTGCACTGCTGAGCTTAACCGTGATGGGCTCAGTACCAAGTTGGCTGACTGGACTTGTCCTAACCCGAGATGTCACCCTGGTGGGTGGTTTTGGCGGATTGTTCTTATGGACAGGCCAGATGATTCAGACCAGACCAACCCAGTTCGGGAAATGGGGAACCTTCTTCCTGCTGGTGACGGTCGTCCTCGCGCTTATTGAGCTACGAACCCCGAGTTGGCTGCCATCTTTTCTGATTCCGACCGTCTGGGCGGTCGCTGGGGCGACGATTAGCATCTCAGCTGGGCAGTACCTCAAGAGAGCAATTACGTGGCTGAAGGAGCAAGAGCAAGCGTGAGACATATAGATCATTGTTTTGCTGCTGGCAGTTTTGCTGCGCGCGCGCCTTGTGGACTAGATGCAGGGTTGCTATATGGGTGCTGCCCGATATACGAAGCAACCCAGAGGAAAATGGACTGATGATAGCGCGCAAGGAAGAGGGAGAGGACTGTGATTCGGGTGTTTCCTTGCGTTGATAATACCAAACTCATGGAACTTTTCCGCAAGGGGGTGGAGGGACAGTGGTCAGCGTCTACGATTGACTGGGAACAGCCCTTAGGACTGAATAAGGCCGAGCAACGCGGCTTTGCCCAAGTGCTGACCCCCGTCTACCTCGGTGAGCAAGCTGCTATGATTGGGGCGAGTTCAGTCCTCCCGCAATTTTTTGCTGTCCACCAGACAGAGGCCCAGCTGTATCTCTCGACTTTTATTCTTGATGAAGCCCGCCATTTTGAGACTATCACCCGTTTTTATAACAAAATGGGGCTGCGTCCCTTAGAGATTCGTGATCTGAAGGTCATGTTTCGCTATCAGGCCCGCCTGTTCAAATCTCGTGACAAGATCGAGTGGTTGTGGGGTATTTTATTAAGCGATGTGTTAGCCCGTCATTTTTATCACATCCTGGTCAAAGCCCATCCAGATTCGCTGTTTGCTCAATTTGCCCGCCGGATTATTACTGATGAAGCCCGCCACCTTGCTTTTGCCGAGCTGTATCTCACAGACGAGCTAAAGCGCAATCCTGGACTCAAACCGGGTTTTCTCAAAACACGGGATGAACTCATTGGACTCATGCGGGCCATTCATGCTGGGGTCAAGGATGGCGCAGATGTGATTGGTCTGGATGAGAAGCTGCTGTTTGATGCGGTGGTGCACGATGTTGAAAAGAAAGTCCGTCGCATGCAGCTCGAAGAATATGAAGAAGACGATCAACCAGATGGGCAAGATCAGCAAGATGAACAAAATGAACAAGATGAGCCCGTACAGGACGAGTCAATGTGAAGCCGCCTGAGTCCCCTTCTTCCCGAGGCCTGCCTCGCTGGCCGCGCGCAAACCGCCCGAATACCATTCAACAGCGACAAGACCAGTTACGCACCTTGAGCCATTGGCAAACTCGGCACCAGCATGTCTTGAATTGGCCGCTGCCGGCTGAGGTCTTAGCTCGCTTTCAGGAGTGTCTGACTGGACACATGCTGCTCCCGGTTGGCGTCGTTGGACCGATCGCAATGGACCTCGGACAGTATGAACTCGATGAAACAGGTGCGCTGCAACAAGCCGCCAGAATGGCTGACCAGGTCTTTGTCCCCTTGGCGCATACTGAAGGCGGCTTATCTGCTTCGGTCCAACGCGGAGTCAGCGCTGTCGCTTTAGCTGGTGGCATTCGAACCCATGTCTTGGCTGATCGTATGACTCGAGACTCATGTTTTGTCTTCCGTTCGACAGATGAGGCGCTCTGGCTTGCCCGCTGGGTGGCACAGCTGCAGACTGCTATGTCTGAGTGGCTTCGAGATCCGACACACCGGGAACAGCATTCGTCAGCTCTACCGCCTGTCAGTACGCATGCCATCTTGCGTGAGGTCGAAACCCATGTGGTTGGGCCGATGTGTCATGTTTTGTACCGATTTACGACTGGAGACGCCTGTGGTCCAAACATGATGACCCGCAATGCGCATGCCTTGAATCAAGGCTTTATCCTAGAGCGTTTCCCGCGCGACACCGGAGTGGCACCGCTTCAGGTTTTTTTAGAAACAAATATGGGCGGCGATAAAAAGCCGAGCCACGCTTTTTTTCAGTTTCCCGGTCATGGCAAAGTCGTCATGGCAGAAGTGAGCTTGCCCGAATCTGTCCTACGGCGTGTGTTGCGGGTCAGTGTTGATGATGTGTTGGCACTAGAACATGCAGGGCTGCACGGCTCGCATGCGAGTGGAATGCAGTCCTTTGCCTTTACCCCAGCCTCAGCCATCGCCGCTATCTTCGCTGCGACTGGCCAAGACTTGGGCATGGTCGGGACAAGTAGCATGGCGCATGAGGTACTCTCCCGAACAGACGCTGGGGTGCATATCTCGATCCGCTTTTCCGGCCTTGAGGTTGGGACGCTTGGAGGCGGAACCAGCCTCCCGCATGCCCAAGCGTATTTGCAGCTGATGGATTGCTTGGGGCCCGGAAAGGTGTATCGTTTTGCCCAGATCATTGCTGCAACTGCCTTGTGCCTAGAGATCTCAGCCACTGCGAGCATGGCCTCGGCTGGGAGCCACAATTTTGTCCAAGCGCATTTTGAGCGGGGCGGGGAAAGGTGAGCAAGAGCAAGGAGCTCGGAGCTAAGCAAAAAACACACAGGAGGGTGGACGTCCCTGTTCGCCTCAGAAGTAGGGAAATCAGGTGGATAAGCGGAGCGCATCCACCAATGGCATAAGAAACAAATATACGGGAGGGTTCGTGTCCCTACCCGCCTCGGCATAGGGTGATGCAGAACATTCGGCTCATCGTAAATCCAACCTCCGGCAGAGGACGCGGTTCGACTGTGGCGAAACAGGCTAGTCAATTGCTGGACAAGCAAGGTGTGACTCATGAGGTTATATACAGTCATTCGCCGGACGATCCCGCTCGGCTTGCGCGGGAATCAATCCGTGAGAGGACGGCGGCTGTTGTGGCTATTGGGGGCGATGGCCTGGTGAGTCAGGTCGCTGGCGAGTTGGTCGAGACAGATACGCCGTTGGGGATCATTCCAGCCGGACGGGGGAATGACTTTGCGCGTGGCTTAGGAATTCCGCTGGATATCGCGGGTGCCTGCGCAACAATCGTTACAGGGCATCAGCAGCGGGTTGACGTTGGACAAGCGAATGGGCGCTACTTTTTCTCGGTCGCAGTCATGGGCTTTGCCGCAGAGATTAACCGCAAAGCCAATACCTTCACAAAGCTGCGGGTGAATGCCTTGTATTCGCTACTCACTGTAATAACGATTTTTACTGATGAGCCCCAGCCGTTTACAGTCGAATACGAAGGGCGTCGCCGCCGCTGTTATAGCTGGATGATTGCCGTTGGTAATACGTGGAGCAGCGCACGCGGCATGGCACTGGTGCCAGCTGCGCGGCCGGATGACGGACAGCTTGATGCCTGCATTATCAATGGAATGGGAAAGTTCGAATTACTCCTGTCTGTCTTTCCCAAAGTCTTTCGTGGTCGGCACGTGTATCATACCGGAGTTGATACGATTCGTGGCCGTGAAATGACCATCGAGTCAGACCGTCCATGCGATATGTATGCCGATGGGGAACGTATTGGCCCGCTGCCAGTGATCTTGAAGGCTGTTCCTCAAGCCTTGAGCGTTTTTGTGCCAACTGCCTCCCAGCAGTAGGCAGATGACAAGAGATGTGGTACACGAGGCGGAAAAGACGAGCAAAATCATTGACGTGAGGAAGACCGTGAAGAAGAGCGTAAGGAAGAGCAGGAAGAGACTCATATGCCTTATCAGGAAGAACAGCTGACTATTCGAGGAACATCTATCCAAATGCTGAAAGGCGGAAGCGGAGAGCCGCTGCTGTATCTGCACAGCGCGGGTGGCGAAATGACGTGGCTGCCGTTCTTTGAACAGTTGTCGCAACACTACACCGTGTATGTACCTGCCCACCCAGGCTTCAGCCAGTCTGAGGGTCTAGAAAAGATCGATTCCATGGAAGATTTAGTGTTTCATTATACTGATCTGATGGACCATCTGGAACTGACACAGCCCTACGTCGTGGGACTATCGCTCGGCGGCTGGTTGGCAGCTGAGATGGCGACGCGCTACTCCAATCGGATACGCAAGTTGGCGCTCATCAATGCGGTTGGCCTGCAAATTCCTGGAGCCCCGTTTGCCGATATCTTTGCAGCCACGCCAATACAAACACGCAAGCTGCTCTTTTCCGATCCCGAGTCTGCCCTTGCCAAGAGCTTTATTCCTGATGACGCTCCACTCGAGATGGTGTCCGATGTTCTCAAGGCCCGGGCGGCAACCGCGCGGGTCGGTTGGAATCCCTACTTGTGTAATCGAAAACTGCGTGAGCGGCTGTATCGAATCGATACTCCGACACTCATTGTGTGGGGAGAATCAGACCGCATCGTGCCGCCCGTGCACGGCAAAGCGTACCAAGAAGGTATCGCTGGGGCACAATTTGTACCAATCAAAGACTGTGGGCATGCTCCGCCATTTGAGAAACCGGAGGAGACGGTGGGTGTGTTGCATACTTTTTTACAAGCCTGAAGCTGAAAGGTTTCCTTATGGACTACCCCGAACCGTTTAACCCGGAAATGTTTGAGCGGCTGGATGATAGCGAAGATGAGCGCTTCTATGAGGCTGCGCGTAAAGTCGTGCACATTGATGAGTCGGCAATCGCTGCGGTTGGGGATTTCATAGGGACGGCCTTTGCTCCGAATGGCGTTCTGCTCGATCTGATGAGCAGCTGGCGCTCGCATCTGCCCGAAGGGTTTCAAAAACAACGGCTGGTCGGATTGGGGATGAACGCAGAAGAAATGGCCGACAATCCTGATCTCGACGACTATGTTGTGCACAACCTGAATGTCGATCCAGTCTTACCGTTTGAGGACGATTTTTTCCACGGGGCAATGGTGACGGTTTCGATTCAATACATGATTAAACCCCTCGAAGTCTTTGCCGAGGTGTGTCGCATACTCAAGCCCGGAGCCCCGTTTGCCGTATTCTTCTCCAACCGCATGTTTCCGACCAAGGCTATCCATGTCTGGCGAGTCATACGTGATGCTGGAAAACGGAAGTTGGTAGAGAAATATTTTCAGGTCACAGAAGGATTTGAAGAGCCTCTGTTTTATGACGTCAGTCCCAACCCAGGAGCCTCTGACCCATTATACGTTGTGTGTGCACGCAAACAGCTGCCTGCTGAATAGGGCTGAAGAACCCCAGATTTGAATCGCTCAACACCACCCCGGATGTCGCGTTTGGTCTTGCCCAAACTGAAAGCCGAACGGCATTTATGGCAGCAAGGGCTTCAGCTTGTCGCTGGCGTTGATGAGGTCGGTATGGGACCACTGGCTGGCCCTGTGGTCGCGGCTGCAGTTGTTCTGCCTCCTGAGCCTTCCAACCCTGAAGCTGTTGAAACTGAAGAACTACCGCCAGCCTTTCCCCAAGGGGTGAGAGATTCAAAGACGCTCAGCCAAAAATCTCGCGAACGGATTGAGCCGGAAATTCGCGCGATCGCGCAGGGCATCGGCATCGGTCTGGTCGAGGTCGAGGAGATTGATCGCATTAATATCTACCAGGCTGGGCTGAAAGCCATGCGGCTCGCCTTGGAACAGCTGCCTACCGTCCCTGAGCATGTATTGATTGACGGACGCAGCCTCAAAGACCTGCCGTATCCGCAAACCTCTTTCACTAAAGGCGATCGGGATGTGTATACGATTGCCGCTGCTTCAGTTATTGCCAAAGTCTATCGTGACCGTTTGATGCTTGACCTTGATAGCTGCTACCCCGAATACGGCTTTGCCCGTCATATGGGATACGGCACAGTTGCCCATCGGGATGCGTTGCGAAAATTCGGTCCGTGTCCGGCTCATCGGCGCTCATTTCGTCTGCTGTAAGCGTACTACTACACCCTTCACCCGCTCGCCCAAGACAGTATCGTGCGGTATACTACGCTGTACTGGTAGACAAGAAGAGGTGGAGAGGAGAACCGGCATGGCAATCGAAGTGTGTATGCCCCGTCTCAGCGATACGATGGAGGAGGGCAAGGTCCTCACGTGGCTGAAGCAGGTTGGGGACCAAGTCGAAATCGGTGACATCATTGCAGAGGTTGAAACCGATAAGGCTGACATGGAGATGGAAGCCCTCGATGAGGGCATCCTTATCCAGATTCTCATTCCCGAAGGCGGCTCTGTCCCGGTCGGTGGAGTGCTCGCTTTGCTCGGTACGGCTGATGAGATTGGTGCTCAAGCTGTGGTATCTCCAGCGGTTGTCAAGCAGTCAGCTGAAAATGAGCAGCTTGTAGAACAGCCTGTCGAGGGGACAGTTGCTGCGGCTGAAGGTCCGCCTCCCGTCGGACCTGTCTCCAACGTGCGTGAGCTGCATGAAGTACGCGAGACGCGTGCCCAGCATGAACCCTCAATCGCTGGGGATGCTGAACGGCTGATTGCCTCTCCATTAGTCAGACGGATGGCTGAGGAGCTGAAGCTCGATCTGGGTCGGATTCCAGGCACGGGACCAGGCGGCCGGATTGTCAAGCGGGATATCGAGGCTTTTACCGGACAAGGTACGCCTGCTGCTGAGGCGCAAGCCGTTCCCATTCCATCACGTCAATCCGCTGAGTCTGTTCAATCTGGACCGCAAGCGTCTCCTGCTGCTGCATCTCCTGGTGCGGGAAAGAGAGAACCCTTCTCACGTATGCGGGCGACGATCGCCAAACGCATGTCTGAGAGCATGCGCGAAGCTCCGCATTTCTATCTGACCAGTGAGATTGATATGTCAGAGGCCGTGCGTTTGCGGACCTCGCTTAAAGCGAGTGATCGGGTCGCTGAAGATGTGACCTACACCCATTTACTGATCAAAGCCGCAGCCGTGGCCTTAGTCCGTCATCCTCGGATCAACGCCTCGTTTGCTGGTGATGCAAGAGCCTACAAAGAAGAGATCAATATCGGTTTGGCAGTCTCCCTTGATGATGGTTTGATCGTTCCGGTCTTGCATGGCTGTGAGCAACTCTCGCTACTGGATATTGCTGCGCAAACGAATGCCTTGGTTGAGCGAGCTCGGACTGGTAAGCCTAAGGCCGAGGATTTGTCTGGTGGTACGTTTACCATCTCCAATCTGGGCATGTTACCCATTGATCACTTCACTGCCATCATCAATCAGCCTCAGGGCGCGATTTTAGCTGTGGGAGCGATCAAGGAGCGGGCGGTGGTACGAGACGGTCACATCACCATTGCATCGACTATGATGGCGACACTTTCGTGTGATCACCGTATTATCGACGGCATGACGGGTGGCCAATTTTTAGAAGAATTAAAACATCTGCTGGAAAACCCAGTTGGGTTGATGGTGTAGAGAAAGAGAGACCATATACACTATGGAACATTACGATCTTGTTGTGATAGGCGCTGGGCCAGGCGGCTATGTCGCCGCCATTCGGGCAAGCCAACTCGGCCTCAAAGCCGCGGTTGTGGAGAAAGACAAGCCGGGTGGCGTGTGTCTCAACTGGGGCTGTATCCCCTCAAAAGCCATTCTCATTTCGGCGGAGATGTACGAAGATATTAAAGAGAGCGAACGCTTCGGCATCAAAGTCCAAGGCTTGTCGTGTGACTACGACCAAGTCATCAAACGCTCGCGGGAAGTTTCTGGCCGGCTGGCCAAAGGGGTTGAGTTCCTACTCAAGAAGAACAAGATCCCGCTCTTGAAAGGCACCGGACGTGTCGAAGGTGCACATCAGGTTTCCATTACAGCGGCTGGCCAGAATGCACAAGATGCCCAACTGGTCGAAGCCGACCGTATTATGATTGCGACTGGCTCAAAGGAACGCACGCTGCCTGGACTAGAGATCGACGGCGATCAGATTATCACCAGCTATGAGGCGCTGACTGATACCGAGATTCCCGAGTCAATTCTCATTGTTGGTGGGGGGGCTATCGGATGCGAGTTTGCGTATATCTATAGTGTATTCGGTAGTCGGGTAACCGTTGTGGAGATGGAGTCACAGTTGCTGCCAGGGGTTGATACCGAAATCGCCCAAGCCTTAGAGAAGAGTTTCAAGAAAAAGGGCATTGAGATTCTGACTGGCACGAAGTTTCACAGCATCGAAAAATTTCCAGGTCGCTTGGATGTCCAGCTAGACAGCAGTAATGATCTCAAGGAGCGAACAGCCAATAAGGTCCTCGTCGCAGTTGGACGGGTGCCGCTCAGCACCGATTTGGGATTGGAAGAGTTAGGCATCGAGCCGGGGCGGGGTGGCTATATTCCGGTCAATGAGCAGTTCCAAACTTCCTGTGAGTCAATTTATGCGATCGGGGATATTAATGGGCCTCCGCTCTTGGCCCATGCGGCTTCAGAGGAAGGGGTCGCTGCAGTTGAGTGCATGGTCGGACAGCGAGAAAAAGGCGTCGATCCCCTACGGATTCCAGCCTGCATCTATTGCCAACCACAAATTGCCGTGATTGGCCTGAGTGAAAAGCAGGCAATAGAGCAGGGCTACGAGATCAAGGTTGGCAAGTTCCCGTTCCAGGCTTCTGGCAAAGCCTTGGCGGCTGGTCATGATGAAGGGCTGGTCAAGCTCATTGTTGATAAGCAGTACGGTGAGATCTTAGGCTGCCATATCATCGGGCACGGAGCGACAGACTTGATTGCTGAAGTTGGTTTAGCCCGGACGCTCGAAGCGACCACAGCGGAACTCACCGGGACAGTACATGCTCATCCGACATTATCGGAAGCGATTATGGAAGCCGCCTTGAGTGCAGAAGGGCGATCGATTAATTTTTAGGGCTGAGGGATGAGGGGTTGGGAAAGGCAAGGTAAGCATGCTGTGCTGCGTTGATCTTGGCTTAGTCGAATACCCGCAAGCCTTGGCGCTCCAAGAGTCACTTGTTGAGCACCGGCGTCGAGATGAAGGGCGCAGTGGGCACGCTGGACAAGATACGCTCCTCCTGCTTGAACATCCTCCTGTATTCACGTTGGGACGCGGAGCAGATGAAAGCTTTGTGCTTAATCCGCGCCACGTTCCCGTCCATCGTGTAAGCCGGGGAGGGCAGGTCACTTTTCATGGTCCCGGTCAATTAGTTGGCTATCCTATCCTCGCCTTGTCTGCTCGGCGGCGTGATGTGCATGCGTATATCAGAAGCCTCGAAAGCGTGCTGATTGATACGCTTGTCGAGTATGGACTCCAGGCGCAACACCGTGACGGCGTAACCGGCGTGTGGCTTGGCGCGCAAAAAATCGCTTCGATTGGTATTGGCATACGCCGTTGGGTGACGTTCCATGGCTTTGCCTTGAACGTCGATCCCGATCTGTCATATTTTAGCGACATTATCCCGTGTGGCTTACACGGGGTACGGATGACATCCATGGCGCAAGCGCTCGGTCGTCCCATCGCAGTAGACGAAGTCAAAATCCGGCTCGCCACAATCTTTGCCAACACCTTTGGATACAAGGAAACCGTATGGAACACGAGCAGTCTGACCTCGGACAGCAGCAGCAGCCTAAACCTGTAAGACGCCACCCAGACTGGATCAAGGTCCGTATGCCAGGTGGACCGGGCTATAGCAAGACCAAAGGGATTGTCTCGACGCTTAAGCTCAACACCGTATGTGAAGAAGCGCACTGTCCCAACATCGGTGAATGCTGGGGCCACGGCACGGCCACGTTTATGCTGATGGGCGATGTGTGCACTCGCAACTGTCGATTCTGTGCAGTGCATCATGGGCGTATGGCAGTGCTTGATCCCGACGAACCGAGACGCGTGGCAGACGCAGCGCTGAAGATGGGCTTGTCACATATCGTCGTGACGTCAGTGAACCGAGATGACTTACCCGACGGTGGCGCCGAACATTTTGCCAAAACCACCCGCAATCTCAAACACGCTAATCCAAACTGTACGATCGAAGTCCTGACTCCCGACTTCCAAGGCAATATGGACGCTGTGACAAGGGTCGCCTTGTCTCCGATCGACATATACAACCACAATACTGAAACAGTCCCCCGCCTGTACAAAAAAGTCCGACCTGGAGCTCAATACGAACGCTCTCTGGGTGTTTTGCAACGCGTCAAAGAAGTCCGACCAGACCTCAAGACCAAGACCGGTCTCATGCTTGGTTTGGGCGAGACCTACGAAGAGTTATTAGAAGTATTTGGTGATTTGCGTTCGGTAGACTGTGATATCTTGACCCTCGGCCAATATCTGCGGCCATCCAAAGAGCAGTTACCAGTCGAACGCTATGTTCATCCTGATGAATTTGATGTGCTAGGAAAAGAAGCGCGTGGGCTCGGGTTTCGACATGTTGAATCCGGACCGCTGGTGCGCAGCTCGTATCATGCCTGGAAGCATGTGGAGTGATCAATCTCTCCTGTTCTGCTGCCTCAGCGAGACAATAGTCTTGGGCTGCCAGCCTATTAAACGGCATCAAAAACCGCGTTACTATCGACTGTCAATCCGCCCAGCAGAACTGAACTTGCCTGCGGTTGGGTGGTCACGGACGATGCTGAGAGTCGTGGAACAGAAAGCGTTGCAGTATGCCTGCGATAGATATCGGCGTTGGATTTGGCGCTGCTCTCAAAAAAATTGAGGAAAACTTGGTTGAATACATGGCAAAAGCATACGGGGAGAATTGTGATCAGCTTCTGACGGCTGTTGGTATTGCCAGGAATATTGAAAAGGTCGTGGGAGTGAAAGGGCTGTACCTCAGCCCCCGGATGATTCTGGGCTGGGTAGAGGCGTTTGAAGAACGCACGGGGCGGATGATTTTGGAAAAGGTCTCAGACGGTACGCCGCCGCAGTATCGATTTGTGTATCATCGGAATGTGGCGTATGGGGGGTGAGCCGGGTCAGGCTGGGCGCTCGCTTGACTTCTATTGCGACATCCTCACTCCTTCGGCATGCCTGTCTTGAACGTAGTCGAAAGGCTCAGGGACAGGCCTAGCCCTCTCCCTGAGGGAGAGGGCATTCAGGCGAGGGAGCTACTCTAATCGCTGCCGCTCATTCGTCGCCAACACCCCGATGATACGATTGGTGACTTCTTGAGGCGTGGCATTCCCGTCAACCGTTTTGAGAATGCCTTGGCCGTCATAGAAAGGCACAATCGGCGCAGTTTCGGAGTGATACTTCTCGAGCCGGGCAGTACACGCTTCGGCCGTGTCATCTTTACGTTGAATGACCCGATCGGCAACGTCTGCTGGCGGCGGCATAAATTTTATGTGATAAATCTCGCCCGTCTCCGGATCTGAGCGGCGTCCAGTAATCCGCTCCAGAATCAGCTCATCGGGCACTTCGATCAGCAAGACCACGTCCAGTGCAGCGCCTGCACTTTTGAGATTTGCATCCAGTGCTTCTGCTTGTGGACGCGTTCTGGGAAAGCCATCCAGCATAAAACCATTGGCACAGTCTGGTTTGGCAATCCGTTCGATGATCATGGCAATAACCAGGTCATCGGGGACAAGCTGACCAGCTTTCATGAAGCCGTCGGCCTGTTTGCCCAGATCAGTCCCCTCTTTTACCGCAGCGCGTAGCATGTCGCCGCTGGAAATATGGGTAATATGATATTTTTCGACTAAAAAAGCAGCTTGAGTCCCTTTACCGGCACCAGGCGGACCAACCAGAATCATACGCATTGTGTGCCCTCCTTCTGGACAGAATTTTGCACGCTATACCGCTATTTTCAATTGGGGCCGAGAAACCAGACAGGGAGAACTTCTCCTCGACAGAGCAAGCTCGAGCAAGCTGGGACTGGAGAGATGATACGCAACATGGATGTAATCACAGCAGAAGAAGATACGTCCAACTCTTCTCAACGGGTCCAGGCTAACCATTTCTCAAACATAGATTTCACCCATGGGGTCAGCCGGGTCCGGTTATAGGCATCGGCTGTTTTTTTGATGGCTTCCGCTTGGGTGGGGTAGGGGTGAATCGTTTTGCCCAGAGTTTGCATCCCCAAGCCACCGACCATAGCCAAGGTCAGCTCTGAGATCATCTCACCCGCATGCCGGGCAACAATTGTTGCGCCGAGAATTTTATCGCTGCCAGCCTGAGTATGGACTTTCACAAAGCCTGCCGGCTCTCCATCAAGCAGCGCTCGGTCTACGTCATCCATCTCTTGGGTAAACGTTTGGACTTCGATGCCCTTTTGCTTGGCTTCATGCTCGTATAGCCCCACATGTGCGATTTCCGGATCTGTGTAGGTACACCACGGGACAGTGAGGGTGCTGGCCTTTGCGCGGCCCTTAAAAAGCGTGTTTTGAATCACAATACGTGCTAAGGCGTCAGCCATATGGGTGAATTTATATCCTGAGCTAATATCACCAGCTGCATAAATGCGTGGGTTTGCGGTCTGCAAGCGTTCGTTGACCTGGACGCCAACTGTGGTGTCGTACGCTACGTCAACGCCTTCGAGATTCAGCCCTTCCACATTAGGTGCCCGGCCGACACCGAGTAAAATTGCCTCAACGCTCACTTCACCTGAGGCTCCGTTTTGTTCAAAGCTGATGACCTTCTCAGCGCCATTCTTGCTAATACCAGTGACGTTGCAGCTAAGAATGGTCTTGACCTTGTCTTGAACAAGTGCCGTGTGAATACGGTCAGCTGCGTCAGGGTCTTCTCGAATCAGAATTTGTGGGGCGACTTCGAGCAGCGAAACCTGAGAGCCAAACCGGGCAAACGCTTGGGCGAATTCACAGCCAATCGGACCAGCCCCAATCACTGCTAAACGCTTGGGTAGCTCAGTCAGTGAGAAAACTGTTTCATTGGTCAAGTAGCCCGCTGCGGCTAAGCCTGGAATCGGCAAGGCGCTAGCCCGCGCTCCGGTGGCAATCACAGCTCGGCGAAAGTGGAGCTTCTTGTCTCCGACGCTTACGGTCTCTCCGTCCAGGAAATGTCCTTCGCCGAGAAATACATCGACTCCCAGACCTTGGAAGCGCGCAGCCGAGTCCTTAGCGCTCATCTGCGACCGCAGGCGTCGCATCCGTTCCATAATTGCCGGGAAATTGACCTGTGTTCCAGCTGGGACTTCAAGGCCGTATTGCTGCGCGGCGCAGACATCCGCATACGCCCGGGCGGCTCGGATAAGCGCTTTTGACGGCACACAGCCGACATTCAAGCAGTCACCACCCATGAATTCGCGTTCAACCAGGGCGACTTTTGCTCCCAAGCCTGCGGCACCGGCCGCCGTGATCAGACCGGCCGTTCCTGCACCAATCACGACCAGGTTGTAGCTCGGAGCTGGCTCTGGGTTGACCCAGTCGCGTGGATGAACGTGGGCGAGCAGGGTTTGGTTATGGGCATCGTCTGGGAGTATCGGTATTATTTGTGCCACAAGGTTCCTCAATCGCTCAGAGGGTGAGTCAGTCTACCTCTTTGCTTTCTTCTTGCGTTTTCTTCTCTTGCGTTTAGCAGGGATGGGTGGAGTGGGGGACAGGGTCTCTTGAACCACAGACGGAACAGCAAGGGGAGAATGCGTAATCGTCGGTCGGTGGACCTGAGTTGGGCGGAAGAGTCTGAAAATCTGTGACAAACTAAAAGATGGCCGGGTGTCTGCTTGACTGCGCATAGCAAAGACCGCAGCCAAGATACCGAGAACGGCACAGGGCCCCCAGCCAGCAAGACTGGGCGGCACAAAACCGCCGTAGCCGAGTGAGGAAAACACGTCGCTTAATAGGGTCGAGCCAATGCCAATGCCACAGCTGACTAAGATCGTAAGGGCTGGGCCGGGAAACGGTGGGCCCCCAACCGCGAAGAAGAGCACGACCATTGGCAGCAGCAGACATACCAGCGGGGCGGCGAGTTTCATATGCAGTGCAACCCGATAGGCAGTTGCATCGTAGCCGCTGACTTCCGTGTCGTGAATGGTTTGGGATAGCTGCCGAGCGTTGAGATGCATGGTGTCAACTTGGACTTTGGGCTCGGTACCAAGCTGGATGTGAGGGCTGGTTGGAACAAGCTCAAACGAGGTGTCATGAATGGTGAGGCGGATAGGATCAGTCAACTCCCACACCCCATCACCAATATGACGGGCTGTGCGTGCATCGGTTCGACTCGTGGGTAAGCCATTCGCGTCCAGTTCAAAGATTGAGATGTCTTGGGCTTCCTTGTTGACCGTATCCAGTTGGCGGGTGTGGTACAGTTTGCCGTTTTGGTGCCAAATGGCCAGCGGCTGTATGCGGCTATGATTTGCCTGAGGTTTGATCTGTGTGATTTTGAGCCAATCGGCCCAGGCGTTGGTACGGGGCACGATAGCTTCGGTCAGAAATAAATAGGCTGGAGCTATCACAGCTGAAATGAGCAAGACGGGGCTGAGGGCGTGGACAACAGATACGCCGCAGGAGCGCATACCAATCAGTTCTTTATTGAGAGACAGGATACCGACGGTCAAGGCGGCGGCTAAGAGGAGCGACATCGGGACCATGCGTGATGCCAGGAGTGGAGAGCGTGCACAATAGAAGCGGACGATCTCGCCAAACTCGGCTTGATGGCGGGCAAACCATTGCAGGCGTTCCAACATGTCTACCAGGAAATAGCCGGTGAACAGAAAACCGAACGATAATATCAGCATCTGCACGTAGGAATGGGCTACATAGCGTTGTAAGATGTAGCGTTTCAAGCTGCTCGGAGAAGAAGGTATAAGTGGTGCCGTTTGTTGGTGGCTATTTTGGCCTCTCCAGTGCCGCCAGCTCTCGTTTGCCCACAACAGGAGAATTGCAATCGTACCAACAATGATATTCGGCAGCCACACACCCAGGCCGGGAGAAACCACTCTGGCCTGGGCTAAGCCGTCCCCAAACTGGACTAAACCGTAATACACGACAGTAATAATCAGCCCAGCTACACCTCCGGCTGCCCGAGAAAAGGTCCGACTGAGCAGGGCAATAGGCGTGGCTAAGAGCCCGAAGACCAGACTCGCTAGCGGCGAGGAGAAGCGACGATGGAACTCGGCCTGAGCGAGTCTCGCGGACTGGGTATCATAGTCGGGATCTTGGCCCTCTGGCGACTGAGGACGCAACTCAGCCAGCCAGCCTAAGGCTGTCAAGTGCTGGAGCGAGACTTGTTCCAGATTTGTTTTTTTCTCCGCGTGACCAAGCGAACTGGGCTTGGCCGGAGTCTGCTGCAATGGCGTCCACAAGGTATCAAAACGGGTGCTGCCACCTGCGCCGCGAATCGGGGACAGGGTGAGGCCATTAGAGAGAATCAGTTGAGTCTTGCCGTTGCGAGTGGGTTGCGCTTCTGCACGTTGGGCAAAAATAGTCTGTCCGTCCAGAAAGGTCGTGCCGGGCTTGTCGCCTTGAGCTGGTGTCCACAACACCACGCCGCTCAGCTGATCGCCTCCGCTTGAGACCTCGCGAGCTAAGATGCGGGTGGTGCCAAACGTATAGGTTTCCCCAGCCCGGAGCAGGGTCGTGGGATTGTCCCGAGCCATGCTTTGCTCAAGATCACCTAGTGACGCACTGGCCCACGGTGCGCCAAAGAGTGTCAGCATGAGTCCTATCCCACTCATGAGAGTGGCAAAGGTCAGGACCGGAGCGACAAATTGACGTCTGGAGATGCCTGAGGCTTGAATGGACAGGATTTCGAGATCGGTCTTCAGCCGGCCCAGACCGACCAGCGTACCGACCAAGGTGGCGAAAGGCAGGGTACGCGACGCCAGGATGATGACCTTAAACAGCATCAGCTGCACAATCGCCCCGAATCCAAAGCCTCGGTTGATGATTAAATCTGAAAAACCAAACAGTTCTGCGGTTAACAAGAGGACGGTCAAGCCACCAAACGCCAACACTGTCGGGCGGACAAGTTCCCAGGCGACATACCGATGTAACGTGCGGCCCAAAGTGCGGCCAATTCCTATCCTCCTTGATTTGCTCATCATTTTCTCCTATACCGGGCAGGCGGGTTGGAAAACAGCCCCTAGGGGGATTCTCGTACACGATGCAGAATGGGAATGGGCAGGGAAGGAATACAGGGGCAGCTGCTTCCCGACAACAGCTGCCAAAGAAAGCAATCATCCTCAATGCAGGTCAGGCGCGTCGGCTTTTGCCGCTCACCGAGACCATGCCCAAATGTTTGCTGCCGATAGATGACGAACGGACAGTGCTGGAGATACAGCTCGAAACCCTGGCCCAGTGCGGATTGCAACAAGCGATTCTCATGCTTGGTTTTGGGGCCGAGCCAGTTGAGGCACTGCTGGCCACCCGTCCAATCGACGGATTGGATATCCAAACCCGCTACAATCCATTCTTCGAATCCTCAAATAATCTCGCCACCTGCTGGCTCGCCACTCCCGAGATGAACGAAGATTTTATACTCTTAAATGGGGATACCCTGTTCGAGGCTGAAGTCTTACATCGATTGCTCCGTGCGCCACATGCCCCTGTAACTTTGGCTATCGACCGCAAAGCGGCGTACGATGATGACGACATGAAAGTCAGCCTGAACAACGGGCGACAACTCGTAGCGGTGAGCAAGACTTTGGCCGCGCCGGAGACTGATGGGGAATCGATTGGGCTCATGGTCTTCCGCGAGACTGGGGTTGGAGCGTTTCGGTCTGCCCTCAATCGGGGCATACGCAGCAAAGCTGCTCTCCAGCGCTGGTACCTGTCCGTGATCGATTCCCTGGCCCGGTCTGGCCTAGTTGAAACAGCCTCAATCGAAGGGTTGTGGTGGGCCGAGATTGATACGCTTGATGATCTGATTCACGCTCGCACCTCGTTTGCCGAGCGACAAATCGATGTGAGCCATTTTTCTCCTTCTTCCTCAGGGAGAGACCTGTCCTGAGTAAAGTCGAAGGGGCCGGGGTGAGGGTGTCACCCGGCCGCGTCGCGGAGCCGGGCGAAAAGATGACCTTCTTACCGCGCGTGCGCTCCCCCAGCCCTGGCCTGCACCAGCCGCCTTGCCCGACCTCGATAATGATGCAGCTCGCACTGGAGCTGCGGATTCGGCGCTCCTACACAAGCAGTTTTTTCACCGCATCTTCCACCACAGTCCCAGCAAAGAAATCAGGATTCATGCCCGTCCACAACTTGGTCGGATTGGTAAACACAAAATCTTCAAAGTCGCGCTCGGTCATAATCCCTTTGTCCACCAGCTCATACGCTTCTTCCAAGACTTCCGTCATATCGGGCACATCCCAGTGGCCGATGTCTGAGCTAAAGATGGCGCCGAGGCGTGCGCCAAAGGGGTTCAGCTGAGTGTTGAAAGCCGTGGCATTCAATGGATCATCGGCTTCGCAGCCAAAATAGAAATTGGGGACAAACAGGTCTTTGATATCCTGTGCGGTTGTGATCTCACAGCGTGCCCAATCGTCCAAGGTGGCGGGGTCTTCATGGCCACCGGTCAGAAAGCCGCGATGTTTGCTCAGGCTGTCCAGCTTACTTTGGACGATGGCATCTCCATAGCGCTTGTGCAGATCCAAGAATAGTTCGGCATTCAAATTGGCGGGGTCATAATGCTCCAAGGCACCAGGATTCCGCTTTTCCCAGCGGGCAATCATGCCCGCGTATAAGTCTACCGCCCAGCCGACTCCGCTCTCTAAAAAGCCGAATTTGAGGGCCGGGAAGCGGCGGGTGACGCCGGCCATGAACAATGCCTTACAGACGACATCGCTGGCTGCGGCAAAGTGGCCGGTATGGTTATACATGTAGTTAGAGGTCACCCGGCCCCCCCAGCCCATGCCAGGCGAATGAAAGGTTGGCGGGACCTTGAGGGCGACGCATTTTGCCCAGACTGGATCGTAGTCGTAGGCGCTATCAATACAGAAATTATCGATCCAAAAGGCATGCAGTCCCACGTCGGCATCTTTACGGACGGCAGCAGGAATCGGTCGCTGGACATGACCCGCCATCATAATCGCCTTGAGACCTAATGTGTTGACACAGTACTCCAGTTCTTCGAGCGCCTCTTGAGGTGTGTGCATGGGAATGCAAGCAGCTGGGGTCATGCGGTCGGCATACGGGCGGAAATAATCGGCGATAAACGTATTGAAAGCACGGCAGGTCGCTTGGCGTAATTCGGTATTTTCAATATGGGGGAAGGCCAAGCCCAGCGAGGGATACTGGACCGTGAAATCAATGCCGATCTCGTCCAAGCGTTCGTGGAGCAATTTGGGCAGGCTCGCCGTGGCGCGGTCGAGGGTGTTTTTGGTAGGCAGCGCCCACCACGGGGAGCGTGTGGCGTGTTGGTCTTGTCTTTCTTCAGGTGTCAGGCGGTACCAGTCAAAGAGTTTGCCCCAGCTGCCGGTGTTGCGCTCATGAGACCGGTAACGATCGACCATGGCCTGCCCGCCGACCTGCTTCAGGTAGTCTAAGAAACCAGGCTCGAACTCAATCATATGCCCGTCGGAGTCAATCACCGGGTGTTTGAGCCGGGAGCGAATTGCAGCTGACTGTGATGTGGACGCGTGTGACATACTGCCCTCCTATATTCCTGCCTATCTGGTTTAAGGCTCGCCGGTATTGCTGACCCAACGCTTCTTCGTCCCGTAGGGGTATTGAGCCAGACGTTCGGGGCTGAAGCCATACGGGCTGTTGCCGGGCAAGCTGTCTTTTTCAATTGTCAGTTACTCATAAGTCTCTTCCTTCGTCAAACCTGTGTTTGTTCTCTTCTGTAACGGAATTTGCTAAGAGGAAAGGACAAGTCGGGAGAAAGCGTGTGTCAATACAAAAAAAGGAGGGGATCAGGATGAGCCAGAGATATCGATATAGACAAAAGTACGTTCCTGGCCGCTGGTGGGTACTGGCGATAGTGACAGTCTTGCTCGGGAGTGTCTCTATCACGCCGCTGGGATGGGCGGCTGATGAGCGGAGCTATCAAGCCATGCAAGAGTGGCTGAAGGCCGGTCAAGAGGCTGAGCCGACGTTTCAAGCCGGACAGCGGCTGACGGCAGCCAATCAAGAGGCGCTCAAACCCTTCATCCCGCTTCCGGCTTGGGAATACTACTTTTTCCCTGACATGGAGATGGAAATCTCAGCGACCGGTACGTATCCGCCGCCCGATGACTGGGGTAAAAATGTCGTCCCCGGCTACGAGTTGAAAGACGACGGCGCCTTGGTCGGCTTTCGCGGTGGCGGTTTTCCTTTTTCTGAGATTACTCCGACTGACCCGCAGGCAGGCGTTAAAGTGCTGTGGAATATGCTGTGGCGACCAGGCGGCTATACCTATCTCATGCCGATGGTGTCCTGGTCGCGTGGTGAAGGCGGCACACTCGATCGGCAGATGGAGTTTACCTCAACCAGCGCCGAGTTTGCCCAGGGCAGCTTTTGTCTCATTCCCGGCTACGAGGAAGTGAAGACCAAGTCCATCACTGAATTTCGCTCTCCGCGTGACATGACTGGGACCAAGAATATCAATATTAGCTATGTTGACCCGTACAAGGAGGATGCTGGCTGGATGTATTCTCCGGCGCAGAGAAAACCGCGTCGACTGCTGTCATCTGAGCGGACCAGCGAGTCCAGCACCAGCCCGGACTATATCCGCGAGGACGGCTACGGCTTTGATGGCCGGGTGCATAAACACAATTGGAACTATCTCGGTACACGAACCGTGCTGGTGACGATGAACCTGGCCGATAACCCTGAGGCGGGTGGACCACACAAATGGGTTCCTCACAAGGTGAGATGGGAGCTGAGGGACACGCATGTGATTGAACAGATCCCAAAAGATCCTGATCATCCGTATAGCCACAAGCTGGTGTTTATCGACACCGAGACCTTCTGGACGGTGTGGATGGTGGCCTACGATCATCAGGAACAGCTGTTTCGCATGGGCCAAGATTTTCTGAAGTATACGGAAGGCTATGCCGAAGAAGAGCCGATGCAACCGCCGTATATGAAAGTCAACTACGCGGATAACCTGGGCAGAAATCTGTTCATGCATTTGGGCCAGGCGGCCATTAATCCTCAAAAACCGCATGCTACCTACACCCACTGCTACCCAGTCTATAGGGAGTTTTCTGCCGGGCGCGCCAAGCAGTTTTTCTCGCTCCGGAATATGGTTAGTGGTCGCCGCTAGCCGCTGTTTCTCCCGAGGGCAGGAGCTTGTCTGCCTGCCTTGCCTCTCTTCCTAATACCGATAGAGGAGTGCCTGAATGTTAGTGTTCTCCAAGCCTTTGACGCTCATACTGGTCTTGATCGGACTCTGTCTTCATAGCCGGGATACGCCTGCCCAATATGTACAAGCTCTTGAACCGGACAATGCTGAAGCACAGACACAGCCGGTCGAGTTTACCCCATTCCCCGCTCCGGATTTTTCACTCACCGACCAAGACGCCCAACCGTTTGTTCTGTCGAGCCTGCGCGGCAAAGTCGTCCTGATGGACTTTATCTTTACCCAGTGCCCTGGGCCGTGTCTGGTGTTGTCAACCAAGTTTAGCCATGTCCAGCGCAGGCTCGGCGAGCGGTTAGGCAGACACGTCATGCTCTTGTCTGTGACAATCGATCCCCGCCGAGATAGCCCGCAAGTGCTCAAAGCGTATGCCGAGCGCTACAAGGCTGATCTGTCCGGCTGGAAGTTTCTGACCGGCTCGACCCGCGATATTCTCCTTGTCGCTGCCCAGTATGGAGCAGAGTACCGGGGCGGCTCAGACGGCATTCGTGATCACCGTCTGCTCACGTGTGTTATTGACCAGAACGGTATGCTGGTACAGGTATTTGACGGAGCCAAGTCCACAGTCGATGAGCTGCTTGCCGCAGTTGAGCAGTTGCTGGCCTAAAAAAATGATGCCGCCGACCTGCTCGATCTGCCAAGAATGGGCTGCGGTAGAAAAGAAACGGCACGAAGGAGCTGATGCGTCAGAACTGGGAAGAAGCTCCTGACTGCTCTTCTCATGAACTGGACGCCTTCTTGGTAAAGACAAAATTCTCTTCCATCTTCTCCCGCACTGCATCCATGTGCGCATTGTACTGGTTGAAGCCGCCATTGTAGTTGCCGTCTTGCCGCCGCTGAAACTCACCCTCGAAGTTGTAGTACCCTGGCGTGCAGTCCCGGTTGCGGGTGGTCTTGCCCCGATACTTGATGACTTCTTGCACCCACCATTCCTCTGCATTGGGAGTAGCATCCATAGCTTGATAGTCATGCCGGCGCGCGTAGTCGATGCAGGCGGCAATGTGATCACCTTCTGTTTTGAGGATATCCGTTAAATTGAACTGAAAGGATGCCTGGTAGCCGCCGAGGATGAATAGGTTAGGATAGCCCTGTGAGTGAATGCCGAGCAGAGTACGGATGCCGGTGCTGTATTTCTCTTCGAGATCGAGACCATTGACACCTTTGATCTGGTTGTAAATGCCAGTCTTCTGCACCTCAAAACCAGTGGCATAGATGAGGAGGTCGAGTTCGTACTGCTTGTCCTCGAATACCGGGCCTTTCTCGGTGATCTCAGTGATGCCCTTGCCCTGGGTATCGACGAGGTGGACGTTTGGCCGGTTATAGGTGGGCAGGTATTCATCGTGGAAGCACGGGCGCTTACACATGAACATATACCACGGCTTGAGCGCGTCAGCCGTCTTCTTGTCTTTGACAATCTCATCAATACGGGTGTGGATGCGCATCACGTAATCGATGTTGGCGTTTTCCTGGCGACGAACCCTTTCCTCGCGCGGGATGGAATCTTTCAGTGCCTTGAGTTCCTCAGTCAGCTGCGGGTCCATGTTGATCCGCATGCTGGCCTGCCGCTGGGCTTGCCAGCCTGGCTCCAGTTTGCGCGCCCAGTTGGGGTCAGTCGGGCAGTCGTCGCGGATGTCAATTGAAGACGGGGTGCGTTGGAATATATATAGCTCCTTGGCTGAAGCACCGAGGCCGGGAATAGCCTGGACTGCGGTTGCCCCGGTACCGATGATGCCCACGACTTTGTCTTCCAGGCCCGACAAGTCCTGCTTTGTGTAGTCATAGTCCCAGCGCGAAGAATGGAAGGAGTGGCCTTGGAAGGATTCCATGCCTTTGATTTTCGATAGCTTAGGCTTGGCCAGCGTACCGTTGGCGCAGATCACAAACCGGGCCTTCATCTGGTCACCCCGGTTTGTGGTGAGCTGCCACATCCGTTCTTCTTCATCCCACACCGTGGAGGTGACCGTTGTTTGGAAGACTGCGAGATCGTACAGGTCGTACCTCTTGGCAATAGCCTGGCAATGGGCGAATATTTCCGGGCCCTTGGCAAAGCGGTTCTTGGGCACATAGTCCATCTCGTCAAGCAGCGGCAAGTAATCATATGACGGCACGTCGCAGGCCGCGCCAGGGTAGCGGTTCCAGTACCAGGTGCCACCAACGTCAGCTCCGCGCTCGACGATACGAATGCTCTCAACACCGTACTCGCGTAGCCGGGCTGAGGTCAGGAGTGCAGAGAAACCACCGCCGATGAACAGGCATTCGACTGTATCGTTGATCGGTTCGCGGTGCGTAATATCGCCGCCGTAGGTGTCGTTTTCGTATTTTGCCAGCGCACCGGTGAGGTCGGAATTGTACTGCGCCGTGCCTTCCGGTCGGTAGTCCAGCCGCACGTCGCGTTCTTCGGCGAATTTCTGCTTAATCGCATCGTAATATTCTTGCGGATGCGTGGAATCCTTTTGCCAGCTGAATGGGTCGATCAGGGGTGTGGTGAGTAGTTCCTTCGATTCACTCATATGTGTCGCCTCTCTATCGTCATCTTGAATCAGTCTTGGGCCATCTGGAAAGTATGCTGCATAGCATAAAAATCGCCACTTATCACCTGGTCGGTCTATTTTCTGTATTCATGCGTAGCAGTCCATGTTCACATTCCCTTGACCGCATATGGCTCACTCTTGATCCGCTCCAGAAAAGCCCGTACGGTTCGATCGCACTGACTTTGCCGACACACCACCGGCACAAACAACGGAGAGAGAGTATGTATACACACTTTCAGACCCACACTTTTAGTTTCCTTGTTTCTCGACTGGTCTTGTTCTTCGCTCTTGGACTGCCTTTTCTGCCGAGTATTGACGCGCAAGCGCAAGACAACGAAGAGCAGGCGAACGGACTCAAGCCTGTCACGCAAGAGCGTTTGGCCAAGGGCACAGCCGAATACACCGACTGGCTGATGTATGGCGGCAATTACGATAACTCGCGGCTCAGTCCGCTGACGGATATCGATCGTCAGAATGTCAAAAAACTCAGCGTGGCGTGGGTTTTTCAGACGGGTATTCCATACCAGTTCCAAGCCTCGCCGATTGTAGCCGATGGTATTTTGTATGTGACAACGGCCTATAACCACCTGTTTGCGATGGATGCCGTGACGGGTGATCCCGTATGGAAGTATGACCACACGCTGCCAGCGGATCTGCGCATGTGTTGCGGGCCTGGCAACCGTGGGGTGGCGATTGCTGATGATAAAGTGTTCATGGGGACGTTGGACGCCCGTTTGGTCGCCCTTGATCGCCAGACTGGCCAGGTCAAGTGGAATGTCGAGGTAGAGAAATATACCTCCGGCTATAGTATCACCGCTGCTCCCCTGGTGGTCAAAGATATGGTCTTGGTTGGCATTGCTGGCGGGGAGTATGGTATTCGGGGCTTTCTTGATGCCTATGATGTGGCAACAGGCGAACGCAAATGGCGGGTGTATACGATTCCAACCCAAGGTGAGCCAGGTTCGGAAACCTGGGCCGGCGACTCGTGGAAAAACGGTGGCGGTCCGACCTGGGTAACGGGAGTGTATGATGCTGAGCAAGACCTGTTGTACTGGGCGGTCGGGAATCCCTCGCCACTGTACTCCGGGGATGTCCGTGAAGGCGACAATTTATACACCAGTTCCGTCTTAGCCTTAGATCCAGCGACTGGTGCGCTCAAATGGCACTTCCAATTTACCCCACATGATATCTGGGATTACGACGGCAATACTGGCCTGATGCTGCTTGATGTCCAACGCAGTGGCAAGACTGTCAAAGCCCTGGCTCAGCCCAATCGCAACGGCTACCTGTACGTCTTAGATCGGGCGACAGGTGAATACCTGCATGCCACCCAATATGTAGACCAGCTCAACTGGTCCAAGGGTTTGGATGAAACAGGTCGGCCGATTGTCAATCCGGAATATGTGCCCACAAAAGAGGGCGGCAAAATGATCTGCCCCGGTCCGATTGGGGGCCAGAACGGCTCGTATACCGCCGCCTACAATCCGATTGCCAAACTCTTATTTATTCCGGTGGTTGAAAGCTGTATGGAAATGATCAAGGCCAAAGCCCTGTTTATTCAGGGCATCCCGTATTGGGGTGGCGGGCCGGGCAAGAGCCAAGGCGATGATAACTCGTCGTACGGCCATTTGGCTGCGATTGATCCCACGACTGGTGAAACAAAATGGCGCTACACGGATGAGTATCCGCTTATGGGCGGCACCCTGGCTACAGCAGGTGGTTTGGTCTTCACTGGCAATCAGTCCGGCTACGCGATGGCCTTTGATGAGAGCAGCGGTGAGCTGCTGTGGAAATTTCAGACTGGCTCAACCGTCCGCGGCCAGCCGATTACCTACAAAGTTGGTGGCCGTCAGTACGTTGCGATTCCAAGCGGGGCAGGGGGCTTGGCCGTCTCCGTGGTTGGCGAGAATACCCAGATCAATAAGGGCAGTGCGCTGGTCGTGTTTGCGTTGCCAGAGTAGTGTTTGGGCCTTGCCCTTCAATAGCTCCACTTCTCTTGCCGAACCGGCAGACGATTCAGCACCTGGCGATGGACCCCCAGTCTTTAGTCACCACTTCCCACAGCCTGCGAGAAGCCTTGCGTACTGGCAAGCCGGGCAATCAGCGTATCCAAAGCGGCGCCGCTCGTCTCTTGTGTCCCTTCCGTACCGTGTGGAACAGAAGCTTGCTGATAGGCGACCTCAGTTGGGCGGGCTCCGACAAAACCAACAACGTGAATGCCAAACCGGCAGCCGGCAATCCGAGGTTGCAGGAGTGTCAGGTCGTGACACTGACCTCTGGAGACCTGGGTGATCAGTGTGTTCAAGACTGATTCCGTTTTGCCTTCAGGAATTGTTGCATAGGCATGAGGAATACTGGCGTAGCTGCTGGGGAAGACTCGGCTTGTCTGGTTGTCTACGGGACTTGATTGCGAGGAACCAAACCGGCGGGTGACTTGCACGCCAAAGATCGTCATGTCCAGATCATAGCGACCGGCAAAAAACGGATTCTCGTCTCGTGATGCCCGGCGTGTTTCCGTATGAGTCAGAGAGCCGCCGAGATCAACTTGCCAATCGCCGCGCTCAATGGACAGACCCAGCGGAAATATATAGTCGGTTGTATCAGCCAGGGTAGGGGCTAAAGAACTATCTTTAATGGCCCAGGGCTCATAGGCGAAGCCGACCCGAAATTTGATCCCTGGCAGAAATTCGTACTGCACCCCCGCTCCCAGACGCCAGCGATCCTTGGCGTCCGCGACTGCGCTGGTGTTGAGAAACGAGCGCTTCTCAAAGCGTAGATGGCTGTCTTCAAATGCGGAGTACGCAGTCCAGCTGCCTTGACCGGTGACGGTCAGACGATCGGTCAGGTCATAGGCGAAACCGAGTTTCACGTTTTGTGGAATTTTGAAAGAGACGCTTGAGTCATCGGCTGCCCCGTTCACGCGGGCGTTGCCAAACATCCAGATATTGCCGGGGGTTTTGTAGGCCAAGCCGAGATTCAGTCGTGGTGTTGGCTGGTACAGAATTCCAACCGTCCCAAAAATTCCCGGTCCTCGGGCATCGATATCCAAGCGCCCAACTGGACTGGGAGATTTAAATTTGAGGCGACCGTAGGTCGGATTGAGGGAGACACCGACATGCAGATTCGGACGTAACGAGTAAGCAATCGATGGGGCAAGGGAAACCGAGGCTAACTCGGTAAAGAAATTGTTCGGCACACCGTTGGCCGGGTCGGACATATGGTTAAACATAAAGCCTAACGAGCCATACATGCCAATGCCAAACTGAAACGGGGCAAACGCGTCCGTCACATAGCCAAAGTTTGGCGCGATCGGGAGTTCACGGCTGGTGCTTTGATAGCCTGCATCGTTCTCAAAACTGGGGTGAAAACGAAGGGCGAGCAGGCCCGTAGAAAAGGAGCGCGGCAAAAGGCTGAGTTGAGCTGGGTTGTTGAATAATGCTGTGGTCGCGTTCATCGGCAGGGCGACCACCGTGCCGGCCATCGACCCGTCTGTTGGGCCACTGGCTGGGGTGGACAGTTGGCTGGCGTGAGCGGAGAGTGTGCTACAGGCCAGAAGACTCAGTGAGAGACACACTGCGAAAGACACTGGCCGACATATGTCTAAGAGATGAATGAGTCGGTAGTTTCGCCTACCCAAGATCATCCACAACCTCCCTTCCCCTACCTTCTTTTCTGAGTCGGACGCATCCTATGGTGCTGAGAACAAAAATTCAATAGGGAGAGCGAGAGCGAATCCCATCCACCCAAGGTCAGGCCTGTCACTCCGTTTCCCAGTGGTCAACCCGAGGCACAATTTCCGTCCGCTATGAACCGGTACTGAATTCAGTTCAGCCACACGAGGCGCTCAAACGTCAGCGTGTTTTCCATCTGGCCGTCGAAATGTGAAGGACGAAGTTAATCAAAAGCGGTCTTGATCCCTCCTGGGGTGGTCAAACAGAAGAGGCCATGAACGCCCAGCCACAGGCGGTCGAGGGTACCGCCGGGTAGCCACCGGACATCGCCGTAGTAGACCACATCCCACCACAGGTGGCTTGCCAGGCCCACTCCATAACCGACGACCAGAGTGGCCAGGAAGCCCGATCGGCGTCCGATCAACACGGCCAGCCCAAAGAAAGACAGGCTGCTGTGGAAGAGGGGATTGCGATGGCCACCAATCCCCAAAAGTCGAATATCCCAGTCTGGAAAGACCGTGCCGAGATAGCACGGGATGAGCGCGGTCAAAAAGATGCTGACGGCGCGATTCTTGGCGCGCAGGGCTACATAGCCCATGAGGAGGAGAATCCCGACCAGACTGTGCTCGGCCCGATCGGCGCTGTGCTGTCCGAACAGGGCCAACACCGCCCAGTTCAGCAGGATGGCGGACAGAACAAGGACGGAGACGAGAATGAAACGTTTCACCCTTCAGGCCGTGATCGTCTGGCTCTCGGAATGGTGTTCCGTAAAGCTCACCGAGTTATAACCGAGTGCATCCGCCAACTGGCATTGGCCCAATACATCTGCCAGCATGTCGTCGTAGTGCTTACCCCGCAGAGCCGCATTGCCCGCTTCGATCTGAGACTTCGTGCCGACACCCGGCAAATAAAATAGTGATGTTTTCATCTATTCTTCTTCTCCTTCTAAAAAAACAACTCCTCAGGCTTGAGCCCCAATAATAAACGACCGGCAGGCCGGTACATCTTGGGGTGCACAACACGATGTTGGCAAGCGGTCAAGATATCGCGCATGCAGCGATCAAGCGGACTGGTCCGAAAAATAGCACTCGTCGCCGCAGTATCGTATAGCTTAACAACAATGTCTTTGGCTGCCTGATGAGAATGAGTGATCATCAGCCGATAGTGGGCACGTTGTTGGGGCGACGGTTTGTCGCCTTGATGCAACGTTTCCCAGAGGTCTTCCAGCGTACGATAGACGTAGCTGCGGGCAGCGCCCAAGTTGGCCTCTGCCCAGGCAACCGTCTCCTGAACTTGGGTGTCCTCGCGCATCAGGGAACGACTGGGCATCATCTCTTTGTGGCCGCTTAACTCGTGTATAAAATCGAGGGCACCCCGAGCGATGCCTAACGGCACGCCAGCATGCGACACCAAGAACAACGGCGGGAAAGCGTACAATGGCCCTGGACACTGCGGCGGTTCCGCCATATTCGGACTGTTCTCGAATGGCACAAATACGTTCTCAACACTGAAATCATGACTGCCGGTACCACGCATGCCGGTTGTGTTCCAGGTATCACTAATCGTGGCGGCCGGAGCTGGCACTAACATGATCCGTGTTTCCGGCTGACCGTTCGGCAGCAATCGCGGCTGGTCATTTTCATACACCACAGAACCACACACCAACACGCTGGCGTGCTGACAGCCGCTGGAAAAGTGCCACGTCCCGCTCACCCGATACCCGCCCTCAACGACATCCGCGCGTTGGGGCGGCCGGATCTGGCCAGCGGCGACGCTATACGTGTCAGCAAAGAATCGTTGAGCCGCAGAGGGAGGAAGAAAGGCAGCCAAAGAGCTGGCTGCTGTACCGATCATCGCCAGCCAGCCAACCGAGCCATTGATACGCGACAGCTCTTCGACGACCTGGACCTGACTCATCGGGTCAAACTCGACCCCGTTATACGCGCGAGGTACGCCCATGCGGAAGACGTCAGCCTCCATCAACGCGCGGGCTAAATCTGGCCGGAGGCGTCGTTCGGCCTCCATGCTGTCTACCGAGTCCTTGATTTGCTGAGCCAGTGTTTCCACAGCCTGCAAGACGTGTGTTACGTCGGCTCGATTGGGTGTTTGCATAAGACTGCCCCTTTCAGCACAAAGAACGCCTATGGCGATCCACTCTTACTTGTCAAGGAGTACAGGAGAGTTAGGAGCGAAAAATAAACATCCGTTGCGGTATGACCTCTCCCCTTGGGAGAGGTGACAGATTGTCCGACATGCAACACGTATTGTTTGGCCGTTTCTAAGCTGCGCGTTTGATTGTGTATCCGAAAAGGGTATGGTCCCGGAAAAGATCTCTAGGACCTCACCCAGCGGAGGGTTTTCAGCCATGACAGACTATTATGATCTGGGCACTTATAGGCGCACGATCACAACAGCATCACCTGAAGCACAAATGTGGTTCGACCGTGGCTTAGTTTGGTGTTACGGCTTTAATCATGAGGAGTCTGTCCGTTGCTTTAAAAAGGCAGCGGACGCTGATCCCAATTGCGCCATGGCCTACTGGGGGATCTCGTATGCCGCTGGTCCGAACTACAACAAACCTTGGGAAGCCTTTGATGCCGTTGACTTAAGCCAATCACTCACCGAAGCGTATGCTGCCGCCCAGATCGCACTCGCAAAGATAGAAGTAGCATCGGCTGTTGAGCAAGCGCTGATCAAGGCACTTCAACACCGTTACCAATCTGAAGCACCAGCAGAAAATCTGAATATCTGGAACGATAACTATGCGAATGCCATGCGCGAGATGTATGAGGCGCACTCAGGTGACTTCGATGTCTGCGCCTTGTTTGCCGAAGCCCTCATGAATCGGACCCCCTGGTCGCTATGGGACCGGCGAACCGGCGAACCGGCTATAGGCGCTGACACGAGAGAAGCGATGCGTGTCTTAGAAAAGGCACTCCAGCAAGTAGAACAGGGCGATTCAGAACGCCACCCAGGGCTGCTTCACATGTACATCCATCTGATGGAGATGTCGCCGCATCCCGAGCGGGCATTGCGCGCCAGTGATGCCCTGCGGAATCTCGTCCCGGACTCCGGTCATTTACAGCACATGCCAACCCACATCGACGTATTGTGTGGACACTATAACGATGTGGTTGTCTCGAATTCACGAGCGATCATTGCTGATCGAAAATATCTAGAGCGCGAGGGAGCACTCAATTTCTACTCGCTGTATCGCTGCCATGACTATCACTTCAAGTTGTACGGAGCGATGTTTCTTGGCCAGTACGCACCAGCTTTGGACGCGGCGAACGAGATGATTGCCACTCTGCCGGAAGAACTGCTCAAGGTCGAAACGCCGCCCATGGCAGATTGGGCCGAAGGGTTTGTGCCAATGAAGATGCACGTCCTCATACGGTTTGGGAAATGGCGAGAGATCATTGATGCACCTCTGCCTGAAAACCAGGAGTTATTTTACGTGACGACCGCGATGATGCATTATGCCAAAGGCGTGGCCTATGCGACTACGAGTGATGTTGCTGTTGCAGAAAGCCACCAGCGCCTGTTTGAGGTGGCTGTGTCCCGCGTGCCAGAGACACGCTATCTCTTCAACAATACCTGTCTCGACATTTTGGCTGTGGCAGGCGAGATGTTGAAAGGCGAACTGGCGTATCGCATAGGCGATTTTGATACGGCCTTCGCTCATCTCCGCAAGTCTGTCGAGCTTGACGACAATCTGCCATACGACGAACCGTGGGGCTGGATGCAACCGGCCCGTCATGCGCTGGGGGCGCTATTGCTAGAGCAAAATCGTGTTGCCGAGGCTGAATCCGTGTATCGAGCCGATTTGGGTTTGGATGCGACCTTAAGCAGAGCGTGTCAGCATCCAGACAACGTCTGGAGTTTGCACGGTTTTTATGAGTGTCTACAGAGATTGGGAAAGACCGATGAAGCTAACATGATCAAACTCAGACTAGATTTGGCGAAGGCTCGCGCAGACGTGCAGATTAAGGCATCGTGTTACTGCCGGTTGACACATGAACCTGAGTCCTGAAGCGAAAAGTACTGCTCCTTAGCTATGAAACCATTTTTCGTCTTGCAGCTGCGTCCAGATTTTTTGCACGACTGCTCCGCCACGATTTTGGACCTGCTGCGCGTCGTCACTGACAAACTGTCCATGAAAAACCTGAAACTGCCCGTCAGTCATAACGTGCTGAACGCTCAGGCCATGCGCGTAGAGGAGATTGTTGAGTGGTTCGGGGGGAACGGCTCCGCTGCCACTCAGAAAGCCGCTGACATCGACTGTACACAGATCGGCTTTGGCTCCTGGTGCAATGCGGCCAAGATCGTCTCGCCCTAACCCTTGCGCTGCGCCCAGCGTTGCCCCCGTTACCGCATCCAAAACTGACGGCATGTGTAACGGAACGGGACTGCTGGCTTGCAGAAGGCGCGCCCGGGCGCGTCCATATAGGACGGCAAGTTTGAGATTTTCAATGTAATCGTTTGAATGTGTATCGATGCCGATCGTTGTTTTGACACCAGCCGCCAGGGCTTCAGGGTAGGGCTGGGTTCCACCACTGCCGCCAGCACCGTTGCCAGATGGACAGTGGGCATAGGTGAGGTTCTTGCCGGCTAAAAATGGGAGGTCGTGTTGCAGATTAATCCCCGTGAAGTGGGCAGCAAAAATACGCTCTGAATAAAAGCCGAGTTCGTCCAGCCACTGGGCGGGACGCTTACCCCACAAACGCTGGACTGTTTGTGTTTCTTGCGCGCTTTGTGACAGGTGAATATGAATCCCATTGCCGATTTCCCGGGCCGCTGCCAGGATGGCGTTCATCGTCTTTGGTGTCTGCGTGTCTGTGGCGTGCGGCGCCATGTGGGGCCGAATCCGTCCGTCCTCGGCACCATTGTGGGCCACAGCAAAACGTCGGTTCGCTTCAACCTCGGCCAAGGTTTCCTGTTCAGAGTCAGTCAGCACTTGATCTGAATTCCGAAACCAGATGGGAAACAGTCGGGCAATGCCCGGAATCATACCGCCTGGATAGCCACGTACACCCCAACGCTTTGCAATGCGGACGTACGACTCTGCCTGGCGTAAGCTGAGACTCATTTCGACATGGGTCGTACAACCTGAGCGAAGTAATTCCGCCACGTTATACGCGGTCAAATCATCAAGATCTTCGGGGCTGAGTTTCTCGACTAATTCGAGCGGTCGCGCATACGAGCGACCGCCCTCAATAATCCCTCGGGTTGGGGTCGCCGAGCAGGCGTGGGTATGACCAGAAATAAAGCCGGGGAGCAACAGTTGACCTGTTGCACGGATGCGTGGTGTGTTGCCTTGCAATGTGCCGCTTTTCACTTCCTGAATGCGGTCTTTTCGTATGCGAACCGAGCAGTCTGGTAGCAGCTTGAGGCGTCCCTCTTGAAAAACGAGTCCCCACGGGGCTTCGATGATGCAATCGTGGTTGGGCGGTTTCTCAACCAGAGGTGAGGTGTTGGCAAAGGTGAGAGACGGGCTGTGCAAGGCAGCCGCGCCAAAAGCAACGCTCGTGACAGCGCTTTGTGTCAGGAGCTGGCGTCGCGTAAGGGCGCCTGCACGGTGATCTTCCGATTCTTCAGGACTGCTGCATACAAAACATGCGCCCTGCGGGGCGGAATAGCGTGGTTGTTGCATGATGCTGCTAGCGTTGGGAGCGAGCTGAGATTGGCTCTGCGAGAATGCTGGCTCGCAACAGCTATCGTTCGCCTCTTGACTATACCCCGATGTCGAGCAGGTTGTAGTCGATGAGGTTGGCCTTGGCAGCGGCGTCCCACAAATAGGTCTCTCCGGCTTCAGCAAAGGGCCGATATACGAAGGGAGTTTCCTCGGGGAAGCGCTGGCGGCGTGCGTCGATGGCGTAGCCGATGGTCCGCGAGCGTTGTTTGATGTGGTCTTCGTCGTAGACCGTGTTCTTGCCCAGGAGGCCGCCACCTTGCACCCCGAGCACTGACGAGCGGCGGTGAAAGCCCATATTGACGGTGACACGCCAATCCTCGCTCGTGTTCGCGAACGAGCCGTGCAGGAGCTGGCGGTTGCTGATCACGACGTCACCGGGTTGGCAGACCATAGGTACTGCGTCGGGAAGTCGCTCGGTTCCCGCTTGGGCAACCTTTGCTTTGATGTCAACCCGGCCGACCGTGTGAGAGCCTGGCACCACCCAAACTCCGTTGGCGGGGGTGCAGCCATACAGCTGGCCCATAAAGTTGAAGCCGTGTGAGCCCTGATCCCAATGCGGGCTGTCCCAGTGGGTGATACCGTCCTGATGCCAGGCGACAGACGCACCGAGCCCTGGGGCTTTGATAAATAAGGCATCGGTGTAGGGGACGAAGTCGTCGCCGTTTACGGCCGACGCCACCGCCAAGAGATCTGGATGTCCGTAGGTGCGCACACATGCTTCCGAGAATTGGAGCGAGCCGAGGATCAGGTAGACGACCTCTTTCGGCGCGTCGTCCGCCGGGGCGGGCTCGATCATTTTGACTGGATGGCGACCTTTGCCGAACTCTGTTCCGCCAAAGGGATCACCCAGGGGCTTCGACCAAAACAAGCTCTGCGCCTGGCAGCCGTGGGCAAGAGCCGGACGCCCTGCGGCATCGACCGGCGATCCCTTTTCGCTGGGGAGACGCTCCAGGATTTTCTGAAAGTCGGTTTCGATGTCAGCGAGTTCTTCCGCGCCCAGTACCCCTTCAAACACGTAGAACCCGTAGTGCCAATACGCATCGAGGATGGCCGGGTCAATCTTGCCGTCCGACGTATACCGGATGGGCCCGCGGTTCTCGAGGGCGAATGCCTTTCGCTCGCCCTCGGCGAGATAGGCTTGCATCGCGGTTTCTTCCGAGCCGTAGTCCACGGAAATTGCTGTGGCCGCAGTGTTCATTCTGACACTCTTTCTCCCCGTCCGGGGATGTTACGCTGGAGCTGTCCAATCCTCGACTTTTAAACCCGGTACGCGGCTAAAATCACGGACGTTCCGTGTGAGTACTGCCATATCACGCGAGAGGGCAATCGCTGCAATTCGCAAATCCATTGTTCCAATCCGAATACGACGTTTTCTCAAGTCGTCGAATATGATGGCGGAAGGATCGTCAAACGGGAGGACCTGTGCCCGAGAGAAATTTGACAGGACTTTCTGTAAACGCTCATAGCCTCTGACTGTGACTCTCGGATCCTTGGCCTGTGAGATGTAAGCATTCCAGCCCATCACCTGTTCATGAAAACTAATGATCGATACAAAGAAGTCAGCCGGAGCATACTGTCCGATCTGTTGCAGAAGAGAATCATACGCCGATGGAGATTGCCGTTGCAAAATGACAAGGTGGTCTGTGTCGAATACAAACATCTCTTCGTCGCTGGTCATTGTGCGGACTGACGGAACCGCCGGCCTAATTCAACTATTGCGTCAAAATCAGGGTCGTCTTTGAAGGTCCCCGCGATTGCCTCTATCCACGATTTATTGTCATCTTTGTGTATCGTGAATGATCTTTTCATTGCAGCAAGATCCTCTTCAACGTTTGTGAGGCGTTCTTCAATTGTTAACTGTTCAGCCATAAAGACTCGCGTTTATGATACAGGCAGAGACGTACTACAGCACGTCTCTGCCCCAATGTCATTCTTTGTCCCTACTCACCTAAATTGTAGGCTCGACTCACATTTTCCCACAGAATCTGACGCTGTGATTCTTCCGGTAACGGAGCGATCAACTCGCCCAGTGCTTCCACATAGTTAGGGATATGGTCCGGATGCGGAAAATCTGAGGCCCAGAAAAAGCGATCGGTGCCAACCTGCTTCAGGACTGGTGCGGCTGACTTTTCGTCCGGATCAGCAGATATCCAGCATTGGCGCTCAAAATAGGTACGCGGAGATTCCTTCATGCCAGTGGTTTTGCCTAAGGGGCCACGCCAGACGGCGTCCATCCGGTCCAAAATATGCCCAGTCCAGCCGGCTTGGGATTCCAATATGACCGCTTTGACCTTGGGAAAACGATCAAATAAGCCGTAATTAAAGAGCGATACAAACGATTGAATCATGCCTTGAGAAACCAGCACATCCATGTACCAGGTGAAGTTAAATTCGTCTTGCTCGCTCGGCGCTAAATCGGCAAATTTCTTGTGCACATCCAATGCCGGTGGATCGGCAGTGGGATGCATACCGAGCGGAACATTGAGTTCTTGGGCCTTGGCCCACAAGGGGTCGAAGTGCGGATGACCGGGCGCTTTGCGCTTCCAGGTGACGGGCAGAAAGAAGCCGCCCTTGGCTCCGGCTTTGACGGCGCGCTCTAACTCAGCGGCTGCTGCGTGTGGATCGTCGTCGAGTGTCACCTGGGCGATCGGGATAAGACGTCCGCCAGACTCCGAGCAGAAATCCACGATCCAGCGGTTGTAGGCACGACAGTGCGCAGCGGCGAGTTCAGGATCTTTAATCTCAGCCAAGAAGAGGCTGAGGGTAGGGTATAAGACGGCCTTGGCTAAGCCTTCCTGGTCCAAGCGAGCAATGCGTTCTTTGGGGTCCATCGAGCCATACTGCGCACCACGCAAGTAGGTCCGATCGGGATGCGGATCAATGTCTTGTTGACCCATAGCGCCAAGCTGGCCAGGCAAGCCTGGATAGCCAGTCCAGGATTGTTTGCCTTCTATCTCAAGAATTTCCATACCATCGCTGTTGGTCCGCATGCGGAGTGCCCGATCGCGATACTTGGGCTCCAAATGCGTTTCCCATAAGTCGGCTGGCTCTAAAATGTGGCCGTCTGCGTCAATCGCCCCTTTGGTGATGTCGCTCTGTCCGTTTTGCATGCAGTTCTCCTTTTTTCACTCAAATACCGTATACGTTGGCCACGCTATCGCCGAGCAGATTGTTGCGAGCGGTTTCTGATAGCGGAGCAACGAGTTCTTCCAACTCTTGCATGTAATTACCAGGGTGATCAAAGTGCGGATAGTCAGTCGCCCAGAAAAAACGATCCTCACCCACGTAGTTGACGATATGAGCTAAGGCTCTCTCATCGGGATCGCCCGAAATCCAACATTGGCGTTTGAAATAATGGCTCGGTTTCTCTTTGAGTGGCACGTTCTCACCGAGAGAGGTTTCGTACGTGGTATCCATACGGTCCAAGGCGGCACCAATCCAACCGGCGCCCGACTCCAGCAAAATCGCTTTAATATTCGGGAAGCGGTCAAACAAACCCCATTGAAACAGTCCATAAAACGCCTGCTGCGGGCCTTGCATGCCGAGCGCATTTTGCATCCAACGCGCCTTACTCATACCGTCAAAGCGCTGATAGGTTCTGATCTTGGGATGCTCGGCCATTGGATGAATAGCAACTGGCATGTCCAGCTCTTGGGCTGTGGCCCAGAACACATCGTGATCAGGGTGGGCATGCGGAATACGGGTCAACGTGTACGGAGCTAGGAAAGCTCCCTGTGCGCCTTCCTTGGCTGAGCGTTCGAGCTCAGCCGCTGCTTTGACTGGATCGGCTAAGGAAATATGAGCGATGGCAATAAGCCGTCCGTCCGAATCTGAACAGAAGTCACAAATCCAGCGGTTATAGGCTTGAGCGTAGGCGAGGGAGAGATCGGCGTCTTCAAGTTCGCATTCCCAGGTGAGTCCGAGACTCGGATACAGAATGGCTTTGGCAATGCCTTCCTGGTCCATGAGGGCAACCCGTTCTTTGGGGTCCATCGAGCCATACGGGGCATTGCCCGGATAGGATTGCTCCATCATCTGTTCTATTTCGGCCTGACCTTTGCCCATCCCGCCGAGTCCAGTCAGGACCTGGATGTTAAAAAAGCGTGACGGCTTGCCGTCCATTTCCAACACATCTTTGCCGTCGAGTTGGCGCACCCGCAGCGCCCGGTCCCGGTAGGCCGGATCAATATACTTTTCCCAGGCATCGACGGGTTCGAGAATGTGTCCGTCTGCGTCAATAATGTTGCTGTAGTTCAGTGCCATAAAGGCGCATCCTTTCCTGGCCTCGAACACAAGAGTCCGTAGGCTGGTTTGTGTCTGAATGCGCTCGACTTTAGCTGATTTGTGGAGCAACGACTATGGGTGCATGCCATGGCACGTCTGAGAAGAAAGTAGGGTGGATAAGCGCAGCGCATCCCCCATCGCATCAGACATCTTTATATCAGGAGTGCCCGCAGCTCGGCTTTCATGACCATTGGCATCGTGCTTTTATCGATCGGCAGTCATCCGAAGGGCGACCCGCAAATGCTGGTACTTCCACTTCCCGTTCACTTTCACGTAGTCGTCATCATACCGCAGAGCTAACCACTTCTCGTCGTCGTTTTCAGCGTACGTCCACGGGCCCATGATGTACCATATGCCTGTGGCACGCTCTCCATTGACTTCGATTATTGGGTTCATAATGTTGTGCTGAGAAAAGCTGAACGTGCTTTGGAATTTGCGAAATAACTCGCGAATGGCTTCATGGCCCTCGGCTTTGCCGAAATCGGCACTTTCCCAGATGGCATCTTCCGCGAAGACCGAAGCGACTCTGTCGGGGTTATGCATATCGTCGCAGATTTCGCAGTAGCGGGCTTTGAGCTGTTTTATCGCCTCAATGTCTTCGAGCCGGGTGATACGCTTTTCCAGTTCTGTGTCCATAGTACATTCTCCTCCATTTTCCTCTTGGGCGGACTTCTGATCTCGTTCTCACTATACGGTTCGCTGGCTGTACAGCAATGCCTGTCTACCAAGAAGGCCCTTCACCGCGCCCTCAGTCCTCCAATGAAAATCTGAGTCCCAACTCTTTCAACATTTTCTGCGCTTCGGGAAAGATCTCACGGGTTCTGGCGTTCATATGTTCACGGCCATCTTCTTGGAGCGCTTCGCGCATAATGATTTCCAGCAGCAGTCCCGGATTTTTGAGCAAGGTCGGCAGACCGCGTCGGACCACACGTAGCCATTGCTCGTGGGTCATGCACTTATCTGCAAAGGTCAGTAAAGAGAGTTCTTCGTCTGTCTTCTCAGCCATCTTCTCAGCCGTCTTTTCAGCCGTCTTTTCAGACATTTTGGTGTCCTTTGGTTCAGCGTAATGCGTCGATGCTCCACGGAAAATAGGGATTAAATCCTCTATGCTAAGCGGCATCCCGCAACGATGGAAGACAGCCCCCTGCATTGAATCGTGGTGGTGAAGTGGGTATAGTCCAGCCCATTGGCTACAGCCAAATAACCGGGTTGTGGATGTGGGGCCGGAAGGCTGAATCGTCAGACTGGAAAGGCGGTAAATATGCCTGCTCGCTGGTTCTTCCGACTGTGAACAGCCACCTAACCGCGTGTTTGAGAACGGACGCTCGCCCGAAGGGAGGTTGGAGACGTTGTCACCTTCTTAACCTAACCGATACGCTCCACCGTGATCGCGTCCCGCGACCGGTGAGCGATGTCCGTTCAAGCCAATCAATTCTAAAGTAGACAATTCAGGTGATCGATGAGCACAAATGACTTAGTTTTGGTCAGGCAATTGGTCTCTCAGTCGAAGGACGAAGTAGCTCCTGATCTGTTGCCTAGTGAGTACTTCGAGATATTCGCAGCTGAGCAAGCTCTGAAGGACAGAGACCTCAGCTATGATGAAATCGAAGACGGAATCGTCGACGGAGGTGGAGATGGAGGAATCGACGCAGTCTACTTGTTCGTGAACAACACGCTCTGCAGGGAGACTGTTGACCCAGAGGAATACAAACGGAACGTCCCGATGGAATTAGTATTCGTTCAGGCCAAGATGTCTGACGGCTTCAGTGAAACAGGTATGGAAAAGTTTGTGGCTTCCGCGCGTGATTTGCTCGACCTCAACCCCGACACTGGCACCCTGGCAAGCGTTTACAATTCCGACCTTCTTGAGAAGATCGGCACATTCCGCCGGTGTTACGTTCAGCTGACATCGAAATTCCCCAAACTATCTATTCGATACTACTATGCAGCACTGGCCACAGAGGTCCACCCTAATGTTGAGCGCAAGAGTCAGTATCTCAAGGACACGGTCGAGGCTGCGTTCTCCCCAGTAGACTTCTCCTTCGAGTTCCTGACTGCTGGTAAGCTGCTGCTACTTGCGAGACGAACGCCCACGTCAGTGCACCAGCTGAAGCTTGCGGAAAGTCCGATTTCGACCAGTCAGAATGCGTATGTCTGTCTTGTAAACCTTGGCGACTATTTCTCGTTTATCATGGAAGACAGTACACTGAATGAACGCATTTTCGAGGGTAACGTAAGAGACTACCAGGGCAACACTGAGGTGAACCAGAAGATCCGCGAGACGCTTGCCAGTACGCCATGTGAGGACTTCTGGTGGCTGAATAACGGGATCTCCGTCCTCTGTACCCATGCCACCCTCAGCGGAAAAACTCTTACAATTGGAAATGCTGAGGTAGTCAACGGGCTTCAGACCTCCCGGGAAATTTTCGACGTACTCTCGACTCGTCCAGAACCTATTGACTCTCGATCAGTCTTGGTCAGAGTGATCGTAACCGACGAAGAGGAGAGCCGAGACCGCGTTATCCGAGCCACAAACAGCCAGACCGCCATCCCCAGTGCCTCACTGCGAGCGACGGACAAAATACATCGTGATATTGAGGACTTTCTGTCAGCACGCGGACTCTTTTACGATCGGCGCAAAAACTACTATAAGAACCAGGGCAAGCCAGTGCGGAAAATCATTAGTATTGGATTCATAGCCCAATCGGTCCTTGCTTGTGCTCTGGGCGACCCCGCGAATGCACGGGCTCGTCCATCGAGCCTTATCAAGAGGGACGAAGACTACATACGTATATTTAGCGAAACCTATCCTTTGGATGTCTACTATACGTCAGCCACACTAAATATCAGAGTGGAGGAGGTGCTCCGGTCGGATGAATGCGCCATCTCTCGGCCTCACTGGAATAATATTCGATTCTACGCCGCGATGCTTGCTGCAATGCGTCTCATAGGATCCCGGACGCCCTCGGCACGAAAGATGGCTGAAGTGGACGTGAATATGGCCACCCGCGAAGTACTTCTGGCGTCCATCCTTGACGTCTGGGCCGAATATCAGGCCCTCGGTGGGACCGACCAAGTCGCCAAGGGCACAGAACTCAAGACGAATCTCCTTGCCGCTGAGGCATCCAGATCAACGGGTGTGTAGGCTCGAACAAACTGCTCCAGGCGATGGGCGACAGAGGGGAGACTAGGAGACGTCCTTAAATTACGAGAAAAACAAAAAACCTTAAAGAACAGATGATGGGGAGGAGCGCTATTCATCAAGCCGGTCCCGCAGCTTAAGGCAACGTTAGCTGGCTCATGGGGTGATGAGCCGTAGCACGTTTTGCTATACAGTTACGGAAAAATCTCATGTTGCTCTCAAACGTGAAGGAACCCCATGCGCATTCCAAACGCAGAGCGTGCCGTTGTGGATATGCGTAAACTGCGGGACTACTGCTTAAATCCCCTAGATGAGGGCAAGCATAAAGCGCGGCTCTTTGCAGCTATCGGCATCACAGCAAATGAGGTGGAAGAGTTATGGGCGATCTTGCGGCAAGTGGTCAAGAGCGGTGAAGCGAACTTGGGACGATACGATAGCTATGGGCAGCGTTATATCCTGGACTTTCCTCTCAACTGGCGCGGCAAAGAGACCGTAATCCGTAGCGGCTGGATTATTGAACATGAGACGGAGACACCGCGCTTGACGACATGCTATCCTCTCTGAACAGGAGGAACCGACAATGACAACCTCAATTAAACTCCTTGATATAGTGGCGCTCACGGTGGACCTGCCAGAATATAATTTGTGGCGTGGGCAAGTAGGAACGATCGTTGACATTCTGGCTGGGGGGAGTGCCTTTGAGGTGGAGTTTAGTGACCGTCAAGGTCGGACATTCGAATCCCTAGGGTTGCGTCCCGATCAGCTCATGGTGTTGCATTACGACCCGCTGCCTTCCGTGTCATCCTCGGCACCGGAAGCAGCAGCAGAATAAGAGAGACGCTAAAAAACGGTTGCGCCCGCTCTGCACGTCATTGACGGATATCCGTCAATGACGTGCATTTTTTTACGGAATTCATCGAATGCCCCGCATTCACAGACCAGATTGACAATTTTCTCTCCGTCTCCAAGAAAAGTGATCAGGAAGGGAAGAGGGGGACATTGTTTCCTACATTAACTTTCTTAGTGGACAAAGTTTAACGCGATGTGCCGAGAGTGGATAGCGGCTGGTATAGTCGTTCTAAGGGACGTTGTAATCTTTTTAACCTTTAGAGCGAAGGGATATTGAAAACGCGATACTCAAGGGACGCATTCAGAGAAAGTTGTCAGAAGACATCCGTGGCATACGGTATCGGCTAGAAGGGCCAGCAGAAGACGGGCGGCTGGTCCATGTAGTCTGCCGATTCAAGGAGGACGGGTATCTCATTATAGTCACGGTCTATGCACTGACGGAGGATGTATGATTTGTGAGTTTTGTAGTGGCAAGACGAGAAATAAGAAAGTGAAGCGCCAACATTGGCTCCACGGGAAACTTTATATTGTCGAGAATGTTCCAGCCGAGGTCTGCTTGGACTGTGGGGAGCGCTATTTTCGCGCCGCCACTCTCGATGAGATTGATCAGCATCTGTTAGCCGACCATGAGGTCAAAGAGCGCATTGATGTGGAGGTGGTGAGTTTATAAGACGCCCCTGACCGGTGCTACGTCAGGTGTCTGAGAGATGGCCCAGCAAAGAACACGCGCGAAAGCGAGACGCTATTTCCGCATCTTGCTGATCGTGTTGCTCTCTGCATTGATCGGTGCGGCCAGCGCTCTGGTCGTTATGATCGCCACGTCTGCCGGTACTGTGTGGCGTCACTTGAGGATTCGCCCGAGCGTAAGCTCAAGCGTGGTGAAGTCGGGGCAGTGGTAGAACTCCTCGCGCCCAATGTATACGAGGTTGAGTTTTGTGATGATGAGGGACAGACGTACGCGGAACTGGCACTGCGCGGCGATCAGCTTATTGCGCTCCATAATCAGGGAGAAACGTTGAAGATTGTTGCCTAACCTCTCCCAATACTTCCATGCGCTGCATCAAAGCCCGGATCGCGCCATGATCCAAGCAGAATGGATTCAGCGTGTCATCGACCAGCCGATGTGAGGGGACGTTGCAGGGTTATTCTGGTTACCGATAACGGGGACTTTCTACCCGACCCCGCACTGCAACAGCCTAAAGTTCCAATATCGTGTCTAGTAACCTATTACGGGACAGGTTACACTATTTCGGGTGATTCGGGGGTTTAGACATAAGGGACTGGAGAAGTTTTTTACTACTGGTACAAAGTCTGGCATTCAACCCCAACATGCAGAACGGTTACGAGTGATCCTGGGCCGATTAAGCGCTGCTACCACTCCTGCGGATATGAGCCTCCCGGGGCTAGATCTTCATCAACTGAAAGGCGACCGCAAGGACACCTGGGCAGTGAAGGTCAGCGGGAACTGGAGACTGACGTTTATTTTTGTTGAGAAAGATGCCGACGCTGTTGATTACGAAGATTATCATTGAGGTATCCCATGCGCATGCATAATCCGCCCCATCCTGGTGAAGTATTGAAAACCTTGTGTCTGGAGCCGCTGAAGCTGAGCGTGACGGAAGCGGCCAAGGCGTTGGGCATAAGTCGCAAAACCTTGTCGGCCATCCTGAATGGACGTGCTGGCATCAGCCCAGAGATGGCAGTGCGGTTGTCGATAGCCTTTGGTACTTCCGCCGAAAGTTGGCTGAATCAGCAGACCCAATACGACTTGTGGCATGCCGAGCGACGCCGCAAAGAACTCCGGGTGCGTAAGCTCGCGGCATAGCCCCCGCCCCAACGCCAAACTCTCCGCTCCACTTTGATCGCGTCCCGCGACCGGTGAGCGCAAATCGTTAGACCTACGCGCAGGCGATCGAGCAGGTAGAGGTCGGAGAAACCGGCGCCGACGATTAAAACGTTCAACACGTCTAGCGCTGAGCTTGCATCATTCGTAGCTGTTATCAAAAACTCCTATCTGGTAAACCTATGTCACGATTCTTGGCTGCCTCGATATACGCGCTGGCATCTTCGGGCAGCAGTAAGCGGTCTGCAACGAGTTCTTGTGTCGCCACCTCGACGGCTTGCACGTAGCGACGGTGTGTCCCGTAGCGTTCTTCGAGCGACGGTCGCGGGTCGCCGGATGCTATGCGTTCGGCCTTGGTGGTGGCAAACGGAATAAAAGATCCCATGGCTGAGCATTCGTCTGTGGGCGTGTTAGCCATCAGGTTCCAGCCGGTATACGTTCCGAGTGGAACAGCCATATCCGGGAGCTGAATACCAGTTTGGTCGATGCCGTCAGCATTGACCTGTGGCACCAAGGTTGGATACGAACGGCCGGTTTCCGCCGGGGGCTGAATACTGATGATGCCGCGATCAAAATCAGGACCGTAATCATACAGTTCCCGGACACTGACCACGCCTGAATAATTGACTCCCGGTATAGTGGGGAAACCTACCGACGATTGTGGCAGCGACGGGACCAACGTGCCGTCGCTCAAACGTGGGACTTGACTGGACGGCGGCTCTTCGCCTGAGACAACCCATTTTGTTAGCGCAGCCAGCAGCGCACGTAGCGCAGGTCCGGGACTAATCGGGTTCTGCAACTGTTGGCACGGGCCGCGTCCGGATGCTACCCCGTGCGCGATACTCGACAGCAGGTAAAATCGGACGTTCGGCGGATCAGGCAGGTCCGTCGTGCCATCCGGGGTCGTGATCGCCAGCGCAGCACTTTTGAACCAGTAGCTGTTGGAATCGTTGACTTCCATGATCTTTGGACTGGTGCCTGAGACTTCACAACGGGCTAGTACGCTGTCTGTTTTCCCGCTGAGTGGATCTGTGAGACTGGTATAGGCGAAGGGGAAGACCTGCTCCGGATATACATGGCTCAAGCGTTGAAAGGCGGTTTGGTTAGGCTGGGCAAAGCGGTAATTGAAAAATCCTCCACCAGCGCCATTGATATACGGCAGCATACCATCGAATACCTGACGATGGTCTTCGTCTTCATTGCAGCCCATAGACAAAAACGGTCGATGGAAACGGCCTGACTGTGAGAGCCCGGTCGCAATCGACCACTCTAACGACCCCGCGAGAGGATTGGCTGTTCCCTGCTCGTCAACGTCAGCGTGGCGCACAAACGACACAAAATCCCGGACGGCGGCAAAGCCAATGCCAGCCACGATCGGATTGGTTGCGGGATAGACAAACTGGTAGATTTTTCCTTTCTCGAATGGTTTTTCACCCTCCGGAAGCAGGCCGATCGTAGATGTATCGATGTATTGCCACTCGGTGGTGGGAATTGGAGTGGGCTCGTCTCTTCGGTATGCCCGCGCTGTCAGTGTTGCCTGAGCTGTATCAAGCGTCGCGGCTGGATAGGTCAATGGCCAGTGAGCAACAGCTTGCCCAGGCGGAACATGTCGGGCGTGATCGGCTATGATCTCTTCAAGAGCAGGCCCAACAATTGGCTGACCCTCTTCCGTTGCGACAGGAACGGTCATTGTCATGCGGCCGTCACCAGCTGGTGCGGTCGCGTCCCAACCGGTCCAGACGATGCTATAGCCCTGCTGCATCAGATAGCCAGTGCCCGCATCTTCGGCACTACCGGGATCGTTAATCGGCGGAAACTGAGGGGGAGCCCGAAAGGGGAAATTCAGCGGTACGTACGTCATCTTATTTCCGCGATTGGTGACGTCAAAGAGCAAGACTGTATTGCCCCGCGCCGGGTCAATCGGCTTTAAGATGCAAAAGTCGGTCTCGTATTCGACTCTTCCGCGAGCGTTGCGCGGCGCAAGCGTGATGTCGGTAATGGAGGCGTTGAGCGGACTGTCAGGAGCAAGCTCGCCAAAAGCCCGGCCGACCAGCTTCTCATACTGACCGACCTCGCCGAACGAAGCGCCACCAAAGGTTGGCGACTGGACGGTGTCGATAATTATTTTTGTGATCATAGCTTTCCCTTAATTCCTGTCTGGTTTTCAGAATTTTTACCTCGCCAGTCCTGATCGCTCATTCCCCAGGCATTTGTTACACCACCGGAGTCTAGCGGCTGAGCAGTCCTCTTTCCAGCCGCCGTCAATAATCTCAGGCTTTCTTTTTTTCGCCGGTTGTGTAGAAATTGACCAAATGGAGCGCACGCTTGCCGCGCTGTTGGGCGCAGCTGTTCAGGGCTCCGGGTAAGAAGGGGAATGTTCATGGCACAATCAGAATCAGCCAAACCAACCAAACGCCGTCCTCTTGAAGGCGTACGCGTCATAGATCTCACAAAAATTGTTGCAGGTCCAAACGCGACTCGCATGCTTGCCACCATGGGAGCAGAGGTGATCCGGGTCGAATGGCACGATCAGCGGGCGCTCGACCTGCTGCGGGGGGTTCAGCCAAAAGCTCCTGGCGGGGAACCCGACAGTCTCAATCGCAGCGGCCTGTTCAATAATATTAATCCTGGCAAATACGGTGTCACCCTCAATATGAGCCTGCCGCAGGGACGTGATCTGTTTAAACGCTTTGTCGCCAAGGCGTCGGTTGTGTGTGAGAACTACAGTCCGGGACAGATGGACCGCTGGGAACTTGGCTATGATGTCCTGCGGCAGATTAATCCTGAGCTCATCTATCTGCAAATTAGCGGGATGGGAAAGTCGGGTACCTACAACGACTATCTGAGCGTTGGACCAACCGCCCAAGCCTTGTCGGGTTTGACCCATATGTCAGGCTTGCCAGAGCCAATGCAACCTGCCGGCTGGGGCTATTCGTATCTCGACCATTCCACCGGCTACTACGGGGCGATGCACGTGCTGATGGCTCTGGTGAACCGCCGCAAGACGGGCCGAGGCTGTTACATCGATCTATCACAAGCAGAGACCGGGCTCATGGTATCCGGGACGGCTACGCTTGAAGCGCAGCTGACCGGCCAAGCAACCCAGCGGCATGGCAACCGCATGCCGGCTGCGGACTGGGCTCCACACGGTGCGTATGCATGCCAGGGAACGGATGAATGGATCACGATAGCCGTCCAGACAGACGAACAGTGGCAGGCAGTCGTGGCTGTGATGGGTTCGCCGGACTGGGCGGGGGCGGGTCGTTTTCAGACCGCAGCTGGACGTAAAGCCAACGAAGACGCTCTGGATGCCTTGATGGCCGAGTTCACAAAAAACGAAGAGCGCTACGAGTTGATGGGCCGTCTGCAAAAGCACGGCGTCCCGTCTGGAGTTGTACAGAAATCAATTGATCGGATCACCCGCGATCCACAGCTGAAGGAGCGTGGCGCTTTTGTGCCTTTTCCCCACAGCGAAATCGGCACGTGGCCGATCGAAGATTTCCCGGCCAAGTTCCAAAATATGCCGGTCAGCGTCGGCGGTCTGCCAGGTCGGGGCGCGCCGTGTATGGGTGAGGACAATGATGTTGTGTACCGTGACGTGCTTGGGTTATCCGTCGAGGACATTGCCCAACTCAGAGAGGACTGGATAATTTGAATACCCCGGCAGCTTTAAGTGGTGTCCTTGCGGGAACGCTCGTTATCGAAAGTGGCGACGAGCGCGGAGAATTTGCTGGCGTATTGCTGGCGTCGTTTGGTGCTGAGGTGATCAAATTGGAGGGCCGTCAAGGCTCCAATTCGCGTCGTCTGGGTCCTTTCGCTTCACCGCAGCCTGATCCGGAGCAAAGTCTGTGTTTCTGGCGCTACAATCTCGGTAAGAAGAGCGTCAGTCTTGAGGTTGATCATCCCTCGGTACAGGGGGCGCTGGAACGCCTGGCTCAGCGTGCGGATGTCATCATCGATTCTGGCGAGGCAAACGACGTAGAGCGACGACTGACGTTGTATCGCAAGGTACAAGCGGCAAATCCACGTCTCATTATCTGCACAATTACCCCGTTTGGCCTGGACGGTCCGTATCGTGATCTCAAGATGACGGATCTGACCCAGCTGGCAATGGGCGGAGTCATGGCGTCGTGTGGCTACGATCCACAGTCTGACGGTACGTACGACACCCCACCCATTGCTCCTGGTATGTGGCAAGCCTATCACATTGCGTGTGAGCACGCGGTGCTTGCACTGGCTGCCGCGCTCAATTTCCGCGCATTGACAGATGAAGGCGATTGTATTGACGTGTCGATTCACGAAGCGGTCAGTACCTGTACTGAGGTTGCTTTGCCTTACTACATTTATAATGAAGCCGTTGTCCGCCGGCAGACTGGGCGCCACGCTGGGACGGGCAGGACGCCTCCGTGGTTACGTCGGACCAAAGATAAACGCTACGTAAAGGCATTCCTATTTTGGGCTGGACGTGAGCTGCGAGCTGTTCCCGAGATGCTCAACGAGGCTGGACTTGAGCATGATCTTGATTCTGATGCCTACCGCGAGTTAGCCAAAAATTCCCCAGCCGACGCCCAAAAGCATTTCAGCGCAGCCGTTGATAAATTGGTCGCGTCAATGACGGCTGAAGAAGTCTACCACAAGGCGCAAGCCAAAGGCTTGTTGTGGGCGAGTGTCAGATATCCTGAAGAGAACATGGACGATCCGCACTACCAGGCACGCGGTACGTTTCAGGCGATCAATCAGCCGGAAATTGGCCGGGAACTTTCGTATCCGGTTTCTGCCGCGACGGATGGTAAGAATCGGGTGACCGACTTCAAACGCGGGGCTCCGCATTTGGGAGAACATACGCGGGAGGTGCTGTCGGAGAGTGGATTTAGCGATGCTGAGATAAATGGACTGGCTGCGGAGAGAACGACCTGAACAAAGGTGTTTCGCACTCTCACATATGGAGAATATTCCTCCTGTCGTAGTCGAGGACTCAGAAGAAAGTCCTCTCGTTCGACTCAAACGCGGAACCTGTGTCAAAATACAATTGTCTTCCAAGACGAGACCGAGACGACTCCGTAGCCTCGCTGTGGAGCCTGCGGTGTGGCCTCTCACGTATATCCTCGGCACCCATGTACAGTACGATGAGATTGACGTGGAGAGCATATGAAAGACGTAAAACCTATTCGAAATGAGACGGATTACGATGCCGCACTGTCAGAAATCGAGCGACTGATGGATGCGAAGCCGGACACGAAGGCAGGCGACAGGCTCGATGTGCTTGCCACATTGGTTGAGGCGTATGAGGACAAACACTGGCGCATCGATCCCCTAGAATAGGGCATTCCCGCTGAATCGCTCATTCGTCCCGCCTGAACGCGCCCCTTGAGAATTTTATCCACTCATCGCCCGGCTGACCAGGCCCAACAGATCGGCGTTGATCTTGGCAATGGTGTTGGCTGTTTCCGTACGAGAACTTCAAACAGCTGAGGACAGGCATATATGAAGCGGAGCTGCGGTGTCAGAAAGGAGAACCCATGCACTGCCAAAAAGCTCGGATTGTCGAGCCGGAAAGCTGGAACCTGCTGCATCCGGACTCGCACGAATGGGTGCGCCGTAATCTTGGTGCAGAGTTATGGGTGGAGGTTGCACCGCCACAGGAGGTTACCCCTGCGCTGCACGGCGGTGAGGTCAATCATTCGGTGAAGACACCGTATCTATGGCTGGGGCGGGTACGCTACTGGATGTCGATGGATGTGTTGGAACTCTTGGCTGAGAGTGCCGATGTGCCGGATCAACCCTTACTCGACTGGATGGATATGCAGCCTCTCTCCTAAGCCCACCGTAAGCCCACCGTAAGCCCACCGTAAGCCCATCGGGTAGCTGCATCTCTAAGAACCAGGAACTACCTCGGTAATCGTGAAATTCTGCAAACTCTGTCGCCACTCGACAATGGTGTCTTGGCCCGCAGTCGGGAAATCTGCGACCCTGCATTCCCCGGTTGCTCCGGTAAGAAATTCCGTGCCTGACTGCGCATGTACAACGTCGACGTTCAGCGTAGTGAACGGGGTGCTTTCCGTGCCAAGAAAGAATTTCAGCTGATGCGGACCCTGTGGGAGGAGTGACCATAGATAATTAACGACAAAAGCATCGTTGATGTCATCACAGGGCCCACCGGGCGAAAGAATGTCCGCCCGCTGTGTTAAGCTGACCGGCGTCGGCGTACCAATATCGTCAAACTGGAGACGTACGCCCTGTTCAGAAGCGGCACAGTGAAAACCAGAGATCGCCACGTTACCGCTAACAATATCTCCCTCCTGCGGATTGTCTATGCCAAAGACATGAGAAGGACCTCCAGCGCCGGGAGGTTCGCACACGGCAACTCCGCTGGGAGCATCGCGGACAGCCACAGTCTCTGCAACGGTATTGGTCGCGGTGTCGATCACGGACATGCTGTTGTCATTGCCATTTGTCACATACACCCGTTTGCCGTCTGGGCTGACTGCTATACTGTATGGGCTCTCTGATACATCGCCGGTTGGGACTGTGGCCACAACAGTATTCGTGGCAGTGTTGATCACCGAGACCGTATTGGCAGCAGAATTCACGGCATAGACTCGACTGCCATCTGGGGTGATAGCTACACTGGAAGGGCTTTCCCCCACTGATACGGTGGTCAGCTGGTTATTGGTCGCCGTGCCGATGACGACTACGGTATTGGCAACAAGGTTCGGTACATACAGGCGACTCCCGTCTGGACTGACGGCTATATTACCGGGAGCCCCTACTGATATGGTTGCCACGACCTTATTTGTTTCAGCGTCAATGACTGACACGTTGTTGGAAAGACTGTTGGCCACGTAGACCCGGCTAGCATCAGAGCTGACCGCCAGGCCGAAAGGGGCACTCCCAACCTCAATTGTCGCTATGGTGGAGTTGGTAACAGTATCGATCACCGCCACTGTGCCTGGGTTGATGTTTGTCACATACACCCGGCTGCCATCTGGGCTGACTGCCACCCCGCTTGAGCTAATGCCGTCGATGCCGAGATGGATAGAGCTCACCACCGTATTCGTCGCAGTGTCTATCTCCACGAGCGTGGTGTCCCCGAACAGAGCAACGTAGACACTACTACATGTCGGGTCGCCTGCTAGGCCATCAGGACCATTTCCGACCGTCACTACATCGACCTCTGTATTGGTCGTCGTGTCGATCACCGATACGGAGTAGGACCCTGAATTAGCCACATACGCAAACTGTTGGGCGTTTGCCGGACTTGCCACAGACAGCCCCAGCACGAAAAAAAATAGGTAGGTAAATCGCATGAACCTCGCCCTTACTCTCTAGACAACTCCCGGCTGTCTTCCCAAGTTCCCGTACGTCCACAGCTCTGTTTCCCGCCTGTCTTTGCCAAGCGGCATAAGACTCTTGAGGCTGAACTGGTGGTTTTCATTCAGATTCTTGGCCGCTAGTGACAGGGGCGATTTCCTTTAGTCGGGGCAACACCTCCCGAGCGAACAGGCTGATGCCTTTCTCGGCTTCAGCGTGGGTCATAAAGCCTGAGCGTCCAATCATGACCAGATGCCCAAAGCCGCCGACTGCGCGGTAGAAATCTATAATCTGTTGATAGACTGTATCCGGACTGCCAGCGAACAGGATGCCACGTGCCATGGCTTGCTCAGTGGTGATGCCGGTCAGCCCGCCGACATTCAGGATAGCCGGGGCAACAGGCTTGTCGGCGTTGGCAGATTGTCTGCCGCTACTGGATGAGCTCTGGGCCTGGGTCTCCAGCTTGGGCGCAGTGCGGTAGACCTGTGGAGCAAAGGCTGTTGGCGTCGCACCAGGCAGAAACTGAGCATACTGGGGGGCCATCTTGATACTGGTGTTGAGAAACCACAGCAGTTTGCTGCCAATCTCAACGCCTTCTTCGTGCGTCTCGCCGACATACACCAACGCGGCATAGGCAAAGTGGTCTGTCATGACCTGCGGCAGCCCAGCCTCCGCTCGCGCATGACGATAGGCCGCCCAGGCACGCTTGGTGCCCTCCTCGCCGCGCAGGACGAGCACGTTGACCATCCCCCGTCGGCCGACCTCACGTGCTGTGTCTGGGTCACCGGTGGCGGCCCACATCGGCGGATGCGGCTCCTGCCACGGGCGCGGCCAGATGTTGACGTGGCGGTGGGTGTAGTGCTTGCCCTCCCAGCTAAACGGTCCCTCCTGATAAGTCAGGGCTTTGGTCACAAGATCGATCGCCTCCCAGTAGCGCTCAATATTGGTGACCGGGTTGGCATTGTTAGACGCCATCTCGCTCGCGCCCGACTTCACAAAGCCGATATCCAAACGCCCCCGGCAAATGACATCTGCGGTGGCATATTCCTCGGCCACCCGGACGGGATCTGGCCGGAGCGAGATCAACGTACCCATGCTCAGAATACGGACTTTGCGTATCTGACGGGCCAGGATACCCAGGACCAGTGGATTCGCCCCAAACAGGGAGTTAATGCCGGCGTGATGCTCAATGGCAACAACATTGATGCCTTGCTCGTCGCAGAGCATAAACTCGTCAAACGCCTCCTCAAAGAGATCGGCTGAGAGCTTGGGATCGCAATACTTGTTTGGTAGGCTGGCACGGACCGAATCCGCACGGTCGAGCACCTCTTGTGGCACAAAAGGGTAGGGGTTCTCGTTGTGATACCAAGCTTCCATAGAGAGTCTGTTCCTTGCTGAATCTTCGAAAGGATTGTGGGACTATTGTTCTAAGAAAGCTGTGACGTGACCAACAAATGCCTCAGCTTGCTCGATTTCGGGATGGTGTCCTGCCTCGGGGATAAGCTCAAAGCGCGCGCCAGGAATCAAGCCGCTGTAGGCTCGACCGTAGGCCGGTGTGACAATTCCGTCACTCGCTCCCCACAACACGAGGGTCGGCCGGCTGATCCGGCCCAGCCAACGTTTGAGCTGCGGGTTGTGCATATAGGGATGCCAGCCGTACCGGCACAGCGCGTCCCAGTTTTTGGCGTAGAGGATAATTTCGTCATCCGACATTGTATCGAAGTCGGGGGCCGACTTGGCAGGATTGTGCCAGCTGTGGCGGCGAACGACTTCAGGCGCGGTGTTGAAGACATCCAGGATGTCCGGTGTTTCACGATCGCTGATTTTGATCCCCACAGCATCTACGAGGATCAGTTTGTCAATGCGGTGCTGACACGCGACTGCGATTTCCGCTGCCAGCCAGCCACCGAATGACAAGCCGATGAGTGTGACCCGCTCGTAGGGCAGGCTGTCGAGGACGGCCAGATACAGATGGACTAAGTCATATACTGTGTCAAAATTGGCCGGACAAGAAGAGTGGCCGAAGCCGGGATGCGAGGGCGCGAAGACCTCGGCCCGGCTGCCGAGCAGATCGAGAAAGGGAGCGCGCGGATCGACGTTGTGCATGCCGTGCAGCAGCAGCACTGGCCGACCCGCTCCATGCCGGATCACTTCGAGTTGTATGTCCCCGACCGACAAGCGTTCCCTGACCGGAGTGGGTGTGTCATGCATAGAAGTTTTTCTTGTCAGCTCACTCCGAACAGTTCTGCATCAGCTCCAAGGTCGTGCCATCCAGGTCGCGGAAATAGACCGCTTTGACTTTTCCGTAGCCTTCGCCTTCGAGATCAAACAGCTGTGGGGCTGAATAGAAGTCCACCCCTTTGGCGCGCAGCTCTTGGTAGGTCTTTTCAATATCCTTGACCCAAAACGCGACCTCTGTGATACCGGGGTTGGCCAGGCCGGGATACGGCTTGCCATGGTCTCCTGCCGGTTCAACAAAATGCAGGAGTTCAATCGGTGGGCTAGTTGGGTCGTCTTTGTAACGCAGATAGACGGCGCGCAGCTTTGTACCAGGCACCTGGGTAACGGTGCTGGCTTCTTCCCCGGCGATGGTCACGTCGCCAATGACCTTGAGGCCGAGCGTATCGCGATAAAATTCAACCGCCTTGTCCATATCTCTGACCGTAATGCCAACATGTGCAACTGCTCCTAACATAACACTCCCTCCTTCAGTGGTGTTTCTCGCAGTAGACTAGCCCTAACTCCGATGCGGGTCTAGAACGACGCCTATGCGAGTCGCTTTCAAGCCGTAGCAGGATATGTGGACAATCGCCACACCTCGGGCGATTTTTGTGCGGTCTGCGTTCCTTGCAGTTTGTACGGTCGAGATGCTAATCTTTGCGGGCGTGTGCAGTCATGAGGAAAGGTTAGATGTCAAAGGTATACGACTCAGGCCATAAGGGGAGCACTGATATGCAAGGACTCGAAGGTGTGAAGGTCATCGAACTGGGACATCTGGTGTCGGCAGCCTATGCAACAAAGCTGATGGCTGACCTGGGTGCTGAGGTGGTCAAAGTTGAAGAACCTGGGGGGGACCTTGCCCGTCAGCGAGGGCCGTTCCCGCAAAGTGAGCGAGACCCTGAGCAAAGCGGTCTCTTTTTGTATCTGAATACCAACAAACAGAGTGTCGTACTTAATCTCCCGCAAGAACGAGAACGCCTCGAACATCTTGTTACCGAGGCTGATATTCTTGTGCATAACTATGCGCCGGGCCAAATGGCTGCCCTCGGCATCGACTATGCCGCCTTTCGGGCGCTGAATCCTCGTTTGGTCATGTGTTCGATCACACCGTTTGGCTTAAGCGGTCCCCACAAGGACTATCACGCGCATGAATTGACTATCGCCCACGGTGGGGGCTGGGCGTGGCTCAGTCCGGGTGGCTCAGATCGGCCAGACTTGCCGCCGCTGAAAGCTGCTGGGCATCAGGCCGATTTCCAGATTGGGACGGCTGCGGCGGCTGCAACCATGGCTGCGTATACGAGTCTCTTGCGGACAGGGCAGGGCGAACATCTCGACTTTTCCGGCCAAGCGTATATTGCCTCGTTTGTTGATGTGAGTGCGCCGAATTACACCTATCAGGAGCAAGTTGCCACCCGTTTAGGACAACGGGTGCTGTATCCGTGGGACATCTTCCCCTGCCAGGACGGCCTGATGTTTCTCGTCGTTGGTGAAGAAGATCAGTGGCAGCGACTGGTCGATTTAATGGGCAATCCTGAGTGGGCAGACTGGGAGATTTTTCAGGGGCTGGCGAATCGCAGCCAAAACCAGGACGTCTTAAGGCCGTATCTGGCCGACTGGGTCAAGGGCTGGAAGGTTGAAGAACTCTTTCGAGCCGGACAGGCGCGACGCATTTGTTTTGCCCCGGTGTTTGCGATGGCTCAGCTCGCCACTCAGGAACAGTTACACGCCAGGCACTTCTTCAGGGACGTGACTCACTCCAAAGCCGGAACGCTCACCCATCTGGGTGCTCCCTATTTGCTGGATACTCCGTGGTGGGAGCTGCGTCGTCCTGCCCCGCTGCTTGGAGAACACACTCCTGTGGCGGGTGCCGAGCGCACAACGCCACGCGCTGCTGACCGTTCTCAACCCAGCCCGCCACGTTCTCAACCCAGCCCGACGAGTCCCGGGCTCCCGCTGGCAGGCATACGAGTTGCTGACTTTAGCTGGGTGTGGGCGGGGCCTTTTGGCGCGCTGCAGCTGGCCCATTTGGGGGCGGAGGTGATTAAGATCGAGTCCCAAACACGCCTCGATTTAGCCCGACGGCTGCCGTACTATCCCACAGGTATGGAGCCGGGAGTGAATCGGTGCGCGCTGTTTAATCAATGGGGCCAGGGCAAGAAGAGTGTCCTGCTCAATTTAACAAACCCCAAAGGAATCGCGCTTGCTAAGGAGTTGGTCAGCAAGAGTGATGTCGTCCTCCAAAACTTTGCGACTGGGGTGATGGATCAGCTCGGCTTGGGCTATGAGGAACTCAAACGCATCAAACCCGACATTATTATGGCGTCCATCTCCGGCTACGGCCAAACCGGGCCACAGCGCAACTATATGGCCTACGGTCCAGCTATTCCGCCGCTGACCGGCTTGTCTTCCATCACTGGCTATGAGGGCGGTCCGCCTCAGGAGGTCGGTATGGCGTATGGCGACCCGACCTCTGGCATTCATACGGCGGCGGCTATCACTGCCGCGCTCGCCGCCCGAGAGCGGACCGGTCAGGGCCAACACTTTGATGTGTCTTTGTGGCAAGCCGTTGCCGTCCTCGTGGCGGAAGGCTGGATGGACTACGCGATGAACAAGACGCAGCCAGCTCGGCAGGGCAATCGAGATACGTGGATGGCACCTCACAACTGTTACCGTTGTGCTGGTCAAGACAAAAAAGACGACGAATGGGTGACGATTGCCTGCGGGACTGATGAAGAGTGGCGGGCCTTATGTCAAGCGATAAGTCAGACGGAGTTGGCGACTGATACGCGATTTCACACTGCGACCGCCCGAAAAGCCAATGAAGATGCGCTGGACCAGATTCTTTCTGCCTGGACGGAGACGCGCCAGAAGTGGGACGTGACCCACCAGCTCCAAGCAGTTGGCGTGGCCGCGTTTCCGTCGATGAGCGGCAAAGATTTAATAGAAGATCCGCATCTGAATGCTCGGGGATTTTTCGAGCGGCTGCCCCATCCTGAAGTCGGCACCCGGACGCATATGGGAATTCCTTGGCTCCTGACCCATGCGCCGAATGGCGTCCGTTCTCCTGCCCCGTTGTTAGGGCAGGATACTGACCAGGTAATGCGCGATGTGCTGGGGTATTCGAAGGAACAAATTGACCGGCTAAAAGAGGAACAGGTGTTGTCTTAAGGAATCCTTTTTGTAGCAGGGGCATCTTGCCCCTGACGAGCGGGAGGCGAACTGTCGTGATTCACGGGCTGGAAGCCCGTGCCACCAGTTGCACAATCTAAGACGTCTTCTCTTTGAGAAAATCCTGAGCTTCTTGCAGAACTTCAGGATTCCCTTTGCTTTTCCAAATCTCTACGAGCTGGGTATAGCGCTGCCGAGCCGTTGTTGTATCTCCACTCTTGGCAGCCGCTCTGGCGAGGCCACGCAGCGAAAGAGCGCGCTTGGGCGTCCTGAGCAGCGAAGCCTCGAACTGGGCCATCGCTTCTTGTGGCTGGCCGAGTTCGAGCAGAATTTCTCCATACAGCTCGTAGGCCGGCTTGATAGGTATTGCCGCTCCATTGGGTAAGCCTATGTCTTCTTCTATCGCAACGGCTTCTTTCATAACCGCTATGGCCTTGTCGCTATGGCCTTGCGCCAGGTGGACGAGCGCCGCTATCTCCTTATGCATAATGGCTATGGATTTTTTGATTCGCGGGATTGGGTGCTTCACTTTTTCCAGATTCTTGAGGCTCGCTTCCACCTGCTCAGCTGTTGCAACATCACCCAGCCGTATCGCGCTCAGCCCTGTCGCCATGAGCTCAGGAGCTGTTGTTGTTTTCGCAATGGGCAGCTTCTCCCACTGCTCGCTTTCGACAATATAGCGGGCGGTCATGGTGCCAGGGCCTTCTTTGACGAATGGAATCTTGCTTTCTGTGGCGATTGGTCGGAGCAGGTCAATTGCTTTTTTCGCTGTGGCATAGTCAGCTTGCTGAAGAGAGCCGTACTGCCCCCAGTCCAGTGCGTGCCATACGGATGTGTCACTGAAATATCGCTGCGTCTCACTAAAACCGGCGCGCTCCTGCCACAGACTGATCGCGGCCTGATAAGATGCATCATTCGAGGCCACGACGCGATCCCACATGCCGCGCTGAATAAAAATGTGCGAGGGCATATGCAACGCGTGTGACGCGTCAGGAGCAATCTCAGCATAGCGCTCAGCTGCTGTCAGGGCGAGCGGTGCATGCACCGGGTCATCGAAGGCGTGGATAACATAGTGGGCGGCACCAGGATGGTCAGGATGTTTGCGGAAAATGTCTTGAGCAATAGCGCCTGCCTGCATACGGACTCGGTAGGTAGATTCAGCGCCCCACGAGCTGCCGATATGGCGGACTGTACCAAGCAAAGCGACCGCATAAAAGGCCTGGATCTCTTCCTCGTCTGGAAATTGGGCGGCCAATCGGCCCATTGCCTGGGCATAGGCGAGCGCTCGCTCTGAGGCGCTCCCCTCTCCATACAGAATCTCGACGGCCTCAAGAAAACCGGCCTCGCGAGGGGTTGGGGCCTTTGCCGCCCGTTCAGCAGGCGTAGGACCAAGACGGGTCAGCACTTTCCGGGGAGACTCAAGGTCACGCTCAGATATAAGAGGGTGATTATGGCACAGCGCCTCGCCCCAATACGCCAGCGCAAAATCTGGTGCGATTTTTGAGGCAGCTTGGAAAGCTTCGGCCGCGTCCTCAAATCCAAAGCTATGCAGATATTTTACTCCTCGAAGGAAATGCTCTTGAGCAGCTTCGGGGCCGGAGTTGGGGAAATTGATGCTGCCAAGTCTTAAGGGCTCAGCTTCTGACAGACCGACGAGAGAACAGGTGAGCAGCAACTGGGCGAGGACACGGCTCAGGGTTTTGTCTTTCATTGTGAGTCACTCCTTCATAACAAGACCTGTCCGGCATCCTATTTGACTGCTTGGTTTTGGACAATGGCCGGCTGTGTGCAGGACAACTGCCTTTTGTTTCGCACCGCGGAGTGCTATAGGTCGGGCTTTACAGATAACTCAGAAAAAGGAGGACACCATGCTGAAGCAGAAAACCGCTGCGGAATATGTCCACATCGGTGGTGTGGACTGGCAGCCGCTTCCGGAAGGTTTTGCCATTGGTGGGGGGAAGTGGAAGCTCCTGCATGTCTCGCCGGAAATGGGCTCGTGGTCGGCGATGTTTGCGTTTCCCAAAGGCGCTTCAGTCGCCAAGCACATCCATGTTGGCCCTGGTGAATACTTTCTGACCAAAGGTCAGCTCGAAGTGCGCGGTGGTGATATGGGCGGCGGCGACACTGCGACTGCTCCTGGTTATGGTTATGAGCCGTGCAATGCTCGACACGATCAGACAGATTTCCTGGAAGACAGTGAAATCTACATGTCGTTCTTGGGACCCCTGCAGATCCTGGATGATGACGATAACACCGTCGGCGTTCTCGGCTGGGAGCAGGCTCAAGGGCTGTGGGCTGAGCAGACGGGGCAGGGGTAGGCTGGTCCTTGGCTGTCGTGTTTTCTCCCTCTCGCTGAGGGAGAGGGAAGCCGATAACAGGGAAACGTCTTCAGTCGGGACAGCTGCCCCCCGCCTGCCCAGCCCCAGGGCAAGGACAGCGGGGTGTCCCTATACAGCAACACCTTACAGTGCTGCTGAGCTCGCCTGACCATGGCGCAAAAGTTGACCTGGAGTCTCCCCAGTACACTTGCCCTCGACAAACGTTTCCACGCCGTTGACGATGATTGAGCGGTAGCCTTTTGAACGCTGTACTCGGCGCCACTCGCCGCCTGGCAGATCATGCGCGATCTCGCCAATCCAATCCGGCTCGATGCCGAGGCCATTCAGCTCGTACACGACGACGTCAGCAGCCGCGCCTGCGCGCAAGACTCCGCGGTCACGGAAGCCAGCCGCATGGGCGGGCAGGGCTGACAGGCGATAGTGCGCCTCTTCAAGGCTGATTTTTTGCTCGTCGCGGACCATCCAACGCAGAAAGTCGGTGGTGAACGCACCGCCAGTGAAGAACTTGGTATGCGCTCCGCCGTCTGACACACCTGGAAAGGTATACATCGAGTTATTGATAATCTCAGCGTTAAAATCCACATTGAACTCCGGCTCAGGCTGCATGAACTCAGCCTTGAGATCGGTCGCCAAGGAGAGATCCAACATGACATCGACCGGATGTTTATGCTCTTCCTCAGCGATCTCGCTGAGCGCCTTGCCAACATACTTTTCCAGCTCAGGCTTATTCTCGACTGACTGTACAAGCAAGCGTGGCAGCCGCCCGCCGATTCCGGCCGCATTGCGATCTAAGGCCCGCATCGACTTCTCGCTTTTCGCCGCTTCACGCAGCTTGGGGTCACGCATTTTTTGCGCCCGTTCTGCCTTTGTCCCAGTCAGCATATCGCGCCAGGCCGCCGATACGTCGTACAGATTCCAGTGTTCAAGCGTAAAACCAAAGCCGCTACGCACAGTTGCGCCTTGCCCAAAGATCGGCAAGCCTTTGCTCCGCATGCGCTCCAGCCAGGCGAGACTCTTGCGGTGCGGATCGGGATTATGTTTACTCGCCGCAATTGCATTATGCAGAATCGGTCGCTGGGCTTCGGCAGCCAGTTTTTCTAAAAACGCCAGGTCTTCCTTCATATGCCCAGTCGCCTGGGTGGTCTGGATAAAACCTTCGTCGCGTGCACTGAGCACCCGGGCGAGGTTCAGGATATCCTCGTCGGCCATCGTATCAGTCACCATTGGTGATCCATCATAATCGGCCTGACCTGAATGCCAGCCCAGCCGTTGAAACGAAAAGCCACACAGGCCGGCATCCATGCCTTCGGCCAGCAGGCGACGCATTTCCGTCTTTTCTTCTTCTGTGGCAGGCCGTGTTTTTGCCGCCTCAAGACCCATGACATACGTCATGAGCGAGGCGGTCGGCATATATTGAATACAATTCAATCCCTTGGGAGCCCGGTCAAGCGAATCCAGGTACTCTGGAATCGTCTCCCAGTCCCAGTCCATGCCCGCTTCCATCGACACATACGGAATCGCTTCAGTCCGGGTCATGGTCAGCATTGAGCGTTCCTGAAAATCAGGTTTGCACGGCGCAAAGCCAAAACCACAGTTGCCCAACACCAGTGAGGTGACTCCATGCCAGCCAGAGATTGTACAATACGGGTCCCAGCGAATTTGCGCATCGTAATGGGTATGTAAGTCAATGAAACCCGGCGCAACGATTAAGCCGTCAGCATCAATCACCTGTTTGGCAGAACCCGGTGCGCGTCCACCAATCTGGGCGATTTTGCCATCCTTGATCCATACGTCGGCCCGAAAGCGTGGTACGCGGGTGCCATCAACAACTGTTCCACCTTTGATCTGAATATCAAAATCTGCCATCTTTTTTCCCTCCTGCTAGCGTGGATCATTTGCAAAATTGCGCCGGGTAAAACCTACCACCATGCCAAAGGCTTGATCGGTCCCAAGTATAATCGTATCAGCCCCATCGGCTTGCGGCTGATGCTGCTTCGATGTGAGAAAATCCTGAGCCCGACTGAGATCTCTTGTCTTAAAGACGAGAGAGTAAACTCCCTCACCGTTTTTTTCCAGCTCTTGGCCCTCAGGGCTGTTCATCGACAACGGCTCTGAGAGTTCGACAACCGTATCTTCCCCGATGGCGACAAAAGCACTCTGCTTGCGGTCAGCGATCTGCTCTTCATGGATGAGCGTGCCGCCCAATACGTCGCAATACAGCCGTTTCGCCTTGCCCAGATTGCCAACCACGACACCGATATGCGAGGCACGCTCAATGCCGAGCGGGTGCTCCAACCACGGTGTGCTCGACCAGCCTGATTCCATACGCGGATCAGGAATAAAATCGCCAGACAAGGCGAATTCCAGCTGGCCCGGCGTTTCCCTGGGATGTGTCCACACGGCAGCCATCTTGTGGGGCGGTTTGACGACCTTGCCCACGATATTAAACAGCCGTAAATCCTCGCTATCGAGCCGCTCAGATATCGCCTCAACATCATCAACATACCAGGCAATCGAATGAAAATGCTGCCCAAACCGATCGTGGAACTTCTTGACCGACGGATTCTTGAGCGGCTCGACCTTAGCCGGCATCATAGGCTCCATGATGACCTCCCCAATCGCAATCAGAGAAGCATTCCGGCCAGCCAATTCTTCATAGCCATTATAGAAGCGTTTGACCGAAAACACGTCATCGTACCATGTATCGACCGCTTCGAGATCGTCTACAACGTGGGTGAGATGAAACAGTTTGCCTATTTTGAACATGCGTGCCCCCTTGTGTGCGTGTGGCATGATCATAGCTCGTCAGCTGCGGAAGCGTAAAGGGCAGGTCCGGTGACTTCGGATAGACAGTGGCCGAGTGACTGTGGTAAATCGCAATCCATTCACACTCTTTTGAGGAGGAGTTGATGTCTTTCTTGCTACGTCTGTGGATGTATGGACTCGTTGCCCTGGCCTCGGCTCCGGCCCAAGGCATGCTAGAGAGTACGAGAGCAAGTACGCAGCATTTTGAGCTTGCACGGAGTGACAGTCAGGAGCGGGAGCCGCAGTCCCCACGGGTTTCATGCGAAGGTTGGAACACAGACACGGTCAGAGAGAAGACCGCCGAGTGGATGCGGCAATGCCTGGCCGGTGGCGCGAACCCGAATGCACGGGATAATGACGGTGCGACGCCATTGCATTTTGCCTCGTTGCTTGGCAACGCCGAGAAGGTCCAGCTCTTGCTCGTAGCCGGAGCGGACCCGAATGCACGGAACAATTACGGTACGAGGCCGTTAGACGCGGCTGCATTGCGTGGCAGCACTGAGAGCGAGATAGTCCGGCTCTTACTGGCAGCGGGCGCGGAGGTGAATGCACGGAACAATTACGGTGCAACACCGTTGCATTCTGCCACAGGGCATGGCAGCGCCGAAAAAGTCCGGCTCTTGCTCGCGGCGGGCGCGAACCCGAATGCGCGGGGCAATAACGGTATGACGCCGCTGCATTCTGCCATGCGGCGCTACAGTGCCGAGAGCGAAATAGCCAGGATTTTACTGGCGGCCGACGCGGAGGTAAACGCACGGGGCGTTAACAGTCAGACGCCGTTGCATATGGCTGTGTTTTACCAACATGGAGAGGTGAGCAGAATTTTACTTGAGGCGGGCGCGAACCCAAATGCGCGAGCCGATGACGGGGAGACGCCGTTACATTTTGCTGCGCGGCTTGGCAGTGTCGAGAAGGTCCGGCTCTTGCTCGTAGCCGGAGCGGACCCGAGTGCACGGGGTATTGACGGTGCAACGCCGTTGCATGTGGCTACGTGGCGTGACAGCGCCGAGAGCGAGATAGTCCGGCTTTTACTGGCGGCGGGCGCGGACCCGAATACACAGGGCCTCATCGGTTACACGCCGCTGCATTTTGCTGTACGGTTTGGCAGCACCGAGAAGGTCCGGCTCTTGCTCGCGGCTGGGGTGGACCCAAATGCACAAGATAAAGACGGGAAAAGCCCGCTCCTCTTTCTACAAGGACAGACATTTCTGAATCCCGCCATAGAACGCGCCTTAATCGCAGCGGGCGCAGACCCGACTATCGGGGGCTATACGTGTCTCACGCCGGAATGTACGTTCCAAAAGACCGGCACCCAATAGCCGCGTCGGTGGCGGGTGGCGCAGCATCGCCGACTCTTGCCGGACCGTAAATCGCGCCCGCTATGCCATGGGTGTGCAGAAGGAGGAAAATATGCCAACAGTGACAGCCAATAATTGTGAAATGTTCTACGAAATCGACGATTTCACCGATCCGTGGCGGACTGACACCGAGACGGTATGGCTCCAACATGGTGTCGGCCGCAGCACCAAGTTTTGGTACCACTGGGTGCCTGCGCTTGCCGGTGACTATCAGGTTGTACGCCGTGATATGCGCGGTCACGGCCAGTCCTCTGCGCCTGAACAGGACCATACGTGGTCACTCGACGAACTGGTGACCGATATGCATGACTTCATGGATGGGCTTGGCCTCAAGCAAGTCCATTATGTTGGGGAATCAATCGGTGGCATCCTCGGCGTGCTATTTGCGACTCGCTGGCCAGAGCGGCTCAAGAGTCTCACGATTTGTAATTCTCCGACGACGATTCGCCCAGCAGGAACAACGGCACTGTCAGGCCAGCATGGTAACGTGAAGACCGCCCTGGCGAGTGGCGGCTCACAAGGCTGGGGCCGATTATTGATTGAGCAAAAGATCATCAGTGGCAAGAATCCGGCTCACATTGAATGGGTGGTCAACGAGTTTGCCAAGATACCGACGCATGTCTTGCAGGGCATCACCCGGACCTTGGACGGAGCGGATACCGCCACACTGCTGCCGCAGATCAAAGTCCCGACGCTTGTCCTGGCTCCGGCCCATAGCCCGATTACACCGCTCGCTGACCAGCTCTCAATGCGGACCGGAATACCCAACTCGCGGATTACCGTTGTCGAAGGCCCAGGGCATGAGATCTACGTTGATGAGCCTGAGGAATGTCTCAATGCGTTCCGGAATTTTTTGGGCTCGCTGAGCTAAAAAATGTGATGGCCAGCATAGGGAAGGGGACTCGTCTATCGCGGCGGGAGGAAATTTCTGCCCGGCAGCATTAGCGTTTCTTTCCCAGCTTGTGTGTATCTTCGATAATCTCGCCTTCTCTCAAGTCATAATGAATAGTAGACTATAGTCAAAATTTTATATTCCGACAATTCCAAAAAACAAAGCCGTAAAAAAGTGGGGAAAAAATTCTACTAAACAGTACTAATGCTGTGACGTACAGATAAAACAGGGGGGCTGCTGACCTGGTTTACAACGCGTTTGTTCGCATACGCCAAGCGGGCCGTCAGGGAGCTGACACTGGCTGCCAATCTGGGTACACGCTGTAGAAACGGGCGGAGCAGACAAGGAAGAAAAATCGCACCCAGACCATAAGCAGGCAATAGCAAGACTCATCGTAATGAGGACGGTGGAGGAATTTTGCACTGTTTTCTCCTGTCTCTCCTGGCTTTTTGAACAGCTCAATGGATAGTTTTTTGTATTCTGCTAGTCTTAGCACCGTCAGCAACGTTGTGAACTATACGGCCGATCGGCCGAGTATATGAGGAGGACCCTATGGCTGAGGAAATACCGTTCACGAGTGAAGAGATCAAAAAATTGCGGGAGCTGCTCGAAGTCGAGGCAATACGCAAGGTCAGGGTGTTGTATTCCCAGCTTCTGGACGGTGGAGAAATCGACGCCTTAGCAGCTATCTTCACCAAGGATGCGCTGTGCGAGTTTGGGCCGTATGGAGAATGGCAGGGCAGGGAGACGATCAGAGCAAACTACCAGCAGGTGTTTCGTGAGCAGATCAAACATATCTTTGGTTCCCTGCACAATACAGGCAATCATTGGGTCGAACTGACCAGTCCGAGCACAGCGGTGGGCCGCATCTATTTGATTGACGCTCTGACTCATACTGATCCGGCAGCCAATCCGATCGAGTGGTTTGGGGTATACGATGACGCCTACGAGAAAATTGATGGTGCCTGGCTCATCAAGCGCATGAGCTTACAGTTCTTGTGGCCGCAGCGGCAGCTGACAGAGGGGTTTCCGGAACCGTTTCCCCCCAAGCGTTGAGATTCAGCCGTATGCATACTTAGTCTCGTCTGTACAGGGGTTCGCCTAATCGTCCGCATTGAGATCAGCCATCAGATTGCTCAGTCCGCCGACGGTGACCAAATCCCTGCGGCGGGCTGCCTCCATAGCCTCAACCGTTTCTTCGTTAGGAATCAGCGGTTCAAACGGGAGGCGCTTTTCAGCGGCAATACGCGTCATCATAAGGCGAAAGGCATCGGGTACAGTAAGCCCGATCTCGGCCAACACAGCGGCGGCTTCCTCTTTTATCTTCCCATCAATGCGGGCTCGGATCACTTCTTTCATATATTGCCGGGGCTTCAGGCGGGTTTTGAACTTAGCTGGCCTTGTGAGCCGATTGTTCAAGACGTTCTGACAACCACGGTTCATCATCTCGACTACTACATCCGATAAGTAATTGAGCGCCGTGTCATTTCTGCGTTCTTCCAAAACTGTAATTAGCCGGGGTAGTCTCCGCGTCTGTACCTATGTGCTGCCGTGAGTCGGCTGGCTCGGCGAATCTCGCGGCGGGTCGCGAAAGACCTCGCGTGTATGCCATTTTACGAACTCGGCTTTTGGCTTGAACTCACTACTGCGAGGATGTCGGAGCGGCGCGTCGTGACAATCCCAGAACCACCGTGTCGCATCACTTTCGCTATGGACTTTGGCCGAAATGAGTACTTTGAATCCCCCGGCGACCGGTGCCAAGCCGAGTGCACCCCGATCAAGCGCCTTGTGATGCATGCTACATAGCGCCAACCCGTTCGGAATCTTACTCGGGCCGCCAGCCGAATGCCACTTGATATGCGCGGCCTCTAATCCGAGGAGTTCGTCTTCCAGACGAAGATCAAATCCACACACGGAGCAACGACACTCGTATGCGCGGAGGACGGCGTGGCGAAAGTTCGGGTCACGCTTGCGGGCGGGAATACTCGTCACTCCTAAGCCGTAAGGAAGGCCAAGGGGGTCCCGCACCAGAAACTCAGCAGGGAAACCGGCTGCGGTGCGGATGTCATCGTGTAATGAATAGGGAAAGTGTTCGTAGAGGAGCGCTTGGGCGGCCTGCTGCACGAGCCCGGAATCGGAGAGGAGAAGTTCGTAAATTGGCTCGGGGAAACCGCCCGCCGCGGCGTGGTTGATGAGCCCGCTCCGGTGCAAATCCCCTTGCCCCGTGGCGGGCAGTGATTCTCCGCCCGGGATTTCCCACAACCCGTCATTTTGCAGACGGCTGAACGGATACTCAGGATGAATTGCTTTGCGGGGCGGTCCGAAACGCTTCAGCAGATCCTTCAGCGGACCTTCAATGTCCTGTTCGTAGCGAGCCAAGCGCTCTTTTCTCCGAGCGACCCGGCCAAGCGCGAGCAGAACCAACAGTGGCTTATGCGGCGCACGCTGTCCGTGTGTCCGCCAGAATTTTACTTGGCCGAGCTTCTGGAGAAATTCGTTGCGTTTCACAATGGAGGATATATAGCCGAATTGACACCTTGCCAACAGTCTTTCAGCATCCGCAGCAAGCTCAATCCGCTTTGGCACGACCGACGCAGACCTTGCAGAGGCGGTGCATCTGATTGCAGAGGCGTTGACAGGTCTGACACAGGCTGGGTTGCTGCGTGCGGTTTGATCGACCTTCGATCGTGTCGGACTGACGGTTGCAAAGTGTCATGGGCATAGTATTAATCTAACGCACGAGAAACTCTTGCGGGATCTCACTCCGCTGTTCGACGGCCGTGCCGTCCTTGCACCGCTCAACGTGTTTGCCGGTACGGCTGAGATCACGCTCATCGGTCTGCGTCACCTGGACGTGAGCAAACTAAGGAGTCCTTGAAATCTTCGTTGGAGTAAGACTATGACTTTTGCAGAGGGTGCATGGATTTTCCTCGCTCCAGATTGCATTGCACTGGTCGTTGATGGGCTCGCATGGAAAAAAATTGAACTCCAAGGAGATCCGACCAGCCTACTGTGATTCTACGAATGCGCGGCCGTTACGACCCGCCAGGCTGGACAGCCAACGGTGTAGAGCCGCGGGGCCTGCAACCCGATCCTATCAGCACCGACGGCAATCTTTTCTTTCGTGGCTTTTTTAATTTGCTGCTTGGCACGTATTCGTATGTCTCCGGTGACAACAAATGGGAGAAGCCATTCCAGGTCACGGGCTACAACGACCGCCTCTTCCAATGGACGCAACACCGCATCACCGAGTTTCTCGAAGACTATGCGCATACAACGCGACTGACTCGACCGGGCACTTGAAAATCGACGCGAGGACGACAAACACGGGAAGAAGTAGCGGGAAGACTACTTCCCACATCCCCCTTCAAAAAGGGGCTCAAAAAGAGACAAAAAAAGACAAAACAGGGGGGTAAGAGCGGAAATTTTGTCTTTTTTTCACACTTTTCGGTCCAAAAAAAGACAAAAAAAGACAAGAATTTTTTTCCACTTTCAATGAAATCAAGGGCTTAGGCTCTCTCTCACCCCAAAAAAAAGACGTTTTGGAAAAAAAGGGCCAGGATGCGGGGGTATTTGGGGGGTTTACGGGGCCTATTTCTGCCTAACACGCTTGCTACAGTTAGCCAAAAAAGTTGCAATCTTCTTGCAAACGCAGAATCTGACATATGCCCTCCTTTGGCTGTCGTCATTGTGCGGAGCTGACAGACGTGAGTCAACGTCGCTTTGTGGGCAAGCTGCAACAGACGATAATCGGCCAATCTTGGCTCGTGCTTTAGGGCTATATTGGCGACAAAAAGCTCGATACAGTGGAGCGCTTGGTGACTGATCATGATGATCATGTCGGGACCCAGACGTAACGCGATAGGAGACGTTGTATGACGACACAGAACATAGGGCCGATTGTGGATGCTGACAGGAGATTTGAAAGACGCCAAGGTGCTGCTTGATGCATTGAACTGAACCACTCACCGGAGCCGAGGTCGCTGTCTGATTCTTTTTTCACAGGGAGACAAAAATGAAGTATACGCCGTCGTTCCTAACCGTTCCGCTCAGCCTCTTCTTGCTGTTCATCTGTGCAGGGGGATACGCCGAGGAGGGTGCCCCCCAAGAAGACATCCTGGCCGACTTTCACCCCTACCGCCAGGGACTACCCCAGGTGGAAGGGATTACGCCAGGCATGCAGATTGACCAGACCAACTTCCAGGTCGCCGAGTCGGTGCTGCCGCCTGAGGTCCTCACCTATCTGCAGGCCGGGGACTTTACGATTAGCGTGCGGGAGACGACGGACATGCCTCTCAGGCAGGCGTATATTCAGGCCACGCTGGAGCATTCAGCCCAGGTGGAACTCGGCGAGGGGCAGCTGAAGAACTATGTGGCGGGCCTGCCGTTTCCTGTGGTCGATCCGCAGGACCCGACAGCCGGCGAGAAAATGGCCTGGAACCTGCGCTACCGGGATCAGGGCGACACCCGCGAGATGTGGGCCACAGACGAGACGCGTAATAGCGGGGGGAATGCAGAGCGAACTGAGGTCTTTTATCTGGCCTACAAGTGGGGGATGCACCGGCCCGACCCGTCCCAGAACGTGTCGAAGTGGGAAAAGGAAGGCGTCTACTCCAAGATGTACTCCCGCGTGCTCGCCCCGGCTGATATGGAAGGCATGCTATTGTTGTTCCAAATTTACGATCAGGACACCACTCCCAATGCCCAGTCGATCTATGATCCGGGCAGCCGACGTGTCCGTACTGTGGCGGACAATCCGTATGAAGCCTTTGGGGAGTACCTGCTGGAAGACCTCGACGGCTTTATGGGCTATTTACATACGTATACCTGGCGCTATGTGGGCGAGCAGACCGTGCTCGTTCCGGGTCCCATCCAAGCGGCGGAGCCCACCTTGGGAGGCAAAGGCAAGTGGTATCCCCAGGATCCCTGGGAGCTGCGGCAAGCGATTGTGGTGGAGGCCACGCCCAAAGAGGAGCATCCAGTCTACAGTCGGCGGGTCCTCTACCTGGATCGGCAGACGTCTGCCCCGCTGTATAGTCTGGTCTATGATCCTGCCGGCAATCACAAACGCACGTTTTTCCTGGTATATTTCCATCCGAAATTTAAGCTGTGGAACAATGCTGGGGAGATTCCAGCCATGGCGGTCCAGCTGGCGATTGATTACCAGCACGAGCGGGCCTCAATCTACCAGATCACGAAGGTGCTCTCCAACCCTCCCTTAAAAGACAAGCTGTTTAGCCGCGGAGCATTGCTGCGCCGAGGAAAATAAGGGCGGTGGCCCCGGAAAGGAGGTGTGTCGGAAATCAACTTCTGGCACACGCCATACATGAATAAAATCCACAACAAGATCCACCTCGTCCAGTACTTGATGCCGCCGGTCACGCACCACAGCACGGCGACGTGGAAGCATCCACGCAATATGATGGGTGGTCAATTCCGCTTTGATCGCCCGGAAATATGGCAGCACGTTGTCCGCCTGTGTGAACAGGCCAAGTACGATGCGGTTTTCTTGGCCGATGTGGAGGGATTGTATTCAGACTGGGGGGCGAGTCCTGCAGGAGCTGTCCAGTATGGGTCACAGAGCATCTGTTTTGAACCCACGATTGTTCTGACGTGGATGGCGGCGGCGACAAGCCAGCTTGGCCTGGTAATGACGCTCACTACCAATAGTTATCCGCCGTATGTCGCGGCGCGAAAATTCGCCACCTTGGATCATCTGAGTGCGGGTCGGGCGGGCTGGAATCTTGTGGCCGCCTTTCATCAGGCCGCCTTTCAGAACCTGGGCCAGACACATGTTTTAGAGCACGCTGAGCGGTATGAGCGGGCCGATGAGTACCTCGACCTGTGCTACCGCTTGTGGGACAGCTGGGAAGAAGATGCGGTGGTGATGGACAGCGTAGGGGACACCTTTGCCGACCCGACCAAAGTCCATGAAGTCAATTTTGAAGGCAAGTGGTTTCAATGTCGGGGGCCGCTCAATATACACCGCTCGCCCCAAGGCAAACCGGTGATTGCGCAGGCCGGTCAGTCGGAGCAGGGACGTGCGTTCGCGGCCAAGCACGCAGAGATTATTTTTAGCATCCAGCCGTACCGGGATGGTATGCAAGAGTACTATGCTGATGTCAAAGCACGCATGCAGAAATGTGACCGCGACCCAGACACCTGCAAAATTCTGTTTGGCATGCAGCCGATTGTTGGCGAGACACCAGACAGCGCCCGGGCCAAGGCTGACTTTCATAACGCGCTACTGACGCCAGAAGGAGGTCTGGTACAACTTTCAGCCGTTTTAGGCCAGGATCTGTCGCAGCTGAATTTAGATGATCCGTTGGCAAATCTGCCACCCGCGCCTGGCATACAGGGACTGCTTGACGCCTATACACATTCGAGCCAAGGGAAAACGGCAACCATCCGGGATATGGCTCTCGATATGTCACGTGGTGTCAGCGTGCCTCAGGTGGTTGGTACGCCAGAGCAGATCGCAGACTGGATGCAAGAGACCATGCAGATCGTAGGCGGCGATGGCTTTATCTTGTCGCCGGTATATCTCCCCGGCTCGATAGAAGAGTTTGCCAGTATGGTCGTGCCAGTTTTACAGCGGCGGCGACTGGTACGGACGGAATATACGAACGGAACGCTACGGGATAATTTGCTGGCTTCCTGACCTACACTAAAAAGGAGGGGGAATAATGACTCAAAGTGATCAGAGTGATATGGACGCGACCACCGAACCGTACTTGCGCAACAAGTACGCCATCGTAGGGGTAGGGGAGACGACCTACCGACGCGGCTCCCAAGAATCAACCCGCAACCTGGCAACCTGGGCGATCAATAATGCCCTTGAGGATGCTGGTCTTGAAGCGTCGGACATCGACGGCATGCTTTCGTACTCTGGAAACGACTCGACCTTCTCGACGTTTGTGGCCGGTGATCTTGGCATCCGACTGAATTTCTATATGGACGTGCATGGCGGTGGCTCCAGTACCGAGGCGCTGATTGGTATCGCCATGGGGGTGATCGAGGCCGGTATGTGCAAGACGGTCGCGATCTTTCGTTCCATGAACGGCTACACGCAGGTGCGGATTGGCGGCACTGGAGCACGCTCGGCAGCGCCAATCGTTGGTGACCAAGTCCATATGCGGGCGTACGGTTGGCAGAGTGCAGGTCAGATGTTCGCCCCGACTTTCCTGCGCCATATGTACGATTACGGCACGACCCCAGAACAGGTCGCGCACGTCAAGGTTGCGCACAGCAAGCACGCCTCCAATAATCCAAAAGCCTATTACAAGACCCGTCACACAGTCGAGGATGTCATGAACTCGCGTATCATCTGCAAACCACTGCATCTGCTCGACTGCTGCGTGGAGACCGATAATGCCACCTGCATCATCGTCAGCCGTGCTGAACACGCCAAGGATCTCAAGCAGCCCTTGGTGCAGATCCGCTCCGTGGTCGGGCGCTGCTGCAAGCCGCGAATCGATATGCACTACCAGCACGGACCGATCTCGACGGTCGCCGGTCACTACGCCAAGGACATCTTGTGGCCGAACGCTGGAGTGGGTCCGGATGAGATAGACCTGACCGGTTCCTACGATGCGTTTACTTTCACCACCATGCTGCAGCTTGAGGACTACGGCTTCTGCAAAAAGGGCGAGGGAGGCCAGTACGTCTCAAGTGGCATCATCGAGCTCGGCGGCGCACGTCCGAACAATACCTCGGGCGGCCATCTGTGCGAGGCCTACACCCACGGTATGAATCTGGTCATTGAGAACGTTCGCCAGCTGCGCGGCGCCGTTGATGATTCGTGTCCGAGCGGACCCGACGGCAAGCGCCAGCACACCTATGACTACAGCGAAGGCGGCTGCCGCCAGGTGAAGGACGCTGAGCTGAGTGCAAATCTAGGCTGGGCGATGCCCGGCACCGGTTCCGCCATGGTTATGCAGCGCGGGTAAGAAAAGCAAGAGAGGAAAGACAGATGTTACAAGGCGAATATCTTGGCATGATGTTGACCATCAATGATGTCGATAAAGAAAACATGGCGTTCTTTAACTACTGCGCCCAGGGCGACTTCCGTCTGCAAAAGGGCAGGCAATCGGGGCTGCTGCGCTATCCTCCAACCACCGCTTGTCCGTGGACCCGGGATCGGGAATACGACTGGGTAAGCGTAGCAGGCAAGGGGAGCGTGCATTCGTATGCAGAGGTCCATCACGCTATCCAGCCCGCGTTCCGCGAGCATGTGCCGTATATGATCTTGCTAGTCGACCTCGACACCCAGAAAGGCGAGCCGAGCGAACACGAAGCCCTACGCGTCGCCGGCAACCTATTGAACGCCGATGGCGAGTTTGCGCTGCCGGAGACGATCAAAAAGATCGGGATTGGCACGCGCGTGCGCATGGTCTTCAAAGAGGTCAGCGACGGGCTTGCGCTGCCGCACTGGACGATCGACGAGGCAGCCGAGCAGCCAGCCAACCCGTGGCGCTATCCTCAAGAGTGAGGGCAGTGTCTCTTGCCCCGCAGACCCGAGGGCTGATTTGCCTGCTGAAAGGGAGAAGAACTGCTGGGATACCATGAATCCGAAGCTCCCAAATTTCGCAGGAGAACTCTCGGAGGAAGACAGACAGAAACTGCTCGCGTCTCAGCAATAGTACAGCGAAGGAGGATGGACGATGGCGCAATCACGCATGTCAGGTCCCGTGTTATTGGTCGGCAGTATCCCCGGAGACAATGCGGCCGAGGTCCTCGGCTCGTGTGGGCAGGGAGTAGGGAACTATGTGACGAGCTTGCCGGATGGGGAGACTGGTTATCGGCGCATGTGGATTCACTTCCTGGCTGCCCGGATTTTTCACGGCCATCCTGGACTGGAGACTGTACAGCGGCCCCAACCGGTTGCCGGGCAGGAGCGCTGGCACGTAGATGGATACGGAGAAGAGAACTGGCTGTTTAAGGTCAAGGACGGGGTGGATGTCTTACACTTCGACCAGCTAGGCTACGCGGCTGCGGCCCAGCACTCCTACCAGGACTTTTGCCGCTTACGGGCGGAGGGCGTCATTCCAGCCGGAGTGCGCTTCCAGGTCTCCTTACCGCTCACCGAGAGTGCTCTTCGCTTGTGGTTCACGAATGCGCCCGATTACGAGCGGATGCGGGTCGCCTACGAAGAAGCGATGGAGCGGGAAATTGCGCAGCTCCTCACCGCTATCCCCGCCAAGGACTTGGTGCTCCAGTGGGATATTTGTGGGGAGGTCCTGGCTCTGGCACTGCAAGACCAGTTCGGGGTGGTGTGGCAGCCTCCAGGTGACCCGTTGGAGCGCTATCTACAGGCGCTGACCAATGTCGCGCAACACGTACCAGCCTCGACCCTCATGGGCTGCCATCTGTGTTATGGCGACTTGGGCCATGCACATCTAGTCGAACCGCCCGACTTGAGTCTGGTGGTCCAGATGGCAAACGCCGCGACCCAAACGGTATCCCGTCCGATTGATTTTTTCCATATGCCGGTGCCACGGAGTCGCGACGATGCCGCGTATTTCGCGCCGCTTAAGGACCTGGAGATTGGCGCGGCCAAACTTTACCTTGGCCTCGTTCACCTCACCGACGGGGTTGCAGGAACGCTGCGCCGGATTCGCACGGCTCAACACGCCTACTCAGGCTTTGGAGTGGCCACCGAGTGTGGCCTCGGACGCCGGCCACAGGATACGCTGCCCGAACTGTATCGCATCCATACTGAAGCCGCCGCGGCTCTGTCGGTCTAGATTATTCAGCGGTTCATCAGCCACTCATTATCCATAGGCATCGCAGGCGACTAAAGGCGATATGCGCCTCATCATCAAGATGTTGGGCCGGGAAGGCCGGCACTCCATCAATAACTTGACAGTGCTGAGAAAACCGTGGTCTAAGACAGTTTTTACGACAATAAAGAGGCATCGCAAGGAGGAAACACAATGAGTGATGAAATGCGCCGAGTCATAGACGAAGCTGCCATTCGCAGAGTGATTGATCGGTATTGTCACGCGGTCGATCGTGGCACGGCAGACGACGTAGCTGTCCTCTTCCACCCCAATGGACGCTTAGCAGTGAGCCTTGAAGACAACGATGGCTATAACGGTCGTGATGCCGTGCGCGAATGGTACGCGAACTACCATACACACTTCCGAGCCAGGCTCACCCACCTCCGGCACAAAATCTCCAATATCCAGATTGACCTGAACGGAGACGAAGCGCGGGTGGTGTCGTATATGGACGCTGATCTGATCGTCAAAGACGAAACAGCGCCCCGCCAGGCTATTGGGCGTTATGACGACCGTTTTGTCCGTGATGGTGGAGAATGGTACTTCGCCGAGCGCGTAATCGTTGCGTATTACGCAGACGAACGGTTAGCTGAATTATTGAGCGCTGATGCATGACTGTAGCCGAAAGGAGGAGAACTGTTATGTCCACACCGCTGTTCTTCTCGGCGTTTGTCATGAACACCACGTCGCATATCTTACATGGCGTCTGGCGCCAAGCTGATGCGCGCCAGATCGAGTTCAACTCGCTCGATCTGTGGGTCGATTTGGCGAAGGAACTGGAGGCGGGGCTGTTCGATGTCATCTTTTTTGCGGACGTGGTTGGCCTGTATAACGACTTCAATGGCTCCTATCGAAAACACGTTGAGGCGGGTTTGCAAATCCCCAGTAACGACCCCTCAGTCATCTTGTCAGCCTTGGCGTACAACACCGAACATCTGGGGCTGGCCTTCACCGGCAACGTTGTGCAGGAACACCCTTTCAATTTTGCGCGTAAGATCTCGACCCTCGATCACGCCTCCAAGGGGCGCATTGCCTGGAACATTGTCACCAATCCGTTAGCCAATGCGGCTCACAACTTTGGCCAGGCCCTCACGCCGCATGACGAACGCTACGAGTGGGCCAGCGAGTATGTTGACGTCACCTACAAGCTGTGGGAAGGATCGTGGGACGACGACGCGCTGTTGCAAGATCGTGAGGCGGGGATTCACGCTGACTTTGAGAAGATTCATCGCATCCATCATGTTGGTGAACGCTATGCGGTCGAAGGCCCTCACCTCGTCGCGCCCTCGCCGCAACGCACGCCGCTCCTGTTCCAGGCCGGATCGTCCAAAGCCGGGATGCACTTTGCGGCGGCCAACGCCGAGGCCCAGTTTCTGATCGCGCCACGCTCCGAGGTGGCCGCCTCGATCATTGAGACAACACGGGACCTGCTGCCCAAGTATGGACGTCGCCGCGAGGATATCAAATTCTTCCAGGGGCTATCGTTCGTGGTCGGTAGCACCGAGGAAGAGGCGACGCGCAAAAGTCGAGAACTTGATGAGACGATCGATGCCGAGGCCATGATCGCCCATGTCGGCGGGGGGATGGACCTCGAGCTAGGCTCGTACGCCCTGGACCAGCCGCTCACTGACATTCGGACGCAGGGCTCCCAAAGCTTACTCGACTGGGTGCAGGCATCGGTCGTGGGACGCGAAGCGACGGTGCGCGACATAGGCATTCTGGCCAGCACGTCGAGCCGCGTCACAGGCACCCCGGAACACATCGCGCAGCAGCTCGCAACGTGGCAAGAAGCCGGCATCGACGGTATCAACGTCATGAACGCCACGATCCCAGGCAGCTACACAGAGTTCATCGCGCATGTGATGCCCGAGCTCCGCAAGCGGGGCCTGGCCAAACAGGCATACGCGCCGGGTACCTTGCGCCGGAAATTATTCGGTTGTGACACCGTGCCAGATACTCATCCTGCGGCAGCGTACCGCGGTACCTTTTGTCGAGATTCTCGATAACGCGCTCTGCCTTGCCATTTGAGGCCGACGGGCGATATGATCCAAGATCATGCAGTCGGTCGTAACTTGATCGCAACTTGATCGTAGCTTGGAAGGGGAAAAGAATGACCACAGCCACAACACCAGCGACGGGCGCCGAAGGCAGTTTGGGCCGGCTCAACTACCTCGATGCGTCCGTTCCAGGTTCGCTGTATCGAAACGGCCTGATGCTCACCAGGCGCAACGCTGATGGCACCGACGGCGGGATCGAGGGAGTCATTTTCGATGAGCGACAGATGACAGTCCACAACGCTCGACTCCTCTTGGGGCAGGAGCGCCGAAGCGTTGATAAAAACGGGTTTGAGTTGCTTCCCCGTCCTTTGCAGCGTCCGGATCTTGACTTTTTTGATCACCAGGACGTCGTCCAGGATTACTATCGCGAATGTGAACAAGCCGTCCGAGAAGTGACTGGTGCCCCGGCTGTCGTTGCCTTTGATCACAACGTCCGCTCGGCGGCCGGAAAGAAAAATCAGCAACGCATTCGCGGCGGGCAAGAGGTGCAAGGCCCGGCCAGTATCGCCCATGGAGACTATACCCTGCGCAGCGCTCCAGAACGCTTACAACGTCTAGCGGAGCCGCCTGCCAAAAACGATACGCGGCGCTCAATGATCGAGCAGGGGCAATCCCTTCTCGATCCCGAGAAAGTGGAACGGACGATTGACGAAGGCGGACGCTTCGCCATCATCAACGTCTGGCGCAATATCGCTGAGGAGCCCGTGGCAACCCATCCCCTGGCGTTGTGCGACGCCCAGAGCGTGTATGCTGAGGACCTGGCGGTATTTGAGATTCATTATGAGGACCGGGTGGGCGAGAACTACTTTTCCAAGTATGCGTCGCGCCACCAGTGGTACTATTATCCGGCAATGACCCGCGACGAGGCGCTGCTGATCAAGCAGTGGGACTCGGCTGGACCGCTCGCCCGCTCGAAAGGGCGCCAGTCCGATAGCGATGACGTGCAAGCGCCGTGCACTTTCAGCTTTCACAGCGCTTTCCAAGATCCGTCTACACTCCCGGATGCGCCCGAACGATTGAGCATTGAGGTCCGATGTGTCGTCATGTTCGAATGAGCCGAGACTGCGAAGGCGTTTGATGAGAGGGAAACAGAGTGACCGGGGAGGGCGTCTTTGCTCTTGTCACCGACCGAGATGGCGCAGGTGATGGAGCGGCTGTACGTCTGCTTGAGCGACATGCCGGCCTGGTCTCAGCATGAGCAAACGAGCAAAGCCGAAGCAGGCGAGCTGGTATTTTGGCGACTGCAGCCCTCAGTCATGGCAGGTCGTGCACCCGAGCCGGATCACTAGAGTCTGTTAAATAGGAGGTCGTCCCAATGACTATTGAGCTGAATCACTTAATCGTTCCCGCCCACGATAAAGAGGAATCTGCGCGTTTCTATGAACATATATTCGGGTTTGCGTATGCGGGAACCATGGGCCATTTCGCGCCCATCAAGATTCCTCATCAGTCCCTGACGCTGGACTTCGACAACCGCGAGGGATTCCAGCCCGCACACTATGCGTTCAAAGTGAGCGAGGCCGAGTTTGACGAGATTTTTGGCCGTATCGTAGACGCTGGTTTGACCTATGGCAGCGAGCCGTGGAGGCTCGACGATATGCAACTCAACCACTGGAATGGCGGGCGTGGAGTGTATTTCAAGGACCCGAACAGCCATATCCTTGAGCTTTTAACCCGCGACTATACCGCCGAGCATTTGGCACAGACAGCGGAGAGGGCGCAGACGTGAGCAAGAGACGCGCGCTGAGTCCTTCCTTGGCCTGATCGATTGCGGCTGTCAAACCTGCTGCTCTTCGCTTCTGACTAGTCCAGCACGTAGCCCGCGTAGCCTTTTGCGGCACTCTCCCGCAGTTCCTGCAGGTACAACGGCAGACCGCCCGGATACATGAGCAGTTCACGGACTTTGCCGGGAATGTTCGCCCCCATATACCAAGAGTCCGCCTTTGGAAACAGCGTGGCATTGGCCAGTTCGAAGCATTGGTTCCGCCACGCCTCCTCAGCCTCTGGGGTTGCCTCGATCCGCGTCAAACCACGCTCGCGCAGGTATGTGAGGCACTCGACCATGTACTCGCCTTGATATTCCGCGCTCGTCGGCCCGTTACAGAAAGCCGTCGGTGCCTGCGGCCCGTAGCTGAACATCATGTTCGGGAAACCGGCGTTGGCCAGACCTTGATACGTTCGCACGCCGGTGGCCCATTTATCTTTCAAGGTGGCACCATTCGTCCCCCGGATATCGATATTGGTCAGGCCGCCGGTCACGGCATCGAAGCCGGTCGCCATGACCAGGGTGTCCAGTGCGTGTTCACTCTCCTGCGTCTTGAGGCCGCTTGAAGTGATTCGCTCGATGGGTGATTTTTTGATGTCCACGATCTCAACGTGGTCGTCGTTAAAGATGTCGTAGAACCACTGTTCCAATGCGGGACGCTTGACTCCGAACGGATGCGGCGGTTCGGTTGGCGCGAGTTTTTTCGCGACAACTGGGTCCTTAATGCGGGCTCTGACTTTGTCGCGCCAGAAATTGTAGGCGGTCCGGTTGGCGGCTTCGTTGTTCAGCATGTCCGTATAGCCCCCGAGCCAGAACTGGAAGCCGCCCACAGCCCAGAGTTCCTCGTAGTACGCGTTCCGCTCTTGTGCCGAAACTTCAAACGTTGATTTCGGATTGACGTCGTATTCCATACCGGCGAAGGACTCGGGACGCTTGCGAAAGAATTTCTGATACGACTCTTTGAGGTGTTGGTTGTCCTTTTCATCTAGCTTTTTTTGCTGCATGGGCAGGCACAGATTTGGCGTTCTCTGGAAAATTGTGAGATGTGCGGCTTCGCGGGCGGCCTCCTGGGCGACCTGAATGCCACTGGCGCCGGTGCCGACGATGCCGACCCGTTTGCCGCTAAAGTCTACGCCTGCTTGCGGCCACAGCCCGGTGTGATGCCACTCGCCACCAAACGACTCAAGGCCCTCAATCGATGGCAGATAGGGCTTGGCAGCGAAGCCGGTGCAGATGAGAAGGAACTTGGCCTGCACCTCTAGAGTGCCAGTGTCGCTCCCCTCAGCCTGAACCAGCCAGTGTCGCTGGTCTTCATCAAACTCCGCCGCGCGCACCCAGGTGCCGAAACGTATATCGCGGCTGAGGTCGCGCTTTTTATCGACAAAATCGAAATAGGCGCGCATCTCCTCAAAGCCTGGGAACGTCTCACTCCAGCTCCACTCGCGCCAGAGTTCCTCACGAGAAAATTGGTAGATCCAACCTGGAGAATCGACCCGGGCGCCGGGATAACAATTCCAGTGCCAGACCCCACCGAGACCCGCACCCGCTTCAAACAGGCGGACTTTAAATCCCTGGCCGCGCAGGCGATCAAGCAGATATAGGCCCGAGAATCCGGCACCGACGAGGAGGACGTCGAGCACCTCTGGTTCACTTCGGGACTGGCCCTGACCTGGGAGAGATGTACTCATTGCATTCTCCTTTGGCATGATTGAAAAATATACGTGATCTGACCGATTTTGGAGTCCGAATATAACAAGCGGGTGTTGAGCGGCCAAGTAGCCCAGCCGGACCGAAATGTGATCCGGCTGGTTGTGCCAGTCGTGTCAGACGTGGATTTCCACACCCAGACGGCCAGACTGCGCGGCGGACTGCTTACGCTTTGACCTGTTTGATGACAACCCGCATACCTTCAACGGCAAGCGGAAAACCTGCGTAGGGAACAACGGTCAGCATCACCTCTTCCAGTTCGGCGCGTGTCACGCCATTCCTCACGGCAGCTGGGACGTGGAAGTCTAGCTCAGCAGCCCGACCCAGAGCTGTCAGGATAGAAACAACAACCAGACTGCGATCCCGAAGCGGCAGTTGAGGCCGTGCCCAGACCTCACCGAAAGCAAACTCGATGGCGTACGCGCCCAACTCGCCAATCTGAGATTTCAGGCCATCTACCAGTTTGTCGGGATCTGTCTGCTCCCTGCCCGTTAGGCGTCCAAAGACTTCAACCCCGCGTTGACGTCGCTCAGCATCACTTAATTGTTCAGCTGGGGGTAACTTTCCACCCTCAGGTGCATGGCCCATGTCAGACAGGACCTGGTTGGCAACTGCCATCGCATCAATAGCTCTGGGGAAACCGGCATAGGCACACATATGGGTCAGGATTTCGCGGATCTCTTCCGGCGTTAAGCCATGATTAATGCCGGCACGCACATACACGGCGAGTTGATTGGTCTGGTGGAGCGCACCCAGAATAGAGATCACGACTAGATTACGGTCACGACGGCTCAAGCCGGGCCGATGCCAGATATCGCCTAAGGGAAAATTCAGGGCAAAAGAAGCCAGCGGTCCAGTGTCGGCTTCGAGTTGATCCGCAAATGCTTGGGGATCGTCCGTACCGGTTAACGATTTTAATGTTTCAAGCCCTCGGGCTCTGCGCTGCTGATGATCTGTGCTCATTTTTTGACCTCCTTTTTCCTGAGAAGCTGCTGTCAAACCTGCTGCGCTTGGAATACCGGCGTTGCTCGATGCCTCACAATCCTCATGTACCCGGCGTACACTCCGGTTGCTCGGCCCCTCGCGCCATTCTCAGCTTGGTCTTCTGGCGCTCGCGCCTGCTTTACAACAACTTCTGACAGGCACTCTCACCTACCAGTATGAGCGCAGATATTCCGAACCGTTCACGCTCTAAGCAGGCGCGGCGAATTCGCTCCGCTGATCGCCGGCAATGCGGGCGTGATACATGATGCGCCGCTCGTGCATCGGCCAGGGGGTACTTTGGTGCATCAAGCGGCGGTTATCCCAGACGACGGCGTCTCCCGGGGCCCACTGGTGATGGTGAATCCGAGGGGGCTGGCACGCAAACTCTAGCAACTCTTGCAGCAAAGCTTCGGATTCGTCTGCCGCCAGGCCAGGAATGCCGTACGCATGGCGGCCAATCAGCAAAGACTTGTGCTGGGTTTCCGGATGCGTTTTCACCAGCGGACGCAGTGGCGGGTCTTGATCGAGACCATAGCCGGCATAGTCTCCGCCCTTCTGTGGCGTATGGCCTATTTTTTTCTGGCTATGGCGCAATGAATGATACGCGGCAAGGTCGGTGATCCGTTCCCGCATGGCCACATCCAAAGCCTCGTAGGCCGCCCGCATATCTGCCCAGCCAGTTGCGCCCCCACTGCTCGGGACAACATGGGCGGTAAATACGGCCCCCTTGGCTTGAATTGGCACGTAGGTGCTGTCGTGATGCCAGCCCAGATTGCCGTTCAGCAGCTGAATCATATCGTCGTCTTCCGGCCGCAGGGTGCCATCTTTGCGCACATTGCTGATCGGGACTAAGTCGAATTCCAGGTCCCCAAAGCGTAGGGCAAAGGCCGTTTGCTCGTCGGTCGAGAGATATTGGCCGGGAAAGATGAGCAGTGCGTATTCTAGCCAGGTTTGATACAGATCGGCAAATGTCGCCTCGTCAATCTCGGCGAGTTTCAGGCCGGTCACACGGGCACCGAAGGTTGCCGCATCAATGGGGGTGACTTCGAAATTCATAATTGTCTCCTCGCTATGTCAAAACACGCCAGAGTATAGCCTGAAATAGTTGAGTTTTATAGCGCAGGAAGTCTTTTTTCTGTTTGTACCGCTCAGCTTGGACACCGATGAGAATGTCGGCCTCACGAAAGCCGTCTGTGCCGAACTCAACGAAAAGAGGCCCGCGGGACTGCGTTACGCGGCGTTCGTAGCAGAGGACGGTCTGACGTTCTTCCACCCGAAGGATCGGACCGGCGTTTGCATGACGCCGTCAAGCGTCAAGAAAGTCAAAACAGCGAGATTTCTCATCACGCGTCCTCATCCATAGGTCCGTTGATACGCTGGCCGTTGCTGCAGCCGTGCGTAGTACGCTTCAAGGGTAGGGTAGTCGCCGACCAGTCCGGTGAGCGTGGCCATGAAACAACTATGGCCCAAGAGAATATCTGCACCTGAAAAACTGGAGCCAAGTATATAGTCGCGATCACTGAGTGCTTTTGACAGCGTATCAGCACGGAGTGCAAAATCGCTGCGTCCACGTGCAGCCAGCTTCGGGTCATACTGCGTCCCAGGCGGGCGTAGCGTATTGTCAAAAACCATCATAATTGGAGGGTCTAATTCTGCAGGAACAAACACACACCACTGGTAGTAGTGGGCTCGCTCGGGAGTTCCAACCGCAGGCGCGAGATGCTTGTCGGGGTGTTCATCGATCAGTTGCAGCACCATCGCCACTGACTCGAACATTGTATAGGTGGCGGTCTTCAGCGCAGGAACGACACCCAATGGGTGTATGGCCCGGTAAGTGTCTGAGTTCTGCTGCCCTTCCGGAAGATTGACGATATGGCTCGCATACTCAATCCCTAACTCCTCAAGCGCCCATTTTGCTCGTTGTGATCGGGTAGGTGGGAATTCGTACAGTTCTGTCATGAAAATTCCTTTAAAAATCTCAAAAAATTGCGATCAGTCCGATGCTGGTTGAGGTATACGCACCTGGAAGCAGACTGCCTAAAAAGGAGTCTCGCTCAATTCCCTGATCTGCTGCCAAGCTGTTGCATCGTGCGGCTCACTTACAGTAAGACAACACGAGGAAACCGAACACACATAAGGGGACAGGCATGGCCAAGCAGGAACGGAACGGGGAGGTGGCATGGGCAGACCGAACAGCGAGTGCTGATTCGTGGCACGCTAAGTTTGGTCTGGAAACAACGCCTCTTCCGATCGATCCGTATATTTCCAGAGACTACTTCGAGCAAGAACGTGAGCGGATCTTCAAAACCGCCTGGCTCAATATTGGCCGCGTCGAGCGGATTCCGCATGCCGGAGACTATTTTGTGAAAGATCTGGCTGTGTGTCACACCTCGGTCATCGTCGTGCGGGGGCACGACGGTCAGGTCCGCGCCTTTCACAATATGTGTTCCCACCGTGGTAATAAAATCGCCTGGGATACCCACGGCTCGTGTCAAAACTTTACCTGTAAGTTTCACGGCTGGTCGTATGGCGTAGACGGGCGCCTAAAATTCATTCCCGACGAAGCCAATTTTTTTGATGTGCAGAAAGACACCTTGGGCTTAACCCCAGTCGCCGTCGATATCTGGGAAGGTTTTATTTTTGTGAATGTAGACCCGTCTCCGCAGGAAAGTTTACAAGAGTTTCTGGGCGAGATGTGGACCAGCGTCCAGGGCTATCCCTTCAGCGAAGTGTCGGCGACCCGTTTTAGCTGGCAATCGGAAGTTCGAGCGAATTGGAAGGTGGTCAAGGATGCCTTCCAGGAGTTCTATCACATCGCCTTTTTGCACCGAAAAACAATTGGGGACGTCTTCTGCAGTCCCTCTAATCCGTACGCCCACGGCATTGATTTTGATCTGTTTTCACGCCATGCGCGGACGTCTATGTATGGCAATCCCGACCATACGCCGACGCGGGTAGAAGCCTTAGCCCAACGCTTTGGTTCTATGCTGATGAAGCACGACTTCTCACCGGAAAAGATGCCACAGGGGGTCAATGCAGCGGGTGATCCGAATTGGACAATTGAGGGCAGTATCCTGTTTCCCAACAGTCTGGTATTTGTCTCAGAAGGGACCTATCTGATCCACACGGTCTGGCCGCTGGCGGAAGATCGTACCTTGTGGGAGGCACAAACCTTTTTTCCCCAGGCGCACACCACCGGCCAACGTTTTAGCCAAGAGTACAGCAAGGTCTTGTTCCGTGATCTGCTGATGGAAGATGGCAACACTTTGGAGAAAACGCAGTCCATGCTGGCGTCTGGCGCTAAAAAAGAAATCACCATTCAAGATCAAGAAGTTTTGATCCGGCATCATCACAAGGTCGCCGGTGACTATCTCGGGACATGACTGAGACTGAACCCAGGGCGCGGCCCGGAAAACGGAGCTGGCATATGCGGATGGTCCGTGTCCGTGCCGCCTTTCCCGGATTTGATAGGAGACGTAGGTTGCAAGCGATTCAGACGCAAAAAGAAAGCCAGTTAGTCTGTTTAGGGGGGAAGGCTTTGCCCGCATGCGGTATCGTATCGAAGCCGTAATAGAGCGGCGCACCAATAAACACGAGGAAAACAATAACTGCATAAACTTCCATCCCTGGCCGCCGAAGCTCTTATAGTGAGGAATGCGGCGGTAGCAGCCGTTGCTACGGGATGCCCTATTTGCGCTGTAATTCTATGACGGGAATGACACGGTCGGTACGCGCCTGATATTGTCCGAACGTGGGTTCGCTCTCGCAGATTTTCTGGAACAAATAATTCCTATCCTCGCCTTCGGTCACCACCGCGTTTGCGACGAAGCGCTCTCCATCTTTTTCGACGACGACCTCCGGGGTTTTGACCAGATTGTAGAACCATGGCGGATTTCTCTTGGCGCCGGCCATCGACGCGATAATGAGTAGCCGACCGTCCACGATCTGATAGCCCAACGGCACGTCACGCGGTTTCCCCGTCTTCACGCCCGTGGTCGTGATGATCAAGGCCTGGAGCCCCTCGAGTTCGCCGGAGACTTTGCCGTTGTTCTCGCGAAGCGCTCGCATAAACAGGTCATTGACGCGCTTGGTCTCCGACCCTTCCGCCTGCCAATCTTCCGAGCCGGGGCCGTGATCGGAACCGACTTCTACAGCCATCTTCTTGAGATCTGCCAACCCCAGCTGTGCTTTTTCTTCTGCCATAGGACTCTCTCCTTTCAAACCAAGGGAGATAAGAGCAGGAAATGGACAGCAGGACAACTCGATACGAATGGGATTGCCATTTGGCGATTTTATCACCCCGGACACCGCCGCCCAGGGCTTGATGGCCCAGCTCTACTGCATGATGGTATTCCCCAGCCTACGAAGCTTCCTGACTGCCAGCTCTCGCTCGGGCAAACATGAGCGACTCCAGAGTGAAGTCGGCCGTGAGTCCTCCGCCGAAAAAAAAGGCATGCCATTGCGATTCAACCGGCCTTTAAAATATAAAAGAGGTGAGTCATTTGGAATCTCGACAGTGCAAAGGCGCAATTATCCTGCCTGTATGGGTCACCGCACCCCTGACGCTTTGCACTGGAAGCCGATTTGGAGAAATATGGCGGCTCATTTCAGCAACCTTTCCGTTGGGCCGATCTGCAAACAGGCCCAAGAGAGGATAAAGCGGAGGAAGACGCATGGAAGCGGCGCTGTGGTTACTGCTCGGCTGGGACGGGTGCGGCAGTCCTGCGCCTGTTGGTGGTCTGAAGAGTTACTTTGATGCTCTGCGTGCGCGGGCAAGAAGTTGCAGTGGTTTCCCATGGAGCCATAGCGTATCCTAAGGCAGGACCACCCCAGCCAACGACCTGCTTGCGCCGGAATGAAATCAAGGGTCGAGTATAGGGCGTGCTAACAGGGTGCGAACCGCGGGACGTGACAATCATCGGAACGAAACCCTGTGCAAGCCATAATGCCTTTGCAAACGGTTCGATACAGGGCTAATGAAAGAGGTGAAAGGAGAACTGAGGACGTTTTTGAATGACGAGAAGAACGAAAAACCCTTGAAGAAAGGAGAGTCTTATATGACATTGACAGCAACGGAACTCTATACCGGAAAGCACGGTATCATGGACACCGACGGTCATATCATTGAACCGGCCGATCTCTGGACCGGCGACTTTATGGAAGCCAAGTATAAGGATCGAGGTCTCCGCTTCGGTCGAACAGCCGAAGGACTGCATCTCCAGCTAGACGGGCAGTTCCTCCGGGGCAACGACATAAAGAGCGCGCAAGCGATCATGGGTATGGGTCGGTCCCTCGCAGAAATGGAGGGATTGAAGATGGAATGGCCGGGGGATGCGGATCCCGCTGGCTACCTCCCCACGGCTCGACTGGCCCGAGCTGACGCTGAGGGTCTCGCATATACCGCTATATTCACGTCCCTCGGGCTGCTCTGGAACACACACATCACTGATATCGAGTTGGCCCATGCCATGTGCAGAGCCTATAATCGGTGGGTGATTGATTTCTGCTCCGGGAGCAATGGACGGCTTGTGCCGATCGCGCACTGCTTTCTTGGGGACCCCAAGGTAGCGGCTGAAGACCTGAAGACCGCGGTTCAGGCTGGAGCGAAAGGCGCCATGATCGTAACCTTTAACGTCCGGAAATTGCCCTTGGGGGATGCGGAATGGGATCCCTTTTATGCCGCAGCGCAGGATTTAAATGTGCCGGTTTGCATCCACGTGTCTGGCGAACTCCGGGAGTATCGGCCGTTCACCAGGATCGCGCCTAAGATCTTGCACGACGGTGGACAATTTCTCTTGTCCGTCTTGGGTGGCAGAGTAGCGATGGAAATCGCACTCGTGGATATGTTTCAGTACGGGCTGTTTGAGCGTTTCCCGAGACTTCGCGTCGGCTTCTTTGAAGGCGGCGCAGGGTGGGTCCCCTCCTTACTCGATAAGATGGAGGCGGTCTTCGATACCCAGGTCGGTGAGCGCGGCATCAAGATCACCACCCGCCCGAAGGAGACTTTCGCGAAGCAATGCTTTGTGAGTGGAGATCCAGACGAAACGGCGTGGGCAAAAACGATCGAAGACTTCGGCCCCGATCAATTCGGCTGGGCGTCAGATTTTCCGCATCCCGACCACCCAGGCAACTACATGGAACATCTTGCTCACCTCGCTGGCAGCCTCCACACGTCGGAAGCCCGCAACGGCCTATTAGGAGATGCTTCAGTCCGGTTTTTCGGGCTCGCCTGAAAAACCGCTCGTGCTGAGCGTAGCCGTGGGAGCGGCGAAGTCGAAGTACACAGCTTTTCTGCGTACGCTGCCCTTCGACTTCGCTCCGCTCAAGCCGCTCGGAAAGGTCCAGCAGGTCATCTGTAATCACGCCGCAATCAATCAGACATTGCAGACGTTGCACGCGTTGCCGGGCCAAAGCGGTACGGCTCAAGTGTGTCCTGCGCGGCGAGACGGAACTTGTGCCAGCGGCCACCGCCGTAATAGGCCAGGCTGCCGGGCTCGGCGTCCCCGTGTCCGTTGTAGTACGACAGACAGTCGCGCAGCGGCGCGCTCATGATGTCCGCCTTGCGGCAGTGCTCGGCGTACTCCTCTTGCGGCTGGCGGTGCACGTCGACGATTTCCTGGCTCTGGTCACGCAGAGTCTTCAGCATCCACACAACGTAGTCGCCATGCGCGTCAATGGCGTCGGTGAAGTTGAAGCTGCCGCCGCCACCCTGGGGGCCGGTGACGATGAAGAGGTTTGGGAAATCCTTGGCGTGGATGCCGAGAAAGGTCTTGGTGCCCTCTGCGTCCCACGTCTCCTTGAGGGTGCGACCGTCACGACCCACCGTCTTGTCAAATAAGCCGGACGCCATCCATTGGAACCCGGTTGCATAGATCAACACGTCGAGCGGATACTCAACTCCGTCGTGCACGACGCCGTTTTTGTTGATTTGACTCACGCCAGCCGGTGCTGTGTCGACCAGATGGACATGCGGCTTATTGAACGACGGGAGGTATTCGTCGTGGAACGTTGGTCGCTTGCAGCCGTACGGGTAGTACGGCTTGAGAGACGCAGCGGTCTTGGGGTCCTGTATGATGGTGTCGACCCGCGCCCGGATCTGCTCCATGATCCGGAAGTTCGTGTTGAGCTGCTTCTGCACCCGCTCCTCAGGCGCCAATTTGGTTGTATGCTTTTTCCGTTCCCTGAAATCTTCGACCTTGCCGGCGAGGTAGTCGTCGTTGGCCTGGATCGCTGTGCGCCCCTCGGAGATACGGGCGAATCGCTTCCGGCGAGCTCTCGCCCAGCCTGGCTCATGTGTCCACTGGTCGATCTCCCCCTGTTTCGTTTCGCGCTGGTCACGTATATCAATCGTCGACGGCGTGCGCTGAAACACGTGTAGCTCACCAACGACTTTTGCCAGTTCCGGAATGACCTGCACCGCAGTCGCTCCGGTCCCGATGATGCCGACCCGCTTGCCGTCCAGGGGGATGTCGTAGTGCCAGCGCGAGGTGTGGAACGACTCGCCCTGAAACGTCTCCATGCCCTCGATCCGGGCCAGCTTCGGGGTAGTGAGGATGCCGTTGGCCTGGATCAGATAGCGTGCCCGCATCGCGTCGCCACGGTCGGTGTGCACAATCCACCGCCCAGCCTCTTCGTCCCATTCGTTTTTTTCCACCGTGGTGTGGAATAGACAGTGCTCATAGAAGCTGAACTTTTCGGCCAATTTCTGGCAGTACTCGAAGATCTCGAACCCCGACGCAAATTTCATTGATGGGAAGTAGCCCATCTCCTCCAGTAACGGAAAATAGCTGTACGACTCCACATCACAGGCAATGCCCGGATACCGGTTCCAGTACCAGGTCCCGCCGACATCGCCGCCCTTCTCACAGAACCGCACGTCGCTAAAGCCTGCCTGGCTCAGCTTGTGCCACAACAACAGACCTGCGAAACCGGCGCCGACTACCAGGATTTCGCACTCGTCGGTCAGGGCGTCACGGGGGACCGGGTCGGCGGAGTACACGTCCTCAAGGTACTTGCTAAACTCGCCCTCCATCGCCATGTAGTCTGCTGCCCCCCGGCGAGCCTCCTTGAAGTCGCGATATTTCGCCTGCTCCTCGGGGCTGAACACCGCGCCCGGCGGCTGCGACGGAAGCGTCTTGAGCGACTCATCTTCGGTGACTGAGTAGCCCCTGCCCACTACATCGTCCATCCTACTCGCAGCACGGGTGTTGAAAATCTTCCGTCCGGTACTGGGGTCAACACTGATCGACATCATCTGTTCTCCTCTATTCGAATATCTCTATAGTGCAAATTCCCTAAATCATTACCCTACACGACTCAAGGGGCAAGCTGCGGTTTGAATTTAGGCAACGTCCCTTCGTCACTGACATTGTCGAACCAGACTTCAACCGGCATGCCGACGCGGAGCTTGTCAGGTGCTACCCCCGTAACCCACGTTGTGAGCCGCAGCCCTTCCTCCAGTTCGACCACCACTGCTGCATACGGAACGTCCTCAGCGAATGCCGGGTCGAGTGCCTGATACACGGTCGTCCAACAATAGACCTTGCCTGTTCCTTTTGTCGGAGCCCATTCCCACTCCAGTGAGTGACAACTGGTGCACATCAGCCGTGGCGGATGCCGCCACGTGCTGCACTGCTGACAGCGTTGAAAACGCAGCTCTTTCTGATGACACCAGTCATAGAATTCTTTTGTGTAGCCGTGCAAGACGGGCAATCGAACAACCTGTGTGGCATTCTCAGTCGTCATGTCGAGGCTCCCTCAGTGACGTAAAATCGCGATTGACCCATGCCCGTGACCTCCCCAGCCGGTCACCACTCCGAACTCGGCGTCTTTCACTTGACGCGAGTCGGCCTCGTGGCGGAGTTGTACGACGGCCTCAACCAGGTGGTTCATGCCGGTATTGTGCGCCTGCGAGAGCAGACCGCCGTGCGTATTAACGGGCAGTGCGCCGCCGAGTTCGATCCGTCCGTTTTCAACAAAAGGTCCACCTTCGCCTTTCTTGCAGAAGCCCGCCGACTCAATTTGTAAAATGGCCTGCCCGGTGAAGCAATCATAAATCTCGGCAAAATCAATATCGCTCGGCTCGACCCCTGCCATCGCGTAGGCGCGCGACGCGCAAAAGTCGAGCCCGATTTTGAGGATATCTGGTCGATTGGGAATATCGTGGGGTGGAAAAGGATGGCCCGACGCCACGCCCGTCACATAGACAGGCTGCTTGCGGAGATCTTTGGCGCGCTCGGCGGTCGTCATGAGTAACGCCGCCGCGCCGTCGGTCTCCAGACAACAATCCAAGAGCCGGTAGGGATAACTGATCCAGCGCGACGACAGGTAATCCTCCAAGGTGAGCGGCGCCCGCTGCATAAGGGCGTTGGGATGCAGATGGGCGTGTTTGCGCATCGCCACCGCCACCGCACCCAGTTGCTCGTGGGTGGTGCCATACAGTTGCATGTGTCGCTGCGCCATCCAGGCGTAATGTTGGGGCGGTGCCGCCACGCCGAACGGCGCGTAGTAGTCCCTGATAGTTTCAGCTGCTTGGAGTCCCGTCCCAGGGTCAGATGTCACTTGCCGGGCTCTTCGCCCGGAATAGAACCGGCTGGCCAGGGGAATCAACGCATACTGGGCAATCCCACTGGCCAGCACGGCGGCGGCGGACTCAACGGCGGACACACACATGGCCCCGCCCATTTCCTGCAGGGAGGTGGTGTAGTGCAAATCTTGCAGCCCCAGGTTAGCGCAAAAATCACCTGCTGTACCGCCGCTCCCGGCGCCGTTGGGGAGAATCACCGCGTCGATGGCTTCAGGCTGTATGCCAGCGTCCTCGATAGCGCCCATCGACGCTTCCAAGGCGAGTTCGAGCCCGCTCTTGGGCGTGCCGCGCGTGTAGTCTGTTTCGCCAATGCCGACGATGCAGGCTTGGTCCCTCAAGTCGGTTAACTCAGGCATATTCGTTGCCTCCTACGTTCGTTACGTCGAGGTCTTCCAGAGACTCATCATCCAGACGGAGCCGTTGTACTCCTGTAAGTATCGTTGGACAAGAGGCTGCGCCTGCGTAAGTACGGAATGTACGCTGTAATCTTGACCTTGCGCCCGTCGCGTCTCACAACTAAAAAAGACAGTGAGGAACGTCACACAAGAGGGAGATCAATGAGGAGATCTTGGCATGTCTAGCTATACTGTCATTTTCGCTTTGGCGGCGTGCTAGAGCGTTTCCCACAGCTTTTGTTGGTGTCCGCATTATCTCTATCGGCTCGATCATGCCTATGAGAAGTTTAACGTCATGTCGGACGAGCCGTTGCCGATGAAGCCCAGCGTGTATATCCGTCGCCAGGTGATGGTGACGTTTCAAGATGCCCCGATTGGTCCCATGACCAGCCATTTCTCCGGTGAAGAGAACTATATGTGGTCTCTGCAAAGACCGCGCTGCACCCATTTTTCCTGTGTATGCAGGCGGGTCAGGTGAATCTTCTTGGGGTTTGTTCGGGATACATGTAATTTCCGGTCATAGTGTGATTATGCCGCCACGCCCAAGAGCGATTGCGGGGGTGCTCCAGTTGTTTTGATCATTGAATTCGAATCCGTCGAGACGACCAAAGCCTTCTTTAATTCGCCGGAATACACCGCCGCCCGTGAGGCACGAGCGGATACGGCAAAGTTCACGATGGCGATCGTACCTGGCATGCAGAACTGAAGAGTGACCTTTCAAAAACGTGACGAAAAAAAGGGGAGACCTCCCAGTCTCCCCTTCATTGCTCCTCGTCAGAGCCCATCAGCCCCGACGATCTCTGCTCACCTACTTCGACAGCTGGCTCGTCGCTGCCCCATGTACTTTCACAGCGTGTGTTCCTGCGGCGAGCACGGCGGCGGCCTCTTTCTCGACCACTGTGCCTTTGAAGAAATCAGGGTTGGCGTCTGCCAAGAAATGCACCGGATTCGTCACCACGAAGTCACGAAAATTATCTGCATCCATCAAGCCATCTTCAACCAGTTCGTATGCTTCGGGTAAGACCCCAGCCATGTCCGTGACGTCGAAATGGCCAATGTCCGAGCCGAATAAGGCGTTCATCTGCGAGCCGAGCGGAATATGCTTACGATTAAAAGCCACGGCGTTCATTTTGTCATCCGCCTCACAGCCGAAATAAAAATTCTTGGCAAACAGCTCGTGAAAGTCTTGCTTCTTTTCGATCTGGCACGCTGAATAATCATCCAGATTCTCGATACCACCAGTCTCGACGCCATAAGGCTGCATTGCCGTGTCCAGGGGAGCGGCGCTTTCTTTTAACGCATCTACGATTTCTTGACTGCCGTACGATTCAGCCAACTGCCGGAGCAAATCAACATCAAGGTTTTCTGGCTTGACTTCCTCCAAGGCGTCCAATTTACGCTTCTCCCAATGCTCGATCAGGTCAACGTACAGCTGACACGCCCAGCCTACGCCGCCTTCTAGAAAGCCAAACTTCAGGGTCGGAAACCGACGGGTCACGCCGCCCAAAAAGAGCGCTTTACACACCGCCTCACCTGCGGCCGCAAAATGGCCAATATGGTTGTAGCAAAAGTTGGACGGCGAGACGCGCAAGCCATAGCCTCGGCCACCGGAATGGAAGGTCGGAGAGAAGCCTAACTCGACACACTTCGCCCACACTGGGTCATAATCATATTCGCTGTCGAGTCCGAGGACATCGTACCAGGCGGCAACGCCTGCTGCTTTGGGATGTTCCTCTGCAAGAGCGGGTATCTGACGTCGAATCATACTGCCCAGCATGACGACCTTTAATCCAAGCTGATGTTTCACATGTTCGAGTTCTTCAATGGCTTCTTCCGGCGTGTGCATCGGAATCACTGCCGCTGGCGTCATACGATCCGAGAAGTCTCGAAAATAATCAGCGCTAAACGTATTGAATGCTCGGCAGGTCACTCGCCGCGTCTCGTCCTCGGCAAGCGTGTGGAGTCCCAAACCCGCAGTCGGATACATGACAGAAAAATCGAAACCGAGTTCATCCATACGTTCATACAGCAACTGAGGCATGATCGCAGTGGCTCGGTCACGCGTATTCTTGGTCGGCAGTCCCCAGAAACCCTGCTGCCCAACCCGTCGCTTGCGCCGCTCAGCAACAGACATCGAGAGCTGCTGGTCGATCAGCTTGGGGCGTGATGAGAACCCCTCCACCGCCAAGTCCCCACCAATCTTTCGCAGCCGTTCCCGGACCAACGGCCCAAACTCAAGCCAGTGTCCGTCTGCATCAATGATCGGATGGTTCATCTGCTTACGCAGTTCTGTGTTACTGATATTTCCGTTACTACTCATGGTCGCCCTCCTTATCCTCATGACAGTTATGACTGCCACGGTCCGCACAGAAAAGATATATAGCTGGTCTCATAGAGAGTGTTTAAATGGGACCGGATCAGGGACGCCATTGGGATGGGTCTCGCACGGGGAGGAGTTTGTTCTTTATGTTTTTTTGAAACGGGTGATCAGTAGCAGCCCCTCCTGGGAGAGCTGCTCGAAGAGAGCCTGGGAGATATAGCCCTGACCACCAAACACTTTACCCCTCGGGTAGATAGGCTTGGTCATGCTTCCCATCTGACTCAACGGGATTCTCGTTCCACAATCCTTACGTCGAACTCATGGCCGCTCTACGCGCGCGTCCAACCCGCGCGTAGAGCGGCGTGACGAGCCCGAGCCAAAGGCTGCTCGGCCCGGGTGTGAGAAACGGAACCGGGATCATGGTGCGCCGTCGCGGCCTTTGATCGCGCGTCAGGCGCGGCGTTAAGTTCGTGTGACCAGGAAATACCCGCCTTGCAACGACAAGCCCTGTATGCCACGATTGCGTATCTTTAATTGGAACGGGAGGCATGCTATGGGCCAGCTCAATAATATCGAGAACAACGTTGTGGGGGTTACGAAGACAGTTTCATCGGCCTATGTGCCCCCCCTCCAACTCACACAAGGGCAGCCCCCACCCATCGCTGCCAACGGTGGTTTATCCTACATGTCGTTCGATCGGGACGGGGATGCAGGAACTGCGGCGGCGATTGAGGCGGCGTTGCGCCAGATTGCTGAGGGGGAAGAGCAAGCGGTTATCGACATGATCAACAGCGCGCCGCCCGGCCCCATCGAGACCAAGTGGGGTACCGGCT